>CAVRAH010000001.1:0-1630524 GCA_963718925.1 uncultured Alphaproteobacteria bacterium
CTGATCGGAGGCGAGGGCGTCGAGCCTGCTTCGCGAGACCACGAAGGTGATCGAACGAGATACGACAGCATTGCTGTATCATGGTGATCGCTTGGTTCGACGCCGTCGCTGGCTTTTAATCTGAAGACGTCTTCGCATCTCGATCACATGTGCACAGCGTCGCGGCAAAACCCACGGCTTCGGCCGTCACTTCCATTTTCGTGGCATGTCGTTTGCTTGCCGTTTGGTCGCTCGCCATTGACTTGATCGTCAAGCGCGCCGTAGCCTTTAACATCGCAGCCATCACCCTGACGCTGCTTGGGCTGCCTGAGAATTCCCTAAAATCCTCCGAATTAAAATCGAAGTGGAGCTTTTGACATGCCGACAAATCTCACGCGTCGCCAAGCTCTTGTTCTTCCCGCCGGGATCGCGTTGGGAAGCCTCGCCGGCCGTGCGCGATGGCCGCAGAACCCGTCAAGATAGGCCTGGTTGCGGCGCTTTCCGGACAGTCCGCCAAGTCAGGCGAGGGGATCACCCGCGGGCTCACGATCGCGATCGACGAGATCAACGCCAAGGGCGGCGTGCTCGGCGGCCGGATGCTCGAACTCGTCCGCCGCGACGACGAGTCGAACCCGGCCAAAGGCCAGACCGCCGCGCGGGAATTGATCGACAAGGAGGGCGTCGCCGTTCTGTTCGGCGGCATCGACAGTCCGGTCTCGCTGGCGATCGTGCCGGTGGTCGAACGCGGCGCAAGTGCCGTTCATGGGCGTGTGGGCCGCGGCGACAAATATTACCCGCAACGGCGCCAATCCAAATTTCGTGTTCCGTGTCTCGGCGGTCGACGTTCTGGTGGACCGCGCGCTGATCAAGTACGCCATGACCGAGCTTCGGCGCAAAGACGCCGGGGCTGATGCTGGTCAACAATGGCTGGGGCGAATCCAATCTGGCCGGGTTGACCGCCGCCGCAGAAGCCGCGGGCATCAAGCTCGCCGGCGCGGAAAAGTTCGACGACAAGGATGTCGACATGACACCGCAGCTGCAGCGGCTGCGCGACGCCGGCGCGGACACAGTGATCCTGGTCGGCAATGCCGCGCCGGGCGCGCAGGTGGTCAAGTCGCTGCAGCGCTCCGCCTGGACCGTGCCGGTGGTCTCGCATTGGGGTATCTCGGGCGGGCGTTTCCCCGAGCTTGCGGGATCCTGGGCGGGCAAGGTGCATTTCGTCCAGACCTACAGCTTCTTCGGGCCGCAGAACGATGTCGGCAAGCGGGTGCTCGCGGCGCTGATGGCGAAATATCCGGATATCAAGGGCCCCGGCGACGTCACGCCGCCGGTCGGCGTTGCCAATGCCTATGATGCGATGCAGTTGACCGCGCTCGCCATCGCCAAAGCCGGCTCGACCGAAGGCCCCAAACTGCGCGAGGGATTTCTGGGCATCGAAAGCTATCAGGGGCTGATCAAGAACTACACCAAGCCCTTCACGGATGCGAACCACGACGCCTTGAACGAAAACGATTACGTCATGGTCCGTTACAACGGAGATCAGATCGAGCCCATCACGGGCTGAGCCATGCTGGCGACCGCACTTGTCTCGGGGCTTAGCCTCGGCAGCATCTACGGCCTGATCGCGCTTGGGTTCACGCTGACGTTTGCCGTCTCCGGCACGGTGAACTTCGCGCAGGGCTCATCGGTGATGCTTGGCGCGGTGGTTTGCCATGCACTGGCGGTCGGGATGCACTGGCCGATGCTGGCCGCGGTACCCGTGGCGCTGTTGGCTTGCGCCGTCTGGGGCCTGGTCGTCGAACGCATCGCGGTTCGGCCGTTCGTCGCGCGCGGCACGAATTCCTGGCTGATGGCGACCGTGGCGCTTGGAATCGTGCTCGACAATGTCGTCATGGTGCTGTTCGGCAAGGAGCCGCGCGCGCTTCCGTCATCTCTGGCGGATGATCCCTGGGTCATCGGCAATATCGGCATCTTTCCGTTGCAGGTCGTGGTGCCGCTGGTCGGACTGGGGCTGGCGTTGCTGGTGCATCTCGGCATGCACCGCACCGGGCTCGGGCTGAAACTGCGCGCGGCGGTCGAGAACCCGGATGCCGCGCGGCTGATGAGCATCGATGTGACCCTGCTGATCGCGCTCACTTACGCCGCGGCCGCGCTTCTTGCCGGGATCGGCGGCATCCTGATCGCGCCGGTGTACAACGTGGCCTATGACATGGGCACGTTGTTCGGCATCAAGGCCTTCGCGGTGGCGATCCTCGGCGGCCTCACCAATCCCTGGGGGGTCGTGATCGCGGGCCTGGCTACGGTCTCGTGGAAGCCTGCGCCACGACATGGCTTGGTTCCGGCAGTACCCAGATCGTCACATTCTCCGCCGTCATCGCCGCCCTTGTGCTGGCGCCGTCCGGATTGTTCGGTGGCCGGACCAGGGTGCGCGTATGAAGGCCATCATTGCCATCGTGTCGCCGCGGTGCTGGTCGGCTGCCGCGCCGTCGCCATCTGTCTGCTCGCGCCCGGCTATTACGCGTATCTTTTGGGAACGCTGGCGACCACCGCGCTGGTCGGCGTCGGGTTGAACGTGCTGCTCGGCCTCGCCGGTGAGGTGTCGCTCGGCCAGGCCGGGTTTCTCGCGCTCGGCGCCTACGGGGTCGGAATCCTCACCACCAAGGCCGGGCTTGAATTTCTGGGAAGCCTTGCCGCTCGCCGTCTTGCTGGTCGCGGCGATATCGGCGGTGCTGTCGATTCCCGCGCTTCGGGTCACGGGTCCTTATCTCGCCATGGTGACCATCGCCTTCGGCTTCATCGTCGAATCCGTCTCGGTCGAGTGGCGCGATCTCACCGGCGGCTCCAGCGGCCTCGCCGGAATTCCGGCGCCGTTCGGCACCGGCGGCACGGCGCTATTGGCCTGCGGTCTTTGCGTCCTTGCTCTGGTCTGCGTTTCATTATTTTGCGCGAAGTCCGCTCGGCCTGGCGATGCAGGCCATTGCCTCGGCGCCGGCGGCGGCGCGCGGCGTCGGGATCAGCGCGTTGCCGGTGCGCACCGCCGCCTTCGTCTTGGCCGCCGTGGCGGCCGGTCTGGCGGGCGGATTGCAGGCGGCGCTGACCGGCTTCATCGCGCCGAGCTCATTTCCGTTCTCGCAGTCGATCCTGTTTCTGCTGGTGGTGGTGGTCGGCGGCGCGGGCCGCACCCTCGGGCCGCTGGTCGGGTCGGCGGTGGTCGTGTTGCTGCCGGAGGTGCTCGCGGGCCTTGCCGAATACCGCCTGCTGGTTTTCGGCGCCGGCTTGCTGATCGTGCTTTGGGCGGCTCCGGGCGGGATCGCGGGCGCCGTCGCCCGTCTGGTGATGCCGAGGGAATCCGCACCAAGCCCGAAGCCCGATATCGATCTCGCTCTGGCCCATATCACGGGCGCGCGCGGCAGCCTCGCGGCCGAAGGCGTGCGCGTCGCGTTCGGCGGCGTCATTGCGGTGGCCGGCGTTGACATGACCGCGCAGCCCGGCCGGGTGACCACTGTGATCGGTCCCAACGGCGCCGGCAAAACCACGCTGCTCAATCTCGTCAGCGGATTCCAGCGCCCGGATTCCGGGACCGTGCGCGTCGGCGGCCGCGAGATCACGGGCCAGCCTGCGCACGAGGTCGCGCGCGCCGGTCTTGCCCGCACGTTTCAAACCGCGCAACCCTTCTGCAGGGTTGAGCGTGCTGGACAATGTCCGCCTTGGCCTGCTGCGCGGCTCCTGGCGCGGCGAGGCACCGGCGGAGCTGGCGCGCGCGCTGTTGTCGCTCGTCGGCTATTCCGGATCGGAAACCGCGCTCGCCGCCACACTGCCGCATGTGGATCGCCGGCTTGGTCGAGATCGCCCGCGCCCTTGGCACCGCGCCCGCCGTGCTGTCTTCTGGATGAGCCGGCCGCCGGGCTCAACGACGCCGACACGGCGAAGCTGGGCGGCCTGCTGCAACGCCTGGCGCGCGCCGGTCTTGCCGTCGTGCTCGTCGAGCATGACATGGCGCTGGTGATGTCGATCTCCGACGAGATCGTGGTGCTCGATGCCGGACGCCGCATTGCGGCGGGGTCGCCCGCGGTCGTGCGCAACGATCCCGCCGTCAAGGCGGCCTATCTCGGCGCCGACGATGCCGGCGGGATCGGCCGCGCCGCGGCAAGGCCGGCGCGCCCTTGCTCGAGGTGCGGCGCAGCTCAGCGCTGGTTATGGACCGCTTGCGGTGCTCGATCAGGTCAGCCTGAAGGTGGGCCGGGGAGAGGTGATCGCCCTGTTCGGCCCTAACGGCGCCGGCAAATCAACCCTGATGAAAGCCCTGAGCGGGCTGATCCGTCCGGTGACGGGGACCATCCATCTTGGCAGCCTCGAGCTTGCCGCGCTTCCAGCCCATCTGGTCGCGCGCGCCGGCTTGATCCTGGTGCCGGAGGGACGGCAGGTATTTCCGCAATTGACGGTCGCCGAAAATCTTCGCCTTGGCGCGACCCGCCGCGGCGATTTCGTGTCCGCCGAGATCGAGACGATGCTGGTTCGCTTTCCGCGGCTGCGCCCGCGCCTGAACACCGCCGCGGGCCTGCTGTCGGGCGGCGAACAACAGATGCTCGCCGTCGCCCGTGGGCTGTTGGCCCGGCCCGAAGTCCTGCTTCTGGACGAACCGTCGCTGGGTCTGGCGCCGACGGTGGTGGCCGAGCTGTTCGAACAGTTTACGCGGCTGCGGGACGAGGGCATGACCTTGCTGATCGTGGATCAGATGGCAGACTATGCGCTGGCCATTGCCGACCGCGGTTATGTGCTCGGCGGCGGCCGGGTGGTGGCGCAAGGCAACGCCGCGGAGCTGCGCGGTGCGATGCTCGACGATGCCTATCTTGGGGCCGTTCCTGCGGTGGTGAACTGATGGACCTGATTATTCGTGATGCTCGCATTCTGCAGGAAGGCGAGCTTCGCAACGTCGATATTGGCGTTCAGGGCAAACGATTGCGGCCATCCTCCGGCCTTGGCGGCGGATGGGCCGGAACTGAAAGCGGAGGGCTGCCTGGTGGTCCCCGGCATGATCGAGACGCATATCCATCTCGACAAGACCTGCATCCTCGACCGCTGCCGCATCGAGGAAGGCACCGTCGCCGAAGCCGTCCGGGAAACCGCGGCCGCCAAGCGCGGCTTCACCGTCGAAGACGTCTATGCGCGGGGCAGGCGGACCCTGGAACGCTGCATCACGCAGGGCACGATGCGCATGCGTACCCATGTCGAGCTTGATCCGGGAATTGGAATGATCGGGTTCGAAGCGGTCGACCAGCTCGCGCGCGATTACGCCTGGGCGATCGACGTCGAACTGTGCGTTTTCCCGCAGGAGGGGCTCACCAACAATCCCGGCACCGAAGAACTGCTGATCGAGGGCTTGCGCCGCGGCGCGCGGGCGATCGGCGCCGTGCCTTATTTCGACACCGATCCGCGCGGCCAGATCGATCGGATTTTTGCCATCGCGCGCGATTTCGACGCCGAAATCGACATGCACCTCGATCTCGCCGAGACCACGGAGGGCATGCAGATCGAATATGTCTGCCGCAAGACCGAGGAATTTGGCTGGGGCGGCCGGGTGGCCGTCGGCCATGTGACGCAGATGTCGCTGCTGCCGCCGGACCGCTTCAACGAGATCGCGGCGCAGCTGGCCAGCGCCGGCGTCGCCGTGACGATATTGCCGTCGACCGACCTGCATCTTGATGGGCCGCAATCACGACCATGCGGTGCCGCGCGGCGTCGTGCCGGCGGAGCCGCTGCGCAAGGCCGGGGTGACCTGTTCGATCTCGACCAACAATGTCCTGAACCCGTTCACGCCGTATGGCGACGGCTCGCTGATCCGGATGGCGAACCTCTATGCGAATGTCTGCCACGTGTCGCGGCCGGACGACCTCGCCGGGTGCCTCGACATGATCACCGGCTCCGCGGCGCGGCTGATGCGCCTCGGCGATTACGGCATCACGGTCGGAGGGCCGGCCGACCTCGTCTGTCTGGATGCGGGCAATCCCACCGACGCGGTCGCGATGCTCGCGCAACCGCTATGGGGCATCAAGCGCGGCCGCGCGTCCTTCACCCGGCCTCGTCCGCAGCTTCATCCGCAAGGAAACTAAGCATAAGACGACATTGCCGCCCCGACGGTAGCGTGCGCTCACCGCTGGCGGACGAGGAATAGCCGTTTAGGACAGCAACTGAAGTCATTCTTCAGGATCAGCGATGTTCCCAGAACCGCTCAACAACGGCGAATTCGCATAGCCGTGGGGACGGCTGCTTCTGGCGCAAAGCGGCCGTTCATGCGCAAGCAGCATCGCGTAACTCATAAGGAATAAGCAGAAATCTTATCAGTCGGACGATATGAACGTTCCACAACAATGGATCGACGAAGCAGAAGCCATCGTGGGGTTGGTCGGCATGCTGTTGCGCGTTGCATCAGGCGAGCTCGGCAAGCAAATTCTGATCGCCATATTGCCGCAAAAATTGGAGCAGGTCCGAAAGTCCCTCGCCAAGCAGCGTGACATGTGCACGCATAACCTGGCCGGCCTGCATCGCGTCGCCGCGAAAGATCGCCACCATGATCTGTTCGTGTTCGGGGATCGATAATTCCATGCGCCCTGGCTGAAAGGTGATGGTTCTGCGATAGGGAGAGATCTTAACAGTCAGTCGGCGCAGTTCATCCTGCAAGATCCGATTGTGACTGGCTGCCGAAATTGTCTCGTGAAACTCAAGATTGGCTTCGTAGAAGCCATCCGCATCGTGAGCTTGCGCTGCAACAGAGCAGGCCTGATGCGCGGTTTCAAGACGGCGCCGCTGTTCGGGTCGAATGCGACGGGCCGCGTGCGCCGACGCCAATGCCTCCATCTCGGCGGCAACGCTGAAGGCATCGAGAAGGTCGGCGATCGAAAGCTGGGCTACTTGAAGCCCCTGACGTCCGCGTGAAACCACGAGCCCGCTGGCTGCAAGCCGCTGCAGTGCCTCACGAACAGGTGTGCGCGACATACCGAACTGCTCGGCCAGCAGGCGCTCGTCAAGACGGTCGCCGGGCTTTCGCTGGCCCTTCAGGATTTCAAGTTCCAGTCGGTGAACCACATTTGCCGAAAGCGATTCCGGCTCATCTCTCAAAATCGTCGCTCCTGCGACCGGCAGTGCTCCCGAATTTGTCTTCATGTGTTGTCCGCCGAGTAAAACCTGTTTGCGATCGCTTCACCGAGTGCCACCAGTCCATAAAGCAACAGGCCGCAAATGCACAGGACCACGATCGCAGCCATCGATATCTCTGTGTCAGCTCGGGCCGTTGCAAAAATAATCAGATAACCGAGTCCAGCCTGAGCGGTGATGAATTCACCAATAATCACGCCGATGATCGCCAGCGTGATTGCGATTTTCATGCCGCTGAAAATATAGGGGAGCGCCGCCGGAAACCGCACACTGGTGAATATTTGCCACTCACTTGCGGTGAGAGCGCGGCACAGCCGAAGCATGCCCTTGTCAACGCTCGCGAAGCCGGCGGTCGTCGAAATCACAACCGGGAAGAACGCGATGAAAACGGCGAATGCGATGCGAGACTGCGAACCAATCCCCAGCCAGATGATGAAAAGGGGAGCCAGTGCGATTTTTGGGATCAGCTGGAAAAACACAAGATTGGGATACAGGGCTTCACGTGCGATCTGTGAGTAACTGATGATGATGGCCAGGGCAATTCCAAGCAAGGTTGCGAGAACAAAGCCTGCCGCAAATTCCAGTGTCGTCGGAAGCGCATGCATGAGCAAAAGATCATACCGTTCGAAGATGTATTTGGCGATTGAGATGGGCGACGGCAAAATGACGGAAGGGATGTTGCCAAGCATGACCGCGAGCTGCCAGCCCGCGATTACGATTGCTGCCAGTCCCAACGGCAGGGCAGTGCTTCGCAGATTGGAAAGGCCGGCTTCTTTGGATGCTGTCGGAACGGCGATGATCGCGCCTGTTTCCGTTCCCATGCCTGTAGATGCCATGTCGGGCCTCACTCGAAGGTTAGGGTGCGTGTTTCCACGGTAGGGCTTTGAGCCGGTTGCGGGCTGCTATGCGCTTCTTCGATTGTCAGCCTGAGTTTTCGGCATACTCCGGCGAATTCGGGAGTTTCTTCGATTTCGAAACGTCGCGGACGTTGAAACGGCATCTGCATATCGAGCATGATCGTCGACGGACGGCCGCCCATAACGACCACACGGTCGGATAAGAATGCCGCTTCCCGAATCGAGTGCGTAACGAAGATCACGGTCTTCTTATAGGTCTCAAGAATTTCGGACAGCGCGACGTTCATCTGGTCGCGCGTGATCGCATCGAGCGCGCTGAATGGTTCGTCCATCAGCAGGATATCCGGACCATGGATCAGCGCCCGGCAGATTGCTACCCGCTGCCGCATTCCGCCTGAGAGCTGCGATGGCTTCTTATGCTCAAAGCCGGAAAGCCCTACCATGTTCAGCAGTTCCTTGGCTCGCTGGCGGTAGGCTTCGATCGGCAATTTGAGAATACGAATTGGAAAAAGCACGTTTTCGAGGGCGCTCTTCCACGGCAAGAGCGTGGCGTCCTGAAAAATGACGCCAATATCGCGACGCGGCTTCTTTACCTCAGATCCACCGAGCAAGATTGATCCACCGGTGGGCCGTTCAAGCCCGGCGATCATCATCAGGAGGGTGCTTTTGCCGCAGCCACTCGGGCCGAGCAGCGAGACGAATTCACCGCGTGCAACGTTGACCGAAGCCGATGCGACGGCATGCACCGGCGCCTGCCGCGTGAAATAGGTTTTCTGCACGTTGGTGACGGACACCAGCGGCGGCGGTGCAGCCACGGCGTCCACAGTACTTTCAGCCGCGAGCATCGAATTTATCCATCGCGCCGGTCCTGACAAATCAGCTGATGTATTTACGGAAGGCCGCGGTATTCTTTTCAGCTGCCGCCAGTTCGTCTGCGCTCAGCGTGACCTTGCCGACGAATTTGTTGGTGAAAAGCGCGTCAACATCGGGACGCGTCGCACCATCACCGGCCGCATACTTCACAACAAGATCGGCCATCGTCGCGACTTTCTTTGGATCGGCGAAGCCAAAACCATGCTGCTTTATTTCCGGAACGAGGTTGGTCAAGTTCGTCAATCCAAGACCAATGCGGGCATAGTCCTTGCCTGTTGAGGACATCGCGACTTCGCTGTTCGCCTTCAGGAAAATGTCGACCGCCTCATCGGAATTCGTCATGGTAAAGCGAATGGCCTCCATCGCCCCCTCGACGAAAGCGGCACACAGGCCGGGATCCTTCTCCAGTCTTTGCGGCTGCGTGGTGAGCGACTGGCCATAAAATTCGATTCCCGCGTCGCGGAACAGCATGAAACGGACTTCGGTACCGAGCGGTGACAGCGAGGGAATCGTGCTGGTGGCAAACGCGGAAACAGCATCGACCTGCTTCTCCATCAGCGAGCGCTCGCGCACCTTGCCGTCGAGTTGCACCATCTGCACTTTGGCAAGATCAAAGCCCGCTTTCTCCGCATATAACGGCAGGAACGGATATTCGCCGGAAGTCACGCTGGCGCCGAGCTTCTTTCCCTCCAGGTCCTTCGGTTTTTTGATCGGTGAACCGGACAACAGCCCGATACCCATCAGCGCATCGTAGTTGATCTGGCCGATGCAGGTGATTGGCAGCTTCTTGGCTGCCTGGACAATGACCGTCGGCGTTGCGGCCATGCCGAAATCGAAGGTGCCGGCACTGACCGCCTGAGCCGCGGCTCCGGATCCGGAGCCACGCGCCACGCTGACGTCGAGACCGGCCTTTTTCCAGAAACCTTTATCGCGCGCGATATAGGCGAACAGATTGGGACCTTCGGGGATCCACGAGGTGGTGAAGCTGACTTTGGTCGCGCCCTGCGAAATGGCCGGTGTGGCGAGCGGCAGGCCGGCGGCGCCGAGGCCAGCGATGCTCATGCCCTTCAAGACTTTCCGACGTGAAATTGCCATCGACCTTCTCCCTCCGATCAGAGACCACCACAATCATATCGATTGCGTTTCGGCGCAAGTCTCATTATGCCAAAAATGCGATATTGCATATTATATTGCCAGAGAGCTAGAGATTGGTCATGTTCGGCGGGAAATTCGGCGGCTCTGCATATATTGAGCCGCGAGAATATCCCAAGAATCATCGAAATGTACATATCCTGCATACTGGACTGGATTCAAGATTGGAGCCCTGATGAAGCCGTTCGAGGTTCGGAACGCCCATTTCGATCGCCTGGTCAACACGCCAGACTTGCGCTGGATGGGGCAAAACACCAATCACGCCAAGCCCCATGCTGCCGTCATCGAGGCAATGGAACGTTGTATCCGCGATGAGGAGTTCCACGTTTACGCACCGCCAGCCGGGCTGGAAGAACTGCGGCAAGGCATAGTCAGCGATCTGGGTCTCAAAGACCACGCCGCACTTGTCTCAGATGGTGCGGTCTCTTCACTTTATCACGTTTGCCATACGCTGCTGCAGCCGGGCGACGAGTTCATCACCACCGATCCGACATGGAATTGGCCGATGGCCTTTGCGCGCTCGGTCGGCGCCACCGTAAAGCAAATCCCGATTTATGGCGCGGAGTACGGATACCGGCTTGCGCCCGAGCGGCTCGCTGCAGCCATCACGCCAAAAACCAGGATTGTCTACCTTGTGGATCCAAATAACCCATTGGGGACGGCTTGCACGTCTGCGGAGATCGAAAATATCGCCGCAATCGCAAAGGCAGCAGGGGCCTACCTGATCCACGACTGCACCTACCGGCATTTCGCGCATTCGCACGAACTGGCTGCAAAGCATTATCCTGATCGCACGCTTACGATCTATAGTTTCTCGAAGTGGCTCGGCCTCGCGGGTCTGCGCGTGGGTGCTGTTGTTGCCGATTCCGTCCTGATCGAACGGCTGGCGGGTTCGCCACCGAACAATCTGGGATCCAGCATCCTGTCACAGCGTGCAGCTCTCGCCGGGCTCAAGATCAAATCAGAATGGTTTCCGGGGGTGCTGACGCAGCAGCGGGCAAATCAGAAACTGATCAACGATGCCGTGATAAGAATCCCCGGTCTCGAAATGCCGGTTTATCCGTCAAACGGCAACTTCATCGTCATCGAATGCGAAAAAGCCGGCGTGAAACCTGAGGCCCTCGTTGCGGCGTTCCAGGAGCGCAAGATCATGATCCGTCAGGGGGCTTACCATACGCCAACCTTTGGTGACCGCTTCATCAAGGTGAGCACTAGCGTGCCGTCGTTGTGGGTTGAGGAGTTCGTAGCGCTGCTGCCAGCAATGGTCGAGCGCGCCCGCGGTCGCAACGAACCGGCGAAGCTGTTCTGAGCGCCCGAAGACCGAAGGAAACAGGAGACGATTGATATGGATTTGCGGCTGAAAGGGAAGTCGGTCCTTGTAACCGGCGCTTCCCAGGGAATTGGCGAGGGTGTGGCGCGGTCCTTCGCCGAGGAAGGATGCAACCTTCATCTGGTCGCCCGTTCCGGTGACCGGCTGTCGGTCATCAAGTCGGAGATCGAGGGTTCGCATGACGTCAAAGTCACGATCCACGTCAAGGACCTGACAGCTGCTGACGTGATCGATCCGTTGGTCAAAGCTGTCGGTGATATCGATATACTGGTCAACAATGCGGGTGTGATACCAAGCGGAAGCCTTTGGGATGTCGATGAAGCCAAATGGCGTGCCGGTTGGGAGCTGAAAGTATTCGGTTACATCAATCTGACGCGCGCAATTTATCCGCGCCTCAAAGCGCGTGGTGGCGGTGTGATCATCAACAACATCGGTAATGGGGGAGAAGTATTCGACCCAAAATACGTTGCCGGGACGACCGGAAACGCGAGCCTGATGGCGTTTACCCGCGCCATGGGTGGACATTCGCTTGATGACAACATCCGCGTTGTCGGAATCAATCCCGGACCAGTGGATACCGACCGGATCTACAACATGCTGAAGAAACGTTCCAAGGACTTGTTTGGCACCGAAGACCGCTACAAGGAATTGCAGGAGCGCTATCCTCTCAAGAGGCCCGCGCACATCCACGAGATCACCGATCTCATTGTATTCTTCGCGTCCTATCGCTCCGGTTACACATCGGGAACGATATTTACCGTCGATGGGGGCATTGCTTCCCGTCGCTCTGTAATCTGAGGAGTTTGTGATGAGCTTTGCCAAGACAAGCGATGGGGTGCGCCTGTTTTACGAAAGCGCTGGATCTGGCACCCCGATCATTTTCGTACACGAATTCGGCGGTAGCCATTGGAGCTGGGAGCCGCAGCTCAATTTCTTCGCGCGGCGTCACCGTTGCATCACGTTCGCGGCGCGGGGCTATCCGCCCTCGGATATCCCCAAATCCGTAGAGGCCTATTCGCAGGGCCGCGCCGCCGACGACATTGTTGACGTGTTGAGTGCGGCAGGAATTCGACAAGGCGCATGTCGTTGGTCTTTCGATGGGTGGCTTTGCCAGCCTCCACGCCGCGCTTCGTCACCCCCAGCGCATACTGTCCGTTGTGGCCGCCGGCACCGGATATGGCGCCGAAAAAGCCCATCAGGACTATTTCAAGGGGGTTTCGGAGCAAGTTGCGAACAATTTCCAGGAGCGGGGCGCAGAAAGTTTCGCGCCGATCTATGCCGAGGGCGCATCTCGGGTGCAGTTTCAGGAAAAGGACCCGCGCGGATGGCGCCTGTTCGCTGATCGGTTGGCGCAGCACGATTCCCGAGGCGCTGCCAATACCATGCGTGGCGTCCAGATGCGTCGACCCTCACTTTATGATCTGGAAGCCGAGTTTCGCGCGCTGGAAACACCGGTATTGGTGATGGTGGGCGACGAGGACGACCACTGTATTCAGCCGGGCCTGTTTCTCAAACGCACGATGGCGCGGTCCGGACTCGCCGTCTTTCCGAAATCGGGTCATACGCTGAATCTTGAAGAGCCGGAATTGTTCAATCGGTTGCTTTCCGAATTCATTGCGCAAGTGGAAGCCGGAAGGTGGGGACCGCGTGATCCGCGGGCCAATCCGGCGCAAGTCATGCGCACCGACTGAGGCGTGATCATGTCGGCGACGCCCTTTGCGAACCTCATCGATGCCGATCGTCTCTGGGCGAGGCATATGGCGCTCGCCAAGTTCGGGGCTCGCGAGGATGATGGCGTCGATCGGCCAGCACTGTCGTCGGTCGAGAGCGAGGCGCGTGCGCAGCTGGTATCATGGGCCCGCGAGATTGGCCTTGTTCCATTTACCGATAGCATCGCAAATCTTTTCCTTCGCTATGAGGGTCGCAATCCGTCTCTCCCGCCGGTGCTTGCCGGCTCGCATATCGACTCGCAGCCGACAGGCGGAAAATTCGATGGCGTTTTCGGTGTTTTGGCCGCATTGGAAGCCGTCAAGGCAATTGTAGCCCGGGGAGAGCAACCGCTTCGCTCGATCGAGGTTGTGGCCTGGACCAACGAGGAGGGCTCGCGATTTGCTCCCGGTATGTCGGGCTCGGAGGTCTTTACCGGGCGCAAGACATTGGATGAAGTCCTCGCAATTCGCGACCAGGCTGGGGTTTCGCTGGGGGCCGCTGTCAGTGAGGTTCTTTCCCGCGACGTCGATATCCCGGTTCGCGGCTTCGGATTTCCGGTGGCTGCTTTTGTTGAGCCGCATATCGAGCAAGGTCCCTTGCTCGAGGCGGCCGGAATCCAAATTGGCGTTGTTACGGGTATTCAGGGCACGAGGCGTTACCGCGTTCGTGTCAGTGGAGAGGCGGCTCACGCTGGCACGGCGCTCCGAGCCGAGCGACGCGATGCGCTGATGGCCGCTGTCCGCATGATCGCCCAGATCGATCGCGCGGCCGTTAGTCCGGATGACATCAAACTCACAGTGGGCCTATTTCAGGTTACACCAAATGCGCCTTCGGTGGTGCCGTCGGAAGTTTTGTTTTCGATCGACCTGCGCCACCCTGACAACGCAATTGTTGACGAGATGGACCGCAAAATTCTTCACTTTGTCGAAGCCGAATGTGGTCCCTGCACTGTTGAGATCAGGCAGATTGCCCACGCACCGTCTCTCGCTTTCTCAACCGAGATCCGGTCCCTTATTGCTGCAGCCGCATCGGGTGAGAAAATCCCGTCAATGGAAATATATTCGGCCGCCGGACACGACGCGCGCCAACTCCACTATGTGTGTCCGACCGGGATGATTTTCATACCTTGCCGCGGCGGGATTTCGCATAATCCGGCTGAATGGGCAGAACCAGAACATATAGTTGCAGGCACGAAGGTGCTCGCAAATGTTGTCTGGCAGCTCGCGAACGTATCTTAGTGCAGCCTCCCAATGTAACACCTAGCCATACGAGATTGTTGCTCTTCTCAAGTCAACCGGCCGTCACGGCTACCAGATACCCCCACTGCTATTACAAAATAGGCTTGGTAAGCCGTGTTGTTGTAAAGAGGGCGGGGCATTAGAATTCCAAGCGCGGAATCCTCAGGGGGCGCGGCTACCGCTGGAACGACGGCGTCGACGGTCGTCCCAAATCCTGGTGTGAATAGGCGTCGTAGAGTGACCCCTCGATCGCTAGGTCGATCAGCAGCTTGGCGCGCCGATCGGCGTCGGTACCCGCCGATTAACACCGATCTGCAGCTGGGGATGCAATGAGACGTGTATTCCGATCGGCCGCTTCTGGCGCACAGCGGCCGTTCGTAAGGTCCTCGCGCAATGCGGACATAGCGCGCTTTGCTGGATCGAGACCTGCCATCGGCCACGCCTTTTCGGGCCACCCCACGAACATCATCAGAACGGAGACAACCATGTCCTCAGACACAGATCGCGGAGAACTCCCCAGCTCCATTGCTCCCTGTCGCATTGCGATGCCCACACGGATGGCGTCGTTATGGATCAGCACGTCTTTTGATTGGCGTCGGGATCGTGGCGGCGGGTGAGGGTGGGCATGGGAGAACGATTTTTGGCAACCGCCAAATCTGATGTGTCCCTATTGTGCCCCAGCTTTTTTTTTGGGGCACGCCCCAAGGGAATCAGGCCTCTAAGTTATTGAATTTGAGGGTTCATTGGTGGGCGCACAAGGGATCGAACCTTGGACCTCTCCCGTGTGAACGACTGCGCGCTTAGACCGGCGAGCTTCCCAATCAGAGCGGCCCGAGCTGACGGCCGACCGTCAACAGCACGTCAACAGCAAATCCGCTTTGTTCCAGCTCCGTTCATGCTCCGATTTGCACTTCTACCGGCCTTTTCGTTTTGATTTCACACGAGAATTGGTGTCTCGGACTACCTTGACATGGTAGGGGTCACAGGTTCGATCCCTGTCGTGCCCACCATCCACCCCCTCTATCGTCGATTTCCCGGCCGGGCCGCAATGGCGGTTTGCGCGGGGGATACGCGGGCTTCTTTGGCCGATCATGGCGAGGCGGGCAAAGCGGCAATATTGCGCAGACCAGCGAGCCGGATAATGGATTGAGCGGCAAGTTTTTGCGCGAGCTCCATGCTGCTTTGGTCGTGAGCGTTGTCCGCGTCGTCGAGGTAGATGTTCGACAATTGCTCGGCACGGCGCAGCGCACGGCGCTTGATCTGTTCGATCTCTTGGGAGGCGGGATCGACGCCGCCCGCGCCGGATGACGTCAGGAATGGCGGCGGCAGTCGAGAAGGATCCATGGCCAGCACATGGTTGCGTTGGGCCGAGGTCAATCCTTCCGACCATGCGATGATGTCCTTGAGCAGAAGATCTCCAGAATCGGTGCCGATGCGGGCTCGCCGGTTCCGTCGAAAGCCGCAGTCTCGGTCGCGACCTTCCGCTCAGCCCGCCAGGCCCGCCGGCGTTCCTGGCGCAACTGATTTCCGTCCGACAGCGCTTCGCGCGCCAGGTTTTCCGCCGCCAGCCGGACCTGCGGATCTTCGGCCAGAGCGATGACGTAGGTCCAGAACACGAAGGCACGTTGGCGATGGCGAGCCGCCAGCGCCCAGGCCGTGTACGGCGTCGACAGGCTCGAATCCGTGATGTCGGCGATTTCGGCGGCAGGAACGAGATCGATCGGCGCCCAGCGCAGGTCGGACGCATCGGGACGCTTGCCGCAGGCGGCAAGACACGCTGCCGACAGACTGTTGCAACGATCGCGCTCGCGTTTCGCCAGGACCTCGAACACGCCACGCACCGGCCAGGAATTTTCGTCAATGCGTTGCGCGAGGGCGCCATAGCGCTGCGCGGCCTTTGCCGCCAAATCGAACGCAATTGCATAAAGTTCGCCAAGGCTTTGCACGGAAGCCGGCGGCACTGCGGTCAGAAGCGGTTCCTTGCGCATATCGGTTCCCCTGAAAAAGTTTGACTCGATCAGAGTGCGATAAGTTTGATCCAGCGCAATAAGAATTTCACTTTGGTGCTATAAGTGCACCTCGCAATCCAGAACAACGGCGTTCTGCCTTGAAAATCTGGAATGTGCGCCTTGCGAAAATCCGTCAACAAATATGTCCTTCTTGGTATTCTGGCCCTTTTCGGCTGGATCGCTCTCTTCGGCGACGCGCAAGCCGCAGGCCGGCTGAACGAATACCTCGGCAAGGCCGAGCCGGCCGAACTGATCCCAGGGGCGAACCGCCTTGGGCCGTTGCAGGGCGATCCCGCGATTGCGCCGGCATATAAGGACGATCAGCTCCTCGGCTTCGTCTACCTGAACTCCGACTTTGCCAACGCCACCGGCTACTCCGGAAAACCGATCCAGCTTTTGATCGGTATCGATCCGAAGGGCGTGATAACCGGCCTCAAGCTCGTCGAGCACAAGGAACCCATTGTGCTCGTGGGTATTCCTGTCGAGCGTATTCTGGAAGCGGTCAACAAGCTGATCGGCGCCGACATGGGAAGTGTCGTGCGCGGCGCCGCACCCGCGCCGCAGGTCGATATCGTCAGCGGCGCGACGGTGACCGTGCTGGTGATGGGTGACAGCATCGTCCGCTCCGCGACCAAGCTCATCAAGAGCGGTCGGCTCGGCAATCAGGGCAACGTGATCGCCAGCGCGGCGCCGCAGGCCACCAAGGTAATCGATCCCGGCAAGAGCGAGATTCGCGACTGGCAAAGCCTCGTTGGAGACGGTTCCGTCGGCCGGCTGTTCCTGACCGTTGCCGACGTGAACAAGGCCTTCGAAAAATCCGGCAATGTGGCTGCGATCGCGCACCCGGAAGAGGGCGATCCGGACGATACGTTCATCGACCTCTATGTCGCTGATGTCGCGGTGCCGACCATCGGCCGCAGCCTGCTCGGCGATGACGGATACAAACGGCTGACCGGCAGGCTGAAGCCAGGTCAGCAGGCGCTGATCGTCGCGGGATCAGGGCGGTATTCGTTCAAGGGGGCTGCCTACGTCCGCGGCGGCATCTTCGACCGCATCGAACTGATCCAGGACACCAACAGCGTCCGCTTCCGCGACGTCAACCAAACGCGGTTGGGAAACCTTGAAGCCGTGGGCGCGCCTGACTTTCCCGAAATTGCCCTGTTCACGGTGCCGCCGGAATTCACGCTCGATCCGACCGAGCCGTGGACGCTGCAACTGCTGGTGCAGCGCGTGGTCGCGACACGGGAAAAGGCCTGGCTCACTTTCAATCTCGGCTATACCCTTCCGGACGCCTATTTGAAGACTGAGCCGGCGCCGCCCGTCCGGCAGCAGACGGCCACGCCTCCTGCGGCGTCGTCGGCAGCGCAGGCGACCGCAAAACGCGCCGCAGCAGCATTCTCCGCCGCCGAAGACGAGCCGCTGTGGATGAAAATCTGGCGGGGCGACGTGGTCAAGATCGCCACGACGGTTGTGGCGCTCGGCGCTCTCACACTGATCTTCTTCTTCCAGAATGTCCTGGTCCGCCGGCCCGTGGTCTATACATGGGTTCGTCGCGTTTATTTGCTTTATATTTTGGTCTGGCTCGGCTGGTATGCGAATGCCCAGCTTTCGGTCGTCAACGTCCTGACCTTCGCCAATTCGCTGCTGACCGGCTTCAGCTGGGAATATTTCCTGTCGGCCCCGCTGATCTTCCTGCTCTGGGCCTCGATCGCCGCAGGACTGCTGTTCTGGGGGCGCGGACCTTTCTGCGGCTGGCTCTGCCCGTTCGGCGCGCTGCAGGAATTGCTCAGCAGCATCGCCAAGGCGGTGAAGATCCCGCAATACAGATTGCCGTGGGGGCTGCATGAGCGATTGTGGCCGATCAAGTACATCATCTTCCTCGGCCTGTTCGGCATGTCGCTGTACTCGACCGCCTTTGCCGAGCAGCTTGCCGAGGTCGAGCCCTTCAAGACCTCGATCATCCTGAAATTCGCGCGCGAATGGCCGTACGTCGTGTACGCGCTGACGATGTTGTCGGCAGGATTATTCGTCGAGCGATTCTACTGCCGCTACGTGTGTCCGCTCGGCGCGGCGCTCGCGATTCCTGGCCGGATCCGGATGTTCGAATGGCTGCGACGCTGGCCGGAATGCGGCTCACCCTGTCAGCGTTGCGCCAACGAATGCCCGGTGCAGGCGATTCATCCGGAAGGGCACATCAACGTCAATGAGTGCATCTACTGCATGCATTGCCAGGAGCTCTATTTCGACGACCATCGCTGCCCGCACATGATTCAGGTGCGGCTGAAGCGCGAGAAGCGCGAGGCGCTGTCGTCGCCTTCCATGCGCAGCGGCAAGGGTCCGAACACCATCGTCACCGCCGGGGGCAAGCCAATTGGTCTGCCGCCCGTCGAGGCCAATACTCCACCCGTAACACCTGCAACCTGAAAGCCTAGGAGGCTATGATGAGCGACAACGAAAACGGAAAAGGCGTCAGCCGACGCACCTTGCTCGGAACGACAGCGGCGGCCGCAGGGGTGGGTCTTGCGGGCGGAACAGCGCTTTCAACGGACGGCCACGGTTTGGTTACATCTGCCGACGCGCAGAACGCCGCGCCGAAAGCACCCGCTGCGCGATCGGCGCTCCAGAAGATTGAAGTCGGGCCGGGTGAGCTCGACGAATATTACACCTTCTTCTCCAGCGGACAGACCGGTGAAATGCGAATTATCGGTCTTCCGTCGATGCGAGAGCTGATTCGCGTTCCCGTGTTCAACCGCTGCAGCGCAACCGGTTGGGGATTGACCAACGAAAGCCGGAAGGTCCTCAGCGAAGGCTTGCAGCCCGAGACCCGCGAATTCCTCAAGACCCGCGGCGGCACCTACGTGAACGGCGACCTGCATCATCCGCATCTCTCCTTCACCGACGGCACCTATGACGGCCGCTACGTCTTCATGAACGACAAGGCCAACACCCGGGTCGCGCGCGTGCGCCTCGACGTCATGCGATGCGACAAGATCATCGAGCTTCCGAACCAGCACTCGGTGCACGGCCTGCGCCTGCAGAAATACCCGCGCACCGGCTATGTGTTCTGCAACGGTGAGGACGGCGTGCCGCTCCCGAACGACGGCAAAATTCTCGACAAGCCAAAAGAGTATCACGCGATCTTTACCGCGGTCGATGGCGACACCATGAAGGTCGCCTGGCAGGTGATTGTCGACGGCAATCTCGATAACGTCGATGCCGACTACCAGGGCAAGTATGCCTTTTCGACCTGCTACAATTCGGAAGAAGGCGTCAATCTGGCCGAGATGACGGCCGCCGAGCAGGATTGGGTGACGATCTTCAACATCAAGCGGATCGAAGAGGCGGTGAAGAAGGGCGACTTCAAGGAAATGAACGGCGTGCCGGTGATCGACGGCCGTCATGGTTCGCCCTATACGCGCTATGTCCCGGTCTCGAACAATCCGCACGGCATCAACACCGCGCCCGACGGCATTCACATCGTCGTCGCCGGAAAGCTCTCGCCGACGGCTACGGTAATGGACGTCCGTCTGTTCGATCAATTGTTCGACGACAAGATCAAGCCGCGTGACGTCGTGGTCGCAGAGCCTGAAATCGGCCTCGGACCTTTGCATACTGCTTTTGACGGCAGGGGCAACGCCTATACGACGCTGTTCCTCGACAGCCAGATCTGCAAATGGAATATCGACCTGGCGAAGCGTGCCTTCAAGGGCGAGAAGGTCGACCCGATCATCCAGAAGCTCGACGTCGAATATCAGCCCGGCCATAACCACTCCTCAATGGGAGAAACCAAGGAGGCTGACGGAAAATGGCTGATCTCGCTGAACAAGTTCTCGAAGGATCGGTTCCTCAATGTCGGCCCGCTGAAGCCCGAGAACGATCAGCTGATCGATATCTCCGGCGACAAGATGGTCCTGGTTCGCGACGACCCGAGCTTTGCCGAGCCGCACGACGCCGACATCGTTCACCGTTCCAAGATCAATCCGATCTCGATCTGGGATCGCGCCGATCCGTTCTTTGCGGACGCGGTCAAGCAGGCCAAGGCCGATGGAGTCAAGCTCGAGGCGGACTCCAAGGTTATTCGCGATGGAGACAAGGTGCGTGTCTATATGACGTCGACCGCGCCCCAATACGGGCTTGAGCAATTCCAGGTCAAACAAGGGGACCACGTCACGGTCTACATCACCAACATCGACGCGGTGGAAGACCTGACCCACGGCTTCGCGATTACAAATTACGGCGTCAACATGGAAGTCGCGCCTATGGCAACGGCCTCCGTGTCGTTCACAGCCGATAAGGCCGGCGTCTACTGGTTCTACTGCTCATGGTTCTGTCACGCCATGCACATGGAAATGAAAGGCCGCATGCTGGTCGAGCCCAGGGCGGTCTGAGGATCGAAAGTGTCCTTTCCTCTGCGCATTATTCCGGCGGCGATCTTCGCCGCCGGAGTTGCGGGCTCCGCCGGTGCGGAGACGCTGAAGATTGTTCCGCAACAGCCGCTTCAGGCAGCGCTGGACCGGGCGCAAGACGGCGACGTCATCGAGCTTGCCCCCGGCGAATACAAGGGCGCGATCAGGATCGATCACCGCGTCGTGTTGACCGGACTGCCGGGCACCGTGCTCGTCGGCACCGGCGCCGGCAATGTTGTCACGGTGAATTCTCCCGACGTCACAATTCGTGGCGTGACCATCCGGGGATCGGGCCACGATCTGCAAACGATGGATTCGGGAATTTTTCTCGAAAAGACCGCAGAACGGGCGCTGGTCGAAGACAATCGCTTCGAAGGCAACCTTTTCGGAATTTATGTCCACGGCGCGGCGGGTTCGCGGGTCGAGCGCAACATCGTCGAAGGCGTGCGCGGTGGGCGCCTCAACGAGGCCGGCAACGGCGTGTCGCTGTGGAATGCGCCCGATGTCACCGTTGCGGAGAATACGTTCCGCTACGGCCGCGACGGCATCTTCACGATTTCCAGTCGTAAGGATCGTTTCATCAATAATCGCTTCGAGCAGCTGCGGTTCGCGGTGCATTACATGTACACCAACGACAGCGAAGTGAGCGGCAATTTCTCCGTCGGCAACCACGTCGGTTACGCCATCATGTTTTCGAACCGGCTCGTAATCCGCAACAACATCTCGGATAGGGATCGTGATTACGGCCTGCTGTTCAACTACGCCAACTATTCTGATCTGGAAGGCAATCGAGTCACCGGCGGCTCGCTCGATAATATTGCGAGTAGTTCGGACGAAGCCCCGGACGAGGAAAAGGGCATGGTGCCGGAGACAACGCCCGCGCAGGGGCTTCGCTCCGGACCGGAAAAATGCGTCTTCATCTACAATACCAACCACAACCGCATCCGGAACAACTGGTTCGAAGGTTGCGGGATCGGGGTGCATTTCACGGCCGGTTCCGAGGGCAACGAGATCACCGGCAATGCCTTTGTCGGTAACCGCAATCAGGTGAAATATGTCGGGACGCGCAACCTCGACTGGTCGAAGGACGGTCGCGGCAATTACTGGAGCGACAATCCGGCGTTCGACCTCAACGGCGACGGCATCGCCGATACCGCCTACCGCCCCAACGATCTGGTCGATCGGGTGTTGTGGACCGCGCCGGCCGCAAAGGTGCTGATCAACAGTCCCGCGGTGCAGGTGTTGCGCTGGGCGCAGGCCCAGTTTCCGGCGCTCTATCCCGGCGGGGTCGTCGATACGCATCCCTTGATCGCGCCGCCGCCGAAGCCATCGTCGAGCCGGAGTCTGAAATGACCGCCACCGTCTCCGTGAATGGCGTGACGAAAAACTACCGCTCGGTGCGGGCGCTGCGGGACGTTTCGTTCGACCTCGGTCCCGGGCGGCTCAGCGCCCTGGTCGGCCATAACGGCGCCGGCAAGACCACGCTGATCAAGTTGATGCTGGGGTTGATCCGTGCCGATCGCGGCGCGATCCGCGTGCTGAACGAGGACCCGGCGGCCGGCGAATTCTCGGCGCGGCGGCAGCTTGGATATTTGCCGGAAAATGTTGCCTTCAACGCCGCACTCACAGGGCGCGAAACGCTGGCATTCTACGCACGGCTCAAGCAGATCAAGCTAGCCACGGCATGGGCGCTGCTCGACCGCGTCGGTCTGACGGATGCCGCCGATCGCAGGGTCGGAACCTATTCCAAGGGCATGCGGCAACGCTTGGGCCTGGCGCAGGCGCTGCTGGGGCGACCGCGGGTGCTGTTGCTCGACGAGCCGACCACAGGGCTTGACCCGGCGCTGCGCCAGACGTTTTACGAAATCTTGAACGAGCTGCGGGACGACGGCGCCACCGTCCTGATCTCGTCGCACGCACTCAATGAGCTCGAGGACCGCGCCGAACACGTCCTGATCATGAATCGAGGAGTTCTTGTCGCGCAGGGGACCTTGGAGGAACTGCGCTCGATCTCGCAACTGCCGATCCGGGTCTCGATCGATCTCGTGCCCGGTGCGAGTGGCGTGCCGGCATGGATGAACGGCAAGACGCACCCGACTGCGCACAGTCAGATCGTGTTGGTGCCTGACGAGGCCCGCAAGATGGATTTGTTGCGGGTCGCGGCCTGCGACCCGCGCGTCAGGAACATTGAGATTGCGGCGCCGACGCTTGACGATCTCTACGCTCATTTTCTTCAGGAGAATGCCGCGTGAGGACCATCGCCATCATCGCGGCTAAGGAGATCCAGGAAGGGTTGCGAAACCGCTGGGTTCTGGCAACCACGTTGCTGCTGGCCGCGCTCGCGCTGTCCCTGACATTCCTCGGCAGCGCGCCGACCGGCAATGTCGGCGCCGGCGCGCTTGACGTGGTTGTGGTCAGCCTGTCCAGCCTCACGATCTTTCTGCTGCCGCTGATTGCGCTCTTGATTTCCCACGACGCCGTGGTCGGCGAGATGGAGCGGGGCACCATGATCCTGCTGCTCAGCTATCCGGTCGGCCGCCACCAGGTGATCCTCGGGAAATTCTGCGGGCATGTTCTGATCCTCGCCTTCGCCACCGTGATCGGCTATGGCGCGGCGGCAGTAGCCCTTGCCATCACCGGGGTCTCGGTGCTGGCGGCAAGCTGGTATGCCTTCGCCTCCATGCTTGGAACTTCGATCCTGCTCGGTGCGGTCTTCGTGGCGATCGGGTATCTGATCTCCAGCCTGGTCCGTGACCGTGGCACCGCTGCAGGCATCTCGGTCGGCATTTGGCTGCTGATGGTGCTGGTTTTTGACATGGGACTGCTCGGCATCCTGGTGATCGATCAGGGGCAGTTGATCTCGGCGCGCGTGCTCGAGGCGCTATTGTTTCTCAATCCGACCGATCTTTACCGGCTGACCAATCTGACCGGGTTCAACGTCAGCCAGTTTTCCGGCATGGCCGGACTGGCCGGCACGGCGAGTGCCGGCACTGGTCTGCTATTGGCGGGCTTGCTGGTCTGGATCGCCGCACCACTCGGGCTGGCGGCGGTGTTTTTCGCGCGGAGGGAATTATGACCCTGCGGATCGTCTGCGTCTTGTTGGCCGCCATCCTTCTCACAGCGTGCAACCAGGATGCTACCAACTCGGTCGTGCCGCCGCCGGTCGCGCTCGGCAGCGACGCGATGGGCGTGTTCTGCGGCATGAACCTGCTCGAACATCCGGGACCGAAAGGCCAGATCATCACGGCGAGCAGGATCGACCCGTTCTGGTTTACGTCGGTGCGCGACACCGTGGCATTCACGCTGATGCCCGACCAGCCCCGCGACATCCGGGCGATCTACGTCTCGGATATGGCGCGGGCGAAGAGTTGGGAGGATCCAGGCGCGACCAACTGGATCGACGCGCGCAAGGCTTTCTTCGTGATCGAGAGCAGCAAGCAGGGCGGAATGGGCGCAGCCGAAGCGGTGCCGTTCGGTAATCGCGCCGCCGCCGACGCCTTTGTCGCGGCGAATGGCGGCAAGGTGGTCACGTTCGCGGAAATTCCGAGCGCCTATGTGCTGGGCAGCGACACAGCCGACGACCAGACCGAACACGCCGACATGCGTCTCAACTGACGAGGAGCGAGCGATGCTAAATCGAAATCTCACGCGCCGACGCATGATTACCATTGTTGCGACGGCAGCCGGATCGGCATTTCTGACCGCTGGCCGAACCGCGCAGGCCGGCGATGCCGTGCGATGGCGCGGATCGGCACTCGGCGCCCAGGTGTCGATCGAGATCTATCATCCGGACCGCGCCGAAGCCGAACAACTGGTCGAGCAGTCGATCCGGGACGTGCGCCGGCTGGAGCTGCAATTCAGCCTGTACCGGGCCAACTCCGCGATCTGCAGCCTCAACCGCAGCGGTATTCTGGTTTCTCCCGACGCCGACATGGTTGCGCTGCTGAAGGCCTCGCTGTTTTTCGGCGATCTAACCGAAGGCGCCTTCGATCCGACGGTGCAGCCGCTGTGGCAGCTCTACGCGGACCATTTCGCTTCGGCGCAGCCCGATCCGGAAGGGCCGTCGCCCGAGAGGCTGGCCGAAACGCTGGCGAAAGTGGGCCACAGCGGCCTGCTTGTGAGTACAGACCGGGTCGCGTTGATCAGACACGGCGCAGCAATCACGCTGAACGGCATCGCCCAGGGTTACGCCACCGACCGCGTCGTCGACAGGCTGCGCAAAGCGGGCCTGTCGACGACGCTGGTCGACATGGGCGAGATACGGGCGATCGGAGCGCGGCCCGAGGGCACGCCGTGGCGCATCGGCCTCGCCAATCCCGACAAGCCCGGGGCGTTCACCGAAACCATCGACCTTGTCGATCGCGCCGTCTCGACATCGGCAGGCGCCGGATTCCGGTTCGACGCCAAAGGCCGGTTTACCCATCTGTTCGATCCAACGACAGGACGCAGCCCATCGCTGTACAGCACCGTGAGCGTCATTGCGCCAACGGCCACCGAAGCGGATGCGC
Organism: uncultured Alphaproteobacteria bacterium; assembly: GCA_963718925.1. GTDB lineage: Bacteria > Pseudomonadota > Alphaproteobacteria > Rhizobiales > Xanthobacteraceae > Bradyrhizobium. The sequence goes on from CAVRAH010000001.1 coordinate 25,215, forward strand.
TTTCCACCGCATTCAGCTTGATGCCGGTATCGCGGATCCGGGACATCGTGTCTATCCGACCAAATGTGCAGGCGCGGATGATCAATTCAGGTGGAACTTTGGTTGTGTGTGATGCTTAGGACATGCTGATCTGGCGACCGTCAGAACCGTGGGATCAGCCTATCTGCTCCCAATGCCCAACCAGGACAGGAGAATAGGATGCGAGGATTTATTCTTGTTGCACTGCTGGCGGTCGCGGGCGCCGGCGAAGCGAGCGCGCAAGATGCTGCTGCCGGCGAAAAGGTCTTCGCCACTTGCAAGCTGTGCCATCAGATCGGCGAGAACGCCAAGAATGCCGTTGGACCGGTTCTGAACGGTGTGATCGGCCGCAAGGCAGGCAGCGTGCCCGGTTATTCCTATTCCGACGCCAACAAGAATTCGGGCATCACCTGGGACGAGGCGACCTTCCGCGAATACATCAAGGACCCGAAAGCGAAAGTCCCGGGTACCAAGATGGCTTATGCCGGCCTGAAGGACGAGCAAAAGATCAACGACCTCGTTGCTTTCCTCAAGCAGTTCGATGCCGACGGGAAAAAGAAGTAGGCGAGGGGGTCACAGGTCGCTTCCAGCTCACGGCGTCACATCCGCCCGCCGCACCGCCTGCGGCGCGGTCGCCTGCTTCCATGTCGAATTGGCGACATGGCTGGGTGAGAACGGAGGCCGCTCGACGTAGCGTCCATGCTTGCAATTTTCGCTTGAGCAGCGAAAACTTTTGCATGGGGCTATTTGAATTCGCGGGCCAGAAAATCCACCAGCGCGCGGACTTTTGCCGATGGTCGCGGACCACCGGGAAAAACCGCGTGCACTTCCACCGGATCCAGCCTGTAGCTGCGCAGAAGCTGAACCAGCGAGCCCGCTTTTATTTCGGCTTTGCACATGACCGTCGATGCCATGACGATTCCAAGCCCTGCCATCACGCTTGCATAGGCACCGGGACCGGAATCGGTGTGAATCCGGCCGCGCACATCGACCGATATCTCGGTGCCGTTGCGGGTGAACGACCAGCTGTCGCGACCGAAATTGCCGGGCCCGAAGATGCAATCATGCGACGCGAGGTCTGCCGGCGTCTTTGGCGTGCCGCGCGCTTTCAAATAGGCTGGCGAGGCCACCAGCATTCTCTCAAGCACCTGGAGCTTGCGCGCGCCGAAGACCGAGTCGGTGAGTTCGCCCATCCGAATGGCGACATCGGCACCTTCGGCGACCAAGTCCTGCCGCGCATCGGCGACAGTCATTTCGACCCGCAACATCGGGTGCGCGGCGAGAAACTTCGGCAATCGCGGAATGATTTCGCGCATTCCGTAGAGGACTGGAAGTGCGAGGCGAATGATGCCGCGCAAGGAATCGACGCCGCGCGCCGCGTCCTCGGCGTCCTCGATTTCAGCAAGAATTTCGCGGGCGCGATCGAGAAACAGCGCGCCCGCATCTGTGACCGTGATGCGGCGCGTGGTGCGCAGGAGCAGCTTTACGCCCAATCGCGATTCCAGTTCGCCGATGATGCGCGAAACCGACGGCTGCGACAGGCCGAGTTCGCGCCCGGCGCGCGAAAAGCTCCCGCTTTCAGCGGCCCGCGCGAAAACCGACAATTCCTGCAGCCGATCACTCATTTGGATTATAAATATATGCTGTTCGAACTTGCCGTATACCCGTTTTATCGCAAATGAGCCAGATGTTGCAGGCCAGCCCCGACAACGGAGACTTCTCATGGCCCTGCAAGACCGCCTCGACGCTTTCAAAGCCGATTTCGAAACCGGCCGCTGGATATTCCAGCCGAGCCGGGAGGCGCTGGATATCATGCATCGCGCAACCGCCGAACTGATCGAGAGCGCACAGGCTCAACGCGCCAGGAAAGCCGGCGACGTCGCGCCGGAATTCACGCTTCTTGATCCCGACGGCAAGCCGGTGTCGTCGCGCGACCTGCTCGCACAGGGACCGCTCGTGCTTTCATTCTATCGCGGTGTCTGGTGCCCCTACTGCAATCTCGAACTGCAGGCGCTGCAGTTGGCGCTTCCCGAAATCGCCGCCCGCGGCGCGAGCCTTGTCGCGATCTCGCCGCAGACCGCGCCAAACAGCCGTAAATCGCAACGCGATAACAAGCTTGGCTTTCCGATCCTGAGCGATGTCAGGAGCGAGGTAGCGAACGCGTTCGGCATCCGCTTCACACTGCCGGACTATCTGGTCGCGCTCTACAAGAGCTTCAAGAACGATCTGCCCGCCTTCAACGACGATCCGTCCTGGGTGTTGCCGATGCCGGCCCGCTATGTGATAGGCACCGACGGCATCATCGCCTATGCCGAGGTGAATCCCGACTACACAAGGCGCCCGGACCCCTCGGAGTTGCTGCCGGTCCTGGATCGGCTCAAGGCCAGCAAGGCGGCCTGAACGCTTTAAGCCGGCGCGCCGGTCGCGCCGGCGCCTCCCCCAGATCGAGAATCCAAACGGCGGCGTCGCTGAACGGCTTCGCGCGGCTTCACAAAAGACAAGGCGGAAGCCGGCGTGTCATGGAAGCTCCCTGACCTCGATTTCCCGGACCAGCTCCAGCGTCGGCTCGGCCAGGCCCTGGCTTGCAGGATCCGGCTCGAACACGGAAGCCAGGCTATCGCGGCTCTTCAAGATCGTTGTGTGCGGGCAATGGGTGGGGGAATTGCACAGGCGCTGCTTGAGCCCTTCGCCTTGGGCGACGAGGCGCGGCGGATCGATCTCCGACCAGGCCAGCAGTATGGGCGTGTCGATGTTCAGGATACCGGGAAACGCGGACCGCTCGTCATATTTGCTGGCGTCGTCGCCGAAATAGGATTTTTCGGCGGCGCCGGCATCCGCGCTTGAATGGTAGATGCCCGACACCAGCACCGCAGCGGCGACGCCGGAATCGCGCTCCCGGAATTCCGGGTGTGCGAGAAAACTTGCCACGTGAAACGCGCCGACGGAATAGCCGACGGCCACGATCTCGTCGCGGCTGCCGCCGAACAGGTCGATGTTCTGGTGGACCCATGAGGTCGCGGCCGCGACATCTCTCGCACCGGCGGGCCACGGCTCCCGACGGTAGTTCACCTTCACCCCGACCATTCCGTGGCGCGCGGCAAAACACATCGCCTGATCCTGCGCCGCGCTGGTGTCTTGATGTGTGCCGTTTTCGCGGCCGAAACTCTCTCCAGCGACGAACACCAGAACTGGACGCGGCGATGTTTCCCCGGCATCGCCTGTTGCGACGTCGAGCACGTTCAGATCGCTCTCGCCGTATTTCAGGCTCCGGGAAAACGACACGCGGGCGCATGATTTCGATAGGTCTGCCGCCGTGTCGGGGGGCGCAGCGGCTGGATCGTCGCCGGCCAGTCCAACTCTTATCAGGTAAGCCGCGACCTCGGATGATCCGGAATCGGCGTCACGACCGGATGCTGCCGTGATGGCCGTCAGCAGGGCGCAAAAAATGAGGTATCTTGTCATGGCACGCCACCCGCGAACGGTTCGCCGGCTATCTGGTGTCGACGCGCCGTCAGGGATAGAGCCTCGATCCACGTTTTGGCGATTTGACGGCAAACCCGCCTCTTCAAAATAGCCGGTCTGCTCCGCTGCTTAACCCTTGCTCCCGGGGGCCGTCGGCGGCACATTCGAGGCGCGGCTGGAACCAGCCGCCAAAAACGACATGCAGGAAACGGCGATATCCAGGGAACGATGATGGCCGCCACGCGGATCGACTGCGATATCCATCCCGCGGTGGGCGGAACGCGCACCACGCTGTTGCCGTATCTCGACGATCACTGGAAAGAGCAGGTGGTGAGCCGGGCCATCGATGGTCTCGATCTCACCAGCTATCCGCCGAACATGCCGCTGTCGGGCCGCGCCGACTGGCGGCCGGCCAACGGCAAGCCCGGCAGCGATCTTGCGATGGTCCAGCGTGGCGCGTTCGATCAGTTAGGGGCCAGCCACGCGATCTGCAATGTGCTGTACGGCGCGCAGGCCGTCTACGATCCCTACATGGCGTCGGCTTTCTGCAAGGCGATCAACGACTGGATCGCTGCCGAATGGCTGGCGCGCGATTCGCGCCTGCGCGCCTCGATCGTGATCCCCCTGCAGGCGGCTGATCTCGCGATCGAGGAAATCGAGCGCCGCGCCGGCGACAACAGGTTCGTGTCGGTGCTGGTGCTGGCGCAGGGCGAGAGTTTGCTGGGCCGGCGGCACTACTGGCCGGTCTGGCAGGCCGCCGAGAAACACCAGCTGCCGATCGCCATTCATGCCGGCAGCCAGTATCGCCAGGCGCCGAGCTCGGTCGGCTGGCCGTCCTACCGCTATGAATATTATCTCGCCGAGGCGCAGGCGTTTCAGTCCCAGGTGCTCAGCCTGATCTACGAGGGCGTGTTCGTGAAATTCCCTGCCCTGAAGGTGGTGCTGATGGAATCCGGCGTCAGCTGGCTGCCGGCCTTCATGTGGCGCGCCAACAAGACCTGGCGCGGCGTCCGCGTCGAGGTGCCCTGGATCGACCGCGAGCCGGCGGCGATCATGCGCGACCACATTCGCCTGACCACGCAACCGTTCGACAGCCCGCCCGATGCAGGTGGCGTTGCCGACATCGTCGACATGATCGGCTCGGACAAGATGTTTCTGTTCGCGTCGGACTATCCGCACTGGCAATTCGACGGCGACGACGCGATACCGCCGCATCTGCCACCCGGTCTGGTTTCGCGCATGTGTGCCGACAATCCGCTTGAAACCTTTCCGCGGCTGAAATTGGCCGCATAAACATTTCATTGTGCGAGCATGATCTTTTCGGAAAACCGGGTCCCACTTTTCCGGATCATACTCAGAGAAGGAGGATCGCATGAGTGATGTCATCGACCGCCCGATGCTCGACCAGGAAGCTTCCGCGAAAACGCGTTTGCGGATCATCGACTGCGATATCCATCCGAGCCTGCATGCGCGCTCTGACCTCAATCCGTTCCTTTCAAAACGCTGGCAGGAGCACTTGAAGACCTACGGCGATCATCTGCGCACGCCCTATATCGGCACCACGCCCTATCCACGCTCTTCGCCGCTGATCGCGCGCCGCGATGCATGGCCGCCGACCGGTGGTCCGCCCGGGTCCGATCTCGACTTCATGCGCAAGCAGCACCTCGATCCGCTCGACGTCGAGTTCGGCATGTTGCAGGTGCTCGACATGTTCATCTTCTCGCAGCAGAACCTCGAATTCGGCGCCGCGATCCAGCGCGCGGTCAACGAGTGGCAGCTCGCGCACTGGACCAGCCGGGAACCGCGGCTGAAGGCCGCGATCCTGGTCGGGCAGGACGACACCGAAGCCGCGGTCGCCGAGATCGAGCGTTGCGCGAAAATCGGCCAGTATGTGCAGATCAACGTGTCGCCGCGCGCCAACGAGCCGCTCGGCCGCCGCCGCTACTGGCCGATCTATGCACGCGCCGAGGCGCTCGGCCTGCCGCTCGGGATCCATGTCGGCGGTTACGGCGGTCACGCGCCGACCGGCGGCGGCTGGCCGTCCTATTATGCCGAGGAGCACCAGTCGAACGCGCATACGATGGCGGCAACGCTGACGAGTCTGGTGCTCGAAGGCGTGCCCGAGCGTTTTCCACGCCTCAAGATCGTGTTCATCGAAGGCGGATTTGGCTGGATTTCATCGACCATGTGGCGAATGGACCAGCATTTCGAACGCTTCCGCAGCGAGGTTCCGCATCTCAAGCGGCGTCCGTCGGAATATGTGCGCGAGCATTTCTGGTTCACGACCCAGCCGATCGACGAGCCCGACGAGGCAAAACACCTGCGGTCGCTGATCGAATGGGTGGGCGTGGATCGCCTGCTGTTCTCGTCGGATTATCCGCATTGGGATTTCGACGATCCGCGTTTCGCCTTCAAGACGCCGCTCTCCGATGCCGAGCGGGCGAAAATCTTCAACGGCAATGCGCGCGCGCTTTACAGGCTCTGATTTGGTTTCATGACCCGTCACATCGTCGCCCGCACCACCGACATCCCGCCCGGCGGCAACAAGGTGGTCACGTTGGAGGGCCGCGACATCGTCGTGTTCCATGTCAACGGCGAGTTCTTTGCGCTGCTCAATCGCTGCCCGCACGAAGGCGCGCCGCTCGACAAGGCGGCCTGCGTCGCGCGCCTGACCTCGCCGGAGCCCGGCGTCTACCAGCGGTCGCGAGTGGGCGAATTGCTTCGTTGTGCCTGGCACGGCTGGGAATTCGACATGCGCAACGGGCAATCCTGGTTCGATCCCAAGCGTGTCAAGGTGCGGACCTATCCGGTCGTGATCGAGGACGGCGAAACCCTGGCCAAGGGGCCGTACGTGGCCGAAACCTTCCCGGTCCACATCGAGGACAGCTACGTCATCATCGAGACCTGAATCCTGACTGTGCCCATTCCGGTCACTCGCAAGACAAGTCTCGCGTGGTATAAGGCCGCTTTCCTGATCACGACAGGTGCCAACGAATGTCGAAGCAGTCGATGCGTGAGGAGGCGGAGCGCCTGATCCGCGAAACCATGGAACGCAAGAACCTCGTCGTGAAGCAGGGCAACACCCGCATCGAGGCCGTTTGCGGCAAATGCGGCGCGCCCAACCGCCTCTCGGCGGAAAGAGGCGCAACCCGGGTCAAATTCGCCTGCAAGCAATGCGGCCACAAGCAGGAGACGCTGTGAAAATCGCCGGGCCGAAGGCCTACTTGAAAACCTCACAGACGGTGTGGTGATCCGGCCTGGTGCGGCCGGCATTTCTCAGGGATACCGAACTCCACCACGCATCGAGTGTCTTGCGGTCGCAGCCGAGTTTCACGCTCATGCCGCCGGCGAACCTGATCCAGTCCGCAAAGCGGTGGCTGGGCACGGCGATGACGACCGGGATTTCCGCGCTCAATGCGCGCTCGATCAGATAGGAAAGGCCCTTGCCCTCGCATTCCTGCCGCCCGAACCGGTTGACGATGACGAGGTCTGCGCCCTGATCGATGGCGCTTGCGACCTTGCCGCCGGCATCGAGCAGCTGGCCGACATCCAGCCTGCAGCCCGCCGCAAAGGTTCCGAGATCCTGAAACAGTTGCAGTTCCTCGCCGGTATGAACCAGCATGGCGGACAGCCTTGGCGCATCCAGGTTTGGCGCATCCAGGCTTGTTGCATCGGCGCAACGATGGCTGGTTTGCACGAGCCCTGCCACGCGGTATCCGCGGGCCTTCAGGTCGGACGCAAAGCCGCGCAGGACATCGTCGGGGTTCTGGTCCTGCTCGTAGACCAGGGCTGCGAGGTCGCATTGTGAGTCGAACATCAGGCGCTTTCCGTTGATCTTTGGTTCCGACCCTTGGAAGTGATGGGCGATCGCGGCGACAGTGGCTCATTATATCGAACAATATATCACGATTTTGGACGGGATGCCACACCGGCGCAGATCAGGCAGGTCAAAAAGCTGGACGGCTCATTCGCGATTGCCATATATTCAATCAAATATAACGATGACCGGAGCTTGATGATGGAGATCGACACCCAGTCGCTGACGACCTGCGAAGTCGCGGCCGACGGCGGGGCTATTTCGCTTGGTTTTGTCGATTCCACCGGCAATCCCGCGACCATCCGGCTATCCCTCAATCAGGTCGGTGCGCTCGCCATGACGCTGCCGGGACTGATCGACAAGGCCCTGCAGACGCGCTTTGGCGACCGGAGCCTGCGCTACGCCTACCCTCTGGAGTCATGGGTGGTCGAGCAATCATCCGATCCCAGCCAGGGAATGGTTACGCTGAAAACGGTCGACGGGTTCAGTGTCTGCTTTTCGATCCCGCGCCAGCAGCAGAGCTCGGCGAGGCGCTGGTGGCACAGCCCGCGGCGACAGTGACATTGAGGGCGCACTAGCAGGAGCCGGTATTTTCGCTTCGGGGCCCCGTCTCGGAAGCATGAAGCTCATTTATTTTCCTGCCTTGATGTCTTCCCGTGCAACGCCTGATCCGGTCCCGATCGAACGGCCTCGACGGGCTCACGCGTGGTCCTGCCGGTCCGGTTTGGCTCAACCATCGAGCTCAGGCCCATCACGATGAGCGGGACCACCAGTGCCACGTAGGCATTGTCGATGCCGAACGGATTGCCCATCATGAACCAGGCGATGGTTGCGACCAGAGAACCCAGGATGCTGAACAGCGCGCCGGTTTTGGTGCCGAACCACGGCGCGTAAAAGACGAGCAGCACCAGGACCGAGAGCGATGCCCTGATCGCCTTGGCGAGGAACGTCATCTGCAGAATGTTCGGCGTGTAGATCGCAAGTCCGATCGGAAGCAGGCCGACGACAATCGTGGTAAGGCGAATGAAATTCAGCGATCGCGTCTCGTCGGCCTGCTTCGTCACGAACCGGGCATAGAAATCCTTGTAGAGCAGCGTCGCTGTTGAGACGCTGATCGCGGCGATGGTGCCGAACAGCGACGCCGCCAGTCCTGCCGCGACCACGCCAGCCATCACGCCGTTCATGTCCGCGATCAGGGCGGAGAACGCGTTGATCGATTGGATCTTGGGGAACAGCGCGAGCGAGCACATTCCGACCAGCGCGGTCGCAATGCCGAACGGCAGCAGCAGCAGCGCGGCGTAAAGGCTCGCGGCTTTCGCCTTTTGCCGGGTTTCAACCGTGTTGATGGCCTGGATGACGTATTGCGTGGAGAACGTGGCGCCGACGCCGGCGATGAACCAGGCAAAGATCTGGCTAACGCCCACGTTGCTCCAGGAAAACATGTCGCGGGGAAGCCGAGCTTCAAGTTCCTGAAAACCGCCGACTTTAGTCAGACCGAAATACAATGCGACGCCGATGCCGATGTACTTGGTGAGCGAATGGATGACGTTGGTGTAGACGACGGACTTCATTCCACCCATGAAGACGTACAAGACGGCGACGATTCCACAGATGACGGTAGCAAGCGTGCGGTCGACGGCGAGTAGCGCACTCAATATCGCGCCTCCGCCCGCGTACATCGCCACCGCGACGATCTGCAGCGCAAAGATCATCACCAGCGACGTGGCGATCTTGGTCTGCGGCCCATAAACTTCGGCAAACACCGCAGAGATCGTGTTGTGCCCCGATTCCTTGTATTTGCCGGCGAGGAAATAGGCATAAAACAGGAAGCCGGCGCCGAGCGCGATGATGTTCCACGACGCGGAGATGCCGAACCTGTACGCCTCCTGGGCCGTACCGACGCTCGCCGACGTCCCGATGAATTCGGACATCAACATCAGGCCGACCAGGACGGCGGGGATGCCCGAATGGCCGCTCGTGCCCGACGTAAAGGTCGTCGTCGTGGTCACGGACCGCTGGACCACGGTCGTCAGCAGGCCAAGACCGGCCATGTATCCAATGACGATTGCCAAGGCCAAATAGTTGGTTTGCATTCCTCGGTCCCTGCCAAGCCGCTACCCCGATCATCGGAGACCGAACAAGCGAACATTGTATATCCGGATCAAAGCTTGCCTGCTTTGGTCGAAAAGGCAACCGAACTCGAATCCCGGAGAAGAGCCGTCATCAACCGCACGTTTGCGTGATCCTTGCGCCGGCCGGTGGCTTCATCCGGACCACGGACCGGAGTTTCCAAAAACCTAATTTGTTGAAGCGGATCAATCTGATTCCATTGGTCCAGTCCCATTTGCAAAAATTTTCCGATTTCCACCTGACCCAAATCAGCAATATATCCCCGCCGTCCCGTCTCTCAGGAGGGGCGTTTCGCGATCGTCACGGACGTGGAGCATGGGATGCGGTGGACGCAAGCGGCGCGGCTGACGAGCGCGCTCGCTCGCGGACGGTGAAGTCGTGTGGTCCTGGATTGCTTCGCTGGCGCTCGCAATGACGGCTGATTGGAGCAGCGAACGCCACCACACCGGAAGCCGTCATTACCGGGCTTGACCCGGCAAGCCATCGATCTTTGAAAAGATGTGTCCACCCTGCACGAAACGGCATGGGAGACCTTCGTGCGGCGCCCTCTCGGCGGCGGTGAGCGCGCTTTACGGGTTCACCTGCACGCCATAGATTTCAATCATAGCGATCAGAACAAGATCCAGGGGAGTTCAGACATGGCTGTCACGCAGGCAATTCCGATCACGCGCCATCCTTTCGCGGATGGCTCCTACAAGAAGATGCTGATCGACGGCCAATGGGTCGACGCCGCATCCGGCAAGCGTTTCGAGACCCACAACCCGGCGACCGGGGAATTGCTCGCGACCGTCGCCGAGGGCGATGCCGAGGATATCAACCGTGCGGTGGCGGCTGCGCGCCGCGCCTTCGAGGGGCCGTGGAGCAAGGTCAAGCCGTTCGAGCGGCAGAACCTCCTGTTGAAACTCGCCGATCTCGTCGACAAGAATTTCGAGGAGCTTTCGCAGCTCGACACGCTCGACATGGGCGCGCCGATCAGCCGTACCCGCGGCAACAAGCTTCGCGTGCTCGGCATGCTGCGTTATTACGCCGGGCAGGCGACCGCGCTGCACGGCGAGACCATCGAGAATTCGCTGCCCGGCGAAATCTTCTCCTACACGTTGAAGGAGCCGGTCGGCGTCGTCGGCGCGATCATTCCCTGGAACGGCCCGCTCGGAGCCAGCGTCTGGAAGATTGGCCCTGCGATCGCGACCGGTTGCACGGTGATCCTGAAGCCCGCCGAGGAAGCGCCGCTGACCTCGCTGCGGCTCGCCGAACTTTGCATGGAAGCCGGCATCCCGCCCGGCGTGGTCAACGTGGTGCCGGGCTATGGCGAGACCGCTGGCGCGGCGCTGGCCTCCCATGCCGGCGTCGACAAGGTCGCCTTCACCGGCTCGCACGTCACCGGTCAGTCCATCGTCAAGGCGTCGGCCGGCAATCTGAAGCGGGTGTCGCTCGAACTCGGCGGCAAATCGCCTGATATCGTGTTTGCCGACGCCGATCTCGACGCGGCGGTGCCGGGCGCGGCGATGGCGGTGTTCGCCAATTCGGGGCAGATTTGCAGCGCGGGCACGCGGCTGTTTGTGGAGAGCAAGGTGTATGACGAATTCGTCGGCCGCGTCGCCGAATTCGGCAAGAAGCTGCAGGTCGGCAACGGCCTCGACCCCAACACGCAAATCGGCCCGCTGGTGTCGGAACAGCAACTCGAGCGCGTCTCCGGCTATCTCGCGATCGGCCAGAAGGAAGGCGCTCACGCGCTCGCGGGCGGCGCCCGGCTGACCGAAGGCGCGCTGTCGAAAGGCTATTTCGTGCCGCCGACGGTGTTCGCCAACGTCCAGGACAATATGCGGATCGCGCAGGAGGAGATCTTCGGCCCCGTTATTTCCGCGATCTCGTTCAAGGACCCGGATGAGCTGATCCGGCGCGCCAATGCCACGACCTTCGGCCTCGGCAGCGGCGTCTGGACCCGGGACGTCAGCAAGGCGCACCGTGTCGCAAGGGCGCTGCGCGCCGGCTCGGTCTGGGTCAATTGCTATCAGGCGATGGACCCGGCAGTGCCGTTCGGCGGCTACAAGATGAGCGGTTATGGCCGCGAGTCCGGCAAGCAGCATCTGGAAGAATATCTCAACGTCAAGGCGGTCTGGATCAAGACGGCATAGGCGTTAGCCAGATGCCGCATTCGGGAGTGGCGGTTTTGGACCGCCACTCCTTCTTTGTGTGACAGGACTCAAGCCAGCATTTCGGGGCAAGATGAATTTTCCTCTGTTGTTTTCGCCGCTTCAGGTCGGCCCCTATCGGCTGCAGCATCGCGTCGTGATGGCGCCGTTGACGCGGATGCGGGCGGAGCGATCGAGCTTCGCGCCGCGGGCACTCAACGCCGAATATTACGGTCAGCGCGCCACGCCGGGCGGATTGATTATCGCCGAAGCCTCGCCCGTCATGGCCACGGGACGCGGCAATCCGGCGACCCCCGGCATCTATTCCGAAGAGCAGATCAGGGGATGGCGGGGCGTCGTCGATGCGGTTCATGCCAAGGGCGGCGTGATCTTTCTCCAGCTCTGGCATGTCGGCCGCGTCTCGCATTCCTCGTTCCAGCCCGGCGGCGCGCTGCCGGTCGCACCTTCGGCAGTGCCGATTACGGGCAACGGGATGATGGCGATGACGGCAGACGGCAAAATGGCGCCGTATGAAACGCCGCGCGCGCTCGAGACCGATGAAGTGAAGGGAATTGTCGAGGCGTTTCGGCAGGCAGCCATCAACGCGATGAAGGCCGGGTTCGACGGCGTCGAGATCCATGGCGCCAACGGCTATCTGCTCGAACAATTCCTGCAGTCGCACACCAATTTGCGGACCGACCAATATGGCGGATCGATCGAGAACCGCGCGCGGCTATTGATGGAGATCACGCAGGCCGCGATTGAGGTATGGGGCGCCAATCGCGTCGGCGTGCGATTGTCGCCTTACGGTATCGCCAATGGCAGCGGCGAGGCCGACCCGATGCCGCTCTATACCCATGTGATCAAGGCGCTCGATCCGCTCGGTCTCGCCTATCTGCATTTCATCGAGCCGCGATCGAGCGGCGCCGGCCGCGCCGAGGTCAACCATCAGAACGTGCCGTCGGCGATGGTGGTGTTTCGCCCCGTCTGGAGCGGCGTACTGATTTCGGCGGGCGGCTTCACCGGGGAGACGGCGGAAGCCGCGATCGCGGGAGGCCATGCCGACGCCATCGCGTTCGGCCGCATCTTCATCTCCAACCCCGATCTGCCGCGCCGGCTGCGACATGGATTCCCGCTGACGCCCTACAACCGCGCGACCTTTTATGGCGGCGAGGAAGTGGGCTATACTGATTACCCCGTGTATGGCGAACTGGAGCCGGCTTAACCGTCATTGCGAGCGCAGCGAAGCAATCCATAGGGCCATCCAGGTAGCATGGATTGCTTCGTCGCTTCGCTCCTCGCAATGACGATACGGAAAGCGCACATGCCAAAAACACTAAGATCAGTAGGAATTGCCCAGGGCCAATGTCTTTGCGGCGACATTGGCTTTGAGATCGATGTACCGGCGCGCTGGGCCTGGCACGATCATTCCGCATCAAGCCGGCGCGCCCACGGCGCGGCCTACGCCACTTATGTCGGCAGCTGGCGCAAGCGGTTTCGCATCACCAAGGGCGAAGCGGGGATTGCGCGCTTCGAAGACAAGAGCGCAAAGGCCACGCGCAGCTTCTGCAAGCGTTGCGGCACGCCGCTGATATACGAAGGCGCCCGCTCGCCGCACATGGTCAACATCCCGCGCGCGCTTTTTTCGGGGCGCACCGGCCGGCAACCGCTCTATCACGTCGCCATCGAAGAGCTGCAGGAATGGACCTATGCCGGCGAGCCGCTGGTGCCGCTGAAGGGTTTTCCGGGCGTGGTCTGGCAGCGCTCGAAGAAGAAGATTCGGGAGAATCGCGAGGGCATGTTGTGATCGGTTGCAAGCATGCCGCGCACCTCGCGCGCAGGGCAGCCATGAGCGCACTTCCTTGCCTCACGCCTTCAAGTTCGATCATGATGCCTCTGCCCGACGAAAACGGCCGGGGGCAGGAGGAGACATGAAGAATCGCATCACCGGGCGCTCGGCGTTCCTCGCACTGCTCAAGGACGAGGGCATCACGCATCTGTTCGGCAATCCCGGCACCACCGAACTGCCGATCATGCATGCCTTGAAGGATCATCCCGATCTCACCTATGTGATGGCGATGCAGGAGAGCCTGGTGGTCGCCATCGCCGACGGCTATAGCCGGGCGTCGGGACGCCTGGTTGCCTGCAATGTCCACGTCGCGCCGGGCCTCGGCAATGCGATGGGCTCGCTCTACAACGCGCAATTCACCGGCACCCCGATGATCCTCACGGCCGGCCAGCAGGAGCAGGGCCATGGCCTGATGGAGCCGCTGCTTTACGGGCCGCTGGTTCGGATGGCCGAGCCGCTGGTGAAATGGGCGGTCGAGGTGACGCGGCTGGAGGATCTGCCGCGGATCGTGCGCCGCGCCGCCAAGGTCGCGACCACGCCGCCAACCGGGCCGGTGTTCATCTCGCTGCCGGGCGATATCCTCAATGCGGAATCCGGTATCGAACTCGGCCGCTCGACCCGCGTCGATAGCCGCGTCAAACCTTCCGACGAGGCGCTGTCAGCGCTGGCGGCGCGTATCCTCAAAGCCCAACGACCCGTCATCGTCGCCGGCGACGAGATCGTCAAGAGCGATGCGCTGCAGGAGGCCGCTTCGCTGGCCGCCACGCTGGGTTGCCCGGCGTTTCAGCAGTCGGCACCTTACGGCGCGCATTTCCTGTCTGAGAGCCCGTGCTTCATGGGCGCGCTGTCGCGCTCGCAACCGCAGGTGCGCGAGGTGCTGTCGCCCTACGATCTGCTGATCGTGCTCGGCGCCGACCCCTTGCGGATGTCGGTGCATAGCGAAATCGAGCCGTTGCCCGATGGCATGCCGATCGTGCAAATCGGTCTCGTCGACTGGGACCTCGGCAAGAATTTCGGCGCCGAGATTGCGCTGAAAGCCGACGTCAGGGAAACGCTGCGCGCGCTGGTGCCGGCGCTGAAGTCGACAGGCGGTGCCGCGCTGGAGGCGCGCGCCAAGCAGGGGATCGCGGCGCTGGCGCCAAACAACTGGACCGCGCGGCGCGCGACCTTGGTCGAGCAACTCTCCAGGAAGAACGATCGTTCGCCGATCGACCCGGACTACCTGACGCTGCAGATCGCCGAGGCGATGCCCGCGAACGGCATTCTTGTCGACGAGGCACTTACCTCCTCGCGCCCACTGCTTGGCCTGCGTCCGCATCGCGATCGTTACGGCTATCATGCGCTGGCGTCGGGCGGCATCGGCTGGGGACTGCCGGCTTCCGTCGGCGTCAGCCTGGCCAATCCGGATCGGCCGGTGGTTTGTTTCTCCGGCGACGGCAGCGCGATGTACTCGATCCAGGCGCTGTGGACCGCGGCGCATCACAAGCTGCCGCTGACGGTGGTGATCGCCAACAATGGTGGCTACCGCATCATCAAGCAAAGACTGCTCGCGTTTCATGGCGACGATCATTACGTCGGCATGGATTTCGCCGACCCGCCGGTGGACTTTACCGGCATCGCCAAATCGCTCGGGCTGGAGGCGATGCGGATCAGTGATCCCGCCGAGTTGAAGCCGAAACTGTCGTCAGCGTTCACCCGTCCAGGTGCCAAGCTGATCGAGGTGTTGGTGGATGGGACGGTGTGACGCCGTCATTCCGGGGCGCGCAGAGCGCGAACCCGGAATCTCGAGATTCCGGGTCTGGTGCTTCGGACCATCCCGGAATGACGCCGCTCGTTACTCCGCCGCCTTCGCCGTCACGTCCGGCCTGAACTGCACAGCCGGATGCGGCGCGGCGAGCCGCGCGCGGCCCGTGCCGAACAGCTTTTCGCGCAAGGTTCCTTCTCTGTAGGCGGCCTTGTAACGTCCGCGCTTGACCAGCTCCGGCACCAGCATGTCGGTGATGTCCTCGAAATCGCCGGGCGAAATCGCAAACGGCACGTTCAGGCCGTCGACGTCGGTCTGGTCGAACCACGCCTCGATCGCGTCGGCGACCTGCGCGGGCGTGCCGATCGCAACCGGCCCGATGCCGCCGATGCCGACATGCTGGGCGACCTCGCGCACGGTCCAGATCCGGTCCGGATCGGCGCGGGTGATATTGTCCATCGCGCTGCGGCCGGCGTCGTTTTCGACATGGCGAACCTGCTGGTCGAGATCGTAGGTCGAGAAATCGACCCCGGTCCAGCCGGACATCAGGGTCAGCGCGCCTTCGGGGCTGACGTGGCCGCGATAATCGGCATATTTGGCTTGGGCTTCGGCTTCGGTGTGGCCGAGAATGATGGTGAACATGCTGAACATCAGGATTTCCGCCGGGTTGCGCCCGGCCTTCGCGGCGAGGTCGCGAATTGCGGCGACGCGCGGCGCGATGATCTTGGCCGATGGCCCGGACATGAAGACGCATTCGGCATGCTCAGCGGCAAACTGGCGCCCGCGCGGCGAGGTGCCCGCCTGATAGAGCACCGGCGTGCGTTGCGGCGAGGGTTCGCAGAGGTGAATGGCGTCGACCCGGTAATTCTTTCCCTGGTGCTGGACGCGATGCACCTTGGAGGGGTCGGCGAAGATGCCGCGCGCGCGATCGCGCAGCGCCGCGTCGTTTTCCCAGCTGCCTTCCCAGAGCTTGTAGACCACCTCCATGTATTCGTCGGCGACGTCGTAACGGTCGTCATGCGCGGTCTGCTTGTCCTTGCCGGCGCCCTTGGCTGCGCTGTCGAGATAGCCGGTCACGACGTTCCAGCCGACCCGTCCCTCGGTGAGATGGTCGAGCGTCGACATCCGCCGCGCGAACGTATAGGGCGGCTCGTAGGACAGATTGGAGGTCACCCCGAAACCAAGATTTTCCGTGACCGCTGCCATCGCCGGGATCAGCAGCAAAGGATCGTTCGCGGGCGTCTGCGCGGCGTTGCGCAGCGCCGCGTCCGGGCTGCCGCCGAAGACGTCATAGACGCCGAGCACGTCCGCCAGGAACAGGCCGTCGAACCGTCCGCGTTCCAGCGTCTTGGCCAGATCGATCCAATAGGGCAGCCGGTTATAGTCGGCGGTTCGGTCGCGCGGATGGGTCCACAGCCCCGGCGATTGATGCGCGACGCAGTTCATGGCGAAGGCGTTGAGCCGGATTTCTTTTTTCATGATCAGATGACTCTCAACGTGATGTCGCGCGGCACGGCTGTTGCCCGACAATTACAAGACAGAAGACTAGCGGCCAGCCTGCTTGAAGGGCAGTTCGGCATCCGCCGGCGGCGCTACGTGCGCGACGTTGAGCGTCATCGAGACCACATCGTAATATCCGTTCACCGCGACCAGATCCATGATTCCCTGTTCGCCGAATTTCTCCAGCGCCCGTGCGTAGATCGCATCGTCGACGCCGTGATCGCGCCGCAGCTGCGTGGTGAACTCCCAGACGATGGCCTCGTCATCCTTCATGGTGTCGGGCTTTCGACCGGCCCCGATGGCAGCGACGATCGCGGGATCGAGACCCGCCTTCAGCGCCAGCGGCGCGTGCGCGTACCACTCATATTGCGAGCCCCAGGCTTGCGCGGTCATGAGGATCGCCATTTCGTTGACCCGCTTGTCGAGCGAGGTGTTGAACCTGACGTATTCGCCGACCTTTTGCAGGCGATCCGCCAGTTCGGGGCTGCGCAGCCAGGCGTTGAACGGGCCGCTCATCCGCTTTCTCGGTCCGGACATGATGGCATCGGCAATGCTGCGCTGGGCGGCCGTCATTTTATCGAGCGGAATTTCCGGCATGCGCTCGCCGGTCAGGGCCAGGGCGGAGCCTCCAAAAAGGATACAGACAGCCGAGAGGCGGGGGATCGTTTTCATGGAGCTCTCCTTGGTGTCGCCCGGTCGAACGCCGGGCTATGTTGGAAATTGTTGCATTCCGGCAGGCTTTAGCAAAGCCAAATCCTCGCCCTTCCGGCCGGCGGCGTATCCCGCTAACGTGACAAAATCCGAACGCTGAATGGAATAAAAAGAGAAGACATGACCAGAACCGACGCCATCGCCAGGGCCCACCATTTTCTTCACTCCGGCGAATTCTTGAGAGAACTCGACCGAAGGGTCGCTTACCAGACGGAGAGCCAAAACCCCGAAAAGCGCGATGCGCTGCGCGCCTATCTCACCGAGGACCTCGCGCCCGCCTTTTCGCAACTCGGTTTCTCGACAAGGCTGATCGAATCTCCGACCGGAAGGAATCCTTACCTTCTCGCGGAATATCTTGAGAGCGGATCGGTCCCCACCGTTCTGATGTACGGACATGGCGATGTCGTCGACGGCATGGTCGGGGAGTGGCGCGATAATCTCGATCCGTGGCATACGACAATATCGGGCAATCGGGTCTACGGCCGGGGCACCGCCGACAACAAGGGGCAGCACAGCATCAATCTATCGGCGCTGCGGGCCGTGCGGGAGGCGCGCGGCGGCCGGCTTGGCTTCAATGCCAAATTCATCATTGAAACCGGCGAGGAGATCGGCTCGCCGGATTTGCGCCAGGTCTGCGAGCAGCTGCGCGATGAGCTGAAAGCCGATCTGTTTCTCGCATCCGATGGTCCGAGGCTCTCCGCCGATCGCCCCACGCTATTTCTCGGTTGCCGCGGCGGAATACGGATTCATCTGGACGTGAATTTGCGCGAGGGCTCGCATCATTCCGGCAACTGGGGCGGTATCCTTGCCAATCCCGCGACCATCCTCGCCAGTGCGATTGCCACACTGGTCGACGGCAAGGGGCGTTTGCAGGTGGAGCAATTGAAGCCACCGCGCCTTTCGAACCAGATTCGGTCGGCGCTCGCCGACGTCAAGATCGAGCCCACGCCGGATGAGCCGGCACTGTCTGAAAACTGGGGTGAGGAAGGCTTGTCGGCCCCCGAACGGCTTTACGCATGGAACACGCTCGAAGTGCTGGCGATGTCTTCCGGCAATATCGAGAAGCCGGCCAATGCCATTCCCGGACACGCTTCAGCCGTCCTGCAACTGCGCTTTGTTGTCGGCACCAAGGTCGACAATATTGCCGACGTGATCAGGTCGCATTTGCACGGTCGCGGCTTTCCGATGGTCGGGGTCCAGGCGACGCAGAGGTTCGCCGCGTCGCGCACCGATTTCAATAGTCCCTGGGTGAGCTGGACAGCGGACTCGATTCGGAAGACGACGGGAAAGGCACCTGCGGTCTTGCCGAATTTCGGCGGCTCGCTGCCAAATGACGTGTTTTCCGATTCACTCGGTCTGCCGACAATGTGGGTGCCGCATTCCTATCCCGGCTGCTCCCAGCACGCGCCCGACGAACATATTCTTCTGTCGGTCACCGAAGAGGCTCTGGGCATCATGGCCGGTCTGTTCTGGGACTTGGGCGAACTGCCGCGTCCTTTGTAGGACAAGGCACGGGCAACGCTACGCCCGCGTGACGAAAAGCGATTTTGGAGATGACCTGGAGTGACAGTCTCAGTGCCGGCCGAAATACCCGGATTGTCGCAGGCGGCTGCGGAAAAAAAGAATATCACGAGGCTTATCGTTGCGACGTCGATCGGAAACGCGCTGGAATGGTACGACATCGCCGTCTACGGCTATTTCGCGGTGTACATTTCGAAAGCATTTTTCCCGAACGACGATCCGACGACCTCCCTGCTTCTGACCTTCGGCACCTTCGGGCTGGCGTTCCTCGCCCGGCCGATCGGCGGCGTTGTCCTTGGCGCCTATGCCGACCGTCACGGCCGCAAGGCATCGCTGATGATCTCCATCGTGTTGATGACGGCGGGCACGCTTGCGATCGCTTTGATGCCGACCTACGAGAACATCGGCATCCCGGCGCCGATCGCGGTCTTGATGGCGCGCCTGGTGCAGGGATTTTCGGCCGGCGGCGAATTCGGAAGCTCGACGGCGTTTCTGGTGGAGCACCAGCCGGATCGCCGCGGGTTTGTCGCGAGCTGGCAATTTGCGAGCCAGGGCCTGAGCAATCTCTTGGCATCCGCATTTGGCGTCGGGCTCACCTCATGGATGGCGCCTTCAGATCTCGCGTCGTGGGGCTGGCGCCTTCCATTTTTGTTCGGGATTCTGGTCGGACCAGTCGGCATCTACATCCGCAATCACCTTGCCGATGCGACGGAGCCGCCGGCCGGGCAGGGCTCCCCGGTCAAGGAGGTCTTTCTGCGCCACAAGCTCCGGGTGTTGCTGGGCATCGGCGCGCTCGCGATATCGACCGCGGTCAACTACCTCATCGTCTACATGCCGACCTATGTGGTCAAAACACTCAATCTGCCGCCGGTCGTTGGCTTTGCCGCAACCTTTGTGGGCGGCATCGTTGTCACGTTCCTTACCCCTGTCGCAGGCATGATCTCCGACAGGATCGGGCGGACCACCCATATGATCGCGGTCAATGTCCTGTTGTTATTCTCGATCTATCCGGCATTCCTTCTGATTTCAAAGAGCCCGACGCCGACGGTCATTATCGTCGCCGTGTTCTGGTTATCGACGCTGAAATCGCTTTATTACGGACCTCTCGCGGCACTGATGTCGGAACTGCTGCCGGCAGCGACGCGGGCTACCGGCCTCGGTCTCGGGTATAATATCGGCGTCACCTTATTCGGCGGGATGGGGCCGGCGATCATGACGTGGCTCGGCGGTATCGCCTTCATCGGAGATATGGCACCGGGCTACTACCTGACATTGGTCTGCGTCCTCAGCCTCGTTACGCTTATGACCATCAGGGTAACTTCCGCCGCCTCG
Organism: uncultured Alphaproteobacteria bacterium; assembly: GCA_963718925.1. Classification (GTDB taxonomy): domain Bacteria; phylum Pseudomonadota; class Alphaproteobacteria; order Rhizobiales; family Xanthobacteraceae; genus Bradyrhizobium. The sequence continues at coordinate 45,431 of CAVRAH010000001.1, forward strand.
CACCGGGCGTGACGGAGTGGCGCAGCCGGCCGCAACCGCCAAGGGCGTCTTGCGACGACCGGGTGTTCGGACCATAAGATAGGGACTGATCGGAGGTACCGTTCGGTCGCCAATGTAGGTATCGCAGGAAATGCCTGCGTATGAGGAGAATATCGATGAATCGCACACGTGTTTTTGGCTATGCGCTCGCCGTGGCGCTCTTCGGTTGCCAGGCGAATGCCGAGGAGCTCACGGGGACGTTGAAGAATATCAAGGAAACCGGCGCGATCACCCTTGGCTATCGCGACTCGTCGATTCCGTTTTCCTATCTGGACGACAGCCAGAAGCCGGTCGGCTATGCGATGGACATTTGCTACCGGATTGTCGATGCCGTGAAGAAGGAGCTCAAGCTCGACAAGCTCGAGGTCAAGCTCAATCCGGTCACGTCGGCGACCCGCATTCCGCTGATGGCCAACGGCACCGTCGACCTCGAATGCGGTTCGACCACCAACAACGCCGAGCGCCAGAAGCAGGTCTGGTTCACCAATACGCATTTTCTGACCGCAAGCCGCTTCGTTTCGAAGAAGGCCAGCAACATCAAATCGATCGACGATCTCAAGGGCAAATCGGTGGTCTCGACCTCGGGCACCACCAACATCAAGCAGCTCAACGAAGCCAACTCGGCCCGCAATCTCGGCATCAACATCATCCCGGCCAAGGATCATGCCGAGGCGTTCCTGATGGTCGAGACCGATCGGGCGGTGGCGTTCGTGATGGATGATATTTTGCTGGCAAGCCTCGTCGCCGGATCGAAGGACCCGGGCGCGTATGTCATATCCACCGATGCGTTTTCAAAGCCGGAACCCTACGGCATCATGCTGCGCAAGGACGATGTGGCCTTCAAGAAAGTGGTCGATGCCGCCACCGCGGCACTCTATCAGAGCGCGGACGGCCAGAAGCTTTATGACAAATGGTTCATGCAGAAGATTCCGCCCAAGGGGCTGAATCTCAATGTGCCGATCAGCGCGGAGCTGAAGCATGAATTCGCCAAGCCCTCCGATTCCCCCGATCCGGATTCCTACAAGGCGATGTAGGTCTGTCGGCTCAAACAACGGCCCGGTCCTTGCATAGTATCGGGTCGTCAATCGGCTTAGGGCTGCATTTTGTTCCGGACTGAACTGTGCAGGCATTGCCGCAGTCATCCGAGCGAGGAGAGTACGAATGAAACGCCTGGGTATGATGGGACTTGCGCTCGCCGCAGCTCTTTGTGCCGCGCAGGCGGATGCCGAAGAGCTCTCGGGCACGCTCAGGAAAATCAAGGAGACCGGCGTCATCACGATCGGCTTCCGCGACTCGTCGATTCCGTTTTCCTATCTGGACGACAACCAGAGGCCGATCGGCTTTGCGATCGATATCTGTTACAGAATCGTGGACGCCGTGAAAAAGGAGCTCAAGCTTGACAAGCTTGCGGTCGAATTCAACCCGGTGACCTCGTCGACCCGCATTCCATTGCTGGCCAACGGGACCATCGACCTCGAATGCGGATCGACCACCAACAATGCCGACCGTCTGAAACAGGTCGCCTTCACCAATACCCACTTTCTGACTGCGACCCGCTTCATCTCGAAGAAATCCAGCAAGCTCCACTCGATCGAGGATCTCAAGGGCAAGTCGGTGGCCTCCACATCCGGCACCACCAACATCAAGCAGCTGACCGAAGCCAACGCTGCCCGCAACCTCGGCATCAACATCATTCCGGCCAAGGAACATGCCGAATCGTTCCTGATGGTCGAGACCGATCGCGCGGTCGCTGCTGTGCTGGACGATATCCTGCTCGCCAGCTTTGCCGCCGGATCGAAGGATCCGGACGCCTACGTCATATCGACGGACGCGTTTTCGAAGCCGGAGCCCTATGGCATCATGCTGCGCAAGGACGACCCTGCCTTCAAGAAGGTGGCCGACGACGCCACTGCGGCGCTCTACCAGAGCCCGGAAGGCGAGAAGCTCTACGACAAATGGTTCTTGCAAAAAATCCCGCCCAAGGGATTGAATCTCAACGTGCCGATTGGAGCAGAGCTGAAGAAGGCGTTTGCCACGCCGTCTGATTCACCCGATCCTGATTCCTACAAGGTCATGTGAGGCGTGTGGGCCTTCAAGATGGCCCGGAGATTGCTTGAGCGGACAGTAGCGCCGGGTTCGTCCGGTGCGGCGGGGGGACTGCCGTTGTGAACTATCATTGGAACTGGCGCGTCTTCTGGGAGCCGGCCCCGAACGGGACCGGCACCTATCTCGACATGCTGCTGTCCGGGCTCGTGCTGACGATCGAGACCGCGATCTGCGCCTGGATCATCGCGCTGATAACCGGAACGGTTATCGGTGTACTGCGCACTCTGCCGTCGAGGACCGCGTCCTGGGTTGGCTTTGCCTATGTCGAGTTCTTCCGCAACATGCCGCTCCTGGTGCAGTTGTTCCTCTGGTTCTTCGTCTTGCCGGAAATCCTGCCGTCGTCATGGGGGCTTTGGCTGAAGCAGATGCCCAACGCGCCATTTCTTACGGCGACGATCGGGATCGGCCTGTTCATGTCCGCGCGCGTGGCCGAACAAACGCGTGCCGGCATCAACGCGTTGCCGCGTGGTCAGACGCTCGCCGCCACTGCGCTTGGGCTGACGACGGCGCAAACCTATCGCTACGTGCTGCTGCCGATGGCGCTCCGCATTGTTCTGCCGCCGCTGACCTCCGAATTCCTCTCCACCATCAAGAATACCTCGGTGGCGATCACAATCGGCCTGATCGAGCTGACGGCTGAGGCGCGTGCGATGCAGGAGTTCTCCTTTCAGGTATTCGAGGCCTTCACCGCCGCGACGATACTTTATCTCCTGGTCAACATCGTCGTCGTCATCGCCATGCGCTTCGTCGAGCGCGGTTTGGCGGTCCCCGGCTACATCACCGGGAAATAGCACGCCATGTTCGCCAATTTCGACTTCGACGTGATCCGCCGCTCGCTGGGCTACCTGTTTTTCGACGGCATGACATTCACGCTGACGCTGACGAGCCTTGCGACTTTCGGCGGCATCATCTTCGGAACGCTGATTGCGCTGATGCGATTGTCCGGTTTCTGGCTGCTCGGGCGGATCGCCGGGCTCTATGTCGACCTGATGCGCTCGCTGCCGCTGGTGCTGGTGATCTTCTGGTTCTATTTCCTGGTGCCTTACATCGGGCAGTGGTTGACCGGATCGTCGCGGCCGGTTCGCATCGGCGCATTCGCCTCTTCGCTTGTCACCTTCACCCTGTTCGAGGCCGCCTATTTCTCCGAAATCATGCGCGCGGGCATCCAGTCGATCTCGAAAGGGCAACCCGCCGCCGCCCAGGCGCTCGGCCTGACCTACAGCCAGACCATGCGTTACGTCGTGCTGCCGCAGGCGTTCCGCAACATGCTCCCGGTGTTGCTGACGCAGGCGATCGTGCTGTTTCAGGACACTTCCCTGGTCTACGTGCTGTCGATTACCGATTTCCTCGGCGCGGCCAGCAAGGTCGCGCAACGCGACGGGCGGCTGGTCGAGATGTACCTGTTTGCGGCCGTCGTTTATTTCGCCATTTCCTGCGTCGCGTCATTCGGCGTCAGGCGCCTTCAGGCGCGCGTCGCCTTCGCCCACTAATAGGATACGTGATGATCGAAATCAGCCACGTCGACAAATGGTACGGGCCGGACTTTCAGGTGCTGAAGGATTGCACCACCAGCGTCGCCAAAGGCGAGGTGGTGGTGGTGTGCGGCCCGTCGGGCTCGGGCAAATCGACGCTGATCAAATGCGTCAACGCACTGGAGCCGATCCAGGGCGGGGAAATCATCCTCGACGGCATCAGGGTCAACGATTCCAGGACAAACCTGCCGAAACTGCGTGCCCGCGTCGGCATGGTGTTTCAGCATTTCGAACTCTTCCCGCATCTGCGGATCATCGGCAATCTCTGCCTGGCGCAGGAAAAGGTTCTGGGGCGCTCGCATGAGGAGGCAGTCGCGAAGAGCTCAAAGCTGCTCGACCGCGTCGGCCTCAAGGACCACGCGCAAAAATACCCGGCCGAATTGTCGGGCGGACAGCAGCAGCGCGTCGCGATCGCTCGCGCCCTGGCGATGGACCCGATCGCCATGCTGTTCGATGAACCCACTTCGGCGCTCGATCCCGAGATGATCAGCGAGGTGCTTGATGTGATGGTCGACCTGGCGCGCGAGGGCATGACCATGATGGTCGTCACCCATGAAATGGGTTTTGCCAGCAAGGTCGCGCACCGGGTCATTTTCATGGACCAGGGCGAGATCGTGGAAGACGCGCTCAAGGACGATTTCTTCGGCAAGCCCCGCAGCGACCGCGCGCAAAAGTTTCTGTCGAAGATCTTGTCGCATTAGGATTTGCCATTGCGGCATGCGCCGCTTGGCGCAGACCCGCAATGACGGCACGAGGGTTTATCGGCGGCCACAATTTGCGTATATGCTGCTGCTGCAGCTTCGCCGTCCCCGATAGGAGAATTCGTTTGGACCAGATCGCTTACGTCAACGGTTCGTTTTTGCCGCTCGCTGAGGCCAAGGTCTCGATCCTGGACCGCGGGTTTTTGTTCGCCGACGGCATCTACGAAGTCGCCGCTGTGCTGGACGGCAAGTTGGTTGACAACGCCTCGCATCTGGCGCGGCTGGAGCGCTCAGTGGGGGAGATCGCGCTGGCCTTGCCGGAGTCGCTTTCGCGCATTGTCGAGATCCAGCGCGAACTGATCGCGCGCAATCAGCTCGTCAGCGGTCTGGTCTATCTGGAGGTCACGCGCGGCGCGGACAAGGGCCGCGACTTTGCGTTCCCAAAGGGCGTGAAACCGACGCTGGTCATGTTCACTTCGGTCAAGGACATCGTCAACGCGCCGTCGGCCAAGACCGGCATCGGCGTGATCACGGTACCCGATATCCGCTGGGCGCGTCGCGACATCAAGAGCGTAGCGCTGTTGGCGCAGGTTCTGGCCAAGCAGGCCGCCGCGGAAGCTGGCGCCGGCGAGGCCTGGATGATCGAGGACGGCAAGGTGACCGAAGGCGGATCGTCGTCGGCCTTCATCCTGACCCAGGACGACGTGCTGGTAACGCGGCAGAACTCATCGGCGATCTTGCCGGGCTGCACGCGCAAGGCGGTGGTCGCGCTCGCCGAAGAGCGCCAGCTGCGCGTCGAGGAGCGGCCGTTTACGATTTAAGAGGCTCTGGCGGCGAAGGAAGCCTTCATCACCAGCGCCTCGTCGTTCGTGCAGGCGGTCGTGACCATCGATGGCAAGGCCATCGCCAACGGCAGACCGGGGCCGATGGCCGCGCGCCTGCGCGAGATCTACATCGATTTCGCCCGCGCGACCGCGGTGTGAGTGGAAGGCGGGGGGCGCGCAAAGCGCGGCCCGACGCCGGGCTCCGCAGCGAACCCGGAATGACGGAAGCTACGGCTTCAGGATCAGCTTCTGCACCCGCCAGTTCAGCAATTCCGCCACGTAGATCACATTCTCCGATGGGCACGCCATCGCGTGGATCCAGCCGAACTGTTTGAGCTGCTTGCCGGATTGCCCGAGTACGCCGAGCACTTTGCCGTCGAGGCTGAGTTTGTAGATGCGGCCGGGCCATGAGTCCGAACTGTAGAGCACCTGATGCGGCGGCGGCGTGATGCAGATCGACCAGGGCGAGCCCGGCGCAAAAGTGCCCCTGGCGATCAATGCCTCGTCGGGAATCTTGCCGATCGCGGGCTTTGCGTCCGGCGGTACCGGCACGTCGATGGTGATCTGGCGCAGGAATTTTCCGTCCTTGTCGAACACCTGGATTCGCCGGTTGCCACGATCGGCGACGTAGACATTGTCGTTGGCGTCGGTCGCGATCGAGTGCGGGGTATTGAACTGACCAGGTTCTTTGCCGCGATCGCCCCACGACTTCAGCCAATTGCCGTCCTTGTCCACCTTGGCGACGCGCGAATTGATGTAGCCATCACTGATAAAGGTGTCGCCGGCCTTGTCCCATGCCACGTCGGTGACCTGGCGAAACCGGCCGTCCTCGGCGGGCAGCGGCGGGTTCGGATGCTTCAGCGGCGCGGTATCTTCGTCGGAGGCCTCCTGCTTGCGGCCGAACACCATGACGACGCGGCCCTCGGGATCGAACTTGATCACCATGTCGGAGCCTTTGTCGGTCACCCAGATGTTGTCGGCGGGATCGATCTTGACGGTATGGCCGAACGACCAGGCATAGAGGTTCTTGCCGATCTCGCGGACGAATTGTCCCTTGGCATCGAACTCCAAAAGCTGGGTCGCGGCCGCGGCGTAAGCGGGGCCGCTGGTGTTGCCCCGTGACAGCACGAAAACGTGGCCCCTGGAATTGACCGAGACGCCTGATACCTCGCCGAAATACAGGTTGGCGGGCAGCCGAAGCGGGTTGGGCACCGAGTCAAAGGCGATGGAGGGCACGGTCTGCTGCGCGAGGGCCGGCGGCCCGATCAACAACAACAATACGGTCAGCCAGTGCCTCATGATATCCTCCCCGAAGCATCGTCTGTTGGTTCGTTTCGATGCTACTTCAAGGAAGGTCCAGGCGTCCATAATTGCGCACGCATTGCGCGTCATCTCCGCAATCGCCCAGCGCATGGCACTGCGCAGTAGACAAATCTGCTACTGTATCTTCAAGACGCCCCACGCTAGTGAACCTCATGCTCTTTGAACGCCTTTCGAGAACACCGCCTTTGCTGGTTGCGCTTGCCGCGCTGTTGCTTGCGGCATTCTCGACCGGCGAGGCCATGGCCTTTTACCCGGAAAGGGCGGTCCGGATCGTCGTCCCCTTTGCGCCGGGTGGCGGGACCGACGTGGTCGCGCGCACACTCGCCCAGGAGATGGCCAAGGATCTGGGGGTCTCGGTCGTCGTCGAGAACAAGCCCGGGGCAGGGACGATCATCGGGACCCAGGCGGTTGCTGCCAGCGCGCCCGATGGCTACACGCTCTTGATGGGAACGTTTTCGCATGCGGTCAATTCGAGCCTCAGCGCGAACTTGCCCTATGATCCGCACAAGGATTTCGCAGCCGTAGCCCTGATCGCGCGTTCCTTCAATATGGTCGTGGTCAATCCCAAATCCCCGTTCCAGACGATTGCGGATCTGATCACGGCGGCGAAAGCCAATCCCGACAAATTGTCCTATGGGACGTTCGGCGTTGGCACCTCGGCCCATCTCGCCGGCGAGCTGTTCAAGGACCTGGCCAGGGTCAATCTGACGGCGGTGCCTTACAAGGGCGCGGCACCCGCGATCACCGACCTGATCGGCGGCCAGATCCAGGTGATGTTTACGACGGTTGCCAGCGCAGCGTCGCTGGTCGAAAGCGGGCAATTGCGCGCGATTGCCGTGACCTCGGCGGAACGTTCGCCCGCATTTCCGAAATTGCCGACGGTGGCGGAAGCCGGCGTCCCCGGCTATGCCGCCGAGAGCTGGTACGGCCTGTTTGCGCCGGCCAAGACCCCGGTCGATGTCATCGACCGGCTCAACAAGTCGGCAGCTTTGGCCGTCCAATCCGAGGCTTTCAAAAGGCTCGGCACGAACGAGGGTCTGGTCATGGTCACACGTCCGCCGGAAGAGCTTGACCGATATGTCCGCGGCGAGGAGGAGCGCTGGCGCCGCGTGATCCGGGATGCCGGGATCAAGGTCGAATAGGGTGACATTCTGTTGCAGTGCGGCGGAATAGTCACGGGCCACCGGGGTTACAGGGAGGGCGCCTTTCAGGCACTTGGCGGGACGGCTTTCGGCCACGCCATTAATCCGGTAATTAGTCACGCCAGCCGGCAATCCAGACCCATGGAGGATTACAATGTCCAGTACGCTCCAGCGCATGCTCGCGGCTGCGGGTTTCGCTTTGATCTGCATCGCCGTGCCAGCCTCGGCGCAGGAAACGGTCCGCATCCGCGGCACTATCGAAAAGGTCGACGGCGCTGTTTACGTGGTCAGGAATCGTGACGGTGCGGAGATGAAGGTGACGGTTACCGCCCCCGGCCTTTATGTGGCGATCGTGAAGTCGACGATGGCCGACATCAAGCCGGGCATGTTCGTCGGCGCGACCGGAATGACGCAGCCCGACGGCAGCCAGAAGGCCATTGAGGTACACATCTTCCCGGAATCGATGCGCGGCACGGGCGAGGGCCATTACGACTGGGATCTCAAGCCCAATACCAAAATGACCAATGCCAATGTCGAGCAGACCGTCGCAGGCGTCGATGGGCCGATCCTGTCGGTCAAATACAAGGATGGCGAGAAGAAGGTCTTGGTGACCCCGGAGACTGCGGTTGTCACCTACGTCATGGGCGACAAGAACGACCTCAAGCCGGGCATCAAGATTTTCGTCGGTGCCGGGAAGAAGCAGGCTGACGGCACGGTGCAAACCCCGCGCGTCACCTATGGCAAGGATGGGTTGACGCCGCCGATGTGATGCGGCGTCGACTTCGACGGCACTACCATGAAAACAAACTTCAACCGGGAGAATATGATGCGTTCGATAATGTCGATGACACTGGCGGCTTGCGCCGTTGCGGCGATGGGTTCGCTGGCCCTCGCACAAACCCCGGCCACGCCACCGGCGCCGCCGTCTGCGGGCGGAACGCCCGACAAGATGCCGTTCGATATTCCCTATGGCCAGTCGATCGGGCTTGAGCAGGCCAAGAAAGTAATGGCCGCCGCTGAAGCCGAAGCCAAGAAGCGGAATTGGAAGATGAACATCGCCGTGGTCGACACCAACGGTGAACCCGTCATGTTCGAGCGGATGGAGGGCGCGCAAATTGCCTCCGGTTCGATCTCGATCGGCAAGGCCCGCACCGCGGCACGCTTCCGCCGCGAATCCCGCGTGTTCTACAATGCCTATGAAACCGGTCACCCTTATCCTGCCACGCTTGATCCCACCCTGGTCGCAAGCCCTGGCGGATTTCCGCTGATCGAAAACGGCAAGCTGATCGGTGCAGTCGGTTGCAGCGGTGGCACCGGCGATCAGGATGCGGCCATCTGCAAGGTCGGCGCCGAAGTCGTAAAATAAGCGTGCTCGCTGCTCCGGCGCTGTCTGGCGCCGGGGCTCGTTGCTACGCAGGCTCAACGGCGCCGCAGCGGGAAACCGCCTGCGGCGTCGTCGCGATGACTTTAATGCGGTTAGACTATAGGCTAGCAGCAGATCCACTGGACGGCACGTCGATCCAATCGTAGATAGCCGATCCCAGCTCATTTCCCGGCTAGCTGGTCTGTGGAGTCCGCCATGTGGGTCCTGTTGCTGTTGCCGTATATCGGCCTGTTGTGGGTGCCTTTCTATAATTTCCAGGAACCGGCGCTGTTCGGGTTTCCCTTCTTTTATTGGTACCAGCTGGCATGGGTGCCGATCAGCTCGCTGCTGATCTGGCGGGTGTACCGTTCGCGCACGCCCAGCCAAGCACCTTAAGATTCCCGTCAGGGCAAGGTTTCTCACAGGGATTGTCATGTCCGACCGGATCGACTGGGTAGCGCTCGCGGTTTTCGTTTTCTTCTTTGCGCTTGTCACCGTGATGGGCTTCTTCGCCGCGCGGTGGAAATCCGGTCCGGTCAACGCCCATCTCGACGAATGGGGATTGGGCGGGCGGCAGTTCGGGACCTGGATCACCTGGTTCCTGGTTGGCGGTGATTTCTACACCGCCTACACCGTCATCGCGGTGCCGGCGCTGGTCTACGCGGTTGGCGCCTACGGCTTCTTTGCGCTGCCCTATACCATCATCGTCTATCCCTTCGTATTCGCGGTGATGCCGCTGCTGTGGAAGGTGGCGCACGCCAATGGCCACGTCACCGCGGCCGACGTGGTCCATGGCACCTACAATTCCCGCGGCCTCGAGCTTGCCGTCGCGATCACCGGCATGATCGCGACCATGCCCTATATCGCCCTGCAGCTGATCGGGATGGGCGTAGTGATCAAGGCGATCGGCGTGACCGGCGAGTTGCCGATCGTTGCCGCCTTCATCATTCTTGCCTTGTACACCTATAGCTCCGGCTTGCGCGCGCCGGCCTTGATCGCCTTCGTCAAGGACATCATGATTTACATCGTGGTTTTGGTAGCCGTGGTGGTGGTGCCGGCGAAGCTCGGCGGGTATGGCGCGGTGTTTGCAGCCGCCAACGACGCTTTCGCGGCAAAAGGCGGTGCCACCGGTCTGACGTTGAAGCCGTCGCAGATGCTGCCCTATGCGAGCCTCGCCTTCGGTTCGGCGCTCGCCGCGTTCATGTATCCGCACACCCTGACCGGAATCTTCGCCTCGCGCTCGGCCGATACCATCCGCAAGAATGCGATCCTGCTGCCGGCCTATACGCTGCTGCTCGGGCTGATTGCGCTGCTCGGTTACATGGCCTATGCAGCCAACATCAAGGTGACGTCGAACAATGACGTGGTGCCGGTCCTGTTCAAGGTGCTGTTCCCGTCCTGGTTCGCCGGGTTTGCGTTTTCGGCGATTGCGATCGGCGCGCTGGTGCCGGCCGCGGTGATGAGCATCGGGGCGGCCAACCTGTTCACCCGCAATGTCTGGAAATCCTACGTCAATCCGGGTATCAGCCATGCCGGCGAGGCGTCGGTCGCCAAGATTGCCTCCCTGGTCGTCAAGGTAGGGGCGTTGGCCTTCACGATCTTCCTGCCGACGCAATATGCGCTCGACCTGCAACTGCTCGGAGGCTTGTGGATCCTGCAGACACTTCCGGCTCTGGTGTTCGGACTTTTCACGCGCTGGTTCCGCGCCGAAGCTCTGCTGCTCGGCTGGGCAGCCGGAATCCTGTGGGGATCGTGGACGGCGTGGAGCAACGGGCTGAAACCGCTTGCGACGATCGATCTTGGCGGCACCAGTTATGTGTTTTATGTCGGGCTCGGCGCGCTGATCCTCAACGTTGCCGTCGCCGCAGTTGCAACCGTTATCGTCGGCCTGGTCTCGCCGCGCGGTGCTATTGCTCCATCCTGATATTGCCGGCTCTCGCGACCTCGCTCCACCGCGCGATGTCGGAAGTCAGAATCTGCGCGAATTCCGCCGACGTATTGCCCACCGGCTGGATGCCGAGCGGCTTCAGCCGCGCAACGACGTCCGGTAACCTGACGATCCGCATCAACTCGCCCTCGAGCTTGCTGACGATGGCAGGTGGCGTCTGCCATGGCGCAAAGATGCCGCTCCAAAGCACCGCGTCGACATCGGCGCCGGCTTCCTTCATGGTCGGAACGTCCGGAAGGTCTTCGGTGCGTTTTGGTGCCGCAACCGCGAGTGCGCGCACCCGGCCGCCCTTTACCTGGCTCGACACCGGACCGGCATCGGCGATGGTCGCTGTCACCTGGCCGGAAATCACGGCCATCACCGAATCGTAGGCGCCCTTGTAAGGGATCTCCTGCATTGGCGCGCCGGTCTTCTGCTTGAACAATTCGGTGACCAGCTGGAACGCGGCGGATGAGGAGGAATAATTGGTCTTGTCCGGATTTGCCTTCGCGAAAGCGATGAGCTCGGCGACCGACTTGATCGGTGAGGACGCGTTGACGATCAGAATCAGCGGAAACGAGCCGAGCTCGGAGACCGGAACGAAATCACGAATCGAATCGTAAGGCAGTTTCGCATAGACGGCCGGATTGATGGCCATGGCGCCGCTGGCGCCGACCAGCAGTGTGTAGCCATCGGGCGCCGATTTGGCGACATATTCGGTGGCGACGATCGCGCCGCCGCCCGGCTTGTTGTCGATGATGACGGGTTGGCCGAGGCTTTCGGACAACTTCTGTCCGACGAGCCGCGCGATGATGTCGTTACCGCCGCCCGGCGTGAAGCCGACGACAATGTGAATGGCCCGCGTCGGGTATTTCGAGGGGGCCTCCTGGGCGCATGCGGTCCCGATCGTGGCCGCGGCGAGAGCCATCAATCCGAGACACCAGCCTATCCGGGAGTGTCTGCAAGGAATCCTCATGGCGTTCGATTTCCCCAGGCGGTTGGCGGCAAGAATTCTTGGTTCAAAGCCGCGTGACGTGAACATGCAGCACGGCCGCCTTGCCATCGTTCAGCGCGGCCAGGCAGCGGTCGATGGATGGTGCAAGATCGTCCGGCTCCGTAACGCATTCGCCATGCGCGCCGAATGCCTCTGCCACCGCGGAGAACTCCCTTCGCTCGCCCTGACGGCCCGAGGTCAACCGCGACTGGAACTGATCGATTTCGGCGGCGACCCCCTCGGGGTAAACACGTTGCACGGCTGACTTCACTGCTTGCCAGCCGCCATTGTCCAGCACAACCGTCAGGATTGGAATCCGGTATTGCTGCGCTACCGCATAGACGCTGTCGGGCGAGGAGAAATGAAATCCGCCGTCGCCGATGACTTGCACGACGCGGCGGTCCGGTTGCGCCAGCTTTAGCCCGAGTGCCATGCCGCCCGAGAACCCGAGGCCGCCGCCGGCGAGGCCGACATAGCTCCGCGGTTTCGTGCGCGTGATGTGCTCCTGCAGGATGGGCGCGTTGCGGATCGCCTCGTTCACGACAATGTCGTCCTGCGATAGTTTTTCGTTCAGAGTTGCGAACAGGAAGGCCGGGTTGAGCGCTCCGGCAACGCCCGTGTTGGCGCGCGCCGCGGCGCGTCGCTTTGCGGCGGCCTCGCGGGCGCCGCCCCAGCCCGCCATCCGTTTGGCGACGCGCTGGCGCCAGGCGTCGTCAGCGCGCGCCTCCACCGCTTCCAGCACCTGCCGCAACACAATCGTGCAATCGCCCTGGATTCGGATGTCGGTCGGAAATCCCCACATCGGAAAATCCGACTTCAGGGGATCGATATCAACCTGAATCCATTTGATGGCGCCGGCTCGCTTGGCATATTGCGGAATGAACGGCACATCCGAGATCCAGCAGCAGACCGAGATCGGCCTGCTCGAGCAAGGGCAGGGGGTCGAAGCCGGCGAAGCACGGCGAATCTTGCGAAATATTCAGGTCGATCGAATTGAATTCCGCGACCCTGATGCCGCAGGTCCGCGCCAGCTGCTCCAGCACCGCGACGGCTTCCGGCTTGCGGCCGAGATAGGCGGTCAACGCAATCGGATTTTCCGCCGCCATCAATGCTTCGGCGATCGCATCGACCCGCGCCGGCTCGATGCCGCCCGCCTGCACGCTGCCATAGCGGTTGGGCGGATAGGCCGGCATCTCGGCGTCGTTCCATTCCTCCGCCAGCGTTTCGCGCGGCAGCATCATATAGACCGGGCCAGGCGGGTCGCTCTGCGCAAATGCAACTGCGCGGGCCAGCGCCTCCTTCACCACGATGCCGGACGGCAACGAATATTCCCATTTGACGTAGGGCCTGACGATGCTGGCGATGTCGAACGGGTCCTGCACGAAATGCACATAGGTGTCGCGCGAGCCGGGCAATTCGCCGTGCAGCGTGTAAGGCGCGCGGCCGGCAAACAGCAGCACCGGCAGCCGGTAGCGAAACAGGTTCTGGATCGCCATGCAGGCATTCGCGGTGCCGGCGTCGACGTGCACGAACACCGCCTGGCCTCGTCCGGTCGCCAGCGCATAGCCGGCCGCCATGTGCACGGCCACGATCTCGTGCGGGCACAGGATCATTTCAGGATGTTTGCGCCCTTCGCTGTCCCAGCGCGCCAACGCCTCGATCAGGGATACGTGGTCGGTGCCCAGATTGGCAAAGATGTAGTCGACGCCGAGATCGACCAGGCCCTCGAGGAAATGATGCGCGGTCGAGTGGCGACTCATGTCTTGCCTCCCGGCATCACCTCCGCAACAAATTTGTTGCGCAAGGTGCCGATCCCGGTGATCTCTATCTCGACCACGTCGCCCGCCTTGATATCCGGCGAGGTGCCGTCGGTTCCCATCCAGATCACGTCGCCCGGCCACAAGGTGAAATATTTCGTCATTTCGACGATGAATTCCTTGATGCCGAAGATCATGTCGTTGGTGCGGAAGCGATTGCTCTCCTTGCCGTTCACTCTCACGATGGTTTCCATGGTATCGAGATCGACCGAGGTTTCGATCCACGGTCCCATCGGTTTGAAGGTATCGGCGTTCTTGGCCCGCCACAGTCCACGGTCGGCCTTCTGCCAGGTGCGCTCGCTGACATCGTTGCCGATGGTGTAGCCGAACACGCAAGACATCGCATCGCGCTCGCTGAGGTGCTTTGCTTTCTTGCCGATGACGACGACCAACTCACCCTCGTAGTGAATCTTTTCGGTGGCGGTCGCGGGAATGACGACGTCCTCACCGTGTGCGATCAGCGCGTTCTGCGCGCGGTAGCCGATCTCGGGTCGGTCGGGAACGTTGGGCACCTCACCACGCTTGTCGGCGGCCTCCTTGAGATGCCTGAGATAATTCAGCCCGACGCAATAGAAGGTGCGCGGCACAAGCGGAAGCTCGATCTTTACATCCGCCAGTGAATGCGTGCGCGGCGTGCGGTGCCATTCACCGAAGGGATCGCCGCTGACCGCGATCACGCGATCGCCCTCGACGATGCCCCAGGATGTCAGTTCGTCTGCGGTAAACTTAAGCCAGCGCACGCATCATCCTTCCGTCTTGCGGCGGGCCGCCGCCGAGTTTTCCATGCACCGGCACAACCAAATCAGCTAAGCGGAGTTCGGATGCGCCACATGTCCCGGGAATCCGCCGGGCCATGGCAGCGTCGTCTGGTCAGCGAGGCTTTCGAGAAAAACCTTTGCCCCATCCGCGTAGGTCGTCCCATCGGACAATCCCAAGTTCGCGCACCAGGCGTCAGGCATCGATTGCTGCACGTCGCGCAGCTCAAAAGCCGTACCCCACCACCATGCCGGGGCCGGCGATCTTGATTGCTCCGGGACCGCGCGCCAGCAGACGAATTCGCGCACGGCGCGCTCGAATTGCACGTTTGCTGCCTGATGCATTGAATCCTCCAAACGGCGAATCCTCCAAACCGCCGATGATCCAGCCCGCGATGGCCTTGCCATCTTTTGGTTTGCGGGAATAGATCTGTGTCGGGGTTACTTCTCTTCCGCTGCGGTCGCGGTCGCCGGGCCTTCTCCCATGATCAAGAGAACGGCATCCTCGTCCTTGGCGCCGTCCCAATGAACCTGATTGCCGAAATGGGTGACGAAACTTCCGGCGGGCAGCGGGGTGGTGTTGGCGGGGTCGAATTTCGGCCCTGAACCTACCCACCAGGTACCCTGCAATACGACAATGTAGCGATCGTTGGGATGGAAGTGGGGCCGGCTGAAATGATTTCCTTTGGTCCATTTGTTGTAGACCATATAGAAACCGGGCTTGCTCGGATCGCCAACAACGACGGCGCTTTGAGCGCCACGGGCATCAACCGGGCTCCATGGAATCTGGTCCGGCAGTTTGTAGATCACCGCAGCGGGATTGAGTTCGGCCGCCGAGCTGATGCTCAACATGCCGGCCAGCGAGATCGGCATCAAGAGATATCGCCAAAACCGGTTGGTGGCTCTCATGGTTTTCCTCCATCGGACTCCGCGGTCTAGAAAATGCCGCCGCGCGTTTCATCTCTTCACTGCGTTCATGCTAGCCGGTTCGGCTCCGCCGGTGCAAGGGGGCGGACTCGCATGCGTGGCGGACGAGATATCACGCCAGGAAATAGCAGCCCGAAAGTCAGGCTGATCACGCCATCGGTCGCGCAGCGACCAAGATTCGCGATGTGACCCTTGCGGTCGTGTCTCTGCCAATGCGGCGATCACTGCTCTTAAGCGGATATCCAGCTTGGGAAATGTGGTCGAGCGTCGGAGGCTAGGTCAGATCAAACGCCACGCCGGAGGCCAGAGCCTTCACAAATCGCGCCTTTTGGTAATTGCCGTTCAACGAAATGCGCGGGAGCCGGGTAGGCGTCTCCATGCTGGTTGAACGTAGCACGCCATGTCTTGTCGTGAGGGCCAGGGAAAACCCGATTTCGATCGCGGTCTTCACTTCGCGGTTGGTCACCGCATTACGTCCACCATAAGGGTAGGCGAGTGTCTTGGGTGTGCTGCCGGTATACTCCGCTATACGAATTGCAGATTGCTGAAGCTCGTCCCTCAGGCGCCCAGCATCCACCCGAGCAAGGTTTGGGTGCGTCATCGTGTGTACTCCGATCCGTGCCAGGGGATCGGCGACAAGGTCGTGCAATTCGCCAACGGTCATGGCTTCCCGGTCGACAATAGACGCCGGATCGACACCAGCGGACCTCGCAGCGCTGTCGAGCCTCGCAACAGCGTCGTCTTCATTTCCTTTCTGGAAGAAATCCACGATTCTCTTGAAAGCCACCAGCTTCTCCAAACGCGAGGAGGCCCTTACGGTTTCCGTTCCGGATCCGAAGTCGAATTCGAAGGATGTCGCCGCGCGAACAAGCTCCTCGGCAGTCTCCCACCACATGGTACGGGTGCGTTCGACAAATCCCGGCACGACGAAGACAGTGTATGGAACGCCATGTTTGCGGAAGATGGGAGCCGCGTAGTCCTTATTGTCCCGATAGCCGTCGTCAAGGGTGAAGCATACGAATTTTTCGGTGCCGGAAGAATCCGCAAGCGCCTTGGGCAGGTCTTCAAGATGAACCGGTTGAAGTCCGCACTCGCGGGCGGCGGCGATGGCCTCGTCTAGAAAGTCAGGTGTAATGGAAAGGTGTCGATTCGGTTCAAAATCAAAGTTGCGAATTGGTCGAACGTGGTGGAGCGCAAAGATGACGCCGCGTCCGGCCGCGGCCGGCAAGAACGCGCGTGCGCCGGTTAAATTGACGGCCTCCAATCCCGCGTGGATGATAAGGCGCTTGAGGGATCGTCTCGCCGCAAACTTGAGTTGATCGTACATGTTCACGGCCTCAGCGATGCTGTCGGGCAAAGGTCATTGAACGCATTGGCGATCAATCCGGAATCGATCCCTTCATACGACCAAAAGCAGCAGGCTCAAAGGGATACCTCGGCTCGAAAGAGAGTTTAGGTTATCGTCGTTAAATCCCGACGTCCGAATTGAGTGGTTACCGGGCGATGCCAAATTGCGGGTCGGAGAAGTGACCACTTTGCACCTGTGATTTGGTTAAGGCTATTCGGCAAGTCTTCGGAATTGGCGCTGAAATCAGCCAACTCCGTGTCATTAACTACATTCTCACTATTCGATTGCTGTCGATAAATTTCCTTGTTGTTTAACGCCTAGTTTACTTGAGCGAACTCGAAGATGACTTTTGGTGTGCAGCGAATAGATCGCGTCGAAAGGCGATGGATTCCGCGATACTTGACGGTTGGTCCCTTGTCGTTGCCCTATGTGACGCGGGATAAGGCTATCGCGACCATCCGTCACTCGTTCGTTGACCAGAAACAGATTTGCGTTGCCTTTTGCAACAGCAACACCATGCTCAATGCCTTCCGTTCCGAGGCCTATGCGCGGACCTTGTCAAGGTTCCTGCTTCTTAATGATGGCCTGGGTGTCGACCTCTGCTCCTGGCTCCTCGAGGGTTTTCCGTTTCGAGACAATCTCAATGGAACCGATTTCATTCCTGAATTGCTGGCCGCATCCGGGGCCAGCCGTTCGGTGTATTTGTTGGGGACCACAAAGGAAGTGGTTGCCGAATCTGGCCGCAAACTTGCGGCGCGATTTCCCAATTGCCGAATTGTTGGAACTCATCACGGATATTTTGAACGAAGCGATATCGATTTCATAATCTCGGATATCAATGCAGTCTCGCCCGACATTCTTCTGGTTGGCTTGGGCAATCCTTTGCAGGAACAGTTTATTGCGGAATACGCCTGGCGGATCGATGCGCGCGTATTGATCGGCGTCGGAGCGTTCCTCGATTTTGCGGCAGGGAGAGTGCCTCGCGCACCGAAATTTGTTCGAAATCTGCGCCTTGAGTGGCTGTTTCGACTTTCAAATGAACCGGTTCGACTTGGTCGCCGCTACACGCTAGACGCAGTTACATTTCTTGCGCTGATATTGCGATACAGACTGTTTCCCGCCGAACATGGGCAGATGCGACCGGGTGTCCGGATGCGTTTGAGGCCGGAGCTGCCTCAGAGCAAGCCGGCGTAGACCGAATAATATCGCGCTGCGACCGCCGACCAGGCATGGCTCGAAAGATCCGTTTCGACGGCTGCGCCTCGGTTGTGCCACGCGGCTTCCACCTCATCCGCAACAGCTGACGGGTTAGCGAAGTCTGCCAGACGGATTGCGGAATGACGGGCGGCCAGCGTTGTGAACGAGGCGTTCGGATGCACGATGGGGATCAAGCCCGCGCTAAGAGCTTCGATCAGTGCGATGCCAAACCCTTCGTATTCAGAAGCTGACAAGAAGAAGGTCGCGCGTCGAAGAATCTTCGCAATATCTCGATCGGACAGCTCTGTGTGGATTGTGATGTTTTGAGCGACTCCTGCCGAAGCGGCGGCGGCTTCAAGGTCGGCTCTGGTCCAGTCCCAAGAAGTACCTACAACATGAAGATGCCAGGCTGCATCACGGCGCGCTAGATCCGCCATCACTGCGATCAGGCGGTCGAGCCGCTTGTTGTTCGAGAAGCGGCCGATCGTGACAATTGATTTGACGGGTGTGGCGCTGGCCATCTTGCCAAACTTCGCAAGATCGACACCATTTTCAATCGTCGTCACCCGTGTGCCTGCTATTTCAGCGAAACGCTGCAAATCGCTAACGCTGCATCCCACCAACGCACCGTAGGCGAGGGCAGCGAGACGGGTCGGCCCCTGAAACCAGATCGACTTCAGTCGAGCATGTTTTTTGGTATGAAAGAACCCTCCGTGCAGCGTCGCAACGAGAGGCTTTCGATGCAAAAAGTGGGTCAGTGCCAGCGCATCGAAGAAGGAATCGACCGCATGTACGTGAACGATTTGGGCGTCACCGAGCTCGCCTAGCAGGGCAGGCACGATGGGATAGCGGCTCGAGCCATGGAACGGCAAGCGACAGATGGATATGCCGTCGAGCTGGGCGTGTTTTGGCAAACGCTCTTTCGGCCGTGAAAATATCCGGTCGCAGGTGATCACGCGCACGTCGCATCCGTCCCGGATCTGTTCACGGCCAAGATTGGCAACAAAATCCTCAAGGCCCCCGACACCGGGATGAAACTGCCGGACGACATGCAATATTTTCAGCTTGCCAGAAGGGCGGATTTCGCCGCGTCCCGCGGGAGAGTTGACCTCGTTCACGGGGGGCTCCCACATGACGAACTGGCGATGGCTTTTGCACTGTGCGTCAGCGACGCAAGGACGGGTGATTCATTGTTCGCGGGCTGAATATTGAAGAAGTAATCCGAGGGCCACCGGTCACCGGCGGCCCAGACGGTCCAACCTATCCAGTCTCTTCCATTCTCATTGATGTGCCGCAGAATTGTCGATAGCGCAGCTACGCATTCCAGCCGGCTGGACGCCCCTATTTCCCCGAGGAATGCTTGTTTCCGGTTGGTTGCGAGCCATCGGGTCATGTTTTCGACCGCCGCGAGGGCTGAAGCGCCGTTTTCGCAGCTTGGTGCGCGGCCAGAAAAATCCGCGTCAAGATACTGATGAACTTCATAAGCGAAATTGTTATCGGGGTCGCGCACGCCGAGCATGGTTCGTCCATTGTTGCCGACCGGCAGTTCCTCGGTCCA
Organism: uncultured Alphaproteobacteria bacterium; assembly: GCA_963718925.1. GTDB lineage: Bacteria > Pseudomonadota > Alphaproteobacteria > Rhizobiales > Xanthobacteraceae > Bradyrhizobium. The sequence goes on from CAVRAH010000001.1 coordinate 64,984, forward strand.
GCTATGCGCGCCGCTGTAGGCGGTCCCCGATACAAGAATTAACTGCCGTGCCCCAACCGATCTAACCGCAGCAATGGCAGCATTTGCAGCGTCAAGCCATGCTTGTGCCATGAGATCATAGGGTTCATTCATGAGACCGAAGGCAACGGAGTCTTCACCCCCAAGATGGATCGCTAGCCGCTTCCATAAATCGGAAAAGGCCCGGACCGGAACGGCGTTCGAGCCGAGGCGAGCCTTGTTGTAGTAGCCGAAGTTGTGGAGATCGAGGACCGTATGGAGGCCGGCACCGCGGATTGACGCAAGGGTGGCATCCAATCGGATCAACTCGTCCTTATCGAGCGGCTTGTTCAATTGCGGCTGAAGCCTCTCCCAGCGCACGGGCAAGCGAATAGCCGTAAACCCCAGGCGCGCCAGAGACAGGATCGTGTCGTCCGTCGGATATGAATAATCATGATGGTACCGGCCCGGCAGTTCGCCGAATTCGGCGCCCGCTACATTGACGCCGCGCAGGCAGGCCTGGCTTGCGCTGGCCGGCGTCGCCTGCGCCAACATCAGCGTGCTCGCCCAGGTCAACAGGATGAACATGCCAATACGCAGAATGCTCAAACTACCCTCTGGCTCGGCCTTGTCGCGGGATGGCAAAGCTCAAGAATCGCGGGTGACTGAGTTCGTTTTTGCTCAATTGCAGCCCTCATTCCGCCAGCTCCGATGCAATCGTCGGACGCAAGCGCGGATTGTCGCGGTGCTTGCGTGCTGCCAAAGGCTTGAAGAAAGCCGTCGCCATGTTGTCGATGCCCCAATGATCGATAACCCAAAACGTGGCGGCAAGGTTGGTGCTGACACTGAGCAGAACACTGGCGATCGCAATTCCTGCAAGTCCATAAAATGAAGCAAGCCAATAGAGTAGTACGAGATAAAGGATGAAGATCGCGGAACGCGCTATGAGAAAATAACGCTCACCCCCGCCAATCATGAGTAGCCAGGAGCCCGGCCCGAAGAAAGCCTGCGAGACCGATACACCGCATAGAATGAGCAGAACGGCGAAGTGTGACGCAAACTCCACGTTAAAAAGGCCGAGAGCAAACCGGCCGCCGATAGCGATCATGAGAGCGCCGAGCAGCGAAAACGCAAAGCTCGCGCCAGAAAGCCGGCCAATCAGCTTTTGTGCGCCGTCCCGGTCTCCAACTTGGAACCGGTTGGCGATCAAAGGAATGCCGACAGTGTCGATCGCCGTGATCGGCAGCGTAAGGAGCATGGCGATCCTGAGGGCCACGAAATAGAAAGCGGCCTTGTCGAGTCCGAGCGCCGCTCCTATGACAATCGTCTCCAGGTAGGATGTGCTCGCGTTTAGAACATTATTGGCAGTAAAGTATAGGCTCTCCTCCCGGAACCGCGGCTGAGATGTTCCGCCTGCCGGCAAGAGCCAGTACTTGCCCTCGGTCCGCAGGAAGCTGATCGCTTGATACGTGGTGACGACGGCGAGCAGACCGGTGATGAGCAGCATCGCCTCAACACCGCTGGAGTGTACGCCAAGATATGCGGCAACGGCCATCGCAACGGCTGAGGCTCCGCGCCATACTATCTCGCGCGGCATGAGCGATAGCGCAATGCGGCCATGGATCCGGAAGTAGTTCTGCAGGTATTCGCTCAAGGCGAAGATGGCAGCAAACAGGAAGGCGATCGGTAAGGCGTTATAAGGCGGCGCCAACAGATCATTGAAAGCCCAGAGAATCAGGGCGGCGGAGATCAAGACCGAGTTTCCCAGCAGCATCCAGTTCAGGTTTACGCGAATGAGCACGCGATTGGCCGAACTGCTTCCGGACGGCGTCCTGCGGTAATGCTTCACGATCAGGATCTGCTGTCCGAAGACCGCGATAAACCCGAGTGCGCTGCCGACCGAAAACAGGAAGACGTAAAGTCCGTACTCCAATGCAGGTAGCAGGCGGCTGGCGACATACAACACCAGGAAGCTGAGTATCGTACTGCCGAAACGTGCCGCAAACGCCAGAACGAAGCGAGTTAGTTTCTCCTTGCGGTCGGGTGCAAGCAGGCGGCTCAGCATTAGTAGGCATCCTGCAATGATGACTGCTCCGCTTCGGTGGACAGTAACCCCGCAAATACCGCGTCATAGGCCGAACCGATCTTTTCGGGAATATAGCGTTGGGTGGCCCGCAAAGCGCCTTCGGACAGCCGCGCCACTTGCGCCGGCGCCGCGATAATTCCCCGCAGCAAATCCGCCAGCGCGTGTGCGTCGCCGACCGGAAACAAGAATCCGCTTTTTCCGGGCTCGATGGTTTCGGGAATTCCTCCAGATGTCGAGCCGATCACCGGAACGGCAGAACCAAACGCCTCGATGATCACGCGACCAAAAGCTTCCTGAAGCAAGGAAGGAATCACCAGAACATCGATCTCCGCCAGAAATTCCTCCGGCCGAACCCAGCCCACAAATCGCGTCGCGGGTGGGAATTTCGCAGGAAGCCCTTTTGCATAGGAGCCATTTGCCGTTCCCGCTATCAAGATCTCGGCCTGGTCTGTAGGGCCGAGAAGATGCAAAGCCTCTGCCAAAGTATCGAGGCCTTTTACGGCATCGAGAACGCCGAGATAGCCTATCCGAATGGGCCGGCCTTCGACCAGGCCGCGCGGTGCCGGCGCAATCCTGCCAGGCAGCAGACCAGGTATGACGTGGGTTGAAGCATGCGGAAAATAGCCCTGCGAGACGTGTTTGTTGACAATAAATCGAGTCTCGCCGACGACGGCATTGACGAAGCGGGATGAGAGCTTCTTGCCGATGGAGGCGCACTGGCATGACGCGCAGACATTGCCGCAATTTCCCGAAGCCCGGTGCATGCTGCCCTTCCAGCATATCAGGAACGCGCTGCGAAGGATATGCACGACCGGCACTCCGCAAGAGCGTGCGGCAACCCAGGTTGCAACATTTATGTTTTCGATGCTGTCGGTGAGGACAATATCTGGACGGAAGCGCCGAATATGGCGCCGCATGACCACGAATGCGCGAGGGTTGAAATTCTCCAACGCGTGCCATAGCAACTTTTTCCACCACGGCCGAGGAAGGCGATAGTTCCAGTCAATGTTCAGCGAGGAGATACGCTGAACTTGTATCCCCTCATAGACTTCACGCTCCTCGCGGTCCGCCACGTTTACGACTTCCAGGTCGTGCCCAGACTGTTGGAGAAGCTTGGCGATCATGAGGGCAGAGATGGGGCCGCCGCCGTCGATGAACGGTGGAAAGGCAGCGCAGGCCATCAAAATACGCATTAGGAACGTCCGGTTCGTGGAGTGACCAATTCGTCTCTGCGTGACGAGGCAAAAAGTCTGTTGTTCTTCAGCCGGACCCACGCCAGATCCATTGCAGTCACATGTTTCAATTTAATCTCAATAGAACGGAGAGTCATGACACTGTCCTTCCTATCGTTAATACTGGGCCTGGAGTCGGCTCTTCTGGCCGGCAACTGGCATTCGATCGCCTGGTAGAAACGGGATGTTTTATCCATTCCTTAATCATGATCTGAAAATGTCTCGGAAATTGTTTGTTCCGCCAACGATCTCGTAACCTGGCCCCGAGCAAATGCGCTGTTAACGATCTCTTTACAAAGCGAGTAGACCTTGAGTTGGGATAAGAGCATCGGGACGCACAATCTGGGTCCATTTCCCGAGCTTATAGCGCTGGTGCGCCGGCGGATCCGATTGATCACCGGCACGGTCATCTCCACCCTTTGCGTCGTCGTCGTCTACCTGATCCTGCTTTCGCCGTCCTATCAGTCAACGGTGGAGATATTCGTCGATCCGCAGGCGCTTCAGATCGCTGGACGGGGGATCACGCGGACGGACACTTCGGCCTCCATCGACCTCGCAGGCATCGACAGCCAACCGCAGATCTTTACTTCCACGAGACTCCTGGAGAAGGTCATCTCCGATTTACATCTTGATGAAGATCCGGTTCTGACTCGCGGTAGGACAAGCCCGGCCACGACCCTCGTCACAGTTCTGGGAGCCTTGCGACAGCGGATCGTGGTGCGGCGAGTCGAGTCGTCTTTGGTGTTTCAGGTCACCGTAACGCACCCGGTCGCAAGAGAGGCGGCTCGTATCGCCAATGCGATCGCATCGACCTATTTCGTTCTTGAAGCGTCGGATCGGACGCAGGCCGTGCGGCGAGCGAGTACGACCCTGCTCGAGCAATCCGCTCAACTGCGTGAGGACCTCGTCAAGGCAGAGGCGGCGGTCGAGGGTTTCAAGGCAAAGGCCGAACTCATCAGTACCGGCGAAGCCGGACTGATTGTTTCGCAGCAACTCCGGGATCTTTACACGCAAATCAGCGTCTACGAAGCCAATCTGGCGCGGTTGACCGCCCGCCGCAAGGAACTGGCGAAGCTAAGCGCGGCACAAGTCGCCGGTGAATCAGGCGCACCGAACGGCGCAACTCCCGAGGCCATCGAGTCACCGGTCATTGCCGCTTTGCGGGCCCAATACGCGGGGCTGATGCAGAACGAAGCGCATCTGGAGAGTATGCTGGGCGACCGTCACCCGGACCTGGCAAATGTCCGCGACCAGCGTCGAGTTGTGTTGCAGGAGATTCAGAACGAACTCAACCGCATCGCTCGCTCCTCGGACGAAGAGTACAGGCGGGCGCAGGGAAGCCTCGAGGGCCTGCGAAAGCGTGCCGAAACCCTCGTCCAGTCGCAGATTGCCAGCAATGAGGCAGAGATAAAGCTCCGTCAGCTGGAAAGTGAAGCGAGCGCGATCCGGGCGGTATACAATTCTTCGCTGAGCCGGGTAAAGGAACTGCAGCAGCAACAACAATTCGATACCAACAATTCGCGCGTTATCTCGGAAGCACTGGAACCTGTTAAGCCTTTTGGAGCACCCAAGGTCCTTGTGTTGCTGGCTGGCACGCTATTTGGCGCAGTGCTGGGACTTGGCCTGGCGTACCTGATTGAGCTTTTTTCCGGCGTCCTGCCTAGCGCAGCCGTCGTGGAGGCCGTGGCTGGAGTGCCTGTGGTGGCTCAGATCTCGAAAGCCCGGGGCAATGGCGTCCGTTCGGCCAGCGACAAGGCCAAGCTGAATAAAATAGTCCAATCTATGCGAAGGCAATTTGGGGAAAGGCAGACCGCCGTCATTTTGATCACAGGCCCGAGCGCAACCGAGAATGCGGATATCGCCGATCATCTGGCCGACGTTCTCGCCAAGTCCGGAGAGGGCGTCTTGCGATGCACCGGCGGTCTGGGCGAGAGAGCTGTCACTTCCAGGCGGATTGGTTCTCCCAATTTTCATGTCAGAAACGGGCTGATCGTGAACAACACCACAAAATTCGTTGTTCTGGATATTGCCGCGGCAGCGAGCCTCGAAATCTCCGAGCACGCCGATGCGGTTTTTGCTGTGGTCGAACCGGGCCGTATCACGAGAGATGAGTTGAGGGCTTTGTTCGGCGCGCTTGAGGGTGATCAGGCGATAAGCCGTGAAGGCTGGCTGGGCCTCGTGTGCCTCCATCCGGCCAAATGGTTACCGTCGCTGGTTGGTTCGCCGCGAGCAGCGAGCGGCCGGTCCGCTTTGGCGCGGGCGCGCGCATGACCTCGTTGGCGGTAACACGCACGCTCTCCAAACCGCTTCGGGATCGGCTGCACGATCGAGCGTCAATTGCCCTTATCATTGCCGCGCTGACCTTTAACGCCATTCTTTGCTTCATCAACACGACACTGTTTCCGGTGAGCGATCTGGCGGTGATTGCGGCAGAGCTGCTCATCGTAGCAACTGCGCTTCTGTTCGCCGTCGACCGGCACCCCGAACCCTATCTCGTCCTGGCGCTCTTTCTCGCCTACGCACTGCTAATCATGGCCATGCGTCCCATGTTCGACGCAAAGGCGATACGCGATTTTCTGATTCCGATCGCGTTCTATCTGCTTGGAATCCGTCGTCCGTCCCTCGTCGTGGCTGACCGGGCGGCGTTGGTTTCAGGGATTGTCGTGGTTGCCTTCGGGTTGTTTGAATATCTCGACGTCGATACGTTCGGCAAATATTTCAACGTCATTCGCTACTATGTCGCGCGTGGAACGGTGGCGCCAAATCAGGTTTCTGACCAAACCGGGATCCTGTTTCCGAGTGGACTGCGGCCGGACGCACGCAGCCTGCTGCCCTTCCTCGGTGCTCATCGCGTGTCATCGGTATTCCTCGAGCCTGTTTCGGCAGGGAACTTTGGCGTCATCCTGTACTTCTGGGCGCTGTGCCGTTCGGACATGCGCGGCCGCCTGGTTGTCTTCATATGCGCCGCGATCACGATCGTGCTGGCCGATGCGCGCTTTGGCGCTTATACGTGCGTTGCCGTGACCGCAACTGCTCTGGTGTTCTACCGGCTCCCGCGCCTTCTTTGGTTCGTCCTGCCGTTCGCCATCATGACCGCGCTTGCATTCTATGGTTTCGAAAGCACGCAAGTGAATTGGGAGAACAATCTCCCGGGCCGCCTGCTCTGGACCGCGCGGCTTCTCACATCGCTTTCGCTCGATGCCGTGATGGGCATTTCGCCGAACAAGCCGTTCCTCTCGGATTCCGGATATGCCTACTCGCTAAATGAGATCGGACTTGTGGGCTTCATGTTTTTCTGGGGGATTTTCATCTTGAGCGGGCCACGCGATCCAATCGCTTGGCGATTGCGGGCTTGCATCGCAACCTATCTCGTCTTGCTTCTGACCATTAGCGATTCTCCTTACTCGATCAAAACCGCGGCGCTGCTGTGGTTTATGCTGGGAGCCAGTGACCGCGCGCGCGTCGTCAGCGGCGAGCAGACCTCGCCCAATCCTGTCGCGGCTCGAGTGATGATCGCTCAAGGATCCGTATTGCGCGCTATGTAAAGCCGTGCGGAGCCGCCATCGGGTGACGGCAGCTAGATCACCCGCACCACGCCCGGCTTGCCCGGTGTGCATTCCAGCGCATCGCGATCCCAGTTGGCGGCGTCGGCTGCGGCCTCATAGGTGCTCTGCAGGAATTCGAGCAACGCCTGGTCTGGCTGGGCCGCGGTGCGGACGGCGTCATAGGGCAGGATGAATTCGCCCAGAGCTTCACTGAAGAATGCCGCGTCAGGCCGTACCCGCGTGGACCGGAAGCCGGCCGGTTCGGGATAGGCATAGGAATAGAACGCGGGGTAATCGATCGCGCCAGAGCCTGGCCAGAAGCCGGCGCTGCTCTCCTCGTGAGAATAGGCTTCGCACGCGACGTCGTCGGATAGATGCGGCACGCCACCGGGATGGCGCGGTGCGCGACGGCCCGAGAAACGGGTGACGGCGAGATCGAAGCTGCCCCAGAAGAAGTGTACCGGGCTCGCCTTGCCAAGGAAGCCGGTGCGGAATTGCTTGAGCACGCGGTCGGCGTTGACAAGAATTTGCAGAAAGCGCCGCACCGCGTCGGGGTCGTAGGAGGCATGCTGGTCATCGTCCGAAAATCGGACCGGATCCGGCAATTCGTTCGGCATTTCGTCAATCGCGATGTGAATGCCGAGTTCGGCGAGCGCGGTCATCACGGCCGTGTAGAAACTCGCGACGGAGTGTCCAGCCAGGGCCAGCCGCCGCGTCGCGCCATTGCTGGTGGAAATCCGCAAATGATGATTGATGAAATCGAAGTCGATCTGAAACGTGCTGACGCCATCGGGGATCGGCGAGGTCGTCAGGCCGTAGCTGGTGACATAAAGCGCCACATGCCAGGAATGGTTCAGCCAGGGCGCACGCGCCAGGCGAATCTTGCCGACGATCTGGGTCCACAGATGCAGCGTCGCATAGGTCTCGCGCCATGCTGCGGTTGGCAATTCCGGCCAGCGGCTTGGCAGTGTGTTGCTCATGCGTCACCGTTACACGCGGCCATCGGTACCTCACGGTGCGTCGAAGCCGGGCGTAACCTCGCCCGGCTCTCATATGGTACCCGAACTTGCGGCGGTTGAGGACAGGCGCGCGTCAGGTTTTCTTGCCGTCCTTGACGAAGGCGGCGTCCACTTCATCTTTCTTGATTCGCGCGGCGGGGTCGCCGCGTTGACCGAGATTTTGTTCCTCCGTGCCGTCGCCCATCATGCCGGGATGCGGCGTAGCCGGGTGCTTCTTGGTATCCTTGGGATCGGGTTTGTTGGCCATTTTGAAGTCTCCGCGCAGGTGTGCGTGACCCAACTTCGCCAATGTCGTCTGGTTCCTCACGCGCCGCCTGATCGAAGGCAGGGACATCACGAATTCGTGCATCCTGCACATCGACGCCGTCCGCGCGACACGCGGAACAGGCTTCGGCACCACCAGCGTCGCGCAACCGCCTGCATCGGGTTACGTGCGAGTTGGTAAATAAAGAGCATCTCGATCATGCCGAAGTCCGTCGTCCGATCTGCCAACCTGCTGATTACCAGCTCAAATGGGGCGGCACCCTCCGAAGAGAATGCCGCCCGCATCGCATCAGCTATGCAGTTCATTCGTGTAGTTCAGCCATGCAGTTTCTTGGCGGTCTCGGCGATCACGCGGCCTTGATAGCGTGCGCCCGCGAGTTCGTTCTCGGATGGCTGGCGGCTGCCGTCGCCGCCGGTGATCGTGGTCGCGCCGTAGGGCGCGCCGCCGGTGATTTCATCGAGCTTCATCTGGCCGGCAAAACCGTAGTTCAGGCCGACGATGGTCATGCCGAAATGCAGGAGGTTGGTGATGATCGAGAACAGCGTGGTTTCCTGTCCGCCATGCTGGGTCGCGGTTGAGGTGAAGGCGCCGCCGACCTTGCCGTGCAGCGCGCCCTTGGCCCAGAGCCCGCCGGCTTGATCGAGGAAATTCGCCATCTGTGACGCCATGCGGCCGAAGCGGGTGCCGGTGCCGACAATGATGGCGTCGTAATTGGCGAGGTCATCGATTTTCGCCACCGGAGCCGCTTGATCGACCTTGTAATATGACGCCTTCGCGACCTCCGGCGGCACCAGTTCGGGCACGCGCTTGACATCGACCGAGGCGCCCGCTTCGCGCGCGCCTTGCGCGACCGCGTTCGCCATGGCCTCGATATGGCCGTAGGCGGAATAATAGAGAACGAGAACTTTTGTCATCATTGGTCTCCAGGGGTGAGGGTGGTTTGATTTGTCAGGGAGGGGTCATGGCCTGGTCGTCTACCGCGAAGACGCGCTTCGCGCTTTTGCCCGGGCATGACGGGCGTTGCGTGGGCTGTCGCCGCGCGGGCGTCTACGCGGCGTCGACCAGCACCAGCTCGGAATCTTCCAGCGCGGTGATCTTGAGATCGGCCTCGTCGCGGATCGCGACGCCGTCGCGTGCGTTGACGCGAACGCCATTGATCTCGACACTGCCGGCCGCCGGCACCAGATAGAGGTTGCGCGTCTTGCCGGGTGCGTATTGCGCGCTCTCGCCGGCTTTCAGCGTGGTGGCAAGCACCCGCGCGTCGGCACGGATCGGCAGCGCGTCCGTGTCATCGGCAAATCCGCTGGCGATGGTGACGAAATTGCCGGAGCGGTCCGATTTCGGGAAGGGTTTCGCGCCCCAGGTTGGCTGGCCGCCTTGCGCCTTGGGTTCAATCCAGATCTGGAAGATCTTTGTCGGCTTCGGCTCCAGATTGTATTCGGAGTGACGGATACCGGAGCCGGCGCTCATCACCTGAACGTCGCCCGCTTCCGTGCGGCCCTTGTTGCCGAGGCTGTCCTGATGGGTAATCGCGCCCTCGCGGACATAGGTAATGATTTCCATGTTGGCGTGAGGGTGCGGCGGAAAGCCGGTGTTTGGTGCGATCTCGTCGTCGTTCCAAACCCGCAAGGCGCCATGGCCCATATTGCCGGGGTCGTAGTAACTGCCGAATGAGAAGTGGTGTTTTGCTTTCAGCCAGCCGTGGTCGGCAGCGCCGAGCCTGTTGAAGGGTCTGAGTTCAATCATGGGATATTGCCTCGCATTCTGACTGATGACGGTCTGGATATGCATTTCCAGATCGTACATAAATAGAAACAATAGAAACTCATTGTTTCCATTTATAAGCTCGAAGGATAATCCCGATGGCAAAGCTTCCCGATTTCGAAGGCCTCGCGATCTTCGCAAAAGTCGTTGAATTACGGTCGTTTGCGGCGGCCGCCAGCGAACTTTCTCTGTCCAAGGCGACGGTTTCGAAGGCGGTCAGCCGGCTGGAGCAGCGTCTCGGGGCGCGGCTGTTCAACCGCACCTCGCGGCGGCTGGCGCTGACCGATGCCGGGCAGAAACTGTCCGGACGCGCCGAACGCCTGCTCGCCGATGGCGAGGCTGCCGAGAACGAGGCGCTGGCACAGTCGGTGGCGCCGCGCGGCCTGGTTCGCCTCGCCGTGCCGATGACATTCGGGGTGAAAGCGGTGGCGCCGATCCTGCCGGATTTTCTCAAGGCATATCCCGATGTCGCGATCGATCTCCACCTCTCTGACGCCATGGTGGATCTGATCGGCGAGGGCTTCGATGTGGGCTTGCGGATCGCGAGCCTGCCGGATTCGTCGCTGATCGCGCGGCGGCTGTGCGCGATGCCGCGTTACACGGTGGCGTCGGCGGCCTATCTGAAGCGCCACGGCCGGCCCACGCATCCGATGCACCTCGCCCGCCACCGATGTCTCGGTTACGCCTATCTGTCGACGCCCGATGTCTGGCACTACACCAACGCGCAAGGCGAACAGGTCAGCGTGCGGCCGGGCGGGCCGCTGCGGGTCAACAATGGCGAGGCATTGTTGCCGGCGGTCATCGCAGGGCTCGGCATCGCGGATCTGCCGGACTTCATCGTCGGCGACGCCATCGCGTCGGGCGAAGTCGAAGTGATCCTGAAGGACTGGAAACAGGCCGAAGGCGCGGTACATCTGGTGACACCGCCGGGCGGCCCGCGCCCCGCGCGGGTCGAGGTACTGGCAGATTTCCTGGCGAAGCATTTTGCCAAAGGAAAGCGCTGAAGCTGGCCGTCGACCGTCCACACTCAGAAGGTGTGACGTCTTGTCAATACATTCCGCCTTGTCTATACGGAAGTACCTTCTTATCTCGATGCCGTTCCCCCGCCACGACCGATTCTTCTGGAGTTTCGATGGCACGCCTTGCCGTGTTGCTGCTTGCCCTGAGCCTCGTTCATTCGGCGCAAGCCCAGACCGTCCAGCCGCCCGCGGCGGCCAAGGCCAAACCCGCCGCCAAGAAGCCGGCGCCGCCGAAAGCAGTGGCCGCGACACCAGCCGCAAGTGGGCCTTGCATCGGTGTCTTCCCGCTTCTCGCTGACCGCTTTGGGGTCAAGAAGATCGGGATCACAGTGTTCGGCAACGAATTCAAGGAAATTACCGTTGATAATTGGGGGCTCGATGATCTTGTCGTCGAGCGCGTGCGCGCCGCCGTCGGCCCAGGCATTGCCGTACACAGGATCGCGCACGGCAAAGACGCCTTCGATGGCTACGTTCCGGGAATCGGGATGTTCCAGAACCTCGACACGAAAGCACCGGCCATTGTTCGACGGGCCGCGGCGCAGACGCAATGCGAGCGCTACGTCGTCGTGACGAGGGCCGTTAGCCAATATGTCGGAAATCAGTCGATCTTTGGCCTCGGCATCGTCAACAGCGGACGCCCGATTCTTAGCACGACCCGACTCCATGCCGTGGTGCGCATCCATGTCCACGACGGCCAAACCTTCGCTGTGCTCAAGAGCGGGACCGGGTCGCTTGGCGGAAATAATTTTCTGTCGGGGCCGGCGACCAGGAATTTTGATGATTCCTGGTGGCCTGAGTCGCCCGAGGCGGCCAACACGCCGGCGATGCGCGAGGCGACGCGGAAACTTCTTGGCGAAGTTCTCGACAAGAGTTTGCCGGAACTGCTCGCCCGGTAAGGTCGTATGGCAAGGCGGGTTCTTGGCGCGAAGTGGAAGTGGCGGGAAGGTACGAAGCCTCTGCCCGCCCTGCGGCGCCGCGCGCCTTTGCCCGTGCTTTGGTTCAGGCTATAGGCTGCATCCAACAACCAAGACAAAAATCCCTGGGGGAAAGCAGCCGATGAACCGACGTGAACTACTCAAGGCCACTGCCGCACTTCCGCTGTTGCAGGTTGCGCGCCCGGCTTCGGCGGTCGCGCAGGACGCGTGGCCGACGCACACGATCACGATGATCGTACCGTTTCCGGCCGGCGGTCAGGCCGATCTCGCCGCGCGGCCCGTGGCGCTGGCGCTGGAGAAGATTCTGGGCAAGTCCGTCATCGTCGACAACCGCGCCGGCGGCGCGGGCGGTGCGATCGGCAATGCGGCGGCAGCGCGCGCCGAGCCGGATGGTTACACCCTGCTGATGACGCTGTCGTCATTGGCGGTGCTGCCGGAGGCCGATCGGCTGTTCGACCGTCCGCCTGTTTACGAGGTCTCGCAATTCGCGCCAGTGGCGCGCGTCCTGGCGGACCCCACGCTGCTCGCGGTGCCGGCATCGGCGCCGTGGAAGACGCTGGCCGATTTCGTCGACGATGCCAAGAAACGGCCCGGCGAAATTCCCTACGGTTCGTCCGGTCCCTATGGCACGTTGCACGTGGCCATGGAAATGTTTGCGGCCTCTGCCGGCATCAAATTGCTTCACATCCCGTTTCGCGGCGCCGGTCCCGCGCTCAACGCGATCCTGACCGGGACGGTGCAGGCATTGGCGTCGGCGCCGGGCACGTTGAAGCAACAGGTCGATGACGGGAAAATGCGCGTGCTCGCCAACTGGGGCGCGGAGCGGATCGCGAGCTTTCCCGATCTGCCGACGTTCAAGGAACTCGGCTACAAGGATGTCGAATTCTACATCTGGGCGGGGCTGTTCGCCCAACAGGCGCTGCCGGCGCCGATCATGGCGCGGCTGCGCGAGGCGATGGCGCAGGCCGTGAAAAGTCCTGAGGTGATCAAGACGTTTAAGACCGCGGGCAGTCCCGTCGCCTACCTGGACGCGCCGGAATTTTCAAAATTCATCGAAAGCGACAGCGCGCGGCTGGTCGCAGCGGTCAAGAAGATCGGCAAGGTGGAGTAAGCTGAGCCGTCCTTTCCAGGTTTACGCCGGAGCCGGACCTCGGGCCGCGCGCAGCGTGGACCCATTGGGATTTGCCCAGAAATGATGCAATCCGCAGAGGACGAAAAAACTCGTCTCACATTTTGTTGTTCGGCGTGAACCTACGCTGGCCTCATTCATTTTGAACCATCAACGGACCGATTTGTCTGATTAATGGTGCACGCCAATCCAAAGGAAGGATCGGAAATGCGAGCGCACCGAATTCTCCTGAGTTTTGCGATATCGGTTGCCTGCGGCATTACCTGCCTAACGACGGCTTTTTCGCAGGAGTACCGGGGAACCCTGGAACAACAAATGGCCTGCACGCCCGACGTTTTCCGGCTCTGCAGCGCGCAGATACCTGACGCCAACCGGATCGTTGCGTGCCTGCAGCAAAACAGCGTGCAACTCTCCGGGCCCTGCCGCGCGGTTTTCGATTCAAGTGACAGCTCGAATATTGGCGCCCCCCAGCAAGGCGCTCCGCAGCAGGGCGTGCCGAGACGGCGGGATTTCCAATAGGCCGCCCGTTATCCGGTCTTCGGTGTTGACGCGTTTTCTTTTTGCGAGCCGGCGCCGCTTCGCGTGAACGCGGTTTGGCCGGACCCTGTCCTACAGCGCGTGCTCAGCAGACATCCACCCATTCCGCGGCGACCAGTTCGGCCATGCGCCATGGCGCGATGCGGACCGCGCTGTGGATCGAGCCCGCCGCCGGCACCACCTCGTCGAACGCCTTCAAGGACACGTCGCAGTAAACCGGCAACGGCGCCTTGAGGCCGAACGGACAGACACCGCCGACTTCATGGCCGGTGAGGTCGGCGACCTCATCGAGGCCCAGCATCTTCGGCTTGCCGCCGAAGCGCGCCTTGACCTTCTTGTTGTCCATCCGCGAAGTGCCGCTGGCGACGATCAGGATCACCTGCTCGCCGATCCGCAAGCTCAGCGTCTTGGCGATCCGCGCCGGTTCGACGCCGTAGGCCTCGGCGGCCAGCGCCACGGTGGCCGAACTTTTGGGCGATACGATCACGCTGATATCAGGCGCCTTCGCGGCGAAGAACGCACGGACGGATTCAAGGCTCATGGGCGGGCGACAAGGTCTTGCAATTCTGACAAGGCATGAATTCGGTAGTCGGGCTCAAGACCGAGTTCGTCCATCTGCGTGCGGATCGTCTTGAACATCGTGAGCGGCGGGACGACGTCGTTTTCGACACAGGCCAGCGCCATCGCTTCCGGCGTCACCCGCTCGATCCAGGCGACGTTCAGTCCAAAGGTCTTGGCGCCACAAGCATCCCAGGGGTTCGAGGAGACGAACAGCACCTCGGCGGGTGGCACGTGAAGCGTCGTTTCGATCAAGCTGTAGGCGTCCGGCGCAGGCTTGAAGATCCGTCGGGAGTCGATGCTGATGGTGGCGTCCAGCACGCGGTCGAGGCCGCTGTTGCGCACCAGCGCGTTGAGCATGCCGGGAGAGCCGTTGGAAAGTATCGCGAGCTTGCGACCCTTCAGCGCCGTAAGCGTCGCCATCGCATCGGGATAGAGATCGAGGTGCAGATACTTGTCCATGATGCGCTCGAACGTAGCCGCATCGTGATCGAGCCCGAGCACCCTGATGGTGTAGGCGAGCGAATCCCGGGTAATCACCGAAAAATCCTCGTAGCGCCGCATCAGCGAGCGCAGCCAGGAGTATTCGAGCTGCTTGATGCGCCAGATCTGGGTAATGATCTCGCCATATCCGGGGAATGCCTCCTCGGTAACAGCCGCCACCGACTGAATGTCATAGAGTGTGCCATAGGCATCGAACACAACGGCTTTGATCGTCACGGCGGCTCGCTGGAAGTGCAAGAGGGGTCTACCGCAGGGTCTCGCGGAAAGCGCAACCTCTCACCGAAGCGAAGCGTTGAACATCCGCGCGGCAATAGTAGCGAAAGCGAGATCGGCGCGCCATATCAGGTCAGGACAAATCCAGGGGAGTTCGTACGAAGGCTTGGCAGTTGGATCGGCTCGGCGGCGAGTTCAGCTTCTGAGCCGATGTTCGCACGCCGGAGCCGCGCCCGGGCAATGGTGCGCGTTTTCCCGCTCGCGGCTCTGCGCGAAGCGATGGAAGCCGCAAGCACGGCTCGCAATCTCGCATGTTCGTGACGCAGCCGTAACGGATCGGCGCCTCAGATGTTCAGGAGCTTGCGCGCGTTGGCCTTCAGTACCTTCGGCCGGATCTCGTCGCGGATGTCGAGCTTGGCAAAATCGGCAAGCCAGCGATCGGGCGTGATCACCGGCCAGTCGGAGCCGAACAGCATCTTGTCCTGCAGGATGGAGTTGATGTAGCGCACCAGGATCGGCGGAAAATATTTCGGCGACCAGCCGGAAAGGTCGATATAGACGTTCGGCTTGTGGGTCGCGACCGACAACGCCTCTTCCTGCCATGGGAAGGAGGGATGGGCGAGGATGATCTTCAGGTCGGGGAAATCCGCCGCCACGTCGTCCATATACATCGGGTTGGAATATTTCAGCCGCATTCCCATGCCGCCGGCCATGCCGCTTCCGACGCCGGTCTGGCCGGTGTGAAACAGCGCGATCGCGCCGCCATCGCTGATGGCTTCGTAGAGCGGATAGGCCATGCGGTCGTTGGGGTAGAAGCCCTGCATGGTCGGATGAAATTTGAAGCCCTTGACGCCGAACTCCTCGATCAGCCTCTTCGCCTCGCGAACGCCAAGCTTGCCCTTGTGGGGATCGATGCTGACGAAGGGTATCAGCACATCGGAATTCTCGGCGGCGACCTCGAGCATCTCGTAATTGTTGTAGCGGCGGAAGCCGGTTTCGCGTTCGGCGTCGACCGGGAAGATCACCGCGGCGATCTTCTTGGCGCGGTAGTAGGCCGCGGTCTCCGGCACGGTCGGCGGATGCTTGTTCGGCGACTTGAAGTATTCGGCCATCTGCGCCTGGAAGTCGTCATAGCCGTCGTCGCCATGCATGCCGCAGGGCTCCTCGGCGTGGGTGTGGATGTCGATCGCCACGACATCTTCGATATTCGGCAGCTTCAATCTGGACATTTCAGGTTTTCCGACGCGGCTGCTCGATTGTGCAGCCTGGGAATTGATTATACCATATAACAAATTCGCAAGACAGCGAAAAACGGGGAGGGGATGACATGGCACAGCCGGACGCCTTCGAAACCGACTTCTGGAAGCATGCCAATCTGCGAAAGGTCTGGGACGACATCGTTCCCGGCGAGCCGCGGCAAGACCATTCCCTACACGCTGACGCGAGAGGCGATCGAGCTCTATTGTGCCGCGGTCGGCGAAGACCATCCGCTCTATTTCGACGAGGACTACGCCCGGACCACGCCCTATGGCGGGCTGATCGCACCGCCCTCGATCCACATCCTCTTGATGTTTGCCTGCACGCCGGCCGACGACTGGATGCGCAGCCCGGGTACCGTCAATGCCGGGCAGTCATGGAGCTACAATATTCCGGCGCGGCCCGGCGACGTCATCCGGCTCGAGGCTCGCGCGCTCGACAAGTTCATCAAGCGCGAACGGCTGTTCGTGGTGCATGACAATGTCTTCTTCAACCAGCATGGCGAGGTGATCTGTTCGGGCCGCGGCTGGACCATCCGGCCGGTGTAGGGGAGCGTGATCATGACGACGACTTTTGAAAGCCTGAAAGCCGGCGACAGCATCGAGGGGCCGAAATTCGCGGTCAGCCGCGAATCGATCCGTTTGTTCTGCGACGCCTCGCTCGATTACAACCCGCTGCATCTCGACGACGAATATATGAAGGGCAATTTCGGCAAGACCAATTTCGGCGGCATCATCATGCACGGCATGAACAATTTCGGCCTGATCTCGCGGATGATCACCGATTGGGCCTATCCGCGAGGCGCCGTTCACCGCCGCCTCGAGACCCGCTGGGTCAAGCCGGTCCGGCCCGGCGACACCATCCAGCCGTCCGGCATCGTGAAAGCCAAGCAGGTGACCTCGAACTCGCGCTGGCTCTTGATCGACGTCCTGGTGTGCAACCAGGCGGGCGAGAAGGTCGCCACCGGCGAAGCCATGGTCGAGTTCCCGGTTCGCTGATTTGCCAGTCATTTCAATCAGAGCCGAGAGGGCGGGGGTAATCCCCGAGGGATTGGCCCCGGCCCGCCAAAAAAGGCCCAGAACGGCCTGTTCGGATTGACATTCGACCGATCTATGGCTTAGAAACCGCGCGTCCCGGGTGGCGCGGCCGCCGGCGGGATAAAGCCCATTTTGCCATTTTCGGGTTTCCCGAACGATCGTGCCGAACACGGCCTTTCAAAGCATCAGGATTGTCCCATGAAGGTCCGTAACTCGTTGAAATCGCTGCGCGGTCGTCACCGCAACAACCGTCTGGTCCGCCGCAAGGGCCGGGTTTATGTGATCAACAAGGTTCAGCGCCGCTTCAAGGCGCGCCAAGGGCTTGAGCTGACCTTGCAAGGCTGATCTTGCAAGGCTGAACCGGGCTTGAATCCGGCGCCCTTTCGGGCCGGATATGCGGTTTTTCCCCATCACGGGTCTTTGACGCCTTGCTGCTTTGCAAGCGGCTTTTGCTGCGTCTAGACTTCGACCATGCCTTTGAGATTCCCTGCCGCGCGCAGCTGCCGGATACTGATTCTCGCCACCGCGATCAGCGCCGTGGTACCGATCGCGGCGCTCGGCGCAGGATTTGAGGGGCGCCCCGCCGAAGCAGCAGAAGAAACTGCCGGAGGCCCCTGGCCAAACTGCCGAAGGTCGGCGCCGACAAGACGCGTGGGCTGGATTTCCTGTTCGGCGCGCTGAAGGCGGCGCCCGATGAGGCCAGCGCCAAGCACGTCGAGGCCCGGATCTGGGCGCTGTGGATGCAGACCCCGAGCGATACCACGGCGCTGTTGATGATGCGCGCCAAGGCCGCGATGGACGCCCAGCAGATGGATGTCGCGCTGAAGCTGCTCGATGCCGTGGTCAAGCTGCGTCCCGACTATGTCGAGGGCTGGAACCGGCGCGCGACGCTCTATTACCTGAGGAACGACTACGTCCATTCGCTGCAGGATATCGAGCAGGTGCTGGTCCGCGAACCGCGCCATTTCGGTGCGCTGGCGGGACTTGGCATGATCATGCAGGACCTCGGCGACGACAAACGCGCGCTCGACGCCTTCCGCAAGGCGCTCGCCGTCAATCCGCATCTCGAAAAGGTGCCGGAGCTGGTCAAGACCCTGAGCGAGAAGGTCGAAGGCCGCGACATCTGATTGCGCCAGCCACCAAACCAGGCGGCTAGTGCAGAACGTTGCTGCCGTGTCCCGTCAGTCCGCCATGCGCCACCACGGCATGAAGCTGTTGAAGCTCCGCCTCCAGATGCTCGTTGACCAGCAGGAGTGCCTTTAGCGCGCCGCGAATATCGCCGTTGCATCTGGCCACGATCTCGTCGATGGCGGCTTCATTTGGTCCGGAAGTCATCGAAAACCCTCCAATGTTCCCGTGGGATAACCCCTGGGTGCCCCACGGGTTGCTGTGGATTATGTGGATAGGTTAGGCTCGCGAAAGCTTCGCAGGCGCCACCTGCTTCGCAGGCGCCACCCATCGGAGCGCAAAAGTGCCGCTCACGCTTATAGAAAGCTGCCGATGACGGTTGTATGAAGATGGCTGTCGGGTAAGCGCCGTACGGTGGAAAACTCGCAAGAGAGGGCGCGCCGGTCCGCGAAACCCGGCTGTTTCCAAACCGTAACTTGGTCGTGCCCAGACGCATCCGGATCCTTTCAATGCTACCAGTCGTTTTCGTGACGGCGCTATTGATACTGGCGCTGGTCTCGCAGGCCGGTGTCCTGGCCGTGCAGCGCATCTATCCCGCGCAAGGCGAGATGATCGAGGTGGCCGGCGCAACGCTCAACGTCGTTGATATCGGGCCGCGCGACGCGCCCGGACCGACTGTCGTGTTGATCCATGGCGCGAGCTCGAATCTGGAGGCCATGCGTCAGCCGCTTGGCGATATGCTGGCCGCGAGGCGTCGGGTGATCCTGATCGATCGACCCGGCCATGGCTGGAGCACGCGTGCGCGCGAAGACGATTCGACACCGGCCATCCAGGGCGGAATGATCGAGGAGGCGCTCGGCAAGCTGGGCGTCGGCGAGGTGATCCTGGTGGTGCATTCGTGGGCCGGCGCGCTGGGGGCGCGGATGGCACTCGACTACCCGCACCGTGTCGCGGGTCTGGTGATGCTGGCGCCGGTGGCCTATCCCTGGCCCGGCGGCGTCGGCTGGTACAACGAGGTCGTCACCACGCCCGTGATCGGTCCGCTGCTGGCCTATACGATCACGCTGCCGCTCGGCTTCTTCCTGGCGGAGCGTGGGGCCCGTAACGTGTTCTTGCCGCAGCCGATGCCGGAAAATTTCATCGGCAATACCGCGACGCCGCTGTTGCTGCGTCCGCGCGAGTTCCTTGCCAATGCCCGCGATCTGGTGACGCTGAAGGCCGCGGTGAGGGAGCAGGCGCCGCGCTATGCGGCAATCAAGGCGCCTACGGTGGTGATTTCAGGTGACGTCGACAAAACCGTTTCGACGAGCATCCATTCGCGCCCATTCGCCGCAGCGGTGCCTCACGCAAAACTAATCGTGCTGCCGGGTGTCGGTCATATGGTGCAAAACGCGGCGCCCGACCTGGTGATGCGCGAGATCGACGCCATGGTCGGGCAAACCGCGCCCGCAACGGCGGCTGCGGCCGATTAGAGATTTGTCGGATGCACTGCGCGGCTTTGCCGGTCGCGGCGAGACCATGGATGAAACCCGTCATGGCCGGGCGTAGCAGTCTGCGTTGCGCAGACTGCATAGACTTGTCTGCGGGCCAGGCCATGACGAAAAGAACGAGGCGTGCGCAAGGCGCTACTTGATTTTTCCGTCCTTGTCGTATTGCGAGACATACGCCCAGAGATCGTTGATCTCTTTCTCGTTCTTGATGCCCGCGAAGGCCATCTTGGTGCCGGGAACCTTCGCCTTCGGATCCCTGATGTATTCCTTGAACTGGGCCTCGTTCCAGGTGATGCCGGAATTCTTGTTGGCGTCGGAGTAATTATAGTCCGGAGCGGTGCCGGACTTGCGGCCGTCGATCCCGTTGAGCTCCGGCCCGACTTTGTTCTTGGCGCCTTCCCCGATCGCGTGGCAGGCCAGGCACTTGTTGAACGACGTCTTGCCGGCCGCGGCGTCCTGCGCCAGCGCAGCCGGTACGGCCGCCGACGATGCGATGATGACCAGCGCGCTCAGTGTCAAATTTTTCATTATCTGCTCTTCGTTGCTTGGGGGTGGCTCGACGGCTGTTTGTCGCATAGGCCGCATATGATGGACAAGCCACCAAATGGCGCTCGGGTTTCGTCCATCTCGCCTACGTCTTTCGGATATTGCGGCCCCTCGAGCTCCGGGCGATCTACCCAACGCGATCCAGACGTGCTTGATTCGTCATGATAAATAGGCAAAGCCGCGGGCTTCCTTGGCCCGGCGGAGAAATTCAGATGACCATCATGATGCCCACGCCGGATCGGGCGGTGTTGGGCCGCCGCGACGCCAGCGTCAAAGCGTTGCGCGCCATGGGCGGGAATTCGGAAGTGCGGCGGATCGCGGCTGACGCCGAACCTGCTGCTTCGCTTGAAAATCACCCTCGGAAACATTCTTCGCGGACGACTTATTACACGGATCCCGACCACCTATTTCATCTATTCCAACAAACCCGATCCGAAAGGATACAAAATGAAATTTTTTCTAAAGCACGACCATAAGAAAATGAGCCTCATGGCGGCGCTTCTTTTAAGCTCAGGGCTTTGCACTTTAGGTAATCACCAAGCTGCCGCCACCGAGCCCCAACTGGAAAAAGCTATTCAAGACGGGCAAGCGCTGTTTGTTCATGAAACTTTCGGCGGCGCAGGCAACACCTGTCAAACCTGCCATGTAGAGGGTGGGGCGGGGCCCGGCAAATCCAGCAAGGGCGATGCAATCCCGAGTCTTGCTAACGCCGCAACAATTTATCCGCGTTTCAACCCGAAGGCGAACAAGGTGGATACATTGGAAGATAAGATTGGGCACTGCATCGCAGGAGGGCTTCGAGGGAAACCGCCAGCCTATGGCAGCGAGCAAATGACGCAACTTGTCAGCTACATCACGTCGCTTGCGCAGGGCAAGCCGCTCAATATGGGCGGCAAGCCGCAGTAATTGAAGTAAACCCACAGAGACGAAATTGGCGCATTCGTGATTGACCTCGATCAAAGGCCGGCTGCACGTCCTGATAATTGACGCGAAGGACGTGAATGGCACGAACCGGACCAACGGCGACGCCGTGCCGTACTTCGGCTCTTGGGGGAAAACCGGAAGTGATCTGCCGACGGTCAAAACGGCCGATTGACCCCGAAGCGAACATGAGGATGGGGCGGCTGCTTGCAAAATGCCCCATCTTCGCGGTGATCAGGCGGAACGATCAAAAGCACGCCCCCGCCATTGTGAGATCAGTGGGGGATGACGGAGCCGTGGATCGGGCCGCATATTGGGGCGCAGCCCGATCCGAAACTGCCAGCGCAGCCGAAACTTTCAGTAAAAAATTTCGCGAAGGTCGGTTCTTGGTTATCTCCGCCGCTGCAAGCTTCTGTAGGGCAGGTCCTACAGCGCGAGCTGTGTACACCGTCTATTCGTAGTCGAGATTTCTTGGCTCGGTGAATGCGCGCGCGTGATGATGTTCACCGATGGACTAGCACCGGGATCTTGCAATGGGTGAGGACCTTTACCGTCTCGCTGCCGAGGACGATCGCGGAGATGCCATGGCGGCCGTGCGAGGCCATGACGATTAGATCGCAGCCCTTCGACCCCGAAGTATCGATGATCGCCTGGTATGGATGCTCGTGCTCAACCTGAACTGTCTCGCATGCGACGCCGGCTGCTTGCGCTGCGCGGGCAGCAGCGCCAAGGGTTTTCTCGGCGTGCTCCTTCATGCGTACCTTGTACTGAGCCGGCGTGTCCTCAATCATCTGCGTGTCGATCGTGAACGTATGAAAGGGTGTCAAGACTGTCAGCACCGTAGCTTTGGCACCGATCCGCTTGGCCAAGGCGATGCCGTGCTGGACAGCTTTTCCGGCCGGTTCCGAACCGTCCGTTGGTATCAGGATGTTGGTATACATCGCCTCCTCCTTGCTCGTCGTCCTCGAGCGCCAGTGTACTGCGGAACGGGCGCCACGCGAGGCTGGACATTGAGCGGCGAGATCAGGACGTCACAGCCATATGCGCTGTCCAACATTGCTGCGGTGCGTGAGTTTGCTTGTCGTACGAAACGGTCATGCCGGTGCTTTCACCGCAAGTCGGCTATGAGGGTGAACGGACCGAGTTCTGTTGCGGTCCGAGGGCCGAGTTGACCCGAAGGCGACATCGAGTTGCTGTTGGACTTCCGCTTCACGCCCCAAAGGCGGCCAACCATCCGATGCTCCCCGAGCGCCGGGATTGGCAACAGCCCGGCAGCCCCTTAGCGTTCGCGGAGGAGGAAGCCCCTACAGGCTATTTCGCCTTTCGCCGTAAGATGCTACCAAAAACCATTGTTAATGGAGATTTTCGATGGTTGGGGCTCATTTCAAATCGGTCGTATTCGTCGCTATTCTGACTGGAGCGACTTTCTTACTTCCGCCTCTCGGTGCCGCCTCCGATGACGATGCTGCCATTGCCACCAGCCTTGCTGATATGCTTCGCGCGGCGCGCCAGGTGATCTCAAACAACCAGGTCCGGATCAATGACCCAAATCTGGGCGACAAAGGTCTGACCGGCCATGTCGTCCTGGAACAGGCCCTCGTAATCTACAAGAAAAATACTGGCGCCGACCCTGCAAGCATTGACCCAGCGTCTCGCCATGGGAGGCTTTTGCGCGCCCAAATGGATGCGATTGTGGAGGCGACCGATGCCAACCAGGCTACCATCAACGCGAAGGGGGTTGGCTTTAAGGGATTTATTCCGGCTGTTTTTGCGCGTCTGGTCAACGAAGCGTTCGAAAATCGAGCAAAGAACGAAGCGCAGGTGAAGGTAACGGCGCCTGAACAACTGGTTAGAAACCGCAAGGCGCGACCTGATGCGTGGGAAACCGACGTGATACGCAGCAAGTTGCTGCAACCGGCTCGGGCCCGTGGTCAAGCTTATTCGGCTGAAACCCAGATCAACGATCGACAAGCGTTTCGCATGATGATGCCAGAATATTACGCGGCATCGTGCCTGACCTGCCATGGATCGCCGAAGGGAGAAACCGATATCACCGGCTACCCGAAGGAAGGCGGCAAGGAGGGTGACCTCGGTGCGGTGATCAGCGTCACATTATTTAAATAACAATGCACGAGTTCTCTGCCGCCCCTTTGGACCTCGTTTGAAGCCGACCGGCCGCCGGCAACGTCAAGCATCTTTCGGTTTGATGAGATTTTGATGATGTCTCAGCTTAGCGTCCGCGCCCGACTGATCATTCTATCGGGGGCGCTGTTATGTACACTGATTTTCACCAATCTGTTTCTGACAGGAAAGCTTGAAAATAATTCGAGAACGGTCGCGACCGAAACTGAACTCAGCGAAGTCATCGAATCGGCAACCGGTGCCCGTATCGCGTTTGGCGAAATGCGCTATTGGCTCACGGATCTGGCGGTGAGCCTGCTTACCGCCTCCGAACGCAACGCTGCGGCAGCGCGCACTCGCATGGACGGCTATCTCGAACAACTGGCAAAACAAAAGCCGGCTTTGGTAGCAAAGGTCCGCGCCGAGCGCGCGGCATTCGAGCAGTCCGCCAACGACGCGGTGGACAAGTATACCAGCGATCAGCGGGTCCTCGGAAATTCGCTTTTGGCCCAGGCGCGCAACCATAGCGTCAAGGTCGACGAACTTTTGACCGGCTTTGTCGATGAACTGAGAGGGGATCTTACCGCTGAGCGCCAACGCATAATTGAGGAAGTCAGAGCCGCAACAAAGAGCACAATGATCGCCGACCTTGCGATTTTGGCGCTGGGAGTATTGCTCACTTTCGCCATTCTGCGTTCGATCGCTATCCCGCTCCGCGAATTGGTCGCTACGATCGACCGTCTCAGCGCCGGAGACCTATCCGTATCAATTCCGGCCGCAGGTCCAAATGAAATAGGCGCCATGGCGGGAGCGCTTGGGCTATTTCGCGACAGTCTTCGAGCGCGGGATCGCTTCGCGGCTGAGGCGGAGACGCAGCGCAAGACCATCGCCGCGGCAATTGCAACGATCTCGGAAGGTTTCGTGTTGTATGATTCCGATGACCGCATTGTCTTGTTCAATGACCAGTTTCGCGCACTTTATCCTGCCCTTTCGGATGTAATCAAGCAAGGCATGGGATTCGATGAGCTACTCGAATTGGTAATCTCACGAAAACTCGTGGATCTAGCAAGCAAAAGTCCAGAGCAGTGGATTGCGGAACGCAAAGCGCAGCATCAGGGACCAGGTGATTTTGTTGAATATCAATACCGGGGCAGGTACGTCCGAATCAGCGAGCGTCGCATTCAGGGGGGAGGCTCCGTTGCCGTTTACACCGACATCACCGAGCTCAGACGCCGAAATATCGAACTTGAACAGGCGCGCGATTCCGCCGAAATTGCTTTGCGCGAGCTGCAGACGGCACAGGACCGCCTTATCCAGTCCGAAAAGCTCGCCTCGCTCGGCCAACTCACCGCCGGCATCGCTCATGAGATCAAGAACCCGCTCAATTTCGTCAATAATTTCTCGTCGCTCTCGACGGAGTTGATCGACGAACTCAATGATCTGCTCGGATCGGCTGCGAGCGATACCAAGGCGATCGATACCATGGTCCGCGCCGAGATGGCCGAGCTCACCCAGATGCTCAAGGGCAATCTCGAAAAGGTCGTGAAGCACGGCAAGCGCGCCGATTCGATTGTCAAGAACATGCTATTGCACTCACGCGAAGGTTCGGGAGAACACCGGGCCGCCGATATCAACGCTATCGTCGAAGAGAGTTTAAATCTCGCTTACCACGGTGCGCGGGCCGAGAAATCCGGCTTCAACATTACGCTCGAGCGCGACCTCGATCCATCCGCTGGAATAATCGATCTTTACCCGCAGGAGATTACGCGGGCGCTTCTGAATCTGATTTCCAACGGGTTTTATGCTGCCAACAAGCGTAAGGAAGCCGCCGACGCAGGCTTCGAGCCATCGTTGACCGCGACGACGAAAAACCTCGGCAACATGGTGGAAATCCGGATCCGCGATAACGGCACGGGCATCCCGGCGGATGTCAGGGAGAAGATGTTCAATCCTTTCTTCACCACCAAACCTGCGGGTGAAGGTACCGGCCTTGGTCTGTCGTTGAGCCACGACATCGTCGTGAAACAGCACGGCGGGAAGATCGAGGTCGACACCGAGCCAGGACAATTTACTGAATTCATCATCACCCTGCCTCGCGCGGCGGCGGCGAAGACCCAGGCTGGAGGCCGAAATTGAGCGTTTACATACTTGTCGTTGATGACGAGCCCGACATCGAAGAGCTGTTCCGTCAGCAATTCCGGCGCGACATAAAGTCCGGACGCTTCACCATGGAATTTGCTGCGTCTGCGCCGGCCGCGCTAATTCGCGCCGTCGAGATCAAGAATCCGCCGCTGATCTTGATCCTGTCCGACATCAACATGCCCGGCATGAGCGGGCTCGAAATGCTGCCGAAGGTGCGCGCCGAACGGCCCGATGTTCCCGTCATCATGATCACTGCTTACGGCGACGCTGACACACGCCGCAAGGCAATCGATCGCGGCGCGGCGGGATTGTTGACCAAACCGATCGATTTCGCGCTGCTGCGCCACGAGATCGATGAACGGCTTGGGCAGGTCGCATGACCGCTACCATCCTCGTCGTCGACGATGAGCCAGACCCCGAGGCTCTGGTCTTGCAGAAGCAGCTACGGCGGAGATTTCAGTCGAATGACATTGTCCTCATGGCACTTTTCGGACCTCGCGCGATGTCCGACTTGAGTCCGGAATGCGCAGCAAAGCGGACGTCCGCCGACCGCTCCGAATTTATGATGGATTCATGCCCTGATTTGTTGTAGCGAACAGCGCGATTGATTTGCCTGACGTGCCAATGTGCCGCGGCTATCGTCGTTGATCTCGTCCCCAAATCAAAACTATATCTTTTCACGTCCCACCCCACAAGCAACTGTGCTGTTAGGTAAGACCGGGCATCGGTCGGCCTGAAGGCTGGCGCTGACGCGCCCCGGCCTTTGGCGGCTGACGGCCTTGACCCCGCCCGTTTAGCGGTCTTGGAGGACGGTCATACGCCTGGTCGGGGACCGAGCGCAGTAAGAGGGCTCGCAGTCAAGCTATGGCGTGAGCGCCAGGATTCCATTTCTGGCGGCGTGCGAGCATCGTGTTGAGGATGATGATCAGCTTGCGCATGCAGGCAACGAGCGCAACCTTCGGCTCCTTTCCCTTGGCAATCAGACGCTGATAGAAAGCCCTAAGCACCGGGTTGTTCTGCGTCGCTGCGCCGAGACAGGGCATGTAGATGGCGTTTCTCACCCAGCGGCGGCCGCCCTTGATGTGGCGCTCGCCGCGCCGCTTGCCGCTATCATCGTCATAAGGAGCGAGCCCGACTAAGGCCGCGGCGACCTCGTCGCTGACCTGTCCGAGCTCTGGCATCCCTGCAATGAGGATTGCGGACGTCGTTTGCGCGAGGCCCGGAACACTCTGGATGATCTCGGCACGCTCGGCGAACTCCGGTGTGGCCTTGACCTTGGCGGAGATTGCGGCCTCAAGCTTGTCGATTTCGGCGGCGAGGCTCTTCAAGATGCGCGCATGGGCCTTCCGAGCCGGTTCCGGTGCCGCATGCTCGTTCTGAGCTTGCAGTCGGATCTTGACGTCCATCAGGGCCTTGCGCGCTTTCGCCAGCGCCGCGAGTTCCTCACGCGCGGCATCAGGAATCTGGCCCGGTGCTTGGCTAAACGTTTCAGCGAACCAGGCGATCATCTCCGCGTCGATCGGATCGTTCTTCGCCAAACGTCCGGCCGACAGCGCAAAATTGCGGACCCGCCTGGGATCGACAATCCGCACCTCGATGCCGGCGTTGTGTAGCACGTTGCGCCATTCACGCTCGTAACCGCCACTTGCCTCCATCACCGCTTTACCCACTTGGTATTTGCGAAGCCAGGCAATCAGCTTGCGGCGTCCTTGGGGATTGTTCAGGAAAGTCTGCCGCAATTTGAACCGGCGAATGCAGGCATCCACCTTGTCCTTGGCCACATCGATACCGACGACAACGAGATCGTTCTGTGCCATCATCCACTCCCTTCCTTGCTCGGTTCGGGCTCGAAGCCCTTTCAACTGTTCGGGTTGAGGAAGATACCGGAGCTGTCCCTCGCTCTGATCACCAGGCTCTGCCGCCTTTGGGGCGTAACGGGCTCAGTTCCAGCGACGGGCGGTTTTGCAGAACCGCCCGTTCGCTCATTCTGGCAGGTTTTTCGGACACAAGGGGCGTATCATGATCGTCACGAACGCGGGGCGGGACGCGGTGGACGTGGATGGCGCTATAGACGAGAGCGCCGGCTGCGGACGGCGAAGTCGTGTGGTCCTGACGCCTCGGCGCTGGCGTCAAGTTGGCGGAGGTAACTTCGCCAGTGACGGTGTCAACAAGCCGATCACCGGGGAGAGCGCGAAGGAAACCGTTAAAACCATTGCGCAGGGAATGCCGGATTGCCTCCGCTGAACCTGTATGCTCGTGTGCGTTTCTTTTGTGCACTTTTGCACGCGAGACCGCGGGTGCAGCGTGCACCCGGTATTCCCTGCTCCCTCTGATAAGGAGGGCAAGGAAATTTCTGGCAAACCTCGGGCATATCAGGCCGCGAGATAGCGAAGCTGTGTCTCGACATCATTGCCGTGCATGGGCGGTCTACCCAAAGCGGTCCAGACGTGCTTGATTCGCCATGAAAAATCCGCGAGCAGGAATGCCCGCGCAGCCCGAAACAGCCCCGGGGAGATCTGGACATGACCATCATGATGCCCGCGTCGGATCAGGCGGTCCTGGCCCGCCGCGACGCTATCGTCAAAGCGTTGCGCGCCATCGTGCCGGGCGAGGGTGTGATCGATAGTCCCGCCGAAATGCTGCCTTACGAGTCCGATGGCCTGATGGCCTATCGCCAGCCGCCGATGGTGGTGGTGCTCCCGGACACCACGGAGCAGGTGTCGCAGGTTCTGAAATATTGCTTCGAACAGGGCATCAAGGTGGTGCCGCGCGGCTCCGGCACCTCGCTGTCCGGCGGCGCGCTGCCGCTGGCCGATGCCGTGCTGCTGGGTCTGGGCAAATTCAAGCGCATCCGCGAGATCGATTTCGACAACCGCGTGGTGGTGACCGAGCCGGGGGTGACCAATCTCGCCATCAGCCAGGCGGTCGCCCACGCCGGTTTCTACTACGCGCCCGATCCGTCGTCGCAGATCGCCTGCTCGATCGGCGGCAATGTCGCGGAGAATTCCGGCGGCGTGCATTGCCTGAAATACGGCATGACCACCAACAATGTGCTGGGTTGCGAGATCGTGCTGATCACGGGCGAGATCGTCCGAATCGGCGGCAAGTCCGCCGAGACCGGTGGCTATGATTTGATGGGGATCATCACCGGTTCCGAAGGCCTGCTCGGCGTCATTACCGAGATCACGGTGCGGATTCTGCAGAAGCCGGAAACGGCCCGCGCCCTGATGGTCGGTTTCGCAGAGGTCGAGGCGGCCGGTGAATGCGTGGCGCGGATTATCGGCGCCGGCATCATCCCCGGCGGCATGGAAATGATGGACAGGCCCGCGATCCACGCCGCCGAAGCCTTCGTCCATGCCGGTTATCCGCTCGATGTCGAGGCGCTTCTGATCATCGAACTCGACGGTCCCGGCGTCGAGGTCGATGAACTGATCAGGCGGGTGGAGACGATCGCGCAGGGCTGCGGCTCGACCACCTGCCAGATCTCCAGTTCGGAAGCCGAACGCAATCTGTTCTGGGCCGGCCGCAAGGCGGCCTTTCCCGCCGTCGGGCGGATCTCGCCGGATTATCTGTGCATGGACGGCACCATCCCGCGCGGCGCGCTGCCGCAGGCGCTGGCGCGAATCCGCGATCTTTCGAAGAAATACGATCTGCGCGTCGCCAACGTGTTTCATGCCGGCGACGGCAATCTGCATCCGCTGATCCTCTACGACGCCAATCAGCCCGGCGAGATGGAGCGGGCGGAGGCCTTCGGCGCCGATATCTTGAGGGCCTGCGTCGAGCTCGGCGGCGTGCTGACCGGCGAGCATGGCGTCGGCATCGAAAAGCGCGACCTGATGCCGGAAATGTTCAGCGAGATCGACCTCAACCAGCAACAGCGGCTGAAATGCGCGTTCGACGCGCAAGGGCTGCTCAACCCCGGCAAGGTGTTTCCGACCCTGCACCGCTGCGCCGAACTTGGCCGCATGCACGTCCACGGCGGCAAGCTCGCCTTCCCTGAACTTCCGCGGTTCTAGTGATGAACATCGTTGTCCTCGCGTTAGAGCACGCTCTGCTTTCTCCCCCCTTGCGGAGGAGAGTTGGAGAGGGGGTACCACGGGCGCCGGCGCGTGCGGCTCACCCCCCTCCCTAACCCTCCCCCGCAAGGGAGGAGGGAACGCAGTGAATGTGGAGTGATCGTGGATACCCTGAAAGTACGAGACGCAAAGGATGTCGAGCAGGCGGTGCGCGCGGCGATCGCGGGCGAGCAGCCGCTGGAAATCATCGGCCATGGCTCCAGGCGGCTGATCGGCCAGCCGATGGCGACCAACGCGCTGCTCGATTTGTCGGCGCTCAATGCCGTCACATCCTATGAGCCAAACGAGCTGATCATCACCGTGCAGGCGGGCGCGCCGCTTGCCGACGTGAAGTCGCTGATCGACTCCAAGAATCAGCATTTCGCATTCGAGCCGGTCGATACCGCGCTGCTGCTGGGGACGGCGGGTGAGGGGACCATCGGCGGCATGATCGGCGCCGGCCTTGCGGGGCCGCGCCGCGTGCAGGCCGGGGGCGCCCGCGACCATCTGCTCGGCGCGCATGCGGTGTCGGGCTTCGGCGACAGTTTCAAGGCCGGCGGCCGGGTGGTGAAGAACGTCACCGGCTATGATCTTTGCAAGCTGCTGGCGGGGTCGTGGGGCACGCTCGCGGTCATGACCGAGGTGACGCTGAAGGTGATGCCAAGGCCGGAGAGCGAGCGGACGCTGGTGCTGCGCGGACTGGATGACATCACGGCCAACAGGGCGATGACGGCGGCATTGGGGTCGCCGTTCGATGTGTCCGGCGCGGCACATGTGCCGAATTCGGCGCTTCGCGGTTCGCTGGGCGGCCTCGGCGATATCGGATCTCCGCGCGAAGCGGTCACGCTGGTGCGGCTGGAGGGAATTACGGCCTCGGCTACCCACCGCGCGGCCGCGCTCGCCAAGGTGCTCTCGCCGTTCGGGGCGGCTGAAATTCTGGAGGATGCGGCCTCGGCGGCGATCTGGAGTTCCATTCGCGATGTCGCGCCGTTCGCGGCCAAGGGCGCGCTCGGAGGGTGGCAGGTGTGGCGGATCGTCTGTCCGCCGGCCTCCGGCGGCGCGCTTGGCCAGGCATTGGCGCGCGATACCGGCGGCGATGTGATCTACGACTGGGGCGGCGGCCTGATCTGGGCGGCGCTGCCTCCCAAGCCGGATGCCCAGGCGGCATTGGTGCGTCCGCGGGTCGAAGCCGTCGGCGGCCATGCCATGCTGCTGCGGGCCTCCGACGAGGTGAGGCGCAACGTCGAGGTATTTCATCCGCCAAAGAGCCGGCGTTGCTGCCCTGAGCGAGCGCGTTCGCTTGAGCTTCGATCCGAAAGGCATCCTCAATCGCGGCCGGATGATACGGGGATCTGCGGCATGAAGACCGAATTCAGCCTCGCCCAGCTCGCCAATCCCGATATCGCCGAAGCCGACAAGATTTTGCGCGCGTGCGTGCATTGCGGATTTTGTACCGCGACCTGCCCGACCTATGTGCTGCTCGGCGACGAACTCGATAGTCCGCGCGGCAGGATCTATCTCATCAGGGAGATGCTGGAAAAGGATCGGCCACCCACCAAGGAAGTGGTCAAGCACATCGACCGCTGCCTCTCCTGTCTCGCCTGCATGACCACCTGTCCGTCGGGCGTGAATTACATGCATCTGGTCGATCAGGCGCGGGTGAGGATCGAAAGGGACTATACACGGCCGCTGCCCGAGCGGCTGTTGCGTGCGGTGCTCGCCGTTGTGTTGCCGCAGCCTGCTCTGTTTCGCGCCGGCATGATCCTGGCGCGGCTTGGCCGGCCGCTGATCGGATTGCTGCCGACACCCAAGGCGGCCCCGGCGTCGCCGACTTTGCTGAGGCGAATCAGGGCGATGCTGGCGCTGGCGCCGAACAGCCTGCCGGCGCCGGGACCCGCCGGCGGCAGCGTTTTTCCAGCCCTTGGCGAAAGGCGCGGACGTGTCGCCTTGCTGCAGGGTTGCGCCCAGCAGGTTCTGGCGCCGCGCATCAATCAGGCCGCGATCAGCCTTCTGACGCGTCACGGCATCGAGGTCGTGCTGGTCAAGGACGAGCAATGTTGCGGTGCGCTGACCCATCACCTCGGCCGCGACGCCGCCGCGCTGGCGTTCGCCCGCGCCAACATTGCCGCCTGGCTCGCGGAGGCCGAGCGCGGTGGCCTCGACGCCATCCTGGTGACCACGTCAGGCTGCGGAACCGTGATCAAGGACTATGGTTTCATGCTGCGCGAGGACCGGGATTTTGCCGCCGCCGCCGCGAAGGTTTCGGCATTGGCCAAGGACATCACCGAGTATCTCAGCGGCATCGATCTGCAGCCCGCGCGGCAAGGCGGCGACATCGTCGTCGCCTATCACTGCGGCTTGTTCGCTGCAGCACGGACAGAAAATCACGCAAGCCCCGAAAGAATTGCTTTCCAAGAACGGATTCGTGGTGAA
Source organism: uncultured Alphaproteobacteria bacterium (assembly GCA_963718925.1). Lineage (GTDB taxonomy): Bacteria > Pseudomonadota > Alphaproteobacteria > Rhizobiales > Xanthobacteraceae > Bradyrhizobium. Next base: position 96,917 of record CAVRAH010000001.1, read on the forward strand.
AGATGTACCCGAGAGCCATTTGTGTTGCGGTTCGGCGGGGACCTACAACATTCTCCAGCCTGACATTGCGAACAAATTGCGCGATCGAAAGGTCGCCAATATTGCGATGGTCAAGCCGGACATGATTGCTGCGGGCAATATTGGATGCATGGTGCAGATTGCCGGCGGTACGTCAGTTCCTGTGGTGCACACGATTGAGCTTCTCGATTGGGCGACAGGCGGTCCCCGGCCAGGATTGAACTGATCGATGGACCTCGCGCTTGAGGCGGACGACTTGAAACGCTCGACAGACATTGGTCGGCGGCAACAGGAGGATCACGATGGCTAAAGGCAAGAAGAAAAAAGGCAAGAAGGCTAAGAAGGGCAAGAAGGTTCTGACGGCGAAGAAGAAATCCGCGAAGAAAGCTTCGAAGAAATCCGCCAAGAAGTCGGTGAAGAAGGCCAAGAAGTCGGCCAAGAAGTCAGCGAAAAAATCGGCCAGGAAGTCCAAGGCGGCGCCGAAAAAGGCGGCCAAGAAAGCCGGTGCCAGGAAGAGCCCGGCGAAAAAGGCCATACCGGCGAAGCCAGCTGCGCCCAAACCCGCCGCGCCACCCGCAGCCGCGCCCGCGCCCGCGCCTTCGGCACCGAGCTGGGCCACGCCCAGTCCGGCTGCCCCAAGTCCGGTATCAAATCCTGCGCCGTCATGGGGGAGCCCGCCATCTTCCGGCGGCGGCGACGACAGCAACTAGAGCGCGATCCGGCCCCGAAGGGCTGCGTCAGCGCCAAGCGGGAATCGGTCTTCCCCGGGGACAAACGCGAAGCATTTGCCCCGGGATCATGCTCGAACACCGAGACCTAGAACTTCGCGTCCGGGCTGATCCGGGTCATGGGCAAAGGCCGCAGCGCTGGTCGCTGCGGCCTTTGCTTGTTTTGCGGCAGGCCGCTCGCGGGCGAAGCGGGCGGAGGTTCGGGGCGCAAACGGCCTCCGATTCGGTCATTCCACCGGCCGACCCGGTCGCCAATCATCAGCCCAGCCTAACGCCCTTGCCTTGGTCCTGCAGCGTAAATCGATCGCCGTCACGGGTCAGCACGACATTGCGCTCATGGAAGGCCTCGAGCGTGCTGCGATGACCGATCGAGACCACGGTCGTTGCCGGCAACTTCTCGGCCAGGAGACGATAGAGCGCCGCCTCGGAGGGTTCATCGAGCGACGCGGTCGCTTCGTCGAGGAACAGAAATTGCGGCGCGTGCAGAAGCGCGCGCGCCAGCCCAAGGCGCTGCTGCTCGCCGAGCGACAGCATTCGGCTCCAGTGCGCCTCCTCCTCCAAACGCGATACCAGCTGAGGCAGGCCCACAGAGGTGAGGGCATTCCCGACAAGCTCGGTACTGCATGCGGTAGTGTCCGCGGGATAGATGATCGCAGCCTTCAGCGAACCGACCGGAAAATACGGCCGCTGCGGCAACATCATCAGCGTGGCCCCGGACGGGATCGCGATCTCGCCGGTTCCGAACGGCCAGATGCCGGCGACGGCGCGGAAAAGCATCGATTTGCCGGCGCCGGACGGACCGGTGACCAGGGTGCGCTCGTGGCTGTGAATGCTGAAGCCGTCCGCTGCGACCTGTGGGGTTCCGTTGGGCAGCTGGACCAGAAGCTGGCGCAGTTCGATGTTGTCGCTGCCGGTCGAAGGCACGACGTCGATTGAACCCGCGCCGGTCGGCAGCACCGCGGCGCCGGCGATCGCCTCCTCGAAGCCGTCGAGACGCGCGATCACCGCTCGCCATTCGGCCAGCGCGCGATAGATCGAAACGAAGAATGACAGCGAAGTTTGCACGCTGCTGAAGGCGGACGCGGTCTGCATCATGCCGCCGAGCTGGATCTTGTCGGCAAAATAGGCCGGCGCCACCAGGATATAGGGGAAAATCACCGCGGCCTGCGCGTAGCTCGACGTAAACGCCGTCAGCCGCTTGGTTCGGCTCATGATCTCGTACCAGTTCTGGACGACGCGGCCGAAGCGCTCCGTAAGCCGCTGCCGTTCGGCGCTCTCGCCTCGCAGCAGCGCGATCTGCTCGGAGTTCTCCCGTACCCGCACGAGGTTGAATCGGAAGTCGGCTTCGTATCGCTGCAGTTGAAAATCAAGACCGACGAGCGGCGAGCCGATCCAGTGGGTCAGCGCGGTTCCGAACACGGCATAGATCAGCGCTCCCCATACCAGATAGCCGGGTATTTCGAATTCGTTGCCGAAAATCGTCAGTGGAGATTCAGCCGAAAGACCCCACAGGATGACCACGAAGGACGCCAGCGTTACCACCGCGCTCAACAATCCGACGCAGATGCTCAGCGTTTGGTCGACGAACAGTTTCACGTCATCGGTGATGCGCTGGTCCGGATTGTCGGCGGCATCACCCTGAAGCTGCATGCGGTAGTGGTTGGCGTCGTGCAGCCATTCGCCCAGATAGCGGCTGGTCAGCCAGCTACGCCAGCGGATCTGAAGCCACTGATTGAGATAAAGCTGATAGACCGAAAGCGCGATGTAGCATGCGGCCAGAATGGAAAAGATGCCGATTTCCCTGACGAATCCGTCCCAGTTCTTCTCCTGTAGCGCATTATAAAAGCGGTTGTTCCACTGGTTCAGGAGAACATTGATCCCGACCACCGTCAGTTCGATCGCAATGACCGACGCAAGCAGCAGGCGGCCCGCGAATTTGTCTTCCGACTGGAAATAGGGAACAGCGATCCGCCATACGGTCGCGGGCGTCAAGCGGATGTCGTTCACAGATCGCGGTCTCCAGGAGGATTGCTTCAAGGCCTGAAAAGCGGGGGAATTGGGAGTGCCTAGACTAAAGTCGTAATTGTTGCGGTCTGCGTTCGCTTGTCCCGGCCTCGGAGTCAACTCTAGCATGATGATAATGGCGAGGGGCAGGGGGCCTTCAGGCGTCGCGCGCTTGTGACGGGTTTGGCGTGGCCAAATTCGCGTCTGGTTGCGTGCTTGGCTAAGGGCTCCCCGGGAATCGCGCCAGGCGCACCGACCGTTCACGCGGGTCGGGGCGCCGAATAAGCGCGTGGGGAGGAATCGCAATGTGGAATCAATCCATGATCCGCTCGGCAACGCGGCGTTGTCGATGGTCGTCGCCGCAATTCCGGTAGTCGCGCGTCTGGTCTTGATCGCCAGCGGCTGACAAGTTTTCATCTGCCGCGCGCAGCAATCCCTCCCAAGAGCGACCAGTGCCGTATCGCCAGGGGAGAACGACCGCCGGTCTGATTTGCTTTGGTAATGGCGGGAAATCCTGGTTCCTTCGCGTCAAGCGAAGGAACTTCTTGTCGACAGCCGTTCGAGACGTCGAATGGCGACACAAAGAAAAATGCCTACGGGCCCAAGCGAGGGGAGGAATTGTCGATGTTCACGCAAATTCTCGATCCTACCGGAAACCTGTTCCTGACCTGGTTGGTCGCGCTCATTCCGGTGGTCCTGTTGTTGTTCCTGCTGGCAGGCCTGCGCATGTCGGCCTGGCTCGCCGTGTTGATCGGCTCGATCGTCACCTTCCTGCTCGGGCTATGGGTTTGGAAGATGCCGCTCGACGATGGCATCCGCGCCTACCTCTATGGCTCCGCCACCGGCGTATGGAATGTCGACTGGATCACGTTTTGGGGCGTGATGCTGTTCAACACGCTGGTGACTACCGGCGGGTTCGACAAATTGCGCCGCTGGCTCATTCAGCAGGGCACCCGAGACGTGCGGGTGCAGACCATTCTGTTCGCCTGGGCCTTTGGCGCGCTGCTCGAAGGACTGGTCGGTTTCGGCTACCCGTGGGCGTTCGTCGCACCCATCCTGATCGCGATCGGCATCCCCGATCTCGACGCGATCCGCGTCGCAGCGATTGCCAACAATGCGCCGGTTTCCTATGGCGCCTTGGGAGCACCAATTATCGCGCTCGCTACGGTGACCGCCGGCACGCTCGGCATGAGCTTCGTCGACCTATTGCCGATCTACTCGGCTTCGGTCGGCAAGATCGTGGCGATCTTGGCGTTGCTGCCGCCGTGGATCTTGCTTTATCTCGTGTCGGGTAGCAGAGGCATGTGGTCGGCGTGGCCGCTCGCGATCGTCGGCTCGCTCGGTTATATCGCCGGCCAGTTGCCGACGGCCGTCTATCTCGGTCCCTATCTGCCAGATGTGATCGGCTCGATCGTGTGCTTCGCGGCGCTGCTGCTCCTGCTCAAGGTGTGGCGGCCTGCGCAGATCGTGGCGTATGGCGGTGCACCAGCGACCGGCGATACGCAGGCGGAGGCGCATGGACTCTCAGCCGGCGAAGTTGGCATGGCCTGGCTGCCGATCGCGATACTGATTGCGGTGGTGGTCGCCTGGACCGGACCCTGGTCGCACCTGCCCTCGATCGTGGTGCTGCACTATGTCGTCGCCGCCAATTCAGCGATCACGCCGGGAGCGACCATCAGCGCCGTGTTCAACTGGACGCCGTTCGTTGGCGGCTCGGCCATCCTGGTGTCCTGGATCATCACGGTGATCCTGCTGCGCGTCAGCATGAGCCAGATCGGCGCAATCTTTGCCAAGACCTGGTCGCAGATGTGGGGCGCATGCCTGGTTGGTGTATTCATCTTCGGCCTCGCCTATGTCTTCAACTACTCAGGCATGGCCGGCTCGCTCGCCAGCGCCTTCTCCAAGCTCGGAGCCGCCTTCATCATCGTGGCGCCCATCCTGGGCTTCATTGGCGTAGCTTTGTCGGGTAGCAATACCTCAACCAACGCCATGTTCGGCACGTTCCAGGCACTGGTCGGCAAGGTGCTCGGCTTTCCCTTGCTGCTGTTGCCGACGTTGAACTCGGTCGGTGCCGAGATCGGCAAGCCGATCGCGCCGCAAACCGCAAGCGTCGGCGTTTCGACCAGCAGGTTCGTGCGCAACGAAGGCGAGGTGATCCGCCATAATTTCGGCTGGTGCCTCGTCCTGCTGGTCTATTTGGTGATCATTGGGGTGGCCTGCTATCTGTTCTTCCCGAGCATCGCAGTATTACCGGGACATTAGCAGCACCAGCCGAACTGGCAGCGAATGACACGTCGAATGCGCCGCCGGCCAAATTCGCCTCTGGTTGCGTGCTTTGCTAAGGGTTCCCCGGCAATTGCGCCGGGCGCCCCGACCGTTCACGCGGGTCGGGGCGTCGAATAAGCGCGTGGGGAGGAATCGTAATGTGGAATCAGGTCTATAATCCCTTTGGCAACACTGTGCTTTCGACGATCGCCGCGGCGATACCCGTCGTCACGCTGCTGGTTTTGATCGCGAGCGGCAAGGTCAAGGCGCATATCGCCGCCATCATTGCGCTGGTCGCGGCCAACATCATCGCGATCTTCGTGTTCACGATGCCGGCCAACATGTCCATCCGCGCATCGCTGCTTGGCGTGGTGGCCGGATTCTTCCCGATCGGCTGGATCGTCCTGAACGTCATTTACCTCTATCGCATCACGGTCGCGACCGGCCGCTTCGACCTGTTGCAGCGTGCCATCGGCGGTGTGACGGAGGACCGGCGCCTGCAGTTGCTGCTGATTGCTTTTTCGTTCGGGGCGTTTTTTGAAGGCGCGTCGGGGTTTGGAACGCCGGTCGCCGTGACCGGCGCGGTTCTGATCGGTCTCGGTTTCTCGCCGCTCGCCGCCTCCGGCCTGTCGCTGATCGCCAATACCGCCCCGGTGGCCTACGGCGCGCTCGGTACCCCGATTCAGGGTCTTGCTTCGGTGACGGGGCTCGATCCCTATATTCTCGGCGCGATGGTCGGACGGCAATTGCCGGTGTTCTCGCTGATCGTGCCGTTCTGGGTGGTTTGGGCGTTTGCCGGCTGGAAAGGCATGAAGGACGTCTGGCCGGCGGTCCTCGTCACCGGGGTCACCTTCGCGGTCCCGCAGTTCGTGATCTCGAACTACATCAATCCCTGGATCGTCGATATCGGCGCGTCGCTGATCTCGATGGGCTGCCTGATCCTGTTCCTCAGGGTTTGGCAGCCGAAGCAACTCTGGCTTTCGCCGGCGCTGCGCGGCAACGACAAATCCGCGGCTACCATGACGCCGGCAAAACCGATGGACAAAACGCCGCTGACACAGGCGCAGCTCTGGAGTTCGCTGCTGCCATGGATCATCGTCTGTGTCGTGATGCTGGTGTGGGGCAGCGGCTGGTTCAAGACCTGGGCAAATGGGATATTCACCTGGAATTACCCGGTTCCCGAACTCCACCACATGATCAACAAGGTGCCGCCGGTGGCGGCGAAGCCGACGCCGGAGGGCGCGGTGTTCGGATTCACCTACTTGTCGTTTACCGGAACAGGCATGCTGATCGCGGCGATCATCTCCGGCTTGCTGATGGGATTGTCGCCGGCGAAAATGGTCGCGGAATACGGCCGTACCCTAAAGGTTTGCGCGATCTCGCTGATCACGATCTCGGCGATGCTGGCGATCGGTACGCTGACGCGCCTCTCCGGCGTCGATGCGACGCTGGGGCTGGCGTTTGCCGCGACCGGCGTGCTCTATCCCTTCTTCGGCACGCTGCTCGGCTGGCTGGGCGTGGCGCTGACGGGATCGGATACGGCTTCGAACATCCTGTTCGGCAACCTCCAGAAGATCACCTCTGAGCAACTCGGCCTGTCGTCGGTCCTGATGGGTGCGGCGAACTCGTCCGGTGGCGTCATGGGCAAGATGATCGACGCGCAGTCGATCGTCGTCGCCTCCACCGCCACCAACTGGTACGGACATGAAGGAACGATCCTGCGCTTCGTGTTCAAACACTCGATCGCGCTGGCGTGTCTGGTCGGCCTCTTTGTCATGCTGCAGGCCTACGTCTCTCCGTTCACCGCCATGGTGCTGAAGTAGACGCCGGGGGTGGACCCCACATCGAGCAAAAATCCCCGCCTCCCCATGGGGCGGGGATTTTTTTGCGAAGCAATGAATTTTATGGCCGCCAATCTGGTCAACGTCACGCTTGCCCATTACAACGGCGCGCGTCCGGGAATGACCGGATATTTCGAGGAACAGCATGTTTTCAACGACAGGTTTTCTGGGGCATGCCGCGGCTGCAGCGGCACTGGCCGTGGCGGCCTTCGCGGCTCACCCGGCTTGCGCCGACGACGGGTTTCCGTTCGGGTTCGAGATGACGCTCGATGCTGCACCTCAACCCGGATCGAAGCGGATTCCGACGCTCGAGATCGGCGACAATGGCGAGGCGCAGCTGGATTTGTGGTGCAAGAGCGGCAAGGGCCAGTTTTCGGTCGCGGGCAATACGGTGATTTTTGTACCCGGTCAGCTGCAGGATCGCGATTGCCCGCCGGCACGGGCGCAGGCCGACGATGAACTGGTCGCGGCGCTGAGCGAGGCCGCAACCTGGAAGCGGCGGGGCGATCTGGTGTCGTTTATCGGAACCAGGCCGCTGCGATTCCGGATCAATACCAACTGAAGCCTGCGGTCGTAACGATCGTGGAAGCGATCGGACCGCGGGTAAATCGGCTACTTCCAGACCGACTTGTCCGCGTCCCAGCGTTGTCCCTTGAATTCCTTGGCCAGCGCATCGACGGAGCCGTTGTCCTCTTTCTGATCGGCTTCCTCGTCGCCGTTGGAGTCGTTGGCGAGATTGAGTTTTGGGCCCGCGGCCTCATCCGTTGTCGATACGACGGGATTGCTGATCCACAGCATCAGCCGGTCGGACGCGCCGGGCTTTTCCGGCGCCACCAGGGCGGTCACCTCGATTGCCTCGGTGAGATCGAGCGCGGGAAACAACTGGCTCGGGCGCTTGAAGGTCAGCTTCAGCTTTCCGGTGCTGGTGCTCCATGCCGTTGACGACAATTTCGCCGCAAGCGTTCTGCTCAAGACGTTGGAGATTGCCGCCGAGAGTTTGTCCCTGTTGAGCCGATCGCCGTCGCGCCAGTCGGCGGCCTGAAAGCGGATGGTGCGCTCCATCTCGACCACTCCGGTGGTCCAGCCGGCGGCGATCACGCCCGGCGACGACTTGAATTTTGCAATCAGCGCGGCAGCGCGATCCGGATCGGCGCTGAGGTTGATCGTCTGTTCGCCGGCGCGCAGCGCGTCGCAGGTGACCGCGAGGCTGCTTAGGGAAACCTCGACGTCCTGGCCTTTCAAGCCTTTCAGGAAATCCGATGCCGCATCAAGCTTCACTCTCACGCCGATCGATTCCGGGGACACTTCGGTAAAATCCCTCGGCGTTGGCGGTGATGCCGTCATCGGTGGTTTGATTGTCCTGAAATTCCTTCTCGCTGAGGTCGGAATTGTCGGTCGAGTTCACCTCGGTCACGACCTGACCGATGCTGATCTGGCCCTTGAATTCGAAGCTGTCGCCGGTCGGCTTGCGCACGAGCTTCACCGTAACGGGCAATTTGCCGTCGATGCTCTGCGTGGTGCCGGTCAGGGTCTGGCCGTTCACGGCAAGGTTGGCGACAAAGCGATCCTTGCGATCGGAGCCTTTTGCCGCGGGATAGCAGACGTCGAGCACTGCCGCGGTGACGGTCTTGCCCTGCCGGGTTTCCTTGAGGATGACGTCGGCGTTGTTGTCCATCAATCCATCGATGGCGGTAAAGTACCGGGTTTCGTTCGCGCCAGGGGCGGCTTTCGGCGACAGCTTCATCTGGCCGTAGGCGAGACCGGTTGAGGCCGTCATCAGTCCGACCAGGCAGAAAAGAAGGGCGCGCATGTGAAGTTCCTTGGGCAGGATGGAATTGGGCGTCACCGTAGAGCTATATCGGTTGCGATTGAATCGGAACCAAACTCCGCACAATTCGCCAAAAAAGAAGGCCGCCCCGGGGGCGGCCTTCATCGATTGAGAATGCGGACGACGGTCTAGAAGCCCATGCCGCCATGTCCGTGCCCGCCGCCGGGGGCCGCCGGAGCCGGCTCCTTCGGCATTTCGGCGACCATGGCCTCGGTCGTCACCAGAAGGGCCGCCACCGAGGAAGCATCCTGCAGCGCGGTGCGCACCACCTTGGCCGGGTCGATGATGCCCTTGGCGACCATGTCGACATATTCCTCGGTCTGGGCGTCGAAGCCGAACGTCTCGGACTTGTCCTCCAGGATCTTGCCGACGACGATCGAACCTTCGACGCCTGCGTTTTCCGAGATCTGGCGGATCGGCGCCTCCAGCGCCTTGAGCACGATATTGATGCCGGCCTGCACGTCGGCGTTTTCGTTGTGGATGCGGCCGACGGCCTTCTTGGCGCGCAATAGCGCGACGCCGCCGCCCGGCACGATGCCTTCCTGCACCGCCGCGCGGGTGGCGTTGAGCGCGTCCTCGACGCGATCCTTCTTCTCCTTCACCTCGACCTCGGTCGCGCCGCCGACGCGGATCACCGCGACGCCGCCCGCGAGCTTGGCCAGACGCTCCTGCAGCTTCTCGCGATCGTAGTCGGAGGTGGTCTCCTCGATCTGCGCCTTGATCTGGCCGACGCGGGACTCGATGTCCTTTTTCTTGCCGGCGCCGTTGACGATCGTGGTGTTCTCCTTGTCGATCACGACCTTGCGGGCGCGGCCGAGCATGTTGATCGTGACGCTTTCGAGCTTCATGCCGAGTTCATCCGAGATCAGCTGGCCGCCGGTCAGGATCGCGATGTCTTCCAGCATCGCCTTGCGGCGATCGCCGAAGCCGGGCGCCTTGACGGCGGCGACCTTCAAGCCGCCGCGCAGGCGGTTGACGACCAGCGTCGCCAGCGCCTCGCCCTCGACGTCTTCGGCGATGATCAAAAGCGGCTTGCCCGACTGCACCACGGCTTCCAGCACCGGCAGCATCGCCTGCAGGCCGGACAGTTTCTTCTCGTGCAGCAGCACGTAGACGTCCTCGAGTTCGGCGGTCATCTTCTCGGCGTTGGTGACGAAATAGGGCGACAGATAACCGCGGTCGAATTTCATGCCCTCGACGATGTCGACTTCGGTTTCGAGCGACTTGTTCTCCTCGACGGTGATGACGCCTTCATTGCCGACCTTCTGCATCGCTTGCGCGATCATCTTGCCGATCGCAGCATCGCCATTGGACGAGATGGTGCCGACCTGGGCCACTTCGGACGACGAGGCGACCGGCTTGGCGCGCTTCTCGAGGTCCTTGACCACGGCATGCACCGCGATCTCGATGCCGCGCTTCAGGTCCATCGGATTCATGCCGGCGGCAACCGACTTGGCGCCTTCCCGCACGATCGCCTGCGCCAGCACGGTGGCGGTGGTGGTGCCGTCGCCGGCGGTGTCGTTGGTCTTGGAGGCGACTTCGCGCAGCATCTGCGCGCCCATATTCTCGAACTTGTCGTCAAGTTCGATTTCCTTGGCGACGGTGACGCCGTCCTTGGTGATGCGGGGGGCGCCGAAGCTCTTTTCGATGACGACGTTGCGGCCCTTGGGACCAAGCGTCACCTTGACCGCATTGGCGAGAATGTCGACGCCGCGCAGCATGCGGTCGCGCGCGTCTCCGGAAAATTTGACGTCCTTGGCAGCCATTTGAAATCACTCCATTGGTGTGTGGATGGATGCCTCATCCCTGCGTAACGGCTTTGCCGTTATCGCAGGAGGAGCGGGCGCCTGCCCGCGTCTCGAAGGATGAGGTTGATGATGGTGGGGTATCGACATGGCCTCGCCCTTCGAGACGGCAGCTTCGCTGCCTCCCCAGGGCGAGGGGTCCCGCAGTGTGGCGTCAGGCGAGCACGCCCATGATGTCGCTCTCCTTCATGATCAGGAGTTCCTCGCCGTCGAGCTTGACCTCGGTGCCCGACCACTTGCCGAACAGCACGCGGTCGCCGACCTTGAGGTCGATCGGGATCAGCTTGCCGGATTCGTCACGGCCGCCCGGACCGACCGCGGTGATCTCACCCTGCGAGGGCTTTTCCTTGGCGCTGTCGGGAATGATGATGCCGCCCTTGGTCTTTTCCTCGGCGTCGATACGTTTGACCACGACACGGTCATGCAGCGGACGAAATTTGGTTTTAGCCATGACAGTTCCTTTTGGAGGCCTGGTTTGCGGTCGGTTTGCCAGCGAAAGTGGATGGGAATACGGGCGTATTCGACACCGCCGACGGGCAAAATTAGCTCGAATCCCTGGCAATCGCACTCTCAGAGTGCCAATTGTGCGTCCGGGGATATGGCGTGCCGCCGATCCTGTCAAGCAAACGAGGTTAAGGCCTTGGTGAGGCAGATATAGGATGTTCCAGGAAACCAAATCGGAGCACCGGCGTAATTCGCTGGACGTCATTGCTCCGGCAGCGGTTTTGCGCTTGGCTGCTGGACGGGTGCGGCCACGGATTTGCTTGGGGGAGAACATGGTCGGTTCATCTAGCGTGCGGGCGGTTGCCAATCTGGGGATCGCCTCGGCGCTGACGATATTCCTGGGCGCCTGCTCGAGCATGAGCCTGCCGTCCTTTTCGTCGTCTCCTGCGGCGGCGCCGGAGCCCGCCCCGGTGCCCGAAATGCCGGCAACGATCCGCGCCGATGAGATTGTCGGCAAGTGGGGCCTGGCGTCGTTTCAAAATCCCAATGACCGCGCGCGTACCGAAGCCGCGGCGCGGGCGCAGTGCAAGCAACCTTACGTGATCGGCGCGGGCGCCAATGGCGGCGTGATCATGCATCTGGCCGATCAGGCGACGCCGCAGGAATTGCGCCTCAAGGGCAGCCCCGGCGGCAAGAATTATATCGGCCCTCCCGGACCGGCCGGAGGCGAACAGGACCGCGAGATCGTTTCCTTCGACGGGCGTGTCCTGATCACCCGCTTCATCGACAAGGATGCGGCGACCCGCTACGGCAACATGGTCTACGTCCGCTGCGCGCCGCGCGCCTGACCTGATCGATCCGCCAAACGGAAAACGCCGGCGTTGCGCCGGCGTTTTTGTGTTTGGCGAAGCAACGCCGTCCTCAGTCGAACAACGCGTCGATGTCGTCCTGCGAAGCGTGGCCGACGTCGCCGTCCGAGCTTCGGCCCGTTCAACAGCCTGGCGTCGCCCTCGCGGGTGTCGACGATCGGAGGGGCGTGCGCCTTGATGGCGTCGACGCCACCCCAGATATCCATCATGACGGTAATGTGATTCTCGATGAACTTCATCGTGGTCATCACTTTCTTGATGCGCTGACCGGTCAGGTCCTGGAAATTGCAGGCCTCGAAGATGGAAACGACGCGTTCCTGGATTTCCTCGCTGAGCAGTTTCTGCTGATCGGGCGAGGTTACGCTTGCTCAGCGCGGTCGCCGCGTTGTCGATCGCCTCGGCGGCTTCCAGAATCTGCTGCGTGGCTTCTTCGGTGCCGCCGACCACGGCGCCGAGCTCGCCGTTGACCTTGGCCATTTCCTCGCCGTTGAAGCTCTTGCCGTGCAGCACCGCGATTTCACGCTTGGTGCGGGTGATGGCATCGTAGATAAGGTCGAGTTCGACCTTCAGTTTCTCGCATTGCTCGATCTGCGCGCGGTAGGTTTCAAGCAGCGCATGGGCTTCGGCGACTTCGCGGGACACTGACTCTCCGATCGTGCTGTTTGCGGCGCTGGGGCGGGGGGCGGCCATCTGGGCGCGGATCGCGCGCAGTTCGCTCATGATCTCGCGGTGCATGGGACCAACCTCGCCGTCGACATCCGGCGGCATCGCAATGTCGCCGCTGATTGCTTCTTCGATACGAAAACGTCTGCGATGAACCGGCATGATATGTCCCCGAACTCCACTCCCCACGTTTAAAGCAGACTCGATTTAACATGAGTTCACGCCGGGAACTGCTTGCCAAGGGTGTGGTCTGCGTGCGCATACCAACGATTAACCATGCGCCGTCTGTATTCATCGAAAATAAACGCTAGCAGAGAAAAGCGCGCGCATTTGACGACGTGGTGAATTGAAATGCCGTTTCTGTTTACCAAACCGATGCGGTTTTGATCTTAGCTGGTGGCGTGCAAAGGCGCCGCTCCGGCGCTCCCGCGACGAAACAGTGACGAAACAGTACAGAGTACGTCGATGTCCAACAGAATGTATCTTGCGCTCCTTGCCAGCGCGTCTTTTCTCGGCATCGGACTTCATCAGGCGATGGCGAACGAGGCCGAGTCTGTCTCGGAACCCACCGTGATCTATGCCGATCAACCCGCCCAGCGGCCTGTCGCACCGATGCGAACGGCCTCGGCCGAACGCTCCAATATGGGCGGCGGCTTCATCGAATTCCTGTTCGGTGACGGACCGAATCAGAGGTGATCGCTATTCCGCAGCAACCAGCCTATCAGCAGCAGCCATCATACCAGTCGCAGCGTCCGCTGTTGTCGCCGATGGAGCCGCAGCAGACCATGCGCCAGCAGGACCTCGGCGAACCCGCGCATCTCGCCTTCGATCCGAAATTCGAGAAACAGGTCGTCGACTATGACGGCAAGGAGAGCGCCGGCACGATCGTCGTCGATACCCCCAACAAGTTCCTGTTCCTGGTGCAGGGCAACGGCAAGGCGATGCGTTACGGCATCGGCGTCGGCCGCCCCGGATTTCACCTGGTCGGGCATCAAGCAGATTTCCGCCAAGAAGGAATGGCCGGACTGGACGCCGCCTCCGGAAATGCTGGTGCGGCGGCCCGACCTGCCGCGGCACATGGAAGGCGGTCCACAAAATCCGCTCGGCGCCCGCGCGATGTATCTGGGGTCGTCGCTCTATCGCATTCACGGCTCCAACGAACCCTGGACGATCGGCACCAACGTGTCGTCCGGCTGCATCCGGATGCGCAACGAGGATGTGATCGACCTCTATGGCCGCGTCAATGTCGGCACCAAGGTCGTCGTCATCTGATCGATCGCCAACACGAATATTTCAAGACGAAAATCAACAGGCAAAAATCAACAGGCAAAAATCAACAGAAGAAAATCAACGGAAGAAAATCAAAACGGCCGCCCGTTCAGGCGGCCGTTTCTGATTGTGATTGTGCCGGCGCGATCGCCTCAGGCGAAGTCGCTGTCGCCATCGCCACCGAAGTCGTCCGAATCAAGATCCATGTCGTCATGATCGTCGTCGTTCGAGGCGGAATCGAAAAGTCCGGCGCGTGAATTATCATCGGCGCGACCGCCGGATGAGCCGATATCGTTAATCCCGGCGTCGCGCGCGAGACTGCTGCCGGATTGATCCGTCCACGGACTTTGGCCCGTGGCCCTCTCGGTCATGACGCCGCTATCGCCGAAGCCGTGATGGCTGCCGCCCATCATCGAGCGGATGCTGTTGAGCAGCAGCGATCCGCCGACCACCCCGGCTGCGGCCGCTGCGGCGGTTCCGAGAAACGAGCCGCCGCCGCCCATCGGCGCCTGGGGCGCGCCGTAGGGCTGTCGGTAGGGGCCCTGATCATACTGTCCCTGGGACGGCATCTGCTGCATCACCTGTCCGCTGTTCCAGACCGGACGGCCGCTGACTTCGGGCGGCCGCACATTCGGTACCGAGCCGCGCGCCTGACCCTGCCCAAAAATCGTATCGCGCATCGAATCGAGGAACCCGCCGGCGTGATCCTGTGCCGGTGCGCCGGCCGCCTCCAGTTCCTGGATCCGGCTGTTCGCGCGCCTCAGCGCTTCGTCCTGGACCAGGACGGTCTGCACCAGCGCGTAAACCGCGTTGGGCGCGGCGCGCAAGCCTTGCGCGATCGCGGCCGCGGCGTCCGGATCGCGCGGCGCGCCTTCCATTTTTGAAAGCCGGTCGAAAAGGTCGTCAACCAATTGGCGTTCTTGCGGTGTCATCGAGCTCTCCCTCGCTTCGCAGCGCCGGGCAGATGTAGGCGCCCTTTGTGTCGCCAGTAGTGCGCTCAGGAATTAAATTTACGTAGGGGACAAGGTCCCGGTCGCGGCTGCCGGCGTCGGCCGGAAATGCACGCAAATGATTGTTTGGAAGCCGGAAAATGCGCCGCGCGGTCTGTAGGAATCTCAGCCCAAGGTAACATTGTTCGCGGCCAGCAAGAGCGGAAAATGCTCTCCGCCGAGAAATTCGTATTCGCGTTCGCGCTGGACCGTCAGCGGATCGAGGCTGACAAGGATCTCATCCACCAACCCCGGGTGACACATGATGACACCGGCCTCGGGCAGGTCATCGAGGAATTGTCGCATCAACGCCCCGAAATCGGGTTGGCCGGAAAAATCGTAGGCACCGGCGAATGCCGGGTTGAACGCGATATTGGCGCGCGAGGCGCGGCGGCGGAACTGCGCGCTCAAGACGTCGAGAACCAATGCCTTGGGCGTGCCGAGCCGCCGGGCCAGGGGTTGATTGCGCCCGCCCTGGCGAACCCAGGCATTGGGCGCAGCATCGCTCACCGCCGTCAGAAAGGCATCGCGCACGCCCGGAAATAGCTGCGCATGCTGGTGGCCGTCGACAAAGTCCGGGGCTCGGCCGAACAATTCGCCGAAGGCCGAAAGTTGCACCATCAATTCGGTGTGGATGACTTCGGGATCGAGCCTGCGCATCAGGCCGGCGCGCAGGAGTTTCGGAAATGGCAAGAACATGTCGCCGTCGATCGGCTTGAAGTGCATCGTCAAGGGCCGAAACGGCGCCGTTAGCGTGACATGCAGGCCGATGGCGCAACGCGGACGGCTCGCGGCCAGCGATTTGAGGGCGCTCACTTCGTCACGGCCGATCGCCGGGCCGACCACCATGACCGAGGTGGCATTGAGACGGCCGCGCTCGATCAGGTCACGAATGCCGCGGTTGACGCCGGGACTGATGCCGTAGTCGTCGGCGCACAACCAGATGCGGCGCGGCGCCGCGGCATCGTTCATTCGGCAGCGGTCCTTTCGCCGGCGCTGGCCTCGGTTTTCGCCTCGGCGCGTTTCTCGCTGTGCTCGGCGACGAAATAGATCGGGCGTGCCTTCAGCTCCGAAAGAATCTTCCCGATATATTCTCCGACGATGCCGATCATGATGAGCTGCACGCCGCCAATGGTCATCAGGCCGACCACCAGCGAGGGATAGCCGGGAACCGACTTTCCATCGACCAGGGTTTCCCAGAGGATCGACAGGCCAAACAGGAAGGCGCCGGAAGCGAGCAATACCCCGAGCAAGCTGGCAAAACGCAGCGGCGCCACCGAGAACGAGGTCAGGCCCTCGATCGAAAGCCCGACCAGCCGGCCGGCGCTGAACGTGGTCATGCCGTGTGCGCGGGCGGCGGGTTCATAGTCGACGCGGATCTGGCGGAAGCCGATCCAGCTTGCGAGACCCTTGAAAAAGCGGTTGCGTTCAGGGAGCTGCCGCAAGGCCGCCGCCGCCCGCGGCGACAGCAGGCGAAAGTCGCCGGCATCTTCCGGGATTTTCTGTCGTGCGCCCCAATTGATCAGCGCGTAGAAGCCACGCACCGCAAGCCGCCGCAGCAGGGATTCATTGTCGCGATGGGCCTTCGCCGTATAGACGACGTCGTAGCCGTCATCGATCCAGTGACCGACAAGCTTCTCGACGAGGTCGGGCGGATGTTGACCATCGCCGTCCATGAACAGGACGGCACCGCGCCTTGCGTGGTCCAATCCGGCCATCAGGGCGGCTTCCTTGCCGAAGTTGCGCGACAGCGACACCACCTGAACATCGAGCGTATCGGCGGCAAGTCCGCGCGCGATGGCGAGCGTCGCGTCGGTGCTGCCGTCGTCGACATAGACGACTTCGCAAGCGAGGCGATGACGGTCCTTGAGCGTGCGTGCCAGCCCGCAAAGCCGCTGGTGCAGCAACGCAAGCCCGGCCGCCTCGTTATAGAGGGGAACCACGATGGATAGGCCCTGCGCCGCAGCCGTCGCCGCGGTCGTTGACAAGCTCGACACATCCGTACCCAGCATCATCGATCAGGTTCCAACGCTCCAAAACACAGCATATGGTAATCGGGGTGAATTGTCGCCACAGGGGATAGGCCGCGACGTTTCGTCTTACCGCCGCAGGAATGCCTCGAGCCTGGCAAACAGCGGATTTTCACGGTCGAGCACGTAATCGAGCGACGCCACCGAAACCGTTTCCGCGCCGTGGCTGCGAAGAAAGCTGCCGAGCGCGTAAAGCTGCGCCGGCGGACAATGCAGCGTTACCATTCCCGAGGAGGTCGGCCCGCCGAACGGCGACACCACGCCGAAGCGGTTGTGGGCCTCGGCCAGCAGCGCCGCGTCGCATCCCGCAAAGCGGGTGCGGACTTCCCGGTATTTGCTGGCGCGGGCTCGCGCGGCGATATGATCCAGGATCACGCGCGCGGCCTCGCGCGCCTCGTTCGACCAGTCGGCGTCCCGCGAGGCCACAAGGTTGGCTTGGCTGCGAAGGATCACGCCGTCGTCGAGCACCTTCAGGCCATTGGCCGCAAGCGTCGCGCCGGTCGTCGTGATATCGACGATCATCTCCGCGGTGCCGACCGCCGGCGCGCCTTCGGTCGCGCCCGCGCTCTCGACGATGCGGTAGTCGACGATGCCGTGCGAAGCAAAGAAAGTCCGGGTCAGGTTGATGTATTTGGTCGCCACCCGCATCCGCCGGTTATGCTGCGCGCGGAAGCCGGTGGTGACGTCGTCGAGGTCGGCCATGGTCCGGACATCGATCCAGGCCTGCGGTACCGCAACCACGACATTGGCGCTGCCGAAGCCGAGACTGTCGATCAAGAGGACGCGTTTGTCGGCGTCGGCAATGCTTTCGCGTACCAGGTCCTCGCCGGTGACGCCGAGGTGGACAGTGCCACGCGCGAGCTGCGAGGCAATCTCGCTCGCGGAGAGATAGGCGATCTCGACATGATCGAGCCCCATGATGGTGCCGCGATAGTCGCGGGCGCCGCGCGGCTTGGCCAGCGCAAGTCCGGCACGCGTGAAGAACGCCTCGGCGTTTTCCTGCAGGCGGCCTTTTGATGGAACCGCGAGAACGAATGGCGCCGTCATGATGCGCTCCCGCCGGTGCGGCCCTTGGCCGGCTTGTCGCCGAGCTGGGTCAAGGTCTCGACCCAGACCGAGAATCCGACCGCGGGGATCGGCGTCCTGGAGCCGAGCTGGGTCATCAGCCCGTCATAGCGTCCACCCGCCACCAGCGGCTCGACGCCGTTGCCCTTGGCATGCAGTTCGAACTCGAAGCCCGTGTAATAGTCGAGGCCACGGCCGAACGAGGTGGAAAACCGCGTCGAGCCGGTAGCGATGCCGCGCGCGGCCATGAAGCCGACGCGGCTTTCGAACGCATCGATGGCGGCGGTGATATCGAGCTTTGCGTCGGCGGCGAGCGCCCGTAACCGCGCAATCGAATCGTCGGGATCGCCCGAGATCGCCAGGAAGCGCTTGATCAGATCGAGCGCGTCGCGGGGCAGGGCGCCGCCCTTCAGGGTTGACTGTTCGAGGAAGCGGTCGGCGATCTCCGCAACCGTGCGTCCGCCGACATTGGTGGTGCCGGCGATCGACATCAGATCGGTCACGAGCGCCAGCGCCGCCTTGCGATCGGAGCCGGCTAGCGCGGCGAGCACGCCCTCATATTCATTGCGGGTCGATCCGGTGGCCAGCGTCAGCCGCTCGAGATCCTGCTCCAGGCTGATCTTGCGGTTGAAATCCTTGATCAGGCGCCGCCGCCAGACCGGGTAGAGATTGAGGGCATCGATCAGGGCGGTGAATAGCGCGACGTCGCCGGTCCGGATCTCGACCTCGGTCAGGCCGAACGCACTGGCGGCCTCGAGCGCCAGGGCGAGCATTTCGGCATCCGCCGCCGGACGATCCTGCCGTCCGAAGGATTCGATGCCGGCCTGCAAGAATTCGCTGGGCCGTCCGCCGCGGTAACGGAACACTGGCCCGAGATAGCTGAAGCCTGCCGGCCGCCCGGCCCCCTCGGAGGCGAGATAATCCCGCGCGACCGGGATGGTCAGGTCGGGGCGGAGGCACAGTTCCTCGCCGCCGGCGTCGGTGGTGAGATAAAGGCTTTTGCGGATGTCCTCGCCCGAGAGATCGAGAAACGGTTCGGCGGGCTGCAATATGGCCGGATCGGCCAGGGTGTAGCCGGCCTGCGCGAACGACAATAGCAGTGCGTCCGCCCATGCGGCGGATCCGGTCGCACGTGGGGCGGCGGTCACGGTCATCTCGACGTCCAAATCCTTAGAAAACGGGCTCTGGCGCGTAGTCAACTAACCGATTTCGCGATTAGAATACGCGCAAGTCATTGATTGAAAGCATTTTTCTTGCGGCTAACAGGGGGCCCCATCTCGCCGGAAAACGCTCTCGCGCAGCCCCATAGCATGGCCCGGGCGGGGTTTCGACCAAGATCGGCCAAGTGCCTTAATACAAGTGTCTTAACAAGCGGCCAAACGGGACTGGTTAAGGCCGGAACCTATCCGGGCACTCAGCCTGCGGTCCAGTCTCCGAGCGCCGCCTGGACCAGGGCCAGTGCGGCCACGCCAGCGGTGTCGGCGCGCAGAATTCGCGGTCCGAGCGAAAGCTGCAAGGTTCGCGGCTGCCGCAGCAAAAGGCTGCGCTCCTCCTCGGCAAACCCGCCTTCGGGACCGATCAGGATATCGATCCCGTCTGCGGCGGTCCGCTCGCCGTCCAGTGCCCGCAACGGATTTGCAACGTCGGCGGCCTCGTCGCAGAAGACCAGCAGGCGTCGTGGCTTGCGCCCGCCCAAATAGCGATCGAGCGGCACCGGCTCGGCGACATCGGCGATGCTGAGGAGGCCGCATTGCTCGGCCGCCTCGACGACATTGGCCCGCATCCGCTCGCCGTTAACCCTTGAGACCTGGGTAAAGCGGGTCAAGACCGGCTGCAGCGAGGAAGCTCCCATCTCGACCGCCTTCTGAACCATATAATCGAGACGGGCGTGTTTCAGCGGCGCGAAGACGTAAGCGAGGTCTGGCAGGTGATCCTGCGGCCGGGTCTGGGCCATGATCTTAAGACTATCGGGCCGTTTGCGCCCCGAGACCGAAGCCTGCCACTCGCCATCGCGGCCATTGAACACCAGGATGGTTTCGCCTGCCGACAGCCGCAGCACATTGCCGAGATAATTGCTCTGGTCGCGCTCGAGCGTGACCGTCTCGTCCGGCGCGAGGGCGGCGTCGACAAACAGCCGCGGTTTGCGAAAATCGAGTAGGGGCATGGTCAAGGCTCCAATCCGCGGGCCTTTTAGCCCAAAGGATGAGAAAATATGCGATTATCGGTCATTCGGCGCGGCGCAACGCCGCGCTGTTGCCAAATTCCACGGGTTGTTAAGCCTTGGCGGGAATCCTAAAATAGCCCATCAGAGTCGCTCTTCTATCGGGAAGATGCTAGGGGCCATCGGACCTTGCCTGAGGGAACAGCTTTGATGATCCGCCGCCTGATCGTGCCACTCACCGTGGCCATCGCTACGCTCCATGCCGGCCAGAGTTTTGCGCAAGGTGCCTTTCCGGCGCCGCTGCCCGGCCAAGCCGGCACGGCGAACGACCCGGCATTTCCGCCGGTGAATGGGGCAGCGCCTGCGACTACCTTTGGCGCTGCGCCGGCGCCCGGTGGGTTTCCGGCGGCCACGCCATTTTCGCGCGCGCCTATGGCAGCGCCTCCGACGCAGGCGGGTCCTTCCGATGATTGCATGAAAGGATTCATGCCGCTGCGCGAAGAGGCAGAGAAACGCGGCAAGCTGATCAAGGCCGCCAGCGACCGGCATGCCCCCCCGACCGAGGCTTGCAAGCTGATCGGAAACTTCGCCCAGTCCGAGATCAAGATGATCAAATACGTCGAAGGCCACGCGGCGAAGTGCGGGATTCCGCCGCAGATCGCGGATCAGCTGAAGAACGGTCACAAGAACACCGAAGCCATGCAGCAGAAGGTTTGCGCGGTGGCAGAACAGATGCAGAAGCAGGGACCGGCAGGTCCGAGCCTGAGCGAGGTGCTGGGTTCTGCGACGACGCTTCCGGAGGCTACCGTCTCCAAGAAGGGCGGCGGTACTTTCGATACGCTGAGCGGCAACGTGCTGGCGCGATGACCGCTGCCTTCGGTCTGAACGAACTTCGGAAACAGGACGCAAGGCCGAGATGAGCAAGGCTGCGGCCCGCGTTGCGGACGCGACCGGCAACTGGGTCGATACGCTCGCGCCGCCATGGTCGCGGCCCTATTTGCGGCTCGCCCGCCTCGACCGGCCGATCGGATCCTGGTTATTGCTGATGCCATGCTGGTGGTCGGCCGCGCTTGCCGCCGGCGTCTCCCATCATCTGAGCCGACTGCCCCTCGTCGTTGCGCTGTTCTTCGTGGGCGCCTTTGCCATGCGCGGCGCCGGCTGCACCTGGAACGACATCACCGATCGCGATCTCGACGCCAGGGTGGAGCGCACGCGGTCGCGGCCGATACCGGCGGGACAGGTCAGCGTGCCGCAAGCGCTTGTCTTCCTGGTGGTGCAGGCCCTGGTCGGGCTCGTGGTGCTGCTGCAGTTCAACCGCTTCGCGATCGCGACCGGCATCGCTTCGCTCGTCATCGTCGCGGTCTATCCCTTCATGAAGCGGATCACCTGGTGGCCGCAGGTCGTGCTTGGCCTGGCCTTCTCATGGGGCGCGTTGATGGGATTTGCCGTCACTCTGGGGCGGATCGATGCGGCGGCGCTTTTGCTCTATGCCGGTTCGATCGCCTGGGTGATCGGCTACGACACCATCTATGCGCATCAGGACGCCGAGGACGATGCGCTGATCGGGGTGAAATCGACCGCGCGTCTGTTCGGCGCGCAAACCCATCGGGCGCTGATTGCGTTCTACGCGCTGGCGGTAGTCTTGATCGGCGCGGCGATGTGGCTCGCGGGCGCCGGCCTTGCGGCGTGGATTGGGCTTGCCGCGTTCGCCGCGCATCTTGCCTGGCAAATTCGGCGGCTGAAGATCAACGACCCCGCGCTGTGTCTGCGCATCTTCAAGTCCAACCGCGATGCCGGGCTGTTGCTGTTTGCCGGGCTACTCGCGGATGCGGTGATGCGGGCCGGTGGCGGGTAGGGTGGGCAAAGCCGCATCTGCGCCGTGCGCCACCTGTGCTACGACCGTTTCGAAAGCAGGTGCTAGTGTCCCGAATCCGAAGTTCGCACTTCCTTGCAGCACCCTCTCTTGCGAACTTCGGATTCGAGAGGACACTAGAAATCTATGATTCTAGTGTGGTTTTGGTTCAGAAGTTCTCTTGACGGACTCGCCGCACCGGTGAAGAGAACTTCTGAACCACCACACTAGTCCCGCGCGATGATCTCGCGCTCGTCTCGGTGCACGTTGGCGGGATCGAGCGGGCCACCGCTGCGCCGCCGCACCAGGAATTTCGGACGCCGGGCCCGGATCGCGTTGTGCCGACGCCGCCGTGCGGCCGGCTCGCACGCCTGATCGTCCGGCAATTGCGGAAGGGCGAAAATATCGCTCCATATCTGCCATGCCGCAGAAATCTCGTCGCGGTCTGAACTCACGCATAAGGGGATCGTCAGTGACGGATCGCGATGAACCAGCACGAGCATCTCGGCATCGTCGATGCCGCGCAGCGCGATGCCGCGGAAATCGCTGACGCGAAGGCTGATCGCCATCCGCATGCCCTGGATGGCACGTCGCAGCACGATATATTCGCGGTGAAGTTCGACCTTGCGCACGCCGCCGTCTGCGCGGACATCCTGCGCATCGAAGCTGACGGGCAGAGAGAGAGGGTCGAGCCGCAATGCGCGGCTCGACCCGGCGGGATTGATCCCGCTTGTTGCAGTTTGACGCCTCACGGCTTTGTCTCCCCGCCGGGATTATGTTCCCGGTCGATAGGCGAGAGCATGCCAGAGCGCGTTGCGATTTCGCTTAAAAAGGCTGGTTAATCAGGCGTCACTCGCCCGGCATTCGCGCGCATGATTGACAAGACCTTGGCTCACATGATTGACGAGACCTTGCGGCGATTGCGAAAATCTTTGGTCTTTGACACAGGAAAATGCTTGAAATCCCTGTAAATCAGGCACATCTGGTGTATCGATTGATGTGCATGGAACATCTCTCCGATCCCTCTTGAATCCCCGGGATTTTGTTCGTGATCTCTTCACCATCGACGACATCGCCGCTTTCGCCCAAGGCTGCCGCCACCGACCTGTTCGATCAATCCGCGCTGAGTACGCTGGCGCAGCGTCTCGTCGAGGCTGCCAGGCGTGCCGGCGCGGATGCCGCCGACGCGGTGGCGGTGCGCGGCGTGTCGCAGGGCGTCGAGGTGCGCGACGGGCGCGTCGAGGAATCCGAGCGCTCAGAAGGCGATGATGTCGGCCTGCGCGTGCTGGTGGGACAGCGCCAGGCGGTGGTCTCGACCAACGATGTCAGCGGCGATGGCGTCGCAAGGCTTGCGGAGCGCGCGGTCGCCATGGCGCGCGTCGCGCCTGACGACAAATATGTCGGTCTCGCCGATCCCGCGCTGCTGGCGCGCGATTTGCCCGATCTCGATCTGCTCGACTCCGGTGTTCCAACAACGGCGGAACTCGAACGCCGTGCCTGCGAAGCCGAAGCCGCCGCGCTCGCCGTCAAGGGCGTGACCAAATCAGGCGGCGCCTCGGCCTCGACCGGAATCGGCGGCATGGTGTTGGTAACCAGCACCGGCTTTCACGGCGCCTATTTGCGTTCGAGCCAGGGCATTTCGGTGACCGCCATATCGGGCGAAGGCACCGCGATGGAACGCGACTACGACTACACCTCCGCGCCGCATGCTTCCGATCTCATCTCGCCGGAAAGCGTCGGCCGCACCGCCGGCGAGCGCACGGTCGCGCGCGCCAACCCGCGCAAGGTCGAGACCTGCAAAGTGCCTGTCGTGTTCGACCCCCGCGTGTCCGGCTCGCTGGTCGGCCACCTGGTGGGAGCGATCAACGGCGCCTCGATCGCGCGCAAGACCTCTTTCCTGAAGGATCGTCTCGGCGAGCAGCTGTTTGCAAAGAATATCCGCATCATCGACGATCCGTTGCGGGCGCGAGGGCTGCGCTCGCAGCCGTTCGACGCCGAGGGCGTCAAGGTCAAGAAGCTCGCGATCGTTGATCAGGGCGTTTTGACATCATGGCTGCTGGATTGCGCGACCGCGCGCGAACTCGGGCTGGTCACGACCGGTCATGCCCATCGCGGCGTATCGTCGTCGCCGTCGCCGGGATCGTATAACCTGCATCTGGAGGCCGGCGAGCCGACCCCGGCCGAGCTGATCTCCGACATCCGCCAGGGGTTCTACGTCACCGACCTGATCGGCTCCGGCGTCAACGGCGTGACAGGCGACTATAGCCGCGGCGCGTCGGGCTTCTGGATCGAGAACGGCGAGATCACTTATCCGGTGAGCGAGGTGACGATCGCGGGTCATCTTCTCGAAATATTCAAATCGCTGGCGCCGGCCAACGATCTGGCATTCCGCTACGGCGTCAATGCGCCGACGCTGCGGATCGAGGGACTGACGCTTGGCGGACGCTAGCGTGCATGACAGGACCTTGGCGTGCGATGCCGTTTTGCTGAAGGAGACGGTGCGGGAGGCTGGCGCGCTGGCGCTCTCGCTGTTCCGTACCGAACTGAAAAACTGGACCAAGGGCGCCTCGTCACCGGTGTCGGAGGCCGACATCGCGGTCAACGACCTGATCGCCGGAAGGCTGCGGTCCGCCACGCCGGATTATGGCTGGTTGTCGGAGGAGAGCGCCGACGACGACGAGCGTCTGGGCAAGCGGCTGGTCTGGATTGTCGACCCGATCGACGGCACCCGCGGCTATCTCGCCGGCCGCGAGGATTGGTGCGTGAGCGTGGCGCTGGTCGAGGACGCGCGGCCATTGTTGGCGGCGGTGTTCGCACCGGCCAGCGATGAATTTTTCTTCGCTGAGCGTGGCCGCGGCTCGTTGCTCAACGGCCTGGCGGTTCACGCGGCACCCGGCGCGGAGCTCGACTTCTCTCGTGTGGCGGGTCCGAAGCCGCTGGTCGAACGGCTCAACCGCTCGGCTGCTGAAATTACCATGCATCCCCGAATCGGATCGTTGGCGCTTCGGCTGTGCCGGGTCGCCCACGGACGGCTCGATGCGGCCTTTGCGGGCGGTCAAAGCCGCGACTGGGACCTTGCCGCGGCCAATTTGATCGTGCAGGAAGCGAATGGTAACATGACCGCGCTTTCGGGGGACACCATCCTGTACAATCGCCGCGAGGTGACGCACGGGGTGCTGGTGGCAGCGGGGCGCGATCGTCATGCAAGCATTGTCGAGCATTTTCGGGCTCGCCCGTTGCCCTGAGCGTCCCCCGATGAGCGCCAGAAACTTGGTTCGCCGGGGACCGCACTAGGAAAGAGATCATGCCAGATAGTTCCCCGCAGCAATTGCTCCACCTCGTCCTCGGAGGCGAACTGACCGGCCTTGAACACACGACGTTCAAGGATCTCTCTCAGGTAGAGATCGTCGGCCTGTTCCCCAACTACGCGACCGCCTACGCGGCCTGGAAGGCGAAGGCGCAGCAGACCGTGGACAACGCCCACATGCGTTATTTTATCGTCCATCTCCATCGGCTGCTCGATCCGGATCAAGACGCGAAGCCTGCCCGTTGAAGAAACTGATCCGCAATGTGCTGCGCAGCAGCTGGCTCCAGCGCGCGGTGGGTTTTCTCACGGCCGAATTTCTGCGGCTGGTCTGGTGGACCAACCGGTTCAGTTTCGATCCGCCCGATGTCTATGAGATCGTCGAGCCGCAGATGCCGGCGATCTTCGCCTTCTGGCACGGCCAGCATTTCCTGACGCCGTTCATCAAGACCAAGGAGATCCACCGCGCCAAGGTGCTGGTCTCGCGGCATCGCGATGGCGAATTCAATGCCATCGCTGCCGAGCGGCTGGGGATCGGCACCATCCGCGGCTCCGGGGATCACGGCTCGGCGTTTCACCGCAAGGGTGGCGTCGGCGCATTCAAGGAGATGGTGCGGGCGCTGGAACAGGGTTATAACGTCGCGCTGACCGCCGACGTGCCGAAGCGCTCGCGAATAGCCGGTCTCGGCATCATCATGCTGGCGCGCGAATCCGGGCGGCCGATCATGCCGTTCGCGATGGCCACCAGCCGCTTTTTGCGCCTGAAGAACTGGGACCGCACCACGATCAATCTGCCATTCGGGCGAGGGGCACTGGTGGGAGGCGAAATTATCATGGTTCCACCGGACGCCGGTGCCGAGGCGATGGAAGAACTGCGTGCGCGACTCGAGGCGACACTGAACGATGCGACGGCGCGCGCTTATGCGCAGGTCGGCCGCCCGGGAGAGGCGGGGCATGGCTAGCTCGCTGCCGATGACGCTGCGCGTCTACCAGCGGCTGTCGGCGGCGGCGGCGCCGCTGGCGCCTGCGCTGATCAAGCGGCGGCTGAAACAGGGCAAGGAGGATCCCGCGCGCGTCGGTGAGCGCCGCGGCATGAGCAGGGATATCCGGCCGCACGGACCGCTGGTTTGGATTCACGGCGCGAGCGTCGGCGAAGTGCTGGCCGCCGCGGCCCTGATCGAGAAGTTGCGCGCGTTGAATATTCGCATCCTCGTGACTTCGGGAACGGTGACGTCGGCGGCCATCGTCGCCAAACGATTTCCCGCCGATATCATCCATCAATATGTGCCGTACGATTCTCCGCGCTATGTCGCGCGCTTTCTGGATCACTGGCGGCCTTCTCTTGCGCTGTTCATCGAATCCGATCTGTGGCCGAATCTGATCCTGTCGAGCGCGGCGCGGCGCCTGCCGATGGTGTTGATCAACGGCCGGATGTCGCATCGCTCGTTTCCGCGCTGGCGCAGGGTGAGCAACACGATCTCGGCGCTGCTCGGCCGGTTCGACGTCTGCCTGGCGCAATCGCGGGTCGATGCGGAGCGCTTTGCGGCGCTGGGCAGCCGCAACGTCGTCATCACCGGCAATCTGAAACTGGATGTTCCGGCACCGCCGGCCGATTTCAGCAAACTGGAGCGGCTGATGTCGGTGACGCGCGGTCGCCCGATCATCGTGGCGGCGTCGACGCATCCCGGCGAAGAAGAGATATTGCTGGAGGCGCACCGCACGCTTTCGGGATTTTTTCCGTCGCTGTTGACCGTGATCGTGCCGCGCCATCCCGGTCGCGGCGAAGCAATCGCCCGCATGATCGCCGCCTCCGGTCTGCACGCGGGCTTGCGTTCGCGCGAAGAATTGCCGACGGCGGCCACCGACATCTATGTCGCCGATACCATGGGCGAATTGGGACTGTTCTATCGGCTGTCGCCGATCGTGTTCATGGGAGGATCGCTGGTCGAACATGGCGGGCAGAATCCGATCGAGGCGGTCAAGCTGGGCGCCTCGATTGTTCACGGCCCTCACGTGTTCAATTTCAGCGACGTTTACGAGGCACTCGACAGTACCGGCGGCGCGAAGCGGGCCGACACGCAGGAAGCGCTGGTAAAGCAGCTGGGCAGGTTGCTGGCCGATCCCGCGGCGCGCAATTCGTCGGTCGCGGCAGCCGAGCGGGTGGTCTCGCAGCTCGGCGGCGCGCTCGACCGCACACTGGCTGCGCTCGAACCCTATCTGTTGCAATTGCGCCTCGAAATGGGGGCGTCGGATGCATGAGCCGGACTTCTGGTACCGGCCATCATCCTGGATGTCGCGACTGCTGATGCCGCTCGCTGCCGTCTACGGCGCGATCGCGGGCCAAAGGCTGCAGCGCGAAGGACTGGATGCCGGCATTCCCGTGCTCTGCGTCGGCAACTACCATGTCGGCGGCGCCGGCAAGACCCCGACGGTGCTGGCTCTTGTCAAGCTGTTGCGCGATCTCGGCGAGACGCCGGTCGTGCTCAGCCGCGGCTATGGTGGTCGCTTGCGCGGGCCGGTGATGGTCGATCCCGACCGTCATGCCGCGGTCGACGTCGGCGACGAGCCGCTGATGCTGGCGCGCACCGTCCCGGTGGCGGTTTCGCGCGACCGTCCTGACGGCGTCGCCTTGGCGAGCTCGCAAGGCGCCAGCGTGATCGTGATGGACGATGGCTTCCAGAATCCGGCGATCGCCAAGGATGCCTCGCTGATCGTGATCGACGCGCGACCGCGGCCTTGGCAATGCCTGCGTGTTTCCCGCCGGCCCCCTGCGCGCGCCGCTGCCGCTGCAAATGGCGCGAACCGATGCGCTGGTCGTGATCGGCGACGGCACTGCAGCCGAGGCGGTCGCTGCCGCCGTCGCGGCGCGGGGCAAGCCGGTGTTGACGGCGCATCTCAGAGCGGACGATGCTTCGGTGACGTCGCTGCGCGGCAAGCGCGTAGCAGCCTTTGCCGGGATCGGCGATCCCGCCAGATTTTTCAGGACGCTACGCGCCAGCGGGATCGAGGTGGTCCTGGAACGGGCCTTCGCCGATCATCATCCGTTTGCGCAAAGCGAGATCGAAGGCCTGATCGCGGAAGCCAGGCGCGACGCGCTGACGCTGGTGACGACGGAAAAGGATCTGGCGCGGCTGCGCGGCCGCCAGGGGCTTCCGGAGGGGGCGCGGGAGATCGTGCCGTTCGCGGTGACACTCGAATTCGAGGACGCCGCTGGCTTGCGCAGGTTCGTGACCGACCACCTGTTTCAGGCGCGCGCGAAGAAACTCAGGAAGTAGGGTGGGCAAAGCCAACGCCGCCTTGCCCGCCCGACCATCAGCTCTGCGTCTTCAGCGCGGCGGGAAAATGCCGCTGCAGCACGGCGCTCGGCAGCGCGTAGGCCTCCTGCAGATCGACGCTCCAGTATTTCAGCTCGTCGAGCGGGATCCGCGCATCGGTCACCGCGCAACGCACATAGGTTCCCGGCGAGACCACGCGGAAATCGCCGTCCAGGTATTGCAGCTGTGCTTCGCCGTGGCCCGAGGGGCCGAATTTATTGAGCACGGTCAGGTTCTCCGATAGCTCCCGGCGATTTCACCGGGCCAAATGACAAGAAGTTAATCTATCATAGATAGGTCGGGCTGTCCGCCCGTCAAACCCACCGATTTGTGATGAATTGCGATCTTTGCCACATGCTAGCCTCCAATTGAATGGATCGCTGTTCTCCCAGCGCCATCACGACCCGGCAAAAGCGATGCGCGCGCTCACGGCCATTTTCTTCCTGGCACTCTTTGCCGTGGCATTTGCGGCGGCTGCCGCGCCGTTGCCCGTTCCATCTCAGGTCGACATTCCCTCAGGCAGCGCGATCCTGCGCGCGCAGCTTTACAAGCCCGACGGGGACGGCCCGTTTCCGGTCGTGATTGCGCTGCACGGATGCGGTGGACTGGCTGGCCATTCCGAACCGGTCCAGCCGCGCTATCGCGATTGGGCCGAGCAACTGCTGAAAGACGGCAAAGCGGTGTTGTTGCCGGACAGCTATGGTTCGCGTGAGCTCGGCCCGCAATGCCACGTCAAGGAGCGGTCTGTGCTGGCCCGGCGCGAGCGGGTGGCCGACATCCTGGCGGCGCGGCAATGGCTGGTGCAGCAGCCCTGGGCCGCGCACAATCGTATCAGCCTGTTGGGCTGGGCCAACGGCGCGAGCGCGCTGTTGTGGGCCGTTCGTCCGCAATTGTCGTCGCGCCATGTCGAGCCGGATTTCCGCTCGGCCATCGCGTTCTATCCGGACTGCCGTCTCTCGTCGGGCCTCGGCTGGAGCGCGCGCGTTCCGACGCTGGTGCTGATCGGCGCCAAGGACGACGTCAGTTCGCCGCTCGCCTGCCGCCAGATGATTGATGGCGCGCATGGCCGCAGCGCGCTGGCGCGGATCGTGGTTTATCCCGGCGCCTATCACGATTTCGACCGCGCCAATCTGCCCGTTCACGCGATTGGCCCCACCGCCGATGCGACCGACCCCGAAAAGGGTCACCTCGGCACCGACGCCGAAGCGCGCGCCGATTCGCAAAAGCGCGTCGCGGAATGGCTGGCGCGGTAAATGTTCGACTGCAGCCCTTACTTACCCTCCAGGGGAGGGTGAAGAGGTAGCCTAAAACAAGCTGCCCTGGCCGACCGGTTTGGCTGCGCGCTTCGGCGCGGAGGGCTTCGGCTCGCTCGCGTCCGGCTTTGTCGACGTTGCCGTCGCCGCCGGCCGGTCCGCATCCGCGGTGGCGCCGACACGTCCATCGGCAAATTCCAGACTGAGCCGCGCCCCCGGGCCGATGCTGGCTGCGGCGCGTACCGCATGGCCGTCGGTCGTCGCGCACCAGGGCAAAACCACGCGCGAGAACGCTGCGATACGACAGCGCGCCGAGCAGTTGCCCGCTATGGCCAACCCGCGCGGCAAGCCTCTGGGTTGAAGTTGCGAGCGCGCGCCGCGCGCGTTCGGCCAGGCGATCGACGCGTTCGCGGTCGCGCGCGATCGCCTGGCGTTGGGCCTGCGCATTGGAGAGCTTTGAAGCCTTCAGCCTGATCTCAAGTCCGGCAAAGCGATCCCTGCGATGCCGCAACAGCGTTCGCGCGGAATGCGACATCCGTTCGCCGGAGGCGATCAGCCGGTGTTGGGCCTGTGACAGCTGGGCGCGCAGCACCCGCACGGTCAAGCGTGCGCTGACGGCCGCGAAGCGGCGGAAATGGGCGTGCGTATTGGCCTTCAGGCCACGGGGCAGGGATGCCATGGCGCCATCCAGCCGCTGCCGCGGAATAGCCAGCAACTCGCTCAGTCCGGGGAACGCGCGGACGGCGGCGCGCAACTCGTTGCGGCGCAATTCATGGCCGCGTTGCCAGCACAGCATCGTCCGTCGGGCGAGCCCCGCCACCTCGACGAACAGTTCTGCGCGCACCGGGACCGCCATTTCGGCGGCGGCGGTCGGTGTCGGCGCGCGCTTGTCGGCGGCGAAGTCGATCAGCGTGATGTCGGTCTCGTGGCCGACCGCCGAGATCAGCGGGATCATGCTTTCTGCGGCGGCGCGGACCACGATTTCTTCGTTGAACGACCAGAGGTCTTCCAGCGAGCCGCCGCCGCGCGCGACGATCAGGAGATCGGGTCGCGGAATCCGCCCCTGTTCCGGCAGCGCATTGAAGCCGCGGATCGCGCCCGCGATCTGTTCGGCCGAGCCTTCGCCCTGCACCTTGACCGGCCACACCAGCACACGGCGCGGAAAGCGGTCTTCCAGGCGATGCAGGATGTCGCGGATCACGGCGCCGGTCGGCGAGGTGACGACGCCGATCACGTCCGGCAGCCATGGCAGTAATTGCTTGCGCGCCTCGTCGAACAGCCCTTCGGCGGCGAGCTTCTTCTTGCGCTCTTCCATCAGCGCCATCAGCGCGCCGACGCCGGCAGGCTCGAGCGCCTCGATCACGATCTGGTACTTCGAGGAGCCCGGATAGGTGGTGAGCTTGCCGGTGGCGATGACCTCAAGCCCTTCCTGCGGCTTGAAGCGCATCCGTGCGTGGGCGAACTTCCAGATCACGGCCTCGATCTTGGCGCCATCGTCCTTCAGCGCGAAATAGCAGTGCCCGGAGGAATGCGGCCCGCGGAAGCCCGTGATCTCGCCGCGCACCCGCACATGCCCATAGGCGTCCTCGACCGTCCGCTTCAGGGCGGAGGACAGTTCGGAGACGGTAAATTCCGGCGCGTTGATCAGGGCTTCCGCTGGCGGCATCTTGATTCGGTTCTTTCGGGTAGGCGTTCAAGTTAGGGATTTCGCGTCCGGCCGCCAATCCGGACCTTGCGTTTTCGCATACTCTGCAATATAGAGTACTCTATAATTGTGAAATCGGAGGAAAATCATGCTGAAATGGATGGTTCGGTTTCCCCTGAAACTGCTGCTATGGGGCTTGGGCGTCGTCGGCGCGGCAACCCTCCTGCTCGCCGCGATGATCGCGACGCCGCTGACCCGCCTGCCGGAGCTGAGCTCGGTATCGCAGGCGGCTCGCGCCGTTGATCGCAGCACCATGCCGCCCCTGGAGCGGTTTTCCGCCCGCGACGGCACGGAACTGGCGTACCGGCACTATCCGGCGCGTGGTCCTGCAAGCGAAAGGATCGCCATTCTCGTGCACGGCTCGTCCGGATCGAGCCCCGCAGTCCACGCTTTGGCCGATGCGCTGGCGGCACGGGGCGTCGAGACCTATGCGCCCGACATTCGCGGCCATGGCGGCTCCGGCACGCGCGGCGACATTGCCTATATAGGCCAGCTCGAAAACGATCTTGAGGATCTTGTCGCCGTCGTGCGCAAGACCTCACCCAACCAGCCGCTGACGCTGCTTGGTCACTCCGCGGGCGGCGGCTTTGCGCTTCGCGTTGCGAGTTCGCCGATCCGGAACCTGTTTGCGCGCACGGTGCTGCTCGCGCCCTATCTCGGCTATGACGCGCCGACCAATCGGCCGGACTCCGGCGGCTGGGCCAGCGCCGACATTCCGCGCTTCCTGGCGCTGGCGGCCTTGCGCCGGATCGGCATCGAATGCTGCGAGGCGTTGCCGACGCTGGCCTTTGCGGTGCCGCCAAACTCCGAACGGATGCTCGCTTCGACCTATACGTACCGCCTGATGCGCAATTTCGCGACGCGCGGCTACAAGGAGGATTTCGCCGCCGTGACCAGACCGCTGACGCTGATCTCGGGTGCCGCCGATGAATTGATGCTGCCGGACAAATATGCCGACGCCGTGCACGCGATCGCGCCGTCGGTCGATGTCAAGCTGATCGACGGCGTCAGTCACATGGGCATTGTCAGCGACCCCAAGGCCGTCTCTGCGATTGCGGTGGACGTCGCCACGCGCGGAACACCCGGGACATAGCCATGATCGACAGCAAACAGGCGGCCGGTGCGCTGAGCGACATCGACGACATCGTCCGCCGGGTGCGACAGTCGCAAATCTATGATTTCTCCAGCTGGATCATGATCTGGTGGGGCGTGCTGGTGTTTGCCGGCAATATCGCAACCTATTTCTGGCCATACGACGCCGCCTATATCTGGCCCGCCGTCAACATCGCGGGAGTCGTCGGTACCCTCCTGATCAGTGCGCTGATCTATAGTCGGATCGGTATGCGCACCTTCGATGGCCGGGTATTGGTGGCATATTTGCTGTTCTACGCGTTCGGCTGCTTGTGCTCACAGGTGCTCGGCGATTATGGACCACGCCAGCTCGGGGCGTTTTGGCCGATCTATTTCATGTTGTTCTATACCCTTGCCGGCTTGTGGTTCGGTCGAGCCTTTGTCGCCATCGGCCTTGGCATCACCGCGCTGACGCTGATCGGCTATTTCTTCGTCGCCGGCGCCGCTTTTTTGTTGTGGATGGCCGCCGTCAATGGCGGCGGGCTTATCCTGGGCGGTTCCTGGATGCGCCGGACGTAATTCATGGCCGAGCTCGACGACATCATCCACCAGCCGCTGCGGCTGAAGATCATGGCGGCGCTGAACGCGCTGCCATCGGGCGCGGGACTTGAATTCTCCCGCCTGAAAAAACTGACCGGCGCCACCGACGGCAATCTCGGCGCCCATATCGAGACGCTGTCGAAAGCCGGCTATGTCGCGGTCGACAAGGCCTTTGTCGGCAAGCGCCCGCAGACCACGGTGATCGCCACCGCAGCCGGGCGCGGCGCGTTCGCCCGCCATGTCGCCACCCTGCAGGAGATCATCGCAGCCTCGGAGGGCGGCCTCTAGTCGCCGTCGTCATTCCGGGATGCGCCGTTAGGCGCAGGCCCGGAATCCATAACCACGATCGGGGGTTATGGATTCCGGGCTCGCTCGTTTCACTCGCGCCCCGGAATGACGATGATTGATGATCTCCTCTTGCAGGCAGAGGGAGATTCGTGCGACCGGACTAAATCCGCACACCTCTTTCTGGCTGCATTCCATGCACATTCTTCTGCTCGGTTCCGGCGGCCGCGAACACGCTCTGGCGTGGAAGATCGCGGCGTCGCCTCTGGTGACCAAACTCTGGTGCGCGCCGGGCAATGCCGGCATCGCGCGCGAAGCCGAATGCGTGGCGCTCGACATCGCCGACCACGCCGCGGTGATCGATTTCTGCCGCGCCAATGACGTGGAGCTTGTCGTGGTCGGCCCGGAAACGCCGCTCGCCGCCGGGATCGTCGACGATCTCGCGCGCGCCGGCATCAAGGCTTTCGGGCCGAGCAGGCAGGCGGCGCGGCTGGAGGGGTCCAAGGGATTCACCAAGGCGCTCTGCAGCGAATTCGGCATTCCGACCGGCGCCTATGGCCGTTTCACCAATGCGGCGGATGCGCTGGCCTATGTCCGCACCAAGGGCGCGCCGATCGTGGTCAAGGCCGATGGGCTCGCCGCCGGCAAGGGCGTGGTGGTCGCCATGACCATGGCGGAGGCGGAAGCCGCGGTCGCCATGATGTTCGACGGCGCGTTCGGGGCGGCCGGCGCGGAGGTGGTGATCGAGGAATATCTCGCCGGCCGCGAGATCAGCTTCTTTGCGCTGTCCGACGGCGAGACCGCGATCGCGCTGGCCTCGGCGCAGGACCACAAGCGCGTGTTCGATCATGACCAGGGACCGAACACCGGCGGCATGGGCGCCTACTCGCCGACGCCGTTCGTGACCGATGAAATCCACGCCCAGATCATGGCGAAGATCATTGTTCCGACCGTGGCCGGCATGAAGGCGCGCGGCACGCCGTTTCGCGGCGTGCTCTATGCCGGAATCATGCTGACGGCGGACGGGCCCAAACTGTTCGAATACAATGTCCGCTTCGGCGATCCCGAATGCCAGGTGCTGATGCTGCGGATGATGTCGGACATCGTGCCGGCGATGCTGGCGTCCTGCGATGGCCAGTTGAAGAATTTTGATCTGCGCTGGTTTCCCGATCCCGCGCTCACGGTGGTGATGGCGGCAAAGGGGTATCCCGGCGACTACGCCAGGGGCACCCGCATCGAGGGGCTCGATGACGCCGGCCAGGTCGAGGGCGTCGAGATGTTCCATGCCGGAACGATTTCGAAGGACGGCCACATTCTCGCCAATGGCGGGCGGGTGCTGAATGTCTGCGCCTCAGGCAAGACGGTTACCGAAGCGCAAGCGCGCGCCTATGCGGCGGTCGACCGGATCAAGTGGCCCGACGGCTTCTGCCGCCGCGACATCGGCTGGCAGGCAGTGGAGCGGGAGAAGCAATAGAGGCGGCCGAACCCGGCGGGATAGGCCGGAATTATTGGCTTGGCCGGTTGGTCTTGATTGGCAGGATGTTCCGGAGG
Source organism: uncultured Alphaproteobacteria bacterium (assembly GCA_963718925.1). Taxonomy (GTDB): domain Bacteria; phylum Pseudomonadota; class Alphaproteobacteria; order Rhizobiales; family Xanthobacteraceae; genus Bradyrhizobium. The sequence goes on from CAVRAH010000001.1 coordinate 131,831, forward strand.
TGCCCGCTGACCGGACATCGAGGGACATGCCAGAATTCGACGCGATATGATCCACAGCGGACAATCCAGCGAGACTCAGCTCATAGGGCCGGCACCTGTTCAAGCGATTGATTGAAGTGACAAATCTTTTGCTGGTAAACTGTGTACGGCAACATCACGGCAACCTCTGGAGGCATCGATGGGAAAGCCGGAAGAGCCGTACCTCCGCATAATTGTGGAAACCTACCACGAACACGGATCTGGTCTGCACGGGGACAGGCACGTTCGCCCGATTGCAGGGCAGCAACTTCCCCAGAGCCTGCGCGTTCGTTTTCCCAAAGCACTACGGTTCGCGCACGACTTAGGAACGCATTTTCTGGTTTATGCGAAACTTTCTGACAAAGAAGGCGGGAATGATTTCGTGCACACGAACCATGCATGGGATGTCGAGGTGCTGGGCAAGCCGGGAAAATACAAGCTAAAGTCTTGCTGAAAAACCTCCGGCAGAACCAGAACGATCTCAATTTCCGTCTTGAGGATTTGAGATCGCGTCAAGCCATCCCCAAAAGTGATTTAGCGCCGATAACTCGGCACGTCCTCCTGACAATCTTACATCAACGAGATGGGGGACGGCTGTTAGCCCGGAAAGCCCGGTAGCATATTCCGAATGGCTGAGTAAAATGGTTCTTTCCGGGGGCAAAGGTGTCTGACAAGCTCGAATACCTGGGGCACACGCTCAACGCCCGCACCTATGATACCGCCACTGAAATAGCCGTAGCGGTTCAAACGGTGATGCGGCAGCTTGTCCCGAAAGGGCAAACCGGGGCCGCGGCAAAGCATATAGATACGGAAGCGATCAATCTATTCAGCAGTAAAGTGACTGAAGCTTGCCAGTTTGCATTCAATCTGACGGGGAGCATCGGACCAGAAGTTGTAGGCCCTCTCTCATTCTTCGCCGGGCGCGTTGAAACGATTATCTCAGACGAAGTCAGGTCGAAAATGGACAGGCTCGGGCTTCCTCAGGATCTGGCGGCTCGGGAATTCGTCAAGCTCCAGGGAAAACTTCAGAGCATGAGATTTCGGCTGCTCGATGATTATTCACACGGCATGATGGGGAATAGCCAATTGAAAAAAGACCCTGTGGTCAGCATCGTTAGCAACCAGACCAATAGTCCAGGCGCTTTACAGCAAATCGGGGTTGGCGATTTTTCGCAAAAGGCTTTTATCCAGAACCACCAACCGCTGATTGACGCGGTCAACAAAGCGCTAGCATCATCCGAGTTTGCTGCACTTAAGCCGGATCAGAAAGAAGGGTTCAAGGACGTAGCGGACGCGCTTCTAGATGAGGCGAAAAAGCCAACGCCCGACCCTGGCAAGCTGAGGCGCTGGGGCCACCGCTTAGCCGAACTAGGGACCCAACTCGGGCTGGAAGTTGCAGCCACAGAGATTGTGCACATCGTAACCAGCATTTTCTCGGGTGGGGGATGAGCCCGTAGGGCGTGTGTGGACGGCCCTTTGAATGCAAGGGGTTTGAGAAAAAATCTGATCTGGTACGAAAAGCGGTCGTGTGTCCGGCCTGTTTGACGCGGGCACGATGACCGCTGGCCCAGATGGGTTCCGCGATCCACACCCAAACGGATTAGTGGCCTCGAAGGCCGCCACCCTACACGGGTTTTGTGGATCGTCGGTTCGACCGATCAGCATCTTTTCCTGTCTGCCCTTACACCTGCGGCATGACGATCGGGGTCAGGCGACTACCGGCTTTGCGGACCGGTAATCTTCCCCTCTCGTCAGCATGGCCCAGATAATCCGGGCCATCTTGTTGGCCAGAGCGACCGCCGCGAGCTTGCGCGGCTTACGCTCCAGCAAATGCGAGCAGCCATGCCGATGCGCTGGGGCGCCCCGGCTTGGCAAAGCGAATGACGGCGGTGGCGCCCAGCACCAGCAACTGACGCAACCGCTCGTTACCGGCGCGGCTGATGCCGCCGAGGCGCTGCTTGCCGCCGGTTGAGATCTCGCGCGGCACCAAGCCCGAGCCAGGCGGCGAAATGCCGCCCCGATTTGAACTGCGTCGCATCGACCATGAGAGCAAAGCTCAGTGCGCTCATCGGCCCAACCCCGGGAATGGCTGACAGACGGCGGCTGTTGGGATCGGCCTTGTGTTGCACCAGCAGATTCCTGTCGATTTCGGCCAGCCTTGCTTCTAGTCGATCGACCTCCCTGCCGAGCAGCCGTAAGCGCTTCGCCAGCCGCCTCCGGCAGTGTGGCGTCGACCGTCGATCTCGGAGCGCAGCGCGGCAAGCCCTTTGTCACCGACCGGCGCCACCAAACCCATCTCCGTCGCATGGCCGCGCAAGGCATTGACCAGTTGAGTTCGCTGGCGTACCAGCAGTTCGCGCACCGACAGCAGCATCGCCCGCGCCTGTGCGTCCGCCGATTTTACCAGCGACCTCCTGCATGCCCGGACGCGCCGCAGCTTCGCTGATGGCTTCGAGCATCGTTGCGATCATTCTTGCTGCGCTTGACGAACGGTTTGACATATTGCGCCGGGATCAAGCGCACCCGATGGCCCATGGCCTAAAGCACGGCCCCAATAATGCGACCGCCACAGGCTTCCATCGACACATCGATCGGCGGCAGTTTGGCGAAGAAAGGCACCAAATCCTGCCGCCTCAGATTGCGGCGCAGGACAGGTCGATCCCGCGCATCTACGCGTGAAGCGTGAAAACAGATTTTGACGTGTCGATGGCAACCCGCGTAATCTCGGTCATGGACGGCTCCTCAGTTCAGTTTGACAGCGGAACTATGGCACAAGATGCCGCGGGGGCCATCCAGCCCAACGGGTTAGCGAAAGCGTAACCCGCCATCTTGGCGATTTATAACGGCGGATCACGATCCGCCCTACGAACCAAACCCGCGTCATTCTTGTGGACACTACTTCCGCCAGAGTTCAAATTTTTCGCCGCCTTGTAAGCTGGGTTCAAAGGCGAAAGGAATCTGACATGAGGATCAAGCTGCTGATCACGGTGCTGTCGTTGGTGGCCGGCTTTACCCTCGTGGCTTTGGTCCCGGCGGCTTTGGCCCAAACGCCGCCGCCGGCAGCAGCGGAAAAACCGGCCGCGCCAATGAAGAGAGCCGCGCCAGCTGAGGAGGTGGCGCCGAAAGGCGTCTCGATCGCCGAAAAGGCCCAGAAATGTCTCAAGATCCCGGTTGATCCCCAAGCCCGACTGGATTGCTACGACGCTGCTGTCAAGCCGGAACTCAATCCAAATCCGCCGCCCGTCAAGGGCATCCGGGATTGCCGCCACCTCGTCGACAAGAACGATCGACTGGGGTGCTTCGACGGCTTCGCCGAACAAATTCCAAAGTTCACGCATTAGGGCGCGCGGACGTCGCTTCTGGCAGGCGCACGTCTGGCCACCGACGGGTCTCGAAAGGTCACTCGACGTCCGTTAATGGGATGGCCCGGCCGTGCTCAGCGGCCTAATTTGCTGGACCGAGGCTGGGAGGCGTGAAGCAAAGCTCAAGGAGCATGCAATGCGCACATCTCAGAAGACACAGGGAGTGATTACCACGATCGGCATCGACATCGGCAAGAACACCTTTCATCTCATCGGTCTCGATAAGCGGGGTGCCATTATTCTGCAGCAGAAGGTGTCCCGCAGTCAGCTCGAGCGGCGTCTCGCCAATATTCCACATTGCCTGATCGGCATGGAGGCGTGCTCGGGCGCCCACCACATCGGTCGTCAACTGATAGCGGTCGGCCACGATGTGCGTCTGATCCCGGCGCAGTACGTGAAGCCGTTTCTCAAAGGTCACAAGAACGACTACCGCGATGCCGAGGCGATCGCGGAAGCTGTGCAGCGGCCCACTATGCACTTCGTGACGATCAAGACGCCGGAACAGATGGACTTGCTGGCTCTACATCGCGTGCGCTCGCGCTTCGTCAGCCAGCGGACGGGTGTGATCAACCAAATTCGCGGCTTCCTCATCGAGCGCGGCATCACTGTGCGTCAGGGTCCGATGCCCTTGCGCAAGGCAATGCCGGAAATCCTGAGCGCGGACACTGGCGTGCTTTCGCCCAGAATGGTTGGCCTCATCATCGACCTGGTGCAGGAATGGCGCCGGCTGGACGAGCGCATTGCGGCCGTGTCGGCGGAGATCGAAGCGCTGGCGGAGCAGGACGACGGTTGCGAGCGCCTGATGACCGTGCCGGGGGTTGGCCCGATCATCTCAAGCGCCGTGGTGGCGGCGATCGGCAACGGCACCGGATTCAAGCAGGGACGCGACTTCGGGGCCTGGCTGGGGCTCGTGCCGAAGCAGGAGTCCACAGGAGATCGCACGATCCTGGGTAAGATCTCCAAGCGGGGCAACAAGTATCTGAGGACACTGTTCGTGCAGGCTGCGCACGTCATCCTGGCGCGGCGGCCAAGCGCCGCGATGCGTGGTTTGTGGCCCTGGATCGAGCAGGCATCGAAACGGCTCCATCGCAACATGTTAGCGATCGCGCTTGCCAACAAGCTCGCCCGCATCGCCTGGGCTGTTCTCGCGCGCGGGGGCACTTACCAACCGAGGATCACCGCCCATGCAGCATGACAAAGGTTCGCTCAGGTTCACCACGGGGATGACCGCCACCCCTCTCCACCACCCTCGCTCGCCATCCAGGGTAAGCGAGCGACGGTGGCTCCGAGGGGATGGCTTCACGTGATCCGGCTGACGTCAAATATTAGAACGGAGACTGAGCAGTTTAGTATCGACAGCTTTCCTGCCGAGGTCTGCGAGATGGAATGACGAGATGGACAAACGGTCTGCCCGGCGCAACCAAGAGACTGGGTGCCATGATGGCCCTACGAGGTCTTTCCGTTAGTCAGCTTGGATGCGCGCGGATACCCATGTTGGCCCGGAGCAAATGCTCCACATTAAAGGCCTGATACATTGTTGCAGCTCTCACGCTCGTCGGTCTTGGAGCTTCCGTCTTGCAACGCACGGCCGGGCCATACATTGTGGCACATCTCGGACCTCACGCGATCTCCGACTTGAGTCCGAGATACGCTGAAGAAGCGGACATAGCTTATCCGCAGATTCGCTAACCGATAAGAATCTCGACCGCTCGCAAGTCCGCTGCGTGTCTCACCCGCCGCGAGGCCTCGTACAGGACACCCAGGTCAAGTCCGTAAAATACGGGTGTGCAGAAAAACGACCCGACGGGCAAATCACCTGGGCGATTGTTCGACCCCTCTGTCCAGCCCCTTTCGAAAAAATATTCTGATTTTCCGAAATGGCAAATCAGTCCTATATGGTCGCCGTCTCGTGCCCACAAGAGGGGCGCTTCGCGGTCGTCACGGACGTTGGGTGCGGGATGCGGTGGACGTGGAAGTGCCTCTGACGAACGGCACTGATGCGGACGGCGAAGTCGTGTGGTCCTGACGCCTCGACGCTGGCGTCAAGTTGGCGATGATGCTTCGCATCACGCTGGCGACGGTGACAAAAAAGCCCGATCACCGGGGAGAGCTCGAAGTAAGCCGTAAACCACTGCGCAGGGAAGGCCGGACTGCTTCCGCTGAACCTGTATGCTCGTGTGCGCTTTTCTTTGTGCATTTTGCACGCGAGACCGCGGGTGCAGCGCGCACCCGGCTTTCCCTGCGCCCTCTGACTACCGGGGGCGGAACGTTTCCTCTCAAAACTCGCGCGAAATGCGCGGCGAGATCGCGAAGCTGTGTCCTGGACCACCGTCATTGCCTGCGACAAACGCGAAGCGTTTGCGCAAGGGAGCGAAAGCGACGAAGCAATCCATTCCCGTTCTACATATGCGGACTCGATGGATTGCTTCGCTTCGCTCGCAATGACGTGTTAAAATCAGACTCATACCTAGAAATGACGTGATACCCATGCCCGATCTCGCCGACCTCTATCCCGGTTATGCCTCCGAATGGATCAACACCCGATCCGGGCGCATCTTCGCCCGCGTCGGCGGCAAGGGGCCGCCGCTGTTGCTGCTGCACGGTTTTTCCGAAACCCATGTGATGTGGCACCGCGTCGCGCCGCAACTGGCCGACCGCTTCACGCTGATCATCGCGGATCTGCCGGGTTACGGCTGGTCGGATATGCCGGAGAGCGACAAGGATCACACGCCCTACACCAAGCGCGCGATGGCGCAGACCATGATCGAGGCGATGGAGCAGCTCGGCCATGTGCATTTTGCGCTCGCCGGCCACGATCGCGGCGGCCGCGTCGCCTATCGCCTGGCGCTCGATCATCCCGGCCGGCTGTCGCGGCTCGCGGTGCTGGATATCCTGCCGACCTATGATTATTGGGCGCGAATGGACCGGCTCTATGCGCTGAAGATCTATCACTGGACGTTTCTGGCGCAGCCGTTCCCGCTGCCGGAAACGCTGATCGGCGGCAATCCCGATTTCTTCCTCAGGCAGAAGATGGCGAGCCAGACCAAGTCGAAAAATCTCGATGCGATCGATCCGCGCGCGCTGGAGCATTATCTTGCGGCATTCCGCGATCCGTCGCGCGTGCACGCGATGTGCGAGGATTACCGCGCCGGCGCCTATGCCGATTTTGAGATCGACAAGGCCGACCGCGATCAGGCCAAGAAGATCACGATCCCGATGCTGGCGCTGTGGGGCGACGCCGGCATCGCCCGCGCCGCGGCGACGCCGCTCGACACCTGGAAGAATTGGGCGACCAATGTTTCGGGCGCGCCGGTCGATTCCGGTCATTTCCTGACCGAGGAAAATCCGGACGTGACGGCGAAGGCGCTGAGGGAGTTTTTTGCGGCTTGATCGGGTGGGTGGCCGCGGGTTGCCGTTCGCGGTCATTGACGAGCTTGAAGCTTTCTATCCGTTCCTCCCCCCTTGCGGGGGAGGGGCAGGGAGGGGGGTGGCCGCATCGGGACTGCCCGTATGAACCCCTTGTATCTGCGCATTGAGGAAAATGTGCGATGGAAGCGACTGAGCGCTTTGGCCGGTGGCCACCGGCCAAAGCGCGCGGCGATGTCGCCCGATACCCCTCCGGCAACAACCGTGGGTGAGCCTGGGATCTTCGCCGTTGTCACGCACGACCGAACAGTCGCTGGATCACGATCGCACGAACAAGGCAGGTTACCGTGATGAAGATTATTTGTGGAGTGGATATTTCGAAGGCCAGTCTCGATGCCTGCATCGAGCCCGGTTCCATCCGCGGCAGTTTTGACAATGATGGGGCCGGAATCGCGGCGCTGGCGGCGTTCTGCCGCCAGCATCAGGCGGAGCTGGTGGTGATGGAGGCCACCGGCGGCTATGAGCGCAAGGCGTTCCTGTCGCTGTGGGCGCAGGGCCTGCCCTGTGCCGTGACCAATGCACGCAACGTCCGGCAATATGCCGAGGCGATGGGCGTGCTGGAGAAGACGGATCGGATCGATGCAAGCATCATCGCACGCTTCGCACGAGCCAAGGATCTGCAGCCAACGCCGCTGCCGGGCGCCGCGCAACTGCGCCTGAAGGCCCTTGTGGCAAGGCTCCGGCAGGTCACTGACGATCTCACCGTGCAGAAGCAGCGCCGCTCCAGCCTGCTCGACAATGCCGAGATGCTGGCCTCTATCGACGAGGTGATCGTCCTGCTTAAGCGCCAGTCCCGCACCCTGGAAGGCGAGATCGGCTCGATGATCGACGACGATCCCTTGTGGGCCCATCTCGCACAAGCCTGGCGCTCGGTGAAAGGCGTCGCCGGCCGCACCGTCGCCCGCCTGATGGCCGACCTGCCGGAGATCGGTACCTACTCCAACAAGGCCATTGCCAAGCTCGTCGGCGTCGCCCCGATCGCCAACGACAGTGGTAAAAGAAAGGGTAAGCGGCCGGTCCGTGGCGGCCGATCCAGCGTACGCTCCATCCTGTTCCTCGTCGCCGAAATCGCCTCGCGCTACGATCAGAGCCTCGGTGCGTTCCGCGCCAGATTGGTCGCCGCCGGAAAGGAAAAAATGGTCATTCGCATTGCGCTCGCTCGCAAACTGCTCGTCCGTCTCAACGCAAAAGCACGCGATGCGCGTGCCGCATACGCCAATGCAACTTAACTCTTCAGATAGTCGCTCACCCCAACCCTCTCCCGCAAGGGGAGAGGGAGCTCACCGCCGACGCGGAGACACCGCCGTCATTGCGAAGGCCGAAGCTGGCCAATCACCGCCGCTCCCTGAAAAACTCCTTCAGCAGCGTCGCGGCCTTGCTCTCCCCGACCGCGGAATAGACCTCCGGCACGTGATGGCAGGTCGGCGAGGCGAAGAACCGCACGCCCGAATCCACCGCGCCGCCTTTGGGGTCGGCCGCGCCGTAATAGAGCCGCCGGATCCTCGCAAACGAGATCGCGCCCGCGCACATCGTGCAGGGCTCCAGCGTGACATAGAGGTCGCAATCGACCAGCCGCTCGGTGCCGATGGTCTCGGCGGCCTGCCGGATCGCCACTATTTCGGCATGCGCGGTCGGATCGCGGTCGGTCAATGTCCGGTTGCTCGGCGGTGGCGATGACCTCGTAATCCCTGACAATTACGCATCCGATCGGTACTTCGCCGGATTTTCCGGCATTTTCGGCGGTTTTCAGCGCCAAATCCATGAAGGAAGGGGCGGTCATGCCTCGTATCATCGGAATAAACCTGCTATGAGATGCGCCTTCAGCAAAAGTGGATACCGGTTTTGCGTGAGATTGCGCCTCGAGCTGAGAGCGCGCGCGTCACTATCGATTTGCACCTTTACCCGAAACGAGACCTTTCATGCCCCGCGACAACGACAAAAACAACGATTCCCGCGGCCGGCGTGACCGCCCATCCGGCGGCAAGGGCCGCTCCGGCGCCGCGCGGGGCCCCGAGAAGAAGTTCGCCAAGCGCGGCTTTGCCGGCAAGGCAGAAGGCGAGAGACGCCCCTATGCCGGCAAGCGCGACGACACCAGACCGTATGCCAAGAAGCCCTATTCGGGCGCGGGCAAACCCTACGCCAATCGCGAGGATCGTCCGCCGCGCCGCGACGCTGGCGACGCGCCGCGCCCCCGGGAGAATCGTCCCTTTGCCGATCGGCCGCCGCGGGGCGGTGACGGTGAAAAACGTTCATTCAGGCCGCGCGAAGACCGTGGCGGCGACAAGCGTCCATACACCCCGCGCGGCGATCGCAAGGGCGACGCTGGCGATCGCGGCGATGCTCGTCCGGCAGCGCGTTTCTCCGACAGGAAATTCGGCGACAAGAAACCTTATGCGCCGCGGGAGGGCGGGGAGAAACGACCCTACACACCGCGCGGCGAAGGTTTTCGCAAGGATGCCGACAGGCCGCAGCGCGACCGGTCCTACGGCGATCGTCCGCAAGGCGAGAGAAAATTCGGCCCGCGCAAGGATTTTGGTAGCCGCCCGGATCGCGGACAGGATCGGGGCGAGTCCAAGCCATGGCAGAAGCGCGATGCGTCTTCGCCCGAGCATGTCGGACGCAATTCGCGCCCGTCTCGCGAAGGCGCGCGCAGTTTCGACAAGCCGCGCTACGACAAGCCGCGTGAGGACCGCGGTGGTCATGAGCGTCCGCGTTTCTCGCGCCCGCGCGAGGATCGTCCCGAAGGTGATCGTCCATTTCGTGAGCGTCCGAAGTTCGATCGTCCCGCGTCAGCGCTCCGAGGGCCGCACCGACTGGCAGGAGCATCCGCGCAGCGAGCCGGCGGACTCGTTTGGCCGCGATGGCGATCGGCCGCGCCGCGACAACGAGGACGACAGCAAGATCTTTGCAAAACGTCCCGCCTTCGGCGGCCGCGGCGCCTATCGCGAGCGCGCGCCCGAGGAGCGGCGTCCGCCGCGTCCGCCGCGCGTCAAGAAATCCGGCGAGCGCATCGCCAAGGTGGTGTCGCGGGCAGGGCTTGCCTCGCGCCGCGACGCCGAGGAATGGATCGTGCAGGGGCGCGTCACGGTCAACGGCCGCGTCATCAATTCGCCGGCGCTCGATGTCACCGCCAACGACGTCATCACCGTCGACGGCAAGCCATTGCCGCCGCGCGAGCGCACCCGGTTGTTTCTGTTCCACAAGCCGCGCGGCTTGATGACGACCCATGCCGATCCCGAGGGGCGGCCGACGGTGTTCGACAATCTGCCGGAAGGCCTGCCGCGGCTGATCTCCATCGGCCGGCTCGATTTCAACACCGAGGGCCTGTTGCTCCTGACCAACGATGGCGGGCTCGCCCGCGCGCTCGAACTGCCGGAAACCGGCTGGCTGCGGCGCTATCGCGTCCGCGCCCATGGCGAGGTGACCCAGGCGCAGCTCGACGAGCTGAAAAGGGGCGTCGAGGTCGATGGCGTCAAATATGGTCCGATCGATGCGACGCTGGAGCGCGACCAGGGCGCCAATGTCTGGCTGGTGTTTGCGATCCGCGAAGGCAAGAACCGCGAGGTGCGCAACGTGATGGCGCATCTCGGTCTCGAAGTGAACCGGCTGATCCGGATCTCCTACGGTCCGTTCCAATTGGCCGAACTGCCCGAAGGCGCGGTCGAGGAGGTCAAGACGCGGGTGCTGCGCGAGCAACTCGGCGAAAAGATCGCTGCGCTTGCGGGTGCGGATTTCGACCGGCCGATGCCGGGCGAAGCGGCTGCGAAGTCGGATGATGAAGCGGCTGAGGAACCGCGCGGCAAGAAGCCGTTCAAGCCGGCCGGCAAGAGCGGCCTGATCGCCGACCGCAAGGGCCGCCGCGTGCTGGTGCAGCGCACCGGCAGCGAGGAAGCGCGCGCCCGCAACGAGGCCGAGGCCAACGGCTACGGCCCGCCGCGGCGTCCGCAGCGCGGCTATCACGGCAAGCGCGATCTCAAGCCGCGGGACGAGTAAAGTTGTCATGCGCGTCGTCGGCGGACGATTGAAGGGCCGCAACCTCGCCTCGCCGTCCTCGCGCGACATCCGCCCGACCGCGGATCGTTTGCGCGAGTCGCTGTTCAACATCCTGATCCATGCCTATGACGATCCGATCGAAGACGCGCGCGTGCTCGACCTGTTCGCCGGCACCGGCGCGCTCGGCATCGAGGCGATCTCGCGCGGCGCCAAATTCGCGCTGTTCGTCGACAACGGCGCCGAGGCCCGTGCGCTGCTTCGCAACAATGTCGAGGCGCTGGGCCTGGGCGGCGTAACCAAGGTCTATCGCCGCGACGCGACAAATCTCGGCCCCGCGCATCCGATGGAACCGTTCTCGCTGGTGTTCCTCGATCCGCCCTACGCCAAGGGGTTGGCGGACAAGGCGCTTGTCTCGTTGCGCGATGGCGGCTGGCTCGCTCGGAGCGCGCTCGCTGGTGGTCGAAGAAGCCAAGGCTGCGGCATTTGCGGCGCCGGAAGGCTTCGAAGAACTGGAGCGGCGGGCGTATGACGATACGGAGTTTGTGTTTCTGCGCTCGGAGTGAGGCCTCTACCGCCTTCCGAACAGCTTCTCGATATCCGACAGCTTCAACTCGACATAGGTCGGCCGGCCGTGGTTGCATTGGCCGGAATTGGGCGTGTCTTCCATCTCGCGGAGCAGCGCGTTCATTTCCTCGGGCTTGAGGCGGCGGCCGGCGCGCACCGAGCCGTGGCAGGCCATGGTGGCCGCGACATGCATCAGCCGGCGTTCCAGCGGCAGCGCCTCGTCCCATTCCGCCATGTGCTCGGCGAGATCGCGCAGCAGCGCGCCGGCGTTGGTCTTGCCGAGCAGCGACGGCGTCTCGCGCACGGCGACAGCGCCGGGACCGAAGGATTCGATGGCGAGCCCGAAGGATGCAAGTTCGTCCGCGCGAGCGAGCAGCCGCTCCACCGTTGCCTCGTCGAGTTCGACGATCTCCGGGATCAGCAGGATCTGCCGCTGCACGCCGTTCTTCGCCAGCGACGCCTTCAGTTTTTCATAGACGATGCGCTCATGCGCGGCGTGCTGGTCGACGACGATGAGGCCGTCGCGGGTCTGCGACACGATGTAGGTCTCGTGAATCTGCGTCCGCGCCGCGCCGAGCGGGCGGTCGAGCAGGTCGGCCGCAGGCTGCCCCTCGAAGCGCACATCCGCGGTAGGGTGACCGACGTCGAACGCGGCCTGGCCGGGTTCGGCAAAGGCCTGTGCGGCGGGGCTTTCAAAGGCCGGCAGTGGCCCGGCCGGATGGGCTGGCGAGCGCCGCCAATCCCAGTTGCCGGGACGCGGCGCGAAAGAGGGGCGGAACGCGGCGATCGCCGCACCGTCGCTGTTGGCCGCGGTGCGCCTGCCCTCGCGGGCAAGGCCCTCCTTCAGCGCATGCACAATCAAAGCGCGGACGAGGCCGGCATTGCGGAACCGGACTTCGGTTTTGGCGGGATGCACATTGGCGTCGACCTCTTGCGGGTCTGAGTGTCACAAACAGCGCCACGACGGGATGGCGGTCGCGCGGCAGATAGTCGGAATAGGCCGCGCGCACCGCGCCCAGGATCAGCTTGTCGCGCACCGGCCGGCCGTTGACGAACAAATATTGCCCAAGCGCGTTCGCACGCGTCAGCGAGGGCGCCGCGGCAAATCCTTCCACCACCACGCCTTCGCGTTCGGCGCGCACCTCGATCGCGCATGCTCGAAAATCGGCGCCCAGAATATCGCCAAGCCGGGTCAGCCGGCCCGCGGCGCCGGGCAGCGCTGCGGCCCAGGTGACGGGCGCGCGTTCCTCGCCGGCCAGCGTGAAGGCGATATCGGGCCGCGCCATCGCCAGCCGCCTCACCACCTCGCGGATCGCTTCGGCTTCGGTGCGGTCGGTCTTGAGAAATTTCAGCCGCGCCGGCGTCGCATAAAAGAGATCGCTGACTTCGACGCGGGTGCCCTTTGAAAGCGCCGCCGGCATGATCGGCCGATTTCACCCCGCCTTCGACCGACAATGACCAGGCATGCGGCTCGCTGGCGTGACGGGTGATGATGCTGAGTTTTGCCACCGCGCCAATCGAGGGCAACGCCTCGCCGCGAAACCCCAGCGTGCGGATCCGCAACAGGTCCTCGTCGTCGAGCTTGGAGGTGGCATGGCGGTCGACGGCCAGCGCAAGATCGGACGACGGCATGCCGCTGCCGTCGTCGGTGATGCCGATCCGCCGCCGCCCGCCGCCATCGGTGAAGATGTCGATCCGGCTGGCGCCGGCGTCGATGGCGTTCTCGACCAGTTCCTTGACCACGCTCGCGGGACGTTCGACCACTTCGCCGGCGGCGATGCGGTTGACGACCTGTTCGGGGAGCTGTCGGACGGGCATGGGTGCTAAAGCAACTCCGGGGCAATGAGGACGCAATTTAGGGGCTTTTGCGGCCCGGCGGGAGGGCGGGGACGCCATCTCTCCCCACTCTTCATGGAGAAAGATAGCGTTCCCATGCTGCGCAGCGCCGGTGGTACCGCGCCGCGTCCCGGACGTGGCCTCAATCGTCGAAGCCGCCCGAGCCGCGCTTCGCCTTGATGTCACTGCGGCGCTTCTTGCCTTCCAGCCGGCGCTGTTTCGATCCCAGCGTCGGCCGCGTGGGCCGTCTGGGGGCGGGGCGGGTCATGGCCTCGCGCAAGAGCTCGACCAGACGCTCGATCGCATCAGCGCGGTTACGCTCCTGGGTGCGGAAGCGCTGCGCGTGAATGACGATCACGCCGTCCTTGGTCATGCGCTGGCCTGCGAGCCGGGTGAGCCGGGCCCCGGCGTCGGCCGGCAGCGTTATCCGCCGCGTATCGAAGCGCAATTGCGCGGCGGTGGAGAGCTTGTTGACGTTCTGGCCGCCCGGTCCCGAGGCGCGCACGAAGGATATCTCGATGTCGTTCTCATCGACCGTGAGGTCGCGGGAAATCCGCAGCATGGCGTCACCGAACCGGTCATGATTCCCAGCGGGAATCGGGCGGAGCCAGGATAGCGGTTTTGTCGGGAGTTTGCGTTGCCGCGCCCTCAATTCGTTCCCTCGCCCGCTTGCCGGGGTCCGAGGCGAGCGAATCTCGCTCTCGAGGGCTTAAGGAGCGGGCAAGCCACGGACCCGGGAGTTCGTGATACCCCCCTCTCCAGCTCTCACTCACAAGGGGGAGAGAGCAGAGTGTGTTGTGCGGCGGGCTCCGGTTGAACGCCGGAAAGACTCAATTCGCCCTGGTCTCGGCCGCGGGCTGGGCTGCGGTCTGCAGGGTGCGGCCGACGATCACGGTGAGAAGACCCTGTCCCCATAGTCTTTGGGCGGCCCGCTTGGCGTCATCGAGGGTCACCGCGTCGACGATGGCATTGCGCCGCTCGATATAGTCGATCGGAAGATGATCCAGCTGATATTGCAGCAGTGCCGCCGCCAGCTTCGATGATGTATCGAGTGACAGCATCCGCGAGCCCTTGAGATAGGATTTGGCCTCGTCCAGTTCCTGCTGGGTCGGACCGTTCTCGGCCATGCGGCGGATTTCCTTGTTGACGGCATCGACCGTTTCGCCGGCGCGATCGGCGCGGGTTCCGGTATTTCCGACGAACAACGCGGAGTGATCCATCCACAGCAGCGAGTCATAGACCGAATAGGCGAGGCCGCGCTTCTCGCGGACTTCGTGGTAGAGCCGCGACGACAGGCTTCCACCGCCGAGAATGTGGTTGACGACATAGGCCGCCATGAAATTCGGATCGCTGCGCCTGATGCCGGGGCCGCCGAACGTCACCACGGTTTGCGGCACGTCGAGCGAAATGAATTCGCGTTGCGGCGGCCTCGCAGCTTGGATGTCGGGTACCGGTATAAGGCTGGCTTTGGCCGGCAATCCGCCGAATGTCCGGTCGAGCAGCCTGCCGAGCGAGGCGGCGTCGATATCGCCGACCACGGCAATCTTCAGGTGCTCTTTCGCCAGCACGCGGCGGACATATTCCTTCAAATCGGCGGTCGTGATGTTCGGAACGCTTTCCAGGGTGCCGCTGGCCGGCCGGCCATAGGGATGGTCGCCATAGGCAATCTCCAGGAATTTGCGGCTGGCGAGCGCGCCGGGACTGGAAGTATCGCGCTTCAGGCCGGAGAGGATCTGCGCGCGAATGCGTTCGACATCGGTGCTTTCGAAATGCGGCGACGTCAGCGACATCCGCAGCAGATCGAAGGCTTCGTCCTTGTTGTCCTTGAGCATGCGCAAGCTGCCGCGGAAATAATCCCGCGTCACGCTGAAACTCAATTCGATGGCGCGGCGATCGAGGTGCTCATGAAACGTCCTGGAATCCAGGTCGCCCGAGCCTTCATCGATGAGATCGGCGACCATATTGCCGACGCCGGGTTTGTCGGCCGGATCCTGTGCCGCGCCGCCGCTGATGCCAAATTCCATCGCCACCAGGGGCACGGTGGCGTCCTGCACGAACCAGGCCTCGATACCTCCGGGCGAAATCAGATGCTGGATCTTCGTTGCGGCGCGCGAGGGAGACGACATCATCGGCGTAAGTGCCAGGCAAGCGGCAACAAGGAACCCAACGCGCCGCGCGCCAACCTTCGAATGAATCACGACCGCTTCTCCTCGTGTTTCGGTTTGGCATCCTTGATGAGATACCCGGTCACTGAACGCTTCTTGTCGAGCCATTTTTGCGCGGCCTCGCGGACCTGCTCGGCGGTGACCGCACGAATGCGGTCCGGCCAGCTTCGGATGTCTTCGATGCTCAGCCCGGTGGTCAGCGCCCCACCGTACCAGCGGGCCAGCGTGGCCTGGTTGTCCTGGGCATAGATGGCTTCGGCGATAAGCTGGGTCTTGACGCGCTCGAGATCCTCGGGGCGAACCGGGTTCTGCCCGATATCCGCTATCAGATCGTCGATCATCTGCTCGATTTGCGCGAACTCGACGCCTGGCCTTGGCGAGACCGATATCGTGAACTGCGTCGCGTCGAGCGAGGTTCCCTGATAGGTGGCGCTGGCGTTGACCGCGAGCGGCCGGTCGACCACCAGCCTGCGATAAAGATAGGAGTTGCTGCCACCGCCCATCAGTTGCGCGAGCACGTCGAGCGCCGGGCTTTCTCCGGCGGCGGCCGTGGCGGCGGACGGAACCAGATAATAGCGCCGCAGACCGGGTTGTTCGACTCTGGCGTCGGACAGCGTCACCGTGCGCGGCGCGACCGGCTCGGGTTCCTGGGGACGAAGGCGCCGCGCCGGTATCGCCGGCTGCGCGGCGATGGCGCCGAACGTCCGCTCCACCATCGGGCGAACATCGGTGGCATCGACGTCGCCGGCGATCACCAGGATTGCGTTGTTCGGCGCGTAGAAGCGTCGGTAGAACGCCAGCGCGTCCTCGCGATCGAGCTGCTCGATTTCCTGATGCCAGCCGATCACGGGGCGGCCATACGGGTGATTGAGATAAAGCGCCGCCATGATCTGCTCGGTCAGCCGCGCTTCCGGGTTGTTGGCCACCCGCATGTTGTATTCCTCGAGCACGACGTCGCGCTCAGGCAGCACGTTCTCGTCCTTGAGGATCAGGCCGGTCATGCGATCGGCCTCGAACTCCATCATCTTGCCGAGCTCCTCGCTCGGCACGCGCTGGAAATAGCCGGTATAGTCGGTCGAGGTGAAGGCGTTCTCATTGCCGCCGATCCGCAGCACGGTCTGGGAAAACTCGCCGGCCGGATGCTTGCTCGTGCCCTTGAACATCAGGTGTTCGAGAAAATGAGCAAGTCCCGATTTGCCCGGCGTCTCGTCGGCCGAGCCGACCTTGTACCAGATCATCTGCGTGACGACCGGTGTGCGGTGATCCGGGATCACCACCACCTGGAGGCCATTGCCGAGGGTAAAGGTCGCGGGCGGCGCCGAGGTTACCGTGGTCTGGGCGAGAGCGCCGCCGGCGGAGGCGGCGAGCCCCGCGAGCACAGCGGCGAACAGAGAAACCCTAAAGCGGTTTGGCGACATCATGGCCTGTCTGGGTGCCCGAAAATCCCTTCGGGGAGAAATCATTCTGCCGCGCATAGCGCGGCAGCCGATAAGCGTTGGGAAGTCGGGAGGCAGATGGCTCTATTTTTCCATGCTAGTTGCGCTGGACCTTTGGGCGAGTGGGTTGCGATCGGGGTTCGACTGTCCGCTCAGCCATCCCTTGGATTCGGGGGCATAGGGATAGTTCGGGGACGGTGACTGGTAGCCGACAGGTGGCTGCGTGAGGGCTTCTCGCGTCGGCTCAGTGCCGGGCGCCACCGCCGGATCGGTCTTCTTGCTGCCGAAAAGGCCGAGGGGGTCACCGATAGAGTCGCTAATCATACTGGCACCGCCGCTGAACAAATCGCCCGGCTGGTCGTAGACCGGATCGATCCGAGCGGTGCCGTTGTTATCATTGCCGTAGGCGGGGCGAGTGGTGCCGGGGATCGGGGGATCTTCGGGCGGGGGTGCGATGTTGATCGGGTGGGCCGGATCGGCGGCTGCAGCACCGACGGTCGTCACCTGGACGCGGGCAGGCGGCGGCGCGTTCTTCTTCTTGGCCGCGATCACCGCCCTGCGTTGGCGTTCATCCGGATCCTTTGGCCAGTTCGCGATCTGCACGTTGTTGCTGGCGGCCGCGGGCGGCGGCAGATCGAGCGTGGGCGGCACCACCAGCGGCGATCGCTCACGATAGTCGATCCCGCGGTTGTCCATGTTGGTGCCGCGGATCATGTTCTTGAAACCGTCGCTGATTTTTTCCGTGATGCTTCTATCGTCTTGCTGGTCGTCGCCGGCACGTGCGGCACCGGCCGTCATGACCAGACCGATGCTCAACGGAACGACGGCGAGCCGCAAGGCGCGCACCGGCGCGCTGGACGAATTCCGTACAATCCAACCGCTAGCCTTGGTCTGGCGCATAGCGCTCTTCCTGTCCAAATTTCCCGCGGCCACTGATTTAGGCACACAATTCACTGCGCCCGTAAACCCTTGGCCCAGAGGGTTCGTATCTTCCGGGATCAGGGCGCTTTTGCGGCGGGTACCCCTAGGAATGAATCATACAGCAGGGCCGCTACGCCGGCAACAATGGCCACGTCGGCAAGGTTAAACACGTACCAATTGAAGGTATTTCCGCCGATCTGGACGTGAAACAGGGCAAAATCGACCACTGCGCCATAGGCAAAGCGGTCGATGGCGTTGCCGATGGCCCCGCCGATGATCAGGCCGAGCGCAATCGTCGCAATCATGGTACGCGATCGCGCCATCCAGATTGCCAGTACAATTACGGCCACCGCCTTGACCGCGAGCAGGACCGCCTGGCCGGCCGCGCTTTCGTTCTGAAACCAGCCGTAGCTGATGCCCGTGTTCCAGGCCAGCACCAGATCGAAGAACGGCGTGACCTTCACCGCGCCGCGGTGGCCGATGTCGAACACGCGCAGCAGCCAGAATTTCGAGGCCTGGTCGAGCGCAAGCACGGCGATCGCCGCGATGACGCCGGAGCGGAGCTGAGCGGTCAAACCACTACCCCCAGCTTCTTCCATTCGCGCAGCGCCTGCGCGTCGCGCGGCGACACGTCGGGATATTCGGGGTCACTGCCGACGGTGGGGAGGATTTTCCAGGAGCGCGCGCATTTGGTACCGGCGGCCTTCTCAACCACGACGGCGACGTCTGGCACGTCGCTCAAGCGGAACGCATCGGCCGGCGCGTCCTCGTTGCTCACCATCGCATTCGAGGTGATGCACACTTCGGCAAGATCAACGTCGAACAGCGTTCTGAAGATCGCCGCGTCCGAAACATAGACCAGCGGCGAGGCCTCGAGCGAAGAGCCGATGCGCTTGGCCGCGCGCTCGAGTTCGAGCGCGCCGGTAACGACGCGGCGCACGTCACGGATAGTCTCCCATTTCGCGGCCAGCGCATCGTCGCGGAAATTTTCAAGCCCGTCCGGAAAAAGCGCCAGGTGTACCGACGGCTCGGCATTGGGCTTGTAGAGCTGCCACGCCTCATCGCAGGTGAAGCTCAGGACTGGCGCGAGCCAGCGCAGGATCGCGTCGCAAATGATGTCGATCGCGGTGAGCGCCGCCTTGCGCGCCAGTGACGACGGCGGATCGCAATAGAGCGTATCCTTCCGGATATCGAAATAGAACGCCGACAATTCGGTGTTCATGAACGCCGACAATGTTGCGACCACGGTCTTGTAGTCGAACTCGGCGTAAGCCTTGCGCACGATCCCGGACTGTTCGGCAAGCTGATGCAGCATCAGCCGCTCAAGTTCGGGCATGTCGGCGTGCGCGACAGCATCGTCCGGCTTGAAATGGTGCAGCGTGCCGAGCATCCAGCGGATCGAGTTGCGCAGCTTGCGATAGGTCTCGATGGTGTTTTTCAGGATCTCCGGGCCGATGCGCTGGTCGTCGGCATAATCCGTCGCGCAGACCCAGAGCCGCAGAATATCGGCGCCGGATTGCGCCATGACCTTTTGCGGCTCGACCGTATTGCCGAGCGACTTCGACATCTTGCGGCCGTTTTCGTCGAGCGTGAAACCATGGGTCAGGACCACGTCATAGGGCGCGCGGCCGCGGGTGCCGCAGCTTTCCAATAGCGAGGAATGAAACCAGCCGCGGTGCTGGTCCGATCCTTCCAGATACATCACGGTGTCAGTGCCGCCGTCGACCTTGCGCTTGATGCCGGCGAGGCCCGGGAAGTGCACGGGGTCCTCCAGCACGAACGCATGCGTCGAGCCGGAATCGAACCAGACGTCGCAGATGTCGTCGATCTTCTTCCAGTCCTCGTTGGCAAGCGATCCGAGGAAGCGTTCGCGGGCGCCATCCATGTACCAGGCATCGGCGCCCTCCTTTTCGAAGGCTTCCGCAATACGCGCGTTGACGGCGTCGTCCCTGAGGATTTCGGCGGAGCCATCGGATTTTTCGCGGATGAATACCGCGATCGGCACGCCCCAGGCGCGCTGGCGCGAGATCACCCAGTCCGGACGGCCCGCGATCATGCCGGTTATGCGGTTCTCGCCCTGCGGGGGAACCCATTGGGTCACGGAGATCGCGTGCAGTGCGCGGGCGCGCAGCGTGTCGCCGGATTTGGCCTTGCCGTCATCGGCAATATCCTTGTCCATCGCGATGAACCATTGCGGCGTGTTGCGGAAGATCACCGGCTTCTTCGAGCGCCAGGAATGCGGATATTGGTGCTTCAGCCGCCCGCGCGCCAGCAGCATGCCGGCGTCGACCAGCGCCTTGATCACGGCCTCGTTGGCGTCGCCCTTTTCGCCCTTGTCGTTGATGACGCGTTTTCCGGTGAAGCCGGGCGCCTGATCGGTGAAGGCGCCATTCTCGTCGACGGTGTAGGGGATGGTGGTCGAGATGCCGCGCGCCTTCCAGCTCGCGCGCATTCGCCATCCAGACGTCGAAGTCCTCGCGGCCGTGGCCGGGCGCGGTGTGGACGAAGCCGGTGCCGGTGTCGTCGGTGACGTGGTCGCCTGGCAGCAGCGGGACCGTGAACCCGTAGCCGCCGCCGAGGCCCTTCAATGGATGGGCGCATTCCACGGCGTCGAGGGTCTCGGCCGGCAGCGCGCGGACCTTCTCATACGCCGTGACGCGCGCCTGCTTGAACACGCTTTCTGCGAGCGCATCCGCGAGGATCAGGAGATCGCCGCTTTTGGCCCAATTATCGGCGGGCGCGTCGGTGACCTTGTAAAGGCCATAGGCAATTTTCGGCGAGAAGCTGATGGCGCGGTTGCCGGGCAGCGTCCATGGCGTGGTGGTCCAGATCACGACGCTGGCATCGGCCAGCGCGCCATGCGTAGGCGAGGTGACCGGAAACTTCACCCACACCGTATCGCTCGTGTAATCCTCGTACTCGACCTCGGCTTCGGCGAGCGCGGTCTTCTCCACCACGCTCCACATCACCGGCTTGGAGCCGCGATAGAGCGTGCCGTTGGCGGCGAATTTCATCAGCTCGCGCGCGATCTGCGCTTCGGCGAAATAATCCATGGTGGCGTAGGGGTGATCCCAGTCGCCGATGATGCCGAGCCGCTTGAATTCCTCGCGCTGCACGTTGAGCCAGTGCGTGGCATAGGCGCGGCACTCTTTTCGGAACGCCACCATCGCCGCGGAGTCCCGGAAGTCCGGCTTCGCCTTGCCCTTGGAGCGGTAGTTCTCTTCCTCGATCTTCCATTCGATCGGCAGGCCGTGGCAGTCCCAGCCCGGCACGTAGTTGGAATCGAAGCCGAGCATCTGCTGGCTCTTGGTCACGACGTCCTTGAGGATCTTGTTGAGCGCGTGCCCGATATGGATGTTGCCGTTGGCATAGGGCGGGCCGTCATGCAGCACGAATTTCGCGCGGCCCGCGGAGGCCTTGCGCAAGCGCTCATAGAGGCCGATCTCGTTCCAGACTCTTGAGGATTTCCGGCTCGCGCTGCGGCAGGCCGGCGCGCATCGGGAATTCCGTCTGCGGCAGGAACAGGGTTTTGGAATAGTCTGATGCGTCGGACTTTTGCGGCTTTTCGGACATGAATGCTCTGTTTGGCTCAAAGGGCGCGAGATACGCGATCAATTGCGGGGTAGGACGAACATCCCGGTCTTGCGCCGAGCTTGAAAAGCTCAGGCGGAAGCCGGGCCGCTAATGTTGATGGTGCGCCGCGCAAACATGGGGCTTCCATAGCAGCCGGCCGGCGAAATCGCAAAGCCCTGACTTGTACCGGCGTCATCCTTCGAGGCTCGCCGGAGAGGCTCGCGCTCAAGATGACGTTACCGTCCCGAGCCTGGGGAAGGCGCCGGGCGCGGCGGCAAGTTGCGCGCGGGCGCGGGCGCTGTCGTCATCCATCTGGCGGATCAGCGCGTCGATGCTGTCGAACTTCAATTCGTCGCGAATGAAGCCGATGAAGGCGACGTCGAGGCGTTTCCCGTAGAGATCGTCCTTGAAATCGAACAGGAAAACTTCCAGCAGCGGCGCGCCATTGTCGAAGGTCGGGCGGCGACCGAAACTGGCGACACCTTCGAAGCGCACCTGGTCTTTTCCGGCGCCGAGGCCGACCCGCACCGCATAGATGCCGTGCTTCAGCCCGCAATTCCTGTCGAGGCGGATATTGGCGGTGGGATAGCCGAGGTCGCGGCCGCGCTTCTCGCCATGGATCACCTCGCCGGAAACGAACCACGGCCCGCCCAGCATCGCGGTGGCGTCCTCGATCTGGCCCTCCGCGAGCGCCATGCGGATCGCAGAGGAGGAGACCGGCCGCTCGGCGATGTCGACATGGGCCTGCACATCCACCTCGATGCCAAGCCGGGGCGCCTCAGTTGACCAGCAGGCTCGGCGAGCCGACCCGGCCCTTGCCGAAATGAAAGTCGTAACCGACCGCGATGCCGCTGATCCCGAGCCGTTCGATGAGATCATGGTGAATGAAATCTTGCGCGGTGGTCCCGGCGCGGTGTTTGTCGAATGTCATCACCACGGCGCCGGCGAGCCCGGTGCCGGCCAGTAGCCGCAGCTTTCCCGTCTCGTCGGTGAGCCGGAACTGGGGGGTATGCGGGCTGAAAAAGCTGCGCGGGTGAGGTTCGAATGTCACCGCCAGCGCGGGTCTGCCATGCGCCCGCCCCATCTGCAGCGCCGCATCAATCACGGCGCGGTGGCCGAGATGGACGCCGTCGAAATTACCCATCGCAACCACCATTCCCCTGGGGATCGCGGCAGCCGGGGTGGAATCGCGGATAACGGTAAAGTCAGACGCCATTGCAGGAATTCTTCAACTTTCGTCGTCGGGCGCGGGACGGTGACGCGGGGGCGCCCAATGAAGTCAAGCCGGGCCGGATCGTGACCTCCGCGGGCAAAAGGCCCGTCTTTCCCGCGGAGGTGGGTTAACGGGCTGTTTAATGGCTGATGGTAGTGCTTGGGGCGGACTGCGGGGGAGCATTTGGCCCCGGACAGGCTGATTGATGGTTTCGCAGCGTTCAGGTGTTGCGTGGGGGATTGAAGATGGCGGTTGATTTATCGATGTCGGTTCTGGTGGTCGATGACTACAACACCATGATTCGCATCATCAGAAATCTCCTCAAGCAGCTTGGCTTCGAGAATATCGACGACGCCAGCGACGGATCGGCGGCGCTGAACAAGATGCGCACCAAGAAATACGGGCTGGTGATCTCCGACTGGAACATGGAGCCGATGACCGGCTATGACCTGCTCCGGGAGGTCCGGGCCGACCCCAATCTCGCCACCACGCCGTTCATCATGATCACGGCCGAATCCAAGACCGAGAACGTGATCGCCGCCAAGAAGGCCGGCGTGAACAACTACATCGTCAAGCCCTTCAATGCGGCCACGCTGAAGACCAAGATCGAGGCGGTATTCCCGGATCTGGCGAACGCGTAAGCTTCCTCTTCGGCTGGACGCCTCCTCTCCGCTTGCGGCCTTTCTTCACCTCGCCCCGCTCTTTTGCTTTGCGGGGAGAGGTCGAAATTCGCGATCGCGAATTTCGGGTAAGGGGCAGGACACCGCGCCTAGCACGCATCAAGTCTTGACGAGGAGGCAGTCGCGCACCCCAACGCTCTAAGAGCGAGCTTCGCTCGTCTCGACCCCGCGAAGGGCGGGGCGAGGGAGAAGTATCCCTACCACCTCAACTCCCGCGTCAGCGCCCGCGGCGGATGGCCGAACAGCTCCTTGACCGAGGCCGGGTCCAGCTGATCGATGCCCTCGAAGTCCTCGGCGTGGATGCCCCGGGTCACGAACACGCAATCGATCCCGAAGCCGTGGGCGCCGGCCAGATCCGTCCGCACGGAATCCCCGATCGCAAGAACGCGGCTGAGTTGCACGGTGCGGCCGCGGCGCTCGGCGGCGAGCGCGATGGCGCGCTCATAGATCGGCCGGTGCGGCTTGCCGTAGAAGATCACCTCGCCGCCAAGTTCGAGATAGAGTTCGGCGATGGCGCCGGCGCAGTAGATCAGGCGGTCGCCGCGTTCGACGACGATGTCCGGGATTGGCGCAGATCAGCGTCAGCTTGCGCTCACGCGCCTGCAGCATCATCGCGCGATAGTTTTCCGCCGATTCGGTTTCATCGTCGAACAGGCCGGTGCAGACGATGTAATCGGCCTCTTCCAGCGGTGCGAGCACCGGATCGAGTCCGCGGTAGATCGAATTGTCGCGCTCCGGGCCGAGCCAGAACATTTTCTGGCCGGGATGGTCGGCGACGAAATGCCGGGTCAGGTCGCCGGAACTGACGATGGCGTCATAGGTCTCGTCGGCGACGCCGAGCTTGCGCAATTGCCGCTGCACCGAATCCGCCGGCCGCGGCGCATTGGTAATGAGGATCACGGTGCCGCCCTGTTCTCGGAAGCTGTGAAGGGCTTCGCAGGCTTCGGGGAACGCGACGAGACCGTTGTGAACCACGCCCCAGATGTCGCTGAGCAGCGACATCGACTCCGCCGACGAGGTCGCGCAGCCGCTCGGCAAACTTCAGCGTCGTCATGGCGTGGCGTGCCGGTCAAGCTCGGGCCGGCGGCGCGCCGCGCCAGCGCGGCGTTGCCGGTTGCCCGCGGCGGGTCGATCGCCGGACTATCGATGGAAGCCGGTCTGACAGGGCCATTGGATGGGCCATTCGATGAACCATTAGATTCCTGCGCCTTGCTCGGGGAAGCCCCGCCGGTAGCAGATGCGCCCTCGGGCCGCAACGGCCGCGGCGGCGCAAACAGAAAGCCCTGACCGAACCGCACGTCGAAATCGAGCAGATCGACGACGGCGCGCTCGCCTTCGATCCGTTCGGCGATCAGGTCGATGCCGAAGCGGCCGAGCAGATCGGAAAGGTCCGAGGGGTGAATGTCCGCCGTCGAGGACTGCCTCGGATCGAGCAGCAGCGCGGCGGGCACCTTGATGAAGCGGACGCCGCGGTCGGCCAGTTCGCGCGGCTCGATCCGCAGGTCGGTGACGTGATCGATGGAGAAACGGTAGCCGCGCTGCGCCAGGGCCGCGAGATGTTCGCTCTCCGTCGGGCCCAGATTGCGAAACGTCGCCTGCTTGAATTCGAGCACGAATGACGGCGCCAGCGCGCGATTGGCTTCGAGGAAATCCAGGCATTGCGCGAAGGTGGCCGGATTGGCAAGCGTCGCCGCGGCCACGTTGCAGAACACCCCGACATCCTTGTTGCGCACCATCAGCCGGCGCAGCACCTGGACGCAGCGGAGCATCACCATGTGATCGATCCGCCCGATCAGGCCGGCGGCTTCCGCGATTCCGATGAAATCGTCGGCTGTCCAGAACCTGATCGTTCTCGTCGCGCAGCCGCGTCACCGCTTCGTAGAAACGCACCTTGCGCTGCGGCAGGGTCACCATCGGCTGCAGGTAGATGTCGAGCCGGTTTTCCTCGACGCGCGGCTTTCACCGGGCAAGGATTTGCGCCTCGCTGCGGGAGGAGGGCGCTGGGTTTCTCGGTGGCGACGACGACAGGCACAGCGACAACGGCAGGCGCCAGCGCGGCTGCCGCCCCGTTGGCGTCCTCCGCAGGGAACAGCGGAGGTTCGTTCGCCGGTCTGCCGGATGGTGCACTGAACGGCACGCCCGCGGACAGCATGTCGTCGTGGCTTGCGACCGAGACCGCAAGCTGCTTGACCAGCACGCCGAGTTCGCCGATTTCGCCGACCACCGCCTGGATGCGGTCGGCGCCGGTCGAATTGGCCGAGGCCAGCCGGCCTTCGACCGCGGCGAGACGGCGACCGAATTCAGCGACCTGGCGCGCGAGATCGGCCGTGCCGCGCGACAAATCCGCGATCTGGCTGCCGACGTCGGTGCGGTCGCGCAGCCGCATCGACACGGCGTTGTAGAGGATCAGGAAGGTCAGCGCGGTGAGCGCGACGATTGCGGATTCCGATCCGCTGAAAGACCTGCAACCGAGTACAGGAGCAGGCCGAGCGATGCTGCGACCAGCACCATGCAGATGGCGATGAAAATCGTGGAAATGCGGATCATGTGGCGCGCTGGTCTCCCCCAAGCGTCACAATCCTAGCATTAATGTTGATTCGGAGAGCTAGTGTTCTTTAGGCACACAGGGAACGGGCGTACCTGCCGTTTTGTGCGCTGACGGTAGGCTCCCTCGCCCCGCTCTTGCGGGGAGAGAGGTGAAAGAAGGGTCGTTACGCTACCGCGCGGATCACCTTGGCGACCTTCTCGACGATCTCGCCGATCTGGTCTTCGCTGACGATCAGGGGCGGGGTCAGCGCCAGGGTGTCGCCGGCGATCCGCAGCATCAGGTCGTTGTCGTGGAACGCGCTGTTCAGCCCGTCGAAGCCGCGCTTGCCTGGCAGGTCGGGACGCGAGGCGAGGTCGATCCCGGCGGTCAGTCCGATGGTGCGGATGTCCAGCACGTTCGGCTCGTTTCTCAGCGACATCACGGCGTCGGCGAATTTCGGCTCGAGCGCGCGGGCGCGCTCGAACAGCTTTTCGTCGCGGTAGATGTCGAGCGTTGCCAGCCCCGCGGCGCAGGCCAGCGGATGGGCCGAATAGGTATAGCCATGGGTCAGCTCGACGACATGCTCCGGGCCGGTCATGAAGGCGTCGTGGATGGTATCGCGCACCACCACACCCCCCATCGGGGCCGCGCCGTTGGTGACGCCCTTGGCAAAGGTGATCATGTCCGGCAGCACGCCGTAACGTTCCGCCGCGAAGGCAAAACCCAGGCGGCCAAAGCCGGTGATGACCTCGTCGAAAATCAGCAGGATGCCGTGCTTCTGCGTGATCTCGCGCAGCCGCTTGAGATAGCCCTTGGGCGGGGGCAGGACGCCGGTCGATCCCGCCATCGGTTCGACGATGACGGCGGCGATGGTGTTGGCGCCGTGCAGGTTGACCAGGCGCTCCAGCTCGTCGGCAAAATGCGCGCCGTATTCCGGCTCGCCCTTGGTGAAAGCCTGCTTGTCGCGGTCATAGGTGTGGGACAGGTGGTCGACGCCGGTGAGCAGCGTTCCGTACATCTTGCGGTTGCCGACGATGCCGCCGACGGAAGTGCCGCCGAAGCCGACGCCATGATAGCCGCGCTCGCGGCCGATCAGGCGGATGCGGCTGCCCTGCCCGGCGATCTGGTGATAGGCCAGCGCGATCTTGAGCGCGGTGTCGGCGGCTTCCGATCCGGAATTGCAGAAGAACACGTGATCGAGGCCGGCCGGCGCGAGGCCGGCGATGCGGCTCGCCAGTTCAAAGGCCTGCGGGATGCCGAACTGGAACGGCGGGCGCGTAATCCAGCGCCGCGGCCTGCTTGGCGATGGCCTCGGAAATCTGGGTGCGGCCGTGGCCCGCATTGGTGCACCACATGCCCGCGGCGGCATCGATGATCTTGCGGCCGTCGACCGTGAAGTAGTGCATGTCCTTGGCGCCGGCGAGCAGCCGGGGTGCCTTCTTGAAGGCCCGGTTGGCGGTGAATGGCATCCAGTGTGCGGCAAGGTCGTTGGGCACATTGACGGCGGTGGGGCGTGCGCTCTTGTCCAGCATGGGAGCCTCTTCAAGTTTTGGGGCGTGGCGGCTGTCCCGCGAAGCTATCAGCTTCGGCGCAGGAACGCCACGCGGCGTGCTATCTCCGTTCAATCAGGCGGTTTGGTACTGTCCGCAATTGCAAGGTGGTGAAACTTGTTTCGAAAGTGACGGAATGTCCCAACCGGCTCTTCCCGGTACAATTGAGGAAGAACATGGCGGAACGGAATAAGCGCTACCTTCCTGACTTGGAATGGAGCAGGCGTGCTGCCGCAATTGAGCTATTGAACGAACCTCACTCATAGATCGGCAGCGCCGATCCAGAACACTTCGCCTTGCGAATCCTCAGTGTCGAGCCAGAGAAATTCGGTCTCCGGATAGGCCGCCTCCAGCGCCGGTCGGCAGCGGCCAATCTCGCACAATAGCCCGCCGTCAGCCGTCAAATGCCGCCCGGCCTCGTTCACAATGCGTCTGACGATAGCGAGCCCGTCGGCGCCGCCGTCGAAGGCGAGCTTCGGCTCGGCGCGGCACTCGCGCGGCAGTCCGGCCATGCCTTCCGCATCGACATAGGGCGGGTTGGAAATGATCAGGTCGTAGCGCTTGTCGCGGAATCGGCCCAAACAGGTCGCCGCGGTGCAACATCACCCGGTCTTGAAGGCCGAAATCGGCCACGTTGCGGGCGGCGACATCGAGCGCATCCCCGGAGATGTCGACCGCATCGATTCGGGCGTTGGGAAAGGTCCGGCTCGCCAGAATGGCGAGACAGCCGGAGCCGGTGCAGAGGTCGAGCACGTTTTCCACCGCGTTGGGATCGCCGATCAGCGCGAGGCCCTCGTCACCCTCGCCGCTGAAATGGGAATCCAGCAACTCGCCGATGTAGGAGCGCGGCACGATCACCCGCTCATCGACATAGAAGGGCAGGCCGCGCATGTAGATCTTGTTGACGAGGTAGGCGGCCGGCTTTCGGGAAGCGACGCGGCGGGCAATCACCTCGAGGATCGATTTGGCTTCGCGAGCGGTTAGTCGCGCGGTCGCAAACATCTCGAACTGGTCGGGGTGAAGATGCAGCGTTTCACAGACCAGGAATGCCGCCTCCGCCACCGGGTCGGGCGTGCCGTGGGCGAATGTGAGCTTGGCTTCAGTGAAGCGGCTCACCGCGTAGCGGACGAAATCGAGCAGCGTCACCAGCTCGCCGGTTGCGACTTTCGGAAATTTCGACACGCCGCGGGCGCGCTTCACGCTGGCTTTGGCGCGCTTCCCCCTCAGAATCCTGGCCATCAGGATTTGGTCCAGCGCGCTGCTGCGTCGTCGTCGTGGTGGCGCGCCTCGACCCAGCTGGTCCCGCCGGCACTTTCCTCCCGTTTCCAGAACGGCGCGTTGGCCTTCAGATAATCCATCAGGAACTCCGCGGCCTGGCAAACGCCGCCTGCCGATGCTCCGACGCAGTCAGCACCAGTACGATATTTTCGCCGGGAGTGATGCGGCCGACGCGGTGAATGATGCTCACACCGGTCAGCGGCCAGCGCGACATCGCGGTGTCGGCGTGGCGGGCGATTTCGGCTTCGGCCATGCCGGGATAGTGCTCGAGCGTCAAGGCCGCGATGGTCCCGCCGCCTTCGCTGCCCCGGCAAATGCCGCTGAAACTCACGACCGCGCCGATATCGGTGCGCCCGTTCGTCAGCGCCGCGATTTCGCGCGCGATGTCGAAATCGGCTTCCTGGATACGGATGGTCACATTGGCGGTCATGAGGGCATCGCGGCGTTTGGCAATGAACTAGCCGCCGGTCATCGGCGGGAAGAAGGCAATCTCGCGGGCGCCGGCGATGACGGCATCCGATTTGACATGGGCGTGGTCGATCGCGGCTCGGATCACCCGCGGCGTCTCGAAAGCATGGGCGTAAGTCTCGCCGCGCTTTGCCAGCCACGCCATCAGGTCTTCGACGGTTCGAACGCCGGGCGGCGGCTCAACCGTTTCCTCCGATTTGCCGACCCGCTCGCGCACCCAGGCGAAATACTTGACCTTCATCCCGCATCCTCCTTGATGAGATGGTGGATGCCGGCGCGGAAATAGTCCTAGCCGGTGTAGATCGTGACGATCGCCGAGACCCACAACAGCGAAAGGCCGATCTGGGTGGTGAACGGGATCACCTGGTCGCCGGCCTCGCCGGCGAGCAGGAATCCGATCGCCACCAGCTGAACCGTGGTTTTCCATTTGGCAAGCTTGGTGACGGGTACGCTGACGCGTAACGCGGCGAGATATTCGCGCAAGCCCGAAACCAGGATTTCGCGGCACAGGATGACGATGGCGGCCCACAGCGTCCAGCCGTGGATGATGCCGTCGGCGGCCAGCATCAACAGGCAGGATGCCACCAGGAGCTTGTCGGCGATCGGATCGAGCATGCGGCCGAACGCCGACTGCTGGTCCCAGATCCGCGCATAATAGCCATCGAGGAAATCGGTCACTGCGGCGGCGATGAAGACGGCCAGCGCCACCCAACGCAGCCATAGCGGCCCGTCCATGATGGCCTGCACATAAATGCAGCCGACCACCACCGGGATGGCGGCTATTCTGGCGTAGGTCAGAATATTGGGCAGGGACAGCGAGCTCTTCGCTACCCCCCTTGTCGTTGCGATGTTCATCCGTCTTACCAATACCGCTGAAGCATGAAGGTCAACCGTGCGACGCACATGATCTGTTGGAGACGACGCCCGGATGATTGGAAAGCCATCTTTACCCCGGTTGGGCGTGGAAAAACTCGAAAATCTTGCGTGCGCTCTCCGCGCTGACGCCTGGAACCTTGCCGAGATCGGCGATCGAGGCCCGCTCGATCTCCTTCAGGGTTCCAAAATGGTGCAGCAAGGCACGTTTGCGTGAGGGTCCGATGCCGGGAATTTCCTGCAATCCGGCTTCGCGGATGTCCTTCTTGCGCAGCTTGCGGTGCGAGCCGATGACGAAGCGATGCGCTTCGTCGCGCAGCCTTTGGATGAAGTACAGCACCGGGTCGCGCGGCTCGAGCTTGATGGCCTCGCGATCGGGCATGAACAGGGTTTCGCGGCCGGCGTCGCGGTCCGGTCCTTTTGCCACCGCCAGCAGCGCGACCTGGCTCAATCCAAGCCCTTCGAAAATCTCGCGCGCCGCGTTGAGCTGGCCGCGACCGCCATCGATGATGACGAGGTCGGGCCATTGCGGGAACGAATCGTCGTCGGGCCGCCCTTTGGTTGCCTCGCCCTCGGCCGGGGGCGTCGTCAGCCGCTTGAAGCGCCGCTGCAGCACCTCGCGCATCATCGCGTAATCGTCGCCGGGCGTGAGCCCTTCGGACTTGATGTTGAACTTGCGATACTGGTTTTTGATGAAGCCGTCCGGGCCTGCCACGATCATGGCGCCGACCGCGTTGGTGCCCTGGATGTGGCTGTTGTCGTAGACCTCGATCCGCCGCGGCGGGTGCGATAGCCCGAGCGTGGTGACAAGGCCGGCGAGCAGCCGGCCCTGCGTCGCGGTATCGGCGAGCTTGCGGCCCAGGGCCTCCCGCGCATTGGTCAGCGCATGGGCGATCAGTTCCTTCTTTTCGCCGCGCCGTGGGGTTGCGACTTCGACCTTGAAGCCGGCCTTGATCGACAGCGCGTTGGCCATCAGCTCGCATTCCTCGATCGCGTGCGACAGCAGGATGAGCTTTGGCGGCGGCTTGTCGTCGTAGAACTGCGCGAGGAACGAGGCCAGCACCTCTTCGGGCGTGAAGGATTTCTCCGCGCGCGGAAAATAGGCGCGGTTGCCCCAGTTCTGCCCGGTGCGGAAGAAGAAGACCTCGACGCAGGAATAGCCGCCCTCCTGATGGATGGCGAACACGTCGGCTTCCTCGACCGTGCGCGGATTGATGCCCTGCTGCGACTGGATCGCCGACAGCGCGGCGAGACGGTCGCGGTAAAGCGCTGCGGTTTCGAATTCGAGCTCGGCGGAAGCCTTTTCCATCTCGGCCGCGAGTTCCCGCTTCACGACCCGGCTGCGGCCGGACAGGAAATCCTTGGCTTCGCGCACGAGCTCGGTATAGCCGGGAAAATCGATCTCTCCGGTACAAGGCCCCGAACAGCGGCGGATCTGGTAGAGCAGGCAGGGCCGGGTGCGGCTTTCGAAAAACGCGTCGGTGCAGGAGCGCATCAGGAAGGCGCGCTGCAGCGCCGTGATGGTGCGATTGACCGCGCCTGCGGACGCGAACGGCCCGAAATACTGCCCGGGCCGGGTTTGGGCGCCGCGGTGCTTGAGGATCTGCGGCGCCCAATGATCGCCCGTGATCAGAATATAGGGAAACGACTTGTCGTCGCGCAGCTGCACGTTGAAGCGCGGGCGCAATTGCTTGATCAGGTTGGCCTCGAGCAGCAACGCCTCGGTCTCGGTCGCGGTGGAGATGATCTCGACCGAAACGGTCGCCGCGATCATGCGCAGGATGCGCGCCGGCTGGGGCGCGGTCACTCTTGCATAGGAAGCGAGCCGTTTTCGGACGTTCTTCGCCTTGCCGACATAGAGCACGTCGCTGGCCGCATTCAGCATGCGATAGACGCCGGGCGAGGTCGGCGCCAGGCGCACCGCGTTTTCGATCGCGGCATGGCCGATCGCCAGCCGGCCTTCAGCCACCGCCTCGCCGCTTTCCTCGGCAACCTCCGGCAGCCGCGCCTCGTCGTCCTCCTCGGCGTTGACGGAGGCTGGGTCGACATCATCAGCGGCCAGATCTTGAGCAGCCAGATCCTGCGGCGGCAGATCCGGCCGCACGCCTGCCGGCCCGGAACCGGGCCGTGCCTTGCGCCGGCCTGCGGCCTTCGGGCCAGGGGGTGAGGGGTTGTCGGTAGAATCGTGATCCATGGGCTTGAATTTAAGCGGCGGCATCGCTCATCGCCAGCGCCGCCTGAGCATGATCCGAAAAAGCGGGTAGCGGTTTTCCCTTAGCTAACAAACGCGAAAGCGTTTGCGCGGAGATCATGCTCAAACAAAAGGACAGAGCAGGATGACAATTCAAGGAAAGGTCATCCCGGTCCAGCGGCCAGGGCCTGCGCTGCGCCGGATAATCAAAGCGCGATCTGACGCAAAAGCGGACGTCGTTTTGGCAGATCGGGCCCCGGTAACGCTTTCTTAAGACTAAGAAGCGGCGGGCGACAGGCCTTAACAACCCTTTAACTTAAAAGTCTCGATAAATCTTGTCGATAAAGAGTCGAATTCCGTAACCATGCCGGCCCACGTACGGTGCGTT
Organism: uncultured Alphaproteobacteria bacterium; assembly: GCA_963718925.1. Lineage (GTDB taxonomy): Bacteria > Pseudomonadota > Alphaproteobacteria > Rhizobiales > Xanthobacteraceae > Bradyrhizobium. Next base: position 164,293 of record CAVRAH010000001.1, read on the forward strand.
TTTTATACGCGTGAACGGGGACCACGGCAGTTGTGTTGGGGAGAGTGAGAGATGAGCAGGATCGTTTTGGGCGCGGTGGCGCTGGTCGCTTCGGGTTGGACGGCGTCGGTGCAGGCCGCCGACCTTCCTTACGGATCGCGCGCGCCCTACACCGTCAACCAGCCGCTCAATATGTACAGCTGGGCCGGTCCCTATCTCGGCGGCAATCTCGGCTATGCCTGGGGCTCCGTCGACAACAATCTGACCAAGCCTTCGGGTTTCGTGGGCGGCGCGCAGGCCGGCTACAACTGGCAAACGGGTCCGTGGGTGTTCGGCATCGAAGGCGACATCGAGGCCACCGGCGCCTCCGATACATTCGCGCCCTGGAAGTTCTCCAATCCGTGGTTCGGCACGGTGCGCGGCCGGGCCGGCTATGCGTTCAGCAACATCCTGTTCTATGGCACCGCGGGTCTGGCGTTCGGCGAATTGAGCGGCGAGACATTCGGCCTGTCGGAAACCCATACCAATGCCGGCTGGACCGCGGGCGTCGGCGCCGAATTCGGCTTCGCCCCGAACTGGAGCGCCAAGATCGAATATCTCTATGTCGATCTCGCCGACAGCAACTTCGCCATCACCGGCGTTCCGAACGGCTACCGGTTCGGGACGGTTCGCGCCGGCGTGAACTATCACTTCTGAGAGCAACAAGAAAATATCGGACGCAAACTCCCGGCCGCGCTCGCGGCCGGGATTTTTTTGCCCGCTCTCATAGCGTTTTCAAGCGAAGTGGAGCCGGTTCGCGTGAAGAAAAACGCGTCAAAATATCAAGCGTTTTCAAGCGAAGTGGGTGCCGGTTCGCGTGAAGAAAACGCGTCAAAATATGACCTCGCTCGGTCCTGAGACGATCAGGACTTCGAGCGGCTCACGAAGAAATCACGAGGTTGACCGCCTTGGGGCCTTTGCCCTTCTTGTCCGGTTCGACCTCGAATGTAATGCGCTGTCCTTCGGTCAGATCCTTCAACCCCGCCCGCTCCACCGCCGTGATGTGTACGAAAACATCGCGACCGCCGTCATCGGGCTTGATGAAGCCATAGCCGCGTTCTCCGTTGAAGAACTTGACCGTTCCAGTCATGGCCATCGGGAAACTCCTCCCCGCATTGCTCCGCCGCTACGCCGCCCGCGTATCGGCCGACCGGACATTCGCTGCCGGAAAGCTTGGCCATCCGGGCGGATCGGGCGATGAGCTTCGATCCGCCTTTGAAATATCTGAGGCCTTGTCACTCCGCCGCTACCATTTGCGGAAGCGGAACGTAAAGCCGATCCCAATAGCCTCAGCATAATACGGTTCCCGGCAAATTGCCTATTGGACTTTTCACGGCGCTACCCGGGTCGGGCCTGTCTAAGGTTTGGGCGTCTCCAGCCTGAACCGGCCGGCGCCGCCCTGGCCGAGCGGCTTTTCGAGTTCGGGAAGGATCGCCTTGAGTTCGCCGGCCAGCGTCCATGGCGGATTGACGATCAAGAGACCCGCCGAGGTCAGGCCGGCCTCGGCGGTGCTGCGGCGCGACGCTGAACTCCAGTCGCAAGGCTTTCCCGGGGGGCGTGCGCGGCCGCAACCGCCTGAGCGACATGCCGTGCCAGGTCGTCGGTGGCGCGCCGGCTCTTGACCGGATACCACAGCAAATAGCTGCCGGTCGGCCATTTCGCGAAGGCTTCCGCGAAGCCCTCGGCCAGGCGCTCGAACTCGTCCTTCTGCTCGTAAGGCGGATCGATCAGGACCAGGCCGCGCCGTTCCTTCGGCGGCACGAAGGCCGGCAGCGCGGTCCAGCCGTCGAGGTCGACCACGCGGGCCTGGGTATCGCGGCGCAGCGCGTCGATCAGGCGCTTTGCGCGCTTTCGGTTCGACCTCGCATGCCGTCAGGCGATCCTGCGGCCGCAGCAGCGCCCGCGCGATCAGCGGCGATCCCGGATAGGTCTTGAGCGCGCCTTGCGGATTGAAGGCCCTGACGATGTCGAGATAGGGCTTTATCAGCGGCAGCGCAGTTTCCGAGAATCGCGCCTGCATGATGCGCGCAATGCCGGTGAGCCATTCGCCGCCGCGGCGCGCCTCCTCGCCGGTGAGATCGTAGACCCCGGCGCCGGCATGGGTGTCGATGACGCGAAACGCGGCCTGCTTGTCCTGCAGATAGGTGAGAATGCGCACCAGCACGATGTGCTTGATGACATCGGCAAAGCCGCCGGCATGAAAGGCGTGACGATAGTTCATGGCAGAGGGGTTACCACGTCATTGCGAGCGGAGCGAAGCAATCCAGAGGGCCGCTAGCAAACAGCATGGATTGCTTCGTCGCTTATGCTCCCTTGCGCAAACGCTTCGCGTTTGTCGCAGGCAATGACGGCGGAGCGCGTCTAGCCGCCGCGCACGGGCGGCATCACGCACCTGGTCGCGCTGGCAGGCGCGGCGATCGATTTCCTCGCAGGCGCGGAACTGGAGGTCCTTGCTCATGCAGATCCGCACCTCGCTGAGCCGCGTCCGGTTGCAGGTGACGGCAATCGCGGCGTTGGAGAGGCCGGGATTGACCTTGATGAAGGCGTCCTCGATTTCCGACGGCGCGACCGTCTTCGGGTCCGCCAGCTCGATGAATTCCGGGGGAATCTTCACCGCGGCGCGCGCCTTGCGGATGGTCTCGAAATAGGGCCGCGCGGCCCAGTCCCGGCGCAGGTGCCGTGCTTTTCCCACTCGTTGAAGATCAAGCCCGGGCGCCGGCATCAGATCCAGCATCGACCGTCATGATGTCGCGGTCCAGCCGAGGCGAGGGCCGGTCGCAATATTCGGGAAAGCCGTGCTCGTATTGCGGCCACAGGCCGTGCACCACGAAGGAAAATGGCCGCCCGCCGCATTGGGCCTGCGAGCGCCCGCTCATTGCCGCGTTCCGAGGCCTCCTCGCAGAAGGAGGGCGACCACGACAGCGACAGCACGTAGAAATCGAACTCGCCGGGCGTGTTCTGCCGGCGATCCTGCGCCGAGGCGGGCCCTGCACCGGAGATGGAGACTCCGGCGATGCCGATCAGCGCCATCAAGAGGAGGTGGCCGAAGCCTGCCGAAACCCGCGCCATCCAACCGAAACGAAACTCAAACATGGCGATGCCCTCATGCCAGACTGTGCAGGAAGCCTAGCAGCCGACCAGAACATTTCAAGAACAAAAATCGAGACGAGGCGAGCCGGATGGCGCGCGTCAGTTCGGAGGGACGCCGGAAGAGCTCGAGACGAAAACTGCCCTGAAATCAGGGCTGTGCGGCCCTGCAGGCGGGGTTATAGGCCCAGTTGCGGTCAAGCCCGGTCACGCACCATTCGACGCCCTGGTCGTAACCGGCAAAACCGCCGTCCTCGATGATCGAGTAGTGCACGGTGCGCAGCTTGCCGTCGCTCAGCATCACGTCGCCGCTGCAGTAGCGGCGCGGAATATTGTCCGACTGCCAGGGCCGGTACGCGGTTTCGTGGATCCGGCCATAGGCCGTGATCGTGAGCGGCGAATTCCAGAAGGTGCTCTCTTTTTCCTGGAACTGGGAGGTGATGGTCCCGAGCGCGCGCCTCGCAGGAGGCGAGCCGCCCCTCATATTTCGGGCCCGACAGCCAGAAATTCAGCTCCAGCGGATTGGCCGCCTCGGCCGCCTGGCCAAAGGCAAACAGGCCGAGCAGCGGCGCCGAGCGCGGCGCCCAAACCGGTCTTGAAGCTGGTCATTCTGGAGAAGGTGAAGAGGTCGCGCATGGGCGGTCCGCCGGATGATCGAACGGCGAGGACCGTGCCGTGAAGCCCGGACGAGGTCAAGTGCAACGCGGCAACACCTGCCAATAACTCCGCTTCCAGCCGTCGGCCGTTCTTTTCATGGCCACCGCGTGCGCTCTAAGGTGTCCCTCTGAGCAAAATGGAGTTTGCGATGCGAATCATTGGGGCCGCGAGCCTGGTTGCCGTCTGCGGAATGCTGGCTGCTGCGCCGGCGCGGGCCGATTGGGTGCCGCCCTTCAAGGGCAACGATACCGGCGGCATCATCGCCTATCCATTGGCCTCCGCAGACGGATGCCCGCCAGCTCGCGGTCGATCACTGCGCATCTTATGGCAAGGTGGTGAAATTCCTGGCGGTCGACGCCGCAATATGGCGGCTACATTTCCTTTGCCTGCCGCTGGGTGCCCTATGGCGCCGACGAGCAGCCGCTGCGCACCAGATACTGAATCGAACCATTCCGTCTTCGGCAATTCACCGGGAGCGGGAGCATGACGCGACAGCTTCTTTTATTTTGTCTGGGGACCGTGCCTGCTGGCGTTGTTGCCGGCGCTTGATGCGCGCGCGGTGGAAATGCCGCTTCGCAAGGCCGGCCTGTGGGAAATGAAGATGGTGCGGACCGGCTCGCCGATGCCCGAGATGACGATGCAGCATTGCACCGACGAGACCACCGACAAGGACGATGAGCGACCGCGTTCTCGCCGATGTCGAAGGAAATCTGCTCCAAGCGCGATATCCAGCAGACCGCGACCGGTTACGTCACCGATTCCGTGTGCAGCGTCGGCGGGCGTGTCGATGACATCGCATTCCGAGATCACCGGCGATTTCAATTCCGCCTACACCGTCAAGACCACCTCGCACAGCGAGGGCGGCCCCGGCCGGCATGCCGCGCGACGCCACCACGACGATCGAGGCGAAGTGGCTCGGCGCCTGCAAGCCCGATCAGAAGCCCGGCGACATCGTGATGCCCGGCGGCTTCAAGATCAACATCAAGGACGCGGAAAAGCTCAAGGCGCTGGTGCCGAAGTAACCTTTAATCCGCCCCCTTGTGGGACCCACAAGGGGGAGGGAGCTCACCGCCGTCGCCGAGGTAGACCGATCATGATCGCCGCTACACCGGGATCCGCACCGTGGCGCGAAGCCCGCCCATCGGGCTGTCGCCGAGCATGATGTCGCCGCCATGCGAGCGCGCGATGTCGCGGGCGATCGCAAGGCCGAGGCCGGTGCCGCCCTCGTCCTGGTTGCGGGCGTCATCGAGCCGCAGGAACGGCTTGAACACTTCCTCGCGCATGGTCTGCGGAATGCCCGGTCCGTCGTCATCGACCGTCACCGTCAAATAGCGGTGATCGCGATGGCCGGTGATCGCAATGGTGTTGGCGTGCCGCGCCGCGTTGGACACGAGGTTGGCGAGGCAGCGCTTGAACGAGGCCGGCTTCACCGTCACCACCGGCAGGCCGTGAAACGACACCGTCGCGGTGTGGCCGTTGCGCTCGGCATCGCTGCGCAGTTCCTCCAGCGCCTGCGCCATGTCGGTCGGCTGCGCCTGCTCGCCGCTGTCGCCGCGCGCAAACGCGAGATAATCCTCCAGCATGCCGGACATCTCGTCGACGTCCTTGCGCATGCCGTCGACTTCCGGACTGTCGCCGATCAGCGCCAGTTCGAGCTTGAAGCGGGTCAGGATGGTGCGCAGATCGTGCGACTGACGCCGGCCAGCATCGCGGTGCGCTGCTCGATCGAGCGCTCGATGCGCGCTTTCATCTCCAGGAACGCCTGCGCGGCGCGGCGCACCTCGCGCGCCCCGCGGGGGCGGAAGTTGGGCGCCTCGCGGCCCTTGCCGAAGCTCTCGGCGGCATCCGCCAGGCGCAGGATCGGCCTGATCTGGTTGCGCAGGAACAGGACCGCGACGATCAGGAGGATCGACGAGGTGCCGACCATCCAGAACAGGAAGATCTCCGAATTCGAGGCATAGGCGGCGCTGCGCTGGGCGAAGATGCGCATCACCGCGTCGTCGAGCTGAATGCGGATTTCGACCAGATTGGAGCGGCCGACGGTGTCGATCCAGAACGGTTTGCCGATTTGCCGGCCAAGCTGGACCGAGAGCGTCTGGTCGAGCAGCGAGAAGAACGGCTTCGGGCCGGGCGGCGGCATGTCGCCGACGGGGAGGAAATCCACCACCAACTGCAGCCGCTGCTGGGCGATACGCCGCAACTGCGCGCGGTCCTTGTCCTGCGGATAGCCCTTGTAGACGTCGATCAGGGCGGCGATGTCCTGCACCACCGCCGCGGACAGATGCCGCGTCACCGTGTTCCAGTGCCGTTCCATGAACACGAACGCCACCACCGATTGCAGCACCACCATCGGCACGATCATGATCAGGAGCGCGCGGGCATAAAGCCCGGTCGGCATCCAGCTCTTGAACGCGTTGCCCATCCAGCCGTTGGCCGCGGAGACGCGGCCGGCGGCGGTGCGGATCAGCGTGAGGCCGGTGTCGAGCGTGCTCATCGGGCAGGGTTCACAAATTGATCCGGTCACGATTCATTGGCAAGCGGCTCAAGGCGAAGCGACCAGGCGATAGCCGATGCCGCGCACCGCCTGCAGGAACAGCGGATTGGCGGGATCGCGCTCGATCTTGCGCCGCAGGCGGTTGATCTGCACGTCGACCGCGCGCTCGTTGACGGTGCCGTCGCCGGTCAGCGCGCTGCGCGGCACGGTCTCGCCCCGCGCCACGAGCCAGAATGCGCAGCATGTCGCGCTCGCGGTCGGTGAGATGAATGGGCTCCTCGCCCTGGCGAAGTTCGCCGCGTTCCAGATGATAGACGTAGGGCCCGAACGCGATCTGCTCCAGCGTCTCCACCGGCGGCGGCGCGGTGCGCTTGAGGATATTGCCGATCCGCAAGCACCAGTTCGCGCGGCTCGAACGGCTTGGCGACATAATCGTCGGCGCCGATCTGCAGGCCCTCGATCCGGCTTTCGGCCTCATGGCGCGCCGTCAGCATGACGATCGGCACCGAGGACGAGGTGCGGATGAAGCGGGCGAGATCGAAACCGGTTTCGCCGGGCATCATCACGTCGAGGATCAAGAGGTCGAAATGCAGGCCGTTGCAGCTTGGCGCGGGCGTCGCTGCGCGCTCATCGCCGTGGTGACGCGGTAGCCTTCGCCGCACAGGAAGCGCGACAACAGATCGCGGATGCGGCGGTCGTCATCGACCAGCAACAGATGCGGGGCGTCGTCGGCCGGCCGCGGCGGCGTTCGTGCGACGGTTGCAGCCTGAGCTACCATCATTCCTTTGCCTTTGCGGTCGCGTTGCCGGTTCCGAGGATGGTTTCCAGCACCTTGTCGGGATCGTCGCGATCGATCATCGCGCGCAGGAACTGGCGGACCGTATCCTGCGCCTTGCGGGGCGATGTCGCGCAGCGCGCGGTTGAGCCGATCGGTCTGCAGGCCCTGCGAGCTTGGCCACCAGCGCCTCGCCCTTGGCGGTGGCGAAAAGAAGGCGTTGCCGCCGGTCGTTGTTGCCGGCCTTCTGCACGATATAGCCTTCATCGAGCAGTTGCTTGAGAACGCGTCCCAGCGATTGCTTGGTGATCCGCAGCACGTCGAGCAGATCGGCCACCTTCAGCCCGGGATAGCGGTAGACGAAATGCAGCACGCGGTGATGCGCCCGCCCGAAGCCGAAGGCCTCGAGTTCATGGTCGGCGTCGCCGACGAAATCCCGGTAGGCGAAGAACAGAAGCTCGATGATGTCCCAGCGCAGACCGGCTGGTGCCGTGGCCGCGGAACGCCCCTCGCTCGCCTTCGAATCAGGGGCGGCGGACAGGTTCGAGAAATTTATGTCAGTCATATTGACATATCTTGGGTTCAATGTTACAAAATAGCCAACCACGACGAAATATTAAGTCGTTTCGATCGTGGCGATGTTCCAAACGGCCTGAGGAAGCCATGAGAGGCGGCCAGGGCCGCGAATTTGTTGACCGTACGATTGTCGAGCGGCATTTCGGCAAACATACTGGACTTCCGCGCTTCCACAAAAGCATGTCCTCAGGGACATGACGACGATGGAAACCGGCCGTGAGGCGTTGTGGTCGTGAAGTCCAGACCTATTAAACCGAGCAAGGCCTGGAGAGACAGGCGGCGCCAGAAACAGCGCCGGTGCCGACAAGCGGGAAGCAAGCCAATGAGTTTGAAATTCGAAATCCAGCCTGCGACGAATCCGACGTCCGAGAAGGAGCGCGCGGCAAGGCTCGTGAACCCGGGCTTCGGCCGGATTTTCACCGATCACATGGCTGTGGTCCGCTACAATCACGACGAAGGGCTGGCATGGCGCGCGCGTCGAATCCCGCGCGAATTTCCCGCTCGATCCCGCCACGGCCGTCCTGCACTACGCGCAGGAGATTTTCGAAGGCCTCAAGGCCTACAGGCGCGACGACGGCGAGCGTGAACCTGTTCCGCCCCGACGCCAATGCCCGGCGCTTCCACAATTCGGCTGAGCGCATGGCCATGGCGCCGCTGCCCGAGCCTGTGTTCATCGAAGCGGTCGAGCAGCTCGTGCGCATCGACCGCGCCTGGATCCCGGGCGGCGAGGGCAGTCTCTACCTGCGGCCCTTCATGATCGCGAGCGAGGTCTTCCTCGGCGTGAAGCCTTCCGCGGAATACATCTTCGCCGTCATCGCCTCGCCGGTCGGCTCCTATTTCAAGGGCGGACCTGCGCCGGTGTCGATCTGGGTGTCGGAGAACTACACGCGCGCCGCGATCGGCGGCACCGGCGCCGTCAAATGCGGCGGCAATTACGCCGCGAGCCTGCGCGCGCAGGCCGAGGCCATCGATCACGGCTGCGATCAGGTGGTTTTCCTCGATGCGGTCGAGCGCCGCTACATCGAGGAACTCGGCGGCATGAACGTCTTCTTCGTGTTCGACGACGGTTCGCTTTCGACGCCGCCGCTCGGCACGATCCTGCCCGGCATCACCCGCGATTCGATCATCGCGCTCTCGAAGGATTCCGGCACGCGCGTGCGCGAGGAGCCCTACACGATCGACCAGTGGCGCACTGATGCCGCCAGCGGAAGGCTGAAGGAGGCCTTCGCCTGCGGCACGGCGGCGGTCATCTCGCCGATCGGCAAGGTGTGTTCCGCGAGCGGCGATTTTCTCATCGCGGCGGCGCGGCCGGCCCTGTCGCGATGGGGCTGCGAAAGAAGCTGGTCGACATCCAGTACGGTCGCGCTGCCGACCCGCACAACTGGATCAGAAAGGTGCTGTGACCGGCGGCGACGGCGCGGCGTAGGGCAGGTACGCTCACTCACTCCCTCGCCGCCGCGCTTAGGGGGTCTTTCACCCTCTCCCCTTGCGGGAGAGGGTGCCCGAGTGAAACGAGGGCCGGTGAGGGGTTTCTCTCCGCAGATGCAAACCCCTCATCCGGCTCCACTCGCTCCGCTCGATTGCGCCACCTTCTCCCACAAGGGGAGAAGGAAGAACCCCGGTTGCCGCGTCGCGTCTCGGCTGATACCAACGCCGGCCATGGCCGAGAAACCGAAAAAACCGCAAAAACTCAAAGCCCGCCTGCCGCGCGGGCTCGCCGATCGCGGCCCCGCCGAGATCGCGGCGACGCGCGCGATGGTCGAGAAGATCCGCGAAGTCTATGAGCGCTACGGCTTCGAGCCGGTGGAAACCCCGGCGATGGAATACACCGACGCGCTCGGCAAATTCCTGCCCGACCAGGACCGGCCCAACGAGGGCGTGTTCTCGTTCCAGGACGACGACGAGCAGTGGATCTCGCTGCGCTACGACCTGACCGCGCCGCTGGCGCGCTATGTCGCCGAGAGATATCGGAACTGAAAACTGCCAAAGCCCTATCGCAGCTACCGCGTTCGGCTACGTCTATCGCAACGAGAAGCCGGGCCCCGGCCGCTTTCGCCAGTTCATGCAGTTCGACGCCGATACGGTGGCACGGCTCTGGCGGTCAGTCCGCCGCGCCGCCGACGCCGAGATGTGCATGATGGCGGCGGACACGATGGAAGCGCTCGGCATTCCACGCGGCAGCTATGTGGTGAAGGTGAATAACCGCAAGGTGCTCGATGGCGTGCTGGAGAGCATCGGGCTTGGCGGCGAGGAGAATGCCGGACGCCGGCTGACGGTGCTGCGCGCAATCGACAAGTTTGATCGATTGGGCGAAGGAGGAGTTCGCGCAGCTACTTGGTGAAGGCCGCAAGGACGAGAGCGGCGACTTCACGAAGGGGGCCGGGCTTGCGAACAACGATGACTCGCCTGATCGTGTGTCTGTGCCTCGAGTCCTGATCCGCAGAGACAGGTACCAGACGAAGACAATTGATTGCAGAATGCTGAATTGCGTTGGCGCGAACTATGCAGACCGGCGCTGAAGGCGTCAGCGAACTGGCAGCCAGATTCGACAATTTGTTGCTGCTTCCGGCTACGGTGATCGAGTCCGCATCGATCCCTCCGTCGTCCGCGGCCTCGAATACTACACCGGCCCCGTCTACGAGGTCGAACTGCTGCTCGACACCAAGGACGAAAAAGGCCGTCCCGTCCGCTTCGGCTCGGTCGGCGGCGGCGGGCGCTATGATGGTCTGGTGTCGCGCTTTCGCGGCGAGGTGGTGCCGGCGACCGGATTTTCGATCGGCGTGTCGCGGCTGCAGGCCGCGCTGACCATGCTCGGCAAGCTCGACACCAAGCCCGAATTCGGTCCCGTCGTGGTCACCGTGTTCGACCGCGACCGCGTCGCCGATTACCAGAAGATGGTCGCGACCTTGCGCAGCGCCAACATCCGCGCCGAACTCTATCTCGGCAACCCCAAGAACATGGGCAACCAGCTCAAATATGCCGACCGCCGCAATTCGCCTTGCGTGATCATTCAGGGCTCGGACGAAAAGGCGCGCGGCGAAGTGCAGATCAAGGATCTGATCGAGGGCGCCAAGGCCGCGGCCGCGATTGCCTCCAACCAGGAATGGCGCGAGAGCCGGCCCGCGCAGTTTTCGTGCAAAGAGGACGAGATTGTCGCCAGGGTGCGTGAAGTGCTGGCGCGGCATGAAGTGAAATGGGATTGATCCTCATGGTGAGGAGGCGCACTTGCGCCGTCTCGAACCATGAGCACAATAGGCGCATCCTTCGAGACGCGGCCAAGAGGCCGCTCCTCAGGATGAGGTTCGTGTTCGTGGCAAGAGTGACGTAGCAAGAACAAAGGGAGTGACAAAAAATGCCTGAAATTACCATCAGCATGGCCGCGGGCCGCACCGATGAACAGAAGGCCGGCATGATGCGCGACATCACCCAGGCGCTGGTGAAGAATCTCGGCGTCGATGCCGATGCCGTCGTGATCCAGATCAACGAGGCGCCGCTGGCCCACAAGATGAAGGGCGGCAAGACTTTTGTTGAACGCGCGGCCGCGGCGAAGAAGTAAGGCCGCTTTGTCCTCGCCCAAGCTATCAGCAGCATTGTCATTCCGGGATGGTCGCGAAGCGCACCAGACCCGGACTACTCTAGATTCCGGGTCTCGCGCTGTCGCGCGCCCCGGAATGACGGGATTATCAAAGACAATCCCATGGATGCACGCGACGTCATCAAGATCGGCATGAGCGCCGAGCGCCGGCTGGTCGTTCCGCCCGAGCGCACCGTCGGGCATTTCGTCGCTGGCATGCCGATGGTCTATGCGACGCCGATGATGATCCTGGAGATGGAGCTCGCTTCCGCCGACGCCATAAAGCCCTGTCTCGAGCCGGGCTGGATCACGGTCGGCACCGAGGTCGATGTCCGGCATCTTTCGGCCACCCCGGTCGGCGCATTGGTGCGCACCACGGCGCGGGTGATCGCGGTGGAACGGAGGGTGATCCGGTTCGAGGTCGAAGCCTTCGACGACAAGCGCCGCATCGGCGAGGGCCGCCATGCCCGCAGTCTCGTCAATGTCGAGGCGTTTACGAAGCGGCTGGGGGCGGGTTGAAGCCGCCACGACTACGGACCTCATCCTGAAGGAGCGCGCTCTTGCGCGCGTCTCGAAGGATGGAGATACGCCGTGGCCCATCCTTCGAGACGCCGCGCTGAAGCGCGGCTCCTCAGGATGAGGACTGGCGATCTACTTCGCCAGTTGCTTCGAGCGCTCCGTCGCGGCGGCGACCGCGCGCATCAGCAGCGACTGCAGGCCGTCGGGTCCCATCAGCAGCTCGAGCGCGGCCGCCGTGGTGCCGCCGGGCGAGGTGACATTCTGACGCAGCATGTTTTGATGTCAGGAGAGACCTGCGATTGGCCGTCAAGACTCCGTGAAATGTGAGGTGGACCACACGCACGCTGAGCGCGTTCGGCCATGGTGGGCAGTGTTGATGAGGCATGGTTTTGTCTCATCAAGACACAAGATGCACGAAGCGAGGCAGTTGCCTCGACCTGATGTCAACCAATGGAGGCGAGCATGCGGAAGACAGCTCTCACTATTTTCGGCGCGCTGCTGATTTCTGGATTGGCAGTTCAAATGGCCACGGCGTCCGAGTATCACGCGCGCAAAGCGCATTATGATCGGTCGGATCTTCGGCGAGCCTATGATCAGTGGAACGGACCGATCTATGTCTCTCCGAGAACGCTTGACGGCTCGGACACGAACGGCCTTGGCTTTCGTGGAAGGGACCCATCCTGGGTGGGCGGCCAAGACCCGGCGCTCAACCCCTCTGGAAGCTAGCTTTCCGATGAGACTTCCGAGATGGTCTCGGAAGCAGCCGTAAAGCCGGCTTTGCAAAGGCAAATTCTTCCTCTCTCTAAAGTGCAATGCTGCCCACCCTTAAGACGGTGGGTGGCGTTGCACCTTTACTCGGGGCCCGACGTGATCTACTTCGCCAGTTGCCTCGAGCGCTCCGTCGCGGCGGCGACCGCGCGTATCAACAGCGGCTGCATGCCGCCCTGTCCCATCAGCACCTCGAGCGCGGCCGCCGTGGTGCCGCCGGGCGAGGTGACGTTCTGGCGCAGCGTCGCGGTGGAAACTTCCGAGCGATGCAATAATTCGCCGGAGCCAGCGACGGTTTCGCGCGCGAGTTTGGTCGCAAGCGCCTCGGGCAGGCCGGCCTCGACGCCGGCGCGCGCCAACTCTTCGGCGAGGAGAAACACATAGGCCGGACCGGAGCCGGAGACCGCGGTCACCGCGTCCATCAAGCCCTCATCCTCGACCCACTCGACCGAACCGGTGGCGCGCAGCAGGCGCATCGGCGACGGCGCGTTGCGCAGGCCCGACATTGTTCGCCGCCACCGCCACCGTGATGCCGCGGCCGATCGCGGCCGGCGTATTGGGCATGGCGCGCACCACGCTGCCGCCCAAATTCTTGCCGATCAAGACCTCGGCAATCGACGCGATCGTCGTTCCCGCCATGATCGACACGATAAGCGTGGCAGGTCCGGCGAACGGTTTCAGGCCAGGCCCTGCTTCGCGGAAGGCTTGCGGCTTCAGCGCAACCACCAGCGCGGCGACCTGGCCCGCATCCCTGGGCGACGGATTGAGGCGCACGCCCTTCGCCGCCAGCGCGCGGATCTCGTCGGAGGGCTGCGGCTCGATCACGACAACGCTTTTGGCGGCAAGCCCCTGCGCCAGCCAGCCCGACAGCATCGCACCGCCCATCTTCCCCGCGCCGGCGAGGACGATGGTGCCTGAGATGTTCTTTAAGGCGCTGCTCGTATCCAAGATGTCACCACGAATAATTTGTCGTCCCTGCGAACGCAGGGACCCATAACCACAGGCGGTTCTAGTTCATTGAGAAATCTGCAACAAGCGTTGTACGACACAATTGCCGTCACGGCGTATGGGTCCCTGCGTTCGCGGGGACGACACCGATGCCGGGGAAGCGTCAGCGAAAACCTACGCCTCGCCCTCGGTGTCGAACATCGCCGCACTCATGGCTTCCGTCGCCGATTTTCCGGCCCAGACCACGAACTGGAACGCCGGATAATAGCGCTCGCAGGCGTGGATCGCGCTGACCAGCATGGTCTCGCATTGCGCGGTCGAGGCTGTGATCCCGCCCGGCAGCACCAGCGCCTGGCGATACATGATCATGCCGGTGTGGGTCCAGATATCGAAATGCCCGACCCATAATTGCTCGTTGATACCAGCGATCAGCCGCTGCACCTCGCCCCGGCGCGGCGGCGGGATTTTCATGTCGAAGGCGCAGGCGAGGTGCAGCGCCTCGATCTCGCCCATCCAGGTGAAGGAAAGCTGGTAATCGGTCCAGTCGCCCTTGGAGACGATCGTCACCTCGTCTTCGCCGGAGCGTTCGAACGACCAGTTGTTATCGGCGGCGATATCTTCGACCACCGCGAGCGGATTGTTCCGGGAATCGATAATGCCTTCGAGGAGGGACATGCCGTCTCGACCTTGTCTTTACGAAATTCGATACGAATGTGATACGCACGCGGCGCGCCGACATGCGCTTGCGCGTTGCCGCCGACTGCAATTCCCCGATGGTCCAACCCGCGTTGGGATCAGGGCCTGCCGGGACGAAGTGATGTGATTTGCGGAATCCGCGCAACGGCACGGGGAGTCCATCCACAGGCAAAGCTCAAATCGTCCACAGCTCTTCACGGCCGTTAACTTTTGTCATGAGAACAAACCGGAATCAGAATAGCGGCGCGCCTTAATCGTTAATTTTTTGCAGGCCGAATCCCGCTTTCGATTCGCGCGGCGGCTGGCTTTTGCGCGCTGGAGAGATCCCGGTTCCCGATGGCCGAACGCCTTGCTGCAGGCGCGGCCGTTCGGCATAGTTCGCTTCGGGGCCGCCCGCATCGCGGCGGAGCATGATCCGGACCCGGAGGGCGGCGTTAGCGCAAAGTGGGCACCGGTTTTCCGAAAAGACCATGCTCAAACAAAAAGGTAGAGCGAGATGACGATTCAACGAAAAGTCGTCTCGCTCTAGCCGATAGGCCATGAAACAGATGTCGCAAGAGCCTGCCGAGGCAAGAGAACCCTCCGAAACCGTCGAACAGCCGCCGGCGCATCCGCGCTTCGTAAAACCGCAGCGGGTCGCCTTCGTGCAGTCCGCCTGGCATCGCGACGTGGTGGCGGAATGCCGCGATGCTTTCCTCGCCGAGATCGAGGCGCGCCACATCGCGCGCGCGCAGATCGACGTGTTCGAGGTGCCGGGCTCGTTCGAGATCCCGCTGCACGTACAGCTGCTCGCCAAGACCAGGCGCTACACCGCGATCGTGGCGGCCGGGCTCGTGATCGACGACGAATATATCGCCGAAACCGTGATCAAGGCGCTGATGGATGTGCAGCTGCGCACCGAGGTGCCGGTGTTCTCGGCGGTGGTGTCGCCGCAGCAGTTCAACGAGACCGCGGCGCATTTCGAGTTCTTCCGCAAGCATTTCGCCACCAAGGGCGTCGAGGTCGCCGAGGCCTGCGCCAACACGCTGCTCAGCCTGGAGCGGTTGCGCGGACAGGTCGCGGCGGGGATCGTGTGAGGGGCAGCCACTGCTCGATCGTCATTTCCGCCGCCGCGCTTTGGAGTGCGGCGGCGGAGGAGGCCCGCTGTGCATCCGGCTGTGCTTGTTGCATCGCGATAGATTCTCGGCAGGCCGCCGAATGGCGCTGCTTCGCCGTTTTTGCGGGCTCTGTGATCGCGAGCAGTGCGTCGATACCTGCAGGAAGCTGCGCATTTACCGGCAATTAGCTTTATTCGCGTATGCATTTGCCGGATGGAGCGGACTCAAGACATCACGCCATCCCGTTGGCCAGCATGGTTCAACGCCATCGGTCTACTGATCGCGAGTTTTTTCGCGATAGCGGCGCTGTCGTTGCAGGTCCGGCCCGGCGCCGAAGTTGTAGCCGTCGCCTTCCCGCCCTGGTGGAGTACCCAGGAAATTTTCGCCGCAGCCGTTTCCGCCAATGCCGCCATTGTCAGGATCACCGCCGTTCCCTCGATTCTCGTGGTGCAGCCCGACAGCCATGACGGATTGACGAGGCTGCGCGAGTCCGGCGTCTGGCTCACCATCGACCCGCGGGCGATCGCCGCCTGCCTCACCAAATAGGCCCAAGGGAACTTGAACATGATCGTCGAGAGCAAGGACCTCGAAGCGCTGCGCGAAACCACCAGCAAGGCGCTGATCGCGCTGCTCTGGCTACACCTTCCGATCGCCATCGCGATCGGAATGGTGCGCGGATCCGAATGGCTGCTGCCGGCGGTTTTCATGACGGTGTTCGCCGCCGCCGCGACCGTATCATGGCGCATGGCGGGCAACGGGCTGTCGACCCGCCTGACATTTGCCGTCGCGCTGATGGGCGGCGTCTCGGTGCTGGTGTTCGAGCTGTCGGGGCACCCCTGGCAGATCGACGTGCACATGTATTTCTTCGCGGCGCTGGCGCTACTGGTCGCCTATTGCGACTATCGACCGATCGTGATCGGCACCGTTGCGGTTGCACTCCACCATCTCGTCCTGAATTTTCTGCTCCCGGCGGCGATCTTTCCAGGCGGCACCGATCTCGGGCGCGTCGTTCTCCACGCCGTCATTCTGGTGATGGAGGCCGCCGTATTGGTCTGGCTCGCGCACAAGCTCTCGCAGCTGTTCGAAGCCACGGCGCAGAAAACCGCCGAGGTGGAGACGGCCCACTCCGCCGAAGCCCGCGCCCAGGCCTCCCGGGTCGAAGCCGATCGCCTGGCCAAGCAGGAGCGCGACGCTGCGCGGCGCAATCTGGCGTCCGAGTTCGAGCTGAAAGTCGGCCATATCGTCCAGGCCGTTGCGGTCGCGGCGGGTGAGATGCAGGCCATCTCCGCAACGATGAGCAGCAGCAGCGAAGAAACGGCGCGGCAAGCGGCTGCGGCCGCGACGGCGTCGACACAGGCTTCGAGCAGCGTCGGAACCGTCGCATCGGCCACCGAGGAACTGACGGCTTCAATTGGCGAGATCGGCAAACAGGTAACCCGCTCGGCGGAAATCGCGGAAAAAGCCGTCCATGAAGCGCGACGCACCAATGTCGTTGTCGATGGACTTGCATCCGGCACGCAGAAGATCGGCGAAGTGGTGACTCTGATCCAGAGCATCGCCAGCCAGACTAACCTGCTCGCGCTGAATGCCACGATCGAGGCCGCGCGCGCCGGCGAGCACGGCCGCGGATTTGCCGTGGTTGCGAGCGAAGTGAAGGCGCTGGCCAATCAGACGGCGAAGGCGACGGAGGAAATTTCCGCGCAAATCCAGGACATCCAGACTGCGACCGGAGAGGCCGTGACCGCGATCCAGGCCTTCGTCGGCACCATCGCGGAGATCAACGAGATTTCCGGCGCGATCGCGAGTGCCGTCGACCAGCAAAACGGGGCAACGCGCGAGATTGCCGGTAGCGTTCAGCAGGCCGCCATCGGCACCGGCGACGTCAAAGAGAACATCCAGGGCGTCACACAGGCGGCAAACCAAACGGGCCTCGCCGCATCCAAATTGCTGGAGGCGTCGAACGGATTGTCGTCGCAGTCTGAAAAGCTCAAGATCGAGGTCGACAGTTTCCTCGGATCGATCCGGGCGGCCTAGCAGCGAGAGCGCTCGGACGCTCTCGCACCTCATTGTCATTTCCTCAGCCGCCGATAAACTTGAACCCGGGAGGAGGCACGTCCGTGGAGACGGGCGGCCGAGAAGGTCATGTTCGAAGGACACGATCCCTATCTCGTCGCGCTCTCGGTGGTGATCGCGATCCTGGGAGGTTACACCGGTTTCGGCCTCGCGGCCCGCATCCGCGGGACGCCGGGCGTGAGCCGTCGCGTCTTGCTCTCGGGCGCGGCCGGCTTCCTCGCCATCGGCATCTGGACCATGCACTTCGTCGGCATGCTGGCGGCGCCGATTCCGGCCGATGCCGCCTATCTCGTGCTTCCCACCATCGTCTCGTTCCTGATCTGCGCGCTGGTGGTCGGCGTTTCCCTGTTCTTCCTCAGCATCGGCGAGCCGTCGCAGCGGCGCGTGATCTCCTCGGCGGTGCTGCTCGGGGCCGGAATCGTCAGCATGCATTATGTCGGCATCCATGGGCTGGCCGGCAATTTCGCCATTGAGCACGACGGCGCGATGGTCCTGCTGTCGGTTGTGATCGCGATCGCCGCGGCCTATGGCGGCCTGCGCGCCTTCCTCGCCCGCCAGGACGGCATCCGGTTGACCTTAAGCGCGATCGCATTCGGCATCGCGGTATCCGGCATGCACTACACCGCGATGCATGGCATGCATTTTGTCCCGCGCGCCGGAAGCCGCCCATCACCAGCTGGCCGGGGGACTGGCCGCGTCGCCGCAAATCCTCTCGGTGGTCGTGGCCGTGCTGTGCTTCGTGATCGCGGCGGGCTTCCTGCTGTCGCTGGTGCCCGATCCGCGCCGGCAAACGGCGGCCGCCGCGCACCGACCCGGTCGCGGAAGCGACCCTCGCCGCGGCATCCCCCGATGCGGGAGCCGCCGCCAGCTTCCCGCGCCTGACGTCGGCTCCGCTCGGCGGTCTCGGCCAGCCGCCGCGCGCCGGCGCCGGCGCCCCGGCTCCCGGTCGAGGGCGCCGACGGCACGCACTTCATCGATACCGCGGATGTGCGCAGCGTCCGGGCCGACGCCCATTATACCAGGGTGCATGACGGCACCCGCGAGCGGATGTGCCCGTGGTCGATCTCGGAAGCCGAGGCGCAGCTCGATCCCGGCCTGTTCGTCCGGGTCCACCGCAGCCATATCGTGGCGATCCCGCACGTCACCTTCGTGCGCAAGGAAGGTGACGGCGCCGTGATCGAGCTCGATGGCCCGTCGCCGCACCGCGTTCCCGTGAGCCGCGCCAAGATCGCCGAGGTCAAGGCCCGGTTGGGTCTCGCCCGGCGCAATCACCACGCCTGAATTCATACTTCACCGCTTCCCGCGAAGAGCGGAAAGCGGGTAGGTCCGTTAGGTCGCAACCCCTGACGCATTTCGTGCGCGGATATCCGTATTTCGTGCGAATTATCTCAATCGGTGACGCGGCCGCCGTCGCCGCCTTGTCTGTGAAAAATTCCGGGAACAGCCTCCACGCAACGTCTGTTTTCAAAAACATAAAGACGCATGGAGGAGACGATGATCCCTGGCCCGTTCAGCTATCACCGGCCTGCGACCTTGGCCGACGCGGTCAAACTGCTCTCGACCCTGGGCGACGAAGCCCGCCCCCTTGCCGGCGGCCATAGCCTGGTCCCGATGATGAAGCTTCGGCTCGCCACCCCCGAGCATCTGGTCGATCTGCATGGGATCGACGGCTTGAAGGGCATCCGCCGCGACGGCAACAAGATCGTGATCGGCGCGATGACCACCCAGCATGAGCTGCTGGCATCCGACGAGATCGCGAAATCGCTGCCGATCCTGCACGAAACCGCGCTTCTGATCGCCGATCCGCAGGTGCGCTACATGGGCACGATCGGCGGCAATGTCGCCAATGGCGATCCCGGCAACGACATGCCGGCGCTGATGATGATGCTCGGCGCCAACTATCGGCTCGAGGGGGCAGGCGGGGCGCGGGAGGTCGCGGCAAGCGAATTCTACCAGGGCGCCTATTTCACCGCGCTCGAGCCCGGCGAGATCCTGACCGCGATTTCGATTCCGGTGCCTGCCGCCGGCCACGGCTACGCCTATGAGAAACTGAAACGAAAGGTCGGCGACTACGCCACGGCCGCGGCCGCCGTGGTGCTGACGATGGCGGGCGGCAAGGTCGCGTCCTGCGCGATCGGCCTGACCAACCTGCACGAAACGCCGCTGCTCGCCACGGATGCCGCGAAGGCGGTGATCGGAACCAGCCTCGACGCGGCCACGCTGAAAAAGGCCGCGGCAGCGGCGGAAGCGATCATGTCGCCGGCAGCGGACGCCCGCGGGCCGGTCGAATACCGCAAGCATGTCGGCGGCATCATGGTGACGCGGGCGCTGCAGCGCGCCGCGACCCGAGCCAAGTGAAGGAGCGAGCACATGGCAAAAACCCACATGACCATGAAGGTGAACGGCGCCGAGGTCGAAGGCCTCGTCGAACCGCGCACGCTGCTGGTGCATTTCCTGCGCGAGAACCTGTCGCTCACCGGCACCCATATCGGCTGCGAGACCACCCATTGCGGCGCCTGCACCGTCGATCTCGACGGCATGTCGGTGAAGAGCTGCACGGTGTTCGCGGTGCAGGCGCAGGGGTCCGAGATCCTGACCATCGAAGGCGTCGCCAATGCCGACGGTTCGCTGTCGGCCTTGCAGGAAGGCTTCCGCATGATGCACGGGCTGCAATGCGGCTTCTGCACGCCCGGCATGATCGTGCGCGCGCAGCGGCTGCTCAAGGAAAACCCCAGGCCCACGGAAGAAGAAATCCGGATGGGCATCTCGGGCAATATCTGCCGCTGCACCGGCTACCAGAACATCGTCAGGGCGATCCAGTACGCCGCCGACAAGATCAATGGCGTCGAATTCAAGGAGGCCGCGGAATGAACGACATGACTCCCACGCGGGAACAACGCACCGCCGCCCTCGAAGGCATGGGCTGCAAGCGCAAGCGCGTCGAGGATACTCGCTTTACGCAAGGCAAGGGCAACTATGTCGACGACGTCAAATTGCCGGGCATGCTGCACGGCGATTTTGTCAGATCGCCGCATGCCCATGCGCGGGTGAAATCGATCAACAGCGAAGAGGCGCTGAAGGTGCCGGGCGTGTTGGCGGTGATCACCGCCGAGACGCTGAAGACCGTCAACCTCGCCTGGATGCCGACGCTCGCCGGCGACGTGCAGATGGTGTTGGCCGACGGCAAGGTGCTGTTCCAGAACCAGGAGGTCGCCTTCGTGGTCGCGACCGACCGCTATGCCGCCGACGACGGCATCAACAAGGTGGTGGTCGAATACGAGCCGCTGCCGGTCTTGATCGATCCGTTCAAGGCGATGGACAAGGATGCGCCGGTGCTGCGCGAGGATCTTGCCGGCAAGACCACTGGCGCGCACGGGCCGCGCAAGCATCACAACCACATCTTCGAGTGGACGGTCGGCGACAAGGACCTGACCGACGCCGCGTTCCACAAGGCGGAGGTCACGATCAAGGAGATGATCTCCTATCACCGCACCCATCCGTCGCCGCTGGAGACCTGCCAGTGCGTCTGCTCGTTCGACAAGATCAGGGGCGAGCTGACGATCTGGGGCACCTTCCAGGCGCCGCATGTGATCCGCACCGTGGTGTCGCTGATCGCGAAACTGCCGGAGCAGAAGATCCACGTGATCTCGCCCGATATCGGCGGCGGTTTCGGCAACAAGGTCGGCGCCTATCCCGGCTACATCTGCGCCGCTGTCGCCTCGATCGTCACCGGAAAGCCCGTCAAATGGGTCGAGGACCGCATCGAGAACCTGACCGCGACCTCGTTCGCGCGCGATTACCACATGACGGCCGAAATCGCCGCGACCAAGGACGGCAAGGTCACTGGCTTGCGCGTCCATGTGCTCGCCGATCACGGCGCGTTCGACGCCTGCGCCGATCCGTCGAAATGGCCGGCCGGCTTCTTCAACATCGTCACCGGCTCCTATGACTTCCCGACCGCGCATTTGTCGGTCGACGGCATCTACACCAACAAGGCGCCGGGCGGCGTCGCCTATCGCTGCTCGTTCCGGGTCACCGAAGCCGCTTACTGCATCGAGCGCGGGATGGACATCCTGGCCCAGAAACTCGGGATGGACCCGGCCGAGCTGCGGCTGAAGAATTTCATCAAGGCCGGAGCAGTTCCCATATCACTCGGCGCTCGGGCTGGGAATACGATTCCGGCGACTACCATACCGCCATGAAGAAGATGATGGAGACGGTCGAAATATGCCGAGCTGCGCAAGGAGCAGGCTGAGAAGCGCGCGGCGTTCAAGCGCGGCGAGACCCGCGAGATCATGGGCGTCGGCGTGTCGTTCTTCACCGAGATCGTCGGCGCCGGTCCATCGAAGAATTGCGACATCCTGGGGATAGCGATGTTCAATTCCTGCGAGATCCGCCTGCATCCGACCGGCGCGGGCATCGCCCGGGTCGGCTCCAAGAGCCACGGCCAGGGCCACGAGACCACCTGGGCGCAGATCATCGCCACCGAGATCGGAATCCCCGCCGACAACATCATGGTGGAGGAAGGCAATACCGATACCGCGCCTTACGGGCTCGGCACCTATGGCTCGCGCTCGACGCCGGTGGCGGGCGCGGCGATCGCCATGGCGGCGCGCAAGATCAAGGCCAAGGCGCAGATGATCGCCGCCTACAAGCTCGAAGTGCACGAAGACGACCTCGAATGGGACATCGACGGTTTCCGCGTCAAGGGTCTGCCCGAGAAAACCATGTCGATGAAGGACATCTGCTGGGCGGCCTACAATTCGGTGCCGCCGGGCATGGAGCCGGGGCTGGAGGCGGTGAGCTATTACGATCCGCCCAACATGACCTATCCGTTCGGCGCCTATATCTGCGTGATGAACATCGACGTCGATACCGGGGTCTACAAGGTCAGGCGCTTCTACGCGCTCGACGATTGCGGCACCCGCATCAACCCGATGATCATCGAGGGCCAGGTGCATGGCGGGCTGACCGAAGCGTTTGCGATCGCGATGGGCCAGGAAATCCGCTACGACGACACGGGAAACGTGGTGACCGGTTCGTTCATGGATTTCTTCATGCCGACCGCGGTCGAGACGCCGCACTGGGAGACCGACTTCACGGTGACGCCGTCGCCGCATCACCCGATCGGCGCCAAGGGCGTCGGCGAGAGCCCGAATGTCGGCGGCGTGCCGGCGTTCTCCAACGCCGTCAACGACGCCTTCTCGTTCCTGGGGAGTACCCACATCCAGATGCCGCACGACTACTGGCGCAACTGGAGGGCGGCGAAGAGTTTGGGAGTGTTCGCGTAGCATGATTGCTGCTTCACTGGCTTCATCCTTTGAGACGCATTGCTTTCGCGATGCTCCTCAGGATGAGGTCATGAGCTCCCCTCCCTCCACGCGCATCGCGCGTGGCGGGGAGGGCTCGGGGGTGGGGGGTAGCGCGGCGTTCACCGAAGCAGCGGTTCCTGCCGATAGACCCCCCACCCCCGACCCCTCCCCGCCGCTTCGCGGGGAGAGGGGAGAAGATGCAGCGAAGAGGATAACGCACTGGCCATGAAAACCCGCGAGGAGATCGCGCATGCGCTTGCGGCTTGCGGCTATATCGCCGACGGGGAGCTTGCGACGGCGATCTCGCTGATGCAATTGCTGCGGCGTCCGCTGCTGCTCGAAGGCGAAGCGGGCGTCGGCAAGACCGAGGTGGCGAAGGCGCTGGCCTCGGTTCACGCCACCGAGCTGATCCGGCTGCAGTGCTATGAGGGGCTCGATCAATCGGCCGCGCTCTATGAATGGAACTACCAGCGGCAGTTGCTGTCGATCCAGGCGCATCGCGGCGAGGACGCCGACGCGATCGAGGATCAGATTTTTTCGGAAAAATACCTGCTTGAAAGGCCGTTGCTGGCCGCGATCCGGCGCGACAGGCCGCCGGTGCTCTTGATCGACGAAATCGATCGCGCCGACGACGAATTCGAGGCGTTCCTGCTCGAACTGTTGTCGGATTTCCAGGTCTCGATCCCGGAACTCGGGACGATCTCAGCCGTTACGATTCCGCATGTGGTGCTGACCTCGAACGGCACCCGCGAATTGTCCGACGCGCTGCGCCGCCGCTGCCTCTATCATTATGTCGATTATCCCGACGTCGATCGCGAGGCCCGCATCATCATGGCGCGGATCGATGGTGCGAGCGCCTCGCTGTCGCTGCAGATCGCGCGCATGGTCGAGGGCATCCGGAAAGAAGAGCTGCGCAAGGTGCCGGGCGTGGCGGAGACGCTGGACTGGGCCGCGGCGCTGGTCGGCATCGGCGTGCGCGACCTGCGCGAGGTGCCCGAGACGGTGCACGAGACGCTGATGTGTCTGGTCAAGACCCATGAGGACAGCTCGCGCCTGACGCGCGAGGTCACCGAACGCCTGTTGGGGAAAGTCGCATGAGCTGTTGCGGCCCCAATCCGGACTATGACGAGATCGACGAGGTCTCACGCCTCGTCGCCGCGAAGCTTGCCGGGTTTCTGAAAACCCTGCGCGAGGCCGGTTTTGCCGTCGGCCTGCAGGAGGGCCGGGATGCGGTGGCGCTGATGGCGGCCGGCTATGCCGACAAACCGGGCCTGCTGCGCGTCGCGCTCAAGCACCTGTTCTCGGCACGCAAGGCCGACTGGGACAAGTTCGATGGATTGTTCGATGCGTTCTGGCTGGGAAAACGCGTGCGGTCGCGGTCGATGACGATTGGCACGGCGAAGGCCGCCAACAGTCCCTCGCTGAAGAGCCTGCAGGAGCAGAAATCAGAGCCGGCCGCGGGCGGAGCGGCCACCGATCAAATTCCCTCCGTCGACGACGACGCGCCGGAACGCGCCGGCGAAGGCCGCAGGGAAGGCGCCTCGCGCGCCGACAACCTTTCGGAAATCGATTTCCGCAAGATGGCCGACCCCGCGCAGATCGAGCAGGCCCATGAAGTGGCGGCGCGACTGGCCAGGACCATGCGCACGCGGCTGACCCGGCGTGATATGGCGCGCCGGCGCGGCTACCGGCTCGACCTCCGAAGGACGATCCACGGCAATATCAGCCATGGCGGCGTGCCGATCTCGCTCGTCAAGCGGCAGCGCAAGGAAAAGCCGCTGCGGCTCGTCATGCTGCTCGACGCTTCCGGCTCGATGAGCATGTATACCGGCGTGTTCCTGCGCTTCATCCACGGCGTGCTCGATGAATTCCGTGAGGCCGAGGCGTTTTTGTTCCACACCCGGCTCGCCTATGTCTCCGACGCGATGAAGGAAAAGGATGCGGGCCGCGCGCTCGACCGTCTCTCGATCATGGCGCAGGGCGCGGGCGGCGGCACCAGGATCGGCGAATCCCTGGCCACGTTCAACCGTTGGCACGCCGCGCGGGTGCTGCATTCGCGCTCTTGCGTGATGATCGTGTCGGATGGTTATGAAACCGGCGACGCCAGGCTGCTCGGCCGCGAGATGGCGGCGCTCGCAAAACGCTGCCGCCGCATCGTCTGGCTCAATCCGATGATGGCGTGGGAAGGCTACGCGCCGGAAGCCGCGGGCATCAAGGCCGCACTGCCCCATATCGATCTCTATGCGCCCGCCAACACGCTGAAAAGCCTGGCCGAGCTTGAACCCTATCTGGCGAAGCTGTGAGTAAAGGATCATCGCCTGTGACCAAGCACGTCGAAGTGATGGATCTGGTGGCGCAGCTCAAGGCCGCCGAGCAGGCCTTTGTGCTCGCCACTGTGGTGCGGACGGTGTCGGTGACGGCGGCGAAGGCTGGGGCGAAAGCGATCATCCGTCCCGACGGAACGATTGTCGCGGGCTGGATCGGCGGCGGCTGCGTCCGCGGCGCGGTGCTGAAGGCCGCGCGCGACGCGCTCGCCGACGGCGAGCCGCGCATGGTCTCGGTGCAGCCGGAAAATCTTTTGGCCGAGCTTGGCGTCAAGCCCGGCGAGAACCGCGACGGCGTGCGCTTCGCGACCAACATGTGCCCGAGCAAGGGCACCATGGACGTGTTCGTCGAACCGGTGCTGCCGCATCCCTCGCTGGTCATTCTCGGCGGCAGCCCGGTGGCGCTGTCGCTCGCCGTGCAAGCCCGCCAGCTCGGCTACCACGTCACGGTCGCGGCGCCGGCGGCCGACCTGCCGGAGACGCCCGACGCCGACATGCTGATCGACGGTTTTGCGCTGGGAAACCTCAACCAGGCAAAACGCTTCATCGTGGTCTCGACCCAAGGCAAGGGCGACGAAGCCGCGCTGCGGACGGCGGTTGCGACGGAAGCCGCCTACCACGCCTTCGTCGGCAGCCGCCGCAAGATGGCGGCGCTGCGCGCGAAACTGATCGCGGAAGGCATCGAGGCGTCAGCCATCGACCGCATCAAGGCCCCGGCCGGTCTCGATCTCGGCGCCATCACGCCGGAGGAAATCGCGATGTCGATTTTGGCGGAGATCACTGTGGAGCGGCGGCGGGGGCAGCGCGGGGTGGGCAAGAGTACCTAAGCTGCGAGCTCACAATGGATGTCGGTTTTGTGCCCCGGAAGCGGACATCCGGCGGCCGCCGCGGCTATTGCCGACGGCTTCGACCGGGCGTGATGCACGTCACATTATTGCGTCGGATTGCGGCGCATTTTTCTTCGGAAAATGCGCCGGGACGGAAGAAGGGGAAATGGCAGGTCGTCTCCCTTCTGTCCTTCTCGCGTGAAATGAATTTGAGCAGAACGCCTGACCAAAGTGGCGCGAACGGCATGATGAGATTGATCGGATGCGGTGAAAAACGTAAAGATAAGGCCTAGACTGTCGCAGAGTTTCTATCCCGCGCGGGAATGACAATGATCAGGCGTCAGGTCTTATTGGCGGCAGCAACCATGGGGGCCATCCTGTCGATGGTTCTCGCGCCCGACTGCGCTTTTGCCGAGAAGCGCGTGGCGCTGATCGTGGGCAACTCGACCTACCAGACCGTTCCGCAGCTTCCCAACCCGTCGCGGGATGCGAGCGCGGTTGCCAAAATGTTCAAGGATGCGGGTTTCGATTCCGTCGAAGTCCAGCTCAACGTCGGCAATCTCGAGTTCAAGCGTTCGATCCGCAAGTTCGAGGCGACAGCCGACCAGGCCGATATCGCGGTTATCTATTACGCCGGCCACGGCCTCGAAATCAGCGGCACCAATTATCTCATTCCGGTCGATGCACGGCTGGCCAGCGACCGCGACGCCGATGATGAAGCGATCACGCTGGAGCGACTGGTGTCGTCGACGGACGGCGCCAAGCGATTGCGGCTCGTCATCCTCGACGCCTGCCGCGACAATCCCTTTGCCACCAAAATGCGCAGGGAACGCACGGTCGCCAGTCGCGCGGTCACCTCCGGTCTGGGCAAGGTCGAACCCGCCAGCACGGATACCCTGGTCGCCTATGCCGCCAAGGCCGGGTCGACGGCGGACGATGGCGACGGCGAGCATAGCCCGTTCACCACGGCGCTGCTGAAGAACCTCACGGTCCCTGGCCTGGATGTCCGGCTTGCGTTCGGCCGCGTTCGCGACGACGTGCTCAAGAGCACCGGCAATCGGCAGGAGCCGTTCGTCTACGGATCGCTCGGCGGCGAAACCATGGCGCTGGTTCCGCAGATCGCCAAACCGGTCGATTCCGACGCCCAAGCGCGTGTCGATTACGAGCTCACCGCGCAAATCGGAACCAAGGAAGCTTGGGATTCATTCCTCGCCAGCCATCCCACCGGCCTCTATGCGAACCTCGCGCGCGCGCAGAACAGCAAACTATTGGCGGCGCAGCAATCCCACGCCAAGGCCGACGATGCGCGGCGTAACGCCGAGGAGCAGGCGGCCGCGAAGGCCGAGGAGCTGCGCAAGCAACTCGAAGATACGAAGACGCGTCAGAGCGCCGAGGACAAGCAAAAGCTCTCCGAGCAGGCGAAGAAGGAACTGGAAGACGCCAAAAAGCAGGTAGAGCTTGCACAGCAGCAGGCCGACACTGCCCGGCAGCAGGTCGCGGAAGCCAAACGTCAGGCGATTGCGGAGGCTCAGCTTCAGGTCGAACAGGCCAAACGCGCCGCCCAGGAGGATGCCGAGAAGACCGCCGCGCTGACGCCCGGCCAGACCCCACAGGCCGCGCCGGCTTCCTCTCCCCAACTCGGTCAGGCCGACATCACGCGACTGCTGCAGGCCCATCTGAAACGCGTCGGCTGCAATTCGGGGAACGTCGACGGCAATTGGGACGACAGCTCCAGAAAAGCGCTCGAGCTGTTCAACAAGAATGCGAAAACCCAATTCGATGTCAAACTTGCCAGCCTTGATGCCCTCGATGCCGTCCGCAACAAGCCGGATCGGGTGTGCCCGCTGATCTGTGCAAGGGGACAGCGCGCGGAAGGCGATCGCTGCGTTCAGATCGGTTGCGGCAGCGGCGCCTTTCTGAACTCCAGCGGATCATGCGAGAAGCGCCATGAGCCGGCTCGGAGAGCGAGGACCGCGACGAAGTACCCTGCGCCTCAACTAAGGTACCCTGCGCCGCCTCCACAGTCCGGTTCGTCAGGTGCTTGCGGGCTCGATGCTTCCGGCCATCGTCAAGCGAATGTACGCACCTGCTGAAATCATGCGGGCTTGCTTTTGTGGCCGCGCGATTGGATGCCGTCGTTATGGTGCGCGTGACATCACCGTCGGTTTGGCGCGGGCGGCTGCTTGAGACTGAGAATATAGGCGATCAAGTCGTCGGTCTCGGCGTCAGGGATTATCAGATTAGGCATTTCGTTGTGATTTGAGCGGAGAAATACCTTCAAGGAAAGAGCTGTGGTGGACGGCATGTTTGCAACATCCACGAAGCTCGGGGGACCGCCTTGACGGGTTTCCCCGATCTGGTGGCAAGGAACGCAAAGGACCGCCGCCGTTTGACGGCCGATCAAAGGATTGCCTTCAGCAGACTGCGCCGTTGCCGAAAGTGATACCGTGAGCATCAAGATGAGAAACGCCAATTTGGCCATGATCGCGCCTCTATGATTTTGATATTCTGCACGACCTCGTCGATCAGCGATTGATGCAGGTCAAGAGCGTATGACCTTCGTGAAGTCGCGCACGGATGATGATATTGCGAATGCGCACGAGATTCGCCGGAGCTGATGGCCTTGGCGATCTTCTTGATTTCCCGACGGGTTGTCTGGTCATTCGCCTGTCCGGATCCGGGTTTGATCCATTTCCGACAACGAACAGATGTGAATTTGCTGCTCGAAAACCCGTTTGACCCCTTCCGGCACGCGGCTCAGCGGTTACGATGCCAGCCAGTTGAACGGGGGCGGGCATGAGACGGCACGGGTTTTCGAGAGGCATCATGAAATTTCACCGCAGGCTTGTCCTGGGCGGCATGGCGGCGCTGTTGGCCATGCCCTTTGCCCTGTCGGTCAATCCGGCCGGCGCCGCCGACAAGATCAAGATCGGCTTTCTCTTGAAGACCATGCAGGAGGAGCGCTACCAGCGCGACAAGGCCGCCTTCCTCGCCAGGGCCAAAGCGCTGGGCGCCGAGGTGATCTTCAACTCCGCCAACAACGACGAACAGACGCAGCTCGCGGCATTCGAGAACATGCTGTCGCAGGGCGCGCAGGTCATCGTGTTGCAGCCGGTCAACACCGGCACCGCCGGCAGCATGGTCACCTCCGCGCACAAGGCCAGGGTGAAAGTGGTCGGTTACGATGCGATGCTGGTCAACGGCCCCCTCGACGCCATGGTGATGCAGGACAGCTGGGCCGTCGGCAAGCTTCAGGCCGAGGCGATGGTGGCATGGCTCAAGGCCAAACACGGATCGGGCGACGGACCGGTCAAGGGCAATGTCGTGCTGATCCGCGGGCAGCCGGGCGATTCCAACGCCAACGCGATGAGCAGCGGGGTGCTCGAGGTCCTCAAGGCCAACCCCGATCTCAGGCTTGTCGCCGACCAATCGCATGAAGGCTGGTTGCCCGACAAGGCGATGGCGACGACGGAGAACCTCTTGACCAAGTTCGGCAACAGGATCGACGCCGTCATTTGCAACAACAGCGGCATGGCGCGCGGCGTGATCGCCGCCCTCGACGCCCAGGGCCTCGCCAGCGCGGAGAAGGTTTTCGTCGCAGGCTCCGACGCCGACCTCGTCAATATCCAATATGTCGCGCAGGGCAAGGAAGCCGCGGAGATCTGGAAAAAGATTACACCGCTCGCGGAAACCGCGGTCGAGGTGGCGGTGACACTCGCAGAGAACCCGGACAAGGACCCCAGGAGCATCCTGAAGTTCGACAGGATGATCAACAACGGCGCCGTCGACGTGCCGACCATC
The DNA here is from genome assembly GCA_963718925.1 of uncultured Alphaproteobacteria bacterium. Lineage (GTDB taxonomy): Bacteria > Pseudomonadota > Alphaproteobacteria > Rhizobiales > Xanthobacteraceae > Bradyrhizobium. The sequence goes on from CAVRAH010000001.1 coordinate 193,839, forward strand.
GTCACCCCGGTCGTGCTCGTCGACAGGAAGAACCTCGACAGCACGATCATCGCCGAGGGTTTTTACACCCACCAGCAGGTCTACGGAAAATAGAGTATGATGAGATTGGTTTGACCTGGAATGGCAACGGAAGTGAGCTCCCTCTCCCACCCAAACTCGGGTTTACCCGAGTTGGGCATTAGGTGTCGAAGTCGGATATATCCGACTTCGATGGGAGAGGGTTGGGGTTCAGGTCTATCGATGGAGCGCAACCCCTCACCCGGATCACACCGCCGATGCTTCGCATCGTCCGTGCGATCCGACCTCTCCCACAAGGGGAGAGGTGAAGTGAACCGGCTGACAGACCGATTCAATCAAAAGCCATCCCGCTAAGATCAACGCGCAATACGCGGATGGACGAAAGGCCCGGCCTGTGCGCAAGCAGGCAGGGCACCCCAAACGCCCACTGGAACAGGCATGTCCGAAGTCGTTCTGAGGATGGAGCACATCGTCAAGGAATTCCCGGGCGTCAGGGCGCTCGACGACGTCAACTTCGAGGCGCGCTCCGGCGAGGTGCTTGCGCTGGTGGGCGAGAACGGCGCGGGGAAATCGACGCTGATGAAAGTGCTCGGCGGCGTCTGGCCCTGGCCCACCTATCAGGGCGACATTCTCATCAGGGGAGAAGGCAAGCGCTTCTACAACACCCGCGATGCCGAGCAATCCGGGGTCGCGATCATCTATCAGGAATTGAATCTGATCGCTGAACTCTCCGTCGCCGAAAACATCTTCCTCGACCGTCAGCCGACCAACCGCCTGGGCGCCATCGACTGGCGCCAGTTGAATGCCGACACCCAGACCCTGCTTGACGAACTCGGAATCCGGGACTTCAAGCCTGCCGATCAGGTCAAGCACCTCACGGTCGGCAAGCAGCAGATGGTCGAGATCGCCAAAGCGCTGTCGAAGCGCGCGCGCATTCTCGTCCTCGACGAACCGACCTCCGCGTTGACGGACAGGGAAGTGGCGGACCTCTTCAGGATCCTGCGCAAGCTGAAGCAGGACGGCGTCTGCATGTGCTACATCTCCCACAAGATGGAGGAGATCAAGGAGATCGCCGACCGGGTCGTGGTGCTGCGGGACGGGCAGACCATCGGGGACGTCACGCCGATCACCGACATCACCCTCGACCAGATCATCGCCAGAATGGTCGGCCGCGACATCAAGGAGATGTTTCCGCGGAGCGCGCGAGCGCGCGGCGAAAAAATCCTCGAGGTCAGGAATCTCTCGGTCGACCATCCCGATTTGCCGGGCGAAAAACGGGTCAGGAACGCGTCGTTCTCGGCCTATCGCGGCGAAATCCTCGGCATCTCCGGATTGATGGGGTCCGGGCGAACCGAACTTGTCTCCGCCATCTTCGGCGCCTTTCCGGGGGCTGTGCACGGCGACGTGCTGATCGGGGGAAACAAGGTCGACATTCGCTCGCCCACCGACGCCATCGACCACGGCATCGCGCTTCTGACCGAGGACCGCAAGGCGCTCGGCCTGTTCCTTGACCAGTCGATCGCCTTCAACACCACGATCGCCTCATTGCCGACCATCAGCACAGGGCTGACCGGGTTGATCGACTCCGGCCGGGAACGCGCGTTGGTCGAGCAAACCATCGCGCAGCTCGATATCAAGGCGCCCGATATCGACACCATGGTCGGGACGCTCAGCGGCGGCAATCAACAAAAGGTCGTCTTCGGAAAATGGCTCAATGCGAATCCTAAGATTTTCATCCTGGACGAGCCGACCCGCGGCATCGACATCGGCGCCAAGGTCGAGATCCACAAGCTGCTGGATCGGCTGGCCGGGGAAGGGGTGGCGATCATCATCATATCCTCGGAACTGCCGGAGGTGCTCGGCATGAGCGACCGGATCCTGGTCATGAGCGGGGGCGCCATCGTCGCGGAATTTGCGCGCGAGCAGGCCACCAGGGAAGCGATCATGGAATTTGCGACCGGCGCCCGGCGGACGGGGGATTGATGCGGTGATGCAACGCAATCAGCTGCTCCAGTTCGTCAAGACCAACGCCACGCTGATCGCCCTTGTGGTGCTGACGGTTGCGCTCGCGCTGGCCGACCCCACCTTCCACACCGCGCGCAATCTGAGCAACGTCGCGCGGCAGGTGACGATCATCGGCATCATCGCCGTCGGGATGACGATGGTCATTCTGATCGCCGGTATCGATCTGTCGGTCGGTTCCGTTGTCGGCGTCGCGGCCGTGGTCGTGACCCTGCTGATGCAAGCTGGCCTCGCCGCATGGATCGCCGTTCCGGTCACGCTGGTGCTGGTCGGCAGCCTCATCGGCCTGTGGAACGGCTTCTGGATCGCGCATTACCGCATTCCGCCATTCATCATCACGCTTGGCATGCTGACGATAGGTCGCGGTGTTGCGCTGACGCTTTCCGGGGGCAGTTCGGTTCCGGTCGCCGATCCGTCGTTTGCCAATATTGGCGGCGGCTACATTCCGCCGGTGCCGACGCTGGTCATCCTGGCGATGTCGGCGGGGCTCTACGTCACCACCTTGGTCCGGGCTCTTGTTCGGGCTCTCGGCGAGCGCGGGAAACCGGGCGGCCGCGGCCCTATCGACAAACTGGCGGCGGGCGTCATCATCTCAGCAGCGGGGTTCGCCCTTGCGGTGTATGTTTTCGGCAGGGGTGACGGCCTTCCGGTTCCGGTGGCGATCTTTGTGGTCATCGCGGGGCTTGCGATTTTCGTTCTCGGTCAGACGCGGTTCGGCCGGCGGCTTTATGCGCTCGGCGGCAACGAGGAAGCGGCGCGGCTGTCGGGCATCAACGTGTATCAGACCAAGATGATCGTCTACGTGACGGTGTCGCTGCTGGCGGCGCTGTCGGGAATCCTTTTGGCCTCACGCCTCAACGGCGCATCCCCCAATCTGGGCACGATGTTCGAACTCGACGCGATTGCCGCGGTGGTGATCGGCGGCACCAGCCTGGCAGGCGGCTCGGGCACGATCGGCGGCACCATCATCGGCGCGCTGATCATCGGCGTTCTGAACAATGGCATGAGCTTGCTCGGCGTCTCCTCGTTCTACCAGCTGATCATCAAGGGCCTCATCATCAGCCTGGCCGTCTGGTTCGACGTTCTGCAGAAGAGGAAGTAGGCGGGCTCGACGGGCAATGACGGCGTGATTTGCCTGTCGGGCTGTCTTGCAAAATCTCTGTCCAGCCCATCTCGCAAAAATTTTTCCCTTTTCCCGTCGGGCAAATCACCTTTACCAACTCGCCCCGTCCCGCCCAACAAAGGGGCGTTTCGCGATCGTCACGGACGTTGGGTTACGGGATGCGATGGACGCTTAGGCGACGCCAGACGAACGGCGCCTGAAGCGGACGGCGAAGTCGTGTGGTCCTGACGCCCCGACGCTGGCGTCAAGTTGGCGATGATGCTTCGCATCACGCCGTCGACAGTGGCAAGAAAGCCCGGTCACCGGCTATCGAATGCACACATCTTTGTTGCAGAGATTGATGGAGACTGATTCCCTGGTGGGTGTTGGATTCGCGGAGGGTGGTCTTATGTCGATGGAGATTGGACTGGGGCGATTTGGCGATCGTCGCCTGGAAAAAGGGGGGCGTCGTTGCATGCGGCCCTCGTTCGGCGGCCTTTGTTCGTGCATTCGGCGCCTTGCAGGGAACCGGGCACAGGAGGTGCGGTTCACGCGTTTTTTGCGCAACGAAAGGGTAGGTGTCGCAGAGATGGCGAGCCATGCGGCTTCGCGCACGGCGGCGCGTGTTGCTGGTCGCGAGATCATCGTGGTTCAGGATAGCAGCGAACTGGCGCTTGGCGGACGGCGTGCGCGAGACAATGGGTATGGACCTGTTGGCAAGGGCGGCGGAGTACGTGGGCTGCTGTTGCATGCTGCGCTCGCGCTTGATGCCGGCAATGGTGCGTTGCTGGGTCTTGTTGATGCCCAGGTCTGGAATCGGGACAAGGGCGTGGTGACGCCCCGGCGCTCGCGAGCAACAGCGGACAAGGAGTCCCAACGTTGGCTCTCGGTGGTGGCACAATCCGGCGCGGTATTATCGAGCGCGCGTAGCGTGACCGTCATCTCCGACCGGGAAAGCGACATTTACGAGCACTTCGCGCGACGTCCGGCGAATGTGGAGCTAATTATCCGGGCATCCTGGAACCGCAAGATCGAACTGCCGTCCGGGACATCTGCGCAGCTGTTTGCGTTTGTTGATAGCTTACCGGAGGCGGCGCGGTTCAGCGTGAAGATTCCTGCGGCGCCGGGCCGCAAGGAGCGGACGGCTGAGCTTGCCTTGCGCTTCTCGCCTGTGACGTTGTGCAGGCCACATCCAAGCCCCGCCCCTGATCTACCCGCTACGATCCGCCTGACCATGGTGGACGTTCGGGAACTGCCATCGAAGTATAATGGCGAGCCGATCCATTGGCGGCTCCTCACCACACATGTTGTGAGAAGCGCAAAACAAGCACGCCGGATCGTAGATCTCTACCGCAGGCGCTGGACCATCGAGGAGTTCTTCCGCACGCTCAAGTCCGCGGGTTTTGATATCGAGGAGGCTGACATTGGCGAACCCAAGGTCATGATCAAGTTCGTCGCCGCAGCCGCTGTGGCGGCGGTCACGATCATGCAGTTGGTCCGCGCCCGTGACGGAACGACCGAGGAAGAACTGGTCGAGGCTTTCGACCCGGATGACCAGCCTGTGCTGGAAGCCCTGTCTTCTCAACTCGAAGGGACCACTGCCAAGCAAAAGAACCCACATCCAAAAGGTACACTTGCCTTCGCAGCCTGGGTCATTGCTCGGCTCGGTGGATGGACCGCCTATTATGGAAAGCCCGGTCCAATGGTGATGCGAATAGGCCTCGAAGCCTTCCGCCGCATCAAATTCGGCACCACTCTGAGGCTCGAAAATGTGTGAATCGAATAGCCGGTCACCGGGGAGAGCGCGAAGGAAACCGTTAAAACCATTGCGCGGGGAATGCCGGGTGTTTCCGGTGTGACCGTGGTGACTAACGCGCGTGTTTTCTACCCACGCGCGGCTGCGGGCGCACCGAGCGCCCGGCATTCCCTGCGCCCTTCCGATGTGAGGGCATGAAGTTCAGGGTAAAACTCGCGCGAAACAAGCGGCGAGGTCGCGAAGCTGTGTCTGGTGCTCCGTCATTGCGAGGAGCGGCAGCGACGAAGCAATCCATTCTTTCATTGCGGCACGATGGATTGCTTCGCTGACGCTCGCAATGACGTTGGACTTGGCTGTTTGAAAACTGAATCGAGTTGTCATCATCCGCGAAAGCGAATGATCCAGTACGCCGTGGCGTTTCAACTCTATCGCTGACGCCGGTGCAATACTGGATACCCCGCTTACGCGGAGTATGACGACTTCCTGCAGGGCAAGAGCGGTGGTGTCAGTCGAAGAGGCTCGACACCGACTCTTCCGAGGCGGTGCGGGCGATCGCTTCGGCGATCAGCGGCGCGATCGACAGGGTGCGGATGTTGTTGGCGTTGCGAACCGCTTCGGTCGGCAGGATCGAGTCGGTGATCACCAGTTCCTTGAGCCGGGAGCCGATGATGCGGGCGGCGGCGCCGCCGGACAGTACGCCGTGGGTGATGTAGGCGTAGACATCCTTGGCGCCGTTGGCGAGCAGCGCTTCGGCGGCGTTCACCAGCGTGCCGCCGGAGTCGACGATGTCGTCGACCAGGATGCAGGTAAATCCGGCGCAATCGCCGATCACGTTCATCACTTCGGATTCGCCGGCGCGCTCGCGGCGCTTGTCGATGATGGCGAGCGGCGTGTTGATGCGCTTGGCAAGCCCCCGCGCGCGCACCACGCCGCCGACGTCGGGCGACACCACCATGACGTTGGTGAGGTCGAAGCGCTCGCGGACGTCGCGCACCATCACCGGCGAGGCGTAGAGATTGTCGGTCGGAATGTCGAAGAAGCCCTGGATCTGCCCGGCATGCAGATCGAGCGTCATGACGCGGTCGACGCCGGCCCGGGTGATCAGGTTTGCCACCAGCTTGGCGGAAATCGGGGTGCGCGAGCCGGATTTGCGATCCTGCCGGGCGTAGCCGAAATAGGGCACCACCGCGGTGATGCGGCGCGCCGATGCACGGCGCAGCGCATCGGTGATGATCAGCAATTCCATCAGATGGTCGTTGGCCGGAAACGACGTCGACTGGATGATATACACGTCCGAACCGCGGACGTTTTCCTGGATTTCGACGAAGATTTCCATGTCGGCGAAGCGCCGGACCACCGCCTTGGTCAGCTGCAGGTCGAGGCCCTTGGCGATCTCCTGCGCCAGCGCTGGATTGGAATTGCCGGCAACCAGCTTGATCGAGCCGTTCTTGGCCGACATCGAGGCTTCTCCCCGCGCCTTGCTGGAGACAATGTTCAGCATATCAGACTAACCCACGGGACCGGCACATTTCGATGGGCGAGGTGATATCAAGGGGGTGGCCCGGCTGGCAACCCATTGCCCCGGTTTTCCTTGGTTTTCCCTGGCAAAAATGCCCGCTTCTCGGGCGATTTGGCTAATGGCTGGTGTAGCTGAGCGAGCTGACGCTGAATTCGCCTGACGCCGGCGAGGGCGGATCGGCGCTCGCCACCGCGGGTCCGCGTCGAGCCGGCGCGGGGGCAGCCGGCGGCGCCTCCGCCGGGGCCGTGCCGTTGATCATGCCGGTGAGCCCGCTTAGTCCGGCCTGCGCGATTTTGCGCAGGACCAGATCGTCGGCGGCGGCCCAGGGGTCGCGTCCGGCCTTGCCGGCCGGCTCCTCGCCGGAAAGGCGCAGCGCGCGTTGCTGGTTTTGGTCATAGACGTCCCAGACCCAGGCGATCACGGTGCGCCCGCGGCTGACCTCGGCGGCGAGATAGCTCCGCACCCGGTAGGAGGCCGCGGCTTCGCGGGATACGATCAAGAGGTTACGGAGCTTCAATTCGCTGTCCAGCACGCCCACCATCCGGTCGAACACCTGCGGCGGCGGACCGTCGATCAATTCGAAGGCAACGGTGGGACCGCTTGGGGCGCCCGCCATCGCAAACGAGCCGCTGACCGCGCCGCCACCGGCGCAACCGCCGAGCGCGCAGGCTGCCGTCAGCAGCAGCACCGCAAAGCCGGCGCGCAACGCGGTCCGGCGCGGCAGATGGATTGACGCGTCCCTCATGTTGCCCCGACCGATATCGTTAAAATGCATTAACGTCTAGGGCAGGACGTGAGGTGGGCCGAGGCCGCCCGCCATTCGCAGATAATTTTCGTTTGGGTTGAAGCACTTCCGCTGAAAGCCAGAGCATAATCCGGACCCGGAGGGCCGCGTTAGCGCAAAGTGGACACCGGTTTTCCGAAAAGATCATGCTCAATCAAAAAGATAGAGCGAGATGACGATTCAACGAAAAGTCATCTCGCTCTAGGCTTCCAGAACGATGGCGTGGACGTGCCGGCCGTAATCCGGCTCTTTCCGATGCACCGAGCGGCGGTAGCTGAAGAAGCGCTCATCGGAATAGGTATCGACGCCGAGGTCGTCGATGACAATCACGCCGGCGTTTTCCAGCCGCATCCGGATGAAACCGGCGAGATCGAACATCGCGTGGCCTTCGCGCGCGGCGGGAAGGAAGAAAAGAGCGTTCTCCGCGTCCGTTTCGACAAACCGCTCGACGAATTCGTTACCCACTTCGTAGGAGTGCTGGCGGATCAGGGGGCCGATCGCGGCGACGATGTCGGCGCGCTCGGCGCCGAGCTTTTCCATCGCATCGACCGTGGATTCGACGATGCCGGTCAGCGCGCCCTTCCAGCCGGCATGCGCCGCGCCGATCACGCGCGCGTTGGGATCGACAAACAGGATCGGTCCGCAATCGGCGGCGGTGACACCGATGGCGACACCTTCGGTGCGGGTGACGATGGCGTCGGCGCGCGGGCGCGATGTGCCCTCCCACGGGCCGGTCGCTACAACGGCATCGGGCGAATGGATCTGCCACACGCCGAGAAAATGCGCCGGCGTGACGCCCATCTGCTCGGCCATCCGGCGGCGGTTTTCTGCGACATGGGCGGGATCGTCGTTCGAGCCGAGGCCGCCATTGAGGCTGGCGTAGATGCCCTCGGAGACGCCGCCGTCGCGGCTGAAGAAAGCGTGACGCAGGCCGGGAACGGCCGACAGCAGCGGCAATTCCAGCATCATGGCGCATCAGTCCCGGCGTCCGGCTTCTCGTCGCCAAACCCCGCCAGCGAGGTGAGGTTTGGCTCCGAGATCGCCAGCACCTTGAACATCGATCCCATGCCGCCGCGGCCGCCGCCGACCAGCCGTTTCAGCGCACCCGCGATGTCTTCGGAAACCTCGTGCGAGGCCTTTGCCATCAGGCTCACCGCGCGGGTTTCGATGCCGAGCCGCTTGAGAAAATCCCCCTGCGGCACTGGGCCGTGGACCCGCGCGCCGAGATCCTCGGCGGCGCGCACCAGTGCCTGAAAATCGACGTGGGCCGTCACGTCGGCCTGTCCGGGACTTTTCAGAGGGTCGGTGAAACTGTGACGGGCGATGGCCTGAAACGTGTCACCGGCGTCGCTGCGCAGATGGCCGTAATCGATAATCAAGGCCGCGCCATCCTGGTCGCGCACGCGGCTCGCGATTTTCATGATCTCGGCGTCCGGCCGCCATTCGAACACCGCACCGACCGGAGCGGCGCGCACCAGCGGCGGCAGCAGGATGTCGAAACGCGGAATCGGTTCAGGGGCGACGCCGAATACCAGTTGGCCGTTGCTGTCGATCTCGACGGTACGCTCGTGCCAGCCGGTCTCGCGCTTCACCACCTGGTGGATCGGCAGCACGTCGAAATACTCGTTGGCGAGGATGACGGAGGGACCGTCCGGCACGTCGTCGATGGTATCGTGCCAGGCAATGTTGCGCACGCCCGACAGCGTGGCCGTCTGCTTTTCGCGCAGCACGGGATTGATCTCGACGAGATGGACGCTGAGTGCCTGATAGAGCGGCGGCAGCACGCGCAGCGCACGCAGCGCATCCGCCATCATGGTGCCGCGGCCCGGTCCGAGTTCGATCAGCCGCAGCAGCGAGGGCGAACCGATCGCCTTCCACACCGACGCCGCCCACAGCCCCAGCAATTCGCCGAACATCTGGCTTACCTCGGGCGCGGTGGTAAAATCGCCCTCGCGCCCCAGCGGATCGCGGGAAAGATAATAGCCGTGCCTGGGATGCATCAGGCACAGCTCCATGTAACGCCACACCGGCATCGGGCCGGACGACTTGATCAGCTTCTTGATCTCGGACTGGAGCGGCGAATATTCGGTCACGACATTCCCTGAACGGGCGGCGCTATTGCTTCACGGTCTTGCGGCGCCATGCCACCACAAAAATGATCGCTCCTGCAATGATCATCGGCACGGAAAGCAGCATGCCCATGGTCAGTCCGCCCCACAGGAATCCCAGCTGGGGGTCGGGCTCCCTGAAAAACTCGCCAATGATACGCGCCATACCATAAATTGCGATGAAGCTGCCGAGGATCAGGCCCGGCCGCTTCAAGGCGCCCATCCGGATCATCACCGCCAGGATCGTGAACAGCACGATCCCTTCGAGCCCCGCCTCATAGAGCTGGCTCGGATGGCGTGGAAGATGAAGGGCGTCATTTGGAAACACCATTCTCCAGGGCACGCTTGAGTCCGCCGGCCGGCCCCACAGCTCGCTGTTGATGAAATTGGCCAGCCGCCCGAGAAACAATCCGATCGGACCGACCGCAGTGGTGATATCGCCGAGCGACAGGATTGAGATGTCGTTGCTGCGGGCGAACAACATCACCGCGGCGACGCAGCCGAGAAAGCCGCCATGGAATGACATGCCGCCTTTCCACAATTCAAAAATCTCGGCCGGATGCTGGACAAAGAACGGCAGATTGTAGAACAGCACATAGCCAGTGCGGCCGCCGAGGATGATGCCGATCGTGACCCAGAGGATAAAATCGTCCATTTGCGGAAGCGTGATCGGCGCCGGCCCGCCCCAAAGCCCTTCGTTCTTGAGCAACGCGCGGGCGTAGAGCCAGCCGAGTACGATGCCGCCGATATAGGCCAGCGCATACCAGCGAATTGCGATGGGTCCGATTGCGATGGCGACGGGATCGAATACCGGAAAGGCGATGGTGAGGAAGGGCATTGCGCCTTCTTATGACCAGAGGTTGCGGCGATAGAGCGAAAGCAGCCGTTCCCAGTGCCGCTCGGCCGCGTCGCGAGCATAGACCGGTCGCTTCGGAAACGCGAAGCCATGATGGGTGCCGGGATAGATCTCGACCTCGGCATTGGCGCGATCGCTCTTCATCGCCTGCCTTACTTTCTCGATGGTTTCCATCGGCGCGTAGATATCGGTCTCGGCGCAGCCGAAGTAGAGCTCAGCCTTGGTTTTTTGCCCGGCGAGATGCGGGCTGTCGGGCTGGTCGGTCGCCAGATGGGTTCCATAGATCGATGCCGCGGCCTTGACGCGATCCGGAAAATGCGTCGCCGCGTTGATGGCATATCGCCCGCTCATGCAGTAGCCTACGGTGCCGACCCTATCCGTGCGCGCCGCAGGCTGGCCTTCGGCATAGGTGAGCAGCGCGCGCGTATCCTCCATGACCATGGGAATGTTGATCGAGTTCATGTATCCGAACATGCGCTTGCGTTCCGGCGCTTCCGGGTCCGGCGGGATCGGCCCCAGCTCCATGACGCCCGATCGGTAATAGAGGTTCGGCAGCATCACGTAGTAGCCAGATGTGCCGAGCCGCCGCGCCATGTCGCGCAGTTCCTCACGGATCGCCGGTGCGTCCATATAGAACAGGATGACGGGGTGCGGCCCGCCGCGTTCGGGATGGGTGATGAAGGTAGTGGTGTGGCCGTCCTTGGTCGGAATCTCGATCTGCTGGTCGATCATGGGGCGTTTCTTCTCACTTCTCGATTTATGGTTTCTTGGCCCGGCATGCGATACGATTGCAAGGAAACCAGGAGATGACAAGGCGACCTGGCTTTGGCGGACAATGCAGTCTTGAACAGAGCCGTCGGGATCGCCATTGTCTTGTTCTGCCGAGCCTGCGCAACCGACCGGAGATTTGAGGGATGACCCAGACCAGTAATCGGTTTTTCGACGAGATCGGGCGTCTGATGAACGATGCCGCCGGCGCCGCCCAGGGCGTCAAGCGCGAGGTCGATACCCTCATGCGCAATCAGGCCGAAAAAATCCTGCGCGACCTCGATATCGTCAAGCGCGAGGAGTTCGAGGCCGTCAAGGACATGGCACGGCTGGCGCGCGAGGAAAACGAGGCGCTGAAAGCGCGTATCGCAGCTCTGGAAGCCAAACTCGGTGTTTCCCACTCGGCGCCGGATGTCGGCAGCCTGAAGATGGAGGGCTGACGCGTTTCGGCCCGTTCGGTGTCATAGGCCGGCTTGAGCCGCATCCGTCAAACTTCGTTTACGAAGCTGATGGGTCACCGGCTTAAGCCGGGGGCAACGATGGGGCCCCAGACTGGCCCAAGACTCGAACAAAATTCCCACATTTCCTTGTCATTTCCGGCCTTTGGGGCTAGAACGCCGGCACGTCCGCAGCCCCCGCACCCCTGGAGGCTTGCTGCGAGTACCAAACGGGCCGCGATGCGGCCTTTAACTTTTTAGAAAACAAGGACTTAAGACAATGGCGACCGTCAAGGAATTGAAGGCGACCGCACGTCCGAAGAGCGGCAAGGGGGCCGCCCGGGCAGAGCGTCGCGCCGGGAGAGTGCCCGGAGTGATCTATGGCAACAACCAGCCCCCCGTAACCATTTCGGTCGATGATGCCGACCTGCGCCAGCGCATCCTCGCCGGTCGGTTTCTCACCACGATTTACGACATCGATCTGGAGGGCAAGAAGCACCGCGTGATTCCGCGTGACTTCCACCTCGATCCGGTGCGCGATTTTCCGATCCATGTCGATTTCATGCGGCTCGGTGAAGGCGCGACCATCCGCGTCAGCGTTCCCCTGCACATCCAGAACGCGGAATCCGCGCCCGGCGTGAAGCGCGGCGGTACCGTCAACATCGTCACCCACACCATCGACCTGGAATGCTCGGTCGATAACATTCCGCAATTCATCGAGGCCGATGTCGGCGGGCTTGAGATCAGCTACTCGCTGCATCTGTCCGATATCAAATTGCCCGCCGGCGTGAAGTCGCTATTGCGCGAGGATGTGACGCTGGTGACCATCGTGCCGCCGTCCGGCTACGCCGAAGAAATGAAAGCCGCCGCGGCGGCCGCGGCTGCCGGTCCGGCGGCTGCTGCCGGTGCTGCGGCTGCGCCCGGCGCGGCTCCGGCGGCCGGCGCTGCGGCTGCGCCGGCGGCGGGTGCTGCTCCGGCGGCTGGTGCGAAGGCGCCCGCGGCCGGCGCCAAGGCGCCTGCCGGTGGCGGCGACAAGAAGAAGTAATCGGGCGCGGGATGCCGCGTCATGCTGCTCTTCGTTGGTCTCGGCAACCCCGGCGCGAAATACGCGCATAACCGACACAATATCGGCTTCATGGCCGTTGACGAAATCGCGCGGCGTCATGGTTTCGCACCATGGCGCCGCCGCTTTCAGGGCGAGACTTCGGAAGGCACGCTAGACCACGAGAAGGTTGTCCTGCTGCGGCCGACGACTTTCATGAACGAGTCAGGCCGTGCGGTTCAGGAAGCCGCGAATTTCTTCAAGCTCGGGGCCGGCGAAATCATCGTGTTTCAGGATGAGCTCGAACTGCCCCCAGCAAAAGTTCGCGTCAAAGTCGGCGGCGGCATCGCCGGCCACAACGGGCTGCGCTCGGTCTCCGCACATATCGGCAACGATTATCGCCGCGTGCGGCTCGGGATCGGTCACCCCGGTGTCAAGGAACTGGTGCATGGCCACGTGCTCTCGGACTTCGCCAAGAGTGACAGGCCGTGGGTCGAGGCGCTGTGTGCGGCGGTTGCCGACAATGCCGGCCTGCTCGCGAGCAGCAAGGATTCGACGTTCCAGAACAAGGTGCATCTGGCGATGCAGGCCAAGGGATTTTTCGACACGGATAGCGGCGGCGCCCCATAGGGCGCTGCCGGTCACGATACGGACCTTTCAGGACACATCATGGGATTCAAATGCGGTATTGTCGGGTTGCCCAATGTCGGCAAGTCGACGCTGTTCAATGCGCTGACCGAGACGGCGGCGGCGCAGGCGGCGAATTATCCGTTCTGCACCATCGAGCCGAATGTCGGCGAGGTCGCGGTACCGGATCCCCGGCTCGACAAGTTGGCGGCGATCGCCAAGTCCGGCCAGATCATTCCGACCCGGCTGACTTTCGTCGATATCGCTGGGCTCGTGCGCGGCGCCTCGAAGGGCGAAGGCCTCGGCAACCAGTTTCTCGCCACCATCCGCGAGGTCGACGCGGTCGCCCATGTGGTACGCTGCTTCGAGGATTCCGACATCACCCATGTCGAAGGCAAGATCGCGCCCTTGGCCGACATCGAGACCATCGAGACCGAACTGATGCTCGCCGATCTCGATAGCCTGGAAAAGCGTGTCGATAGCCTGAGCAAGAAGGCAAAAGGCAACGACAAGGACGCCAAGGAACAGCTCGATCTCGTCAACCGCGCGCTGGTGCTGCTGCGCGAGGGCAGGCCGGCGCGGTTCCTCGAGCGCAAACCAGAGGAAGAGCGCGCCTTCGGCATGCTCGGCCTGTTGACGTCGAAGCCCGTGCTGTACGTCTGCAATGTCGAGGAAGCTTCCGCCGCCAAGGGTAACAAGTTTTCGGAAGCCGTCGCCGAACGCGCCAAAGAGGAAGGCGCGGTTGCGGTGACCATCTCGGCCAAGATCGAATCGGAGATCGCGACGCTGTCGCGCGAGGAGCGCGCCGAATTTCTCGAAACGCTCGGGCTGGAAGAGGCCGGCCTCGACCGCCTGATCCGCGCCGGCTATCAGCTCCTTGACCTCATCACCTATTTCACCGTTGGTCCGAAGGAAGCCCGCGCCTGGACCATCCATCGCGGCACCAAGGCGCCTGCGGCCGCAGGCGTCATCCATACCGATTTCGAGAAGGGTTTCATCCGCGCCGAAACCATTGCCTATGCCGATTACGTTGCGCTCGGCGGTGAAGCCGGCGCACGCGACGCTGGAAAATTGCGGCTGGAAGGCAAAGAGTATGTCGTCGCCGACGGCGACGTCATGCATTTCAGGTTCAATAATTGATCGTTTCTAGTGCCCCGCCCCCTGGTCGCGGATCGCGCCAAGATGCTCGTTGATGCGGAACACGATCAGGATGAATTCCGCAGCGATGCGCGAAAAGATGATCCCGACCACGACGCTGGCGATCGAGGACAACAGCTGAATAAATCCGCCGAACGGGCTGATCGCCATCGCGGCAAGGCCGGAAAAGATGCCGGCGATGCCGAACAGCCCGATTAACGCGATGACCAGCCAGTAAAATGTCTTGATGATGGTGGGCGTGATAAAGCGGTCCCGCCTGTACCGATACGGGGAAGTCCCTCTGCCGCAACGATTTCTTCGTTTGAACGAGGGGTTGGAAAAAGGTTAAACTCTCCCATAACAGCCGAAAGTCTGGCATATAAGCTGATGTCGTAAGGTTTCGCGTTCCCGGTCGGATGGACGATGATGCTGTCAATAATGTTCCCGAAAGCCATGCGGCACGCAGGATCATCGGAGTTACGCTTAAGTTTTTCATGCAGGGTTTCGATGCTCTTACCAAATGCCTTGATGACGTTAGGGTGTAAGGTCGTGACGTTGCTCTCAGCACCAAGTAAACGAATACGTTCTTCAAGACCCTTTCGTTCAATCTCTTTGGCCTTGAGCGACGCCAACAACTCCCTTGGCAGGTCATCTTCCTCGTCAAGCATCCTTACCAGCTTCGCAATCTGAATATTGAGACGGTCGAATTGTCTAACGGCAGTTTGCCGTGCCCCGCTGTTTTCCCTTTCGAGCCGCGCAAATTCGAAAGTCTTTTCCCGCGCCTTCTCTTTGAGAAATTCGGGATCGACCAGATGCGAGCACATGCTATCGACCGCCAGCTTCGTCAGCTTTCCAAGGTCATAGCTTTTGCTATGCTTACAAGATCGGGTGTTGTAGGAAGCCGAACAACCGACACGTTGACCATTGCGGGATGACGCCGTGATCGACATTTGACCATTGCACTCGCCACACCGCAGCAATCCAGTCAACAGATGCAATTTACGCGGCACAACTGCCCTTTCAGACTGACCGCTTGCCGCATGGATTTTGTTTCCGCGTGACTTGCGGAGTGCATGGGCAGCATCCCATAACTTTTGATCGATGATTCGAAGATGAGGAACTTGTGCCGTTATCAAATCGTCATCGTCGGCTTTTCGTGTGGTGACTTTTCCGGTTTCAGGATTTTTGGTATTGGTGAACCGGTTTTTCACATATTCGCCGATGTAGAGTCGATTGTGAATGAGTCCGCGCTTGTTCTCGCCACCGACAATGCTCTGAAAATTCCAATGTTCGGCACCGGACGGTGAAGGTATTTTATCAAGCGAAAGTCCGTCCGCTATTTGACGTGGTGATTTTCCGTTGACGTATTCTGTGAAAATACGAACCACAATCTTGGCTTCGACGGGATTGATGACGCGCTCACCCGGTTCATGCTTGACCAAATCATATCCATAGGCGAGTGAACCGGCGACCAACCCTTCACGCGCAATGCCATCATGACCCCGTTTGACACGTTCCGCTAATTTTTTGCTGTAGCCGGGATTGCTGATGCCATCGAAAGCAATCTGCATTTCGGACACTTCGCCGTTGGCAGGGGTAACAATCTTCACACCATGAAATTGCAGATGCTGGAAAATCCACGGCAAGTCAGCTTGGTTACGTGATAATCGGTCAGTGGCTTCAACCACTAGAACATCGAATTCTTTTCGCTTCGCTGCGGCCATCAGGTCGCGCAAGCCGTCGCGGTCCAACATTGACGCACCGGATTTTGCTTTGTCTGAAAATCGATGGACCACAGTGAGACGTTCACGTTGCGCGTACTGGTCCCGTCGCGGAGTTGGTAGGAATTGAGGGTGGCGTAGTCTCCGGGGTGATCAACCTCAAATCATCCGGCGTTGAAGCGTCGGACTGGAGACCACGCCATGACGAACAATACCACGAAGCCTGATTCTTTGCAGCCTGCAGCCGATAAGGCTGCTGATCTTTTCGACAATTGGTTCGACCCGATCGAGACGGAGGTTCGGGCTCGATCGCGTCAATTTATTGAAGAGCTGCTTCGCGGCGAGCTCGATGCTGCGCTGGCACGGCCGCGTTACGAACGAAGCCAGATGGCCGGCAATGAAGGAAGAGCCGGCGTTGCGGGCCACCGCCATGGCAGCCGCACGCGATCGCTGACAGGCACGTTCGGGCCGATCGAGATTGCGGTGCCGCGCGCCCGGCTAACCACGTCCGAGGGCGGGACGACGGAATGGAAGAGCCAGGCGCTGCGGGCCTATCAGCGGCGCACGCTTGCCGCCGACGCGCTGATCGCGAGTAGCTATCTCGCCGGCACCAACACCCGGCGGGTGCGTCGCGCGCTGGCTGCGTTGTTCGGCGGGACAGTCGGCAAGGACACCGTGAGCCGGACGTGGCGCAAGGTGAAGAGCGACTGGGATGCCTGGAATACCCGCTCGCTGGCCGAGGATCCGATCGTGCGCCTGATCCTCGACGGCACCGTCGTTCGCGTGCGGCTCGACCGCAAGGCGACCTCGATCTCGCTGCTCGTTGTCCTGGGCGTGCGCGCGGACGGCCAGAAGGTGCTGCTTGCGATCAAGAGCATGGGCGGGGAGAGCGCCGAGGCCTGGCGCACTGTCCTCGACGATCTCATCAAGCGCGGGCTGCGGCGGCCCGAGTTTCTCATCGTCGATGGTGCGCCGGGGCTCGATAAGGCCATTGCCTCGGTCTGGGACGGAGTGCCGGTGCAACGCTGCACCGTTCACAAGCACAGAAACCTGTTCGCTCATGCCCCCGAGCGCCTGCATGACGAGATCACCGCGGATTACAACGACATGATCTACGCGACGACACCCGAGGAGATAGAGGTCCGCCGCAAGGCCTTCATCCGCAAATGGAAGCTCAAGCACCGCGCTGTCGCCGACAGCCTGGAAGAGGCTGGAGAACGCTTGTTCACCTTCACTCGCCTGCCGCCGAGCCAATGGCGCAATGTACGCACCACAAATGCAATCGAGCGTTTGCACGAGGAATTCAAGCGACGGATCAAGACTCAAACTGTTCTGCCATCGGCCGACACCGCCGCGATGTTGTTCTGGGCGCTGCTGGCCTCAGGACAGATCAACATGCGCAAGGTGGATGGTTGGCAGACGCTCTCCACAAAACCCATTGATCAGCCGATTGACCTTGCCGCCTGAAACGATACCTTCATGTTACCCAGAGAATGCGCCACACCGAATTCCAACCGCATTCCGGACGGCACCCGCGTACTTTTCGCAGACCACAAATTGGTCGGTGATGGATCGATCTTTCTGCATATCACTCGAAAACCGGGCGTAAAGGACGGCCCTAGATGCGGTTACGATTTTCGGCTTTGCCATCGGTCGATCTTTCATCGTTGTTTGTGGATCACGGCGTATTCTTCGCGGGCCTCTAATCGACCAAGTACCCTTGCTAATTCGAGCCATTGTTTTTTATGACAAGGATGATCGATGCTTCGCTCGTCGGACGGGTCGAGTGGTCTAACCGTGCCAAGTTTTTTATTATTGTCGTTATCGTGGTGTCTCCCTGCATCCTTAGCAGAAAACTCGTTAAGTCGTGCGATCATTTCCCCGTCCCCTAATGAAAAGCCGCCCGGATGGGGCGGCATGTGGCTTGGTGGTGGTGGCTTGGTTGGCTAGGCGACGATGTTGCGCCAACGCAAATCAGACTTGTCGCCATTGCGAAACGTGATGTTCTTTGTCGGCAACCGGCCAGTAACGTGCAGGACACAAATTCTGTGGCCGAGATACTTCCGGCCAGCAATCTGAATTACGCAACGACCGTCTTCGTTGATGCTTCCTGCAACCGAGCCGACGGAGGTTCGGTGTGAGAGTTCAACTCGCCAGCGCAGGATTCCACTAGCCTTGTTGTAAGAAATGAGTCGGCGTAATCGCGATGCGGTAATCATTCTTCATCCTCATAAAAAAACAGCCCGCGAAATGCGGACTGCGTCTTGTAGTAGTCCCGTAAATGGCTATACTAGTCTTATGCAGGCTCAGGCCGCATGCCCCCCGGTCATATCGCTTTCATCGCCAGCTTCCGACGCCATCCGGCGTGCGGACGTATCGGCATTCGCAAGCTGAGAAAGGACAAAATGACTAAGGTGATTCGAGACAAGTTAGGTCCGATTCCCGACGATCACTTCGAAAACGAGCCGACGTTTCCGGCAAAGAACGTGACGCCACTATCTCAAGAATGGCTTGACTACATAGAAGCGTTTCGAAGCGAAAACGAAGAACCCGACAAGTACAAGCCCGGCGACAACGTCACCGGGTATTAGTCGGCAGGCGAGCCAAAGGAGTCGGCGTGCGGCTGGCGCGGGAGAAATAACAATGACCCCCCAACAATCCAAACAGCTAAAGGTTGGCGACCGCGTTTGCTTCAACGAGGATAAGACGGATCGAGGCACGGTCACCGCGACTAATGGGAGATACGTCACCATCAAATGGGAGGACGGTCACCGAAGCTTTACGGGCCACAACGATATGAAGCGGGTCGAGTTATTGGCGGTAAAAAAGTGACCGGCAACCAATCCAGACTTCTCAAAGTAGGCGACCGCGTTTGCTGGAAAGCTAGCGGCACCGATCAGGGCACCGTTGTCGGAACGTCTTGGAGCGGAGTCACCATCGCGTGGGATGACGGAGACACGGCTTCAATCCAGCACAATGATATGGCGCAGGTTGAGCGAGCGCCGGTGAAGTTGATGTGAGGGCTATGGTACGCGGTTGCGGGAGGGTGATGAAAAGACGCAAGCCCAAACTGGCATTGGATTGGAGCGAGAAATGGCAAGCCTCTTTCATGCTGTTGTCAAAATATGGGATGCGATCCTTAGTTTCTTTGGAAGCAGAGTACCGCCGCCATCTGCGGATGCTGTAATCCACGAGTTTTTCGCATACGGAAGTCAATACTACGTGGCGGGTCGGTATGGCATGTTCGCGGGTCTAATGCCCGTTGCCGCTAACTTGCTCCACCACGGGATCGAGATGCTGCTCAAGGGCGGCCTTTCGAAGACGATGACGCTGGAAGAGTTAAAACTGAATTTGATGCACAGGCTGCCAAAAATTTGGAAGAAATTTAAGAACCAAGCGAATGACCCTTCGCTGAATAGATTTGATAAAGTCATCAAGGAACTGAGTAAGTTCAATGAAGTTCGCTATCCCGACAAGATACTCCGAAGTGGCGCGAGCATGATGTTCGATATTACTAGGGCCGGAGCGGCGCAAAGTTCCGCAACGGGTCCGATGGTTGCGAACGTGCCGAAATACAAACTCTGCCTCGAAGATATTGATGAGCTAGTGTCTGAGATTTTTAGGGTCTCAAGTCGCAATCCTAAAGCCTATTTGAACATGCGTTTTGTAAAAACGGAAGCTCGTGATTTCTTGTTTCGTCACAATGTGTTTGTTCGTCCTTGATCTCAGGGCCTGCCACAGCGCGGCAAATTTGAACCGGTGCCGCATGACCGCAGCAATTGGATTCGAGTTAACATAAATCGGCATTTCGGTCACCGCTCCCGCGCCAACTTTCGCTTTCCCCAATGATGATCATTCTGGTCGGGGTTGAACACACGTTGAACGTGCCGGTTTAGCGCTCGCATCACGCCTATCCGGGCAAGCATCGTTGGCCCGTCATGTTCTGCGACTAGCAATAGCGCCTGCATCGCGGCTTGCCATTCCGGGGCGTCGTGTTCGGCCTTGGGCAGTTTGGTGATGTAGAGGGCGGCGTCGCGGAGCGTGAGCAGTTTGCGCCCGTTGGGTATCCAACTCACCGGCACGCGGAGCGCGTCTACGTTCGGGACGAGCCGTAGTGCGCTAACTGTGTTGAAGCCGCTTCAGCGCGTCCATCAATTTCGTTTCGGCGGCATGACATGCGAAATTGGTTTTTACATCGTCCGCCAGCGTGCCAACAGTGTTGGCTTCGCAAATCGTGCAATGGGTCTGGCGGATAGTCGCTACTTTACAAAGTCCGATTTCAAGCAGCGCGGCTTTTTTTATTACATGCAAGCCGTTGCGACTTTCGGTATCGCTCGATAAATACGAAACGCTTACTTCTGAACGTCCATCAATCCATTCAACATCCCCGGGATTTAGCTTGGCTCGAAAAGCCAAGCCTTTCGAAGTTTCCAGCAATTCCAAGCTACCGTCATCTTGATCGGCAATTTTCCGTTCAGTATGCTTGTGATCCCGGCCAAGCCACTCGAAATCGTTTCCGTCAACATGATTCCCCCGTCCCCCACCGTCGATTTGTTCAACGATTGCAATCGTATGATCTAAATCTGCCCGAAATCGCGAAATACAAGTTGACAGATATACGACATTTTGTATGATTTGTCAATGTGGGCGAGCTAATTATTTTGGATGGTATTGATGCGCGATTTTTCGCTGCTTGCAGCACAGGTCAGAGCGGCCCGTGGTTTGCTTGGTTGGACGCAGGGCTATCTTGCGGAAGGCATCAACATAAGCCGGGCTGTCATTGTCGATCTTAAATCGGCTAAGAGGATACCCCACAAATCCACGTTGTTCGTTTTAATGACCGAACTAACGGCGGCCGGAATCAACTTCACGGACAAGGGGGTTGAATTCAGAACGTGGCCAGCAAAGCCATACGTGCCGACTGGCGTTAAGCAAAAGATGCCGAGCCGTAGACCACCAGAAAAAACGGGTGGCACGCGAAAGACAATTAAGAGCCTGAAACTCGTACCACAAAGGCGTTGATATTTGAAGGTGGTTGTTCGCTACAGCGCCAACCTTCTTCTGGTTTGGAAGAAGGTTTTGGTCCGCACGCGTAGTAACCTCACCCCGCTGTTGTGCCGCGTCGTATTCGTCGGCACTAGGCACACGCAAAAGCCGCCGGGGTTAACCGACGGCTATCGCCGTTGCGTTTCGTTGCGTGGAGGTGTGCTGCGTCGAGCGGTGCTCGAACGTAACCGTGCCTGCCTTGCCATGGGACGCACGGCCTCAATGCGGCGCGGGTGCGTTGCCAGTGTGTCGGGGCCAACGATCCCCGATAGCGGATGCTGTCACCAGCGATGATGCTGTTCAAGCCAGCGTTGCTGTCCTATCAATAAATGCCGCCAACTGAGGCGGCCCTACTGCGGCGGTCGCAAGGTTCCCTTGAGTAGCCTTGCTGCCTCAGGCAATTGTAATGGGTCCAGCGCATCGCAATCAATGCAGCGGAATTTGCGCCCGCCTGTTTTGACAAGCATAAAGTGCATCGGCTTGTGGCACTTCGGGCAGATGGGAGGCGGAGGGTTCTTTGGCATGGGTACTCCAGCGGGTCAGGCGGGAGCGCAATACTCTCAGTCACCGATAACAGCCGATGGCGGGGCGGTGATTGGTTGACTAGATTCCCCTTGTGTCTGGGAGTCGATTAAATTCAAATTGGGCCACTCAAAAACAGAACCTCAATGACACTTGCGAAAACAGATTAGGACACTCAAGCTGTCACAAGTTTAACGTTGGAACCGCTCAGGCTGTCATTGATCTTCGTTAACTTGGGATGCCCGCAAAGCTCCGGCCCCCAAGCTGTGTCCGTGCGGGTAAACGGTCCCGGTCTACTAGACCGCCGGGGCCGTTTCTTTGGGCACCACCCGTCACGAAGCTGCCAGCTTTGCGTCGATTATTCTCCTGAACCGCAGGGGAGGTTTCGATGACCCACTGGCGAAAACCGCTGCCAACTTTTCGGTTCAACTCTTTTGCAGTTTGGACAATCGGGATGTGGGTCGTACTGGCGACACTCGTGCTCGTCGCCCGGCACGGCTACATTTAACGGCGCGGCCCCTCGATCGTTGCCGTCGAAAGCAAAGAGGCCGCCAACTGAGGCGGCCCTTACTTCTCACCCAGGAGCTTGCCGGTCGAGCTATGAATGAGATGCAGCTTGGTGCAGGCTTGGCAGATCACGGACGTGTAAGTGTCTTTTGCATCGTCCGGCACGTCTTCTAGCCAGTGTTGTACGTTCGTTCCAGTCCGGGGGCATTTGAAGACGACGGGGCGGCCCATGCGTAGCAATAATGACTATATTAGCGCGTCGCCAATCTCGGATGTATACCTAGGTCCCTGGACATCACCAAAAAGGGACCAATCCTAAAATCAAAAGGGACCACTCCGTGAACGGCGGTTGGAAAGGGGCCAGTACCCGGCACCCGATAGGAACAGAGTGGGCACGAGAACAGCACCGGAATACAGGGCGGCTACCGGCTTGGCCCCTCAAGCAAACTCGCGGCTAGCGCTGCGGCTGGAAAGTTAGCGAGGCCGTAGAGAAGCCCTCTGGCGAGCGTTGCCATTGCTGGCACCGTGGTAGCTCCGGGCTGACCGAATGAATGGTAGCGGCTGGCAGCGGGCCGAGGTGTGATGCAGACGACGGAGCGTTAGCAATGGCCAATCGGGGCTAGGGCAGACGTTCTCCTTGGTCGCGGATCGCGCCAAGATGCTCGTTGATGCGGAACACGATCAGGATGAATTCCGCAGCGATGCGCGAAAAGATGATCCCGACCACGACGCTGGCGATCGAGGACAAGAGCTGAATGAATCCGCCGAACGGGCTGATGGCCATCGCGGCAAGGCCGGAAAAGATGCCGGCGATGCCGAACAGCCCGATTAACGCGATGACCAGCCAGTAAAATGTCTTGATGATCGTCGGGGTTATGAATTTATCCCATTGGAAAAGGTCTTGAAAATCGAACATTTCAATTCCCTCCGAGCTTCAGGCAGCCTTCCAACGGCCCAATAAAATCAGGTCGTTTTGCCGTATCGGTACAGTCTGGCGTGATAAAGCGGTCCCACTGAAACAGATCCTGAAAATCGAACATTGGTGGTTCTCCCGGCAAGTCGAATATGATTCGCGTCCAACCTGTGCCCTGTCCGCAAAGGGCTAGCTCCGAATGTCGGTTCGAGCAAGTCGGGGACGAGCCATGCATGTGGGCGGGTTGAGATTGCCGCAAAGTGCGGCCACAATCGGGCTTTCCCCCCTATGTCCCCTGTCATGACCACGCTTGCCTTCGAAGATTTCAAGCCCGGCCGTCTGGGCCAATTCGGACCTCGCCGCGTGACGCGCGAGGAAATTCTCGCCTTTGCCGCCGAGTTCGATCCGCAGCCCATGCATCTCGACGAAGCGGCGGCTTCGCGGTCGATGTTGAAGGGGCTTTCCGGTTCGGGCTGGCATCTTTGCTCGGTCATCATGCGGATGATGTTCGACGGCTTTATCGGCCGCACGGCCTCGCTGGGCTCGCCTGGGGTCGACGAACTGCGCTGGGTCGCGCCGCTGCGGCCGGGCGATGAGCTGACGCTCGATATCGATGTGATGGAAGCAAGGGTTTCCCGCAGCCGTCCCAGCACCGGCATCGTGACGCTCAGGGCCGTGGCGCGCAATTCGGCCGGACAGGTGTTGTGCGAGATGGTCTCGCCGATCATCGTGCGGCGACGCGCCGATATCGCTTTGGAGCAGGCGGGCTGATGCGTTTTTTCGAAGACTTCGAGGTCGGGCAACGGCGTGAACTGGGCTCGTTCACCTTCACGGCCGACGGAATCAAGAAGTTCGCGGCCCAATTCGATCCGCAGCGCTTTCATCTCGACGAGGAGGAAGGCCGCAAATCGCTGTTCGGCGGCCTCGCCGCGTCGGGCTGGCATGTCGGATCGGCCTGCATGAAACTTCTGGTGGCCGACGGCCAGCGCCAGGCCAGGGAAGCCGCGGCGCGCGGCGAGAAGGTTGCGATCTGGGGGCCGTCACCGGGATTTCGCGAGCTGCGTTGGATCAGGCCGGTGCTGGCAGGCGATACCATCCATTTCGCGAGCGAGGTCGAATCGCTGCGCGCCTCTTCGAGGCGTCCCGAATGGGGTATCCTGGAGGCCCGCAATACCGGAACCAACCAGCGCGGCGAGCCGGTTTTCTCGGTGCTGGCGACGGCCTTTGTGCCGCGACGGAACGGCACCGGCTGAACCAGACGGAACCGATTCCTCGCTAACTCATTTTGAACCTGTGCCTGCCAAATAGGACAAGGACAGTATTGAGGGGACGATCATGGCAGACCGCCGCGGTTTGAAATTCCTGGGCTTTATCTTCGCAACCGTGACGCTCGCGGTCATGCTCGCGACCGGGATGGTGGTGAGGGGCTACGCCGACGGTGCCTATTCGCTCGAGGGCGACCCGATCACCGTCGAATGAGTCAGACTTCGCTAACCACAGCGGCAAAATCCAGACCATTTTCCGGCCAGACCCGGTCCTGCTCGCCGAAAGAAATTCGATCCGTGAAAACTTGATCCTGCGCCCCAAAGCGGCTTCGCAGCTATCGGCCCACGCGCGGAAATCTTTCGGAAAATATCAACGGCTCCAGATCAGCGCCAGCGCCAGCACCGCGGCGACCAGCAGCCCCATAAAGCGGATCATGATGGTGCCCATATTGTGCGGCGGCCTCCGCAACGGAATGGGATCGCTGTTGTCAGGCCGAATGCTCTTCATGCAGGTAAGTCCCTAAAGTGTGCCGCCGCATGACGGCGCCTGCACTTGGTCGCGGCCTGGACCCGGGAGGTTCAAGGGCGTTGCTTTTGTTTTGACGCGTTTGCCTGCGCGAAACCCGCATCTACCCCGGATCAGGTCCGAGGACATGCTTCGCCTGAAAGCGCCAGCCAAACAAAACCGCCGCGCTCCGTTAAGGAGAGCGGCGGAAAAGCCCCCAGGACTTAAAGCCCCCAGGACTTGCGGCAGATCAGCCGTTGCGGAGTCCGTCGGCGGTTCGCTTCCACTGCGAGACATTGTCGGCGATCATCCGGGTCGATTTCATCGCGGCCTGGCTGAGCTGGGCATAACCGGAAATCTCGCGCTGGACCCGCTGACCCTCGGCGTGCAGCAGGTCGCGCAGGCTTTCCAGCTCGGAAATCAGGTTCTCGATTTCCGCCAGCGACGTTCCGGCGACGCGCTGGATCAGCGAATTGACGCTGTTAACGGTGGACTCGGCGCTCGAATCAACGGAGGCGTCGGTACCGCTCGCCACGCCAGGCGTGGGGCGGCGCAAATAAGCGATGTCGTTGCGGACGAAATCGCGGATGCCGGCCTCGACCTCCGAGACCGCGAGGTTATTGTCCTCTTCATTTGATTCAATCTTTTCAGAACGAATGACGTTCATCGGCTGTTCCCTGTTTCGCGTGTATGGCGAGCGCGGATGTCCCCCGCACGACGAAAGTAACGCAGCGCCATCAGGGCTGCCGATTTTGGCCGCATCGCGGCCAATATGCGGCAATGCCCGTTCTTTCACGCGATTTGTCGAGGGGCCCGATGGGCTACCAGCTCTGTTTGAAGCCGGCAGAGATACTCTTGCTCGCGGTGCCGAGCGGCGTCTCGCTGATCGAGCCGGATATGCTGACGGCGCCGAACAATTTCTGCTCGGCGCCGATCTTGCGCAGCCATTTGTCGTCGTTCGAAGAGAGGGTCTGGCCGGCGCTGAAGCTCGTTCCGGTGTCGGCGATGCTCAGTCTCGCCGTTTGTTCGGTTTCGTAATTCCGCGTCGCGCGCCCCGTGAGTGTCGGCGCCGGCATCGCAGACAAGTTGACGCAGTCTGCGCAAGGCAGACCGCTATGACCCTGCTGGATCACATTGTAGCCGTTCTGAAGGGTGAGCGAATATTGCTCGCTGAGGGACAGCGACTTGCTCAAGGAGGTGCCGAGCTTGCTCTGATCCTGCAAGGGATCGACCCGGGCTTCGACCGCCGTCTTGTCCCAGATCGTGGCGACGCCGGGAGCCGTGATCGCCGCCCATGCTGTTCCCGACGACTGCGGCTCGCTTCCGCCATTGGCGACCTTTTCCGCAAGCAGTTCGGACATCGTCGCAGGCTGCCGGGTTACGGTCATGTCGGCGCCGATCCGGGTATCCCAGAACGGCGATATCGGTTGCTTCACCGACACGGCCGACCCGTTCGCATTGTCCTTGGACGACCACGTCAGGTCGGAGGCCGTGCCCGCGCGCGGAGCAACGGGCGCCTTCGATGCCGGGCTCGCCATCAGGGTGGAGGCGTCGACGTTGAGCTGGCTCCAGTCCAGATCCTTGATGTCGGCTTCGCTGAGCGCGGCATCATCCTTGAGCGCAGTTTCGTCGGGGTCGGCGGCCTCGGTTTCCATCGCCGGGGCATTGGTTTCTTCGTTCGGAGGAACGGTCTGCGCATGCGCCGGCAAAGGGGTCAGGCCTAAACCGGCCGCCAGCAACAGCAGCCCCGCCAAGCCGGATCCTGTTCTGGAAATCATAACCCGCCTGCTCGCCAGTTCCCGGACGATGGGTGCACATCGGTGCAAAATTGTGGCATGGCCTTGGGCTATGCTTCACGTCGATGCGAGGCGCAGCGCCCAAACGTCGCAATCAGCCGGCCGACGCGATCCTTGGCAGGTGAATCGGGTGACCGAGCGTCTGCTCCACCAGATCGAAGGTATCGACCAGAATGCGGATGCTGGTCAGCCGGCCGGCCTTGAACTGCGCGAATTGGGCAAGCCGCAGGCTGATCGGCTTGTTCTTGTCCAGCGCGGTCAGCGAGTAGCGCATCATCGAGGCCGCAGACTCCACGCCCAGCATGATCGACTCGCGGTCGAAGCGGTGGATCCTGATGTTGTCGGCGATCTGCCGGATAACCTCCAGCACGGCCGCCTTGCCGCGGCGCGCGCCGAAAAACGGAAACATGTCGATCGGGCCGTAGATCGCCCAATCGACGTCCTCGTCGATCAAGGCCTCGAGCTCTTCGCGCTGACGCTCGTTGATCGCGCGATGCAATGCACGAGAGAAACGCCAGAGACTATGCTCTGTCATGATATCTGCTTCCTGAACTGGATTTGCCAATCAGCGACCGGCCTGATGGGCGTCATTGGCGACGCCGCGCCTGGAGGCTGCACTACTGTTTGAAGCTTCAACTACTAGGATTTGGCCAAAACGCAAGTGCAATTTTGCATTGCACAAATGCTGTCCGGTTCCCAATTCACCGGTCTTGCGGGCTCACCGGCTCTCGACTGAGGGCGATTTCGGCGTCGCGGGTCGCGACGATGCCGAACAACAGCGCGCCGCCGAGCCCGCCGATCAAGGCGCCGAGCGGCATGAAGGTGAAGAACACCAGCATCCCGCTATAGCCTTCAAAACTCGTGGTTTTGAAGATTTCGACCCAGGCGAGCCCGGCCCCGACGCCAAGCGCGGCGCCGCCGAGCGCGCCCAACATCAGACCAAGCAAGGCAAGCAACGCGATTTTCATGGATGTGTTTTTGTCCGTTGGTGCGCAAATCCCCACGGTTGGTCGCCGCAGGGGCCGATAGGTTCAACGCTGTCCGAACCTAATTCATGTCGTCATTCCGGGATGGTGCGCTAGCACCAGACCTCAGATGCGCAATTGCGCATCGGGGAATCTCGAGATTCTCCGATGTGCAATTGCACATCGTAGTTCGATGCTGCGCATCGCCCCGGAATGACGGCCGGCCGGTGGCTAGCTCTTGCCGGGGACGGTTTCGGTCAGCAGCGCGGCGAGGTCGCGCTCAAGCACCTGCTGGACCAGATCGAAGGTATCGATGATCTCGCGGATCCTGGCGATCTGCCCGTCGCGAAGGGTATAGAACGCGGCCATGTCGAATTGCACGACCCGGTTGTTGCTGCTCTTGCGGAAGAACACCCGAAGATTCGCCGCGACCTTGTCGGCCTCGGCGACGATGATCGGTATTTCATAGCGCATGCCGGAATAGCGGCCGTGGACCGTCGTCCACATTTCCCTGAGCTCGGCCTTGCCGTGGCGATGGCCCATATGCGGCAGGACATCGATCGGCGCATTGGCGAAGAACTCGATATCGTCGGTGCAGCAGGACAGCGCTCCCTCGATATCGCCGGAGGAGAACACCTCGAGAAAATTCAGCACGCGCTGCCGATGAAGATCCTCGACCATTTTTCTTCTCCGCCGGAGTTGGACCCGACTCGGATTGTCAATCGCCTTCATATTGTGAACCGAATTCGGCAGGGATCAATCGGGAAAAAATTCCGCCCTGCAGCGAAAGCAAATGGGCGTGACCGCATCGGGGAATCGTCTGCAATCACAGGCTGAACTGGCTGCCATTTTCGCGCAATTTCACGACCCAGGTTTGGCCTTGAAAGGCTGTGGCGCGTCCCTACCTGACAGCGGCACAAAGAGATCAAAAGTGCGTTGAAGAGGGTTGCCGCATGAAGACGATTGCCACTTTGCTCGCTGTCGCAGCGCTCGCGCTGGCGTCTGATGCCGCCGACGCCAAGGGTTGCCTGAAGGGCGCGGTGGTCGGCGGCGTCGCCGGACACTATGCCGGCCATCACGCGGTGCTGGGTGCGGTCGCCGGCTGCGTTTACGGCCGCCGTCACGCCAGGGAGCAGGAGCGCCTGAAACAGCAGCAGCAACAGGCGCCGGCCGGGCAGGAAAAGTTGTGATCCTGCCTGTTCGGTCATTGCGAAGAGCGTGAGCGAGAAGAATGTCGTCCCTGCGCACGCAGGGACCCATAACCCCCAAATCCTGTTTTAGATCGAGCTGCGGCCCCGGCGTCGCCCAACACATAGGTTCGTGGCTGTGGGTCCCGGCTCGCGCTCGCTTCACTCGCTTGGCCGGGACGACGTGGACCGATTCAATTTTCAAAGAGCCCAATCGTCATTGCGAGCGTCAGCGAAGCAATCCATGAAGCAACACGGACGACGCGTGGATTGCTTCGTCGCTTCGCTCCCTTGCGCAAACGCTTCGCGTTTGTCGCAGGCAATGACGTTAAAGGTTGACATGCGCCGGCATTCCCGCGGCGCAAATTTGCGCCCGGGTTGTGCTTGTATCCTTCTGCCCTCGAAAACGAGGGCGCAGGGAATGCCGGGCGCTTGGTGCGCCCGCAGCCGCGCGTGGTGGGTAGAAAGCACGCGCGTTAGTCACCACGGTCACACCGGAAACACCCGGCATTCCCCGCGCAATGGTTTTAACGGTTTCCTCCGCGCTCTCCTCGGTGACCGGGCTTGTTTGCCACCGTCATCAGCGGAATTGCTTCCACCAACTTGATGCCAGCGTCGGGGCATCAGGACCACACGGCTTCGCCGTCCGCGGGTCCGCGCTCTCGTCAGCAGCGCCGCCCGCGTCCATCGCATCCCGTTCCAACGTCCGTGACGATCGCGAAACGCCCCTCGAGCGGGACGGGATGGCGGAGAATATGGATGTGATTTGGGGGCAAGCACAACTCGTCGAGCTGCGGCACGTTGGCACGACGGGCAAATCACGCGGGCCGCGGGGAAAGCGTGTCAAGCGCGTTTTCAAGCGAAGTGGGAACCGGTTCGCGTCAAGAAAACGCGTCAAATCGAAGAATCCAGGCTTGTTGTCATTCCCCGCGCAAGCGCAGAGCGCTTGTCGCTGAGGGCGCGCCAACGGTCGGCGCTCTGCGCCGCCCGATGACAGGCTCCGCGCGAACTACGATGTGCGATTGCACATCGGAGAATCCATAACCACGACCGGGAGTATGGATTCCGGGCCTGCGCATCTAGGTCGGCTATAGCCGACCTAGACAATAATATCGCCGAACTCGGGTAACCGAGATTGATACCGAACGCCTTGCTTGAGTGTTCGTGTGCCAAGCGAGTATTTTCTCGCGCAGGTTCGTCGACCTTCACGACAGGAGACAGCTCTTGTTCTGGTTTGCTATTGAAGTTGGCAAATTGCTTCAGGTATTTGATACAGCTTACAGTCAACTTCGCTGGATTTGAATCGTGTGCCTCGCCGGTCTCTTCAACAACTAAGCCCAACAAATCAGCGTCACTTAGCTCGTGCATAAATTCATTGCGGACGTAGAGCGCTGCATACGCCGTGCGCATTGCCGTATTTATTGCGGCGCCGCTTGACGCCGGATTTCGAAATTTTCGATAGACTTCGTTTGGAGAGCCATCAGCATTTGTCAGACCCAGTTTCTTCAGAAAAGCAGTCATCTGGGCGCCTGATCCTCCAGGTATTTTGAGGATCGCCTTTACAAAGTCTTGGCTTACACGATCGGGGACAGCGGCTGCCTTAATACCGGTAAGCGCCTTAACAATATTCCCAGGAGAGCTGACGTAAGGAAGTGAGGCCATAATATGTGCCTTGTGCATCAGGATGGGACTGCGATAACTCCCACGATGATGCAACATGAGCTTGTGCACAAGTATTAGTTGTCATCCCCGGGTCCGGCCTTCACCGCTTCTTCCACCCACCCCGATGTCCCGGCGCGCCGCCGGTGGAGCGCGGGGAGGGGCCGAATTCGGGGCCGGATTGACGGGAGTCGGTGGGCTGGAAGATCTTGCTGCCGCTGCTGGGGCCGAGGTCGTCGGGTGAGGGTTTGCGCGGGGACGCGCGGCCCGGGCGGTAGGGCAGGGATTCGGGGCCGTGCATTTCGTCGAGGTGGGGTTTGTGGATGTTGGAGGGGCCTCGACTCGTGGACCCCCCACCCCGACCCTCCCCCGCAAGGGGGGAGGGAGCAGAGGCACCGCCGCGCGGCGATGAAGCGCCACCGCGCTTCTTCATCGAAGCCGCCGGGAGGTTCGCGGCCTCGCCGTATTTCTTCGCGCCGGCATAGGCGCCGGCCTTGCCCTGCACGGTGCGCTGTTTGGCGGTGGGGTCGTCGACCACGGCAAGTTCGGTGGCGCGCAGGCGCTTGACTTCGTCGCGCAGGCGGGCGGCTTCCTCGAAATTCAGATCGGCGGCGGCTTCTCGCATCCGCACTTCCAGATCGTTCAGCACCGTCTCGAAATTGTGGCCGATCGAGATGACGTCGTCAGCCATGCCGCCGTCGCCGATCTCGACCAGCACATGGTCGCGCTCGTAGACCGAGTTGAGGATGTCGCCGATCGATTTCTTCACGCTCTCCGGCGTGATGCCGTGCTCGGTGTTGTATTCGACCTGCTTCTCGCGGCGGCGGTTGGTCTCGGCGATGGCGCGCTCCATCGAGCCGGTGATCTGGTCGGCATAGAGAATGACCCGGCCGTCGACGTTGCGCGCGGCGCGGCCGATGGTCTGGATCAGCGAGGTCTCGCTGCGCAGAAAGCCTTCCTTGTCGGCATCGAGGATCGCGACCAGCGCGCATTCGGGAATGTCGAGGCCTTCGCGCAACAGATTGATGCCGACCAGCGCGTCGAACGCGCCCAACCGCAGGTCCCGGATGATCTCGATGCGCTCGATGGTATCGATGTCCGAGTGCATATAGCGCACGCGGATTCCCTGCTCGTGCAGATATTCGGTAAGGTCTTCCGCCATGCGCTTGGTCAGCACGGTGATCAGGCTGCGGTAACCCTGTTGCGCGACCGCGCGGACCTCGCCGACGAGGTCGTCGACCTGCGTGCGCGCCGGGCGAATATCCACGGGCGGATCAATCAGTCCGGTCGGGCGGATCACCTGCTCGACGAACACGCCGCCGCTCTCGTTCAATTCCCAGCCGGAAGGCGTTGCCGACACCGCGACCGTCTGCGGGCGCATCATGTCCCATTCCTCGAAGCGCAGCGGCCGGTTGTCCATGCAGGAGGGCAGGCGGAAGCCATATTCGGCGAGCGTCGCCTTGCGGCGGAAGTCGCCGCGGAACATGCCGCCGATCTGCGGAATGGTCACATGACTCTCGTCGGCGAATACCAGCGCATTGTCCGGCACATATTCGAACAGCGTCGGCGGCGGCTCGCCGGGGCGTCGGCCGGTGAGATAGCGCGAATAGTTTTCGATGCCGGCGCAGCTTCCGGTGGCTTCCATCATTTCCAGATCGAAGGTGGTGCGCTGCTCCAGCCGCTGCGCTTCCAGCAGCCGCCCCTGGTTGTTGAGCTGATCGAGTCTCAATTTCAATTCGCTCTTGATCGACTTGATCGCCTGCACCAGCGTCGGCCGCGGCGTCACGTAATGCGAGTTGGCGTAGATCTTGATGAATTCGAGCTCGTCCTGCTTGTGGCCGGTGAGCGGATCGAACTCCTCGATATTCTCCACGGTGTCGCCGAACAGGTTCACGCGCCAGGCGCGGTCCTCGTAGTGCGCCGGGAAGATGTCGATGACGTCGCCGCGGACGCGGAAGGTGCCGCGGGTGAAATCGGCCTGCGTCCGCTTGTATTGCAGCGCCACCAGATCGGCGATCAATTGCCGCTGGTCGATGCGCTCGCCCTTCTTCAGCGCAAAGGTCATCGCGGTATAGGTTTCGACCGAACCGATACCGTAGATGCACGATACCGAAGCCACGATGATGACGTCGTCGCGTTCGAGCAGCGCCCGCGTCGCCGAATGGCGCATGCGGTCGATCTGTTCGTTGATCGACGAGTCCTTTTCGATATAGGTGTCGGTGCGCGGGACGTAAGCTTCCGGCTGGTAGTAGTCGTAATACGAGACGAAATACTCGACCGCGTTGTCGGGGAAGAAGCTCTTGAACTCGCCATAGAGCTGCGCGGCCAGCGTCTTGTTCGGCGCGAGGATGAGGGCGGGGCGTTGCGTCGCCTCGATCACCTTGGCCATGGTGTAGGTCTTGCCCGAGCCGGTGACGCCGAGCAGCACCTGGGTGCGGTCGTTGCGCGCAATGCCCTCGACCAGCTCGGCGATCGCGGTCGGCTGATCGCCTTTCGGCTCGTAGTCGGATTTTATCACGAAGCGGACGCCGCCTTCGGATTTCTCCGGGCGCGGCGGGCGGTGCGGCGTCCAGATCTTGATCTGGCCGTCGTCGCCCTTGAATTCGGGGCGGCCGTCGCGGATCAACGCCTCCAGCGCATCCGCGGTAGCGGCGACGCCGAGCGCCTCCATCTTGTTGCGGGGAGGCCGCGCCATCGCCGCGGCGTCTTCTTCTTCGGTGGTGAAGCCGAGTTGTTTTGCGAGCTCCGGATCGAGCGTCGGAATCGTGGCCGAGGTGCCGTAATTGGCCGGCGCAAATTCGCGCTGCGGCGATTCGGCGAGGCCTGTCTTCACCCCTCCCCCTTGCGGGGAGGGGTCGGGGGTGGGGGTAACGTCTTGCGCAGTGCTGCTCGGCTTACCCCCCACCCCAACCCTCCTCCGCAAGGGGGGAGGGGGCGAAGGCGTGTGCGGGGTGAGCGAAGCATCGCGCATCGCGACATCCTCTTTCGTTCCGCGCGTCGACGCCCGCGCGCGATGGGCGGCGGCCTCGCCGCCGGCGCGGCGGTCCCAGGAATTATCCGGTGGCGGCTGCAAGCCGGTGGAGGAACCGATACCGCTTTCGCCGCGGTTGATCGCGGGATTGAGCAGCTCCGCCAGCGCGGGGCCGATCGGTTGCACGTCGGGCCTTGACGCCCCCGTATTTGGCGCCTTCGATTTCGGGGATTTGCCGGGCTTTTTGGGAGTATCCGGATTCTTCGCCATCAGCCGAATATGGGGCGAGTCCGACTGATAGAAAAGGGCAAAGCGCTCGCGCGAACCGCGCTACGTTCCATTGTCAGCAGATGTCAGCATCCTGAAACGTCATTGCGAGCGGAGCGAAGCAATCCATACGTCAGGGAAGCAAAATGGATTGCTTCGCTCCGCTCGCAATGACGGAGTAATGTGCGGCGCGTCGGAAGGTAGGAAAAAAAGGATGAAACAACCTTGCGTATACATCATGGCGAACCGGCGTCACGGGACGCTATACACGGGCGTCACGGCCAATCTGCCACGGCGCGCTTTCGAGCACCGCGAGGGGCTGCTGGAGGGCTTCTCGGCGAAATATGGTTGCAAGATATTGGTCTGGTACGAGTTGCACGAGACCATGATCGAAGCGATCGCAAGGGAGAAACAGATTAAGGCTGGGAGCCGTGCGAAGAAATTGGCATTGATCGAAGGGTTAAATCCCGAGTGGAAGGATCTCTACGAGTTGCTGATGTGAGGTTCGCCGAAGGCCTTCCCCGTCATTGCGAGGAGCGAAGCGACGAAGCAATCCATTTTGCTCGCCTCGCGTATGGATTGCTTCGCTCCGCTCGCAATGACGAAAAGGGGGATGTCGATGGTCTCTTGTTCCGGCCCGCAACATCTCTTTACACTGCCGCGCCGGATCATCCCGACGAATTCGTGAGGAGACAAAGTGCCCGCCAAAATCAATCCGCTCGCCGGCAAGCCCGCCACCCCGTCGATGCTGACGAACATTCCGCGGCTGGTGACGGCCTATTTTGCCGGCCAACCCGATCCGAAGGTAGCGGCGCAGCGGGTGGCGTTCGGCACCTCGGGGCATCGCGGCTCGGCGTTCAACAATGCCTTCAACGAGGCGCATATTCTCGCGATCAGCCAGGCGGTCTGCGAGCATCGCCGCAGCAACAATCTTTCCGGGCCATTATTCGTCGGCATCGACACCCATGCGCTGGCGGAGCCGGCGCTGGCGAGCGCGCTCGAGGTGTTCGCGGCGAACGGGGTCGAGGTGATGATCGATCAGCAGGACGGCTACACGCCGACGCCGGTGATCTCGCGTGCGATCCTCAGCTACAACAAGGGCCGCGAGCATGGCCTGGCCGATGGCGTCGTGATCACGCCGTCGCACAATCCGCCGGAAGACGGCGGTTTCAAATATAACCCGCCCAATGGCGGTCCGGCGGATACCGACATCACGGCAGCCATCGAGCGCGCCGCGAACCGCTACCTCGAGGACGGCCTTGCCGGCGTCAAGCGCATCCCCTATGAGCGCGCGCGCAAATCGGCGAACGTTCATCGCCATGATTACATCACGCCCTATGTCGCCGATCTCGCTGATGTCGTCGACATGGAGGCGATCCGCTCCGCGGGCGTGAAGATCGGCATCGATCCCCTGGGCGGCGCCGCCGTGCGTTACTGGCAGCCGATCATCGAGCGCTACGGCCTTGACGCCACCATCATCAGCGACGCCGTCGATCCGACGTTCCGCTTCATGACGGTCGATTGGGACGGAAAAATCCGGATGGACTGTTCGTCGCCCTATGCGATGGCGCGGCTGATCGGGATGCGCGACCGTTTCGATGTCGCCTTTGCCAATGACACCGACGCCGACCGCCACGGCATCGTGACGCGCTCCAACGGGTTGATGAATCCGAACCATTATCTCGCCGCCGCGATCGCCTATCTGTTCGAGCATCGCCCGCGATGGCGCAAGGACAGCGCGGTCGGCAAGACCATCGTCTCGAGCGCGATCATCGACCGCGTCGCGGCCAAGCTCGGCCGCAGGCTGGTGGAGACCCCCGTCGGCTTCAAATGGTTCGTCGATGGATTGATCAGCGGCTCGTTCGGTTTCGCCGGCGAGGAAAGCGCCGGCGCCTCGTTCCTGCGGCGGGACGGATCGGTGTGGACCACCGACAAGGATGGCATCATTCTGGGGCTGTTGGCCGCGGAGATGACCGCGCAAACCAGACGCGATCCGAGCCAGCTGTTCGATTCCCTGACGGCCGAACTCGGCGTGCCCTTCTATGAGCGGATCGATGCGCCTGCGACGCCGCAGCAGAAGAATCTCCTCAAAGCGCTTTCGGCCGAGAAGCTCGCCATGAAGGAATTGGCCGGTGAGCCGGTGCGCGCGACGCTGTCAGCGGCTCCCGGAAACGGTCAGTCGTTCGGCGGGATCAAGGTCACGTCAGACCACGGCTGGTTCGCCGCGCGGCCGTCGGGCACCGAAGACGTCTACAAGATCTATGCGGAGAGCTTTCGCAGCGAGAGCTCACCTGAAGCAGATCCAGCAGGAGGCCCAAGCCGCGATCGCGCGAGCGTTCGGGGGGTGAAGCCCGAGACCAAGGCCTACGCCGCCGGAGACGGGGAAGGCGTCGCGTCCTTGACGATGTCCAGATGAATGCCGCCGCATCGGGTGCAGCGCATGGTCCAGT
Organism: uncultured Alphaproteobacteria bacterium; assembly: GCA_963718925.1. Taxonomy (GTDB): domain Bacteria; phylum Pseudomonadota; class Alphaproteobacteria; order Rhizobiales; family Xanthobacteraceae; genus Bradyrhizobium. The sequence goes on from CAVRAH010000001.1 coordinate 229,789, forward strand.
ATTCCGACCCGGCGCGCCCGGCGATGACGCGCAGGACTCTCAGCTGGCCGTTGCAATCCGGGCAACAGGAACGCACCGAGGCGGGCGAATTGGCTTCAGAAGACTTCGCTGACGTGGCTGATTTGGCTTCGAAATCATGCATGGGCGGCTTCCCGCTTTGGTTCGACGTTCACGCATCGCTGGTTGAGATAGTTGATGCGGGTCTTCGCATCCGCGACCGCCGCATCGGCATTGGACCAGGCAAAACCGACTTCCAGCTCGGGAAACGAGACACCGTCGATGATGACAGGCTTGAAATCCGCCCGCCTGATCCTGGCGTGCCAGAGGCCTTTTCCGGCCTCGAAGGTCTCGATTTGAAAGCCGTCATAGTTCATGTCGCGTCCTCGGCAAATTTCCAATGCCGAAGGAAAACATGAGTCAGCCCCGACGGATGTGAACTGGTTCACATCTGACGCAGAGTTTTCGGGCCGGGCCTGATCATCGCCGCCGATCAGGCCGACGCGCGATCGGCCTAGCGGCGAACTTTGCTTGTGAATTTGCCGCGCCCGGCCGGCCCCGCGGCAGCGTGGATGATCCAGCGCCGGAACGCGGCGAAATCGCGCTGATCGGAGCGAAAACCGCGATAGACCAGATACCAGCGCATGCCCTTCGGCACGCTCAGGTCAAACGGCGCGATCAGCCGACCGGCGGCGAGATCGTCGTCGATATAGGGCCGAATGCCCATGGCGATGCCCAACCCGTCGGCCGCCGCCTGCAGCGCCTGGCCGTAAAACTGAAACTCCGGTCCGCGCGCCGTCACCCGGCCGGCACAGGCAGCCTTCAGCCACAACGGCCAGTCGTCGGCTGCATGGGCGACGCGCAGCAAATGGGGGCCCCTGAGATCGCCGGGACGCTTCAACTGCGCCGCCAGCCGCGGCGCGCATACCGGCGTCAGATCGGCGGCGAACAGGGGTTCGGCGACGAGATTCGGCCAGTCGCCGTCGCCGAGCTTGATGCCGCAGCTCCAGTCGTCGCCGAACGGCGCCGCCGCGCCGCCGGTGGTGATGCGCACGTCGATGCCGGGCTCTTCTTTCTGAAAATCCGCCAGCCGCGGGATCAGCCATTTCATGGCAAAGGTCGGCCCGACGCCGATGGTCAGCACCCGGACGCTCGCCGGCGCGGTGACTTGCGCGGTCAGGCTGGCCAGCGCATCGAAGATCGGCGTCAGGCCGTTCTGGTAGGCGCGGCCGGCCGCCGTCATCACCAGCCGGTTGGCCTTGCGCTCGAACAACGCAACGCCAAGCCGTTGTTCGAGAAGATGCACCATCCGGCTGACCGCGGCCGCCGACACGTTGAGCTCGGCGCCGGCGGCCGCAAAACTTCCGCCGCGCGCGGCGGCCTCGAACGCCTTGATGCCGTTGAGAAACAAGAGCCGCCGCATGACTAGTGGTCCGATTCCAGCATTCGCGTCCCACCCTCAGGAAAACTGATGCCAGGGCAAGATAACTCAGTTTGCCAGGCCGGTCCAAGCAGGCGAGGTATATCAGCGCAGAGACTGGCGCCGGCGCGCAGCGCGGCGGCCTCTTTCTGATCGCGGGAGCAACCGATGGTCGACGCCGCCGATCCGCTGGTGCTTGATTTCGTCGAATGGATCGCGCGGGAACCGCGGCTCACTTCGGAGGTGGTCGCGACCTGGCGAACGTCTTGTCCGCGCCTGACGATCTGGGAAGACGCGGCCGATCTAGGCTACGTCACGCGCGAAGCCATCGCGGGTTTTGGCGTCATCGTGATGGTCACCGAGGACGGCGAAGAATTTCTGCGCGCGCATGGCCGCCTGGGTTGACGTGCACGGCACCGACCGCGCGATGCCCGCGTCGCGGAATGGCCGGCGATCACTTTATCAATAGCCGATGCCGGCGCCATTGACTTGCCCCCCTGCAACCAACACATTCATGCAATCGCATCCATTCCGCGATGCGCCGGAAAATACCGTCACGATGGGAACGCGCCATGATCGATCTCTATTACTGGACCACGCCGAACGGCCACAAGATCACGATGTTTCTCGAAGAGACCGGGCTGGAGTATAAAATTTTCCCGATCAACATCGGCAAGGGAGATCAGTTCAAGCCGGAGTTCCTGGCGATTGCGCCGAACAACCGGATTCCGGCGCTGGTCGATCACGAGCCCAAAGGCGGCGGCAAGCCGATCTCGATCTTCGAATCCGGCGCAATGCTGCTTTATCTCGCCGAGAAGACCGGCCAGTTCATTCCCGCCGACATCTACGGCCGCTACGACGTCATTCAATGGACGTTCTGGCAGATGGGCGGGCTCGGGCCAATGGCGGGACAGAACCATCACTTCTCGAATTACGCCCAGGAGAAAATCAAATACGCCATCGACCGTTACGTGAACGAGACCAACCGTCTCTATGGCGTGCTCAACAAGCGGCTCTCGAACCGCGAATTCATCGCCGGCCAATATTCGATCGCGGACATGGCCTGCTATCCCTGGATCGTGCCCTACAAGAACCAGAGCCAGAACATCGACGATTTTCCGCATCTCAAGCGCTGGCTCGAGACCATCCGCGAGCGGCCGGCCACGGTGCGCGCCTACGCCAGGGCCAAGGAGGTCAATCCGAATTACGGGCAGCCCGCGATCCGCACCGAGGAAGAGCGCAAGCTGTTGTTCGGTCAGACGGCAGCGGTGGTGAAATAACTTTTTAATAGCCAAAATCACGATGGCGCTGCGCTGGCGTCATCGTGCGGCCGCCGATGACAAGCTCGAGCGGTTCATCCAGTATATTGACTGACACAGAGGTCCGCGCCTTTTCAAGGGCGCGCCGCTGCGGTATCTCGCGGCCATTGGCTGCAAAGACAGGAGATAAACTTGGGTTACCGTAATTCTGTTCTTGGCATCGGCATTGCGTTGGGGCTGTTCCTGACGGGCAGCTCTCTTGCGGTTGCCCAGTCCGCCTCCCGGCCAGACCCCATGCTCGACAACGGGCCACCGCTCTGGGACGCCAACCACGACGGCGTCTACACTTGCGACGAGTGGAAGAACTTTATGGAGGGGCTGTTCAAGTCGGCCGATCGCAACCACGACGGAAGCCTCAGTCCGTCCGAGTTCGAAGCCATCAAGAAGGCCGATCCCTCCCTGGCACAAGCAGAGTTCGGCTATTTCGACGAGAACAAGGACGGCAAGATCTCGCGCAAGGAGTTCGTCGAAAAACCGAGCGCGTTCATCCTGCGGTTCGACCGGAATGGCGACTGCCGCGTCACACCCGATGAAATAAAAGCGGCGACGACGCCCCAAAGGGATCCGCGGGCGCCGCAAGAGCGGCCGCGGGACCGGTTTCATTGATGCCGCGGTCGCCATCGGTGTGTGAACTGCCGCCATAGCACGAGACCGACGGCGGCAGCGAGTAGCGGCGTCGATACCGGCATGATCCTGCTCGCGGCCCAGTCGGGCAGGAAGATATCGGCTTGCGTGTGATCGCCGCCGGCCAGGCGGTAGATGATGCTGGACAGCAGGCATTCCCGCCCGTTGAGCCACCAGAGAATGCCGATGATTGAAGGCACGTTGATTGCGGCAAGCAGCAGTCGCGGTGATGCGCGGCCGACGATGCCGCAACCAAGCGCATAGAGGATGCAGCTAGATGCGAACAGGAACACCGCCGTATGAAACGCCTTGACCAGGAAAATGGCGACCTCGGCGCTCATGCGTGACGGTCCTTGATGTCAGAGCTTCGGAAAGCCGACCGTCTGCGACAGCAGCACCTGATGGTCGTGGCCGAGCCCCAGCGCGTCAGCGATGGCGTCGCGGGCGATCCAGGCGCGGATCACGGTGGAGAGCCCGTTGCTGGCGGCGAACAGATATACATTCTGCGCGATCGCGCCGGCTGCGACCGAGGCGTAGCTCTCGCGGTTCGCGGCCGGCACCAGTTTCATGCGGCCGTGGTCGGCGACATAGACAAGATCGAGCGCCGCGTCGTCGACGAAATCCTGGTATCCGGTCACGCGGCGCAGATCGCTGCCGGCGACCAGCTGCAGCGCGTTCGCGGCGGCATCGTAGAGGTAAGCGCCCGACGGCAGCGCGACATAGACGTCGATCTCTTGCGCGTTGATCGCCGATGGCGCGGTTCGTCCGCCATCGGCGCGGTTGATGCCGAAGGCCGCCCACAGCAGGCTGGAAAGCATCGGCAGCGGCAATTCCTCAGGCGAGAATTCGCGGGCCGAGTGCCGTGCCGCGATCGCCTCCATCAGCGGCATGCCCCCGGTCTTGTCGGGGACGGGCAGCGCAATCCGGGGAACAGCGTCGCCTTGCGCCGGTTTGGGACGCAATTGCCCCATCGCGCCAAGCGCCAGTTTGGTCAGGGTACTCATCGTGCCGATCTCCCGTTGTCGGGTTCGCGGGCCTTGAACGCGCGCGGGTGCGATTGCCGATGATGAATGCCGATAATCAGCGGAAGCATCTTGCTTTAGATCAAGAAAGGGATCGGCTGTTTTATCCCGAGGTCCGGTCGTTGCTTGGGCTTGCCGAAATTTCGGCGACTGGCGTCTTTAGGATTTTTGATCGCGCGAGGCGTTTTCCGCCGCAGCCTTGCGCAGACAATCGCGGCACAGGCAATCCTCGCCATCGATCGGCATCGTCAGGCGAGCGACTTCCTCGGCGCACCAGCACGGCCCCGCCAGGCTGCAGGTGAATTCCGTTCCGCATCGGGAACAGGCGAGGCGGCGCGAGGGCACAATTTCTAACCGATTTGTCATGAATTGAATCGAAGCTTCGTCGCGTTTTTCATCTCGGGTTCATCCCGTGCGGCGGTATAATTCACACGCAATATACGCTCAGCATGGTCCGAGGAAAGATGATCCGATTAATCTAACCGGATCATGATCGAAAGGAAAATCGATGGCCCGCGATCCGCAAGCTGCTCTGGTCGCGCTCAACCGCTTCGGATTTGGCGCTCGCGGTGGCGCATCGGGCGACCTGATCAATGCGGCTTCCGATCCGCGCGGCTTCGTCAAAGCCGAGCTGAACCGCCCTAGCGGCGTCATGCTGGAAATGCCGGCATTGCAGTCCACGCCGGCCTTGGCCGCGGCGGTGTTCGCCTATCAGGCGGAGGTCAAGCAGGCGCGTGAGGCCGGGGCGAAGGCGGGCGCTGCCGCGGCCGAGGCCAAGGCGATGGACGAGAAGGCGCCACGACGAAACCTTTCGCTCACCGACGCGGCGACCGATATGTCGGGAAAAATGTCCGAAATGCAGCCGCCGGCAAAGGGCGGCGGCAGCGCGCCGATGCAATCCGCCGACGCGATGCAGCCCAATGCGGCGAAGCCGCCGGCCCAGCCGCTCAACGTCATTCAGAAAACCTACCGCGCCGAGGCCTTGGCGCGGCTGCAGCGCGCGATGATCGCCGATTGTGGATTTGCCGAACGGCTGGTGACGTTCTGGTCCAATCACTTCTGCATCTCCGCCAACAAGGGCGAACCGGCGCGGATATGGGCCGGCTCGTTCGAGCGCGAGGCGATCCGGCCCCATGTGCTCGGACGCTTCGCGGACATGCTGAAGGCGGTCGAGCAGCATCCGGCGATGCTGTTCTTTCTCGACAATCAGCAGTCGTTGGGTCCGGACTCCCGCGCCGGGCAAAACCGCAAGCGCGGCCTGAACGAGAATCTGGCGCGCGAGATCATGGAGCTGCATACGCTCGGGGTCGGCGGCGGCTACACCCAGGACGACGTGACATCGCTGGCGCGCATCATCACCGGATGGACCTTCGCCGGACGGCAAGGGAAGTTGGGAACGCCCGGCAGCTTCGTGTTCAACGCCAATGCGCACCAGCCGGGCCCGCAGCCTCTGCTGGGCAGGACTTATGCGGACACCGGCGTCGCGCAGGGTGAAGCGGCGCTTGCGGACATTGCGCGTCACCCATCCACCGCGAAATTCATCGCAACCAAATTCGCACGTCACTTCGTCGCGGACGAGCCGCCACCGGCACTGGTGGCGCGGCTGCAGGAGGTGTTCCGCAAATCCGACGGCGATCTTGCGGCGCTGGCAACGACGCTTCTGGATTCCGACGAAGCCTGGCAGGCGCCGCAGACCAAGATCCGCAGCCCCTACGAATTCCTGGTGGCGACCGGCCGCCTGCTCGCGCCGGTTCCGGATGATCCCGGCCGCTATCTCGGTGGCTTCAATCTGCTCGGCCAGCCATTGTGGTCTCCGGCCGGACCGAATGGATTTCCCGATACCAATGCGGCCTGGGCCGCGCCCGAGGGAATGAAGCTGCGCCTCGACGTCGCGGCGCAGGTTTCCTCGCGTCTGGCCGACACCGTCGATCCCCGCAACCTGTTGGAGCTTGTGGCCGCTGACGCCGCGTCGCCGGAAACACGGCACACCATCGAGCGTGCGGAATCGCGGCAGCAGGCGCTCGCGCTGTTATTGATGTCGCCTGAATTCCAGAGGAGATGACGATGGGTTGCTGCGAAAGTCAGACGACATTTGCAACGTCGCGGCGCACGTTGCTGCTCGGCGGCGCGTCGTTCGCCGCCTGGGCCTATTTGCCGAAATTCGCGCGCGCCACTGACGGACGCGACCCGCGCCTGATCGTCGTCATCCTGCGCGGCGCGCTGGACGGCCTCGCCACCGTCGCGCCGGTCGGCGACCCCGATTACGCCGGCCTGCATGGCTCGATCGCGCTGACGTCCGATGGCCCGCATGCAGGCATCATGCTGGATTCTTTTTTCGCGCTGCATCCTTCGATGCCCGAATTTGCCCGGATGTATAAGGAGAAGCACGCCGCGGTGATCCACGCGGTATCGACGCCCTATCGCGACCGATCGCATTTCGACGGACAGGACGTGCTCGAAAGCGGTTTTGCCGGTCCGGGCCGGGTGCAATCAGGCTGGCTCAATCGCGCGCTGGAAGCTTTGCCGAAGGGCGCGCGCGTGATGAGCGGTCTTGCCGTCGGCCCGACCACGCCGCTGGTGCTGCGCGGTGCGGCGCCGACCGTCGGCTGGGCGCCGGTCGCACTGCCGCAAGCCGATGACGACACCGCGGCGCGCCTGGTCGAGCTTTACAGCCATCGCGATCCCGCTTTGGCGCGGGCCCTGTCGCAGGGCCTGCAGCTCGACAAGGCCGCCCTGGGCGACGACATGAAATCGAAGCCGGGCATCAACGGCCAGGCCGCGATGCGGCTGGTGGCGCGCGGCGCCGCCAGGTTGATGGCGGCCGACGATGGCCCCCGGATCGCGGCGCTTGCTTTCGACGGCTGGGATACCCACGCCAATGAAGGCGGCCCGGTGGGCCGGCTGGCGCAGTTGCTGTCAGGTCTCGACGGCGCGCTCGCGGAATTCGAAGGCGGGTTGGCTGAGCGCTGGCGCGACACCGTGGTGGTGGTCGCGACCGAATTCGGCCGCACCGCGCGGATCAATGGCACCGAGGGCACCGATCACGGCACCGGCACCATCGCCTTGCTCGCCGGGGGCGCGGTGAAGGGCGGACGGGTGATTGCCGACTGGCCCGGGCTGAGGCCCGCCAATCTCTATGAGGGGCGCGACCTCGCGCCGACCGCCGACCTGCGCGCGGCTATCAAAGGCGTGCTGCGCGATCATCTCGGCCTTGCCGAGCGCGTGCTGGCCGAGAGGGTGTTTCCCGACAGCGCGCAGGTCAAGGGCATGCAGGGATTGGTGGCGTGATGGTGGCTGTCATTCCGGGTCGATGCAAAGCATCGAACTACGATGTGCAATCGCACATCGGAGAATCTCGAGATTCCGGCTCTCGCGCTTTCGCGCGATGCCGGAATGACGAACCTACTTCGTGATCCCGTCGATCTCCGCTATCTCTTCCGCGCTCAAGCTCCAGTCGATCGCCTTGACATTCTGCTTGACCTGCTCGACGCGGGTGGCGCCGGCGATGACGCTTGATACCTGCGGCCGTGACGCCAGCCATGAGAACGCCAGTTCGAGCATGGTGTGGCCGCGCGCCTGCGCGAAGGCTTGCAGCTTCTCGACCATGTCCTCGTTGCGCGGCGTGACGTAACGATCGCGCAAGCCCGGCGCCTTGGCGAAGCGGGTGTCCGCCGGCGCAGCAGTGCCGCGCTTGTATTTGCCGGTGAGCAGTCCGCTGGCGAGCGGGAAGAACGGCAACAGTCCGAGATTGTATTCGCGCGCTGCCGGCAGCAGATCCCTCTCGATGTCGCGCACCAGGAGACTGTATTCGTCCTGGCAGGAGACGAAATGATTGACGTTGATCGCGCGTGCGACGTGTTCGGCTTCCGCGATGCGCCAGGCCGGAAAATTCGAATTGCCGATGTAGCGCACCTTGCCCTGCCGCACCAGGTCGTCCAATGCGCGCAGGGTTTCCTCGATCGGCGTCAGCGAATCGTAATCGTGCTGCTGGTAGAGATCGATATAGTCGGTCTTCAGCCGCCTCAGGCTGGCCTCGACGGCGGACATGATGTAGCGCCGCGACGCGCCCTGCCTGGTGCCGTCGGTCGCCATCGGCTTGGAAAATTTCGTCGCCAGCACGATGTCCTTGCGCCGGTCGCCGAGCACTTCCCCGAGCACCGTCTCTGAACCGCCCATGCCCGCATAGATATCGGCGGTGTCGAACAGCGTGATGCCGAGGTCGATCGCCTTGTGGATCACCTTGCGCGAAGTTTCCAGGTCGGTGCGCTGGCCGAAATTGTTGCAGCCGAGGCCGACGGCGGAAACGCGCAGGCCCGAGCCGCCGAGGTTGCGAATGTGCATGGATCAAACCTGCGGCAATTAGCTATCTTTTTGTTTGAGCATGATCTCCGCGCAAACGCTTCGCGTTTGTCGCGAGGGAAAACCGGTGCCCACTTTTCCCGATCATGCTCTAGATCTAGACAACGATATCTTGGCCTGCGCGCCGCCGGGGCGCAAGGCGTCGGCGGTCGCGTGCGGGTCAAGCTGGCTTCGCGAATTGAGCGTTCGGAGATCAGGCGCGGTTGGCGTTGGCGCGCAGGCCCGCGCGCGGCCATCTTTTTTACTTGCAACCGTTGGGGCTACAAAAAAGCGCGGCCCCGGTCAGACGCGGCGACTGACGGGGGCCGCTTGGGGGCGCGTGATCGTTGACGGGGGGCCTGATCAGACGCAATCGCAACCTAACTTTGCTTTGTAACGCAGCCATGACAGCTGTACTTATCCACAGGCTGTTTGGCCGGAGGCTAAGGACCGATCCGAAGCCCTCAAGCACGATCCGGACCCGATGGGCCGCATTGGCGTTGGGGCGCAGGACAGCGAAAGTGCGTCAGAACAGCTTGCGATAGACCACAAATCCGGAATGCTCGGCGACCTTGTTGTAGAGTTGCTGCGCGGTGTGGTTGGTCTGGTGCGTATGCCAATACACACGGCCCGATCCGGCACGCCTGGCCTGTTCATAAACCCCGTTGATCAGTGCTCCGCCGACGCCTTTGCCGCGCGCGGCCGCGTCGGTGAACAGATCCTGCAGATAGCAGACCGGCTCGATGGCCGTGGTGCTGCGGTGGAACAGATAGTGCGTCGGGCCGAGCAATTGTCCGCCGCTCTCCGCGACAAGACCATGGACGGGTTCACAGGCGTCGAAAAAGCGCGCCCACGTCATCCGGGTAATCTCGGGTGAAAGTGCGGTCGCACCCGATCGCCCGTAGAACGCATTGTATCCGTCCCACAATGGAAGCCATTGGTCGTAGTCCTGCCGGGTCACAAAACGGATGGTGAGATTGTCGGACATTTTCTCTATTCATGAAAGGAGGATTGATCGGGCGCTCACGCCGGACGTGCGCCTCTTTAATTAGAGATCGAGGCGCCATCGATCAATCTGATTTCCGCGCTTGATGCCGCGCCGCGCTGTTCGGCCGCGCGCAAATCCCGGCCAGGGCCGCGTCCGCCGCGCAATGACCGGTAGTAGTCGGCCTTGGCGGGATCGTCGGTGTGACGTACGAGGTCAGTCACCGGTGTGTAGCTCAACATACGTCCGCCGCCGGGCAGCGCCGTGCAGCTGAAACGCAGCACCTGCCCATCCCTGAGGTTGATGTTCACGGGCGTGGAATTGCCGACGCGCATCATCTCCGTGCGCCGCGCGATGAAGGCGCTCAACTCTTCCTCGGGCAGTTCATACGCGCCGGTATCGCGGCCGTGATACATCAGCGCGATGAATGGCGGCTTGCTGTCGGCCTTTTCGTCGGGCAGCGAAAAATAATGGCGAAAGGCGCGGTTGATGAATTCGGCGCGAGTGTCGGAATCTAGCAGCACGATGCCGATGTCGACCTGATCGAGCGCCGCCAGCAGCCGCTCGGCGGTGGCATGGTGCCTGCGCTCCCGGACGAACGCATCCATCAGCCGTTTGCGCAACAGGCCGGTGATGGCCGCCGTGCCGGCCGCCGTGACCGCGAGCATCGCCAGGCGGACCAGATCGGTCGCGTCGTAGCCGGGCGTCGCGCGGTGGTTCAGGAAAAACAGCGCCGAGGACGCAACCGCGATGGCGGCGCTGGTCATGCCCGAAGCCAGGCCGGAGAGGGAGCCTGCAAAGGCCACGATGCAAACGAGCAGCGGCGCGGGATTGGGGACGACAATCAGGGTGCGATCGACAAGGATGGCGATCAGTGCCGTCGCTGTCGTCAGGGCCGGACCGGAGATCGCGCGCCAGTCGAACTGCATGCCTGTTCCCGTCTCCACACGAGAATAAGGCGCGCAGCTTGCCGGATGGTTGCGCCGGCGGCGGGCTTTCTTGCGCCATCGCTAAAAAGCCGTTGAACGGGCCGGCATGGCTTTCCGTTTCTTTGAATCGAATGCTATCGGTTCCCATGGAACCGGGTTCCACCTTCATCGGTTAGCGCACGATCCGGACCCGGAGCGCCGCGTTAGCGGATCACGATCTGACGCTGAAATTCTCGAAAGGATATCCATGCCAACCGTTCCGCCGTCCGTCTTGCCGGTCCTGATGTTGTTTGCCTCCAATGTTTTCATGACGTTCGCCTGGTACGGTCACTTGAAATTCAAGCAGAGCTTTCTACCATCGGCGATCCTGGTGAGCTGGGGGATCGCGTTCTTCGAGTATTGGCTGGCGGTGCCCGCCAATCGCTGGGGCAGCGCGGTGTATACCGCTGCGCAGCTCAAGACCATGCAGGAAGTGATTACGCTGATCGTGTTTGCCGGCTTCTCGGTCTTGTATCTGAAGGAGCCGCTGGGGTGGAATCACGGACTGGGATTTGCGTTGATCGCGCTGGGCGCGTTTTTCATTTTTCACAAATGGTCGTGATGAAGGCTCGGATGCCGCCACATCTGGCCAGCGTGACCTCGCGTAAACGCGATGTGGCTGGATCTGGCCTCACTTCGAAGCCGGCGATGTCAGCGAAGTCGGCGCAGGGTTGTCGGCGGGCGACAATGCGCCTTCGCCACGCGTTCCCGTGGCGATCAGGAATGTCGCCGCCAGCAGGATCGCCGCCGTCAGCGCCACGGTGACAAGAGCGACAGGTGTCTTCATCGTTATCCGATCGCGACGCGGATCGTCGCGCTTTGTCGCAAAATCTGCAAATGGCCCAATGAAATGATTTTCCGGTTACGCCGGAATCGGCATCGCCATACTGACCTTGATCGAAAACACCGTGAGGGTGACGATCAGGCAGAGCGACAGCGAGGCGATCGCCAGCGAGGCCGCGACGGCGTCGGTCAATCGGATAGAGACAACCGGCGCAGAACGGCCGTTAAAGCCTGCAGCGCCTGAAGACCGGATCATGGTCTAAATCCTTCAAGGCACGGGCGAATCACCCCGCGTGAAAAAGATTTGTGACAAAAATCGCCGGCAATATTGGGGCGGGGGCAGGTCGGAAAACGGCGAAATGACGGCAGAACGCTCGGTTTTGCCCGTTATCCCGTCAATTATACCCGCTATTTGCGCTTGAGATCATGATCCCTCTGGCAATCGGGCACGATCTCATCCCCTGGTTTGAGCATGATCGCCGCGCAAACGCCGCGGGCTTGTTCGCCAAGGGAAAACCGGTACCCACTTTGCGCTAACGCGGCGCTCCGGGACCGGATCATGCGCTAGGCCTCGGCGACAAGTCCGGCCGATTCATCGGCTTCGGGCCGCCAGTCCATGGACACGAAGCCGGGGGTTTGCTCGACCCGCCGCAGCCAGGCGCGGATCGCCGGGAAGGTCGAAAGGTCGTAGTCGCATTGGTCGGCGACATGGGTGTAGCCATAGACTGCGATATCCGCGACCGTGAACTGGCCGGCGGCAAAATATTCATGGGTCTTGAGGTGATTTTCCATCACCTGCAACGCGGCATAGCCGCGCTCCATCCAGTCCTCGAGCGCGTGAGTTTGCAGGTCGCGACCGCCCTTGACCAGCGCGAGCCAGAAATAGGCGGCGCCGATATTCGGTTCCAGCGCGTGCTGTTCGAAGAACATCCATTGCAGCGCCTCGGCGCGTTCGACCCGCGATTCCGGCGCCAGCGAAGTGCCGCCGGCGACATACCACAGAATGGCATTGGATTCGGCGAGGTAGCGTCCCTCCGCGACTTCCAGCAGCGGAACCTGCCCGCTGGGATTCTTCGCCAGAAAATCCGGCGTGCGGCTCTCGCCGCGCAGAATGTCGACCTCGATCGCGCGGTAGGGCGCGTTGAGCAGAGCCAGCGCAAGGCGGACCTTGTAGCTATTGCCGGAGCGCTGCATCGAATAAAGCTTGTACATTTTGGATTACGTTCGACCGGTGAGATGCGCGATGTGCGCCGAAGGAGATTGCCTTGTCACCCCGCAACACGGCCAAACAATGATGCCGACGCGGATGCATCGCAAGACCCGCAATGTGGAAAAAGTCGAAAACCTCTACTGCACTGCAACCGAGCAGAAGATCATGTCAGCGTCAGTTCACGCGACGAAGAGATTCTTTTCAGGAAGATTCAAATTCCCGCGAGAGAGCTGCGCGAGCGGGTCCCGCGAGTACTTCAGGGACGATCGAGGGCGGATCGTAGATCTCGGGGACAGGTTGTGGCTTTGAGCAGGCTGCGGCGCCGAACGTGCGGGCCATGGCGATCCAGCACGTCACCGCAACCGCGATGCCGGCAATGACATCAACGACGTAGTGGCTTCCATAGGCCGGCGTGGCAATCAACAGCAAGCCGTTCAGGACCAGTGCGATCCATCGTATGCCGCTCACCCGCCAGAGCGCGGCGGAAAACATCACACCAAGCGCGGCATGCAGACTGGGGAACGTAATGATTCCCTCGGAATTCAGTCCAAAGATCGCATGCAGCGAGCCATCGCGAAGTCCGAGAAATACCGGCCAACTGCCCGACGACGACGGCATGAAGCCATTCGCGCTCTCGGGCTGAATGTGGAGAAACAGCCAGGGCCCCGCTGCCGGATAGACCGCGGAAACGGCGATCGTGACAAGCGTCGTCGCGACGAAGGCGGCGATGAACGTATTCAGCCGCGCGAGTTGTCCGGCTATTCCGAGGACGAGCACGGTGGCCACCGTCTGCAGCGCCAGACTCGAATATGCGAATGACAGGACGCTCCGCAGGCCGGGGCGCGATGCGACGAAGGTCAGCACCTCCGTCCAGTCAATGCCCAGGCGCCGATCCCATGCTTCCAGCGTGGCGTCCTGCAAGGGAAAGCCGGAGGTCGCCGCGATATAGGACAGCGGCGCGGCGACCGCGGCGAAGGCGATGACATGGGCCGTGCTGGTCAGCGTCGCGCCCAGACGCTCGTCGTTGCGGATCGATCGATAATACCACCCGCCGGCGGTGAGCAGGATCGTCGCGACCGCCGGAACCAGAAACGAACCCGCATTTAATTCAAAACGACCCAATAGCGCGAAGACGGCGACCGCAATTGCGGTGACTCCGATCGCCACCCACACCGCGGCGTTAGCCCGTTCCAAATGACTGAGGCCGGATTTCATGAGTCGTTCCCGTGCGGTTTTCGGGGAGGAATGCACCCCCATAGCAATGCGATCTTTGCAGAACGTTAATCCGCTGCCTTCAGGGCGATAAAAGTACGTAAACGCTGCGGTTTTTTGCTTGCCGCTGCACTGCAACAGCCCTAGAAACACCGAGCGCCTCGTGCGCCTCATTTTATCGAAAAACCGGAGATGATGATGCCGTTCCTGTCCGCTGCGCTCGACCGTGTGAAGCCGTCCGCGACGATCGCGGTGACGGACAAAGCACGCGAGCTCAAAGCGGCCGGCCGCAATGTCATCGGCCTTGGCGCGGGCGAGCCCGATTTCGATACGCCCGCCAACATCAAGCTGGCGGCCATTCACGCCATCGAGGCCGGCAAGACCAAATACACCGCGGTGGACGGCATTCCCGAACTGAAGCAGGCGATCATTGCCAAGTTTGCCCGCGAGAACGGCCTCACCTACAAGCCGAACCAGATCATCGTCGGCACCGGCGGCAAGCAGGTGCTCTACAACGCCCTGATGGCCACGATAAATCCGGGCGACGAGGTCATTATCCCCGCGCCCTATTGGGTGAGTTATCCGGAAATGGTGGCGCTTGCCGGCGGTGAATCGGTGCCGGTGGTCTGCACGGCGGCGCACGGTTTCAAGCTGCAGCCCGATGCGCTCGAAAAGGCGATCACAGCGAAGACCAAGTGGATCATCCTGAATTCGCCGTCGAACCCGACCGGCGCCGCCTATACGCGCGCCGAGTTGAAGGCGATCACCGACGTTCTGGTAAAGCACCCGCATGTCTGGGTGATGACCGACGACATGTACGAGCATCTGGTCTATGACGACTTCGTATTCGCAACGCCGGCGCAGGTCGAACCGAAACTGTACGATCGCACGCTGACCGTGAACGGCGTGTCGAAGGCCTATTGCATGACCGGCTGGCGCATCGGCTATGCCGGCGGCCCCGCGCAACTGATCAAGGCGATGGCGACGATCCAGTCGCAATCGACCTCCAACCCGTCGTCGATCGCGCAATGGGCCGCGGTCGAAGCGCTCAACGGTCCGCAGGATTTCATTCCGGCGAACAACAAGGTGTTCAAGGAGCGCCGCGATCTCGTGGTGTCGATGCTCAATCAGGCCAGGGGCATCGATTGTCCGCGGCCCGAGGGCGCCTTCTACGTCTATCCGTCCTGCGCAGGCACCATCGGCAAGACCTCGCCGTCCGGCAAGGTGATCGCCAACGACGAGGATTTTGTCACGGAGCTTCTGGAGACGGAAGGCGTCGCCGTGGTGCAGGGCTCGGCGTTTGGTCTTGGGCCGGCGTTCCGGATCTCCTACGCGACCAAGACCTCCGACCTCGAAGAGGCCTGCAAACGCATCCAGCGCTTTTGCGGCAATTTGCGATAGCTCAACGCGCATTGCTTTCGACTTCTGAGGTTCTGACGGTGGTTTCCTGAAAAACGCGCGACCCCAGGCTGTGCAACTGCACAGCCTGGGGTCTGGTCCGTCCGACCATCCCGGAATGACGGGATGGAACCCAAACTGGAACGGCCGCGCAAGGTATGTCATAGAGGGAAGAAGCGCCGGGGATAGGGCGCTTTCCTGATTCTCTGCTCGCATCACATCTTTTCCAGCCGGAGACTTCTTCATGCGCTGTTCAGTCACCCTTGCCGGTATCGCCGTCGCGATGCTGGTCGCACCTTTCGCTGCCACCCATGCGCAGCAGCCGATGCAGCGCGTACAGGTCGGCGTTCTCGAATGCCGCGGCGGCGCGAGCATCGGCTTCATCGTCGGCTCGGTCACCAATCTTGGCTGTGTGCTGCGCGTCGATGGCGTGCCGGAAGATCGCTACGTCGCAACCATCCGCAAGGTCGGAGTCGATCTCGGCATCACCCAGGAATCGGCGCTCGCCTGGGGCGTCTTCGCACCGACGGCCCGGCTTGGGCCCGGCGATCTCTCCGGCAATTACGCCGGTGTCGACGGCAGTGCTACGGTTGGCGTCGGCGCCGGCGGCAACGTGCTGTACGGTGGCTCGAACAATTCGATCGCGCTGCAGCCGCTCAGCCTGCAGGGCCAGGTCGGCCTCAGTGTCGCGGCCGGGCTGGAAAGCCTGGAACTTCGGCCGGGCCGGTAAGGTACGCTACTTCCGCCGTCATTGCCCGCGACAAACGCGAAGCGTTTGCGCAAGGGCGCCAACGGGCGCGCGAATGCGTCGCCCGACGAAAGCTCCGCGACGAAGCCTGTATTGCGTCGCCAACGACTCGCAGTGACGGCTGCGGACGTCCATTTCCTCGACGATGCGCCGCAGCGACGTTTTTCCGGCTTGCCAAATCCTCGATGTAGGGGGAGCATCCATTTGCCGACCCAATCAAGGGCCGAGCTCCACATGAGGAGGCGGCAATGGGACAAGACGTCAGAAGTCCCCAAGGTCCACGGTGCATCGCGCTGGTGGGCCCTTTCCAAAGCGGTAAAACCACACTTTTAGAAGCAATATTGGCGCGCACGGGCGCGATCCCGCGCGCCGGCAGCGTCGACGCGGGGACTTCCGTCGGCGACGCCAGTCCCGAAGCCCGCCGCCACAAGATGGGCGTCGGCCTCACCGCCGCCACCACAAGCTTCATGGGCGACAGCTACACTTTTATCGACTGCCCCGGTTCCATCGAGTTCGCGCATGACATGCGCGCCGCGCTCCCGGCCGTGGACGCCGCGGTGGTGGTCTGCGAGGCCGATGAACGCAAGCTGCCGCAGCTTCAGATTATCCTGCGCGAGCTCGAAGACCTCGGCATTCCGCGCTTTCTGTTTCTCAACAAGATCGACCGCGCCAACAAGCGCATCCGCGAGACGCTCGCAACGTTGCAGCCGGCGTCGCGAATTCCGCTGGTACTGCGGCAGATTCCGATCTGGAACGGCGATTTGATCGCGGGCTTCGTCGATCTGGCGCTCGAACGCGCCTTCGTCTATCGCGAGCACAAGGCATCCGAAGTCATCACCCTGCAGGGCGGCGATCTCGACCGCGAGAAGGAGGCCCGCTTCTCGATGCTGGAGAAGCTCGCCGATCACGACGACGCGCTGATGGAACAATTGCTCGAGGACATCCAGCCGCCGCGCGACGCCATATTCGACGATCTCGCCCGCGAATTGCGCGATGGGCTGATCTGTCCCGTGCTGCTTGGCTCCGCGGCACGCGAGAACGGCGTGCTGCGTCTGATGAAGGCGCTGCGGCACGAATCGCCCGGCGTATCCGAGACCGCCAAACGTCTCGGGGCGTCCTCGCCCAAGGATGCGCTGGCCTATGTGTTCAAGACCGTGCATTTGCAGCACGGCGGCAAGCTGTCGCTGGCCCGCCTGTTGGCCGGACATCTCGATGACGGCGCAACGCTGCAATCCTCATCGGGCGAAACCGGCCGGGTGTCCGGCATATCCGCGATGAACTGCGCGCATGACACCAAGCGGGCGTCCGCCGAGGCCGGCGACACGGTGGCGCTGGGCAAGCTCGATAGCTTCAAGACCGGCGATACGCTGTCGAGCGGCAAGACCGCGCCAAAAGCGCTGGTGACCATCGAGCCGTCGCCGCCGGTACTGGCGATGGCGCTGTCGGCAGCCGACCGCAAGGACGACGTCAAGCTCGGTCAGGCCTTGCTGCGGCTGAACGAGGAAGATCCGTCGCTGACCATGGTCCAGAATCCGCGCACCCACGACACCGTGCTGTGGGGGCAGGGCGAGATGCATCTGCGTGTCGCGCTGGAACGCCTGCGCGACCGCTTCGGCGTCAATGTCAAGTCGCATCCGCCGGCGATCGGCTATCAGGAGACCATCCGCAAGCCGATCACCCAGCGCGGCCGGCACAAGAAGCAGTCCGGCGGCCACGGCCAGTTCGGCGACGTGGTGCTGGAGATCAAGCCGATGGCGCGCGGCGGCGGCTTCGAATTCCACGAAAAGGTCGTCGGCGGCGCGGTGCCGCGGAATTACATCCCCGCGGTTGAAGAGGGCGTCGTCGATGGGCTGATGCGCGGGCCGCTCGGCTTTCCCGTCATCGACGTGGAGGTGACGCTGACCGACGGATCCTACCACAGCGTCGATTCTTCGGACCTCGCCTTCCGCACCGCGGCGCGGATCGGCATCAGCGAGGCGCTGCCGCAGTGCCAGCCGGTGCTGCTGGAGCCGATCCATGTGGTGGAGATCGTCTGTCCCACCGAGGCCACGGCAAAGATCAACGCAATCCTGTCGGGGCGGCGCGGGCAGATTCTCGGCTTCGATACCCGCGATGGCTGGCCGGGCTGGGATCGCGTCCGCGCCATGATGCCGGAAGCCGAGATCGGCGAGTTGATCGTGGAATTGCGATCGGCGACCGCCGGTGCCGGCAGCTTTACCCGGCAGTTCGACCGCATGGCGGAGGTGACCGGCCGCGCCGCCGACCAGATCATCGCCGCGCACCGCGTCGCGGCGTAGCTGCTCCAGCTTTACCGGCCGCTTCAGCGCGTGCCGTTCCTGCTTCCGCAGGGACGGCGCGCCTGCGCCGGAGCTTGCTTGCCAGGTGATGTTCCTTACATCATTATGATTACATCAAATATCATTTATCCCCTTTTGGCGTACCGAACGATATTCCATCTGATATGTCATAGGTGTAAAATGATGCTTGAAGCCGGTATTTATATGGTAGATTTATACTTCAGCCAGGATCGGGAGAAACCAGATCGATGATTACCGCCAATCAGCTCAGGGCCGCCCGCGCTCTCTTGAATATCGATCAGCGGCAAACTGCGGATTTGGCAGACCTTTCAGTTCCGACCATTCAGCGGATGGAAGCCAGCGACGGCGTCATCCGAGCCAACGTCAATTCGCTCATGAAGCTGGTTTCCGCTCTCGAGAATGCAGGCATCGAATTGATCAATCCGGGGGCTCCGAGTTCGTCAGGAGGCCGCGGCGTCCGACTCCGGGAGCATGTTGCAAACCCGAAGACCAGGAACATCCGGCAACCCAAGCCGCCTTCTTCGCGAGCCATGGAGCGGGCTCGATAAAATCCGCAGCATCGAAAAGATCTCGCCACCAATATCTCAAGCTGTGACGCTGCCGCTGTCCACCCGTTCAAGCAGCGCAAGAAGGCCCTTCAGCATCGCGGTCGGAGTGGGCGGACAGCCGGGAATGTGGAGGTCGACCGGAACGACTTCGCCGACGCCTCCGACCACCGCGTAACTGCCGGCGAAGCATCCGCCATCCCGCGCGCAATCACCGATCGCGACCACCCATTTGGGATCGGGCGTCGCCTGATAGGTGCGCGCCAGCGCCTCGCGCATATTCCTGGTCACCGGACCGGTCACCATCAAGACATCGGCATGGCGCGGCGAGGCGACGAAGCGCAGGCCAAAGCGTTCGACATCGTAGAAGGCGTTGTTGAGCGCGTGGATTTCCAGCTCGCAGCCATTGCAGGATCCTGCGTCGACCTCGCGGATCGAGAGACTCCGGCCGAGGCGTCGCCGCGCAGCGCGTCCGACCGCAGTGGCGAGTTCGCTTAAGCCGGCCTCGTCCGGCGATGGTGCCGGTTCGGTCAACGGCCGGCGGAACAGGCTTTTGAAAAGCAGATTGCGCATCTCGTATCTTCCTCAGTTCATGATCCGATTTGAATGAATCGGATCATGAGCTCTCTCTTTTTTGAGCATGATCTTTTGGGAAAACCGGTTCCCACTTTTCCGGATCATGCTCAGAGATCCTGGCCCGAATAGGAGCAATTGAACGACTTGTTGCAGAGTGGAAAATCCGCGACGATGTTGTTCTCGATGGCCGCCTCGAGCAGCGGCCATTGAAACCAGGAAGGGTCGCGCAGATGGCATCGCTCGATTCGGCCATCCCGCACGCGGAGCCAGACCAGGACGTCGCCGCGAAAGCCCTCGACGATCGCCATGCCTTCCCGCATTTCGTCTTGATTTCCCACCGGTGTTCGCGAGGGTCCTTCGGGAAGCCGGTCCAGTATCTGGTCGATCAGCGAGAGCGATTGTTCGACTTCGCGCACCCTGATCCAGACGCGCGCGTTGACATCGCCTTCATTCAGCACCGGCACCTCAAAGCGCAAGCCGTCATATGGCGGATAGGCCAGGCTCCGCCGCGCATCGAACGCGCGGCCGGAGGCGCGGCCGACATAGCCGCCGGCGGCATATTGCTTGGCCAATGCGGGTTTGAGCACGCCGCTATCGACGGTGCGGTCCTGCAGCGAAGCGGTGTTGTCGTAGAGCTCGACGAGGGCCGGGAAGCGCAGGCGGACATGATCCAGCGTGGCCCGGATGATTTTCCTGCCTTCATCGTTGAGGTCACGGGTCACCCCGCCGGGCACGATGACATCCCGCATCAATCGATGACCGAACGCGGCGTTGGCGGCACGCAGCATGCTTTCGCGCAACACGCTGCAATGCGCATGCATCAGCGTGAAAGATGCGTCGTTGCAGATGGCGCCGATGTCGCCGAGATGATTGGCAAGCCGCTCGAGCTCGGCGAGCAGCGCACGGAGCCAGACCGCGCGATCGGGCACGACAAGTTCCAGCGCCGTCTCAGTGGCCTTCGAAAAGGCGTAGGCATAGGCGACGGTGCTGTCGCCCGATACCCGTCCGGCGAGTTGGACCGCGCGTTCGAGATCGGCTCCGATCATCAGCCCCTCGATGCCCTTGTGGGTATATCCCAGCCGCTGTTCCAGCCGCACCACGGTCTCGCCGCTTGCGGTAAACCGGAAATGTCCGGGCTCAATAATTCCCGCGTGCACCGGGCCGACCGCGATCTGGTGCACGCCGTCGCCGTCCACCGGCAGGAAGCGATATGCCGCTTCCGGTACTGCCGCGATGCGATTGCCCAGGGGAAAGTGGACGCCCCAGCTATTGTGATCAAGCCAGCGGCGCGCATCGGGCGAGCCTTGCGCCGACAACCCGAACAGATCGTGCGCCGCTCGCTCCAGCCGAAGCGCGGGCGGGTGATGCCTGCCGATCGACGCATAGGTGCGATCGGGGCAATCCATGCTGACGATGGCGATTTCTGCCGTACCTTCCTCCATGATTGCCATGTGCACCGTTGTGGGTTCGCCCCATAAGCCGAGCAAGCTCAAACGTCCTTGCGCCAACTCGGCTGCCACGAATCTCCAAAGGTGAGCACCGACCACGACACGCGGCCATGGCCTGCATTGCAGGATCTCGCGGCCCTTCAATATGCGATCGATCAGCGTTGATGACATATGCTGTTGATCCTATCCAAGAAGGCGGGCCACATGCTGGAACCAGGCGACGAACGGCGCCGGAAGATAGATTCCCGCGATCAGAACCAGGGAGAGATGCGCAAACATCGGCACATAGGAAGCCTCGGCTGACGCGGTGCTGCCGCGGGGCTCACCGAATGCGATGCTGGTCAGGCGCAAGGTCAATGCGCCAAAGGCCAGCAGGAGTCCGAACACCAGCACGATCGCGAGCATGGGAGCCCGGGCGAAGGTGGAGCTGACGACCAGAAATTCGCTCATGAAAATGCCGAGAGGCGGCAGGCCGGCGATCGCGACGACCCCCACAATCAAGCCCCAGCCCAGCGCCGGATGCGTCACGGTCAGGCCGCGGATCCTGGAGATCCGCTGCGTGCCCTTGATCTGCGAGATATGGCCGACGGCGTAGAAGATCGCCGACTTGGTCAGGCTGTGCATGACCATGTGCAACAGCCCGGCAAAATTGGCGAGCGGGCCGCCCATCCCGAACGCAAAGACGATGATGCCCATATGTTCGATCGAGGAATAGGCGAACAGGCGTTTGATGTCGCGCCGGCGGTAGAGCATGAAGGCTGCGAATACCACGGAAATCAGGCCGATCGTCGCCATCAGCGGGCCGGGCGCGATCGCCACCGGATTGGCGGCCAGCAATATCTTGAAGCGCAACAGCGCATAGAGCGCGACGTTGAGCAGCAGTCCCGACAGCACCGCCGATATCGGCGTCGGACCTTCGGCGTGGGCGTCGGGCAGCCAGGCGTGCAGCGGCGCGAGGCCGACCTTGGTGCCGTAGCCGAGAAACAGGAAAATGAAAGCAACGTTGAGGAGCGCGGGGTCGAAATTCGCGGCATGTTCGATCAGAATCGTCCAGACCATGCCATCCTGGCCCTCGCCGACGATCGGACGCGCCGCCATGTAGACCAGGATGGTGCCGAACAGGGCGAACGCAATTCCGACGCTGCCCAGGATGAAATACTTCCATGCCGCTTCCAGAGCGGCATGGGTGCGATAGATGCCGACCATCAGCACCGTCGTCAACGTCGCGATCTCCACCGCGACCCACATCAAGCCGATATTGTTCGATACGAAAGCCAGGTTCATGCCGAACATCATGAGCTGATACATGGCGTGGTAAAAACGCAGATAGACCGGGGTCAACCTGCCGGTTTCGAGCTCGTGAGCGATGTAGCTTGCGCTGAAGATGCTGGTGGTGAAGCCGACGAATGTGTTGAGCACGATGAAGACGATGTTCAGATCGTCGATCAGCACATACGGCCCCGGCTGCGGACGATCGACCACGAATAATGAGAGGGCGGAGAGAAATGTCGCGAGGCTGGCGATCACGTTCAAACGCGCGGTCAGGCGGTAGCCCGGCAGCGCGGCCAGCAACGCCGCCGAGCCGATTGGAATCAGCAGGACAGCCGCCACGGGATCGAAAGAATACGCGCTCATCGCCGCTCACCCCGGAAGTCGTCGAGTGCCGACACATCGACGGAATCGAAACGTTCGCGAATCCGGAACAGGAAGATGCCGATGACGATGAAGGCGATCAGGATCGAGAACGCCACGCTGATCTCCACGACGAGCGGCATGCCCTTGGCGCCGGTAGCCGCCAGCACCAGTCCGTTCTCGAGCGACATGAATCCCACGACCTGACTGACGGCGTTGCGGCGCGTCACCATGACCAGAAGTCCGAGCAGCACGACCGACAGCGCGAAAGCGAGATCCTCGCGCGCCAGCGGATCAGCCTCGGCGGTGACCCGCAGCATCAGGACCATGGAGAGGGCGACCAGCGCCATCCCGGCCAGCATGGTCGGGCCGATACCCACGGCCGACTCGATGTCGCGATGAATTCCGAGCTGCTTGACGATGCGATGCAGCGCAACCGGAATGATGATCGCCTTGAAGACAAGGGCGATGGCTGCGGTGATGTAGAGATGCGGCGCGTTCTGGACATAGGCCTGCCAGGCGACCGAGAGCGTGAGCACCAGGGCATGGAGGGCAAAGACGTTGAGCAGCGAATATAGCCGGTCCTGATACAGCATCATGAAGCTGATCAGGACCAGTCCGCCGGCGAGCGTATGCGAGATGTCGAACGCGAGGCTGTGCATCTGCATCAGAAACTCCTCGACACGAACAAGAGCAGCGTACCGAGCAATCCCAGCATCAGCGCCGCGCCGAGAAACTGCGGAACGCGGAAGACCCGCATCTTCGCGGTGGCGGTCTCGAACAGCGCGAGGAAGAAGCCGGCCACCGCAAGTTTGACGACGTAGGCGGCGGCACCGATGGTGTAAGCCAACGGGCCGGTTCCGAAGACGGCTATCTTCCAGGGCAGGAACACGCAGGCGATCAGGGAGATATAGAGCAGGAGCTTGAGAAACGCGCCGAATTCGATCATCGCGAGATGGCGCCCCGAATATTCGAGGATCATGGCCTCGTGCACCATGGTGAGCTCCAAATGCGTGGCCGGATTGTCGATCGGAATCCGCGCGTTCTCGGCGAGTGCCACCATGATCAGCGCGATGACCGCCATTCCCAGCGATACCCGCAATCCGACGTAGGACGAGGCCATGAAATTTGCGACCGTGGAGAGCTGGGTCGAGCCGGCGACCAGCGCCATGCAAAACACGATCAGCAGCATCGCCGGCTCGGCAAGCGCCGCGATCATGACTTCGCGGCTGGAGCCGATGCCGCCAAAGCTGGTGCCGACGTCCATCCCGGCCAGCGCCAGAAAGAAGCGGGCACTTCCGAGCAGCGCGACGATGGCGATCAGGTCTGCCGTCCAGTTGAACAACAGGCCGGTCGCGAATGTCGGCACCAGCGCTGCAGCCACCCAGATCGCGGCAAAGGTCACGTAGGGCGTCACGCGGAACAGCCACGAGGCGTTCTCGGCGAGTACCACTTCCTTGCGGAGCAGCCGCAACAGATCGCGATAGGGTTGAAGGATCGAAGCGCCCTGGCGACGCACCAGCCGCGCCTTGATCTTGCGCACGAAGCCGGTCAACAGCGGGGCGAGCACCAGCACCAGCAGCATCTGCACGGCCTGTACAAGGAAGTCTGAGATCACGACCATATCGCAAGCACCAGGAGCAGCGTGACGAGGGTGGTGAAGACGAGGCTGAGATATTGCCGGATGGTCAGGAACTGCAGACGATTGAGCCGCTCGGAGGACCGGCCAACCGCGCTCGCAATCGGCGCGTACATTCCCTCCCAGATCAGATCGTGCAATTCGATCCTGAGCCGGGCCGGCCGGATATCTCCGGGGGCCGGCATCTCGACATGATCGCGGGCGTGGAAAACCAGCGCGCCGAAAACGCGGCGGATCGGCTGGGCGAAGCTTGCGCTGGAATACTGGGTCGCGGGGGTCGGATCGGAAAAGCCGCAGCCCCAGGCCGGTCCCCGCCGCAGCGCATGAGAGGCGAAGCGGTGAATGAAGAAGATGGCCAGCGAGGCGGAAATCGTGATGAACACCATCACCAGCAATCCGTTGTATGAACTGCGGCTCTCCGCGATCGGCGCGATCGAAAGCCAGGCTTCGTTGGCCTGTATCGGCATGCGGCCACCGAGGATCTCGGTCGCAACGGGGGAAAGCGCGTCGATCACCAGTCCGGGCAGGATTCCGGCCAGCAGGCAAAGCGTGGCGAGGATGAACATCGCTGACAGCGAATAGCGGTCGACTTCACCGGCGGTTTCCGCCACCACGCTGCGCGGCCGTCCGAGAAAGCTGACGCCGAATGCCTTGACGAAGCAGGCGGCGGCCAGCGCCGCCGCCAGTGCCAGCATTGCGCCTGCCGCAGGCACCATGATCTTCAGGGCCCATTGCGGCAACTCCGGACTTTGCAGCACGGCCTGGAACATCAGCCATTCCGAAACGAAACCGTTGAAGGGCGGAAGCGCCGATATCGCGACGCAACCGACCAGGACGGCGAAGCTGGTCAACGGCATGCGGTGAATGAGGCCGCCGAGTTTGTCCATGTCCCGCTCGCCGGTCGCGGTCAGCACGGCGCCGGCCCCGAAGAACAGGAGGCTCTTGAAGAAGGAGTGGTTGAGCACGTGGAACAGCGCTGCCGTGAAGGCGAGCGCTGCCGCCAGTTTCAGGCCGTTGGCCTGAAACGCCAGCGCAAGACCGAGGCTTGCGAAGATGATGCCGACATTTTCGATCGTCGAGTAGGCGAGCAGGCGCTTGAGGTCCTTTTCCATCATCGCGTACAGGATCCCAATCACGGCGGTGATGCTGCCAAGGAAAAGGATGACCACGCTCGCCGGCCATGTCGGCGGTCCCAAGAGATCGAACACAACGCGAATGAAGCCGTAGATCGCGACCTTGGTCATGACGCCGCTCATCAGTGCCGACACGTGGCTGGGAGCCGCGGGATGGGCGAGCGGCAGCCAGACATGCAACGGCACCAGGCCGGCCTTTGAGCCGGCGCCGAGCAGCATCAGGATCAACACCAGCGCCGCCGCGTAGGGCGTGTGCTGTGCGTTACGGATCGCCGCAAATCCGTAATCTCCCGCCGGTCCCGCCAGCAGGCCAAAGGCCAGCAGAAGCGCGAGCGTGCCGAAGCTCGCCATCACCAGATAGACGTAGCCCGCCCTGGCGTTGCCTGCTTCACGGTGGTGCGCCATGACCAGCGCCCAGGAAACCAGCGACATGAATTCCCAGCACAGCAGATAGGAAAACGCATCATCCGCCAGCACCACGAGGTTCATGCCGGCCAGAAAGGCCGGGAAGAAGGCAAGCACGCGGTCCGGTGCGGGCTCGTGGTGGCCGTAGCCGAGGCCATAAAGGCTTGCTGCGGCTCCTCCCAGATTGACGACAACAAGGAAAAACGAGGCCAGCGCGTCGAGGCGGAAATGGGCGCCAAGCCACGGCAGTCCGATCGGCAGCGTCAGACCGGCGGCGTTTGCCGTATCGCCAAGCAGCCACCGAAGCGATCCGATCAATGCAATCGCGGACAACACCAGCGTCGCGCCGTAGATGACGGGCGTGCAGGCCTTTGAGCGGCTCAGCACGATCGCCAGCACCGCCAATCCAAGCAAGCCGGCAACACACGCCATTTGCAACATGACGGCTGACATTATGTGCGCGCCCTTGCTCTGCTTGACGCTTTGTTTTCAGATCGAGCGCCCTGAGCGGGCCTGGCCGAATCCGAATTCGCTTTCAGTCGTACCCCGCGTCCCAGTGAATTGCTGGCAGCCCCCTCGTCGATCATCTCGATCCCCGCCGCCTCGAATGCGGCGATTAGCTTGACCAGCAAATCGACATTGCCGCGCACCATCGTTTGAGAGGCCTCCATCCGCTGAATGGTTGGCACGGAAAGCCCCGATAGCTTTGCGAGCCGGCGTTGATCAATGCCAAGAAGCGCCCTGGCGGCTCGCAGTTGAGCTGCGGTGATCATCGACTTGCCTTGCTCTGGGGAACCTAGCCGATATCAGACATCATCTTTCCATCATAATTAATGATGTTAAAATGTCAATAAATGATATTTCATATATCTAATCTGAGGGATTGAGGCATTTCAGAAGCCATAGCCTTCATGAACGATCCTTGCCGCCTCGGTTTTGACGGAGATCAAAGCCGCGCTTCTGATCTGTCGTCTTGACGCGCCTTTCTTCGTGCCAACGGTGTTGCCTGGTCGCGACGATGCTGGCTCGAGCGATTCCTGATGGACGCCGCCGCATTGACTTGGAAACCGGCTTGCCCGATTTGAATGGTGACGGCGTCCATGGACCGGGCGCCGCGGCAGGATTGGCGATCGCGGCTATGAGCAAACCTCGCGCAGCATGCCTGATCGGATGGCCGGCGGCGCATTCGCGCTCGCCGCTGATCCATCATTATTGGCTGCGGACGCTTGGTATCGAGGGCGGCTACAACATTGAGGCGGTGCCGCCCGAAGGCTTTGCCGAATTCGTGCTGCATTTGTCGGCGCACGGCTTTGTCGGCGCCAACGTCACCATTCCGCACAAGGAGCGCGCGCTGGCGCTGTCGGTGCCGGATGAGCGGGCCCGCGCGGTCGGCGCGGCCAATACCTTGTGGTACGAGGGCAGCGAGCTGCGCTCGACCAACACCGACATCGAAGGCTTCATCCATAATCTCGACGCCTGCGCGAACGGCTGGGACGGAATTGAGGACGCGCTGGTGTTGGGCGCCGGCGGGTCATCGCGCGCGGTGGTGTTCGGACTTGTCGAGCGCGGCATCAAGCGCGTGCATCTGGCGAACCGGACCATCGACCGGGCGCGGGCGCTTGCGGACCAATTCGGCGAAACCGTGCATCCCATCGCATGGGAGACCATCGGCGAGGCGCTGCCGCATGTGGGGCTGCTGGTGAACACGACCTCGCTCGGCATGCGCGGCCAGCCCGCGCTGCACATCGACGTGGGCCTGCTCCCGGCGCATGCGATCGTCGCCGACCTGGTCTATGTTCCCCTGGAAACGCCGCTGCTGGCGGCCGCGCGGGCGCGCGGCCTGAAGACGGCCGACGGTCTGGGCATGCTGCT
Organism: uncultured Alphaproteobacteria bacterium; assembly: GCA_963718925.1. Taxonomy (GTDB): domain Bacteria; phylum Pseudomonadota; class Alphaproteobacteria; order Rhizobiales; family Xanthobacteraceae; genus Bradyrhizobium. The sequence goes on from CAVRAH010000001.1 coordinate 257,381, forward strand.
GCACCAGGCGGTGCGCGGATTTGAATTGTGGTTCGGACGCCGTCCTGACGTGACGCCAGAGCTGCGTGCGCTGGTCGAGGCTGACCTCACAAACGCTTGATTGCGGGCGGTGTGAGCCGGAATATCATGAAAGCTTCGGTGTCCGTGGTTAAGCTGGGCTCGCCGGAGAACTCCGACATGCCAATTCATCGTCCAACGCTCGCCCGTCCGCTTCTCGCGATCGCGTTGGTGGCTGCCTCCTCGCTCTTTGCGATCGCCCAGCAGCCGCCTTCGCCGTCGCGGGTTCGCGGCACCATCGTCAGCGTTGACGGTGATGTGCTGTCGGTCAAATCGCGCAGCGGCGAGGACGTCAAGTTGCGCATGACCGCTGATATGCGGGTGGTGGGCATCATCAGGATTGCGCTGTCCGACATCAAGCTCGGCTCGTTCGTCGGCACCACCACGGTGCCGGGACCGGACGGCCGTCAAAACGCGGTCGAAGTGCACGTCTTCCCGGAAAGCATGCGTGGCACCGGCGAGGGATCGCGGCCTTACGATCTGCGTCCCAACTCTACCATGACCAATGCGACGGTCGCGGAGACGGTCGCCGGCACTGACGGCCAGACCCTGATGATCAAATACCGGGACGGCGAGAAGAAAGTCGTGGTCGCTCCCGATACGCCGGTCGTGACCTATGTTCCCGCCGACAGAACCGAACTGAAGCCTGGCGCGAGGATCATCGCCTTCGTCAAGCAGTTGCCGGACGGATCGTTCGAAACCAATCGCATCAGCGTCGGCCGCGACGGGCTGACGCCGCCGATGTGAATCTCCCGGAATAACCCTACCCTTGCGGGGTATTCCCTTAAGTCCTGTTGCTCCAATCAACACTTTTGAGGAAAAACACCATGCCGAAACTCTCTTCGTGGAAGACGCGCACGGTCGTGGTTTCGCTGACGGTCCTGTCCGTGTTGGCCTCGGCCACATGGGCCCAGCAGCCGCCGCCGGTGCGCATTCGCGGCACCATCGAAAGCGTCGACGGTCCCATGCTGATGATCAAGTCGCGCGAAGGCACCGATATGAAGGTGCGGATGACCGACAATGTGGCGGTGTTCGGCGTCGCCAAGACCGAGTTGTCCGAAATCAAGCCGGGGTCCTACATCGGGGTGTCGGCGATGCCGGAACCCGACGGCACCCAGAAGGCGCTTGCCGTTCACATTTTCCCCGAGAGCCAGCGCGGCGCGGCCGAAGGTTTCCGGCCCTGGGACCTAAGGCCCAACTCAACCATGACCAACGCCACCGTCGCCGAGACGGTCAAAGGCACCGATGGCCAGAACATCCTGGTGAAATACAAGGACGGCGAAAAGAAAGTCGTGGTACCGCCGGGCACGCCGGTCGTCACCTTCGTCGCCGGCGATAAATCCGAGGTGAAGCCGGGCGCCAAGATCATCATCTTCGGCGCGGTGAAGAAGGACGACGGCACGCTGGAAGCCAACCGCGTCAATATCGGCCGTGACGGCATCACCCCGCCGATGTGAGGCCCAGCGTCGTTCCGGGACGATGCGGAGCATCGAAACCGGAACCTCGAGATTCTCCGATGCGCAATTGCGCATCTGAGGTCTGGTCCTGCGGACCATCCCGGAATGACGAGATAAAAATTACGCATCGGTCTGTGGGTTGATCGGTTCAGTCTCAGCTTCACACCGCCAGCACGTGATCGTCGATCTCGGCGATGGTGTTGACGCCGCACAGGCCCATGGTCGTGGAGAGTTCGTTGCGGATGATGTCGATTGCCTTGGCGACGCCGGGGCCGCCATAGGCGCCGAGGCCATGAATGTAGGCCCGGCCGATCATGCAGGATTTGGCGCCGAGCGCGAGCGCGCGCATCACGTCCTGGCCGGAGCGGATGCCGCCGTCGAACATGATTTCCATCTTGTCGCCGATCGCGTCGACAATCTCCGGCAGGACTTCGATCGAGGAAGGCGCGCCGTCGAGCTGACGGCCGCCATGGTTGGAGACGACCAGTGCCTGTGCGCCGGTCTTTACCGCCTCATTGGCGTCCTCGGCGTCGAGAATGCCCTTCAGGATCAGCTTGCCGGGCCAGATGCTGCGGATCCAGTCGACATCCTTCCAGTTCAGCGTGGTGTCGAACTGCGTCCCGATCCAGGTTCCGAGCGCAGTGATATCGTCGGTGCCCTTGAGGTGACCGACCAGGTTGCCGAAGGTGCGGCGCTTGCCGCGCAGCACGCCGGCCACCCAGGCCGGCTTGGTGGCGAAGTCGAAAAGCTTCGACAGCGTCCATTCCGGCGGCACCGTCATGCCGTTCTTGATGTCGGCATGGCGCTGCCCGATCACCTGCAGATCAACCGTCAGCACCAGCGCGCTGCACTTGGCCGCGATGGCACGCTCGATCAGCGCCTTGATGAAGCCGCGGTCCTTCATGACGTACAACTGGAACCAGAACGGCTTCTCGACATTGGACGCGACATCCTCGATCGAACAGATCGACATCGTGCTCAACGTGTAGGGAATGCCTGCGGCCTGCGCGGCGCGGCAGGCATGAATTTCGCCGTCGCCATATTGCATTCCGGTCAGGCCGACCGGCGCCAGGATCAGGGGCAGCGCCGCTGGTTCGCCGAGAATGGTGGTCGAAAGATCGCGCTTCGACACGTCGACCAGGATGCGCTGGCGGAACTTGATCTGCTGCAGATCGTCGCGGTTGGCGCGCAGCGTTTCCTCGGCATAGGAGCCGCGATCGGCGTAATCAAAAAATGCCTTGGGCACCTTTCGCATGTGGCGCTGGCGCAGATCTTCGATGCAGGTGATATGTTTCATGGACGTTCCAAGCCTTCTTCTATTTTGCCCTTCTTGTATTTGCCGCTTTGTCTGTTCATCTAGCACGCTTGGGCCCCTCGCCAAATCGCCTCACGGCAAAACCAAGGGAAGCTCTCATGACCGCACCGCGCCATAAGCCCGCCGACGCCGAAAACCGGGAAAAGCGCCAGCTCGACGAGGCCCTGGAGGAAGGGCTGGAGGAGACCTTTCCGGGGTCGGACCCGGTCAATGTCACCCAGCCGCCGCCCTCGAAGGCGGACCATCACGTCAAGCGCAAGGATTAGGGCGCAGACGGGTTGCCGCCGGCCGCGGGTATAACTCCAGCGTTAACAATATGTTAGGCGCCAAGACGCGAGTCGGTACGCCGTAATGATTAATCATATTTTTTGAAGTCATTTTAGCGCCGAAGGCATTATAACCGCCTGCACGCTAGGATGGGCGGGCGTTCAGGGCTTCTCGCCGGGTGGTCTGAGAAGCCTGGACGATTCTGGGGGTCAAATGAGCCGCAAATATTTCGGTACGGATGGGATTCGGGGCCTCGCCAATGGTCTGATCACGCCGGAGCTCGCGCTCAAGGTCGGGCAGGCGGCCGGATTGGTGTTTCAGCGCGGCGAGCATCGCCATCGCGTCGTCATCGGCAAGGATACGCGCCTTTCCGGCTACATGATCGAATACGCGATGGTGGCCGGCTTCACCTCGGTCGGTATGGATGTGCTGCTGCTCGGCCCGATGCCGACGCCGGCGGTCGCAATGCTGACCAAATCGATGCGCGCCGATCTCGGCGTGATGATTTCCGCTTCCCATAATCTGTTCGAAGACAACGGTATCAAATTGTTTGGCCCGCAGGGGTTCAAGCTGTCGGACGATGTCGAGAAGCAGATCGAGCTGCTGCTGGACGAATCCATCGACAAGCGCCTGGCGCAAAGCGCGAGCCTCGGGCGCGCCCGCCGCATCGACGGCGTCCATGACCGCTACATCGAATTCGCCAAGCGAACGCTGCCGCGCGAACTCAGCCTCGACGGCCTGCGCGTGGTGGTCGATTGCGCCAACGGCGCGGCCTACAAGGTGGTGCCGGAAGCGCTGTGGGAGCTCGGTGCCGATGTCATCTCCATCGGCGTCGATCCCGATGGCTTCAACATCAACAAGGAATGCGGATCGACCTCGCCGGAGGCATTGAGCCGCAAGGTGCGCGAAATGCGCGCCGACATCGGCATCGCGCTCGATGGCGACGCCGACCGCGTTATCCTGGTCGACGAGCGCGGACACCTGGTCGATGGCGACCAGCTGCTCGCGGTGATCGCGCAAAGCTGGAAGGAAGATGGCCGGCTTGCGAGGCCGGGCATCGTCGCCACGGTGATGTCAAATCTCGGACTGGAGCGTTTCCTCGAGGGCCTGGGCATCGAGCTCATCCGCACGCCGGTCGGCGACCGTTACGTGTTGGAGCGGATGCTGAATGGCGGTTACAATCTCGGCGGCGAGCCGTCCGGCCACATTATTCTGTCCGACTATGCCACCACCGGCGACGGCTTTGTCGCGGCACTGCAGGTGCTCGCGGTGGTGCAAAAACTTCGCCGCCCGGTGTCCGAGGTCTGCCGCCGCTTCGATCCGCTGCCGCAGATCCTGAAGAATGTGCGTTACCGCAGCGGCAAGCCGCTCGACGACGCCGAGGTCAAATCGGCCATCGTTGCCGGCGAGAAGCGGCTGAATGGCCACGGCCGGTTGCTGGTGCGCTCTTCCGGCACCGAGCCGGTGATCCGCGTGATGGGCGAGGGCGACGATCGCATCCTGGTCGAGGAAGTGGTCGACCACATCGTCTCCGCGCTCGGCCAGGCCGCGGCGGCGTAACGTCCGCTTCATTCGCGTGCGCATGACGTCGACGCCAGGCCGCTCGCACCCTGGCTGCTCAGCGCATCGCAGCCATTATCTAATGGCGCTGGTCGCTGCGGCACGGCCATCGTAGAAAACGCATATTGCCCCCCGCGAGTAAGCCATCCTTGAACAAGTCCGTGGTCGTCCCCGAAGAAGCGATTCTTGCGCCGGTGATCGTGCCGGATGTGAAACCGCCCTCCGCCGCCAGGGCGGCCGCGGGGCCGGCCTACATCGTGCTCGCCGGCATCAGCTTCTCGCATTTCCTCAACGACACCATGCAGTCGCTGATCGCATCGGTGTACCCGATCCTGAAGGACAGTTATGCGCTGGACTTCGCGCAGATCGGGTTGATCACGCTGGCGTTCCAGTTCACCGCATCGCTGTTGCAGCCGCTCGTCGGTCATTTCACCGACAAGAAGGCGCAGCCCTTTTCGCTGGCGGTCGGCATGTCCTCGACCTTCTTCGGTCTGCTGCTGCTCAGCGTCGCCCGGCAATATACCGTCATCCTCATCGCCGCAGCGCTGGTGGGACTGGGCTCGGCGGTGTTTCACCCGGAATCGGCGCGCATCGCGCGGCTTGCCTCGGGCGGCCGCTACGGTTTCGCGCAATCGGTGTTCCAGCTCGGCGGCAGCTTCGGGACCTCGATGGGCCCGGTGCTGGCCGCATTGATCGTCGTTCCCTTCGGCCAGCCCAGCATCGCCTGGTTCTCGAGCATCGCGTTTCTCGCGATCGTCGTCTTGTGGCGGATCGGCAAGTGGTACAAGCCGCAGATCACGGCCAGGAAGGCCGCGCCGTTCGATCCGCATCCGGATGCCCCGAGTCCGCGCCGCGTTCTATTCGCGATCGCGGTGCTGATGGCGCTGTTGTTCTCCAAGCAGCTCTACGTCTCGAGCCTGTCGAGCTACTACATCTTCTATCTGATCGACCGGTTTGGCATCTCGACCCAGGCGGCGCAGGTCTATCTTTTCATCTTCCTCGCTGCGAACGCGGTCGGCGCATTCCTCGGCGGTCCGCTGGGCGACCGCTTCGGCCGCAAGATCGTGATCTGGTTCTCGATTCTGGGCGCGCTGCCGTTCACGCTCGCGCTGCCCTATGCGGGCTTGTTTGCCAGCGCGGTGCTGACCGTGTTCATCGGCCTCATCATTTCCTCGACGTCGGCCTCGATCATCGTGTTTGCGCAGGAGCTGGTGCCGCACCGGTTCGGGATGATCTCCGGCGTCTTCTTCGGCGTCGCGTTCGGCATTGGCGGCCTTGGTGCGGCCGTGCTCGGCAAGCTCGCCGACCAGACCAGCATCGCTTTCGTCTACCAGGTCTGCGCCTACCTGCCGGCGATCGGCTTGCTCGCGGTGTTCCTGCCGAAGATGCCGCGAGTGGTGCGCTGACGCTTACTCACCCGCGCGCCGGCTCACGCCCTCCGTCAATATTTCATTAGCGATTGTGGCGAGGCTTGCCATTTTTGCGGTTCGCGGATTCCGCGGCAGCGCAATTAATTTGGAGATTATCAACCTTAAAAATTAGGGTTAAGTGGCGCTTAAGCAATTGGTGCCATCGTCCGACCGTGAGTTTTTAGATGTGGGGCCTCCGTTGTTTGCCTCACCGGCCAAAAGGACGAAGCCAATGCGTAGCGTTAAGTCACTCATTGCCGCCGGAGCGGCATCACTGTTGTCGTCGATGGCCTTTGCCGCCGACATGGCGATCGCGCCGCCGCCGATGCCCTATGCGGCTCCGGTCGCCGACTTCGGTGGCTGGTACCTGCGCGGCGATATCGGGATGACCAATCAGCAGCTCAAGTCGCTGGACAATTCGGGTAATGCCAGCGCTCCTCTCTTCACCTCCACCGGCATGGGCTTCGACAGCGCCACGCTGTTCGATCTCGGCGCCGGTTATCAATTCAACAACTGGTTCAGAGCGGACGTCATCGGGCAATGGCGCGGGCGCGCCAACTTTCATGGCTCGCAGTTTGTTCCAGTGGGCGTGATTGGTCCAACCTATACCCAAGCAAACAACTATTCCGGCAGCAAGTCGGAAGCCCTCGTCATGGCCAACGCCTATGTCGATCTCGGTACCTGGTGGTGCGTGACGCCCTATATCGGCGCCGGCATCGGCGGATCCTACAACCGGATCAGCGGCTTCCGTGACGATGGTGTGATCTACAATGGTGGCGTGCTGAATAACAGTGTAACCTATGCGGGTGATGCGGGTAAATGGAACTTTGCGTGGGCGCTGCACGCCGGTCTGGCCTATAGGGTTACCCCGAACGTAACGCTCGAGCTCGGCTATAGCTACATGAGCCTCGGCGACGCCGTCACCGGTCCCACGAATTCGTTTGATGGAGTGACCGTGGTGAACGGTAGTCCGTTCGTCATGAAGAATATTACCTCGAATGATTTCAAGCTTGGCGTGCGCTGGCAGCTCGAAAGCCCGACGATCTATGCGCCGCCGCTCGTCACCAAGGGTTGATCGAAGTCTGATTACTTAATCTTCGTTAACGGCGCGGGAGCTTCCTGCGCCGTTTTGTCTTGCGCATGCGGCATGATCCGAAAGGTGGGAACCGGTTTCGGACAAGATCATGCCGATCGGAGCGCCGCGACAACGATTGGTTAAGGTTAACGAGCGATGATCGGCGCCAGGTTCGGAAGTGTCCGATGGGAGAGTATTTCGATGCGTAGGTTTCTGCTGGCGGCGGCGATGTTCACAACGGTGTCCTGTGCGCAGGCGGCCGACATGCCCGATTATCTTCGTGGCTCGGTTGGACCCACGCCCACGGTCAACTGGCGCGGCTTTTATCTCGGCGGACAGGCCGGTTACGGATCGTCGGACGAGAATCTGAGTGGTTCGAACACGACCATGCTTAACGCCTTGCTTGACCACAATGTCATCCAGCAGATGGACGTTGCGAATTGGAATCTCGGTCTCGGCAAGGATTCGGCACGCGCGCCGGGTTACGGCGCGTTTGCCGGATATAACTGGCAATGGGATGACGTCGTCGCCGGCCTCGAAATGTCCTATCTGCACGGCACGTTTGGGGGAAAGTCCAGCTCGTTCAAGGAACTCGTAAGCGGTTCGGCGTTATCCGACGGCAACTTTCATGATGTTTCGGTCACGTCATCGTCTGCGATCTCGATTTCGGATATGGCGACGTTCCGCGCCCGCGCGGCGTATTCGTTTGGATGTTTCCTGCCTTATGCCTTCGCAGGGTTTGCGCTCGGCAATGCCGACATCACCCGCTCCGTGCTTGTCACAGACGCCGTGAGTAAAACGGGGCTTGTGCCATTTACCCCGCTGCAGCCTTTGTCCGCCGACGATGCCGTGCACAATCACCTGATCTATGGCTACACAGCCGGCCTTGGTATCGACGTCAATTTGGTCGGCGGCCTGTTCCTGCGTGGGGAGTGGGAATATTTGCGGTTCACGTCCGCCATCGATACCAGCATCAACACGGTGCGCCTCGGCCTCGGCTACAAGTTCTGACCGGGATTTTCGCGTATCTTCTACGGACCGGGATGATTGACATCATCGGTCCCGCCTGTTGGTCTGTCGTTCCGGTCAGGACGGCTGCGAGCCATGAAAATCTACGGCGATACCAATTCGGGCAATTGCCTGAAGGTGAAATGGGTCTGCGACCGCCTGGCGCTGCCCTATGCCTGGATCGCCGTCGATACGCTCAAGGGCGAGAGCCGTACCGCGCAATTCCTGAAACTCAACAGCGCTGGCCAAGTGCCGGTTGTCGAATTCGACGATGGCCGCACGCTGGCGCAGTCCAACGCCGTCATTCGCTATCTCGCCCGCGACAGCGATCTTGTTCCGGCCGATGCCTTCGCCGCCGCCAAGATGGATGAGTGGCTGTTCTGGGAACAATACAGCCACGAGCCCCATATCGCGGTTTGCCGCTTCCACATGGTTTATCTGGGCCGGCCGGCGTCCGATCTCGATCCCGACAAGGTCAAGCGTGGCTACGCGGCATTGGCGCGGATGGAACACCAGCTCGCGACAACACGATTCCTGGTCGGCGATACCATGTCTCTCGCCGATGTCGCGCTGCTCGCCTATACGAGGCTCGCGCATGAGGGCGGCTTTCACCTCGACGGTTATGCCTCGTTGCGGCGCTGGATCGGCGAGACCGAGAAAGCTCTCGGCTTGGCGCCGGCGCGCTAGATTTTGATCGGTATCACCATGACTGCGACTTCGCCTATCGCCATCCGCCGCGCCCGCCGCAGCGATGTCGAGGCCATCGTGCGGATGCTGGCGGACGATCCGCTCGGCAGCGGACGCGAGCGGATCGAGGAGCCATTGCCGTCGTGCTATTTTGGGGCGTTCGAGGCGGTTGACCATGATCCGCATATCCAGCTTGTGGTCGCAGAGGATCATGACGGCGCCGTCGTCGGCTGCCTGGAGCTATGCATCCTGCCGGGACTGAGCTCGCAGGGCGCCTCGCGCGGCCTGATCGAAGACGTTCGCGTCGCCGCGCATTGCCGCAGCCGTGGCATCGGAGAGAAGATGGTGCAATGGGCCGTCGCGGAAGCGCGGGCGAGGGGATGCAAACTGGTCGAGTTGCTGACGCATCATACTCGCGTCGATGCGCAGCGTTTTTACAAACGGCTTGGATTTCAGCCGAGCCATGTCGGAATGACGTTGCGGTTTTGATGCGACCAAAGTTGGGCGTTCATGAAGCGCCGTTGCGACCATTGCGAAACGGGGTTTGCCGTTCATTCCGGTTAACGCGCGATAAACTAATCAGATCATCGTAATTTTTTTGGCGGAACGTTCCGTGACATTTTGGCGTATCGCGTCGGGCTTGGGCAGCTTGGGGACCGCAAAATGAAGAATTATTCGATCGTCAGGATCGGCAATGAGTATGTCGTGCAGGCGGGCGACAAGAGTGTTCTGAAAATTGCGAGCCGACGCAGGGCCGCTCAGCTCGTCTCGGATGCGGCGGAATTGTTGAGTTCGCCGCCGCCGCAGCAAGCTGACGACGAGCCACCAAGAGCCAGCGATCCCAGCGAAGCTCCTTGACGATTTCAGACGATTCCCTTATGCACCGCGGCGGGACACCTCCCCCCAACGGGAGGCTTGCTATCTGGAAGGATAGATCATCATGACTGCAGCGAAGCCCGCTTCGCGGCCCAATGTGCCGCATTTTTCTTCCGGCCCCTGCGCCAAGCGCCCCGGCTGGACTCCCCAGAAACTCCAGGATGCCGCGCTTGGCCGGTCGCATCGCGCCAAGATCGGCAAGGCCAAGCTCAAGCTCGCGATCGAGCTGACGCGCGAGGTCCTCGAAGTACCCGCAGGCTACAAGATCGGAATCGTGCCGGCCTCTGATACCGGCGCGGTCGAGATGGCCCTGTGGTCGCTGCTTGGCGCGCGGCCTGTGACCACGATCGCCTGGGAATCCTTCGGCGAAGGCTGGGTCAGCGATATCGTCAAGGAATTGAAGCTCAAGGACGTCACCAAGCTGCACGCCGGCTATGGCGAGATCCCCGATCTGAGCAAGGTCGATCCCGCTTCCGACATCGTCTTCACCTGGAACGGCACCACTTCGGGTGTCCGCGTCCCCAATGCCGACTGGATCAGCGCTGATCGCGCCGGCCTTACCATCTGCGACGCCACCTCGGCGGCGTTCGCGCAAGCCCTCGACTGGGCCAAGCTCGATGTGGTGACGTTCTCCTGGCAGAAGGCGCTGGGCGGGGAGGCCGCGCACGGCATGCTGGTGCTCTCGCCGCGCGCGGTTGAACGGCTCGAGACCTACAAGCCGGCATGGCCGCTGCCGAAAATCTTCCGCATGACCAAGGGCGGCAAGCTCAACGAAGGCATCTTCGAGGGCGAAACCATCAACACGCCGTCGATGCTGTGCGTCGAAGACTATCTCGACGCACTGAACTGGGCGAAATCGGTCGGCGGGCTCAAGGCGCTGATCGCCCGGGCCGACGCCAACACCAAGGTGCTCGCCGACTGGAAGGCGAAAACGCCGTGGATCGATTTTCTGGCCAAGGACCCGAAGATCCGGTCCAATACTTCGGTGTGCATGAGGGTGGTCGACCCCGCGATCACGTCGCTGACGCCGGACGCTCAGGCCGATTTCGCCAAGAAACTCGTTGCGCTGGTGGAGAAGGAAGGCGCCGGATACGATTTCGCGCATTATCGTGATGCGCCGGCGGGCCTGCGTATCTGGTGCGGCGCCACGGTGGAAGCCAACGACGTGGCATTGCTGACGCAGTGGATCGATTGGGCTTTCGCCGAGATCAAGGCGCAGCTGCCGAAGGCGGCGTGATCTTTCCCCTCCCCTGGAGGGGGAGGGTCGACGCACCGTAGGTGCGGCGGATTATCTTCTCTCAGGGGTTATCTTCTCTCAATCCGGCGCACGCAGAATTTCACGTTGACAGCTTCACCCCGGCGCTTCGCGCCGACCTTCCCCCTCCGGGGGAGGGGAGAGGAATACAAAATGTCAAAACCCAGGGTTCTTATTTCCGACGCGCTGTCACCCGCCGCGGTGCAGATCTTCAAGGATCGCGGCATTGAGGTCGACTTCCAGCCCAATCTCGGCAAGGACAAGGACAAGCTCGCCGAGATTATCGGCAATTACGACGGTCTTGCGATCCGCTCGGCCACCAAGGCGACCGCCAAGATCATCGAGAAGGCGGTGCGGTTGAAGGTGATCGGCCGCGCCGGGATCGGCGTCGACAATGTGGAGATTCCCGCCGCCACCGCGAAGGGCATCATCGTGATGAACACCCCGTTCGGCAATTCGATCACCACGGCCGAACACGCGATTACGCTGATGTTGGCGCTGGCGCGCGAAATTCCGCAGGCCGATGCTTCCACCCAGGCCGGCAAGTGGGAGAAGAACCGCTTCATGGGCGTCGAGATCACCGGCAAGACGCTGGGCGTGATCGGCTGCGGCAACATTGGTTCGATCGTCGCCGACCGCGCGCTGGGACTGCGCATGAAGGTGATCGCGTTCGATCCGTTCCTGTCGCCGGAGCGCGCCAAGGACATCGGCGTCGAAAAGGTCGATCTCGAGGATTTGTTCAAGCGCGCCGATTTCATCACCCTGCATACGCCGCTGACCGACAAGACCAGGAACATCATCGACGCGGCGGCGCTTGCGAAAATGAAAAAGGGCGTGCGCATCATCAATTGCGCGCGCGGCGGGCTGGTCGACGAGCAGGCGCTGGTGGATAGCCTGAATTCCAAGCATGTCGCGGGCGCGGCGTTCGACGTGTTCGTCGAGGAGCCGGCCACGTCGAACGTGCTGTTCGGCCACCCCAACGTGATCTGCACGCCGCATCTCGGCGCCGCCACCACCGAGGCGCAGGAGAACGTCGCGCTTCAGGTCGCCGAGCAGATGTCGGATTACCTCCTGAGCGGCGCGATTTCCAACGCGGTCAACTTTCCCTCGATCACGGCCGAAGAGGCGCCGAAACTGCGGCCTTTCATCGAGCTTGCCGAAAAGCTCGGCTCGTTCGCAGGTCAGCTCACCGAGAGCGGCATCATCAAGGTGCAGATCACCTATGAGGGCCATGTCGCCGAAATGAAGATCAAGGCGCTGACCTCGGCGGTGCTGTCGGGGCTGCTGCGGCCGATGCTCGGCGACATCAACGTCGTCTCGGCGCCGGTCATCGCCAAGGAGCGCGGCATGGTGGTCGACGAGATCGCGCGCGCGGCGCAGAGCGATTACGAAAGCCTGATCACGGTCACCGTCACCACCGAGCGGCAGGAACGCTCGGTTTCGGGCACGGTCTATGCCGACGGCAAGCCGCGGCTTATGGATATCAAGGGTATCCGGGTCGACGCCGAGTTCGGCAAGTCGATGATCTACGTCACCAATGAGGACAAACCGGGCTTCATCGGTCGCTTCGCCGGCCTGCTCGGCGACGCCAAGCTCAACATCGCGACCTTCCATCTCGGCCGCACCAAGCAGGGCGGCGATGCCATCGCGCTGGTCGAGGTCGACGGCGCGGTACCGATGGACGTGCTCGCCAAGGTGCAGGCGCTGCCGCAGGTGAAGCAGGCCAAGGCGCTGGCGTTTTAGAGCACGATCCGAAAAGCGGGAACCGGTTTTTCCTCGCGACAAACGCGGAACGCGTTTGCGCGGAGATCATGCTCAAAGAAAGAGATGAGATCATGATCCGATTCAACCTAATCGGATCATGATCTAGACCGCCGGCGCCTCGTTGCCGTTTCGCGCGATCCGAAGCTGTCGATGTCTGTAAGGCTTTCGTAACCAAGCGCTAAGGGATTTCACCATATTGTTACCGGGATGATTTCCGCCCATCGCGCCGCGCCCCGATCCCGGAGAAGTCCCCTTGAAACTGAACAATCTGAAGATCGCCCCCAAGCTGGCTATTCTGGTGGGCATCACCTTGCTTGGCCTTTGCGTCGCGGGCGTTCTTGCCGGCTACCTGATGCAGCGGGAGATGCTGAATGCCCGGATCGCCGCTGCGGAAGAGCTGCCGAGCTCGGTTACAGAGATTTCCCGCCAGGTGACGCGATCGAGCGAGATCGCGAGCAAGGCGGTAGGGGATGCCGAGCGCACCAACGCCACCGTCCAGGCCTTGTCGACCGGCGCCGAGAAGATCGGCGAGGTGGTGAAGCTGATCCACTCGATCGCCGCCCAGACCAATTTGCTCGCGCTGAACGCGACCATCGAAGCCGCGCGTGCCGGCGAATCCGGCCGCGGCTTCGCCGTCGTTGCCTCGGAAGTGAAGGCGCTCGCCAACCAGACCGCCAAGGCGACCGAGGAAATCTCGGCGCAGGTCGCGGCCATGCAGGCCTCAACCAGCGAGGCGGTTCACTCGATCGGCGGGATCACCGAAACCATCGCCCAGATGAGCGAGATCACCGGCAGCATTGCCACCTCGATCGAGCAGCAGGGCGAAGCGACGCGTGAGATCGCGCGCAACATCCAGTCGGTCGCGGCCGGATCGAGCGAGATCAGCGCCCATATCGGCGGCGTGACCACTGCGGCGGCGGCTACAGGCATGGCCGCTTCGGACGTGCTTTCCAACGCCCGCGAACTCGACAATCAGTCGGGGATGTTGCGTGCGGCGGTCGACGAATTCCTGGTCAAGGTCCGCGCGGCGTAGGCTGCTCTGCCTGCCGATATCGCGCCGCCGCCGGGAATTCATCCGGCCGCGGACGCCTGCCGCGACGCGATCACCACGCCGGCGAGCACCAGAACGTATCCGACCAGATGAAACAGCCGCGGCTCTTCGCCGAGCAGCAGGACCGCCATGGCCGAGCCGAACACCGGTACCAGATGAAAGAACGGCGCGGCGCGGTTCGGTCCGATCATCGCGATGCCGCGGTTGAAAAAGAGATAGGCCAGCGTCGACGGAAAGATCACGACATAGACGAGGGTAGCGATCGTCAATGCATCCAGCTTCAGCGTATAGCCTGTCGAGTATTCCCACGCCGAGAGCGGCAGCAGCAGGATAGCACCGCAGCCGGTGGTAAACGCGATCAGCGACAATTGATGCGTCACCGGCCGCTTCGGCATCAGCGCCGAATAGAGGCCGAATGCCAATAGCGAACTTGCAAACATCACGTCGCCCTTGTTGAAACGGATGCTGGCGAGCGCCGAGAGGTCGCCCCGCAGGATAATCGTCAGCACGCCCATGAGCGAGATGACGATTCCGGCAAGCTGGGCCCAGGTCAGGCGCACGCCGAACAACAGCAGCGACCACAGCGCGACGAACAGCGGTCCGGAGGACTGGATCAGCAGTGCATTCAGCGCCTGGGTGTACTGCATGGCCCAGTAGGAAATCGCATTGTTGAAGGCAAAGCCGATCGCCGACAGCAACACCATCAACGGCAGGTTTGCACGCAGCGCCGGCCAGTCGCGCTTCAGGTGCGGCAGCGCGAACGGCAGCAGGATGAGGAAGACGCCAATCCATCTGATGCAGGTCAAGGTCAACGGCGGCAAGTGTCCGGCGACATAGCGCGCGAGCACCATATTGCCGGCCCAGAACAGCGCGGTCAGGCTCAGCAGCAGATAGGGCTGATGGATGAGCCATCGGACCGGATCGGGGGCGGACGGCGCTGGGGCGGGAATCGTCATTGCTTCGGGCAAGGAATGTGCCGGTTTCGCCTCGCGCGACAAGTGCGGCGCCTGCAATGCTACAATGTCCTGACTATCGATCGGTTGTCACAATGGTTCGCTCGGCGCCTGATGCTCCGCCGCAGCTGCTGCGGTTCAGCCGGATTGTGCGGAGGTGCTGCGTGACGCGACGAAAACGCCGGTCAGCACCAGGATAAAGCCGATGAAGTGGAACAGCTGCGGGCGCTCCCCGAGAAAGACGATGGCCATCACGGATCCGAACACCGGCACGACGTGAAAGAACGGCGCGGCGCGGTTGGCGCCGATCAACTGCACCCCGCGATTGAAGCAGAGATAGGCGACGGTGGAGGGAAATACCGCGACGTAGAACGTCGAAAGCAGATTGGCCGTATTCAGCTGCATCACCGGGCGCGAGAGCAGTTCGAATATCAACAGCGGAACAAGGCACGCCGCGCCGCAGCCGAAGGTGAAGCCGACGAACGACAGGCCGTGAATCTTCGGACGCTTCAGCGTCAACACCGAATAAAGTCCGAAGATCGCCAGCGCCACCGTGAAGATGATGTCGCCCTCGTTGAACGCGATGCCGGTCAGCGCCGTGAGGTCGCCATGCAGCAGGATCACCAGCACGCCCGTCAGCGACAGCGCGACGCCTGTGGCCTGCGCCAGCGTCAGCCGAACGCCGAGCAGGATCAGCGACCACACCGCGACGAACAGGGGGGCGGCGGATTGCAGCAGCAGCGTGTTCAGCGCCTGGGTATGTTCCAGAGCCCAGTATTGCAGGGTGTTGAAGGCCGCGATCCCGATGACGGAGAGAAAGATCATGATGCCGAGGCTGGCCCGGATCGTCGGCCAGTCGTGCTTGAGATGTTTCCAGGCCATGGGAAGGACGATGAGGAAGGCCAGCGACCAGCGCAGGAATGACAGCGTCACCGGCGGAATATGGCCAGCGGCGAGGCGGCCGACGATGGCATTGCCCGCCCAGCACAGCGCGGTGATCGAGAGCAGCAAATAGGGCTGATTGGCGAGCCAGCGCATTGGAGAGGCGGCGCCGGAGGTTTGATCGGAAGCAGACATGCGGCGTGGTTCTCGGCCCAATTCATGACGCCGCGGCCCGGCCCGGTGTGAGACACCCGGTCGGCATATTCTTGCCCGGCTGCCTCAGAGACACGGATTTTGAGCACGCATCAATGGCGAAGGATGCATCGCGACCATGCGTGCGGTGGCCGCAACGCCATCTCGGAGCCCGGCGCAATGGCCCCGGACCTGACCGCGGGCGCGCCCGGATTTTGCGTTCAGAGCTCCGCGCGCATGGCCGCGCGAGCGGCCCAGCCCCCGCCCAGGATCGCGCCGGTAAAACCGCCCCCGCCGGTGAAGGCGGAGGCGAGGTACAAGCCGTTGATCGAGGTGGCGGCCAGCGGCATAAATCCGCGCGATTCCGGGGCGAAGCCATAGAGCGAACCGCCGGGCGTATTGAGGTATTGCTGGAACGTCTCCGACGTCGACATCTCGCGATGGATGATGGCCCCGGCAATGCCGGGAAATTGCCGCTCGAGATCGGCAACGATGCGATCCATCCAGCGTTCCTTGCGCGCGCGCTTGGCTTCTGGCGTCAGACCAGTCCAGTTCTGCACCCGATCGAGGCCGACCGTTGCCGCAAGGTGGGGGCCATCGGCATTGAGCCCGGAATCGATCTGATCATAGGCGACGAAGCCATAGGGCGGAATCCGGTCTTCCTTGTCCTCGCCCAGCACAGCGGCGGCGTCGCGAAACCCCGACAAAGAGGTGAGCCATGACGGCAGGATGCTGGTCGAATAATGCCGGACACCGAAGTCGTGCGAATGCCGGTTCAGCCCGAGCGACATGGTCCACAGCGAGATCGAAGGACGCCGGCCCTGGTAGCGCGACATGAAGGTTGCGCACTTGTGGTCCGGCAGCATGGCCGCCAGAACCGCCGGCGCGGCATTTCCGAACACGACCGGCGCGAGTTCCTCCTTGACGTCGCCGGTCTTGCGTTCGCGATAGCGCACGCCGCGCGTGCGGTTGCCGTCCAGGAGGATGGTCTCGACCTCGCAGCCGGCCTCGACCTTGCCGCCGGCTTCGCGAATGATGGCGACCAGCCTGTCGCTGAGCACCTGCGAGCCGCCGCGAATATAGTGACCGCCCCCGGCGAGATAGGACGCCTGCGGGACCGCGAACCAGATGAACGGCATGGTGTCGGCATCGTCGGTGTAGTATCCGAGGTTCGACGCGAGCGCGAGCTTGACCGCCTCGTTGTCGCCGAACAGCCGGCCGAACACCTCACCGAGCGTCGCGTGACGGTCGCGGATCAGCGGCCACAGCCGCCACGGCAAACTCGGAGCGTTCCAGAGCCACCAGCTGCGGTCATCCTGATGCTCACTCATCATGGCGACCGCCTGGCGAACAGCGTCGATGCGCTCGAAATATTGCTCGATGCCCCTGGCCTGTTGCGGAAAGCGCGCCTTGCTCGCCGCGAGCGCGGCATCGAATCCGTGCGGCATCACGAAGGGTTTTTCGAACAGCGGGCTCCTCACTTCATGCAGGTCGCCCACATCGATGAACGGTATGTCGCGATCGATGCCGAGCGTGCGCAGGATCGGTCCCTTGGGATCGCTGGCGTCGAGCCCGTCGATCTCATGCAGCGACGCCTCGATGGCAAGCGCGCCGTGATGATAGACCGTGGCGGCGCCGCCAAAACTCTGGTTGCGTTCGAGCACCAGCACCTTGTGGCCGGCGCGGGCAAACAATGCCGCCGCGGTCAGGCCGCCAAGCCCGGAGCCGATGGTGATAGCGTCGAAATTCCGGGGCATCCGGTATTCTCCATG
Organism: uncultured Alphaproteobacteria bacterium; assembly: GCA_963718925.1. Classification (GTDB taxonomy): domain Bacteria; phylum Pseudomonadota; class Alphaproteobacteria; order Rhizobiales; family Xanthobacteraceae; genus Bradyrhizobium. The sequence goes on from CAVRAH010000001.1 coordinate 274,961, forward strand.
ATGCGGCTTTGCCAATATCCGCATGCCTGCGGCGTTCGGATTTGACCCACATCAATGACCCGCAGGCGCCGCCCGATATCGTCGCGCGTGCAAATTCTCGAAAGGATTGCAGCGTCATGAGCAATGTTGGATCGGCTGATCGGGTTGTGCGGTTGGTGGTGGGGCTTCTGCTCATTGCATTCGCCATTCCCCTCGGTTTCCCTCAGACCGGCTGGAATTGGGTTGGCTGGATCGGTGTCGTGCCCCTGCTGACCTCGATCTTTGCCTATTGTCCTGCGTACACAGTGTTCGGCGTTTCCACCTGTTCGGCCAAGCAGCGGAGCTGAACAGGCGCCGGAAAATGGTCCGAAGCCTGGTCACGGATTTTCGCGGGGGAATGCTGTGGCCGCAAAATTCAGAATTGTGGTGATGATATCGGCAGCCTTGTCGGGAGCCTTGGGCATCGCCGCGCTGCGGGCCTCGGCTACCGCGCAGCCCTATGGTCCCGGCTCCGGGACGATGGGCCGTGGCATGATGGGGTCCTGGATGATGGGCGGCCGAGGCGCCGGCGGTGCGTGCAATCCTGCGGCCGCCGGGTTCTCCGGGTGGCGAGCCGACCGGCTCGCGGAATTGATCAAACTGACCGACGCGCAGCGCCCCAAATTCGAGGAGTTCAAGGCGGCGTCGATCAAGTCCGCAGCGGCGATGCGTGACGCATGTCTGGCCGATGTTCCCGAGACCATCATTGCGCGCACCGAAGCCATGGAAAAGCGCGCGGAGACGATGCTGCAGGCGGTCCGGACGGTGCGGCCCGCGCTGGAGGCGCTCTATGCGACGCTGAGCGATGAGCAAAAAGCCCGGCTCGATACGAACTTCCATCGCGGCTGGTTCTGGCACTGGCGCGATCGCTGAGGCGGCAAGGCGCCGGGCAATTGCCTGGTCCAGCGCGTCCCCCGTGTCCCGATCGGAAGCGGCCGGTCGATTTCCTGTCCTTTAGCTGAGAAAAGAAAGGGCGGATGCGGTGGTCGGCCATCGCCGCATCACCCTCTCGCCAGCGCCGCTTGAGCCGCTGCCCCCGTTTGGCCAAGATTTTCAGGGGATATCAATGGGTTGAAGCGGCCTCTTGAGCTGGTTCGGGCCGCCTTCTTGCTTGCGTCAATAGCCCGCTTCCTTTATCCGATTGTATGCCTCGCATGCGACCGGCCCCGGCCGTGATTTAGGCTGGGCGCATGATCCGGAAAAGCATGCCCTCGGATGTGGTCCGAGGGTGGGGACCGGTCTTTCGAACAGATCATGCTCGAACAAAGATTAGTTGCAGAGGGAATACTCGCGAAATGGCCAACGTTGTCGTCGTCGGCGCCCAGTGGGGCGACGAGGGGAAGGGCAAGATCGTCGACTGGCTGTCGGAACAGGCCGATATCGTCGTGCGTTTCCAGGGCGGCCACAATGCAGGCCACACACTTGTCATCAACGGCGAGACCTACAAGCTGGCGCTGCTGCCGTCCGGCGTGCTTCGGCCATCGAAGCTCGCCGTGATCGGCAATGGCGTCGTGTTCGATCCGCAGGCGTTCCTCGATGAGGTGGCGAAGCTGAAGGGGCAAGGCGTCGCGGTCAGCCCGGAAAATCTTCGCGTCGCCGAGAACGTCACGCTGATCCTCCCCTTGCATCGCGAACTCGATGCGCTGAGAGAGTCTTCCAACGCGGCGACCGCGATCGGCACCACGCGGCGCGGCATCGGCCCGGCCTACGAGGACAAGGTCGGCCGTCGCGCGATCCGGCTGATGGACCTCGCCGATCTCGGCACGCTGCCGCACAAGATCGACCGCCTTCTGGCGCATCACAACGCGCTGCGCCGCGGGCTCAGACTGGAGGAAATCGACGGTGCCGTGATCTTGCGGGAGCTGACGGCGCTGGCGCCGCAGCTCCTGCCCTACGCGGAAACGGTGTGGCGGTTGCTTGATCTCAAGCGGCGCGAGGGCAAGCGGATCTTGTTCGAGGGGGCACAGGGCGCGCTGCTTGACGTCGATCACGGCACCTATCCCTACGTCACCTCCTCCAACACGGTCGCGGCACAGGCGGCGACCGGCACGGGCATGGGTCCGGGCGCGGTCGGTTATGTGCTGGGAATCTGCAAGGCTTATACGACCCGGGTCGGCCAAGGCCCGTTTCCGACCGAATTGCACGACGAGATCGGCGAGGAGATCGGCCGCCGCGGCAAGGAATTCGGCGTCAACACCGGGCGCAAGCGGCGCTGCGGCTGGTTCGATGCGGCGCTGGTGCGCCAGACCGTGCGGACCTGCGGGATCAATGGCCTGGCGCTGACCAAGCTCGATATTCTCGACGGTTTCAACACCATCAAGGTCTGCACCGGCTATATGCTGGACGGCAAGGAAATCGACCATCTGCCGGCCGGCGAGGGCGCCCAGGCCCGGGTGGTGCCGGTTTATGAGACCATCGAAGGCTGGAAGGAGCCGACTGCCAATGCCCGTTCCTGGGCGGATTTGCCGGCGCAGGCGATAAAATATGTCCGCCGGGTCGAAGAATTGGTGGGCTGCCCGATCGCCTTGCTTTCCACCAGCCCGGAACGCGAGGATACTATTTTGGTCCAGAACCCGTTCGAGGCTTAACGAGATGTTACCGGAAAGCCTGCATTGTTGAGTAGAAATGGCTGATTATTACCCGCTGATTGCCCGTGCCATCGCCGGACTGGATCCCAGTGCTCCCGGCGAGAGCCGCCGTGCGCTCTATGAACGGGCGCGCGCCGCGTTGATCGCGCAGCTGCGCAGCGTCGAACCGCCTTTGAGCGAATCCGAAATCACCCGCGAGCGGCTGTCGCTGGAAGAGGCCGTGCGCAAGGTCGAGTCCGAGGCCGCCCAGCGCGCCCGGGATGCTTCGCGCCCCGGTGACGCCGCGCGCTCCGCCGATGCTTCGCGCGGTTCCCGCGCCGGCGATTCGTTCCGCGCCAACCCCCGTACCACCGCGCGGCCGGCCGAACCGGCGGCACCGGCTCCGCCGCCGCAGCGGCCGCGACCGCCGGCGCCCCCGCAACAGCGCAACGAGCGGCCGCCGCTCGGGCAGGAAGATCGGCAGGACCAGTTTTCGGCGCGCGGCCTGCGCCCCGAGGCGCCACGCCCGCCGCCGGTCCCGATGCAGGAGCCGCAGCTGCCGCCGACCCGCGAGCGGATGGGGACGCCGCGCCGTGGCCCCGACAACACCGCGCCGCAGGCACCGGGCGTGCGCGGCTTCCGCGACATCACCGCCGACGCCGACGATCTCGGCCGCGCCGCGGCGCAGGCCAGCCGCGCCGCGCGGAAAACCTATGCCAACGTGCCCTCGCCCTCGCCGGAATTCGACCGGCTCGAGCCGAGCATGGAGGACCGCGGCGGCGATACCGACGCACCCTATTCGTATGACGAGTCGATCGAGGAAGCCGAACGCTACGCGGCGCCGCAGGCGCCCGCGCCGCGTCCGCGTCTGGCGCAGGAGCGCGGCCGCGAGCCGAAGAAAATCCGATCAGGCACGGTATTTCCGTTCAAGAGCGCGATCGCGGTCGGCATCGTTCTGATCCTGGTCGGCGCCGCGATCCTGTGGGGCAAGTCGGTGGTCACGACGGTGAGCGGCTTGTTCAAGTCGTCGCCGACGGTGGTGGAAGCGCCGAAGGATACCGGCGCGCCGCTGACGAAGCCGAAGATCTCCGACCGCGTCGGCCAGCCGTCGTCTTCAGACCAGCTCGCCCCGGTGGCGCAGCGCGTGGTGCTGTATGACGAGGATCCCTCTGATCCCAAGGGCAAGCAATATGTCGGCTCGGTGATCTGGCGCACCGAACAGATCAAGGCCTCCGGCAATCAGAAGGCCGATATCGCCGTGCGCGCCGACATCGAGATCCCGGATCGCAAGTTCAAGATGACGATGTCGTTCCGCCGCAACACCGACACCTCGCTGCCGGCGAGCCATACCGCGGAACTGACCTTCATCCTGCCGCCGGATTTCTCCGGCGGCGGCGTCAGCAACGTGCCGGGCATTCTGATGAAATCCAACGAGCAGGCGCGCGGCACGCCGCTCGCGGGCCTCGCCGTCAAGGTCACCGACGGCTTCTTCCTGGTCGGCTTGTCGAATGTCGATGCCGACCGCTCGCGCAACCTGCAGCTCTTGAAGGAGCGCTCGTGGTTCGACGTGCCGCTGGTCTATGTCAACCAGCGCCGCGCCATCATCGCCATCGAGAAGGGCGCCCCCGGCGAACGCGCCTTCAACGACGCCTTCGCGGCCTGGGGCGAGTAGGGCGGCGCGCAGCCGCCCAGTCCTACGTCCGAAGTCCGGCTTGGACGGGCTGAAAATTTCCTGTCGGTGCTGTAAATCTGCTCGTTCTCTCGCCATGATCAGCCCGGGAGCAAAACGCGCGAGGTTTCGGAATGAAGCGGTATGTGATCTTTGCGGCGCTGGCGCCGTTGCTCGGCGGGTTTTTGCTGCTGCTGACGACCACCGTGATGTCCGGCTACTGGAGCCACCCTCCGAGCCTGTCGGAGGCGGAAAAGCTGCTGGCGGTGTTCGCAACCACGCTGCAATACAGCTATCTGTTCGGCATCCTGCCGGCGCTGATGCTCGGCGCGGTGGATGACATTCTCTTTCACGTCAAGCGAATTGGTCCCGTTATCCGCATGCTGATCGTCGGCCTGATCGCCTTCGTTGCCGCGGAATTCCTCTACGGTTCGCGCGGACCGGACAGCGGCGTGGTCCAGTTCATCCTTTACGGGCTGGTTGGCTTCGTTCCCGGCACGGTCTCGTCATGGCTGGCGCATGAAGCGATCGACCAGCCCGTGACCGCATGACGCAACTTGCGCCCGGTCCTTGCGTTACCCATGTGATGGCGATGTCGAACGAAGAAATACTCTCTCCCGGCAACGCCCGCTTCGAGCGCCCCCGAAGAACCTCCGGTGCAGCATTTGCGCGTGGTCCGATCATCGATCAGGACGGGCGCGAAATCCGCACCGAATCCCTAGGCGAGCAGTTCCAGCGCTTCCGGTTCGATTTCGGTCATTCCAGCGCCAACCCGTTTGGCGATCTGACCCGCGAGCAGCGGCTGGCGCGGCTTGAGGCGCTGGCGAAGCTTCTGGATATCGCCTTCATCCTGCCGGGCACCAAGATCCGTTACGGCATCGACGGCATCATCCGGTTGATCCCTGTGGTCGGCGATCTCTTGGCGACCGCGTTCGCGCTGTGGCTGGTGCGCGAGGCGCGCGCGCTCGGCGCGCCCTGGCATGTCACGGCGCGGATGCTCGGCAATGTCGCGGTCGATGGCGTGGTCGGAATGGTGCCGGTCGCGGGCGACGCCTTCGACGTGCTGTTCCGCGCCAACATGCGCAACGTGCGGCTGTTGCGGCGCTGGATGGACAAGCAACCGCGCTGACGCATGATTGGATTTGTAGCTGGGACGGCGCTTTAGGCTAACCTCTCCCGTGGGGAGAGGTCGATTTGCTCCTGGCGATGCGAGGCATCGTCCAGTGCAAATCGGGTGAGGGGTTACGCCCTCACGATAGGCCGTACCCCCCAACCCTATGGGAGAGGGAGTGCACTTCCCGGAGTGTTGGACAGTTACGCGGCCTCGGTGTCCGCCTTATCGCTGGCAGGCGCGGGCTCAACCGCGCGGGGACGGCGCGGCAACGGAAAATCCTGACTCTCATACAGCGTGCGGATGCCGCTCTGATCGAAGCGGGCCTCGTCGACCTGCAGATAGGCGCCGTTCAGCAAATCCGCCGGCAATTCCTCGATCGCGAAGCGGACCGCTTCCGCCGCGGTGCCAAAACGCCGATAGGCGAAACCCGCCCGCTTTTTCTTCCGGATCGCGGCGGGAAACAATTCGGCAGCAGTGTTGAAGCTGAAGGCAGCCATGGTCAGGGACCTCTGTTCTTTTTAGTGAGAACGCGAAAAAATCGCGAACAGATCGCCCGGGCGCAAATCAAGCGCGCGCCCGCACACGTCATTTCAGGACAGACCTTAATATAAGCTCGTTTGCGAGAAATGCAACTCTTGACGGGCTTGATGATGAATCCGGGAACCCTGGCGCCAGGTCAAGGATAAACCATGTATTTACAAAGGCTTACAGGATTCAAAGCTTGCCGAGCAGCAGCAGGACGATCAGCACGACCAAAATGACGCCGCCAAGGCCCATTCCGGAATGGCCGAGGCCATAGCCGTAGCCACCAAAACGGCCGCTGTACCCGCCGAGCAGGTAAAGGATCACGATGATGATGAGTATCGTTCCGAGCGACATGGCCCTCTCCCGAAGGGCGGCCGGCGACGGACACCCGCCACACCGCCCGCAAGAGAAAAGCACATCCCGCGCTTTGGTTCCAGCAAGGGAACTTTGGCCACGTCATTCCGGGGCGAGGCGAAGCATCGAACCCGGAATCTCGAAATTCCGGGTCTGGTGCTACGCACCATCCCGGAATGACGGCTTCTCTATTTCGGCTGCAGCTTCAACGCTGCCGAATTGATGCAGTAGCGCAATCCGGTCGGGGCGGGGCCGTCCTCGAACACATGGCCGAGATGGCCGTTGCAGCTCGAGCACAGCACCTCGGTGCGGATCATGCCGTGGCTGATATCGCGCTCTTCGTCGATATGGCTCTCCGCTGCCGGCTGCGTAAAGCTCGGCCAGCCGCAGCCGGAATCGAACTTGGCGTCGGATTCGAACAGTGTTTGCCCGCAGCCGGCGCAGACATAGGTGCCTACCCGGTGCTCGTGCTCGTATTCGCCCGAGAACGGCCGTTCCGTCGCCTTCTCGCGCAGCACCGCATACTGCATCGGCGTGAGTTCACGGCGCCACTCGGCCTCGCTCTTCTCCACCTTTGGCATCGTCTTGGCATCGGGCATGGATCTCGCTCCTACTGAGTGTTTTCAAGCGAAGTGGAAACCGGTTCGCGTAAGGAAAACACGATCAACCTTGGCTCGGCGCTTTCAAGCGAAAGCCGGCCCCGGACCTGATCCGGGGTGGATCCCGTTTCGCATGAAGCAAACACGATCAACCAATAATTTCCCGGTCCTCAGTTGGTGACCTTTGCGCTGCTCACCAAGGTCGGCTTTTCGATGTAGTTTTCGGCGAAAATCTTCTTCAGGTTTTCGACCTTCGGGATATCGTTATAGGCAATATAGGGCTGGTTGGGGTGCAGCGTCAGGTAATCCTGATGATAGGCCTCCGCCGGATAAAACCCGTCCAGCGGTCCGACCTTGGTCACGATCGGCTTCCTGTAAACCTTCGCGGCGTTGAGCTGCGCGATATAGGCGTCCGCGACCTTCCTCTGCTCGTCGTTGGTGGTGAAGATGGCCGAGCGATATTGCGTGCCGGAGTCCGGTCCCTGGCGGTTCAACTGCGTCGGATCGTGCACCACCGAAAAGAAGATCTGCAGGATCTTGCCATAGCTGATCTTGCTCGGGTCGTATTTGATCTCGACGGATTCCGCGTGCCCGGTCGTGCCGGTGGAGACCATATTGTAGTCGGCCGTCGTCTTGCTGCCGCCGGCATAGCCGGACACGGCGTTGACGACACCGGCGGTGTGCTGGAACACGCCCTGAACGCCCCAGAAACATCCGCCCGCGACGACGGCGGTCTGGATGCCGCTCGCGGCCGGAACGTCCACCGCGGGCGCGGGGATGATCACGGCGTCTTCCGCGGCGAGCGAGGGCGCGACCGTGAGCGCGGTGATCGCCAGTGCGCCGATGGCGGCGGCGCAACGCGAAAGGCGGCTGAGTGGGATACGGGGCATGGGGGCTTCCTCTTGGGCTCGGCGGATTTTCAAGACTCGGCGGAAGAAAGTCAGTCTGGAGCGGCAGCGGCGGTTCGCAATCGGCCCTCTGCCCGGTCCCTCAAGATACGCGGCAAAGCGGGGTTTGTTACCGCCGGATGCACACGAGTTCGTGAATAAATCCGCGCCGGAAAGGATGAAGAGCTCGACGACCCGAATCCGAAGTAAAGGCACACTCGTCATGGCCGGACTTCGTGTTAGGTTTCGGTACATCCCCGCGATGACAGCCAAGACGCGCCTGGCGCGGCAGCTGGCGCGCGTAGGCATATTGCCATGAGCGAGCATCCTCCCCCGCAGCAAGTGTGTTGGCCGGAAGGCGCCATATTCACCCTCGGTCATTCGACGTTGCCGATCGAGCGCTTCGTTGCGTTGCTGCGAACCTATGGCATCGAACGTCTGGTGGACATCCGCACGGTGCCCCGTTCCCGCCATAACCCGCAATTCAATGACACCGCGCTGGCCGGCACGCTGGCGACGGAGCACATCGAATATGTAGCAATGCAATCACTTGGCGGATTGCGGCATGCTCGCAAAGATTCCCCCAACACCGGGTGGCGCAATGCAAGCTTTCGCGGCTACGCCGACTATATGCAGACGGAGCAATTTCAGGCCGCGCTCGACAAGCTCATTGACATGAGCCGCCAGAAGCGCGTGGCCATTATGTGCGCCGAAGCGGTGCCGTGGAGATGTCATCGTTCTCTGGTCGCTGATGCGCTCGGTGTGCGCGCCGTGCCGGTGATCGAGATTTTATCGGAGAGCAGTTACCGCGCGCATAAGCTGACCTCGTTTGCGCAGGTGGAAGGAGTGCGAATTACATATCCGCCCGATCAAGCGAAATTATTGTAGTCGCTTAGGCATTTCTCCCGCGCAGAAGACGAGCAGGGCGCTGGCCAGTCTAGCCGCAACTTCAGGCCTGCCTGATAAACTGCTTACTTCTTCCTGAGCCTCTTGAGGGCCGATCCCTTATGCATGGCGATATGGTCGGTCTTGTCGCTCTTGATTTCATATTGTGGCGCCTCGGGACCGGCGTGACGGGTGTGTCCCTTGTAGTCCACGTCTCGCGAATGCACCTTGATAATCCTGCCGCTGACGCGTCCGGCCTCGGAATTCCAGCTGACGTGGTCGCCGACTTTAAAGCGTTTCGTCATTTCATTCTCTATGACATGGCGACCTACACCACCACGCTCAGTCGCTTCGCCGCCCGCGTGATGCCGGTGTAGAGCCAGCGCGCGCGGCTGTCCTGGAAGGCAAAACTCTCGTCGAACAGCACCACGTCGTCCCATTGCGAGCCTTGCGACTTGTGCACGGTGAGCACATAGCCGTAATCGAACTCGTCGTAGGGCTTGCGCTGTTCCCACGGGATTGTCTCGATGGCGCCGCCGAAGCAGTCGCCGCGCACGGAAACCTTCGTCACCTTGTGGCCGAAATCCTCATCTGGCGACAACCGCATGGTGACGATCTTCGATTTCGACTGCGCACGCGACTTCACGCGCCATAATCCGCCGTTGAACAGGCCCTTCTTGCGGTTGTTGCGCAGACAGACCAGCTTGTCGCCGGCGACCGGCAGGGGATCCTCGATGTTCTGCTTTTGCCGCACCCGCATGTTGTAGGCGCGGCGGGTGTTGTTGCGCCCGACCAGCACCTGGTCGGCGCTCATGACCCGGTCCGGATCGAGCTCGGCGCGCGACACGACTTCGCTTTCGCCGTAGCGGCCGATCTCGAGTTCCCGGCCCTCGCGGATATCCATCGACATCCGCACGATCGGATCGTTCTGCGCCTGGCGGTGCACTTCGGTCAGCATCGCGTTTGGCTCGCAATCGGTGAAGAAGCCGCCGCCCTGGATCGGCGGCAGCTGCGCGGGATCGCCGAGCACCAATAGCGGGCAATCGAACGACATCAGGTCGCGCCCGAGTTCGGCGTCCACCATCGAGCATTCGTCGATCACGATCAGTTTTGCCTTCGAGGCCGGCGCGTCGTCCCACAGCTCGAAGCTCGGCTGCTCCACGCCGGATTCGCGGGCGCGGTAGATCAGCGAATGAATGGTGGAAGCGTTGTCGCAGCCCTTGTTGCGCATCACCAGCGCCGCCTTGCCGGTGAAGGCTGCGAATTTCACCTCGCCGTCGACGCCGTCCGCAATGTGGCGCGCCAGCGTGGTCTTGCCGGTGCCGGCATAGCCGAACAGGCGGAACACCGGCGGCGTGCCGTTTTTGCCGGGCTTCGCCTTGAGCCAGTCGGCAACGGCCTTCAGCGCGGAATCCTGATGCGGCGTAAAGCTTGTCACGTAAGGATAATCTTGAGGTCTCGGTGCGGGAGGGCCGTGCGCAGGGCGACAACTCAAACGAACTGCAAAGCTAACCATTCATACGCCCGGTGCAAGCCGGCTTCCGCCGCGCGGAATGGGGCCGAGACTGGACTCGGCTTCCACGGGGGATAGACTTTGCGGAACAACAAGCCGGTCGCGGGAGAAACGTCATGAAATTCGGCATCTTCTATGAGCTGCAACTGCCGCGCCCGTGGCAGGCCGGCGATGAGCTCAAGCTCTACCAGGATGCACTCACGCAACTGGAGACCGCCGACCGGCTCGGCTACGACCATGCCTGGGTGGTGGAGCATCATTTCCTGGAGGAATATTCCCACTCGCCGTCGCCGGAATCCTTTCTCGCCGCCGCCAGCCAGCGCACCAGGAACATCCGGCTCGGCCACGGCATTTTCCAGCTCACCACCAATCATCCCGCGCGCGTCGCCGAGCGCGTTGCGGTGCTCGATCTCCTCAGCAACGGCCGCTGTGAATTCGGCATGGGCGAGAGTGCCTCGATCACCGAACTGACGCCGTTCGGCCGCGACATGGAAACCAAGAAGGAGGTGTTCGAGGAAGCCGTCCGCGCCATTTTTCCGATGTTTGAGGACGGCGGCAGCGAGCATCACGGCAAGTATTTCGATATTCCGCTGCGCAATGTGGTGCCAAAACCGGTCCAGAAGCCGCACCCGCCATTGTGGATGGCGTGCTCGCAGCTTCCGACCATCGAGCGCGCGGGCCAGAATGGCTTCGGCGCGCTCGGCTTCCAGTTCGTCAGCGCGGATGCTGCGCATGCCTGGGTGCATGCCTATTACAACGCCATCACCAAGCGGCTGAAGAAGCTTGCCGACTATCAGATCAATCCGAACATGGCGCTGGTCTCGTTCTTCATGTGCGCCAAGACCGACGAGGAGGCGAGGGCCCGCGCCGACGGCGCGACGTTCTTCCAGTTTGCGCTGCGTTTTTACGGCGCCTCGCAGAACCGCCAGCGTCCGGCGCCCGGCACCGTCAACATGTGGGATGAATACAACAAGTGGAAGCGCGAGAATCCGCAAGCGCAGGAGGCGGCGCTGCGCGGCGGCCTGATCGGCTCGCCGGAAACCATCCGCAGAAAGTTGCGGCGATTCCGTACCTCCCACATCGACCAGGTCATCCTGCTCAACCAGGCCGGCAAGAACAGCCATGAGCACATCTGCGAAGCCCTCGAACTGTTCGCGAGCGAAGTGATGCCGGAATTCCGCCAAGACCCCGAGCACGATGCATGGAAGGCAGGCGTGATGAGCGGCGCGATAAAGCTCGAGGAAATCGACACCGAAGCCTTCACGGATCGTTACGGCAAGCTGGCGGTCAGCGTTGCAGCGGCGAAACCTGCTTCCGCAACGGTGAGATAGGGGGCATCTTTGGCGGGAAACCCCGCCTCTGCCAGCGGAAAAGAATTAGACTGCGATTCCTCGGGCCATTGGAAAAAACACTGCGTCCGTCGCCGATGCGACAGGGCGGATATCGCTATTTTTGCCGAGTCCTCGACACCTACCGCGAGCGGCATCATGGTTGGTTGAGCCAACGGAGTGCGGAGCCCTCTGTTTAGGGATCAGCCTGGAGAAGTCGAATGTCGGATATCGCCGTCAAGGTCTCGGAGCCCGTTGCGCTGCGGGCGCGACTGAACGAGGACTGGCTCGCCGTCGTCATCGGTCTCCTGGTCTTCGGATCGGCGCTCGTCAGCATTGGCGGAACCGACCTTCTGGGCTGGGCCGTCACCACCTCGGTTTATACCGACATCGCACAGGCCCTTAATCCCTTTGCCAAGGCCTATGCGTGGCTTGGCGGCGGCGGCGCGCTGCTTGCCACCTACGCCGCGCTGCTGATTGTGCTGAGCGCCGGCGTGGCCACCCTTGGCGGAGATGTCAGGAAATTTGCGCTTGCATTCACCGTGGTGTTTGCGATCGCCTATGCCAGCTGGATTTTCGGCAGCTACGCCTATGTCGCCGCGGTGACGCCGGCCGAGCAGCAGAAATTCGGACTTTCCTGGTCGCTCAAACTGACCAATGAGGGCGGCTTCATCGTGGCCCTGTTTTCGGGACTTGTCATCGCCAATTTGTTTCCCCGCTTCGCCGACTGGCTGAAGGAGGCGATACGGCCCGAGCTCTACATCAAGATCGCGATTGTGATTCTCGGCGCCACCGTCGCGGTGACCGCGGCGGGCCGGCTGAACCTTGCATCCTCGCTGTTGTTGCGCGGCGCGGCCGCGATCGTCGAGGCCTACCTGATCTACTGGGCCGTCATCTATTACGTCGCGCGCAAATGGTTCGGCTTTTCCCGGGAATGGTCGGTTCCGCTCGCATCCGGCATTTCGATTTGCGGCGTGGCGGCGGCGATCGCAACCGGCGGCGCCATCAGGGCAAGGCCGGCGGTGCCGATCCTGGTGTCATCGCTGGTCGTCGTGTTCGCGGTCGTCGAAGTTCTCATCCTGCCGTTCCTGGCGCAGACCTTCCTGTGGCAGGAGCCGCTGGTGGCGGGCGCCTGGATCGGATTGGCCATCAAGACCGACGGCGCGGCCGTCGCCGGCGGCGGCATCACCGAATCGCTGATCATGGCGAAGGCTGCTGCGGAGGGCATCAAATATCAGCCGGGCTGGATTCTCGCGACCACGGCGACCGTGAAGATCTTCATCGATATCTTCATCGGCATCTGGGCGTTCGTCCTCGGCTACATCTGGACCAACCATATCGACAAGGGGCCGGACAAGGCGAAGCCGTCGGAAATCTGGCAGCGATTTCCGAAATTCATTCTCGGCTTCATCCTTGTCTTTGCGGTGTCGCTCTGGCTAGCCGTCGGTTCGACCCCGGATATCGCAAAAGCGCTTCCCGCTGCTGCGGGGGAAGCGAATGTCTTCCGGGTGATTTTCTTTGTCCTGACGTTCTTCTCGATCGGCGTGCTGTCGGATTTCCGCAAACTCTGGCAACAGGGCTTCGGCAAGCTCGCGGCGGTTTATTTCGTCAGCCTGTTCGGATTTGTGATCTGGGTGGGACTGCTGATTTCATGGCTGTTCTTCAGCGGCTTCAAGCCGCCGCTCGCCAGCTGATCCAAAAGGTGAACCGGATGTCGCAAAGCGATCTGAGAAACGAAATCAACGCCACGGCAGTCGAGCCGCTGCTGCCGGTCGAGAAGAAGCTGATCGGCTGGAGTCTGGGGCTTGGAATAGCATTGCTGGTCGTGCTGATCGCCATCAACCATTTCGTGCCGATCAAATCATAGCGCAAACCGACATGCCGGCCCGCGGAAGCGCCGCTTCAGTGCGGCTGGCGTTGCGGTTTCCGTTCGGCTATTCGTCGGCCTGGCCTGATTTTCCCATCCATGCAGAATTAGCCTCTTATGAACGCTCGATTCCCGATCCTGTCCGGAGCGCCCGTGCCGGCGCCGAGCGAGGTGCAAACCCGCCCCATCATTGCGTTCGCCAATGTCGGCAAGGTCTACCCTTCGCGAAATGAATCGGCGGAGGTGGTGGCGCTCGAGGACATTAATCTGCAGGTGCCTGAAGGCGCCATTGTCGGGGTGATCGGCAAGAGCGGCGCCGGTAAATCAACCCTGATCCGCATGATCAACGGTTTGGAGCACCCGAGCAGAGGACATGTGCGGGTCGACGGAACCGACGTGACCGCGCTTGACGAACGTGGCTTGCGCCAGGCCCGCCGTTCCATCGGCATGATCTTCCAGCATTTCAATCTGCTGTCCTCCCGAACGGCTTTCGAAAATATTGCGCTGCCGCTGGAAATTGCCGGCTTTGCCAAAAGCGAGATAGCAGGCATCGTTGAACCGCTGCTGGCGATGGTCGGGCTGTCCGACAAGCGCGACCGGTATCCTGCGGAATTATCCGGCGGGCAGAAGCAGCGCGTGGGTATCGCCCGCGCGCTCGCTACCAAACCGAAGGTCCTGCTGTCGGATGAGGCCACCTCTGCGCTCGATCCGGAAACCACCGATCAGATCCTGTCGCTGTTGAAGGCGATCAATGCCGAACTGAAGCTGACCATCGTCTTTATCACCCACGAGATGTCAGTGGTGAAAAAGCTCGCGGACCGGGTCGCCGTGCTCGAAGGCGGACGCATCGTCGAGCAGGGAACGACCTACGAAATATTCGCCAGTCCTCGCCACGAGACGACGCGGAGATTTGTTGGCTCGATTACCGGCGGCAACGTGCCGGATTGGCTGGTTGCGAAATTAAGGCCCGAACGCCGTACCGGCGACAGCGCGGTATTGCACGTTGCGTTTGTCGGCGGGGATGCCGACCAGCCGGTCCTGTCGCGCCTGGCGCGGACCCTTGGCATCGATGTCAACATCCTGCATGGACAGGTGGAGACGATAGCGGGGCATCCCTTCGGATCGCTGTTCATTTCGGTTTCGGGCGAGCCGGAGGTCCTGTGCGGGATCATCGCGGAATTGCGGGCAGGTCAAAATACCGTGGAGCACCTTGGCTATGTCTCCTGAAATACTCCAGCTCATTGCCTGGTCGACCGTGGATACCCTTGTGATGGTGGGACTGTCCGGCCTGTTGGGAACGCTGCTGGGACTCCCGCTCGGTATCTTCCTGGCGACGAGCCGGGCCAACGAGCTGTTTCCGGCGCCGGCGGCCAATCGCCTTCTCGGCCTGATCGTGAATGCGACGCGTTCTACCCCTTTTATCATTCTCGTCGTGGCCATTGTCCCGCTGACCCGGTTGATCGCGGGAACCTCGATCGGTACCCGCGCCGCGGTGGTGCCTTTGACCATTGCCGCTATTCCCTTTATCGCCCGCGTCGTCGAGGGCGCCGTCCGTGAAGTCGACCAGGGGCTGGTGGAGGCCGCGCGCGCATTCGGCGCGAGCCCCCTGCAGATCGTGCAGAAGGTGCTCTTGCCGGAAGCCATGCCGGCCGTGACGCTGGCGTTGACGTTGACGGTGGTCAGTCTGCTCGGCTATTCGGCCATGGTCGGGGCGGTAGGCGGCGGCGGGTTGGGCGATCTCGGGATTCGCTACGGTTACCAGCGCTTCATGCCGGAAGTCATGGCGAGCGTCGTGCTTGTGCTGATTGCGCTTGTGCAGGGCGTACAAACCCTGGGCGAAGCGATCGCCCGCCGGCTCGACAAGCGCACCCGGAAATCGTGAGTCATACTACTCGAGGGAACAAAAAATCATGTCGCTACGCTTTCTCATGGTCTCAGCCGCGATGCTGGCGGTCGTTGCAAGCGCGGCCCGTGCCGAAACCATTAAGGTCGGCGTCACCCCCGGCCCCCATGCCCAGATCCTTGAAGCCGTCAAGCCGATCGCCGCAAAAAACGGCCTCGACATCCAGATCGTCGAATTCACCGACTACGTGATCCCCAACGCCGCGCTGGACGCCGGCGACCTGCAGGCGAATTCGTTCCAGAACCAGCCCTATCTCGACAACCAGAAGGCGGACCGCGGGTACAAAATCGAAACGGTCGGCCTCACCGTCAATTTTCCGATGGGCGTCTACTCGAAGAAATACAAGAGCTGGGATGCGGTGCCGCAAGGCGCCACGCTGTCGATTCCCAACGATCCGACCAATGGCGGTCGCGTTCTGCTTCTGCTGCAGGACAAGGGTGTCCTGAAGCTCAAGCAGGGTGTCGGCTTCAAGCCGACCGTCGCTGATATCATCGACAATCCAAAGAAGTTCAAGATCGTGGAAGTGGATGCTGCGCAGACGGCGCGGACGCTCGACGACGTCGATGCCGCCGGCATCAACACCAATTATGCCACACAGGCGGGACTCGATCCGGTCAGGGATGCCATCCTGCGCGAAGATCCCAAGGGACCTTACGTCAACATCCTCGTGGTGCGCACCGCCGACAAGGACAAGCCCTGGGTCAAGCTTCTAGTCCAAAGCTATCAGACGCCGGAGGTCCGCGACTTCGTTCTCACGAAGTTCAAGGGAGCCGTGCTGCCGGCCTGGTAAGTGTTCACCCTGCCTGCATCAACGCGCCTGGCTGATCAGGCTTGAAGCGCCGCGAGCAGCTCATCGGGCCGCTCGACCATCATCATGTGGCCGGCGCCGCGCAACACGACCGTGCGTGAGTTCGGCAGCGCGGCGGCAAGCGCCTGGCCGGCCTTTGCGGGGGTCATCATGTCGCGTTCGCCGAGAATCAAAGTGGTCGGGACCGTGATCTTCGCGGCGGCGGTCAGCGCATCCTGATAGGCGTTGCACGCCGACAGGTCGTTGAACAGCACGCCGGGTCGGCTCTGTTCGAGCACGCGCTGGGCGCCGCTGTGCATCCACAAACCCGGCGCCAGGCTGCCGCCCAGTTCTGCCTGATAGCCGAGACCCCAGATCGAGACCATGTCGATGGCGGCGTGATCGTTGCCCTCGGCAGCCCTAAGCAGATCGGGTCCGACCGTCATGGTTGCCGCCGTTCCGATCAGACCGAGCGCGGAGACCTTTGCCGGATGCCGTGCGGCGGTCTCAAGCGCAATCAGCGAACCCATCGAATGGCCGACAAGCCGCGCCCTGGCGACGCCGGCGGCGTCGAGCAGGGCAGCGGTCCAGTTGGCCATCTCGGCGATCGTGGGCAGTGGGGCGCCGGAGGATCGGCCATGGCCAGGCAGATCGGCAGCCAGCACACTGTGGCCGTGATGGGCGAACCACCGGCTGTGCAGGGCCCAGGTGGTATGATCGAAGCCGGCGCCGTGCAGCAGCACGATGGTCGGTTGCGAGGAATCGTACTCCCGGCCGCCGGTGGCAACGAAGGTATCGATTCCGTTCACGGACAACTGCATGGTTCAAGCCTTCTGCGAAATACGAAGCGCCTGGCCGAGGTCATCGATGATGTCGGCGGCGGATTCGATTCCGACCGAGAGCCGGACCAGCTCTTCGCCGATGCCCGCCGCCTGGAGCTGGGCGGCATCCATCTGCTGATGGGTCGTGCTGGCGGGATGAATGACCAGCGTCTTGGCATCGCCAACATTGGCCAGATGGCTGATCAACCGCAGGGACTCGATGAACTTTCGTCCCGCTGGCCTGCCGCCCTTGATGCCGAAGCTGACGATCGATCCGGCCCCGCGCGGCAGCAATCGCCTGGCAAGCTCATGGTCGGGATGACTTTCCAGCGAGGGATGCAGAACCCAGTCCACCGCCTTGTTCGCGGCAAGCGCCTCAAGCACCGCATGCGTATTGGCGATATGGCGCTCCATGCGAACGCCCAGCGTCTCGACGCCCTGCAGCAGCTGGAAAGCATTGGTCGGCGACAGGCAGGCGCCGAAATCGCGCAGGCCTTCGGTGCGCGCCCGCATGATGAACGCCGCCGGGCCGAACTGCTCGTCGAAGACGATGCCGTGATATCCGGCATAGGGCTCGGTCAGGACCGGGAATTTTCCGGAAGCCCGCCAGTCGAACCGGCCACCGTCGACGATCACGCCGCCGATGGCAATGCCGTGGCCGCCGATCCATTTGGTGGTCGAATTCATCACGATGTCGGCGCCAAGCTCGATCGGCCGGCTGAGATAGGGGGTCGCGAATGTATTGTCGATCAGGAGCGGGATTTTCGCATCGTGCGCGATTCTCGCAACAGCCGGGATATCCAGCACCTCGAGGCCGGGATTGCCGATGGTTTCGCCGATCACGAGCCTTGTGTTGGGCCGGATCGCCGCACGGAATTGGTCCAGCGCGCGCGGCTTGACGAAAGTGGTCGTGATGCCGAAGCGCGGCAGCGTATGCGTGAGCAGGTTGATGCTGCCGCCATAGAGCGAGGACGAGGCGACGATGTGGTCGCCGGCGTTCAAAAGCGTCGCGATCGCCAGATGCAGCGCCGCCATGCCGCTCGCGGTGCAGATCGCGCCGACGCCGCCTTCCAGCGCAGCGAGCCGTTCCTCGAGCACCGCCGTGGTCGGGTTGGAAATCCGGGTATAGATGTGTCCTGCGCGTTCCAGATTGAACAACGCCGCGGCATGCTCGGAATCCTGGAAGACGTAAGACGTGGTCTGATAGATCGGAACAGCGCGGGCGCCCGTCACGGGATCCGGATGCTGGCCGGCATGGAGGCTCAGGGTGTCAAAGGCAGGCGGCTTGGGTGCGGGCATATTGAACTCGAAAAGCGGTGGGTTCTTCAGCCATCACGGGCTGCGCTACGGTGTGCCATAAAAGCACTCCGATTGTTAGCCCCGGGGCTGGCGCTGTCGCGGTGCCAGGCCGCAGCAGGTGGCCTTTTCTTGTTTCACAGCCTAAAAGCTCCCCTGTGTTCGGAGCCAGGGGCGGTCACGCGATGGAACCCAGACTTCTTCAGGCGCCTTCGCCTTGTCCTTGTGGCTGTGGCAGCGCCATGTCGTCCCGGCCGCGCAACGAAGCGTCGTGACCTGATGAAACGGATCGCGGTCTGGGCATTTTACGGGATCAGCGCGCTCGCGATCCTCTATCTCGCGCTCTACGCCTACGCCGCCTTCATCAGGCATGCACCGCGGCCGGGCGATCCGATTCACATCTTTCGCAATCCCGACGCGCCGGATTATTCGTGACGCTATCAAGTCCCGCCACGGTTCAGCGTTCTCCCCACGATGCGGAGCATCCGCGGTAACGGCCGTGCCAGGCGATCACACCGTGGCGCTGGCCCGATGCAGATCGCCGGCCCCCGCCGGGGTGATCGGCAAGCCGCCATCGGCATATTCGTTCAGCTTGTTGCGCAGCGTGCGGATCGAGATGCCGAGGATATTGGCGGCATGGGTGCGATTGCCGAGGCAGTGCTTCAAGGTCTCCAGGATGAGGTCACGCTCGACGTCGGCCACCGTGCGCCCGACCAGCGCGCGGGTCACCTGTTCGGCGGCGAAGGTCGCGTGCGCCACTGCGGGCACGGTCTTCGGCGCATCGAGACGGTCGCCGTCCGGGGTCAGGATGGCGTCGACGCCGATCTCGTCGCCCTGCGCCATCAGCACCGAGCGGTGGATGGTGTTCTCCAGCTCGCGAACATTGCCCTGCCAGCGGTTGGATGTCAGCACGCGGCGGGCATCGGTGGAGAGCGGCCGCAGTGGCACGCCGTTGGCGTCGGCATATTTCTTGGCGAAGTGCTGCGCCAGTTCGAGGATATCGGCCGGCCGTTCGCGCAGCGGCGGTATTTTCAGGTTAACGACGTTGAGCCGGAACAGCAGATCCTCGCGGAAGGTCCCTTCGCGCACCGCGTCGGCCAGGTTGCGGTTCGAGGTCGCGATGATGCGGATATCGACCGGAACCGGCCGGGTGCCGCCGACGCGATCGATGACGCGTTCCTGGATCGCCCGCAGCAATTTGGATTGCAGCCGCACATCCATCTCGGAAATTTCGTCGAGCAGCAAGGTGCCGCCGGTGGCCTCCTCGAATTTTCCGATCCGCCGTGCGATGGCGCCGGTGAAGGCACCCTTCTCATGGCCGAATAATTCGGATTCGAGCAGGTGCTCGGGAATTGCCGCGCAATTGATCGATATGAACGGTTTCTTGGCGCGGTTGGAGCGGGTATGGACATAGCGCGCCAGCACTTCCTTGCCGGTGCCGGATTCGCCGGTGATCATGACCGACGCGTCGGAGCCGGCGATCTGCTGAGCCAGCTTGATCACCTTGGCCATCGCTTCGTCGCGGTAAACCAGGTCGCGTGAATCATTGGCGACGGCAGCGAGCACCGCGGCGATCAATTCCGGTTCGGGCGGCAACGGGATGTATTCCTTGGCGCCGGCATGGATCGCGGCCACGGCCGCGCGGGCGTCGTTGGAGATGCCGCAGGCGACGATCGGCACATGAATGTGTTCGGCCTCGAGCCGCATCACCAGGTCGCGGATATCGAGGGCAACGTCGACCAGCAGCAGGTCGGCACCCTTGCCGCCGCGCAACACGCGCATGGCCTGTTCGTGGTCCTCCGCATGTGTAACGGAAGCTCCGTTGTCCATGGCGATCTTGGTGGCTGTCGTGAGCTGGCCCTTCAGTGTGCCAACGATGAGAAGCCGCATGGTAATCTCCTGTTCGTCTGTTCGCGCCCGTTACGCGCGTATCGTTAAGAAGGGAGCCTCAAGTGCGTTCCGCCTTGATGATTTCCGTCATGGTCACGCCAAGCTTGTCTTCCACCAGAACTACCTCGCCACGCGCCACCAGCCGGTTGTTGACATAAATGTCGATGGCTTCGCCGACGCGGCGATCGAGTTCGAGGACGGTGCCGGGCCCGAGTTTCAGCAATTCGCCGACGTCCATTTTGGAGCGGCCGAGCACGGCCGAAACCTGCACCGGCACGTCAAACACGGCCTCGAGATCGGCGGCAATGCGCGCGGCATTCTCGTCCTCATTATATGCCACGTCATCCGCCGTCGGCGTGTGCGCGGCGTTGAGATCGGGGAGCGGAACCTGTGCGTCGGTGTCACTCATGGTTCATTCCTCTTGGCCATGGCTCAGGCCTGATTGCGGGACGCTATGTAGCGTCCGACAAGTTCGTTGATCTTTGCGTCGATCGCTTCGCGCTCAAGCACGACGCCGCCGTCGGCCCATTCGATTCTGCAATCGCCGGTCTCGATCTCCGGCTCGGCCAGAATCACGAGGCGTCCCTCGAAGCCGCTTTGCCTGGCCAGCTTCTCGATGCGCTCATGCGCCGCCTCGTACAGGGATTCGTTGATCCGGACCACGAGATGTGGCGTCGAAACCAGCTGGGAAAAACAATCGCGCACCAGCGCGGTGACCTCGCCGAGCGGTTCGCGGGCAATCAACTCGCCGCACAGCTTGCGCGCCACCGCGACCGCGACGTCGACGGCCTCGGTTTCCATCCGGGTTTCGATGCCGGAATAGCGCGCCGCGATGCTCTTGATGGCGATCCCGATCTCCTCCAGCGCCAGCGCGGAACGGCGGTCGCTTTCGACTTTCGCCTCGCGCAGCGCGGCGTCGTAGCCGTCGCGATAGGCGCGGGCCTCGGCGGCGGCGACTTTCTGGGCGACTTCCGACGGCGTGGCGGCGCGCTCGCGCATCTTGTCGGGCGCCGAGAAGTCCATGTCGAACAGGAATTTTGCGGGGGCGGCCATCAATACACCAGCTCGTCGTCGGCGCGATTCTTGGTCAAGGTGATTTCACCCTTGGCTGCGAGATCCTTGGCGAGGTTGACGAGCAGCGCCTGCGCCTCGTCGACGTCACGCAATCGAACCGGTCCCATCGCGGCCATGTCGTCGAGCAGCATCTTGCCGGCGCGGGATGACATGTTGCCGAGGAAGAAGCCGCGGACATCCTCGTTGGCGCTCTTCAGCGCGATGCCGAGCTTGTCCTTGTCGACATTGCGCATCAGCGTTTGCGCCGACCCGGAGTCGAGCTTGATCAGGTCGTCGAAGGTGAACATCAGCGCCTTGATGCGCTCGGCGGATTCGCGGTTTTCCTCTTCCAGCGAGGTGATGAAGCGGGTTTCGGTCTGGCGGTCGAAATTGTTGAAGATCTCCGCCATCACCTCGTGGGCGTCGCGGCGCCTGGTCTGCGACAGATTCGACATGAACTCGATGCGCAGCGTCTGTTCGACGCGCTCGATCACTTCCTTCTGCACCGCCTCCATTTTCAGCATGCGGTTGACTACGTCGAGCGCCATGTCCTCGGGCAGGATGGCGAGCACCCGCGCGGAGTGCTCCGGCTTGAGCTTTGACAGCACGACGGCGATGGTCTGCGGATATTCATTCTTGAGATAGTTGGCCAACACCTCTTCCTGGACGTTGGAGAGTTTCTCCCACATGTTGCGGCCCGCCGGCCCGCGAATTTCGTCCATGATGCCGTTGACGCGCTCGGGAGGCAGGTATTGCTGCAGCAACCGCTCGGTGGCGTCGAAATTTCCCATCAATGCCCCGGATGCCGACATCCGCGACACGAATTCGAGCAGCATGTCTTCGACTACTTCGGCCTCGACGGTGCCGAGCGTCGACATGTGGATCGACAGTTCGCGCACTTCATCGTCGTCGAGCAGCGACCAGACCTTGCCGCCATATTGTTCTCCCAGCGCCAGCATCAGGATCGCGGCACGTTTCGGGCCGCTCAGCGGAGGCGCTTTCGGCCGGTTGCTCTGACGAGCAGCCAGCGAGGAAATGACGCTGGTGATGTCGTTGGCATTTATTGCTTGAGGTACGGCCATTTCAGATCACGGAGTAGCGGGTTCGGAGAGCCATTGGCGAACAATGGCGACGGTTTCGTTGGGGTTTCGCTCGGCAAGCTCGCCGACGCGATGTACCGATTGGGCGTGGACCTGCCCCTGAACCTGGGCCACATCGATGAGCTGCGCGGTGGTGTTGGCGTTGGGCACGAGGCTCTGGCCGGTCGCGCCGGCGCCCTGGGGGCTGCCGTCGGTCAGCGCCGGCACATCGCCGGCGGGCACCGCGATCTCCTCGGAGGCGAGGATGCGCTTGACCAGCGGCCGGATCACCATGAACAGCACGACCAGGCCGAGCAGCATCATGACGCCGAGCTCGATGACGTACATCACGTCGTCCTTGGTGAACTGCAGCATCCCGAACAGTCCGGTCGGCTCTGCAAGCGGGGCGACGACAGGTGCTTCGGCGAATCTGAGGTTGACGACCTCGACCTGATCGCCGCGTTTCTGATCGAAGCCGATCGCCGAGCGCACCAGCGCCGCGATGCGGTCCAGCTGCTCCTTGCTGCGGTCCTGATAGACCATCTCGCCTTTTTCGTTCTTGCTGTAGCTGCCGTCGACCAGCACGGCGACCGAAATGCGATTGACCCTTCCGGCCTCGGTTACTTCGGTCTTGGTGGTGCGGGAGATCTCGTAGTTGTTGGTCTCCTCGGTCTTCTTGCTCTGGTCGCGTGCGGCCGGCGCGGTGGTGTTCTGCTGGCTGCCTGGCAACTCGTTGTTGACGGTGACCTGGCCGTTGTTCTCCGCCGTGGCGCTGGATTCTTCGCGGGTCTGGCTCGAGCGCAGCACCCGGCCTTCTGGATCGAAGCGGTCCGAGGTCTGGGTAGTCTTGTTGTAGTCGAAGTCCGCCGAGAGCTGGACGCGGGCACGGCCTGCGCCGACCACCGATGACACGATCGCCTCGATTTCATTGCGCATCCGCTTTTCGAAACCGGCGCGGCGCTCGTCCCCGATGGCGTTGTCGGTCGCGCCGCTGGCACCGTCGGCCAGCAATTGGCCGGCTTCGTCGACGATCGACACCCGCTGCGGCTTCAGGCCGTTGACGGCGGAAGCGACCAAATGGCGGATGGCCCTGATCTGCTGCGGCTCCAGGGCGCCGCGGACGCGCACCACGATCGAGGCCGACGGCTCGGGTGTCTCGCGCGAAAACAGCGGACGCTCCGGCAGCACCAGATGGACCCTCGCCGCCTGGACACGGTCGATGGCGCGGATGGTGCGGGCGAGCTCGCCTTCAAGGGCGCGCAGATGATTGATGTTCTGGACGAAGCTCGTGGTGCCGAGTGCGTCGGATTTGTCAAAAATCTCGTAACCGACCCCGCCGCCCTTGGGCAAGCCGCCTTCGGCGAGCTTCATGCGCAGCCGCGTGACCTTGTCCTTCGGCACCATGATCACGGCGCCATCGTTGCGGATTTCGAAAGGAATGGCCTGACGTTCCAGGTCCTTGATGACCGCGGAAGAGTCCTCCATGCTGAGGTCGGTAAAAAGGGTGGTCATCTGGGGCGTGGTGACGCGCATGATGACAAACGCGAAGAAACCGATCAGCGCGGCTGTCACCGCGACCATCGCCATCAACCGCGATGCGCCCAGGCCCCTCAGGAAGCTTACGAGACTCTGCAAAACCAACCGCCCCTCAGATTCGGCTCCAGGAGCCGACTGGGCAATTATTGCCTACGGTATGGTTTCGATATGGTTAACGAAGGTTAAGGGCTGGGGTGAAAGTTCAAAACGGAAAAAATCGGCTTCGCTGAGCGACGCCGATTTTCTTCAAATGCCGTTTGTAAATGCCGTTTGTTCGGGGAAAAGGCGCCTATTGGCGGTATTGCTGGATCCGGGTGGTGCGCAGCCCCGCAAGACCGTGCTGATCGATGGAAAACTGCCAGGACAGGAATTCGTCGACGGTCAGCGTGTAACGGCTGCAGGCCTCCTCCAGGGAGAGCAGGCCGCCGCGAACCGCGGCAACGACCTCGGCCTTGCGACGGATAACCCACCGCTTGGTCCCGGGTGCGGGCAGATCCGCAATTGTTAACGGACTACCGTCAGGCCCGATGACGTATTTTACCCTCGGGCGATGGGGCTCTGTCATGGCGTACTCACAAACTCTCAACCACTGAACTCACGCTAACAACCTACGCTCAGCGACTTAAAATTTGCCTAAGCCCAAGGCTTCAATACGAATCTCCTTGAAAATGCTTTGATGACGGCCGTCCGGACGGCCGTTTCGGTGCCCGGATCGACCGGTCTGGGGTGCCCTGCGCCTCGCTGGCAAGCCGAAATTCGGTGGCATTGGGGCGTGCCGTCGTCAGTTCACGATGCTCTGGATCTGGTTGACCGTAAAGGTTTGACCGCCGATCGACAGCAGGGGCGGCGATTGGGTGAGATCGACCGAACTGACCACGCCCTCGACTTCGGTACTGATCGCGACCGTGTTGCCTGCGGAATCCTTGCCGGTAGCCGTGAGCGTGTAATTTCCGTCAGGCCACTGGGTGCCGTCGTTGCCCTTGCCGTTCCAGGTGAACGGCTGGTTGCTGCCGGCGCTCATGGCGTAGGTGCCGGTGAACGCGGTCTGGCCGTTGCTGCTGGCGATCGTGACAGTGACATCCGAATTGGAGGCGGCACTGAGCTGCCAGGTCGCGGTGCTGCTGGCCATCGCCGCGGTACTGCCCTTGACCAGAGCCGTCTTGCCGACAAATCCCAAGGCCTGGGTCGATTGCGCGGTCTGCTGCAGGGATACCAGCGTCGCCAGTGAGTCGTTGGTGTTGAGTTGCTGTTGAACGCCGGCGAATTCGACGAGCTGTTGGGTGAACTGGTTGGTGTCCAGCGGGCTGAGCGGATTCTGGTTCTGCAATTGCGTCGTCAGCAGCTGCAGGAAGCTCTGAAAATTGCCCGCGATCTGGGAAGAAGCCAGCGCGCTTGTAGCCGCGGCCGAGGAGCTGGACGAAGAAGAGGTCGGTAACGTCGTCGTCCCTGATACGACCGGGCTGGACGTGGCTGCTGCTGTCATGTCTGTCTCCTCAAACCGTGATATCCACGCCGCTGCTTGATCCGAGCGCGCGGCCATAGGTTCGTCCCGCGACCGCCGCGGGGACGGTGTCATCTTCGCTGATCACCAGCCGCTGGGCGTTGGGATTGGCGTCGTTGCCGCTGTTCTGGCCGGAAGAAGACTGGTCACGCAGGCTGAATTGCAGCCCGCCACTGTCGGTCTTGAGCCCCGCATCATTCAGGGCTTGCTGTAGCTGCGGTGCGTCCTGGCGCAACATCGATAGCGTTTCCGGCTTTTCGACCGTCAAATGCGACGTCACCTGGCCGTTGCGATCGATATCGATGCGAACGTCGATACGGCCGAGGTCGGCCGGGTCGAGCCGGATTTCAAAACTGCTCTTGCCGCTCTTTGCCGAGGCGGCGATCTCCACCGCGAGCCCGCTCAGAGGCACCGGCCCGTTCGTCGCCGCCGTAACGCTCAAGGCTCCGCCCGGCGCAGCCGCGGTCGCCGATGTATTGAGCTGCGGCTGGAATGCGCCGATTGTTTGGGTGCCCGGGTCCGGCGTATCGGAGACCGTATGTCCGGTACTCGCAGCCGGCGAATGTTCGCGGGCCGTTATGGCTGATGTTGAAGAGCCGGCGGCATCTGCGGTTTCAGCGGCCGCAGTGGTGGTCCCCGGCTTGTCTGCGGTCGAGGGTTGTTGCAGCAGGCCGTTTTGGAGAGCCCCCGCCGGCGCATTGGTTGCCGACGGATCGGCCGTACCTGACGTCGTCGTCGAGCCATCGGTTGCCGCGGTCGCTGCCGCCGACTTTCCGGGTGTGGGCTTCGGTGTGACGGGCGCCGTCGCAGCCACTGTGCTTGCCAATGCGGCCGCATTTGCGGGCGTTGCTTGCTGGATCACGGGCGCGCCGACCGCACCGTTAGCCGCCGCTGAAATCGCGGTCTTCGTGGTCGCGGAGGCGGCGGCGGCGGCAGCGGCAGTGGCAGCGGCAGTGGCCGTGACCGTGGCAGTGGTCGTTGTCGTTGCCGTCGCTGCTGGTGTGTCGGTGGCGGCCGTATTCGAATCGGTCTTGATTGGGGTTGACGAGGTCGCCTGTGCGGAGATCGCTTGTGTACTGGCTGCGATTGCGGCCGCGGCAATCGCCAATGGCGCCGCGAAATTGCCGGACGAGGTTGCCACAGGGACATTCGTCGATGCGGTGGTGACCGGAATTGCGACGGCGACCGGGTTCGGCGTCGTCGCGGTGAGAGCGGCCTGCTGGGCCAGGATGGTCAGATCCGACGTAGACGTGTCTACGCTGGCCGACTTGTCCGTCGACTTTGCGGGGTTGGCTTTTGGAGACTTCGCTTGGGATGGCTGGGTTGCACCAGCGCTGGCTGGGCCGCTGGTGTTGGCGCTGTTGTTGGTGTTGTTGACATTGTTGTCGGAGGGCGGTCCGGCATTGGCGTTGCCGTTTGGATCGTTGCTTGCGGCCTGATTGGACATGGGATTTGCCGTCCCCGCGGTATCGGCGGGTGGCGGCGCGTCGTCGGTGCGGCGCTGCGGGGGCAGCGATGGCGTCGTTGTGTTGTCGGCAGCCGTGTTATTGTTGACCAGCGCCCCGAAAAGATCATTTGCCGGCGGCTGGTCGGACCGCACGGACCACTGCGGCGCGGCCTGGAACGCTGCGCTTGCTGCGGCTTCTGAAGTGACGCTTACCACAGGACGGCCCCTCGCAATCTAACTGGTCCTTCCATCAGCAAGGACCGGGCCATCTCGGGCCTCAAAAAATATTGTTTAATATCAATATCTTACGTCAAAGCCAGGCGGCTTTGGCTTGCCGTCGGCGCGCCCTTTTCTGCCCGGCGGCAAGATTTGCCGTTTGCAGCGCGCAAAAGGGGCGAGGCGTGATTGCCTCATGGGAATACGGCCTATATTAAAGAGTGGCTTTTCATCCGCTCCCGTGAGGCGAACATGCCTTGTTAGGGAAACGCTCCAAAGGCACTAATCGCAAGGTGGCTTCTTGGTCGCGAAGCGTTTGGCGCTATCGCGATCGCATCAATGACCGGAACCATGCTCAACAGTCTGGATCTTGAAGGCCGTCCACAGGACACAAGGGTCGTCGTCGCCATGTCCGGCGGTGTCGATTCCTCGGTGACGGCTGCGCTGTTGAAGTCGGAAGGGTACGACGTCGTCGGCATCACGCTGCAGCTTTACGATCATGGCGCGGCCACCCATCGCAAGGGCGCCTGCTGCGCCGGGCAGGACATCCACGACGCGCGCAATGTCGCCGGGCGGATCGGCATCCCGCATTACGTGCTGGACTACGAGAACCGCTTTCGTGAGTCGGTGATCGACAATTTTGCCGAAAGCTACGCCCTCGGCGAGACGCCGGTGCCCTGCATCGAATGCAACCGCTCGATCAAGTTTCGCGATCTGCTGACGACCGCTCGCGAGCTCGGTGCATCGGCGCTGGCGACAGGACATTATGTCGCTTCGCGGCGCATGGCCGACGGATCGCGCGCGCTTGTTTGCGCCGCCGACGCCGACCGCGACCAGAGCTATTTCCTGTTCGCGACCACCCGCGAACAACTCCAATATCTTCGCTTTCCGCTGGGCGACATGACCAAGCCCCAGGCGCGCGACCTGGCGCGGCGCTTCGGACTTGAAGTCGCGGACAAGCAGGACAGCCAGGACATCTGCTTCGTGCCGACCGGGCGCTATACCGACATCATCGGCCGGTTGCGGCCCAATGCCATCGAACCCGGCGATATCGTCGATCTCGACGGCCGCGTCATCGGCAGGCATCAGGGTATCGTTCATTTCACCGTCGGCCAGCGGCGGGGACTGGGCATCGCCTCCACTGCGCCGCTTTACGTGGTGCGGCTGGATGCAGCGAGCCGGCGCGTTGTGGTGGGCCCGCGCGAGGCGCTGCGGATGGATCGCATCGCGCTGCGCAACGTCAACTGGATTGGTGACGGCCCGCTTGATCGCGCAGTCGGCGAGGGCCTCGAGATTTTCGTGCGGGTGCGTTCGACCCGCAGCCCCCAGCCGGCGTGGCTGCGCGCGGCTGCCGGTAGCGGCTATGAGGTCGAGCTGGTGGCGGGCGAAGAGGGGGTGTCTCCCGGCCAGGCCTGTGTGTTCTACGATGCGCCTTCCAGCCAGGCTCGCGTGCTCGGCGGCGGTTTTATCCAGAGCGCCACCGCGAAGAGCGCCTCGGAGAAGGGCGCGGCCAGGGGAACTATCGTGGCGCCGCCGCTCGTCGAGGCGATGCGCGGATAGAATTTCAGGGCGGGGGCATGGCGTCAGATATCGACCGCGCGGGGGTCGCAAAAGCTTATGGGCGCTGGGCGCCGATCTACGATCTGGTGTTCGGCAAGGTGTTCGATCACGGCCGTCAATCGACGATTGCGGAAGCGGACAGGATCGGCGGGCGGATTCTCGACGTCGGCGTCGGCACCGGATTGTCGCTGTCGGACTATTCGCCCACCACGAAATTGTGCGGCGTCGATATCTCCGAGCCGATGCTACGCAAGGCGCAGAGCCGTGTGCGGGCGCTCGGTCTCGGCAATGTCGAGACGCTCGCGGTGATGGACGCGAAGAATCTGGCTTTCGCGGATTCGTCTTTTGATGCGGTGGTGGCGCAATATGTCATCACCGCGGTACCGGATCCCGAAGCCACGCTCGATGATTTCATCCGTGTGCTGAAACCCGGCGGCGAACTCATCCTGGTCAACCACATCGGCGCCGAGAGCGGTCCCCGCCGCATCTTCGAACTGGCGTTCGCGCCGCTGGCACGCCGGCTCGGCTGGCGGCCGGAATTTCCATGGGCGCGTCTGGTCAACTGGGCCGCCAAACATGGCGGCGTCAGCCTCGCCGAACGCCGGCCGATGCCGCCGCTGGGGCATTTCTCGCTGATCCGCTACCGCAAAGCCTGAAAACGGCGACCCGTCCGGTGGAACCCATGCCGGGGTGGTCCGGTTGGTCGGTATGATGAAACATGCTCTCTTGCTCTCATGGGCGCTGACCGCCTCAGTGGAGGTGACGAGCGCTCAAGCCGCGCCAGCGACGCCACCGGCCCAAGCGGTTCCTCCGGCTTCGGCGAATTGCGCGCCGATGCGGCCGGTGCCGCCGCGCGGCACGATCGCGCCAGAGGGCGCAACAACCGGGCAGCGGGCCGAGCCGCTCGGCGACAGGCTGGCAAAATCCGACGGCGTTTTGTGTCCGCCCGCAGGCGTTGATCCGGAAATGCGTGCCCCGACGCCCGATACCGGCAATACGCCTGTGATCCCGCCGCCCGGCAGCCCCGGCGGCAATCCCAACCTCCGGCCGAAATAGGCGCTTATGCTGGTGTTTGGCCGCACCAAGCCGGCTCCTGCGGGCTTGCTTGACAGGGCCAAGACCTGCTTCTTATATGCCGCGCGTTCGCGACAGCGGTATATGAGGCCGCGTTTGCCAACGCCGTGGCGGGGTAGCTCAGCTGGTTAGAGCACGGGAATCATAATCCTGGGGTCGGGGGTTCGAGTCCCTCTCCCGCTACCAATAAAATCGTTGTCCGGCCCGGACACATAGGTAACGAAACGTACCTAAGACAAGGGTGACAACCTCGTGCCAAACGGGTTGTCGAGGGGTTGCAAGGCTTTCTGCCCTAGATGCGAGCTTTCAGGAGGTTGTCCGTTCGACCCTGACTGAGGAAGCTGAGGTTGCTGAAGCTTCAGAATCCGGGTGGTGCCTCATCGTTTTGCAATGCCAGCGAATCCGAGAGAGACGTTGTCAACGGACGCGCTTTATTTTGGAAGCTATGACGTTTTGGGGAATAGGGTGTTCTGTCATTGTTGGCTTCACGCACTTGTCCGAAGCCCCGGCTTCAATCAGTGCCAAGATATTTTCTCTTGTCCGAATTATCGCAACTATCGCCGATGCATGCTCCTTACTTGTTGTACTTTCAAATGATATATTGACGTCCTTCGGATCGTAACGTAGCAGGATCTCGGATGCTCGCGGTCCCATGTTGTTCGCAGCCCATCTCTCGAGCCTTCCGGAAAAGCTATCTGCCTTCGCCAAGTAGGCTTTATAGTCAGCGGGGTTGCTGACGGTCAGGCTCTCTTCAAAGAGCCGGTTCGCCTCGATATCAAATGCTTTAAGCGTCGCGAGATTTTCCGCCCGGATCAATTCGCGGTGCTCCTTCTGCCAGGCGATGAGGCTGGCCATCGATAAGGCAAATCCGGTGAAAATCATCAGATAGGTGCGCAGCGAAGTGGTCCGAGAAAAATATTTTCCCCACAGGCCCAGCGCCGCCATGACGACAATTCCGGCCGCCAGGGCGATAACCCAATTGCTGAAGAGATCCCAGCAAGGGATGTCTGTGAAAGACATCATCAGGCGAGTCCCTATGAAACAGCGTGCTGACCAAGGATGGCGCGATGCGCCCATTCCTTTCCGACGAACGTCTACCATTGGCAAGGGTTCCGAGCCAATCAGAGTCAAGTGACCCAGAGGCTCCCGCCCTTGATGCAAAGCCTTTTCGCAGACCGGTCCAAAAGTGATACATCCAATAGCCGGTCCCAGCCCACATCAGCGCTGCATACGCATGAGCTGATCCATCGGCTCATATTGTGGTTGAGATTAGCCATGATCCATAGGGATCCTCCGATCACGAGGAACACGATCAACAGGCCGAATCCGAGCGCCAGCACATTGTTGGTATTGTCGGCACCTGTCGTGATGTGCAGGAAGAACACCAGATGCACGCCCATGATCGCCAGCACATGATGGCGACGGGTATGCTCGGTTGCCAGACGAGGTCGGTGCCGGCGACAAAGAACGACGTTGCCGTCAGAAGGATGGCAAGACCCAGACCCACGACATATCCGAGCAGCCGCGGACCGACGCGGGCCTCCTCCTCATCGCCGGGCGCGACATCGAAGTGGTTGTGCATTTACCCGCTAACCGAGTTTGAGAAAAGCACCGGTGCGGCTGTCCGAGATAAAGCTCATCATACTGAAAGTTGCAGAAGCGAGGAAGATCATCAGAGCTGTTTCTTAATTGCAGCAGCACTGTATGGGGCAACCGAGTTCCATAACATTCGATCTTGCGGACCCAGGTACGAGTACGTCCTGTTCCCGCGCAGGTGCCGCGAGCCAAAACCGAGTGGTGCTATCGAGCTTTGTCCAACATTGTCAGCTTGATTGCTTATCAAGTCCTGGAAGGCCCGGCTTCTCTCGTTCATGAAGCGCTCTGCCGGGCGGACGCGGTTAACCGCTGAGCGTATGTCCGCGCATCTACGGCAAGAAACCGCCCGTATTGGCGAGCTTTCTTGGCAGGTATTCGTCGATGACGTAGTTGAGGCCCCATTTGGCCAGCGCCTGCTGCTCGGCACGAACGCCCATCTGAAGCAATTGCTTGATCGCGGCGATCCATTCGGGATGGGCGATGATGAATGGATCGTTCCGCAATGCGTCGTGGGCGCGCTTGATGTCGGTCGTGGTCAGCTTGTGGGTCGCGTCCTCAAGCCCGAAATCGACGATATCCTGTGGCGTAACGCCGAGAAAACGCGCCTGCGGCACGCACAGGAAGCGATTGACGTGGGCCGCATTGCCGGAACCCACTTTGAGCGTGCGGTAAATGTTGGCGAAGCCGTAGGGATCGCAATCGACAAAGCAGTAGACCGGCAAGCTCTCCTGGTCGGCCAGCAGGCGAATGAAGCGCCGTGTGGCGCGCGTCGGAACCCCGCCCATCTCAACGATGATGCACCGCGCGTTTTCCCAGAACCGGTGATTGTTGAGGCGTTGAAACATGCCACCGGTTTCGATCGCGAGCACGAATCGCGCGTCAGTGCGGAACGTCAAATGTTCGGCCGAGCGCGGGATGCTGTACGCCCCGCTGCCCAGATTGGTGCAGTCGATCTCGATCGCCTCTCCCGTCGCGGGATTTCTGTCGATCACGGTCAGTCGACCCGCGACCGAGCCGCCATGTGATTCGGGGTAGAAGCGCAGCTGCTCCCGCGACAGCCCTTGCATCGAAGCCATGGCCTCGATGTCGTCCATGATCGCGTCCGATTCGGCCTGTTCGTCGAAGCGGCAATCTCCCCAGTTCTTGCTGATGTAATAGATCTCGCGCTTGGTGGCGAAGTCGCCGCGCTCGACCATTGCGCGCGAAGTCGCCATCAAACGCAGGGTTTGCGCGAACGGCCGCGCCGTGGTCACCGTCAGCGAGCGGACCTTGCGCGCATCGCCGAGCTCGAAATAGCCCTTCGCTTCATCATATCTGACATTGTCAAGGCTGCGGACCGGAAGCTTGATGTCCGGCAGCTTTCCATCCTCGATACTGGTGCGGATCTGTCCGGCGATCGATTCGATCAGCGCGATCGTCCTGTCGTCGAGATCACTGCGCGCGGGATCGGAACTGCTCTTTTTCATGGCTCGGGTCTTTGCGTCGTGCGGCTCTTGTGAAGCACGTCGTCGAGTTTCCTCACGGTAGAGTCGCGTTCGTCATTGCTGAGAGCGAGGATATCCTGCAGGGCAGTGCCGATGTGCGGCAGATATTTTTCGATATAGGATCGCTTGTCATATTCCTGATGGAGTTGCGCCTCGTGACGCAGGTAGTGCGCGAGCCTGCGCGCGCATTCCTGCAACCCCAATTTGATCTCCTTGAGGATTTCCGGATAAGGCTCGATGGCCTCCTTGGACTCGGAGGTATAGGGCACCCAAACGGACGCGACATGGACCAGGATCGCCATCGGCGCGATCGGCAATGCGCCTTTGGGCTGGTGCAGGCCATAGCCCCGCCAGTTGGTCTGGATCACGGCCTTGGTGATCGCGCAACTGGACTGCTGGTAGAGCAGCGGCACCCGGTTCGCAAAACGCAGGAGGCGAACGGGCTCGTCCTTGGGCGGGATCAGGCGCTCGCTGGCAAGCGTTTCCTGCGCTTCCTTCATGCGCATGCGTCCGCTCTTGTCGACTTCAACGTCGGCCTCTCCGGGGCGACCAAAGGCGATGCCAACTTCCACCTGGAACGGGTTGCCGCGGTAGGCTGCGGCTGGCCGGGTGATGACGGTAAAGAAGTCCGCCTCCAGCTCCTTGTGCAGCCCGTCCAGAAGCTGCTTGTCACCGATCGGGACGACGCAGTCGGTGCGCGGCCCCAGGATGCGGGTTTTTTGAATGGCCTTGTGCAAGGCGGTCGCCTGCACGTGGGCGATGTGTTTCGGATGGGAACGATCGCTCAATTTCCTGTCCGATAATGAGCCGGCGAGCTCAATGATCTTGAGGGCGGTCGTCCTCCCCACGGAGGAGAACTCGTCCACCAGAAACCGCAGCAACGTACGGCTCCTGGTATTGTTCAGCATCTGGATAAGCCGCCCGAGTTCGATGCCGTGAGGGTGAGGCTTGATTTCCGTCGGTCTGGGCGGAAGCTTCCTGGTGCTGCGGGCGAAGCAGACCTCTTCGCCTTGCGGGTCCTTGTAGGTGATTTTCAGATGCGGATTGGCGATCGCCGTCTGCTTCAGATAAGCCTCGACCGAATGCGGCCCCTTCTGATAGTGGCCTTCCATCTCCATCTCGACCCGCGTACCGTGAGGACGGTCCCACTTCAGCCGTCTTTTCCTGTGGATGTCCGGCTGGTTCCTGGCGGTGTCAACCGACACATACATTTCCGAAGCGAGTTTGTCGCCCTTGACGCGGCTGACGATATGCAACGGCTTGCCGATGGTAAGCTGGCCGTACATCCCTGCAGCCGAGATCCCCATCCCCTGTTGACCGCGTGACTGGCTGAGCTTGTGGAATTTCGAGCCGTAGAGCAGCTTGCCGAAAATGCGGGCGATCTGGCTCTCGACAATTCCGGGACCGTTATCCTCCACGACCACCCGCGATTTCCCGAAGCGTTCGCTCACCTGCACGCTGATGTCGGGCAGTATCCCGGCTTCCTCGCAAGCATCGAGAGCGTTGTCCATTGCCTCCTTGACCGCGGTGACCAATGCCTTGGCGGGGGTATCGAAACCGAGCAGATGACAATTCTTGAGAAAGAACTCCGAAACCGAAATTTCGCGCTGGCGTCCCGCCATTTCGAGCGCGGTGGCCGGTGGGGATTGGCTAGCGGACGCCCTCCGGTGTCGCGTGGAAATGGCCTGGTCAGCCTGGTTGCGCAAGTTCAGGGCCCCAGCGTTCTGAGCGAAACCGGCAGGTGGTCCATGAGTTTTGCAAACTCGCCTGGATCAAGCTTCTCCCAGAGAGCCTCGAACACGCCGCGGCTCACGCTCAGCGCGTCCAGCGGGAATTGTGGCGGCAATTCTTTCAAAACGTGCTCGGCAAATTCCTCGACGTGACGGTCTTTGGTCGGTTTCCCCGCCATGTGCCAGCCTTCGTAGTAAAAGCCGCGTATCAACATTGGCAGCTGCGCGCCGAGATGAACCGCTACCTCCGGGGGCAATCGGTCGCGTAACGCATGCAGCACGGCCCGCAATGCAAGGTATGCGTTGTGGCGATCAAGCTGAAGTTCTTCAGCGACGGCCTTGAGCCAGGCATTGGTCTCCTGAACGGTGTGATCAAAGACGGCGATGCCGGATGTGCTCATTGACGTTCTCCGTTCGAAAGAGAATTGGCTTCCGAATGACGGCTTTATTTATGCATGGCGCGGATGTCGCGACTTGATATGCGTCAAGCTGTCCGGTGGGATCATATTTTAGGCTTACTAAGCTGCGCGCCGGGTCTTGATGTGGATCAAGGTGATTTCTGCGGAAGCGCAGTGTCCGAGTTTAGATCCCTTATTGGGAGGCATGATTGTGACTGACGCTCAACTCCGGCAAGACGTCATCGACGAGCTTGAATTTGATCCAAGTTTCTGTGGAGAGCATATTGGTGTCGCCGTCGATGACGGCGTCGTGACGCTCGGTGGGCACGTCGACAGCTACGCGGAAAAGCTCGCCGCCATTGCTGCGACCCGCCGCGTCAAGGGCGTGCACGCCATTGCCGAGAATATCGAAGTGCATCTTGCCTATGAAAAGAAGACGTCGGATGACCAGCTTGCCAAGCGAGCTTATGATATTTTGACTTGGGATGTCCTTGTTCCCCGAAACGCGATCGAGGTGTTGGTGCACGACGGGTGGCTTACGCTGAGCGGCAGCGTGAACTGGCATTTTGAGAAGACATCCGCGGAAGAAGACGTTCGCAAGTTGTCGGGCGTGCGCGGAATCACCAACATGATTACCCTAAGGCCGCATATCAATTCGGCGGATGTGAAGAGCAAGATCAAGTCCGCCCTCGAGCGGCATGCGGCGGTTGAAGCGGATGCAATCAGCGTCTGCGTACAGAGCGGTAACAAGGTCGTGCTCGAGGGTACCGTTGATAGCTGGGCCGAGCGCCGGGCGGTCGAAGACGTGGCCTGGTCAGTTCCAGGAGTCGCCGCTGTCGAAGATCGCCTGACGGTCGATCGGTCGTAATTTCTTTCCAGGTGGATTGGTTTGGACTTCTTCCCTGGGGGTTGATTTCAGCAATATCTTCAAGATGCGCTGCGCTAGTTTTGCAAACGTGCGCGGTGAACTAGAGACTGCCGTTCCAATTCGAGCAATCTCGCATCTATCATTTCATTGCGCTTTGTCGCATCCGTGATCCTGCGAGCGGCAAGAATAATCGCCCGTACTATGTCGGCCCGAGCAATAATACCCACCAGTTTATTGTCGCGTACGACGGGCAATCTCTTGATATCGTTCTCTCCGATCAAGCGCCCAGCTTCTTCGAGCGGAGCTGTCTCCGTGATCGTTACCGGATCGGGGGTCATCGCTTCGGATACCTTGCGTCCTTGAAACCGTGCGGATGCGTCTGCAAGGTCAGCCCGCTCTATCATCAGACGGAGCCAATGCGTTCGTTGCGTCCGTGCGTCGCTCTTTCCGCCACGCAGGAGATCGTGCTCAGTGATGATGCCGACAACGCGGTCTTCGTCGGTTACGACCGGCAAGCCGCTAATCTTATGGTCCAGCATCAGGCGAGCCGCATCCAAGACCGAGGTTTCCGGGGTAACCGTCACGACTTGACGCGTCATAAAGTCCTTGACCTTCATGGATGATCTCCTGACGGTTTCGATGCGCTATTATCCTGCAAGTTATCCGAACCATGCGATGGCGTCGTTGAGCTGATTCGATCAACATCATCGAGCGCCTGCAACAGCGTCGCGACACGATAGGCCGATGAGCGCCAATCGGCGAGCCGCTGGTAATTGTCGATGACCCAGTTGAATGCGGCCTGCACCATTACAAATGCAGCAGCCGCTTGGGTGAGTTCGCCAAGCATCATGCTCCCGGCGAGGAATTTGGGAGCACAGAGCATCCACGCAAATACAGGTGCGAGCAAGACATCGGTTTGCGAGACCATTGTCGTGCCCATCAGCTGCCGGCACAATTGACGCCAGCGTAGCAGGACCTGACGCAGCGCGTGCCAAAGGCTGCTCTGGTCTTCTGGCTCGGCCGCAGCCGATGGCGTTCCTTCGCCGATTTCGCGGATATGATTGGCCGCCGCCCGTAGTTCCGCTTCTGCCTGGTTTTCCGCCTGGATCACTGAAGTCAAATTGCGACCGACAGCAATCATTATCGCCGTGAACGCCGTCGAGTAGGCGACGACACCGACCACAAGGTAGGCCGGCACGGTCAACTCGCGTCCCGAAAGGACGAGAGTCAAACTGCCGCCCACGGACCAAAGGACATGGATGAATACAAGTGCCGTCAGTATGGAAGCCAGTAATCCGAATGCCAGGTCTACTGGAGCATCGGTCGCGATCCGCGCGTCGAACGAGATGCGGTATTCGGCGTTCTGGTATTCTCCGCTGACGAATTTAAGCCTCCGGTAACGGTATTGCGTCAGCCAGGATTCGATGAGGTGGGTTGTGAGCCATTGGCGCCATTTGCGCTGCATCGTCATGCGGCCCCACACAGACACAACTGCGAGCGTAATATTGGAGCAGGCAAGTGGAATGAAGATGAGGGCTTCGTTCCAGAGCAAAGCGCCGTCGTGACGTTCGAGCGCGTTGAAGAAATCGCGATTCCAGTAGTTCAGCAGGTATTGTATGGTGAGTTGCGCGAGCGCGATCGCGACTAATCCAATGCTCAAAGGCCAGCTCAAGCGGCCGGATTTGCCTTGCCAAAATCCGGCTGCGCTGGACAAGAACCGAAGAAGCAGGCTTCTACGGTCACTTTCTGGTTCGCTTCGCTGCGACATGCGTGAACGGCCTCTGGATCAACAATGTTCTGTTGGAGCCACCGCTTGAATAGCATCGAGCACCCCGGTCAAAAAGGGCGAGGATACCTGTCAGGCAATAATTGCGGAGATCGGCTCCCGCGGGCTTGATGCATGTCATGGCCGCAGGTGCGAGATGAGATGTAAACGTACACTGATGACAGAAGTTGCTGCAATGAATAGACTGCTTGTTGTTACGTCGGCTGCCGGATTTCCTGCAAACGGCGTTCGAAACCTCTAGGAATTATTGTTTGTACCGATGCGCGAAGAAGGGCTGATCGATGGCAGCAGGCGTTCATAATTTTTCTCTTCCCGACGAACTGGGACCAGATCTCACCCGCATTCAGGCGTACTGGAATGGCTTGAAGCGTGGCGCCAACGACATTCCGTTTTGGGATGATGTCAAATTTTCGTTGCGATCGCGGCTAGGGCGCGAGTCAATGTTGATTGGCGTCTTTGAAAACCCTCTTCGGTTTCGTTTCGATCTCACGGGAGCGGACCTCGCCGACTGGTACGGCGAAGCGATTGGCAACCGGTTTCTTGACGAAATTGAACTTCGCGCGCCATTCGACGAACTTGCCGTGCAATGCAAGGTAACTGTCGAGCGCAGCGCTCCCACCTATTATCGTCAAACAGCGGCCGGCAAAGAAGCCGCCGAACCTCCGGGCGCTTACGCGCGTCTCTTGCTGCCGCTTTGGGGCAATGGTCGCATCGAGATGCTGCTCGGAGCCGTGGTTCTCGACAAGGCGGCGACAAAAAGTGCGGGTTAGAGATTTGGCAGAGAAAGATCGCAGTGACGATGCAACGAAGCCCGCGGATCTTTGCATAGGGACTTTCGACTGATTGTCGTGATCCGGAGATGCGTATCCTTTATGCCGGTTCCAAGCTAACGGGGATTGCGGGCGATCGGCGTGACAATCACCCGAGATGCAAGGCGGTGGACGTCCTCGGGGTGGCAAAGTGCGGTCCCGGGGTTGAGTAGTGCGGCGGAGCCGCCGGCAACCCCGTAGCGCAGGGCGATCTCGAGACTGTTACCCCTCACAAGACTCCATACCATCGCCCCCAGGAAGCTGTCGCCAGCACCGGAAACGCTGATGGGGTCGATAGGCAGACCGTTCGCACGCAAGGCCATATCTCGCGTCACGAGCAGGGCACCATCTGAGCCCATTGAGAGGGCAATGACCTCTATGCGATATCGGTCGATGAGGCCGCGTCCTGCGTCAATGAGCGAGGCTTCATCGGTGGCGGTAATCTCCGCCAGCTCCTGAAACTCGCGAAGGTTGGGCTTGATGAGATAAACGCCTGCTTCCAGGGCCGGCTTCAGGAAGGGGCCGGACGTGTCCACGATGATCTTGCTGCGCGCGCTCGAAGCCCGAGCAACTCTGCCGAAAAAATCATTCGGTACGCCAGGAGGCACGCTGCCGCTCGCAATTACATAGGCAGGCTGAGGCGTGATGCGCGCAATCGATGCCAGGCATTGCTGCCATTCAATGTCGTTGAGCCGGGCACCCAGAAAGACAAGGCGAAATTGCTCTCGGGACGTCTCGTCGAAGATCGTAATATCCTCCCGCGTGTCGTTTGTCGTCGGGATCACCATGCTTCGCACGCCTTCGCGTTCAACCAGGGTGGCCAGCAACTGTCCGGTGGCGCCGCCGGCCGGGTAAATTGCGGTTGATTCCAGGCCGAGCCGCGTAAGAGCCCGGGCAACGTTGATGCCGCCTCCACCCGGGTCACGGTGGGCCTCTGCACACCGCATTTTGGTGAAAGGAACCATCCTTGCTACCGACGTCGAGACGTCAACGGCGGGGTTGATGGTGAGGGTGACGATTTGAGTTTGCGGGATTTCAGCCAATGCCTTCGACCTCCGCCAAAACCCGCAAGCCCACGAAAGCGGCGTCCTCGTCCAGAATGAGATAGGCCGGAATTGGTTCGAGGTATTTGCTGAACCGGCCTTTGTCCTCAAAACGCGACCGAAATGGGGAGCCGGCGAAATATTCGGGCATGTGACGCAGAATACCTCCACCAACAAAAACTCCGCCCCTCGCACCGAGCGTGAGCGCGAGATTACCGGCGACAGTCCCAAGCATCGCGCAAAACATGTCCACGGCAGCGCGGCTCGTCAGACAGTTACCCTCGATTCCGGCCTGAGTGATCTCGGCAGCAGCGCGTCTTGGCAGCGTCACATGGTCCAGCGCAGCGAGAGCTTCGTGAAGATTTTCCAGCCCACTGCCGGAAAGAACGCGTTCTACCGAGACATGTCCAAAACGTCGCCGCAGATAGGCGATCACGGCATCCTCCCGTAACGAGGTGCCAGCCATGGTCGAATGGCCGCCCTCGCTCGGAAGCACGAGGTGACCAGTTGCGTACGGCATGCTGAAGGCCATTCCAAGGCCTGTCCCTGGCCCGAGCGCCGCGACAGGCGCGCCCGCGACCGGTTGCCCGCCGCCTACCTGGAGCAACTTGTCACGCGAAAGGTGGGGCAGGGACCACGCAACCGCTTCAAAATCATTGATGAGACGCACAGTGGAAAATCCATAGGCACCGCGCAAGTCGGCGGCATCGATCACCCAGGGATTGTTGGTGAGAGCGCAGCGGCCGTTCTGGACTGGGCCCGAAACCGCAAGAACTGCGGCGCGGATTGCGCCGGCTTCGGGCAGATTGCCAAGATACTTGTCGAGTGCCTCGCGGAAGCTGCCATAGTCGCTGACGGCCGCATGGACAATTGTGTCCACAGTTCTGCCGGCCAGGAGCGCGAAACGCGCGTTGGTCCCGCCGATGTCTGCAAGCAACACCTTCTGAATGGCTGGTCTTGACGAGGCTGCGGTCATCGCTGTCTTGCCGTCTTGATCAAATCCGCGTACCAGCGGAACGATGATTTCGGAATACGACGCAACGACGGATAGTCGACGTAGATCAGACCGAAACGAATGCTGTATCCCGACTCCCATTCGAAATTGTCCAGCAGCGACCAGATGAAATAGCCGCGTACATCGACGCCGTTACCGGCGGCTGTATTCATCGCGCCGATATAGGCCCGCAGAAACTCAATCCGCTTCGTGTCGATCACGGCTCCCGTCTCGTCGGGCGCGTCAAAATTGCCATATCCGTTTTCCAGAACGTAAATTGGCAAGCCGTAGCTCTCATGGACTTTCAGCAGCGTTTCGGCGAAGGCGCCCGGATTGATCGGCCATTCGATCGGCGTCAGCGGGACACCGGCCGGTTTCTCGCCGAAGTCGAACCCCAGCATCGAACCCGGCTGCGCCTTTACGTAGACCGGGCTGTAGTGATTGAGGCCGAACCAGTCGACCGGACGATAAATGCGCGCCATGTCGCCCGGC
Organism: uncultured Alphaproteobacteria bacterium; assembly: GCA_963718925.1. Classification (GTDB taxonomy): domain Bacteria; phylum Pseudomonadota; class Alphaproteobacteria; order Rhizobiales; family Xanthobacteraceae; genus Bradyrhizobium. The sequence goes on from CAVRAH010000001.1 coordinate 315,650, forward strand.
TGGATGTGTGGTTCGATCGCAGGCCGAATCAGCGACGGATACTCGCCGCGACATTGCGGGTCGGGAAACGCCTTGTTCCAGTAGGCATCCAGGCGCGCGGCCGCCACTGCGTCGGCTTCGTTCCCGCTGGACGGCCAGCAGGGCTGACAATTGTGAATACATCCGATCGATGCGCCGGGGACCTTCTCACGAAGCACATCCACAGCCGCACCGTGCGCGAGGTTTACATGATGTATCGTGCGGTGGAGACTGTTTTCGCTGCTTCGATCCCGCTTGCCCAGTGAACGGCTGAACAGGCTGAAGATCGATGGCTCGTTGAATGTCGCGAAACGCTTGACGCGATCTCCGAAACGCGTGGCGACCAGCCTCGTATAGTCGGCAAACCATGCCGCCAACTCCCGGTTCATCCAGCCGCCAAGATCTTCCAAAGCCTGTGGCAGGTCCCAATGATACAGGCACAGCCATGGTTGGATGCCGGCGGCCAGCAGCTCATCGACCAGCCGGTCGTAAAAGGAGAGGCCCGGTTCATTTGCGGATCCTTGCCCCTGTGGCAATACGCGCGGCCAGGCAACCGAGAACCGATACGCCTGAATGCCCAGCCGTTTCATCAGGGCGACATCCTCCCGGTAGCGATGGTAGTGGTCGCACGCAACATCGCCGGTATCATGGTTCTTTACCTCACCGTTTTGACAGTAGACGTCCCAGACGCTCGGCCCTCGACCGTCTTCCTTTGTTGCGCCTTCGATCTGGAAACTTGAGGTAGAGACGCCCCAGATGAAATCTGGACGCAGGTGGGCGGTGGAAGGCAGCTCCGATGCCGGCATAAAATGCCCTGACGGATCGCCGTCCGAATTTCTGTTCGAATTCACTGTTCACCCTTCCGCCCAGGCAGAGTGCGGAGCGCAATATTAATAGCCCGGCCGGCCACCAGACGATCTTGAGATATATCAAGAATTCTTGGCCGACCGGTGCGATAGATAATTCCTAATTATGCTGCCGCAGGGATATCCGAGTGCAAAGAACCAAATGGGGAGGAATTCCCGATGACCGCTTCCGCGGAAGCGGTTTTTTTCGCGTTGAGGAGCGCGACGGTGTGTTCTGGTTTGTCGATCCTGACGGCGGGCGTTTTCTTTCCAAGGGCGTGAACACGGTCCGTTTCGATCAGGACTGCATCGGAAATACCGATCGCGTGCCATATGCCGACGCGTGCCGCAAGAAATACGGCAGCCAGCATCTGTGGCGCGCGGCGGTCGCAAATCGGCTGGCGGGCTGGAAATTCAATACGCTCGGCTGCTGGTCCGATGAACTTGTTGCAAGCGCTGGATCGTCGCCGCTTGCGACCACTCCTGCAGCCGCATTGGGGGCCTCTTTCCGGCTGCACCGGCGCGACGAAATCTTTCCCGATGTCTTTGATCCCGCATTTTTGGGTCACATCCGCGCGAGCGCAAAAGATCATTGCACGAGGTGGCGCAACGACGCCGGATTACTCGGCACGTTTGTCGACAACGAGCTGTACTGGTCGCCGGATTGGCGAGGGGGCGACGAGCTTCTGACTCTGTTCCTGAACCTGCCTGCTCACCGCCCAGGTCGCGTCGCAGCCATCATGAGGTTAGAGGAACGTTATCGGGAATTTTCCCAATTCAACGCGGTCTGGCGCACGCCGGCGCGATCATGGGAGGAATTCGGCAACATCGGACGTGTCGAGGCGCCGTTTTTCAGATTGCCGCCCGGTCGTCTGGGCGACACGCTTGAGACCAAAGCCAACCTCGCCGATCCCGCGCGCGCCGCATTTTTCGCGGATTGCGATGCGTTCGTTGCAGTTGTCGCCGAACAATATTTCGAGTTGTGCGCCGCGGCTATCAGGGCAGCCGATCCCAATCACCTCGTGATCGGCTCCCGGTTCGGCTGTCAGCCGCATCCAAATGTAATTGCCGCCGCCGGCCGTTACCTCGATGTGGTCTCGTTCAATTATTACGACTTCGACCCCAGCGCAGTGATCGATGCGTATGCGGCAGGCGAGAAACCGTGCTTGATTTCCGAATTTTCGTTCCGCGGTGACGATTCCGGCTTGCCCAATACACGCGGTGGCGGGCCGCGGGTGGCGAGCCAGGTCGAGCGCGCTCAATGTTTCGAACGCTACGTCACTGCGGCCCTGAGGAAGCCGGCCGTGGTTGGCTATCACTGGTTCGAGCATGCCGATCAGCCGGTGGAAGGGCGTTTTGACGGCGAAAATTCGAATTTCGGCATGGTGACCATCGAAGATGAGGTCTATGCGGAGCTGACTGAAGCGATGACCAGGGTCAATGCAACGGCGGAGCAAATTCACGCGAAGGCGGTCCCCGCCGCATAGCGGCCGCTACACCTTGATTTTCGCCGGGCTGGTTTCGGCATCGAGAACCGCAGCCATGGTGCGAAATACGCTTGCCGGGTTAACGCTGATCGAATCGATGCCAAGCTGGGTCAGGTAGCGCGCAATCTCCGGGTAATTCGCGGGGGCTTCTCCGCAGATGCCGACGTGACGTCCGTTGCGTTTGGCGCCGACCACAGCCTGTCTCAACATCTCCAGCATTCCCGGATCGCGTTCGTCAAAATCGAACGCGACAATGTCGGAATCCCGGTCCACTCCCAGCGTAAGCTGGGTGAGATCGTTCGAGCCGATCGAAAAGCCGTCGAACAATTCCGAAAACGCGTCGATCTGAATGACGTTGTTCGGAATCTCGCACATCACGTAGATCTCAAGTCCGCCTTCGCCGCGCTTCAGCCCATTGGAGGTCAGCGTCGCGATCACGCGTCGGCCTTCCTCGACGGTTCGGCAGAAGGGTACCATGATCCGCAGATTGGAGAGACCCATGTTCTCGCGTACGCGGCGGAGCGCCGCACATTCCAGCGCGAATCCTTCGGCGTAGGCGGGGTGGCTGTAACGGGAAGCCCCCCGGAACCCCAGCATCGGATTCTCCTCCTTGGGCTCGAACGCCTCGCCGCCGAGCAGGCTGGCATATTCGTTGGTCTTGAAGTCGGAGAGCCGAACAATGACCGGCTTGGGATAAAACGCCGCGGCAATCGTGCCGACGCCTTCCGCCAGTGTCCGGACGAAGAAATCGGAGGGACTTTGATAGCCCTTAACCAGACGGGCAATTGCAGCTTTCGTCTTGGCTGAGGTGATTTTCTCGGGTTTGACGAGCGCCATCGGGTGCACACCGATATGCTCGCTGATGATGAATTCCATGCGCGCGAGACCGACCCCCGCTTGCGGTTGCATCGCTGTCCGGAATGCCATTTCGGGGGTGCCGACATTGACCATGATCGCGGTACGCGGCTGCCTGAGCTCGTTCACCGGTGTTCGCGTGACATCGAATGCAACCGTTCCCTGATAGACGCTGCCGATTTCGCCTTCGGCGCAGGAGATCGTGACATTTGTCCCGGTCTTGAGCTTCTCTGTCGCGTGCGTCGCACCCACGACGGCGGGAATGCCCAGTTCGCGCGCGACAATGGCCGCATGGCAGGTTCGGCCGCCCTTGTCGGTGATGACGCCGGCAGCGATCTTCATGACCGGTTCCCAATCCGGGCTGGTCGCCGGCGCGACCAGAATCTCGCCCGGCCTGAAGGCGGCGAGGTCGCGCGCGGTCGCGATGCGGCGCGTACGCCCGGATGCGATTTTTTCTCCTACCGCGCGACCGGTGACGATCACGGGCCCGCGCCCTTTCAGGGTGTAGGCCTCGAAGACGTCAGGCGAACGCTGCGAGGCCACCGTCTCGGGTCGCGCCTGAATGATATACAGTCTGCCGTCGGAGCCATCCTTTGCCCATTCGATATCCATCGGCATGGCAGTGCCGGCGTCTTTTGAATAGTGCTGCTCGATCCGCACCGCCATTTCCGCAAGGCTCAGCACCTCCGAATCGGAAATGCAGAACCTCTCCCGCTCGGCGCGCGGCACGACGCCAATGCGCGTCGTACGGCTGCCGCCGCCCTTGCCGTATGTCATGCGTATTTGCTTGCCGCCGAGCCGGCGGCGCAGGACACAGCGAAACCCCTGGCTCAGCGTCGGCTTGTGAACGTAGAACTCGTCAGGGTCGACCTTGCCCTGCACGATGGTTTCGCCGAGACCGTAACAGCCCGTGACGAAAACCACATCGCGAAATCCCGATTCGGTGTCGAGCGTGAAGGCGACGCCACTGGCGGCGAGATCGGAGCGGACCATTTTCATCACGGCGACAGAGAGGGCGACTTTGAAGTGATCGAAGCCGTTGTCGATGCGGTAGGAAATGGCGCGATCCGTGAAAATGGAAGCGAAGCATCGCCGGCAGGCCTCGAACAAATCCTTCGCGCCACGCACGTTGAGGAAGCTTTCGTGCTGGCCCGCAAAGCTCGCTGTCGGCAGATCCTCCGCCGTCGCCGAACTTCGCACCGCTACCGCGACGCCGGCTCCGAACTCCCGTTCAAGCGCTCGATACCCTTCCACGATCTGCTCGCGGAGAGGTCCCGTGTCCATCGCCTGATAGATGATTTCACGCGCCTTGGCGGCTACGGTCGCGAGACGCTTGATCTTGCGCTTGTCGAGACCGTCGAGAAGCCGATGAAGCTCGTCCGCAATGCCGGGCTGCAACAGCGCATCGCGATAGGCATCCGCCGTGATCGCAAAGCCATTGGGAACCGCGACCCCCTCGGATGCGAGCGTCGAATACAGTTCGCCGAGCGATGCGGTCTTGCCGCCGACAAGCCCGACGTCGTGCAATCCGATTTCGAGGAAAGACCTGATATATTTTGACATAAAACAAAATAGATCACGTCAAACGTGTTCCGTATTGAGCGAGGTCAAGCCTTCCTGGAGCGCTGATTCCGGCTGTGACCCGTGGGATCGGTTGCCGCCTCTTCATCGGATCGGGTGAGGCAAAGACGTCCGGGCACGGTCGGGGCGGAACGGTCATTTTCCTAAGAGGTCGGTTACCGAGGTAAAGGGGAGCTGAAGGGCGTCGGCGACGGCGCGGCATGTGACCTTGCCATCGTGAACATTGAGCCCGTTTTGCAAATGCATATCTTCCTTCAATGCCCGCGGGAATCCCTTGTCCGCGATCGCCAGGACGAATGGGCGTGTCGCATCATCGAGGGCGAAAGTGGAGGTTCTCGGCACCGCGCCGGGCATGTTGGCGACGCAATAATGCACGACATCGCCCACCATGTAGGTCGGCCTCGAGTGAGTCGTTGGATGAGACGTTTCGGCGCAGCCGCCCTGGTCGATCGAGACATCTACAATGACGGAGCCGGGTTTCATGGCCGCGACGGTCCGTGCCGAAATCAGTTTCGGCGCAGCGCCCCCCGCGACCAGAGCGGCGCCGATAACAACGTCGGCGGAGGTGCAGAGGACTTCAATCGCCCTGCCTTGGGCTGCAACAAATTTGACACGGTCGCCAAAGCGCTGCGACAGCTGGCGTTGCGTCGCTGAACTGCGGGCGGTGACGGTGACGCTGGCGCCCATGCCGACCGCTATCTCCGCTGCATTGCTCCCGACAACGCCGCCGCCGAGAACCACGACTTCGGCAGACGGCGCGCTCCCGATGCGGCTGAGCAAGATGCCGCGGCCGCCCTGAGGACGCTCAAGAAAATGGGCCGCAATTTGAGCCGCCATGCGGCCGGCAACCGTCGACATCGGAGCCAGCAGAGGTAACTTTCCGGCTTTGTCGGTGACGGTTTCGTAGGCGAGGGCGGTGACACCCGATGCCATCAGGTCGCGCGCCTGCTCGAGATCAGGGGCCAGATGCAAATAGGTGAAGATGATCTGGCCTCGCCGCAATTGCCGTCGTTCGGATGCGAGCGGCTCCTTTACTTTCACGATCAACTCGGCGCGCTGAAATATCTGGCCTGGGCTTGCCATGATCTCGGCGCCAGCGGTGATGTACTCCTGGTCGGAAATGCCGGCGCCCAAACCCGCTGCCGTCTCGATGGCGACGCTATGTCCCCTCGCTGTCAACTCCCCGACCGTTACCGGAGTGAGGCCGACGCGGTATTCGTCCGGTTTGATTTCCTTGGGAACGCCGATGAACATTGTAGCCTCGCGGGCAGAAAATCATCGCTGATAGATCCCAACGAGGGTTGCTTCGGCGACGACATGTTTACGTGCCTCTCGCTCGACCTCGCTACAGGAAGGCTTGCTACCGAGCGACAGGCGATCGACCGAAAGAGCGAGCAGACGAAAATGATAGCGATGGCGCCCGTGACCGCGAGGCGGGCAAGGACCGCCGTAGCCCGTCCGATGAAAGTCGTTGATGGCTTGCTTGAAGCGCGTCACGCTGCCGTCGCGGCCGACGCCTTCGGCAAGCTCCGTTTGGTCAGGATCAATGTCATAAGCGGCCCAATGATGCCACTTGCCTGCAGGTGCATCCGGATCGTCACAGAGAAGAACAAGGCTGCGGGTCGTGGCAGGCGCAGCCTTCCAGTCCAGGGACGGCGAAAGGTCTTCTCCATCGCAGGTGAACCGCCGCGGGATTGCTGAACCGTCAGAAAAAGCACTTGAGCGCAGCTGCATTGGCGGCCTCCGTTTGAAAGATTGTCCCAATCGCGGACCGGCTTAGTTGATCCGGATCAAGGTCCACCCGGGTTCGACGGCATCCCGTTCGCACGGCGCTGTGATCAATCACCACGGTGATAGGGGCCCCTCAACCCCGCTGTCGGGGCTTGCTTCAGGTCTCCCGAAGATGGGGAATGGGCGAAAGCCGGTTAGCTCCGGCTCTCTATGTTCCAGGATTTGAGCCCGATTGCGGCAGCGCGCAGGTCTCGAGGCGTTCCAGAAATGGCTTCTGGCCGGCCAATATCTTCTTTCGGGCGAGAGGAAGATCCAACCACGCCGCGCGATCGATCTCGGGAACATATATGGTGCGGCCGCTTCGCGGCGGCCATTCAATGGCGACGTCGTTGCTGCGCACGTTACTCGCATCAAGATCACCTTCCAGCGCATAGGCATGAACCTTTTTTCCGGAACGCTGACGCACTTGGCCAAGTGACCGGAGCGGGCCGACAGCTTCGATGCCGAGTTCTTCCCTGAATTCGCGCCTCGCCGCGGCCTCTGCATCCTCCCCGTCGTCCAACTCACCTTTTGGAATGGACCAGGCGCCGAAGTCGCGGTTGCGCCAAAACGGCCCGCCCGGATGCACGAGAAGAACAGCCAGCCCGCCGGCGCTGTGGCGATACATCAGAATGCCAGCGCTGATGGTCGCCATTCTGTCGATCCATGATACTGCGCACCGACCGCGCCATCGATAGCCAAGATTGCAGCTTCGGGCGTGGTTCCATCGAAGAATTGTATGCGTTCGATTCAAATCAGGGAATTGACCTGCATCAAACGAACCCTCCGGTATTCGCGATAGCAAAATACTGATCAGCGTTGAGGAGGCAGACCATGAACGAGCTGAAACTACGCGACGACATTCTGGACGAGCTTGCTTACGAGCCCATCGTTGACGCAGCCCATATCGGCGTGTCCGTCGACCAGAACGTTGTGACGCTCACCGGACATGTCAGCAGTTATGCGCAGAAGCTTGCGGCTGTGGCTGCAGTACGCCGCGTAAAGGGCGTGCACGGCATTGCGGACGAGATTGAAGTCGTCGATTTATCGCAGCCGCGGACGTCTGACGACGAGCTCGTCAAGCGTGCGATTAATATGCTGTCATGGGACAGCGTCGTCCCCAGTGAAGCAATCCAGGTGACCGTGCACAACGGCCTGGTGACATTGACCGGCAAAGTCAATTGGCAATATCAAAAAAGCAGTGCCGAACGCGGCATCCGGGGACTGTCGGGTGTGCGGGGCGTGATCAACAATATCGAGATCGAGCCCCATGCGAGAGCGGAGAGCGTAAAAAGCAAGATTGAAGCGGCCCTGAAGCGGCATGCCGAGGTGGAAGCCAAGGATATCCGTGTCACTGTCCGAGACGACAGTGAAGTTCTGCTGGAGGGCAAGGTTCAGAGCTGGGATGAAAAAGTCGCGGTCGAGAATGCGGCGTGGTCAGCCCCGGGCGTGAAGAACGTCAGAGACCGGCTCGTTATTGCATCCTAGCAAACTGCCGCACGGCCTATATCGGATCGGGGCTGTTCACAAGTGTCGAAGACCAGTTGAGCAGCCCCGGCACAACCCCTGGAGGATCCATGGATCTCAAGATTCCACATGATGCATTTGTCTTCGTCGGTGACGGCCGCAAGGCGCTGTTTTTGCGTAACGATGGCGATGAGAAGTTCCCATACCTCAAGACCGAAAGGGTTTTCATCGACGAGAACCCGCTCAGCCATGAGCAGGGCACCGAGCGGCCGGGGCGCGTCGGCAAGGTGGCGGGGAGCAGAAGCGCCGTCGAGCCAACCGATTGGCACGAGCTCGAGGAGCAACACTTCGTTCGCATGGTCGCTGCGGCCATGGAACGGCTTATCCGGGCGAGCAAGGTGAAGGCGCTGATTATCGTGGCTCCGCCGCGGACGCTCGCGGAATTGCGGCTTGCATTCCACCCGGACGTAAAAGCCTGCATCCTGGCGGAGGTAAACAAGGATCTGACCAAGCATCCGGTCGGAGAAATCGAGAAACATCTAACCGGTGATACGGTTTCCGACTGAAGGGTGGAGAGAACAATGCAAACGCCGGTTGAATTGGAATTTCAGGAAATGGCCGTCACTCCCGCGATTCAGGAGGTAATCGAGGGGCAGGTGAAGAAGCTTGAAGAACGCTACGGCCGCATTACGGCGTGCAGGATCGTCGTCAAGGGTCCCGGCAATCGTCACCAAACCGGCGGCCTCTACGATATCAACATTCGAATGGCGCTGCCGGATGGCCGTGAAGTCAATGTCGGGCGCACCCCGAAGCAGGACGAGCGGCATTCGGATTTGTCATTCGCCATCAACGATGCATTCAAGCGGGCACGCCGGCGACTGCAAGATAACGCGCGGCGCATGGAAGGAATGATCAAAAGCCACGAAGGTCAACCGACCGGAACTGTGGTGCGGATTGACCCCGCTGGTGAGTTCGGGTTCCTGCGGTCAAACGATGGCGCCGAGATTTACTTTCATCGCAACAGTGTTCTTGGCGGAGAGTTTTCGGAATTGGCCGTTGGCTCGCGAGTAGCATTCGCAGATGAGATCGGCGAGAAGGGCCCGCAGGCGACCACGGTGAAACTTCTTGGGAAACACAAGTTGCGGGTCTGACCGGTTGGTTCGCCGGTCCCTATCAAGCGCCAGGACGAGGATCGGCGGTGAAGGGAACTTTCGCAGATGCGCAGGCGTCCTCGATGCAAATGAAGGATCATGCGAAGTCGCCGGACGATATCAATTGAACTTCAACACTGCGGAGCGCGGCTCGCGCTGCTTCTGCAGATCCGTCCAGGTCGATACTGCGGCAAGCATCTTCGATCACAAGCGTGGGAAATCCGGCGCGGCGCGCATCCTCGGCCGAGTAGCGGACACAGAAATCGAATGCGAGTCCAGCGAGAAAAATGCGCGTCAGCGAACGCTCCCGCAGATACCCGGTAAGGCCGGTCGGCGTTCGACGATCGTTCTCATAAAACGCCGAATATGAATCAATCGTACGATGAAACCCCTTGCGCAAGATCAACGCGGCCTGCGGAACGTCCAGCGATTCGTGAAATTGAGCGCCTGGGGTGCCCTGCACGCAGTGATCCGGCCAGAGTATTTGCGGACCATAAGGGGCGGCGATGACGTCGTTCGGTCGCTTTCCCGGGTGCATCGAGGCAAATGAAAAATGGTCACGCGGATGCCAGTCCTGGGTGAGGACTACGTTGGCAAAGCGCGGGGCCAGCCGATTGATCACCGGCACCACATCGTTTCCGCCCGGCACGGCAAGGCGGCCGCCTGGACAAAAGTCATTCTGGACGTCCACCACGATCAACAGGTCGGCTTCGCCAACGGCTATTTGAGCGTCCATCTGTGCGCCTCCCGCTGGTCAGTCCGCTGGTCAGGGCGGTTTCGGAGTCCGGTTGGAATAATATCAATATTGGTGACCCCGGGACAGGCCGCTCCCTGATCTGGGTCAATTCCGGCCCTATAGCGCATGCGATATTTCCAATCGCAAGTTCCGGCTTTCGCAGGTCTCCGACATGCCCGTGCAGAATGCGGAAATCGCCGCGATGTTCGATCAGGCCGCCGAGCTCCTTGAGATCGGCGGCGAGAACCAGTTTCGGGTTCGAGCCTATCGTCGTGCCGCGCGCACCGTCGAAGGCCTGCCCAAAGCGGTTGGAAGTTTGCTGAAGTCCGGGCGCGACCTGTCGGAGCTGCCGGGGATCGGCGAGGATCTGGCCGGCAAGATCGCGGACATCGTCAAGACCGGGCATTTCGATCTACTCGACACGCTGAAAAGGAAACTTCCCGGCGAGCTGGGCGACATGGCGGCCCTTCCGGGGCTCGGACCGAAACGGATCAAGCTGCTTTATGACAGACTGAAGGTGCGCACTCTCAATGACCTTCGGCAAGCTATCAAAGCCGGACGGTTACGCGAGCTCCGTGGCTTCGGTCCCGTTATGGAGAAGAAGCTGCTGGGGGCGCTCGAAAAACCTCAGCCCGCAAACCGGTTCAAGCTCGCGGTGGCTGAAGCCGAGGCTGAAGCCCTGGTGGGATATTTGCGCGGTGGCGGCCGCGTTGTCGTTGCCGGCAGCTATCGTCGGCGCCGCGATACGGTCGGCGACCTTGATGTGCTGGTGACGACGAAGAATGGCGCCGCGGTCGGCGACAAACTGGTCGAGTATGAGAACGTCGCACAGGTCGCGGCCCACGGGCCGACCCGCACCACCGTGGTGCTGCGTTCCGGCCTACAGGTCGACGTCCGTGCGGTGCCGGAGGAAAGCTACGGCGCGGCGCTGCTGTATTTTACCGGTTCGAAGGCCCACAACATCGCGTTGCGCGGTCTTGCCAATCAGCATGGCTGGAAGCTGAACGAATACGGCTTGTTCTCCGGCAAGCGGCGGATTGCCGGCGCGACGGAAGAGAGTGTCTATGAGAAGCTCGGACTCCCGTTCATCGAGCCGGAGCTGCGCGAGGACCGCGGCGAGATCGCGGCGGCCGAGGCAGGCAAGCTGCCCAGGCTGGTGAAGGTATCCGATATCCGAGGCGATCTTCACGTGCATTCCGAATGGACCGATGGCACGGTCCCCATCGCTGGAATGGCAGAAGCGGCGCGGGCGCGCGGCTATGAATACATCGCGCTGACCGATCACAGCCGTCGCGTCGCCATGACTCACGGCCTCGATCCTGCGCGCCTGGCGCGGCAGCTCCACGAGATCGACCGGCTGAACGAGAAATTCAGGGACTTCACGATTCTGAAGGGTATCGAGGTCGATATCCTGAAGGACGGCAGTCTCGATCTGCCGGATTCAAGCCTGGCGAAACTGGATATCGTGGTGGCCGCGGTGCATTCGTATTTCGATCTGCCACGAAAGGCGCAGACCGACCGCGTCGTTCGTGCGCTGGAGAATCCTCATGTGTCGATTTTGGCGCATCCGACCGGACGATTGATCGGTGAGCGCGAGCCTTACGACATCGATATGGATCGCGTGATCTCGGCCGCACGCGCGGCCGGTTGCTATCTCGAGATCAATGCGCAGCCCGACCGCCTCGATTTGAACGATCTTCAAGCCCATGCTGCCAAGCTCGCGGGCCTCAAGCTGGCGGTTTCGACCGATGCGCATTCCATCGACGCATTCCAGTGCATGCGGTTCGGGATCGATCAGGCGCGGCGTGCCTGGCTCACCCCGAACGACGTGCTGAATACCCGGCCACTCGCCGAATTGCGCAAACTCCTGAAGCGGTAAGTCCCGTCCGAACGTTATTGCGCGGCCACGCTATCCGGCGTGCTCTTGCCCTCCAGCGCCTCGGCGATGGCATCATCAACCCGTTCAAGCCAGACGAACTCAAGCTTGTCGCGGGCGCCAAGCGGAATATCGTCGAAGTCACGACGATTCCGCGCCGGCAACATGACGCGGGTCAAACCCGCGGCGGCGGCAGCGACGACCTTCTCCTTGATGCCGCCGACCGGGAGCACCAGGCCTCGCAGCGATATCTCGCCCGTCATCGCGGTGTTGTTTTTGACTGTGCGATCCGTGAGCAGCGAGGTAAGGGCCGTAAACATTGCGACGCCCGCGCTAGGTCCATCCTTCGGAGTGGCGCCCGCGGGCACGTGGATGTGGATGTCGCTCTTCTCAAACAGCGAGGGATCGATTCCGAGCTGGGAAGCGCGGCTCTTCACCAGCGTCAGAGCCGCCTGCGCGCTTTCGCGCATGACCTCGCCGAGCTGGCCGGTCAGGATCAGCGCTCCTTTTCCGGGAGTGCGTGTGGCTTCGATAAAGAGAATGTCGCCGCCGACCGGCGTCCAGGCGAGCCCGGTCGCAACACCGGGAACGCTGGTGCGCATGGCGATCTCGCTTTCGAAGCGCGGCGGGCCGAGGACGGCCGCGATATCCTTGGTGGCGAGAACAATGCGGCTCGCGCTGCCTTCCGCGATCTGGACGGCCGCATGGCGGAACGCTTTGCCGATCTCTCGCTCCAGATTACGAACGCCGGCCTCCCTTGTATATCCCTTGATGATGGATCTCAGCGCGTCCGGGCCGATCTCGGCCTGTTCCGGCTTCAGACCGTTGGCCTCGAGTTGGCGGCGGACCAGATAGCGCTGCGCGATCTCAAGCTTCTCATCTTCGGTGTAGCCGACCAGGCTGATGATCTCCATCCGGTCCAGCAACGGACCCGGGATGGTGTCGAGCATGTTGGCGGTCGCCACGAACACGACCCGCGAGAGATCGAACGGCACGCCGAGATAGTTGTCGCGGAACGTCGCATTCTGCTCCGGATCGAGCACTTCCAGCATCGCGGCAGAAGGATCGCCTTGAATCCCGCGCCCCATCTTGTCGATCTCGTCGAGCATCATGACGCAATTGCGCGAACCGGCTTTCTTGATCGCCTGAATGATGTTGCCGGGAAGCGCGCCGATATAGGTACGCCGGTGGCCCCGGATCTCCGCTTCGTCGTGAACGCCGCCCAGACTGACCCGTATGAACGGCCGCTGCATCGCTCGTGCGATCGATTGTCCGAGCGAAGTCTTGCCGACGCCGGGAGGCCCGACAAAGCAGAGAATCGGCGCCTTGCCGTGCGGCGCCAGTTTGCGGACCGCCAGATATTCGATGATCCGGGTCTTGATCTTCTCCAGACCATAGTGGTCCTCGTCGAGGATGCGTCTCGCCTCGGCGATGTCGATCGGCTTTTCTTCCGGCAGGCTCCAGGGCAGTTCGATCAGCCAGTCCAGATAGCTGCGGACCATGCCCGCTTCCGCTGCCGCCTCCGGCATCCGCTCGTAGCGGCGAACTTCCTTCCGTGCCTGGCTTTCGGCTTCAGGCGGCATTTTGGCCTTGGTGATAGCCTCGTTCAGCTCCGCTACTTCCTGGGTCTTCCCGTCGCCTTCGCCGAGCTGGCGCTGGATGGTCGCCATCTGCTCGCGAAGGATCGCTTCGCGCTGACGCTCGTCGAAAGTCGCCTTGGTCTGCTGTCCGATCTCCCGGCTTAGGCGAAGGACCTCGATACGCTCGGCCAGATGTCGTGAAACTTTCTCCATGCGAAGCGCAAGGTCGACCGTCTCAAGAATCTCCTGCTTCTCCTGCGGTTTGATGTCCATGTAGGACGTCGCAAGGTCCGCTAATGTCGAGGGCGAGGTGGTGGCCTGAAGGACAGCGATCAACTCCTGCGGGGCCTGCGGAAGCAGCTCCGCAGCCTCGATAGCCTGCCGCTGTAGGTTCAGAAAACGCGCCTCGATCTCCGGCGAGCTGGTTGTCGGCTCGGGTATGTGAAGAACCCGGGCAACCGGAAACGGAGTGCCCGGAAGATAGTCAAGCACCCGGACGCGTTGAACGCCCTGGCAGACGAGATGGTGGCTTTCATCCGGTCCGGTGATGTAGCGCACGATATTGGCCATGGTGCCGACGCGATACAGGTCGTCAGGTCCCGGTTCGCTCAACTCCGGATCGCGCTGGAGCAGAATTCCGATCGGCCGCTGTTCACGCACCGCCTGCTGCGCGGCCGCGACCGATTTCGGTCTTCCTATCGTGATGGGGATGACGACACCGGGAAACAGAACAGTATTGCGTACGGGCACGATGATCAGAGCATCTCCCGGAATTGGAGCCGCTTGATCAGGGGAGCTGGTGGCTCCGGGGGCAGGTCCGCTTGATTCATTGGCCATGCGGCATCTCCTCAACTGGACTTGGCGAGGCGCAAGCCGACGCAGCCGTTGGCGGCAAAACGGGTGATGGTGTAGCGGCCGGACGGCAGGGGAATGCGACGCTCGAACCGGCCCTGAGGCAGTTCGAGACGCAGGATACGCGCGTTGCGGAGTTCCGCAGGCAACACCCGGCGTCCGCTGACGACGAGTGCTCCCTTGTCGATCACCGCCACGACCTCATCGGGATCGACGCCCGGCAACGCGATCAATATCAGAATTTCCCTGTCAGTCTCCAGCACGTCGATGGGTGGTTCCCAGCTCGGCTCGCGTGTCCCGGTCAAGGGTTGAAGATTCAGGAACTGCTGTTGCAAGCGCTCGGCGCGGGCGAGCGCCTCGATGGCATTGGACAGCATCCAGTTGATGGGATCTTTGGTCGACATTTGTCTCTCCCGTCGCATGAGATGCCTGGAAATAGTCAAATCCGCATATTCCAAACTTGCTGCGAAATTTGGGGTTCCAGGAAATAACCATGTAACGCCACCCGCAGAATTGCCGGTTTAAAACCTGTATACGAGATAGCGTGCCCAACCAGTTGATCGGAATCAAGCCGTGCGGATCGAAGGATGGAAGCGGCTGAGTTCGCGCTTTCCAGAAGGGCGTCTCCCCGGGGGGCGAAATTGACCTAAATCAAGCGTTGAATTGCATCCAATCCTTAGAAGATGCATCAGGGAAGGAATTTTACTATGCCTATCTCGATCGGCAACGGTTCAGATCGTGGACCACCTCGTCTGCGGAGCAGGCGAGGCTCCTATTCGGAACAGACCGATGAGGCCCCCAAATTGCTCGAAGAAGAGCCCGTCGAGATGGAGCGAGAACTCCCCGCGGAGGATAACTCACCGATAGAACCTGCCGAGCCTCACCAGCGGCCTCCATCACCGTTGTTTGAAGACGAATGAGGTGTGCTGCGATGGAAGGACAGATTTGGGACCCTGCCGCCGTCGGACGCGTTGTAAGTAACCGCCTTCGACTGTTTGCCTTGAACGGCACGAGCGAGCTTGGACGCGACGTAAGCAATTTGCTCGGTCATCACCTCAGCGCACATGAAGAGCGGGAGTTCGAGGATGGTGAGCATAAGGCAAGACCACTCGATCCGGTTGGCGGTGCCGACGTCTACGTGATCCACAGCCTCCACGGTGGTCCACAACAGAGCGCCAACGACAAGCTCTGCCGGTTGCTGTTCTTCATTGGAGCGCTGAAAGACGCCGGGGCCCGGCGGGTAACGGCGGTTGCGCCTTATCTCTGTTATGCGCGTAAGGATCGCCGCACCAAGGCGAACGATCCGGTCACCACGCGCTACACCGCTGCGCTTTTCGAGGCGATGCGCTGCGATGCCGTCGTAACGCTCGAAGTACATAACGAAGCCGCGTTCGAAAATGCATTTCGCTGCCGCGCGGTAGCGCTCACGGCGGCGCCGCTGATGATCGCCCGGATCAAGGCAGCCGTGGGGGAGGAACCTCTTTGCGTCATCTCGCCGGATCTGGGAGGCGGAAAGCGGGCGGAGCTGTTGCGGGAGGCGCTGGAAACGGCGATTGGCCGTCCGGTCGGCAAGGCTTTCGCCGAGAAACACCGCAGCGCCGGGATTGTTTCGGGCGACCTGTTCGTGGGCGATGTCGCCGGCGCGACCTGCATCATCGTCGATGATCTCGTCAGCACGGGTGGGACGCTGGTGCGGGCGGCGCGGGCCGCACGTGCGCGCGGCGCCGGGCGGGTCCTGGCATGCGTTGCCCACGGGCTGTTCATGCCCGGGGCCGAAACGGCGCTTGCCGATCCGGCCATCGATCGCATCATCGCCACCGACGTCGTTCCGGCATTCCGTCTGCCGGCCGGTCCGGTGCGCGATAAACTCGACATCGTGCCGGCGGCACCGTTGCTGGCGGAGGCCATCCGTCGGCTCCACGAAGATAAGCCGCTTGGCGATCTGCTGGTATTCTAACTCGACCAGCCTGACGTTCCCTCAGGCGCGCGGCCTACCTTTCGAGCCATGTCAAGAATACGTTCGAGCCGCCCGGCATCGACTGCGGCATGCTTGAGATAGACCCGTGCAAGGCGAGGCCATTTCTCCGGGGTGCGGGGGGTGGGATCGAGCAAATGGGCAATCGACAGGCGCGCGCGCAGCATCGCCCGATGACTGCGATAGAACAGGAAAAGCCCGCTTGCAGCGTCGTCTTCCAGGGCACGCGCCAAGCGCCGCCTGATCCGCTCGGCAGCCCACAGGCCGCCGAGGCGTTCGCACTCAAGATGCAGGAAAGCAATTTCATCGAGAGGATCGTTTGCCCGCAGCTTTGGGTCGAATTCCAGGCAATCGATGATGGTGATGGGCTTGCGCAGCCAGATATGCTCGGGGCGAAGGTCTCCATGGGAATCGACGAGCCGCCGCGCGCAGATCCGCTCGCGCAGCAGGGCGGATCGCTGCAATGTAAACCGGCGCTGAACCTGTGCGACCCGCTCCACGCATCCCAAGGGCAAGCCGAAGCGGGGATTGAACAGCACGCGGCAGTTCGCCGCGAGCGCCTTCTGCCACCCGACGACATAGGAGTCAGGTTCAAGCTGAACTCGAGGCGCGTGCGCGTAAAACGTGCCGAGCGTGGTCGCCAGTCGATCGATCTGTGTCGGCCTCAACCAGCCTCCGTGCAAGGCTGCCTCGAGCGTCTCATTCTCCTCAAGCCGGCGCATGACGACCAGCCAATCCACGACAGGCCCATCGCCTGAGATCGCGAGGCCTGTTGCCGAAAGCGTGAGTGGCACGACGCCCAAATAGACATCCGGAGCCAGCCGCCGGTTCAGCAGGTCTTCCGCGCGGCAGGCCGCTGCGCGCCGGTCCAGGGTTGAAAAATCGAGATAGGCGAAGCGAACGGGTTTCTTAAGCTTGTAAACGCGGTCGCCCGCCATGAACACCCAGGACATATGGGTCTCGCGCGTGACCACCTGTTCGGGGACGCACGCATACGCCGCCGGATCGCTGAGAAACCGGACTTTGTCACCGAGAGTGGGCGTATCCGGATCCGATCGGCCTGCCCGCGGCAGCGATTGCAAGAGTACCATCAAAAATAACTAGCCGGAGCCCTCCAGCCCGGCTTGACCCTGATCAAGGTCTGTTCCGACCCGAGAGGTAGCCTTTCTTCTAAATGGAATGGAGGTGTCCAGTCATGCCCCAGATTCCCGCAGCCAGCCGTGAAGAAGAGAGCAAGAAGCGGCCGATTTCGCGAGAAGTGCTGATCCCGCCACTTGGTCTGGCCGGCACCCTGAACCGTCCGGACCAAGCCCGCGCAATGATTATCTTCGCACATGGCAGCGGATCGAGCCGGTTCAGCCCAAGGAATATCCGAGTTGCGGAGGCGTTCAATCGTCGGGGGATGGCGACGCTTCTGTTCGACCTCCTGCTGCCCCAGGAAGAGGGTGACCGGAGGAATGTGTTCGACATCAAGCTTCTCGCTCAGCGGCTGACCCAGGCGGTGCGCTGGGTCGTTGGTGAGCCGGATGTCGGCCATTTGCCGATCGGATTGTTTGGCGCGAGCACGGGCGCGGCAGCGGCGCTCGTTGCGGCCAGCGCCCTCGCCAATCGCATTGGCGCGGTAGTTTCGCGCGGCGGCCGTCCTGATCTTGCAGGTGATGCGCTGGCCCATGTCACGGCTCCGACGCTTCTGATCGTGGGTGGTGCCGATTTCGGCGTGATCGAATTGAACCAATGGGCCTTGGAGCGCCTGGAAGGCGAAAGGACGATCCAAATCGTTCCGGGCGCGACTCATCTCTTTCCAGAACCCGGTGCCTTGGAATCCGTCATCGAGCTCGCCGCTGATTGGTTTGAAAGCCATCTTGTCAGTGCAAATCAAACCTCGGCGAAAGCAGATGCCAGCTATCTGGATGCCCGCAGATGATGGTGTTTAGGGACAGATCAGACGCCGGCCACAGGCTGGCGCAAGCGCTTTCAAGCTACAAGAACCGTCAACCCGTCGTGCTCGCTTTGCCGCGCGGCGGTGTCCCCGTCGCCGCGGAGGTTGCTGCGGCACTTGAGGCCCCGCTTGACCTGATCCTAGTCCGCAAGATCGGGGTACCGACCCAGCCGGAGCTCGCGATGGGAGCGGTGGTAGATGGTGCTGCGCCGATCGTGGTCCGCAACGAGGAGGTCATCGAGCTTTCAGGTACGACCGCGCATCAGTTCGACGAGGTGTGCGCAGAGGAGCTTGCGGAGATCGAGCGCCGGCGCCAACTCTACATCGGCGAACGCGCTCGGGCCGAGGTTGCGGGCCAGGTCGTGATCGTCATCGACGACGGTATCGCTACCGGTGCGACGACACGGGCCGCATTGCAGGCCATCCGCCAGCGCAAACCGAAGGAATTGGTGCTTGCCGTTCCCGTCGCTCCGCACGACACGATCGCGCAATTGCGCAAGGAAGTCGATACCTTGATTTGCCTTGAAACGCCTGAGCTATTCGGGGCGATCGGCTATTTCTATCGAGATTTCCGTCAAGTCAGCGATCAGGAAGTGTTGTCGATTCTGAAGCGCTTCCCGGCCACCAGACCAGCCACGATTGCGTGAACCATGCAACTTGGTGACCGATCTCTTCCGAACGTCCCCTTACGATCGGCGAAAGGTCCTGGGTCGGCTGCATTGGATTGGCCACATGTATCCCGCGACAAGCGCGCTATTGACTGATCTGTATCAACTGAACATGCTCCAGGCCTACCTGGATCACGGCCAAACGGATACGGCCGTGTTCGAGTTCTTTGTGCGGAAGCTTCCACCTCGCAGGGGCTTTCTCATGGCGGCCGGACTCGAGCAGGCGATCGACTTTCTTGAGAACCTGCAATTCTCGAAGCAAGAGATCGATTGGCTGCGCCAAAACTATCGCTTCACGGACGGTTTCCTCGACTACCTCGCGAGCCTGCGCTTCACCGGCGACGTCGATGCCATGCCGGAAGGCACCATTTTCTTTGCCAACGAACCGATCCTCCGCGTGGCCGCGCCGCTCCCGCAGGCCCAGCTGGTCGAAACCCGCCTGGTCAACATCCTGCATTTTCAATCGCTGGTCGCTTCCAAGGCGGCGCGCATGGTCCTTGCAGCTCCCGGCAAGCAGCTGATCGATTTCGGGCTTCGACGCGCGCATGGCGCAGAAGCGGGGCTGATGGCGGCACGGGCCAGTTATCTGGCGGGATTTGCCGGAACCGCGACGGTTCTTGCCCGGAAGGATTTCGGCATTCCGATCTTCGGGACCATGGCTCATTCTTTCGTCCAGGCGCACGACGATGAAACCTCCGCATTCTCGGCGTTTGCCCACTCGCGGCCTGACAATCTGGTCTTGCTGATCGACACCTACGATACGGAAGCCGCAGCCCGAAAGGTCGTCGATCTGGCGCCTCGCCTGAAGCAAGAGGGGATTGCCGTGCATGGGGTCCGTCTGGACAGCGGTGACCTGGCCGCTTTGTCGAAGAGCGTCCGGCGCATTCTGGACGAGGGAGGCCTTCAGGACGTGACGATCTTTGCAAGCGGAGGCCTCGACGAGGACGAGCTTGTGAGGATGCTGGATGCAAATGCCCCGATCGACGGCTTCGGTGTCGGCACCAGCCTGACCACATCCTCCGATGCGCCGGCGTTCGATTGCGCCTACAAGCTCCAGGAATATGCGGGAATTGCGCGACGCAAGCGATCGACCGGAAAGGCTACGTGGCCTGGCCGCAAACAGGTCTGGCGCAGCTTTGGAGACGACGCCCGCATGACCGGCGACGTGCTGGCTCTTCTGGATGATCGACAGGCCGGCGTGCCGCTGCTGATACCGGTCATGCGCAGCGGCCAGCGGCTTGCTTCGCCCCCGACATTGGCTGACATCCGTCAAAGGGCGGCGCATGCCCTTGCCCAGCTGCCTGAATCGTTGCGTCGCCTGGGCGGAACAGCAATCCCGGTCACCATAGCGCCGGGGCTGATAGCGCTCACGGAGGAAGTCGATCGCCGCAATACGTCGTCACCGCCATGAGCTGGAACGGAAGCGCGCGGCACAGGCCCCAGAAGGCTCAGGGATCCGGAAGACTCAGGAAACCCAGTTGATTTTCGGCTCTTTTCTCGGAACGGCCGGTGCCGGAGATTTAGGGTGTCCCACAATTATGGGAGCGACGGGCTTGCTGCTGTCGGGCAGTTTCAGCGCCGCTTTCCCCTCCGGCGTCCCAAGCCACGATTGCGCAAAGCCGATCCAGCATGTTCCCAGTCCTGCGGCGCAGGCGGCCAGCATCATATTCTCCGCCGCAAGAGCGCAATCCTCGACGGCCCAGTGGCTCTCTGCCGGCGCCGAAATGACGATCAGCGCGGGTGCATGATAGAAAATGTCGAACTCCGGATTGCCCAATAGCTCCTGGAAATGTGGCGAGGCCGCTGCGACCGGCGAGCTGCGAAGCATGTAGGCCTTCGCCTCACGCGAGATGCGCGCTAGCAACGCTCCGTCTCGGACGATGGAAAACGTCCAGGCCTGCTGGTTGACCGCACTCGGCGCCTGAATAGCAGCCTCGATAAGCTGCCGAACGATGGCTTCATCAACTGGTTCAGCCGTGAAATTGCGCACGGCACGGCGGTTGTAGATAGCCTCTTTAAGATCCATTGTTGCCTCCGATGCAGCTTTGACCTGCCAGTTCACGATCATATGGCCATTTCGGGTTCAGCCGGCCGCTCGCGCTTGGTCTCGGGAATTTCCGTCATGGTTGCTTCGGTGAGCAGCAGCACGCTGGCGACGGACACCGCGTTTTCCAGGGCCGTGCGAACCACCTTCACAGGATCGATGATGCCGGCCTCGACGAGGTCGACGTATTCCTTGCGCGCAGCATCGAAACCGAAATTTCCCTGGCCGCCCAACATTCGCGAAACGACGACGCCGCCGTCGACCGCCGAATTCTCGGCAATCTGGCGGGCAGGGGCCTCTAATGCTCGCTTCAAAATCTGAACGCCGGTTCTCTCGTCGCCCTCGCAGGCTGTCTCCTCGCGGGCGACCGCGTCGATGCATTTGAGAAGCGCCAGACCGCCGCCGGGGACGATCCCCTCGGCTACGGCAGCCTTGCTGGAACTGATGGCATCGTCCAGCGCTTCCTTCTTCGCCTTCATTTCTGCTTCAGTCGGAGCCCCGACACGGATCACGGCTACACCGCCGGACAATTTGGCGAGACGTTCCTCGAGCTTTTCCCGATCATAGTCACTGGTGGTCTTTTCGATCTCGCGCCTGATCTGCGCAATCCGGCCGTCGATCCGGGTCCGGTCACCGCCGCTGCCGATCAGCGTCGTATTTTCCTTGTCCGCGACCACGCGTGCCGCCCGCCCGAGCTGCTGCAGCGTCACGCCTTCCAACTTCAATCCCAGGTCCTCGGAGATCACTTGCGCGCCGGTCAGTACCGCGATGTCTTCCAGCATCGCCTTGCGGCGATCTCCGAAACCGGGCGCCTTGACCGCGCATCCCTTGAGCACACCTCGGAGCTGGTTGACGATCAGGGTCGCGAGCGCCTCGCCTTCGATATCCTCGGCGATGATCAACAACGGCCGCCCCGATTTGGCGACCTGCTCAAGCAGGGGAATCAGATCGCGCAGCGCGCCGATCTTGTGGTCGCAAAGCAGCACGTACGGGTCTTCCAGCACGGCCTCCATCCGCTCCGCATCGGTGACGAAGTAGGGGGATATGAAGCCACGGTCGAATTTCATGCCCTCGACGACGTCCAGCGTGGTTTCCGTGGTCTTGGATTCCTCCGCCGAAATCACGCCGTCGCCACCAACCTTCTCGAGGGCGTCGGCTACGAGGGCCCCTACTGCGGGGTCATTGTGGGCCGAAATGGTCGCGACCTGGGCCTTCTCGGCTTTCGTCTTGACGGGACGCGACATCGCATGAAGCGCCGCAATCGCGGTGTGCGCGGCCCGGTCGAGCCCGCGCTTGAGATCGATGGCGCTGGCGCCAGCCACGACGTTGCGAACGCCGTCGGCAAGAATCGCATGGGCGAGGATGGTCGAGGTGCTGGTGCCGTCGCCGACGACATCGCCGGTTCTTTCCGCGGCCTGGCGCAGCACCTGGGCGCCAAGGTTCTCTTCGGCGTCCTTAAGATCGAATTCCTTGGCGATGGTCACCCCATCGTTGCAGACGATCGGTGCGCCCCAGCTCTTTTGAATCAGAACCGATTTCGATTTCGGGCCCAGCGTGACGCGGACCGCATCGGCAAGCAGCGTCGCTCCGCGCAGGATTTTTTCGCGGGCGGCGGAGTGAAACAGGATTTGCTTGTGGGCCATGACCGCCTCTTTGTCCTCGTGGTGTAATCGAACCCAGCGGCCTCATCGCCCGCTATCGACACGGCGAGAGCGCTGGTTCTGTCTATTTCGCGGTTACGGGAATCGTCTTCTGCTTCTTCTGGGCTTCGGGAGACTTCGGAAGGGTGACGGTCAAGACGCCGTTCTTGAAGCTGGATCCGATCTTCTCGGAGTCGACGCTGCCAGGTACCTGCAGCGAGCGTCGGAACGAGCCGTAGCGACGTTCGGACACGTAACGATCCTTGGTTTTCTCCTGCTTTTCTTCCCGCTTTTCGCCTTTGATGGTCAGCATGCCGTTGGCAAGTCGAACGTCGATATCTTTGACATCAAGGCCGGGCAACTCGACCGTTACTTCGAATGCCGTATCCTTCTCTACAATATCGATAGCCGGCGTGACGTTGAAGCCAAAGTCGCGGCGCCAGAACGCCTCGACATCCGATAGCGGACGAAACAGCGGGGCCTGCAGAAATCCGCCCTGGAAATCATGAAATAGTCGATCGACCTGCTTGCGCAGAGCCTCGAAGGGCTGCCAGTCAGTAGTCTTGCTAACCTGTGCAGCCTGAGGCGCTTCCGTCTTAGTGGGTAGTTTCGTAGCTGCTTCCGCCATGACAAATGCTCCTTTGGGTTACAAAAAAGGATATGCCCGGAGCGGTGGGTTTCCTTGATCTTTGTCAAGCATTGGCGACCGGCTGGCTTCCTGGAGGTGATCAATGCGACATCAGCGTCGGTATGGTGGGCGGCAGTCTACCGCGTAGCCGCCGTCGTCCGACGATAAAATGCGTCGCCACAGCGGGGACGCCGTTGATCAACAGCGCGTAACGCACTCCCAGCAGCCTTGCGGATACGCCTGCCAATAAACTGCCGACGGAAAGCCCGCCGCGCATCGCGAGCATATACAGGCTGATGCTTCTGCCACGAAGCCGCTGTACGTTGATCCGCCGGATGAGCATGGAGAATCAGCTTTGGGGTGCGCCCACTAGACGCATCCCTTTCTCGAACGATGCCGCTCGTGTCAGGCGACGCGATGGATGGGGTTCAATTGTTCGATGAGGTGTCCAACGTCGGCGGCAAGACGAGGACGGCTGATATAATAACCCTGCACCGAAGTGCAGCCGGCCTGGCGCACAAGTTCGAGCTGCTCAGCGGTTTCGACGCCTTCCGCGGTCGTCTCGACGCCAAGATTTGCGCCGAGGCTCGCAATGGTGCGAACGATAGCTCCGCTCTCATGGGATTCACCGAGCGTTCCAACGAAGGAGCGGTCGATCTTGATCATGTCGAAAGGAAATTTCCGTAAATAGCCCAGCGCGGAGTAGCCGACGCCGAAATCGTCCAGGCTGATGCGGACCCCGAGCGCGCGCAATTGATGCAGGATGGCGACCGTTGCCGCGTCGTCTTCAAGCAGCGCGGTCTCGGTGACCTCGAGCTCAAGCCGCCTTGGGTCGAGGCCCGCGGTAGCAAGCGCGCTCGTGACCATGGTGACGAGACCGCGCGCGCGGAACTGCACCGGCGACAAGTTCACCGCAACCCTGATGTGGTCCGGCCACTTCGTCGCCGTCGCGCAGGCGGTGCGCAGCACCCATTCGCCCAGCGGCACAATCAGCCCGGTCTCCTCCGCGATCGGGACGAACTCGCCGGGCGAAACCGCGCCGCGCGCGGCGCTATTCCACCGCAGCAATGCCTCGAAGCCGGTTAACTCGTCCGTGCCGAGACGAATCTGTGGCTGGAACGCGAGATGGAACTCGCCGGCCGCCAGCGCGCGGCGCAAGTCGGTCTCCAGCATATGCCGCGACAGCGCCTGCGCCTCCATCTCGGGCCGGAACAACTGATAGGCTCCGCGTCCCCTTGCCTTGGCCTGATACAGCGCGAGGTCGGCGCACTTCATCAACTCGTCCGGGTCAATCCCATGGTCGGGTGCGATCGCGATCCCGATACTCACGCCGATATGGACGATCTGGTTTTCAAGCGGCGGCGGGTGGCCAATGATCTCGACCAGGCGGCGGGCAAGTTGTTCGGCCGATTGCGGCTGCTGCCCGCGCTGCAACACCGCGAACTCGTCGCCGCCGAGGCGCGCGATGGTGTCGTGCTCGCCGACGCATTCCTGGAGGCGTTCGGCGACCCAGCGCAGCAGCCTGTCGCCAACGGCGTGACCCAGGCGGTCGTTCACGCTCTTGAAGTTGTCGAGATCGAGGCACAGCACCGCCATCGTACCACCTTGCGAGGCAACCTCTCTCAGCCCTTCGGTCATCCTTTCCCGGAACAACACGCGGTTCGACAGGTCGGTCAGCGCGTCATGTCGCGCCATGTGCGCCACGCGTGCCTCGACTTTGTGGCGCTCGGTGACGTCCTCGTAGGTGATGACCCAGCCGCCATGTTGCATCGGATGATGATCGAGCTTGACGATGCGGCCGTCGCCGAGATGGCGATGCAGCGTATGCCCGCCCTGCTTGAGCGTCTCGACATAGTCGTCGTAGAGCCGTTGTGCGGTAGTGCCGGGATGATTGCCGAGCGCGCAGCTGTGCTCCATGATCTCGCGCATGCCGATGCCGGGCTTCACGATCTCCGGCGACAGCCGGTACATGTCGACATAGCGCTTGTTGCAGACGATGACGTGCAGATTGCTGTCGAGCATGCACAGGCCCTGTGACATGTTGTTCAGCGCCGCATCGAAACGCCGATATTGTTCGCTTAGCTCCTCAAGTGCGCGTTCGCGTTCGGTGATGTCGGCGTAAGTTGCGACAAAGCTGCCGTCGCGCAGCGGGCGATAGCGCACGGCGAGCAGCCGTCCGTCGGACATGCGACGCTGTACCGCCAGATCCTTCATTCCCGAGAGTCGCTGGCGCAAGTCGTCAAAGAGATCGTCGATGGCGAAATCAGCGGGGTATACGCCATGCCGGATCACCGTGCGGATCAGGTCGGATAGATGGGTGCCAGGTTTCGCTTCGTGCGGCGCGAGGCCATAAATATCGAGATAATTCTTGTTGCAAACCAGCAGCCGCATATCCTTGTCGTAGACGCAGAGCCCGTTGGCCATGTTCTCAAGTGCAACGTCGAGCAGGACATTTTGCTGCTTCAGCGCATCTTCCGAGCGCAGCCGCTCGGTGACGTCCTCGCACGCGCTGACCCAGCCGCCATCCGGCATCAGCCGTGAGATCACCTGAATGACACAGCCGTCGGCGCGATTGAGGAATCCGGGACGAGAGTTGCCGTTGCGGATTTCATTCGTGCGCCGGTTGTAGAGGCCTTCCGCCGATAGCCCTGGCGCGTTTCCTCTGGAGACCCAATGCTCGATCACCTCGCGGTGGGTGATGCCGGGCTTGACGATTTCGGGGTCAAGTCCATAGACCTCGAGATATTGCCTGTTGCAGACGATCAGTCTTTCGTCGGTGCCGAACATGGAGAGGCCATGGTGGCCACGGCATACTCGATGCGTTCGGTCTGCACGCGCAAAGCGGCTTCGAGCTTGGCGCGGTGCGTAATGTCGTCGCTGACGGTGATCCAGCCGCCATTCGGTAGCGGCCTTATGTCGAGCGTCGTGACCACGCCGCTCGGGAGCTGTTGTTCGATGCTGAGCGGCTTCCTGGCGGAGATCAAGGCAATGCGCGTGCGCCACAGGTCTTCGACCGTTTCCGGGACAAGATTGCCGCGTGCAGCGCTGTGTTCGAGCACCTGACGGTAGCTGATCCCGGGCCGGACGACGTCGGCCGACATGTCGAACATTTCGAGGTAGCGGCGATTGAACAACACGACCCGGTTGTCCGCGTCATAGACGCAGACCCCCTGCGCCATGCTGTCGAGCGCGACCTGGCTGAGGGCGAGCAGGGCTTCAACCCCGCGCGCTTTGCGCGGGCGGGCCATCTTGTTGCGAGGCGCAGTCATCGGGCGAGCTGTTCCGAAGTCCAAAAAACTTTAACAAATCGTATCTGTGGCGTTCGGAGCGTAGCGACGATACGGGAATATTGTCTTAAGGATGGTAGTTTACGGAGCGTGACCGCCGTCTTCTATTCGTGCCCGGGTGCCGCAATCCGTCCGGCTATACCGGCATGGCGTTGCCATTGGTAATCGCTTCGACCTGACGAACGGTCTCGATCGACTGGTTTTCGATCGCGGGCGGGGGCCCCGTCGATATGTGGGGTCGCAATGACATTCGGCAGCCTCGCCAGATCCGGTGTCGGCGTCTGATCGTGGGCGCGGCCGACATCCATCGCCGTACCGGAGCGATGTCGCTCCGCTCAAAGGACCGTTGCCTTCGCTGAAGCGGATTTGAGCTGCATCAACAGGTGCTGCCCTGGAACAGGGCAGTTGGAAGCATGCTGCAACGTACGATGCGGCGCTGATAGGCTTTTTCATCCAATCCGAACCTCCGCCGTTCATCGCAGAGGGTGCGATCGTCGAGGAGACCGTGGGGAAGCAGACATAAAGCAGTATAGCTGAATGCATACCTGGCCGCTTTTGCAATCGATTTTGCTCTTGACGCTCGCGAACGGAGCGCCTGTTGTCGCGAAAAAAATCTTGGGAGCCCGTCTTGCATTTCCGCTGGATGCGGGCGCGCGTTTCTTTGATGGGCAGCCATTGTTAGGGCCGTCAAAGACCGTTCGCGGCGTAGTGATTTCGGTTTTCACTACGGCCGTTGTTGCGCCCCTGCTTGGCGTGAGCCTCGCGGCGGGTGGACTTGTGGCGGCCTTGGCCATGACCGGCGATCTGTTTTCCAGCTTCGTGAAACGCCGCTTGAGGTTTCCGTCCAGCAGTCGGGCAATCTTGCTGGATCAAGTGCCCGAATCCCTTTTGCCACTGCTGGTTTGCAAAGAAACGCTCTCGCTGACGACGATTGATGTGGTGATCGGTGTCGGCGTCTTCGTTCTCGGCGAGTTGATCTTGTCCCGCTTGCTTTACGATCTGCGTCTCCGTGACGAGCCGTACTGATTCCACCATCAGTCGCAGTAGAGACGATGCAGGGTGATCTCCGGCGGACAATTGAAACGTACGGCGACTACGCTGGATCCGGCACCTGTGGAGGTATAGCCGGCCATGTCGCGGTACCGCCAGGCTCCCGCTCCCATCCGCCGCGGCAGCACCGAGTCGAGTGTCAGAGGTATTGCCCCTGGCAGGCAGATCTGACCTCCATGAGTATGTCCGCTCAAGAGCAGATCGAAGCCGGCGTGCGCAGCCTGACGAAAGATTTCGGGCGTATGCGACAACAGGATGGCGAATGCGCTTTCCGGAATCTGCGCTCCGGCTTTTTCGATGTTGTCGACTCTGAAGTAATGCGCATCGTCAATTCCGGCCAGATAGATTGCCTGATCGCCGCGTCTTATGACCTCGCACTCATTTTGCAGCATTCTTATGCCCATGGCTTCCAGCCCTGGCAGCATCTGGATGGTATCGTGATTGCCGAGCACGCCAAATACAGGCTGCCTCAGGTGGCCCATCACTCGCGTCATTCCTTTCAACGCAGCATCGTAGGCTCCGAAAGTCTTGCCTCGATAGTCGCCTGTCAGGACGCACAGGTCATACTGCAGTTCGGAGACGATCTCGCCGAGCCGCTGCATTGCCCGCTGATTCATATCGACATGGGTGTCGCTGATGTGAAGGATCGTGAAACCGTCAAATAGCCGCGGCAACCTCGCGGATCGGATGTCGTTCGTCCTTACAACGATGCGTTCCGCATTCCTGCGCCCGCGCCAATACAATCCGGTCAGCTTCAGTATTGCCCGTATGACTGAATGAACGGAGTACCAATTCTCGATGTGGAAAAAATTGATGCCGTAGCCAAAAATTCGGGCTTCATGATCGGTTTCAATTCCCAGACGTTGCCGCGCGTACAGCCGTCCCAGGCGTTGCTCCAAAATCGGGAGGAGCTCATTTTCGCGAGGCGCTTCTTCTTGTCTGGATTTCATCTCGTGGACCTTCAGGATTTCGAGTTTTACGGGAGCGGGCTCGGTCAGATCCTCCCTGTTGCCTTGCCTTGGCTTGACTGCGCCGCCCGTTGATTGTCCATCACCCAGGCAAACCGTGCTTGGCAGGGACCGCGGATAAGCGGTCTCCGCATCCCAATAAGCATACTCTTAACGCATGAGAAGAAGCGATGATTCTGATGGCCGGTCGCGGCTTCCATCTCGCCTAAGAGTGACCCGCGCTCGCAAGATCGCTTGGCGGGCCAATGGGGCAATCGCCGTTCCGTCGAACTGCGGGTCAACACCCCCGGGCGTCATTCGTCGTCTTCAAAGACCACATGCCGGCGTGGCGAGCGAAGGGAGAAGGCCACCGGCACCAGGATTTGAAACAGGACGCGCCCATCGTCCGATCACATGATCTCTGCGAACCACGGAGCGATCATTCGGCGCATCGATACATATCTGCAAGCCCGTCGGGGTCGCGCAAAATCGTATCGCCCGATGGTTCTGCGATGCAGCTCCGAGCGCCCAACCGGTTTTCGCGAGCCGGATTTTCACATTGTCGAAACTGGATCGGCTTGGCTCAAAGCTCGACCGCAGCGATCCCTTCCGAACCGCGCGTGCCATTTGCTGGCAGTCTGCCGTAGGATGAGGCATTCACCGAAAAGTGGCTGGAACGATGGGTGAAGTTCAACTTCACTGCGGGTCCTTGTCGCATGCCGAAAGCTTGACGGGTGCTATCATCGCAGTCTAGCTGAAGCCAACGAATATCAAACGGCTTGGTCATGAACCATGCCCCTGGGGAGACTGATGATGCGCGGCAAATCGACGATATTTCTGTTGGCCATGGTTGTCCTCGGGACGGCTCTTCTCGGCACGTCCGTCGCGCATGCGCAGTACACCGCGAAGGACTGGCCGGACGGCCCGAGCAAGCAAAGGTTCGTCGACACCTGCAACGGCTGCCACGACATCAACCGGGTACGTATCGGCTATACTCCGGAAGGCTGGCTGACGGTTGTTCGCATGATGCAAAACATGCAGGCGCCGGTGCCCGCCGAAGAATGGGGAGCGATGACCGACTACCTCATCAAGAGTTTCCCGGAGCGCAAGCGCCCGGAGGCGGTCCTTATCGATGGTCCTGCGAAGGTCGATATCAAGATGTGGGACGTCCCCACCCAGGGCGCACGTCCGCACGATCCGCTGGGCGCCCGCGACGGTTCGATCTGGTGGGCCGCCCAACTCGCCAACAAGCTCGGCCGGGTCGATCCGAAGACCGGCGCGATCAGGGAGTATACGCTCAAGTCGGCGTTCACCGGCCCCCACGGGCTGGTCGACGACAAGGCCGGCAATATCTGGTTCACCGGCAACCTCACCGGGTTGATTGGCAAGCTGGACCCCAAGACGGGCCTTGTTACCGAATACCCGCTGCCGGATCCGAAGGCGAAGGATCCGCACACCCTTAATTTCGATCAGAGCGGGATCCTTTGGTTTACCGTGCAACAGTCGAACTTTGTCGGCCGTCTCGATCCCGCGACCGGAGCGATCAAGCTCATTACGCCGCCGACGCCGAAGTCCCGCCCCTACGGGATCCAGATCAACGCCCAGGGCGTGCCCGTGTTTGTAGAATTCGGCACCAACAAGATCGCCACCATCGATCCGAAGACGCTCGCGATCAAGGAATACACGCTGCCGGATGCGGGTGCGCGGCCGCGGCGCCTCGCGATCGGTCCCGACGGCATGATCTGGTACGCCGACTTTGCGCGGGGAATGATCGGCAAACTTGATCTCGCAACCGGCGCGGTCAAGGAGTGGCCATCGCCGAGCGGACCGAAGTCCGAACCTTACGGCATGGTCTTTACCAAGGGCGCGGTGTGGTACAGCGAATCCAACGCCAAGCCCAATACGGTTGTTCGCTTCGATCCGGGTACGGAGAAATTCCAAAGCTGGGCGATCCCCGGCGGCGGCGACATTGTGCGCAATATGAGTGTCGCGTCCGACGGCAACCCCGTCATGGCCAACAGCCTGGTGAATCAGGTTGGCAAAGTCGAAATCAAGTAGGCGGGCGCGTTCCGCCGGCTTTTGAAAAGCGCTTAACGACAGGCCGTCTGATTGTCGAAACCGGATCAGGCGGCCGCGCTTGCCGGTACATCGTTTTGCCGAGATGTTGCGTTGCCGGGGCCGGGTATTCCGCGGCTGGTCCGTTCCGTATATTGACCGCGTGCGCTGCGAACGTTCAGATGATGGTGCGAGCGCAGCTCATCCACTCCATTTTGGCATCGGCAGCGCAGGCGACGCCGCGTGCGAGGAGATAGCATGAGCCCTGAAGCCTCATTGAGCACCGAACTTTGCGAATTCGACTACGTCATCGTCGGTGCAGGTTCGGCTGGATGCGTGCTCGCCAATCGCCTGAGCGCGGATGGAAAAAATTCGGTGCTGCTGCTGGAAGCCGGTCCAAGGGATACCAACCTCTGGATTCACGTGCCGCTCGGATATGGCAGGCTATTCAAGGAGAAGACCGTCAACTGGATGTACCAGACCGAGCCGGAGCCGGAACTCGACGGGCGAAGCGTGTTTCAGCCGCGCGGCAAGGTCCTGGGCGGATCGAGTTCGATCAACGGCCTGCTTTATATCCGCGGTCAGCACGAGGATTACGATCGCTGGCGTCAGCATGGCAACCATGGCTGGGGCTATGACGACGTCCTGCCCTATTTCAGGAGAGCCGAAGACCAGCAGCGCGGCGCCGATGATTTTCACGGCGCTGGCGGCCCGCTGCCGGTTTCCGATTTGGGGCATCCCGATCCGCTCTCTGCGGCCTTCATCGCGGCGGCGGCCGAGACTGGCCTGCCGGTCAATCCTGACTTCAACGGCGCGTCGCAGGAAGGCGCCGGATTTTTCCAGACCACGACCCGGCACGGAAGACGAGCCAGTGCGGCGGTCGCCTATCTCCGCTCCGCCAAGAGCCGCAACAACCTGCGCGTCGAGACTTCCGCGTTGGCGCAGCGCATCGGGTTCGATGGACGCCGTGCCGTCGCGGTCGAATACCGCCAGGCCGGGATTTTGAAAACGGCGCGGGCGCGCAAGGAGATCCTGATTTCGGGCGGGGCATTCAATTCTCCGCAGTTGCTGCAGCTCTCCGGCGTGGGCCCTGCGGATCTGTTGCGCAAGCATGGCATCGATGTCGTGCTGGATGCACCGGGCGTTGGCCATGATCTGCAGGATCACATGCAGGTCAGGGTGGTGATGCGTTGCTCACAGCCCATCACGCTTAACGATATCGTCAACAACCCCATCCGCAAGATCCTGACCGGGCTGCAATATGCGGCGTTCCGGACTGGCCCGCTGACGATCGCGGCGGGCACGTCGGGGGCCTTCTTCAGGACCAATCCTCGTCTTGCGACACCGGATATCCAGATTCACTTCCTGCCATTCTCTACCGACAAGATGGGAGAAAAGCTGCATTCGTTCTCCGGCTTCACCGCGTCGGTCTGTCAGTTGCGACCCGAAAGCCGCGGTTCGCTTCGCATCCGCAGCGCTGACCCTGCGGCGCCTCCGGAAATACGGATCAACTATCTCTCGACCGAGGTCGACCGCACCGCCAATGTCGAAGGCCTGAAGATATTGCGGAATATCCTGCAGGCCCCGGCGCTCCGCCCCTACGTGGTCGAGGAGGTCGATCCCGGCGCAAAGGTCGTGAGCGACGAGGCGCTATTGAGTTATTGCCGCGCCCGCGGCAGCACCATTTACCATCCGACGTCGACGTGTCGCATGGGAAATGATCCTCTCGCCGTCGTCGACCAGCGGCTTTGCCTTCGCGGGATCGAAGGCCTGCGCGTGGTCGATGCCTCGGTCATGCCGGACCTGGTGTCGGGCAATACCAACGCCGTGGTCATCATGATCGCGGAGAAAGCATCCGACATGATTTTGGAGGATGCGCGGTAGCCAATGGCCCGCGGGGGCGTTTGCATTCCGGTACCGGCGCGTTCTATCTTGCCTGGTCACGGTCGGCCGCAATTCCTGCGGCGGGATCGATCTGGAGCGTGAGTGGTGGCAATTCGACTGCGGATCGGCACGCGCAAGAGCGCCATGGCCCTGGCCCAAACCGAGGAAATTGCCCGGCATCTCGCCGCAGCCGTTCCCGGGATCGATGTCGAAATCGTCAAGTTCGAAACCACGGGCGATTCCGACCAGACCAGCAAGCTCTTGCAGCACGGCGGCAAGGGCGGCGCATTCGTGGCGGAAATCCGCGATGCGGTCCGGTCAGGAAAGTTGCACGCCGCGATGCATTCGCTCAAGGACATGCCGGGCAACGAGGACACTCCGGGGCTGGTGATTGGCGCGACGCTTAAACGCGATTCCGCGAGTGACGTCCTGGTGCTGCGGCCGGGAGTTTCGATCGAGCAGTTCAGGCGCTCGCGCGGCAAGGGTTTCAAGATCGGCACCAATGCGGTGCGGCGTGCGGCCTATGCACGTCGGCTGTTTCCGGAAGTCGAGGTGATTCACTATCGCGGCGCCGCCGATACCCGCGTGCGCAAGCTCGATCACCTGGAAAAGCAGCGGCTTCCTGACGGCGGCGAGGATGGCCCTGCGGACGCGCTGATCATGGCGCGCTCCGGGCTAGAGCGCGTTGGCCTCGCCGGCCGCATCGCCTATGAATTTTCAATCCAGGAGATGCTGCCGGCGGTGGGGCAGGGGATTGTCGCGGTGGAATGCGCCGTCAACGATTGGCAAACGCGGGGTATTCTGGCTGCGATCGATGACCTCGCCGCGCACCGCAGCGCCGACGCCGAGCGCGAGGTGCTGTGGGTGCTCAACGGCCACTGCAATTCGCCGATCGCCGGATTTTCCACCATCGAGGGCGCGCAGATGTCGCTGATTGCCTCGGTGCTGGATGAAGCCGGCGGGTTGTTCATCGAAGCCTCGCGCTCCGGGCCCGCCGATCGCCCGCGCGAACTCGGCCGCGCGGTCGGGCTTGAACTCCTGGTGAAGGGCGCGGCCGATCTCATCGAGCGCAGCCGGCCGGGATAGCCTCTATCCCTGATACGCCCGCACCCGCTTCAGCATCTGCTCGACATGGGCGATCGGGGTCTCCGGCTGAATGCCGTGGCCGAGGTTGAAGATCAGCCGGCCACCGGCGAAATTCGAAAGCACATCATCGATCGCGCGATCGAGCGCGGCGCCGCCGGCGATCAGCGCCAGGGGATCGAGATTGCCTTGAACGGCGACGCGGTTCTGCACGCGTTCGCGGATCAATGATTGGCTCCGCCGCCCAGTCGATACTGACGGCATCGACGCCGGTCGCCTCCACATATCCCGGCAACAGCGCGCCGGCGCCTCTTGGAAAGCCGATGATCTTGGCGTCGGGAACTTTCCCTCGTATGCCCTCGACAATGCGGCGGGTCGGCTCGGTCGACCAGCGCGCAAATTCGCGCGGCGGCAGGACGCCCGCCCAGGTGTCGAAAATCTGCAGCACGTCGGCGCCGGCCTTAAGCTGCCCCAGCAGATACTGGATCGAGTTCTCGACCAGCACGTCGATGACTTTCGCAAACGCCTCGGGGTGGCGATAGGCCATCAGCCGCGCCGGCGCCTGATCCGGTGTGCCTTGCCCGGCCACCATGTAGGTCGCAACCGTCCACGGCGCGCCACAGAAACCGATCAGCGCAATTTTCGGATCGAGTTCGCGGCGGACGCGTCGCAGTGCCTCATATACCGGCTCCAGCCTGGTGAAGTCGGCATGCGGCGCCAGCGTCGCGACTTTCTCCGGTGTGTCCAACGGATCGAGCCGCGGTCCTTCGCCGGCTTCGAACCTCACTGAGCGGCCGAGCGCATAGGGGATGACAAGAATATCCGAGAAGATGATCGCGGCATCGAAGCCGAAACGGCGGATCGGCTGCAGCGTGACCTCGGTGGCGTATTCCGGCGTGAAACAAAGATGGAGAAAGCTGCCGGCCCTGGCCCGCAACTCGCGATATTCCGGCAGGTAACGGCCGGCCTGCCGCATCATCCAGATCGGCGGTACCGGCTGCCTGCGGCCGGAAAGTACTTCAAGGAAGGGTTTAATGGGTCGAATCTGGGTCAAACGCTGGTTCCGAACGGAGTAATGAAAGCCGAGGTGCCGCCTCTGATACACTGCGGCGACGGGCTTGGCCAAGCCGCAATATCAGTAAGTGCGGCGGCGGTTCATTCGCGGCGCCCGGCACCTGCGTCTCGGCCTCCTGCAGACGCTCGTTGAGATGGACGAGCTGCCGCGCGAGCGCGTCGATCTTGAGCCATTGCTCGGTGATGGTCTTGTTCAGCGTCTCGATGGCGTCGTCCTGAAACGTCAGCCGGGCCTCCAGCGTATCGATGCGATCATTGAGCGTCTTGATGTCACTCATCGGATTGATGTCCCATGCCGCGCTCCTGCAACCCGTGGCCGAGCGCAATGCGCTCGTCAAAGACGAAACATTCGCCGCGCCAGCTGCTCTGCGCTTCCGGGATGCCTTCAAGATATTTCAGAATGCCGCCCTTGAGGTGATAGACCTCGGCAAAGCCGCGCGACAGCAAATAGCTCGATGCCTTTTCGCAGCGAATCCCGCCGGTGCAGAACATCGCGATCCGGCGGTGCTTCACGGGATCGAGATGGCGAGCGGCGAAATCCTTGAATTGGCCAAAGCTCTTGATCCCGGGATCGATGGCGCCTTCGAAGCTGCCCAACGCCACCTCGAATGCATTGCGGGTGTCGATCAGGAGCGTGTCCGGCGCCGCGATCAAGTCGTTCCACTCGGCGGGGTCGACATACGTGCCGACCTGCCGCGTCGGGTCGGCTTGCGCATCGCCGAGGG
Source organism: uncultured Alphaproteobacteria bacterium (assembly GCA_963718925.1). Taxonomy (GTDB): domain Bacteria; phylum Pseudomonadota; class Alphaproteobacteria; order Rhizobiales; family Xanthobacteraceae; genus Bradyrhizobium. Next base: position 350,867 of record CAVRAH010000001.1, read on the forward strand.
TCACGATCTCTTTCTTGAGCCGGATCTTCAGGCGCCGAAACGGCAACGCCGCGGCGCTTGAGAATTTCAGTTCGAGATTGTCGAGCCGGCCGCCGAACAGGTCGCCGTTGCGCAACATGTTGACCAGCTCGCCGATGGCCTCAGCGCTGCCCGCGAGCGTGCCGTTGATGCCCTCATGGGCCAGCAACACGCTGCCCTTGAGCCTGAGACCGGCGCAAATCGCCCGTAGCGGCTCGCGCAAATTGCGAAAATCCGGCAGCGCGGCGAATTGATAGAAGGCGGCGACCTTGAATGGCATGTCGCTGGTTTATCAGGGGGGCAGAGAAGGGGAAAGGCTGGGTTCGGTAGCAGGGACGGCCCTGATATTGAGGTATGCACCTCCCGCCATTGCCCAGCACCGGATGAATGTGGCAAGTAACCCCCGGCAAACCCGCGCCGGATATCGGCCGGGGAAAATGCAGGAAAACTGCGACAAAGTGAGCAATTTGGCATGAGGAATTTCCATCTCGCCGGCCGGTCGACGGTCCATTCGCGGAATGCGATGGTGGCGACCTCGCACCCGCTGGCGGCGCTGACGGCGATCGAGGTGCTGCGTTCCGGCGGCACCGCCGCGGACGCAGCGGTAGCGGCATGTGCGCTGCTCGGCGTGATCGAGCCGCAATCCACCGGGATCGGCGGCGATTGCTTCGCGCTGATCCAGCCGAAGGGCGAGGGCAAGATCGTCGCCTATAACGGCTCGGGCCGCGCGCCGATGGCCGCGACGGCGGAATGGTACCTCGAGCGCAAGATGCATGCGATCCCGCTGACCTCGGCGCATGCCGTCAGCATCCCCGGCGCGGTCGACGCCTGGGCAACCATTCTGCGCGACCACGGCAAGTTTGGGCTCGATGCCTTGCTGCAGCCGGCGATCAAGGCCGCCGAGGAAGGCTACGTCGTCGCGCCCCGTATCGCGTTCGACTGGAAGAACGGCTTCGAGAAGCTGAAGAAGGGCACCAACTCCGAGCGCTATCTGCTGCCGCATGGTAGGCCAGCGGTTGCCGGCGACATCATCAGGCAATCCGAGCTCGGTCAGACGCTGCGGGCGATCGCCAAGGGCGGCCGCGACGCCTTCTACAAGGGTGCGGTCGCCGAGGACATGGTCGAGACATTGCGCGGGATCGGTGGCCTGCACACGATGGACGACTTCGCGGCGCACACCACCGAAACGACGGTGCCGATCGGCACCATGTATAAAGGTCTCGACGTCTGGCAGTGCCCGCCTAACGGGCCGGGCATCACCATGCTGGTGATGCTGAACATCCTGTCGCGCTTCGATCTCACGAAATTCGCAGGCCTGAGCGTCGAGCGGTTTCATCTCGAAGCCGAAGCCGCGCGGGTCGCCTATATGATGCGCGAGCAGCGCATCGGCGATCCTGCCTTTGTCAATGTCGATGTGGCCGGGATCTTGAAGGAGTTTGCCGACGAGTATGCCCCCAAGATCCGCATGGACGGCATGCTCGATCTGCCGAAAGTGTCGCCGCCGATGAATCCCTCGACGATTTACGTCACGGTGGTCGACAAGGATCGCAACGTCTGCTCGTTCATCAATTCAATTGCGCACTCCTTTGGTTCGGCGATCGTCTCGAACAAGACCGGCGTTCTCCTGCAAAATCGCGGCGCCGGTTTCCGCATTCAGCCCGGCCATCCCAACTGCATCGCGCCGGGCAAGCGGCCGCTGCACACCATCATTCCCGCGCTGGCAACCAGGAACGGCCGCGCGGTGATGCCGTACGGCGTGATGGGCGGGCAATACCAGCCGGTCGGGCAGGTTCATGTGCTGACCAACATGCTCGATTACGGCTGCGACCTGCAGGAAGCGATCGATATGCCTCGCGGCCTGCATTATGAAAATGTCTATCAGCTCGAGGACGGCGTGCCCGCCGCTATCGTCGAGGGCCTGAAGAAGCTTGGACATCAGACCACCAGCGTAGTCCCGCCGCTCGGCGGCGGCCAGGCGATCTGGATCGACTGGGACAAGGGCACGCTGACCGGCGGTTCCGATCCCCGCAAGGATGGTTGCGCGCTCGGATATTGAGCGGGCGGATTTGCTTCTTTTCCCTCAATTACAAGGAAAGCCGAATGATGAGACGCTTGCAGTTTCGATGTCCCTCGATCGCCTTTGCCATCGCCATGGCTGGCGCCTTTCTCTTCGCTGCACCAACCGGTGCAGCAGCCCAGACCGCAGGAAAACCCATGACCACAGCTTCAGGTTTGCAGATTATCGACAGCAAGGTCGGCACGGGCGCTGCGCCAAAGCCCGGCCAGATCTGCGTGATGCACTACACCGGATGGCTTTATGAGGACGGCAAGAAGGGCAAGAAATTCGACAGTTCGGTCGATCGCAATGAGCCGTTCGAATTTCCGATCGGGCAACGCAAGGTGATTGCCGGTTGGGACGAAGGCGTCGCCTCCATGAAAGTCGGCGGCAAACGCACGCTGATCATTCCGCCCGCGCTGGGTTACGGCGCCCGCGGCGCCGGCGGCGTCATTCCTCCGAACGCGACGCTGATCTTCGACGTCGAATTGCTGGATGTGAAAGGCTGAGCTGCGAACGACAAAAGATCGGTCCTTGGACCGATCTTTTCGATCCGACCAGCGTTGGTTCTCAAGGTTCACGGGAAAGCAGCGACATGACCAAATCGCACGATCACGCCCATTCCGATCATTCCCATGCCGATCATTCCCATCATCACGGCGACGCCGAGCGCTGGAAACATGATGGCGTCCGCGTCATTCCCGGCGACCAGCTCGATCCCAACGTGCCCTCGACCGCGGGCATGGACCGCAAGGCGGCGATCAATTTCGCGCGCGTCGGTGCGCAAAAATTGTGGGCCGGCACTGTGACCATCAAGCCCGACGCCAAGACCGGCGCGCATCATCACGGTCATCTCGAGAGCATCATCTACGTCGTCAAGGGCAAGGCGCGGATGCGCTGGGGCGAGCATCTGCAATTCACCGCGGAGGCCGGTCCCGGCGATTTCATTTTCGTTCCGCCTTACGTGCCGCATCAGGAAATCAACGCCAGCCGCGACGAGGTTCTGGAATGCGTGTTGGTGCGCAGCGACGGCGAGGCGGTGGCGATCAATCTCGACATCGAGCCGGTCGAGAAGCCGGAAACCGTGCTCTGGGTCGATCCCGTGCACCGCGATCCGGCAAAGACGAAGTAAAGCCTCGAAATTTCATATGGTGAGATTATCGGGTCGCTGCATGCGATCCTGCAGCCCCGCCCTGCAGGGCAAGGTGACTTCCGGGTCCAAGGGCGGTCTGCTACATTCGGCGTCGGCTGAGACCTCAAGCAAGGGTCAGACTCCCTGTGGAAAGCTGCGCAGCAGTACCGCACGGAAATCCGAAAAGACCAAGAACCTGTGATCGGAGAGGAACCGTGAAATATTTCAATCAATCGGTTGGACGGCGCGCCGTCATCAAGGGCGCGGGGCTGGGCCTCGTTGCCGGGGGCATCTCGGTCACGCTTCCTGCCCAAGACGCCGGCGCGGCGACGGAGGGCGGCGAGATATGGAGCAGCGAGTACTGGGCCAAGAAGGGCGACGTGCCGCTATGGATGTTTCGCAAGCGGGTCGGCGCGCCCAAGGCCGGCGAACCCGCTCGGCCGGTCTTGTTCTTCGTTCATGGTTCGTCGGTCACCTCGCGGGTATTCGATCTCAACGTGCCCGGCCATGGCGAATATTCCTTGATGAATGAGTTCGCCCGCTATGGCTTCGATTGTTGGACGATGGACCACGAGAACTACGGCAAGTCCGGACGTACCTCAGGAAATTCCGACATCAAGAGCGGTGTCGAGGATCTGAAGGCGGCGGTTGAAGTCGTCGCCCGCGAAACCGGCCGGCAGAAATATCATTTCCTCGGCGAGTCCTCGGGCGCTTTGCGCGCCGGTGCCTATGCGATGGTGGCGCCCGAACGCGCCGACCGGCTGGTGCTCGCCGCGTTCACCTACAAGGGGGAGGGGTCGCCGACCCTGACCAAACGCGCCGAGCAGGTCGACTATTACCGCACCCACAACATGCGCAAGCGCGACCGCAACATGATTCGCTCGATCGCGACCCGCGACAAGCCGGGCACCAGCGAACAGGCCGCCGTCGATGCGCTGGCGGATGTGGAAATGCAATTCGGCGACCAGATTCCGACCGGCACCTATCTCGACATGGTCGCCAATCTGCCGGTGGTCGACCCCCAAAAGGTGTTGTCGCCGGTAATGCTGGTGCGCGGCGAGTATGACGGCATCGCCACCGTCGCCGATCTCGAGCAGTTTTTCAATTTGCTGCCGAACGGCGACCGGCAGTTCATTATCCTTCCGGGCACGGCGCATTCGGTTGCGCTGGCCACCAACCGGCAATTGTTCTGGCACGTGACCCGGTCATTCCTCACGATGCCGACGCCAATCGCAACCTAAGCGCTCACGATGCAGTCATTCCGGGGTGCGCAACGCGCGAACCCGGAATGACGAGGCTTTGGACACGCTCGCTGTCAAAATTCCAAAAATCGGATGTCGGATTTGAGCCCTGGAGTTCGTCCTTAGGTCGACCTCGTTGAAGGAGAACCTGCCAATGTCCAAAATCTCACCCTGCCTGTGGTTCGATGGCGAAGCCGAGGAAGCCGCGAAATTCTACGTCTCGCTGCTACCGGACTCGCGGATTGACCGGATTCAGAAGAACCTTGTCGATGGTCCCGCCGGGAAGGCCGGCTCCGTGCTGGTGGTCCAGTTCACGCTCGCCGGCCAGGAATATATGGCCCTGAACGGTGGTACGCGGTTCGAATATACCCACGCCATCTCGTTCAAGATCGACTGCGCGGACCAGGCCGAGGTTGATCGTCTCTGGGACGCCCTGTCGTCCAACGGCGGGTCGGTCGAACGATGCGGGTGGCTCAGGGATCGCTATGGCGTGTATTGGCAGATCGTGCCGACGGCGCTGCCGGAATTGCTTGGCGGACCCGATCGCGCCGGCGCCGGGCGGGCGATGCAGGCCATGCTGCAGATGGTCAAACTCGACATCGCCGAACTGAAGAAAGCGTATGAGGGCAAGTCGGCCGCTTGAGTGTCCAAGGGCTGCGTCTCCGATGCTGCCGATCTCGGCTGCGTCGTGCGAACGTCGATGGAGACGTTCAACTGGCTGAGGATTTTTCAGAACTGGATTTGAGCCCGCATCCAGGCCGTGGCCGAAGCGAAACGCCGTGATTGCGCTGGCTTCAGAAATGCAGGATCCAGGGTATCCGGTTCCAGTATATCCGGTGGTGGTAGAGATGCGGCCAGTAAATCGGAAACGGCTCCCAATACGCGGTGCGATAATAGCCCCATCGATGGCTGTGACGATGGACTACTCGTCGTTGTGGGAACGGAGTGGGCTCGGCTGTCGTCTCCGGTGACGCCGGCTCGGCGACTTTCGGCACCAGCGACGGACGGGGCACGCTCGGCGGCGGTGCCTCGGTTTGAGTTGCGGCGGGTGCCGTGGAGTCCTTCGGCGCAGCCGCATCTTCGGCATGTCCCGGCAGGATCGGGCCGACAATGAGTAACGCGGCAATGGCAAGCCCAGTGAAATGAGATTTCATGGAATGCATCCTGTGTCTGGAGAAATCATCGCGCAGGTGAGACCCGATTGCGGGGTGCGCGAAATTCACGCTCGCGATAGGTCGCCTTGACCGCCTGCCGCAGGTGGGCAGGCGGCAAGGGTTGCACCGCTCACTTCGACGCGGTCTTGGTGTCCATATTGACGACCTGAACGCGGCGGTTGATCGGGTCCATCGGCGCGTTCGGATCGATCGGCCTGGTCTTGCCGTAGCCGACCGTGATGAGATCGGTGCCGTTGATGCCGTACTTCTCGGACAGGTACCGCTTGATCGTGTCGGCGCGGCGCTCGGAGAGATCCTGATTGTAGGCCTCGCTGCCGATCGCGTCGGTGTGGCCGGCGACCACGAAGGTCGACCCCCTGAGGCTCGGGTTCGAGAGCGCCTTGCCGAGTTCCTGCACGGAGGACAATGAGGTCTTGCTGATCTCGGCCGAATTGTAGTCGAACTGAATATTGAGATCGATCTTCGGCTTGGTTGATGAGATTTCCGCGATTTCCTCGCGCTCGCCCATCGATAGCGATCGGGTCTTCCGGTTACGCAGAGAGTTCGACGAAGCTGATTTCCTTGGCCTTGACCGAGGGGTCGACCTGCGGGGCTCCGATCGAAAGGCCGCGCGTCAGCGGCTTCGGCTGCAACGCATTGAGGATTTGATCCGCGGAGACATTGTTGTCAGCGGCGATGGCAAGGCCCGCCGTCATCGACAGCGCGGCAGCAAGCGTGATCGCCGTTAAGCCGGAAAGTCTGAGAGAGCTGGTCATTGTCGTAATCCTCGCTGTTACGCTTGATAGCGTTTGGATGATCGAACGTTACGACGGGCTCGGTGCCGCGGATGTGATTTGGGTCACATTGGCCCACCGAGGCCGATCTACTCACGGAAAGCCTGGATAATTCAGGCTTGCGCGGGCCTGTCGGGTCCGAAGCTGGGCCAGATTTAGGAAATCCGCGTCTCGCGCCGGGCGTCGGCGCCGGCCGCAGCGCTGCCGCGTCGTCTCATGCTGGGGCACGGGTTCGATCGCTCCCCTGCCAAAGTGAGGCAGATCACAGTCCGTGCTCGCGGACCGGATCAGAGTGGCGCCATCGGATCGGCCGCCGGTCCAAAGCATTTCGGTCAGATCAGGGGAGAATGAAACATGCGCTTCTTGATCACAGCAGTCGCAGCCGCAGCACTTCTCGTCAGCGCCACTGTCGCCAAGGCCGATAAGCGCGTCGCCTTCGTCGTCGGCAACGGCACCTACAAGAACGTGGCCGCGCTTCCCAACCCTGCGATCGATGCCAAATCGATGGCCAAGGTTCTGCGCAATGTCGGTTTCGAGGTGGTGGAGGGCACCAACCTGACCCGCGACAAGATGACCGAGCGGCTGCTCGAATTCGGCAAGAAGGCGCAAGGCGCCGATGTCGCGCTGTTCTTCTATGCCGGCCATGGCATCGCCATCAACGGCACCAACTATTTGCTGCCGGTCGACGCCGACATCAAATCCGAAATGGACGTCAAGCTCGGCAGCGCGATCAATATCGATCTCACGCTCGACCAGACCATGAGCGATGCCAAGGTCAAGCTGGTGTTCCTCGATGCCTGCCGCGACAATCCGTTCGCCGCCAAGATCAAGTCGAATTCGGCGACCCGCAGCGTGTCGGTGCAACAAGGTCTTGCGGAAATGAAATCCGGCGAAGGCACGCTGATCGCATTCGCGACCGGTCCCGGGCAGACCGCGCTCGACGGCGAGGTCGGCACCAACAGCCCGTTCACCCGCGCGCTGATCGCGCATATCACCCAGCCCGGCATCGAGATCCAGCAGGCGATGACCGAGGTCCGTGCCCAGGTCAACGAAGAGACCAACAAGGGCCAGCTGCCCTGGGGCCACACCAACCTGATAGGTTCGGTCTATCTCAATCCGGCTCCCGCCGCGGCCGGCGGCCCGGTCGAAGCGGCAAACACGCCTGCCGTCACAGCAGGACCTGCTTCCGAAGTCGAACTCGAGTTCTGGCGTTCGATCAAGGATTCCAACAAGCCGGAAGAACTCAACGCCTATCTCACCAATTATCCGAACGGAACGTTCAAGTCGCTGGCGCTGGCCCGGATCGCCTCGCTGCAGGACGGCCCGTCGACCACCACCCGCAACCTCAGCGCAAGTGTCGATCCCTCAACCTTCACCGATGAAGCCGACCAGGCCGCGGAAGACCAGATCGGGCTCGACAGGGGCCAGCGCCGCGACGTGCAGCGCCGTCTCACCGGTCTCGGCTTCGACACCAAGATCAACGGCAAGTTCGACGAAGAAACCCGCGGCGTGATCATGCGTTGGCAGGCTGCGCGCGGCTATCCGAAGACCGGCTTCCTCAACAAATTGCAGATCAAGGCGCTGCAATCGGAGATCGTATCGACCCGCGTGGCCTCCGATGATTCGGACGACGAGCCGGCGCACCGTTCCCGTCATTCCGGCGGCGGAGGCGGCCGTCACTACCGCGGCGGCGGTGGCGGACCCGGCGCATTGTTCGGCCACATGATGGGCGGGTTGTTCCGCAGGTAGGGTTCGGATCCGATTGAACATCTCGAACAAGAAGGCGGCCCACGGGCCGCCTTTTCGCTGGAATGGCTCCGGTCGCAAAGCTGTCGCGCCAGCGCCGATGTGCGAACAAAAAATCGGCCAGATGCGCTTCTAAAAAAGTTTTTGTCGCGTGGAAATGCAGAGTGAGTTAAGTAACCTGACCCCGTTTCAAATACAGAAAAGACAAATCGAGTATCAGGTGCATCGTCCGGTCACGTCGGGGCACGTTGGAACGTCGGGATCAGTATTGATCGGCTCCGCCATCATCGCTGCCGCGATCCTCTTGTCGACGCTGATTACGGCCGTGGGTACGCGCTTCGTGGGCCTGGAAAGTCCCACCGAAGACAATGTGTGGCTGGTCGACCGCCTCACGGGCAGCGTTTACAGGTGCAAGGCGCAGGAACGCGGCAAGGCGGTGTGCGACCCGGAGATCGCGACGGGAAGCATCGGGGAGCGGGCAAAGCCGTGAGCACCGGGCGATTTTCCGGCTCTTGAACGGCGCGAATCCGGCTAGATTGCCGCGCGATGTCCGGCGCCGATCAACCCGTTTCCCTGACCAAGGCCGCGGCCAGGCACATCTGGCTGCGCGCCCAGCGGCTCGACACCGAGGCGCCGTTCGGGGCAGGGCCGGGCGCAACGGCTGCCGCCGTCGAACATCTCGGCTACGTGCAGATCGACACCATTCATGTGATCGAGCGCTGCCACCATCACATTCTCTGGAACCGGATTCCCGAATATCGGCGCGCCGATCTGCGTCAGGCCCAGAGCGTCGACAAGAGCGTGTTCGAATACTGGACCCACGCGCTGTCCTATGTGCCGGCCAGGGATTTTCGGTTCTTCATGCCGGCCATGAAGGTTCACCGCCGCGACGGCCACAAATGGTTCAAGGAGGTCACGCCGGCGAGCTTGCGCAAGGTGATGCGGCTTCTCAAAAAGGACGGCGCACTGACCATCCGCGACATCGACGATGACGTGCTGGTGGAGAAGGTGCATGCCTGGGCCAGCCGCAAGCCGTCGAAGCGGGCGCTGCAACTGGCGTTCTACGAAGGCCGGGTCACGATCTCCGAGCGCAACGGCATGCTCAAGACCTATGAGCTGATGGAGCGGCATTTCGGCTGGGACAGGCCGCCGAAACCCGCCTCCGCGCGAGAAATCACCGGCTATCTGCTCGACCGGGCTCTTCGTTCGCAAGGGCTCGTGAGTCTGGATTCGATCTGTCATCTCGACGCGCCGAACAAGCCTCTGGTCCGGCGCCTGATCGAATCCAGAGCTCGCCGCAACGAACTTGTGCCGGTCGCGCTCGACGGCGCCGGCAAACAGGAGCATTGGGCGTTGCCTGAGACGCTGGAGACCGCCGGCCAGGCGGCCTCCGCACCCGTGCACATCCTCTCGCCGTTCGATCCGCTCATCATCCAGCGCAAGCGGACGCAGCTCTTCTTCGGCTACGAACATCGCTTCGAGGCTTACGTGCCGAAGGAGAAGCGGCGTTTCGGCTATTTCGCGCTGCCGGTTCTGGTCGGTGACGACATCGTGGCCGCGCTCGATCTCAAAACCGATCGGCAAGGACGGAAATTGCTGCTGCAGAAATGGAGCTGGATCGGCACCGGCGTGGTGAAAGGCGCACGCAAGGATCTCAAGCGCCGGATCGAGGAGGAACTGCATCGTTTCGAGCGGTTTCAGCTTGCGGAGTGAGTTTCAGCCGCAAGGCGAACGACTGCGCCCTGCGCATTGAGGTCCACGCCCTGCGAATGCGCTTTTACCGCAACTCCATTGACTCCTTGCGGGCGGCGCTCAAAACCCCGTTGAACCGCCGCCACAAGAAAAAACCCGGGGAGAACATTCATGTCCGCCACTATCGTCGTCTCTTCCACCGCCGCGAAGGGCGAACTCGAGACATCGACGATCCGCGCGATCTCGTGGCGCCTCATTCCATTTCTGGTGCTGGCGTATTTCTTTTCCTATCTCGACCGCGTCAACCTCGGCTTCGCCGCGTTGACCATGAACGCCGAGTTGAAATTCTCGCCGATCGTTTTCGCCTGGGGCGCCGGCATCTTCTTCATCGGCTATTTCATTTTCGAGGTGCCGAGCAATCTGGCGCTGGAAAAATTCGGCGCCAGCCGCTGGATAGCGCGCATCATGGTGACCTGGGGCATCATCTCCGCCTTGATGGCGCTGGTGTCGGGCGTCTGGAGCTTTTATTCCCTGCGCTTCCTGCTCGGCGTCGCCGAAGCCGGATTCTTCCCGGGCATCATTCTCTATCTGACCTACTGGTACCCGGCCGAATATCGCGCGCGCTTTCTCGCCGCCTTCGCCATCGCCGTGCCCGTGTCCACCGTGATCGGCGCGCCGGTCTCCGGGCTGTTGCTCGGGTTCGATGGCATGATGGGGTTGAAGGGCTGGCAATGGCTGTTCATCGTCGAGGGCGTCCCCTCGGGGCTGCTCGGCCTCGTCACCTGGTTCTATCTCACCGACAGGCCTGAACACGCGACCTGGCTGACGCCGGAACAGAAGGCCTGGCTGGCTTCAAAGCTCAATGCCGAGATCGCCGCCAAGCAGGCCGCCAGTCATCTCACCCTCGGCGAGGCCTTGTCGTCGCCGAAGGTGATTGCGCTGAGCCTGATCTATTTCGGCTTCGTCGGCGCGCTCTACGGCATGCAGTTCTGGCTGCCCCAGATCGTGAAAGCGTTCGGCCTCACCAACGCGCAAACCGGCCTCGTCACCGCAATTCCCTATCTGTTCGGCACCATCGCGATGATCCTGTGGGCGCGGCATTCGGATGCCACGCGCGAGCGCGTGATGCATGTCGGCCTCCCGCTGCTCCTCACCGCGGTCGCGCTCGGCGTCTCCAGCTACATGAGTGACCCCACCATGACGATGGTGGTGCTGTCGTTCGCCGCGATCGGCATCTTCTGCACATTTGCCGTGTTCTGGACGCTGCCGACCGCCTGGCTGTCGGGCACGGCTGCGGCCGGCGCGATCGCGCTGATCAATTCGATCGGCAATCTCGCCGGCTTCGGCGGGCCCTATCTGATCGGCTGGGTCAAGGAGGCGACCGGCTCCACCTCGACCGGCCTGCTGGTGCTCGCGGTGCTGCCGCTGATCGGCGGCCTGCTGGTTTTCCTCGGCGGCCACGAGACCAAGGCGGAATTCGCAGGCATGGGGCAGGCGAAGTGACGGGCTGAATGGCGGGCTAAACCCGTCATTCCCCCGGCGCATCAACTGGTCGCGAATGCGCGCCTGGTGAGCGGCTGCGCGCGAAGCCGGAATCCCGCGTAGCAGTCCATCCTTAGCCTCCTCCCGCGGGTGCGGGGGTGCATACGCCGCTGCCCTGGTTTTGGGACATTCTGGCTGACGCCTTTCGCAAAACTTTAGCCGGTGACGATGGGTTCCCGCGGTCGCAGGGCGATCCCGGACATCAATTAACGTTCACGAATTGATGATTACTGACGAATATTGACATTCGTCAGTTCATAATCAACACTCCTCAGCACGCTAGGCCGAAGGAGAGCCCGATGTTTGTCCGATCAGTTTTCTCAAGCTATTACAGGCTATTAGCTGGCTTGTCGCTGGCGCTGATCGCTATCGCGCTGGCTGGCTGCAACGACGCAGGTTGCCGAGAAACCGGCCCCTTCTCGGCCGGTTCTGGTCGCCACGGTGCATTATGAGCAGGAGTCTCCCGAGCGCAGTTTCGTCGGCACCATCAAGCCCCGGATCGAGACCGACATGGGTTTCCGGGTGCCCGGCAAGGTCGCCCGGCGCCTGGTTGAAGTCGGCCAGACCGTCGATGTCGGCCAGCCGCTCGCCACCCTCGACGAGATCGATCTGAAGCTGCAGGCCGAGCAGGCCGAGGCCGAATTCCGCGCCGCCACCGGCGTGCTGGCGCAGGCCGCCGCCGCCGAAACTCGCGCCAAGGATTTGCGCGCCAAGGGTTGGGCGACCGACGCGCAGCTGGACCAGGCCAAAGCCGCCGCCGATGAGGCGCGCGCGCGCCTCAACCGTGCCGAGCGCTCGGTCGAGCTCACCAACAATTCGCTTTCTTACGCCACGCTTGTCGCCGACAGCCGCGGCGTCGTTACCGCGACCCTGATCGACGCGGGGCAGGTCGTGGCCTCCGGGCAGACCGCTATTCGTATTGCGCGCTTTGCCGAGAAGGAAGCTGTCGTCGCCATCCCGGAGACGCTGGTCGGCCGCGCCAAGGAAGGCGTCGCGACCGTGACGCTGTGGTCCGAGCCGAACAAGAAATATGCCGCCAGGCTGCGCGAGGTCGCGCCGTCGGCCGATCCCGCGACGCGGACTTATCTCGCAAAATTTTCGCTGCCTGACGCCGGCGAGGATGTCTCGCTCGGCATGACCGCGACGTTGACGCTCGCCGATCCCCAGACCGAGCGCGTGGCGCGGCTGCCATTGTCTTCGCTGTACAGTCAGGGCGGCGATCCCTCGCTTTATATCGTCGACGACAAGGGCGACGTGGCGCTGAAGCCGGTCGCGGTCAAATCCTACGAGAGCAATTGCGTCGTCATCTCCGGCGGCGTCGATGAGGGCGCGAAAATCGTCGTGCTCGGCGTGCAGAAACTCGATCCGACCCAGAAGGTCAGGGTCGTGTCGTCACTGTCGTTCTGAGCGGGGGAGGGTACGATGAAGCGCTTCAATCTTTCGGGCTGGGCGGTCAGCCATCCCGCGCTTATACTGTTCCTGGTGATTGCGCTGGGCGCTGCCGGCTTCTTCTCTTACCGGCAGCTTGGCCGCGCCGAGGATCCCTTCTTCACCGTCAAGGTGGTGAACGTCTCGGCGATCTGGCCGGGTGCGACGGCTGCCGAGATGCAGGCGCAGGTCGCCGACCCCATCGAGAAAAAGCTGCAGGAACTGCCCTATTTCGAAAAGGTGCAGACCTATTCGAAGCCGTCGTTCACGGCGATGCAGGTCACGTTCCGCGATTCGACGCCGCCCAAGGACGTGCCGTATCTGTTTTATCTGTTGCGCAAAAAACTGGTCGACGTGCAGGGCCAGTTGCCTGCGGGCCTGCTCGGTCCCGTCGTCAACGACGAATTCTCCGACGTCGATTCCATCCTCTATATGATGACCAGCGATGGCGCCGACTACGCGCAGCTCAAGAAAGCCGCCGAAGGCATGCGCCAGCGGTTGTTGAAGGTGCCGGGTGTGACCAAGGTCGATCTCTACGGCACCCAGGACGAGAAGATCTACGTCGAGTTCTCGCACGCCAAGCTCGCAACCCTCGGCATTACGCCGCAGGCGCTGTTTGACTCGCTCGCAAAGCAGAACAATGTCGTGCCGGCCGGCACGGTGGAAACCTCCGCGCAGCGCGTGCCGTTGCGCGTCACCGGCGCGCTCGACGGCGCCAAGGCCGTGGCGGAGACGCCGGTCGAGAGCAATGGCCGGGTGTTTCGCTTGGGCGATATCGCCACCGTCACCCACGGCTTCGTCGATCCGCCGAGCTTCGTGGTGCGCCAGGAAGGCAAGCCCGCCATCGGCATCGGCGTGGTGACGGCCAAGGGCGCCAACATCCTGGAACTCGGCAAGGACGTCGCCGCCGCGACCGCGGAATTCATGAAAGCGGTGCCGCAGGGCATCAATGTCGACCGGATCGCCGACCAGCCGGAGGTGGTGGAGCACGCGGTCTCTGAATTCGTGCACTCCTTCATCGAGGCGCTGGCGATCGTGCTGTTCGTCAGTTTCGTGGCACTGGGCTGGCGCACCGGCATCGTGGTGGCGTTGTCGGTGCCGCTGGTGCTGGCGATCGTCTTTATCGTCATGAACGCGATGTCGCTCGACCTGCATCGGATCACGCTGGGTGCGCTGATCATCGCGCTCGGGCTATTGGTGGATGATGCCATCATCGCGGTCGAGATGATGGTGGTGAAGATGGAGCAGGGCTGGGACCGCATCCGTGCGGCGTCCTTTGCCTGGGAATCCACCGCTTTTCCGATGCTGACGGGAACGCTGGTCACCGCGGCCGGCTTCCTGCCGATCGGCTTTGCCAATTCGGCCGTCGGCGAATATGCCGGCGGCATCTTCTGGATCGTGGCGATCTCGCTGGTCGCATCCTGGTTCGTGGCGGTGATCTTTACGCCCTATATCGGCGTCAAGCTGTTGCCGAACATTACGGTCAGCCACAACCACGATCCGCATGCGGTGTATGAAACCCGCGTCTACCGCATTCTGCGCAGCATGATTCAATGGTGCGTGGACCACCGCGTCAAAGTGGTGCTGGCGACCGTCGGCGTCTTCGCGCTCTCGATTCTGGCTTTCGGCCACGTCCAGCAGCAATTCTTCCCGCTGTCCGAGCGGCCCGAATTGTTCCTGCAGCTGCGGCTGCCGGAAGGCACCGCGTTCAATGTCACCGAAAAGTCCGTGAAGAAGGCGGAGACCCTTCTGAAGGATGACCAGGACATCGCGACCTACACCTCCTATGTCGGCCAGGGCTCGCCGCGCTTCTGGCTGGGCTTGAACCCGCAGCTGCCGAACGAGGCTTTCGCCGAGATCGTGATCGTTGCGAAGAACGTGGACGCGCGCGAGCGGATCAAGGCGCGCATCGAGAAAGCGGTCGATGACGGGGCCTTGACCGAAGCGCGCGTGCGCGTCGATCGCTTCAATTTCGGACCGCCGGTCGGCTTTCCCGTCCAGTTTCGGGTGATCGGCCCGGATGCCGCAACCGTCCGCGACATCGCCTACAAGGTGCGCGACATCGTCAAGCAGAACAAGAACATCAAGGATCCGCAGCTCGACTGGAACGAACAGTCGCCGTACCTGAAGCTCGTGGTCGACCAGGACCGCGCCCGCGCGCTCGGCCTTACCCCGCAGGACGTCTCGCAGGCGCTGAGCATGCTGATCTCGGGCGCGCCGGTCACGACGGTGCGCGATGGCATCGAGAAGGTCGATGTAGTGGCGCGCGCGGTGCCGTCCGAGCGGCTCGACCTCGGCCATGTCGGCGACCTCACGGTAACATCGCGCAACGGGGTCGCAGTGCCGCTGCAGCAGATCGCCAAAATCGAATATGCCCATGAGGAGCCGATCATCTGGCGTCGCAACCGCGACATGGCGATCACGGTGCGCGGTGACGTCGTCGACGGCGTGCAGGCTCCCGACGTGACCAACCAGATCTGGCCCAAGCTGCAGGAGATCCGCGACAGCCTGCCGCCGGCCTACCGGATCGAGCCGGGCGGCGCGTTCGAGGAATCCGCCAAGGGCAACGCGTCGATCTTCGTGCTGTTTCCGCTGATGGTGATCGTCATGCTGACCCTCTTGATGATCCAGCTGCAGAGCTTCTCGCGCCTGATCCTGGTGTTTCTCACGGCGCCGCTCGGCATCGTCGGCGCCTCGCTCGGACTGAACGTCGCCAACCAGCCCTTCGGCTTCGTGGCGCTGCTCGGGCTGATCGCGCTGGCGGGCATGATCATGCGCAATGCGGTGATCCTGGTCGACCAGATCGAGACCGATGTCGCCCACGGCCTGACGCGCAAGGAGGCCATCGTCGAGGCCACCGTCCGGCGGGCCCGCCCGGTGGTGCTGACGGCGCTCGCAGCCATCCTGGCGATGATCCCGCTGTCGCGCTCGGCGTTTTGGGGCCCGATGGCGATCACCATCATGGGCGGGCTGTTTGTTGCAACCTTCCTCACCCTGTTGTACCTGCCGGGCCTCTATGCGCTCTGGTTCCGCAAAAGCCTTGAAGAAAGCGGCAGGAGCCAACATCTTGATCTTGCGCCGCAACATCAGGACATACCCCAACCCGCAATTCCGCTTGCTGCGGCGGCGGAATAATTGAACATTCAAGCATGATCTGGGTAGCGGTTTTCCAAAAGGTCATGTTCAAGCGAAGAATTGACTAGACTGAATCGAGCACTGCAATGGCGCTGACTACCGAACATATCGAGCCGGACATCCGGGAACGCGTTCTCGTGGTGGCGGAGCGTCTGTTTCGCCAGATCGGCTACCAGAAGACCACCGTCGCCGACATCGCCAAAGAACTGCGGATGAGCCCGGCCAACGTCTATCGCTTTTTCGATTCGAAAAAGGCGATCCACGAAGGCGTCGCGCGCAGCCTGATGGGGGAGGTCGAGGTCGAGGCGCAGCGAATCGCCAACGCGCCGGGTCCGGCGGCGCCACGCTTGCGCGAGCTGCTGACCACGGTTCATCGGATGAATTCGGAGCGCTATGTCGGCGATTCCAAGCTCCACGAGATGGTCGAGATCGCGATGGAGGAAAGCTGGGAGGTTTGCGTGGCCCATATCCAGCGGGTCACCGAGAGCATCGGTGCCGTGATCGGGCAAGGGATGGCGTCAGGCGAATTCGAGAAGAAGGACGTGCTGCTCGCAGCGTTGTGTACCTGCACCGCGATGGTCCGCTTCTTCCATCCTCAGATGATTGCGCAATCGGCCAACAAGCCGGGACCATCGATCGACCAGATGATTGATTTCGTTCTCGCCGGACTTGCGCCGCACAGCAAGGCGACGAGAACTTGAAGGAGTTGAGAGTTTTTTCCCGTCATTCCGGGGCGATGCGAAGCATCGAACTAAGATGTGCAATTGCACATCTGAGAATCTCGAGATTCCGGGTCTGGTGCTAACGCTCCATCCCGGAATGACACGGCTACGGCACATTCCGAAGGAAGATACCAGCGTGGACGCATCAAGCCCGAAGGACCTGCATTACTACGAGCCGCGCAATGGCCACGGCCTCAAGCACGATCCGTTCAATGCCATCATCGCCCCGCGCCCGATCGGCTGGATCTCGTCCCGCGACGCCAAGGGCAGCGTCAATCTCGCGCCTTACAGCTTCTTCAACGGCTTCTGCTACACGCCTCCCATCATCGGATTTTCCTCGACCGCCTGGAAGGACAGCGTCGCCAATATCCAGGAGACCGGCGAATTCGTCTGGAATCTCGCGACCATGGACCTGGCGAAGCAGATGAACGCAACCGCCGCCCATGTCGCCCACGAGGTCAACGAGTTTGTGATCGCCGGGCTGACGGCAGCGCCATGCAAGCTCGTCAAGGTGCCCCGGGTCGCGGAAAGCCCGGTGTCGTTCGAATGCAAACTGACGCAGATCGATTCAGCTGCAGGGCGCCGACGGCAGGAAGGCGCAGGCCTGGCTCACCCTCGGCGAGGTCGTCGCCGTCCACATCGACAAGGCCATGATCAGGGACGGCGTCTATCAGACCGCGCTGGCACACCCGATCGTGCGCGCCGGCCGCCGGGGCGATTATTTTGAGATCAGGCAAGACGCCATGTTCGAAATGCCGCGGCCGGATTAATTCTCGCCGGCGTTAAGTTACTGATCATGTTTCGGAACTGTCTCGGCCGGCCGCCGTTATCCGCCAGACCTTTGTCCGCATCAATTTCGCTTTATTTTCAATGCGAAGTATCAACCAAATCTCACGCATTCCGCTAGAGTGAGTCGTCTGTTGGCATAAGTGTAGCTGCCGCATCGCGCCGCCAGCGCCGACCATGAGGACGAAAGCCCATGAGCTCCTTCCGCCGCGATTTCATCACCAAGCCGATCTTCTCCTGGGCGCGCGGCGTATTGCCGGCCATGTCGGATACCGAGCGCGAGGCGCTGGAGGCCGGCGACGTCTGGTGGGATGCCGACCTCTTCACCGGCAATCCCGACTGGTCGAAGCTGCTCAGCCAGCCGCCCGCGACGCTGACGGAGGAGGAAAAGGCATTCCTCAACGGCCCGGTCGACGAGCTCTGCGCGATGCTCGACGACTGGAAGATCAATTGGGAATGGCGCGATCTCCCGGGCGAAGTCTGGGACTTCATCAAGCGCAAGAAATTCTTCGGCATGATCATCCCGAAGGAATATGGCGGGCTCGGCTTCTCGCCCTACGCGCATTCGGAAGTGGTGCGCAAGCTTTCCTCGCGTTCGCTCGCCGCCGCCGTCACCGTGATGGTGCCGAACTCGCTCGGGCCGGGTGAGCTCCTGATGCGGTTTGGCACCAAAGAGCAGCAGCAGCGCTGGCTGCCGCGGCTGGCCGACGGCCGCGACATTCCCTGCTTCGGTCTGACCAGCCCGGAGGCCGGCTCGGACGCCGCCTCGATGATCGATACCGGCGTGATCTGCAAAGGCAATTTCGAGGGCCGCGAGGTGCTGGGCTTACGGCTCAACTGGCACAAGCGCTATATCACGCTCGGCCCGGTGGCAACGCTGCTCGGCCTTGCCTTCAAGGCTTACGATCCGGATCATCTGGTTGGGACGGAGGACGAACTCGGCATCACCGTGGCGCTGATCCCGACCGATCTTCCCGGCGTCAAGATCGGTCATCGTCATTTGCCGGCGATGCAGGTGTTCCAGAACGGCCCGAACTGGGGCAAGGACGTCTTTATTCCGATGGACTACATCATCGGCGGGCAGACGCGGCTCGGCCAGGGCTGGAAGATGCTGATGACGGCGCTTGCCGCCGGACGCGGCATCTCGCTGCCGTCGCTGTCGGCGGCGGGTGCGGCCTATGCGGCGCGAACCACCGGCGCCTATGCGCGGATCCGCGAGCAGTTCGGCATCTCCATCAGCAAATTCGAAGGCATCGAGGAGCCGCTCGCCCGCATCGCGGCGACAGCCTATTTGCTCGATGCGGCGCGGCGGCTCACTTGTGCTGCGCTCAATCAGGGCCATCATCCGGCGGTGATTTCCGGGATCATGAAGCTGCAGGCGACCGAGCGGATGCGGATCGCGATCGACGACGCGATGGATATCCATGGCGGCAAGGCCGTGATCGACGGCCCGCAGAATTACCTGGGCAGTCTCTATCGTTCGGTGCCGGTCGGCATCACCGTGGAGGGCGCCAATATCCTGACCCGCAACCTGATCGTGTTCGGCCAGGGGGCCATTCGTGCGCATCCTTACTTGCTGGCCGAGATGAACGCGCTTGGCGAAGAGGACCGCGCCAAGGGCTTGGACGCCTTCGACAAGGCGTTCTGGAAGCATGTCGGCCACAGCGTAGTCACGCTGTTTAGGGCCTGGGGCCGGAGCTGGAGCGGCGGGATGTTCGCACCCGCGCCCGAGGCAGGCGAGGCGACCGGATTTTATCGCCAGCTCTCGCGTTATTCGTCGGCCTTCGCGCTGTGCGCCGATATGGCGCTACTCACGCTGGGCGGCGCGCTCAAACGCAAGGAAATGCTCTCGGCGCGGTTCGGCGACATTCTGTCCGAGTTGTATCTCCTGTCGGCTGCGCTGAAGCGCTGGCAGGACGAGGGATGCCAGGCGGCCGACTTTGCCGCGCTTGAATGGTGCATGGAAAGCGGCTTCCGTACCATCGAGAACCGCTTTGCGGAAATCCTGGCGAATTTGCCGAACCGCTTTGTCGGCCTCGTCCTGAAATTTGTGATCCAGCCGTTCGGAACACGCGTGCTCGGCCCTTCCGACCGCGTGGTGCACGAATGCGCACAGCTGGTGCTGGAGCCATCGGCGGCGCGCGATCGCCTGACGCCGGACCTGTCGCATGTCGACGACGACGGTGGCGTCGCGCGGCTGGAGAAGGCATTTCTGCTCGTTACCGCTGCGGAGGATATCGCGAAGAGAATGCGCGCCGCGCATCTCCATGACTGGAAAGAGGCGGTGAAACGCGGCGTTATCACGCAAGCCGAGGGCGACCAGCTCGCGGCGGCGCATGACGCCGTTGCAAAGGTGATCGAGGTCGATGATTTCGCGCCCGAAGCGCTGTCGCCGATCTACAAGAAGCCGGCGGACGTACACCAGTTCTTCCAGGAACTTGGTGAGACGAGGGCGGTAAGCTGATGGCGCGACCGGTCTTTATCATCAACGGCAGCCGGACGCCGTTCCTGAAGGCGCGCAGCGGACCGGGTCCCTTCACGCCGGTCGATCTTGCCGTTCAGTGCGGCCGTCCGCTGCTGGCCCGGCAACCCTTCGCGGCATCAGCCTTCAATCAGGTCATCCTCGGCTGCGTCAATGTCATCGCCGACGAGATGAACCCCGCCCGCGTCGCCGCGCTGCGGCTCGGCATGGGGGAGGCGATGGTGGCGTTCACGGTGCAGATCAATTGCGGCTCCGGCATGCAATCGATCGATACCGGTTACCGCTATATCCGCGAGGGCATTTCGGATTTGATTCTGGCGGGCGGTTCGGAAGCCCTGAGCTATGCGCCCTTGGTGTGGCCGCAGCAGGGGGTACGCTGGTTTGCAGGACTTGCCGGCGCCAAGGGCATTCTCGGCAAACTGGCGGCGATCGCAAAGGCGCGTCCGGCCTATTTCAAGCCGGTCATCGGCCTCGAGCGCGGCCTGACCGATCCGATCACCGAGCTCAACATGGGGCAGACCGCCGAAGTGGTCGGCCATCTCTTCGGCATCACGCGCGCGCAGTCGGACGCCTATGCGGTCGAAAGCCACAAGCGGCTGGCGAACGCGCAAGCACAGGGATTCCTCAAGGGCGAGGTCGAGACCGCATTCGCGCGCGACGGAAAATTCTACGATCACGACGACGGCGTGCGGCCGGATTCGACAGCGGAGAAACTGGCCGGACTGAAGCCGGTGTTCGAGCGGCCCTGGGGCCAGGTCACCGCCGGCAACTCCTCGCAGATCACCGACGGCGCCTCCTGGACCATCCTGGCTTCGGAAGACGCCGTGAAGAAGCACGGCCTGACGCCGAAGGCCGTGATCGTCGACAGCCAATGGTCGGCGCTCGATCCCTCGATCATGGGGCTCGGCCCGGTGCTGTCGGCGACCGAGCTCCTGAAGCGCAACAAATTGTCGCTCGGCGATATCGAGACCTGGGAATTGAACGAGGCGTTCGCCACCCAGGTGCTGGGATGCCTCGCGGCCTGGAACGATGAAAAATTCTGCCGCGAGATCCTGGGATTGGACGGTGCTGCCGGGCAGATCGACCACGCCCGGCTCAATGTCGACGGCGGGGCCATCAGCCTCGGTCATCCCGTCGGCACAGTCAGGCAACCGCATCGTGCTGCACCTCGTCAATGCGATGAAGCGGCTCGGCACCAAGCGCGGCATCGCCACCGAATGCATCGGCGGCGGGCAGGGCGGCGCCATGTTGATCGAGACAGTATAGGGAACGCCATGGACAGCAAAATCATGGACGTCCTCAGAGGTCGCGTGCTTGAGCTCGGACCGAAGCCGGACGCGAATAGTCCTTATCGGCATTTCAAGCTGACGCGGGACGCCGACGGCATCGCCTGGCTGCTGTTCGATCGCGAAGGCGCCAGCGCCAACACGCTGTCGGCCGACGTCATCGCGGAATTCGATGCTGTGCTCGCGGCGCTGGAGAGCGAGCGGCCCGCGGGGCTTGTCATTCGCTCGGCGAAGACTTCCGGCTTCATCGCCGGCGCCGATGTCAACGAATTTCGCGGCGCGGCCGATCCGCGCGTCGTCGAGGCCGCCATCGGCCGGGCGCATGCGGTGATCGACCGTCTCGAAGGCTTGAAGATTCCGACCGTTGCCGTGATTCACGGCTTCTGCCTCGGCGGCGGGCTCGAAGTCGCGCTTGCCTGTCAGTCGCGGATTGCGATCGACGGTGCGCGCTTTGGCTTTCCCGAGGTGATGCTCGGCCTGCATCCCGGCCTCGGCGGCACCGCGCGCTTCACCCGTCTTGTCAATCCGATGCAGGCGATGACGCTGATGCTGACCGGCAAGACCATCGACGCGCGCCGGGCAAAGTCGCTCGGGCTGGTCGATGCGGTGGCGCAGGAGCGGCATGTTCGCAATGCCGTGAAGGACGCGGTGTTCGGCCGCCTCAAGCGCGCCCGTCCGGGCCTACTCAACACCATTCTGAATTCCGGTCCCGCGAGAGGTTTTCTCGCCTCGCGGATGCGCACCGAGGCCGCAAGGGCGGCGTCGCCCGAACATTATCCCGCACCCTACGGGCTGATCGATCTCTGGGAAAAACACGGCGGCGACAAGGCCGCGATGCTGGCGGCCGAGAAGAGCTCGTTCGCCCATCTGATGGTGACACCGACGGCACAAAGCCTGATCCGGGTATTCTTCCTGCGCGAGCAGATGAAGAAGCTTGCCGGCAGCGGCAACAGGATCAGCCATGTTCACGTCATCGGCGCTGGCGCGATGGGCGGCGACATCGCGGCCTGGTGCGCCAATCAGGGCTTCAAGGTGACGCTCGCCGACATGAAGCCGGAGCCGGTTGCCGGTGCGATGAAACGCGCCGCCGATCTGTTCGGCAAGATCATGCGCAAGCGCACCGATATCCGCGACGCGCTGGACCGGCTGATGCCCGATCTCGACGGCGAAGGCGTCCGCACCGCCGATCTGATCATCGAAGCCGTGCCGGAAAAACTGGAGCTGAAGCAGAAGGTCTATGCCGGCCTGGAGCCGACGATGAAGCCGGGCGCTATACTCGCCACCAACACTTCGAGCATTCCGCTGCAGGATTTGCGATCGACGTTGAAGGCACCGGAGCGGCTGGTCGGATTGCATTTCTTCAATCCGGTGTCACGGCTGCAACTGGTCGAGGTCGTCAGCCACGACGGCACCGATCCGCAACTACTCAAGGACGCGCTGGCCTTTGTCGGCGCCATCGACCGCCTGCCGCTGCCGGTCAAGAGCTCGCCGGGTTTTGTCGTCAACCGCTCGCTGACGCCCTATATGCTGGAAGCGATGGTAATGCTCGATGAGGGGATCAAGCAGGTCACCATCGATGCGGCGGCGGAAAAATTCGGCATGCCGATGGGGCCGATCGAGCTCGCTGATCAGGTTGGGCTCGATATCTGCCTTGCGGTCGGCGACATGCTGCGCTCCAAATTCGGTGATTCTCTGCCGCCGACGCCGGCCTGGCTGCGGGAGAAAGTGGCGAAGGGCGAACTCGGCCGCAAGACCGGCAAGGGATTTTACGTTTGGAAGGATGGCAAGGCCGACAAAACCTCGGGCTCACCTTCCGCGGCGCTGCCGACCGACGAAATGATCGACCGGCTGATTCTGCCGATGTCGAATGTCTGCGTCGCCTGCCTGCGCGAGGGCATCGCCGACAATGCCGACATGGTCGATGGCGCGATGATCTTCGGCACCGGCTATGCGCCGTTTCGCGGCGGTCCGCTGAATTACGCGCGAAGCCGGGGCGCGGAGAATGTCGCCTCGAGCTTGCGCGCGCTCGCCGCAAAGTTCGGCGAGCCGGTTCACGCCGGATGCCGGCTGGGATAGCTTCAAATAGCGCCGCATCCGATTCGACAGGGCCCCCCGACATGACCGACACCCAAGCCGCTAACGCCCCGTCGGTGACGGAGACCGAGCCCTGCGGAGATCTTTGCATTCGCACGCTGGCGATGCCGGCCGACACCAACCAGAACGGCGATATTTTCGGCGGCTGGCTGCTCAGCCAGATGGATGTCGGTGGCGGCGTCTTCGCGTCCAAGATCGCAAAATCCAGGACCGTCACGGTAGCGATCGAGGCGATGAATTTCCGCAAACCGGTCTATGTCGGCGATCTCGTTTCCGTGCACGCCAATCTGGTCAGGATCGGCCGGACATCGATCACGGTCCACCTCGAGGCCTGGGTGTTGCGCCGCAAGGAGATGCAGTCGATCCTGGTGACCGACGGCAACTTCACCTATGTCTCGATCGACGAACAGGGACATCCGCAGGCCGTCCAGCACGATCAGCCGCCGATTTCGGCCTGATTATTTTTGACGGCTCAATCCGCAGCCACCAGGAAACTCAGAGTATCGGAATCACGCGGTGCGACACAGCTGATGGCAAGACCGTCCGCGACGACGAAGCCGACGCCGTATGTTTCCTTGCCTGCCTCCACTTGGACCCGATGCAGACTGCGCATCGCCGCGGCGGTATCCGTGCCGGCGAGGAGATGTCCGCCCCTCGCCATCAGTTCGAAAGCATCGTCGCCGGGTGCCGACGACGAGTTGAACCGAAACGATAATGCCGGTTTCCCCTCGGTGATCGCCAGCACGACCCTCTCGCTGACGAGGGGGTGGGCCAGCACAATGACGATGCCGTCCTTGTCTTCGGCGCGGCGGACGAAGCTTGCCTTTTCCTGGTTGATGAATTTTTGGGCGAGGTCGTCCCACTGATCCGCCTTGAGAGTAGCCGCCGTCACCAAACACGTCATCGCCGCAACAAGCATCCGCAAAGTGGCGAACATGACAGCCCTGTTACAATGCATCTATCCCGCCTCGGTCAAGATTCGTGCGGAATGAATCTCTGAACCTTGTTCGACCCTGTCAACGAAAAAGGTTCGACCACGCCTGCCCTGATCGCTGTCATCGGACTGTGCGCGGCATCACAGAGGTTTGCGGGATTTCGCGGCAGCATCGCTGTCGCAGGAATCCTGCGTCATCGACACGCTCCGCCGGCTTGGCCTATGATAACCCGCCGGCCAGCAAAAACACGCTTGTGATGGATCATGGCATGAAATGCGCTCGCGTCATCGCGGCGATCATTTTCGTGATATCCGCTGCCTTCGCCGGTCAAACGGCTTGGGCTCAGCGCGGCAACGCCATCGACACGCTTGCCGCGCAGATGAATCAGGCCCTGCAGGCCGGACGCTATGCGGAAGGACTGGCGCTGGCGCAAAAGCTCGAAGGCCTGGTCCGCCGCCAGCAGGGCGCCGACAATATGAATTACGCGGGCGTGCTGCATAATGAGGGCATGTTCCTGCACAATCTCGGCCGCTATCAGGAGGCGGTAGATAAACTGAATGCGGCGCTGGCGATCAAGCTGCGCAACAACGATCCGGCCTCGACGCTGCGCACGTCCAATATTCTGACGGCGGCGCTCGGTATGCTCGATCGGCGCGCGGACGCCTCAGTGGTGGCCGAACGCGCGCTGGCGATCGGAACCCAGGCGTTCGGTCCGGACGACCCGCGGCTGAGCGACACGTTGGCGGCGCTCGGCGGTCTGGCGCGCGATCAGGAGAACTACGGCGAGGCAGAGCGCTATTTCGAGCGGGCGCTGGGGGCATTGCAAAGATTCCCGAATGCGTCGCCTTTCGAAGTGGCCACCGCGATGGACGATCTTGGTGACCTCTACGGACTGGAAGGCCGTTTCGACGACGGCGAGCGCTTGTTGAAACAAGGGCTGAAACTGCTCGATCAGGCTTATGGCACCAACGCTCAGGCGACGCCGAACTACGACAAGATATTGAACGACCTCGGCAACCTCTACAAGGACGCCGGGCGCCTGCTCGATGCTGAGGCGGCGCTCCGTCGGGCGCTCGCGATTGCGCGTGCCAGGAGCGGCGAAGACCACCCCAATGTCGCGGCCACGATGGGTAACCTTGCCACCGTGCTGGAAAACCAGTCGCGTTTCACCGAGGCCGAAGACTTCTACAAACGAACCCTCGCGGTCTATGAAAAGATATTCGGGCCAAATCATCCGACGACCGCCATCGGCCTGAATAACCTCGCCAACGTCTATGCGGATCAGAACCGTCCCCAGGAAGCCGCGGGGCTGCAGCAGCGCGCCCTTGCGATCGAGGAAAAGGTCTTTGGTGCAGACAGCCCGGAGGTCGGCCGCAGCCTGACCAATCTCGCCAACAGCTATCGCGAGATGGGGCGGAAAGACGAGGCGCTTGCGCTCTATGAGCGTTCGCTGCGCGTGATGGAGCGCAAGTTTGGCGAGAACAGCGGCGCCAGCGCGCTGGCGCTCGGCGCCCTGGGACGGATGCTGCAAGACGTCGGGCGTGTTGAGGAGGCCGCGCAGGATTTCGATCGTGCGCTGAAAATCAACGAGCGCGTGCTGGGGCCGGAGCATCCGCAGCTCGTCAACGATCTCCGCAGCATCGCTTTTCTCGACGTGAGGACCGGAAATTATGCCGATGCGCGCTCGCGGTTGGCGCGGGCGCTCTCGATCGCGCAGGCCAAGCTTGGAGCGCGCCACCACGATACGATCGCGACCATGATCAATCTCGCCGACATTGACGGGCGCGAAAACAAATGGGCGGATGCCCTTGCGATGCTGCGGCGCGCTTCCGCGGCGATGGGCGACCTGGAAGCCGGAGGCAGAAATGCCGCGCAGTTCAAGCGCTTCAGCGATCTTGATACCGCACTGATCGAAGCGGTCTGGCATGTCGCCGGCGGGCGGCCGGACGACAAGGCCAAAAGCGAAGCGTTTGTCGCCCTCCAGCGCACCCACGAGACGCAGGCGGCCGCAGCCCTGTCGCAGATGGCGGCGCGGTTCGGCGCCGGCAGTGATGCGATTGCCTCCCTGGTGCGCCGGCAGCAGGACCTCAAGGCCACGCTCGACAGTCTCGACAAGCGCATTACCACCGAGCTCGGCGCCGCCGACGGCAAGCGCAACGACGCGCTGCTGGCGCGGCTTCGCGCCGAGAGCGCGCGTGCGCGACAGTCGCTCGATGAAATATCGGCTCAGATCGTCCGCGAATTTCCGGCCTATGCCGAGCTGTCCAGCCCGGCGCCGCTGTCGGTCGCCCAGACGCAAGGTTTGCTCAAGCCCGATGAGGCGCTGGTCTCGTTTATCAGCATGAACGACAAAAGCTATGTGTTCGCGGTGACGCGCGAGGGCAGCGTTTGGCAGCAAATTCCGCTGGGCCAGAAGGCCGTCAGCGATCGCGTCAGCAAATTGCGGCTTGGCCTGTTCGACCCGGCGCCGGATGCGGAGCCGAAGCCTTTCGATCTCGAGGCGTCGTTTGATCTGTACACCGCGCTGATCGGGCCGGTCGAAGGCGCGATCGCCAAGAAGCCGAAATTGCTCGTGGTACCCACGGGCGCGCTGACCAGTCTGCCGTTTCATGTCCTCGTGACGAAGAAGCCGGATCCCGCGGCTGTGCCCGACGATCGCTATCGGCAGGCGGCATGGCTGCTCAATGACAAGGCGATTACCGTGCTGCCGTCGGTGACAAGCCTGCGCGCGCTGCGCGTCGTCGCCAAGACCTCGCACGCGACCAAGCCCTTCATCGGATTCGGCGATCCGCTGTTTCGGCGGCCCAGTGGCGGAGCCAAGCGGACGGCGGCGCGCAGCGTGCAGCCCTATCAGTCCTACTACAACGGCGCGGTTGTCGATATCGACCGTCTGCGCACCGGGCTGCCCGCATTGCCCGAAACCGGCGACGAGCTTCGCGCCGTGGCGCGCGAGCTCGGCGCATCCGACGACGACCTGAAACTTGGCGTGGCTGCCACCGTCACGACCGTGAAGGCGACGCCGCTCGAACAGTACCGGGTCATTGAGTTTGCCACTCACGGTCTCGTCGCCGGTGAGGTCGGCGGCTTGAGCGAGCCGGCGCTGGTGTTGAGCCTGCCGGACAAACCGACGGCGGAAGACGACGGCCTGCTCACCGCCAGCCGCATCGCCAAGCTCAATCTGGATGCGGATTGGGCGGTGCTTTCGGCGTGCAATACAGCCGCGGGCGAGAAGCCAGGCGCCGAAGGCCTGTCCGGTCTGGCGCGCGCGTTTTTCTACGCGGGCGCACGCTCGCTTCTGGTGTCGTACTGGCCGGTGGAATCCGATGCGGCCGTCAAGCTGACGACGGGCGCGTTCGCAAGACTAAGCAAAGATCCAGGGATTGGCCGGGCCGAGGCGCTGCGCCGCTCCATACAGGCGCTCATCGCCGACCGATCGTCAGCGCACAATGCCGATCCCTCGGCCTGGGCGCCGTTCGTGCTGGTCGGAGAGGGCGGCTAGGCTCCTCGCCTCGGCTCAATAACCCCCACCCGCAGCCTTTCGATCTGGATCCTCAGACATGTTACGCGGAAACGGATTAGAACTGGGAGCCTCCATGCGGGAGCTCTTCGGGCTCATGTTCTTATGCTTTTTTTTCGTTTCCGTGCTGTTCGCCGCGGCCGTGGCTGGTCTGACCATGGGAACCGCCGCCAGTGCCGTCGCGTACATGACGAGCGTCAAAAGCCGGATCGCAGATTTGCTCATGCGCCTCTCCCGATGGGGTTGGGGCAGTCCCCGTGCGGAGCCCCGCTGACGGTACACCGCGCCGGAACAAACATTCCCGGTCGCTCGCAGAAATGTGAGGCGCAAGTCGCCTTAACCAGGATTCCGCATTTCGGCTGCTGATGGGTCTTGTGACCAAACTGCCGCGTTGACCGGATGGCGGAACAGCCGCACCATGGGCGGCCTCGTCTCCTCAAGGTGCCGTTGTGACCGTCCTTTCGCACCGCCAAACCGAGATCCTCAATATCGCCCGCGCCCATGGCCGGGTAATGGTGGAGGAACTCGCCCGGCGTTTCGAGGTCTCGGCGCAGACCATTCGCAAGGATCTCAACGATCTCTGCGATCACCGCTCGCTGACGCGGATTCATGGCGGCGCCATCATTGCCTCCGGCGTCGAGAACCTCGCCTATGAGGCGCGCCGCTTCGTCGCCGCCGAGGAAAAAAAGGCGATTGGCACGGCGGCGGCGGCGCTGATCCCGAATGGCTGCTCGCTGTTCATCAATATCGGCACCACCACCGAAGAGGTCGCCAGTGCGCTAACCTCGCATGAGGATTTGCTGGTCATCACCAACAACCTCAATGTCGCGATGCTGCTTTACCGGCACCCGCGCATCGAGGTGATCGTGGCCGGCGGCGCGGTGCGCCGCGCCGACGGTGCCGTGATCGGTTCGACCGCGATCAGCCTGATCGGCCAGTTCAAGGTCGACTACGCCATCATCGGCGCTTCCGCGATCGACGAGGAGGGCGCGCTGCTCGATTTCGATTATCGCGAGGTTCAGGCGGCGCAAGCCATCATCGCCAATGCGCGCAGCGTGATGCTGGTGGCCGACTCCACGAAACTGCGGCGTAGCGCGCCGGTGCGGATCGCCGATATCAGCCAGATCAACACCTTCGTCACCGACGTCGCGCTGCCGGCGGGACTCGCCAACATCTGCCAGACCCGCGGCATCCAGGTGATCGAGGCGATGCCCAAATCGCCGGTCGATCTGGACGAGCCGGGCGTGGAACCCGTATCGGCCGCGGTGGGCGGGCGGTAGCTCCCTTTCGCTATTGCTTTCGCTTTTGGTTGTGATTTAATCAAAAACGAAAGTGAAATCGCTAAAGCGAACGGGCAAGCGCCGGGGAAGCGTCTTTGGATCGGATTTTCGACCTCGCAGTCATTGGGGGCGGCGTCAACGGCTGCGGCATCGCGCGCGATGCGGCCGGGCGCGGAGATTCAGTTTTCCTGTGTGAAATGAATGACTTGGCCAGTGGAACCTCGTCCTGGTCGACGAAGCTCGTACATGGCGGGCTGCGCTATCTTGAATATTACGAGTTCCGCCTGGTCCGCGAGGCGCTGATCGAGCGCGAAATCCTCTGGCAAATCGCCCCGCATATTATCCGGCCGCTCCGATTCGTGCTGCCGCACCATGATGGCTTGCGCCCGGCCTGGCTCTTGCGGCTCGGACTGTTCCTCTACGACCATATCGGCGGCCGCCATTTGCTGCCGCCGACCCGCTCGGTCGATCTTTCCCGCGACGACGTCGGAAAGCCGCTCATTCCCAACCGCTATCGCAAGGGCTTCGAATATTCCGACTGTTTCGTCGACGACGCGCGGCTGGTGGTTCTTACCGCGCGCGACGCCGCCGATCGCGGCGCCGAAATCCGCACCCGCACCCGCGCGGTCGAGATCCGGCAGCAGGAGGGAATCTGGCAGGTCACGGTCGAGAACAGCATAAGCGGCGAGCGCTCGTTGATCCGCGCCCGCGTCCTCGTCAATGCCGGCGGACCGTGGGTCGAAGAGGTGCTGGCGTCGGGCTCGGGCGTCAACGCGCGCGCCAAGGTACGGCTGGTGCAGGGCTCCCACATCGTCGTGCGCAAGCTCTATGACCACGACCGCGCCTACATGTTCCAGAACAGCGACGGCCGGATTGTCTTCGTTATTCCCTACCAGGACGATTTCACGCTGATCGGCACCACCGATCGCGATTACGATGGCGATCCGGCCAAGGTGAAGGCCTCGCGCGAGGAGATCCAGTATCTCTGCGACTCCGTCAGCGAATACCTCGCAAAACCGCTCAAGCCTGAGGATGTCGTCTGGACCTATGCCGGTGTTCGCCCGCTCTATGATGACGGCGCCAGCGAGGCCAAGGCCGCCACCCGCGAATATGTGTTCGAGCTCGATACGCCCGGCGGCGCGCCGCTGCTGTCGATCTACGGCGGCAAGATCACCACCCATCGCCGCCTCGCCGAGGAGGCGCTCGAAAAACTTTCCCCCTATCTGAAAGGCGCCAAGGCGCGCGAAGGATGGACCGGCAACGCGCCGCTGCCCGGCGGCGATATGGATGTCTCGGCGGTCGCAGCCCTTTCGGCGGAGCTCGTGCGCAATTATCCATTCCTGACGGCGGCGCATGCCAATCGCCTGGCGCATGCTTACGGCACGCGCGCCGGCAGGCTGCTCGGCAACGCCAAATCGATGGCCGATCTCGGCAAGTCGTTCGGCGCCAGCTTGACGGAGGCCGAAGTCAGGTACCTGATGCAAACGGAATGGGCTTGCACCGCCGAGGACATCGTATGGCGGCGATCCAAGCTCGGATTGCGACTGACGCCATTGGAAATTGCTGCCATTGACGACTGGATTTCAGCTCATCGTGTCTCGTCCGAAAGCCCCTTGCGTGAAGCGGGAGGGCGGACATGAGCGTTGAGCTGGAACGCGTCTCGCGCTCGGTCGATGGCATTGCGACCATTCGCGATGTTTCGTTGAGGCTCGAGCGCGGCACCCTGAGCGTGCTGCTGGGCCCGACGCTGTCGGGCAAGACGTCAATCATGCGGCTCTTGGCCGGCCTCGACAAGCCAACCACCGGCCGGGTCCTGGTCGACGGCAAGGATGTCACCGGCGCCGACGTGCGGCAGCGTTCGGTGGCGATGGTCTATCAGCAATTCATCAATTACCCCTCGCTGACCGTCTACGAAAACATCGCTTCGCCGCTGCGGGTGCAGGGCAAGCCGCGCGCCGAGATCGACAAACGCGTGCAGGAGGCGGCCAGGCTCCTGAAGCTCGAGCCCTATCTGAACCGCACGCCGCTGCAATTGTCCGGCGGCCAGCAGCAGCGCACCGCGATCGCCCGCGCGCTGGTGAAGGGCGCCGATCTGGTGCTGCTCGACGAGCCGCTCGCCAATCTCGACTACAAGCTGCGCGAGGAATTGCGCACGGAGTTGCCGCGCATCTTCGAGGCATCGGGTGCGATCTTCGTCTATGCCACGACCGAGCCCTCCGAGGCGCTGTTGCTGGGCGGCCGCACCATCTGCATGTGGGAAGGCGAGGTGCTGCAGGCAGGTCCGACGCCGAACGTCTATCGCCATCCCGACACGCTGCGCGTCGCCCAGGTATTTTCCGATCCGCCGCTCAACATTGTCGGTATCGAAAAGAAAAACGGCTCGGTGCAATATGCCGGCGGCGTGCAGGCGCCTGCGGCCGGGCTCTACGCCAACTTGAGCGACGGCCCATACCGGGTCGGTTTCCGCGCCCACCAGCTGGAGCTCGCCAACGGGAAAGAAGGCCGTCACGCCTTCCACGCCAGCGTGACGGTCACCGAAATCACCGGCTCGGAGAGTTTCGTGCATCTCACCCGCGACGCCTCCAATTGGGTCGCCGTGCTGCAGGGCGTGCACGAATATCCGCCCGGACATGTGCTGGATGCCGTGCTCGATCCGGACAATGTCTTTGTGTTCGACGCGGCCGGCCGGCTGGTCGCTTCGCCCGGCGCGATGTGAGGGATATGCAGCATGGCCCGCATTGACCTCGTCGATCTCGCGCATTCCTACGGCGGCAACAACGCCGCCCCCGAATCCTTCGCGCTGAAGCCGGTCACGATGACCTGGCGGCAGGGCGGGGCCTATGCGCTGCTCGGGCCGTCGGGCTGCGGCAAGACCACGCTGCTCAACCTGATCTCGGGCATCGTCGCGCCGTCGCGCGGCAAGATCCTGTTCGACGGTGTCGACATCACGCCGCTGTCAACGCAGAAGCGCAATATCGCGCAGGTGTTCCAGTTTCCGGTGATCTACGACACCATGACGGTCGGGCAGAATCTGGCATTCCCGCTGAAGAATCGCGGCGTGCCCAAGGCGGAGATCGACAAACGAGTTGCCGAGATCGCCAACCTGCTCGACCTCACGCCCAATCTGTCGCGTAAAGCGCAGCGGCTGACGGCCGACGCCAAGCAGAAGATCTCGCTCGGCCGCGGGCTGGTCCGCTCCGATGTCGCAGCCGTGCTGTTCGACGAGCCGTTGACGGTGATCGACCCCGAGCTGAAATGGCAATTGCGATCGAAACTCAAGGCGCTGCACCGCGATCTCGATCTGACGATGATCTATGTCACCCACGACCAGACCGAGGCGCTGACCTTCGCCGACACCGTGGTGGTGATGCATGACGGCCGCGTGGTGCAAAGCGGGACGCCGGCGGAGCTATTTGACAAGCCCGCGCATACTTTCGTCGGCTATTTCATTGGCTCTCCCGGCATGAATATCGTGTCGGCCGAGGTGAAAGGGCGCGAGGCGCGGATCGACGGCCATACCATTGCGCTGAACCGCAGTTATGACCACCTGCCGCCGGAAGCGAAAATCGAGATTGGCGTACGGCCGGAATTCGTCGACGTCGCGCCGCCGGCGCCGGGTCTGCTCGCGGCCGACATCGAGCGGATCGACGATCTCGGCCGCGTCCGCTTCGCCCGCGTCCGCATCGGCGACGCCAAATTTTCGGCACGGGTGCCGCCGGGATTTTCGATTCCCGGCAACGCCGCCGGCTTGGTGTTCGATCCCTCGCATGTCCACGTCTATGCCGACGGCCTCCTGGTCGAGGGAGCGGCGTAATGGACAAGACCGTCAACCAGAAGGCCTGGTTCCTGGTGCTGCCGGTGTTTCTGGTGGTGGCGTTCTCCGCCGTGCTGCCGCTGATGACGGTGGTGAACTATTCGATGCAGGACACCTTCGGCAACAACCAGTTCTTCTGGAACGGCGTCGGCTGGTTCAAGGAATTGCTCGATCCCTCGACCGATCTCGGCAGCCGGTTCTTTGCATCATTGTGGCGCAACCTGTTCTTCTCGGCCGCGATCCTCGCCATCGAGGTGCCGCTCGGCATCGTGATCGCGCTGTCGATGCCGCGCGAGGGCTGGCGGGTCGCCGCCTGCCTGGTGATCCTGGCCTTGCCGCTGCTGATTCCATGGAACGTGGTCGGCACCATCTGGCAGATTTTCGGACGGCCCGACATCGGCCTGTTGGGCTATGTGCTGAACGGCATCGGCATCAAGTACAACTATGTCTCCAACGAATTCGATGCCTGGGCCACCGTCATCGTGATGGACGTCTGGCACTGGACCAGCCTGGTCGCGCTGTTGTGCTATGCCGGCCTGAAATCGATCCCCGACGCCTATTATCAGGCAGCGCAAATCGACGGCGCCTCGCGCTGGGCGATATTCACCGCGATCCAGCTGCCGAAGATGCACCGCGTGCTGCTGATCGCGGTGCTGCTGCGCTTCATGGACAGTTTCATGATCTATACCGAG
This sequence comes from uncultured Alphaproteobacteria bacterium, assembly GCA_963718925.1. Lineage (GTDB taxonomy): Bacteria > Pseudomonadota > Alphaproteobacteria > Rhizobiales > Xanthobacteraceae > Bradyrhizobium. The sequence continues at coordinate 384,413 of CAVRAH010000001.1, forward strand.
CCGTTCGTGGTGACCGGCGGCGGTCCGGGCAATTCGACGACGTTCATCTCGATCGAACTGGTCAAGATCGCGCTGGGGCAATTCGATCTCGGCAAGGCGGCGGCGCTGTCGCTGGTCTACAATCTGATCATCATCATCGTGTGCTGGATATTTTACACCGTCATGACCAATGCCGGCGCCGAGCGTCGCCCTGACAAGGGAGTCGCGTGATGCATTCGATTCCCGGCCGCCGTTTCATCCTCTCGCTGTTCCTGATCTTCCTGCTGCTGCCGATCTACTGGCTGGTCAACATGAGCTTCAAGACCAACGAGGAAATTGTCTCGACCATGACGCTGTGGCCGCATCAGCCTACCATCGCCAACTACATGCGCATCTTCACCGACGAGAGCTGGTATTCCGGCTACATCAACTCGCTGAAATATGTCGTCATCAATACCGTGATCTCGATTTCGGTGGCGCTGCCGGCGGCCTACGCGTTCTCGCGCTATCGTTTCCTCGGCGACAAGCATCTGTTCTTCTGGCTGTTGTCGAACCGGATGGCGCCGGCGGCGGTCTATGCGCTGCCGTTCTTCAACCTCTATTCGGCGATCGACCTGTTCGATACGCCTTGGGCGGTGGCGCTGGCGCACTGCATCTTCAACGTGCCGCTGGCAGTGTGGATCCTGGAAGGGTTCGTCTCCGGCGTGCCGCGCGAGATCGACGAGACCGCGTTCCTCGACGGCTATTCGTTCCCGCGCTTCTTCATCAAGATCCTGGTGCCCTTGATCGCCAGCGGCATCGGCGTCGCCGCGTTCTTCTGCTTCATGTTCTCCTGGGTCGAATTGCTGCTGGCGCGGACGCTGACCTCGGTCAACGCCAAGCCGATCGCGGCCGTGATGACCCGCACCGTGTCGGCGGCCGGAATGGACTGGGGCCTGCTGGCCGCCGCTGGCGTCTTGACCATCATCCCCGGCGCGCTGGTGATCTGGTTCGTCCGCAACTACATCGCGCGCGGCTTCGCGCTCGGCAGGGTTTAGGGGGCACCATGGAAAGCATCGCATGGATGGCCTGGACGCTGCCGACCGCGATCTTCTTCGCGCTGCTCGCGGCAACGCTCTCGGTTATGACGTGGCTTGCGATCGCCTATCCGGAAGCGGAGCGCGTCGGCATCCTTCGGATTCCGACCACGCGCGGCGATCGTTTGTTCATTTCACTGATCATGGCGGCCGTCATCCACCTGCTGTGGATCGGACTTGTGGGCGTCGACACCGTCGCGACGCTGCCGGTCGGAGAAGGAATTGAATTGTCGAGCCTTTGGTTCGCCACCCTGATTTCGCTTGTTTCGGCGGTTGCAATATTCCGCACCGTTTGAGGGAAGTGAAAAAGAGCAGATCCGGGATCAACCCGGGCCTGAATTTGTCTGTCGCTGCAACGGAGGAATCACCATGCGACACTTGGAGATGAGCAAAGGTCCTGCAAGAGGAACACGCATCCTGATGATGACAAGCGCGCTTGCGCTGATGGCAGCATCGCCTGCGATCACCACGCCTGCTTTCGCGGATGAAACTGCCGCGAAAAAATGGATCGACGCCGAATTTCAACCTTCGACCTTGTCTAAGGACGATCAGATGAAGGAGATGCAGTGGTTCATCAAGGCCGCTGCACCCTTCAAGGGGATGGAGATCAACGCGGTCTCCGAAACCCTGACCGTGCACGAATATGAAATCGAAGACGCTGGCCAAGGCCTTCGAGGAGATCACGGGCATCAAGGTCAAGCACGACATCATCCAGGAAGGCGATGTCGTGGAGAAGATTCAGACCCAGATGCAATCGGGCAAGAACGTTTACGACGCCTGGATCAACAACTCCGACTTCATCGGAACGCATTTCCGTTACGGTCAAGCCGTCGATCTGACGGACTGGATGGCCGGCGAAGGCAAGGACGTGACCAATCCGGGGCTCGATGTGAACGACTTCATCGGCAAGTCGTTCACGACGGCGCCGAATGGCCACCTCTACCAGTTGCCCGACCAGCAGTTCGCGAACCTCTATTGGTTCCGCTACGACTGGTTCTCCAATCCGGAATACAAGGCCAAGTTCAAGGCCAAGTATGGCTACGATCTCGGCGTCCCCGTGAACTGGTCGGCCTATGAGGATATCGCCGACTTCTTCACCAACGACATCAAGGAAATCAACGGCGTCAGAATCTATGGCCACATGGACTACGGCAAGAAGGATCCGTCGCTGGGATGGCGCTTCACCGACGCGTGGCTGTCGATGGCCGGCAACGGCGACAAGGGTATCCCGAACGGGCTTCCCGTCGACGAATGGGGCATCCGCATGGAAGGCTGTCGTCCCGTCGGCTCCTCCGTCGAGCGCGGCGGCGACGTCAACGGTCCGGCGGCGGTCTATTCGATCGTCAAATATCTCGACTGGATGAAGAAGTATGCCCCACCGCAGGCGCAAGGCATGACCTTCTCGGAAGCGGGACCGGTACCGGCGCAGGGCAATATCGCCCAGCAGATCTTCTGGTACACCGCCTTCACCGCCGACATGGTGAAGCCCGGCCTGCCGGTGATGAATGCGGACGGCACGCCGAAGTGGCGTATGGCGCCGTCGCCGCATGGTGCCTACTGGAAGGAAGGCATGAAGCTCGGCTACCAGGACGTCGGTTCGCTGACGCTCCTGAAATCCACGCCGCTCGACCGCCGCAAGGCCGCCTGGCTCTACCAGCAGTTCATCGTCTCCAAGACAGTGTCCTTGAAGAAGAGCCATGTCGGTCTCACCTTCATCCGCGAGTCCGACATCTGGGACAAGTCCTTCACCGAACGCGCGCCGAAACTCGGCGGGCTGATCGAGTTCTACCGCTCGCCGGCGCGCGTGCAGTGGACCCCGACCGGCAACAACGTGCCGGATTATCCAAAACTGGCGCAACTCTGGTGGCAGAACATCGGCGATGCCTCGTCGGGAGCGAAGACACCGCAGCAGGCGATGGATTCGCTCGCCGCAGCGCAGGACTCGGTGATGGAACGTCTGGAGAAATCCGGCGTCCAGGGCGCCTGCGGGCCGAAGCTCAACAAGAAGGAAACGGCTGAGTACTGGTTCGCGAAGTCCGCCAAGGACGGCAACATCGCGCCTCAGCGCAAGCTGGCGAACGAGAAGCCGAAGGGCGAAACCATCGACTACGACACGCTGATCAAGTCGTGGCCGGCCTCGCCGCCGAAGCGCGCTTCGCTGAACTGAGACAGGCGCGACAAGGACAGAAGGCCGGGAGCAATCCCGGCCTTTTTCTATCGTCACTGTGAGTACCCAACGGGTCGGGCGAATAGGCGCCCGATGATAGGCTTGGCGACGAACCAATCCATTCTCCGTCATTCCGGGATGGTGCGTTAGCACCAGACCCGGAATCTCGAGATTCCGGGCTTGATGCTTCGCATCGCCCCGGAATGACGGATCAAATATCATTGACCGTCGCCGGCCATCGCCGCACCTTCCACACGCCAATCACGGAGGCCCGCCATGCGCATGATCTTTCGTTGCGATCCGGCATTATCGGATCACCTGCCGCGGCCGGTTCCGGCGCGCGGCATGCTTCCCGATTGGCTGCGAACGATGCCGGCGCATGCGCCGTCGGAGGTTCACGGACGCGACATCCGCACCGTGAAGCAGTGCCCGCCCTTTGTCGACGCGATGGCCTACGGCGTTCTGATCCTGCTGCCCTGCGACGTGACGGTCGATCGAGGTTCGTTTTCGTGGGCGTGGGACATCCCGGAGCCGTCGACTGCAGGACATCCGCGCGCGCCTCTCAGCTTTCACGTCGCGGCGCAGTTTCCGAACACGCCCTTTGCGGGGAACGGGCAGGCGGCGATCAAGTTCAACAGCTTCTGGACCATCGAGCTTGAGCCTGGCTGGTCACTGTTTGCGACCCATCCCGTCAATCGCAACGAGCTGCCCTTTCGGCTGATCACGGGACTGGTCGACGCCGATCGCTTTCACGACGGCGGCATCAATTTTCCGGCGATCTGGACACAGCCGGATTTTTGCGGCGTCCTGCCGAAGGGCACGCCGGTGGCGCAGGTGTTCGCGGTGCCGCGCGCGGCGCCACAACTTGAATTCGAATGCTTCGATGAGACGCACAGGCTGGCCTACGAGAAGACCGTCGCCGAGGTGCTGGCCAGTCCCAACGTCTATCGCAAGCACTTTCGCGCGCGGCGCGGACGCCTAAGCACTGAGTGAGCTGCGCAGCGCGGCTTCATCGAGCCAGAGGCGGCCGTGGGGCGCCGAGGTCAGCGCCATCGCGATGGTGCCGAAGCTCTCGGGGCGCAGGCGATAGGCGTCGCGATAGGCGCGCATGGCGCCGTCGAGATCGCCGGACTCCTGCAGCACGACGCCGAGATTGAGCGCAGCCTCCGCGTAGTCAGATTTTATCTCGATCGCCTTGCGGTAGGCCTGTGCGGCGCCGTCATAGTCGCGCAAATCCTGGCGGGCGAGGCCGAGATCGAACCAGGCGGAAGCGGGAGCCTCACCTCGCGCAGCGCGTTCCAGCAGGGAAACGGCGGTGGCATGCTCGCCATCCTCCCACGCCAGCCGCCCCAGCCGGGCCGCGGCCTCGATGTTCTCGGGAATGACATCCAGGATCGCCCGCCACGCCTGCCGCGCCTGCGGCCGAAGGCCGGCTTGATCGAGCGTCCGCGCCTTTTCGAGAAATATTTCCCGCTGTGGCGCGATCGCGATCGCGCGGTCGAGATGCGACAGCGCGGCGTCATAATCCCTGGCGGCGCGGGCAAGGCGCGCCGCCAGCAGTTGCGCGGCTGCGTTGTCAGGCCGCTTCGCCAGGCTGGTTGCGATGTGACCGCGTGCCGCTTCAATATCGCCGCCGGAAAACAGCACGGCGGCCAGGAGATGGCTGAGCATCGGTTCGCCGGGCGCGCGGCTCAAGCCTTGTTCGCAGAGCCGGCAGGCCTCGTCGCGCCGGCCGGCATTGAATGCGGCCGTGGCGCGGCGAATCGTTTCCTCTGGTGTGTGCTGGATCATGCCCGGCACATTATAAGCGTCATTGCGAATAGCGAAAGCGACGAAGCAATCCACCTTTCCGCTTGCCGCGCTATGGATTGCTTCGCGGAGCCTGTCATCGGGCGCGCATTCGCGCGACCCGTTGGCCTCGCAACGACGCTTATGGTGTCAGGGGGGCTCTCTACTCCGCTGCGTCAGCGGCTTCCAGCGTCGGATAATCCGTGTATCCCTTGGCACCGCCGCCATAGAACGTGGCCTTGTCGGGGGCGTTGAGTGGCGCACCCTTCTTCAGCCGCTCGACCAGATCGGGATTGGCGATGAACAATTTGCCGAATGCGATCAGGTCAGCCTGATCCGCGGACAGCACCTTGTTGGCAAGCTCGAAATCGTAGCCGTTGTTGGCGACATAAGCGCCCTTGAAGCGCTTGCGCAGGCTCCCATAGTCGAACGGCGCGATATCGCGCGGGCCACCGGTGGCGCCCTCGATGACATGGATGTAGACAAGCCTCAAGGCGCTGAGGTGATCGACGATATAGTCGAACAGTGGCTGCGGGTTCGAGTCGGAGATGTCGTTGGCCGGCGTCACCGGCGAGATACGAATGCCGGTACGCTCGGCGCCTGCTTCCGAGGTCACCGCCTTTGCGACTTCGAGCATCAGTTTGGCGCGGTTTTCGATGGAGCCGCCGTAAGTATCGGTGCGCTTGTTGGCGCCGTCCTTGGCGAACTGATCCAGAAGATAACCGTTGGCGCCATGGATTTCGACGCCGTCAAAGCCGGCGGCAAGCGCATTGGCGGCCCCGCGTTTGAAGCTCTCGATGATCCCTGGAATTTCCGAAAGCTCGAGCGCGCGCGGCTCTGAAATATCGGTGAAAGTGCCGCCGACAAAGGTCTTGCCCTTGGCGCGGATGGCGGACGGCGCGACCGGCGCTCCGCCATTCGGTTGCAGCGAGGTATGCGAGATGCGGCCGACATGCCAGAGCTGGATGAAGATGCGGCCGCCACGCGCATGCACGCGGTCGGTGACCTTGCGCCAGCCGGCGACCTGTTCCTTCGAATAGATGCCAGGCGTGTCCTGATAACCCTGGCCCTGCTGCGAAACCTGGCTCGCTTCGGTGATCAGCAAGCCGGCGGAGGCGCGCTGCCCGTAATACTCGACTGCCAACGGACTGGGCACCAGGCCTTCGACCGCGCGGTTGCGGGTCAGCGGCGCCATCACAAGGCGGTTGGGAAGCGTGATCGGGCCAAGCTTATAGGGCTCGAAGAGTTTGGACGGCGTGCTCATTTTTGAGGCTCTCGGTGAAGGGGAGGAAAGGTGGGAAACACTGACGTGTGCATTGCTGCCCTCCGCGGCAATGCCTGCGAGCTATCACGATATCGCAAGTGAGCCCCGCGCGATACCGCTGCGCCCGGTGCTATCGGCGCGGGCAGAACTGCGCGCGTAGGATGATTTGCTTGAAATTGGAAGCGGGAGAATAAGGACGTTCCTCTCAGCCTCGCTACCGGAGATCAAACTTACACCAAGCCAATGAGGCAAACCTCATCCTGAGGAGCGGCGTCTTCGCCGCGTCTCGAAGCATGAGGTTGGATCGCGGCCTCATGGTTCGAGACGGCGCAAAGGCGCCTCCTCACCATGAGGATTGGATATTTCAACTCACCCCGAGAAAATCGCGTTTGCCGATCTCCACGCCGTTATGCCGGAGAATGCCGTGGGCGATGGCGGCGTGGAAATAGAAATTCGGGAACGCGAAGCGGTTGACGAACTCCTGGCCTTTCAGCGTGATGTTGGTGTTCGGTCCTGCCGGGAAGGTCACGTCCTTCGCATCGGCGCCTTCGAACTGCGCTGGCTTGAACGTCTTCAAATAGTCGATGGTCTTCGTCAGCCGCTGCCGCAATTCCTCGAAGCTCTTTTCGGTGTCGGGCGTCGACGGCACCTCGCTCCCTGTCAGCCGCGCGCAACCTTTCGCGGCGAAATCGCAGGCGAGCTGGATCTGTTTCGACAGCGGCAGCATGTCCGGATAGAGCCGCGCGGCCAGCAGCACCTCGGGCTGGATCTTCTTGACCTCGCAATAGGCCTCGGCCTTTTTGAGCAGGCCGGAGAGGCTGCCGAGAATTTGCACGAAGGCGGGAACGCTTGAGTCGTAGAAGGACATGTGACGCTCTTTTCGGTTGACGGGACTTAAGTCCAGGACATATGGGAGCTATCGCGGAGGCGGCAATGCCGCGGCGGTCGGCTGCGTGCGAACGCCCCGCATCCGCGCCAGCAATTCGGCGGTCGGCCAGGAATCCGCGGGCAGGGCGTATTTGATCTGCATCGCCTTCACCGCGCTGCGGCTCTGCTGGCCCATCACGCCGTCGACCTTGCCGACATTGAAGCCCGCGCGCACCAGGAGTTGCTGCAGCTCGCGCAGTTCGTTGAAGGGCAGTTGCGCCACCGGCGCGGCCGGACGCAGCATCGGCGGCGCGCCCGCGATGCGGGTGGCGAGATAGCCGGCCGTGGTCGAATAGATCAGCGAGTTGTTCCACTCGGTGTAGGCGGCGAAATTGGCATAGGCGAGGAATGCCGGTCCCATGCGGCCCATCGGCAACAGCAGCGAGGCCGGCATGTCGTCGTTCGGCAAGGGCTTGCCGTTCGGATAGGTGACGCCGAGCTGCGCCCATTTCGAGCGCGGCAGCTGGATGGTGAGGTCGGCCTGGTCCCAGGGAAAATTGGCTTGCGCCGTGACACGCACTTCCTGCAGCCAGGGTTCGCCGCGCCGCCATTTCAATCCATTGGCGATGTAGTTCGCGGTCGAGCCGATCACGTCCTCCGGGCTGCGCAGGAGATTGCGGCGGCCGCCGTAATCCACCGCATAGTTGAAATAATGGCTGGGAAGGAATTGCGTCTGGCCGAGTTCGCCGGCCCAGGAGCCGATCATCTCGGCCGGCGAAAGGTCGCCGCGGTCGATGATCTTCAGTGCGGCGATGGTCTCGCCGACAAACCGCTCGGAGCGCCGGCAGTCATAGGCCAGCGACACCAGCGAGCGCAGCGTCGGCAGATTGCCCATGTTGGCGCCGAAATCGCTTTCGAGCCCCCAGAACGCGGCGATCACGGCCGGCGGTACGCCATATTCCTTCTCCGCACGCGCGAACGCCGCCGCGTAGGTCTTGATCCGCGCCTGGCCCTGTTGCATCCGGTAGGTCGCCGCCATGCGGCCGGCGAATTCGGTGAACACCTGCCCGAACACGCGCTGGCCGCGATCGCGGTTGACGATGCCCTGGTCGTAAACGAGATAGGGCGCGGCTTCCGCGATCGCGCGCTGCGACACGCCCGCGGCGACGGCCTGCTGCTTCAAATCAGCGAGGAAACGGTCGAAGCTTGCGCCGTTGTGACAGGCGGCCGCGCGCGGGGAGGGGGCGGCAAGAGGTCTGGCCGGAGCCGCAGGCTGGCCGAGAGGCGGGAGCAGTTGAGCCGGCGCCGGCTCGCACAGCATCGCCAGCAAAACGGCGCCGAGCAAGAATCGTATTGTCGAAATCGTCCGCATGCAATTTCCGGTGGGGCATGAACAGGCTGGATGTGATTCTGTCGTAGCATCATTCGGGCCCCGCCGTCATGCCCGGCCTGCCGGAAATGGGAGCCCTTTGCAGGTGTGTCGAACGACTCCGCTTCCCCTCATATCGAGCGTCAGATTCGCCCGCAACTCGTACCCGCAAACTCAATATAGTCCCGTCGTCAAGGCGAGACGTAGGACTCTTCATGGACCACTTGCGCGGCAAGGCCATCATTGCATCGGGCTTCCATACGGCCAAGCGAGGCAACATCGATCATTTTCAAAACGCGCTGATTTCCATCGGCCATGACGGCGCAATTCTTTCCATCCTTCGCCCGGGCGACGACAACTACGACGAGCAGAAGGACAGGCAGAAGGCCGAAGGCACGCTTGTGACCTTGCCGGAAGGCGCGTATTTGCTGCCGGGCTTTGTCGATCTGCATATTCACGCGCCCCAATACCCGCAACTCGGCGGCGCGCTCGACGTCCCGCTCGAGGTCTGGCTGCAGAAATACACCTTCCCGCTTGAAGCCCGCTACGCCGATGCGGCCTTTGCCAGAAAAAGCTATCGCCTGCTGGTCGATGACTTGATCGCCAACGGCACTACCACGGCGCTGTATTTTGCAACCATTCACCAGGAGGCCACGCGCATCCTCGCCGATATCTGCCTGGAGACTGGCCAGCGTGCGCTGATCGGCAAGGTGGCGATGGATAATGCCGAGGAGTGTCCCGATTTTTACCGTGATGCGTCGCCGGATGCGGCGATGCGCGGTACGGAAGACCTGATCGGCTACATCCGAAACCATCCGGCCAACGCTGCGGCGCTGGTGAAGCCGGTTGTGACGCCGCGTTTCATCCCCTCCTGCACCGACGCGACGCTGCAGGGACTTGGCGCGCTGGCAAAGAGTTGCGGCTGTCATGTCCAGACCCATTGTTCGGAAAGCGATTGGGAACATGGCTATGTGCTCGAACGTCACGGCATCACCGACACCGAAAGCCTGGACCGTTTCGGATTGCTCGGCCGCCACACCGTGCTGGCGCATTCGAACCTGATCACCTCAGCCAATATGGAGACCATCGGCGCCCGCGGCTCAGGCATTGCCCATTGTCCGCTGTCCAATGCCTACTTCTCCAGTGCGGTGTTCCCGCTGAAGGCGGCCCTCGAAAAGGGACTGCATGTCGGGCTCGGAACCGACATTTCGGGCGGCCCGAGTGGATCGCTGTTCGACAATATGCGCAGCGCGCTGTTCGCTGCGCGCCTCTTGGAAAGCGGCGTTGACCCCAACCTAGGTCCGGCCGAGCGCAGCCGTTACTCCGGCGTGTGGATCGATTTTCGCGACGCCTTCTATCTCGCCACCACCGGCGGCGGCATCGCGCTCGATCTGCCGGTCGGACATTTCTCGCCGGGCTATCAGTTCGACGCGATGGTGATCGATACGACCGCGCCAAGCGGCACGATCCGGCTGTGGGACGATCTCGATTCCGGCGAAAACATCCTGCAAAAGATCATCTATACTGCGTCGAAGTCGAATATCGCGAAGGTCTGGATCGGCGGTCGTGACGTATCGCGATCGCCAAGCCGCAAATAATGGTGCCTGCTCTATTCTTATGCCGCACTCGCGTCCGGAGGCCAGATGACCAGAAACTGCATCCAGTTCCGCAGCAAGGACCGGGTTGTTCGGCTCGATCAGTTTTCGCCGCAATCAACGGTGCTGGACTGGCTGCGGCTGGAGGAGCGCTCGACGGGCACCAAGGAAGGTTGCGCCGAAGGCGATTGCGGCGCGTGTACCGTGGTTATCGCCAGGGAGCGCGAGGGTCGTCTGCTTTATGAGCCGGTGAACGCCTGCATCGCCACGCTTGGCCAGCTCGACGGCGGCGAGCTGATCACGGTGGAGGATCTCGCGCATGAGGGGAAGCTGCATCCGGTGCAGACGGCGATGGCGGCGGGTCATGGGTCGCAATGCGGCTTTTGCACGCCCGGCATTGTCATGAGCCTGTTCGCGCATTTCCATAGCGAGGGCGAGCGAACCGACCGCGCCAAAATCAATGATTGCCTCGCGGGCAATCTCTGCCGCTGCACCGGCTACCGGTCCATCGTCGACGCCGCGCGCGAAGCCTGCGCTGGCCCGATGACCGATCGTTTCGTCGCAAACGAGGCCGGTACTTGCGCCGCGTTGCGCGAGTTGCAGGACCGTGCCGACGTGTTCGTCGGCAACGACGCGCGGTTCTTCGCAGCGCCCGCAAGCGAAGCGTCGCTGGCTTCGCTTTATCAGCGCCATCCCGACGCCAGGATCATCGGTGGCGCAACCGATGTCGGCCTGTGGATCACCAAGAAACTCGCGACCATCGACAAGATCATTCATGTCGGCCGGGCCGGCCTCGACAAGATCGAGGAGGCGGCCGACGCCCTGCATATCGGTGCGTCGGTCACGCTGGCGCGCGCGACCTCGCCGCTCGCCTCGATCGCTCCCGACATCGCGGAAATCCTGCGGCGGTTTGGTTCGGTGCAGGTGCGCGCGGCAGGCACCGTCGGCGGAAGCATCGCCAATGCGTCGCCGATCGGCGATCTGGCGCCGCTGTTCATCGCGCTCGGCGGCAGTGTCGAATTACGCAAGGGCGATTCGGTACGCGCGCTGCCGCTCGAACAATTTTTCATCAGCTACGGCAAACAGGATCGCGCGGCGAGCGAATTCGTCCGGCGCTTGATCGTTCCAAAGCTGCCTGCCGCCACCCATTTCAAGGCCTTCAAGATCAGCAAGCGGTTCGACGAGGACATCACTACCGTGTTAGGGGCGTTCCGGATCGGTGTCGACGGCGGCCGCATCGTTTCGGCGCGCATCGCCTTCGGCGGCATGGCCGCAACGCCAAGGCGCGGAACGGCGGTCGAGGGTGCGCTGGTCGGGGCTGCGCTGCACGATGCCGGCACATGGCGACTGGCGGCCGAGCGGGTCGGTGATGATTTCACCCCGCTGACCGACATGCGCGCGAGCGCGGAATATCGCCTCAGCGTGGCGCGGAATATCGTGATCAAGGCGCTTGCCGAGATCGCCGGCGTATCGAGCCCAGTGACGCGTATCCTCGATTCCCGGGAGGCTGTTGATGTCGCGGATTGAACCACCTCATCCGTCCTTGCGTCACGTGCATCAGGCGATGCCGCATGACAGCGCGTTCAAGCACGTGCAGGGCGCCGCCGACTACATCGACGACATCCGCGAACCCGAGGGGACGCTGCATGTGGCCATCGGTGGCGCGCCGGTCGCGCGGGGCCGCATCGTGCGGACTGGATCTCGGCAAGGTGCGCGCATTCCCCGGAGTCCATGCGGTCATTACCGCCAGCGACCTTCCGGGCAAGAACGATATTTCACCCGCCAATGCCGACGAGCCGGCGTTCGCCGCCGAGCGCGTGATGTTCCATGGCCAGCCGATTTTCGCGGTCATCGCCACCACGCGCGACATCGCGCGGCGCGCGGCGACGCTGGCCATCATCGAGGTCGAGCGTGAGAGCCCGAATGTCACGGTCGAACAGGGGCTGGTTTCCGGCGAAACCGTGCTGCCCGATTACGCGTTCGTCGGCGGCGACGCCGACGCGGTCATCGCCCGGGCGCCGCATCGACTGAACGGTGTCCTCCATATCGGCGGCCAGGAGCACTTCTATCTCGAAGGCCAGATCGCGTTTGCGGTGCCGGGCGAAGACCATGACATGCTGGTCTATTCATCGACCCAGCACCCTTCCGAAGTCCAGCACGTGGTGGCCCGCGTGCTCGGGGTCGCCGACTCCTATGTGACCTGCCAGGTGCGGCGCATGGGCGGCGGCTTTGGCGGCAAGGAAACCCAGGCGACGCAATGGGCCGTGATCGCCGCGCTCGCCGCGCATGCCACCGGCCGGCCTTGCAAGCTTCGTCTCGACCGCGATGACGACATGATGATGACGGGCAAGCGGCATGATTTTCGCATCGACTGGTCGGTCGGCTTTGATGCGCGAGGGCGCTTGCAGGCGGTGAACCTCGAACTCGCCGCGCGCTGCGGATGTTCGGCCGATCTCAGCGCCGGCGTCGTCGACCGCGCGATGTTTCATTCCGACAATGCCTATTTTCTTCCCGCGTTCCGGATTCGTTCGAGGCGTGTCAAAACCAACACCGTCTCCAACACGGCATTCCGTGGCTTCGGTGGGCCGCAGGGCGTGCTCGCGATCGAACGCGTCATCGATGCGATCGCCCGGCAGCTCGGCCTCGATCCGCTCGATGTGCGCAAGGCCAATTTCTACCGCAGCGGCGGCGACGTCACGCCTTACGGCCAGACCGTGGAAGACCACGACGTGATCCATCGGCTGATCGAGGAACTGGAACGAACGTCGGATTACCGGCGCCGCAGGAAGGGCATCGAGAAGTTCAACGCGACGTCGCCGATCCTCAAGCGCGGCATCGCGCTGACGCCGGTCAAGTTCGGCATTTCCTTCACGCTCACCGCGCTCAATCAGGCCGGCGCGCTCGTTCACGTCTACCAGGACGGATCGGTGCACCTCAACCATGGCGGCACCGAAATGGGCCAGGGCCTGTTTCAGAAGGTGGCGCAAATCGCCGCCGAGGAATTCGGTATCGGTCTCGAGCGCGTGCGGATCACGGCGACCTCGACCGACAAGGTGCCGAACACTTCACCGACGGCGGCTTCCGCCGGAACCGACCTGAATGGAATGGCGGTGCAGATCGCCTGCCGCGAAATCAAGGCGCGGCTGGCGCGGTTTGCCGCCGCCACCTGGAACGTGTCGGAGGAAATGGTCGAATTTCGCGACGACCAGGTTTTCATCGGCAACGAGAGCGTCCCGTTCGGGGAGCTCGCCAGGAAAGCCTATGGCGCGCGGATCCATCTCTCCGCGGCCGGCTTCTACAAGACCCCGAAACTGCATTGGGACCGCGCCAAAGGGAAGGGCAGGCCGTTCCTCTATTTTGCCCATGGCGCCGCCTGCAGCGAGGTGATCGTCGACGTCACCACCGGCGAGATGAAAGTCGAGCGCGTCGATATCCTGCATGATGTCGGCCGTTCGCTGAATCCGGCCATTGACATCGGTCAGATCGAGGGCGGCTTTGTGCAGGGCATGGGCTGGCTGACCACCGAAGAACTCGTCTACGGCGAAGACGGTCGTTTGCTGACGCATGCGCCGTCGACCTACAAGATTCCCGTCGCCTCCGACGTCCCCGATGATTTTCGTGTTGCACTGTTCGACAACGGAAACCACGAGCCGACCATCTACCGATCCAAAGCCGTCGGCGAGCCGCCGCTGATGCTGGCGACATCGGTGTTCGCCGCGATCGCGGACGCGATCCATTCGATCAACCCCGGAAAGCCGATGCCGCTGGACGCGCCGGCGACGCCGGAATCGATCCTCAAGGCGGTAGGAAACTTCGATGCCGCGGCCGCATTGGCGAACGGCCATGGTTTCCCCGGTCAGGGCATCCCCGGCAGCGGACCGATCTGAATGCAATTGGTGTGGCGACGAATCCGAGAATCGCTTGGGCAGCATCGTCGCGCGGCCTTGATCAGCGTGATCAAAGTCGATGGCTCGGCGCCCCGCGAGGTCGGCGCGCGCATGGTGGTTCAACAGGACGCCGGCTTTTTCGGAACCATCGGCGGGGGCCGGCTCGAATACGAGGCGCTTGCCGTTGCAGAGGCCGCGCTGTCGGCGGAAGCCCCGGTGGCGTCGGTGCGGGTGTGGCCACTGGGTCCGAATCTCGGCCAGTGCTGCGGCGGATCGGTAACCACCCTGATCGAGACCTTCGAGGCCGGCGATCTCGACAGCATTCGCGAACTCGCGGCTGCGGAGGAGGCCGGGCTCTTTGCCACCATCAGCCGCATGACCGCGCAGGGGCGGATCGCGCGCGAGATCCTGGATGGCGACGTTGACCGCGCGGAAGTTGGGAAAGGCGCTGTCGACCAGCGCTTCGTGGAGCGGTTCGGTGAGGTGCAGAAAACGGTCCTGCTGTTTGGGGCCGGCCATGTCGGCCGCGCGGTCGTTCTGGCCCTGTCGCAGCTTCCGTTTTCGGTGCGCTGGATCGACACCAGGGAGGATCATTTTCCGGACTACGTGCCGGCCAACGTGATCACGATCAGGACCGACGCGCCCGAGCGCGAGTTCGATGCCGCGCCACCCGGCGCCTTCGCCGTGATCATGACGCATTCCCACCCGCTCGACTATTCCATCGCGGCGGCGGCGCTGCGCCGCCCCGACCTCGGCTTTGTGGGCTTGATCGGGTCCGCGACCAAGCGGGCACGGTTCGCCAGCCAGGCGGAGAAACTCGGCATCTCCGAGCAACAGGTTGCGCGGCTGGTCTGTCCGATTGGTTTGCCCGAGATCAGGGACAAGGAACCCAGCATCATCGCGGCCGGCATTGCCGCGCAGCTCCTGATCGAAAGAGAACGCGATGCATTGGCGATGGCAGGGTTGAAGTGAAGTGAGTGAAGCGGCGCAGCCATTGCGCAAAATCGAAACGATGATCGATCGGTACGGCAGACCGGAATCAATACGGCGAGGCTCCGTGCTCTTGGCAGCACACGGCGCCTCGCCGCAAGTGATTCACCAGCTGGAAACGACGCAACATGGACCGTTGGGTTCCTCGCCAATCCCCCTCTTGGCAAAAGGGCTGCGGCTAAGGTGTTGGTAGTCCACAAATGCGCTGGGGGTCGCCAGCCGATAGTTCAATTCTACCCCGGGTAGTTGGCCAGCCGAATTAAAGAAATGTTTAGTGGGGTAGGGCGCGATTAAAAAAATGTTTAAGGGGGCGAAGCCGTTCGGCGTTTGCCGCGGTCGCAGAGCATCGAGCGGTGAATCTAATGATTAATTTAAGATCGATCAGTCGGATATCGCCTTAGCCTATGAAACTTTTCTGGCGTTGTTTCGCTTATCAAGCATTCAACGTAGATGCGACCGACGGATTTTCGGGATCGCGTTGCGTGATCGTCGGCGAAGAAACGGCGGTGTCAAATAACGATCGGACAAGGCATGCGAAAGCTCGTCGCCGGTCTGGTATTTCTGTTCCTGACGTGCGGACCTTGCGCGTTTGCACAAGACACCGGCAGCGCGGCCAAATCGAACTTTCCACCCAGCGGATACCTGCAATTTCCGCCGCACTTTCAGCCGCGCCGGGCCAACGCCATTGAAAAGGTGAACATCGCGCCACCGCCGCTGCCGCCCTACGCGCAACCACCGCTCCCCAAGGCAGGCCATCTGTGGGTCCCCGGCTTCTGGGCCTGGCGCGAGCCGATCCCAGACTATTATTGGGTGCCGGGAACGTGGGTGCAGCCGCCGCAGCAGGGGTTGTTGTGGACGCCGGCCTATTGGAGCCGCGTCGACGGTGGCTATGTCTTTCACGCCGGTTACTGGGCGGAGCAAGTCGGTTTCTATGGCGGCATCGACTATGGCTACGGTTATCCGGGTAACGGGTATCAAGGCGGCCGTTGGGAAAACGGCGTTTTCCATTACAATCGAGCCGTGAACAATTTGGGATCCCTTGATATCGCGAACGTCTACAATGAGGCGGTCGCCGCCGACAACGAGGCCGTGCGCGTCAGCTTCAACGGCGGCAGCAGGGGAACGACGGCGCGGCCGACGCCGCGAGAGGAGGCGCTCGCCAGCGGGCGGCATATCGAAGCGACAGCCGAGCAGCGGAAACATTTCGAATTGGCCGCCATGGACCGCTCGCTTTACTCCAAGCTGAACCACGGCGAGCCCGGCGTGGCGGCCACCTCGCGTGCCGGCGTGCTGGAAGGTGCCGGCATCACGCGCAGCGCCGCGCGGTCCGGGGACAATCTGACAACCGGCGTCAACGCGAAGTAGCAGGCTCGCCTTGAAGATTCGCATTCCGCAACCAAATCCCAACGCCAACGCGCTGGCCGTGACAATGAGCGCACCTGCTTCACTGCGCCGATGCACCCTCGCATCAAAACGAGCGATGGCGCTTCGCATTCATGACGCGCGGAAAGGTCGAACACGCGAAAAAACGCGCGAGAAAAGGGGCTGCCCCGAGGCCGGGCAGCCCTCACCACATCAGCGCGCGGCGACGCCGGACTACTTACCAGCCGATGACATAGCTGGATCCGCAATAGCTATAGTCATAGGCATAGGGCGAACAATAGCCGGCGCCCGTGGCCAGGCCGAGGCCCAAGCCTAGCAGGCCGAGGCCGCCATAATAGCCGTCATCGTAGTAGTAGGGGCCGTAACCATAGCCGCCATATCCATAGCCGCCATATCCACCATAGCCGCCGACGAAGCGCCGACCAGCCCAGCCATCATGAAAGCCGCGTCCGACAAATCCGCCGCCATGAATTCCGGCATAGCTGTTGCGAAAGCCGCCGCCTAAGGCGCCGCCACGGAAACCGCCGCCATGGAACCCGCCCATGCCACCGTGAAAGCCGCCAAAACCGCCGCCATGGAAACCAGCCGCCACCGCCATGGAAGCCACCGCCACCACCGCCATGGCCGAAGGCCATCGCACTGGTCGTCATGCCCGCTGCAAGAGCCACGGCCATCGCGCCTGCGAGAAGCTGTTTCCTCATAAGAACCTCCTCAACTCTGTCGTTCACCAATATCGGCTGATGAACCAACGGCAGCCGCCGGGAGCCGGTTGCATTGAAGGCACGGCGGAACCGGTAAAATTATTATTATGAAGCGGGGACGTGACGCGCGCGTGATCAACGCGCCGCGATTGCGATGTAATTTACCAGCCGACGGTGAAGGTCGATCCGCAATAGCCGTAACCGTAATCATCGGGCGAACAAGTGCCGTAGCCCGGGCCGAATCCGACGGCATGGCCGAAGGGCGCAATGCCCTCATAATAGCCACCCCCATAGCCGCCGACGACACGCCGGCCGTTCCAGCCTTGTCTCGGGCCGCCGCGGATTCCGGCATAGGTGCCGCGAAGGCCGCCATGGCCGGCATGGAATCCGCCATCGTGGAAACCGCGGCCGCCGTGGAAGCCGCTACGATCGCCATGGCCAGAGGCCATCGCGCCGGTCGTCAAACCCGTTGCAAGGGCCACGGCCATCGCGCCCGCGAGAAGCTGTTGCCTCATCAGAACCTCCTCCACCCTGTCCATCGCCAATAGTAAGCCGAACCAACGGCGGCGGCGGGCAACTGTTGCATCGAAGGCGCGCGGAACAGGTAAATTATTGTGATCAAGCGGGACGTACGCCTCCAGTGAGCCCGGATGAGCGAGGCGACATCCGGGGTAGTGTCTTCCAATCCCGCATGTCGCTGTGCTCGTGCGGGCTGTGTGCTGCCTACCGGTCTTCCTCGTCAGGATGCACCCAGACGTAAGGCGTGATTTCCCGCGTCTCCGTCAGCTTGATCATGTGAACCGGCGGCGCATAACGGCCCTTGCGGCATGACCGGCATTTCAGCGATGCCTCGAGCTTCCATAGCGGCGTCTCGCGCGGCCGGCGGATGGCATCGAGCGGCAGGCTCGCCCGCGTCTTGCAGCGGTTGCATTCCACCTCCAGCCAGCCGAGCCCGCCATTGAGGCATTGCGCGATGGTCGGCGAGGGCTGCGCCGGCCCGCCATGGCCTTCCATCCGGATCGACCAGGCTTCGGCCTCCGCCCGGTCGGCCTCGCGAAGCGCCTGGTTAGCCGCCTCGCGCGCGTTCTGGGCGCGGATTTTCGCGCCCATGATCGCACCCCCATAGATCCATTGGCGAGACTTGGTGCTCATGGTCCCGCATTACAGCCGCTCTGATCACGTCGTGCAACGCCACTAGGGTTAGAGGCGGTGAACGGGGGGATGCCGCTATGGCTTTGTCGATCTTGTCATTCCGGGGCGATGCGAAAGCATCGAACTACGATGTGCAATTGCACATCGGAGAATCTCCAGATTCCGGCTCTGGTGCTGGCGCACCATCCCGGAATGACAAAGGTTAGATTACGTCGCTCTGCTCGTGACGGACTTGGCTCACAACGACAGCGGCTCCGTTTGTGCCTCGATCGGCGGCAGCAGCTCGCCGCCGATCTTGGCCTCGAAGCCCCGCAATCGCTGATAGATCGAAATCAGCTCGACGATCGTGCTCCACGAATTGACGAGATACTGAAACGCGCTTCTGACCTGCTCGAACGCGTTCAGAATCTGGTTCATCGCACCGAGGGTGATCTTGCCGGAAACGATCGTCGGTCCAAGCAGGATGTAGGGAAACACAACGTCGGTTTGCAGGTAGACGATGCGGCCGACATTGAAGTACATGAAGTTCAAGTAGAGCCTGAAGTAGTTCCTGCGAACGTCGGCAAACAGCTCGCTCAGCGTCGGCGGATCGGCACGGGCCGGATCGTCTTCGCCGAGCACGAGTTCCTTGCGATAGGCCGCTTCGACCCGCTGGTTGAAAAACTCGATCCTGGGCAGCCGGATGCCGATCAGCGCCAGCGCGCCGGTGCCGACAACCGACCAGATCACCGCGGCGAACACCAGCGGATAGGGGATGGAACCGATCAGCGGCAGCTCCGTGACATTGCTGGACAGCCGCATGAGAACCGGCAGGAAGGCGAGCAGCGTCAGCACGGAACTGATCAGATTGACGCCGAGACCTTCCATCGTGGTCGCAAACCGCATGGTGTCTTCCTGCACCCGCTGCGAGGCGCCCTCGATGGTACGCAGCCGCGGCCAGTTGGCGATGTAGAAGTCGTTCATCGCCGTGCGCCAGCGGAAGATGTAGTGGCTGACGAAGAACCGCGTCAGCACGCCGACCACGACCGCGACCAGGGCGATGCCGGCGAAGGTCGACAATTCGCTATAGAACTCCTCGATCGTGACCGGCTTTGATTTCGATAGCGCAGCCTGCACG
Source organism: uncultured Alphaproteobacteria bacterium (assembly GCA_963718925.1). Classification (GTDB taxonomy): domain Bacteria; phylum Pseudomonadota; class Alphaproteobacteria; order Rhizobiales; family Xanthobacteraceae; genus Bradyrhizobium. The sequence continues at coordinate 403,748 of CAVRAH010000001.1, forward strand.
AGATCGTAGAATGGCCCGTACCAGCTGTTGATGGCGACGCTGACTTGGACCTGGAAGTAGGAGGTGAACAGGATCAGCGCAGAGCCGATGATCGACCAGGGCGCCCATGGATGCGGCGCAAATACCATCCAACCGCCGGCGAAGATGGCGGCGCTGAGCGCAAAATAGAGGTCGAACCACAGCGACCGCGCCGACCAGAACAGCGCCACGCCGACGATGCCGGGTTCAGACGACCCGATGAGATCATCGGCATAGCCATACCAGAGCGTCATCGCCAGCGCCGTCCATATGATGGCCGACGGAAAGAACAGTTTGGGGCGGGGGAAGAATGAAACGAACATTTGGGTATCCAGTCTCAGGGGCCAGGTTCGGCAACGGCTGAAACACCATAGCCGGTGGGTCGGATTAGCCAACTGGTCGCGCGCAATCCAATGACACTTCGGTAATCCGCCCTGTATGCCGGCGGAGCGGTCGCAGGGGCCACATCGCCGAGATTGCGACGGACCGATTTGCCCGACGGGCTGCTTGTTGACTTTGGCTGCTCCTCGGCTGTCCAGTCCTCCGTCGAAAAATATTTCGCTTCGCGATTTGGTAGACGCAGCATTACTGATTCCGTCATCCCGTCCCGATAAGAGGGACGTGCGCGTCGTCACGAACGTTGGTGCGGGATGCGGTGGACGTTTTGGCGACGCGCTGACGAGCGGCGCCAACGCGGACGGTGAAGTCGTGTGGTCCTGACGCCCCGACGCTGGCGTCAAGTTCTTGAGAAGCAAGCTTCTCAGGGGTGACGGTGGCAAACAAGCCCGGTCACCGGGGAGAGCGCGAAGGAAGCCGTTAAAACCATTGCGCAGGGAAGGCCGGGTGTTCCGGCGAACCTGTGGTGACTAACTCGTGTGCTTTCTACACTGCACACGAGGCTGCGGGTGCGCCGCGCACCCGGCTTTCCCTGCGCCCTCTGTTTTTCGAGGGTGGTTCGCACAACAGCTCGGGCGCGATCCGCGTCGCGGGATCGCAAAGTCATGCGGCCGGCTCTTTGAGATTTGAGTCGGGGAGTCGTTGCCAACGTCGTAGAATGGCAATGCGCAAGCGGGCAACCGGCCCAGGATTTTGAAGCAGGCTGAAGGAGGGATCTCATGTACGCCGCTATCCGTCAGGGCAAGGCAAAGACCGGCATGGCCGAGGAACTGGCGCGCCGGATCAAGGAGGGCGCCATTCCGATCATCAGCGAGGTCGAAGGCTTCATGGCCTACTACGTGGTCTACGCACCCGACGACACCGTGACCGCGATCAGCATCTTCAACAATTTCGCGGGGGCCGAGGAGGCCAACAGGCGCGCCCTTGCCTGGATCGAGAAAGACCTTGGGCCTCTCCTCGTCGGACCAGCCACGGCGGTCGCCGGCCCGGTGATCGTGCACACGTTGGCGTGACAGCTCGCTTCGCACGGGTGTGGCGGCTTTGGTGGAGTACTGCCCTCACAGCTCCCGCGCATTGGAAAATGCGAACGACGAGACACGGCGGGTGTTCTCGTCGAGGATCAAGGTGCGGGTGATCGGCGGCTCGGCGCGCTGGCTGCAGTTTTCGCGTTCGCAAAGCCGGCAGTTGACGCCGATCGGCGTGCCCTCGGCCTTCTCCAGGTCCAATCCGCCGGCATAGACGAGCTTGGCGGCGTGGCGGATTTCGCAGCCAAGCCCGATGGCAAAACGCGGCTGGGCCTGCGGGTGCGGCGCGACCGGCCGGCGCACCATTTGCGCGATCGAGAAATACCTGACGCCATCAGGCAGCTCGATGATCTGGCTGAGCAGGCGGTCCGGCGTGTCGAAGGTCGAATGCACGTTCCAGAGCGGGCAGGTGCCGCCGAATTTCGAAAACGGGAAGGTGCCGGAGGAGAATCGCTTGGAGACATTGCCGGCGTTGTCGACGCGCAGCATGAAGAAGGGCACGCCGCGCGCATTGGGCCGCTGCAGCGTGGTCAGGCGGTGGCAGACCTGCTCGAAGCCGGCATTGAAACGCAGCGCCAGCACGTTGACGTCGTAGCCGAGCTGCTCGGCGGCCGCGTGGAACGGCTGGTAGGGCATCATGACGGCGGCGGCGAAATAATTCGCCAGCGTAATGCGGTAGAGCCGGCGTGGCGTATCGTCCAGCGGTCCGGCGCGGCCGATGATGGCTTCGATCGCGCCCGCGCATTCGGCAAGGGCGATCTGAAAGGCGAGCTGGAACGCGCGGCCGGGGCCGTCGACCAGCTCCGAGATCAGGAGTTGCCGGCGATGGCGGTCGAACCGCCGCAGGGTCTCGCGCATCACGTCGACCGGCATGATGCGGGTGTGGATCGAATGTTTTTCGCGCAGCCGCGCGGCGAGCGCGGCGAACAATCCTTCCGCCGGCACGTTCAATTCGTCGCGCAGGTTTTCCGCCGCCGTTTCGAGTTCGCCGAAATAGTTGCGGTTGGCCTCGATCAGATCGCGGACGCGCTCGATCGGATTGGCCTCGAATCGCGTGCCCTCGTCGCGATCGGCCATTTGGGCTGCGGCCATGGTCTCGCCGCGGCGGGCTTCGGTATAGGCGGCGTAGAGCCGCTGCAGCGAATGCGTCACGCCGGGGCAGAGTTCGGCGAGGTCGCGCAATTCCTGCTTCGGCAGGTCGATCTGCCTGAACAGCGGATCGGAGAAGATCTCGTTCAGCTCGGCGAAGAAGCGGTCCTCATCGGCGGTGGCGAGATCGCGCAGATCGAGGTCATAGGCTTCCGCCAGCCGGAGCAGGATCTGCGCGGTCACCGGGCGCTGGTTGCGCTCGATCAGGTTGATGTAGGAGGGCGAAATGCCGAGTCCCTCGGCGATCTGGGTCTGCGACAGCCCCAATTGCTGGCGAATGCGCCGGAAGCGCGGGCCGACAAACAATTTCTTTCCGGAGTCACCGGCCATGACAGCCTCCCTGATCCCTGTGGTCATTCCTGCTTCGCAGGCCCGGGAATGACCCATGTTTGTGACAATTTTGACAAAATAACATATATGACAAGTTTATATGTTACATGACATCACCATTAGAATACAAGCCATCTATACGATTAAGGAAGTTTGGCGTTTAGCTCTCGTCACGCATTTCGCAACGCACTGTCACGAATGTCGATTGGAGAATGAAGATGGCGAAGACTTTTGAGCAGCTGGTTCCCGCGCCCAAGGGGCGTTTCGACGGCATCAGCCGTCCCTACAGCCCGGCCGAGGTTGAAAGGCTGCGCGGTTCCGTGCCGATCGCCTACACCCTGGCCGAGAAGGGCGCCAACCGGCTTTGGGAATCGTTGAAGAAGGAGCCCTACGTCAATTCACTCGGCGCCGTCACCGGCAACCAGGCGATGCAGCAGGCGCGCGCCGGGCTGCCTGCGATCTACCTGTCAGGCTGGCAGGTCGCCGCCGACGCCAACACCACAGGCGCGATGTATCCGGACCAGAGCCTCTATCCGGCCAATGCCGGCCCGGAGCTGTGCCGCCGCATCAACCGCACCTTCCAGCGCGCCGACCAGATCGAGCACTCCGAAGGCGGCGCCAAGATCGACTGGTTCGTGCCGATCGTTGCCGACGCGGAAGCGGGCTTCGGCGGACCGTTGAACTCGTTCGAGATCATGAAGGCCTATATCGAGGCGGGCGCGGCCGGCGTTCACTTCGAGGACCAGCTCGCGTCCGAAAAGAAGTGCGGCCATATGGGCGGCAAGGTGCTGATCCCGACCGCCGCGCATGAGCGCAACCTGATCGCGGCGCGGCTTGCCGCCGACGTCTGCGGCACGCCGACCTTCGTGCTGGCGCGGACCGACGCAGAAAGTGCGAAGCTGATCACCGCCGACGTCGACGAGCGCGACCGCGAGTTCATCACCGGCGAGCGCACCCCGGAAGGCTTCTTCCGTCTCAAGCCCGGCACCGGTCTGGCGCACTGCATCAAGCGCGGCATCGCGTTCGCGAAATATGCCGACCTGATCTGGTGGGAGACCTCGACGCCGAACCTCGACGACGCCCGGCAGTTCGCCGAAGCCATGCACAAGGTCTATCCGAACAAGATGCTGGCCTATAACTGCTCGCCGTCGTTCAACTGGGAAGCCAACATCGACAAGGCGACGATCGCCAAGTTCCAGCGCGAAATCGGCGCGATGGGCTACAAGTTCCAGTTCGTGACGCTGGCGGGCTTCCACTCGCTCAACCACGGCATGTTCGAACTGGCGCGCGGCTACAAGGCCGAAGGCATGGCGGCTTACTCCCGCCTGCAGCAGGCCGAGTTCGCCTCGGAGAAGTTCGGCTATTCGGCGACGCGCCATCAGCGCGAAGTCGGCACCGGCTACTTCGACCTGGTGTCCACCACCATCACCGGCGGCACTTCGTCGACCACGGCGCTTCACAACTCGACCGAAGCCGCGCAGTTCAAGGCGCACGGTTCGGAGATCCACATTCAGGCGGCTGAATAGACGGAGGCTATCATGAACAACGGCAGTAATTTCTGGGTGATTGGTGGCGAGTTCGGTTCGATGAACTTCCACAAGCTGGTGGAAGGCTCGGCCCAGGTTCAGGGCCCGTTCAAGACCCGCAAGGAGGCCGAGGATGCCTGGCGCGCGGTCTCGGAGGAGAACCGCCACAAGGCCGGCGTGCGCTTCTCGATTGTCGAAGAGCCTTCGCGCGTTCCTGCCTGATCACTTAAGAAGACGTCCAAGGACGAAAGCGGTCCCATCCGGTTTGCCGGCTGGGGCCGCTTGCGTTCTGGGCAGGCATGGACGTAAGCCTTTGGGAATAAACGGCCTTTGCGGATGGTCTGGTTACTGATAGGTTAACCATGTTCCGATCCATCAGGACAAGGGCGAGTCTAGCGGATGTCAGAGGCACAAAATACCGGAAGCGAAGCCGTTGGCGATGCGCGTCCGATGCGCTTGCGCGACGCGCTGCGGAAGGCGCGAATCGAAGCGGCCGATCGCACTGGCGTGGTGGTCGACCTGCGCGATGCGGAAGTGGCCCGGCTCGAAATCCTGAATGAGGCGCTCGATCCCTTGTTTGCGCAGGTTCCCGATACCGTTGATCTGTTCGATCGTGGCATCAGCCAGGGCGAGACGCCACGTTTGTGGATCGACGTGGTGGCCCACATCCTGATGGGGCGCGACAAGCGGATCTATCGTTTCGTGCAGGATACCCGTTTCGGCCGTATCGTGATCGCCGAATCCCATGAGGTCCCGGTCATCGTCGATGCCGTCACTGATTACGTCGCGCGACGCATGATCGAGCGTGAGCATGCGCTGGTTGCCGCTCCTGTCGCGCCGCCCTCCGTCGCCGAAAAGCCGCGCCGCAGCGCTTTCTGGACCTTCGTCCTCGGCTTCATCCTCGGCGCGATCGCGCTGTTCGGCCTGGCGCTGTTTGCGAGTTTGCGCGATCTCTGACGTCGCACTGCATGACGCAGTGATGTTCTACATCAGCCGCGTCTGCCGAATTTGCCGGATCCGATGGGCATCGTCGATGCCGCGCACCGTCAGCTCACAGCGCCATGCGGCGCCCTCGCGGTCGATTGCAAACAGATTATAGGCGGCAGCCGGATAGCGGCCATGCGCGAGCGCGGAAGCCGACGGCACGCCGATCGCCGGGATCGGCCCGTTCGGCCCGTCGATCCAGATCGTGGAATGAATGTGATCGTGCCCGTGCAGGACCAATTCCACGCCATGTTGTTTCAGAAGCGCAAGTAGCTGCGATAAATCGGTCAGCCGCTTGGCGCGCGCGTCCGAACGCAGCGGGTGATGGATAAGCAGGACGCGGAACGCCTGTTCGGAAGAAAGCTCCGCCAGCATCCGCGCAAGCGCGTCCAACTGGCCGCGTCCGAGCCATCCCGTCGCCATCAGCGGCGGCGTCGGGACCGCCGAGGACACGCTTATCAGTGCGAGCGGGCCGCGGCGGCGCACGGCCGGAAATGCCACGCCGCGATCGGACGCATCGTCGCCGGCGAGATAGTTTCCCCAGGCTTCCGCAAAGCGATGTTGGGTGGCGCGAACATAGGTGTCGTGATTGCCCGGGATCACCGTGACCCGGTCCGGCGCGCCGACGCTCTCCAGCCAGGCGCGGGAAGGCGCAAACTCCGCCTCGAGCGCCAGATTGATGAGATCGCCTGTGATCGCGATATGATCCGGCACCTGGGCCTGCACGTCCGATACCAGCGTGTCGAGCACCTCGCGCTTGTGGAATTTATGCCGGTTGCGAGTCCAGTTGAGATAGCCGAGCGCGCGCTTGCCCGCGAGATCGGCAAGCCGCGGGCTTGGCAGCGGCGGTAGATGCGGATCGGACAGATGGGCAAGGATGAATGCCGCCATCACCTGCGTCCGCTTCTGTTGCCTGCGCGAAAGAACCGCCGCACGATCGCTCCATGATACCCCGGAAGAACCCGGAATGTATTGGCAAGCTGGCCGCCGCGATGCAAGGATCAAACGCGATGTCCGAGTATTCAGAGGTTTCCGCGATGAACCTGCAGAGCCTGCGAAACAGCCTCGAGCCGGCCCTGCGGCGGGTTTTTCATCTTTATTGGTGGTTCGCCCGCGGCATGACGCTCGGCGTCCGCGCGGTCGTGCTCGACAGCGAAAATCGCGTATTTCTGGTCAAGCACAGCTATATCAGCGGTTGGCACCTGCCAGGGGGTGGCGTGGAAGCCGGCGAAACGTTCCGCGACGCTTTGCAACGCGAGTTGGCAGAAGAGGGACGAATAGAGCTTACCGGCGAGCCGGATCTGCACGGCCTGTTCTTCAACAGCCACATCTCCCGCCGCGATCATGTTGCGGTCTATTTGGTCCGGCATTTCAAGCAGGATCGCTTGCCGGAGCCGAATCGCGAGATTGTTGCGTGCGGGTTCTTCGAAATGGCGGCGCTGCCCGTGGAGACCACCAGGGGCACGCGCTTGCGCTTGTCGGAAGTGATCGAAGGTCGTGAGCCGATTGCAACCTGGCGCTAGGGATCACGCTTGGCGCACCGCGGCGTTTTTGCGGCGTTCGGTGGTCGCTGCTACCGCCCGAACGACAAATCGCGGCCGGGGCATACTCGCTTGTTTGCGATGGACGCATGATGATAGGAGCGGCATCGAAACAGCGGCGCCCGTTGTGGAAGAAGCGGGGCTTTCTCGCGGCAAGGCGCCCGCTTTTCGAGCCCTCAGGGACATTTCGAATGGTATTGGTGCGGTTGTTGCCACCCGGCATCAATAAGCGGACGAGGACAGATGGCTAATTCCTTTCGCGCAGAGATCGCCGGGTTGCGCGCTGTTGCGGTTAGCAGTGTCCTGCTGTTTCACCTGAAGGTCGACGGCTTTCAGGGAGGCTTCGTCGGCGTCGATATTTTCTTTGTCATTTCCGGCTATCTCATCACCCGCAATATTCTTGTCGACCTGCAGGCCGGACGGTTCTCGTTCGGTCAGTTTTATGTGCGCAGAACGCGACGAATTTATCCCGCCCTGATCTTCACCGTCGCGGCCACCTATCTGGCGGGAGCCCTGTGGTGCTCGCCCGTGATGTTTCTCGACGTGGCAAAGGAAGGCACGCACGCCCTTCTGTCGATTTCGAATATTCAATACTGGCGGGAATCCCATCAATATTTTGCCCCGACGTCGGACGAACTGGCGCTGTTGCATTGCTGGTCGCTTTCGCTCGAGGAGCAGTTCTACCTGCTCTGGCCGGTCTTGATTGTGCTCGCCTGGAAGGCCGGCCGAACGTTTGAAAGCATTGCGATTGCCGCGCTTGCCTCCGTCGTTGCTTCGACCCTCACGGCCAAAGTGGATCCGCTTGCGGTATTTTTCCTGATGCCTTTTCGAATTTCCGAGTTTGCTTGTGGCGCGCTGGTTCTCTTTCTCGAACGCCGGCTTCGACCCGGTGCGGCCGCCGCCGAATGCCTTTCGGCGACAGGCATGCTTTGTATTGCGGCAAGTGTGCTCTTGTTCAAGTCGGATATGCCGCACCTGGATGCGGCGGTTCTTCTGCCTTGCCTGGGCGCGGCCGCGACGATCTGGGCGAGCGGCAAGACCCGGGCATCCGCAATCCTCACCAATACTGCGATGGTTTCCGTTGGCGCCATTTCCTATTCGCTCTACCTTTGCCACTGGCCCATCATTTTCTTCGCGCGATTCATTTTTGGTGATGAGGCGGCCAACAGTTGGGCAGGGACTCTTGCGATGGCGGTTCTCACGGTCGTTGTTGCGACGGCCATGAATGCGTTCATCGAGCGCAGGTTCATTCAGTCTTCCGGGCTCGGATCGGCGAATGTCTTGAAGAACGCTGTCGGCTTTTGGTCGGTGGTTCTGGCGCTGGCGGCCATTACTCACGTAACCTTTGTATCGAAGGGCTTCGCATGGCGGCTGCCCAAAGCTCAAGCCGAGTTGGAGCACCTGGAAGATTTTCCGTCGGGCCGTGACATAAGAAGCTTTCAGGGGCCGGTTGGCTTCGAATTGATTGGCGACTCCCTGACGGCCGAATACGCTTTCGGCCTTGCGCCGGTCATGGAGCGGCTGAACATCAATGTTCACGTCATGGGAGGCGCCGGCTGTCCCATTTTCTACGGAGCGACGCTGAAATCGCTGCGCCAGCAAGAGTGCAGAGAGGCGCGCGACCAGACGCTGGAACGCGTGCGCCAGACGAATTTGCCCATCATCCTCGTGGAGAAATGGAGTCTCTATAACGACGCTGCCATCAACTACGATCTGGAATCGTCCGAGAGCCCGGCGTCGGGCGGAGATTCATTCACCAAGCTGCAGCTGGGTCTCGAGCGAACCATCGGTAAATTTGTCGCGGATGGCAGGCATATCCTCATTATCGGCGAACAGCTGGATCCCAGCTGCCCGATCAATCGTCCCCACTTGCTGCAGGGACCGCTTCCCCATGCACCTCAGCCGCCTTGTCCTCCGAAGACACGGGAAGAGGCCGAACGGTCTACAGCTGGAGTTGACCAGGTGCTCGCCAGCGTCCAGGCCAAGTGGCCCGATCAGGTCGAATTGCTGCGGCCGATAGATTACTTTTGCGACGCGGAGTGCCCTGTCGTCAAAGACGGGGTTTGGCTCTATTCCAATCGCATCCATCTGACGCTTGCCGGGTCGACATACATGATTACCCGGAGCGCGGATGTATTCCGCAAGTTCCTTGAGAAATGAGATGTGGGTGTTCATTGTTCGGGTATATCGATAGAAAATGCGTCTCGCGCAATCTCACGTCGTTCAATGGAAAGCGATGAAATATTTGAAGGCTGTTTGCGGGTTCGTCCTCTTCGCCGTCCTTGTCAGCAATGTCCGGTCGATGTCCCACTGGAGCGAAAGCCGCGGTGTTTACGACGACATCTGCTATCTGCGGCAGGCTCATCTCTTCCAGAGGTTCGGGCTGGGCGGCTTCGACACGAATATTTCCCGCGATGACGATCATTATCTGTCCGCGAAATTGAAGGAGATGGGCTTTGCCTCCTGGAACGATCCGGCGGCGGCTCCTTGCCACACGCTGATGCCGGCATCGGGAAAGCGGGTGATGCAATATCCGCCGGGTACGGGTCTGGTGCTGGCGCTGTTCCCGCAAGGGTTTCAGGTGATCCCGCTGTATATTTCGGCGACGGTCATTGTTTTCGGATTGGCGTTGCTGGCAATTTTCTATGCGCGCTCCAGATCATCAATCCTGCTTGCGGCTGGCTTGGGTTGCTTCGCCGTCTATCTGATGATCAATCCTGCAAAAGCGAGCTATTCGGTAGCGCCGACCATGGTGGCCTGTGCGCTTGGGGGACTGCTCACGGCGCGTTTCTTCTCGGCCGCACAGCGGCATCGACTTGCCTTGGCGGGATTCGTCGGTCTCGTCATCGGCTTGTCGGTAAACTTCAGACTGCCGAACTTGTTTCTCGCGTCCGGATATTTTCTGTATTTCGCTGCTTCATTCTTGTTGTCGCGAAAAATCTCCGCAGGGGTGCAAGGGGCGGTTTTTGCCGCGGCGTTCTTGCTGGGAATGATGCCGACGCTATTTGCGAACGCGATCAACGCCGGCAGCCCGTTCTCCACGACCTACGGCGGGCCAGATGTGGCGCCTCCGGATTTCAGCTTCCGTATCGTTGCGCAGTACCTCGCGGATATGCAGTTCGTCCTGTTGCTGCTCGCGGGTCTGTGGGCGGTGATGATGTGGCTTTCGAGCCGGGCGGGCGGCCTGCGACAAGTCGCTTTCGTCACGGCCGGAAATCTTCTGGTGAACCTGGCATTCTTCCTCAGCCATCCCGTCTTCACGCCTTATTATACGGTACCCGTCGCCATGCTCTCGTTGTGGAGCTTGCTGTTTGCGTCCCTGATAGAGCCGGCGGAAGTGGGGGATGGCGGTCCCATCGGGCGGGCAGCGGGCTCATGATCATGCTATGGAAAGCTGAGTCGGCAGACCTTAAGGGACAGGCGTTTCAGCAATGATACCATCCTCGATGCGGATCGCCGTCCTGGTGCCGTGCTTCAACGAGGAAGCTGCGGTCGCCACCGTCATCGCCGATTTTCGCAAAGCGCTGCCCTCGGCCGACATCTTCGTTTACGACAACAACTCGTCGGATCGCACCGCCGCGGTGGCGCGGGAAGCCGGTGCCGAGGTGCGCAGTGAGCGGCGCCAGGGCAAAGGTCATGTGGTCCGCCGCATGTTCGCCGATATCGATGCCGACATCTATGTGCTTGTCGACGGCGACGCGACCTATGATGCCGCCAGCGCGCCGCGCATGATCGGTGCGCTGTTGTCAGATCATCTCGATATGGTGGTGGGCCTCCGCATCGATCAGGCTGTGGCCGCCTATCGACCGGGTCACCGCACCGGCAATCGGATTCTGACCGGCTTTCTGTCGTCGGTGTTCGGCCAGGCCTTCAAGGATATTCTTTCCGGGTACCGGGTATTCTCGCGGCGGTTCGTCAAATCCTTTCCGGTGCTGTCGGATGGCTTTGAGATCGAGACCGAGTTGAGCGTCCACGCGCTCGAGCTGGCGCTGCCGGTCGCCGAGATCGAAACGCCTTACTACGCCCGCCCGGAGGGATCGGTGAGCAAGCTCAACACCTGGCGCGACGGATTCCGGATTCTCGGCACTATCCTGAAGCTCTACCGGTCGGAAAAGCCGTTGCGCTTCTTCACGGCAATCGGTGTTTTTCTGACCCTGGTTTCGGTGGGCTTCGCGATCCCGATTCTCGTCACCTATCTGGAAGAAGGCATCGTTCCGCGCTTGCCGACGGCGGTCTTGTCGATGGGCCTGATGATTCTGGCGATGCTCTCGGTATCATCGGGGCTGGTGCTCGATACGGTGACGCGTGGACGCCGCGAGATGAAGCTGTTGGCCTATTTGTCTCAAGCCCCCGCCGGCAGGAATTGATAGGGATGGAAATCCAGCGCGACGGGGAGAATGGACCGCGTGGCCGGCAGATGCTATCCCGCGCATTACGATGACCGACCTCTCTCTCACCATATTGGCCGAAACCGCCAACGACGCCCAGGCGATCGAACGTTTGCACGACCGCACGTTCGGCCCCGGCCGCTACGTGCTGAGCGCTTACCGGCTTCGCGAGCATGTCGACCACCTGCTCGATCTGTCGTTCACCGCGTGGATCGGCACGCTGCTGGTGGGCTCCGTGCGCCAGTTGCCGATCGTTATAGGTGAGACCAAGGCCTTGCTGCTGGGGCCGCTGACGGTCGAGCCGCCATTTCGCGGCCGCGGGGTCGGTCGCGCGCTGCTGGAGCGGGCGCTCAGGGATGCCAAGGCAAAAGGGCATCGCCTGATACTGCTGGTCGGCGACGAGGCCTATTACAGCCGTGCTGGTTTCAAGGCGGTGCCGAAAGGCCGGGCGACCATGCCCGGGCCGGTAGACTACAGCCGCCTGCTGGTGGCGGAGCTCGTCGACGGCGCGTTCGAAGGCGTTTCCGGAGCGATCCGCCCGGACTGGAGCATGGCCCGATAGCCAGGCCCGATGGCGACATTAGCGTCTCAAAAGCAGGTTACGCGCTCGGCGGCGATGTAGCCCAGCAGCAACCCGACGCCAAACAGCAGCACCAGCCCGGCGGCCCCGAACTCGATCCCGCGCATCAGCAGTGCACCGCTACCCTCGTGGCTAGTGGTCATCCGCCGCGCCAGCCCTTTTGCGGAGACCGCAATGATGGCTATGGTTGAAACGGTGATCGCAGTGCCAAGCCCCATAACAAACGTGGCGGCGATGCCGACCCAGAACAGACCCTGCGCCAGCGCAAACACCAGAACCAGAATGGCGCCCGAACATGGCCGAATGCCGACGGTGAGAACCGCGCTGAAACCGCGCCGCCAGCCGCCGGGACCGGCAAGTTGCGCGGGCTCGGGACCGTGGGAATGTCCGCAATGCTCGTCGTGGACATGGCTATGATCGTGACGCTCCGGATGCGCGTGTCCCGGCATATGGTTGTGAGGGACGATCGCGTGCGCAGGTGCGGGGTCGTGATGATGACGTCCGTGGTTATGCTGAAGCGCTGCCGCGTTCGCCAGAACCGGCGCAAGCTGTGGCTCGGACCTGCCGTAAAATGAGCGCAATGCCCCAATGAAGCCACCGCCTTTGGTCCAGACCAGCCGGATACCGAAGGCTGCTATCAGCGTATAGCTCGCGATCTCGATCAATCGCTCGGCGCCGCACATGGTCTTCGCGGTGACGTTGAGCAGCCAGGCGCCGATGCCGACGATCAGCACCGCGATCAACGATTGCATTAGCGCGGAGACGAACGATAGAACGATACCACGCCGCGCGGTCTCTTCATTGGCAACAAGGTAGGACGAGATCACAGTCTTGCCGTGGCCAGGTCCGGCCGCGTGGAATATGCCGTAGGCGAATGAAATCGCCAGAAGCGTCGAGACCGCGCTGCCGTCGGCCTTGGCGGCCCGAATGGTCGACGACATCTCGCGATAGAATTCTGATTGCTTCATGAGCAACCAGCCGACGATACCGCCGACTTGTGTATCAGGAGCCGCGCGGGGGCCGACGAACGGATTTTGTGCCAGCACGTTGTGTAGCATGCCATCGGCGACGAGGCTGACGGCTGCGATCGCCAGGCAACTCCACGCTATCTGTCGGCTTGCTGTCATACGGGTATTCCTCAAGGACAATCCACGGAGATCTTGTTGGCGAACATCGCGCCATAATTGGCGTTCTCGCCATTTAGAAAGGTGTCTTCGTTGAGCTTTTGGGCGCCGGCGGCGCCGTCGCTCGGGCGATGGACTGCAAGGATGCAAGCGGCAGGCGCGCCGACTAGGCGGATCGGATCCTTCTTCTGTAGCGAAAAGTCGACGAAGTAGGTCGGGTCGAATATTTCAAGCGCGAGCTGCTTGACTTCAACGGGAGTCTTGAACGGAAGCGTGAAATGCAGCAACCAGCGCGGCGTCCTTATATTCAAGATAATAATCAATCGGATCCGCGAATTTCTGCTTCTTGTTGTCCGCCTTGGCGAAGGTGAAGAAACTGAACTCCTTCAGCGACTCCACATTGGTGAGCGCCAGCGGGGCCAGTTCTTCGCGGGTGTAGACACCCTTTTTCTTGGTCGCGATGCCCTGCAGCGCATAGGCGGAAAACATGTCGTCGAAGGTCCACGCATGACGCACGCCGGTAATCGAACCGTCGGTGGCGAAAATGAGTTCGCTTGCCGCGATAACCCAGACGTGCGGATGCGCCTGCGCCGCGCCCGCGCCCAAGGCGAGCGCCAGTGAAATCGACAGCAGATGAAGCAACCGACGTATCAAGGCATCCACACCGGCAGCCCTCAGCACCACAAGACCGTGCTGATGAGGGTGGCCACCGACCTTTATGGTCGTAACTGTGTCGTGGACCCGCATTGACACGCTCATCTTACTCCGCCACGCGCGAATGCATGCCACCAAGAGAGCTGACATGGGTGCGATCGAGGTCGCGCGACAGCAACCGCCCCGCGGCGCCCGACGACCGGCCGACCAGTTCGAGATAGCCTTTCGTCACCCGCGCGAAATGATTGTAGATGATGACCGCCGGAATGGCCGCGACGAGGCCGATCGCGGTTGCGAGCAGCGCTTCGGCGATGCCAGGGGCGACGACGGCGAGATTGGTGGTCTGCGATTTCGAAATGCCGATAAAGCTGTTCATGATGCCCCACACCGTTCCGAACAGCCCGACGAACGGCGACGTCGCACCGATGGTTGCAAGCAGTCCCATGCCGAGCCGGATCCGGCGCGCTTCCGCGCGCACGATCTCGGCGAAGCTCGATGCCGCCCGTTCCTTGATGCCGGCGTCGCTGGAAATTCCCGCCGACAGCCGCGCCTCGCGCATCGCCGCCGCCAGCAGCGAAGACAGTACGCTGTTGTTTGCTCCGAGTGCGAATTGCGCCTCCGCCAGCGATCTTGCATCGCTGATCTTGTCAAGCGCTGCATCCAGCCGGCGTCGAACGAGCGTCAGCTCGATCATTTTTGCGATGAAAATGGTCCATGTCACCAGCGAGGCAAAAGCGAGGCCGATCATCACGGCCTTCACCAGGATGTCGGCCGACAGGAACATCGACCAGGGTGACAACTCACGCAGCGCCACGGTCGTCGATTTCAGCGATCGGCCGACGCCGTCGGCCGGCGTTGCCGCCGCATTCGTCGCCGTAGGCTGAACGGTGGCCGGTGCCGGGGGAATCGCCTGCGCCGGAGCGGCCGGTGGCGGAGACGACACAGGAGCTTGCTGCGGGGCCGGCACCGTTTTCTGTTGAGCAAGAGAGGACTGCGCCGACAGCATCGCCAGCGCAACGATCAGGCCGATGATTGCTCGAAAGCGTGATGTATTCATTCTGCCAGTCCGTGATCTGCTAGATGGTTGGGTATTTGTTCACCACGCTTGGGAGCTTTGTTCTGCCTCATATCTTCTTCGAGAGGCCGAGAAAGAAGCCGCGGCGTGGTCCGAACTGCGGCGCGAACACGCCAATGCCGCTCCCGCTCCTGATCTCATAGGTGGTGTCGAACAGGTTGACGACGTCGAAACGAATGGTCATCGGCTTCGGGTCGTTCGGCAGCAGGAATTCGCGCTTGATGCCGATATTGAACTGCGTATAGGCCGGCACCGTGCTGATATTGCCGTCCCCCATGCGCAGGCCGCTGCCGTAGATCATGTCGCCGCTCAGTTTGATTCCGCACCACGATAGCCCGTTATCGCCGAGCGCTTCTGCTGCGGTGGCAGGCCGGCCGCAGAATTGATAGACGGCGCCCGCCGAGGCGGTGACGAACTGGTTGTGATCGGTATAGATGAAGTGCGTTTGAAGGTACCGAAACAGGGTCAAGCCGCCGAGGTCCGCAAGCGGCGTGGTGTTGTCGAACAAATATTGGTTCGACACCGGGTCGTTCGCTCTCTGCTGGGCCACGGCGAGGTTGCCGTAGGCCTGGAAGTTGCCGCTGTTGAACTTCGCGTGGAATTCGACGCCTTCGTTGTATCCGCGGGCGTAGTTGAAGGCGCTCAGCACCAGGGCCTGGCCGAAAAGTCCGTTGTCGATGAGATCAGTCGCGATCTTGTAGTAGGCATCGACGCCGAGATCGAGGCTGGAACAGTCTTTCCCTCCTGAAGCGCATCCGAATTTGATTTTTTGATCGACGCCGGCATCGAAATAATGCGAACGCTCCGGCAAAACCGGATCGTTCGCCTGGCCGGCCGGCGCCGCACCCGTCGTGTTGTTGAAGAGGCTGATATTGGCTGGCGCAGCCTCTACCAGAACCGGCGGGGTGAAGTAGCGCGCATAGCCGGCATGGAACGTGGTGTCCTCGAAGGGCTTATAGGTAAAGCTCAACCGCGGGCTGAACTGGTTGGCGCTGACGAATTGCTCCATCTGGTCGAAGCGCAGTCCGGCATTGATCGTGAATTGGTTGGTGAGCTTCCACTCGTCCTGCGCATAGACCCCCATCAGCACGCCCGTCTTCGAGACGTTGTCGGTGATGCTAACGGGCGGACCATTTTCAGTCAGGGGCATACTGCCGTCACACGGGTTGCAGGGCTCGACCAGCGATGTGTTGCCGACGAACGCCTGCTCGCCACTGACCGAGAAGCCGGCACGCAGCGTATGTGACGAATTGACCTGGTAGGAACCGTCGCCCTGGATGCCGTTGGTGTACGAGGTGCGGCCGATATTCGAGGCGATGCCGTTGATCAGGAGATCGCCGATCGGATCCGGCGTGTACTTCAACTGATTGTAGCGGGTGAAATAGGACAATTGCCCGTCGAAGCCGTCGACTGACTTCTGCAGCGAGAGCACGCTGAAATGTGTGGTCTCGACCTGATTTTCATTGAGCAGCGCTGAATTGAAACTGCTCACACCGAATGCGCTGAAGACAGGCGCAGGGCTCATTGAGATGGGCTGGCCCGGATTATCGGGAATCTGAAAGTTGTTGATCGCGGTTCCCGCAATCAGACTGATCCGGGTGGTCGGATCGACGATGGCGGACATGTAGGCGAAGCCTCTTTCCTGCTGCGAGAAATCGTGAATCGAATTGTACGCTGGCGTCGGAGGCTCAAGTCCCCATGTGGTCTGCAGATAGCGGCCTGTGAAGTAATACTGGACGCCGGCAAAGCAATCGGTGGAGGGAGGTGTCGCTTTCACATAGCCGGGCGTAGTCGTTGTCGTGGGACAATTGCCGCCGAACGTGCCGCCATATTCGATGCTTGGATTGATGGTTCCATGACTGCCACCGTACACGCTGACGCTGCCGCTGTTGTTGAAAAGGTCGCTGCGGGTCTTGATGTCGACCAGGCCGGTTGTGCGCAGTCCGTATTCGGACGGCAGGGCGCCGGTGACCAGTGACATGCTGCCGATGAAGCTGGTGTCGAAGATGCTGCCGAAGCCGGTGACGCCGTCAGGCAGCAGCACCCCGTTGATCCGGAACTGGAGGTTGGCGTGATCGTTGCGAACATGCAGCAAGCCGCTCGCCGCGGAATCCTGCGAGACCCCGGGAGCCTGCAGCAGCACTTGCTCAACCGACTGGTTGGTGCCTTGCGGCAGATCCTGGATGGTGTCGTGGCTGATCGTGCTCGAGGTCGTTCCGATGGTCGTATAAATATTGTTGCGCGCCTGATCAAAGACCCCGCTTTTTGCGGCTAGCTGCGCGGCTTGCTGGGCGGCTTGCGACTCCGGCGTCGACGGCGGGGATACCGCACTCCGGGTGGCCGAGCGCGCCTTCGGTTTCTGTTTCTGTGCCCCGGCTACTTGCGTCGGCGCCTCGACCACGATGTTGGGAAGCTCGGTGGTGCCATTTCCGGTGGGTGCCCCAGTTTGAGCCAGGCCGGGGCCGCAGAGGCCGAGCAGCAGCGACGCTGAGCCGGAGAGGAAGAGAGTCCTTTTTTTAAAATGCGTCATTGTCCTGATCCTGAAAAGCGCAGCCGAATTTCGTGAGGTCGACGAATCCGGAAAAAGCGCTTGCCGTCGAGAAGACGGACCGATTTCGATTCAATCCAGGCAGGTCGGCCACGCTTGTCGTGGCCGATCCGCAGGGATCATCAAACGATCGATGTCAGGAGAGCGGGGGTGCGCGAGGCTGAAAAGCGACGCGAGCGGTGTTCAGATGGACGAACTCCGCATCGGTGACGAGACGCAGGATTTCCACGGCCTGTGGCAGCAGCAGCACCGGGGGCGTCGCGAACAACACCGTGTTTGCCAAGGCGATAACGGCGCAGATGGCGCAGGAATCGCCCGGTTGGTCTGAATCGTGATTGGATGGGGACTGCGGCTGGGCGGATTGGCTCGCCGTATCCGGCGCGACAATCCTGCCCTGCTGGTCAAGGTGGGCCTGCGCCGCCGCAGATTGACCGGCGCTCGGGGTCTGTGCGGCGACGGCGTGGAAATGACCAAACGAAAGCGCGAACTGGACGGCGAGCGCAAACAGCGCCAACCGCGTCCCGTGCTTGATGTTCGATCGGAACCACTTCATGCCGATAGACGCCTCGCGCCGGAAACCCGGGACATCCCGGCCGCCCCGACGTTACAGTATAACATCGCAAGGTTTGTCGGATCGTGTCAACCGTAGCGCATTCGCGCGTGGTGAGAATTCATCAATCCTGTGGGATTCCCGCAACGCGACGAGTCCAACGAGGCTTCGTGGCGATCAGCGTCCCTCGCGCAGCCAGGTGGCGGAGAACGCGCCGAGCAAGAGCAGCAGGCCGATCAGGCCGGCGAATATCGGCAGGACGCCGACGCCTCTGACGACGCTCGCATCGCGCATCTTCACGCCCATCCAGCCGCCGCCGTGGAACACGCTGGATGCCCGCACCGGCACGATGCGTGGCAGGTCGATGCTCGAGCCGTCCACGACGCGCCGTGCGTCGCCGCCGGTGGCTTGCGCCAGCGGCTTCAGCATCTCGGTCGTGGAGGTGACTTCCGAAAATTCCTTCGGGTTGGTCGGGCCGACATTGATCAGGGCCTTCAGCGTGCCGTCGGTGGCCTGCCACAGGCCGAGTTCGTTGGCGGGGATCGAGGCAACCCATGTTCCCGGTTCGCTGGCGCTGAGCGTCAGCTGACGGGTTGTCCCTCCGGGCGACGTCACCGTCACCGGCGCGACGCTGTCCGCCATGGTCTGGCGCTGCACCAGGAGGTCGTGGCCGCGTACTTGCAGATGCAGCGCCTCTTCGTCGAGGTCGGGCTGTTTCATCAGCCAATGCGACATCCGCCGCAGCAGGTCGAGATGCGGACCGCCGCCTTCATAGCCGCGCGCCCACAGCCAGATGTGGTCCGTCAACAGCAATGCGACGCGACCCTCGCCAAATCGCGACAGCAGCAGCAATGGCTTGCCGTCGGCGCCGGTCATCACCGGCGGGCTGGTCGCGTTGCGGGTGTCCACCGTGCGGAAGAACCGGCTCCAGTGCGGCGGCTCGCTGTTTGAGCCTTCCAGTCCGCGCGTGACGGGATGGCGTTTGCCGACATCGCTCAGCTCTGCGTAGAACGGCTTTTCGGTGACGCCGACCGGTTCTGCCGGCAGCACCGAATCCAGCGGCGTGCGCCAGATACTTGTCGACGAAGCATAGTCGGGACCGGCGGACACCAGCACGGCGCCGCCGCCGCGCACATAGCGCGCGATATTGTCGAAATAGGCGGTCGGCAGCACGCCCTGGCGCGCGTAGCGGTCGAAGATGATCAGCTGGAATTCGTTGATCTTCTGCTGAAACAGTTCGCGGGTTGGAAAAGCGATCAGCGACAATTCATTGATCGGCGTCCCGTCCTGCTTCTCGGGCGGGCGCAGAATCGTGAAGTGCACGAGATCGACGCTGGCGTCGGATTTCAGCAGGTTGCGCCAGGTGCGTTCCCCGGAATGCGGCTCGCCTGAGACCAGCAGCACCCGCAATTTGTCGCGCACCCCGTCGATCGCGACCACGGCGCGATTGTTGACCAGCGTCAACTCGTTCTCCAGCGGAGACGCCTCGATCTCGACGATGTTCGGCCCGGCGTGCTTGATGTCGATGTCGACGCTGACGGTCTGGCCGCTGAGCACGGTGCGCTCGTTGATCACCTCGCCGTCGCAGCGCACCACGACCTTCGCGCGCTGGCCGCTGACGCCTTGATCGTCCAGCCGGTAGGTAATGGTCTGGACCTGCCCGACGATGCCGAAACGGGGAGCGGCGGAAATCGCAATGCGGCGGTCGCGTTCGTCCTTGCGGCCGGTGATCAGTGCATGCACCGGGGCCTGGAATCCGAGAGCTGCGGCGTTCGCCGGGATATCATGCACCCGCCCGTCGGTGATCAGGAAGGCGCCTGCGACGCGATCGACCGGAACGTCCGACAGCGCGGACGACAGCGCGCCGAACAATTTCGTGCCGTCGGTTTCGCCGTCAGCCTGACCGGCCTCGACCACCCGCACTTCGAGGCCGGGGATCTTCTTGAGGCTGTCGACCAGCGCCTCCTGGGCCTTCGCGGTTTCGCGGTTTCGCTCGCCGAAATTCTGGCTCGGGCTCTTGTCGATCACGACCGCGGCCACCGACGACAGCGGCTCGCGGTCCTCGCGGGTGAATGACGGGTTGGCCAGCGCCAGCAGGATCAGCGCCAGCGCCAATAGCCGCACCGCCGCGCCGCGGGGCCGCCCGAGCAGCAACAATGCCGCGATCGCGATGATGGCGGCGAGCGCGATCCAGAGCACGAGCGAGGGGACAAGCGGGGTAAAGGCGATGCCGTAATTCATACCGAGTCCCTACTGCCCGAGCCGTTCGATCAGCGCCGGCGCATGCACCTGGTCGGCCTTGTAGTTTCCGGTCAGCGTATACATCACGATGTTGACGCCGGCGCGGAAGGCGAATTCGCGCTGCCGCGGTTCACCCGGCGTCAGCGGCAGCATCGGCTGGCCGTCCGGGCGTATCGCCCAGGCGCCCGCCAGATCGTTGGAGGTGATGATAATCGGCGAGACACCGTCTCCCCCCGGGCGGGATGGGTCGCCGTATCGTCGTCGTCTTCGCGCGGCAGGGTCTCGACCCAGGTCTGGCCCGTGTCAAACCGGCCGGGAAAGTCGCGCAGCAGGTAGAACGTCTTGGTCAGTACGTGCTCTCGCGGCACCGGCTCGAGTTCGGGAACGTCGAGCGATGACAGGATATTGCGCAGCGCCAGCATGCCTGGCGTCTGCGACGCGCCGTTTTCTCCCGGCGGCGCCTCGATGGCGTCGCGGGTATCGAACAGCACAGTGCCGCCCTGTTTCATGTAGGCGTCGATGCGGTCGATCGCGCTCTGAGACGGCTTCGGCGCGCCGGGCACGACGGGCCAGTAGATCAGCGGGAAGAACGCCAGTTCGTCACGCGCCAGATCCACGCCGACAGGATCGCCAGCCTCCAGCGCCGTGCGTTGCGCGAGAAACAGGGTGAGCCCGGCCATCCCCGCCTTGACGATGGAGTCGACGTCGGCATTGCCGGTGACCACATAGGCCAGACGGGTTTGCGTGGTTGCCTTGATGGCGAAATCGTCGGCGCTGTCGGCATGGCTCGGCGAGGGCACCGTGAGCGCGGTTGGCAACAGCAGGGCGAACGCCAACGCAGCCGGCGCCGCGCGCCGCCTCAGCAAGGCGGCGATGCCGCCGCCGAGCAGGGCGACGATTACAGCGTCGATCAGAAACAGCGCCAGCGACGATGACAACAGGATACCGCGCAAGTCCCGCGGTTCGGAATTGGTGTAGCTCGCACGCCGGGCGCGCAGCGCGGAAGTATCGAGCGGCGCGATCCGGTCCGCCGCGGCCAGCGTATTCACCGCGAGCGGACCGTCGGCGGGGCCGTAGAATCCGGGGGGATGATCCAGCGTCGCCCGGTCACGGAAGTCGGCGGCCAGCGGCTTCGCGGTCGAGGGCGGCGGCCCGAACACGCCAAAGCCGTCCAGCGTGCGCAGCGGCGCCACCGTTTCGGCGTTCGCCTCGCTCGCGACACCCGCGCCCGGACTGGAGGTGTAGCCGGACACGTCGACAATCCGGCGCAGCATTTCGACGAAGGTGCCGGACATCGGCAGATCGGACCAGCGCATGTCGGCGCTGACGTGAAACAGGCTCACCAGGCCCTTGCCGCGACGCTCGCCGGTGACGAGCGGCGTTCCATCCTCGAGCGACGCCCAGCTTTTCGTCGGCAGCACCGCATCCGGTTCGGCGAGCACTTGCCGGTTGATGGTGACGTCCTTGGGCACCACGAGACCGGCGAACGGTCCGTCGGCTGCGAAGGATGCGAGGTGCTGCGGCTTTTCCCAGGTGAGGCTGCCGCCGAGGCTGCGTCCGCCGCGGCGCAGCTTTACCGGCACCAGATCGTCATCGGCCTGCGCCAGGCGCGGTCCGGCAAAGCGCACCAGCACGCCGCCCTGTTCGATCCACGCATTGATGCGCTCGCGAATTTCCGGCGACAGCGTGCCGACATCCGCGAGTACGATCATCGGCAGCTTCTGATCGAGAAACTGAGTGATCGCCTGGTGCGGCGCGCCACGATCCCCTAATCGCACGTCGGCGAACGGCGCCAGCGCGCGGGTGAGATAGAACGTCGATGCCAGCAAGGGCTGTGCGGTATCACTGCTCGAGCCGCTGACCACGCCGATCGCGCGACGGCGCCATCGCTTGTCGAGCAGTTGCACGGCGCCCGCGGATCGTTCGCCCGATATTTCGAGCCGGGCGATATCGTTGCGCAACTCGACCGGAAGATCGAACGCGGCTTCGGTCTCACGGTCCTTTGGCGCGAAGCTGAAGCGGGCCTCGCCGATCGGCGAGCCTTTCTGGTCGAGCGCGCGCACGACGCCCGCGGTGACGCCGCCGTCGGCGCGCAGCACCTTCACCGTCATCTTGGCCGCCGCATTTTCGGCGGCGGCCAGCGCCAGCGCCGACGGGGTACCGCCTTCGTAGATCGTCAGCGGACGATCGCCCACGGTCTTGCTCAGGCCTTCAAGAAATTCCGCGCCGCGACCGGTATCGACGCCATCCGACAGCCAGGCGATTTCGCAATCGCCGGTCGCCTTGAGAAATCGCTCGATCGAGGGCAGCGTGTCGACCCGCTCGATCGAATAGGGCTTGGGCGCAAGCTGGCGCAACGCCACGCGCGCGGTGCCCCCCGGCATGATCGTGATGTCACGGGTGGGCTCGGACAGCGGAATGAGGGCTACGCCGCGCCGGTCGTTGTTGGCATTGGCGATCAATTCGTCCGCGGCCTTTACCCTTGCATCCCAGCTCGAGGCCGCGCTCCAGCCGTCGTCGAGCAGGATCGCCAGCGGCGCACGCGATCCGGCGGCGGCGCCGGTTTGCGGATTCCAGATCGGTCCCGCGGCCGCCAGGATCAGGAGCGCAGCGGCGGAGAGGCGGATCGCGGTCAGCCACCACGGCGTACGCGAGGGCGTTTCTTCCTTGGGCGCGATGTCGAACAACAATCGGGTCGGCGGAAACTCGATGCGCCGCGGCCGCGGCGGCATCACCCGCAATAGCCACCACAGCAGGGGCAGGCTCAACAGGCCCAGCAGCAGAGCCGGTTCGGCGAAGGAGAGCGGCAGGCCTGCGATCATGCGCTGCGCCCCACTTTGACGGTTGCGGCGCGTACGCTGCCCTTGCTGACCATCATGCCCGAGTGCAGGAACAGCAGCAGTTCGGCGGCCGAGCGGCTGGTGGTGTGGGTCGAGAACAGCCAGTCGAGCTTGCCGGTCTCGTTGCGAATCTGCTCGCGATGAAGCGCCACGCGGGCGACGTAGTCACTGGCCCATTTTTCCGCGCGTCCCGCGACGATGACGTCGCCGCCTTCCGGCTCGACAAATTCGACGCGGCCGGAATAGGGGAAACTTTCCTCCGCCGGATCGACGATCTGGATCAGCGTGCCGTGGGCGCCGGACGCCGACAATCCGGCGAGCATGCTGCGGATTTCGCCGATCGGCGACCAGAAATCCGACAGCACCACGATTTCGGCGAGCGCCGACGGCACAAAGGATGGCGGCAGACTGGGCCGCGCCGCATCGTCATGCAGCATCGCCTGCGCCATCTTGTCGATGACGCTGCTGCTGGCGGTGGGGTTGATCAGGCCGGGAATGCCGACGCGTTCGCCGCCGGCGACCAACAACTCGGCCAGCGCGAACGTCACGATCAGCGCGCGCTCCAGCTTGCTGTCACGCGCCTGTTGGGATGCGAACGCCATCGATGGCGAACGGTCCGGCCACAGCCACACGGTGTGCGCGGCCTCCCATTCCTGCTCGCGGACGTAGAGATGGTCGTCGCGCGCCGAGCGGCGCCAGTCGACGCTTTGCGATGGTTCGCCCGAAACGAAGCGGCGGTATTGCCAGAAGCTTTCTCCCGCGCCGGCGCGCCGCCGACCGTGCAGGCCGTGAATGACATTGGCAGCGATGCGGCGAGCTTCGAGCACGAGGCGCGGCAGCGATGCGGCGAGCGTTCGGCTTTCGCCATCGGCACGTCGGATTGCTACGATCTCCTTGGCAGCGTGCTCGGTAGCTGCGGCCATCAACCGATCCGCGTCTTCAATTGTCTTATTACGTCGGGAATGGTGCGGCCTTCGGCGCGGGCGGAGAACGTCAGCGCCATGCGGTGCTTGAGCACGGGCTCGGCCAGGTCGAGCACGTCGTCGATCGAGGGCGCCAGACGGCCGTCGAGCAACGCGCGGGCGCGTACGGCGAGCATCAGCGACTGGCTGGCGCGGGGGCCCGGTCCCCAGGCAATCAGCTTGCCGGCCTCGCCGCCTTCCGGACCGGGGCGCGCGGAGCGCACCAGTGAGAGGATCGCTTCCACGACGGAATTGCCGACCGGCAGTCGTCGCACCAGCCGTTGCGCCGCAATCAGGATTTCGGCGTTCATCGCGGCCTTGGCCAGCGTCTCTTCCGCACCGGTGGTTTCGAACAGGATCCGCCGCTCGGCGTCGCGATCGGGATAATCGACGTCGATTTCCATCAGAAAGCGGTCAAGCTGCGCTTCCGGCAGCGGGTAGGTGCCTTCCTGCTCCAGCGGATTTTGCGTCGCCAGCACGTGGAACGGCTTCGGCAGATCGTGGCGCGCGCCCGCAACCGTGATGTGCTGTTCCTGCATGGCTTGCAGCAGCGCCGATTGGGTGCGGGGGCTGGCGCGATTGATTTCGTCCGCCATCAAAAGCTGCGCGAATACCGGTCCGGAGATGAAACGGAACGAACGCTTGCCGGAACTGCTCTCGTCCAGCACTTCGGCACCCAGGATATCCGACGGCATCAGGTCTGGCGTGAACTGGATGCGCTTGGCATCCAGCCCGAGCGTAATCCCCAAGGTTTCGACCAGTTTGGTCTTGGCAAGGCCAGGCACGCCGATCAGGAGCGCGTGACCGCCCGACAGGATCGTCACCAGCGTATTCTCGATCACCCGGTCCTGGCCGAAGATGACGGTGGAGATTGCTTCTTTTGCTGCACGTATCTGACCGGCGACCTGTTCGGCCGAGCGGACGATGACGTCCTCCAGTTTTTCGACGCTGCTTGAACCGACCGTGTCCGCGCCAGCCATTTCATTCTCCTTCGTCTTGAAGTCTCGCTCTTGAAGTCTCGCTCTTGCCCGAAACGCCGCCGATTGCGTCGTCATGCCATGAACCCCATGCTAAACTCATGCGAAGGTCATGTATTCGTTGAATGAAACTATCCCCACATTATCGGCATTTCGGGGTATGAACGGCATCACGATGTGGCGACTTGATCCGGGATATTACGGGCGGAACTCGTCCAAGGCGCACGCCACAAGACTTGCACCAATCGTGCCAAACCGAGACGACCAGACTCAGGGCAAACAATGGCGAAGCAAGGGCAGAAACCCGATCAAGGTCTCGAAGGACTGACGGCTGCGGCCCGCGATGCCGCCGACGCCAGCGCGACCGGAAAGGGATTGCCTCCGGTGCATTTGTGGAATCCGCCGTTCTGCGGCGATCTCGACATGCGAATCGCCCGCGACGGTACGTGGTATTATATGGGGACGCCAATCGGGCGGCCTGCGCTGGTCCGCCTGTTTTCAACGATCCTCAAGCGCGAGGACGGCAAGCACTTTCTCGTGACGCCGGTGGAGAAGGTCGGTATCCGCGTCGACGACGCGCCGTTTCTGGCAGTCGAGATGCTGAAGGAGCACGATGGAAGGGGTCGGCTCTTGCGCTTCCGCACCAATGTCGACGATTGGGTGGTGTGCGACCAGGCGCACCGGCTGCGGTTCGAGGCCGCCGCCGACGGCGGTCTTACGCCCTATCTTCACATCCGCGCCGACCTTTGGGCCAAGGTCACCCGCGCGCTCTACTACGATCTGGTTGACATCGGCGAGGAGCGGGTGGTCGATGGCCGTCGGATGTTCGGGGTCGCTTCCGCCGGCGAATTCTTTGCGATGGCGGATGCGGAGCAGGTGAGGGGCGCGCTTTGAACGAGGCGATGTTGAGAAGTGATCCCGCGGCGATCAGCTCAGCGGAGTTTTTCGATCGGGCCCGCGCGCGGCTGCGCTTCGACATTCCCGCTGGCCTGACCGATCCGAGCCTCATTCCCGCGAGCGGGGATCAGGGTACCGACCGCATGCTGGAGATCCTGGCGCGCGAGCAGCCGATCCGCCCCGCGGCGGTGCTGGTTCCGCTGGTAGACCATCCGCAGCCGACCGTGCTGCTGACGCAGCGCGCCGCGCACCTCAACGATCACGCCGGCCAGATCTCGTTTCCCGGCGGCAAGATCGATGCGACGGATGCTTCCCCGCTCGAGACGGCGTTGCGCGAGGCCGAGGAGGAGATCGGGCTGAGCCGCGAATTCATTGATCCCATCGGTTATCTCGATCTTTACGGAACCAGCTTCGGATTTCGAATCCTGCCGACGGTCGCGCGGGTAAGGCCGGGCTTCAAGCTGCGCATCAACCAATCGGAAGTCGACGATGCGTTCGAGGTCCCGCTGGCGTTCCTGATGAATCCGGCGAACCACCAGCTGCACAGCAAGGAATTCCGCGGCATCGAACGGACGTACTACGCCATGCCCTATGAGGACCGTTATATCTGGGGCGCCACGGCGGGAATTCTGCGCGTGCTGTACGAACGGATTTGCCTGTCATGATCCGTCCGGCATTCACCGAGATCGGAATTTTCCTGATTCCCTTTGCGGTCTATGCGCTGTTTCTGATCGCAACCCGTTCCGGATTGCTGGTGCAATCGTCCTGGCCCGTAAGCGTTATCGCCAGACTGCTGCTTGGTGCGCTGTTGCTCGTGGTGGCCAGTTTCATCATGCTTGCGCAATTCTCCAGCGCGCCGCCGAATTCGACCTACATTCCCGCGCATATCGAGCACGGCAGGCTGGTTCCCGGAGCTGAGAAATGACCGGCGCGCGCGTGCTCGACAACGCGCCCTGGCTCAAATCCGGCCCGACCGCCCGCGTGCTGAAGTTGCTGAACGGCAATGGCGAGGAAGCGCGCGTGGTCGGTGGCGCGGTCCGCAATGCGCTCCTTGAGATTCCGCTGGGCGACGTCGATATCGCGACGACCGCCTTGCCGACTGAGGTGATCCGCCGCGCCAAGGCGGCCGGCATCAAGAGCGTACCGACAGGTATCGAGCACGGCACTGTGACGCTCGTGATCGATGCTCATCCGTTCGAGGTCACGACGTTGCGCGAGGACACCGAGACGTTCGGCCGCAAGGCGAAGGTCGCATTCGGCCGCGACTGGGTGCGCGATGCGGAGCGGCGCGACTTCACCATCAACGGCCTGTCGGTCGACGCCGAGGGCCGGGTCCACGATCACGTCGGCGGGCTGGATGATATCGCGGCCAAACGCGTGCGTTTCATCGGAGATCCGAACCAGCGGATCGCTGAGGATTATCTGCGCATCCTCAGGTTCTTCCGCATTCACGCCGCCTATGGCGCAGGTCCACCCGATCGCGCCGGATATCTCGCATGTATCAGCGGGCGCGCGGGCCTCGCGACGCTCTCGGCCGAACGCGTGCGCATGGAAATGCTGAAGTTGATGGTCGCGGAAGGCGCGGCCGGCGCCGTCACGGCGATGGTGGAGGGCGGATTGCTGCTGCCGATATTCGGCGGCGTCGCCTATACCGGGCCGTTCAGGGTCATGATTTCATCCGAGCGCGCGCTGGGACTTGCGCCGGACCCGGTGCGCCGGCTTGGCGCGCTCGCAGTCGCCGTCACCGAGGATGCCAAACGGGTGGCGATGCGCTTGCGATTGACCAATGCCGAGACCAAGGCGCTCGATTCCATGGGCCATCGCTGGTGGCGGCTCGCCGGCATGGACGAAGCAACCGCGCGGCGCAGGCTTTACCGGCTTGGCGAAGATCGTTACCGCGACCGGCTGCTGCTGGCGTGGGCGCGGTCGGGAGGCAATACCGACGCCGCGGCGTGGCGGGAGTTCGCCAGCTTGCCGGAGCGCTGGAGCGCGCCGAGATTTCCGTTGAAGGCCGCCGACTTCATCGCGCGCGGCATCGCCCAGGGCCCTCGGCTAGGGCAGGTGCTCGCCCTGGCCGAGGACGCCTGGCTCGCGGCGAATTTCCCTCTCGACGAGCCGGCGCTCAAAGCCATCGCCGACCAAACCGTTACACGTTTTACCCGCGACGACAGGCCGTGAACATCATTTCCGGCTTTGCCGACATTTCGCTGGCTCAATTGCTGCTGGTTGCATGCGTCGCGTTGTTTGCCTCCGTGGTCGGGGGTTTGGCCGGCTACGGCACCGGCGCGCTGATGCCGCTGGTCCTGGTGCCGCTGATCGGCGCCGAACCGGTGGTGCCGATCATCGCCATCTCGGCCGTATTCACCAACCTCAGCCGCGTCACCGCCTACCGTCGCTACGCCGACCGCCGCCGCGCGATGATCGTGATCTCGGCGGCCGCGTTGACGACCGCGCTCGGCGCTTACGGCTATACGCGGTTGACCAATGCCGGCGCGGCGATGGTGATCGGCGCCATGCTGATACTGAGCGTGCCGCTGCGCCGTCTGGCCCGACGCCGCGACTTGCGAATCGGCGACGCCGGGCTCGGCTTTGGCGCGGTGGGTTACGGCATGGTGGTCGGCGGCACCTCGGGCTCGGGCGTGATCCTGCTCTCGCTGTTGATGGCAGCCGGCCTCGAGGGCGCGGCCGTGATCGCGACCGACGCGGTGATTTCGGTTGCCACCAGCGTCATCAAGATTTCCGTGTTCGGACTAGCCGGCATCGTCACCGCGCAGGTGCTCGCCTTTGCGCTTCTGATCGGTGCGATCGCGCTACCCGGGGCATTTTTCGCGAAAGCCTTCGTCGAACGCATGCCGGTGCACATCCACACCGCCATCCTCGACGCCGCCGTGATCGCCGGCGGCCTGGTCATGATCACGGCGGCGGTGCGGCAGTTGTTATGAGCCTTCGAGCCCGGCAATGACGAGGTTCATGGCCATTTCACTTCCGGCGGCATTGACGACAGGATCGAATCCACATTGCCACCGGTTTTGAGGCCGAAAATGGTGCCGCGGTCGTAGAGCAGGTTGAATTCGACGTAGCGACCGCGCCGGATCAACTGCTCCTCGCGGTCCGCCGGGGTCCACGGTGTGCCGAAATTGCGCCTGACCAGTTCGGGGTAGATCTTCAGGAAGGCGCGGCCGACTTCCTGCGTGAAGGCGAGGTCGGCGTCCCAGTCGCCTGAATCGTGCCAGTCATAGAAGATGCCGCCGATGCCGCGCGCCTCCTTGCGATGCGGCAAGTAAAAATACTCGTCGCACCATTTCTTGTATTTGTCGTAGTCGGAAACCCCATTGTGGCCGCCGCAGGCGGCCCGCATCGCGACGTGGAAGGCGATCGTGTCGGGATCATCCTGGGTGCGCCGCCGGTCCAGCACCGGCGTCAGATCCGCGCCGCCGCCGAACCACGCCTTGGTGGTGACGACGAAGCGGGTGTTCATATGCACGGCCGGGACATTCGGATTGCGCATATGCGCGATCAGCGAGATGCCCGATGCCCAGAAGGCGGGATCGTCGGCGGCGCCCGGAATCTGCGCGCGGAACTCGGGTGCGAATTCGCCGTGTACCGTCGAGCAATGCACGCCGACTTTTTCGAACAGCCGCCCGTGCATCATACTCATCACGCCGCCGCCGCCGGGCCGGCCGGTATGGTCGGTGCGGTCCCAGGGCGTGCGCACGAAGCGCCCGGCACTGCCGGGATAAAGCGATGCCGGGGCGCCATCTTCCAGCCTCTCGAACGCGGCACAGATGTCGTCGCGCAAGCGCTCGAACCACGCCTTCGCGCGCGCCTTGCGTTCTTCGATCCCTGAAATATCCATTTACAACGCCTGACCCCGAGGAACTTCAAATTCAAAAACCGCACCAGAAAACATTAGGTTACCAGTGCTCCCTAATGATTCCGAAGTTCGCATCAGAGGTTGTTCCGATCATTTGCGAACTTCGGAATCGGAGCGCTGGTTTGCCGTAGCGCCTCGCCCAATGCCATCGCAGCCGCCATCGCGATGTTGAGCGATCGCAGGCCGGGCTTGATCGGGATTACCAGGCGGGCGTCGGCGGCAGCGGCGACCTCGTCGGGGACGCCGGCGCTTTCCCGCCCGAACAGCAGGATGTCGTTCAAGCCATAGTTATAATCAAGATAGGAGCACGTACCCTTGGTGGTGAAAAGGATCAGCCGGTAGCCCCTCTCGTTACGCCATTGCTCGAATTTTGACCACGAGTCGTGGCGCATCAAGCTCACCTGGTCGAGATAATCCATGCCGGCCCGGCGGAAATGCCGGTCGGATACCGGGAAACCGGCGGGCTCGATGATATGGGCAGCCGCGCCCATGCATGCGCAAAGTCGAAGAATCGTCCCGGTGTTCTGGGGGATGTCGGGCTGAAAAAGCGCAATCTGCATTCTGTGACGGCCCTGCGGGTCTGCCAGGAAATGTCCGGATAAATCATCGCTCCGCGCGGAATTCGTGCATTGCACGCTGGCCAGCCGATAGCGGGCTTGCGCTCTTCCGGCAAGGGTGCCAATAGAACGATTCTGGACTGCTTGTTCTGCCCCCGATCGGGTCGGAAAAAGGGGTCTTTGTGCCGCCGCGGGGGTCGCGGGCGCCGGCAGCCTCCCTTGGGTGTCGTTTATGCGTTGCCTGGGGCGGTTCCACCGGCTGCAGCCGAGAAAGGGTATGGAATCGTGACGACAGCGTCTTCGGCGGATACGACACGCCGTGATTTCCTCTTCGTTGCAACGGGAGCTGCCGCCGCCGTCGGCGGAGTGGCCACGCTCTGGCCGTTCATTTCCCAGATGAATCCGGACGCATCGACCATTGCGGCCGGTGCACCGATCGAAGTCGATCTGACGCCGATTGCCTCGGGGCAGGACATCAAGGTGTTCTGGCGGGGCAAGCCAATCTACATCATGAACCGTACGAAGAAGCAGATAGATGAGGCCCGCAGCGTGCAGGTTTCGAGCCTGCCCGATCCTGCAACCGATCAGTCCCGGGTCAAGGAAGGCCACGATCAGTGGCTGGTCGTGATCGGCATCTGCACCCATCTCGGTTGCATCCCGATTGCCCATGAGGGCAATTACGACGGCTTCTTCTGCCCCTGCCACGGCTCGCAATACGACTCCTCCGGTCGTATTCGCCAGGGACCTGCGCCTGCCAACCTGCCGGTGCCGCCCTATCAATTCGTTTCCGATAGCAAAATCCAGATAGGCTGAGCCTCGGATCCGGTATCCGAGACTTGAGCCCGTCGCGTCGTCTTATTTCCTCAGGGATCGCAACATGAGCGGACCATCCGACTACCAGCCGACCAATCCCGCCTTGAAGTGGATTGAGCGGCGTCTCCCGATTTTCGGTCTCATGCATTCCTCGTTCGTGGCCTATCCGACGCCGCGCAACCTGAACTACTGGTGGACCTTCGGTGCCATCCTCTCGTTGATGCTGGGGGTGCAGATCGTCTCCGGCGTGATCCTGGCGATGCATTACACGCCGGATGCCGATCTGGCCTTCAAGTCGGTCGAATTGATCGTCCGCGACGTGAACTACGGCTGGCTGTTGCGCAACATGCACGCCAGCGGCGCGTCGATGTTCTTTTTCGCCGTCTACATCCACATGTTCCGTGGCCTTTACTACGGGTCGTACAAGGAGCCGCGTGAAGTGCTGTGGATCCTCGGCGTCATCATCTACCTCCTGATGATGGCGACAGGCTTCATGGGTTACGTGCTGCCGTGGGGCCAGATGAGCTTCTGGGGCGCCACCGTCATCACCAACCTGTTCTCCGCCGTGCCCTATGTCGGCGACAGCATCGTGACCCTGCTGTGGGGCGGCTACTCGGTCAGCAATCCGACGCTGAATCGCTTCTTCTCGCTGCACTATCTGCTGCCTTTCGTGATCGCCGGCGTGGTGGTGCTGCACGTCTGGGCGCTGCATGTCGTGGGCCAGAACAATCCGGCCGGCGTCGAGGCCAAGACGGAAAAGGACACCGTGCCGTTTACGCCCTATGCGACCATCAAGGACGGGTTTGGCGTCGCATGTTTCCTGATATTCTACGCATGGTTCATCTTCTACATGCCGAACTATCTCGGCGACGCCGACAACTACATTCCCGCCAATCCCGGCGTCACGCCGGCGCATATCGTGCCGGAGTGGTATTATCTGCCGTTCTACGCAATCCTGCGCTCGATCCCGAACAAGCTCGCCGGCGTGATCGCGATGTTCTCGGCGATCATCGTGCTGGTGTTCCTGCCCTGGCTCGATACCGCCAAGACGCGCTCGTCGAAATATCGTCCGCTGGCGAAGCAATTCTTCTGGATCTTCGTCGTGGTCTGCGTGCTGCTCGGTTATCTCGGCGCGCAGCCGCCCGAAGGCATCTACGTCATCGCCGGGCGCATCCTGACGGTCTGCTACTTCGCTTACTTCCTGATCCTGCTGCCGCTTTTGAGCCGGATCGAAAAGCCGAGGCCGTTTCCCAATTCGATCGCCGACGACGTGCTCGCGAAGTACGGAACCAAGTCGGCAGCCGCGGTCTCGACGGTGATCATGCTCGCGGTCGCGGGCGCCCTTTTCGCCGGCAGCACGCAAAACGCCCGCGCCGCGGAGGAAGAAACCCCGCCGTCGCTGAAATGGTCGTTCGCCGGTCCGTTCGGCACCTATGATCGCGGGGCGTTGCAGCGGGGGCTGAAGGTTTACAAGGAAGTCTGCTCCAACTGCCACGCGCTGTCGTATATTGCGTTCCGCAATCTCGCCGATCCCGGCGGGCCCGGCTATTCGACCGCGCAGGTGGCGGCACTCGCGGCCGAGTACAAGATCAAGGACGGTCCGAACGATCAGGGCGAGATGTTCGAGCGCCCCGGCCGGCCCGCCGACTACTTCCCCGCGCCATTCCCCAACGAGCAGACCGCGCGGGTGGCCAATGGCGGGGCCGCGCCTCCCGACCTGTCGCTGATCACCAAGGCGCGCTCCTACGAGCGCGGCTTTCCCTGGTTCATCTTCGATTTCTTCAGCACGTTCCAGGAACAGGGTCCGAACTATGTTGCCGGGATCCTGCAGGGCTTCGAAGACAAGCCGCCGGCCGGCGTGACCATCCCGGATGGCTCCTACTACAACAAGTATTACCCCGGCCACTCCATCAAGATGCCGAAGCCGCTGAGCGACGGCCAGGTCACGTTCGACGACGGCTCGCCGGCCACGGTCGCGCAATATTCCAAGGACGTCACCACCTTCCTGATGTGGGCCGCCGAGCCGCAGATGGAGGCCCGCAAGCGGCTGGGATTGCAGGTTTTCGTGTTCCTCATCCTGTTCGCGGGGTTGATGTATTTCACCAAAAAGAAGGTGTGGGCCGACGCGCACTGAGATTGGTGATGGATGCCAAGCGACTGAGAAAAGCCCCTGCGGGGGCTTTTTTGTTTTTGAAGTGCACGTCATTCCGGGGCGATGCGAAAAGCATCGAACCCGGAATCTAGAGGTTGTGGCGCGAGATTCCGGGTCTGGTCCTTCGGACCATCCCGGAATGACGGGAGTCTGGATTGCTTCCCACCTCTACTGCGGACAGAATGCCGGCCGATCGCTCCCCCAAGAACATCATCGGAGGAATCCCCATGGGCACCAGCATCTCGTTCAAGCGTCCGGACGGCAGAGACACCGATGGCTATCTCGCCAACGCCGCGCGGGGCAATGCGCCGGGCGTCGTCGTGATCCAGGAATGGTGGGGGCTCCAGGAGCAGATCAAGGGGCTGTGTGACCGCTTTGCGGTGGCCGGCTTCGACGCGCTGGCGCCAGATCTCTATAACGGCAAGGTGGTGCCCTATCACGACACCGACGCGGCGGGCAAGGAAATGAACTCGCTCGACTTCATGGACGCCACCACGCAGACGGTTCGCGGCGCCGCGCAATATCTCGGCCGGAACGGCGCCAAGGTCGGTTTGACCGGCTTCTGCCTCGGTGGCGCGGTCACCATCATCGGCGCCACCAAAATTCCCGAACTGACCGCGGCCGTCGTGTTCTATGGCATTCCACCGGAGGCGGCGGCGAAGCCTGCGGACGTGAAAATTCCGCTGCAGGCCCATTTCGCCAACAAGGATGATTGGTGCACGCCGCAGGTGGTCGATGCTTTCGAGACGGCCATGAAGGCCGCCGGCAAGTCGCTTGAGATTTTCCGCTATGATGCCGAGCACGCCTTCGTCAACGAGCAGCGCATGTCGGTGCATGATCGCAAGGCGGCGGAACTCGCCTGGGGCCGCGCCACGGAGTTTTTCAAAAAGCATCTCGGGTGAGGTGCCTCTATAGCATGATCCGAAAGAGTGCGAACCGGTTTTTCCTCGCGACAAACGCGGGACGCGTTTGCGCGGAGATCATGCTCAAACAAAGAGATGAGATCATGATCCGATTCAACCTGATCGGATCATGATCTAATTTAGTAGACGATCCTATGGTGGGGAGAAGGATGCCGCCAGCATCAATCAACCGGGTTCGGCGATGGTCGCTTGAAGGGCTGGGATGAAGGTCTTCTGCACAGGCGCGTCCGGCTATATCGGCGGCTCGGTTGCCGCGCATCTCGTTGCCGCCGGACATCAAGTAACCGGCCTGGTTCGCACCCCGGAAAAGTCCGATGCGGTGCGCGCCCGGGGCATCCAGCCATTGTTGGGAACGCTGGATGATGGAAAATCTCTGGCGCAAGCGGCACAAGCCGCCGACATCGTCGTCAATGCGGCGAGCGCCGATCACAATGGCGCGGTCGCTGCGCTGCTTGGCGCTCTGGCCGGAAGTGGCAAGCTGTTCATCCACACCTCGGGATCGAGCATCGTCGGCACGCGCGCCCGAGGGCACCGATCCGACGCGATCTTTGATGAAAGCTCGCCTGTCACCCCTTCGCCCGCCCGCGCCGCCCGGGTTGCGTTGAATGATCGCATTCTCTCCTGGCGCGACAAGGGGTGCCGTCCGGTCATCATTTGCCCGAGCCTGATCTACGGCCTCGGCCGTGGCATCGAGCCGCACAGCATGCAGGTGCCGCTGCTCATCGGCCTTGCCAGAAAACGAGGTTGCGCGGCCCACGCCGGACCGGGCGAGAACATCTGGTCGAACGTGCATATCGACGATCTGGTGACGCTCTATGCACTTGCCGTCGAGAAAGCGCCTGCCGGGGCGTTCTTTTTCGCCGAGAACGGCGAAAATTCCATGCGCGAGGTTTGCGAAGCCATCAACCGCATGCTGGGTCATGAGGGGGCGCCATCGGCAATGTCCATGGAAGAGGCGATCTCCGAATGGGGTGAGGGCCTCACCGAGGATACGATGGCTTCGAACAGCAGGGTGCGAGCGGTCCGGGCGCGGCAGCTCGGCTGGAAGCCGAAGGCGCGGAGCTTGATCGAAGAGATCGAACAGGGTTGTTATCGGTAGCAGATCGCTTGACGTGGTTGCTGAGTGGCGGCAACCCGCACGCTCAGATTGAATCGGCGTGACGACGTCTCCACGGTCTGCTAATCCAGATCGCGCGCGGTTCGATCATGTTGATCGACGACATTCGTGAAACCTCGCCAACAAGGAACGTCGATGTCATCCTCGTCCCGTATCCGGAGTGCGGTGTTTTCGTCCCTGTCGTTTTCGATCGGACTCATTCTCGCCACCGCTGCCATGCCATCCCATGCCGAGGAGACGCCTACGTCGTCGGGCGAAGTGCTCTATCGGGAGCGTTGCGCCACATGCCATGAGGGTGGGGTGGCGCGCGCGCCGGACAGGAATGCTCTGCGTCAGCTCTCGCCGGAGCGGATCGGCTTCGCTCTAGCCTATGGGATGATGAGTTAGCAGGGCCGGGATTTTAGTCGAGGCCAGATCGGCGACGTCGTGCGGTTCCTGGCGGGAGGTCCAGCGGCGCCGCTTCCGGTGCTACCAGATTCGAGCTGCCGCGAGCCGGCTCTTGTACTGAGCGAAACGTCCCTGCCGCGCTGGAACGGTTGGGGTGTCGACATCCGCCAGCATCGCTTCCAGCCTGCAGACCAGGCCCAACTTGCGCCGGACGATGTTCCGCGCCTGAAGTTGAAATGGTCGTTCGGATTCCCGAGCGATGTCAGGGCCTACGCGCAGCCCACCGTTTTTGGCGGCCGGGTGTTCGTCGGCAGTGCGGGCGGCAAGGTCTATGCGCTCGATGCAAAAACCGGCTGCCAACGCTGGGTATTCGATGCAGGATTCGGCGTGCGCACGGCGATTACCATCGGCGAGGACCCACGTGGCGCAACGGCCTATTTCGGTGATCAGCGCGGCTACGCCTATGCGCTCGACGCCGATACCGGCAAGCTCTTGTGGAAGCGGCGCGTCGAGGAGCATCAGGCGGCCATGATCACGGGCGCACCGGCATTGGCCGATGGCGTTCTTTACGTGCCGGTCTCCTCCCTGGAGGAAGCGCTGGCAGCCGATCCGCGCTACTCCTGCTGCACCTTCCGCGGACTCATCGCCGCACTCGATGCGGGCACAGGCGAGGTCAAGTGGCGCGCTTACGTCTCACCGCCCGCGCAAGCGCAGGGCATCAGTTCCATCGGCGTCCAGCTGTTCGGACCCTCGGGCGGCGCGATCTGGTCGGCACCGACGATCGATCTCAAGGCGAACACGATCTACGCGACCACGGGCGACAGCTATTCGAATCCAGCCCAGGACACTTCCGACGCCTTCATCGCGTTCGACATGACGAGCGGAAAGCTCAAATGGTCGCGACAAATGACCGAGCGCGATGCCTACAATGTTGCGTGCACCACGCAGTATCGCAGCAACTGTCCGGATGCCAAAGGTCCCGACTTTGACTTCGGCTCGTCCGCGATCCTCGTTGACCTGCCTGAGGGCAAGCGCGCGCTGATCGCGGGGCAGAAATCCGGCATGGTGCACGCGCTCGATCCTGATCATGACGGCGCCGTGCTGTGGCAACGGCGCGTCGGCCAGGGCAGCATGCTTGGCGGTGTGCAATGGGGCATGGCCACCGATGGCGAGAACATCTATGTCGCGGTCTCGGATATCGGCTTGCAAAGAGTGGCGGCAGGAACGCCCGGCGGTCAGAAATCGATCTTTGGGGCAGGCGAGTTGAAGATGGACCCGCGCGCCGGTGGTGGGATTTTTGCTTTGAAGCTCGCCACCGGCGAGATCGTGTGGCACACGCCGCATCCCGGTTGCAACGATCGGCCGGGCTGCAGCCCGGCGCAGTCGGCGGCGGTCACGGCAATCCCGGGCGTCGTGTTTTCCGGCGGGCTCGACGGCCATCTGCGCGCCTATGCTGCGAAGACCGGCGAGGTCGTCTGGGACGTCGACACGATGCAGGACTATCAGACCGTCAATGGTGCGCCAGCGCATGGCGGCTCGCTCGACGGCCCCGGAGCCGTCGTTGCCGGTGGCATGCTCTACGTCAATTCAGGCTACACCAACTTCGGCACGATGCCGGGCAATGTGTTGCTAGCATTTCCGGTGGATGGGAAGTAGGACCGAAAGCAACCTCTTCACCTACCCCTTCAGCCCGTCCCACCACGCGCAGGTGCCCGACATCAGCTTGTAGTTCCCCTCGATGACCTGGACCGGCGCCCGCAGGCCGGCGGCCGCCGCGCGCATCCGCATCTGGCGCGCCACTTCGCGGTCGGCCGGCGACAGCCAGAGGCGTTCATGTCCCCACAAACTCGGCCCGTGCTGCATTTCGACCGCCCGCCATGTCGCGGGCTCGATCTCGCGGCCGCCCCAGCCGCACTCCACCATGAACGACGATGGCGTCCTGGCGTAAAACGACGTCATGAGATCGTTGGTGTGACGGCCGAGCGTGACGCTGACGCAGTCGGGCTCGCTCAACGCGACATCGTAGGACTGGCCGACATCGTCGAGCGAAAACAGCTCGACCATCAGATGATGCATGCCGTTCTTGCCGGTCTCGATCAGGGCAAGTGAGTGATGCCGCGCGTTGATGTGAAAGAAGTAGGCGCGAAACGGTCTCTCTATGTAGTCGGAAAGCCGGAAGCCCAGCACGTCGACATAGAACGGCATCACTGCATTGATGTCCTGTACCGTCAGCACGGCATGGCCAAGGCCGAGCGGACCGGTGCGGAAACCGGAGATCGAACGGCCGGGGCTGAAGGGCGTGTCGTCGATCGCGGCGCCATAAAATGCTTCCAGGCGGTTGCCGGCCGGATCGCGGAACGAAATCAGGCCGCGCACGCGCCTGTTATCTGCAAGCGTCTGCGGCTCGGCCGTGACTTCGACCTGCGCCAGTTCCAGCCGGGCCGCGAGCGCGTCCAGCGCATCCGCATCGGTTACTTCCCAGCCGAAAAGCCGTTCGCCCTCCGGCATCGCGCGGTCGATCACGATGCGCTGCTTGCGGTCGTCCATCCGGAACGCCAGCAAAGAGGGGCTCCGCTCCACCGCCTGCAGGCCGACCAGTCCGGTTCCGAACTGCCGCCAATCGTCGAGCGCGGCCGAGCCGAACCCGACATATCCCAGCGCCTGCAATGGCATCATTGGCCTCCCGCTTTTTTGATCTCGCGATCCTGCTTCAATCCTGGGCATGTTTCCAGAGTTAGGTGCGCGACTAATCCGCGTTCGTCGACCGGCGCAATGGCGCTCCCTCCGC
Organism: uncultured Alphaproteobacteria bacterium; assembly: GCA_963718925.1. Taxonomy (GTDB): domain Bacteria; phylum Pseudomonadota; class Alphaproteobacteria; order Rhizobiales; family Xanthobacteraceae; genus Bradyrhizobium. Next base: position 442,164 of record CAVRAH010000001.1, read on the forward strand.
TTGTGCGGGGGGGTTAGGGTCAAAGAGAGCGCCGGCCGGTCCGGGGCGGCGCCGCCGTGCCCTTGACGCGGCCGCGCCGCCGTGGTGTTTACGTGGCCCATGAGCACCGCCGTCCGCAATTCCCGTCTCTGGTGGCCCACCTTTTAAGGTGGCCGGTGCGATTTCACTTTCCCAGATCGTTCGAGGCCGTCATCGCAGCGCGACGGCCTTTTGTTTGTCCTGTGTGGCGTTCCCTCGGCAAGTTTCGTAAGAGGATCACATGAACAGGACAGTCTTCTCCCTGCCGGCCCGCAGTGAATATCGTACCCGTGGCGGGCTCGCGATCACCCGGTCGGTGGAGCAATTTTCCGGCGGCGCCAACCGGCTCGATGACCTGATCGACCTGCTCGATCGCCGCCGCGGCGTGGTGCTGTCGTCGGGGACCACGGTGCCCGGCCGCTACGAGAGTTTCGACCTCGGCTTCAGCGACCCGCCGCTGCAGCTGCAGACGACGGGATCGAATTTTTCGCTTTCAGCGCTGAATGCGCGCGGCGAAATCCTGATCGCCTTCCTCGGCGAGGTGGTCCGCGACCCCTGCGTCGTCATCACCGAGAAGAGCGCAAGCCGTCTTGCCGGCCATATCCTGCGTGGTGCTGCGCCGGTCGACGAAGACCAGCGCACCCGCCGCGCCAGCGTGATGTCACTGGTGCGCGACCTGGTGGCGGCGCTCGGCGCCAATGACGATCCGTTGCTCGGCCTGTTCGGCGCTTTCGCCTACGACCTGGTGTTCCAGATCGAGGATCTGGTGCAGAAGCGCGCGCGCGAAAGCGACCAGCGCGATATCGTGCTGTATGTGCCGGATCGCCTGCTCGCCTATGACCGCGCCACCGGGCGCGGCGTGGTCCTGAGCTATGATTTCGCCTGGAACGGCAAGTCGTCGGAGGGCCTGCCGCGCGATACCCCCGCAAGCGTCTATGCCAAATCCCCGCGGCAGGGATTTTCCGATCACGCGCCGGGTGAATATCAGGCCACCGTCGAGACCGCGCGTGCGGCGTTCGCGCGCGGTGATCTGTTCGAGGCGGTGCCGGGGCAATTGTTTGCCGAACCCTGCGAGCGAACGCCTGCGGAAGTCTTCCAGCGGCTGTGCCGGATCAATCCGTCGCCCTATGGCGCGCTGATGAATCTCGGCGACGGCGAATTCCTGGTGTCGGCATCGCCCGAAATGTTCGTGCGCTCCGACGGCAGGCGGGTCGAGACCTGTCCGATCTCCGGCACCATCGCACGCGGCGTCGACGCGATCGGCGACGCTGAGCAGATCCGGCAGCTCCTGAATTCGGAGAAAGACGAATTCGAACTCAATATGTGCACCGACGTCGACCGCAACGACAAGGCGCGGGTCTGCGTGCCCGGCACGATCAAGGTTCTGGCACGGCGTCAGATCGAGACCTACTCGAAGCTGTTCCACACCGTCGATCATGTCGAGGGCATGCTGCGTCCGGGTTTCGATTCACTCGATGCGTTCCTCACCCACGCCTGGGCGGTGACGGTGACCGGGGCGCCGAAATTATGGGCGATGCAGTTCGTCGAGGACCATGAGCGCTCATCGCGCCGCTGGTATGCCGGCGCGATCGGGGTGGTGAATTTCGACGGCAGCATCAATACCGGGCTGACCATTCGCACCATCCGGATGAAGGACGGCCTCGCCGAGGTGCGGGTCGGCGCCACCTGCCTGTTTGATTCCGATCCCGCCGCCGAGGATCGCGAGTGTCAGGTCAAGGCAGCCGCGCTGTTTCAGGCGCTGCGCGGCGATCCGCCAAAGCCGCTTTCGGCGTTCGCGCCGGACGCCACCGGCTCGGGCAAGCGGGTGCTCTTGATCGATCATGACGACAGCTTCGTCCATATGCTGGCGGATTATTTTCGCCAGGTCGGTGCCAGCGTGACGGTGGTGAGATATATTCACGCCCGGCAAATGCTGGACAGCGAGCGCTACGATCTGTTGGTGCTCTCGCCGGGGCCGGGGAGGCCGGAAGATTTTGACATCGCCAAGACGATCGAGGCGGCGCTGGGCAGGAAGCTGCCGATCTTCGGCGTCTGCCTCGGCGTGCAGGCGATCGGGGAATATTTCGGCGGCCAGCTGGGGCAGCTCCGGCAACCGGCGCATGGACGGCCCTCGCGCGTCCAGGTGCGCGGCGGCCGGCTGATGCAGAACCTGCCCAATGAGATCGTGATCGGCCGCTATCATTCGCTCTATGTCGAACGCGACAGCATGCCGGACGTGCTTGAGGTGACCGCGAGCACCGAGGACGGCGTCGCGATGGCGATCGAGCACAAGAGCCTGCCGGTCGGCGGCGTGCAGTTCCATCCGGAATCGCTGATGTCGCTCGGCGGTGAAGTGGGTCTGCGCATCGTCGAGAACGCGTTCCGGCTCGGCGTGCAAAAGAACTGAAGATCGCAATTGAACATGACGAACAGGATTTGAAAGAGATCCCCATGACCCCCGAATACGATCTGAAGGCCACCGTCCGTACCATTCCCGACTATCCGAAGCCGGGAATATTGTTCCGCGACATCACCACGCTGCTCGGCGACGCGCGCGCCTTCCGCCGCGCCGTCGATGAACTGGTGCAGCCCTGGGCCGGATCGAAGATCGACAAGGTGGCCGGCATCGAGGCGCGCGGCTTCATTCTCGGCGGCGCGCTGGCGCACCAGGTCTCCGCGGGCTTCGTTCCGATCCGCAAACGGGGCAAGCTGCCGCATACCACGGTGCGCATCGCCTATTCGCTGGAATACGGCCTCGATGAAATGGAAATGCACGTCGACGCCATCCACCCCGGCGAGCGCGTGATCCTGGTCGACGATCTGATCGCCACCGGCGGCACCGCGGAGGGCGCGGTCAAGCTGATGCGCCAGATCGGCGCCAATGTGGTTGCGGCCTGCTTTGTCATCGATCTGCCGGATCTCGGAGGCGCGGCGAAGCTGCGGGCGATGGACGTGCCGGTGCGGACGCTGATGGCGTTCGACGGGCATTGAGGTCGGGATTTTGCAGTGCATCGTCCCTGCGTATGCAGGGACCCATAACCACAGGCTTTCGTTGTTGAAAGAAGGTCTCTACCTCAATGCCAAAACGACAGGCCGCGGCGTATGGGTTCCGGCTCGCGCGGAGCCTGTCATCGGGGGCGCGTTCGCGCGACCCGTTGGCTTGGCCGGGAGACGATCTCACGACCCCTGCAGGATCAAACTCATCTCGAGCTCGCGGAAGCTGAAGTAGTTCCTGCGGATCCATTGATGCAGCTCGGTCGATGCATCCTTCTCGTGACGCAGGTATTCGGTGAACGAGAACGTCAGCCGGTCGACATAGGTCTTCAAGAATACCGGCAGCGCGGCGATGTGAAGGACCCTTCCTTCCGCGAAAGCCGGCGGCAGTTCGCCGCGCACGACATATTCGTTGTCGATCGCGACGAGGGCGTTGGCCGGGATCTGGCGTTGCAGCATCGGATAGCTGCGCGCCGAGACACGGTCGGTGTCGCCGATGAACAGGATGATCGGCGAGACGCCACGCCGGGCGGCCTCCTTCATGAACCCGATCTCATCGGTCATCTTGAAGAACTCGTCGAAGGCGTGGAAGCCGAGATCGATCACCTTGGCGATCCCGTCATTGATGATCAGGCGGTCCATCAGCGCCATCTTGCCGAAGGTATCGTCGACCTCTGCGGTTTCCGTGATATCAGGCAGGTATTCCAGCAGCGACGGCTCTTTCAGATTGACGTCGAAAGCCGCGACGGTTCCATTCTTCAGCAGCTGAAATTCGCTCACCAGCCGCGCGAGCAGCGTCTTGCCGACCAGCGGACGGGGCGAGCAGATGATGTAAACGGGCGTGGCGCGCATCACGCGTTATATCGGGCGAATTTGGCGCCTAATCCAGTCCAATCATATCAACTTGCGCCATTATTTTTCGCCGCCGCGCATGCCGGATTTGCTGGAGCCGACCAGATCGGTCAGCTTGATGCGATCGAATTCGCTCCAGACGTTGGCCAGCCAGTGGCGGACATAGCCGCGCAGCACGAACGAATAGTTCGCGGCCTCATCGCCCGGGCCCTTGTTGGCGACGAATTTGAGGAACGGCACGGAGGCGACCTCGACCTGCTCGTAGGCCATTTCATTGAGCTTGGGGATGGTGAGCTCGGTGGCGTCCTTGATGCGGTGGAAATAGGAATTGTAGGTCGCCTGATCCCACTGGAAGAACTGGGTATCGTTGATGAAGTTCTTCACCAGGAAATACTTTGCGCCCTGCATGAAATTCGCGGTTTCCGCGATTTCGTCGAGCGAGGCGATCGAGGGGCCGAGAATATGGAACACGGCAAAGGTGATCTGCCCGGACTTCGCGGCGTCGAGAAAGCCGATGTCGCGCAACGAGGCCAGCGCCGGAGACAGCAGGCCGGCGCGGACGTCGATCACGGTGACCGAGGGGCCGACTGAATTCAGCGTATCGAAGATCTTCATCTGGTCCGACGTCGTCGTCATATCGACGATCTCGGTGGCGTCGGGGTGGAACCGCTTCAGGGTTCCGCGCGGGGATTCGGTATCGAAGGCGCGGGTGGGCACGTTGTTGGCGCTGAAATAATCCAGCAGGGTTCGCGAGACAGTCGTCTTGCCGACCCCGCCCTTATCGGCACCTACCACAATCACTACCGGCTTCGCCATGGACTTCCCTTATGCGCCATTTCTGATTGGGGCATCCCTGAACAAACCAGGAGGTCTGCTCTTCGGAAAATGTCGGCCCCGATCATGTCCCCGTATTCCCGGCCGGCAGGGGGTGACCCCACGCGACCGGAACGTCCCCCACCTGCTTTGGGCGCGAACATGGCAGAAACAAGGGAGAATTCAATTCATTAGACCACAGCTAGGAATAATCGTGCCAGCGTTGTTAATGCCGCCGGGGCGCGGGCACGGAACAGAGGGGCCAGGGGCGGTATGTGGCCCTGCGTGGCGGGGAGTTGCCCGGTGTTCCAGAGCATGATCCGGAAAAGTGGGCACCGGTTTTCCGAAAAGATCATGCTCAAACAAAAAGATAGAGCGAGATGATGATTCCACGAACAGTCATCTCGCTCTAGTGGCGGCCCCACGGGCCGGCGGGGTGATTGCCCCAAGGGCCTTGTGATGGGCCTTGTGACGGGCCGGCCGGGTCTGTGGCATCGCTCCAGGGCCCCTTGGGCAATGGCGGCGGCACCTCACCGGTTGTGGGCTGCGGCTGCTCGCCCGGCCCGTCCGCGGTATCCGAGGGCAGTGCCAGCGGTCCGGGATCGTGCCCGCCGGCGTATTTGACCAGCGCCCGGACGCGGGCTTCCACGGAAGGATGGGTCGCAAACAGATCGGCAAAGCCCTCGCGCGGATTGTCGACGCATAATTCCATCACCGCCGAGGTGGCGCCGGGGAGCTCGCCGCGGTTCTCGATCTTGCGCAGCGCCGAGATCATGGCGTCGGGATTCTTGGTCAGTTCCACCGAGCCGGCGTCGGCGAGCAGCTCGCGCGACCGCGACAGCGCCAGCCGCACCAGCTGCGACAATAGCCAGGCCAGCGCGATCAGCGCGACCGCGACGATGATGACAATGATGGCGCCGCCGCCGGAACTCTTTCGGTTGTTGTCCGAAGACGAGGACGAAGATGACGATGACCACGAGCCGCGGCCGTAACCGCCATAGCCGCCGTAGTAGCCAAAGTTGGTAAAACTCCGAAAGAACAGTTCGGCGAAGAAGCCGACCACGCCGGCGATGATCACCGCGATCACCATCATCTGCACATCGCCGTTGCGGATGTGGGTGAGCTCGTGGCCGAGCACCGCCTCGATCTCCTGATCGTTGAGCGCGTTGAGAAGGCCCGTGGTGACGGTGACGGCATATTGCCTTGGGTTGAGCCCGGTGGCGTAGGCGTTCAGCGCCTCGCTCTCGATGATCTTCAGTTTCGGCATCGGGATGCCGCGCGAGATGCAGAGGTTTTCCAGCAGATTATAGAGCCGCGGCGCTTGTTGCCGCGTCACGTCCTGCCCGCCGGTCACGGCGTCGACGATCGATTGATGGAAGAAATAGGCGATCACGATCCAAAGCGCGGCGGCGCCGGTCGCGTAGGGGAAAGCCTTGATCAGGTCGCGCGCGGCCGCCGCCAGATAGTAGTCGGCCGGCGCACCGCTGTAGATCATCACTTCCGCGATCAGCGCGCCGGCATAGACCATGACATAGACCAGCGCGAACAGCCCGCCGAGCAACAGCATCGAACGAAATCTGTTCGATGCGATATGCGTGTAGAGACCGTACGCAGCCATGATGGGCTATCCCGCCGGGATATCTTGCAAGCTCAGAACTTCACCTGCGGCGCCGCCTCGACTTCGGTCCTGGAGGCGCCGAGATCGAAGAAATCCTTGCGGGTGAAACCGAACATGCCGGCGAACAAGGCGGCCGGCATCTGCTGGATGCCGGTGTTGTATTCCTGAACCGCGTTGTTGAAGAAGCGGCGGCTGGCGGCGATCTTGTTCTCGAGGTCGGACAGTTCGCTTGCCAGCTGCTGGAAGTTGGCGTTGGCCTTGAGGTCCGGATAGGCCTCCGACAACGCGATCAGCCGGCCGAGCGCGCCGCTGAGCTGGTTTTCGGCAGCCGATACCTGCGCCGGGCCTTGCGCCGACATCGCGGAGTTGCGGGCCTTGATCACGTCGTCGAGCGTGCCGCGTTCATGCGCGGCATAGCCCTTCACGGTCTCGACCAGATTCGGGATCAGGTCGTGGCGCTGCTTGAGCTGCACGTCGATGTCGGCGAAGGCCTGGCCGACGCGCTGGCTGAGCGCGACCAGCCGGTTATAGGCGCCGAGCGCGAAAAGAACGAGAATGACGAGGACGCCGAGAACGATCCAGCCGGTCGACATGGCAATAAGCTCCTGATGGGACAACGAGAGTCAACAGTGTAACGGAATTTGAGGGCGCGCAGCAGCCGTCACGAGGTGGGTATCGCCTTGGTCGGCCGCAAGGCGGGATTAGTTCAACGACAACCGGCGGGCCGCGTTAACTTTATTCCATCACCGCATCGCCCCAGCGCCAGCGCCGGGCGCGCGCATAGGTCGTTTTGTCGCGGTGCGGCACTCTCGCGATTTCAACACCGTCGGCGGTGCAGAGTTTCGCTGAAACCTCGACCTTGCTGACGACGGGCTGCGCCAGCACGCGGGCAAAGCGTCGCGCAACCGGCGAACGCGTCAGCGCGACATAGCTGAACTTTTCATCCTCGAAGGGAAGTTCAGCGCCCTTGATTTGCATGTGCGCCCGCAGGCGCGGCAGGCGCTGGGTGAAATGACACCAGTCGGGTGCTGCGAGCGGGCATGCGCCGTCGTGCGGGCAGGGGGCTGCGACATGCGCGCCGGACGCGATCAATTGCTGCGCGCAGCGCGATCACCCGCGCATAGCCCGCCGGCGTGCCGGGTTCGACGATCAAAAGCGTGTCGCGGGTTTTTGCCCATAATTGTTCGGCGAGCGCGTTTCGTTCCGCATGGCCGATCTCGCCGATCATGTAGCTCGCCACCACAAGGTCGGCCGGCCCGGCATCCGCCAGCGCCGCGCCGGCTTCGCCCCGATGGTAGGTCATCTCCTTGAGCCGCGAACTGTCGCGGCCAAGATCGAGCGCCAGCGCCCGCAATGCGCCGTTGGCGTCGAGCAGCGCAAAGCTTCGCAGCGAGGCGAATGCGGCGGCCGCGGCCCAGCTCGCCGTGCCCGGGCCGGCGCCGACATCGAGCAGGTTTGCTGGCGCGAAGTCCGGCTTCAGCTCACCAAGCGCGTTCAGGCTTGCGGTCACCGCCGCATAGGTCGCAGGCATCCGCGCCAGCGCATAGGCCAGCGCGTCGGCCTCGGACGTGATCGCGCCGGAGTTGCCGCCCTCGCGATAGGTCCTTGAGATCAGCGCGGCGCGTTCGGCGGCATCGCTCCGCGACAGGCCCTGCAGTTTCGCCTCCAGCGCGGCTCTCAGTTCGGCGGGCAGGTCGGGCGGGGTCATCTATCTGTTGTCATGCGCGGATGCCAAACCCCGTCATTGCGAGCGAAGCGAAGCAATCCATATTGCCGCTCGCGTAGGTATGGATCTGCTTCGTCGCTGTCGCTCCTCGCAATGACGCGGCGACCGTTCACGCCACGTTCTGGTCGAGAATCTTCACCGCTTCGTCGAGCGCGACCGAAACCAGCTGCGACACGCCGCGCTCGGCCATGGTGACGCCGAACAGGCGGTTCATCCGCGCCATCGTGATCGGATTGTGCGTAATGATGATGAAGCGCGTCTCGGTGGTCGCGGTCATCTCGTGCAGCAGGTTGCAGAACCGCTCCACATTGTGGTCGTCGAGCGGCGCATCGACTTCGTCCAGCACGCAGATCGGCGACGGGTTGGTGAGGAACACCGCGAAGATCAGCGCCAGCGCGGTCAGCGCCTGCTCGCCGCCGGACAGTAGCGACAGCGTCTGCGGCTTCTTGCCGGGCGGTTTTGCGATGATTTCCAGTCCCGCTTCCAGCGGATCGTCGCTCTCGATCAGATGCAGCGCGGCCTCGCCGCCGCCGAACAATTCGACGAACAGCCGCTTGAAATGCGTATTGACGGTCTCAAACGAGGTCAGCAGCCGCTCACGCGCCTCGCGGTTGAGGCTCTGGATGCCCTGGCGCAACCGCTTGATGGCCTCCACCAGATCGTCGCGTTCGGTGGTCAGCGAGGTGTGCTGGGTTTCGACCTCGCGCAATTCTTCTTCGGCGCGCAGGTTGACCGCGCCCAGCCGCTCGCGGTCGCGGCGCAGTTTTTCGAGATTTTCCTCGATCTCGGCAAGCGGCGGCAGTTCCGCGCCCGGTTCGATCTCGGCGAGACCCGCTACCGCATGCGGCTCGACTTCCAGCATGTCGTGGATTTCGCGCTCGATATCGACCAGGCGGCGCTTGGCGCCGTCCATGCGTTCTTCGGCGCGGGCGCAGGCCTCGCGCGCGCTCGAGAGCGCCTCGAGCGAAACCTTGGCGGCGCGGTCGGTCTCCGCCATCACGTTCTCGGCCGAGACAAGCGCATCGGCGGCGACGCGGCGGGCGTTTTCGGCCGACTCGATCTCGCCGATCAGCGCGCGGCGCTTTTCCGCAAATACCGCCGGCGCATTCTCAAGCTCGGCGCGTTCGGCCTTGACCTCGGTGACGCGGGATTCGATGGTTTCGATTTGCGAGGTCGCGCTTGCCTTGCGGTTGTGCCACTCGTTGCGCTCGGCGGTGATCGCCTGCAGGCGGCGGTCGGCGAGCTCGGCCTCGCGCGCCAGCGCCTGGGCTTCGGCCCGCACCTGGGCCGCGACGCGGCGATGACCGTCGATCTCGGTTCGAACTTCCGCGAGCCTGGTTTCGGTGGCAAGGCTGGCCGGCAATTCGGCCAGCGCCGCATGCGCGCTCTCATGCGCGCCTTGCGCCTCGCTGCGGTCGGCGGTGAGACGGCTGTGGGCTTCGGTCAGCGCCGACTTCCGTGCGGCGTGGCGATTGATCTCGCGCTCGGTCGCGGCATGACGCTCGCGCGCGCTGTCTGCTTCGCGCTGGGCGGCGCGCCAGGCGTCGCGCGCCGAAGTCTCCGCAGCCGAGGCCGCCTTGAGTTCGGCTTCGGCGGCTTCAAGGGCCTGCCGCTTGGCGCCGGCGTCGATGCGGGCCTGCTCCAGCTCGTTCTCGATGTCGACCAGACGGGCGCGCTCGGCGAGACGCCGTGCCGCGCCGGTCGGCGCGTGCGCGGCCGCGACGAACCCGTCCCAGCGCCAGACGTCGCCTTCCAGCGACACCAGCCGCTGCCCGGTCTTGAGCTGCGACACCAGCGCCGCGCCGCGTTCGCGCGCGACCACGCCGATCTGCGCCAGGCGCCGCGCCAGCTCGATCGGAGCCTGGACATGGGCGGCGAGCGCCTCGACGCCTTCCGGCAGCGCCGGATCGCCCTCGGTCACGCCGGCATTGGTCCAGCGCATCGGCGCCGACGGATCGACGGGGGCATCGAGATCGTCGCCGAGCGCTGCGCCGAGCGCCTTTTCATAGCCCTTGGCGACGGTGATGCCGTCGATGATCGGTGGCCACAGATTCTTGGTCTCGCCATTGACGAGCTTGGAGATCGTGCGCGCCTCGGTCTCAAGCCGCTGCACGCGCTTGTCGGCGTCGTTGAGCGGCGCGCGGGCGGCTTCCAGCATGTGGCGCGCGGCAACATGGTTGAATTCGCTGGTCTGCGTCGCCAGTTCCGATTGCGCCAAAGCCCGTTGCGCGGTTTCCATCGCGGCGGCCAGCGCCGCGAGGTCGCCCAGCGCGCTGGTTTCCTCCGCGAGCTTCTGCTCGTCGCGCTCGACATTGGCGATATCCTGGTCGAGCCGCGCCAGCCGGTCGCGGTGGGTACGGACGTTACCTTCAAGCTGATTGCGCCTGGCGGTGAGGTCGGCGAGCGCGGTGGTGAGCTCGGTGAACAGCCGCTCGGCGGCGGCGAGCGTCGCTTCAGCCTCGGACACGCGCTCGTCGACGCCACTGCGCTTTTCGACGCGCAGCTTGATCTCGTCTTTCAGCTCGGTGTCTTCGGTGTCGAGCCGCTTGCAGCGCGGCTTCGGCGTCGGAGGCCTGCTGCTGCTCGCGCGCAATGTCGGCCGAAAACTGCGTCAGCCGGCGGTCGAGTTCGGAAACGCGCTCCTTGGCGCGCTGTTCCTCGCGATCAAGGGTTTCGCGCGCATTGGTGAGCCGCTGCAGTCCGGCCGCGGCGCGGGCCTCGGCCTCGCGCAACGCCGGCAGTTCCGAGGCGCGTACCGCCTGGATACGGGCTGCCTCGGCCTGTTCGCGGGTGCGTTCGGCCATCTCGCGGACGCTGAGGTCGTGGGTCGCGGTGGCTTCCGACACGCCGGCATGGGCTTCCATCCAGCGCAGATGAAACAGCAGCGCCTCGGCCTTGCGCACCTTGGCGGCGACTTCGCGGTAGCGGATCGCCTGCCGTGCCTGCTTCTTCAGGCCGTCGATCTGCCCGGCCAATTGCCCGATGACATCCTCGACGCGGGTGAGGTTGGTTTCGGCGGCCTTCAGCCGCAATTCGGCTTCGTGGCGGCGGGCGTGAAGTCCCGCGACACCGGCGGCATCCTCCAGCACGCGGCGGCGCTGTTCGGGCTTGGCCTGGATGATCTCGCCGATCTTGCCCTGGTGCACCAAAGCCGGCGAGCGCGCGCCGGTCGCGGCATCGGCAAACAGGATTTGCACGTCGCGGGCGCGCACATCGCGGCCGTTGATGCGATAGACCGAGCCCGCATCGCGCTCGATCCGGCGCGAGATCTCCAGAATTTCGCGGTCGTTCACCGCCGCCGGCGCCGAGCGATCGGAATTGTCGATCGTCATCACCACTTCGGCGTGGTTGCGCGACGGGCGGTTGCCGGAACCCGCGAAGATCACCGCATCCATGTCGGCCGCGCGCAGCGATTTATGCGAGGTCTCGCCCATCGCCCAGCGCAGCGCCTCGACCAGATTGGATTTGCCGCAGCCGTTCGGCCCGACCACGCCGGTAAGGCCGGGTTCGATCACGAAATCAGTGGGTTCAACGAACGACTTGAAACCGTGGAGGCGAAGGCGGGTCAGTTTCATCGGCACAGATTCTCTGTTGGCAGGGCGCGAATCTCCCTGCCGGGACAATACCATAGAAGGCAATGTCGGTGTGTGGGCGAGTCGCTTCCGGCGGCTCTCATGGCACCGACAATGGCGAGGCCGGGGCCGGAGGGCAACCGCCGCCCCGGGCTTTTCCCAAGGGTTTTATAAAGTGTTCTATTGAGGCTTTTTCCGGAGCTGGGCGGCCATAACTTAACCCCCGCGCCGCCCCCGGCAAAAAATCAGCTCTTCAGCAATGATTTGATCCGCTTGTCGAATTCCTCAAACGAGGTCTCGCCCTTGATCTTCTCGCCATTGATGAAGAAGGTCGGCGTCGAATCAACCTTCAGCACCTCGGAAGCGTATTTCTGGTCGGCGACGATCTTGTCAAGCAGCGCCTGATCCTTCAGGCAATCCTCGACCTGTTGCTGGCTGAGCCCGGCCTGCTTGCCGATCCGCGTCAGGGTTTCGGTGGTGTTCTTCATCACCCAGTCGCTCTGCTGCTTGAACAGCATGTCGGTCACCGCAAAGTACTTCGCGGAATTGTCCTTGGCGATGCAGCGCGACAGCATCGAGCCCGCCGCAGCCTTGATGTCGAGCGGGAACTCGCGGAACACGTAACGAATCTTGCCGGTATCGATATAGGCCGCCTTGATCTTGGGGAACACGGTCTCGTTGAAGGCTGCGCAATGCGGGCAGGTCATGGAGGCAAATTCGGTGATGGTCACCGGAGCGGCGGCCGGCCCGAGCGCCATGTCGGGCAGCGATACGGGCTTGGCCACATCGGCCGCGCCCTGCGCCATGGCATCTGCGATCAGGCGCAGCGGCGAGAACCCGACGAGAGCGGCAAGTCCGGTCAGCGACAGGGCGGCGGTGAAGGCGCGGCGCGTAATGATCAAGGTCTGCTCCCGAATTGGCGCTTGAGACGCCGAAAGAACCCAAGGAAAGCTGTTCGCTAGCTTGAAACGAGAGTTGTGGCAATGGCGGGCCGCCAACGCCGGACTTGGCGGCAGGCTCAATTTCGCTTGATCGAGGCACCGAGCCGCGCCAGCGCATCCCGCAGCGCCTCGTCCTCGACCGAAGACAGGGTTTCCGCGACTTCCGCCACCTTCCTGGCGTCCGGTGCGCGGGAGGCCAAAGGCTGCGCCCGGCGTGACAACGGCCCTTGCCGCAGCGCCAGCCGGCCGACCGCGCTCCAGCCGAAGAAGCGGTTGACGCGCTGCAGGATGACGTCGGAGGCGTGCTGGATTTCCAGCGCCATCGGGCCCTCCACCCGCAGCACGAGCGTCGCCGGCTCCTGGGGTTGTCCCTCCACCGGCCGCGGCCACTGGATTTTCAGGGGTTCGCAATGAGCCGCCATTTCGGGACCGGCGATTTCGGCCCAGCGCGTGACCAGCTCACGCGCCGCAAACCCCTGCCGGGCATAGGCGTCGGAAAAGACGTCGCTCAGCAGGACGGAAAGCGGCTTTGCCGAGATCGGACCGGGTTTGGCCATGGGTTCCTATATCACCACCATTCGGCGGCGGCTGTCTTCGGTCACGCCGCGCGGGGGCGGATGGTTTTCAGATCACGGTCGATTTCGCGCCGCCGCTGCATCAGATCGTAGTCCATCTGCAGCCCAAGGAAAAACCCTTCCGACAGGCCAAAATAGCGAGCGAGCCGCAGATCGGTGTCGGCAGTGATATCCCGCTTGCCCAGCACTATTTCGTTGATGCGCCGTGGCGCGACGTGGACGGCACGTGCCAGCGCGTTCTGGCTCAGTCCCATCGGCTTAAGGAATTCTTCAAGCAGGATCTCGCCGGGATGGGGATTGGGAAGGACCCCGCCTTTAGACGTGGTAGTCGACGATTTCGACATGTGTCGGTCCTCCTTCATCCCAAACAAAGCATATGCGCCACTGATCGTTGATCCGGATCGAATGTTGCCCTTGCCGATCGGTGGTCAGCGCCTCAAGACGATTGCCGGGCGGCACGCGAAGATCGCCCAACACCCGCGCCTGATTGAGAAGGCGCAGTTTTCTCAAAGCGACATTCTGGATGTCCGGCGGTAATTTTCGGCTCCGGCGTCCGGACCAGATCAATTCTGCTTCGGAATCGGCAAAGCTCTGAATCATGGCAGACTATAACGCGGTGCGTTATAGTCTGCAACCCCTAGACCCTGGTACTTTCCGGCAATGAAAACAAAGAAGCAATCCGCCTCCCCGGACGGTGCCGACCGTCCCGCGCTGCTGCTTGCCTGGTACGACCGGCATCGCCGGGCGTTGCCGTGGCGCCCATTGTCGGGTCGCCGCGCCGAGCCCTATGCGGTGTGGTTGTCGGAAATCATGCTGCAGCAGACCGGCGTCAAGACGGTCGGGCCCTATTTCGAGAAATTTCTGGCGCGCTGGCCCGATATCCGGGAGCTGGGCCGCGCCTCGCTCGACGATGTCTTGAGGATGTGGGCCGGGCTCGGCTACTATTCCCGCGCACGCAACCTTCATGCCTGCGCGGTGGCGGTTATGCGCGACCACGGCGGGGTATTTCCGGATACCGAGCAAGGCTTGCGCGCGCTGCCGGGGATCGGGCCTTACACCGCCGCCGCGATCGCTGCGATCGCATTCGGCCGCCGGACCATGCCGGTCGACGGCAATATCGAGCGCGTGGTGTCGCGGCTGTTCGCGGTCGATGAGCCGTTGCCGCAGGCCAAACCGCTGATCCAGAAACTGGCGATGACGTTGCTGGGTGAGGCCCGTGCCGGCGACGTGGAGTCACGCGCCGGCGACGCGAAGTCGCGCGCCGGAGATAGCGCGCAGGCGCTGATGGATTTGGGTTCCTCGATCTGCACGCCGAAGAAGCCGGCCTGCGCGCTGTGCCCGCTCAACGACGGTTGCGCGGCGCACACGCGCGGCGATCAGGAGACGTTTCCGCGCAAGGCGCCGAAAAAATCCGGTGAGCTGCGGCGCGGCGCGGCTTTCGTCGTCACACGCGGCGATCAACTCCTGGTCCGCACCCGTCCCGAAAAAGGCTTGCTGGGCGGCATGACCGAAGTGCCGGGCTCACGCTGGATAGCGGCGCAGGACGACGATGCAGCGTTGAAGCAGGCGCCTGTGCTGAAAGGCGTTGCGCGCTGGCATCGCAAAGCGGGCGTGGTCAGCCACGTGTTCACGCATTTTCCGCTGCAGCTTGTGGTCTACACCGCCAGCGTTCCGGCCCGTACCCGCGCGCCGGAGGGCACGCGCTGGGTGAAAATCGCCACGCTTGCCGATGAGGCGCTGCCGAATCTCATGCGCAAGGTGATCGCGCACGGGCTGGATATCTAGAGCATGATCCGAAAAAGTGGGAACCGGTTTTTCCTCGCGACAAACGCGGAACGCGTTTGCGCGGAGATCATGCTCAAACAAAGAGATGAGATCATGAGCCGATTCAACCTAATCGGATCATGATGCAGGATCGGTCGTCCCCCCTGCGCTGCTGACACCACGCTGGCAGCAGGCCTGCGCTAGAGCAGGGCTGAACGGAGCACGGCCATGATCAGGACGGCACTGGATTGCCTCGAAGCCCCGCCATCCTCCCGATTGCTGGGCTGGCGCTTGCTCGATGCGCGGCCAGAGCAGGGCTGGATACGGATCGGCTTCGACGGCAAGAGCGAGTTCTGCAATCCGGCCGGCTTCATCCAGGGCGGCATCCTTTCCGCCATGCTCGATGACACCATGGGCCCGGCGGTATTCGCCATGACCGAGGGAAAGCTCTACACGGCGACCGTCACGATGACGGTCAATTTCCTGGCCCCGGCGGAGGTCGGGCGGATCGTCGGCGAGGCGAGTGTCACGCAACTCGGCAAGACCGTTGCGTTCGTTGAGGGCAGGTTGATGGCCGACGACGGCACCGTGCTCGCCACCGCAACGACCTGCGCAAGGCTGGTCGAGACGGCGAAGGCCATTCGATAGCGGCGAGGCTAGGGCATGATCCGGACCCGGAGGGCCGCGTTAGCGCAAAGTGGGAACCGGTTTTTCCTTAGCTAACAAACGCGGAACGCGTTTGCGCGGAGATCATGCTCAAACAAAGAGATGAGATCATGATGCGATTCAACTTAATCGCATCATGATCTAGGGCGCACGGGCTTGGTCTTTAACTCTTCCTCTCCCCGTTCTTTGCGGGGAGAGTTAAAGTTCACCTCCCGCTGGCCCGCGACGCCTTGGCCGGAAGCTGCACGATCGGCGGCTTGGCGTTGAGGCCGTCGACCTGAAAGCCGGCGACGCGCTTGTAATTGGCGGCGATGTCTTCCAGTTCTTGTTGCGACAGCACGTCGGTGACGACCTTGAAACCGTCGGGCGCGCGTTCCTCGACCAGTTGCATCACCTGCTCCGGCCCGTTGCGGCGGTTGAGCATGACGAGGTCGGTGGTGGCGGGGCGGCGCTCCTCCTCATAAGCCACGAGCGCAGCGGCAGTCGGACCGTGCGCCAGAATCTCCCGGGTCAGCACGCGCGCGTCGAGGATGGCCTGCGAGGCGCCATTGGAGCCGATCGGGTACATCGGATGCGCGGCATCGCCCATCAGCGTGACGCGGCCGAAGGTCCATTGCGGAATTGGATCGCGGTCGACCAGCGGATATTCGTAGGCGTGCGCGCAATTGCGGATCAGGCCGGGCACGTCGAGCCAGTCGAATTTCCAGTCCGCAAACCACGGCAGAAATTCTTCGAGCTTTGCGGTCCGGTTGTAATCCTCCCGGCGCCACTGGTAGGTCGGCGGCATGTGCCGCTCGGCGATCCAGTTGATCTGATATTTGCCGTTGCCGTCGCCTTCCCTGGAAATCGGATAGCAGACGAATTTCAGGGCCTCGTGACCGGCCATGATCATGGTGCGGCCGGAGAGGAACGCATCCGACGCGGTGATGCCGCGCCAGAGGATGCGTCCGTTCCAGATCGGCGGGCCTTCATTGGGATAGAGTTTTTCGCGGATTGCGGAGTGAATGCCGTCGGCTGCGATCAGAAGCGCGCCGTCATGGCTGCCGGCCGGTTTTCCGGTCGCCCTGTCGATGAAATCAGCGCGAACGCCGTCCGATGTCTCGGTCCAGCCGCGCAGGTGATGGCTGGTGAGAATATTCTGGCGGCCCAGCCGTTCGGTCGCGGCATCGAGCAGGATCTGCTGCAGCGCGCCGCGATGGATCGAGAATTGCGGCCATTTGTAACCGGCTTCCAAGCCGCGCGGCTCGCTCCAGATCGGCTTGCCGTGCTTGGAAAAATACGCAAGTTCCCGGGTCCGCACGCCTGCGGCGTCGAGCCGGTCGAGCAGGCCGAGTTCGATCAACTCGCGCACGGCGTGCGGCAGCACGTTGATGCCGACGCCGAGCGGCTTCAGCTCGGCCACGCTCTCGAATATTCTGGCGTCAACGCCGATCTGGTGCAGGCTGAGCGCCAGCGTCAGTCCGCCGATGCCGCCGCCGGCGATAAGAACGGTCATGATACCCCCTGGTCCACGGCGTCATGGCACGAGAGGGGATCAGGGGGCAACTGCGAAAGCCGGCCGTTCTGGCTGGAATGAGGGAGAGAGAGCGACATGGACAAACCATCGAAGCAATTTTCCAGCCCGGCGTCGCTGCCGCCGCCGGTGGGCTATTCACACATCGCCAAGGTCAACAAGGGCACGCTCGTCTATATCGCCGGCCAGGTATCGAGCGATGCTTCGGGTAATCTGGTCGGCGAGGGGGATTTCGACGCGCAGGTCGAGCAGGTCTTTCGCAATCTCAAGATTGCGGTCGAAGCGGCCGGCGGCACGATGGCCGATATCGTCAAGCTGAATTATTTTCTCGTCGCCGAGGTCGAGCAGGCCGCCGTGCCGAGGCTGCGGGCGATCCGTGACCGCTACCTCAATGTCGCGCAGCCGCCGGCCTCTACGCTCGTCGTCGTTTCGCGCCTGGCGCGGCCGGGCTGGCTGATCGAGATCGAGGCAGTGGCGGCAGTCGAGGGATGACACTTAGGTCATTCCGGGCGCGCGTGAGCGCGAACCAGGAGCATGAGAAGGCTCCGGGTTCTTCTCCCCTCCCTCCGCGCGCGTAGCGCGTGGTGGGGTCGAGACGAGCGAAGCTCGCTCTTAAGGGTCGGGGGTGGGGGGCGCCTCCGCAGACTCATCAGCATGACAGCGAATGGAGAGACCCCCCAACCCCCGACCCCTCCCCGCCGCTTCGCGGAGGGAGGGGAGAAGAAGCCGGAGCCCTGGGATTTCCCGATGCGCAATTGCGCAGCTGAGGTCTGTCTTGTCTCCTTGGGTCGGCAATTGCCGACCCAAGGGGCGTCCCGGAATGACGATGGTTGGCCAGTTCAGGCCGCCTTGGTCTTGAGATGGCGGAACATGATGTTGCGCGCTTCGTCGTCCATTTCGGTCTTGAAGACGAACCTGTCCTTCAGCGCGGTCGCGCGCGCGGCGGCGGGCCGTGCCGAGACTTCGTCGAACAGGCGCTTCACGTTGGGATATTTGGTGAAGACGTCGTCGCCGAGCACGAACGGCGCCATCCGCGCCCAGCCCCAGAACGCCATATCCACGATGGTATAGGCATCGCCGACCATATAGCGGCTGCTGGCGAGGTGATCGTCGAGGATCTTGTAATGGCGATGCGCCTCGAACTGGTAGCGGTTATGGGCGTATTCCAGCTCCTTCGGCGCGTAATGCTTGAAATGCACGGCCTGTCCCGAATAGGGGCCGAGGCCGGTGGCGATGAACATCAGCCAGGACAGCAATTGGGCGCGGTTATTGGGCGTATTGGCGGGCAGGAATTTGCCGGTTTTCTCGGCGAGGTAAAGCAGGATCGCGTTACTGTCGAAAACGAACACGCCATTGTCGTCGATCGCGGGCACCTTGCCGTTCGGATTGACTTTAAGGAATTCCGACTTGAACTGGTCGCCCTTGCGGGTATCGACCGGCACGAGCTCGTAAGGCAGGCCCGACTCTTCCAGGAACAGCGCGACCTTGGCGGGGTTGGGCGCTCCGTTGAAGTAGAATTTAAGCATCAAGATTCCTCCGTGCTGTGTATTGCAATTGACAGAGCATGATCCGGAAAAGTGACACCGGTTTTCCGAAAAGATCATGCTCAAACCAGAGATGAGATCATGATCCTATTCACCTAATCGGATCATGATCCATGCCTGCCGCGCGAAAAGCGCGCGCCGTGCTTCATGCGTCGAATTTGAAAGCGGTTCAACCAAAGAGTTTGTGAGCAGGCGGCAGTTTGACCGCGGCGGGTTATTGCGGTTGCTTCTTCAGAACGAAGTTCTCGTCGTAATCGTCAAGCACGGGATACGAAATCGTGGGCGCCGAGGCGAGACCGAGTATGCGTTCTCGATAGCGCGCCAGTTCGGCGACGCGCGCCTCATGGCTTATTCGCGCCGGCGCATGAACCAGGAAAGGCTCGATCACCGTGAAGCCGGTGAAGTACAGGATTCCGTGATTGATTGGAAACAGGATCGAAGAGATCGGGCCGTTCAGCCCGGCTTCCGAGTAAATGCCCGGCGGACCGCCTGCGGTCAGCGCGCACATCGCCCGCTTGCCGTTGAAGACGCCGCGATCGTACCATTTGCCGCCGCCATAGATGCGGCCTCCCGAGGCAAAGACGCGATCAACCCACCCCTTGAGGATCGCCGGCAGTCCAAACCACCACAGCGGAAATTGCAGGACGAGCACGTCGCACCAGAACAGCTTGTCCATCTCGGCCTGAATGTCCGCAGCGAACCCGTTGTGCTCGGCGGCATAGGCCTCTTCGGTTTGCTGCCGAAGCCGCTCCGGGTCCTTGACGGTCACGAAGTTGCGCCGGTCGGACACCGGATTGAAGCCCATCGCATAGAGGTCGGAGACGATGACGTCATGCCCGGCCGCTTGAAGCGCGGCGGTGGCTTCGCGTGTCATCGCGCCGTTGAAGCTTTGGGGCTCGTGGTGGGCGTGAACGATGAATATGCGCAATTTCGACCCCCCAAGCGATCGGTCGCGTCGCAATCCTGCTCGGCACAACGTGGCAATGGAAGCTGTGCCCGTCAAGAACAGCAGCTCGAGCGCCGGAAGATTTCGGTGCATCCGCATCACCACTGGGATCAAGCCGACGTCAGACAACACCCTTAGGAAGCTGGAGGCAATCTGGGGCGCGTCCTCATAAAGCGCGCTTGATTGGCGCGGCATGACCAATGTCCGTTTTGCCCCGATAGCGACCAAAATTCCGCATCGCTGCGAAATGACGCGAGCGTGACGCTATTTCACAGCAACAATCCTGGTGCCGCCCATCTTGCGCCCTTGAATGAGTTCAACAAATCGAATGTAGGACTTGTGAAATGCATCGTGCCCCATTGGGGTCCCAGCTTGTCGGGCTTCTTCACGCAGCCGTTGATACATTGCTAGTCGCTCCTTAAGAATTGGTCCCCACTCCTCCGTCAAATCTTTTGACGAAATTACTCTAAAGCCGACGCTTTCGACCAGACTCCGATATTCGGGGACCGACCGAAGAGGCTGAATGGCCATTCCTTCCCACATCAATTGCGCATCATCGGCTGTGAGCGGCTGATTGGCCACCCAATCTGTGAACGCCAACCTGCCGTCTTTTCTTAGAATCCGAAAGGCCTCGGCAAGCGCTCTTTTCAGGTCGGGCACATGACAAAATGCCTCTTGGCTGACGACAGCGTCCATGGTCGCGTCATCCAGCGGGGTCTCCAATACATTGCCCTCGATGACGCAGGCGACTTTCTGAAGTCCGACGCGCTTGGTTAGCTCCTGCGCGCCTGCGACGCGTGCTGGAGTCAATTCAATACCAGTGACGTTGGCTCCATATCTGTGCGCCAGATAACGCACGGTGCTGCCAAGACCGGCACAGAAATCGGCTACGCGCGATCCATTGCCAATCTGTGCCGCTTGCGCCAATTCGTCTGTCGCTGCAACGCCACCATAATGATCTTGGTCATGCGCTAATAATTCTTCCGGACGCAGACCATCAAGATGGCCACGGCTTGCACGAAGTTTCGCAAGAATGATCTCGTATGAGATGGGATGCCGATCGTAGAAATATATGGTCTGCGAAGTTGCGTCGCTCATGACCGTTCGCTCCCTTGCTCGCAGTTACGCCAATCCCCGCATTCAGATTAGGACATTAAAACAACAAATCGCGACTAGCGAAATGGTGGGATGGTCAATTTGCGCTGCGCAACGTCAAGGCGAAGCGCTCCCGCTTGCCAGTGCGCGGGAACAGTCCGCGGATAATTGCCACTGATCGAATAAGACCTATCGAGAATACTTCATCGAGTTTCCGATTGGCGATCGAGCCAATCGCCATGATTCCGGAGGAGCCAACGGCCGCAACGTGTTTGATCTCATGCGATCTTGCACGTCGGGCAAATCGCGCATTACCGCCATGCACTAATTGCCCGTCGTGTTATTCGGTCGCAGGGGCATGGCCTTGCGGCGCACGCCCGACGCAGCTCACATTGACGCCGTCCCGTCCCAGTAGAGGGGCGGCTCGCGATCGTCACGAACGCGGGGCGGGATGCGGTGGACGCTGATGCGCCTTTGACGAATGGCGCTTGAGGCGGACGGCGAAGGCGTGTGGTCCTGATGCCCCGACGCTGGCATCAAGTTCTTGAGAAGCAAGCTTCTCAGGGGTGACGGTGGCAAAAGAGCCCGGTCACCGGGGAGAGCGCGCAGGAAACCGTTAAAACCATTGCGCGGGGAATGCCGGGTGATTCCGGTGTACTCGTGGTGACTAACGCGCGTGTTTACTACACCACGCGCGGCTGCGGGCGCATCGGGCGCCCGGCATTCCCTGCGCCCTCTAATACGAGAGGGCGGGAACTCGACAGCAAACCTCGCGCGAAACGCGCGGCGAGAATGCGAAATTGTGTTTTGTCGTCATTGCGAGGAGCGAAGCGACGAAGCAATCCAGCTTTCTTTTCTTTGCGAGGCAAAATGGATTGCTTCGCTTCGCTCGCAATGACGGCTCTTTGAAAATTCGAATCCGAAAAATCCGTAGGGTGAAGGCGCGAACGCGCCGTCCGGCGATGTCCATGCTCAAATTTTGCAAATTGCGCAAGCGACGAATTTGTGAAGAGCGTCATTCCGGGGCGCGCGTTGGCGCGAACTACGATGTGCAATTGCACATCGGAGAATCTCGAAGATTCCGGGTCTGGTCCTTCGGACCATCCCGGAATGACGAAGAAGAATATTCAGATTTGAAAAGCTCAGCCCGCCATCCCGGAGCGGATTTCGGCGCGCAGCTCGTCGATCAGCTTGAGGCCTTGTCTGGTCTCGATGTGCCAGAAGGTCCAGCCGTTGCAGGCGCCGGCGCCTTGCGCCACCGCGCCGATGCGGTGGATCGAGCCGACCTTGTCGCCGAGCATGATGGCGCCGTCGGCGCGGACCAGGGCGCCATGACGCTTCTTCGAATCGACCAGCCGGGTGCCGGGCGAGATCATGCCGCGCTCGATCAGTTCGGAGAACGCGACCCGCGGCGCCTCGCGCGCGGTCATGAACGGCGCCAGCGTCGCTTCCGGCAGCGGTTCGATCGCCGCGATGCGCGCTTCCGCCGCCTTGGCATAGGTCTGGTCGCGTTCGAAGCCGATGTAGCGGCGGCCGAGGCGTTTTGCCACCGCGCCCGTGGTGCCGGTGCCGTTGAACGGATCGATCACGAGGTCGCCGGGCTTCGACGACGACAGCAGCACTCGCGCCAGCAGGCCTTCCGGCTTCTGGGTCGGATGGACCTTCTTGCCATCGTCGCCCTTCAGCCGTTCCTCGCCGGTGCAGAGCGGGATCAGCCAGTCGGAGCGCGCCTGCACGTCCTCATTGGCAGCCTTCAGGGCCTCGTAGTTGAAGGTATAGCCCTTGGCCTTCTCGTCGCGCGCCGCCCAGATCATGGTCTCGTGGGCGTTGGTGAAGCGGCGGCCGCGGAAATTCGGCATCGGATTGGTCTTGCGCCACACAATGTCATTGAGAACCCAGAAGCCGAGGTCCTGCATGATCGCGCCGACGCGGAAGATATTGTGATAGGAGCCGATCACCCACAGCGTCGCCGACGGTTTCATGACGCGGCGGCAGGCGAGCAGCCAGGCGCGGGTGAAATCATCGTAAGCCGCGAAGGATGAGAACTTGTCCCAGTCGTTGTTGACGGCGTCGACGTGGGATTCGTCGGGACGCTTGAGGTCGCCCTTGAGCTGCAGGTTGTAAGGCGGATCCGCAAATACCAGGTCGACCGAACCGGCCGGCAGCTTTCGACATCTCGGCGACGCAATCGCCTACGACGATACGGGTATCGGAGACGGACTCAAATTTAGTGCGGGGCGCCCTTGCAGACGCCCCGCGACGCGACACAACCATGACTCAAATACTCTGACTCAGGCGACGCTGTCGGCGACGCGGGACCAAACAACCGACTGGCGATACATTGACGAGGCAAAGTAAAAATCGGCTTAACCGGGTAATTCTTTCACGCTAGGCAATTTTTGCCGGGCGGGTTATTGATTAACGCAAGGAAAATTCTGCGTTCTCGCTGCGCTGATGACGACAAGGCTGCTGCCGCAAGTTGGAATGAGGAAAACGCGCCATGCGTTACGATGACTTTCGCCGCAGCGACGACATCGAAGACCGTCGCGATGACAGCGGCGGCGGAATGGGCGGTGGCGGCTTCGGTCTTCCGATGGGCGGCGGTGGGCTCGGCATCGGCACCATCATCGTGCTCGGCCTTATCAGCTACGCTTTCGGCATCGATCCGCGCATCCTGATCGGCGGCGCGGAAGTCCTCTCCGGCGGCAGCCAGGCGCCGAGCTATCAAACCGATCGCCGCTCCGCGCCGGTCAAGAAAGGTGCGCCGACCGACGAGATGGGCAGCATGATCGCCGGCATCCTCGGCGAGATCGATGATCGCTGGAGCGAGATCTTCCAGGCGGCGGGACAGACTTATACGGGTCCGCGCATCGTGCTGTTTCGCAACGTCACCAATGGCGGCCGTTGCGGCATGGCGCAGTCGGCGATGGGGCCGTTCTACTGTCCGCCGGACCGGCAGATTTTTCTCGACACCGGATTTTTCCGCGAAGTCGAGACCAGGTTCCACGGCTGTCAGGGCAGTGCCTGCAAGTTCACCGCGGCCTATATCATCGCCCATGAAGCCGGGCATCATGTCCAGAACCTGCTCGGCATCCTGCCGAAGGTGACGGCGCAACAGCAGCAACTGCAAGCTGCCGGCAACAAGCCGGCCGCCAACGCCTTGCAGGTGAGGGTGGAGTTGCAGGCCGATTGCCTGTCGGGCGTCTGGGTCAATCGCGAGGAGAAGAAGCGTCCGGGCTTCATCGAGGCCGGCGATATCGACGGCGCGTTGGCGACCGCGTCCGCGATCGGCGACGATACGCTGCAGCGGCAGGCGACCGGGCGGGTGGTGCCGGATTCGTTCACGCACGGCTCGGCGGCACAGCGCAAGCGATGGTTCATGACCGGCTATCAGCAGGGAACGCTGAAGGCATGCGATACGTTCAGTGCAGCAAGCCTATAAAGAATTTGCGACGCGTTGATCGTCAAGGCTGGGCCATGGACGCGGAGCACGTCGCCGCGCCAGAGATCCCGGCCAAGTTGGACGACCTGATGACGAAAGGAGGCCAGTCATGACCTCGATCGATGAAGCAAAACAATTCGTGCCGCTCAACATCGCGGTGCTTGACGATTTCGGACACGCGCTCGCTTGCGTGATGACAAATCCGGCACGACGCTGGCGGAGCGGATCGTCGCCGCCGGCCACAAGCTGGCGGCGCGCGAGATCATCGTCGACGATGTCGACGCGATCCGCATCATCATCAGGCGATGGATCGCCGATCCCGGCGTCGACGTCGTCATCACCACCGGCGGCACCGGTTTCACCGGACGCGACGTGACGCCGGAGGCGATCGAGCCGTTGTTCGAAAAGCGGATGGACGGTTTCTCCATCGCGTTTCACATGCTGAGCCATGCCAAGATCGGCACCTCGACGATCCAGAGCCGCGCCACCGCCGGTGTCGCGGGCGCCACTTTCATCTTCTGCCTGCCGGGATCGCCGGGCGCCTGCCGTGACGGCTGGGACGGCATTCTCGCCGCCCAGCTCGACTACCGCACGCGGCCCTGCAATTTTGTCGAGATCATGCCGCGGCTGGACGAACATCTGCGCCGCCCGAAGGCGCAGGGCGCGTCGGCGTAGGCGTCATGGTGGGCCTGCCAGCAGCGCGCACGCCGCGGAAAGACGAAGGGAAATGGCGCTACAGCTGCATTTCCCAGGTTTCGCCGATCAGGCTTTGGCCGAAACTGCGGTGCGGTTCGCTGGCGACCAGCACGAATCCGGCGTCCTGATAGATCTTGCGGGCGGTGACCAGGATGCTTTGCGTCCATAGCGTGATCTTGCGATAGCCGCAGGCGCGCGCAAACGCGATGCATTCAGCGACCAGCCGCCGCCCCAGTCCCTGTCCGCGTCCGGCGGGATCAACCAGCAGCAATCGCAGCTTGGCGACGTCATCGCTGTGCCTGACGAGAAAAACCGAACCGACCTGGGCGCCATCGAGTTCGGCGATCCAGCAGCGTTCCCGCGAGGCATCGAACGCAGCCCAGGAATTTTGCGGCGATCTCCGCGACCAGGGCCTCGAACGAGGAGTTAAAGCCGTATTCGCTGGCATAGAGCGCGCCATGGCTCTGCACCACCCATCCCATGTCGCCCGGGCGTGGCTCGCGTAAGGTCGCGGCAGCCGGGACGCCGGACGGCCCAAGCAGCCGCTCGATTGAGGCCATCGCCCCGATCAGGCGTTTGCGGTCGCCGTCGGACAGCGTGGCGAGCAGGAGAGCGACTTCGTCGTGCGAGCTGCGATCGAGTTTCGCGAACGCCTGACGGCCCTTCGCGGTCAGGCCGAGCTGATATTGCCGTCGATCCGCGGCCAGCGGGTGTGCGGGTGATCAGCCCGTCCTCGTCGAATTTCTGGATGATCCGGCTGAGGTAGCCGGGATCAAGACCCAGTTCGATGCCGATTGCCTTTGCGGAAGGGCTTTCGCAGGTGGCAAGTTCGTACAGCACCCGCGCCTCGCTCAGCGAGAACGGGCTTTTCAAGAGCTGCTGGTCGAGAACGCCGAGCTTGCTTGTATAGAAGCGGTTGAACGCGCGTACCGCTGATATCTGGTCGTCGTGATCCGGCTGCGACATGGCCCACCTCAATACTTGCCATTGTCAAATAATTATTTGACTTTGGCAAGTATCTTGTGTCAGGCCACGATGATCCGGCTGCGCAGCAGAGTGCGTGAGGAGCGGCCGAGTTGCCGGAGCAGCCTTGCCTCGGAGCGGCGGGCATTCGGCGCGTGGCCGCCAAGCCGCTCGTAATGGTCGCGCGCGATCAACAGCCCCTGGTCGGCCCAGGGCCCCGCGATCATCCGCGCGATGAATTTCAAGCCATCGCCCAGCCGCGCGTCGGCATAGGGCGAACGGGCGTAGCGGAAGATGCCGGCGCGGGGACGTCCGCTGTCGGAGACGCGCTGGATGAACTGCGTGGTCTCATCGATCCAGCCCGTCTCCAGTACCGCTCCCGCATGCAGGAACATCAGCCATGGCGAGCGGGCCTGGCGTGCGCCCGCCGCCAGCGCGGCCGCGCGCGATCCATCAAATGTCAGAAACCGGCAGCCTGCGACGTCGGCGACCCGCTCGATCACGCCGGTGCCGGCCCGATCGACCAGGAGCACCTCGCGCACCACGCCGGCGGCCGCGCCCGGCACCAGCGCCGCAAGGGTTGCGACGGCCGGCTGCTCGGCGCCTTCGGTAGGGATAATGACACTCAGCATGAATTAAGGGTTCGCTGCCTCAGATCGTGAAAACGCTGAACTGTTATCACCTTGTCACATTCAAATCAGCCCGCCGATTGCAGCAATTTGCGGCAATCGGACGCTGTCCCGGCCGGCGCCCCGCGGCGGGAGCCATGGATCAATAGCGGATGAGGAGGCTGATACGGCTATCCGCCGGTCGACCCTTGCTGAACCTGCTGTGGGGATGATTTCGGCGTTGGTGGCTCGTGATCGCAGGCCCTGGCTCGCCAGGTCGCGATCTCGGCGAGTTCCGCTTCGGGCCGCGTCACCCTGGTTTCGCGCTGTCCCTGATAGATATTGCCGCTGTCGCCGTCGACGGTGATCCAGTCGCTTTCCGAGATCGTGGTGCCTGCAAGCTGCGCACGGTCGGTCGCCAGGTCGATCGTCATACGGCTGCACCCAACGATGCAGGGCTTCCCCATCTGGCGCGCGACCAGCGCGGCATGAGCGGTGCGCGCGCCCACGCTGGTCACGATGCCCGCGGCCAGCGCAAAGCCTTCGACGTCAGCCGTGCTGGTATCCGGCCGCATCAGGATCACAGGGTCGCCCGCGGCCGAAAGCCTGCGCGCGCTTTCGGATGAGAACGCGGCGCGGCCGGCCGCAATCCCGCCTGACGCGCCGATTCCCGTCAGCAGCGGCGTGTCAGCGGAAACCAGGGAAACCTGAACCAGAGCGGCAAGATCAATTCCGGCGATTCGATCCAACGCTTCCTGACGCGTGATCAGTTGTTCGTGCACGAGGTCGATGGCGATACGCAGCGCAGCGCGCGGCGTCCGCTTCGCGGAGCGGGTCTGGAGCACCCACAATTTGCCGTCCTCGATGGTGAATTCGACATCCTGAACGTCGCCGAATTCCTGTTCGAGGCGCTTTAGGATATCGCCGAGTTCGGCCGCAAGCTCCGGCAACCCGCGGGCGATGGTCTCTTCCGTGTCAGGAGTCCGGCGGCCCGAAACGACATCTTCGCCCTGGGCGTCGAGTACAAGGTCGATCATCGGCTGCCGTAGCCCGGTCGAGGGGTCCCGCGAAAACGCTACCCCGGCTCCCGACGATAGCCCGCTATTGCCGAACACCATGGCCTGGACCGTTACCGCGGTGCCCTCGAGGTGATCGAGTTGCTGGAGATGGCGGTAGGATTGCGCCCGCTCGCTCATCCATGAGTGATAGACCGCTCTTGCAGCGCTTTCGAGCTGCGCGGTCGCGTCCTCGATCCAGCCGTCGTCATAGCGCTCTTCGACCAAGGCCCGCTCGTCCGCGGCGAGACGTTCGAGCGCCTCGCTGTCAAGCTCACGGTCGCTGGTGACGCCTTCGGCCAAAATCAACTCGGCAAGATGGGCGGAGAACACGGCGGGGTCGAGCCCCAGTACGGTTTCAGCGTAGCTCTCGAGAAAGCGGCGCCGGCAATCCCACGCGAGCCGCGGGCGGCCGCTGCTGCGGATCAGACCCTGCACGGCGGTTGATGTGCAGCCGACGTTGAGCACCGTGTCCAGCATGCCCGGCATCGATCGCGCTGCTCCCGACCGTACCGATACCAATAGCGGCTGCCGATGGTCGCCGAAGCGCTTTCCGGTCGCGCGCTCCAGGAACTCGATGCCCTCCTTCAGCCCTTGATGCAGATCGCGTTCGGCATGCGCATCCTTGCCGATGATTGCAGCGCAAAGCTTGACCGGGAGCACGAAGGCCGGCGGTACCGGCAAGCCGAGCGCCGCCATACGCGCCAGGTTGGCGGCTTTGGCACCAATGGTGTCGGCTGAATGTGGTTCGGTCGACACGCCGCCGATACGCACGATATGCATGGCTCAAATCCCTTGTTTATTTGATCATGATCTTTTCGGAAAACCGGTCTCCACGTCTCCGGATCATGCTTTACGCCGACAGATCGGTCATGATGTGCCGCCGCAGCAGGTGTCCGAAGCCGGCCAACCGATCGGTGGCGCGCTCGATGGCGCGGGCAAGCTCGAGCACCGAGAGCGACGTCGCGACGTCGAAGCCGCCGGCAAACAGCCGCGCGGTGACATCGCGTTCCCGCGCGTCCGCGGCGTGCTCGGCATCGATCAGGCGAATGACGGCATTGAGCGCGTCCTCGGAATCGGCGCGGCGTCCCTCCGGAACTTCGACCGCAGCGGCAAGCCCCGAGGCCGCGGCTTCAGTCGCGGTCGTGGCGACTGCGCATAATTCGGCAAGCGTCGAAAGCAGTGCGGAATCAATCCCGGCCGGCGCCAGCGAGGCGATGAAGGCGGCCTGCTCCAGTTCGTCGACGGCCTCCTCGACGCGATCAACCAGCTGTTCGATGATCGGATCGGCGTTAAGACGGCTTGCTTCCGTGCGCGCTTCGAGAGCAATGCGATCGGCCTTGCGCTCGATCAGGCCGGCTCTCGCCGCGAGGCGCTTGCTGTCGTTCGGACGGCCTGCCCGCAGCGCGGCAATATGGTGGGCAATGGCGGCGGTGATGTCGTGCGCCAATCCGACCTGGCGCAGCACGATCGCGAGCAGCGCGCTATCGACGCGCTCCAGGCGCCTGATCAGGTCGGCCTCGATCTGGTCGCGGACCAGCCTGATCGAACGTCCGGCGCTGAGCGCCTCGGTCGAAACCCGCATCGCGGTCTTGAGGAAGTCGACCGCGGCGTTGCGGCCGAGCGCCTGATCCAGCCGCTCGCCGAACCCGATCCGGCTCGACGCTGCGTTACGCACCGCGGCGCCGATCAAGTCATTGCCGCCGAGTTCAAGGAAGGCGCGGTGGCCGAGGCGCTCCCGGGCGGCCCAATCGAGAATGCGCGCCGCATCCTCCTTGGCGACCCAACTGCGCAACAGCTTGCGCGCCTTGTTCCAGTCGATCAGAAAAACCAGCGAAGCGCCAAGCGCGGCCAGGAAAGCGTTGCGATCGGCGGCACTGTCGGCCTGAAACTCTCCGGTGACGAGAAAGAAGGCGTTGTCTTCGCCGAGACCCGCCGCCACATGACGATCGAGGCCGCTCCATTTCGCCTGAAACTTGTCGAACAGCGCGATGAAGAATTTGGCGCGCGCCCGGTGCACGTCGGTGTAGGTCACGGTCACCGAATTCTTCCTGACCGCGATGACCACGACATGAGCGTCGGTGGTCCCGATATCGTTTTGAATCAGGAGCCGGCCGTTCGACCGAGTCGCCATGGTATCGAGGCCGGGGTGGTTGAATTTAAGGGCGCGGGTCTCGTTGAGTCCCCGCATGAAGCTTTCCACCGGCGCCCGGTCTTCGGCGTGCAATCCGAACACATGGGCGCCGCTCACGATCTCCTCGGCGCACGCTACCGCCAGCCGGTTGAGCGCCTTGTGCAGGTCCATCACCAGGCGGTGCAGGCTGTCGGCACCGTCCTGCGGTACGCCAGTCAACCCCGCGACGCGCGCTATTTCGATTTCGTTGGCGGCCTCAAGCAGACCGGCGGCGCGGATCGCGGCGAGCCGTGCGGCCATGGTTTCGCTCTCGGCCGGTTTGCCGGCGCTCACCGCGCGGACCATCGTCACCGCGTCGTCGGTGATCTCCTTCATCAGCCTGGCGAGGTTGGGCGCGGCTATTCGGCCATTTCCGGCAAGATGCGCGCCGCCGATCAGGGTCGCGAGCGCGGCAGGCGCTATGCCGGCGGCGCGGCATTCGACGTGCAAATCGGTCGCCGGACGGGCCGGCTCCTGCGCGCGCTGCGCGGCCGCCTGCAACGCGCTCATGCGAACCTTGATGCGATCGTTGGCGGCGAGTCCCTCCGCAACCAGCGACGGCAACAGGATGTCGGCCTGCCCGAGTTCCTCGATTATGTGTGATTTCATGATCAGCCAACCAAGGTGGAGTGCAGCCATATTCACTGCTTTGGTGACGGCTTCATTGCGCCAGATCATTCATAAAAATGTCATGGAGGCAGTCAGTTAGCCGCGGGTGCGGCTCCCGTTTCATCCACAGGCGAGAATCTATGTTCTTGATTTGTTCTCAAGTCCTGCTATGTTCGCACCATGAGCCGAGCATCCTCAAATGCCCTCAAGCACCCGCCGGTCACGGCGCCCTCCGAGCCGGCGGGTGCGCCTTCTCCTTTTCCTGAACTTTCGGTCGCCATCGAGCGCGAGCGGCGGCGCGGCCGCGGTGCGCAGTCCAATGCCAGCGGCCGCTTCGAGGCTGAAGCGCGCGTGGCGTTCGACGACGGCTGGCAGAGCCTCGATGAATTGCCGCCATTCAAGACCACGGTCGCGCTCGATACCGCGCGCAAGGTCATCACCCGCAACAATTCTCCCGATATTGGCTTCGACCGTTCGATCAACCCATACCGGGGTTGCGAGCATGGCTGCGTCTACTGCTTCGCGCGCCCGACCCATGCCTATCTCGGCCTGTCGCCGGGGATCGACTTCGAATCGAAACTGTTCGCCAAGCCCGATGCGCCGCAGCTTCTGGAAAAGGAACTGGCGGCGCAGGATTACGAGCCGCGCATGATCGCGATCGGCACCAACACCGATCCGTATCAGCCGATCGAGCGCCAGCGCAAGATCATGCGCGGCATTCTCGAAGTGCTGGAGCGAACTTCGCATCCGGTCGGCATCGTGACCAAATCGGCGCTGGTGGCCCGCGATATCGACATTCTTTCGCGGATGGCAAAACGCAATCTCGCCAAGGTGGCGATCTCGGTGACGTCGCTCGATGCGAGACTTGCGCGCACCATGGAGCCGCGGGCCTCGACGCCGACCCGGCGGCTAGAGGCCCTGCGTCAACTGTCGGACGCCGGAATTCCGACCACGGTGATGGTCGCGCCGGTGATCCCCGCACTGAACGATATGGAAATCGAGCGCATTCTCGATGCGGCGGCCCATGCCGGGGTCAAGGAGGCAAGCTACGTGCTGCTGCGGCTGCCGCTGGAAGTGCGCGACCTCTTTCGCGAATGGCTGATGGCCAATTATCCCGACCGCTATCGCCACATCTTCACCCTGATCCGCGACATGCGCGGCGGCCGCGATTACGATTCGCAATGGGGAACGCGAATGAAAGGCACCGGGCCGATGGCCTGGATGATCGGACGAAGGTTCGAAATCGCCTGCGAAAAGCTGGGGCTCAACAAGCGGCGGTCGAAATTGACGACCGATCATTTCGCCCGGCCGAAACGCAGCGGGCAGCAGTTGAGCTTGTTTTAAGGCCGGGTCGCTTCGCCGGGACGCCATGCAGACCTCTGAATAGCGGGAATTAAGCGGCGGTTCCGGTTGCGTCGCGGGCTTTGCTTGCGCACGATCCCGGCATGATTCGGGACAAGTCCGGGAAAAATTCGAGCAAGCCCGCGAAGGGCTTGATCGCGGTCGCGCTGCCGAGCTTTCGCCGCGAGCGCGCGCTGATCAAGCGCGGCATATGGCCGGTGGCCGGCTGTGACGAGGCCGGCCGCGGCCCGCTGGCGGGTCCGGTGGTGGCCGCCGCCGTCGTGCTCGATCCGAAGCGGATCCCCAAAGGCATCGACAATTCCAAGCGGCTGACGGCGGAACGCCGCGAGGAACTTTTCGAGAAGATCTGCGCGACCGCGTCGTTTGCGGTCGCCTTCGCCTCGCCGGCGCGGATCGATCGCGACAATATCCTGCGTGCGTCGCTGTGGGCGCTTGAGCGCGCGATCCACGCGCTGCCGGAAATCCCGAAGCATGTCTTCGTCGACGGCCGCGACCGGCTCAACACGCCTTGCGATTGCGAGGCCGTGATCGGCGGCGACGGGCTGGTTGTCTCGATTGCGGCCGCCTCGATCATCGCCAAGGTGACCCGCGACCGCCTGATGTGCGCGCTGGCGCAGGATTGCCCGGGATATGGCTTCGAATCCCACAAGGGCTACGGCGTGCCCGAGCACCTCGAGGCGCTTGACCGGTTGGGTCCCTCGGTCCACCACCGCAGCTTCTTTGCGCCCGTCGTTGCCGCGCGGGAAAAGCACCGGCCGTGGACGGTCAAACGTGATCCCGACCTGTTTGCCGTGGAAGGGCCGGCGGCGATCGAAATTTCTGCCGCAGTCTGAAGCAGTTGCCTCAACGGCCCACGCGCTTTATCACACGTCAGGGATCGAATGGGGCGTCTCGCGGGGCGGGCTTTAGGTAGTTCGGACGGTTCATGCGTTTCACATCCCTGATCATCGAACTGATCCGCGCCCGGCCGCGGCTGGTAGTCTGGCTTGTGGTTTTGCTGCAGGCGGCGCTGTGGCTGTTCATTCCGATGCTGTTGTATCGCAGCCCTCCCGGAGGCCTCGCCACCGCGCTCGCTCTTGGCCGGGAATACCAGGTCGGAACCGAACTCGGTCCGCCGCTGGCGTTCTGGCTCGCCGATATCGCGTTTCGGGCCGCCGGCAATCACATGTTCGGCGTCTATCTGCTGGCGCAGCTTTGTTCCGTCGCGACGTTCTGGACATTGTACCTGCTGGCGCGCGCCGTTGTCGGCGGACAGCAGGCGGTGCTCGCGGTTCTCCTGACCATGACCGTCCTGGCGTTCAGTTCACCCGGCGCCGAGTTCGGGCCGCTCGTGCTGGCGCGACCGCTCTGGGCGCTGCTGCTGCTGCATTCCTGGCAACTCATCGGCCAGAACCGGCGCAATGCGTGGTTCGCCTGGTCCATCGAAGCCGGCCTGCTGCTGCTGACGACCTCCGCCGCGATCGGCCTGTTGCTGCTGGTCGCCGGATTTGCGCTCGCAACCTCGCGCGGACGACGCATGCTGATGTCGTTCGATCCGCTGTTCGCGCTGCTGGTGATTATCGTGCTGGTGCTGCCTTATATCGTCTGGCTGATCCGCGCCGATGCGCTTGTCTCGCCGCACTGGCCTGCCGTTGCGGATTTGAGCGGACGGGCGCTGCACTGGGCCGGGCTGCTCGGCGGGCTGCTGTTTGCGATATCCGGCATCGTGATATTGGCGGCGCTGAACTCCGGCTGGTTCAGCCGCAACCCGGAAGAGTCGCCGATCATTTTTCGGCCGCCGGTCGATCCGGTCGCGCGTGATTTTGTCTATTTCTTCGTCATCGGCCCCGTGCTTGCGGGAAGCCTGATTTCCGGCCTGTTCGATCTCGACCGTGTCGTCGGCGGAGCCGGCATCGCGCTCCTGATGTCGGGGCTGGCGACGATTGTCGCGACCGGCGATCTGATTCATTTGCGCCGCCAGCGGGTCCTGCGTTCGGTTTGGGCGGCGGCCGTCGTTGCGCCAGCGCTTGCGGCAATCGCCACGATCCTCTTTCTGCCCTGGACCGGAGGCGGCGAGGTGGCGACGTCGCTGCCCGCGACCGCAATCGCGCAATTCTTCGACGAAAGCTTTGAACGGCGGACCAATCAGCCGCTCCGCGCGGTGAGCGGCGACGCCCAGCTTGCGACGTTGATCACGTTGAGCCCTGCGCGTCCCCATCTGTTTCTTGCCGCGGCGCCGGAACGGACGCCGTGGCTGAATTTGGCGAAATTCAACCAAACCGGAGGCGTCGTGGTTTGGCGCGCTTCCGACACGGCCGGCACGCCGCCGGCCGATATCGTGCGGCGGTTCCCGGACCTCGTGCCCGAAGTGCCACGGGCCTTCGAGTGGCTGGTGAATGGACGGCAGCCGCTGTTGCGGATCGGCTGGGCCATCGTGCGGCCAAAGGCGCCGTAGCTTGACCCTCATGGTGAGGAGGCGCACGCAGGCAAGTGTACGCAGCCTGCGTAAACTCGGCTGCGGCGCCGTCTCGAACCAAGAGGCCCCGATGCCGCCCATCCTTCGAGACGCACGCTGACGCGTGCTCCTCAGGATGAGGACTTCGTCTCCTCCAGCGCTTTTGCGATCGCGCGCAAATCCTGCCACGCCATGCGCTTGTAGGACGGTGAGCGCAACAGATACGCCGGATGGAACGTGGCGATCGCGCGGATCACGCGCGTGCCGGTATCGTAGTCGAACCAGCGTCCGCGGGTTTTCATGATGCCTTCGCGCGTCGACAGCAGGGTTTGCGTGGACGGATTGCCGAGCGTTACCAGCACGTCCGGATCGACCAGTTCGATCTGCCGCTGGATGAACGGCAGGCAGACCTGCGTTTCCTGCGGCGTCGGCGTGCGGTTGCCCGGCGGCCGCCATGGAATGACATTGGCGATATAGACCTTGCTGCGATCGAGCCCGATCGCCGCGATCATCCGGTCGAGGAGCTTGCCCGAGCGCCCGACGAAAGGCAGCCCCTCGATGTCTTCCTCGCGTCCGGGCGCTTCGCCGACGAACATGACGCGCGCATGCGGGTTGCCGTCGGCGAACACCAGCCGCGTCGCGGTCGATTTGAGCGCACAGCCGTCGAAATTCTCGAGTAGGCTCCGCAGCACCTCAAGCGAAGGCGCGGTGCGGGCCGCCTCGCGCGCCGATGCGATGGCGGCTTCCGGCGCCGGCGCTGGCTCTGCGCGCACCGCCGCCATCGCGGCGGGTGCCGTCTTGACCGACCGCGGAGGGGTTGTTTCGCTAGGTCTTGGAACGTTGGAATTTGGACCGTTGGGACTTGAAACGCCGGGTGCCGGGACGATGCCGGGATCGGATAGCCGGTTGACCGCTTCCTCGCTCAGCGCACAGTCGACCCCGGCCTCCAGATAAAAGGCCAGCAATTGCTGAACGGAAGGCGCGGGATCAGGCGTCATGGAGCGATGTCGCAGGCATTGCTCCAATCTAGGCCGGATTGCGCTGCAACGAAACGCCTCAGGCGGCATTTCCATGGTTGTTCTTCCGGCAAAAATCAGAAACAAACGGCCTTCAGAGCATGATCCGGAAAAGTGGGAACCGGTTTTCCGAAAAGATCATGCTCAAACAAAGAGATTTAGACGACCTGTATAAGCTTTTCCAACCGGGCTGAGATCAGACCATGAGTACCGAAGAACTGCCGCCGCGCGAATCCATGGAATTCGATGTCGTGATTGTCGGTGCGGGGCCGTCGGGCCTCGCCGCGGCGATCCGGCTGAAGCAGCTCAATGCCGATCTTACCGTGGTGGTCGTCGAGAAGGGCTCCGAGGTCGGCGCTCATATTTTATCCGGTGCGGTGATCGATCCGGTAGCGCTCGATCAACTGGTTCTGGACTGGCGCGGGGACGGCGATTGCCCACTGAAGACGCAGGTCAGCGAAGACCGGTTCTATTGGAACACGGCGGGCGCCGCGATCCGGTTACCGAACATCATGATGCCGCCGCTGATGAACAACCATCACTGCTATATCGGCTCGCTCGGCCAGCTGTGCCGCTGGCTCGCACGCAGGGCCGAAGCGCTCGGCGTCGAGATCTACCCGGGCTTTGCCGCGGCGGAGGTGCTTTACGATGACAAGGGCGCGGTGCGCGGGATTGCGACCGGCGACATGGGAATTGCCAAGGACGGCTCGCACAAGTCGTCCTACACCCGCGGCATGGAACTGCTCGGCAAGTACACGCTGTTCGCCGAAGGCGCCCGTGGCAGCCTGACCAAGCAGCTGATTGCGAAATTCTCCCTCGATGCGGGCTGCGAACCGCCGAAATTCGGTATCGGCCTCAAGGAGGTCTGGCAGATCGACCCCGCCAAACACCGCAAAGGTCTGATCCAGCATGCGTTCGGCTGGCCGCTGAACAATTCAACCGGCGGCGGCTCGTTCCTCTACCACTACGACGATAATCTGGTCGCGATCGGCTTCGTCGTGCACCTCAATTACGACGATCCCTATCTCTCGCCATTCGATGAATTCCAGCGTTCCAAGACGCTTCCCTCGATCCGCGCGCTGCTTGAAGGCGGCAAGCGGCTTGCTTACGGCGCGCGCGCCATCACCGAGGGCGGTTATCAGTCGGTGCCCCGCCTGAGCTTCGCGGGCGGCGCGCTGATCGGCTGTGCGGCTGGACTGGTCAATGTGCCGCGGATCAAGGGCGTGCATAACGCCATGGGCAGCGGCATGCTGGCGGCCGAACACCTCATCGCCGCGCTCGGCGCCGGGCGCGCCAACGATGAACTGGTCGACTACGAGAAGGCCTGGCGCGGCTCAGCCGTAGGCAAGGATCTGTACCGCGTCCGTAACGTCAAGCCGCTGTGGTCCAAATTCGGCACCATCCTCGGCGTCGCACTCGGCGGCATCGACATGTGGTGCAACACGCTGGGTTTCTCGCTGTTCGGTACGCAGTCGCACGCCAAGCCCGACCGCAAGACGCTCGATCCGGCAAAAGTCCATGCGCCGATCGCGCCGCCGAAGCCGGACGGCAAGCTGACCTTCGACCGCCTGTCGTCGGTGTTCCTCTCCAACACCAACCACGAAGAGGACCAGCCGGTTCACCTGAAGGTGGCCGACATGAACCTGCAGAAGACCTCGGAACACGATGTCTATGCCGGGCCGTCCAACCGCTATTGCCCGGCAGGCGTTTACGAATGGGTCGAGGAGGGGGCAGCACCCTGCTTCGTCATCAACGCCCAGAATTGCGTCCACTGCAAAACCTGCGACATCAAGGATCCGAACGGCAACATCACCTGGGTTCCGCCGGAGGGTGGCGGCGGGCCCAATTATGAGGCGATGTGACCACGATTGCGTGACCCTCTTCTGGCGGTTGGCCACGATACCGCCATACTGGAAGCGTCTTGAGGCGGGGTTGGCGGCGGCCGGGCTGTTCCCCGCCAATCGATTTGCCACCCCGTATCCTTGCGGTTGATCGCTAAAAGCGGCATTGTCGCATGTCTTGATGCCGCCTGCTGGGTTTGCATTCGAGATTGATCACAAGATCCCACCGTCCTTGAGCTGAAGGCGAACCGTGATGCTTCCCACTCGTTTCAATCGCTGGACCATTGCCGCCATTGCGTTCACCGCGCTGGTGCTGCCCGGTTCGGTTTCGGCGCAGACGCCCGAGCATCCCACGGACAACTCCGCGCAATTTCCGTCCAATCACGATCTGAAAACACTGACGATGTCGGGCAGCTACCTCGCCGCGCGTCACGCCAGCATCGAACGCGACGCCAGTTCGGCGGCGACCTTCTATCGTTCGGCGCTTCGCAGCGATCCGAAGAACAATGAATTGCTGGATCGAGCGTTCATTTCTTCGCTTGCGGACGGCGATATTGACGAGGCGGTCAGGCTCGCCGATCGAATCCTCGCGGTGGACAAGTCCAATCGCGTTGCCCGGCTCGTCATCGGCGTGCGCGACCTGAAGCAGAAGAAATACGCAACAGCGCAGACCAACATCAACCAGTCGATACGCGGGCCGATCACGGATCTGGTCGCCACGCTGCTGTCGGGCTGGGCCAGTTACGGCGCCGGCGACACCAAAGCCGCGGTCGCCAACATCGACAAGCTGACCGGTCCTGAATGGTACCCGATCTTCAAGGACCTGCATTCGGCGATGATCCTTGAACTTGCGGGCAAGGAGAAAGACGCCGGCGTGCGCCTCGAGCGGGCCTACAAGCTCGAGGACTCCATGTTGCGCGTGGCCGACGATTATGCGCGCTGGCTGTCGCGCAACAAGGACGAAGCGTCGGCGGTCGCGGTCTATGAGGCATTCGACAAGAAGCTGCCGCGGCATCCGCTGGTACTGGAAGGCCTGCGCGAAGTCAGGGCCGGCAAGAAACTGCCGCCGCTGGTCGATTCGGCGCAGACCGGCGCCGCCGAGGCGCTTTACGGTATCGGCGCAACGCTGACGCGGCGCGGCGGCGAAGACCTGGCGCTGGTCTATTTGCAACTCGCGCTGTATCTCGCGCCGAATCATCCACTGGCGCTGTTGTCGCTGGCCGATCTCTACAAATCGGTGAAAAAGCCGGCGATGGCGATCAAGGTCTATGAGCGGATGCCGGCCAGCTCGCCGCTGCGGCGCAACGCGCAGATTCAGCTTGCCATCAACCTCGACGCCGCCGACCGCAGCGACGAGGCGATCAAGATTTTGAAAACCGTCACGACCGAAGACCCCAAGGATATTGAAGCCATCATGGCGCTCGGCAATGTCGAGCGCGGCCGCAAGAAGTTCACCGACTGCGCCCAGACCTATTCGCAGGGCATCGATGTCTTGCCGGCGAATACCGACAAGAACACCTGGGTTTATTACTATTACCGGGGCATCTGCGAGGAGCGCTCCAAGCAGTGGAGCAAGGCCGAGGTCGACATGCGCAAAGCGCTCGAGCTGCAGCCCGAGCAACCCCACGTGCTGAATTATCTCGGCTATTCCTGGATTGATCAGGGCATCAATCTCGACGAGGGAATGAAGATGATCAAGCGCGCCGTCGACCAGCGCCCGGACGACGGCTACATCGTGGACTCGCTGGGCTGGGCCTATTACCGCATCGGAAATTTTGACGAAGCGGTGAAGAATCTCGAACGTGCGGTCGATCTCAAGCCCGAGGATCCGACGATCAACGACCATCTCGGCGACGCCTATTGGCGCGTCGGCCGTACGCTGGAAGCCAAGTTCCAGTGGGCGCACGCCCGCGACCTGAAGCCCGAGCCGGAAGATCTGCCGAAGATCGAGGCCAAGATCGAAAAAGGGCTTCCCGACGATACCTCTTCGGCAGCCTCCGCCGACAAGAAAAAAGAAGACGGCAAGGGCGGTTGAACCAGGAGGAGTAGATAACCCGGCTGCTCGCGGCTTCACGTTGGGGAGCATGGCAGGCCCGCTTCCCGGATTTTTGAGCCAAGAGACGCTTAAGACCATTCCAGTACGGCTTATTTGGATTTTGCATTCGCGATGACGACCGGTGGAGCTACTGAAGCGAATGGCGAATCCGCGGCCGATGCGCTGGTCGATGCCGGGCGTGCCAAGGTCAACCTGACCCTTCGGGTGGTCGGAAGACGGGTGGACGGCTATCATGAGCTCGAAAGCGTGGTCGCGTTTGCCGATTGCGCTGACCGTCTGAGCCTGAAGGCCGGACCGGAACTGAAGCTTACGATCACGGGGCCGCTTGCGCAGGCCTGTGGCGAGCCCGCCGACAATCTCGTGCTGAAGGCGGCACGGTTGCTCGGCGAACGGCTGCCGGGTTTGAAGGTCGGCGGCTTCACGCTCGACAAGGTGCTGCCGGTCGCTGCCGGAATCGGTGGCGGCTCAGCCGATGCCGCGGCGGCGCTGCGGTTGCTCGCGCAGGCCAACGGTCTTTCCATCGATGATTCGAAGCTGGTCGAGGTCGCGCGATTGACCGGCGCCGACGTGCCGGTCTGCCTGGCCTCGCGCGCCTGCGTCATGACCGGAGTTGGCGAAACGCTGCTGCCGCTCGCCTTGCCGAAATTGCCCTGCGTGCTGGTCAATCCCCGCGTTCCCGTGGCGACCAGGGACGTGTTCGAAGCGTTGGGATTGCGCAACGGCGAATTGCTGGTGGGTGCGTCGGACGTGATCCAGGCCATCGCCTGGCCCGAGGAAGGCGCATCGGTCGAAGACTGGGTGGAGGCACTTGCCGCAGGTACCAACGATCTTGAAGCCCCGGCCATGCGCATCCAGCCTGTGATCGGCGAGGTGATATCGGCGCTCAGCGCCGCCGATGGGGCATGGCTGGCGCGGATGTCGGGGTCGGGCGCAACCTGTTTTGCAATCTTTGAGAATACCGTCGAGGCGCAGCGCGCTGCGCAGAAAATTCAGCTCGCACGCCCGCATTGGTGGGTGCATGCCGGGGTGCTGAGCTGAGTGATAGACCCCCTCATGGTGAGGAGGCGCATCGCAGGCAAGTTTACGCAGCCTGCGTAGACTTGGCTGCGTCGCCGTCTCCGGACGATGCGGAGCCTGTCATCGGGCGCGCGTTCGCGCGACCCGTTGGCATCGCGTTGAGAACCATGAGGCCGGACATACGCTCAACCTGGCCCATCCTTCGAGACGCGCGCGAAGAGCGCGCTCGTCGGGATGAGGATTTCAATGCGTTCTCGCCAAACAAAACGCCACTACCTGCTCCAGCGCGGTCTTCATGGGCGAGGCCGGAAATAGTGCCAGCGCGTCAACCGCCATTGCGCCGTAATGCTGGGCGCGGTTGATGGTGTCCTCGAGCGCGCGGTGTTTGGTCATCAGCCCGACGGCGTGATCGAGATCGCCGTCGCCGATCTCGCCGCGCTCCAGCGCGTTGATCCAGAATGCACGCTCGACGTCGTTGCCGCGGCGGAACGCCAGCACCACCGGGAGCGTGATCTTGCCCTCGCGGAAATCGTCACCGACGTTCTTGCCGAGCTTGGCGGACTTGCCGCCATAATCCAGAACGTCGTCGACCAGCTGGAATGCGATGCCGAGATTCATGCCGACGGAGCGGCACGCGGTCTGCTCGGCCTTCGGACGATTGGCGATCACGGGGCCGACTTCGCAGGCCGCCGCGAACAGCTCGGCGGTT
Source organism: uncultured Alphaproteobacteria bacterium (assembly GCA_963718925.1). GTDB lineage: Bacteria > Pseudomonadota > Alphaproteobacteria > Rhizobiales > Xanthobacteraceae > Bradyrhizobium. Next base: position 482,782 of record CAVRAH010000001.1, read on the forward strand.
TTGCCGCGGATCACCGCGAGATATTCGTCTTCGGTGGTGGCGGTGTTTTTCGCCGCCGCCAGCTGCATGACTTCGCCCTCGGCGATTGTCGCGGCGGCCGATGACAGGATGTCGAGCGCGCGCAGCGAGCCGACCTCGACCATCATGCGAAAGGCCTGGCCGAGCAGGAAGTCGCCGACCAGCACGCTCGCCTCGTTGCCCCACAGCATGCGTGCCGACAGCTTGCCGCGCCGCAATTCGCTTTCGTCGACCACGTCATCATGCAGCAAGGTGGCGGTATGCATGAACTCGACGGACGCCGCGAGCTTGATATGGCCGTCGCCGGAATAGCCGGTCAGATTGGCCATCGCCAGCGTCAGCATCGGTCGCAGCCGCTTCCCCCCTGAGGAAATCAGGTGATTGGCGACCTCCGGGATCATGGTGACTTCCGAGCCGGTTCGCGACAGGATCGTCGCATTGACCCGCTCCATGTCGGCGCCGACAAGCTCGACCAGCTGATCTATCGAAGCGTCCGATGGGCTTTCGAAGGGTACAATAACCGCCACGCTGGTCTCCACATTTGGCCAATTGGCTCTATCCTCGGATATAACAATAGAAAGTGCGGGGTAGCGCGGCAAGGGCACGAAGCCCACAACACGCATCGCGGGACCGTCAGGTCGGGTCGACAGAGGAGAGCCGAAGGTGCGGGAATTGGTTAGGACCAACGATATTGTGCTGGTTTCAGCCATTGGTGCGCTGCTCGACGGCGCAAATATCCATCATCTGGTGCTGGACCAGAACATGAGCATCATCGAGGGCTCGCTTGGTGTCCTGCCGCGCCGGATTCTGGTCCATGACGACGACAACCACGCGGCGCGCCGGATTCTCTGCGATGCCGGCCTCGCCCACGAGCTGCGGGCCGATGACTGAGCACCGATGACTGAGCCATGGGACGAATTCACCGAGGATGCGTTTCTCGGCGGGAAGCTGCGTCTGCGGCAGCAGAAATCGGGTCACCGCGCCGGTCACGACGCCATGTTGCTGGCGGCTGCGACCCCGGCACGCGCAGGCGACCGCGTAGTTGACTTTGGCGCCGGCGTCGGCGCCGCGGGTCTCGCGGTCGCCAAGCGCGTGGCAGGGATCAAACTCGTTCTGGTCGAAATCGACGAGAAGCTGGCGGACCTGGCCCGCGGTAACGCCGCCGCAAACGCCGTCGCGGCCGATCTCTTCGTGCTCGACGTGACCGCTGACGCCGGCGCGTTTGCGGCCGCAGGCCTGTTGCCCGACAGTGTTGACGTCGTCCTGATGAATCCGCCGTTCAACGATCGCGCGCGGCACCGCGCCTCGCCGGACGAGGCGCGGGCGTCAGCCCATGTCGCGACGGCTGCGACGCTCGAGGGCTGGATTCACGCAGGCCGGCGAGTTCTGAAATCCGGCGGCATCCTCGCGATGATCTGGCGCGCGGACGGGATTGCCGAGGTGCTGGCGGCGCTCGATCGCGGTTTCGGCAGTTTGGCTATTTTGCCCGTTCACGCCGATGTGACGTCACCGGCGATTCGCGTGCTGATCCGTGCCGTCAAAGGTGGCAAGGCACCCACCCGCATCCATCCCGCGCTGATGCTCAACGATGAGTCTGCGAGGCCCAATCAAGCGGTGCAGGATATTCTGGTCGGGAAAGGGGTATTGCCGCTGGCGATACCCTGAATATTGCCCAGGGCGCGGGCGGAAGGGTTGTCACGGAAGCGGTTTGGAGCGTTGTTCTGGGACTGATGTGAAATGAATCGCGGTCAATAGGGTACCGATCAGCGCCATCAGCAGATAGATTTTCATGTCTTGCTCCGCTGTATCGTTGCAGCCTAGCTACGGCCGAAATGCGTCTCGAACAGTCCAATGACAGTGGCGCGATAAAGAATGGTTAATTTGAGGTAGCGGCATGACGGAACAGCCCAATGATCCCCGAAGATTGCCGGCCTTCATTGAAAAGATGATGGAATGGATACCGGCGCGCCTGCGGCGGGGAACCGCCGTGGTCCCGGTGGTCCGCCTGTCCGGCCTGATTGGTGCAGTGACGCCGCTGCGGCCGGGAATGTCGCTGGCCGGCGTCGCCAGGACACTTGAGCGCGCCTTTGCGATCAGGCATGCGAAGGCGGTGGCGCTGGTGATCAATTCGCCCGGCGGCTCGCCCGTGCAGTCGCGCCAGATCTACTTGCGCATTCGGCAACTCGCCGCGGAAAAGAAGCTGCCGGTCCTGGTGTTCGTCGAGGATGTCGCGGCATCCGGCGGCTATATGATCGCGTGTGCGGGCGATGAGATCTTCTGCGACCCTTCCTCGATTCTGGGTTCGATCGGCGTGGTTGGCGGCTCCTTCGGATTTCAGGAGTTGATCAGGAAGGTCGGCGTCGAGCGTCGGCTTTATACGGCGGGCGCCCACAAGGCGATGCTCGATCCATTCCTGCCGGAAAACCCCGATGACGTCGCTCGGGTGAAAGCGCTTCAGCGCGAGATCCATACCATCTTCATTGCCCTGGTGAAGCAAAGCCGCGGCACACGGCTGAAGGGTGCTGACGACGTTCTGTTTACCGGCGAGTATTGGGCGGGAGAGACCTCCGTCTCGCTGGGACTTGCGGATGCGATCGGCGATCTGCGTTCGACGCTGCGCGCCCGCTACGGCGAGAAGGTGCTGACCCCGCTAATCGCGCCCGCGACCGGGATGTTGTCCGGCCTTTTCGGCCGCCGGTCGGCGGGAACGCTGGCTTCGCTGGAGGGTGTCGCTAGCTTGCCGGAGGAGCTGATTTCGGCGCTCGAGAGCAGGGCAATTTGGGCTAAATTCGGGTTTTGAGGGCGGGTTGGGCCGCGCCATTTGGTCCCGGGACAATGCAATTGCAGGCCGGACCGGCTTGCGCGACAATGGGAATCGGGGCGTGACGAATGAACGAGGATCGACCGATGCCGCCGCTTATCGCATTCGCGGGCGCCCTGGGTGGGCTGGCCGTGGTCCGCTGGGCTTACCGGACAGCCGTGCGGGTCAACAGGGAATTGGAGGAGGCCCGCCTTGCGCGGGTCGCTGAGGCCGCCCGGTCACACGAAATTCCGACGCTGCGGCGGGATCCCAACACCGGCGCCTACCGGCCGGGCTGACCCTCCACCTCATCCTGAGGAGCAGGCGCGAGCCTGCGTCTCGAAGGATGGGCCTTCATGGTTCGAGACGCGCGAAGCCGCGCTCCTCACCATGAGGAACATGCTTTTCCGGGCTGACCTCGCCTTGATTCCTCGGCCCCTCGCCGATACGGTCCCGCGCGCTTGAGCTAGTGGAGTTGATTTGACATTCGCTCCCCACCCAGTCGGAGCACGCTTGCGAATGTCAAATCCAAAACTCCACTACAAACCTATATTTGCTAGTGGTCCTTTGATTCTAACATTCGCAAAGATGCCTGCCGAAACGGGATGCGAATGTTAGAATTGGACCACTAGCCCCCTCGCGAAGACCTGACCCGACGATGGATGCCCTGCCTGCCCATATGCGCCCGGAACGCTCGTTCCAGGGATTGATCCTGACGCTGCAGCGTTATTGGGCGGATTACGGCTGCGTGATCCTGCAGCCCTACGACATGGAAGTGGGCGCGGGCACGTTTCACCCCGCCACCACGCTGCGCGCGCTGGGCCCAAAACGCTGGAACGCGGCCTATGTGCAGCCCTCGCGCCGGCCGAAGGACGGCCGCTATGGCGAGAATCCCAATCGACTCCAGCACTACTACCAGTTTCAGGTGATCCTGAAGCCGTCGCCGCCCGATCTTCAGGAGCTCTATCTCAAATCGCTGGCCGCGATCGGCATCGACTCCGCGCTGCACGACATCCGCTTCGTCGAGGACGACTGGGAAAGCCCGACGCTGGGGGCGTGGGGGCTCGGCTGGGAATGCTGGTGCGACGGCATGGAAGTGTCGCAGTTTACATATTTCCAGCAGGTCGCGGGCGTCGAATGCGCGCCGGTTGCGGGCGAGCTTACCTACGGGCTGGAGCGTCTCGCCTGCTACCTGCAGGGCGTCGACCGCATCATGGATCTCAACTTCAACGGCCGCGACGGCGCCGAGAAAGTCAGCTATCGCGACGTATTCTTCCAGGCCGAGCAGGAATATTCGCGGCATAATTTCGAACATTCCGACGTCGAGATGCTGTTCGAGCAGTTCAAGATGGCCGAGCAGGCGTGCCGAAAATATCTCGAGGCGGGCTGGAAGGACGAATAAGCGCGAGGCGCATCTGATGGCGCTGCCGGCCTACGACCAGTGCATCAAGGCGAGCCATGTCTTCAACCTGCTCGACGCCCGCGGCGTGATCTCGGTGACCGAGCGGCAGAGCTACATCATGCGCGTGCGCGAACTCGCCAAAGCCTGCGGCGAAGCCTGGGTGCATACCGAAGCGGGCGGGGCAGGTTGATCAACTAAGCGCCTCCTGAATCAGGGTTTTCTATTTCCGCGACGCCTCTTCTCCCCTCCCCCTTGCGGGGAGGGGTGGGGGGTGGGGGTCCACAGATGATGACAGATGTGATTGAATCGCGTGCGATGGTTGATCGCCAGCGGCAATTTGCGCGTCGGATGCGCGCCCAGCCAACCGATGCCGAGCACGTGCTTTGGCAGCGGCTTCGTCGCGACATCGAGCTCGGTGGCTCGCATTTCAGACGGCAGGCTCTAGTCGGCCCGTTCATTGTGGATTTCATCAGCCGTAAGGCAAAGCTCGTCATCGAGATCGATGGTGGACAGCACGATTGGCAACGAGAATCCGATACGCTGCGGACGCGCCACATTGAAGCCGCTGGATATCGCGTTCTGCGCTTCTGGAATAATGACGTGCTTGGAAATCTCGACGGGGTCCTCAACGAAATTCTGCGCGCGTTGCCCCCCACCCCCGACCCCTCCCCGCAAGGGGGAGGCGAGGCGCGTCAGCGCGCGCCGCGCCGTTCTCGCAAAGAGCGCAACTGATGCCCGATCTCCTTCTCGAACTTTTTTCCGAAGAAATTCCCGCGCGGATGCAGGCGAAGGCGGCCGACGATCTGCGCCGCATGGTCACCGACAAGCTTGTCGCCGAGGGCCTCGTCTATGAGGGCGCGAAAGCGTTCGCGACGCCGCGGCGGCTGGCGCTGACGGTGCATGGCATTCCGGCGCGGCAGGCCGATCTGAAGGAAGAGCGCAAGGGACCGCGCGTCGGCGGGCCAGAAGCCGCGATCGCGGGCTTTCTCAAGGCGGCGGGCCTTGCCTCGCTCGATGAAGCGAAAATCCAGCGCGATCCGAAGAAGGGCGATTTCTATGTCGCGCTGATCGAGAAGCCCGGCCGCGCCACGTTAGAGGTGCTGGCCGAGATACTCCCGGTGATCATCAGAACCTTTCCATGGCCGAAATCGATGCGCTGGGGCGAACGCTCAGGCAGGTCCGGCGCGCTTTCCTGGGTGCGGCCGCTGCACGCCATCACCGCCACCTTCGGGCTTGAGACCGAGGAGCCCGACGTCGTCAAATTCGCGGTCGACGGCATCACGGCCGGCCAGACCACGTTCGGCCACCGCTTCATGGCACCCGCGCCGATTTCGGTGCGCCGCTTCGCGGATTATGAGAGCAAGCTCCTCGATGCCAAGGTCGTGCTCGATCCCGAGCGCCGCAAGGATACGATATTGACCGACGCCAAGCAGTTGGCGTTCGCACAGGGTTTCGAACTGGTCGAGGATCAGGTGCTGCTGGATGAAGTGGCGGGCCTGGTCGAATGGCCGGTCGTGCTGATGGGTTCATTCGACAAGGAGTTCCTGTCGATTCCCGGCGAGGTGATCCGCGCCACCATCCGCAACAACCAGAAGTGCTTTGTGGTCAGCGAACCGAAGACGGGGAAGCTCGCCGACAAATTCATCCTCACCGCCAACATCGAAGCCTCTGACGGCGGCAAGGCGATCATAGCCGGCAACGAGCGCGTGATCCGCGCGCGGCTCTCCGACGCAAAATTCTTCTACGAGACCGACCTCAAGACCAGGCTCGAAGATCGCCTGCCGAAATTCGATACCATCGTGTTTCACGAGAAGCTTGGCACGCAAGGACAGCGCATCGCGCGCATCGAGCGGCTGGCGGCCGAGATCGCGCCGCTGGTCGGCGCCGACGTCGAAAAGACAAAGCGCGCCGCGCATCTGGCGAAGGCGGATTTGCTGACCGACGTGGTCGGCGAATTCCCGGAACTGCAGGGCCTGATGGGCAAGTATTACGCGCTGGCGCAGGGCGAGGATGCTTCCGTCGCTGCGGCAAGCGAGGAGCATTACAAGCCGCAGGGGCCGAACGATCGCGTGCCGACCGATCCGGTGTCGGTGGCCGTGGCGCTGGCCGACAAGATCGACACGCTGGTCGGCTTTTGGGCGATCGACGAAAAGCCAACGGGGAGCAAGGATCCCTATGCGCTGCGACGAGCGGCGCTAGGGCGTGATCAGGCTGCGAAATCCTTTGAGATCTCCAACTAGTCGAGACTTCGACTTACATTCTCACGGCTTTCGACATTCGGTTATCGTAGCTTAGCCACGCAGTCGATGTCATTGATGGGAAACCTTCTCCTAATTGGGACGACGTCCTCTTTAGCAAATTGGTCAACTATGATGGTTTCTAACAAGTATGGTGCTGAAGCAGCTACGCACGCATTTACCTGAGCTCGCTCGCCGGAAGATGAAGCCGAAATGGCCAAGTGTAAGGCTGCGTTTGATGTACTTAACCAACGGCTTGAAAAGCTCGATTACTTAGAAACTGCGGCAGGCTTTGTCGAAAATGACAACGAGCCAAGTGGGATCATAGCCTGGTTTGAGCTAGCAGAGTACCGACAGCCTCGAATTACCTAGCAGACCTGGCCTTGACCTTCTCGCCTTCTTCGCCGACCGCCTGAAAGTCCAGCTTCGCGAGCAGGGCGCGCGGCATGATCTCGTCGACGCCGTGTTCGCGCTGGAAGGCCAGGACGATCTCTTGATAGTGGTCCGCCGGGTCGAGGCGCTCGGCAAATTCCTCGACACCGACGACGGCAAGAACCTGCTCGCTGGCACAAAGCGCGCAAGCAACATCCTTGCCATCGAGGAGAAGCGGGACAAGCGGACTTTTGACGGCGCACCGAACCCGGCGCTCTATAGCCTACCGGAAGAGAAGGGGCTCGCGAACGCGATCGACCTGGCGAAGGTCGAAGTCCAGCGTCGCCGTGATGAACGAAGACTTCGCCGCCGCAATGAGCGCGATGGCCAAACTTCGCCCGGCGGTGGACGCGTTCTTCGACAAGGTCAAGGTCAACGACGACGATCCAAAAGTGCGCGAAAATCGCCTGAAGCTTCTGAACGAAATCCGCGCCGCCACCCGCGCGGTGGCCGATTTCTCCAAGATCGAAGGCTGATCCCTTGGATCGTCTGACGCTCGCCGCTTACGATCACGATGCGGCGGCGTTCGCGAAAGACTGGCACGAGCAACCGGCGCCGGTTGATCTGCACGACATCGTCAAGCGCTTCTTCATCAAGGGCGGAGCGACCGCCGATATCGGCTGCGGCAGCGGGCGCGAGGTGGCGTGGCTGAATCTGCATGGTTTTCCGGCCACGGGATATGACGCGTCCGACGGTCTGCTTGCCGAGGCGCGCGCGCGATATCCTGATCTCGACTTCAAGCATGCGGAGTTGCCTGAGCTGGGTGGCATCGCGGCCAACACTTACGACAATGTGCTGTGCGAAACCGTGATCATGCATCTCGACCGCGCGCAAATTGCGCCTTCGGTCGCCCGCTTGCTCGATATCGTCAAGCCGGGCGGCATTTTCTATCTGAGCTGGCGTGTCACCGAAGACGTTGATCAGCGCGACAAGTATCGCCGTCTCTATGCCGCCTTCGATGCGTCGCTGGTATTGGCGGAATTATCCGCGGCGACGCTGTTGCTCGACGAGGAAGTCGTCAGCGCGTCCTCGGGGAAAAAGGTTCACCGGCTGGTAGCACGGAAAGCGGTTTAAGAAAGAGGCAGCCTCATCCTGAGGAGCGGCCTCTTGGCCGCGTCTCGAAGGATGAGAAGTGTGGCTCGTGGCCATCCTTCGAGACGCGCGCGGATGCGCGCTCCTCAGGATGAGGTCAGAGTTGGTAGCACCAGAAAAAATGCCCCGCCCGGCGGGGGAGACCGGGCGGGGCCTTGTGTCCGGTGACCGCTGCGGCACCCGGACGATCCGTCGAGGCGCGTTACTCGATCACCTGAACGATGCGGCGCGTGCGCGGTTCGACCAGCACGGTCTGGCCGTTCACCACGGTGTACCGATACGGCGTGATGCCGAAACTCTGCGGCACGTCGTAATAGGTGACCCCGGTTTCCGGCAGTACGCCGCCGACAACGACGCGATCCGGAATGGTGTAATTCGGCACCCGCTCACGCACGATGTATTCGCGGAAGGCCGGGCGCTGATCGACCGCGATGCCGTCGATGTCGTCGTTGATCACGACGCTGCCGCCACGCACGATGCCGACGGTGTCGTTCTGGGCCTGCGCTGCGATCGGTGCGCTCATGGCGGCCATGATTGCAGTGATGGCCAGTATTTGGTTCCGCATGGGTCAGCTCCTTCGCGATGATGCGTGCCGGTGTGAGCCGGCCCGCAAGCCGATCCAATTCGCCGCGCGCGGCATCGTTCCCCGAAAGGGATCGCCTCATGCGCGGCAATTTTCGGGATTTTTTGCGTGCATCGGAACCCGCCGAGGCGACAAGCGTCTGATATCGGCAAGCGCGCCGGGGGATAAAGAGAATGATAAAGTGCTCTTCGATTCGATATCTCACACATCGCACAGCGGAGACGTTCTAAATGACCCTCACCGTCGCCCACATTTCGCCGATCATGTCCGTCATTGCGGGACTGTTGATCCTGATCATGCCGCGGCTGCTCAATCTCGTGGTAGCGATCTTTCTGATTCTCAACGGCCTGATCGGTCTCGGGCTGCTGAAGTGGCTTCATTTGTAGGCTTGAAACGGGATTCGCGGCTTGCGCCGGGCCGCTCAAAGTGGTGTAAGGCGCGCATCTTTTCATCTCTTGCGGATTAATTGCAGTCATGGCCAAAGCCGTCGCTAAACCCAAGAAAACCGTTGCGAAATCAAAGCCATCCATGCCGGTGCGGGCCAAGCCCGCGCCATCGGCCAGCGCCCGCAAGGCGCTGAAGAAGAGCCCGGCCAAGCCGGCGCCGAAGCCTGCGAGCAAGGTTGTCGCAGGCAAGGCGGCCCCGGAGAAATCCGGCAAATGGGTCTTCACCTTCGGTGACGGCAAGGCCGAGGGCAAAGCGGGCCTTCGCGACCTGCTTGGCGGCAAGGGCGCCAATCTCGCCGAAATGGCCAATCTCGGACTGCCGGTGCCTCCCGGTTTCACCATTCCGACTTCGGTCTGCACGTATTTCTACGCGCACGGCAAGAGCTATCCTGCGGCATTGAAGGCGCAGGTCGAAAAGGCGCTGGACCATGTCGGCAAACTGACCGGCAAGTCGTTCGGCGACGCCAGGAATCCGCTCTTGGTCTCGGTGCGTTCCGGTGGCCGCGCCTCGATGCCGGGGATGATGGATACCGTGCTCAATCTCGGTCTCAACGACAAGACGGTCGAGGCGCTCGCGGAATTGTCCGGCGACCGTCGCTTCGCTTACGACAGCTACCGCCGCTTCATCACGATGTACTCCGACGTGGTGCTCGACTTTGAGCATTCTCACTTCGAAGACATCCTTGATACCTTCAAGGACAGCCAGGGCTATTCGCTCGACACCGATCTCACCGGCGACGATTGGGTCGAACTGGTCGGCCGCTACAAGGACGCGGTGGCGCGCGAAACCGGCGCGGATTTCCCGCAGGATCCCCATGACCAGCTGTGGGGCGCGATCGGGGCGGTGTTCTCATCGTGGATGAACGCGCGCGCGGTGACCTACCGCAAGCTGCACGACATTCCGGAATCGTGGGGCACCGCCGTCAACGTGCAGGCCATGGTGTTCGGCAACATGGGCGAGACCTCGGCGACCGGGGTCGCGTTTACGCGCAATCCCTCGACCGGCGAGAGTCGCCTGTACGGCGAATTCCTTATCAACGCGCAGGGCGAGGACGTGGTGGCGGGCATCCGTACGCCGCAGGACATCACCGAATCCGCGCGCAAGGAATCCGGCTCCGACAAGGCGTCGATGGAAACCGCGATGCCCGAGGCGTTCAAGGAACTGACGCGGATCTACACGCTGCTCGAAAAGCATTACCGCGACATGCAGGACATGGAGTTCACGGTCGAGCAGGGCAAGCTCTGGATGCTGCAGACCCGCAACGGCAAGCGGACCGCGAAAGCCGCGCTTCGGATCGCGGTTGAACTCGCCAATGAAGGCCTGATCTCGAAGAAGGACGCGGTGACGCGGATCGACCCCGCCTCGCTCGATCAATTGCTGCATCCGACCATCGATCCCGCCGCCAAGCGCGATGTCATCGCTACCGGCCTGCCGGCCTCGCCGGGCGCCGCATCAGGCGAAATCGTATTCTCTTCCGATGAGGCCGCGAAGCTGCAGGCCGATGGCCGCAAGGTCATTCTGGTGCGGATCGAGACAAGCCCGGAAGACATTCACGGCATGCACGCCGCCGAAGGCATCCTCACCACCCGCGGCGGCATGACCTCGCACGCCGCGGTGGTCGCGCGCGGCATGGGCAAGCCCTGCGTTTCCGGCTGCGGGACCATCCGCGTCGATTACGGCCGCGGCACCATGAGCATCGGATCGCGCACCTTCAAGACCGGCGACGTCATCACCATCGATGGATCGCTGGGCCAGGTCCTTGCCGGGCGGATGCCGATGATCGAGCCGCAATTGTCGGGCGAATTCGGCACCCTGATGGGCTGGGCCGATGCGGTGCGCAAACTTGGCGTTCGCGTCAACGCCGACACGCCGGAGGACGCGCGGACCGCCATCAAGTTCGGCGCGGAGGGTATCGGGCTTTGCCGCACCGAGCATATGTTCTTCGAGGAAACCCGGATCCGCACCGTGCGCGAAATGATCCTGGCCGAGGACGAACAGGCCCGCCGCGCCGCGCTGTCGAAATTGCTGCCGATGCAGCGGGCGGACTTCGTCGAGCTGTTCGAGATCATGAAGGGTCTGCCGGTGACGATCCGGCTGCTCGATCCGCCGCTGCACGAGTTCCTGCCGCACACACAGGCCGAGATCGAGGAAGTCGCGCGCGCGATGAATACCGATCCGCGGCGGCTGGCTGACCGTGCCCGCGATCTCGCGGAATTCAATCCGATGCTCGGCTTCCGCGGCTGCCGGCTTGCCATCGCCTATCCCGAAATCGCCGAGATGCAGGCGCGTGCCATTTTCGAAGCCGCGGTCGAAGCGGAAAAACGCACCGGCAAGGCGGTAGGCCTTGAGGTGATGGTGCCGCTGATCGCGACCAAAGCGGAGTTCGATCTGGTCAAGGCGCGGATCGACGCCACCGCGCAGTCGGTGATGAAGGAGACCGGGAAAAAACTCGCCTACCAGGTCGGCACCATGATCGAGCTGCCGCGCGCGTGCCTGATGGCCGGCGAGATCGCCAGGACCGCGGAGTTCTTCTCGTTCGGAACCAACGACCTGACCCAGACCACCTACGGCATCAGCCGCGACGACGCCGCCAGCTTCCTCTCTACCTACATCGCCAAGGGAATCCTGGAGATCGACCCGTTCATCTCGGTCGACCGCGACGGCGTCGGCGAGTTGGTGAAGATCGGCGTGGCGCGCGGCCGCAAGACCCGTCCGAACATCAAGGTCGGCATTTGCGGCGAACACGGCGGCGATCCTGCCTCCGTCGCCTTCTGCCACCAAATCGGGCTGGATTACGTCTCGTGCTCGCCCTACCGCGTGCCGATCGCCCGTCTCGCCGCGGCGCAGGCCGCACTCGGCAAGGCCATCGCCAGCCAGGCGTGATTGACCCGCGCATTGTCGTCAATGCCTGCGACAAACGCGAAGCGTTTGCGCCAGGAGCATCAGCGACGAAGCAATCCATTCTGCCCGCCTTGGCCAAGCATGGATTGCTTCGCGGAGCCTGTCATCGGGCCGCGCTTTGCGCCGACCCGTTGGCTCGCAATGACAATGACGCGAAAATGCCAGGTACGCGCGGCTTCGGGTTCCCCGTAGTGACCCGGAGCGAGCCGATAGATTTTCTTCATCATTTTCGTTGACGCGATATTTACCACTTTGTTGGAGCGGCTGTTTACCAACGTTTGCGATGTGATCGGCGCAAAATCGGCAAGTCATTGCGTGTGTCGTGCCGGCAACGCCGATTAACTCCCTCGCAACCTAAATTAGCTATCACCAAAAAAGATCGAATTGCACGGATGTACTGAATTCGATTGCGTGTGTGTTGCGTTGCGTGAGCGTGTTGATGTTCCAGTTGCGTCACCGGCCGAAGGGCGCGCGGTCTGCGTTCTTCGGCCTTGGTCTTTGCGCCTTCGCATTGACCCCGACAGAAGTCGGATATCAGGATATCGCATCGCTGCTGGCGCGGCAGCCGGGCGTCGCTGAACGCTGGCAAAGCCGCGTGTTGTTCTCCGCCGCCAGCACCATCCAGGTCGCCACTTACAGCTTCGGTCGTCCGATCGGAACCTTTGTCCCGCAAACCGCGAGCTTGCGGCTGGCGAGCCTCGACAACCGGGGCATCGATGTCACCGGCTCGATAACGCGCAATCCCATTACGCAGACACCGCCGCGCTACCAGGCCGCCGATTTTCCCAAGGTCGATCGCACCCTCAAGGGCGACCGCCTCGTTGTCGCTCCGCCCGAACCGGTACCACCCGCCAGTGCCGCGCCCGCCAACGAAGATCCTGCGACATCCAACGCGTCGGTCATGGGCGCCAAGACCGCTGAAGCTGCGTCGTCCGCCGAACGCGCGCCGCTCGATCCGGAACTTGCGGAGGCGCTAAGCGCTCCGCCGCTTCCGCAATATGATGTTTCGATGTCGCTTGAGGCGCAGCCGCTCGATGACTTGAAAACTGCGCCCGACGCCGTGCCGATCCCGCTCGATCCCGGCCGGTCGCATGATGGGTTTTCGGTGAAGACCGCGAGCCTGTATTTCGGAAGCAACTCGCTTGGCGCGCCATCGGAGAGCATCGAGCGTTGGCAGCCCGGCGAAGAACCGGTCATCGTAACGCCAGGCGCCGCCGCCGATCCCGACATGAAGATGATGGCCTCGCTGCCGACGACCGCCGACGAGCCTTCCAGCGCTGCAGGGAGCGGCGAGAGCATTGCGGCCAAGGGCGAAGTCAATTCGGACAACCAGCGCGCCAGGACACCGGCCGAGCGCCTCGGCCTGTTCGACGAGAAGGCGCGCGCCAAATCGGAAAAATGCCTCGCGGAAGCCGTTTATTTCGAGGCCCGCGGCGAAGCCGTGCGCGGCCAGATTGCGGTCGCGCAGGTGGTGATGAACCGCGCATTCTCCGGGTTCTATCCCACCACCGTGTGCGGCGTGGTTTACCAGAACAAGCACCGCCATTTGGCCTGCCAGTTCACCTTCGCCTGCGACAATGTTGCCGACGTCGTGCGCGAGCCCGACATGTGGGACCGCGCCAGGAAAATCGCCAAAGCGATGCTCGATGGCCGGCTCTGGCTGCCGGAAGTCGGCAAGTCGACCCATTATCACGCCTATTGGGTGCGCCCGTCCTGGGTAAGCGAAATGAAGAAGATGTACAAATTCGGCGTGCACACCTTCTACCGGCCGCGCGCGTGGGGCGACGGCAGCGAGGCGCCGAGCTGGGGAACGGCGGCTGAAACCGCGGCAATATCGGCGCGGCTTGCGCAGGCCGCACAAAGTTCGGCCGAGCAGGCCAGCGCGAAGCGGTAGCACTCTCCACTCCGCCTCGGCGAACGCCGGGGTCATCACCACCGCCGCAACTGTTGAAACAAGATTTGATCGGCGGGCGCTTCCTCAGATTGCGCGGTCACGGCGCGTGGATCCTCGACGTTCGCCGCGGACGACGTGGACCACAGCCACGCTCGCTGATTTTGCAGGGCTGCCCTGCAGCGGCGGGGCCGCCCTTGGGATTTCCATGCGAATGCATTAATCCATGCGGCGCATCGACCGACCCCGGTCCGTGCCCGAGCATCGAGGAATCCCATGGCTGTAACCGCAGACAACCTTCGACCGAGCATCGGCACTTGGCGGACGCCGCTCGTCATCATTTTGTGTGGCTGCGCGATCGCCATGTTGAGCTTCGGGCCGCGGTCGAGCCTCGGCTTCTTCATTCAACCGATCGGCCGCGAGCTTGGGTGGGGCCGCGATGTCTTCGGCCTCGCGCTTGCCCTGCAGAATTTGTTGTGGGGATTGGGCCAGCCGATCGCCGGTGCGATCGCCGACCGCTTCGGTGTGTTGCGTGTGGTCTGCGTTGGAGCCCTGCTTTATGCGGCGGGCCTGCTCTTGATGCGCTACGCCGCGGACCCATTGTCGCTTGATCTCGGCGCCGGCGTCTTGATCGGTTTCGGACTGTCAGGCTGCTCGTTCAATCTGGTTCTGTCCGCCTTCAGCAAGCTGCTGCCGCCGGAGCGGCGCGGCATTGCGCTCGGCGCCGGAACCGCCGCCGGCTCGTTCGGGCAATTCCTGTTTGCGCCGTTCGGCGTGGCTCTGATCGACAATTTCGGCTGGCAGACGGCGCTGATGGTGTTCGCCGCCCTGATGCTGCTGATCGTGCCGCTGTCTCTGGCGCTCTCAGCTCCGCCGGCAGGCCCGACCAGCGTGCCAGCCGCCGGTCAGCAATCGTTCAAGACCGCGCTGGCGGAAGCGTTCGGCCATCGCTCCTACGTGCTGTTGGTGCTCGGCTTCTTCACTTGCGGCTTTCAGCTGGCTTTCATTACCGTGCATCTGCCGGCCTTCCTCGTCGATCGAGGCATTTCCACATCGGCGGGCGGCTGGGTGATCGCGGCGATCGGCCTGTTCAACATCATTGGATCGCTCAGCGTCGGCTGGCTGCAGAACCTGTTTCCGAAACGCTATATCCTGTCGATTATCTATTTCACGCGTGCACTCTCGATCATCGCTTTCATCTCGTTCCCGATCACGACTTTCTCGGCGATCGCGTTCGGCGTGATTAGCGGCCTGACCTGGCTATCGACGGTGCCGCCGACCTCGGCGCTGGTGGCGCTGATGTTCGGCACCCGCTGGTTCGCGACGCTGTATGGTTTTGCTTTCGTCAGCCATCAGGTCGGCGGTTTCCTCGGCGTGTGGCTGGGCGGTGTCGTATTCGAGAAATTCGGCTCGTACACGCCGATCTGGTGGCTTTCGGTTCTGTTCGGCGTGCTGTCGGCGCTGATCAACCTGCCGATCGTCGAGGCACCGGTCACGCGCCTGGTTGCGCAGCCGGCCTGATCCTTCTTATTTGGAGCATGATCTTCTCGGAAAACTGGTTTCCACTTTTCCGGATCATGCTCTAAACATCCCAAGCGGAAAAGCGGGGAGGGTAAGTTGGGAACGTTCAAAGCGATCAGGATCGACAAGGCGGAGAAAGGCACCACCGCCGTGCTCACCCAGTTCGACGAAGCCGAGTTGATGGAGGGCGACGTCACCGTGCGGGTCGAATGGTCGACGTTGAACTACAAGGACGGCCTTGCCGTCACCGGCAAGGCACCGGTGGTGCGGCGCTTTCCAATGATCGCGGGTATCGATTTTGCGGGCACGGTCGAGCAGTCATCGCATCCGCAGTGGAAGGCCGGCGACCAGGTGATCTGCAACGGTTGGGGCATGGGCGAGACCCACCTCGGCAGCTACGCCGAGAAAGCCCGCGTCAAGGGCGATTGGCTGGTGCGCCTGCCGAAGGGCATGTCCGCGCGCGAGGCGATGGCGATCGGCACCGCCGGCTACACCGCGATGCTGGCCGTGCTGGCGTTGGAACAGCATGGTCTTACCCCGGCGCAAGGTCCGGTCGTGGTCACCGGCGCCGCCGGCGGTGTCGGCTCAGTCGCAATCGCCGTGCTGTCAAAGCTCGGCTACCACGTCATCGCGTCGACCGGCCGACAGTCGGAGGCCGGCTATCTCCGGGATCTCGGCGCAGCCGAGGTGATCGATCGCAGCGAGCTCTCGGGGCCGGCCAAGCCGCTGGCGAAAGAACGCTGGGCGGGCGGGGTCGACAGCGTCGGCTCGACCACGCTGGCCAACCTTTTGTCGATGACGAAATACCGGGGCGCCATCGCCGCCTGCGGGCTTGCCGGCGGCATGGACCTGCCGTCCTCGGTGGCGCCGTTTATTTTGCGCGGGGTGTGTCTGTTGGGCATCGATTCTGTGATGTGCCCAATTGAGTTGCGGAAGACGGCCTGGAGCCGGCTCGCCAGCGACCTGGATTCCGCAAAACTCACTGAAATTACTCATGAAATTGACCTCGGCCAGGTCATCGAGGCCGGTGCCAAAATTCTCGCCGGCAAGGTTCGCGGTCGAATCGTGGTAAAAATTGTCTGATGGCGTTCAGACTTTACCAACGAAGCTGCTCCAATGTTGCCACGGTTAGTATGGTAAGCAGCGGGTAAAGAGGCATCAGGCGTTGCCCGCGCTCGGGGTCAAGTTGGAGTTACAGCATGCTTGCGCGTTTCGTGTTGGGGGCGGTAGTGGCCGGTGCGGCGGTAGCGCCGGGGTTGGCCGGGCAGATGAATGCCGAAGAGGCCCGCAGGTTCGTATCCGGAAAGGTGTTCGCCTTTACCTGCTTTGACGGCACGCGCGGCGCCGGCCGGGTCCTCGACGACCTCGGTGCGGCCGGTGCGGTGCAGTTCTCGGGCGCCGGTCCCATTCGTCATGTGCGGTTGCCCGGCAATACGCTTCAGATCCGCGGCCAGGCCGTCTGCGCGTCCATCAAGGGCATTCCGTTCGAGCCCTGCTTCAATCTCGACAAGAGAGACGAGCGCAGCTTCCGCGGATCGGTCTCGGGCATGAGCTTCGCCTATTGCGATTTCCATCATCAGGGGGCAGCGCAAATGCTGCTGGCGCGGGCGGTGGCTCACCCGCGTTCGCTGCGCGCGCCGGAGCGAACAGGCTCGGTGGAAGTGTCGGCACGCGTCGAGACCCCGCCGGTCGAGAGCGCCAAACTCGAGCCGGTCAAATCCGAGACGAAGCCAGAGCCGGCAAGATCGGAAAACGCTCTGGAGCTGCGTCGCTCGACCGACTGATCGAGGCGGGCGTCGGCAACCGCAGAGATTCCCAACATAGAAAACTTGTGAACCGCGAAAATTTGCGAACCGGGACGGCACGCGCCGCGCAACCCGTGCCTGCCCGTAGTAACACGGGTCGATAAATTCATGGCTTGGTAGCGACTATCGCTCAGGCTTGTCGGGTTTCGATAGGCTGTGGGGGCGGCCCAGCACATATGGGTTGGTAAATGCCGCAATATTTTTTTCGAATTAGTCACGGTCGCTATTCCGGGGCTTCCGACCAGGGATCCGAGTTCGAGAGCCGCGAGGCCGCCTGGACCGAGATGACCAAGGTTTGCGCCAACCTGGTCGGCAGCATTTCTCGCGGCCTGAAGCAAAACTCTGAATGGCATATGGAGCTGCTCGATGAGGGCAAGAATCCCGTATTCCGAATCCGACTGGTGGCGGAGACCTTGGGCTAGATTTTTTTCTGCCCAACGTGCCGGCGTGTCGGTCAACGAGATCAGCCGCCAGGTGCAGTTCCTCAACTCGATAAGGGCGGCCTGAAAATACCCTATGCGCCCGGCTGCGCGACCGGCGACGCTGGCGGCCTCTGCCGGCGAAACAGAACCCGCTGGTACAGCCAGCCGATTGCCACTAGCACCAGCCCGAGGCACATGAACGACAGCGCGCGATAGACCCCGGTCAGCGTCGACATGTCGATCAGGAACGCCTTGACGATCGTCAGCGCGATGACGACGGCCGAGGCCAGCCGGGCGCGCTGCGAATTGACCGCGATGCCGATACCGAGCAATGCCACGCCGAACGCGAGCCATGCGACCGAATAGGTGTACTGCTCGGCGCCGCCGGTCACGCCATTCGTCAATACCGGCCCGTGATAGATCCTTCGGATTTCCAGCGTCACATAGGTCAGCGCCAGGATCAGCGCGGCCGCCGCGATGCTGTTGGCATAGGATGCGCTGCGCCGGCCCGCCACTGCATAGGACAGAAGCAGCGCGAGCACCGCGGGCATGGCATAGCCGAGCAGGATTTGATTGATGAATTCGTGGTCGATCGCGATCGGCCACACCACCGGATTGTCGAGGAACAATAGCCCGAACACCGCAACCAGCCCGGCAAACGCCGTCAGCAGAGCAGCCCCGACATTGTGAACGATGCTGCCGGTGCGAATCCGCAATCGCTCGAGGCCAATCGCCATGGCAAGAGCGACGCATACCTGCAGGGCTGTCTCGGTGAGGCTTGCAGTGTCGCGGTAAACATCGCCGCCGTTCACGGCATGGCGAATTTCCATGAAGGCGAGCAGCGCCGTGAACAGGATCGCCGCGGCTTCCACCGCGCGCAACGGTGCGTCGTCCCCGCGCCGCCGCAGGAAGTGGCTTCCGGTCCAGAACGACAGCGCCGGAACACCGTAACCCCATAACAGCCAGTTGAAGACCGGCGTGCTGCCGACCGCATCGCCGACGACGCGCGGTTCGTAGCCGATGCGCAGCACCACGACGCCCGCGAGAATGGCGGAGAGCGAACGCAGGAACGGGATCGGCCGCTGTATCGAAATCCAGGCTGCTCCCATCGACATCAGCGCAAGCGCGATCGTGAGCCAGCCCTTTTCGAGCGCAAAGGTCAGTGCCAGCGCCAGCGCGCCGAGCGCGCCGGTAGCAAACAGCGCAATCGAGATCGGAAGGCCCGGCCGGCTGTCGCGCCTGGTCAGAATTTCGGTCGCCGCCGCGAAGGCGGCCGCCAACACGACCGCCAGGATTGCAAACGGTATCGAGCGATCGAGATGCGCGATGCGGGCGTAAAGCGCGATCAGAAGCGCCAGCGGCGCAAATACGCCGGCAGCCGACCACAGCACCGGGATGATGGCGCTTGCCGAGCGGCCCTGCGCCAAAAATCCAGCGGCGCCAAATCCGGCGGCGAAAATCGCGGCCGCGATCAGATGCAGCGAAACGGAGCTGTCGGTGGCCGCAGGACCGATGCCTGGCAGCGGCCCGCCCGGCAGCACCAGCAGATCCGGATTGCCGCGCACCGCCCATTCGAAAAATACAACGGCCACGAAGCCGGCGGCGAAGGCGATCGCCGCGGTAGCGGCCGGCGCGCGCCATGCCACGAGCAAGGTGGCGGCCACCAGGATTGCGAACACGATGAGAGCCGCATCGGCGTGGGAGCTCGCGAGCACGATCATGGTTGCTCCGAGCAAATAGGCCGCGAGCGAGCCCGATGACACCGGCTCGATCCGGCCTTCGTCGGCGGGCGGGCCGAACAGGAAGCCGCACACCACCAGAAGAGCTGCGAGCGCAAACCCCGATATGACGTGAAACGCATAGGGGCCGACGACCGGCGGATCGAATTTCAGGGAGGGCAAGGTCCAAATCAGCGCGAATAGGATGGTGGTGACCGCGAGCCAGCGCCACAGCCTGATCCGCGCCAGGCCGAAGGCTGCCGCGGTGACGACGGCGAGATAGAGATAGAGCGCCCAGAAATCGGGTTTTTGCGAAGAAACCAGAACGGGGGTGGCGAATGCGGCGACGATTCCAAGGCCCGCCAGCGCCGGTCCGTGCAGCAGCGCCGCGGCGAGTGTGCCCAGCGCCACCAGTCCAAGCAGAATGAAGGCGGTCGCGGGCGCGAGAAAATCGTACAGCGCATACGCCGCATAGACCGTCGCGAAAGCGACCGCGGTCCCGGCCGCGGTGAGGATCGCGGGGATATTCGCGATCGGCAATGCCTGAATGGCGGAGGCATTCTCCTTGCGCCGCGTCCATTCGCCGGCGCCAAGCAACGCCAGCGCGAACGCGCCGCCGAGCATGGTTCGCACGCCGGGCCCGAGCAGCCCGGCATCGATCGAGTATCGGACCATGAAGAAGCCGCCAAGCGCCAGCGTCAGGCCGCCCAACCAGACCACCCAGCGGGTGCCAACGCGCTCCTCGAAGCCGGGCAGGGCCTGCGGAAGTGGCGGGGGCATCGCCGTCGTGACGCCGATGGCGTCGTTCGGCGCAGGCGGCTCGGCCTCCGGGAGTGGTGTGGCTTGTTCAGTCCCGGCTACCGGATGTTCGGCCGCGATATCCGGCGGTGAAGTGGCGAGCGTTTCTTCAAGCTCGTCAAGCGCGGTGAGCGATGGCGGGCCAGGCCTCGCCTGCAGTCCGGCCGCTTCAATCGCGTCCAATCGCGCACGCAGCATGGCCGCTTGATTGAAAGTCTTGCGTGCGACAATGAGCGCGATAACCGCAACCGCCAGCGCAAAAAAATCAAACATCAAGCCTCCTGGCGATCGGCCCGGCCGCCGGGCTTACCGCGTCAAGTCTTTGGGCCGCTTTCGGGGTCGCTTCCCCTGCCGCGCCTACTGAGTGTGTCTCCCGGCGACAAAAGTTCAAATAGAAAGCTGCAGTATTTCAGCTGGCCTGCGCCGCATGATGGCCGCCGTCTGACATCATTCGAGATCGATGCGGAATGGCCGGCCTTCGACCGTCATGCTGCCGGGCCCCATCTCGTCGAGCGCACGCAGCATCCGCCCCTCGCGCCCCAGCGCCTTGTCCGCCAGGCTGACGATCAGCCGGTTTGGCGACGCGATCGGGGACGCCGCGCGGATCTGCCTTGCGATCAAGACTTCATCGCGATGCGGATTGAGCGCACAGACCGCGGCAAAAGCGCTCGCGGTTGAACGGCTGATGCCGGCATAGCAATGGACGACCAGCGGCGCGTTGCGGTCCCAGCCGCGCACGAAGTTCAGGACTTGCTCGATATGCTGTTCCGATGGCGCGACAAAGCCTTCCAGCTGTTCGGTGATGTCGTCCATCTGCACCTTCAGGTGATTGGCCGGGAGCACGGACGCCGGCCGCTGCACCTGATCAACATTGGCCATGACCGTGAGCACATGACTGGCGCCGACCGCCTTGACGGTGTTGGCAAGGGCCGCGAGCGAGCAGACGTGAATCATGGATTTCCCTTTTGTAGCGGCAATTATAGGCCATTCAGCGGTGCAATGTCTCGAACCTTGCCAGAAACTGCTTCTCGGCCTTGGCTGCGGTCCAGGGCGTCAGGTACTCCCGCCGGGTCGCCGGCGGCAGACCGGGATCGCGGCCGAACAGGCGTTTTGCTTCGGCCTCCGCAAAGCCCGCAAGTTCCGTCGCCTCAAGGTAGGCGGCGCCCCTGTCCGCAGCCTTGATCTGTCGTTCGATCTCCGGCGCCAAGACGGGCGGTAGTCCGAAGCGGATGTGGATCGCCGAAAGCAGCCGCTTTTCGACCGCCTTGTAGCCCCCGCCAAGCACCGCCTTGAATGGCGAGATCATGTCGCCGATGACGTATTCCGGTGCATCGTGCAGCAGTGCGGCGAGCCGGTAACTGACGTCGACACGCGGCGTCTGCTCGCGCATCACAGCCTCGACCAGCAAAGTGTGTTGCGCCACCGAAAAAATATGCGGGCCGTTGGTCTGCCCATTCCAGCGCGCCACGCGCGCCAGGCCGTGGGCGATATCGGCGATTTCGATATCGAGCGGCGAAGGGTCGAGCAGATCGAGCCGCCGTCCCGACAACATGCGCTGCCAGACCCGGGCGGTCGCCTTGTTCGCGGGCAATTTTCTCGCTGTCATTTGACTTTGAGGCGGGGGGCGCGACGTTTTCCGGCGCAGCTTGCGTGGCAATAGCATGTGACCAGATGGTCGTTGACCATGCCGGTGGCCTGCATGAAGGCGTAGACGATGGTGGGGCCGACGAATTTGAATCCGCGCGAGGACAGTTCCTTTGACATCTTGATGGATAGCGGTGTCGATGCTGGAACGCTGGCCGTCGTTTTGAAATGGTTGACCTTCGGCCTGCCGTCGACGAATTCCCACATGAATTTCGAGAAGCCGGGGCCGTCTTCCATGATCTTCAGGTAGGACTTTGCGCTATTGATCGCGCCCTCGATCTTGGCGCGGTTGCGCACGATACCGGCGTCGTTCATCAGCGCGTGGACTCTTTTCGCGTTATAGCGCGCGATCTTCTCCGGCTGGAAATCGTCGAATGCCTTTCGAAAATTGTCGCGCTTGCGCAGGATCGTGATCCACGACAAGCCGGCCTGGAAGCCGTCGAGGATGAGTTTTTCATAAAGCGCCCGGTCATCAAATTCCGGCACGCCCCATTCGGTGTCGTGATAGGTGACATAAAGCGGATCTTCGCCCGGCCAGGGACATCGCGTCAGACCATCGGCATGCAGGCGCGCCGTCCTCGTCATGCCACGGTCTGCCTTGGCGTGGTCTGCAGATCGGCCGGCTCGGCAAGACGGATGGCAAGGCCACCCGAAGTCAGCGCCATGCCGGCCTCAAGCGCGTCGGCGGCGCGATCGATCCTGATCAGCGCAAGGCCGCGGTGGCCCGCGGTCGAGCCCATGGTGCCGACCGGTTTGTCGCCGGCGAGAATCGCAGCGCCTGGCTCCGGCGCCGGGCCGTCAAGAATGATCCGGACCGTTCGCGTGCGCGCGGTGCCGCGATGCTGCATCCGCGACACTACCTCCTGGCCGACATAGCAGCCCTTGTCGAAATCGACGCCGTGCAGCCGGTCCATGTTGGTTTCGTGCGGAAACGCATCGCCATAGATGAAGTCCAGCCCGCCGCGCGGAACGCCCGTCGCGATGCGATGGGCATCATAGGCGGTGCTATCGACCATTTCCGCGCCGATCAGATCGGCGGCTTTTTGCGCGAGCTCCGGGGGAACAAGAATCCGCCAACCGAGGGCTGTGTCGCGCGGATCGGCGAATGCGAGATCCGGCTTCAGCGCCGGGTCGCCGTCCCACGCCGCGAGCACGCCGAGGCTGCCCGACAGATTTTCGATGCCGACCTTGGCGCGCAGTTTGTAGAAACCGAGCTTGTCGGCGAGAGCTTGCGCCAGCGCCCGCGGGCAGTCGATCAGGAAACCGCCGCCATGACCGGAAGGCGCTTCGGTGATCAGAAAATCTGTCGTGATCTTGCCCTGCGGCGTCAGCAAGGCCCCGAACCGTCCCAACCCCGGCCGCAGCAGCGTCACGTCGGTGGTGAAGAGGCCGTTGAGAAAATCGCGGGCACCTTCGCCGCTGACCTTGACCACGCCACGGTCGGGTAGAAAAGCTGCCTTCATGGTTCTCTTGCCAAATTCTCTTGCGAAGGGATCGAGGAGTTTCTCGGAAGTCTCTCTGGAGTTTCTTTTGGAGTTTCCTGGGGAAACGCCGGCGTCGCATATCATACCGGAAGGTAAGACGCTAAGGTGCCGGGAACAAGGCCCGCTCGACACGAGAGTTCCGTGAAGCGGGTACCGAGGAGCCATAAATCAGCGCATGAATCAGCGATTTGATACCATTCTAAAATCCGGCACCGTGGTCAATCAGGACGGTGAGGGTGTGCGCGACATCGCCATCAGCAATGGCCGCATCGCTGAAATCGGCGGGCTTGGACAGGCCTCGGCCGCCGAGGTGATCGACTGCAAGGGCCTGCACATCCTGCCGGGCGTGATCGATACGCAAGTGCATTTTCGCGAGCCGGGCCTCTCCCACAAGGAGGATCTGGAGACCGGTTCGCGCAGCGCGGTGATGGGTGGCGTGACGGCGGTATTCGAAATGCCGAACACCGATCCCTTGACCGTCACCGAGCGGGCTTTCACCGACAAGGTGAAGCTCGGCCATCACCGCATGCATTGCGATTTCGCGTTCTTCATCGGCGGCACCCGCGACAATGTGGCCGACTTGCCGGAGCTGGAGCGCGCGCCCGGCTGTGCCGGCGTCAAGGTGTTCATCGGCTCGTCGACCGGAGCGCTGCTGGTCGAGGATGACGAAAGCCTGCGCCGGATTTTCGAAGTGATCCGGCGCCGCGCGGCGTTTCATGCCGAGGACGAGTATCGCCTCAACGATCGCAAGCATTTGCGCGTGGAGGGCGACCCGCGTTCGCATCCGGTCTGGCGCGACGAGACGGCGGCGCTGTTGGCAACGCAGCGCCTCGTCAAACTTGCGCACGAGACCGGAAAGCGCATTCACGTGCTGCATATCTCGACCAAGCAGGAAATCGAGTTCCTGAAGGGCCACAAGGATGTCGCCTCCTGCGAAGCGACGCCGCACCACCTCACGATGGCCGCTCCCGAATGTTATGAGCGGCTCGGCACCCACGCGCAGATGAATCCGCCGGTGCGCTCGGCCGACCACCGCGAAGGCATCTGGCGCGGCATCGAGCAGGGCATCATCGACGTGCTCGGCTCCGACCACGCGCCGCATACGCTTGAGGAAAAGGCCAGGACCTATCCCTCCTCTCCCTCGGGCATGACCGGGGTGCAGACGCTGGTGCCGCTGATGCTCGATCACGTCAATGCCGGGCGGTTGTCGCTGGCGCGTTTTGTCGATCTCACCAGCGCAGGTCCGGCGCGGATCTATAACATCGCTTGCAAGGGGCGGATCGCGGCCGGCTATGACGCGGACTTCACCATCGTCGACTTGAAGCGCAGCGAAACCATCACCAACAAATGGGTGGCCTCGCGCGCGGGCTGGACGCCCTATGACGGGTTGCGGGTGACCGGCTGGCCGGTCGGTACGTTTGTGCGTGGCCGGCGGGCCATGTGGCAGGGTGAAATCGTCGCGTCATCGACCGGCGAACCGGTGCGCTTTCTTGAAACACTGAAGGCCTAGAGATTACTGCTTCGCCAGCGCCGTCGAAAATTCGCCGTTGCGAACGCGGACGGGAAGGCCTTCCACGAATTTGGCCACCGCGTCTTCGCCGTAGGTCTTGACCAGTTCGGCAAAGGCCGCAAACAGGCTGGCCTGCGCCAGGCAGTCACCATCGATGCCATCGTGCCGCGCCTCCGCCCAGGCTTCACTGAGATAGCTGAGCGCGGCCTGCTTCTGTTCGTGGTCGGGCAGCAGATCGCGGGCGGTTGTGAAGGACGCTGGATGGTTCATGAAACTCAACAGGCTGTCTGCGCGGGGTCCAGGGCGGAACGCGTCGAATGCCTAGACGTTTAGCACGCAGGACGGAGCCGCCTAGCCACTTCTTTAGGAAAGGTTAACGGCGTTAAATAATGTTGTCGGCTCTGCGCTGGATCATGATCCGATTGGATTGAATCGGATCATGATCTCATCTCTTTGTTCGAGCATGAAAACCGGCTCCCACTTTGCGCTGACGCGGCACTGCGGGTCCGGATCATCCCCTAGTTGGCGTAGCGGGCAGTCAGGTTCCGCGAAATCTTCGAGCCTTCATCGATATATCTGCGGATCGCGACCGAAGCGGCCGGCGTGCAGGTGCGGTAGGTCTGCTGGAAGCCGTTATAGCCGCGGTTGAAGCCCGCGATCATGCGGGCACGCCTGTCGCCCGAGGGGGTTTCCGCATCGATCAACGCCTGCATTTCGTTGCGCCATTTGCTGCCTTCGTTGCTGCCGCAAATCCCCCTGAGGTAGTGCAGGGTGCCGAGAATTTCGGCCAGCCGCTGCAGATCGCCGTCGAACGGCGCGGGCGCGTCCTGGGCCCGCACAGGGCCGCAAAGGCACGAGAAGACGATGAGAGCGGCCAGGACATATTTGGGCATGGGCCCGCACGATATGCCTTTTCAATGCGCTGGAAGCAAGGCACCGGGCGCGCCCGAAAGATCAGGCCTCAGGCCCCGAGCAGGCGCCGGGCCGACTGGATCACGTCCTGCAGGCCGCCGGTGACCTTGAGCTCGCCAAGGGCATCCGGGGCGAGCCATTTGTAATCGTCGAGTTCGTCGTTCAGGACCGGCTCGCCGGCGATCCAGCGCGCCGCGAAC
Source organism: uncultured Alphaproteobacteria bacterium (assembly GCA_963718925.1). Classification (GTDB taxonomy): domain Bacteria; phylum Pseudomonadota; class Alphaproteobacteria; order Rhizobiales; family Xanthobacteraceae; genus Bradyrhizobium. The sequence goes on from CAVRAH010000001.1 coordinate 508,599, forward strand.
GACATGATCAGGTAATGCCCGCCGCCCGAGGTTCCCGGCACGACCTCGCGCCATGCGGCGAGGTCGACGATCTCGATTTTCAGCGCGGTTTCCTCGCCGACTTCGCGATGCAGGGCGGCGTGGAGGGTTTCGCCAAATTCGACCCGGCCGCCCGGCAGAGAATAAAAGCCCTTGGCCGGCGATCGAGCGCGGCGCACTAGAAGGATCTTGCCGTCGCGAAAGATCGCGGCGCTGACGGCCAGTTGGGGATAGGAGGGCTGCACGGAGGACACCAAGGCATGATCCAGAAAAGGGCCGATTAGACTCCGGCTATCAATGCGTCATGATGTAGTCGACGTCGGCCTCGATGTCGCCGTTGATGATACCGCCGGCCTGCATCACCAGCGGCTTGACCCAGCCGGTGGCCTGTTCGGCCAGCGTGGCGCGGGTCTTGTCCTGGCGGGCTTCGCGCATCGCCGCGCCTACCGCGGTGAGGATCGAGGTCATGGCACTGGTGATATTGTCGAATGAGGCGCGGATCCCGGCGTCGGCGGATTCATAGGCTTCGATCGCAAGATCCCGCGCCTTGAAATTGGAGGCCGTGAAATGCTCGGCATAGGACAGTGGCTGCCAGCCAAGGAAATCCTCGGCGCATTCCGGCATATCCGGGATCATTTCGAGCAGCATGATGGCTTCGTTGAAATGGTTCAGGTAGTCGGTGGCGAGCCCGGTGCGGGGATTGATGTTGGCTGCGCGCAATTCCGCCGCCCGCGCCTCTTCAAGGCCCGGCTGGGAAGCGGATCGCGCGGGGTTGGAAGCCGATGTCATCTGCCGCAGTGTTAACGGTTGGGGTTAAAGGCTGCTGAATAATATGCCGGAGTGGATAGCAGAATGTGTGGACGCTTCGTAATCACCTCGCCACCGGAGGCCCTGCGGAGGATTTTTGGCTATGCGGAACAGCCAAATTTCCCGCCGCGGTTTAATATCGCTCCTACTCAACCAATACCTGTGGTAATTATCGAAAACGGCGTCCGGCATTTTCGCCTGATGCGCTGGGGCCTGCTGCCTGCCTGGGTGAAAGATCCCCGTAAATTTACGCTCCTGATCAATGCGCGCGCGGAGACGGTCCGGGAAAAGCCTGCCTTCAAGAACGCGATCAAGCGGCGGCGCTGCCTCATTCCGGCAGACGGTTATTACGAATGGCAGGCTTCTGGGCAACACAAACGGCCCTATTTCATTCATCGCCGCGATGGCGCTCCGATCGGGCTCGCGGGACTTGCCGAAACCTGGATCGGCCCCAACGGCGAGGAACTCGACACAGTGGCGATCGTCACCGCGCCCGCGAGCGCCGATCTTGCCGTGCTTCATCACCGCGTGCCCGTGACGATCGGCGCTGGTGATTTCGAGCGCTGGCTCGATTGCAACAGCCATGACGTGGACGCGGTGATGACGCTGTTGAGCGGACCTGACGAAGGCGAGTTCGCCTGGCATGAAGTCTCCACAAGGGTCAACCGCGTCGCCAATGATGACGCGCAATTGATCCTGCCGATCACGGCGGAAGAGCGCGCGGCCGAAGCGCCGAAGCCGGTGAAGAAGGTGAGCGCACGCAAACCTGCGCCGGTGACGCCGGGCGACAGCGGGCAGGGGTCGCTGTTTTAATTTGTAACCGCGAGCAGTTCCTTCAGCTTCTTAACCGCGCTGTCCGGCGTCGTGAGGACCGGCAGGCTTGTGGCTTCGGCGACCAGCGCTGCCGCGGGCGCCATGCTGTATTGCGCGAGCGCAATCAGATCACAGTCGCGCAAATCGCGTGAGGCCTGTGCGACCAGGCGATCGTGTTCGGCGCGCTCGCCGCGATCGAGCGCCGCAAGCGCCCCTTCCGCGAGCTTCGGCACGATCTGGACGGAGCTCGGAAATTCCCGCGGCATCGACTGCAGCGTCGGCGCGAACGTCGAGAGCAAGCCGATCCTGTGGCCGCGCGCGGCCGCCTGCTCGATCATCGCCTGGTTCGGCTTGAGCACCGGCATCGGCGCCTGCTCGCGCGCCACCGCCTCGATGCAGGGGCCGAAGGCCGAGCAGGTGAAGAGGATCGCATCAGCGCCGGTGGAGGCCGCATAACGTCCAAGCATCAGGAAACGATCGGTCATCGCTGACGTGAGGCGGCCGTCACGCGCCACGTCGGCCGACAGGCTGTCGTCGAGCAAATTCATCAGGTCTGCGTCCGGCCAAAGCCGGGCGAACGAGGCCTCGATCGGCACGATCGAGTGTTTCAGGGCGTGGATGAGAGCGATGCGCATGTTGTTCAATCTGGCCGCGGCCCGGCGGGGTGTCAATCTATAGGGCGAGCCGCAGCGTCTTCAGCCGGCGGGCATCACCTTGAAAATATTCAGCGCTGCGTATTGCAGCAGCATGATGGTCTTGGCATCGGCGATCCGGCCGTCGCCGATCATGGCGAGCGCCCGATCGATCGGCAGTTCCAGCACCTCAATGTCCTCGCCCTCGGCAGCGACGCCGCCGCCGCTTCCGATTTTCATTGCGGGTTCATATTCGGCGACGAAGAAGTGCAGTTTCTCGGTCACCGCGCCGGGGCTCATGAAGGCTTCGAATATTTTTCTGATATCGCCGAGCCGATAGCCGGTTTCCTCTTCCGCCTCGGCGCGAATCCGGGCCTCCGGAGTTTCGTTATCCAACAGCCCCGCCGCGGCCTCGATCAGGAGGTCGTCGTAACCGTTGACGTAGGCCGGATAGCGAAATTGCCGCACCAGCACCACCGTGCGCTGCTTGAGATTGTAGGGCAACAGCGTCGCGGCATTGCCGCGGTCGAAGGTCTCTCGCGTCTGCGTCTGCCATTCGCCGTTGGCGCGCCGCCACTCGAAAGTGGTGTCCTTCAGCGTGGCGTAATTGTTGGACAGCACGCGGACGTTCTTGACGCGGATACGGTCGGAGACGGTCATTTACCTATAGTACCTTGCCGGGGTTCATGATCCCCTGCGGATCGAGCACGGCCTTGATCGAACGCATCAGTTCGATGGCGACCTTGTCCTTGACGTCGGGCAGTTCGTCGCGCTTGAGCACGCCGATGCCATGCTCGGCGGAAATCGATCCGCCCATCCGCAGCACGATGTCGAACACCACCGCGTTCACATCATGCCATCTGCCGAGGAAATCCGCGGTGTCGGCCCCCAACGGCTGGCTGACATTGTAATGGATGTTGCCGTCGCCGAGATGGCCGAACGGCACCGGCCGTGCCCCCGGAATCAGTTTGACGACAGCCGCATTGGCTTGCTCGATGAAATCGGGGACGGCTGCGACCGGCACGGAAATGTCATGCTTGATCGAGCCGCCTTCCGGCTTCTGCGCGGCGGACATCTCGTCGCGCAGTTTCCAGAACGCCGAGCGTTGGCTTAAATTCGCCGCGATCACGGCATCATCGACGATGCTCTGGTCCATTCCTTGCGCCAGGATCAATTCCAGCGTGGCGCGGGCGTCATCGCGCGAGGATGACAGTTCCATCAGCACGTACCATCGATGCGGGTTGCCCAGGGGATCGCGGATGTCGACGCCGTGACGCACGCTGAAATCGACGGCGATGTCGGACAGCAGTTCAAAGCTGGTGAGATTGCCTGCGGCCTGGTTCTGGGCAATCGATAGCAGCTTCAGCGCGTCCGCCGGTGATTTGAGGCCGACGAAGGCGGTTTCCACCGCGCGCGGTTTCGGAAACAGTTTCAGCGTTGCCGCGGTGATGATGCCGAGCGTGCCCTCCGCGCCGATGAAGAGGTTGCGCAGATCGTAACCGGTATTGTCCTTCTTCAGCTTCGATAGGCCATTGAGGATTCGCCCGTCCGCCAGCACGACTTCGAGCCCGATCGCCATCTCGCGCGCCACGCCGTAAGCCAATGCAGCGGTGCCGCCTGCATTGGTGGAGAGGTTGCCGCCGATGGTGCAGCTTCCTTCCGCGCCCAGTGACAACGGAAACAGCCGGTCCACTTCCGAGGCCTTTTGTTGCGCGACCTGCAGCACCACGCCGGATTCGCAGGTCATGGTGTTGGACGCGGTGTCGATGTCGCGGATCCTGTCGAGCCGCCGCGTCGAGACGACGACCTCGCCGTTATGCGGGGTCTGGCCGCCGACCAGGCCGGTATTGCCGCCTTGCGGCACCAGCGCGATCCGGTGCTCGGTGGCGAGCTTGCAGATGGCGGCGACTTCGGCCGTCGAACCCGGCCGTAATACCAAAGGCGACCGTCCATGGAACAGGCCGCGCTCTTCGGTGACGTAGGGCGCAACGTCGGCCGCCTCGGTAACCGCATATTTGTCGCCGACGATGGCGCGGAATTGCGCGATCAGTTCGGGCGGAAGCGGGGGGATTGGGGCTTGAACGATATTCATCTCAAGTCTCTTGCGCCGATTGGCTCTCTTGCGCCTGCTTATGGTTCTATCGCCCCACCGCGGCGCGACGCAGCCGGTCGTTGATCGCCTCGCCGAGCCCGTGATGCGGCACCGGCATGACCGCGATGCCGCGCGCGCCCTTGGTATCGAGCGTACGAAGATAACCGAAAAGATTGGCGGCGGCCTCCGCGAGATCGCCGCGCGGGGATAAATTCATCGCCGCGGTCGCCGCGTCAACTCCCGGGACCGCATTGGGCCCAAACGCCAGCAGCGCCTCTCCGGCCTCGACCCTTTCGGCGTTGAGCCGCAGTTGAGTGCGCGGCGCGTAATGCGAGGCCAGCATGCCCGGCGCCAGCGGCTGGCCGGTCTCGTTGTCGGCATCTTCCGGCGGTCGCGCCAGAGGCCGGCCCAGCACGCGCTCGATCTCGCCGCGCGGCAGCCCGCCCGGCCGCAGCAGCATCGGGTTCTCGAAACACCCGACGATGGTGGATTCGATCCCGACCGCTACCGCGCCGCCATCGATGATCAGGTCGATCCGGCCCGCAAGGTCGCTCTGCACGTGGGCCGCTGATGTCGGCGAGACATGTCCCGACAAATTGGCCGAGGGCGCCACCACCGGTCCGCCAAAGGCACGCAGGATGGCCCGCGCGACGGGGTGGGCGGGAACCCGGACCGCGATGGTGTCGAGGCCTGCGGTCGCGAGATCCGCAACCGTGCAGTCGTTTGTCCTGGGCAGCACCAGCGTCAGCGGTCCCGGCCAGAACGCCTCGGCCAGCTTGGTCGCGGTCGCGTCGAAACGGGCAATTCGCATGGCGGCGGCGATGTCCCCGACATGGGCAATCAAGGGATTGAATGAGGGCCGGCCCTTGGCCTCGTAGAGCCGTGCAATCGCCGCAGGGTTGGTGGCATCGGCGCCGAGGCCATAGACGGTCTCGGTCGGGAACGCCACCAGGCCGCCTCCTGCGAGGCAACGCGCGGCCCTTGCCACGGCGGCCTCGTCGGCCGGCAGAATCAACGTTTTCAGGCCCACATTCACGGGAATTAAGTCCTCAATTCTGCTTCTTGCGGTGCGCGAAAGCCAAGGCTATAAGCCGCGTTCTTGTCGGAGTGTGGCTCAGCCCGGTAGAGCACTGCGTTCGGGACGCAGGGGTCGCAGGTTCAAATCCTGCCACTCCGACCATTCTTTCAATGACTTATAATTTCGATGTTCCGGCCGCGCAACGAAATGCGCAACGAATTGACCTTCTTACACACGTGCACGGCGCCGATTTGGGTTAATCTCTCTCCTCCGCTCCGGTCGGTGCGATCGGCTCGCGATCCTCTAACTACGTCCGCGTGATGTGGAAGGGGGCCCGGCAAGTCTGGTCGAGACAATCGGATTCAGCGGGGCACGCTCCCGTTTGACCCGAGGCCCGCATCCTCGAGGATTCCCTCCCAAGCGGAGCGGATCTTATCCCCCGGCTCTGCCGGGGGATACTTACCTCTAGCAGTTTGCTGAAAAACTCGGATCAAATGCGATTTTGCGCAACAATAAACTCAAGAGTGGCCGTATCTTGAATCTATCGTGCGTTTTGGGCTCGATCCTTAAATCAATGTTGCTCATGGACCCCCTCGAAAAACCTTTTTCAGCAAACTGCTAGACTGTCATCGGCAAACCAATGTTCAGGCCGTTTGCGCGGGACGTTCCCATGGCACCAGAAAGCGGGTCGGGCGAAGCCAGTCGCTTGACCGAAAGCTCAGGCGGTCGGCGGCCGACACGCGTTTTCGTCGCGCTCAAGATTGCGTCTGAGATCGCCGACATACTCGCGCAGTTCGTGCGAGAATTGGAGCGATTTCCGGTTCGCCTCATCGCCCCTGCCGATATTCATCTGACGCTGGTGCCGCCCTGGAACGAGGTTTCAATACCGGATGCGGCCGCGAAGCTTCGCCGCGTCGCCGATAAATGTGACGACTTTACCCTGGAATTTCGGCATCTCGGATATGGTCCGGAGCCGAGACGTCCGCGTCTTCTGTGGGGCGAATGCGCGGCCACGCCGGAGTTAGCGCAACTGCACGCCATGTTGCTGCTTGCGTTTGGGCAAGTCGACGAACGGTCCTTTCGGCCGCATGTCACGCTCGCCCGGCTGCGCGGCAATGGAGCCATCATCGCACGAAAAAATCCAATCGATCGAGATCTTGTACTCACGCAACGTGTCTGTTCGGTCGAGCTCATGCAATCGCCCGCTCCCGGTGAGAGCGGCTACAAGGTTCTGACGTCTCTGCGGTTCGGCGCAAATCCAGAAATTTCCGCGGGCGCGCAAGGCCTTTAGGCACGGACTACACGCGTCGCCACTGCATCATTGCTTCGCTGTCGGCTGCGGAATGGTCCTATCTGCCGCCATTTCCTCTGGCTCGACGACCAGCACCGGAACCCGTCGTGCCGTGGAAATCGCGATGGCCGCTCCATGCGTGAGGGCGCTGCGGGTCATGACGATCAGCCGCTCCTGATTCTGGCAGAAGGCGAGCGCGCAGGCCGCCGGATCGACCAGTCCGATACCGGCCGCCGCAACGCGTTTGATGCTGAGGCCTGTAGCAGCGGCAAGTTTGCGTATGCCGGCATCCTCGGCATCGTGGCCGTCGGTTTCGATGATGACCAGCTTCTCCTTCGCCGCCAACGCGATGGCCGCAGCCACATGAAGGCTTGGATCGTCGGGCGACGTCACGATCGCGGCAACGGGCCCCCTCGTTCGAACGATGTGGGGCGGGACAAGCATGACGGCCGTGGCTGACCGGAAGGCCGCCTCCAGCAGCCATGAGAATTGCTGGGTGGCGCGCTCGACGGGACTCCAAGGCTCGACAATCATGACGATGTCGCCTGTTCGCGCGACCGAAGAGAGAAGTCTTGGCCAACGGTCCTCGAACGACCTCGAATTGGTATCCGGTGGGGAGGCGTTTTGCCGCGCCCATAAACTTTCGCTCGATGCTGCGTGCAGCAAGTTCGAAGTCACGCGACAGCCGATCGAGGTCGATCGCCTGCCAGCCGCCGCCGAGCGGTCTGAACTCGCGCAAGAAGGGAATGCCTGCCAGGTCACGCAGACTGGTGTCTTCGAGGAACAGCCCAAGAAGATCGAGATGAAGCAAGTCGGCAAGGTCGACGGCCAGCCGCATCGTGCGGTGATGCGCGCCCGGCTGCAGTCCCAGCACGAGCCGCCTGAAGCTCTGAGGTTCCTTCGACATGACTAGCTGGCGGGGGCTCCGTTGCCCGTGTTCTGACTGATGTAATTCCTCCGGACGCTGGCGAAGGCCCGCAGCCGATCCTCAACCCTTCGATTGACGCTATCGAGCGAATAATCCCCGTCCGCGCCGCGCACCCCGGCGGAAAGCCCGGTCAAGAGTGCAATCCCTTCATTGAGAGTAGCGATCGGATAGACGGCAAAGCGGCCGGCCGCACAGGCCTCTCTCACATCTTTGCGCAACATCAGGTGTTGGACGTTCGCCTGCGGGATAAGAACGCCTTGCGTGCCAGTCAGGCCGCGCTTCTCACAAATGTCGAAGAAGCCTTCGATCTTCTCGTTGACGCCGCCGATGGCTTGAATTTCGCCATGTTGGTTCACGGATCCGGTCACCGCGAGGTCCTGCCGTAGCGGAACGTCTGCGAGGGCCGACAGGAGGGCATAGAGTTCGGCAGACGAAGCACTGTCTCCCTCGATACCGCCATAGGACTGCTCAAACACCAAACTGGCGAAGAGCGACATGGGGGTGTCAAGCGCGTACCGCCCTGCGAGGAACCCGGAAAGAATGAGGACGCCCTTCGAGTGGAGTGGCCCGCCGAGTTCGACTTCGCGCTCAATATCGACGACCTTGCCGCTGCCGGGCCTCACCTGGCACGTGATGCGGGTGGGCCGCCCAAAGGAAAATCCGCCAAGCTCGGTGACGCTCAATCCATTGATCTGGCCGACATGTGTTCCCTCGGTGTCGATCAGCGCCACCTTTTCGAGGATGGCTTCCTGCGTCCGATCGCGCACGCGGGCGGCCCGCCGGATGCGGGCCGTCAAAGCGCTATCGACGTCGGCACGCAAGATCACGCTGCGGTTGGCTTGTCGTGCGCAAAAATCCGCCTCGACCAAAATATCCAGCAGCTGCTCCACGACCAGTGAAAGCTTGTTGGAATGTTCAGCCGAGCGCGCCGCATGTTCGAGCACGAGGGCCACTGCGTCACGATCCAGCGCGTTCAGATCTTCGCGCTGCGCGAGGGTCGCGAGCAGCCGAGCGAGGATTGCCTCGTTTTCGGACGTTCGCGGGAGATCGTTTTCGAAATCGGCGAGAACCTTGAAATGCTCCGCCATTTCGGGATCCAGGGCAGCGAGCAGAAAATACAGCAGGCGATCGCCAAACAGGATGACTTTTAACTTGAGCGGGATCGGATCTGGCTCCAGAGACACCGTGCTGGTCAGGCCCAGAAACCGGCCAACATCTTCGATCGCGATCTCACCTCGCCGAAGCGTCCGCTTAAGCGCCGCCCAGCTGAACGGTTCCATCAGTACGCTCCGGGCGTCGAGCAGGAGATAGCCGCCATTGGCGTGATGGATCGCCCCGGGCTTGATGAGGCGAAAGTTCGTCAACAGCGCGCCGTGCAAGGCGACATACTCGATGCGGCCGATCAGGTTGCCAAGCGCAGGATGTAGCTCCTCGACCATTGGAACCGACCTGTCGATGTCCTGAGTGACGAGGACATTGACCTCGTAGCGATCAAATGGACCGCCGGTTCTGATATCGCGCGCCTCGTCGCCTTCATCCTCGCCCTTGATGACGAACATGGCAAAGTTTTCAATCAGATCGGCGCGAACCGTCTCGATGTGTCGCACTACCCTCGGAATATCTTTGAAAGTGTCTTTGGTGTCCTCGATCAACTGGTCGACCGCGTATTTCGCCGTGTCGCGGCCGAGTTGGCGCGCTGCATCGCGTCGCTCCGTCTCCCATCGCGGAATTTGGCGAACGACATGCTCGAGCTCCTTCTCCAGCGCCTCGATGACGGCCTGTACTTCGCGCCGCTTGGCCTCAGGCCACTTGCTGAATTCATCGGGCGGGACCACCTCGCCGTTCTTGGTCGGGGCCAGCGCAAAGCCGAGCGGCGTCCTCAGGATAGCGATATCCTTTTCAGCGGCCTTGTCACGGAGCGCGGAAAAGGCCTCGCCTTGCCGCTTCTGGAATGACTCGTCGATGGCGGCTTGGCGCCGCTGATAATCCTCGCCCTGGAACACGGCGGGGAGAGCCGATTTCAGGTCGTCGATCAGCTTGTGCATCGCGTCGTGAAAATTGCGTGCCCGGCCCGCCGGTAGCTCGATAGCGATCGGCTTGTCGGGTTCGGCAAAATTATTGACATAGACCCAGTCGGAGGGTCCGGGTTTTCCCGACGCCTCCGCGGCCAGCATGCCCTTGACGGCGTCCTGCATGCGGGCACCGTTGGGACCGATCACGAACAGGTTGAAGCCGGTCTTGCTCACTCGCGTTCCAAACCGGATCGCTTCGACAGCGCGGGCCTGGCCGACAAGCCCGTCGACTGGCTGCAACTCCGCCGTGGTTGAGAAGGTCAGGCCCGATAGATCGGAGGGACGATAGAGTTGTTCGGCCGCTAACGGCCGAACGGCTGTCTCTGCAGTATTGACGGCAGCGTCCACGTGATGATGCTCCTGACCCGACGGCGCATTTCAGGCAGAATGGCTGCGCACGCCTTGACGTGCATCAAGGCTTGCCGCGCATCTCAGATGCGGCCCTTCGGTCCGGGAAGGTCGGACCACTCGAGGCCGAGTGCTTCACATACTTGGCGAACGGAACGCGGGTCGAGTTCGTGGCGCGCACCGACGAGAGACAATTCAGCCGTCCGCCCCTCGCGATGAATCGTCAAAGTGCCGTGACCATCTCCGCGTCCTTCGTGCTGCGTATCGAAGCGACACCCCTGTTCGGTTAACCACTTTCGGAACGTTTCGCTTTCCATCAGTTCCCTCCACTCAATTGGTGATTTTCCTTCAGCGACTTCTCAAAAGCCGAGAGGCGGGCGGAATAACTTCCCGACAACACTTCTCGTTGCGTAATTGCACATATTGCGCGAGGCTTCTTGCCCACAATCGCCGTCATTTGCGCGAAGGCGCCTTCGCTGCCTCTGGCTCCAAGGGTGCAGAAGAATGCGACTTTCGGTAGTTGGCTCGCAGTCGCCATTAAATATGCGCGAACCGGGGAGCTTAGCGACCAGGCCCACACTGGAGTGCCGATGACGACCAAATCGTACGACGAGACCTCGTGCTTTTTTGGCAAGATTGCGGAGGGACGCTGTCGGCTCGCTTGGAGCAACGACCGTATGTAACCAAAAAAGCCAGTTCGGGGTCTGGGCTCGGTGATTTCCTCAAGGTCGCATTTGAGAGCCGCGGATAGAGCCTCAGCGATCCTCCGCGTTGTCCCCGAGCGCGAATAGAAAACGACGAGTGTTTTTGATGCGCCCATTTGAACTATTCCTTACGCCGGTGTCGCACAGAATACGCGGCAATGAAGTTGAGTCAGATCTTGCGTGTTCCGGGGCCGTGCCGATTGGTTTCGATGGAGGCGAGCAGGCTGGATAAGCGTACTTCGGCTGCGGCATCGTCTGCCTGCGCGACGACGGTCGCGGTTCCTCGCTCGGGACGAATGAACAGGCTGTTGAAGGTTTCAAGATCAATCTGTTCGTCGTCCGCCACATTCGAGCCCCGACCGGGCCCGCGCGGACCGATCTCATCTTCAACGGTAATGGTCATTTGCCAGCCGTCGGAAGGATGCGCGGGCGTGATCTCCAGCGTCGCAACCGTGGCGACCTCGTTCAGATCTTCGCGCTCCTCGTCGCCAAGGTGCAGTTCTGCGCGGGCGGGGATCTGGCGCACCTCGGTTGAGCGCCGTGCGGCGATCTTCAGAGATGAGGGGCTGACCCGATGCTCGGCAATGAGCCAGCGGACAATCTGTTTGGGATCGGCGTCTACGGGAAATGGTTCCATTCGGGATATCCTCCGAGCAAACATCATCGCCGGACTTCGGAAAGCGCAGGGCCCGCGCCTCCCATCCGTCGAACCGAAGTCTCCTCCGGGGTGCTCGGACAGGACAGGCTACGGGCCCTTCCGCCATGCTTCGTCGGCAGACCGGTTCATGACCTAAGCAGATCCACGCCCGTAGACGATTCACTGCCGTGTTTCGCCAATCTTGCCTCCACACAACGGCAAGTAATTCATGCACCGGAACCTGCGGAGTGTCTTGACCTGGATCAATGCTGATCTTCGCCGACGCTATGCCGGAGTGGAGTGGACATCGTGGGAAAGAGCGAGCCGGCCGCCTGGATTGAGTACGATGCCGGCCCCGAACCGCAGACATTCTCGCTGGAGCGTCCGTTGCACCCATTCGATGTCCTGTCTCTGCGGGTGCTTAAGCTGGAAGTTCCTGATTTGAAGAGGTATGATTTCGAGCGCCGCGAGATTTCCGGTCGTCGGTTCGATATCCGCGAAATACATCAGGGACAGGTCGCTGCGGTATTCTTCGTATCCGCGGATGCCTTCATAATCATTGAGGAAATCGCCGCAACCATAGAGAATGAGCCGTTTATGGTAGACCTCGATGGCCTTGGCGTGATGCGATGAATGGCCATGAACGACGGATACGTCCGCGCTGTCGATCAGCGTGCGTGCGAACAGCTTTTGATCGGCGGGGATTTCGTAGCCCCAATTCGATCCCCAATGCAGCGAGACAACCACCAAATCGCCGGGCTTCTTGATGCTGACGATGTATTCCGCGGCGTGTCGCGCGTCCGCCTCGGAAAGCCGGGTCAGGAGATTGACACCGGGAATGTCCGTTGTGGCGGCCCAACTGCGGGGAATGCCGCTCGTCACAGCGCCGAAAGAAAAGACAAGCAGCCGCGCCTCGTTGGCAAGGTCCAGCGTTGCCGGCGCCGCGGCCTCGAAGGCATTTCGCCCCGCGCCGGCACCCCTTATCTTCTGGCGTTCCAGCGCCGCTAACGTCTCCAGCAGGCCGCTCCGTCCCCAATCGAGGACGTGATTGTTGGCGAGCACGCAGCAGTTGATGCCTGCAGCGGAGAGGCAGTCAGCATTCTCGGGACTCATGCGGTAATTGATGCCCTTTCGGGCGTAGTCGTCGCTACGCGTAATGGCCGTCTCCAGGTTGATGATGCGAGCATCTGGCCGCATCCGATCCAATTCGTCCAGCGCTGCGCCCCAAACGTAGGCAGGTTGGGCGTGTCGCGGAATTGGGCCATTGGCTTGCTCAGCAAGGCTGACATAGTCCTCTGCCGAAGCCACGTAGTCTTCGTGGAGTTTGGGGTCGCAAGGGTGCGCGAGCACCTGATCAATGCCTCGTCCCGTCATGACGTCGCCGCACAGGAATAGCCGTACTGACTGCCGTGGCGGAGGATCAGCTGATTGTGCCGCGCCGCTCATGGCGAAATCAGCTCGGCCAAAGACCGTGCAGCGGCTGCGGCGTAGCGGCCTTGGCGTCCTCAAGTTCTGCCGCGGGCAAACGCGCTGCAAGTGCGGCAAACACCGCGCGAGCGGTTTCTTCTGCATCGATGGCGGGGTCGCGATGCACGCTATCATGAATACGCTGCAGAAAGGCGCTTCGATGATTGACTGCCAGGTGAGAGCCCGGATGCCAGCCTTCATAGTAGAGGCCGCGCAACAATGGCGGCAACTGCGCTCCGATGTATATGGCCTCATCTCGCGGGAGGCTGTCACGCAGCGCATGCAGCGTTGCCAGCAGAACCAGATAGGCGCGCTCGCGGTCATGCCAGCCGAGACGATGGGTGATGTCATCGACCCAGGCCTCTGTTTCGGATATGGCGGCGTGGAGATCACGAAGTTCCGGCATGATTGCCTCCCTGGCTGTTGGGCATTCTCCGCCAAGGCGGATCCGCGTATTTGCGCGAGATCAAGTGCTGCTCTTCGTTTGTTGCTTTCCTAGAGTTCGGCGACCCCGCGGAGGCATCGAGACATTTGGTTGAATGATCATGAGGTCTGCCTTGCCAACTGAGCAGAGGGGGGAGTGGGAGCACTTTCCGCACGATGCCGACGTCGGACTGCGGGGATGGGGCCCGACACCGGCCGAAGCGTTTGAGCAGGCAGCTTACGCGCTCACCGCCGTCGTCACCCTCGCCGAGGTGAAACCGAAAGTCGCCGTCCAGCTGACCTGCGAGGCGCCGGACCTTGAGTTGCTGTTCGTCGAATGGCTCAACGCCATCATCTACGAGATGGCTGTTCGCAATATGCTGTTTGGTCGTTTTCTGGTCCGAATTGAAAATACGCGTCTTGAAGGGACGTTGTGGGGCGAGCCGGTCGACGTTAAACGACACGCCCCGGCCTGTGAACCGAAGGGCGCGACCTACACCGCGCTCAAGGTCGCCAAGGATACCGACGGCAGATGGTCGGCCGCTTGCATAGTCGATGTATGATGGAGATCTGCGATGGACCCTGCCCGGTTTACCCGTATCGACCCCACGACGTGGCGCGTCGAGCCTTCGGGAACGATGCATGTCCCGGTGATTATCTACGCTGACGAGAACCTGGTCCGGGACATGGATGACAAGGTTCTCGACCAGGCGGCGAACGTTGCGCGGTTGCCCGGGATCGTGCAAGCCTCGTACGTCATGCCGGACGCACACTGGGGTTATGGCTTTCCGATTGGTGGCGTGGCGGCGTTCGATCCGGATCGCGGCGGCGTGATCTCCGCCGGCGGCGTGGGCTTCGATATATCCTGTGGCGTGCGGACGATGCTCACGGGGCTTTCAGTCGCCGACATCCTTCCAGTGCAGAAGCAGCTCGCCGATTCACTGTTTCGCCAAATCCCGGCCGGGGTGGGCAGCGAGAGCGCGATCACGCTGGACGCGGCTGAGATGGAAGCCATGCTCACACAGGGCGCCCAGTGGGCGGTTGCGCGCGGTTGGGGAGAGATGCGCGATTTTGAACGGATCGAGGAACAGGGACGTATGGCTGGTGCTCGGCCCGAGTGTGTGTCAGACCGCGCCAAGGAACGTCAATGCCGGGAAATGGGGACGCTTGGCTCCGGCAATCACTATCTCGAGGTCCAGGCGGTCGCCGAGATTTTTGACACGACGGTCGCCGATGCCTTTGGGCTCGCGCAGGACGAAATTGTCGTCACCATTCACTGTGGTTCGCGCGGCCTCGGCCATCAGATCGGTACCGAGTTCCTGAAGGAAATGGTCGTAACCGCGAAGGAGGCGGGCATCGATCTTCCGGACCGCGAACTGGCCTGTGCGCGGATCAATTCGGAGGTCGGTCAACGCTATCTCGGCGCGATGCGGGCTGGGATCAATTGCGCACTCGCCAACCGCGAGATCCTCGGCCACCATGTCCGCCGCGTCTTCGCGCACTTCTTTCCGAACCATGACCTGCGTCTTCTGTTCGATGTTTCGCACAACACCTGCAAGGTCGAGCGTCATCTCGTGGACGGAAGCCGGCGCGATCTGTTCGTGCATCGCAAGGGCGCAACGAGAGCCTTTGGACCTGGTCACGAGAGCTTGCCCGCGGCACTGCGCTCCGTCGGCCAGCCGGTGCTGATTGGCGGCAGCATGGGTACGGGCTCGTATGTTCTGGTCGGTGAAGCCACGAGCGAGACCAAGGCGTTCTCCTCGGCCTGTCACGGGGCAGGCCGTGCGTTGTCCCGCCACGCCGCGCTCAAGCAATGGAGCGGGCGAAAGATCGTCGATGATCTCGCGTCGCAGGGAATTCTCATTCGGTCGCCGTCGACGCGCGGTGTGGCCGAGGAAGCCCCCGGCGCCTACAAGGATGTCAGTGCCGTCGTGGCTGCGGCCGAGCATGCTGGGCTCGCTCGGAGGGTGGCGCGGCTGCGTCCGCTGGTCTGCATCAAGGGGTAGGGATCCGCCCGGCTGATCCGAAAGTTCAATTATCCATGCGTCCGTTATTGCACCCAACACTGATCAACGGGCGAACCGGCGATCCGGCGCTCTATATCGAGACGCTGTTCGAGCAACGGGCAATGCTATTCGACCTTGGCGACATCGCGTCATTGTCGCCACGAAAAATCCGGCGCCTTGAGCATGTGTTCGTTTCGCATGCGCATATCGATCATTTCTTCGGTTTTGATCGTCTGTTGCGGGTGCTCGTTGGTCGGGACAAGCGCATCAATCTTTATGGCCCGGCCGGCTTCGTCGATCGCGTCCATCACAAGCTGCAGGCCTATCTCTGGAATCTCGTTGATCGAGAACCCGGTGATCTGACTTTCGTGGTGACCGAGGTCGGCCCCTCGCTCGCCTCTCAAACCGCGCGGTTTCGTCTCAAGACAGCCTTCACCGCCGAAGCCTTGGGCACAGGCCGGATCGACCAAGGCATCCTCGTCAACGATCCGACTTTCCGGGTTTCGACCGCGGTGCTGGAGCATCGCACACCGTGCCTGGGGTTTGTTATCGAGGAATCCGCTCACTTCAACGTCTGGAAGACAAGGCTCGCAAGCTTAGGCCTTCCAGTCGGGCCCTGGTTGCGCGATCTCAAGCGCGCGGTCATCGCGAACAGACCGGATGAATTTCCGATCCGGATTAGCCCTTCTATGAAGAGCTCAGATGAGCACGACCTGCCACTCGGGAAGCTCCGGGACGTACTGACGATCACCCCGGGCCAGAAGATCGGTTACGTCACCGACGTTGCGGATACTGCGGCAAATCGCAAAGCGATCGTCGAATTAGTCAAGAATGCCGATCTTTTGTTTATTGAAGCCGCCTTTGCGGGAGCGGACGTCGCTTTAGCGACCGAACGCGCTCATCTGACCACCGAGGCGGCAGGGCAAATCGCCCGCCAGGCAGGAGTGCGCCGGGTCGAGCCGTTCCATTTCTCCCCGCGCTACGCTGGAGAGGATGCGCGAATGGTGAATGAGGTCGCGGCGGCCTTTGCAGGGCACCGCCAATAAGAGAATCTGTAACGTGGCCAGAAGTTATCGCGGGACGGCGTTTGGCGAACACCCCGGATTTACGGCGTTAGCGTGACCGGCTTCACCAATTCTCCCAAGTCAGGCTCCCCGCATCGCGACAATACGCGGTTGCGCACTTCATCGCGCAGGTGCAGCACCGAACCGAAATCCGTGCCCTGTGGAATCACCGGCTCGCCGATCTCGACGGTGACAGCGGTGCGCCGGGGAAACCATTGGTCGCTGCGCAGCAGGGATCGCGTCCCGTGAATGGCACCCGGCAGGACGGGAAGGTTTGCCTCGGCCGACACCTTGAATGCACCCAGATAAAATCCGGACAAGCCTGCTCGGCGGGTGAACGTGCCTTCCGGGAAGAAGACCAGAACACGCCCCTCTCGCGCCAGCGCAGTCAGCGCTTCTGCATCTGCGAGGCTGCTGGATACGTCATAGCGCTCGACAAACGGTATCCCCAGACGCCGCAACAGCGTGCCTGTTATGAGTTGCTCGGATAATTCCTTCTTGGCTACGACTGCAGGTTCTCCGGGCAGCACCGCCGCCAATACGAGCGCGTCCATGTAGCTCGAGTGATTGAAGGCGAGCATCGCTCTTCCGCTGGGAATGCGTTCGATGCCGATGACCGAGACCGGAACCCCCATCGCAGCGAGCGTGCCGCGGCTAATCCACCTGAGGGCGGCCCAGCGCCAGGCCCGGCGCGGCAGAACAAGAATAGCGAGCGATCCCAACAAAAACGCACCGGCCAGAACTACCCACCACCAAGCCGCATACAGCACTTCGCGCGCCAACCGCGCCGACCGCCTTATCTGGGGGCAAACCCCGGAGAGCGCCAGGCGCACAAGCTGCCACCGCAGGGAACGTCGCATTGGGCCAATGTGGCCACTCGCGTAGAGTTCTTTTGCCGCGCTGCGGCGAATCTTGCCGCTCGATGTCTTTGGAACAGTGCTCGGTGGTACGAGCACGACCTCGTCCGGCGGCGTTCCGGCGATGTCGGTGGTGACCTCCTGCGCGCGTGCCTGCAATGCCGCGCGCATGGCCGTATCGGTCTCGCGCGTCTCTGCGAGGACAACGACGCGCTCGGTGCCGGAGGCTCGATCGGTCACGCCGAAGACCGCGACTCCGCCCTTGCGGATTCCCGGAATCCCGGCCACGGCCTCTTCGATCTCCTGGGGGTATAGGTGACGGCCCGCGCGAATGATGATGTCTTTGATGCGGCCGGTAACGTAGACATCGCCACCGGCCATATAGGCGCGGTCGGCGCTGTCGAGCCAGCCGTTGTGAATGAGCTCGCGGGTCTTGGCCTCGTTGCGGAAATAGCCGCGTGTCGTGGAAGGTCCCCGAAACTCGAGCCTTCCTTCCTGCCGCTCGCCGAGCTCGTAGCCGGCTTCGTCGACGATGCGAATCTCATGACCGGGCAGCGGCTGGCCGCAAGCTACGACCTCGAGCGGCTTCGGGTCGTCAGGCTTTGCCGGTTCAGCCTGCCCATGCAGGCTAAGCCGGTCGCGATCGACGCGGTCGATGACCGGCGGTCGGCCGAGCGGCGGGAAGGCGAGTCCAACCGAGCTCTCAGCAAGGCCGTAGACCGGCGCCATGGCGCCAGCGGGAAAACCATAGCGGCCAAATCGGTCGATGAATCGACGCAGCGTCTGCACACTGACTGGTTCTGCTCCGTTGACAACCATGCGCAACGAGCTGAGATCCAATCCTTCAAGGTCTGCATCAGCTACTTTATTCAGGCACAGTTCGAATCCGAAATTCGGCGATGCAGAATAGGTGGCGCGAAAGCGGTGGATCGCCCACAGCCAGCTCTCTGGTCGCACGAGGAAGCTCAATGGCGACATAGCATAAAGCGGTACACCAAAGTAAAGGCTTCCGAGCCATGCGCCGATCAAACCCATATCGTGATAAAGCGGTAGCCAGCTGACAAATATGTCGGCCGAGCTGACTTCCATCATCCGACCTATCGCCCGGATATTGGCGAGTAAGTTGGCGTGACTGAGCACCACGCCCTTGGGATCACCGGTGCTACCGGATGTGTATTGAATAAGCGCCACGCATTCCGGGTCACCCACCTGCGGCAGGTCGAGCGGCGCCGATGACGTTTCGAGGCTGGCCACACTCTCGACGGCGCTCATGGTCTCGACCTGCGCCCGGATCAAACCGGCAAGCCGTCGTCCCTCCGGCATTGTGATCAGCATGCAAGCGCCAGCGTTGCGCAAGATGCCGGCCTGGCGGCGCAAATGTTCCTCGATCTGTGAAAGCCGCATTGGAGGGTAGATTGGCACGGGAATAGCGCCGGCATAAAGAATGCCGAAGAAAGCAACGAAAAAATCGAGGCTGGTCGGCAGCATCAAGGCCACGCGATCTCCAGGGACAATATCTCGGGCGATCAAGCCCTGAGCCACGCTGCGGGCTTTGCTGGCGAGCTCACCGTATGTCAGCTTGCCGAGAATCGTTGCCTCATCCTGCAATACGGTCAGGTGCAGACGGTCGGGATGGTGGACCGCGTGCCATTCGAGAGCCTCGATCAAGGTTCTTGCTTCGCTTGCAGCCGGCACGGAAGGAAGAGCAGGGGGTTGCGGTGTTTCGAGAGCCTTTCGTTCCCGCGTGGGCCTGGCCCGTTCCAGCGCCTCCATAAGATCATGAACGGTTTCGGCCTCGCCGATCGTCTGAACAGGTAACCGCACGCGGAACGCACGCTCAATGCGCAGGATTAGTTCGGTACGGCCCAGGCTGTCGATTCCAAGGTCACGCTCGATGCGGCTCGATGGATGGATGTCGATGTATCTGAAGCGTTGGGGATGTAGTTCGCGCACAAGCGCGGCCACGACCGTGATCAAGTCGCGTTCGTGTGCTTCGCGCTCGGTAGCTTTGCCGGACGAAGCTGAACCACCAAGAGTTGCCGACATTGCTCCGTCCCATCAATCTGCTTCGCGTTCGAGTACGCAACAGTGCGGAGCCTCGACACCGGCCGCGTCCTCGCTCAACACTGTTCCTGTAATCGGGTTGGGGCGGAAGGTCGTGCAGCCTTTCAGGCCCTGGTCGTAAGCGAGATCGTAAATCTGTTTGAACTCACTGAAATGACAGTTTGGCGGTACGTTGATGGTCTTCGAAATCGAGTTGTCGACGAACGGCTGCAGCGCGGCCTGCATGGCGACGTGGGCGCGAACAGGGAGTTCTGAGGCGGTGACGAATCCTGAAGGCAGTCCTTTGGGCTCGCTGCTGCTCTCGCGCCACCGGCGAAGTGCATAGTCGGTAAGCATAAAGTCCTTCGCCGCTCCGTTCTCGATGAGCACCTTGCGGTTGTAGGAGGCAGCGAAGATCGGCTCGATCCCGCTGGACACGTTGCCCCCGAGCAGGCTGATCGTGCCGGTCGGCGCAATCGCAATCAAATGGCTGTTGCGGATGCCATATGCAGAGATCCCTTGCTGGATGTCCTGTGGCAGGCTCCGAATGAACGGGCTCCGCAAATACTTGTCGCGTTCGAAATAGGGGAATCCTGTTTTTTTCTTTGCAAGCGCAATCGATGCGCGGTAAGCAGCGTGACAGATGCAACGCATGATTTCGGCGGCCAGAGATATCGAGCGATCGCTGCCGTAAGTCAGGCCGAGCATGACGAGAGCATCGGCGAGCCCGGTAATGCCGAGGCCGATGCGCCGCGAGCAACGCGCATTCTCGGCCTGTTCGGGAAGCGGAAATTGCGATGCATCGATGACGTTGTCGAGCAGCCGCACGGCGATCTGCGCAGTTTCCGCAAGGTTTTTGAAATCGATATGGGCTTGTGGCGTGAAGGGTGACTGCACGAAGCATGTCAGGTTCAGCGAGCCGAGATCGCAGGCGCCGTACGGGGGCAGCGGAATCTCACCGCAGGGGTTCGTGGCGCTAATTCGCTCGCGATACCGGAGATTGTTGAGCTGATTGATACGGTCGATGAAGAGTACGCCGGGCTCGGAGTAGTCATAGGTCGCTTGCAGAAGCCGATTCCAAAGCTGTCGCGCAGAGACGCTCCGAATGACACGGCAGGGCACCGCCGGGGCGTCGCCGGGCCATTCTCGCAAGATCGTCTCGCCATCTCCGTCGAATACCGCGGCAGGATATATCAATGGCCATTCGGCATCGCTGCGCACCGCCGCCATGAAAGCATCCGTCACCTGGACTGACAGGTTAAAGCGACGCAATTGTCCCGGCTGCTGCTTGACCGTGATGAACTCTTCGATGTCGGGATGATCGCAGCGCAGCGTCGCCATCATGGCGCCGCGTCGGGCGCCAGTTGACAGGATGGTTCCGCACATGGCCTCCCAGATCTGCATGAAGGACACCGGACCGGACGCCACGGCTCCGGCGCTCTTCGCCAGGGTGCCACGGGGCCTCAGGGTCGAGAAATCCAGCCCGATGCCGCCACCCTGCTGCATCGTGACCGCGCCTTCCTGCAAGGCTTTAAAGATGCCGGGGATCGAGTCTTCGATCGGCCCCATCACAAAGCAATTGAAAAGTGTGACTTTTCGTGCCGTTCCGGCGCCGGCCTGAATGCGGCCGCCGGGTAGAAACTTGAAGTCCTGCAAGATGCGGAGATAGCGAGCCTCCCAACCGACGAGATCATCTTTCTCCACAGCCGCGAGCGCATGCGCGATCCGATGCCAGCTATCCGTGATCGTGCGCTCCTGCGCGTACCGATACTTGGTCTGCCAGACGTGGCGGGAAATATCGGCCAAAGCTTCGTTCATTTGGACCTCTCACCGGCCGGCACGCCATCGAATGCGGCCGGCTTTGTTCGGGTCTCCGTGCGCATCGGAATTGTCGAGCAGATCGCCCTTGCCCTGTCTGATCTGCATCAAAGCCGCCGGCAGCTCCCTTCGGTTCCAACCAGCTACCGCTATTCAGGGCGGATTGACCTGCCTCAACGAGACGCCGCCAATCTGTGCTTATTTTGTTTTAGATTGAAATGATCGCCCAGCAGATGGAGACGGCACATGCAGGCAAAATCGCTATCGACCGAAAATCCAGCTGATGACGCGCAAATTATGACGATTTCACCGGAAAAGGTCTGCTTCGTCATCATCAAGGCAAGGGAATATGACGCCAAGGATGAAGTGACGGAGGTGGAGCCCGGATCGAATCCTTCCGACGACAAGGATATTTCAGTTCTCGAGAACCACGAAGATGATCCCGTGGTGGAGGAGCTTACCTCGTTCATCAACTCGCTGTCCGAAGACGAGCAGATCGATCTTGTAGCGTTGGCATGGCTGGGCCGGGATGATTATTCCGCCAGCGACTGGCCGGCGGTGCGCGAGGAGGCAGCGCGGGCGCACAATCAACGAACGGCCGCATATCTTCTCGGTACGCCCCTTGTCGGCGACTTCCTGGAGGAAGGTCTTTCGATGCTTGGCTATTCCTGCGAGGAGTTCGAAACCGGGCGCCTTTGACCGGGTGTTTTCGTTGTTAAAGTTGGCCGCGATTGGCGGTGATGCGCTGATTGCTTGATGGGAGCAGTTTGATTTCGAACAACTGAATCCGGAGGGTATATGCATCGGCGTATTCTGATCCCGACTGACGGCTCGGAGCTGTCACAGAATGCGATCGACTACGGCATGGCTTTGGCGAAATCGCTCAATGCCAAGGTCACGGTACTAACTGTGTCGGTGCCTTTCCAAACGTTTATGGTTGAGACGGGCATGATTACCGAAACGCCGGAAGATTACCGGAAGCGCACGGCGACCATCGTTGGAAAATACCTCAACGCGGCGAAGGCGGCCGCGTCGGCAGCCGGTGTGACCTGTGAGACGATGCACCTCGAGCACGATCGGCCGTATCTGGCTATCATCGAGACGGCGGCACGAAAATCGTGCGATCTGATTGTCATGGCTTCGCATGGCCGGCACGGCATTTCCGCGGTCGTGCTTGGGAGTGAAACCGTCAAGGTGCTGACGCACAGCACCATCCCGGTTCTGGTCGTTCGCGCGCGGCACCAGGGCCTCTTCACGCCGTTGGCGTCGTTGACCTGACGGATATTTTGACTATTCGACGACAATCGCGCTGATGCAGCGCGCGCTTTCTCAAAACGGGTGATTGTTGGGGCGCTGAAACATGCCGCCACGGTGTCAATCGGAAAGGGAATTCCTGACCCGTCTTTCGAAGCCAATTGTGGCGCGCAGGGCGTGGCTTGATGCGCATCAAGCCGCACAGATCTTATTGGGATCATAAATATCCGACTTGCAGTGCGCGAGCAAATTCGCCGGTACGGGCGTCTGGCTTTGACGATTGTGCCTGGAGAGAAGGGATGGTCGCGATGAGCAAAGCGACGGCAGCAGGGTTGTCAGGTGAAGAACGCCTGATCACGCGCTATTTCCGCCCGCTGGCCAAGCATCCAGGAGCCTTCGGACTTATCGATGATGCCGCGGCGATAGCGCCACCTGCGGGCTGTGATCTCGTGCTCAAAACCGATGGCCTCATCGGCGGCGTACATTTTTTCCCAGACGACCCGGCGGACGCGGTGGCGAAAAAAGCGCTGCGCGTGAACCTTTCGGATCTCGCCGCCAAAGGGGCCCGCCCGATCGGATTTCTGCTCGCACTTGCGCTGCCGCAAGAAATTGGACCGACCTGGCTTGAGCCGTTCGCGCGTGGCCTCGGCGAGGATGCAGATTTTTTTGAGTTCCCCCTTCTCGGGGGGGACACTGATCGAACGCCCGGCCCAATCACGATCTCAATTGCCGCCCTCGGCGCGGTCTTACACGGCAGGATGATCCGGCGCAGCGGTGCCAAGCTGGGGGATCGGGTGGTTGTGACCGGCACGATTGGCGATGCCGCACTCGGCCTTATGGTACGGCGCGACCCCACGGCAGCCGACCGCTGGAACCTCAATTACGGCCATAAGGATTACTTGAAAGCCCGCTACCTAATTCCCCAGCCGCGTAACGCGATCATCGACGCTCTGCACGCCTATGTAACCGCGGCGATGGATGTCTCCGACGGCCTTGTTGGCGATCTTGCCAAACTCTGCAGAGCATCAAGGGTTGCGGCAGAGATCAACGTCGAGAGTGTGCCCTTATCGGATGCTGCTCGCGCGGCTTGGGCCAGCGAGCCAGCCCTGATTGAAACCATACTCACCGGGGGCGACGACTACGAGGTCATTGCGACGCTCCCAGCTGGCGAGGTTGAAGCATTCCGCCGAGCCGCGTCGGCGGCGCATGTTGCGGTGACCGAAATCGGCAAGGTCGTCGCGGGCGAGGGGGCCGTCCGCTTCTTTGATCGAAAATGCAAGACGCTTCATTTCGCCAGACCCTCATTCAGCCATTTCTGACGAAAGCTCCCAGGCGCGGATTTCGACGGGGAAATGCCAGCGCATTGCACGCCGCGGACGCGCGAAAATAGCTGGCGCTACTCGCGATCCGGGCGGCTGCGGAATTGGTCGAACTTCTCCTTCTGGCCTGCGTCGAGGCTTTTGTAGAGCGCGACCAGCTTCGGATTTTCCTCTTTCAGCGCGGCGAGCCGTGCCTCAAGCATGTTCTGGTGGAAAGTGAGCCGGGATTCGAACGTCGAGAGATCCGGCTTGCTGGCGCAAAGGGCGGTCTTCACGTCGTCGACGGCCTTGGTGCGCGCATCGACGAACTCCTTGTAGGCGACCTTCTGCGCGTCGGTGAGGTTAAGGTGCTTGGCCAGTCGCTCCGCCAGCTTGTGGTGATGGCCGTGCTCAGTCGGCGCCGCACAAATGCGATCATAGATCGACCCGCGGCTTCCGTCCTTCCCGGCCTGGGCTGGACCGAAGCCGGCGGCCAGAATCGCCGATGCGATGACGAGAGCGGAAACATTTGGGTATTGCATCTGAATCTCCAATTCTGGAATAGATAAAGCGGTTTTGGGATTTTATCCGAGGGTCTCGGCCACCGCAGGCTGACGGCCAATCATGGACTGACGCGCGATGACACTCGGTCCGGGCTACTAACGCCTGCCGTGTCCGCCGCCGCCCGCATGGCTGAAATTAGCGTGACCGCCACCGCCGATACGGCCGCTACCGCCGCGATAGCCACCACCACGATAGCCACGACCGCCGCCGACATATCCACCGCCGTAGTAACCGTCGCCGTAGCCGCAGTCGTTGTAGTAGCAGCTGCCGCCGAGCGCGCCGCCGATCACGCCGGAAATGATGCCGCCAATGATCGCCTCGGGAATAGCCGCGTTATTGTGGTGCCGATAGTAGATCTGCTCGACGGAGGCGTGGGCCTGATCGTTTGCGATCCGGCCGGGTTGATCGGTGCGGCCGAGGCGGGCGCGAGGCCGAGGAACAGGCCGGCGCCGGCAGTTGCTGCAATTCGAATGAGAGACATGCGATAATCCTTTGGTTCTTAGGAAATGCCAATGGCGCGGATATTATCCGCTTTAACGGCAACCGGTTTTGCGCGTCGTAGACGAGATGCACGGGGCGGGGCGGAGGCTCGAAGGCTTCGAGGACGACCGACAGCCTCCCGGCGCGCACGTGATCGGCGATCTGGTAGGACACTGCCGCACCAGCCCGGCTCCGGAGATCGCCGCGTCGATCGCCGCGTCGATCGTGTTCACGCTGAGACGGGAGCGAAACGACGCGGTGATTTCGGTGCCTTCGGATTCGAAGACCCATGAGCTCAGCGACTGATACGCTCTGGAACGAGATAACGCGATGCTGCGCGAGATCATCGGGCGTCGACGGAGCGCCGTGCGCTGCGATATAGTTGGGGCTTGCGCAGATCACGTGCCGAACCGTGCCAAGAGGGTCGCGATGAGGCTGCTATCGGGCAGGGGGCCGATGCGAAGCGCGACGTCGACCTGATCTTCGAGAAAGTGCGCGACCCGGTCGGTCATGACGAGACCTACCGAGACGTCGGGATAGGCCTCGAGGAAACGCGTCACCACCGGCAGGACGTGCAGCCGGCCGAACATGATCGGCGCGGTGACGACGAGTTCGCCCTTGGGCTCGGTGTATTCGCCGGCGGCGGCGCGTTCCGCTTCAGTCAACTGCTCCAGGATCGACTTCGCGGCCGTGACGTAAGAGCGGCCAGCCGGGGTTAGTTCGAGGCCTTTGGCCGACCGGATCAGCAGGGTCGCGTTCAAGTGGGTTTCCAGTTCGGCGACCTTGCGGCTGACGGTGGCCAACGGAAGCCGGAGGTCCCGGCTGGCTTTCGATAGGCTGCCGCTCTCCACGGCTGCCAGCAGTACCGACATGGCTTCCAGACGATCCAAGGGCTTCCATCCAGCGAGAGGGCTCCTTCCGATCTTATCGGCTACCGCCAGTTCGTGGAAGTCCCAAAACATCAGCCGAAGGACACGGCGGTGAGTCCACCGACCGCTGACTGAATGTCTCGCCAAGGAGAGCACCGATGAGCACCTGCACCTTCCACCGGACCGCGAACGTGAACGGCCGCAAGATCTTCTATCGCGAGGCCGGCGACCCTTCCGCTCCGACTATCCTGCTGTTTCACGGCCTGCCGACGAGCAGCCAGATGTTCCGTGACCTGATGCCGGCGCTGGCCGACCGCTTCCATTTGATCGCGCCGGACTATGTGGGCTTTGGCCATTCGGACGCGCCGTCGCGCGACGAGTTCACCTACACTTTTGACAATCTGGCCACACACGTCGCCGGCCTGGTCGATGTGCTGGGGCTGAAATCGTACGTCCTCTACATGCAGGACTATGGCGGCCCGATCGGCTTCCGCCTGTTCACGCAGCGCCCAGAGCAGGTGAAGGGCTTCATCATCCAGAATGCCAACGCCTACATGGAAGGCGTCGGCGAAGCCCCTAAGAAGGTGCTGCTCCCGTTGTGGGAGAACCGCACGCCAGAGACCGAGAAGCTGGCGCGCGAATTCGTCAGCATCGAAGGGACAAAATTCCATTGGCTGGTCGGCGCCAAGGATCCCGAGGCGATCAATCCCGACAATTGGATCCTCGACCAGGCGCTGCTCGATCGGCCCGGCACGCAGGACTATCAGGTCGATCTGCTCGAAAACTACAAGACCAATGTCGCGCTCTATCCCGAGTGGCAGGCCGCCTTCCGTGCACATAAGCCGAAGACGCTGATCGTCTGGGGCAAGAATGACCCTTCTTCATTCCGCCCGGCGCCCGGGCCTACCTGAACGATCTGCCCGAGGCCAGACTGGTCTGGCTTGATGCCGGCCACTTCGTCCTGGACGAAAACGCTTCGGAGGTGTCCGCCGAGATCAAGGCAGTGTTCGGCTGAACGCCTACTGAATTGCGCCTCATTGGAATTACCCGAAGCTTATCACGCCGCGTTTTACTGAAATCGAAAATCGGGACAGCGACGATGCCGCTGCGGAAAAAGCCTACCTCCATCACGAACAGGATCCACTGTCATGAAACATGTTCTTGCCACCGCGCTCGTTGCGGCATCCACCGCGCTATCCTCAGCCGCTGTTGTGGCCCACGCACAAGCCGTTCCGTCCATTTCATCGACGACGAGCTATCACACGGTAATCGTCGACGGACTGAAGATCTTCTACCGTGAGGCTGGGCCGAAAGATGCTCCGACCATCCTATTGCTGCACGGATATCCGTCTTCGTCGCGGATGTTTGCGACACTGATTCCGCTGTTGGCAGACCGCTATCATCTTGTTGCGCCGGACTATCCGGGCTTCGGCGAGAGCGACGCTCCGCCGGCATCCCAATTCCACTATACCTTCGACCACCTGGCTCAGGTCGTGGATGACTTCACGCAGCAGCTCGGGCTGCACAGCTACGTGCTGTACCAGCAGGACTATGGCGGGCCGATCGGAATGCGCCTCGCGGTGGCTCATCCTGAGCGTGTAAGGGCGATCATCGTCCAGAACGCGGTTTCGCATGAGGATGGACTTGGGCCGGCCTGGGACATTCGCCGGGCATTCTGGAACGACCGGGCTGCCCACGAGGACAAGGTCATTCCTGGCTTCGTCTCGCTGGAAGGCGCGAAGCTGCGGCACCTCGGCTCGTCCCCGAACCCCGAACGCTATGACCCGGAGAGCTGGGAGTGGGAGGCCGCTCGTTTGGAGCAGCCGGGTCAGCGGCAGATCCAGTCCGACCTGTTCTTCGACTATCAGACCAACGTTGCCGACTACCCGTCATGGCAGGCGTGGCTGAGGCGCTATCATCCGCAGCTGCTCGTTCTGTGGGGCAAATACGATCCGTCCTTCGCCCTGCCTGAGGCGCAAGCTTACTTGCGCGACGTGCCGGATGCGGAGGTCCACGTCCTCGACGCCGGCCACTTCGCTCTCGACGAGAAGGTGGATGAAGCGGCGAAGCTGATCCGCGACTTCCTCGCGAAACGAAAGATATAGGTCGCCACACGTCGCGAAGTTTGCCCCAGGCGCTGCTTCGGTGTGCTTCGCTCAGCCGCCGGGCCGGAAATCACCCGGCCTTCAGCCTCATGTCGCGACCGAGCTCCTTTTGCTTCCTCTGCACACTCCTCCGCCGCGAGTACCGATTGCCCTCTTCTCCAAGGATAACACGAGCGACGAACCATGAAACGCTCCGCTTTCTTTGCCAGCCTTTCTGCAGCTTCGCTCATTTTGGCCTCGCCTGCATCTGCCAAGTCAACACCAGTGGCTATAACTTGCCCCTGAAGCTCGCGCTGCAAGCAGCGCAGGTTGCCGTGCAGTCGTGCGGCGAGCGTGGCTGGCCTGTGAACGCCTTCGTTGTGGATACCTCAGGTCTGGCGATCGTCCAGCTGCGCGGCGACCACGCAACGGTTCACACCAAGGATTCGCCTTCCGCAAGGCTTACACCGCGGTGACGATGGGTCCGATCTTCGGCCTCGATCGAACAAGCGAGTTTGTCTCGCTCGTCGCAAAATATCCCAATGGTTCCGGAGCCCAGCTCGCCAGCATGCCGAATGTTGTTGCGCTCCCGGGTGCGGTCACGATCAAGCGTGGGTCCGAGATTGTCGCTGGTCTTGGCGTCGGCGGGTCGCCCGGCGGGGACAAGGATGAGGCCTGCGCTGCTGCAGGCGTTGCCGCGATCGCTGATCAGATCAAATGAAGCAGTCTTCTGAAGGTGGGCCGGCAACACACGATTGCCCGCCTACCGGACCGCCGCGGGTCCTAGCGACGAGCGCGATTGCGCAGCCATGTTGGCGGTGCTGGCCATCGACAGCGCACTAATGCCGTGGACCAGCGCCCAGCTTTGGACGGCCGTGCCGGCGATTGCGATCTGGGGCGCTGCTGGATGGGGTCTCTTGGTGCCGCAGCAGCATCGCCTGGTCTCGCTCGCTCCTTCGATCGCGCCGGTGCTGCTCGGCCTCAACACGGCCGGCTCTTTCTTCGGCATCGCCGCGGCCGGCCTTGTTGGTGCGGCCGGTATCCAGGCGGTCGGAGCGCACAACCTAGGCTTCATCGGAGCAGGCCTCGCCGTCGTCGCCTTCCTTGTCGCGGAGCTTGCGACCGTGCGCATCGCCGCTGTCGCGCAAGCCCTCGGCGGCGACCGACTGAACCATCGAGTGGCCGGCTTGATCTCCGGATTGGGCCAGCCGGTTTTTCTGCGATCGATAGAAGTCGGACC
This sequence comes from uncultured Alphaproteobacteria bacterium, assembly GCA_963718925.1. Taxonomy (GTDB): domain Bacteria; phylum Pseudomonadota; class Alphaproteobacteria; order Rhizobiales; family Xanthobacteraceae; genus Bradyrhizobium. The sequence goes on from CAVRAH010000001.1 coordinate 537,426, forward strand.
ATCGGATTTCCAGCACATGCCCAAGTTCGCCGCGAATGTGCTACCTCTTCAACGAACATGCGTTTCCGGACCGCTTCGCAGCCGCTGCGGACGCGGGATTTCGCGGGGTCGAGGCCCAGGTGCCGTACGGATGGCCGGCGGGCGCTGAGCAGGCTTAAAAGAGGTATTTTATCTATTGCTTTTACGGCCGGAATGAATAACATGTATTATAAATGTATCTTTGGTGTCCGTGGCAGACGCGGCGCGACCGGAAGGCAGGATGATGACTCACGTCGTCACCGACAACTGCATCAAATGCAAATACATGGATTGCGTCGAGGTGTGCCCGGTCGACTGCTTCTATGTCGGTGAGAACATGCTCGTCATTCATCCTGACGAGTGCATCGACTGTGGCGTTTGCGTGCCGGAGTGCCCGGCTGAAGCAATCTTCCCGGATAGCGACATCCCGTCCGACTCACATTGGCTTGGCCTCAATCGCAAGTACGCCGAACTCTGGCCGAACATCGTCGCAAAGGGCGAACCGCCGCACGATGCTGACGCGTGGAACGGCATCCCCAACAAGTTTGCCGAGCACAGCAGCCCGAAGCCAGGTGATGGCTGAGACGGCCGGGGTTCCCTTTCGATCCGCCGCCGAGGTCGCCGGTGATGGGTCGATCAGACCCTTGAGCGACCAGAGGAGAAGTCAAGGAATGTCCAGCAAGAATGAAGATGCATCCATCATCGATGTGCGCCCGCTTCCGCCGGCTCAGCGCCACCAGAAGATCTTTCAGCTTGTGAATGAGCTCGTGGTCGGCCGCTCGTTCATTCTCGTGAACGATCACGATCCGAGGCCACTCTATTACCAGCTCGAAGCCGAATATCCCAAGCAGTTCTCCTGGAGCTATATCGAAAGCGGCCCGACGGTCTGGCGTGTCGAGGTCGCGAAGCTCGCCAAGGCCGCCTGAACATGTCTCGGACGGGAGCGGGCGGGATCGCCTCGCTCCCTCCGATCCGGAAGGCGAGAGGAAACAGCCATGATCGGCGCATCCCTATCCCGATGGACGATGAGCTATTTCGCTACGGCGCTGCTTGCGCTGATCGCCGCAGAGCTGCTCATGGCTGCGGGCTTCGGATTTCCGAGTTACCCGATCGGGGCACCCGAGACACTCATTCTCGTTCACGTCGTTGCCATCGGCTGGCTCAGCCTCCTGATCTCCGGAGCGCTCATCCAATTCGTGCCGGTCCTTGTTGCAAAGCCGCTTGTCCATCCCGAATTGCCGGTTGTCGCGCTCGCGCTTCTGGTGCTTGGCCTGGCCGGCCTCGTCCTCGGGTTCCTCAGCATGGCCGGTCACTCCGTGGGGTCGGCGCCATGGCTGCCGCTCGGGGCGATCGGCCTCACGTCAGGTTTCGCTCTCAACCTTTGGAATCTTGGCCGGACAATGTGGGCGGCGCGCCCGATCGGTCTGCCCGCACGCTTCGTGCTCGTTGGTCTCTTAAGCCTTGCAGGCGTCGCCGCGTTCGGGACCATCTTCGCTTTCACGCTGGGCGGGTGGACAGCAAATCCCATGCTTATTCGTCTGACATTGCTGGGCGTTCCGCTGCATGCCGCGCTCGGCCTCGGCGGCTGGCTGACCTTCACGGCGATGGGCGTGAGCTATCGTCTGCTCGCGATGTTCATGCTGGCGCCGGAGGCCGAACACCGCACGAGCCGGCTTGCGCTGCTGGCCGGAAGCGCATCGATCCTGGCTCTCCTGGTTGGCGGTCCGCTATGTCTGCTACTGTTTGGGCAGAATGCGACGCATCCGCTCCTTGTTGCACTCGGCCTCGCGGTAGTCAGTCTCGCCCTCTACGGCCACGACATCGTCCGGCTCTATCGCACACGCAAGCGGCCGAAGCTTGAACTCAACGCGCGTGTCGCGACATGGGCGCTGGGCATTCTCGGCCTTTCCGCTCTCCTGCTGCTGGCAGTGACGCTGCTCGGCGAGATCAAGAGCGGCATCGGTGCGATCACGTTTCTTGTTTCCTTTGGCTGGCTCACCGGGCTTGGCCTCGCCAAGCTCTACAAGATCGTCGCCTTCCTTACCTGGCTCGAATGCTACGGTCCGCTGCTCGGCAAGCGCCCGACACCCCGCGTGCAGGATCTCGCCGATGAGCCCCGCGCCTTGTCCTGGTTCTGGTTCTACTTCGCGAGCGTTGGCGTCGCTTCAGTGGCGGCCTTTCTTGGGACGCCGCTCGTCTTCCGTGTCGCGGCACTCGGAATGCTCGCCGCCACGGTCAGGATATGCATCGAGTTCGCGCTGATCCGCACCCTGCGATCAGTGCCGGCAGCGATGTTGCCTGAAGGTGACCGCGCGCGACCACGATTGCTTCTGCCAAACCTGCAACATTCACGAAGATGAGGAGTGATCAATGACGCAAGCCCCGCATGAACTCGATGTACGCCCGGTCCTGCGTGCCGGCGGAGAACCCTTCAGCGCCATCATGGAGGCCGTCAACGGGCTCGCCGCCGGACAGTCCTTCCGGCTGCTGGCTACATTCGAGCCTATACCTCTCTACGCTGTGCTGGCCAGGAAAGGCTTCGACCACGCGGCGCGAGAGATTGGCGGAGGGGATTGGGAGGTCATATTCAAACCGGCGGCCACTGTCGCGGCCAAACCTCGACAAAACCAGTCGGTACAATCAGCGGTGGACAATGCTTCGGCACCCGGATGGCCGGAACCCTCGCGTCATCTCGACAATCGCGATCTCGATCCGCCCGAGCCGATGGTGCGCACGCTTGCTGCGGTCGAGGAGCTGCGGCCGGGCGAGGTTCTGTGCGCGCTGCTTTGCCGCGAACCCGTCTTCCTTCTTCCGGAACTTGGCAAGCGCGGACACGAATGGCACGGAGGGTTCGAAGCGGACAAAACGACCTATAAGCTCGTGGTGCGCAAAGGAGCCGGCAAGGAGACCTCCGCATGAGCGACGCGAACGATCTCGTCGAGCACGTCCGCAGGGCCCTTCAAAACGTGATCGATCCGGAAATTGGCTTCAACATCGTCGATCTCGGCCTCGTCTATGACATCGCCGTCGAAGAGGGCGGCATTGCCACGATCATCATGACCACGACGACAAGAGGCTGTCCGGCGACAAACTATCTCAGGGACGGCGCCGGCGAAGCGGCCCAAGCTGTGGATGGCGTGCACTGGGCCGACGTCAGGCTCACCTATGATCCTCCCTGGACGCCGGACATGATGAACCCCGTTGCGAAGGAATATCTCGGGATTGGCCAATGACGCGGGAGCTATCCGCTACCGGGCCCGCCCCGGCCCAGTCGCCAAGCGTCGCACCGGAGGAAGGCGCAATCGTGCTGTTGCTCGATGCGTTGCAGAAACTGGCCGATATTGGCGAGGTGGACGCGGCCTGCCGCATTGCGGGCAAGGCATGCGTCCTCCTCCGCCAAACATCCCCGGGAACCGAACAACGCTTCAACGCCTTGCTGCATCGTCTGACGCGCAGGCTCAGGCCAGCCGACCGGAGAGCTATCGATGCATGAGGCTCACATCTTCACATCACGATCCCGTCGGGTCGTTGTGACGTCACCACCTTCGTCGGGTTTCACGACTGCGCGCCGGTGAACCGAATTGCGGAACCATTGTGAAACATGCATGCTACGTGTATCTTTCTTCACCCGCAGACTGCAGCTCGAGTCCGTGCCAACGCCTAGGAAAAAATCATGCGCTTGACGAATTTTTCCGATTTTGCCCTTCGGCTGTTGATGTACGCCGCAGCGCGGGAAGATCGGTTGATCACGATCGAGGAGACGTCCGAAGTCTACAATATTTCGCGTGCGCACCTCATGAAGATCGCCAATACGCTGACGAGGGCCGGCTATCTGAAGGCGGTGCGCGGCCGCTCTGGCGGCCTTGCGCTGGCCAAGCCGCCGCACAAGATAAGGCTCGGAGACGTTATCCGCGCCACGGAGCCCGATTTCGCGCTGGTCGAATGCCTTGGCGCCGGTAACGAATGCGTCATCACGCGCAGCTGCCGATTGCGCGGCATCCTTCACGAGGGGCTCGATGCGTTCAATGCAGTCCTCGACAGGTATACACTCGCGGACCTGATGCTGAGGCCGAGGGACTTTGGGGTGCGGCCTGCGGCTTGACGGACGTTGCGGCAACCGCAACTGACTATCCGGCCGCAACCGCGAATGCCGTTTTCGATGCTTCGGCTGCGGCGCGAATCGCGGCAATGGCCATCCAGTCGCGAAGCAGACCCTTGTCCTCCCTCGAGAAGGATGCCCGGCGCCTGATATCCTCCAACGTCTCGGTGGGGTGACATTGCGCGAAATCCGCGCGGATAAGCTGTTCGAGATAAGCCCGCTCTGCCTCGCTGCCAGGGCGTACGTAGTCATAGGAGTTGCTCAACATGTCTGTTTCTCCTTGTCCAGGTATGTCTCCGATTCGTGCAGACCCGTTTCCGACAGCTTTGAAGTCCGAACCCGCCGCTCAAGCATGAACGCCGCCCTCGGCTCTGAGCTGGCGCAGGCGAATGCGCCAGACGTCAGGCCCTTTCTCGATGTATGACCAGCTGCAGCGCGAGCCGTGACGCGCTTCCAGCTGCAGGCGCAACGGCCTGGGATCATGATCGACGACGATCTGCAGTGATTCGTCCGGAGCAAGATGCTCGAACAATCGAAAGATGATCGTGTGACGATGCTGCGGATCGATATCCGCAACCTTGATGACACGTTCATTGCAAGTTGCTTCGGGCATGGCCGGGCTCCGGGGAAGGAAGCTCGTTCTGTATAGGTGCAGCGCACGTGGGCTGTTGCGCCTTCCATTCGAGCTCAACAAATAGTGCGGTGATACGACGGATGAGCCGTTCAGTACGGTCCGGCTCAAGAACCCTGCGCAAAACGGCATGGAAGTAGGGCTTCATGATTCGACCGGTGATGCCGCGATCGGCACACATCAGATCAACGATGTTTTTCTCAAGTGGCGAAAGGCTGTCGCTTGTCGTCGCAAAACCAAGAATGGAGCCAAGCGATCGCTCCGTCTTCGCCCAGTTGGCGCCCGAGATGTGGGTCAGGACGTTGCTGAGGTGCGGATGGGCTCGAAAGGCAACGAGCACCCGGAACGCCAGTTCAGCGGTTGAGAGTTCCGGGCGCTGTTCACTATCACAGGCGATCAAAATCTCCGGCAGAAATTCGCACGGTGAGATAGGCCGCAGTTCCTGGCTGTCCTGTCCGGCCTCATGGTTCATCGATTGACCCCGGGATGGATATAAGATATATTACATATACATCTTTTAAGGTCTCTCGGCAAGGACAATCATGATGACCGAATATTGCCAGGGAATTGCATCTTTAGAGCCGGCCCGGCGCGACATCGAGTTCAGCGAGGGCACATTCGTAGTCGACGCCGCGCAGCTGGGCGAGCTCCTCGACATACCGGCCTCGCGCGTGCCGATCCTGATGCGGGAGAGGGCGATCACGAGCGTCTGCGAACGTGGGGTCGATGACCACGAGGGTGAGCATCGGCTCTCGTTTTTCTATCGCAACCGTCGTGCGCGGCTGAGCATGGATGCGACAGGCCACATTATTCGCAGATCCGTCATCGATTTTGGAGATCGCCCGATTCCGGGCGCCCTGCACCTGCCGGGCGACTGAGGAGAGATTGGCCCCGAAACAAGGAGAACAATGCAGATGATCCACGATTATTCGGCCCAAATCGCAGATCTCCCAGGTAGCGGGATCGATGTATCAAGAATGCCGGGACACTGGTTGCTGGCACGCCTCGGCAAGCGCGTCCTGCGTCCCGGAGGCCTCGAGCTGACGCGAGCCCTTCTCGATGGGCTGGCGATCGGGCCGGCCGACAAGGTGGTGGAGTTTGCGCCAGGCCTCGGCGTCACGGCCCGCATGATCCTGCAACGCTGTCCGCGCTGCTACACGGGTGTCGAACGGGACGCAAAGGCGATGCAATGGACAGCCCGTCAGCTCCCGCCGAATCCAAACATCTCGGTTGTTGTCGGCAGAGCCGATCAAACATCGCTACCGGCCGCCTCCGCCTCCGTGGTCATCGGCGAGGCGATGTTGAGCATGAATACCGCGGAGCACAAGCACATGATCGCGTCAGAGGCGTTCCGGCTGCTCCGCTCCGGCGGCCGCTATGGCATTCACGAGCTCGCGGTCATCCCGGAGAATATGCCGGCCGACCAAAAGTACGAGATCGATCGAACGCTCTCCTCCGTCATTCATGTCGGCGCTCGGCCTCTTCCCGCCGCAGAGTGGCGGGCCTTGCTGGAGAGCGTCGGATTCCGTATCGTCACGACTGCCTACGCGCCGATGCACCTGCTTCGGCCCGTTCGGCTCATCCAGGATGAGGGTATCCTGGGAGCGCTGAGGCTCGCCAAAAATCTCATTCTCGATGGCGCGGCGAGACGACGGGTTCTTGCGATGCGGCAGGTATTCGAGCGCTACCGACAGAATCTGAGCGCGATCTCCATTGTCGCGCAGAAGGACTAGGCGTGTCCATGGAAGACCGTTTCCAATTGGCTGAACGAATCCTCGATCAGGTCGCTGATGCCGTCATCTACGCAGACCGCTCGGGCGAGATCGTCCGCTGGAACCGCGCCGCCGCTGCTTTGTTTGGTTTCTCTGCGGAGGAAGCGCTCGGCCCAAGCCTCGATCTGATCATTCCCGAGCATCTGCGCGCGTCACATTGGAGTGGCTTCAACGCGGCGATGACTGAGGGCATCATGAAGCTGCAAGGTCGTCCGACCCTGACCCGCGCGCTGCACAAGAGTGGACGTAAACTCTACGTCGAGATGACATTCGCAATCGTCAAAGGCAATGCCGAAGGCGAAATGCTTGGCTCGGTTGCCATGGCGCGAGACGTCACCGGCCGGATCGAGCGAGAGCGCGCCGCGACCCGCGCGTCTTGAGACGTTCGAGGTTCCCGTTCACGTCATCCTAGCAAGGCTGTCATTCGCTCTCACGTGGCTAACGTCCTTCGATTTCGGGGCTTGTTGTCGACGTCGGGCGAGAGACCCATCTTGGGCCGCATCCCTTTCATCACACCCTCTCCAACGCAGTAAAATGCCATGGACCGGTGATGCAGACGATGGTTAAGAGATAAGCGAAGAGCTCCCTCAAGCCCGACGGCTTCGCTGGCGGCCTTCCTCATTGAGGATGTCGGATCGATGTCAAAACCCAGAGCGCCTCAAACCATTGCGGCGGCAAATGGCATTGCTGCCGATGAAGCATTCGGTGCAGTTGTGCCGCCTATCTACCTGTCGAGCAGCTTTGCTTTCGCGGGTTTTGAGCAGCCTCGAGGTTATGAGTACACGCGCACTTCGAATCCCAGCCGGAACCTGCTTGCTGATACGATCGCCAAACTTGAAGGCGGCGTGGGCGCCGTCATGTTGGCGTCGGGAATGGCCGCAGTTGATCTCGTGTTGGCCCGATTGAAATCTGATGAACTGGTCATTGCCCCGCATGATTGCTATGGAGGCACCTATCGACTGCTCAGCGCCCGGCGCGACCGGGGCCAGTTCGACGTATCCTTTGTCGATCAGAACGACGAAACGGCGCTGTCGGCGGCGCTCGAAAGGAAGCCCGCGCTGATCCTGGTCGAGACGCCCAGCAATCCGCTCATGCGCGTCGTCGACATCCGCGCATTGCTATCCGGGCCAAGGCGGCCGGCGCCAAAACGGCTGTCGACAACACATTTCTGTCCCCTGCGCTGCAGCGGCCGATTGCGCTTGGCGCGGATTTTGTAATCCATTCGACCACAAAGTATCTTAATGGCCATTCGGACGTTGTCGGCGGTGCCGTCATCGCGGCCGACAGCGCGGACTTCGACGAACTCTCTGCTTGGGCCAACATTACTGGGGTAACCGGCGCTCCATTCGACGCGTTTCTGACGCTGCGGGGTTTGCGTACCCTGTTCCCTCGCCTGGAGCGGCAGCAGGCGACGACTGCGGCTGTGGCAAAACTCCTGCATGAGGACCCGCGAGTGGGCGCCGTCCACTATCCCGGCCTCGGGTCCGATCCGGGACACGCAATTGCGAAGGCCCAACAGGCGGGATTCGGCGCCATGTTGAGCTTCGAACTGGTCGGTGGCGTTACCGCCGCGCGCCGTTTCGTGGAAGCGGTCGAGGTCATCACCCTTGCGGAATCGCTCGGCGGGATCGAAACCTTGGTTGCTCATCCAGCGACCATGACGCATGCGGGGATGGGGGTCGAGGCGCGCCGTGCCGCCGGCATCAGCGACGGTTTGTTGCGGCTTTCAATCGGCCTGGAGGCGGAGGCCGATTTGATCGCCGATCTCAAGACGGGCCTCGCGGCTGCTGGTAGATGAGGCCGGCCTTCCGCCTCGCGTCAGTGAATCAGCACGTCGCGAAGCATGACGGCTTCGTTGTGAAGCTCGTCGCGGGCGGCATAGACGAGCGTCAGCCGCTCCTTTTTCGCCATCGCCCTAAGCTCATTCAGGAGGGCGGCGTTGCTCGATAATTCGGCCCGATAGCGGCGGCGGAACTCCTGCCATTTGTTTGGATCGTGGCCGAACCAGCGGCGAAGCTCGGTGCTTGGCGCTACCTCCTTCAGCCAGCGGTCGATCGCAGCCTCCGATTTGCGCAGTCCACGCGGCCAGAGGCGATCCACCAGAACGCGGACCCCATCTTCGGTAGATGGCGGCAAATAGGCACGCTTTATCTGGATCTCCAACTTCGTTGCAGTCTTCAAGTTTGTATTCTCACGATCTCCCAGTCCGCGTGCATTGCGTTTGCAATCGTCAGCCGCCGTGTTGGCTTTCCGCTTCATCCATTGCGCTCAGCGAGAGGGCGCTGTGCGCATAGGCGCCTCCCGCCCGCATCTCGGCAGCAACCCAGATCGCCTCCATCAGCTCCTGGCGCGTAGCACCGTGGCGGAGTGCCGCTTTGGTGTGTCCTCGGATGCAATACGGACACTGCGTAACGTGTGCCACGGCAACCGCGATCAGTTGCTTGGTCCTTGCCGGCAGCGCGCCTTCGGCGAAGACCTTCTGACTGAACGCCTGAAAAGCTCTCTCTACGTCGGGAGCGAGCGCCCGGCGTTTCTCGGAAAGCTCGCGCGAAGATGGAGGGTATAGAGATTCGGCCATTTGAGCACTCCTCAGATTTGAAAATGACGATGGAGCCAATCCATCGATTGCGGGCTGGCGCAGCCTCGCGCAATCAGTGATAACCAACGCACATCACATACTCTCGTAACAGAACCTCCTCATACTCGACCTCTTCGAGAAGGGCTTCGAGTGCATCTCGGGCGTTGAGTACGCCTATCGGCCGAGAATCTTGATCCAGGATCGGAATGTTTTCTAGTCGGCGGTCTTTCATGATCACCCAGACGTCATGCAATGGATCGCCGGGGCGGCAATAGATGACGGTGCGGGTCATGACGGCCGACGCGGCTGTCGTGCAGGCGGCTCCTCGACAGTGGCTGATCTGGCGGACAACATCCGTTTTGGTGATGACCCCGGTCAACAATCCATCGGAGCACCGCACGACCAAGAGATCGGTATCGAGGTCGCGCAGAAGCTTTGCAGCGTCGATGAGTGGAGCGTCATCGCCGATGGTGATGAGCCGCTCGCGCGCGGCGGGCAGAATTCGCTCGACAAGCATCAAGTCAATCTCCAACGGCCGGTAAGCACTCAACTCTGAATCTCTTGCCGCGTTCCCGATCGCGGCGCCCGCCGATCCATGACTTGCGGGCACGGCCGCGACACATCGATCAGCTGCCAAATGCGATCTTCAGAATGGCCAGGATGCCGGCGACCGCCAGCGCAACACAGCCAAGGCGCATTCCCACCAGTGCCGGAATCTTCATCGCGGAGTGGACGTAATCCTCGATCACTACCTGGAGACCGAGCGCCGTATGATAGAACAGAGCGCCCACGAGCAGCGTCATCAAAGTAGATGCAGCCGGCGTCTTAAGCCAGACAATGAACACGTCGTAGTCGTTGCGCGTCTGCACCATGATCGAAGCGGCGAACCATACCGTCAATGGCACCAGCGCTATTGCCGAGACGCGCTGAAGCCACCAATGCTCGACACCGTCCTTGGCCGAGCCGAGGCCAAGCGCGCGGCCGAGCGGTGAACGCATGTATTCCCTGTTCATCGGCTATATCCCGCCAAGACAATGCTGATGGCCCAAGTGAGCACCGTGAGCGCCATACTCACTGCCACCACCGCCCATCCCGAGGCGTAAATTGCGCCGAGATCGAAGCCGTAGCCGGCGTCCCAGGCCAGATGCCGCATGCCGCCGCAGAGATGCAGGAAAAAGCAGAATGTGCAGCCGAACAGCAAGATCTGGCCGGCCCATGACTGGATGAAGACATGTACTGTGGCGTAGGCGTGCGGTCCGGCTGCCGCTGCGACCAGCCACATGACCAGCGCGACGGCATACGCGCTCAAGAGGACTCCGGTTATCCTGTTCGCAATCGACAGCACCGAGGTGAGCTGCGGCCTATAGATCTGAATGTTGGGAGAAAGCGGTCGCGTGCGCGTTGATGGAGTGTTTGCCATTTGTTGATACTTCCGTTAGCTGTGGCGTTCGATCAGCATCTTCTTGATGTCGGCAATGGCCTTTCCCGGATTCAACCCCTTGGGGCAGGTCCGCGTGCAGTTGAGAATGGTATGGCACCGATAGAGTCGGAATGGATCTTCGAGGCTGTCGAGCCGCTCGCCTGTTGCCTCGTCGCGACTGTCAGCCAGCCAGCGGTTGGCTTGAAGGAGGACTGCAGGACCCAGGAAACGGTCGCCGTTCTACCAGTGGCTCGGGCAACCCGAAGTGCAGCAGAAGCAGAGAATGCATTCGTACAGGCCGTCGAGTTTGCTTCGCTCCGCGGGCGTTTGAAGCCGTTCCCGCTCGGGCTCCGGTGTCCTCGAACGAAGCCACGGCTCGATAAGGCTGTATTGCGCGAAGGCGTGGGTAAGGTCCGGGACCAGATCCTTGATGATCCTCATATTCGCCAGCGGATAGATGCTCGCCGGCGTGGCCAAGTCGGAAATGAACCTCGTGCAAGCCAGCCAGTTTGAGCCATCGACGTTCATCGCGCACGAACCGCAGACGCCCTCGCGACAAGAGCGGCGGAAGGTGAGGGTCGGATCGATTTTGTTCTTGATCCAGATGAGGGCGTCCAGAACCATTGGGCCGCAGTCGTCGAGATCGACTTGGAACGTATCGATGCGCGGATTGCTTTCAGAGTCCGGATCGTAGCGATAGACATCAAACTGTTTGACCCGCATCGCGCCGCGTGGGGCTGGCCACGCCCTTCCTCGCTTGATGCGTGACTCCGGTGAGACACCAAAATTCCTGGGCACCGGAAAGCGCTTAAGCAGCGTGACGCGAGCGACCTCGTTTGAGGATCGAATGATCACCACCGAACGCCTCTTCTTGTAAGCTTACCCGAAAGGCCACCTCTTCTTGAGGGTTGCAGACATGGTCAGAAGCACTTTGAAGCCGGCTTGCCCAATTGGAGGTCCGCGGCCGCCGTGAGGTGTGCGCCGTCGTCGCGCACGGACTGCCTATTCGGCGTATTGATCCAGCATATCACCACCGCGGGCGAGCATGAATGCGGTCGCTGCCACCATGAGGCTGGCCTGCCAGTCCAATCCGCCGAACAGAACCGCCAGCAGCACCGCGAACCACGCGCCGGACGCGGCAGTCCATCGGCGTTCCCATCGAATCTGCGAAGGGTTCTTCGGAGCCTTGCTTGAAAAGGCGCGAAGGCGAGACAGCGTGTTGTGGGGTCGTCCCAATCCGAGTTCCCGCGTATCACGCCCCAGCGCCTTCTGAGAGTTCGAATTGCTTTCCAGGGTCATCTGTTCCTCATCAACCAAATAACGGCGCGTACCGAAGTGCCGGTCTGTACGAACGGCAGCTTGATCGGTCGGGTTGATCCAAGCAAACGAAAATTATTGGCCATTGGCAGCAAGATTTTTGCTATTGTTTCCGTCATGGATACGGAAATCGTCAGGACATTCCTCGAAATCGTCAACAGCGGCAATTTCGTCCGCGCTGCCGAGCGGCTGAATGTTGGCCAGACCACGGTGAGTGCCCGAATTCGCTTGCTTGAGCAGCGGCTTGGTCGACCTTTGTTCGTGCGCAACAAAGCCGGGGCGGTGCTCACTCCGGAGGGCGAGCAGTTCCTGCGGTATGCGCCAAGCTTCGTGCAATTGTGGGAGCGCGCGCGGCAAAAAGTTGCGGTTCCGCCTGGTCACCGCGCCATGCTGGCATTAGGCGGCGAACTCAGCCTATGGGATCCCTGGCTTCTCAAGTGGATGCTGTGGATGCGACGATCGGCTCCGGATCTCGCACTACGTGCGCAGGTCGGTGTGCCTGAAAGCCTGATGACACAGGTGGCGGAGGGCGTCCTCGACATCGCCGTCTTGTATGCGCCGCAGCACCGCCCCGGGTTGAAGATCGAGTTGTTGTTCGAGGAGAAGCTTGTGCTGGTGACGACCGATCCGGGCGCCAGCCGTTTGCGCCTCGACGTTGAGACGGCCGTCCAGGCCAACTACGTCTATGTCGATTGGGGCGCTGATTTCGCGCTCAATCACAGCGTCAGCTTCCCGGAGGCGACGAACCCCGGCCTGTTTGTCGGGCTGGGTCCACTCGCGCGTGACTACATCCTGGAGGCCGGAGGGACGGGTTACTTTCGGATGCGCGCGGTACAATCGCATCTTGAGAATGGCCGGCTCCACCGGGTGTACGGCGCGCCGGAATTCTCCTACCCGGCTTATGCGGTCTATGGTGCAAATTCGGACGAAACGGTGACACTCCCGGCGCTGGAGGGTCTTCGCGCGGTGGCTTCCGCAGAACAATCATAGGCGACGTGGTGAGATTGTCCTTCCGGTCCGACGACGCGGAAACGCTCTCCCCGCGTGAGGATCGTGTCAATTCAATCGGATGACCGAGCCCGATCGGGCGAAATCCTGAAAGCTCCGCCACGAGGCGACGACGAAGGCCAAGCCGGTCGTGGCCCAAGCGGCAAGGGCTACCCAGACCATAGCCTGAGATATCGTCCTCAGCTGCGAAAAATCCGCCGCAAGCGACAATCGCCGGCTCGCCAAAGCATACATCCCGAGCGGGAAGACGAGGCTCCAGAACATCGGCGTATACGTCAGCGGTACACGGTGAATGCCGTGCTTCCATATCCCGAACAACAACAGCAGAGGAATCCACCACGTCGCCCACCCCCACATGACGAGGGTTACCCCATCGATGAACGGTCGCATCGAATTCAGGAAGGGCATGCCGCTGTCGGTCAGAATAAGTGTCGATCCGGCATTGGTCGCGATGGCGGCAGCGCCCATGACCACCCACAATAACGGCGTGACGTCTTCAGGCTCCACATCGAAGAAGAAGATACGGTAAGCGAAAAGGGTGATGAAGATGCCGTAGAGTGCGAGCCCCACGCCCCATAGCATATGGATGAGCACGAACACCGCAGAACTAAGGCTGCCTAATCCCGGCGCGATGATTGTGCCGAGGATAACCAGCGATTCGGTGCCAACGATTGCGATGAGCCAGCCGCCATGTACGACGTTGGCACCATGAGCGGTATTGAGAAAGATAAGCACCGCAAAGCTGAAATAGATGAGGACGAACCAGGCGACGAGCGCGAACAACCACATGAAAAGAGCAGCGGTCGCGTATCCCCGCAAGCTGATCCCGATGCCAAGGACGTCGGTTCCCGCCACAATGGTAAAAAAGGAAAAGATGAGACGAGGATTGATGAGATCGGCCCACAACGCCCGCGCGAACAAGGCAAAACGCGAGCCTGTCAGAAGTACGAGGCAGGGATAGGCGATCAGATTTATCGCAAACAGCGCGTCGGCCCATGCGCGATAGCCTTCAAAGAATAGAGCGTTGGAGATAATTCCGGTGGCCATTACCAGCGCGAAACAGCCCGGATAGAGCGTCGCGATCTCGTGATTGACCCACATGCCAATTTGGCGCATGGCAGGGGCGGACGAAGGCGAGTGCATTCTCAAGCTCCCTGTCTCTTCAACATCCATCCGGCATTGAATCGCAAGCGCCACACATAAGAAGTTGGTCTGTAGAACTTGGTCTGTCCGAGCACCTCCAGGCAAGCGGTTTTTGGCTGCAATGGAATCGGATTGTACGGGTCGGTCGTGGCCCGGTGCGCGGCGTCGGCACGTTGCCGGCTTGGCTGGTCCCGAGGGTCTTTTGGCAACGGTACCGGGCCGAGGCCCTCCGGAGCCAGCCCAAGCGCCGGCTCGGTCCGATGGCGTTGAAGCCGCCCCGCGGTATCAAACCTCCAGCTTGTCGCCGCCCTTCAAGTCGAGAATTTCGCGGGCTTCGTCCGAGGTTGCGACCTGAAGGCCGAGGCCTTCGATAATCTTGCGGGCAAGTATCACCTGTTCCGCGTTCGAAGCCGCCATCCGCCCGGGCGCCGCCCACAGCGAGTCTTCCAGCCCGACGCGGATATTGCCGCCCATGGCCGCCGCCATCGCCGCGATCGGGAGTTGATTGCGCCCGGCGCCCAGCACCGACCACACCATCTTGTCGCCGAACAGCCGGTCCGCGGTGCGCTTCATGTGCAGCACGTCCTCGGGGTGCGCGCCGGTTCCGCCCTGCAGGCCGAACACCGTCTGCACGAACAGCGGCGGCTTCACCATGCCCTGTTCGAGAAAGTAGTTGAGGTTGTAGAGATGGGCGGTGTCGTAGCACTCGAACTCGAAGCGCGTGCCGGTTTCCGAAAGAGTTCTAAGGACATATTCGATGTCCTGAAAGGTATTGCGGAACACGATGTCCTTGTTCTGAAGATGCTTGAGCTCCCAGTCGTGCTCGAACTTCTTGAATCGGTTGAGCATGCCGAAGAAGGCGAAATTCATCGAGCCCATGTTGAGCGAGGCGACTTCCGGCTTGTAGACCGCGGCCGGGCGGACCCGTTCGTCCACCGTCATGGTCGGCGCACCGCCGGTGGTGAGATTGATCACGCAGTTCGAGCGTTGCTTGATGATCTTCAGAAACGGCGCGAAGGCTTCTGGGCTCTGGTCGGGCTGACCGGTCTTGGGATTGCGGGCGTGCAGGTGCACGATCGCAGCACCCGCCTCGGCGGCGTCGACCGCGGCATCGGCGATTTCCTGCGGCGTCACCGGCAAGGCCTTCGACATCGAGGGGGTGTGGATCGCGCCGGTCACGGCGCAGGTGATGATGACTTTGCGGCTCATGCTCTTGCTCTCTTTCTTGTGAGGGTCAAAGTTCAGGATTTGTCTTTCTGGGCAGCCTTGTGCGCCGCAAGCGCGGCGAGGCGTTCGTTGCGGCGCGCCGTCAGTTCGGCGATGCGTTCCGGCGCCGGCTGATGCGGCCACGCCGCGATCACCCGGTCGACATTCGGGCTTTCGTAGACGCTGGGTCCGGCCGCAGCGGAGGCCAACTCCTTGTAGAAGCCGGTATAGCGCGCGCAGTAGTCCGGAATGCCGCCGGGCGCATTGAGCTCGATGGTCTCGAACGGGCCGAGAAACGACCAGCGCAAGCCGAGACCATCCTTCACCGTGTGATCGAGGTCTTCCGCCGAAATAAAACCTTCGCCGACCAGGCGAAAAGCTTCAGCAAGCAGCGCACCTTGCAGGCGGTTCAGCACAAAGCCGTTGATCTCGCGGTTGATGGTGACCGGCACTTGCCCGATCTCGCGGTAGATCGTGCGGGCGCGGTCGATCGCTTCGGGAGAGGTCCAGGGCGCGCCGCACAATTCAACCAACGGCACCAGATGCGGCGGATTGACGGGGTGGCCGACCAGGCAGCGCGCGCGACCCGGGAGTTTTTCCGTGAAGCGCGAGGCTGTGATCGCCGAGGTCGAAGACACCAAGAGCGCATCCTTCGGTGCCAATTTGTCGAGTTGGGCAAAGATGATTTGCTTCTCCTCGACTTTCTCGGGCCCGTTTTCCTGGATGAATTCGACGTCCCTCACGGCCTCCTCGAGATTGGCGGCAACCGAGACCCGCGCCACCGCGCCGTCGGGATCGTCGGCCAGCCCATGGCGGGCCAGCGCATGCAGCTCGTCGCGGATCAGGCGGGGCGCGGCCTTGAGCGTCGGGACATGCGGATCGGTTAGCCGCACATTCCACCCCGCGCGGGCAAAGATCGCGGCCCAGGCGCGCCCGATCAGGCCAGAGCCTACGATGGCGACGTGCCGATTTTCCTGTTTCATTTGCTCCTCACAGCCAAAGCACCTTGCGGCGCAGATCGAGATCGTCGCGGAGCGCCTTTGACGGCCCCTGATGGATCATCTGGCCGCGCTCCAGCGCCACCGTGGTGTCGGACAGGGCCAGCGCCAGATCGAGATGGTGATCGACGATGATGATGGCGATTTCCTTGCGCAGGCGGTCGAAGGTTTCGAACAATTGCTCGATCACCGCCGGCGCAAGGCCTTCGAATGGCTCGTCGAGCAGCAGGACCCGCACGTCGCCCGACAGCGCCCGCGCCACGGCGACCATCTGCTGCTCGCCACCGGAAAGGTAATCCGCCGGGCTGTCGAGGCGTTCGCGGATTCGCGGGAAGTATTCGTAGATGCGTTCCCTGGTCCAGTGCACGCCGTTACCGCTCTGGCGCTTCAAGCCGCCGAGCTCGAGATTCTGTTCCACGCTCATGCCCGCGAACAGGCCGCGGCCCTGCGGCACATAGCCGATGCCGAGGCGAGCTACTTGCGCGGATGAACTACCGATCAATTCACTATCCGAGAGCTTGATCGAGCCGTTTGAGGCCGGCGCGATGCCGATCAGCGTCTTCAGCAGCGTCGACTTGCCGGCGCCGTTGCGCCCCAATAGCGCAATGATTTCATTCTCGTGCAGCGTGAAGCTGACATTGTTGAGGATGTGGCTCTTGCCGTAAAATGTGTCGACATGTGCCGCCGTCAGCAGCGCGTTGGCGCGGGCGGCGGTTTCGCGCGGCCGCGCGGCGACTGCGGTGGCGCCGGAACCGATATAGACTTCCTGCACCTTGGCACTTGCGCGCGCATCCTCGACCGTGCCGTCGAGCAGCACCCGGCCTTCATTCATGACGGTAACGTGGTCGGCGAGTTGAAACACCCGGTCGATGTCATGCTCGACCAGGAGCACCGGCAAATCGGACGAGATTCGCTTGATGATGGCGCCGATCCGCTCGCGTTCGGCGGCAGCAAGGCCGGCGAGCGGCTCGTCCAGCAACAGCACGCGCGGCGCCGTCGCCAGCGCCACCCCCATGTCGAGCAGGCGCTGGCCGCCATAGGACAAGAGCCCGGCTTCGGCCGTTTCGATACCGGCAAGGCCGAGATAGCGGATGATGGCGTCGGTCTCGGCGTTGATCTGATCGATCGACAGCGCCGGCGTGAGGGGATCGAAGCGGCTGGGATGCCGCGCCTGCACGGCAAGTCGGATATTTTCGCCGACGCCGAGCGCCGGAAACAGGTTGGTGATCTGGAACGAGCGGCCGATTCCGGCGCGCGCGATCTGCTCCGGCGTATGTCCCGATATCGGCTGACCCATCAGCGATACCGTGCCTTCGTCGGGCGCGTACAGGCCCGACAGCAGATTGAACGCCGTGGTCTTGCCGGCGCCGTTCGGCCCGATCAGCGCATGAAGCGTGCGGTCGGCAATGGAGATGTCGACCCCCTGGACCGCCTTGATGCCGCCGAAGCTCTTGACCATGTGGCGGGCGGAAAGCACCGCGCCGTCGACATGAGATTTCGGCCGCAGGAACTCCGGCAGCGGCAGCACGTCGACGCGGCGCGCCGACATCGCGGCGTCTTCGATAAACTTCTTGCGGAACGGCGCCATCAGCCGTTCGCCGACGCCGACAAGCCCGGTCGGCGAAAACACTATGAAGGCGACGAACACCAGGCCGAACCAGAACAGCCAGTTCTCGGTGTAGATGCCGAGAAATTCGCGGAACAGGATGAAGAACAGCGCGCCCAGCGCGGGGCCCAGGAAGTTGCGCATGCCGCCGATCACGACCATCGCCAGCAAGTCGCCGGAGAAGGCCACGGAGATCGGATCCGCCGAGGTCATGCGGTTCTGGTACAATAGCAGGATGCCGGCAAGCCCGGTCAGGCTGGCCGACAGCACGAAGGCCGCGAGTTTGTAACGATTGGTCGGATAGCCGAGGAAGCGGGCGCGCTGCTCATTCTCGCGGATCGCGACCAGCACGCTGCCGATGGTCGAACGATGGAAGCGCCATAACAGGATCAGCACCAGGAAGGCGATGGCCGCGACAAACCAGTAATAGACGGTCGAGGATTCCAGATTGAAGCCGAGCAGCACGGGCCGCGTGATGCCGCCAAGTCCGTTCTCGCCGCCGGTCACCTCGGTCCAGCGGAACGACACCGCATACAGCATCGCCGCCAGCGCCAGCGTCAGCAAGGAGAAGTACACCCCGCGCCGCCGCAGGATCAGGAATCCGAATGCCGCCGCGACCGCTGCGACGATCAGAACGCCGGCGATCGCCGGTCCAAAGAACTGGTCATGCATCCAGTTGCGCTGGAGAATCGCCGCGGCATAGGCGGCAAGGCCGAACCAGGCACCGTGGCCGAAGGATACGAGGCCGGTATGGCCGACCAGAATGTTGAGCGCCATGCAGGCGGTGGCGAAGATCACGACTTCCGTCGCGGAAGTCATGGTAAGGCCGAGCGCGAGCAGTACCGGTGGCAGCGCCAGTAGCGTAAGGGCGGCGATCAGCAATGGAATGGGTAGGCGCTTCCACATCTTAAGGGCGCCTCACTCGAACCGCGTGATGCGTTCGCCGAACAGGCCGTGGGGCCGGAACAGCAACACCAGGAGCATCAACAGATAGATCGCCGCTGTCGAAGCCGCGGAATAACCGATGCCGACCATCACGCCCTTGACGAGGCCAACCAGAAGCGCGGCGGCAACGACGCCCCAGAACGATCCGAGGCCGCCGATCACCACCACGACGAAAGCCGGCGTGATGATCTCCTGCCCCATCGCAGGGTGGATCGAATAGATCGGCGCCAGCAGCACGCCGGCGAGTCCCGCAAGCCCGATGCCGAGTGCGGCCACGGCGGACATATACGGCTGCAGCGAAATGCCGAGCGCGCCGACCATGTCCGGGTTCTGCACGCCGGCTCGCACTACGCGGCCGAAAGAGGTTTTTTGCAGGAGCAGCCAAAGGCCAACGATGCAGGTCGCGGCAATGCCGAGCAGCACCACGCGATAGAACGAATAGATGAAACTGCCGACCGCGACCTGTCCGCGCAGCCACGGCGGTATCGAATAGGATAGTGGCGGGGCGCCGAAGATCATCCGCAACACCTGCTCCGCCACCATGGCGAGACCGAAGGTCATCAGCAGTGAGAGGATCGGGTCGGAGCGGTAGAAGCGGCGGAACAGCGTGGCCTCGATCACCATGCCGAGCAACGCGACTGCGACGGGTGCTGCGACGAACGCGCCGCCGAAGCCGAGCCAGGGCGACAGCACCAGCGTGAGGTAGGCGCCGATCGCATAGAACGCGCCATGCGCCAGGTTGACGATGCCACCGAGCGAGAAGATCAGCGACAGGCCGAGCGCGATCAGGAGATAGTAGACGCCGTCAAGCAGTCCGTTGAGGATTTGCTGCGCTAACAACATGGCGGACATGGTTTTGGTCCCGACCGGCGAGATAGGAAGAGGAAACCGTCATTCCGGGGCGATGCGAAGCATCGAACTACGATGTGCCATTGCACATCGGAGAATCTCGAGATTCCGGGTTCGCGTCTTTCGACGCGCCCCGGAATGACGGCTCGATACACTCAACTCGGGAACGTGCAGCTGTTCTCTTCCTTGGTCGCGGCGATCACTTCGAGGTCCTCGTCGGGACCCGGTACCGGCGGGCTCGAGGTGAAGATGTCCCACTGGTTTTTGATCTTGTCGGCGGGCAGCGCGGTGATCGCGTACATTTCATGCATCAATTGATGGTCGGAAGCGCGGAAGTAACCCTGTCGCGTCTTGAGCAGATCGTACTTCGCGCCCTTCTCGAAATGCGCGATCATGGCAGGCGAATCCGTCGATTTGATCTCGTTGACGGTCTGCGCGACGATCTTGGCGGCGATGTAGTCGCCCCAGGCCTGGTTCTCCGGCGGCTTGGAATATTTTTTGGTGAAGGCCGCGACGAAGGCCTTGGAGCCGGGCGTGTCCAACAAATGATGCCAGACCACCGGCCAGGTGCCGACGAAGTTGCCCTTGCCGGCGGCCCAGGCCAGCGCGGTGTCGAAGCCGAAGCCGCCGACCGGGAAGGTCAGGCCGAACTCGGCATATTGCTTGAGGAAGTTGGTGATCTGGTTGCCGGCGAGATTGATCACGACCAGATCGGGCTTGGCATCGCGGATCTTCAAGAGATAGGCGGAGAAATCGGTGGCGTCGGTCGGTACCAGATCGTCGCCGGCGAAATTGCCGCCATTGGCTTCCATGAAGCGTTTTGAAACCTTCAACAGGTCGTGGCCGAAGGCGTAGTCCGCCGTCAGCGAGTACCATTTCCTGCCCTTGACCAGGCCATCCCTGAGGAACGAGCGCCCGACGGTTTTGACATACATCGAGTTCTGCGACTCGACGTGGAACATGTAGCGCTGGCAATCCTTGCCGCGAAGTGCGTCCGAATTGCCGCCGGTGTTGATGAACAGAATCTTGTTGCGGGAGGCGACCTGCGCAATGGTCAGGCAGGAAGCGGAAGATATTTCGCCAATGATGCAGGCGACCTTGTCGCGTTCGATCATGCGCTCGGCCTTGGTGGAAGCGGTCTGCGGATTGACGGAATCCTCTTTCAATAACTCGACCTTGCGGCCCATCATGCCGCCGGCGGCGTTGATTTCCTCCACCGCCAGATCGATCGCCATCACGGCATATTCGCCGAGCGGGCCGAGAAAGCCGGTGCGCGGCGTCAGGTGGCCGATCCGGATGACATCGGTGGTCTGGGCGCGCAAAATCGCCGGCGCGGAAATCCCCGACGCCAGCGCGATGCCGCCAGCGGTCTTCAAAACGCTTCGGCGCGTGAATTGATTGTTGTTGGACATCGGCGTTCGTCTCCCTGCTACGGCCGCGCGGCGGCTTTCCCGGTCTCCGGCAACCGCTGCGCTCATTCTGCGAGGAGCGCTTGGTGAGGCTTGCCGTGATCTGTGATCACAGTTAGAGTTACAAAAGACGCGGCGCTTGTCGAGTCCTCTCTCGAATGTTGCCGCCGCATTGGAGATGACGCGTTGAATTTGCCCGCCGCCCTCAATCTGGTCGAACCGCTCGACCGTCAGACGCTGGGTGAGCGTGCCTATGCGCAACTGGCCGAACTCTTGATTTCCGGCCGGCTGGCGCCGGGCGAGAAGCTGTCGCTGCGCGCGGCGGCCGATGTGCTCGGCGTCTCCATCATGCCGGTGCGCGAGGCCGTATCGCGGCTGGTCGCCGATCGTGCGCTGGAAGTGACACCGAACCGCGCCGTGCGCGTGCCCTTGATGTCGGCGGCGCAATTCCGCGATCTGACGAAAGTGCGGATCGCGATCGAGGGCCATGCGGCCGCCCAGGCCGCCCAACAACGTGACAACGGCGATCTGGTATCGATCGCGCGCGCGGAACAAGCGATGCGCGAGGAGAGCGAGCAACCGGTGCCGGACCTGCCGCGCGCCGTCGAGCTCAACAAGACGTTTCACTTCGCAGTCTATGAGGCGGCGCATTCACCGATTCTGGTGGAAATCATCCGCGCGCTTTGGCTGAAGGCCGGACCCGTGATCAATCTCGATCTGCGCGCCAATCCCGAGCGGCTGGGGAAGGGCGATGCGATCCGGTTTCATGCCAATGCGCGCAAGGCGATTGCTGGTGGCGACCAAGCCGCGGCGCAGGCCGGCATTGCCGCCGACATCAGCGGCGCGGCGGAGGTCATTCTTTCGCGCGGCGGTCTTGCCGGCTGAGACTTTCAACGACATTCTCGGAGCGATCATGGATCTCGACATCAAGGGTTTGCGCGTGCTGGTGACGGCCGGCGCCAACGGCATCGGGCTCGCCATCGCGCGAGCATTCGTCCGCGAGGGCGCCAAGGTTCACATCTGCGATGTCGATGAAACGGCATTGGCGGCGCTTGATGTGAGCGATCCGGTCATCACCCAGACGAAGTGCGATGTTTCCGACCGCAAAGCCGTGAAGCGACTGTTCGAGGAAGTGACCGGAAACCTCCGCGGTCTCGACGTGCTCGTCAACAATGCCGGCATTGCCGGACCGACGTCCAAGGTCGAGGAGATGAATCCGGAAGACTGGGACCGCTGCCTCGGCATCTGTCTGACCGGGCAGTTCAACTGCACGCGCTTGGCGGTGCCGTTGCTGCGCAAAAGCAAGAACGCCTCGATCGTCAACATCTCGTCAGCCGCGGGCCGGCTCGGCTTTGCGATGCGCACGCCCTATGCGGCGGCGAAATGGGGCGTCATCGGCTTCACCAAGTCGCTGTCGATCGAACTCGGGCCGGACAACATCCGCGTCAATGCGATCCTGCCCGGTCTCGTCGCCGGCGACCGACAGCGCCGCGTGCTGGAAGCCAAGGCGCAGCAGCGGGGCATCTCCTACGCCGAGATGGAGCGCACCGCGTTCTCCTACACCTCGATCAAGGATTACGTGACGCCGGACCAACTCGCCGATCAGATCCTGTTCATGTGCAGCCCGCGCGGCAAGACGATTTCCGGCCAGGCCATTTCGATCTGCGGCGATACCCAGATGCTCGGATAGAGGAGGGCGATTGGAGCTATTTGCCCGACGCGATCTTCGGAATCCCCGGATCAAATTCTAAAGCGCCCTCGATCCATTTTGCCACGCGCAGCAAGCGAAGGTCCTGCCGATAGGAGCCGACGACCTGGATGCCCAGCGGAAGGCCCTTTTTGCCAAATCCCGCCGGCAACGCCACCGCGGGCGCGCCGATCAAGGTCCATGGCGCGCAATATTCCGCGTCCCCGGTGTAGCTGAGGCCTTCCGGCGCTTCGCCGAATGCCGGCACGGTCAGGATGGCGTCGAAGCCGGACATCTGCGCTGGCAGCGCCGAGCGCAATTTTTCCTGGATAGCCTTGGCGCCAAGATAGGCGAAAGCGCTGTGGCCCTTGCCGGCCTTCACGGCGGATTTCAGATAGTCGCTGGTGCGGTCGGGGTAGCGTTCGACGAGAGGATCGTAGATCAGCGCAGCCTCGCTGGACATGATGGTATTGACCGCACTCCAGTTGGAATCAAGTTCCTTCCATTCGCGCTCTTCGAGAACGGCGCCCGCCTCGCGCAGTTTAGTGACCGCCGCCTCGAACACCTTCTGCTGTTCTGTCTCGGCGCGCGACCATTTTTCGAACCGCACGATCCGAAGCCGCGGCTTCTCCAGCGGCGGCACGCCCTGACCGGCATCGACGTGAAAGGCGGGAAGGGGCCGGCCATGCGGATCGAGATCGCTTGCGGCCGATATCAGCGACAGCGCAAAGGCGACGTCGTCGACGCGGCGGGCGAAGAAGCCGACATGATCGAGCGAAGGGCTCAGGGGATGCACGCCGGCGCGGGGGATGGCGCCGAAACTGGGCTTGAGGCCGACGACGCCATTGAACGCCGCCGGCCGGATCACCGAGCCCAGCGTCTGCGTGCCAAGCGCCAGCGGCACGATGCCGGCCGCGACCGCTGCGGCCGAGCCCGAGGACGAGCCGCCCGGCGTATGCGCGGAATTCCAGGGATTGGTTGTCGGCCCGGGGTGACGCCAGGCGAATTCCGTCGAGACCGTCTTGCCGAAGATCGTGGCGCCGAGATTGCGCAAGCGTTCGACGACCCAGGCGTCTCGCTCCGGAATGTGATTCCGGTAGATCGGCGATCCGTTGGTGGTCGGCATGTCCGATGTCGCGATGATGTCCTTGATCGCCACGGGAATGCCCGACAGCGGGCCCGGCCGGCGCGTCACATCGACGGGAAGATACTCAAATGCCTTGAGCACGGGTTCGGCTGCCCTTGCCTTTTCAAGACAAGCCGCAGCGTGGTGATCGGCAAGGCCCTGATCGTCCTTGAAGTGGCGCAGAAGCTCAAGCATCCCGGCGCCGGACTCTGGAGCGGAGCGTGCAATCGGATCGGTCATGTCGGAAGGTCCCAGAAGAGAAGAAAGCCGCTGCACCAGGTCGAGCGACCCGCGCGCGTGAGCCTATGTCATCGCGAGCGCGGGTTCGATGAATTTCTTCACCAGGTCAAGCCCGCGACAGCGCGAGATGGCTGGTGAGCCGGCGCGCAATGTCACGCCGCAATGCGTTGAATTCCGGCGAAGACACATCGCGCGGCCTTGCCAGGTCGATGCGAAAGTCGCTTTCGATCCGGCCTGGACCGGCGCTCATCACAAGTACGCGATCCGCCAGCAGCACGGCCTCCTCGACCGAATGCGTCACGAAAATGGTGGTGACGCCGGTGCGCTTCCAGATCTGCAACAGCTCGTGTTGAAGCTGCTCGCGGGTCAGCGCGTCGAGTGCGCCGAAGGGCTCGTCCATCAACAGGATGTTGGCGTTATTGGCGAGCACGCGCGCGATCGCCACGCGCTGCTTCATGCCGCCCGACAGCTGGTTCGGATAGCGGTCGGCGAAGCGTTCGAGGCCAACCATCTTGACGAATTCGCCGGTCGTCCGCTCGATCTCCTCGCGCGGCAGTTGGCGCTGCCGCGGACCAAAGCTGATATTCTGGCGCACCGTCATCCACGGAAACAGCGCATAATCCTGGAACACCATGCCGCGGTCGCTGCCCGGGCCGGTGACAGCCTTGCCGTAGATCGAAACCTCTCCGGTGGTCGGCTCCTCGAATCCCGCGATGATGCGCAGCAGCGTCGATTTCCCGCAGCCGGATGCACCGATCACGCAGACGAATTCGCTCTGAGGGATTGCCAGATCGACCGGCGCCAGCGCCTCGACCTCGTCGTCGCCGACCGCAAAGCGCTTGGTCACGCCGCGGATGGCGAGGATGTCCGGATGCGCAGCGTTACTCACGGTGCTGCGGGCTCCAGCTCAGCAAGCGGTTGCTGATCGCGACGATAATCCTGTCGGTGATGAATCCGCACGCCCCGATCACGATCATGCCGGTGATCACGAGATCGGTGCGCGAAAGGGTGCGGCCGTCCATCACCACGGAGCCTAGTCCGGTGGGCACGCCGGTCATTTCGCCGACCACGATCAATATCCAGGCGAAGCCGTGGGCAATCCGCAGTCCGCTGAAAATCGCCGGCAAGGAAGCCGGCAACACGATCTGCCGGAACATTCCCGCTCCGGAGCAGCCGAGCATCGAAGCCGCCTCGAACAGACGCGGATCGATCGAGCGCACCCCGAACATCGTGTTCAATAGGATCGGATAGAAGGCGCCGAGGAAGACCAGGAAGATCGCCGCATTCGGCCCCAATCCAAAGAAGATCATCGACAGCGGCAGCCAGGCGGTCACCGGTATAGGCCGCAGCAGCGAGATGGTCGGATCCAGGAGTTGCCGCAGCACCTTGATGCGTCCGATCAGCATGCCCAAGGGAATGCCGATCAGGGCTGCGAGGAAAAATCCGCCATAGACCCGCTGCACCGATTTCCAGACATGGATCAGGATCGTGCCGCTGAAGGCGTCGTCGTAGATGCCTCCGAACGAGAAATCGTACATCATCACCGCCACCTGATACGGGCTCGGAATGAGCCGCGTGCCCGTGATGGCCACAGTGCGGTCCCAGATCAGGATCAGCAGGATGGGAAAGCCGGCGCCGAGCACGAAGGCACGCAGCGTTTCCAGCCGCTGCCGGTTGCGGCGGCGATTGGCTGATGTCGCGGCCGCTATGCCCCGTTCCGCGCCGTCAGAGATGGTGGTGACGTGTTCGTTCACTTCGATCGGCTACATGAACTGTTCGGTGATAGCCCGCGACATGTCGGGCGCCTGGCGAACCTGCTTCTTTTCAACCATCAATTCGCTGTAGGCCCTGGCGCGCTTGATGAAGTCGTCGTCGATCTTCCAGGTCAATTCGACGTTCGGGATGGCCATTTCGATCGACTTGCGCTGCTGGCCGAGCTTCTGCATCGCGACTTGGATCATTTCGTCGGGATGCGCCATCGCGTAATCGGTGGCCTTCTTGTGCATGTCGACGATCATCTTGATCCGCTCGGGGTTCTCCTTGATCATTTTCTCGCTGGCGGACAGGATCATGTTGAGCGAGCCGATCGAGGTCGAATACGGATATTCGATCAGCCTGCCGGTGCCGTTCGCAAGGCTGATTCCGGGGCCGGGCTCGGCGCCGACATAAGCATCGATATCGCCGCGGGCCAGCGCGCCCGCCATGTCGCTGAACGAAAGCCGGATCGGCTGAATGTCGGAGATCGACATGCCCTCGGCCTTGAGGCGCTCGAGGATGACCACCTCCTGCGTCGAGCCGGGGAAGATCGCCACGCGCTTGCCCCTGAGGTCTTTGATGGTCCTGATGTCGGATTTGGCATCGGCGACGATACCCATGCCGCGATTGGTGGCAGCCGCAACGATCACGACCGGTTCTCCCGCGGCGGCGCCGAGCAGAAACGCGGCAATGCCATGGATGCAGGTGTCGACGGTTCCCGTCAGCACCGCATTCTTGCCATCCGTCGGGCTCTCGAACGGGACGACTTCGATCTTGTAACCGGGTGGTGCGAATTTCTCATAGAAATAGGGCGTGATGCCGTGGATCAACTTTAGCGTGCCAACCCGCAGAACCTTGTCCTCGGCCCGGGCTTGCGGGGAAGCCAGCAGAAGCGACAAGATACCGAACGAAACGAGCAACAGGCGGGTCGGCAGCGAATTGGGCGCAGCAGGCATAATGATCCTTTCGAAGGACTATCTTGATGCAACCCGGCGGCGGCACTCTATAGCAGGCGCCAAATCTAGTGAACTGAATTGATTATGTGTGTAAGGCTCCGGCGGAATTTTCCGCCGGGTTAACGTGGCGTTACCAGAAGTCTGCGCGAATGGCGGCTTAGCTGAGTGGCGCCGAAGCCATCGAGATCGCGAAGGCTGAGTTCGCCGATTTCGAGCTGATCCGGCCGGGCGTGGTCGGCGGTTTGCGGTTTCGCGGAGGGAGGGTCGATGAAGTGCGCCGGTTCAAGCGGCGTACGGTTGATCGTCAGGTTGAAGATATCGAACCGGTTATAATAGCCGACGACGTCGTGGAATTGCTTCGGTTCGACGCCCTTTGCCGTGTCGACATCGGCATACAGAATGCCTTCATGTTCGGAAAGAACTTCGCCGACGACGTTGCACGACGGGTCGATCACAAGCGAGATGCCCCGCGGCGATCCATCGATGATATCGAGGCTTGCCCGGTTGGCGGTGCCCAGCGCTTCGCGCATGGCCGCATCGACGAAGCCCGACGCGACGATGTTGAAGACCTTCGCTTCGAACGCATGCGCGCCGGCCCTGATCTCAATGGCGCGCTTCAGATCGTAGGCGCCGTCTTCCGAGGGCGGGCGGGTCGGCCAGATCGGCGGATAGGACGAGATGTGCACCTGCTCGCCCTGCGCCATCAATGCATAGCGCGAAAGCGGGTTGGTGTTCTCGCCGCAGATCAGCATGCCCAGCCGGCCGAGCCGCGTCGGGGAAACCCGCAAGCCCCTCGCGTCGCCATTGGCCCAGACCAGCTTTTCATAGAATGTCGGGACCAGTTTGCGGTGATGGTTGAGAACCGATCCGTCGTCGCCGATCAACAGATTGGAATTCCAGATGCAGCCGACGCTTGCCTCGGTGCCTTCGGTGAAGCCGAGGGAAACGAAGACGCCGTGGCGGCGCGCCGCCATTCGAATCGATCTGATCGCCGGATCGGAAATCTTCTGGGCCTGCGAAACCAGCGCGCGAAAGAAGCCGTGGTTATAGATCGGCGCCTGCAACGCCGCCCAGATCGGGAATCCCGGCAGGAATGATTCCGGAAATACCACGAGCTCGGCGCCGCCTTTGGCCGCCTCCGCGATCAGATCGCAGGCTTTCTCCGCGGTCTTTTCGGCATCGAGGAACACCGAGGAGGTATGGCAGGCGGCAGCCTTGAAGGCTGGATATCGAATGGTCATGGCGGCACCCACGGGCTCGGAGCCGGCAATGTTGCCTGGCTCGATCCCACATTCTGTTACAATCGGAGGCCGTGTAACCCCAGATTTCTGCAAGCCCTTCTGCATCCATGCTAATGCAGAGGTGACTTCCAGATGGGCAATTGCCGTCGGTTCAAGCACATCTTTTCCGCAAAGGCACTTGCACGTTTTCTCGGTGGCGCTCGCGCAAAACTGTTGCGAGCCTTAGAGAATGAAGGGGACGGACGAAAGAAACATGGACCTGGTCATCGCGCTGACAATCAATGGGCTGGTTTGGGGATTGATCGTCGCCCTGATCGCCCTTGGCCTTTCCATCATCTTCGGACTGCTCGACATCATCAATGTCGCCCATGGCGACTTCTTCATGGTCGGCACCGTGCTTGCACTCGTGATCGCCGGAACAACCGGTTTCTGGATCGCGCTCGTCCTGGTGCCGCTGCTGGGCCTCGCCATCGGCCTTGTGATCGAGCGACTGATCATCCGCCCGACCATCAGCGCTGCCTCGCTCACGATCGTCACGACGTTTGGGCTGTCGATGATATTGCAGGAAAGCGTTCGTGCGACGTTCGGCGCGCAACCGCGCCGGATGGCGGCGCCGATCCAGGGAACCATTCCCGTGTTCGGCCTCGAATACGACATCTATCGCCTGTTCGCGGCGGCCTTTGCGGCGCTGTGCATCGTCGCCTTCTTTCTGTTCCTGTCGCGCACCACGCTTGGGACTTGGATTCGCGCGGTGCGGCAGGATCGCGAAACCGCAACCGCGCTCGGAATTCCCGTGGTTCGAGTGTGTGCGTTCACCTTCGGCCTGGGCACGGCGATGGCGCTTCTGGGCGGTGCGATCGCCGCACCGATCACGACCGTGGAATTTCGAACCGGCGTCGACATTCTTCCCGTCAGCTTCATGGCGGTCGTCATCGGTGGGCTCGGAAATCTGAAAGGCACCGTTGCCGCCGCGGTTCTGTTGGCCGTGCTCGAGGGGCTGATATCGAGCTTCGCCGATCCGACGTTTGCACGCATCACGTCGCTGGCGTTGATGTGCGTCGTGTTGCTGGCCAGGCCGCGCGGGCTGTTCGCCGGAGCGACGCGATGACGGCGCAGCGGCTCAAATGGGTAGGCGTGGCGGCCGTTGCCGCGGGCCTCGGCCTTGCACCGGTTTTGCTGAAGCAATTCGGCGGCGTGTTCTGGATCAATGTGATCGCAGAAATCCTGATCTGGTCGCTGCTGGCGGCAAGCGTCAACCTGCTGCTGGGCTATGTCGGACTACTCTCCTTCGGCCAGGCGCTCTATTTCGGATTCGGCATGTATGGCGTCGCCATCGGGATCAGCCAGTTCGGTCTTGGTCTATGGCCGGCATTCTTTCTTGGAATCGCAGCCGCAACCGTGATGGCCGCGCTCGCCGGAGCAATTGCAGTACGGCTGACCTGGCACTACTTTGCGATCATCACGGTGGTCTTCTCGTTGATCTTCTATTTTGTCGCGATGTCGGCAAAATCGATCACCGGGGGCGACGACGGGTTATCGTTCAGCGCGCCGCCGTTGTGGAAGGCGGCCGGATGGCTGCTTACCGACCGCATGGTTCAATATTACTTCATCTATCTTGTATGCGCCGCTCTGCTTCACCGCCATCGCCTTCCTGGTCGCAAGCCCGCTCGGGATGCGCTTCAATGCGGTGCGCGATAACGAGCAGCGCGCCTCGCTGATCGGCATCAACGTCTACTATACCCGCTGGATTGCCTTCGTTATTTCAGGTCTCCTGGCGGGCATCGGGGGCGCCTTGTTCGCCCTGTTCGGGCGTTACGCATCGGCGTCTTACATGTTTTATCACGTGTCCGGCGAGGCCGTGGTCTGGGCGATCGTCGGCGGGATTGGCTCGCTGCTGGGACCGCTGGTCGGAACCGCGCTACTGATTCTGTTCCGTGAGGCGGTGTCGGGCATTTGGGAAAATTACCTGATCGCCGTCGGCGCATTCGTGATCCTGGTGGTGATGCTTGCCCCGCGCGGGATCGTCGGAATTTTCAGCGATCTTGTCGAAGTCCGGGACCGACGAAAGGCCGAGGCGCAGGCTGCGTTGCAAAATCTCGCGGAAGCGGAATGACCAGCATGGACACCGCGCTTTCGATTCACGGTCTGACGAAGCGGTTTGGCGGCCTGACCGCCGTGGACAATATCGATATCGAGTTTCCCAAGGGGATACTCAACGCGGTGATCGGTCCGAACGGCGCGGGAAAGACCACCTTGTTCAACCTCGTTACCGGGATGGTGCCGGCGACGTCCGGCCGCGTGCTGTTCGAAGGCAACGATCTCGTCGGCAAGGCGCCGCATGAAATCGTCTCGCGCGGCCTCTCCCGGACGCTTCAGATCAAGAGCGTGTTCGGCGGCATGAGCGTCATGGACAACATCCGGATTGCGGTCTTTGCGCATGAAGGGATTTCGAATCCATTTCGCCCGGCGCGCGGCTACCGGGCCGCAAATCGATCGCGTCGAGCAAATCCTGGAGGATACCGGTCTTGACCGGCTCGCGTCCGTGAGCGCGAGCACGCTGTCCTATGGTGACGTCGCGCTGCTCGAGATTGCGCTGGCGCTCGCCAACAAGCCGAGGCTGCTTGCTCTTGGACGAACCGATCTGCGGGATGAGCCCGAGCGAAACCGAGCGGACGGTGGAGCGCATCGTCGGGCTGGCGAAAACCACGGACATCATTCTGATCGAACACGACATGGAAGTCGTATTTGCGATTGCCGACCTCATCACCGTGATGGCGCAGGGGCAGTTGTTGATGCAGGGCACGCCGAACGAGGTTGCGGGCGACAGCAGGGTTCAGGAGGTCTATCTCGGGACTCCGGAGGACATGGAATGAAGCCGGTTCTCGAAGTTGCGGATCTGGCCGCTTCGATCGGCCGTGTGCCCGTTCTGAGGGGCGTCACCCTTCACGTGAACCCGGGCGAAACCGTTGCACTTTTGGGCCGCAACGGCGTCGGCAAGACTTCGACGCTGCGGGCCATCCTGGGTCTGTTGCCGCGCCGGGGCGGCCTCGTTCGTTTCAACGACAAGGATCTGGCGACGCTTGCCGCCCATGAACTTTCCGGTGAAGGGATCGGCTACGTTCCGCAGGGCCGCGGAATCTTCGGCAACCTCACGGTGGAAGAGAACCTCTTCTCTGGGCTTGCGACGTCGTCCGGACCCGGGCATTCCCGAATATATCTATGCGAGATTCCCCAGGCTCAAGGAGCGCCGCCTGCAGAGCGCGGGCACGCTGTCCGGCGGCGAACAGCAAATTCTGGCGCTCGGACGTTGCCTGATGCGTTCACCTCAAACTGATCCTGCTCGACGAGCCCACCGAGGGCATAATGCCGAAGCTTGTCAACGAGATCCGTCGTGAGATAGCCGTGATCGCGAGCCGCGGCGTCGCGGTGCTGCTTGATCGAGCAAAACTTGAGGACAGCGCTCAAGCTCGCGACCCGAATCTATCTGATGGAAAAGGGCGTCGTCGTTCACGAGGCGACCCCGCAACAGCTTTCCGCCGACCCGTCGACCGTTCACCGTTATCTGGGCGTCTCGCTCTGACCGCGGCAAGCAACATGGAGGATGAGATGAGCAAGTACCGAGCCAGCCGCAGGAGTTTTCTGTCCCATGCGCTCGCCGGCGGCGTCGCTGCAGGAACGTCCTATCTCGGGCTGACCCGCGATCTCTACGCCCAGGCGAGCGGTCCGATCATTCTCGGCAGCCATTGCGAATTGACCGGCGGCTTTGCGTCCTGGGGCTATTGGCACGACAAGGCGGCGAAAGCGGCCGTGCGGCTCGTCAACGAACAGGGCGGCATTGCGGGGCGGAAAGTCGAGTTGATCACCGAGGATACCGAATCCAATCCCGCCACCGGCACCCGCAAACTGAGATCGCTGATCGAACGCAATGGTGCGAACTTCATCATTGGTTCGGTCCATTCCGGGGTGATGTTGTCGGCGATCCCGGTCGCGACCGAACTGAAGACGATCTATTTCTCGGCGGGCGAGGCCACCGAGGCGACGGGATCGAAGGGCACCCGCTATTCCTTCCGCACCGGCACGGATACCTATGCATTGGCCGCAGCCGGAGCCCCCTGGGCCTTCGAAAATCTCGGCAAGAACTGGACCATCATCTCGCCCGACTATGCCTGGGGACACAGCCACTACGGGGAACACAAGGCGATGGTCGAAAAGCTCGGCGGCAAGGTCAACGATCCGATTTTCGTGCCGCTCGACGCCAAGGACATGGTTCCGTATCTGGCGAAAATCCCGCAGGACACCGAGGTGCTGTTTTCCGTGTTCTTCGGCGCGCAGTCGATCGCCTTCTACACGCAGGCGAAATCGATGGGCCTCGAAAAGACGATGAAGATGTACTCGATCTGCGGCACGATGGAGGCCATTGCGCCTGCCGACCTGCAGGGCGCGGGTGAGGGCGTCTACATCGTCGAGAACTTTCCGCGCGTGCTCAAATACAAGGACGACGAATTCCATCGCGAGCACAACAAGCGCATGGGCATCGACGACGTCGATGCGCGTGAAATCAACTCGCAACGGGTGATGGCCAAAAGCCACGCCTGGCAGTCCTGGGAAAATGTCTTCGCCCTGAAGAATGCGATCGAGAAATCGGGGTGGAAATCGAAGAATGACGACAAGCTTGTCATCGAGGCCCTCGAGGGAATGACGCTTGCCAACTCGTTGGGTCATCCCGCAGGGCACAAAGATCCTGCGCCGCGAGGACCACTCCGGGATGGTGGATTGTTACATCTCGCGGGTCGAAGGTGGCAGACTGGAAGTGAAAAAGAAGGTCATGAAGGAAGAACTCATCAAGGCTTTGCCGGCGCGCTTCGACTTCAGCAAGGAAATCGATCTGATCCGCGAGCAGTGCAGGAGCAGTCGCGCTCGCTCACGGCTGTTACAGCTTGTGGAGAAAATCGTGGTCGCGGGCGAACACGTCTACAAGATGCCGGATCACCAGTCGAACGCGCGCGAGGAACTCGAGGTCTTCGTGCACCGAGAGGTAGACATCGCGGTAGACTTTCACTTCTTCGGCGAGCACCGGCAATAGCTTGGGGTTTTTCTTGGCCGAGAACAGCGGCAAGAGGCCAATTCCAGCGCCTGCGGCAATCGCATTTTGCTGTGCGTGCATGCTCGACGAGCGGAACGAGACGGTCGAGCGGATCGAGCACGTCCAGCAACCAGCGGACCGGCTGAATGGCGACCAGGTCTTCGACATAGTCGACAAATGTGTGGTTGACGAGATCCGACCGGTTCTTGGGGAGGCCGTGCCGGGCGACATATTCCGGACTGGCGTAGAGCGCGAGCCGAAAGCTTCCGAGCTTCTTGACGACGAGGCGCTGGCCGGTCGGCTGCACGAAGCTGATGAAGATGTCGGCTTCGCGCTTGGTCAGGCTGATCAGATGACGTTCGGTCACGAGTTCAACCAGCACGCCCGGCTCGCGTTCAATGAGTTCGACGAGACGTTCCGCAACAAACCAGGCGCCGATGCCTTCCATGGTCACGACCCGAACGCGGCCGGTCGCGGTCATGTGCTCGGCGCCGAGGGCTTGCGGTACGTTGCTGGCTTCCTGTTCTATCCGCTCCGCGATCGCAAACAGACGGTGGCCTTGCTCGGTCAGCACGAAGCCGTCGGGTTTCCGGTCGAACAGTTTGATCGACAGGTCTTTCTCGAGTTCGGCGATGCGGCGGCTGACGGTGGTGTGATCGACGCGAAGACGCCTCGCGGCCGGCGCCAACCGGCTCTGTCGTGCCAGTTCGAGGAAGAAGACCAGGTCGTTCCAGTTAAACACGGCAAAATCCCATCCTCCCGGTCCAAGCCGGAACACGCTGCAGCGCACGCCCTTTGTTAGACGGGATGTGGCGATTGGTAAACCGCCGTACCGGCCGCGCGGGTGCCTCGGCCTTGGGATCGATCGGCGCGGTAACCTTGCCGGCAAGTTCTACTGGAATTGCATTGGATGCTTCCTAGATAATTGTCCATTGCTGTTTTTGTGCATTTCAGGAGGCATTGATGGTCCTGAGGAATGTTTTCATCGCGGTCATTGGCGCGACCCTGCTGGCAGGAAGCGGTGTGTCGGCCGCCGACGAGTACCGTCCCGACGAGTTCCTTGGCCTCGATCTTTCCAAGGCGGTGCTTTCGCCGAAACCGCTTGGCCCTGCCGAAGGCTTCGTGCCGGGTCCGCTTGATGTGAGCATCGACCGCGGAGGTAAGGCCGCGCAGGCCAGTGCAAAACCGGCGGCCGAGCCGAAGATCGTTGTGCACAACGCCCGTATTACGCAACCGCGCGCGGAGCCGCCGCGCCATACGGCGCGCACGAAACTCGCCCATCGCAATCCGGTCGATGCGCAGGCCTTCGATGCGCGGATTCAGGTCTGGCCCTGCAGGTCGGGCGGCATCTGTAACTGGAAACGTTAGGTCGTACGCGTCTGTTCCGCGCGTCGTTGGGCGGTGACGTCTCGTGCTGTAAACAGTTTGACAATATATTGTCAATATGACTATATGGAGTCATGTTGAAACGTGACGCCATCACCGACCTGATCCTGGAGACATTCCGCCTCAACGGCCGTTTGCTGGTGGCCGGTGATGCGCTCGTCGCGGATCTTCGTCTGACCAGCGCGCGCTGGCAGGTGCTCGGGGCGATGGCCCTGTCCCCAGTGCCGCTCCCCGTCGCTCATATTGCGCGGAACATGGGACTGACCCGTCAAGCCGTGCAACGGCTGGTGAACGAGTTGGAGGACGACGGGCTGGTGCGGTTCGCACCCAACCCCCACCATCAACGGGCGAAACTCGTGCTTCTGACCGCTCAGGGCAAGACAACCTTTGACGCGGCCATGAAGCGCCAGGAGCCGTGGGCCAACGGTCTTGCGGATGGGCTGAAAGCCACTCAGATCGAAATCGCCGCGGCAACACTTCGGGCCATCCGACAGCGTCTTGACGCCTGGGCGGAACCGGGAGGAGATAGCGATGCTTAGGCGCATTCATCCGATCGCGGGGATGATCGGCTTTTTGACAATCCTCATCTTTTGGGTGTCGACCGTTGCTTCGGAACTGTTCGGTTCACTAGATGCGATAACCGCCATAAAGCAGTCGATCCCGTGGGGATTGCTGATACTTGTGCCAGCACTGGCCATTGCTGGAGCATCCGGGTTCCGGATGGCTGGCCATTCGCCTGAGCCCAGGATAGTGCGCAAGAAGCGCCGCATGCCATTCATCGCCGGAAATGGACTCATCATTCTTGTTCCGGCCGCGCTCTACCTCGCCATGCTCGCATCACGCGGGGAGTTCGGTAATCTCTTCTATAGCATCCAGGCGATCGAGCTTGTCGCCGGCGCGGTCAATCTCACGCTGATGTCGCTCAACATCCGTGACGGCCTTCGTCTGACGGGACGGCTGGCATAGGTGCAGGAGTCACACGTCCGTCGCAAAACCTTCGGCCAGGAGTCAAGTTGAGCGGGCACCCTCCGTCGTGATTCGACGAGGGTGCCTGAATGGCGATTGCGATACGCGCGAGGAAGCCGTTGACGAGGCGCCAGCTGCTGGTCCGCTCGGCATCCACCGTTGCGCTGGCAGGCATGGCAAGTCTCGCCAGGCCTTATCTCAGCCGCGCCGCGGACCGTCCCCGGATCGCCGGCGGAATTCAGTCGGGCGATGTGTCCGGCGGTTCTGCGATGGTGTGGGCATGGGCCGACCGGCCCGCGCGCATGCGGGTGGAATATTCCGCGGTGGAAAGCTTCAAGACCATGATTGGTGCCGTCTCGTCGGATGCGCTGCCGGATCACGACTTCACTGCGAAAGTGCTGCTGGAAGGTCTTCCGCCGGGTGAGGATATTTTTTATCGGGTGCGTTTTGAGAATCCCGGTGAAACCGGGACCGCCGGCGAAACCCAGACCGGGCATTTCCGCACGGCATCTGCGGACAAGCGTTCGATCTCGTTTGTCTGGTCCGGCGATACCGCGGGGCAGGGCTGGGGGATAGATCTCTCCCGTGGCGGCATGCGTACCTACCGGACCATGCTGGAGAACCGGCCGGACTTCTTCATTCATTCCGGCGATCATATCTATGCCGATTGCCCCGTGCCTTCCGAGTTGAAACTGCCGGACGGCGGAATCTGGCGCAATATCGTCACTGAAGAAAAGTCCGTCACAGCCCATAGCCTCGCGCAGTTTCGCGGCAACTACAAATACAACCTGCTCGACGACAATTTGCGCGCCTTCAACGCGCAGGTGCCGATGTTCGCGCAATGGGACGATCATGAGGTGACCGATGACTGGTCGCCGATCGGCACCGCCGACGAGACCGGTTACAGCGAAGACGGCAAGTCCCGGCTGGTCGAGCGCGCCCGGCAAGCGTTTTTCGACTTCATGCCGATCCGCGAGATCCCTGAACAGTCCGGCCGCATCTACCGCAGGATCGGATACGGGCCGCTCTTGGATGTTTTCCTGATCGACATGCGCAGTTATCGCGATTCGACCTGGAACAAGCGCGACGACCCGGGCGAGGTCTTCATCCTGGGCGCGACCCAGCTGGCGTGGCTGAAGCAGGAGCTCGCGGCTTCCGATGCGACCTGGAAGGTGATCGCTGCCGACCTCCCAATCGGATTGATCAGCATGGACGCGATTGCGCTCGGCGACGGGCCGCCGGAGCGGCGCGAGCACGAAATCGCCGATTTGTTGTCCTTCATCAAGCGCGCCGGCATCCGGAATACCGTGTGGCTGACCGCCGACATGCATTATACGGCCGCACACCATTATGATCCGGACCGCGCGGTGTTTTCAGATTTCGAACCCTTCTGGGAGTTCGTGTCAGGCCCGCTTCATGCGGGTACCTGGCCGCCGGGCGAACTCGACAATACCTTCGGCCCCGTCGCGATGTTTCAGAGGGGATGCAGTGCGGAACAGGGCGAAAATCTCGCGCCGTGTTTCGGGCTGCAGTTTTTCGGCCGCGTCGATATCGACGGCCGTTCGGAAGTCATGACCGTGACGTTGAAGGATGTCGATGACCGCCCGCTATGGTCGGTCGACATCGAGCCACGGCCAGACGCACGGCCGGGGCAATTGCTGGCGCAGCATATCTGAGCTGTCAGCCTTCCCCCAAAGACTCAGCGCGTCACGATCAAATAGCCGCCGAGCACCGGGAGCAGGGACAACAGAACGAGCGTGCACACCTCGACCGTGATGATCGCGAACAGCTCGTTGGCTTCCAGCCATCGTCGCAATGCCCCGACCATCGCAATTCTAACCTGATCTTGATTTTGAGATTGCGCTGCCGGCAGACTATGAAACGACGAGTAGGCTGTCTCATCGGTCGTTTTGCCTCACATGCATTGATGCGGGCTTCGCCTTGTTCTCAAGCGGCCGCTTTTGCGCCTCCAGGAGTAAGTCAATGGAACATCTGCACACCCAAGGCATCAGCCTGCCGCGCCTTGGGCTCGGCACCTACCGGATGCAGGGCGACGTCTGCCGCGCGGCGGTCGAAAGCGCTCTTGGCCTCGGCTATCGCCACATCGACACCGCGGAAATGTACGGCAACGAGGACGCCATTGGCGCGGCGATCGCCGCAGCAGGGGTCGCACGCAAGGATCTGCACGTCACGACCAAGGTCTGGAACGAGAACCTGGCCCCGGATGCGATCCGCCGGGCGCTTGATGCGTCCTTGAAAAAGCTCCGGCTCGATCAGGTCGATCTCTATCTCGTGCACTGGCCCGCGACGAACATGAATCTGCCGGCGATGTTTGAAACCTTGCTCAGGCTGAAGCAGGAAGGCCGTACCCGCGCCATCGGCGTCGCCAATTTCAACATCGCGCTTCTGAGGACCGTGGTCGAGGAGATCAAGGCCCCGATCGCCTGCAATCAGGTCGAGTACCATGTGATGCTCGATCAGACGCCTTTGCACAAATATCTTGCCGCGAGGGCGATCCCGCTGGTGGCCTATTGTCCGCTGGCGCAAGGCCGCGCCGCTTCCGACGAGACGCTGGCGGCGATCGGCCGCAAGCACGGCGCCAGCGCCGCCCAGGTGGCGCTGAAATGGCTGCTCGACCAGGATGGCGTTGCCGCGATTCCGAAGGCATCGCGCAGCGAGAGCCAGCGCGCCAATCTCGACGCGCTCCATGTAGGGTTGGACGATGAGGACAGGCAGGCGATCGCGGCGTTGCCGAAGGACAGGCGCTTCGTGAATCCCGGCTTCGCGCCGGTGTGGGATTAGGGGCATCCCGACAAGAAGGTCAGTTGTCGAAATCGATGCGTCTTTCAACGACGATATTGCCATTGTCGTTCTTGACGATGTTGTAGCGGTGCAGACCGTCGCCGTTCTTGTCGAAATTATATATCCCCTCGACACCGCGATAGTCTTTCACGGCGACAAGCGCTCACGGAATTTCTGCGGGTTCGACGTTGCCGGCGCCGGTGATCGCCCGGGCCAGCACGTGGACCGCGTCATAGGGCATCTTGCGCAACACCGCTGCCCGGCGCATCATCTTTCGATAAGAAACCTTCTTGGGGAGAGCGCCAGCATGTCCGCATTGTCACGCCGTCATTTTCTCGCGCTTACGGGGGCCAGCGCCGCCGCGCTGTCGGGGCGTTTGGTTACGCCCGCTTCGGCTACGATGGGGCCGGCCGACAAGTTCGATCTCGTGATCAAGGGCGGCGACGTGCTGGATCCCAGTCAGGGCTTGCGGGGAAAGCGCGACATCGGCATCCGCTGGGGTGTGATCGAGGCGATCGAGCCGCAAATTCCCGCAGCCCGCGCCTTGCAGATGATCGATGCCTCCGGCAGATTGGTAACGCCGGGCTTGGTCGACCTGCATTGCCACGTCTATCCCTACGGCTCGGCGATCGGCATTCCAGCCGACGAGCTGGTGCAATTCCAGTGCACCACTACGGTGGTGTCGGCGGGTGACGCCGGCGTCAACAACCTCGCCGCGTTGCGCCGCTTTATCGTGGCGCAGACGCGTGCGCGCATGTACGCGTTTCTCCATATCGCCAATAACGGCTTGTCGGCATTCCCGGTGGCGGAGCTCTACAATATCGACAACGCGCAGGTCGAAGCCTGCGCCGTGGCGCTCGCTGAAAATCCGGATTTCCTGATCGGCGTCAAGGTGCGAATGTCGGAGAACGTGATCTTCAAGCATGGATTGGAGCCGCTCAAGCGCGGTATCCAGGCCTGCGAAATGTGCGGCTGGCCGGCCAAAATGATGGTGCATATTGGCGGCGTCGAGACCGGACAATTGATGTCCGATATCCTCAATTTGCTGCGGCCCGGCGACGTGCTGACGCACGCCTATTCCGGGGCGCCGAACATGGCTGGTGCCTTCACCAACATCGTGCAGGACGGCAAACTGCTGCCGGCCGCGCTCGCCGCCAAGCAGCGCGGCGTGATCTTCGATGTCGGCCATGGCGGCGGCAGCTTCGATTTCACGGTGGCGGAAGTGGCGATTCCCGGCGGCTGTACGCCGGACACCATCTCGTCCGACATCCATGTATTCTCGGGCAATTCGCCTGGCATGCCGTATCTGCCGAACGTGATGAGCAAGTTCATGGCGATGGGCTTTTCACTGGAGCAGGTGGTGGCCATGGCCACCACGGCGCCGGCGAAAATCATCAACCGCGCGCCGAAGATCGGCACGCTGCAGCTCGGCGCCCCCGGCGACGTCTCGATCATGGACGTGGTGGAGGGGCCGGTCACCTTCGTCGACACCCGCAACAACAAGCGCGACGGCAAGGTCCTGCTGAAGCCGGTCCAGACCGTGATCAACGGCGTGCCGTTCGGCCGGCCGTATCAGGCGCCGTTCGCAGTGAGATAGCCCAGGCGGGCGCGAGCGGCAGCCAGATCATGATCCGATGAGGTTGAATCGGATCATGATCTCATCTCTTTGTTTGAGCATGATCTTTTCGAAAAACCGGTTCCCACTTTTCCATGCTCCAGTGAAGTCCACACGGCGAGTGCCGCGGCAGCGATGAGCGCCGCGGCGGCGATCAGGGACGCGACGCGAAAGTCCCCGAGCCGTTCCGACAGGAATCCGGCCAACACCGGGCCCGCCATCTGGCCGATGCTGAAGCTCGCGGTCATTCGACCGAGAGCCTGATGGGGATTTCCGGGGGACAGGATTCGCGCGGCCATGAATCCGAGCGCGGTAATGCCCATGAACGTTCCGCCCAGCAGCAGCGCCGAAAAACATACCCCTGGGGTCGTCACCCATTCGACGCTCGCGGCAACGCCGATGGCCTCGATGGCGCAGGCCGCGGCATAGGCGTTCATGATTCCGATTTGTCTTCCCAGCCAGCCCCAAACTGTCACGGATGGAATGGCGGCCAACCCGAACAGCGTCCAGACCCAGGGTTCAAGTGCACGTATTTCTGTATTAAGCCGCACGATGGCGACCAGGAACGTTGCCGTGATGACATAGCCGAAGCCGAACAGCCCATAGGCCACGATCATCGCGCCCATCCCTGAAGGTGAAGCGGATGAGACCGCGGGCTTTGGCGACGCGGCGACATTTTCTGCCGCAGGGATCAGCAACGCCGCGCCGATCGCAGCCAGCATGGCGAGCAAGCCCGAGCCGATCCACAGGCTTCGCCATCCCGCGCCCGATGCCAGCATCGCGGAAACGGCGATCGCCGAGATCATGATCCCGAAGCCGACGCCGGCGAAGTGAATGGCGGACAGCGACCCGCGCCTGGAAATCGACAGCCGCTCCAGGACGAGCGTGGAAGCGCAAACGATCACGAAGGCGCTGGCGCCGCCGCCAGCAAGGCGCAGCCCGACGAAGGATGCGATATCAGACGGCAGCGCCATGGCGGCGGTTGATACCGCGCTGATCGCCAGTGCCGTCAGCAGCCAGGGCCTTGGGCGGGCCACCGCGAATGGCCGGCCCGCCAGCAATGCGCCGATGAAATAGCCCAGGAAGTTTGCCGAAGCGACCAGCCCCGCGTCGGATTTGCTCCAACCGAGCCCGGTCAGCATCGCCGGGAGGATCGGCGTGTAGACGAAGCGGCCGATGCCAAGTGCGGCGGCCATCGCCGCCAGCCCGCCAAATGCCAGCGCTACCGAGCGATCAGGTTGCATGATGTCGTCTTACGGCTGCCCGCTGTCCAATGTTTGCAGCCGAGCCTACGACGAGCCGAATGTCGTCAGGTAACGGTTTGATCAGATTGCGGCCATCGCCTGCGGTGATAGCGAGCGGACCTATTCGGCGGCTGCGACCCTGACCAGGGCCGGCCGGGCCAGGTCGAGAAATGCGCGGAGCGCGCTCGACACGAAGGCTTCGCGGTGCCGGATAAACACCGTCTCGACCCACCTCTCGTTGTCAGGCAAAGGATGGACCCCAACGCGTCCGTGCTTCCAGACCGATCCAAGCAGTGCCTTTGGCAGCAAGGTGACGCCGAGGCCCGCGCTGACACAACTGATGATCGCCTCGAGCGTGCCGAATTCGAGTTGCCTGACCCCGACGATGCCGCGCCGTGCCAGCATGGCCTCCAGCTGCAGGCGATAGGAGCACCCGGCCTTCAGCACGATGATTTTCAGGTTCGGCTGGGCTGCGACAACGTCGAAATTGGCGACTGCGGGAGCTGTCAAAATCACCAGCTCCTCGCGGACGAATGGCTCGACCAGCAAATCCGGGTGATCGACCGGACCGCAGACATAGGCGCCTTCGAGGCCGCGATCCAGCACCTGGTCGATCAGTTCGCAGGATGTTCCGGTCCTCAGCGACAGATCGACCGCGGGATAGGTCGCGGCAAATTCGGCAAGTACCGGCGAAAGGCGCAAGGCGGCGGTGGTCTCCAGCGAGCCGACAACCAGCGCGCCGGAGGGCGTTCCGTCATCGGCAACAGCGCGCCTGGCGTCCTCGAGCAGGCACGCGGCGCGGGCCGCGAAGGGAAGAAGCCGCTTGCCCGCCGCCGTCAGCGTGACCCCGCGATTGGTGCGCTCGAACAGGGCCAGCCCAACATCGTCCTCGAGCGATTTGATGCGCGCGGTGACGTTGGATTGCACGGTGTTGAGCTCGAGTGCAGCCTTGTTCATGCTGCCCGTGCCGGCAACGGACTGGAACACCCGAAGGTCGGCGGCATCCATGTTGCAAAGTTCCTCTCACCAGTCGCGATATCTTACAGGATCGCCGTAAACCGCGCCATGCCGGCGACCCCCGCGCGGCGCGTCAGCCGACGGAACCGGGCCCGGTGGTGACTTGGCGCGATCCATTTGATCCGCATCAATGCGACGGCCCTGGCGCATGGCGACCATGCAAAAGAGGACCAAGGGTTGAACGTGGCAAACCGCAAAACGCGATCCGGGACGGCGTCGTCCCCAGGCTTTACTACCGGGGTTGCTCCCCTTGAGGGTGGCGGCCGCCCAGCTTCGGAGAGCTGCTTTCTCGCAGAGCTCGGCGATCGCGTGCGCGAGATGCGTGGCGTCTGCCACATGTCGCGCAGGGAGCTTGCCCGTCAGTCAGGCATTTCCGAGCGCTATGTCGCGCAGATCGAAGCCGGGAAGGGCAACGTCTCGATCGTGCTGCTGCTTCGGATCGCGTGTGCCATCCGCCGCAACGCGACGGCCCATTCGCTCGGCGACCATGCTTGCCGAGAGAGTTGAGCGTGACACGCAGCGAAAGCCGATCCCGGGTGAACGCCGCCGGACGGCCTTGTCCGGGCCACGTGGTATGCTGATCGGATCCTAGCTTATGAGAGCGAATTCCTGTCGCAATTCTGCCCTTGCCCTGTAACCGGAGACGATTTCGATGGGACAGCTCGTTCTTGCCGCCAAGGTCAGTCACGTCCCGTCGCTGATGCTCTCGGAGGTCGAGGGCAGCCCGCTCAAATCCGCGCGCGAAGGCGCGGTACGCGCGTTGCGCGAGCTCGGCCGGCGCGCCAGAGACCGCCGCGTTTCGACCTTCGTCGTGTTCGATACGCACTGGCTTTCCAACTTTGGCTACCACATCAATGCCAATCCGCATCATCGGGGCTCCTTCACCAGCCACGAAGCGCCGCAGATGATCCAGGATTTGCATTACGATCTGCCGGGTGACACCTCGCTCGCCGAAGCGATTGCCGACGAGGCCGACCGCGCCGGACTGAGTGTCACAGCACATAAGGTTTCAAGCCTCGGGCTTGAATACGGCACGATTGTCCCGATGCACTTCATGAACCCGGACGGCTGGGCAAAGGTGGTCTCGGTCGCCTCGCCACTATTCACTTCGCTGGAGGAGAGCCGCACGCTCGGTGAGGCGACGCGGCGGGCGATCGAGCGATCCTGCGAGCGCGTGGCGGTGCTCGCCAGCGGGTCGCTGTCGCACCGGCTGTGGCCCAACAAGAAGCTGGGTCCTGAGGCCTGGACGTCGATCGCGAGCGAATTCAACCGCCAGGTCGACCTGCGCGTCCTCGAACTTTGGCAGCAACGCCGTTATCGCGAATTTATCGGCATGCTTCCGGACTACGCCATCAAGTGCAACGGCGAGGGCGGAATGGCCGATACGATCATGCTGTTCGCCGCACTCGGCTGGGACGGCTTCGATGGCGCGGCCGAGCAGCTCTGCGAGTATTTTCCGTCCAGCGGCAGCGGCCAGGTCAATGTCGAGTTTCACGTCGGCAGCTGATTTGGATCCGCAAGGGAAGGGGCCCGCCCCGGCTGCGACAGCACATCGACGGTCACGTCCTCGACATGGTGAAGCAGATAGATCAGGATTCCTTCCCCGTCGTGAATCGGTGAATTGATCGGCTGCCAGTGGCGTTCGACGAATTTACCGTCGGGATCGCGGATATCGTAGCGCTGCATCGCCATGGCATGCGGCTGGCCGGACTTCACCACCGTGCGCAGCGAGGCGTAGAGGTTGCTGACGCCGTCGGCGAGCGCGTCATCGGGATTGTCCGGAAAGATATCGAACAAGGACCGGCCGACGACGTCGCTGCGTTTGGTGAAGGTTGCCTGCGCATAGGCGTCATTGATATCGACGATGTGCAGCCCGGGGGCGGGATCGAGCAGCATATAAGGGTGCGAAGAGTCCTCGAACTCGGGCCGAAATTGCCGGCTGATGGTCTGCGCGTCGCCATGGCGCTTGCGGCGTGCCTCAAGCGGCGATTCCTCGGCGCCCAAAAGCGTCGATTCCACAAGGGCGAGATCGCGCTTGGCGGAGAGCAGCAAGGCCTCCAGCGTTCGGCGCAACACAGGGTCCGTCGCCTCATTCAGGAGTTTCTGAAAATGAGCGACATTTTGCTCGCAAATGAACCGTTGCATCCTCCGACCCCGGCAGAAGCTGCTGCCCTGTGCTGCGGCGACATTGCCACGGCAAGGTGGAGTATTTTGCCCGGAAGGCCCCGTTCCTGACAACTTACAAATTGAGCCGGGAGCTATGCTGCAGCGC
This sequence comes from uncultured Alphaproteobacteria bacterium, assembly GCA_963718925.1. Lineage (GTDB taxonomy): Bacteria > Pseudomonadota > Alphaproteobacteria > Rhizobiales > Xanthobacteraceae > Bradyrhizobium. The sequence continues at coordinate 581,815 of CAVRAH010000001.1, forward strand.
GGGCCCGGTTCGAAGAAAATTCAGGCTTGAAGCTGTTTCTCCACATTCGCGATTCTTGCCGGCACGCCGAATTCCCGGCGGCACACCTCGGCGAGCATGGCGACGCCTTCGCGGATTTGCTCGTGCGAGGGACTCGCAAAACACAGCCGCAGCCGGCTGCCGGCATAGGCCTTGTCGGTTGACCATTCCGGTCCCGGGTTGATGGCGACGCCGGCTTTGAGCGCGGCCTGGTAGAGTTTTAGCGTGTCGACATTGTCGGGGAGTTTGACCCACAGGAAAATGCCGCCCGCAGGCGCTTCGAATTCCGCCGTCGTGCCGAACTGCTCGTTGAGCGCCTCCATCAGCGTATCGAGCTTGGCGCGCAAGCCGCGCGTCAGTTTCGGCACGTGCGAGGTGAAATGCGGCGTGCAATATTCCGCGAGCACCATCTGTTCGAGCGCGCCGCTTCCGGCGTCGGTTTTCAGCGCCAGCATGCGCGACAGGGCGCTCCAGGGTGCGACGATGAAGCCGACCCGCAACGCCGGCGCGATCGACTTGGAGAACGACCCGATGTGGATGACGTTGCCGGTCCTGCTCATGGCGTAGAGCGCGGGCGGGCGTTGGCCGTCCCAGGTCAGGTCGGCGTAGCAATCGTCCTCGAAGATCGGCACGCCATATTGTTCGGCGAGTTCGAGGAGTTCGGCGCGCCGTCCCTCGGGCATGATGGTGCCGGTCGGGTTTTGCACGGTCGGGATGGTGTAGATGTATTTCGGCGTGACGCCGCGGCGCTTGAGGTCGGCGAGGACGTCAGCCAGGATGTCCATCCGCATGCCCTCGCCATCGAGCGGGATTCCGATGACATTGACGCCGAGCCGCGTCAACCGATTCAGCGCACCCTGATAGGTGTCCCGCTCGATGATCACGGTATCGCCGCGGGCGAGCAGCGTCGCGTTGACGAGGTCGAGCGCCTGCAGCGAGCCGGAGACGACCAGAATGTCGTCGGGGCTACAGGCGATGCCGGCATCGCGCTTCAGTTTCGCAGTGAGAAATTCGCGCAGGGGAAGGTAGCCCTGGGGCCCGCTGGCCAGCCCATAAGTGGCGAGCGTCCTGCCCTCGCGCCTGAGCACGGCATCTACCGCAGCGATCAGGCCCTCGACGGGCACCTGATCCGGATCGTTGTTGCCGCCGACAAAACTGAATTTGGCCAGCCCCGTCCATTTCGCCGCGGGCGCGGGCAATCCCGCGGGCAGCAATGGTGCGAAGTCAAACATTCCGGAGGTCATGCGCGCCGTCTCCCTTGTTCTTTGTTGGTTCCGACCTTATGCAAGTCTGCAGACTTTGTCGCTACCGTATCGCCGCGTCAGGGAAGCCGTCCTGCCCTGCGTAATGAAGCTGGTGCGGGCTTTCGAGTCCGGTTAATGCTCGCCACGCTCAAAGTGAGACCCTTGAATGGCCGACCCGATCCAGGAAGTTCTGCATGCCTTCGCCAACGGCGAACTCGTCGTCGTCACCGATGACGAGGACCGTGAAGGCGAGGGCGATCTGATTGTCGCGGCATCGCTGTGCACCGCCGAGAAGATGGCGTTTATCATCCGCCACACCTCGGGCATCGTCTGCGCGCCGATCACCACCGAGGATGCCCGCCGGCTGCGGCTCGATCCCATGGTGGCCCACAACGAGTCCAATCACACCACCGCCTTTACCGTCTCGATCGACTACAAGCCCGATGGCGGTACCGGGATTTCGGCGGACGAGCGTGCATCCTGCTGCCGGGCTTTGGCCAATCCGAATGCGGGTGCCAACGATTTTGCGCGGCCCGGTCACGTATTTCCGCTGATTGCCCGGGACGGCGGCGTGCTGTTGCGCTCGGGCCATACCGAAGCGGCGGTTGACCTCTGCAAGCTAAGCGGCCTGCCGCCGGTCGGCGTCATCAGCGAGTTGATGAACGACGACGGGACGGTCATGAAGGGCGAGCAGGTGGCGCGGTTCGCCAGGGCCCACAAGCTCAAGCATGTCACCATCGCCGACATGATCGCCTACCGCCAGGCGCGGGAAAAGCTGATCGAGCGGGTCTCGACCTTCACCGCGGAAAGCCCGATCGGGCCGCTGCAGGGTTATGCCTATCGCTCGCCGTTCGACGAGATCGCGCATGTGGCCTTCGTCTATAATGGCGTCGGCGACGGCAAGAACGTGCTGACGCGATTTCACAAGCCCAATATCGTCAGGGACATTTTCACCGGGCCCAAGCGCATGCAGGCCGTGCTCGAGCATTTCCGGAAGAACGGCAGCGGCGTGCTGGTGTACTTGCGCGACGGCGCCGCCGGTGTCCCGGTCTCGCCGCTGCCAGAGGAGAAAACCGCCGAAGCCGACCGCAACAGGCAATGGCGCGAAGTCGGCGTCGGCGCGCAGATCCTGCGCGATCTCGGCGTCACCTCGATCCGCAATCTGACGTCGTCGGTGCATGACTACAAGGGATTGTCCGGTTTCGGCATCGAGATCGTGGCCAACGAACGGCTTGAAGGGTAGACGTTGTCATTTCCTGGCGCATCGAAGAAGCGAGCCTCGGATGTACGACTGCACATCGGGCAATCTCGGTGCTATGATCCTCGCGCGAGATTCCGGGCTGGCGCGGAGCTTGTCATCGGGCCGCGCTTTGCGCGGATCCGTTGCCGCGCCCCGGAATGACGTATCGGGGATTTGCGCTTCCGCGCGTAGCGCTTTAACCTAGAGGCAATCCGGAAGAACATTGATGCGAAAGGAATTTCCATGAGCTTACGCCCTCAGGCCAAGGACAAGCCGTCCCCGGTGAATTTCCAGTGGGATGATCCGTTCATGCTCGACGAGCAGCTCACCGAAGACGAGCGCATGATCCGCGACACCGCGCGCGCCTACGCGCAGGACAAGCTCTTGCCGCGCGTCACCAAGGCTTATCTGGAAGAGAAAGTCGATCGCGACATCTTTCACGAGATGGGCGAACTCGGCCTGATCGGCATCACCTTGCCGGAGGAATACGGCTGCGCCAATGCGAGCTACGTCGCCTATGGTCTGGTGGCGCGCGAGATCGAGCGCGTCGATTCCGGCTATCGCTCGATGAATTCGGTGCAGTCGTCGCTGGTCATGTATCCGATCTACGCCTATGGCGACGAGAACCAGCGCAAGAAATACCTGCCCAAGCTCGCCACCGGGGAATGGGTCGGCTGCTTCGGCCTGACCGAGCCGGATGCCGGCTCCGATCCCGGCGGCATGAAGACCCGCGCCGAGAGGACGTCCGACGGCTATCGGCTGACCGGTACCAAGATGTGGATTTCCAACGCGCCGATCGCCGACGTGTTCGTGGTGTGGGCGAAATCGGCCGAACACAACAACCAGATCCGCGGCTTCATCCTCGAGAAGGGCATGAAGGGTCTTTCGGCGCCGAAGATCACCGGCAAGCTCTCGCTCCGCGCCTCCGTCACCGGCGAAGTCGTGATGGACGGCGTGGAGGTGCCAGAGAGCGCTCTGTTACCCAACGTTTCCGGCCTGAAGGGGCCGTTCGGCTGCCTCAACCGCGCCCGCTACGGCATTTCCTGGGGCGCGATGGGGGCGGCGGAAGACTGCATGCACCGCGCGCGGCAATACACGCTCGACCGCAAGCAGTTCAATCGGCCCTTGGCGGCGACGCAGCTCGTTCAGAAAAAGCTTGCGGACATGCAGACCGACATCGCGCTGGGCCTGCAGGCCTCCTTGCGCGTCGGGCGGTTGATGGACGAAGGCAAGATGGCGCCGGAGATGATCTCCATCGTCAAGCGCAACAATTGCGGCAAGGCGCTCGACATCGCCCGCGTAGCCCGCGACATGCACGGCGGCAATGGCATCCAGATCGAATATCACGTGATGCGGCACACCGCGAACCTGGAAACCGTGAATACCTACGAGGGTACCCACGACGTCCATGCGCTGATCCTCGGCCGCGCCATCACCGGCATCCAGGCGTTTTCGTAAATTCCGGGCCGTTATTCCGGGGCGCGTCCAAGACGCGAACCCGGAATCTCGAGCCGTATCAATCCATCTCATCGAGGTTCCGGGTCTGGCCCACCCAAGTCGGCTGTTGCCGACTTAGAAAAATGTTATTGCTGAACTCGGGTAAACCCAGGTTCAGTGGGCTATCCCGGAATGACGTCAGAGCAAGCTCCATGGCCGACAACGACGACGTTCCCTTCAACCGCAACTTCCCGCTTCAGCCGGGCGTCGTCGATGAAGTGCGGCCCGGCGTGCGACGCATTCTCTGCAACAATCCGAGCCCATTCACCTTCACCGGCACGCTCAGTTACATCGTGGGCCGCGGCAAGGTCGCGATCATCGATCCCGGTCCCGCCGACGAGGCCCACGCGGCGGCGCTGTTGAATGCGGTGCGCGGTGAAACCGTGACCCATATTCTGGTCACCCACACCCACCGCGACCACTCGATGAACACCGCGCCGATCAAGGCGGCAACCGGTGCAACCGTCTATGCCGAGGGACCGCATCGCGCCTCGCGGCCGCGCTTCGAGAGCGAGAAGCACAATCCGGAATCGGGCGCCGACCGCGACTTCAGGCCGGATGTGCAGGTGAAGAACGGCGACGTGATCGAGGGGGCCGGCTGGAAGCTGGAAGCGGTGGCGACGCCGGGTCACACGGCCAATCATCTGGCGTTCGCCTGGCCGGACCAAAAAATGCTTTTCGTCGGCGATCATGTGATGGGCTGGTCGACCTCGATCGTGGCGCCGCCCGACGGATCGATGATCGACTACATGGCTTCGCTCGAAAAGCTCACGCTGCGGGATGAGGATTTGTACTTCTCGGGTCACGGCCCGGAAATCCCGGAGGGTCCGCGCTATGTGCGCTTCTTGATCCGCCACCGTCAGGCGCGGGAAGCCTCGATCCTGCACCGTCTGGCGAAGGGGGAAGCAGACATTCCCACCATCGTGCGCGCGATCTATATCGGCATCGATCCGCGGCTGACCAAAGCGGCAGGCTATTCCGTGCTGGCGCATCTGGAGGATCTGGTCGGGCGCGGGATCGTGGCGACCGACGGCGACCCGGTGATCGGCGGGACGTACAGGCTGGCGGCGGCCTAGAGCATGATCCGGAAAAGTGGGTACCGGTTTTCCCTCGCGACAAACGCGGAACGCGTTTGCGCGGAGATCATGCTCAAACAAGAAGATATAGCGAGATGACAATTCAACGAAAAGTCATCTCGCTCTAGCCGGCGTCATTCCGGGATGCGCCGACCGAACTCGGGTATACCCGAATTCGGCAAACATCATTATGCCAAATCGGCAACTGTCGACTTGGATAGCGCAGACCTGGAATCCAGAAGTTGTTGCGCGAGATTCCCCGATGCGCAATTGCGCGTCCGAGGTTCGCGCCAACGCGCGCCCTGGAATGGTGAGGGCGTCACTTCTTCACCACCTTCGGCGGCGTTTTCGTCGGCACCGCGGGCTTCTTGACCGGCGGCTTGAGGCTGGCATTGTCGACTGCGTTATTGATGTCGTCGATCAGCTTGCGGACGCGCGATGCGTTGCTGCCGAGGTCGCTCTCAAAATAGCGGGACGCGGAGCGGATATCGACGCGGGAATCCTCGCCATCGGGCGTGACGCGGATCGATACGTCCTCGCGGAATCCCATGATCGGCGTGCGCGCCACCGCTTCGATGCGGCCGATCCGGCGCGGCGGCTGCGGCGCGCGTTCGTCGATCACCAGCCATTTGCGCTTGGTGACCAGTTGCAGCGTGATCTCATAGGCCCGCTGCACGGGAACCTCGAGTTCGACGGTCTCGATATCCGGATAGGCGATCCGTTGCTGTTCGGCCGAATACAACCCGGCATAGACGGCGGTGTTGGCGCCGTCGCCGGTGCGCAGCCGCGCCAGCGCGTCGAAGCGCGGCGGATCGATCGGATCGGTGGTGATGTCGTGGATCGGCGGCAGTTTGCGGTATTGCAGGCCGAGATAGGCGGGATAGGCGAGCAACATGACGTCGATGAAGAATGCGAGCAGGATGCGGCTCATGCCGCGCGAGCCGCTTTGCCAGATCGCGGCAGCACCAGCGAGGCCAACCAGGATGGAGAGGCCGGCGCAGGCCAGCGCGCCGAAGAAGGTCGCGAGAGCCGGTTTGATTTCGAGGAAGCCGAAGCGGACGATGATGATCGAGACCAGCACCGCGACCACCGAAAACACCGCCAGATTGCGCGCCCAGGTCGCAAGGCTCGACACGGGCTCCGACTGATAGGGAGCGGAAAACCTGCGGGCCATCGCTTCAATTCTGCCGGGTTGGAATCTTGCCGGCCCAAACCGGTCCGGCACCGTTTGAGACCATGGACGACAGCCAAATTCAAGGAGGATTGTGGGTGCTCGCCTTGTCCCGGGGCAAGGGTGTGGTCGCTTGTCGTGGCCTCATGGTTCTCAAGGCGATGCGAAGCATCGTCCGGAGACGCACGGCTTGGCCGCGCTCCTCACCACGAGGGGCTGGAGAACCTCATCCTGAGGAGGCCGCAACCGCGGCCGTCTCGAAGGATGAGGCCACTGACCCGGAAACGCTCTACGCCGCCGCGTTCGGGAAACTGTAGGTCTTGAACTGGTCGCGCAGCGCGGTTTTCAGGATCTTTCCCGTGGCGGTGTGCGGAATGGCGTCGACGAACTGGATGTCATCCGGCATCCACCATTTGGCGATCTTGCCGTCCATGTATTTCAGGATGTCCTCGCGCGTCGCCTGTTGGCCCTGCTTGAGCTGCACGATCAGGAGCGGGCGTTCGTCCCATTTGGGATGATGCACGCCGATCACGGCGGCTTCGGCGACGGCCGGGTGCCCGACGGCGAGATTTTCCAGATCGATCGAGGAAATCCATTCGCCGCCGGACTTGATCACATCCTTGGAGCGATCGGTAATCCGCATGTAGCCGTATTTGTCGATGGTGGCGACGTCGCCGGTGTCGAAATAGCCATCCTGGTCGAGGATGTTGGTATCGACGCGGAAATAGGCTTTCGATACCGCCGGGCCTGAGACCTTGAGCCGGCCGAACGTCTTGCCGTCCCACGGCAGTTCCTTGCCGGCATCGTCGGTGATCTTCATCTGGACGCCGAACGGCGGGTAGCCCTGGGTCTGGAGGATGTCGAGCCGGGCCTCGCCGGTGAGTTCGGCGAAGGGAGGTTTCAGCGCCGCAAGCGTGCCGATCGGGCTCATCTCGGTCATGCCCCAGGCGTGGCGCGCCGTCACGCCCATGTCGACGAACGCCTTGATCATCGAACGTGGCATCGCCGAGCCGCCGCACACCACCATTCGGAGGTGAGGCAGTTTCAGTTGATTGGCGGCCATATGATTGAGCAGCATCAGCCACACTGTCGGAACACCGGCGGTGTGGGTCACTTTTTCGCTGTCGAGCAGCTCGAATACCGACGCGCCGTCGAGCTTCGCGCCCGGCAGCACCAGCTTGGTGCCCATCGAGGGCGCAGAGAAGGCGATGCCCCAGCTATTGGCGTGGAACAGCGGAACCACCGGCAGCATCGTATCGGCGGCGCCCGCGCCGAGCGAATCGCCGGTATTGGCCATCAAGGCATGCAGCACATTGGACCGGTGCGAATACAACACGCCCTTGGGATCGCCCGTGGTCCCGGACGTGTAGCACATCGCGGCGGCGGTGTTTTCGTCAAAGGTCTTCCACCTGAAATCGCCGTCGACCTCCCCGATCCAGTCCTCATAGGCGACCGCGTTTTTCAGCGTGGTCTGGGGCATATGCGCCTTGTCGGTGAACACGATGTAGCGTTCGACGCTAGGAAGCTTGTCGGCGATCTTTTCGAGGATCGGCACAAAGGTGATATCCGTCATCACCACACGGTCTTCGGCGTGGTTGACGATCCAGGCGATCTGATCGGGAAACAGTCGCGGATTGACGGTGTGGCAGATCGCGCCAATGCCCATGATGCCGTACCACGCCTCGAGATGGCGCCAGGTGTTCCACGCAATGGTGGCGACGCGGTCGCCGAGCTTGATTCCGTCGCGATCCAGCCGCTGCGAGATCTTCAGTGCGCGGTTGCGGATTTCGGCATAATTGGTGCGATGGATGGGGCCTTCGACCGATCGGGTGACGACCTCCTGTGTTCCATGGATCGTCGCCGCATGTTCGAGAATACGGTGACAAAGCAAAGGCCAGTCTTGCATCAACCCACGCATACGGAAGTCCCTCCTCAAGGTACGATCGCTTGCCGCGACTTTTCACGGAATTGCCATGAAGTTTAGCGCGGGGAGAGCGCGCCGCAAATGGCCTTGTCGCAGGAGGGGGCGCCGTCGAGCGGCAATGGTTACCGCTGCCGCGGTGTGGCTTGTGCTCTGCGGGCAAGCCGGAGCGGCCGCTGCGGTGCCGTTGCCAAAACCCCGCCCCCTCGAGGCGCCAGCGGCGAAGCCCGACCGGCCGGCGGCCGGGCAGGAAACATCTGTCGGGGCGGACAAGCCGGCCGCCGGGCCGGCCGTGAGCGCACCTCAGCCCTCCGCCTGCCGCGTGGCGCTGACGGACGCGATTGCGATCGCCCCCAGCATTCCCGACATCCATGGCCCCGGCGGCTGCGGTGGAGAAGATCTGGTGCGGCTGGAGGCCGTGGTCCTGACCGACAAGCAAAAGGTTGCGGTCAAACCCGCGGCGATCCTCCGCTGCACCATGGCGTCGGCGATCGCCGACTGGATCCGCACCGACATGACACAGCTGGCCAGGAGCCTCGGCAGCGTCATCACCGGCCTCGACAATTTCAACTCGTTCGAATGCCGCGGCCGTAACCGCATCGTCGGCGCCGGGCTGTCCGAACATGGCCGCGCCAACGCGCTCGACGTTCGCTCCCTCACGCTTGCCAACGGCCGGTCGATTGGGCTGACCGATCGCACGGTGCCGCGGGACGTGCGCGAGAGCGTGCTGCGGTCGGTGTGCGCGCGGTTCTCGACCGTGCTGGGGCCCGGTTCGGACTGGTACCACGAGGACCATATCCATCTCGACCTGATGGAACGGCGCAATGATTACCGGATCTGCCAATGGAATGTATGGGATCCGCTGCCGCAGGTTGCGCCGCTGCTGCCGGCGGCGCGTCCGGACGGCGCGCCGCCGCGCGAAGTCGCCGCCAAATCCGAAACCGGGAAATCCGATTCCGTCGCGCCGGATGCCGGCGGTGACAAGCCGCCTGCCGATAAATCGCCGACCGACAAGCCGCCAACAAAAAAGCGCCGGTAAAACCGGCGCTTTGTCCTCGAAGACCCGATGCAGTTGGTTACTGCGTCACCGGTCCGATGTTGGTGCTGCCGCCGAGCGCCATCTGCGAACCGGAACTAAACGGCGAGTCGTCATGGTGCGGTGCAAGCACCACGACGATGGTGCCCATCTTCACCCGGTTATACAGATCGATCACGTCCTCGTTCGTCATCCGGATGCAACCGGAGGAGATCGACTGGCCGATATATTCCGGCTGGTTGGTGCCGTGAATCCGGAACAGCGTGTCCTTGCCGCCGGAATAGAGATAGAGCGCGCGGGAACCCATCGGATTGTCTGGACCTGGCGCCACGAACGTGGGAACGCCGAGACGCTCGATTTCGCTCTTGGTCGGATGCCAGGGCGGCCACTCGGCCATGCTGCCGATCTTGGCGATGCCCGACCACGCCATAGCTTCCTCGCCGACGGTGATGCCGTAGCGGATCGCCTTGCCGTCGTTCTGCACCAGATAGAGATAGTGGTTGTCGGAATCGACCACGATCGAGCCGGGCGCTTCCTTGCGGTGATATTCGACGATCGCGCGACGGAAGGTTTCCGGAGGCTGCACATTCTCGTAACGGATCTTGGCCAGCAACTCCTTGTCGCGCGGCTTGAAAGCGCTGGTGTTGGTCGCCTCGTAGCTCGCCGTCTCCATGCAGCCGGAAAGCAGCAGGCCGGCAGCCAGAACACCCAGTGTTAGTTTCAGCGACGACATGATGTAGGTCCAATCGAAGGCCTTGCGTATGCGGCGCCAAGATTGCGCCTCAAACGCCACGATTCCATTAATCGCGGTAGCAATAGCATTATCGCCGAAATTGGCAATAATTCCAGCGCTTAGATGTCGGTCCCGCACTGCGGCAGGTATGCTGTGTCTTTTTTGCCGCAAGTCATCGGCCGCCAAACGCATTTCCGGAGGAGTTGTGTGCCTTTCGCCGTCGAATCCCCGCCACGCGCCTACCATGGGGTTGCCGCAAATGCCGCCCGGGAAGTCGTCCGACCATCACGAAAAGCTTGCCAGAATCGAGCTAAGACCTGTTGGTTAATTTGCCTGTAAGTTGCGGAGTCCCCCATGTTCTCGGTGTTCATCCCCTCCGAATCCTCCCTGAAGAAGGCCCCCGTCACCGATCTGGACGCCCTGCCCGAGAGCGCGGTCTGGATCGACCTCGTGAAACCGACCGCCGCCGAGGACAAGGCGGTGGAGCGGCTGGCCGGGATCGCGGTACCGACCCGGGAGGACATGCAGGAGATCGAAATCTCCAGCCGCCTCTATATCGAGAACGGGGCGCGCTACATGACGGCCACCCTGATGTGCGCGGCCGACACGGAAAATCCGCGCACCACGGCGGTGACCTTCATCCTCGCCAGCCATCGGCTGGTGACCGTGCGCTATGATGAGCCGAGGCCGTTCGTGCTGGTGGAAAACAAGCTGGCGCGCTCCTGCGCGTCCGGGATCACCGGCGAAATGGTGCTGATGGAACTGCTGGACGCGGTGATCGATCGCAACGCGGACATCCTGGAGCGCGCCGGCGCTGACATGGACGCGATCAGCCACAATATTTTCGAGCCCGGCGGCGCGGCGCGCACCGGGCACGCCAAGCGCTATTCCGACATCCTGATCGCGATCGGGCGCAAGGGCGATTTAACCTCGAAAGTGCGGGAGAGCCTGGTCTCGATCGGGCGGGTGGTGACCTTCGTCGCCGCCGCGGTCGATGGCGTCAAATGGTCCAAGGACATGCGCGAGCAGCTCAAGACCATGCAGCGCGACGTGACCTCGCTGACCGACCACGCCTCCTATCTCTCCAACAAGATCACCTTCGTGCTGGATGCCATGCTCGGCGTCGTCAATCTCGAGCAGAACAACATCATCAAGCTGTTTTCGGTGATGGCGGTGGTGCTGATGCCGCCGACCCTGATCGCCTCGATCTATGGCATGAACTTCAAGATCATGCCGGAGCTGGAGTGGGAACACGGCTATCCGCTGGCGGTGTTGATGATGGTTCTCGCCGCGGTAGGTCCTTACTGGATATTCAAATGGAAGAAGTGGCTGTAGGGAACCCGCATGCTCGCTTCGTCTTTCTGGCGTCTTCGGTCTCCATCCGGAGGGTTAAGAATGTGGCGCCACGTCGATAGACTCCCGCCCGAATTGCTCCGCTAAAATTTGAGCGTTGCGCTGAACGTTTGTGCGACGCCTTTCTGCGATAACGCTCGCACATATCGCGAGGACAGCAATGGTTGAGAAAGTCATAATGCGCGGGCGCAACGTCGTCGATTTCGCCAGCTACCAGCAGGGCCGTCATGTGGCCGGCAGGGCGCAGGCGATCACGGCGCGGACCTGCCGGCATTGCGACGCGGTGCTGTCAGACGGCGAGCGGGAAGATGAGTGTTCCAGCATCTCCAGCGCCGACGCAGCCCTGCGCTGGCGGGCCGCACAAATCCTGCGCGGATTGATTTGACGTGACGTCAATCCGGCGCGTCCAACGGGCCACGCAAAGCGCGCGCCGGCCGAACGACAACTGCGGTCAGACGTGCTGGCCGCCGTTGATGTGGATCTCCGCGCCGTTCACGTAAGAACTCGTCTCGGTGCACAAGACATAGATGATCTTGGCCACTTCGTCCGGCGTGCCCAGCCGGCGCAGCGGAATCTGCTGCTCGACGATCTTCTCGGTGCCCGGCGAAAGGATCGAGGTGTCGATCTCGCCCGGCGCGATCGAATTGACGCGCACGCCGATGCGGCCGAAATCCGACGCCATCTCGCGGGTTAGCGAGGCCAGCGCCGCCTTCGAGGTCGCGTAGGCCGCGCCCGCGAATGGATGGACGCGGGAGCCCGCGATCGAGGTGACGTTGACCACCGAGCCCTTTGCCGCCTTCAATTCCTCGATCAGCCCGCGCGCCATCATGATCGGCGCGAAGAAATTGACCCTGAACACATGGCTCCAGGTATCGATGTCGGTATCGATCGAGCCGAGCCGGGCGCCGCCTTCCGCCTTCGGCGAAATCGCCGCGTTGTTGACGAGCGCATGCAGCGTGCCGCCTTCCAGCCGCCGGCGGATTTCCTTGATCGCGCGCGAGGTGTCTTCGTGGTCGGCGAGGTCGACCTGGATGTGATCCTCAGGCCCCGCGCCCCACGGGCATTGTTCCGGGAAGGGATGGCGCGAACAGGTGATGACGCGCCAGCCGGCCGAGGAAAAGCGGATCACGGTCGCATGGCCGATGCCGCGGCTGGCGCCTGTCAGGAGCAGCGTGCGGCGCGGTCCGTTGTTGGATGAAGTGGGCATAGGCTCCTACAAACTCTCGATCAGGGATAAAGCCGCGTCTTGGACCAGGGTTGATCCGGAGCGTCGCGGCGGAATTCGACGCGGTCGTGCAGGCGGAACGGGCGGTCGTGCCAGAATTCGATCCGCAGCGGCGCGATGCGCCAGCCGCTCCAGCCGGGCGGGCGCGGCACCTCGCCGATGATATGCCTGGCCGCGACTTTTGCTATGGCCTGCTCAAAGGCAAACCGGCTTTCCAGCGGCTGCGACTGCTGGCTGGCCCAGGCGCCGATCTGGGCCTGTTTCGGCCGCGTGGCGAAATAGGCGTCGGCCTCGGCGTCGGTCACCGGTGACACGGGCCCGCGGATGCGCACCTGCCGGCGCAGCGATTTCCAGTGAAAAAGTAACGCCGCCTTAGGATTTGCGGCGAGCTCGCGGCCTTTTTGGCTCGCGATGTGGCTGTAGAACACGAACCCCGCCGCGTCATAGCCCTTCATCAGCACCATCCGCGCGTCGGGCAGGCCGTCGGGGTCGACGGTGGCCAGCGCCATGGCGTTGGGGTCGTTGGGTTCGGCCTTCGCCGCTTCCGCAAACCATTCGCCGAACAGTGCAAACGGCTCCTCGGCCGCGGTGAAATCACCGGATGTTAAGGGTGTCGGGTGTTTGATGGAGGTCGTGTCCGTCATCTGGAGTTCCGAGTTGCGCCCGCCCGCGGCCAGAAGCGCGTTGCAGCCTCGCTATAGGCTCGCCCTATATAGGGCATGGGGACGCTTTGGCCTATCGGGGATCGGGCCGGCCGGCGTCGTGATGGCGGTGGTTTTGATCGGCATCGGCGCCGGCGGCTGCAGCCTGTCCCGTACCGAAGGTAATTTCGCCAAACTGGGCGATGATGCCACAGGCTCCATTGGTCCGGCACAGCCGGCCTCTGTGGCGCCGACCGAGACCGACCTCGCCTTTGCCCGCAATGCAGCGTCCGACGTGCTGACCCGGGGCGACAAGGATGCCAGCCAACCCTGGGAAAATCCCGAAACCGGCGCGCGGGGCTCGGTGACGCCGCTGGCCCAGGCCTATTCCTCGGAGGGGCGGACCTGCCGGGATTTCCTGGCAAGTTATGTCAATGGTCGCTCCGAAAGCTGGCTGCAGGGCGCCGCCTGCCAGACCGGCCGCGGACAGTGGGAAATTCACACGCTGAAACCGTGGAGGCAGGGCTGAATGGCTCTTCTTCCCGTTGCAAAAATGCCACGAAGACCCCAAATGAAATTCCGGTGGGCGCTTCGCCCGAATTTGACATCTGATTTCCCTGAAGGAGACCCGACGAATGCGCGACCCCTATGAGGTCTTGGGGGTGCCGCGGGGCGCCAGCGCTGCGGCGATCAAGAGCGCCTATCGCAAACTTGCCAAGAAGCATCACCCCGACAGCAACAAGAACGATCCAAAGGCCGCGGCCCGCTTTTCCGAAATCAATTCGGCCAACGAGATCATTGGCGATGCGGAAAAGCGCAAGCAGTTCGACAGCGGCGAGATCGACGCCGAAGGCAAGCCGCGCTTCCAGGGCTTTCCTGGCGGCGGCGGGCCACGCGGGCGCGCGGGTGCCGGCGGCTTCGAGACCCATACCTTCCGCACCGGCGGGGCGGGTGGCTTTGGCGGCGGCGGTTTTGAGGACATCCTCAACAGCATGTTCGGCGCGGCGGCCGCGCGCGGCGCGCGGGGCGGCGCGGGCAGCACCTTCGAGTTCGACCCCGGCAGCATTGCGCTCGACCTCGATCTTTCGGTCTCCATGACCGTGTCCCTGGAGGAGTCGGTCAAGGGTGCGGAGAAGCGCGTCCGGCTGCCAACGGGCAAGGAGCTCAACGTCAAGATTCCGGCAGGCGTCGTCGCCGGCCAGCAGATCCGGCTCAAGGGGCAGGGCGACACCGCGCCGGGTCACCCGCCCGGCGATCTCCTGATCACGGTGAATATCGCGCCGCACGCTTTCTTCAAGGTCGAGGGCAGCGATCTGCGCCTCGACCTGCCGATCACGCTGTATGAGGCGGTGCTTGGCGGCAAGGTTCGGGTGCCGACGCTCGGCAGCGCGGTCGAGCTGTCAATCCCCAAAAACACCTCGAGCGGCCGGACCTTCCGCCTGAAAGGCAAGGGCTTGCCGAAAGCAGGCGGCGCCGGCGACCTATTCGTCACTGCCCGGATCATGCTGCCGGACGGGAACGATGCGGAGCTGGAGGCATTGATGCAGAAATGGCGCGATGCACACCTTTATAACCCGCGCAGTGATCTGGCATGATCATTTGCGCAATGTGAAAAGGGTGCGGCCTCGACGTGGGGGACCAGCGCGGTACAAAACCCCAGTCGAGGCCGCCTGCGTCGATCGGCGGATCGAACGCGCCACAACTTTTCGTGAGTACCTGGTGCGATAATGAGACGCGTCCATGTTCCAATTTCAGATTCTTGATGTCCGAATTTGGACGCCCTGTCCGCTCGCCAATCGATACGCCTTTCACCCGCCATTCTTCTCGGTCTGGTCGTAGACCAGCCGCGCGACCTGATCCAACCGGTCCTTGTCGGAAGGGCCGCTGAGCACGTAGCCGACATCATCCTCGGACCAGTACATCGCGCCCGAGTTCTCGGCGGCGGTGTAACGCATCTGCGCCGTTCCGGTTTTCGCGCGGGAGGCGTAAAGCGTGTAACGTTCGCCCGATGCGCTCTCATACATCAGGAATGATGCGGGCCCGCTGGGGCCGGGCAACAGCCGTCCGCCGACGAGCTTCAGCCCCGTCGCATCCAATTCCGGCGCGCGGACTTCCCAGCCGCAACGCCTGGTCAGCCATAGCTGCAGATGCGCGCGCTCGCTGCCGGGCACCTCGACCGGATGGCGAACCTCGACGACATAAAGCTGGTGCGCGCCCAGCGCATCCGCCGTCAGATTCTGGAGGGCGGACGGCGCGGCCACCACGCCCCGCGCCAGCCAGCCGGCGCCACCACCGCCGACGAACGCCACCAGCGTCGCGGCGATCGCGCCGTACATCCATGTGCGCGGCCGCCGCACCAGGCGCTCGATCTCCAGCCGCTTCGGCACCGCCTCGTCGGCGACCTGGTCGTAGCGCGCATGCAGCAACTCCGCCATTTCGCGCCACGATCGCACCCGCGCGGCATCCTCCGGATGCGCCGCGAGCCAGGCCTCGACATCGCCGCGGCGTTCCGCCGGCAATTCATTGTCGACATAGGCATGAAGCTCGTCTTCGGTGACGGGAATCTTCGGATCGGTCATGGTCGTTGTCTCTTCTCGTTCGAAATCGTCCCGGCGTTCTTCCGCGCAGCCCTTGCGGGTGAACGGCAGCACGATCGGCTCCGCAATGTGGTTTCCCTGAAATACCCACGCTTCAAATGCTCGTGCTTCAAATGCTCTTGCGTAAACTTGGCCACTATTTCACCCGTCGCAACGCAGGGCGTTCGCCCTCAAGAACTGCTCTTACATGGGCGCGCGCGCGCGCCAGGCGCGACATCACGGTGCCGATCGGAACGCCCTGGATGTCGGCGACCTCGCGATAGCTTAATCCCTCCAGCATCACCAGCAGCAGCACCGCGCGCTGCTCCTCCACCAGCGTCGCAAGCGCGCGGGCGATATCGCGGCTTTCGGCCTCGGTCCCGCTGGCGTCGGGATTGTTCTCCAACAGCGGCATGAATTGCGGCCGCCGCGCCAGCGATCGCCGCCTGTTCTTGTTGAGGTTGGTCAGGATGGTGTAGAGCCAGCTCCTGACGTCGCCGCCAACAAACAGCCGCTCCGAGCGCAGCGCCCGCACCAGCGTGTCCTGCACCAGATCGTCGGCGGTGTCGGCATCGCGCGTGAGCGCGCGCGCATACCGGCGTAGCGCCGGAATCATGGCTTCGACACTCTCGCGAAACGCGGTCATCAGGCTCGATCCCGGGTTTGTCCGCCGGCGTCCCGGCAACCTGAACGCCTCAGTTAAGCTAACACCGATATAGCTCGGCTATTCCGCCCGTTTGCGCGGCAAGCCGGGCGGACCAGCGCGGATTGGGGCTGTACCGGCCGCAGGCGCTGGTGTACCTCCAAACGTGACTATTACGCTCGATTGGAAACCGGATGACGCAAGATTCAGGTCTGATGAGGGGCAAGCGTGGAGTGATCCTCGGCGTCGCCAACAACCGCTCGATCGCCTGGGGCATCGCCAAGGCCTGCCACGCGGCGGGCGCGGAAATCGCCCTGACCTGGCAGGGCGATGCGCTGAAAAAACGGGTCGAGCCGCTGGCCAAGGAACTCGACGGTCTGTTGCTCGGCCATTGCGACGTCACCGATGCCGCAACCATCGACGCGGTGTTCGATGTGCTGAAGCAGCGGTGGGGTAAGATCGATTTCGTGGTGCACGCGATCGCCTTCTCCGACAAGGACCAGCTCGACGGCCGTTACCTCGAAACGACGGCGGAGAATTTTTCCAAGACCATGCTGATCAGTTGCTATTCGCTGACCGCGATCGCCCAGCGCGCCGAAAAGCTTCTGATCGACGGCGGCTCGATCCTGACGCTGACCTATTACGGCGCCGAGAAATGGATGCCGCATTACAATGTGATGGGGGTTGCAAAGGCCGCGCTCGAGGCAAGCGTGCGCTATCTCGCCGCCGATCTCGGCGAGAAGAACATCCGCGTCAACGCGATCTCGGCAGGCCCGATCAAGACGCTCGCCGCTTCCGGCATCGGCGATTTCCGCTACATCCTGAAATGGAACGAATACAACGCGCCGATGCGCCGCACCGTCACAACAGAGGAAGTCGGCGACAGCGCGCTTTATCTGTTGTCGGATCTGTCGCGTGCCGTCACCGGTGAAGTGCATCATGTCGACTCCGGCTATCACGTGGTCGGCATGAAGCGGCCGGACGCGCCGGATATCTCGCTCAGCAATTCCCTGAGCAAGGAATAACCGATAGCCACGATGCCGGCGCCGATCCTCTACTACATCCGCCATGGCGAAACCGAATGGAATGCGGAAGGCCGGCTGCAGGGCGTGCAGGATATTCCGCTCAACGATCTCGGCCGCAGGCAGTCGGGCGGCGCCGGCCGCATCCTTGCCGATCTCTTTGCGCGCGATCGACGCAGCGAAACGTCGCTGGCGTTCGTTGCAAGTCCGCTCGGCCGCGCGCGGCAGACGATGGAACTGGTGCGCGGTACATTGAGGCTGCCACCGGACGACTACGCGCTGGACGATCGCCTGCGTGAAATCGGCTATGGCCTCTGGGAAGGCTCGACGCTGGCGCAGGCGCAGGCGGAGGACCCCGATCTGTTCGCCAGGCGCCAGGCCGACAAGTGGACCGTATCGGCGCCCGGCGGCGAGAGCTATGTTTCGGTGCAGGCGCGGATGAGCGACTGGTACCACGAGCTTAAGGCCGACACCGTCGCGGTGGCCCATGGCGGCACCGCGCGGGGGCTGATGGTGGCGCTCGGCTTCGAGACGCCCGAAAGCGCCGCCGACCTGGTGATCGAGCAGGGCGCGGTCTATGTATTCGGCGATGGCGGGTTGAGGAAGTATAGTTAAGGGCGGGCAGATTTGACCCCTTGAGCCGCGCGCGTTACCACATTCGCCATTGAGCGGCCCCGAGGCACAAAATGTCCTTCAACACCTTCGGCCACATGTTCCGGGTCACGACCTTTGGCGAAAGCCACGGGGTCGCGATCGGCTGCGTGGTCGACGGCTGCCCGCCGCTGATCGCGCTGACCGCTGACGACATCCAGCGCGATCTCGATCGCCGCCGCCCCGGACAATCGCGATTCACCACGCAGCGCCAGGAGCCGGATGCAGTAAAGATTCTCTCCGGCGTGATGGCGCACCCCGAGACCGGCCAGCAGGTCACGACGGGCACGCCGATCGCGCTTCTGATCGAGAACACCGACCAGCGCTCGAAGGACTATTCCGAGATCAAGGACAAGTTTCGCCCCGGCCACGCCGATTACACCTACGAGGCCAAATACGGCCTGCGCGATTATCGCGGCGGCGGGCGGTCGTCGGCGCGCGAGACCGCGATGCGGGTTGCCGCCGGCGCGATCGCGCGAAAAATCCTGTCCGGCGTCACCGTGCGCGGCGCGCTGGTGCAGATGGGCCCGCACCGGATCGACCGCGCCAAATGGGACTGGGACGAGATCGCGAAGAATCCGTTCTTCTGCCCCGACAAGGACAGGGCGGCATTCTTCGAGGATTATCTCGATGGCATCCGCAAGAACGGGTCTTCGATCGGCGCGGTGATCGAGGTCGTTGCCGAAGGCGTCCCGGCCGGACTGGGCGCGCCGATCTACGCCAAGCTCGATGCCGATCTCGCCGCAGCCATGATGAGCATCAACGCGGTGAAGGGCGTCGAGATCGGCGCCGGCTTCGGCGCGGCCGAACTCTCTGGCGAAGAAAACGCCGACGAGATGCGGATGGGCAATGAGGGCATCAGCTTCCTCTCCAATCATGCCGGCGGCATTCTCGGCGGCATCTCCACCGGACAGCCGGTGGTGGCGCGCTTTGCGGTGAAGCCGACCTCCTCGATCCTGTCGCCGCGCCGTACCGTCGACCGCAAGGGCGGTGAGACCGAGATCATGACCAAGGGCCGCCATGACCCTTGCGTGGGGATCCGCGCCGTGCCGGTGGGCGAAGCCATGATGGCGTGTGTGCTGGCGGATCATTTTTTGCGCCATCGCGGGCAGGTCGGCGGGTAGAGTATGGGATGGCGAAAGTGATCCGCCGCCGCCGCGCCTAGAGGCGGATGGCGCCTTCGGCTAATCCGCCCGGCCTAAGGAGGCAATACCAATGGAATTCGAACCAACGAGATCGTTTGTCTACCGGTTCTCTCGTTATGCATTACTGCCGGAACTGCAACAATTGCGGGAAGTTCAGTCCGGTGATCCGTTTCGCCTCCGTGATTTGGCGTGGCCGTTGATTGATTCACATCTGACGCCAGAGCAGCAGTCGATCCGCTTGCCAAGGGCGCGGGCCGCCGGCGAGGAGACAATGGGGCAGGTTATCCGCTTCTATGTGCCGTTTCTGGCTAAGGAACTTGGCGTCTTCATTAATCTCGGAAACGGATATTTCCGCAATCAGACGGAGGTCGATGTATCCGATGATGATTTGGCAGACGCGGCCATAGAGGCTGGAGACGAAGCAGCTGAAGACTTTGAAGGTTCTATCTACGCCTTTTCGTTTCCGTCTATCATTAGAGATGACGTCTACCCTATCAAAGTCGGGAAAACTGCAGGCGATGTAGAGTTGCGGATTGCCGAGCAGTGCAAGGGATCTGCCACTTTCGAACAGCCAAGACTGTTGGGAAAATGGCCGGTGAAGCGTGTCGGTCCGACTGAGTAGGCAATCCATAATATCCTAAAGGCTAGGGGCAAACACAGAGAGGATGCGCCAGGTCGTGAATGGTTCAACACTACCATCGCAGAGGTGAATGCAATTATTGAGTTTGTGGTGGGTGATAGCCGGTAGAGTGGATTAGCGATAGCATAACCCCGTTACATCTCCGAGACGGCGAGCTTTCGCGTGACCCGTTGGCCCATGCGGCTGGAGTTTATTGCTAGTATCATCTAATGCGAGGCGGACGGTTCACACCAATTCCACGCGCAAATTCCGGCCGACCGCCTTGGCGGCGCGCGCAAGTGTCCCGAGGGTGACGGATTTATTTTCGGGATCAAGGAGGCGGTCAAGCTGCGCGCGGCTGGTGTGCATGCGGCTGGCGAGCTCGGTCTTGGAGATTTCTTCGCGCTTCATCAGGTCGTCGAGTTGCCGGGCGAGAACACGTTTGATGGCGCGGGCCGTCACCTCCTCATACATTCCATCCTGTTTGAGGAAACTATCGAAGGACGACCCGATGGTGCCGGTTTTCTTTCTTACAGCTTTCTTCATGTGATCGTTTTGATTACACCTATTCAATTGTGAATGTACCATTTATGGTACATAATTGAAAGAAGCGATTTTGTCGCGACTACTCCGCTGATTTGCATGTTCCTCCGGTGACGATCAATTCAATCAATCGCGCCAAGAGCCCGGCCTTGACGTTTCCACAACTTGCGCCGCAAATGTGCAGGCCATGAACGCTACAGACCTGCAGAAGCTGACCGACTGGCTCGTCGACGGCGCGAGGTCCGCGCCCAATCCGCCGCAGATGATGGCGGAGACCTGCGAGCGGCTGGTGGCGGCCGGCCTGCCGCTCTGGCGCGTCGGCGTCTTCGTTCGCACGCTGCATCCCGAGATCATCGGCCGCAATTTCATCTGGCGCCCAGGCGCCGAGGTGACCGTTGGTACCGCAACTTATGACATGCTGGACTCGCCGGAATACCAAAACAGTCCGCTCGCGATCGTGTTCAATGAGGGGCGGGAAGTCAGATCGCTGATCGACGGTCCCGACAGTAAGCGCTTCCCGTTCTTTGACGACCTGCGTGCCGAGGGCGTCACCGACTATATCGCGCTGCCGCTACAGCAAATCGACCGCTCGGTTCACGCGTCGAGCTGGACCACCAGGCAGCCGGGCGGCTTCACCGATGAGCAACTCAGCGCTCTGCGGTCGCTGATACCGGCGCTGTCCCGGGTCATCGAAATCACCCGCATGCGCCGTACCGCGACGAACCTGCTCGACCTCTATGTCGGTAACCGCGCCGGCGAGCGGATCATGGGCGGCCAGATCCGCCGCGGCCACGCCGATACGATGCATGCGGCGATCTGGCTGTCGGACTTGCGTGGCTTCACCGCGCTGTCAGACAGGCTGCCGGCCGAGACCGTGGTGGACATTCTCAATCTCTACTTTGACTGCCAGGTATCGGCGATCAAGACGCATGGCGGGGAAGTCCTGAAATTCATGGGCGACGGGCTGCTCGCGGTGTTTCCGATCGATGAATATGTCGGCGATATCAACCAGGTCTGTTCCGACGTGCTGGAAGCCGCCCGCGAGTCCCGCGCCAAGGTCGAAGCCATGCATTATGCGGTTGGTGAAGCGATCGAGCGCTTTCGCTTCGGGGTCGCCTTGCATGTCGGAAAAATTCTGTACGGCAATATCGGCGGCGGCAACCGGCTCGACTTCACCTGCATCGGGCCCGCCGTCAATCTCGCTGCACGGCTGGAAAAGATCGCGGGCCGCCTGCATCGCACGGTCTTGGCGTCGGCGGCATTTGCTCACGCCAGCGCCGGCGGCTGGACCGATCTGGGCGAGTTTCCGATCGCAGGATTCTCGAAGGCGGAGCGCGTCTACGGCCTGGCGGACGAGACGCCGGGCGCGGTAGCGCCTCAGTCAGCCGCTCATTCCTCCGGTTCGGTCGTAAACAGCAGCGGGTAGCCCTTGGCGCGGCCGGCGTCGGTGGCGCGCGTCGCCTTGGTTTCGGCGACATCCTTGGTGAAGACCGCAACGACGCATACGCCGCGTTGGTGCGCTGTTATCATGACCTTGTGGGCCTGGTCCTCGGTCATGCGGAATTCCGCCTTCAGCACGGTGACGACGAACTCGCGGGGCGTGTAGTCGTCGTTGACGAGGATGACCTTGTGCAGCCGCGGGCGTTCGGTCTTGATCTTGACCCTGGTCTTCGGCTTGGTGACGGTGTCGATCATTCCGGCCAGCATCTCCAGACGTTCAGCCGCTGCTTGAAGATTTGATCCGTCATTCCGGGATAGTCCGACGGACCAGACCTCAGATCGCGCATCGGGGAATCCCAGGATTTTCCGATGTGCAATGGCACATCGCAGTTCGGTGCGGAGCCTGTCATCGGGCCGACCAATAGGCCGGACCCGTTGGCATCGCCCCGAAATGACGCGCGACAACAATACAACCTCCGGGCCCGCGATGGAACCGGCTGATTCAGGATGGCATCATTGCAGCGGCGTAACGGTGCGCAGATAGGCGATGATGTCAGTGAGATCGGTCGCAAAATCGGCGACTTTGGCGAAAGGTGAGGCGAAGTCGCGCAACAATGAGGCAGCGGCTAACTTGAATGTGAATGTCGATACGTCTTCCCGCTTTTCGTTGGCCGCTTTGCGTGTCAACATCATGAGGACACGACGGGAGGGCAGCTCATGCGCTGGTATGTCTCGATCGGGGCGGTGCTTGTCGCGGGAGCGATCGCCGGGGGTGATGTTGCGGGCGTTGCCGCGCCGAAGCCAGTTGATGAGCTGAGCGCGCGATCGGCGGACAAGGAAGCCACGCCGTCGGTTGATGTCGAACTCGTGCTGGCGGTCGATGTTTCCTATTCGATGGATATGGACGAACTCGCGGTCCAGCGCGAGGGATACGCGCAGGCCATCGTTTCAAAGGAATTCTTGCAGGCGCTGAGGGCGCTCCCGAACGGCAAGATCGCGGTGACCTATTTCGAATGGGCGGCATCGAATGATCAGAAGATCATCATTCCCTGGCGGGTGATCGATGGTCCGGAAACGGCGGACGCGGTCGCCGACGAGATCCTGAAGACGCCGATCCGCCGGGCCTCGCGCACCTCGATCTCGGGCGCGATCTATTTCGCCATGCCGCTGTTCGACGCCAATCCGTATCGCGGGTTGCGGCGTGTCATCGATATTTCCGGCGATGGTCCCAACAATAACGGCGCACCCATTATCCCTGCGCGCGACGCGGCGCTCGCCAAGGGGATCACCATCAACGGCCTGCCGATCATGGTGAAGGAGCCGTCCTACTCGACCATGGATATCGAGAATCTCGACTGGTATTACGAGGATTGCGTGATCGGGGGCCCGGGTTCCTTTGTGGTGTCGATCAAGGATCGCGACAAGTTCAGGGAGGCGATCCGGTCCAAACTCCTGCTCGAAGTCGCAGGCCGCACGCCCGAACGCCGGATCGTTCCGGTGGCCGAGAAGGAGCCGCGCGTTTCCTGCCTGATCGGCGAGAAGATCTGGCAGGACAGGTGGGGGAGGTGAACGCAGAGGCGCCGCTCTCTTACCTGCCCCTCCAGGGGAGGGGCAGACCAGATGCTAGCGCACAAACCGCACGACGAGCTCGACATGCGGGGTGTGGCGGAACTGGTCGACCGGGGTCACGCCTTCAATTCTGTAGCCGCCATCGATCAGAATCCGCGCATCGCGCACGAAGGTCGCGACGTTGCAGGACACCGCGACCACCACCGGGATTTTGCTGGCGGCAAGCTGGATAGTCTGGGACTGCGCGCCCTGCCGCGGCGGATCGAACACGACGGCGTCAAAGTCGCGCAACTCCTGCGGCACCAGGGGACGGCGGAACAGATCGCGGGTCTCGGCCTTGACCGGCTTCAGCCCGGACGTCGACGTCGCCGCCTTCTGCAGCGCGTTCACCGCGCCCGCGTCGCTGTCGAAGGCCGAAACCCGCGATTTCGCGGCGAGCCTCAACGCGAAGGGGCCGACGCCGCAAAACAGATCGGCGATGTGTTTTGCACGCCTGCAATGATCCAATACCAGTGCCGCGAGGGTCTCTTCGCCCGCGACGGTAGCTTGCAGGAACGAGCCCGGCGGCAACGTCACCTGTGCGGCGCCGATTTCGATCGTCGGCGGCGTGCGCATCAACACCATCTCGCCATGGCGCGTCAGCCGCGCCAGGTGATGTTGTTCGGCGACCCGCGATAGCGTCGCGATCAGGCGTGAGGGCAGCGGCCCCGAGCCGCGCACATCGACATCGAGGCCGCTATTGGTGGCGGTGAACTGGATATCGAGCGGTTTTCCGGCAGGCTTCAGCGGTTCGGCGATCGCCCATGCCGCATCAAGCGCGCCGCTCAAGCCGGGATCGAGGATCGGGCAGCGATCGACGGGAACGATGTCGTGCGAATTCGCCGCCGAAAAGCCTACCTTGAGCACGTCATGGGTGCCGATGCGGGCGTGAAGCGTGATCCGCCGCCGGCCGAGCCCATGGGCGTCGATCAGGGGATGCACGTCGCAGGCGATCTTCGCCTGCGCCAGCGTCTCGACGACGAGTCCGCGTTTCCAGGCTTGATAATGCCCGCTTTCCCAATGCTGGATCGCGCAGCCGCCGCAGGTTCCGAAATGCTGGCAGAATGGCGGTATGCGTTCAGGGCTTGCGCGCTCGACCTGAAGCAGCCGCCTTCGGTCGGGATGGTGACCCGGAACAGGAGCCACCTCGACGGTTTCCCCGCCAAGCGTGTACGGCACAAAGATCGATTGTCCGTCGGCAAAGGCGACGCCGTCGCCAAGGTGGCCGACATGATCGATGATAAGACGCTCAACCACGGCGCGCGCCGATGAAGAATTCGATATTGCCATCGCCGCCGGTGATCGACGACGGAAAGACGCGGATGTCGGTGCAGCCGAGCGAAGCCGCGAACGCGGCGATGTCGTCGCAGATCTCCCGATGCACCGTCGCGTCGCGGACAATCCCGCGCTTGGAATGTTTTCGCGCGGCCTCGAATTGCGGTTTGATCAATGCCAGCAAGTGCATCGGTGCTGCAGCGAGCGACAGCGCGACCGGCAAAACGGCCTTCAGTGAAATAAAGCTGACGTCGATCACGACGATGTCCGGCCGCGCGGGCAGGCGCTTGCCCTCGAGGCTGCGGATGTCGGTCTCTTCCATGGAGACGATTTTGGCATGGTCACGCAGCGACCGATGCAATTGCCCGCGCCCGACATCGACGGCGAAAACCACGCTGGCGCCGTTGGCAAGCAGGACTTCGGTGAATCCCCCGGTCGATGCGCCGACGTCGAGGCAGACGTGATCCTCGATGGGAATCGGATATTGCTCCAGCGCGCCGGCGAGCTTGACGCCACCGCGCGACACGAAGGGGTGCGCCGGCTGCGCCTGCAACACAGCGTCGGCGGGAATACTCTCGGAGGCTTTAAGAACCTGCTTGTCGTTGGCCGAGACAAGGCCGGCCTCGATCGCGGCCTGGGCCCGCGCCCGGCTTTCGAACAGGCCGCGCTCGACCAGCAACAGATCCGCGCGCTTGCGGGGAGAGGACAATTTGGCGCTCCACGACTTGCGAATGTTGAGGGCGCTTCGGATCTTCGAGGGGCTATATGCGGTGAGCGCCCTGCGGGAGCGCTCATCCGCATTGAGCATATATTCGATCGATCAGGCGAGCTTCACCGTCTCAGCCTTGAAGTCCTTGCCGAGGGTTTCGAACACCTTGGCGACGATGCCCTTGGCGTCGAGGCCGGCGCGGGCGTACATCGCGGCCGGCAAGTCGTGGTCCAGGAACACGTCCGGCAGCACCATCGAGCGCATCCGCAACCCGCCATCGAGCATGCCGTGATCGGCCAGCGTCTGCATGACATGGGAGCCGAAACCGCCGATCGAGCCTTCCTCGATGGTGAGGAGGATTTCATGATCGCGCGCCAGCTTCAGCACCAGGTCGACGTCGAGCGGCTTCATGAACCGCGCATCGGCGATGGTGGTGGACAGCCCAAGCGCGGCCAGTTCATCGGCCGCCTTCTCGCATTCGGCCAGACGCGTGCCGAACGACAATAGCGCGATCTTGGTGCCTTCGCGAATGATGCGGCCCTTGCCGATCTCCAGCGGAACGCCGAATTCGGGCATCTCGACGCCGCGGCCTTCGCCGCGCGGATAGCGCACCGCGCTCGGGCGATCGTTGATCGCCACCTGCGTGGCCACCATGTGCACCAGTTCGGCCTCGTCGGAAGCGGCCATGATGACGAAATTCGGCAGGCAGCCGAGATAGGCGTTGTCGAACGAACCGGCATGGGTCGCGCCGTCGGCGCCGACCAGTCCGGCGCGGTCGATTGCGAACCGCACCGGCAGGCTCTGGATCGCGACGTCGTGCACGACCTGGTCGTAGCCGCGCTGCAGGAACGTCGAATAAATGGCGCAGAACGGCTTGTAGCCCTCGGTCGCAAGGCCGGCGGCGAACGTCACCGCATGCTGTTCGGCGATGCCAACGTCGAAAGTGCGATCGGGGAACGCCTTGTTGAAGATGTCGATCCCGGTGCCCGACGGCATCGCCGCGGTGATGCCGATGATCTTCTCGTCCTTCTCCGCTTCCTTGACAAGGCTCTGGCCGAACACGTTCTGATAGGCGGGCGCGTTCGGCTTGGCTTTCGCCTGCGCGCCGGTGGCGACGTCGAACTTGACCACGGCGTGGTACTTGTCGGCGGAAGCCTCCGCCGGGCCGTAGCCCTTGCCCTTTTGCGTCACGACGTGGACCAGGATCGGGCCGGTCTCCATGTCGCGGACGTTCTTCAGGACCGGCAGCAGGTGGTCGAGGTTATGCCCGTCGATCGGGCCGACGTAATAGAATCCGAGCTCCTCGAACAGCGTGCCGCCGTCCATCATGAAGCCGCGGGAATATTCTTCGACACGGTTGGCGCGGTTGGCCAGCACCTTCGGCAGACGCTTGTTGATTTGTTTCGCCGCTTCGCGCAGCGTTCGGTAGGTCTTGCCCGAATAGAGCCGCGACAGATAGGCCGACATTGCGCCGACCGGCGGCGCAATCGACATGTCGTTGTCGTTGAGGATGACGATCAGCCGGGAATTCATCGCACCGGCATTGTTCATGGCTTCATAGGCCATGCCCGCGGACATCGCGCCGTCGCCGATTACGGCGATGACATTATTCTTGCCGCCGGAGAGGTCGCGCGCCACCGCCATGCCGAGCGCCGCCGAGATCGAGGTCGAGGAGTGGGCGGCGCCGAACGGATCATAATCGCTTTCGGTGCGCTTGGTGAAACCACTCAATCCGCCGCCGGTGCGCAGCGTACGAATCCGGTCGCGCCGGCCGGTCAGGATCTTGTGCGGATAGGCCTGGTGGCCGACGTCCCAGATCAGGCGGTCGCGCGGTGTATCGAAGATGTAGTGCAGGGCGGTCGTCAGTTCGACCACGCCGAGACCGGCGCCGAAATGTCCACCGGTGACCGAGACGGCTTCGATGGTCTCCTGACGAAGCTCGTCGGCGACCTGTCGGACTTGTTCCACCTTGAGTCGGCGCAGATCTTCCGGGGTGTGGATCGTGTCGAGGAGCGGCGTTTTACTAAATGTGGTCACAGCGATATTCCAATTTTGCAGGTCGGACCAGCGGCCCGACGTGAGATGGCTTGCGCAGGTTCAGCGCATCGATAACCCAGACGCCGGATGCCACCTGAGCAGGTCGGAACGCAATTTGATAGTCTAGACGCGTTCCGGATCGTTCAATGTGATATGCATCACTCTCGGCGGCTTCACCCTTCCCAATGATTTTCTTTAGCTATTTGAAGTACTTATCACCGATGAAAATCGACCGGCGATAGCCTTCGTCGTTTAAATCTTTACACTAAAGCGGCGTCCAAAGCCAACCCGCTCCGGGGTTGGTATGCGGACGGATCAGGGCAATGGAGCCGGGGTTTCAAACGTTACGGAGCGTTGCGGGTTCCATTTCGTCCGGAAGGTTCGGTTCTGAGGGAACCCGAATCGGGCCCCAAATTCTATGTTGTGATGCGTTTTCCGCGAGCCGGTGCCCACTTCGCTCGAAAACGCTCCAAATCGGCCGCATCGGCGCCGTCCGCAACGGAGGTTTGGGAGCCTTTGTGCGCGCCGGACAATCCTGTCGCTCTTAACTATTTCCGCAGAACGCCATGCGTCGGCGTCGGGGCGGGCTGTCACTGCACGTCGAGCGGCTCGGTGCCGGTCGGCTGGCCGTTCGCGTCGGTGGTGATCTTGTCGACGCGGGCTTCCGCCTGCCGCAGCAATTCCTCGCACCGCCGCTTCAAGGCCTCGCCGCGCTCGTAGATGGTGACGGATTCCTCAAGCGGAACCTTGCCGTCCTCCAGCCGCTTGACGATCGTCTCAAGCTCTTCGAGCGCGCGCTCGAAGCTCAGCTTCTTGACGTCCGCTTGGGTGTTTTCGGCCATGTTGCTTTCCCGGGATGCGCTGTCTCGCCAGCGGAATCAAAGAACTCTATGCGGATGGATTGTGGCGCGAATCCGCGCCCATCAATGCGCTGACATGGGCGGCGACCAATTCGCTCAGGCCTTGCAGATCATAGCCACCCTCGAGCACGGAGACAATTCGCCCCCCGGCGCTTGCCTGCGCGACGTCCATCAGCTTGCGCGTGACCCAGCCGAAATCCTCGGCCTTGAGATTGAGCGAGGCCAGCGGGTCGCGGTAATGCGCGTCGAAACCGGCGGAGATGATGATCAGCTCGGGACTGAATTTGGTCAGCTGTGGCAGAATCACGTTCTCGAACGCGGCGCGGAATTTCGCGCCGCCATCCTCGGATGCCAAGGGCGCGTTGACGATATTGTCGTGCTCGCCGCGTTCGCCGCTGGCGCCGGTGCCGGGAAACAGCGGCATCTGGTGCGTCGAGCAATACATCACGCTTTTGTCGGCCCAGAAAATATCCTGCGTGCCGTTGCCGTGATGGACGTCGAAGTCGACCACGGCGGCGCGGGCGATGCCGTATTTGCGCTGGGCGTGACGCGCGGCGATCGCGACGTTGTCGAAAAAGCAAAAGCCCATCGGCTTGTTTTTCTCGGCATGATGGCCGGGTGGGCGGACCGCCACGAAGGCATTGTCGTGGGCGCCCGACATCACCGCATCGGTGGCGGCAACTGCGCCCCCGACCCCGCGCATCACCGCTTCCCAGGTGCCGGGCGACATCGAGGTGTCGCCGTCGAGATAGATCAGGCCGCTCGACGGCGCGATAAGGCGAAGCTCGGTGACATAGTGCTCGTCATGGCAAAGCGTGACGAGATCGAGATTTCCTTCCGGAGCTTCGCCCCGCACCAGATTGCTGAAGCGGTCCTCGCCAAGCACCTGGGCCACCGCGCGCAGCCGGTCGGCGCGCTCGGGATGTCCCGGAGGCGTCGCGTGGTCGAGACAAGCAGTATGCGTGAGAAACAGCGTCGTCATGCGTGGTCCTGGCGCGTGAGACGCGCTTTTCGAGGAAAACCTAATCTAGGGGGTTGCAGGCGGTTCGAAAAGAGCCCGGCTGCTGATAACGCTTCGCAATTCAGTTCAACCGTGTGATGCGGTCGGCAGCCTTGGGCGCGATCGGGCTGTTGGCCTGAAAATAGGCGTAGAGGGCGTCGACGTCAAAGACGCCAAATTGCTGCGCGGTGCCTTCCTTCAACACCGTGAAGCCGTCGCCGCCGACCGACAGGAAGTTATTGACGGTCACGCGATAGCTTTTCGCTGGCTCGATAGGCGCTCCGTTCAGCGACAGCGACGCGGCGATCACGCGGTCGCCATACGGCTTCGCGCCGTCCCAGGCGTAGCTGAAACCCTTCGAGACCTGGAGAATCCGCGCGCGCTTTGGATCGAGCCATTGCTGCTCGAGCATGTTCTTGATCTGGTTTCCGGTGAGCGACATCGTGACCAGCTGGTTGCGGAACGGCTGGCTGGCGAACACGTCGGCATAGGTCACCGCGCCATCTTCCTTCCGGGTGATGTCGGCGCGGACGCCGCCCGGATTGGTGAAGGCGATCGCGGCCGCGCCATCGGCGGCAGCGCTGGTTGCGGCCAACTGGGCGTCGGCGATGATGTCGCCGAGCGTGCTCTCGCCCGCATCGTTGGGTGCGCGCGACAGCGTCTCGGTAATGGACCCCGCCCGGCGGTTGGCGATCGGGGCGGCGAACCGATCGTAGGCTTCAAGCAGCGCGGTCTGTTCCGGATCCTTCGCAAGGCTGCCGGTGCGGACGATGACGTTGTCGGCTTTGGCGCTGACGACGTCGCGGGTTTTGGGATCGAGCTTGAGGTCGATCGCGGTGACGAGGGTGCCGTATTTGTCGCCGGAAGTGACGAGCCGTCCGTCGATCTCGCAGACATAGGCCTGATGGGTATGGCCTGAGATCACGACATCGACCGCGCGGTCGAATTTCCTGACGATGTCGACGATCGCTCCAGATATGGCAGGGCATTCATTGTAGTCGCCGGTCGGATAGCCGCCCTCGTGGATCAAGACGACGATGGCCTCGACGCCACGCGCCTTCAGTTCCAGGACCAGCGCATTCACGGTGTCGGCCTCGTCCAGAAATTCAAGCCCCGCCGCGCTGACCGGCGAGATGATGTCGGGCGTGCCCTTCAAGGTGAGGCCGATAAAGGCCACCGGAATGCCATCGAACTCCCTGATCTCGTAGGGCGGGAAGATGGTCTTGCCGGTATTCTTGTCGATGGTGGAGGCTGCGAGGTAGTGGAATTTCGCGCCCGAGAACGGGTGCGGGCCCTGGCATTTGTCGACCGGATGGCAGCCGCCATTCTGCATCCGAAGCAGTTCGTCCTTGCCCTCGTCGAATTCGTGATTGCCGACGGAGGCAACCTCGAGCCCCATCATCGACAGCGATTCGATGGTCGGTTCATCGTGGAACATCGCCGACAATAAAGGGCTCGCGCCGATCAGGTCTCCAGCGGCGACGAAGATCGTGTTCCTGGCGCCTTGCCGGAGCTGCTTCACCAGCGTCGCCATGTGCTCCGAACCGCCGGCCGGCACCGCGATCTTCCTGGTCTTGTCATCGGGATCGACGATCCTGATCCCGCCGGCGGGCGGCCGCAGATAACCGTGGAAGTCGTTGATCGCGAGGATTTGCAGATCGACTGACGCGGCTTGAGCTGCGGCGCGCGGGGCCAACTCAGGCGCAACCATCAGCGTCACAGCGGCGAGGACAAGCGAATGCAGGTGTTTCATGACTTTATCATAGGGGGTTGGCACAACGATTTCACGAAGCTTTCCGCACCAGTACCCGCTTTCCGAAGTTCGTGATCCGGCTCCGCATCCTCGCAAACGAACTTCGGAAAGCAAAGGGTACTAGCAAACTCAAGATTCTAGTGCCGCTTTTCGATTTGAAGTTCCTGACCGCTTTTGCCGCGCGTGACGCAGGAACTTCAAATCGGCGGCACTAGCTCCGGTGGCGCAGCGCATCGACCAAGAGGGTGAACGCCGGCGTCGGTTGTCGGCGGCTTGGATAATAAAGGTGATAGCCCGAAAACGGCGGGCACCAATCCTCGAGCACGCGGACGAGCCGCCCCTCGGCGACGTGCGGCTTGACCTGGTCCTCGGGAAGGTAGGCAAGACCGAGGCCAGCCAGTGCTGCGTCCAGTCTGAGTGCCAGACTGTTGAACAACAACTGCCCTTCCATCCGAACCTTCAGCTCACGTCCGCGCTTTTCGAACTCCCAGGCATAGACCCCGCCGTAGGTCGGCAGGCGTATGTTGATGCAATCGAGAGCCGTCAGATCCTGCGGCTTCCTGGGCTTCGGCCTCGTTTCGAAGTAGGACGGTGCGCCGACGACCGCCATGCAGAAATCGGGGCCGATGCGGACGGCCACCATGTCCTTTGCCACCTGTTCGCCCAAACGGACGCCTGCGTCGTAACGCTCGGCGACGATGTCGGTCAGACCGTAGTCGACGACGAGTTCGACCTTCACGTCCGGATATTGCGGCAGAAGCGCCTTCAGGGCGGGCCAAAGAATGGCCAGCGCCGCATGCTCACCCGCCGTGATGCGGATCGTACCTGCCGGCTTTTCTCGAAACTCCGTCAGGGCAGCCAGTTCCGCCTCGATCTGTTCGAAGCTCGGCCCCACATTCCGAACCAGGTGTTCTCCCGCCTCCGTCGGCGAAACGCTGCGGGTGGTGCGGGTCAGGAGCCGCACCCCGAGCCGCTCTTCGAGCCCGCGGATGGTGTGACTGAGGGCAGATTGGGAGATGCCGAGCTTCGCTGCAGCCTTCGTAAAGTTGCGCGCCTTGGCGACAGCAAGGAATGCGATGAGGTCGTTGACGTTCTGGCGCGACATTCATGAATCCGGCTCATAAGTACATGCGCATTTTTATGCCTAATCGGATGCCGTTGCACCCCTTAAGTGAACGGCCAGGACGCAGGCGTCATCCCCGACAAGCGAAGGAGCAAGGCCATGGAGGTCAAGCGAAACGGTTCACGACCGTCCGGCAAGGGGCCGGCCGATTACTTCACCGGCCAGGTTCGCGTCGATCCCCGAACCGGCGCGCGTGCGCGGCGCGCATGTCACGTTCGAACCGGGAGCACGCACCGCCTGGCACACCCATCCGCTCGGCCAGACCCTGATCGTCACGTCGGGATTGGGATGGGTGCAGCGCTGGGACGGCCCGGTTGAAGAGATCCGGCCCGGTGACGTCGTCTGGTTTCCGCCGGGCGAGAAGCATTGGCACGGCGCCACTGGCACCACCAGCATGAGCCACATCGCCATCCAGGAGGCGCTCAACGGCAGCACCGTCGATTGGATGGAGAAAGTCAGCGACCAACAATATCCGTCGCGATCGTAAGCACAGGGAATACGTCATGTCTCAAGGCATCAAGGACAAGGTCATCGTCATCACCGGCGCCAGCAGCGGACTGGGAGAAGCCACCGCGCGTCGTCTGGCCCGCGACGGAGCCAGGCTCGTGCTGGGGGCGCGGCGGATCGAGAGGCTTCAGGGGCTCGCGAAGGAGCTGTCGCTCGGTCCCGACGCCGCCGTGCGGACCGACGTCACGCAGCACGATCAGGTGCGCCACCTCGTCGACCATGCCGTGAAGATGCACGGCCGGATCGACGTGATCCTCAACAACGCCGGGCTGATGCCGCACTCCCCGCTGGAGCGGGCGAAGGTGGAGGACTGGAATCGCATGATCGACGTCAACATCAAAGGCGTGCTCTACGGCATCGCCGCCGCGCTGCCGCATATGAAAGCGCAAAAGAGCGGCCACATCATCAACGTGTCTTCCGTCGCGGGTCACCTGGTACGTCCGGGAAGCGCCGTATATGCGGCGACCAAACATGCGGTGCGGGTGATCTCGGAAGGGCTGCGCCAGGAGGTCAAGCCGTACAACATCCGATCGACCATCATCTCGCCCGGTGCGGTCGCCACCGAACTTCCGGACAGCATCACCGAACCCGACGTCGCGGCGAGCGTCCGCGAGCTTTACGCGCGCGTTGCGATCCCGGCGGAATCCTTCGCGAGCATGGTCGCTTTCGCGATCAGCCAGCCGGAGGACGTCGATGTCAACGAGATCCTGTTCAGGCCGACGCGGCAGGAACTCTGAAGCGGAACGGAAGCAAAGGAGACAGTCATGGCTCCCAATGAGCGCGCGCGCAAGAACCACGAGGAGCTGTTTCCCCGCTACGTCTCGACCCTGGCGGTGACCGACCCCGAGCTTATCGAGACCTTCGACAATTTCGCCTTCGACGAAGTGCTCCGTCACGGCCATCTGGATGTCCGGACCCGGTTGATGGTCCAGTTCGCCTCGATGATCGCCTGCCAGGCCCTGCGCGAGTACCGCATCATGCTCGGCGCGGCGCTCGCCGTCGGGGTCACGCCGGTCGAAGCCAAGGAGATCGTGTACCAGGCGGTGCCGTATGTCGGCATGGCCAAGGTCTTCGACTTCATCCACGCCACCAATGACGTACTCACCGAGCGAGGCGTCGCGTTGCCGCTGCCGGGGCAGTCCACGACAACGCCCGACAACCGCGCGGAGAAGGGCCTTGCGATCCAAAAGCAGATCATCGGGAGCGAAGTCGTCGAGAAGCTCTACGCCTCCGCGCCCGCCGACCAGCAACATATTCAGCGTTATCTCTCGGCCAACTGCTTCGGCGACCACCTGACGCGCAGCGGCATCGACGTGCCGACCCGGGAACTCCTCACCTTCAGCATGCTGGTCTCGCTCGGCGGCTGCGATGCGCAGGTCAAGGGCCATGTCGCCGCCAACCTCAATGTCGGCAACGACCGTGCACGGCTGATCGACGTCCTGACCCAGCTCCTGCCTTTCATCGGATATCCCCGCACGCTGAACGGATTGCGTGCGGTCGATGAGGTCACCCTCAAATCCTGACGGGAGAATTCACGATGCCGCAACGCACATGGTTCATCACTGGCGTCAGCAGCGGCTTCGGCCGCCAGCTCTCCGATCAGCTGCTGACGCGCGGCGACCGCGTGGTCGGAACCGTTCGCGATACCGGCAAGGTCGGCGATCTGACTGAGCGTTTTCCCGAAGCTTTCCATGCCGAAGTACTCGACGTGACCGACACGGCGGCGATCCGTGAAGTTGTCGAACGTTCGTTTGCCCGGCTCGGACGCATCGACGTGATCATCAGCAACGCCGGCTACGGCTTGTTCGGCGCGGCGGAGGAACTCACGGACAAGCAGATCGATCACATGATCGCCACCAACCTGGTCGGGTCGATCCAGTTCATCCGCGCCGCGCTGCCGCACCTTCGCGGCCAGGGCGGTGGACGCATCATCCAGATATCTTCCTATGGCGGGCAGGTCGCATTCCCGGGAAACTCGATGTACCACGCCACCAAGTGGGGCATCGAGGGCTTCGTGGAGGCGGTCGCCCAAGAGGTCGCATCCTTCGGGATCGGCATGACGATCGTCGAGCCCGGTGGCGCGCGCACCGAATTCCGCTACGGCAGCGCGCAGGTGGCGAAGCTGATGCCGATCTACGACGAAACCCCGGCGCACAGTTTCCTGGGGATGCTCGATCCCAAAAACGGTCTGGCCCCGGGTGACCCGGCCCGAATGGCCGCGCGCATCATCGAGAGCGTCGACGTCGAGCCCGCGCCGCTGCGCATGGTGCTGGGCTCGCAGGCGCTGGCGAGCACGCTCTCGACACTGCGCAAGCGGATCGCCGGCTTCGAAGCGCAGACCGAACTCGCCGCTTCCACCGACTTCCCGCCGGGGGAGTAACCAGCCCCCGTGTCGTAAGCCCGCACGCGCCCCCCGGCTGCAATCGCATCGCGACGGCGCTGAACCTTCTAGAGGAGAAATTACAATGCAAAAACGCAACCTTGGCAACAAACTTGAAGTCTCCGCCATCGGCCTCGGCTGCATGGGGCTGAGCTTTGGTTATGGCCCGGCCGTCGACAAGGCGGCCGGAATCGCGCTGATCCGCTCGGCGGTCGAGCGCGGCGTGACTTTCTTCGACACCGCCGAAGTCTACGGTCCCTTCACCAACGAGGAACTTGTGGGCGAAGCGCTGGCGCCGTTCCGGAAGGATGTCGTGATCGCCACCAAATTCGGCTTCGATATCGATCCCGTGACGGGGCAGCAGCGCGGCCTCGACAGCCGGCCGGTGCATATCAAGGCAGTCGCCGAGGCCTCGCTCAAGCGATTGAAGACCGACGCCATCGATCTGTTTTATCAGCACCGCGTCGATCCCAACGTGCCGATCGAGGACGTGGCGGGAGCGGTGAGGGAGTTGATCCGCCAAGGCAAGGTCAGGCATTTCGGATTGTCTGAAGCCGCTGCCGCAACCATCCGCCGGGCGCATGCGGTGCAGCCGGTCACGGCACTTCAGAGCGAATATTCGCTGTGGTGGCGGGAGCCGGAGAAGGAGGTGCTGCCGACACTGCAGGAACTCGGGATCGGCCTCGTTCCCTATAGCCCGCTGGGCAAGGGCTTTCTGACCGGCGCGATCAGCGCCAGCACGACGTTCGACAAGACCGATTTCCGCAACGTCGTGCCGCGGTTTTCGCCCGAGGCGCGCAAGGCCAATCAGGCGCTGGTCGATCAGCTCAGCCGGATCGCCGGACAAAAGGGAGCGACGCCGGCGCAGATCGCGCTCGCCTGGCTACTCGCGCAAAAGCCGTGGATCGTGCCGATCCCCGGTACCACCAAGCTCAATCGCCTCGCGGAGAACATCGGAGCCGCCGCTGTTGAACTTGCGGCCGGCGATGTCAGCGACATCGAGCGCGCGCTCTCGGAAGTGAAGGTGCAAGGCGCCCGCTACCCCGAACATCTGCAGGCACTGGTCGGCCGCTGAGCGGCGGCGCTCAACCCTTCTTGCGCGACAGGAACGCCTTGAACGCGCCGACCGCCTCGGCCGAACGCATCCTTTCGCCGAACAGATGGCTTTCCTGATCGATCCGGCGGGTCAGATCTTCCGGCGGCAACTTCAAAAGCTTTCGCGAAATCGCGACGGCTTCCGCCGGCAGCGCGCCGATCTCGCGCGCGACCTTGCGGGCCTCGGTTTCGGCGTGACCCGGCTCGACCACCGCATTGACGAAGCCGGCCGCGCGGGCGTCTTCGGCATTGAGCGTGCGCCCCATCACCAGCATCGCAAACGCGCGCTGATGTCCCATGGCGCGTGGCGCCAGCAGGCTGGAGGCGGCTTCCGGCACCAGGCCGAGATGGATGAACGGCGTCGAGAAGGTCGCGCTTGTCGAGGCAACGACGTAGTCGCAATGGAACAGCATCGTAGTGCCGATGCCGATCGCGATGCCGTCGACCGCGGCCACGATCGGCTTGGCATTGTGGGCCAGGGAATACAGGAACTTCACGGCGTTGGAGGCGCGCGGCGTGTCTGACTTCGATGTGCCGTCTTTCAGAAAATCCTCAAGATCGTTGCCGGCGGTGAATACGCCCGGCATGCCCGTGATCATGATGCAACGGATTGCCGGATTTGCCTGCGCGGTGTCGATCGCCTCGCTCATGGCGCGATACATCTCTTGCGTGAGCGCGTTCTTCTTCTCCGGCCGGCGCAGCGCGATGACCCGCGTGGCGTCTTCGTCGGTAACGGTCAGGTGTCCGGTCATGATGTGCCTTTTGAAACAAGCGGCGAGGGGCGGGTGGCGGGTCTTTCGAAAATACCCTACATCATCCACTATTGCGCCAAAACCGCGAGCGGTTTTCGACCCGACGCAACGACGCGCGAGGAGCTCACAATGCAGCTGACCGGGATTCATCATCTGACCGCGATTTCGGCGAAACCGCGCGAGAACCTGGCGTTTTATACCGCCCTATTGGGGATGCGGCTGGTCAAGAAGACCGTCAATCAGGATGATGTTTCCGCCTATCACCTGTTCTACGCCGACGGCAAGGCCAATCCCGGCACGGATCTGACCTTCTTCGATTTTCCGGCCCCGCCCGAGCGGCGCGGCACCAACAGTATTTCCGCCACCTCGTTGCGCGTCGCGGGCGAGGCGAGCCTCGGTTACTGGCGCGACCGCCTGCGCCAGGCGGGCGGCCTGACCGGCGAGGTCACCGAAGTCGACGGCCGGCTGACGCTGCCGTTTGAGGACGGCGAAGGTCAGCGTCTGGTGCTCGTCGACGACGGCGGCGCCGGTCCGGCCTCGCCATGGGAGAAGAGCGCGGTGCCGGCCGAGCACCAGATTCGCGGGCTCGGTCCGATCATGCTCAATGTGCATGATCTGTCGCGCACTTCGATGGTTCTCACCGGCGTGATGAACATGCGGCTTGTGCGCGAATACGCTAGCCCCGATGCCAAGGCCGCGGTTCAGGTGTTCGCGATGGGCGAGGGGGGCCCGGCCGCGGAGCTGCATGTCATTGAAAGCAGGAATTCGCCGATGGCCCGGCAGGGTGCCGGCGGCGTGCATCACGTTGCGTTTCGCACGCCCGACGAGACGCAATATCACGCCTGGACGCGGCGCCTGACCGAGATCGGCATTCCCAACAGCGGCGAGATCGACCGGTTCTATTTCCGCAGTCTCTATTTCCGCGAGCCCAACGGCATCCTGTTCGAGATCGCCACCGACGGCCCCGGCTTTGCCACCGACGAGCCGCTGGAGGCGCTCGGCGAAAAACTCGCACTGCCGCCGTTCCTCGAACCGCGCCGCGCCGCGATCGAGGCGGGGCTGAAGCCGATCGGGTGAGACGTGAAGGGCGGGTTAGCCTACCGCGTCACAAGCGGCTTTATCACCTCATCCTGAGGAGCTTGCGCAGCAAGCGTCTCGAAGGATGTGGCCCGGGAAATACACACAGGGGCCTCATGGTTCGAGACGGCGCTTGAGCGCCTCCTCACCATGAGGATTTAGTCCAGTGATGCAGTAAGATTAGCCGAAGGCGTAACCCACCGCACCTTATCATCGGTGTTCGATGGCAGGTTACGCTATCGCTAACCCGCCCTACGAGGTGAGCGGGACGAGTTCCAAAACCAGCGCCCCCAACCGGCCCCAACCTCTCCATCCTATCGCCTTGGTTTGGTCAAACCCGAATGGAGGGTGGGGCAGGACGCAAGCGTAATTCCGCCGGCGGCCCTGGTGTGGCCGAAACACTGGATTGAGTACGGAGAGCGCCGATGCATTCCATGCTGAACCCGAAACCAAACGATGACCCGCACGATGTTGTTGTGGTCGCGCCCGATGCCGTTCGGGTGGCGCCCGATGTCGTTGAGGTGGTGCAGGACGAGATTTCCAATCTGCTGCGCGCGGCCGCGCGCCAGCATTCGGATCCGCAAGGCCCCGCCGAATCCGGCTCCGCTCTATCCGGCTCCACGTCAGCCCCACCGGTTCCCCCGGTCGATACGACGTTTCGCGCCGCTGTCGTCGACGACAT
This sequence comes from uncultured Alphaproteobacteria bacterium, assembly GCA_963718925.1. GTDB lineage: Bacteria > Pseudomonadota > Alphaproteobacteria > Rhizobiales > Xanthobacteraceae > Bradyrhizobium. Next base: position 620,467 of record CAVRAH010000001.1, read on the forward strand.
CCTGGATTCAGCCCGGCGGCCCGCAGGCAGGCGGGTGTTCCGCGCCATCGCGGCGCTGCTCTTGGCCGTGTGCATTGGCGGAGCTGCCATCGCCTGGCAGACCTTCGGCTATGCGGCCAAGAAGATGGTCGTGAAGTGGATACCGCAATTCGCGCTGACGACATCGCTGCCGCTGGAAAAACTTTGGCCCCGCTCGCAACCGGCCGCACCTGCCACTGAGGCGGACGCGGCGGATGCGACGCCTGCGCAACCGCCTGCCCAAGCCGCACCGGAAGCAACTGCGGTGAGCGCCGCCGCGCCGGCCGCCGATTCCGCGCCGTCGCTCGAGTCGATGGCGCGCGATCTCGCCAACATGGGACAGGAAGTCGAGCTGCTCAAGGCCTCCATCGCCGAGCTCAAGGCGGGCCAGCAACAGATGGCGCGCGATCTGGCCAAAGCTGCCGAGACCAGGGCTTCCGAGCAGGCCGCGCGGCCCAGGCCGCAGGCAAACGTATCGGCGCTTGCCCCGCGGCCGCCCGTCGCGCGGCCGCGCAAGCCGGCGGTGCCATATTCGCCGACGCCGACCGCACTGCCTCCCGCGCCGCAAGCCGCTGCGCCCTACGTGTCGCGCCAGGTTGACCCGGCACCCGAGACGCCAACCCAATTGCCGCCCGCGCCAGGATTTACCTCGGTGCCGCGGCCGCCGATGCCCGTGCAGTAAGTAGCCGCGGTTTCCGGAGAGGAACCAATCCAGCCGCGGCGGCTTATCGCGCATATAGCTCCAAGACCGGGAGACTGCCATGAAGATCGCAGCGATCATCTCAGCTGGCACCGCGGCCCTCACCATCATGAGCTCGGCGGCCTTGGCCCAACAAGCGGCGACGGGAACGATCACCGGAATCAACCGGCTCAATAACACCATCACGATCCGGCAGACGCAAAACGGCACCGTCGGCGCGAATGCCGCCGGCGCCGCCGAGCAGTTCAAGGTACAAGGCGGCCTGTCGCTGGAGGACGTGCATGCCGGCGACAGGGTCAGCTTCTCCACCATGGAGACGGGTGCGATCAGGACCATTACGAAGATTCAGAAGCAGTGAAGTTTCGGGCCTCCACGCGGAGCAGACTTGAATTCTGCAAACCCAGTCAGGGCAGCGGCTCTTCAACCTCGAAAAATTCGTTCAGCAGGTGACGAGATCGGTATGTGCGAAGCCCTTGGAGTAGTCGAGAACGGAGATGACCGTCGGCCTCACGCGGAACAAGCGGATCTCATCCGGACTCGGCATCTTCATCGGCAGTGGCGGACTGTCGGGATACTTTAACGGCATCATGGCCAAGATCTCTTCTGCCTTAGACCGGCTTTCCACTGGCCGCGCATGTCCCGCCATGGACAGGCCGGTGATCGCCATCAAATCCGACGTGTCGTGGTCGATGGTCAGCGAGACCCGGTCGTCTCGCGCGAGGTTTTGCGCCTTCTGGCTGTCCAGACCGCAGAGGAAATTAAGATCGAAGCCTTCGCTGACATAGCCGACAGTTGTCGCTTGCGGCCAGCCATCCGGCCTGACCGTGGCAATCGTCATGATCCGATGCTGGTCCAATAAGGTGAGGATTTTCTTTCTGATCTCCTCGTCCATGTGTGGTCTCCATGATCGCCTGCAGCAGACTTGGCAACGATCATCTGTCCGCGATCATTTGGTGTTGACCCATATCAACGACGATGCCCAGGCCGACCGGCGCTATCGCCGCGCCCGCGGGCAGCGCTATGGCCCTTCACAAACAGTGAAGTTTCGGAAATCGATGCCGAAGCAAGTCCGCCGGATGAGCTGGCGTGTCGCCTGACTGCGCGCCAGTTTTTCGCTCTGCGCGTTCCGCCTGATTTCATGAGGCGGATCAAGCTGATGCTAGCAGTCCAGTCCCGTGTGCAAAAATATTTCTGTTTCTGTTTCACCCAAATCACTTCATATCCGATGCCGTTCCGGCTCTCACGAGGGACGTATCGCGATCGTCACGAACGTTGGGCATGGAATGCGGTGGACGCGGATGGCGCTTTGACGAATGCGCCAGAGGCGGACGGCGAAGTCGTGTGGTCCTGACGCCTCGACGCCGGCGTCAAGCTCCTGAGAAGCAAGCTTCTTGGGGGTGACGGTGACAAGAAAGCCCGATCACCGGGGAGAGTACGATATAAGCCGTAAACCATTGCGCGGGGAATGCCGGGTGTTTCCGGTGTGACCGTGGTGACTAACGCGCGTGTTTACTACCACTACACGCGCGGCTACGGGCGCACCAGGCGCCCGGCATTCCCTGCGCCCACTTTTTCGAGCGGCGAAAGATTTCATGCATCGCCCGGGCGTTTCGCGCCGCGGGGAGGTGGAAGTGTGTCTTGGCTGTTTTTAAATTTGAATTCCCGGCAACTCACTGAGCGCAAACGCGCCATATCTCTCATTCGTCATCGCCCGCGAAAGCGGGCGATCCAGTATTCCGAGACGTCAGTGACGATGCGGAAAAGCCGCGGCGTACTGGATACCCCGCATGCGCGGGGTATGACGACTGTCAGCGCGCGATCGGCGGTCTTACCCCAGCAATACCGCGTCCGCGCCGTTCACGGCCTCCGCGCTGTCCATCACGGTGCGCTCCAGCGAAGGCGCCTGCACCGAGACGTTTTCGGCAAAAAATCTTGCCAGCGTGACATAGCGTTGCGGATCACCTTCTCCCAGGCTGCGCGCGGCGAGCGCCTCGCCGGCCAGCATGCAGCCGCCGAGCGTCGATCCGAACAGTTTCAGATACGGCGTCGCACCGGCCAGCGCCTCGTTCGGCGCCGAGGAGACGCGCTCCAGGAGCCAGCGGCTGGTGCGCTCGAGCGAGGCCAAAGCGTCGCGCAGTTTTGCGCCCGTGGTGCCGAACGCCGGATCGTTCGAGGCCTCGACCTGTTTGACGATGCCGGTGAGTTCATCGAGCAGGGCCCAGACCTGCTCGCCGCCATTGGCCGCGAGCTTGCGCGTCACAAGGTCGATCGACTGGATGCCGTTGGTGCCTTCATAGATCGGGGTGATGCGCGCGTCGCGGTAATGCTGCGCGGCGCCGGTTTCCTCGATAAAGCCCATGCCGCCGTGAATCTGCACGCCGAGCGAGGTCACCTCGTTGCCGATGTCGGTGGAGAAGGCTTTTGCGATCGGCGTCAGCAGCGCGCCGCGCGCCGCGGCAGCCTCGCGCGTCTTCGCGTCCGTGGCGCGCACCGAAATATCGAGCGCCACCGCGGTGGCATAGCAGATCGTGCGGGCGGCTGCGGTGAGCGCGCGCATCTGCATCAGCATCCGCTTGACGTCGGGATGCACGATGATGGGGTCGGCATCGCCGCTTGTCTTGCCGACGGCGCGGCCCTGACGGCGTTCCTGCGCGAACGCCAGCGCCTGCTGATAGGCGCGGTCGGCGATCCCGACGCCTTCGAGGCCGACGCCGAGCCGGGCCTGGTTCATCATCGTGAACATGCAGTGCATGCCGCGGTTTTCCTCGCCGACGAGATAACCGATCGCGCCGCCATGATCGCCCATCGTCATGGTGCAGGTGGGAGCTGCGTGCATGCCGAGCTTGTGCTCGATGCCGCTGACATAGATGTCGTTGCGCGCGCCCAGCGAGCCGTCGGCGTTGACCAGGAATTTCGGAATCAGAAACAGCGAAATGCCCTTGGTGCCGGCGGGCGCATCGGGCAACCGGGCGAGCACGAAATGCACGATGTTGTCGCTCATGTCGTGATCGCCATAGGTGATGAAGATTTTGGTCCCCTTGATGCGATAGCTGCCGTCGGGGGCGCGCTCGGCGCGGGTGCGCAGCGCGCCGACGTCGGATCCGGCCTGCGGCTCGGTGAGCTGCATGGTGCCGGGCCATTGGCCCGACACCAGCCTCTCGAGATAAATTTTCTTCAGCTCGTCGCTGCCATGCGCGTCGAGCGCCTCGATCGCGCTCAGCGTCAGCAGCGGGCAGAGGCCGAACGCGATGTTGGATGCGCTCCAGATTTCGGTGCAGACCGCGTTGATCGCAAGCGGCAGGCCCTGGCCGCCGAAGGTTTCCGGACCGGACACTGCATTCCACCCAGCTTCGGTCCAGCGCTTGTACGCATCGGGCCAGCCGGGGGCCGTAGTGACGTTGCTGCCGTCGAGCTTGATGCCGTGTTCGTCGCCGACGCGATTGAGCGGCGCCAGCACGTCGGAGGCGAATCGCCCGGCTTCCTCCAGCACGGCGGCGGCGATATCATGATCGAAATCGCCGTAATGGCCGGCCTTCACGGCGGCCTCAAGGCCGGCGCCATGGTTGAGGGCCAGCAGCATGTCGTTGATCGGCGCGCGATAGGTCATGACCAGGTTCTCGCTTTGGGTCCCGCTTGGGCTGGGAACAGGCTCTCGTCTTCCCATGAAACCGCACGTCCCTCAACTCCCCCGAGGGGCGGATTTGGGCCGCAACGGGGCCGGCAAGCGATGTATTTCCGCGGTCCGGAAGCCAGGATCGTTGAAGGGAGATGTCCCCGCCGCCGGGCGGGCAAGACCTCATTCAGATTCGGGCGGAATTGCGCTTCTACCCTGTTGAAATGGCTCAACTCCCTCTATAGACCGGCGTGGCCGAAAGGGAATCCGCAGGCAGGCTCGTCCTGCTGCGTTCCGGTTATTGGGGCGTCGCCAAGTGGTAAGGCAGTGGATTTTGATTCCACCATGCGGAGGTTCGAATCCTCCCGCCCCAGCCAGGTTTTACCCAATGGAATCAGGCACTTCTTGAATCTGCCGGATCTTCATTCTGACGACGCCGCGAGTGGCCAAGGTTGAAGAAGGGAAGATTGGACTTCGAAGAAATCAACAACGCCGGCTCGCGAATGGCCCGGAGAGCGCGCAACACTTGTCCGCGGTTGTCCTCCTGTGCTTGTCCACGTCAGCGTCCTCGACGTCGAGCGCGCGATTGGGTGCGCAAGCTATGTTAACTCATACGACGACAAAAGAAAACAGCGATCCTGTTGGATGTCAGCTGCCATGATCGAATATTGGTGCGCGTCTTCGATCTCATTCGTAACCTGGCGTAAGTCAGCGAAGACATGCGTCGCAGAAATACTTGCGCGCTTCTGACCTGCATTGATCATGCGATCGCTTACAATTCCTTGCGTTTGCACCATAGGCCGAACGCATCGCCTTCCTGTTTGCCACGTTGCTCCGCGAGATAGTCATCGATCACCCGACGGATCAGTGCCGCGCGAGATCGTTTTTCTTTTTTGACAATTCGTCCAGCGTGAAGCTGGGCATCGCCAAGGTCAACCGATGTCCGGATAGCAATGCGTCTGAGCTCGTGACCGTTAAGGAAAGGATGAAAGCCTTCATAAAGCGTGCGGGAGCTTCGATCGACGAAAAGCTTGTCGTGGTCCGCTGCGAAACGGTTCAGGCCGGTGTATATATGATGAGCTTCAGGTCAGGATCGTCATTGGCCTGGAAACTTGCGTGCGCAAAACGCAGCATACCCTTCTTTGGATGTCGCAAGCGCTTTACGCCGCCCGCGCCGCCTCGAATATCGTGGGCTTCCCACCATTCTGCAAACTCTGGGCTACCGTTTCGAAGGCGGGCTAGCAACTCGACAAATGCCGGATCGCCAGCCCAGAGATCGTGTGTCGCACGGAACTGGGCGACAACACGCTTGGCCTCCTCGGCCCAGCTTGAACCAAACAGCCGGCGCGTTCCCGGATTGAGCAGTATGCAGACGAGAATGTTGCGATCTTGTTCCGCAAGACGATCGAAGGCAAAAATGTCGGCGGCAACCTTGTTCCAAGCAAGGACATCCCACCGTCGGCCCGTAATGTAAGCCGGTTGATTGAGGGACTCGACAAGGCTTCGAAGAGCTGCGGGAACGGTTTCTCGGGTGAAGGCGCGCCGATTGGCACCCAATGCCAGCGCGCGCAAATGCGCGTGCTCTACTTTACTGAGGCGCAACGCTCGTGCCAGTGCATCAATGGTGGCGACTGATGGACTGACGGCCCGTCCTTGTTCCAGCCGAATGTACCAATCAACGCCGATCCCAGCTAGTTCGGCGACTTCCTCGCGCCGCAAGCCAGGAGCTCGACGTCTTCGCCCGTCGGGAAGGCCAACCGATTTCGGATTGAGTTTGGCGCGCCGCGAACGAAGAAAATCACCGAACTCGCTTCGGCTGGGGTCTGACATGGCCTTGTTTCCTAAGAGGAGGTACTCACTATCCTAGGATAGTACTAGTCCTTCCGGGGCGCGTGCAATCTGCGATTATAGGGGAATGTCGGGAGCATCGACCGGCGCTTGCCTTAGCTTTCCCAGCCAGACTTCTGACAACCGGGGCGATGAGCTCTGCTCAAACTCCAGCAAGACAATTTCAAGGAAACCCCATGTCGCCTGGTTCGTCCATCATTGTTTCGCTCAAGATAAACGGTCGGGATCACGAATTCTCGGCTCCCGCCTGCGACACGCTGCTGGATGTTCTCCGGGACAAGCTTGGTATGACCGGCACTAAGAAAGGTTGTGACATGGGAGCATGTGGAGCATGCACCGTCCTGGCAGACGGGCGCCGGATAAAGTCTTGTCTGGCGCTTGCGGCTTCCTATGACGGCCGGTCGATAGCCACGATCGAAGGCATCGGTATATTGAACAATTTACATCAGCTGCAAGCCGCTTTCATCCGACATGATGCGCTGCAATGCGGCTACTGCACGCCCGGGCAAATTTTGTCCGGCCTGGCGTTGCTCGATGAAAAGCCCGGGGATCTCGAAGCGATCCGCGAGGGCATGAGCGGCAACCTCTGCCGATGCGGCGCCCATCCGAATATCGTGGCGGCGATTGCCGAGGTGGCGGGACTATGAGCGGACCTTTGTTTCAATACAGCCGAGCGGAGAACGTACGCGACGCCCTCATCCAGGCGTCGAGACCAGGCACCGCGTTCCTGGCCGGCGGGACTGACTTGCTCCAGCTCTGGAAGGCGGGCGCGATGGCGCCTGCAGGGGTCGTCGACATCTCGCGCCTGCCGTTGGATCATGTGGAAATTATCGACGGACAGCTCTCGTTGGGGGCGCTTGCCCGGCTGAGCGATGTGGCCACCCATCCTGATGTGACGCGATATCATCCGCTGATCGCAAAGGCGATCCTGGCCAGCGCCAGTGGACAGATACGCAATATGGCGACGGTCGGCGGCAATCTGCTGCAGCGAACCCGTTGCTCGTATTTTCGCAACGAGAGGCTTGCCTGCAACAAGCGAACCCCTGGCTCTGGATGTGGCGCGCTTGCCGGTGAGAACCGCCAAGCTGCCTTGTTTGGTGCAAGCGCGTCCTGCGTCGCGACCCACGCCTCGGATTTGGCCGTCGCGCTGACGGCGTTGGATGCCGAGGTCGAGGTGTTCGGAACGGAGGGAGAGAGGCGCTTTCCATTGTGCGATCTCTATCGCCTGCCCGCGGAGACGCCGGAGCGCGAGACGAACCTGACAGCAGGCGAACTCATCACCGGCATTCACATCCCGAACGCATCCCGCTTTGCCGCGTGTTCGATCTATCTCAAAGTTCGCGATCGTGCGTCGTTCGAATTCGCTGTCGTATCGGTGGCCGCGGTGTTGCACGTCGAGAACGGCAGGATCGTCGAGGCGGGATTGGCCGCTGGCGGGGTTGCACCACTGCCGTGGCGGCTCACCCGGAGCGAAGCGGTATTGGTCGGCCGTGCACCGGACGGCCAAGCCATCGCCGCAGCCGGCGATATGGCCGTCGAGCACGCCCGACCGCTCGCCCACAACGGATTCAAGATCGCGTTGCTGCGCAATGCCGTGATCCGCGCCTTGCAAACCATCGAAAGCCAGCCATGAGCACCAATTCCGCCTTACGCTACGAGGCCGCGCTGAAGGTCTCCGGCAGCGCCGTATATGAGGCCGAGGTTGCCGCGGCCGGCATGTTGCACGCTGCCCTCGTGGAGGCGCCAATCAGTTGCGGCGATCTGCTGTCCGTCGACGCAACGCGGGCGATCGACCTGCCGGGCTTCGCCGCGACGGTCTCCTATGCGGATACAGAGGTGCTGCAGCCGTCTCCCGCAACAGCCCTGATCCGCGAGCGCGCCATTCATTTTGCGGGCCAGCCTGTTGCACTCGTCACACCAACCACCCTGCAAGCGGCAAGAGACGCGGCACGCGCGGTCCGGGTCACCACACAGGCGCGTCCTTCGGTGACGGCTCTGGTCCAGGCACTCGACAAGTCATTTGCACCGGCCATGGTCGGACGCTTTCCAGCTGAGACCCGTCGCGGTGATGCGGCCAAGGCACTGACCGATGCCGATCTCGTGGTCCGAAATCGATACCACACCGCTGTCAACAATCACCACCCCATGGAACCGCACGCCGTGGTCTGCTGGTGGGAGGACGGCAAGGCCGTGGTGCACACCTCGACCCAGGCCATCTTCGGAACCCGCGCCATCATCGCGCACGCCTTCCAGATGCCAGCATCAGACATCCGGGTCATCTCGCGCTTCCTGGGTGGTGGCTTCGGCTGCAAGGGGCAACTCTGGTGGCCGTGGATGTTCTGGGCGATGCTAGCCTCCAAGAAAACCGGCCGCCCGGTGCGGCTGGAACTGACGCGTGCCCAGATGTTCACCCTGGTCGGTCGCCGCCAGGAGACGGTGCAAGACTTGGCGCTCGGGTTCAGCGCGGACGGTCGTCTCACCGGCATTGAACATCACGCGCTCGCGCAAACATCAACCCACGCCGATTACTCGGATTCCATCGCGGTCTATTCGCGCTTTCTTTATGCCTGCGCCAATGTCACGACGACGCACCGTCTCGTCCGCACCAATGAGCCGCAACCCGTCCCGATGCGCGCGCCAGGCACGGCGCCAGGAACGTTTGCGCTCGAATCCGCCTTCGATGAAGCGGCCGAACGGCTGGGGATCGATCCGGTCGAACTCCGCGTGCGCAACTTTGCAGATCATGATCAGGAAGTGGGCCGCCCGTGGAGCAGCAACAACCTGCTTGAATGCTATCGTGTCGGCGCCGAACGGTTCGGCTGGTCGCAGAGGCCGGCACAGTGCGTCGCCACCGACGGACGCTGGCGAATCGGTTGCGGCATGGCAAGCACGCTTTATCCGGCGATCCGTCAGGCCTGCAGGGTCCGCGTCAAGCTGGCGGCGGACGCCTCGTTGCGCGTTCAATGCGGCACACAGGACATGGGCTCGGGCACCTATACGACGCTCGGCCAGATGGCGGCTTCTGCTCTCGGCGTTCCCCTTTCGCAAGTGACGGTCGAACTCGGCGATACGTTGCTGCCGGAAGGCCCGTTTTCCGGCGGCTCCCAGGTAACCGCGAGCCTCGCACCCGCGACTGAAATGGCGATGGCCGGACTCCGCGCGACGCTGGCGAACATGGCCGTGACCGACGAGCGGTCGCCGCTCTCCGGCCAACGGATAGAGGAATTGGAATTTCTGGACGGAATGATCCGAAGCCGGACCGGCAATGTCGGCGAGTTGTTGACGGATGTGCTGGCGCGCGGGGCGGCAGAGGGCTTGGAAGCGGAGGGCGAAAGCGCGGCGACACACCACCAGTCGCTGGCCGCGAGCAGCATGGGCTACGGCGCGGTCTTCGTCGAGGTGGGCGTCGATGCACAGCTCGGCGAGATCAGGGTGCGCCGGGTATGCGGCGCTTTTGCCGCGGGCCACATCCTCAATCCGCTGCTGGCGAAGAGCCAGTATGTCGGCGGCTTGATCGGCGGCATCGGCATGGCGCTGCATGAGAGAACCGCAACAGATCGCGCGTCAGGCCACATAGTCGGCGACAGCTTCACCGACTACCTGATCCCGGTTCACGCCGACATTCCGGAGTTCGATATCGCGATGATTGAAGAAGATGACCCGCATTTGCCGGGCGGTGTCAAAGGAATCGGCATGCTGGGCACGGCGGGTATCCAGGCTGCCATCGCCAACGCAGTTTACCACGCGATCGGCAAGCGAGTTCGCCGCCTGCCTATCCGTATCGAAAATATTATCGAATAAGAGGCTGGGAAAGCCCAAGCCAGGCCAAGTCGACTGACACCAAGGTTCCGGGATCACCAAGCTAAACTGCGCAAGGGTAGTAACCACGTTAAAAGCCGACTTTCAGGAACGGCCGCTTCTGGCGCAGCGTGGTCATTCGCCAAATAGCGACGCGCCCAGATCCGCGAGCTGCGGATTTATAGTCGGCTACAGGTCTCGCATGGATCTCTCGGTTTGGAGTTATCGATGATTTAACCGGCGTGCCGTGAATGTCTATGGAGCGTGGGCTTCCCGTTCCATGTCGCGGCCAGAGAGGTCCTCGACCTGCATGTTGGCGTAGTCGCGCGCCATCTCCTGCATCAGAAATTTGGCAGGAACGTCGTGGTATGACCCGTGGTCGTTCACATATTGCATGTAGGTCCGGCCCGCGTCGTCGAAAGGATGCAGAAGCGCGTCGGTGTGGCCGTCGAAATCGAGCGGATGAACGCCGACCTTGGCGCAGAGTGTGGCGTTGAAGGTTGGGGTTGCCTTGCGCCAGGCACCGTCCACATAGACTTCAGTGAAGCCATGCCAGGTGAAAACGTCCGTGCCCATGCTTTGACGCAGCTTCTCGGTCGTGAGGTGGTTGCGTACATCGGCGAATCCGACGCGGGCGGGAATGCCGTGGACGCGGCAGACGGCGGCGTAAAGCGCCGCCTTGCCCACGCAATAGCCGTTGCCAGCCGCAAGCACGCTGGAGGCCCGGAACGTCTCGGGCGTGCGCATGTTGACGTAGGGGTTGTAGCGAATGTCGTCGCGCACCGCCTTGTAGAGCAGGCTGGCCTTGGTGCGGTCGCTGGCGTCCGCCGGAACGGCGGCTCCGGCGAAGTCCCGGATGGCCGGATGATCACAATCGATATATTCGCCGGGGTCGGTGTAGAGGCGGCGGATCGTGTCGGAAAGAACGTTGGTCATGCCGCAGCCTAGCAAGCGGGGTTAGCGAAATCCAATTCGGTATCAATCTCACGAGTAGAGGCAGCTTGGCCCACGGCTTTGGCGGGTCGGCCGACAGCTGGCCCGCGACGGCAAGCCGGTGCCCAACCGACAAGAACGCCATATCAGAGCAAGGTTTGCCGAAGCTCTCAAGTCGGAATTCGCATTACTCACCATTTGAGTTTAGAAACAGTCATGGCTGTTTTCCCAAATTCGGAATTTGTTATACGTCATCGCCGCCGATGATGTCTCGTCTGTGCATTCGGTATTGTCGCTGTTCTCATCGAATAGCGTCCTGAGCAACCGCGATAGTTCGCGATGACCGGCAGTTTGCCCACCCTGATTTAGATAATCCGCAATGTCCATCGTCGCTATATGGTAGCCGACCGTACCTCCGACGGCCGCATCCGAATGCGCCAACTCAACCTCGACGCACAAACGTTTACTGTCTGTATCGAAAACCAGAGTATGGCGATCAGCGCGGCTACTCTTGGGGTGCAAATCTCGCTTTAAGACAGCCATTTTCCGCTCCCAATCCCGCCCGATGCCTCAGAAAATTCGGTCGCCTTGAGTGAAGACTTCAAACCCGTCGGCACGCGCGATCGCGGCGAGTGTAATTCCTGCGTCAGTCGCCATGCGGATCGCCAATGCTGTCGGAGCAGATACCGACACGATGACCGATGCGCCTATCACCGACGTTTTCTGCACCATCTCGGCGGAAACGCGGCTGGTCAGGACGACAATTCCGTCGTTTCCGACCACGGCATCGCGCGAAAGTGCGCCAGCCAACTTGTCCAGCGCGTTATGGCGGCCGACGTCCTCCCGTAACGCGACGACGCCGCGGCCAGATTGCCAGAAAGCCGCAGCATGAACCCCGCGTGTCTCGATATTCAGTCTTTGAAGCGGCTGGATGCTCTGCACCGCATCGGTTATCTGAGCCGCTGTAAACTTGCGGCCGACACCGACGATCTTCGCCGGGCGAATCAACTCCGCGAGCAATTCGATGCCGCATAACCCGCAGCCGGTCGGCCCGGCAATGCGGCGGCGGCGCTCTCCAAGCCTCCGGGAATTGCTGCCTGCGAGCCACATTTGCAGTTCAATGCCGTGGCGGGAACGAACGAGATCGATGGAACTTATTTCGGTGGCGCGGCGGACAACTCCCTCCGTGAGGCTAAATCCGATTGCGAAATCTTCCAGATCTTCCGGCGTTGCCATCATGACCGCATAGGTGCTGCCGTCATAGACCACAGCCACCGGCGTTTCTTCTGGAACGAGCCGCTCGCCGCTGCCATGCGAGCCATCGCGCCAGATCTCTCGATGCACGTTCCGGCTCGGAGGTGTGGCGCAGGCTTGATCCTCGGCTTGCGCAGCCTGAACGAAGAGAATGTCAGCGCATGCGCTCATCACGCGGCGACCGCGGCGGCTTTTGCAGCCTTCGCGGCGACCTTGGCGCGCAGCTTCTCGACCTCGACTACGAAGCGGCTATGGCTGCCGCGGCTGATTTCCTCGACCGAGTCTTTCGCCAGGAGATCGAAGGTGACGAGGCGGCCCTCGATCTTGCTGACGGTGACGGTGATGTCGACGTGCATGCCGCGCAGCGTCGCGCCGCCGTGGGAAATGCTGATGCCGGTCCCGACCGAGTCCTCACCGGGATCGGTATGAGCAAGCAGAAACTCACGACAGGCGATTTCGAAATCGCGCACCAACTCCGGCGTGGCGTAGACGCGCAACGTTTCGCCAAGGAAGTCTATGGTGCGTGGCGTGTCGATCTCGATCCTGTGGGTTGCCGATAGGCCGACGCTCAAGGTTGATTTCATAGGGATATCCTCCGTTGAAGCGATACAAAATGCCAAAGCTCTAGATGCGAAGCCGTGTCAAATACCGGCGCCTTGAAAGAATTCGCGTCGAACGAAGGTTGCGCGGCGCAAGCAGCTATTTGGCACTGCAGCGGATCGAAATGTGAAATGCGATACATCTTCATTGACACTTTCCCGGTCACGCTGTAACACTTATTTTCGTATTTATATACCAAAATACTAATTAGGGAAGTTCCAAGGAAGGCGGGTGGCGAAATGCGACCCCGCGCGTATGGCTGAGGAGAACGCGATGAGCGCAGCCAAGAACGTCAAGCGCGTGCCTACTCTCTGCTATAATTGCGTGTCCGGTCCCGACTTCATGAAGGTGAAAGTGGAGAACGGCGTCGCCACCGAAATCGAACCGAATTTCGATGCCCAGGGCGTGCATCCGGCGCACGGCAGGGTCTGCGTCAAGGCCTATGGGCTGGTGCAGAAGACCTATAATCCGAACCGAATTCTCACGCCGATGAAGCGCACCAACCCGAAGAAGGGGCGCGACGAGGATCCCGGTTTCGCGCCGATCTCCTGGGACGAGGCGCTGAACATCGTGGCCACCAGGCTGAAAAGCATCAGCGACAAAGGCAAGATTGACGCGTCCGGCCTGCCGCGCCTCGCCGTCAGCTTCGGCCATGGCGGCACTCCCGCCAACTACATGGGCTCGTTTCCGGCTTTTCTCGCGGCGTGGGGGCCGATTGACTACAGTTTCGGTTCGGGGCAGGGCGTCAAATGCGTCCATTCCGAACATCTCTACGGCGAATTCTGGCACCGCGCTTTCACCGTCGCCGCCGATACGCCCAACACGCGCTATATCATTTCGCTTGGCGCCAATGTCGAGGTGACAGGCGGACCCTGCGCCGTCACCCGCCATGCCGATGCGCGGCTACGCGGCTACAAGCGCGTGCATGTCGAGCCGCATCTTTCCATCACCGGCGCCTGCTCGGCGGAATGGGTACCGATCCGCCCGAAGACCGATCCGGCCTTTATGTTCGCCCTGATCCATGTGCTGCTGCATGAACACGGGCTTGCAAAGCTCGACATTCCCTTCCTGCGCGACCGCACTGCCTCGCCCTATCTCGTCGGACCGGACGGGCTCTATCTTCGCGATTTCGTCAGCGGCAAGCCGTTGGTGTGGGACGAGGCAAGCGGACAGGCCGTTACCTTCGACACACCAGGCGCTGTTCCCGCCGTCGACGGCCGCTATCGCGTGGCCAGCGCCGCCAGCGTCGATGCCGACGCAGCGCGACGCGAATATTCCGATGTCGAAGGTGTGACCGCCTATCGAATGCTGGTCGACCATATCGCGCGCTACACGCCGGAATGGGCGTCGGCTATCTGCGATGTGCCTGCAGCGACCATCCGCCGCATCGCCGGCGAATACCTAGAAGCCGCGAGCATTGGCGCGACGATCGAGATCGACGGCAAGATTTTGCCGTTGCGGCCGGTGGCGGTGACGCTCGGCAAGTCCGTCAACAATGGCTGGGGCGCCTTCGAGTGCTGCTGGTCGCGCACCGTGCTCGCCGCGCTGGTCGGTGCACTCGAGAATCCCGGCGGCACGCTCGGCACCACGGTGCGCGTCAACCGTCCGCAGGACAATCGTCATCTCAGCGTCAAGCCGGGCGAAGACGGGTTCATGGTCCAGCATTTCAATCCGACCGGCAGCAACAGCTGGCGACCTAAGCCTGAGACGCGCAACCTCTACACGACACTGGTGCCGATCGTCGGCCGCAATGGCGGCTGGAGTCAGGCGCTGGGCCCGACTCAGCTCGCCTGGATGTTTCAGGAGGATACGCCCTCCGATTGGACGATGCCCGAGCCGACCTATCCGGAAATGTGGATCGTTTATCGCTCGAACCCGGCGATCTCGTTCTGGGAGTCGCGTCGCCTCGTCGACGCGGCTGCGCGTTTCCCGTTCATGGTCGCCTTCGCCTATACGGTGGACGAAACCAACTTCATGGCGGACCTGCTTCTGCCGGAAGCCTCCGACCTCGAGTTCGACGCAACTCATCCGCATGGGCGGAACCAAATTCATGGAGCAGTTCTGGGACTGTCATGGCGTGGTGTTGCGACAGGCGGCCGTCGCGCCACGGGGCGAAGCCCGCGACTTCACCTGGATTACCACCGAACTCGCCAAACGCACCGGCCTCTTGCCCGAATATGTCGCCGCGCTCAATCGCGGCATCGCCGGCGTGTCGCCGCTCGCTGGCAAGGACTACGACTATTCGCTTGATCCGGCTACGCCGCCCGACCCCGACCATATCTGGGACTCGGTCTGCCGCGCCGCGACAAGAACGCTTTCCGAGGGAAAGGAGGAGCACGGCCTAGACTGGTTTAAAGAGCATGGGTTCTACGCCGTGCCGATGTCGCGTCTCGACTGGTATCTGACGCCGACAATGGAGAAACAAGGCCTGCGCTATGAACTGCCCTATCAGGAACGCCTGTTGCGCACCGGGCGCGAATTGGGCAATCGCCTGCACGAGCAGAAGATGCACTGGTGGGATGAGCAGCTCTCCGAATATGTCGCGCTGCCGGTGTGGGACGACGTGCCTGCCCGCTGGGAGCGCGAACTGGTCAATTCAGGCGCAAGGATCGAGGATTTTCCGTTCTGGCTGCTGACCACCAAGAGCATGCAGTATCATGCGGGCGGCAACGCCGCGATCGCGATGATGCACGAAATCTCCGAAAACGTGCGTGGCAATACCGGAGTCATCATCAACGCGGACACCGCGGCCAAACTCGGCATCGCCGATGGCGACCGCGTCGAGGTGCGCTCGCATATCGGAGCGACCTACGGCAAGGCGTCGCTAATGCAGGGGGTGCGGCCGGACACGCTCGTCATCGTCGGCCAGTTTGATCATTGGGCGACCCCTTTTGCCAAGGACATGGAGCGGGCGAGCCTCAATACGATCGGGCCGATGTCGCTCGAACTCACCGATGCCACCGGCTCCGGAGCCGATATCGTGCGCGTCGCCGTGCGGCGCATGGCGAGGAAAGCGGCATGAGCAAGCGTTATGCAATGGCGATCGATCTCAGGCGTTGCGTCGGCTGCCAGACTTGCACGGCCGCCTGCAAGAGCGCCAACGCCACGCCACCAGGCGTGCAATGGCGTCGCGTGCTCGATATCGAAAGCGGCGAGTTCCCCGACGTCCGCCGCACTTTTCTGCCGGTCGCGTGCATGCATTGCGCCAATCCGCCCTGCATGCATGTCTGTCCAACCACGGCGACGAAGCAGCGCGAGGATGGTCTCGTCACCATCGACTACGACCTCTGCATCGGCTGCTCCAATTGCATTATGGCCTGCCCGTATGATGCGCGCTCGATCGAGTACAGGCCGCGCTATGCCTATGGCGAGCCCATGGAATCCGAGACCGCGCGCTTCGATCCCGAGCGCCTGTCGGTCGCTACCAAATGCACCTTCTGCAAGGAGCGGATAGAGCTTGCCGCCGTCACCGGGCAGACGCCCGGCATCGATCCGGAAGTCACGCCGGCCTGCGTCAATTCCTGCATTTCGGGCGCGATGCATTTCGGCGACGTCAACGATCCCGAAAGTAACATTTCGAAGCTGCTGGCCGGCACCGATCATTTCCGGATGCACGAGGAACTCGGCACCGACCCGTCGGTCTATTACATCTGGGACGGGGCCAAGGCATGAGTGAATCGCAGAAGACCGGCGATCGAATGCTTCCGCGGCAGCAGAAGAACTGGGACGCGCGTGCCGCTGCCAATTTCATCTGCGGCGGCGCCGGCGGCGGCCTGTTGTTTGCGACCGCCCTGGCGTCCGGGCGAGGCGAAGATCTGCGTCCGCTCGTCGTCGTTGCGCTGGCGCTGGTCGGCATCGGCCTCTTCGCCGTCTGGCTCGAAATCGGTCGTCCGTGGCGCGCGCTCAACGTGTACCTCAATTCGGCAACATCGTGGATGACACGGGAGGCGATGGTGGCGCCGTTCCTGTTCGCATCTGGCGCTGCGGCCGTGATGTTCAACGTGGCGGCGGCGTTCTGGGTCGCGGGCCTGCTGGGGCTGGCTTACATATATTGTCAGGCGCGCATGTTGCACGCCAACAAGGGAATTCCCGCCTGGCGGCATGCTAGTTGCGCCGGCATGATCGTCGCCACAGATCTGGCTGAAGGTGCCGGCCTGCTTTGCGCGGGCGCGCTGGTTTGGCCTGGCCTTTCGTCCTTTGCCGTCTTGCTCGCAGCCTTGCTCGCCGTGCGTTTGCTGGTGTGGTGGAGATATCTTGCGTCCCTGCGCAGCACGGGCGTTCCGCTCGGGACATTGAAAGCTTTTGACGCGGTCGGCGTCCGCTTTGTCTGGCTCGGCCATGTACTGCCTGCCGTCCTCGGCGTGGCGGCGGGCTTGACCGGGCTTTCTCCGCTCGCGGTGCTGGCTGGCGTTCTCGCGGCGGCCACCGGTGGCTGGTTCAAATACACATTGGTGTGCCGCGCGGCCTTTACGCAGGGGTTCGCCCTGCCGCGGACGCCGTCGCGCGGCGAAGGCCGTGCGGGGCAGGGTGTGCAACCAGGTTGGAATAGCGTGCGGCCCCTGTAACCGAGCGGACGACAGCGGGTCGTACGAACAAGGCGGCAGGGCGCGGTGGAGGAATACGATGTACGAAGTCCGTCTACATGGACGCGGTGGGCAAGGCGCCGTCATGGCCGCCGGGATGCTCGCCGCCGGATTGGTCGCGGAAGGCAAATTCGCCGTTGCCATTCCCTCGTTCGGGTTCGAGCGGCGCGGCGCCCCGGTCGTTGCGTTCCTGCGCACCGATCTGCACGAAATACGCCGCATGACCAACATCACCCATCCAGACTGCGTCATCTGTATCGACCCGACCGTTTCGCGCTCGGTCAATATCTTCTCCGGCATGAAGACCGGCGGCTCGCTGGTGTTGACGACGGCAAAGCCGTTGTCCGACCTCGTCATACCCGACGTTGTGGACACCGTCGGCCTGATCGACGCCGTTCGCCTGGCAATTGAAATCTTCCGACGCCCGATCACCAACACGCTGATGCTCGGTGCATTCGCCCGCACTACTGGAATCGTTTCGCTCAACTCGCTGAAGCAGACCTTATTGGAATCCGAGTTCCGCGATGCCGGTCTCGACCAGAATCTGGCGGCGCTGGACCGCGGCTACAACGAGACACAGGTCCATCGCCCCGGAAGCAAGGTTGCCGCATGAGCACGCATCGCGCCTATCCGATGTTCAATCCGGCAAAGTCCGGCGTGCCGGACGATCTCTGTCCGATCGCAACGGAGATGTCCCCGATGCTGCCCGGCGACTGGCGCAGCATGCGGCCGATCGTGGATCGCGACAAATGCGTCAAATGCGCGGTCTGCTGGCTGTATTGCCCGGTGCAATGCATCGTCGAGCGCCCTGCCTGGTTCGATATCGACCTGCGGACGTGCAAGGGCTGCGGCATCTGCGCTACCGAGTGTCCACATCGCGCGATCGTCATGGTGGCGGAGACGACGGAATGAGCGCCGCGGTCCTTGAAAAAAATGAATACGCGGCGTCTGCCAAGCCGCACCATATCGTCTGCGAGGGCAACGAAGCGGCCGCGCTCGCCGTGGCCATGGTCCGGCCCGACATGATTTCGGTCTATCCGATCACGCCGCAGTCGAGCCTCGTCGAGCATCTCGCCAAACTGGTGGCTGACGGCCGCATGGATGCGGAGATCGTCGACGCCGAGGGCGAACACTCCGTACTCTCGGTGCTGCAGGGCGCCTCGCTCGCAGGTGGGCGCACGTTTACCGCGACCTGTGGTCCCGGACTGGCCTTCATGTTCGAGCCGTATTTCCGCACCTCGGGAATGCGCCTTCCCATCGTCATGGCCCTCGTCACGCGCGACGGCATCACCCCGCAATCGGTTTGGGGCGGGCATCAGGATGCGATGACCGTGCGCGAAGTGGGCTGGGTGCAAATGTATTGCGAAACGGTTCAGGAGGTCCTCGACACCACTATCATGGCGTTCAAGATCGCCGAGCACCACGATGTAATGCTGCCGGTCAACATCTGCCTCGATGGCAATTACCTCTCCTTCGGTGCGGCGCGCGTAACCCTGCCGGAGCAGGCCGAGGTCGATGCTTTCATGGGTCAAACCGACGTCAACTGGCATGCCGCACTCGATCCGTTGCGGCCGATGGCGGTCGATCCGCTCACCGGCGGTTCCGGCGGCAACGGACCGGCGACTTTCGTGCGATACAGGAAGGGCCAATGCCGCGGCATGCAGAACGCGTTGCGCGTCATCACGGAAGTGCACGAGGAATATGCCGCACGCTTCGGCCGGGCTTTCGCGCCCTTGGTCGAGCGATACCGCATGGAAGATGCAGAGTTCGCGCTCATGACGCTGGGCAGCATGACCGGTGCCGCCAAGGACGCGGTGGACGAGGCGCGTGCCGCTGGCAAGCGCGTCGGGATCGTCAAGATCAAGACCTTTAGCCCATTCCCTGTCGAAGCGCTGGTGAAGGCGTTGTCAGGCATCAAGGCGGTGGGCGTGGTCGACCGTTCCGTCGCATTCCGCTGGAATTGCGGACCGATGTTCCAGGAGACGCAGGGCGCGCTTTACCGGCTCGGTCGCCACGTT
Organism: uncultured Alphaproteobacteria bacterium; assembly: GCA_963718925.1. Classification (GTDB taxonomy): domain Bacteria; phylum Pseudomonadota; class Alphaproteobacteria; order Rhizobiales; family Xanthobacteraceae; genus Bradyrhizobium. The sequence continues at coordinate 639,832 of CAVRAH010000001.1, forward strand.
CCGGCGGCGAGCTTCATTGGGGGACTCGCCGGGGCCGATATCACAGTGGAGCATTTCCATCGGGTCATCGAACAGACCGAGGCGTTGCTTCGCGCTCCCGCGCCGGCCGAGCCGATCTGGATCAACGAAAGCGATTGAGGAAACGATGGTGCACGCTCAATACCTGGTCGTTGGCAGCAGCCATGCGGCGCTGGAAGCCGTCAGCGCCATCCGGACGCACGACCCCGAGGGAAGTCTCGCGCTGGTGACGCGCGACAGCCGGCTTCCCTATTCGCCCACTGTGCTGCCTTATGTCGTTTCCGGGCGCTCGGCACCGGATAATGTGTATCTGCGGGCGTCGGATTATTTTGTCGGGCAGCGCGTCGCCTACATGGCCGATCGCGGCCTGGCGCAGCTTCATCCCGAGCGCAGCGCCGCGACGCTGTCGGACGGCATCGAGATCGCCTACGACAAACTGCTGTTGGCTACCGGGGCATCGCCGGCAATTCCGCCTATCCCCGGCATCGAGCAGATTCCCTATCATGTGCTGCGTACGCTGGACGATGCATTGAAGCTGAAGGCGGCGGTCGCCGCTTCGGGTCGGGCCGTCGTGCTCGGGGGTGGGCTGGTCGGCATGCACGCGGCCGAAAATCTGGTCAAGTGCGGCGCCGATGTCACCATCGTCGAAATGCAGCCGCAGGTTCTCGGCGCCTATTTCGACCGCGTCGCGGCCGGTCTCATCGAGCGCGCTTTCGTCGAGAACGGCGCGCGCCTCCTCACAGGGCGTCGCGTCGTCAAGCTTTCGCCAGCGACCAATGGCGCCATGGTGCATCTGGACGACGGCGAGATGCTCGAGACCGATCTGCTGCTGGTAGCGACCGGCGTAAGGCCCGACATGGGCTATCTCGCGGGCAGCAGCATCGCACATGACGCGGGTATCCTCGTCGACGATTACATGCGCACCAATTTCGCGAATGTCTGGGCGGCCGGCGATTGCGCGCAAGCCCGAGATTTTTTCGGCGAACGCCCGGTGATGAATGCCATCCTGCCCGACGCGGCCGAGCAGGGACGTATAGCTGGCATGGCGATGGCGGGCGATCCGGGCGTCAAGGCCTATGCGGGTGGCGTGCCGTTGAACACGTACAATTTCTTCGGCCGCCACGCGATCGCGGTTGGTGCCGGCGCGACGCCGGCCGGCGGCGAAGAGCGCGTGCGTCAGGACGAAGCTCGCGGAAGCTATTTGCGGGTTGTCGTCAAGGACGGCTGGCTTCAGGGCATTTTCGGCGTCAACGAATTTTTCGACGGCGGCGTGATGCGGCAGTTGATTCTGCGGCGCGTTGACATTTCGGACGCGCTCGATCGGCTGGTCGCCGATCCGCTCACCACCGGTCGCGAATTCATGTCTCGTTTGTGGAAATGATCATGGGACAATCCTACGCCACGATCGCCTTCGACGCCGCCAAATGCGACGGCTGCTCGAAATGCATGATTGCCTGCGCATCGGCCAAGACCGGCGCAGACGATATCGCGCGCGCGCGCATCCAGGTCATGCCCACTACCTTCGGATTCGAACTCGCCATGTGCCGCCAATGCGGCGATCCGAAATGCGTTACGATATGCCCGGCCGGCGCGCTCGCGAAAGATGCCGGAAGCGGTGTGATCGCATGGGACGCCGACAAATGCGTGGATTGCCTGCTTTGCACCGTCGGTTGCGCTTACGCCGGCATCGCGCCCGATGCGGTGGATGGACGAGTCGCCAAATGCGATATGTGCGACGGCGCGCCGGCCTGCGTGTCGGCTTGTCCGACCGGGGCGCTGCGTCACGTCACATCCGCGCGCATCTACAACGAGGTCGGCGATTGGGAGGACATGTTCGCGCCGGGCCTCGCCGGCTGCCAGGGCTGCAACACCGAACTCTTGATGCGCCACACAATGCGCCGCGTCGGCCCCGACGCAGTGCTGGCGACGCCGCCGGGCTGCGTGCCGGGCATGGGCTCGGTCGGCTACAACGGCCTCACCGGCACCAAGGTTCCGGTCTTTCACCCCTTGCTGACCAACACGGCGGCGATGCTGGCGGGGGTCAAACGCCAGCTCAAGCGCAAAGGCCGCGAGGTTACCGCGATGGCGATCGCAGGCGATGGTGGCGCTTCAGACGTCGGCTTCCAGTCGCTCTCCGGCGCCGCCGAACGCGGCGAGGAAGTGCTGTTCATGGTGGTCGATAACGAGGGCTACATGAATACCGGCATGCAGCGATCGAGCTGTACGCCTTATGGCGCATGGACTTCGACGACTCCGGTTGGACGGGAATCCAGGGGAAAGACGCAGGACGCCAAGAACTTGCCCTTGCTGATGGTCAACCATCGCTGCGCCTATGTGGCGACCGCATCGACCGCCTTCATGGAAGATCTCTACGGCAAGCTCGACAAAGCGATCGCCGCTTCAAAACATGGCTTCGCCTATCTTCACGTCTATTCCCCGTGTACCACCGGCTGGCGCTTTCCGACCGACCAGAACATGGAAGTGGCACGCAAGGCGGTCGAGACCAATTTCGTCATGCTCTGGGAGTTCAGCCCGGGCGACGGCCTGCATTTAACCCATCCGGTCGACGCGCCGCTGCCCGTCACCGAATACCTCAAGGCGATGGGCCGTTTCCGGCATCTGGACGAAGAACAAATCCGACACATTCAGGCGAAGGTCGAGGAGAACCGCGCCATCATCGAGCAGATCGCCACGAGACCCAACGCAGCCTGAGCTCCCGGGCACAGGAACATGCCTCACCGGTAAAGAACGACGCGCTGAGCCGCGGGCAAGGACCGATGCGGCAACAGGAGGTGCGCATGAATATAAATTTGAAGCCAGCCGGGCGCGAGCCGGTCGAAGTCGCCAGTCGTGATGGATTGCTTGCGCTGCAGCTCGAGCGGCTCAAATGGTCGTTGCAGCACGCCTATGACAATATCGCGCATTATCGCCGCAAGTTCGACAAGGCCAGCGTCCAGCCCGGGGATCTGAAGTCCCTTTCGGACCTCGCCAAATTCCCGTTCACCACCAAGGCCGACCTGCGCGAGAACTATCCCTACGGAATGTTCGCGGTGCCGATGCGCGATATCGTTCGGGTGCATGCCTCGTCCGGAACCACCGGCAAGCCGACCGTGGTCGGCTATACCGAACGCGATATCGCAATGTGGGCGTCGCTGATGGCGCGCTCGCTGCGGGCGGCCGGCGCGACCGCCGACGACATAATCCTCAATTCCTATGGCTACGGCCTGTTTACTGGCGGGCTAGGCGCCCATTACGGCGCCGAACATCTCGGTGCGGCCGTGATCCCGATGTCGGGCGGGCAGACCGAGAAGCAGGTGCAGATGATCCTGGACCTCAAGCCCACCGTGCTGATGTCCACGCCGTCCTATTCGCTGACCATCGCCGACGAATTGTCCCGCCAGGGCGTCCAGCCGAACAGCACCAGTTTGCGTATCGGCCTGTTCGGCGCCGAACCCTGGACCAACGAAATGCGAAGGGAGATCGAGGCGCGCCTGGGCATCGACGCAATCGACATCTACGGCCTGTCCGAGGTCATCGGACCCGGTGTGGCGTGCGAAGCGATCGCGACCAAGGACGGTCCGCATATCTGGGAAGATCATTTCTATCCCGAGATCATCGATCCCGTCAGCGGTGAGCTGCTGCCGGACGGCGCCGACGGCGAACTTGTGTTCACCACCCTGACCAGGGAAGGGCAGCCCGTGATCAGGTACCGCACGCGCGACCTGACCCGGTTGCTGCCGGGCACGGCGCGCGTCATGCGCCGCATGGGCAAGATTACCGGGCGCTCGGACGACATGCTGATTATCCGCGGCGTGAACGTCTTCCCGACGCAGATTGAGGAAATCCTGCTGAGGAATCCGAACCTCTGCGCCCAATACCAGCTGCAGGTCACGCGGGAGGGGCATCTGGACGAACTCGACGTATTCGTCGAGCTCCGCCCGGCATTGTCAGACCAATTTGAAACGGCAAGGCGCGAGGAAGTCGAGCGCGAAATGGCCCACCACATCAAGGCGCTGATCGGGGTCACCGCAAACGTTCATGTGCTCGGGACCGGCATGATCGAGCGCACGGTCGTCGGCAAGGCGAAGCGGGTGATCGATAAACGTCCGAAATAGATCCAGGCGCCGGGGCGGCGCGCCATCTCTGCAGCTAAGGAGAAATGATGCTCTCGCAATTCCTGCAGTTCATGTTTTCTGGCGTCACCGTGGGCGCTACCTACGCGCTCGCGGCGCTGGGTTTTACGCTGATCTACAACGCCAGCAACGTCATCAATTTCGCCCAGGGCGAGTTCATCATGCTCGGCGGCATGTTGACGGTATTTTTTCTCAAGACCGGCCTGCCGATGCCGGTCGCGTTAGTCTTGGCTGTCGCAATTCCGGCTGCGGTCGGCGTCCTCGTGGAGAAGCTCGCGATCGAACCGGCCAAGGGCGCCGAAGTGGTAGGCCTGATCATCATCACTATTGGCGCGTCACTTGTGCTGCGGGGCTTCGTACAGATATGGCTCGGCAAAGGTGTGGCTACCTTCCCGGCGTTTTCTGGCGATGCGCCGATCGCCATCGGCGGTGCTGCCCTGGCTCCGCAAACCCTCTGGGTGCTCGGAACCACAGCCGCCATTGTGGTCGCGCTCTGGCTGTTCTTCAACCGAACGCTCGCCGGCAAGGCCATTCTCGCCACATCGTTCGATCCTCTGGCCGCGCAGCTGGTCGGCATCAACACCCAGTGGGTTTTGCTGGTGAGTTTTGCGCTTTCGGCCGCGATCGGTGCCATCGGCGGCATCCTGCTGACGCCCATCACGATGACCTCGTACGACGTGGGGATCATGTTGGGCCTCAAGGGATTTGTAGCCGCGGTGGTTGGAGGCCTGGGCAACGGACTCGGCGCCGTCGTCGGCGGTTTGATGGTCGGAGTTATCGAGGCGCTGTCCGCGGGATACATCTCGTCGGCCTACAAGGACGCCGCGCCGTTCCTTTTGATTTTCGTCGTCCTTTTTTTCCTGCCGCGCGGTCTGTTCGGCGCGAAAGCGACGGAGCGGGTATGAGGCGCACGAATTACAGTCTGTTCGTCCTCGCAGCCATCTTGCTTGCGCTCCCGCTGTTGCTCCCGAACACCTACTATTTCGATATCGCCAATCGCATGGCGATCAACGCGATCGTCGTGCTGGGACTCAACCTGCTGATCGGCTACGCCGGCCAGATCAGTCTCGGACATGCCGGCTTTTTCGGCATCGGGGCCTACGCATCGGCGGTCCTGACCACGCATTTTTCCTGGCCGCCGATTGCCGCTTTGTGCGCCGGGGCGGCCGGTGCTGCATTGATTGCGGCGGCGATCGCGCCGCCGATCTTTCGCCTGCGCGGCCACTATCTGGCCATGGCGACGCTGGGTCTGGGCATCGTCATTTCCATCGTTCTCAAGAACGAGGCCGGCTATAGCGGCGGGCCGGACGGCATGTCGGTGCCGCCGATGTCGGTTTTCGGCTGGAATATCTTCGGCGAACGGCAATGGTATTGGCTGTTCGCCGGCATCCTGCTGTTCAGCGTGTGGGCCTGCCGGAACCTGATCGATTCACCGTTCGGCCGCGCGTTGCGTGCGCTACACGGCTCGGAGGTGGCATCGCAGGTCGTCGGGGTGGGCGTCGCGCGTTACAAGGTCACGATTTTCGTGCTGTCCGCGTTCTTCGCCAGCATCATGGGGAGCCTGACGGCGCATTATGTCGGCTTCGTTACGCCCGATATCGCCGAGTTTTCGCATTCGATCGAACTGGTGACCATGGTCGTGGTAGGCGGCATGGCCTCCGTGTACGGCTCGGTGATCGGTGCTGTGCTGCTGACAGCATTGCCGCAGGCACTGACGACCTTGGAGGGCTGGGAGACGGTGGCATTCGGCGCGATACTGATGCTGTCGATGATCTTTCTACCCAAGGGTCTTGTCCCGACGCTGGCTGCGAAGTTCGGGAGGGCTCGCTGATGGCGCTGCTTGAGGTTTCCGATCTCAGCATGACATTTGGCGGCGTATTGGCCGTACAGAACGTAAGCTTCAGCGTCGAAGCGGGCGTCGTCTATTCGGTGATCGGCCCTAACGGCGCAGGCAAGACGACACTCTTCAATCTGATCACCGGCATCTACAGGCCGAAATCCGGCGAGATCAGCCTTGATGGCGAGATGGTAACGGGTCGTCCACCGCACGAGCTGGCGCGCAAAGGCGTGGCGCGCACGTTTCAAAATCTTCAGGTCTGCATGAACATGACTGCGATCGAGAACGTCATGCTCGGCGGCCACCTTTCTGTCGACCGCAATCTTATCAAGGGTATGCTGCGTTTTCCTTCGCTGCGACGCGCCGACGCTGTTCTGCGTGAGAGGTCGGCGGAACTCATGGCCTATGTCGGGCTCGACGCCTATCTGGATGCCGAGGCCAGCGTCATGCCCCATGGCGCGCTGAAACGGCTCGAGATCGCGCGCGCACTGGCGGCGCGGCCGCGCATTCTCTTTCTCGACGAGCCTGCCGCGGGATTCAATCCGATGGAGACCGCGGAGATCGACGGGTTGGTCCGGAAGATCGCCGATAGCGGCATCACCGTCGTCCTCGTGGAGCACGACATGAAAATGGTCATGAACATCTCCGACCGTATCCTGGTGCTCAACTACGGCAAGAAACTTGCCGAAGGCGCCGCGCGCGAGGTCCGCTGCGACCCGGCCGTGATCGCCGCCTATCTCGGCAAGGTGGGCTGACCGATGACCGACGCGTTGGAAACGCTCACCAACGAACCCTGCGGCATATCGCAGCCAAACGGCTTGGTGCTGCCGTGTGCCCGTGAAGCGTCGGCACGGCCCAACGCGCCGATTCTCGTGATTCGAGGACTCGGCTGCCATTATGGCCGGATCCCCGCGCTGCGCGACGTGAACCTCGCCGTCGGCAGGCAGCAATTGATTGCGCTTGTCGGCGCCAACGGCGCCGGCAAGACGACCTTGCTGCGCGCGATCTCCGGCGTGCAGAAGGCCAGCAGCGGTCAAATCGAGTTCGACGGCCAGGACATTACGCAACTGCGCGCGGATAAGCGCGTCAAGCTCGGTATCTGTCATGTGCCGGAAGGCCGCCATGTGTTCGGGCCGCTCTCGGTCGAGGACAATCTGCATTTGGGTGCCTACTGCCGCTCCGGCAAGGCTGAGATCGCAGACGACATCGAACGTATGTACGCGATGTTTCCCGTTCTCAAGCAGAAGGCGCGGCTTCCGGCCGGGACACTTTCAGGCGGCCAGCAGCAAATGTTGGCGATAGCACGCGCGCTGATGGGGCGCCCTCGACTGCTGTTGCTCGATGAGCCGTCGATGGGGCTTGCGCCGCTTCTGGTCGAGGAAATTTTCAATGCCATCACCGAATTGCGCAAGCTCGGGATGACGATCCTGCTGGTGGAGCAGAACGCGCATGCGGCGCTGGCGATCGCTGATGATGCCTACGTCATGGAAACCGGCGAAATCGTTTTGTCGGGCAGCGGAAAGGAACTGCTCGGCAACGAGCGCGTCCGCGAGGCCTATCTCGGCATTTGAGAGTGCGAGCGCTTCAAATCGAAAACGGAACGCGACGATCGACGACAATCAGAGGGAGGAATGGTCACATGAACGCTATTCTCAAATCAGCTATGGCCGTGCTGTTCGGTCTCGGCCTCGCCATGCAGGCCAAAGCCGACGATCCGATCAAGATCGGCTCGGTGCTGTCAGTTACGGGGCCGGCTGCATTTCTCGGCGATCCGGAACTGAAGACCCTTCAGCTCTACGTCGAGAGGATCAACAACGAAGGCGGGGTCCTCGGACGTCCGCTACAGCTCATCTTTTACGACGATGGATCGGACGCGGGTAAGGCGAACAGTTTTGGCAAACGCCTGATCGAGGACGACAAGGTCGATTTGCTGATTGGCGGCACTACCACCGGCGCCACCATGTCGATGGCGCCGCTGGTCGAACGCGCTGAAATTCCGTTTATTTCGCTGGCAGGCGCCGTCGTGATCGTCGAACCCGTGAAGAAATGGATTTTCAAGACGCCACACACCGACCGGATGGCGGCGGAGCGCGTGTTCGAGGACATGAAGAAGCGCGGCTTGACGAATATCGCGCTGTTGTCGGAAACCAGCGGCTTCGGTCAGTCCGGCAAGAAGGAATCCGAAATCGCGGCGGCGAAGATGGGCATCACACTCGTTGCCGAAGAAACCTACGGTCCCAAAGACACCGACATGGGTCCGCAACTCACCAAGATCAAAGGCACGCCGGGCGTCCAGGCTCTGTTCATTTTCGGTCTCGGTCAGGGCCCTGCCGTCGTCAACAAGAACATCAGGCAGCTAGGCATCACCATGCCGGTTTATCATGCGCACGGCGTTGCGTCGGAAGAATTCATCAAATTGTCGGACGGCGCGGCGGAAGGCATGCGTCTGCCGGCCGCCGCGCTGTTGGTTGCATCAAAACTGCCTGCCGACGACCCACAGAAGCCAGTGGCGACCGGTTACGCCAAGGCCTATTCCGAGCGTTACAAGGAAGAGGTCTCGACCTTCGGCGGCCATGCCTACGATGGGCTTATGATCGCAGTCGATGCGATCAAGCGCGCCGGCGGGACCGACAAGGCCAAGGTGCGCGATGCGATCGAGACGACCAGGAATTATGTCGGCACGGGTGGCAAGGTGAATATGTCACCCACCGATCATATGGGACTCGAACTCTCGGCCTTCCGCATGCTGGAGGTGCGAAACGGCGATTGGGTGCTCATCAACTGACGTTTGGGTCGCGTCCTTGGGCCGGACGCGGACCCTGAGACATAGCGGACGGGCGCGGGGAGGGCGCCCGACCTGTCCGAGATCAAATGCCAGGGGCACCCCTGCGATCCCTGAGGTTACGATGCGGCCATGAAAAATCGTTGGCTGGGCCAGTGGATCGAGAAGCAATTGGCTGATCGCCCGCTGCGGGCGAATTCGCTGATCATCACTATATACGGCGATATGATCGCCCCGCACGGCGGTACAGCCTGGCTCGGCGGTCTCATCCGTTTGGTGGAGCCGCTCGGACTCAATCCGCGTGCGGTGCGCACCTCGGTGTTTCGGCTCTCGCGCGAGAAATGGCTGGTGTCCGAGCAGATCGGCCGGCGCAGCTATTACAGCCTAACCGCGATGGGCCGGCGACGGTTCGAGCACGCCTTCCAAAGGATATACGACGATGCGCGCGTCGCGTGGGAAGGCGACTGGCAGGTGGTGCTTACTCCCGGCCACCGCCTCACGCCTGCGCTTCGCGAAGGGCTGCGCAAGGAACTGCTCTGGGAGGGATACGCCGCCATCAACCCCGGCGTTCTGATCCATCCTTCGGGGCAGACAGATGCGCTTCTGGATATTCTTCAGATCGCCGGCCTGCACGACAAGGTGGTCGTGCTGCAAGCGCAGACCGTCGGTGCGCTTTCCAGCCGGCCGCTCAAGGAATTGGTTGATCAATGCTGGAATCTGGGCGAGGTCGCGGCCGAATACCAGTCGTTCATCGATCGCTTCCGCAGTGTGGCGCGGGCTCTGCACAATGCGTCGGCGCTCGACCCCGAACAGTGCTTCGTCACCCGGACGCTTTTGATGCACGGATTTCGCCGGGTACAGCTTCGCGACCCGTCCCTGCCGCGGCAGCTCTTGCCGGAAACCTGGCCGGGCGACACGGCGCGGGCGTTGTGCCGCGACATCTACCAGCTCTGCTGGGGGAAGACCGAGGCGCATCTGATGAAAATGCTGGAAACGGCGGACGGGCCGCTGCCTCGCGCAGCGAAGCGCTTTCACGCACGCTTCGGCGGCATCATCACGGGTGAACCCGAACCGGAGGGCTCACAACCAATGCAGACCGGTTGAAATCATGATTGTCTGCTGGAAGACATCGAAACTTGTAGCAAAAAGAGTTCTCGTTGACACCGAAAATAGTTAAATCGCTGCCGTTCCAGCATCCTTCAGCGCTGCCCGAGCGACCTCGCTGCCGAAATAGCCAGAACTCCGTTGTGGAAATTTACCGAAGACGCTCGAAAGAATTGCGCGCCGAGTGGGAGTTTGTAAGTCACATGCTCGGCGTTTGACGCAGTCTTCGGTCAGCCGGCCGCCTTCGCACGATCTTGGCTTGTGGATACTCTCGCCATTCGTCGGAGTTCGGGGGCCATGTTTCCATGACCAAAGTCAAGTCCACCAGCTCTTGATTGTCGCGGATCGGCGACGCGCCTAACCGAAGTCAAGGAACCCTGCCTGATATCCCGGTAGAAATCGAGACGCACAAGCGCATGGGCGAGGCTGATGAATTCGCTTCGTGATTACAATGCCGCGGTCGATTTCGTGGATCGGAATGTCGCTGAAGGCCGCGGCGACAAGACCGTTTTCATCGATCCCTCCCGCAATTTGACCTATGCCGAACTGTCAAATGCGGCGGCTCGCGTCGGTCCCGTTCTGGCGCGCCTTGGCATCGAACGGGAAAACCGTATCGCCCTTGTATTGCTCGATACGGTCGAATTTCCCATTCTGTTTTGGGGGGCGGTCCGGGCAGGCGTTGTTCCCGTTCTGCTCAACACGCGACTGACTGCCGACCAGTACCGCTACCTGCTCGAGGATTCGCGCGCCAAGGCGGTATTCGTTTCGACCGCGCTCCTTCCCCTCATAGAGGAAGCGGCGTTCGGCTTGGCCAGCCTCCAGACAATCGTCGTCGTCGGCGGAGGCCCGACCTCGATGCCACGGCTGGACCGGCTGCTGGCTGCCGAAAGCGAACTCGCTGCGCCGGCCAAGACCTGCGCGGATGATATCGCTTTCTGGCTCTACTCGTCCGGCACCACCGGAATGCCGAAGGGCGTCATGCACGTACATTCGAGCCCGAAGGTGATCGCAAAGAATGCCGGCCAGCGCCGCATCCAATATCGCGAGGACGACCTGGTGTTTTCTGCCGCGAAACTGTTCTTCGCCTATGGCATCAGCAATGCGATGTTTTGTCCGATGTGGGTAGGCGCAACCTCGGTATTCTACCCGGAGCGGCCTACTTCGCAGACTGTCTTCGAGGTGCTGAGGGGATATCAGCCGACATTGTTTTTCGGGGTGCCGACGCTTTACGCCGCCATCCTGGCCGATCCCGAATGCACTCCAAGAAACTCATCGCAACGGCTGCGGCTTTGCTTTTCCGCCGGCGAGGCGTTGCCGGCGCACATCGGAAGGGCGTGGAAGCAGAGATTCGGCCTCGACATCGTGAACGGCGTCGGCTCGAGCGAGATGGGGCATCTGTTTCTGACCAACCTGCCGGATGCCATGGAGTACGGGACTTCTGGCGTGCCGGTTGACGGCTACAAGCTCAGGCTGGTCGACGAAAATGGAAACGATGTCGGTGACGGTGAAATCGGCGAGCTCTGGGTAAATGGCGAATCGGCCGCTGCCGGCTACTGGAACCAGCGAGAAAAGTCGCGCCGAACCTTCATCGGCGAGTGGACACGGACCGGCGACAAATACCTGCGCCGTCCGGACGGCGTCTATACCTTCTGCGGTCGCGCCGACGACATGTTCAAGGTCAGCGGCATCTGGGTGTCGCCGTTCGAGGTCGAGGAGGCTTTGATGAGCCATCCGAGGGTCGCGGAAGCCGCCGTTGTTCCCGCCGAAGACGGCGAGGGCCTGACCAAGCCCAGGGCGTTCATCGTGCTGATCCAAAGGGACGAGCGGGAGCGAGAATTGTGCGAGGAACTCAAATTGCACGTCAAGCGGACGATCGGTCCTTGGAAGTATCCACGCTGGATCGAATTCGTCGATAGTTTGCCCAAGACCGCAACCGGGAAACTTCAACGCTACATGCTGCGCGATGCGCAGCCTGGATCAAACGGCGGAGGCCATTGACGTCGGGCGATCCGATCTTGCTCGGTTAAACGCTCAAGCGGCGTCAATAACAAGTAACACGTTGATGCGAACGCAAGTCGCCAGGCGGAGAATCATGTCGGGCTGCCCTATTGAGAAATCGGAATGAAGATCCTTCGGGGCCCTTCAGCTACTGAAAACAAATTCAGATCGGATAAGCAACGGGTGGATACCATGCCAGGCAGTCGCAACATCGACATACAGCTATTTCTCAATGCGAATCGTTTTTCGGCATTTCAGTGGACCGTCTTCGCGCTGTGTTTCTCCATCGTGCTGCTGGACGGCTTCGACACGGCCGCCATCGGCTTTATCGCGCCATCTCTGGTCGCCGAATGGGGCGTCCCGCGGCCGGCGCTTGCACCGGTCTTGAGCGCTGCTCTTTTTGGATTGGCCGCTGGCGCGCTGTTCACGGGTCCGCTGGCTGACAGGTTCGGGCGTAAACTCGTTCTCATATTCTCGGTGCTGGTGTTCGGTTTCGCTAGTCTCGGTTCCTCCTTTTCGGCCGACCTCACCATGCTGACTGTATTCCGTTTCCTCACCGGGCTGGGTCTGGGTGCGGCGATGCCGAACGCGGTGACGCTGATGAATGAATTTTGTCCCGATAGCCGGCGTGCCACGCTCACCAACGCAATGTTCTGCGGCTTTCCATTGGGTGCGGCGCTCGGCGGCTTTCTCGCCGCATGGATGATACCGGTGTGGGGCTGGCGCAGCGTGCTTCAGCTGGGCGGGATCGCGCCGCTGATACTGGCCGTGTTGCTGGTTCGCTTTCTTCCGGAATCGATCAGGTACATGGTCGCCAACCGGCAAAGCGTGGAGCAAGTTCGCGCCGTTCTGATGCGCATCTCGAATAGCATCAAAGACGCTTCGTCTTTCACGATGAGCGAACCCGGCAGCGTCAGGAAAGGTCAGAGCGGGCCCGTCATCGTCGTATCTGGATCCTATGTCGTTGGTTCCTTGATGCTGTGGATCGCCTATTTCATGGGCCTCGTAATCTTCTACGCGCTCATCAACTGGATGCCGATCCTGTTCAAGGATGGCGGTATCGATCCGCGAACCGCCACGCTGATTTCCGCCCTGTTCCCGCTTGGCGGCGTCGGCGCGATATTGTTTGGCTGGTTCATGGACCGGTACAACGGCAACTGGATTATTGCGATCGGCTATGGTCTGACGGCGATCTTCATCTACGCGATCGGGCAGTCGGTCGGAACGATCGCCCTGCTGATGGTGATCGTGTTCATGGCGGGCATGCTGATGAACACGGCGCAATCCTCCATGCCGGCGCTGGCGGCGTCCTTCTATCCGACCCAAGGCCGTGCGACCGGCGTTGCCTGGATGCTTGGAGTCGGCCGCTTCGGCGGCATTGCAGGATCTTACCTCGTCGCCGAACTCTCGCGGCGTAAATTGACGTTTGCGGAGATTTTCATGGTTGTGGCGATACCCGGTTTGATTGCCGCAATTGCATTGGTGATCAAGCAGTTCGTCCATCCGGAGAAAAGAATCGTTGGTGTGGCGAGTGTGGCTGGAACGCTGGCGCACTAGACCGTTCAACAGGGGAACTACATGCCCAACACACAAGTCGAAGCCATCGCCAACTGCTCGATACGACGGCTTACACCGGACGACCTCGACAGGGTTGTGGAAATTGACCGCGAGATTAGCGGGCAGTCGCGGCGCGGATTTTTTGTGAACCGGCTTGCGGCGAGTCGCAACGAGCCGGGTGGTTTCATTTCGCTTGCCTATATCGAGAACGGCGTGGTGGAGGGGCATGCGCTCGCGCACATGCTCGATGGTGAATTCGGCATCCGCAAGCGAGTAGCCGTTCTCGATGCGATCGGGACGTCGAAATCAGTTCGTGGCCATGGCGGCGCCCGCGCAATGATCAGGGAGCTTCAACTCGCCGCTCGATCGTCCGGCGCGCACGCCTTGCGCACGCAGGCATTGTGGTCCAACGAGTCCATGATGCACTTCCTTGCCACGGCCGGCTTCAGGCTCGGGACCCGCATCGTGCTCGACCGCGCCTGCGCCATGAAGCCCGGAGAGATGCGACCGGGCGATGCCGACGCCGATGTAAGCCTTTACCTTACGCGAGATCCCATCTCGGTACGCTCGATGACGCTTGCCGATCTTCCCTCGGTCATCGGCCTCGATCGCGACATTACCGGCCAGGACCGCTCCGTCTACCTGAAGCGCAAGGTCGACGAAGCGCTTCGCAAGAACGGCGTACGTCTGTCCATGCTGGCCGAAATAGATGAGACCCCGGCTGGATTTATCATGGCGCGGGTCGATTATGGCGAATTCGGCGAAACTGAAGCTGAGGCAGTGCTGGATACGATCGGCGTTGATGCGGAATTTCAGCGGCAGAACGTAGCCACGTCTTTGCTGGCGCAGCTGCTCTCCCAGCTCTCCAGTTTGCGCGTCGAACGGGTTCGGACCGTTGTCGAGTGGAACAATACGTCGCTGATCGCTTTCCTTGACCGCTCGGGGTTCAAGCCGACGCAAAACCTGTCCTTCGCGCTTTTGCTTTGAGGGCGCTGCTGTTGTTCAAGGCATGGACGCAAATCTTCACAGGAGGCTGTATTGTCGCTCAAATATTCGTCTAGCCGCATCCTGCATGACGATCATATGGCAACGGTCGCGCTCATGACCGAAGTCGAACGTGCCGTGCTTGCTCGACCGGCCGCGCCCGTCCAGGACGATCAGACCGGAAGGTTCATCGATCGCCTTTGCAAGGCTATGGAAGGCGAAATTTCCGGTCATTTTGATTTCGAAGAGGCCTCGGTTTTCCCGGCCCTCGCCGAATATGGCATGTCGGACCTCGGCGACTTGCTGGTCGAGGAGCATAATGTCCTGCGCAATGTCATGAACGACATTGTCGCCAACGCCAGCGCGGCGCGCACCAACGGATTTTCGCCGGAGGCGTGGGGGGCATTCAGGCGGCTGTGCGGCGAACTGGTCGAACGCCTCACCTCGCACATCGAGAAGGAGGAGCGTGCGCTGATCCCGGAGATGGAAGACGCCCTGACGCCGGAAAAGGATACTGAGCTCGCCGCCCACCACGATCTCTGATTGCGAAGCTGAGCGCGGCAATGCCGGATTGCCCGGTCGGTCCTGCCCCATTTTGATCTTCGGTTATTCCGAATGAACGGGAGGATCCGGGTCCTCATCCCAGCCGGGCTCGTCGGGAGCTATTTGTCCCAGCCATTGATCGACCCAGAGCACGTGATCGCGTTCTTCCGCAGCCATTTCCGCGGCGAATGCCGCAATCTGCGGATCGATCGCTTCGGCGGCGATGGCTTCGAAATACTTGACTGCCCGCTCCTCGTTGAATCGCGCCAGCAACAGCGCCCGGCGCGGTGTCGTCAAATAATGCACATCCTCGAAATCGATGGTTTCCGGGCCGTCCGGGCCGATCCAGCTGAAGCTGGCCGGGCGGCCCGCAACCAATGCATCGCCGGCGCGGCGGGCAATCTCGTCGCGGTGCTCGCCCTCGATCGACGCCATCTTGCGGAAGACCGCGGCGGTCTCCTTGTTGTTGTGCACCTCCATCTGGTCGGCCAACAACTTGTAGCGCTCGGTAGCCTCCACCTCGATGGCAAGGGCTTGCGCGAAAAACTCGGCAACGTTGTTGAGTTTCGGCGGTTCGTTCGACCGCGTGATGTCGGTCATGTCGTAAACTCGGATTCGAGACGGGACGGAGCGAAATGGGCCAGCGGCACGGGCTGATAAGGCCTGCGTTTGCCGCGGTAAAGCACGCCGGTATTGAAGCCGTCATCGGTCATCAGGCGGCGCGCGGCGCGTGCCGGATCATCGGTCTCCGGCACGATGGCGGTATGGACAAAATTCTTCCAGCCCTTCTGCTGGTCTTCGCGGAACGTGACGCAGGGGCTCAGGATCTGTACGAAGGAAAATCCCGGCGTCTGGACAGCTTCGACGATCAATTTGGCGCAGCCGCCAATGTCGCCGGAAAAGCCGCGCGCAATGAAATTGGCGCCGGAAGCGAGCGCGATTACCAGCGGGTTGAATGGGCTGAGGCCGGTGCCGCCGGGCGCGATGGCGGTGTCCCAGTCGGGCTCTGTGGTCGGCGATGGCTGGCCTTTGGTCATGCCATAGATGCGGTTGTCCATGACGACATAGGTCAGATCGATGTTGCGGCGGCAGGCGTGAAGGAAGTGGTTTCCGCCGATCGAAAAGCCGTCGCCATCGCCGCTGGCGACGAGGACGGTCAGGTCAGGCCGGGCTACTTTCAGCCCGGAGGCCAGCGCCAGCGACCGGCCATGGACGCCGTGAAAGCCATAACAGTTGGTGTAGGCAGGAATGCGCGACGAGCAACCGATGCCCGAAACGATCGCGACCTGCTCCGGCGGAAGCGCAAGTTCGGCCAGCGCCCGCTGGAACGAAATCAGCACCGAATGGTCGCCGCATCCTGGGCACCAGACTGGTTTGACGGTAGACTTGTAATCGGCGGGGCTGAAGGCCTTTACCGCATTCGGGATCATGTTCATGCTTGTGCCCCTTCTTGAATATGAGCGAAGGCCTCGCCCGGCCGGATCGGCAGCGGGCCGGGACAATGGATCGGGATAACTTCGCTGGGAAGTTCGTAATGGGCGCGAAGATAACGCCAGAACTGGCCAGTGTGATTCTGCTCGATCACAAGAATGCGCTTCACACCCGCAAGCGCTGCCGCCAGCAGTGTCGGCTGAACCGGCGCTATCAGGCGCAGCGCGATGAGCTTGACCTTGATGCCGCCGGCACGCGCCGCGGCGACGGCTTCGCGCAGGGGTTCGCCCGACGAGCCCCAGGTCAGTACGGCCAATTCGCCCTCGCCGTCGATCTCGGCCCAGTGCGCGCCGAATTCGGAAGCCTCCAGCTTGCGCTGGCGTTTGTCGAGTTGGCCGACATGATCCTTGGCCTGGCTCGAAGGCGTGCCACGCGTATTATGCGTAAGCCCGTCGGCGGTGTACTGGCCGCCGGGAAGACCTGGTATGGCCATCGCCGAGACGCCCGATTCTGTTGCGGCGTATCGTTCGTAACCGGCGGCGGGCGCTTCAGGAATCAGGCGTTTGGAAGGAAAGGTCACCTCTTCCGGCCTGTCGATCACGACACGTGCCTGTCCGAGGGACTGGTCGGAAAGCATGATGACCGGCGTCTGGAACGTTTCAGCCAGATGAACCGACCATTGCGCCGTCAGAAGGCAATCAACGACGGATAGCGGTGCGGTGACGATATGCGGGGCATCGCCATGCAGGCCATAAACGGCGATGTTGAGATCGCTTTGCTCGGATTTTGTCGCGATTCCCGTCGAAGGCCCCGAGCGCATGACATCGACGACCACCAGCGGAATTTCGGAAGCCACGGCGAGGCCGAGGGATTCGACCATCAGGGATAGGCCAGGGCCGGAGGTAGCGGTCAGTGACGGCGCGCCGCCGTAGCTTGCACCCATAATCATATTAATAGAGGCGAGTTCGTCCTCGGCCTGCAGCAGCACGCCGCCGCATTGCGGCAGAGCGTGCGCCATCCATTCCAGGATTTCGGTTGCCGGCGTGATCGGATAACCGGCAACAAATTTGACGCCCCCCCTTAGCGCGCCGAAGCCAGTCGCCTCGTTGCCGGTGATCGACCAACGGCCCTGCTTTGGCGCGTCCGGCAGCGATAGTTTGGGAGCAGCGACATCCGGCGCGGCGTTCGCGCCGAGCAGAACCGCGGCTTCGCTCGCCGCCAGTGCCTCGGGCTTCTTGCGGCCGATTGACTCTGCGACCGCCGTGATAATGGCCGTCTCGGGCAGACCCAAGAGACGCGCCAGAACGCCGAGGCCGACCATCGCAACGCGCCCCCCTTTGACGCCCTTTGCGAGTTTCGCCAACGGCACGAGGCTGATGGCGGCTCCGGAATTCCTGAGAAAGCCCGGCATTTCGCCGGCGGCCGGATCGGCGATGATCAGGCTGGCGGAATCCAGCGGGAGCTCATCGGCGAAGCGCTGCAAATTGTCGAAATCCAGCGCCAGCAGGATGTCGAACCGGTCGCCGGGCGACTGCACCGGCTTCGACGAAAGCCGGATCATCGCCGCGGCCTCGCCACCCCTGATCTGCGGGCCGGTCGAACGCGTCATAAAGCCATAGAGGCCGCAGGTCATCGCCGCATCGAGCAGGATCTGGCCGGCGGTCATGACGCCGGCTCCGCCCGATCCCGTGAGGACGATGGATAGCGAGGCGCTGGAGAGTGATTTCATCATGATGCTCGCCTTTTCATTGGCCTGTCCTCGTGTTTGAGCCGTTGTGGCGGCTCTGCCGGCAGCTTCGAAAATTGGCCTTGCTTATTTGGTAATCTTGTACTAGTTTACCAAATTAAGGAAAGGACTGCAACTGGCAAACGCGCGGTCCGCGAGAAAACAGGGAAGCAACATGGCCCAAGGCATCGAGGCGCATCGTTGGATGATGACAGCGGTAAATCAGCCGATGGTGCGCGAGGCTTTTGTTGCGACACCGGGTCAAGGTGAAGTCGCCGTCGCCGTCGCCGGCTGCGGCGTCTGCCATACCGATCTCGGCTATCTCTATGACGGAGTACGCACCAATCATCCGCTGGCCCTGGCGCTGGGCCATGAGATTTCAGGACGAGTTGTGACGGCCGGAGCCGGCGCCGAAGCGTGGCTCGGCCGTGCGGTGATTATTCCTGCAGTGCTGCCATGCGGCGAATGCGACGCATGCAAGCGCGGTCGTCCGAACATCTGCCGAAAACAGAAAATGCCCGGCAACGATATCCACGGCGGCTTTGCCACGCATATCGTTGTCCCCGCGCGTGGCCTCTGCCCGGTAGACGAAGCCCGGCTTGCCAAACGCGGCCTTTCGCTCGCCGATTTGAGCGTCGTCGCCGATGCCGTGACAACGCCGTATCAGGCCGTGCTGCGTGCCGGTGTCACCAAGGGCTCGGTGGCAATCGTCATCGGGACCGGTGGCGTCGGCGGCTATTCCGCCCAGATCGCCAAGGCGTTCGGCGCCACCGTGATCGCTATCGATATCGATCCGGTCAAGCTCGCCGCGATAGGCCATCATGGCGCGAGCCTGACGCTCAATGCCCGTGAGCACGACATCAAGAGCCTGAAGGCGAAGATCGGCGAGTTC
Source organism: uncultured Alphaproteobacteria bacterium (assembly GCA_963718925.1). Classification (GTDB taxonomy): domain Bacteria; phylum Pseudomonadota; class Alphaproteobacteria; order Rhizobiales; family Xanthobacteraceae; genus Bradyrhizobium. The sequence continues at coordinate 658,837 of CAVRAH010000001.1, forward strand.
TGCAAGGCGAACGGCCTGCCACTGACGGAATGGACGATTTTCGAATGTTCGGGCACTGCAGCCGGACAGACCACGGCCTTCGGCCTTCTGACCTATGGCGCGACGCTTTGCGTCGTCGGTTTCACCATGGACCGGGTCGAACTGCGTCTGTCGAATCTGATGGCGTTCGACGCGCGGGCGCTGGGAAATTGGGGATGTCCGCCCGATCTCTATCCGGCCGCGCTCGACCTCGTGCTCGACGGCAAGATCAATCTTGGCGACTTCGTCGAACAGCATCCGCTCGAGGAGATCAATTCGGTCTTTGAGCAGGTGCATTCCCACAAGCTCGCCCGCCGTGCGGTTCTCGTTCCACAGCAGTGAGAGGATTCTTTCAAGATGCCCCAGCTCCAACTCGTCAATCACGACATCGTTGCGTTCGAGCCTGTCGCGGGCATTATCTATGAAAAGCGCCCGGCGCGCGGCGCCGACGGCAGGGTTGTCCCAGGCTTGTTCAACGCCTGGATCTGGCTCGACAATCCGAGCCAGTTCAATTCCTACACCACCGACATGGTCAAGGGCGTGATCCGCGCTTTCCGCACCGCCTCTAACGCGCGGGACGTCGTCGCGGTAGTCTTTACAGGCGTTGGCGACAAGGCGTTCTGCACCGGCGGGAATACCAAGGAATATGCGGAATACTACGCCGGCAATCCGCAGGAATATCGGCAGTATATGCGGCTGTTCAACGACATGGTGTCGTCGATCCTGGGTTGCGACAAGCCGGTGATCGCGCGCGTCAACGGCATGCGTATCGGCGGCGGTCAGGAGATCGGCATGGCGTGCGATTTTACTATCGCCCAGGATCTCGCGCGATTTGGCCAGGCCGGTCCCAAGCACGGCTCGGCCGCGATCGGCGGCGCCACCGACTTTCTTCCGCTGATGGTCGGCGCCGAGCGCGCGATGGAATCCGGTACGCTGTGCGAGCCGTGGTCGGCGCATAAGGCCTATCGCCTCGGCGTCGTTCTCGACATCGTGCCGGGTTTGAAGGTGGATGGCGCATTTGTCCCCAATCCCCTGGTCGAAACCCAGCGCTACCTCGACGAATATGGCCGGATCGTTCACGGCGAACCCCTGACCGGCGCCGCCCTGGTAGCGGCCAAGGCGGTGGTGGCCCGTGGCGTCGTTGATCTGTCGCTGCTCGATGCCAAGGTCGAGGCGCTGTGCACCAAGCTGATGACGACGTTTCCCGAGTGCCTGACCAAGAGCTTCGAGGAACTGCGCAAGCCGAAGCTCGACGCCTGGAACCGCAATAAGGAAAACAGCCGCGCTTGGCTCGCCCTCAACATGATGGCCGAGGCTAGGGCCGGATTCCGCGCCTTCAACGAAGGCCCGAAGAATGAACGCGAGATCGATTTTGTCGCGCTCCGCCGGCGCCTGGCCAACGGCGAGGGGTGGACCGAGGCGATGATCGAGGAGTTGATTCCCCACGTGGGAGCGTCCAAGGCGGGAGGGCACAAGGCGTGAGCGGCCCGCTGAAAGTCTGGTTTGAACGCGACGGGCATCTGCTTCGTCTGCGGCTCGACCGTCCCAAGGCGAATATCCTAGACGCGGCTATGGTCGGCGCGATCGAGCATGCGCTAGGCCAGCACGGCACTGTAGCGGAATTGCGCGGCATTCTGATCGACTCGGCCGGCTCACATTTCAGCTTCGGCGCCTCGATCGAGGAGCATCTGCCGGATCGATGCGCGGCGATGCTCGCGGGCTTTCATCGACTGATCCTGAAAATCCTGGCTTCGCCAGTACCTGTCCTTGTGGCGATCCGCGGCCAATGCCTCGGCGGCGGCCTTGAGCTTGCGAGCGCCGGACATCTGCTGTTTGCCGGACGGGATTCCAAGTTCGGCCAGCCGGAGATTCAGATCGGCGTCTTTGCGCCGGCGGCCTCCTGTCTGCTGCCCGAGCGCATCGGGCTTGCGGCGGCGGAAGACCTGCTGCTTTCCGGGCGTTCGATCGGCGCCGAGGAAGCTTTCAGGATCGGCCTCGTGACGGAGATTGCCGACGATCCCGAAGCCACCGCGCTCGGCTATTTCGATCGACATCTGGCGCCCAAGAGCGCGGCATCGTTGCGCTTCGCCAGCCGCGCTGCCAGGCATGGCACAATTGAACGGATCTCCGCGAAACTTGCCGCAATCGAGAAGGTCTATTTGGCCGAGTTGATGGCGACAGGGGACGCCACCGAAGGCCTTACCGCATTCATCGAAAAACGACCCGCAAGCTGGAAGGATCGCTGACATGCTCGATAAAACCAAATCGGCAACGGCCACTATCGTCCAGCGGTGCGAAGACCTGTTCACCGATCTGAATTTCGAGGCGGCGCGCACCTGGAAGGAAGCAACGCCAGGCCGAAAGGTGATCGGTTTCATGCCGTATTACGTTCCGCGCGAGATCATCCACGCCGCAGGCGCGCTCCCGCTTGGCATTCTCGGCGGCGGCGACCAGCTCGAAGTCATTCATGGCGACGCGTACTATCAGAGCTATATCTGCCGCATCCCGCGCTCGACTATCGAACTCGGCGTCTCCGGCCGCCTCGATTTTGTCGACGGTATGCTGTTCCCCTCGATCTGCGATGTGATACGCAATCTGTCAGGCATGTGGAAGCTGATGTTTCCAAACAAGGGATCGCGCTACGTCGATCTACCGCAGAATTTCGAGGACGATGTCGGCGGCGAATTCTACAAGAGCGAATTGAACGAGATTCGCGAATGGCTCGCCCAGCTCACCGGAAAGCCGGTCACCGATGAAGCAATCCGCGCCTCAATTGTGCTGTTCAACGAAAATCGCCGCCTGGTGCGCGAGGCCTATGCGCTGCGGGCGAAGGAACCCTGGAACATTCCTTCCTCGGAACTCTATCTTCTGCTGCGCGCGGGCCTCGTCCTGCCGGTGGAGGATCACAATCAGCTGATGCGCGACTATCTCACGTCCGTGCGCGAGCAGCAGCGACCGATCAAGGACAATTGCCGGGTCGTTCTCTCCGGGGTGTTCTGCGAACAGCCGCCGCTCAACCTGATCAAGTCGATCGAGCTGTCCGGCTGCTACATCGTCGATGACGATTTTATACTGGTCACTCGCTGGGAAAAATCCGAAGTCTCAACCGACGGAGATCCGATCGCAAATCTCGCGCGCTCCTACTTGCACGATTCAATGTCGACGTCGGCAAAATACGAGCCGGATGGGCCTAACAAGGGCATGTATCTCGTCGACAGCGTGCGCGAGCACCGCGCCGAAGGCGTCATCTTTGCCATGCCGAGCTTCTGCGACCCCGCGCTGCTCGAGCGGCCAATGCTGCAAAGCGTGTTGAAGAAGCACGGCGTCCCCCAAATCGCATTCAAATATGCCGAGAATTCCGGACAGATGCAGCCTATTCGCGAACAGGCAGGAACCTTCGCCAACTCGATCAAACTCTGGAGTGGAGCATGACCATTATCACGACGCCGCACAGGGCCAAGGCGCCTGAAGTCATCAAGGACGCTTCGATGACGAAGCAGAAAGAGATGATGAACGGGCACTACGAACGGCTGGCCAATGCGCCGGAGCGGGGCGAGAAGGTCGCAGCGACGTTCGTTCCGGGCAATCTCAACGAATTGCTGATGTGCTTCGATTTTGCCAACAATCTCCCGGAGGTCAACGCAATCCAGAACGGCCTGCGCAAGACCAGCGGAAGTTACGTCATGGAAGCCGAAAAGCTCGGCCATTCCGAGGACGTTTGCACCTACGTCAAGTCTGACATCGGCATGATGGCCAAGGGCAACATCGGCCCCAACGGCCGCAAGCTGCCGGATCCGGACGTGCTGCTGCTGTCCTACACCGGCTGCTTTACCTTCATGAAATGGTTTGAGCTGCTGCGCCAGCAATACAAGTGTGAAACGATCATGTTTCACACGCCCTACATGGCGGATGGCAAAATCACCAGGGACATGGTCCAGTACATGGTGAAGCAGCTGAAGCGGGACGTCATTCCGAAGCTCGAGAAAGTCTCCGGCGTCAAATTCGATATCGATCGGCTGCGCGAATATTTGCGCAAGTCGGCCAAGGCCGAAAGTGATCTGGTGTGGGTGCTGCAAGCCGCCAAGACCAAACCTTCGCCGATCGACGCCTATTTCGGTGGCATCTATTATATCGGTCCGATCTTCGGCGCGTTCCGCGGTACCGACGATGCTGTCGACTACTATCGGTTCCTGCGTGAGGAAGTCGAGCAACGCATCGAGCTGGGCAAGGGTCCGGTCACACCTGACGGCGACATGGGCAAGGAGCGTTATCGTCTGGTCGTCGAGGGGCCGCCGAACTACACCAACTTCCGCCAGTTCTGGAAGATGTTCTATGACGAGGGGGCGGTGGTCGTCGCCTCCAGCTACACCAAGGTAGGCGGCACCTATGATTTCGGATTCCGGCACGATCCTGACCACCCACTCGAGTCGCTCGCCGAATATTGCCTCAATGTCTACACCAATCGGAACCTGCCGATGCGCGTCGACATGCTGGAAAACTATGTCAACGAATATGAGGCTGACGGACTTCTGATCAACTCGATCAAGAGCTGCAACAGTTTCTCGGCCGGCCAATTGCTTATCATGCGCGAAGTCGAAAAGCGCACCGGAAAACCGGCGGCGTTCATCGAGACTGACCTGGTCGATCCCCGCTATTTCTCGGCGGCCAATATCAAGAACCGCCTCGAAAGCTATTTCCAGATGATTGAACAGAAACGCGCCGGCTTGCGCGGAGCCGCTTAGGAGAAATCATGCGCACCTTTATTGGCATTGACCTAGGATCGACCACGACGAAAGCTGTTCTGCTCGACGAGAACCAGGACGTTGTCGGACGCGGCATCACCAATTCGCGTTCCAACTATGGCACCGCGGCGCGCGTCGCCAGCGAGGAAGCGCGCATCGACGGGCGGTTCACCTTGTTCCGCCGCGCCTTGAGTACCGGGGAGGCCAACCAGGACCGTGTCCAGGAGTTCCTGGGCGCACTGGAGCGAAACTTTCGTCTCGTTCAGTTCCTGGAGCAGCTCAACGATCTGGAAGAGACCTGCATCGGGCAATTGCATACCGAGCGATTCGCCAAAGTCGCTGAAAAGATGGGCGAGGCGCTTAATGAAGTATTCCGGCGCCTGAAGGCCGAAGCGCCGGAGCTCTACGCGCCTGGGGCAAACCGCAGGTCGGATTTTTTCCGCGATATTGCGGGCTCCCGCTTTCATGTTCACGCCGAGGCCGTCGCTCGCGAGGCGAATGTGCCGCATGACATATTGCTGAACGCCTATGACAAGTCGATCATAGAAGTCGAAAACAGGCCACCTGCTGGCGACATGAGCGACAAGTTTCGCCGCGCCATGGCGCGCGTACTTGAAATCGACCCCCATCTGATCGACGGATCGAACAACGTTCCCGGCACGATCGAGGATACACTCGGCATCGAACTCGAAGAAACTTATCTGGTCGGTACCGGCTACGGACGCGTCACGTTGCCTTTCTCCAAGGAGCATATCCGTTCGGAGATTCTGTGCCACGGGCTCGGTGCACACATGATGTATCCGAAAACCCGCACGGTGCTCGATATCGGAGGACAGGACACCAAGGGTATCCAGATCGACACCGCGGGGATCGTCGAGAATTTCCAGATGAATGATCGCTGCGCCGCAGGCTGCGGACGCTATCTCGGCTATATCGCTGACGAGATGAACATGGGTCTGCACGAGCTTGGGCCGCTGGCGATGAAATCAAACCGGCCGGCACGCATAAATTCCACATGCACCGTGTTTGCCGGCGCGGAATTGCGCGATCGCCTGTCGCTTGGCGAAAAGCGCGAAGACATCCTTGCCGGCCTTCATCGCGCGATCATTCTGCGCGCGATCTCCATCATCTCGAGGTCGGGCGGGGTGACAGACGAATTCACTTTCACCGGCGGGGTCGCCAAGAACGATGCGGCGGTTCGCGAACTGCGCAAGCTTATCAAGGAAAACTACGGTGAGGTGACGATCAACATCAATCCGGATTCCATCTACACCGGGGCGCTTGGCGCTGCTGAATTCGCGCGTCGCGCGGTTGGTTCCTGAAACAGGAGTTGTTCATGACTATCACAGCGGGAATCGATGTCGGAACCGGCGCGATCAAGGTTGCACTCTTCGATGTCGAAGGTGGCGCTGAAATTTGCCTTGTCAAACGGGTTGAACGGCTGCGTCAGCGCGATCCCCTGAAGCTTGCGGAACAGATTTATGACGGTGTCCTGGCGGAGGCCGGCATGAAACGTGACGACGTCGCGTATTGCGCTACGACGGGTGAGGGCGAGTCGCTGCACTTTCATACCGGTCATTTCTATTCCATGACGACCCACGCCCGTGGCGCCATCTATCTGCGCCCGGAATGCCGCGCCGCACTCGATATGGGCGCCTTGCACGGTCGCGCCATTCGTCTCGACGAGCGCGGCAAGGTGCTGAACTACAAGATGACCAGTCAATGCGCCTCTGGCTCCGGCCAATTCCTGGAAAACATTGCGCGCTATCTCGGCATTGCGCAGGATGAGATCGGCACCCTGTCGAAACAGGCGGACAATCCGGAGAAGGTCTCGGGGATCTGTGCCGTGCTGGCTGAAACCGACGTCATCAACATGGTGTCGCGCGGCATAACGGCGTCAAATATTCTCAAGGGTATTCACGAGTTGATGGCGGATCGGCTGGCCAAGTTGCTGAAGACGATTGGTGGACTCGACGGAACCATCCAGATGACCGGCGGCCTTGCGCTTGATACCGGCCTGGTCGAGGCCATGAAGGAATCAATGGTTCGCGAGAAGGTCAAAGTACCGATCGAGAGCCATCCAGATGCGATCTTTGCCGGCGCCATCGGTGCGGCATTGTGGGGTGCCTTCCGGCACGAAAAGCTGGCACGTCTCGCCGAGCAAGTGACCGCTGCATAGAGCCAAAGGAGATCTCGATATGGCCCTGCTGATCAATGAAGACTGCACCGCATGCGACGCGTGCCGTCCGGTTTGTCCGAACGAGGCGATCTCGGCCGGCGAAACGATATTCACCATCGATCCCTTGCGCTGCACCGAATGTGTCGGCGCCGAGGACGAGCCGCAATGCAAGCTCGTTTGCCCGGCGAACTGCATCGTCGCAAATCCGGATTGGCCCGAGACCCCCGAGGAATTGCAGGGCAAATATGAACAGCTTCATTCCTGAGCAACTTGCAAGAGAAATGTCATGCAGTTCCGGTTGAAGGTGTATTCGATCGACGGGGTGACGCCGGTGGTTCACCCGCTCAGCTTCGTGCATCCGGAGGCGGTACTGATCGGCGACGTGATCATCGAGGAATGCTGTTATATTGGTCCCTGCGCGTCGCTGAGGGGCGATTTTGGACGAATCGTCGTCCGAAAGGGGTCGAACGTGCAGGACAATTGCACCTTGCACAGCATGCCGGGCTTCGATTGTGTCGTCGGAGCCAATGGGCATATCGGACATGGCGCAATCATTCACAGCGCGCAGCTCGGCCCCAACGTTCTCGTCGGCATGAACGCCGTGGTGATGGATCACGCAAGGATCGGCGAATCAGCGATGATCGCGGCGATGAGCTTCGTGAAAACCGGTGCCGAAGTGCCGGCCCGTCATCTTGTCGCAGGCGCTCCGGCGCGGGTCGTGCGCGAGCTTTCTCCGGACGAACTCGCGAGGAAGATAGAGGCCACAAAAATCTACCAGGAACTTGCGCGCCGGAGCTTGGCTTCCTTGCGGCCGGCTGAGCCTCTCGCGCATTTCGACGAAAACCGTCCGAGGGCGGATGCCGGCATAGCTTTCAGGGCACGGCATGCGCCGGAGGCGGTCCAGCTCCAGCCGTTGATTTAGATCAATGCAGTCAGAATAACCGTCAGAGACAGTTTCGACCAATAACAACGATAATCGGCAATAGCCTTCGGGAGGATGGTCGATGATGGCAAGGTCGGTCGATTGGACGACGGGCGGCTCATCCAGCCATCCCGATCCCCTGGAATTCGATATCAACAATCTGCGGCCGGATGAGGTTCTCGTCAGGATCGATGTGCTGGAAGCGAGTCGTGCAGGTATCGATCAGAATTGTCACGACGAAGATGCGACGCTGGGATCGCAACGGGTCTGCCGTGGCGTCCGCGGTCGCGTTATGGAGGCGGGCGCCGACGCGCTGTGGTACGTCGATCGTTCCGTGATCATCCCTGCGGACGGGAGCAGGTGCGAAAACTGCGATTCCGGCCAGCGCGACAGATCGGCGACATGCGCCGACCAAGAAATCATAGAAACTGACGCCGGCGAGACACCCGCCAGACTTGTCGTTGTACCGGCACATCGGTTGTGTGTGGTTTCGGTAGCTCTCGATTGGCGAAAACCAACACTGACATAGGCCAGACTCCGATGATGCGATCCCCGTCGGTTTTGTTGCGTATCCGCCCGCTGCTTCACGAATGAACAGGAGAGCCGGCTCATGGAATCGAGATTGACGGCCGGCGACCTTCAGATCATTGCGCGTATCGCGGTATTTCGTGGTCTGAAGCCGGAAACGGTGGAACACATCGTGGCGCCGTCGAAGGCCGTCACGTTGCGGGCCCATGAAATGATTGCGCGTCAAGACGAGCCGGCGACCGCGTTCTTTATCGTCATCCACGGCTGGGTGAAGCTCTTCTGCAGTCTTGCGTCGGGTGACGAGACCGTGATCGAGACGATGACGAAAGGCGGCAGCTTTGCGGAGGCGGTTGCCTTTACCGGCAACCGGTATCTTGCTTCGGCGGAAGCGGTAGGCGAAGCACGCGTTGCACGGATCCCAGCGGATCACGTCATCCGTTGTATTCGCGACAATCCCGATATAGCAGTGCCGATGATCGCATCGATTTCGCAGCACATGAGTTACCTTGTCCAGCATATCAAGCAGCTCAAGGCCCAGAGTGGAGTTCAGCGACTTGCGGAATTTCTGGTATCGTTGTCATTGACGGACCAAGGGCATTGCGCGCTTGCGTTGCCCTATGACAAGAGCTTGATCGCCGGACAACTCGGCCTGCAGCCCGAATCGTTGTCGCGCGCGTTCGCGAAGTTGAGATCGGTCGGCGTGAGCGTCGAGGCATCGCACGTCCACGTCAGGGACGTAGCTGCGCTGCGTCAGATCGCGACCGACCATCGCGGTGTGTTACCCGGCTCGGCACGGCCCTTGATCGACGTCAGGTGAGGCAGCATTGACGTGACGACGTGAGGCATTCAAACCCAACCTCGACGAGGCTTTTCATGATGTTATCGCAGCGTCTTCATCCACCTGGCTGGCGGCCGCCGATCGGCTATGCGAACGGGATCAGCGTCGCAGCAGGACGAATGGTGTTCATTGCCGGTCAGGTCGGATGGGATGCGGAGCAGCATTTCCACAGCGAACAGCTGGTCCCGCAATTCGAGCAGGCGCTCAAGAATATCATTGCCATTCTCGCCCAGGCTGGCGGTGAGGTGAACCACATCTGCAGGATTACGGCGTTCTGCATCGATAAGCAGGCCTACCTCGCAAACAGGAGTGAACTGGGGCGCATCTGGAGATCGCTGATGGGAAATCACTACCCCGCCATGAGCATGATCTTCGTCAACGATCTTCTCGACTCCCCCGCAAAGATCGAACTCGAGGCGACGGCCGTCCTCCCGGGTCCGTGAAGTGAACGACAGGTCTCAGACCGCGATCTTGTACGCGAGGCGCCGATAATAGTTTTCACCGCCATGTACCGGAAAGCGGTTCAACCGCCGGCTTCAACGAACAGGCTTGCGGTCAGTCGCCGCGCCAGCGCGGCGGCTGCTATTCGACGATAATTGGCGGATGCAAGGGTGGTTCGCATCGGCTGGACCTGCTTCTGCACGAGCCGGTCGAGCTCCTGCAGGAGACGGTCATCGAGCGGCCGGAGCGCGAGAGCGTCGGTGCCGGACAGCAGGAAGGGATGGGAATTGGTGCCTGTCAACGCTATTCGCAGTGAACCGATGCTTTCGCCGGATCGTGTGAGCGCACCCGCTACCCCTGCCAACGGATAGTCGACCGCACCGCGTACCCGCACTTTCGCATAGGACGACATTGACGGATTGGCAGGGAGGTGGATGGCGGCGACCAGCTCACCATCCGCCAGCGTGAGGTGCGCCCTGCCGTCCTCGACATAGAGCGCCTGCAAGGGAATTCGCCGAACTCCCTGCGCGCCGATGATGTCGACCTCGGCGCCGAGAACAAGCAGAGCAGGCGCAAGGTCGCCGCTGAAGGCGGCGTGACAGCGTTTTCCCTGCGGGGCAACGTGACATGTATCGCCGCGATTCTTGAGGCAGTATGCATTCGCGCTGCGCCACCATTCGCTTTGATTGTAGTAGATGCAGCGGGTGTCGAGGCACAGATTGCCGCCGAGCGTTCCCAGATTGCGGTGACCGGGCGCAGCAATTGCTCCGGCGGCCTCCGCCAGGGCGCGATAATGCTTCCCGATCGAGGCGTTGGCGGCGATCGCCGCGATTGTAACGCCGGCGCCGATCGTCATTCCTCCGTCGCTGGCATTGATCTCGGCAAGTTCACTGATACGGGAAATATCGATCAGCAAATCCGGCCGGCTGATGCCGCGGCGAATGTTAACGAGCAGGTCCGTTCCGCCGGCGACCAGACGGCTTTGTGGATGCGAAAGCAGCGTCGCGATCGCCTCCTTGACGCTTGCGGGTTGCGCGAGTCGCAGTTCGGCCAGGGCTATGCTCATGATGCGGCCCTCGAAATGCGGGCGAGCTTCGCCTTCCGGCGCCGCTGGATGAGGCCTTCCACAACCCGATCTGGGGTCACTGGGAGTTCGTCGAAGTCGATGCCGATGGCATTGGCAATCGCGTTGACCATGGCCGGTGGGAAGCCTGCCAGCGCGCCCTCGCTGGCCTCCTTTGCCCCGAATGGCCCGAATGGATCGTGGCTTTCAACGATGTGGACTTCAATCGGGGGGATTCCGCCATCGTCGGCATGCGATATTCGAGGAAACTCGCATGCGCCGGCAAGCCTTCCAGATAGCGGGTCTCTTCGCACAACGCCTGGCCCATTCCCATCCATACCGATCCCTCAATCTGTCCCACCACCGCGAGCGGATTAATCGCGTGGCCGCAGTCGAGCGCAACCCATACCTTGTCGATCGTCACCAGACCGGTCGCATCGTCGATGTCCACCTCGACGACCTGGGCGGCGTAGCTGAAGCCCATGGTGGAGCCGACTGCGCCGCCGCGGTGCTTACCGCCCTGGGATTCCGGCGGACAGGTGAAACTCCCCTTCACTGTGATGGCGCCTTCGTCGACCAGCGCAGCGGCAACGACGTCCGCGAAGGGTAGGGCCGACTGGTCACCCGCGCCGACACGGAACGTACCACCTCTGCATTCTACCTGCTCCGGCCGCGCCTCGAGCTTGCGCGCCGCCGCGGCAACCAGAACGGCTTTCATCTGCTTCGCAGCGTCGATCGCCGCGTTCCCCACCATGAAGGTGATCCGTGACGAGTATGCGCCATTATCCTTTGGTGTGATGGCCGAATCGCCGGCGACGACGCGGATACGATCAAGCGGGACGTCCAGCGTTTCGGCTACCGCAATCGCGACCATCGTCGAGGATCCCTGACCGATATCGGCAGCGCCGGTGAGCGCCGTGATCCCACCGTCGAAATCCAGTCTGAGGTTCACCACGGCGTGCGGTTCACCGGTGAAATGGATCGGCTTGGCTGAGCCGCTGACATAGTGGGAGCAGGCCAAACCGAGGCCTTTCCCCGGTGGCATCCGACCGGCGCGCTCGCGCCATTGACTTGCCCGCTCGACCTTGTCGAGACATTCCGCCAGCCCGTAACTGTTGACCATTAGTTCGTTCAGCGTCCGGGTCGGCGCCTGCAACAGATTGGCGCGGCGCACTGCGAACGGATCCAGTCCCAGTTCGCGCGCCATGCGGTCGACGAGACATTCAAAGGTGTGGCGCATGTCGACCGAACCGTGTCCGCGCATGGCGCCGCACGGCGGAAGATTGGTGTAGACCCGATAGCCGTCATATTTGAGCGCTGGAATGTCATAGAGGCCCTGCAGAAGCGCGCCGGCATAAAGGATCGTCACGATGCCGTAACCGGCGTAGGCGCCGCCGCGCTGTATCACTTCGCAGGCGCAAGCCGTGAACCGGCCGTCGCGCCGCATGCCGATCCGAAGCGTTACGTCAGTCTGTGGGCGCGCGCGGTGAGTAAGAAATGTTTCCTCCCGCGTCAGGCGCATCAAGACCTTGCCGGCGGCCGCCCGCGCAAGTAGGGCCGTGATGATTTCAAAATTCAGGACTTCGACGCGGGCTCCGAAACCACCGCCCACAAATGGCTTCACCACCCGGATCTGCGCTTCCTCCATGTGCAGGCATCGCGCCAGCATCAGGTGCAGATAATAGCCGACTTGCGAGACGCTCTGCACCGTTAGCCGGTTGCTGATCGGATCGTAGTCCATCAGGCAGGCATGCGGTTCGATTTGAGCGTGGTTGACTTCCGCGCAATTGATCTTGACGTCGCGGACGAGATCCGCGGTTTCGAAACCGCCTCGCCAGTCACCAAACTCGTGATGAACTTCACGCTCCAGATTGCCGGCCTTGTTGTCGTGCAGCAACATCGCGCTGGGCTTGCGGGCCTCCTCGGAGGTGTAATAGGCAGGCAGCTCGTCCAGCTCCAGTTCGATCAGCTCGATCGCGCGCTCGGCTGTTTCGGCATCGACGGCGGCCACAGCCGCGATCGGCTCGCCACGGTAGCGCACGCGACCACGGGCAAGTGGGTACTCGTTCATGGCGATCGGCAGAACGCCGTAGGTCAAGTCGCAGTCGTCGCCGGTGACGATTGCCTCGACGCCTTCCAGCGCGCGGGCCCGGGACACGTCGAGTCTGATGATTTCGCCGTGACTCACCGGGCTGCGGAGAATACGCCCGACCAGGGCGCCCGCATGATCCAGATCAGCGGTATAGCGTGCGCGGCCGGTGACCTTCTCGACCCCGTCGATCAGCGGAACGCCGCGACGGCTGAGGCCGCCTTGCCTGATTGGTTCAGCCGTCATGGCCTGGTTTCCGCTGCCGACTTGACCAATTCGAGAATTTTCACGTAGCCGGTGCAGCGGCAGAGATTTCCAGACAGGGCAGAGCGTATCTGCTCGTCTGTTGGCGACGGATTACGGCGTAGCAACCCCTCCGCCGCCATGATCATTCCGGGCGTGCAAAAGCCGCACTGAGCGCCGAGCTTTTCGTGAAAGGCGCGTTGCAACCGGCTAAGCTTGCCGTGCCTGGTCAGGCCTTCAATAGTTTCGACATGGCGGCCCTCGCAACGAATCGCAAGCACCATACAGGACGGCACCGGCTCATCGTCGATCAATACCGTGCACGCCCCGCACTCGCCGCCGTCACAACCTGTCTTCACGCCCGTGAGTTGCACGACCTCACGCAAATACTCGACCAGCAGCTGTCCTTCTGAAACCGCGTCTTCACGTATCCGGCCGTTGAGCTTCAGTTTCAACAGACGCATCGTTTTCTGCGGTGCAGGTGCATGCATCGAAACGCTCCTCCGAAAAGCAAATGTCCTCCCTTTGCCGCCGGCGTTCCATGACAAAAGTCAAGACACCCGACTAAATCGCCCGAACATTGGAAGTTTAGCCTAACCGAAGTCAAGGAGCGGCTCTCAATTCGCCGTTAGACAGGACAATCCGGATTGATCGGCGAGGCCGGCGATGACGGTTCGTGACTACAACGCTACTGTCGATTTCGTTGATCGGAACGTCGCCGAGGGCCGGGGCGACAAGACCGCTTTCATCGATCCCTCGCGCAATCTCACCTACGCCGAGCTGCGGGACGCAGCGGCGCGTATTGGCCCGATGCTGGCGCGTCTCGGCATCGAAAGAGAAAACCGGATTGCACTGGTGTTGCTCGATACGGTTGATTTCCCGGTTCTGTTCTGGGGCGCCGTACGGGCCGGCGTCGTTCCGGTTCTGCTCAACACCCGCCTAACCGTGGACCAATATCGCTACCTGCTCGAAGATTCGCGTTCCAAAGCGGTATTTGTTTCGACCGCACTGCTTCCTCTCATTGAAGAGGCGGCGGTGGGCCTGCCGGATCTCAAGAGGATCGTGGTCGTCGGCGGCGGCCCCGCGACGGTGCCGCGCCTCGACACGCTCTTGGCCGCTGAGAATGAAGGCTTCGCGCCGGCGCGGACCTGCGCCGACGACGTCGCCTATTGGCTGTATTCATCCGGCACCACAGGAATGCCAAAAGGGGTCATGCATGTGCATTCGAGCCCCAGGTTCCTGGCGGAGAGCGCCGGCAAGCGCCGCATCGGCTATCGCGAGGACGACGTCGTCTTTTCAGCCGCGAAGCTGTTTTTTTCCTATGGTCTCGGAAACGCGATGTTTTGCTCGATGTGGGTGGGGGCGACTTCGGTATTCTATCCGGAGCGACCGACCCCGCAGACCGTATTCGAGGTGCTGCGGGGCTATCAGCCGACAATGCTTTTCGCGGTTCCGACGCTCTACGCGGCGATTCTTGCCGATCCGGAATGCGCGCTGGAAAGGCTGTCAGACCGGCTGCGGTTGTGTTTTTCGGCCGGCGAGCCATTGCCGGCGCATATCGGAGCCGCCTGGAAGGAGCGGTTTGGGCTCGATATCGTAAACGGTGTCGGCTCGACCGAGATGGGGCATCTCTTTCTGACCAATCTGCCCAAGGCCGTGGAGTACGGCACATCGGGCACGCCCGTGCATGGCTACAAGCTCCGGCTGGTTGACGAGGAAGGGCGCGACGTCAGGGATAATGAGATTGGCGAGCTTCTGGTAAACGGCGAATCGGCGGCAGCCGGCTACTGGAACCAACGCGCGAAATCACGTCGCACCTTCGTCGGCGAGTGGACCCGAACCGGCGACAAATACTTTCGGCGTCCGGACGGGGTTTACACATACTGCGGCCGTACCGACGATATGTTCAAGGTCAGCGGGATTTGGGTATCGCCGTTCGAAGTCGAGGACGCATTGACCAGCCATCCGCTGGTCATCGAGGCCGCCGTCGTGCCCGCCGAGGACTCCGATGGCCTGATCAAACCCAAAGCATTTGTGGTGCTTGATGACTGCGCCGCGAATGATTCCGATCAGGCGCTTTACGAGGAACTCAAGGTCCATGTGAAGCAGACGATCGGCCCATGGAAGTATCCGCGGTGGATCGTATTCGTCGACAATTTGCCCAGAACTCCAAGCGGCAAATTGCAGCGCTTCCTGCTGCGCGAGATGGGACATTCCTGAATGTTCAAGACTGAAACCAGGGGCGCAATTCTTGAACTCACGATGGAGCGTGCGCCGGTCAACGCCGTCAATCGCGAATGGATCGACGGTTTCGGGGCGATCCTTGACGATCTGGGACGGCAACAGAACATCTCGGTGCTGCTGATCCGTTCGTCGCTGAGAATTTTTTCAGCGGGCGCCGATCTGAAGCTGATGCGCGACTGCTTCACGACCGAAGACGGCCCGGAACGGATGATCGAGACGGTCCGGCGCATGCAGCGCCTTTTTGATCGCATCGAAGCTCTGCCGCAGGTCATCATTGCCGAGATCGGCGGCGCCGCGCATGGCGGCGGGTTTGAACTGGCGCTCGCCTGTGATTTGCGTGTTGCGGCCGAGAGCGTACCGCTCGGCCTGCCGGAGGCTCGTCTGGGTCTGCTGCCGGGCGCGGGCGGTACGCAGCGGCTATCGCGCCTCGCTGGTCCCGGCGTCGCGCGCCAACTCATCCTGATGGCCGAGGTCGTTACCGGCGCTCAGGCCCGCGATCTCGGGCTGGTGCAATGGGCTGTGCCGGAGGATCAATTGACCGCTTTCGCCGATGGCGTTGCCGATCGGATCGCGGCCTTATCGCCGGCGGCGCTGACCGCGTGCAAGCACTGCTTCAGCGCGGCCGATGCTCCGATCGGTTCGGGCATGCTGATCGAACTTCTGGAGACCCACAAACTGTTCAACGCCGCCGATACCCGCAACAGGGTCAAGGCATTTCTCGACAAATGAGGGTTCAAACATGAGGCTCGAAGGAAAAACCGCTGTGGTCACGGGTGCCGCATCCGGTATCGGTCGTGCGACCGCCGAGATCCTTGCCCGCGCTGGCGCGGACGTCATCATTGCTGATCTTTCCGCCGACAAGGGCGAGCAGGAGGCCGAGCGGCTTCGAAAAAGCAATCTGTCGGCCAGCTTCAGGCAGATCGATGTCGCATCCGATGAGTCCATTGCTGCCTTTGCAAAATTCGTGCTGGGTCGCGGTGAGGTTCATGTCCTGGTGAATGGCGCCGGCTTCGGCAAAGGACAACCCTTCGTCGACAATGATGCGGGATTCTGGGAGCGCGTCGTCGACATCAACATGCTCGGACCAATCAAGCTCACGCGCGCGCTGCTCGGGCCGATGATTGATCGACGGTCGGGCAAGATCGTCAACATCGCAAGCGACGCCGGGCGCGTCGGCAGTTCGGGCGAAACCGTCTATTCCGGCGCGAAGGGTGGCCTGATAGCCTTCAGCAAGGGGCTGGCCCGCGAGATGGCGCGCTATTCGATCAATGTGAATTGCGTGTGTCCGGGGCCTACGGAAACTCCCATGTTGATGGTTTTACCCGAGAGCCACCTGGAGGCGTTCAAGCGCGCCATTCCGATGCGGCGGTTCGGCCAGCCTGCAGATGTCGCGAACGCCATTCTGTTCTTCGCCAGCGATTTGTCGAACTACATCACCGGTCAGACGCTTAGCGTGTCCGGTGGATTAACGATGGCTTGATAGGGCCGCCCCAAGACAAGGAGACGCACGTGCAGACGTTCAAAGCCGCCGAGTACAAAGCGACACACTTTCAATGGGAGGTTTCCGGGAAGGTTGCGACCATCACCCTGAACCGGCCGGAGCGCAAGAACCCGCTGACCTTCGAGAGTTATGCCGAACTCAGGGATCTGTTTCGAAGCCTGTCCTATGCGGGCGACGTGAGGACGGTCGTCGTCACCGGCGCAGGCGGAAACTTCTGCTCGGGCGGCGATGTGCATGAGATTATCGGTCCCCTGGTGAAAATGCAGGAAGCCGGCGACATGCAGGGCCTTCTCGCCTTCACCCGCATGACAGGCGATCTGGTCAAGGCGATGCGGCATTGTCCGCAGCCCATCGTGGCCGCGGTCGACGGCATCTGCGCCGGCGCCGGCGCGATCGTCGCCATGGCGTCCGATATCCGGTTCGGCACACCGCGGGCGAAGACGGCATTCCTGTTTGTTCGCGTCGGGCTCGCCGGCGCCGACATGGGCGCCTGTGCAATCCTGCCGCGCATCATCGGGCAAGGTCGGGCGTCGGAGCTGCTCTACACCGGACGCGCGATGACAAGCGAGGAAGCCGACAAATGGGGCTTCTTTAATCGCGTTGTGGCGCCGGATGAGGTTCTTGCCGCGGCGCAGGCCTTGGCGAAGGAACTTGCCGACGGCCCGACGTTCGGCCACGCCATGACGAAATCCTGTTTGCATCAGGAATGGGCACTCGACGTTGATTCCGCCATCGAGGCCGAGGCGCAAGCGCAGGCGATCTGCATGCAGACCAAAGACTACGGCCGGGCGTATCGCGCCTTCGTTGCCAAGCAGAAGCCCGTCTTCGAGGGGGATTGATGGCTGACCGGAGCTTCCTGTCCTGGCCGTTCCTCTCGCAGCGGCACCAGGAGTTATATGATCGCGTCGAGGCCTGGGCGGTCGCGAACGTATCGAGGTTGATCGGCGACGGTGAGACCAGCGCCGCGGCCGCCGCGACCGTTCGCCTCATGGTAGCTGAGATGGGCAAGGCGGGCTTGCTCTCCACCGCGGTCGGCTGCGACCGTTCGCTGCGCGGGCCGCTGGATGCGCGCAGCCTGTGCATCTGCCGCGAGGTGCTGGCGCGCCACGCGGGGTTGGCCGATTTTTCCTTCGCCATGCAGGGTTTGGGTACCGGTCCCATCAGCCTGTTCGGCACCGAGGAGCAAAAAGAGCGCTGGCTACCGTCGGTCGCGCGGGGAACAACGATCTCGGCCTTTGCGCTGTCGGAAAGGGAGGCAGGGTCCGATGTTTCGGCGCTCGCAATGCGGGCGCAGCCGGACGGCAATCAATGGCGGCTCGACGGGGCGAAGACCTGGATTTCGAACGCCGGCATCGCCGGTCTTTATGTCGTCTTTGCCCGCACCGGCGAAGCCCCCGGCGCCAAGGGTCTTTCGGCGTTCGTGGTCGAAGCCGATACGCCGGGGTTCTCGGTTGCAAAGGTCATCGATCTCATCGCGCCGCACCCGATCGGCACACTTGCCTTCGACGGGGTGAAAGTGCCGGCCGCCAATATGCTGGGATCGCCGGGCGACGGCTTCCGCATCGCCATGACCACGCTCGACGTATTCCGTTCGACCGTGGGCGCCGCCGCACTCGGCTTCGCGCGCCGGGCGCTGGACGAGGCGCTCAAACATGCGAGCACGCGCAAATTGTTCGGTCAACCCTTGTCCGATTTCCAGCTCACCCGCGCCAAGCTCGCCGACATGGCGCTCGCTATCGATGCGGCGGCTTTGTTGATCTACCGCGCTGCCTGGACCAAGGACGTCAAGGGCACCCGCATCAGTCGGGAATCCAGCATGGCGAAGCTTTTCGCCACCGAGGAGGCGCAGAAGGTGATCAACTCTGCCGTACAGATTTTCGGTGGGCTAGGGGTTACCCACGGCCACATTGCCGAGAAACTCTATCGCGAGATCAGGGCGCTGCGGATCTATGAAGGCGCAAGTGAGGTACAGAAACTCGTCATCGCGACGCGGCTTCTTGCCGAATTCCAGGCCTAGGCCGGGCGTATTCAGGCGCCTTCTGCGGCGGAACGGGCCGAGACTTTGCTCTCCCCTTTCGCGCCGCGTTTCTCCTTCTCGACGATCCTGAGAAGGGTAGTGATCGATATAGAACTTAGCGTCGCGATCGCGGTGTCGTCGACCTCCCGAAGCACCCTATGCAGGGCGCGGCCCTCGTCCTGGTCAACGGGCGGAGAGTCTTCGGCGTCACGGCCGACCGGCTCGAACAGTTCGATCACGTCGAGCAGCGTCACCCGCTTTGGGTTCCCCGAGAAGCGGTAGCCCCCGCCGGCGCCGCGCACCGATTCCACGAGCCTCGCGCGTACCAGACTTCGTAGAACCTTGGCCAGATGATTGAGCGAAATATCGTATTTCGCGGCGATTTCGGCGGCCGAAATCTGTTGGTCGGAATGGCCCGCGAGCTCCAGCACCGCATAAAGTCCGCAAAGCGTCGCCTTTTGTAATTTCATCGCCTTCGTTCTTTTGGTTGCGCCGGACCAAAGCGCCGTAATGGACCCAGTGCGACCTTAAAGGCTTAATCGAGGTCTTTCTCTAACTGAATAAACGGTCCCGCCATCATCCCCAGACTTCGAAAAAAAGACAGGACGAGATGATTCTCGCGATTCAGCATTGTCCGTACCTTCTCCACCCCGGCCCGCCTGAAGGTCTCGCACAACGCCTCGAAAAGCCGGGTTCCGACGCTGTGAACGCGAATCTCCTGATCGACGTTCAAGGCAAAAACCCAGCCACAAGGTTCCGATCCGAACTCGAAAGCCCTCACTTCGCCGGTGATGAAGCCTACCACCCGACCCTGCTGTTCGGCCACTAGAAACGCTCTGCCAACCCCGCGCGATTGTTGAAAATGGGCGAACAATTCCTGCCAATATTGGAGCTTGGCCTGGCCGGTGGTCTTTTCGTCGAGGCTTGCGATCCAGGGAATATCCTCGGCCAGAGCCGTCCGTATTTCGATATCGCCGAATGGAATTGCTTCCTCCAGCTTGACCGGCGTCTTCATCCCTGTCTCCCGCTTTGCTCTTGTTTACTTATTAAAAGCCTGAACGGCAGGATTTCATTGATCTGAAGCAAAAGGCAGTGGACGATCGCGCGGGCGAGCATGGCGATCGAGATGGGCGCAAGATATTGAATTTTATGGCATTTTTACCTGGACGTCCGGACCGCATTAGCTGAAAAATTGCCTCAAGACGGTAGCCGAAAAAAATATGTCAATGCAATGATGCATTGCCGAGATGAAATCTGCAAGTGCCTTGCTATGATGAAATGATTCTCCGACAATCGAGGCAATGGCGTTGGCTGTGGTATCTGCGAAGACTGGTGTCGAATTCGACGTCGCCAACCGGGTTTTCTTCCGTCTCTATCAGGCGTCGAACCTGATGCATAAGCAGGGCACGCGCTATGTCGGCAAATTCGGAACCACGACGCAGCAATGGGCCGTATTGGGCGCGCTTGCGCGGCCGCTGGTCCGCGACAGCGGAATGACGGTCAAGGAGCTGATCGAATTTCTCGAAGTCAGCCGCCAGAATCTGACGGCCGTGCTCGATCGGCTGGAGGGGCGCCGCTGGATCAGGCGCGTCAAGGACAAGGACGATGGGCGCAGCAGGCGCATTCGCCTGACGGCCGAGGGCAAGTCGACTTGGATCCGTATGCTGGAGCCGATTGAGGCCTTTTACGCCGCGGCCCTGGCTACCTTCGGCCAGGATGACCAGGTCATGCTCTATCGGCTGCTGGATCGTCTCAAGACCGCGCTGACGAAGGTCTGACGATACGCAGTCTCAGGAAAGCGCCTGGATGCCAGTGCTGTAACTCGCCGGCCGATTGATCGTGATGCGCGCGACGCCCTTTGGACGCTCCTCATAGATGATGTCCTCATAAGCCGTCATGTTCTTCTCCCACTAGGCTGATGTCGCGCCACCACGTCGGGGTCAATTCGGCAGAATTCTTGAGCCTGTCGCGTGATCCCTGGCCGCGACCCAGTGGCGTCCCAGATCGCCAATTCCGCTGGCTGCGTCCGAAACGACGACACCCTTGGCGCCTACACGCATCGAGCGACCCGGCTTGGAGCAAAGCATTGGTATAATAGGTCAATGTATTGTCGCATTGAATTGACCTGTATCAATTTTATAACAAGGTATTGATCTATAGTTAGAGTGTGCCATGTTACTGGCGTCGCGAGACGGACGGCCGCTTGAGGCCGGAAGCCCCCGAGCACCGAGGATGCGAACGTGACAACCCAACCCGAAGTCCAGGCACCTGGTGAGTATTTCAACTTCGCGGAACATCTCATCAGGCGCAACTCCCAGCGTTCATCCAAGACGGCCTATGTCGACGACCGCGGCCGTTTGAGCTTCGGCGAGTTGACCGAGCAAATCCAGCGCGCGGCCGCCGCGTTGCTGGCTTCCGGGCTGCGTCGCGAGGAGCGCGTGCTGCTGCTGATGCACGACTGCAATGACTGGCCAGTGGGGTTCCTCGGCGCGATGTACGCTGGCATCGTGCCGGTAGCTGTCAACACACTGCTGACCGTCGATGATTACGCCTACATGCTGCAGAACAGCCGCTCGCAGGCGGTGATGGTGTCGGGGGCGCTGCTGCCGACCTTGCGCGAAGCCATGACGAGGGCCGGGTCTCAGGGCGGACATGAGGTGAAGGCCGTGATCGTTTCACGTCCCAACTCCGCGCTTGCGCAGGGTGAGGCAGTGCTGGATTCGCTGCTCGGCCATCACGCGCCATTGCCGGCGCCGGCCCAGACGCGTCCCGACGACCCCGGCTTCTGGCTTTATTCCTCGGGTTCCACCGGCCGCCCCAAGGCCACGCTGCACAGCCATGCCAACCCATACTGGACCGCAGAATTGTATGGCACGCCGATACTGGGCATTACCGAGCATGACATATGCTTTTCCGCGGCCAAGCTCTTTTTCGCCTATGGCCTCGGCAACGCGCTGACCTTCCCTCTGAGCGTGGGCGCGACCACAATTCTGATGGCCGAGCGACCGACACCCGAGGCGACATTCAGGCGCTGGCGCGGTGAGGCGAGTGGTGCGCGCCCGACGATTTTCTTCGGTGCCCCGACCGGCTATGCCGGAATGCTCGCTTCTCCCGATCTCCCGGCGAGCAATGAGGTATCTCTGCGTCTGTGCTCCTCGGCGGGCGAAGCGCTGCCCAGCGAATTGGGGGAGCGCTTCACGGCACATTTCGGTTGCGAAATCATCGACGGAATCGGCTCCACCGAGATGCTTCACATCTTCCTGTCGAACCGTCCGGGGAAAGTGCGCTACGGTACCACAGGCTGGCCGGTTCCAGGTTATAGCGTCGAACTGCGTGGCGAAGACGGCCAGCCGGTGCCCGACGGCGAGCCAGGCGATCTCTATATACAAGGGCCCAGCTCGGCGCTGATGTATTGGGGCAATCGAGATAAGTCGCGCGAGACCTTCCAGGGCGCCTGGACCAAGAGCGGCGACAAATATGTGCGCAATGCCGACGACGGATCCTTCGCCTATGCGGGCCGCAGCGACGACATGCTCAAGGTCAGCGGCGTCTATGTGTCACCGTTCGAGATCGAGTCTACGCTCATTCAGCATCCGTCCGTCCTGGAAGCCGCAGTCATCGGCGTGCCCGACAAAAACGGTCTTACCAAGACCAAGGCTTTCGTTGTGCTGAAACCCGGATTGAATGCGAGCGACGATGATCTCAAGACATTCGTGAAAGGCCGTCTGGCCGCCTATAAATACCCGCGGACGATTGAGTTCCTCGACGATCTGCCGAAGACTGCCACCGGCAAGATTCAGCGCTTTAGGCTGCGCGAGCGCGAGGCGGCCGGGGAATAATCGGTGCTGGCGGCGCGGTTTGTCCGCTCCCGGATGAACCGGCGCGAATATCGAATGGCCGCGCAAAGATCGAAACTGAATGATCATTGCTGGCCGCATTGCCGACCGGACATTCGCCGCAAGGCTGACGCCGGCCACGTGCCTCGCCATTGGCGGCAAGACACTCCGGTGCGGCCTTAAAGTGGCATTGACATTCCCAAGTTTTACATGTCCATTAATTGGTATTGAAAATACCACTTCATAGAGACCATCCCTCACACAGGAGGCAAGATCATGAGCGCGTCTGCCCAGACCGATTTCGCCAGCCGTACGCTCGCCGACATCGCATCCACGCTGCCCGGCGCGACCGCCCTGTTCCGTTCGGAAAAGCTCGACTTCTGCTGCGGTGGCAGGGTAACGCTCGCCGCAGCAATGGCCGCCAAGCAAAAGAAGCCTGACGCCCTTACCGTTCAGCTCCGGGCCCTCGAAGCGGCGGCGGCGCCGAGCGACGTGCCAGACGATACGGACGGTCTGATCGATATGATCCTCACCCGCTTCCACGAGGCGCATCGACGCGAAGTCCCTGAGCTGGTCAAGCTCGCGCGGCGCGTGGAGGCCGTGCATTCCGACGTTGCCTCCGTGCCGGCCGGCCTTGCGGATTTATTGCAGCACATCGGCGACGAGCTTGAATCTGCACATGCGGAAGGAAGAGCAGATGCTGTTCCCGATGATGCGCGCCGGCGGGCATCCAATGATCTGCCATCCGATCGCGGTCATGTTGTCCGAGCACGACGACCACGGCGAAAACCTGCGCAAGCTCGAAGCGCTGACCAACGATTTTACGCCGCCCGAGGAAGCTTGCACGACATGGCGGGCTCTCTATGCCGGCGCGCGCAAGCTGACGGATGACGTCATGGAGCACATCCATACAGAGAACAACATCCTCTTCCCGCGCTTCGCGTCATAACCAGCGCCAGCCGCATTCTTCGAGTCTTGAGCGGGGATTTTGTGGAGCGCCGCGCCGCGGCAGGAAGGGGTCTCAGCGGCGACGTATATCAAGATAACACCATTTTGTGATCAGAACAATCCATGCGCGCCGCCGACCGCGCCCAGGACGGTTACGACGGCGACCAAACTCAAGACCCGATGCCCGCGCAACACCACACGAAAAGCGCCGTCGGGATCGCGCCGGGCGCGCGCGTCAAACCACGCGTGCAAGAACAGGGGTTCGGCAACGAAGAGCATGATGGTGAAAACCGCCCATAGGCCGATCATCGCGTCAAGCCACCAGAAGCGAGGGTCAGCGACCCGCCCCCAAAGCTCGTAGGAATACAGCATGTAGAAACCCGACAAGCCGACGAGAAGGGTCGACACACGCGCCTGCGTCGCAAAACGGCGTTCCAGCGCATTGAACAGCGTGAGGCGTCGCGCCGCCTCAGTTTCGAGCAAACCCGGCAGGACGACGAGCGTGACGAACAGAAGTCCGCCGATCCAGTGCACGATGGCCACGACATGAACAGCACGCGCAACGGTCGGCCAGTCGATCATTCGACTAACCCGGGCAACGGCAGTCGCAACACGTCGAAATCGGCCCGCCCCAGCTCTCCCTTCAGAAAAGCCGCCGCCATTCGATCCATCGTCGATACGTGCGACAAGACCATTTGCGGCAGGATGAACTGCATGGGCCGTCGCAAGTCTCCGCCTGCAGACTTCGGACGCTCGCCGTGGGCCATTTCCGCGAGGAGAACATTGTGCTGCGCAAGGTGACAGTGCAGCCCGGGAAACTGCTTTTCCCTCAGAAAATCCTCCTCGCGCGCGAAATGCGCAGCCAGCTCCTCCGCGACGCGTCGGTATAGGACCGGCAGCTCCATGTCCGGCGCACACGATGCAGCCTCGAACATCCTTTCGATTCTGAGATGGTCCTGATCCATCATTTCGACGCCTAGAACAATGGTTGGACGTTCCATCATGGGTCTCATGTCCTGTTCAACCCCAACCTCGATGCGGTCAGGCGTTGGCGCTGCGCTTCGAGGCTTTGGGCGCCAACTTGTCAATCGAGGCAAACCACCGACCAGCCGCACAGTCGGCGAGGGTGTGCTGATCGAGGCTCTCGTAAAAGCATTCCCGGGCCTTGCGCAGCATGGCGCGCAAGCGGCAACCCGAATCCAGGACGCATCCGCCGCCGTCCTCACGGAAGCATTCGGCGATCGCTTGATCCGTCTCCAGGGCGCGCACCAATGCGCCCAGCCGCACGTCAGAGAGCGGTTTTGCAAGCGATACGCCGCCGCCGCCCCCCCGCACTGTGCGCAAAATGCCGAGCGCCGCCAGATCCTGAACGATCTTGTGGAGATGGTTTCGGGATAGACCACCGAGCTGGTTGGCGATTTGCTCGACATTGACGTTCTGACCCAATTCCTGGCGCCCGAGCAGCATCAGGACGCGAAGGGCGATATCGGTCGAGGCGAGGAGGCGCATTAACATACCCTTGAAGTGGAGTCACCTTTACCACAATTTGCGCGCAAAGTAAGCGGTATCGAAAATACCACTTATTGTGGTCCAGCCCAATCTGTCTATGAGCGGCTTTTCATCGTTTCAAGGTGGTCTTTAGCGCAACAACTCGGCCGATGAATGGTGCAGGGCCGGGCGTCTTCGACCTTCAATCGACGGGCGCTACCCGCTCGACCGGGTTGGCGCGGCTTTCTCGCATCTGGAGTCGGGCACGCAGTTCGGGAAAATAGCGATCGATATCTGACCACGAGGCAAGTCGTTCAAAGGTTGCCTTCCCGCAGCATCTCGCGCAGCCGGAATTTCTGGATTTTTCCCGACGGCGTCGCCGGCATGGCGTCGCGCACGATAACTCGCTCGGGAATGTATTGCACGGCGAGCTTCTGCAGCTTCAAGAACTCGGTCATGGCGGCAAAGTCGATCGTCTGGCCTGCTTTCGGGACAATGACGGCACAGGCACGCTCGCCCAGCCGTTCATCCGGGTAAGCAACAATGGCAACCTGGGCAACCGCGGGGTGCCTGTACAGGAGCGCCTCGACCTCGACGACGGGTATGTTCTCGCCGCCTCTGATGATGACGTCCTTGCTGCGGCCGCTGATGCGGATATAGCCGTTGGCGTCCATGTGCGCGAGATCGCCGGTGTCGAACCAACCGTCGGTATCCATCCCGTTCCATTGCGGACGCTTCAGATAGCCGCCGAAGTTCGAGCAGGCGCGAACCACGAGCCTGCCGATCTGTCCGGAAGGCACGGTCTTGCCTTCAGCGTCGATGACCTTGACCTCGACGCCGGGAAGGGCGCAGCCGTCGGTCGTGAAGGCGAGAATGTCCTCGTCGTCGGGCTTGATCAGGGTGACGGCGCCGTTCTCCGTCATTCCCCAGGCTGAAACGATCTTGGCGCCGAGCGTGCTGCGGGCTTGCTCGACCAGCGGCCCCGGAATCGGCGCTCCCGCGCACAGGAAGGTCTTGAGGCTCGGCACGCCCTTGCCGGTCTCCGATACCGCGCGCGTGAGATCCGTCAGAAAGGGGGTAGACGCCATCGTAAAGGTCACACCTTCCTGGCGTATGAGGTCGGTCGCTTTGGCCGGATCCCAGACATCCTGCAGGACGACGCTCGCCCGCAGCATGATCGGCATCATCAGGCCGTACATGAATCCGGTCTGGTGGGCCATCGGCGAAGCCATCAGAACGACATCGTCCTTTCCAAGCTTGAGACGCTCTGCATAGGGAATGATGTTCGCCATGAGCGTATTGGCCGAATGCATCACGCCCTTCGGCTCGCCGGTGGTGCCGGAGGTGTAGATCAGCTGGGTGATGTCGTCGGGGCCGGGCCGGTTCGCCGCCAGTATCCTCGGCGCATCCGGCTCTTTCTCCCATTCCGGGTGTGTCAATAACGCATCGAAGTCGTCGGCACCCCCACCGTCAACCACGATGACGCGCGTCAGGGAGGGAAGCTGCGGTTGAAGGCTTCGCGCCATCCCTTCATGATCGAAATTCCGGAATTGCCTGGGAACGACCAGTATCTTTGCCTCGCCATGCCTGAGCATGAAGTTGAGCTCCCGCTCTCGAAAGATCGGCATCAGCGGATTGAGGACGGCACCCAACCGCGAACAGGCGAGGTACAGCAGGTTGAACTGCCACCAGTTCGGCAATTGCATGGCGACGACGTCGTTGCGTCCCACCCCGAGGCGGGACAGTCCGACCGCAATCCGATCGCTGAGTGTCGCAACCTGCCGGTAGGTGAACCGGCGGGTCTCGCCGGTGTCCTGGCGAACCGCGGTCAACGCGAGCTTGTCAGGACAAGCGGCAGCGCATGCGTCGAGGTCGTCGTTGATCGTGCGATCGTGCCAATATCCGCGTGCAATGCTCTCGGCGCGGCGAGGCGGCAGAAGAACGGCGTCGAATTCCATGGATCGTCTCCTGTAGGGTTGAGCGACGCGCGTTTTTCAGGCGGGGACCGCGGCGCGGCCTGCGCGGGTACGGGCGATGATGGTCTTCATGATCTGGGCCGTGCCGTCGCCGATCTGGAATCCGAGCACGTCGCGCAGGCGCTGCTCCATCGGACCCCGGTCATAGCCGCCATGGCCGAACATTAGCAGGCATTGATGAACGACATCGTAGGCGAGCTTGGGCGCCCACCACTTGCACATGGCCGCCTCCGCGCTATGCGGTACTCCCCTGTCTTTCATCCACAGCGCCTGCAGGCAAAGCAGGCGTGCCGCCTCGACCTGCGTTTCGAGCTCGGCGAGCGGATGCGACACTCCCTGAAAGGCCGACAATGGTTGCTTGAACGCCTGCCGCTGCGCGACATATGTCCAGGTTTCCTCCAGCGCGACGCGCGCGACGGCGAGGACCTGGAGTCCAATCAGGGCGCGCGAGAAATCGAATCCCTGCATCACCTGCACGAAGCCCTTGTTCTCCTCGCCGAGGCGATGCGAGACCGGTACGCGAACGTTTTCGAAGAAGATGGAGCCGCGCCCGATCGCGCGTTGGCCATGACAATCGAAGCGGCTCCGCGTGATGCCTGGCAGGTCCATCGGAACGAACAGCGCCGTGACGCCATGCGCGCCGGATTCCGGCGGTCCGGTGCGGCCGAACACCACCGCTGCATCCGCCTGATCGGCAGCCGAAATCGATGTCTTTTCGCCGTTGACGACGTATTCGTCGCCAATCCGTTCGACCTGCAGGCGTAAATTGGCGGCGTCGGAACCGCCTCGCGGTTCGGTCAGCGCGATCGCCAATAGCGCCTCGCCGCCGGTCAGCCGAGCGAGCCATGGGCGGACGACATCCGGCCGGCCGTGATGGGACAGGATCTGGCCGTTCAGCGAGGCCAGCAGGTTGATGTAGGAAATACAGAGGTCGGCGCGGGCGACTTCTTCATGGATGACCCCGGCCGCGAGGCAGCCCAATCCCAGACCGCCGAATTCCTCGGGCAGTTCCGGCGCGATGAAGCCCATCTCGCCCATCGCTTTCATCAACCGGCGATCGAGAACGCGCGTGCTGTCACGCTCCTGAAAGCCGGGAGCGACGCGATCCGCAGCGAACCGCCGAACCTGATCGCCGAGCGCGATCATCTCTTCGTCGAGATACGGGTTCACCTGCTTGCCTCCCTCTGAGATACGACCGCTGAGCCGCCTGAAGGCGGTCTTTGATGCGGTTCGTTGCTTGGAAAAGTTACTTGCAGAATTTTCGGAAGTCGGGTTTGCGTTTCTCCTGCAGAGCTTTGACGCCCTCACGGGATTCCTCGGTGTCGTAATAGAGCTTGAGCGCATACATGCCCATGCCGGCGATGCCGGCCTGATGGGCAGTATCCATGTTGAAACTGCGCTTGGCGATCGCGATCGCAGTCGGGCTGCGCTCGCACAATTCTTCGCCCCACTTCTGAACCTCGGCGTCGAGCTGATCATGCGGGACGCAGGTATTGGCGAGGCCCATCGCGACCGCCTCCTGGCCGGTGTAGCGACGGCACATGTACCACATCTCGCGGGCCTTCTTTTCGCCGACGACCCGCGCCAGGAACGCGGTGCCGTAACCGGGATCTACCGAACCCATCTTGGGGCCGACCTGACCGAAAATAGCCTTCTCGGAGCAGATCGTCAGGTCGCAGATCGTGCACAGCACGTTGCCGCCGCCGATGGCGTAGCCCTGCACGCGCGCGATCACCGGTTTCGGCACGTCGCGTATCGCCGTATGCAATTCTTCCATCGGCAGGCCGATCGTGCCCCGGCCGTCGTAATTGCCGTCATGGGCGGATTGGTCTCCGCCGGTGCAGAAAGCCCGGTCTCCGGCGCCGGCGAGCACGATGGCGCCGACATCCTTGTCGTAGCCGGCCTTGTACAAGGCCTTGATCAGTTCGTCGCAGGTCTGGCCGCGAAAAGAATTCATCTTCTCCGGCCGGTTGATGATGATCCAGGCCACGCCGTTGCGGATCTCGTAGATGAGGTCTTCGAATTTCATGTTGCTTCCTCCCGGGGCTCAAAGGCCCGATCAGCCGTTCATCGTCAATCCGCCGGACACGCTCAGCACCTGGCCCGTCACATAGTTCGCGTCGTCGCTGGCGAAGAACAAAATGGCGCCTGGCAGATCGTCGGGCCGGCCGATGCGGCCGAGCGGGATCGAGCGCTTGAAGGCTTCCTCCAGCTTTTCCGGATTGCCGGCACCCTCCTTGTAATCGGCAAACAACGCGGTGTCGGTCGGGCCGGGGCACACGACGTTGACGGTAATGCCGTGACGGGCGTGCTCGCGGGCGATCGTCTTCGAGAACGCGACAATTCCGCCCTTGCACGCTGCATAAACCGCTTCGCCGGACGAACCGACGCGCGCGGCATCGGATGAGATGTTGACGATACGCCCCGATTTGCGCGTGATCATGCCGGGCAAGACCGCGTGATGCATATGCAAGGCGCCGGTCAGGTTGATGGCGATGAGCTTGTCCCACTGGGCCGGCTCCGTCTTGGTGAAGGGACGGAAGACATCCCAGCCCGCGTTGTTCACCAGCACGTTGATTGGCCCGAGCCTGGATTCCGCCGCAGCAACCGCAGCGTCGACACTCGCTCTGTCCGTGATGTCGCAGCGGATAGCCTCGGCCGTACCGCTGCACGCCCGGATCGAAGCGGCGACCTTCTCGGCCGCTTCGATATTGAGGTCGAAAACGGCGACGCGCGCCGCCTCTTCCGCGAACCTGCGGCAGGTTGCTCCTCCGATGCCGCCGCCGCCCCCCGTGACGACGACGGTCCTGTTGTCGAAACGTTTCATGACGCCTCCCATTTCGATGCCGGGTTCGGCCCCGGTTTGCTGCGCTACCGGCTTTTGGCCAAATCTGTTGCCAGTCGTCCATTATTATAGCAATATATTGTCATAATACATCTGCTGGCACAAGGCCCTTTCAAATGAAAAAATCAGACAAGGCGCAGGAAAGAAAGGATGCAGCCAGGATGGAGTTGGCCAACCGGTTGTTTTTCCGGCTCTATCAATGCGCCAATATGTTGCATAAGACCGGCAGCCGGGCCGTTGAAGCGGAGGGTCTGACGACGCAGCAATGGGCGGTGCTCGGCGCACTGTCCCGGGACGAGGCGCAGGCCGGGATGGGTATCGGCGAACTCGCCAAGTATCTGATGGTGAGCCGGCAGAACCTGGCAGGACTGATCAGCCGCATGGAGCGGGACGGGCACCTGTCGATCGTCTCCGACACCCGCGATCGGCGCTCGCGGATCGTGACAATGACTGAAACCGGCCGCCACGTCTGGCAGGTGCTGGCCCAGCCCAAGATTCGTGCCTACTACAAGGAAGTGCTGGCCGACTTCTCGATCAACGATACGGCCCATGCGCTTCATTATTTGCTCAAGATACTTGAGAACATGAAGCGCTTGGATCACGAACATCTCGAGGACCAGGACGAGGATCCGATGGGGTAATTTCCGCTAATGGCGCGTCGATAGGAGCTGGCGCTCGCAGTATCCGCTCTCTTAGCCTCTTTTCTTGCTCGGCGTGACTTTCAGCGCTGCGCAAAATTGTTCGCTCTTGCTGCAATACGCCGGTTTCGATTTGCGCCGGGCACATTCGTCATATCTGTGCGTAGCATTGAGACGTGTCGGTTCAAGCCGACGAACACTTAGTGGAGACTGTGCGAAAGACAGTTATGACAATTCTAGGCGTCTTGCTAGATAAGCCGGGATGCGTCGTTATCGACATTCGCCTGCCCTAAATGAATGCTGCAGGTGCTCACAGCTTCGACCGAATACGGTTGCTCATTTTCCAACGGTGCACGTTTGGTAGGTTGGATCAAGTTGCGAGATGTGACTCAATCGGTCACAGCGGTGTATCATAGCCCGAAATCTAAAGATGGAGGACCGGCGAAGTGAATGGTGAAGATCGTCAGGCACGGGCGCCAGAGCCTACGGTTCAGCGACGCGACTGGAGGCGCATTCATCATTCGCCATTATTTTGGGCGGGTGTTGTCATGTGTTTAGCGGCGATCATGGTGTACGTGCTATCCGACGATCTATCTTTGCGACCGCGCGCTCAATGAGTGGTTGCAGCTATCGGCGTTTTGTGCGCTGCCGCAGCGTGAATGTTGCACATCGCAGTTATCATGGCGGTGCCCAAACGAGACCTTATTGGCGCTCTTTCCAGTCCATCGCAATTATGTGCTTAGGTTGTCGTTAAAGGCGGTTGCGACAACATTTTCTAGGGGTGAGCGATGGCTTGCGAAATATCGACCTGGCAAATCCGCTGAAGCATATCGACCAACTGATTCCGGGGAGGTCATAGCCGAGGTGGCGCGATTTGTGTTCAACGGTCGAAAAAGCAGCCGTAACCGGTGTCGCCTATTGGCAGCTCTTGCCGGACATTCTGACGTCGCTGTGATTGGCGCCGCAAAACGTGTTGAAGGCATGGTGCGACGCCAGCAAACTGTCGCAGACAACGGTGCTCCCACCTTCGTTCAGCAATCTATGCACGATATTTCTGTTGTGATGCATCGTTAAATCCTTTCAGGATGGGGATAGTCTTGCGCGAAAAGGAACTCCGGATAGCGCTTGTTTGTTTCGGCGGCGCCTCCCTCGCTATCTACATGCATGGGGTCACCAAGGAAATTCTGAAACTCGCGAGGGCGTCCAGCGCCCTTCATGCCATCACGGACCGGGAAAAGCGCTCGACTGCAGAATTCTTCGATGTTCGCGACCGCGCCGATCCCGAATTCGACACCGAAGCGGTCTATTTCGATCTATTGCGCGATATCGGTCGGACGGTCGATCTGCGGGTCATCGTTGACATCGTAGCGGGAGCCTCCGCGGGCGGAATCAATGGCATCATGCTAGCACGAGCGTTGAGTCATGACCTGCCGATGGGCCGGTTGCGCGACCTCTGGCTCGAGAATGCTGATGTCACAGAACTGCTGGCATCGGAAGCGAGGGCACACATATCGAGCAAGTGGTTTCTTCGCCCGCTGTTCTGGGCAGCGGGCCTGGCAGGCATGAAACTCATCGACGATCTGGAGGTGCGCTCCAAACTGTCCTTGTTCATGCGGTCTCGCTGGTTTCAGCCGCCATTCGACGGCCCGAAGATGACAGCGCTGATGTATGACGCGGTGGCTGCTATGGGAACGCCGCGGGAGGAGACGTCTTCTCTGCTTCCTTCGGGCCAGGGTCTCGATTTGTTTGTGACCCTGACTGATTTCTACGGTTATCAGCGAACCATGCAGATCCCCAATCCGCCGATCATTCATGAGCGCGAACACCGCCACCAGCTACATTTCAAATATCGCAGGCGCGCAAGCGGAGCCATCGAGAGCGATTTTGAGATGGTGAATGCGCCTGCGCTGGCTTTCGCCGCGCGCGCGACGTCGTCAATTCCCGGAGCGTTTCCACCGGCGCGCATTCTGGAGGTCGACGAACTCCTCAGAAATCGCTCTGTTGATTGGCCGCGCCGCGCAGAGTTCATTGCGCACAATTTCAAGAACTATACGCAAATGAACGTTGACGTGACTACTGTTCCGTTCATCGATGGCAGTGTTTTGAGCAGCCATCCCTTTCGAGAGGCGGTCAGCGCCATCCGGGGCCGCGCCGCGTATCGGGAGGTCGACCGACGGGTGGTCTACGTTGATCCCAATCCCACACCTGCGGGCTCAGCCGCGCATCACGGTATGCCGGGATTCTTTCCGACGTTGAAGGGTGCGCTGTCGGAGATTCCATTGTCCCAACCGGTGACCGATGAACTCGTCTGGGTAGACCAATTCAACGAGCAGGATGCGCCGGCTGAGAGCGATTGTCGATAGCGCCCGGCCGAATATCCGTCGGTTTGTCGCAGAGGCCATGACCACCGACCGCGAACAGCCGATCAGCGAGGATCGAATTCGCGGCTGGCGTGAGCTGGCAAATATCAAGGCCGCCCGCGACGCTGGTTTCGCGTATGATGCCTATGTGCGCTTGAAGCTCGCCTCGGCGCGCGATTTCGTGTGCCGGCTGATTATGGAGGTCCGAGGCGTTCGTCCGGAAACCCCATTCGCGCGGTCAATCGCAGAGATCATGAATGCTTGGGCAATCCAGGCCGGAGTAACATACGAGTCCGCAGATGAACGGTCCTTGCAGGCGGAAACCACTCTCGGCCTTGATACCGCTCCGAAGTGGATCAGGTTTTTACTGGCGTTCGACATGGGCTATCGAAAGCGCAGGCTACGTTTCCTGATCGAAGGTCAAAACCGCCTTACTCAAATGCTCGGCTCACAAGAGCTCGAGGGCCTGGATGCCGCCGTCGTCGACCGCCTAAAACGCAAGTTCTACGAATGTGCGGAGGTACTGGAGCGAAGAGAGACGGTCGCCTCCGTCAACGCGGCGACGTGCAATTTGGTCGAGGACATCTTTCGCGTTGGGCCATCTCCGACAGAAGTAAGAGAGATAGGGAAATATGCACAGTCGTTCGTCATGCGACACAGGAATCAGATCGATGCGCTCATCGAACGCCTTGGCTCGGATATCGATCTGAAGGCCAGCACGTCGGACATCGACGTTCTTCTTGCTGAGACCAGGGACTGGCCCCCCGCTGCGATGCGCGAATTGCTAGTGAACTATCTCGGCTTTCCCTTCTGGGACGTTGTGACGTTTCCAGTGATGCCATGGCGGGAGGCCGGGGAATTCAATGAGGTGAAGATTAACCGCATTAGCGCGCAAGATGCTGCCGATATCAACCGACTGGGAAATTTTTACCTGAGGGGTACTGGATTTAATCAATCGGCAGCGTTTTTGTCGCGGGCTTACCGCGAGAACGATTACCTGCTGGGTCGCTTGCACGCCATTGATCGTCTCATCGATATCGTGTCTGAGGCGGCCGGCTCCGAAACCCGATCGCCAGCCGCCGTAGCGGCATTAAAAAGAAGAGGATTTCGACGGATTCTGGATGTGGAGGAAGACCATCTACCTACGTGTAAGCAATTGATTGCGGAGCTACGGGCCGCGCTCGCTGCAGATGAGCAGCCTCAAACTTTCAAACCTGTGAGATGATTGAGGCCTGAATGCATCCACTGCGGAGCGGTGTGGATCTCTCACAAATGATGCTGACCCACTGCCAAAGCCATGAACGTCCGAGCGTATTCGTCGAGAGTGCCCTTGATTATCATATGGGGACATGCGCGGGCCTCACCAGGATTCTTGCGGACCTCGCGCATGCAAAGCGATCCTGACAACCCCGCGGACGTCTGGCTCGATTACGCTCGCGCAAAGCTTGGCGCCGTGCCACTCGCCGAGCCCTTCATCCCGCGACAAACACCAGCAGGGCGCCGTTCCCGGCGGCGGGAGGGACACAAAGAGCGCCGCCGCTCCGAACGCCGGCGGAGCCGACCGCTTTCTCTGCAGCCGCGAGATCCGATGTGGCAAGCACGAGACCCGCGCCGCCGCTCTCGGGAAGTCCGGCGAGCGAGACTGCAGGATAGCGCCCCGCCAATTGTGCCTTGGTGAGGAATATGAAATCGGCGCGGTCCGAGCCGGACGGCACGGCAATGCCGCCGTCCGGCTCCGCCCTGACCTGACCGTCGATCATGCGCGCCAAATGTGCGGCATCCTTGGCTGGCTCGGCGGAGATCACCACGGCCTGCTTGAGGCGTTTCGCGCCATTGGCGTGCTTCATGAGTTCGGGAATCCAGACCGTTTCCCGCGTCTTGTGCTGACAGGCGAAAATGCGCAATCCAGCCGACGCCTCGGCTATCGGCCATTGGAAAATCCTGAACTTGGCCGCGGACTGGCTGCCGTCCGGCATCGTTACCGGCCGTTCGAAATCGATCGGGCCGATGGCGTCGTAACCGCGCGCGCGGATTTCATCTGCGCCTGCGGCGGAATCGACCGCCGTGAATGCCACACGCTCGATGCCTTCGCCGCGTTTTGCCAGAAATGCGCGGGTCGGAGCATTATGTTCGGTGTCAACGAGTATGCCGAGCAATTCGATGTAATCGGGATCGAGCATGATGGTGTAATTGCCGGATCCCAATTTGGCGCTGTGGGTGCCGCGCGGTGATACCGTGAAACCCAGGCGCTTCCAGTTCAGGGCGGCCTTGTCGAGATCGTTGACGACGACGACGGCGTGATCGATTCCAATGACGTTTTTGAGTGGCACTCGTTCATTCCCTCGGTATGACTCGGCATGCGAAGCTAACCAGATCGACCAGGCACTGCAAGATAGCCTCCCAGTGGTGACGCAAGTGCAGCCGATTCGACCGGTCTCGAAAGGATGACGATGGAAACAACAAATGTTCCACGGCCTCGCTCGCTGTGGGCCGCGTCGACGCCGCCCGGGCCCGCCCATGGCCACCGGTGCGACCGGGTGACTTGCCTTGTGCGGCCCGCGCGGGCCCGCCGGGATTTGATTTCAACCATGGGAGCATTCGCGTGAAGGCCGTCTATACTGAACTGCATCGGAGTCACGATCCGCAATTCTTTCTGGTTCGCGGCGTCATCAAGCGGACCACTGAGCAGCCCGAACGCGCGGATCGGCTGCTCGCGGGGCTGAAGACGGGCAAGCACGACCTGATTGAGCCGAGCGTCTTTGGGCAGGGCCCGCGTGCAAGAGTTCATAGTCCGGAATATCTCGGCTTTCTCTCCGAGGCGTGGGACGCCTGGGTGGCACTTGGGGATTCGGGCGCTGAGATGATCGCCAACATGCATCCGGTGCGCAACGCCGCGACTTACCCGACCCACATTGTCGGCCGTCTCGGCTGGCATACGGTCGATACGGCCTGCCCGATCGGCCCCGGCACGTGGGCCGCTGCTTGCGCTGCCACGGATGTGGCGACGACGGCAGCGCAGCTCGTTTTGGACGGCGAGGACGCAGTCTATGCACTCTGTCGTCCCCCCGGTCATCGCGCTTACCGCGACCTGGCCGGTGGCTTTTGCTTCCTCAACAACAGCGCGATCGCGGCCGCCCATCTGCGGTTGAAGCATGAGCGCGTGGCCATCCTCGACGTTGATGTCCATCACGGTAACGGAACGCAGGGCATTTTTTACGACCGGCCCGACGTTCTCACGGTTTCGATCCATGCCGATCCGACCTTCTTCTACCCGTTCGTCTGGGGTTTTGCCCACGAGCGCGGCGCGGGCCCTGGTCTTGGCGCCAATCTCAACATTCCGCTTCCAAAAGGAACGAAGGATGACGGCTACATCCAGGCGCTTGGTACGGCGGAAAAGACGATCCGCGCCTTTGCGCCAGGTGCTTTGGTCGTGGCGCTCGGCCTCGATGCGTCGGAGCATGATCCGCTCGCGGGTCTTGCGGTAACCACCGACGGATTCCGCCGCATCGGTGCGACCATCGCTCGGATGGGGCTTCCCACTGTATTCGTCCAGGAAGGCGGATATCTGTCGGAGATTCTCGGGGCCAATCTGGCTGCGACGCTTGCGGGGTTCGAACAGGTTCGCTGAACCCCTTCGACGCCTTGCGTCACCCTAGCGAGGCCGGCTCGCGTTCGAATGTCTCGTCGGCTGGAATTCCCGCATCTTGCCATGTCCGAGCCTTCGTGAAATCTGTTGGCTCGCATTTTTGAGTGCGGCGATGTCGGCCGGTTTCGGTTTGCCCGGGAGAAACTGAATCGAGCCGACGATCGCCAGCGCGGCGACGCAGGCATCGTGGCCGTCGAAGATCGGGGTCGCAACCGCGTTGATGCCCAGCATGGCTTCCTCCGGTGCCGACGCGTAGCCGCGTTTGGCGATGTCGAACAGC
The DNA here is from genome assembly GCA_963718925.1 of uncultured Alphaproteobacteria bacterium. GTDB lineage: Bacteria > Pseudomonadota > Alphaproteobacteria > Rhizobiales > Xanthobacteraceae > Bradyrhizobium. The sequence goes on from CAVRAH010000001.1 coordinate 695,679, forward strand.
TCCTGCTCGATGCGCTCCGGATCGGTAATCGTCTTTTCGGTGAAGGCGGCGAGGGGGCGCGCCAAGGTTCGGGTTCGGAACGGCTGCGGCGCGAATGCGAGCAAGACCTTGCCCTGGGCCGAGGCGTGAAACGAAAGCTCGCTTCCCGAGCGCACGCCGATCTCGATCGGTGACATGCTGGCGAGCTTTGCAAGCACGAGCGCGCCGTGCGGCGTCATCTCCGACAGCACGACGGTGTGGCCGAGCGCGTCGCGCAGTTCACGCATAGGTCCCTCCGCAACCTGCACAAGATCGGTGTCGGGCGCCAAACGTGCCAGCAGGCGGCTCTTGGGGCCTATCGCATAGCGGCTGGTCGCCGGATTCTGCGTGAGGTAGCCGCGCTCGACCAGCGTATGCAAATGCCGATGCACGGACCCTTTGGTGACACTGAGCCGGTCCGCAATCTGCGTCACTCCCATCTCCTCGCCGGAAAAGGCGACCGCTTCCAGGACGTCGATCGCAAGCTCGACCGAACGCACGCCCGCACCATCTTCGACCATGACCTGCCTCGACTTCTGGGGATCTTTATGTTCACGATGACAAAACAGGATATTTGTATTGGAGACGCAATCCAAGTGTGGAAACGCCGAAAATGGCCGAAGATCTATACGAAAAGCGGATTATTGGCCGCCGTGCGGATGGGTTATTGACAGGCCGGCCGATCAGTAGCTAGTTTAACCGAAACATCGTTTTGTTGTCGCGAACAAGCACCCGGGTGAGGAAATCATGGCTTCGAATGCGGAATCGGGCGGGAATCTCGAGCGACGGATCGACCAACTGCTGCAGGGAGCGATTGATCCGCACGTGCACAGCGGCCCGTCGATCGCCCCCCGCGCCCTCGATCATGTTGAGTTGGCAAAGACGGCATCGGCCGCCGGCTTCGCGGCAGTGGTCACGAAGGACCATGACTACAGCGGCGTGATGACGGCAGCGCTGATTGCGAGGAATTTCCCGGAACTGAAGACCAGGGTCTACTCGGGCATCGCGCTGAACAACGTCATTGGCGGCTTCAACCCCTACGCGGTCGAGCATACTGCGGCGATGGGCGGCAAGATCGTCTGGATGCCGACGCTCGCCGCGGAGAATCATTTGCGCTGGCAGGCCGCGGCGAAGTGGGTGCACCCCGCCTCGACCGATAAAATACGTCCCGCCGTTGGAATCCCCGTGCTGGACGCCAACAAACAGGTTCGCGATGACGTCAAAGAAGTGCTCGATGTCATCGCGAAAACCGACATGGTGCTGGCCAGCGGCCATCTTCACGTCAGCGAGACATGGCTGGTGTTCGAGGAAGCCAAACGCCGCGGCGTGAACCGGATGGTTCTGACCCATCCGGAGGACATCGTCGACGCCAGCATGAACGACGTGAAGGGAATTGCGGCCATGGGGGCGTTCGTCGAGCATTCGCTCTGCATGTTTATTGAAGGTTCGAAATTCAAATCCTGCGAGTCGGAGGATCTGAAAAAGCATATCGATGCCGCGGGCGTGGACCAGACGATTCTGTGCTCGGACCTCGGACAGACCGGCACCTTCAGCCCGCTCGAAGGTTTTCGCAGGGGCATCAAACTGTGCATCGACCTCGGCTACGACGATGCGCAAATCAAGAAGATGGTTTCGCTCAATACGGCCCGCGCACTCGGGATCGAAGCGGACCTGCCGCCGCAGCACTAGGGCTTCGCCGCGCCTGGATGTGAAATTTTTGCAAGAAAAGCCTGTTGGGAGGCCATCTATGTACGATGTCAGCGATCCGCGCGCCGCCTTGGCCAAGACGTCGACTGCCAAGGAGACGGCCAATGGTCCGTTCGGCGGCGCCGAATATATCCGCTTCTACAAGAAGCCGCCGCAGGAAACCGGTCCCGCCGGGAAAACCTGGTACGGCCGCGGCCAAAACTTCATCATCGCCGTCACCGAGCCCAACAGGGACGCCGTGTTGGCGCGCGAATCCCAGCCGGATGAATATGTCGTCCTGATTCCAGATGCGGCGACGGTGGTCGAGATCACCACCAGGGACGGCACGCAGCGCGTGACTGGAAACTCGCTCGCCTTCGTTCCGCCCGGGCCTTCCAGTGTGCGCGTCGTCGAGCCGGGCCGGATCGTGCGGATGTTTACGACGAGGTCCACCGATCTGGCCGGCAAGTGCAGCAACCGCGCGTCTTATGCTTCGGCAAAACCATATGTCGCGCCGGCCGCGCCATGGCCCGAGCCCAGGGGTGGTTTCAAGCTGCGCGTCTACAATGTGGATGTGCCGCCCGAGAAAGGCCGTTTCGGCCGCATCTGGCGCTGCACGACTTTCATGGTCAACTTCATCGATCCGTACCATGGCCCGCGCGACGCCACCAAGCTGTCGCCGCACTTTCACGATGACTTCGAGCAATGCTCGCTGGCGCTCGAGGGGGAATTCATCCATCATTTGCGGTGGCCTTGGACCGTCAACAAGAACCATTGGCGCGACGATGATCACGAGCTCTGCGGCAGTCCGTCGATCGCGGTCATCCCGCCGCCGTCAATTCATACCACCGAAGCGGTCGGCACCGGCGTCAACCAGTTGGTCGACATATTTTGTCCGCCACGCATCGATTTCTCGCAGAAGCCGGGATGGGTTCTGAACGCCGACGACTATCCGATGCCGTGACATCAACTCCTCCAGCGCCGGACCCATTTTCATGAACCCATCCGCCTCATCGTTCCGACAACGTTTGGCTGCGCATGAGCCTTTGATCGGCACGTTTCTCAAGACGCCGACCAGCCATGGAACCGAGATCATTGGCGGGCTCGGGTTCGATTTCGTCGTGATCGATCAGGAACACGGTCCGTTTGACCGAACGTCGACCGACATTGCGTTGCTGGCCGCGCATGCGCTCGGCGTGCCCGCATTGGTACGCGTGCCTGGACCCGATGCGATCCTCTCGGTGCTCGATGGCGGCGCGACGGGCGTGCTGGTGCCTCACGTCGCGAGCGCGACTTACGCCCGCAAGGTCGCCGCGACCTGTCGTTATCGCGGCGGCAGTCGCGGCTTTGCCACCAGCACGCGGGCCGGGCGTTACACCGCGGTTCCGATGTGGCCCCATATTGCCAAATCCGACGCCGAGGTCGTCGTCGTTGCGCAGATCGAGGACCCCGAGGCATTGGCGGAAATCGAGGCCATTGCTGCGGTGGAGGGCATCGATTCTCTTTTCATCGGCCGCGGCGACCTCACGGCCGCGTTCGGCGATGAATCGAAAGACCCGCCGCAGGTGCGCCAGGCCGTAGAGAGAATTTCCGAGGCCGCACACAAGGCGCATAAGGCGATCAGCGTCTATGTCGGCGGCGGGGCCGAGGCCAGCTGGCTTCAATCGCTCGGTGCCAGCATGTTCGTGCTGTCATCCGATCAGGGTTTCTTGCGCCAGGCCGCGGCGAAAGGGCTGAGTGAGCTTCGGCAGATCGCGGCCGCGCCGGCATGAGGAAATTTGTGCGGGCGCGCTTTGGCGCGAGACGGGGCACGAAAAATAAGGCGCTAAGGGGAGGGGAAGTTAGATGAAATTGGCAAAAGCGATTGCTGTAGCAACCTTGTGGTACGTCGCCCCGGTGGTCGGGGCATCGGCGCAGGAGGTCTACAAGATCGGCGCCTCGCTCGGCCTGACAGGCTATGGCTCCTCGACCGACAGCCGCTGGCGCGATGGCCTCCAGCTCGCCATTGCCGCTGTGAACGCCAAAGGCGGTGTCCTCGGCCACAAGCTGGAGCTCGTTTACGAGGATAACAAGTCGACCCCGCAGCAGGCCGTCGTCGTCTATCGCAAAATGATGTCCGAAGACAACGTGAAGGCCTTCGACAGCGGCTGCATCTCGGCCGGAAATTTCGCCGCCGCGAGCTTTGTCACGCGCGCGAAACTTCCGATGTTCCTCTGCTCCATCTTGCCGCGGCTGCCCGATGAGCAGAAATGGGCCTTCAGCTTCCTGCCGCCGCCCAAGTTCGAGGTCAATTCGCGCTACGAATATCTCAAGAACAAGACCGACATCCGCAAGATTGGAATCCTGGGCGATCCGAGCCCTTACGGAATGTTGATGCGCGGCATTGCCGTGGAGGAAGCCAAGAACTATGGAATCGAGGTTGTCGCCAACGAGTTCCTATCAGCAGGAGGATGCCGACTTCAGTGTCCAGATCGGACACATCAACGCCGCGGGCGCCGGTGCGGTCATCATGATCGGCCAGGGAAATGCCGTCGTTACCGTCGCCAACAACATCAAGCACCTCGGCTTGAACAAAATGCTGTTGCTTGGCAGCATCAACGAACGCCCGATCGTGTTGGCAGCCGGCAATGTGCTTGGGCCGCAGTTCCTGTTTCCCTCGCCGATGATCCAGGTTGCGGAAGATGATCTTTCCAGGATCGAGAGCCCGCAGTCGCGCACCGCAGCGGAGGCTTTCGTCAAGCCGCTGAAGGCCGAGTTCGGCGACGCCGATCCGGGCATGGCGGCGCGCGCCTGGGACTCGGTCATGATGATGGTAAAGGCCGTCGAGGCGGCAAAATCGATCGACGGCACCGAAATGCGGGATGCATTCGAGAAACTGGGCCACTACGATGGTGCCGGGGCTTCCTACGACTTCTCGGCGGCGCAGCACGTCGGAATAGTCACAAACCCCTACGTGATTGCCTATGTCGAAGACGGCAAGCTGCGCATCAAGCAATGACAGACACGAGCCCTCCGGACGCCCGGCTAATCGAGGTCAGAGACCTCGCTGCGAGCTATGGCCACATTGCAGCGCTGAAGCCCGTTAGCCTCCACGTCGAGGAGGGCGAGTTCGTGACGATCCTTGGTCCGAACGGCGCGGGGAAGACGACGCTTCTGCGCGCCATCTCCCGGCTGATTGCAAGCAGCGGGCGCGTGCAGTTCAAGGGACAGGACATCACGTCATTGCCGACCCACCGGCTCGCCAGGCTCGGTATCGTCATGGTGCAGGAGGGGCGCGGCTTGTTCAGCGAGATGACCGTGCGGGAAAACCTGCAATTGGGCGCCTATGGTCTCGGCGGCAACAGCGTCGAGGCTGAACGCCGCCTCGAGGGGATATTCACGCTGTTCCCGCGGTTGCGGGAGCGAACCGAGCAGGTTGCGGCGTCGATGTCGGGCGGCGAGCAGCAAATGCTGGCGGTCGGCCGCGCGCTGATGGCTGGTCCCAAATTGCTGATGCTGGATGAACCGTCGCTCGGGCTTGCTCCCCGCGTGGCTGCGGAAATCCTGGAAACCCTGGGCGAGCTCAACCGCGGCGGCCTTGGCATTCTGCTGGTCGAGCAAAAGGCGCCGCTCGCGCTGAAGCTTGCCCGGCGCGTTTACATTCTTTCGCAAGGGCTGGTCCGCGCCGAATTGCCTGCAAACGAGATCAAATCGCATCATGAACTCGCACGTTACTATTTTCAGTAGGCTTGGCGCCCCCGGTTATGTCGTGGTCGGCGGTACGCTGGCGATCGCGCTGCTGTTCGGCGTGGTGTTCGTTCAGGGCGGATACCTGGTCACCGTTCTCCAACTCGCGATGATCTACGGCATCTTCTGCATCGGGCTGAATTTCTTCATGGGTTATACCGGACAAGCGTCATTCGGCCAGAACGCCTTTGCCGCGATCGGCGGCTACGGCACCGCCATCCTTTGCGTGCAATATCAGTGGGAGCCGGTTCTTGCGCTAACGGCCTCGATGGGCATCGCCGGCGTCGCCGCGCTCGTTGTCGGCTTTCCGACCCTGCGCCTGCGCGGCCACTATCTGGCGATGGCGACATTCGCGCTCGGGCTCATCACCTATGACGTTTCGGTGCAATGGACCAGCCTGACCCAGGGCTACATGGGGTATTCCGGCATTCCGCCGCTCGGCATCGGTCCATTCACCATCGAGAACGAGCGCGGCAAGCTGGTCTGCCTGATGGTGTTGGTCCTGTTCGGATTGTGGATTTCGTACCGGCTGCGCGATTCCCGTTTCGGGCGGGCGCTGCGTGCGATCTCGGCGAGCGAGTTAGGTGCGGCGGCGCTCGGCATTCGCGTCTCGCACTACAAGCTGGTGGCTTTCGTCATCGCCGCCGTCTATGCGTCCGCGGCCGGTTCGCTTTTCGCCCACGTCATCGGTTTCATCAGTCCCGAGGTGTTTGGCCTGCAGATGGTCGTGGTGACATTCACCATGCTTTACGTCGGCGGCGTCGGCACGGTGCTGGGGCCTGCGATCGGCGCCATCATCGCGTCGCTGCTGCCGGAGGTATTCCGCAGCACCGGCCGGTTCCAGGACATCGCCTATGCTCTGGTGCTGCTGCTGCTCCTGATTTTCATGCCGAAGGGGCTTTCCGCGCTTGCCAAACTCGGCCAACCGCGCGCGCCCCAGCCGCGCACGGAGGGTTAGAAAGATGGCTCTGCTGCGGGTTTCCCATCTGACCAAGCGCTTCGACGGGCTGAAAGCCAACAGCGATATCAATCTCGAGATTCCGGAAGGCAGCCTGTTCGCCGTCATCGGTCCCAATGGCGCCGGCAAGACGACGTTCTTCAGTATGATTTCAGGCTTCCTGCAGCCGACCGAAGGGACGATCGAGTTCGCCGGCGTCGATATTACGCGCCTGCGCCAGGACAAGATCGCGGCGATGGGTCTGGTGCGCACGTTCCAGCTCGTGCAGTTGTTCAAGGGCATGACCGTCGCCGAGAACGTCGAGGTAGGTTTCCACCTTGCGACGACCGGCGGCGTGGCCGCGGCGCTTGCGCGCCCGGCCTGGTTCCGTCGCCAGGAAGCCGATGTGCACGCCAAGGCCCGCGAACTGCTCGAAGTCGTCGGGCTCGCCGATCAAGCCGAACAGGATGCCGAACTCCTTCCCTACGGCCAGCAGCGTCTTCTTGAAGTCGCGCGGGCGCTCGCGGCGAAGCCGCGGCTGCTGCTCCTGGATGAGCCGGCGGCTGGTCTGAATACCCAGGAGACCGATGCGCTGGCCAAAATCATCCAGAAGATCAACGGGCAGGGCGTCACCGTGCTCTTGATCGAACATGATGTGGCGCTGGTCACCCGTATCGCACAGCGTATCGCTGTGCTGGATTTCGGCTGCAAGATCACCGAGGGCACGCCCGAGGAGATCCAGCGCCACCCCGACGTTATCGCCGCCTATCTCGGCACCGAGGAGGCCGCGAATGCCTAGAGCATTTTCCATTTTCTGTGAATTCGAGTGGATTCCCATTGAGCCGCGAATAAGATTTTGTAGCCTTCTCAGGCAAAGGAGGCTGGCAATGGGGTATTCGAACGATCTGCGAGTTCGAGTGATCCGGGTTGTTGAGGGTGGCGCGGCGGCGCGGGCGGCGGCAAGACAGTTTGTGATTGGGGATGCGACGGCGATCCGCTGGGCGAAGCGCTGGCGGGAGACCGGCAGCTTTGAGGCCAAATCCAACAAGGGTCAGAGCCGGTCGCCATTGAAGAAGCATGAGGAATGGTTGCTTGCGTTGGTCCGGCAGGAGCCCGACCTGACTCTAGAAGAGATCCAGCGTCGTCTGCTCGAAGAACGTCAACAAAAGGCGGGGCTTGGATCGGTTTGGCGGTTCTTCGACCGCCACGGCATCAGCTTCAAAAAAAAGCGTTCGGGCGGCCGAGCAGGATCGGCCTGATGTTGCCGCGGCGCGAATGGCATGGGCGGAAGATCAACCCAAGCTCGATCCCGACCGACTGGTCTTCATCGACGAAACTGGCACCTCAACCAAAATGGCGCGGCTGCGCGGTCGGGCTCCACGCGGCGAACGGCTGGTCGGCAAAATCCCGCACGGGCACTGGAAAACCACCACCTTTGTTGCGGGCCTGCGCTCCACAGCTCTCACTGCACCATGCGTCATCGATGGCCCGATGAATGGCAATGCCTTCCTCGCCTATGTCGAACAAGTCCTCGTGCCGACCCTCAAACCAGGCGACGTCGTCGTGCTGGACAATCTCAGCGCCCACAAGGTCCCGGGGATACGTGAAGCCATCGAAGCCGCGGGCGCAAAGCTGCTTTACCTGCCTCCCTATTCGCCAGACTTCAATCCGATCGAGCAGCTCTTCGCAAAACTCAAAGCCCTGTTACGAAAGGCCGCCGAACGCTCCGTCGAGGGCCTCTGGAACCGCATCGCATGTCTTCTCGATGCCTTCCTCCCGGACGAATGCGCTAACTACTTCCGCAACTCCGGATATGCTGCATGCTAGGTGGAAAATGCTCTAGTATCATCGAGCTCGTTCAAAGTCTGGTCAACGGCGTCGGCATAGGGCTCGTCTACGGGCTGATCGCCATCGGCTTTTGCGTCATTTACAATGCCAGCGGCATCGTGAACTTCGCGCAAGGCGTGTTCGTCATGCTGGGCGGTATGTTCACCCATACTTTACTGACGCGGATGGGCTGGCCGATCGCGCTCGCCGCCATTGTCAGCGTTGTCGTGGTCGCGCTGGTCGGCCTGCTGATCCAGTTCCTGGTGATCCGGCCGATGTGGCGGCGCAAGGCGCCGTTGTTTGCGATCATTCTGGCGACGCTGGCCGTGCAGTTGCTGATCGAGCAGATCGTCATTCTTGCCATGGGCGACCAGCCTCGCACCTATCCTGACTTCACCCTCGGCGGTCCGCTCAAGCTTGGCCCGATCGCGATCGATTATCAGCTGTTCTGGATTCTGGGCTGCGGCGGCCTGATGGTATTTGCGCTCTCGCTGTTCTTCAACGGGACCCGTATCGGCCGCGCGCTGCGCGCCTGTTCACAGAACCGGGAGGCCGCTGCGCTGCTCGGCATTCCGGTCGGCGCGATGCTGATGCTTGCCTTCGCGCTGAGCGCGGCCCTTGGCGCCGCCGCCGGCATCCTGATCACGCCGACGCAATATACCGCCTACAGCGTCGGCGGTCCGTTCGGAATCAACGGCTTCATTGCCGCGATCATCGGCGGCTTCGGTAGTGCGCCGGCGGCGCTGGTGGGCGGGATCTTGCTCGGCGTCGTTCAGTCCGGCGCCATCGTATTCTTTGGGGCCGGATTCAAGAACGTGGTCGCACTGACCGTCCTGCTGATCGTGCTGCTGTTCTTTCCGAATGGTCTGTTTGGCGGGCTGGGCAAGCGGATCTGAGCTGGATGGCTGTTGTGCGTTGAAGGAGAGAGTGATGCATGTCCTGCTGGTCTATGCTCATGCCGAGCCGACATCCTTCACGGGCGCCTTGAAGGATGCGGCGTTGGAGGTGCTGAGCAAGGCCGGTCACAGCGTCGAAGTGAGCGATCTCCACGCCGAAGGCTTCAACCCCGTTGCCGGGCGACACGACTTCACCGCCATCTTGGACCCGCACCGTTTTCACTATCAGTCCGAACAAGATCACGCCCATCAAACCGGCTCCTTTGCGCCGGACATCGTGCGCGAGCAGCAACGCGTCGCCCGTGCCGAGCTGATGGTCTGGATCTATCCGATCTGGTGGGGCGGCATGCCGGCGATCCTGAAAGGCTGGTTCGATCGCGTTTTCGCCTATGGCTTCGCCTATTCCGACGGCAAGCGCTACGACAGCGGCTATTTCCGCGACAAGCGCGGCATTCTCTGCCTGACCACCGGCGGCACGCGGGCGCGCTTTTCGTCCGACGGTGTTTACGGCGACATCCATCAGGTGTTGTGGCCGGTTCAAAGGCTGATGGTCGAATATGTCGGCATCGCTCCGCTGGAGCCGTTCGTGGCTTATGCCACGCCGCGCGTGGATCAGCCAACGCGCGAGGAATATCTGCTGGCGTGGCGTGCGCGGCTGTTGGAGATCGCCGGCAAGGCTCACGTCGCGGCCAAATAGGCAAAGGCGGCATTGCAATTGGATGAAACGAGATGAGCGGTGATCAACGCCTGAAAGTGTCTGTTGGACGGCTCGCGCTCAATAACCCGCTGATTTGCGGCTCGGGGGAGCCGGTCATGACCGAGGCCGGCATCCGCGCCGCGTTGGCTGCGGGTGCGGCTGGCGTGATCGCCAAATCGGTCAATGAGCAGGCGGCTGCGGCACGGCAGCTCGATCAGGCGGATTACTGCTGGCTGGACCCAAACGGGCACCTTTCAAACGTACCCGACAGGCGCGGGGCTCTTTTCTGCCGCTCGGGATTGTCGCAGCGCGAGCGGGGCGACTGGTTTCGCGCGATCGCGGCGATTGACCGCGACGCCGCCAAACAAGGGCAATTCGTTGCCGGCAGCGTGGTTCTTGGAAGCACCGAAGGCGCCATCGACCTGGCGAAGCTGGCGCGTCAGGCGGGATTGCGGGTGTTTGAACTCAATGTCGGCGCGCCGCATGCCGCGGAGGCGCAGCCGGGCGCGATCGGAAATCAAACCGACCCGAACGATCTCCGCAACTTCGTGCGAAACGTGCGCGACGCCGTCGGCGATATGATCCTGTGGGTCAAGTTGACGGGGCTTGCGACCAATATACCCGCGTTGACGAGGGCGGCCGTTGAGGGAGGCGCCGACGCGGTGGGCGTCATGGGGCGCTTCCTCGCCATGGTGCCGAGCCTTGATGATTACGCGCCTGTGCTGGGCAGTTCGGCCGCCTACGGTGGCCCCTGGTGTGTCCCCATCGTCTGCCGCTGTCTCGCGCTTAGCCGTCAGGCGGTCGGGCGTACCGTTCCGCTGATTGGAACGAACGGCATACGCCAGGGTGAAGATCTCTTGCGCATGTTGCTGGCTGGCGCGTGGGCGACCGAAGTGCTGACGGTGGTGATGATGGAAGGCTTTGGGGCGCTGACCCGCATACGCAAGGAAGTGCTCGACTTCATCGAGAGTCGCGATACTTGCGTTGAAGACCTGATCGGGAAGACGGCGGACCGCCTGGGCCGCTACAGCGAACAACCCGTGCAGCTCGGCCGCTGGCGTGATTTCGTGCCGGCCGAGACGCTGGAATAGGTGCGATGGTCAGCCTCGACCAGCGAGGCAACCGGCCGCCCTAGACTAGGTCACCGGTCCCGGGTTGAACAGCGTCAGATCGTTATGAATGCCCCAGCGGTCCGACCACACTCGGTTCGGCCGCTCGCAACGTCCAGAATCAGGCGGAACAGGTCCCAACCGGTTTCCTCGATGGTGGCTTCGCCGGTGGCAATCGCCCGACGTAAGTCAGGCGATCGCGGATGCGCGAACGCACACGGGTCATCAGCTCAATATCGCCGACGCCATCCTTGTAGCCAACGAGGTTCGGACAACGCTCGCATAACCACGCGAGCGTGTCCTCGTTCAGCATCGCATTGTCTCGGTTATAGACGATCACACCGAGCCTGGTCGACGCGCACACGGCCTCAACGCGGGACATATTTCATGCGGCGCTTGTGCCCGGCGGAATTTTTCTGGTTCTGTGTCTGGCATTGTCCTGGATCGCAGGACGGACGGCGACAAGATTGCCTGACCGTGAGCGCCTGACGGCAGGACAAGGATGGCTCGCCGCCATCGCGCTCGTATCCTTGCTCGGCCTTCTGGGCGGCGTCGCCGTCGGCTATCTCTATGCCGTCGAGGCCGCCGCGATGGGGGCCTTTGCGCTGCTGGCCGCCGGCCTTCTGACCGGACGTTTGCACGGCGCAGTGCTGAACAAGGTGCTGAACGATGCGATCGCGCTCACCGGCGCCTTGTTTTCGTTGCTGCTGGCGGCAGCGACCTTCACCATGGTTTTGAGGCTGCTTGGGACCGCGGATCGTGTCGGCAAAATGGTTTCTTCCATTCCAGGCGGCGACATCATGGCGGTCGCCGTGGTGCTGGGCGTGCTCGGGATCAGTGCCTTCGTCCTCGATGCTTTCGAAAAGCCCTTGACCGATGAGGAATTCAGCAAGCGTCTCAATGAGATGATCAAGTTACCTGAACCCGAACAGTGCGGCGATTGCATCGCCGCGGAAGGGAGCGGCCTGCGGAAGTGTGGGAGGGCAGGTTTTTCGCTAAATGAAAATGCCGTCGGTAATGTGAAAATTCAGTTGCGTCGGGAACGCAGATTGGCCCTACTGGGCCCACGAAAAATGAAAGCCGGTAGGGAGAGCGGCGATGAAAGCCGAACGAGGCAGGGAACGGCATGGCGTCATGCCGGCTCGTCCGCCTTTGGGGCGCGACAACGGCGGCATTCAGGCGCTTGATCGTGCTTTCCTCATTCTGGATGTGATCGCCGACGCAGGTGGCGAAGCGAAGCTGACCGAAATTGCCGGCATCGCCGGATTGAACGTCTCGACCTGCCACCATCTCATTTCGACATTGCACAACTGGGGCTACGTCGCGCGCGGCGCCAACGGCCGCAGCTATGTCCTGGGGTCCCGGATCCTCCACCTCAGCGCGGCCTGTCTGCGCCAGGTCGACTTGCCGCGGCGCGCGCAGAGCTTTGTCGACCGCCTCAACGACCAGACCCGCGAAGCGGTTCACCTTGCGATCATGCAGGACACCAATCTCGTGAACGTCCTGCATCGCGAGGCCAGGCACGCCGTCCGCGTGGATGCAGGTCTCGGCGGGAATTCGAATGCAGCCCACGCAACGGCCACGGGCAAGGCCATTCTGGCCTGGCTGCCGCCGACCGAACTGGATCGGATCGTCGCCGACAAGGGCCTCACGGCGTTTACGCCGCGCACCATCACCGACCTTGAGAAGCTGAAGGAAGACCTCCGGCTCACGCGCCGAAACGGCTTTGCGATCGATCGGGAAGAGTTTCAGCTGGGAGTGATCTGCCTTGGCGCGGCAATTCGCGACCATGCCGGCGCCGTCGTCGGATCGATCAGCGTCTCTTCGCCGGTATTTCGCGCCACGTCCGCCTACGTCGATCAAATCAAGGTGCATCTCATCGCAGCGGCGGACGAATTGTCGACGGAGCTCGGTGCGCCCGGCGCCATCCTGCGGGGATCGGCGAAGAGCGTAGCGGCGGAATAGCGGCCAAACACCCAGGAGAAATCGATGTACAAGCCCGATCATGTCAAGACCTCGCCTGATTTTCCTGTTCCCGAAACCATGCGCGCCTGGGTATTGGGTGATCCCGGTCAGTTGACCCTGACGACCAAGCCTGTGCCGGTGCCGAAAAGGGCCGAGGTTCTGGTTCGCATCGATGCGGTTGCGATTTGCGCAACCGATCTCGAGATCATCCATCATGGTCCGCCGGCGATGATCCAGGGCGGCTTGCCCTACAACAAGAATTTCACGCCGGGCCATGAATATATGGGCACGGTCGCGGCGCTCGGGCCCGGCGTCGATGAATACAAGATCGGCGAGCGCGTCACTGTCGAAATCCACGCGGGATGCGGACAGTGCAAGCGTTGTCGCGAGGGGATGTACACCGCTTGCCACAATTACGGTCTGAACTATGGCGATGTCGACAAGGGTCATCGCGCCAATGGCTTTACCACTGACGGCGGCTTTGCCGAGTACGCGGTCAACAGCATCAACACGCTGGTTCGCATCTCGGACGAGATGTCGGACGAGGAGGCGACCCTGGTCGTCACCGCGGGTACGGCGATGTACGGATTGACGGAACTCGGCGGCCTTGTCGCAGGCGAGAGCGTCGTCGTGACCGGTCCGGGTCCGATCGGGTTGCTCGGCGTGGCGGTCGCCAAGGCGCTGGGGGCGCAGCCGGTGATCCTGACCGGAACGCGCGACAACCGCCTTCAGATCGGTCTCGAACTTGGTGCTGATTACGTGGTCAACGCCAAGAACGAGGATCCGGTCGCAGCCGTTCGCAAGCTTAATGGCGGCAAGGGCGTCGACTATGTCGTCGAATGCTCGGGCGCGCCGGAGGCCGTCAACGAGGCCGCGCGCATGGTCAACCGGGGCGGCCGCATTTGTCTCGCCGCGTTTCCGAGCAAGCCGGCCGAAGTCGATATCGCCTATCTCGTGCGAAACAACATCTACGTCTATGGCATCCGCGGCGAAGGCAAGAGCGCAACCCATCGCGCCGAGGCGTTCATGGCGCAGAAACGGTTCGACGCCACCAAGGTGCATACGCACACCTTCGCCCTGGAAGATCTGCCGACCGCGCTGCGCTACGCCCGCGAGCGCATCGAGGATGCGATCAAGGTCGTCGTCAAGACCCATGGCCACGCCGCGATCAAGAGCGTGGCCGCGGAATAGCCCGCGTCGCTGGCGCTGCGCTGGCCGCAGGTTGCGGGCATCGGGCCGGCCCGTTCGCTGTTGACCGAAACGATCCATCATTGCCGACCGGTTTGGAGGAAAATTGACGTCCGCGCTCGATATCAATCCTCAATCCTCCGGAATTGCCGTCACCGGGTTGCCGCCCGCAAGAGCCCGGTCGGCAAAGACGCCGCTCTATCGAAAACTGTATGTCCAGGTGCTCATCGCAGTCGCCCTCGGCGCGATCATCGGTTACGCCGATCCGGATCTGTCGCTCTCGCTCAAGCCCTATGGCGACGCCTTTGTGAGAGCGATCAAGGTTGTGGTGGCTCCGATCATCTTCACGACTATCGCGGTGGGTATCGCCAAGATGGGAGATATCCGCCACGTCGCCAATGTCGGCGCCAAGGCGCTGATTTATTTCGAGGTTGCATCGACGCTCGCGCTTGCCATCGGAATGACCGTTGGCAACTTCTGGAAGGTCGGCGTCGGACTCAATGCCGATCCGGCCGCGTTCGACCCAAAGGCCGTCGAGGCTTACGCGAAGCTAGCTAAAGACGTCACCCTGTCGGATTTTTTTCTGTCGATGATACCGACCTCGTTTGTCGAGCCCTTCGTGAAGGGTGACATCATGCCGGTGCTTTTCATCGCCGTGCTGCTTGGATTGGCGCTTAGCCTGGCGCAGACGCGGGGCAAGCCGATGGTGGCTTTTCTGGAATCTGCGTCGGTCGCGCTGTTCGCCATGGTGCGGATCATCATGCAGTTTGCGCCGGTCGCAGCACTTTGCGCGATGGCCTTCACCGTCGGAAAATACGGCCTGCGGACCCTGCTTGAGCTCGGTCAGTTGGTCGCTTCGGTCTATATTGTCAGCATCCTGTTCGTGCTTATCGTGCTCGGCGGGTTCCTGCGGCTTTCCGGATTCAACATTTTCCGGGTGCTGAATTATTTCAAGGACGAGATCCTTTTCGTGTTCGCGGCGACGTCGGCCGAAACCATGATGCCGCGCTCGATGCAGAAGCTGGAGAAGGTCGGCGTTTCCAGGGAGGTCGTGGGGCTGGTGATGCCAGCCGGATTTTCCCTGAACATGGACGGCACGGCGATCTACATGACCATGTCGGTGCTGTTCCTGGCGCACGCCTTCAATGTCCAGCTTTCGATCTGGCACCAATTGAGCGTTCTTTTCGTGATGCTGTTCACTTCAAAAGGCGCCGCCGGCGTCACCGGCGGCGGCTTCATTGCGCTCGCGGCCACACTTCCCGCGGTGGACGCCGTGCCTGTCGCCGGCATTGCGCTGCTGTTGGGTGTCGATCGTTTCATGGCGGAAATCCGCGCCGCGACCAATCTGACCTCCAACATCATCGCGACCCTCGTGGTGGGACGTTGGGTTGACGGCATCGACATGAAGATCGCGACCGCGGAACTCAAGGCCGGCTTCGTTGAATCCGAGGAAATGCTGGCTCCGGACGCGGGCCATGCCGGCGAAATGCAGGATGGGCGATGACGCCGGTTGCGGCGTCCAACCTTCTCCGAACGAAACCGGCCAATGAGCATGTTGCGGACATGCTGAAATCCACGCGTATGACCAGCAACGGATCTCGGGTACCCCGAGCTTCAGAACGTCGACGTGATAGAGACTGAGTTGCTGCTCAGCCGCGCCAGCGATCTCGCTCTGGGATTTGTACTCAATGGGGGACTAACCCATTGAAACTGAATCGGTCTGCTTTTCCGCGCCTTGCATTGACGGCGAGTCAGATCAAGGAATTGCGCGATATTGAGGCCAGACGCTGACGCGATGATTGTCAGCATCATGACAGTTCGGACTGAAACGCTTGCGAGCAACACGCGATGGCAATTCATGTTCATGACGCTCAAAAGTCATCTGCGTGTCAAGTCGCCGCAACAAGTCGCAACGTAATCTGCTGCCGTCGGCAATCTGTTTCTTATTTTTCACCCGCCGACTTCGGGAGAAAAACGATGGAAAGACTTAGGGCTTGGTTGGGCGACACTCCGGCTTCCTTGGGGCCAGAGTTGCTCTTGCTCGGTGCCGCATCGCTTCGCGCGCTTCCGGCGATGAATTGGTTGCGCGCCGGTCGCAAGTTGCTGACGCCGACGCTCCTCGCCGGCGCTGCGCTTGCGATCATTTCCGGGTCCGCAGAGGCGGCCGCGCCGGTTCAGGGGTCCTGCCATCTTCAATCGCCGGGCAACAAGATCAAGCGGGTCGTTTATCTTCAATTCGACAACGTCCATCTGCGCCGCGACAACCCGAACGTACCATCGGATCTTGAGCAGATGCCGCATTTGCTCAACTTCCTGCTCGAAAACGGCACCGTCAGCGGCAATCATTACACGCCACTTATTTCGCATACTGCACAGGACATCGTATCGTCGCTGACCGGTCTCTATGGCGACCGCTTCGGCTTTACTGTCGCCAACAGCTATGGCTTTTTCCGACCGGACGGCTCGGTCGGTTTCCAGAGCTCGTTCCTGTACTGGACCGGACTGAGTGCGGACGGCAATGTGCAAATGATCAACGAAAAGGGCAAGATTGCCCCGGCGCCGTGGGTCCCGTTCACCCGCGCAGGCTGTGACGTTGGCGGCTTCTCCACAGCCAACATCGAGTTCGAAAGCATCCCCGGCGATGTCAACACGGTGTTTGGGTCGAATTCGTCGGAAGGGCAGGAAGCTGCTACCGACAGCACGCTCGCGACTGCGGACTTCGAAGGCATCGCCATCCATTGCGCCCAGGGCGCCAGCTCGGCGTGCAACCGCAACAGCACCCATGCAAAGCCTGACCTGCTGCCCGACGAGCCCGGCGGCTACAACGGTTTCAATGCGCTTTATGGCAACAAGTATGTCGCGCCGGCGATCACGTCCGGTCCGGTCCTTGATATGGATGGCAAGGTGATCGCCGACAGCCACGGCAACCCCGGTTTCCCTGGCTTCGATCCGACGGCGTCGCAGTCGCTTGGCTATGTCGCGACGATGTTGGAAGCCGGTGTTCCGGTCGTCTACTTCTATATCGCCGATGCACATGACAACGAGCTTGGGCCGTCGCTGAGCAGCGAGAGCACCTTTGGCCCGGGTGAAGCGCCCTACGTCAAGCAGCTTCAGATCTATGACCAGGCGTTCGAGAAGTTCTTTGCGCGGCTTGCCGCCGACGGCATCACCAAGGAGAACACACTGTTCATCGTCACGGCGGACGAGAACGATCATTTCGTCGGCGGCCGGCCCAGCTCGGCGAATTGCGATGGCGTCCACGTGCCTTGCACCTACACCCAGGTCGGCGAGATCGATACTTTCCTCGACCGGCTGCTCCTGACCCAGCGGCAAAACACGACGCCGTTCGCCGTTCATTCCGACGATGCGCCGACCTTCTACGTCAGTGGAAATCCTGCCCCCACCGATCCGGTGACACGGACAATGGAGCATGATGTCAACGCCCTCACGGTCGTCAACCCGATCACCGGCAACAACGACAAGCTGTCGGCCCTGCTCGCCGACCGGGCGGAAATGAAGCTCCTGCACATGGTACCTGCCGTCGCGGACAGGTTGCCGACCTTCACCATGTTCGGCAACGATAACTACTTCAATCAGACGGCAAGCGCCTCAAGCGGCAAGGGCAAGGACTGCTCCCAGGCTCCTGCGTGCGTCTCCGAGGGATCGGGATTTGCGTGGAACCACGGCGACTTCCAGAAACAGATCACCCGCACCTGGTTCGGGATGGTCGGCCCGGGCGTGGCGAAACAGGGTAAATTCGACGACGTCTTCTCCGATCACACTGATCTTCGTCCGACGATCCTCACGCTTGTCGGCTTGAAGGACGATTACGTCCACGACGGCCGCGTACTGGTCGAGAACCTCGAACGCCATGCGCTGCCTGACTCCCTGAGTGATAGCCTTCCCGCCTACGTCGCGCTCGCCCAGGCCTACAAGCAGATCAACGCAACCAAAGGGCCGATCGGCATCAACAGCCTGGTGGCCGCCAACCGAGCCATCACCAGCGACGACATCACCTACGGGAGGTTCCTGACCAAGATCGGAGCGATCACCGGTGAACGGAATGAGTTGGCAAGCCGGATGATCGCTCTCCTCAATGGCGCGGCGTTTGGAAACAAGCCCGTTCGTTGGGACGATACCGCGGAGGACCTCGTCGAGCGGGCGCGGAAGCTGACCGACAAGGTGGAGGACATGGCGGGGCAGTAGGCTTCGCGCTCTCCCTGTGCACAAGTGTCCGAAGCCCGTCGGCGATGCCGGCGGGCTTCGCAGATGTATCATCTCTCGTCTGTAGTGGACGCCGGCGCTCACTGCTCGCGACCGTTGAAATGTATGGCGCGTCATCGTGCCCGCAAACGAAATGCGATCGCGCAACTGGGCCGAGTATTGGCTTGCTCAAGCGGCGGGCCGCCGATTCGGCTTTCACCAGCGTCCGGTGGTCCAGATCAAGGCGAGCCGCTGGCCTTCAGCGATCTGATCCGCCGTCATTTTCGATGCCACCGCGTCGCGCAGCCTCAGATAAAAATTGCGTTCGCGTTTGGCTGCCTTGGCCGCAGCCAGATCAAGCCATTTGTAGGAAAGAATCACGTTCTGCGGCACGCCGTGACCTTTGTCGTAGCTCAAGCCGAGCCTGCTCTGTGCAAAGGCATCACCTTGAGCCGCCGCACTTTGATAGAGATCGGCGGCAGCGGCGTAGTTCTGCGGCACGCCGAAGCCGTTTTCGTACATGAAACCGAGCTGTGCCTGCGCCCGGGCATTGCCGCGAAACGCCGCAGGAGCCAGTTCGCGGACGGCCCGCGCGTAGTCACCTCTGGAATAGGCGCCGGTCCCGCGCGTCAATCCATCGGCGAAGGCGGAGTGCGTCATGCCGGCGTCGAACAAGAAGACGCCAAGCAGGATCGCCGGCATGGCCCATCGCGCCGCGACCATGTTCATTGCCGAACAGGGTCTCGCAGAGGCTGAACCCGGCAGTTGCGCCCGGTCATCAATGAGCGCTTGGAACGCGCGCGTCATTTGCAATACTCGTGTTGATGGTGCCGCGGAGCTTTGATCGAAGCTCTTCGGCAACGAAATGAGCATCCATGCTGTCGCGGATAATCTGGGGGCGGATAAAGATGATCAACTCAGTGCGGTTGACCGTCTTGTCCTGATGCGAGAAGGCGTCGCCGATTCCCTGAAGTTGATCGAGCAGGGGAATGCCGTTTCGATTGAGATTCTGCTGTTCGCTGATCAATCCGGCCAGCAATACCGTCTGCCCGTTGGCAACGGAGATCGAACTCTTGACCTTTCGTTCGGAAACCGTCGGGGTCAAACTTGTGACGGTTTGCGGCGAGACGTTGCTGATCTCCTGTTCGATATCAAGTCTGACGTTTCCGTTGACGTTGATGCGCGGAACAACCCGCAGAATGATGCCAGTGTTGCGATAGTCGATGGTGTTGACGATGGTGTTGCTGGTGGAGGTCGCAGCATTGAGCACGCTCGCCGAGCCGGTGGAGACCGGCACGGAGTCGCCGACCTGAAGGGTTGCCACCTGATTATTGACCACGACCAGAGATGGATTTTGCAGCACCTTGACGCTGGTAATCGAATGCAGCGCGTCCAGGATGGCGCCTGGCTGATTTTCCGAACCGAGCAGGAAATTGAATCCGGGCACGGCGCGACTGATGAACGTGTTGACGGCCGTTCCGGTCGCAGCCGCGGTGGAGGCGGCCGAGGCGGCGGCCGGGGATAAAGGCGTAGATGTCGATTGGGTGTTGAGGAGGGAGCCCTGGTCCGGCCTTAGCCCCAGATTGTGGCTGGTCAGGTAGAACTGAACGCCATAGGAAAGCTCATCGGAGAGCGTGACTTCGGCGATGGTGGCATCTATCGAGACCTGCAGCTGCGGTTGGTCAACCTGCTGCAGCGTCGATTCGATGATGTGGTAATTGTCCAGATCGGCATAGATCAGAAGGGTGTTGTTGACGGTGTCGGCGGTGATCCGCACGCCTTGCAACACCGGTTGACCGCCGCCACCACCACCACCGCCGTTTCTGTCGAACGCTCCTCCGGCCGCGCTCGGTGTGGCCGCGGCGGCCGCGCCGCCGGCACTGGTTCCGGACCCTGGACGAGCGCCAAAGCCGCTGGATGACGAACCAAAGCCACTGGATGATGAGCCAAGCCCACCCGATGACGAACCAAAGCCGCTCGATCCCGATCCCGACGTGGGATTGTTTCCGTTCTGAGCAAGACCGCTGCTCGCAGATAAGCCCGACCCGGGCGCGAGCTGGTTGTCGGCGCTGTCGAGCAGGCCGCCCGAGGAAGAGCCGCCGCCAAACATATCGGTGAGCACGCGCGCGATCTGGCGCGCCTCGCCGTACTTCACCCGGTAGACGTGAACACTGGTCCTTGAAGAGTCCGAGCGATCGAGCCGCTTGATCCAGGTCGCGGCGGTACGCAGAAGTGCCGGCTTCTTGCTGACCACCAGGATCGCGTTGAGCCGACCGATCGGCTGAAACTTGATCATGCTTTGGCTGAGGCCGTTTTCACCGGAATCCACGATTTTTTCGAGTTCCGCGATAACGGGTTCCGGACCGCTGTTGACGATCGGGAAAATCCCGACCGATTGACCCCGCATCCAGTCAAGATCGAAACTCAGCGCGGTATCCACCGCGGTGCGCCGTTCCGCGCCGCTGCCCTGGATCAGAAGCAGGTTTCGCGTCGCATCGGCGCGCACCATTCCGGGTTTGGTCGCGAAACTGTCCATCAGTTTCAGCAGCGTCTGCGCCGACACGTATTGCAGGGGCACCACGGAGACGCCGTAGCCGGGCTCAGGGCTCGAGGCCGCAGCATCGACCCGGCCGGTGCCGACCGCGTCGCCGAGCGGCGTCAGGCGGTATCCGGCAGTGTCGCGAACAAGCACGATCCCGCTGATCCGCAGGGCATTTTCGAGCACAAATATAATGTCGGACTTGGCCACCGGCCGCACCGAAACCAGGCTGACGGTGCCTTGGACGCGCGGATCGATGGTGTAGCCCGTTTGCAGAATGTCGCCCAATACCACTTTGGCCACGGTGGCGACCGGCGTGTTTTCGAAATTGAGTTCAAAGCCGTTGCCGGTTGCGACCGGTTGCGGGCGCCCCTCGGAGATATCGGACGCCTCGGTGCCCGGGTACACCACCGGTTGGATTCGTTGGCCGGTATTGGCCGCCGGGGCGCTCGCCTGCTGTGGATAACGCGGCAGGGTGTCCAGCGAACGCACCTTGTCGAGCACGTCGATATCGGAGGCGCTGTTGGAATTGACAGTGGCCGAATTGCAGGACGCCAGCGCGACGACGGACGACAATATGAAAGCAGCACAAAGGCTGCGACCGACGGACGGGGAAAGGCCCCGGTTGCCGACACTTAACATGTTTCCGCCGTTCCAAGCTTCGTCTTCGGGGCTCGAGATCCTTGGGCGGGTCCCGAGCTGGACGAAACTCTTAGCGGCGGAACATGACAGTAATAATTGCCGGTCGGAGTCAGGGACCGACCCTGGCCGGCGGATGCTCCATCGCGCTTCGTACAGCTGTCATGTTTCGGATCAATAACCTCCTGGCGGCCGACGACCGGCGGTCAAGGGCGGCCCGATGGGCCGTGGCCCGCCGATTGGCGCCACAGGAAAAAGCGGCGCGACTGGAAACACCAATGACCAGCGACGAATCCCAGCAATTCGTGGAATACCTTCGTCGTCACAACCATTTGACGAAGTCCGCGGCTAATGGGGAGCTGGCCGAGCAGGGCGGCCCCACGCGTCAGCGGGCCAAGCTCTGGGAGCTCACCGATCTTTCGGCCAGCGAGTTCGCGGACGAAGCCGCGCGCTTCGCCGATCTTGAGCGGGTCACCCTCCAGGACATGCTGTCTGCACCGGCATTGGGTGAAGCGTTCTCGCAGCGTTTCTTACGGGAAATGTTGGTGTTTCCCTATCAAGCCGCCGACGGGGGCGCCGTATTGGCCGTCGCGGACCCGACGGATACGGCGGCGCGGCGCGCAGCCGAAATCGTGCTCCGGTGCGATGTCACGATCAAGGTCGCATCGGTCGATGACCTCATGGTCGTGCTTGATCGGCGCCTGGGCGACGACGATCTCGAGCTGGGTGTGGGCGGCCAACAGCATCTGCCGCGCGAAGACGATATCGAAAGCCTGCGGGACCTCGCCAGTGGCGCGCCCGTGGTTCGCGCCGTCAACGATTTGCTGGAAAAAGCCGTGGAGCTGCGGGCCAGCGACATTCACATCGAGCCCTTTCAGACCGGGCTGGTGGTGCGGATGCGCATTGACGGCCTGCTGCGGCCGGTGGCGGCGCCGGCCGGCGTGTTGCCGCAAGCCGTCATTTCGCGCATCAAGATTATCGCAAACCTCAACATCGCTGAACGCCGGCTTCCGCAGGACGGTGCCGCGCGGCTGCGGGCCGGGCGCACGGATATCGACATTCGTGTCGCGATCATGCCGATGCAGCACGGGGAATCCGCGGTCATCCGCATCCTGCCGAAGGATCGCGGGCTGCTGGTGGTCGAAAAGCTGGGATTTTCATCGGCCGACGACGCCAGGCTCCGGCGATTGCTGAAGTTGCCCCATGGCATGATCGTCGTCACCGGCCCGACCGGGAGCGGCAAGACCACGACATTGGCGACGATCCTGTCGATCCTGAACGAACCGGGTCGCAAAATCCTCACCGTCGAGGATCCCGTCGAGTATGACATACCCGGCGTCAATCAAGCTCAGATCAAGCCCGCGATCGGACTGACCTTCGCGGCTGCGCTGCGCTCGTTCGTGCGCCAGGATCCCGATGTGATCATGGTTGGTGAGGTGCGCGATTCCGAAACCGCGCATGTCGCCGTTCACGCGGCCCTCACGGGTCACCTCGTCCTGACCACCCTGCACACCGAATCGGCCGCGGCCGCGGTGCCTCGCCTTCTCGATCTCGGCGTCGAGGGATATCTGCTGCGATCCACCTTGAAGGCGGTGATGGCGCAGCGGCTGGTTCGGCATTTGTGCGACCGTTGCAAGACGCCAAGGATGCTTACCGAGGCCGATCTTGCCGAAGACCCCCGGCTCGGCACGCTCGGATTCCGAAGCGGCGAGATGCTGCAGGCGCCTGCCGGTTGCGAGCGCTGCAGCAGCACCGGCTATCGCGGCCGGCTCGGTGTGTTCGAGATCCTCGAACTCACCGACGAGATACGTGAACTGATCGGGGAAAGGACCGACGGACTTAAAATCGATCAGGCCGCGATCCGTACCGGAATGACGACGATGGTCGACGACGGCGTAGCCAAATGCCGCGCCGGACTGACCTCTCCTGCGGAAATCCTCCGCGTCACGACCGCGCGGTGAGGTGAGATCGTGCCGAATTTCCGCTACCGGGCCCTGACGCAGAACGGCGAGATCGTGCATGGCACGCTCTCGGCGCCGACCGCGGCCGAAGTTGCGCACCGCATCGAGTATCTCCGGCTGCTGCCGATCGAAACCACCGAAGACAAGGCAACCACGGTTGCAGCGGGCGGTGGTTTCGGTCTTTTCGCTCGGCCGAGCCCGGCTGAGGTGACGACCTTCACCAGGGACCTCGCCCTGCTGTTGAAGGCGGGGGCGCGTCTGGACGATGCACTCGAATTGCTCGCAAGCGACACCGACGTCGGCCGGCTTCGTCCCGTGGTCGGCAAGCTGCGGGCTTCAGTTCTGACCGGTGAAAGTTTCGCCAGCGCGGTGGCGGAACACCCGGCTTTGTTTCCCGCCATGTATGTCGCGCTGGTTCGCGTCGGCGAAGTGTCGGGCACGCTCGATCAAGTGCTGGAGATGCTGGGAACGGAGCGGGCACGGTCCGAGCTGATGCGCCGCAAATTGACGGACGCGATGCATTACCCGGCATTCGTGCTGATTGCCGCGGCCTGCGTCATGCTGTTCTTCATTCTGTTCGTTCTGCCGCAATTCTCTTCCGTGCTGCAGGACTTCGGCGCGAAGTCGGACTCCGCACTCTCAGTCTTCATCAGGCTATCCGATTTTCTTCGCGCCAACGCCACCAGCGTGATGCTCGCTTCCGCTTTGGCCGTGGCGAGCTTCTGGTGGCTGCTTCGCCGGCCGGGCGCAGGTGCCGCGATCATGACGGCGGTCTCCCGCATCCCCGGCATAGCCGCCGTCTTTCAATTTTACCGCACCAGCCTGTTCTGCCGGAATCTTGGCGTTCTGCTCGGCAGCGGCGTCAATCTCACGGCCACCTTGCGCATCCTGGTGGACATCATGGCGGTCACCGGAAGCGTCGCGACCTGGACGGCGGCGGCCGATCGTGTTCGCCATGGCGGCAAACTGTCGGATGCCCTGCTTGCGTCGAGCAACATGCCGCCGATGGCGATCCGCATGCTGCGGCTGGGCGAGGAAACCGGGCAATTACCCGCGCTGGCGGGCCGGGTCGCCGAATTCTATGAGGCTAAATTGCAGCGCAGCCTTGATCGTATCGTCGGTATCATCGGGCCGCTTGCCATCATCACCATCAGCACCGTCGTCGGCGGATTGATCGTATCGGTCATGACCGCGCTTCTGTCGGTTACGCAACTAGTCGGATAGAGCAAAGGTTGGTTCATGATGAAGTCGGCAAGACGAGTTGGCAGGTTTTTCGCCAGGAACGCAAACGACAAGCGTCGGCAGGAATGGGGCCAGCAGGGTTTCACGCTGGTCGAGATGCTGGTGGTGATCACCATCATCGGTCTCATCATGGGCCTGATTGGTCCGCGGGTTCTCAATTATCTCAGCGAATCGAAGGTCAAGGCTGCGAAGATCCAGCTGCAGAGCTTCTCCAGCGCGCTCGACCTGTTCTATCTCGACGCCGGCCGCTTTCCCTCGACGTCGGAGGGCCTGGCGGCCCTTGTACAGCGTACGCCGGGCGTCGCTGCCTGGAACGGGCCGTATCTCAAGGGCGGCGCCGTGCCGAACGATCCCTGGAACCACCCCTATCTGTATCGCGCGCCCGGAGAACACGGACCCTACGATATCATGTCGTACGGATCGGATGGCCAGGAAGGCGGTAGCGGGATTGCAGCCGACATTTCGATCGACAATCTGACCAACGCCAAAAATGAGTAACGCCAGGGAAAGCGGCTTCACTTTGCTTGAAATGGTGTGTGTGCTCGCGCTCATCGCCATGATGGCGGCTGTGCTTTTGCCGTTCATCCCACATCAGACATCCCGCTCCCGGCTGCAGGCCTACGCGTTGCAGACCGCGACGCTGCTGAAGGCGGATCGCAACGCGGCAATCCGGCGCGGGGTGGACGTTGCCACGCTGGTCGACACCGGAAGCCGCTCGATCCGGTCGGGCGCGACCGCGGACACGATTCGCATTCCGGACGACGTCCGCTTCGACGCGCTCTTGCCGCAAACCTGCAACCGGCGGGCGGCCTTGTCGACCATCAGCTTCTTTGCCAGCGGAATGTCGTGCGGCGGCGCCATCGCGCTGACGCGACTCGATGCAGGCTATGAAATTCGCGTCAATTGGCTGACCGGAAGGATCGAAATTGTTCCACGCTCCGCCACAAATTGACCGTCGCGACGCCGGCTTCACGATCATCGAAGTCTTGATCGCGCTGGCGGTCGTTGCCGTTTCCATTCTGGCGATCGGATCGGTGATGTCGACAAATGTTCGCGGTGTCCGCTTGCTGGAGCAGCACGTGACACTGATGCAGACCGCGCGTTCCGTCATGACCGCGAACATACCGCCGCGCGCCGAGCTGGGCCCCGGCGCGGTGTCGGGGCAGGAGAATGGCTACCGGTGGAAGATCGATATCGGCCCGCTCGGGGAAGACTGGGCCGTGCCAGGCGCGGACACCGCCTGGATTCCCGCGCTCGTCAGGGTTCAGGTGCGGTCCCCTTCAGGTGCGGTGTCGGACCTTAAAACGGTTCGCCTGATGCGCGGGCCACCGCAATGAGCGGCTCGCTTGCAAAGCAACGGGCTGGCGAGGGCGGCTTTACACTGATCGAGACCCTCGTATCGTTGGCGTTGATGGGGCTGGTGCTTTCGGCGCTGGCGAATCTCACGGCGCAATGGCTTCCGAACTGGAACCGCGGCCTTGAGCGCATCCAGCGCAGCGAATTGATCGGCATCGCCTTGCAGCGGATCGGCGCCGACCTCGCGGCCGCCGAATATGTGCCGGCCAATCGCGGCGAGCGCCATCCGTTGTTCGATGGCTCGGAACTTTCGGTCACGTTCGTGCGCACCGCATTGGGCCCGAATGCCGGGTCCGGCTTGGACGTGGTGCGGGTCGGCGAAACCACCGACCGTCTGGGCTTCGCAACGGTCCGGTCGCGCGCACCGTTCCGGCCGTTGCCGCTGGCATCTTCGCTGTCCGAACAACTTCATTTTGGCGAACCGGTCGTGCTGCTGCGCGCGCCGTTTCGGCTGTCATTCGCTTATGCAGGCCGGGACCGGGTCTGGAAAAGCAGCTGGCACGACTCCGAAAAACTCCCGGCGGCAATCCAGCTGACGGTGCGGGACGCGGCGAGCGAACGAATCCTTTCGATTTCGACGATAACGCCGGTTCACGTCCAGTCGCCTGCGCAAGGCGACTGTGCGCAGCCGGAGGGCAGCTGCGACGCCAAGCCGGATGCTCCGAATAATCCCCAGGGAGGTCCGCAAGGAAATCCTCAAGCAAACGCCCAAGGAAACTCCCAAGGAAACTACCAAGGAAACTACCAAGGAAATTCTCAGGGAAGTTCGCAGCAAACGGGAAATGCCGCGATGGGGCAGGGAGGTTAGCGATGGCGGGGGAGTCTCGGCGCGCGGTTGCAGCACCCTCGGAGCGGGGCTTCATTATCGTTGCCGTGCTTTGGATTCTGGTAGCCTTGTCGGCGCTGGCGACGATCTTTTCGGTCTATCTGTCCAATTCGGCTCAGGCGCTGGCCGTCACCGATACCGGACTGCAGACGGAAGCTCTGGTGTCGGCCAGCCTCGAACTGACGACCTATCAATTGCTGCTCGCAGGTGACAAGGCGCGCCCGGCGCTGGGGTCGTTCCACTTCCGGCTCGACAATGCCGAGGTTCTCGTCAACTTCACGTCGGAAGCCGCCCGCGTCGACCTCAATTTCGCTTCGAAGGAGATGCTGGCCAATCTGTTCGCCGTCCTCGGCGCCGATGAAAAGATTGCCAACGAGGCTGCCGACCGCATCGTCGGATGGCGGACGAAGCCCAGGGCCAACGCCGCCAATGAGGAAGAAGCGCTGTATGGTGCCGCGGGCCTCACTTATTCTCCACGACAGTCGTTCTTTAGCCATGTCAACGAACTCAGCCTCGTTCTCGGCGTGCCTCCTGAACTGGTCGACCGCGCATTGCCGTTTGTGACCGTCTTCAACGGATCGCCCAACGTCGACGCCCTGATCGCGCCGCCCGAGGTGATCGCCGCATTGCCCGGCATGACGCCTGCGGCCCTGAACGATTTCCTGAAGCAGCGGCCGGCCTTGCCGAGGGACCAGTCGGCGATCGCAGCCGCACTCGGCCCGGCCCAGGCCAACGCGGCTATTCCCAAGAGCAAATCCTTTCGCGTCTTGACGACGCTCAGGTTCGACAATGGTCGCCGAACTTCCTCGGATGTCGTTATCGCGTTGGGCGACGACAAGGACAAGGATCCCTACCAGGTGTTGTCGTGGCAGGATGACGTGGAAGCCGGCCACCGGCCGCGGAAACTGGCGGGCGGTTGACATCATGATATCCGAAATCAAAACCCTGTTCGATGAATGGATCGCAGCCGTAGCCCGAGCCGTCAATTTCGCAATGGGTCGGTATGCGCGCCGGCGGCGGATCCTGCTCAGCGAAGGCAGCGACAACAGGTTCACGGCCAGGATGATATCGGCGCGAAAGGGCCCGGCTCTGCCTGACATTTCATTTGGCCTCTCGCATGGCCAGCCCAATCCTGCCTTGCCGGCGGATTGGGAGGCGGCGTTTCGCGGCAGCCGCGTTGAAGCGCTGATGAAGTCCGGCCAGGTATTGTTTCGATCGCTCGATTTTCCAAAGCAGGCCGTGGATTTCCTCGACGGCATGATCCGCACGCGGATCGACCGCCTGACGCCCTGGACGGCGGACGACGTGGCATTCGGCTGGAGTCCACCCCAGGCCAATCCCCACGAGCGGGTCGAGTTGACACTGGCCGCGACCTCGAAACAGGAAATCCAGCCGCTGGTTCAGCTTGTGACCGGCCTGGGGGCGGCATCGATTGCCGCGTTCGCCCTGCCGCCAGCCGCGGCTGCGAAGATCAAGCTCTTCGACCAGCCGCTCCGCGGGGCGACTGGTCGCGCAATGGATGTGCCGCGCATGTTGCGCGTCGCATTGCTGTCCGCCGGCCTTGCCGCCGCGGCCTCCCTGATCGCCGCGGCCTACATCGGCAGCGCGCTTGAGTCCGAACAGCAACAATTGGCGCGTCGGATTTCGGAGCGTCGTGTCGCGCTGCGTCTCAACCCGAACGCCGGCGGGTCGGCGCTGAGCCTCCTTGCGAAGCGCAAGCAGACGAGCCCGTCAAGCGTCATCGTGCTCGAAGCGCTATCGCAGGCGCTGCCGGACGCCACCTATGTGACGGAGCTGCGGATCGAGGGTGACAAGGTCCAGGTTGTCGGCCTGACGCAGGATGCGCCGTCGTTGATTCGATTGATGGAGCGGTCGCCGCAATTTGCCCGCGCGACGTTTTTTGCGCCCACCACGCGTGCGCAAAATGATCCGGGTGAGCGGTTCCACATCGAGGCCCGTATCACGCCTTCTTTTGGATCGGGCACATGAACCTTCCCGCGGCTGCAAGAAAATCGCTCACAACCTCGCCCACCGTGGCCGCGGCGGCCTACGCCGGTCTGCTGCTCGCGCTGCTGGTGGTGGTTGTGAGCTCCATTGTCGACATTCTCGGTCAGCAGGAAGCGGTGGCCTCGTCGGCGGCGATGCTGGAGCAGCTTGAGGGCCGCAAGGCGCCCGCGCCCGGCGGACGTGCGGCCGAAGCAGGCATGCCTTCCGGCTCGGCGTTTCTGGAAGGGGCGACGGTCACCATCGCGGGAGCCGCTCTGCTGCAGCGCGTTGCGGGCGCGGTGACGAAACTCGGCGGCAATGTCCTGTCGTCGCAGCTCGATGTGCAGGGCACGCCATCCAAAGCGGGATTTGTCAGCATGGTCGCGAGTTGCGAGCTCGACCAGCCGTCGTTGCAACCGCTGATCTACGATCTCGAAGCCGGAATGCCGTTCCTGTTCATCGATCAGCTCACCGTTCAAGCCCCGACGACTTCGTCCGGTGAGGGGAAGTTGCGAATTCTGCTGGCGGTGTCGGGGCAATGGCAGGGTGCGAAATGATGCGGAAATTTGCGGTCGGGATCACGGTTCTGGCACTGTCGGTTTACGGAGGCGCATCCGCGACGACCTCCGCCGTTTCCAATGATGCGCTGGACGATCAGGCGGAGGGCTCGCGCATGGGAGTTGCGGCAGCCTCGACCTGGGCCAATCCTGCGACGGTGGTGCAGGTCACCGTCACTCCGCCGGCGCCGGCTGTACCTGGATCCGGGCGGGCGCAGAGCGCCAATCCGCTGTGGGCCATGCCGCTCGCCCAATTTCCGGTGACGCGCGACCGGCCGATCTTTTCGCCGTCCCGGCGGCCGCCGGCCACTGCCGTTGCGCCCGTCGCGGTGCCGAAGCTGGCCGCTGTGCCCAAACCAAGGGAGCCCGAGCGCCCGCAGCTCACTTTGGTCGGCACCATCGCAAGCGACGAGGAGGGGTTTGGAATATTTCTGGATCAATCGAGCAGGGCGGTACTCCGGCTGAAGGTCGGCGAGGAGTTTCAGGGCTGGAAGCTGCAATCGGTTCAGGGTCGGGAAACGGCGCTGGAAAAGGATCAACAGGTCGTCACGCTCGTGTTGCCGCAGCCGGGTGTGGGACAGGTGACCAGTGAAGTCCCTCTGCCGCCGCCGGCCCCCCTCAACCAGCGGTCGGTGACGTCAGAGCCGCGACCGGAACGGCCCGGTCGCTAGTTTTTTGCGGACTTCCCGTTGCTCAGCAACACGAGCCGTATTGTTGAAGAGCTGACGTGAATAACAGACCAATCGCCAGAAATGGCCCGAACGACATCGATGATTGACCGGTCAATTGCCGTCCGGCCAATTGCATGAGACCGGCGTAGGCCAGCGCGGTAAGCGCCGCCACTAGCACAAGCACCGGAAGGCCGGCAACGCCGCTCCAAATGCCGGCGGCCGCGAGGAATTTGACATCGCCCAACCCCAGGCCCTGGATCTGCCTGAAGGCGAAATACAGCCGTCGCAGGAGCCAGAAGATGGCTCCGACGGCAACCCCCTCGCAGGCAGCTTCCAAACCTGCCGGCAAACCGCCGATGATCACGGCCTTGGACAATCCCAGACCGGCAATTGTCAGGTTCAACCAGTCCGGAATGATTCCATGGCGGATGTCGATCCAGGCAAGGACGGCGCTGAGCAAGCACAGCAAACCAAACATTGTGATCATGAACATCCCCAGCCACCTCTCAATCGTTAGTTAAACCGACACACGCGCGTCATTTGCCGCTGATTATAAACCCCAGCGTCCAACCGAAACCCTTTCGAGGGACAAGACGAGGGATAAGATGAGAAAAATTCTGCTTTCCACAGTTGCGATGCTTGCCGTCGCGGCCACGGCTGCTTCGATCCGTCCGGTCGTCGCTGACCAGGACGACTTGCACGGCCGGCACGGCATCAACCCGAACGAATTGAAGACCGCGACCCCAATCAAGCATGTGGTCGTGATCTTCAACGAGAACCGCTCATTTGATCATTATTTCGGCACTTACCCGAATGCGTTGAATCCCGAAGGCGAACCGCCCTTCGAGCCCGCGAGGAATACGCCGCGGGATATCAACAATCTGTTGTCCAATCCCACTCTGCTCGACAACAACCCCAACCTGAATCCGCTCAACGGAACGGGCGCTTCCAATCCGTTCCGCCTCGACCGCACGCAGGCCAGCACGGCCGACCAGAACCACGCCTATACGGCCGAGCAGGCAGCCTACGATGCGGGCAAAAACGATCTCTTCCCGCTTGACACGGGCAAGGGCACCAGCGGCGGCGCCGGCGGCTTCGGCACCTCGGCTCAGGTGATGGGATATTTCGACGGCAACACCGCCACAGCGCTCTGGAACTATGCCCAGAACTACGCGATGAGCGACAATGCCTGGACCGATGATTATGGTCCGTCGACACCCGGCGCGCTCAACATGTTCGCGGGTCAGACCAACGGCGCGGTAGTTCCGCCGGGCTTTTCCGCGGCCGTTATTGCAGACGGTCAGGGTGGCCTGACCCAGATCAACGATACCGATCCCGCCGGTGATGTGTGCTCCAGCAAGACAGCACAGGTCTACATGACGAGCAAAAACGTCGGTGACCTGCTCAACGCTGCGAACATTCCCTGGGGTTCGTTCATGGGTGGTTTCAACCTGCAAACCATCAACAACAACGGTACCACCGGTTGCTCGCGCAGCAGCATTGGCCAGGCTGTCGGCGCGACCGCCGACTATATCCCGCATCACGCCTGGTTCCAGTACTACACTTCGACGGCGAACCTGACCCATGCCCGTCCGACTTCGACCAAGGCGATCGGCTACACCAAGGTCGCTGGCACCGACAAGATCGACCAGGCCAATCACGCCTATGACCTGGAAGACTTCATGACGGCAGTTGGATCCGGCAACTATCCGGCTGTTTCCTTCATCAAGCTGCCAGCCTTCCAGGACGGTCACCCGGGCTACTCCGATCCGCTCGATGAGCAGACGGGGATGGTCACTTTGATCAACTTCCTGCAGGAACAGCCGGACTGGAAGAACACCGCCGTGCTCATCACCTGGGACGACTCGGACGGCTGGTACGATCACGCCTTCGCCACGACGACGCACGGTTCGTTCTCGACGGCCGATGCGTTGAACGGCACCGGTAACTGCGGCGTCCCGGGCCTGACCAACGAACCCAACGGCCTCAAGAGTTTGCCTGTCGCGGGTCGTTGCGGCCCCGGCACGCGCATCCCCTTCATGGTGATCTCGCCCTATGCCAAGAAGAACCATGTCGGCCATACCCTCATCACGCAAGCCTCTGTGACGAAGTTCGTCGAGGACAACTGGCTGAACGGCGAGCGTCTCGGTGGTGGTTCGTTCGATGCCACGACCGGTTCGATCATGGACATGTTCGACTTCCATCAGGACCGCGACGGGAAGCTTATCCTCGATCCGACCTTCGGCACTGTCGGTACAAAGTCCCGGCACTTCTAAGAGAGTGAGTATGTTCCGTCGCACATTCGTGTGGCTTCTCGGCGCCGGCCTCATGGCCGGCGCCGTCTTCGCGGCTGAATCGCAAGGTTTGCCCGGCGAAAACCCACATCCGATTCATCTGGTCCGCCGCCCCGTCGCGCCGCTTTCCGCCATGGCCAAGCTCGGCCGGGAGATATTTTTTGACGCGAGCCTGTCGTCGTCCGGCAAGATTTCCTGCGCATCGTGTCACAGTCCGGACCATGCCTATGGCCCGCCGAACGACGGCCCCGTCATGCTCGGCGGACCCACGCTGACGCAGCAAGGCGCGCGCGCCGTCCCCTCGCTGACGTACCTGGAGCGGCAACCGGACTTCGGCATCGGGCCGGATGACCGGGAAGTTGAGAATGTGAATCTGGCGGAAAAGGCCGCGCTCGGCCAGACCGCGACGCGCGTGGAGAAGACCGCGACGCAAACTTCGCAGAGCGCAGCGAACATCGTGCCGCAGGGCGGCCTGTTCTGGGACGGTCGCGCTGACACCCTTCAGGGACAGGCCGCAGGTCCTCTGCTCGATCCGCGAGAGATGGACGGCGGCAGCGTTGAGATCATTGCCGAGAAACTGCGCCATGCGCCTTATGCCAAAAGATTTGC
The DNA here is from genome assembly GCA_963718925.1 of uncultured Alphaproteobacteria bacterium. GTDB lineage: Bacteria > Pseudomonadota > Alphaproteobacteria > Rhizobiales > Xanthobacteraceae > Bradyrhizobium. Next base: position 728,611 of record CAVRAH010000001.1, read on the forward strand.
AGGATTGTTCGGCGAAAATATTTTTCAAAACACGAAGCTGCTGATGACCGAGGCGCTGTTCGCTGTCGGCCGCTATCAGATCGAGGAGCCCGGCTTTCACCCCTACACCAGCAAGTTCGATTATTGGCTGGAAGGAGAGGCGCGTCTCAGCGAGAGCGAAATGCGGGGCTATCGCTTGTTCAACGACCCGGACAAAGCCAATTGCGCCGGCTGCCATAGTTCGCAGGCCACGCGCGATGGATTGCCGCCGCTCTTTACAGACTTTCAGTATGAAGCCTTGGCTGCGCCGCGCAATCTAGCGCTCGCAGACAACAAGAACTCTCGGTATTTCGATCTTGGGGTCTGCGGACCCACTCGCACCGACATTGCCGACCAGACGCAGTTTTGCGGCATGTTCAAAACACCGACCTTGCGCAACACCGCCGTGCGGCGTGTGTTCTTTCACAATGGGGTGTTCCACACGTTGCAGCAAGTGCTCGATTTCTACAACTTCCGTGACACCAACCCGGAGAAAGTCTATCCGCTTGCAGCCGACGGGAAGGTTCAGAAATTCAACGACATTCCAGTGCAGTATCACGCCAATGTCGATGTGAGTGATCCGCCCTTCAATCGGCATCTGGGCGAGGCGCCGGCGATGACGGCGCAGGACGAAGCCGACATCATCGCCTTCCTGATGACGCTGACGGATGGTTACCAGCCGAAACCTTAAGACCGGTAGTGGGCGGCGGGGGTGATCGCTCTCGCAATGGACGCGTTGGCGGCGAGTCACGCGAGCTGACCGAGCGAATTCCGGATCGTAGAGACGCCTCCCTGTCAGGCGGCGCCTCAGCGGCTGGCGAATTCAAAATTGCAACGATCTCATGACCGCGTCGGTGTCGATCGCCGTCAGTAGCGCTGAAAAAATGGTCTTTGCAAAACTCTGGAGTGCAGGACGCCCACTATGTGGCGTTGCGTCGGCCCATTCTATCAAGGAGCTCCCTTGCAGGTGAGTGGCCCGGGGGACTTCGAGGCCCGTGGTTCAGCGAGATTTGCGGGTGACGTCCTTGATGCATTCGTTGCTTAACGCGATCCCAGCGCTCGGCGAGGCTGCTTAAAAAAAAGCGCGGCCTTGAGGCCGCGCTCTTCCAGATCGTGGGGCATTGCGGTGCCCAAAACGGCGAGCTTTGTTGTCGCTCGTATCTGAACACGCCAGGCAGGACTTCAGTACCTTCCGTCGCCACGGACTGCAAAGCCTTCGGGTCGAGCCCCAAGGCCTTCAGGATAGTCGGCGCGACCTGCATGGTTTCGACCGGGCTGGTCACCGTTGCCGAACCAATCCGTGGACTTGACAGCAACATCATGACGTTGGTGTCGTCGTGCGCGAAGCCGCCATGCTCGGCCTGCTTCTTGCTGCTCCCGGAGTAGGTCACGCCGACATTCGGCGTAACCAGGATATCCGGTGTCCGCGGATCGCCATGTGGTGGCAGGCCCGGCGCGTTAAACAGCTGAGTGAGCGCCGGCCCCGAGAAGATCTGCCCAATGCCGGCGATATTCGCGTTGGCGGGTGATTGGGTTTCGAGCAGGGTGACCGCCTGGGCCGTGGTGCAGCTGTTGTTCAGCCAGATCATCGAGACGTCATCTTCGGTCGGCCCGATCCCGGTGGGGACGGCGCGATGGAGCGATACGATTTGCACCGCGTCGTGCGCGGGGCACAGCGCTCCGGCCGACTGTGCCGACGAAACAGTGCTGACGCGCGCGAGCGGCGCTCGCCCGAAAAGCAGCGGACTTCTATGGATGCTGTTCGCTATCCCGGGTCGTACTGGTCCGGTCCCATCGCCCAGAGCCATTGGTCATGGCCGGAGGCAAATGTGCGATTGGTCTGTGCCGGATTGCGGTTGACGAGCGGCCTCAAATACATCGGGTGAGTGGCGCTGCGCACCTCGTGTTCAATGGTGAACAGGTGCTCGCCGTCGGAGGGATCGACGATATCGCGAAAGCGGTATTGGTATTGATTATCCTCGCTGTAGATCAGGCCACGCTCCGACAGCTTCCGGTAAGGGCCGGAGAAGTTCGTGATATACATCTGCACGTGGTGGCCGTCATATTCGGGCTGCAGGTGGTCGGTCTCGCGAAACAGCAGGTGCTGGTTCTTGCCCGTCTTCACGCTTGCTACCGTGGCATCGCCGTTTTTGAGCTCGGCCGGCATCCCCATGACCTGCGGATAGAAGTTACAAATGCCTTTCGCGGCCCCCCGAGGCACCTCGAACTCGACATAGGGGATGCCGAGCGTGATGTGCCCGAAACGCGCGGCGTCCGGCTCATAGCAGCGCACGCGATTGCCCCATGGACAGGTCGCCTCGACATAGTCGTTGTGCTCGCGGAACGCGAACTTCGTGCCATCCAGTTTCTTCGTGACCCTCGCGAGCCGGTCGAGCAGCGCCTTGCGGCCAGAGATCACGAGCCCGGTGTGGCCCCTCAGCACCTGCGGCTCGCCACTTGGGAGATGAAACTGGCTCCTGCCGACATTGACCCACATATTGTCGTCCGACACCATCAGATAGGGATCACGGGTGAGCCCGAGCCCCGAGACATAAAACAATGTCGCCAGACGCTGGTCAGGCACCTGGACGTTGACGTGTTCCAGATGGATCGAGTTGCCGAGGTCTTCGGCGGCGCGGTCAAATTTTGGTTGCATGAATGCGGTCCCGGGCGCGGATCACGGCATCATAGTGCAGCGTGATACCCCAAGCCAATCGTTGGTAGCGAATGGTCGGCGCGGCAAGTGTTATTGGCGCGGCGCATCTGCGGGACGCCCAAGGTCCCCACTTGACATCCGCCTTTCGGCGGACTGTGCTACTGTTAATCGATCGATAAACAGCTTGATCTGCGTGTGACGGGACTGCCCGGCCGGACGTGAACAAAAAAGTTGCACGAATCGAAGGTTGGAGGACGCAAAAGTGGATCAGATCGAGGTAGCCGTCGTTGGCGTCGGCTGGTGCGGCGGTATTCGGGCGGAGGCTTGTGCGGCGCACCCGCTGGTGAGCGGCGTCCACGTCGCCGAGAATCGTCCCGAGCGGTTGCAGGAGGTTGCGGCGTCGATTGGCGCCAAATCGGCCACCGGCGATTACCGCGCATTGCTCGATAACAAGGATATTTCCGCGGTTTTTGTCTGCGCGACGCCTGAGACCACGCATTTTCCGATGGCGAGGGATTTTCTTCGCGCCGGAAAGCATGTCTTTCTCGAAAAGCCCATCGCGCTTGAACTTGAGGAGGCGGACGAACTCATTTCCATCGCGCGCGCCAGCGGCCTTAAATTCACCATCGGCTATTCGCAGCGGTTCAATCCGAAATTTGCCTATGTGAAAAAGTGCGTCAGCGACGGCACGATCGGCAAGCCGGTCAGCGCGCTGGTGAGCCGGCATATCTCGCGCAGCCTCGGCAAGAAAATCAGTGGCCGCGTCAAACTCTCGCCGGCCGCCATGGAGTCGACGCACGATCTTGATTTCGTGCTCTGGTGTCTGGAACCGGCCAAGCCGGTGCGCGTCTATTCGCAGGTGAACTACGGCGCGATGCGCGAGTCGACCGGGGGCGATATTCCCGACCTGCAGTGGGTGACCGTGACGATGGACAGTGGCCTCTCCTTCGTCGTCGGCGGCGGCTGGAGCCTGCCACCTGGCTATCCGAATTTTTCCTCGACATGGATCGAGATGATTGGAACCGAAGGCGCCCTGATGGTCGACGACACGCATCGCGACGTGATGCTGAACACCATGAAAAGCGGTGCGGTGTTTCCGATGTCGACCATGCCCGGTGAACCGGTGGGGCATGTCTATGCCGGCCCGATGGCGTCCGAAACGGTGCATTTCGTCGAAGCGGTGGCTTTGGATCGGCCGGTTCTCGTGACGCCCGAGCAGGCACGTCGCGTGATGGAGCTCTATATCGCCGCCGATCTGTCGGCCGAACTGAACGAACCGGTGACGCTTCCGCTCGAGAACAAACGGCCGGCCAAGCTCGCTGCCGGGATATAGGGTCAATTGATAGAGGGCTTTTCATGTCGCATCGGACGCTTCTCCAATGCGATCGGGAATTTCTGCGCATGAACCACCACTGACGACGGCGCCTTGATCGCGACCGTCGCAAGAAGACAACGGACGGCAAACCGTCCGAGCAAAAGCGTGACGGAGGATTGATGCCTGCGGACATCACGGCAGCGAGTAGCCCGGCGCGCCAGCTCGCCGGCGCGAAGCGAACCGGCATCAGGTGGTATGTGCTTCTGCTGATCAGTCTGATGTACATGATCACCTATATGGATCGCAGCAATATTTCCATTGCCGCGCCTGAAATCGCCGGCGAGTTCGGTTTCAGCAAGACGGAAGTCGCGCTGTTTTTCAGCGCGTTCGCGTGGGCCTATGCGGCGGGCCAGGTGCCGGGCGGCTGGCTCGCCGACTTCTTCGGACCGAAACGCGTCCTTCTGCTGATCGTCCCGTTCTGGTCCTTGATGACCGCCGCCACGGCCTGGGCGTCCGGCGCCACGTCGTTTTTTTGGGTTCGCTTTGCCTTTGGTCTTGGGGAGGCCGGCGCCTTTCCAACGGCCAGCCGCGCCATGCAGCTTTGGTTTCCGAAATCCGAGCGCGGATTCGTGCAAGGCATGACCCATTGTTTCAGCCGCTTTGCGATCGCCATTACGCCCCTCGTTGCAGTGATGATCATGAAGGCGTGGGGTTGGCGCTGGATTTTCTATAGTTTTGCGCTGCTGGGCATCGCCTGGTCCGTGGTGTTCTTGTTGTTCTATCGCAATCGCCCGGAGGACGAGGCGCGCGTCAACGCCGCAGAGCTTGCCCATATCCGTGAGACGGCGCCAACCGGTGAGATTAGTCCGGTGGCTACGCGGGTCCGATCGGATGTTCCGTGGCGATCAATTTTCACATCGTCGAACATGTGGTTCATTGCGGCGGCGTATGGCTGCTTCTTCTATGGCGCCTATTTCTACGTCAGCTGGTTTCCGACCTACCTCCTCGAATTTCGCCATCTCTCCCTCCGTTCGGTCGGCTATCTGGCGTCGCTGCCGCTGATTTCGGCGATGGTCGGCGATATCGTTGGCGGGCTGCTGACCGACCACGTGCTTCGCGTGACCGGCAATTTGAGATTGGCGCGCCGCGTGGTTGCGGCGCCGGGTCTGTTGCTCGCCGCACTGCTGCTGATACCCGCCGGCACGACCGATAGCGCGACCACCGCGATCCTTTGCCTCACGGCCTCGAATTTTTTTCTGGAACTGGTGCTCGGACCGGCCTGGGCCGTGCCGATGGACGTCGGCGGGACATCAAGCGGAACGGTTACGGCGGTCATGAATATGGTGGGCGCCGTCGGCGCCTCGATTTCCCCGTTGGTGTTTGGCCTCCTGGTCGAGCGGGGTTCCTGGGTTGCTCCTTTTTACGTCACTGCCGCGGTACTCGCCTCCGGCTCTCTGATCTGGATTTTCCTGATTGATCCCGAAAAATCCGTTGTTGAGGCGAGGGCTGATGCAACGGGATAACCAGGCTCTGATCATGCCGGCGCAACCGTCGCCTCTCGCCTGGTATCGGGGCCCAGATGACGAAATAGCCGGACGCTCGATTGTCGAGGAGAACCACTGGGAGAGGGGAGTTGAGATGCAAAGATCAGCCGTCATCGCTTTTTGTGTCGGACTACTGACGCTGCCTGTTGCAAGCTTGGCGCAGCAGCCTGAAAATATCGTGTTGAATGACAAGGACACCAAGCAACTGACGCCCCATGTCTGGGCGATCTATGGCAATCCCAATATCGGGATCGTGGTGGGCAGCAAAGGCACGCTGGTCGTCGATACCGGCCTTGGCAAGCGCAACGGGGCCACGGTCGCCGCCGTGGCCGAGAAGCTGCGCAAGGGCGGCAAGCTCTATCTTGCCACGACCCATTTCCATCCCGAGCACGTCACGGGCCAGAGCGGCTTTCCGGCCGACACCGTGGTGATCCGGCCGGGAGTGCAGCAGAGGGAGCTGGAAGAATCCGGCGCCGGCATGATCGATTTCTTTCGATCACGCTCCGACGTCAACAAGGAATTGCTCGTCGATGCCGGCATCGATAAGGCCGACATTCTCTTTGATAATGAGATGACGCTGGATCTCGGCGATGTCACGGTGCGGATGGTGTATTTTGGGCCCGCGCACACCAACGGCGACATCGTGTTTTTTGTCGAGCCTGAGAAGGTGATGATCTCCGGCGATCTGGTCCAGAATAAATTCACCATCCTGCCGATCGGAACCAAAACGACGATCAAGAGCTGGATCGCTGCGCTCGATCGCGCGGCGGAGTTGAAGCCCACGCTCATCCTTCCCGACCATAGCCCACCCGGCGACAGCTCGATGTTTGCCGAGCAACGCGCCTACATGGTCGATCTGCTGGCACAGACGCAGGCGGCCAAGAGCCAGGGCAAGAGCGTCGAGGACGCCGTAAAAGTGGTCAGCGGGGAACTCCAGACCAAATATCCGGGGTGGCTTCGTCCCGGCAACCTGACGAGAGCGATCACGCAGGCCTACAAGGAAGCGCAGTGAGGCCGCGCGAATTTTGGCGTCGCGCGATCGTTGAAAGCAAGTCCAGGGCCGGCGCTTCTGCTAGAGCATGATCCGGACCCGAAGGGCCGCGTTAGCGCAAAGCGGAAACCGGTTTTCCGAAGAAATCATGCTCAAGCAAAGAGATCAGATCATGATGCGATTCAACTTAATCGCATCATGATCTAGGCCTTGGTGAGACCGTCCACGACCAGACGATTGAGGCGGTTCGCGAAAGCGGCGGGGTCCTCCGGCAGTTCGCCATCAAGGATCTGCGCCTGCTCCAGCAGGAGGAAAGACAGGTCGGCGGCGTTCGTGCCGGCCTGCGCGATCGCTGCGACCAGGGGATGGCGGAGGTTGATTTCAAGAATCGGCTTGGTTCCAACACCGCGATTTTGCCGGGCCAACAGGCGTTCCAGCTCGCGGTCGGGACCGTGACTGCCGGCGACCAGGCATGATGCGCTGGCGGTGAGCCGTTGCGATGCGCGCACGTCTGAGACCCGATCGCCGAGGCTCGACTTGATCACGGCGATGATCGCCGCCTCGTCCGCGTCGGACTTGACCTCTTCCTTTTTGTCATCGAGCAGCGGCACCAGGCCAAAGTCGACGTCGCCCTGGCTGAGCGACTTCAGCGGCTTGCCTTCGAAATCAAGCGGCGTCGAAGTCCAGAACGCGTCAACGGGATCGGTCAGGAGCAGAACCTCGATGCCGCGGGCGGCCGCCAATTCCAGCTTGGGATTGGACCTGACCCGCTCGATGCTGTCGCCAACCAGGAAATAGATCCCGGTCTGGTTGGGCTTCAGATCCGCGACATACTGCTTCAGCGTGCGCTTTTCGCCGGACGTCGTGGTGAACCTCGACAGCGCCAGCAATTTCTCGCGCCGTTCATAGTCCTCGTAGATGCCTTCCTTGATCACCGGACCAAAGGCATCCCAGATTTTGGCGAAGTTTTCGGGCTGCTTCTCGCCGAGCGTCTCCAGTTCAGCGATCACGCGGCCGGTGACGGCCTTTCGGATCTGCGCCAGTTGCGGATTGTTCTGCAGCATCTCGCGCGAGATGTTGAGCGGCAGGTCTTCGCTGTCGATGACGCCGCGAACAAAGCGGAGATAGGCCGGCAAGAGATCGGCATCGTCGGTGATGAACACCCGACGGACGTAAAGCTTCACCTTGCCCTTGCGTGACGGCTCGAACAGATCGAACGGCTTGGTGGAGGGCGCAAACAGCAGCACCGCATAGGAGTATCGTCCCTCGGCGCGATAATGCAGCGTCATCGCCGGCTCGTCGAAGGCGCCGGCGATCGACTTGTAGGCTTGCGCGTAGTCCTCGGGCTTGAGCTCGGACTTTGGACGTTGCCAGAGCGCGCTCGCCGAATTGATCTGGCGCGGCTCGCCCTCTTCCGGAACCAGCTCGATTGGGAATTGAATGTTGTCCGAATAGGCTCTGACGATGCGCTCGATTTCGTAAGCTTCCAAATATTTGGCCGCGTCCGTCTTCAAATGGAGGACGATTTCCGTTCCCCGCACGGGGGGCTGCGCGCCATCCTTGCCGGCGGGCGCGATTTCGAAACCGGACCCGCCCGACGATGACCACGACCAGACCTCGTCGCTGCCCGCCCGGCGACTGGTGACGACGATGCGGTCGGCGACCATGAAGGCGGAATAAAAGCCGACGCCAAATTGTCCAATCAGGCCGGTGCCATCCTTCGCATCCTTGATGCGCGAGAGGAAGGACCTGGTGCCGGAACGGGCAATGGTACCGAGATTGTCGATCAGTTCCTGCCGGTCCATGCCGATGCCGCTGTCGGCAATCGTCAGCGTGTTGTTTTTCTTGTTCGGGACAATGCGGATTTTCGGCAGCTCACCCTCGCCGATCAGTGCCGGATTGGCGATCGCTTCGTAGCGCAGCTTGTCGCATGCATCTGAAGCGTTCGAGATCAGCTCGCGCAGGAAAATATCGGTCTCCGAATAGACCGAATGCACCATGAGGTGCAGAAGCTCGGAAACCTCGGCCTGAAATGGCTGCGCCTCAACGGCGGTATCGGTGGTCGTCATTTTATCTTCTCACGGGCAATGAAAAGGGTCGATATAGCGGGTCGGGTTTGAGATCAAGCTCGCGAAGCTAGGATGTCGTTTTTGGACGAAAACGACTTAGAAAAGCTGGGCCGATTTTCAAGGCCGCGATTTGCAAAAACCGGCGCGTTGAGCGGGCCCTGCCCCCCAGGTCCGTCCGTCTGCTGCAGCGAGAATGGCCAGCAAAATCGGTGTTTTTTGCTTGGCGGCGACCGGACGAAGCCAATTGCTCATGGATCGGGCTGACCGACGCGGATGCCGCTCGTCTGAATATTTCAGTTAATGTTTGACAATTTCCGCCGCGGGCTTCTATCGTTTTCCCAAGACAGCGGGTTCTAACAAGCTGCCAAAAAGGACATGGGAGTGCGCTTTGATCCATGAAATTCGGGTCTACGAAGCCGCGGTGGGCTAGCGGCACCCATGAAGCCGGCACCCTTCGATTATGTCAGACCGGATTCGCTCGCGGAGGTCTGCGAGTTGCTGACGGGTGACGATGATGCGCGCCTGATCGCAGGCGGCCAAACGCTGGTGCCGATGCTGGCAATGCGGCTTGCCCGTCCGGCGAAGCTCATCGACATCCTGCGATTGCCGGAGCTTGCCGGAATTCACGAAGAAAAGGGCGCCGTCGTTGTCGGAGCGGCCACGCGGCAAGCGCAGGCCGAACGCGACCCCGTCATCCGGGGATCGGTGCCGATGCTGGCGCGGGTGCTGCCATGGGTCGGGCATCCGCCGACCCGCAACCGCGGCACCGTCGGCGGCTCGATCGCCAATGCCGATCCGTCGGCCGAAATCCCTCTTGTCGCGCTGACATTAGGTGCCGAGATCATGCTCGCGACCACCGCTGGCCCCACTTCGGTATCGGCGGATGACTTCTTCATTGGGCCGATGGTGACCAGCCTTGGGCGAGGCGAGTGCGTCAGCGCGATCCGGTTCCCGGTCTGGTCTCACCCGCGCATCGGCGTCGGCTTCTTCGAGATCAGCGCGCGGCGGTCGGATTTTGCTTTCGTCGCAGCCGCAGCCCAGGTCGCGCTCGACGAGCAAGGCCATTGCGCGGAGGTCACGCTCGGCCTGGGCGGTGTCGGCGATCGGCCGTTGCGGCTCGATGTATCCTCCCTCATCGGAACCAGGCTAGATGCCGGATCGGCAGCCGACGCCGTCAATGCCGCATGTGCCGATATCGATGTGATGAGCGACCTGCACGCCAGCGCCGCCTATCGCCGCCGCGTCGCCGCGACGCTGGGCATTCGCGCGATCGAACAGGCGCGCGACAACGCCACCGCCAAACCGGCGGGAGGCGCACGATGAAGGTTAACCTGCGCATCAATGGTGTCGTCCGTTCCGCTGATGTCGAGCCACGCAAGACGCTGCTCGACACGTTGCGCGAAGACTTTCTTCTCAACGGCGCCCACGCCGGCTGCGAGCACGGCGTCTGCGGGGCCTGCACCGTGCTGGTCGACGGCGAGCCGGTGCGATCCTGCCTGATGTTCGCGCTACAGGCCGACGGCTACGACATCACGACCATCGAAGCTCTTGCGCCGGCGCCGGGCGAACTCAGCGTGATTCAGGATGCGTTCTGCGAGACCCACGGCCTGCAATGCGGTTATTGCACGCCCGCCATGATCCTTGCCGCGCACGCGCTGCTGCAACGCAATATGACGCCGACGCGCGAGGATATTGTCGAAGCGATTTCCGGCAACATCTGCCGCTGCACCGGGTATGGCCAGATCATCGAGGCGATCCAGTTCGCCGCGGATCGTCTGCGCAAAGCCAATACGCCGCGTCCGTTGGCGCCGATGGCTGAATCCGCTGTGGAGGCGAAATGACCGTCAATCCGGCTGCCTTCCGCTTTGTCTCGACCAATCGCCGGGTTCGCGAGGACCGCCGCTTTGTGGCGGGACACGGCCATTATGTCGCCGACGTCGCGCTCGAAGGCATGCTGCATGTAGCGGTCCTGCCGTCGCCGCATCCATCCGCCCGCATCGTTTTGATCGATGCGTTGGGGGCGCTGGCGATGCCGGGCGTCCACTATGTGCTCACGGGGGCAGAGCTTGCGGCAGCGACCGATCCGCTGATGAACGGGCTTGATACGCCAAAGGTGAAGCGCCACCCGCTCGCGGTGGGCCAGGTGCGCTACGCCGGCGAATGGGTTGCGGCCGTGGTCGCGGTAAGCCGGGCGCTTGCCGAAGACGCCAGCGAGAAAATCCGCATCACCTATGAATTGCTTCCCTTTGTAACGAAGGCGGAAGAGGCGCTGAAGCCGGACAGCCCCCCGGTGCATCCGGCGCACGGCTCCAACGTGCTGCTCGATCGAACCTTCGTCTGGGGTGAGGTGGAAAAGCATTTCGCCGAGAGCCCGCGCCATCTGTCGTTCCGGGTCACCTGGGGCCGCAGTTCCACCGTGCCGATCGAAACCTTCGGCGTCGCGGCTTGCTGGGATCCGTGGCGCGAGATTCTGGACGTTTGGGCTTCGATCCAGATGCCGAAATTTCCCGATCAGATCGCGCGCGCTTTACGGATTCCCGCCAACGGCGTGCGGGTGCACCAGGACGTCGACGTCGGCGGCAGCTATGGCGTCAAACGCGGTATCAAGCAGACGGTGCTGGTGGCGTATCTCGCGCGGCGGCTGGGCCGTCCGGTGCGCTTGATTGAAGACCGGCTGGATAATATGGGAGGCGGCGACGCGCACGGCCCCGACCGCATTTTCGATGTCGAGATTGCCTTCAACAATGACGGCATCGTCAAGTCGATGAAGATACGGGCGCTCGACAATGTCGGCGCCTATGCCGGCCGCGCGCCGTTTCAGCTGGGCAAGCCGATCGGCGCCATTGTCGGTCCGTACCAGATCGAAAGCGTGCAGTACCGCGCGCAGTCGGTGACGACCAACAAGGCCGTGCAGGAAGCGGTGCGCGGCTTCGGCCAGTCGCCCACCAATTATGCGATAGAGACCGCGATCGATAAGGTAGCGGCGGCTACCGGACTCGGGCGGATCGAGGCGCGCCGTCGCAATTTCATTCGCAAGGAGCAATTCCCCTATCTGATCCCGAGCGGCAGCACCTATGACAGCGGCGACTACCACACCGTGGTCGACAAGGTGCTCGCGCATGTCGATTTTGCCAGCCTGGAGAAAGAGCGGGATCGTCTGCGGTCTTCCGGGTGGCTAGCCGGAATCGGCATTGCGGCTTGCCTGGAACCCAGTGGCGGCAACTCATCGTTCGAGCCGCTGCTCAATGAAAAAACACCACCACCACCTGGATGGATTCCTGTCGCATCGTTGTCGATGCGCTCGGCTTCGTCACTGTCACCATCCACAACACGTCGTCCGGGCAGGGACACGAAACCCTGGTTTCAACCGTGGTCGGCGAAGTGCTTCAGATCGAGCCCGATCTGATTCGCGTGGTGCGGCCGGATTCGCTTGCCTGCCTGCCGTCCAACTCGCCGGTCGGCAGCCGGATGGCGATCATGCTCGGCGGTGCGGCGTTTCATGCCGCGCAAAAACTGAAGGCCAAATTGATGCGGATCGGCGCGCATCAATTTGGCCTTGGCGAAGACATGGTTGTTTACGCCTCGGGCAGCGTCGGCGATCCCAAGGGCACCAGGAAACTCGGCTGGACCGAACTCATCACCATTGCTCATCGCCATTACCATCTGTTGCCCGAAGGCATGGAGCCGGGTCTGGAAACCTCGCATGTGATGCAAGTGCCGACCGGTAACACTGCCGAAGGACGGCCGCGTCCAGATGTATCCGTGTCACTCCTTCGAGTTCCACGTGGTGCTGATGGCGATCGATCCCGCGCTTGGGAAGCCGGAGATCAGGCGCTATGTGATTGGCCACGATTGCGGCACGGTCATCAACCCACATATCGTCAAGGGCATGACGCTTGGCGGCATCGCACACGGCCTCGGCGCGGCGCTGCTGGAGGAGTTCGTCTACAATGACGAGGGCCAGCTCATCACGCAGGGCTTCATGGATTATCTCCTGCCGTCGGCCCACGAGGTGCCCGCGGTCGAGATCGTGCATCACTGCACACCATCGCCGTATACCGTGTTCGGCCAGAAGGGTTTCGGCGAAAGCGGCTATCTCGGCGCGCCGGCGGCGATATCCGCCGCGGTCAATGATTGCGTCGCACCGCTCGGCATTTCCTTCGACAAGCTTCCGATCCGCATTTCCGCGATTGGCGATGCCATCGCCGACGCTCAGCAAGCCAAACCCGAAACGAAATCCGAAGAGCCAACCAAATGATCATCGACTGCCACGCCCACCTGGTGCCGCCAGGTCTTCTGGAGGCGATCCGCGCGCAGGCCTCGCGCTTTCCTTCGGTGCGCGTGGTCGAGGATGGCGGCAGCCTCGGCTTCTCTTTTGCCGGGGGCAAGCCGATCCGGCCGGTTTCAAAACCGCTCAGCGACTTGCCAGCTCGGCTGAAATGGATGGACGAGCAAAAGATCGAACGCCAGGTGGTCGGCGGCTGGCTCGATATGTTCGCTTATGAAGTCCCGGCGGAGGAGGGCGCGAGCTGGTCGCGGTTGATCAATACCCATCTGGCGCAGGCTGCGGAGGGCGAGCCGCGCTTCGTGCCGCTCGCCACCGTGCCCCTGCAGGATGGCGCACTTGCCGCGGAAGTGTTGCGGGAGGCACATGCCACGGGCTTCAGGGGCGCGATGATCGGAACCCAGCCCAAGGGCAAGGGCGGTGTGCTCGACGATCCCTCGCTCAAAGTCTTCTGGGAGACCGCCAACGAACTGGGATCGGTGGTCTTTATCCATCCGGTATTCGAGAGCGGTGACGATCGCGTCCACGACTACGGCATGGCCAATGCAGTCGGCCGGATCACCGACACGCTGATTGCGATGTCGCGGCTGATCTATGCCGGTCACGTCACGCGCTATGCCCATGCGAAGATCATCGCCGGAATCGGCGGCGCGGCGCTGCCCTATGTGATCGGCAAGCTGCGGCGGAATTATTCGCTCGACAAGGACAATCTCGGCGATCCCGATGCAGCGATTGCCGCCTTGTATTACGACACGATCGTCCAGGATCCGCGCGCGCTGCGCTATCTCGCCGATATTGTAGGCGCTGAGCGGATCATGATGGGCTCGGACATGCCATTCCCGATTGGCGATCTCGCGCCCACGAATATTGTCGCCCAGACCCGTTTCTCAGAAAGCGAACGCGCCGGCATCAATGGCGGCCTGGCGCAGCGCCTCTTCGGCCTGTGAGGGAATTGCGAATAGACGCGAAAGGAGGTGTGGAGGTCATGAATAGGTTTCTGACGAGTCTTGCCTGTGTCGGATCGCTGCTCGTAGCCGGCGCAGCCTTCGCTCAGACGCCGGAGCCGCTTTCCATCGTCGTTTTTGGTCCGCCGTCGCTCGGCGCGTTCCTGCCGCCGGTGATCAAGGCGCAGAAGCTCGACGAGAAAAACGGCCTTGTCATCAAGTTCGAGGAGCGCACGCCCGATGCCTATACGGCGCAATTCAACTCCGGCGAATTTCAGCTTGGCGGCAGCGCCTCGCTGCTGACGATCGGCCTTGCCGACACGCGCGGCGTCAAGGTGACCTATTTGTTCAACCTGTTCGATTTTTGGGGCGCGGTCGTCACCTCAAGGCCGGATATCGAGACGCTGCGGGATCTCGAGGGCAAGGAGGTGGCGGCGGCGAAGGGGACCACCAACTACGTGATGTTCGACTGGTTCGCGCGGCAACTCGGGGTCGATGCCGCGAGGTTTGCGGTGATCAATACCGCGACACCCGGCCTGATCGGCTATGCGCTGGCCGATCGCGCGGCGGCGGTTCAGCTCTGGGAGCCGGCCTACACGACGCTGCTGTCGAAGAAGCGCGATATGCGAACGATCGATATCGCCATTGCCGACAGCTGGAGAAAATTCACCGGCAGCCGCAACATTCCCTATCTCGGCGTCGCCGCGCATATCGACTGGGTGGAAAAGAACCAGAGGCTGATCCCGAAGCTCTATGCGGCCTATAAGGAAGCTGCCGAATGGGTGGCGTCTCACCCCGATGAAGCGTCAAAACTGATCGCGGCAAAGGGCACGCCCGACGATCAGAAGGCGATTGCGGAACTCATTCGCGCCAATGACAGGCTCGGCATGAACGTCCAGTGGGCCTCTGACGTCGCCAAGGAGATCAGTTCCGTTTATGCCGCCGGAAAATCGATTTCTTTCCTCTCCTCGGATCCGTCAGCCTCCACCATCTATCAGTGGCCGCGCAAATGAGCGAGACTGCCCCTCACGCTGAACCTTCGCTACCGGCCATGAGGCTGCTTGCGATGTTGAAGCGGGTGGCATCGTCGGTTTTGCCTTTTGTCGTTGTTGTCGTGCTCTGGCAATTCGCGTCGCTGTTCTTCCCCCGGTTTCTGTTTCCCTCGCTGATCGACGTGTTCTGGCGCTGCCTCGAGATATTTTCGAGCGGCGCGATGTTCGCGGACGTGTTGGCGACGATCTTTCGAATTCTGGCGGGGCTCGCCGGTGCCTTTGTGGTCGGAGGAATTCTGGCGCTGCTGATGGTGCGTTCGCGCGCCGTCGACAATTTCCTGTCGCCGATTCTGTCGCTGTTCCAGGGCATTCCGGCGCTGTCCTGGGTCGTATTCGCCATTATCTGGTTTCATGGCGTCGAGTTCCGTATTTTCTTCATCATGGTGATGACGACATTGCCGGCATTCACGTTCCAGGTGCTGGGGGCATTGCGCGCGATGTCGAGGGACCTGATGGAGATGGTGTTCAGCTTCCGGCCTACCCGGATGAAGCTGCTGCGGGTGATGATCGCACCCGCCATCCTGCCGGACATTCTCACGGCCTGGAAAGTCAATCTCGGTAATGCCTCGCGCGTCGTCGTTGTCGCCGAACTGGTCGGGGCGACCGGCGGCGTCGGCTATCAATTGCTGCGGCAACAGCAATTGTTCGACATGGCGGGCGCGCTGGCCTGGACGCTGCAACTGGTGTTTTTCGTGCTGATCGTGCAGGGGACGATCACGCTGATCGAAAAATCAGCGTTTCGCTATCGCGCGGTGTCGGAGCGCGCGATATGAGAGATGCCGTTACACTGCCCGATGCCGCCATTCGCCTTGACCACGTTTCCAAGGTGTTCGGCAAAGCAGGTAGCCACGCGGTCTATCGTGCGGTGGATGACCTCAATCTGGACGTCCGCAGCGGCGAGATGCTGGCGATCCTGGGCAAGACCGGATGCGGCAAGTCGACCATCTTCAACATGATCGCGGGATTGACCGAGCCGACCAGCGGCACGGTGCGCGTCGGAGGGCGCGATCCCTTTGCCGATTTCAATTCGTTTCGCGGCAGAATCGCGATTGTGTTCCAGAATGACCGCCTGTTGCCGTGGCGAACGGCCATTCAAAATGTCGAACTGGGACTCGAGATGCTTGACGTGCCCGCGGCGGAGCGGCGATCCGCAGCCCAGCTATGGCTGACCAAACTCGGACTGGGCGGGCACGAGAACGATTATCCCCACGCGCTGTCCGGCGGCATGCGCCAGCGAGTCTCGATCGCGCGGGCATTTGCGACCAATGCCAACATTCTCTTGTGCGACGAGCCGTTTTCGGCACTGGATGAATCGACCGCGGGGCGACTGCGCGGCGAGTTCGTCCGGCTGGTCAAGGAAAACGGCAAGACCGCCGTGTTCATCACCCATTCCATCAGCGAGGCGCTGGAGATCGGCGACCGTATCGTGGTGCTGAAGCGCCCGGCGAAGATCGCCTATGATGTCAGCTTCGACGGCGGCACCGGCGAGGCGGAGCGCGAGCTTATTCGAGGCCGGATCGGCGAGGTGCTTGCGGCCTGACGACGGTTGACGTGCAAATTCAGACGAAATCAGAATCGATCAATTGAAAGCGGTCGAATTGCAGGTCGGGCTGATCGGCATCGAAATCACGCAGCTGGACCAATATCGGCGGCCGGAACCGGGCGGGCAGAGCCATTCCTGGCAGCCGGCGAAGGCGATTGTTGACCCCCGCATAGACGAAAATCCCATGCTTCCAGAAGCGGCATGCGGCGCGTGTCAGTTTGCGGACGGAGCCCGAAGCGACCGCGGCGTCTGGTCGCGCGAAAAAGCCGCAGAGCAAGACGTGATTGATGCCCCTGGTTTTGCGCGAAGACGAGATCAACAGCAGGTGCGCCGTGGCATGAACCGCATAGTCGCGAGTTGGATCGCTCAAACGGTTGAACAAGGTCCCGGCATCCCAACGCAAGCCGTTCTCCGTTGTCGGGGTGACGAAGCCCGACAGCAGCTCAACCGCCTCGCTTCTCGGCATCGATTTGAGGCTGCCCGAATATTTCAGGCCGGAAAGGCGCGGCCGCCAAAATCCCGCGCCGATGCGAGCCGGCAATGAAAGAAAGGGCCGGAGTTTGAGGAAGCGTTCATTGAGCAGCGCCGAGTTCTCATTCGGCAATGCAAGCACCAGGCGGATCTTCTCGGCTTGGGACAGGCGCTCAACCTCCTTGTAGATGCGGCGGACCAGTTGCGGAGAGCGGTAGGCCTGCAGGATGAAGAGGTCGACGAGCTGGGTTGCCGCGGCGGGCTTGCCTCCCAGATAGACCTTCTGATGGAGCAGCGCGATTTGACCGACCTTCTTGCCATCGTCGTAGACGGCTACGATCATGCTGTGCTGACCGAAGCCACGCTCGTAAAGCCATTTCATCCGCTGCGCGGAAAAAACCACTTCCTTCGATCCGAACGCCTCGGTCGCAATGCGGGCTGTGATTTCATAGTCAACGGCCTTCTCTTCCGAAACCGTAATCAAGCAGGTTTGCCCCGGCGCGCGGCAATTCGCGCGAGATTCCCTCTGCCATCATAGCCCAAAACCGGTCTCTTGCGAGGGTGGGATCGAGCCACCATCTGACATCGGAAGGAATTGACCATGCTGGATTTTACCAACGATACGTCAGACGATGACACCTCGCCGCCGGCCGGCCAGGCGGCCGCCGTCGGCGATCAAGCCCTGCTCGACGCCTATTCGAACGCCGTCATCGGCGTGACCGAACGCGTCGGTCCCGCGGTGGTTCGTGTCGAAACCAGCTCGAAAGTGCAGGGCGCGCGCCAGCGCGGCGGGTTGGGATCCGGGATCGTGATCTCCCCGGACGGCCTTGTGCTGACCAACAGCCACGTGGTCGGATCGTCGCGGCAGATCCGGCTTCGGGACATCGAGGGTATTGTCACGGATGCCCGCGTCCTCGGCGTCGATCCCGACACCGACCTGGCGCTGCTGCGCGCCGACGGCGCGCGGGACCTGCGTTATGCCTCGCTCGGCAACTCGCAACATTTGCGCCGCGGCCAGCTTGTGGTCGCGATCGGCAATCCTCTCGGTTTTGAATCGACCGTTACCGCGGGCGTGGTGTCGGCGCTGGGCCGCTCGATCCGTTCCGTCGGCGGCCGGACCATCGAGGACGTCATTCAGACCGACGCTGCGCTCAATCCCGGCAACTCCGGCGGACCGCTGGTGTCGTCGTCGGCCGAGGTGATCGGCATCAATACGGCGATCATCAGCGGCGCGCAGGGCATTTGCTTTGCGGTCGCCAGCAATACGGCGCAGTTTGTGCTCTCGGAGATCATCCGCCACGGCTATGTCAGGCGCGCCTATATCGGCGTGTCGGGTCAGACCGCGCCCATTCCGAGAAGGCACGCGGTGATCGCCGGGATCGAAAACAAGATGGGTGCGCTATTGGCGCAGATCGAACCGGATGGACCGGCCGCAAAGGCCGGTTTGCTGGCCGGCGATGTCGTGATCAAGCTGGACGGCATCGACATCAATGGCGTTGACGATCTGATCCGCCTTCTCGATCGCGACCGGATCGAACGTACCGTGGAAATGGACGTGCTGCGGATGGGCCGGTTGCGCGCCGTCGACATCCACCCGATCGAGCGCAAGCCGTCGGTGCGGCAGGGGTCGGTCCCCTAAGACGGTCGGCTCGCGTTTGAGCGTCGCCGGCTCAAGCCGGCTGCGGATGGTTCAGACATGTACGGCGGTGCGAACCCGCCCCGCATTGCCAAACACGCGCAGATAGCGCTCGACCTCGGTCGGATCGCCGGTCGCTTTTTCCGGATTGTCCGAGAGCTTCACAGCGGGGCGGCCATCGACCGACGTCACCTTGCAAACCAGGGAAATTGGATCGAGATCGACCGAGCCATCCGGCGCGCATCCTACGAAGTCATTGGTCAGGTTGGTGCCCCAGCCGAAGCTGATGCGGACACGACCGCCAAAATGCCGATGGATCTCCTCGATCGATCCGACGTCCATGGCGTCGGAAAAAACCAGCAGCTTCTCCTTGGGATCGCGCCCCTTCTGCTTCCACCATTTGATGATTTCTTCGCCCGCGGCGATCGGCGGCGCGCTGTCCGGCCGAAAGCCGGTCCAGTCAGCCACCCATTCGGGAGCATCTCGCAGAAACGACTTGGTACCGAAGGCGTCGGGCAGGGCGATCAGAAGATTCCCGCCATAGGTATGACGCCACTGATCTAGGATACGGTACGGCGCCCAGCGCAATTCGGTATCATCGTTCGCCAGCGCCGCAGCCACCATCGGCAATTCATGGGCATTGGTGCCGATCGCTTCGAGATCGTTGTCCATCGCCAGCAACACGTTCGAGGTGCCGGTAAAGGACGCGCCCAGGCCTTCCTTGACGGCCTCCACGCACCAGCGCTGCCACAGGTGGCCGTGGCGGCGGCGCGTCCCGAAATCGGAAAGACGCAAGCCTTCCAGTTTGCGCAGGCGCTCGACCTTGGCCCACAGCTTGGCCTTGGCGCGGGCATAGAGAACGTCGAGCGCAAATCTGCCCTGTCCTTTGGTCACCTGGCGCGAGCGCAGTTCGTTGACAATGGCGAGCGCTGGAATCTCCCACATCGTGGTGTGCGTCCACGGGCCGTAGAAATTCAATTCATACTGGCCGTCGACCTTCTTGAGTTCATATTCAGGAAGGCGGAATGTCGAGAGCCAGTTGATGAAGTCAGGCGAAAACATCTGGGTCTTGCCGTAGAACGTATTACCGGCGAGCCATATCAACTCTTTTTTGCTGAACCGGATCGTTCGGGCGTGATCGAGCTGGGCGCGAAGCTCGCCCTCGTCGATCACTTCGGCAAGCCGCACATGCTTGCTGCGGTTGATGACCGAAAAGGTAACGCGCTGGTCCGGGTAAAATTCCCGGATCATTTGCAGCATCAAGAGCTTGTAAAAATCGGTATCGAGCAGGCTGCGCACGATCGGATCGAGCCGCCAGCCGTGATTGTAGGTCCTGGTTGCGATATCTGTGACTGCCATAATGCAAATTCTATCCCGCCCCGGGCCCTGCAACCAGTGGCTTTCAGGCCAGCATAGCAGATCAGCGCGCACCCCCCTGCCGGATACGGCTGATCGCGGCCTGCACGCCGGTCCAGGCGGGCTTTTCGGGCGCGAATTGTCGGCGCAGGTAGGAGACCAGCTCGGCGAGCTGGTCGTCGGTCATGCTGTCCTTGAAGGGAGGCATATAGCCGAGATTGCTCGACACCGGTGAGACGATGCCGTGCAGGATCACCTGTATCAGATTGTCAGGCACGGCGGCGTGCAAATTGCTGTTCAGCGCCAGCGACGGCCGGCTGCCGAACAAGGGTGGCCCGCCGACCTCATGGCAAACGGCGCAGGCGCCTTGATAGAGGCGCAGGCCAACAGGGGAGGCCGAAGCGGGCCTGGCGCCGGTCTGGCTTTCGAGCCTGGCGGCCAGCGCGTCCTGCTCCGTTTTGCCGATCGTGGCTTCGTTGAAGGAGCCGAGATAGACCGCCATCGCACGAATATCCTCGTCGGGAAGGGCGGCGAGCTCCTTCACGACCGGCGCCATCGGTCCTGCCGCGACCCCATGGAATTTGGATTCACCAGTTCGCAAATAAGCGAACAGTTCATCCTCGCTCCAGGGAAGAGGCGCGTGCGAAAGCGACGTCAGCGGGGGAGCTTCCCAACCCTCCGCAAAGCCACCCGCTAAATAGGCGTTGGCCTTTTCCGCGCCGAGCACGTTCCGTGGCGAATGGCAGGCGCTGCAATGGCCGAGGCTTTCCACCAGATAAGCGCCCCGATTCCAAAGGGCTGATTTGGTGGCATCGGGCGCGAAGGCTTCCGCGCGGTGGAACAGCGCGTTCCATCCCGCCATCAGCGGACGCCAATTGAACGGAAAGGCCAGCGCCGGCGCGCGGTTGCCGGCATGTACCGGCGCCTGCGCCATCAGATAGGCGTAGAGCGCCTGCAGATCGGCATCCGACGTCTTGGCAAAATTCGTATAGGGAAACGCCGGATAGAGCTGCCGGCCGTCCCGGTGAATGCCCTCGCGCATGGCGCGTTCGAAGGCGGGATAGGACCAGTTGCCTATTCCGGTCTCGATATCGGGCGTGATGTTGCTGCTGTAGATCGTGCCGAACGGCGTCTCGATCGGCCGGCCTCCGGCGTTGAGGATGCCGTCGGTCATCGTGTGGCAGACCGCGCAGTCGCCGAGCGCCGCCAGTCGCCGGCCGCGATCGATGGTGGCCGCCGAGAATACCGACGCATCCGGCCGCGCGATCGGCGCGATCGATCGCCACGGCAGCGCTGCCGCGGCGATGCCGAGACCCGCGGCAACTAGGGCGGCGATGCTCGCAACCGCGCCGCGGCGCACCGCAAAGGGATTTTGCCACCGGTTCGGCGCAGCCGGTGGACTGTGCGCCGCTGCGGGCAGTGCACCTTGGGCAGACGGTTGCTCGCCCCGCAATCCCGCAAGGATGCGTTCCGGCGTGAATGGCAATTCGCGAAAACGCACGCCGGTCGCGTCGAAGATGGCGTTGGCGATTGCAGCCGCGCTCGGGACCGAAGCGGATTCGCCGACACCGAGCGGCGGCTGATCCTGCCGCGGCAGCATCAAGACGTCGATCTTCGGAATGTCCGGAAATTTGATGATCGGGTAGGCGCCCCACTCGCGGCTCGTCACCGAGCCGCGGTCGAACGAAACTTCTTCCATCAGCGCGCGGCTGGTCGACTGGATGACGTTGCCCTGGATCTGGTGGCGAACGCCGTCCGGGTTGATCATCAGGCCGGAATCCTGCCCCGCGACCACGCGCGTTACGCTGACATCGCCGGTCGCCTTGTTCACGGCGACGTCGGCAATCCAGGCCGACCACGCCGCGCCATAGCCCGGAAACTTGCTGTGGACATACAAGGCGTAGGCAAAACCGCGTCCGCGCACGATGTCGCCCTCGGCGACCTGTTCCTGCCAGACCGGGCGCGGCTTCCAGCCGGCGCGCTCGGCAACGGCGTTGACGAGATCGATCGCCCTTTCGTCCTTGAGGTAGCGCAGGCGATATTCGACCGGATCGACGCCGGCTTCGGTCGCGAGTTCGTCGATATAGGATTCGTGGGCAAAGGTGTTCGGCAGGGCCGACACGCCGCGAAGCCACGCCGCCCGCACGATCGGCGGCATGTCGTGCGCTACCACGCGCATATTGTCATAATCGTAGGGCGGGATCGCGGTGCGGTCGCCCATCTCGGACACAACAGGAATCGGCGCAATCGTGCCGGTCAGGAGCAGCGCCAGCGTGGGCGCGCTGTTGGAGGGATAACGGGTTGCGAAATCGTAAGCGGCGACGCTGCCATCGGCGCTCAATCCGCCCTTGACGTCCATCAGTTGCGCGGTGCCTTTTGGCTCCCAGGCATGCTCCTGTTCCCTGGTCAATTGCACACGGACCGGTCGTCCGACCGCGCGCGATAGCAGCACCGCGTCGGCGGATACATCGTCGGCGCAGTTGCGGCCGTAGCAGCCGGCCGCCTCCATCCGGATCACCTCGATCTCGGTTTCCCGCCGCTGCACCAAAAGCGCGAGATCGGCGCGCAGGAGGTGCGGATTTTGGGTGCCGGACCACACCCGAACCTGGCCGTCGCTATAGTCCGCGACCGCGCAGGACGGGCCAATCGAAGCGTGCATCTGGTACGGCCAGACATAGGTCCGCTGCATCGGCTTTGCCGTACCGGAGAGGGCCGCGTCGACGTCGCCTTTGTCGAGCAGGGTCCGCGGCGTCGAAGGGTTGGCGCGCAGCGCGGTCTCGACATCTTTCAGGTCGGGGAGCGTCGGGACAGGTTTCCAGCTCAGTTTGACTTGCGCCGCCGCCTTGACCGCGTTTTCCTCGCGCTCGGCGATGACGCCGACAAAATCACCGATCCTGACGACGGCAACGAGCCCCGGAATATCGCGCACCGAGGTTTCATCGACCGCAATCAGGCTGGTGCCGACAAAAGCGCCGGCGTCGACGCCGGCATAGGGCGGGCGCACGACGCGGCCATGAAGCATGCCGGGCAAGCGCATATCGTGGACGAACACAAGCTCGCCGGTCGCCTTGGCCGGAAGGTCGGTGCGCGGCACCGACTGCCCGACGATGCTGTAGGCCTCGGCGGCCTTGACCTCAACCTCATGGGCCAGTTCAAGGCGGATGATCTCCTCGCCAATCAATTCGCCGTAGCTGATGCTGCGGTTATGTCCGCGGATCAGTCCGTCTTCCACCGCGAGATCTTCGACGGGCAGTTCAAGCCGTTCCGCCGCGCGTGCCAGCAGAAATTGCCGTGCCTGAGCTGCGGCCTTGCGCAGCGGCACCGCCGATATCTGAATAGTCTCGCTGGCGATGGTCGGGCCCTGATTGGGAACGCGCGAGGTATCGCCCAGCACAACAACGACGCGGGCAAAGGACACCTCGAGTTCTTCGGCGACGATCTGCCCGAGCGCGGTCTGGATGCCCGTGCCGAGGTCGACGTGGCCGTTGAAGGCCGTGACCGAACCATCGGCCGTTATCTTGATGAAGGTCTCGAATGCGACTTCCGCGCCGGAGACGGCCGGGCGCACAACTGACAAGACGCCGGCTGGAGGTTCAGGATGTCCTGGAGAATCCGGCGCGGCCATCAGTCGGCCTCGGCGGTATGGCCGGCCGCCCGCATCACGGCGCGCACGATTTCGACATGCGCACCGCAGCGGCAGAGATTGTAGCGCAGCGCCTCGAGGGCTTCGGCCTCGGACGGTTTTGGGTTGCGCATCAACAAAGCCTTGGCCGTCATGATCATGCCGTTGAGGCAATAGCCGCATTGTGCGGCCTGTTCTCTGATGAAGGCATCCTGCACGGGATCGGGATCATGGCGCGAGCCGAGGCCCTCGAGCGTGAGGATTTCGCGGCCCACACAGCCGCTGATCGGGATGACGCAGGAGCGGGCGGCGAGGCCGTCGATCAGCACCGTGCAGGCGCCGCATTCGCCGAGCCCGCAGCCATATTTCGGTCCGTTCAATGCGAGATCGTTGCGCAACACATAAAGCAGCGCGGTATCGGGAGCGGCGCCGACCTCATGGATCCTGCCGTTGACGGTCAGGCGGATCGTGGGCTGGGTCATGCTCATGGGTTCCGGCGAGATGGTCGCGGCTCGCAAACATCGCTTAAGACAAACATTGCGTAAACGCCTTCGAGGATACCGTTTGTATACAAACGTGCAAGCCTGCCGTGCCGCAGCGCAAACCTGCTGCCCGGTTTATGAACAAAGATGCCAGGCAGTTGAGGTATTATTCGGCAAAGGCGGTTTTCGCCTCGAACGGCGCTTGACAGGTTTTCGCGGCGCGCGCAACATCGTTCGTATACGAACAAAAAAACGGCGGCTGCGAATGATGCGAAATCCTTTAAGCGCCGGCCGACTGCGCAACCACGCATCTTTGCAACGTTCGACAGTTTGACGCTGGCTTCGAGAGCTTGTTCATGCTGACTGATGCGACTGCTGCTGCCGATAAGATCCGCTGCGATGCGTGCCCTGTGATGTGCTACATCAAGCCGGGGGCGGCCGGTGCCTGCGACCGTTATGCCAACCACGACGGCCAGCTTGTGCGCGTCGATCCCCATATTCTCCTGGAGCGGACGGTATCTCACGGCGGGCGACTGGTGCCGTTCCAGGCCGTCGGCGACTGGGACGGAAAGATCGTCCACGAACAGGACGTTTTCGTCACCGCCATTGGCGCCGGCACGACCTATCCCGACTACAAGCCCGCACCTTTCATCGTGTCCTCTCAGGTCGACGGCGTCGATATGGTCACCGTGGTGACCGAGGGCATCTTCAGCTATTGCGGCGTCAAGGTGAAGATCGACACCGATCGCTATCTCGGTCCCGAGACAGCGACGGTCCGGGTGCAGGGCGAGGCCGTTGGTCACGTCACCACCAGCGAATACGGTTCGCAGATGCTGTCGCTGGGCGGCGTTCATCACCTGACCGGCGGCTCAAAGAAGGAAGGGCGCGTCACCTGCGACGCGCTGATGGATTTGAGTAATTGCAAGCCGGTCGAGCTTGTGATCGATGGCGGGGCCAGCGTGGTCGTGCAGGCCGGCTACCCCCCGATCGTCAACGGTGTCGCCGAGGAGCGGATGCGGGTCGGCTGCGGTTCGGCCACGATCGGCATGTTTGCCAAGCAATGGCACGGCAAGGTCAATGAGGTCGTCGTCGTCGATGACCACATCACCGGCGTCCTCAGCGAACACCAGGCCGGCAAGCTGCTGGATATTCCAGACACCGGGATCAAGATGAAGGGACGGCGCTCGACGCCGGGCCGCTATTTCCAGGTCGCCGAGCCCGGTACCGGCTGGGGCGGCACCAAGATCTCCGATCCGCTGTCGGTGCTGGGTCCATTCGACCCGAAGGTGGCCCGTCCCGGCATGACCATGCTGATGGTGTCCACGACCGGTGAACACGCGGCCTATTATGTGCTCGACGCGGCGCTCAAGCCGGTCGAGAAAACCATGCCTGCCGATCTCAAGCTATCGGTCGAGCGGATCCAGGAGAATTGCGAGCCCGCGCTTTGTACCGTGCTTTTCATGGGAGGGGCGGGCGGATCGTTGCGGGCCGGCGTCACCGACAATCCGGTGCGTCTGACGCGTTCGGTCAAAGACGCGTTGACGCGGGTCACGAGTGGCGGCGCGCCGGTCTATGTCTGGCCCGGTGGTGGCATTACGTTCATGGTCGACGTCACGCGGTTGCCGGCGGGCGCATTCGGCTACGTCCCGACGCCGGCGCTGGTCGCGCCAATCGAGTTTACGCTGCGGCTATCGGATTATGCCGCACTGGGCGGTCATATGGACCATGTCCGTCCGCTGGCGTCGTTGAAGTCAAATATCGAAACCCGCCAAATGACCCCGCCGCAGCCGCCATCGGGATCGCGCCCATGAAGAGATTGCCGCAGATCGGATGGCTCGCGGACGGCAGGCGGCTTCACCTGCAGGATGGCCCGATCGACCTGATCGTGGAGGCGCGTAGCAGCGAGGCAGATCTGCGCGCGGCCTATCACGCCGCCGCTCGCCGCTTCACCGGTCTCCTGGATGAACTCTGTGACGAGTTGCCTTTGTTGCGTCAGGCCGCGGATCCGGAACAGTGCCTGTTGCAAGGTCCGGTCGCGCGCCGCATGCATGCGGTGGTCGCGCCATTTGCCGCCGATCATTTCATCACCCCGATGGCGGCGGTGGCGGGCAGCGTGGCGGAGGAAATCCTCGGCGCGATGCTGCGCGAGGCGCCGCTCGATCGCGCCTATGTCAACAATGGCGGCGATATCGCGTTGCATCTTGCTGGCGGGCAGCAGTTCACGCTGGGCCTGATGGATCGGCCGGACCAATTCGGCCTGCTGCGAACGATGGTCATCCATGCCGGCGATCCTTCGCGGGGCGTTGCGACCAGCGGGCGTCACGGGCGCAGCTTCTCGCTCGGCATTGCCGACGCCGTGACTGTGCTGGCGCGGACCGCTGCGCAGGCCGATGCCGCCGCCACCATCATTGCCAATGCCGTGGATTTGTCCGGACATCCCGCTATTGTCCGCTGCCGGGCCGACGAGCTGCAACCCGACAGCGATCTTGGCGCTCGCCTGGTCACGCGCGGCGTCGGAAAGCTGTCATCGATCGAGATCGCAACCGCACTCAAATCCGGCGCCCGGTGTGCACGCTCGCTGCTGGCCGCGGGCTCAATCGATGGCGCGGCGCTTCATCTGCAAGGTGAGGCGCTTGTAGTTGCGCTAAAAACTATGGATAACGCCACGCCGCGGTTAGTGCCGTACACCGTGGCGTCAAACGAAATCGAGAGTTTGGCCGATGCCTGAGATCGTAATCCGCAAACGCCTGATCCAGATCGAGGAGATTTTCCACGAGGGCGGCAAGCCTGCGAAAGAGCCGCTGCGCCGGGGTGCGGTACTCTCTGTGATCCGCAATCCGTTCGCTGGACGTTACGTCGAGGAGATTGCCGGCTTCATGGATGATCTCACGCCACTAGGTCTGGCCATGGCGAATGCCTTGCTGAGCGCGCTCGGTGGCGATCCGGCGGCGATCCAGGGCTACGGCAAAGGGGCGATTATCGGTTCGGCCGGCGAGCTGGAACATGGCGCGTTGTGGCATGTCCCGGGTGGCTATGCGATGCGTGAAATTTTGGGCGAAGCCAAGGCGATCGTGCCGTCTGCCAAAAAGGTCGGCGGTCCGGGGACTCGCCTCGATGTTCCCATCACCCACATCAATGCCTCCTATGTGCGCTCGCATTTCGATGCGATGGAAGTCGGCATCCCGGATGCGCCACGTGCCGATGAAATTCTTCTCGCGTTGGTGATGACCACAGGCTCGCGGATTCATGCGCGAGTCGGTGGCCTCAAGGCCAGCGACATCAAGGGAGAGGATGGACTGCGATGAACGCCATCATTCGCAAGATCGTAACTGTCGTCGAAGAGACGTTGATGGAGATGGGGCAGACCGTCGCGCCGCCGACCCGGCGGGCGGCGGCCATCGCCGTGATAGAAAACCCGTTCGCCGGCCGATATGTGGAAGACCTCGCTCCGCTGGTCGCCATCGGCGAGGAACTGGGCGAATTGCTCGCAAAAAGAGCGGTGGCGGCGCTGGGTATAGAAGGCTCAAAGGCGCAAAGTTACGGCAAGGCGGCGGCGGTGGGCGAAAACGGCGAGCTCGAACACGCGGCCGCGATCCTGCATCCGAAGATGGGCGCGCCGGTGCGCAAGGTGCTGGGCAAGGGCGCGGCGCTGATTCCGTCGTCGAAGAAGCGGAGCGGGCCGGGCACGACGCTGGATATTCCGCTCGGCCACAAGGATGCGGCGTTCGTGCGAAGCCATTTCGACGGCATGGAAGTGCAGATCAACGACGCCCCGCGCGCCAACGAAATCATGGTCGCGGTCGCCGTCACCGACAGCGGCAGGCCGCTGCCGCGGGTCGGTGGCTTGAAGATTTCCGAGATAAAGGGCGAAGACGGTCTGCGGTAGCTGGTTTTTTCAACATTGGAGATACGAGATGCAACGAAGCAAACGTCTCTTGGGTGCGAGCCTGGCCATTGTGTTCAGTGGCCTGGCTCAGGCGGCTCAGGCGCAGAGCGAAATCAAAATCGGCGAGATCAACAGCTATTCGCTGCTGCCCGCCTTTACCGAGCCCTATCGCAAGGGCTGGCAACTCGCGGTCGAAGAGATCAACGCCGCCGGCGGCATCAACGGCAAGAAGCTCGTCGTCATCTCCAAGGATGACGGCGGCAAGCCGGCCGATGCGCAGACTGCCGCCAACGAATTGGTGTCGAGCGAAAACGTGGCGATGCTGACAGGAACGTTCCTGTCCAACATCGGTCTGGCCGTCAGCGACTTCGCCAACCAGAAGAAGGTCTTCTTCCTGGCCGCCGAACCCTTGACCGACGCCATCACCTGGGCCAAGGGCAATCGCTACACCTTCCGCCTGCGTCCTTCCAACTACATGCAGGCGGCGATGCTGGTGGAGGCGGCGGCGAAATTGCCCGCCAAGCGCTGGGCAACGATTGCGCCGAATTACGAATATGGCCAGTCGGCGGTTGCGGTGTTCAAGAAGCTGATGTCGGAGAAGCGGCCCGATATCCAGTGGGTCGAAGAGCAGTGGCCGCCGCAAGGCAAGATCGACGCCGGGCCGGTCGTGCAGGCTGTCGCCGCCGCCAATCCGGAAGCGATCCTCAACGTGACCTTCGGCGCCGATCTTGTAAAACTCGTGCGCGAAGGCAACACCCGCGGCCTTTTCAAGGATCGCTCGGTCGTAAGCTTCCTGACCGGCGAGCCGGAATATCTTGATCCCTTGAAGGACGAGACCCCCGAGGGATGGATCGTTACCGGCTATCCCTGGTACTCGATCAAGACCCCCGAGCATGAAGCCTTCCTGAAGGCGTATCAGGCCAGGTACAAGGACTATCCAAGGTTAGGGTCGATCGTCGGCTACGAGACCATCAAGTCCGCAGCCGCGATCCTCGCCAAGGCCAACTCGACCGATCCGGAGAGGCTGATCGCGGCGGCCGAGGGGTTATCGGTGCCGTCACCGTTCGGCGAGATTGTCTTCCGCAAGATCGATCACCAGTCGACGCTGGGCGCGTTCGTCGGCAAGACCGCGTTGAAGGACGGCAAGGGCGTCATGGTGGATTCGGTCTATCGCAAGGGTTCGGACTATCTCCCGAGCGATGCCGAAGTCTTGAAAATGCGCCCGAAGGAGTGAGTTCGCTCATTCGAAAGGTTGAGATCGTCATTGCGAGCGCAGCGAAGCAATCCAGATTGCCGGGACAAGAAAAGCTGGATTGCTTCGTCGTTTCGCTCCTCGCAATGACGGCTTCCAGCGACCGTTTCTTAAGGCAGGGTCTGAGGTGCATCGCCATTGGGTCGCGCGAGTGCGCGTCCGAGGACGGTTTCCGCGATGCGTCTCGAATGATGAGCCAACGCCGAGAGAGAAAGTACTGAATCGGACCATTAATGGCCTTTTACTTTGTCCAGTTACTGACCGGACTTGCCAGCGCGGCGTCGCTTTTTCTTGTCGCGTCGGGCCTGTCGATCATCTTCGGCGTGACGCGGATCGTCAATTTCGCCCATGGTGCATTCTACATGCTCGGCGCCTATGTGGCGTTCACGCTGACCGAGCGATTTTCCGGCGCCATCGGATTCTGGGGCGGCATCGTTGCCGCCGCAGCGATCGTCGCCTTGGTCGGCGTGCTGGTCGAGATAGTGTTGCTGCGCCGTATCTATCATGCGCCGGAACTGTTTCAGTTGCTGGCAACCTTCGGCCTCACCTTGATGGTCGAGGATCTGGTGGTGCTGATCTGGGGGCCGAGCGACCTGTTGGGCCGCCGCGCTCCGGGATTCAAAGGCGCGGTTGACTTCTTCGGCCAGAACATTCCGTCCTACGACATCTTCCTGATCGTGCTCGGTCCGCTGGTGCTTGGCCTGTTGTGGCTGTTGTTCCAGCGAACGCGCTGGGGCGTGCTGGTCCGCGCCGCGACGCAGGATCGCGACATGGTGGCCGCGCTCGGGGTCAATCAGAAATGGCTGTTTACCAGCGTGTTTGCGCTCGGGGTTTTTCTCGCGGCGCTCGGCGGCGCGCTGCAGATCCCGCGCGACGCGGTGCATCACGCCATGGACCTGCGGATCATCGTCGATGTCTTCGTTGTCGTGGTGATCGGCGGGCTCGGCAGCATTACCGGCGCCTTCGTCGCGGCGGTACTGGTTTCGGAACTGAATGCGTTCGGAATTCTGATCTTTCCCAAGATCTCCATCATCCTGGTATTCCTGGTGATGGCCGCCGTGCTGATCGTGCGGCCATGGGGCTTGTTCGGAAAGCAGGAGGCTGCCGCGCGCCGCACGCCCGGGCTGACCGTCAACCCGTGGCGGCCGTTGACTTCGAATGAGCGCATCGCGGCAACCGTGGCGCTGGCACTGGCGGCGGCGCTGCCGCTGATCGGCGGCAACTACGCGCTCACGGTCGGATCGGAGATTGCGATCTTCGTGATCTTCGCCGCGAGCCTGCATTTCCTGATGTCGGTCGGCGGGCTCGCCTCGTTCGGCCACGCGGCCTATTTCGGGCTCGGCGCCTACGGCGTCGCATTCCTCGCCAAGCTCGCCGGCCTGCCGATGTTTCTATCGCTCATGCTCGGGCCGCTGCTCGGATTGGCCGGCGCGGCGGTGTTCGGATTCTTCGCGGTTCAATTGTCCGGCGTCTATTTTGCAATGCTGACGCTGGCCTTTGCGCAGATCGTCTGGTCGATCGCATTCCAGTGGGTCGCGGTGACCGGCGGCGACAACGGCATCCTCGGCGTCTGGCCGGAGAGCTGGGCGGCGAGTCCTGTGCATTTCTACTGGCTTTCGATCGCTGTCGCCGCGCTTGCGGCCGCCGCGCTCCGGATCATCGTGTTCTCGCCGTTTGGTTTTGCGCTGCGGGCGACGCGCAACTCGCCGCTGCGCGGTGAGGCGATTGGCATCAACGGCAAGCGCATCCAGTGGACCGCCTTTGTGATCGCCGGCACCGTCGCCGGCGTTGCCGGCGCGTTGTTTGCCTATCTCAAGGGCAGCGTATTTCCCGACAGCCTCGGCATCTCACTTTCAGTCGACGCGTTGGTCATGGTGCTGCTGGGCGGCGTCGAAACGGTGTCCGGCGCGATCGTCGGCGCCATCGTTTACAAGGCGCTCAGCATCTGGCTGGTCAGCCAGACCGATCTGTCCAAGCTCGTGCTCGGCGGCTTCATCGTCTTGATCGTGGTGGTGTTCCCCAAGGGCATCGTCGGGATGCTGGAGACTATCAGGAATCGCCGCCGGCCGACTTCGCCGAAGCCCGCCTTGCTCGCATCAGGAATCGGGACCGCCGAATGAGCATTGCGCAACCATTGCTGTCGGTCGAGGGCCTGAGCAAGTCCTATGGCGGCGTTCATGCCGTGCGCGGCGTGTCGTTTGCACTGAACGCAGGCGAAATCCTCGCGCTGATCGGGCCCAATGGCGCGGGAAAAAGTACCTGCTTCGACATGCTCAACGGCCAGAGCATTCCCGATTCCGGCCGGATCAATCTGCTCGGCCAGGACACCGCCGGCAAGCGGCCGCGCGAGATTTGGCGGCTCGGCGTCGGCCGCACCTTCCAGATCACGGCGACGTTCCCGACCATGACGGTGCGCGAGAACGTCCAGGTCGCGCTGATCTCGTATGCAAGAAAGCTGTTCAATCTCCTGGGCTCGACGCCGCGATACGCGCGAGCGGAGGCCGGCCGCCTGCTTGAGCTGGTTGGCATGGGTGGTTATGCGGAGCGTCCCTGCGGGGAGCTCGCCTATGGCGATCTCAAGCGGCTCGAACTCGCCATCGCGCTCGCCAACCAGCCCCGGCTGTTGCTGATGGACGAGCCGACCGCCGGCATGGCGCCGCGCGAACGGATCGAACTGATGCGGCTCACGGCCAAAATCGCCCGCGAGCAATCGATCGGCGTTCTCTTCACCGAGCACGACATGGACGTGGTGTTCGAACACGCGGATCGCATTCTGGTGCTCAATCGCGGCACCTTGATCGCCGAGGGCTCGCCGGAGGAAGTCCGGCGCAACCCGCAGGTTCGCGCCATCTATCTCGGCGAGGGCCTCGTCTACGATGCGCGTCATCGGGAGGGAGCACCGACGTGAAGCTTTCCGTCCAGGACCTCAACAGCCATTACGGTCCGGCCCACATCCTGTTCGACATCGCGCTCGAGATCGGCGAGGGCGAGGTGGTGGCGCTGCTGGGGCGCAATGGCGCCGGCAAGTCCACGACCTTCCGCTCGATTGTCGGCCTGGTCGCGCAGCGCACCGGCCGCATCCTGTTCGAAGGCCAGGATGTTTCGGACCAGCCGACCCATGCGATCGTGCGCGGCGGGCTCGGCTATGTGCCGGAGGAGCGCCGCATCTTCACGGACCTGACGGTCGAGGAGAACCTCGAAGTCGGCCGCCAGCCGGTACGGCCGAACGCCCCGCACTGGACGCGGGAAAAGCTGTTCGCGCTGTTTCCGAATCTTGCCGAGTTGCGTGACCGCCTGGGCGGGCGCATGAGCGGCGGCGAGCAGCAGATGCTGACGATCGCGCGGACGCTGATGGGAAATCCGTCGCTGGTCCTGCTCGATGAACCCTCGGAAGGGTTGTCGCCGAAGATCGTGGAACAGATGGTTGACGCAATTCTTACCATGAAGAAGGAAGGCGTCAGCATCCTCGTCTCCGAGCAAAACCTGCATTTCGCAAGGCTGATATCGGACCGCGCCTATATCATCGAGCGCGGCCGCATCTGCTTTTCCGGCACCATGAGCGAGCTTGATGCGCGTCCGGACATTCGCGACGCGCATCTGGCGCTGTGACAGCGGCGCGCATGAAACAGGGGCGGGGACGCACATGACCAGGGGTGTTTTGCCGAAACGGAGCGTGAAACCGCCGCGGTCGGCCTACGTCCTCGAGGAGCAGATCGGCTTTATCCTGCGCCAGGTGTGGCAACGCCATGCCTCGATCTTCGCGCGCGAGATTGGAGCCAATCTGACGCCGACCCAGTGGGCGGCATTGGCAAAACTCACCGAGACCGGACCGTGCTCGCAGAATCAGCTTGGGCGGCTGACGGCGATGGATGTCGCGACCATCAAGGGCGTGATCGACCAACTCACGGCGCGCGGCCTAACTGAGACCAGCGCCGATCCCGCAGACGGCCGCCGCTTGCTCGTCAGCCTGACGCGTGCGGGCCAGCAACTGACCGAGAAGGTGGCGCCGAACGCGCTGGCGATCACCAGGGAGACGCTGGCGCCGCTTGAAGCGAGGGAACGCGAGACGCTGGTGGCGTTGCTCAGCAAGCTGCGGTGAATGGCGCGCGTCCCTTGCAAAGCCGCATCAGGATTATTCGATGTCCTGACGTGAATCGGGCCTCAGCCAGAAGGACGCGTTGAAGATTCCAAACGCCTGCAACCTGTGCCATACCGAAAAATTCCTCGAGTGGGCGAGGCTGCACTGAAGTCGTGGTCGGATCGCTCGCCTGGTGGATGTCGCGGTGATACGCAGGATGGCCTCGGGGCAAAGTTGCAGCAGGAACCCGAATGGCCGTTTGGCCGGCCTCGTGGTTGGGATCGGCCGGGCAGCGGCGGTGGTTGATTTGCCTGTTCGCATGGCCTGCTTCGGCCTATCGGCCTTTCGACGGCACCGACGCCGCGGTTGCCGGTTTGAACGAAACCGAGGTCGAGCTTCAGCCGTTCGGTTGGCAGCGAACGGGATCGCAAGCGGCTGCGGTCGCGCCCTTCATCGTATACAATTATGGTTTCGCCGATCGCTGGGAGGCAGTGTTTCAGACCGAAATGCTGACGCCGATCACCGGAGGCGGTGAGCCCAGCATCGCGGCGACCGCCGCGTTCCTCAAATATGTGATCGTGCCCGGCGCGTTGCAGGAGAAATCCGGGATCAGCAT
The DNA here is from genome assembly GCA_963718925.1 of uncultured Alphaproteobacteria bacterium. Taxonomy (GTDB): domain Bacteria; phylum Pseudomonadota; class Alphaproteobacteria; order Rhizobiales; family Xanthobacteraceae; genus Bradyrhizobium. The sequence continues at coordinate 762,427 of CAVRAH010000001.1, forward strand.
CGCGACCGAATTCGGGCCGCTGCTGCCCGGCGTCAATGCCGACCCCGGCGTCGGATTTAGCTGGGTCGGCATCGTGTCGCAACGCTGGGATTGGGGCACGGCGCATTTCAATGTCGAGGCCAATCTCACCCGCGACCAGCATGGCGAGGCATTCCTCGATGTTATCCTCGAGGGACCGTCAACCTGGAAAGTTCGCCCCGTTCTTGAGACGTTTTACGACAAGATATGGACGTAGACCGAGACCCGTTCGTTGCTCATCGGGGCGATCTGGCAGGTCGAGAACGATCTCAGCCTCGATGCCGCGTTTCGCTATGCGCTGGTCAATGGACATCCCGTCAACGAGATCCGCGCCGGGCTGACCTTTGCGTTCAAGGAAGACGGCGACACGACGCCCATCAGGCCGGGCGCGTCGTTCGGCAATTGGGGACTGTCGCGCTGAACTGCGTCACTTCCGTCTTGATACCGCGGTCCTTTGCTTCAGCTGGGTTAGAGGAACAGTTTCCTAGCCCTTCAGAGTGTGCCGGTTCTTGTCGATCTGAGCCCGGAGCCCGGCGCAGCGTTGCGGTTGCTTTCAGCAATCATGGGCACTTCAATATCGACTTCAAGCGTCGAGACATGATTGCCCCTGTCCATCCTGACGATGACCTTTTCCGGATCGAGCACGACATGCCGGGAGACCGTAGCGAGGATCTCTGCCCGAAGCAATTCCAGCAAATCAGGCTGACCGCGCAAACCGCGTTCGTGCGCGAGGAGAATCTGCAACCGTTCCCGTGCAACAGGCGCGGAAGCAGTGCGGCCACTGAAGAGCCGCGGCAGATGCATCATGCGGCCCTCCGTCCCAGCAACCGGTCCATCAGGCCTTTTCGTTCCACCGGCACCATCATGGTGACGGTTTCGCCCATCAGACGACGCGCGGCATCGGTGTAGGCGCGGGCCGGCGCGCTGGCGGGATCGTTCAGAGTAACGGGAGATCCAACGTTCGACGCACGCAAAACGTCCTGGCTCTCGGGAATGATTCCAAGCAGCGGCGTAGCGAGGATTTCAAGAATATCCTCGATGCTGAGCATTTCTCCCCGCGTCGCCCGCGCTGTGTCATAGCGGGTTATCAGCACATGCTTGTCCACCCGCTCGCCCTTTTCGGCCTTCACGGTCTTGGAATCGAGCATTCCGATGATCCGGTCAAAATCACGCACCGACGAGACTTCGGGGTTGGTGACGATGACCGCCTCGTCCGCATAACGCATCGCAAGCGTCGCGCCTCGCTCGATGCCGGCGGGACTATCGCAGAGAATCCAGTCAAATCTGGTTCGCAGGTCAGCGATTATGCTGCCGACGCCCTCGTCCGTCAGCGCATCCTTGTCCCTGGTTTGGGATGCGGGAAGCAACCACAAATTATCGAGGCGCTTGTCGCGAATGAGAGCTTGCGAGAGTTTTGCAACGCCCTGCACCACATTGATGAGGTCAAACACAACCCGCCGTTCCGCCCCCAGAACAAGATCGAGGTTGCGCAGGCCGACGTCGAAGTCGACAACCACTACTTTTTCTCCGATTTGCGCGAGCGCCGCACCGAGCGCGGCGGTAGAGGTTGTCTTGCCGACGCCGCCTTTGCCGGACGTCACGACCAGGACTTTGGCCATTCTTTTTCTCCCCCTAGCCAATTAAATGAGTGGTGTAATTTTCACGATGTCGCCTTCGAGCCACACTTGAGCTGGCCGCTCGCACAAGGTGGGGTCGATTTCTTCAGCTGTTCGGTAGTAGCCGTCGATGGCCAGAAGCTCTGCCTCGATCTTCTGACAGTAAATGCGAGCGGCCGAATTGCCGTTAACGCCCGCCATCGCACGGCCGCGAAGCGTTCCGTAGATATGAATGGACCCGCCCGCGACAATTTCGGCGCCGGAACCGACCGAACCCAACACCGTCACGTCACCTTCGGTAAAAATCGACTGGCCGGAGCGCACCTGGCTTTCGAGCAATAGCGACGTTGGTTTCGGTTTGGCCTCAGGCTTTTTCGGTTCGTTCAGCGTAAGCAAACAGTGACGCCCGCCCGTAAGCAAGGGGGGCATGCTTGAAGTGAGACGGGCGGCGTCCACACCCTCGATGCCAAGGACGCGAATACTCCGTTCCTCCAGGCTCGTGACGAGGTGCACGATCGCTGCCTGGCTAAGGTCCACGGCGGAAAGGTCAAGCACCACCGGCTTGCCGACAAAAAAGCCGGGTGAATGGCCGAGTGTTGTGTCTATTTCCTCGAGCCACGAAACGATCGGAACCGTCGGGCAAAACACGAACGCAACGTAGGATCGCCCCCGCATGCGAACCAGTTGACGTGTCGGCCGCGCAATTGCCTTCATGATGATCAACTCGCGCCTCCTTTCGAATGGTCAGGTAAGAGCGGGCGTTGTTAACGTCCGCTCGGTATCGCAGCGCCAAAGCCATCTGAGCGTGAACTAATGCAGCCTTACCCTGGGTGAACGATATTTCTCTGGATGAGGTTCGATAGTTGAACCAAAAGCCCTCGAAGCCGTGCATTCTCTTCGAGAAGGGAATGAACACTGTCGGAGTGTTCTTCATCCCAAAGTGCCGGGTCATCCTCTCGAAGGGTATTGGCCTCAAGTAGCGAAAGAGCGTCGTCGGCAAATTCGTCGGCCCAAAGTGTCGGTTCACCGAGACGGCCCCGCGTATTGCGTGGCGGATGGTCTATTCCCATGACTGATACTCCAATCAAGTTAGCCGAAAGCGCCCCCAGTCGCCCTTATCTCGGTCCAGAAGTGAATTGAGTCGGCGGGCAAAATTGAGACCAAAATTGGAATCTCATTGAGGCATGTCGCAATGACGCCGCTATGGCGCCGAAAACTCGCGCCGGCCTGCTGTCCATGCGGGGGCTCGGATCACGCAGCGGCGACGATACGCAACGGTGCGATCCGGCGAGCTGCAATCATCTCGGCTTGGCTGCCGGTTTCGCCATGCGCTGGCCGATGGTCACCCCGTGAAAGAGATCCTGGCGGGACGCACCTTCGCGAAGGAAGAGGCGACAAGAAGCCGATCGGGCTGGATGCCCGCCCCGTTTGGCATTGGGGGCTTTCGCGCAGATCGGTTGCGCCCAATAGAACTCACTTTGATGCGCTGCACCCCCGAGAGCGGACATTGTTGGCGCTCTCGGTTGCATCCGAAAAGTGTCGATAGACGACACGGCAAGCCAAAGTGAAATGAAGGAGGCGGCCAGACTGAGGCAGCCTTACTTCTCGTCCAACAGTTTGCCGTCGCAGTGTCGGCAATTTTTGAGCAGGCTGCGCAGACTACCGATGTGTGAGTCTATTGGGTTCACCCATCGCCAGTGCTACAAACAATTGCGTTCGACGGGCGAAAAGCAGTCTCTGCCGCCACGTCAAGCCGTAAAATTGTGCGGGACCACCAAAAGGGCTCGTGCCGCGGCACAGTTTATGTGATAGTTTTATGACGATCGCCGCTTGGCTGACGACATCCTACATTCACTTTGATCGGTATTCATTATGGTCGGCAGGCCAGCGGAAGTTGAGCTAAAGCTTTCGGTCGCACCCGAGAATATCGCTGCACTCCGAAATTATCCCGGCTTTGCCGGCTCTCTTCAGGATCCCTCCCACGAAGTCCTTGATTCCGTTTATTTTGATTCCGACGAAGGATTCCTGCGCAATCACGGGCTGACGTTGCGGGTACGCCACATGGACGAGAAGCGCGTCCAGACCATCAAGTCCGCCGATCACGGCGTCGGCTTGTTCGAGCGATCCGAGTGGGAACAAACCATTGAGGGTGATCAACCTGATCTCTCGAGCGTGAAGGATACAGCTCTCGGCCAAATTCTTACCGACGACGTGTGCAAGACACTCAAACCCGTTTTCGAGACCCGGATCGAACGCACGGCCTTTCATCTCGGCGGAAATGGCACCGACATCATCATGGCGATCGACGAGGGACAAATTCTCGCGACCAACTCTTCGCAGCCGGTGTCGGAGATCGAACTTGAACTCAAGGAGGGCAAACCAGCCGACCTATTCAAGATCGCGCGTGACATATTCAGTGTTGTGCCGGCTCATCTCGAATTCAAAAGCAAGCCCGAACGCGGCTATGAATTGGTTGGCAAGACGCAGGTCGCCGCCGAGATTGCATGTGATCCGGAGTTAAGTGCCGGAATGAGTGCGGGCCGCGCTTTCACACTGGTGGGCCGGGCCTGCTTGCGCCATTTGGTTGCGAACGTACCTGCAATGATGGGCCGGGACGGGACAGCGCTGCACCAAATGCGGGTCGCGCTGCGCCGGCTGCGCGCCGCCATGTCGCTGTTTTCCGGGATTACGGGCGACGATCGAGCCGAGGCGATAAAGACCGAGTTAAGATGGCTCGCGCAGGAATTGGGCCCGGCGCGAGACCTCGATACGCTCATCGTCGAAGTCATCAAGCCAATGCGGGACCGGCACAGAAATGAGCAGGGGTTTGTCAGCATCAGCAAGATGTTCGCGCGCAAGCATCTAAAGTGCTTTCGGCAGGCGCAGGCGGCAGTTCAGTCGACGCGATTCCGCGCGCTCGTTCTCGATACCGCGGAATGGATCGAGGCCGGCCCCTGGAGCACTTCGGAAGACGCATTGAAGCGCGCGCGCCGTGAAATGCCGATCGAGGTTTATGCTGCTGACCAGCTCTCGCGTCGCTGCAAGCGGATCAGGCGGCGGGGCAGAAGGATTGGCGACCTGGATCCGGAGCAATTGCACAGGCTGCGGATTCAGGTCAAGAAAGTCCGATACGCAACCGAGTTCTTTGCCGGCGTGTATCAGGGCAAGAAGTCGGCGAAGCAGTGCAAGAAGATCAAGTCATCCTTGATGCAACTGCAGAATTGCCTAGGTGGACTCAATGACATCGTTACACACAAGGCCCTTTTCTCCGATATCATCACCAGTCGCGCGAAAGGTTTGACCGAGGAGCAAAGCCGCCATCGGGCATTTGCTGCGGGACTCATCATTGGTAATCAACAAGCGCAGACTGAGAAATTGCTTGATCGGGCGCGCAAGGCGTATTCGCGCTTCGACGGCGCCAAGGCATTCTGGAAGTTGCCGAACCGCAGCATCATTGCCACGCCGGCGGCGCCGGCAGTGGAAAATTCACCGTGAGGAATGCTTCCGCGAAACCAGGTCGTGCTTTGCTGCGGCCGAAAAATTTGAAGAAATGGTCCGGCGGACCAAGCAGTTGAAAGCGGGGTCAGCTATACGCCTGTTCGGCGGCTGGAGTTCTTTCGCCGTGGCCCAGTCTTGGTGACAGGCGCCTTTGCCTTGCGCCTTTGAGGGCGTCTGTGTTGAAGGATCGCAAGATGGCCTATATTGGTCAGGAACAGCTTTTCCAGCGGATAGCTGAGGCGCTTGACCGCCGCGCCAAGCGAAAGCCATTCAACCGCGACGATGTCCTTCATCACCTCAAAGCTCGGCTCCGCCTCCGCCCGCATGAGCCAGAACCGTACTACCTTCGGCCGGCCGCGTACCTGGTAGGTGATGACACCGAGAAAGTCGCATACCTCCACGCGAAATCCGGTTTCTTCCACTACCTCGCGTCGCGCGCCTGCGACGGGCCGTTCGTCCCGCCTGAGCTTGCCGCGGGGTAGCACCCAAAGCTTGTCCTTGCTGCGCTGAACGACAGCCACCCTCGGCCGCGCGCCCTTGCGCACCGCTATTCCACCCACCGCGTGAATCGTCCTGCTCACGAAACGAGTCCACCCCCTTTCGAACGTAGCAAAACATGCCGCTTCAGAAAGCGCAAATTAGAAAACGGTAGTGCTTGTGAACAACGTGTCACAACGAAGGCCAGTCAAAGCCTGGCCGCGCTGGGCATAACGGGCGGTCGGCCTGCATCTTGGCTGTTTGAAAATCGAGCGCACACTTTTCCGTTCCCTCACCCCTTGCAGGGGAGGGCCAGGGGGAGCCACAAACACCGAACTCGCGAGTACCCCTCCCGCAAGGGGTGAGGGAGCTCAGGCCGCTGCTGCGACATTGCTGCTTCTTGCCCACGCGACGTTCTCCTATCTCGTTGTCCGCGAAAGCAATCAATGCCCGACGATTTCCGGTACCTTCGTTGCCGGCGGCGTGTTGCGGCTGCGCTGGGTGCGGACGAGTCCGTCGATGATGGTCATGCCGATGCCGGGAAGATCGCCGAGCCGCACGCTGTCGAGGATGGTTTTTCCGGCCGAGTGCTGCGCCTTGTCCATGAGGACGAAGTCGGCCGAGCGGCCGACCTCGATCAAGCCGCAATCCAGCGCGCGCATCCGCGCGGTGTTGCCGGTCGCAAAGCAGAACGCGGTTTCGGCAGGGACCTCGCCGAGCGACGACAACAGCGACACCATGCGCAGGATGCCGAGCGGCTGCACGCCGGAGCCGGCGGGCGCATCGGTGCCGAGGATGACGCGGTTGAGGTCGCCCATCTCGCGCGCGATGCGCAAGGTGTAAAGCGCCGAGCGCTCGTTGCCGTTGTGGACCAGTTCGAGACCGCGCTTGCAGCCCTCGCAGATGCACCGGATCTGGTCGTCGGGCAGCGCCGTGTGGCCGCCGTTGATGTGACCGATCACGTCGGTGTCGGCTTCCAGCACCACGTCCTTATCGATCAGGCCGGAGCCGGGGATCGATGGGCCGCCGGTGTGAATCGTGCTCTGGATGCCGTATTTGCGCGCCCATCCGACCATCTTGCGCGCGGTCGGACCATCCTTGACGCCGCCAAGCCCGACTTCGCCGAGCAGCTTGACGCCGGCCGCGGCCAATTCCCTGAAATCGTCCTCGACCATTTCGCATTCAATCACGGGCGCGCCGGCGTGAACCTTCACGCCGCCGGGGCGAAGCGTCCAGAACGCGCGCTGCGCGAAGATCGCCATCGCCTTCAGCCCGACGACGTCGCGCGGCCGGCCGGGCATGTGAACCTCGCCCGCAGAGATCATGGTGGTGACGCCGCCGTGCAGGAAGCTGTCGATCCATCCGATCTGGTTTTGCCGCGGCGTCCAGTCGCCGGCGACGGGATGAACATGGCTGTCGATCAGGCCGGGCGCGACCGTCGTGCCGTTGGCGTCGACAATGGTGGTGGCGCCTTCGGTATCGACGTCCTTGGCGCGGCCGATGGCGGTGATCTTGCCGTTGACGGCGACAATCGTGTCGGCATCCAGGATCGGCTTCTCCAGGGCGCCTGAGAGCATCAGCCCGATATTGCGGATCACGAGCTTGGTCGGACCGGCTGCCTGGGGTGCATCGTGGGCCATCGGTTTTTCCTTTTTGTTCAATGTGTTCGCGGGCGGGAAGGGCATCTTGCGCGCGGCTTGACGGCGGGATCAAGTCGGATTATTTGTTTGTATACAAATGAATGTGTACAAATGAGTTAACCGGCGCGGGTCCGGCCCGTAGAGTGGAGGCGGCGAGATGAGCAATTTCAACCATGAGAGCGTCCTTCACGTCCATCATTGGACCGATACGCTGTTCAGCTTCACCACCACCCGCGATCCGTCGTTCCGCTTCCGCAACGGCGAATTCACGATGATCGGTTTGAAGGTCGGCGAGAAGCCGCTGCTGCGCGCCTACAGCGTTGCCAGCGCCAATTATGAGGACCGGCTCGAGTTCTTCTCGATCAAGGTGCCGGACGGGCCGCTGACCTCGCGTCTCCAGCACCTTAAAGAGGGCGACGAGATCATCGTCAGCCGCAAGGCGACCGGGACGCTCGTCATCGACAATCTCGAGGATGGCCGCAATCTGTATTTGATCGGTACCGGCACCGGGCTCGCGCCGTTCCTCAGCGTGATCAAGGATCCGGAGACCTATGAGCGCTTCGAGAAAGTGGTGCTGCTGCACGGCTGCCGCCGCGTCGCTGAGCTGGCCTATGGCGAGATGATCACCAAGCAATTGCCGAACGACGAATTGATCGGCGAAATGGTGCGCAACCAGCTGATCTATTATCCGACAGTGACGCGCGATCCCTTCCGCAATCGCGGACGGATCACCGACCTGATCAATTCAGGCAAGCTGTTTGGCGATATCGGACTGGCCGCGCTTGAAGCTGAACATGATCGCGTCATGATCTGCGGCAGTCCGGCGCTGGTTCATGACACCCGCGCCCTGTTGTCGGGCAGGGGATTTGTTGAAGGCAATCACGGCGAAGCGGCCCAGTTCGTCGTCGAAAAGGCATTCGCGGAGCGCTGACCCTTCGAGAATGCGAGGCGAGACCGCGCAGATAGTCTTGACTAACGGCCACAGCTGCCCAGTAATGCCGGAAATCCTTCGCAGTCCTCTGCGAAGGAAAACAAGAAAATCTCCGGGAGGAGCAGACCATGGCAAACATTGGTCGGCGCGGCTTCGTCAAAGGCGCGACTTTGGGGGCGCTGGCTTTTTCCGTAGGGGGCGTTGAAGTCGTCATGGCGCCCGGAGAGGCGAGGGCGCGCAACGTGCCCTTCCGGCTTCTCGATGCCTATCAGGGCGAGACCCTTGAGGCGCTCGGCGAGACGCTGGTGCCTCAGGCGCGCGAGGCGGGTATCGCGCACTACATCGATCAGCAGCTTTCGGTGCCGCCGCACGAATCCCTGCTTCAGGCCCGCATCCTCAACTTCCGCCCGCCGTTCGCCGATTTCTACCGAACCGCTATCGTCACGGTGGACGAGACCAGCCGCCGGATTTATGGAAAGGATTTTGCCCAGCTGTCGGCCGGTGATCAGCGTGAGTTTGTCGATCGCATGCGGCAGAACAAGATAGAGGGCTGGACGGGAAGGCCGGGTACGGCGGTTTACACCGTGCTGCGCGCGGACGCCGTCGATGTCGTTTACGGGACGATGGAAGGCTACGAGGCGCTGGGCATCCCCTATATGCCGCATATTCCACCGGAAAAGAGGTGGTGAGATGGGCAACGAAAAAGTAGATGTTGTCGTCGTCGGCGCAGGCGCGTCGGGTTCGGTCTATGCGTCGGTTCTCGCGAAGGCCGGCAAGAAGGTTGTCTTGCTGGAGTCCGGCCCGGACTGGGAGCTTTCTGATCTCATCAGCTCCGAGATCTGGGGCCGCCGGGTCAAACCCGCCGGCGCGCCAATACTCCTTGAGGGCAAAAATCCGATGGCCTACGCCGCGCAGGGCGGATGGGGCGTCGGCGGCGCCGCACTGCACTACTTCGCCAATTTTCCGCGGCTGTTGCCGACCGATTTCAGGATGAAGAGCGAGCACGGTCGCGGACAGGATTGGCCGATCTCTTATGAAGACGTTGCGCCGTTCTATGACAAGGTCGCGCGCGAGATCGGTGTTTCCGGTGACGCCAAGGCCGAAGAAAAATGGCGGCCCGCCGGCGAGCCCTATCCGATGCCGCCGATGAAGACCTTCCGGAACGGCGACATATGGCTTAAGGCACTTGAAGCGTCAGGCATTCCCATGGTGCCGGCGCCGGTCGGCATGAATTCTGTGGCATTCAAGGGACGGCCCGCCTGTCTCTATGACGGATGGTGTCACGTCGGCTGTCCGATCGGCGCACTGGCCAATCCGCAAGTGACCTATCTAGGCGAGGCGCGCAAGGCCGGTGCCGAGGTTCGCGCCTGGTCCACGGCGACGCGTGTCCTCACCAATCAGGCCGGTACGCGGGTGACCGGCGTCGAATATTACGACGACAAGCATCAAAAGCAGATCCAGGAAGCAAGCGTGGTGCTGCTGGCCGCATGGTCGGCGCAGAATCCGCGGCTGTTGCTGAACTCCGCAACCGACAAGCATCCCAAGGGTCTTGGCAACGCAAGCGGCATGGTCGGCCGTTTCATGATGTCGCATCACGTGGCCTCGACATGGGCGATGTTCGACGAGGATGTCCAGAATCACATGGGCACGGTTGGCGTGCAGTACATGTCGTACGAACGCTATCCCAAGACCAGTCACCAGGGCGCGTTTGGCAGTTCTTTCGTGACGGCGGGGTTCGCTTTGAAGACGGCCGATCTCGCCAATTCCCGTCGCGATCTGTTCGGACAAGATTTGGCGGACTACATGAAACGGGCCGCACGCAATCTTGCCGGGATCAAGGCGTTCGGCGAAGAACAGCCGAACATGGAAAATCGCGTCGAATTAGCCAGCGAAAAGGACCAGTTCGGCATGCCGCTGGGACGGCTGACCCACAGTTTCGATTCTGATGCGGTGGCACTGTGGAATGCCAATCTCGAAGAGGGGCTGAAGATCGCCAAGGCGAGCGGTGCGAAAGAGGCATGGTCGGCGCGTGGCGCGATGCCGACCAGCCATCTGTTGGGTGGCACCATCATGGGGACGAGCGCGGCCAATTCGGTCGTCGATAGCTACGGCCAGAGCCACGAAATCCCGAACCTGTGGGTTGCGGGGCCCGGCATCTTTCCCACCGAGGGTGCATCAAATCCGACGTTTACAATCTTTGCCCTGTCGCAGCGCGGCGCCGAGCGCATGACGTCGCAATGGGGAACGTTGACGAACTGAACAGTTTTCGCGTCTGAGACGGTCGCCGGCCCCTGCGGCGAAAATGCGCGCGATATCGGCGGATACTGGCGACAGCCCGTCCCGCCCGGCTGCATTGATCCATCAAGATCGATGTCTCAATGGCAAGTGGCAGCGAACGCATTTTTCCTCACCGGTTGAGGCCGCTAACCCGCCGCCCCAATCGACACCTGCCGCTAGCTTAGGTCCCGGTCAATTCAGTGTGAAGATGTTCGCGGCAGCGATGCTTCCGGGCTATATGCGCGGTGGCCGGCAGGAACATGTTCTCGTCATAAAAACATTAGATGCGGGGAATAACGCTGTCCCCGTTGGAGTTCTTTGGGTAGCCGGCAGTCTTGCCCGGCTCTCCGATGGGCTTGATAGTCGCAGCTAGCTGAATCATGAGCACAGAAACCGAAACTGGGTCTGACAGGGTTGACTGGGAAATCCGCGCGGCGGACGCATTGGAGCGGGCCCGCCTGTTGCCCCCAGGCCGGGAGCGTAACGAAGCGCTCAAGCTCGCAGGCCTGCTTCGTAGCACGGCTGATTCACAGGGCCTCGTCTTTGCAAAGCGGGGCCGGCCGCGAAAGTGAATACCCGGCAGCGTGATACTTCCACCTGGCGGAGGCGCGAACGCTTTAGGTCTTGCGGTCAACGTCTGCGTCCTGATGACGGGTCGGCAGCCTGGACCTCGATGAGGTCTCCCGGAGCGTTGGCGATCCGGCTGTGTCGGGCCCCATAGGCAAAATAGATCACGAGCCCGATCGCCAGCCAGACGGTCAGCCTCAGCCATGTGTCCACCGGGAGACCGAACATCAGGAAGATCGAGGTCGCAGCTCCGGCCGGTGCGACGATCCAGATGGCGGGCGCCTTGAAGGGACGATCGAGCGTTGGCTGGGTAATGCGCAACGCCAGCACGCCGATGGATACTACCGCGAATGCGAACAATGTCCCGATGCTGACGAGTTCACCGACGAGGCCGATCGGCAGGAGCGCGGCGAGGATTGCGACGATCGCGCCCGTCGAGATCGTCGAGACGTGGGGCGTGCGAAAGCGCGGATGTATTTTAGCGGCAGCCGGGGGAAGCAAACCGTCATGCGCCATGGCGCGGAAGATTCTTGGCTGCGCCAGCAGCATCACCAGAATGACCGAGGTCAGGCCGAAAACGATTCCCAATTTCACAAACGGTGAGAGCCAGCCGACCCCGGCCGCATCGATGCCCACCGCAATCGGATCGGGAACATTCAATCTGTCGAAGGGAACAATGCCGGTAAGCACCAGGCCAACCAGGACGTAGAGTATCATACAGATCATCAGCGAGCCGAGAATGGCAATGGGCATATCCCGCATCGGATTCTTCGCCTCCTGCGCCGCCGCCGAGACGGCATCGAATCCGATATAGGCAAAAAATACCACGGCCGCGCCGCGGACGAGGCCCGACCAGCCATAGACCCCGACCCCTGCATTGGGCGGGATGAAAGCCCCTTCGGGATTGCCCGCCGTGATCCAGTTTGCGGTGCTGAAAGCGGGCGCGGCGCAGACGATGAAAAGCGCGATCACAACAAGCTTGATCGCCACGATGAGATTGTTGAACCGCGCCGTCTCCCGTATGCCCAGGACCAGGAGCGAGGTGACGACAAGGATGACAAAGGCTGCCGGCAGGTTCAGGACCGCGCCGGTAAGCGACCACGCGTGCCGGGCAGCATCGTAGGTGAGCGGCGCGGAGACAAATCGTGCCGGGAGGTTCAGCCCAAAATCCCTTGCCAGACTGGCCACATATCCAGACCAGCCGATTGCGACCGTGGTCGCACCCACGGCGTATTCGAGGATCAGGTCCCAGCCGATGATCCAGGCGATCAGTTCGCCAAGTGTCGCATAGGCATACGTATACGCACTCCCGCTGATCGGCACCGCCGAGGCCATCTCGGCATAGCACAATCCTGCAAAGGCGCAGGCGACCGCTCCAAGGAGAAACGAGACGGAGACCGCAGGTCCTGCATTGGCCGCCGCGGCATGCCCGGTGAGGACGAAGATTCCGGCGCCGATGATCCCGCCGATCCCGAGCGCGATCAGATTGAGCGCAGACAGGGTCCGCTTCAGGGGATGCCGGTCCTCCCCGTCGACTTGGGCGGCCTCGCTCAGCAACGCTGCGGTCGATTTCCGCGCCCAGATGTTTGCCATACTTTCCGTCGTTGAGCAGCTCTCGGCACGAACAGCGCTGTCGTGACACAGCTAATTCTGTTTCTCACCAGCATGCAAGTTGGTTGATCGAAGGATCGGTTCGAATTTGCCGCGGGCCGACCGCCAAACGGGATTGCCGAGGCCGGAGATCCAAGCGAATAGGGTGGACGGTGGATGCCGCGGATGCAAAATCAATGCTGCCGCAGGAAAAATCGGATGAAAGGGGAAATCAAATGACGTCGATCGATCCGTTGACTGCCACCGCCGTGCTGGTTGCAACAGCCGCAACGGATGCGGTCTATGTCATGTTCACCTCCGCCGTGGTGGCTCGGAGGCGGATACCGGCGGCGAGCTGGAGCAGCGTCTGGTACCTGCTCTCCTCTTACGCCGTGATCAGCTACACCGAAAACTGGGTCTATGTCGGCTTTGCCGCGGCCGGCTCCTGGATTGGCGCGTTTGTGTCGATCTCATTCCTGCATCGGCCACCCGGCGGCCCACCGGTCGGTGCAGGCCCGGAATGAAATTATGAGCCTAGCTTTGCCCCTCCTGCCGAGCTTAGCTTGGCGGCCATAAAGCAGATCGTCGAAAGACCTGCGAGGGAGGACGCTGATCATGATGAGCCGACGCCAATTGGTGTGCGCCACCGGCGCCGCGCTGTTAGCCCGCATGCCGAAGGCATTCGCGGCGACCTATGACCTCGTCATCAGGGGTGGGCGCGTCATTGATCCTTCCACCGGGCTCGACGCGGCGCGTGACCTGGCGATAGCAGGCGGCAGGATCGCGGCGGTCGAAGCCAACATTGCGGCCGACGCCGCCGAGACGATTGATGCGCGCGGCAAAATCGTCGCCCCCGGTCTGATCGACATTCACACCCATGCAGGCCGCAGCAAGGACGGTCCGCCGATGTGCCTGCAGGACGGCGTGACTGGTTGGGTCGATGCCGGCAGCGGCGGGGCAGACAATATCGATGCGGTTGCCGCGATTGCGCGGGGCGCACCGCAGATCGGCCGCTGCCTGGTCAATATCGCGCGCACCGGTATCATCGCTCCCGGCGGCGAGCTGCATGACCTCAATGCGGCGAATGTGGCTTTGGCGCAAGGTGCCATTGCCCGCAACCGTGACGTCGTTGTCGGCGTCAAGGCGCGCTTGTCGGACAACGTAGCGGGCGCCAACGACCTCGAAGCGCTGCGCCGCGCACAGGAGGCCGCGGCGCCCTTCAATCTGCCGGTCATGATCCATGTGGGTCAGAATTACTCGCCGCTACGCGCGATTCTTGCGTTGCTCAAACGCGGCGACATCGTCACGCATATATACGCTCCCGGAAAGAACGGTATCCTGGACGACAAGGGCATCCTGTTGCCGGAAGTCATGGCCGCGCGCCGTCGCGGTGTTGTCTTCGACTTCGGCAACGGCGTCTCCGATCACTTTGATTGGGACACGGTCGAGAAAGCGACCAGACAGGGCTTGTGGCCTGACACCTTCTCCACCGACTGGAGCACGACATCGAAGACCACTGGCGTCGTTGATCTGCCGAACGTCATGTCGAAAGTTCATCATGTTCGGCATGCCGCTCAGCCGGATCATCGCAGGTGCGACGGTCAACGCGGCGCGTTGCTTCCCGGCGTTCGACGACCGCGGCACCCTCAATGTGGGCGCGCCGGCCGACGTTACGATTATGGAGTTACGTGAGGGTACCTTCGAATTTCTCGACAATTACAAAGGTACGCGCACCGGCCGTCAAAGGTTGTTCCCGTCCGAAACGGTGCTCGCCGGCAAGCGCGTCCAACACGCCTGACGTCGGAGCGGCTACGGCCGCATCACGCGAAGCTGCCGTGGGCGGCTAGGCGGCCACCGCACGCGGCAAGATCGGAGCGATAGCGTCGTAGCGCTCGCCCGCACGCAGGCAGAATGCCGGTTGCAACAGGCTGTCGGCAATTACTTCCGTCTTCTCATTGTCGCGCAAGATGTAACGCCCGTGCATCTGTGTGAGTACCGTGACGTCTGCATCCATGCCGGGCCGCAACGCGCCGATGACATCCGAAAGCCCGAGCACCTCGGCTGGATGCGAGGTTACCATCGGCACCACCTGCTCCAGCGTCAGACCGAGCGCCATCATCGAACTCATCGCCTGCACCAGGCTGAATTTGGCCTGGCCCGCGAAAGGATGGTTCTCGTCGTCGGCATGCTGGTCGGGTGTTCCGGCCGGCGCCGGCACATGCGTGTTGTAACCGTGGATATCGGCTCCCAGCGTGGTTGGAATGATGCCGGCGGCGACCGCCTTGCGGGCAAGGCGATAGGAGAAGTGGCTGCCGTGGCCGACGTCGACCTTCAATCCCTTGTCGAGCGCCGCCTGGATCACGGGATGTACTTCGCCCCGGCGATTGACGAAGCCGCCGGGGTGACGTGTGAACGGATGCGCCAGAATATCGCCGGAACGAAGCAGGGGAATCACCCGCTCCAAAATCGTATCGACATCTTCACCATTGGTGCCGCTCTCCGGCAGGCCCCAGAGCTGCCCGAAATGCACATAGACCGGCAGGTCGGCGCGACGCCCGATTTCGGTCGCCATCTCGATCACGCGGATACCCCAGCGCGCGAAGCCGCCGATTTCGGCATGGGCCTTGATGCCGCGAACGATGTCGCGGTTGGCCTTCGCCGCTTTCACGGTGGCCTCGACATCGACGCAGTCGGGGCTGTAGAGGTTGGGGTAATAGTGTCCCTCCAGGCCTCCCACCAGATAGGCCGAGAGGAAGGCGTAGGTCCGCGACCTGGAGCTCTCCGCAACGAAGTGCCGGAAGCCCGGCAGGGTCATGCAGGACGGTCCGCCCTGATCGACCAGTGCCGTGACACCGGATTGAACGCCTACCATGTCGGCGTTCACGCCGAAGCGGCCCGTCACGTATTGATAGACATGCGCATGGGTATCGATCAGTCCTGGCAGGACGATCTTGTCGGTGACATCGACGATCTCCCTGGCGCTGGTCGGCAAAATGTCGGATTGAACGGCGGCAATCTTGCCGTTGCGGATGGCGACGTCCTTCAAGCCGTCGATGCTGGAGGCCGGATCGATGACGCGCCCCCCGCGCAGCAGCAGGTCGAATGTGGTGCTCACGGACATGGCCGATCTCCTCTTCCGGTGCCGGTGTATCGTGCCGGCCAATTACGAAGTATGCTTCGTATTTTCATACACCAACCATTGTGACTTAGATTGCATCAAATTCGTGCAGCATAGGCAAGGACAGAGTGGTTAGCGATGACCAAGATGGCAGTGCACAAGAGCAGCAATTCCTGGCCGCTCGGACAAAGACCGGGTTTTCTGATCCGGCGGCTACATCAGATCCACGTCGCGCTGTTTCAGAAGAAATGCGCCGCCTTTGATGTCACCCCGCTGCAATATAGCCTGCTGTCCGCGCTGGCCCGGCGCGGAACCGCCGACCAGACCACGCTGGCCGCTGACGTGGCCCTCGATCGCACCACCACCACCGGCGCGCTTAAGCGCTTGCAATCTCGTAAATTTATCGAGCGCACCGTTCACCGCCGGGATCGCCGGGCGCAGATGTGCCGGCTGACCAAGGCCGGCGCAAGCCTGCTGCGCCAGATGGAGGCGTCGGCACGCGCCGCCCACCGCGAGACCGTGGCGGATTTGAGCAAGGCGGAGCAGAAGCGGTTCATCGCGATGATGCAGCGCATTGTGGCCGCGAGTTCCAGCGGCGACAAAGCGACGACAGCCACCACTTGAAGGGGTGGACCGCGGGGTATGGGGCAGGCGCTTACAATCTGTGCACCGTGCCTCAAAAGCGGCAACGCCGGAAAGATTGCTGCCGCGCACATCGCAAGCTCGGGTCGCAATACGAAGTACTCTTCGTATTTTTTCGATCGGCGACGGCGGTACGGCGCGCGGATTTTCTCTCGCAATCCCTAGGCACTTGCCGAGGTGTGTCGCGCCTGAACACCGCCGCGGGTTTGCTCTCGGGCGGCGAACAACAAATGCTCGAGAGCGTCGCCGAACGTCCGTTCAACGGCGACGAAATGATGCGCGTCCAAGACCCGGAAGGAGGTTTTCGCATCTATACTTGGGGAAGTGCTTCCTACCGGGATGTTTTTGGCGGCGATCACTACACGAATTTTTGCACTAGCCTCATCTTTAGCGACGGCGAAGCCATAGCGCACGCCAACGAGCATCACAATGATGCAAGCCAACGCAGCGCCGCCCTTGTGATGCGAAACCCCAGATTTCTTCAAACACCCGGGCCCGATGAAGAGCCGACAGCGATCTTTCTCACCAGCAGCCCAAAAGGCTTTGGAGCCGGTCGTTCCTCATGGAACGAGCACAAAATAGCAAATCAGCCTAATACAAGGAGCGCGGCGACGCCGTGCGTCTCGAACGACGAGGCCCTTCGTTGAGCCGCTGTTCGTCTAGCCCGGACCCTCGAAGGTCGGGGACGCAGAAAGTCTGCTTAGTCTCTTCGCCCTCGATTTCACGGAGAGCCTTAGCCAAATTCAGACTGAGACAATGCCCATCGTTGTAACGACGCCATCAAGTGATTTGCCGAGTTGGCGCAAATCATTTGGATTTTTGACCACGGTACACTCGCTGAGATACAAAAATCCCGCAAAGTCGCGTGCGCCAAAAACGCGATTTCATGAAGTATTTCAACCTGATTTGGGTTGTCCAGTCCCCCAACGCAAAAATATTTCTCTTTCGTTTTTTCCGAAATCGGTGATTCCTACCCCTTGTCTCGCGCTCACAAGAGCAACTGTGCTGTTAGGTAAGACCGGGCATCGGTCGGCCTGAAGGCTGGCGCTGACGCGCCCCGGCCTTTGGCGGCTGACGGCCTTGACCCCGCCCGTTTAGCGGTCTTGGAGGACGGTCATACGCCTGGTCGGGGACCGAGCGCAGTAAGAGGGCTCGCAGTCAAGCTATGGCGTGAGCGCCAGGATTCCATTTCTGGCGGCGTGCGAGCATCGTGTTGAGGATGATGATCAGCTTGCGCATGCAGGCAACGAGCGCAACCTTCGGCTCCTTTCCCTTGGCAATCAGACGCTGATAGAAAGCCCTAAGCACCGGGTTGTTCTGCGTCGCTGCGCCGAGACAGGGCATGTAGATGGCGTTTCTCACCCAGCGGCGGCCGCCCTTGATGTGGCGCTCGCCGCGCCGCTTGCCGCTATCATCGTCATAAGGAGCGAGCCCGACTAAGGCCGCGGCGACCTCGTCGCTGACCTGTCCGAGCTCTGGCATCCCTGCAATGAGGATTGCGGACGTCGTTTGCGCGAGGCCCGGAACACTCTGGATGATCTCGGCACGCTCGGCGAACTCCGGTGTGGCCTTGACCTTGGCGGAGATTGCGGCCTCAAGCTTGTCGATTTCGGCGGCGAGGCTCTTCAAGATGCGCGCATGGGCCTTCCGAGCCGGTTCCGGTGCCGCATGCTCGTTCTGAGCTTGCAGTCGGATCTTGACGTCCATCAGGGCCTTGCGCGCTTTCGCCAGCGCCGCGAGTTCCTCACGCGCGGCATCAGGAATCTGGCCCGGTGCTTGGCTAAACGTTTCAGCGAACCAGGCGATCATCTCCGCGTCGATCGGATCGTTCTTCGCCAAACGTCCGGCCGACAGCGCAAAATTGCGGACCCGCCTGGGATCGACAATCCGCACCTCGATGCCGGCGTTGTGTAGCACGTTGCGCCATTCACGCTCGTAACCGCCACTTGCCTCCATCACCGCTTTACCCACTTGGTATTTGCGAAGCCAGGCAATCAGCTTGCGGCGCCCTTGGGGATTGTTCAGGAAAGTCTGCCGCAATTTGAACCGGCGAATGCAGGCATCCACCTTGTCCTTGGCCACATCGATACCGACGACAACGAGATCGTTCTGTGCCATCATCCACTCCCTTCCTTGCTCGGTTCGGGCTCGAAGCCCTTTCAACTGTTCGGGTTGAGGAAGATACCGGAGCTGTCCCTCGCTCTGATCACCAGGCTCTGCCGCCTTTGGGGCGTAACGGGCTCAGTTCCAGCGACGGGCGGTTTTGCAGAACCGCCCGTTCGCTCATTCTGGCAGGTTTTTCGGACACAAGGGGCGTTGCGCAACGGTTATTCCGCAGCCTTGGCGCTCTTGCCGAGCCTGCGCCGGATGGGGGCTTTGGGACGCGTTGGAAAGGACCACCGCCTTCGCCTTTGCCCGTCGTGCCAATCTGCCGCATTCGGCGTCCTTGATCCCAACCCCAAATCACCGGCAACATCCCGCGCATCCCGTCCCTGCAAGAGGGGCGCTTCGCGGTCGTCACGGACGTTGGGTGCGGGATGCGGTGGACGCTTTGGCGGCGCGCTGACGAGCGGTGCTGATGCGGACGGCGAAGTCGTGTGGTCCTGACGCCCCGACGCTGGTGTCAAGTTCTTGAGAACTTCTCAGGGATGACGGTGGCAAACAAGCCCGGTCACCGGGGAGAGCGCGAAGGAAACCGTAAAACCATCGCGCAGGGAAAGCCGGAGTGTTTTCCGGTTTCACCTGTGGTCCTACCCCCGTGCTTTTTGTTGCACGGGACCCATGGGTGCAATCGGCACCCGGCTTTCCCTGCGCCCTCTGAATTCAGAGAGCGAAACGTTCTGGCAAAACTCGCGTGAATAACGCGGCGAGAATGCGAAACTGTGTTCCGACGTCATTGCCTGCGACAAACGCAAAGCGTTTGCGCAAGGGAGCGGCAGCGACGAGGCAATCCATTCTTTCTTTCCTTGCGGCACGATGGATTGCTTCGCTGACGCTCGCAATGACAGTGTCCGCGTCTTGGCTCTTTGAACTTCGAATAGGAAATTGGGCCCGGTCCGGATCGGCGATGATCACTCCGCCGCATTGCCGGTCTTCGCGCCAAACATGCGCGTCGGCGTCGGAAAACCGCAAGGTGTGCCGTCGGTGACCTTGACCTGATCCTCCCATGGAAGGCGGAATGTGCCGGCCACCATGTCCTGCATGAAGGTGTAGGGACAATCCATCGCGCCACCCTTCACCGCGACGTAGCCACGGTGCCAGAGCTGATAGATGTTGTTCTCGACGCCCCAGTGAATCCGCGCCTCGCGCACCAGATCGGGGCGTACCTCCGCGGTGATGATCTCGTCAGGCCGTCCCGTGGTGCCATGGGCGAGAATGCTGCCGTCGAAATTCACGATCATGCCTTCGCCCATCGAATCGAATGAGCCATCCGATCCGCACATGCAGACGTTCGCTGTTTCACCATCAGGTTCTGGAACGCGTTCGCTTGATTGGTGAAGCGCCAGCTCTCGCGGATCGGCGCGGTATAGCCAGCCGTGCGGATCATGATTTCGGCGCCCTTGTAGGCGCACTCCCGCGCCATTTCGGGGAACATGCCGTCATGGCAAATGATGAGCGCGATCTTGGCGCCCTTGGGGCCCTCGATCACGGGAATGCCGATGTCGCCGGGCTCCCACGGTTCGACCGGAATCCACGGATGGAATTTACGGTAATACAATTTGATCTCGCCGTGATCGTCGATGATCAGGCCCGAATTATAGGGATAGCCGTCGGGGTTGAACTCCATGATCGAAAAGCAGCCCCAGATCTTGTTGTCGATGCAGGCCTTCTTGAACGCCGCGACTTCCGGACCGTCGAGCCGGCACATGATCGCGGGGTTGGTGTCCATCGACAGGCCGTGCAGCGAATATTCCGGGAACACGACGAGGTCCATGGTGCCGAGATTGCGGCGTGCCTTGCCCACCATGTAAACGATGCGGTCGGTTTGCCGGGCGAGGTCGGCCGTGGTCGCGACAACGGGCAATTGCAGCTGCACCAGCCCGATCACGACGCCTTCGGGCGATTTGTTAAGTCCGCCAAGTCCGTTCATGTGCTGCTCCTTGCAGAGAACCCTATGTTCGCTGGCCGCTGCGCCTAATGCCGAGCCAAGCAAACCCGATTTTTGCCGGGATCAAAAGATCATATTTCAGGCGATCGAGGAGCTAGCCCAAGGCAGGACTTCGATTGCGTGGCAAGGGCACCGGAGTCTGCTCAGCGTAGGGGCGAAAGGGCTTCACCGGGAGCCGGGGTGGCCAATATGATTCCTGCGAAAGTTGTGGCACAAGCACCGTGACGGCGCGGATATAGGAAGAGAGAAGCCAACGGATGTCGAAAAGCGAGGAAGCCAAATTGCGGGTTGCGATTGCCGGTCTGGGGCCGATCGGGAGAAAGGTCGCGGAGGCGCTGGACCGGGGAATAGACGGACTGGTTCTTGCCGCGGTGTCGGCGCAACACCCCGAGAAGCATCAAGACTGGCTTGGCCATTTGACGACAAAGCCCACCGTGCTGCCGATCGAAGAGCTCGCCGATGTTGCCGATATCGTGATCGAGTGCGCACCGGCGAAGCTCGTGAGGTCGATCGTTGCCCCCTTTGTCACAAACGGAAAAACCGCGATCGTCCTCAGCGCCGGCGCGCTTCTCGAAAATGAGGATCTGATCGAACTTGCAAAACGGAATGGTGGACAAATCGTGGTGCCAACCGGCGCGCTGATCGGCCTTGACGCCGTGACCGCAGCGGCCGTCGGTGAGATTCATTCGGTCCGAATGGTGACCCGAAAGCCGGTCCAGGGCCTCGCGGGCGCGCCTTTTCTCGTCGAGAACAACATCGACATCGATAAAATCACCGAACCGCTCCGGATATTCGACGGCACGGCGCGGGAGGCCGCAAAAGGCTTTCCGGCAAACCTGAATGTGGCTGTCGCGCTGTCGCTCGCCGGGATAGGCCCCGACCGGACGCGATTGGAAATCTGGGCCGATCCTTCGCTAACGCGCAACGTGCACCGGGTCGAGGTGGAATCCGACTCTGCCCGGTTTTCCATGTCGATCGAGAATATCCCGTCGGAAAATCCGAAGACGGGGCGTATCACCGCGCTTTCGGTCATTGCGTTTCTTCGAAAGCAGCGCGCGCCGCTTCGCGTCGGTACCTGACAAGAGCAGCGAATGGACTCCGCGATTTTGACCGCCTGCGGGTGATCTATTTGGTGCCGTAAGCGCGGTCGCCGGCATCGCCAAGACCCGGCAGAATAAAGGCGTTTTCGTCCAGCCCGTCGTCGACTGCGGCAAGCCAGATCGGGACGTCAGGGTGAATGCCTCGCATCCGCTCGATGCCCTCCGGCACGCCGATCAGGCACACCAGTCGGATGTCGGTCGCGCCGCGTTCCTTCAAGCGGTCGACCGCTGCGACCGCGGAGTTGGCCGTCGCCAAGACCGGGGAAATGACGATCACCAGCCGCTCGTGCAGATCGCTCGGCGCCTTGAAGAAATACTCCACCGCCACGAAGGTCTCCGGTTCGCGATAGAGGCCGATATGGGCGACCCGCGCGTTCGGCACCAGATCGAGCATGCCTTCCGCGAAAGTGACGCCGGCCCGCAGCACCGGCGCGAACACCAGTTTCTTGCCCGCGATCCGCGGCGACTTCATATGGGCAAGCGGCGTTTCGATATCGACGTCGGCCAGCGGCAAGTCGCGGGTGACCTCGTAACACAAGAGCATCCCGATCTCTTTGAGGAGCTCGCGAAACGACTTGGTCGAAATATCCTTTTTCCGCAGTAGCGTCAGCTTGTGCTGCACCAGCGGGTGACCAACGATTGTGACGCCGTCCATGCTGTCCCTGCTCCTAGAATACAGTGCCGTCACTGATGACGTTAACGGGAGGTGACGCATCGGCGCGGCGTTCGCGCGCCAGCCCTCGGCCCGCGGCCCAGGTTCCACCTTCAAGAACTTTGGCCAGCGGCAGCGACGTGGCGTCGAGCCCAAGCCGTTGTCGCATTCCATCTGCGACGCGGTCGAGCAGCGCCACCGTCAACGCGCGCCACTCCACCACCAGCGATGATGCAACCTCATGCTCGCGTTGCGCATCTTCTGCGTCGCGAAACGCGAGCACGCCGGCATCGATGAACAGCCCGCCGTTACGGTATTCTGCAAGGCCGGTGAGGCCATCGATATCGGTCACGCGGATGCCGGCCGTTTGCAGCGGCTCGATCAGGGAATAGGCCAGCCATTGCGAGAGCTTGTGAAGCGGCATCAAGCCGCTGGTCGCATCCCTTGTCGTCAGCGCCGGATGCTTCCAGCAGTCGCCGAGCGCGACGCCGCCCAACGTCAGCCGCGATGGCCAGATCGGTCCGAGCTGCTGCAGGAGTTCGGAGAGGATCGTTGGAGCGGGAAGTTGGCTATTATCCGCCAGCATCGCCAATCGGTCGAACAGGCCGCCGGGCCGCGGTAAGTCGAAGCGGCCGAAAACATCCGGCTTCGATGCCACCAGCGTGCCGAGGCGGCGCAACAAGTCAACGCGGCCTTCAAGGCCGACCAGCGGATTGCTATCGGAAACCTGCAAGCCGCGCTTCAGATCGGCAACGGTGAGACTAGCCAGGACATCGGCATCGACCCGCAGGGGCTGATGCGGATTGGCCGAAAACGCGCCGGCCGCAAACATGGCGAGGCTGGCCAATCCCAAACCCTCCGAGCGGCCGATAGCCAGCCCGGTCTCTGGATCATGATAGCGCCATGCCGGGCCTGCGCCGGCGTCGAGGAAGACGCTGACGATGGCCAGATCAAATTCAGCGCGGGCGCGGGCAGCGCGATCGGGCCATTTAGTCTGGTCGGCAATGTCAGCCCAGCGATCGTCATTATTCATGACGAAGTGCCGCCAGCGCGAATGAAACGGCACCTCGAATGAAGGATAGGCTTTGCGGGTCGTTTCCAGCACCAGCTCGATCACGCTGTCCATGCGATCGAGGTGGATGCGGAAATTCGGCAGCTTGTCCTCGAGGCCGATCGCGAGCATGCGATGTGCGCGCTCGCGAACCGCCTTGGCATTCAACAATGACAGCGCGGCCGACGTCTCGAGATTTGCCAGCGACACGGCCGTCCTCTCTCAATAATTTTCAAGCGGGCGGCCAACCGAATTGATCAGGTCCTGCGGCTGTGGCGGCTCGGGGCTGTAGTAACCGGCGGCCTTCTTTGCGGCGATTTCCACATGGGCGTCGGGCGGGACAAGATCGTCGGGGATCGGGATGCGTTCGACGATCTTGATGCCCTGGCTGGTCAGCGCATCGTGCTTCATGTCGCTCATGGAAACGAAGCGGTCGATGCGCTTCAGGCCGAGCCAGTGGATCACGTCCGGCATCAATTGCTGGAATCGCGCGTCCTGCACGCCGGCGACACATTCGGTGCGCTCGAAATATTGGGCAGCGGCATCGCCGCCTTCCTGACGCTTGCGCGCATTGTAGACGAGGAATTTGGTGACCTCGCCGAGCGCGCGGCCTTCCTTGCGATTGTAGATGATGATGCCTAGACCGCCGGTTTGCCCGGCACGCGCGCATTCCTCGATTCCGTGAAGCAGGTATGGACGGCAGGTGCAGATGTCGGAGCCAAATACGTCGGAGCCGTTGCACTCGTCGTGCACGCGGCAGGTTATCCTGGTGCGGTGGTCCGGCAGTTTGGTAACGTCGCCAAACAAATATGCCGTCGTGCCGCCGATCGGCGGCAGGAAGACCTGCAGGTCGGGTCGCGTCACCAGCTCCGGAAACATGCCTGCAGTCTGTTCGAACAGTTGCCGGCGCAGATTGTTTTCGGTGGTCGCGAAGCGCTGTGCCAGGCCGGGCAGATACCAAACCGGATCGATCGCGATCTTGACCACGGAGACGCTGCCGTTCTCGTGCACGACCTCGCCATCTTGCTTGAGCCGCCCGGCTTCGATCGCCGCCTTCAGCTCGGGCAGGTCAAGACGGGCGCGCGTGATCGCGATGCTCGGGCGGATATCGATGCCTTCGGCGATCTCCGTTGCGTAGTTTTGCGCCGCAAGATGTCCCCACGGATCGAGCGAGACGATGCGCTGTGGATCGGCCCATTGCGGGAACGGCCCGATCGTTTCGGCGGGGTGAGTGTTGGTGAGATCCGGGCGCCGGATCGGATCGAGTGCGCCCGACGAGACGGCAAGCGCGCGGTAGACCGAATAGGAACCGCCATGGGAGCCGATCACATTGCGATCCTGCGGGCGCGATACCGTGCCGATCACCGGTCCGCGTTCACGCGCGCTGGCTGCGCCCCAGTGGATGGGGAAGTTGAGCTTGGCACCCGGTGCCGGATGCGAGGTAATCCGGATATGGTCAACCCGGTTGGAACGAGTCATTGCCATGTATCCTTAAGTCATCGATCCCTGGGCCTCATATCCTTAGGCCTTTGATCCCTTAAACGGCGACGGCCCGCCTAAGCAGACGGGCCTGGTCACCTACACCAAAAATTAACTGCACGGCCGTGGCCGAAGTTTGAAGTATAGCGATATCGCAAACGAACACAACGGCAATTCGAGCCCCGTCCCGGCGGGGCTGGCTTGACCGTTAACCTCCTCGGCGCGCCGTTTGATCAGGCCTCGCAGAAATCGGCTGCGTATCACCTAAAATATCGCCGATGGATCACATTGTGCGGTGCGCTGGGCTTGGCGTATCCCGCTACGCGACCGCAGCCAAAGCGGTACATCCTCGGATGGCGGTTCTGACGAAGACCGGATGAGCCTTCCGAACATGATCGGGCGATAATCCATTTCGGCAAGACACCAATTTTCATCTGGACGCCGGCCGGTCGTTTGGGGGCCTCTGGAAGTTCAAACGACCCGCGGGGTCGCGAAATCGCGGGTCGGGCCTCACTGGTAATTGCTGCCCATTAATATCTCCGCATGCGCAAACATTGAGCGCGCTATTTGCATCGGCCTTTGCCAGTATTTGCGCATGGCCCTGCAAATGTCGAAAGCATTGAAGCTGGACGAGCCGGACGTTACGCTGACGCGGGACAAGCGGGAGGCGTTTATCGTTCGAATCGAGCCGGTCACGATGAACAGTACAGCGGATGCCAGGGCCGAACTGATTCCTTCGCCGCAACGTCTGGCGGTGGACGTTCGCAATGTTTCGCTGACGTTTGAGACGGCCGACGGCAAGGTCGATGCGTTGTCGAATGTTAGTCTGCAGGTCGCGGAAGGCGAATTCGTTTCCTTCATCGGTCCTTCCGGCTGCGGCAAAACCACGATGCTGCGGGTGATCGCCGATCTCCAGCAAGCGACATCCGGCACGCTTCTCGTCAATGGCATGAGCGCGGAACAGGCGCGGCTGGAACGCAGATACGGCTACGTGTTTCAGGCGCCGGCGCTGTTTCCCTGGCGCACGATCGAGAAGAACCTGAAGCTGCCACTGGAGATCATGGGTTTTTCCGATAGCGAGCAGCGGCAGCGCGCCGCGCGTTATCTGGCGCTGGTCAACCTCACCGGCTTCGAGCGCAAGTTTCCCTGGCAATTGTCGGGCGGGATGCAGCAGCGGGTGTCGATCGCCCGTGCACTCTCGTTCGACCCGGAGCTGTTGTTGATGGACGAGCCGTTCGGCGCGCTGGACGAGATTGTCCGCGACCATCTCAATGAGCAGTTGCTGCAACTGTGGGACAAGACCGGCAAGACGGTCCTGTTTGTGACCCACTCGATTCCCGAAGCCGTGTTCCTGTCCACCAAGATCGTGGTGATGTCGCCACGGCCGGGACGCATCATCGATATCATCGACTGCAATTTTCCGCGCGCCCGCACCCTGGAAATTCGCGAGACGCCGGAATTCCTGAAGATCGCGCAGCGCGTGCGCGTCGGCCTTCGCGCAGGGCATTCCTATGACGGGTAGCGCGCACGCTTTCTCCGTTTCGCGCGCCGGCACGTTGCGGCAGCATCCGCTGGTGGAGCGCTACGCGCCGATCGTAACGATTGTCCTGGCGCTGATTGCAATCTGGTACATCGCGGCCGTCCTGATGAACCTTTCGCTGGTGCGCGACGGGTTTGAACGGGAGGAGACGCCCTACACGATGTCGGACCTGCTCGCGGGGACGATGAGCGCGGAGCGGCCGCTGCTGCCGGCGCCGCACCAGGTGCTCGAGGCATTCGCCGATTCGGTCTTCGGTTACGCGCCGTCGGCACCGCGCAGCCTCGTCTATCATTCGGCCGTGACGCTGTCGGCGACGCTGCTTGGCTTCGTGCTGGGTGCGCTTTTGGGTATCGGCCTGGCGCTGATGATCGTGCACAGCCGCGTGCTGGAAAAAAGCCTGCTGCCCTGGATTATCTGCTCACAAATGGTGCCAATCCTGGCGCTGGCGCCGATCTTCATCGTGGTGCTCGGTGCGATGGGTTTGCAGGGCCTGCTGCCGAAGTCGATCATCTCGGCCTATCTGTGTTTCTTTCCGATCACGATCGGGATGGTGAAGGGCTTCACCTCGCCCGATCCGATGCAGCTCGATCTGATGCGAACATGGTCGGCAAACCCGCGGCAGGTGCTGTCGAAACTGCGCTGGCCGGCGTCCGTCCCCTATCTCTTCGCCAGCCTGAAAGTTGCAGTTACGATTTCGCTGATTGGCGCGATCGTAGCCGAGCTGCCGACGGGTGCCGAAGCCGGGATCGGCGCGCGGCTGTTGGCCGGTTCCTATTATGGCCAGACCATCCAGATATGGGCGGCGCTGCTGGCGTCTGCGATCCTTGCTTCCGGCTTGATCGGTTTGGTGAGTCTGACCGAGCGCGGCGTCGCGCGGCAAATGGGGACGCGGCCGTGAATGCACGCAGGCGCCGGTTGGGCTTTATCCTTTCAGTGGCGGGCGTGCTCGCGGCGCCGGTCTTGCCGCTTTCAAGCGAGGCTGCGGCAGCGTTACCGGCGCGACCGGTACTGTTGGCGTTCACCGTCGCTGCGGCGCTGATGTTGGCGATTGCCGCCTGTATCAGCGGATCCCGGGCGTTGCTTCCTGGTTTCGCCGGTGCCGTCGGCGCAGCAGTGACAACGCTGGAATTGCTGCGCGATCCCGGCATCGCCGGCTCCGCGGCGGCGGGCTTTTGGGTGATGGTGCTTGCGGTCTGGCTCAGCGCCGCGTTGTGCGTGACCGAGCTTGCGTCGATGCGCCCGCGCAGCGGGGCATCGCGCCATGTTCTCAATCTCGCGATTCCGCTGCTGTTCGGCGCGGTGGTTTTCTATCTCTGGGAAGTATTGGTGCGCGGCTTCGGCGTCTCACCGGTGATCATGCCGGCGCCGAGCGCGGCAGCGGCGAGGTTTTCCGCGTCCCTGCCAACGCTCGGACAGGATTTCGTGCAGACCTTTATTCGCGGCGTGCTGATCGGCTATGCCATCGGCTGCGGCGCGGGGTTATTGGTCGCGATTGTCGCGCAGCGTTTTGCCTTTCTTGGGCGCGGTCTGCTCCCGCTCGGCAACTTCTTTTCGGCGTTGCCGCTCGTCGGCGTCGCGCCTATCATGGTGATGTGGTTTGGCTTCGACTGGCCCTCGAAGGCGGCAGTCGTTGCGCTCGTGACGTTCTTCCCGATGCTGGTGAATGCGCTCGCCGGATTATCTGCATCCGGACACATGGAGCGCGACCTGATGCGATCCTACGGAGCTGACCATCGGCAGACGCTGAAGAAGCTCTATCTGCCGGCAGCGCTGCCCTTCATTTTCAACGCCTTGAAGATCAACGCCACGCTGGCGCTGATCGGCGCGATCGTGGCCGAATTCTTCGGAACGCCGACGCAGGGCATCGGCTTTCGCATCTCGACGGAGGCAGGGCGAATGGCGATCGACATGGTGTGGGCGGAAATCGCGCTCGCAGCGATCGCGGGAATGGCTTTTTACGGACTTGTCGCGCTCGCCGAGCGCGCGGCCACTTTTTGGCATCCATCCTATCGAACCTGACTCGGCGGGTTCTTAAAGCTCGGAGTATCGCATGAAAAAAGTATTGGCACTCGCGACCGGCGTGACCATGGGCTTGTCGCTGGCGAGTGCGCAAGCGGCTGACACGGTCACTATCCAGCTGAAATGGGTCGCGCAGGCCCAGTTCGCGGGTTACTTCGTGGCCAAGGAAAAGGGCTTCTACAAGGACGTCGGGCTCGACGTCAGGATCAAGCCGGGTGGTCCGGACGTGGCCCCGCCGCAGGTTATTGCCGGCGGCGGCGCCGACGTGGTGGTGGACTGGATGCCCTCGGCGCTGGCGTCGCGCGAAAAGGGCGTGCCGCTGGTCAATATCTCGCAGACCTTCAAGAAGTCCGGACTCGAGCTGACTTGTCGCGCCGAAACCGGCATCAAGAAGCCCACCGATTTCAAGGGCAAGACCATCGGAGTCTGGTACGGCGGCAACGAATATCCCTTCCTGTCCTGGATGTCGAAGCTTGGCATCAAGACCGACGGCTCGGCCACTGGCATCAAGATCATCAAGCAGGGCTTCAATGTCGATCCACTGCTGCAGAAGCAGGCCGACTGCGTCTCGACGATGACCTACAACGAGTATTGGCAGGTGATTGACGGCGGCTACAAGCCGAGCCAACTCGTAGTCTTCAAGTATGAGGACGAGGGCGTCGCCACGCTGGAAGACGGTCTCTGGGTGCTGGAAAAGAATCTCAAGGACCCGGCGTTCGTGGCCAGGATGGCGAAATTCGTCAAGGCCTCGATGAAGGGCTGGGACTACGCTAAGAGCCATCCTGACGAGGCCGTCAAGATCATCCTGGCCGGCGATACCACCGGTGCAAAGACCGAAAAGGACCAGAAACGGATGATGACGGAAGTGGGCAAGCTGCTCGGCGCCGCCGACGGCAAGCTGGATGTCAAGGATTACGACCGAACGGTTGCGACCTTGATGTCGGGCGGATCGGATCCCGTCATCACCAGGAAACCGGAAGGCGCCTACAGCTTCGCAGTCTATGATGCGATGAAGTAACCGGAATCGAAGTGTTGAGTGGGCGGCCGGTAGAGTTCGGCCGCCCCCAAGTCGACAAGAATCGCCAGCGACAGTTGCGCAAGCCTGGGCATATCGGGAACGAACTGCCGCGGCGACGGCGGTTGGTTGAGGGAGTATGCACCCCGATAATCGAGGCAGAACTTATTTTGTCGTCGTGAGCCGACGCGGCATCGGCGCAAATCTCTTTGAATGGGAGATCCAGCGCCGAAAGCAGGCCATGGGCGTGAAGGTTTCCGGCGCCGGCTATCGCTATCACCGCGCGGCGCTGGAGGCCGGAAACCTCGCGCTGGACCAATTCAATCAAAATTCATCCCGATCTAGTTCGTCGGCCGTGGCGGCGTCGCGCCGTCTTGCGGCTGCAGGGAAGACAGCTCCCCGGTTGGGGTCCATCCGCCGCCCAACGCCTGAAACAGGCTGCTGGCCGCCAGTAGTTTGGTCAACCGCACTTGCGCCAACGTGTTTTCGTTAGTGAGGAGCGTTTGCTGGGTCTGCAGGACCGTGATGAGATTGACCGTGCCGGCGCGCAATTGCGTTTCAGATACCTCAAAAGCCTTGCGGGAACTGGCCACGGCTTCAACCTGGAGGCGCTCCTGCAAGGTGGATTGGGAGAGCGCAACGAGAGCCTTTTCAACATCGGCGAAGGCCGACAGAACGGCCTTGCGATAGGCTTGCAGGTCTTGAAGCTGCACGCCCTTTGCCTGTTTCAATTGGCTCTCCAGCAGGAAGCCGTCGAAGATCGGCTGCGTCAGCCCCGCGGACAGCGTATAGAACCAGGCTCCCGGCCCGAACAGTGACGCGAGTGCCGCGCTCTGGACACCGGTCTGGGCGGTCAACTGGATTTGCGGGAAGAAGGCAGCGCGCGCCGCCTCGACGTTGAAATTGGACGATGCCAGCACGGCTTCGGCCTGGCGGATATCAGGCCTCTGGTTGAGCAGCTCGGAGGGCATGCCCGGCGTGACGCGCGGGATCGCGATTTGCGTCATCGTTCCGCCCTTCACCGTGAAATTCGCGGGCGCGCGCCCGACCAGCACCGCGAGGGCGGCGATATTCTGCCGCAACGTGATTTCAAGGGGCGGAATTGCAGCGCGTTCGGTGGCGACCAGCGCCTCCTGTTGTGATACGTCGAGCTGCGATGCGGTGCCGCCGGCAAATTGCTGCTTGATGAGTGTCAAAATGCGCTCGGCTGCCGCGAGATTCCGTCGGGCGACGCGCAGGGTGTCCTGTGCGGCGAGGATCTGGAAATAGCTGTTGGCGACGGTCACGATCGCCGTGAGCGTCACCACTTCGCGGTTGTATCGGGCCGCGGTGGCATTCTCCTCGGCGGCAAAAAGCGTGGCACGGTTCTTGCCCCAAAAATCGATCATGTAGCTTGCAGTGAGCCCGAGGCTGTACTGCGGAAACGTCGTCGCAAAGCCGTTTCCGCCGCCAAAATTGGAGGACACGCTGCGGACCTGCTCCGCCGTTGACGTCCCGGTGATGGCCGGCAGCAAGGGAGCGCCCGCTACGCCCGCCTGGGCGTCAGCCTGGACGATCTGGGCAATGGCGACCGCGACGTCAAGATTGTAGAGTTGTGCCGCATCCATCAACGTGGTCAGCTCGTTGGACCGGAAGCCGCGCCACCAATCCAATGCCGGAACATGAGCGTCGGGCGCGCCGCGGCCTGCTTCGCGATAGGCGGCGGACATATCAAGGTTGAGGTCGGGTCGTTCGCTGCCAAGGATACAACCGGACAGCGCCGGACCGAGCAACAGCGCAGCGACAGCCACGCGCGCCTTGCGGCAAAGCCGTGCCGGAGCGGCGATCGGATTCGGCGGCGCCATGCGCGCGGGTTCCCGAAATCCGAGATGACGCAGCGCATTTTCGAGAACGATCATGGGAGTCACTACCAACATCTACTCGCCCGGTTGCAGCGTAGCATCAGGCGCGAGCGGAGTTGCACCGCCACCCCTGAGACGTTGGCTCCAGAACCGGAACCGGTCCATATACAGGTAGATCACCGGCGTTGAATAGAGCGTCAGGGCCTGACTCAGGATAAGTCCCCCGACAATTGCGATGCCGAGCGGCTGGCGAAGCTCGCCGCCGTCGCCCATGCCGATGGCGAGGGGCAGGGCGCCGAGCATGGCCGCCATGGTTGTCATCATGATCGGCCTGAACCGGAGCAGGCAAGCCTCGTGGATCGCATCAAGCGAACTGAGCCCGCGCTTGCGTTCAGCCTCGAGCGCAAAATCGATCATCATGATCGCGTTCTTCTTCACAATGCCGATCAGTAGAATGACGCCAATGAGGGCCATGATGCTGAATTCGGTCTTGAACGCCATCAGTGCGAGCAGGGCGCCCACGCCGGCCGAGGGCAGAGTGGACAAGATCGTCAGGGGATGGACATAGCTTTCATAAAGCACGCCAAGCACGATGTAGATCGTGACCAAAGCAGCGAGAATGAGGTAGGGCTGGTTGCTGAGCGAATCCTGAAAGGCCTTGGCCGTCCCCTGGAACGTGCCGCGAATGGTGCCGGGTACGCCGATCCGGTTCATCGCGGCATTGATGGCGTCAACGGCCGAACTGAGTGATCCGTTCTGCGGCAAGTTGAACGAAATGGTGTTGGCGACCAGAAGGCCCTGATGGTTGACGGCAAGCGGGGTTGCGCCTCGGGTGAAATGCGCGACGGCCGACAAGGGAATCATGGTCTCCTGGGTCGTAGCGACCGCCGAGCCGGTTGAGGAAATGCCCTTGCCGGTGGCGCCGATCGAATTGGTCGCGAGATTGCGGGCGGCCTGGGCGTTGGCGGAGTTGGCCGAAGCCGACTTGCCGACCACGACGGTCCCCGTGACGGCATTCGTCGCTTGCGAGCCGCCAACAGCGGCGCCCGACGTAGAGACGTAAACATCCTTCAGCGTCTCCGGATTTTGCCAGTACTGCGGCGCGACCTCCATGATCACATGATATTGGTTGCGGGCCACATAGATGGTCGATACCTGGCGCTGGCCGAATGCGTCATAAAGCGTGTTGTCGATTTGGCTGACGGTGATTCCCAACTGGGCCGCCGCATCCCGGTCGATGACAAGATCGGACTCCAGCCCCTTGTTTTGCTGATCGCTGTTGACGTCGGTAAGGTTCGGGTCGCTTTGCAAGGCCGCCGCGATCTTCGGCGTCCATTCATTGAGATCTTCGAAGGTGGGCCCCTGCAAGGTGAATTGATATTGCGCGTTGCTGGCGCGGCCGCCGACGCGGATATCCTGCACGGCCTGCAGAAACAGCGTTGCTCCCGGAATCACCGCCATTTCACGTCGCAACCGCGCAATTACACCGTCCACCGTGATCTTGCGCTCGGCGAGCGGGCGCAACGAGACGAAGACAAAACCCGAATTGGTCTGGCCACCGCCGGTGAACCCGACGGCGGTTTCGACCGCGGGATCGCTCTTGATGATGGTAATGAACTGCGTCAGCTTCTGTTGCATCAGCTGGAACGAGATGCTCTGGTCCGCCTGGATCGAGCCGACCATGCGTCCGGTATCCTGCTGGGGGAAGAAGCCCTTCGGAATGACGCTGTAGAGATAGAAATTGAGACCGAGCACCACGGCAAGAATCAGCATCATCGAGGCAGGGTGCTGGAGCGCGACGGTCAGTGTGCGCCGATAAGCGTTGAGCATGCTGTCGAAGAAGCGTTCGCTGATCCGGTAAAGCCGTCCGTGCCCCTCGCCGGAATTGTGGCGAAGCAGCACGGCGCACATCATTGGCGTGGTCGATAGCGAGATCGCGAGCGAAATCATGATCGATATCGAGATCACCATCGCGAATTCGCGGAACAGACGGCCGACGATACCGCCCATCAGCAGGATCGGAATGAAGACGGCGATGAGCGATATGCTCATGGACAGCACGGTGAAGCCGACCTCGGCGGAGCCCTTGAGTGCTGCTTCCAGCGGGCTCATTCCGTCTTCGATGTAGCGGGTAATGTTCTCGAGAACCACGATGGCGTCATCGACGACAAATCCGGTCGCGACCGTGAGCGCCATCAGCGAAAGATTGTCGAGGCTGTAGCCGAACAAATACATGACGGCGAAGGTGGCAATCAGCGAGACCGACACCGCTACCATCGGCACCAGTGTCGCGCGCAGATTTCGCAAGAAGGCGAAAACCACGACGATTACCAGCAGCACGGCCAGCACCAGGGTCCGTTCGACATCGCGCAACGATGTGCGGATGGTTAGCGAGCGGTCGACCGCCACGCCGATGTCGATGGCCGGCGAAATCGAAGCCCTGAGTTGCGGCAGCAGCGCTTTCACCAGATCGACCGTGCTGATGATGTTCGCGCCCGGCTGCCTGTAGAGGATGATCAGGACGGCCGGCTTGCCGTTGGCGAGACCTGCATTGCGGAGGTTCTCGACCGAGTCGGTTACGTCGCCAACATCGGAGAGTTGAACCGCCGCGCCGTTGCGATAGGCGAGGATCAGGGACTTGTAGTCGTCGGCCTTGTTGGCCTGGTCGTTGGCATAAATCTGATAGCGTTGGCCTTCGACGTCGATTCCGCCTTTCGGGCTGTGCGCATTGGCGCTGGCGAGCGCCGCCCGCACATCCTCAAGGCCGATGCCGTATTTGTAGAGCGCCTGCGGAATGAGTTCCGCGCGTACCGCCGGCAGCGAACTGCCGCCGACGACGACCTCGCCGATTCCCTCTACCTGTGACAGCTTCTGCGCCAGGACGGTGGAAGCCGCGTCATAGAGATCGCCGCGGGTCTTGGTGTCGGACGTCAGGGTCAGGACCAGGATCGGCGCGTCGGCGGGATTGACCTTGCGATAGGTCGGGTTGGTCCGCAGGCTGGTCGGAAGGTCGACGCGTGCCGCGTTGATGGCGGCCTGCACGTCGCGCGCCGCGCCGTTGATGTCCCGGTTGAGGCCGAATTGAAGGGTGATGCGGGTTCCTCCTACCGTGCTCGACGAGGTCATCTCGGTGACGTCGGCGATCTGCCCAAGGTGACGCTCGAGCGGGCTCGCGACCGTGGTGGCGACATCCTGGGGGCTACCGCCCGGCAGGGTTGCCCGTACCGAAATGGTCGGAAAATCGACCTGTGGCAGCGGCGAGACCGGCAGCTTGAAAAATGCCACGGCTCCCGCCGCCGCAAGACCAAAGGTCAGCAACGTCGTTCCAATCGGCCTGCGAATGAAAGGCGTTGAGGGGCCCATGGTTCAATTCGTTGGCTGGGGGGCTTCGCCGGAAGGGCCGGCAAACCGCGTCGCCAGGCGATCGAACCAGAGATAGATCACCGGCGTCGTAAACAGGGTCAGCAGTTGACTGAGGAGAAGGCCGCCGACAATGGAAATGCCGAGTGGGTGGCGAAGCTCAGAGCCGGCGCCGGTTCCAAGCATCAGCGGCAACGCGCCAAGGACGGCAGCCATCGTCGTCATCAGGATCGGCCGGAATCGCAACAGGCAGGCCTGGTAGATCGCTTCCCGTGGCGGCTTGCCCTCCTGGCGCTCGGCGTCGAGCGCGAAGTCGATCATCATGATCGCGTTTTTCTTCACGATGCCGATCAGAAGAATAATTCCGATGATGGCGACGATGGTGAGGTCGTCGCCGGCCGCCATCAGCGCCAGCAAGGCGCCAATTCCGGCGGACGGCAGCGTCGAGAGAATGGTGACGGGATGGATGAAGCTCTCATAGAGCACGCCGAGCACGATATAGACGGTGACGATCGCTGCCAGAATCAGGAAAAGCTGATTCGAAAGCGACGACTGAAACGCCAGCGCGGCTCCCTGGAAGCTGATGATCACGCTGGGCGGCACGCCGAGATCGGCCTGCGCCTGCTTGATCGCCGTCACCGCCTCGCCGAGAGAAGCGTTCGGCGCTAGATTGAAGGATACCGTCGATGAGGGGAACTGCCCGAGATGCGAGACAAGCAGCGGTGCGGTCTCCTCCCGCATCTTGGCCATTACCGCCAGCGGCACCAGCGAGCTGCCTACCGAGGAGGGAAGATAGATATCCGACAGCGATTGCAGGGATTTCTGCAGGCTCGGATCCGCCTCGAGGATGACGCGGTACTGGTTCGAATTGGTGAAGATGGTGGAGACGATGCGCTGGCCATAGGAGTCATAAAGCGCGTTGTCGATCGTCGCCGGAGTGATGCCGAAACGGGCGGCTTGATCGCGATCGATTTCAACGAAGACCGAGAGTCCCTTGTCGGAGATGTCGCTGGCGACATCGCCGAGCTGCGGAAGTTGCCTGAGCTTGTCCACCAGCTTGGGTGTCCATTCCGCAAGCTGGGCGGGATCGGCATCCTGGATGATGAACTGATACTGTGTCTTGCTGACCGTACCTTCGATCGTCAAATCCTGAACCGGCTGCATGTAAAGAGTGATGCCGGTCAGTGCAGCCGTGCTTTTCTGGATACGCCGCATGACCGTGGCTATGTCGGCCTTGCGGCTGTCGTGCGGCTTGAGATTGATCAGGATCCGGCCGCTGTTGAGGGTGGTGTTGGTTCCGTCGACGCCGATAAAGGAGGAAAGACTTTCGACGTCGGGATCCTTGAGGATCGTGCTGGCGAGAAGTTGCTGGCGTTCCGCCATCGCCGCATAGGAAACGGACTGCGGCGCCTCCGAGATCGCCTGAATGACGCCGGTATCCTGAAGCGGGAAGAACCCCTTGGGAATGACGACGTAGAGCAAGCCGGTCAGGACGAATGTGCCCAGCGCAATCATCAGCACGAAGGTCTGACGGTCGAGCACCCAGTTGAGCATGCGACCGTAAATCTCGATGATTCGGTCGAACCCTTCGCGGCTGTAGCGCTGAAACGCGTTTTCGTGGGCCTCCGCCTCGGGCTTGAGCAGCTTGGCGCAGGCCATAGGCACCAGCGTCAGCGAGACCACCGCCGAGATGAGAATAGTGACCGAAAGCGTAATGGCGAATTCCCTGAACAGCCGGCCGACCACGTCTCCCATGAACAGCAGGGGAATTAGCACCGCAATCAGCGACACCGTCAGCGAGATGATGGTGAAGCCGATTTGTTCGGAGCCGCGAAGCGCGGCCTGCAACGGGGTGTCGCCCTCTTCAAGGTAACGGGAGATGTTCTCGATCACGACGATGGCGTCATCGACCACGAAGCCGGTGGCGATGGTCAGGGCCATCAGCGAAAGGTTGTTGAGGCTGAAGCCGAACAGGTACATGGCGCCGAGCGTGCCGACCAGCGACAGCGGGACCGAGAGGCTCGGGATCAACGTTGCACGCGCATTGCGCAGGAACACGAAGATCACCAGCACCACCAGAATGACGGCAAGCGTCAACTCGAATTCCACATCCTGCACCGATGCGCGGATGGTGATGGTTCGGTCGGTCAGAATGTTGACGTCGATCGCGGCCGGCAGCGAGGCCTGCAGCTGCGGCAACAGCGCCTTGATGCCCTCGACCACCGAGATTACATTGGCGCCGGGTTGCCGCTGAATATTCAGGATGATGGCCGGTGTTTCGTTCATCCAGGCGCCCAGCTTGTCGTTCTGGGCGCCGTCGACGACGTCGCCGACATCGCTGAGCCGGACCGGCGAGCCGTTCTTGTAGGCAATGATCAACGACCTGTAGTCATCGGCATTCCTGATCTGGTCATTGGCATTGATGGTGTAGGCGCGCATTGCGCCGTCGAAGTTTCCCTTGGGCGTATTGATGTTGGCATTGCCAAGGGTGGTGCGCAGATCGTCGATATTGAGTCCGTAGGCGGCAAGTTTGCGAATATCGGCGCGAATGCGTACCGCCGGTCTTTGGCCGCCGCTGAGGCTGACAAGCCCGACGCCGGGAAGCTGGGAGATCTTTTGCGCCAGACGGGTATCTACGAAATCCTCGACCTGCGTCAGCGGCATGGTTTTCGACGTCAATCCCAGGGTCAGGATCGGCGCATCGGCCGGATTCACCTTGGCGTAAATCGGCGGCGCGGGCAGGTCGGCGGGAAGGAGATTGCCCGCGGCATTGATCGCGGCCTGTACCTCCTGTTCTGCAACGTCGAGGGAGATCGTCAGTCCGAACTGCAGAGTGATGACGGATGCTCCCGCCGAACTTACCGAACTCATCTGGTTGAGATTCGGCATTTGCCCGAACTGCACCTCCAGCGGAGCTGTGACGGACGATGTCATCACGTCCGGGCTGGCGCCGGGGTAAAAGGTCTGGACCTGGATGGTCGGGTAGTCCACTTCCGGCAGCGCGGCGACCGGCAGGAACCTGAACGCCAGCATGCCGGATAGCATGATGGCGATCATCAGCAGGGTAGTTGCCACCGGCCGTAGAATGAACGGCTGCGACGGGCTCATTGTTTTTGTCCACCTTCCGAACGCCGCTTTTTGCTGCCCGACTTATCCGCCTCGGGTGCCTTCGTCGGGAGAGTCTCTGATCGCACGTTGATCTTCGCACCGTCACGCAGCTTGTCGGCGCCATCGATCACGATGCGATCGCCCGGCGCGAGCCCGGAAACAACCTCCACCCGATCGCCATCTGTGACACCGAGCTTGACCGGGCGGACCGATACCGTGCTGTCGGCATTGACGAGGTAGACGAACGTGCCCGGCACGCCGCGCTGGACGCCCGCCGTCGAGATCGTCGTAACGTCCTTGTAGGTGTCGAGCAGCAGCCGGATATTGACGAACTGATTCGGGTAGAGCACCTCGGTTTCGTTCGAAAACTCCGCCCGCAGCTTGATCGTTCCGGTGGTTGGATCGATCTGGCTGTCGAAGGTCTGCAGCGTACCGTCGGCGATCTTGGCGGCGCCGCTGCGGTCATAGGCGGCTGCGGGCAGCACGGCGCCGGCCTGGATGCGTTTCGAAATCGCCTGCAGGTTATCCTCGGGCAACGGGAAGAGAACGCTGATCGGCTTTATCTGCGTGATGACAACCAGGCCGTTGGCGTCACCGGGCGTCACATAGTTGCCCTGGTCCACCAGACGCAGCCCGACGCGGCCGTCGAGCGGCGATACGATTCGGCAATATTGCAGATTCACCTCGGCGGACTTGACCGCTGCGCGGTCGGCTTCGACCGTGCCCTGGTCCTGTGCGACGAGGGCGACTTGGGTGTCCAGCGTCTGATGCGGCACGGCGTTCTGCGCCGCCAATCCCTGATAGCGGGCCAGGTCGACCTGGGCGCCTTTCAGCATCGCTTCGTCGCGCGCGAGTTGTCCTCTGGCTTGCGCCAGGGTGGCTTCATAGGGCCGCGAATCGATTTCCGCCAGCAGATCGCCCTTCTTGACTTCGTCGCCTTCCTTGAAGTCGACCTTCATCAAGTAGCCGCTGATCTGGGTTCTGATGGTCACGGTCGCCAGCGACGTCACCGTGCCGAGTGCGTTGAGGTTGATCCCGATATCGCCCTTGCCGACAACCTCGGGCACGATCGACATCGGTGCGGCATTCCGGCCGCCATTGGCCGGCTGCGGCGCGCTTCCTTGCCTGCTCCACCAGACTATTCCGCCGACGACCAGCAAAGCCAGGATGGA
Organism: uncultured Alphaproteobacteria bacterium; assembly: GCA_963718925.1. Taxonomy (GTDB): domain Bacteria; phylum Pseudomonadota; class Alphaproteobacteria; order Rhizobiales; family Xanthobacteraceae; genus Bradyrhizobium. The sequence continues at coordinate 801,246 of CAVRAH010000001.1, forward strand.
GGTCAGAACGAGCCGACGGCGGGACCGCGGCTTGGCAATCTGCGAAGGACCGATTGAGGGGGCTTCCTTGAGGGATTTTATCGGTTGGTTCATGAACCTGCCATCGGATGGGTGTTTCGGGCGGTCGCAGCGAGTTCCCGCAATCTATCATTTGGGCTGCCTCCGAGGCCCTCGGGGAACCGCATTTGAACGTCTCCGCCTGATGTTGTCGCATTAACAATCGGAAAGAATTGCATTTTTCGGCTCGGACGAGGACGCCAGCCAATCACATTTCGTCCGTGGCGCTTGAGCGCCCGAGGGATCAAAAAGGCGCATTTGGGCCAGTCCAGTTTATTTTGAACCTATCCGGGGTCCACCACAAGGCCGCGCCGGAATGCGAAAGTCGCCGTCTTGACGCCCGGTTCGGGAGCCCCTGGAGGGCGAGAGGGTCTGGAAGCGTGATGTCGGAACGTCCGGAGGCGCGGTATCTGCGAAGTCATCAAATGGACTTCTTGCGATGACCGTTTAGGATTGCATCCTTCGCGCGGTACGCGTCACCGTGCGGTCCAACCTCCGGACTCCTGACAGACAGGCCGATGACATCGGGTGGCTCCGCGGCGGGTCAACTCGCGGGCGTGAGCAAGAGCGGACGAGGGCGACACCGGTGCCGATGACAGAAGCGGTGCGGGACGATGCCGTGAATGGAGCATCAGGCCGCGACATCCCATAGCCTGGACGAGCCCCTGATCAGCGCCCGGCGTCCCTTCGGCGTAATAGCCGGCATGTTGTCGCTCATCATCGCGAGGCCAAGCGCGACGAGGTCATCGAGCACGAATTGATTCAAAGTTGAGAACCTCGATGCCGGCACCCGAAGCGCTTTAAGCGTCTCCCATTGATCCGCTGTCAGCGCGTAGTCGATTTCGTCGTTCATGCTGCCTCAAAGACGTTGGCTTTTCGCGGCTGTCTTACAAATCCAGCGTGAACGCGATGCGACCATAATGCGTCGAGAATTCGATCACGCGCACAACAATTTTTGATTCGCTGTGTGCTCAAAATAATCAGTAACGCGGCTGTCACATCAACGTGTCAATGGACGACATCGATCACAGCGAATCAGATGGCACGATACTGGATGTCGTCGCCCGATTGGATGAACACCCTGAAAGTCCCTGTGCTCCCGAAGCCGCCGGGCAGCGGCATCAAGCTGAAGGGCCTGGGCATCATCATCGGCATTGCCATCGCCGCGGCAGCCCTTTTCGCGCTGATGCACATGCTCAAGAACGTCAATTACGACGAGGTATTCGATGTCGTCCGGCGCACAAATGCCGGCCTCATTGCGCTGGCCGCGGTGCTGGTGGTCGCCTCGTACGGCAGCCTGACGCTCTATGACCTGCTGGCGCTTCGCACGATCGGTCACACCGAGGTTCCGTATCGGATCGCGGCGCTTGCGAGTTTCACCAGCTATCCGATTGCGCACGGCGTCGGAGCGGTTTCGCTGATTTCGCCCGTCATACGTTATCGAATCTATTCGTACAGCGGCCTTGGCGCGTTCGATGTGGCGAATATCTGCTTTCTGACGGGGCTGACTTTCTGGTTGGGCAATCTGACGGCCCTCGGCGTCGGCCTGCTTTATGCGCCCGACGCCATCAGCGTGATCGACTTCCTGCCGCCGCAGGTCAATCAATGGCTGGCAGCCGCGCTGCTTCTCGGGCTTGTCGGCTTTCTCGCCTGGTGCTGGTTTGCTCCAAGAAACATCGGGACAAGGCGGTGGCCGGTCAGGCTCCCATCCGGACCGATGGTACTGCTGCAGATCGTGATCGGGATCTTCGATCTCGGTGCGGCGTCGCTGGCGATGTACGTGTTGATTCCAGCTGGGCCGAGTATCGGCATCGTCCCGATTGCCGCCGTCTTCATCGCCGCGACCTTGCTGGGCTTTGCGAGCCACACCCCGGCGGGAATCGGTGTGTTCGACGCAACAATTCTGATCGGGCTTGGCAGCGACGACAAGGAGCCGCTGATTGCGGCACTCCTCATGTTTCGCCTGTTGTATCACTTCCTTCCCTTCGTGATCGCGCTTTGCCTGTTCGGCGGCGTGGAGGGGTGGAGAAGCTTGCGCGCGAGACGAAGTCCTTAAAGCCGCTCTGTCATCTCACACGGGCGAATTCAGCTTGAGCCCAACCATCCCGGCGACGATCAAAGTGAGGCAAATGATGCGAACCGGATCAGTCGGCTCGCTGAAGATCACCATTCCGACAATGATGCTCCCGGCGGCACCTATCCCCGTCCATACCGCATACGCCGTGCCAAACGGCAGTGACCGCAATGCAAGCGCCATCAGGGCGAAGCTCGCCAGGATCGCGGCCACGGTCGCGGCGGTTGGCCAAAACCGGGTGAGACCGTCGGAATATTTCAAGCCAAACGCCCAGGCGATCTCAAGCAGTCCCGCCGCAACCAATGCAAGCCACGGGCTCACGGTGTCCCAGGCTCCGGCGGGAATGTCAGCACGCCATATTGGGCATAGCCCCGGAATGGGCGCTCGAACCTTAGTTTGGCTCCGGCGGCGCCAGCCATGGCTGACAGCTCGTGCTCGAGGTCGTCGCGCGGCGTGACGTCGAACATCGCAAGCCATTGCCGCAGCAGCGTGCGGGCTATTCCCGGCAGCCGCTCCTGACGACCGAAATCGACCAGGTGCAAACGGCCGCCAGGTTTGAGGCGAGCGGCGGCCGCGCCGAGAACGCGGCGCCAGTCGGGGATCATCGAAAGACTATAGGAAATCATCACATGGTCGAACGCGGGGATGGCGAACAAGCGCTGCGGGTCAAACGCCGTTGCATCGCCATGCGCCACCCTCACATGGCCGGTGAGGCGGGCACGCGAGATGGCCGCGATGGCGGAGGTCAGCATTTCGGTCGAGACATCGATGCCGAAGAATCGTGCATCCGGGTAAAGCTGGGCCGCCAAAACCAGGTTTCTGCCGGTTCCGCAGCCGATTTCCAGCACGCTCGCGCCGGGATCTGGACGCAGGCGCGATATCATCTGGTCGCGACCGAGCAGATAATACCGCCGTGTTCCGTCATAGATGTGCCGTTGCCGGCGATACATCCGGTTCATGCGGCGTGTTGCTTCGACCGGCCAGGAGGAATCTGCGCCGATATCCCGGGAATACGCGGACATCCATACACCTCATCTTGCCTGTGATCGTTCTCTCCTTGCGATGTTCGCGCGACAGGGATGTGACAGACGGATACACACGGCAGCGAACCGCAAAAATACCGGCTTACGGCGCAACTCCGCGACGATGTTCGCATCCGCCGGCTGTCGCAAAACTGCAGCGAGCCGGCGATACCCTTGTCAAATTGTTGATTCGAGGGATGGATGAACACGCAGCTTATCGCGGACGCAGTCCGCAACAGCAGGGGCGAGGCTGAAGCAACCGTTTGGGACAGGCTCTTTGCGTTCTGGTTTCGCCGCCTGGTCTATACCCAGATCTGGGAAGACCCGGTAGCCGACCTCGCCGCGCTGCGGTTGCCCCTGGGATCGACGGTCGTCACCATCTCGTCCGGCGGATGCAACGCGCTGTCGTATCTCACCGCGCAACCGGCTCAGATCTATGCGGTCGACCTCAATGAAGCTCACCTTTCATTGCTCAAGCTCAAGCTTGCAGCTATTCGCGTCTTCTCCGACTATGCCGACTTCTGGAAGTTCTTCGGCGAGGCTGCCTCGCCCTCCAACTCCGAGCTCTATCGCGAGCGGCTGCGGCCGATGCTTGACGCTGAAGCCCGCGCCTACTGGGACAAGCGCAACATCATTGGGCGTCCGCGGCATGCCTATTTCACGGACGGGTTCTACCGCCATGGCATGCTCGGCCGTTTCATCGGCCTTGCCCATGTGGTGGCGAAATTCGCAAGCGTCGACCTATCCGCGCTCTTGAACGGCAAGCCAGATGCGCCCGAGCGCATCGAGGCGTTGAGCCGTCTGGATCGCCTGTTTCACTCGCCATTGGCCCGGCTCATCACAGGCACCCCGGCCCTGCTGTTCAGCCTGGGCATTCCACCGCAGCAACGAGCGTTGCTGGGCGGTGGTGCGCCGCTCAACGAGGTGCTGCACGAACGGCTGTTGCGCCTGATCAATGGTCATCCCAACGAGACGAACTATTTTGCCTGGCAGGCGCTGCATCGCGGCTATCCCGGCCCCGGCGATCGCTGCCTGCCACCCTATTTGCAAGCTTGCCAGTTTGAGCGCATGCGCGACGGCGCCGGACTGATCATTCCGGTTCATGCCAATCTTCGATTGTTCCTGGAAAGCCTTCCGGCACGCGAAGTCGATGCCGTCATTTTGCTGGACTCGCAGGATTGGATGGCACCGGAAGAAATCCGTGCGTTGTGGAACGCGATCGACCGCACCGGCAGCGACGACGTTCGCGTGATCTTTCGTACCGCCGGCGTTAAATCTCCGCTGGAGGGCGCAGAACTCGCGTCGCTGCGTCAGATCTGGCAGCGGGACGAGGAGCGAAGCGCGGTCGGCTTTGCACAGGACCGATCGGGAATTTATGGCGGCTTCCACTGTTACGGAAGGCGCTGATCGGGCATTTCGCTGGGCAGCGCGGTGCGGCTTCCGGGGGCTCGAAGGTCGACGAGGTCCGCCGATGTCGCTACCGCCCGCCGGCTTCGAGCCATGCCGCGATCATGGCGCGCTCCTCGCCGGTCATCTCGGTCACGTTGCCCGGCGGCATCGCGCTCGACCACGCCGCATTTCGTCCGACCAGGCGCGCGTTGCGGCGGATATGATCGGACTGGTCGAGCAGGATGCCTTTGGGCGCCGCGACAATGGATTCCCAGACCGGCTCCGCGCCATGGCACATACTGCACCGTGACATCACGATCTCTTCGACGTTGGCGAAGGTCGGGGCTGTCGATAGCGCCCCGGTCTTGATTTCGCGTGGACCGGCCGCGGACAACAGTGCGACGGCGATCATGCCGGCTCCGGCGATCCCCCATACCCACCACGGCGATTTCCGCCCCGCGTGGCGCTCATTGAAGAAATGCCGGATGATCGGACCGAGCGCGAGGACGATCGCAACGATCAGCCAATTGTAGCGCGTGGCGAACAGCAGGGGATAGTGGTTGCTGATCATCAGCACGATCACTGGCAACGTCAGGTAATTGTTGTGGACCGATCGCTGTTTGCCTTGCAGGCCGAGTTTCGGGTCGGGCGATTGACCGGCCAGCAAGGCGGTTACGATTTTCTTCTGGTTCGGAATGATCACCACGAACACGTTGGCGACCATGATCGTTCCGACGATCGCCCCGATCTGATTGAAGGCGCCGCGTCCACTCAGGACATGGGTGAATGCATAGGTAAGGCCGACCAGGAATACGTATCCGCCCAGCGCAAAGGGCAGTTCGTGCCGGGCCAACCCCGATCTGCATGCGCCCTCATACAGCAGCCACGCGAGAGCGAGGCTGCACAGGCTGAACATTCCGGCCTGCAGCGGCGTCAGGTTGAGGATCGATTTGTCGACCAGGAATAGTTCCGCATCGAGATAATAGACAACGACCATCAGGGCAAAGCCCGACAACCAGGTAGTATAGGCTTCCCATTTGAACCATGTCAGTTCGTCAGGCATTTTGGCGGGTGCGACCAGATATTTCATGATCCGATAAAAGCCGCCGCCATGGACTTGCCAGGCATCGCCGTAAACGCCGTCGGGCAAATCGCTGCGCGGTTTCAGGCTAAGGTCGAGGTGAATGAAATAGAATGAACTGCCGATCCACCCGACCGCGGCGACCACATGCAGCCAGCGCAGGATCAGGCTTGCCCATTCGGTCAGTATGGATTCCCACATCATTGGTCTTTTGCTTTCAAATGCTGCTGCCGAGAAGCCGATACGTCATCAAAACAAGCAAGCCCGATGGATCAACCGAACAATCCTCGCCAACGATAAAAGCCCGGCCCTTGACATACAATAAAATAGTGTCTCCGTTCTGCGCGTGACCCAATGCGCGCTATCGATCACGGATTGAGCACGATGCAAACCGAACGTGCAATCGTTACGCGGCGTGACCTGCTTGCCCTGATCGGAGCGGTGTCAGGCAGCGCGGCGATGTACCATGCGATGACCAGCCTCGGGTTTGCATCCGACTCCGGGTACAAGGGTCCGATCAAGCTGGACGGTGATCCGAAGCGTGCCTCCGTCCTCATTCTCGGCGCCGGACTTGCCGGCATGACGGCGGCGCTGGAGTTGCGCAAGGCGGGATACCAGGTTCGGATTCTGGAGTTCAACAGCCGGGCAGGGGGCCGCAACTGGACGCTGCGGGGCGGGGATTCGTATGCCGAACTCGGCGGCATCAGGCAGACCTGTGAGTTCGAACAAGGTCTCTATCTCAATCCCGGGCCTTGGCGGATTCCCTACCACCATCGCGCGCTTCTCGACTACTGCAAGCGCCTCGGCGTCGTGCTGGAGCCGTTCATCCAGCTTAATCACAATGCGTTCCTGCACGCCGCGGGCGGCTTCGGAGGCGTTCCGCAGCGCATTCGCGACATCAAGACGGATTTCCAGGGCCAGGTTTCCGAATTGCTCGCCAAGGCAACCCAGCAAGGCAAGCTTGACGAAGCCGTGTCGAAGGAGGACCGCGAGATCCTGATGCAGGCGCTGAGGAGTTGGGGCGCGCTCGACAGCAACTACGCCTACAAGGCAAACCTCATTTCCGGTGAGTTTCGGGGGTTCGCCAGAGAGCCGGGTGGTGGTCTTGGTGCTGCGCCGGTCCCGGGCGAGCCGCTTAATTTGTCGGACATCCTCAAATCACGGCTCTGGCGCTATCTGCAGAATTTCGCGCTGCATACGTTCCAGACCACGATGTTTCAGCCGGTCGGCGGCATGGACATGATCGGCAAGGCATTCGCCAGAGAGGTCGGCGACCTCATCCGCTACGATGCGAAGGTGACCCGGATCCAGCAGGACGATCGCGGTGTCACCGTTACCTATACCGATCTCAAGGCGCCGACGACGCCCCAGCAGGCCAAGGCCGACTGGTGCGTCTGCACGATCCCGCTATCCATTCTGAGCCAGATTCCAGTGGACGTCGGCGGCCGCATGAAAGCCGCCATCGATGCAGTGCCCTACTCGCCGTCCGTCAAGATCGGCTTGCAGTTCAAGCGTCGCTTCTGGGAGGAGGATGAGGCGATCTACGGCGGCATCAGCTACACCGACCTGCCAATTCGGCAAATCGCCTATCCAAACACCGGATTCAATGCCTCCGGCAGGGGCGTGCTTCTCGGCGCCTATCTGTTCGGTGGTCCCAATGCCTACGAATTCACCTCGATGTCGCCCGCCGAGCGTGTTGCGCGCGCGGTCGAACTCGGCGCCCGCATTCATCCGCAATACCGGACCGACTACGAGAACGGCATTGCCGTGGCGTGGCATCGGGTGCCGTTCACCCTGGGCTGCGCCGGCAACTGGACCGACGAAACAAGGGCGCAGCATTATGAAAACCTCTGCCAGATCGACGGCAGGATCGTTCTGGCGGGCGAGCACGCCTCCTACATTCCAGCATGGCAGGAGGGAGCCATCTTGTCGTCACTGGACGCCATCACGCGGTTGCATGATCGCGTCGTCAAACAATGAACAGCGGGCGCAATCCGATGGCGCAAGGAAATGCAAGCCTGGGCACAGCCATCGCCGCGGCGATGTCGGCGGCGTGCTTGCTGACCTCGCCTCCGGCATGCCCGCAAGGCACCGGGCCTTCGGCGTCTGAGCCCGCCCTGAGCGCGGGCTTTCGATTTGTCGAGCAGAGCGGCGAAGAACTGTTCGCCAATATCTGCCAGGGTTGCCACATGCCCGACGGCAAGGGCGCGACAGGCGCCGGAACCTACCCGTCGCTTGCGAGCAACGGCAATCTCGAAGCCGGCGGATATGCCATCGGCATCGTGGTCAATGGGCAGCGCGCAATGCCGCCATTCGGAGCGATGATGAGCGACGATCAGGTGGCCGCCGTTGTGAATTATGTGCGGACGCATTTCGGCAACCGCTATCAGGATGCGGTGACATCAGAGGATGTTCGGGCCGCCCGCCGGTAGAAAGCCGGCGCGGCATGGAATAGCCGAAGGCGGGCCTTGGCAACGATGCCAAATCCGATGGCTGGGCCGCAACGGGGCCTTATCGGGTCTCTTGCCAGCGCACAGGTTACCTGTCTGAATTCGCGTGGCGTCAGCGGCATGTTGGGAGAGCAGGATGTTCGGAGCAATCGGGCCTCGAAGCCTCGCTTCGCGGAAAGGCCGTTGGATCGCATTCCTGGTCGCCTCGGTTGCGATCCTTCCAGCGCTGCCGCGGCCTGCGGCCGCCGAACAGCTGAGTCCGCAACAGCAGCTTGCCTTCGACATCTTTAAGGAGCTGATCGAGATCAACACCGTGACCGCGACCGGCGACACCGCGCGCGCCGCCGAGGCGATGGCGGCGCGCCTGCGGGCCGCGGGCTTTGCGGACGCCGACGTTCACGCGTTCTCGCCGGCGCCGCGCAAGGGCAATCTGGTCGCCCGGCTGCGCGGCACCGGTGCGCGCAAGCCGATCCTCCTGGTGGCGCATCTCGACGTCGTGCCGGCCAACCCTGAGGACTGGTCGGTCGATCCGTTCAAGCTGACCGAAAAGGACGGCTATTTCTATGCGCGCGGCAGCGGCGACGACAAATACATGGCGGCCGCCTTCGTCACCAATCTGATCCGCTACAAGCAGGAAGGCTACAAGCCCGATCGCGACATCATCATCGCGCTGGAGACCGACGAGGAAATCCTCGACCGCGACGCCCTGGGAATCCAGTGGCTGCTCCAGAACCACCGCGACCTGATCGATGCGGAGTTCGCGCTGAACGAGGGCGGCGGCGTCGGGCTGAAAGACGGCAAGGCGATCAGGAACAGCGTCCAGACTAGCGAGAAATTCTCGCTGACCTATCGGCTCGAGGTGAAAAACCGCGGCGGCCACAGCGCCGTGCCGGTGAAGGACAATGCGATCTATCATCTGGCGGAAGGATTGGCGCGGCTCGCCAAATTCGACTTTCCGCTGAAGCTCAACGAGACCACGCGGGCTTATTTCGGCCGCTCGGCGCAACTCGAGGGCGGGCAGACCGCGGCCGATATGCGTGCGGTGCTGACCGAGCGGCCAGACCCCGCCGCCGCGCCGTTCGTCAGGCTTGCCGCCAACCCCTTCTATAACGCCTTGTTGCGCACCACCTGCGTTGCGACCATGCTGGAGGGTGGGCAGGCCTTCAACGCCTTGCCGCAACTGGCGAGCGCCACCGTCAATTGCCGGGTCATGCCCGGGGAAACCGTCGACGAAATCAAGGCGACGCTGGTTCGCGTGCTAGCGGACGATCAGATCACGATCACGCAAGTCGATCAGCCGGTTTTTAGTCGGCCGTCAGCGCTGAACGAAGAGATCATTGGATCGATCGAGAAACTGTCGCGGGAGTTCTGGCCGGGCGCCATCGTGCTTCCGACCATGAGCCCGGGTGCCACCGACGGCAGCTACCTCAGGAATGCCGGCATTCCGACCTACGGTCATTCCGGGCTCGCGATCGATATCAACGGCAGCCGGATCCACGGTAGAGACGAGCGGATTCCCGTGAAATCGTTCTATCAAGGCGAGGAGTATCTCTATCGGCTCGTCAAGCTGCTGTCCGGCGGCGGCTCGTAGCGGGTGGCAACGTTTCTACTCGCCGACCCGTTACGGAAAGGTCCTTCCACCACGCAGGTGAGCCGCCGTCATTCCGCCAGTTCCGAATACGGCGTTGCGGGCACCTGCTGTTCGATCGCCTTCTCTTCCTCAATGACTTTCGGCTTGCGAAGCCAGACATAGATCTGGGCGGCGATCAGCACGACGCAGATCAACAGGAAGAACGCGCTGATCGGACGATCAATAAAGGTCATCAGGTCGCCGCGGGAGATCAACAGGCTGCGCCGGAAGTTTTCCTCGAAGCGCGGCCCGAGCACGAAGCCGAGCAGGATCGGCGCCGGGTGGAAATCGAGACGCAACAGGATGTAACCCGCGATGCCGATCACCAGCGTCTCGCCGACCTGGAACATGTCGTTGTTCGCGGCATAGACCCCGATGCAGACGAAGAACATCGCGCTCGGATAGAGATAGCGGTAGGGAATGCTCAAGAGCTTTACCCAAAGGCCGATCATCGGCACGTTGAGGAGGACCAGCAGGATATTGCCGATCCAGAAGCTCGCGATCAGGCCCCAGAAGATGTCCGCGTGCTGGCTGATCAGCTGCGGGCCGGGAACGATGCCGTGAATGATGAGCGCGCCCAGCAGCAACGCCATGACCGTGTCGCCGGGGATGCCCAAACTCATGGTCGGGATGAAGTCGCCCTGCACCGAGGAATGCGTTGAGGCCTCGGGGCATGCGACGCCCTCGATCGCGCCGTGACCGAAACGCTCCGGCGTTTTCGATATCTTCTTCTCGGTGGCGTAGGACACGAAGGAGGCGATGGTCGGACCGGTGCCCGGGATCAGCGCGCACAGGCTGCCGAGAAAAGTGCCGCGGATCATCGGCCAGAACGCCAGTTTGAGGTCGGCCTTCGACGGAAACATGTCGGAGATTCCGACCTTGGCGTATTTCATGTCGACGGCTTCGGTATTGTTGATGCTGTTCATGAACTCGGCGATGCCGAACATTCCGAGCGCCAGCGCGATGATCTCGACGCCGTCGAACAATTCGGTAATACCGAAAGTGAAGCGGGGCTGGCCGGTCTCGATGTCGGATCCGACGATGCCGACAAGGAGGCCAAGGACGGTCATCGCGATCCCCTTGAGCGGCGAGCCCTTGGCCAGCGTCGATCCGGCGAGCAATCCGACCAGCATCAGCGAGCATACTTCGGCCGGACCGAATTCGAGCGCCATCTTGACCAGGAACGGAGCGAGGAAAATCATCTCGGTGATGCCGAACGATGCGCCGATGAAGGCGGCGATCACTGTGACGCCGAGCGCGGTGCCGCCCTTGCCCTGCTTGGTCAGCGGAAAGCCGTCCAGACAGGTGACGGCGTGGGGCGGGTGACACGGTAGATTCAAGAGAATGGAGCAAATCGCGCCGCCGTACTGCGCGCCGTAATAGACGCCGGACAGCATCAGGATCGCGGGTACCGGAGGCATGCCGAAGGTCAGCGGCAGCAGAATTGAAATCGTCGCGACCGGCCCCATGCCCGGCAACACGCCGACCAGGTTGCCGACGAGCACGCCGAGGAAACAATACATCAGGTTGTGCGGCTCCAGCGCAACGCCAAAGCCGTACCAGAGATCGGTAAGCGCGGTTGAGATCACAGGTACACCCCGCGCAGCAGCGGAAACGGAATGTTCAAGAGATAGTGGAACAGTATCACGCCGAACACGGTGACACCGCTCGCCAGCACAAGCGACGATTTATACGTCGCGGTCTTGTCTCCCAGCGCGCAGACAAAGACGCAGGCGAACACCGCCGGGATCATGCCGCCATAATGCCCGAGGATGATGAACAGGATGGGGCCGGCGAGAATGCAGAACCAGCCGAACCATTGCGGATTGGCCGGCAGGAATTTCTTGTCGTCAGGTTCGGATGACCCCAGAGCGGTGCCTGCGATCAGGAGGCCAAGAAATGCCAGCACGATTCCGAGCACGACCGGCATAAAACCGGGGCCCATCCTGGCGAGGCTGCCGAATTTATAGCCAGAGCCGGTCACCGCAGCCCCCACCCCGAGCAGAAGCATCAGGCCGCCGGCATAGTAATCACGCTTAAAGGTGAACTTCTTCAACAACAGCGTCTCCCCGGAGCGTTTTTTGAGTTGCGGACCCTACCCGCAGCGACAGGGCCTGTCGATATGGCCCAATTTCACTTTTCTGACCGGGGAGGGACCGGGGTTGATCAAAAACCCTACCTCAGTTTATCGAACGATAAAATCGGGAAATTGGCGCAGCCCGAATTGGCGGGTCAGGACGTTCGCCATCTGCGCTCGGCGGTCAAATGATCGGTGGGCGATCCAACACTTTCCTGCCTCGTTTGGGGCGATAACCTGTTGGACTTCCCTTGCGCCATCCGGTTCAATAGTGTCCGGCCAGCGCATGTTCCGCGAGAGAACCGATGAAGAGGCTCGTCCTTGCAATGCTCTTGATTTCATCGCCGGCATGGGCGCAAACGAAATTGGTGCCCAAGAGCGCGACCGCGCGGGTTGACAATTGTGCCCCCATTGGCCAGACGGCGGACCATCAACTGGTGTATTCGATGAAGTGCGAGAATTTGCCGGCGCCGCCGCCTGCGCAGGCAGAAGCCGCGCCGCCTCCGGAGCCGGAAGTGCACCGCTCCGGAATTTTCGGTCTGTCCTTCGAGCGAAAACGGCCTGACGAATAGGCCCGGCTTTTCCGAAGCCGGGAATTCCGCTGCCAAGAACGAGCCTGCCCTGGAGCCGGCTCCCAATGAGCCTTTGCTGGGAACCGCAAAAGGCCCTAGAATTGGGCCCGCGGGCTGGAATGTTCCTTGCTTTTTAGCAGGTTTGGCCGCGGTCTATTCCTTCCAACAATCCTTCCAATGCAGTGACAGGTATCCTGAATGAGCCAACTCATTGTCCATGCCGGCGACTTCTCCTTCCAGGCCCGTTTCGAAGAACAATTGGCGCCCAAGACCTGCGCGGCCTTCCGTCGGGCAATGCCGTTCGAGAGCCAGGCCATCCACGTACGCTGGAGTGGCGAGGGGGTCTGGATGCCGCTCGGTGATCTCGATTTTGGCGTCGGCTTTGAAAATCACACCAGCTATCCGGCGCCCGGCCAGATCATTCTCTATCCCGGCGGCATCAGCGAAACCGAGATCTTGCTCGCCTACGGCGGCGTGCACTTCGCCAGCAAGGTGGGCCAGCTCGCCGGCAATCATTTCATCACGCTGACCTCGGGTCTTGAGAATCTGCCGGCGCTCGGCAAGACCGTGCTTTGGAAGGGCGCGCAGAAAGTCCGCTTCGAGGAAGTCTAGATGGCCGAGGCCGGATATCCGAGGGATCTCCACGGCTACGGCCGCAATCCGCCCGATCCGCGCTGGCCCGGCAATGCGCGCATCGCGGTGCAGTTCGTCGTGAATTTCGAGGAAGGCGGCGAAAACAACATTCTGCACGGTGACCGCGCCTCGGAGGCGTTCCTTTCGGACGTGCTGGGTGCGCAACCCTGGCCCGGACAGCGTCACGCCAATATCGAATCGATGTTCGAGTACGGCTCGCGCGCGGGCTTCTGGCGATTGTGGCGGATGTTTACCGAACGCAAGTTGCCGACGACCGTGTTCGGTGTGGCGACGGCCTTGAAGCGGAATCCGCAAGTGGTCGCGGCGATGAAGGAAGCCGGCTGGGACATCGCCAGCCACAGCCTGAAGTGGGTCGAACACAAGGACATGTCCGAAGCGGAGGAACGCGTGGAGATCGCGGATGCGATCCGCGTCCACACCGAGGTGACCGGGCAGCGCCCGCTTGGCTGGTACACCGGGCGGACCTCGATCAACACCGTCAAGCTGGTGATGGAGGCCGGCGGTTTCCTCTATTCCTGCGAACTCCTACGCCGACGATCTGCCCTATTGGATCAGGGGGCCGGCCGGGCCGCATCTGATCATCCCCTACAGCCTCGACGTCAACGACATGCGATTCGTCAATGCGCAGGGGTTCGGTGGCGGCGACCAGTTCTTTACCTACCTCAAGGACAGTTTCGACGTGCTTTACGCGGAAGGCGAAACGTCGCCCAAGATGATGTCGGTGGGTCTGCATTGCCGGATCGTCGGGCGCCCGGGCCGCGCCGCATCGCTGATGCGGTTTCTCGACTACATCATGAGTCACGAGCGGGTCTGGGTGCCGACGCGCTTGCAGATCGCCCAGCACTGGCACGCCAATCTTTCATATCTTGCGGCCAGCGCGCCGCAGGTCGGATAGTACCCATGTCCCAGAAAGCGCTTTCCGACCTGAATGCCTGCAGCAAGGATGACTTTGTCGGGGCGCTTGCGAATATCTTCGAGTATTCGCCGTGGATCGCCGAGCGGGCCGCTGCCGCGCGGCCGTTCGCAGGCGTAAGCAAGCTGTTCGCTGCGATGAAGGCCGCGGTCGATCAAGCGACGCCGGAGCTTCGCCTCGCCCTGATCAAGGCGCATCCTGATCTTGCCAGCAAGACCCAGCGCGCCGCAGGCCTTACCGCGGAATCCAATGCCGAACAGAACAGCGCAGGCCTCGATCGGCTGTCGGACGCCGAATATGAGGCATTCGAGCGGGTCAACAACGCCTACCGCGCCAAATTCGGCTTTCCCTATATCGTTTGCGTTCGCCGCCACACCAAGGATTCGATCCTGCGCGATTTCGAGCGCAGGCTGCCAAATGATGCCGAAACCGAAATGCAGAAATCGATCGAGGAGATCTGCCGGATTGCGGCATTGCGCGTGGATCAGCTCGTGACCTCGCAGGACCGGTTGCAGGTCCACGGGCGGCTGTCGACGCATGTGCTCGACACCCATGGCGGCAGGCCGGCGGCCGGGATCGAAGTCGAGCTGATAGAGCTGTCGGATCTCGGAGCAAGCCGCGTCGTGGCCCACGCAATCACCAACGCCGACGGCCGAACCGATCAGCCGCTGGTGCATGGGCGGCCGGTGCCGATCGGCCGTTACGAATTGATGTTCAGCATCGGCAAATATTTCGCGGGACGGCAGGTGCCGATGTCAGATCCGCCGTTCCTTGACCGAATTCCGCTGCGGTTTTCGGTCAGCGAACCCGAGGGCCATCTCCACGTGCCGCTCCTGGTCACGCCCTGGAGCTACGCCACGTATCGGGGGAGCTGAGGCCTTTTCCTCATGGTGAGGAGCGCATTTTTGCGCGTCTCCGGACGATGCGGAGCCTGTCATCGGGCGCGCGTTCGCGCGACCCGTTGGCATCGCCTTGAGAACCATGAGGCCCCTATCTATCAGGCCATCCTTCGAGACGCCCGCTTGCAGCGGGCTCCTCAGGATGAGGGCGGATCACGCCTCACACGTGCTGTGCCGACGATGCCGCCGCCACTGCGTCCGCCACCGCGGCGGACTTGCTGCCGACGCCGTTGAAAAATGCGTTGAGGATGACGGCCACAATCGCACAGAGCAGGATTCCGGATTCCAGCAGCGGCTGCAGATCATGCGGCAGGTTGCGGAAGAAGCCCGGCGCGGCGAGCGGGATCAGGCCGAAGCCGACCGAGATCGCGACCACGAACAGGTTGTAGCGATTGTTCCTGAAGTCGACGGCGGTGAGAATTCGCGCGCCGGTGGCGGCGACCATGCCGAACATCACCAGACCGGCGCCGCCGAGCACCACGAGCGGGATAGCTTCGACGAGAGCGGCCATCTTCGGCAGCAGACCGAGGAGAAGCATGATGCCGCCGCCGGCCACGGTCACCCAGCGCGAGCGCACCCCGGTGACGCTGACGAGGCCGACATTCTGCGAGAACGACGTATAGGGAAAGGTGTTGAACAAACCGCCGAGCAGCGTGCCGACGCCGTCGGCGCGCAGCCCGCGCGTCAGCGCGTCACGGTCGATGGTCTTGCCGGTGATCTCGCCCAGCGCCAGGAACATCCCGAGCAATTCGATCATCACCACGATCATCACGATGCACATGGTGATGATCGGCACGAGATGGAATTGCGGAATTCCGAAGTGAAGCGGAACCACGATGTCGCCCCATGGCGCCGCTGCGACCTTTTCGAAATGCATCACGCCGAGCACGCTGGCCAGGATCGCGCCGGCGATGATGCCGAGCAGTACCGAGACGTTGGCGATGAAGCCGCTTCCCCATTTGATCAGGCCGAGGATGATCAGCAGCACGAAGAGCGCGATGCCAAGCCCCTGCAACTGGCCGTAACCCGGATTCGGAAACGCGCCAGGAACGCCGTCGACCATTTTGGTCAAGGTGGGCAATCCGCCGCCGGCCCAGTTGATACCCACACGCATCAGCGAGATGCCGATCACCATGATGATCGTCCCGGTTACGACCGGCGGAAACAGCGGCAAGATCCGGCTGATGAAAGGTGCGGCAACAATGCCGAAGATTCCGGCAGCGATGACCGAGCCATAGATGCCGAGCAAACCAATATCGGGCGCCGCCGCCATCGACAGCATGGGGCCGACGGAGGCGAAGGTGACGCCCATCATCACCGGGAGCCGGATACCGACGCCTGGAAAGCCGATGCACTGCACAAGCGTGGCAAGTCCGCAGGCGAACAAATCCGCGCTGATCAGGAACGCGACCTCTTCGGGCGCCAGCTTCAGCGCCCGGCCGATGATCAAGGGCACCGCGACCGCGCCCGCATACATCACCAGCACGTGCTGCAACCCGAGCGCCAGCAAGCGAGGGGTTGGCAGGATTTGATCTACCGGGTGGATTTCCGTGGTCATGGACGTGTCTTTCCGGCGTGGGCCTGTTGTTCGATCATAACAAACCAATACAAGGCCCGTGCCAAGCGGCATGTTTAGTCGGCAAGCCCCACGAGTTGGCGCCAGCCGCGGCGTGCGCCGGTTAGCCAAACTTGTCGTGCAACAGCGGCCACACCCGGTCCGGCTTGAACGGCACCGCGGTGAATCGAATGCCGGTGGCATTTGCCAGCGCGTTGCCGAGCGCTGCCGCCACCGGATTGTAGGGACTTTCGCTCATCGATTTTGCGCCCATCGGACCCAGCGTATCGGTGGTATCGGCGAAGAACACCTCGGTGCGCGGAATGTCGGCAAAAGAAGGCAGGTGGTAGTCGCGAAAGCTGGGGTTGGCGACGCGGCCGCCATCGTCGATCACCATTTCCTCATAGAGCGTTGCGCCGAGCGACTGCGCGACGCCGCCCTCGACCTGGCCCCGGCACTGCATCGGATTGGCGACCCGGCCGGCGTCCGCGGCGTGCACGCTTTTGAGTATCCGGATTTCTCCGGTGCCCTTGTTGACGGCGACGCGAAAGCCCTGAACATTGAACGCGACCGACCGCGGCGTGCCTTGCGAGTTGCCGCTCGCGCTCAGGATTTGACCTTTTGCGCGGGCGGCTTCGGCGATCTCTGCGAACGGCAAGTGTTGCCTGCCGCAAACCACGGAATCGTTTTCGAGAACGCATGTATCAGGGCTCGTCTTTGTCACTGTGGAAGCAAACGCCTTGAGATCTTCCGCCAGGTTTTCCGCCGCGGCCTGCGTCGCCCGCCCGGCGACGAAGGTTCCGGTGCTGCCATAGGCGCCAGTGTCGTGACCTCCATGCGCCGTGTCGGATTGCAGCAGGCGGATCTGATCGACGGTGGTAGCCAGCGCGGTCGCGGCGATCTGCCGGTGTACCGTCGAAGTGCCGTTGCCGAACTCCGCCGTTCCGACGGTCAGTTCGAATCCACCGTCCTCACGCAGCGAAATCCTGGCGTCCGCAATATGATCGCCCGGCGGAACGGTATCGATCATGGAGAGCGCGATGCCATCGCCGATCAGCCAGTCGGCGGAGAGTTCGATCTTCGGCCCCTCGGCCTGCATCGCGCGCTCGACCCAATCGAGGCACTGATCCAGTCCGTAACTGCCGTAGATGATGTCGTTATGGCCGGAGCCTGGGGGCGACAGCATCGGGTCACCCGGCTTTACGATGTTGCGCCTGCGAATCTCGAAGGGACTGATGCCCAGCCCCCTGGCCAGTTCATCGATCGCGGCTTCCACGGCGAACAGCGTTTGCGGCAGGCCATAGCCGCGAAAGGCGCCTGATGGCACGGTGTTGGTGTAGGCGACGATGGCATCGACCTTCTTGTTCGGGCAGTTATAGACGCCGATCAACTCGCCACAGGCATGAAGCAGCACGGGGCTGGCGTGGTTGCCATAGGCGCCGGTGTTGGAGAGCACGTCCAGCTGCAGCGCCGTCAGTTTTCCCTGGCCGTCGGCGCCTGCCTTTACGGTGATGCGCATCGGATGCCGCGTCGAGGTCGCGATGAATTGCTCCTCGCGCGCGAATTCAAGCTTGACCGGCCGTCCGGTCTTGAGCGCGGCGAGCGCCAGAATATCCTCGACGAACATTTCCTGCTTGCCGCCGAAGCCGCCGCCGACGCGTTCACAGAACACCCGGACCTTGTCCGCCGCCAGATCGAAGATTTCGGCGAGCGCGCGTCGCGTCAGGAACGGCGTTTGGGTGCTTGAACGTACGTTCAGGACGCCGTTCGCATCGACCCAGGCGAGGCCGCCATGGGTTTCGAGCGCTGCGTGCTGGACGCGTTGGGTCGTGAATGTCCCCTCATAGGTGACGGCTGACCGGGCGAGCGCATTTGCGACGTCGCCGAACTCGCCGTGGCTCTCCGCCACGATGTTACGTTGCGCGTTGGCGACGCGCTGCTCCGGCGTCTTGCCTTCGTGAATCAAGGGGGCGCCTGGCGCAATCGCCTGCGCCGGATCGATCACTGCCGGCAGGATATCGTAGACGACCTCGAGGCGGCGGCAGCCTTCTTCCGCTGATGCCTCGGACTCGGCGATCACGGCAGCCACCTTTTGCCCGATAAAGCGGACGACATCGTCGAGCACCCGCGTATCGTCGGGGTCCATCCAGGCCTTCTCGTGCCGCGCGGTCGAGAACAGCCGATCCGGCGCGTCTTCGAAGGTCAGCACCGAATGCACGCCCGGGACGGTCAACGCCGCGCTCTTGTCGACGGAGCGGATCCTTGCATGCGGATGCGGTGAGCGCTTTAGCTTGATGTGAAGCAGGCCCTCCACCGCCATGTCGAAGGTGAAGCGCGCCGCGCCCCGCACGACCTCCGGTCCCGCCGGCGCGGGCAGGCTGCGGCCGAATGCGCCGCCCGCGGCGGCGTCCTCGATATTGGTCTTGCCGTTGAGCGCATCCTCGATCGCGCAATAGCCGGTGCAGCGGCAGAGATTACCCTTGAGCGAAGTCCCGAGGTCCTGGCGCTGCGCCTGATTCAGCGACGCGCAGGTGAGAATCATGCCCGCGGTGCAGAAACCGCACTGAAACGCCTGCGCATCGAGAAACGCCTGCTGCATCGGATGCGTTCCGCCATGGGGCGCAAGGCCTTCGATGGTGGTGACTGCGTGGCCATCGGCGCGGAAGGCAGGGACAAGGCAGGAATGCACCGGCTCGCCATCGATCAGGACGGTGCAGGCGCCGCAGTCGCCGGCGTCGCACCCCTTCTTGACACCGAAATGCCCGAGCTCGCGAAGAAATGTTCGCAGGCATTGTCCGGCGCGCGGGGTCTGCGAAAAATCCTTGCCGTTGATCTGAAAGCTCATGGTTACATCAGGCCCTGCAACTCGGCGCGAATCTCTTCGCCAAGGCGCAGCGTCATGTGTTTGCGCCATGCCGGTTTGCCATGGATGTCGTCATGATAGACAGCATCGGCAATGTGGTGACGCAGCGCGTCGCGCAGGTCGCCCGCGTCGGGAATTGTCGAAAACGGCAGCTGAACCGGCCGCACCGTCGATGCGGTCACGGTCAGCGTCATGGTGCCTTCACCATCGATGCTGCCGATCAATAGCGCGGCGGAACGCCCGACCGGCGTCAGCGATATCTGGCGAAACGCGGTGCGCCGCTTCAGCGCAGCGAGCGGAATTTCGATTTGTCGCAGCAGGTCGCCCGGCGCGAGGATGTTGCGCTGGTTGCCCGTGACGAAGTCGACGACGCGGACGCGTTGTTCGCCGCCGCGGGACTTCCAGACCGTGCAGACGCCCCCGAGCGCTGCGGTCAGCGAGATCATCGGCCCGGCCGGCAAGGACATACAGAGGTTGCCGCCGACGGTGGCGGTCTTCCAGATCTTGAAGGAGGCCAGAAACGCGCGGCAGCATTGGTTGATCAAGGGGGCTGCGAGCCATTCCGGCGGACAAGCCAGCGCGTCCAATTGTGCAACCGTGCAGGTCGCCGCGATCGCGAGCCCGCTCTCGCTGATCGTCAGCGCCGGCCATTTGAAATCGGCAAGATCGATCAGCCGTGTCAGATTGGCCTGGGGTTCCGAGAACAGCCAGGTCCCGCCCGCGAGCCAAGCATCGCCTGCCGCCCAAACGGGCAATTGCTCGCGTCTTTGCGGGTGAGCAACTTCTTTGATGGTGTTCAGGTCCATGGATAGGCTCGCGCTTTCAACGAGATGCTTCTCCCTGTAAGAGTTCTTGCAAAACCGAAGCCAACTCTTCGACGGTGAGCTGGTTCTTGAATTGCAAGGATGTGCTGGCTGACCGCCTGGTGGTTCGGATCTGAAGGAGAAGGCGAGGGATGATGGACCCAAAGCGGGCAATCTGGATCAAGGATCCCTTGGCCATCCTCGCCGATGGCGCCGAGCGTGGCATTGTGGTCCAGAATGGCAAGATCATCGAACTGGTTCCGAGGGGTGGCCAGCCGAAGACCTCGGCGGCGTTCTTTGAGGCGGGCGACCACGTCGTGCTGCCCGGGTTGATCAACACCCATCACCACTTCTACCAAACGCTGACGCGCGCGCTGCCGGCGGCGCTCGACCGCGAATTGTTTCCCTGGCTGCAGGCGCTTTATCCGGTATGGGCGCGGCTGACGCCGGAATCGCTCGATCTCGGCGCCACCGTGGCGATGTCGGAGCTGTTGCTGTCGGGCTGCACCACCACGACCGACCATCACTACGTTTTTCCAGCCGGGCTTGAGGACGCCGTCGATATCGAAGTGGCCGTCGCAAAACGACTCGGCGTTCGCGTGCTGCTGACGCGGGGCTCGATGAACCGGTCGCAGCGCGACGGCGGATTGCCGCCCGACAGCGTCGTGCAGGACGAGGATACGATCCTGGCCGACAGCGAGCGCGTGGTCGCAAGACATCACCAGCGCGGCGAAGACGCCATGGTGCAGATCGCGTTGGCGCCCTGCTCGCCGTTTTCGGTGACGACATCGCTGATGCGCGCGACCGCTGATCTCGCCGACCGGCTTGACGTCCGTCTGCATACCCATCTGGCGGAGACCGAGGACGAGAACAAATTCTGCGAGCAGATCTATGGCTGCCGGCCGCTTGATTACCTGGAGCAATGCGGCTGGCTGAACGCGCGAACCTGGCTGGCCCATGGCATTCATTTCAGTGCTCCGGAAATGCAACGGCTGGGGAGGGCGGGAACCGCGATCAGCCATTGCGCCTGCAGCAATCAGGTGCTGGCTTCCGGATGTTGCCCGGTCTGCGACATGGAAGCGGCGGGGGTTGCGATTGGTCTCGGCGTCGACGGCTCGGCCTCGAACGATGAATCCAATTTGATGCAGGAAGTCCGCGCCGCGTTCCTGCTGCAGCGGGCGCGCTACGGTGTCGGTCGCGTCAGCCACAAGGACGCGCTTCGCTGGGCCACCCGGGGATCGGCGGCGTGTGTCGGCCGCCCGGAGCTCGGTGAGATCGCGGTGGGCAAGGCCGCGGACCTTGCGCTGTTCAAGCTCGACGAACTGCGTTTCTCCGGCCACGGCGATCCCCTGGCGGCGCTCGTTCTGTGCGGCGCCCATCGCGCGGACAGGGTGATGGTCGGCGGCAAATGGGTGGTGTTGGATGGTGCCATCCCCTCGCTCGACGTGTCCGATCTGATCCGGCGCCACAGCGCCGCCGCGCACGCGCTGCAGGTGGGGTAAGCTTTCGTTCGATTCAGGTGGTTTTGCGATGCGCGGCCAGCGCTGAAGATGAGAAAAGGGTCCGGGCGTCGCCGCCCGGACCCTGATCGTTTCGGGAAAGCCCGGCCTTATTTGCCGGGGATCTTGTCGTCGATGCCCTTGACGTAGAAGTTCATGCCGAGCACCTGGCCGTCGGCGAGATGGTCGCCGCCCTTGCACTCAACCGTCTTGCCGTCCTGGTCCACGATCGGGCATTTGAACGGGAACAGTTTGCCGTCCTTGATGGCGGCTTCGGTGTCCATCGCCAGTTTCTTCACATCGTCAGGCATGTTGGTATAGGGCGCCATCACGACCATCTTCGATTTCAGGCCCCCCCAGGTATCTTCCGAGGTCCACTTGCCATCGAGTTCTGCCTTGACGCGATCGATATAGTAGGGCGCCCAGTTGTCGATGATCGACGTCAACTGCGTCTTCGGACCGAACTTGATCATGTCGGAATCCTGGCCGAACGCCAGCTTGCCGCGTTCGGATGCGATCTGCATCGCGGCCGGTGAGTCGGTGTGCTGCATGATCACGTCGGCTCCCTGATCGAGCAATGCCTTGGCGGCGTCGGCTTCCTTGCCGGGATCGAACCACGTGTTCGCCCAGATGATCTTGACCTTGATGTTGGGATTGACGGTCTGCGCGCCGAGGATCGTGGCATTGATGCCCATGATGACTTCGGGAATCGGGAACGAAGCGATGTAGCCGAGTACGCCGGCCTTCGACATCTTGCCGGCGATAATGCCCTGGATATAGCGGCCCTCGTAGAAGCGGCCGTTGTAGATCGACATGTTCTTGTCGCGTTTGAAGCCGGTGGCGTGCTCGAAATGCACGTTGGGATATTTCTTGGCCACCTTCAGCGTCGGATCCATGTAGCCGAACGAGGTCGTGAAGATCAGCTTGTTGCCGGCGCGAACGAGCTGTTCGATCGAACGTTCGGCATCCGGACCTTCGCTGACGTTCTCGAGATAGGTAGTCTCGATCTTGTCACCGAATTCCTTCACCAGGGCCTGGCGCGCAACTTCATGCTGATAGGTCCAGCCGAAATCGCCCACTGGGCCGAGATAAATGAAGCCTACTTTGAGCTTGTCGGCGGCGGACGCGCCGGACAGGCTTGCTGCGGCAGCGATCATGACTGCTGTCGCCGCGATGAGAATTTTTCTCATGGGTTTCTCCTGGCACTAAGGGGTAGACTGACGGTCCCGCTGCGCGCGCGCCCCATCGCACGCGCCTCGGGTATTATCGATCCGGCACGAACACAGTTCCCAGGGCCGCGGGCGCGGTCGAGCCGCCGGTTCTCGCGCGTGAAATCAGAACAAGGACGATGACGGTCGCAAGATAAGGCAACGCCGACATGAATTGCGACGGAATGCCAAGGCCGAGGCCTTGCGCATGCAACTGAAGGATTGAGACCGCGCCGAACAGGTAAGCGCCGATCACCAGGCGGCCCGGCAGCCATGATGCGAACACCACGAGCGCAAGCGCGATCCACCCGCGGCCCGCCGTCATGCCTGGGATGAAGAATGGCGTATAAGCCAATGGCAAATAGGCTCCGCCGAGACCCGCGCATCCGCCGCCGAACATCACGGCGAACAGACGTATCCGAAGCACGGGATAACCCAGTGCGTGAGCCGAAACGTGATTGTCGCCGGTGGCCCGCAGCACCAGCCCCGCGCGCGTGCGATAGAGAAAGAGCCAGACGCCGATCACCAGCGCCAGCGACACATAAATGAAGGCGTCCTCGCCGAACAGGATACGCCCGACCACTGGTATGTCGGTGAGGCCTGGAATGTAGAGATGCGGAGCCGGGGTAATTCGCTCGCCCACGAAGCCGGCGCCGATCAAGCCGGAAAGTCCGATACCGAGGATGGTGAGCGCAAGGCCGGTGGCGACCTGATTGACGGCGAGGCCAAGCGTCATCAGGGCAAAGATCAGCGACAGCAGGGTGCCCGCGATGATCCCGCAGATGGCGCCTACGGTCGTGGATCCGGTGAGCCAGGCGCCCCCGAATCCGCACGCCGCTCCCACGATCATCATGCCCTCGACGCCGAGGTTGAGCACGCCGGAGCGTTCGGTCACGAGTTCGCCGGTGGCCGCGATCAATAGCGGCGTCGATGCAGCGAGCACCGACAGGATGATCGCTTCAAGCAGTTCCACGGTGCACCTGCCGCGAAGGGAAAATAAGCCTGAACCGGTAGAGAATGAGCGAGTCGCAGGCGAGCACGTAGAACAGCAGGATGCCTTGGAAGACCTTTGTGACATCCAGCGGTATTTTCATTGCGATCTGGGCCTGTTCGCCGCCGATAAAAGTGAGGGCAAGGAAAAGACCTGCAATTAATATTCCAACTGGGTTCAGCCGCCCGAGAAATGCGACGATGATCGCGGTGAAGCCATAACCGGGTGAAAAGCCAGGCTGAAGGTGCCCGACGGGTCCGGCAACCTCGATGATTCCGGCAAGCCCGGCCAGCGCGCCGGAGATCGCGAAGGTGAGGAGGACCAGCTGATTGGAATTGAAACCGCCGAAGCGCGCCGCGCGCGGCGCAGCGCCCACGACGCGGATCTCAAAGCCCTTGATGGTGCGGCCGAGCAGCACCGCCGCGGCGGCCACGACCACAAGCGCGATGATCGCGCCAAGGTGCAGACGGCCGCCTTCGATCAGGACCGGCACGGTGGCGACCGGATCGAACTCCGCAGTGGTTGGAAAGTTGAACCCGGCCGGATCGCGCCAGGGACCGCGCACCAGGTAATCGAGAAAGAGGTCCGCGACATAGACCAGCATCAGACTGGTCAGGATTTCACTGGCGCCGAACCGGACTCTGCAGATCGCGGGAATCAGGGCATACAACGCGCCGGCCGCCGCGCCGAGCAGTAACATGGCCGGCAAGACCCAAGGTCCGGCGTCTGTGCCTTGCGTTTTCACGGCGAGCCAGCTGCCGGCGACGGCGCCGATCAGAAACTGCCCTTCGGCCCCGATATTCCAGACATTGGCGAGATAGCAGAGCGACAGTCCGATTGCGATCATGACGAGCGGCGTCGCCTTCACCCCGATCTCCTGCAGCGAATAGCCGTCGGTCAGGGGATCGATGAAGTAGACGCCAAGCGCCGAAATCGGGTTCTTGCCAAGAATGGCAAACAGGATGCTCATGGTCACGATCGTCAATCCGATCGCGATCAGCGGCGAAACAAGGGCGATGGTGTTGGATCGCTCGGCCCGCTTTTCAAGCACTAACTGCATGAGCCGTCTCTTTCTCCGCCAGGCTGCTTCCGCCCATCAACAGGCCGAGCTTCTCGCGACCGGCATCGGCGGTCGCCAGGGGTTCCGAAAGGCGGCCGTGGAACATCACCGCTATCCGGTCAGTGATTTCGATAAGCTCGTCGAGGTCCTGGCTGGTCACGAGTATGGCGGCGCCGGCCGCGGCGAGGTCGAGCAGGGCCTGACGGATCACCGCGGCAGCGCCGGCGTCGACACCCCAGGTCGGCTGGTTCACCACAAGGACGGCGGGGTTGCGGAGGATTTCGCGGCCGACGACGAACTTTTGCAGGTTGCCGCCCGACAGGCTCGCCGCCTCCGGATCGCGCTTGGCCTTGCGGACGTCGAAGGCTTCAGTCGCGCGATCGACCGTCTTCAGCATCGCTGTGGTGTTGATGAAACCACGCTGCACCATGCCGCTGGCGGCATGGCCGGTCAGCAGGGCGTTTTCGGAAAGCTTCATCCGCGGCGCCGTGCCATGGCCCAGGCGTTCTTCGGGCACGAAGGCCGCGCCAAGCTTGCGCCGCTGCGTGATGGAAAGATGTCCCGCCGCCTGGCCGTCGATCACCACGGTCCCGGGGTCCATGGACTGTCGCTCTCCCGAAAGCGCCGCGAAGAGCTCATCCTGTCCATTGCCGGCGACGCCTGCGATGCCCAAGATTTCACCACCCTTCAACTCGAGCGAAATGTGCTGGAGTTTTACGCCATGGGGATCGTCCGGCTCCATGCTGAGATCGTTGACGACAAGCCGCGGCACCGTGGTCTTCCGCCCCGCGGCGGCTTTCACCTCCTTGATGTCGGCGCCGACCATCATTCGGGCCAGTGAGGCCGCGGTCTCCGCTTGCGGATTGCAGGTCGAAACCTTCTTGCCGCCGCGCAGGATCGTGGCGGTATCGCAAAGCCGCTTCACCTCTTCCAGCTTGTGACTGATGTAAAGGATCGCGCGGCCCTCGGCCTTCAGTCGCTCCAGCACGACGAACAATTGATCGGCTTCCTGTGGGGTCAGCACCGCCGTCGGCTCATCCAGGATCAGGAATTTGGGGTTCTGCATCAGCGCCCTGACGATCTCGATGCGCTGGCGCTCCCCCACCGACAGTTGCCAGACTTCGCGCCTGGGATCGAGCGGAAGGCCGTAAACTTTGGACACTTGCTCCAGTCGCGCCGACATTTCCTTGAACGATTCCTTGCCGTCGAGGCCGAGCGCCACGTTCTCGGCGACGGTGAGATTGTCGAACAGCGAGAAATGCTGGAAAACCATGCCGATGCCGCGCGCCCGCGCTTCCGAGGGCCCGGAGAGAACCATCTTTTCGCCTTGCCAGCGCATCTCGCCTTCGCTCGGCTGGATCAATCCGTAGATGGTTTTGACGAGCGTCGATTTTCCCGCGCCATTCTCGCCGAGAAGGGCATGGATTTGCTGCGGCCAGATTTCGATGTCGACCGCGTCATTTGCGAGAAAATCGCCGTAGCGCTTGGTCAGCCCAATCGTCTGGAGCAGGGGCGTTCCGCCGGAATGCGGACCTGTAGGCGTTGGGTCTAACATTCATTTTCACGCATGCGAGGGACGTGCCTCAATAGTGGGCTAGTTTGGACTTGAGCGTAAGTAGGGAAAATGCGCCAGCGTTTGCCCAACTCTTCGGCAGATGTCCCCCGTGATTCTCACCCCGCCATCCCCCGACGGGCGTCGCCGTGGAGGCCCATTTCGTGCTGCCCCGGGCCGAACGAAAATCTGTTGCATATTTGTGACGGTCCGAACCAAATCGAAATGGCGGTCCAGCCCTGCCGCGAACATGAGCGGCGTGATCAGGCCACTACGAAGGCGCGATGAGCGCTGGCTCGGACCGGCGATTGCCGCGCTTCCAAGGCGACGGGATAGCCAAAAAATATAAGATATACAGGGATAATCCGCCCGTCGATCACCTGGCTTTGCCTCGATCGTGCATGGCGGGCTTCCACGATTTCAGTGTCCGATATGCATACGATCGTGCCCTTCCTGATGAAACTTGCGGCATGCCATGGAAAAACTTGAGGCTTCTCAGGATTAACGAACGTTGCAAATGTCTTCTCAAGGGATCTCGATCATTTCGATCGTCAACTTGGGGGTAATCCGAAGATGTCCTATCGTAATAAAGTAATTGCAGCGGCTTTGCTGTCACTGTCGACACTCGCTCCAGCGGGCTTCGCCAGCGCTGCGGACCTGCCCTACAAGGTCAAGGCAAAGCCGGTTCCCGATATTCCCTTCTTCTTGGTGGTTGATAACCGGGTCACCTACTCATGGATGCCAAACGGCACCGATCCCGGGAATTACACTGTAAGGCCCGATGGCACGATCAACGGGAATACTGCGAAGAGTGTCTATTCGTTCACGCACTTCGATGTGTGGGCTTACGGCACCAACTTCTTCACCATCTCGATGTTCAAATCGGACCACAACGATCCGGCCAACCCGTGCATAGGCTCACCCACTTCGACCACGCTCGCTACAGGTGGTAATGGGAATTGCGCTGGTGCGACCGAATTCTACGGACTGATCCGCAGTACATTCGGATGGAACGAACTCTTCGGTACCAAGCAGTTTACCATCGGGCCCCTGCATAACATTTCGTTCGAAGTCGGTGCCGACGGAGAGACGGAAAATACCTTCCTTGCTCCTGCAAAACGCGACTTCGTCGCCGGTCTGCAGTTTGCCTTTGATCTGCCCTACAAAGGCTACTTCAACGTAGCGCCCTTGGCGTATAAGGAAATCAACCACAACGCGTTCGACCAGTGCGGTTTCGCCGGCGGCACGGTTCCGGGTGTGAGCTGTCTGACCGACGGCAACACCAATTTCAACACCACCTGG
The DNA here is from genome assembly GCA_963718925.1 of uncultured Alphaproteobacteria bacterium. Lineage (GTDB taxonomy): Bacteria > Pseudomonadota > Alphaproteobacteria > Rhizobiales > Xanthobacteraceae > Bradyrhizobium. Next base: position 828,897 of record CAVRAH010000001.1, read on the forward strand.
GCAGTTGAAATCAACTACTACATGGATCTCGGCTTCCTGCCGGAAAATATGCAGTATTTCGCCATCAGTGGTCGAGCTGGCTTCTATGGACCGAAGGGTAATGAGAACGCTCCGGAAATAACTGGTGCGGCTGGCAACGTCGGTACGGCAACCAAGACCGAAATCAACAGCGAGCCGATTCGTCTGACCTTCGACGCCAGCAAGGCGTTCTTGGGTCCGAAGTACTCTCAATTCGTGACCACCTGGGTTGCCTATCGCTACTGGCAGAACAAGTTTGGTCTCGACCATAATGCCGCTCCTTTCGTCTGCACCCTGAACGGTGTAAGCACGAACACCTGCACCGAGCAGACCGTCTACGCCGGTGTCACTGTGAAGTTCTGATCGCCTGATCCTGTTCAGGTAAACAAGGGCGCCGCGATGAACTCGCGGCGCCCTTTTCCTTTGGGCGACGTTTAGGTGATGCGAGTCCGGCTATTTGTCCCAGACGCCGGCGTGCAACGCCCCGGCCTCGTCCTCGAGCATCGGCCCAATCACCTCGGTCGCGCGCTGGCCGCGTTTGAACACCTCGCGGCACGGCAGATCGAGCGTCGGATTCTCCGGATGATTGCCGGTGACGGCGCGCAGGTGATGTTCACTCAAGCCGTAGACCACACGGCCAATGCCCGCCCAATAGATCGCGCCGGCGCACATGGCGCAGGGTTCGGCGGATGAATAGAGCGTGGCATTCCGCAGCACGTCCGCATCGAGCGTCGTGCAGGCCTGCGTCGCGAGCAGCCGCTCGGCATGGGCGGTCCCGTCATGGGCCGGCATGTAACCGTTCTCGGTCTCGATCAGAACGTTGCGGTTCTCGTCGACCAGGATCGCGCCAAACGGATGGTTGCCGTGGGTCATGGCACGGCGGGCGACATCGAACGAGCGCCGGAGAAAATGTCCGTCGAGTTCGGACCTGTCCGGATTTGAAATGCTGCTCATGGCCGCGCCCCGCGTTCAGCTCATCATGCGGACCGCAGGTGGGACGCGCAAGCGATAGCGTTTCCTGCTCGCATTTGGCGCGGGCCAATCAGAACCGAGGCTCGGGTCGGGATCAGTGCCCCGCCATGTGCCGTCCGATTTCGGTGAGGTCGGCTTCGCTGGCGCGGGCTTCGTAGACGAGTTGGCCGTGAAACATCACCACCAGACGATCCGATAGTTCGAGCAGCTCGTCGAGGTCTTCGCTCACCAGCAGCACCGCGGCGCCGCGGTTTCTCGCGGCCATGATCTCCGCATGAATTTGCGCGACCGCGGCAAAATCCAGCCCGAAGCACGGATTGGCTGCGATCAGCACCTCGACATCGCCGCCGAGTTCGCGTGCCAGCACGGTGCGCTGCACATTGCCGCCTGACAGCGCCGAGATCGGGGTATCCGGCGTGCGGGTCTTGATCTTGTAGAGGCCGATTTTCTTCTCCGCGTCGCTGCGAAAGGCTGCACGATTGAGCCACCAGCCGCCGCTTGCGAACGGGGCGCGGTCGAATTCGCGGAAGGCGATATTGTCGGCGACGCTCATGCCTCCGACACAGGCGTTCTTGAGCGGCTCCTCCGGCAGCAGCGACATCTTGTGCCGGCGCATTTCCTCACGGGTGGCGTGGTAGGGGTCGCCAATGACGCGGATTGCGCCGCTCTCGGCCTGACGTTGCCCGGCGAGTACCTCGACCAGCTGCCGCTGACCGTTACCGGACACCCCGGCGATGCCGACGATCTCCCCGCCACGAACCGCGAGCGAGACGTCGTGGACCGCGACCGCGCCGGCATCGTCCAGCGCGTTGAGCTTGTCGAGCTCAAGCCTTGTCTCGCCGACTTCACCGACCCGGGGCGGCTGAAGCGTCAATTCCTCCGCGCCGATCATCATGCGGGCCATGCTGTCGGGCGTCAGATCCGCCACCTTGCCGTGACCCGCCAGCTTGCCGCGACGAAGGATCGTCACCTCGTCGGCAAATGCCATCACTTCACGGAATTTGTGGGTGATCATCAGGATGGTCAGGCCGTCATTGATCATCATGGCGCGCAGCATGCCGAGCACCTCGTCGGCTTCACCCGGCGTCAGCACCGATGTCGGCTCGTCGAGAATGAGAAACCGCCGCTTCAGATAGAGCTGCTTGAGGATTTCGCATTTTTGCCGCTCGCCGGCGGAGATGTCGGAAACCTTGGCGTTGAGCGGCACCTTGAACGGCATCCGCCCCAGAAATGCTTCCAGTAGCTGCTTTTCCCTGGCCCAGTTCACGACCGCAGGAACGTCGTCGCGCGCCAGCACCAGGTTCTCGGCTACCGTCATCGCAGGCACCAGGGTGAAGTGCTGGTACACCATGCCAAGGCCGAGCGCATGGGCGTCCTTGGGATTGGCGATTGCCTGTTCGCGGCCGCCGACCAGCACACCGCCTTGCGTCGGGTGATAATAGCCCATGATGCATTTGACGAGCGTGCTCTTGCCGGCGCCGTTCTCGCCGAGCAGTGCATGGAAGGACCCGGGACGCACCCTTAGTTCCACCTCGTCGAGCGCGACGAAGTCGCCAAAGCGCATGGTCATGTTGACGGCGTCGACGCCAAGCGGCCCGCTCGGCAGCGGCGTCTCGCCGATAATCACGACAAGGCTCCGATCAGCGCCGCGGAAGTGGCGACGGCGCCGAACACGCCGCCCTGCATCTTGATCATCTTCAGCGCGTGATCGTGATTGCTCTTGTCGGTGGCGGCACAGCAGTCCTCGATCAGGACGCATTCGAAGCCGCGGTCGTTCGCCTCCCGCATGGTGGTGTGGACGCAGACGTCGGTGGTGATGCCGGTCAGCACGATGTTCTCGATGCCGCGCAGCCGCAGCATCAACTCCAGATCGGTGGCGCAGAACGATCCCTTGCCGGGCTTGTCGATGATGGGCTCGCCCGGCAGCGGCGCCAGGTCGGGAATGATCTCCCAACCGGCCTCACCACGGACCAGCACGCGTCCGCAGGGGCCGGGGTCGCCGATGCCGGCGCCGATCTGGCGCGACCGCCATTGTTTGTTCGCGGGCAGGTCGCTGAGATCGGGGCGGTGGCCCTCGCGGGTATGGATGATGTGGAAGCCCTGGGCGCGCATGACGGCGAGCAGCCGCTTGATCGGCTCGATCGGGGCGCGCGTCAGCGACAGGTCATATCCCATCTTGTCGACGTAGCCGCCGACGCCACAGAAGTCGGTCTGCATGTCGATGATGATGAGCGCGGTATTCTCCGGCCGCAGATCGCCGTTATACGGCCACGCATAGGGCTCGGACTTCAGGTAGCGTTCGGCCATGTCTTTAGCCTCGTTTGTCGGTATCGGTTCATCGGGTGATCGAAAGTTCGGCCGGCGCCCCGGTCAGGGTACGCTTCGGCGAGCAGGTGATGATCATGATCGCGAGCGTCAGAATGTAGGGTGCGGCGTTGAACAGGTGATATCCCGAGGTTACGCCGACCGACTGCAGCGCCGGCCCGAGCGCTGCCGCGCCGCCGAAGGCGAGCGATGCCCACATGCACAGCATCGGATCCCACCGCGCGAAGATCACCAGCGCAACCGCGGTAATGCCTTGTCCGCTGGAGAGACCCTCGTTCCAGCTGCCGGGGTAGAACAGCGAGAGGAACGAACCGCCAATTCCAGCGAGAAAGCCGCCGACCATGGTTGCCCGCAAACGGATCGCGAGAACGGAATATCCCATGGCGCGCGCCGCGTCCGCGCTTTCGCCGGCGGTGCGGATCAGCAAACCCCATCGCGTCGTCCGAAAGGCCCAGTACAGGATCGGCGCCAGCGCGATGCCGATCAGAAACAGCACGTTGATCCGCAGCGCGGCGCGAACCTGCGCGATGTCGCTCCACCATCCGAAATCGATCGCCGGCAGCCGCGGCGCTGTCGGTTCGATCAGCGGCTTTCCGAGATAGAATGCGAGGCCGGTCCCGAACAGCATCAGCGCGATGCCGACGGCAATGTCATTCACTCGCGGCAGCGAGCAGATTCCGGCGTGGAGCGCGCCCAACAGCGCGCCGGTGATGCCGGCAGCGAGCACGCCGAGCCAGGGCGATCCCGTGACATAGGAAATGCCGTAAGCGCTCATCGCGCCCATCACCAGGGTGCCTTCGAGGCCGAGATTGATACGGCCGGAGCGCTCTGTGATGCATTCGCCGAGGCTCACGAACAGAAACGGCGTGGAGACGCGGATGGCGCCGCCGAACACCGCCAGAGGCACGGTCCAGAGCCCGATCGTTCCGTCAGCCATGTCAGGTTTTCCCTTTCAGGAAGCCAATCCGTCCATAGAGCGCGTCGCTCGCAAGAACGAAGACGAAGATAATTCCCTGCAGCACCTGGACCGAGGCGTCCGGCAGGCCGAGCCGGCGCTGCAACAGCCCGCCGCTTGCGCCGATTCCGCCCAGCAGAATGGCAACCGGAATGACGGCAAGCGGATTTTGCCGGGCCAGGAAGGCGACAAGGATACCGGTGAAGCCATAGCCTGCAGCGAGATTGGCGTTGGTGCGGCCCTGCACCGCTGCGACTTCCACCATTCCTGCAAGGCCGGCTGACGCGCCGGCCAGAAAACAGATGGTCATGATCAGCTTGCCGACGCCGAGGCCGACGATCCTGGCTGCACGGATATTGCCGCCGGCGACCCGCGCGGCGAAGCCGAACACGGTGTGATAGATCAGGATGTAGGAGGCGACCGCTGCGACGATGCCGAACACCAGCCCCCAATGCACGTCGGTGCCGGGTATCGATCCCAGCATATTGGCCGCGCCGATCTCTCGCGTCGACGGCTTGTTGAGGCTGGTGGGATCGCGCATCAAGCCCTCGACCAGATGGTTGAGGATCGCCAGCGCGATGTAGACCAGCAGCAGGCTCGAAATCGTCTCGTTGACCCCGCGGTATTGCCGAAGCCCGCCCGACAGCATGATCCAAAATCCGCCGCCGATGATGCCGGCGGCAGCCATCGCCAGCTGCACCACGAGCGGCGGCGCCCACTGCATCGCCAGCGCCACACTGGTAGATGCCAGCGCGCCGATCAAGAGCGCGCCTTCGCCGCCGATGATGACCATTCCGAGTTGCGCGGGAAGCGCGGTGCATAGCGCGGTGAGTATCAGCGGGGCCGCGCGCGTCAGCGTGTTCTGCCATGAGAACCAGGTGCCGAACGCGCCCTGGTACATATAGAAATAGAGGTCAAGCGGGCTCTTGCCGAACAGCGTCACGAAAATCCCGAACACCCCGAGCGCGCCGACCAGCGCCGCGCCCGGAATGAGGATGTATTCGATGGTCCCGCCGTAGCGCTGGAGAAACCCCGGATCTGCGGCCGGGGAAATCGCCACTGCTTCGACGGGACCAGCAACTTCTGATGTCACGAAGTCGCTCCGATGACGCCTTCCACCAGGTAGTCCATCTTTTCGAGTTCGGGATCCTTCTGGCCGCGCTCGGTTCCGGCTGCAATCACGATCTTGCCCTTGTTGTCCGTGATCGGGCCCTTGAAGATGGTATAGGTGCCCGCGGTGAGCTTGGCCTTGATATCGTCGGCATGTTTGCGGGCCTGCTGCGAAACCGCCTCGCCATAGGGCGAGACCTTGACGATCTCTTCCTTCAGCCCGCCGCGATAGAAGTTCGGGATGGTCTCTCCGGCAGCCATCATTTTGATGAACTTCGGATAGAGCGCTTCCCAGTTCCATTCCGCGCCGGTCAGATAGGCTTTCGGTGCGAGCGGGGACTGGTTGACGTGATAGCCGCACACCATCGCGCCGCGCCGCGCCGCGTTTTCGACGATGGTTTTCGGCCCATCGACATGGCAGGTCAGAACATCGACGCCCTGATCGATCAGGCTGTTGGTCGCTTCCGCTTCCTTGACCGGCATCGACCAGTCACCGGTGAAGATCACCTGGGTGGTGGCCTTCGGGTTGGCGAGCTTGGCGCCGAGCGTGAAGGCATTGATATTGCGCAGCACCTGCGGGATCGGCTTGGCGGCCACGAAGCCGAGCTTGCCACTCTTGGTCGAATAGCCGGCGACGATGCCGGAGATGTATTGCGCCTCGTCGATGTAGCCGAAGTAGCTGCCGGCATTCTTGGGATCCTTGTCGGTCCACAAGCCGCCGCAATGTTCGAAGCGAAGCTTCGGATACTTGTTGGCCATCTTGATCATGTGCGGATTGTAGTATCCGAACGATGTCGGGAACAGCAGCGTCGCGCCGTCGAGATTGATCATCGACTCCATCGTCTTTTCGACGGCGTCGGTTTCGGGCACCTTTTCCTCTTCAACCACCTTGAGGCCGGGCATCTTCTTCAGAACCGCAGCGCCTTGCGCATGGGCCTGGTTGTAGCCGTAGTCATCGCGCGAGCCGACATAGATGAAGCCGATCGTGGTATCCGCCGCGAAGGCGGTTCGCCCACCGAAGGCTGTGCCGAGCGTCAGTGCTGCGCTTCCTTGCAAGAGATGTCGTCGTGAAATCCTGCCAAAATCCATGTGCCTGCTCCCTTTGGCGGATGGACCGCCGCTAAAACGCGGCTTCGCCGATCCGGCGGAGCCCGAAATGCTTTGTCGCAAGCTTCGTGCCAGAGCTTTGTTGCTATGCAAAATCAATCAAGCAGTTGATATTGATTGATTTTCCTATTTTTGGCGGCCGGTTCAAAACTTGGGCAGGGGATCGAATGTCCAATATTTGAGCAGATTTTTTGGATTGTATGCAATGGAGTTAAGCAATCGTTGATCCGGCTTGGCAGCCTTGCCGTGGAAGGGGCGTGCCAGATCCGGTCATTTGCCGGCTGGTCAATCGGGCATAGGCTGCTACCAGTCTTGCGATCCACCCTCGGATTCGCCGGTTCGCCGGCACCGGACTGTCATCGATCGGCCGAAAGCGCGTGGCTTGCGGCTTTGGCTCCATCATCGGAAAAGCATGAGCGAGATGAATTCGGAAACCGCCGGATCACAGGCCTCACCGCTCGGCGATGAGATCGTCGGCCGGATCAACCGGCTGGGGACGATTTCCGAAACCTCAAGCCATCTCACGCGCATCTTCCTGACATCCGAGCATCGCGCGGCGGCCGAACTGATCCTGACCTGGATGCGTGAAGCAGGAATGCACGCGCACCTCGATGCGATCGGAAATGTCTGCGGCCGTTACGAAGGCGAGCGACCGGGCTTGCCATGCCTGATGCTCGGCTCGCATTACGACACGGTCCGCGACGCCGGCAAATGGGATGGCCCGCTCGGCCTTGTCACGGCGATCTCCTGCGTCGCCGATCTGCACCGAAGAGGACGGCGACTGCCGTTCGCGATCGAAGTGACGGGTTTCGCCGACGAGGAGGGGGTCCGCTTCGCCTCGACGCTGCTGGGCAGCCGGGCGGTCGCGGGAACGTTCAACGAGAGCGTGCTCGCCTCGAAGGACGGCGCCGGAATTTCGATGCGCGATGCGCTCATCCAGTTTGGCCTGGATCCCGACCGTATCGGCGCGGCTGCGCGTATCAGAAACGAACTCTTGGCCTATATCGAACTCCACATCGAACAGGGACCGGTCCTGGAAACCGAGAAGCTGCCGGTGGGCGTCGTCACCGCTATCGCAGGAGCGACCCGCCTGGCGGCAAAGCTGACCGGCATGGCCGGTCATGCCGGAACGGTGCCGATGGCGCTGCGGCGCGATGCGCTGGCGGGCGCGGCGGAATGCATCTCCAAGATCGAGGAGTTATGCCGCACCGACGAGGGCGGACTGGTCGGCACGGTCGGATATATCCACGCCGAGCCCGGAGCCACCAATGTGATCCCGGGGCAAGTCCACTTCACCATGGACCTTCGCGCACCGACCGATGCGCACCGCAAGCGTGCCGTGACCGACATCGTCCGGCAAATCGAAGCGATCGCCAGGCGTCGCCAGCTCGCGCTGCAGGTCGACGTGACGCACGAAAACCGCACCGTGCCATGTGCGCCGTGGCTGAAGGCGCAGGTGGCGGCAGCCGTCGCGGCGGAAGGCTATCCCGTGTTCGAACTGCCGAGCGGCGCCGGCCATGACGGCATGGCAATGGTCGACATTGCCGACGTCGGCATGCTGTTCGTGCGATGCCGTGGCGGCATCAGCCACCATCCGGACGAGCATGTCGATCCGGCCGATGCCGACGCCGCCGCGCGCGTTCTGCTGCGGCTGATCGAGAATTTCCGGCCGCGCGATGCGGCGCAATAATCGAAGTAAGATTGATTGGCGCGTCGCCGAATGATCGCTCGCAATGGGCGCGGCGAATCACCGACTGCACCGATCGAGGCCTCCATCCTTGCGCTAGATCATGGTCCGGTGTCTCGCAGCCGTCATATTTTCAGACGGCTTCCTCCAGCTTTGGCCGGAGGATGATTCGTCATCGTCATGCGATCCCTGGGGGACCAATGGCAAAGAACCGCAAATCCGCCGCGCCCGAGGGATCTGTCTTGCGCGACGCCAAGGAGGTTACTGCCGTCGAGCAGTATTGGCACGCGGCCGGACGGCCGAAGCCGCGCAAACCGCCGAAGGACTACAAATACATCGACGAACTCGCCCATCTGCAGTTCGAACTGATCAAGCTGCAGGAATGGGTCCGGTTGCAGGGCCTCAAGGTCGCCGTCATCTTCGAGGGCCGTGATGCCGCCGGCAAAGGGGGCGTCATCAAGCGCATCACCGAGAGCCTCAACCCTCGCATCTGCCGCGTCGTGGCGCTCGGCACGCCGACCGAGCGCGAGCGCGGCCAGTGGTACTTTCAGCGATACGTCGCCGAGCTCCCGAGGCGGGGCGAAATCGTGCTGTTCGATCGCAGCTGGTACAACCGCGCCGGCGTCGAGCGCGTCATGGAGTTCTGCAGCGAGGACGAATATCGGGAGTTCCTGCGTTCCTGTCCGATTTTCGAGGAGATGCTGGTGCGCTCGGGAATCCGTCTCATCAAATATTGGTTCTCGGTCAACGACGAGGAGCAGGAGCGGCGTTTTCAGGAGCGCATCCGAAACCCGATCAAGCGCTGGAAGCTCAGCCCGATGGACGTGGAATCGCGCAAGCGTTGGGTCGAATATTCCAGGGCCAAGGACGTGATGTTCGGCCACACCGACCGCCAGAAGACCCCGTGGCACGTCGTCAACGCCGATGACAAGAAACGGGCCCGGCTCAACTGCATCCGGCACCTGCTGAATCAAATTCCCTATCAGGACATGAGGCCGGTCGAGATCGAGCTACCTCTGCGCCAACCAGATACCGGCTATCGGCGGCCCAAGAAGTCGAGCCAGCGTTTCGTCCCCCAAGTCTATTGAGCAGGTCTACTGAGCAAGTCTACCGGGCAGGCTGGGCGAGCGTGCCAAAGCTGACGTCCACCAGAGCGAGATGACTTTTCGTTGAATCGTCATCTCGCTCTGACTTTTTGTTTGAGCATGATCTCCGCGCAAACGCTGCGCGTTTGTCGCGAGGGAAAACCGGTGCCCACTTTTCCGGATCATGCTTTAGCCCGCTAGACGGACGAGTCCGCGCGCTAACCCACCGTCACGTCGACCAGTTCCTCGCCATCGAGCACCCTGACGGCCGTGTCGCGATCGAGATCGCCTTCCCATGCCGCAACGACGACGGTGGCGACGCAGTTGCCGATCAGGTTGCCGAGCGCGCGCGCCATGCCGATAAACCAGTCGACCGACAGCACCAGCACCAGCCCGATTGCGGGAATGCTCGGCACCGCGTTCAGCGTGGCCGCGAGGATCACGATCGCGGAACCGGGAACGCCGTGCGCGCCCTTCGAGGTAATCAAGGATACGCCGAGCACCAGCATGAGATCGCCGAACGACAGCGGTGTATTGGTCGCCTGCGCGATGAAGACGACCGCCAGCGTCAGATAGATCGAGAACGCATCCAGGTTGAAGGAATAGCCGGTCGGGATCACCAGCCCGACCACCGAATCCTTGACGCCAAGCCGCTCAAGCTTGCGCATGATCTGCGGCAGCACCGCGTCCGACGACGCGGTCGCCAGAACGATGGTCAATTCCTCGCGCAGATAGGACAGGAATTTGAGGATGTTCAGTCCGGCCAGCGCCATCACGGTGCCGAGCACACCGAGCACGAAGATCGCGACCGAGACGTAGAACAGCGCCACCAGCGAGATCAGTTGCTTGAGCGAACCGACGCCATATTGCCCGACCGTATAGGCCACCGCACCGAGCACGCCGAGCGGCGCCACGCGCACGATCAGCCCCATCACCCGAAACAGCACGGTCGATATGGCGTCGATCAGCGAGGTGATCTTCTCGCCCTTTTCACCGCCGACCAGGGCAAGGCTGGTGCCGAACAGGATCGCGAAAAACAGCACCTGCAGCACGTCGTTGCGCGACAGCGCGTCAAACGAGGTGGTCGGGATGATGTTCAAAAGAAAGCTGCCGATCCCGCCGCCCTTCAGCTTGTGGGCGTTGTCGGCATAGGTGTTGAGCGCCTTGGCATCGAGTGTCGATGGATCGATGTTCATGCCGTGGCCGGGACCGAACAAATAGGCGAGCAGAAGGCCAACCACCAGCGCCACCGTGGTCATCACCTCGAAATAGACCAGCGCCTTGACGCCGACCCGTCCGACCTTCCTGAGGTCGCCGGCGCCTGCGATGCCATGCACGACGACGCAAAACACGATCGGCGCGACGATCATGGAAATCAGCTTCAGGAAGGCGTCGCTGAAAATCTTCAGGCTGACGGCAAAATCGGGAACGGTCACTCCCAGCACAATCCCCAGCAGCAGGGCCGCTAGGACCTGAACAAACAGCGAGGTATAAAGCGGCTTTCGTACAACCGGCGCAGCGGCAGTCGTGATTGTGGCCATCGAAGGTCCCCATCGATCCAGGAATCTTAAGTCAAGCGGCAAACGAACAGCAAATTCCGCGCCAAAAATACCGACCTGATTTCTCAGGCGGGGCGGAAGGCAATCTTTCAGCCGACGGGCCGATGGTCAACCTTGGCAAACCCGGCCAGTTTTTCGCGAGGCAACCCTTCGGCATCCGGCGACAACGCTGGAGCGATGATGCGTCCTCCGGCCGTGGTTTCCCGCGCCGTCCGATGCTGTCCGTCCAGGCGGGATTTATCGGCATGCGGTCGACATCGCTACGGCGGCCCGCTGCATTTCTCCAACCGCAGGGTCCGTGGCGAAGCCTGCACCCCTCCGGACACCGCGATCGATGCAGCTGCGCGCTCAATGAATGAGCAAATGCACATCGCGGGAGTGACGCATGGTGACGGATGAGGCGCCGGCCAAAAATCCAACTAGCTGAAAATAAGGAGGAATCCGAAACGGGATGCCGCCGCGACGCATTGTACACAATGGCACGGGCCTTGCTTCGTTCACTCCGAGAGTTCTCTCGCCCAGGGGCGCGCAGGTCATGACGAACTCAGAGCAGCTACCAAAGGGTGTCGTCGCGGCGGAGCCGGAACCGATCGAGCTCGACTGGTCGGTCACAGCCCTTGTCATCATCGATATGCAGCGCGATTTCATGGAGCCCGGCGGCTTCGGCGAAACGCTGGGCAACGATGTCTCGCGGCTCGCGACCGCGGTGAAACCGATCGCAGCGATGCTGGGCGCGGCGCGCGATCTCGGGATGCTGGTCGTGCACACCCGCGAGGGCCATTTGCCCGATCTGTCCGACGCGCCGCCGGCGAAGATTGCGCGCGGCGCGCCCAGTCTTCGCATCGGCGATCCCGGTCCGATGGGACGGATCCTGATCCGCGGCGAGGCCGGTCACGACATCATTCCCGAATTGTATCCGCTCGACAGCGAGATCGTCATCGACAAGCCCGGGAAGGGCGCGTTCTACGCCACCGAACTCGGCGATATCCTGCAGAAATACGGCATCGAGAATTTGCTGGTGTGCGGCGTGACCACCGAGGTCTGCGTCAACACCACCGTGCGCGAGGCCAACGATCGCGGCTACCGCTGCGTCGTGCTGGCCGATGGCTGCGCGTCCTATTTCCCCGAATTCCACGAAATGGGCCTGAAGATGATCAAGGCCCAGGGTGGCATCTTCGGCTGGGTCAGTGACACAGCCGCGGTCCTTCAAGCAATGACGCCGGAGACTTCAAACACATTGGCTTAGCAGGAGCATCACGATGAGCACGAGCATTTCTGCCGGAAAGTCCGACTTCAAGCCGGCGTTGTGGACGCCGGGCGACTGGAATGCCTTCTTCGGTTTCGGCACCAACATTCTGGTCAACATGCTGGTGCTGACGGGACTGTTGCGTTTCGTGCTGAAGATGCCCGAACTCGCTGGTGTTCGGCCGCATCCTGCCGGCGCTCGGCCTGATGATGTGCCTGTCGACGTTTTACTACGCCTTCCTCGCCTATCGGCTGGCGCTGAAGACCGGCCGCACCGACGTCTGCGCGCTGCCTTCCGGCGTCAGCGTGCCGCATATGTTCATCGTCACCTTCGTCATCATGCTGCCGATCACGCTGAAGACCGGCGATCCGATGAAGGGCTGGGCGGCGGGCCTCGTCTGGGTGTTCTTCCAGAGCTTCATCCTGATGATCGGCGGCTTTATCGCGCCGTATATCAGGAAAATTACCCCGCGCGCGGCCCTGCTCGGGACGCTCGCCGGCGTGTCCGTGACCTTTATCTCGATGCGGCCGGCGCTGGAAATCTACATGACGCCGCAGATCGGTCTCATCTGCTTCGCGATCATCCTGGTGAGCTGGTTCGGCGGCGTGAAGTACCTCAAGGGAATCCCCGCCGGCCTCGTCGCCATTGCAGCCGGCATGCTCATCGCATGGGGATCGAACCTGTTCGGTCTTGGACTAGGCGGGCTGAGCGTCAAGGGCCTCGATGATGCCTTTGCGAGCTTCGGCTTCTCGGTACCGATGCCCGCCGTCGGACAGGTATTCTCGGGCTTCGAATTCCTCGGAGTCATTCTGGTGACCGCGATCCCGTTCGGCATCTACGATCTCGTCGAGGCCATGGACAACGTCGAAAGCGCGGAAGCTGCCGGCGACGAATATCCGACCACGCGGGTTCTCACCGCCGACGGCATCGTCAGCCTCATTGGTTGCCTGATGGGAAATCCCTTCATCAACGCCGTCTATATCGGTCATCCCGGATGGAAGGCGATGGGCGGCCGGATCGGCTATTCGGCGGCGACCGGAATCATGGTGGTCGTGCTTTCATGGTTCGGCATTATCTCCGTGATGCTGGCGCTGGTGCCAGTGGTCGCGATCTCGCCGATCCTGCTCTACATCGGCATGCTGATCGGCGCCCAGGCGTTCCAGACGACGCCGATCAAGCATGCCCCCGCGATCGTGGTCGCCTTGACACCGCATCTCGCCGCATGGGCCAAGTTGCAGGTCGATACCATGCTGGGCGCGACCGTGAACGCGGCGCAGGCGGTCGGCGGCCTCGCTGCCGACAAGGTAGGCGACGTCAAGGCCGCGGCGATTGCGTCATTGCCGCAGCAGGGCGTGCTCTACCACGGGCTGGAAGTGATGGGTGGCGGCTCGATCATTGCCGGACTCATACTGGGCGCGATCGGCGTGTTTATCATCGAGCGCGATTTCGTGAAGGCTTCGGCATTCTCGCTGGCCGGCGCGGTACTCACCTATTTCGGCTTCATGCATGGCGAGGCGGTCGGCGTCGGCGGCGGCCTTGGAGTGACGCCGGGTGTCGCCCTGGCTTACGCGGTGGTGGCGGCCGGCTTCTTCGTGGTTGGCAAGTTCGGCGCCAGCACGTCCTACGTTCCGCAGCACGATTTGCCGCTCGCGGCACCTGCCGAATGACATCGAGAAGCGAAAGTCCGGCGTCGGATTGCCGACGCCGAACTCGTTCTCGCGACGAGGCTTGCGCTCAGCGGACGGATATCTGGCGATAACGACCGCGCCACAGGCCTCCTGGAGTCGTCGGTTTAGCCGTTTATTCGCTCCCGGTTGACAGTCTTTCCCCATTTCCACGGATTATCAGATCAGCGGTCTGGCGCCATGTTGGAGTGGCACGAGGCAATACTGCTTCGTGATATCGAAGCAACAGGAGATTACAATGCGCAAGACAGCTTTAACCATTCTCGGTGCGTTGCTGATTGCCGGATCGGCGGTTCAAACGGCCACAGCATCCGAACATCATGTCCGCAAGGCGCACCGTGCGCCGATGTCGGCGAGCCAGCAGTTCCGCAACGCCAACAACTCAAGTGAGGGTTATGCGAACAGCCTCCGGAACGACAATATCGACTTCGACCGCCGGAACACGTTTTACTGACTCTCAAGCGAGCTTCCTGCTATCTGCCTTCCGCCGATGCTTCCCGCAGCACAATCGGCGGAGGGCGGATATTCCAACGCGGAACAAGGTGGGAATCACTGCGGTGAGGCGCCTACTTGCTCAACAAGATGCGCGCGCGAGGCCGCAGGCGCAAACCGATCGGCGAAATATTGGGTTTCGTTGGCGACCAGTCCTTCGCGAAATTCCATGATGCTCACTGCGTAAGACGGTATGCCGTCATAGCTAAGTATGAATTCGGTGACCCAGAGATCGCCGCTGCCGACAATTCGCCGGATCGTAAAACGCTTCTTGTTTGGCTGGACGGACCGACTCTCTTGAATGTTGTGCCGGCCGCTGATCCGCTCGCCAGATTGCGGATAATAGAGCACAGCGTCCTCTCGGTAGATTTCATGCTCGATCCTGAAATCGCTCGCGTCCGAAGCATCCCAATGCCGCTCCAGCGCGACCCGCACGGTTCGATCATCCATCTCGCCCTCCACCTGCGCTTCTGGCCATCATTTCGGGGCTACCGAGTCCATTGTGGCAACGCCATTGTCAGACATAGGGCGCTGTTGCGGATCGCGCCAGTCGCATGAGGCCCGCTCATACCTTGATATGGTCGGCTTCCGCTTGGGGTCGGCCGCGCCAAATGAAAATGCGAAGGGCACTCGGCCAGTCGCGATGCGACGCTGCAGATCATCGGAGGACCCGGCCTACTCGAATTCGCGAAAGTACCTGCTCACGAATAGGGGTTGATCAGCTTCTGATGCTCGGCGCTGTGATGCACCAGCATATCGATGAAGGTTCTTACCTTGGCCGAAAGATGATGCCGATGCGGATAGACCGCGTTCATGGAAAACTCAATTGGCCGATACTCCGGCAAAAGTCGTACCAGTCGGCCGGCATCGAGATCGTCGTGCAACAGAAAGCCTGGAGCCAGGCAAACGCCAGCTCCTTCCAGCGCTGCACGGCGCAGAGTCTCGCCACTGTTGGAAATGAGGTTTCCTGCCACATGTACAGTTGCCGGCGCGCCCTTGCGGTCAACGAAGCGCCACTCGTCACCATAGGGATAGTTGACGTGCCGGAAGCAGTTGCGCTCGCCGAGCTCGCCGAGTTCCTGCACCGGCCCGTGTCTCTCAACGTAACTGTGCGAGCAGCACAGGACATGACGCCAGGTCGCCAGACTGCGGACGATCAGACTGGAATCGGGTGGTGGTGTTAGCCGGATTGCAATGTCGAATCCTTCATCGATCATGTCGACGCTGGATTCACCCATGATCAGTTCGACCTTGACGGCCGAATAAGTCGCGAGGAATTGGACGACGACCGGCGCCACGAACGGCACGATGTGAGACATGCAGTGGAGGCGCAGCCTTCCGCGCGGCGTCGATTGCAGCGCGCCTGCGACGTCATCCGCCTGTTCCAGGTCGGCAAGGATCTGCGTGCTGCGGTCGTAATAGGCCTTGCCGATCTCGGTGAGGTTGACCTTGCGCGTGGTGCGGTTCAGGAGCCGAACGCCGAGACGATCCTCCAGCGCCTGCACGTGGTTGCTGACCATCGTCGTCGACATGTTGAGCCGGCGCGCCGCGCCCGTGAACGAGCCGCTTTCGACCACCCGTACGAAGGCCGTGAGACTGGTGAAGCGGTCCATCGCCGAGCTCCGATTATCCCATATGTCTGGACAATGCTTCCGGTTTTCAAGGGATTATCACAGAAGGCCGGACGTTGCATCTTTCAGTCGACAGCAGTCTAGATCAGGAGAACACCATGTCGAATGTTTCTTATGTATCTGAATCACCGTCAAAAACCGGTCTTCGCCCGTCACGGCAGATGATCAAGCGGGCGGCACTTTCCCTCTTCGGAGCGCTCGCGGTCGCCGGCGCTGCCGATTTTGGCCATTACTATTTCACCACTGGCCGCTACCTCGAAACGACCGATGACGCCTACGTCAAAGCCGGACAGCTGTTGGCGCGGATCGACGACCGCGACTTTAGGACCGCGCTGAAACAGGCGGAGGCGGATGTCGCGGGCTCCGAAGCTGCGGTGAAAAATCTCAACACGCAGATCGAATTGCAGCAGCCATTGATCCAGCAGCAGGCGGCCGAGGTCGACGCCGCGGAAGCGAGTTTGAAATTCGCCCAGGAGGAACGCACCCGCTACGACGAGCTTATGAAGTCAGGCTCAGGCACCGTTCAACGCGCGCAACAGACTGATGCCGCACTGCGCGCGCAGACCGCACAGTTGCAGCGAGACAAAGCGGGATTGATCGCCGCCAACAAGAGGATCGAGGTTCTCTCAACCGAACGCGCGAAGGCCGTCGCGCAGCTCGATCATGCCCGCGCAGTCGAACAGCAGGCGGCACTGAACCTGTCCTATACGCGGATCACGGCAGCGGTCGAAGGCACTATTGGCGCGCGCTCGCTGCGGGTCGGCCAATATGTGCAGGCAGGTACACAGTTGATGGCGGTGGTGCCGCTCGATCAAGTCTATGTGGTCGCCAATTTCAAGGAGACCCAGCTCACTCATGTGGGAAACGGCCAGCCGGTCGAGCTTTACATCGACAGCTTTCGATCGATCAGAGTGAAGGGGCATGTCGACAGCCTGGCGCCCGCGAGCGGCCTGGAATTCGCGCTGCTGCCGCCCGACAACGCCACCGGAAACTTCACCAAGATCGTGCAACGCGTGCCGGTGAAGATCGTGCTCGACGATCAGAGCCTGAACGGTCTGCTGCGCCCGGGTATGTCGGCCGTGCCGACCGTCGACACCAAATCAGCCGTCGTCGCCGAGGGTGAGGCCAAGACGCATGTCGCCTCGCGCGGCCGCGGGCCCCGCAGCTGAACGGCTGCGACCACATCTCCCCGCATGCGACGAGGAACAACAAATGACGACCCTGCAAACCACTATCGATGCCAGCGAAGGTCGGTCGGCCGACGCAGTTCCGGCGATTCCGGCCGTCTCCGCAAAGATCTGGCTCGCGGTGATCGGCGCTACGCTCGGTGCCTTCATGGCGGTACTTAACATTCAGATCGTCAATGCCTCGCTTGCCGATATCCAGGGCGGCATCGGTGCAGGCATCGACGACGGCGGCTGGATCTCGACCTCCTATTTGATCGCCGAGATCGTGGTGATTCCATTGAGTGCCTGGCTCGCCCAGGTGTTCTCGATCCGCATCTACCTGCTGACCAACGCCTTCCTGTTCCTGGTGTTCTCGGCGGCGTGCGCGCTCGCGCAGGACCTGCCGCAGATGATCGTGCTCCGCGCCGTGCAGGGCTTTAGCGGCGGCGTGCTGATCCCGCTGGCGTTTACACTCATCATCACGCTCCTGCCAAAGGCAAAGCAGCCGATCGGGCTTGCGATGTTTGCGATCTCGGCGACTTTTGCGCCCGCGATCGGCCCGACCATCGGTGGTTATCTGACCGAGAATTTCGGCTGGCAGTACATCTTCTATGTCAATGTCGCGCCGGGCGCGGTCATGATCGGCATGCTCTACTTCTCGCTCGAACCAAGCCCGATGAAGCTGTCGCTGCTGCGCGAAGGTGATTGGCCGGGCATCCTCACCATGGCGATCGGCCTGTCCGCGCTGCAGACCGTGCTCGAGGAGGGCAACAAGGACGACTGGTTCGGCTCGCCCTTCATCGTTCGCTTGTCGGTGATCGCCGCCGTCGCGCTCGTACTATTCTTCTGGATCGAGTTCACCAGCAAGAAGCCGCTGCTCAATCTGCGCATCCTGTTCCGTCGCAATTTCGGCTTTGGCGTGCTTGCGAACTTCCTGCTCGGTGTCGCTCTGTATGGCTCGGTCTATATCCTGCCGGTCTATCTGTCTCGCATCCAGGGCTACAATTCCGAGCAGATCGGCATGGTCCTGGCCTGGACCGGGCTGCCTCAGCTCGTGCTGATCCCGCTGGTGCCACGCCTGATGAAGCGCATCGACCCGCGTCTTGTGATCGGCATCGGCTTTGCGCTGTTTGCCGCCTCAAACTTCATGAACATCTATATGACCAATGACTATGCGACCGACCAACTGTTTTGGGCGAACGTTGTCCGCGCCATTGGTCAGGCCCTTGTGTTCGCTCCGCTCTCGGCGGTCGCGACCAGCGGCATCGAAGCGGAGAATGCGGGGTCCGCGTCTGCCTTGTTCAATATGATGCGCAACCTCGGAGGCGCCATCGGCATCGCCGGACTGCAGACGCTGCTTACGAAGCGCGAGCAATATCACTCCAACGTGCTTTCGCAATCGGTGTCGGTGTTCGAGCAAGCGACCCGCTCACGGCTCGATCAGCTCACGCAATATTTCATGAGCCACGGCGTGATCGACCGCGTCGACGCGGCCCACCGCGCCTATGTCGCGATCGGCAAGGTGATCCAGAAGCAGGCCTTCATCCTCGCCTTCAGCGACACCTTCTACACGCTGGGCGCGGCGCTGCTCGTCGCGTTGCTGGCGGGCCTCCTGCTCAAAAAGCCCGACCACATCGACGCTGGCGGCGCACACTAGCCGTCGTTGCGAAAAGCGTATGTCGATGCCCACCAGACAAATTGCAGTATGTTCCGAGGGCGGCGCAGGTGATGTTGAGCGCGCCGGGCATGTTATCTCACTTCTATCCTGGCCTGGTCCGCCACTCCCTTCCAGACGGCGATGTCCTGCCTGATGAAGCGGGCGAATTCCTCCGGCGAGCTGCCGACGATCTGCATCGCCTGGCTCTCCAGCAGCGTCCTGGTTTCCGGATCCTTCAGCGCCTCCACGATTTCCGCGTGAAGCCTGGCGACGATCGCGGGCGGGGTCCTGGCCGGCGCGAGGATGCCGTGCCAGCCGACGGCAACGAAGCCGGGATAGCCGCTCTCCGACATCGTCGGCACCGTGGGCGCCACCGGTGAGCGATCCTTGCTGGTCACGGCCAGCGCGATCAACTGACCTGAATTCACAAGATGTAACGCCGAGATCGGATCGGCGAACACCACCTGCACTTGGCCGGCGAGCAGATCGGTCACCGCAAGCGCGGTGCCGCGATAGGGAATATGCGTCATCCTGATCCCGGCCCTGCTGTCGAACAGCTCGGTGACCAGGTGGTTGGCGGCGCCGACGCCGGTCGTGCCGTAGTTCAAGGCGCCGGGCTTGCTCCGGGCCAGCGCGACGAATTCCTTCAAGGTTTTGACGCCCAACGCCGGACTGACGACCATGACGTAGGGATAGGTCGTCGTCATCGAGATCGGCGCAAAATCCTTCACCGGGTCGTAGGGCAGGCTCTTGTAGACCGCCGGGTTGATCGAAACCGGCCCGGATTGTCCGAGCAGCAGTGTGTAGCCGTCCGGTTCGGCTTTGTTCACGAACTCGGTGCCGACGATCGATCCGCCGCCGCCGCGATTCTCGACCACGATGGTCTGTCCGATAGCGTTGCCAACCCGCTTGGCAAGAACGCGCGCAATTGAATCGGCAGCGCCGCCGGCGGCATACGGCACGATCAGATGGATCGGACGCGAGGGGTAATCGTCCGCCTGCACAGTCCGGCTGGCCGAGGTTGCGGCAGAGGCAAAGGCCAGAGACACAACGGCCAGCGCAAGGCATTTCGAACGGATTTGCATGGGGCCTGTCGTTTCGCGTTGACCGCAGGTTCGCGGCACCATAGAGCGTTTTCGAGCGAAGTGGGTAGCGGTTCGCGTCAAGAAAACGTGCAAAACAAAAGACTAGAGTATCGGTTCTGATTCAATCAGAACCGATCGTCTCTTGGGCAAAATTTCCTGTCCGGTCCACCGAGCGCTCGGTTGCGCTTTTTCACCACCCTGCGATGCTCCGGCCGGATTTCCATTGGGGATGACGATGTTGCATAAAGCCGGCGTGACCGAGAGGCTTGCCGAGCGCGTTGTTGCAACGCGGTGGGACGACATCCCCGCGCCAGTGCGGCATCAGGCCAAGCGTTCCCTGCTGAATTTCTTCGCCGTCGGCCTCGCCGGTTGCCGCACCTCGCCGGTCGAGATTGCGCTGCGTTCGCTCGCCGGGTTCTCCGGCGGCCGGCAAGTGACCGTGATCGGGCGCAGCGAGCGCATCGATGCGCTGACTGCGGCTTTCCTCAACGCCGCAAGCGCCAATGTCCACGATTTCTGCGATACTCATCTGCCGACGGTGATCCATCCGACCGCGCCGGTGGCGGCGGCGTTGCTGGCCTATGCCGAGTTGCGGCAGGCGAGCGGACCCGATCTGCTGCTGGCCCTGATCCTCGGCAATGAGGTGCAGGCCCGCATCGGGCTTGCGATGTCACCGGGCCATTACGCCAGGGGCTGGCACATCACCTCGACCTGCGGCGTGTTCGGCGCCGCTGCCGGCAGCGGCAGACTGGCGGCGCTGAACGAGCGCCAGATGGTGTGGGCGTTGGGCATCGCGGCCACGCAATCCGCAGGGCTCTGCGAGTGTTTGGGCACAGCTGCGAAGAGCGCGAGCGTCGGCAACGCGGCGCGGAACGGGTTATGGTCGGCGCTGCTGGCCGAGAAAGGGTTTGACGGACCGCCGGAGCCGCTCGCGGGCGTCCAGGGTTTCTATCATGCGCTGGGGGAGACGCCCGATCTGTCTCTTGTCACCGATAGCTGGGGCCAACGCTGGGAGATCATGGCGACCTCCTACAAACCATATCCGTGCGGCTTCGTGATCCATCCCGTGCTCGATTGCGTGCTGGACTGGCGGCGCGACAATCCTGTAGCGGATGTGGCGCGCGTCGTGGTGCGCGGCCATCCGCTGCTCAGTGTCCGTACCGACCGGCCGGATGTCTCAACCGGGCGCGAGTCGCAGGTGAGCGTGCAGCATGCGGTTGCCGCCGCCCTGGTCACGGGCATGGCCGGGCTCGACCAGTTTACCGATGCCTGCGTGCGCGATCCGAAAGTGCAGGCGATGCGGAGCAGAGTGGAAGTGATGCGCGACGACGGTTTCTCGACCATCGCGGCGGCGGTCGAGATCATCACGGCCGACGGAAAGGTCCATACATTGGCGCAGCCGGCGGCGCGCGGCAGCGACGTCAATCCGCTTTCCGACCATGATCTCGAAGGCAAGTTGAGGACGGCCGCCGCCGGCTGGGATCCGCATTATGACGCAACGCCGCTGATCGATGCGATCTGGGCGCTCGACACAAGCGCGGATGTTTCCCGGCTGGCGTCGCTGGCGGTGCCGCGTTAGCTCACGGGCGCACCGCCGGAGTCTCGACCGGCATTCCCCGCGCGCGCGACATCAAATAGAGCTCGAGCTCGACCAGCTCCGGCGCGCCGTAATCGTAATTCTGGGCGCGCATGCCGGTGATGCAGTTGCGCAGACGGCGCTGCAGCGATCCCAGCGATTGCCATTCCAGCCGGTAGATCGGATAGCCGGTCGGCAGCGCCTGCGTCACGGCGGATCCGGCGAGATGCTTGTCCCAATTGTCGTCGTGGCAATTCGTGCATCCGAGATTGAGCTGCCCCTGTCGCCGCATGAAGAAGTCGCGCCCCTTCGCGACGAACGGTTCCAGTTCTGGCGTGCTGTCCGGTGCGATCGCCGCGCCGCGTGATTGTTCCGCGACGAAGGCGGTCAGCGCGAGCAGGTCGCGGCTCTCAAAGGCGAATGGCGAGGCCTCCTGGTGCCGCGCGCGACACAGATTGATGCGCTGTTCCAGATTGACCGGGCGTCCGAGCGCCTTGTCGTAGGCGGGGTAGCGCGCCGCCACGCCCTTCATGCTGACACGCGCGTCATTGTGGCAATCGGCGCAGGCCTTGCCCGCAGCACCGGCCTTGCTGTTCCACAAGGCTTCACCGTCGAGCGCCCACAGCATGCCGGGATTGGCGGTATCGTCGTCCTGGATCGCCTTTGTATCCGGCGTCATGAAGGTGTAACCGGACCGGCGCTCGGCTTGTGGGATTTCCGCCGCGGCGAGGGCGGAGATCGCGATGTCGGCCGCGACCAGCAGCGCCGCAACAATTATCGTAGCGGCCAATTTCATTCGACCGAGATGGCGGCCGAAGCGGTATCGGCAAAACCGTTGTCGCCGATCCATTCGAAGTCGAATTTTCCGCTTTCGGTCGCTACCGTGAAGAACGTGATGAACGGGTTGGCCGCGATCGCCGGGAACAGGTCGGCGCGGAAAATCTCGACGCCGTTATAGCGGCAGGTGAAGCTGGTGATGATGTCGCGCGGAACCAGCTGGCCCGA
Organism: uncultured Alphaproteobacteria bacterium; assembly: GCA_963718925.1. Classification (GTDB taxonomy): domain Bacteria; phylum Pseudomonadota; class Alphaproteobacteria; order Rhizobiales; family Xanthobacteraceae; genus Bradyrhizobium. Next base: position 851,258 of record CAVRAH010000001.1, read on the forward strand.
GGCAGTGTGGCGGTAGCCGGTCTCCATGATATGCGACATCAGCGTCTTGATCTCGATGATCTCGCCGCGCTTGGCCTTCTTCGGGACGTTGATCAGTGCGGAGGCCATTCAGATCACATCCTCGGTGCAGGCCGCCAGCGTCACCACGACATCGGCGCTGACGGACCAGAGCGAGTCGTCGGAAAGCCGCGCGATCGCGATGATCTTTTGACTGTCGGCAAGGCGGATGCGGGTGGAAATCTGGGCGCGGCCAGCCCGCGGTCCGAGATAGAAATTGCCGATATTGGGCTGCGGGTTCTTTTCGTTGAAAACGTGGATGCTCTTGACGTAGCCGTCCGGGGTCATCGGGCTCGCGACGCTCACGGTCATCGGCACGGTGTTGCCATTTTCGACCAGCGGCGGCACGTCGAGTTTGACCTTGCCGGTCCGCACCGCTGCACTGCCCACGACATTCCTGATCGCGGCGGCCATGGTCTCGGGGGTCGCTGCGGCCGGCCGCAAACTGACGATGGGAACCACACCGATCGCAGCCGCGCTGCCGGCGAGGCCAAGGAACCGGCGGCGTGTGGAAGCGTCCGAATTGTGCATCTTGTCGTGCCTTCCTGGAGCCGGATGGCTATTCTTCGAATTGCCATCCGGCTCTATCTTTGGTTTACGCATGACTTTTCGGAAAACCGGTACCCACTTTTCCGGGTCATGCTCTATTCTATTCTTCGCGCAGCGTAGCGAGATACGCCACTATATCCTCGATCTGTTCGGCCGACAGGATCGGCTTGCCGCGCCACGCCGGGGCAACGTGCTCGAGGCCGTCCACGCGATAGTAGGACGGCATGATCGTTGCCGGATTGAGGCGGGACGCATTCACCAGCCGAAGTCGAAGCTGGCCCGCGGACCAGCGGCTGCCTGAGCCACTGAGGTTAGGTGCGAGATCGCCCTGAAACTTTTCCTCCGGGAACGGACCGCTGTGGCAAAGAATGCACGTGCTGGTGCGCTCTAGCACCAGCGCGCGTCCGTGCGCTGCATCGCCGAGCGCGCCGGTGAGCGATTCCGGAATGGAATCGCCGATGATGGTATAGGGCCGCAATTCCTGTTCATCGGCAGCGCAAGGCAGCGCGAACATCGCCGCCATGAGGCACGCACCGACAATATCAATTGCTGACCTAGCCAAAGGTTTCCACCGTGATCGCCTTGTACCAGGATTGCGCCTGGTCGGCTTCGCGCATCCGCACCTCGCGCGGCGCATCGACCGGGCTTGTGAAGCCGCTGCCTTCAACCTCGGCGAAAATGTCGTCCTTCGGCTGATAGATGCCCGACAGCGAGAAGGCATAGCCGGGCGCGACGGTGTTGTAGCAGGTGCCATCCAGCGTCGGCGTTGCAGGACGCTCGCCGGCGATCAGGTTGGCCACGGCATTGGCGCATGCCTTGGCCTCGGCGTTCGCGGCAGATGCCGATTTCGGAATGCCGCCACCGAGGCAGGCGTCGCCGATGACATGAATATTTGGCACCAGTTTCGAGGCAAATGTGATCGGGTCGATCGGGCACCAGCCGGTATGATCGACCGCGCCCGCGACGGCCGCGATGTGGCCGGCCTTTTGCGGCGGGATGACGTTTGCGACCTGCGCATCGTAGTTGCCGAAATCGGTGACGAGCGTGTTGGTCGCGGACTCCACTGAGACGACCCTGCCGCCCTGCGACAGCGATATCCGCTCGATCATCCCTGGATACAATTCCTTCCAGGCATTTTCGAACAGGCGCTGCTGCGGGAAGGCGTCCTTGGCGTCGAGAATAAGCACCTTGGAGCGCGGCTTCTTCGCTTTCAAGTAATGGGCAATCAGGCTGGCGCGTTCATACGGCGCGGGCGGACAGCGCGAGGGGGTCGCGGGCACCGCAAGCGCAACCAGGCCGCCGTCGTCCATGGCCTCGAGTTGCCGGCGCAGCAGCAAGGTCTGCTCGCCCGCCTTCCAGGCATGGGGCATTTTGGCGGCGATGACCTCGTCGTAGCCGGGTAGCGCGTCGAACCGCAGGTCGATCCCGGGCGCGAGCACCAGACGCTCGTAGCCGAGCGATGTTCCGTCGGCGAGGCCCACCGTCCGCGCTTGCGGATCGACCCTGGTGGCTGCCTGGGCAATGACCGTCACGCCATCGGCGGCGATCCTGTCATAGCCGAATTGCTGCGCTTCGATTTCCCGCAAGCCCGCGATCACCTCGTTGCTGAACGGGCAGGCGGTGAAGGTCCGGTTCGGCTCGACCAGCGTAACCTGCAGTTTGCCGTTGGTCTTTCGAAGTGCGCGCGCGCAAGCCGCGCCGCCAAAGCCGCCGCCGATCACGACGATGCGCGCGACCGATTGCGCGTGGGACGGACATGGGAAGGCAAACGATGCTGCCGTCGTCGCGATGCCACGAACGACGTTTCTCCGCGTCATCAGGCGCAGCGCGTCCATGAGCATGATCCGGAAGATGGTGCGGCGGCCGTCAAGGCCGCCGCTTTATGGTTCAGGCAAAGGTGATGTTTTGATCCCTCAGCGGCACCGAGCGGATTCGCTTTCCGGTCGCCGCGAAATAGGCATTCAGCACGGCGGGCGCTGCGACGCAGATCGTCGGCTCGCCGACGCCGCCCCAGAAGCCGCCGCTCGGCATGATGATCGATTCCACCTTCGGCATTTCGGAAATCCGCATCGAATTGTAATTGTCGAAATTCGATTGTTCGATGCGGCCGTCCTTGACGGTGCAGCCGCCGTAGAACAGTCCGGAGAGGCCGTAGACGAACGAGCCGGCAATCTGCCGCTCGATCTGCGCCGGATTGACCGCATAACCCGGATCGGTGGCGGCAACGATGCGATGTATCTTGATCTTGTTGCCGTCGGTGACCGAGATCTCCGCTGCGCCGGCAACATAGCTGCCATAACCCATATGCTGCGCGAGGCCGCGATAGACGCCTTGCGGCGGCGTCGTTCCCCAGCCGATTTTCTCGGCGACCGCGTTGAGCACGGCAAGGTGCTTCGGATTCTTCGTCATCAGCTTGCGCCGGAACTCGAGCGGATCCTGGCCGACCGAATGCGCCAACTCGTCGATGAAACATTCGAGGTAGATCGCATTGTGGTTGACGTTGACGCCGCGCCAGAAACCCGGCGGGACGTGGGGATTGCGCATCGAATGCTCGACCAGGAGGTTGGGAAACGAATATCCGATCGCGGCCTCGCCGGTCGCATTGAGGCCCTGGAATGCGACCGGATCCTTGCCGTTGACGAGGGCCTGCGGGCGCAGGCTGAACAGAATCGACTGCCCGGATATCCGCATATGCAGCGCGGTCAGATTGCTGTCGGCATCGAAGCCGGCGGTCATCTTGCATTGCGTGACCGGGTGGTATGTGCCGTGCTGCATATCCTCTTCGCGCGACCACAACAGTTTGATCGGCGTGCCCGGCATTTGCTTGGCGATCGCCACCGCCTGCCGGACGTAGTCGGTCTGGCCGCGGCGGCCGAAGCCACCGCCGAGCATCTGCTTGTAAACGTCGCATTTGTCGGCCGGCAATCCGGATACTTCGACTGTCGCGGCGAAGGCGGCTTCGCCATTCTGGGTGCCGCACCAGACCTGGCATTTGTCCGCGGTATAGAGCGCGGTGGCGTTCAGCGGCTCCATCGTGGCGTGGTTCTGGTAGGGATAATCATAGACCGCCTCGACTTTCTTGGCGGCTCCGGCGAGCGCTGCCTTGGCGTCGCCATTCGCGTTGCCGACATAGACCGGCTGCGACGGGTCGAAGCCTTCCTCGAGCCACTTCGCAATCGATGCGCTGGTGACCTTGGCGTTGTCGCCTTCGTCCCAGGCGATCGGCAGGGCATCGAGCGCGGTCTTGGCGTGCCACCAGGTATCGGCGACGACGGCAACCGCATTGTCGCCGACTTTCACCACCTTCTTGACGCCCTTCATGCCGGTGACCTTGGCTTCGTCGAAGCTCTTCACCTTGCCGCCGAACACCGGACAGGCCTTGATCGCGGCATTGAGCATTCCCGGCAGCTTGACATCGATGCCATAAATCATCTTGCCGGTGGTCTTGTCGGCGGTGTCGAGCCGCTTGACGCCTTTGCCGATCAGTTTCCAGTCCTTCGGATCCTTCAGCTTGACGTCGGCCGGCGGCTCAAGCTTCGCTGCGGCTTCCGCCACCTTGCCGTAGGTCGTCTTGCGCCCCGAAGGCGTGTGGGTGATGACGCTGTTGGCGGCGGTGCATTCGGAAACCGGCACCTTCCAATCGTTCGCGGCGGCCTGGATCAGCATGACGCGCGCGGTGGCGCCGCCCTTGCGCACATAGTCGGTCGAGGCTCGGATGCCGCGGCTGCCTCCGGTCGAGAAGTCGCCCCAGGCGCGTTTGCGGGCCACGCTCTGTCCCGGTGTCGGATATTCGGTCGTGACCTTCGACCAATCGCATTCGAGTTCTTCGGCGACCAGCTGGGCGAGGCCGGTCAGCGTTCCCTGGCCCATTTCCGACCGGGCAATGCGGATCACGACGGTGTCGTCGGGCCGGATCACCACCCAGGCGTTCACCTCGGGCGAGCCGTCGGCGGCGCGCGCCACGGTCGGGCCGCCAAAGGGAATATCGAGGCCAAGCGCGAGGCCGGAGCCGATCGCGGCGCTGCCGATGACGAAGGCGCGGCGGTTGAGTGTGGGCATATGGTTCATGGCTGACCTCCTCAAGCGTTCGCGACGGCGTGAATGGCCTCGCGCACCTGCTGGAAGGTGCCGCAACGGCAGATATTGGTGATGGTTTCATCAATGTCCTGGTCGGTCGGCTTCGGCTTGTCGTTGAGAAGGGCCGCTACCGCCATGATCATTCCGCTCTGGCAATATCCGCATTGGGGCACGTCGTTGGCGATCCAGGCCTGCTGCACCTTGTGCAAGGTGCCGTTGTCCGCCAGTCCCTCAATGGTGGTGATTTTCTTGCCTACGGCCTCGCTGACCAGCATGCCGCAGGAGCGCATCGCGACCCCGTCGACGTGGACGGTGCAGGCCCCACATTGTGCAATGCCGCAACCGTATTTCGTGCCCGTCAGGCCGATATTCTCCCGAATTGCCCAAAGAAGCGGGGTATCCGGCTCGACATCTACGTCGATCGATTTTCCATTTATTGTGAGGTTTGCCATCGCGATCCCCTGGTTAGCCCAATCCATCGATTGAACTGCGCCGGGAACTTGGACCGGAAGCTGGCACAGTTCAAATCAATAATCCGCGTTTGCGAAGCAGCATAATTCCGCTTGGGAGGCCGCTTCTTTTGCGCTATTGCCGCGGGCCGGCTGCCATCTGCGGCGGCGCGGGCGTGTCGCGATATCGGTGGTCATCCTGGCGGTGGCCGCAATCCTTTAGGCTTTAAGGAATCCATCATGCGTATTGTCGTTCTGCCGGGCGACGGGATCGGGCCGGAGATCGCTGCTGCGACAACCGGTGTGTTGCGGGCCGCGTCCGAGCGTTTCCAGCTCAACGTAGCGATCGAGCAGCACCCGGTCGGGCATGAAAGCCTGCGGCAATTCGGCTCTACCGTTCGGCCCGGACTGCTCGAGACCGTGCGGGCCGCGGACGGCCTGATCCTCGGCCCCACCGCCACCTTCGACTTCAAGGACGAGCAAAGCGGAGAAATCAATCCGTCCAAATTCTTCCGGAAGAATCTGGATCTGTTTGCAAATGTGCGCCCCGCACGCACCTATCGGGGATTGCACAACCGGTTCGGCGCCTTTGATCTTGTGGTGGTGCGGGAGAACACGGAAGGGTTCTACGCCGATCGCAACATGGAGCAGGGGAACGGCGAACTGCTCGTCACTCCGGATGTCGCCATCTCGCTCCGCCGCATCACGCGGCACTGCTGCGAGCGAATTGCGAAAGCGGCGTGTCAGCTTGCCATGCGCCGCAACAAGCGCCTCACCATCGTTCACAAGGCCAACGTGCTGAAGATCGGCGACGGCATGTTCCTCGATATTTGCCGCGAGACGGCGCGCGCTTACCCCGGCCTTGTCGTCGACGACATCCTGGTCGACGCCATGATGGCGCATGTGGTGCGCCAGCCGGACCGGTTCGACGTCATCGTGTCGACCAACATGTTCGGAGATATCCTCTCTGACCTGACCGCCGAGCTCTCGGGCAGCCTCGGCCTCGGCGGCTCGCTCAATGTCGGCGCCAGCCACGCCATGGCGCAGGCCGCGCACGGCTCCGCGCCCGATATTGCCGGGCGCGACGTCGCCAACCCGTTCTCCCTGATCCTGTCGATGGCGCTGCTCTTGGCCTGGCATGGCGAGCGCTCGGGAGCCGCGCGGTTCGAGCAGGCGGCCCGCGCCATCGAAAACGCGGTGGCGGCCGCGATCGAGGGCGGCCGGGCGACCCGGGATATCGGCGGCAACCTCGGAACGGCGGCAACCGGCCAGGCTATCGTGGACATCCTGGCCTCCGACGACAACTAACCGGCCTGATGATCCTGCCAGCCATGATCATGTTGCGGTAGACGCGGCCCTTGCCGTGCGGCAAGGTGAGGCAAGCCTATAAAGATCAAAAAATTCGGGGAGGGTGGCGGTGTCGAAGAACCATGCATTGGCAGGCGCTTGTGTGAATCGGCGGGCGCTGCTTTCCGGCACCGCCGCGTTTCTGGCAGCGCCCTTCGTCCTTTCCTCGGCGCGCGCGGAGGCCCCGCCGGTCAATGTCGGCGTCATCATGCCGCTGTCAGGGCCGAATGCCCAGTTCGGCATCAATTCGCGCAACGGCATCGAGCTCGTCGCTGACGAAATCAATGCGGCCGGCGGCATCGCCGAGCTCGGCGGCGCGAAAATCAATCTGGTCGTGGCGGATGCGACCTCGACACCCACCACGGCCGGCACGGTGGCCCAAAGGCTCATCACCCAGCAGGACATGACGGCCGTGCTGGGAGCCTTTGTCTCCTCGCTGACGATTGCGATCTCGGAAGTCACGGAGCGGCGCGACATTCCGCTTCTGACCATGTCGTTCGCCGACCAGATCACCGGGCGCGGCTACAAGAACATCTTTCAGGTGGTCGCCAAGGCCTCCGTGATCGGCAAGGCGCAGTTCGAGTATACCGCCGCGATCGCCCAGGCCGCCGGCGCAAAAATCGAAAAGATCGCCATCATGTATGAGGACACGGCCTATGGCACCGCGCAGGCGAAAGGCCTGCGGGCGGGCGCGAAGGCGGCCAATGTCGAGGTCGTGATGGATGACGCCTATCCGCTGGGGATCACCGACACCACGCCGCTGATCAACAAGTTGCGCGGGTCGGGCGCGCAAGCCGTGTTCCCGGTCTCGTATCTGAACGACAGCCTCCTGATCATCCGCACCATGCGCCAGCAGAAGCTCACCATTCCGGCGATCGGCGGCGCAGCCGGATACGTCATTCCGGATTTCGAAAAGGCGCTCGGCGAATACGCCGAAAACGTGCTTTCGATCGACACCTCGAACTACGATCTTGCGCCGCAGCTGACGGAGCGTTTCCGCAAGCGCTTCGGATATTTCATGGTGCATGAAGCGCTTGAGCACGCCGTCTGCCTTGAGGTGCTGGTGCAGGCCATCCGGAAGGCGAAATCGGCCAAGGCCGAGGATGTTGCTGCGGCGCTTCGCGGCGCCAGATTCACCGGCGGCTGGATCAACGGCATGACCGGCGGCGCGGTTCAATTCGACCAGACCGGATTGAACGTGCTTTCGGTGCCGCTGATGGTGCAGTGGCGCGGCAAGGACATCGTCACGGTCTGGCCGAAGGACATCGCCAAGAGCGCGCCGGTCTGGCGGTCCTGATCGGCGGCCGGCGCGAACAGAGGTGTCCTTGCTCCAGGCCATTCTCGACGGGCTCCTGATCGGCGGCGTCTATGCGGTGATTTCGATCGGGCTGACGCTGGTCTACGGCGTGATGGGCATCGTCAACTTCGCGCAGGCCGAGTTTCTCACGATCGGAATGTTCACCGCCTGGTTCGCCTGGGCCTTTCTCGGGCTCGACCCGGTCCTTGCCGCACCATTGTCCTTCGCGGTCGCGTTCGCGATCGGCTGGGTGGTGCAGGGGCAGTTGATCGCGCGGGTTCTGGCGGCGCCATCGGTCGCGCAGATATTCCTGACGGTCGGGATCCTGATCGTCATCGAAAACGGATCGCTGTTGCTGTTCGGCTCGCAGTTCCGTTCGGTTACGACCTCCTATCAAACCATGTCGCTGTCGCTGGGGCCGCTGTTCATCAGCGTTCCCTACCTGATCGCGTTTGCAATGTCATTGGCCTGCGGTGCAGCCCTGTGGTGGTTCATGCGCGCGAGCTGGTCCGGCCGCGCGATGCGGGCGACCGCGCAAAATCCTTCCGCCGCACAGCTGATGGGCGTCGATACCGGGCTGATGTACAAGATGGCTTTTGCGCTCGGCGTTGGGCTGACGGCCTTCGGCGGCGCGGTCATCCTGCCCTATGTGACGGTCTATCCCGGCGTCGGCGGCCAGTTCGTGGTGTTGATGTTCACCGTCGTCGTCCTGGGCGGGCTTGGCAGCGTCGCCGGCGCCGTCGTTGGCGGACTCGCCGTCGGCGTGATCCAGGCGCTTTCCTCACTGTTCTTTCCGATCCAGCTGCAGAACCTGGTGCTGTTCATCGTCTTCATCCTTGTGCTCGCGGTTCGCCCGCAAGGCCTGATCGGAGCAAGCCGATGAAGGGCCGGCTCGCGCTGGGCATCGTGATCGCCGCGGCCGCGCTGCTGCCGCTTTTGCTTGATCCGCGCGGCTACTGGATTCGCGTCTTGACCATTACGCTCTTGTTTGCGGCGATGGCGCAGGCCTGGAATATCGTCGGCGGCCTCGCCAACCAGACCTCGCTCGGACACGCCGCGTTCTTCGGCATCGGCGCCTATACCTCCACCGTGCTGTTGCTCAAATTCGGCATCAGCCCGTGGCTCGGCATGCTGGCGGGAGGCGCGCTTGGCGGATTGGCGGCCTTTGTCATCGCCATCCCGACCATGCGGTTGCAGGGTCATTATTTCGCGCTGGCGACGCTTGCCTTCGGCGAGGTGATGCGCGTGATCGCGAATGTGTGGGCCTCGCTGACAGGCGGGCCGGGCGGGTTGTCCGTGCCGTTCGTGCCGCCGAGTTTTTCCGCCTATTCGTTCAAGCTGCTGCGGCCGCACGCCTACATCGCGCTGGTCGCATTGGTCGCAGTAACGGTGATCTTCGAGGCTATCCGGCGCGGCGCGATGGGCTACCGGTTGCGCGCGATCAAGCAGAACGTTGCGGCTGCCGAAGTCATCGGCGTCGATACCACGCGGGTCAAGCTTCAGGCCGCGGTGATCTCGGGCGCCCTGATCGCGATGCTTGGGACGCTCTATGCCCAGGTCGCGGTATTCTTCGACCCCGACACGGTGTTTGGCATCGCGAGCATCTCGATCCGGATCGCGCTGATCGCGATCATCGGCGGGGTCGGAACCGCGGCCGGGCCCATCCTTGGCGCATTCTTCATCATCCCGCTGGAAGAGATCATGAACGATCTGTTGTCGTCGCGCGCAGCCGGCCTGTCCCAGCTTGTCTTCGGCGTCATCCTGATCGCCGTTATCCTGTGGCAGCCGCGCGGCTTCATCACCCTGTTCGGCTCATGGCGGGCGCGGCTGTCGCGCACGGAGGCGCCATGACGATCCTTGACGTCCGCGCCGTATCGCGCCGGTTTGGCGGCCTGCAGGCGTTGTCGGGCGTGACGTTTTCCGTCAACAAGGGCGAGATCGTCGGCGTGATCGGTCCGAACGGCGCGGGCAAGACGACGTTGTTCAGCACCCTGGTGGGACTGATCCGCCCCGACGCCGGCAGCGTGGCGCTGGATGGCAAGGACCTGGCGGGCTTGAGGCCGCACACAGTCGCAGGCCTCGGGATGACGAAGACGTTCCAGAACGTCGCGCTGTTCGCCGAGAGCTCGGTGCTGGATAACGTGTTGACCGCGGGCCTTCTGCGCCACGGCGTCGACGCCGCGCGGCGCTCGGCGCTCGGCTGTCTTGATCGCGTCGGCCTGCGGGCCGTGGCGCACAAGCAGGCCGGCAATCTGTCGTTTCCGGAGCGGGCCCGGGTCGAGCTGGCGCGCGCGCTTTGCACCGCGCCGAAGGTGTTGCTGCTGGATGAGGTGATGGCGGCGCTCAATCACGCCGAGATGGCCGAGATCATGCAGCTGATCCGTTCGCTGCGCGACGATGGGGTTACACTCCTTGTTGTCGAGCACCACATGCGCGCGATCATGAATGTGTGCGATCGTATTCTCGTTCTCAATTTCGGTCGGCTGCTGGCCGATGGCACGCCCGAGCAGGTCGCCAGCGACCCAAAGGTGATCGAAGCCTATCTCGGCCGATCCGCCGAGGCGGCGCGCCGATGAGTTCGGCCCTGCTCCAAATCAGCCAATTAAGAGCCAGCTACGGCGAGGCCGAGGTGCTGCACGGCGTGGATCTCTCGGTGTCGCAAGGCGAGTTCGTCTGCATCATCGGGGCCAATACCGCGGGCAAGAGCACGATCCTGCGTTCGATCTCGCGGCTGGTGCCGAAGTCGAGCGGGATCATGCGTTTTTGCGGCGTCGATCTCACCGCGCGTGCGCCACATGAAATCCCGGCCCTTGGCATCGCCCATGTTCCGGAAGGACGCCAGGTCTTTCCGGAGATGACGGTTGAGGAAAACCTGCTGCTCGGAGCCTTCACCGCCCGCAAGGCCGGCGATCTGCCGGCGCGGATCGAGGACGTGCTCGATCTGTTTCCGCGCTTGCGCGAGCGGTTCCGGCAGCTTGCGGGAACGCTGTCGGGCGGCGAACAGCAGATGGTTGCGGTCGGCCGCGCGTTGATGCTGCGGCCAAGGCTGCTGCTGCTGGATGAGCCGAGCCACGGCCTTGCGCCAAGAGTGGTCGAGGAGATGCATCAGGCGTTCAAGACCATTCACGAGAGGGGCACCTCGATTCTCCTGGTCGAGCAGAACGTCGAACTCGCGCTGGATGTCGCAACGCGCGGCTATGTCCTGGAAGCGGGCACGGTGACGCTGCAGGGAACCGCGGCCGAGCTTCATGCCGACCCGGCCGTGGTCACGGCGTATCTGGGGTTATAGCGGCGCATGAAGAAGAATTACGAACTGGTGCAGACCTGTCTCGGCATGAAAAAGCCGTTCGCGTTCGAGCGCGCGTTTACGGCGAAACTGCTCGATACCTCGACCAAGATGGATGCGAACAGGGTGAGCGGCGCGGCGGACGATCAACTCTTCTGTGGGTCTAGACCCTATTGCTCCAATTGAATGCGCGCGCTTTTGGCTCCGTTCAACAGCCGCCTGAGATGAAAGCCGGCAAGTGCGTCGCTGGCATGCAACCCAACCAGCGCCGCAAAGGCCGGCATCGCCGCGGCATCTCCGGCCTCCAGTTTGGCAAAGGCTTCGCAATATTGCGCCGTCGCCGGTCCCTCGAACGCCGCCTCCGCCAGCGGCTCGTAAGCCCGCAGCGGCTCGCTGCGCCCGCGCAACATCAGATCGCCGACCGGCCTGCCGCGAAACGCCTTGGCGCCATCGGCGACCGCGGCGCTGACACAGATACGTGTTCCCAAAAACTTGTTGGCCGCCTCAAGCCGCGCGGCGGTGTTGATGGTATCGCCATAAGCGGTGTAGTCGAAGAAGCGGCTACCGCCGAAGTTACCGACCAGCGCGGGGCCGGCGTGAACACCAACGCGGGTTGCGCCGAAATTCACGCCTTTGGATTTCCAGCGCTCGCGAAACTCCTCGGCCCAGATATCCAGCGCATGCGCGCAGGCAATCGCGCGGGTCGCATAATCCGGCTGGTCGCCCGGCGCGTTGAAAAGAATCTGGATCGCGTCGCCGATGATCTTTGCGACCGTGCCCTCATGCGCAAAGACAACATCGGTCATGCCGCCCACATATTCGTTAAGGAGCGTCGCCAGCACTTCAGGCGTCGCGGTTTCCACCAGCGAGGTGAAACCGGCGATATCGGTGAAGATGGTCGCAACCTCGCGCCAGTGCACCTCCATGCCGTTGCTCTCGCCGACGGCAGCGAGCCGCGAGGCGATCTGCGGCGAGAAATACCGTGAAAGCGATGCGTGCGCGCGCTCGGCCTCGAGTTGACGACGGCGCGTCTCGCGCATCATCTCGACGTGACGGATGGTCTTGTCGATGGTCATTTCGAGATCGCCGAAATCGATCGGCTTGGTCAGGAAATCGAACGCTCCGCGGTTCATCGCGGTGCGGATGTTGCTCATGTCGCCATAGGCCGAAACGATGATGGTGGATTTCCTGTCTTCGGCCTCCTGCAATTTCTGCAGCAGGGACAGTCCGTCCATTCTGGGCATGTTGATGTCGGACACCACCATGTCGACATGCGGATGACTCTCGATCGACTGCAGCGCCTCTATTCCGTCATGCGCGAACATGAAGGTCACCGCGCCATCGCGAATTTGCTTGCGGAATTTCTGCAAGACAAGAGCTTCAAGATCGGGCTCATCATCGACGACGAGGATGGTTGCGGTCATGCGGCCTGCCCGAGGCGTGCGTCGATCTCGTGGCGTAGCAGCGCAAAATCGATCGGTTTGGTCAGAAGTCCCACCGCGCCGCGCTCGATCGCCTTGCGGCGTGTCTCGGCGTCGCCATAGGCGGTGATCATGATGACGGGAACATCAGGCCGTTCCGCGCGCACCTTCGGCAGCATTTCGAGGCCGCTCATGCCGGGCATATTGATGTCGGACAGGATCAGGATCAGCGACGGATCCTTGATTTCGACAGCCCGGACCAATGCCGCGGGCGCCGATGTCGCAAACTCCATGGTAAAGCGCCCGGATTTAAGGTCGCGCCGGAATTGCTGGCGGAACAGCGCCTCGACATCGGGCTCGTCATCGACGACCAGTATGTAAACGCTCAATTTCGGCCTCCAGCCTGGGTCTGTGCCGCCGCGCGAGGCAGCGTAATGATGAATTCGGTGAATGCACCGGGTTCGGTTTCGACGTCAATCTTCCCGCCGTGCTGTTTCACGATGATGTCGTGGCTCATCGACAGGCCAAGTCCGGTGCCTTCGCCCGCGGGCTTGGTGGTGAAGAAGGGATTGAACATCTTCTCCCTGACTTCCGCGGGGATTCCAGTGCCGTTGTCGCGAATCCGGATTTCGACCTTGCTGCCGAGGCTTTTCGTGGTCGCGATCAGCAACGGCTCGAAGCCTGCGTCGCCAACTTCCTTGCGCTTGGTGGCGGCATAAAAGCCGTTGGAAATGAGATTGAGGAACACCCGCGTAATCTCCTGCGGATAAAGGTCGATCATTCCGGCAGCAGGGTCGAGGTCGCGCTTGAGCGTGATATTGAAGGCCGGTTTTTCCGCCCGCGCACCATGATAGGCCAGATTGAGGCTTTCCTCGACGATCGCATTGATATCGGCGGGCCGATGTTCGCCCGACCCCTCGCGCGAATGCAGCAGCATGTTCTTGACGATCGAGTCGGCGCGCTTGCCGTGCTGCACCACCTTTTCGAGATTGCCCTTGAGCATATTCGTGAGCTCGTCGATCTCCTCCCGGGCCTTATCATCGAGCGTGGCCAATCCGAGCAGATCATTGAGCTCGTCGATCAATTCGCCCGACAGAGCCGAGAAATTATTGACGAAGTTGAGCGGGTTCTTGATCTCGTGAGCGATACCGGCGGTGAGCTGGCCGAGCGAAGCAAGCTTTTCGGTCTGCACCAGCCGGTCTTGCGCGGTGCGCAATTCATCGAGTGAGAGCGAAAGCTCCTTGGTACGCTCCTGGACCTGTTCGAACAGGCGCACGTTTTCGATGGCAATGACCGCCTGGTCGGCGAAAGTCTGTACGAGGTCCAGTTGGCGCTGGCTGAACGGTCCAGGCCCGGGTCTTCCCAACAACAGCACGCCTTCGACCGCGCCGTCACGCATCAGCGGCACCGCGAGCACCGCCCTGTAGGCGCCGATGATTGGAGCGGAACCAAAATTATACTCGGGGTCGAGTTGCACGTCTGCGACGTGGACAGGTTTGCCGTCCGTAAAGACCCGGCCGGTGATCGTCTCACGACCAGGCCTGATCGGGTGGGCTTGCATGAAATCGACAAAGGCCGGCGTGCAGCCCGATTCGGCCCGCAGCCGCATCACCTCGCCGTCGCGCAGGCAAATGATCCCAAGCGATGCGCCGCACAGCGACTTCGCGGACTCAGTCAGGGTGGTGAGCACGGACTTCAGGTCGAACGCCGAGCGGCTGATGACCTTGAGCACATCGGCGGTAGCCGTCTGCTGCTGCAGGGATTCGGTCAAATCGTCGGTGCGCTCGCGCAATTGCTTAAGCAGTCGAGTATTCTCGATGGCAATCACGGCCTGGCTGGCAAAGCCGGCAACCAGCTCGATCTGCTTTTCAGTAAATGGCCGGACGTCCTGCCGATAGATGACGATCGCTCCAACCAGCTCCCTTTCCTTCAGCATCGGCACCGCAAGAAAGGTGCGAGCCTGCATAGCCTGCGCGGTGACGACTCGAAGTGGATCGAGCTCGATAGTGCCGCTTTCGGCCTTGACGTCGACGATATGAACCACCTGTTTCCCCGTGATGAGTCGCCGGAGACCCGTATTTGGCCCGGGAACAAGATGTCCGTTCGTGAATAATCGTGTGAAAGCTTCCGGAGTGTTGTGCAGCTCCGCGATCGTAAAGCCCTCGCCATCGAACAGCAGCAAATTGCCAAACGTCGCCTCGCAGATCCGCAAGGCGTTGCCAAGCATCGACTTGAACACCGGCTTCAGATCGCCCGGCGATGAGCTGATGACTTGCAGCACTTCCGATGTCGCAGTCTGCTGCTGCAGGGACTCGCTAAGATCATCGGTGCGTTCGCGCAATTCGTTGAGCAGGCGGGCATTCTCGATAGCGATCACCGCCTGACTGCCGAAGCTTGTCACCAGGCCGATCTGCTTTTCGGAAAACGCGTGAACGGTTTGCCGGAAAATGGCGATCACGCCGACAAGGCTGCTTTCTCTCAACATCGGCACCAGCAAGAGCGTCCGGGCGCCGCCAAGTTCGACCAATTCCACGATCGGCGGAAAGCCGGTGAGGAAAGCCGGCTCTTGCTTGACATCGACGACGTGGACGAGTTGCTGGGTCTCAATCAGCCGCCCCAGCGGATCAATCGGCGGTGGGTAGATAACCGGATTGCGCGAAAAGGTTTCCGCGAATGCCGGCGGCAGATTGAACATCGAGGCACAACGGAAGCCGCCGCCTTCGTAGAGAAGCAACAGGCCGAATTGGGCATCACAGATACTGGTCGCGCTCGACAGGATCGTTCGGAACACGGGGTCGAGTTCACCGGGCGAGCGACTGATGACCTTGAGCACCTCGGAAGTCGCGGTCTGGTGCTGCAGCGATTCTTCCAAGTCGGCGGTCTTCGCCTGTACCTCGTCGAACAGCCGGGCGTTTTCGATGGCAATCACCGCCTGGTCGGCGAAGGTCTGCAGCAACTGGACGTGATGCTCGACGAACGGGCCGGGCTCGACCCGAGTCACGGCGATCACGCCGATCGGCGTCCTGTCGCGCAACAGAGGCACGAACAGCATGCTCCGAAAGCCGCGAAGTCGCGCGAGGTCACGTATGTCGGGTATCTCCTGTTCGGTATCGATCACCCGGAAAATCTCCCCTTGGCCGATCGCTTCGCCCCAGCTGAAGCTCGACAGCGGAACGGGGAACAGGGCCTGGAGGGTCGCATCGGCCTCCGGGTTGGTGGGCGTGAACGCCTTCAGATGCATCATGCCGTCGACGAGTTTGAACACCGTTGTCGAGAGGGCATCGACCAGCCGTTTAGATCGCTCAGCAATCGCCTCGAACACAGGCTGCACGTCCGAGGGAGAGCTGGCGATGACTTTCAGGATGTCGGCGGTGGCGGTTTGCCGTTCCAGCGCCTCCTTGGTTTCGTTGAACAGCCGAGCATTCTGGATCGCGATCACGGCCTGGTCTGCGAACGTCTTAAGCAGGCTTAGCTCTTTAGGAGTGAACGCTGCATTCGGCTCGCGCGAGATCGCGAGAAGGCCGATGCCTTGACCCTCCCAAAGCATCGGCGTGATGACAACGGAGAAATTACCATAGGTCTCCACCATCCGGCGCAGGCTGGGCGGCGCGTCAGCTTCGTTCATTAAGTCGGCCAGATACATCTGCCGCCGCTCGCCGAGAACCCTGGGTGCCGCGGTCTGCTCGACTGGCAGTGGGTACACTCGGTCAAACGCGTCGCTCCCAATCCCACGGCGGGCGGCCGCATGTAGCAGCCCATCGCCCGGAACGAGGAAGATCGCGGACTGCCTCGTATCAAAGAGGCGCTCCACACTGTCGAGAATGCGTTCGAACACCGGCTTTGTATCGGCCATCGAGCTGCCGATCGCCTGCAACACCTCGGAAGTCGCGGTCTGGTGCTGCAGCAATTCCGAAAGATCGGCGGTCTTGGCCTGCACCTCGTCGAACAGGCGGGCGTTTTCGATGGCAATCATCGCCTGGTCGGCAAAGGTTTGCACCAGATCGATCTGGCTTTTGGTGAACGGGCCGAGCTCGGGCCGCGTCAGCACCAGCACGCCTTCGACCTTGTTGTCCCTGAGCATTGGCACGCCCAGCGTCGCGCGAATTCTGATCAAGGAGCTCGCGGGCATTTCCATGTCCGGGTCCTCAAGAACATCAGGAATAACTTCGACCTTTCCCGATGCGATGACGCGCGAGGTGGCTGAACCGCGGCCCGCCCTCGGCGGAGTCGCCGCCCAATATTGCAGGAATTCGGGGGTGGTGCTGGACGCCGCCTTCAGCGGAAAGACATCGCCCTCGCGAAGGAAGATCGAGCCCCGATTAGCACCACTCAACTCGACCGCGGACTTTATCAGCGTTTCGAGAACGGTTTGGAGATCGAAGGTCGAGCGGCTGATGACCTTGAGCACGTCGGCGGTAGCGGTCTGCTGAGCGATCGACTCGTCAAGCCTGCGCTGGAGATCGGCAATGACCTGCTGGGGATCGTCGGCAACGTTATCCGTCACAATGACTTGTCCAATTCATCAGGCGAGACGCCGGGCACGACCCCGATTTTATTCCTTCAGCTCGGGCAGTTCTTGCTTCTTGTCCGATCTCCGGGATTTATCGCCGCTAGCGAGGTTCGCGCGCGGCAAACTCCGCAGCTCCAGCGCTTTGCGCATAAAACCTAATTTGTTGAGGCATTTCAAGCTGATTTGCCCAGTCCAGTCCCGTTTGAAAAATTTTCCGCTTCGCCGCAGACGCAAATCAGCAATATATCTCCTGCCGTCCCGTCTCTCAGGAGGGGCGTTTCGCGATCGTTACGAACGTGGAGCACGGGATGCGGTGGACGCTTTGGCGCGGCAAGACGAACGGCGCCAAGGCGGACGGCGAAGTCGTGTGGTCCTGACGCCCCGACGCTGGCGTCAAGTTTTGCGGGACGCAATTCCCGCGAGGCGACGGTGGCAAGAAAGCCCGGTCACCGAGGAGAGCGCGAAGGAAACCGTTAAAACCATTGCGCGGGGAATGCCGGGTGTTTCCGGTGTGACCGTGGTGACTTGCTTGCGTGCTTTCCAATTTTGCACGCAAGGCTGCGGGCGCATCGGGCGCCCGGCATTCCCTGCGCCCTCTATCTTAGGGGGCGAGACTGAAAGCAAAACTCGCGCGAAAATATGCGGCGAGATCGCGAAGCTGTGTTTGGTCGTCATTGCCTGCGACAAACGCGACCTGTTGGCTCGCAATGACGAGTTTAACTCTTTGCTCTTGGCTGTTTGAAAATTTTAATCGGTAGCCGTCACTACCACGCTCGTCATTCCGGGGCAGCCCGCAGGGCTGAACCCGGAATCCATAACCACGATCGGGAATATGGATTCCCGGCTCGCGCTTCGCGCGCCCCGGAATGACGAGGGGTGAGAGTCCCCGCGCGTTTCCCATCATTGCAACGACGCGTCCTCAAATCCCCAGATACGCCGCCTGAACCTGCTTGTTGTTGGCGAGCTCGCGCGCTGGTGCCGTGCATGATCACATTGCCGCTTTCCAGCACATAGGCGCGCTGGACCAGCGACAGCGCGCGGCTGACGTTCTGCTCCACCAGCAGGATCGCGGTGCCCATCTTGTGGATTTCGCCGATCTTCTCGAAGGTCACGTCGGTCATGACGGGGGCGAGCCCCAGCGAAGGCTCGTCGAGCATCAAAAGCCGCGGCTTCAGCATCAGGCCGCGGCCTACGGCCAGCATCTGCTGTTCGCCGCCGCTCATGGTGCCGGCGAGTTGCTTGCGGCGCTCGGCGAGCCTCGGGAAGATGTTGTAGACCAGCTCGAGCGTGCGGGCGCGTTCGGCCTTGGCCTTCGGCACATAGGCGCCGATCTCGAGATTTTCGTTGACCGTCATTTCCGGAAATACCTGGCGTCCTTCCGGCACGTGGGCGATGCCCAGTTCCGGAATCCGGTAGGGCGGAAACGAGGCGAGGTTGGTGCCGGCGAAGGTGATCGTGCCGGAGGTGAGTTTGACGAGGCCCGAGATGGCGCGCAGCGTCGTGCTCTTGCCGGCGCCGTTTGCGCCGAGCAGGCCGACCGCTTCGCCTTCGCCGATCTCGATTCCGACATTCGAGATCGCCGGCACCGAGCCGTAGCTCGCGCTGACTTGTTCGAGCTTGAGCACTAACCCTCTCCCGCCGCCGGTGAGTGCACATAGGAGCCGAGATAGGCGCGAATCACTTCCGGGTTTTCCACGATCTCCTTCGGCGCGCCTTCCGCGATCTTCTGGCCGTGATCGAGCACCACGATGTGACGGGCCACCGCCATGATGGCGCGCATCACGTGCTCGACAATGACAATGGTCAGCCCGCGCTGCGACAGCTTGCCGACCAGCGCCACCGCCTGGTCGATCTCGGCAGGATTAAGCCCGGCCATGACTTCGTCGAGCAAAAGAAGCCGGGGCTCGGTCGCCAGCGCCCGCGCCATCTCCAGCCGGCGCTGATCGATGGTGGTCAAATCCTTCGCGGCCGTCTGCTCGCGGGCCGAAAGGCCGACGAATTCGATCGCCTCGCGTGCCTTGTCGCGCGCTGCCGCCGTATTCTTGTCGCGCAGGAACGCGCCGGTCATGACGTTGTTCAAAACCGTCATGGCGCCGAACGGCTTTGCCACCTGGAAGGTGCGGGCGAGGCCGTGCGCGCAGATGTCGTGCGGCCTCAGGCCGACGATCTCGCGTCCATAGGCGAGCACCGAGCCCGCATCCGGCCGGTGAAACCCGGTGATGAGATTGAAGCTCGTGGTCTTGCCGGCGCCGTTCGGCCCGATCAGGGCGACGGTTTCGTTTTCCTTTACCGTGAAGCTGACCTCCTGGACGGCGCGCAGCCCGCCGAACCGCTTGCTGAGGCCACGAAATGACGAGCGCGTCTGCCATGTTGTGCCCTTACGCTTGCGCCGGTTTGCGGCCGGCGAAACGATGCCAGGCGTCGCTGATCATGCCCATCAGCCCGGTCGGCCGCCAAAGGATCACTGCCATCAGGATCAGGCTGTACACGGTCAGCTGCACGCCGCCGATCGAGCTGCCGAGCCAGCTCTGCAGCAGCGTCGAGGTCGTCTCCAAGCAGGACCGTGCCGATCACCGGGCCCCATAACGTCCCGATCCCGCCGACGATCGATACCAGCGCCGCCTCGATCGAGATGTTGAAGGAAAACGCCGTCGCGGGATCGATGAAGTAGATGTATTGCGTGTAGAACGTGCCGGCGAGCGCGGTGAGGAACGAGCTGATCAGGTAGATGTCGCGCTTCATCCGTGGCGCGTTGACGCCGATCGCCTCGGCGGCGTCCTCGTCCTCGCCGATGGCGACGAGATAATATCCCATCCAGGATCGCTCGATCAGCCAGGTGATCGACGAGCCCGACGGCGAGCAGGCCGAGCACGACGTAGTAATAGGCCGCCTTGGTCTCGAACTGCATCATCAGCGGCGCGCTGCCGAGATTCGGGATGGTCGTGCCCTCGGCGCCCCAGGCGAAATCGCGAAACTTGAGAAAGATCAGCATCAAGGCTTGCGCGGTCGCGATGGTGGCGATGGTGAAATAGGGGCCGCGCAGGCGGAAGCACAGCCAGCCGATCGGCAGGCTCGCCAGCATCGCAACCACGCCGCCGGCGATCATGCCGATCCAGGGCGAGATGCTGAAATCGATCTGCAGGATCGTCGAAGTGTAGGCGCCCAATCCGAAATAGGCGGCGTGCCCGAGCGAAAGCTGCTTGGCGTAACCGCCCATCAGATTCCAGGCGATGCCGATGAAGGAGAACAGAAGGATCCGGATGAAGATGTCGATCGCAAACGAGCTCTTCACCACCAGCGGCAGCGCGATGAGGATCGCGATCCCGATCGCCAGAATGACGAGGCTGCGCAGGCTGAGACCGTGGGCCATCATCGGGCTCTTCCTCCGCCAAGGCCGGTCGGCTTGAAGGCGAGCGTCAGCAGCAGCATCGCGAAGACCACGATCAATCCGGAGTCCGCGCCGACATATTGAATGCCGAGCGACTCGGCGATGCCCATCATCAGGCTGGCGATCAAGCGCGCCCATCACATTGCCCAGCGTTCCCAGCACGACGGCGACAAAGGCCATCAGCACGAACACCTGGCCGACAAACGGATAGGCGGAATAGAACGGCATCAAGCAGCGAGCCGGCGGCGCCCGCCAGCGCCAGCGCAATGCCGAGCGCGACGCAGAACACGCGGTTGGGGTTGATGCCCATCAGCATCGCCACGTCACGGTTCTGCGACGCGGCGCGCATCGCCTTGCCTAGATCGGTGGCGTGCAGAAACACCCAGAGCGCGCCGCTGAGCGCCATCGCGACGACGAAGGCGATCAGCTTCGCCACCGGGACATAAAGCCCGCCGACATGGAACGCTTCGTCGGAATAGGAGGTGTGGACCGTGCGATAGTTGGCCGTGAACAGCATCAAGGCGAGGTTCAAAAGCAGCAGCGACAGCGCAAAGGTCAGGAAGATCTGCGGCATGTCGTTGGGTCCCAGCACCCTGCGGATCAGGAAATGCTGGATCAGGACGCCGACCACGAACAGCACCGGCATCGATACGGCAAGCGACAGCATAGGATCGATGCCGAACTGGTTGGCGAGGAAAAAGCTGATGTACATCCCGATCATCACGAATTCGCCCTGGGCGAAGTTGACGATCTTGACGACGCCGAAGATCAGCGTGACGCCGATGCTGACAAGCGCGTAGATGCCGCCGATGAGCAGGCCGTTGATGACGGCCTGGGCCACTGTCTCCCACATCTGGATCGACCGGTCCTAGATTTTCAGCAGCGGCTTGCGGGCGTCTTCCTTCGGGAAGACGCTGGCGAGGTCGCCGTCCTGCCACTGCACGCCGACCGGGTGTCCGTAGATGTTCTTGCCGTCGGGCCCGAACTTGACCTTTCCGCCCGGCGCCATCGCCGCATAGCCGGAGGAGACGTCGAGCGTCGACAAGGCCTCGCGTACCTTTTGCGGATCGGCCGAGCCGGCGCGTTCGAGCGCATCCGCCAGCATGAATGTCTGCGCGACCAGGCCGCCGGCATATTCGAACAGGAATTCGCCGGTGCGCTTCTTGAATTCGACGTTCACCTTCTGGGCGTCGTCGCTGACGTCGTGATTCCAGTGCGCCACGCCCTGCAGCCCTTCGGCAAGCTTGCCGACATTTTTGTAGAAGTCGGGAATGACGAAGCCGCCGGAGCCGCCATTGATCGAGACATTGAGGCCGAATTGCTTGACGGTCCGCACGATCAGGATGAGGTCGTTCAGATAGGAGACCGAGAACAGTGCATTGGCGCCGGATGACTTCACCTTGTTGATCAGCGGGCTGGCATCGGTGAATCCGGCCGAATAGGGCTCGAACATCACGATCTCGACGCCTTCGGCATGGCGCCAGCTCTTTCAGGCCGTTCGACGTCGAGGTGCCGAACGCGGTGTTCTCGAAGATCACGGCGACCTTCGGCGTATCGCTGACGAGCTTTGACATCTGCAACTGCGCGCGGGCGAATTGCGAGGCGCGCGCGAACGGCGTGAAGGTGTAGGTGCGGCCCTTGTTGAGCTGATCCGAGCTCGATCCGGTGATCAGCGGAACCTTGGCGCGTTCCGCCACCTCGCTCGCGATCAAAGTCAGGGCGCTGGCGTAGCAGCCGTGGATCGCCGACAGCTTGTTGCCGGTGATCAGCCGGTCGGTTTCCGTGCGCGTCACCGTGGTGTCGCTTTGCACGTCGGAGATGATCAGATTGAGCTTGGCGCCGCCGAGCGACTTGATGCCGCCGGCGTCATTGACCATTTCGACCGCGAGCTTGGCGGCGGCGACGCAGCCGACGCCGATCTGCGCCATGCTTCCGGTGGTCGGGTAAAGCGCGCCGATATTGACCGGATCGGCCGCCCAGCCGCGCAGCGGCACGGCGCCGAATGCGCCGGCGGCGAGGAGGCCCCCCGTCTTGATGAGAAAGTCGCGGCGGCCCTGCCGCTTCGATGAGGCCTGGCGTGGGCTGGCCTTGGTGCCGGCGGAATCCTTGCGAGCTTTGTTCATGCCATTTCCCCCTGGTGCGGCCACGATACGAGCTCGCGTCCGCTTGTTTGCTGTCCGCGCATTTTTTTGGATGGTAACCGCAATCAAGATTGTTTACAATATGGTTATCAATTTTATCATCTAAATTGAAAACTATCGCCGGCTTGTTATGCTTTTGGCGGCTCCGGGCGGCCGGGGCCCGTCGTCGAAATCGGGGAAATGATGGTCGGAAAACCAGCCAAACGCGCGACTGTCCGAACGCCGAGATCCCGCCAGATGCCGGTATCGCGACCGCGAGAACCGGCCGCAGCCATCATCGCAAGGCGCATCGAGGAGGACATAGTACTGGGGCGGCGTCAACCGCGGGAGCGCCTGGTCGAGCAGGATCTCTGCGATCTGTTCCAGACCCATCGCGGGGATGTGCGCCTGGCTCTCTTCGAACTCGAGAAGAAGGGCCTGGTCGGACGCATTCCGAACCGCGGCGCGTTGGTCCGCGGCCTAACTCCGCGCGAGGTAAGGGAAATCTACGCGGTTCGAGAGGAACTCGAGGTCATGGCGGTCCGCATCATCCCGTTTCCGGTAGCAGCAGCAGACATCGAGCGGCTGGTGGAACTGCAGCGAAGGCACACCGCGGCCATCGCCGCGGGCGACTTGCTGACCGTTTTTTACAGCAACCTCAGCTTTCACCAAGTCTTGTTTGGTCTGTGCGGCAATGCCTGCCTGATCGAAACCATCGATCTGCTTGCCCAGAAGGTCTACGGTATCAGGTCTTATGCGAATGCATTTCCCGATGCCCTCGATCGCGCGCGCCAGGACCATTTGGATATGATCAAGGCGCTTCGCGGTTCGCGTCGGGACGAGCTGGCGGCGCTGACCCGTCGCCATTTGCAGCCCGCCCCGGAAGCCTACATCAAGGATTACGCACGGCGCTTCGGCAAAGCCGATCTCCCGCCCGCGCAGTAGACCGGGAGGTCATTCGGCGCTGCTGACCAGCTTGATGCGTGGCGCGGCGGCTTCCGTCAGGCTGCGATAGGCGGCGAGATAATCGAGCGCCATCCGTCGCGCGGTGAAGCGCCTCTCGAACTGCTTTCGGACCAGCCCGCGATTTAGTTGAGACAGCCGGCCGACCGCAGAAACCGCGCTCGTTTCATCCTCGACAATAAAGCCGGTCAAGCCTTCGTCGATGATCTCCAGAACCGAACCGCGGTTGTAGGCGATGACCGGGGTGCCGCAGGCCATGGCTTCGATCATGACGAGGCCGAACGGCTCCGGCCAGTCGATGGGAACGAGCAGTCCGATCGCGCCGCTGAGGAAGTCCGATTTTTCGTGATCGCCGATCTCGCCGATGTATTCGATCAGGGGGTGGTCGAGCAACGGACGGACGACCTCGTCGTAATAATCCTGATCGGCGCGGTCGACCTTCGCGGCGATCTTCAGGGGGATGCCGCATCGGATGGCGATCTTGATGGCGCGATCCACGCCCTTTTCCGGCGCAATCCGGCCAAGCACGCCCAGATAGTTCGGGGTCACCGGCCGCGGCGTCAGCAGGTTTTCCGGCAGGCCGTGGTGGACGGTGCGGACCCAGTTGGCCTGCGGCACCGGTCGCCGCTGGGCATTCGAGATCGAAATCACGGGGACAGAGGAAAAGGTGTTGAACACCGGCTGGTGCTCGGGCAGATCGAGCCGGCCGTGCAGGGTGGTGAGGAACGGGGTCGGCTGGCGGGAGAACAGCGAGAACGGATAATAGTCGAGGTGAAAATGCAGAAAGTCGAACTCCTCATCGTCGCATTTTTGCCGGACGTGTTCCAGCATCACCATGTGCAGCGCATTGGGATCGCGGACGGATCCGTCGAGGCGCAGTGCTTTTGGCCATGTCGCGTCAAGTTTCGCTGAGGTTCGGGAATCGCCGCTGGCGAACAGCGTGATGTCGTATCCCAAAGCTACCAGTTCCTCGGTCAGCCAGTGTACCACTCGCTCGGTTCCGCCATAGAGCTTGGGGGGAACAGCCTCCGTCAGCGGAGCAACCTGCGCGATGCGCATCTCACCGTCTCCTGTTTGTTGACATGAACGAAAGCCCCCGTCCGGCCGTGGCACCGGCATGCCGCAAAGGGAACGTTTCCGCACGTGCGAAGTTCCAAGAAGGCGCGCACTTCTTCCACATGATGGTCTTGCTGGTGCCATTTCGACCGGTCAGGTTTTTGCCGTTGCAGGCGCCGCACGATTGTTGCGCAGCGACGACAGAAGGATGGGAACCGCAGAGGGGCATCCATCGTTCGATTGAGCGGAACACATCTGGGCAGGATCAGCCTTCTTCTCCAACGAGTTTGCAGCCATATGGACAGTCTTTCGGGATACGCTAACCATCCTTTTTCGTTCGTGCTGCGCTACCTGCGGCGGCGTCTTGCATCGCATGTCGTCATTCTCGCGTCCGTGGTTGCTGCGGTCGCCTGTTCCGTGGGCACCCAATATGGCGTGAAATATCTCGTCGACGGCCTGTCGGAGGGGCCGGCCTACGCCGGCAGCGTATGGCTTGCATTCGTTTTCCTCATGTCGCTGATTGCTGCGGATAATTTTCTGTGGCGCATCGCCAGCTGGACGGCGAGCTTCACCTTCATTGGCGTCACCGGCGATTTGCGTCGCGACATTTTTCGTCATTTGACCGGTCACGCGCCGAGTTACTTCTCCGATCGGTTGCCGGGGATGCTGACCAGCCGCATCACCGCCACATCGAATGCCGTCTTCTCGGTCGAGAACATGTTCGTATGGAACGTGTTGCCGCCCTGCATCGCGACGGTTGCGGCCATTGCCCTGATTGGAACCGTGAGCCTGCCGATGTCGGCAGGCTTGATTGTGATCGCGGGCGGAATGGTGGTCGCCATGTTTCGCCTGGCCGCAGCCGGCAAGCCCCTGCACGACGACTTCGCGGACAAGGCGGCAGCCGTCGACGGAGAGATGGTTGATGTCATCAACAATATGCCTCTGGTCCGGGCGTTTTGCGGCCTCAGCTTTGAGCACGACCGTTTTGACGCCACCGTCAACCGGGAGCTGACGGCGCGGGGGCGCAGCCTGCGTTACCTGGAAAAACTGCGGCTCACCCATGCGGCAGTAACCGTCGCGCTGACGATCGCGCTACTCGCGTGGGCGATCACGCTTTGGCAGCGCGGCGGCGCCACCACCGGCGACGTTGTGCTGGTCTGTACATTGGGGCTTTCGATCCTGAATGCGACGCGCGATCTCGCTGTGGCACTGGTCGATGTCACCCAGCATGTTGCCCGGTTGACCGAAGCGATTGCCACCCTGCTGCTTCCGCATGAACTGCGCGACCACCCGGAGGCCGAACCGCTGATAAGAAGCGGCGCGGCGATCGCCTTCAACAACATCTCGTTTCGCTATCCCGGCGGACCTGGCGTGTTCGAGAGATTCAGCCTTCGCATCCAGCCGGGACAGCGGGTTGGGCTGGTCGGTCAGTCCGGCGGCGGAAAGTCCAGCCTGTTTGTTCTCCTGCAGCGGTTCTACGACGTTCAGCAGGGCAGCATCACGGTCGATGGTCAGGATATCTCGCGGGTCACGCAGCAGAGTCTGCGCGAGGCGATTTCCGTGGTGCCGCAGGACATCTCGCTGTTCCATCGATCGATCATGGAAAATATCCGATATGGGCGACCCAGCGCGACCGACGACGAGGTGCTGCGCGCGGCGATCGCGGCGCGCTGCGACTTCGTCGAGACCTTGCCGGAAGGGCTTGAAACCATGGTCGGGGATCGCGGCGTCAAACTATCGGGCGGCCAGCGGCAGCGTATCGCCATCGCGCGAGCGTTCCTGAAGGACGCGCCGATCCTGCTGCTGGATGAGGCGACCGCCGCGCTCGACGGCGAATCCGAAGAGGCGATACGCGAGGCGCTGGCCCGCCTGATGCGCGGCCGAACGGTGATCGCCATCGCTCACCGTCTTGCGACGCTGCGCAGTTTTGACCGGGTGGTGATGCTGAAGGCAGGCAAGATTATCGAAGACGGCCCGCCAGATCGCCTGATGCAGGGTCAGGGGCCTTATCGTGAACTGGTAACGCTGGAAATAAGCCGCCTTGCGAAGCACGCGGCCTGACCTGCGACAGTGGCGTCGAGTGGGGTTCATCGCTACGCTGGGGAGCGATCGAGGTCACATGTCAGTCGAAGCCGTAACCCAGATCACGACGGCCCGGGCCATCGAAACGGTCACGGAATCGCCGTTCTATATTCCGATGACCGGGCCCGGCGGCGCGGCCGCGGCGCTCGCTCAAGCATGACGACACGTTTATCGTGCTCGACAGCCATGGCGACATCGGCGCTTCCGCCGGCGGACCCGATGGCCTGTTCAATGCGGACACCCGCTATCTGGCGCGGCTAGAGCTCGTGCTGGACGAAGTGCAGCCGCTTCTCCTGGGTTCGAATCTGCGCGACGACAATTCCGCATTGACGGTGGATCTCACCAATCCCGACGTCTATCGAAACGGCCGGATCGTGCTGCGCAAGGACATGCTGCATATCGTGCGCACGATCTTCCTTTGGCGCGGAACGGCCTATCAGCGCATCGGTGTGCAGAATCACAGCGAAAATCCGGCGAGCTTCGATCTGACGCTGCTGTTCGACAACGACTTCGCCGATCTGTTTGAAGTGCGAGGCGAGAGACGTCCGCGCCGGGGTGTCGGCGCCAGCAAATTGCTCGGTGCTTCCGGCGTGGTGCTCGATTATACGGGGCTCGACGGCAAGTCGCGCAGCACCGCCCTGCAGTTCGATCCGCTCTCCGACGCGGCTTGCGGCGAACGCCGCGACCTATCATCTCGATCTCGCGCCGCAGCAGGTTCGCTCGCTGTTTGTTGTTGCATCCTGCAACAAGCCACCCGCGCCGAAACCGGTAGCGTTCTTTCGTGGCCTGCTCGCGCACCGCCGCGAGATGCGCCAATCGACCAGGGGTGCGGCCAGCATCGAGACGTCAAACAATATCTTCAACGAGGTGCTGTGCCAGTCGATGGCTGACCTCAACATGCTGATGACGGATACGCCGCAGGGACGATATCCCTATGCGGGCATCCCCTGGTATTCGACGACGTTCGGCCGCGACGGGATCATCACCGCGCTGCAGATGCTGTGGCTCGACCCGCGGGTTGCGCGCGGCGTGTTGAAGCGGCTCGCACTCTATCAGGCCAGGACGACCGACCCGCTTGCGGATGCCGAGCCCGGGAAGATCCTTCATGAAATGCGCGGCGGCGAAATGGCCTCATTGCGCGAGGTACCGTTTGGGCACTATTATGGCAGCGTCGATGCCACGCCGCTGTTCGTGCTCTTGGCCGGCCTCTATTTCGAACGCACCGGAGATCATGAGACGCTGGCCGAGTTGTGGCCCGCGATCGAAGCGGCGTTGGGCTGGATCGACGGGCCGGGCGATCCCGACCGGGATGGATTCGTCGAATATCGACGTGCATCGGAACAGGGCCTGGCCAATCAGGGCTGGAAGGATTCTTACGACGCGATCTTCCATGCCGATGGGCGGCTCGCCGAAGGCTATATTGCGCTTGCCGAAGTCCAGGGCTATGTGTTTGCCGGCAAGCGTCTGGCAGCGCGTTGCGCCATGCGAATGGGAATCCCCGAGAAGGCGCTCCAGCTTGAGGCCGAGGCGCAACGGCTTGCCGAGCGTTTCGAACAAGCATTCTGGTGCGAAGAACTCGGCACCTATGCGCTCGCACTCGACGGTGTCAAGCAGCCGTGCGCGGTGCGTACGTCAAACGCCGGGCAATTGCTGTTCACCGGAATCGTGCGGGAGGACCGCGCCCGCATGGTCGCTGCCGACTTGATGCGGCCGCATTTTTTCACGGGGTGGGGTATTCGCACCGTGGCACGCGGCGAAGCGCGCTACAATCCGATGTCCTATCACGATGGTTCGATCTGGCCACACGACAACGCGCTGATCGCGCTGGGGCTCGCGCGTTACGGACTCAAACATTCGGTCGAACATGTGTTCTCCGCTCTGTTCGACGCCGCGACCTATATGGATCTGCGTCGGCTTCCGGAGTTGTTCTGTGGCTTTCGACGCGAGAAGGGACGCGGGCCGACGCTCTATCCCGTGGCCTGCGCGCCGCAGGCCTGGGCGAGCGCGACGCCCTTCACCTTGCTGGAGGCTGCGCTCGGGCTCGAATTCGACGCGCGGCGCGGCGAAATTCGCCTGCGCAACCCGCGTCTGCCGGCGTTCCTCAACGAGGTGGTGCTTCGCGAATTGCGGCTCGGCTCCTCAAGCGTCGATCTTCGCGTTCGGCGTCACGACGATGACGTGTCGCTGGAGGTGATGGGCACGCGTGGCCGAATCCAGGTTTCCATCGTGCTCGCGCGCTAGGAGCGGCGCTTTGCGGTGACGGCTACGTGAAGCCGATGCAGGCAGCGAAGGAGGTTTTCGCGGCAGCGCCGGACCGTTCAATCGAGGAGAGCATATGCGCGCCAGAATCTTGTTCACGTTCATCGCGTTCAGCCTTGCGACCTTGCCGGCTGCGATATCCCGGGCGCAAGACGATGCGAGTGCGCAGCGGCCGTCTCAGCAGAATGCAACACCGCCGGCGGCATCGAAGGAGCCCTCACCGCCGGCCTCGGTCACCATCATCGGCGCCAAGGAGGCACACGGCGTGCTCGGGCGCGACGTTCGCAGTCAGGCGGACGAAGATATGGGACATATCGTCGACGTGATCGTCGATCGGACCGGTTCCGTGCGCGCGGCTGTCATCGATTTTGGCGGTTTTCTCGGCGTCGGCAGTCGAAAAATCGTCGTCGACTGGAATGCACTGCATTTCGGGCACGTCGCCAACAAGGGGGACAGCATCACGCTCGAATTGACCAAGGATCAGGTAATGGCGGCGCCCGAATACAAGGAGGATGCACCCATTGTCGTCCTCGGCGCATCGGGCAGCTTGCGGCCGCTGCAATTTGATCCTTAGCAGGGAAGTCGGAGAGCCAATTGTTGGTGCGCTTGTTCAGACAGTCGCCCGGCCCGAACGATGACCACCATGGCGCGGGCGGCCGGTCACGGGGGTAAACAGGTGCCGTCACCGGAGCCGAAGGCGGAGGTGTTCGAGCGGCCAGCGCCATCGCGTGAGAGCTTGCGCGGCCTCGACTGGTTCATTTTTTTTCTCGCGGATGTGCAGACCGGATTTGGTCCATTTATCGCCGTTTATCTGACCACACAGAAATGGACCCAGGGCCAGATAGGTCTTGTACTGTCGATTGGCAGCCTGGTCGGCTTGATCGGTCAGATGCC
Source organism: uncultured Alphaproteobacteria bacterium (assembly GCA_963718925.1). GTDB lineage: Bacteria > Pseudomonadota > Alphaproteobacteria > Rhizobiales > Xanthobacteraceae > Bradyrhizobium. The sequence goes on from CAVRAH010000001.1 coordinate 881,013, forward strand.
GGGTGGGGCCATCGTGGATTATGCGCCGCTCCGAGCGACTGGTGGCCAGCCTGGCAGTTGCGACGATCGGGACCAGTGCACTTGCGTATGCATCATGGCCGATATTGCCGGTCGTGTTGACTGCTGCGACGCTGCATGCGGCGGCGAGTTGCGTGTTAGGTCCAGCTATTGCCGCGATCAGCCTCGGTCTGGTCGGGCCGCTTGCGATCGGTGAGCGGTTCGGGCGCAATGCCCGATTTGCATCGCTGGGCAACGGTACGGCCGCGGCCGTGATGGGGGCGTGCGGCTATCTGCTGTCGAGCCGTTCGGTATTTCTGGTCACTGCGGTTTTGGCAGTTCCGACCTTGCTATCGCTGGCGCGCATCCGCGAGCGCGAGATTGATGCGGCCCGGGCCCACGGCGCCGTGCCGCGCGAGGCAAGGGACGCCAGGTCAACCAGCGTTCTTGGCCTGGTGCGGCAACGTCCGCTGCTGATCTTCGCCGCCAGCATCTTGCTGCTTCAACTCGCCAACGGGGCGATGCTGCCGTTGATGGCGGGTGTCGTAACGACCCAGTCAAGCCAGTGGGCACCGGTATTGATTGCCGCTTGCATCATCGTGCCCCAAGCCATCGTCGCGCTGACATCTCCGTCAGTTGGACGCAAGGCCCAGCAATGGGGGAGGCGCCCATTGCTGCTGATGGGGTTTGCCGCCCTGGCTATTCGCGGTGTTATGTTTGCAATCGTCCGCGATCCGTATTTGCTGGTCGCGGTGCAGGTGTTTGACGGCATCACCGCGGCGGTGCTGAGCGTCATGGTGCCCTTGATTGTCGCCGATGTCGCGTTCGGCAGCGGCCACTTCAATCTTGCGCAGGGGATCGTCGGCACCGCGACCGGCATCGGCGCTTCCTTGAGCACCGTGCTCGCCGGTTACGTCAGCGACAGGTTCGGCAACGGCGTCGCATTTGCCGGACTTGCGGGCATTGCCGCGGCGGGCCTCGCCATGATCTGGCTTGCGATGCCGGAAACGCGCCGGAGCCCGCAACCTTAGTGCTCAGGCGTCCATGTTGCGCAGGCACTGGCGGTTGCGAAGCACGATCTGGCGGGCGCCGGAAAACCCGAGGACGCCTTGGGTATGGAGCTGTGAAAGCGCTCTTGAGACGGTTTCCAGCGTAAGGCCGAGGTAATCGCCGATATCGCGGCGGCACATCGGCAGCGCCATCATGCCCGCGACCGCAAGCCGGCGATCCATTTCCAGGAGGAAGGTCGCTACGCGCTCCATTGCCGTCTTGCGCCCGAGAAGCAGCATGTGATCTTCCGCGTGCCGGAGATCGCCGGCGGTCATCGCCCACAGTTTGCGCGCGACCTGAACGTCGATCCCGGCCGCGTGCTCGAGGCTGCGCCGCTTTACCAGCCGTACGGTGGTATCGATGATGGCCTCCGCGGCCAGCCGGTGGACCGTTCCCGATTCGAGCCCGAACACGTCGCCCGGCAGGTGGAACGCGCCGATCTGGCGCCGTCCGTCCGAGAGCAATTTGTAGCTGCGAACCGCACCCGAAATCACCTGGTAGACGTATTCCGCAGGCTCATCCTCGCCATAGATTTCCTCGTCCTTCCGGTATGAGAATTCCGTGGCAACCAGGCCGGCATGCCCGGTAACCGCGCCAAACTGGTCGGAAACAGGGTGAGAAACCGGGCTGATCTTGTTGGCAACAATGGCGGGAACGGAAGGGCTGAGCGACTGGTTGAGCATGACCATCTCCTTTGCGGCGGATGGCCAATCTCTACGGGAGCTTAACGAGTCTGGAAATTTCGCGCGATATCTTAGGGAGGTTTACCTACGTATAATACCGGAGGTCGCTATTGCCCTCGCGGGCTGGCGCAATTCTCCTTAATTACCCCCCGAATACGCGAGATGAGGCTGTCCTCGAGGAGGGGTTTGAGCATGACGTGGCGTACACCGGCAGCCTCAGCCCGGGCCGCGATATTTTCGTCCGGATAACCCGTAATGAGGATGACCGGCGCGGCAATATCGCGGTTCCGCAAGCGGCGCGCCAGTTCGATGCCGTTCATGTCGGGCATTTTGTAATCAATCACGAAGCAGTCAACGCCGGTCGAACGGACGGTTTTCAGCAGCGCCTCTCCGTTTCTGAAGGTTCGAACGTTGAACCCGTCCGTCTCCAGAAGGAATCGCAACGAGCCGAGGACGTCCGCGTCGTCGTCGACCACATAGACGGCAGGTTTTGCGGCCGACGAGCATCGGAAGCTCGTGCCACTTTATGCTGCTTTGAGTGACACATAGTTTCAAATAGCATGCATCCGGCCATTGAAGCTTGATTTAGCTCAATCCTTGAGCAGGCCGGCACGCATCGCAAGCCGTACCAGCTCCGAAAGGCTGTTGGCCTGCATCTTGGTCATCACGTTTGCCCGATACACCTCAATGGTGCGAGGGCTGATGTCGTAGTCGCGCGCGATCAGCTTGTTGGAAAGCCCCGCGATCAGGCCATCCATGACCTGACGTTCGCGGGGGCTGAGACTTGCTATCCGCTGCGCGATATCACGTGTGGCCGCTTCGTTCTTCGCGGCCGGCTCTCCCTGCCGGATCGCCGCTTCGATTATGCCGATCAGGCGGTCGTCTTCGAAGGGTTTCTCGAGGAATTCGACCGCTCCGAGCTTCATCGCCTCGACAGCAAGCGGGATGTCGCCGTGCCCGGTCATGATCACGATCGGGAACGGACTGTTCAGCTGTTTTCATGCGTTTCAGAAGCTCGATTCCGTCAAGGCCGGGCATGCGCACGTCGGAGACGACGCAGCCAAACTCAAGATTCGGTAGGGCATCGAGAAACCTCAAGGCGGTTTCGAACAGCGTGACGTCGAAGTCTGCAGCATCGAGCAGGAAGTTGAGCGAATCCCGCATCGCCGCATCGTCGTCGATGACGTAAACCTTTCCCTTACCTGGCATAGCTCAACTTTCGCTCGCTGCTGCGGGCAGAGTGAAGCGAAAAGTCGCTCCTCCCGACTGTATTGGTTTCCGCCCACATCCGGCCGCCATGGGCCTCTATGATAGAGCGGCTGATGGAAAGTCCCACCCCCATTCCGGTCTCCTTCGTGGTAAAGAACGTCTGAAACAGGTTGGATTTGACGTCGTCCTGGAAGCCCGATCCGGTGTCGGACACCTCGACTTCGATCATGTCGTCTTCGACATCGGCGTTCGACACGATAAGCTCCCGCCGTGGCGACTGCGCCATCGCCTCAAGGGCGTTGCGAAACAGGTTTACCAGAACCTGCTGAATCTGGACCCGGTCGACCAGCACGAGGTCGAATTCCGGATTCAGGTGTGAAACGAAGCTGAACGTTCTGCTCACGGGCGCCCGCCAGGCCGAGCGCGCCGGCTTCTTCAATCAGTTTTGAAAGGCTTTCGACACGCTTCTCGGATTCGCCCCGCGAAACGAAGTCGCGGAGGCGGCGAATGATCTGGCCGGCGCGAAGCGCCTGCTCGGCCGCGCGGTCCATCGCGCTTTCGATTTTCGGCGCGTTGGGGTCTACGCTGTCCGCCAGTAGCCGGCGCGAGCCCTTCATGTAGTTGCTTATGGCCGCAAGCGGCTGATTGAGCTCGTGCGCGAGCGCGGATGCCATCTCGCCCATCGCGCTCAAGCGGGAAATGTGAACAAGTTCGGATTGCAGCTCCTGCAGCCGAGCCTGCGTTTGCTGGTGCTCGGTCAGGTCGCGCACGAATCCGGTGAAGTATGGCGCGCCGCCGGATTGCATTTCACCGATCGAGAGGTGCATCGGGAACGTTGTTCCATCCCTGCGTTTTCCCGTCACGATCCGTCCGATACCGATGATGTGCCGTTCACCCGTGGAACGGTAGCGTGCAAGATATCCGTCGTGCCGCGCCTGATCCGGCATGGGCATCAGTTCACTGACATTCCTGCCGATGGCTTCCTGTTCGGCGTAGCCGAACAGCCTCTCGGCCGCGGTGCTGAAAAATTGTATGATGCCATATCCGTTAATGACGATCATCGCATCCGGCACGGTATCGAGGATCGAGCGCAGGTGGCTTTCTTGCGTTCTCAGGGCGTCTTCGAGCTGCTTTTCTTCATCGATTTCGAGAACGATTCCGCTGACATGGCGAGGGGCCCCGGTGTCGTCCCTGACGAGGCCGCCGCGGGCGCGAATCCAGTGACCGGAGTTTGCAATTCCGCCAATCCTGAACGAAACGTCCATTTTGCCGCCATGCTCGGCAACTCTTCTGATCGCCTCCTCCGTGCGATCACGATCCGCCGGATCGAGGAGGGAAAGAAACAGCCCGTAGGTGATCGGCTGATCGCGCGCGACGCCGAAAAGATCCTTCGCCGTGTCGGACCACTCCAGTTCTTGGGTGATGAGATCGAGGTCCCAGGTCCCGACACCAAAGCCCTCGATTCGGAGCCTTAGATGCTCGTTACGGATCGGGTCGTCTGGCGATGATCGAATTGTACCCGGCACGTCCAAGCCTTCATTTTCCAACTGATCCAGCCTCACTCCGCGAGACCTAACCGGCATTCTCCGGGTCCGGTATCCCATAAGAGTGACGCCCGGAAAGGCGCAGCCCTCAAACCGTTGTAGCTGACCCACAATCTCGCCGAACAGGGGGGTGGATGCAAGTTCCTCCGGTCATAATCCCGCGAGGGTTATGTTCCTTGGGGCCGGGCCAAAGCCCGTCGGCCGGTGGATTTCGCAGGCGGTCGGGTACTTTGATCTATCTCATCCCGCCCGTCGATTTCGGCTCTAAAGTTTTGCCTGAGATCATGGAGAGATTGGATGACATACGCGACTGTTATGGTCAGTCTGGCGATTGACCAGTCCAATGAGGCCCGTCTCGCGGTCGCCAGCCAGCTTGCCGAAAGGTTCGATGCCGGAATAATCGGGATTGCGGCTGCGGTATTCAGTCCGCCCCTCTACTATACCACCGGCGAGCAAGCGCAAGCCCTGATCGATCAGGGCGAGGCATCGATCAAAAGGCGGATGGCGGAACTGGAAGCGCAATTTCGCGAGGCGGCCAAGAATCGGGCCAAACAAATCGAATGGCGCTGCGCGAGCGACTTCCCGGCCAGGTTTGTTCTGCAGGCAGCACGTTCCGCCGATATCATCGTGAGCGGCGGGCACAGCGATGCGCTCTCCGATCCGTTTGCGCATGTCACCCCTAAAGATCTGGTGATGGAGGCGGGCCGGCCGCTGCTCGTTGTCCCCGATTCCGTCGATTGGCTCGATTTGCGAAGCATGCTCGTGGCGTGGAAGGATACACCGGAGGCGAGGCGGGCAATCGTTGCTTCCTTGCCGATGCTTCGCAAGGCCAAGGACGTCACGGTTGCGGAGATCGTGGAAGCAGGCGCCAGCCAGCCGGCCGCGCTGGCGCGGGTTCGCGATGTGCTGACGTGGTTGTCGCGTCACGGTGTTTCCGCTTCCGAGCTCGTGGCGGAACAGGACCAGGACCGGGATGCGCCCGTGCAGCTCGATGCCATGGCGGCCGACGTCGGCGCCGGAGTTGTCATCGCCGGCGCCTATGGTCATTCGCGGTTTCGCGAACTGATTCTCGGCGGCATGACCCAGCACTTGATCACCCAAACCGCGCGTTGCGCGTTGCTGTCGCATTAGAAGTCACATTGTAAACAGAGATCGATTGGATCGCGCCTTGTATAGATTTCTCCAGCAAACTGTCGCCGACTACATGACGCGCAACGTCAAGACCGTAACACGCGGGATGACGGTAGCGCGAGTTGAACCAGATGTTTGAGCGCGACGATTTCAATACCTATCCGGTCGAAGAAGATGGGCAAGTTGTCGGGCTTGTGACCAAGTTTGACCTGCTGAAGTGCTTTGCCTTCACGCCTAACCAGATGATGCCGCGGTATGATGATTTGATGGACCGAACCGTCGCCGATATCATGACGTCGGCATACATTTACGTCAGCGCCGATACCAGATTGACTCGCGTGCTGCAGCTCATGGTCGAGCACCGGATCAGGAGTATCCCCGCGATCGACAGCGACCATCGATTGGTCGGAATTGTTGCCCGCGAGGACGTGCTCAGAGCGCTCGCCGCCTGTGCCGAGGGTGCCGCGTAAGCTCGGCGCAGCCACTTCGCCCACGGCTATCTTGATGGCCGTTTTTGCAAAAAATAGGCGCGCGCCAAGTCATTGATGTCGAGACTGAAAACGCAATTGCCGTGCCTTGCCTGCTCTGGTGCCGAACTTCAAGTTGAACAAAGTTGATCTCGATCAAATCGCGCCGCGCGAGACTGTGTTTTCTAGACTTGTGTCATTCAGAGAGATTCCGCATGAGCCAGGCCCTTAATTCGAAGTCGATGACCATTGGTGAGAGTGGCTTGGCGGTTTTCTTTACGGTGACCGCCTTCCTTTGCCTGATCGGCGCAGCCAAAGCCGTCGATGCGCCATTCGCATTCCATGCCGCTCTCGGCGCGGCTGCGAGCCTGGCGTCGGTTTTCGTCATCCTCAACCGGTATTTCGATCGTCCCGCGGCCCTTCCGCCACAGGAGATCAACGGCCGGCCCAATTACAATCTGGGCCCGGTCAAGTTCTCGGCCATCATGGCGGTGTTCTGGGGCATCGCCGGATTCACCGTTGGGCTATTGATTGCCTGCCAGCTCGCCTGGCCGGCGCTCAATTTCGACCTGCCGTGGACCAGCTTTGGCCGGCTGCGGCCGCTGCACACATCGGCCGTGATCTTTGCGTTCGGCGGCAACGTGCTTATCGCGACGTCATTCTACGTCGTTCAAAAGACCTCCCGGGTTCGCCTCGCCGGCGATCTCGCGCCGTGGTTCGTCGTGCTCGGCTACAATTTCTTCATTCTGATCGCGGGCACCGGCTACCTTCTCGGGGTAACCCAGTCGAAGGAATATGCCGAGCCCGAATGGTATGCCGATCTGTGGCTGACGATCGTCTGGGTCACTTATCTGCTGGTGTTCCTGAGACGCTCATCAAGCGCAAGGAGCCGCACATCTTCGTCGCCAACTGGTTCTATCTCGCCTTCATCGTCACTATCGCCGTTCTCCACCTGGGAAATAATCCCGCAGTGCCGGTATCGGTGTTCGGTTCGAAATCATACATCGCCTGGGGCGGCGTTCAGGACGCGATGTTCCAGTGGTGGTACGGGCACAATGCGGTCGGCTTCTTCCTGACCGCCGGCTTCCTCGCCATCATGTACTATTTCATTCCGAAGCGCGCCGAGCGGCCGATCTATTCGTATCGCCTGTCGATCGTCCACTTCTGGGCGCTGATCTTCCTCTACATCTGGGCGGGGCCGCATCATCTGCACTACACCGCACTGCCGGACTGGGCCCAGACGCTGGGCATGACCTTCTCGATCATGCTGTGGATGCCATCCTGGGGCGGCATGATCAACGGCCTGATGACGCTGTCGGGAGCCTGGGACAAGCTGCGAACCGATCCGGTGCTGCGCATGCTCGTCGTGTCGGTTGCTTTCTACGGCATGTCGACCTTCGAAGGCCCGATGATGTCGATCAAGGTCGTGAACTCGCTGAGCCACTACACCGACTGGACCATTGGTCACGTTCATTCCGGCGCCTTGGGCTGGGTCGGATTTGTCTCGTTCGGCGCGCTCTACTGCCTGGTGCCCTGGTTATGGAATCGCAAGGGGCTTTACAGTCTCAAGCTCGTCAACTGGCACTTCTGGATCGCGACCATCGGCATCGTCCTCTACATCTCTGCGATGTGGGTGTCGGGAATTCTGCAAGGCTTGATGTGGCGCGCCTACACCTCGCTCGGCTTCCTGGAATATTCCTTCATCGAAACCGTGGAAGCGATGCATCCATTCTACATGATCCGCGCGGCGGGCGGAGCGTTGTTCCTGATCGGAGCCCTGATCATGGCGTACAATCTCTGGATGACGGTGCGCGCCGGTGAGGCGGAAGTGCAGTCGCCAGTCGCTCTTCAACCGGCGGAATGAGGAGCTGGTAAATGTCATTCTGGACTCGGCATCATATTTTCGAAAAGAACTCGATCGTTCTGGTCGTTGGAATTCTGGCGGTGATTGCGATCGGTGGCTTGGTCGAAATCACCCCGCTGTTCTATCTGAAGAGCACGATCGAGGTGGTCGATGGCGTCAGGCCGTATACGCCGCTGGAGCTGACCGGCCGCAATATCTACGTTCGCGAAGGGTGCTATCTGTGCCATTCGCAGATGATCCGGCCGTTGCGCGACGAGGTGGAACGCTATGGTCACTTCTCGCTTGCCGCCGAAAGCATGTACGACCACCCGTTTCAGTGGGGATCGAAGCGGACGGGGCCTGATCTTGCGCGCGTCGGCGCCAAATATTCGGACGACTGGCACGTCACGCATCTGAAAAATCCGCGCTCGATCGTTCCGCAGTCGGTGATGCCAGGTTATTCATTTCTGGCCACTACCGAGGTTGATCCCGCCACCATCGCCGATCATCTGCGAACCAGCCGCATCGTCGGCGTGCCCTATACCGACGACCAGATTGCCAACGCCGTTGCCGATCTGAAGGCGCAGGCGGATCCGGACAATCCAGGGGCGGATGCGTTTGCAAAGCGCTATCCGAAAGCTGCCGTGCGCAACTTTGACGGCAAGGGCGGCCCTCCGACCGAAATGGACGCGCTGATTGCCTATCTGCAGATGCTCGGCACGCTGGTCGATTTCAAGCTCTACAATGAAAAAGCCAATCTTCGCTGAGAAGGCAGACCGATGAGTGCAATCCTAACGGTTCAGAATTTCACATCGAATTTTGTCACGACGTTCTGGACCCCGATCTTCGTCGGAATATTCCTGGCAATCGTGACTTATGCGCTTTGGCCTCGCAATCGGTCGGCTTTCGACGAGGCGTCGAAGAATTCCGCTGCGGGAGGATTGATAGGATCATGGCTGAACAGAATGAAATCGACCACGTCTCCGGCAAAACGACCACAGGTCACGAGTGGGACGGCATCAAGGAACTGAACACGCCGCTGCCGCGGTGGTGGGTCCTGACCTTCTATGCCTGCATTATCTGGGCGTTCGGGTACTGGATCGTGTATCCGGCATGGCCGCTGCTGTCGAGCTACACGACCGGCGTATTGCATTACTCGTCCCGCGCGGCCGTTGCGGTGGAGCTCGCAAACCTCGAGAAGATCCGCGGCGAGAAAATGGTCGCGCTCGGCGCGGCGTCGCTTGCGGATATCGAGAAGGACCCGGCCTTGCTTGCGCTGGCGCGAGCCCGTGGCAAGACGGTGTTCGGCGACAATTGCGCGCCATGTCATGGCAGCGGCGCGGCCGGTGCAAAGGGTTATCCCAACCTGAACGACGACGATTGGCTTTGGGGCGGCACCCTCGACCAGATCATGCAGACGATTCAGTTCGGTGTGCGCTCGGGGAATCCCAAAGCCCACGAAAGCGCCATGCTTGCCTTCGGCAAGGAGGGAATCCTCAAGCCGGAGCAGATCGTGACGGTGGCCAATTACGTTCGATCGTTGTCGGGTCTTTCTACCGCCCCGGGATATGACGCGGCCGCAGGCGCAAAAATCTTCGCGGAGAACTGCACGGCCTGTCATGGCGACAAGGGCAAGGGAAATCAGGAGGTCGGCGCGCCCAATCTTACCGACAAGATCTGGCTCTATGGTGGCGACGAGGCGACTATCGTCGAAACCATCACTAACGGCCGGTCCGGCGTCATGCCGGCGTGGGTGGGGCGTCTCGATCCCTCCACGATCAAGGCGATGGCGGTCTATGTTCACTCGCTCGGCGGGGGTCAGTGACCGCAGCCGGGCTGCGGAACTCGAAAATCCGCATCCTGTTTGAGGTGGATCAACTGCGCGCCTGACGTTGGGTTTAGCCTCAACCAAGATGCGAGATGACTGCCGCCGATGAACAAGCCCGTGCTCCCAGCTGATGTAGAACTTGATTCGGACGGGCCGCTTTATGCGGCCCGTAAGCAGGTCTATCCGCAAAGCGTCTCCGGAACGTTCCGCCGCATTAAATGGGGCCTGATGGCCTTCTGCCTCGGCGTCTATTACCTGCTGCCGTTCGTGCGCTGGAATCGCGGCCTGGGAGCGCCAAGTCAGGCGGTCCTGGTGGATCTCCCCAACAGCCGCTTCTATTTCTTCTTCATCGAGCTGTGGCCGCAGGAGGTCTATTATTTCACCGGGCTGTTGATTGTCGCCGCCATCACGCTGTTTCTGATGAATTCGCTGGGCGGGCGCATCTGGTGCGGATATCTCTGTCCGCAAACGGTGTGGACGGATTTGTTCTATGCCGTCGAGCGTATGGTCGAAGGTGACCGCCGCGAGCGCATGCGCAAGGCGGCGGCGCGCGGCACGATGAAACTGGAGCGTTTCGCGGAGATCACGCTGAAGCACTCGATCTGGCTGTTGATCGCGTGGTGGACCGGCGGCGCCTGGGTTCTCTACTTCAACGACGCGCCGACGCTGGTGAAGCAGCTTGCGACCTTCCAGGCGCCGATGCTGGCCTATATCTGGATCGCGATATTGACGGCGACCACCTATCTGCTCGCAGGCTTCATGCGCGAGCAGGTCTGCGTCTATATGTGTCCCTGGCCGCGTATCCAGGCGGCCCTCACGGACGAGTGGGCGCTCAACGTCACCTACAAATACGACCGCGGCGAGAAGCGCACTTCCCTGAAGAAGGCGAGCGAATTGCGGGCGCTTGGCCAAACCGCCGGCGATTGCGTCGACTGCTATCAATGCGTCGCCGTCTGCCCAACCGGGATCGACATTCGCGACGGCGCGCAGCTCGATTGTATCCAATGCGGCCTGTGCATCGATGCCTGCGATACCGTGATGAAGAAGATCGGCCGGGAACCCCGCCTGATCGGATACGACAACGACATCAATATACAGCGGCGTCAGGCCGGCAAGCCGCCGATTTACCGTTTCATCCGGCCGCGTACCATCGTCTATGCCGCGATGATCGCCGGCGTCGGCGCGATCATGCTGTATGCGCTGCTGACGCGCTCGCTGCTCGACGTCAATGTGCTGCACGACCGCAATCCGATCGCGGTGAGGCTGAGCGACGGCTCAATTCGCAACGCCTATACGGTTCGCTTCCTGAACAAGCGGGCCTTCGACCGCGTGGTGGCGATCGACATCGACGGTCCCAGCAATGCAACCGTCCACGTCGTGGGCGCCGATTCGGTCACGCCGGACCGGCCCATGATCATCCTTGCCCGTGACACCACCACCGAACTGAGGGTTCTCGTCACTGCACCCTCCGAAGACAATCCCGAGAAATCAATCCCGGTGAATTTCCACGTAACCGACATCGGTTTAGGCGAGGTCGCGTCGGCGACCGACAATTTCGTCTCTCCATGAGAATCCCAAGGGAGCTTCGTATGAATAGGTCGAATGTTTCGCCGAAGCCGTTGACCGGGCGGACTGTGCTTTTGACCCTGATCGCGTTTTTTGGCGTGGTGTTCGGCGTTAACTTCACCATGATGAAGCTGGCGATCGATACTTTGCCCGGGACCGAAGTGGACAGCGCCTATAGCGCGAGCCTTGGCTACGAGAAGGAGATCGCGGCTGCTCGCGAGCAGAACACGCGAAACTGGCGGGTCGATGCGCATGTTCAGCGCGGCCCGGATGGCGGCGCGACGCTGCAGGTTGAGGCCCGCGACAATGGCGGCGCGCCGATATCGGGCCTGAAGTTTCAGGGCCGCCTCGAACGGCCTACCGACAGGCGGGCCGACCGGCCGGTAGAGCTCGCGGAAGTGGGGCTCGGCATTTATCGCGGCAAGGCGCCGCTCGTCGCGGCTGGACAATGGGATCTGGTTCTCGAGGGTGACGCCGCCGGACAGCGGATGTTCCTGTCGAAGAATCGCCTGCTGCTGGATTGAGGACTGCGATCATGCACGCGACGCGGGATTTCTCGCATTATGTAAAGGACCTGGGCTCGGGCCTTCAGCACATCGATTTGGCGGTCGAGGGCGTCAATTGCGCCGGATGCATGTCAAAGATCGAGCGTGGGCTCTCGGCGATACCCGATGTCACGCTGGCGCGCGTCAATCTCACCGACCGCCGCGTCGCGCTGGAATGGAAGGAAGGCGCGCTCGATCCCGCCAGGTTCATCGACCGGCTGGCCGAACTCGGATACAAGGCCTACCCGTTCGAGACCGCTGATGCGGAAGCGGCCGAGAACGAGCAGTCGCGTTTTCTGTTGCGCTGCCTTGGGGTAGCGGCATTCGCCACGATGAACGTCATGATGCTTTCGGTGCCGGTGTGGTCCGGCAACGTCAGCGACATGATTCCCGAACAGCGGGACTTCTTTCATTGGCTGTCGGCGCTGATCGCGCTGCCGGCCGCGGCCTATGCAGGCCAGCCCTTCTTCCGATCGGCGTATCGGGCGTTGCGCGCGCGCAACGTCAATATGGACGTCCCGATCAGCATCGGCGTCCTGCTTGCGCTTGCGCTGTCGGTGGTGGAGACGGTGCACCATGCCGAGCACACCTATTTCGATGCGGCGATCATGCTGCTGACGTTTCTGCTGGTCGGGCGCTATCTCGATCAGAGCATGCGGCGGCGAACGCGGGCGGTCGCCGGAAATCTCGCCGCGCTGAAGGCCGAAACCGCCACCAAGTTCATCGGGACCGACGAGATTTCGGAAGTGCCGGTGGCTGCAATTGACCCCGGCGACATCGTGCTGTTGCGGCCAGGCGAGCGTTGCGCGGTCGATGGCTCGGTTATCGAAGGGCGGTCCGAGATCGACCAAAGCCTGATTACCGGGGAGACCAACTACGTCACGGCGAACGCCGGCACCGCGGTCTACGCCGGCTCGCTCAATATATCCGGCACGCTGCGTGTTCGGGTATCCGCAGCGTCGGAAAGCACGCTGTTGGCGGAGATCACCCGGCTTCTCGACAATGCGTTGCAGGCGCGCTCCCGCTATGTTCGCCTGGCGGACCGGGCGTCCCGCCTTTATGCGCCGGTCGTGCATGTGACCGCACTGCTGACGGTGCTTGGTTGGCTTCTGCTGGGTGCGAGCTGGCACGATGCCATCGTCACCGGTGTCGCCGTTCTCATCATTACCTGCCCCTGTGCGCTCGGTCTCGCTATCCCTACCGTACAGACCATTGTGTCCGGTGCGATGTTCAGGGCCGGGGTCTTGCTCAATTCCGGCGATTCGATCGAACGCCTGGCCGATGTCGATCACGTCATTTTCGACAAGACCGGAACCCTGACTTTACCTGACCTCGAAGTGGTGAGCGGGGATGATATTCCGGCTTTTGTGCTGGATATGGCCGGACAGCTTGCGCTTGCTAGCCACCATCCGGTCGCGGCCGCGGTGGCACGGGCTGCAAACGCAAAATCACCCTTTATCGGCGCGGTCGAAGAACCGGGGCAGGGGGTGCGCGGCCAGGTCGGCGGCATAGAGCTACGGCTTGGACGCCCCTCATTCTGCGGAGCGGAGCCGCTGGTCGCTGAGCGCGCGAAGCTCGATCCGGAAGCGTCATTCGTTGCTTTTAGCTTTGGTGAGGCGAAATACGTGTTTGCGGTCCGGCAGGCATTGCGCCCCGATGCACGCGCCATGATTTCGGAACTGAAGAAGCGCAACATCGCGGTAGAGATATTGTCGGGCGATCGGGAGCCGGCGGTTCGGGCCGCCGCGCACGCGCTTGGGGTAGAGGAATGGCGGGCGGGCGTGACGCCGGCCGACAAGATCGCACGCATCGAAGAACTGAAAGGCCGAGCATTCAGGGTGATGATGGTCGGCGACGGGCTGAACGACGCGCCGGCGCTGGCCGCGGCGCACGTTTCGATGTCGCCGATCAGTTCAGCGCATTTGAGCCAGGCGACGGCCGATCTGGTGTTCCTCGGCAAGCCGTTGGCGCCGGTGGTTGCTGCCATCGATTTTGCCCGCAAGGCGCTGCATCTGATGCGACAGAACCTCTGGCTTGCCGTCGGCTACAACGTCCTGGCGGTACCGATCGCCATCAGCGGAGTGGTGACGCCGCTGATCGCGGCGGCGGCGATGTCCGGCTCCTCGCTCCTCGTCATGCTGAACGCGATTCGCGCACGCCGCGTCGCGCATGGGGGGTTGTCATGGAAGTGATGGTTATCCTGGTGCCGCTGGCGCTTGGTCTCGGGCTCGTCGGCCTGCTCGGTTTTCTCTGGTCGCTGAGGAGCGGGCAGTATGACGATCTCGAAGGTGCGGCCTGGCGGGCGATCGCCGACGATGAGCCGGCGGGGGAAACCCACCCGGACTAAGGCGACACCGTCTTCCGGTAAAGCGCGCCGTAACAGGTTGCCGAAATATCCCAGCTGAAGGATCGCGACATCGCGCTGCGGCGCATGGAGTTAAGGCGGTCCTTCGCCATGAACGTCGAAAACGCCCGCCGGATGCCGCCGAGGAACGATTTGGTGGATGGCTGGGAGAACAGAAATCCGGTTTCGCCATCGGTTATGGTTTCAGCCAGCCCGCCGGTTTGATGGCCGATCGGCAGCGATCCGAACTTCTGCGCGTACATCTGGCTTAGTCCGCATGGCTCAAAGCGCGACGGCATCAGCGTGAAATCGCTGCCGGCGAAAATCCGCCGCGCCTGGCCGTCGTTAAATCCGATGGCGACGCCGATGGCATCCGGTCTGCGGCGATGCGCGTCGACCAGGGCCTGCTCGATCCCGGGCTCACCGCTGCCGGTCACGATGATCTGCCCTCCGGCATCGATGATCTCGTCCGCGGCCGACAGCACGAGGTCAATGCCCTTCTGGTGAACGAGCCGGGCGACAAGGCCGAAGATCGGACCGCGGGACAGCGCCAGGCCGAATTGCTGGCGGACGTAATCGGAGTTCGCCCGCTTGCCTTCCCAGTCTCCCGCACCGAACGGCTGGGCAAGCTGGGCGCAGACGCGGGGATCCCAGCTCTCGTCGATGCCGTTCAATATCCCGGTCAATTGCTCGGCGTCGGAGCGCCGGCGAAGCAGGCCTTCGAGCCCGCAGCCGAGTTCAGCCGTGGTGATCTCCCTCGCATAGGTCTCGCTGACCGTCGTCAGGTGGGACGCATAGTTGAGGCCGCCCTTGAGGAAGGATAATTTGTCGTAGAACTCGAGGCCGTCGATATGGAAGGAGTCGTCCGGTGCGCCGATCCGCCGCAGCGATTCCTTCGCGAACAGGCCCTGATAGGCCAGGTTATGGATGGTCAGGATGGTCGGGATCTTGACCGCGCTCCAGGCCAGGTAGGCCGGCACCAGCGCTGCCTGCCAGTCATTGGCGTGAACCAGGTCGGCTGCCCAATTCTTGTCCAGCGTGCCTGCGGCGAGCTGGGCAGCCACGGAGGCAAACCGCCCGAAGCGCACATCATTGTCGGGCCAGTCACGGCCCGCCGCATCGCCATAGGGGTTGCCGGGGCGGTCATACAGTTGCGGACAGAGCACGACGTAGATGGGCAGGCCATCCCTGGTCGATCCCAGCCCGAGCGAACAGGCCGGCATCTCTGCTAGTGCCGGAGATTGGCCGACAATTTCGAGATGCGTGAATTGTTCGACGACGTCGCTGTATCCCGGAAGCAGGATCCTGACGTCGCTCCAGCGGCGGAGGGCCCGGGGCAGCGCCGCCGAAACGGCAGCCAGTCCGCCCACCCGGACGAAGTCATCCATTTCCGTGGTAACGAACAGGACCTTCAAGAAACACCCTCACACGGTGCTCGAGCCAATTCCGACTATGCAAGAACAGTTCCAGTTTTTCCGTGGGTTAGATACAGAGATCTCCTCGATGCCCCCGCAGGCTCAGGCCTGCGCCCGGGGAGAATGCTTTTCCAGCGGCGCAGCCCAATCTAGGGTAACGCCGCGGCCTTGAGGGTACGCAGGCCAAAGGGAGTTCTGCAATGACCATAGTGGAAGTCGATGAGGGGAATGCGACAGGGAGCTTCCAGGGCCTTCGCGTACTCGACTTTTCGACCACGATTGCCGGCCCGCATTGCACGCGGATGCTTGCCGACATGGGAGCCGAGGTCATCAAGATCGAGTCGGTCGAAGGGGAGACGATGCGAACCCGGCCGCCGGTTCGCGGCGGCTTCTCCAGTCTCTTCGGCCAGCTCAATGCCGGCAAGAAAAGCCTCGTCCTTGATCTGAAATCGCCCGCTGCGGTCGATGCGATCCGCCGGCTTGTGAAGGCTGCTGACATTGTCGTTGAAAATTTCCGTCCCGGGGTGATGCGAAGATTGAAGCTCGACTACGCCTCCCTGCAGGAACTCAATCCGAGGCTGATCTATTGTTCGATTTCCGGATACGGCCAGACCGGGCCATCGGCGGAATTGCCGGCCTATGCGCCGGTCATCCATGCCGCCTCGGGTTATGATATGGCCCATTTGTCGTACCAGCCCGGGCGAAATCGGCCGGACTACTGCGGAATTTATCACGCCGACATCCTCACCGGCGTCTACGCCTTTGGCGCGGTTTCGGCGGCCTTGTACCAGCGTGAGCGCACCCGGAAAGGTCAGCATATCGACGTGTCGATGCTGGAATCGATGCTCAGCCTGACGCCGAGCGAAGTGCAGTGGTCGCAATTTGCGGTCGCGCCGCCGAGCCGGCCGATGTTCGGCCCCCTCGAGACCGCCGATGGTTATGTGATGGTGGCGGTCGCCAGCGAAAAAACGTTTCAGGGTCTTGTCAGGGCTTCCGGCCATCCGGAATGGATCGGCGATCCGCGGTTTGCGAAATATCCCGACCGGCGCAATCACTGGAAGGATTTGATGGACGGTGTCGAGACCTGGTCGCGCACGATCACGACCGTGCAATGCCTCGCCGAATTGAATGCCCACGGCGTTCCCTGTTCCGCCTATCGCACGGTTGCCGAAGCCTTGAGCGATCCACAGATCGCCCATCGCGGGGCGGTGGCCGAGGTGGAAGACGGCGGCGGCTCATTCAAGGTCCTTAATCTGCCGTTCAAGATGTCCGGTACCCGCATCGTCGCGGGAAAGCGCGCGGCGACCCTGGGGGAGCATACGCTCGCGCTGCTTCGGGAGAGCGGCCTTTCCGAAGATCAGATCGCGGCTCTGGTCGGAAAAGCGCCGGTGGCGGCGCGCTATTGAGCAGCCTTGCGGGAGCCAGCGGTTCCGGCCTATCTAAAACGCCAAGCATCGACGGGAGAGAAGCGATGAAGAGTTTCAAGGTCGCCGATTTCAATGCTCCTTTGGAAGAGGTGGATCAGCCGACGCCGCAGCCGTCGGGAACGCAGGTCCTGATCAAGGTGAAGGCGGCCGGCGTCTGCCACAGCGACCTCCACATCTGGGAAGGCGGCTATGATCTCGGCCATGGACGAAAGCCGCTCTCGCTCAGGGATCGCGGCGTTTCGCTGCCGCGCACGATGGGGCACGAGACCGTCGGCGAGGTGCTGGCGTTCGGACCCGATGCGAAGGCCGACACGGGAGGCCTCAAGGTCGGCGACGTCGCGTTGGTCTATCCCTGGCTTGGCTGCGGCAAATGCGAGGCCTGTCTCGCCGGCGATGAAAATATGTGCCTGAAGCCTGCCTCGCTCGGCGTCTATTGTGACGGAGGCTACGCCGATCACATGATCGTGCCGCATCCGCGCTATCTCCTGGACCTGAAAGGCCTCGATCCCGTGACGGCAGCGCCTTACGCGTGCTCCGGGGTCACCACCTACAGCGCCCTGAAGAAAGTGGAGTTCGCCTTCAACACGCCCATCGTCATTTTCGGCGCGGGCGGCCTCGGCCTGATGGCGCTGTCGCTGCTCAAGGCCATGGGCGGCAAGGGCGCCATCGTCGTCGATATCGACGCGAAGAAGCGCGAGGCGGCCGAGCAGGCCGGCGCTCTCGCGACCGTCGATGGCGGCGCGCCTGACGCGCTGGAACAGTTGGCCAGCAAGGCCGGCGGACCCATTCGCGCCGTGATCGATCTGGTCGGCAACGCCAAGACCACGCAACTCGGCTTCGACTGCCTGACCAAGGGGGGCAAGCTTGTCATCGTCGGCCTGTTCGGCGGCGGCGCGACATGGGCATTGCCGCTGATTCCGATCAAGGCCGTCACCATCCAGGGCAGCTATGTCGGCAATCTGCGGGAAACCCGGGAACTGCTCGATCTCGTCCGCGCCAAGAAGATCGCGCCCATTCCGGTCACGCCGATGCCGCTTGCCAGGGCCAATGACGCGCTGATCGATCTGCAAAAGGGCAGGCTGGTCGGCCGCGCGGTGCTCACGCCGTAACCCACACTTGCCGTCATTGCGAGGAGCAAAGCGACGAAGCAATCCAATAACTTGCAGTCGTTTCCGAAAGTCCTGGATTGCTTCGCGGAGCCTGCTGCAGGGCGGCGCTGCCCCGCCCGGTGACTCGCAATGATGACCTCAACCGTTCCCCTAACACCCTCAAGGAAATTCCAAGGAAATTCGATGTCAGCTAACAACGCGCTCCACATTGCCGTGCTTGCCGGTGACGGCATCGGCCCCGAAGTCATGGCGCCGGCGCTTGAAGTCTTGCGCAAGATCGAGGCGACCACGGATCTGAAGTTTCGCTTCACCGAAGCCCCGGCCGGCGCCAACCACTATCGGGAGACCGGCAAGTCGATGCCGGACTCGACGGTGCGGTTGTGTGACGAGGCCGACGCCATCCTGCTCGGCGCCTGCGGCCTGCCGTCGGTCCGCTACCCCGACAACACCGAGATCATGCCGCAGGTGGAACTGCGGTTCCATTTCGACCTCTACGCCGGCGTGCGACCGGCGCGTCTCATTCCGGGCGTGCCAAGTCCGATCGTCGGCGCAGATCAGCGCGGCATCGACCTCGTCGTGATCCGGGAATCCACCGAAGGCCTGTTCGCCTCGATGGGAAAAGGCGTTGTCACCCATGACGATGCGCGAGAAACGCTCGTCATCACGCGAAAGACCTCGGAACGGTTGTTCGAGTTTTCCTTCAGGCTCGCCGAACGTCGCAAGGCGCGCGGCCGGCCCGGCGCGTTGACCTGCGTCGATAAGGCCAACGTGTTCAAGGCCTTCGCATTCTTTCGCGAGATGTTCGATGAGGCAGCTCACCGTCATCCGGAGGTGAAGGCCGATCACCTATATGTCGACGCCTGCTCGGCGATGCTGGTCAAGCGGCCCTGGGACTTCGACGTGATGGTGATGGAGAACATGTTCGGCGACATCCTCTCCGACATGACCGCCGGCCTGATCGGCGGCATGGGCATGGCGCCCTCGGCCGACATCGGCGACCGCCATGCGGTGTTCCAGCCGTGCCACGGCACCGCGCCGGACATCATGGGGCAGGGCAAGGCCAACCCGACCGGGATGATCCTTTCGGCGGCCATGATGCTCGACTGGCTCGCCGACAAACACGGCCTCGAGGCCGCGACTGAGGCCGGCGAGCGGATCGAACGCGCCGTCGACAAGGCCTATGCGGACGGCATCAAGCCGATGGAGTTCGGCGGCCGCAACGGCACCGCCGATATCGCCAAGGCGGTGCTGGAGGCGTTGTAGGCGGATCATTCCCTCGGGCGAGGTTTAGAGTGGGCAAACTCATCCCTCATGGTTCGAGACGCGACGAAGACGCCGCTCCTCAGGATGAGGGTCAGGCCATTCGCTCATCGATTGTTTCGGATTTGAATTTCAAAGAGCTGGCAACCACAGCCCCGCGATCTCGCGGCGCGTTTCGCCCGAGTTGTGCCAGAAACCTCCCGCCCTCTCCAATCAGAGGGCGCAGGGAATGCCGGGCGCCCGATGCGCCCGCAGCCGCGTGTGCAGTGGTAGAAAGCACACGCGTTAGTCACCACGGTCACACCGGAAACACCCGGCATTCCCCGCGCAATGGTTTTACGGCTTATTTCGCGCTCTCCCCAGTGACCGGGCTTTCTTGCCACTGTCGCCGGCGTGATGCGAAGCATCATCGCCAACTTGACGCCAGCGTCGGGGCGTCAGGACCACACGACTTCGCCGTCCGCAGGATAACGCGCTCGTCTGCCACGCCACCCGCGTCCATCGCATCCCGCCCCGCGTTCGTGACGATCGCGAGCCGCCCCTCTTGTCGAAGCGGGACGGCAGGGGATGTATTGCTGATTTGGGTCGGCGGTGAAGCGGAAAATTTTCCGGAAGGGGGCTGGACAGCAACCCAAATCAGTCCGCAGCCCGCCTCAGCGCCGGCGATATGCGGACAAACGCGAACTGCCGGGATTGCTGAGCCCGTCATCGGGTGGCGCATTCGCGCCGACTAGGCGCGTCCGTCCGGTCGCGGGCGTAGCGCCGGACGGTGATGCCGCTCTTTGATGTCGGCGATCTGATGCAGCATCTTCTTGAGTTCCACAATGGCCGGTTCTTGGCTGAGTTTCATTTCCTCTGGCATACGCTCGATCAGAACAAGGAGAGCGTCGCCGATCTGGCCGATCTGCTTGCCATAGGTGCCATAGTCCGAAAGGACATCCTTCTCGACTTCCGGGGCGGATGACTGCCCGAGGGTGATATTGATCAGGCCGAACTGGCTGCCTACCGGGCTCATGAAAGCGGTAAAGGGGCTGATGTTCTGCACGACATCGCCCGACAGGGGAAGTTTGAAGACCGGCATGCGTCCCTCCGCAAAAGGTGAGAGGCGACGGTACCACTCTGCACGGTCATTCCGGGCCGGGGCCGTTCATGCGAGTCCGCAGAGTTTCCTGAATTCGACGGGAGTCGCGGCATTCCCGTCCAGGCCGATAACGCCAGTGCCTTCAAGAAAGAGGTCCAGAGGCTCCCCCTGCAAGGAGTACAGCTGGCCATTGCGCACGGTCGCGATCTTTCGCTTTCCTTCCGAAGCGGCGAAAATATCGCCGTTTTCGATCCACGCGAGCTGCTTTCCGTTCTCGTCATAGATGTAGCCGCTCATCGGTGCACTCCTTGGCGTGAAACCAGGTTAGACCACCGGACCCTCAAAGTCCCGTGGGGCTGAGTCCGTCTCCAAATCAACATACCGCGCATGACCTATCCCTCAACGCCAATGCGCACCCACGGAATCACCAAATGGCCAAATTCGCTAGTGAATATGGTTCGACGAACGGCACCTATCCGTGAGGCCAGCTTTGGGTGGAGAGCGGCCTTTTGTCTTTGAAGCGCAGGTCTTATTCTACTCCCTCCATCCGGACCGCGAATTGGTCTGACGAAGGTTCGCGAGGTAGGGAATGAAAGCGTATTTGGTGCTCGACTTGTCGGTGAATGACTTTGGTGGTTTCAGAAAATACATCGCTGAAATTCCTGCATTCATAGCAAAACATTCAGAAAAATACTTAGTTCAAGGGGTTCAGCCAACGACAATTGAGGGTGATTGGAAACCCGAACGCATGGTCATCATCGAATTTCCAGAACGCGAAATGGCAGAAGCATTTCTAACTGACCCTGAAATTCAAGACCTGTTCAAGGTACGCCACGCTACAACGACGGGTAAACTGGTGCTTGCCGATGGGTGCACGTAACCGCCTGCCTTCCAAGTGAGATATGGGGGCGAACTATCCTGCACTCCTGCCGAGGGTCGAAAGTCGTCTCATAGCGTGACCGACCGACTACTTTTATCCGTCGGGTTCTTTCACCGACCTGTTAAGTGGCTGTCAAGTGAGATGAGGGGCCTCTTCCGCCTCTTCGTCATCCCAGCGGGCGGCGCCGATGGTGGTGTCGATCAACTCTCCGCGCATCAAAGCGAGCGGCGACTTCCAGTAAAGCGCGATGTTGTGGAACGGGTCGGTTAGAACCTTGAAGGCCCAGGTGAGAGCCGTCCGCACATCGCGGATGATGAACAGCTGCACCATCCGAAACAGGCCGCCGCCGATGCCGATCGCCAGCCAGACCAGTCCGACGTGGCGAATGAAATCGATCCTGCCGGACGGCGGCGGTAAGATGCCGAACAGCGTCGGGAAAACAAACAATAGCAGCGGCGCCGATCCCCATACGATCAGCAGCACGATCTTGCGGTTCTGGTTGTAGCCAACCTTGATTGCTTCCTTGTATTCATTGGTGACGTTGTGCACGGCGTCGTAGCCGTTGGGTTCGAAGAAAAAGTGGCCGGTCTGCCGGGTCAACATCGCCAGCCACCCGACAAGACCGGCGAGCGCCGGATCCCTGAACAGCAGGACGTAACAGCCGAGGAAGATCACGGCGCTGATCAGGTGCAGCGTCTGATTGATCCGGCTCTGATGGTAGTAGCGATAATCATCGAGGCGTTGGGTCCGCAGCGTGTCGGTAAAATGGCTCATTCGAATCCCCATTAATTTTCACGACAGGACGCGTAAGCCGGTTCAGTGAATGAGTTGTGACAACAAAATACTGTCACGCGCTTAAAATACGCAGATGCCAGTCAGTTGCAACTGCAACGAATTCCGCATGCCGGCTGCGAAGTGGAAGCGGTCGCGCTGGTTTGGCGCCGGGACCGGTTATCGGATGAGGTTGACGGCCAGCGCGACGATCAACAGCAGTCCAATGGAAAATGCGGGCGAGTAGGGATTGCCGGGATTGCCGCGCCAACCGCGCAGGTGCTGCAAGCGCCGGCGGGCCTGCCGCCACGTGCCTGTTTTGGCCATTTGCAGGGAGGTGTGTCTCATGGTCGTGCTCGGAGTAATTTCGGATGTGCTATCAGATGCTCCGCGAGCCGTATGAACTCAATTCGGAACGGTACCCCGCTTTATAAAAGCGGCATATAAACCGCCGGAACAGAGATAACCGACGATGCTGTCGCTAACCCGTCCTGCGGGCTGTCGTCGACGCCACCATTTCCTTGGGCAGAGTTGCATTGGGCAGATCGAGCTGGGAGACCGGAACGGGCCGGCCAAACAGATAGCCCTGTACCAGATCCACCCCCGCAGCGCGCATATATTCGAGCTGTTCCTCGGTCTCGACGCCCTCGGCCGTCGTAACGGTGCCAAGACCGTGGGCCAAAGCGAGCGTCGAGGCAACCACCGCCTTGCAATCGCGGCGATTGAGAACGCCCTGCGTGAACGACTTGTCGATCTTGATCTTGTCGAATGGAAAAATGGTCAGGTAGCTTACCGAGGAATATCCCGTGCCGAAATCATCGAGCGCTATGGAGATACCGAGGTTCTTCAACTGCCGTATCGTCGTCAGGTGAGCTTCGCGGTTTTCAAGGAGAGCGGTTTCGGTGACCTCCAACTCCAGCCGTTCGGGCGCAAGACCAGTCTCCACCAGCGTGCACAATATCACGTCGAACAG
Organism: uncultured Alphaproteobacteria bacterium; assembly: GCA_963718925.1. Taxonomy (GTDB): domain Bacteria; phylum Pseudomonadota; class Alphaproteobacteria; order Rhizobiales; family Xanthobacteraceae; genus Bradyrhizobium. The sequence goes on from CAVRAH010000001.1 coordinate 904,136, forward strand.
GTTCCCTTTCTTGAACTGGACCGCCGAGATATTGACTGCGACCTTGACATGTGCCGGCCACGACGCGGCATCCGTGCAGGCCCGCTGCAGAATCCATTCCCCGAGCGATGCAATCAGGCCAGTCGACTCCGCAAGCGGGATGAACTGGTCCGGCCCGATTAGACCCTTTGTCGGGTGCTTCCAGCGAACCAGCGCCTCGACGCCGCAAAGCAGTCGCGTCTTGATATCCACCACGGGCTGGTAGTGCAGCTCGAATTCGTCTCGCGCGATAGCGTCGCGCAATTCGCTTTCCGCGGTTTGCTGGGTATTGGCAACCTCGAGCATTTCCGGCAGGAATACCCGGAAATCATTTCTTCCGTTGGCTTTGGCGTCGTAGAGCGCGAGGTCGGCTCGTTTCAGGAGTCCCTCGGGTTCAATGTCATGTTCCGGGGCCAGGACAATGCCGATGCTGGTCCCCACGCTGGCCTGATTGCCGCTAAGGTCAAATGGCTGGGTAATGGCATTTATGATTCTCAGCGCGAGCGCGATGGCGCCTTCACGCTGATGACGCTCACCCTCCTGGATGATCGCAAATTCGTCACCGCCCAACCTCGCCAGGACGTCGGTTTCCCGAACCGTCGCCTTCAAGCGTCTGCCTACCTCAACCAGCAGCTGGTCCCCGGCAGGATGCCCGAGCGTGTCGTTGACGGCCTTGAACTTGTCGAGGTCGAGCATCATGACGGCGACCGCACCACCGTTCCGCTTGAGGCGCTTGCAAGCTTCTTCGAGCTTCGCATTGAATTCTGCGCGGTTTGCAAGCCCCGTCAGCACGTCGTGCCGCGCCAAATGGCCGATCTCCGCCTCCGCCCGGCGCCGTTCGGTGATGTCTTCGTGTGTTGCCAGCCACCCGCCGTCAGCCATTGGCTGCCGGGTAATGAGCATGGATCGCCCATCGGCAAATTCGGCGACCCTGCTCGATGTCGTGTCTCCCGGAAGCTGATCCAATGAGGCAATCGAGGCAATCTTTGCCTTGGCGTCAGAATCGCCTGGCTCGCCTTTGAGAAGGCCGCGGGAGATATGATCGGCGATGATCGCGTCGTGAGGCGTTCCGATCTTGAGCAAGTCTGGCGGCAATTGATACAGTTCTGCATAGCGGTCATTCCAGACCATGAGCCGCTTCTGGCCGTCGAACATGCAAAGCCCCTGCGTCATATTGCTCAGGGCAGCGTCGAATTGCATGTTTATGCGTGCCAGTTCCGTGGCCTGCTGAAAGACGTCTGTCTCACGGCGTATCCGCTCGGTGATATCCTCATGGGTGGCCACCCAACCGCCATCGGACAGCATGCGATGCGTGATATGAATTGAACGTCCATCCGCAGATTTGAGGGTGTTGGCTTCCCCGCGCGCGACATACTCCAGAATTCTGGAACAGTATCCCTCGACGTCGACTTGAATCAATCCCACTTCGTTTCGATGCACGATCAGATCGTGAAAACTGCAACCCGGCTTCACCACCTCGGGCGACAACGCGTACATATCGAGATATTGCTGGTTGCAGACGACGAGCCGCCTGGAGTGGTCGAACAGCGTCAGGCCCTGCGTCATATTGTTGACGGCGGTATCGAGCCGCTGCTTTTCCAACTTCAGTTGCCGCTGAGCCAATTGATGCTGCCACGATAGCCGTCGAACGATCAGGATCAGAATGACGGCGACAACGATCGTAGCGAGACCGGCAGCGACAACCAGGAGTTTGGTTTGCGCTTGCCAATCGGCTAGCGCTGAAGCGACAGTCGTTGTCGCTACGACAGATAACGGAAACCGGTCCAGGCTCTGAATCGAGACCAGCCGCTCCTGGCCATCGACGGGACTGATCAATCGCGTGGTCGCATGATCTGAGTTCAACAAGGCCGCCTGAGGCGTTGCGCCAGTCTTGAAATTCTTGCCGATGAACTCTTCGACATGAGGATAGCGCGCTATGAGCGCTCCATCACGATGGTGCATGGAAATCGTTGCGTCTTTTCCCAGCGCCACCGACGAAAAAAATTCTTCGAATTTGGCGGGCGCAATGGCTCGCGAAACGACGCCCAGAAACTCGCCGTTTGGCCCTGTCACCTTGCGGGTGATGAGCGTTCTCCACCCGCCAGAAAAGCGACTACGCACCAGTTCGATCTGGGCCTGCGCCGCGTCAGAGCTTGCTTTGAGGGCCTTGAAATATGCGCGATCTGCAATATTGATGGCTGGGACGACCGCTACTTCCGATGAATTGATCAGATCTCCCGCCGCGTCATACACATTGACGCCGGCGATTTTGGAGGAACCGTGGCCGACCTTGTCCTTCAACAGCAGGTGCATTTCGGGTGTCGACATCCGGCGCGTGAAATCGTCCGGAGTCATTATGCCGGCCTGATGGATTTGTGCGATGATGTCGTTTAGGGGGACTTCCGCATCGTCCAACTGCTGATCGAAGTGATGAGCAAGCAGCAAGACGGTATTTTCCAGCTCGCGTTTGCTGCTTTCGAGCGCGTGATCCCGGAAATTGCCGACCATGATCACGGTGCCGATCGCGATTGCCGCGATCAGCAGGATACCGCAACCGGCAAGCCAGCGAACTGGATCGCGCCGGCTCGGTAATTCACCGTCGATTAAATCGTCTGGTTCAGCCGCAGCTCCGCGACGCACAGAGCTTGTATCCGGAGGCTGGCTTTGCATTTTCGCTCTCCCGAGGGATTGGATACAGTCCCCGGGTAGAGGTCACGTTAGCAATATCGGTTACCTAAGTGTTAATTCGAAGCTCTCCGGCTGCTCGCCCGAGGGTTCACGCCCTGGCCAAGGTAGAGCGGGATGCCGCGTCGTGCAGATTATCGTCCCTTGAACTGCGGCTTGCGCTTTTCCATGAAAGCCTGCCGTCCTTCGCGGAAATCCTCGGAGTCCATGCAGGCGGTGCCGATCGCCTTGATCGCGTCCATATCGCGATGGCTTTCGTCCTTTAACACCTGCGCGATCGTGATCTTGGCCGCTTTGATCGCAAGCGGCGCATTGCCGGCTATGGAGCGGGCGGTATCCAGCGTTGCGTTCCACAATTCGGCGTCGGACAGCACGCGATCGACCAGCCCGATCCTCAATGCTTCCGCGGAATCGATCCGCATGCCCGTGTACATCAAGAGCCTCGCCCAGGACGGCCCGACCAGCGAGACCAGATGCTTGAGGCCGTCATAGCCGTAGGCGATGCCGAGTTTGGCGGCGGGAATGCCGAACTGGCTGTTCTCCGAGGCAAGGCGGATATCGGACATCATCGCGACCTGCATGCCGCCGCCCAGGCAAAAGCCCCGGATACACGCAATGGTCGGCTTCGGATAATCCGCCAGCAGCGCGCGCTGGGTGGCGCTGCGCTTGGAATATTCCTCCGATGCTTGCGCATTATGGCGGGTTTTCTCGAACTGGCTGATATCGGCGCCCGACATGAACGCCTTGTCGCCCGCACCGGTCAGGATAACGACCCGCACGTCCGCGTCGTCGCGCAATTCGATCAACGCCTGGCCCAACCCTTCCCACATGTCGAGCGACATGGCGTTGCGCTTGTCCGGATTGTTGAAGGTGACGACGCCGACGCCCTCGGTAATGCCTTGCAGGATCTTGCCGTCGGCGAAGGATTTTTCGGATGTCTTGGGGACGTCAAGCATGGGTGCGGCTTTCGTGGATGAGAGTAGAGTGCGCCCGCAATGAAGCATTGGTTCGGTTTTTCGACAATGGCGAAGCAATCTTGTCTGTCATTCCGGGATGGTCCAAAGGACCAGACCTCAGATGCGCAATTGCGCATCGGGGAATCCTGGGATTCTCCGGTGTGCAATTGCACATCGCAGTTCGATGCGGAGCCTGTGATCCGGCCGCGCTTTGCGCGGACCCGTTGGCATCGCCCCGGAATGAACAAGGTATCTGGATTGCTTCGCTCGCAATAGCGATTCCTGAGCGCCGGCCCTACGGCGCCAGATGCGCCGTCAGCGGATGGTTGCCCGCCTGATTGAAGAAGGCCGCTTCCTCGGCGGTGGCTTCAAGAAGCTGCTCGTCCTGGTCGTAGATGTCGTTGCGGAACTGGACGGTCTGGTCCCTGGTCATCCATGCCGTGAGATAGATCCAGGCCACCGGAACCTTCTTCGGCAACGGGATCTCCTGGTGCTGGCCGTTGGCGATCGCCGCGTCGATGGCGACGCGCGTCCACTTCGACATCTCCTCCTGCAAGAGCCAGGTGGCGAGGTCGCGCACATTGTCTACCCGCGAGCAGCCGTGGGAGTCGAAGCGGTAGTCGTCGCTGAACAGACTGCGCTGATTGGTGTCGTGCATGTACACCGAATAAGGATTCGGCATGTCGATCTTCACCGCTCCCAGCGCATTCCAGGCGCCGTTTTGCTGGCGCACGGTGAAGTTCGGCGTGCGCGTGCCGGACCAATCCACCGATCCTGGATCGATCGGGTTGTCGTGCGCATCGAGCACCTCCATGTGCATGCGGGAAAGGTAGTTGGGATCCTTGCGCATGTGCGCGGAGATCTCGGTCTTTGCGATCGATGACGGGACGGTCCAGGTCGGATTGAGAATGACGCCGGTGATTTCGGCGGTCAGCGTCGGCGACGGCTTCTCGGTCTTGCCGACGATCACGCGATAACGCCGCACGACGACATCGTTCTCGACCGCTTCGGCGAAGGTGGCGGGCAGGTTCACGATCACGTAACGCTGCCCAAACTGGAAATTCATGTTTTCGATCCGTTCGAGCGAGGCCTCCAACTGCCTGACCCGCTTCTGAACGGGGACATTGAGGGCGGCAAGCGTTCGCGGGGTCACCGTTCCCGTCGCGGCAAGGCCATGGCGCACCTGGAAGCGCTTGACGGCTTCAGCGACAACCTCGTCGAACGGTCCCGACGCCTTGTCGGCGGCGAGATCGTCGCTGACGATCAGACGCTGGCGCAAGAGATCATCATGGGGCCCCGCGACCCCGAGCGCGAATTTGGCTTCCGCCGGAATCACCGGCCAGCCGCCGCGCACCGCCAGATCCGAATAGCTCAGCGCGGCCTCCCTGATCCGCTGGGCGGTACCTTCGTCGAAGGTCGGCTCGTGCGATAGCGCCAACGCCGCCGCCGAACGCGATTTGGGGGTTGACGCCGCGATCGCGGGCTTTGCGGGCGCCACATGCGCGGCATTCGTTGCGCCGGCTGGCGCCGTGTTTGCCGGCTTGGCCGGAGGCGGTGCCGTGCCCGCTTGACCCGCGCTTTGGCCAAGCGCCGGCGCAAGCGCGGCAATCGCAAGGATGGTCATTCTTCGCATGGGTAATGTCCCCGGGGATGCGCCGATGGCGCCAGCGTTAAATCAAAGAGTTGAAGCCGAACGGGATCTGGCCTGATCCGCAATGAGAATTCGGAAATATAACCTCGCGGGAGTTGCCTTCTGATCAAGTTGGGATTGCGGCTGTTGCGCTGCCGCAATCCCCGGATCTTGGCCGCTTCCGGTATGTCGCCGACACCACTAATGTGGTTCGCCGGGAAACTGGCTCAAGAAGAATAAAAATGCCTGCGGGAGACCCCATGCTATTGACGCGCCGGGAGGCGTTGGCCGGATGTTGCGGCGGGCTGGCTTGGCTTACGGCTGCCGTCGTGGCGAATTCGGGCGCCGAGCCGGATGAACATGCCTGACACGATCCATTGCGATGTGCTGATCGTTGGCGCGGGCCCGGTCGGGCTCACGCTCGCGATCGACCTGGCCTGGCGGGGGATCGGCGTCACCGTGGTCGAGACGCGGGCGCCCGCCGCGCAACCCGAGCCGAAATGCAACCACGTCGCCGCCCGCACCATGGAAGTCTTCCGGCGGCTTGGCCTTGCGGAGAAAGTCCGCAATGCCGGGCTGCCTGCGGATTATCCGCACGACATCAGTTACCGCACGACGTTTACGGGCGCCGAACTGACGCGAATTCCGATTCCCTGCCGCCGCGATCGCTTCACGCGGCTGGATGGCCCGGATTGCAATTGGCCGACGCCGGAGCCGCCGCATCGCATCAACCAGATATTCCTCGAGCCCATTCTGTTTGAGCATGCCGCTCACCAGCCGCGCATCCACATTATCAACCGGACCTCGGTGGAAGACGTCGGGATCGAGGACAATTCGGCGAGCGCGGCCCTGCGCGATCTCGAAACCGGCGCCATCCGCCGCCTGGGCTGCCGCTATCTCGTCGGCTGCGACGGCGCGCGGTCCGTCGTCCGTAGGGCGATTGGCGCGGAGCTGGCGGGCGACGCGATCGTGCAGCGCGTGCAGTCGACCTACATCCGCGCCCCCGGTCTCATCAATCGCCAGATTCACGAGCGCGCCTGGGGCACCGGCGTCATCAACCCGCGCCGGTCCGGGATGGTTTATGCCATTGACGGGTGCGAACGGTGGCTGGTGCACAACTACATGAAGCAAGGCGAGGGCGATTTCGATTCGGTGGATCGCGACGCCTGTATCCGGACCATCCTCGGCATGGAAGCGGATTTCAAATATGACATCATCTCCCGGGAAGATTGGTACGGGCGGCGGCTGATCGCCAACAGGTTTCGCGACCGCTCGGCCTTCATCGCCGGCGATGCGGCGCATATCTGGGTGCCCTATGCCGGTTACGGGATGAATGCCGGGATCGCCGATGCGATGAACCTGTCCTGGCTGTTGGCCGCCCACCTCAATGGCTGGGCGCCGGCTTCGATTCTCGAGGCTTACGAGGCGGAGCGCTGGCCGATCACCAGCCAGGTCTCGCAGTTTGCGATGTCGCATGCCGAAGCCGAGATTCGCCGCCGTGGCGCGGTTCCCGACGAAATCGAGGATGCCGGGCCGGAAGGCGAGCGTGCGCGGCAACAGACCGGGCGGCTGACTTACGAGATCAACGTCCAGCAATATGCCTGCGCCGGTCTCAACTTCGGCACCTATTACGATCGCTCGCCGATCATCGCCTATGACGGCGCCGAGCCGCCGGCCTATACGATGAGCTCCTATACCCCCTCGACGGTCCCCGGCTGCCGCACACCGCATCTGTGGTGCCGTGACGGCCGTTCGCTCTACGACGCCATGGGGCCGGAATTCACGCTGCTGCGGTTCGATCCTGCGGTGGATGTGGCGGCGCTTGAGCGGGCGGCGCGCGGCCGGCGCGTGCCGCTGAAGGTGCTCGACGTCGAAGCGCCACCGGATGCCGTTTTTGACGGCGCGCTGGTATTGTCGCGGCCGGACCAGCATGTCGCCTGGCGCGGCGACAGGTTGCCGGCAGATCCGCTTGCGTTGATTGACCGGGTCCGCGGCGCGTCAAACCAGAGCCGCGGGGCGAGCGAAAACCTACGCCGGATTTGATCGCGGAGGGTACGGTTCGCTAAAAAAACGCGTCGAAGCGCAGCGCGTTTTCAAGCGAAGTGGGTACCGGTTCGCGTCAAGAAAACGCGTCAAAGCAAGACGCCAGAGAGCCACGGTTCTGATTCAATCAGGACCGATCACGCGCTAGTCTTCGTTCGCGGCAATCAACTCCATCAAGGACACCAGCTGACGCTGCACGGTCTGATCCTTGATCTTGCTATAGGCGCGCAGCAGCCTCAGGCTGAATGCGCTGTCCAGAAACAGCAGGCTCTCGACCTCGCGGGCCTTGCCGTCGCCATCATAAAAGAAGGTGACGGGCACATCGAGTGCAGTCGCGATTTGCTGAAGACGGGCGGCACCGACGCGGTTGACGCCCTTCTCATATTTCTGGACTTGCTGGAAACTGACGCCGAGCTGCTCGCCGAGTTCCGCCTGCGAAATCCGCTGCTCGACACGCCGCAACCGGATCCGCTTGCCGAGTTCAATATCCGGCTTTCCGGCGCTGCGCTGCTTCATCTTCTTCGCTATTGATTTGTTCATACTGCTCTTACCGTCCTTCGCTCGTGAAGCGCCTTTGTAGGGCTTATTGTAGCCACCCTTATATACCGCTTTGAGCTCGATCAAATGGGATGAATTCGTCCTTAAACCCCGGGAATTTACGGGTATCGTTGGCTTTCACAACCCGGTTGCTTAGCACCGGGCGCCGGCCGCTATCGCGAAATGAATGACGACCGCAATTGGAGCCGAAGGTATGATGTTCCGGGAAAGGACTCATACTTACAACTCGTCTGTCAGCTTTGGCAGGTTATTGATCATACTACAACCGGGGCGGGTTCGACAGGTCGGGACTTTTTGACGCGTATGCTTGGCATGGGACGGTGCCGTCCCCGGGGGAATCGGGGTCCCGGAAGTGCGGGCCATTCCCGGGTTTTAAGGGTAGCCGACCACGTCGACCACCGGCCTTTCGTCGTGCTAGGCTGGCAAACCTTTCACCGCATTGGTGAAGCCGAAGCTGCGTCGAGCATGGTGCCCACCGCGGCTGCGGGAGAATCGACCCACCGTCGAGTGAACAGCCCATGTCACAAATCTGTGTAGCGACGAGATCTATCGTATCGGCCCAGATATTTTCGGATTTTTCTGGGGACGGAGGGGTTTATGAAGGCGCCGGACGGATCACCTCGACTTTACCTGGCAAGCTCGTTAACGGGACAAACGCAGGTGACTGATTCAGAAGAGAAAATGCACGCGGTTCTGGCCACTCTTGAGGAGTGCCGGGCCGCCCTTGTCCTCGGCGGCGACCGGGACACCGCGCAACTGGTGTCGGTCGCCATTCTCGAGCTTCGGATCAAGCTTAATCGCATTGAAGATTCGGAATTGAAGGCTTTGTGCGATGCGGTGTTGCGGGATGTCGAGGCGACCGAAAGGCCGCCGCATCCGAGACCGCAGGAAGGTCCGCGCGGGCGTTCCCCGGTCTCGTTGAAGCTGGTCAAATAACAACGCGGCCTCGCGGACGCGTGAACCGGCGATCAGACGAAGCCAGCATGGTAGGCCTGCGCCGTGGTCGCGATGTTCTCCCGATTTGTTGCTGAAGGGAAATCCGGCAGCGCACGAAGAAGTGGCCGCCATGCTCTTTGCGCATTCTCGCCCATCCGCTACATGAAGGCGGATCGGCCCGGCGTGTCGCCGATGTCAGGCTTGGCCAGGCAGCGCGCGGCACATGAAAGAAGCAAGCGGCATACAAGACAAGCGAAGATGGCATGATCCACGACGTCTCGATTCCCGCCGCCCTGATTGCCGGCCTTGTCAGCTTTCTGTCGCCGTGCGTGCTGCCATTGGTGCCGCCCTATCTGGTCTATCTGACGGGCGCAACCATCGAACATGTGGCCAATGACGAGACGGTATCGTCCTCGAAGCGCGCGGTGATGACCTCGGCTGCGATGTTCGTGTTCGGCTTTTCCACCGTGTTCGTGGCGCTCGGCGCCAGCGCCTCCCTGATCGGAGGCCTGATCCGCGCCTGGTCGGCCGAGCTCTCGATCGTCGCCGGCGTCGTCATTATCGTCATGGGCTTGCATTTCCTCGGGTTGACGCGGATCGGACTGTTGATGCGGGAAGGGCGGTTGCCGATTCCAAAGCCCGTGGGTCTGTGGGGTGCCTATGCGATGGGGCTTGCCTTTGCCTTCGGCTGGACGCCCTGCATCGGCCCGATCCTTGCGGCGATCCTCTCGGTCGCGGCCGCCGAGGCCACGGTGGAAAGGGGCGCGGGCCTGCTCGCGGTCTATTCGGCCGGGCTCGGGATTCCATTTCTGATTGCGGCGTTGATGGTGGAACAGTTCTCCTCGCTGTTTGCGCGGATGAAGCGGCACCTTGCCAGGGTCGAGCATGCGATGGGTGTGCTCCTGGTCGTCACCGGCATCGGTTTTCTCACCGGCAGCGTCTCGGCCGTCAGCATCTGGCTCTTGGAGACGTTCCCGAGCCTGCAGAATTTCGGTTAGATCATGATCCGATCAGGCTGAATCGGATCATGATCTCATCTCTTTGTTTGAGCATGATCTTTTCGAAAAACCGGTTCCCACTTTTTCGGATCATGCTTTAGGCGCTAGCCTTCGTCCTCAAGCGAACAGGTGATGGTGTAGACCACGCCGCGGGGCAGAAAATCGACGGTAGCTTCACCGCCGAGCTGATCGCGCGCACTGCGTTCGATCAGGCGCGACCCGAAACCGCGTTTCACCGGTGCGGCGACATGCGGGCCGCCGGCTTCGGCCCATATCAATCGCAGTTTCGGCTGGTCTGTTTCCTCCAGGATTTCCCAATCCAGCCTGACGCTGCCGGTGTCGTTCGACAGCGCGCCATACTTCGCGGCGTTGGTAGCCATCTCATGCACGATCATCGAAAGCACCACCGCCAGTCGAGGGGACAGCGGAACGGGCGGCCCCGACATTCGCACCCGCTCCGGATTGTTGAGTATATATGGCTGCAGGACACGGCCGATGACGTCCTGCAGATCGGACCCGCGCCACTTCTCCTTGCTCAAGAGATTATGTGCCTCCGCCAGCGCGCCGAGACGGCCCTCGAATTTCTCGCGTTCGGCTTTGCTGGCGCTCTGGAAGGTCTGCACCGCGATCGCTTGCAGGATCGCCAGCGTGTTCTTGACGCGGTGATTGAGCTCCTCGATCAGGAGGTCATGGAGCATCTCGCCGCGGGCGATCGTTGTGGCCATCCGCACCGCAAAGGCCAGGCCGGTCAGAAGCAGCACCGCCCCGAGCACGCTGGTGATCGCAAGACTGCGCCACAACGGACCGACCAGGGCGCCCTGCGCAATGCCGGCGGCCACGGTCCATCCGGTGAGCGGCGATCGCGCAAACGTCATGATCAACGGCGCGCCCTCCGGCGATACCGTCTGCAGCGTGGCTTCGCGCTCGCGAAGCATCGCTTCATAAAGCGAAGGCGATGCACGCTTGCCGACCGTCTCTTGCGGATCTGGAACGCGCGCGAAGTTGATGCCGTCCCTGTCGAAGATCGAGATCGTCCAGTCGTCGCTGGGGCGCTGCTTGTCGAGGATGGACTGGAAGATCTCGATCGGAGGGCTGAACGAAATGTCGTAGATGACCTCGCCGTCGCGCAGCACCGGAACCTCGACCGTCACGATCGGTCGCTTGCTCGTCGCGCCGAGGAACAGATTGGAATATTGCGGCAGCTTGGTTGCGAACACCTTCTCCACGATTTCGCGGTTGTTGCGCGGGGGAAGGTGTGAGGTGTCCGGTGTGGCCGAGAAGAACAACTGGCGGCCTTCACGATCTGCCACCAGCAGGATGCCATCCTTGCCGTATTGCTCGAGAAAGCCCGAAGACATGTGCCGAAAGCCACCGAAGTTGCCGTCACGTAGCGTGTTGGTGAGCGCCAGCACTTCAAGCCCGCCCGTCATGCGCTTCACCTCGGAATCGAGCACAAGGCGGATACTGCGTACAGTTTCGAGAACGCGCTGGGTGGCGTCCTTGCGGTCATGTTCGTAGTTTTCGAGGACGATGAAGGTGGCAAAAACAATCAGCGGCAGCGCGGTTCCGGCGACCAGGAGACCAAGACGCACTGGCAGTGAGGGCTTTGGCACTCAAACTCCCGCACAAGGGACGTCGGCGCGACGGCGCCAGTTGCGGAGAACATAGGAGAACTGCCTGATCCCCGCCAAAGGATTTTGGGCCCGCAAGCTGATTGTGATGGTTTTGCCGCGTTGCGGCGCAAGGGCTCGGCTTGAAAACGCCCTAGAGATTGCTGTCGGTAATCCCCGCGTAAACCATGGTGCGCAGCTCGCGCCGGATCGGATAGGCGGTCGACGGCAGCACCTGGGTCATGAAGATGGCGGTCAGCTCTTCCGCCGGATCGATCCAGAACGCCGTCGAGGCCGCACCGCCCCAGGCATATTCGCCGCGGCTTCCGGGAATGAGCGTCTGCGCGGGGTTCATCGTCACCGAAAAGCCAAGACCGAAACCAATGCCGTTGTAGGTCGCCTCGGAGAACATCGATCGCGACATCTCCGGCAGGTCGCGTCCACCGGGCAAATGATTTGCGGTCATCAAGGCAATCGTCTTCGGGCCGATCAGCCTGACGCTTCCGAGTTCGCCGCCGTTGAGCAGCGCGCGGCAGAAGGTGAGATAATCGGCAGCGGTCGAGCACAGGCCGCCGCCGCCGGAAATGAACGCCGGCGGTGACAGGAACGAGCTCCTGGCCGGGTCGTCCTGCAAGGTCAGGCCGCCCTTGCGGTCGGTCGGGTGAAACGTCATTGCGCCTTGCGGGTTTGCCGAGTAGCAGGCCGCGAAGCGATGGGCCTTGTCGGCTGGCACGAAGAAGCCGGTGTCCTTCATTTCGAGCGGGTCGAAGATGCGTTGCTTCAGGAACCGCTCGAACGGCTGGCCCGAGATTTTGCCGATGAGATAACCGATCACGTCGGTAGAGACCGAATAATTCCAGGCTTCGCCCGGCGAGAATTCCAGCGGAATTTTTGCCAGGTCCTCGATCATCGATTGCAGCGTTCCCGCTTTCTCGACCTCGCCGATCTTCATTTCGCGATAGGCCGCGTCCACGTTGGAGCGCTGCTGGAAGCCGTAAGTCAGGCCGGAGGTGTGCCTCAGGAGATCCACGATCAGCATCGGCCGCGATGGCGGCCGGGTCAGAAATGCCGGCGCGGTGCCGGCCTGGAACACGCCGAGGTTCTTCCATTCCGGGATGTATTTGTGGACGGGCTCGTCGAGCGCGACGCGGCCTTCCTCGACCAGCATCATGAAGGCGACGCTGGTGATCGGCTTGGTCATCGAATAGATGCGAAAAATGGTGTCGTCCTTCATCGCAACCTTGCGCTCGATGTCGGCGAAGCCTTGCACTGCACTATGGACGATCTTGCCGCGGCGATAGACCAGGAGCTGTGTTCCCGGAAAGCGGCCGGCATCGATGTACCGGCTCTTCAGATGCTCCTCGATGCGGTCGAAGGCGGCCTTGGACATGCCGGCGGATTCGGGCGAGGCGTGGGTGGGGGCTAACATCGGGACGGTCTCCGAAAGCGGGCGTGGGTCGTCTTGATAGCCGAAAAGGGCGTCGTGTTCCAATCTCGGCCCGCTTACCTTGGCCGGACCGCTGGTGTAGGGTTGCGTCCGCAATGGCGTAACCCCGCAGGAAAGCAACAATGCCCCAATTCAACGACACCGAACTCACCGCCGCCGTCATCAACAGCTTCGAGGAGGCGCCGGACCCGCGTGTCAAATTCCTTATGGAAGAACTGGTGAAGTCGCTGCACGACTTCGTCCGCAGGACCGACCTGACCTTCGGCGAATGGGAATACGCCATCGATTTTCTGACCCGTGTCGGCCAGAAGTGTACGCCGAGCCGGCAGGAGTTCATCCTGCTGTCGGACGTGCTCGGGGTTTCGATGCTGGTCGATGCCGTGAATCATCGCGAGCGCGAAGGCGCGACCGAGACCACCGTGCTCGGTCCGTTCTATGTCGGCGAGCACAAGGCGATGCCGCATGGCTCTGACATCTCCCCCAATCTGACCGGAGAGAAGATGTTCGTGCAGAGCCGGGTGACCGATCTCTCGGGCAAGCCGCTGGCGAACGTTGCGGTGGACGTCTGGCACGCCGACGATGACGGCTATTACGATTCGCAAAAGCCGGATTACGAAACCCGGGGTCCGTCATCGCGGGCCCGGTTCATCACCGACGCGGATGGCCGGATTTTTTTTCGCACGATCCTGCCCTGCAGCTATCCGATCCCGACCGACGGCCCGGTCGGGCAGATGATCCTGCAGCTCCACCGCCATCCGATGCGTCCGGCGCATGTCCACTTCCTCGTCAATGCGCAGGGCCACGAGCCGCTGATCACCCACGTCTTCATCGAGGGCGACAAGTATATCGATTCAGACGTCGTGTTCGGGGTGAAGAACGAACTGATTTCCAAAATCGAAAAACATACCGAGCCGGTGATGCCGGACGGCAAGCCGGCCGGGTCGTCGCCCTGGTATTTGATGAGCTACGATTTCCGGGTGAAGCCGGGCCAGGGGATCGCGCCAAAGCCGATGATGGCGGTCACCGAGGACGCCTAGAACGCTTCGAGCGAGCTAGTGCCGGACGCCGTGCTGGCTGGCGAGCAACGCCAGGATGATGCAGACGAGAATGGCGGTCGTGCATTTCCAGAACAGGGTCGGGTTGCGCTCGATGAGGGGAGTGGCGGAAGCGTCGAGGTATTTCGGATTGGGGTGGCGAAGATCGAAGAGGAATTCCGACAGGCTCTCGTAGCGCTTGTCGGGGTCGGGATGCACGGCTCTTCTGAGCGCCCCGTCAATCCAGGCCGGAATCTCGCGGTTGTCGTCGAGAGCAGAACTGTACCTCAACTTGCGAAACTGCGATTTGGTCCTGGCCTTTGCGATTTGACCGCCATAAGGCAGCTTTCCCGTCAGCATCTGATAGCTGATGACCGCCAGCGAGAACATATCGGAGCGACGCGAGCCGCTTTCACCCAGGAAGTATTCAGGCGCCGTGTACTGCGCGGTACCCAAGATATCGTGGTGGCTGACGAAGGGGGCCGCCTCAGCGACGCCCGTGATTTTGGTCGAGCCAAAATCGATGATCCTCGCCGTTCCCGTCTTGTCGATCATGATGTTGTCGGGTCTTAGGTCCTGGTGAAGCATTTCTTTGCGGTGAAAGGCACGCAAGCCCCTGGCGATCTGCTCGACGATGCCGCGCACCGTTTCCAGATCCGGTCTTGGATTATCGATCATCCATTGCGTCAGGGTTTGCCCGTCGATGAATTCCATCGCGACGTAAAGGTAGTTGCGTTTTCGGGAATGCAAGCGCGGCTTCAATACGTGAGGACTGTCGATCCGCCGGGCGACCCACTCTTCCATCATGAAGCGCTTCAGGTAAGCGGGATCGCCGCGCAAATCGATCGACGGGATTTTTATCGCAACCAGATCCTCGGTATCGGTATCGACCGCCAGATAGATGTGACTTCGACTGCTGGCATGTATTTGTCTGACGATTTTGTACCCGTCGAACAGCATCCTTGCTTCCAGCAGCGGAGCGGGTGGTAATTCGGACGATGGTCCGAAAACTTCGCTTGCTTCGCCGCCCGGCAATTCGTCGATCCGCACGATCTGGATTGTCAGATTGTCCGGACTGCCGTGCTGGAATGCATCGTCGACGATGATTTTTGCGGCGGCGTCGAGATCCCCGGGATTGTCGTTGATCGTGTTGACGATGAAGCGGGCATTGACATGCTCGTAGACGCCGTCGGTGGCGAGCAGGAAAACATCTCCCCTTTCGACCGCAAGCGCCTGGTAGTCGATTTCGATTTGAGGATTGATCCCCAAGGCGCGACCGAGATAGGTCTGCTCCGAGGAAACAATGACCCGATGATCGTCGGTCAACTGCTCGAGCGAATTACCGGCGATCCGGTAGATTCGACAATCGCCTGCGTGAAAAATGTGGGCCGTCGTCGATTTGATGACCATTGCACTCAAGGTGCAGACATAACCCTTGTCCTTGTCGTAGGCGTATTGGCTTCGCCGCGTTTGGGAATGAAGCCATGCGTTGGTTGCCGCCAACACCCGCTGGGCCGACGTCTTCACCGACCAGGACTCCGACGTGCAGTAGTAGTCGGTCAGAAAGCTCTTGACGGCTGACTCGCTTGCAATGTGACTGACATTGCTGCTGCTGATGCCATCCGCCATCACGATGGCA
This sequence comes from uncultured Alphaproteobacteria bacterium, assembly GCA_963718925.1. Classification (GTDB taxonomy): domain Bacteria; phylum Pseudomonadota; class Alphaproteobacteria; order Rhizobiales; family Xanthobacteraceae; genus Bradyrhizobium. The sequence continues at coordinate 919,690 of CAVRAH010000001.1, forward strand.
ATGCCTTTCAGGCTCAACAGCGGCTCGTTCGGGATCAGTGCGCCGTGAAAATCCTGATTGGTCGCCTTGCGACCTTTGTCGGAATATTGCCCTAGCGATATTTGCAATCCAGGCGTCATACCCGTGCCCAGGAAAAAGGAGCCTCACCATACAATGGCAAGGCTCCTTCGTTTAGCCAAATCAGATGCCGGCGCGGATCGGCGCCGTTCCTGCCTCGCGCTTCGGTGCCGTTCTGACGTGCGTGGCGTACAAGGTCAGTCCGGTAAACGAAAGCCCTCCGACCAGATTGCCGAGAACGGTCGGGATTTCATTCCAGATGAAATAGTCCATGATCGAAAATTTTGCGTGGAGCATCAGCCCCGACGGAAACAGGAACATGTTCACGACGGAGTGCTCGAACACCATATAGAAGAACACCAGGATCGGCATCCACATTGCAATGACCTTGCCGGGAACCGTCGTCGAGATCATGGCGCCGACCACGCCGGTGGAAACCATCCAGTTGCACAGCATGCCGCGTATGAACAATGTCGCCATGCCGGCCGCGCCGTGTGCCGCGTAGCCGAGCGTCCGAGCCTCGCCGACGTTTCCGATCGTCGTGCCGACCTTGTCGGGGCTCTGCGTGAAGCCGAAGGTTGTCACGAACGCCATCATGAAGGCCACCGTGAGGGCTCCGGCGAAGTTGCCGATAAAGACCAGGCCCCAGTTTCTCAAAACGCCGGCCAGCGTCACGCCCGGCCGCTTGTCGATCAACGCGAGCGGCGTGAGGACGAACACGCCGGTCAGCAGATCGAATCCCAGCAAATACAACATGGAAAATCCGACGGGAAACAAGAGTGCTCCGACCAGCGGCTGGCCCGTGTTCACGTTGATCGTAACGGCGAACCATGCCGCCAGTGCGAGGATCGCGCCGGCCATGTAGGCGCGGATCACGGTGTCTCTGGTGGACATGAAGATCTTGGATTCGCCTGCATCCACCATCTTGGTGACGAATTCCGAAGGTACCAGGTATGACATTGCAGTTCCCTTTGTTGGTAGCGATCTAAAGTACCGGTTGCTCCAAAGCCGCAGCACTCACGCGAGATGTACTGTTCTCGAAACGAAATCGTTTCGTTGCCGGAAATGAGTGGTTCGGTGTTTCGGATTGTCGCGTCAGGAGGTGAGCGATGCGAACGGGCACCGCGACGACTGCGCCGCGCTGCCTCCCGAGGAGGATGCTCTGAGCCTGTCCCGCAGTTTCAGCCGGCGAGGGCTTCAACAATCCGGCGGACCGCAGTCTTCATTGACTGGCAATGAGGCGATGCAATCGACATGCCATGCGGGGTTAAGGTGAAGGCGGCCAGAATTCACGGCCTGTCGCGTGTTTGCGGATTGTCGCCGCGTATCTATGCAGTCTGCATAGATACAGCGCAGAGGCTCCTAAGTGCGCATTTTCGAGCACTCTGCATAATTGTTGTGCGTCGCACAATAATTGAGCGATTGCAAATTTTGGGTGCGGATGGTGCTGGCCGCTATCGGATAGCGCCTTTTATAACTTGTTATAATTCAAGCAATTTTTGCGCTGAGCGGGTTGGCACGAAGCTTGAATAGCCAGTGCTGACGCCATCGACGCCGTCGAAACAATCATCCGATTTGTGATCGCCAGACCGGGGCCTTCCCGGAACGCGCCCCCATGCCTGGGAGCGCGATGGCCGAGGCCTGTTCAGAAAAGGAAACCCTTATGAGCTCGAAAGACCCGACCTGGATTTCAGACTGGAACCCGGAAGACGCGACGTTCTGGAATTCCAAGGGCAAAGTCATCGCCCGCCGCAACCTGATCTGGTCGATCGTCGCGGAACATTTCGCATTTTCGATTTGGCTGATCTGGAGCATCGTCGCGACCAAGTTGCCGCAGGCCGGCTTTCACTACACGACCGATCAACTGTTTCAGCTTGTGGCGTTGCCCGGGCTGATCGGCTCGCTGATGCGATTTCCCTATACCTTCGCGGTGACGACGTTCGGTGGCCGTAACTGGACCATCTTCAGCACATCGGTGCTGTTCATTCCGACGATCGCGCTGGCCTATTTCGTCAGCCAGCCCAATACGCCGTTCTGGCTGATGCTGCTGGTGGCCTCGACCGCGGGTCTCGGCGGCGGCAACTTCGCCTCCAGCATGACCAATATCTCCTTCTTTTATCCCGACCGCATGAAGGGTTGGGCGCTCGGCGTGAACGCGGCCGGCGGCAATATCGGCGTCTCAAGTGTCCAGTTGCTAACGCCGATCCTGATGGGCGCCGGACTGATCAATCTCTATCAGGCTTCCCCTGTCGGGGGTGTTTACCTTCAGAACGCCGGGTTGATGTGGCTTCTGCCGCTCGTGGTTGCGCTGTTCGGTGCCATTTTCTTCATGAACAACCTGACCACAGCCAAGTCCTCGTTCAAGGACCAGCTCACCATTATCGGGCGCAAGCATACCTGGATCATGGCCTTCCTCTATGTCGGCACCTTCGGATCCTTCATCGGCTACTCGGCTGCGTTCCCGCTGCTGATCAAGACCCAGTTCCCCGCGGTCACGATGGCGATTGCGTTCCTCGGACCGCTGGTCGGCTCGCTGTCGCGTCCGCTGGGCGGCCTGCTGGCCGACAAGGTCGGCGGCGCGATCGTCACGTTCTGGAATTTCATCGCGATGGCCGCAGCGACGATCGGCGTGCTGTACTTCGTGGGTGTCAAGGACTTCACGGGCTTCCTGGCGATGTTCCTCATCCTCTTCGTCACCACCGGCATCGGCAACGGATCGACCTACCGGATGATTCCATCGATCTTCCGGGAGGAGAATCTTCACAAAGCGCGGGGCAAGGGCGAAGCCGGCAAGGCGCTTGCCTTGAAAACCGCCAGCATCGAGAGCGGGGCGGCCCTCGGATTCATCGGCGCGATCGGTGCCTGCGGCGGCTACCTGATCCCGAGCGGCTTCGGCAAGTCGATCGCGTTCACCGGTGGCCCGCAGCTGGCGCTGGTCATCTATCTCGCGTTCTACGCGACCTGCCTGGCGATGACCTGGTGGTTCTACCTGCGCAAGAGCCCCGCGGAGGCTGGTGCGGCGAGCCTCGCCGAAGCGCGTATCTGATCAGAGCATGCTGGACCTCGCCTCGCATGCGAGGCGAGGTCCAGCAGGACGAGGTCCAGCAGAACGGCAGGAGGAGAAAATGACACCCGACCAGATCAAACTCGTGCAGTCGAGTTTTTCCAAGGTGGCGCCCATTTCGGAACAGGCGGCGGTGATGTTTTACGACCGCCTGTTCGAGATCGCGCCACAGGTCAAATCGATGTTTCCCGCCGATATGACCGAGCAGCGCAAGAAGCTGATGGCGATGCTGGTCGCCGTGATCAACGGTCTCGGCAATCTTGAATCGATACTGCCCGCCGCCAGCGCGCTGGCAACGCGCCATGTCAGCTACGGCGCCAAGCCCGAGCACTATCCGGTTGTCGGCGCAGCCTTGCTCTGGACGCTGGAAAAGGGACTCGGAGACGGCTGGACACAAGAAGTCGCGGAGGCGTGGCGCGCGGTCTACGGGACGCTCTCCAGCTACATGATTTCCGAAGCATACGGCAGTCCTCAAGCAGCCGAGTAAAGGATACAATGTGAGCGAACCGCTGGTAATCGTCGGCAACGGAATGGCCGCCGCCCGTCTGGTCGATGAACTCGCAAAGATCGCGCTCGGGCGCTACGCCATCGCGGTCATCGGTGACGAGCCGCGGCTTGCCTATAATCGCGTGCTGCTGTCGTCGGTGCTGGCGGGCGAGACCGCCTCCCACGATATCGAGCTCCGACCCGCCGATTGGTGGCGCGACCGCGGCGTTACCTTGAAGTACGGATGCGCGGTCACCGAGATCGATGTCGGCCGCCGCGAGCTCAAGATCACAAATGAGGAGAGCGTCGCGTTTTCCAGGCTGGTGCTGGCCACCGGCTCGACGCCGCTGCGGCTCAACGTGCCGGGCGCCGAACTCGCCGGCGTGCATACGTTTCGCGACAGCCGGGATGTCGATCTGTTGCTGACGCTCGCAGCATCGAAGAAGCGCGTCGTGGTGGTCGGCGGTGGATTGCTGGGACTGGAAGCCGCCTACGGGCTCGCCAAGGCGGGTGCGCCGGTAACCCTGATCCACCTGATGGATCGGCTGATGGAGCGCCAGCTCGACGCGCCGGCGGCGGCATTGTTGAAATCTCTCGTCGAGCCCAAGGGCATCGAAGTCCTGCTCAACGCCAACACCGCGCGCATCCTTGGCGATGCCCGCGTCGAAGGTGTCGAACTGACGGACGGACGGCGGATCGACGCCGACGCGGTGATTTTCGCCGCCGGGATCCGGCCCAATGTCGCGCTGGCCCGGGATGCCGGCATTCCGGTCAATCGCGGCATCATCGTTGACGACCACTTGCAAACCGGCGCGCCCGACATCTTTGCGCTCGGCGAATGCGCCGAGCATCGCGGCATCTGCTACGGCCTGGTCGAACCGGCTTACGAGCAGGCGCGCGTGCTGGCGCAGCATCTGGCCGGCCGGCCGGCAACGTATGGCGGCAGTGTCGTCGCGACCAATCTCAAGGTCTCCGGCGTCAGCGTCTTTTCCGCGGGCGACTTCCTGGGTAGCGATGGCAGCGAGGCCATCGTGCTGAGCGATGTCAGGCGCGGCACTTACAAGAAGCTCGTGATATCAGAAGGCCGACTCACCGGCGCCGTGCTGGTCGGCGATGTCGGCGATGCGCTCTGGTACCTCGAATTGATCCGTAACGGACAATCGGTTGCGAAAATCCGCAAGGACATGATGTTCGGCCGCTCGGCCGCGATCCTGGCAGAGGCGGCATGAGCCGATTGTTCCGATGACGGCCGTCGATCCCGCGTTGCGGGCCACCCGTACCACCTGTCCCTATTGCGGCGTCGGCTGCGGCGTATTGGCGACGCCGGACGGTCGCGGCGCCGCCGCGATCTCCGGCGATCCGGAGCATCCCGCGAATTTCGGGCGGCTGTGCTCGAAGGGCTCCGCGCTCGGCGAAACGCTCGGCCTTGAGAACCGCTTGCTCTATCCGATGATCCGCTGCAGCAAGGGCTCGATGGAGCGGATCGCCTGGACCGACGCACTCGATCACGTCGCCCATCGCCTTACGCATATCATCAAGCGCGACGGCCCCGGTGCGGTGGCGTTCTATCTCTCCGGGCAGTTGTTGACCGAGGATTATTACGTCGCCAACAAGCTGATGAAGGGGTTCATCGGCAGCGCCAATGTCGACACCAATTCGCGGCTGTGCATGTCCTCGTCGGTCGCGGGCCATCGCCGCGCGTTCGGCGCCGACACCGTGCCCGGCTGCTATGAGGATCTCGACGAGGCCGATCTGCTGGTTCTGGTCGGCTCCAACGCGGCCTGGTGTCATCCGGTTCTGTTCCAGCGCATGCTCGCCAACAAGCAGCGGCGCGGCGCCCGCATCGTCGTGATCGACCCACGCCGGACCGATACCGCTGAAGACGCCGACCTGTTTCTCGGGGTGAAGCCCGGCACCGACACCGCGCTGTTCGCAGGGCTGCTGGCCTATCTCGCCGATACCGGCGCCTTGAATCGCGACTACATCGATAATCATACCGGCGGATTCGACGACGCGCTGGCGCGAGCGCGGAGCATCGCCGGCAGCGCGGCGGCGACCGCGTTGGCGACGGGTCTTTCCGAACAGGACGTCGCCGCGTTCTTCCAGATGTTTGGCGATACGCCGCGCGTCGTCACGCTGTATTCGCAAGGCGTCAACCAGTCGGCGCAAGGTACCGACAAGGTCAACGCCATCCTCAATTGCCACCTCGCCACCGGGCGGATCGGGAAGCTTGGTGCCTCGCCGTTCTCGCTCACCGGTCAGCCCAATGCGATGGGCGGCCGCGAGGTCGGCGGCCTTGCCAATCAGCTTGCCGCGCATATGGGTTTTGCGCCGCCGGACATCGACCGCGTCCGCCGGTTCTGGAAGGCGCCGCGCATCGCGACGCATGAGGGACTGAAGGCGGTCCAGATGTTCGAGGCGATCGCCCGCGGCGAGATCAAGGCCTTGTGGGTGATGGGCACCAACCCGGCAGTGTCGCTGCCGGACGCGGATGCCGCGCGCGCAGCGCTGAAGAAACTCGAGCTGTTCGTGGTCTCGGAGAACGTCGGCTCCAACGACACCGTCAATGCCGGCGCGCATGTGCTGCTGCCGGCGCAGGCGTGGGGCGAGAAATCCGGAACCGTGACCAATTCGGAACGGCGTATTTCGCGCCAGCGCGCCTTTCTGACGCCGCCGGGCGAGACCAGGCCGGATTGGTGGATCGTCAGCGAGGTGGCGAAGCGTCTCGGTTTCGGCGCGGCGTTCGATTTCCATTCCCCGGCGGAGATCTTTCGCGAACATGCCGCGCTTTCGGCCTTCGAGAACAATGGCGGCCGCGATTTCGACATCGGCGCGCTGAGATCGTTGTCGGACGAGGCGTTCGATACGATGGCGCCGGTGCTGTGGCCGAACCGACTCGGCGATACCGAGCCGCAGCAGCGGTTTTTCTCCGAAGGCGGATTTTTTGCAAACGACCACAAGGCCCGCTTCGTCGCACCGGAAATCCCGGCGTTGCGAACCGAAACCACCGCAGGACGGCCGCTGCGGCTGAATACCGGCCGCATTCGCGACCAATGGCACACCATGACCCGCAGCGGCGCCAGCCCGCGGCTGGGGCAGCATTTGCCGGAGCCGTTCGTCGAGGTTCATCCCGACGATGCGGCGAGACATGGTGTGGTCGATGGCGGCTTCGCGCGCGTCGTCACCGACTACGGCCAATGCATTCTCAAGGTCGTAGTCAGCGAGCGGCAGCAGCGCGGCATGCTGTTCGCGCCGATCCACTGGAGCGAGGCGACGGCGGCTTCGGCGCGGGTCGGTGCGCTGGTGGCGCCGCTGACCGATCCGTTTTCGGGCCAGCCCGAGAGCAAGGCGACGCCGGCATCGATCACGCCCTATGAATACGTCTTTCGCGGCTTTGCACTCTCCCGCGCGCAGCTCGACTTGCCGGATCACGTCTGGTGGGCGCGGGTGGCCGTTAGCGGCGGCTACGGCTATCTGTTCGCCGACAACGCGGACCTTGCGGGATGGTCATCGTGGTTGCGGTCGGTCGCAGGAAGCGATCTCGCCGAATACAGGGATTTCGGCGGCGGTGTCTATCGCGCAGCATCCTTTGCCGTGGACCAGATTGAAACCTGCCTGTTTCTCGGACCCGCGCGGGATGCCGGCGACTGGAACGTCGTGAAAGACCTGTTCGCCGCGGGCGCGCTCAGCGACGGTCAACGCCGGATGCTGCTGTCGGGCAAATCGATGGACGGGCTGGCCTCCGCCGGCCCCATCGTCTGCGCCTGTTTTGGCGTCGGCCGCAACACGATTTGCGACGCCATCGCGGCAGGGGCGCGCTCCGCCGCCGAACTCGGCCTGCAGCTCAAGGCGGGGACCAATTGCGGCTCGTGCATTCCCGAATTGAAGCGTCTGATCGCGCAGACCGGGACCTCCGATCCACAACAGCGAAAGCTGGCGGCGGCCAACTAGGCTAGGGCCACTCAATCGTCATTGCCTGCGACAAACGCGAAGCGTTTGCGCAAGGGAGCGTGAACGACGAAGCAATCCATTTTGCCATGCGCCTTGTGCCAAATGGATTGCTTCGCTTGCGCTCGCAATGACGATGAGTATCTTGCAGCCTCCTAAAAGGTGCGAGGAAATCTTGAGGCACAAGGAATTCGGCCGCAGCGGCCCTCAAGTGTCCGCGATCGGGCAGGGCACCTGGTATATCGACCGGGCGAACCGCAAAAGCGCGGTGGCAGCGCTCCGCCGCGGCATCGATCTCGGCATGACCCACATCGACACCGCCGAAATGTATGGCGATGCGGAACTCGTGATCGCCGAAGCCATCACCGGGCGGCGTGACGACATATTTCTGGTCTCGAAAGTCCTGCCGAGCAACGCGTCTCGGCGCGGCACCATTGCCGCATGCGAGCGCTCGCTGGCGCGGCTGAAGACCGACCGGCTCGATTGCTATCTCTTGCACTGGCGCGGGTCGTATCCCTTTGCAGAAACCGTCGCGGCATTCGAGCAATTGGTAGCCGCCGGAAAAATCCGCTCATGGGGCGTCAGCAATTTCGATGCCGACGATCTCGATGAGATGCTGAAAGTCGCGGGCGAAGGCCGGATCGCCTGTAACCAGGTTCTCTATCACCTGCAGGAGCGCGCGATCGAGCACGCGGTCATTCCGTGGTGCGCGAAACACGGCGTCGCGGTGGTCGCCTATTCGCCGTTTGGTCACAACGATTTTCCGGACCCGCGCAGCAAGCCAGGCGAACTCTTGCAGGCCATCGCCAAGCGCTATGCCGCTTCGCCACGCCAGATTGCCCTGGGTTTCCTGACCCGTGAGCCGCAGCTGTTTGCGATTCCGAAGGCCTCCACTCCTGAGCATGCCGCCGACAACGCCGCGGCGGGCCGGCTCAAGCTCAGCGATGACGAAGTCGCTTCGCTCGACAAGGCCTTTCCGCGCGGACCGAAACCGCGAAGCCTGCCAATGCTTTAGTGCGCCGCGGCAACGCCGCCGCAATCTTTCATCTCGGCGCGTTTTCCTTACGCGAACCGGTCTCCACCCCCGGATCACGTCCGCGGGGCATGCTTCGCTCAAAAAACGCTCTGTTTGCGCATATCCGCTTCCTGTTTTCCGGCCTTGTTCACATCAGGCGATTGTCGTTTTTAAAGATCTCCCGATTCGATCATTTCTCCGCCTGAGTTCAACCGTGACCCCACCCGCCGCAGCCCACAGGCTGGACAGTACGTCATTGCCCTTGCCCGGGAGGAAGTCGGCCGGTCGCGCCGCGCCCGCGCGCGCCGATCGGCCGTTTCGCGGCATCGCGCTGATCCTGGCATCGACGGTGTTTCTCGGGGTTTCCGATGTTACCGCGAAATATCTGTCGGCGACGCTGCCTTCGATCGAGATCGCCTGGATCAGGTTTCTGGTGTTCGCGGTGATCATGATGCCGGCGATGGTGTCGGGTTCGCCGCTTTATGCGATGCGAACCGGGCGATTGGGACTGCATTTGATGCGCGGCGCGGCGCTGTTGGGATCGTCGCTGTTCTTCATTTCCGGCCTGCGGTATCTTCCCATTGCCGAAGCCTCCGCCACCGGCTTTGTCTCGCCGCTGTTCGTCACCGCGCTGTCGATTGTCTTTCTCAGAGAGAGTGTCGGCTTGCGCCGCTGGCTTGCGACCGCGGTCGGATTGTTTGGCGTGCTGATCATCCTGCGGCCGGGCACAAGCGCGTTTCATCCCGCGGTGTTTTTTCCGCTGGTGTCGGCGCTGTCCTGGGCCTGCATGTTGATCATGACGCGCTTGATGAGCGGGAAGGAAGCCGCCATCACGACGATGACCTATTCCTCGATCGTCGGTGTCGGCATTCTTTCCGCGCTGGTCCCGCTCGTCTGGGTCGCGCCAAGCTGGCACGATATTCTGTTCGGGGTTCTCATCGGCGTCGCCTCCACGGCGGGGCAGTGGATCGTCGTGCTCGCCTTTCGCTACGCCGACGCCTCGGTGCTGGCGCCATTTTCATACACCCAGCTGCTCTGGGTCAGCATCCTCGGCTTCCTGGTCTTCGGCGAAGTCCCGGATCTCTGGACCGTGACGGGGGCCGTGTTCATCGTCGCCAGCGGCCTCTACACCGCCCACCGCGAGCGGGTGCGGCGATCACAGCTTCTGGCCCTGGGCGAGCCATCACCCGACGTGATTGCTCTCAAACGGGTATAGCCGGGGCGTGGCGCGATATCAGTGGTGAGCAGGCGTGACTGCTGACCCTTCATACCGGCAGCGCGATTGAATATTTCACCTGGCTCAGCGCAAAGCTCGACTCGATCGAGGCGATGCCGTCGAGCCGCGTCAGCTTGTTCTTCAGGAACGCCTCGTAGGAGGACAGGTCGGCGGCGACGACGCGCAGGAGATAGTCGCGGTTGCCCGTCATCAGATAGCACTCCAGCACCTCGTCCCATTTCGAGATCGCCCGGGCGAACCGGTTGAGGTCTTCCTCCTTCTGCCGCGCGAGCTTGATCGAGATGAAGACGCTGACATGCAGGCCGAGCGATTTCTGGTCGACGGTCGCGATATAGCGCGTGATCACGCCGCGCTCCTCGAGCAATTTCACCCGGCGGTGACAGGGCGAGACCGACAGGCCGACCTTGTCGGCGAGTTCGGCCATGGTGGTGCGGCTGTCTGATTGCAACAGGCCGAGGATCTTGCGGTCGATGGCGTCGAGGGTGGGCATTGGGATAAACTTTGGTTGTGGGCGTCTGCCGTGGTAATTTATCCCAATTTTGCGGGGTATATCGCCAAAATTTGAGATTTTTAGCGAAACCGGGCGCGGTAACATAGCGCAACGATCAATGTGCAGGGAAAACCGCCATGACGACCGAACCCGCACGCCTCGAAATGCTGTCCGCGCTGGCCCGCAAGGTGCTGTGGCTGTCGTCGTGGACGATCCACCACGCCAATCACATCCGGCCCAACGCCGACGGCCTGAAGGTCGGCGGCCATCAGGCCTCCTCGGCCTCACTCGCCACCATCATGTCGGCGCTGTATTTCTCCGTGCTGCGGCCGCAGGATCGCGTCGCGGTGAAGCCGCATGCGAGCCCGATTTTTCACGCCATCCAGTATCTGTTCGGGCACCAGACCCGCGAGAAGCTGGAGAATTTTCGCGGCTTCAAGGGCGCGCAGTCCTATCCCTCCCGCACCAAGGACACCGACGACGTCGATTTCTCCACCGGCTCGGTCGGCCTCGGCGTCGCGCAGACCTTGTTCGCCTCTCTCGTGCAGGACTACGTCAAGGCGCATGGCTGGGCCAAGGATCGGCCCGAGGGGCGGATGATTGCGCTGGTCGGCGACGCCGAGATGGACGAGGGCAATATCTTCGAGGCATTGTTGGAGGGTTGGAAACACGGGCTGCGCAACACCTGGTGGGTGGTCGATTACAACCGTCAGAGTCTCGACGCCGTGGTGCGCGAAGGGCTGTGGGAGAAATTCGAATCCATGTTCCGCAATTTCGGCTGGGACGTGGTGATCGTGAAATACGGAAGATTGATGCGCGCCGCCTTCGCCGAGCCGGGCGGCGAGGCGCTGAAGCGCTGGATCGATGCCTGTCCGAACCAGCTCTATGCGGCGCTGTGTTTCCAGGGCGGGGCCGCGTTCCGCAAGCATTTGCGCGACGAAATCGGCGACCAGGGGCAGGTCACGCAATTGATCGAGCGGCGCAGCGACGACGAGCTCCTGGAGCTGATGTCCAATCTCGGCGGCCACGACATGGCGAGCATGTGCGAGGCGTTCGAGGCGATCGATCACGATCGCCCCGTCTGCTTCATCGCCTACACCATCAAGGGTATCGGACTGCCGTTCCAGGGTCACAAGGACAACCATGCCGGCTTGATGACGGTTGCGCAGATGGAGAAATGGCGTGTCGCGCAGAACATCCGGCCCGGCCACGAGTGGGAGAGGTTCGAGGGACTTTCTCAGGATCCGGCGACGCTCGAGACTTTCCTTCGCGAGGCGCCGTTCAACCGGGACGGCAGGCGTCGTCTGGCCGCGCCCGACATCGACGTACCCGAGCGGCTTTCGTTCACGCCGTCGCCGCAAATGTCGACCCAGCAGGGCTTTGGCCTCGTGCTCAACGAACTCGCGCGCGGCGACACGGAACTCGCCTCGCGCATCGTGACCGCTTCGCCCGATGTCACGGTCTCGACCAATCTCGGCGCCTGGGTCAACCGCCGCGGGCTGTTCGCGCGCGCCGAGAAGGCGGATTTGTTCCGCAGCGAAAAAATCCCGTCGACCTTCAACTGGGATGCCTCGCCGAAAGGACAGCATATCGAGCTCGGCATCGCCGAGATGAATCTGTTTATCCTGATGTCGGCACTGGGGCTGTCGCATGCCATCAACGGCGAACGGCTGCTGCCGGTTGCGACCCTATACGATCCCTTCATCGAGCGTGGCCTCGATGCCTTGAATTATGCCTGCTATCAGGACGCGCGCTTCATGGTGGCGGCGACGCCGTCGGGCGTGACGCTGGCGCCGGAAGGAGGCGCCCACCAGTCGATCGCGACGCCCTTGATCGGCATGGCGCAGGATGGGCTCACGTCCTTCGAGCCGGCCTTTGTCGACGAACTCGCCGTCATCATGGCTTTCGGCTTCCGGCACATGCAGCGTGAAGGCGGCGAGGGCGGCTCGGTCTATTTGAGGCTCACGACCCGCACGCTCGACCAGCCGCAGCGGATGATGACGCCCGACCTGCAGGCCGGCATCACGGAAGGCGCCTATTGGCTGCGCAAGCCGGGGCCGAACGCCGAAGTCGTGATCGCCTATACCGGCGCGGTCGCGCCGGAGGCGATCGAGGCCGTCGGGCTATTGGGCGAAAGCCGCCGCGACGTCGGTCTGCTCGCGATCACGTCGGCCGACCGGCTGCATGCCGGATGGACCGCGGCACGAAGATTGCGTCGCGACCGCCGTGGCGTGGCGCATCTCAGCCACATCGAAAAACTGCTGGCACAGCTCTCGCGCGATTGCGGCATCGTCACCGTGATCGACGGTCATCCGGCAACGCTCGGCTGGCTCGGAGGCGTGCGCGGCCACCGGGTCGAAGCGCTCGGGGTTGAGCATTTCGGCCAGACCGGCACGATCGACGACCTCTATCGCCACCACGGCATCGACGCCAACGCCATCATCGACGCGGCGGAGAGCCTCACCGCGGGTGCGCCGGTGCGGCATCGGAAAATGGCGGTGTAGTCGTCCCTGCTTTCGTTCGCAGGGGCGACGGCCTAATCGTTAATGTGAAGCCGCGCGTCTTGCTTCCTTCGCACCACCGGCCTTATATCCAGCATCCGCCGCAATGCGGCGTCCCGCATATGGCGGGTTCATTTTTGCCAGCTTTCGTGCAAGGATGCCTGCCGAACGCCCGTTCCCCCTCCATTGCCCGTGAAATCAAGAGGTTTACGATGGTCCACCGCATGCAATTCTACATCGACGGCGCCTGGGTCGATCCCGTCGTCAAGAAATCCACGCCCGTCGTCAACCCGGCGACCGAAGAGGCGATGTATGAGGTTGCGCTCGGCTCCAAGGCCGACGTCGACAAGGCCGTGACTGCTGCCCGGCGCGCCTTCGAGACCTATTCGCAGACCTCCCGCGAGGAGCGCGTCGCGCTGCTGTCGAAGATCGTCGAAGTCTACAAGACGCGCATGAAGGACATCGGCGCCGCCGTCTCCGACGAGATGGGCGCGCCGTTGCCGATGGCCGAGAAGATGCAGGCAGGCGCCGGCCTCGGCCATATCATGTCGACGCTGGAGGTGCTGAAGAACTATCACTTCGAGGAACCCATGGGCTCGGCGGTGGTGGTGCGCGAGCCCGTCGGCGTCGTCGGCATGATCACGCCATGGAACTGGCCGCTCAACCAGATCGCCTGCAAGGTCGCGCCCGCGCTCGCCGCCGGCTGCACCATGATCCTCAAGCCGTCGGAGTTCACGCCATCATCGGCATTGATCTTCGCCGAAATCCTCCATGAGGCCGGCGTGCCGAAGGGCGTGTTCAACCTGATCAACGGCCTCGGCCCCGAAGTCGGCGCCGCCATGGCCGAGCACCCGAACATCGACATGATCTCGTTTACCGGCTCGACCCGCGCCGGCATCGACGTCGCCAAGCGCGCTGCACCCACCGTCAAACGCGTCAGCCAGGAACTCGGCGGCAAATCGCCGAACATCATCCTCGAAGGCGCCGACCTCACCAAGGCCGTCACCGGCGGGGTGATGCACATGTTCAATAATTCAGGCCAGTCGTGCAACGCGCCGTCCCGGATGATCGTGCCGCTGTCGAAGATGAAGGAAGTCGCCGCAATCGCCAAGGGCGTAGCCGACAAGACCAAGGCGGGTGATCCGCGCGCTGAAGGCACCACGATCGGTCCGGTGGTGTCGCGCATCCAGTGGGACAAGATCCAGGCCTTGATCCACAAGGGCATCGAGGAAGGCGCCACGCTGGTTGCCGGCGGTCCTGGCCTTCCCGAGGGCGTCAACAAGGGCTTCTATGTGCGCCCGACCATCTTCGCCGACGTCACCAACGACATGACGATTGCGCGCGAGGAGATCTTTGGCCCCGTGCTCACCATCCTCGGCGCCAAGGATGAGGAAGACGCCGTGCGGATCGCCAATGACACGCCGTATGGTCTGGCGGGCTACGTCTCCGCCGATACCGTCGAGCACGCCCGCAAGGTCGGCCGCAAGATCCGCGCCGGCAACGTCAACCTGCAGGGCGTGCCGAACGACCGTACCGCGCCGTTCGGCGGCTACAAGCAGTCCGGCAACGGCCGCGAATGGGGCAAGTTCGGTTTGGAAGAATACCTCGAGGTCAAAGCGGTCGCCGGCTTCAACGCCGCGTAACCATCTCGCATCATCGAAAACGCCGGGGCGGATTTCTTCCGCTCCGGCGTTTTTCGTTTTTAGAATGACCAGCGGCGCAACTTTTCACCCTCCATGGGAGGGCGGTGCGCAACAATCGCCTACTATCCCCCCAGCGCGCCCTGGGTGTTCACATAGAGCGCATAGATCGACTGGCTCGCGGCCATGAACAGCCGGTTACGCTTGAGCCCGCCGAAGCAGACATTGGCGCAGCGCTCGGGTAGCGCGATGCGGCCGATCATCACGCCATCGGGCGCAAACACCACGACGCCGTCGAGCTCGGGATCGCCCATGCCCCAGCCGCACCACAGATTGCCGTCGATGTCGCAGCGCATGCCGTCGGGCGTGGCGGGGCCGGCATCGACCAGCACGCGCTTGTTGGAAATCCTGTCACCGCTGGCCGCGACATCGTAGGCGAGAATCTTGCGGGTCGGCACGCCGCGGGATTCGATGATGTAGAGAATTTTTTCGTCCGGCGAGAAGCACAGCCCGTTCGGACCGAGAATACCCTCGGCTACGATCGTCGGCTTTCCGGTCTGGCCGTCGATCCGATAGACGTTCATCGCGATCTCGGATTCCGCCACATAACCCTCGTAATTGCCGAGCAGGCCAAACATCGGATCGGTAAACCAGATCGAACCATCGGATTTCACCACGACATCGTTCGGCGAGTTCAGCCGCTTGCCGTCGAAGGAGTCCATCAGCACGATAATCGAACCGTCATATTCGGTTCGCACGACGCGGCGCCCGCCATGCTCGCAGGTGATCAGCCGTCCCTGGCGGTCGCGGGTGTTGCCATTGGCAAAGTTCGACGGCTTGCGGTAGATGCTGACCGCGCCGGTTTCCTCTTCCCACTTGATGATGCGCTGGTTGGGAATATCGCTGCACAACAGATAGCGCCCGTCGCCGAACCACACCGGGCCTTCGGCCCAGCGCAATCCCGTGGTCAATCGCTCCACGGCCGACAGCTTGAGCCAGTATTTTTCGAAACGCGGATCGAGCGCGCGGATCGCCGGATCGGGATATTGCGTCGCCGGCTGCCAGCCGGGACGAGCGGGTTTGTCGGACATTTGCTGTTCTCGTTGCTGTTTTAATTCCTCACCAGTTCTCGTCTGCTATCATTGCCGTCTTCCGGCGGCAAGCGTGCCAGCATTCTCGCAGATGTCGTCACCCGCGAAAGCGGGTGATCCAGTATTCCACCAGCGCCGGCGATTGGGCCGAAAAGCCGCGGCGTACTGGATACCCCGCTTTCGCGGGGTATGACGCGGGAAATGCATCACGAGGCTCCATGTCTTGCCGCATCGCGCATGCCGCGCCATACTCGACTCAAGCTTCGAGAACGAGGGATGAAATGCCACGCATATTGATGACCGGCGCGTCCGGAGGAATCGGCACAAGCCTGCGCAAATTGTTGCCGCCGATCTATCCGGACCTGCTCTTGAGCGACCTGAAGGCCCCCGCCGATCTCGGCAGAGGCGAAAAATTCAAGGCGGCGGAGCTTTCCGATCCCGCCCAGGTCGAGGCGATCTGTGAGGGCGTCGACGGCATCCTGCATTTTGGTGGCTATTCGGTCGAGGGCCCGTGGGACAACATCCTGCAGTCCAACATCATCGGCTGCTACAATCTGTTCGAGGCGGCGCGCAAGAAGGGCGTCAAGCGCATCGTGTTCGCGTCATCGAACCATGCGGTCGGTTTCTATCCGCGCTATCACCGGATCGGCACCGACGTGACGGCGCGCCCCGACAGTCGCTATGGCGTGAGCAAGGTGTTCGGCGAAGCGGTCGGCGCGCTCTACGCCGACAAGCATGGAATGAAGGTCACCTGCATCCGGATCGGCAATTTCGGCGAAAAGCCGCTGGATCATCGCCGGCTTTCAATCTGGCTGAAGCCGGAAGATCTGGTGCAGCTGTGCCGGATCGGCCTGGAGCATCCCGACATCCATTTCGAGATTTTCTACGGCGCATCCAATAACGAGCGCACATGGTGGGATAACCATCGCGCCTACGACCTCGGCTACCGCCCGACCGGCCGCGCCGAGGATTTTCGCGAACACGCGTTTGCCGAGCAGGCCAAGCTCAAGCCCGATCCGGTCGGCGATTTCTACCAGGGCGGCGCGTTCTGCGGCATGGAGTTCGACGGCGACAAGAGCCGGATCATCGACTTGAAGTGATGGCCATTGTCATTCCGGGATGCGTGAGCGCAGACCCGGAATCTCGAGATTCTCCGATGTGCAATTGCACATCGTAGTTCGTGCTTCGCACGCCCCGGAATGACATTTTCTATTGGGCGCTCTGATCTCTACCGATCCGCCCGAGATAATCCGACTTGCTGAATTGCATGTGATCGACGCAGAGCTGCGCCAAGGCCCAGCTGTCGCGGCCGCGCAGCAGTTCGATCATCAATTCGTGCTGGCGGCGCGACTGCGCCAGGCCTTCCTTGTCGGCGAGATTCTTGGCGCGCATCGGCAGCGTCAGGTTCATGTAGTCCTGCAGCGAGCGCACCAGATACGGATTGCCGCAGGCCGAAAACAGCGCGACGTGGAAGGCGTCGTTGGCTTCATGGATGCCGCGCAGATCCTGCGCGTCGGCCTTGGCGCAATACCGCCGCTGCAGTTCGATCAGCCGCTCGATCAGGTCCGAAGGCGCGGGCAGGGCGATCATCAACGCCGCCTGCCGTGTCAGCATTTCCCGCACCTCGTAGATCTGCCGGACTTCGTCGGCGGAATAGAACCGCACGGTGGCGCCGATGTTCTTCTCGCGCAGCACGATGCCCTGGCGCTCGAGTTGAAACAGCGCCTGGCGCACGAAATGCCGGCTGGCGCCGTAGCGGCTCATCAGCGTGTCTTCGACCAGACGCGCGCCCGGCGCGAAGCGGCCGAAGATGATGTCCTCCTCGAGGCTTCGGATCACCTCGGCCTGTTCTTCCTCGCGCGTGGGGGCGTTCGCTTCGGGCAACGCGGCCTGTGGCTTCATCGGAGAGCCTCCCAGCCAGACAGCCGATAGCAATCCTCCACCAGGCGCAGCGTCTCGAGATTATCCTCCGGCGCGGTCTCGAATGGGGTGTTGTCGCGCAATGACTGCACGAAATGCGCAATCGTCCGGTTGTAGGAGCCCTGATATTCGACGGCGAGATCGTAACGTTTCGCGGCCGGCGCGGCGCCCGCGCAGGTGAGTTGCGGCCCATCGAGCCGTATCGAACCGGTTGCTCCGAGAATGTCGAGCCGGTCGACCTGTGCGGCAGGAAACCCATGCGCGGCGAAGCTGGCAAAGACCGAAACGGTGCCGCCGCGCTCGGCTTTCATCTGGATCACCGCGCCGTCTTCGCCGGCCATTTCGGAATAGCTGCGGCTTAGCCCTGCCGCAGTGACCCGCAGCGGCCCGAGCAGCATGCGCAGCGTGTCGAGGTGATGGATCAGAACCTCCGCGACCAGCATGCGCTTTTCCCCGCGCATGAAGGGCTGCCGCTGCAGCGCCGGGCGCAATCCGTCAGGTCCCGGCAACACGCCCGACGTCAGCAGCGTGAGCTGCGCCTGTTTCATTTCGCCGATGCGGCCCTCGCGCAGCCAGGCGGCCGCGTCGCGGTAGTAACCGCGGAACCGCCAGTTCTCGTGGACCATCAGCCGGGTCTGGTCCTTGACCTCGGCGGCGAGTTCGATCGCCTCCTGCAGATTTGGCGCAAGCGGTTTCTGGCAGAGCACCGGCAAGGCCCGTTTCGCCGCAAGCCGCACCAGCGGCGCATGGAACTGGCGGGGGGCTGCGATATCGACGGCGTCGAGTTCGCCGGCCGCAAACATCGCTTCGGCGTCAGCGTAGATGTTCGGAATCGAAAATTCGTCGGCGCGCCGCGCAGCGTTTTCGCGGGATGGATCGGCAATCGCGACCACGCGCGCATGCTCCGCGATGTCGGCCCACGCGATCAGATGATGGCGGCTCACCATGCCGGCGCCGATCAGGCCTATGCGGAGCGGCTGGTTCATGGGCGTTCGGGTCGGGTCATTTAGCCGAAGTCAGCACGCAGGTATTTGATTGTCAATAATGCTGCTGGTTTTGAGGATTATTCCTGTTACTTTAGCGCCCAGTAATCAAAGATTGACAATAATGCGGCGGTCCTCATAACTGGAACGCAGGATCTCGGAGGATATTCCCACGATGGCTGACGGGTTGCGCAAGGGACTGACGAGTTATGGCGATGCGGGGTTTTCGCTGTTCCTGCGCAAGGTCTTCATCAAGGCGATGGGCTATTCGGATGATGCGCTGAACCGGCCGATCGTCGGCATTACCAACACCTACAGCGACTACAATCCCTGCCACGGCAACGTGCCCCAGATCCTCGAAGCGGTGAAGCGCGGCGTGATGCTGTCGGGGGCGATGCCGATGGTGTTCCCGACCATTTCGATCGCGGAGAGTTTTTCGCATCCGACCTCGATGTATCTGCGCAATCTGATGGCGATGGATACCGAGGAGATGATCCGCGCGCAGCCGATGGACGCGGTGGTGGTGATCGGCGGTTGCGACAAGACACTGCCGGCACAGATCATGGCCGCGGTTTCAGCCGATCTGCCGACCGTCGTCATCCCGGTCGGGCCGATGGTGGTCGGGCATCACAAGGGCGAGGTGCTGGGGGCCTGCACCGATTGCCGCCGGCTGTGGGGGAAATTCCGCGCCGGCGAAATCGACGAGGTCGAGATCGAGGCCGTCAACGGGCGGCTCGCGCCCTCCGTCGGCACCTGCATGGTGATGGGCACTGCGAGCACCATGGCCTGCATCACCGAAGCGCTCGGCCTGTCGCTGCCGATGAGCGCGACCATTCCCGCGCCACATGCCGAACGCTTTCGTCTGGCGGAGGCCAGCGGCAAGGTCGCCGCCGAACTGGCCAAGGCGAAAGGTCCAAAGCCCAGCGAACTTTTGACCAAGGCTTCTTTCAGAAACGCGCAGGTGGTGCTGCAGGCGATCGGCGGGTCGACCAACGGCCTCATTCATTTGACGGCGATCGCCAACCGCACCGCGCATCGCATCGAGCTGGAAGCCTTCGACAAACTCGGCCGCGAGGTGCCGGTGCTGATCGACCTGAAGCCTTCGGGCGCGCATTACATGGAGCATTTCCACCATGCCGGGGGGTTACCGAAACTGATGGCGCAGCTCGGCGATCTCATCGACCTCGATGCCAAGACTGTTACCGGCGCCAGCTTGCGCGACGTGATCGCCCGCGCCGAAGAGGTGCCGGGACAGGATGTCATCCGCGCGCGCCAAAGTCCGATCAAGCCGGAAGGCGCGATGGCCGTGCTGCACGGCAATCTGGCGCCGCGCGGCGCCGTGATCAAGCATTCGGCGGCGAGCCCAAGACTGCTTCAGCATACCGGCCGCGCCGTGGTGTTCGAATCCGTCGAAGACATGACGCTGCGGGTCGACGATCCCGCGCTCGATGTAACCTCTGACGATGTGCTGGTGCTGCGCAACGCAGGTCCCAAGGGTGCGCCCGGCATGCCGGAGGCGGGGTATCTGCCGATCCCGATGAAGCTGGCGCGCACCGGCGTCAAGGACATGGTGCGGATTTCGGACGCGCGGATGAGCGGCACCGCGTTCGGCACCATCGTGCTGCACGTCACGCCGGAATCCGCGGTCGGCGGGCCGCTGGCGCTGGTCAGGAATGGCGACATGATCCGGCTCGACGTGGCCAAGCGAAGCATCGATCTGCTGGTCGACGCCGCCGAGCTCGACAAGCGCCGCGCGGCGCTGAAGCTCCAGGCCGCGCCGGAATGGGCCAAGCGCGGCTACGCACATCTGTTCAACGAGACCATCCTGCAGGCCGATGAAGGCTGCGATTTCGATTTCATGCGCGCCAAGGGCAAGGAGTAAGCCTTTCGTCTCGCTTGGGTACCATCACTCGTTTGCTTAAGGACAACTACCCGCTCATCTCGAACAAGCTTTGCGTCCGATGTTCAATTGACATTCAAACAATCCCGATGGGATGATTGAAAAAATCAAAATGGGGGAGGCAAGGATGGGCGATAGACGGAGCACGATCGTTGCAGCCATTGCCGCCGCATCGATCCTGTTCACCGCAAGCGCGCAAGCGCAGGAGGTGAAGCATTATCGCTTTGCCTACGACCAGCCCAAGACCACGGGTTACGGAATCCTCGGTGATATTTTCGCCGACAAGCTCAAGGCGCTCAGCAAGGGCACTATGCTGATCGAGCAATATCCGGGCGCGCAGCTCGGACAGGAGCCGCAGGTCCTGCAGCTCGTTAAATCGGGAGACGTCGAGTTCTGCATCTCCTCGTCGGCGAATGCCGCGACCCTGTCGCCGCAGGCCGGCGTGATGTCGATGCACTTCCTGTTCCGCTCCGAAACCCACCTCGTCAAGGCGATCGCCGACCCCGAAGTATCGAAGGCGGTCAAGGCGATGATCTCGGAAACCGTGCAGGGTGCCCGCGTCATCGCGCTGGCGACGCTTGGCCTTCGCGACATGTACGCCAAGCGCGAGATCAGGAACGTCGCAGACATGAAGGGACTGAAGGTGCGGGTGCAGGCGACGCCTACCGAGGACACCATGTTCCCTGCCTATGGCGCCCAGATCGTCCACATGCCGTTCGGCAGCGTCTACACCTCGCTGCAGACCGGCGTGGTGGATGTCGCGGAAAACGGCGTCAACGTCTATCTCGCCAACAAGCATTATGAAGTGGCGCCCGTGCTGTCGATGACCGAACACGAGGCCAATAACAGCCTGGTCTGGGTCAGCGACAAATTGTGGAACAGCCTGACGCCGGAGCAGCAGGGCTGGGTGCAGGCCGCGGCCGACGAGGTCAACAGGAGCCAGCCCGCCAGGGCAATCGAGCTCGAGCATCAATCGCTGGAAAAGCTGAAATCGATCGGGGTGAAAGTCGTAGCCGACGTCGACAAATCGGGCTTCGCGGCCATCGCCGATCCCTATCTTGACAAACTCGCGAGCGAGCTCGGTCCGCACGCCGAAAAGATCAAGAACCTGATCCGGGCAATCAACTAGAGCTTTCCAGGAGCAGTCTCATTCACAATCTTGCAACGACGGGATGATCGAATAAAATCGAAACGGGGGGAAACGGTGAGCAATCCAGCAAGACACCTAGGCCAGCTGATCGCGGCTGCGACGATCATGCTCGCAGCCGCTGCGAGCGCACAGGAGACAAAACATTACCGCTTCGCGCACGACCAGCAGCTCAATTCCGGCTACAGCATCGCCTACGATATATTCTCGGCCAAGCTGAAGGAACTGAGCAAAGGCACCATGCTGGTCGACCAATATCCCGGCGCGCAGCTTGGGCAGGAGCCACAGATCCTGCAATTGGTCAGGTCCGGCGATATCGATTTTGCCATCGTCTCCTCGGCGAATACCTCGACGATCTCGCCGCAAGCCGGCGTCATGTCGCTGCATTATCTGTTCCGCTCCGACGAGCACGACATCAAGGCACTCGGGGACCAGAAGGTGTTCGAGGCGATACGGGACATGATCGACGACACGGTGCAGGGCATTCACGCGATCGGACTGGGCACCCAGGGCTTCCGGCACATGTACGGCAGGAAGGAGGTGCACAAGGTCGAGGATCTGAAGGGCTACAAGGTGCGCGTGCAGGCGACCGCGACCGAGGACACGATGTTCGCCGCCTATGGCGCGCAAACCGTGCACATGCCGTTCGGCAGCGTTTATACCTCGTTGCAGACCGGTGTGGTGGATTTCGGCGAGAACGCCGTCAACGTCTACCTCATCAACAAGCACTATGAAGTCGCTCCCGTGCTGTCGATGACCGAGCATGAAGCCAATAACGCGATCCTGTGGATCAGCGACAAGCTCTGGCAGAGCCTCAACGCCGACCAGAAGCAGTGGGTGCTGACGGCGGCCCGGGACGTCAGCCAGCAGGAACCCAAGCGCGCCTTCGAACTGGAGCGCGCGGCGGCGGCAAAGCTGAAAAAAATGGGCGTCAAGATCGTCGCCGATGTCGACAAGACGGGTTTTCAGAAAATCGCCGATCCCTATCTCGACAAGCTCGCCAGGGAACTTGGACCACATGCCGACAAGATCAAATCGCTGATCCGGGCGATCAACTGAGGTCGGCAATTGAAGCGTTATGCCCGGGGAAAAGCGCGAAGCGCGTCTTCGCGCCAGATGTCCCGGGCATCCACGTCTTCCCGCAGGCCGTAGCACCAAAACGTGGATGGCCGGGACGAGCCCGGCCATGACGAAGTAGAATCGGGACGACGAGAATTTGATCTGGGACGACGGAGCGCCTGACAATGTCCATCGCCGACAAACTGGTGCTGCAACGGCAGCATCACCTGAAATGGCGGGCGTTTGACAGGCTCGAGCTGGCGCTGATGATGCTCTGCGGGTTGTTGTGTTTCGGCTTCTCGCTCTCGGTGATGTTCGACATCGTCACGCGCACCATAGGCCATCCCTGGCTGTGGCTGCAGGAAGTCACCTCTACCCTGTTCATCTATGCGATCTTCATCGGCGCAGCGGCCGCCACCCGCCGCAACGATCATCTTTATCTGACCGCGATCTCCGAAGCGCTGCACGGAACTCCGCGGCTGATCGTCGAGATCATCATCCGCATCGTGGTGCTCGGCGTGGCGTTTTGCCTGATCTGGTTCGGCTATATCAACTACCTCCGCGGCTTCGGCAGCTTCCGGCTGCCGTCGGGCACGCCGATCGCCTCGCTCTACGCCGCGATACCGCTCGCCGGTGTGCTGATCGCGCTGTTCACGATCGAGCAACTGGTCAACGGCATCCGCAACGGATTTGACCATCCGGAGCCGCTGGATGAGGAGGTTTCGATTTCGCCGGTCGAGACCGGTATCCAGAGGACGCGGCCGTGAGTGCACCGGTTATCCTGGCGCTGATGTCGTTCTGCTTTCTGTTCTTCGGCTATCTCGGCGTGCCGGTGCCGTTTTCGCTGATGGCGGGCGTCTTTGTCGGAGCGCTGCTGACCGACGTTTCGCTGGCCGCGATCGTCCAGAAGGTCTTCGATGGCGTGGATTCGGAAGCGCTGCTCGCCATCCCGTTTTTCCTCCTGGTCGGCGAACTCATGAGTTCGGCCAATGTCGTGGTGCGGATCGCCAATCTCTCCTTGTCGCTGGTCGGACATATCAGAGGCGGGCTGTCGCAGGTCGTCGTCGTCTTCAGCATGTTCTTCTCGGAGATGTCGGGATCGACCACTGCCGACGTCGCGGTCATGAGCCGTGCGCTGGGCGGGCCGATGAAGCGCGAAGGCTATAGTCCCGCTTTCATCGCCGCGATCATCGCGTCCGCTTCCACCATCGCAGCATTGGTGCCGCCGAGCATCACGGCCGTGGTCTATGGTGCCGTCGGCAACGTCTCGATCGCAGGTTTGTTCATGGCCGGCGTCGTGCCGGGGTTGATGATCGGCTTCGGCTTGATGATCTATTGCTACTTCTTCGGACCCTCCGGCATGCGCAAGCCGCGGGCGCCGTTGCGTCAGATCGTGTTCGCGGCCGGCGATGCCGCGCTGCCGCTGATGATTCCGGTGATCCTGCTCGGCGGCATTCTCACCGGCTGGTTCACGCCGACGGAGGCCGGCGTCGTCGCGGTGATATGGATCATCGCGGTCGTGATCCCCGCGCTCAATCGCGGGCACATCAGGAAGATTCCTTACGACTTCTGTCTGGCCGGGCTGATCTTTTCGCTGCCGCTGATCACCATCGGCGCCGCCAACGCCTTCGGCTGGATGCTGGCGTATTTGCGCGGCGCCATCGTCATCGCCGACTGGATCACCTCGATTGCCGGCAGCGATCCGCAATACATGATGCTGCTGCTGGTGCTGCTGTTCACCGTGGTGGGCGATTTCATCGAGCCGGTGCCGACCATCATCATCTTCATGCCGCTGGTCAACGCGCTGACCCAGGCCGGCGACATCAACGGGGTTCATATGGGCGTGGTGCTGATCGCCACCCTGGCGTTCGGCCTGATCACGCCCCCTTACGGGCTCGTGCTGCTCATGGCCTCGAAATTCGTCGACGTCAGTTTCGGCAAGGCGCTACGCGCGGCGCTGCCGATCTACGTCGTGTTCCTGGCGACCATCACGTTTACGATCTATTTCCCCAAGGTAGTGCTGTGGCTGCCGAAGCATGTCATTCCGGAATCGGTCGGCTGCTTCAAGTCGCCTGCGGGGACAGGGTATATCTGCCCGAATTGACTTTTCTGTCGTCCCTGCGAAAGCAGGGGACCCATACCGCGTTGTTTCTCGGTCATGGCAGGTTGGCCGACGTCTTGTGTAACAACGATTCCGGTGGCTATCACGCGCGCGGGGACGACTCCCGGAGAAGTATCGGACCTACTTCCCCTTGCTCGTGAATTTCTTCACCGCGGCGCGGAACTCATCGGTGTGCATGCAGTCGATGATGGCGTCGCGCTCGGCCTCGAGTTGCTGCTCGATCGGCGTGACCGGCGCGCGATGAATCAGCGCCTTGGTCGCCGCCAGTGCCGCAGGCGCGTTTTGCGCCAGCCGATGCGCCAGTTCGCGGGTCGCAGCCTTGAGTTCAACCGCTGGAACGACCTTGGCGACCAGACCCCAGTAAAAGGCTTGCACGGCCGAAAAGCTGTCTTCGGCGAGATAGATCTGCATGGCCCGGCGCGCGCCGACGCTCGCCACCACGCCGACGGTACCGCCGCCATCGGGAGATACACCGAGCTTGGCATAGGCTGGGGTGAAGCGGGCGTCTTCGGCCGCGATGCAGAGGTCGGCGACAAAGGCGAGCGAAAGCCCGGCACCGGCGGCCGAGCCGTGGACGCTTGCCAGCACGATCTTCGGCATCCGCCGCAGCGTCGTGATGAAGGCATGATAGTGCTGCAGCAGCTCGCCCACGACAGGTGCAATGGTATCGGCCTCGGCAGCGGCGCCGATGGTCTGCAGATCGCCGCCGCCGCAGAACGCGCGGCCTTCGCCCTCGATCACAAGCACCCTTATTTCGTCCGAAGACTCGACTTCCGCGCTGAGCTGTTCGAGCTTTTTCGCGATCGCAAGGTCGATGGAGTTGAACGCCGCCGGGCGGTTGAGCGTGATCGTGGCAATCGGGCCGTCGATCCTGAGCAGGGCCGGATCGTCGGGTGAAGAGGGCGTAGCCTGTGCGGAAGTCGGCATCTGAAAAAAGCCTCTGGGGGCCGGATAACGTGTCCCGCATTTAAATATCAGAAGGGAAGAGGTGACAATCCCCGGCAAGTCTGCAAGATGTAGCCTTACTTCCCTCCCGGGCAGAGACGCTCTTGCGGCTCTTTGAACCATGAGGCCAAAAATTGCCCCCGCCGTTCGGGACGCGGCCACGAGCGCCGCCCCCTAGACGACGAGAGGGGCAAGCCAGCATCGGTAGAAAGAGGAGACGACATGGGTAGTTCCTGTGCCCTTTCAGTTGGGGTGCCCCGATGACTTCAGGACCGGTTATCATCGTCGGCGCGGGCCACGCGGGCTTCCAGGTCGCGGCGTCGTTGCGGCAGCACGGCTTCGGTGAGCGCATCTGTCTGATCAACGACGAGGCGCATCTGCCGTATCAGCGGCCGCCATTGTCCAAGGCCTATCTGAAGGGTGAGGGCCGTCCCGACAGCCTGATGTTCCGGCCGGACAAATTCTATCGCGACCAGAACATCGAACTGATCAGCGACCGCGCCGCCTTCGTCGATCGCGCCGCGCAGCGACTCTTGCTCGCATCCGGTTCTTTTCTCGATTACGGGCATCTGGTGCTCGCCACCGGCGCGCGCAACCGCCTGCTCGATCTCCCCAACGCCAACCTGGAGGACGTTCGATACCTGCGAATCCTCGACGAGAGCGAGGCATTGCGGCAGCGTATCGGCACGGCGAAGCATGTCGTGGTGATCGGTGCTGGTTTCATCGGCCTCGAATTCGCTGCGACCGCACGCGCCAAGGGGCTCGAGGTGGATGTGGTCGAACTCGGGACGCGCGTCATGGCGCGCGCGGTCACGGCCGAAATCTCCGACTACTTTCAGGCGCGCCACACCGCGGCGGGCATCCGCATTCATCTCGGCGTGCAGGCCACCAGTATTGAAGGCAACGGTGCCAGGGTTGCCGGCGTCAGCCTCAGCGACGGCCGCCATATACCGGCGGATCTGGTGGTGGTCGGTGTCGGTGTCTTGCCCAATGTCGAGCTGGCGGCGGAAGCCGGCCTGCCGGTCGCGTCCGGTATCATCGTCAACGAACAACTCTTGACTGCAGATCCCAATATCTCGGCAATCGGCGATTGTGCGTTGTTCGCAAGCCCTCGCTTCGGCGGCTCGTTGCGGCTGGAGTCGGTGCAGAACGCCACCGATCACGCGCGCTGCGTGGCGGCGCGGTTGACCGGCGACGCCAAGACCTATGACGGCCTGCCGTGGTTCTGGAGCGACCAGGGCGACGACAAGCTTCAGATCGCGGGGCTCACCACCGGATATGACCGCGTGGTCGTACGCGGCGATCGCGAGGCGCGATCGTTCTCGGCTTTCTGCTACAAATCCGGACAGCTGGTCGGCATCGAGTCGGTCAACCGCGCCGCCGACCACGTGTTCGGACGCAAGATTCTTGGGCTGAACCGTTCGATCGAACCGGAACAGGCGGCGGACTTGAGTTTCGATTTGAAGGCGGCCTTGGCTTAGCGCGTCCCTATGCGCTGACCGCGAACTCCTTCCGCACGGCTTCGATGTCGGCCAGCGTCGGCAATCCGGCTTCGTTACCCAGTCGCTGGATCTTGTAGGTCGAGGCCGCGCGGGCGAATTCGAAGTGGTCCTGCCAGCTTTTGCCGGGACTGGCGAGGTAGGAATAGACATAGGCGCCGTGAAACACGTCGCCGGCGCCATTGGTATCGAGCACGCGTTCGCGCGGAATCGGAAGGGCGGGCATCGAGCGAACGGCGCCGGTCTCGTCAAACCAGAGCAGGCCACGTTCGCCCAGGGTGACGCCGCCGACCCGACAACCGCGGCTCTTGAGATAGTCCAGCATCTTCTCCGGCGTCAGGTCCATCTGCTCGCACAGGCGCTCGGCGACGATGGCGACGTCGATGAATTCCAGGAGCTCGTGGGTGTTGGTGCGCAGGCCGCCACCATCCAGCGACGTCAGAATACCGTCCTCGCGGCACAGTCTCGCGTAATGGATCGCGGCGTCCGGCTGGTGACCATCGACGTGCAGGGCGCGGCAGCCGCCGAGGTTCAGAAGCGGGAAGGGGTGGATATGCTCGTCGTCGCGGCAGCGCACGATGGCGCGTTTGCCGTCCTTGGGCATGATGAACGACAGCGACGAGGAGTTGACCTTGCGCGGATGGATCGAGATTCCATACTTCGCGCTCATGTCCTGAAACATCCGCCCCAGCCAGTCATTGGCGACGGTGGCGATCAAGTCCGGCACAATTCCGAGCTTGGCGCAGCAGAATGCCGCGGTGACGGCGTTGCCGCCGAACGAGACCGCATAGGCCTTTGCGACGTGCTTCTCGTCGCCG
The DNA here is from genome assembly GCA_963718925.1 of uncultured Alphaproteobacteria bacterium. Classification (GTDB taxonomy): domain Bacteria; phylum Pseudomonadota; class Alphaproteobacteria; order Rhizobiales; family Xanthobacteraceae; genus Bradyrhizobium. Next base: position 947,612 of record CAVRAH010000001.1, read on the forward strand.
GTCGGCATGTGGTCGGTAATGAAGGTCACGTCGATATAGGTTTGTCCGATGAAAAGGGCCTGCATTCGTTTTCCGTCGTGGCTTAAGGGTGGTCCCGGCCGGCGCCGTACATTAGCACCGGTCAGGCCGGATCCTTCGCTGAAATTATTCGCAAAAGCCCCTCCATAAAATCGCTTGAGATGGCCATGTGGCCGGACTACGACCGTCCAAGAACCATCTAAAGGGCGTCCATCTGTCGCGCCGATCCAACGGCCGGCGGCTGTTCCGGGTTCCTTTGACGAAGGGAGCGACGATGACCGTCCAATCCGGTCCGGTGTTCGACGTGGCGGTGAGCCAGTTCGCCGTGGAAAAAGTCCGCGCCGCGAAGAATGCGCGGGGACTGTTCCTGTGATCTCCGGTCTCGATCACGTCGTCGTGCTGGTCGAGGACATTGCGGCCGGCGCCAGGGCCTATCAGGTGCTGCTTGGGCGCAGCCCGTCCTGGCGTAGCCAAAGCGACGGCTCCGAGGCCGTGCTGTTCACCCTCGACAACATGACGCTCGAGCTGATGGCGCCGGCCGGCAGCTCGCCTGTGGCGGATCGCATTCGCGAGGTGATCAAGATCTGGGGCGAGGGGCTCGCCAGCATCTGTTTCCGTGTCGACGATATCGCCAAAATGCATCGCAGGCTCGATCGCGTGGCGCTGAAACCGGATCCAGTCGCCGAGGTCGAAAGCCGCGATCTGGGCTCGGCTGCGACGTTGCGCTGGAAGCGCACGCGCGCGGCGACCGATCTGACGCGGGGCGTCCGGATGTTTTTCCTCGAACTGGCGCAGGCGCGCCCGCCCTCGGCCGCGACGGCAGACGCGCCGATCCTGGGCCTCGATCATGTCGTGGTTTCGACCGAGGATCCCGAACGCGCGGCGGCGCTTTTTGGCGCACGGCTCGGCCTCGACATGGCGCTCGACCGCTCGCATCAGGAGTGGGGCCAGCTGATGTTCTTCCGCTGCGGCGATCTGATCGTCGAGGTGGTGAAGCGGCCGGTCGCCGGCAGCGACCAGACCCACGACAAATTATGGGGACTGAGCTTCAGGGTCGCCGACATCGACGCGACCCGCGCGCGGCTGGTGGCGGCCGGAGTAGGCGTCTCGGAGGTGCGCGCCGGCCGCAAGCCGGGCACGCGGGTGATGAGCGTGCGGGATGGCACCTGCGGCGTCCACACGCTGTTGCTGGAGCGGACGGCGCGGGGGTGATCGTCTTTCTTTCCCTCTCCCCTTGCGGGAGAGGGTGCGCACGATACGAAGTATCGTGGGCGGGTGAGGGGTCTTTCTCCGCGGATAGAGACCCCTCACCCGTCGCGCTCTCGCTTCGCTCGAGTGCGCCACCCTCTCCCACAAGGGGAGAGGGGAAGAGGCGCCCGATTTCATTCTCAAAGCGCGGTTTGCGTGCTACATGCGGTTTCCCTGAATGAACGGGCGACAGTCTTGATCAAGACGAAGCGAATGCAAAAATGGCAGCGCGATCCGGAAGGGATGCGGCTTCGCATTCTCGAGGCCGCGAAGCAGGAGTTTGCCGCCCATGGGCTTGCCGGCGCGCGCGTCGACCGGATCGCGGCGAAAGCCGGCGCCAACAAGCGCATGCTGTATTACCACGTCGGCAAAAAGGACGAACTCTATCTCGCGGTGCTGGAAGGCGCCTATGAGAAGATCAGGGTCGAGGAGCGCGGGCTCGATCTCGAACACCTCGATCCGCCGAAGGCGATCGCGCGTCTGATCGACTTCACCTGGAACTATTTCCTGCGCAATCCGGAATTCCTGGCGCTGTTGAACACCGAGAATCTGGTTGGCGCCCGCCATCTCAAACGCTCCACCAAGGTCAAATCGATGCATTCGCCGTTCGTCGAGATGATCCGCACGGTGGTGCGGCGCGGCGTCGAAAGCGGCGATTTTGTCGTCGCGGTCGATCCGGTGCAGCTTTACATCTCGATCGCGGCGTTGTGCTTCTTCTATCTGTCGAACAGCGCGACCCTGAGCGTGATCTTTGGCCGCGACCTGCTCAACGAACAGGCCCGGGACGAGCGTCTCGACCACATGATCGCGCTGGTGCTGGCGGCCCTGACCGGGAAATCATTCGCGACGTTCGGGAAGGATAAGGGGCCAAAGGTGCCGGTCCCGCTGCACCATACCGTTTGATGCGAAGCAGCCGGCCGTCCGTCATGGCCGGGCATGACGGACGGCGGGCAATTTTACCGCGCCGGAAAGCGCTGGACAGTAATTATCCAACGGGTTAATTTCTGCCGCAAAGACGCACAGGAGAGGAAATTGGCCGAACCGCAGAACCTAGGTGGCGTGTCGAAGGCGCTGAACGCGGCGTGGGTCCGTCCGTTTCTGTTCCTGATTTTCATTGTCGTCGCCTGGGATCTGGCCATTCGGCTGTTCAGGATTCCGCCCTATCAAATTCCGGCGCCGGCCGATGTCGTCGCCGTGCTGTGGCAGGATTGGCCGGAACTCGCCCGCCAGGCCTGGCCCACCACCTATGCGACGATCTGCGGCTTCCTGCTGTCGGCCGCTGTTCGGAATTCCCGTTGCCATGCTGATCGCGGGATCGAAGACGGTGGAGAGCTACGTCTATCCGCTGCTGGTGTTCTCGCAATCGGTGCCGAAGATCGCGATCGCGCCGCTGTTCGTGGTCTGGTTCGGCTTCGGCATCTTCCCGAAAGTGATCTCGGCATTTCTTCTGGGGTTTTTCCCGGTAGTGGTTTCCGCCGTGCAGGGGTTCAAGTCGGTCGATCCCGATATGGTCGATCTGGCGCGCGCCATGCAGGGCAGCCGCTTCCACGTCTTCTGCGCGGTCAATCTGCCGCACGCGATGCCGGCGATCTTTTCAGGCTTGAAGGTTTCGGTGACGCTGGCGGTCGTTGGCGCCGTGGTCGGTGAATTCGTCGGTTCCAATTCGGGCATCGGCTATGTGCTGCAGCGCTCGATCGGCACCTTCGACCTGCCGACGATGTTCGCGGCACTGGTGATCCTGGCGCTGCTCGGCGTTGTCCTGTTCTGGATCGTGGACCGGATCGAGCGCCTGGTGGTGCCCTGGCATGTCAGCCAGCGCGAGGAGGTCATTTTCGCCGCGTAAGCGGAATGAGGTAGTGGCCGTCATTGCGAGCCAACGGGTCGCGCGAATGCGCGCCCGATGACAGGCTCCACGAAGCAATCCATTGTGACACAACGGAAGAATGGATTGCTTCGTCGCGTTGCTCCTCGCAAAAGACGAACAACAAGGGTAAGGGAGAAACAAAATGGTGCGATTGATGGCGGCGCTTGCTACGGCGCTGATCTGGACAGTGCTTGCGACGATGCCTGCAGCGGCGGCGGACAAGGTCGTGCTGATGCTCAACTGGTATGTCTATGGCGAGCACGCGCCGTTCTATTACGGCAAGGCCAAGGGCATCTATGCGGCCGAGAATATCGATCTCGAAATTCAGGAAGGCCGTGGCTCGGCGGCAACCACGCAAGCGGTCGCCGCCAAGACCGCCGACTTTGGTTATGTCGACGTGCCCACCATGATGCGCGCCGCGGTCAAGGGCGCGCCGGTGATCGCCGTCGGCGTCTTGCTGCAGACGAGCCCGATGTCGGCGATGGGTCTTGTCGACAAGAACATCAGGAAGCCGGAGGACATCAAGGGCAAGACCGTGGCGATCACGCCGGCGGATTCCATGACGCAGATCTGGCCGCTGTTCCTGAAAAAGACCGGCTTGAAGGAAAGCGACTTCACCACCGTCGCCGGCGATGGCCAGACCAAGCTCAACGCCGTGATCAACGGACAGGCCGATCTGTTGCTCGGTTACGTCATGGACCAGTCGATGAAGATCAAGGACGCCACCGGCAAGGACGTCTATCCGATCAAGTTCGCCGACTATGGCATCAACATGGTGAGCTCGGGGATCATCGCCAATAGCGATTACGTCAAGGCCAACGCCGATCTGGTCAAGCGTTTCATGGCCGCGACCACCAAGGCCGTGGAAGCCGCCGAGAAGGACCCGAAGGGGGCCGCGCAATCGATCCTCGACGCCAATCCGAAGGGCGGCAAGATCGGCACGCTGACGCAGGGTTTTGAGCTGACGATCCCGCTCTACCGCACGCCGGAAACCAAAGCCAAGCGCCCGTTCCAGGTGACCGATCAGAACATGACCGACACCGTCAATCTGATGGTCGAATATGGCGGCCTCGACGCCAAGGCCAAGGAAAACCCGAAGGCGTTTTACACCAATGATTATCTGCCGAAGTAGTGCGTTTCCCGGTGGTCTGGCTTCATCCTTCGAGACGGCTGCTGCGCAGCCTCCTCAGGATGAGGTCGAGCCCCTCATGGTGAGGAGCCCCGCGAAGTGGGGCGTCTCGAACCATGAGGCCGCAGCGAGTGCGATCGTGCGTCAATCCAACTGGAACATGCGCAAGGCCTTCGAAATGGAACGTGCTGAATGAACGCCGCGACCAAAACATCAACCGCCAATCAATCCGGCGCGCATCTTCGCGTCGTGTCCGATCGCGCGGCCTCAGGCCAGCCGGGAATTCAACTGTCCGGCGTGTCGAAAACCTACCGGTCGCGCGATGGCGAGGTGCCGTCGCTGCGGCCGCTGGATTTCCATATCAACACCGGCGAGTTCTTTGTCGTGGTCGGGCCGTCCGGCTGCGGCAAGTCCACGCTCTTGAAGATGATCTCCGGGCTGCTGCCGCCATCCACCGGCGAGATTTTCGTCGAGGGCGCGAAGGTCGACAAGCCGCACGGCAATGTCGGTATCGTGTTCCAGAATTCGCTGCTTCTGCCCTGGCGCAACATTCTCAACAACGTGATGCTGCCGATCGACATGAAGCGGCTGTCGCGCGAGGAATATCTGCCGCGCGCGAAGGCGCTGTTGAAGCTGGTCGGGCTTGAGGGTTTCGAGCGGAAGCTGCCCTGGCAATTGTCCGGCGGCATGCAGCAGCGCGCGTCGATCTGCCGGGCGCTGGTGCACGATCCCAAGATCATTCTGATGGATGAGCCGTTCGGCGCGCTGGATGCCATGACGCGCGAGCGCATGAACGTCGAGCTGATGCGCATCCAGCGCGAAACCGGAAAGACCGTGCTGCTGATCACCCATTCGATTCCGGAAGCCGTGTTTCTCGCCGATCGCGTGCTGGTCATGACCGAGCGGCCCGGCGCGATCGCCGCGATCTACGACGTGCCGCTGCCGCGTCCGCGCTCGCTCGACGCCATGGCCGATCCGGTGTTCACCGAGCTGGTGCAGCGGATCCGCAAGCATTTCTTCACCCAAAGCGCGCTGGATTGAATATCATGCCGCTGCGTCTGGCCGTGCGGGACATCGCGCTTTTCGAACGCCCGGTACGTTTCATCCGGCCGTTCCGGTTCGGCGCCGTTGTCGTCAATGCCGCTTCGCAAGCTTTCGTGCGCGCCGAGATCGAAATCGAAGGCGGTCGCGCCTGCCTCGGCGCCAGCGCCGAATTGATGGTGCCGAAATGGTTCGACAAGCGTCCCGACCTTTCGCCCGAGCAGACGGTGGCGGAGCTCAGGCGCTCGCTTGAAATCGCACGCGAGCTCTATCTCGCCGGACCCGGCTTCGAGACCGCGTTCGGCCTGCATGCCTCGCGTATCGCGGCGCAGGTCGAGGCCTGCGCAAAGGAAAATATCCCGCCGCTTGCGGCCGCCTATGGGCCCGCGGAGATCGACAAGGCGATCCTGGATGCGCTGTTGCGCGGCATGGACGTCAATTTCTTCGACGGGATGGCGGGCAATGTTGCCGGGATCGATGCGCGGTTGTCGCCTGATCTTGCGGACGAGGACATCGCGCAGTTTCTGGCGCGGAGCCGGCGGCTCGAGCGCGTCGCGATCAGGCATACCGTCGGCCTCGATGACCGGATCGAGGGCACCTGCGGCGTCGCCGATACAGGCGAAAATGCCGGCGCCCGCTATTTCAAGCTCAAGCTCAACGGCGATCCCGACGCGGATGCCGCACGCCTCGCCCGCATCGGCTATGAACTCGCGCCGATGCGGCATGACTATCGCGTCACGCTGGATGCCAACGAGCAATATGCCGACCTCGCAGGGCTTGACCGCGCTGGTCGATCGTCTCGATCGTGATGCCGCGTTGCAGCCAATCGCGGCGAAATTGCTCTATATCGAGCAGCCGATGCCGCGCGATATCACCCGCGCCTCGCCGCTTCGGCTCGCTCGCCGGACACGATTTCATCATCGACGAAGCCGACGATTCCTATGACGCCTTCCCGGCGGCGCGCGCCCTCGGCTATCGCGGCATTTCGTCGAAATCCTGCAAGGGCATCTACAAGTCGATCGTCAATGCGGCCCGCGCCGCCAAATGGAGCGCGGAGGGCGGAAAATTCTTTGTCACGGCCGAAGACCTGACCTGTCAGGCCGGGCTCGGCGTGCAACAGGATCTTGCGCTTGGTGCGCTGATCGGCGTCACCCACGCCGAGCGCAACGGCCACCATTATGTCGACGGGTTTGGCGACGCGCCTGCCGGCGAGGCGGAGTCGTTTCTCGCAGCGCATCCCGATCTCTACGTCCGCGACGGCAACGGCATCCGGCTGGCCATCCACGGCGGCGACCTGTTGACGGGATCGCTGACGTCGCCGGGCTTTGCCTCATCCGTGCATCCGGTGTGGTCGGCGATGACGGCACTTCAACAACCAAAACCAAAAATCCTGCAGGAGCAATCACTATGACGACGCAACGCCTCGGCGTGATCATGAACGGTGTCACCGGCCGCATGGGGCTGAACCAGCATCTGATCCGCTCCATCATCGCGATCCGCGACCAGGGCGGCGTGGTGCTTTCCAATGGCGACCGCATCATGCCCGATCCGATCCTGGTCGGCCGCGACGCGGACAAGGTCGAACGTCTGGCCAAACGGTTCGCGGTCGCGCGCTGGACCACCGATCTCGACAAGGCGCTGGCCGACAAGAACGATGCCGTCTTCTTCGATGCCGCGACCACGCAGGCGCGGCCCTCGCTGCTGACCAAGGCGATCAACGCCGGCAAGCACGTCTATTGCGAAAAGCCGATCGCGACCAATCTCGAGGAGGCCGTGGCGGTGGTGAAGCTCGCCAACGGCAAAGGCCTCAAGCATGGCACGGTGCAGGACAAGCTGTTCCTGCCCGGTCTGAAGAAGCTCGCGTTCCTGCGCGATTCCGGCTTCTTCGGCCGCATGCTCTCGGTGCGCGGCGAATTCGGCTACTGGGTGTTCGAAGGCGACTGGCAGGAAGCGCAGCGGCCATCGTGGAACTACCGCAGCGAAGACGGCGGCGGCATCATCCTCGACATGGTCTGCCACTGGCGCTACGTGCTCGACAATCTGTTCGGCGAGGTCGAAAGCGTGAGCTGCCTCGGCACCACGGATATTCCCGAGCGCTGGGACGAGAAGGGCAAGAAGTACAGGGCGACCGCGGATGATTCCGCCTACGCGACCTTCCGCCTCAAGGGCGGCGTGATCGCGCATATCAACATGAGCTGGGTGACGCGGGTCTATCGCGACGACCTCGTCACCTTCCAGGTCGACGGCACCCACGGCTCGGCGGTGGCCGGTCTTTCCGATTGCATGATCCAGGCCCGGCAGGCGACGCCGCGGCCGGTGTGGAACCCGGACGAAAAGCGCCTGCATGATTTCTACGGCGACTGGCAGAAGCTGCCGGAGAACACGACCTACGACAACGGCTTCAAGGAGCAGTGGGAAATGTTCATTCGCCACGTCTGCGAGGACGCGCCGTACAAATATACGCTGCTGGAAGGCGCCAAGGGCGTGCAACTCGCCGAATGCGCGCTACAGAGCTGGCGCGAGCGGCGCTGGGTCGACGTCGCCCCGATCAAGGTGTGAGGAGATCGCCGTCATGAACAAGCCGGTTCTGCCCGTCTCGTCGTATCAGCTGAAATTGCCGAGCGCCAATCGATCGATCGAGACCTATCGGCTCGCGGCGTCGCGCGCGTTTCCCGCAAAACTTCAGGGCACGCTGAACCGGGTGGCGTTTTCCGCGGCCCATGTGTGTCTCGGATCCGCTCGCCGATGTCGATCCCTGGCTGACGGCGGCGGTCGACTGGGACAAGACGATTGCGTTCCGCGAGCATGTCTGGGATCTAGGCCTTGGCGTTGCGGAGGCCATGGACACCGCGCAGCGCGGCATGGGGCTGGACTGGCCGACCTCGCTGGAATTGATCCAGCGCTCGGTGAGGGCCGCGAAGGCGCGAGGCAATGCGCTGGTGTTTTCCGGCGCCGGCACCGATCATCTCGCGCCCGAGGACGCCAAGAGCCTGGACGACGTGATCCGCGCCTACGAAGAACAAATTGCGGAGATCGAGAAGGCGGGTGGGCGCATCATCCTGATGGCGTCGCGGGCGCTCGCCAAGATCGGCCGCAGTCCCGACGACTACGCCAAGGTATACGACCGCGTGTTGTCGCAGGTGGCCCAGCCCGTGATCATCCACTGGCTCGGCGACATGTTCGATCCGGCGCTGGCGAATTACTGGGGCACCTCGGACCTCGACCAGGCGATGGATGTCGCGGTCGGTGTCATCAACGCCAACGCGGCGAAGGTCGACGGGGTCAAGGTTTCGCTGCTCGACAAGAGCCGCGAGATCGACATGCGACGGCGGCTCGACAAGAATGTGAAGATGTATACCGGCGACGATTTCAACTACGCCGAACTGATCGCCGGCGACGAGCAGGGCTTCTCGCATGCGCTGCTCGGCATTTTCGATGCGATCGCGCCTGCGGCCTCCTATGCGCTGTCGCGGCTGGCCGCCGGCGATGCGGCTGGCTTCCACGACGTGCTGGGGCCGACAGTGCCGCTGTCGCGCTACATCTTTGGGGCGCCGACCCGCTTCTACAAGACCGGCATCGTGTTCATGGCCTATCTCAACGGTCATCAGGATCATTTCACGATGGTCGGCGGGCAGGAGAGCACGCGCTCGACGCTGCATCTTTCCGAGCTGTTTCGGCTGGCGGACCAGGCGGGGCTGCTCGCCAATCCCGAGCTCGCGACGCGGCGCATGAAAGCGGTGCTTGCGCTCCGCGGCATCGAGGCGTGATGCGGGATTTTTCGGCCGATCATCGCTGGCTGTCGCTCAACACCGCGACCGTCCGCAAGCAGGGCGACCTCCTGCAAATCATCGACGCCTGCGCGCGGCACGGTATCCGCGCCATCGATCCCTGGCGTGACCAGGTCGCCGCCGTCGGGCTCGACCGCGCGGCGCGCGCGGTGCGCGATGCTGGCCTTGAGCTGTCGGGCTATTGCCGTGGCGGCATGTTCACATCCGACGCCGCCCACCGCACCGAGGCGCGCGACGACAACCGCCGGGCGGTCGAGGAGGCCAAAGCGCTGGGCGCGCCCTGCATCGTGCTGGTGGTCGGGGGTTTGCCGCAATATTCGCGGCCGGGAAGCGCGGCCTCGAAGGATATCGCAGCGGCGCGCGCCCAGGTCGAGGACGCCATCGCCGAGATGATGGAATATGCGCGAACGGCGGAAATGCCGCTGGCGATCGAGCCGCTGCATCCCGCCTATGCCGCCGACCGCGCCTGCGTCAACACCACCAAGCAGGCGCTCGATGTCTGCGACCGCCTCGACCCGAACCGCAGCGGCGCGCTCGGCGTCGCGCTCGACGTCTATCACATCTGGTGGGACCCGGAATTGCTGCCGCAGATTTCGCGAGCCGGAAGAGATCGCCTGCTGGCGTTCCACGTCTGCGACTGGCTGGTGCCGACCACGGACATTCTCAACGACCGCGGCATGATGGGTGACGGCGTGATCGACATCCAATCGGTACGCCGCGCGGTCGAGGCGCAAGGATTTGCCGGCTATTCCGAGATCGAGATATTCTCCGACGACTGGTGGGCAAAGCCGATGGACGAGGTTTTGCGGACCTGCATCGAACGGCATCGCACGGTGGTGTAGGGCGCGTTGGCGCTCACGCGGCCCGACGGGTTGAAACCAGTTCGGCGACGATCTTGTCGGCCCCTTCCGACAATTCAAATCTCACGAGCGTAGCGTTGGCATCCTTGCGTGCGACGAAGCCATTTAACTCGGCTGCGACGCCATCGATGACGAGCGTGATCGGCGTATCGACGGGAACGTCGGGATAAGATTCGTCGATCATCGCGCCTCCCAAAGAGAGCTCGCCCACGACGACCCTGGCTGATCTGCCCAGTAGCTTGAGTGTGGCCGGACGGCGAATATCGACGCGGGCGGAAATCCGGCGGTCGACATCGCTTGTCGAGGTGCGGATCACCCTGACGAGGGTGGCGCGAAGCAGGTCGACCTTGCTGGCAATCTCGGCAGAACCGTCGCGGATTTCCGATGCGCGCCGGCCGGTCTCGGCAGCCTCATTGGAGACGGAAACGATCTGCGATGCCACCTCGCGAGCTGCAAGCGAGGTCTCCTCGACCGTGCGGGAGATTTCCACCGTGACCGTGTTTTGCTCCTCAATGGCTTTGGCAATAATCGATGAAACTGAATCGACATTGCGAATGACCTCGCCAATGCCGATGATCGAAGCCACCGACGCCTGCGTCGCATCCTGGATTTCCGTGATCTGCTGCGCGATTTCGCTGGTGGCCTTGGCGGTCTGTTCCGCCAGCGACTTGACTTCGGAGGCCACCACGGCAAAGCCGCGTCCTGCCTCACCGGCGCGGGCGGCTTCGATCGTCGCATTCAGCGCCAGCAGGTTCGTCTGGCTTGCGATCTCGCTGATCAGGTTCGTCACCGCACCGACCTTGCCAGCGGCCTCGGACAGCTTGGAAATGGTCGACTGCGCCTGGGCCGAAGCCGTCACAGCTTCAAGTGTCAATGCCCGTGACGATTTTACCTGGGAGGCAATTTCGGCGATGGAGGCGCTCAATTGCGAGGAGGCCTTTGCGACCGTCTGGGCGTTGGCCAGGGCTTCCTCGGCGGCGGCGGCGACGCTGCTGCTGTTTCTTTCGAGCAGCAATGCGCTGTCGGTCATCGAGACCGCGTTGCCGGCCATCCGTTCGGTGCCGGTTGCGACTTCGCCGACCGCAGCGTTGGTTTCGCGCTCGACCGTTTCGGCCATTTCCTGCAAGGCTTTGCCCTTGGCCTGTTCGGCAACCTGTCGGCGTTCCTCTTCGAGATTTGCCTCGTTGCGGGCTTTCTCCGCGGCCTTGACCTTGAATTGCTCGATCGAACGCGCCATGTCGCCGAGCTCGTCACCGCGATCGAGCCCGGGCAGCTCGATACCGAAATTGCCTTCGCCAAGTTTGGTGACAGCAGACGTCATCGCAACCAGCGCCGATGACATTGTGCGCGCAATGAGCAGGGTGACGACACCCAAAAGACCAACCACGATCAGCGCGACAACGACCACCTTGCTCGCGCTCTCCCAGAGTTGGGCCTGCAAGTCGTCGACGTAGACACCGGTGCCAATGACCCAGCCCCACGGCTCAAATCCCGCGACATAAGACAGTTTCGGCTGCGGCGCGTCCTTGCCGGGCTTCGGCCACTGATATTCGACGAAGCCCGAGCCTTTGCTCTTCACGACATCCGCGAATTCGACGAAAAGGCGCTTGCCGTCGGGATCCTTGATGCCGGCAAGGTCCTGGCCGTTCAACTCCGGCTTCGCCGGATGCATGATCATTCGCGGGGTGAGGTCGTTGATCCAGAAATAATCATCATTGCCGTATCGAAGTTTCGAGATTCGGGCAGCCGCATTCTTCTGCGCGACATCGACCGCCGAATGGTCGCGCACCGCTGCATCGTGTTCTTCGCGGGCGATGCTCAGGGCGACTTGCGTGAGGTGGCTCAGCTCATCCTGGCGTTGCTTCTTGAGCGAGTCCGCGAGGTTGCCGGCCTGCATCACCGCCAGCCCGATCAAACCGCAGAAGCTGAGACCGATAATGCTGTAAATACGAAGTCCGATGGAAAAGCGCATGGCTTGCATCAACCAGAATTTGAGTGAGGGCTGCCCGAATCAACTGTCCCAAATTCGCATCGAGAAGCTTCTGCGGGGTTAAAGAGTCGTCATCTTTTCCCACGACTAGGTAGTCTTACGGAGCCGCGAACCGCGCTGATCGTCTGTGATGAAGCAGGGTCATTCGCTCAAATTCCGCCATTCCATTCCAATTGCGCCATGGCCGATCGCGCAGGGTATGCTCAAGAATCCGCGAAAGCGGGCGCGGCCGCCACGTACCGGCGGGCCCTTCAAGGCGAAGTGCGGAAACCGCGCCAGAAACCTTGAGATCGCGATCGCGCCTTCGAGCCGCGCCAGCGCCATGCCGGCGCATTGATGCGCGCCGGTACCGAATGCAAGATGCCGGTTCGGCGTGCGGCCGATATCGAGATTTTCCGGGTCGTTGAATTGCGCGGGATCGCGGTTGGCTGCTCCGATGCACAGCGTGACCGAGGTGCCGGCGGCCATTGTCACGCCGCCGAGCTCGACGCGCTCCGTCGTCATGCGGTTGCCGAGCTGGTTCGAGCTCTCGTATCGCAGGATTTCCTCAACCGCGGTCTTAATCAAAGCGGGATTATCGATAAGCCGCTTCTTCTGCGTCGGGCTCGCGGACAACGCCACCAGTCCATTGCCGATCAGGTTGGTAGTAGTCTCGTGGCCGGCATTGAGCAGGAAGATGCAGTTGTGCAGCAGTTCCTTCTCGGTCAACCGCTCGCCATTGTCTTCGCCCTGGATCAGCCGAGTCAGCACGTCGCGCTCGGGGTTGCCGGGCCTCTGGCGTCGCCGCGCGACCAGAGTTTCCAGGTAGCCGAGAAATTCTTTCACCGCGTTGTTGCCGCGGGTAAACGCCTCGGCTGATATCACGGGCTCGAGCGCCCCCAGTATAGCCAGCGACCAGCCCCGCAATGGCGCGCGTTCCACCTCGGGCACGTCGAGCAGATTGCCGATCACCTCGATCGGAATCGCGGCGGCAAAATCCTCGATCAGATCGACGTCTCCCTTTGCCGCAATCGTATCGAGCAGACGATCCACCAAGGCGATCAGGCCTGGTTCCATCTCGAGAATCGCGCGCGGCGACAGCGCGCCCATGATCAGTCGCCGCACGCGGGTATGGGCGGGCGGATCGTTGAAGACGAGGCTCGTGGTGTGGTGCTCGTAGAGCAGGGAAGCTCCGAATTTCGGCGCGAATTCCTTCTTCTTGTCCGAGCTGAACAGCTTTGTGTTCTTGTAGGCGGCGACCAGATCGTCATAACGCGTCAGAAAGTAGGATCCGTTGGGCATGAGCTTGACCGGCTCGTGCTCCCGCAGTGCACGATAGGTCGGGTAGGGATCGGCATAGTATTCCGGCGTCAGTTTCTCGATGTCGAAATCGGCCGCCAGCCGTCGCGCGTTGGTAGTCATGTTGCCATACTCTATCCATTCCACCAGCGGAGACCGATATGCCGTTTTTGCTCTATCGCAAAGCGCGGTTCCCTCTACAGTCCCGCATTCGAAATACAGCCACGCTGCTCCAACGGAAATGAAAATGCACGTCCGCAACGATGCTCCCTCTGAAACGGGGTCCGGAACCGCTGCCGAAACCACGGCCTCTTGGCCGGAGGAGATTTTCGCGATCTTGCAGCATTTCGATGTCCGCCAGGTGCCTTACGTGCCGGATGCCGGGCATTCGCAGTTGATCGAGCGCGTCCTGGGTGCCCCCTCCATGCGTGCGGTGCCGCTGACGACCGAGGAAGAGGGCGTGGCGCTGCTCGCCGGCGCCTGGGCCGGTGGCCAGCGCGGGGCGCTGCTGATGCAGTCGAGCGGTGTCGGCAATTGCGTGAACATGCTGTCGCTGACCCAGATCTTCCGCTTTCCGTTCCTGACGCTGGTGACCATGCGCGGCGAATGGGGCGAATTCAATCCATGGCAGGTGCCGATGGGGTCGACCACGGCGGGCGTATTCGAACTATCGGGGATCAAGGTGTTGCGGGCTTCGCACCCGAATGAGGTGCGCGAGGTAGTCGAAGCCGCCGCGGGGCAGGCCTACAATGCCTGCACGCCGACCGCGGTTCTGTTGTCGCAGCGTCTGATCGGCGCAAAGGTTTTTACCAAATGAGCAAGGCAAATCTTCTCGAACGGCGCAGCGTTGTTTCCGCCCTGCTGGCGGGGCGCAAGGACGCGATTGTTGTCGGCGGCCTCGGCGCCTCGACCTACGACATCGCGGCGGCCGGCGATCATGATCGTAACTTTTACTTGTGGGGCGCGATGGGCGGCGCCGTCATGATCGGACTTGGCGTTGCACTGGCGCAGCCAAAGCTGCCGGTCGTGGTGATCACCGGCGACGGCGAAATGCTGATGGGGATGGGGAGCCTTGCGACCGTCGGCCTGCAAAAGCCGGAGAATCTGACCATCGTCGTGCTCGACAACGAGGTCTATGGCGAAACCGGCGGGCAGGCGAGCCACACGGCATCGACCACCGACCTCGTCGGCGTGGCCAGGGCTTGCGGGATAGGGGACGCGCGCAGCCTTTCGACCATGGCCGAGATCGAAGCCTTTGCGCCATCCATGCAGGACGTCTCGACCGGGCCACGTTTCGCCAGCATCAAGATCGACAGCGCCAATCTCGAACGCGTGCTCGCCAGCCGCGACGGCGGCTTCATCGTGACGCGGATCCGCGGCGCGCTCGGTTTCGCCCCGATTTGATGGCCATTTCAAGCGAAGCGCTCGATCGAGCCGACGTGGTGCATCGCAGCAATGTTGCTTGACATTTTGTGAAGGTGAGTGCTTACTCACAAGCATGAGCACCCTTCGCATGACCGGCGACCTGCGGCGGCAACTGATCTTGAGTGCAGCCAAGCGTTGCTTTGCCCGCCACGGCTTTGCCGGCACCACGACCAAGAGCGTCGCGGCGGCGGCCTCGATTTCGGAAGGATTGCTGTTCAAGCATTTCCCGACCAAATCAGCGTTGTACGCGGAAATCCTCGCCGAAGAATGCGCGGCCGATCCCGCGCTGCACCGCCTGCTTGAGCTGGAGCCGTCGACCAAAACGCTGGTGATTTTGATCCGTGAGATGATTCGCCATTTCCAGGAAGTTGCCGAGGCGCCCGATCAGCAGGAGGCGCAGCGTATGCGGTTGATGCTGACCAGTCATCTCGATGACGGCGAATTCGCGCGACTGATCTATGAAAAGATCGGTGGGCTCATCGGACCGGTATTCACCGCATCGCTGCAGCGCGCTGTGAAGGCAAAAGATGCGACGGCGATCGGGCGCGAGCCGCTGAACCTGTTCTGGTTTGCGCATCACACCGTGCTGATGGCGACGCTGACGCGGCTGCCGTCCACGCCGTGCCTGTGCTACGGCGATGCCGCCGATCTCGAACGGCAGCTTTGTGAATTCATTCTCCGCGGAATTGGGCTCAATGAAACCGCGATTGCCTCTCATCTGGACCGCGACGTGTCCTGGGATTTGGGGCAGCCGGTAATTGCAGAAAGTGCATGACATGAACGTTGTGACCGAAGCCAATATCGCGGGCCGGCCCGTTGCCGAGAAGCCGCGCGCGCGCCCGGTTCGGATGATGCGCTGGTTCATCATCGTGGGGCTGCTGCTGGCGCTGCTGGTTGGCGGGCTCGTCGGCTTCAATGCCTTCCGCAGCCACATGATCGCGCAGTTCTTCGCCAACAATAAGCCGCCGCCGGCAACCGTTACCGTTGCCGAAGCGAAATCGGAAGTGGTCCCGAACCTGATGACTGCGGTCGGCGATCTCGCCGCCGTGCATCAGGTGAACGTCACCTCCGATGTCTCGGGGCGTATCACCGACATCATGTTTACCGCAGGCGCTGCGGTGAAGGCCGGAAGCCCGCTGGTGCAGTTGTTCGATGGCCCCGAGCAGGGCGATCTCGCGAGCTTCAAGGCGCAGGCCACCGGCGCGCAATTGGCGCTGGATCGCGCCAAGCAACTGGCGGCGCGTCAGTTCGGCCCGCAGTCGACGGTCGATGCCGCGCAGGCCACCTATGACCAGGCCAATGCGGGCATCGCCAAGACCGAGGCGATCATTTCGCAGAAGCTGGTGCGTGCGCCGTTCGACGGCGAACTCGGCGTCCGCCACGTCGAGGTCGGCCAGTTCCTCACCGCCGGCACGCAGATCGTGACGTTGACCGACTTGTCAACGTTGTACGCGAACTTCACGGTGCCGGAGAAGGGCAGCGCGGCGCTCAAGGTCGGACAGACCGTGCGTATCGCGGTCGATGCCTATCCCGGCCGGACCTTTGAGGGAAAGATCAACGCGATCGAGCCCCAGATCGCCGCCGACACGCGCAACATCCGCGTTCAGGCCACGATCGACAACCCCGATCACATCCTCAAGCCCGGCATGTTCACGACGACGACGGTGGTGCTGCCGGACAAGCCGCCGGTGGTCACCGTTCCCGAGACCGCAGTCGATTACACGCTCTACGGCGACTCCGTCTTCCTCATCACCGAGAAGAAGGCGGATGACGGCAAGACCAGCCTGACCGCCGTGCGTACCTTCGTGCGGACCGGCAACCGGATCAACGGACGCGCCGAAATCCTCAGCGGGCTGAAAGCCGGCGATCGCGTGGTCGCGGTCGGCCAGCTCAAGCTGCAATCCGGAGCGGCGGTCGCGATCTCGACCGATCCGCCGCCGTCGATTCCGGCAAACCCGCCACGCTACTGATAACGCGTTAACTTGAGAGCCGGAGCGCCATCGCGATGGTCTGGACCGATATTTTCATCAAGCGGCCCGTGTTGTCGGTGGTCGTCAGCCTGCTGATTCTCCTGATCGGGCTTCGGGCGGCGACCGTGCTGCCGATCCGGCAGTATCCGAAGCTGTCGAATACGGTGGTGAACATCACCACCGTCTATCCGGGCGCGTCGCCAGATCTGATTCAGGGCTTCATCACCACGCCGATCGAACAGGCCGTCGCGTCCGCCGAAGGCGTCGACTACATGACGTCGTCTTCGGTGCTCGGGACCTCTACCATCCAGGTCTTTATCAAGCTGAATTTCGATCCGAACCAGGCGCTGACCGAGGTTCTCGCCAAGGTGAATTCGGTCAAATACCTCATCCCCAAGGAATCGAACGACCCGATCGTGACCAAAACGACCGGCCAGACGACGGCGGTGATGTATATCGGCTTCTCCAGCGAAGTGCTTTCGGGGTCGGCGATATCGGACTATCTGACGCGCGTGGTGCAGCCGGTGCTTTCGACGGTCGATGGCGTCGCGTCGGCCGACATTCTGGGCGGCCAGACCTTCGCGATGCGGCTGTGGCTCGATCCCGTCCGCATGGCCGGCCGCAACATTTCGCCGGCGGACGTTTCCGCCGCGATTGCCGCCAACAATTTCCAGGCGGCGGCGGGCCAGTCCAAGGGCTTCTTCATCGTCTCCAACGTTTCGGTCAACACCGATCTTCAGAACCTCGATCAGTTCAAACGCATGATCGTCAAGTCCAAGGACGGCGGCTTCGTGCGGATCGACGATATCGCCACCGTCGAACTCGCGGCGCAGAGCACCGACGCCAGCGTCGCCTTCAACGGCGAGCACGCGATCTTCATCGGCGTGCAGGCGACTCCGCAGGGCAACCCGCTGACGCTGGTCAAGGGCGTTCGCGCGCTGTTTCCGGAACTCGAACGCAATCTGCCGCCATCGATGAAGATGAAGGTGGCCTATGATTCCACCAAGTTCATTCAATCCTCGATCGACGAGGTCGAGAAGACGCTGGGTGAGGCGGTCATCATCGTGGTGGTGGTGATCTTCCTGTTCCTGGCCTCGTTCCGTTCGGTGGTGATCCCGGTGGTGACGATCCCGCTGTCGCTGATCGGCGTCTGCAGCCTGATGCTGATCGCGGGATTCAGTTTCAACCTGCTGACGTTGCTGGCCATGGTGCTCGCGATCGGCCTCGTCGTCGACGACGCCATCGTGGTGGTTGAAAACATCCACCGGCATCTGGAGGAGGGCAAACCTCCCGTGCAGGCCGCCATGCAGGGCGCCCGCGAGATCGTCGGCCCCGTCATCTCCATGACCATCACGCTGGCCGCGGTGTATGCGCCGATCGGCTTCCTCGGCGGACTGACCGGTGCATTGTTCCGGGAATTTGCCTTCACGCTGGCGGGCTCGGTGATCGTGTCTGGCGTGATCGCGCTCACGCTCTCGCCCATGATGTGCTCGGTGTTCCTCAAGAGTGCCGAAGAAGGGCGTTTCGCCAAACTGGTGAACCGGGTATTCGGCGCGATGACGCGCTGGTACGGACGTCAGCTCGACCGGTCGCTCGATTATCGCCCCATTACCGCGCTGTTCGCGTTGACGATCCTCGGGCTGGTCGGCTTCCTGTACATGCACACCTCGAAGGAGCTCGCGCCGGAAGAAGATCAGGGCATCGTGTTCGCGCTGGTAAAGGGACCGAAATACGCCAACATCGATTACCTGGATTTCTACGGCGAGAAGCTTGACAAGGCGTTTGCCAGTTTTCCCGAAACTGATCTGCGCTTCGTCCTGAACGGCATCAACGGTCCGCAGAACGGAATCGCCGGCATGCTGCTCACGCCATGGGACGAGCGGAAGCGCTCGTCGATCAAGCTGAAGCCGCTGGTGCAGGCACAACTCAGCAAGATCGAAGGCGTCAACGCATTTGCGTTCAACCTGCCGCCACTGCCCGGCGGTCCCGGTGGCTTGCCGGTCCAGATGGTGATCAATTCGACCAATGGTTTCCAGGCGATCTATGAGCAAATGCTCAAGCTGAAGGACGCCGCGCGCAAGAGCGGGTTGTTCATCGTCTCGGACAGCGATCTCGACTTCAACCAGCCGGTGGTGCGGATCAAGGTCGACCGTTCGAAGGCGAGCGATCTCGGTCTCACCATGGCGAATATCGGCAATACGCTGGCGACGATGCTCGGCGGAAATTACGTGAACCGCTTCAACCTCGAGGGACGGTCGTACCAGGTCATCCCGCAGGTGCCGCGCGAAAGCCGGCTGTCGCCGGAGGCGCTCGGCAATTATTATCTGTCGACCCCGACCGGCCAGCAGATACCGCTCTCGACCGTGGTCTCGATCGAGACCGGGACCGATCCGAACGCGCTGACCCATTACAACCAGCTGAACTCCGCGACCTTCCAGGCGGTGCCGATGCCGGGCGTAACCGTCGGGCAGGCGGTGGATTTCCTCGAGGGCGAAGCGAAGAAGCTTCCGGCCGGTTTCAGCCACGATTTTCTCGCCAACTCCCGGCAATATGTGCAGGAGGGTAATCAGCTCGCGATCACGTTTGGCTTCGCGCTCATCATCATCTTCCTGGTGCTGGCGGCGCAGTTCGAAAGCTTGCGTGATCCGCTCGTGATCATGATCAGCGTTCCGATGGCGATCGTCGGCGCCTTGATCCCGCTGTTCTTCGGCGCGGCGACGATGAATATCTACACCCAGGTCGGATTGCTGACGCTGGTCGGCCTCATCAGCAAGCACGGCATTCTGATGGTGGAGTTCGCCAACGAGCTGCAACTCAATGAAAGCCTTGATCGCCGTTCGGCCATCGAAATGGCGGCCCGGGTCCGGCTTCGTCCGATCCTGATGACGACCGCGGCGATGGTCACGGGCCTTCTGCCGCTTCTCACCGCCACAGGCGCGGGCGCGGCGAGCCGGTTCTCGATCGGGTTGGTGGTCGTCGCCGGCATGACCATCGGCACCCTGTTCACGCTGTTCGTGCTGCCCGCGGTCTATGTCGCGATCGCCACCGATCACCGCGCCGGCGCCGAATCCCAGCGCGCCAAGGAGATCGCCGAGTTCGATCTCGCGCCAAAGGCGCTCAGGCCGACGTAACGCCCGTCCGTAAGGACGCCGGGCCGGCGGCGGGTCTGCCGCCGGCATTTGTGGGCCGAGCAACGGCGCCAAGCGTGCTCGGAGGCGGCATGAATGACGCAATCCGGGGATATTCGACATGACACACGATTTTGCGGCTGGCGACTATCGTTTCCTCCCTGCGGTGTTTCAATATTCGAGCGGCGCTGCGGCCCTCTCCGGCTTTGAGATCGAGCGTGTGCGTTTCGACCCGCTGATGCCGCTGGCGGAAGGATTTGCGCAAGCCGCGAAATACATTCAGGCAGCGGGGCGGCCGCTGACCTCCTTTTGCGCCTGCGAATTGCGCTCGCCCGCCGCGTTCACGGAGGCAGGCTTCCTGGCCTTCAACCAGCACTACGTCAAAACGCTTGCGGACTGGGGCATTTTCGACGGCACCAGCAATCCGGTGGCGCGCAGTAATGTCTGTCCGGAGATCGATCCTCCAGCCGAGCCATCATTTTATGCCTTCTCTTTCACGCGCCCGCGCCTGCGTGAAGGCGTTGCCTCGACATCCGACTTCGTCATCGCCGGCGGCGCCGAGGCGCGCGGCGGCAGCGGCAGCTATCCCGAACGGATCGTGCGCTACCGCGATCTCAGCCCGGATGGGTTGAAGGAGAAGGTCGGATTTACCGTCGGCGAAATGGAGAGCCGCCTTGCGGCGTTCGGATTCGGCTGGAAGGACACCACGGCGGTGCAGGCCTATACCGTGCACGACTTTCACCCCGTGATGGCCGGTGAGCTGGTACGTCGTGGCGCCGCGCGATCCGGCCTGACCTGGCACTATGCGCGCCCGCCGGTGATCGACCTCGAATTCGAAATGGATTGCCGCCGCGTGACACGGGAGACGGTGATTTAGGAAGGAGCTTTAGTCGCGAACGAATAGCTTGTGATTTTTGATGTCAATGATCTTTCCCATGAGCGACGAAGGATCCTGCGCGCTGAAGACGATTTCAATATTCCCAATCTTGTCGATCACGTCGGGAGGGACTTGAGTTCTTGAATAAGCGCCAAGGCCCCATCCGGGTCCCTCGTCGATCCAATCTGCATCGCCGGGGCGTTTCGACTTCTGTCCCAGGGCCCAGCTGATCGACGCGATGTAGTCGCCCTTGGGTTCCTGACGCCCAAGCTGCCGCATAAACGATCTTATGAATGCCAGTAATGATTCGCTCAATTTTACCGATCCGCGGGGCGGCGCGCTCTTCCGAAAATTTTCGTCGCTTTCCTCAGTACGCGATTGCTGCGGAATGGCGTCGAACTTTTTTGCAAACAGGTCGGGATACGCGTCGAATGCAATCTTCTCAGCAAAAGACAGCTCAGCCGCCGCATCGATGAACGGCTGCATCGCTCTCTCAGCCGCATTCTTGTCAGGATAATGGTCGAGGTCTTCTCCACCAAGTTTGTAAATCTGTTGTTGGATGCGGGTTAGGTCGTCGACAAGCCGGCCCGCGGTCGCTCGTCTGACATCCAAACGCGTTGCCCGCACTACTTTCGTAGGATGCGACGTCGGTGGCACTGCTCCCTCAAGTTCAGGATGGGCGCGGTAAATCGGGTTAAGCACCGTGGCGTGAAGATCGCCAAATATCGAGTTCAATCGCGGAGCTAATTTTGAGTCCTGGTCTCGACCATCTGCAAGGAATTGGCAGGCTTTCTGGACGTGCTGAATTACATAGACTGCGCTGCGCTGGCTGATTTGCGCGCGCCAGGACGCCGTCGGGGGTGCAATGGATTCTTGACCGGATCGGCAAGGACCAGCACGCCTATTTGAAATCTTGTCTTCCCGGGGCTTTGACTGAGGAGGATCGAGGGAGGCGGCGAGAACAGCGGCGCTCAATTCCCAGATCATTGCTAGAGCAACAAATACTCGAAAATAGGCCGTCTGCATCTGGCGCTCCGGACTGACCTTGCGTCGAACAATGCTCCAGAATGTCGTCACAGCGCCTAAATAAACCGTGCACGGCTATACTGGTATTTGATGGATGCCCTACCGCGCGCGTGGATCGAGCGCGTCGCGCAAGCCATCGCCGACGAGATTGAGCGCCAAAGGCGCTCAGGCCCACGTAACGCCGGTCCGCAAGGACGCCAAGCCGGCGGGTTCTCCCGTGACCTCCGCCGATTGTTTCGACAACAGGCTCATGATGGCGAGCGAGGTCACGCTCTTGCCGCAACCGGATTCGCCGACCAGCCCGAGGGTGGCGCCGTTGGTGACGTTGAGATCGACGGCATCGACCGCATGCGTGGTGCGGCCGTCATCGCCATGGAAGGCGACCCGCAGGTCCCTGATTTCAACCAGCGGGGTATCCGTCATGGCTCGCTCGCGATCGCCGCTTCGATGCCGGCATCGATGATGTTGCGATCGGTGATCCCTGCCGGATTCGCGCGGCTCGGCAGATATTTCCGGAAATGCACCCAGCGCTCGCGGCTGACCGCCTCCAGGCGTTCCAGCTCGGCGAGCGGATCGGTGTGATCGTCGACGCGCAGGTCGAGATCGGACCATTCCTCCTCGCCGTAAATCAAAAGGGCGGCCGATTGCCTGCCGCGCTTGTCGCCGCCCGCGGCCTCGCCCGAGCGCATCGCCGCGATCAGGCGACGCGCGAATGGCAGGCTTTGATTTGCAAGATAGGCTTTCGCGGTATCGTCCAACACCTGGGCGCCCGCCAGCATGTTGCCGGCGACGGAAAAGCCGTTGCCCTCGATATGCCCGCACCAGTCGACGCAATCCTTGCCGGTGTAGGCGGCAATCTTGCCGCTGGCGTCCATGATGTGCAATTGCCGGCTCGCATGGCCTGCGTCCGCCGCAATCAGGGTCTCGATGACGTCGCGCGGCGCGCGTCCCTCCCGCAGCAGCCTCACACCATCGATGCCGTAATACGGATTGACCAGCGCTTGTGTGGCGATACCGCCGATACGCGGGGCGATATAAGGCACACGCGCGCCCACCGCGAAGAATCGCGTCGCGACCGCTATTCCGAACTGGCCGGTGGCATTGTCGCGGGCAACGATCGACCAGGTCATTTTCTGTGAGGCCTCAGCCTTGTTTGAGCATGATCTCCGCGCAAACGCTCAGCGTTTGTCGCGAGGAAAACCGGTTCCCACTTTGCGCTAACGCTGCCCTTCGGGTCCGGATCATGCTTTATCGCCCCGCCGCGTAGCCCTGCATGCCGCGGGGGTTGGCCGCGGCACGCCGGCGGCGGCCGACCTTGGATGCGGCGGTCAGGCGACCCTCCGACCAATCAGGGCCCGTCTCGACGATATGGCCGCGGCTTTTCAGGGCATCGACGGTCGTCTTCGGTACGCGGTTTTCGACCACCAGCACGCCGGGTCGCGCGGTGCGCGGCCAGAACGAGATCGGGAAATGTTCGGAGTGCCAGGCCGGCGCGTCGATGGCTTCCTGCAGGTTCAGTTTGGCATGGACGTGCCGCAGGAAGAATTGCGTGATCCATTGATCCTGCTGATCGCCGCCGGGCGATCCCCAGGCCAGATACGGCTCGCCGTCGCGGAGCGCCATGGTCGGGCTGAGCGTGGTGCGCGGGCGTTTGCCCGGCGCCAGCGAAGCGGGATGATTTTCCTCGAGCCAGAACATCTGCGCGCGGCTGCCGAGGCAGAAGCCGAGTTCGGGAATGACCGGCGAGGATTGCAGCCAGCCGCCGGAGGGCGTGGCCGAAATCATGTTGCCGGCCTGGTCGATGATGTCGAAATGCACGGTATCGCCGCGCACCTCGCCGAAACGGCCAACGGTGGGCTCGCCGGCGCCCATCGCGCCGACCGCCTCGCGGTGGCCTTCCTGACGCCGCAATTTTACGACCGCGCCGAAGCCCTCGACCGAGCCCGGAATGAAATCGAGCGAGGCCGTCTTCGAGACCAGCTTGCGGCGCTCGTCATTATAGGCATCCGACAGCAACGTGGTGATCGGGATATCGGTGAATTTCGGATCGCCATAGAATTTCTCGCGGTCGGCATAAGCGAGCTTGGCGCATTCGATCTGCAGATGAATGAACTCGGGGCCGGCGGGGTCGAGCCCGTCGAGCTGAAAACCTTTCAAGAGCGCAAGCTGTTGCAGCATCACCGGGCCCTGGCTCCACACGCCAGCCTTGCAGACGGTGTAGCGGCCGTAGTCATAAGTCAGCGGCGCCTCGATGGTCGGCTGCCAGCGCGCCATGTCGTCGGCCGAGAGCACGCCGCGATGCGGCGAGCCAGAGACGTCCATCACCTCCTGGGTGCGGCAGAATCTGTCGATCGCCTCGGCGACGAAACCTTTCGACCAGGCCTTGCGCGCGCCCTCGATCTGCGCGACGCGGTCGCCGCCGGTGCTTTCGGCTTCCTTCAGGATGCGGGAATAGGTTTCCGCAAGCTGCTTGTTGGTGAAGAGCGTGCCGGGTTTCGGTACCTCATTATTGGGCAGGTAGACCGCGGCCGATGTGGTCCAGTGCTTGCGGAACAATTGCTCGACGGTCTGGATGGTTGCGGACGCGCGCTCCACCAGCGGATAGCCGTCGCGGGCGTAGGCAATGGCCGGTTCCAGCACGTCGCGAAGCCGCATGGTGCCGTAGTCGCGCAACAACAGCATCCAGGTTTCGAACGTGCCGGGAACGCAGGCGGCGAGTAGCCCGGTGCCGGGCACCATCTCCAGGCCCTCGCTCTTGTAATGCGCAATCGTCGCGCCTGAAGACGCCGGCCCCTGGCCGCAAATCACCTCGGTTCGTCCGCGCTTGATGTCGTGCACAATGATCGGAACATCGCCGCCGGGGCCGTTCAAATGCGGCTCGACGACCTGCAGGGTGAACGCCGCGGCGACGCCGGCGTCGAACGCATTGCCACCCCTCTCCAGGATACCCATTCCGACCGCGGTGGCGATCCAGTGGGTGGAGGTGACCACCCCGAACGTGCCTTCGATTTCGGGCCTGGTGGTGAACGGATCGGGGTTAATTTTGCTCATGGTTATCCATTGTTAACGGCCTTATTGGCGGCGCACTTGACCACAGCCGGGTCGCTCTGCCAACCGGCGGAGGCGCATGGCCGCGCTCCCATCCTTGTGATCACGCAGGTATGGTCGCCTCGGCGGGCTTGTTGACGGCGTGACAGGCGACGCCGCCGATCAGCGCGGGGGCCTCGCGGCGGCAAAGGTCAAAAACCAGCGGGCAGCGCGGATTGAATGCGCAGCCGGGCGGCGGATCGATCGGATTGGGGATCTCGCCCTTGACGGGGATCCGCTGGCGGCCGGACATCGCGAGATCCGGCACCGCGCCCAGCAGCATTTTCGTGTAGGGCATTCGCGGCTGATTGAAAAGCTCGCGACCCTCCGCGATCTCGACGATGCGGCCGAGATACATCACGCCGATGCGTTTGGCCATGTGCCGGACCACGGCGAGGTTGTGGCTGATGAAAAGGTAGGTGAGGCCGAATTTGTCCTGCAGGTCGCGCATCAGATTGAGGATCTGCGCCTGCACCGAGACATCGAGCGCGGAAGTCGGTTCGTCGCAGACGATGAATTCGGCCTCCGATGCCAATGCGCGCGCGATCGCGATGCGTTGCCGCTGGCCGCCGGAAAATTCGTGCGGATATTTCCAGCCGTCGTCGGGATGCAGGCCGACCAGGCCAAGCAATTCGCCGACGCGCGCGCGAATATTCCGCTCACCCTGGATCAGGTCGAAGGCGCGGATCGGTTCGGCGACAATGGCATCGACCCGAAGCCGCGGGTTGAGGCTCGCATAGGGGTCCTGGAAGATCATCTGGATCCGGCGGCGCAGTTGCTGGCGCGCCTGCAATTGGCGCGCGTCGCTCATCGAAACCCCGTCGATGACGACTTCGCCCGAGGTCGGCGGCAGCAGCCCGACCACCATTCGCGCCACCGTGGTCTTTCCCGAACCGGATTCACCGACCAGCGCAAAGGTCTCGCCCTTGGTGATGTCGAAGGTGACGCCGTCAACCGCCTTGAGGAATTCGAGGTGACCGCCTTCGAGCACGCGGTTGAGCCACGGTTTTGAGACGTCGAAGACGCGGCGCAGGTTTTTGACCTCGATAAAGGGTGCAGAGGTCATGCCGCGGTGTCCTTGGCGGCAGTGTCGTAGAGATGGCAGGCGACGGCCTGCGTGCCATGCGCGATCGGCTCCGGCCGCTCGATCCGGCAGCGATCGAACGCGAACGCGCAGCGCGGGTTGAACGAGCAGCCCGGCGGAATGGCGGAAAGCCGCGGCATCGAGCCGGGGATCTGGACCAGCCGCTCGGCTTCGCTCGCAAGCGTCGGGATCGCGCCCATCAGGCCCCTGGCGTAGGGGTGTAGCGGGTTCTGCACGACATCCCTTACAGGACCGATTTCGGCGATACGGCCGGAATACATCACGGCGACGCGATCCGAGGTCTCGGCGATCACCCCCATGTCGTGGGTCACGAGCATGACGGCGGTGCCGTGATCGCGCCCGAGGCGTTTTATCAAGGAGATGATCTGGGCCTGCACCGACACGTCGAGCGCAGTCGTGGGTTCGTCGGCGATGATCAGCTCCGGTTCGGCGCAAATCGCGAGCGCAATGACGACCCGCTGGCGCATGCCGCCGGAGAATTCGTGCGGATAACTGTCGATACGCTTGTCGGGCGCGGGAATGCCGACCTCGGCGAGGAGATCGATCGCGCGCTTGCGCGCGGCCTGTTCGGAAAGATTGGTGTGGGTTCGGATGGTCTCCACCAGCTGATCGCCAATCCGGTACAGCGGATTGAGGCTGGTGAGTGGATCCTGAAAGATCATCCCGATCCGCTTTCCCCGGATGCGGCGCATCTCCTCCGGCGGCAGGTTGTCGATGCGCAGGCCCGATAGATAGATCTCGCCGCCGGCAATGCGGCCGGGAGGATCGATCAGGCCGATCACCGCAAGGCCCGTGACGGATTTTCCGGCTCCGGATTCGCCGACCACGCCCAGCACCTCGCCCTTGGCGATATCGAAGGAAATGCCGTCGATGGCGTGCAGCACGCTGTGGCGGGTGACGAATTCGACCCGGAGGTTGCGGACTGAAAGGACGGGTTCGGTCATGCGGTCCGATATCCCTGCGGTGTGGCGCGTCTCATCGGAGTTTCGGATTGAGCGCGTCGCGCAGCCAGTCGCCAAGCAGGTTGATGGAGAGGATCAGCGCCGCCAGCGCAAATCCCGGGAAGGCTACGATCCACCACTCGCCGGCAAACAGGTAGTTGTTGCCGATCCGGATCAACGTGCCGAGCGACGGCATGGTATCGGGCATGCCGGCTCCCAGAAACGACAAGGTCGCTTCGGTGATGATCGCAAGCGCGAGATTGATGGTCGCGATCACCAAAATCGGCCCCATCGCGTTCGGCAACACATGGCGCAGCATGATCACGGGGGTGGGGAGGCCGATCAATTGCGCGGCCGCCACATAGTCCTTGTTCTTTTCCACCATGACCGAGCCGCGCACCGTGCGCGCATACTGCACCCAAAAGCTCAGGCCGATCGCAAACACCAGCACGGCAAGCGTACTCATTGCGCCGAGGCGATTGCCGAACATCGATTTGGCGACGCCGTTGATCAGGAGCGCGATCAGGATGGCGGGGAAGGTCAATTGCACATCGGCGATGCGCATGATCAGGCCGTCGATGGCTCCGCCGAAATAGCCGGCAATCAGGCCAAGGATGATGCCGAGCGTGCCGGAGAACAGTACGCCGAGAACGCCGACGACAAGCGAAATGCGCAGGCCATAGAGGATGGCGGAAAACACGTCGCGGCCCTGCTCATCGGTGCCCAAGCAGGAACGGGCTTTGGCCGTCGGCCATCCATAGCGGCGCGATCCGCGAATTCATCAGCTGAAGCTGTGCCGGATCGAACGGGTTCTGCACGGCCAGAACCGGGGCCGATATCGCGAGCACAAAGAACAGGAGAGTGACCGCCGCCGCCGCCATGGTGAGGCGGGAGCGGCGGAACGAATAGAACACGTCGCTTTCGAGCGCGCGCCAAAACCAGTGGCCCGTCTGCGGGCCGGCGCGCGACGCTTTCGGATTGGTCTGGTGCGGGACGGCGGCGTCGGACATGCATTCTCTCGAGGTCAGGCCGGGCGGCCGGTAGTTGAACGCAGGCGCGGATCGACCACCGTGTAGAGAATATCGACCACGAGATTGATGGTGACGAAGATCAGAGACACCATCAGCAGGTAGGCCGCCATGATCGGGATATCGACATTTTGCACCGCCTGCACGAACAAAAGGCCCATGCCGGGCCACTGGAAAACCGTTTCGGTGATGATTGCAAATGCAATAACCGAGCCAAATTGCAGTCCGGCGACGGTGATGACGGGAACCAGCGTGTTCTTCAGCGCGTGACCGAAGTGTATCGCCCGCGTCGTCAATCCGCGCGCCCGCGCAAACCGGATGTAGTCGGTGCGCAAGACTTCAAGCATCTCGGCCCGCACCAGCCGCATGATCAGCGTCATCTGGAACAGGCCGAGCGTAATCGAGGGCATGATCAGGGCCTTCAGGCCGGAGACCGTGAGCAGGCCCGTGGTCCACCATCCGAGCCGAACGACGTCTCCGCGGCCGAACGACGGCAGCCAGCCCAGCACCACCGCGAACAGATAGATCAGGAGAATGCCGATCAGGAAGGTCGGCAGCGAAATTCCGATCAGCGAAACCGCCTGGAATATCTTGGCCAGAAGCGTGTCGCGCTTCAGCGCCGAATAGACCCCCATCAGGATGCCGAAGACCAGCGCCAGTATCGTGGCGCAGATGGCAAGTTCCAGCGTTGCCGGCATCCGCTCCTTCAGGAGGTCCGCGACCGGCAGGCGGAACTGGTAGGAGACGCCAAACTTGAACTGCGCCGCGTTGGCGAAATAGCGGGCGAACTGCACCGGTACCGGATCATCCAGGCCGAGCGATTTGCGTATCTCGGCGCGCTCGGCGGCCGAGGTGTCGATCGAGACGATCTGGTTCA
The DNA here is from genome assembly GCA_963718925.1 of uncultured Alphaproteobacteria bacterium. GTDB lineage: Bacteria > Pseudomonadota > Alphaproteobacteria > Rhizobiales > Xanthobacteraceae > Bradyrhizobium. The sequence continues at coordinate 976,292 of CAVRAH010000001.1, forward strand.
CCGGATCGCCCGCGAAGCGGAACATCGAGAACGAGATGATTCCGACCGCGATCATGACGCCGATGGCCTGGATTGCCCGGCGAAGAGTGAAAGCGAGCATCTCTTCCTTTCACTTCTTTTCAGGGACGGCGAAGCCCGAAACCACAAGTCCCGGAAGCCGATGCTTCCGGGACCTCATGTTGGGAAACACTACTCTGCCTGTTTCGTCGCCCAGTAGAGCAGGACTTCGTTGTCCGCACGCTGGATCAGTTTCACTTTTTTCGAGACTCCCCATGCCAGCGCCTGCTGGTGCAGCGGGATATAGCCGTAGTCCTTGATCTCGATTTCAAAGGCTTGCTTGATCATCTGGTCGCGCTTGGCGGTGTCGGTCTCGACCAGGATCTTGTCGGTGAGCGCATCCAGCTCTTTGTTGCAATAGCCGCCGAGATTGGCTTCGCCGCGCGTCGGGTCCTTGGGATTGTTGCGGCAGCCCAGGATATCGTACAGCACGTTGTGGGAATCGGAAGAGGCCGGTGTCCAGCCTAACAGGTAGAACGAGGTCTGGTAGCCGCCCGGCTTCAGGACCTTGCCGAAATATTGCGCCTTGGGTTGCGCCAGCAGAGTAACCTTGACGCCGATGCGCGCAAGCATGCCGACGACCGCCTGGCAGATCTCGGCGTCGTTGACGTAGCGGTCGTTGGGGCAATCCATCGTGACTTCGAAGCCGTCGGGATAGCCCGCTTCGGTCAAGAGCTTCTTGGCGCCGTCGGGGTCGGCTTTCGGCCGGGTGAAGTCTTTCGAGAGAGCGAACAATTGCGGAGCGATCATCAGCGCCGAGGGCGTCGAGAGGCCGCGCATCACGCGATTCTTGATCAGTTCGACGTCAATCGCCTTGTAGAAGGCTTCGCGAACGCGGATGTCCTTGAACGGGTTCTTGCCCTTGATGTTCGAATACAGCAGTTCGTCGCGCGCCTGGTCCATGCCGAGGAAGATGGTGCGAATTTCCGGTCCGGTCATGACCGTGGCGGTGCCGCCCGCATTGACCCTCTGGATATCCTGAATCGGAACCGGTTCGATCACATCGACTTCGCCCGACAGCAATGCTGCGACTCGTGTTGCGGCCGACCCGATCGGCGTGAAGATGATCTCCTTGAGATTGTGCTCGGGCTTGTTCCACCAGTTCGGATTTACCTTGAACACCGTCTTTACGCCGGGCTGGTGGCTCTCGATCATGAAGGGGCCGGTGCCGTTTTCGTGCAGCGATGCGTAGCTCGGCGTGGTTGCGGAAGCCGGTGTCGGCGCGACTGCGTTGTTTTCCTCGCACCACTTCTTGTCCATGATGAACCAGCCATCCCATTGCGAAGTCAGAATGGGATTGGGCGAGTCGAGCTTCACATCGACCGTGTAGTCGTCGACCTTGATGAACTTGGCATCGGCCGGAACGTTGGTCAGGAAGTTGGAGCCTTTGGCCCGGACGCGGTCGGCGGAAAAGATCACATCGTCGGCGGTGAAGGGGTCTCCGTTGTGGAATTTGACGCCTTTGCGCAGATGGAAGCGCCAGCGGGTCGGCTCCAGGGTTTCCCAGCTTTCGGCGAGTGCCGGAACGATCTTCAGATCCTTGTCGCGGGTAACCAGGCCCTCGTAGACATGCGCATGATGGGCAATGGTGGTGGTTTCCTTGAGCGTGTAGGGGTCAAGCGATTTGAGCTCGCCCTGGTTGGCGTAGCGCAGGGTCTGGCCTGAAGCCGGCGTCATGGCAAAAGCGACGAGGGAGACCGCGGTCGCTGCAAAAACGGTTTGACGTAACGGCATTTGTTGACGCTCTCCGAGGGTGGCATGCTGTCCAAGTCTGCGATGTCGGCAGCCGGATCGATCTATGTTGCCAGAGTTTGGCCGTCGCGCAAGCGTGATTTCCCCCACGGAAACCCGGTTTGCTTGACGTTGCCGCGATAACTAGCTTCAACGCCGGCAGCAACGCAAGCGCGTGACGTTCTATGGAGTACCGGATGGCGAAACTTAAGGCCGATGTTCTTGTGCTGGGTGCAGGCATGGTCGGCGTCAGCGCCGCCTTGCATTTGCAGCAGCGCGGACGGGATGTCATCCTGGTGGACCGGCACGAACTCGCCGGTGAGGAGACCAGTTTTGGGAACGCCGGCCTGATCGAATGTGCCTCGGTCTTCCCTTACATGTTTCCGCGGGATTTCGCGCAGCTCCTTCGATATGCGTTGAACCGCTCGCCGCAAGTACGCTACCACTTCTCCGACTTGCCTTTCTCCCTGCCGTGGCTCCTGCGTTATTTCCTCGCTTCCTCGCCGGATCGGGCGCTGCAAAGCGCGATGGCCGAATTGCCTCTGATCCGGCGCAGCCTTATCGAGCATGAGGCGTTGATCGCGGAGGCCGGGGTTCCCGAGTTGTTGCGAAAGACCGGCTGGCTCAAGCTGTTTCGCTCCGGCGCCAGCCTCGCAAGCGCGGCGCGCGAGGTTGAACGCGCCCGGCAATATGGCGTCGCAGGCGAGGTTCTCGATGGCAAGGCGATCGCCGCGCGCGAGCCCAACCTGACCGGAGAGTTCGCGGGCACGATCTATTTGCCGACGCCGGGATTCGTTCCGGATCCCGGTGCGCTGGCCAAGGCCTATGCGGCGCTCTTCAAGCGCAAGGGTGGACGCTTTTTTGTCGGCGATGCGAGAACGCTCGAACAAGACGCCGGCGGATGGCGCGTGCAAGGTACTGAGGGCGGGGCGGCCGCGCGCGAAGCTGTCGTGGCGCTCGGACCGTGGTCCGATCTGGTGTTTCGTCCGCTCGGATATTCCATTCCGCTCGGCATCAAGCGGGGCTACCACCTGCATCTGGCGCCACGCGGCAATGCGGTGCTTCATCACCCGGTGCTTGATTCGGATCTCGGCTTTCTGCTTGCACCGATGAACCGCGGCATTCGGCTCACCACCGGCGTTGAGTTTGCCCGCCGCGATGCGCCGGCCACGCCGGTCCAGATTGAGCAGGCCCTGCCGCGGGCGCATGCGTTGTTCCCGCTGGGAGAGGCGATCGACGCAACGCCCTGGAAGGGAGCGCGGCCGTGTTTGCCGGACATGCTGCCGGTGATCGGGAAGGCGCCGCGTCATGCCGGGTTATGGTTCGATTTCGGCCACCAGCACCATGGGCTGACGCTGGGTCCCGCGACCGGCCGGCTGCTGGCGGAAATGATGACCGGGGAGACGCCTTTCGCCGATCCGGGGCCCTTTGCCGCCGCGCGCTTTGGTTGACCATATGCGTCGAATGAGGGGTTAAGGGCCCGGCCCGGCCCCTCAAGGCCGCTTGCGCACCGAGGCCTCTCGCGGCGATACTGTGGCACGCTGTCAATGCAATCAGGAGTGCACATGAAGGTTAACGTTGAAATAGACTGCACGCCGCTGGAGGCGCGGCAGTTTTTCGGGCTTCCGGATGTGCAGCCGATGCAGACGGCGGTCATGGAAAAACTGCAGAGCCAGATGATGGATAATATCCAGAAGGTCTCGCCTGAAGCGCTGATGCAGAGCTGGCTCTCGTTCGACCCCAAGATCGCCGAGCGGTTCGGAGACATGTTCGCGGCCATGACGGGTCTCGGTGGCACGCGCACGCCCGACAAGAAATGACGCCGCCGGCCGACGGAAGCGAAACGGCGGCGGGTCGGCTCCGTCCGCCGGGCCTCGGCCTGCTGCTGGCCGAGATCAGAGGGATATTCGAGTTCAACGCCAGCTTGATGCTTGCGCCGCTTCTGATGCGCGCGGCGAGGGGCGACGGGCATCCGGTGCTGACGTTGCCCGGGTTCCTCGCCAGCGATCTGTCGATGGCGCCGATGCGCCGCTATCTCAGCGAAGTCGGATACGATGCCCACGCCTGGAACATGGGCCGCAACATCGGTGGGATCTCGCGCATGCGGGCATTGCTGCGCGACAGGCTCGCCGAGATCAGCCGCAGTACCGGCCGCAAGGTCAGTATTGTCGGATGGAGCCTTGGCGGCGTCTATGCGCGCGACCTGGCGCTGCAAGCGCCGGATCTGGTGAGATACGTTGTGACGCTGGGAAGTCCGTTCGCCAATGACGTGACGGCGACCAACGCGACGCGGCTCTATGAGGCGCTGTCGGGCGAAGCGGTCGACGACAATCCCGCGCTTCGCGAGGCGATATCCGGCGATTTGCCGGTTCCAACCACGTCGATCTATTCACGCGCCGACGGCGTCGTGAACTGGCAGACCTGCCTGTTGCGCCCCTCCGGTACGGCCGAAAACATCGAAGTGTACCTCGCCAGTCATGTCGGGCTCGGCGTGAACCCGGCTGCCTTGTGGGCAGTCGCCGACCGCCTGGCCCAGGCCGAGGGCGAATTCAGCCAATTTGACCGATCGGGGCCGTTTGCCATTGCATATGCGCCTCCAGAACAGGCACAATCCTAACCGACGCCCCGAATGAGGGATCGTCTGAACGCCAGAAGCGCCACCAGCCACCAAGGCGCCGCGTGAACGGTTTGCGGGAGGGATTAATGAGTGACGCCAAAAAGCTGTCCTCAATGGATGCGTCATTTCTGTATCTGGAAACGCCGGAAATGCCGATGCACGTCGGAAGCATGGCCATCTTCCGCCTGCCCGACGACTACAAGGGCGACTTCTTCGAAGACTTCAAGGCGATGATCGCCTCGCGGCTTCATGTCGCGCCGATCCTGAAAGCCCGCCTGGAAAAGGCGCCGCTCGACATTGATCATCCTTCCTGGGTCGAAGACGACCAGTTCGATATCGACCGCCATATCTTCCGCGGCAGCCTTCCGGCTCCGCACGATCGCGCCACGCTGGAGCGCATCGTCGGCTGGATGCACGCCAAGCTTCTCAATCGCGCCCGTCCACTCTGGGAGTTCTACGTCTTCGAAGGCATGAAGGACAACGAGATCGGGCTCTATTCCAAGATGCACCACGCCTGCATCGACGGCGGCGCGGGCGCGGCGCTGACCAACATGATCTACGACGTGACGCCTATCCCGCGGACGATCGAGCCGCCGGCGGCGCGGGCGAAGGTCGGGCAGGAGCCGCGCGACATCGCTGCCAATCTGCTTGATTCCTATCAGCAACTCTGGCGCCAGCCGTTCGATGCGTCGACGGCGGCCAAGGGCATCGATCTGCCGCGCTCGGGGAAAAGCGATCTCGGGTCGATCCTGTTCGATAACGCGATGTTCCAGATCGAAAACGCGGTGAAGTTCGTCGGCAATGTTCCGACCATGCTCAAGAGCGTCTCCGAGGTGGTGGGAAAGATATCCGATCCAAAATCGCGCGACAGCATCGCGAGCATGGTGTCGCCGCCGACCATCCTCAACAAGTCGATCTCATCGGAACGCAGCTTTGCCGGTGTGTCGATCCCGCTCAGCCGCGCGAAAGCGGTCGCCAAGCAGGCCGGCGGCAAGCTGAACGACGTGGTGCTGGCGATATCGGGCGGCGTGGTGCGGCGTTATCTTGCCGAGCGCGGCGCGTTGCCGGCAAAATCGATGACGGCGGCGGTGCCGATCTCGCTGCGCGAAGAGGGCAACACCGACGCCAACAACCAGGTGTTCGGCATGATCTGTTCGATCGCCAGCAATGTCGAGGATCCCAAGACGCGGCTGGAAACGATCATCGCGCAGTCGACCAAGTCCAAGGAGATGTCGCATCCGCTGCGGGCATTGATGCCGCAGATGTCGAACGTCTCGATGCTGGGCGCGCCGATCCTGGTCCAGATCCTGGCGCTGTTGTACAGCCGCTCCAGCCTGTCGGACGTGCTGCCGCCGGCCGCTAATATCACGGTGTCCAATGTTCCCGGGCCGCGGCAGACGCTGTATGCGGCGGGAGCCGAATTGCTGCACATCTTCCCGGTGTCGATCTCGACCCACGGGCTTGCGCTCAACATCACCGTGCAGAGCTACCGCGATCAACTGGATTTCGGCTTCATCGCCGGCGCCAACATCATTCCGCATGTCCAGGTTCTCTGCGACATGCTGCCGGCGGAGTTCGCCGCACTTGAAGCCGCCTATGCGCCGCCGGAAGCTGATGTCAAAGGCGCGGCCGAGTAGGGACAAGAGCCATGATGGAAATGCCGCCACTGCAGTTTGCCGAGACCAACGGGATTCGCATGGGCTATTACGAAGCGGGCCCGAAGACCGACAAGCCGCCGCTCGTTCTCTGCCATGGCTGGCCCGAGATCGCGTTTTCCTGGCGTCATCAGATCAAGGCGCTGAGCGAGGCCGGCATTCGGGTGATCGCGCCGGACCAGCGCGGCTATGGCTCAACCGACCGGCCGGAGCCGGTGGAAGATTACGACATCGAGCATTTGACCGGCGATCTCGTCGGCCTGCTCGATCACCTCAAGATCGAAAAGGCCATCTTCGTCGGCCATGACTGGGGCGGATTCATCGTCTGGCAGATGCCGCTTCGACATATCGATCGCGTCGCCGGCGTCGTCGGCGTCAACACGCCGCACACCAATCGCGCGTGGGCCGATCCGATCGAACTATTGCGCGCACGCTTCGGCGACCAGATGTACATCGTGCAGTTCCAGGACCCCGCGCGCGAACCGGACAGGATATTCGGCAGCCGCGTCGAGCAGACCTTCGACGCCTTCATGCGCAAGCCGGTGCCGCGGCCCGACACCGCGCCGGCGGAGCATGTGATCGCCGGCGTCGGCGCGTCGCCGCGACTCAATCTGGCGTTTCCGCAGATGATTGCCGGTTACGACGCCAAGCACGATCCGCGGACGCCGATCCTGTCGCCGGAGGAAAAGAAGGTATTCGTCGATACCTTTACGAAGTCGGGGTTCACCGGCGGCATCAACTGGTACCGCAACATGTCGCGCAACTGGCAGCGTTCGGCCGGCCTCGACCATACCGTGCGGGTGCCGTCGCTGATGATCATGGCCGAGAACGATCAGGTGCTGCCGCCGTCGTCAGCCGATGGCATGGAGAAGCTCATTCCAGATTTGGAAAAATACCTGGTCCGCGGCAGTGGCCATTGGACGCAGCAGGAAAAGCCGGAGGAGGTCAGCGCCAAGCTGATCGAATGGCGAAGGAAACGGTTTGGGTGAACTGAAGTCATCGTCATTCCGAGCGAAGCGAAGCAGTCCAGTTTCTGGTCGCGGCAAGAGTGGATTGCTTCGTCGGAAGTGCTCCTCGCAATGACGCATGTACTTGGCGATACGGCAGGGGGAACAACCGTACAATGGCGTCGACGAATAGACTGAGCCCGATTCCGCATCCGCCGACCAAGCCGGTGGTCGGCAACATGCTGTCGCTGGATTCGACCGCGCCGGTGCAAAACCTGGCCCGGCTGGCCAAGGAACTGGGGCCGATCTTCTGGCTCGACATGATGGGGGCGCCGCTGGTCATCGTCTCCGGCCACGACCTCGTCAACGAACTCAGCGACGAGAATCGTTTCGACAAGGCGGTGCGCGGGCCGCTGCGCCGGGTGCGCGCGATCGGCGGTGACGGGCTGTTCACCGCCGATACGACGGAGCCGAACTGGAGCAAGGCGCACAACATCCTGCTGCAGCCGTTCGGCAATCGCGCCATGCAATCCTATCACCCGAACATGGTCGATATCGCCGAGCAACTCGTGAAGAAGTGGGAGCGGCTGAACGCCGACGAGGAGATCGACGTGGTCCACGACATGACCGCGCTGACCCTCGATACCATCGGATTATGCGGCTTCGACTACCGTTTCAATTCGTTCTATCGGCGCGACTATCACCCCTTTGTGGCGTCGCTGGTGCGTTCGCTCGAGACCATCATGATGATCCGCGGCCTGCCGCTGGAAAATCTGTGGATGCAGAAGCGGCGGCGCGATCTCGCCGGCGACGTCGCCTTCATGAACAAGATGGTCGACGAGATCGTTGCCGAAAGGCGCAAGAGCGTGGCGGCCACCGAAGACAAGAAGGACATGCTCGCCGCCATGATGACCGGCGTCGACCGTGCTACCGGCGAGCAGCTCGACGACGTCAACATCCGTTACCAGATCAACACGTTTCTGATCGCCGGGCACGAAACCACCAGCGGACTATTGTCGTGCACGCTCTATGCGTTGTTGAAGCATCCCGACGTCCTGAGGAAGGCCTATGAGGAAGTCGACCGGGTGCTCGGGCCCGATTTCGGCGCCAAGCCGACCTATCAGCAGGTGACGCAACTCACCTACATCACGCAAGTACTGAAGGAAGCCCTGAGACTATGGCCGCCCGCGCCGGCCTACGGCATCGCGCCGTTGGCCGATGAGACCATCGGCGGCAAGTACAAGCTCAAGAAGAACACCTTCATCACCGTGCTGGTATTGGCGCTGCACCGCGACCCCTCGGTCTGGGGGCCCAATCCGGACGTGTTCGATCCCGAGAATTTTTCCCGCGAGGCGGAGGCGGCGCGTCCCGTCAATGCCTGGAAGCCGTTCGGCAACGGCCAGCGTGCCTGCATCGGCCGCGGCTTTGCGATGCATGAGGCGGCGCTGGCGATCGGCATGATCCTGCAGCGCTTCAAGCTGATCGACGTCAACCGCTACCAGATGCATTTGAAGGAGACGCTGACGATCAAGCCTGAGGGCTTCAAGATCAAGGTGCGGCCGCGGCCCGACAAGGAGCGCGGCGTGCATGCGGGCGCGGCCACGGCGGCGTCGAGTGCTGTGGTAGCGCCGCGCGCGCGGACCCGTCCCGGGCACAATACGCCGCTCTTGGTGCTGTACGGGTCCAATCTCGGCACCGCCGAGGAACTTGCCACCCGTGTCGCTGATTTGGCCGAGGTCAATGGCTTTGCGACCCGACTGGCGCCGCTCGACGACTATGTGGGCAAGCTGCCGGAGCAGGGCGGCGTCTTGATCTTTTGCGCGTCGTATAATGGTGCGCCGCCCGACAACGCCACGCAATTCGTCAAATGGCTCGGCGGCGACTTGCCGAAGGATTCATTCGCCAAGGTGCGCTACGCGGTGTTCGGCTGCGGCAACAGCGACTGGGCCGCGACCTATCAGTCGATCCCGCGGCTGATCGACGAGCAGTTGGCCGCGCATGGCGGCCGCAGCGTGTATATGCGCGGCGAGGGCGATGCGCGCAGCGACCTCGATGGCGAATTCGAGAGCTGGTTCGCCAGGCTCGCGCCGCTGGCGACCAGGGAATTCGGCATCGAGTCGAATTTCGGCCGCAGCGCCGAGGACGAGCCGCTCTACAGGATCGAGCCGGTGGCGCCGTCAGCGGTCAACGCGGTCGCAGCGCTCGGCGGCGCTTCGCCGATGAAGGTGCTGGCCAATACCGAGCTGCAAAACAGGCAAGGCGCCAACGCGTCGGAACGCTCGACCCGGCACATCGAGGTGCAATTGCCGCCGGACATCATCTATCGGGTCGGCGATCACCTCAGCGTGGTGCCGCGCAACGATCCGGCGCTGGTGGATTCCGTCGCGCGCCGTTTCGGATTTCTTCCCTCCGATCAGATTCGCTTGCAGGTCGCCGAAGGCCGTCGCGCGCAACTGCCGGTCGGCGAGGCCGTATCGGTCGGGCGGCTATTGACCGATTTTGTCGAATTGCAGCAGGTCGCGACCCGCAAGCAGATCCAGATCATGTCGGAGAACACCCGCTGTCCGGTGACGAAGCCGAAACTTCTCGCCTATGTCGGCGATGATGCAGCGTCCACCGAGCGCTATCGCGCGGAAATTCTGACAAGGCGCCAATCGGTATTCGATCTGCTGGAGGAATATCCGGCCTGCGAACTGCCGTTCCATGCCTATCTCGAAATGCTGTCGCTGCTCGCGCCGCGCTATTACTCGATCTCCTCCTCGCCCTCGGTCGATCCCTCACGCTGCAGCGTCACCGTCGGCGTGGTCGAGGGGCCCGCGAGTTCCGGCCGCGGCATCTATAAGGGCGTCTGCTCGAACTACCTTGCCGGTCGTCGCGGTGGCGAGACCGTCCATGCGACGGTGCGCGAAACCAAGGCCGGCTTCCGGTTGCCCGACGATCCCACCGTGCCGATCATCATGGTCGGCCCCGGCACCGGGCTGGCGCCGTTCCGCGGCTTCCTGCAGGAGCGCGCCGCATTGAAAGCCAAGGGCGCAACACTTGGACCCGCAATGCTGTTTTTCGGCTGCCGGCATCCCGACAAGGATTATCTCTACGCGGACGAGCTGAAAGCCTATGCGGCGGGCGGCATCACCGAACTTTTCACTGCGTTCTCACGCGCTGAGGGTCCGAAAACCTATGTGCAGGACCTGGTCGCGGCGGAGCAGGATCGTGTCTGGACCCTGATCGAACAGGGCGCGATCATCTATGTCTGCGGCGACGGTGGAAAGATGGAGCCGGACGTCAAGGCGGCGTTGGTCGCAATCTGCCGTCAGCGCAGCGGTGCAGATGCGGAAGCAGCGCAGCGCTGGATCGACGATCTCGGCGCCAAGAACCGCTACGTGCTGGATGTGTGGGCGGGCGGGTGAGGGCGCTTCGTTTTTCGCCCATGCACCTGCTGACGTCATCCCCGGATGAGCGCAATTGCGCTCACTCGGGAGGTGCGCGCTCTTGCGCGCCTCGAGGGATGGGCCGCGTGCACCCTCGTCAATCATCCTTCGAGGCTCGCCGAAGAGGCTCGCACCTCAGGATGACGCTTCGCACGTTATCTTTTCGGCAACCGCTCGAAGCTCGGAATCCCTTCCGGGATGGCGTGGAAGGCCTGCTTGTCGATGGTGTAGATCGCCATCTTCGGCGTGCCGAACAGAGCGGGGTCGTCGAGCGTGCCGACCTTCAGGATGACGGCTGACAACCCCGGCCGCCGCGTGATCAGATGGGTGCCGCATTCGGCGCAGAATTCGCGGGTCACCGCGCCTTCAAGGTCGCTGCGGGTAAATTGCTTGGGCGTTCCCTTTGTGAAGCTGAAGCCGTCGACCGGCATCAGCATGAACATGTTGGGCGAGCCGCCCGAGATATATTGGCATTCGCGGCAATGGCATTGCGCTTTCAACATCGGCTCGCCTTCGGCGACATAACGCACGCTGCCGCAATAGCACCCGCCTTCCAGTTTCATGACAGCCCCCTTGGTTTATCAATGCATCGTTTTCGCGGACGCCGCGTGGGCGTGCTGGTCAATGGCGTCGATGATCTGCGGCCACATCGGGATCGGCAAAGCGTGGCCCATGCCTTCGATCATCAAGAGTTTGGCGCCGGGGATCGAGGTCGCGGTATCCTTGCCGCCTTCGGGGCGCACCAGCGGATCGACGGTGCCGTGGATCACGAGCGTCGGCGCCTTGACTGCGTGCAGCCGTTCCTTGCGGCTGCCCGAGGCGAGGACGGCGCGGAGCTGTCGGCCGGCGCCGGCGGGGTTGAGGCCGCGCTCGAAGGTGCGTTCGGCGCGCGCGCGGTCAAGCGCTTCGTCTTCCGGGAAGCTGCCGACGCGCAGAACCTTCCAGGTCTTGGCGAAGCGCGCGAGAAACTCGTCCCGCGTGGTGGGCGGCGGCGCCATCAGGATGGCCATGGCTTCGCGCGTCGCCGGCGGTACTTTCGGGTTGCCGGTTGTCGACATGATGGAAGTGAGCGAGCGCACCCGCTGCGGAAACGAGATCGCGATTTCCTGGGCGATCATGCCGCCCATCGATGCACCGACCAGATGCGCCGATTTGATGCCGAGCGCATCCATCAGGCCGATCGTATCTTCCGCCATGTCGCGCAGTCTGTAGGGCGCCTGGACCGGGATCTTCAGGAATCGCAGTTTCAGCAGTTCCATCGCCGTCAGACGCTTGCCGCCGGAAAGCTTGCCGGACTTGCCGATGTCGCGATTGTCGAAGCGGATGACGCGAAAGCCGCGCGCCGCGAGCAGCCGGCATAGATCATCGTCCCACTGGATCATCTGCGCGCCGAGCCCCATGATCATGATCATCGGCTCGGCGGCGGGATCGCCGAAGATTTCGTAACAGAGGTCGATGCCGTTGGCGCGGACGATCTGCGGCGGTTGATGGGCTGACGGGTTCACCTTGGCGTTCCCTCTCGAAGGCTTTGGGGTGACATCTCTATGACACGGTTTTTCGTGCCGCAGAAGGCTCCCCTTACCTGCAAATCGACATCGCCAGGTTGACCGGCCCGGCGCAACGGTGTGGTATGATGGAAGTGGCCGAGGCTGCCGCGATTATACCGCAAGAGCGGAATCCGGTTTCTCGGCTGCGATGCGCGCAAGACAATCTCGCGATCAAGACAATCTCGCGATCATGCTGGAGGACGCCGATGGCAGACAAGAGCAACGATCCGGTCGTGCTGTGGCAAAATATGATCGGCGAGATGGAGAAGGGATTCAACGCCTTCGCCAATCAGGCGATGGCGTCGCCGGAATTTTCCAAGGTCGTCAATCAGGTGGGCGGGGTCACGGCGGGCGCGCAAAAGCAGCTCGGCGACCTCATGGAGAAATATCTCCTCAACATGAACCTGCCGAGCCGGGCGCAGATGGTCAGCATGGCCGAGCGGCTGGCCTCGATTGAAGGGCAGCTGAACGAGATCAAGGCGCTTCTGCACCAGGTGCATGGCAACGCCGCCGCACCTGTCAGCGGAATTCCGGCTGCGCCGCGGCCGCCGCGCACCAGGCGCCCGCCGTCCGCGGGCGGTGAACAAAAATGAACGTCAGCGCCGGCCTGAGTCCCCGGGCCTCGACCTGGCTGACATCCCGGCGCGGATCCAGTCCGAGGTCCAGCGCGCGATCCAGCGCAGCATCAAGGGCGTCGAATATATCTCGACGTCGGGGCCGTCGCTCGGCTCGACGCCGAAGGACGTTCTGAGCGTCCGCGGCACGATGAATCTCTACCATTACCGGCCGGTCGCGGAGGAGATCTACCGCGTGCCGATCCTGATCGTGATGGCCACCACCAACCGCGGCTACATCCTCGACATGGTGCCGGGCCAGAGCTTCATCGAGTTTCTGTTGAAGCGCGGCTACGACGTCTACATGCTGGACTGGACTGCGCCCAAGCCGGAAGAGAAACGGTTAGGGATGGAGGACTACGTCCTCGATTTCATTCCCGATTGCGTGCGCCAGGTGCAACGCGATTCCGGCGAGACCGACGTCACCGTGATCGGCTACTGTTTCGGCGGCGTGCTGTCGCTGCTCTACGGCTCGATCTTCACCGACGGGCCGATGAAGAACCTGATCTGTTTCACCACCCCGGTCGATTTCCGCGAGATGAAGCTGTTCCAGAGCTTTTCCGACAGACGATTTTTCGACGTTGATCATCTGGTCGACAGCATCGGTAACGTGCCGCCCGAAATGATCCTGTCATCGTTCGAGATGCTGCGGCCGGCGTCGCGCGCCGCGAGCCAGGTGCAGCTTTGGGAAAACATCTGGAACGACGAGTTCGTGAAATCGTACCGGATGTTCGATCGCTGGGCGACCGACACGCTGCCGTTGGCCGGCGAGTATTTCCGCACCATCACCAAGGACCTGATGTGGGACAACAAGCTCTTCAACGACACCATGGCGGTCGGCGGGCGGAAGGCGGATATCTCAGGGATCAAGGTTCCGATCCTGCACGCGGTCGCCGAGCACGATCACATCGTTCCCTATGACGCCGCCAAGCCGCTGATTCAGAAAGTCGGCTCCGTCGACAAGGAAGAGGTGATCCTCAAGGGCGGCCACGTCAGCCTCGTCGCCGGCGCCAACGCCGTCAGGCGGCTCTGGCCCAAACTCAATTCATGGCTATGCGAGAGATCGACATGAGCAGCGAAACCCGTTCCTATCCGCGCCGCGTGACGACGGATGCCGGCGAGATCGAATTCCGTCTGATGTCGCGGGCGGATGAAGCCGCCGTGCTCGCCTTTGCCGAGAGGCTGCCGACCCATGATCTCCTGTTCCTGCCGCGCAACATCAGCCAGCCAAAAGTGCTGTCGGCCTGGATCACCGAGATCGAGCGGGGCGACATCACGAGCCTGCTCGCGCTGAAGCAGGGCGTCGTGGTTGGCTGCGGCACGCTGGTGCGCGATCCCCATTCCTGGTCGCCCCATGTCGGCGAGATCCGGATGGTGGTATCGCCCGAAGTGCGCGGGCAGGGCGTCGGCCGCGCGCTGTCGCAGGAGACGTTTGCGCTGGCTTTGGGCGCGGGCCTGGAAAAGCTGTCGGTGCAGATGACCGTCGACCAGCAGGCGGCGATCGCGCTGTTCGAAAGCCTCGGCTTCAAGGCGGAAGCGCTGCTGCGCGACCATGTGCGGGACGTCGACGGCAAGAAACACGACATCGTCGTTCTCGGGCACAATGTGGCGCAGGTTCGGGCACAGCTGGAGGCCTATGGGCTTCCGGGAGCCGTTGCGCACTGATTGGCCGGACAATCCGCCAGTTCCCGGGCAAAACGCCCAACAATGGGGCGGATCACAAATTTGTGATATCGCAATGCAACATTGATGTTGCATTGCACCATTAACTATGTCATATCCGCCTTGCCCCGGGCCAATCCGGACGGGGTGAGCCCATAGCTCAAACCTGAGGATGGAGAGACCCCCAATGACCACCGAAACCAATTCCGTGCTGAACAGCGTCAAGGAAGCCTTCGCGCCCGTGACCGAGGCGTTCACCAAGCTCCAGAATCTGGAAGTTCCGGAAGCCGCCCGCGAGTTCGTGAAGAAGCAGGCGGAGACCGCCAAGGAGCGCGCCGCCGACTTTTACGCCGGCTCGGAGAAGGCAACCGACGTGATCGAGACCGCCGTTGCCGGTTCGGTCAGCGAAGTCGCCAAGATCAGCCGCAATATCCAGCAGGCGATCTATCAGGATGCCGAGGCATTCTTCGCCGGCATCGACAAGCTGGCTTCCGCCAAGTCGCTCAATGAGGCGGTGCAGATCCAGTCGGACATGCTGCGCGCGCGCGGCGAAGTGTTCGTGTCGCGGGCGAAGGCCTCGAGCGAATATCTCGGCAAGCTCGTCGCCGATGGCGCCAAGACTGCCCAGGACAACTTCGCCAAGGTCTACAACAAGACCGCCTGATCGCTTCGGTATCAGTTGCGTTAGTTCAAAGGCCCGCTTAGGCGGGCCTTCTTTTTGACGCGTATCTCAACGTCATTCCGGACGACGCGAAGCGGCGAACCCGGAATCTCGAGATTCCGGGTTCGATGCTGCGCCTCGCCCCGGAATGACGGCACTAATTTGTCGCGCTACGATTGAACCGCTTCGACTCGCGAAAGCCGCCATGACCGTTCCCGGCACATTCTCGTTTGACGCGCCCGGCGATGCCGCGCGCGCGGCCGAGTTGCGGCGGGTCAAGGCGCTGGCGACGCTGGTTCTGGCCGGCACGCTGACACTGTTCGTGACGGCGAAACTGCTGGTGTCGGTGCACCCGGTCTTCGGCTTCATCGCGGCCTTTGCGGAAGCCGCCACCATCGGCGGCCTCGCCGACTGGTATGCCGTCGTGGCGCTGTTCAAGCGGCCGCTGGGATTGCCGATTCCGCACACCGCGATCATCCAGGCCAACCAGCACCGCATCGCCGACAAGCTCGGCGAATTCATCGAGGTGCATTTTCTCGAAGCCGCGCCCGTCGAAGCCAAGTTGCGCCAGATCGACTTCGGCAGCTTCATCGCCGACTGGCTGCGCGACCGCAAGCGCAGCGCCGATCTTGCCCGCTTCACGCTGCGGCTGTTGCCGGAGGCGGTGACGGCGACGGAAACATCCGGCCTGATGACCTTCATCACCCGCCGCATCACCACGCAGTTGCAGGGCATCGACCTCGCGCCATTGGCGGCCGGGACGCTGCGCGCTTTCGTGGCCGAGGGGCGGCATCAGGGGTTGCTCGACGACATGCTGCAAGCGGTGCATCAGACGATGACGCAGCCGGAAACCATGGCGATGATCCGCGAGAAAATCCGCAGTGAGCTGCCGACGCTGTTAAAACTCTACCGCACCGACAAATTCCTGATGAACAAGATCGTCGCCTCCGCGACCGCCTTTTTCGAGGAGGTCCGCAGCGATCCCAACCATCCGTTCCGCGGTGAATTCGATCGCATGGTGCTGTCGTTCGTGGACCGGCTCTCCACCGACAAGAGCTATGCCGATCGCATCGACGGATTGAAGCGCGATCTCCTCGCGCGTCCCGAGCTCGGCGAGCTTGCGCGAACCATCTGGTCGAACGCGCGCACCTTCATCGAGCGCAGCGCCAGCGGCGAGAGCCAGGTATTGCAGCAACATCTTGCAGGAATGTTCGTGAAAGCGGGCGAGACGCTCGCCGCCGATTCCGAACTGCGCGCAGAGATCAATCAGGGTCTTGTCGCCGTGCTGCGAAGCTTTATCGCCGACCAGAAGAGCGGCGTCTCCAGCTTCATCTCCGATCAGGTCAAGAGCTGGGACATGCGACAGCTGATTTCGCTGATCGAAATCAACATCGGCCGGGACCTGCAATACATCCGTTTCAACGGATCGTTGATCGGCGGCCTTGCCGGTCTTGCACTCTATGGCTGTGAATTCCTGCTGCGGTTGTTGTGACTTTTAGATCACTGCGTCGGTTTTAAATGTCGAGACCTATTGTCCCTTCTGATGGCAGCCGCTTGAATGATGGAATCAATGCCATAACTCTCAAGAGATTGTTGCACTGCAGAACGAATTGCGTGAGAGCCGCGTTTCCCACAACAGACCAATTGGCCGGCCTTCGGCTGTGAAGAGGAAATACGATGTCCGCCACTGCCCAGACGCTGCGCCCACCCTCCAGGACCCTGATGTTTCTGGAAGGCAGGGCGATCCATGAGCTCGGCGCGTTTATCGGCGCCTTGCCGCTGCTCAGCCTGGCGCCGAAGGGCGACGGACATCCGGTGCTGGTGTTGCCCGGACTTGTGGCCTCGGACACGTCGACGCAGCCGCTGCGCAGCTTCCTGAAGAACCGCGGTTACGTGGTCAGCGGCTGGCGGCAGGGCCGCAATCTCGGCCTGCGCCATGGCGTGCAGCACGCCATGGTCGATCTGGTGCGCGAACTCAGCGACACCCATGGGCGCAGGATCAGCATGGTCGGCTGGAGCCTTGGCGGTCTCTATGCGCGGCAGCTGGCGAAGATGATGCCCGATCGCGTGCGCTCGGTGATCACGCTCGGCAGTCCGTTCGCGGGCCATCCCAAGGCCACCAACGCCTGGCGTGTCTATGAAATGGCGAGCGGGCGCCGTGCCGACGAAGAGGATCCGCGGTTCGGCGGATCGCTGGCTGAACCGCCGCCGGTGCCGACCACCGCGATCTTCAGCCGCACCGACGGAATCTGCGCCTGGCAGGGCTGCATGGAAAAGACCTCCGCGATGTCCGAAAGCATCGAGGTCGAAAGCAGCCATTGCGGTATGGGCCATCACCCCGCCGTCGTCTACGCCGTGGCCGATCGTCTCGCCCAGCGTGAGGGCGAGTGGGCGCCGTTCGATCGCAGCGGCTGGCGCAGCATCGTCTATCCTGACCCGAACCGATGATCGGTTCGAACCCCTAAGATCCTCGAGTGCCCTTGCTTGCCTCGCCCCGCTTGCGAGGAGAGGGCGAAGTGGCGCTTGGCGAGCGTTGTCGTAAATCCACAAAACGCGCTATGCGTTGGCCATGCCGCAGCCGCTTGCCCGCATCATCGACCAGCTCAAGCGCGAACCCTCGCGTACCGGATCCATCGTCATCACCGTGTTCGGTGACGCGATCGTGCCGCGCGGCGGCTCGGTCTGGCTCGGAACGCTGCTGGAATTTTTCAAGGCGCTGGACATCGACAGCGGCGTGGTGCGCACCGCGATGTCGCGGCTCGCGGCCGATGGCTGGCTCGAGCGCGAAAAGGTCGGCCGCAACAGTTTTTATCGTCTGGTGAAGAGGGGCCGGCAGACCTTCGATGCCGCCACCAAACATATCTACGATCAGCAAGCCTCGGATTGGACCGGGCGTTTTGAACTGCTGCTGATCGGCAACGGCCAGGATCGTGACGCCTCGCGCGAGGCGCTCAAGAATGCCGGCTTCGGCAGCCCGCTGCCCGGCGTATGGGTCGCGCCATCAGGCGTTCCGATCCCGGAGGAAGCAGCTTCCGCGATCCGGCTGGAAGTCTCGGCCGAGGATGACAGTGGCCGCCGCCTGCTCAGCGAGAGCTGGCCGCTCGATCGCACCGCGGACGCCTACCTGAAATTCATGAAGACCTTTGAGCCGTTGCGCGGCTGGATCGGCCGGCGTGCGCGGCTGCCGGAACTGGACGCCTTCACCGCGCGGATATTGCTGATCCATTATTACCGCCGGGTGGTGCTGCGCGATCCGCTGCTGCCGGCGGTGCTGCTGCCGGTGGATTGGCCGGGGAGGGCGGCCCGCCAGCTTTGCGGCGAGATCTATCGCGGCCTGCTGCCGGCCTCCGAGCAGTGGCTCGACCGTAACGGATTGAATGAAAACGGCCCGTTGCCCGCCGCCGGCGCCGAGCTGGCGCGCCGCTTCGGAGAGTAACATGTTACAGAAATATATTGCATGTTGAGATTTTTGTTATATATCTAACCCGGATAATCCGGGAGGTCGGCGCATGTACACCCAGGCGCTCAATACGTCGGAAGCCGAGGAACGCAATTTCGAGGACGCTGCAAAGGCGGCGCAGTTCCAGGCGCGGATCGACGCCGAGGAGCGCATCGAGCCGAACGATTGGATGCCCGCGGCCTATCGCAAGACGCTGACCCGGCAAATTTCGCAACACGCGCATTCCGAAATCGTCGGCATGCTGCCGGAAGGCAACTGGATCACGCGCGCGCCGTCGCTGCGCCGCAAGGCGGCGCTGCTCGCCAAAGTGCAGGACGAATGCGGTCACGGGCTTTATCTCTATGCCGCCGCGGAAACGCTCGGCGCTTCTCGGGAAGAGCTGGTCGATCAGATGCTGGCGGGAAAGGCGAAGTATTCGTCGATTTTCAATTACCCGACACTGACCTGGGCCGATATCGGCGTGATCGGCTGGCTGGTCGACGGCGCGGCGATCATGAACCAGATTCCGCTGTGTCGATGCTCCTACGGTCCCTATGCGCGCGCGATGATCCGCGTCTGCAAGGAGGAATCCTTCCATCAGCGGCAGGGTTACGAGATCATGGTGACGCTTTCGCGTGGCTCGCCAGAGCAGAAGGCGATGGCGCAGGATGCGCTGAACCGCTGGTGGTGGCCGGTGCTGATGATGTTCGGGCCGCCCGACCAGGTGAGCCAGCACAGCGACACCTCGACCAGATGGAAGATCAAGCGCTTCTCCAACGACGAGCTGCGGCAGAAATTCGTCGATGCGACGGTGCCGCAGGCGCAGTATCTCGGACTTGCGATTCCCGATCCCGGCATGAAGCGGAACGAGACGACCAGACACTGGGAATACAGCGCGATCGATTGGGACGAATTCAAGCAGGTGCTGGCCGGCAATGGCCCCTGCAACCGCGACCGGATGGCGGCGCGCCGCAAGGCTCATGAAGAGGGTGCATGGGTGCGCGAGGCGGCCGCCGCCTACGCCGAAAAGCGCAGGCACCGCCAGGCCGCACAGGCCGCCGAATAGAGCCCGGGGAGATCATGATGGCCACGCCGAACACGCCGCTCTGGGAAGTCTTCATTCGCAGCCGCAATGGCCTCGCGCACAAGCATGTCGGCTCGCTGCACGCCGCCGACGCCACGCTGGCGCTGCAGGCCGCGCGCGACATCTACACCCGTCGTGGCGAGGGATTGTCGATCTGGGTGGTGCCGTCGAGCGCGATCACCGCATCCGACCCTGCCGAGAAGGGCATGATGTTCGAGCCGGCGGAATCCAAGATCTACCGACATCCGACATTTTACGACGTGCCCGAGGAAGTCGGGCATATGTGATTTTTCTGCCGTGATTGCGAGCCAACGGGTCGGACCGAAGGGCCGCCCGATGACAAGCTCCACGAAGCAATCCAACTCACGCCGACAGAAAGTATGGATTGCTTCGTCGCCTTGCTCCCTTGCGCAAACGCTTTGCGTTTGCCGCAGGCAATGACGAGCTAACGCAGCAGGTTTGGCAATATGGCTACGCCGTCGATACAGGTCTCCGAGACGCCGCTGGTGCTGTATACGCTGCGCCGCGCCGATGATGCCTTGATCCTGGGGCACCGGCTGTCGGAATGGTGCGGCCACGCGCCGATGCTGGAAGAGGACATGGCGCTCGCCAATATGGGCCTCGATCTCATCGGCCAGGCGCGCGAACTCTTTTCTTACGCCGCCAAGGTCGAAGGCAAGGGCAACGACGAGGACAAATTCGCCTATCTGCGCGACGTCAGGCAATATCGGAATCTACTCCTCCTGGAACAGCCGAACGGCGATTTTGCGCGCACCATGGTGCGGCAGTTTTTCTACGCCGCGTTCGCCGACCTCTATTGGCGCGCGATGATGAAATCGCGTGATGCGACGTTGGCGGCGATCGCCGCGAAATCCGAGAAGGAAAGCGCCTATCATGTCCGGCATTCGTCAGAATGGATCGTCCGGCTTGGCGACGGCACCGAAGAGAGCCACGCCCGTGCGCAGGCCGCAATCGACGATCTCTGGGCCTTTACCGGCGAGATGTTCTGTTCCGATGACAACGAGCGCGCCCTGATCGATGCCGGTATCGCGGTCGATCCCGCGGCCCTGCGTCCGCAATGGCTCCAACTGGTTTCCGATATCGTGAGCGAGGCGACGCTCGTTCTGCCCAAAAGCGACTGGATGCAGCAGGGCGGCCGCAGCGGCCGGCACAGCGAGCATCTCGGGCATCTGCTCAGCGAATTACAATCGATGCAACGGACATTCCCGGGGGGCACATGGTGACCGCCATGTTTAATGACACCGAGCTGCGGCAGCGCGCCTTTGAGGTCGCGGCTAGCGTGGTCGACCCGGAGATTCCGGTTCTGACGATTGCCGATCTCGGCGTGCTGCGCGACGTCGCGATATCGGATGGACGCGTCGAGGTCACGATCACGCCGACCTACTCCGGTTGCCCCGCGATGAACATGATCACGCTCGAAATCGAGCTCGCGCTGGAACGCGAAGGTTTTCGCCGTTCAAAAGTGCGCACCGTGCTGGCGCCGGCCTGGACCACCGATTGGATGAGCGAAGCCGGCCGCCGCAAGCTCCGGGAGTACGGAATCGCGCCGCCACAGGGAGCAAGCTCCCGCCGGGCGCTGTTCGGGGTGGAGAAGGTGGCGTGCCCGCAATGCGGCTCTGAGGATACCGAGGTGCTTTCCGAGTTCGGTTCGACCGCCTGCAAGGCGCTGTGGCGCTGCAAGCGCTGCCGCGAGCCGTTCGACTATTTCAAGTGTCACTGAAACCGTCATTGCGAGCGAAGCGAAGCAATCCATCTCGCCCGCAAAAGAAGGAATGGATTGCTTCGTCGCTTTGCTCCCCGCAATGACGGGGAGGTAGAGAGTCCCAAGATTCACCATGTCCCACGCACCGCGTTTCCACCGCCTGGCCGTGAATGACCTGCGCCGCGAAACCGCTGACGCGGTGTCGCTGAGCTTTGCGATCCCGAAGGCGCTTGAAGACGATTACAGCTTTTCTCCGGGCCAATACCTGACCCTGCGAACGATGATGGATGGCGAGGAAGTGCGCCGCTCCTATTCGATCTGCTCTGGCCCCGATGACGGCGAACTGCGCATCGCCGTGAAGAAGGTTGATGGCGGCGCGTTCTCGAGCTGGGCCGCCGATGAGCTGAAGTGCGGCGATGAGCTCGACGTCATGACGCCGACTGGCCGATTCGGTATAGCGCCGCAGCCTGCCGAGGCCCGAGTCCATGTCGGCTTTGCCGCCGGCTCCGGCATCACGCCGATCCTGTCGATCGTGAAGGGCGTGTTGGCGCGCGAGCCGGACAGCCGGTTCTTCCTGTTCTACGGCAACCGCTCGACCGCGGGCATGCTGTTTCGCGAGGCGCTCGAGGAGCTCAAGGACCGCTTCATCGCCCGGCTTTCGGTGTTTCACGTCATATCGGGCGAAGAGCAGGACATCCCGATCCTGCACGGCCGGCTCGACGGTGAGAAGGTGAGAGTGCTGCTGCGCTCGCTGGTGCCGGCGGCAAGCGTCGACCATGTCTTCATCTGCGGCCCCACCGGCATGAGCGAGGATATCGAGGCGACCTGCCGGGACATCGGCATCGCCGCGGACCGCATTCATGTCGAGCGCTTTGTCTCCGAATTCGGTGGCAGGCCGCGCCCGAAAACCGTCGTGCCGGCGGGCGCACCGCCGAAAGCAATGGCCGCGCTGATCATCGACGGCAAGCGCCGCGAGGTTCCGGTCGCGGAAGGCGAAGCCATTCTCGATGCGGCGTTGCGGGCAGGCGTCGACCTGCCGTTCGCCTGCAAGGGCGGCATGTGTTCCACCTGCCGCGCCAAGCTCGTCGAGGGGACTGCGAGAATGGAAGTGAACTATTCGCTGGAGCCGTGGGAACTGGAGAAAGGGTTCATCCTGACTTGTCAGGCGCGGCCGACGGCCGACAGGGTCGTGGTGGATTACGACCACGTCTAGCAGACGCGAAATCGTTGACACCTTGGTTGCTTCGCCTCAAGACTAACACGCGACAAGAAGCTCTTTCGAACGAGCCCGATACCGGGGAGACCGCAGTGAACGTCAAGGCCATGCTATCGCCCGACGATCTCGCGCGCGCCTGCGCGGATGCGATGTGGACGGACGACGATGCCAGCAAAGGCCTTGGCATGAAAATCGTCGAGGTCAAGCCGGGCCAGGCGACGCTGACGATGACGGTCGGGCCGCATATGGTCAACGGCCAGCGGATCGCCCATGGCGGCTTCATCTTTACCCTTGCGGATTCCGCCTTTGCCTTCGCATGCAACAGCCACAACGAGCGCGTCGTCGCGGCCCAGGGCAGTATCACCTTTATCCGGCCGGGCAGGCTCGGCGATCTCCTGGTGGCTAGCGCACGCGAGATTTCGCGCAGCGGGCGCTCCGGCATCTACGATGTGCGGGTCACCGTGGGCGATGCCGTGATCGCCGAGTTTCGCGGTCATTCCCGCAGCGTCGGCGGCACCTGGCTGCCGGCGCCGGAAACCGACGTCAAACAGAAATAGGAATTTTCCAAGGAAACGCACGATGGCTTCGACCAACCTTCGACCCGGTTCGCGCGGCTACATCCCGGAGATGGATGAAGCCGAGCGCGCATCCCGCGATGAGATCATGGCGCTGCAGACCAGGCGCCTGGCCTGGTCGCTGGCGCATGCCTACGACAACGTCGCACACTACAAAAAGGCCTTCGACGAAGCTGGCGTGCATCCGTCAGATTTCAAGCAGCTCTCCGATCTCGCCAATTTCCCGTTCACGGCGAAGACGGATCTCCGCGACAACTATCCCTTCAACATGTTCGCCGTCGCCCGCGAGAAACTGGTTCGCATCCACGCCTCTTCCGGCACCACCGGCAAGCCGATCGTGGTCGGATACACCAGGGCCGATATCGCGACCTGGTCGACGGTGATGGCGCGCTCGATCCGCGCCGCGGGCGGCCGCAGCGGCATGATCATCCACAACGCCTATGGCTATGGCTTGTTCACCGGCGGCCTTGGCGTGCATTACGGTGCGGAGCAACTCGGCTGCACCGTGGTGCCGATCTCCGGCGGCATGACCGAGCGGCAGGTGCAGCTCATCAACGACTTCCGCCCCGACATCATCACGGTGACGCCGAGCTACATGCTGGCGATCCTCGACGAGTTCAAGCGCCAGGGGCTGGACCCCCGCCAATCGTCGCTGAAGATCGGCATCTTCGGCGCCGAACCCTGGACCAATGCGATGCGCGCCGAGATCGAGCAATCCTTCGACATGGACGCCACCGATATCTACGGTCTGTCGGAAGTGATGGGCCCCGGCGTCGCGCAGGAATGTATCGAGACCAAGGACGGCCTGCATATCTGGGAAGATCATTTCTATCCGGAGGTGATCGATCCCGAGACCGGCGCGGTGTTGCCTGACGGCGAGAGGGGCGAACTTGTTTTCACCTCGCTGACCAAGGAAGCCTTTCCGATCATCCGCTACCGCACGCGCGATCTGACGCGGCTCCTGCCCGGCACGGCGCGGCCGGGGATGCGGCGGATGGAGAAGGTCACCGGGCGTTCCGACGACATGATCATCCTGCGCGGCGTCAACCTGTTCCCGACCCAGATCGAGGAAATATTGCTTGCCACCGACTGGTGCGGCGGCCATTTCATTCTCGAGCTGACCCGCGACGGCCGCATGGACCAACTGACCATTCTTGCCGAGGCGCGCCCGGAGAGCTGGGACAGCAGCGGCCTGACCGATCATGCCGAGCGGGTCGCCCATCACATCAAGAGCACGATCGGAATCACCGCCCGGGTCGAGGCGGTCGCACCTGACACGCTGGAGCGTTCGCTCGGCAAGGCGAAGCGTGTTTACGACAAGCGGCCGAAAGGGTAACTGCTGTTCTCGGGACACCTGAGAAAAATATCCATGCCGACTGCCAAACCAGATGACCGACCTTTAGAATTCGAGGCGCGCTGCGTGCGTCTGCTGGCGAAAGCCGAAACGCCGGCGTCGCTTGCGCCTGTGATCGAGCGGCGGGTGCTGTCGCGGGCGGCAAACCAGGTGCTGATCGAGGTCAAGGCGGCGGCCGTCAATCCCTCCGACGTCAAGGCTGCGACCGGCCTGATGCCTTATGCGGTATTTCCGCGCACGCCCGGCCGCGACTACGCCGGTATCGTGATCGATGGCCCGGCCGGCACGATCGGTCGCGAAGTGTTCGGCTCGTCCGGCGACCTCGGGATCCGGCGCGACGGCACCCACGCCACCCACCTTGCCGTCGAAGCCGACGCCGTGGTGGAGAAGCCGAAAAATCTGTCGTGGGAGGAGGCCGCCGGTATCGGCGTTCCCTTTGTCACCGCGATCGAGGGCTTTCACCGCGCCGGACTGCCGAGAAAGCACGACACGGTGCTGGTGATGGGCGTCAACGGCAAGGTCGGTCAGGCCGCCGTGCAGATCGCAAGTTGGCGCGGCGCGCGAGTGATCGGCGTGGTGCGCAAGAACGAGCCTTACGAGGGTCATGTCAATTCCCACGTTGATGTGATCGACGCATCCGCGACCGACGTGGCTACGCGCGTCCGTGAGCTCACCGATGGAAAGGGGGCCGACATCGTGTTCAACACGGTCGGCGATCCCTATTTCCAGGCAGCGCACAAGTCGCTGGCCATCCGGGGACGCCAGATCCTGATCGCGGCGATCAACCCGATCGTCCAGTTCAATATCCTGGAATTCTATCGCGGCCAGCACACCTATGTCGGCATCGATACGCTGGGTCTGTCGTCGACCGCGACCGGGGCCGTGCTGAGCGAACTCGGTCTCGGCTTCGTCAGCGGGCATCTCAAGCCGTTTCCAATCAGGCCAAACGCGATCTATCCGCTGGAAGAGGCCAAGGCTGCTTTTCTCGCCGTCGCGGGTTCCTCGCGCGATCGCATCATCCTGCGGCCACGTTAGAGGGAAACCCTTGCCGCCAACCGTCAGCATCGTCGTCTGCGCCGGCCTGTTGATCGGCCTTGCCTACGGCGCCGTCGGGCTTTTGAGCGGGTTTTGCCTGCTGAGCAGCCTGCGCGGCTGGTGGGCGGAGGGGACAGCCGCTTGATCCGAAGTTACGCGCTGGCGCTTGGCGTGGCGATTGCGGCAACCCAGTGTCTCGCGGGAGGCGGCGCCGTCGATCTCACCAGGTCGGTTTATCTGCAACCGTCGTTTTCGGCGCCGCTGTGGGGGCAGATCGCAGCAGGCATCGCGGTCGGTCTTCTGGTGACCGCGGGATGGTTCGCGACCGGTTATCTCGGCGCCGACGACTTCAATCCTGCCGCCGTCACCTCGCTCACCTTCATCTCGCCGATTGCGGACGCCGTGCAGTACGCGATGCTGTCGACCGGGCTGACGCTGAACTTCGGCATCGCCATGGTGGCCGGCGTTTTCGCCGGAAGCCTGGTGACGGCGCTCGCCACGCGCCGCTTTCACTGGGAAGGCTATTCGTCGCCGCGCCACATGCTGCGCTCGATCGGCGGCGCGGCGCTGATGGGATCGGGCGGCGCGCTGGCCCTTGGCTGCTCGGTCGGGCAGGGCCTGACCGGACTTTCCACGCTGGCTTTGGCATCGTTCGTGGCCGCGGGTGGAATCTTGCTGGGCACGGTCACGGGCTTGCGGGGGCGCTGCGTGTTCGGCCGCCGATCGCAGCGCAGGACGCCTGAAAAAATCTAGATCACCTGACGCGAGGTCGCGAGCCGCATCACGTCGAGATAGCCGGGGCGCACTTCCATCCGCTTGATAAGACCCTTCTTGACCAGAAGCCGGTGCGCCTCGGGAAGCCGATAGCACGGCAAGTACATGAACAGATGATGCTCGGCGTGGTAGTTCACCCAATAGGGCGCGATGAGGAGCCGCTCGATCGGACCCGCGAGCGTCGTGCGGGCGTGGCTGAACGGGTCCTCGCCGGTGGAGGTGCAGGCGTGTTCGGCGATGTTGCGGATGCGCGTCACCAGCGGCAGCCAGGTCGCCATCGCAACCACCCAGACGCCCCAATACCAGTTGCCCGCGCCGAGCAGCCAAAACAGGCCAAACATGACGGCGTTCAGGCCAAGAAAGCGCGCCATCTTGTCGGCGCCGCTTGAGACAAAACTTTCATGCGATACCTCTTCGTCGGTCTTGCCGCGCCGGAACAGCGACAGGAATAGCGGCAGCCGCTGCTTCACGAAGGTCTGCCCGGTGAGGTCGCGGATCGCCTTGCGGGCAAAACTCTCCCTGGTGATCGGAAATGGCGCCGAGAGCGATAGATCGGGATCCTCGGGCTGCTGCGTGAATTTGTGATGCTGCAGATGATAGGACCGGTAACTCGCAAGATCGGCGCCGACGGGGACCGCGCACAGCCATTGTCCGATCCATTCATTGATCGCCCGGTTGGCGTGCAAGCCGCCATGGGCGGCCTCATGCATCAGGATCGCCAGGCCGAGCTGGCGCGCGCCGACGATCATCACCGCGATCAGCCATGTCAGGGGATTGGGCCACAAGGTGACCAGCGCGATGGCAGCGAGAATGGTTCCCCAGGCGTGAGCCACCAGCCACAGGCCGCGCAGCGAACTGCGCGAGGTCAGGCGGCTCCATTCCTCGGACGAGAACACCGATTTCGGATCGACGCGCGCCACGACCGGCATCAGCGGCTCCTCAAAACTGGAATCATACGCCCGCGCGATGGTTCGTCAATCGGCCGGCCGCGTCACGATGCGGATCTCAGAGGTCAGGGTGCGGTGCACCGGGCACTTGTCGGCGATTTCCATCAATCTCTTGCGCTGCTCGGGGCTCAGCGACCCCTCCATGGCGATGACCACGTCGATCTGGTCGAGCATTCCCTCCTTGGTCTCGCACTCGGCGCAATCTTGCGCATGGATCTTGCTGTGACTCAGCGTCACCGTGGTCCGCTCCAGCGGCAGCGATTTGCGGTCGGCATAGAGCCGCATGGTCATCGAGGTGCAGGCACCGAGGCCGGCGAGCACAAAGTCATAGGGTCCGGGTCCGGTGTCCTCGCCGCCGGCGGCCACAGGCTCGTCGGCGAGCAGAAGATGCCGCCCGATCGCAACGGTCTGCTGGAACTTGCTATTGCGGGTCTCGCGCACAACGACGTTGCGCGGCGCCTCGCCGGGATCGGCTGCTTGCTCCGACACCACGGGATCGAGATAGCGCGTGGCCCAGGCGGCGACGACATCGGCGACATAGGCAGCATCCCGCCGATCGCTCAAGAGATGGTCGGCGCCGGCCAGCGAGACAAAACTCTTGGGATGTTTGGCCGCCACGAAGATGCGGGTAGCGTTATCGATGCCGACGATGTCGTCGGTCGGCGCGTGCATGACCAACAGCGCCTTGTGCAATTGGGCGACACGCGCCATCAGCCCATGCTCGGCGATATCGTCGAGGAATTGGCGCGTGATGGTGAAGGGGCGGCCCGCCAGCGAGACCTCGGCCTTGCCGCGCTTGCGGATATCCTCGATGCGATCGGCGAAAAGCCCGGTGACATGCGCGGGGTCGGAGGGGGCGGCAATGGTGACGACGGCCTTGGCGTCGGGAATTTGCGCGGCAGCGGCGAGGATCGCGGCGCCGCCGAGGCTGTGTCCGATCAGGATCGCGGGCGCCTTGCGGGTTTCGCGCAAGTGCGCGGCGGCCCGCACGAGATCGGCGACATTCGAAGCGAAGGTCGCATTGGCGAAATCACCTTCGCTGGAGCCAAGACCCGTGAAGTCGAACCGAAGCACCGCGATGCCCTTTGCCGCCAGCGCCACCGCGATCCGCCTTGCCGCCAGCACGTCTTTGCCGCAGGTAAAGCAATGCGCAAACAGCGCGAAGGCGCGGATCTCGCCTTCGGGCGTATCCAGTGCGGCGGCCAATTGCTGGCCCTCCGCACCCGTGAATTGAAAACGTTCCATTGGCATGGCGGGCCTCCACGAGGATGATCGTCATCACTTGATCAGGAAAGTAGGGATAGCTGCCGGCTTTTCTAGTCGCCGGAATAGCGCTCTTCGGCCCAGGGGTCACCGCGGTTGTGATAGCCGCGAACCTCCCAATAGCCCGGCGCATCCTCCGCCAGGAACTCGATGCTTTGCAGCCATTTCGCGCTTTTCCAGAAATAGAGATGCGGAACGACCAGCCGCACCGGGCCGCCATGTTCCTGCTCCAGCGGCATGCCCGACCAGCTGTGCACGAGCAGGGCGTCTTCGGCGGCAAAGTCATCCAGCGTCAGATTGGTGGTGTAGCCGTCATGGCAATGCAGCACGACGTGGCGGGCCTCCAGGCGCGGCTGGCAGGCGTTGAGGAGATCGCGCGTCGCCAGCCCCTCCCATTGATTGTCATAGCGCGACCAGGTGGTCACGCAATGGATGTCGGAGACGCCTTTGGTTTGCGGCTGCGCGGCGAACTCTGTGAAGTCCCAGAAGATCGGATGTTCGACCGCGCCGTAGACGTCGAGCCGCCAGCGGTCGCGGGTAATCTGCGGGGTCACGCCGAGATCGAGCACCGGC
This sequence comes from uncultured Alphaproteobacteria bacterium, assembly GCA_963718925.1. Taxonomy (GTDB): domain Bacteria; phylum Pseudomonadota; class Alphaproteobacteria; order Rhizobiales; family Xanthobacteraceae; genus Bradyrhizobium. Next base: position 1,005,194 of record CAVRAH010000001.1, read on the forward strand.
CAGTCCCTGGTGAGGTGCTGTCCGGGCGGCAAGCGCTGCTCTTCCGGCCGGGACGTCTTGCCGGTGAGGAAGCGGCCCTCGCGCGCCCAGCGCTGTTTGCTGCGCGTAAGTTTGGATTCCGGCTGCTCGTCGCTCTCCTCGGCCATCTCTCGTGCCATTGTTGCTCGGACAATAAGTCCTTACCCGCGACTATGCACCGCTACTCGTGACGATGCATCGCCGATTCACGCTTGGTGTCGCGCATGGTCGCGTAAATGATCAGCGAGAGAAAGATCATGCCGCTGAGATAATAATAGAACCAGTCCTCATGCCCGAGGCTCTTGAAATAAAGCGCGACCGCGGGCGCGGTTCCGCCGAACAACGACACCGTGATGGCGTAGGGCAGGCCGACGCCGAGCGCGCGAACCGTGGTGGGGAACAGTTCCGCCTTCACGATGGCGTTGATCGAGGTATAGCCGGCGACGAAGATCCAGGCCGCGCAAATCAGCAGGAACGCCGTCACCGGCGACTTGGTCTCCTTCAGCGTGGTCAGGATCGGTATCGTCGCCAGGGTGCCGGCGACACCGAAAAAGATCAGCACCGGCTTGCGGCCGATCTTGTCCGATATCGCTCCGTAGATCGGCTGCAGCAGGGTGGCGAAAACCAGCGTTCCGAAAATCACGAGGGTGGTCTGGTCGGCGGTGAGGCCGACCGACAGTTTGACGAAGGTCTGCATATAGGTCGTGAACGTGTAGAAGGCGGCGGTGCCGCCGGCGGTAAGGCCCACGACGAGCAACAGCTCACGCGGATATTTCAGGAGGCCGACGATCGAGCCGGTCGGCCGGGCGAGCTTGCTGGCTTCCTCGAACGCCTCGGTCTCATGCAGGTTGCGCCGCATTACCGCGGCGAAAATCGCAAGCAGGGCGCCGATCACGAAGGGAATCCGCCAGCCCCATTCCTGCAATTCCTGCGGTGTCAGAAACACCTTTTGCAGCAACAACAGCACAATGATCGCCGTGAGCTGGCCGCCGATCAGGGTGACGTATTGAAAGCTCGAATAGAAGCCGCGATGTTTGGCGTCGGCGACTTCACTCAGATAAGTCGCGCTGGCGCCGTATTCGCCCCCGAGGCTCAACCCCTCGATGACGCGCGCGATCGCCAGGATTGCCGGCGCGGCGATGCCGATCGAGGCATAGGTCGGCGTCACCGCGATGATCAGCGAGCCGAAGCACATGCAGACCACCGACAGCGTCAGCGACAGCCGCCGGCCGTGGCGGTCGGCGATGTAGCCGAACAGCCAGCCCCCGAACGGCCGCATCAGGAAGGTCGCGGCGAACAGCACGGCTGCGTTGAGCTGCTGCACCACCGGGTCGCTGTTCGGAAAGAAGGCCGGCGCGAAGTACAGCGCGAACGCCGTGTAGGCGTAGAAATCATACCATTCAACGAGATTGCCGACGGAACCGATGAAGATCGCCTTGACCCGGCGTTCCACGTCGCGGACATCGAGGCGTTCGTCGCTACTCAAGCTTACAGCATGATCTATCACGTTTGGTTCCCCAAAAGCTATGAATGAGCGTTATGGATGAAAGCGTCAGGAAAAGATATCTCAGCCGGCCTTTCCGAACAGCATCGGAAGCTGTCGCGGTCCGCGCACGGTGCCTTCCGACCAGGCGACCTTGCCGGCAGGGTCGAGCCTGAAATCCGGAATGCGCTTGAGCCATTCCTCGATCGCAACCGTCATTTCCATGCGCGCGAGGTTGGAGCCGACGCAGCGGTGAATGCCAAGGCCGAATGCGGCGTGAGGGTTTTGCTTGCGGTCGATCACGACCTTGTCGGCATCCGGAAACACGGCGGGGTCGCGGTTGGCGGCAGGAAACGACAACAGGACCATGTTGCCCGGCTTGACCGGACAGCCGCTGATCATGGTCTCCTTCACCACCTCGCGCGCCATCGTCACCGGTGAATAGGCGCGCAGGAATTCCTCGATCGCGGTCGGCATCAGCTCGGGCTCGGCGATCAGACGGTCGCGATCCGCTGGCGTCTTCGCGAGATGCCACAGCGCCGCGCCGATCGCGCTCCAGGTCGTGTCGATGCCCGCGATCAAGAGCAACCGCAGCGACCCCAGTACATGCATGTCGGACAGCGGTTGCCCATTCTTGTCCCGCGCGTTCATCAGCGTCGATATCAGATCGTCGGTGGGATGTTTCTTGCGACGCTCGATGTGCTCGACGAAATATCCGGTCATTTCCTGGACCGCCCGCATCAGGATGCTTTCATCCTTGATGCCGAGCTCGAGAACTTCATGGATCCACTTGATGAATTGATCGCTGTCCGTTTCCGGAATGCCGAGCATGTGGGCGATTGCGCGAACCGGAATATGCTTGCTATAACGCGCCGCGACGTCGCATCCCTCATCCTCGATGAATTCGTCGATCAGCTCGTTGCAGATCGAGCGAACCCTGGGTTCCAGCTTCCTGACGGCGTCGGGCGTGAACGGCGGCAGCAGCAGCTGCTTGGCCGGCTTGTGTTCGGGCGGATCGGATGTGATCGGCGGCGCTGACTGCACGATTTCGGGCCTCGCATCGCGCACGATGATGCGGCGCGAGGAAAAATGCTCGGTGTCGTAGGCGACCTGCTTCACCGCCTCGAAAGTGGTCGGCAGGTAGCAGCCGAGGAACCGATCAGTGTGAACCACGGGACTCTCGGCGCGAAGTTCGTCCCAGATCGGAAACGGGTTTTCGGTCCAGCGCGGATCGGTATGGTCGAAATCGTGAACCCAATCGGTAACCGGGGCATGATTGGACATCAGGCAACTTCCTCTTGGTTCCGCTCGCCAGATTTTTCTGGATCAGTTGGCTGAAATTCTGCAGGCGAGGCAGGTTATTTTTCGATGACTTCGATCGCAATTTCCGGACAGTTGGCCTGGGCGAGCCAGGCCTTGTCTTCGAGCCCTTCGGGGACGGAACCGTCGCCGATCTCGTGCGCATTGCCGAATTCATCGAGATCGAACAGCTCAGGCGCCAGCGATTTGCAGCGGGCGTGCCCCTGGCATTTCTCCTGATTGACGTGAACTCGCAGTTTTCCGGACATTTCAGGCGTTCCCCTGTCGTTGCGCTCATGGCGGCGCATTCGTCGTTCTCGGGCGATTATAGCGGCGCAGCGCTATTCGCCAGCGCCCAAACGTGGCTTTCCCGGCTGGTGTTGTTCCAGGGAGCAGTTAGGCCGCCGGCCTCGGATCGATCGGGGTGGTGCCGCGCAGACCCAGAATATCTTCCAGCACCTTCGCGCCGGCGAGGAGCTGAGCCTCGCCGCGCGGCGGCGCCACCATTTGCAATCCGACCGGCAGGCCCGACGCGGTGAACCCGCACGGCAACGACAGCGCCGGACTGCATACCAGCGTGATGGCATAAACGATACCAAGCCACTCGACGTAGTTGTCGAATTTATGCCCTGCGCATTCGGCAACATAGCGGTTCTCGACCGGAAACGGCGCGACGATGGTCGCCGGCGTCAGAAGCAGGTCGTAGGTCCCAAAGAACTCCAGCGCGCGCGCGGTCATGGCGACGCGCTGCGCTTCGGCGCGCTCGAGCTGCGCGACCGAAAGCTTGAGGCCTTCCTCGATGTTCCAGATCACTTCCGGCTTCAGCTGATCGCGCTTGTCGCGCAAAAGCGCCGCCTTGCTGATGGCGAAGTCGAACGCGCGCAGCACATGGAAGCATTCATGGGCCTCGCGCAGATCGGGATGGGCTTCCTCGACAATGGCCCCTGCCTCGGCGAACCGCGAGGCCGCTTTCCGGGTGATGGCCGCGACCTCGGGATCAACCGGGGTGATGCCGAGATCGGGCGAATAGGCGATGCGTTTGGGCCCTCGGCCTGAGCGCGCGGCCGACAGGAATGATGACGGCAGCAAGGGCAAAGAGAGCGGATCGGCCGGATGCTCGCCGCTCATAGCGTCGAGCAGCAGCGCGAGATCCTCGACGTTGCGCGCCATCGGGCCTTGCACACCGAGATTGCGATCGATCTTCGCGACCGGGGTGTGGGCGACGCGGCCGATGCTCGGCCGCAGGCCGACGATGCCGCAGAAGCTTGCGGGGTTACGCAGCGAGCCGCCCATGTCGGAGCCGTGGGCGAGCCATGCCATTCCGGTGGCGAGTGCTGCGGCGGCGCCGCCGGAGGAGCCGGCGGCGGAGCGCGAGGTGTCCCACGGGTTGCGCGTCGCGCCGAATACTTCGTTGAAGGTGTTGGCGCCGGCGCCGAATTCCGGCGTGTTCGATTTGGCGTAGACCACCCCGCCATGGCCTTCGAGATGTTCGACCAGAAGATCGGAACGGGCAGGGACATTGTCCTTGTAGATCGGCGAGCCCTGCGTGGTGAGCACGCCCGCGACGTTGGTGAGGTCCTTGATCGGGATCGGCATGCCCGCCAGCAGGCCGCGGTCAGCAACAGGCTTTTGCATCAGCGCCTTGGCGTGCGCTCGGGCGCGATCGAAGCATAAAGTCGGCAACGCATTCACCGGGCCGTCGACCTCGGCGATCCGCCGTTCCAGCACGTCCAGCAGGTCAAGCGGCGTGACTTCGCCGGTCTTGAGTTGATCTACGATCGCGCATGCCGTTGCCCGTACCAGCGCCTGATCAGATGACATCCAGGTTTCTCCATCGTTCCGCGTCTCGATAGCGGATTGTGTAGCCCTGTAAAACATTTTACGGCAAAGTGGAAACGCGACGACAACACGGGGATGATACATGGCTACGCCGTTCGACGCGCCCGACTGGCGCGGCATGAACCAAGAGGACCTCGACCGCGGCCTCAACAACAGCGCCGCCGTGGCCGGAAGCAGCGACATGGTCGCCGGCTGGGACCGGCGTTCGGCGAAATGGCGCGCAACCCATTCCGATCATCTCGATCTCCGATATGGCCCGCGCGAGCGTAACCGTATCGACTTCTTCAAGGCGGCCGCGAACGCGCCGACGCTGTTGTTCATCCATGGCGGCTACTGGCAGATGCGCGCCAAGGAGGCCTTCTCGCTGTTTGCTGCGGGGCCGATGGCGCATGGCATCAATGTCGCCCTGATCGGCTACACGCTGGCGCCGGAAGCGACGCTCGATCAGATCGTCGCCGAGATCGATGCCGGGATCGACTATCTGGTCCGACGCTTGCCCGATCTTGGCGGCGACGCCAACCGGATCGCCGTTTCCGGATGGTCCGCCGGCGGGCATCTCACGGCGATGGCGATGGCGCATCCGCGTATCAAGGGCGGGGTGGCGATCAGCGGCATCTATGATCTCGAACCGGTCCGCCACAGCTATCTCAACGAAAAGCTCGGCCTCGATCAGGCGATGTCCAACCGCAACTCGCCGATGATGCGGGCCGAAGGCGCGATCAAGCCGCTGGCGCTGACGGTGGGAGCTGCGGAACTGCCGCTATTGCGCCGGCAGACCGCGGACTTCGCCGGTCATCGCGCCAAATACGGACTGCCCGTCAGCTATGAAGAGATCCCCGGTGCCAATCATTTTACGATCATGGACGAAATGCTCTCGCCGAAGGGGCGGATCACCATGATGATCCGGCAACTGTTCGAGCGGATGGCAGGTTAGACCTCATCCTGAGGAGCGGCGTCTTCGCCGCGTCTCGAAGGATGACAGACCGACGCCCGCGGCCCATCCTTCGAGACGCCGCGCATTGCGCGGCTCCTCAGGATGAGGATGAGTGTGCGGCTAACGCGCTACCCCCAGCCCGCGGCGATGCCGCCATCGACGGTGAAAATCACGCCCGATGTATAGGCGGAACGGTCGGAGGCGAGGAACGCCATGAGGTCGCCGATCTCGCGCGCATGAGCGGGACGGCCGAGCGGCAGGCCCTTCTGGAATTCCTTGTAGCGATTTTCGTCGCCGAACTGATTTTTCGCGCGGGTCTTCAACAGCGTAATGTGGCGGTCGGTGCCGACGGGGCCGGGATTGATTCCGACCACGCGGATGTTGTCGGCGAGACTCCTGCTGCCCAGCGTACGGGTGAACGACATCAGCGCGGCATTGCCGGTGCTGCCGCAGATGTAATTGGCGTCGAATTTTTCACCGGCTACCCCGATGTCGTTGACGATCACCCCGTGCCCGCGCGCTTTCATCTGCGCATAGACCGCGCGGGTGATGTTGATATAGCCGAACACCTTCAGCTCCCAGGCGTGGCGCCAGGTTTCCTCGTCGATCTTGTCGATCGAGCCGCCCGGAATGTCGCCGGCATTGTTGACGAGGATGTCGATGTCGGCGGCGTCCTTCACCAGCCGCGCGATATCCGCAGGGTTGCGCAGGTCGACGACATGGGCGGTGGCGTCGATTTGGTGGGCCGATCGCAGACGCTCGGCCAGCGTCTTCAGTTGATCGCCGCTGCGGGCAGCCAGGCGGAGATGGCAGCCTTCTTCGGCAAAGGCTTCGGCGGCGGCCGCGCCAATGCCCTTGGATGCGCCGGTGATCAGGACACGTTTGCCGCGCAAATGAAGATCCATGGGATTACTCTCTTGATGGAGATATCTGAGGTGGTGGGGAAAGCCCGCTTTCAACTGTTAGGCCGCCACCGTCGAGGCGGTCAACATTGCAGTGCAGCGTTGCGCCGTCGCGCAGTTTGGTCCATTGCAATCCCGTCATAAAATGGCTTACCCAGCGCGGGCTACCACGCAAGGAATCTCTCGATGAGCAACGACAAGAAGCAATACCGGATCGCGGTCATTCCCGGCGACGGCATCGGCAAGGAGGTGGTTCCGGAAGGGCTGCGGGTGCTGGAGGTGGCGGCGAAGAAGCACGGCGTTGCGGTGCATTTCGATCATTTCGATTTCGCCTCCTGGGATTATTACGAAAAGCACGGCGAGATGATGCCGGAGGACTGGAAGGAAAGGATCGGCAAGCACGACGCGATCTATTTCGGCGCGGTCGGCTGGCCCGCTAAAATTCCCGATCACGTTTCGTTGTGGGGCTCGCTGATCAAGTTCCGGAGGGAGTTCGACCAGTACGTCAACCTTCGCCCGGTGCGGCTGATGCCGGGCGTGCCGTCGCCGCTCGCCAACCGCAAGCCCGGCGACATCGATTTCTGGGTGGTGCGGGAAAATACCGAAGGCGAATATTCATCCGTCGGCGGCCGGATGTTCCCCGGTACCGACCGCGAATTCGTCACCCAGCAGACCGTGATGACGCGCATCGGCGTCGACCGCATCCTCAAATTCGCGTTCGAGCTGGCGCAATCGCGGCCGAAAAAGCACCTGACCTCGGCGACGAAATCCAACGGCATCTCGATCACGATGCCCTATTGGGACGAACGCGTGGAGGCGATGGGCAAGAAATATCCTGGCGTGAAGTGGGACAAGTATCACATCGATATCCTGACCGCGAATTTCGTGCTGCATCCGGACTGGTTCGACGTCGTGGTCGGCTCCAACCTGTTCGGCGATATCCTGTCCGATCTCGGGCCGGCCTGCACCGGCACCATCGGCATCGCGCCGTCCGGCAATATCAATCCGGAAGGCAATTTCCCTTCCGTGTTCGAGCCGGTGCACGGCTCGGCGCCCGATATCGCGGGCCAGGGCATTGCCAATCCGATCGGCATGATCTGGTCCGGCGCGATGATGCTGGAACATCTCGGCCAGAAGGACGCCGCGGCCGCCATCGTCACCGCGATCGAGCGCACGCTCGGCGAACGCACGCTGCGCACCCGCGACCTCGGCGGCAACGCCGACACGGTCGCCTGCGGCAAGGCGGTCGCGGAGATGGTGGAGTGGGGAAGACCCTCATGGTGAGGAGGCGCGTCAGCGCCGTCTCGAACCATGAGGCCCCGTTTCATCCTTCGAGACGCCGCGCCATGCGCGGCTCCTCAGGATGCGGGCTTCGGTGCGCGGTTTAAGCTGTCGCCGTTTCCCTTGTCATTGCGAGGAGCGGAGCGACGAAGCAATCCATCTCGCCGGCTTGCCGCGCTTATGGATTGCTTCGCTTCGCTCGCAATGACGTTTAGAGGGCATTCACCCCTTCGCAACCCTGCGGCAATGCTCCCATGCCGCATGAATCAAATTCTCGCTCGCCTCCGGCGTTCGGAATGCGGAATGGGCCGACAGCGTCACGTTCGGCAATTTCGTCAGCGGGTGATCGGACGGCAGCGGCTCGATGTTGAAGACGTCGAGCCCGGCGTGCCGGATGTGGCCCGACTTCAGCGCATCGATCATCGCGGCCTCGTCGACCATGGCGCCGCGCGCGGTGTTGACGAGGATGACGCCCGGCTTCATCGCCGCGATGCGTTCGCGCGAGAGGAAGCCGCGGGTCTCATCGTTGAGCAACAGATGCAGCGAGACGACGTGGCTCTGCGTCAGCAGCGCATCGAGCGAGACGAAGTCGACGCCGGCAAATTGCTTCGGCGTCCGGTTCCAGGCGATCACGCGCATGCCGCTGCCGAGGGCGATGCGCGCCGTCTCCGCGGCGATGCCGCCAAAGCCGATCAGGCCGAGCGTCTTGCCGGTCAGCTGCATGCCGTCCTCGCGCAGCCAGTTGCCGGCGCGCATCTCGCGGTCCATTTGCGCAATGCCGCGCGCCGCTGCCCACATCAGCGCGATCGCGCATTCGGCAACGGCCGTGTCGCCATAGCCCTTGATCAGATGGACTTCGATGCCGAGCTCAGCGAGCTCTTCCGGATTCATATAGCTGCGCGCGCCTGTCCCTAAGAACACCACGTGCTTCAGGCCGTTGCATCGCCGCGCAACTTCGGTCGGCAGGGCGGTGTGATCGATGATGACGATTTCGGCGCCATCGAGCAAAACAGGCATCTGGTCCGGCTTGATGTTGGGATCGCGGTTGACGCGTACGGGCGGATCGCCGGCCTTGTTCTGCCGTTCGAAAATAGCCGCCAGCGATCCGTTGGCATCGACAAAAACTCCGCGCACAGAAATCTCCATGTTCTTTGAGCATGATCTCCGGGCAAACGCTTCGCGTTTGCCCGAGGGAAAACCGGTTCCCACTTTGCGCTATCGCGGCCCTCCGGGTCCGGATCATGCTCTAGGAAGCGACGCCCGCGAGCGCCAGAACGGTGTGCATCAAGACGTTGGCGCCCGCCGCGCAGTCGGCCTGGGTGGCATCCTCCAATTCGTTGTGGCTGACGCCATCCTTGCAGGGCACGAACACCATCGTGGCGGGAATCTTCGTATTCAGGTTACAGGCGTCGTGGCCGGCGCCGGAGGTGATCCGCCGGTGGGAAAAGCCGAGCTTGTTGGCGGCATTCTCCACCGCATCGACCAGCTTGGGATCGAAATGGGTCGGCGGCTTGTGCCAGACCAGATCGAGCGTGACATCGACCTTGCGGCGGCCTGCGATCTCGGCGATGGCGGCGCGCAGATCCCTGTCGAGCGCGTCCATGATCGCTGCGTCAGCGCTGCGGCAATCGACGGTGAAGGCGATTTCGCCGGGAATGACATTGCGGGAGGGTTTGGCAATCACGGCTTCGCCGATGGTGCCGACCGCATTGGGGCCGTGCTTTTTTGCGATCGCCTCCATCGCCAGCACGATCTCCGACAAGGTCGCCAGCGCGTCGCGGCGCAGCCGCATCGGCGTCGAGCCGGCATGGCTCTCGAAGCCGGTGATCTTGCCGTCATACCACAACACGCCCTGGCCGGAATCGACGACGCCGATGGTCTTGCCCTCGGCCTCGAGAATGGGGCCCTGTTCGATATGCAGCTCGACAAAGCTTGAAAATTTCTGCGTGCCCACCGGGCTCGCGCCGCGATAGCCGATTCTGTCCAGCGCCTCGCCGACGGTGACGCCTTCGGCGTCCTTGCGCGACAGGATATCGTCGGTGGTGAAATCGCCGACATAGGCCGCGGACGCCATCATCGCCGGCGCGAAGCGGGAGCCTTCCTCATTGGTCCAGTTGACGATGCAGATCGGAATTTCGGTCTCGATCCCGGCGTCGTTGAGGGTGCGGACCACTTCGAGCGCCGCCAGGGTGCCGAGCACGCCGTCGAACTTGCCGCCGGTCGGCTGGGTATCCAGATGCGAGCCAAGTCCGACCGGCGGCTTCGACATGTCGCGGCCCTTGCGCAGGCCGAACATCGAGCCGAGCGCATCGACATGCACCTCAAGGCCGGCGGCCTCGCAGGCCTTGCGGAACCAGTCGCGCACCTCTTTGTCCTCAGGTCCCAGCGTCAGCCGCCGCACGCCGCCCTTCGCCGTCGCGCCGAATTTCGCGGTTTCGTGAATCGTGCCCCAAAGCCTCGTTGAATCGATTTGCAGATTGGATGCGACAGGGGTCATGAAGCCATTCCAGCCATCGGAAGATTGCGCGCGATCGCTTCAATGACGCGCCCGCAGCGGCGCGTCAACAACGGCGGTGGAGTCCTGCGCAATCCTGGCGGCGAGATCGGCGACGAGTTCGACCGCGAGCGTGTCGGGCGAAGCCAGCCAGCTTGCCGAGAAGGTCAGCGGCGCGATCTTGAGATCGGTCGACAACAGCTGCAGCCGCCCGTCCGCCAGTTCATTTTCGACGATCGCCGTCGGGATCACCGCGACGCCCAGCCCCTCGATCGCCATGTGGACGACGGTCGCGAGCGAGGCAGAGGCGTGCAGGCGGATCGGCGGCAGATCGGGCCGGTTGAACAGCGAGCGCACGATCTCGTAAGGCTGGGTCTTGCTCGGAAAGGTGATGATCGGGAACTTCGCGAGATCACGCACCGTCAGCGGACCGTTGCCGAGGCCGAGCGCCGGACTGGCCAGGAAGCCAACGGGATAGTCGCACAGCACGCGGCTGCGCACGCCGGAGGCGGACAATGGCCCGAGCACAAAAGCGAGTTCGATTTCCTGCGCCTGCAGCCGTGCGTTCAGGCTTGGCGTGATATCGACTTCGATCTCCAGCGACAAATTGGGATGGGCGGTGTTGACGCTCTTGATCAGCCGCGGCAACCAAGTGTGCACGATGGTTTCCGCGACGCCCAGCCGCAACACGCCGCGCATCGCCGAGCGGTCGCCGACTTCCGCCATCATCTCCGAGCGCAGGCTGATCAGCTTTTCCGCATAGACCATCAATTGCCGGCCGCTCGGGGTCGGCGAGGCGACGCGGTGGTCGCGGTTCAGGAGCTTTACCCCCATCTCGCGCTCGAGCTGGGCGATCCGCTGCGAGATGGCCGGCTGGGTGGTATTGAGCCGTTGGCCCGCTCCTCTGAAGCTGCCCAGCGTCACCACCCACAGGAATGTCTCGATAGACTTGAAGTCCACCATTCAACCCGACTCCTTTCGATAAATCTAAATTATCCAACTTGATTAGAAAGTAAGATTAGACATTATAGTACGCTTGGGTTTCACTGCTGTCGAGATAATAGGCAGGGCGATCTCATGACCATTTTTGCGGCAGGGCAGCAATTTGGCGAAGGCCAGGATGTGCTTCCGAGCCGGCAGGCCCGCCTGGCGTGCCGCGCCGGCATGGCCTCTACCACCGCCGGCATCGCCAACGGCTTCGTCCAGGGCAATCTCGCGATCCTGCCGGAAAAGCTCGCGGCCTCATTTCACCGGTTCTGTCAGCTCAATCCCAAGCCGTGTCCCATCATCGGCATGTCCGATGTCGGCGATCCCCGCATTCCCTCGCTCGGGATCGACCTCGATATCCGCACCGACCTGCCGCGCTACCGCGTCTGGCGCGACGGCGAGGTGGTCGAGGAGCCGACCGACATCATGGCGCATTGGCGCGACGATCTCGTCGCCTTTGTGCTCGGCTGCTCGTTTTCATTTGAAGAAGCGCTCATGGCCGACGACCTCCCGATCCGTCATATCGAGCGCAAGGTGCGCGTGCCGATGTACCGCACCAATATCGATTGCCAGCCTTCGGGACCGTTCGCCGGTCCCATGGTGGTGTCGATGCGGCCGTTCAAGCCGGCGCAGGCGATCCGCGCGGTCCAGATCACCTCGCGATTTCCCTCGGTGCACGGCGCGCCGGTTCATCTCGGTCTTCCGCATTCGATCGGGATCGCCGATATCAGCAAGCCCGACTACGGCGACGCGGTACCGGTGGAGGCCGACGAGATTCCGGTGTTCTGGGCATGCGGTGTGACGCCGCAGGCGGTAATCGCGGCGGCGAAGCTGCCGTTTGCGATTACGCATGCTCCCGGCCTGATGCTGGTAACAGACTTGCGCAACAAGCAGCTTGCTGTGCTCTAATGGGCAGCTCTTGCCGTTCTTTGAGGCTTTACGGCCATCTTCAATCGCTTCATCGATAGAAGCCGACAAATGAGGATTTTTCCATGACCATCTCCCGCCGAGACATATTGCTTGGAGCCACCGCGAGCGCGGCGCTGCTGCCGATCGCGGCACGGGCGCAGGTATCCGAAGTGGTGATCGGCGTGATCTATCCGCTGTCCGGGGCCAGCGCGCAAATCGGCGTCGACGCTCAAAAGGCGTTCGAAACGGCAGCGGACATCATCAACAATGATTACGATTTCGATCTGCCGCTGGCGCGGGGCGTGGGGCTCCCCGGTCTCGGTGGCGCCAAGGTGCGCCTCGTGTTCGCCGATCACCAGGCCGATCCGCAGAAGGGCCGCGCCGAGGCCGAGCGCCTCATCACCCAGGAAAAGGTATGCGCGATCATCGGCACGTATCAGAGCGCGGTCGCGGTCACCGTCAGCCAGATCTGCGAGCGGTATCAAATTCCGTTCCTCTCGGCGGACAATTCCTCGCCCAGCCTGCACCGCCGCGGCCTGAAGTTCTATTTCCGTGCAGCGCCACATGACGAGATGTTCTCGGCCGCAATGTTCGACTTCTTCGACGCGTTGAAGAAGAAGGGTCAAAGGATCGATACGCTCTCGCTGTTCCACGAAGACACGATCTTCGGCACCGATTCGTCCAACGCGCAACTGAAGCTCGCCGCCGAGCGTGGTTACAAGGTTGTCGCTGACATCAAGTATCGCGCGAACTCCCCTTCGCTGACCGCAGAGGTACAGCAACTCAAAGCCGCCAATGCCGACGTGCTGATGCCGTCGAGCTACACGACGGACGGTATTTTGCTCGTCAAGACGATGGGCGAACTCGGCTACAAGCCCAAGGCGATTGTCGCCCAGGACGCCGGCTTCTCCGAAAAGGCGCTGTACGACGCGGTCGGCGACAAGATCGAAGGCGTGATCTCGCGCGGCAGCTTCTCGCTCGATCTCGCCGCCAAGCGGCCGATGGTCGGCAAGATTAACGACATGTACAAGGCAAGGTCCGGCAAGGACTTCAACGACTATTCGTCGCGGCAGTTCATGGGCCTGATCGTGATGGCGGATGCGATCAATCGCGCCAAGTCCACCGACGGCGAGAAGATTCGAGAAGCGCTGGTTGCGACTGACATGCCCGGCGAGCAGACCATCATGCCATGGAAGCGCGTGAAGTTCGACGCCATGGGCCAGAACAACGATGCCGACCCGGTATTGCTGCAGTACACCGGCGGCAAGTTCGTCACCATCTTCCCGCCGCAAGCCGCCGTCGCCGAAGCCATCTGGCCGATGAAATAAGCGGCAGGCCGGGGGGCGGGGGCGTGACAGTCGAAACCATCATCCAAAGTCTCGCCAGTGGTCTGTTGATGGGGCTGCTCTACGGCCTGATCGCCGTCGGACTGGCGCTGATCTTCGGCCTCATGGACGTGGTGAATTTCGCCCACGGCGAATTCCTCATGATCGCGATGTACGTGACGTTCTTCCTGTTCGCATTCTTTGCCATCGATCCCTTGCTGTCGGCGCCGCTGGTCGCAGCCGCGCTATTCGTGTTCGGCGCGGTGGTCTATCTCTTGGTCGTGCGGTTCGCGGTCCGGGCGAAGGCCAATGCCGGCATGGTGCAGATCTTTTCGACCTTCGGATTGGCCATCGTGATGCGCGGGCTGGCGCAGTTCTTCTTCACGCCCGATTATCGCAGCGTCACGCATTCATGGCTGGGCGGCAAGACCATCTCGATCGCGGGAATCTTCCTCCCCGTTCCGCAATTGTTTGGCGCGCTGGTCGCGATCGCCGCGTTCGGCGGACTTTATTTCTTCATCAACCGCACTGATTTCGGCCGCGCCCTTGAGGCGACCCGCGAGGATGCCGGCGCCGTGGCACTGGTCGGCATCGACAAGAACAGGGTGTTCGCGCTGGGCTGGGGCCTCGGTGCGGCGCTGGTGGGCCTGGCCGGCGCGATCATGGCGATGTTCTTCTATATCTATCCCGATGTCGGCGCCTCCTTCGCGCTGGTCGCCTATGTCACGGTGGCGCTCGGCGGCTTCGGCAGCGTGTTCGGCGCCTTCGCCGGCGGACTCATCGTCGGCCTCGTGGAGGCATCCACGGCGCTGATCCTGCCGCCGTCGTTAAAATCGGTCGGCATCTACGCGGTCTATTTGCTGGTGGTCTTTATCCGGCCGCGCGGCCTGTTCGGATCGATCTGATGGATACGACCTTCGCCCAGCGCCGCCGCCGCGATCTCATCACTGCCGCCTGCCTTGCGGCGATCGCAGCGCTGGTGCCGCTGTTCGTCAAAGACGTCTACGTCCAGAACATCATGGTGCTGACGCTGATGTATGCGGCGCTATCGCAGAGCTGGAATATCCTTTCCGGCTATTGCGGGCAGATCTCGCTCGGCCATGCGCTTTATTTCGGGCTCGGCGCCTATACTACGGCACTTCTGTTCACCAAGTTCGGCGTGCTGCCATGGTTCGGCATGATCGGCGGCGGCCTGATCTCGGCAGCGATTGCGATGGCGCTCGGCTATCCCTGCTTCCGGCTGCGCGGACATTATTTCGTCATCGCCACCATCGTCATCGCCGAGACCGCGCTTCTGTTGTTCCAGAACTGGGATTGGGCCGGCGCCGCGCTCGGCATCGATATTCCCGTGCGCGGCGACAGCTGGCTCAAATTCCAGTTCACGCGCAGCAAGCTGCCTTACTTTTATTTCGCGCTGGCGCTTTCCTGCATCGCCTGGCTCGTGACCTGGTGGCTCGAGGATTCCAAGTGGGGCTATTGGTGGCGCGCCGTGAAGGATAACCCGGATGCTGCCGAAAGCCTGGGGGTCGTCGTCTTCAATTCCAAGATGGGGGCTGCGGCGGTCTCGGCGTTTCTCACCGCGGTCGGTGGCAGCTTCTATGCGCAGTTCGTTTCCTACATCGATCCCGAAAGCGTCATGGGCTTTCAGTTCTCGCTTCTGATGGCGCTGCCCGCGGTGCTGGGCGGCATCGGCACGCTGTGGGGGCCGGTGCTGGGCGCGGTCATCCTGATCCCGCTCACGGAGCTGACGCGCTCCTTCATCGGCGGCTCCGGCCGCGGCGTCGACCTGATCGTCTACGGCACGCTGATCGTGCTGATCTCGCTGGCGCGCCCCGAGGGGCTGGTCGGCCTGTTCTCGGGCCGGCGCAAGGAGGCCACCCGATGACGGCGCTCCTGGAAACCAAAGGCGTCTGGCAGCGGTTCGGCGGCCTGATCGCCAACAGCGATGTCTCGATCTCGGTCGGTCGCGGCGAGATCGTCGGCCTGATCGGCCCCAATGGCGCCGGCAAGTCGACGCTGTTCAATCTGATCGCGGGCGTGCTGCCGCCGACGCAAGGGGCCATCCTGTTCGACGGCGAGGATGTCACTCCGCTGCCGGCGGCGGAGCGCTGCGAGCGCGGCATCGCGCGCACCTTCCAGGTCGTGAAAAGCTTCGAGACCATGACGGTGATCGACAACGTCATCGTCGGCGCGCTGATCCGCACCACCGTGATGCGCGAGGCGCGCCGCAAGGCCCATGAGGTGCTGGAATTCTGCGGGCTGGCCGGCCGCGCCGACGTGCTGGCGAGCCAGTTGATCCCGTCGGAAAAACGCCGCCTCGAAGTCGCCCGCGCGCTGGCCACCGAACCGAAACTGCTGCTGCTCGATGAGGTGCTGACGGGACTGACGCCGATCGAGGCGCAAACCGGTGTCGAGCTGGTGCGAAAGGTGCGCGCCACCGGAGTGACCGTGCTGATGGTCGAGCACGTCATGGAGATCGTGATGCCGCTGGTCGATCGCGCCATCGTGCTCGATCTCGGCAAGGTGCTGCTCGAGGGCAAGCCGACCGACGTCGTTCGCGACCCGAAAGTGATCAGCGCCTACCTTGGGGATCGTCATGCTGTCAGTGCATGAAATCACCACCGCCTATCAGGGGCTGGTGGCGATCTCGCAGGTCTCGATCGAGGTCGCCAAGGGCGAGATCGTCTGCGTTGCGGGCGCCAATGGCGCCGGCAAATCGACGCTGTTGAAATCGATCGCCGGCGCCGAACGACCGCGCTCGGGCACCGTCAGCTTCGACGGCACCCGCATCGACGGCATGGCGCAGCACATGATCACCGCACGCGGCATCGCCTATGTGCCGGAAAATCGCCGGCTGTTTCCGCGCCTGTCGGTGCGCGACAACTTAAGGCTCGGCAGTTACCTCTACCGCGGCGAAACAAATCGCGACGAGCCGCTGGCATTGGTGTTCAAGCTGTTTCCGCGGCTGTCCGAGCGGCTCGACCAGCGCGCCGAGACGCTCTCCGGCGGCGAGCAGCAGATGCTCGCGATCGGGCGCGCGCTGATGACGCGGCCGAGGCTTCTGATGCTGGACGAGCCGTCGCAGGGCATCATGCCCAAGCTCGTCGACGAGATCTTCCAGTCGGTCAAACAAATCCGCGACGCCGGCATGACCGTGCTGATCGTCGAGCAGCGCATCGCCGAGTGCCTCGACATCGCCGACCGCGCCTACATATTGCAGACCGGTCGCCTGCAGATGCAGGGGACGTCCGAGGAGATCAAGGGCAATCCCGACGTGCGCAAGGCTTATCTGGGGCTGTAGTGGCGCGTTAATTGATTGATGCCGTCATTCCGAGATGGTGCGTAGCACCAGACCTCAGATGTGCACTTGCACATCGGGGAATCTCGAGATTCCGGGTTCGATGCTTCGCATCGCCCCGGAATGACTGGCCCCATTAATCGTGCTCGTCCCCATGCTCCGGCAACGCCACCCCAAACACCTTCGCCAAATCGGCCACCTGCGCCGGCGTGAGATAACGCGGATTGAGCCCGCGCAGCAGCAGATAGAGTTTTGCGGTTTCTTCCAGTTCCTCGATCGCGAACACCGCTGCCTCCAGCGTGTCGCCCGAAACCACCGGGCCGTGATTGGCGAGCAGCACGGAGGAGTATTTTCCGGCCAGGCCCCTTGATCGCGTCGGCGACCGCCGGATCGCCCGGCCGATAATACGGCACGAGCGCGGTTGAGCCGCATTTCATCAGGTAATAGGCCGTCATCGGCGGCAGCGCCGCGCGGGGGTCGATCTCCGGCAGCATCGAGAGCGCCACCGAATGGGTCGAATGCAGATGCACCACCGCCCGCGCCGGCGTGCGGGTCTGGTAGAGCGCGGAATGCAGCGGCACTTCCTTGGTCGGGGCATCGCCGGAGACCAGCCGGCCACCGGCATCAAGGCGTGACAGCCGCGCCGGGTCGAGGAAGCCGAGCGAGGCATTGGTCGGCGTGACCATGTAGCCGCCGTCGTCAAGTTTGACGGAAATGTTGCCCGAGGAGCCCGGCGTCAGCCCGCGCTCGAACAAGGAGCGGCCCAGCCGGCAGATCTCCTCGCGGATCTTTGTTTCGCTCGTTGTTTCGCTCATGGCGCTATCCTTGTTCCGCCTTGTCTCATGCTTTGGCAGCACGGCCAAGCCGTGATACGC
Organism: uncultured Alphaproteobacteria bacterium; assembly: GCA_963718925.1. Lineage (GTDB taxonomy): Bacteria > Pseudomonadota > Alphaproteobacteria > Rhizobiales > Xanthobacteraceae > Bradyrhizobium. The sequence continues at coordinate 1,022,838 of CAVRAH010000001.1, forward strand.
AAGAGGCAAGCCGCTGTTAAATTCGGCTGTGAGGAAACCTGAGGTAACGCCTTATGCCTGAATCAATATCCGCAAAACCCCACATCGCCGTCATCGGGATGGGCTCGATGGGCTTTGGCATGGCGACCTCGCTCAGGCGCGCTGGGTTCGCTGTGACCGGCTGCGATGTCTCGGCCGACGCGGTGGCGCGGTTCGTCGCCGATGGCGGAGCGGGCGCCAACACCCCGGCGGAGGCGGCCAGGCAGGCCGACATCGTCGTCAGCGTGGTCGTCAACGCCGCCCAGACCGAAGCCATTTTGTTCGGCAAGGACGGCGTCGCCGAAACGTTGCCTAAGGGCGCGGTATTCGTCTCCTCGGCGACCATGGACCCGGATATCGCACGGCGGCTTGCCAGGCAATTGGAAGCGTCTGGCCGGCATTATCTCGACGCGCCGATCTCCGGCGGCGCGCAGCGCGCGGCGCAGGGCGAATTGACCATTCTTGCTTCGGGCAGCCCAGCCGCTTTCGCCAAGGCGCGGCCGGCGCTCGATGCGATGGCGGCAAAGCTCTACGAGCTCGGCGATGCCGCCGGCCAGGGCGCCGCGTTCAAGATGATCAACCAGCTGCTCGCGGGCGTTCATATCGCCGCCGCCTCCGAAGCCATTACGTTTGCCGCCAGGCAGGGGCTGGATATCCGGAAAGTCTATGAAGTGATCACGGCCTCTGCCGGCAATTCCTGGATGTTCGAAAACCGCATGCCCCATGTGCTCGATGGCGACTATGCGCCGCGCAGTGCGGTGGAGATTTTCGTCAAGGACTTGGGCATCATCCAGGACATGGCGCGCAATGCGAAGTTTCCAGTGCCGGTGGCGGCCGCAGCACTGCAGATGTTCCTGATGACGGCGGCGTCCGGCATGGGGCGGGATGACGATGCTTCAGTCGCGCGGATGTATGCCCGCGTCACCGGCACGAGTCTCCCCGGCGAGCCGAAATAGCTGCAAGAAAGAAGAGAACAATCGATGCCCCGTTTTGCCGCCAACCTGACCATGATGTTCAACGAAGTGCCGTTCCTCGACCGCTTTGAGGCGGCGGCGAAGGCCGGCTTTACCGCGGTCGAGTTCCTGTTTCCCTACGATCACCCGCCCGAAGAGATCGGCAAACGCCTTCGCGCCAACGGCCTGACGCAGGCGCTGTTCAACCTGCCGCCCGGCAATTGGGACGCCGGCGAAAAAGGTTTTGCGGCGCTGCCGGAGCGCTTCGCGGACCTGCAGCAGAGCCTGCGCACTGCGCTGCCCTACGCGGAGGCCACGGGCGTCAAACGCGTGCACCTGATGGCGGGGATCGCAAACCGAAGCGATGCGAAGGCGGTCGAGGCGTTCTACAAATCGGTCGCCTGGGCTGCGGAGTTCTTCGCAGCCCATGGCCTCGATGTCGTGATCGAGCCGATCAATCCGCGCAACGTGCCCGGATACTTCCTCAATGATTTCCTGTTCGCGCGCGACCTGATCGAAGAATTGAAGATTCCGAACCTGAAGCTGCAATTCGACATCTATCACTGCCAGATCATCCATGGCGACGTGACCATGCGGCTGCGCGAGATGATGCCGATTATCGGCCACATCCAGATCGCCAGCATTCCCTCGCGTCACGAGCCCGACGGCGAGGAGTTGAATTATCCGTTCATCTTCGCCGAGCTCGACCGCCTCGGCTATGGCGGCTTTGTCGGCTGCGAATACAATCCGCGCGGCAAGACTACCGACGGCCTTGCCTGGTTCAAGCCTTATGCCGGAGTAAAGCCGTGACGCTGGCGCTGGGCTGCATCGCCGACGACTACACCGGCGCGTCCGATCTCGCCAACACGCTGACGCGTTGCGGCCTGCGCACGGTGCAGACGATCGGCGTGCCCTCCGACGATCTCACGCTGCCTGACGTCGATGCCGTGGTGGTGTCGCTGAAGAGCCGGTCGATCGAAGCAGGTCTCGCGGTGTCGCGCTCGCGCGCCGCCGACAAATGGCTGCGCGGGCGCGGCGCGCGCCATGTGCTGTTCAAGATCTGCTCGACCTTCGATTCCACCGACGCCGGCAATATCGGCCCGGTGATGGACGCGCTGCGCGCTGATTCCTCCGACGCCATCGTGCTGGTGACGCCGGCCTTTCCCGAGACCGGCCGCACCGTCTATCTGGGCAACCTGTTCGTCGGCTCGGTGCCGCTCAACGAAAGCCCGTTGAAGGATCATCCGCTCAACCCGATGCACGATTCCAATCTCGTGCGTGTGCTGGCGCGCCAGAGCCGGACCAAGATCAGTCTCGTCGATCTCGCCGCCGTCGCGCGCGGGAGCGACGCCGTGCGGGCGCGTCTTGCCGATCTCACGGCTAAGGGTTTCGGCGCGGCCATCGTCGATGCCGTGTTCGATCGCGATCTGGAGATCATCGGCACTGTCGCGCTGGACCATCGACTGTCTGTCGGCGCGTCCGGGTTCGGGCTCGGTCTTGCCCGCGCCCTGGTCGCCTCGGGCCGCGTGAGGCCGGGCGCGGCGGCAACGGTTTCCGACGCACCGGTCGGCGGGCCGGCGGCGTGCCTTGCCGGCAGTTGTTCGCAGGCCACCCTGCAGCAGATCGCCCGGGCCGAACAGGTGATGCCGGTGCTGCATCTTGATCCCGAGCAGGTCGTCGCTGGGAAGGGCGAAGCCCGTCGCGCGCTGGCCTGGGCCCAACAAAGGCTCAGGGAGGGGCCGGTCCTGATAGCCTCTAGTTCGACGCCGGACGAGGTCGCCGCCCTGCAGTCACGTCATGGGCGTGATGCGGCCGGGCATGCCATCGAGCAGGCGATGGCCGACATCGCCGAAGGCCTGGTGCAATCGGGCGTGCGGCGATTGGTGGTTGCAGGCGGCGAAACCTCGGGCGCGGTGGTGGATCGTCTGGAAATCCCGGGATTTCTGGTCGGTGCGGAAATCGCCGCTGGCGTTCCGGTGTTGCGCGCCGTCGGCACCAAGCGGGGTGAGATGCTGCTTGCCCTAAAATCAGGCAATTTCGGTGGTCCGGAATTCTTCTCCGATGCGCTCAAGCTGATGCGCTGACAAGAGTCGGCCGCCTCTGTTGGCCGGCTGACTTAACGCATTATTACGAAAAACTGACTGGAAAAAACTTTAGCCCGCCCGGGCTTTGATTCTGTTCTGCCGATCCCACCGTCCGCGCGTCAAAAGGCCCGACGCGCCAACAAAGAGATCCAAACCATGCCCGCCAGCGTTTCCATCCGCGCTAAGCCGTGCGTTCAACCCAACGCGCTGAGCGATTGCCCCGCCCCGGGTGCCCATCCCCGTAAACCTACGGAGGGAAGAAATTAACGCTATTGCAATCCGCAGCGGCTAGGATTCCGCGCGGTGAGCCGGATATCGAAGACGATTGTCACTTAAATTATTTCATCCGTGATATCCGAAGCGGCTGCTGAACGCCCGTCAGGCTGCGGAGATTGAGGATGTCGTTTGCAATGCCAATTCGGCTCAGAATGACCATTGGCCGAAAGATCTACGCCCTCATCGGTCTCGGTTTCCTGGGGCTTCTGGGAGTTGCCACTCTCGACTCGCGTGAGCTGGCGTTGAGCCTCAAACAGCAGAAGCAGCTCGAGCTTCAGCATCTTGGCGAACTGGCGCTCGGTATTGTCAAGGAAGAGTATGCGCTGGCGCAGAAAGGCGACATTGCGGTCGCCGATGCGCAAAAGCGGGCGCTGACACGTGTCGCGGCTCTCCGATACGGCAACAACGATTACTTCTGGATCAACGACATGCAGCCGCGCATGGTGATGCATCCGATAAAGCCGGAGATGAACGGCAGCGATCTCTCAACCTACAAGGACCCGAACGGAAAGGCATTGTTCGTCGACTTCGTCGATGTCGTCAGGAAGGACGGCGCGGGCTTCGTTTCCTACGAGTGGCCAAAGCCGGGCTTCGTCCAGCCGCAACCCAAGCTGTCTCGCGTCGTCGGCTTTGCTCCATGGGGTTGGGTTATCGGCACCGGCGTTTATATCGATGACCTCAACGCACAGGCCTGGGCTTCGACCCGGCATAGGCTGCTGGTCGCCGGCCTGATGCTGCTGGTTACGCTTGCCGTATCCGTGTTCGTTGCCCGCGGGATCACCCGGCCGCTGCAGCTCATAACGGGAGCAATGAAAGCTCTTGCCGGCGGCAAGCTCGACGTCGAGGTCCCTGGCGTCGGCCGGCGCGACGAGGTCGGCGAGATGGCTGAGGCCGTCGAGGTCTTCAAGAGTAATGCGGCCGCACGCGTGGGCCTGGAAGCAGAGCAGAAGCAGGCGGAGATACGCGCCGCCGCCCAACGCAAAGCGGACATGCAAAAGATGGCCGATGATTTTGAGGGCGCGGTGGGCAAGATCATCGAAACGGTGTCGTCGGCCTCCACCGAGCTTGAAGCCTCGGCCGGAATGCTCAGCTCGACCGCAGAGCGCGGGGAAGCGCTCGCGACGATGGTTGCAGCAGCGTCGGAGGAAGCCTCCACCAACGTGCAGTCGGTGGCGTCGGCGACCGAGGAGATGGCCTCATCCGTCAACGAGATCAGCCGCCAGGTGCAGGAATTGGCGCGGATGGCCAGCGAGGCGGTTGATCAGGCCCGCGTTACCAACGACCAGGTCAGTGCATTGTCGAAGGCGGCCGCACGCATCGGCGATGTGGTCGAGTTGATCAACAACATTGCAGGCCAGACCAATCTCTTGGCCTTGAATGCCACCATCGAGGCGGCCCGTGCCGGCGAAGCCGGCCGTGGCTTCGCCGTCGTTGCTTCGGAAGTGAAGGCGCTGGCCGAGCAAACCGCGAAGGCGACCGGCGAGATTGGTGAGCAGGTCACCGGAATCCAGGCGGCGACCCAGGAATTGGTGGGGGCCATCAAGGAGATCAGCAGCACGATCGAAAGGCTGTCCGAGATCTCGTCGGCGATTGCCGCGGCAGTAGAAGAGCAGGGCGCGGCGACCCAGGAAATTTCCCGCAACGTCCAGCAGGCCGCCCTGGGCACCGAGCAGGTCTCATCCCACATCACCGACGTGCAGCGCGGCGCCGGCGAGACCGGCTCGGCATCCTCGCAGGTTCTCACGGCGGCGCAGTCGCTGTCTGGAGAGAGCGGCCGCCTCAAGCTCGAGGTCGGCAAATTCCTCAGTTCGGTCAGGGCGGCGTGAGGGCCAAGCCGCCAGATTAACTCTGCGGCGAACACGCGACCGACAATCGGTACACGCGAGCGAATTCGACGGCTCTGCCGCAAACGCGGTCAGAATGCCTGACGACTATTGGGAGGCCGTCCCACCTGCAAGTCTACGGAACACGAATTAACGTTAAATGAAGGTGCGCCGACTATGCTTCCCGGCGCCTCATTCGGCTTCGCGAGCCTGATCAACCCATCGAAATACCCCTGTAATTCGGAACGTGGACATTCAACAACATGATCAAGCTCAATCGCATCGGTAACAAGCTTGGCGCCGTGGGCCTGTTCAGCGTTCTCCTTGCGGGAGGCATGGTGGCCAATCAGAGGGTTTCGGAGTTGACCATCAATTCAGCCAACGACCGCGCCGGTGTGCAGCAGACGATCTCCGATCACACCCTTCAAGGTAAAATTGCATTGCGGGGAATGGAGCTGGCGGTACGCGATATCCGACAGTCAAAGAACCAGCCGGAACTTGAGAAGAGCTTGAGCGGCCTTAACGCCGCCTTTGCGACCCTGACCAGGGAACTCGACGTTGCGATTGCCAATGTCGTGAAGCCGGAACACAGGGAGCGCCTGCAGAAGATCATATCCCTCGCAGTCGAATACCATAATTACGCATCGGAACTCGGAAAGGCCCAGCTCAGGATCTTCGAGATAACCAGCAAGCGGAGCGAACGCTCCGCCGAATGGACCAAGACATTTGAGGGCCTGCTGTTGTCGCCGGGGCTGATACGCGCAGCAAATCAATCGGATGTCGAAAAGATCCTGAACGAGGCCGATTCAGCGTTCAATTCGGTTCGTTCAGCGACCTGGCAATTGATTGCCACTGGCGACGAGGGTCAGAAGCAGGTGATTGTCAATCGTACCGGCGGGCTGGATGACACGTTGGACAGTGCCAGGAGCATCATCAGTGACTCCGGACTTCTAGGTACAATTGATTCGCTCGCGACAATTGTGAAAGGATTTTCCGCGGCTACGCGCGAGGCGATCGAGGCGGAAGCGGTCAAAAAAGAGATTGTCGATGCGAAGGCGTTGCCGACCGCCAATCAAATCCTTGAGTTGATGCAAACGGCACTGGACATTGCCGAGAGGAACGTCGAGGAGGCCAAGGCGCTTGCAAAGACCGAATTGAACAAGGCAAACCGCTTGAGCTTCGTGCTGGCGATCGTCATGATGGTATTGCTGGTTGGCTCGGTGGTTTTCACTTTTATCGATGTTTCAAGACCCCTGATGCGCCTTAACGGCGCGCTCGGAAAAATGGCTGCCGGCGAGTTGAACATCGAAATTCCCGGCGCAAATCGTGGCGATGAAGTCGGCGACCTAGCGAAGACGGTCATCGTCATTCGCGAGAATGCGGAGCAGAATGCGCGGAATGAAGCCGAAGCCAAGGTAAACCAGGATCAACGTGCCGCGGAGCTGCGCAAGGCCGACATGATCAAGCTCGCCGACACCTTCGAAACCGCCGTGGGCGAAATCGTCGAAACCGTGTCGTCGGCAGCGACTGAACTGGAAGCCTCGGCCTCTACGCTCACTTCGACCGCGGAGCACGCACAAGAACTCACCACGATGGTCGCAGCGGCATCCGAAGAAGCTTCCACCAATGTGCAGTCGGTGGCTTCGGCCACGGAAGAGATGGCCTCATCGGTCAACGAGATCAGCCGACAGGTCCAGGAATCGGCGCGGATGGCGAGCGATGCCGTCGGTCAGGCGCGCACCACCACCGGCCGTGTCAGCGAATTGTCGAAGGCAGCAAGCCGCATCGGCGACGTCGTCGAACTGATCAACACCATCGCCGGACAGACCAATCTTCTGGCGCTCAACGCCACCATCGAAGCGGCGCGCGCGGGCGAAGCCGGTCGCGGCTTTGCCGTGGTGGCGTCGGAAGTCAAGGCGCTGGCCGAGCAGACCGCGAAGGCCACCGGCGAGATCGGCCAGCAGATCAGCGGCATCCAGACGGCGACGCAGGAATCAGTGAGCGCGATCAAGGAAATCAGCGGCACCATCGAAAAACTGTCGGAGATTTCCTCGGCCATCGCAGCGGCGGTGGAAGAGCAGGGTGCGGCGACCCAGGAGATTTCCCGCAACGTCCAGCAGGCCGCCCATGGCACCCAGCAGGTCTCGTCCCACATCACCGACGTGCAGCGCGGCGCTGGCGAGACCGGCTCGGCCTCCTCGCAGGTTCTCTCCGCAGCACAGTCGCTGTCCGGCAATAGCAACCGGCTCAAGCTCGAGGTCGGCAAGTTCCTCAATTCGGTAAGGGCGGCCTGAGGGTCGAGCCGCCCGATTAACCCTGCGGCGATCACGCGACGGACAAGCGGTACACGGCACCGGAACGATGGCCTTGCCGCAAAACGTGATCAGAACGCCTGACGACTAAATTTGAATTGAGGAAGGTCGCGGAAAAGCCCGTGATTTCCCGCCAATGCTCCCCTGGAGGCAACCATTGCCCGCGATCCGGGCAACGGTCGGGCGAGCTATGAAGTCACCGCAGGCAGGTATTGCAGAAGTGCAGATGGGTATCGCGGAAGTGAAGGGGGGTGAGCCGCCCAAGGTTGGCCATTTCGCTTCAATTCGGGTAAATCGTCGCGAGTAATCCCCCTTATTCGCGAGATTGATTCAGGAATGCCCGCTCCATGACTGCACTGGTCCGTATCGCCCTGAGCCGGCCGTACACATTCATCGTGCTTGCGCTGCTTCTCCTGATCATCGGCCCGCTTGCCGCGCTGCGCACGCCGACCGACATCTTTCCCGACATCCGTATCCCGGTAATCGGCGTGGTCTGGCAATATACCGGGCTGCCGCCGGATCAGATGTCGGGCCGTATCATCACGCCGTATCAGCGCATTCTGACGACGACGGTCAACGATATCGAACATATCACTGCGAACTCCTATAATGGCATCGGCATCGTCAAGATCTTCTTCCAGCCCAATGCCGATATCCGAACCGCCAATGCGCAAGTGACCGCGGTCTCGCAGACCATCATCAAGCAGATGCCGCCCGGCGCGACGCCGCCGCTGATCCTCAATTACAGCGCCTCGACCGTTCCGATCATCCAGCTCGCGCTATCGGGCGAGGGCCTCACCGAACAAAACCTCGCCGACATCGCCATCAACCAGTTGCGCACGCCGCTGGTCACGGTGCCCGGCGCCGCGATCCCCTATCCCTATGGCGGCAAGCAGCGTCAGATAGAGATCGACGTCAATCCGTCGGCATTGCAGTCGCTCGGGCTGTCCGGCCAGGACGTCACCAATGCGCTTGCGGCCCAGAACCTGATCCAGCCCGCAGGCACGTCGAAGATCGGCGGCTTCGAATACTTCATCCAGCTCAACAACTCGCCGCTGAAGATTGAAGAGCTCGGCGATCTGCCGATCAAGGCGGTCAATGGCGCCATGGTCTATGTGCGCGACGTTGCCAGCGTGCGCGACGGCAATCCGCCGCAAACCAACATCGTCCATGTCAACGGCAGTCGCTCCGTTCTGATGATGGTGCTGAAGTCGGGCTACATTTCGACGCTCGATATCATCGACGGCATCAAGAAGAAGGTCGTCGCCTTCAAGGATTCGCTTCCCGACACGCTGGTCGTAGGTTTCGTCGGCGACCAGGGGCTGTTCGTCAGCGGCGCGATCGCCGGCGTGGTGCGCGAGGGCGTGATTGCGGCGCTGCTCACCAGCATCATGATCCTCCTGTTCCTGGGAAGCTGGCGTTCGACGATCATCATCGCCACCTCGATTCCGCTCGCCGTGTTCGGCTCGATCGTGATGCTGTCGGCGATCGGCGAAACCCTCAATATCATGACGCTCGGCGGCCTCGCGCTCGCGGTCGGAATCCTCGTTGACGAGGCCACGGTGACGATCGAGAACATCAATTGGCATCTGGAACACGGCAAGGAAGTCCGTACCGCGATCCTGGACGGCGCCAACCAGATCGTGGTGCCGGCCTTCGTATCGCTGCTCTGCATCTGCATCGTGTTCGTGCCGATGTTCTTCCTGCAAGGCATTCCCCGCTTCCTGTTCGTGCCGATGGCTGAGGCGGTGATCTTCGCCATGATATGGTCGTTCATCCTGTCGCGGACACTGGTGCCGACCATGGCGATGTATCTGTTGCAGCCGCATCGGCACCATGCCGACGGCGAACAGCCGGTGCGATCGCGCAATCCGCTGGTCCGCTTCCAGCGCGGCTTCGAGGCGGGCTTTGAGCGGTTCCGCGGCGGCTATCGCGATTTGCTGACGCTTGCGCTGCGCCACCGGCCGACTTTCGTGGTCGGCTTCCTTGGCTTCGTCGCAGCGTCATTTCTGCTCGTGCCGTATATCGGGCAGAATTTCTTCCCCTCCGTCGATGCCGGCCAGATCCTGATGCATGTGCGCACCCAGATCGGTACCCGTCTTGAGGAAAGCGCCAATCAATTCGCCGACGTGGAGAAGGTGATCCGCAAGATCATCCCGCCGGATCAAATCGAGACGATGGCCGACAACATCGGCATGCCCATCAGCGGCATCAACATGACCTACAACAATACCGGCGTGATCGGTCCGCAGGATGGCGACATCCAGATCAAGCTGAAGGAGGATCATCCGCCGACTGAAATTTACGTCAAGGCGCTGCGCGAGCAGCTCCCACGCGCCTTTCCTGGAATGACATTTGCTTTTCTTCCCGCCGATATCGTCAACCAGATCCTGAACTTCGGCGCGCCGGCGCCGATCGACCTGGAGATCCGGGGCAACAATTTGAACGCGAACTTCGCCTACGCCAATAAGCTGATGGGCCTTATTCGCCGGATCCCCGGTGTTGCCGATGCACGCATCCAGCAATCTCCCAGCTATCCGACCTTCAACGTCGACGTGGACCGGACGCGCGCGCAATTTGTCGGCCTGACCGAGCGCGACGTCGTCAACAGCCTCACCGTCAACCTGTCGGGCAGCGGACAGGTGGCGCCGACCTTTTTCCTCAATCCCGAAAACGGGGTGAATTATTCGGTCGTGATGCAAACCCCGCAATATCAGATCGATTCACTGGGCGCGCTGGAGACCCTGCCGATCACGTCGGGTGGCCCGACCGCGCCCATTCTCGGCGGCATCGCCAACATCACGCGGACGGTCACGAGCGCAGTCGTCTCGCAATACGACATCCAGCCGATGGTGCAGATCTTCGCCACCCCGCAAGGGCGCGATCTCGGCGGCGTCGCCACCGACGTCAGGAAGGTGATCGCGGATACGGCGAAGGATGTGCCAAAGGGCTCCTCGGTCGCGCTGGTCGGCCAGGTGCAGACCATGAACAGCTCGTTCAGCGGATTGCTGTTCGGCCTCGCCGCCGCGATCGTGCTGGTCTATTTCCTGATCGTGGTGAACTTCCAGTCGTGGTCCGATCCGTTTGTGATCATCACCGCGCTGCCGGCGGCGCTGGCCGGAATCGTCTGGATGCTGTTTTCGACCAAGACCACGCTGTCGGTTCCGGCGCTCACCGGTGCGATCATGTGCATGGGCGTGGCCACCGCCAACAGCGTCCTTGTGATCAGCTTCGCCCGCGAGCGTTATGACGAACTGGGCGACCCGATCGCAGCCGCGATCGAAGCCGGTTTCGTGCGTATCCGCCCCGTTCTGATGACGGCGCTCGCGATGATTATCGGCATGCTGCCGATGGCGCTTGGCCTTGGCGAGGGCGGCGAAGCGAACGCGCCGCTTGGCCGGGCGGTGATCGGCGGCCTGATCTTCGCTACGGTTGCCACGTTGATGTTTGTTCCCGTGGTATTCAGTATGATACACAAGAAACTGGACGCCAAAGGCGCCGTCTTATCGGAGTAATGGAATGCCCTCTGAATCTCGTCCGCCGGTATCCCGCCGGAAGCTGGGCATTTTCGGCGTGGTCGCCGTTATCGGCGCCCTGATGCTGGTCATCAGCGGCATCCGCGCGCGGGAGGATTCCGCCGTCAAGCTGCGCGAATGGACCGATAACCAGGCCGTTCCTTCGGTGGCGGTCATCTATCCCGATCCCGGTTCCCTGACCGCAACCATCGACCTGCCGGGCCGGCTCGAGGCCTATTATCGCGCGCCGATCTTTGCGCGCGTCAACGGCTACCTGAAGAGCTGGACCGCCGATATCGGCGCGCGGGTGAAAGCAGGCGAGGTGATTGCCGAGATCGATGCGCCGGACCTCGATCAGCAGTTGTTGCAGGCGCGTGCCGACCTCGCCAACCAGCAGGCCAGCGCCAAACTGTCCGAAGTGACGCTGGCGCGGCGAAGGACGCTGATCCCCTCGAATTTCGTCTCGATGCAGGAGATCGACGAGCGCACCGCCGATCTTTCCAACAAGAATGCCGCCGTCAATGCCAGCCAGGCCAATGTCGAGCGGCTCGAGGCTTTGGCCGGCTACAAGAAGATCACCGCGCCGTTCGATGGCATCGTCACCGCGCGTTCGACCGACGTCGGCGCCCTGATCAATGCGGGCGGCGGCAATAGTGCGCCGATGTTCGTGATCTCCGACATCAAGAAGCTGCGCGTCTACGTCAACGTGCCGCAGACTTACGTGCCCTCGGTTCGGATCGGCGCCAAGGCGGTGATCGCGGTGCCGGAATATCCGACCCGTACCTTTGACGCCACCATCGAAGCGTCCGCGCAGGCGGTCGACGTCAATTCGGGCACGACGCAGATGCAGTTGGCACTCGACAACGCCGCCGGCGAGTTGATGCCGGGCGGCTTTGCCACGGTGCGCCTGAGCCTGCAGCGCGATGGCGTGCCGCTGCATATTCCCTCCAGTGCGCTGGTCTTCGACCAGCGCGGTTTGCGCGTTGCGACCGTCGGGCCCGACGAGCGCGTCCTGTTCAAGACCGTGACGATCGCGCGCGATCTCGGGCGCGATATCGAACTGGCATCGGGCGTCACGCCGGATGATCGTATCATCAACGCGCCGCCCGACGGCATCGCCGATGGCGATCAGGTCCGCGTTGTCAGAACCAAGGGCAGGCCGGCAACGGTCTCAGCCAAGCAGGGCGAAAAGGGCTAGGGTGGCTCTAACCTCTCCTCGCCCGCGGGGAGAGTTCGGATTGCCAACGGGTCGGCGCAAAGCGCCGCCCGATGATAAACTCCACAATCCGGGTGAGGGGGATTCACCGCGCATTCGGAATTCGTGGAGGCGGCCCCTCACCCCGATCCTCTAAGAGCGAGCTTCGCTCGTCTCGACCCCGCAAGAGCGGGGCGAGGGAGGAAAACGGCGGCGGGCGCTTATCCCACCCGCCACTCCAGAATCCCGTCGCCCGCCACCATGATATCGCCGGATGATCCGACCGGCGTGCGGTCCATGTTCAGAAGATGCGCCAGTGTCTGGCGATCGTCTGCCGGCACCCGCGCCAGCGCGCGCGCATCGGCTGATGTCCGCAGCATCACCACGCCGTGATCGATCTCGTTGTTGCGGCCGTAGATCACGGTGAAGCTCTCGACCGAACCCTTGCCGCTGGCCTCCATGACAAAATCCGGCACCTGGCCTCGACGGCGGTCGGCCTCGCTTTGCACGCTGGTTTCCTGGGCCAGCGGCCCTTGCGGCGCCTGCCGTGACAGCACCAGCGCGTGATGCTTGGTGACGAAACCGCCCTGGCCGTAGAGCAGGCCGAGCCTGGCGCCGCCGCGCAGCTTCCGCACCATCGCGCAGGCCGCGTGCGTCATGTAGGTGTTGAGCGGCGCGCCGAAAAACGTAAGACCCCCCGTCACGGTCGGCTGCACGTCGGGTCCGAGACCGAGCGTCCGCCGCGCCATTTTCGGCACGCAGGGAAAGCAGCTGTAGAGCTCGATGGCGTCGAATGCCTTGCCGTCGCCGCCGGCCAGCTCCATCACCGCCGCGAGGACCGCATTCTGCGCGTGGCTTTCGAAGAACTGGTCGCGTTCGAGATAGTCGCGCGGCTCCTCCGCCGAGGCCCCGCCCCGGATGTGAACGAGACGGTCGTCATTGATGCCCGCGGCGCGCGCCTTGGCAAGGCTCGTCATCAGGACGGCGCCGCCCATATTGACGGTCGGATTGGCGACCATCAGCTTGGTGTAGGGCCAGGCGATCAGCCGGTTGTCCGGCGAAGGCGTCGTGATCTCCTCCGGCGCAAAACGCCGCTTCAGCCAGGCGTTGGGATTTTCGGAAGCAACTTTAGAGTAGGCCGACCACAGCGCGCCCGATTCCGCCATCGCCTCGCGCGGGCTTTCGCCCCAATGCGCTGCGGTCGCGGCCTCGTAAAACGGATAGACCGTCACCGGCCTGAACACGCCGAGCTTGACCGCAAGCGGCTTCTGGAACGCGGCGCCGCGTTTGGGCTCGGCGACATCGTGCGCGAACGGCGTCCATGGCAGCGTGATGCCGGCGCGTTCGGCCTTGGTCGCGGTCGACTGCGCCTCGGCGCCGCAGACCGCGGCGACGCTGCATTCCCCGCGCGCGATGCGCTGCGCGGCCTCATGCAGATAGCGGATCGGGCTCTCGCCGCCGACCGGTCCGTAATAAGCATGCTTCGGCTGGATGCCGAGACGCATCGCAAGCTGCTTCTCTGGATCGCGGTAACGCCAGCTCAGGAAATTGACGATGTCGAGCGATTCGATTTCGTCGAGCAGCCGGCCGCCGCAATCGGCTTCCGCGCGCTTGAGCGCCTCGACCAGCAGGCTGAGGGGCTCCAGGCCCTCGGCAATTTCTTTCGGGCGATCGACGATTTCGCCGACGCCGACAATGACGGGAATGCGGTCGTCGGGGAGGGGGGATTTGGACATCTTGCAGTCTTCGCTTGTGCCTATAGTTCAGTAGCCATCGTGTAAAGCAGCAGTCATTCCGGGGCGATGCGAAGCATCGAACCCGGAATCTCGAGATTCCGGGTCTGGTGCTAGCGCACCATCCCGGAATGACGAGACGTCACTCCCCCACCAGCGCGTTCATGTGCTCGACCGCCTCGGCAAAATCTTCCTTGAATTCCTGCACCACGGCGCCAGCCGATTTCACGCTGTCGATCAGGCCCACGCCTTGTCCGACAAAATAGCTGACGAGGTCGCGCGCCCTTGCGTTGCCCGCGGCCGCAGAACGATCGATCGAGAGGAACGCGTCGCGGCTGATGATGCTTTGCAGGGGCATCGGCAGCGCGCCGGGGCTGTCGGGGTCGCGGTCCCACGCATCGGTCCAGACCGAACGCAACTGCCGCGCCGGCTTTCCGGTGCGGCCTTTGGAGCGCACGGCGTCGCGCGAGGAGGCCGCGATCATCTTCTCGCGAAAGATTTCGGAGGTCTCGGATTCGATCGTAGCGAGCCAGACCGAGCCGGTCCAGACGCCGGCGGCGCCCATCGCCATGCACGCCGCCATCTGCCGCCCGGTCATGATGCCGCCCGCCGCCAGCACCGGCACGTCGCGGATCTGCTTGATCGCCTTGATCACCTCGGGCACCAGCACCATGGTCGAGACCTCGCCGCAATGGCCGCCGGCCTCGGTGCCCTGCACCACCAGAATATCGACGCCGGCGGCGACCTGGCGCAGCGCATGTTCCTTGGCGCCGACCAGCGCCGCGACGGGAACGCCGTGCTTTCGGCCCATCTCGATCATCGGCTTCGGCGGCACGCCCAGCGCGTTGGCGATCAGCCGGATCGGGTGACGGAACGACGCCTCGAGAACCTCGAGCGCGCGGCTGGCGTCGAACGGTTGCGGCTGATTGGCGGGAATTTCAGTGGTCGTCAGTTCGACGCCGTATTTCTTCAGCAGGTTGCGGGTGAAGGCGCGATGTTCGGGTGAAACCCGCGCCTCGAGGCTCTTCCAGGTGACGTCCTTCTCGCCCGACGTCGAAATGTTCTCGGGGATCAGCACGTCGAGCCCATAGGGCTTGCCATCGACGTGATCGTCGATCCATTTCAATTCCTGCTCGATCGATTCAGGCGAATGCGTGGTGGCCCCTAACACGCCAAAGCCTCCGGCACGGCTGACCGCTGCGACCACGTCACGGCAATGGCTGAAGGCGAACAGCGGAAATTCGACGCCCAGCATCTCGCAAACAGGCGATTTCATCGGTATGTTCTTCGCTCCCTGCGGCAGTCGTTTCGGCTGCTCATTGTTGGTTTGATCGGCGAACGCGTGGACGACGCTAGCGCATGATGGGCCGGAATGCCAAGCCGGACCTCATCCTCAGAGATTCAGAATGAAGCCAATGGAACGGGACATTTCGTAAGCTCGTCATGCCCGGCCAAAGCAGTCTGCGTTGCGCAGACTGCGTAAACTTGTCTGCGATGCCGGGCATCCACGTCTTTGCCTAGCGTTCACTAAGTAAGACGTGGATGGCCGGGACGAGCCCGGCCATGACGAGTTAAAGCTCAAACGAGGCTTTGCGAACGTCTTTTTTGCTCATTCCGCCCGGCAAAATATGCGGGTCCAGACGCACTGTTTTCTCACTTGCGCTTTCGCGCCCCGGGTAGAATGCTGGCCCAAACGATAAAAGACCAAAGGGAGCGCCAATAAATGTCCGCCTTGCCATCCATGTCAGGCAAAGACCACGCCGCGGGCCGTGAAGCCTATGATGCCGTCGTGGTCGGCGCGGGTTTTGCCGGCATGTACATGTTGCACCGGCTGCGCGGGCAGGGGCTGAAGGTCCGGGTCTTTGAGCAGGGCGGCGATGTCGGCGGCACCTGGTACTGGAACCGTTATCCCGGCGCGCGCTGCGACGTCGAGAGCATGCAGTACTCCTATTCATTCTCCGACGAATTGCAGCAGGAATGGAACTGGAGCGAGCGCTATGCGCCGCAGCCGGAGATTCTGAGATACGCCAACCACGTCGCCGACCGCTTCAGGCTGCGGAGCGACATTCAGCTCAACACCCGGGTCGATCGCGCTGAATTCGATGAGGATGCCAACACCTGGCAGGTGACGACATCCGATGGTGCGACCGTGACGGCGAAATTTGTCGTGCTCGCCACCGGCTGCCTGTCGAATGCGCGCGTGCCCGATATCAAGGGCCTGTCGGATTTCAAGGGCAAGGTCTACCACACCGGCCACTGGCCGCACGAGTCGGTGGATTTTACCGGCCAGCGCGTCGCCGTGATCGGCACCGGTTCGTCCGCGATCCAGTCGGTGCCGGTGATCGCCGAACAGGCGCGTCATGTCACGGTGTTCCAGCGCACCGCGAATTTTTCCATTCCCGCCCGCAACGCCGAACTGACGGCGGACGAGCGCGACGCGTTTCGCCGGAACTACCCGGAGATCCGCCGTTTTGCGCGCGAAGAGGCGCGCAACGGCATCTACGCCGAGCTGCCCGACCGCGGCGCGCTCGACGACGGGGACAACGCGCGGCGCGCCAAATTCGAGCAGCGCTGGTCGAAAGGCGGCCTGACCTTCATGCTGGCCTACAATAACCTCCTGCTCGACAAGGCCGCCAACGATACCGCCGCCAGTTTTGTCCGGGAGAAGATCGCCGAGATCGTGCACGATCCCGAGACGGCAAAAAAGCTGCAGCCCGCGGATCACCCGATCGGCTCAAAGCGCATTTGCGTCGATACCGACTACTACGCGACCTTTAACCGTCCGAACGTGACGCTGGTCGATATCAAATCCGATCCGATTGAAGAGATATTGCCGAACGCCGTGCGCGCCGGCGGCAAGAACTACGAGATCGACGCGCTGGTGCTGGCGACCGGCTTTGACGCGATGACCGGTTCGGTGGCGAAGATCGATATCGTCGGCCGCGGCGGCCGGACGCTGAATCAGAAATGGGCTGAAGGCCCCAAGACCTATCTCGGCCTGATGAGCGAGGGATTCCCCAATCTCTTTGTCATCACCGGGCCCGGCAGCCCCTCGGTGCTTTCCAACATGATCGTCTCGATCGAGCAGCATGTCGACTGGATCACCGACGCCATCGCCTTCATGCGCGGCCGCGGGTGTGAGGTGATGGAAGCCACCAAGGAGGCCGAGGACAAATGGGTCGGGCATGTCAATGAAGTGGCGCAGCAGACGCTCTATCCGCAGGCCAATTCCTGGTACATGGGCGCCAACATCCCGGGCAAGCCGCGTATCTTCATGCCCTATATCGGCGGCGTCGGCGTCTACCGCCGCATCTGCAACGAGGTCGCGGCAAAGGGCTATGAGGGGTTTGTGATGACGGCAAAGCAGCGGACCGAGAGGATGGCGGTGTCGTCGTGAAAAACCTCATTGCGAGCGGTTGGCTCCTCGCTATGACGTAGCCCCGCGCGTCGGGCGTTTGATCTCTCCGCGACAGGGATGTCCGTTCTTTTCCAAGCCGACATCGTTCGCCACGGATGTCGGGCCGGTTTTGGGTGATCCATCTGGCCTAATCCATTTGTTGGCGGCGTTAACCGAACCTCTTAAGAAACCATGAACGAATCCCTGCAAAATTGAAGAACTCCAGCAGGGAGGGCACCACGTGAGTACCATTGGTCCAACATACCCGGCTCATATCATCGTCAGTGAGGCGGAAGTTAAGCTCGTCGCAGACGTCACGGCCAACGCCAACACTGCAACGATCAAGTCCGATCAACAACAGGTCGAAGCCGCCGAGGAAGTCGAAGCGGAGGAGGCCAAGGCCTCTCGCGTGGATTTCGTTACCTGACAGGCCCGGGCGGTGGCGGGTTCGTCTCGGCGAGAGACGCCTGAGCCGTCAACGCGCGGCGTTGTAGACATCACGCAGGACGTTCGTCTCAAGCTCCAGATCCTGCAGTCGATGCTTGACTACATCGCCGATGCTGACGATACCGGCCAGGTTGCCGTCGCGTAGTACCGGCACGTGGCGCACGCGATGGCGCGTCATCAGGTTCATCACGCGATTGACGCTCTCGTCGGGGGACACGGTGATCACACCGTATTGCATGGTTTCCTTCACGGGCATCGACGCGGCTGTCTCGCCATAGCGAGAAAATGCGTGAACGATTTCACGTTCGGAAATGAGACCAAGAACTGCGTTCCCATCCGTCACCACGAGAGCGCCAATATTCTTTGCGCGGAGCCAGTCCGCCGCCCTCTTGGTGCTGGCTTCCGGAGCTATTGTTGTGACGTCGGTACCCTTCCGCCTCAGAATGCTTTCGATGGACATAGTCTCCTCCCATCGCCCGCGGACTTAATCCGCTCCAACCCGGCGAGACGCCCCATTTGAGGGTCCCAGATGCGCGTTGAACACTCAATTATCTTTTAGGAACGGTGGTCTCAACCGGTCGACGCAACACTTTATCTTGAAGGAGAGATGGAATGTGGTTTGCTGGCTTCCTTCTCTTTCGCATGGGGACATATCTGCACTCGCAGATGAACTTCAAAAGGTACAATGCGATTCCGATATTCCAAAAGCCCTGATTGACCAACATACATCAAACGAACGGGTTGCCGTTCTCGAGAAAAAAGGGCCGGGATCTCTCTGATATATTCGTCGCCATATTGGATGGCGCCTGCAACAGAGTCCGTGCCGGTGCAGGTTGCATGGAGGATCGATCAGCAGCATGCAACGTTCGTCAAGGCATCCATCGAAGGCATCGTCTGCCCGCGAAGCGGAATCTACTCCGTCGATGGCGGCCCGTGAGGCATGTAGTACTTGACGGATCACCCGTCTCTGCCTGCTGGCCGACCCACAGCCGTCAACCCTCGACATCGGTGTCCGGACCGCGCCTGACGCGAGCAAGGCGCGACTGCGTCGACAACAAAGACTGTGTCGACAACAAAGATCACCGGTCGGCGGTCAACCGGTAGTTTAACTCGATCGGGTTGGGGGCGTCGCTTGAAGGAAGCCACACCGTATAGCCCGGGGTGGGATCGGGATCGCTGGGAAGATCGAGGGTCCAGGACTGCGAGGGCGCGCCGGGCATTGACAGGGTGACGACCCGTCGGCTCGTCTTGTACTCCATCGAAACGCTGGCGAGAATTACCGCACGGTTGCCCTGATGTCCGCGCCACCCTTCCTCATTCAGATACGCCGGCCAGCGTCGCCCTCCCTCGTCGAGAACGATCTGCACGTCCTTGGCCTCCGCCGGCGCCGCCATGTCCGCAGCGAGCCGAAATTGCAGCGCAAGTGTCATGTATCCGTGCGTCAGATAGGGCGATCGTATGAACTCGTACCACGCCCACCACGCCAGACCGCCGACGATCGCCAAAACGACGATCGCGAAGGGGCGGGAAATTCGATCTGTCGCCGGGGCGACCGTAACAGCAAGCGATGACGGGCTCGCCGGCTCGGGGGACGGCGTAGTCGCAAGCGCCGCGCCTTGGGCGACCAGGCCAAACTTCACGAACAGCCAGACGCCGACACCGAACCCGATGAACGCGCCAAGGGGGCCGATGTTGAAAAAGGCGCCCATCGCGACGCCGCCGTCGCGGTCTGGCCCGGCTAACGCAATTACCAGGAACGCGAGGCCGAACCATCCGGCGAGCATGCCGAGAACGCCGGAGAGGAAGCCCAGAACAATTCGCATGACCTGACACTTCAACGAGGTTCAACGCAGTCTACGTTAGCACCCCCAGTGCTGTTTTCCAGGCTTCGAGCGGCGTGCAGGGCCCGACATCCGCGCAAGGGGTCAGCGCGCACGCTGCTGGCAGCCGATCGCGGTCTGGGCCGCCTTGCAGGCGCTGCCCGCCGGTGCCACGCTAGCCTTCAAGTTCGACGGCTAAGACCGGGCAAACGGTCATGCGGGACGCGAGAGGAAACGATGAAGTTTACTGCGAACCTGTTCGCCGCCCTGCTTGCGCTGCTCGCGGCGCAGACGGCATCGGCCCAATCCAGTTATCCGAACCGGCCGGTAAAAATCCTGGTCGGCTTCACGCCCGGCACCGCTCCCGACCTTGCGGCGCGCATTCTTGCCGACCGGTTTTCGGAAGTCTGGGGCGCGCCGTTCGTGGTCGAGAATGTTCCCGGCGCCGGCAGCAATATCGCCACCGAGCATGTCGCCAAGGCGGCCGCCGACGGCTACACGTTGCTGATGGGCGGCAACTCGTCGCTGGTCATCAATCCGAGCTTGTATGAAAGGTTGCCATTCGACCCGCTTGGGGATTTCGCACCGATCTCGCAGGTGTTCATCGCAGCAAACGTGCTCGCGGTTCCGTCCGAGCTGCCGGTCAAGAGCGTGGCAGAACTGGTGGCGCTCGCCAAAGCGGAGCCCGGCAAGCTTTCCTACGGCCATGCCGGCGTGGGCACGTCGCAGCATCTGGGCGCCGAATTGTTCAAATACATGGCGCATGTCGATATTGCACCGGTGCCCTATCGCGGCACGACGGCGTTGATGCCGGACCTGCTCGCCAACCGAATCAGCATGTCGTTCGCCAATATCGTGAACGTGATGCCGCTCGTGCGCGAAGGGAAATTGCGCGCGCTGGCCATCACCTCGATCAAGCGCTCGGTCCTTGCGCCAGACCTGCCGACCATGGCGGAATCCGGATTCCCAGGCTTCGAGGCCGTGCCGTGGTTCGGCCTGCTCGCGCCGACCGGCACGCCGAAGGATATCCTGGATAAATTGCACGGCGAAACCGTCAAGGCCCTGGCGATGCCGGATGTGCGCAAGAAGTTCGACGAACTTGGTCTCGAGCCGGTCGGCAATACGCCGGCTGAGTTTACCGACATCATCAAGAAAGAAATGCCCGAGTGGGCAAAAGTGATCAAGGATGCCGGCATCAAGCTCGGCAACTAGCTTGGCCTCCCAGGCCCACACTTTGCAAGCGCGTGCTTTCTACCCACGCGCGGCTGCGGGTGCAACGGGCACCCGGCATTCCCCACGCCCTTTGTTTTGGGGCGGATCTTTTGCGGCAACACCTCGGGCGCCGTTCGCGCCGCGGGAATGTGGTGGTGTGGCTGGACGTCATTGCCTGCGACAAGCGCGAAGCGTTTGCGCAAGGGAGCCAACGGGTCGCGCGAATGCGCGCCCGATGACAGGCTCCGCTCCGAAGCAATCCAGTCTTGCTTCCTTGTGACTTCATGGATTGCTTCGCTAACGCTCGCAATGACGGTCTCGCGCCCTGCATCTTGGCTGTTTGAAAAATTATACCAAACGCACGCTTTCCGCGCTCATCCCTTCTCGCAATAGGTGAGCGCGATGATCCCCGGCACCCGGACGTGAAGCTCATCCGCGGCCAATTGCCGGCTGTCATGAGGCGTGGCTCTCGTCAACACATATTCGGCCATTTCCCCGCTTTGTTCGAGAACCTGCAGACGCCTGGGATAGGCGTCTCCAGAATCCTCCGTGTCGGGTATCGAGCCGATCACAACGCGCGATCTGGCTCTCACGAAATCGGTCCAGCCTTCCTTGGCTGGACAATTTCCCTGCACGAATGCCACGATGGCGCCTTTCGGCACACCTCCGGCAATCTGTGGAAGACGCCACTCGATGTAGGCCCAGCACATAGCGCCAAGGCCGGTTAGACCGGCAAGGATGAGTGGTCCCATCAGGTAAAGGGCCTTCCTGAAATAGCCGACCATCTGGCTTCGGACAGCCGCATCCAGCCCTTGCGGGACCGGGTTCGCCTTTTTTCCGCTCGCTGGTTCGCGCTTATCACTCATGTCACCCTCCTGTGTGCGACAGAGACATTATCGCATATCCAGGGTGCAACCAAAAGTGGCGCAACCTTGAACCAGGCCAGTCAAATCGGTGGCGCTGCGCGACGACATCGCAAGCCTCAGGGAATTGACGGAGCGATCAACGCGGCGCATCGCGGTCGCTCACAAACCAATCGGCGATGTGATAGGATGACACCTATCCTGGGATAAGCGGCGGCCGCGCCGACAACAGATGAGGAAACCAATGCAGTTCAAGCACGCCACGCTCGATTTCGATGGACCGGTCGCGATCCTCAAGCTCGACCATCAGGAGGTGATGAACGCGGTCTCGCTTGACATGCTGGCGAGCCTCGTCGAGGCGCTTGATGCGGTCGACGACAGGCGGGCGGAAGTGCGCTGCCTGGTGCTGACCGGCGCGGGACGCGCGTTCTGCACCGGCGCCAACCTGCAAGGCCGCAACACCCAGAAGCCGGGCAGAAGCAATGCGGGGGCGGCGCTGGAGACCGCGTTTCATCCCTTCCTGCGGCGCCTGCGCAATCTGCATTGCCCGATCGTCACCTCCGTGAACGGGCCGGCCGCCGGCGCCGGCATGAGCTTTGCGCTGATGGGCGATATGATCCTGTGCGCGCGCTCGGCGTATTTCCTGCAAGCCTTCCGCCGCATCGGGCTGGTGCCGGATTGCGGATCGACCTGGCTGTTGCCGCGGCTCGTCGGAAAGGCGCGCTCGGTCGAACTGTCGCTGATGGGCGAGCGGCTGCCGGCCGAGAAGGCGCTGGAGTGGGGGCTCGTCAACCGCGTCCATGACGATGCGGCGCTATGGGAGGAGACCATGAAGCTCGCCCGTGAACTCGCCAACGGCCCGACGGTGGCGCTGTCCCTGATCCGCAAGCTCTATTGGGAGAGCCCGGACAATTCGTTCGAAGACCAGCTCAACCTTGAATTCGAGTCCCAGCGGCAGGCCGGCGCGACGGAGGATTTCAAGGAGGGCGTCACCGCGTTCCTGGAGAAGCGTCCGGCGAAATTTGGCGGGAGGTGAGGGGAATGCTCGATAGCGTATCGCGCGGCTTTGCGACGGTATGGAATGACCGAAGTCATCGTTCGTCAATTGCGAGGAGCGAAGCGACGAAGCAATCCAGTTCTTGGCAGCAAGGGATTGCTTCGCTCCGCTCGCAATGACGGTGGTAGACGCGATACTCGTTGGAGCGCGGCTGCTTCCACACCACTTTTTGCCCTTCTCAATTCACCTGCCGGTCCTTCCCCACCCAATAGGGATCGCGCAGATGGCGGCGCAAGATCTTGCCGGAGGCGTTGCGCGGCAGGGCCTCGATGAAATCGACCGTCTTCGGCGTCTTGAAGCCGGCGATGCGCTCGCGCGTGAAGTTGATGATGTCGGAGGCGGTCGCCTTCTTGCCGGGCTTCATCACCACGATCGCCTTGACCGCTTCGCCCCAGGTGTCGTCGGGCACGCCGACCACGGCGGCTTCGGCGACGTCAGGATGGTCGCAGATCGCGCTTTCGACTTCGGCCGGATAGATGTTTTCGCCGCCGGAGATGATCATGTCCTTGATGCGGTCGTGGATATAGAGATAGCCGTCTTTGTCCATGTAGCCGGCGTCTCCGGTGCGCAGCCACCCGTCGCGGCCGAGCGTCCTGGCGGTGGCCTCCGGCAGGTTCCAGTAGCCCACCATGTTGGAGCCGGAACGGGTCGCGATCTCGCCGACTTCGCCCGGCGGCAATCTCTTGCCGTTGGGGTCGAGGATCGCGAGCTCAACGCCGGGCAGCGCCTTGCCGGCCGAGCGCATCCGCTCCAGCCCCTCGACATGGTCTTCCGGCGGCAGCGCGACAATGGTGCCGGTGGTCTCGGTCATGCCGTATACCTGCACGAAGCCGCAGCCGAACACCTCGATGCACTCCTTCAACAGTGCGGCGGGAATCGGCGAGGCGCCGTAGAGCATGTATTTCAGCCGCGAAAAATCGACTTGCCGTGCACGCGGCTGCCGCACCACGAATTGCATCGCGGCCGGCACCATGAACAGCTTTGTGATTCCGGAATGCTCGATGAAATCCAGCACCTTGGTGGGGTCGAATTCCCTGGCGATCACGCCTTTGGCGCCGTGATAGAGGCCGAGCACGCCCCAGCCGGAGCCGCCGATGTGGAAGATCGGCATCGCCACCAGCGAGACGTCGTCCTCGGTCCACTCGTTCCAGTCGGGCTTTTCGCCTTCGCCGGTCTCCACCAGATTGAGAAGATTGGCATGCGACAGCATCGCGCCTTTAGGTTTTCCGGTGGTGCCGGAGGTGTAAAGCTGGATCGCGACGTCCTGCCGGCTGATCTCGATCCTCGGGTCGTCCGCGCTCTGCGCGTCGCGCCAGGCGGCGTAGTCCTGCCATTCGGGCGCGCCGCTCTCGGTCGCGATGATGGTGCGCAGCTCAGGCAATTGCGACTTGATGGCGCGAACCTGCGCCACGAATTCGGGCCCGACGAACAGCACGGGGGCCTTGCAGTCGGCGACGATGAAGGCGATCTCGGGCGCGGCCAGCCGCCAGTTCACCGGCGCCATCACCACATTGGCTTTCATGGCGCCGAGCAGCAATTCGAAATAGATATCGCTGTTCTTGCCGAGATAGGCGATGCGGTCATGCGGTTTGACGCCGAGCGCTTTCAGCCCGTTGGCGACGCGGTTGGTGAGACGATCGAATTCGGCGAAGCTGGTCTTTCGGCCCTCGAATTCATACGCGATGGCGTTGCCGCGGGCCTTCGCCCGCGCGCGCACCATATCGGCAAGGTTTGCCGGTTCGTCCGAAGCGGACATGTTTCCCCCGTGGTGATTGTTCTTGTTTGGCGCAATACTGGCGTCGTTGCGTGGCAAAGACAATACGGGAGGGAGGCTGACGGCGCTTCAACAGCGTCGTCCCTGCGAACGCAGGGACGACCACGAAAAGCCTCAGCCCCGCGCGGCGCGGTCCTTGTCGTTCTGCGCCTTGATCGCCTCGCGGGCCTGGGTCCAGTCGGCATCCGACCAGTCGCGCAACTGATAGAAGTTGCCGCCCATCGCCAGCGCCTGGCCGCCGTCCATCGCGATGGTCTCGCCGTTGATCCAGTCGCAGCCGCCGGAAATCAGGAACACCGCCAGATTCTGCAGCTCCTCCATTTTGCCGACGCGGCCCATCGGGTTCATCGCCTTGGTGCGGGCGCCGGCTTCGTCGCCGGGCTTGATGCGCTTGCTCATGCCTTCGGTCGGGATTTCGCCGGGCGCGATGCTGTTGAGGCGGATGCCGTAGCGTCCCCATTCGGTCGCGAGCGACATCGTCATGGCGTGCATCGCGGACTTGCTCATCGCCGAGGGCACCACATAGGGGCTGCCGTTGCGGACCCAGGTGACGGTGATCGACACCACATTGCCGGGATGTTGGCCTGCGATCCAGCGCCGGCCCACCGCCTGCGTCACATAGAAGGTGCCGTGCATGACGATGTTGGCGACCGCATCGAAGCCGCGCGGCGAGAGATCCTCGGTGCGGGAGATGAAATTGCCGGCGGCGTTGTTGATCAGATCGGTGAGCGGTCCATCCTTGAAGATGGTCTCGATCATCGCATCGACGGCGAGCCGAGTTGCGGATATCGACGCCGTGGCTGGTGACGCGACCGCCATAGAGGTCCATCAGTTCGGTCGCGGTTTCGTCGCAGACGATTTTGCGGCGGCCGCAGATATGGACCTCGGCGCCAAGCTCGAGAAAGCGCGCCGCCATCGATTTGCCGAGCCCGGTGCCGCCACCCGTGACGAGGATCCGCCGGCCTTCGAGAAGTTTTTCATTGAACATGGGAGGTTTCCGCCCTGGAAGAATGTCTGTTAGTTGGTTGATTGACTAAAACCGGACAACGCTTTGGTGTAAAGCGGCTTCCGCGAAAGCTGCAGGGGAGAATTCGCATGGATGATCGCGTCAAGGTCACAATCTCGGAAGGTGTCGCCGATGTCCGCCTTGTCCGGGCAGACAAGATGAACGCGCTCGATGCCGCGATGTTCGAGGCGCTGGTTGCGACTTCCGGGCGGCTCGCCCACGAGCCGGGGCTGCGGGCGGTAGTATTGTCCGGCGAGGGCCGCGCCTTCTGCGCCGGCCTCGACATGGGCCGCTTCGCGGCGATGAAGGAAAGCGGCGGTAACGGAATAGCCGGTGGTGAAAAGCGGGATCTCGCCGAGCGCACTCACGGCCTCGCCAATTTTCCGCAAGCCGCGGTTTGGGGATGGCGGCAGCTTCCGGTGCCGGTGATCGCCGCCATCCAGGGCGTTGCGTTCGGCGGCGGCTTTCAGCTCGCGCTCGGGGCCGACATGCGCTTTCTTAGCCCCGACGCGCGGATGTCGATCATGGAGATCAAATGGGGGCTGGTGCCCGACATGGCGGGAACCCCGATCCTGGCGAGCCTGGTGCGCGACGACATCCTGCGCGAACTGACCTATACGGGCCGGATCTTCTCGGCGCAGGAAGCTCTCAGTTACGGGCTCGCGACCCGGATTTGTGACGACCCGCGCGCTGCCGCCTTTGAAGTCGGCGCGCGAGATCGCGGGCAAGAGCCCAGACGCGATCCGCGCCGCCAAGCGGCTTTTGAATAATCTCTTGGTCGATCCGGGTCCGGCGCTGTTGGCCGAATCCGTCGAGCAGATGAAGCTGATGGGGAGCGGCAATCAGCTGGAGGCCGTGCGCGCCAATATCGAAAAGCGCGCCCCGCGCTTCGCTGACCGCTGAGCTGCGGCAGCTAGGAGGAGGGGAGGAGGACGATCGCCCGTTTCTTGGTCTTGCGCTGGGCCAAAAAAATTGCGACTCAGGGGTGCCGGGCCGTTTCTGGAGCATTTTAACGATGTCACCCCAGATCATGCCTTCCGACACCGAGCTTAAGCCCAGTCGCGCCGAGGAAGCCTCGGCGCTCGAAGAAGACACAAGGCTGCGGAACGACATCCGGCTGCTTGGGCGCATCCTCGGCGACACCGTGCGCGACCAGGAAGGCGCCGATGTCTTCGATCTGGTCGAGCGCATCCGGCAGACCTCGATCCGGTTTCACCGCGACGACGACAAGCCGGCGCGGCGCGAGCTCGAACTCATCCTCGACAGCATGTCGACCAGCCAGACCGTGCGCATCGTGCGCGCCTTCAGCTATTTCTCGCACCTTGCCAACATCGCCGAAGACCAGAACAACATCCGGCAGATGCGGGCGCGCTCCAAGGCCGGGGGAATGCCGCCCCCGGGAACGCTGGCGCTGACCCTGTCGCATGCGCGCGGGGCCGGTTTCAGCGCGGCCGACCTGCGCAAGTTCTTCGCAACCGCCCTGGTCAGCCCGGTGCTGACCGCGCATCCGACCGAAGTTCGCCGCAAAAGCACCATCGACCGCGAGATGGAGATCGCGGCACTGCTGGACCGGCGCGAACGGGTCCAGCTGACGCCGGAAGAACTTGCGGCGAGCGACGAGCAACTGCGTCGCGCGGTGCTTGACATTGTGGCAGACCAACCTCCTGCGCCGCACCAAGCTCACCGTGCTCGACGAGGTCGCCAACGGGCTGTCGTTCTATGACTACACCTTCCTGCACGAAGTGCCTTGGCTGCATTGCGTGCTGGAGGACCGGTTGAACGAGGGTGACAACGCTGCGCAGGGCGAACTGGCGTCGTTCTTGCGGATGGGAAGCTGGATCGGCGGCGATCGCGACGGCAACCCGTTCGTGACGGCGGAAGTGATGCGCGGCACGCTGAAGATGCAGTCGAGCCGCGTGATGCGCTTTTATCTCGAGGAACTGCATGTGCTCGGTTCCGAATTGTCGCTCGCGGCGCATCTTGCGGATGTCTCGAAGGATCTGCGGGCGCTCGCCGAGCGCTCGCCCGACACCTCGCCGCATCGAAGCGGCGAGCCCTACCGGCTGGCGGTGTCCGGCATCTACGCCCGGCTCACTGCCACCGCCGCGAGGCTCGATGTCGAAACCACGCGAGCGCCGGTCGGCGCAGCCGCGGCTTACGCCAATGTCGGGGAATTCAAGGCCGATCTCGATATTCTCTATCGCTCGCTGATCTCGAACAATTCGCGCGTGATCGCGCGCGGGCGGTTGCGCCACTTGCGCCGGGCCGTGGATTGTTTCGGCTTTCATCTGGCCAGTCTCGATATCCGGCAGAATTCGGCGGTGCACGAACGCACTGTCGCGGAATTGATCGATGCGGCGATGCCCGGAATGTCCTATTTGGCGCTGAACGAGGAGGCGCGGATCGCGCTTCTGACGAGCGAACTGCGCAACACCCGGCCGCTGACGTCGACCTTCGTGAAATACAGCGAGGAAACGGTCGGCGAACTCGCGGTGTTCCACGCGGCCGCCGAAGCCCACGCCAAATTCGGCGCCGATGCCATCCCCCAATGCATCATCTCCATGTGCAAGGGGGTGTCCGACATGCTGGAGGTAGCGCTGCTCCTGAAGGAGGCCGGTCTCGTCAATCCCTCCGGCCGCAGCGCCATCAATATCGTGCCGCTGTTCGAGACCATCGAGGATTTGCAGGCATCCGCCGGCATCATGGACCGGATGCTCTCGCTGCACGATTACCGCAAGCTGGTGGACAGCCGCGGTGCGGTGCAGGAAGTGATGCTCGGCTATTCCGACAGCAACAAGGATGGCGGCTTCGTCACCTCGGGCTGGGAACTCTACAAGGCCGAGATCGGCCTGATCGAAGTGTTCGAGCGCCACCATGTGCGCTTGAGGCTGTTTCACGGCCGCGGCGGCTCGGTCGGGCGCGGCGGCGGACCGAGTTATGACGCCATCATCGCGCAGCCCGGCGGCGCGGTGAACGGCCAGATCCGGATCACCGAGCAGGGCGAAATCATCTCCAGCAAATATTCCAATAGCGAGGTCGGCCGCAACAATCTGGAAGTTCTCGCCGCGGCGACCCTCGAGGCCAGCCTGCTGCAGCCCAAGCACAGCGCGCCAAGCGCGGAATATTTGAAGGCGATGGAGCAGCTGTCGGCGCTGGCCTTCAAGGCCTATCGCGGGCTGGTCTATGAGACGGAGGGGTTTGCCGAATATTTCTGGGCCTCGACCGTCATCACGGAGATCGCCACGCTCAACATCGGCAGCCGGCCGGCCTCGCGCAAGAAAACCCGCGAGATCGAGGACCTCCGCGCCATTCCCTGGGTGTTCAGCTGGGCGCAGTGCCGGTTGATGCTGCCGGGATGGTACGGCTTTGGCAGCGCGGTGGAGACCTGGATCAAGGAGCATCCCGACAAGGGCATGCCGTTCCTGAAAGAGCTTTACCGCGAGTGGCCGTTCTTCCGCACGCTGCTGTCGAACATGGACATGGTGCTGGCCAAGAGCTCGATCGCGATCGCCTCGCGCTATGCCGAACTGGTGCCGGATGTTTCCTTGCGCGAAAGCATTTTCGGACGCATCCGGCGCGAATGGCATTCCTCGATCGAGATGCTGTTGGACATTATGGGGCAGGAACGGCTGTTGCAAAGCAATCCGCTTCTGGAGCGCTCGATCCGCAATCGCTTTCCCTATCTCGATCCGTTGAACCATGTGCAGGTGGAGCTCCTGAAGGAGCACCGCGCGCAGAACCCGGACGAGGCGGTGCTGCGCGGCATCCAGATCACGATCAACGGCATTTCGGCCGGGCTTCGGAACAGCGGGTGAGCTGGATGCAAATGACGAAGTGGCGAATGGAATATCCCCATCCGCCACTTTTGTCGCTCAATCGGCAATGATGCGGGAGATGGTCAAGGCTTCATGGCGCCCTGAACACTCGTGTAAAGTGCGTAGATCGATGTCGTGCCGCAGATGTAAAGTCTGTTTCGCTGCTGGCCGCCGAAGCATAGGTTGGCAACGGTTTCCGGGATGTGGATCTTGCCGAGCAGATCGCCGTCAGGCGTGTAGCAGCGCACGCCGTCCTCGTTCGGATCGCCCCAGCCCACGGAGCACCAGATGCGCCCGGCGGTGTCACAGCGCATCCCGTCGGTGATGCTGGGCTTGGGCATTTCCGCAAAGACTTTGCTGTTCGAAACCCTTCCTGTCGCCAACATCTACGTCGAACACGCGGATATGCATGGGTTGTCCGGATTGTCCGTGAAGCCGGTGTCGATGATATAAAGCTTCTTCTCGTCGGGCGAGAAAGTGATGCCGTTGGGCTCCACGAAATCATCGACGACAACCTTGACGTCACCGGATTTCGGATCAACGCGGTAGACGTTATTTTTTCTCCTGCTCAGGCTCGGCTTTGAGGCCCTCATAATAGCCGCCGATGCCGTAGACTGGATCGGTGAACCAGATCGAGCCATCGGAGGCGACAACCACGTCGTTCGGCGAGTTCAGCTTCTTGCCGTTGTACTTGTCGGCGATGATGGTGATCGAGCCGTCGAGTTCGGTCCGGGTGACCCGCCGCCCCGAATGTTCGCACGTGATCAGGCGTCCTTCCCGATCAATGGTGTTGCCGTTCGAGTTCATCGACGGCTGGCGGAATACGCTCAGGTGATCGTCATCCTCCGAGAATCGCATGATGCGATTGTTTGGAATGTCGCTGAACAACAAATAGCGCCCCGCCGGGAAATAGACCGGTCCCTCCGCCCAGCGGAAACCGGTCGCGATCCGCTCAACCGCCATGGTTCCGGCGAAAGCCGGGAAACCGGAGGCCCGAACGAAGACTTTGGTCGACTTCTTGACGAGACTCCAGGTGAGAATCCGGATAGCGGCTCCCCGACAGCGGACCCAAGGGCAAGCGCTCGGTTGACCTGGTCGGAACACCGGTTTCGCCAAACGGGGTTACGGTCTCCGCAGAGGCCGCTTTCACGGTCACGGCG
Organism: uncultured Alphaproteobacteria bacterium; assembly: GCA_963718925.1. Taxonomy (GTDB): domain Bacteria; phylum Pseudomonadota; class Alphaproteobacteria; order Rhizobiales; family Xanthobacteraceae; genus Bradyrhizobium. The sequence continues at coordinate 1,053,298 of CAVRAH010000001.1, forward strand.
GTAGCAGCGATCGCGGCGGCGCCACGCAACAGGTTGCGGCGGTCGACCACGGCCGATGCCGCTTTCGCCTGATGATCGGGTTGTAATGTGTTTGTCATCGTTGCCTCCCGTTTTTTTGTTGGGAGGAAATGATGAGCCTGGATTTCGGCATAAAGCGGGCGAAGTCCGGCGGAACAACCGGAAGTGGCGGGGGGAGGCGGGCTTTTTCCGGACCTCATCCCGGGGGCGGCAACTTGGCCGCGTCTCGAAGGATGAGGAGACATCACGGGCCTCATGGTTCGAGACGCACAAAGGCGTGCGCCCCGCCGTGAGGTTTCAGGCAGCAATACCTAAATGGCATCCCAGTTGAAAATATCCGCGGAGCGGTCGAGCTTGTAGAACGACGACTTCAGCGCCGGCATGCCATGCTCGGCGATGGTCTGTGGCGTCCAGCCCTCGCCACGATGGATCGAGCGCAGGGGGCGTGACTGGCTCATCAGGAAAATCTCGTTCATCCGCACGGCAAAGATCTGCCCGGTCACGTCCTTCGCGGCGTCGCTGAGCAGGAACGCGACGATCGGCGCGATCTTCTCCGGCCCCATCTGCTGGATCTTTGCGACACGCGCCTTCTCCGCTTCGGTTTCGGTCGGAATGGTGCCGATCAGGCGGCTCCAGGCGAATGGCGACACGCAGTTCGAGCGCACATTGAAGCGGTTCATGTCGAGCGCGATCGATTTCGACAGGCCCACGATGCCGAGCTTGGCGGCGGCATAATTGGCCTGGCCGAAATTGCCGACCAGGCCGGAGGTCGAGGTAAAGTGGACGAAGGAACCGCTCTCCTGCTCGCGGAAAAGGCGCGCAGCGGCGTGCGAAACGTAGAACGAGCCCATCAGATGCACCTTGATGACGGACTCGAAGGCGTCGATGCTCATGCGATGAAAGATGGCGTCGCGCAGGATGCCGGCATTGTTGACCACGCCGTCGAGCTTGCCGAAACTGTCGACCGCCATCTTGACGATCCTGCTGGCGGGAACTGCTTCCGCAACGGTCTCGAAATTCGCCACCGCCGTGCCGCCGCGCTTCCTGATTTCCTCGACCACCTCTTCGGCCGGCGAAGCGCTCGAGCCAGAGCCGTCGGCGGCGACGCCGGGATCGTTGACCACGACCTTGGCGCCCTCGGCGGCGCACAGCAACGCGATCTCGCGCCCGATGCCGCGCCCGGCGCCGGTGACAATGATGGACTTGTCCTGGAGTGATTTGGCCATTGGTTGCCTCCTGTTGTATTCGTCATTCCGGGGCGCGCAAAGCGCGAACCCGGAATCTCGAGATTCCGGGTCTGGTCCTTCGGACCACCCCGGAATGACGAGGGTGATTATCTCTCGTTCGTAAAAATGATGGTGCCACTGGCCGCGAACATGCCGCCGACGCCGTGGCAGACCGAAATCTTCGCGCCGGGAACCTGCGCCGGCGCGATGCCGCGCATCTGTCGCACGCTCTCCTGCAGCGCGTACATGCCGTACATGCCCGAATGCATGTAGCTGAGGCCGCCGCCATTGGTGTTGAGCGGCAGCTTGCCGCCGGGTCTTGTGTTGCCGTCGGCGATGAATTTGCCGGTCTCTTCGTGCGGCATGAAACCGAGATCGCCCAGACCGTAAAGCGGCAAATGAGCGAACGCGTCGTAGATCATCAGGTGATCGACATCCTTGTGGCTGATGCCGGCCTCGCGGAAGGCCAGGGGCCCTGCGACCTTGAACGCGCGCGAGCTGTCGAATGTCTGCATCTGGCTGACCATCGGCGTTTCCACGCTCTCGCCGGTGCCGAGAATATAGACCGGCTTCTTTGGAAAGTCCCTGGCGCGATCGGCCGAGGTGAGGATCAGCGCGCCGCCGCCGTCGGTGACGAGGCAGCATTGCAGGATGCGGAACGGATAGGCGATCATTCGCGAATTCAGCACGTCCTCGACCGTGATCGGCGCCTTCATGGTGGCGCGCGGATTCTTCGCGGCCCATTCGCGCTGTACGACCGCGACCATGGCGATTTGCTCATGGCTGATGCCGTGGGTCTTCATGTAGCGCAGAACAGGAATCGGAAACATGCTGGCCGGCGTGGAGACGCCATATGGAAGCTCGAACTGCCCGTTCAGGCTATCGGGACCGATCATGCGCGGCGTACGGCCGATATTCGATTTGCCGCTCTCGGCATGCGTAATCAGCACCGTCTTGCACAGGCCAGCCTCGATCGCCGCCGCGGCGTGGCGAACATGCAGCATGAATGAGCAGCCGCCGACCGAGGTGCCGTCGACCCAGGTCGGCGTGATGCCGAGATAATGCGCGATCTGCTGCGGCGTCTCGACCGCGGTGGCAAAACCGTCGATATCGGACAGTTTCAGGCCGGCGTCAGCGATGGCGTTGAGTGCGGCATCCGCGTGCAGCTGGATTTGCGACATGTTCGGGATGACGCCGAGTTCGGTGGTTTCTGCGGCGCCGACGACGGCGACCTGGTTCCTGCGCATGATGCTCAACCCTTCGCCGGACGGAACAGGGGCAGGGTGATCGCGTCGTCGAGCTTTTCGAACGTGACCTCGAGATTCATGTCGAGTTCGAGCGCCTCCGGCGTCTGCGGACAATCGACGATATTGCTCATCATGCGCGGGCCTTCGTCGAGTTCCACCACTGCGATGGCGTAAGGCGGCGTGAAGCCCGGGACCGGGCGGTGATGGATCACGTAGCTGTAAAGCCTTGCCTTGCCGCTGGCCTTGAACACGCTGACCTTGCGCGAGGCGCAGGCCGGGCAGAACGGGCGCGGCGGGAAATAGACGTGGGCGCAGGCATCGCAGCGCTGCAGGCGCAGTTCGTTTGCTCGCGTGCCGTCCCAGAAATGCTGGGTTTCCGGCGTCGGTTTCGGTCGTGCGCGCGCAGGTTCGGCCATATCGGTGATTCCTCCCTGAGCAGGTCTGCTTCGGCCCGCCTGTTTGATCTTGATGCGACATTGGACGGCCCGGCGTCAACGGTCCAGCCAGCCGCCTGCATGCCGCGTATTCCGGCACACGCACTATTGTCTAGTCTGGAACGCTTGTATCCCGGCAACCGCCCGCGCTATTGTCCGCCGGAATGAAGAAATGCTGGGAGGATTTGATGTTAAGGGTGACGGGCGCGATACTGCTTGCTGGTTTGACCTTTGCCGCGCAGGCATATGCTGCGGATGCGCCGGCGGAAATCAAGATCGGCACGCTCTACGCCTCATCCGGGCGCTACGCGTCGATTTCGATGCCGGTTTTCAGCGCGCTCAAGCTCTGGGCCGACCAGAAAAATGCCGATGGCGGGGTCTATGTAAAGGCTTTCGACAAGAAGGTGCCGGTCAAGCTCGTCGCTTACGACGATCAGAGCAATACCGCTACCGCCTCCACGCTGTACAACCAGTTGGTCACCCAGGACAAGGTCGACCTGCTGGTCGCGGATTCCGGCTCGGTGCTGACCGCGCCGGCGGTGGCGATCGCGCGTGACCACAAGATGTTCCTGTTCGATCAGACCGGCACCGGCGCCAGCTTCTTCTCCAAGGACAATCCCTATATCGCGCTGATGGCCGACCCGGTCTCGACCGTCTGGCCAAAACCCGTCGCGGACTTCATTTCCCATGATGGGCCGGGTCTCGGGATCAAGAAGATCGCGATTCTCTATTCGACCAACGAGTTCACCGGCACCCAGGCCAACGCCTTCCGCAAATTCGTCAAGGACTCCGGCGCGCCGATCGAAATCGTCTACGATCAGGGCATTCCCACCGAGACCACCAACTACACGGTCATCATCAACAACATCAACAACACGCAGCCGGATGCGGTGATTCATTTCGGCTACGCGCCCAACGATATTGCGTTCCTGCGCAACGTCGCTGATGTCGGCGTCAAGTTCAAAATGCTGTTCTGCATTTACGCAGGCTTGGAGACCGAGCTTGCTCGAAAAGAACGTCGGCGAGAAAGGCCTTGAGCACGTCTTCACCTACGTGCCGCCGTCGGAACTGGAATATCCGGTCAATTTCGGCATGAACATGAGGGATTACAAAGCGGCCTGGGAAAAGAAATATGCCGACGGCAAGATCGAGTTCGGCTTCAACGCGGTGGCCGGATATACCACCGGGCTGATCATCGAGAAGACGCTTTCCGTTGCGGCCAGCCTCGATCAGCTCGAGCTGCGCCGCGCCGTCTTCAGCCTGTCCGGAGAACTCAAGACGCTTGACGGTACCTTCGCGCTCGATGAAATGGGTGGCCAGATCGGCGAGTTGACGCCGCTCGGGCAGCTTGCGCTCGACGATCACGGCCACATCAAGTTTATCTCGATCTATCCGCACGAAACCGCCACCGGCAAGCCGGTCTATCCGGCTCCATGAGGTATTTGCGGTTGACCAAAAGGATGGCGGGGGCGGGGCGCTGATATGTTGATTTACGCGCTCGTCGCCGGCGTCCTGTTCGGCCTTTATTTCAGCCTGGTCGGTATCGGCCTCAACCTCGTGTTCGGCGTCATGCGCATCGTCAATCTGGCGCATGGCGACTTCCTGATGCTGGGTGCCTTTGTCGCGTTCGGCGTCGTCACGCTCGCGGGTATCGATCCCCTGTTTGCGGTGCCGCTGGCGTTTGTGATCTTCCTGATGGTCGGCGTGCTGTTGTACTGGGTGCTGGTGCCGCGGCTGCAGGGATCGGCTAATCCGGAAATGCTGTCGATCATCCTGTTCTTCGGGTTGTCCCAGGTGATCGAGGCGGTGACGACGATTTTCTTTGGCACCAGCGAACGCTCGATTCAAAGCCGGGCGCTCGGCACGGTGTTCTCGACCATCAAGATCAAACTGTTCGGCGGCAAGCCGGGTGGCGGCGGACCGGTCCAGATCTTCGGCCAGGGATTTCCTGCCTCCTGGGTGATCGCGGCCGTCACCAGCCTGATCGCCATCGCGCTTGTCTACCTCTATTTGTACCGCACGCGGTTGGGCACGCTCACCCGCGCCGTGATGTCGCGGCGCGACGAGGCCTTCGCGACCGGCATCGACGTCGATCGCGTCTCGGCCGCGGCGTTCGGCATTGGGCTGGGGCTTGCGGCGGTGGCCGGTATCTTCGCCCCGTTCATGTTCGGCTCGGTGACGCCGGCATTCGGCGCCGATGCAACCGTGACATCGTTTGCCATCGTGGTGCTGGGATCGCTCGGCAATCCCCTTGGTACCGCGCTTGGCGGCGTGGTTTACGGCATCTGCTACATGGTGGTGCAGACCTATCTCAGCTCATGGGCGGATCTGTTGCCCTATGTGCTCCTGATCTTCATCCTGCTGCTTCGTCCGAGCGGTCTGCTCGGAAGGCGGGTGCGCGTTGCCTAGCGCTCTCAAGCATATGTTCTTCATCGTCGTGCCGCTGCTCGCCGTCTTCGCGGTGCTGCCGGGCGTCTACCAGAACCATCTGCTGTTGTTCAATTTCGTCATCTTCCTGATCCTCGCCCAGGGCGTGAACATCATCTATGGGTTCACCGGCTATCTGCCGTTCGGCTATGTCGGCTTCTTCGGCGCCGGCGCGTACGGATTTGCGATCCTGGTGATGCATTATCAGGCGCCGGCGGTTGTCGCGGTGCTCGTCGCCGGTCTGGTCGGGGTCGCGCTCGGGCTGTTGCTGACGCCGCTGTTGCGGCTCTCCGGCGCCTATTTCGCCATCGCCAATCTCGCGGCCTCGCTCGCGGTGCTCCACTTCGTCGCCAATCCGGCGCTCGAGAGCATCACGCGCGGGCCCTACGGCGTGTCGCTCACGGGAACGTTCGATCCGACGCTGGCCTATGCAGCCGCGCTTGTCGTGCTGGCGCTGACGCTCGGCGCTGTCGTGTTCCTGAAGAACTCCCGCTTTGGTCTGGCGCTTGCAGGCGGTGCGGGAAGATGCCGTCAGCGCTTCGATGGCGGGCGTCAACGTCGTTCGCATGCGCGTGATCGCGTGGCTTGCTTCCGCGCTGGTGGCGGGCCTCGCCGGCGGCGTCTACGCCTGGTACGTTTCGGTGTTCTACCCGGACAACGTCTTCAGCGGCGAGTTCAGCATCTTCGCCATCGTGTTTGCGCTGTTCGGCGGCGTTGCCTCGATCTGTGGCCCGATCGTCGGCGTCATCATCCTCTATGGCATCTACAACCTGATCGGATTCACCACGCCGCAATATTTCCAGCTGATCTACGGCCTCTTGATCATGGGGCTCGTGCTGTTTCTCCCCGCAGGCCTGGTGTCGCTCGCAACCCGCAGGGGCTGGCATGTCCCCTGACAACGCACCCATCCTCAACGTCGCCAAACTGGCAAAACGCTTCGGCGGCTTTTATGCGCTCGACGGATTGAGCTTCCATGTCGCATCCGGCGAGATTCTGGGACTGGTGGGACCCAACGGTTCCGGCAAGACCACCGCGATCAATGTGATCTCCGGTCTCTACGCCCCCGACGGAGGCGAGGTCGTGCTGGATGGCGCCTCGATCGGCGGGGTGGCGTCGCACCGACTGGTTCATCGCGGCATCAACCGCACCTTCCAGGTTCCCAAGCCGTTCTTGTCGTTGACGGTGCGGCAGAATGTCGAGGTCGCGCTGGCCTATGGGCGCGCGGCGGTGGCGCCGCCGGCCATGGCCGATCTGCTCGACGAATACCGGCTCACGGAAGTGGCCGACCGGCCGGCGGCCGATCTCAACAACGCGCAACAGAAGATGCTCGACCTGGTGCGGGCGCTCGCGACGCGTCCGCGGCTGTTGCTGCTCGACGAACTCGCCGCCGGGCTCAATCCGGCGGAACTCGACTGGATCGCCGAACGCATCAAGGCGCTGGCGCGCAGTGGGGTCGCGATCATCGTCGTCGAACATCTGATGGGCTTCATCGAGCACATCACCGACCGCGTCATTGTCATGAACGCCGGCAAGGAGATTTTCGAAGGCAAGCTCGCGGTCGCAGTGCAGGTCCCGCAGGTCATCGAGGTGTTCCTGGGAGGCGAGCATGCCGCCTGAAGCCACCCCGCTCCTGAAGGCGGATCGCGTCGACGCCGGCTACGGCACCATGCAGGTGCTGTGGGGCGTCGATCTCGATGTCCGCGCCGGCGAGACCGTGCTGCTGCTGGGGGCCAACGGTGCCGGCAAGACGACCTTTCTCAAATCGCTCGTCGGCCTGGTCGAGGCGCGCCACGGCAGCATCACGCTCGGCGGCCAAGACGTCACACGGATGCGTTCCAGCGCGCGGATGCGGCTCGGCATGACCTACATGTCGGAACTCGCGGTGTTTCCCGACCTGTCGATCGAGGAGAACATCCGGGTCGGCGCGCAGGCGCTGGGGCATGCCGATTCCGGCGCCCGCGTCGAGGAACTCTATGGCATCTTTCCGGCGCTGCGCGAAAAACGCCGCGCGCCGGCGTCCAGTCTTTCCGGCGGCCAGCGCAAGATGCTCGGCATCGCCAAGGCGTTGGCCGCCGAGCCTCGTCTTTTGGTGATGGATGAACCGTCGGCTGGGTTATCGCCATTGTTCGTCAAGGAAGTCATTCGAATCCTGAGCGATCTGCGCGGAAGGGGGCTTGCGCTATTGATCGCCGAGCAGAATATCGGCTTCCTCGAAGTGGCGACGCGGGTGTTCGTGCTGGAAGGCGGGCGTATCCGTTTCTCCGGCACGGTTGCGGAAATGACCGACAACGAGGCGTTGCGGCGGGCATATTTTGGACTGAAGTGATGCGAACGATCAGGATCGGATCCGGCGCGGGTTATTCGGGCGACCGCATCGAGCCAGCGGTCGAACTCGCCGAAAAGGGCGACATCCAGTATCTGGTGTTCGAGTGCCTCGGCGAGCGCACCGTCGCGCTCGCCCAGCAGGCGCGCATGAAGGATCCGCAAGCCGGCTACGATCCGTTGCTCGAGGAGCGGATCCGCGCGGTGCTGCCGGTCTGCGCCGCCAAGGGCATCAAGATCGTCACCAATATGGGGGCGGCCAATCCGGTCGCCGCCGCCCGCAAGACCGCCGAGATCGCCAGATCGCTGGGACTTTCGTCGCTGAAGATCGCCGCCGTCGTCGGCGACGACGTGCTCGATGCCTGCAAGGCGCGCGACCTTCCGATCATGGAGTTCGACGGCACGATCAGCCAGCTCGGCAACCGGCTTTTGTCGGCCAATGCCTATCTCGGCGCCGAGCCGATGGCGGAAGCGCTAACCGGTGGCGCCGATATCGTGATCACCGGGCGCGCTTCCGATCCCGCGCTGTTTCTGGCGCCGATGATCCACGCCTTTGGCTGGGCGATGGATGACTGGAATCTGCTGGGGCAGGGCACGGTCGCCGGCCATTTGCTCGAATGCGCCGGCCAGATCACCGGCGGCTACTTCGCCGATCCGCCCTACAAGGATATTCCGGATCTGGCGCGGCTCGGCTTTCCCATCGGCGAAGTCGGCGAGGACGGCAGCCTCGTCATCACCAAGGTCGCTGGCTCCGGCGGCGCGGTGACCGCGCAGACCTGCAAGGAGCAACTGCTCTACGAGGTGCACGACCCCACCCGGTATCTTCAGCCCGACGTGACGGCGGATTTCTCGCAGGTGAAGGTCGAGCAGATCGGCAAAGACCGCGTGCGCATCAGCGGCGGACGCGGCAGCCGGCGCACCGGCACGCTCAAGGTTTCGGTCGGCTATGTCGACAGTTTTATCGGCGAGGGCCAGATGTCCTATGCCGGTCCCGGCGCATTGGCGCGCGGGCGGCTGGCGCTCGAGATCGTTCGTGAGCGGCTGAAACTGACGGGTGTTGCGGCCAGCGAATTGCGGTTCGAGCTGATCGGCGTCGATTCCCTGCACGGGGCCCAGATCGCAGCACATGCCAACGAGCCCTATGAGGTGCGCGTGCGCGTTGCCGGTCGCACCGAAAACCTGCGCGAGGCGGTCAGGATCGGCAATGAGGTTGAAACGCTCTACACCAATGGCCCGGCCGCCGGCGGCGGGGCGTTCAAATCGGCGCGCGATGTGGTCGCCGTTGCCTCCGTCCTGCTGCCGCGCGAACTGGCGAGGCCGCAGGTCCAATTCGTAGGGGGTGGATAGCGATGAAGCTGCGCGAGATCGCTCATTCCCGCACCGGCGACAAGGGCAACATCTCCAATATCTCCGTGATCGCCTATGACGAGAAGCACTATCCGCTGCTGCTCGAGCAGGTCACCAGCGCGCGGGTGAAGGCGCATTTTGCCGGTGTTGTCGAAGGCGAGGTTGTCCGCTATGAGCTGCCCAACATTTCAGCGCTGAATTTTGTCATGAGCCAGGCGCTGGGTGGCGGGGTGACGCGGTCACTTGCGCTTGACGCGCATGGCAAATCGCTGAGCTCGGCATTGCTCGATCTGGAGATCGAAGCCGTTCCGGACAATAAATAGCCGATCGACGAGGCGACAGGACCATGCCGAACACCCCGACACTTGCCGGACTGGCCGACGATCTCGAACATGGCCGCACCAACGCCAGAAAACTCGTCGATGAGTGCCTTGCCCGGATCGCCGACAAATCAGGCGAGGGTTCGCGGGCCTTCATTCATGTCGATGTCGAGGCCGCGATCGAGGCGGCGAAAGCGATGGACCGGTTGCGCGCGGTCAAGGCGGCACCATCGCCATTCGCCGGCATTCCCATCTCGATCAAGGATCTGTTCGATATCAAGGGACAGGTGACTCGCGCGGGCTCCCGGGCGCTGGAGGATTCCGCGCCGGCGGAAGCCGACGCGCCGGTGGTGGCGCGGCTGCGCCGTGCCGGCTTCATCGTGATCGGCCGCACCAACATGACGGAATTCGCCTATTCCGGGATCGGAATCAATCCGCATTACGGCACGCCGAAAAGTACCTGGCAGCGCAGCGCCGGCCACGTGCCCGGCGGATCGTCCTCGGGCGCTGCGGTGTCGGTCGCCGACGGCATGGCGCATGGCGCGCTCGGTACCGATACCGGCGGATCGTGCCGGATTCCGGCCGCCTATAACGGCATCGTCGGGTTCAAGCCGACGCAGCGGCGCGTGCCGCTCGCGGGCGGCGTGCCGCTGTCGTTCACGCTCGACAGCTTCGGGCCGCTCGCGCGTACGGCGCAGTGCTGCGCGGTGCTCGACGCGGTGCTCGCCGATGAGCCCATCCAGCCGCTGCTGCCGCGCCCGATCAAGGGCATGCGTCTGGCGGTGCCGACCACGGTCGCGCTCGACGAACTCGATGACGAGGTGGCGCGGACTTTCGAGACGGGCGCTGGAAACGCTGTCGCGCCAGGGCGCCCTGATCGAGCGGATCGCGGTGCCCGAATTCCTCGACGTCGGGGTGATGAACGCCAAGGGCGGGTTTGCCGCGGCGGAAAGCTACGCCTGGCATCGCTATTTGATCGTCAGCCATGGCGACGTCTACGATCCCCGCGTATCCCAGCGGATCCTGCGCGGCGAGGCCATCAGCGCCGCGGACTATATCGATCTCCTGGAGGCGCGAAAGTCGCTGATCGCGCGCGCCACGGTTCGCCTCGCGCCCTATGACGCGCTGGTGATGCCGACCACTGCGATTACGCCGCCGCGGATCGCCGATCTCGCCGACGACAAGGCGTTCACCAAAGCGAACCTGTTGTCGCTGCGCAATTGCACGCTGATCAACATGATCGACGGCTGCGCCATCTCGCTGCCCTGCCATCGCGAGGGCGAGGCGCCGGTCGGGTTGATGCTCGCCGCATCCGGCGGATCGGATCGCCGCATCTTCGAACTGGCGGCGGCAATGGAGGCGGTGATCCGTGTTTGATCTGACATTCACCGTCGACGCCCAGGGCACGGCGACCCCGCTGACGCTGGCGATCGACCAGGCGGTGATTGCCGGATGGACCGGCCGTGATCCGGTGGCGCGCGACAAGCACATCGCCGAACTCGAAGCGATCGGCATCGCGCGTCCGGCGACGACCCCGATTTATTACCGGGTCTCGGCGCGGCGGCTGACCACCGCCGACAGCATCGAAGTCAGCGGCGGCAACTCCAGCGGCGAGGTCGAGTTCGTGCTGATCGGCTGGCAGGGGCGTATTTTCGTAGGCCTCGGGTCCGATCACACCGACCGCAAGGTGGAGACCTACAGCGTCACCGTTTCCAAGCAGATGTGCGACAAGGTGATGGCGCAAGTGCTGTGGGAGCTCGAGGACGTGGCCGCCCACTGGGACCGCATGATCCTGCGCTCCTATGCGTGGATCAACGGCGCGCGCGTACTGTACCAGGAAGGCACACTCGACGCCATGCTGGGGGTTTCGGAACTGATCGCGCACGGCTTCAAAGGCGGAAAACTGCCCGATGGTTGCGCCATGTTCGGCGGTACTTTTGCCGCCAAAGGCGGCATCCGCCCCGCCAGCCGGTTCGAATACGAGCTTGAGGACCCCGTGCTCAAGCGCAGCATCCGGCACGCCTATGACGTGATCGAGCTGCCGGTGCTGGGCTAGGTGCTTGCCGGAAATCGGGTGGCGGCGCGCATCTTGATTTGCGAAAATCGTCGGCATGAAATCGGCCGCGCAAAACATCCGCCCCGCATCGTCGCCATCCACTATCGCCGCGCGCGTTGCCGCGATCGATTGGGAACAGGCGGCGGGCGAACTCGACGCGCAGGGCTGTGCCGTCCTGAAGGGGTTGCTCTCGGCGGAAGAATGCCGCGCGCTCGCCGCGCTCTATCCCGACGACAGGCATTTCCGCAGCCGGGTGGTGATGGGACGCCACGGCTTCGGGCGCGGTGAGTACAAATACTTTGGCTATCCGCTTCCCGGTCTGATCGCGGAATTGCGGCCGGCGCTCTATACGCGACTGTTTGGCATCGCCAATCGCTGGAACGAAGCGTTGGGCATCGAGATCCGCTATCCCGAGGATCATGCAGCGTTTCTGAAACGATGCCATGCTGCCGGCCAGGCCCGGCCGACGCCGCTGCTTGCTGCAATATGGACCCGGCGACTACAACTGCCTGCATCAGGATCTCTATGGCGAGCACGTGTTCCCGTTGCAGGTTGCGATCCTGTTGTCGGAGCCGGGCCGAGACTTCTCCGGCGGTGAATTCGTGCTGACCGAACAGCGGCCGCGCATGCAGTCGCGGGCTGAAGTGGTGCCGCTGCTCCAGGGCGATGCGGTGGCTTTTGCTGTGCATGTCAGGCCGGTGCAGGGGACGCGCGGATTCTATCGCGTTAATCTGCGCCACGGCGTGAGCCGGCTCCGGTCAGGCCACCGTCATACCGTTGGCGTGATCTTCCACGATGCCAAGTGAGAAAAAGCCCTTTGACGACGGATTTGTTCGACAACGTCCCCGGTGTCCGCCCGTCGCAGGAGGCGATGGCGGAGGGCGCCGTGCTGCTGCGCGATTTCGTCGGTCCGCCGGAATCCGGGCTGATCGCGGCATTGCGCGAAATCGTGGCGCAAGCGCCGTTTCGCCGCATGGTGACGCCGGGCGGCCATCAAATGTCGGTGGCGATGACCAATTGCGGCAGCGCCGGGTGGATCACCGATCGCACCGGTTATCGCTATGGCGCCAATGATCCCGAAACAGGAAAGCCATGGCCGGCGATGCCGCCATTGCTTCGCGACCTCGCCGCACGGGCGGCCGACCGCGCAGGATTTGCCGGGTTTTCACCGGATGTATGTCTGATCAACCGCTATGTACCAGGCGCGCGCATGTCCCTGCATCAGGACAGGGACGAACTTGATTTCGGCGCGCCGATCGTCTCGGTGTCGCTCGGCCTGCCCGCAATCTTCCTGTTCGGCGGGTTGAAGCGCAGCGACAAGGCGCGCCGGTATCGGCTGCAGCATGGCGACGTCGTGGTATGGGGTGGGCCGGCGCGGCTTTTCTTTCATGGCGTCGCGCCGCTCGGCGACGGCGAGCATTCCCTGATGGGCCGGCAGCGCATCAACCTGACGTTCCGGAAGGTGAGATGAGGCGGCGTATTCGGCATCGCCCGCGGTTGCACCTGTCGCATCGGCTAGCTAGCGCTTCGGCTAACGCGGCATCTCTCAGAACGTGGGCAACGAAGCGCGCGGCAGGTGCCGCATCGGGCAACCCGATCGGCGAGATGATCTTCAATTCCTTCACGAGTTCGATACCCTTCAGGCGCAGCGCGACGAGCTGTCCTGCCTTGACTTCGTCCGCGACCGCCGCCGCGATAACCAGCGAAACGCCCCGGCCGGCGCGGACGGCCCGTTTGACCGCTTCCGTATTTCCAAAGCCTCCGATGGCGGTCAAACCTTCCGCCGAATGTCCCAGTTCCTTTCTCAAGAGCGTAATCGTTCCCGTTCCCGCTTCGCCCCCCAAAAGGGTCTGGCTCGCGAGTTCGCTGGCTTCGATCGCGCTGCCGCGCGGCCCAGGGGTGATCGGGGGCGACAATGACGACGAGCGGTTCCTTTCGCCAGGTATGTCCGCAAAAGCCGGGCCGATCGCTCCACCACTCCATCAGCGCCACGTCGGCGGTACCGTTTGCCAGCCGGTCGGCGACGTCGGGGTTGGGACCGATCCACAGATCGAGGGAACACGGATCGGTCGCCTGAAAGGAAGCAAGCATGGATTGCAGCAGATAAGTGCCGACGTTGCTCGACGCTGCAATGCGCAAGGGAGCTTGGGCGATCACGGTTCGGCTGCGCTCGGCGGTATCGAGCATCGCGCGGGCAAGCGGCGCGAAGGCCGCGCCTTGAGATGTCGGCTCGACAATTCCGCGCCGGCGCACGATGCAGCGGCGCGGCCAGGTCTTCCTCAAGTTGCTTGATGTGCTCGACGACGGTCGAGGGCGATAGTTTGAGGTCGCGCGCGGCGGCCCGAAATCCGCGCTCGCTGAGAACCGCAAGAAAGGTCTTAGCGTGAACGAGATTGAGCATGAGCGAACTGCTTGGCTGGATCGTTGACCGCGCCAAACGGAATACGGCCGGCCAGAACATCGAGGATGCTGCGGGCGGCGGAAAGCTCGATCTCGCGCCGAACCTCGGTGACGCCTGATCCGATATGCGGGGTGAAAACCGTTGGCGCCGATGACGCGGTAAGCCGTGGATCGATGCGGGTCGGCCGATCCTCCAGAGCCCAATCCTCGCATTCGAACGCATCCGCCGCATAGCCCGAAAGCTGCCCGCGGGCGATGGCGTCCGCCACGGCGGCTCTCGTCAACCAGCGATCCGCGGGCGGGATTCACAAGCCTTGCACCCGGCTTCATGCGCTGCGATGGTTTCGGAATTGAAGATGTGCCGTGGTGTCGGCGGTCAGCGGCAGCGCAAGCACGACGTAGTCGGAGTTGGCGATCACATCCTCGAAACTTGCCATCGTGACATAGGGCCAGGATTTCGCCTAGCGCCGCGGATACCGACTGATCGTAGGCCAGCAGCCGGCATTGAAATCCGGCAAGCCGTTCGGCGATCGCGCGGCCGACGAGACCAAATCCGACGATGCCTACCGTTGCGCCGGCGAGGCCCGCGCCATAGAGCTGGGCGCGCCAGCCGTGAAATCCATGCTTCTTGATGCCCCGATCGCCGGCGACGATGTTCCGGCCCAGGGCGAGCATGAGCCCGATCGCCAATTCGGCGGTCGGCACCGTCAACAGATCGGGGACAATGGTCAACCACACGCCGGCATTCGTCGCGGCCTCGAACGTCGATATTGTCAAAGCCCTTGAGCGCCGCCCGATGACGCGAAGCCTGGGGCAGGCGGCCAGGAAGGCGGCGTCGATCCTGTCGTTCATGAACGCAAGCAGTCCAACGGCATCCCGGCATCCTCTGTCGCACTTCCTCATAGGGCCAAGGTTCAAGCGCCGGATTGACCACGACGGTCGCGTGTTCTTCGAGGAGGGCCCTGGTCTCGGGGAAAACGGGGTTGGTCACGACAATTTTGGGTTTTTCGGCCATGGCGTCGGTCTCTCCGGCTATTTCAGATAATTCCGCAGAGCGGCACCAATGCCATCCACGATCGTCACGCAAATGAGAATGCAAATCAGGATGGCCGATACTTGCGCGTATTCGAGTACGCGCAAGGCCGCGATCAGCTCGAAACCGATGCCGCCGGCGCCGACGGCGCCGAGAACCGTCGAGGCGCGAAAATTATATTCCCAGCGGTAGATCGTCGTGTCCGCAAGCTGCGGCATCGCCTGCGGCAAAACCGCATGCCAGATGACCTGGAACGGCGAAGCGCCCGCGGCGCGCGCCGCCTCGATCGGCTTTGGATCGACATGCTCGATGCTTTCGGCGAAGAATTTTCCGATCATGCCGACGGAATGCAGGCCGACGGCGAGTACGCCGGGCAGTGCCCCGAAGCCGACCATGGCGACGAAGATGATGCCCATGATGAGTTCCGGAATCGATCGCAGCAGATTCAACATCGCCCGCGTTGCGCGGTAGGCGATCGGATCAGGCGTGGTGTTATGGGCGGCGAGCAGCGCGAGCGGCAGCGAGAGCGCGACGGCGAGCGCGGTTCCCGCGATCGACATCGCGAGCGTATCGGCCAGCGGCCTCAGCCAGATGTTGAACCGCTTGAAATCGGGCGGAAACATCTCGCTGGAGAGCTGCTTGATCGCCGGCCAGGCATCCGCGAAACGCCGTGGGTCAAGCAGACCGGTGAGCGCCATCGCCGGCGACGATCACGACAATGACCAGGAGAATGGCGACGCCGCGCTTGATCTGCGCGGTGGCCTCCCGGGCCAGGATGGCGTCGTAGCGTGCGGGACTGGCGCGATTCATCCCTTGAACTTCGCAAGGTCGAGATCGAGAACTTTCGCGGTCTCGCGCAGGATGTCGTAGGCGTGATCGTCGGTCGCTGCGAAACCTTCAGCGCGAAAGGTCTTCAGTATCTCTTTATCAGTTGAGTTCGAGGAATGCCGTCCTGATCGCGGCCTTGAGTTCTGGCGCGAGATATCCCTGCATGACCATCGGATAGTTCGGGATCGGGTCGCTTTCCGCGAGCACGATCACCTTGTCGCCGTCGATCGAGCCCTTGGCGACCAGCGACTTGAATATCTCCTGGCTGAGGCCGCCGGCCTGCACCTGGCCGGATTGAACGGCGCGCGCGACGGCATCATGTGCGCCGAGCAGAACGTATTTGTAGTCGGTGTCGCCTAAAAGGCCGTTGCGGGCCAGCAACGCACGCGGGATCAAATGACTGGAAGTCGAGGCAAAGTCGCCATACCCCATCATCTTTCCCTTGATGTCGGCGAGCGATTTCACCGGTCCATCCGCGCGCGCGATGATGACGCTCTTATAGGTCGGCGATCCCTTCGAAACGCCGACGGCGAATGGCTCGATGTCCGGTGCCTTCGACTTGGCCAGCACGTAGGAGAGCGGCCCGAAATACGCCACCTCGATCCGGCCGAACCGCATCGCCTCGATCATCGAGGAGTAGTCGGTCGTGACGATCAGCTCGATGCTCTTCTTGAGCGCCTGCTCAAGATATCGCTTCAGGGGTTGAGCGTTCTGGATGATCGTCGAGGCGTTCTCGTCGGGAAGCAGCGCTACGCGTATGTTGGCAGGATTCGGCGACTGTTGGGCGGAGGCCGGACCGAAGGCGAGACCCGAGTCCCCCGATTGCGCAGGCGAGCAGAAAGTTTCTACGTTCCATGACTTGATCCATTCGATGAGTCTGAGATGCGCGCTGACTAGGCGGCTTCCATTTGCGGCGGAGCGGCGGTGTAGATTTGGTCGAGAATTGTTTGGCCCAGCTGCGACGCCGTGCCTTCAAAAACGATCCGGCCACCCGCCAGACCGATCACGCGATCGGCGAAGCGGCGCGCCAGATCCACCTGGTGGAGACTGACGATCGCGGTAATGCCGTCTTCGCGGCAAATGCGATGAAGATCCGCGAGCATTTTCTCGCCCGACGCCGGATCGAGACTCGCCACCGGCTCGTCGGCCAGGACAATGCTGTGGCCGCTGTGCCATGGCCCTGGCGATGCCGATACGTTGTTGCTGCCCGCCGGAGAGTTCATCCGCCCGATCAAGCGCGCGCTCGAGCAGACCAACCCGTTCGAGCGATTGCAAGGCGATGAGGCGATCCGCCCGAGGCAGCGGAAACATGGACCGCAAGGCGCCGTGCGCGCTGACGCGGCCGAGCAGAACGTTTTGGAGCGCCGAGAGGCGGCCGATCAGATGATGTTGCTGGAAGATCATTCCGGTGCGTCGGCGGTGTTCGCGTAGCGCGCGGCCGTCCCGGAAAATCGAACCCGGCGCCTTCGACGATGACGTCGCCCTGGGTAGGCGTAACCAGCCCATTCAGGCATCGAAGCAGGGTCGACTTGCCCGCCCCGGAGGGCCCAAGCAGCACGAGGAACTGGCCCTTGCGGAACGGAAATGCTGGTTGGCAGGATCGCCGCAACGCCGTTCGGATAAGTCATTGCAACATTGTGCAATCGCAGCATCGACAGCTTTCTCAGGACCCGATCAGGCCAGTCGTTCGCTGGCGTCATGATCGGTATTTTCGAACGAATGACGCTGTTGTTCGATAATCCTGATCTACCAATCGGGGATGACACACGGATGACAGCGGCAAAGCTGGCCGGAGGCAGACCTGCAGATTGAAAATACCGTTCAGCAAGATTGATGGAGGCATCGGCGCAGGGCCGCCGCTTGTTCGCGTCGCGACTCCGCTCAGCAATCAGAGGAGGTGAAGGCCTACGGCATCGCCGGATGGATGAAGGCCCAGGGGCTGACCTCGGAATCCCTGGGCACTTCGATGTCGATGAGATAAGGGCCGCCATCGCCCAAGGCTCTTTCCAGCGCGGGCCGAAATGTCTCGGGCGAGGTCACGCGTGCCGCGCCCACGCCGAAGGATTCCGCGAGCTTGACGAAATCCGGATTGACCAGATCCGACGCCACCACGCGGCCGTCGAAACGCTCGCGCTGGTCGCGGCGCACGTTGCCGTAAGAATTGTTGTTGAACACCAGCACGACCACGCCGATGTTGAACTGCACGGCGGTTGCCAATTCCTGCACGCCGAACATGAAGCCGCCATCGCCCGATATCGCGACCACCGGCCGGTCGGGATGCGCGACCTTGGCGCCGAGCGCTGTCGGAAATCCGGAGCCGAGCGTGCCCTGATAGCCCGAGGTGATGAAGGTGCGCGGCTCGTAAATCGGGAAGCCGTACCAGGACGCAAAGCCGACCTGCGACAATTCATCGGTGACGATGGCGTTCGATGGCAGCACCTCGCGCAGAATGTTCAGGTAAGCCATCTGCGGCTGAACCTGCTGGATCTCCTTAAGCGCAGCCGCCGAGGCCTCGCGGATCGCGGCGCGGCGGCCACCGGTCTTGGCGTAGCCACGCTTTCGAACCGCAGCGAGCAATTCGCTGGTGCCGGCCTGCGCGTCCGATATCACGGCGGCATCCGGGGCGTATCTTCGCATTTCCGACGGATCGATATCGATGCGAATGGATTTCAAGCCGGCGGGACGAAACGGCCAGCGCGACATCGTCGGCAATTCAAGCCGCGTCCCTATCCCGATCATGAGGTCGGTCTGCGGCCACAGCCGATAGGCCGCGGCCATCGTCAAACCGAGTTCATGGGCGTTGGAGACGATGCCGCGGCCGCTGCGGAACGCCACCACCGGCGCGTCGATCAATTCCGCAAGCTCAAGAATCTCGTCGCGCGCGTGGATCGCGCCGCTGCCGACGAAGATCATCGGCGTTTGGCTGCCGGTGATCAGCGCGGCGGCTGACTTGATCCGGTCCGGATCAGGCTGCGGTGCGGGGAAGGGATCGAACACCTTCGCGGGGCCGGTTTCCGCACGCTGCGTGAACACGTCCCACGGCATTTCCAGCGAAACCGGGCCGCGGCGTCCCGACAGCATCTCCTGGAACGCGCGGCCGACCATCGCCGGGGCGAGATCCGGATATTCGATGCGTTCGGCCCACTTCACGAAGGTCCGCAATGTGGCGAGCTGATCCGGCATTTCATGCAGGTGGCCGCGGCCCTTGCCGAGAAATGGCGTCGGCACCTGTCCGGTCAGGCAGAGCACGGGCTCGTTGGCTCCGAACGCCGTCAGCAGGGCAGCACCGGCATTGAGCACGCCCGGGCCGGGCACCACGCTGAACACGCCGGGCTTGCCGGTGGACCGCGCGTAGCCATAGGCCATGTAACCGCAGGCCTGCTCGTGCCGCGCCCCGATGACCTTCAGCTGCGCCTGCTGGAAGGCGTCGAACAGGCCATAGATCTGCGCTCCGGGCAGGCCGAACACGGTATCGACGCCATGTGCGACAAGGCCGCTGACGATGGCTTCTCCGCCTGAACTCAAGCTCATTGAATCGTCCACTGGTTTGCAAGCATCACGCGGCCTCGTCGATCACGCCGTTACGCAGCACGCCGATATTCTCGGCTTCGACCTCGATGACGTCGCCGGGCTTCAAATAGCGCGGCGGATCGAACCGCGCGCCGGCGCCGGTCGGCGTCCCCGTGACGATGACGTCGCCCGGCACCAGTGTGGTGAAGGTCGAGATATAGTTGATCAGGTAACGAAAGCCGAAGATCAGCCGCGAGGTGCGATCGTCCTGCCGGGTCTCGCCATTGACCCGCGTCGTCAGCCTGATGTCGGCGATCTCCGATTCGCTCGCATAGGGAACAAGCCACGGGCCGAGGCTGCCGGTGGAATCGAAATTCTTGCCTTGCGTGACGTTGAATTTCGCGTGCCGGACCCAGTCGCGGATGGTGCCTTCATTGCACAACGTGACCGCGGCGATGTGATCCAGCGCCGTCGTCTCCGCGATGTGCCGGCCGGCCTTGCCGATGACGAGAACCAATTCGCCCTCATAATCGAGCTGTGCCGATGCAAGCGGTCGAACCAGTGGCGTCAGGTGGCCGACGAAGGAGCGCGGCGTGCGCATGAACAGGCTCGGATATCTCGGCGCTTCCTGGCCGTCTTTATATTCGGCGTTGCGGTCGGGATAATTGACGCCGACGCAGATGATCTTCTCCGGCGCCGGGATCGGTGGCAGCCAGGTGATGCTGTCGGGCGCATGGTCGACCTGATAGCGCGCCGCGTCCTCGGCCAATCTCGTCAGCGCGCCGGCGGCGATGACCTCGCGCAAGGTGGGAAAGTCTTTACCGAAGCGCGCCGAGAGATCGACGATGCCGCGATCGGTCACGGCGCCGTATCTGGTCGAGCCGTCGACGGCAAAGGTGGCGATGCGGGAGGAGGCCATGAAAATTTCCAGTGATGATGCGCGGGTCCCCTAGCCAGGGGTCATGCCCTTGGACTTGATAACAGCCACGGCAGCAGGAGAGGTGAGGAAGTCGATGAACGCCTTGGCCGCTGCGGCTTCCTTCGTATCGGCAGCGACCGATGCCGGGAAAATCAGCTCGTGCTGCAATTCGGGAGGAAATGGACCGGCGATTTCGACGCCCGGCGCGGTCAACAGGTTGTTCACAAATACCGCGAGCTCCGCATCGCCGTTGATGACCGCCGGGACGATTTGTGCCGGTACGGTCTGCACGACGGTCTTGGCCTTCATCGCCTCATCGATGCCGAGGCGTTGGAACAGTTTCAAGATATAGGCACCGGCCGCGCTGGCCGGCAGAAACGTGATGGATTTTGCCTCGAGCAGGGTCTTCTTGAAGGCTTCGGTCGTGCTGACATCGGGCTTGGGGGCGCCGGCGCGCACCGCTACCCCGTAGCCGACGCGCGCGACTTCAACGGTCGGTCCGAACTTGGCCCTCGCTGCGGCGTCCTTGAAGACATCGATCGGGACGATGCCGAGGTCGAACGGCTGGCCGGAGGTCGCGAGCTTGATCAGGTTGGGAGCTGTGTCGAAATGAATGAGGAGCTTATGTCCGGAGACACGCTCGAATTCAGGGCCGAGTTCGTTCAGCACGCCGGTCATTGAGCCGCCGGCAAGCACCTTCAATTCAGCGGCGTGCAGGCCGCCCATGGGCGACAGCACGGACGCAAGCATCGAGGTCGCTGCGACCAGCAGAGTCATTTTCATGAGATCCTCGTGGTCCTAGATCATGATCCGTTGAATCGGATCATGATCTCATCTCTTTGTTTGAGCATGATCTCCGCGCAAACGCGTTCCGCGTTTGTCGCGAGGGAAAACCGGTTCCCACTTTTCCGGATCATGCTCTAATCCGCAACGGTGACTTCGGCGACAAACTGCGGTTCACGCACGGCCTGTCCCGGAAATGGCGATCCCTGCTCGAACCAGGAGCGCGGCGCGGGCGAGCCCCACAGCGTCTGCCGCCGCGGATCCTGCAGTGACCAGCGCATCGGCGCATGGTCGTGATCGCCGGTGAAGTAATCGCTGGTGTAGAGCTCCAGACGGTGGCCATCGGGGTCCCTGACATAAAGAAAGAACGCGTTTGAGATGCCGTGGCGCCCGGGCCCGCGCTCGATATTCTTGAGATAGCCGCTCGAGGCCATCACGTCGCAGAGATGCAGGATGTTCATCGCGGTCGGCACCCAATAGGCGAAGTGGTGCAGGCGAGGGCCCTTGCCGTTGGTGATGGCGAAGTCATGCACATTGCCCTTGCGGTGCAGCCACGCCGCCGCGATGCGCCCCTGCGGTCCGTCTTCCTCGGCGTATTCGGTGAGCCGGAATCCCAGCCGTGCATAGAAATCGAGGGTGTCCTGGACCTCGGCGGCGAAGACATTGAAATGGTCGAGCCGCTGGGGATGGCAGCCCTTGTAGAGGTCGTAGCGGCGCAACAGATGCGGGCGCTTGTCCATCGACGCATAGAGCTCGATCTGGAAGCCGAAGGGGTCGGAAAATTGCAGCGTGCGGCCCTGAAACGGCCGCTCGGCAAAGGCGAAAATGATGCCGTTTTCCGAAAAGAACGCCGCCGCCTTGTCGAGATCCTGTTCGTTGCCGACCTTGAAGCCGAGACGATTGCAGGCGGCATTGGCCGCCTTGCGCAGCACCAGCGAGTGATGCTGGTGCTCTTCAACTCCTCGCAAATAAACCGCCTGATCGTCGCTATCCTCGACATGCAGGCCGACGGCGTTTTCATAGAATGCGCGGCTTGCGTTCAGGTCCACCACGTCAAGCACGGCGTGGCTGCACCTGACGATGTTGAACGGCGGATCGAAGATGTGCGTCGGCACGGGCATGGACGTTTCCTGCGGTTTTTTTGTCAGATGCTCGGCCCGATGCCGAGACGCTGAATCTTGTGCGTTCCTCTGGCCAGGGAGACATGCTTGGTCTCCATGTAAAAGTCGAACGAATAGTCGCCTCCGTCGCGTCCTATCCCTGACGATTTCATACCGCCAAACGGGGTCGGCAAATGGCGGACATTTTCCGAATTCAGCCAGATCATGCCGGCTTCCAGCGCATCCGCCACACGCAGTGCGCGGCCCATATCGGCAGTCCAGACGTAACCGGTCAGGCCATATTGCACGCCGTTGGCGATCTCGACGGCGTCATTCTCGTCGCGGAACGGGATCACCGTCAGGAACGGTCCGAACACTTCCTCCTGCGCGACCCGCATCTTGGCGTGCGCGCCGGTCACGAGCGTCGGTTGCACATAATGCCCGCCGCCGGGGCCATCATGCGGCGCGCCGCCGACCGCGATAACCGCGCCGTCCTTCCGAGCGACGTCGAAATAGGCGCAGACTTTTGCGAGATGACGTTCGTGTATCAGAGGGCCGATTTCGGTGGCGGGATCGAGCGGGTGTCCAACTTTCAGCGCCTTGACGCGTGCGGTGAGCCTTTCGATGAAATTTTCGGCGATGCCGTGCTGGATCAAGAGCCGGCTCGACGAGGTGCAGCGCTCGCCGTTGAGGGAGTAAATCATGAACACGACCGCATCGAGCGCGCGGTCGATATCCGCATCGTCGAACACGATCACGGGGTTCTTGCCGCCGAGTTCGAAATGCACGCGCTTCAACGTCGGCGCGCCCTGCGCCATGATCGCCGAACCCGTCGTGCTCTCGCCGACAAAGCCGATCGCCTTGATGGCGGGATGCTCGGTTAGCGCCTTGCCCGCCTCCTCGCCGATTCCGTGCACGGTATTGAGCACCCCATCGGGGACGCCCGCCTGCTTCACCAATTTGGCCAGGAGATCGGCGGTCACCGGCGACCATTCCGCGGGCTTGTGCACGACTGTGCATCCGGCGGCGAGCGCCGGCGCGATCTTCCAGGTCGACAACATGAACGGCGTATTCCACGGCGTGATCACGCCCACGGGACCGATAGGCACGCGGGTCGAGACGTTCCAGTGTTCCTCGCCCGGCATGTTGAGGCCATCACGGGCATCGGCGCATTTGTCGGCGAAGAAGCGGAAATTCTCTGCCGCGCGGATCGCTGCTTTGGCCATGAAACGATGGGCCTGGCCGGTGTCGATGCATTCGAGCACGGCGATGTCGTCGGCACGATCCTCGATCGCGTCAGCCACCCGATGCAGCAGTTTCTTGCGCATGGAAGCGGGCATCTCGCGCCAGGATTTGAAGGCGAGCGCCGCAGCCGTTGCGGCGCGGTCGATATCCTCACGCGTGCCGCGCGCGACCGAGGCCAGCACCTTTCCATCGATCGGTGATTTGGTCTCGAAGCTGTCACCCGAGATCGACGGCACCACCTTGCCGTCAATCACGTGACCGATGCCCTCGGCCTTGAGCTTCTCGAGCAGAGGCGCGGCGCGGTCGCGATTGGCCTGAAACACATCGGACGACTTCGGTTTGACCTTATCCATGCGCGGTCTCCGCTTTCAGCGCTCCGTGGATGTTGTTGCGTTTCCAGCTGGTTTCCTTGTCGTTGACCTGCATGTCGAACGACAGTGCGAACTGGCCTGTGGCGAACACCGGATCGAGGTGATCGGAGAGCGCGCGGAAAATATGCTCGCCGGCCTTCTTGCGGGCCGCGAGGTCGCGCCCTTCGCCGAGCCGCAGCACCATGTCGAGAAAGCCGAAATGAGGGCTCCCGTCGGCAACGGCGTAGTGCTCGCAACGAATGGCACGGACACGAATGCCGCCCAGCGGGAAAATGCCGGTTTCCACCGCCGCCTTGCGGACCACTTCGACGATATCTGCCATATCGAGGCGGGAATCGAGATTGGCGGAGTACTCGATCGTGAAATGCGGCATGTCGGGGTCACTCCAACGATTCTGCGGGACGCATCAAGCGAAGTAACAACTGACCGAGCCATAGGGGCCATAGTCGGCTTGAATCGTGTCGCCTTTGCGAGTCTCGATCGGGCGAATGAACGATCCAGCCAGCACCACTTGGCCGGGCTCAAGCGCTCGCCCGAGGGCTGCGATCTTGTTGGCGAGCCAGGCCACGCTGGTCGCGGGATTGTTGAGCACGCCGGCGGCAAGCCCGGTTTCTTCCAATTGACCGTTGCGATAGCACAGCGCGCCGATCCAGCGCAGATCGGCATCTAGTGGGCGCAGCGGGCGGCCCCCGAGCACGATACCTGCATTGGCGGCGTTGTCGGCAATGGTATCGAATATTTTGCGAGTCGATTTGGTCACGGGGTCAAAGCGCTCAATCCGGGTGTCGAGAATTTCCAGCGCCGGCACCACGAAATCGGTCGCGTTGAGGACGTCGAACATGGTGCAGTTTGGTCCGGCTAGCCGCTGTTTCATGATAAACGCCAGTTCGGCTTCGACCCGCGTGCCGATGAAGCGGTCCGACGGCACAAGGCCACCATCGGGGAAAAACATGTCGTCCAGCAGAACCCCGGAATCCGGCTCGTCGATCCCAAGTGCGGCTTGCATCGCTTTGGAAGTGAGACCGATCTTGTGGCCTTTGATGACGCGGCCTTCACTGAGCTTGATCTCGATCCACGCGTGCTGGATGGCGTAGGCGTCCGCGATGGTCATGCCGGGATGTTCAAGCGATAATTGCCGGATTTGCTGCCTTGTCTTCTCCGCCCGATGGAGGCTTTCGGCGGCGAGGCGGATACTGTCTTTGGTCAATGCCATGCTCGGTCGGGCCGGGTTGCGCGGGATCAGCGAAAGGGGATGCGGAAATATGATTAACATGTTAAATGTATTAGTTCAAACCGAATTGATGCTTGCTGCAGCGCAAACCTGCCGCGCCCTGGCAACTCAGCTCGGCCATTCCTGATCGTAGGCAATCCAGCATGGCGCGGAAAAAATCGTCCGAGGGTATTCGTTCGGCAAGCAAGGCGGTCGCCCGGCGCGTGCCGATGCGCGAGTTCTCACGTTCACTGCCGATGTCGTTGCTGCGGGCCCGCGAAGCCGTGATGCGGCATTTCCGCCCCTCGCTGCGCGAGCACGGTTTGACCGAACAGCAATGGCGTATCCTGCGGGTGCTCGCCTCCGTCGACGTCATCGAGGTCACGGAACTCGCGCGTCTCGCCTTTCTGCTGGGCCCGAGCCTTTCGCGGATATTGCGGGACCTCGAAGCGCGTCACCTGATCGAGCGCAAAGCGGCGAAAGCCGATCTGCGTCGTGGCGTCCTGTCCATCTCCGCGAAAGGATTGCAGCTGATCGAAGCCGTCGCGCCGTCATCGGAAGCGATCTACGCCGCCATGACCGAACGCTATGGCGCCCGTAAACTCGCCGAACTGCAGGAGATGTTGCAGGCGCTCGAGCGCTGCCTAACGGAGTTACGCGTCGGTGATGAAGTCGGCGCTGGCAATTCGGATTAGTGCAAATTTGCGTGACGCAGCGTCATCTCGCATGGGGTGGGCCGATGCTTATTGTTTGAGCATCCCCGGCATGTTGAATTGGGGGACTCAGAAGCCAGTTGCGCGGAGAGGGGTGGTCGATACCAATCGACTTTTGCCAGTCAACTCTTGCCCTTGCACGCCGTAGACACGCGGGCGGTTTTTCGCTCAAACTTGCGAAATTAAATGAAGGCCGACGCCCAAGTTGGCCTCACGGGAGGAATGGATGAAGCTGACGCGACGCGACTTTACGGCGGGATTGGCCGTAGGTATTACCGCACCTTTCGTCATCAGCAGCGCGCGGGCCCAGGCCGCTACCATCAAGATCGGCATGTGCGTTCCGGTGACAGGTCCAGCGGCCGAGCAGGGGCTTTGGGCGCAGAACGGCGCCAAGCTTGCGCTGGCAGCGGTCAACAAGGCCGGCGGCGTGCTCGGCAAGCAGGTCGAACTGGTTATCGAGGACGACCAGACCACCAATCCCGGCATCGTGCTGGCGTTTTCCAAGCTGGCTGCGCAGCCCGACATCGTTGGATTTCTGGGCTCGATCCGCTCCACCCAGGTGCATGCGATGGCGCCCGACGTGCTCAAGCTCGGCAAGCCCGTGATGATCGGCGGAACCGATCCAAACCTTACCCACATGGGCAATCAATGGCTGTTCCGCTTTCGTCCCAATGACAGCTATTCCGGCCGCGTCATCGCCGATTTCGGCGTCAATACGCTCGGCAAGAAGAAATGGGCGATCGTTCATTCGACCGACGCGTTCGGAACGGCCGGCGGCAAGGCGCTGGCCTCGGCGCTTGAAAAGCTTGGCACGCCTGCGATCCTCGATCAGGGCTATGCCAACCAGAGCCAGGACTTCACCCCGGTCGTGCTGGCCGTGAAGCAATCGGGCGCCGATGTTCTCGGCACCTATTTCACTTTCGAAAACGACCTCGCCATCTTCGCCCGGCAGCTTCGCCAGCTCGGGGTCAATATTCCCTGGGTGGGATCGCCTTCGGTGGTCGCGGTGTCCTCGACCAAACTGGCGGGCCCGGCGCTGTACGGCACCTATGGCGTGGCCGATTACGCCGAGCAATCAGGCGACGCGCCGAGGGCATTCGGTAAATCCTATCGCGAGACCTACAAGACCGCACCCGACATCCAGGGCGCCTGGACCTTCGATGCCGTCACGATCCTGTCGGCCGCGATCAACAAGGCGGGCTCGACCGATCCGGCAAAAATCCGCGAGGCCATTCTTTCGCTGAAAAAATTCCCCGGTGCCGAAGGCGAGTATAATTTCGACCAGAATGGCGACGGCCTGCACGGGTATAACGTCGTACGGAACGAGAAGGGGACGATCGTCTTCGACAAGCATATCGAGTTCAACGATTGATCGTATGGCCGGGTCCTCCGGCGACGGGGGGACCGGTTCGCGCGAGAGGCGCGGCCTGCGGCAAAGCAATCGACAACAACGGGCCCAAAATTCTCCCGTCGGGCATTTTCCATGGATCTCGCACTGCAATTGCTCTTTACCGGCATCGGCATCGGCGCCGTCTACGCGCTTGTCGCGCTCGGCTTCGTGTTGATCTTCCGTGCCACCAACGTGGTGAACTTTGCGCAAGGCGAATTCTCGATGGTCGCCGCCTATCTGATGGTGGTGTTCGCGGTGGATCTGGGATGGCCGTACTGGCTGTCGTTCCTGCTGGCGCTGGCCGGCATGGCGCTGCTCGGCGCGATCTTCAATCTCGGGGTTTATTACCCGCTGCGTCATCGCAGCTTCCTGCCCGTCATCATCGCAACCATCGGCGCCTCGATCCTGCTCGCCAATTCGGTGCTGGCGATCTACGGGCCGCAGCCGCAGGTGCTGGAAGGGTGGTTCGAGACGCCGGGCATCCAGCTTGGGCCGGTCTATCTCGACAGCCAGTACCTCCTGATCATCGCGGTGACGATCGTGCTGGTGGTCTTCAATTACTGGTTCTTCGAACACACCATGCTGGGCAAGAAATTGCAGGCAACCTCGCAGGACAAGGAGATGGCCTCGCTGCTCGGCATTTCCGTCTCCTCCATGATCATGATCACCTTCATCTATTCGGCAGTGCTCGGCGGCCTCGCAGGCATCCTGGTGGCGCCGGTCCTGTTCGTTTCGATCCAGATGGGATCGACGATCGCGCTTAAGGCCTTCGCGGCCACCATCATCGGCGGATTCGGCGACGTCGCCGGCGCGATCATCGGCGGGCTCGCGCTCGGCATCATCGAGACGTTTGGCGCGGCCTATATTTCTGTTCCCTACAAGGACGGCTTCGCCTTCCTCGTGCTGGTGGCATTTCTGGTGTTCCGGCCCCAGGGCATCTTCGGCGAACGCGTCGCGGAAAAAGCATGAGCGCCCCCAGCGAGAACATGCCAATGGCCGTGGCGAACCCGCCCACAAAGCCGATGCTGTTGCGTCACCTGCCGTATTTCGCAGGCGCAACTGTTCTCGTGGCGCTTGCCGCGACGCTGCCCTTCGACGGCTACATCCACAATATCCTGATGCAGTCGACCACCTTTGCGATCGCGGTGTTCGGGCTTTCGGTCGTGCTCGGCCTGTGCGGACAGATCAACCTGGCGCAGGCCGCATTTTTCGGCCTCGGCGCCTATGCCGTCGGTATCGGAACCTCGGACTATCATCTCAGCTATTGGCTGAGCCTTGCCGGCGGATGCGTCGTCGCGCTGTTGGCCGGCGCGTCGCTGGGCATGTCGACGCTGCGGCTCGGCGGGCATTACCTTGCGATGGTGACGATCTCGTTTCAGCAGATCGTCACGCTGGTGATGATCAACACCATCTGGCTCACCCATGGCCCGGACGGGGTTTCCCGCATTGGCCGGCCCGATCTGTTCCAGTCTTCGCAATCCTATCTGGCCTTTTGCGTCGCCATGCTGGCGCTGGTCGGCTATGCGGTCTGGCATCTCGCAGATACGCGGCTCGGGCGCGCCATGCGCGCGGTACGCGATAACGAGCTTGCCGCAGGCGTCGTCGGCATCGACGTCTTCCGCACCAAGGTATCCGCCTTTGCGCTGAGCGCGGTGCTCGGTGGATTGGCCGGCGGCCTGTTCGCGGGCGGTTTCGCCTATGTCAGTCCCGATCAGTTCTCCTTTGCCGAGTCGGTCGTGTACCTCACCATGTCCCTGCTCGGCGGCGTCGCCTCGCCGATCGGCTCGGCGATCGGCACCGGTCTGTTGATCCTGATCCCGGAATGGCTGCGGTTCCTCAAGAGCGTTCCCGGGCTCTATCTCGCCATTTACGGTTTATCGGTCATTCTGATTATCCGCTACATGCCGGACGGCATCTGGGGATTTATCAAGATCGCGACCGAGCGCTGGCACGCCAAGGCCAAGGTGCATGCCGCCGGTCCCGCGTTGCAACTCGCTCCCGCGACGATTGGCGGCGACATCGTGCTCGCCGTCAAAGGCCTCGCCAAGCATTTCGGTGGCCTCAAGGCCGTCGACAACGTCGATATCGAGGTCAGGCGCGGCGGCGTTCATGCGCTGATCGGGCCGAACGGTTCCGGCAAGACCACGACGCTGAACGTGCTCTCCGGCCTTTACAAGGCGACCGCAGGGAAGGTCACCCTCGACGGCACTGACATTACGGTTATGCCGCCACATCAGCGCGCGGCTGCCGGGTTGGGACGGACGTTCCAGAATATCCGGCTGTTCCGCTCGATGACGGCGCTCGAAAACGTCGTGATCGGCGCCGAGCGGCCCGGCAATACGCTGATCGGCGCCGGCGGCGACGACGCGCTGAACAAGCGGGCGATGTCGGCATTGACCTTTGTCGGGCTAGGTGCCCGCGCCAACGAACTGATCTCCAGTTTTTCCTACGGGCATCAGCGGCTGATCGAGATCGCCCGCGCGCTCGCGGCCAATCCGACCTTGCTGCTGCTTGACGAGCCTGCGGCCGGCCTGAACTCCAGCGAGAAGCTCGAACTCCATGCATTGCTGAAGCGCATCGCGGCGCAAGGCCTGACCATCCTGATCATCGATCACGACATGACGCTGGTGTCTGAGGCCGCCCAGCATATCACCGTGCTCAATTTCGGACGCCGTATCGCGGACGGCAAATCCATGGCGGTGCTGCGCCACCCCGACGTCGTCTCCGCCTATCTCGGAACCGAATAATGGCGCTGCTCCAGATCAACGATCTGATCGTGCTCTATGGCGAGATCGAAGCCTTGCGCGGCGTCTCGATCAGCGTCGAGGAGGGGCAGGTGGTGACCCTGCTCGGCGCCAATGGCGCCGGCAAATCGACCACGCTGCGGGCGATCTCCGGACTGACCAAGCCGGCCGCGGGTGAAATCCTGTTCGACGGCAAGTCGATTGCGGGTCTCGGGCCGGAGGCGATCGTCCGGCTCGGAATCTCTCACGTGCCGGAGGGGCGGCGGGTATTTCCTGGTCTCTCGGTGAAGGAAAACATCATGCTCGGCGCGTCGAACCGGCGCATCGGAAAATCGCAGCTGTCGCGTGAAGCCGACGCGATGTTCGATCTGTTTCCGGATATCCGCACCTTTTCCAATGCGCTCGGCTGGACCCTTTCGGGCGGCCAGTTGCAGATGGTTGCGGTAGCGCGTGGCCTGATGGCGAAGCCGCGTCTGTTGCTGCTGGATGAACCATCGCTTGGCCTGGCGCCCGTCATCGTGCAGGCGGTATTCCGGATCATCTCGGAAATCCGGCGCAATACGACGGTCTTGCTTGTCGAACAAAACGCGCGCATGGGACTTTCCGTCGCCGACCACGGCTACGTCCTGGAGACCGGGCGCATTGTGCTGGGCGGCAAGCCCGACGAATTGTGGGGCAATGAAGCCATCCGCGCCGCCTATCTTGGCGGTCACGCCAAAGCAAGCGCCTAGCCAACAAGAAAAGCGACTAGTCCATGGTCACCATCAAGGTTCCGAATCTGATCAACTTTGTTGCGGAAGTCTTCAACCACGCCAACTCCTCGCCGGAAGAAGCCCGCCGCATCGCGACTTACCTCACGACCGCCAATCTGACCGGACACGACAGCCACGGCGTGATCCGGGTGCCAGTCTATATCCGTTGGAAGAAGATGGGCTCCGTCGTTCCCAACCAGACCGCCGAGCTCGTGGTCGATACGCCCTCGCTGGCGGTGGTCGATGGCAAGTTCGGTTACGGGCAGACCGTTGCGCCCCAGGCCGTCAGGATCGGCGTCGAAAAATGCAAGGCAGCCGGCCTTGCCGCCGTGGCGCTGCGCAATGCCGGGCATATCGGCCGGGTCGGCGACTGGGCGGAAATGGCGGCGGCCGAGGGCCTGGTGTCGATCCACTTCGTCAACGCGGCGGGTTCGGTGCTGGTGGCGCCCTATGGCGGCGTCGAGCGGCGGCTCTCCACCGCGCCCTATTGCGTCGGCATCCCGCGGAAGGGGCAGGGGCCGGTCGTGCTGGATTTCGCGACCTCGATCGTTGCCGAAGGCAAGGTGCTGGTCGCAAGCCGCGGCGGCAAGAAATTGCCGAAGGGCGCGCTGATCGATCTCGACGGCAATTTGAGCGAAGATCCGGCGGTGTTGTACGGACCCTATGTGGCGGACGGGCCGCGCGATCACAGCCAGGGCAGAGGCGCGATCCGCGCGTTCGGCGAACACAAGGGCTCAGGGCTCGCGCTTATCTGCGAGCTGCTCGGCGGTGCATTGACCGGCACCGGCGCTACGGGACCGAACCGGCGCTTTGCCAACGGCATGTTTGCGGTCTATGTCGATCCCAGGGTGGTCGATCCCGCCAATTTCTTCGACGGCGAGATTTCGCGCTACATCAATTACTTCAAGGACACCAAGCCCGCCGCCGGCGTCGATGCCGTGCTGATCCCGGGCGAGCCGGAAGCCAGGATGCGCACTGAGCGCACCAGCCATGGCGTGCCCTTGCCCGACGATACCTGGGCCGCAATTGTCAACACCGCCCGCGAGGTCGGCGTGAGCGAGGCAAGTATCCAAAGGGCAACCCAGTAATGCGCCGTCAGTGCGAGCCAATGAAGCAATCCAGCGCTACAAGCGGAGACTGGTTGCTGGCCCGGGATGGCGGATACAATTTGCGAGCAAAGGAAAAACAATGGCGAACAAGGTCAAGGAAATATGGGCGTCCGGCAAGGTGGTGGTGAACGCCTGGCTTGCGATCCCCTCCGGCTTCTCGGCCGAGGTGATGGCGCAATGCGGCTTCGACAGCGTTACCGTCGACATGCAGCATGGCGTGCAGGATTATCTGTCGATGGTGCAGTGCTTTCAGGCCATGCACGGCCATCCGGTGACGCCGATGGTGCGCGTTCCCTGGAATGAGCCCGGCATCATCGGCAAGGTGCTCGACGGCGGCGCCTACGGCGTGATCTGTCCGATGATCAACACCAGGGAAGAGGCCGAGAGATTGGTTGCCTACAGCAAATATCCGCCGCGCGGCACCCGTTCGAACGGCCCGATCCGTTCCGGAATGTACGGCTCGGCCGGCACCTACCAGCAGACCGCCAACGAGGAAATCGTGTTGCTCCCGATGATGGAGACCAGGACCGCCGTCGAAAACATGGAATCGATCCTCGATGTCGAGGGCATCAACGGCGTCTATATCGGTCCCTCCGACCTTGGCTTCTCCTATGGCCTGGTGCCGAAGCTCGACCGCGAAGAGCCGGAGATCCTCAAGATCTACGAGAAGATCGTGAAAGAGTGCGGCAAGCGCGGCCTCTATCCGGGTATTCACTGCAGTGGCGCGGTTGGCGCGACGCGGGCGATCAACATGGGCTTCAAGCTCGTGACCCTGTTCAACGACAGCGGATTGCTGGCGACCTACGCCAGGATGCAGGTCGCGCAGACCCGAAAAGAGTCCGGCGGCAAGGCGTAGTGCGTTGCGCGGCATTGCCCTCATGGTGAGGAGGCGCGTAGCGCCGTCTCGAACCATGAGGCCCGTGGCCCATCCTTCGAGACGCCTGCTGGCGCAGGCTCCTCAGGATGAGGCTGTGCATGTTGCACACCTTTGATGGAGGAGACCGCCCAATGACCCCAGCACCCGTCATTCGACTGCACCCCGATGATGGCATGCTGATCGCGCGCGCGAGCCTTCCGCCCGGCACGGTGGTGGCTGACGGCGTGACCACGGTCGAGCGCATTCCCGCCGGCCACAAGGTTGCGATCCGCGCCGTTGCGGTCGGTGAACCGATCCGCCGTTACGGCCAGATCATCGGCTTTGCGACCGCGCCGATTGCGCCGGGCCAGCACGTCCATACCCAGAATTGCGGCATGGGCGATTTCGCCAAGGACTATGCCTTTGGCGTCGACGTCAGGCCGGTGCCGAACTTCGATCTGCCCGCGACCTTCGACGGCATCCGCCGCCCGGACGGTCGCGTGGCAACCCGCAATTATATCGGCATCCTCACTTCAGTGAATTGCAGCGCGCATGTCGCAGGCATGGTCGCGGATATCTTCAAGAAGAACCCGTTCACCGGCGACAATCCGCTGGCCGATTTCCCCAACGTCGATGGCGTGGTCGCGCTCACCCACAAGACCGGCTGCGGCATGACCTCGAGCGAGCCGCTGACCCTGCTGCGCCGAACGCTCGGCGGCTACGCGCGGCACGTGAATTTCTCCGCCGTCGTCGTGATGGGTCTGGGCTGCGAGGTCAACCAGATCGGCGGGTTGATGCAGGAACAGAAGCTCGCCGGCCGCCTGCGCGAACTGGAAATTCAGGAAATCGGCGGCACCCGCAAGACCGTGGAGGCCGGCGTCGCCTTTGTGCGCGAGGCGCTCACCGACGCCAACAAGGTGAAGCGCGAGCCCGTGCCGGCGAGCGAGTTGACGGTGGCGCTGCAATGCGGCGGCTCCGATGGCTATTCGGGTGTTTCCGCCAACCCGGCACTCGGTGCGGCGAGCGACCTCCTGGTGCGGCATGGCGGCACCGTCATTCTATCGGAGACGCCTGAGACCTATGGCGCCGAACATTTGCTGACGCGGCGCGCGGTCAGCCGCGAGGTCGGCGAAAAACTGGTGGCGCTGATGCGCTGGTGGGAGGACTACACCGCGCGCGAAGGCGCCGAGATGAACGCCAATCCCAGCCCCGGCAACAAGGCCGGCGGCCTCACCACGATCCTGGAAAAATCGCTCGGCGCGATGGCGAAGGCCGGCAGCACCAATCTCGTTGACGTCCTGAACTATGCGGAAGCCGTCACCAAGAAGGGCTTTGTCTTCATGGACACGCCCGGTTACGACCCCGTAGCGGCCACCGGGCAGGTGGCCGGCGGCGCCAACCTCGTCTGTTTCACCACCGGACGCGGCAGCGTGTTTGGCTGCAAGCCCGCACCCTCGATCAAGCTTGCGACCAACTCGGCGATGTACAAGCGCATGGAAGACGACATGGACGTCAATTGCGGCACCATCCTCGATGGCGAGGAGACCGTGCAGCAATGCGGCCAGCGGATTTTCGACCTGATCCTCAAGACCGCTTCGGGGCAGCCGACCAAAAGCGAAAACTTCGACTTCGGCGGCGCCGAATTTGCGCCTTGGGTGCTTGGGGCTACGATGTGAGCTGTCGTTCCTGCGAAAGCGGGAACCCATAACCATAAGCCGCGGTTTTTGAGGACATCGTCCGCCATCGTGCTTTATTGATAAATCACGCGGTATGGGTCCCCGCGTTCGCGGGGACGACCCGTTGGGTCCGTAGTAGGGCGCAGGATGGGTTGAGCCCTTCGAAACCCATCATCTTCGCAAAATCTTAATTGATGGGTATCGCTGCGCTCCACCCATCCGCGCGCGCCCAGCTCTAAGCAACCTTCTTTTCGACGTTTGCGAACACACTGAGCTTCAACCACGTACGCAGATCGGCGGCGAGCTTGCTGTTTCCCATCAAGACAAGTCGGTCATCCTCAGACGCGAGGCCGATGGCCATATATCCGAGCCAGATCTCAGTCATCGTCCGCAGATCAGTTGATACGTAAAGGTCGACATCGAAGCCTGGATCGACGAGGCACAGG
Source organism: uncultured Alphaproteobacteria bacterium (assembly GCA_963718925.1). Taxonomy (GTDB): domain Bacteria; phylum Pseudomonadota; class Alphaproteobacteria; order Rhizobiales; family Xanthobacteraceae; genus Bradyrhizobium. The sequence continues at coordinate 1,087,780 of CAVRAH010000001.1, forward strand.
TCAACTTCGTTGCCCGGTTCCACAATCAGCAATAGTTGCGCTCCGAGGGCGGCCTGTCATTGAAGATGAACTGGATGGTATTGCGACGAGGCGGCATGGGATCGGTATTTATATTTCTCCTGATGTCCCACATCAGCAGATTGGCATCGAGGTTCTTTAGCGTCGCTTCAGTCGTAACCCATCGATGTCCCCAGACGCCGATCGCTTCGATAATAGGACGCAGTTCATTTCCCGCTTCAGTGAGACGATATTCGAGTACGCCAGACTCGCGCTCGGCGGCGATGCGCATGACGATCCCGGCAACTTCGAGATCCTTTAGCCGCTTCGACAGGAGGGCCGGCGACATGCTCGGCAGCCCGCGCCGCAGTTCGTTGAAACGGGTTGATCCCAACACGAGTTCGCGCAGAACGAGGAGCGTCCAGCGGGAGCAGATGATCTCCGCTGCCATCGAGACGGGACAGAACTGATTGTAGCTGCCATCCGACATTGAAGCGTTCCTCCGACCATGAACCGGCGTGGCAAGGATGCTACGATTTGTCCCGGTAGGGCCAGTTCAAAATCTGTACCGCTTTGATTCAGATCCTGAACTAGCCCGTCTTATTCGCCAGCGGGCGCCTGAGAGGTTGGCGAGCGTGGCGTAAAGCGCTGATGCGGCGTAGGATTCGGTTGCGAAGCCAACCCCATCACCTTCACCCGCGAACGCCACGCCCGCCATGACCAATGATACAATTTTGCCATTCTCATTTCCAGCCGTTCAGGCCAAGAAAGTCACAGCTGCCTTCGATGGCGGGCGCCTGACCTCGAATGGGGGCGTGATGCTTCTGGCGATGGCCGAGCGGCGTCTCGGTTTGGCCGACAATCTGGCCCGGGTGTTCCCGGATCGGCGCGATCCGACGCGGGTCGTGCACAGCCTGGTCGATATGTTCCGCGCCCGCATGTTCGCGATCTGCTGCGGCTACGAGGACGCCGACGACCTCGATCATCTGCGGTCCGATCCGGCGTTCAAGTTGGCCTGCGGACGGCTGCCGGACACGGGTCGGGATTTGTGTTCGCAACCGACGCTGTCGCGGCTAGAGAATTCGCCGCGACTGCGCGACGTGATCCGCCTGACCTACACCTTGGTCGACGCATGGATGGATAGCTATCCGTGCGAGCCCGCATCCGTCACGCTCGACATCGACGACACCTGCGATGTCGTCCACGGCCATCAGCAACTCTCGCTGTTCAACGCTCATTATGACGAACGCTGCTTCCTGCCGATCCACGTCTATGACACGGAGAAGAGCCGGCCCGTGGCGGTCGTGCTGCGGCCCGGCAAGACGCCGGGCGGCGTCGAGGTGCGTGCCCATCTTCGACGCCTGGTACGGCACATCCGCACGCGGTGGCACAAGACGCGAATTACGTTCCGTGGCGACGGGCACTATGCTCGGCCGGAGGCCATGACGTGGTGCGAGAACAACGGCATCGACTACGTCTTCGGTCTGTCTGGCACCAAGCCTCTCGCCAGAAAAGTCGACGAGGTCGCTGACGACATCCGCACGCGACGCGCCATCGAGAACCTGGCTGTTCTGCGCGGCTATACCGAGACGCGCCACAAGGCAAAATCCTGGGATCGCGAACGGCGCGCCGTCGCCCGTATTGAGGCGACCACGCTCGGCCTCGACATCCGCTTCGTCGTCACCAGCCTCGATGTCGGATCGGCCGAATGGATCTACGACAGCCTGTATTGCGCGCGCGGCCAAGCCGAAAATCTGATCAAGCTGCACAAGACGCAGCTCGCCTCCGATCGCACCAGCTGCCGTTCGGCGCTTGCCAACCAGGTCCGCCTCGTTCTCCATACCGCCGCTTATTGGTTGATGCTTACCGTGCGCGACGCCATTCCCAAAGCCCGGGAATTGGCCACTGCCGAGTTCGCGACGCTGCGTCTTCGTCTCTTGAAAATCGCCGCCAGGGTCGTCGAGACCACGAGCCGCATCCGCCTCGCGTTCGCCGCGGCATGTCCCGAAGCCGACCTCTTCCGCAGCTTGCCCGGCGCACTGCTGCCGCTCGGTCCTTGACCGGCGGGGCGTGCGCCCCCGTTCGCCCAACCCATCCCTCAAGCGCGTTGCAAAGTACGGATCGTCAAGCGGTGAAAAGCCGAAGGCAATCCTGTGCCCCTCGTCAGCGGAGATCTGCGGCCGCATCAATCGGACCAAAAAACCGCATTCTCACGAATAGGATGGGCTAGCTGCTTCCAGGGCTGCCATGAGATGCTCCTGCCGACTTCGCGAGTTGCGGGGTCCGCCTTCGGGCGGAGGTTCTGAGGCAAAAGGAGATGGCCCATGTCGGTTGCGACGCTACCCCTTGATTACATTGCCATCAAGCAACGCCAGCAAGCCGTCTGGTCGGCCGGCGATTATGCAACGATCGGAACGACCCTTCAGATTGTTGGCGAGCGACTGTGCGAGGCTGTCGATGTGCGTGCTGGCAGCACCGTGCTCGATGTCGCAGCCGGAAACGGGAATGCGACACTGGCCGCTGCACGCCGCTTTGCTCGCGTCACGTCAACAGACTATGTCGGCGCACTTCTTGAGCGAGGCGAGGAACGCTCCGCCGCCGATCGCCTCTCCGTCAATTTTCAGGTGGCTGACGCCGAAGCGCTTCCATTTGCTGATGCCAGCTTCGACGTGGCGCTGTCCACGTTCGGCGTCATGTTTACCCCGAACCAGGAGAAGGCGGCCGCCGAGCTCGTTCGCGGAGTGCGCAGAGGCGGGAAGATCGGATTGGCCAACTGGACGCCAGATGGTTTTATCGGCCAGCTTCTAAAAATCGTCGGAAAGTACACGCCACCGCCGGCCGGCCTCAAGCCACCTGCTCTCTGGGGAACCACGGCGCGCCTTGGAGAGCTGTTCCCGGGACATGAAATCAATACCTCCGTGCAGACATTCACCTTCAGGTACCAGTCTCCTGTGCATTGGCTTGACGTTTTTCGCACTTACTATGGTCCCACCAATCGTGCGTTCGCTGCGCTTGATGCGGAGAAGGCGGCTGCGCTGGAAGCCGACATTCTCGATCTGCTGGAAAAATTGAATTGGGACCGCAGCGGCAGCCTCATTATCCCCGGCGACTATCTCGAAGTTGTGATTACGAGATATTGAGGTCGTACCGGACGGCGGGGCCGGATAGCTCGTAGCAAGGATGGGTGGAGCCCTTTGCAAAACCCATCGCTTTCATAGACGAAAATAGATGGGTATCGCTTCGCTCCACCCATCGCGCTGTTTTGCAACGCGCTGTTTTGCGCAGCCTCAAAACTACGCGATTGGCACGAGCCGGACCACCAGGTCCGTAGGGTTGGAGGCGACTTGTCCGCCGTAGCTCGAAGAGCGAAGGCGGAAGCCGTAATCGCCGCTTCAGAGAACGACGGGCCTCGATTTGTTAGTGCGTATGGGATGCACGACCTGTCGTGTCGGGAGACGGCGGGTTACGCGCAAAGCATAGGATTAGAAAGATTTGCAAATAATCCATCGCGGACATTTCGCGCCGAGTAGAATTCGGTCTTCCCAATCGGCAATTTCCGCCATTGCGATCCCCGACCGGCAGAACGATAATATTCATCCAGTCGGGGACGGGCCCGACCCGTTGTTAAAAAGGGGTATCTGGCATGACAACAGTAGCGCCGGCAATTTCGACTGCATGGTACTGGAATCGTTGGTATCAGCTCATTCTCGGTTTGGTCGCCATGATGACGATCTCGTCGCCGCAATATGTCTGGACGTTGTTTACCGGACCGCTCAACCAGAAACTTGGAACGACGCTTGCCGAGTTGCAGTGGACATTTTCTCTTCTCATTATTTTGCAAACTTGGTGCTCGCCGCTGCAGGCCTATCTCGTTGATAAATTTGGTCCGCGCCTTCTAATATCTATTGGTGCGCTGATGTCGGGTGGCGGCTGGATACTTTCCAGTTACGTCGACAATATCTGGGCGTTGTATCTCACCTACGGCGTAATTTGCGGGTTCGGCACCGGCATCATCTATGTCGGAATCATTGGCCTGATGGTGCGTTGGTTTCCCGACCGGCGTGGACTGGCGACGGAACTCGCCGCCGCGGGCTATGGGTTTGGTGCGATCTTTACCAGCTTTCCGATCGACAGCATGATCAAGAGCGCCGGCTACGCGCATACGCTGGTTGTGTGGGGCATCATTCAGGGCGTCATAGGTATCATCGCTGCGCAATGGCTGCGGATACCGCCGGAAGGCTGGCAACCGGCGGGCTACACGACCGCATCGGCCACCACGATGCAGTCGAAACGCAGCTATGCACCGGCCGAAATGCTGAAAACCCCGACGTTCTGGCTCCTATTCCTGATGATGAGCATGATGTCGACCAGTGGGCTGATGGTCGTCTCCAACGTCGGGCCATTCGCGAAGGAATACAATGTTGCGAACGCACTGGTATTCGGCATGGCGGCGCTGCCGCTTTCGTTAACGCTCTCGCGCCTCACCAACGGATTGACACGGCCCTTCTTTGGCTGGGTCTCCGACCATATCGGACGTGAGATGACAATGGCTCTCGCATTCTCTCTGGAATGTGCTGCTATCCTGGTCATGTTTGCGTTCATTGATCGACCCGCTCTGTTTGTTGTTCTGACGGGTCTTGTGTTTTTCGGTTGGGGGGAGATCTTCTCACTCTTCCCATCGACCCTAACTGACACGTTCGGACCGAAATATGCGGCGACGAACTATGGTTTCCTCTATATCGCGCAAGGCGTTGGCTCGATTTTAGGGGGACCTGCCGCGGCATTCCTCAAGCAGACGACCGGCAGTTGGACGTCCGTGTTTATCATTGTGGCCACACTCGATGCGGTGACCGCATTGCTCGCAATCACGGTTCTGCGCAAATTGCGCAGCCGACATATGCTGGCAAGCTGAAGCACACAATCGGGATTGCTTGAGGCCGCCCGCCGTGCCCGGACGGCCTCAAGGGGCCGTAGGATGCGTTCGGCTATCGCTTCATTGACCCAACAGGAATCGAGGCCCCCATGTGTCATATCTGCCGCACTGTAGACCCATTCGTCGAACGGGTCCGATCTGCCGCACTGTAGACGTATTCTGAGGGGAACGCTTGGCAGGTTACTGCCTTGTTTCTTCTAACTTGGAGGGGAAGTACCGTGATGAAAATTGTGATTGTAGCGGCTGCAACGCTTGCCGTGGTGACTGCAGCTGGCGCTGCCGACCTTCCGCGCAAACAGCCCGTCTATCAGGAGGCTCCAGTCGGCAAAATGCCGATTGGCAAGACTCCCATCGGGAAGACCCCAATCGGCAAGGCACCCGTCGTGTCGCGGTACTAACAGACGGTACCCAAGTCTCGCTAAATTGAGTCTCGCTAAATTGAGTCTCGCTAAACTGACTTTATCGTAGAAAGTCGAAGGGCGAAGCGTGGCAAACAGGCTGAAGAGATCAGAGCTTTGCTTACTTGCGGGATTCACACTCGCGGTTTTGTTCCAGTGGGAAATCCAATCGGCTTCTGCAAACGAGACTGATACCGGGGCCGTTTCGGAACCTTTCGTTTCACTGATACGGGAGTTCCAGAAGCGCGTTGTCGACGCGAATGCGCTTGTTTCCGGTGAGGCGCCCGTTGAAGCGAAACCGGCGCTACAGTCGACTCGGAAGCCGGTATCAGCGAAGGGCCCGTACTACGTTGATTTCAGAGCCAGAACGGCCGCCAGCTGGGGCCACGCTTTCGTCTGGTACGGGAAGACAAGCGAGCGACAAGTTGAAGTCGCGGGCCTTACCCCCGCGGGAGACACTTTGGCTTATGTCATCGGTTATGTGACGTGGGTGCCGTCCGAGACCGGGGCAAGCTATGGCGATCTTGATCCGGAGTACCTGACCGCCAATTACCGCGTTTACTTGAATGAGCCGGACGCAAAAAGGGTCTTCGCATACATCAGGAAATTGCAGGCGAGTTCACCGGTCTGGAATGCCGAAATATCCAATTGCACTTCGTTTATCGGCAGCATCGCAAGTTTCATGGGATTGAAAGTTCCTCACCGCTGGCAGCGTCCTGAGGAGTACGTGAACAGTCTCAAGGCGATGAATGGCGGGCGCCAGGTTGTACACCTGTCGTCAGTACAATAGGTCCGTAAGCCGTGTTGGAGGCGACTTGTCCGCCGTAGCTCGAAGAGCGAAGGCGGAAGCCGTATGCCCGCTACTTCAGAGAACGACGGGCCACGATTTGTTAATTTGTATGGGGATGCACGACCTATCGCCGGGTCGCCCCGGTCGCAAATGACCCTGAGCGACCATGCGGCCTACGCGCGGCGTGCCGCGTGTCACCACCAGCCCTGTTGCACCTGACGATAGTACTGGCCGCCGCGCCGGCGCGGATTGCCAGTTTGTGGGTCCGGATTGCGCTGGAAAAAGAAGCCGAAGCCGCCGTCGCCCCAGGAGTCGCCGCTCGCAACGGGGACATCAACCGTCGGCCGGCGCGTCACGAAGCCGCCCTGGGGCTGGTTGTTCAGCACCGCGACGAACTCGGTGCGGTAGTTGGTCTCGCGGCTCAGCGGCTCGTCCGAGACGATAATCGAGGATCGCGGCAATGCGGTCGGCGCGATACGATCGAGCACGTCCTGCGGGATGGTGATGCGGTCGAGCGCGTCCTTGGCGTCGTCGGCGTTGTCGATCGTGACCGCGGTCCAGCGCAGGCCCGCGTCGTTGCGCGCCACCGCCGTGAACACATGCGTGCCGATCGGCTTGTCGGGATCGCGGATCGTGACCGGGACCTCGATGGTCGCATCGAACACTTCGCCCCCGTCCGCCCACGGCTTATGCGTGTTGCGCCGTACGTAAAGCTTCTGCGTCGCCCGGCTGATGTAGACCGAGACCGGTTCGAGCGCGAGCTTTGCCTCGTTCGCCGCCTTGGCGGCGTCGGCCTTCCTGGTCGCGGCCGCCTTGGCGGCGTCCTTTGCGGCGGGGGCGGCGGCGAGTTTCGACTTCGCGTCGGCCCTGGCGGTGTCGAGCTGCGTCCCCAGTTCCGCCGCCTTGGCGGCGGCCTTCTGCTTCAGATCCTCGGCCCGCGCCTTGGCCTGGTCCGTCTTTGCGGCGGCGAGCGCCTTGTCGGCGAACGCGAGCTCGGCGTCGGCGCGGGTCTTGAGCCATTCCAGCTTGCGCAGCGACGCCGTGAGCGATGCTGTCTCGCGCGCCGCTGTCGCAGCGGCTTTCTTCGCCTCGTCGGCCGTCCTGGCGGCCTCCGCGGCCTCGCGGGCGAGCGTCTCGGCACGCGCTGGAGCAGCCGCGAGGACTTGCGCGTTCGGCGCCAATAGCGCCGGGTGGGAAAACTCGACCGGGGCCGCGTCGTTCGGCGAGATGATCACCCGCATCCCGATCCGCGTCTTGTCGAACAGCTTCTCCGCAAAGCCGTAGGGCATCCGCACGCAGCCATGCGAGGCCGCATACCCGGGCAGCGGCCCGCCGTGCAGCGCGATGCCGTTCCAGGTGATGCGCTGCATGTTCGGCATCCAGGCATCGTCATAGAGGCTCGAGTGGTGGTCCGGGTCCTTCTCGATGACGGCGAAGACGCCGGCTGGCGTCTCGCGTCCCGTGATGCCGGTCGACACCGGCGCGCGCAGGATCCAGCCGTCGGCGTCGTAGAAAGTGACCTGCTGGGTCTTGATCGACACGATCGCCATGATCGGCTCGCCTGCATCGCGCGGCGCCGTCGCCTCGACGGGTGGCGCGGGGCGCGCCTGTCTCGCCGCGGCGTCGGCGGTCAGCGCCGTCAGTACGGCCATCGCCGCGAGCGTCGCAATGGCGGGAGGCCCCCAGCGCCGCATCGCCACGGTGGGTTGCGCCGTCATAAATCGATTTGCCATGCCGTGCCCCGGTTGAAATGCCTGTCCGCGCTTGCGTCGATCGAGTATCAGATTGAGATTTTTGGATTAACTAACCGCCGCCACTATCCACGCCGTCAATTCGCTCCTGGGGACTATCGGCACGTTCCGTTGGCAATTCTCTCATATACGACAGCCCACGTAGAAGGAAGGGTGGCTCGCGGCTGAAATTTTCGCTGCCGTGCGGAATTTTGTCGCTATCGGGGAATAGCGGACCTGCGATGGTGACGGTTCGGCGGCGTAGCAGACATGGGCGGACTCGCTGCTGGCTCGACCCGGTCGCAAACGACCGATAGCTGACATTCGGTTAGGCAACTTGTCCAAATCGGGGCGAGAAGTCCTTCGCGCCAATGGCCGAGGAAATCCGCACATTGTCGGCGGCTCCCCCCAGGCATAGCCTGAGACCAACCGGAAGCGTAGGTGGAGATTGAGATGGATGATCGAACCGTGCGGGTGGCGCTGGAGCGCCATTGGGATGCTTCGGACGCGAGCGATTTCAAGGTCGAACATGAAATCTACCGTGAGGATGCTGTGCTTGATTATCCGCAATCGGGCGAGCAAATCCGCGGTCGGCACAACATTCAAGAGAGCCGATTCGTCCAGCCAAACAAGAAGCGTTTTACGGTCCGGCGAATTATCGGCAGCGGCGATCTCTGGGTCACTGAATTCGTACTATCCTACGACGGCATACCGTCCTACACGGTGAGCATCATGGAATTCCGCGAAGGACTGGTCGCCAACGAAACGCAATATTTCGCCGATCGGTTTGACCCTGCACCCTCACGTGCGCATCTTGTCGAGCGAATGGGGGAAAGCTCGTAGCTCGTAGCAACCATTAAATGGCAGTTGTGTTTCGCGCTCTTGCCGATGGTCCGACCTCCAGCCCACGCGGCCTGCGATCAGGTTTCGGGTGGCTTTAGCTGCCGGCTTTCCGTCAGGTGTCCTCAGCTTTGTCAAAGCTGTGAGGACGGAAGGTGAGACATGGTCACTAAGACCTACGGGACAGTCAGTCCCGAGCGACAGAAGGCAATGAGCGGGCTAGAGTTCGTCAAGGGCCTCGCCAGCGGAGTGCTGCCTCTCAACACGTTCGCACAGACCTTGGGCTATGATGTGGTGGAGGCAGAAAGCGGTCGCGTCGCCATCGCGCTGAATCCAACAGGCGCTCACCTCAATCCATGGGGTACGGTGCACGGCGGCCTCACGGCTACTCTTCTCGACAGCTGCATGGGCCTTGCCATCCAGTCGATGCTCGAAAAAGGCATCGGCAGTACGACGCTCGAGTTCAAAATTTCGCTTGTCCGAGCCATCACGCTGGAGACGGGCCAGATCAGGGCCGAGGGCAAAGTCCTCAACTGCGGCCGTCGTGTCGGCATGGCGGAAGGCCGCGTCACCGACGCCAAGGGCCGATTGCTCGCGCACGGTACGACGACGTGCCTCATTTTCCCGAGCTAATGCTGTCGTACCCGTTTCAGGCGAAGCAGCTCGCGGGGCGGAATAGCGTTAGCCCAAGGATGGGTTGAGCCCTTTTCGAAACCCATCGCCTTGCTGCGCTTGTCGAGGCGCGCTCTCCAAAGCTCCGCAATTGCCATCCGCACATGGGGACGCGATGGGTATCGCTGCGCTCCATGGATTTATTTCCGCTTTCGGCGGCGTTGCAGACATGGGCGGACTCGCTGCTGGGTCACGCGAGACGGCTGAGAATAACTGATCATTAACCATATAAGCCCATGATTTAAGCCGAATTTGGGTGGCAATCGCGCGAGAGTCGCGCTGGATGGTCCACGCGACGGCACCTTTTTGTTTTGCTGATCGGCGGCGAGGAAAAATCTTGCGACTGGGCTGACACGTAAGGAACGCAGGTGGCTGAAACACCGGATAAGGAAACGCAAGGAGATAAACAGCCTGAGGCGGCACAGCAGGGGGCTTCGAGCCGAGTGCCGGCTATAGTGGTGTCCTTATCTGCCTTGGCCATCATTGGCGCGGCCACCGCCAATTCTTTGCCTAATTTCAATCACTTCTCTTTGCCGAATTTCAATGGCTTCTCTTTGCCGAATTTCATTCGCTTCGCTGCACAGCCTCCACATGAGACGGCTTCAGCCCCGGTACCAGATCCCGTCAGCGCGACACTGAAGGATATTCAGTTGTCGCAGCAGCAAAACGCAGCTGTGTTGGTGTCGCTCACGCAGAGCTCCGCAACTCAACAGGCGGATTTGAAAAGAATATCCCGTCAACTCTCCTCGCTGGCGGCGCAGGCGGATGCTCTGCAGAGTGCGATGACGCCGTTGACGACTTCCAGCATCCCACATTCAAATACTCGCGCTCGGGTCGTCCGGACTTCGCGAAAAATAATTTCTCCACTGCCTAAACCTTTCGGCCCTGTTTCTGTCGGAGGCGCCCCGCTGAGTCCTGCACCGGCACCGGGCTCGGGCGCAGGATAGCTTTCGGTCCCGCACCTCAGATCTGTCAACATCGATCCAAATGGCCGGGCTAACGCAGAAGCGTAGCCTTTACATGCACGCTTTGCCGTCGATTTCTCGGCGCAACAATGGGTCCAGAATCGTTACCGTTTGCTGCGGTGCATGAGTCTCTTCTCTTGGCACATCGCGTCATTTCGCAGCCGTGACCGAATTTTGTCGCTGTCGGGGAATGGCGAACATCGGTCCGTAGGGCGGGTTGAAGGCGAAAGCCGTAACCCGCCACTTCAGAGAAAGACGGGCACGATTTGTATTGGGATGCACGACCTGTCGTGTCGGGAGACGGGGGGTATGCCTTCGGGTTCAACCCGCCCCCACGAGCTGAAAGTGTGGCGCTAAATGACCCCATCTTTCCATCTTACGGCCTTGCTTTGATCACAGGATCGGGGAGTCTGTTAGCGGAAATCAGAGATGATCGGGCTGGGGGCATCCATGGATTCCACGACGGACATCAAGCAAATGCGCGATGCCTTGATCTCACGTGTCGACGAACAGCTCGCGCACGTTCATGAACAAATCAAGAGCGCGGATGAGCAGCTCGCGAGCCTGGAAGCTCAGGTGTCCAGACAGGAGCGCGAGGCCCCGCGTTCTCAGTCTCGGCGGTCGGGGGAACGACCGTGGCTACGCGGCATCGTAGGCTTGCTGCTTGCAGCCTACGTCGTTGCCGCTGCTTTCGTTTCGCAGTCGTCCTATGGCGATACGGTTGCGCGCTGGGCGCCGCAGCTCGTTTCAGCCTTAACGCTGCCGTTGGAAAAACTGGTGCTTGTCACGCAACCGAACCCATCTTCCGGTCAGTTGGCCGCAGCGGAGCCAGCGCCTCCGGCTCCGATCGTGCCGCATGACGTCACGTCAACAGCCGTCCCGGTGTCTCCCGAGCCGGCGAAGGTACTCCAGACGATGGCGCGCGATCTCGCCAACGTGGAACAAGAGATCGAGCAGCTGAAGGCGAACCAGCAACAATTGGCCAGCGACAATGCAAGGGCCATAGAGCAGATCAAGACCAGCCAGGAACAAGCGGCCCGCGACATTGCAAGGAACGTCGAGCTCCTCAAAGCGAGCCAGGAGCAGGCGGCACAACCTATCGCTAGGGTTTCTGAACAAAACCTTCGGCCCAAGACGTCGGCGCCCCAGCGACAGGTTTCTATTGCTACGCGCAAGCCCGTGCCGACACCTGCGTCATCGCATGCGACCGCACATCCGTAGCCGCTACGCCGGTGCCCGAACATTGCAGCAGCGGTGCGGCAAATTTTGCAGGTGGAGTCATCTGATCTTCTTCTGCTTGGACCAACACGGTTGTTAGCCAATCAAACGCGTGCAGGTGCTTAGGGCGGATTGGAGGCGACTTGTCCGCCGTAGCTCGAAGAGCGAAGGCGGAAGCCATAACCCGCCACTTCTGAGAACGACGGGCCACGATTTGTTAATGCGTATGGCGATGCACGACCTATCGTGTCGGCAGACGGCGGGTTACGCCTTCGGCTTCAACCCGCCCTTCGGACCTTCGGCTCCCCAAAATATCATTGACCAGCGGCTTCGGGGTTAGGGCCGTCGTCCGTCATCACTTGGCCTTCGGCGAGCCGTTCTTCTATCATACCCACGACTGAAGTAACCTTTTCGAACGCTCGCGAGTGCGCGCCTCCCCCTAGCGCTGTCAAATCGAAGACCATAATGCGCTCGCGCTGAAAGTCGGACTTGTAAGGTTCTTCCTCAGGGTGGACCTCGCCAAGACGTGCTTCCCCACCCCCAATTGACCTGGACAACTTCAGAGCGTGATCGTCCTGTGACAGGAATACCGCAAACCGAGGTCTGGCGCCGCCCATCTCCCGCATCTGCGTGCGAAAGAGGTTGACGTTAACGTCGGGCGCCACAAGCAAAACGTTTTTCACCTTGTCGCCGATCTTGCCAGCACGCAGCGCCTTCGAATGCAACGCTTCAAGCGTGAGGAAACAGCCCATCGAATGACAGACGATCGTTACCTCCTTCACATTCGCATTGGCCGCAATCCCATCGAGCGCCTCCTCAAGAGCCTCACGAGAGCTGGTTGCGTTTTCAAGATCATCCTGATAGGCGCGCAGTCCTACGACGCCGTGCGACGGCCACGAGAATAAGACCGGGACAGCGGGTGCTTTGGAATCATGGATTATTTGGGCAAACCGATAGACAGCCTCATCGAACCGGTTGTTGAATCCATGAACGAAGAGAAGAACTTTGCCGCGCCCGGCTTTTTTAGCGCCCACCGATAGAGCCGCGCCAAAGGATTGTTTATCGAGATAGTTTGCCGAAACGGTCACAAAACTCTGCTGCGGATCGCCTGGCGACGTGGCCGGCCATTGCACGTCACCAATTTTCCGTACCGCGTCGGGCGGCATCGAAACCGTAATCGAGGCATACGACGTCTCTTCTGCTAGTCCGCTGTCGAACATTTCACCGGGATCTGTTGTTGAGCGCTTCCGTTTTGTGGCGACGAGTACCGGGACAATTGATGTCCCCGCCGTGTTGGCTTCCGCGACCGGAACCAAGGCGCCCTGCGATAGCCGGGCACACCCGCAACAACAAATCGCGAGCGCTGTGGCCGCAGCAGCCAATATTTGAGACTTGCCGATCAACGCGACCACCCACCTGCCCGGTCAGATTAGTGCGATTGCTTTGACATCTTGACCATGATCGGCGCCTGTGACGCTCGCGATGGATTCTGGAGGCAGCACGATCAACGATCAGTCTGACATCTTCCGACATCGCGTGATAGAGACCCGACACAACTCTTTGATGTCCTGGATGGGGTAATTTTCCTTCGTCCCCTCGGTCTTTTCGATGGGCGTGTGGCGGCCTATTGCTTGGTTGAGCGGACGGCCGCGATTTTTGCGTCCTGATGATCATGCGCTCGCCTTCAACCCGCCCTACGGACCTTTGTGATTTGCCCGGCGGGCTGTCCGGCGAATTTCGTGTCCAGCCCCCGCGCGAAAAATTTTCCGCTTTTCCCGTCGGGCAAATCACCTTTACCAACTCGCCCCGTCCCGCCTCGACAAGAGGGGCGGCTCGCGATCGTCACGAACGCGGGGCGGGATGCGATGGACGCGAGTGGCGCTTCTGACGAGGGCGCTTTGCTCGCGGACGGCGAAGTCGTGTGGTCCTGATGCCCCGACGCTGGCATCAAGTTGGCGATGATGCTTCGCATCACGCCGGCGACGGTGGCAAGAAAGCCCGGTCACCGGGGAGAGCGCGTTATAAGCCGTAAAACCATTGCGCGGGGAATGCCGGGTGTTTCCGGTGAACTCGCTGTGAATACTCGTGTGCATTTACTACTACCATGCGCACACGAGGCTGCGGGTGCATCGGGCGCCCGGCATTCCCTGCGCCCTCTGATATGAGAGGGCGGAACGAACCGGCCAAGCCTTGCGCGAAACGAGCGGCGAGATCGCACAATTGTGTCTTTTCGTCATTGCGAGGAGCGAACGCGACGAAGCAATCCATACTTCCTTGTTGGTCCATGGATTGCTTCGCTTGCGCTCGCAATGACGGTCTGGCGTCTGGGACCGGGCTGTTTGAAATACGAACGGGGCCGCCGCCAGGGGGCGGGGGCGCCACCCGCCACCGCCATAGGCAACGCCTGCCCGTTGTTAGTGCTTGATGTCGGTCGGAACCGGTGTTCTGCTTAAAAAAGCTGCTGGAGCACTCCGTCTCGTGTCGATCTTCGTCGCACTACATCACGTCACGCACTACAGATATGACCGTCCGATCGACCTTGGCCCGCAGACCATCCGGTTGCGGCCGGCGCCGCATACGCGGACGCCGATCCTGAGCTATTCGCTCAAGGTCACGCCAACAAATCATTTCGTGAACTGGCAGCAGGACCCGCAGGGCAATTGGCTCGCCCGGTTCGTGTTTCCGGAGAAAGCCTCCGAACTGAAGATCGAAGTCGATTTCACGGCGCAGATGACCGTGATCAATCCGTTCGATTTCTTTGTCGAACCTTATGCCGACAGTTTTCCGTTCGACTATACCGCCGATCTTAAGACCGAACTTGCGCCTTACCTCGCAACCATCGAGCCCGGACCGCTTTTTGCTGCCTACCTTGCTGGCATCAAGCGGGAAGCGATCAGCACGGTCAATTTTCTGGTCGATCTCAACGCGCAGCTGCAGAAAAAGATTCGCTACATCATACGGATGGAGCCGGGCGTTCAGACGCCGGAAGAAACGCTGGCCTCGGGCGCGGGATCATGCCGCGATTCCGCGTGGCTGTTGATTCAGACGTTGCGGCACCTCGGGCTCGCCGCGCGTTTCGTCTCGGGCTATCTCATTCAGCTGCGTCCCGACATCGATCCGGTCGAGGGGCCGCGCGAGGTCGAGAACGACTTTACCGATCTGCACGCCTGGGCCGAGGTCTATCTGCCAGGCGCAGGCTGGATCGGATTCGACGTCACCTCGGGCATGTTGACCGGCGAGGGGCATATTCCCGTCGCCGCCACGCCGCATTACCGCACGGCGGCGCCGATCAGCGGCGCCGTCGGTTTCGCCAATGCCGAATTCGGCTTCGAGATGAGCGTTAAACGGATTCGCGAAGCGCCGCGGATCACCCGGCCGTTCTCCGACGATTCCTGGGCGCGCCTCGACAAGCTCGGCGAGCAGGTCGATGCCGATTTGAAGGCCGGCGACGTTCGCTTGACGATGGGCGGCGAGCCGACCTTCGTTTCTGTCGATGACCTGGAATCGCCGGAATGGAATATCGCCGCCGTCGGCCCGACCAAGCGTGGCCTTGCCGACGAACTCATTCGCAAGCTTGCGGGCGCGCTTCGCGCCGGGCGGCTTGCTGCATTACGGGCAGGGCAAATGGTATCCCGGTGAAAGCCTGCCGCGCTGGGCGTTCGGCCTCTACTGGCGCAAGGACGGCGTACCGATCTGGAAGAACTCAGACCTGATCGCGGATATCGAAGGGCCGCACAAGGCGCAGATCGAGGATGCCGAGCGCTTCGCCGAAGGTACGGCGAAAAAGCTTGGCGTGGATTCCGAATTTATCCTGCCGGCGTTCGAAGACCCCGGTCATTGGTTGCAGAAGGAGGCAGCGCTGCCGCGCGAATGTCGATCCCAGCGACTCCAAATTGTCCGATCCGGAAGAGCGTGCGCGAATGGCGCGGGTGTTCGATTCCGGGCTCGACACTCCCAAAGGATTCGTGCTGCCGATCCAGCGCTGGAATGCCGATGCAAGCAAGTCTTCCTCGCGCTGGAAAAGCGAGCGCTGGAAGCTGCGCCGCGGCAACCTGTTCCTGACCCCTGGCGATTCACCGCTGGGGCTGCGGCTGCCGATCGCCTCGTTGCCGCATATTCCCGCCGACGAATATCCCTACATCGTCGAGCAGGACCCGCTGGAGCCGCGCGAGGAGCTGCCGGTCTACGATGCGGCGCCGGCAGACAGCACGCCGCATCAGGAGGTCCACGAACAGCAGCTCAAGGGCGGCGGCGTCCGCACCGCGATGTCGATCGAAATCCGCGACGGCGTATTGTGCGCCTTCATGCCGCCGGTGGAGAAACTGGAGGACTATCTGGAACTGGTCGCGGCGGTGGAGGCGACCGCCGAGGAAATGCAGGTCAAGGTGCATGTCGAGGGTTATCCGCCGCCATACGACCCGCGCGTCGAGGTGATCAAGGTGACGCCCGATCCCGGCGTCATCGAGGTCAACATCCAGCCTTCGACAGACTGGCGCGAGGCGGTCGATATCACCTTCGGCCTCTATGAAGACGCAGCCAAGGTCCGGCTCGGGGCCAATCGCTTCCTGATCGATGGCCGGCACACCGGCACCGGCGGCGGCAATCACGTGGTGGTCGGCGGCAGTACGCCTTCGGACTCGCCGTTCCTGCGCCGTCCCGATCTCTTGAAGAGCCTGGTGCTGTACTGGCAGCGGCATCCGTCGCTGTCCTATCTGTTCTCGGGCATGTTCATCGGGCCCACCAGCCAGGCGCCGCGCATCGACGAGGCCCGGCACGACGGCCTTTATGAACTGGAGATCGCGCTCGCCCACGTGCCGCCGCCGGGGATCAAAGCCCCGTTGTGGCTGGTGGACCGCCTGTTCCGGCATATTCTGGTCGATATCACCGGCAATACCCACCGCGCCGAAATCTGCATCGACAAGCTTTATTCTCCCGATGGCGCCACCGGCCGGCTCGGTCTGGTCGAGTTCCGCGCGCTGGAAATGCCGCCGGACCCGCGCATGTCGCTGGCGCAGCAGCTCCTGATCCGCGCGCTGATCGCCAAGCTTTGGCGCGAGCCGCAGGACGGCAAATTCGTGCGCTGGGGCACGACGCTGCACGACCGCTTCATGCTGCCGCACTTCCTCTGGGAAGACTTCTTGGACGTGCTCGCTGAGCTGAAGCAGTCCGGTTACGATTTTTCACCGGACTGGTACGCCGCACAGCTCGAATTCCGGTTTCCCGTATTCGGCCGGGTCCACCATGGCGGCGTTTCGCTCGAACTGCGTCAGGCGCTCGAGCCCTGGCACGTTCTCGGCGAAGAGGGCTCGGCCGGCGGCACCGTGCGCTATGTCGATTCGTCGGTGGAGCGGCTGCAGGTCAAGGCATCGGGATTTGTCGAGGGCCGTCACGTCGTCACCTGCAACGGCAGGCGGATGCCGATGACCGCAACCGGCCGCTCGGGCGAGGCGGTTGCCGCCGTCCGCTTCAAGGCCTGGCAGCCGGCGTCGGGGCTGCACCCGACCATTCCCGTCCATGCGCCGCTGACGTTCGACCTGATTGACACCTGGAACGGCCGGTCGCTGGGCGGCTGCGTCTATCACGTCGCCCATCCCGGCGGACGCAGCTACGAGACCAAACCGGTCAATTCCTACGAGGCCGAGGCAAGGCGGCTCGCCCGCTTTCAGGACCACGGCCACACGCCCGGCAAGGTTGATCCGCCGCCTGAGGAACGCACAATTGAATTCCCCTTGACCCTCGACTTGAGGACGCCGCTCCTGCATTGAATGATACGGCGTGAGAGCGTTTTCGAGCGAAGTGGGTACCGGTTCGCGTCAAGAATGCGCGTCAAAACATGGGGCTAGAGCATTGGTTCTGATTTCGAATCAGAACCAATGCGCTGGGGTGGGAGAATAGGGATGGCGGAACACGCCGGCCAGGGAAACAGCCAGGGAAGCGGTCAAGCAAACAAGGCCCGTCCAGGCAGTCGGCGGGTGGCGCAGTGGATGCGCGACTATGTGCGCCTGCCCGGAATTCCCGATGAATATATCGCGCAGGACGGGGTGCCGCGCGCGGTCTGGACCCGCTTCTTCGATGCGTTCGCCGCGCTGACGCCCGGTGAGATCGAGCGGCGTTTCGGATCGGCCGACCGGCATTTGCGGGAGGCCGGCGTGAGCTATCGCGCGCCCGGCGAAACCTCCGACCGGATCTGGCCGTTGAGCCATCTGCCGCTCCTGATCGACGACGCCGAATGGCGGCAATTGACCGCCGGCATCGTCCAGCGCGCGGAATTGCTGGAACTGGTTCTGAGCGATCTCTACGGCGACGGCCGGCTGGTTGCGGAGGGCGCGATACCGGCGGCCGCCATCGCCGGCAGCCCCGAATATCTGCGCTCGGTTTGCGGGATCAAACCCCCTGGCGGCCGATACCTCAGCCTCTACGCCGCCGATGTCGGCCGCGGACCCGATGGACGCTGGTGGGTGCTGGGCGACAGGACCCAGGCGCCATCGGGCGCCGGCTACGCCCTGGAAAACCGCCTGGTGCTGTCGCGCGCCTTCGCAACGCTCTACAAGTCGATGAATGTGGAGCGGGTTGCGCCATTCTTCGAGGCGTTCCGCGATGCCTTGCGCGCAAGCGCCGACCGCGACGAGCCGCGCATCGGGCTCTTGACGCCCGGCCAGTTCAGCGAAACCTATTTCGAACACGCCACGCTGGCGCGCTACCTCGGATTCCTGCTGGTCGAGGGCGACGATCTCGCCGTCAGCGGCGACCGCATCCATATCCGCACCGTCGCCGGCCTGAAGCGGCTCGACGTGTTGCTGCGCCGGGTCGATTCCAATTTTCTCGATCCGCTGGAACTCGACGCCTCCTCGCAACTCGGCGTGCCCGGCCTGATCGACGTGCTGCGCAAGAATGGCGTCGTCGTCGCCAATATGCCGGGCTCCGGCGTGATGGAGGCGCGGGCGCTTCTCAGCTTCCTGCCGAGCCTCAGCCGGCGCTTCTTCGGCGAAGACCTGAAGATGCCGAACATCGCGACCTGGTGGTGCGGACAGAAGTCCGCCCGCGAAGAAGTGTTGTCGCGGCTCGACGAGATTGCCATCGAAGGCGCCTACCGCAGGGGCGTTCCTGGTTTCCCGGGTGACGGTCCGGTGCTCGCCGGCGAGTTGTCGCCAGCCGAACGCGAGCGGCTCAAGACGGCGATCAACGATCGCGGCATCGACTACGTCGGCCAGGAACTGGTTCGGCTTTCGACGATGCCGGTGTGGGACCAGGGGCGGATCACGCCGCGCCCGTTCGTCTTGAGGGTTTTCGCGGCTGCAACGCCCCAGGGCTGGACCATCATGCCCGGCGGCTTTTGCCGGATTGCCGAGCAACTCGATGCCCGCGCCGTGTCGATGGGGGATGGCGCGCGCGCGGCCGACGTTTGGGTGGTTTCCGACAAGGCCGTGCCGACGACGACCCTGCTGCCGGCGGGAGATACGGTGCGGATCAGGCGCATTGCCGGCTGGGTTCCGAGCCGGGCCGCCGACAATCTGTTCTGGCTTGGCCGCTATCTTGAGCGCGCCGAGGCGACGTTGCGGCTGGTGCGGGCGCTGGCGACGTCGCTGCGCGATCCCGTGAAGGGATCGTCCCCCGTGCTTCACTCGGTGGAGCGAATCCAGCGGCTGCTCGTGGCATGGGGCGCGACATCGCAAACGACGCGGTCGCAGCCGGCGAAGATCGCGGCCGAAGCGCTGCAAAGCGAGGAGAGGTTTGGTTCGGCCCTGTCGCTGGTGCGCTCGGCACAGCGTACCGCGACATCGCTGCGCGAACGGCTTTCGCCGGACGCGTGGCAGGTCATTACCGAGATGACTGAGCGTCTTGGAGAGGAGGTTGAGGATGACGACGGCGTCATCAGCGCCGCCGAGCTGACGCTGCAGGAGCTCGCGAGCTTCGCTGGGTTGGCGCAGGAAAACATGAATCGCGCCGCCGGCTGGCGTTTTCTCGAAATGGGCCGCCGCGCCGAGCGGGCGATCAACACCGTGCGTTTCGCGCGCCAGTTCGCCTATGACGAAGCCAGCAGCGAAGATCTCGATATCCTGCTGACGCTGGTGGATTGCCAGATCACCTATCGCTCGCGCTACCTCGTCGGGTCCGCTGCTGGCGCCCGTGCGCGACCTCGTGGTGCTCGATCCC
Source organism: uncultured Alphaproteobacteria bacterium (assembly GCA_963718925.1). GTDB lineage: Bacteria > Pseudomonadota > Alphaproteobacteria > Rhizobiales > Xanthobacteraceae > Bradyrhizobium. The sequence continues at coordinate 1,107,477 of CAVRAH010000001.1, forward strand.
TACAATCCGCGCTCGGTCGCGTTCCAGGTTTCCGCGCTGAACGATCACATCGCCAGCCTGCCGACCCTGAAAGAGGGAGGGTTGATCGAGCGGCCGCAGCGTCTGGCGGTCGCCCTGCAGGCGACGCTGACGACGGCGGAGGCTATTGCCCTCGATACCAAGACGCTGTTTGCGCTTGAACAGGACCTGCTCAGCCTCGCCGACGCCATCGGACTGCATTATTTTCCGCACGGGCCCAATGCAAGCCGGCCTGAAAAGCTGACGGGTCTTGCGTGATCTACGACATCCGTCACGTCACCAGCTATGGTTATGAGAGTCCGGTCAGTTTCGCGCGGTGCTCGCTGCGGCTCGAACCGAGAAGTGGCGGCGGCCAGGAATTGATTTCGCACACCGTCGATATCAGGCCGCGTCCCGCCGACCGCACGGTGCGGCGGGACTTTTTCGGGACGCACACCGAAAGCATCCTGATCGAAGCCCCGCATCGCAACCTTCGGATCGATTCCCGCTCCCGCGTCTCGGTCTCCCGCAGCGCGCCCGGCCGCGACGCGCACAGTCGCGCCTGGGAGAGCGTCCGCGACGTGGCAATCGAGGCTACCAGTCTCGGCCCCGCCTCGCCGATCGGATACGTCTTCGCGAGCCCCCTGGTGCCGGTGCAGCGGCCGGTTACTTCATATGCATCGGCAAGCTTTCCGCCGGGCAGAGGCGTCCTTGCCGGCGCGGTCGACCTGATGCACCGGATCCGCGCCGAGTTCAGGTACGATCCGAAGGCGACCGTTATCTCGACGCCGCTCAACGAAGTGTTCGAAAAACGTCACGGCGTTTGCCAGGATTTCGCTCATGTGATGATCGCCGGCCTGCGCGGCCTCGGCCTGCCGGCGGCCTATGTCAGCGGTTATCTGCGCACGATCCCGCCGCCGGGCAAACCGCGCCTGCAGGGCGCCGACGCCACCCATGCCTGGGTGTCGCTGTGGTGCGGCGAGGGCCTCGGCTGGATCGGTTTCGACCCGACCAACGACATCCTCGTCGAGAATGATCACATCGTGCTGGCGGTGGGACGGGATTTTTCCGACGTCTCGCCCGTCGACGGCATCATCGTTGGATCGCGCAAGCAGAAGCTCAACGTCGCGGTGGACGTGCTGCTGGTGGAGTGACCACGACCATAGTTCACTGCGAAGCCTGCGGCGCGGCCCTGCGTGCGACAGCGAGCCTGACGGGCCTCGCCATCACGGCAAACGTAGGTGATCAGTAACGTTGTTCTGCGGTAATCGTCGGCATCGCGCTTCGCGGTAGCGCAACTCGGAATCTTAACCATGCCTTTACAAATTCGAACGGCCAAAGGCGCGCCACGGCGGGAGGTAAGACTCCCCTAAATGGAGTCATCGTAGGGTTTGCACATGCGAGCAGTAGTTTCGCAAAATTCACAGGGGGAAGGTGTCAACCATGTCCAATGCAAGCAAGATGCTCTCGAAAGTAGAAGACAGCCTGTTCAAGATTGCGATGTTCAGCGTTGCCGGACTTTCCACGTCAATCGCGATGGCAGTCGTGGTCGGCGTTCCGGTGGTGTATCCCTGGTTCTGATCCGTCGGGCAGCCCCGGCTGCCCGAAACGCCTTGTCAGAGATAATCGTCGCGTGATCCCAGCGCCTCTGCCGGGATCCGCGATTTTTTTAACCGGTTGCGCGCCAAGCGCGCGTCGAGGCCAGTCAGTACGGTGACGGCCGTCGAAACAGACCAAGCGGCGGCACGGTGCGTGCGACAATTTGTCATGTCCAGGGCCAATTGCCTCTTGGAAAGGCACCTTAACGGATAGTTCGCTCTTTTGTGACAAATCTGACGTCATCCGTGCCCGCCCCAACCCGCCAATCGATCCGGAGATGACACATGAATACTTGGTCAGGGAAGACTCAAATTGCTGTTCTCGCATTCACGTTAGCTCTAATTGGTGCCGCCGCGGCGGGGGATGGCGCGAGCAAGGATGATGCCGTCGCGATGGTCAAGAAAGCGGTGGCTTTCATCAAGGAACAGGGTCCCGAAAAGGCTTACCCTGAAATTACGAACAAGGCCGGCAAATTCCATGACCGCGATTTGTACGTCGTCGTCTACCAGCTCGACGGCAAGGTACTCGCCCACGGTTCAAACGAGAAGTTCGTCGGCAAGGACCTGATCGATGCGCAGGACGTCGATGGCAAACTCTACGTCAAGGAGCGCGTCGAGCTTGCCGGCAAGCAAGCGTCGTTCTGGCAGGACTACAAGTTCGTCAACCCGACCGACAAGAAAGTCGAGCCGAAGCAGATGTACTGCGAAAGGCTGGACAACACCGCGGTATGTGGGGGTGTTTACAAGTCCTGACACGCAATCGTCAGTGTTTTTGCGACGGTCGTCGCATTGAAGGGGTGACATGCTCGGCTGGATCAAGAATATCGGATTATCCTGGAAAGTTCAGCTAGCGCCGGGTTTCCTGGTCGTTGTTCTGGTTGGTGTTGGCGCGTACGCTCTGCTGGCGTTGCGGTCGAATCAGGCTGCCGTCGACGCCCTTGTCTCAGGGCCCGTGCGGCAATCGGAACTTGCGAACGATCTCACCACCACGGCATGGATGGCGCATGCCAAGCTCTACCGCCTCGCCGCCACCGCATCCAATGAACAGGATGAGAAGAAGATAGCGGCTTTCGCCAAGGAAGCCTCCGCCGCCGCCGCCAGGATTTCGGAAGCGTTGAAGGCGGTTGAAGGTGCTCACAGCGACCGCCAGCTTGAATCCTTTGACAAGCTGAAAACTGCCGTTGCGGGCTATCTCAAGCAATCGAAGAACGCGGTCGAGATGGCGGATGGCGATGCTGGATCGGCGCTGATGTTCATCAAGGGCGCGGAACGAAATTTTGCCGACATCGAGAAACTGACAGACGACTTGATCATGCGCAGCAGCGACAGCAAGGATCGTGAGATTGCGCGCGCCGGGATGAGGCTTGACCAGCAGCAGTTGACGTTGACCGTTGTCCTTCTGGCCGTGGCTTTCATGGGTATCGTCGTTTCGTTCTTGATCGGCCGGAGTATTTCCCGCCCGGTGGTCGCAATGTCAAAGGCGATGCGCGAGCTCGCTGCGGGTAACTTCGACGTTCAACTGCCCGGTCTTGATCGGCGTGACGAAGTCGGTCAAATGGCCCGCGCGGTCGAAGAGTTTAAAGTGCAGGCTGTCGCTAAGGCCGAAATCTGAGACCGCTGAACGCGAAGAGAAGAACCGCGAGCTGGCGGCGACCCGCCGGGCCGAGCTTCACAGCCTGGCCGAAAGATTTGAGACCGCGGTCGGAAATATCATTGAGAACGTTGGCTCTGCATCGAGCGAGCTGGAAAGTTCAGCCGTCATCTTGACCAAGAGCAGCGCGGCAACCCAGCAGCTAAGCACGGTTGTTGCGGCAGCTTCGGAAGAGACCTCTGCCAACGTCCAGTCGGTCGCGTCGGCAACGGAGGAAATGGCCACTTCCGTCAATGAAATCGGACGCCAGGTGGTGGATTCCAACAGGATCGCCAATGAAGCGGTCGACCAGGCGAAAAAGACCGATGCGCGGATCGGGGAATTGTCGCTTGCGGCAAGTCGTATCGGCGATGTCACCCAGCTGATCACCACAATCGCGGAGCAGACCAATCTGTTGGCGCTCAATGCAACGATTGAAGCCGCGCGCGCGGGCGAGGCAGGCCGGGGCTTTGCGGTGGTCGCCCAAGAGGTCAAGGCGCTTGCTGCGCAGACCGCCAAGGCCACCAGCGAGATTAGCACGCAGATCGCCGGAATGCAGGCGGCAACGCAGGACTCGGTGGTCGCAATCAAGGAGATCAGCGGCACGATCGGGCGGGTTTCCGAAATCGCCGCGGCAATCGCGGCCGCTATCGAGGAGCAGGGCGCTGCGACCCAGGAAATCGCCCGCAACGTGCAGCAGGCGGCCATCGGTTCCACACAGGTTGCAACCAACATCGCCGAGGTTAACCGAGGCGCTGGTGATACTGGCTCGGCGTCCTCCCAGGTGCTCTCGTCGGCGCAATTGCTTTCGAACGAAAACAAGCGTCTGAAGGCCGAGGTGGCCAAATTCCTTGCTACCGTCCGGGCTGCGTAAAATCTCCCCATCTGATAGTCTTGGACGGAGAGCCATCGCGCACCGGCGCTGATGGTCCGGAGCGGAAATGGTCTATCGGCGCGCCATAGGCACCACCACCTACGTCTTCGACAACCTTCGCGATCTCCTTGCCAAGGCCACGCCGCCGCGCTCCGGTGACCGCCTGGCCGGAATCGCTGCCGACAGCGCCGAGCAGATGGTTGCGGCGCGTATTGCGCTCGCCGACGTTCCTCTCACGCAATTCCTCCAGGAAACCGTCATTCCATACGAAGATGACGAAGTTACCCGACTGATCATCGATACCCACGACCGGTCGGCCTTTGCGGCCATATCTTCGCTGACCGTGGGCTCGTTCCGCGATTGGCTGCTTTCCGGGAAGGTGACGCCCGACGTTCTCAAAAAGCTGTCGCGCGGGGTTACCCCGGAAATGGCCGCGGCGGTTTCGAAACTGATGCGCAATCAGGATCTCATCCTGGCGGCAAAAAAATGCGAGGTGGTGTCCGCCTTTCGCGACACGATAGGTCTGCGCGGGCGGATGAGCGTGCGGTTGCAGCCCAACCATCCCTTCGACGACGAAAAGGGCATCACCGCATCGATCCTGGACGGCATCCTGCTCGGATCCGGCGACGCCTGTATCGGGATCAATCCGGCAAGCGACGATCCGGCTGGGATTGGCGGATTACTGCATTTGCTCGACGATATCATTGCGCGGTTGAAGATTCCGACCCAGAGCTGCGTGCTGTCCCATGTGACGACCACGCTCGGATTGATCGAACAACGGGTGCCCGTCGATCTGGTATTCCAGTCGATCGCGGGGACCCAGGCGGCCAACCGGAGTTTTGGCGTCGACCTCGCGCTCCTGCGGGAAGCCCACCAGGCCGGGCTTTCGCTGCGGCGCGGCACGGTAGGCAACAACGTGATGTACTTCGAGACCGGGCAGGGCTCGGCACTCTCGGCCAATGCCCATCACGGCGTCGACCAGCAGACTTGCGAGACGCGCGCCTACGCCGTCGCGCGAGCCTTCGATCCGCTGCTGGTTAATAGCGTGGTTGGCTTCATAGGCCCGGAATATCTATATGACGGCAAGGAAATCATCCGCGCCGGGCTTGAGGATCACTTTTGCGGCAAACTGCTTGGGCTGCCGCTCGGGGTTGATGTCTGTTACACCAATCACGCCGAGGCCGACCAGGACGACATGGACAACCTGTTGACGCTGCTCGCCGCCGCCGGCGTGAGTTTCATCATGGGCGTGCCCGGCGCCGATGACGTGATGTTGAACTATCAATCCACATCGTTTCACGACGCGCTCTATGTCCGCGACCTGTTCGGGTTGAAGCGTGCCCCCGAGTTCGACGACTGGTTATTGCGCGCCGGGCTTGCCGATGCCGAGTTTCGTGTCGCGGGCAACGCTGGGCTGTTGCCCGATTTTGCATTGCGATTGATCGCCTGAGGACTATCTGCTGCAGGCAATGGCTTTTCTTGCAACCATCCGGTCATCCCCCGGTTATATGGCTGCCACAATGTTGAGGAATTTGTAGCCCAACCTCTGGGCGCGTGCTTAACTTGTATAGGTTAGTCTCGCAGAGGAAGCGATGAGAGCTGAGAACGTTGAGACGGTACGCCGCATCCTGTGCGTGTTTCCGCGCTACACATCTTCGTTCGGCACGTTCGAATATGCCTATCCGCTGACTGACGGCGTCCAGGCCTTCATGCCTCCGCAGGGCTTGCTGCTGATTGCCGCCTATCTGCCCGCGAATTGGCCGGTCCGCTTCATCGACGAAAACATCCGCGCAGCCACCACCGAGGACTTCGAATGGGCGGAGGCTGTGCTCGTCAGCGGCATGCACATCCAGCGCCAGCAGATGAACGATATCTGCCGCCGGGCGCATGCGTTCGATCTGCCGGTTGCGATCGGCGGGCCCTCGGTCAGCGCCTGTCCGGACTATTATCCTTCGTTCGACTACCTTCATGTCGGCGAGCTCGGTGATGCCACTGACGAACTGATTGCGCGGCTTGCGCGCGATCCGTCGCGCCCCGAGCAGCAGGTGGTCTTCAAGACCGCCGACCGGCTCGACATGACAGAGTTTCCGCTTCCGGCCTACGAGCTTGCCGAGCTCAAAAGGTACTTCCTCGGCAGCATCCAGTATTCGAGCGGGTGTCCCTATCAGTGCGAGTTCTGCGATATCCCGGGACTCTATGGCCGCAATCCGCGTCTGAAATCACCACAGCAGATCACCGCCGAACTCGACAAATTGCTCGCATGCGGCATCCGAGGTTCGGTCTATTTCGTCGACGACAATTTCATCGGCAACCGCAAGGCCGCGCTCGATCTGTTGCCGCATCTGATCGAATGGCAGAAGAAAACCGGGTATGTTCTGCGCTTCTCCTGCGAGGCGACGCTGAACATCGCCAAGCGTCCGGAAATTCTCGCAGGAATGCGTGAGGCATTCTTCTCGACGATCTTCTGCGGCATCGAGACGCCGGATCCTGTGGCATTGAAGGCCATGCATAAGGATCACAACATGATGGTTCCCATCATGGAGGCGATCCGGACGCTCAACAGTTTCGGCATGGAGGTCGTTTCCGGAATCATCCTCGGACTGGACACCGACAAGCCCGAAACCGGAGCGCATCTGCTCGAGTTCATCGATGCGTCGCAAATCCCGCTCTTGACCATCAATCTGCTGCAGGCGCTTCCGAAGACGCCGCTGTGGGATCGGCTGATGCGCGAGAACCGGCTGATCGAGGACGAAGGACGTGAATCCAACGTCGATTTTCACTTGCCGTACGAAGACGTCGTGAAGACCTGGCGCGCGTGCATGAGCAGCGCCTATCAACCTGGCAAGCTCCTGGAGCGCTACGAATATCAAATCCGCGAAACCTATCCGAACCAGGTCAAGCGGCCGCCGTCGCGGCAACAGGCGTCGTGGCAAAACATCAGGCTCGGCCTCACCATGCTGCGCAATATCTTCTGGAGAGTGGGGGTTCTCGGCGATTACCGAATCGAATTCTGGAAATTCGCGTTGCGGCGCCTGGCCCGCGGTGAAATCGAATATCTCATCAGTTCGGTTCTTGTTGGTCATCATCTGATCATGTTTGCACGCGCGGCCTCCGGCGGTCAGCATAATGCGTCGAACTACTCGATGCGGCTGCGCGAGGCGTCGGTTCCTGCCGAGTAATCACGAATGAAGACACGGGCTCCGTCGCCCCATTCGATCGGCGATCTGCGGGATTTGACCCCGGCGCGTGTCGGGCTTGGCCTCGCCGGGGCAAGCCTGCCGACCAAGGCATTGCTCGAATTCATGCTGGACCATGCACGCGCCCGTGACGCTGTCCACGCCGGCTTCGACGTATCAGCCATCGATGCGGGGGCTTGGCGAGCTGGGTTTGGAGGTTTCCAGTGTCTCGAGTCGCGCCCGTAACCGGAAGGATTATCTCAGACGCCCGGATCTCGGCCGCATGCTCGATCCGGATTCGCAGCACCTGCTGGCGAGCCGCGCCGGTGGCGCGCGCCGGCTTGCGATTGTTGTCGGCGATGGCCTTTCGCCGGCTGCGGTCAATGCGCACGCCATTGCACTGCTGCGCAGCCTCGTTCCACAACTGGCCAGCGATGCGATCGAAATCGGCCACGCCGTGGTTGCATCGCAGGCGCGGGTCGCATTGGGCGATGAGATCGGCGCCATTCTCGGCGCGCGCATGGTTGTCGTCCTGATTGGAGAGCGGCCCGGACTTTCGGCCGCCGACAGCCTCGGGGTCTATCTGACCTTCGCCCCCAGGATTGGCCTTACTGACGAAAAGCGAAATTGCATTTCCAACATCCATCGCGCCGGGCTCGGCTACGATGAGGCCGCTTTCAGGATCGCGTGGTTGATTCGTGAAGGCCTCGCCCGGGAACTGACCGGCGTCGCGCTAAAGGACGAAAGTGGCAGCCGAATGCCTCGCAGTATCACTGCAAGCTCAAGCCAACATGACAAATCCGGGATGTGAGATCTGCGATCGCTGCATGCGCGCGACTTGCGCGTGCCGGGTGCGCTTGCGAGATGCGGTATAGACCTGCTACACCTCTCGCGACAAATTTACCGCGTGTTTTCAAGGGCTAGTGTCATTTAAACAAGGTTGTTTCAGATCTGATTCGCCTTCCTGGACTTTTGCCAGTTATTTGAGCCGATGTGAGAACTGGACAGGGCATGCTTGAGAAGAACAGCGACAGCGAGGTCCACGTCGAGAAAGTCGAGCAGCGGCCGACCGCGAGCATCGCCTTCGGACTGGAGCGGCTAGGGCTGATCGCGGTTCAGGCGCCGATCTTGTCCTGCATCATTCTCGTGGCGTTGATCGTCGGCGCGATCTTCGGGATCGAGCGCATCAAGATCGATAATTCGCTGAGCCAGTTGTTCCGGTCGAATTCCAAGGAATACCGGCAATACGTATCGGAAACCAAGCGCTTTCCTGCGACCGAATTCGACGTTCTGGTCGTGGTCGAGGGCAAGAAGCTGCTTGCGCGCGACAATCTCGAGAAGCTGCGCGACTTCGTCACCGACCTGCAGCTCGTTGAGGGCACGCGCGGCCTGATCTCGCTGTTCTCCGCGCGGCAGGCGCCGGCGCCCGGCAAGCTGCCGGCGGCGCTGTTCCCGTCGGAACTGCCGCAAGGGCGCCGACTACGACAAGTTCATCGCGACCGTCAAAACCAACGAGCTCATTCGCGGCAAGCTGTTGTCGGAGGATGGCACGCTGGCGCTGATCGTGCTGTCGCTCGAACCCGAGGTCGTCGCCAGCAGCAAGCTCGGCCAGACGATCGGCGATATTCGCAAGCTGATGGCCGATGACCTCGCCGACACCGGGCTCAACGTGGAATTGTCCGGCGTTCCCGTGATGCAGCTCGAAATCCGCAATGCGGTCGAGCGCGACGGGTTGACCTATAATGTCCTCGGCATTCTGGCCGGCTGTATCATCGCCATCATCTTCTTCCGCAAGATATCGTTCATGGTGGTCGCCGCGTTCCCGCCGATCATCGCGATCTTGCTCGCGCTCGGCGGCCTCGGCTGGGCCAATTTCAACCTCAATATGTTCCTGAACGTGATGACACCGCTGATCATGGTGATCAGTTTTTCGGATTCGATGCAGCTGACGTTTGCTGCGCGCGACCGTCTGATCGCGGGCCAGGACAAATTCACCGCGTTCCGGAACGCGGTGCTGGTGGTCGGGCCGGCCTGCGTACTCACCCACGGCACCGCCGGCATATCCTTTATCGCCCTGCAATTTTCGGATTCCGACCTGATCCGAAAATTCGGCGAGGCGGGGCTTGCCGCCACCATCATCGCGCTGCTCGCCGTGCTCTCGCTGGTGCCGGTGTTCGGCGTGCTGTTTGTGCGCAATGAAAAGATTTTCGCCGTCAAATTCCAGGGCGCCGACGCCGGCGTGCAGATGCTGCGCAATTTCTGCTACTGGATCGCGGTGCGCATGGTCAGCCGTCCCGGCCTGTTCAGCCTGATCGCGGTGCTGTTCGTCGGCGGTCTGGCCGTGGTTTATGCCAATCTGCGAGCCGCGCTACCGGCTGGCCGACCAGGTGCCCGACAAGCAGCAGGCGGTGGCGGCAAGCGGGCGTCTCGACGCCAAGCTGACCGGCGCCAACGCGATCGACGTCCTGATCGAATTCCCCAAGGGCGCTTCGCTGTATGCTCCCGAAACGCTGCAAACCATCGCCGACGTTCACGCGCTGGTGGAGAAGCAGGCGGGCGTCGGCAACGTCTGGTCACTGGAAACGCTGCGGCGCTGGCTCGCCGAAAAGGCCGGCAGTTCCGATGTCGCGACCTTGAAGGAATATGTCAGCGTGATTCCCGAATATCTGGTGCGGCGCTTTATCTCGGCCGATCAGGATGCCGTGGTGGTGTCGGGCAGGGTGCCGGACCTCGATTCCAGTCAGATTCTTCCGGTGGTCGAGAACCTCGATCACTCGCTGGACGCGGTGCGCAAGGCGCATCCCGGTTACGAGATTGCGGTCACCGGTCTTTCCGCGATCGCCGCGCGCAACAGCGCCAACATGATCGAAAAGCTCAACCGCGGCCTGACCATCGAGTTCGCGCTGGTCGCGGTCTTCATCGGGCTCGCTTTCCGCTCGGTGGTGGTGATGTTCTCATGCATTCTGCCGGGGATTTTCCCGGTGGTGATGTCGGGCACGGTGTTGTGGCTGCTCGGGGAGGGACTGCAATTCGCGAGCGTCGTTGCGCTGACGGTGTCGTTTGGATTGGGGCTGAGCGCCACGATCCACTTCCTCAACCGGCTGAGGCTGGAGTCCAAGCCGGGCGTCAGTCCGGAACTCGCGGTCGAGCGCGCCACCGTGCTGGTCGGACCGGCGCTGATCCTGACCACGGTGGTGCTGGCCTGCGGTCTGGTGGTGACGGTGTTTTCCGACCTGCCGTCGCTGCGGCTGTTCGGCTGGCTCAGTGCTTTCTCGATGGTCGCGGCGCTGGTGGCGGATCTTTTCATCCTGCGGCCGACGGCGATGTTCCTGATCAATCTGTCGCAACGGCTCCGCGGGTCGGCAGGTCCCGCGAAGCCGGCGGAGCAATCCGGAACGAATGGATAGAGGGGCGTTAGCTCCTCACCATCGTAATCGATACGCCTCTGATGTCGCCCTTGGAGCTGATCTGCACGGTCTGCCTGTTGCCGCTGGTCCGCAACATCAGATTGCGGTAAATCCGGGCGCCTCGACCAGCACGTCGATCTTGCCGCCACCGGCTGTTCCCTGCAGATTGCCGAATATATTCCGGCTTGCCTCATTCCAGTTGCCGGAAATTCGCTCACCCTGGCTCGTAACATCGCTGCTCAAGTCGAATTTGTAGCTGTCGCTGGCGCAACGCAGGCTGTGCTTCAAACCCTGCCCGCTGCCGTTGACCTTATAGTCGGCTCGACAACGAATTCGCTCGGTCGAACCGTCAGAGAGGGAAACCGTGCCGTTGCCGGACCATGCTCCGTCGAAACCGGCAAACGGCCGCGACTGGGCATGGCCGGCCGAAACCGACAACATCAGAGCTGCGCCGACGGCGGCAGCCTTCATGACCTGTCCAAACAAGCTGGAGCCAAACAGTTTCATTTCTAGTATCCCATTCAAATGTAGCGTTCCCATGCGCGACACGTCTTCGCCGCACTGAAGGTTTGGTGTCGCCGCGGCATGTTTGGTTCAAACGATAAAATCGTCACTTGCCAGCAGTTCCGCTATCCGGTCGCGGCAGATTTGCATCAGCCTTCGCAAAATGTGCGGGCCGAATTACGCGAGCTGCATTTTTCACTCGCGAAACCAGCAAAACTTCGGATATCGTGAGCGTCTCGCCCAGCGCGAGTCATCGCGCGAAAAGATCTTCCAGAAAATCCCGTGTGATACCAATCGGTTATGTGATCCACCGGAGCGACCCTCAGCAGCTGCAATTCGTGAGGGGGGCGCCGTAAATTTGGCCGCATTTGGCGGCGCTTCTGTTGCTTTCGCCGCAGCGGTTTGCGGCGTTAGCATTAGTCCGCCCCGGTGATGCCACGCGGTTTTCGGGTTGGAATTCTCTGCCTTCAGAATAAAGGACCACGATGCGTAACTTTTTCCTGGTAGTCACCCTGTTGTCGCTGTCGGCTTCCACCGGGGCCTTCGCCGAGCCAACGCCGCCGCAGCAGCGTAGCGGCACACCGGAGGAGCAAAAGGCCTGTGCTCACGATGTCCAAAAATATTGTCGTCCCGTCATGAATGAGGACGACCTGACCGTTCTGGCCTGCCTTCAGCAAGTTCGCCCCAAGTTGACCATGGCCTGCAACAAGGTTCTGGTAGACCACGGGCAATAAGCGTCCTCGCAGCCGTCGGCGCCGCCGGGGGCCCGTTATCGGCCCAAATCCGCTTGCGGCCGGATCCGCGAGAAACCGCAGAAGGCATTGGTTTTGGTACCGTATTCCCCTATATGGGGCATGCGATCCGTTCGCATGCGCGAACCCATTGCGAAGCCTAGAAGCATGGGGCATGCGAAGCCCAGAAGTGTAGCAAGTTTTTTTATGACCACCGCGAGCGAATTGCGATCCGGCAAGACTCACCGCGACGAGAATTTTCCGGTCGCGTCGTGGATCATTCATCCGCGCCATCGGGCGCTGATCCTCGCATTCTACAATTTTGTGCGGACTGCCGACGACATCGCCGATCACGCCACGCTCAGCGAGCACGAAAAGCTGGCCTATCTCGATCTGCTTGAAGCCGAGCTCCTGGGCCGCGGCGACAGCCAGCCGGAGGCGGTCAATTTGCGGCGCGCGCTGGCCGAGCGCTCGATGCCGCCGCGTCATGCGCTCGATGTTCTGATCGCGTTTCGGATGGACGTGACCAAGCTTCGCTATGAGACGTGGGATGAGGTGATCCATTATTGCCGATACTCGGCGATGCCGGTCGGAAGGTTCATGCTCGACGTCCACGGCGAGAGCACGTCGACCTGGGCTGCGTCGGATGCGCTCTGCGCCGGTCTGCAGATCAACAATCATCTTCAGGACTGTGGCAAGGACTACAGGAATCTCAATCGCGTCTATCTTCCGCGCGACGCGCTCGCCGCAGTCGGGGCGTCGGTCGAACAGCTCGGAGAGGCCCGCGCGCCGGCGCCGCTGTTGCAATGCCTGCATTCGCTCGCCGCGCGGACCGAAGAACCTGCTCGAGCAAAGCAAATCGCTCAGTGCCGAGGTGAAGGATTTCAGGCTCGGGCTCGAGATCTCGGTAATTCAGGCTTTCGCGGACAAGATCGTTCGTCTTCTGCAAGTGCGCGATCCCCTGAGCGAGAAGGTGCATCTCGGTCCGATCGAACTGCTCGCCTACAGCTTCGGCGGGGTGGCCGGCGAGTTGACCCGGCGGGCGGTCGGACGTCGGCCTGTTTCAAAACCGGCGGCCGGCGCATGACGCTTGAGACGACGGCAGCCAATGCGAGTTACGGATCCTCGGCGTCCGGCAGCTCATTCTACGCGGCGATGCGCATTCTCCCGCATGAGCAGCGCGAGGCGATGTTTCAGATCTACAGTTTTTGCCGGCAGGTCGACGATATCGCCGATTCCGATGGTCCGCGGCCGGAGCGGTTGGCCGCGCTGCAGCGATGGCGTGAGGACATCGACGCGCTGTATCAGGGCCATCCGCCGCCGCGGTTGCGGGACTACGCTCCGTCGGTTCAAAGGTTCGGCCTGCAGCGCGAGGATTTTCTGGCCATCGTCGACGGCATGGAGATGGACGTGCCGCAGGACATCCGCGCGCCCGACCTTGCGACGCTCGATCTTTATTGCGATCGCGTGGCCAGCGCCGTCGGACGCCTGTCGGTGCGGGTGTTCGGTCTGCCGCGAGGACGACGGAATCCTGCTTGCGCATCATCTTGGCCGTGCGCTGCAACTGACGAATATCCTGCGCGACATCGATGAGGACGCCGCATCTCGGCCGGCTTTATCTGCCGCTCGAAGGATTGCTGCATGCCGGCATCACCTCAACCGATCCGCTCAAGGTCATCGCTGATCCGGCGCTGCCGAAAGTATGCGCGCCGCTGGTTGGGCGGGCGCGGGCGCATTTCGAGAAAGCCGATGAGATCATGGCACGCAATCGGCGGCGCGTGGTGCGCGCGCCGAGGATCATGTCGAAATATTATCGCGCCATTCTGGAATTGCTTGTCGCCAGAGGGTTCGCTACCCCGCGCACGCCGGTTCGCCTCAACAAGATGGCCCGCATCGCCATTGTGCTTCGCTACGCATTTATCTGATGCAAAAGACCGTCCACATCATCGGCGCAGGAATTTCGGGCCTCTCGGCAGCCGTCCGGCTGGCGAACGCGAATTTCAAGGTGCATGTCCACGAGGCCACGCAGCAGGCGGGCGGCCGCTGCCGTTCATATTTCGACGCGGCGACCAACCTGACCATCGACAACGGCAATCACCTTCTGCTCTCGGGCAACCGCCATGCGATCGCCTACGCAAGATCGATCGGCACCGAGGCCGGGCTGGTCGGGCCGAAGCGCGCCCAGTTTCCCTTCGTCGACCTGACGACGGGCCAGCGTTGGCAGCTCGACCTTGGTGACAGCCGGCTGCCGCTATGGGTGTTCAATGAGTCGCGTCGCGTCCCCGACACGGGCCTGTTCGATTATCTGGCGTTGACGCCTCTGATCTGGGCAGCGCCGAGCAGGCTGGTCGGCGACGCCATCCCCTGCGATGGCACGCTGTATCAGCGGCTGGTGCAGCCACTGCTGCTTGCGGCGCTCAACGTCGATCCGCCCGAGGGGTCCGCGGGTCTTGCCGGCGCGGTGGTGCGGGAAACCCTGTTGGCGGGTGGACAGGCCTGCCGGCCGCTGATCGCGCGCGACGGCCTCAGCGCGGTTTTGGTCGAACCTGCGATCGAGCTGTTGCAGGGCAAGGGCGCCAGCGTCCAGTTCGGCCATGAACTGCGCGAGTTCTCTCTTGCGGCAGGGCGCGTTGGCGAACTGAAATTCGGTGGCGACACCGTCGCCATCGCCCCTGGCGATGCCGTGATCATGGCTGTTCCGCCGCGCCCGGCGGCATCGCTGCTGCCGGGCCTCAAAACGCCGACCAAATTCCGGGCGATCGTAAACGCCCATTTCCGCTTCGATCCGCCGAAGGACATGCCCCCGCTGATCGGGGTTGTCGGGGGGCTGGTGGAATGGCTGTTCGCGTTCCCGCAGCGCCTGTCGGTCACCATCAGCAATGGCGACCGGCTGGTGGATATGCCGCGCGAGGAGCTCGCGCAGGCGATCTGGCGGGATATCTGCAAAGCCGCAGGGCGTACAGGGCGAACTGCCGCCCTGGCAGATCGTGCGCGAACGCCGCGCGACGTTTGAGGCCACGCCAGAGCAAAATGCGCTGCGGCCGGGCGCGGCGACGGCCTGGAGAAATCTGTTTCTCGCCGGCGACTGGACTGATACGGGGTTGCCGGCAACCATCGAAGGATCGGTGCGATCGGGAAACCGCGCCGCCGATCTCGTCCTCGCCATGCGGCAGGCTTGATCGGGTGGCGGACGAGGCCCAGTTGAGACCGAACGTGAAAAAGGCGGGGATGTCTGGCGAGATGCATTCCGGAAGCAGCACAACGGGAATCGAGGCCGGAGGCGGCCTGGAGGCGAGCATCGAATCGGCGACGCGCGCGCTGCTGGGTTACCGGCAGGCCGACGGACATTGGGTGTTCGAGCTGGAAGCCGATTGCACCATTCCGGCGGAGTATGTGTTGCTTCGTCACTATCTGGGCGAGCCGGTTGACGCCGTACTGGAAGCCAAGATCGCAAATTACCTGCGCCGGGTTCAGGGCGCCCATGGCGGCTGGCCGCTGGTGCATGACGGCGATTTCGAGATGAGCGCCAGCGTGAAGGCCTATTTCGCGCTGAAGATGATCGGCGATTCTGCCGATGCGCCGCACATGGTCCGTGCGCGCGAGGCGATCCGCTCGCGCGGCGGCGCCATCCACAGCAACGTCTTCACGCGCTTCATGCTGGCCATGTTCGGGGTGACGACCTGGCGCAGCGTGCCGGTGCTGCCGGTCGAGATCATGCTGTTGCCGATGTGGTCGCCGTTTCATCTCAACAAGATTTCCTACTGGGCGCGGACCACGATCGTGCCGCTGATGGTTTTGGCGGCGTTGAAACCGCGGGCGAAGAATGTCAGCGGCGTCGGCATTGATGAACTGTTCCTGCAGGATCCGCGCTCGATCGGCATGACGGCCAAGGCGCCGCATCAGAGCTGGGGCTGGTTTCTGCTGTTTCGCGGACTGGACAGCGTACTGCGGGTGATCGAGCCGCTGTTTCCGAAGAAGCTGCGCGCGCGTGCGATCGATGCTGCGGTCGCCTTCATCGAAGAACGGCTGAACGGCGAAGACGGGTTGGGCGCGATCTACCCGCCGATGGCCAATGCCGTGATGATGTACGAGGTGCTCGGCAAGGGCGCGGATTATCCGCCCCGCGCCGTCACGCGGAAGGGGCTCGACAAACTTCTGGTGATCGGCGAGCACGAGGCCTATTGCCAGCCCTGTGTTTCGCCGGTGTGGGACACCTCGCTGACCTGTCATGCCCTGATCGAAGCCGGCGGCGAGGAGGCATTGCCGCCGGCCAAAAAGGGGCTGGATTGGCTGGTGCCGAAGCAGGTGCTGGACGTCAAGGGCGACTGGGCGGTGAAGAGCCCGGAGGTTCGTCCGGGCGGTTGGGCGTTCCAGTACAACAACGCCTACTACCCCGACCTCGACGACACCGCGGTCGTCGTCATGGCGATGGATCGCGCGCGTCGCGCCGAGCCAAACCCCGTCTACGATGCCGCCATCGCCCGCGGCCGCGAATGGATCGAGGGCATGCAGAGCCGCGATGGCGGGTGGGCCGCCTTCGACGTCAATAATCTCGAATATTACCTCAATAACATCCCGTTCTCGGATCACGGCGCGCTGCTCGACCCGCCGACCGAGGACGTCACGGCCCGCTGCATCTCGATGCTGGCCCAACTCGGGGAGACCGCGGCAACCAGCAAGGCGGTTGCGGACGGGGTGGAGTTTCTGCGCCGGACCCAGCTGGCGGAGGGGTCATGGTACGGCCGCTGGGGGCTGAACTACATTTACGGCACCTGGTCGGCGCTGTGCGCGCTCAATGCCGCCGGGGTGGACCACCAGGACCCCACGATCCGCAAGGCCGTGGACTGGCTGGTGTCGATCCAGAACGCGGACGGCGGCTGGGGCGAGGATGCCACCAGCTACCAACTCGATTACAGGGGATTTGAGGGGGCCCCGACGACCGCCTCGCAAACGGCATGGGCCTTGCTTGGGCTGATGGCGGCGGGCGAGGTCGAGCACCCGGCGGTTGCCCGTGGCGTGGAGTACCTAATTGCCACACAGACCCAAAAAGGACTGTGGGACGAGCAGCGCTATACGGCGACGGGCTTTCCTCGGGTATTTTATCTGCGCTATCATGGGTATCCGAAGTTCTTTCCGCTCTGGGCGTTGGCGCGGTATCGGAATCTGAGGAAGCACCAACAGCAGGGTGGTAGGGGTCGGGATGTGAGATTGGGGGCGGGGAATGGCGCGTCCGCGGGCAACCGAATTGACCCGCGGCCGGTACTGATTGTGACCGGTCTGGTGCAGGAGGCCCGCATTGCGGCAGGGCCCGGCATGACCGTCATCTGCAGCAGTAGCGATCCGCAGCAATTGCGGGCCCTTCTGACGGTATTCGACCCCACGACGATCAGGGGCGTCATCAGCTTCGGCGTTGCCGGAGGACTGGATCCCTCGCTGAAATCCGGCGACGTCGTGGTGGCGACCGAGGTGATGGCGGGCGACGCCCGCTGGCTGGCCGGCCTGACGCTGAACGAAGATCTGATCGCCGGCGTCGCACTCGGCCGCAGGCGCATCGTCAGGGGGCGTCTGGCGGGGGCGGAGCAGGTGGTCGTGGCCCGGCACGTCAAGGCCGCGCTGCACTCGGAGACGGGGGCTGCCGCGGTCGACATGGAAAGCCATATCGCCGCCGCCTATGCCGCCGAGGCCGGCCTTCCGTTTGCGGCCTTGCGCGTCATCAGCGACCCCGCCACGCCGGGCTTTGCCGGCGCTGGCGATGGCCGCGATCAAGCCGAATGGCGACATCGACCTGCGCAAGGTGCTGCGCGGGGTCGCGCGCAACCCGCTGACGCTGCGCGCGTTGGTCTCGACCGGGATCGATTTCAACCGCGCGCTGAAGAGCCTACGCGGCTGTCGAGGCTTTCTGCTGGGCGGCGAGGGCCTCGTCGCGGCGGATCTCTGACAGGCGCTTCTGCACTTCCGACGAGAAGATGTACTGCGCCGGCCGCTGGTTTTCGAGGCTGATCTCCGGCGCCATCGGCCCCGTCGTGCGCACGCCGCGCAGCGCTACCCACAGCGCCTTGAGCGGATTGGTCAGCGCTGCCTCGGCCGCGGTCGGCTCGTAACCGCAATGCGCCATGCAGTCGGCGCACTTCTCGTACTTGCCGGTGCCGTAGGTCTCCCAGTCTGTCGTCTCCATCAGCTCCTTGAAGGTCTTGGTGTAGCCTTCGCCAAGCAGGTAGCAGGGCTTCTGCCAGCCGAAGATGTTGCGTGCGGGCATGCCCCACGGCGTGCATTCGTAGTTCTGGTTGCCCGCAAGGAAATCCAGGAACAGGCCGGAATGCATGAAGTTCCACTTCTTGCCCTTGCCGAGCGCGAATACGTCGCGGAACAGCTTCTTCGTCTTGGTGCGATTGAGGAAGTGCTCCTGGTCCGGCGCGCGTTCATAGGCATAGCCGGGCGACATTGAAACGCCGACCCCGAGTTCCGTCGTGAAGTCGAGGAACTTGGCGATGTCCTCGGCGGCATGTCCGTCGAAGATCGTGGCGTTGACGTTGACCGTGAAGCCCTTGCGCCTTGGCGGCCTTGATCGCGGAAACCGCGCGATCGAACACGCCCTTCTGGGAGACCGCCTTGTCGTGATGGTCCTTCAAGCCGTCGAGATGCACCGAGAAAAACAGGTACGGCGACGGTTCGAACAGATCGAGCTTCTTCTCCAGCAGCAACGCGTTGGTGCACAGCGACACGAACTTCTTGCGCGCCACCAGGCCGCGCACGATCTCGCCGATCTCCTTGTGGATCAGCGGCTCGCCGCCGGGGATCGCCACCATCGGCGCGCCGCATTCGTCGGCGGCATCCCAGCATTCCTGCGCCGACATGCGGCGATTGAGGATCGCGTCGGGATAGTCGATCTTGCCGCAGCCGACGCATGCGAGGTTGCAGCGAAACAGCGGCTCAAGCATCAGCACCAGCGGATAACGCTTCCGGCCGAGCAGCTTCTGCTTCAGCAGATAGCCGCCGATACGCATTTCCTTGAAGAACGGTATTGCCATTACAAGTTTCTTTCTGGACTCAAATAGAGGAGTGGATCAGCTCGCCGCCAGCTCCGCCGGAAGCCGAAATTCGATATTTTCTTCGCGGCCAGGAAGCACCGACACCGCGACCGGTCCGATGCGCCTCAGGGCCTCGATCACGTCGTCAACAAGCACTTCCGGTGCCGAGGCGCCGGCGGTGATGCCGACGGCCTTGGCGTCCTTCAGCCAATCCGGGTTCAACTCGCTGCCGTCAGCGATCAGGTAACTCGCAACGCCGACTTCGGTGCCGATTTCGCGCAACCTGTTCGAATTGGAACTATTGTTGGCGCCCACCACCAGGATAACGTCAACGAGCTTGCTGAGGTCCCTTACCGCAGATTGGCGGTTCTGTGTCGCATAGCAGATATCCCGGATGTCCGGGCCTTGAATATCTGTAAAGCGCTGCTGGAGGGCCGCAATAATGTCCTTGGTGTCGTCCACGCTGAGCGTGGTCTGGGTGATATAGGCCACCGGCGTGTCCGCCGGGCATCGTCAAGGCCGCGACATCCTCGACGTTCTGGACCAGCAGCACCGGGCCGGGAACCTGGCCCATGGTTCCCTCGACCTCGGGGTGGCCGGCATGGCCAATCAGGATCAGCGCCCGGCCCTTCGACATATAGCGCTTGCCCTGGTTGTGGACCTTGGTCACCAGCGGGCAGGTCGCATTGAGCACCGGCAGCCCGCGCGCGGCGGCTTCCTCCTCCACGCTGCGCGCCACGCCGTGGGCGCTGAACACGGTGACGGCGTGCGGCGGCACTTCGGAGAGATCCTCGACGAAGATCGCGCCCTTGTTCTTCAGGCTCTCGACCACGTATTTGTTGTGGACGATCTCGTGTCGCACATAGACCGGCGGGCCATATTTTTCGAGGGCACGCTCGACAATCTCGATCGCGCGCACGACACCCGCGCAAAACCCGCGAGGCTGCGCAAGATACACTTCCATGGGACGCCCGTTACGCAAGTTGCACCACTCTCATTCTGGTGTCTCCATCCGGTGCGGGATATCTGCAATATCCGCACCAACCTCCTAACAACACGGAGGCGCAGGACTTTGTGTCAAAAAATGATCGGCTAGAAAAGGCGGATCGCAAAAAGGGGTCTGCCATGAGCGCAGAGGTGAGGCGGCGCGGGCGTCTCATTCGGTATTATAATACAGATGCCCGCCGACCGGAGCGGATAAATCCTCCCCCTCACTTGTTCGTCACTTTGCGCGGGCAATCCGCCTAGAAGCCCCCACGGGCATGGTTTTGGCACGATTTGAGCTATTTTTGCGCGTTCCTGAAGAAAGAAAGCTCAAAAACAACATTAGATTGGCCTACGGAACTCCGCTAGATAGCGGGCGTTTCCGGCAGGCAGTTAACATTAGAAAGAAAAAATGTGCTGACAAGTATTGTCGTATCGATTGTCAAAGCCTGCACACGGTTTGCCGCCACCACAGTCCTGATCGCGCTCATTCTTGCGGTTGCGGCGGGCTTCTATACTGCCCGGAAGTTCGAGATCAACACCGATATCAACACGTTGATCTCGCCACATCTCGATTGGCGCCAGCGCGACATTCAATTCGACGAGGCTTTCGATCGGGACCGGACGATCCTGGCCGTCGTGGAAGCGCCGACGCCGGAACTGACGAACTGCCGCGAGCGCTGCGCTCAACCGGAAACTGGCCGGCGATACCAAACACTTCGAATCGGTCCAGCCACTCGGCTCGGGCGAGTTCTTTGAAAAGAACGGGCTCTTGTTTCTTCCGGTGGACCGAGGTTGCCAGTTTCACCAGCCAGTTCGAATCCGCCGCGCCCCTGATCGAAATCATGGCCGGCGATCCCTCCTTGCGGGGATTGACCGGTGCGCTGGAAACCGGATTGGCCGGCATCAAGCGTGGGCAGGTCAAGCTCGACAGCACCGAGCGGCCGTTCAACCAGATCGCCCAGACGGTCGAGAACGTGCTGAACAATGGCAACGCGACTTTCTCCTGGCGCGAACTCGTCAGCCGAGAAACCTTTGACCGACGCTGACCGGCGGGCCTTCATCGAGTTCAAGCCGATTCTCGATTTCAATGCGCTGGAACCCGGGAAAGCTGCCACCGACGCCATCCGGCAAGCCGCCAGCGATCTCAACCTCGCCGGGGATTATGGCGCGCGGGTCAGGCTGACCGGGCCGGTTCCGATCGCCAACGAGGAATTCGCAACGGTTGCGGACGGTGCCGTCACCAACGGGATCGGCACCGTCCTCGTCGTGCTGTTCATTCTCTGGATGGCGCTGCATTCGGCGAAGATCATCTCCGCGGTATTCGCCAATCTATTCATCGGCCTTTCGATCACCACCGCGGTCGGCTTGATGATGGTGGGGTCGCTGAACCTGCTTTCGATTGCGTTCGCCGTTCTGTTCGTTGGATTGGGCGTGGATTTCGGCATTCAGTTCAGCGTCCGCTACCGGTCGGAGCGATTCAAGAGCAACGATCTGCAGACCGCGCTGGAGAAGGCGGCCGAATATTCCGCGATCCCGCTGTCGCTCGCCGCGATGGCGACGGCGGCTGGATTCCTCTCGTTCCTGCCGACCGACTACAAGGGCGTTTCGGAACTCGGCGAGATCGCCGGCGTCGGCATGCTGGTGGCCTTTTTCTCCAGCATCACCGTGCTGCCCGCATTGCTGAGCCTGCTCAATCCTCCAGGGGAGAAAGAGCCCGTTGGCTACGCATTCCTGGCGCCGGTCGATCACTTTCTCGAAAAGCACCGCGTGATCATCATCGTCGGCACCCTTCTGGTTGCGGTTGCCGGCCTGCCGCTGCTCTATTTCCTCAGATTCGATTTCAACCCGATCAACCTGCGCAATCCCAAGGTCGAATCGATCGCCACCTTTCTCGATCTGAGAAAGGATCCGAACACCGGCGCCAACGCCATCAATGTGATGACGCAATTCGGAAGCCGATGCGAAGAAGATCGAAGCCCGGCTTGAAAAGGTGCCGGAAGTCCTCCGCGTGATGTCGCTGGACAGTTTCGTGCCCGAAGACCAGCCGGAAAAGCTGAAGCTTATCGCCCAGGGCGCCAAGGTTCTAGATCCCGCGCTCAACCCTGAATTCCATCGATGAGCCGCCGTCGGATGCGGAAAATGTCGAGGCCTTGAAGGGGACTGCGGAAAGTCTGCGGAAGACCGCCGGCGATGCCAAGGGGCCGGGGGCGGTGGCGTCGCGGCGGCTTGCCGATGCCTTGTCAAGGCTCGCCGATTCGAACGAGGCCGTGCGCGACAAGGCTCAGGCCATTTTCGTCACCCCGTTGAAGGTGGTGCTCGATCAACTCAAGAACGCGCTGCAGGCCAAGCCGGTCAGCCTGAAGACGTTGCCGGCCGATCTGGTGAGCAGCTGGAAAACCAAGGACGGCCTGATGCGCGTCGAGGCGCAGCCGCGCGGCGACCCCAACGACAACGATACGCTGCGCAAGTTTGCGGCTGCCGTTCTGGCCGCCGAGCCGACCGCGATCGGCGGACCGGTATCGATTCTCAAATCCGGCGATACCGTCGTGAAGGCCTTCATCCATGCCGGGCTGACGGCGCTGGTCGTGATCAGTTTTCTGCTCTGGCTTACCTTGCGACGCATCACCGACGTGCTGTTGACGCTGGTCCCGCTGCTGGTGGCGGGAGCGGTGACGATGGAAATCTGCGTGCTGATCGGGTTGCCGCTCAACTTCGCCAATATCGTCGCGCTGCCATTGCTGCTCGGCGTCGGCGTGGCATTCAAGATCTATTACGTAACGGCGTGGCGTGCCGGAAAGACAAATCTGCTGCAGTCGAGCCTGACACGAGCAATATTTTTCAGCGCGATGACGACAGCCACGGCGTTCGGCAGCCTGTGGCTCTCGAGCCATCCGGGGACGGCGAGCATGGGCAAGCTTTTGGCGCTCTCGCTCGTCACCACGCTGGCCGCGGTGTTGCTGTTTCAGCCTGCGCTAATGGGCAAACCGCGCGATCTCGGGGAGTAGGCAGATATCGCCGACGGGATCGGTCGCCGCGGCGGCCATCGCCTGCTTTTGACCGGATGTTTTCCCTGTGGTCTTCGGCGCGCCCGGAGCCTTCGGCGTTGCCTTGGCCATGGTGTTTGAAGGGCTTGAGGGAATGGGACCCGCGACGCGGGTCCAGGTCTCGCCGCCGCAGAGAAAGCCCAGCACGCAGCCTTGAATTTCAAGCTGGTCGGATCCGACGGGCTTGATCGTCGAGCTGTAGAATTGTCCGTCCTTGGCGTTATAGACTTGGCCTTCCCATTGATCGACCCCGGCCTTCTTCTTCATGTCGATCAGGATCGGCATGCCCAGGGTGGGCCTGTTCTTTTTTGAGACATCCGGGATTGTTGGTGTCGCGCCCGCCCGGCGACTTCTCCCATGCCACGACACCCCACATGCTGCCGTTGCATTCTGCGACCCGGATGTTGGCGACGCCGTCCGCGACCCGCCAGTCGCCCGTCGGATCCGCCGCCAAGGCGGACGCAAGACCCGTCGTTAAGAAATATCGCGGAAAATATTACTTTGCGCATGATTTTTCGTGGGCAGTGCAACATCGCTTGAACCTGTGCTTAAATGGGTCTCCCGAAGGAGGGCAAAACGCCGCATTTAGCGTTTTCAGTTGACGGAACGGCCAACAATCGAAGTATGTAGCTGATGTCATATTCAAATCTAGACGTTTCCGAGATGTTTGTGGACCGGCAGGCGCAGCGCAGTTCCATGCATGCGCGCCATTTGAATGAACAGCTGGTCCGGGTCCTGAAGACGATCGGCTATGATGTCGGGTTTCAGAAGGGCCAAGGCCAGTACCTTTACGATCGCGACGGCGTCCGGTATCTCGACTTACTCAGCGGGTTTGGCGTTTTTGCGATTGGGCGAAACCATCCGGCGCTGCGTCAGGCATTGAAGAGCGTCCTCGACAGCGATCTGCCCAATCTCGTGCAGCTCGATGTCTCGACCCTGGCCGGCGTGCTCGCCGAACGCCTGCTCAAATATGTGCCATATCTGGACAAGGTATTTTTTGCCAATTCCGGAGCGGAATGCGTCGAAGCTGCGATCAAATTCGCCCGCGGCGCAACCGGCCGGCCCGGTATCGTCTACTGCGCGCACGCTTACCATGGATTGACCTACGGCGCGCTGTCGCTGACCGACGATCCCAATTTTCGCGGCGGGTTCCAGCCGCTGCTGCCCGGATGCACTTCGGTTCCGTTCAATGATCTCGCCGCGCTCGAGCAGGCATTGTCGTCGCGCGAGGTCGCCGCTTTCATCGTCGAGCCGATCCAGGGCAAGGGCGTCAACATGCCCACCGACGAATTTCTCCCCGGCGCCGCCGCGCTCTGCCGCAAGTACGGCACCTTGATGGTGGCGGACGAGATCCAGACCGGAATGGGGCGAACCGGTCGGTTCCTCGCGGTCGAGCACTGGAATGTCGAACCCGATATCGTGCTGCTCTCCAAGGCGCTGTCGGGCGGTCATGTTCCGGTCGGCGCCTTGCTGACCCGCAAGAGCATCTTCGACAAGATATTCAATCAAATGGATCGCGCGGTCGTGCACGGATCGACCTTTGCGAAAAACGATCTCGCCATGGCGGCCGGTATCGCCACGCTGGAGGTTCTGAAATCGGACAAATTGATCGAGGCTGCCGCCAAGCGCGGCGCTGAGCTTCGGCTGGCGCTGACCCGAATGGTCCCAGGCTATGAGCTCTTGAAGGAGGTTCGCGGCAAGGGACTGATGATCGGCCTGGAGTTCGGTCCGCCGAAGTCGTTGCGGTTGAAGGCTTCATGGAACGTGCTCGAAACCGCCAACAAGGGCTTGTTCTGCCAGCTGATCACGGTGCCGCTGTTCAAGGATCACAAGATCCTGACCCAGGTCTCCGGCCACGGCAGCCACACCATCAAGCTGTTGCCGCCTCTGACCATCACCGAACAGGACTGCAACTGGATCGAGACGGCGTTCGACCAGGTCATCGCCTCCAGCCACAAGGTGCCCGGCGCGATCTGGTCGCTGGGCAAGACGCTGGTCGACAACGCCGTTCGCAGATCCGCCTAGCGCCGGGCCTTCCCGGACTTATTTCCATTCGTTCGCTCATCGCGCGGCTTGCGTCGCCATCGCTTGCGCCAGGCACAGCTGAGTGCGACGGCTGCCTTTTCACGGGTCAGCGCGAATCCTCCAGAATCATCGTTGCGCCTTTCTCCGCAATCATCGCGGTTGGCGTATTGGTATTGCCCGAAGTGATCGTCGGCATGACCGAGGCATCGGCCACGCGCAGTCCCGAAATCCCGCGAAAACGCAGGCGTTCATCGACGACGGCCATGGGATCGCCGGCCGTGCCCATCTTGGCCGTTCCCACGGGGTGAAAAATCGTGGTGCCGATATCGCCGGCGGCTTTCGCCAGCGACGCATCGTCGTCGCCGACCGAGGGGCCCGGCAGATATTCCGAAGGCTGATAGCGCGCGAGTATAGGCTGCTTCATCAGTCGCCGCGTGGTGCGGATGGCGTCGGCGGCGACCTGACGATCTTCGCCGGTCGAGAGATAGTTCGGCGCGATCGAGGGCGCCTGGTCCGGCAGCGCCGATCGAATGCGCACGGTGCCGCGCGAGGTCGGCTGCAAATTGCAGGCGCTCACCGTGATCGCGGGGAAGCGGTGCAGGGGGTCGCCGAACTTGTCGAGCGAGAGCGGCTGCACGTGGAACTGGATATTGGCGCGTTCGCGATGGGGATCCGAGCGGGTGAAAATGCCGAGTTGCGACGGCGCCATGGTCAGCGGGCCACGGCGGCGGAATGCATAATCGAGGCCCATCAGGCCGCGCCGGATCAAGCGAATAATAAGTCTCGTTGAGGGTGCGCACGCCGTGAACCTTGTAGATCGCGCGCTGCTGCAGATGGTCCTGCAGATTCCGTCCGACGCCTTGCCGGTCGAGGACGCTCTCGATCCCAAGCGGCGTCAGCCATTCCGCCGGCCCGATGCCGGAGCGGTGCAGCACCTGCGTCGAGCCGATCGAGCCGGCGCACAGGATCACCTCGCCTTTGGCGCGGGCCTCGATGACTTCGCCGCCTCTGGCGAAGCGCACGCCGGCGGCGCGGCCGTCCTCGATGATGAGGCGGTCGACCAGCACGTCCTTTTCGAGGCGCAGATTGGTGCGCTTCAACGCGGGCTTCAGGAAGCCTCGTGCCGAAGACCAGCGGCGTCCGCGCTTCTGGTTAACGTGGAAATAGCCGACGCCCTCATTGTCGCCGGTGTTGAAATCCGGAATTTTCCGAATTCCCATCTGTTCCGCCGCGTCGCCGACCGCGTCAAGGATGGCCCATGACAGGCGCGGGGCCTCGATCCGCCAGCCGCCGCCAGTGCCGTGATGCTCGCTCTCGCCCAGAAAGTGATCCTCGAGCCTGCGGAACGCGGGCAGCACGTCGTCGTAACCCCAGCCGGTCAGCCCGAGCTGGCGCCAATGGTCGTAGTCGGCGGCCTGTCCACGCATCGAGATCATGGCGTTGATGGCGGAGGAGCCGCCGATCACCTTGCCGCGGGGATAGGCCAGCGAGCGGCCGTTGAGGCCGGCTTCGGGTTCGGTCCGAAACATCCAGTCCGAACGCGGGTTGCCGATGGCGAAGAGATAGCCGACCGGGATGTGGAACCAGATCCAGTTATCGCTGCCGCCGGCCTCCAGGATCAGCACCCGGTTCCTCGGATCGGCCGACAGCCGGTTGGCGACGATGCAGCCGGCGGTGCCCGCGCCCACGACGATATAGTCGAAATCACCTTCAAGCCGCTTCATGAAACCATCACCACGCATTCACCACGCATTCCTGGGGCAGCCAAGGCCTTATCCTCGCCGTGGGCTCCTGTACAGCGCCCGCGCGGAGTATTGGGTGGACCGCAGCTGCGTGCTAGACAGGGGGAAACCGCAGGCCGAGCTCTCCCATGCCCATCGTCAATCGCGTCGCCGATCTGCAACCCGATATTCAGGCCTGGCGCCGGGATATCCATGAACATCCCGAATTGCTGTACGACGTTCACCGCACTGCGGCATTCGTGGCGGAGCGGCTTCGGGAATTCGGCTGCGACGAGGTGGCTACGGGTCTCGGCCGCACCGGCGTCGTCGGCGTCATCAGGGGACGCAAGCCGGCCAGCAACGCCGATATCCGGGTGATCGGGCTTCGCGCCGACATGGATGCGCTGCCGATCAAGGAGGCGACCGAACTGCCTTACGCCTCCAAGACGCCGGGCAAGATGCATGCGTGCGGCCACGACGGACATACCGCGATGCTGCTGGGCGCGGCCCGCTACCTCTCGGAGACCAGGAATTTCGCCGGCGATGCGGTCGTCATCTTTCAGCCCGCGGAAGAGGGCGGCGCCGGCGCAGCGGCGATGATCAAGGACGGGCTGTTCGACCGCTTCGCCATCGATCAGGTCTACGGCATGCACAACGGTCCCGGAATTCCGGTCGGTTCGTTCGCCATCCGGCCCGGTCCGATCATGGCCTCCACCGATTCCGTCGATATCCGGATCGAGGGGCGCGGTGGGCATGCCGCACGTCCGCATTTTTCGATCGATTCCGTTCTGGTTGGCGCGCAGCTGATCACCGCCTTGCAGTCCATCGTCTCACGCAGCGTCGATCCGCTGGAATCCGCCGTTGTTTCGATGTGCGAATTTCATGCCGGCAACGCGCGCAACGTGATCCCGCAGACCGCCGAGCTGAAGGGCACCGTCCGCACGCTCACGCCCGAGGTGCGGGCACTGGTCGAGAAACGCGTGCGCGAGGTGGTCGACGGCGTGGCGCGCATCACGGGCGCCAAGATCGATCTCACCTACGAACACGGCTATCCGGTGGTGGTCAACCATGCCGCGCAGACCGATGTCGCGATAAAGGTGGCGAAGGAAGTTGCGGGCGACGCCAACATTCTCGAGATGCCGCCTTTGATGGGTGGCGAGGATTTCGCCTACATGCTGGAGCAGCGGCCGGGCGCGTTTATTTTCTGCGGCAACGGCGACAGCGCGGGCCTCCATCATCCCGCCTATGATTTCAACGACGAGGCGATCGTCTTCGGCACCTCGTACTGGATCAAGCTGGTGGAGAACACGCTGGCCGCGTGACGCCTCGGGGAATTTCAGGGGTGTCTCCCAAGTAAAGGGCCCGCGCTAGCCACACGGGCCTTTTTCGCTGCATCGGATCTGCCGCATCAGAACAGGCGCGAGAAGATCACGTACAATGCGCCCGAGATCAGGATCGCCGCCGGCAGCGTCAGCACCCATGCCATCACCATGTTGCGGATGGTCGCGATCTGCAGCCCCGATCCGTTGGCGGCCATCGCTCCGGCGACGCCGGATGACAGCACATGCGTGGTGGAGACCGGAAGGCCGAACATGTCGGCGGCGCCGATGGTGGCGGCGGCAACCAGTTCTGCGGACGCGCCCTGCGCGTAGGTGAGATGCGTCTTGCCGATCTTTTCGCCGACGGTGACCACGATGCGCTTCCATCCGATCATGGTGCCGAGGCCGAGCGCCAGCGCGACCGCAATCTTCACCCAGTTCGGGATGAACTTGGTGGCGCTGTCGAGCGAGCCCTTGTAGGCGTTCAGGGTCGCGATCTCTTCCTTGTTCAGATCGTTTTCCTTGTCCTTCATCAGGAAGCGGATCGCCTCCGACATCAAATACATGTCGTTGCGGGTATTGCCGACCGCCTCCGCCGGCACCTTGTTGAGCGAACCGTATTTCTGAACCTGGTCGCCGACATCCTTCACGAGAACGGCAAGCGAAGGATAGGTGCCTTCGTTGAGGCTGTGCCGGGAGACATATTGGGTCACCGCCGGACGCGGATCGCCGATGATGTTGTGCCCGGCGCCCTTGGCCGCAATCACGGCGGAGGCCGCATCCGAGGTCTTCTGGAACGCCGCCACCTGTGATTCCGGCAGCGCGCGGTTCAACGCATAGGCCGTAGGCACCGTGCCGATCAGGATCAGCATGATCAGGCCCATGCCCTTCTGGCCGTCATTCGAGCCGTGCGCAAAGCTGACGCCGGTGCAGGTCAGGATCAGGAGGCCGCGGATCCACAGCGGCGGGGACTTTTGGCCGTCCGGCGCGGCATAGAGCGCGGGATTGCGAATGATCACCTTCAATAGCATCAGCAGAACCGCCGCGCAGATGAAGCCTACCACCGGCGACACCAGCAGCGCATAGCCGATTTCGACGGCCTTGCTCCAGTCGACGCCGGAGGTGCCGTCGCGGCCGCGCATCAGCGCATTGGCCACGCCGACGCCGATGATGGAACCGATCAGGGTGTGCGAGCTGGAAGCCGGCAGGCCGAAATACCAGGTGCCGAGATTCCAGATGATCGCCGCGATCAACAGCGCGAACACCATCGCGAAGCCGGCGCTGCTTCCGACCTGAAGGATCAGTTCGACCGGCAGCAGCGAGACGATGCCGAAGGCGACGGCGCCGGTGGACACCAGCACGCCGAGGAAATTGAAGAACCCCGACCACATCACCGCGAACTCGGCCGGAAGCGAATGGGTATAGATCACGGTCGCCACCGCGTTGGCGGTATCGTGGAAGCCGTTGACGAACTCGAAGCCGAGCGCAATCAGCAACGCCACCATCAGGAGCAGATAGGGCAGGTAGGTGGTGACTTTGGTGCCGGTGGCGTTGACATCGGCATAAATGCTGTAGGCGACGAACAAGAGCCCGGCGGCGAGAATGCCGAAAAAGATAATCATCGTCAGGGGGTTGAAGCCCTTGTCGAGATTGGGCCGTGAAGCAGGCTGGATTGGCCCTCCGTCTGTCCCGCCCATCGGTTGGTTGAGTGCTAAATCGGTCATGGCTACCGCCCCTGATACAGTGAGCGTTAATCATTGACGCAGGGATTTGAAGGTTGGATGACAGCCGCGGAGATATCCAAGGTGGCGGACCAGGCGTCGAGGCATCCAGGCAAGGCCGCGCGACCGATAACGGCAATTAGAGCTTCCTTCTGAAATTGCTGAAACATGCTCTCAAGGCCAAGCTAAATTTCAAACAGCCGTCATTGCGAGCGCCAGCGAAGCAGATGTGTACGTCCAATGTCATTCCGGGCGATGCGGAGCATCGAACCCGGAATCTCGAGATTCCGGGTCTGGTGCTAGCGCACCATCCCGGAATGACGACAACACGAGCATTCGCGATCTCGCCGCGTATTTTCGCGCGAGTTGTGTTGTGAACCACCCTCTCGGAAACAGAGGGCGCAGGGAATGCCGGGCGCTTGGTGCGCCCGTAGCCGCGCGTGGTGGGTAGAAAGCACGCGCGTTAGCCACCACGGTCACACCGGAAACACCCGGCATTCCCCGCGCAATGGTTTTAACGGTTTCCTTCGCGCTCTCCCCAGTGACCGGGCTTTCTTGCCACTGTCGCCGGCGGAAATGTCTTCCGCCAACTTGACGCCAGCGTCGGGGCGTCAGGACCACACGACTTCGCCGTCCGCGCCCGTCTCCACAAAAGCCACTCGACCGTCCTGGTACCGGTCCCGCCGAAGCTTTAGCGAAGGCGGATCAGCGTCGCTCGTCGTGCGACACTGCCGCGTCCATCGCATCCCGCACCCAACGTCCGTGACGTGCGCAACGCCCCTCTAGAAGGACGGGATGGCAGAATCAATAATGCTGCGTCTAGCAAATCGCGAAGCGAAATATTTTTTGCTGAAGGACTGGACACGAAAATCGCAAGACAGCCTGTCGGGCAAATCAGGTGCGACAGCGCAGGCGCGCAAGCGGTCAAGAACAGGTGTGACGCCAAGGCCTCGGCGTTGCCGGCGGTCGTCCGCTTTGGTGCGCATTCCGGACTCAAGTCGGACATCGAGTGAGGTCCGAAAAGTGCTGCCATTAGCGGAAGTAGCAAACGTTATTTGGAAGGAACAATCGAAAAGGCTTCCGCGCATTCCTTAAGCATGAGTTTGGCAACGGGATCGCCAGGGAAACTTTCCAAGATTGCGCGATAGGTGCGCTCTGCCGCCGGAAAATCGCCGGCCTCCATCAATTGAGAGGCTTTCCACGTCATCGCGCTCAGTTGCTCGTCCCGATTTCGTATCCCGAGTTCCGGATCATCGCTGGAGCGTAGAGCAAGCAACTCATAGATCATGAATTCAGTCTTGCGTCCCTTTACCTGAACACGCTTTAGCGGCCGCACCAATATTTCGGTCCGCACCTCGTCGTAAATGCTGTCGCTTATGCAGATGGTAGTACCAAACTGTTTGTTGATCCCTTCTAGGCGAGCAGCGACATTCACGCCGTCTCCCAACGCGGTGTAACTGAGACGCGCTGAAGAGCCGACATTGCCGACCAAGACGTTGCCACAATTGAGCCCGATCCGGATACGGATGCGTGGTCGACCTTCCGCCTCCCACCTGTTGTTGACTTCTTCCATGCGTCGAGCTGCACGCAAAGCGCCAGCGCAGGCGCGCAGAACATGGTCCGGGTGACGAACGGGCGCGTTCCAGAATGCCATGACGCCGTCACCAATGAACTTGTCAATGGTTCCGCCCTCTTTCGTAATCGCGCCGGACACTTCTTCGAAATAAGTTGATATCTGCACCAGCAGGTCATCCGGCGCGAGCCGCTCGGCATGGCTGGAGAAATTCTCCAAATCTGAAAAGAACACCGTGAGGAATCGCGGTTCAACGCCCAGGGTGAGCGGGATACCTGACTTGATAAGCTGGCGTACCACATCCATCGGAACGAAGGATGAAAACGACTTCAACGAGGTGCGCAGCAGCGACGCTGCGGATTCAAGCTTCGCAATTTCCTGGATCTTCGACGGCGGCCGCTCATTCGCTTCGAAATTCAAACTTTCGATCGCTTGCAGTTCGCGCGACACGTTTTCGACTGGTCGGGACAGTCTACTAGAGGCGACATAGATAAAGAATAGTTCGATCATCGAAAGAATGATGATGACCAACATCATGAGCCGATTGGTCGCCTTCAACGTTCCTATAAAGTCGTCGATTGGCGTCAACGTGATCACCTGCCAGGGCTGACCGAAGCCACTAGGGAATTTCGCGAAAGCGGCGACTAACTCTTCTCCGTTTACCGGCGATCGGAAAGCGAAGTTTTCAGTCCCGGCAAGTCCATGCTGTCGATAGGCTTCGCGCACGTTCGGATCATCAATGTCGGTTATTGTCGCGATCTCAAGCCGTCCATTTTCTATGCGGACGCCCTTCTTCTTGTCCGGAAATGCGATAATCTTACCGCTTTTGCTGTCGGCGATGAGTGTAGTGCTGTGCAGGCTGGTCCGGTGATCATCGAGAAATCGCGACAGTACGTCTACGGTGATGTTGGCCGATGCGCAGCCGAGAAAGTCGACACCACGGAATATTGGAACGCGCAAAGATATAATGGGGAAGCCTGTATCGGGATTGATTGAGGGTTCGGTCACCGCGAGCGTGCCGGTTGTCTTGGCAGATTGATAACCTGGCAAAGTGCGAATATCAGTCTCGGTAACTACGTTGTAACTGCCGACCTCATGTGGCCATATGTCAAAGAATGTGCGATGGCGCGTCCGCCGCAATGCGTAGCCGATCGCGTCAATATAGCTGGAGTGCCAATTTGCGGCCACCGGGATTGCAGGGTCTGAGCGCCTGCGATCCTCGTCGATGCGAGTTACAACGCGATGATAGCCGTCGTCGAAGCTAACATAGACGGCATCGATATACGTGGCCGAGGTT
Source organism: uncultured Alphaproteobacteria bacterium (assembly GCA_963718925.1). GTDB lineage: Bacteria > Pseudomonadota > Alphaproteobacteria > Rhizobiales > Xanthobacteraceae > Bradyrhizobium. The sequence continues at coordinate 1,140,109 of CAVRAH010000001.1, forward strand.
AGAGCGCGGTACAGCAGATTGCGGCTTGGTTCGGTGCGAAAATAGCCGGGATCGGTAGCCGCAACCTCCGCAAGGAAGCGCAGCGGACCTTCGGTATTCTGAATCAAAGTCTCCGTGCGTTCTAAACTGGCTCGGCTGGTCTCCGCGACCGCTTCATTGAGGATCGCAATCATCCCGGCTGAATTCTTGTTATAATTGTAGATTAGAATAAAGATGAGAATGGGAATGCTCAGGCCGATAAACAGCAACGACATCAGCATACTCAATTTTGGCCGTTCGATCGTAACTATAAATGGAATGGTGTTTATTCGGGTCAGGCCACGGCGAAGTAGGAAGCGATTTCGGTACACAAGCAGAGCCGGTATCGCTAGACCGAAGGGTAAGAGCAGCAGAGTAATAAGCCACCGCCGCGGGCTGCCGTCATTGCCTTTCCAGATTAGTGCATCGGGCAACTTGTCGTCTTTCAGCAGGCCGAGCTTTCGATAGGTCGTGGCAATGTTCTGCCAGCGCGCCGGATCCTGCTCACCGATCCGGTCCGGGTCCCGCCCAACCAATGTATCCGTTCGCTCCGCTTCATACAGCAGGGCTGCGCGGCTCTTTTTTTCAGAATAGTTCTTCAGGATGACGTCGATCGCTGCTTCCTTGTGCGCGAGCGCGTAGGCCCAGCCCTTGATACTGGCGGATCTGAACGCAGCAACCCGGTCCGGATGAGCCTCCACTTCCGCTTCGGAGGTGCACAAATTGTCGCCATAGAAATCAATTCCGTAATCTTCCGGCGCAAAGACACGATAGGCCGCCCCAAGTTGATCGAGGACGAACGGCTCGTTGGTGCTGTACGCGACCATCGCGTCAGCCCTACCTGCCAGAATATCGAGCGGATTACCCTGGTGATCGACCCTCGGCATCGCCTTGTAATCGACGCCCTCTCGCTTAAGCATGGCCGCGATCTCATCGCTGCCCGGAGCGTCCATGAGCCTCCGGCCGCGCAAATCCGCTACGCTCGTGATGTCAGCCCGGCGAGGCACCATGATGACGACCGGAGAGTGCTGGAAGATGGCTGCCAACACGACTAGCCGGCGACCAAGCTTCCATTCGCGAAGGACACTGGCGCTGCAGACACCGAAATCGGCCTTGCCGCTGGCAACCTCTTCGGCGACGTCAATTCCGGGACCGCCCTCGCGGATCGTGACGTCGAGCCCAGCGTCGCGGTAGAAGCCCTGCTCAAGAGCCATGTAGTAGCCGGCGAATTGAAATTGGTGCTTCCACTTAAGCTGCATCGACACCTGATCGAGCGCGGTCGCCGAGTGGGTAGTTAGCAGGACCAAGCCGGCGGCCACGATAAGCCGCCACAACATAACTAGACCCAGAAGCATGGGTTTAGCAGTGCGTGCCTCTGCAGGTAAGGTATCTTGCTTTCGGCAAGCCTGCATTGCTGCCCGCATGATGGTATGGCTGCAAGCCAATGCTATTCCCAAGTATGTCATACGCTCGCGACCGAGGGCAACTCACCACGCGGTGGCGCGCGTTCGCACATAAAACTATTGTTTTAAGTTGCGGCGATTTTGATCTAGGTCAAAAGAGACATCGGGCCATTGAGCGCAACTACGCGATTTTCTCGTGTGCACCGCGATGTCCGCACCGGGTCTTGTGTCACAAAGCTTAGCCGGTCCAAACGGCTGCGCGCAACTTCATAGGAGATGAAGGTAGGTCCTTCGGGTTCGGCAATCAGGTCGCTGATCCCAAGCCACCGCGGGCCGCTTTGGTCAAAAGCCACGGTGGTGAGCGCTGCGGAAACGTCGGGACAGCGATCCCGGCAGGTACGGTTGAGAGAGGCGAGCGCAAGCGAACCGTCGATAAGTCGGCGCCGGGCCAATCGTTGGGCAGAGCTTCCGGATCGCCCGGAAAATCGCCACCATTCGCCTCAAGCATCGGGGTCTTTCGGAGGAATCCCGGCTTAGGGGTGATATCCGGCGGCAGCGGAGCATCAAGGCCATGCGCACCATCACGCTTGAAGAGCATTTCGCCACGCCGGGCTTTTTCGATGGCCCGGGCCGCGACCTCAAGGAACAGGCGCGCCAGGTCGGCAGCCGCGCCGAGCGGCTGATGCGCGACTTGTGCGACATCGGCGAAGGGCGGATCGCCCAGATGGATGCCGCCGGCATCGATATGCAGGTCCTCTCGCTGACCGCGCCGGGTGTCGAGCAATTGGAAGCCGCCGAGGCGGTGGCGCTCGCGCGCGACACCAATGACGCGCTGGCCGAAGCGATCGCCAGGCACCCGACAAGACTGTCCGGCTTCGCCGCGCTGCCGATTGCGGCACCGGATCAGGCGGCCAAGGAGCTCGAACGCCGCTTCAGCGCGCAGGCCTTCGCCGGTGCGGTGATCAACGGCCATCAGCGCGGTCGTTATCTCGACGACAAATTTTTCTGGCCAGTGCTGGAGGCCGCCGAATCGCTGGGCGCGCCGATCTATCTGCATCCGACCAAGCCGCCCAAGCCGGTGATCGAAGCTTCGTTCGGCGGCTTTGCCCCGCTCGTCACCGAGATGCTGGCGGGGCCGGGTTTCGGCTGGCACATCGAGACCGCGGTGCATGTGCTGCGCATGGTGCTCGGCGGCGTTTTCGACCGCTTCCCCAGGCTGCAGATCGTGATCGGCCATATGGGCGAGGGCCTGCCGTTCTTCATGCAACGGGTCGACGTCATGCCGGTCGAGCTGACGCAGCTCAAACGCCCGATCAGCGCGTATTTGCGCGACAATCTGCACTACACCTTCGCCGGCTTTAATTTTCCGCCGACATTTCTCGATCTGTTGCTCGAGGTCGGGATCAGCCGCATCATGTTCTCGGCCGACTATCCTTATGGCTCAATGGCCAAGGCACGCGCGTTTCTGGAACAGATTCCGGTTTCCGCTGCCGACCGTGCGCGGATCGCGCATGGTAACGCGGAGAGCCTGTTCAGACTTTGAGCGCTCATACTTTGACCGCGCCATTTGCCCGGGTGCCCCCTTGAGGATTGCGACGGTACCGGGCCGCGCATGGGAACAGATTGGCGAGCCCCTCACGAGTCTTTCCGAACTTCGGCAACGACCGAATGTCCGTTGAGGGTCACACGTCTCATTCTGACCGAGTGCCCCCTCACTTCTGGTCCCCTCCAATAAACAGACATAGTCCGGGTCCGTCGGCCTGTCTCAGAATGGGATGGACCGGCCGTGCTCCCGCCCCGAACTGCTCAGAGAATGAGCGGGGGCTTAGAAGCACGAGGAGCACATCGTCATGTCCCATAAGACAGCCGCTACAGTCGCTCACACCATTGGTATCGATACAGGCAAAAACACCCTGCATTTGATCGGCCTCGACGACAAGGGGGCAATCGTTTTGCGGGAGAAGATCGCTCGCGGCCGGATCGCCGCCCGGCTCGCCAATGTGCCGCAGTGCTTGATCGGAATCGAAGCTGGCATGGCGACGCACTATGTGGCTCGCGAGCTAAGTGCGCTCGGCCATGACGTAAAGCAGGTACCGCCCGCTTATGCCAAACCGTTCCGGCAAGGCCACAAGAACGACTTCAGAGACGCCCACGCGATCGCGGAGGCTGTTCAGCGGCCGTCCACACGCTGCGTTCCAGTGAAGACCGACGATCAGCTTGATCTACAAGCCCTGCACCGGGTGCGATCTCGCCTGGTCGGGCAGCGAACCGCTGTGATCAATCAGATCCGCGGCTTTCTCTTGGAGCATGGCATTGCGGTACGTCAGGGGCTTCGCTTCCTCCGCCAACAGCTTCCGGACATCCTGGCTAAACGCATCGACGTGTTGTCACCTCGCATGATCAGGATCATGGAAGACCTCAGCGGCGATTGGCGGCGTCTTGATGAACGCATCAAACACCTCACCGATGAGATCGAGGTTCTGGCGCATGGCAGTGAGAGTTGCCGCCAATTGATGACCGTTCCCGGCATCGGCCCGCTCATCGCCAGCGCAATGGTAGCTGCGATCGGCAACGGAGTTGCCTTTGCAAGAGGGCGCGACTTTGCCGCCTGGCTCGGCCTGGTGCCGAAGCAGATGTCCACAGGTGATCGTACCATCCTCGGCCGCATCACCAAGCGTGGCAATCGCTATCTACGCATGCTGTTCATGCAGGGCGCTCGCGTTATTTTGCTCAGGCCAGCAAACTGGGCAAAGCACAGCTTCGGAGCGTGGCTCACGGCCGCCGCAAAACGCCTGCATCACAATGTTCTGGCAACTGCACTGGCCAACAAGCTGGCGCGGATCACCTGGACCGTTTTGGCGCAAGGTCGCAGCTACGAAGCACGCGTTGAGCCGAGAACAGTGTAAGCGCTCGGGTTCAACCTAAGGGCTGATCCCTAGCACCACCAAGCAAAGCAGAAAGATACCTGCCGAGGTCTGCGAGTTGGATTGAGGAGATGGAGAAACGGTCTCGCCGTCGCATCCGTGATCTGGTGGCACTACCGGCCTTTCAGGGCCTTTCTCAGAATGAGATCGGATGTGCGCGGATATCCATGATGGCCAGGAGCACAAAAGCTCCGTTCAAGGGCCGGATACAGAAGCGCAAGACCAATCGTCTCCAGATCATCACATTCGGCTTGCAACGCACGGCCGGTCCATACAAACGTGCCAGAAGCGGACGGAACAACTACTTAGGCGAACGCACCACGTCTGAAACAATCGTGCATGATGTCCCCGGTTGATCTGGCTCAATACGATATCAATCGAGCAGCTATGATTTGATCAGTCCGAGCCATCAGTATCGCGTGGGGAGCCGGCATGAATGCTCAAGGAATTCTCATCGTCGGTGGCTACGGCGTGGTCGGGCGGCGCATTGCGGTCGAACTGGCGGCCGACTACCCGGATCAAGTCACGATCGCTGGCCGTGATGGAGCGAAGGCGGCTGAGGCCGCGGCGGCGATCGGTTACGGTGCTCGCGGCCGACGGATCGATACAAGCTTGGCATCTTCGATCGCAACAGCGCTCGAAGGCATGGCCACGGTGATTAGTTGCGTCGATTTGCCAGATCGCGCGCTGCTGTGGGCCGCGATCGAGCGCGGGCTGCGCTATACGGACATAACGCCCCGCTTGACCGAGCTCGGGCGCGGCGCGGCGTACGAGAAGGTTGACGGTGCCGCGCGATCATCGGGCGCACGGATTGTGCTGGGAACCGGCATCGCTCCCGGCATCGCCAATGTGATGGCGCGCGCGCTCGCCGATTCTCTCGGCTGCGCCGATGAAATCGAGACAGCGCTGCTGCTTCCTGCGGGCGATTCAGGCGGTCCCGCCTTGTTTGGTTATTTTCTCCAGGAGCTGGCGATGTCCTATGATATTCTGGTTCGGGGAGTGGAGTGTCCCGCGCGCGCCTTCAGCGCTCCCCGCCTCGTCGAGTTTCCGCCGCCGGCCGGAGCGCGGCTTGCATACCTTTTTCCCTTTTCTGACCAGGTCCTTTATCCGCGCACGCTGGGAGCCAAAACAGCGGTGACAAGACTTGCAGTTGACCCTGCGTGGCTCGGGAGGCTTCTTGCCGTGATGGTGAGCACTGGTGCTTCGCGTCTCATGGCGGTCGAATGGATCCGCAACGCCCTGACGAACGCGCGACGAGGCCAGAATCGTCCGTCGGGGAAAGAAGCCCGGTTTGAACTGCGCGTGGATGTCAGATGCGGCAATCGCCTGAAGTACGCGACGCTGGTCGGCCAGGCTCAAGCGGACGCGACGGCACTGGCGGCGGCGGAAACGGCGAGGCTGCTCATCGAGGGAAATGTGAGCGAACCCGGTGCATGGACGCCTGAGCAGGTGATTGATCCCGCCCCCTTCTTCGCGCGTCTAGCCTCACGAGGGCTAAGGGTTGAGTTCTCAAGCGATTCGGTGTCGGTATGAGTTCCTCACATCGCTCTTGATGATCACGACTTGACGAGCGAACGAACCCAACTTCCGCTTCGGGTCTTGGCCGTGTAAAAACGCGAAGGCACTCAATCGCTATAGAAGAAGTTATTCGTCAAAGACCGTTTCAGGCATCCAATTCGAAAGCGCATTCGACTTAGAAATCGAACTGAAGAATGTCATTCTCGTCGCGTTTCGATTTTTTGTGTTTTTACACAGCCAGGGTCATAACCGGCAGTGGCTCAGCCTCGATGGCATGTCGGATCTGCCCTCAAGAGCGGACGTCGTGAGCCGGATCGACCATGCCCGAAATCTGCCAGGAGCTGATATGACGGATTTGACCCGCGCAAAGAAAAAAGCTGTCCGAAGGCGGCTTTTGAATTCGAACCGGATGACGACGCCGGTCGATCGAGAGCTGTTGAGGCTTGGTGCCGCCGCGCAATCGAAGTACTAGGGCCTGTCCTCAGTTAAGCCAAATGACCGCGGCGGCCAAATGGATACCGGCGAGGAAGTTTCTGGCGGTCTTGTCGTAGCGGGTCGCAATTGCTCGGTATTGCTTGAGCCTACAATAGAAGTTCTCCATGAGGTGGCGGGCCTTGTATATTTCCTTGTCGTAGAGGCGTTGAACCTTTCGATTGCTCTTGGGCGGAATGACGAATGTTTTTCCTGCCGCGAGCAGAGGTTCGATCACGCGCTGGTCGGCATCGAAGGCTTTATCCGCCAGCAGGGTTTCGGCCCGCATGTGAGGCAGCAGCGCATCGGCGCCTTCCAGATCATGGGCTTGGCCGGCCGTCAGGAAGAAGGCCAGCGGATTGCCAAGGGCGTCGACCATTGCATGGATTTTGGTGCTCAATCCGCCTTTGCTGCGCCCGATCGCCTGGTCTTGGCCGTCTTTTTTTGAGCGCCGGCGCTGTGCTGATGCGCGCGGACGATGGTGCTGTCGATCATGGCGTATTCATTGTCTGCGTCGGCAGCCAGCATTTCGAAGAGCTTCTTCCATACGCCACTCTTTGCCCAGCGCGAAAATCGGGTGTGAATCTTGATCGGATCTCCAAATCGTTCCGGCAGGTCCCGCCAGGGAATGCCGGCGCGATAACGATAGAGAACTGCTTCAACAAACAGCCGATTGTCTTTCGCCGTAGCTCCGACGTGCCCCTCACGTCCCGGCAAAATATCCTTGATCCTGTTCCATTGATCGTCCCGAAGGGCGTAGCGGCGCATCTGTCAGCTCCGAATCAGCTGACATCCCATGAATCACGCCGCTATACTCTTGGGAATCGCCTAATTGAGGACAGGCCCTAGCATTACAGTTGCGTTCTTGCCTTGAGGTGAGCGCGTTGAGCGGCAGCTTGGTGAGCCCTCCGCCAGGATGACCATGCGATGATAAGCGCGGGTTGAATACGCTTTCGAGCGAGCCTGACGGCGATGCGGCGGATTTCCTGGATCGACCAACGGATCAGCGACGGCGTGGGCGCGTTTTGGCTTTTGCCGGCGGGCGGCGGTTCGTTTTTTTGGGCGGCGGATTGGCGCGATGGCGGATCGCCGCCATCATGGCAAAGGCGAGCATCGCCAGGGAAACATGGCGATGCCATCCATGCCAGGATCTGCTCTCGTTGTGATCGAGCCCGAATTCGTTTTTCGCGGTCTCGAAACTGTCCTCGATCGCCCACCGATGGCCTTCGACCGCCACCAGCGTTTCGATGGATGTTCCCGTTGGACACCAGATGGTGAAGAAGGCGAGATCGCCATCGGCGATATGGCGACGGATCAGCAGACCGCGCGTCCACAGGCCTTGATTTGCGCTATTGAATTCTTCGAGCGCGAGATCGGCCAGTTCGAGATAACACCAATCATGCAGCCGCGGTCCTTTGGTTCCGGCCCCTGCCGACAGGCGTTTCCAGTCGGACGGGCACCGCGTCCGGGCGATGTCCGCGGCCGTGCCGGCGACGGATCGCCGCTTGCCCCAGGATTGAAACACATGAGCGCTGCTGACCCCGAGTACATAGCCTTTGCCTGCCCGCCGTAGCTGCTGTTCGATGTCGCCAACACCGTAGACGGTGTCACCGGCAACCCACTTGAATGGTACAGCCGCGGCTATAGCGCGTGCGATCATTCGCGTCGCGAGCTTTGGCTTGGTCGCAAAGCCGACATCGGGGGGCACGTATGCAGCTTCCAGGCGATCCGGATCATCGGTCCATTCCTTCGGAAGATACAGCGCACGATCGATGAACGCATGACCGTGGCGCGAAACGTAGGAAGCGAAGACTCCGATCTGGCAGTTCGTGATCTTGCCCGCCGAACCGGTGTATTGCCGTGCCACCCCGCACGACGCCTTGCCCTGCTTGAGAAAGCCGGTCTCGTCGATCACAAGCACCGCATCGTCATCCGCCAAATGCTCGATGACATAGTCACGTACGGTGTCGCGCAGGGCATCGGCGTCCCAATCTCCGCGACCCAGGATCGCCTGCTGCCGCCAGGGGCCGGGATCGCCAGCCGCCTCCGCGCGCATCCAACCGGTCTTGCGTTGTTCATCTCCAAGCAAGCCTTCCAGGAACAGGCCTGCATTCGTCGCAACACGCTCTTGCGTGAACAACGGACGAATCCGCTTCTTGATCTCCCGAAGCGACGCCGCCCACAACGCAAGCGTCTCCTCTATCGACGCTGCTCGCGTCCACGATCTCCGAATCATGGTTGCCCATAGATTCAGAAGCCTTCCGAAAGCGCAACTGTAATGCTAGCTCAGACTGATGTTCTATCGCTCATGTCTGCTGTCCGCCTCGCCATGGGAGGTGAAGGCGTCATAGACCAGCTTCTTGAACGCTATTCTGATGCGGCCGCGCTCTTTTTCGGTCTGCTCCATCAGGATGTAGATCATGTCGAGTTTTGGATCGATGCCAACATAGGTGCCGGCGCCGCTGTCCCATTTCAGCTCACCGATGGAACCCGGCGGGTTTGCCTCTCCCGGCGAGGTGCGAACGGCAAGGCCATATCCGAACCCGAAGCCATCGCCAGGGAAATAGAAATAGTCGTGGCCTATTCCGGAGCCCGGGCCGATGTGGTCGCTCGTCATGTCCTTGAACGCGGCAGGGCTGAGATAGCGTTTGCCGTCGAGCTCGCCGCCGTTGAGCATCATTTGCGCGAAGCGCGCATAATCGACAATGCTCGAAACCAGCCCGCTGCCGCCCGCTTCCCATTCGGGGTGCGCCCGGCGCTTGCGCTCCGATTTAACCAGAACCGCATCACCCGGCAATGGCTCTGCCATCAGAGCGCGCTCCTCACGCGTATCGAGCACAAATTTGGTTTGCTTCATGCCGAGCGGATCAAAGATGTGCTGCCTCATGAAGTGATACAGAGTCTCGCCCGAGGCGATTTCGATGACGCGGCCGAGCACATTGGTCGAATGGCCATAGCGCCAAAACGTGCTGGGCTGCCGTGTCAGCGGAAGTGCGGAAATTCGCTCGGCAAACGTCTTGTTGTCGAAATGCCCATCGAACAGATTGGCATCCAAATAGACCTTCTTCACCCAGCTTCCGACATAGTCCGAAGCGATCCCGGAGGTGTGCAGGAGCAGGTCCCTGATCGTCGGTTGCCGCTGCACGGGCACGAACTCGAGCGTCGGTTCGCCCTGCGTGGCGGTGCTCTCCAGCCCCACCTTCACCTCCGCAAAGGCCGGGATGTATTTTGCAACGGGATCATCCAGCGAAAGTTTGCCGGCATCGATCAGCATCATCGCCGCGACGCTCGTGATCGGCTTGGTCATGGAATGAAGCGCAAAGATCGTGTTCGGCGTCATCGGGAGATTGGTTTGGACGTCGCGCACCCCAAAGGTCTTCAGGTAGACGGGGCGGCCATGCTGCTGGATCAGGATGACGGCGCCCGGCAGCCTTCCCGTTGCAACCTCATGGTCGAAGAAGTCGGTCAGGCTCTGGAGTTTTTCCGGTGCCGGTGCCTCGGCCGCATCAACAGGCCCGCTCCCATTGACGAAATGCGCCACCAGCGCAGCCATCAGGGCGATCCGCCGGGCGCCCCGAGCCACCATCGAAGTGAAGGCGACCGGCGCCCTGGCCCCACTTGGACCTGCTGCTTCCGCGGTGTCAAATCGAAGCAGTTGCATGTGACGGCTCTCCTGTCGTTCTGACCTGGAAGAGCGTCGCATAGAACCCGGCGAAAATGCCGGTTATGTGTCGTTGGAGCCTTGGCGGTTGCGAGCCACAGATATTCCTCTGTCGCATGGAAAAATGGCTTGCCGGGGCGTGCGCCAACGATCGCAGCGAACCCGCCGTGCTCAGAAGGATTGGAACGAACATGTCAGACAAGATTTTGATTTTTTATGGGTCCTACCGCTCAGACCGGATGGGAATTCGGCTTGCCGACTATTTGGTAGCGGGACTTCGCGACCGCGGTAACGACGTCGAACTCATCGATGCCAAAGCAATTGGATTGCCCATGCTGGACCGTATGTACAAGGAATACGCGCCGGGCTCCGCTCCGCCGGCAATGGCAGCGCTCGCGGCAAAGATTTGCGGTGCCGACGCCTTCATCTTCGTGACCGGCGAATACAATTGGGCGATGCAGCCGGGGCTGAAAAATCTGACCGATCATTTTCTGGAGGAGTGGTTCTGGCGGCCCGCTGCGATCGCCAGTTATTCGGCCGGCAGGCTCGCTGGCGTGAGAGCCGGGTTACTCTGGCATGGAACATTGTCTGAGATGGGAATGATTGTAATCTCAAGCACGATTTCGGTTGGACCCATTTCGCAGACACTTGATGCTGCCGGCAGGCCTACCGGCGAAGCCGGAGCGCTGCTCGATCGAAGCTTTCCCCGCTTCGCCGACGAGCTTGCCTGGTGGACCGAGGCGGCAAAAACACAGCGAGCCCGCAAGAAACCGCCTTACTAGCAAGACGCCAGCGTCGGGGCGTCAGCACCACACGACTTCGTCGTAGGCGGGCACACCCAACCCGTCATGGCATGACGGAATTGCCATCGACGGGGTGTCACGCCGCGTGCGCCGATTTTCGCAACAGCGCCGCAGCGATTTTCAGATCACTGACAAAACGTTCGTATTCCCGCTGCCTTGCGGCTTCATCGGGCAGCCGCAACAGATAGGACGGATGCACCGTCACCAGCGCCTTGATCCCGTCATCGAGATCGATCAGGCGGCCGCGGTTTTTGTTGATCGGCGTGATTTTCCCGAACACGCTTTGCGCGGCGGTCGTGCCCATCGCCACGACGAGCACTGGTTTGATTAAGGCCAGCTCGCGTTCATACCATGGCCGGCAAGCTTTGATTTCCGACGTCGTCGGCTTCTGGTGCAGGCGGATCTTTCCGCGCGGCACGAACTTGAAATGTTTGACCGCATTGGTGACGTAGACTTTCCTGCGGTCGATGCCGGCCTCGATCAGCGCGCGGTCGAGCATCAATCCCGCCGGTCCCACGAACGGTTTGCCGGCAAGGTCTTCCTTGTCGCCGGGCTGCTCGCCGACCAGCATCGCCGGCGCATGTGCCGGGCCTTCGCCGAACACGGTCTGGGTCGCGTCTTTCCAGAGCGGGCAGGCGCGGCAATGAGCGGCCTCTTCGCGCAGGGTCTGGAGGCTGGATGAGGCTGTTGCCATGGGGGTTCCGGCATTGTGGCGCAAACGCCACCGGGGCCACGCGCCCCGATTTAGGGAGGGTTCCGTGAGTTAGGAACCGCGCCGTGCTGACGCGGACGGCTTTGGTACCCGTATGTATTCTCGGCTGGATTGAGGGGCCGCATGCAATCGTGGTCGATGGCGTTATGTCTGGAGTGGGCCTCATACCAAACGTAAGGCTCTCGAGTGTCCTTGATCCTCTCAAAGACTACTCTGAAACAGAACTCCGTTCGATGTCGGAAGGTGCCCTCAAAAACATCATCATATTCTATCCATCCCCAAATATAGCGGGCGGCATCAACGATTTCCATCTCGATGGCCCCGATCAACATCGATGGTGTCAGCCACAAGACCTGTGGGCCGATCAGTGCGTCGGCGGTCTTATCGGAATCCGGGAAATTGAAATCGTCCGGGATTCCCTGCGGGAATACGTCATGATTGACATTGATTTTTGCGTTTATGGCAGGGGTTTCACCTCCGTTCTTCAAGGCAATTGCCAACCGATAGAAGCGTACTGGACCATCGATAACGCCCCCATACGCGCCTGGCAGGGGTGCTTTCCGATGGAGTTTGATATCAAGCTCTTGCACAGTTACGTAAGCCCGCAATTGCTCCTGCGAGTTCATGACAGCAATTTGGTTTGCGGCGATCCCGTTTTGGACGGCATCGGTGGCCGCCTTGATCGACGCCTGCATGTCTTGGGATTGCTTGTCAGCAGCCGAACGCAATCCGGCAGTTTCAATGAACAATCCGGAAGTTTTGACCGCCAACACGATGGTAAAGATCGCGATGATTGCGTCGGTGAGCTTGAGTTCAAAAAAATTAGTAACCCAAGACCAAATCGAACGGTTCTCTTTCTCTTCAGCCTTTGGTGCCTGTTGTCCGGCATGAAGTTGAGAGACCGGGGGCCTCTTATCTTCGGCGCGGCCCTTTGCATCATTGGCCCGCTCAGTTTGTTGCTGCTTGGGGGGTTCGTTTGAGGGGGACCATGCCCCCACTATAAATCCAAGGGCGAATGCGGCAAAGACCAATAGCCAAAGCCAATTGGCGATGAATGCGCGCATGGTGTAGCCCCTAAATCTCCTCCAAGACTACCCCTTCAAGTTCCATCGTCACAAGACAGGCTAGGAAAAACGTCGCTGCAAACGTCCCCCGTTTGAGCTTCATTGTGATTCCGGCCTCCGTCTCCCGTGTTTCAGCCGTTTGGCGTTTGCGCCATAATACCGCAAGTGTCGTCATGGCGGGAAGATAACCGCCGGGTCTCGAACGGCGATCAGGTGAGCCGTGTAGCAGCCCTAGCGCTGAAACGCGGCAAGTCATTTCCGGCTATTGGCAACGGCACCGTGACTGACTCGACCACGGTTAGCGTGCGTGTCTCCTTTGCGGGAGACGTAAGGCGGCCCGGTCAAAATTCTTGTGACATTTGCGCCAGAATACCGGGATTTTCCGCTTGTTCTGGAGGGGATCAGTCCCGCGGGCGCGGCTCAATGCAAGCAGGGCGTTGAAGGCTTCCTCGATCCCATTGGGATTGCTCATGAAAAACAAACTCTCCAATCCCGATTGACTCTCCCGCCGATGTTAGCTTTATATTAGAACATATCATGAACAAATGAGCCGGCCGCGGGTTCTCCCTGAACTGAACCAGCAGGCGGTCCCAACCTTTCGAGGAGCGGCGCATGTGGCCGCGCGCACGCACGAACACGCTTGCGAGTTTGCGCGGCACTATCGAGCGCATCGAGGCGCATGGCGAGGCGTATTCGCCGCGCAGGGTGGCGCTCGGGCATGCGGACGCCGACGCGACGCTGCAGGGCGGTCTCGCTTTGGGGGCGATGCACGAAGTGTTCGCGGAGGCTGGCCGGCAGAGCGCAGCAGCGACCGGTTTTGTCGCAGGCCTTGCGGGCCGGGTGGCCGCGACGGCGGCCGCTGGTGTGGATACGGCAGGATTTCACCGAGATTGAATCGGGCGCGGTGTCGATGAGCGGGCTGGCCGAACTCGGTCTCGATCCGCGCCTCTTGGTGACGGTGCGCGCCGCCGATGTGGACAGCGCGTTGCGGACGGCCGCCGACGCGCTGGCCTGCGATGCGGTCGGCGCCGTCGTGCTGGAAGTCTGGGGCGGGGCGCGGCAGCTCGACCTCGTCGCCAGCCGCAAACTGACGCTGGCGGCGCAGGCCTCGGGCGCCACCTGTCTGGTGCTGCGGATGGCGGCGGAGCCGAGCCCTCGACGGCCGAGACCAGATGGATCGTGCGCGCGGCGCATTCGCCGCCGGCGCTATCGCCCTGGAGCGCATGGGGCGCGCCGCTTTTCGATGCGCAACTTGTCCGCAACCGTCATGGCCCTGTCGGCCGCTGGATCATGGAATGGAAATGTGATGAGTGCCTTTTCGGAAAACCGGCGGCGTATCCTCAGCCTGTGGCTGCCGCGCCTGCCCATCGACCGCATCAAGCGCCAGGCGCAAAGCGTTTTCAAGCGAAGTGGACACCGGTTCGCGTAAAGAAAACGCGTCAAATAAACATGACCCCAGCATCGTCGTCGCCAGGCAAAACAACGCGCTGCAGATCTTTGCGCTCGACGACGCGGCCGCGCGTCTCGGCCTCGATGTCGGCCTGCCGCTCGCCAATGCCCGCGCCATCTGCCCGGAGGTGCAGGTGTACGATGCCGATGAAGCCGCCGACGCCCACGCGCTGAATGCCATTGCCTGTTGGTGCGACCGCTTCACCCCGCTGGTGGCGCTCGATCCCCCGCACGGCCTGTTTCTCGACATCACCGGCTGCGCGCATCTGTTCGGCGGCGAGGCCGCGATGATGCGGCTGTTGTGCGGCGTATTGACCGCGCAGGGTTTTGCGGTCAGCGCCGCCATCGCCGGCACCGCCGTGTGCGCGCGGACGCTGACCCGTCATGCCCATGGCCGCATCATCCGCGCCGGCGAGGAAGCCGATGCGGTCAGGCGGCTGCCGGTATCGGCGCTCGGCGCTGACGCGGCCGTGGTCACGGGCCTGCGCCGCGCCGGCCTGAAAACCATCGGCGATGTGGCTGGCCGCGCGCGGCATGAAATCACCGCCAGATTTGGCGCTCGTTTCACGGCGCTACTGGAACAGGCGCTGGGGCAAAGCGATGCGCCGATCAGCCCGCGCCAGCCGCTGCCGGATTACATCGTGGAAAAGCGTTTCGCCGAGCCGGTGGCGACCGAAGCCGTGATCTCGGCGACCTTGTCGGGGCTGGCCTCGATGCTGGTCGCGGCGATGGCGCAGCAGGGCAAGGGCGCGCGGCGGCTGGAGGCTCATTTTTTCCGCACCGATGGCGCGGTCCGCACCATTGCGGTCGATACCGGACAGCCCGTGACCAGGGGTGAGGTGATCGACCGGCTGTTTCGCGAGCGGCTCGATGCGTTGAGCGATCCGCTCGATCCCGGTTTCGGATTCGATCTCATTCGTCTGTCCGCCAGCCGCACCGAAATCGTCGTGCAGCAGCAGCGCGATCTCGACGCCCATGTGCACGACAATGACGAGATCGCCGCCCTGATCGATCGCATCGCCGCGCGCATCGGCGGCAAGCGCGTGGTCGTGCACCTGCCGCAGGACACCCATATTCCGGAGCACGCGGTAATGGCGGCGCCGGCGCAGCATCATCTGGCCGCCGCCGCCCACGCCGTCTGGCCGGCGCGCGCGGCAGGTGAGCCGCCATTGCGGCCGTTGCGGCTGTTCGAGCGGCCGGAACAGATCAAAGTCATCGCGCAGGTGCCGGATGGTCCGCCGGCGCGGTTTGTCTGGCGCCGCGCCACCCACGCCGTGGTCCGCGCCGAAGGTCCCGAGCGCGTCGCCATGGAGTGGTGGCGCGCGGAAAGCGCGACGCTGACGCGGGATTATTTCCGCGTCGAGGACGAGGCGGGTTTGCGGTTCTGGCTCTATCGTGACGGGCTTTATGACCGCGAGATAGTGCAGCACGAGGGCAGGGCCGTGCAGCCGAACTGGTTCATGCATGGATTGTTCGCATGACGAGGCCACGCTTACGCGGAAATCGGAATCACGACGAATTTTTCGTTCCTGCGCGGCGGCTCGCATCCGCAGGATTACGTGCATCAGGCGAGCCACTTGCGTCTTCCCGTCATCGGCATCGCCGATCACAACACGCTGGCCGGCGTCGTGCGGGCCTACAAGGAGCTCGATAATCCCGCCGTCAAACACAAGCCAAAGCTTCTGATCGGATCGCGGCTCGTCTTTATCGACGATACGCCGGATATCCTGGTCTATCCCTGCGATCGCGCGGCTTACGGCCGGCTATGCCGGTTGCTCACCCGCGGCAAGCGCGGCGACGGCACCGCGAAGGGCGAGTGCCATTTGAGGCTCGACGACCTCCTGGAATTCGCCGAAGGGCAGCTTCTGGTTCTGGCGCTGCCGCATCGCTTCGAGGAGGCGAAAGCGCTTGAGGTTCTGGATCGGTTGCGGCAGAGCCGCGCGGACGGCGTATGGCTGGCGGCGAGCCTGTTGTACCGGGGCGACGACCGGCGCCGCCTGGCGCGGCTTGCGCGCATCGCAGCGGCAGCCGGCGTGCCGCTGCTCGCGACCAATGAAGTGCTGTACCACCATCCCTCGCGCCGGCCCTTGCAGGATGTTCTCACCTGCATCCGCGAGAAGACCACCATCGAGACCATCGGCAAGCGTCTTGAAGCCAATGCCGAACGTTACCTCAAGCCGGCGGAAGAAATGGCGCGGCTGTTCCGCGACGTGCCGGAGGCGATTGCGGAAACCATGCGGTTTGCCGGCCGCATCGCCTTTTCGCTCGATCAGCTCAAATACCAGTATCCCGACGAGCCGGTGCCGCCGGGCAAGACCGCGCAGCGTCATCTGGAAGACCTGACCTGGCAGGGCGCGCACAAGAGATTTCCGGTCCGGATTTCGCCCAAGACCAGGAAGGTCTTGCACAAGGAGCTGCGCCTGATCAGGAAGCTCAAATACGCGCATTACTTTCTCACCGTGCACGATATCGTCCGTTATGCGCGCGAGCAGAAAATCCTCTGCCAGGGCCGGGGATCGGCGGCGAACTCGGCCGTCTGCTATGTGCTCGATGTGACCTCCGTCGATCCGACCAAGGTCGATCTGTTGTTCGAGCGCTTCATTTCCAAGGAACGGCTGGAGCCGCCCGACATCGACGTCGATTTCGAGCATTCGCGGCGCGAAGAGGTGATGCAATATGTCTACCGGCGATACGGCCGGCACCGCGCGGCCATCATCGCGACCGTCATCCACTACCGGCCGCGCAGCGCCATCCGCGACGTCGGCAAGGCGCTCGGGCTGACCGAGGATGTCACCGCGGCGCTGGCGGATACGGTGTGGGGAAGCTGGGGCAAGGGCCTCGACGACAAGCAGGTCAGGCAGGCGGGGCTCGATCCGCAAAATCCGATGGTCGAGCTTGCCGTCGAACTCGCGAGCGAGCTGATCGAGTTTCCGCGGCACCTGTCGCAGCATGTCGGCGGTTATGTGCTGACCCAGGACCGGCTCGATACCTACGTGCCGATCGGCAATGCCGCGATGGACGACCGCACCTTCATCGAATGGGACAAGGACGACGTCGATGCGCTGAACATGATGAAGGTCGACGTGCTGGCGCTGGGGATGCTGACCTGCATCCGCAAATGCTTTGACCTGATCGCAGACCACAAGGGCGAGCGTTACGAGCTGGCGACGATCCCCCAGGACCAGGAGCCGGTCTACGACATGCTGTGCCGGGGTGAATCGCTCGGCGTCTTCCAGGTCGAAAGCCGCGCGCAGATGAACATGCTGCCGCGCCTGAAGCCGCGGGAATTTTACGACCTCGTGATCGAGGTCGCCATCGTGCGTCCGGGCCCGATCCAGGGCGACATGGTGCATCCCTATCTGCGCAGGCGTAACGGTCAGGAGAAGGTGGTCTATCCGTCGCCATCGCCTGCGCATGGCGACAAGGATGAATTGCGCAGGGTCCTGCACAAGACCCTCGGCGTGCCGCTGTTCCAGGAACAGGCGATGCGGATCGCCATCGAGGCCGCGAAGTTTACCTCCGAGGAGGCCAACGGCCTGCGCCGCGCCATGGCGACATTCCGCAATGTCGGCACCATCGGCAAATTCGAAGCCAAGATGGTCAACAACATGATCGCGCGCGGTTACGCGCCGGAATTCGCAAAAAACTGTTTCGACCAGATCAAGGGATTCGGCTCTTACGGTTTCCCGGAGAGCCACGCCGCGAGCTTCGCGCAGCTCGTCTATGTCTCGTCATGGCTGAAGCATTTCCACCCCGATGCATTTTGCTGCGGGTTGCTGAATTCGCAGCCGATGGGTTTTTACGCGCCGGCGCAGATCGTCGGCGACGCCCGCAAGAACGGCGTCGAGGTGCGCGAGATCGATGTGTCCTTCAGCCACGCCCAGAATACGCTGGAGGAGAAAAGCGGGAAGTATTGTGCCGTGCGGCTCGGTTTCCGCCAGATCGACGGGTTCAGGTGGGACGATCCGGATGAGGAGCGGCTGAAGCGGATTCAGACGTCATTCCGGGACACGGCGACTTTTTCACCTTCGTCATTCCGGGGCATGCGAAGCATGAACTACGATGTGCAATTGCACATCGGAGAATCTCGAGATTCCGGGTCTGGTGCTAACGCACCATCCCGGAATGACCGTGGGGAAGAGACGGACGACTGGGCCGAGCGCATCGTCGCCGCGCGACAACGCCGTCCGTTCACCTCGCTGGAGGATTTTGCCCGCGACACCGGTTTGCCCAAGCGGGCGCTGATCCTGCTGGCGGACGCCGATGCGTTTCGCTCCATCGGGCTTGACCGCCGCGCAGCACTGTGGGCGGTGCGGCGCTTGCCCGATGACATGCCGCTGCCGCTGTTCGAAACGGCCGCCGCGCGCGAGCAGCCGGACGAAGAGGCAGAGCCCTTGCCGCTGATGCCGCTGCCGGAGCAGGTGGTGGCCGACTATCAGACCATCCGCCTGTCGCTGAAGGGCCACCCGATGGAATTTCTGCGGCCGACGGTTTGACGCGCGAACGCGTCATCGCCTGCGCGTCCGTGTCCGATGCCAATGACCGGCAATATGTCCGCTGTGCCGGCGTGGTGCTGGTGCGCCAGCGCCCGGGCAGCGCCAAGGGCGTCGTCTTCATGACGCTGGAGGATGAAACCGGCATCGCCAATATCGTGGTGTGGCCGAAGGTGATGGAGCGCTTCCGGAAAGAAGTGATGGGTTCGCGGCTGGTGCTGGTCGAAGGCTATATTCAGAGTAGCCCGGAAAAGGTCGTGCATCTCGTCGCCGAACGACTGTTCGATCGCTCCCGCGATCTCGCTGATCTTGCCAATGACGCGCTCACCCGGAAACATGCGATGCCGGTCGGTCCCGCGCTGATCGAGCCGCTCAATGACGATCCTCGCGAGCATCTGGACCACCCGGCCCAGAAAATCCGCCATCCCCGCAACGTGCGCATCCTGCCGCCCTCGCGGGATTTTCATTAGGGCAGGCGGACCCGCCATATACTCAATCGTCATACCCGCGAAAGCGGGTATCCAGTACGCCGTGACCTTCGCGATTGAACTGAGACGCCGCGGCGTACTGGATCATCCGCTTTCGCGGATGATGACAGCCGGTGATATAGATGCAGCTGACGCCCCTTAAGGAATCCTCCCCATGCAAAGCCCCCGCGAAATTCTCGCCGACCTCTGGGCTCTGGCCGGCGGCGATCCTGCCGCGCTCGATGCCGTCACGCTGACGGGAGAGGAGCCGCAACTGCCGTCGTCGTTTCGCGTCGCCGCCGCGGCGCAAGCCAGTATCGCCGCGGCCGGGCTCGCCGCCGCGCAGATCTGGAAATTGCGCAGCCGGCAAAGCCAGGATGTCGCCGTCGACATGCGCCACGCCGTGGTCGAATGCCGCAGCGAGCGCTATTTGCGCGTCGACGGCAAGCCGCCGCCGCCGGCCTGGGACGCCATCGCCGGAATCTACAAGACCCGCGATCGGCGTTTCGTGCGGCTGCACACCAATTTCCCGCATCACCGCGATGCCGTTTGCCGGGTCCTGAATTGCAAGGCCGAACGCGACGATGTTCAGGCCGCGCTGATGCAGTGGGACGCCGAGGCCTTCGAGACCGCGGCCTATGCCGCTGATGGCGTGGTTGCGATGATGCGCTCCTATGAGGAATGGTCCGGCCTGCCGCAGGCGAAAGCGCTGGCCGCATTGCCTTTGATCGAATTCGAAAAAATCGGCGAGGCCGCGCCAAAACCATGGCCCGCGGGGGATCGTCCGCTCGCGGGCCTGCGCGTGCTCGATCTGTCGCGGGTGATCGCCGGCCCCGTCGCCGGCCGCACGCTCGCCGCGCACGGCGCCGACGTGCTGTTGATCTCAGGCCCCGAACTGCCGGCAATTCCCTGGCTCGCGATCGATACCGGCCGCGGCAAGCTGACGAGTTTTGTCGAGCTCAAGAGCGAACAGGGGCGGGCGGCTTTGCGCGACCTGCTCTCGAGTGCGGATATTTTCTCGCAAGGTTACCGGCCGCGCGCGCTGGCTCACCTCGGCTTCTCGCCGCAAGATGCGGCGCGGATCAATCCGGGCATCGTTTTCGTGTCGCTCTCGGCCTATGGCCACGCCGGACCGTGGGCGGAACGCCGCGGGTTTGACTCGCTGGTGCAGACCGCGACCGGCTTCAACCACGCCGAAGGGCAGGCCGCCGGCGTCGATGGGCCGAAGGAATTGCCGGCGCAGATCCTCGATCACGCCACCGGCTATCTGATGGCGTTCGGCGCCATGATGGCAAAGGCGCGCCAGTCGCGCGAAGGCGGCAGCTGGCATGTCCGCCTGTCGCTGGCGCAGACCGGACGATGGCTGTGGAATCTCGGTCGTGTGGCCGATGGTCTTGCGACCGAAGATTTGCGCGGCGAAGCGATCCGCCCCTTTGTCGAAGAGCTGGCTTCCGGCTTTGGCCCGCTGCGGTCGATCCGCCATGCGGCGCAGCTGTCGAAAACGCCCGCCTGCTGGGCGCGCCCGGCGATGCCGCTCGGCAGCCACCCGCCGCAATGGCCGGAACGCGGCTAAGGGCGTTCGCCCGTGTGGGCACATGCCCATGACTTCTGCCCACTCTGATTGTGGTTGACGCGATGTGCCGGGCCGTCCCTTGATGGCATCCAGGGATGAAACCGCAGGAGGTCGCCATGCGGATCGCGGAACGCCAAACCCAAACCAGGACGTCTGATCAGATCCTGGGAGAGATCCGGGACTATTGCCGCGCGACGCAAACCGCCGAATCCACCTTCGGACGATTGGTCGTCAACGACGGCAAGCTGGTATCGAGATTGCGCGACGGCGCCAGGATCACCACCGGCACGCTCGACAAGGTCCGTGCCTATCTGGCCGAGCGCCGCGGCGCGCCGTCGTCCGGATCAAGCGAGCCGTCTGCGGCTGCGAAGTCCGGCAACGGGGTCGTTGCCGCCGCCGGCCCGACGCCGCCCGGCTTCCGGTTTTTCGACAACCGGCAGAAATACCTTCTGTTCGTCTCGACCTGCAGCGAAAAGACCGAGATCGCCAACCGCGTCTCGCTTGAGCTCGGCAATCTGCAGCCGTCGCCGCCGGCGCTTCGGATATTCGACGCCGGTGTCGGCGACGGCACCGTGCTGTCGCGCGTGATGCGGGCGGTGCACGCCCGCTTCCCGACCATGCCGCTTTACGTCGTTGCCAAGGAGATCAGTTACGAGGACGTGCGGTTGATGCTCGAGAAGATGGCGGATCGTCTGTTCGAGCACCCGGCCACCGTGCTGGTCATTACCAATCTCTATTACGCCGAGGCGCCCTGGCTGACGCCGCGCTCGGCGACCTCGGCGCAAAGCCTGATCTGGAAGGATGTCGCGCTGTCGGGCAATACCGCACACGGCTTTGCCGAACAGATCGGACAACTTGAAGGGTTCTTGGCCGAGAACTGGCGCGCCGGGATCAGCCCGACCACGGGCAATCCGGTCTATATGCGCCCCATCATCCTGACATTGCGGCGGGAGGATCACTCGTTTCTGCTCGATCCGATCATGCCGCGGCCCGGCCGCGTGATGGCCGATTACGATCTGGTCATCGCCTCGCAGCCCTATCGGGCGCGCGCCAGCGTCGAATTCAAGGCCTCGAAGGTGGTGACCCCGCTGGTCCGGTCGCTGCGGCCCGGTGGCCGGCTGATCGGTATCCATTCGCACGGCCACGACCCCGGCATCGAGATCATCGAAGAGGTCTGGCCGGGCGACGATCCCTTCAAGACCGATCGCTACGCCATCCTGCGTCAGGTGAAGCATGAACTGGGAGCGTCGGCGCGGCATTACAATTTCAACGCTTCCTCCGACGCCCGTTCGATCTTTCGCTATCGCATGCACACGCTGCCCGACGAGGTCAGCGGGCCGATCGGAACGTCGACCCTGTTCGCGGCCTGGAATGCCGCGATCTACGTCGCGCAGATCGAGGATGTCAGGCTGTCGGAGGTCGTTCGTGACGGCCGCTACCTCGAAGCCACCGACCGGGTGCTGAAAAAGTACGGCGGCCTGTGGTTCAACGATGAAACCTATGTGATCGCGCACCGCCGCGCGTAAACATGATCCCGGGATTGGGCCATGACCGCATTTGATCAGGCTTCGTCCGGCGAACTCGCGGCGTTGCTTCAGGCCGCCTCGGTCGAGGTTTCGTCGCGCGGCAATCAGCTGCCGGAGTTGCGGGACAATTTCCGTCCCGGCACGGACGTGACGATCACTTTTCTACCCGGCGACGACTATCGCCACAATGTCGAGACGGCTGCCGCGCTGCGCCGCGCCGGCTTCAATCCGGTGCCCCATATCGCCGCGCGCGAAATGCCGTCGCGCGAGGCACTCGAGGACTTTCTGGCGCGGGCGCGAGGCGAGGCGGACGTCACGCGCCTTCTTCTGATCGCCGGCGATGTCGTGGCTGCGAAGGGCCCGTACCGGTCGAGCCTTGACGTTTGCGCCAGCGGATTGATCGAAGGGCGCGGCATCGCGCGGCTAAGCGTTGCCGGCCATCCCGAAGGCCATCCCTATCTGACGGCGGCCGCGGCCTTGAGAGGCTTCGAGGCCTGGCGCGATTGGGGGCAGCAGACGCAGATCCACGTCGATGTCGTGACGCAGTTTTGCTTCGAAAGCGCGCCGATCCTGGGCTTTATCAGCGAACTCGATGCGCGCGGCGTCAACCTGCCCGTCATCGTCGGTGTTGCCGGTCCGGCGAGCACGGCCACGCTGATGAAGTTTGCGCTCCGCTGCGGCATCGGCAATTCAATGCGGTCGCTGCGCGGCCAGATCGGCCGCTTCGGCCGGCTCTTGACGGATACCGGGCCGGACGACGTCGTGCGCGGTCTGCAATCGGCGCCGAAGACCGCGACGGCGTCGATTGCCGGGTTCCATCTGTTTCCCTTCGGCGGATTGCGCAAGGCCGCCAATTGGTTGCGCGGCTATCCTCAGGAAACGCTCCGGCCCATGGAGCAGCTGGCATCGCGAGCCGATTCTCAAAAATCGTAAAGTCGCGCCGGATTGTCGACCAGGATCTTCTTGCGGACGCCGGCGTCCGGCGCCCACACCGGGAGCTGGTTGAACAGACGGCCGTCGTCGATCTGATACAGCGGCGTCAGCTCGGTCGCTGGCTTTCCCGACGACGAATTCGGGTGCGGCCAATCCGTGCCCCAGACGATGCGGTCGGCGTTCGCCGCGATCAGCGCGCGGGCGAATGGGACGGCGTCGGGATAATCGGGTGCGAGCTTCGACAGCCGGTAGGCGCCGGAGATTTTCACATAGGCCTTACCCATCTTCACTAACTCGACGAGATCCGCCCAGCCCGGCTGTTCCAGACCGAGCGAGGACTTCGCGCCGCCGAAATGGTCGAACACGACAGGCACGGGGGAAGCGGCGACGAGATCCTTGACCGCCGGGACCAGGGGTAGATTGGTATAGACTTGGACATGCCAGCCGCGCGCCTTCACGCGGGCGATCGCGGCCTGCAGCCGCGCGCGTCCCACGCCGGGATCGTTGACGCCGCTGGTGGCGAGATTGATGCGGATACCGCGGATGCCCGCCTTCCCCATGGCGTCAAGATCGCTCTCGGGCGTCTTGTCGTCGATCACGGCAACGCCGCGCGCGGTGTTGCCGCGGAACTTGATGCCGAACAGGGTTGCCGAATTATCCGTCCCATAGACGCTCGGCGTCACGATCACCACACGCTCGATGTGCAGCGCCTTGTGCAGCGCCGCCATTTCTTCGGGCGAAGCCGGCTCCGGCGTGTAGACGCGGCCGGCGAAGAACGGAAACTTTGCGGGATCGCCGTGAATATGGGTGTGGCAGTCGCAAGCCGCCGCAGGAACGTCGAAATTCACCGGCGTGGATGGTTGTGACGCCTTTGCAAGCGCGGTTCGGTTGGGCATGGCTACTCCGGCGGCAAGTGAGGCAAGCAGAAGATGACGTCTGTTGAGCATGGGGGCGCCTCCTTTGTTCTTATTTGGGTCTTATTCGGCAGCGGCAGCTGCGTTCGCGCGTGCGATCGCGGCGGGATCGCCCGCCGCGCGCGCGGCAAAGAAGGTGATGACCGCGCATGAGAACGAGCAGGCGGCGAGGAAATACAGCCCGGCTTCGAAGCTGTTGGTGGAAGTCTTGATCCAGCCGACGATGAAGGGGCCGAAATAGCCGCCGAGATTGCCGGTGGCATTGATCAACGCGATCGCGCCTGCCGCCGCCGTGCCAGTGAGGAACATCGAGGGCATCGGCCAGAACGCCGCGCGAGAGCCGTAAATGCCGACGGTGGCGGCGGACATGCCAAGCAGCGCCCAATAGGAGGCGCCGGACCAGGCCGCGAAGGCGAGACCGAGGGCGCCGACGATCGAGGCCGCGATCAGATGCCAGCGGCGCTCCTTGTTGCGGTCGGACGACCAGCCCCAGGCGATCAGGCCGACGGTGCCGATGATGTAGGGCACCGACGACACCAGGCCGGTCATCATGTTGGTGAGGCCGATGCCCTTGATGATCTGCGGCATGAAGAAAACGATGCCGTAATTCGCCGTCACGCTCATCAGATAGATCGCCGAAAGCGCAACGACGCGGGGGTCGGCCAATGCCCGCATCAATGTCAGGCGGCCGGCGCTTTCGACCTGGCGGTTTTCGCTGTCGATCCGCATCTGCAGCCAGGTTTTTTCCTCAGCCGCAAGCCAGTCGGCGCGTGCCGGCCGATCCGTCATGACCCTGAGGATGACAAGGCCGAGCAGTATGGCGGGCAATGCCTCGATGATGAAGATCCACTGCCAGCCCCTCAGCCCGAGCACGCCATCCATTCCAAGAATGGCGGCGGAGACAATCGATGCCACCGCGTTGGCGACCGGTTGCGCGACAAACAGGGTCGAGATCACGCGGCCGCGATATTCGGAGGGAAACCAGTAGGTGAAATACAGGATCATGCCGGGGAAGAACCCGGCCTCGGCCGCGCCAAGCAGGAAGCGGATGACCAGGAAGCTTGTCGGCCCGGTGACGAGCGCGGTGAGCCCGGAGATGATCCCCCAGGAGATCATGATCCGCGCGATCCAGATCCTCGCCCCGACCTTTTCCAGAATCAGATTGCTCGGAATCTCGAACAGGAAATAGCCAAAGAAGAAGATTCCCGCACCCCAGCCGTAGACGTAGGCGCTGAAGGCGAGGTCCTTGTTCATGGTCAGCGCGGCGAAGGAAATATTGCTGCGATCGATATAGGCGATGCAGTAGGCCAGCGCGACCAGAGGCAAAAGCCGCCAGGACACCTTGGCGATGGTCCGGCGCTCGATTGCCTGCGTATCCTGCGCAGTCGCCATGAAACTTCTCCCGCTCGGCGCTTGTGTCGCGCCTGTTGATTGCCGATAGCGTGAACTTTTCCTGCCCCGTCCGCAAGACGGTTGTGAAGGACCAGGTGACGCCTCCAGATCACGTCTGACTAGGCGTGAACCCATAAATTCAGAGTGGTCGGCCGAGGTCCGCTTTGGTGCGCATTCCGGACTCAAGTCGGACATCGAGTGAGGTCCGAAAAGTGGCCAACAACGAACTCATGCAACGTAGCATTTTCGACGAGGTTCGCTGCAATGCTTGAGCAAGTCCGTAGGCCGAGCCAGCCTGGATGTCGGCTATTGACGCACCATTTTCAGCCAGCATAGCTTTCAGTCAGGCAAGAACCCGGAATGGTCGTCGTGTTCAGAAGTCCATTCATATCGTTTGCCGTCACTTTATGGACCTTGGCGTCCGTCCTTCCTGTTAACGCAGGCGAGCTCGAGGACGCGCGGGCGGCGATCACTATTGGCGACTACGTGACCGCTCTGCATTTGCTCGGGACCTTGGCGGATCAAGACAACCCCTATGCTGAACGCCTTCTCGGGATCATGTACGTCAAAGGCCTGGGCGTCCCGCAGGACTACGCTTTGGGAATGAGGTGGCTGCGACTTGCAGCGGACAAGGGGTTGCCGGACGCTCAGAATGAGGTAGGGTTTTTGTATCAACAAGGCCAGGGTGTCGAGCGAAACGAAGCCGAGGCGGTGAAATGGTTTCGCCTTGCTGCGGATCGGGGTGGCTTGGTCGTCGCCCAAAACAATCTCGCGGATAGCTATGTTCTGGGACTCGGCGTGCCGCAAGACTTTGGCGAAGCCTTCAAGTGGTATCGCATCGCTGCGGATCAAAGCTCTTCCTACGCGGAAAATGTTCTTGGCGTCGCTTACGAACACGGTTTTTACGTTGCGCAGGATGATGCCGAGGCATTTCGATGGTACCGGCGTGCGGCGAACAAGATTTACGAGCGACCCGGTAACACGTGGATACACAGTCCGCAGTACAATATCGGGGCCATGTATGCGTCAGGTCGCGGCACGGCTCAGGACTATGTCCGGGCGCTCATGTGGTTCACTTTGGCCATAGCGTTTGGCGATACAAAGCCGCCTGCACCGCTTGGCATCAAGCTGGTCGATACGTCGAAATACACAGCGTTAGAACAACGAGACAGGCTTATGGCGCTTATGACGAGCGCGCAAATTTCGGAGGCGGAAAGGTTGGCGCGCGAGTGGAGGCCACACCCCATCGTAACAATTGAACGCGGAGAAAAATAAATCCGCACCGCCTGCTAAAATTTTGGCTTGTCCCCAGCATGTCCGGTTACGGGTTAATCTCGGAAATGCCGATTGTCCGGTTTTGCCGGTTGAAGGCTTCGGTTTGGACGTGATTGAAGCGCGCATCGGGGCCTTCAATCGTGCGGTACGAACTCACGGACTCTGAATGGGCTCCTCCGCGACCGCCTTGCGGACGGCCGCCCTTTCCGACATTCGGTTTCGGTGATCCCTGACCTTCGGAAATCGCGCGGGATCGACGCTGTCGCCTTCCATCCATTGCGCCAGCGTGAACAGGTAGGGGTCGCAGATCGTGTAGCTTTCGCCCATCACCCATGGCCCTCGCAGCATTTTCTGGTCGATCAGCTCGAAGCAGGCTGCCACGGAGTCCGGCACCTTGCGTTTCATCGCCTCTATTGCGGCCGGATCATCGGCCCAGCGAGTTCCTCGCATGCGGTGGGCATGGGCCACATGTACCGTCGAGCACAGATAGCTGTTGAAAGCCTGCACCTCGGCAAAGCGGAAGGGATCATCCAGCGGCGCGAGTTTCGCCTTCGGAAAGCTCTGGGCAATGAAGGCCAGCATCGCCGGCGTTTCCGTCAGTATTCCCCGCTCGGTGACCAGGGCCGGGACGCGCCCCTTGGGATTGATGGCGAGGTATTCCGGCGAGCGCTGTTCATTGACGGCGAAGTTGATCCGCACGGTCGAATATTCGGCACCGGCTTCCTCCAAGGCGATGTGAGAAGCCAGCGCGCAGGTGCCTGTTGCGTAATACAATTTCATTGTCATGACCTTCCCGCGTGAAGATAGCTAGACCCAGGCGCTTGCGGCATTCCCAGCCTGAGCAGAGCGCCGGCGCCGTTGACAAAGCTGTTATCGCAGCCTGCCGGCTAGTGCCAGCCGGACGTTTCAACGGCCCAAAATAGCCAAGCTGAACAACCTTCGGCCTTTGCAGGTCACGGCGGACCGCTTAGCGATGGGCGCAGAAGTGTATTAGCCTCACGCCCTGACGCGCGATTCTTCGGGGCGCCACCGGCTATTTCGGCCATATCGCGGGGTTAAGGAAAGTCCATGCCGAAATTGTTTTCCAATGCCGAGGCCATCGCGGAGGATATCATCCGCGACGTCGGGACCAATCTGGTGGTTGGCTTGCCGCTCGCGCTCGGCAAGGCCAACCACATCGCCAACGCGCTCTATGCGCGCGCGGTCGCGGACCGGTCGATCAACCTGACATTCTTCACCGCGTTGACGCTGGAAAAGCCGAGACCGAAAAATCTGGTCCAGTGGCGCTTCATCGCGCCGGTGATCGACCGCCTGTTTGGCGGCTATCCCGATCTCGCCTATGCCGGCGCGCTGCGTGCCAATGCGCTGCCACCCAATATCAGGGTGAACGAGTTCTTCTTTCTGGCGGGGCGGTGGATGCATGTTCCCTTCGCGCAACAGCATTATGTTTCCGCGAATTACACCCACGTTTCGTCATATCTGCTGGCACGCGGGTTGAATGTCATCGCTCAACTCGTGGCCAAGCGTGTCGTCGACGGCGTTACCCGCTATAGCCTGAGCTGCAACACCGACACCCCGCTCGATCTCCTGCGTGCGCGTGCCGAAGGCCGCGCCTCGTTCAAATTGATCGGGCAGGTCAATTCCGAGCTGCCGTTCATGCCGGGTCCCGGGGATCTGTCCGGGGAGGAATTCAGCGCGGTGCTCGATAGCCCCGCGACCGATTTTCCGCTGTTCGCGCCGCCGGCCGAACCGATTACGGATACCAGATACGCCATCGGGCTTCACGCCGCAGGCCTGGTCCGCGACGGCGGCACGTTGCAGATCGGCATCGGGCAGGTCGGCGATGCGCTGGCGCAGGGCTTGATCGTTCGTCATCGCGACAATGCGCAATATCACGGGATCATGAAGCGGCTTGTGCCCGGACCGGAGCAACTCGCAGGCCTGCATACCGGATCGTTCGAACAGGGCCTCTACGGCGTCAGCGAGATGCTGTTTGCGGCCTTTCTCGGCCTGATCGACGCCGGCATTCTCAAGCGCGAGGTCGACGGCGCCATCCTGCATGGCGCTTTTTTTCTCGGGCCGAAATCATTCTACCGGAGCTTGCGGGAGATGCCGCCGGACCGGATCGCGCGGATCAGGATGATGCCGGTATCCTTCACAAATGAACTCTATGGCGAAGAGGACCTGAAGCGGCGCGCCCGCGTCGACGCCCGCTTCGTCAACAGCGTCATGATGGCGACCTTGATGGGAGCGGCGATTTCCGATGGCCTCGAGAACGGCCAGGTCGTAAGCGGCGTCGGCGGCCAATATAATTTCGTGGCGCAGGCGTTCGCGCTTGAGGGCGCGCGCTCGGTCCTCACGCTCGAAGCGACCCGGCAGGCCGGCGCCAAAGCCCAGTCCAATATCCGCTGGAGCTATGGCCACGAGACCATCCCGCGGCACCTGCGCGATGTCGTCGTCACCGAATACGGCATCGCCGATATCAGGGGAAAATCCGACGCCGACGTGATCGCGGCGATGCTGCAGGTTACTGACTCCCGGTTTCAGAACGAACTGGCGCGGCAAGCCAAGGATGCCGGCAAGCTGCCGAAGAACCATGAGATTGCGGCGGCGCATCGCGAAAATTATCCGGATCGGATCGCACACGCGCTGAAACCGGCGCGCGAGGCCGGCTTGCTGCCGTCGTTTCCGTTCGGCAGCGATTTCACCGCCGCCGAGCAGCGCCTGCTTCCGGCTTTGCTGATCCTGCAGGCCGCGGAACACACGCCGCTGCGTCTGGCGGGATTGTTGTGGCAGGGTTTGACGCACGTCCCGGATGCGGCCGACCGGGAATGTCTGGCGCGGCTCGGCCTCGATCGTCCTGCGAACCTTTCCGAACGCGCCTACCGCGCGCTGGTCAGCGCTGCGCTGGCGCGGAGCAGGGCGGGGTAGGCCTACCGGTTCTTGTTCACCGGCTTGCGCTTCTCGATGAACGCCGCCATGCCTTCGGAGCGATCCTCCAGCGCGAAGGTGGAATGAAACAGGTCCCGTTCGACGTTGAGCCCCTCGGAGAGCGGGGTCTCGAAGGCGCGGTTGATGGCGCTCTTGGCCATCTCTGCCGCAGGGCGCGACATCGAGGCGATCTTTTCCGCCACGGCAAGCGCCTCCGGCATCAGTTTGTCCGCGGCCACGACACGGCTGACCAGGCCGGATCGCTCCGCTTCCGCGGCATCCATCATTCGTCCGGTGAGGCACAGATCCATGGCCTTGGATTTGCCGACCGCTCGCGTCAGCCGCTGGGTTCCGCCGATGCCGGGAATGGTGCCGAGCGTGATTTCCGGCTGGCCGAACTTCGCGGTGTCGGCGGCGATGATGATATCGCACATCATCGCCAGTTCGCAGCCGCCGCCGAGTGCATAGCCGCTGACGGCGGCAATGGTCGGCTTGCGGCAGTTGGCAACGCGGTCGCCGCGGATCGTGAGGAAATCGCTGGAAAACATGTCGATGAAGTTTTTCGGCTGCATTTCCTTGATATCGGCGCCCGCGGCGAACGCCTTTTCGCCGCCTGCCAGCAGGATGCATCCGATCGCCTCGTCGGCCTCGAGATCGTCGACCGCGGCGGCAATTTCGCGAAACACGCCGAAAGACAGCGCGTTGAGCATCTTCGGGCGGTTAAGCGTGATGATGCCGACTGCGCCTTTGCTTTCGACGATGATGTGTTCGAACGTGCTCATGGTCCACCCCGCGCTTCACTGTGCCGGCAATGTGCCTGCTGGCGGGATGGGCTTCAAGTGGGGGATTTCGCAAGCGCCACGTCATCCCCGGATGAGCGCAATTGCGCTCGTCCGGGACGAGGCGATACCTCACGCCATGAACATGCGTGCGGCCGAGGCCATCGTCAGCAATGCGCCGAAGCCGATGAAGATTTTTCCGATCAGGGAGGTCTGGTCCCAGGTAGAGCTTTCCTGGCCATTGGCCATCACGGGCGCGGCCGGCGGATTTGCCGAGGTCGCCGCCGGCGCGTTGCCTTCGTGCAAGGCGCGATCGACATCGTTGAGCTGGTCCGCGGCGACGACCAGGGTCTGATTGTCGGCCTTGTTGTCGGTCTTGGCGTCAGCCGGATGGTCGGGCACGGCCTGAAGAAGATCGTTCGCCCGCGCCGTCATCGCCATGGTGTCGTTGCCTGGCGCGGCGGGGGACGGCAGTTGCGCATAGGCGTCGGCGACCGCCAGCGGAAGGTTCGGCGGGGCCGCGCTGCTGTCGGCAGCGACATCGGTCGCGGCGGCTTTCGTGTCTTCGGCAGGCTTCAACGCGACCTTGTGGAATTTGCGGTGCGCGTAGTGGTTCCTGTGATGCGCGCCGTGTCTGATATTTTTTTGGAGTGCAAGCGGTGCTCCCGCCGCATTTTCCGATTTCGAATTCGGCGGTCGAATCATCCGCGCCTGTTGCCGCCAGCGACGGACCGGCGAAGCACACAAACAGCCCTGTTGCTAGGATCAACGCCGAAAGCCCGCTGGCTTTGATGATCATTTGGCAATCTCCCCATTTGCCAGCCCCGAGGGCGGGAATGAGAACTTAGGGCATGTCCACAGCGGGGCAAAAAAAGGGAATCTTCTGACAAGTCCGGCGAAAACGGGGCAACGGCGCCATCCCGGGGCAGGGTGTCCCCGGCCGCTCCCTTGTGAAATCCGCTCGGAGCAATCGGATGGGTGTCAGCCGGATCGATCGGTGTTATGAGCCTTCCAGTGAAAACCTGCTGTTGCGATTCCCGATCGAGATGTCCGCAATTCCAACGCTTCCGGAGCCGTGTTTGATCACGAAGGGTCATTGATCACGAATTCGTGATCGGCTTTCGCCGGCGTAACAAATTGAAAGATCGACCGAATTGAAGTGTGGGAGCGCGCGTGCGCGAAACTGAGGACGAGTGGACCAGCCTGATGCGGCTGGCCATTTCCGGCGATAGTGCAGCGTATCATCGCCTGCTCAAGGCCGTCACGCCGGTGTTGCGGGCCGGGGCGCGCCGCGGGCTGGCGCGGGCCGGCCAGCCGGTCGATCAATCCGAGGACGTCGTGCAGGACATTCTGTTGGCGGTGCATCTGAAGCGGCATACCTGGGACGCCAACGCGCCGTTCGCCCCCTGGCTGTTTGCGATCGCCCGCAACAAATTGATCGACGCCTTGCGTCGCCGCGGCCGAAGGGTTTTCGTCAACATCGACGATTTCGCCGAAACCATCCCGGATGAACCTGCCGCGGAAACCGCCTCCGCGAGCGAGATCGCAGCCCAGCTCCAGTCCCTTCCTGCCCGCCAGCGCGACGTGTTGCAGTCGATCGCCGTCGAAAGTGCGTCGATCAGGGATACGGCCGCGAAATTCGCGATGAGCGAGGGCGCGGTTCGTGTAGCGCTGCATCGCGCGCTCGCGAGCCTCACCGCCAAACTGCGGGAACAATGAGAATGGAAACCGAACAGCTCATTCGAACGCTTGCCGCCGATAATTTGCACCGCGCGCGTCCGGTCGGATTTGTGCTGGCACTGGCGTTGTTGGCTGCGGCACCGGTCTCGGTGGCGATGTTCCTCGCCGAGTTGGGCGTTCGGCCCGACGTCATGACGGCGATGCACAACCCGTTCTTCGACCTGAAGTTCGTCGTTACCCTGGCGCTGGCGATCTCGGCCGTCGTGGTGAGCCTGCATTTGTCACGGCCGGAGGCTTCGCTGAGGGGCTGGGCGTGGCTGCTGCTGATCCCGGCCGGAATTCTGGCAACCGGGATTGCAGGCGAGATGATGATGCCGCAACGCCTGCCGATGATGACACGCCTGATCGGCAGCAATTCACGGATTTGCATGACGGCGATTCCGCTGATGTCGCTGCCGTTGCTGGCGGGGGCGCTGATCGGCCTGCGTCACGGCGCGCCGGCGCGGCCCGCGGTCGCAGGCGCCATCGCCGGACTGTTGTCGGCAGGACTTGCGGCAACCCTGTATGCTTCGCACTGTACCGATGATTCACCGCTGTTCGTGGCGACCTGGTACACGATCGCGACCGCGCTCGTGACCGCTGTCGGGGCGCTGGCGGGGTCGAGGATGCTCAGATTTTAGAACTCGCGGCGCCGCGGCCTGTCATCGGAGCGATGTGGCAGAGGCCTTCTGCAACAATTAGCGCTGGTGGTTAGGGGTCCTCGCGTTCGCAAGGACGACACCCCGGTTTGGGATTATTGCCTGCTCACGGCGCCGGAGCGGGCGTCGACGTCGTCTGCATCCGGTGGAAGCGAAGCACCTGCTGTGCCGTCGAGGGCCGCAGCCGCTCGTAGGTGGCCTGGCAGGCTTCAAGATCGGACGGTTGATTGCCCGAGAGAACGTCGCGCATTTTGATGAGCGCCCTGACGGTCGACCAGGACATCCCCGAAATCTTGGCCAGGATCATGACGCCCTCGGCGCGGGTTTCCACCATCATATTCTCGGCAATCGACACGGACACGTTGGCAAGTGCCGCGATGGCGGCGTTGGCTTCATCGAATTTGCCGGCTTCGGCGAACGACGCCACCTGATGCTCGTCAAGCCTGCCGTCTTCGTACAGGGATTTCACGAGCGCATGGGCGATGGCGGTTTGCTGGGTGATGGCCGATGGCGACATGCGGGCCCTCCGGGTCGCTTCCTGCACCGCAGTCGATACGTCGCCGGCCAGCGGAGGATTGGCGGCCTCGAGCCGGGCCCGTACCGTCGCGGAGGCCTTCGCCAGCAATTTCAGGTAGAGGTGCCGCGGGATATTCGGGCGCAGGCCGATGCAGGTCGCAAGGTTGTCGTCACCCTCCGCGCGATTGACCAGCCGCGTGAACCCGCGCTCCGAGAATTCTGCGCCAGGATTGTTGACGGTACTCTGGACCACCTCGTCGTTGCCCCGCAGCACCAGCACGTCAGTGACTGCGCCGCTGAGCACCCGGCGCGTCGAAATCGCCATCAAATGCGCCTGGCTCTTGTTGCGCGCGGTCTCGATCAGCGCCTCGTCGTCAAGCCGTTCCGATCGGGACAGCACCGGCGCTGCGACCTCGATCGCATCGTCGAAGGAAAGCGCGCGGATCGTAAGCGGTGGCGCGCGGTCAACCGGAGCCAGGCGATTGGAGAGCAGCGCCTTGGCGGAATTCTCGATGTGAAGCATCAGGCATTGGAAGACATCGTCGAACAGCTCGATCTGATCGTCGGAAAAGTCGACCGAGCCATTGATGAAGAGATCGGTGACGCGGCGCAGGGTTTCGACCCGGCGCGCGACGGTTCCATGCGCGAGCGTGACCTGCAACTCGTCAAGCAGGTTCTCTGAAGTGGAGGCGGATTTCGAACTCATGACTCTGTCCTGGAGTGGCTTTCGTATTGACCGGCGACGGTTTCTTCGTCCACGGGAAATGGTAGATCGCATCAGGCGCTGGCGATGCGGTTGCGTCCCCGGGCTTTGGCTTGATAGAGCGCGCTGTCGGCGCGCGCGAGAAAGGTGTCCGGAGTCTCATCCGGTCTCAGCGTCGCGACGCCCGCCGAAACGGTCACCCGCATGCCCGGCGAGAACGCGCTCCAGTCCAGATCGGCGATGATCGCCCGCAGCCGGTCAAGGGTGCGCACGGCGATGTCATGGGGCGTATCAGGCAGCACCAGCAGGAATTCCTCGCCGCCGAAGCGGCCGAACCGGTCGAAATTGCGGATGTTGGCGAAAACGGTAATGGCGAATGTCCTGAGCACCTCGTCGCCGGTCGGGTGTCCGTAGGTGTCGTTGATGCGCTTGAAGTAGTCGAGATCGATCAGCGCGATCGAGCAGGGTGCCGCGGTGCGATGGGCGCGGGAGATCTCTTCACCCAGCATCCGCATGATGCAACGGCGGTTGAACGAACCGGTCAGCTCGTCGAGTTCGGCCAGTTCTTCGATGCGCTTGTTGGCTTCCTTGAGTTCGAAGCTGCGCTTGTAGAGCATCTTGCGCAGCGAACTGCCGTAGAGTCCCACGGTCGCACAGAGTCCGATCGTAATGACGTAGCAGAGCATCGCCGCGAGACGCTCGATATGCGTCGCGACAGGCATGCCGATCGACATGCTGGTGAGCAGGAAAATCGGAGCCAGGCCCATCGTCGTGAGAGTCCACGCAATGGTCGCCTGCTGGGAGGTCATCCGCAGCGCGCCGAATCCAAAGATCAAGAATATCACGCTGAGAAAGGCATATCCGATTTCAGACGCCGCCAGCAAAAAGACCAGCTGGAGCGCGACATGACCGCCAATCTGGAAGATCGTCAGATAATGATCGCTGAACCTGTCGTTGACACGGGCTTCGGACAGCACGACAAAAAATCCGATCAATCCGATGCCCGACAGGAAATAGACCGAGGGAATCATGGCCGAGATCGTGCCGGCATAACAATAAATCAGCAGGACCAGCGTGATCAGCGAGTAACTCGCAACCTGCACCATGAGCATCTGCCGGCGCTGGCCGACGCGGCGCCTCAAGACATCCGAAGGCAGGCCTGTGGCGTGCGCGAGTGCGCCGTCAGAGCCCTGGCCTTGAAGCAATGAAGCTGCGCTGCTCATGTCCGCCGTCGGTGAAATGCATCGGGCGGAAGTCTAGGGAGCAAAGCCTTTAGGTTTGGTATCTTTCCAGCCAATCCTGGTCGCCGCTGGCTGGCTTTGTCCTTGTTTGGTCGTCGAAATTAGCCGCGGCGGCGGCCCCGGGGGCGCTGGACGATCTCCAGCCGCGGCGAGGACAGATCGATCATTCAAACGCTGGTTTGTGCGCCAAGCCTTGATATGGTTGGAACCGGACGGTTCGGCTGTGTTGGACCAGAGCCGTTAGCTAGGCGGGCTTTTCTGTATTATGATACCTAAATTGCGACCTTCTTCGCCGGGCGACAATGGCCGCGGGCAAACGCGTTATGTGCGGTAGGTCACAGTTTCAGTCCGGCTATTGCTATAATTTGAAGAATCTTGCCATTCCGATCGAACCACCCGCCACCCCGATCCGACCAACCTTGCGAGACGGCCATTGAGTGCGACACAGGCGGCTTCGGACGAAGTCCTGATCGCTCGGATCGCTCAAGGCGACCGGCTCGCCATGCAGGTGCTGTACGGTAGGCACCATGTCAGGGTGTTCCGTTTCGGGCTTCGGGTCGTGCGGGACGAACAGGTCGCGGAAGACCTCATCAGCGAGGTGTTCCTCGATGTGTGGCGCCAGGCCGGCAAGTTCGAAGGCCGATCCGCCGTTTCCACCTGGCTCTTGGCGATTACACGATTCAAGGCCCTGTCTGCGCTGCGCCGCAGGAAGGATGTTGAACTGGATGATGAGGCCGCCAATGCGATCGAGGATGCGTCCGATGATCCGGAAGTGGTGGTGCAGAAGAAGGATACCAGTGACACGTTGCGTAAATGTCTGACCGCACTTACGGCGGAGCATCGGGAGATCGTCGATCTCGTCTACTACCATGAGAAATCCGTGGAAGAGGTAGCGGAAATCGTCGGCATACCCGAGAACACCGTGAAGACGCGCTTGTTCTATGCGCGCAAGAAATTGGCCGAACTGCTGAAGGCAGCCGGCGTGGAGCGAGGCTGGCCATGATGGCGACAAGCAACAAAATGCTGGAGCGAGAGCCCAGTGAAATTGAAATGCTGTTGCCCTGGCATGCGGCCGGCACGTTGAATGCGCGTGATTCCCGCAGGGTTGATGAAGCGCTTGCCCGCGATACGGAACTCGCCAGGCAATATGCCGTGATCCGCGAAGAATATGCCGAGACCATTCATCTCAACGAGAGCCTCGGTGCGCCATCCACGCGCGCCATGCAGAAGTTGTTCGCGGCGATCGATGCGGAGCCGGCGCGCAAGGCGCACTCCTCGCTCAGTGTCGCCGCGCGGTTTACCGGTTTCTTCGCGAAGCTCTCGCCGCGAACATTGGCCTGGTCGGCGAGCCTTGGCGGGCTGGCGCTCCTGTTGCAGGCCGGCGTGATCGGCGCGGTGCTGATCAATAACCGGCCCGCCTCGTTCGAGACCGCATCGTTGAGCACCAACGAGCCCATCACCCGCGATCTCGGCGCGGCAGCGCTGCCCCGGGCGCTGGTTCGGTTCGCGCCGGACGCGCGCGTCGCCGACATCACGGCGTTGCTCGACAAATATCAGGCCTCGATCATCGACGGCGCCAAGGGCGGCATGTTTCGGCTGCAGTTCGGCAACAGGGTGATGAGCAAGGATGAAGTCGCCGCTCTATTGGGCAGGCTGCAAAACGAGAAGATCGTCAGTCTCGCGGTGGCGACGCCTTAAGGCGTAAGGCTTTCGTGTTCCAATGCTTGCGCGCATCGGAATTTGCCAATCCTGCCGCCTGGCTGAATACGCGCAGCTTGCGTGAACCCGAGGTCTCATGATCCAGAATGGTGCCAGTTGGCGGATGAAGATGCGGCGCGGGGCGCTGGCCTTGATCGCTGCGATGCTGCCGCTTGCGTCTTTCGGGAGTTCTCCGGGGCACGCCCAAAGCATCATGCGCACGCCGAACCTCAATCTCACGTCGCGGGTTCCTACCATCCGCCCCAATCTGGCGGCACGGACCAATCCCAACGTGACGGCGCGGGTCAATCACGACATTCGGACGCGGATCAATCCCAACGTCGCGGGCAGGGCGGTTACGAGTGTTGGCGTATCGACATTGAGGATTCGCCCGCCCTGCAGTTATGCCTATCGTGAAAGCAGTGGCGACTGTTCGGACCAGCCTGTCACTTCGGGGGATGGCGACAACGGCCGCTTGTCGGGCAATAACGCGGGGAACGATGCGAACCGCATGACGCCGCAGACCGCGCTCAATTCGCGCGTCGCGAATGAACTGGTGGCCGAGATCGATGGCGCGCTGTCCGATGCACAGGCCGACGCGCTGGCGCGGCGCCACGGCCTGAGGCGTGTGGAGTCGCAGAGCTTTCCGTTGATCGGCGCCACCATCGGTCTGTTCCGCATTACCGACCGCAGGACAATGGAGGCGGCGAGCCGCGAACTTGGCGCCGATACCGGCGTCCGCTCGGTGCAGCCGAACTTCCGCTACGTCCTGCAACAGCAGAACACCGAATTGACCGAGGGCGATCCGGCGCAATATGCGAACGCGAAACTTCGCTTGCCGCAGG
Organism: uncultured Alphaproteobacteria bacterium; assembly: GCA_963718925.1. Classification (GTDB taxonomy): domain Bacteria; phylum Pseudomonadota; class Alphaproteobacteria; order Rhizobiales; family Xanthobacteraceae; genus Bradyrhizobium. Next base: position 1,177,796 of record CAVRAH010000001.1, read on the forward strand.
CACATAGGCTGGCCCATGGCGCCAACGTCACCGTCGCCGTGATCGATTCCGGTGTCGACGTCAAACATCCCGAATTCGCGAGCGCGATGATTGACTCCTTTGATGCACTCGGCAGCAAGGAAGGTCCGCATGTCCACGGCACCGGCGTAGCCGGCGCGATCGTGTCGCATGCGCGGCTGATGGGGAGCGCGCCAGAGGCACGGATCTTGGCGATCCGCGCTTTCGGTGCCGCGTCAAAGGGCGCGGTGAGCACCTCTTATGTGATCCTGAAGGGGTTGGACTATGCGGCGGCGCACGGTGCCCAGATCGTCAATATGAGCTTCGCCGGCCCCAAGGATGCGCTGATCGAACGCGGTATCGCAGCGCTCGCCGCCAAGGGCATTGTGATGGTGGCGGCCGCCGGCAATGCCGGAGCGAAATCGCCGCCGCTGTATCCCGCCGCTGACACGAATGTGATCGCGGTCAGCGCTACCGATGCCCAGGACAAGCTGTTTGCCGCATCGAACCGGGGCGGCTACATCGCGATAGCGGCGCCAGGCGTGGATATCTTCCTGCCGGCGCCCGACGAAAAATACCAGATGACGTCGGGCACCTCGTTTTCCGCCGCCTATATCAGTGGCCTGGCAGCCCTGATGCTGGAGCGCAATCCGGCGTTGAAGCCGGATGAGGTGCGGGCGATCCTGACGAAGACCGCCCGCGATCTCGGCCCGCCCGGCCGGGACGACCAGTTCGGCGCCGGCGAAGCGGATGCTTTTGCCGCGGTGTCGGCCGCCTCTACCTCGCAGGCGGTACCGGTCGCCGAGGTTTCGGCCAAGCCTGCCACCGAAAGCCTGCCCGACCGGCAGGAAGTTTCCCCGACGAGGGCCTTGAATCAGCCGCTCGCCACGATAGCGCCCGACAAGCCGGCCGCAGGCGAAGCAAAGCCCGCCGCAGGCGAAACAAAGCCCACTGCGCAGTGATTTTTCCGTCCAAAAAAGCCGGCCAGAAACGTTAAAAAATTCGCTGACGGCATTGAACGTTCAGCGTACCTGCCGCGACCAATGAATGTGGGAGCGGTAATTCCTCCCCATCGAGGCTGTATTCGGCGCGAGCGCCCATCCACCCCAAGCGCCCATATGGCTTGACCCGTCCGGTTGTCCCCCCGGACGGGTCTTTCGTTGTTGGCGGTGTTTCGCCAAGCCATGTCCCGCGGCGGCGAATTTGGAAGTCTGTGCAACCGATGCGCCGCCTCATGCCCGCGCATCGCTTGATGGGGGATCGGGCCCGAAAACCCCAGCGATTGCGGGGGGCGCTCGACCGGCTGCATCCGCCAGTGATGACCCGCTAGACTTTGTTAGGGTTTTCCACAAAATATATTTGTCACCTGTGATTGATTCGTCCGGTTGCGTTCGCGTCCGTCTTTCTCCTAGCGGGCAGGTTCATGACACATCGACTGGACGTGGCGGGCGGCCGCGACATTGTCGCGCGCTGGTGCACCCTTGCCGAGCGGCGCCTGGAATACCTCACCGAATTGTTCGAGACCGGCCGCTGGCGGCGCTTTCACAGCGAACCCGCATTTCTGGAGAATATCCGGGAGGCCAAGGCCGCGGTGGAAACCTGGCGCGATCTCGTGTCGCGCGAGGCATCCCGCAACAACACAGCCATCGACATGTCCTGGCTTGGCCGCGCCACTGCGGTGCTATCGCGCGAGGGGAGCCGGCGCGATCAGCTTCATCTGCGGCCGCGAGCGGAGATATCGACCAAACAAACGCTCGAGAATTCGGTTCTGCCGCTGTCCGACGCGCGTGTTGCGCCGGATGCGCTTTCCGCGCAGGCGATGGGCAACGACACGACAGCGGCAAGGTCGGACCTGGCGGCGATCGCGGAACGCTATCCGCTGCTGCACAACGCGCTGTAGCTGGTGAACGTCATCCCTGCGTAACGGCTTCGCCGTTATCGCTGGAGGTGCGAGCCTCTTCGGCGAGCCTCGAAGGATGACATCCTCATCTGCTCTTTGCCATTCCGGCTCGACGACGGGAGAGCTTACTCAAACTTGTCCAATCGGTGCGAATAAGTGCTTCCTTCTTAGCCCGGCTCCAACCCTTGATCTGGCGTTCGACGGCAATTCCGTCCGTGATCCTATCGAAATATTCAGACCAGATGAGAACCACCGGACGCCTCGAAAAAATATATCCTTGATATGATCCAGCATTGTGCTGATCGAGACGCACAGAGAGGTCATGGCCCATCGCGCTTCCAATGTAATAGGATCCATCCGCGCAACGCAGCATGTAAATGTAGATGCCCACCAGTCATCCTTCGAGGCTCGCAAATGCTGGCACACCTCGCGAGTGAGCGCAATTGCGCTCATCCGGGATGACGCACCTTCGCTTGCTGTCAATACTTTACCGCCGCACCGCATTGATGCCCACCACCACCTGGGCAAAGCGCTGTGCGCCTTCGGCGGAAAGATCCGGCGTAATGGCGCGCGCGTGATCGAGCCCGACCACCGCGCCGCGCGGCGCCTCCGAGATCACGTTGTTACTGACCAGCGCCGTGCCCGCGCCCGGGGTCACCGACACGCCGACGCCGACGAAGGCGTTGCGGATCACATTGCCCGAGATCACGACATCACGCAGATATTTGCCCCAACCGGCGACGATCCCGAACGATGGCGCGTTCTCGATCACATTGCCTGACACGGTGGTGTCGGCCTCGACATAGATGCCGATGCCGGCGTCATCATCCGGCGCGGTGCCGATGGGACGCTTCGGCAACAGGTTGCGGATGATGTTGCCTTGCACGACCGCGAGGCGTCCGCCCTCGTTGAAATTGCAGACGGAAACACCGAGCGCCGCGCCGTCCACGGTGTTGTTGGCGATCACGGCGCCCTCGAACGAAAATTCGGAATAAAGCGCCACCTCGCGGACATCGCTGACGCTGTTGCCGGTGATCTGGATGTTGGAAGCCGAATTGCCGCGCACGGCTGAATAGTCGCAGTTGCGGATCCGGTTTCCCCGCACGATCACATTGCCGGCGCGAAACGCGTTGATGGCGTTGCCGTATTGGCCGGAGCCGCCGGGGCCGGCCTTGATGTCCTCGATGCGGTTGTCCGCGACCAGCGTGCCGTCGTCGCCGATCGCCGTACGCAGGATTTCGATGCCGTTGTCGTTGGTGCCCTGGATGGTATTGCGCGCGACCTGCAGGCCCTGCGCGTCGAATGACACGATCGCGGTGGTGGCGGACCTGGTGATGATGTTGCCGCTGACGTCGCCGGAAGCATTTTCCAGCCAGATGCCGTTGCCGCCGCTGCCGGTGATCTCGCAATCGGAGATGCGGACATCGCGGCCGCCGAGGCAATGTACAAGGCCGCGCCGCGTCGGCAGGGGAATGCCGCTGCCGTCGAGCGTGATGTTGACCAGGCCAATGTTGCTTGCGCCTTCGCCAGACAGCATCGACGCGCCGCCGTTGAAGACAAACCGGGTCGCGCCGCGCACGCCGACAAGCTGCGTGCCGCTTTGCAGGCGAAGCTGGCCTACGCGATAGACGCCGGGCGGCAACGCCAGCGGTACCTGCGCCCGTGCGGCCTCGTCTATTGCGCGCTGCATGACTTTGGTCTGGTCGTCGGGGCTGCCGGGATGGACGCCATATTGCGTGGCGTCGCGCCCGAGCGAGAATGCGAGCTGTGCCGCGCGTGCGGTGTCCGTCGACATCGCGAGCGCGCTCGCCGCGCCGGCGGATGCACCTAAGAGATGGCGGCGATTGACGTCCATGATCGGTGACCCTTGCGAATGCGAGTGGCGGCATTCGCAGCTCATACGTAGCGCAAAAATGCGGCGACGCAGGGTGAGGACGGCAGCGAAACAGGGTGATTGTCGGGGTAGGGTTAATGGGCGCTCAGGACGCCGGCTTTAGTCTCTGACCGCCTGCCTGGTCAGCTTGACCAGCTCCAGCAGCATGGCTTCGCCGGCATCGACCAGTTCTTCCAGCGTGATGCGGTGCGGCGTGCCCTTGCGCTGGCAGGCGCCGCCGCGCGCAAGCAGCGGTACATGCACGAAAGCGGCGAGGCGGGGACCGTTGCCGTCGAGGGTTGCTTCGATCGCGCGCCAGCTCAGATAGTTGCAGAGGTAGCTGCCGGCATCGCGCGAAGCCCGCGCGTCGATGCCGGTGCCGATCGCCGCGCGCAACAATTTGGCGGTGTGCGGGCCGAACATCAGGGCGTCGGCGCCACCGGATATCGATCCCTTGCGCAGGCGCGCATGGTCGGCGTCGGGCCAGAGCGTCGTGACGGCGTTGCGGGCGCGGGTCTCGATCCGGACATACGGCGTCCGGGAAGCAAGGCCGAACATCAAAAGCGCATCCGGCCGATACGTTGCGAGCAGATCGGGCAATTGGCGATCGACGTCCCGGTAGGTGACCGGGAAGATATGCCCTGATAGTTCGATATCGGCCAGCGCGGGGCGGCGCAGCCGCAACAGCCGCGCCACCAGCGGTCCCGTCGGATTGAACGGCGCGCCCGGAAACGGACCGAAACCGGTGATGAGGAGGCGCAGTTTGTCGCTCATCTCACTTCAGCATGTCCGCGATCTGCTCCGCCGCCAGCGCGGGCGTGATGCGGCCGTCGGCCACCTCGGCTTCGATCTTTTTCACTCTGGCGCGCACCGAGGCATCGGCGCGCAGCCGCGCCATCATCCGCTGTTCCAGCATCGACCACATCCACTTGACCTGCTGCTCTCTGCGGCGGCCTGCGAATTCGCCTGACGCGGTCATGGCCGTGCGGTGGTCGAGAATCTTTTGCCACAGCGTATCGATGCCGGCGCCCGTCAAGGCCGAATAGGTCAGGACCGGCGGATGCCAGTGCTCCGAACGTGGCGTGAGGATATGCAGCGCGCCGCGATATTCGGCGGCAGCCAGATTGGCGCGCTTGACGTTGTCGCCGTCAGCCTTGTTGATCGCGATCATGTCGGCGAGTTCGACCAGGCCCTTCTTGATGCCCTGCAACTCGTCGCCGGCGCCGGGCAACATCAGCGCCAGAAAAAAATCGGTCATGTCGCAGACCGCGGTTTCGGATTGCCCGATGCCGACGGTTTCGACCAGCACCACATCGAAGCCGGCGGCCTCGCACAACAACATCGCCTCACGCGTCTTCGCGGCGACGCCACCGAGCGTACCGGAAGCCGGCGATGGCCGGATATAGGCACTGTCGGAAGCCGCAAGCCGCGCCATCCGGGTTTTGTCGCCGAGGATCGAGCCGCCGGTGCGGGCGGAGGAGGGGTCTACCGCGAGCACCGCGACCTTGTGGCCGCGCTCGATCAGAAACATCCCGAGCGCGTCGATGGTGGTGGATTTGCCGACGCCGGGCGAACCGGTGATGCCGACGCGGATGGCCTTGCCCGTATCCGGCAGCAGCTTCTGCACCAGATCGCGCGCCGCCGCCTGGTGATCGCCGCGCCGGCTTTCGATCAGCGTGATCGCGCGCGCCAGCGCGGCGCGACGGCCTGAGCGCAGGTCCGCAGCCAGTTTACCGATATCGGGCTCACTACGGCCGGTCATTGCGTGCCGTCATCGTCGTCCTTGGGCCGCGCCCCGCCGAAGATCTTCGACCCCTCGGGCTTCAGATAGGGTTTAAGGGTCTCCCACGGCACGAAGGCGACATACTGGCCTTCGGCATACGGACCTACCGCGTAGGGCGGATAGTGAAAGGTCAGGCCGGAGCTCTTGCCGGCTTCGATCGAGGGCGCCAGCGTCACCGCGCCGATCTTGAGCAGCCTTGGTTCAAGACCCTTGTACCATTCGGCGTTCGCGGTCTCGGTGGCATCGCGCTTGTTCTTTTCGATGTTCAGCGATGCGATCACGCCCTTCAGCATCGCGTTCATCGTCGGGCCATTGTCGGCGGTCTCGGTGAAGAAGGGGCGGATACTGATCCGCTGCTTCGCGGTCGCGTCCCACAGGATAGTATCGACATCCGTATTGGGATGTGCACCGCCGGCGTCCATGTAGTCGGACCTGACGAGGCTGACATAGTGCCCGTCGACCACCGAACGGACGGCGTATTTGCGTTCCAAAGTCCAGGCGCCGTTGCGGAACATCACCGGGTCCTGCTTGCGCGCGGCGGCAGCTTCCGCGGCGTTCTTGTCGATCCACTTCCGGCCCTCGGCGAGGCAGTCCGCGGCCAGCGCCGGATCGGCCTTGATCTTGTCGTCGAGAAAGACGTTTGCCTCGATGTTCCTGTTCTTGATCGCGGCTTCGAGCTGGGGCTCGGCGGCCAGTGCTGCGACGGTTGCGAAGCAGGCGACCACGCCAAAGAGAACGATCCTGCGGGCGAACGTGACGATTGCTGCGGGGCGCAAGGGAAATCCTTCGAATGAACGTTCGCGGAGGTTATTCCGCCGCCTCGCTGTGTCCCAGCCGTGCGTTGAGCTTGTGGATCAGCTCTTCGGCTGCGTCCGCGATCACGGTGCCCGGCGGGAAGATCGCCTCGGCGCCGGCCTTGTAGAGCGCGTCGTAATCCTGCGGCGGCACCACGCCGCCGACGATGATCATGATGTCGTCGCGGCCCTGCTTTTTCAGCGCCGCCTTCAGTTCCGGAACCGCGGTCAGATGCGCCGCCGCCAGCGAGGAAAGCCCCAGAATATGCACGTCGTTTTCCACCGCCTGCCTCGCCGCTTCCTCGGCGGTCGCGAACAGGGGCCCGATGTCGACGTCGAAACCGACATCGGCAAAGGCGGAAGCGATCACCTTCTGGCCGCGGTCGTGGCCGTCCTGGCCGATCTTGGCGACCAGGATGCGCGGCCGGCGGCCCTCCGCCTCCTCGAACGCATCGATCAGCGCCTGCACCTTCTCGACCCGGTTGGACATGGTGGACGCCTCCCGCTTGTAGACGCCGGTGATGGATTTGATTTCGGCGCGGTGCCGCCCGAAAACCTTTTCCATCGCGTCGGAAATTTCGCCGACGGTGGCCTTGACGCGCGCGGCGTCGATCGCCAGCGCCAGCAGGTTGCCGTTGCCTTCGCCTGCGCTGCGCGTCAGCGCCGCCAGCGCATCGTCGACGTCCTTCTGGTTGCGCTCGGATCGTAGCCGCTTGAGCTTGTCGATCTGCAGGCGCCGCACGGTGGAATTTTCCACCTTCAGCACCTCGATCGGCGTCTCGTTGACCGGCTTGAATTTGTTGACCCCGATCACCGCCTGCTTGCCGGCGTCGATCCGTGCCTGCGTCTTGGCGGAGGCTTCCTCGATCCTGAGTTTCGGGACGCCGGCCTCGATGGCCTTCGCCATGCCGCCGAGCGCCTCGACCTCCTGGATATGGCCCCAGGCCTTGGCCGCGAGATCGCGGGTCAGCCGTTCGACATAATACGAGCCGCCCCAGGGGTCGATGATGCGGGTGGTGCCGCTTTCCTGCTGCAGGAACAGTTGCGTGTTGCGTGCGATCCTGGCCGAGAAGTCGGTCGGCAGCGCCAAGGCTTCGTCGAGCGCGTTGGTGTGCAGCGACTGGGTGTGTCCTTGCGTCGCCGCCATCGCCTCGATGGTGGTGCGCATCACATTGTTGAAGACGTCCTGCGCGGTCAGCGACCAGCCCGAGGTCTGGCAATGAGTTCGCAGCGAGAGCGAGCGCGGATCCCTGGGATTGAACTGGCTGAGGAGCTTCGCCCACAACAGCCGCGCGGCGCGCATCTTGGCGACTTCCATGAAGAAGTTCATGCCGATCGCCCAGAAGAACGACAGCCGTGGCGCGAAGCGGTCGACGTCGAGGCCGGCGGCGAGCCCGGCGCGCAGATATTCGACGCCATCGGCCAGCGTATAGGCGAGCTCGAGGTCCTGCGTCGCGCCGGCTTCCTGCATGTGATAGCCGGAAATCGAAATGGAATTGTACTTCGGCATCTTTTGCGAGGTGTAGGCAAAAATGTCGGAGATGATCCGCATCGAGGGCGCCGGCGGATAGATGTAGGTGTTGCGCACCATGAACTCTTTCAGAATGTCGTTCTGAATGGTGCCAGAGAGTTTCTCCGGCGGCACGCCCTGTTCCTCGGCCGCCGCCACGAACAGCGCCAGGATCGGCAACACCGCGCCGTTCATGGTCATCGACACGCTCATCTGGTCGAGCGGGATGCCGGCGAACAGCGTGCGCATGTCGTAGATCGAATCGATCGCCACGCCCGCCATGCCGACGTCGCCGGAGACGCGCGGGTGATCGGAATCGTAACCGCGATGGGTGGCGAGATCGAACGCGACCGAGAGGCCCTTTTGCCCGGCGGCAAGGTTGCGGCGGTAGAACGCGTTGGAATCCTCCGCCGTGGAAAACCCGGCATATTGCCTGATGGTCCAGGGCTGGTTGACATACATGGTCGGGTAGGGGCCGCGTAAGTACGGCGCGATGCCGGGCCAGGTATCGAGGAAATCGATGCCGTCGAGATCGGCTTCCGAGTAGCTCGATTTTACCGGAATTCCCTCCGGCGTGAGCCACAGTTCGGCCGTGCCGAGCGGTTGCGCGCTGGCGGCTTTTTCAAAGGCGATATTCGCAAAGTTCGGTATGCGGCTCATTCTTTGTTCTCGAACTGTCGATTACGTTCGATCAATCGTTGCAGGTTCTTCTTGTAGACGGGATCGTCGAAACCCTTGTTTTCCATCGTCCCGGCAAATCGCCAAATTCCGCGTGCAAACAGCCATGCGAACAAGCCGGTCGATAGGCCAATGGTATCCAGCACGAGTAACCATGCGACGCCGACCACGACGAGAGCTATGGTGCCAAGAACGGTCCAAACCATAATATAATTCTAGCACGCTTCGAGGCAGCGAATAAGCCGCCGGGAACCCGTTAATCATGGTCCGGATGCTGGTGGCTGACGATCCCGCCAAGCTTCTCCGCACCGTAATTCTGCAGCGTGGTCTGGCTCGGCAGGTTGGCGATCGCCACCACCCAGCCGAGCCTGGATTCGGTGCCGTATTGGATGGTTGGGGCTACCCGGTCGGGCCGGTCGAAGGTGCCGGTCATGATCTCGATCCGCGGGCCGTCGATGCGGCGGAAGCTCAGCGGCGTGCCGCAATCCCTGCAGAAGTCGCGCTCGGCGATCGAGGAGGAGCGGAACGCGGCCGGCTTGCCGCGGGTCCAGGCGAAATCGCTCTTTTCGATCTCGGCGAAAGAGGCGAACGGCGCACCGGAGGCCTTCTGGCACATCCGGCAATGGCAGATGCTGACTTTCCCGGGCGGCGCCGACAGCGCAAAGCGAATGGCGCCGCATTGGCAGCCGCCGGTCAGAACGGGTTTTGTCGCCGTCGTCATGGTTGCTCCACCAGGCGAATAGGCTTCCTGCAGCGTGGCCAGCGCATCGCCGCCGGCAAAGACGAAATCATTAACGCCGGCGGCGCGAAGCACGGCTTCCTGCTCGCCCGGCTCGGCCTGCCAGATAGATATGCTTTGCGCCGGCAGCTTGAAGGGCCTTTGCGGCGGCAGCTGCCTGGCGCGGCATAGACCTTGTCGGACGAGCACAGGCAGGCCAGCGCCGCGCCGGATGCCTTGAAGGCCTTTGCTAATGCCGCCGGATCGGCAAACCCTTCCGTGTCGACGGCCTCGATCCCGCCGGTCTCGAAAAAGCTCTTGGCGAAGGTCGCCCGCGCGGTGAAGTCGGCTGACGTGCCGAGGTTGGCGAGGAAAACCCTTGGCCGCGATCCCCTGGCTTTCAGAAATTCATCCGAGCGGTCGCGCAGGCGTTCGAAGGGCACCGCCAGCCGCATCGGCGGCAACGCGTCGAATTTGAATTTGGCCTCGCCGTAGGGCGCAAGCTGGACCGGCTTCGCCTCCAGCACCGCGACCTGCGCCTCGTGCAGGTTTGGAAATTCGCTGGCGCCGGTCAGCACCTCCTTGCGCCTCGCGATATTGGTTTCGCGCACCGCCCGCGTTGCCGCGACCTTGCGCTGGATCAGGTTTTGCTCGATCGCCGCGAATGCGCCACCGGCTTTTTCGGTTTCCTGAAACAGTTGCCATGCGGCCTCGCAAAGCTCACCCGTCAGGGCTTCGATGCCGCCGGAGCCGGCCGCGGGATCGGACACTTTCGCCAGATTGGACTCTTCCAGCAGCACCAGTTGCGTGTTGCGCGCCACGCGCCGCGCGAACGGATCGGGCAATCCCAGCGCCAGCGTGTGCGGCAACACATTGATGCTGCTGGCGCCGCCAAGGCCCGCAGAAAACGTCGCCATGGTGGCGCGCAGCATGTTCACGTAAGCGTCGCGCTGGGTCAGCATTCGCCACGCGGTATCGGCGGCAATGAACAACGGCTTCGGCTCAAGGCCGCAAGCCTGTTCGACGCGCGCCCATAACAGACGCAGCGCGCGGAATTTCGCCATGGTGAGGAACTGGTCGGCATCGGCGCTTAGCCGCGCGTAGACCATGTTCCGCGCCTCTTCCAGCGCAATGCCCGCACCCTCGATCGCACGCAGATAGGCAGTAGCGGATGCCAGCACGAACGCCAGTTCCTGGGCTTCCGACCCGCCGGCATCGTGGATCACCCGCCCATCGGCGGCCGCAAACGGGCCTCCAAAACCCATCGCGGCGAGGCCCTTGATCGCGCCGGTGACCGCTGTTGCGATTTCCGGCCAGCTATAGGGACTGGACCCCCAGACCGCGCAGGCGCCGATCGGATCGAGGCCAAAGCGGATGTCGCACGCCGCAGGGCTGATCCCCTTGCGTTGCACATATTCTGCCAAATGGATCGCCGCCATGCGCGATTGCGGACCGATCTGAAGTTCGATTGACATGCCGGCATCGACAAAGACGCCGTCGAGAACCTTCCCGATCGCATCAGTTGTTGGATCGATCCCAAAGCCGTAGGCGCCATTGGCACCCGCAAATACCAGCGTCAGACCGGTAGCGCCATTCTCGAGATCATGGAGCGCCTGCGCATTTGCCGCTGCCGCATCGGGATGATCGATGCGCTGCATGATCTGCCAGGGCGCGACCGCAGGCCGGCCCGCTACGGGAGCGGACTTGCGGGCGCGCGGATAGATCGGTTCGATCCGCAAACCGTCATAGGTCTTGTTGACCAGCTTCTCGAACGGTGCGCCCTTCAGCACGCCATCGACCAGCTTGCGCCAGTCGTCATAGGTCGCGGGCGCGAAATCCGCGGCAAGGGTCAGGTCGTCGATCTCGGATGTCATTCGGCAGGTCGCTCCCGGGCGCCATTCTTCGCTGCCGAAATTGCCACGGGCCGCCCGCCAAGCCAAACGGTTGTTTTTGCGTTGAAACGTCACAGTAAACGGCCCGGGCCTGTCGCGAACGGGTCGCAAGCAATTTCGCTCCCTCTGTACTCAAACGAGGTCGGGCAACCGCTCGATCCCTTCGGTCGAAAGCTGCGCCAGCGCGGAGACGACGCTGCGCCCCGCGATCATACGGTCGGGCGCGATTTCCGCCAGCGGCACCAGCACGAAGGCGCGTTCGAACAGACGGGGGTGCGGCAGCGTCAGTTCCGGCTTTTGCATCGAAACGTCGTCATAGGCGATCAGATCGAGGTCGAGCGTGCGCGGACCCCAGCGTGTTTCCTTGGCGCGGTCGCGGCCGAATTTGGTCTCGATCTTGTGCAGCGTGAACAATAGCGCATGGGGATCAAGACTGGTGTCGATTTCGATGCAGGCGTTGATGAAGCGGGCCTGCTGCTCGTCACCCCAGGGCGGCGTGGCATAGTCGGAAGACCGCGCCAGAAGCGCCGCCTGCGTCATGCCGCAGATATTGGCGATCGCCTTCCGGAACGTCGCGCGGACATCGCCGACATTGCCGCCAAGCGCGATCAGGGCGTTAGCCATCCTGGTAGGATTGCCGGATGCGGGTGAGGACCACGCCGACATCGTCGAAGATCGCGGCGATCGGCGCGTGCGGCTTGTGAACGGTAACCTTGATGGCGCTGATCTTCGGAAACGCGGCCAGGATGGCATCGGCGACCGCGCCGGCCGCGCGCTCCAGCAACTTGTAATTCGCATCCTTGAAAGCGGCCGTCGCGGTTGCGACCACATTGGAGTAGGAGACGGTGTCGGCGAGACGATCGGTGCGCGAGGACTCCGACAGATCGGCGGACAGTTCGAGATCGATGACAAAACGCTGCCCGACCTCGGTCTCATGCTCCATGACGCCATGGCGGGCATGGATGACGACGCCGGTGATGAAGATCGTATCGCTCATTGCTTGTCCCAAATCGCGGCGGCCACACGCAATGCTTGTACGGTTTCCCAGACATCGTGGGTCCGTATGATCCGTGCGCCGCCCTTGGCTGCTATCAGATGGGCGGCGATCGAGCCACCCAGCCGTTGCTGCGGCTCGGACGGCGACACCGAGCTGATGAAGCGCTTGCGCGATGCGCCGACCAAAAGCGGCAGGTCGAATGTACCGAGCTGGTCCAGCCGGGCGAGCACCGTCATGCTCTGCTCGAGGGTTTTGCCGAAGCCGATGCCGGGGTCGAGCACGATATTTTCACGTGAAATGCCGGCCTTCTCGGCTGTCTCGAGCGAGCTCGCAAAAAATCGCGGCAATATCCGTCATGATGTCGATGCTGGCATCGGCATGGTCGCGGTTGTGCATGATGACGACCGGGCAATGGCGCGCGGCCACGAGCCTCGCCATGTCGGGGTCGCGCTGCAGGCCCCAGACGTCATTGGCGATGGTCGCGCCTGCGTCGAGCGCCCAGCCGACGACGGCCGATTTCATGCTGTCGATCGAGACGGGAATTCCGAGAGAAACGACGTCGGCCAGGATCGGCTGCAGACGCTTCTGCTCTTCCTCCGCGGAAACCGGTTCCGCGCCATAGGGTCGGGTGGATTCCGCGCCGATGTCGATGATATCGGCGCCCTCGGCGATCATGCGCCTGGCCTGCGCCAACGCGCGCTCCGCTACAATGAACTGTCCGCCGTCCGAAAAGGAGTCCGGCGTGATATTGAGGATCCCCATCACGGCCGGATACGGCCTGGACAAGAGCGCCGGCCATGTCAGACGATCGGCCGAGGCGGCCGCGGGGGCGGTTCTGGGCGAGGTCGCGATCATGCGGTCGCTTTGCGCGGTCGGCGCAGGGGAGTCAAGATGCGAGCCGCGTTCAGGTCGCAGGGGCGGCCTGGCTGGCCCCAACAGCTGATCCTGGTCAGTAGGTAATTTTGGGCTGCAGCTTGCGCGCCTTCGCGATCAACTGCTCAACGGACTTTTCCGAAGGCAGCACGCGGACGAGTTTGCGCTTGGTATTCACTTCTTTCATATTCTGGGCCAGGCGCGAGGGGTTACGAAGGGCGAGTTCGCGAACCGTGGTGACGCCCGCGGCGCGCACCAGGCCGACCTTTGCCTTGCCCATGCCCGGAATCCTCATGTAGTCGGAAACGTTCGCCCATTCGAGCAGTTGCTGCTCGCTGATGCCGGTTTTCGCCGCAAGCGCTTTGCGGCCCTTTACGGTCCGCGCCGCCTCAAGCAGCCCGTCCGTCGTGCGAATGCCCAGCGTTTTTAGTTTGGCAGCGGCGAAGGATGGTAGACCATCAATCTCGGAGATTGGGTATGTCATGATACTCGATATGAAAGGTGCTTTAAGCGAACTGGCTGAGGCCCGGGGTCCCTGCGATGATCTCGTCCATTCGATCCGCTCCGATTTTGTCTCGGCCGAACCGAAAAAGTTCACGCGCAACGTTCTGAATCTCGCTTATTCCCAGACCAAGTCCCATCAGCTTGGTGCCGAGCGCCATCAGGCCTCCGCCCATCAACCGTCCGAGACCACCGTTGTTGCCGGAGGCGGAGATCGCGGCTTCTGCGCCCGGGATCTTGTCAATCAAGGCCTGAACCGTGTCAGAGGGCCCCTCGTTGCGAAGGAAACCCAGAATGATGCCGATGGTTTTTTCGGCCACAGCATCATCGATGCCGGCCTTGGTGGCCAGCTGTCCTATCAGTTCGTCCATAGTGCCCCGCCCTCAGCCGGTTACGTGCCGGGTCCTTGCTTCTGAATTTATCTTGATCTTCTGCGATACGAATTACAAGCGATGACCGCATTCGGAACTACGATTCACCCTCAATCGCGTGACGAGTGTTGCAGCAATGCAAGAGCAAGCATGCATTTCATATCGTGGCAGGGTGAGTTTTGTTTCGAGTTGCGGCAGCAGAGCACGAGAAACCGGTCGAATGCGTGTCGACCAAACGGGTTTCCAATCCGCCGGGACGCTGACCGGTTTCAATCGGCTTGCAAGATGCTGTATAACTCCCGGGCTTGACAACCGCGACCCTGATGTGCGCGACGAGGCGATGCAATGGCGACACCCGATACTCCGACGGCCGATACCGACGAGAGGATCTTTATTGGCAAGGGTGAGCAGCCGGCCTGGTTAACGCTCGGGCTTGCCAATCGCCATGGTCTCGTCACCGGCGCGACCGGAACCGGAAAAACCGTCTCGTTGCAGGTGATGGCCGAGGGATTTGCGCGAGCGGGCGTTCCGGTATTCGCGGCCGATATCAAGGGCGACCTTTCCGGCATCTCCGAAGTGGGCGAGCCCAAGGATTTTATCCTCAAGCGAGCCAACGAAATGGGCCTCAGCTTCCAGCCCGACCGGTTTTCGACGGTGTTTTGGGACGTTTTCGGCGAGCAGGGGCATCCGGTGCGCGCAACCGTCTCGGAAATGGGACCGCTCTTGCTCTCGCGCATGATGGATTTGAATGACGTCCAGGAAGGCGTGCTGAACATCGCGTTCAGGGTCGCGGACGAGCAGGGATTGCTGCTGCTCGATATGAAGGATTTGCGGGCTATCCTGTCTTTCATCGCAGAACACGCCGCGGAACTCACCACGCAATATGGAAATGTCTCCAAACAGACGGTGGGAACCATCCAGCGTCAGCTTCTGGTGCTGGAAAATCAGGGCGGCGCGAAGTTTTTCGGGGAGCCGGCGCTGGCGCTGAAGGATTTCATGCGCATCGACAGTGCCGGCCGGGGGATGATCAACATTCTGGTGGCGGACAGACTGATGCAGAGCCCGCAGCTATACGCGACCTTCCTGCTGTGGATGTTGTCAGAACTGTTTGAACAGCTGCCGGAAGTCGGCGATCCCGCCAAGCCCAAGCTCGTGTTCTTCTTCGACGAAGCGCATCTGTTGTTCAACGACGCACCAAAGCCGCTGATGGACAAGATCGAACAGGTGGTGCGGCTGATCCGCTCCAAGGGCATCGGCGTCTACTTTGTCACCCAAAACCCGATCGACGTGCCGGACAAGGTGCTCGCCCAACTGGGTAACCGCGTACAGCATGCGCTCCGCGCGTTCACCCCGCGGGACCAAAAGGCGGTCGTGGCGGCTGCCGAGACGTTCCGGCCCAATCCGAAGCTCGACACCGCCAAGGTGATCATGGAACTCGGCACGGGTGAGGCACTGGTATCGTTTCTGGAAGGGAACGGCATACCGGCGATGGTCGAGCGTGTCATGATCCGGCCACCGTCGGCGCGGATCGGACCGATCACGCCTGAGGAACGCAAGGCCATCATGGACAACAGTCCCGTGAAGGGCAAATACGACACCACGATCGATTCCGAATCTGCCTACGAGGTGCTGCAGAAGCGGGTGGCTGGAACTGCCGCCGGCGGAGGCGGAGGGGATTCTCGGGCAGATCGGCGCGATCGTCGGGACGATTTTCGGCACCAACACCCCGCGCGGGAAAATGTCGACCGGCCAGGTTATCGCGCGAAGCGTGACGCGCTCGGTCACCAACAAGGTGGTCGGCGGGGCGGTTGCCGATCTCGGCAAATCGGTCGGCGGTTCCGTGGGCGGCACGGTCGGCCGCGCCATCGTGCGCGGCGCGCTCGGCGGACTGCTGCGGCGATAGAATTCCTCGCGCATTGGGGCGATGTGATCTCTTCCTCTGTTTTTTAGAAAGTGACGTGTGCTGAGATATCCGTCGTTGCGAGCCCCGCTCGATATTCTTTTTCTGGTCTGCTGCATCCTGCTGACCGCCGACGTTCTCGCTCCGGAAATCCTCGGGAACGGCAAGACAAAGGACTATCCGCTCTGGTTCTGGGCCGGGCAGCAGGTCCTGCAGGGAAAGGACCTCTATCCCGGCGATCCCGGCGCCTATTTCGATTTCATCTATCCGCCGCTGTCGGCAATCCTGCTCGCGATCCCGAGCTATTTCGGAAAGATCTCTCTCTATATCTGCTTGTCCGTCCTCAACGCGGTGGCGTGGTGGATGACGGCGCAGCTTTCGAACGCGATGACGGGGTCGGGGCGGAGTCCGGGTCCTTGGCTGGCGGCACTGCCGGCCATTGTCACGATATCCTTTGTCTTTGACATGTTCGATCTCGGCCAGCCGAACCTCATTCTGCTTGCGATGATGCTATTGGGGTTCTGGTTGCTGCAGCACGGCCGCCCGTGGGCCTCAGGAGGCATGTTTGCGCTGGCGACCGCGATCAAGGTTTTCCCCGTAGCCGTATTTCCCTATCTGCTTTGGCGAAGACAGTGGGCATCGGCGGCGAGCATGGTGGTATTCCTCGGAATTCTTCTGTTCGTGGTTCCGGCGCCGGTGCGCGGCTTTCAGCACAACGTTTCCGAACTGAGGACCTGGTACCAGGGAATGGTTGGATCGAGTTCGGAGCAGGGTTTCGGACAGCGCGGCGAGCAGAACTGGTCGTGGGTCAACCAATCGATCATCGCAGTGACGCATCGCCTGACGCGGCCGGTCAACTACAACCAGGATAATCCGGCCAAGCCGCCCGCATACATGAATCTGGTCGATCTCGATTTCAAGACGGCCAATTGGATCGTGATCGGAGTTTCGGTCGCGATCGGGCTTGGATTCATCGCCGTGATGCCGCCTCGTTCGCGCAGGACGCCCCGGTCCGACGCCGAGGAACTCGGTATCCTGTTCTGTCTGATGACGGTGGCCTCGCCGTTGGCCCGCCAGTATTATTTCATGTGGCTGTTCTTTCCGGTGACCGTCCTGATGCATCGGGCCGCTTACGATCCCCGTGCCGCTGTACGCAGGGGAACGTGGGTCATGCTTGCGATCGCCGGCTTTCTGATTTGCCTGTCGCTTCCGTTTTTCCCGAATGACCTGCAAGCCTTCGGAAACAACCTCGCGGCTACCGCCGCGATTGCCGGGGCGCTGGTTTGGCACATCCTGCACCCGCCGCTAATTGGCGCGGTCAACTCCTTGTCTCCGGCACCCGGCGCGCTAAAACCCGAGATCCAGAAACCCCTAGCCTGAGGGAAATCGGAAATGTCCGACGCGCCACAACTTCAGACGGTCCTCGACCGCATCGATGCCGATTTCGATAACAGCCTTGAGCGGCTGTTTGCGCTATTGCGGATCAAGTCGATCTCGGCCGATCCGGCCTTTGCCGGAGATTGCAAGGCAGCGGCAGATCATCTTGCCAGCGATATCGCGACGCTCGGATTTACCAGCGAGGTCAGGCCGACCGCAGGTCATCCGGCTATCGTCGCCAAGAGCAGCGGCAAGAGCAGCGGCAATGGAAACGCCAAGGCGCGGCCGCACGTCCTGTTCTACGGTCACTACGACGTACAGCCGGTCGATCCACTCAATCTCTGGCATCGCCCGCCGTTCGAGCCCATCGTCAGCGATCATGCCGACGGACGGAAAATCATCGTGGCGCGCGGCGCGGAGGACGACAAGGGCCAGCTGATGACGTTTGTCGAAGCCTGTCGCGCCTGGAAGGCGGTGACCGGCTCGCTCCCGGTCGATCTGACTATCGTCATCGAGGGCGAAGAGGAAATCGGGTCGAAGAATTTTGTCCCGTTTCTCGAGAAGAACAAAGACGACCTCAAGGCGGACTACGCGCTCGTCTGCGACACCGGCATGTGGGACCCGAATACGCCTGCGATCACCACCTCGCTGCGTGGACTTGTTTACGACGAGGTGAAGATCAAGGCCGCCAATCGCGATTTGCATTCCGGCATCTTCGGTGGCGGCGCGCAAAACCCGATCCGGGTGCTGACCCGGATCCTCGGCGGTATTTTCGATCAGGACGGCCGCATCACGATCCCCGGCTTCTACGATGGCGTAAAGGATCTGCCGGCCGATATTCTCGCGCAGTGGGAGAAGCTCAACCTGTCGGCCGACAGTTTTCTCAAGCCGATCGGACTGTCGATTCCCGCCGGCGAGAAGGGCCGCTTGCTGATCGAGCAAATCTCCTCGCGCCCGACCTGCGATATCAATGGCATCATCGGGGGTTATACCGGGGAAGGTTCAAAGACGGTTATCCCCGCGGAAGCCTCCGCGAAGATATCGTTCCGGCTGGTGGAAGGGCAGGACCCCGACAAGATCCGAAAAGCATTTCGCGACTACGTGACCGCGCGGCTCCCCGGCGATTGCAGGGCGGAATTTACCGATCATTCCAGTGCGCCGGCGATCGCGCTCGACTGGAACATGAAACCGCTCGCCGCTGCCAGGCGGGCATTGACGGAGGAGTGGGGCAAGGAGGCCGTCCTGATGGGATCCGGCGCCTCGATACCGATCGTTGCCGATTTCAAGCGCACCCTCGGCCTTGATACGGTGCTGGTGGGTTTTGGGCTCGACGACGACAACATTCATTCGCCGAACGAAAAATACGACCTCAAGAGCTTTCACAAGGGAATTCGTTCGTGGGCCCGAATTCTGGCGGCGCTCGCGGAATCCCAGCGCTGATCGCGCTGCTCCTTTTCGGGATCACGCGTGCGCGCCCAAGTCAAGAACCCAAAGTAAAAGCTCAAACTAAAAACGCCGCCCGGGATGGGCGGCGTTTTTTGATTCGGCGTGCAGAGGTTGTCGGACCCAATACTACACGGAATCCCAGATTTTATCCCAGATTTTTCAATTCTTGTAGCTGGGATCGAGGCGATCGAGCTTGCGCAGCAGCGCCGGCCATACCAGCGTGGTCGAGCGCAGTTCCTGCCGCTCGGGATTGGCGAGCAGCCTGGTGTTCTTGTCCACCACCAACGGATCGACGGGATAGGCGGCAGGTCCGAGCATCCGGGTACGCACCTGCATGGTGCAGGCCCGCTCCAGATGGAACATGCGTTCGAAGGCGGAGGCGACAGAGCGGCCGACCGTCAGCGTGCCGTGATTGCGCAGCAGCATGTGGTTCTTGTTGCCGAGGTCTCTTTGCAGGCGCGGGCGTTCGTCATGGTCGAGCGCGATGCCTTCATAGTCGTGATAGGCGAGATCGTAGGTCACAAGCTGGGCGGTCTGGTTCAGCGGCAAAAGGCCTTCCATGCTGCTCGCCACCGCGGTGCCGTCGGGCGTGTGCAGGTGAAGCACGCAGCCGGCGTCCTCGCGAACCTCATGGATCGCCGAATGAATCGTGAAGCCGGCGGGGTTGATGCTGTAGGGGCTCTGGGTGAGCTGGTTGCCGTCGAGGTCGACCTTGACCAAGCTGGAAGCGGTGATTTCGTCGAACATCAGCCCGTATGGATTGATCAGGAAATGATGTTCCGGACCGGGCACCCGTGCGGAGATGTGGGTGTCGACCAGATCGTCCCAACCGTAATGCGCGATCAGGCGGTAACAGGCGGCAAGATTGACGCGCTGGCTCCATTCGCCATCCGTCATTTCAGACGGCACTTCCTTCAGGCGAGCTTCCGCTGGCGACATGACCGTTTTCTCCCCTCGAATTGATGATTTTCGAGCCTATTCCCGCGACGGGTTCGCAGCAAGCCGCCGCGCTGGCGTGGCAGTTATGCTCTTGTAACGGCGGGTCTGCTTCAAGGGGCCGGAATCGCCAGCAGGCTGGAGATGCTGCGACCACGGATATCGTAGACGCGGGCAAACACCACGTCGTCGCGCTTGATTTCCACCATCACCGGCGCGGTCAGGCCCTTGCAGTAGAATTCGCCGAGGGTCATCGCAAAATCGGCGGCATGGCTATCCCAGCCGATGGTGAAGTCGGGGCCAAGCGCGACCTGGGCAGGACGCTGCGGACCGCACACCGCGACCTTCCATTTGCGTCCATGCGGCGGAGCTTCGTGCCGCTCGTCAAGCTCTTCGCGCAGGCCGTCGGAAGCCTGCTTCAGCGCGAGGCCCCAGTAATCCAGCATGTAGCGATAGTCGGCGCCGCGCACCGTGCCCGCGATATGATTGAAGTGAGTGTATTGGTACGGGTGCAGCCGGATCATTTCGCCGAGCGGCAACAGCAAGCCGAACGAGAAGACGGCCAGCGCGACAGGTTGCCAGCTGCGGCGGTTCTGGCTGAGCCAATTCATTCCCCAGGCGAATGCGGTGCCGGCGAGCACCGTCATCGGCGGGATGACAAAGATGAAGTGACGAATGCCGTTGTAAAGCGCGGGCCGCTTCAGGATCGCCACCGCAATCGGCAGCACAGCCGCCAGTGTCAGTATCAAAAGGATGGCCTTGCGGCGGCCCGACACGTCGGCGCGCGGCAGCGCGAGCAGCACGGCTATGACGGCGGCGATCGACAGGCCGAGCAAAATCTCGGGAAGTTGCAGGGCGAACAGGGTCGGGAGATACGACCACGGCATGTCCGGCACCGACACCAGCGCGCCGTCGAACATTTCCTTCCATGGTTTCTCGAAGAAGTGCGAGAAATAGGTTGCGGCCTGGAACGGGTTGCCGGGCTCGATGATCGACCACGGCCAGATCAGCCCCATCACGAGGTAGCCAAGGATTAGACCCGGCAGCAGTACGCAGATGACACGGATGAACCGCCGCAACGCTTCACGCGCGCCCTGCGTGCGGATCTCCTCGAGCCACATCGGCACAAAGCCGATCACCGCATAGACCAGGGCCAGCCCGCCGAGGATACGCGAGCCGATCGACAGGCCGGCGCCAAGGCCGACGATCAGGATCGTCCGTGGCGAGGGCTGCGGGTATTCCTCGGCCAGACGGACCAGGCCAAGTATCAGGATCACCATTGCCACGGCGAACGGCGCATCCTTGGGATTCATGAACATGTGCCCGTAGAAGGTCGGGCACAGCGCCAGCAGCAGCAAGGCTGCAAGCCCGGCAAGGGGGCCGCCGACACGCCGGCCAAGCCGCCATGTCACCGCAAGGCCGATGATGCCGACGGCGGCGCCGAGCAGGCGGCGCGTTTCAAATAGCTCGAGCGGAATTACCTTGTGCAGCAAGGCCGCGGCCATGTCGAAACCGCCGCCATACATATAGAGATTGGCGAACGACAGCGCGCCGGTATCCTTGAAACCGGAGCCGTACATCCGCAGCAACAGGTCGGCATATTCGGCGTGGGTATAATCGTCCCAGCCCAGCCCATAGTCCCGGAAGGTGAGGCTCGCGACCAGCCCGACCACGGCAAGCACGATGAGCGCGAGATCATCGCAAGTCCGTTCCACCGAGCGCCGGGTCGGCGTATCGATGGCCGAGGTAGTGATCGATGACATGGCTATTGGTAACCCGGTCCCCTGTGGCCCAGCAGGCGCTCTTGGGCCTCATCCCCGGCATCCATATAGCGCAGTTCCCTTTCCAAGTAATTGGGAATTGTGGCGTAATTTCCCTGATGCAGCGCAGCAATGGTATGGTTTATTTGGCTCGATGAGCCAGTTCCTGCGTCTTCTGCGGGAACTACCCCCCGCAGTTGCTGGTTGGCGAAGCGCACAATATGACGGTATCGTGGCAATTGCGGCTTGCGGGTATTTTTAGCGCAGCCCAGGGGTAAAGTTGATGATGGTTGCAATGTTGGTCGCCGGGATTGGCTGCCTGTTGGCGGGCCTCCTGGCGATCGGTTTCGGAATCCCGGTAAAGGAATTCAGTTTCGGGAACACCCTGATTCTTTCAGGCGCTGTCGCGGCATGCACGGGGCTCGTGATCCTGGGCCTGTGGCTTGTCATTCGCGAGCTGAAGATCATCGCCCGGCGGCTTGGTCCCGGCGCGACCTCGGACTGGGCGGGAGCCAAGCTACAACCGACGGCGCCATTGCCGCGCCACCAGGCGCCGGAAGGCGGCGGCTTCTTGTTCAGTCGCGATCAACCCGCTGCGGAAGGTATGGAACCGGATGCGCACCCATCGGCGCCATCGCCGGCTCCGTGGCGTGACGAGGCCGCGGCGCGGAGCGCACGCGGCGACGTGCCGCCGGAGCCAGCCGAGGCTGTGTCCGCCGCCAAACCGCGGCGTAATCTGATGTTTTCCTCGACATCGCGGAGGGAGCGCGAACGCGCGCAAGCGCGCGCAGCCAATGTATCCGCAAACGAGTTTGGTCCAGCGCCAGCCGACACGGCACGAGCGCCTGAAATCAGCGAGGCGCCTCCGGCGGCATTCGACGACGCCTGGCCAAAATCGGAACGCCCAAGAGGCACCGAAGCGCCTGGTCAGCGGCGCGGCGGACGCGCGCCATCGACGTTTAGCGAGGCAAGCCCCGGCGCGGCTGCGGCAGATCGCCCTCCATCGACTGTGCGAAACGAGGATCAACCGCCGGTGACCGTCCTCAAGTCAGGCGTTGTCGATGGAATGGCCTATTCATTGTATTCCGACGGTTCGATCGAGGCACAAATGCCGGAGGGCATGATGCGGTTCGCGTCGATTGACGAACTGCGGTCGCACCTCGACCAGCGTTCCTGAGAAGCTTGGATTTCAGGGCGAAGCTGGTCCGAAAAATAGCCGCCCTTGTTCTTGTCACCGCCAGAGTAATCCGCTCATATTCTAAAGTAGTGCACGAATCCGAAAGCGTATTGGCGCTTCGGGTTGATGCGCGAAATCTTTGATATCTTGCGTAATGACGATCCAAAGAAGGTTCAGGCCATGACCGAAGGCGCGGGCAAGAATTTCATCGACCTGACGGCGAACATCGTGTCGGCCTATCTCAGCAACAATCCGACGCCGGCTGCAGAAATTCCGGCCCTTATCAGCCAGATCCACGCAGCCTTGCTGCGGGTTTCGACCGGCAGGGTCGAAGCGCCTCTGGAACCCGCCAAGCCCGCGGTTTCCGTCAAGAAATCGATGACCCCGGACTATCTGGTTTGCCTCGAAGATGGCAAGCGCTTCAAATCGCTGAAGCGGCATCTGCGCTCGCAATACAACATGACGCCGGAGCAATATCGCGACAAATGGGGTCTTCCGCCCGACTACCCGATGGTCGCGCCGAATTATGCGGTGGCGCGCTCGCAGCTCGCCAAGAAAATGGGGCTCGGCCAGCAGCGGCGGCGGCGGAAATAATCGGACGTTCCTCCCGCGCAAGGGAACATGAAACGCCAAGTCAGGCCCTGAGCAACTTCGTCTCCGCTATCTTGTCGCGGCCGATGAGCTCGGAGTATTCCATGATCGGATGTGGTCGCCCCAGCAGGTAACCCTGCACTTCGTCGCAGGACTCGGCTGCGAGAAATTCAAGCTGTGCCTTCGTCTCAACGCCCTCCGCCAGCACCGGCAGACCGAGCCCATGGGCCAGCCCGATGACGGCGCGAACAATGGCCACCGACTGGGGATTGCTCTTCACATTGGATATGAACGACTGGTCGATCTTGATCTTGTCGAACGGGAACGACTGCAAATAGGACAGCGACGAATATCCGGTGCCGAAGTCGTCCATTGCGATGCGAACACCCAGCGTCTTCAGGCGGCGCAGGATGGAGACGCTGCGGGCGAAATCGTCGACCAATACCCCCTCGGTGATTTCAAGCTCCAAACGTGTCGGCGCGAGGCCGGTTTCGAGCAGCACCGAATGGACCAATCCTGCGAGGTCGCCGTGGCGGAACTGGATTGGCGACAGATTGACCGCGATTTGCAGCGGTTGTGACCACGATGCCGCCTCGCGGCAGGCTTCGCGGAGCACCCATTCGCCAATCTGCACGATGAGACCGCTCTCCTCCGCGACTGGAATGAAGGTGGCGGGCGAAACCATGCCGCGCTGGGGATTGTGCCAGCGAACCAGTGCCTCGAATCCGGTTATCGCGCCGTCGATCTTCGCCTGCGGCTGATAGAAAAGACGAAGCTCGTTCCGGGCGATGGCGGAGCCGAGCTCATGCTGGATGGTGCGCCGCTCGCGCAGCCGATTATCCATTTCGACTTCGAAGAAGCGTGTCTTGCCGCGGCCAGCGGTCTTGGCGCGGTAGAGCGCTGCATCGGCATTGTTGAGCAGTGTCGTTGCGTCAGCGCCGTCGGCCGGGAAAATCGCAACGCCAATGCTGATGCCGACGCGCACATCCTGGCCGTTCAGTTCAAGATCGGTAGCGACGCCTGCCTGGAGACGCTGGGCAAGAATTTCGGCGAGCGCCGGCTGATCGCCGTTCGGTGTGATGAGGGTGAACTCGTCGCCCCCGAGCCGCGCCAGATAAGCGTCGCCGGCGAGCGTGCGCAGCTGTTGCGATAGCTTGCGGAGCACGTCATCGCCGACCGCGTGACCAAACATATCGTTGACTTCCTTGAAGCCATCGAGGTCGATGCTCAGCACGGCGAACGATTCCCTGCTCTCCTTCGCGGCATCTATTGTGCGCGTGAGATGTTCCACGAAGGCGGCGCGATTGGGCAAATCGGTGAGCGCATCATAGCGCGCCATGTGCTCAATTTGGGCCTCGGCCTGCTTGCGCTCGGTAATGTCCTCCGAAAGGCTGAGAAGGTAGCGTGGTTCGCCGTTCTCGTCCGGTATCGAAAGATTCCTGGTTGTCAGGATGCGGGTGCCGTTGTGGCGGGTATGGACGACGTGCTCGTCGATGGTCTGCAGCTCACGGCTGCGCGCCGCCTCGTCGGCGAGCGGAAACAGGTCGCTTGCGGTATCCTTGCTGGGCAGGCCATTGACCTGTTTCCCGATCAAGTCGTCGCGCACGATCCCGAAAATGGCTTCGGCGGTGCGATTGATGAGGACGTAGCATCGATTTCTGGCGTCCTTGACGGCAACCGAAACAGGCATGTTCTCGATGATGCTATCGAGGAAATTCTGGGTGCGGCCAAGCTCTGCGGTGGAGGTATTGAGGGCCTCCAGTTGCCGGAAATGAATCAGCGAAATCATCAGGCCGGCGAACGCCAGTGCGAAAAAGAGAGCCAATCCGGTACCGGCGCTCTGCCAGATCACCTTGCGCTGAAAGGGCGACAGCGGCACGTCGATCACAAAAGCACCCATGACATCATTGAGATGCCACTGCGGTTTGTCGTGCTGCAGCGTGTTGTGACAGCTAACGCAACTCTGTTCCTGCGCGATGGTCGGATAAACTGTCCGGAATGTCAGTTCTCCGCCGACGTCGAGCAACTCGGATACCGGTTTTGGGTTTGGCATCGTTGCGAAGGCCGCAAGGGTCTCCGCCATGCGGCGGTCCGTCGGCGGCGTCGATATTTCCCGTCCCGGCATGCCGACCGAGCGAAGGCGAAAATCGGCATTATCGCCGTTGCGCTTGTTGAAAGCTTCGATCGCGTGCGCCCGGAATGACGCTGGTACCGGTGCGCCCTCTCCAAATTGCGACCGGATTGCCGAATAGTTGGCGACGAAGGCATCCACCAATTGGAGCGCGATGATCTTTTCGCTGCTCTTATGATCCCTGAACCAGTTCAGGCTGAAGTAATAGAATCCGCAGCCGACCACGACAGACAATACTGCACAGATGCCCAAGTGCAGGAGGAAGCCGCGACCCGATCGCGATCGCATGAAGCGCCAGACCGCCGGAATTTTATTCATCCGTCAACTCTTGGTTGTCGGCGGATGATCCGATAAATGCCTTAAAGACTGGTTGACCGCAGGGGTTGCGACCGGCACAACCGCCGCGCGCACGGCTTTATAATCACTGCATCGTGAATATCGAGCGCGCCCGCCGCA
Organism: uncultured Alphaproteobacteria bacterium; assembly: GCA_963718925.1. Taxonomy (GTDB): domain Bacteria; phylum Pseudomonadota; class Alphaproteobacteria; order Rhizobiales; family Xanthobacteraceae; genus Bradyrhizobium. The sequence continues at coordinate 1,203,457 of CAVRAH010000001.1, forward strand.
GACCCGCGACCTTCAGAACGTCGCGGCGAGCGCCTCGCGCGCGTCGGTGCGAATGCGCTCGACCATCGCGCGCAGGCCGTTGGAGCGTTGCGGAGTGAGATGCTCGCGGAATCCGAATTCGTCGAACACCGCGATGGCGTCGGTTGAAAGAATTTGCTGCGGCGTGTGGCCCGAATAAAGCGTCAGCAGAATCGCGATCAATCCGCGCACGATGTGGGCGTCGCTGTCGCCCCGATACAGCAGCAGCGGTTCAGCAGTCCCGCTGCGTTCGACCCGCCGTGACAGCCAGACCTGGCTGGCGCAACCGTGCACCTTGTTGGCGGCGGAATGCTCGGCTTCCGGCATCGGATCGAGCGTCCGGCCGAGCTCGATGACATACCGATAACGGTCATCCCAGTCGTCCAGCAGCGCAAAGTTTTCCCTGATTTCGTCGATCGTCATTGCGTCCCGCGCTCAATCCCGTAACCATATATAGGGTCGAAAGCGGCCGAAAGCGATATTGCCCGATCAAAAAGAGAACGCGTTTTTCGGGTTGTTTCAGGGCAACGGCGGCGGCGCGCCCCGCCACTCCAATTGCATGTCATCGGGCGTCAGCGTGTCGCGCGGCGCAGCTTCCACAAGCGCAGCTTCGGCGTTCTCCATGCCGCCGATCGAGCCGGTATGATCAGGCGAACGCTTGTCGATGATGATCTGATATAGCTTGCGGGCGCCGGCCTGGGCGCGCTGGCCGATCACGGTCGCCGCCTGGCCGCCGACTTCGCATGCTGCCGGCTGGCGCTTGCAGAACTGGCTCATGTCCGAGACCGCCGCGGTGGCGGCGGACACGGCTTCGGACGCGCCCAATTGCGGCAGCTTGTCCGATTCCGGGGTTTTGTCCCTGGGCAACAGCACGAGCACCAGCCCGACCCAGAACACCAAGCGAAGCAGAAAAAACATCTCGCGACTCCGGCCGTCCCTTCGATCGTGTTGCAGTCGATCCTCGATCCTGCAGTCCTGACTAGCAGCCGTCGATAAATCGCAAGTGTTTGCATTGAAGTTAAATCGCCGATAATTCGCGAAAAATTCGAACGATTTGATTCGGCGTAAATTTTCGATTGATACCGGATTCAGCAGGCAAGATGGCGTCTCGGGCCACATCCACCATTTCGAAACCATACCGGATCGGTGCCGGAAACCTGCTGTTCACCATCTGCATCGATTGCGCGGCTTCACAGGGCTCGAAAGCCCCATGAGGATACGATGTCCGGCCGCGCGCCTGCGCGCCTTAGCGTTAGCTTAATTTCACTCTGACACGGTGGGGTAACGATAAAGGAGGCGTTCCGGCGCGTCTGTTCCACGCATAGGCCGAGGCGCGAGAGCCGTGACAGTTTTGAGTATCATTCACGAATGTCTCGATGCGTTGCTGCACCCGTCGGCTCGATATGATGCGTTGACGCGGGCGCGGCATCGCGCCTTCATCGCGCCGCGACTGCTTGGAAGCCTGGCAGCCTTTGCGGGGTTTCCGGTCTATCTTGCAATGCGCGGCGCGCCCACCGCCCTTGAGGTTGCGGCCTTCGCCTGGCTGATCGCTCCCATTTTGCTGTCGTGGTTTCTGTCGCGTACGGGCCGCTACGAGGGCGCCTGTATTCTGTCGTCGCTGGCGCTCGCAGGTCTTGTCATGACGCTGGCAACGACCACCGGCGGCATCGAGTCCTTTGCCGCGATCTGGCTTGTCGTTGTTCCGCTTGAGGCGGCGCTTTCGGGCTCGCGTCGCGTGGTTGTGTTTGCGTCCGCGCTGGCGCTGAGCTGTGCCTCCCTGCTGATCGTCCTCGGGCATTTCCATATGTTGCCGGCGCCGGAACCGGATCCGGCGCTGCGCGCGATTTTCGTGGTGTTCGGCGTGGCGGCAGCGACGCTCTATGCCGCCGGGCTCGCATTCGGCGCCGAGTTCCCTGGCGCGCGCCAGCGTGTCGTTGCTCAATGTCGAGGAGGACCGCTATCGCCTGCTGGCTCGAAACATGAGTGACGTGATTTCGCGCCATCATCGCAACGGCGCGGTGCAATTCATTTCGCCTGCCGCCGAGACGATGCTGGGAACGCCGGTTCCGCAGCTGCTTGGGCACGGCCTGTTCGACCGCGTCCATGTCGCCGATCGTCCGGCCTATCTCACCGCGCTTTCGGACGCCGCACGTGGTGGCGAGGCGCGCAGCGTCGAATTTCGTCTCAGGCGGGATGCGCCACGCGGCCGCGAGCGGGGGCAGGGCAGTCAGGTGGACTTTGTCTGGGTGGAGATGCGTTGCCGGCCGCTCGAGCAGGTGCTGGAAAATGCGCCCCCGTCCGAAGCCGAGGTGGTCGCGGTGATGCGCGACGTCACCGACCGGAAAATCCAGGAACATGCGCTCGGCCTGGCGCGGACCGCTGCCCAGCAGGCGGACGCGTCCAAGACCCGCTTCCTTGCCACCGTGAGCCATGAACTGCGCACGCCGCTTAACGCCATCATCGGCTTCTCCGAGATGATCGTTCAGGAAGACGCGTTGATGCTGGACGCGGCGCGCCGCAAGGAATATGCCCAACTGATCAACGATTCGGGCCAGCATCTGCTATCGGTCGTCAACGGCATTCTCGACATGTCCAAGATGGAGTCCGGCAATTTCGAAATTGCGCCGGAGCCGTTCGCGCCGCGGGCCGCGCTCGCCAGTTGCTGCAATCTCCTGGCGCTGAAGGCGCGGGAGAATGCCATCGACCTCGTCACCTGCGCGCCGGAGAATCTGCCGGTCATGACCGGCGATCCGCGCGCGTTCAAGCAGATCGTGCTGAATCTGGTCTCCAATGCCATCAAGTTCACCGAGCGCGGCGGCACGGTGACGGTTTCAGCCGGCGTCGAGGGACCGCGTCTGGTACTTCGCGTCGCCGATACCGGCGTCGGCATCGCCGTAGAGGATCTCAAGCGGATCGGCGATCCCTTCTTCCAGGCCGGCAAGACCTATCAGCGGCGGCACGAAGGTACCGGCCTCGGGCTGTCGATCGTGAAAAGCCTGGTTGGCCTGCATGGCGGCGAGATGAGCGTGCAAAGCAAGATTGATGAGGGAACCATGGTTACGGTCGCGCTGCCGCTGACGTTCACGGCGCAGGCCGCAGAGCCCTCAAGCAACATTGCGACGCTCACCCCGCCGTTGCGATCCGCAATCCCAGACCAAGCCCATCAGGTGAAGAAGAGTGCCTAGACAGATTTCCAGGGATGATGACATGCCGCGCCGCCGCCCTGGCGCCAAAGCGATCGCGGTCGAAGCCGACGCCGAGCGCGGCCTTCTGATGCGAATCTTGCTGCATAGTCCGAAAGACACGGTTGCGGGCGTGCTCGCCTTCGCGGCCGTCAGCGCCATCATCGCCAACGCCCTGTTCCTGCAGGCGGGGCGCCATCCGGCGCCGATGTTCGGCTCGGTCACCGCCATGCCCGCGGTGGCGGCGCCCGCCAATCCCCTGCCGCGTCCGCGCCCGGTCGAGGCCGACGCCGCGCAGCCCGAATCCAGACCTGCGGAGCCGAGAGCCGCCGATCCGCTGGCCAATCTGGTCAAGACGATCGGCGCGGTGCCGGTTATGCCGGCCGCTGTCCCGCGGCCCCCTGCGGCTATTCCGGCATCTTCCCACAACGAGGCCGCCGCGGGCGCGCGGCGGGTGGCCGCCGTGCAGCGCGCGCTCACCGAATATGGCTATGGCCAGTTGAAGCCCACCGGCACTGCCGGCTCGGACACCCAGGCCGCGATCCAGAAATTCGAGCGGGCGCGGAAGCTTCCGGTGACGGGCCAGGTATCCGATCGCCTGGTGCGCGAACTAGCGGCGATGATTGGCCACCCGATCGACTAGCGTCATACTACCTGCTGGCCTATCGTCGATCGCATGCGATTGAAATCCAGCATATGGGTGGCGGCCTATTTGCGCCGCTGCCAGACCGCGGGCGTCTTTGGCGCCGTGCGCCGGCGTGGCGCGGAGGAAGCCGGCGCCGTGTTCGTCAAGGTGGCTCTGCTCGACGGCAACGCCATGCTGTACGTGCCGGCGCCGCAGACGGTCTACGACGATAGCCGGCCGATCGAGCGCTTCTTCATGCCGACATCGAAAGAGCCGGTTCCGGAACCATCCGTGGAAGAGCGTCTCAAGAAGGAAGTCCGGTTCGATCCCGACGCCTGGATCGTGGAGACCGAGGACCGGGCAGGGCGGCATTTTCTCGATCTGGCGCGCGACTGAAGCGTGATGCGGAAAAGTGGGAACCGGTTTTCCCTCGCGACAAACGCGGAACGCGTTTGCGCGGAGATCATGCTCAAACAAATTTAACGTCCGGAACCCTGCGAGCCCGCTCGCGGGACCGTGCCGGTGCCGGGCGGTTGCGCCGGGCGGGTTTGGGCGGTCGGCGGCCGTGCGCGATGGCGTTCGTCGTCGTAGAGCGAAGGACGGTACTTGGCGCGGGCGACGGCCATGGTCGAGCCGCGCCATGCGGCCAGCATGACCAGGGCGGATCGCTCGCTCAGTGTGTCGTACAGACGCGACAGCCGGTAGACGGTATGCACCGACGTGCCGATTTCCGGCTTGAGAAACAGCAGCACCCGCTGGAAAACCGGGCTCGGCATGCCGAGCGCCTTGGCCGCGCAGGCCAGCGGCTCGCCACCGGGATCATTGACCACCAGGGTTGCGACTTTCCACGGCAGTATCAGGGATTCGCCGAGTTCGAGGGTGAAGTTTTCGACGTCCGCGGCAAAAGCCGCCATCTCCAGCGTCTCGATGGCGCGTTCCGCGCGCGCGACAGGAATTCGCGGCGAGGCCTTCAACGGCGTGTCGGCAAGATTGTGCAGGATCAGAACGCGCTCGCTGGAGCCGGCGCCGAAAAACAGGCCGCTGATTTCGGCGGCGTCCGTTGGCTGCATCGACAAATTCGAAGCCATCCGCAGTTGCGCATCGCTCGCTGCCTTGACCGGGGGCACCGCTGAGGGACTTGCAGCAATCGAGTTCACAGCAATCGAGTTTGCAGGAATCGAGTTGGCAGGAATTTCCTGGGCAAGCGGCACGCGCTGATCGGGGTGAGGGGATTTCAGCCCGAGCTGTTTCAGGATCTGGATCGGCGTGCCCGGATAGACCGCAAGCCGTGCCCGCACGGCGGCGCGTGTGGCGTCGTCAACCTGATCGATCAGGCGGGAGGTGAGCTCGACAAACTGTCGCGCTTCGTCCTCGCTGTGCATGCTGGCCTGAACGTAGAGATCGGTAAGCACACGCAGCAGAGTGGGTCGGATATCGACACCCTCTCGGCGGGAGAGTGTCATCAGCCCGTCGAAGCCCGGGAACAGCGGAGAAGTGGTCATGTCAGGGGTACGCGACTGAGTAGTTTCCTCGCATCAGCCTAGTCCACTTGCTTTAACAGCTCGTTAAGGAAAACAATCTGTGAACCGGCATCGCTGCATTCGCATCATTGTGGAGCGTGTCGGCGCCAAATCGGATCGGCCGCATGGCATTAAGATGCCGTTAACCACGTCCTGTTCTTAATGATGGCCTGTCGCCGGCAAATCGCGTCAGAGCGGCAACCAGAGAGAGTTCGGCATGGGCACCATCATTGAATTTCCGGCGGATGCGGCATCGCGGCGGCTGGGCTCAACCATGGATGGCGTCCCGCGCGAAGGGTTGGGTACCGTCCTGATCCTTCCCGTCGTCCGGATCGAGCGCCAGAGCGAGGAAACCAGCGGTGGCAGCGGACCGGAAGAAGGTGCCGCGCCCGGCCGCCGCCGTCGCAGACGCTGACGTCGGACATTTGATATGCCGGAGACGTGTTTTCCGATCCGGAACTGGTTGCGGGCCCCTCGCTCTGCCCCGGTCCTGACCCTGCTCGCGATAGGCCTGGCGCTCGGTGGCTGCAGCGGCGGCGATTTCGGCCGCACCCGACAGGATTTCCTCAACGACGACATGCATCGCTGGATCGGCGCCGAGGCAACGGGAAGCGTCGGCCTGCAGGCGTCGCAATTCCAGCTCACCGACGAAGAACGGCAGCTTCGCGATCTGGCCTATCCCCTGATCGAGCCGCCGCATTCGCGTCCCGCCTGGAAGTCCGTGTTCGGCGATTACGCCGGGCTGCCTTCGCCATGGCGGCAGAAGGTGGTGTTCGACCGCACCGCCTATGGACGTCTGCTGATCGATGAGCCTCACCGCTCGCATGCGTCGCGCTACGCGCAGCTGATTGACGACGTGCGTGACGACATCACCCGCTTCGAGCCGTTCTACGCCAATGCCATCCGCGTGCTCGATCTCGACAGGAAACGCAACGCCAGTCTCGCACACGTCTCGCAATTGTCGCCGCGCGAACGCGCCGATGCGGTTGCCCGCATGGAAGAGAACACCCTGATCGTGCAGTGGGTCCAGCAATGCCTGGAGCGCCGAGTCTCGTCGTACCGCTGGGCGCTGGAACGGCTGGTGATCCAGGCGCCGGACAATATGGCAGCCGACGCCGATCGATTGATCGGCGAACTCGCAGCCCAGACCGCCAACCCTCCGGTTGCCGCGCAGCCCGTCATCGGGCATCGGCTCAGCTCGCGCGGCTAGATCATGATCCGATTAGGTTGAATCGGATCATGATCTCACCTCTTTGTTTGAGCATGATCTTTTCGAAAAACCGGAGGAAAAGATCAGAGTCGGGTTCTGATTAAATCAGAGCCCAGGCTCCAAGGATATCTGGAAGAGAAGGGGGCATCAGCGCTTGGTAGGCGTCGGCTCCGTCTGCACCTTGCAGCTCGATGCGGCCAGGGAAGCCTGCGCCTGCGGCATCAGGCCGGGTTCCGGCGCGAGCGCCTTCATCACGATCAAGCCGGCCGCGGTCGGTGAATCGATGATCAGCCGGTCGGCCGCGGTCACGTCCTCGTCCTCGGGCAAATCGGCGTGTTGAGCCTCGGTCATGAGATCGAGCTCGATCACCCTGCGCCCGGCAGACCGGTCGTTGATAGCGTAATAGGCGACTTCATTGCGTGTATAGAACGATACCGACGTATAGGCCTGGCTGACAGGGACCGTGAGCTTGATGGGTCCTGCCGACAGGTCGTAACGGCAGATCGCAACGGCAAATGCCGGGTCCATGAACGGCAGCGGCGCATTGCTCGGATCCGGCAGCGGCAGTGAAGTGACGGCGTTCAGTTTTGTGATCGGCGCAAGACGCGAATAGGCGTCCTGGGTGGCAATGCGGGGCAACGCCAGCACGCTGACAAGATGCACGATGCCGCCGAGCAGCACGCCTGCGATGATCGTGAACAACAGGCGGATCATGGGCAACCCACGGTCGCAATGGACGGCATCGGCGCATCGCGCTGCGTTCGCGTCGCCACGCCAACCGGCGTATCATAAAGCCGAAGCACCAGCGCGTAGCGCTCGATTCCTCCGGTGGGCAGCCAGTTGCCGGCGCGCGATCTTGCCGCCACCCGCACCTCAAACGCGCCGTCCGCGCCGCGGATGATTTCCTGGCTGGTGAAACCATAACGTTGCAGCGAATTGGCAACGAGGCGTCCCTTCGAATCATAAAGCGTCAGCGTCCAGAATCGTGCCGCGGGGGTGACGCCGCTCACGACCACGTCGCAGCGGCCGTCGAGCGGCCGCCTGCGATCGTCCGTCGTTGCCGAGAACGCCACGCCGTCGCCGGTGCCGACCGGGAGCTCGCCGCTGCGGGCAATGGATGCGCGCGAATAGGGATCGACGTCGGCGGTGCCGGTTTTCGGTCGGGCAGTCCATGCGCCGATCGTGAGGGTGCCGAGATCGGTGCCGCGCGTCGCCGTCATCCATGTCGCGCCGAGGCCGACGACGGTGGCCAGAATCAGCGCCAGCAAGGTGATGAAGATCAGCCGCACGGTTAGTTCTTGCGCGCTACAGGCGCAGCCGGCCTGTCGGGCACTGCCGAGGCAAAGCTATCCGTAAATGGCGCGGAGGTGGAGGATACCGGCTTGACCGGCTTCGACGGGTCGCCGGCGGTCTTGGCGGCGTCGTCGAGCATTTTCTCCACGTGCACCAGAATGTCCGCACCGCGCTTGGTGAGGACCGGCGGCGGCGGTTTGATTTCCGCAGTCTTCTGGGCGCCGTTGGCTGCCGCATAGGGGGAGGCGGCAGGAGCAGGCAATTTCGTGCCCGCCCCGACCCCCGGAATCTCCTTGATCTCGACGCCCTGATGGGCGGCGACCATGATGTCGTGCCAGGTCTGCGCCGGCAGCGAGCCGCCGGTCATGCGGTTGGTCGGGGAGTAATCGTCATTGCCGTACCAGACGGCGCAGGTGAAGTTGCCCGTATATCCGACGAACCACGCGTCGCGATAGGCGTTGGTGGTGCCGGTCTTGCCCGCGGTAGGAATGCCGTCGAGCGCCGCGCGCCGCGCGGTACCCTCGCTGACGACGTGGCTCATCATCCCCGCCATGTCGGCGGCAACCGACGCCGGGATGGCCTGGAGCGGCTTCTTGCCGTCGCGGTCGAAACGCCAGACCAGATCGCCGGCGCCGGTGCGAACTTCCAGCACCGCGTGCGGGGTGACCGACTTGCCCTTGTTGGGGAACGTCGCATAGGCCACCGCATGTTCGAGCACCGTGACTTCGTCGGCGCCGATCGGCAATGAAGGGGTGTCCGGCAGCGGCGCCTTGATGCCGAAGCGGCGCGCGACCTCCACGATCTTGGCGCGGCCGGCCTTCGGTCCGGCCTTGCCGCCGAGCGCGATCGACAGCTTCACGGGAACGACGTTGATCGAGCGGGTGATCGCCTGCGTCAGGGTCACCGCGCCCGAATAGGAGTGGCCGTAGTTCTGCGGACACCAGTTGCCGATGCAGACCGGACCGTCGACGATGATCGAGGTCGGCTTGAAGCCGTTGAGGAGCGCCGTGGTATAGACATAGGGCTTGAACGACGAACCGGGTTGCCGGTAGGCGTCGGTTGCGCGGTTGAACTGGCTGGCGCCATAGTCGCGGCCCCCGACCATCGCGCGCACGCCGCCGTCGAGATCGGCGACCACGGTGGCCGCCTGCGTCGCGTGATAGTCGCGGCCGAACTGGCGCAACTGGTTCTCGATCGCCCCTTCCGCGGCGCGCTGTACGTTCATGTCGATGGCGGTGCGGACGACAAAGACGCGCTCATTATAGGATCTCGGAAAGGTGTCGACGAGCTTGCGCATCTCGTCGAACGCCCAGTCCAGATAGTAGTTCGGGGAATTCTCGTCGCGGCGATCGACCGCGGTGGCCGGATTGCGCCGCGCGCCGAACACCTGACCTTCGGTCATGAAGCCGGCGTCGACGAGGTTATCCAGCACCACGTTGGCGCGCGCACGCGCGGCGGGCAGGTTGATGTGGGGCGCATACTTGGTAGGCGCCTTGAACAATCCGGCGAGCATCGCGGCTTCCGCGAGATTGACGTCACGCGCCGACTTGTTGAAATAGAAATGCGCCGCACCGTCGACGCCGAACGTGCCGCCGCCCATATAGGCGCGATCGAGATAGAGCTTGAGAATTTCGTTCTTGGTGAGCCGCGTCTCCAGCCAGATGGCGAGAAACGCCTCATTGACCTTGCGCTCGATGGTGCGCTCATTGCTTAGAAACAGGTTCTTGGCAAGCTGCTGGGTGATTGACGAACCGCCCTGTCGGACGCCACCGGCCTGCGCGTTGGTCAAGAGCGCGCGCGCGGTACCGGCGATGTCGATGCCGAAATGGTCGTAGAAGCGCCGGTCCTCGGTCGCCAGCGTTGCCTTGATCAGATTGTCAGGAAAATCCTCGAGCGGAATGGAATCATTGTGCTTTATGCCGCGGCTGCCGATCGGATTGCCGTAGCGATCGAGGAAGGTCACCGCGAGATCGGATTTCTTCAGCCAGTCTTCGTCGGCCGTTTCGCGGAAGGCCGGCACCGCCAGCGCCAGCATCAGGATCAGGCCGCCGAGGCCGATGGTGGCGGCTTCCGACAGCGGCTCGATGAAGACCCAGCGCTTCCAGCGGCCGACATAGAAGCGGTCCATGAAGGTCGAGTACCGCTCATAGAGCTCGCGCGCGCCCTTGCCGGACGAGAACAGCGTCGAATCGATGCGCGCGTCCAGATCCAGCATCCAGTGCCGGATTTTCTTCTTCCATTCGTCTGGCACGATCTTGCGCACGAGTGCCCGTCTTCTGAAGTTCGTACCGCAGCGCTTCGGGCACCCGGCCGGGCACCGTCGAGACGTCTTGCGGGAATGTTGCGGCAAACCCAAGGCGCATTTGCGCCCGTGGCGACTCCGTCCTTATCTAACCGAGCGGGGGCCATAAACCAATGGTCGCGCTCGCGATTTCGATCGGCAGGGATAGTGCTGTCCCGGCCTTTTTGCAGCGCCGTGCCATGCCGCTTGCACCCGCACCGTCACAGCCCCTAGAAGGGCCAAACCCTTTAGCCCTTCGGAGAAACCCCCGGAACTCATGACCGCCAAGCCCAAGCCGCCCTCCGGCCAGGAGGGATTCTTCTGGAAAACCAAGACGTTGGAAGAGATGTCCAACGCGGAATGGGAAAGCCTGTGCGACGGCTGCGCGCGCTGCTGCCTGGAGAAGCTTGAGGACGAGGATACCGGCAAGATCTATTTCACCCACGTTTCCTGCAAATTGCTCGATGCCGGGCTGTGCACCTGCAAGGACTATGCGCACCGGTCCGACCGGGTTCCGGACTGTGTCAGGCTTACGCCGGAAAATGTCCGTACCCTGAACTGGCTGCCGCCCAGTTGCGGTTACAAGCTCGTCGCCGAAGGCCGCGACCTCTATTGGTGGCACCCGCTGATTTCGGGCGATCCTGATACGGTTCACGAGGCCGGCGTCTCGGTGCGCGGACGGGTGCAGGGAACCGAGAACGAGATCGCGGACGCCGACCTCGAAGACCATATCGTGCAATGGCCGGCTTTGTTGCCGAAGCGGGCCCGACTGAAGAAGCGGCCACAATCCTGAAGTCGGGTCTCGTTGTCTTATCAAGCGGTTGCGTTGGCATTCTCGCGGGACGCACCCATGCGCGTAACCCGCTGTCGCAACCTCGGTTGGTCGCCTAAATTGGGGGCCCATCCCAAGCGGCCTTCGGTCGTGTTGCCTTAAATGCACTCCTCATGAACAAGTTCGAACGGCAGAGCCGTCGACCGGCTGACCAACAGACATTGCCCGAAGCGATCGCGGGCGAGCTTGCGCATCTGCCTGCGGAGATCGTGGATGTCAGCGACGCTCCGCCGATCCAGCCGCGCGCGCCGCTGACGCCGGGCGAAGTCCGCACCATCCTGACGAGCCTGATGCTGACGATGTTTCTGGCGGCCCTCGACCAGACCATCGTCGCCACCGCGTTGCCGACCATCGGCCGGCAATTCCGGGATGTCTCCAGCCTGTCGTGGGTGATCACCGCCTATCTGCTGGCATCGACCGCGGTCGCGCCAGTGTTCGGCACGCTGAGCGACATCTACGGCCGCCGTGCCATGATTGTCACCGCGATGAGCCTGTTCATCTCGGGCTCGATATTGTGCGCCGTGGCGCCCAACATGCCGGTGCTGATCCTGGCGCGCGGCCTGCAGGGGCTCGGCGGCGGCGGTATTTTGCCGATCGTGCAGACGGTCATTGCGGACGTCGTGACGCCGCGCGAGCGTGGCCAGTACCAGGCCTATTTCAGCGGCGTATGGATGGCGGCCGGCATCGGCGGACCTATCCTCGGCGGCGTCTTCGCCGAACATCTGCATTGGTCGATGATTTTCTGGATCAACGTGCCGCTCGGGCTCGCGTCGCTGGCCATGCTGCTGCCGAAAATGGGCAAGATCCCGGTCTTCCACCGAAGGCGCCAGGTCGACTGGCTCGGTGGCGTGCTGCTGATGGCCGCTGCCGTGGTGTTCATGCTGGTGCTGACGTGGGGCGGCAACCGCTATCTCTGGCTGTCGCCCGTGATTGTGGCGATGGTCGGCGCATCGGTCGCGCTCGCGCTCTCATTCGTGTGGCACGTCGGAAGGGTGGAAGAGCCTTTCCTGCCGCTGCCGCTGATGGGCGGAAAGGTCGTACCCTATGCGATGGCCTGCGGCGGCTTCGCGATGGGCGCGATGCTCGGACTGACCGTACATCTGCCGCTGTATTACGAGGTGGTCTATCATCTCAGTGCCAGCGGGGCAGGGCTCGCGCTGATCCCGCTGGCGGCCGTTTCAACCGGCGGCGCTGCGATTGCCGGGCGAACCATGGCGCGCGCAAAGCACTACAAGCGGGTAGCCATCGTCGGAACGTTATGCGCGGCGCTGGCGGGAAGCGCGCTTGCGCTTTTTGCGATGCCGCTGTGGGTGTTGCTGGTGCTGTTGTCGGTGTTCGCGCTGGGGCTGGGCACCGCGTTTCCAGTCAGCACGGTTTCGGCGCAGAATGCGGTGGCGCGGTCGCAGGTCGGCACGATCACCGGGGCGACGAACTTCTTCCGGGCATTGATGGCGTCGTTCACCGTCGCCGTGTTCAGCGCGATCCTGCTGATGGCGCTTGGCGCGGATATCTCGCTTGGCGGCGAGCATCGCGGTCCGGTGAGTTCGATCCCGGTCGCCGACATGGTTGCTGCATTCCGCTATGTGTTCGGCGCTGCCGTGGTCCTGATGGTGGGTGCATCGATGTGCATGGCCCTGATGGAGGAAAAGCCGCTCGCCGGTCCCGCCAGGCCCGTCGAAATGGCGGAGTAGGTTGCCGCGGGTGACCTATCAATCGGCCCGAAATTCATCTATCAGCGGCCCGAACCCTGTCTGACATTGAAATCTGCAAGGAGCCGGCCATGAGCAAACCCACCGTCGAACAGATCCGGCTGGGCACCGAAGGCATTGCCTTCTGCATCGCGCGGACCCTGATCGAGCGCGATCCGTCGTTGAAGGCGCCGATGCGCGCCAACCTGCGCAAGATGTGGGAGCTTCTCGAGGAGCGCGAAGATCACAGCGCCGCCGATATGGTGGACACCATGATCAAGGCGCTGAACGACCCCGCGTTCTTCAAGCCGTAAGCCCGCGGCTCAACTCGCCTGCTGCAGCCTGTTGTCGATTTCGCTCCGCAGCAGGGCGAAGTCGATCGGCTTGGTCAGCAAGCCACCCGCACCGCTCTCCAGCGCCGCAGGTTTCAGCCGGATCCCTCGAGCGCGCGTCGCAGCCGGCGGATGATGACGCCACGGGCGCGGTCATCGGCCGCGGCCCCGATCTGGTCGTTGATATCGAGCACGAGCCTTGACATCTCGTTGTGCCAATCGAGATGGGTGACCGCTTCCGGCGCGAGGCGGCGCCGATGTGCGACCTGCAGCAGCGTGGGCGCTGGCGTCGAAAGCTCGTATATGTCGTCCAGCACCGGCTGAAACAGTTTTGCCGCCGGAACGATTCGCTCGGCGACGCGTTCGGCCAAACCAGCGATCGCTTGCTCCTCGCCATGGACGAGGAAGACGCCTCTTTGAATCGGGCGGCGCGCTGCGATCCATCGGGTGATTTCGGACCCGTCAGCATGACCTGAATATTCATCGATCATGCGGATGCGGGCGGCCACCCTGATCTCATTGCCCTGGATCCGGACGGCTTTGGCGCCCTCCTGAAGAAACCGGCCAAGGGTGCCATGGGCCTGATAGCCAACCAAGAGCACGGTGCCACGGCTGTTCCAGAGCCATTGCTTGAGGTGATGCCGGATCCGCCCGGCGTCGCACATGCCGCTTGCGGCGATGATGATATGAAAACCGGTCAGCTTTGCGATCGATTTGCTTTCGTCGACGGTCTCGGTAAATCGCAGATGCGGCGAGCTGAACAGGCGATTGACGTCGATGTTCACGTCGAGGCTCGCGGCGTGTTTGCGGAAAACTTCCGTTGCGTGGATCGCCAGCGGTGAATCAAGAAATATCGGCGCCGGCGGGATCTCGCCGCGGTCCATCAGATCAACGAGATCGACGATCAATTCCTGGGTACGTTCGACCGCGAAGGCGGGGATGAGCAGGGCGCCTTTCGCCGCCGCAGCGTCGTGGACCTCCGCGGCGAGATGCTGGCGGCGTTGTTGCGGCGTCGTCGCGGCGCGAATCCTGTCGCCATAGGTCAATTCCGAAATGACATAGTCGAACCCCGCCGGCGCTTTCGGATCAGGCTCGAGCAGCTTGGCGTCGGGACCGATATCGCCTGACGCGAGCAGCCGCAGCGGCTGACCGGCGGAACCCTCGCCGTCGAACTGAAGTTCGATCGAGGCCGAGCCGAGCAGGTGACCGGCATTCCAGTAGCGCGCGCGAACGCCTCGTATCACGTCGACCCACCTCTCGTATTCGACCGGCTGGAACGATTGCAGCGACGCGACGGCGTCGGCTTGCGTGTAGATGGGGCTGACCTCGGATCTGCCGCGCGACGAATTGCGCCGGTTGAGGGCGGCGACCTCCGCTTCCTGAATGTTTCCGGCATCCGGCAACATATAGGAGCACAGATCGATCGTTCCGCGCGTCGCCAGGATTTTGCCACCGAAGCCTTCGCGCACGAGCTTCGGCAGGAGCCCGCTGTGGTCGATATGGGCATGTGTCAGAAGTACGGCGTCGACGTCGGCGGGCCGAAACGGAAAGGCGCCGTAATTGAGTTCCTTCAACGTCTTCTGGCCCTGGAACAGGCCGCAGTCGATCAGGAAGCGCCCGGACGGCGTTTCGAGCAGGTAGCACGAACCGGTCACCGTGTGCGCTGCGCCGCAAAATCGAATCGTCACGCTCATGTTGGGGTCTCCGCAAGGATTGGGCCATTCGCCTCACCGCGCAGCGCGGCCGCGAAAATGTCATCAAGCGGGATCGCATTGGTCGGGTGCGGCACGGTGGAAGTCGAACGGACCGAACGAATGCCGGCGCCTGCGAATGTGGTGGTCATTTCCTGCGGAAACAGCGCGTGGGTAATGATGGCGTCGATTGTCGTGACGCCTGCGGCGGTGAGCGCCCTGGCGCAGGCAATCAGGGTGGCGCCGCTTGAGACGATATCGTCGACCAGCAGCACCGGCCGGCCGGCGATCGACGCCGGGTCGGCGAAGGCGATCTCGACCGAGCGGTCGCCGCGGCGAATCTTCTGCGCAACCTGGTGCGCCAGGCTGAGCCGTCGGGCGAGATCGCTCACCCAGGGTCCGGATTCCGCGTCGGGGCCGACCACGATCGTTGCCGGATCGATCCCGGCCGAGCGCAGCGAATTCGCGATCGCCGGCATGGCCGACAGGTTTTCGGCCTCGATGCCGGGAAATACCTGCCCGATGTCGTGCGTACGGTGCAGGTGAGCGTCCACCGTGATCAGGCGGTCCACAATTCCCGCCAGCAGCCGGCCGATCGCCTTTTGGCTGATCGCTTCGCCTTCGCCAAAGGCTGCGTCCTGGCGCATGTAGCACAGATAGGGCGCGAGCAGCACGAGCCGCTTCGTGCCTGCCCGCCGCAGCGCCTCCGCGGCGAACAGTATGGCAATCAGTTTGTCATTCGGCTGGTCGAGGGAGGCATAGATGATCGTCGTTGCGGCGGCAGGGCCGACCGTCACGCGCATCTCCCCGTCGGGAAACCGGTGCAGCGCGATTTCCCGCAAGGGAAGCCCAAGCAACGAAGCCAGCCGCCTTGCATCGCCGGCACCGGATGGCAGGCTCTGAATGGCGATGTTGCTCACGGCTTGGTCTGGCCGTGAAGCGATGCCGGATTCTCGATCGCGTAGCCGGTATCGATTTTCGCGCTCGCCGCCGCGAGATCGTGCCCCGACGGATCGAAGGCGTAGATCCGATACAGCGGCTCGCCGCTTTCGACGCGGTCACCGATTTTCTTGAACAGCCGGATGCCGGCTCCCTTGTCGAGCGGAGCGCCCGCAGTTCGCGCCAAGCGGTTCATCTGCAGACAGTCGATGCCGGAGACGACGCCGTCGCTGCCGGCCCGCACATCGAAGGTCAAATCCCCCAATCCGGTATGGCAGTTCGACGGCCCCTGTGCATCGATGATCTTGTGCATTTGTTTGAGTGCCGCCCCGTTATCGAGCAACTCGCGGGCCCGAGCGTAGCCGGCACCGCCCCGCAACTTCGGATCGTATTCGAGCAGATGGGCGGCGAGCCGCAGCGACTTTTCGCGCAGGTCGATCGGGGCTGTTGGATCGTTCGCCAGAACGGCCATGACGTCCTCGGCTTCGAGCACGGGACCGATCCCGCTACCGATCGGCTGGCGGCCGTCGGTTGTGATGACTTCCACCGCTATGCCGAAATGGTCACCGACGAACTCGAACAGCTTGCGCAGCCGCATGGCTTCCGTGCCGCTGGTGACCTTGGCTGTCGGGCCGACCGGCAGGTCGATCAACAGATGGGTTGAACCGGCCGCGAGTTTCTTTGACATGATCGAGGCCACCATCTGTTCGCGGGTGTCGAGGCTGAGCGGCCGCTCCACCGAGATCAGAATATCGTCGGCCGGCGACAGGTTGACGTGTCCGCCCCAAACCAGACAGCCGTTGCAGGTCGCGACGATGGACTTCATCTCGTCGGCGCCGACATTGACCCGGGCCAGCACCTCCATCGTATCGGCGGTACCAGCGGGAGAGGTGATGGCGCGCGAAGAGGTCTTCGGAATCGGCAGGCCGTGGGCCGCCACGATTGGCACCACGATCATGGAGGTTCGGTTACCCGGAATGCCGCCGATGCAATGCTTGTCGACCACGATCGGTTCGGTCCACTTCAGCTGCGTTCCCGCTTGCGCCATGGCCCGGGTCAGCGCAATCAACTCGTCGCTGGTCATGAAACTGGCGGAGCCGATCAGGAACGCCGCGATCTCCATGTCGGAGTACCGATAGTGGGTGAGATCGTTGACGACGGCGGTTATCTCCTGAGCGCTCAGGGTCTGGCCGTGAATCTTGGCCCGCACCGCTTCGAGGCTCTCCGGCGGCGCCGCCGGCGTCACGGTCACCCGATTGCCGGCGGGTTCGGCGAAGCGTCGGAACGCCGGTTCGGAAAGGCCGATTTCGTCCGGGCCTACCAAGGCATCGTCGTCGGTGATCAGGAGTGTGGCGAGCAGCGCCTTCGAGTCGCGGCGCAGTTCGACGCGGCTAAATCCGCGAAAGATTTCCGCGCGCAGTGCCTTTGACCGTCGCGAAATGACGACAACGTTCTCTCGTCCGGTATCGAGATTGACGCTTCGAATTTTCAGTTGTGGGCGCGTTGCGTCGGTTGCCATTGGTAAAGCCGTTCGTTGGGACTATTGCAACCACATAGTGCGCTCTTGATTGGGACCCTTTGACCCAAATCATGATTACTACTCGGCGCGCCGCGGCCGATTGTCCTGCCGAGGGGGGCGTGCCGGCGTTCGAGCACTGGCGCCATTGGTAATCAGACAGCCCAATTCGGCTGATCATGACCCTCAGCGCGATGTGGCCAAAGATACGTGAATTACCCCGTGTTTGGTTAACTCATCTTTCAGCGTGTTCGTCAATGTATTCGCAACCAATGATTATTTACACTTGCCTTTGGACCGTTGGAGCGAAGCATCCTACAGGCGCCAGCAGGGAGTTTTGAATGCTGCAGCTGTTTTCAAGATTTCTGGGCGACGAAGCCGGCACCACAGCCATCGAATATTGCGTGATCGCGACCGGTATCAGCATTGTGATTGTCACGGTCGTCAATGGCATTGGCACCTCGCTCAGTAACACATTCAGCTCGATAAATACGTCGCTGAAGTAGAGGCTTGCCATCGCTCCCCGCTGAGCGCCCGCATCATCGCGATCCGCGCGAACATCAGCGAGCCGCTCGTGCGCGGCGGCGAGCTAGGCGTATCGGCTGTTCGAAGCGAGCCGACCACGCATTTCAGGCCAGATGTCGTACCGGCAGTGAAGTCGCTTCGCTCCATCAAAAGCGGGCTTCAGCAAGAGTGGGCTTCACCAAGGTGGGCGAGCACTCTTGAGCGCCGTTGCTCTTACCCGGCCTTTTTCGATCTAACGGGCGCACGAACCGATTTTTCAGCCTTCTTGGGCGCCGGTGTCTTTGCTTCCTCCTTGGCAGCGCGCTTGCCGCTGATCGGCAGCAGCATTTCACGCTGACCTTCGATGCGCTTCTTCGGCTTCTTGCCCTTGACCGCGACGGGAGGAGGAGCCTGCCGTTCATTGGCGAGGCTGCGCTTGAGCGCGTCCATCAGGTTGATGACGTTGCCGCCAGTCTTTGGCGCGGCTTTTGCCGTGGTGCGAATGCCGCTGCGTTTCCTGTTGATGAGATCGATCAGCGCGGATTCGTAATGATCCTCGAACTTCTCCGGCTCGAACGATCCGGACTTCTTCTCGACGATGTGCTTGGCTAGATCCAGCATGTCCCTGGTGACCTTCACCTCCTGGATGTCGTCGAAATATTCCTTTTCGCTGCGCACCTCGTAGGGGTAGCGCAGCAGCGTGCCCATCAGGCCCCTGCCGAGCGGCTCCAGCGCGATGATGTGTTCGCGGTTGGTCAGCACCACGCGGCCGATCGCGACCTTGTTCATGCTGCGAACAGTTTCGCGGATGACCGCAAAGGCGTCGTGGCCGACCTTGCCGTCGGGCACGAGATAGTAAGGGCGGATCAAATAGCGGGAATCGATATCGGCTTTCGGCACAAATTCGTCGATCTCGATCGTATGTGTCAACTCCAGCGCGATGTCGTCGAGTTCCTCCTTCGACACCTCGATGTAGGTGTCGGTGTCGACCTTGTAGCCCTTCATGATGTCTTCGGCGGCGACTTCCTCGCCGGTGTCCGCATCGACCTTGGCGTATTTGATGCGATGGCCGGTCTTGCGGTTGATCTGGTTGAAGCTGACCTTTTCGGTGTCCGACGTCGCCGGATACAGGGCGACCGGGCAGGTCACGAGCGAAAGGCGCAGGAAACCCTTCCAATTGGCGCGGGGGGCCATGGGATACTCCTCGAACGCGACAGACGAAAAACCAAGGATATCACCGGAAAACCGGGTTTCAAGCAAGCCAAGGGAGGAATCTCCAAACGGCGTTAACCGTGGCGGGATGCCGGTTTGCCTGGTCGCGGGCAGGGCGACGGGCAAAACGGGAGAGGCCGGGAACGGCGATTTCCTTCTTCATGCGACGCGGTATCAGGTCGCTCCAAAACCCGGAACATACACTGAAATCATAGGGTGCCTCGACATCTCGCGCCAAAAACCTAGCGGCATGCCGCGCCGCCACAAGGGCTGGCCCGCTAGCGAGGAATGTTCCGCTTAGAAACTGCTTTTGAGTGCAGTTCCAATTCATTGCGGAAGGCTGAACTCATTCGCATCGTCCAACGGCGTTGTCGCAGTCGCGCCCATGAGATCATCCAAGATGCGCGGTAGGTTGTTGCTCCTTGGGCTGCCGGCTGCGCTCCCATCGGTCAATTTGCACGGCATGATTTTGCTTAAGTGCATGGTTTGGTGTTTTTCCTGAATGGCGAATCGAGCATGATGGCGACCGAGAGCTTGGGCTGACCATTTCTGCGGCAACTTCGCTGCGCAAAAGTTTCCGCAAGCGGCAAAGTTTTCGGCGTTCAGAATCATGATGTTGTCACAGCCAGGCAATGAACATGTTGCCGGGCCGACAAGCGGGCAAATCCTATGCTTACTCTTCTCATCCAGTCGTCGATCTTCATCGCTGGTTTCTGTCTTGGATGCGCCGCATCTGCATGGCGGTCGCACAGGCGCCACGCGCAACACTTGAGCTACGCGTCCCGCGATACCCGACCGCACACCTCGATGTTCGGGCACGCTCGCCGGGCATTTTGAGCTTGCTGCCGGGCGCTTCCGGCGGAGCGCGATCGGGTTAGAGTTGTAGCTGGACCGCGAGCGGCCGGAATCTTGATTGCGACGGCTCCCGGTAGCCGGCACGGGACCGCGTGCGTCATCCCGGAGATCAGCAGGTAGTCCGAACCCCGCCGGCTGTTGCGGAAGTTTAGGATATCTTAACCAGGATAGCGTGACGTGGAGTATATTGCGCCTAGGACTGCGGCTTGGACCGGACATACATTCATGTTTCAGCTTTTCTTGCGGGCCCGTGCGCACAAATACCTCAGAGCCCGGCGGGATGACCAGAATTTTAGGGCTCGCTCAGCCGACCGGGATGCCGAAACCGACCGGTCGCGCATCGGGTCTATTCTGGAGGCCATCGAACATGCGCTGCAGGAGGCGGAGCAGGAACAATCGGGTCTTAGCCGCCGGGTTGAGGATGTGCTGGCACGCGCTGCGGTTACCCTGGGAAACGGGACCGACGAGTATCTGGAACGCGAAGCGCTCGATAGCCATCATCAAGACTTGTTCGGCTCCGAGATCGCCAACGGGCAACGTCGCCTCAACGAGCTCGCGACCGCGATCACGCATTTCAAGTTTCTGAAGGCCGCAACCTTGAGCAGGTTTCCGGACTATAAGCCGGAGCCCACCAGCACCTGACAATTGAAGTGCCGACTGCGATGGCCGTGAGTGCGCCGGAACAGTCTTGAACGCGATCCTCGAACACGATCCTTGCGGGTGCCGGAACGGCACGCCGGTCGAACGACCGATCGACGATGGTTAATAAATCGCCTTCCGCGCGTGGGAAATTTGATCCAACTGCAGACCAAAATGGAAATTCGTTGGCGCTATCGTCGTTCCCAAGAAGGCGGGGAGAGCTACAATGAAAAAGAACATTTCCATCGTGACGGCTGCTATCGCAGCACTCTGCATGGGCGTGCACCCGGCGAGCGCAAGCCTACTCGGAATGCCGCTCAATCTGAAGTTCGCGATCGAACTGCGTGACGTCGATGTTCCGGCCCCGGCCTGCCAGTTCTATACCGATGACGTCTTCACAGGCCCGCTGCTGGTCAAGGGCTGCTGAGAGCCTTTAGATCATGATCCGATTAGGTTGAATCGGATCATGATCTCATCTCCTTGTTTGAGCATGATCTTTTCGGAAAACCGGTTCCCACTTTTCCGGATCATGCTCTGGCCCGCGGGAAGCGTCGCTGCGGTCGGCGCCCAAATCGCGGCGCTGCACGGGCCGGCGTGTGAGCAAGGCTTAGCGGAACGAAATTCAAATTGGACTGTCTGGTCGGGCCGATTTGAACCGCCAAAGAAACGACACCAGCTGACCAAAACTGATCCCGCAGACGCCACCCAGCGCCTTCACGAGCGCGTCCGCGACGCGGGCGTGGCGATCCGGCGTCAGCACTTGCAGCATCTCCAATCCGACCGCGGCTCCCACGACGATGGCGACAACGAGCAACACACGGCCGGGGTAAGCGAGAGCGAACGCAAAGCCCATCAGCGCGAATGCCGCGAAATGCTCAACATGAGGGCTGGTAAGTCCCGGCCGGGCCTCGATCGGAGAAAGCGTCGCGTAGACGATGAAAGCGAGCGTCAGCCAGCCTGCGATATTGGCTATCCTTTAAATCATGGCTGCTAGATAAGCTACAATCGATTTGATCTCAACCTGTTCGCCGCCGTACAGGTTGGTTCCGAGAGATGATTGGTTGAATATCATTAATCCCCGGGCGGTCCGCGCCGGTAATGCAGCAACCCATGAGCCTGACTTACGTCATCCCAGACATCCACGGCCGATATGACCTGCTTTGCGATGGCCTGGCTGAAATTGCCGCGCATTCGAAAGGCAACGCCGGCGTGATCGTCACGATCGGCGATTACGTCGACAAGGGGCCGGAAAGCAAGGCGGTCGTTGATCGGCTGCTGTCGGGCGTTGGCCGAGGATTTCGCCTGGTTGCGCTGAAAGGCAACCACGACGTCTTGATGGTGGAAGCACTGCGGGATCCCTCGAAGATGGCGGCGTGGATCACGAAGGGCGGCGACGCCGCGCTGGCATCCTATGGTGGCGATCCCGCTGCCGTGCCGCAAACCCACATCGACTGGCTCGACGGACTGCGGCTGATGCATGTTGACGCGCATCGCCTCTACGTTCACGCCGGCGTCGACCCCGAGATTTCCCTGGATCGGCAGGGCGAAGCGACGCTGTTATGGAAGCGCTATCCGAAGGGATTTCCCAATGGATTTGGGAAGCTCCACGTTGTTCATGGCCACGATAATTGTCCCGACGGCCCGCTGCTGTACGAAGGCCGCACCAACCTCGATACCCTCGCCTGGCGGACGGGGCGGCTGACGATCGGCGTTTTCGACGATGGCAGATCGGGCGGTCCTGTCGATCTGATTGTGATCAAGGGAGCGCCAGCGGGACGTTAGACGGAGGGCCGCAGCCGCCCTATTGGGGCTTGCGATTCGGCGTGTTAGGCCTTTGGCGTGGCCGCTGGAATCCCTCTGAGAGCTCGGGACGGCCGGCGGCCGGTTTCGATGCGGTCTAGGTATTGGTAAAGGCGGTTGTGAAGAAAAAGTAATATTACGGTGTGTGCTCCGTTCATAGCCCGTTCACGCCGGCCGGGCTCATCTTGATGCCAGAAATTGTACCGCTCACATTCGGAGACCAGCGTGCGCCTGCTTGTCGTTGAAGATGACCCGGATCTCAACCGCCAACTGACCACGGCGTTGACGGATGCCGGCTATGTGGTCGATCGCGCGTTCGATGGCGAAGAAGGCCACTATCTCGGCGACAGCGAGCCCTACGACGCGGTCGTGCTCGACATCGGACTGCCGAAGATGGATGGCATCTCGGTCCTGGAAGCCTGGCGCCGCAATGGGCGTGCGATGCCGGTGCTGATCCTTACCGCGCGCGACCGCTGGAGTGACAAGGTGCAGGGGTTCGATGCCGGCGCCGACGACTATGTGGCAAAGCCGTTCCACCTCGAGGAAGTCCTGGCGCGTATCCGCGCGCTGCTCCGCCGCTCGACCGGCCACGCCCAGTCCGAACTGACCTGCGGCCCGGTTTCGCTGGATACCCGCACCGGTCGGGTCAGCGTATCCGGCAATCCGATCAAGATGACCTCCCACGAATATCGGCTGCTTGCCTATCTCATGCACCATACCGGGCGCGTTGTGTCGCGCACCGAACTGGTCGAGCATCTCTACGATCAGGATTTCGACCGCAACTCCAACACCATCGAAGTGTTCGTCGGCCGCATCCGCAAGAAGCTGGAGGTCGATATTATCCAGACCGTGCGGGGGCTTGGCTATCTGCTGACGCCACCATCGGCGGGTGCCTGATCAGCGGTGTTGATCAGCAACCTGGGCCTGTGCTCTGGTTCTGGCATGACCTTTTCCGAGGACCGGTATTCATCCGTCGGGTCGCGGCCCGAGAGGATGCCTTTCGGGATGATGCCCTGATGCGCGGCAGTTCGCTTGCCACCCGGTTGTTCCTGTCCGCGACCGCCTGGGTGGTGGTGATTCTGGTTATCACCGGCGTCGTGCTGTCGTCGGTGTACCGCGATGCCACCGAGCGCGCCTTCGACCGCCGCCTGAACCTTTATCTGCGCACCCTGGTCGCCGAAGTGGCAACCCCGGACGAGCCGCCTGACCACCAGTTCCAGTCGCTCGGCGAGCCGTTGTTCGAACTGCCGCTGTCTGGCTGGTATTGGCAGATCACCCGCACCGATTCCGAAAAGCCCGAGGTGCGCGCGTCGCGCTCGCTGTGGGACAAGAAGCTGCCGAAGCTCGAAGATCATGGCGCCGAGCTGACCGCAGCCGGTATTCGCCTCGGTTACATTGAGGGCCCGGAGGGCCAGAACCTGCGGATGGTGGAACGGCCGGTTGATCTCGGCGCCGACGGCAAGTTCCTGGTCGATGTGGCTGGCGACGCAACCGAGATATTCGACGAAACGCGCAACTTCGACTACTATCTCGGCGGCACATTCGCAGCCCTTTCGATCGTGCTGGTGCTGACCACGATCTTCCAGGTCCGCTATGGTCTTGCGCCGCTCAAGCGCATCTCCGATTCGATCGCCGATATCCGCTCCGGCCGCGCCGAGAGGCTCGAGGGCGAATTTCCCGTCGAGATCGCGCCGCTGGCGCGCGAGACCAATGCACTGATCGACGCCAACCGTGAAATCGTCGAGCGTGCCCGGACCCACGTCGGAAATCTTGCCCACGCCATCAAGACGCCGCTATCCGTGATCGTCAACGAAGCTGCCGTGCATGCCGCCGAACCCTTCGCGGCCAAGGTTCTGGAGCAGGCCGATGTGATGCGTGATCAGGTCGCTCATCACCTGGAGCGCGCGCGCATCGCCGCGCGCCTCACCATCGTCGGTACGGTCACCGAGGTCGCACCCGTGATCGACGCCTTGCGGCGGACCATGGAGAAGATCCACCGCGGCCGCGGCATAGCCATCGAGGTCGACGCCGACGCGCAAGCGAAGTTTCGCGGTGAGCGACAGGACCTTGAGGAGATGGCCGGTAACCTCGTCGACAACGCCTGCAAATGGGCGGCCTCGCGCGTATTCATCGAGGTGCTGGTGGAACGGCCGGCCGAGCCCGGCGCCGGTCCGATGCTGAGAATCATCGTCGACGATGACGGGCGCGGGCTCTCGGCGGCCGAGCGCGCGCAGGCATCGCGGCGCGGTCAGCGCCTTGATGAGTCCAAGCCGGGTTCGGGACTGGGGCTGTCGATCGTGGTCGACCTGGCGGCCTTGTACGGTGGCAGCCTTTCGCTCGGCCGCGCGCCCATTGGGGGGCTGCGGGCGGAGCTGTTGCTGCCCGGGGTATAGGCGCAACTCGGGGGCATTACCCGCTGTTTTGGGTGGAACAGCGGCCGGAAGGCACGGCCGGTTTATCATCCTAAACGACTTCTTAACGTCGGCGCTTTTAAGATAACCGGTGGACGCATCTGCCGTCCGCGCGACACAAGCGTGCAATTCGGGCGCATGGGCCAGACATCAACCGAACGGCTGAGGGATTATCTCGCGCAGCTTCCGCCACAGTCGCAGGCGCTGCTGATGCGGGAGTTCGAGCGCGCCATCGAGCGCGGCGAAGACACGACGGTCGCCACCTTCGTGCTCGAACAATTGCGCAAGATCGTGCGCGGAACCGACAAAGAGGCGCGACCGCGCACCGATAATCCGGCACGGCTTCTGTTCCAGCCGCTTGAGCCGTTTCTTGCCGAAGGCAACGTTCCGTTGCGGCCGGGCCAGATCCGCCGCGCATCTTTGCCGCCGGTGTGGCAGTGGCTTGTTCGCGAAGGTGCGCCCGACCAGGCGAGGGAATTCGAAGAGACGCTGGCACGAGGGCCCGAAACCGGAACCAGTTCCGCGATAGAAGCCGCGCTCCGGAAACTTCAGCTCGCCACGGCGGATGCGATCTTCAACATTGGCTCGCGCGGAAGCGACCCTCGGCGCGCGCTCGCCCGGGTGGGCCCGCCGGATGTGATCGAGGATCTGCAGTCGATGGCTTCGGTTTTGCAGGCCCGCGAAGCGATCGACACCCTCAGCGGCCGGCTTCCCAGCTTCCTGCGGGTTTTCAACGATTCGCAGATTGCTTCGGTGGGAACCGCGCTCAACGTTCCCGCGTTGCAAACCCCGCAGCTTTTGCCCTTTGCGCTGTCGCTGGTGATGCAGCGGCTGACCGCGCCATGGCAAATCATCCGGCTGGCCATCAGGATGGCCGCGTCCGATGATGAACTCCGCGTTGCCGCGACCCCCTATGGCATCGCCGTCAGCATCGCGCTGCACGACCTCTCTTGCCTGGCCTCGACCCTGCGGACGGATATCAGGCGCGGAAATTTTGATAATGTGAGCGAGCATCTAAAAACCCTTCATGACGGCGTGCGCGGCCTGCGGACTGAACTCGATCTCCGCAACAATTCCACCTGGGGCAGGCAGCTGGCTTCGATTCGAGCCGATATTTCCAATGCCCTGCAATCGGAAATCGACAGCGTGCCCGGGCGTGTCCGGCGCCTGCTGCGCCAGCGCGCTGACAAGGATATTGCCGTCGGCGCTCAGCTCGACCCCAGCGAAGTTGACGAAACCGCTGCATTGATCGATTTCGTGGCGGTATGCCGCACCTATGCCAGTGAGCTGGCGATCAATGAGGTCACGCTGCGGACCTATTCCGACCTGCAACATTATGTCGAGCAATCCACAGAGGCGCTGGTGCAATCCCTGCGTGCAAGCGAGGGCAAGAACCGGGCCTATCGCCAAATGCAGGTCACAGCAGCAATCCGCTTCTGTGACGTGTTGTTCGGCCCCGACTACGCATCGCTGATGAGCAGGGCGGCCGAAAATGCGGTGACGGGCGAACGCAAATCATCGCGCGCTTGACCGCAATAGGATAGTGAAAATTGAAACTACAATTTAGGGTTGACGCGGCCCCGGCGGGAACCTAGCGTTTGGGCATGAACCCAGTCGTCTATTTCGTTCAACTTGAGAACCGCGTGATCTCCGCGACCTATCGAAACCTCATGATCGGGGCGAGGGTCCAGCTCGTCGACAAGACCAGCGGGGAACCGTTGCCGGAGCCCGTGACCACGATTACCTCTCCCACGCCGAGCGGCTTGCTGCGGATCAGCTTGCCGGCCTCGATCGCGGCAGGGGATTACTTTCTGAGAGTGCTGAACGGGCATGGCAAATTGGCAGCGCAAAGTGTCGTATTTCACGTCGGCTAACGCCCGATTTTCTCTAGCTTTTCATGATTTTCCGGCGCTGGCGGGAATTTGACAATTGTCAATTGCCCGCCTTGCCGCCTGTGGTGTAAAGCGGCGCCATGACGCTTTGTTGGTTAGCGTCATTCCAACGGAACCTGCCTGATGATGCTGTGGTTTGTGTTCGCGCTGATGACGGTCGCGGCGATCCTCGCCGTGCTCTGGCCGTTGAGCCGTCGCGGCCGTCCCCAGCACGATGGCAGCGAAGCCGCCGTCTACAAGGATCAACTTGCCGAGATCGATCGCGACGTTGCCGGGGGCCTCATTAACGTCTCCGAGGCCGCGGCTGCGCGCGTCGAAATCAGCCGCCGGCTCCTGGCCGCCGCGGACAATCAGCGCGATCCGCCGTTGGGATCAAATATCAGGTTGCGCCGTGCGGCTGCGGTCATTGCGCTTGTCGGACTTCCGGTCGTCGCGGTTGCGTTTTATTACCCGCTCGGTTCGCCGCGTCTTGGCGATTTTCCGCTGGCACAGCGCACCCGTACGCCCGACGGGTCCCAGCCGCTCGACAACCTGGTGGCGCAGGTCGAGCAGCACCTGGAGAAAAATCCGACCGATGGCCGGGGTTGGAGCGTGCTTGCGCCGGTGCTGGCGAGGCTCGGCCGTTACGACGATGCGATCCGCGCTTTTCGCAATTCGATCACCTATAGTGGCGATAGCGCCGAGCGTCGGGCCGATCTTGGTGAAGCCCTTGTCGCCGCCGCAGGCGGCGTCGTCACTGCCGAAGCCAAGGCCGAATTCGAACGCGCCATCGCGCTGAATGCCGACGAGATCAAGGCGAGCTATTTCCTCGGCCTTGCCGCCGAGCAGGATGGCCGCGCCGCCGAGGCCGCTTCGATCTGGCGTGCGATGCTCGCGAAGGCGCCGGCGGATGCGCCGTGGCGTCCGCTGGTTCAGGCCGCATTGGTGCGGGTCGGTGGTTCCCCCGTTCCGGCGCTGTCGGACGATGCGGTGGCCGCGGCCAAAGACATGAACGAAACCGACCGCAGCGCCATGATCCGTGGCATGGTCGATCGTCTCGCCACCCGATTAAAGCAGAACGGCGACGATGTGGAGGGATGGCTGCGGCTGGTGAGGGCCTATATGGTGATGGGAGATTCCGACAAGGCAAAGGGCGCGCTGACAAACGCGCGTCAGGCCGTCGCGAACGACCCGGAACGGCTGCGACAACTGAACGAGGGCCTGAAGAATCTCGGGCTCGATGGATGAGCATGGTGCAGGATCGCGTCGAGCGCTTTTTGGTTAACACCATGCGCAGAATTGGAGCGGATGATGCCGAAAAGCGTGAAGCGGTTTTCGGATAACATCATGCGCAGAATTGGGGCGCATGATGCCGAAAAGTGTGAAGCGGTTTTCGGATAACATCATGCGCAAGAATTAGAGGGCCACGCATGACGCGGAAGCAGCGGCGTTTGACCATCATCGGCGGCTCGCTCGCGGTGCTCGCGGTTGCCGCGGCGCTGGTGCTGAACGCGATGCGCGACTCGATCGTCTTCTTCTCGACGCCGTCGATGGTCGTGGAGAAACATATCCAGGCGGGCAAACGCTTCCGGCTCGGCGGACTGGTTCAGCCGGGGTCACTGGTGCGGGGCGACAATCTGTTCGTCACATTCCAGGTTGCCGATGGCAGCGCCACCTTGCCCGTTTCCTACAAGGGAATTCTTCCGGATCTGTTTCGCGAAGGGCAGGGCGTGGTCGCAGAGGGCGCGCTTGACGCCTCCGGTGTGTTCAAGGCCGACACCGTGCTTGCCAAGCACGACGAGAATTACATGCCCAAGGATGTCGCCGACGCCCTGAAGAAACAGGGGCACTGGAAGGACGAATACGGCGCGAAGCCGAAAGAAAATTCCGAGGCTGGCCCCGGAGCATCGCGGGCGGCGCAGGGCACGCCGCAGACCGGGCAGGGAGCGTTGCGATGATAGCGGAAGCCGGACACTACGCGCTGGTGTTGGCGCTCGGGCTGGCGCTGATCCAGTCGACCTTGCCGATTCTCGGCGCGCGTTGGCGCGATCTCGCGCTGATGAATGTCGCGCGCTCGACTGCGATTGCACAGCTCATGTTCGTGGCCGCGTCCTTTGCCGCGCTGGTCACGTTACACGTCACCTCGGATTTCTCCGTCGCCAACGTGTTCGAGAATTCGCATTCGATGAAACCGCTGATCTACAAGATCACCGGCGTTTGGGGCAACCACGAGGGCTCGATGCTGCTGTGGGTGTCCATCCTGGCATTGTTCGGCGGCCTGGTGGCGATGTTCGGCAACAATCTGCCGCTGTCGCTGCGCGCCCATGTGCTGGCGGTGCAGGCCTGGGTTGCCAGCGCGTTCTATCTGTTCATCCTGATCACCTCCAATCCGTTCCTGCGCATCGCCAATCCGCCGATCGAGGGCCGCGATCTCAATCCGGTCTTGCAGGACATCGGGCTCGCCGTGCATCCGCCAATGCTCTATCTCGGCTATGTCGGATTCTCGATTTCATTTTCCTTTGCCGTCGCAGCCCTGATCGAGGGCCGGATCGACGCGGCATGGGCGCGCTGGGTGCGGCCCTGGACGCTGGTGGCCTGGATATTTCTCACGCTCGGCATCGCCATGGGGTCCTACTGGGCCTACTACGAACTCGGCTGGGGCGGCTGGTGGTTCTGGGATCCGGTCGAGAATGCCTCGCTGATGCCGTGGCTGGCGGGCACCGCTCTGTTGCACTCGCTGGTGGTGATGGAAAAGCGCAATGCGCTCAAGGTCTGGACCATCCTGCTTTCGATCCTGACATTCTCGCTGTCGCTGCTCGGCACCTTCCTGGTGCGATCGGGCGTGCTCACATCGGTCCACGCATTTGCCAGCGATCCGACGCGCGGCGTGTTCATCCTGCTGATCCTGTGCGTCTTCATCGGTGGCAGTCTTTCGCTCTACGCTTGGCGTGCATCCGCGCTCAAGCAGGGTGGTCTGTTTGCACCGATCTCGCGCGAGGGCGCGCTCGTGCTCAACAATCTCTTCCTGACCTCGGCCTGCGCGACGGTATTTGTAGGAACGCTGTATCCGCTGGCGCTGGAAGTGATCACGGGGGACAAGATTTCGGTGGGTGCGCCGTTCTTCAATCTCACCTTTGGGCCATTGTTCCTCCCGCTGATGATCGCGGTACCCTTCGGGCCGTTGCTGGCGTGGAAGCGCGGCGATCTCCTCGGCGCGGCGCAGCGCCTGTTCGGCGCCGGTGTCGTGGCGCTAATCGCGGTCGCGGTGGTGTGGGCGTGGACGCTTGGCGGCAGCACCTTCGCACCGCTTGCGATTGGTCTTGCGGTGTTTGTGATTGGGGGAGCGTTGAGCGATCTTGCCGAGCGCATCGGCCTGTTTCGCGTTCCGCTGGGAACCGTGTTGCGGCGGGCAGGCGGACTGCCGCGCTCGAGCTGGGGTACGGTGTTCGCCCATGCCGGCATCGGCGTCGCCTTGATCGGAATCGTCTGCGAGACCACCTGGAACAGCGAATACATCGGATCGATGGCGATCGGTGACGTCGCCCGCATCGCCGGCTACCAATTGAAGCTCGACGGCTTGAACCAGCGCCAGGGGCCAAACTATCATGAAATGCTCGCGCAGTTCAGCGTCCGGCTAGATGGCCAGCTGCTTGACACGATGACGCCGTCAAAGCGCAGCTTTACGACGCGTGGATCGACCACAACCGAGGCCGCGTTGCTGACGCGTGGCGCAAGCCAGCTTTACATCTCGCTCGGCGATACCGCAGGCAATGGTACGATAGCGGTGCGGATCTATCACAAGCCGCTGGTGCTGTTGATCTGGTTCGGTCCGGTGCTGATGGCGTTCGGCGGCATGCTGTCGCTGTCGGATCGCCGGTTGCGGGTCGGTGCGCCGAAACCTGCCAAATCTATGCGCGGATTGCAGGCGGCGGAGTGATGTCTTGAAACGAATCCTTTCCTGCGTGTTCGCGGTCGCCGTGATGATGGGATCCCCGGCTCACGCCGTTCAGCCCGACGAGATCATGTCGGATACCGCAAAGGAGGCGCGGGCCCGGGATTTGTCGCGGGAATTGCGCTGCATGGTTTGCCAGAACCAGTCGATCGACGATTCTGAAGCGCCTTTGGCGCGAGACTTGCGGCTCCTGGTAC
Source organism: uncultured Alphaproteobacteria bacterium (assembly GCA_963718925.1). Taxonomy (GTDB): domain Bacteria; phylum Pseudomonadota; class Alphaproteobacteria; order Rhizobiales; family Xanthobacteraceae; genus Bradyrhizobium. The sequence continues at coordinate 1,234,025 of CAVRAH010000001.1, forward strand.
GTGAGCGGATCGCGGCAGGGGACAGCGACGCGCAAGTGATCGACTTTCTGGTCGCGCGCTATGGCGAGTTCGTGTTGCTGAAGCCGCGACTCAACCCGCACACATGGTTGCTCTGGCTGTTGCCGCCGCTGGCGCTGGCCGGGGGCGGGTTGGTGCTGTGGGTCCATAGTCGGCGGCGAGCGAAATCCGGCATGGGCGACGATGCTTCGCTGTACAAGCTGACGGCCGACGAGGAAGCGCGGCTGGAACGTCTGATCGCGGCAGAGCCGACGCCGGACAAGCCGGTCTAGCTCCGTACTGTTACGCACGCATACCCACTAATGCGAGCGAATTGCATGTCGCGCCGTGCCGGTTTCGCCGGCGGCGCCGGACAGTTCATGCAATTTTGACCTTTCTCTGAAAGTTTGAAACCGCGAATCCCGCGATTCCTCCATCAGAGCACACCGATGTTTTCCAACAGCAATTTGACCATCCGCTTCCTGATCGGAGCCGTTGTGGCGGCGCTGTTGCTATTGCTGGCTGTCGGTGGCGGCACAGGATTTGTCGCCGTCCTTTACCTGAACAACGAAATCACAAGCCTCTCGGCTGAATTCGGTGCCCTGAGCGGCCCGAGCCGCGACCATGCGCTGCAGATCTATCATGAGGCTCAGGCGGCATTTTCATATTTCCTGATGGCTTGCGTCGCTATTGCGGTTATTGCCGCCGCGGTTTGTCTCACAACCTATTTTGCCGTTCGAAACGGCATCATGGGGCCACTGGCAGCGATTGTGCATGCGATGCGGCAGGTCGCCGACCAGAAATATCAGACCCCGATCCCCGGACTGGGCCGTGCCAACGAAATCGGCCTCCTTGCCGGCGCACTTGAAGTGTTCAAGACGACGGGTATCGAGCGGCAACGCCTGACCGAACATGAATTGCTCGAAGCGCAGCGTCAGGGCGAGCGGTCCCGATATCTTGATGAGAAGATTCGGGATTTCAACGGCCTTGTCGCCAATGTCGTCAGCAGCGTCGCTTCATCCGCGGTCCGGTTGAAGAGCAATGCAGAAACTCTGTCGCAGGCCGCCAATGATACCAGCGCCAAGGCCAACGCCGTCGCCAGCGCCGCGAGCCAGGCCAGCACCAGCGTGCAGACCGTCGCCAGTTCGGCGGAGGAGATGACGATGTCCATCGGTACCATCAGCCGGCGCGTCAGCGATGCCACGCAACGGGCCGAAGGTGCGGCCGCACAGGCGCGGAAGAGCAGCGATACCATTCACGCGCTGTCGGAGGCCGCCGAGAAAATCGGCGCTGTCGTGCAACTGGTTCAGGCTATCGCGTCGCAGACGAATCTGCTGGCGCTTAACGCCACGATCGAGGCGGCGCGGGCCGGCGAGGCCGGCAAGGGCTTCGCGGTGGTCGCTTCGGAGGTCAAGAATCTTGCCCACCAGACCAGCAAGGCCACCGAGGAAATCTCGACGCATGTCGCCAGCATTCAGGGCATCACCGGCGAGACGCGAGAGGCGATGGACGACATATCGAACACCATCGCGGAAATCAGCGCGATCATGTCCGGGATCGAAGTCGACACCGCGCAGCAGCGAAACGCCACGCAGGACATTTCGAAAAGCGTCCAGGACGCGGCCCGGGGCACGCTGGATGTCTCAAATCACATCGTGCAGATCACATCCACCTCGTCTGAAACGGGGCGGATGGCCAGCGACGCTCGGGATTCGGCGGTCGATCTTTCGCAGCAAGCCGAAACCCTGAAACGGGAAGTCGACGGCTTCATCATGAGCGTCCGGGCGACCTGACCGACCGGGTTGGTTCGGCGGGCGACCGGCGGAAGCCGCCGCATTGCCAAGGCTTTGTGCGATAAGCCGATTTTGCCCTGCGGTATTCCGCCGCATTTCGATCGTCGGTTCATTACAAAAGTTTAATTCCCCCGCCAGCGCGCCGTAAGGCGGATATGCCCATCTTCAAGCCTACAAGGTGCAGCCCCCGCACACCGTCAGGCTCCGGAGAGATTTTCTATGACCGACCGTCCCACCGATCTTTCGTCCCTTCCGTCTTATCGAGCGCCCCGCCGCTCACTTTTCTCGGCGCGCAAATTCGCGCTGATGGCCTCGGTCGTCGCCGGCCTTGGCGCTGCGGTTTATGGTTTTGGCCCTTCCTTCGGTCCGGCGGATATCTTTAGCACCACGGCGCACGCGCAGGTGAACAACGATGTCCGTAAAGTAGAGAAGCCCGTCGGCTTTGCCGATATCGTCGAGCGCGTGAAACCTTCGGTGATTTCGGTGAAGGTCAACATCAACGAGAAGGTCGCCAAGAACGACAGCAGCGACAACAGTGACGACTCGCCGTTCCAGCCGGGATCGCCGATGGAACGCTTCTTCCGCCGCTTCGGCGGACCCGATGGCTTGCCGCCCGGCTTGCGCGGTGGACCGCGCGGCGGGCGCGGCATGGTGACCGGGCAGGGCTCCGGCTTCTTTATCTCGGCTGACGGCTACGCCGTCACCAACAATCACGTGGTCGATAGTGCCGACAAGGTCGAGGTGACGACCGACGATGGCAAGACCTTTAGCGCCAAGGTGATCGGCACCGATGCGCGCACCGATCTCGCGCTGATCAAGGTGGAGGGTGGTTCGAACTTCCCGTTCGCCAAGCTGTCCGACGGCAAGCCCCGAATCGGGGACTGGGTGCTCGCGGTCGGCAATCCCTTCGGCCTCGGCGGGACCGTCACGGCCGGCATCGTCTCGGCCAGTGGCCGCGACATCGGCAACGGACCGTATGACGACTTCATTCAGATCGACGCGCCCGTGAACAAGGGCAACTCTGGTGGCCCGGCCTTCAATACCGAAGGCGAAGTGATGGGCGTCAATACGGCGATCTACTCGCCGTCCGGCGGCAGCGTCGGAATCGCGTTTTCGATCCCGGCATCGACCGTGAAGAACGTGATCGCGCAGCTGAAGGAAAAGGGCTCGGTCAGCCGCGGCTGGATCGGTGTCCAGATTCAGCCCGTCACGGCAGACATTGCCGACAGCCTCGGCCTCAAGAAGGCGGAAGGCGCGTTGGTTGCCGAACCCCAGGCCAACAGTCCGGCCGCCAAGGCCGGCATTGAATCCGGCGACGTGATCACGGCGGTGAATGGCGAGACGGTCAAGGATGCCCGCGAACTCGCGCGTACCATCGGCGGTCTTGCGCCCGGCAGTGCCGTGAAGCTCAACGTGCTGCACAAGGGCCAGGACAAGGTCATCAACCTTACCCTTGGCCAGCTGCCGAGCACACTCGAAGCCAAGGCCGACACCGATAATGGCGACAAGGGTGGCGCTACCCGCGGTACCGACGTGCCCAAGCTCGGCCTGACGCTCGCGCCCGCCAACAGCGTCGCCGGCGCCGGCAAGGACGGCGTCGTTGTGACCGACGTCGATCCGAAGAGCGCGGCCGCCGAGCGCGGTTTCAAGGAAGGTGACGTTATTCTGGAAGTCGCCGGAAAGAGCGTCGCCAATGTGGCCGACGTGCGCGAGGCGATCACTGCCGCGCGCAGCGACAACAAGAACAGCGTTCTGATGCGCGTCAAGAGCGGTGGATCGTCGCGCTTTGTCGCGATCCCGCTGGCGAAAGGCTGAGCCTCAGGCGCCTGCGGCATGATCCGGATGGCGAAGCTATTCGGATCATGAGGAAGAAATGGAGGGTGTCGCCGGCATCAGTCGCCCCCGCCGACGGCTCTTTCCGGGGGGCGGGTCGAAAGCCCGCTCCCCTCAAGTTACCTTCCGGTGGAAAACGCCCCCCTCCGTCGGAAGGTCAAAAGGGCGGTGAGGTTCCCCCAGCTTCACCGCCCGCTTTTTTGGGCTCAGTAGGGCGCGCCGGGAGGCCTTCCATGTCGCCTTGCATGAGGCTGCCGACCGCGCCATGGTGATAGAGAGCTGCCTCACTTGACCGTAACCGACACCCAGATGCGCCTCCTCATCATCGAAGACGACCGCGAGTCCGCCGACTACCTGGTCAAGGCGTTCCGGGAGGTCGGTTATGTCGCCGACCTTGCCAGCGACGGCGAGGAAGGGCTGGCTCTCGCCGAGAGCGGTGACTACGACGTGCTGGTAGTCGACCGCATGCTGCCGAAACGTGACGGCCTTTCGCTGATAGGCAACTTGCGCGAGAAGGGCAACACCACACCGGTATTGATCCTCTCGGCGCTCGGACAGGTTGATGACCGTATCAAGGGCCTGCGCGCCGGCGGCGACGACTATCTGCCGAAACCCTACTCTTTCGCCGAATTGCTGGCGCGGATCGAGGTGCTGTCGCGCCGCCGTGGCGGCCCGGCGGAGGAAACCACCTATCGCGTGGGCGACCTCGAGCTCGATCGACTGTCGCACCGGGTGACGCGCGGCAAGGACGAACTGACGCTGCAGCCGCGGGAATTCCGGCTGTTGGAATATCTGATGAAGCATGCCGGGCAGGTGGTGACGCGGACCATGCTATTGGAGAATGTCTGGGACTATCATTTCGATCCGCAGACCAATGTCATTGACGTGCATATTTCACGGCTGCGTTCCAAGATCGACAAGGGCTTCGAGCGGCCGTTGCTTCACACCATTCGCGGTGCGGGATACATGATCCGTGACGGCATTCGGTAAGCTGATCCGAACCACGGCGTTCCGGTTGACGCTGGTCTATCTGTTTCTGTTCGCGCTGTTTGCGGCGTCGCTGCTGGGCTATTTCGCCTGGAACACGCGAAGGCTGATCACCGAACAGATTACCAGCACGGTGAACGCGGAAACCAGCGAGATCGGCGATATTTTCGCGCGGCGCGGCCTGCGCAGTCTGGTCCTCACCATCGAAAATCGCGCGCTGCGGCCCGGCGCCAATCTCTACCTCGTGACCACCCCGGCAGGACAGGCCATCGCCGGCAACGTCGGTTCGCTAGCGCCGGGCGTGATGGCGACGACCGGATGGTCCGAGACAGCCTATCGGCGGCTCGACGAGCAGGACACCGCCGATCATCACGCGCTGGTTCGGGTCACCGAACTCTCCAGCGGCTTCAGGCTTTTGATCGGGCGCGATCTGGAGGAACGGCGGCGATTGTTTGGCATTGTCGCCAAGGCCGCGCAGTGGTCGGTGTTGATCGTGGTGGTGCTCGGCCTTGGCGGCGGCATCTTTGTGGCGCGACGCGTGCTGCGGCGGATCGACGCCATGACCGGCACCACCCGGCGCATCATGGCGGGCGATCTGAGCGGCCGGCTGCCGGTCGGGCGCAGTGGCGACGAGCTTGACCGCCTGGCTGAGAATCTCAACGCCATGCTGGAACGCATCGAAGCCCTGATGGTGGGCCTGAAGGAAGTCTCCGACAATATCGCCCACGACCTGAAGACACCGCTGACGCGATTGCGCAATCGCGCCGAGGAGGCACTGGCGAAATCCGGGACCGAGGCCGAATATCGCACCGCGCTGGAACGGACCATCGAGGAATCCGATGGCCTGATCCGCACCTTCAATGCGCTCTTGATGATTGCGCGCGCCGAGTCCGGGCAGGCCCGCGGCAATATGGATAATTTCGACGCCGCCGACGTTGCCAACGGCATTCACGAACTCTACGAGCCGCTCGCCGAAGACGGGGGCATGACCCTGCATGTCAAGACCGAGTTCGACGCAGCTTCACGGCAACCGCGAATTGATCAGCCAGGCGCTGGCGAATTTGGTCGAGAACGCGATCAAATATGGCAAACCGGTTTCCACCGTGTCGCCGCTGGGCGGCGGCGCGACTGGGGCTGTCGACCAAAAGGAGATCCTGATCGAGGCCAGGCGCGACGGCGATCGGGTGCTGCTCAGCGTCACCGACCATGGACCGGGAATTCCGGCGGCCGACCGCAAGCATGCGGTGGAGCGATTTGTCCGGCTGGAAGCGAGCCGAACCCAGCCCGGCTCCGGTCTTGGATTGAGCCTGGCATCGGCGGTAGCGACGCTGCATGGCGGTGACCTCAGGCTCAATGACGCTCATCCGGGCCTGATCGCAACGCTGGCGATTCCGGCGTTGTCCGGCGCCAGTGATGGGCTTGCGGCTCAAACACATGATGTGCCACAGAAGGCGGCATGAATTCATCCGCGCCAGGTGACGCGGACCACATCAACTGGTGTCCTGGTTCCGAGATCCGCATTTCGCGGCAACAAGACCTCTCACGCATGTCAGAACCCAAGGGACATTCGCATTAATCCTGATGCAGCTTCGGATTTGATATTCGCTATGACGATTCGCGGAAGCACCGAAGCGAATGTCAATTCCGGCTCACTGGCCGCGCGATTTGTGGACGGACCGCATGTGTCTGCGCCTGACAAAGCCGAGCAGCGACTGAGGGACTGGCTGACGGACCTTGCGCCGGGCCAGATGGCCGAGATCGACGATCTGCTAGCGCGATTCCCCCAAGCCAGGACCATTCTCTTGGGTATCGCCGAGGCCTCGCCTTTTCTCTTCGATCTTGTTCGCGCCGACGGCGCGCGCGCGATCAGGGTGCTCGAGTGCGATCCCGAGCGGCACCTGGCGCAATTGATCGAAAAGGCGAGAGACGAGGTTTTGGCGGCATCGGGCGAAGCCGATGTGATGCACCAGCTCCGCCGCCTGAAGTCGGAGGGCGCCCTGCTGATCGCGCTGTGTGACATTGGCGGCGTCTGGCCGGTAATGCAGGTGACGGCGGCGCTGACCGATCTAGCGGTCGCGTCCGTGCAGTCGGCGCTGCGCTTTCTGCTGCAGCAGGAAGCGGCGCGCGGGAGGATGTCGCCGCCGAATCCCGATCTTCCTGAGGGCGGCAGCGGCCTGATCGTGCTCGCGATGGGCAAAATGGGCGCGGGCGAGCTGAATTTTTCCAGCGATATCGATCTGATCGTGTTTTTCGATGCTGACGCCTCGACGCTTGCGTCCGACATCGAGCCGCAGCCGTTCTTCGTACGTGTGACGCAAGCGTTGTCGCGGATATTGCAGCAACGCAGCGGCGAGGGCTATGTTTTCCGCGTCGATCTGCGACTGCGCCCGGATCCCGCCTCGACACCGGTAGCGATCCCGACCGTCTCCGCGCTGCATTATTACGAGCGGGAAGGGCGGACCTGGGAGCGCGCCGCCATGATCAAGGCGCGACCCTGCGCCGGTGACCTCAGCGCCGGCGAGGCGTTGATCGCGGAACTCGCCCCCTTTGTCTGGCGCAAGCATCTGGATTTTGCAGCCCTTGCCGACGTGCACGATATGAAGCGGCAGATGCAGACCTATCGCGGGCAAAGCGAAATCGCGGTCGAGGGCCACAACGTCAAGATCGGCCGCGGCGGCATTCGCGAAATCGAGTTCTTCGCACAGACCCAGCAGCTGATCGCCGGCGGCCGGCATCCCGAATTGCGGGTGCGGCCGACGCTCGAGGCGTTGAAGGTGTTGGCCTCGAGCAACTGGATCACCTTCGCCGCGCGTGATGAATTGACCGCCGCGTACGAATTTCTGCGCCGGGTCGAACACCGCCTGCAGATGATCGCCGACGAACAAACCCACGTGCTGCCGGACGACAGCGAAGCGGTGGAGCGCTTTGCCTGCTTTTTCGGTTACGAAAGCCGCGCCGCATTCGCGCGCGACCTGCTTGGCCATCTCAATGTCGTGCAGGGACACTATGCCAAGCTGTTTGAAGGCGACCCGGCCGGTACCGCGAAATTGCCGGAGATGGATTATGCGGCGGGTCCGGACGATCCGCGCTTGATCGAACACCTTGCCTCGCTCGGCTTCAAGAAGCCAATCATGGTGGCACAGACCGTGCAACAATGGCTGGGCGGCGACTATCGCGTGTTCAGGATGGAATCCTCGCGCAGCACCTTCGTCGAGTTCGTTCCTGCATTGATCGTGGGCCTCGCCAACGCCGAAGAACCCGACAACGCGGTGGCGGTGTTCGATCGCTTCCTGCAGGCGCTGCAACGCGGCGGGCGGCTGTTCTTGCTGCTCAGTCAGAACCGCGATCTCGTCGCGTTGGTGGCGCTGATCCTGGGTGCCGCGCCGCGCCTCGGCGACATGCTGGCGCGTCAGCCGCAGATCATGGATGGGCTGATTGATCCGCGCTTCTTTGGCGCGATGCCGGACCGGCGCGAATTGTCCACCCGGCTCGCGGCTACCCTGGAGGACGCCCATTCCTACGAAGAGTTTCTCGATCGATTGCGATTATTCGGTCGGGAAAGCCTGTTCCTGATCGGCACGCGCATTTTGTCCGGCACGGTCTCCGCCCAGCAGGCCAGCATCGCTTTCGCCGACGTCGCCGAGGGCATCGTCCACACGGTGCATGGTCTGGTAACCGAACAATTCGCCGCCCAGTATGGCCGGGTCAAGGGGCAGCAGACCGCCATCCTGGCGATGGGCAGGCTCGGCAGCCGTGAAATGACCGCAGCGTCCGATCTCGATCTGATCCTGCTCTATGAGTTCGACCCTGAGCACCCGGATTCCGACGGTGCGAAATCGCTGCATGGGGCGCAATATTTTGCGCGCTTCACCCAGCGGCTGATCAGTGCATTTACGACCCGGACCAATTACGGCGTGCTTTACGAGGTGGACATGCGGCTGCGGCCCTCGGGCCGGGCCGGCCCGGTGGCTTCGCACGTCGATTCATTTGCGGAATACCAGGACCGCGAGGCCTGGACCTGGGAGCACATGGCGCTGACCCGGGCCCGGGTGATTTCAGCGTCACCGGATTTTCGCAGGCGGATCGAAGCAATCGTTCGCAAGGTGCTGACGCGGCCGCGTGCCGCCGCCAGCGTTGCCAGCGACGTCGCGGACATGCGCCGCGCCATCGCGCTGGAGAAGGGCGAGGACGATATTTGGGACCTGAAATATGCCGCCGGCGGCATGGTCGATATCGATTTCATCGCCCAATATCTGCAGCTTGCTCATGCCGCCGACAAGCCCGACATTCTCGACGTCAACACCCTTCACGTGCTCGACAATGCCGCGCGGCTCGGCGTACTGCCTCAATCATCGGCGGAAATCCTGCGTTCGGCGGCGCGACTCTATCATGACCTGACGCAGATTCTGCGGCTTTGCGTCAGCGAAAGGTTTAATCCGGAGACATCGGGGGAAGATCTCTTGCGGATCATGGCGCGGGCCGGCGATGCACCTGACTTTTCCTCGCTTCAAGCGCGGGTCAAGGAGACCCAAGCCGAGGTGCGCCGGGTATTTCGGATGTTGATCGGCAACGGTAGCTAGCCTCGCCTTGCCGTCCGAGCACGCATGCGGGAGAACGGCTATTGGCGGCAATCAATCTGAGCAATTCGGTCCGCACGGAATCGAGCACGCCGGCGTAGTCGCGTGTTTCGGTCTGCCTGAACAGACGTACCGTCGGATACCAGGGGCTGTCGTCGCGATTGAGCAGCCAGCGATAGTCGGGCGTCCAGGGCAACAAGATCCAGGTGGGACGTCCAAGGGCGCCGGCGAGATGGGCAACGCTGGTGTCCACCGTAATGACGAGATCAAGGCAGCTGACCAGCGCCGCCGTCTCGGCGAAGTCGGTGAGGCCGGTGGTCAAATCGATGATATCGGTCTGCGCGAGCCGCGCCTTGTCAGGAGGTCTTAAGTCCTTCTGCAGGCTGATGAAGGTCGCATCGACGTCGAGAATGCGGGACAACAGCCGCAGAGACGTTGATCGATTGAAATCGTTCCTGTGGGTCGCGTTTCCGGACCAGACCAGGCCAACCCGCAGCCTGTTGCGAGGCCCGAGGCGCTGTTCCCACGCCTGTACGCGGGCTTCTGCCGGGCAGGGCAGATAGGACGTCGTCGACGGAATGGTATCGAGGCGGGTACCGAACACCAGCGGCAGGCTGCCCATGGGGCAGTGCATGTCGAACGCCGGCAGAGGAGCGTCCGAGAACGGAAGACACAGGCTGACGCCTTGCAATCCGGACAGCAGGGAATGTAGCGGGCGCTCAACCACCAGGATGACGCGGGCGCCGCGCGCCGCCACCATCGGCACATAGCGCGCAAACTGGATCGTATCGCCCAGCCCTTCGTCGACATGGATGAGGATGGTCTTGCCTTCGATGGGCTCATCGCCAAGCCACATCGGTTGGCTGAATTTCGGGTAGGGCGGCGGACTGGCTTTCGCCCAACGTGACTTCGCGCCCGGCCCAGCCGGCTTCGAAATCGCCGGTCAGCATCTGCAGCAGCGCCAAATTCCAATCCGTCGTGGCGTCCTTCAGGGGGAGGGCGCGGATATGATCATAGAGGGCGAAAGCCTCGTCGAAGCGCTGCAACTGACCGAGGATGAAGGCCTTGTTGTTGAGGATTTCGATGGCGTTCGGCAAACGGTCCAGCGCCTGATCGAACCACGCCAGCGCCTCTTGTTCTTTCCCGAGCGCTTGCAGACAGGCGCCGATATTGTTGCAGGTGTCAGCGTTGCCGGGATCAAGTGCGATCGCCCGTTCGTTGTCGGCCAAGGCTGCTTCGAACCGTTTCAGGTTGGACAGCGTACGCGCGCGGGCCCGCAGCGTTGGGGCATGGTTTGGCAGCACTTCGTCGCAGAGATCAAGGTGGGCAATTGCCTCCTCGAACCGCCCCATCGCATTGAGGAGAACGCCGCTTTTATATGCAGCGTCCTGATGACGCGGATTGAGCTTGAGCACACGCTGAAAGCCCAATAGCGCCTGGTCATAGCGCTGCAGCTCCACGAGAATGCTGGCCATGAGTTGCCATAACTCGGCATCATCAGGCTTGAGCTGGACTGCCTTGTCGCAAGCCTTGAGCGCTTCGTCGTGCCGGCCCTGTTGCTGCAGCGTGGTCGCAAGGCTCGCAAGGTATTTCGGCTTGGGGTCTTGCCCAATTGCGCGGGCGATCCACTCCAGCGCGTGTTCGTATTGCTTGGCGTGGAGCGAAATGAGGCCCATCAGGTGCAGGGTGTCTGCGTGAAGCGAATCTGTCGCAAGCGCTTGCTGGCAGCAGAGCTGGGCGTCGAGAGGCTGGCCCGAATGCAGGTGGCGAAGGCCCGTCTCATAAAGCGCGGCAGGGGTGCCCGCGCTGGCACCGTTCGAAGCTTTCTGGGATTTTCGGGCGGCTGCCCGGCGTTCGCGACGGTTCATCGGCGCATTTCAAATGTGGGCAGCGCACCACCCTGTAGATGATTCGGCGCCATCAACCTACCGGCTTGACGTATGGCGGCGATGCCGTCGGTCGGCACTTTTTCAGCGCCGGGAGCCAGTTGCTTGCTGAACCCCGACCCCTTCCAATCGGCTCTCCCGACACGATACGATGCCCGCCTGAACGCAGGCAGAAGGAGCCCCGATGAAACCGAGGTCGCTTGTGCGATCGTTAGCCATGATTGGTGTGGCCGCCCTGTTGGCGGTGAAGCCGGCTTCTGCCACCGATGTCCAGGTGATGATCTCGTCCGGCTTTTATGGGGTCTATTCCGAGTTGGGTCCGGCTTTCGAGCGCGCGAGCGGCCACCACCTGGTGACGACCCGCGGTCCATCCATGGGTGACTCTCCGGAGGCAATTCCCGCGCGCCTCGCCCGAGGCGAGGCCGCCGATGTCGTGATCCTGGACGGAGGAGCGGCCGACGAGCTCGGCAGGCGAGGATTGGTGCGCGCCGACAGCAAGACCGAGCTCGCCCGCTCGCTGATCGGCATGGTCGTGCGCGAAGGCGCCGCAAAGCCGGACATCAGCAGCGTGGAGGCATTCCGGAACACGCTGCTGGCGGCAAAGTCCATCGCATACTCGGACAGCGGTAGCGGCACCTATTTATCGACCAAATTGTTCTCCAGTCTCGGCGTCGCCGACCAGATCGCTGGCAAGAGCCGGAAGGTGCGGGGGCCTCCGTCGGGCGAGCCGGTGGCCGCGGTCGTCTCGCGTGGCGAGGCCGAGATCGGCTTCCAGCAGGTCAGCGAGCTGATACATGTCCCCGGAATTACCTTCGTCGGTACGCTTCCGGCCGAGCTCCAGCCCATGTTTTCTTTCGCGGGCGCTCTCAGCAATACGGCGCGGCAGCCCGAGGCAGCCGTCGCGCTGATCCATTTCCTCGCTTCGCCCGAAGCGGCGCCGGTTATCGTGAAAGCGGGGTTGGCACCGCCCTGAGAGCAATAGGGAAAAGGCATTCAGAACAAGAGGATCCGAGCCTCGGTTCCGATTCAACCAGAACCGATCAGGCTCCAGGCTGGCGCTGCAAGGCGCTGGCAGCCTTGAGCGTCGCGATGGCGTCGCGGACGTTGGGATCGAGCCCCGCGCCACCGGCGTCGAGATGGGCGAAGATCGCGGCGCGCATCCGTGGTTCCCAGAATTTCCGGATGTGTTCGGCAATTCCCGGAACCGCCTTGTCGTGGCCCTGGCTCTGGAAGAATTTGCCGATTTGATTGGCCATGTAGATCAGCCGGTCAGGCGACATGGACGGCTCCTTGCGTAATGGCGGCGGACGTGATGCGGTCCGGATGGGTGAATATCTCGAACCCGTCGGCACGCGCGATGGCGGCAAGGGTGATGCCGGCGGCATCCGCCATCCGTACCGCCAGCGCGGTGGGCGCGGAAACCGCAACGATGACCGGCGCGCCCATCGCCGCCGCCTTCTGCACCATCTCGACCGAGACCCGGCTGGTCAAGAGCACCATGCCGTCAGCAGCGGAAATCCCGTCCTGCGCCAGCGCCCCGGCCAGCTTGTCGAGCGCGTTATGGCGGCCGACGTCCTCGCGCAGCGCGACGATGCCGCGCCCCGGCATCCAGAACGCCGCGGCGTGGACCGCGCGGGTTTCGATATTGATGGCTTGCAATGGCGGAACACCCTGCATCGCCGCCATCACCTCTCGCGAAGAGAAGTTTCGTCCCTGCGCGACGATGGCGGCGGGACGAACGGCTTCGGCAATGGAATCGATCCCGCAGATGCCGCAACCGGTGGGGCCCGCAATGTGCCGCCGCCGTTCATTAAGCCGGTCTGCATTGGCTTGCGCGAGCCACATTCGCAGCTCGATGCCGTCGTCGAGATCGATGATATCGAGCGAACGGATGTCGTCAGGGGATTGCACGATCCCTTCACTGAGGCTGAAGCCAATCGCGAAATCCGCGAGATCTTGCGGGGTGCCCATCATCACGGCGTAGGTGCCGCCATTATAGGTGAGCGCGATCGCAGTCTCTTCCGGAATGATACGCATGCCGGAGTTCAGGCTGCCGTCGCGCCAGACCTGACGATCAACGGTGCGAACGGGGTCGCTCATTACCTTACTCCGCGGCTTCCACAACGGGCGCAATGCGCCTGGAGTGGCGGGCCTGTTCGTCATAGGCTTTTTGCCATTCCGACGGGCCGTTGGAGGGCGAAATCTGCACCGCCGTGACCTTGTATTCCGGGCAATTCGTGGCCCAGTCGGAATATTCCGTGGTGATGACGTTGGCCTGCGTGTCCGGATGATGGAACGTGGTGTAGACCACCCCCGGCGCGACCCGCTCGGTGATCAGTGCGCGCAAGGTGGTTTCCCCGGCGCGGCTTGCGAGCCGCACCCAGTCGCCATCGCGCACGCCGCGCTGCTCGGCGTCGTGGGGATGGATCTCGAGCCGGTCTTCCTCATGCCAGACGATATTGTCGGTTCGCCGGGTCTGGGCGCCGACATTGTACTGGCTGAGAATGCGTCCCGTCGTCAGCAACAGCGGATAGCGGGGACCGGTGCGCTCGTCGGTGGGGACATATTCGGTGACGACGAATTTGCCCTTGCCGCGCACGAAGCCGTCGATGTGCATGACCGGCGTTCCCTCCGGCGCCTTCTCATTACAGGGCCATTGCACGGAGCCAAGCTCATCGAGCTTCGCGTAGGAAACGCCGCTGAATGTCGGGGTCAGCGCCGCGATCTCGTCCATGATCTCGGAGGGATGGGTATAATTCATCTCATACCCCATCGCCTTGGCGAGGCGGATCGTCACTTCCCAGTCGGCCAATCCATTGCGTGGCGACATCACCTTGCGGACGCGCTGGATGCGGCGCTCTGCGTTGGTGAAGGTGCCGTCCTTCTCGAGGAAGGTCGATCCCGGCAGGAAGATGTGGGCGTAGTTCGCTGTTTCGTTGAGGAAGAGATCGTGGACGATGACGCATTCCATCGCCGATAGCGCCGCAACGACGTGCTTGGTGTTGGGGTCGGACTGCAGGATGTCCTCACCCTGGACGTAAAGTCCCATGAAGGTGCCCTCGACGGCGGCATCGAACATGTTGGAAATCCGCAAGCCCGGTTCCTTGTTGAGCTTGACCTTCCACATCGCCTCGAACGATTCACGCACGGCGTCGCCCGAGATGTGCCGATAGCCGGTCAGTTCGTGCGGGAAGGAGCCCATGTCGCAGGAGCCCTGCACATTGTTCTGGCCGCGCAGCGGGTTCACGCCGACGCCGGGCCGGCCGATATTGCCGGTCGCCATGGCAAGATTGGCGATCGCGATCACCGTCGTGGAGCCCTGGCTGTGTTCGGTGACGCCCAGCCCGTAATAGATCGCGGCATTGCCGCCGGTCGCGAACAGCCGCGCCGCGGCGCGCAGCTCCTTCGGGTCGACCCCGGTCGCCATCGCGGTGGCCTCCGGGCTGTTCTTCGGCAGCGCGACGAAGTTGGCCCAATCCTGGAACTCGCTCCAGTCGCAGCGCTCGCGCACGAAAGCCTCATTGACGAGACCTTCGGTGACGATGACATGCGCCATCGCGGTCAGCACGGCGACATTGGTGCCCGGCAACAGCGGCAGATGATGCTGCGCTTCCACATGTGTTGAGCGAACCATATCGATGCGCCGTGGATCGACCACGATCAGCTTGGCGCCGGCGCGCAGCCGCTTCTTCATGCGGGAAGCAAAAACCGGATGCGCGTCGGTCGGATTGGCACCGATGATCAGAACCACGTCGGTGTGCTCGACCGAATCGAAGTCCTGGGTGCCGGCCGAGGTGCCGAAGGTGGTGGCCAATCCATAGCCGGTCGGCGAATGGCAGACGCGGGCGCAGGTGTCGACATTGTTGTTGCCGAAACCGGCGCGGATCAGCTGCTGCACCAGATAGGTTTCTTCGTTGGTGCAGCGCGAGGAGGTAATGCCGCCGACGGAATCGCGGCCGTATTTGGCCTGGATTCGCTTGAACTCGGAGGCCGCGTAGTCGAAGGCTTCGTCCCACGATACTTCGCGCCACGGATCGGTGATTTTTTCGCGGATCATCGGATGAAGGATGCGCTCCTTGTGGGTGGTGTAACCCCAGGCGAAGCGGCCCTTGACGCAGGAATGGCCACGATTGGCCTTGCCGTCCTTGTAGGGCATCATGCGGACCACTTCCTCGCCGCGCATTTCGGCCTTGAAGGCGCAGCCGACGCCGCAATAGGCGCAGGTCGTCACCACGGAATGCTCGGGCTGGCCGATTTCGATCACCGACTTTTCGGTGAGGGTGGCCGTCGGGCAGGCCTGAACGCAGGCGCCGCAGGATACGCATTCGGAGCCGAGGAAGCTCTCGCTCATGCCCGGCGAAACCCGACTGTCAAAGCCGCGCCCGGAAATGGTCAGCGCAAACGTGCCCTGGACTTCCTCGCAGGCGCGCACGCAGCGCGAGCAGACGATGCATTTCGACGGATCGTAGGTGAAATACGGATTGGACTCATCCTTCGGCATCCAGGCGGCGTTCGCATCGCCATTGGCCTGGGCGAAAACGTGGTTTTCGCCATCGTAGCCATAGCGCACGTCGCGCAGACCCACGGCCCCCGCCATGTCCTGCAATTCGCAGTCGCCATTGGCCGCACAGGTCAGGCAATCCAGCGGATGGTCGGAGATATAGAGCTCCATCACGCCCTTGCGCAGCTTTTTCAGCCGCTCGGTCTGGGTGTGCACCACAAGACCCGGCATCACCGGGGTTGTGCAGGAGGCCGGCGTTCCCGCGCGGCCCTCGATCTCGATCAGGCACATGCGGCAGGAGCCGAAAGCGTCCACCATGTCGGTGGCGCAGAGTTTTGGAATCTGCGTACCGGCTTCCATCGCCGCGCGCATGATCGAGGTGCCTTCCGGCACGGTGACGCTCTGGCCGTCGATGGTGAGCGTGACCATGGTTTCGGATTTGGAGCCCGGCGTTCCGAAATCGGTTTCCTGGATCAGCGACATGGCGTTCTCCCTTATTCCGCGGCCTGCAGTTTCGTGGGCGCCGGGCCGAAATCTTCCCGGAAGTGTTTTAGGGCGCTCATGACAGGGTAGGGTGTGAATCCGCCCAGCGCGCAGAGCGAGCCGAATTTCATGGTGTTGCAGAGGTCTTCGATGACGGCGATATTTTCCGCCACGCGATCGCCGGCGCGAATCTTGTCGATGGTCTCGGCGCCGCGGGTCGAACCGATCCGGCAAGGTGTGCACTTGCCGCAGGATTCGACGGCGCAAAACTCCATCGCAAAGCGGGCCTGTTTCGACATGTCGACGGTGTCGTCGAACACCACGATGCCGCCATGGCCGATCAGGCCGTCGCGCGCAGCGAAGGCCTCGTAGTCGAACGGCGTGTCGAACAGCGCGCGTGGAAAATAGGCGCCGAGCGGGCCGCCGACCTGCACGGCCCGAACGGGGCGTCCCGTAAACGTGCCGCCGCCGACGTCATCGACCAATTCGCCGAGCGTGATGCCGAACGCGACCTCAAACAGGCCGCCATATTTCACGTTGCCGGCGAGCTGGATCGGCATGGTGCCGCGGGAACGGCCCATGCCGAAATCGGCATAGGCTTTGGCACCGCCGTCAAGGATGAAGGGGATCGCGGCAAACGACAGCACGTTGTTGATCACGGTGGGCTTGCCGAACAGGCCCTTATGCGCCGGCAAAGGCGGCTTGGCGCGGACGATGCCGCGCCGGCCCTCCAGACTTTCCAGCAGCGAGGTCTCTTCGCCGCAGACATAGGCGCCAGCGCCGACCCGGACTTCGAGATCGAAGCTGTGTGAGGTGCCGCCGATGCGCGCACCGAGATAGCCGCCGCGGCGCGCGGCAGCGATGGCCGCGTTCATCGCCGCGACCGCATGCGGATATTCCGAGCGGATGTAGATGTAGCCTTTGCTGGCGCCGACCGCGATGCCGGCAATGGTCATGCCTTCGATCACCACGAAGGGATCGCCTTCCATGATCATGCGGTCGGCGAAGGTGCCGCTGTCGCCTTCGTCGGCGTTGCAGACGATGTATTTCTGATTGGCCGCCGTCTGCGCCACGGTCTTCCATTTGATCCCGGTCGGGAAACCGGCGCCGCCGCGGCCGCGCAATCCGGAGGTCGTGACATCGGCGAGGATGGCATCCGAGGTCAGCGTCAGGGCGCGCTCGAGACCCTTGTAACCGCCATGGGCGCGGTAATCCTCAAGCGAGCGCGGATCGACCACGCCGCATCGCGCGAAGGTAAGGCGGGTCTGCCGCTTCAGCCAGGGAATCTCTTCGGTGATTCCGAGCCGCAGGGCATGTGGGCCGTCCGCGAGCATCGCGTCGAGCACCGATGCAGCATCGGCTTCCGTCACCGGGCCGAACGCGACGCGTCCCTTCGCGGTAGCGACCTCGACCATCGGCTCCAGCCAATAAAGACCGCGCGAGCCGGTTCTGATGATTTCAATGGCGGCGCCGCGTTTCGCCGCGGCCCGCTCGAGCGTCACGGCTATTTCATCGGCGCCTACGGCGATCGCACCCGCATCGCGCGGAACAAAGATACGCAAGCTCATCGTTGTGCCTCCGCGACCAGCGCGTCGATGCGCGCTTCATCCAGCCGTCCGACCACGCGGCCATCGAGCATCGCCGAGGGCGCTGTGGCGCACAGCCCGAGGCAGTAGATCGGCTCCAGCGTCACGCGTTCATCCGGCGTGGTATTTCCGATGGCAATGCCGAGCCGGGCTTCCGCGCGCGCGGCGAGCGCGTCGCCGCCGGCGGCCTGACAGGCTTCGGCGCGACACAGTTTCAGGACGTGCCGCCCTGCGGGCTTGTGGCGAAAATCGTGGTAGAAGGTGAACACGCCGTGGACCTCGGCGCGGGACAGGTTCAATGCGGAAGCGATCATGGGAATCGCCGGCTCCGGCACGTAGCCGAAGGCCTCCTGCATCGCGTGCAGGATCACCAGCGTCGCACCTTCAAGGTGTGTGTGCTCCGCGATGATTTCGGCGCCGCGTGTGGCATTCCATGGTTCGTAGACGTTCATCATCCGCACTCTCTATCAGAGGCCAGTTACCGAACTGATGAGAGGCGGAATCGCTTTAAAGATCAATAAAGCTGTCTCATGGCGCGATAGGGAAAGGCGATCAATAAGGATATTAAATCGGGCGATATGCAAATAAAATGAACAAGGGATGATACTGTCACAGCGCTCGCCGACCGGAACATTTTGCAGCTTCGCGCCGGGCAGACCGTGGTATGCGTTACCCGGAAATCGTGGGGGTCTTTTTGATCGAAAAGCTTGAACTTCTGCTCGCGCTGGCCAAGGAACGTCACTTCGGACGCGCCGCGGAGGCGTGCGGGGTCACCCAGCCGACGATGTCGACGAGCCTCAAGCAACTCGAGGAAATCCTCGGCGTGATGCTGGTGCAGCGAGGCTCGCGGTTCCAGGGCTTTACGCCCGAAGGCGAGCGTACGCTGGACTGGGCGCGGCGTATCGTCGGCGATGCCCGGGCGATGCGCCAGGAAATCAACAGCCTGAAGTACAAGCTTTCCGGAGAAATCCGGATTGCGGCGATTCCCACCGTGCTCGGCATGGTTGCGTCACTGACCACACCGTTTCGCGCGCGCCATCCGGACGTGCGCTTTCGCATCCAGTCGTGCACTTCGGCCGACGTGCTCGGCCTTCTGGAAAATCTCGAGGTCGACGCCGGCTTGACCTACATCGAGAACGAGCCGATCGGCAAGGTTCGCACGATTCCGCTCTACAACGAGAGCTATCGTCTGCTGACTTCGCCGGATGCCATGTTCGGCGATCGCAAACAGGTGACCTGGACGGAGGTCGGGCAGGTTCCCCTGTGCTTGCTGACGTCGGACATGCAGAACCGGCGCATTATCGATCGTGCCCTTCGCTCCGTGGGGGCCCAGGCGACGCCGACGCTGACCTCGAACTCGCTGCTGGTTCTTTATACCCACGTCAAAACCGGCCGCTGGGCGAGCGTTATGCCGGCCAAACTCGCGGAAACGCTCGGGCTCGCCGATACCGTGCGCAGCATCCCGATCGTCGATCCCGAAGTAAACTACAGTATCGGAATGGTGATTCCGCAGCGCGACCCGATGACGCCGCTGATTGCCGCGCTGGTTCAAATCGCGCGCGAGGTTGCCCCCAAACTGGAGAGCTGAGGGCGATTTTCAGTACCCGATCCGGATCAATCGGGTGCTAGGCCGCGGCGGACATCCTTTGTCTCGCCTTGCCCGCATCGCGCGGCAGCGACACGCGGACCACCGTGCCGGTGCCGAGCTTCGAGCGCAGCCGCATCGATCCGCCATGCAGATTGGTCAGCGATCTCGCGATTGCCAGTCCCAGCCCCGAGCCGTGATAGGTCTTGGTCAACTGGCTTTCCACCTGCTCGAACGGCCGGCCTAGTCGCTGCAGCGATTGCGGCGCGATGCCGATGCCCGTGTCGGCAATCATCAGCACGATGGAGTCCTCAACCAGCCGGCTGCGGACAACCACCTTGCCGCCATCGGGCGTGAATTTGACGGCGTTGGACAAGAGATTGACGATGATCTGCTTGATCGCCCTGCGATCGGCCACGACCGAAATGCTGCTGTCGATGTCGGCATCCAGCAACAGGTTCTTGTCGTCGGCTCGCCCGGACACCACACGCAGGGATTCCGCCAAGGTCTTGGAAAGATCGAGTTGCTCCATGTCGAGCTTCATTCTGCCGGCTTCGATCTTCGACATATCCAGGATGTCGTTGATCACTTCGAGCAGATAATGCCCGCTGGTGAGTATGTCGTGGCAATATTCCTGATATTTCTCCGAACCCAGCGTTCCGAACATGCCGCTTTCCATGATCTCGGAGAATCCAATGATGGCGTTGAGCGGCGTGCGCAACTCGTGACTCATGTTGGCGAGGAATTTGGATTTGGTCTGGTTGGCTTCCTCGGCGCGGGTTTTCTCCCTGGAGTATTTCTCCGCGAGATCGGCGAGTTCGATGGCCTGCCGTTCAAGCTCGCTCTGCGAACATTTCAGGTCGATCACCGTGGCGCGTAGCCGAAGATCGTTCTCGACCAGCTTCTGTTCGTGCTCCTTGATGCGGGTGATGTCGGTTCCGACCGAGACGTAGCCGCCGTCCTTGGTCCGGCGCTCGCTGATATGCAGCCAGCTTCCGTCGTCAAGCTGCGCCTCGAAGGTTCGCGCGCCTGGCGCATGGTTGGCGACTTCGTGCAACCGGGTTCGGACTTCCGGCATCCTGCCGACTTCGATCACGGTTTCGTAGGACGTGCCCGGCGTTACCGCTGAATCCGGCAGCTTGTGCAGCCGCTGGAAATGCGAGTTGCAGAGCACCAGCCGGTCTCCCGCATCCCACAATACGAAGGCTTCCGGGATGGTCTCGATCGCGTCGCGCAGCCGCAAGTCGGCTTCTATGGTTTTTTCCGCCAGGCTCTTTTGCTCGGTGATGTCGACGGCGATGCCGATCAGGTGCAGGCCGGCATCGGCCGCCCCCTGGCTGATCTCGCAGCGCACCCGCAGCCAGATCCAGTGACCGCCGGTGTGCTGCATGCGGAAGGTCTGGTCGATGTGATTGATTTTCGAGGAAATAAGCTGGTCGGCGATCGCGAACAGGTCGATGTCGTCGGATTTTACCAGGGCATTGACCTCGCCGAAGGTCAGGAGGTCGCTGCGGTTCTCGAGGCCAAGCATCGTGAACATCGATTGCGACCAGAAGATTCTGCCGCGAGAGAGATCCCAATCCCACAACCCGCAACGTCCGCGATTGAGCGCGGTGTCGATGCGTCCGCGCACGGCGTCATTGATCAGATCGCCCTCGCGTGCGCGGGTCGATTGCCAGTGGAACGCGAAGCCCAGGATCAGCACGACAAAGCCGGTGGTGGCGGAAAGCGTCACCGACAAGGCTGCGTCCGAGCGCCAAATCGAATCGACCTTCTCCTGAATGATGATCACCTGACCGGGGAGCGATTTAATGACGTGCCGGACCGCCAGCGCCTCGCTGCCGTTCGGCAGGGTGATGTCGGTCACGGCGGCGAGCTGCCCGGGCGTGCTCAGCGGCAGCACCGCACTGATGACATCGAGGACGCGGTTGGCCTCGCCAATCCCGGATTCAATCGGGATACGGGCGAGAATGCGCTGGTCCATGCCGGTAACGATGACGTGCCTGCCGGCCGCGACTGCCCAGGACGGAATCAGGCCGGGCAGCAGGAGCTGCAGGCGCTCAAATGATGCCGCGCGATCCTGTCGAACCGACGTGATGCGGTCGATACGCTCGGCAAGCAGTTCGGCGACCGCGGCCAGGTCCCGCTTGATCGACGTGCGCTTTTGGCGGTTCTGATCGATCACCTGCACGAATGCGCCAAGGCAAATCGTGATAAGGAACGCAATGATCAGCGTGGGCACGGCTCGGCGGAGAGCAGGCTCCGCCAATAACAGCCTGTGGTAGGCTGGTTTTGCGATCGATTGCGCCAATCCCTTGATCGAATCGGATTGCACGCACGCGCTCGCCGCGTGTACACGCGCCATGCCTTTGGCCCCCTCGGAAAACTTTTCTGTACCCCGTTCGGAAGAACCCCAGCTGCTTCCGAATCAGAGATATTTGAATCCAGTTTTTGCGGGCTGTCGAGAGTCAACGATTCGTTAATGCAAATAAATCTTGTCCACGGAGAATCAGCCCGCCGAAATCTTCGCAAAAATTCCTGCGAAGTGAGTCCGAAAGGGGAACACACGCGGCGGCTACGCGTCCGGCGGCTCGGCGTGACTGATCACGCGCTTTACGGTCGGAAAGGCGCGTCGCAATGCGCGCTCGATCTCGTCGACATTCTCGTGAACCTTGATCACGCTCATCGACGGCGCGGCGCGGCAATGAAAGTTCACGATTTCGCCGGCATCGGTGTCGCGCACCCGCACGCTGTGTATGTCGTGGATCGCGCCGTTGGCGGCGAACCGCGACAGCGCAGCCCTGATGGCTTCGACCCGGTCCGGTGCGGCATCGGAGCCGAGTGGCAGTTCCGGTTCGAGCGGCTCGATGTGGGTGTCGACTTCGACATCCTCGCCGAATTCGTCGCGAATGCTCCGTTCGAGCCCCTGGGCGATGTCGTGGGCCGCCGTCAGCGCCATGTCGGCGTCGACTTCGAGGTCGATGCTGACGGTGAGCTTGCCGCCGAGATCGTGCACGGTGACGTGGTGAACGGCGAGGCCGGAGTTGCGCGCGATCACCATGATGCGCTCGCGGACGCTCTCATTGTCGCGCGCGACCGGCACCGCGGTGAAGGTCAGGTCGGCATCCTCAAGCGCCTTGGCGACCGCAGCTTGCGCCTTCCGCTTAATCTCTTCGACGCGGTCGATGGGGTAGGTACGCGGCACCTGCACGATGGCGTCAATGAAGTGGGTCGATCCCACCATCCGAACCCGCAGCCGCTCGACATCGAGCACGCCCGGCACCGCCTTGATCGCGGCGGTAGCCGTCTCCGAGGCGCCCTCGGGCGCGCGGTCGACCAGGGTTTCGAAGGTGGAGCGCGCCAGCCGCAGGCCCAGCATCGCGATCATGACCGCCACGCCGACGGCGGCGGCGGCATCGCCCCAGGTATAGCCCAGTCCCGACAGCGCAAGTCCGACAATGACGGCGACCGAGCCAAGCACGTCCGACGCAAAATGCAGCGCGTCGGCGGCCAGTGCCTGGCTCTTGGTCTCGTGCGCGGCGCGGTGCAGCGCGCGGGCGCGCCAGAAATTCACCGCGATGTCGGCGAGCAGCACGATGAACGGGATCGCCGACAGCGTGGGCGGCGGAGCGCCTTCGCGCAGACGGCTGTAGGATTCGACCAGAATTCCGCCGGCCAGCACATAGAGCATCGCGATGATGCCGAGCGCCGACAGGCTTTCAAGCTTGCCGTGGCCGTAGTGATGTTCCTTGTCCGCAGGGCGGTCGGAAACCCGCACCACCATCCAGGTGACGACGGTCGCGACCACGTCGACGGAGGAGTGCAGCGCTTCGGAAATCAGCGCGAGACTGCCTATGGCGATGCCGACCACGAATTTGGCCGTGGCCATGCCGGCGCTGGCGAAAATCGAAATTGCCGCAATGCGGGATTTGGTCGTGTAAACGGGATGGCTCATGGGCGCGGGTTTAGCAGCCCGTCATGGAACATTAAAGACGCGGGCAGGGCGCAATCGCCACTTAGTCGCAATCGAAATTCATCCCTTCGCGATGGTGAACTCGGCATGAACAATGTCCGGGTGTACCATCGCCCGGCGATAGAGAATTTTTTACAATGTCACGACGATCTTGCCGAGATGCTTGTTGGCTTCCATGTGTTCGAACGCCTTACCGATATCGTCGAAGGCAAACACCTTGTCGATCGGCAATTGCAATTTGCGTGATTCCACCGCCGGCCAGATGTCCTTGCGGACTTCGTCGAAAATCTCGCGTATTTCTTCCATCGAGCGGGTACGGAAGGTGACGCCGATATAATTGATGCGGCGTGCGGCGTGCAGATCGAAGTTGAAATCGGCGTGCGTCCCGCCGAGCCTGCCGACATTGACGATGCGGCCCTTGATTTTGGTGGCCTTGAGATTTTGGCTGGCGACCTTGCCCGAAACCTGGTCGATGATCAGGTCGACGCCTTCGCCGGAGGTCGCCTGCAGCACCTGATCGACCCAGCCGGGATCGCTGGAATCCACCGCCAGATCGGCGCCGAATTCCTTCAGCCGCCCGCGGCGCATTGCATCGGTTGAGGAGCCGATCACGAGCTTGGCGCCCTTGAGCTTTGCGATCTGCAGCGCCATCAACCCGACGCCGGAACTGGCGCCTTGAATCAGGACGGTCTGGCCGTCCCGCAAGCCGCCGACGGTCACCACCGCATTGTGCATGGTGGCGAGTGCGACGGGTAGCGTGCAGGCTTCCTCGACGTTCATGTTCGACGGCGTGCGGAACAGCCGGCCGTGATCGGCCAGCGTATACTCCGCGAAGGCGGCGCTGCCCGAACCCATCACCTTGTCGCCGACCTTGACACCTCTGGCGTCGGGACCGACTTCGGCGATCTCGCCCGCCCACTCCATCCCCAGCACGGTGCCGACGCCGCCGGCACTGCCATGGGCGTGACCTTTGGTCATGCCGAGGTCGGCGCGATTGAGGCCGCATGCGCGCACGCGGACCAGAACCTGGGTGCCCTTCGGAGACGGCTTGGCGATATCGGTGATTGCAGCGCCGTTGGCGCCATAGACATAAGCCTTCATGCGATCATTCCTGTCTGGTGGTGACGTGGCGCCGCCGAGATCATGATCCAACTGGATTGAATCGGATCATAATCTCATCTCTTTGCTTGTGAGCATGATCTTTTCGGAAAACCGGTTCCCACTTTTCCGGATCATGCTCTATTCGGCGGCTTGACGGCGGTTGCCGGATATCATGCCTTCGAGCCGGTCCCGGATGATGGCTTCCGCATCGCGTATGATGCGGGAAACCAGTTCCGCGCAGCTCGGGATATCATGGATCAATCCCTGAACCTGTCCCGCAGACCAGATGCCTTCGTCGGCGTCGCCGGTCGCGTAAACCATTTTGCCGCGTGCGCCGGCGACGAGATCGCGAACCTGCTCGAAGGTCGCACCCTCTTTCTCCAAGGCGACCACTTTGGTGCTGACCGCATTTTTGGCGACGCGCGAGGTGTTGCGCATGGTGCGCAAGATCAGCTCGGTCTCGCGCTCATCATTGGCGACGATTTGTTCCTTGATCCGTTGATGGATCGGGCTCTCCCTGGTGCACATGAAGCGCGTGCCCATGTTGATGCCTTCGGCGCCCAGCGCAAGGGCTGCGACCAGGCCGCGGCCATCGCCGAAGCCGCCGGATGCTATCATTGGAATCTTCACCTTGTCGGCGGCAGCGGGAATGAGGATGAGCCCGGGCGTATCGTCCTCGCCGGGGTGGCCCGCGCATTCAAAGCCGTCGATCGAAATCGCATCGACCCCCATGCGCTCCGCTGACAGCGCGTGGCGGACGCTGGTGCATTTGTGCACGACCACGATGCCGTGCTTCTTGAATTCGGTGACGTGCTCCTGCGGCTTGTTGCCGGCGGTCTCGACGATCTTGACACCGCTTTCGATAATGGCCTGGCGATATTCGGCATAAGGCGGCGGCTTGATCGACGGCAGGATGGTCAGGTTGACGCCGAACGGCTTGTCGGTCAGGCCGCGGCAGCGCGCGATTTCTTTTGTCAGATCTTCCGGCGTCGGCTGGGTCAGCGCGGTGATGAAGCCGAGTGCGCCGGCATTGGCGACGGCTGCGACCAGTTCGGCCCGGCCGACCCATTGCATCCCGCCCTGGATGATCGGATGTTCGACGCCGACGAGCTCGGTAAATCGTGTCTTGATCATCACCTGCCCCTGAACCGCTTCCTCAGGCCGTGGAAAACGCGCGCCCTGAATTTTTTGGTCTTCTGAAGGGGCAGGATGCCGCCGCGATCGGCAAAAGTCTACCGGGTGAGGCCGCCGGTCAGGGCTGCATGATCAAGCAAAAGCCGGGGAGGGCGCCGCGACCGGCCTCTCAGTGCCGCATAGCCCTGCCATTCGCGCGCGCTGTACGACGAGTGCCAGCACGGTGTCGAGCGCAGGCGTCGGGGTTTGCGTCAGACGGCCCATTTCCTGGACCGCCGCGACCAGCGGGTCGATCTCCATCGGGCGTCCGCGCTCCAGATCCTGCAGCATCGAGGTCTTGTGCGCCCCCGACCTTGCGCGCACCCTCGATTCGCCGCTCGACGTCGACACGGAATTTGACGCCGAGTTTTTCGGCAATCGCCTGGCTCTCCAGCATGATCGCCTTTGACAATGCGCGCGTTGCCGGACCCGAGCAAATCACGTCGAGGGTCGCGCGGGTCAGCGCGCTGATCGGATTGAGGCAGACATTGCCCCAAAGCTTCAGCCAAATCTCGTCATGGATGCGATCGAGCATCGGAGCCTGCATTCCGGCCTCGGTGAACAGCGCCGAGAGCTGCCTGACGTCATGGGTGATCTCTCCCGACGGCTCTCCGATCGAAAAACGGTCGCCATATACACGCCCGCCGGGGTCGATACTCTCGAGCGTCGATCCCTCATAGCGGCCGCCGTGTTTGTGGAAATACCAATAGGGAATCCCATTGACCGCCGTAACGATGCGCGTTCGCGGCCCGAGCAGCGGCTGCATCGCTTCGATCACGCCGCTGATGGAATGGGCCTTCAGGCAGATGATCACAAAATCCTGGTGCCGAAGTTCGGCGGGATTGTCGGTGCAGCGCGGCTGCACCACGTGCTCTTCATCACCGATCAGTAATCGAGCCCGCGCGCACGCATCGCGGCGAGGTGCGTCCCCCGCGCGACGAGGCTGACATCGACGCCTGCGCGCGCGAACTGCACGCCGAGATATCCGCCGATCGCGCCCGCGCCGTAGATTCGGATCTTCCGGCGGGCTCGGAAACGAATTCCAAAGGCAGGTTGATCATCGCCGAAGGGAAACTGCTCGTCAGGCAGGAACGGCCTGCGCCGCAGCCATCGCCTCGTCGTCAAATGCGGTTGAAATATCGCGGATGCTGATCACGCCGCACAGACTGTAGTTGTCGATGACCGGCAGGTGGCGGATGTGGTGCCTGTTCATGAGATGACGAACGTCTTCGAGCGTGTCAGCCGAAGTGCATGAGACCAATTGTTGAACTGAAATCAGCTGCGAGACCTTCATGTTGATGGCGGCCGCGCCGTGCTCGGCGATGGCGCGGACGACGTCGCGCTCGGTGAACATGCCGGCCGCGGTATTGCCTTCGGTCCGGACCACGTCCTTGACCACAAGCGCGCTGACGTTGCTCGCGCGCATCAATTGGGCCGCAATGGCCACGGTTTCATTCATTCGAACGGTTGCAATACGCGCGGTCTTTTTGCGCAGAATGTCTCCGACTTTCATCGCAAGCTCCTCTGGTCAGCCGCAGGGATAATCAACTTACATGGTCAAGAGTGGTATACATTATGCCAATTGTCAATTTGATTTCTGAAGGAAATCTGGAGCCCATCGATGAAGGAAAGCGGCAGCAATATTGACGTTTCGGCGACTCCCGAATCGGTACCGGTGGCCGGTTGCAGAGCCTCGCAGCGGCAGAATACTGTCGTGTGGTATACCTGCCGCAGCGGCGATACAGACAAAAAAGAGGCGCACCGGGGTGCGCCTCTTTTTCCTCATCGGAAGCTCGTCCACTGCGCTCCATGGGGAGCGCGGCCGAGCGCCTCCTTACTCAGCCGGGTGCGCCTGTCCCACCGCGCTCTTGTTTTCCAACGCGCTCATCGAAGCCCGCATCGGCCGTAGGACAAACAAAGCCGCCGCCACCACAAGAATATTCATGACCGATGCGACCACAAACACTGCGTGCCAGCTGCCCGTGTGTGCCTTCAGCACGTTCGCCAGCGGGACCACAAAGGCCGACACTCCCTTCGCTGAATACATAAGGGCGGTGTTGGTCGTGGCGTATTTTGGCCCGAATATATCGGTGGTGGTCGAGGGGAACAGACTGAAGATCTCGCCCCACGTGAAGAAGACAATAGCGGCGCAGATCACGAATGCCCACGGCGTCGTGCCTGCCGTTCCAAGCAACCAGTAGGCGATAGCGCCTAAGCTAAACGCGATCGCCATGGTGTATTCGCGGCCGATCTGGTCGGACACCCAGCCAAAGAACGGCCGGGCGCCGCCATTGCACAGACTGTCGATGATGCCAGCTAGCGTCAGCGTGGACGCGCCAAACAGAATCACCGTTTGCGACACGCCGTAGTCCCTGGCGATGATCGAGAGCTGGGCGGTAACCATGAGGCCGCTAGCCGACACCGCGACGAACATCAGGTAGAGGATCCAGAAGAGCGGAGACCGAAGCACCTGACCCGGGTTGCTGCTGGTCTTCGATTGCAGGACTTTCACGGCCGTGGCGGCCGGGGCTTCGCCGGCCAGCGGTGGGCGGACGAACCAGGCGAGCACAAAGACGATGCCACCCTGAACGAGCGCGAACCAGAAGAAGGTGTCGGCGTAGCCGATCGACGCGATCATTCTCTGGATGGGAATGACGGTGACGGCAGCGCCCGCACCGAAACCCGCGGCTGTAAGGCCGACAGCCAAGCCACGGCGATCAGGAAACCATCTCACCGCGTTGCCGACGCAAGTGGCGTAAACCCCGCCCGCACCCGTGCCGGAAAGGATCGCGCCCAGATACAGCATCTCCAGCGAGTTGGCCTTGGAGTTGATAAGCCAGCCGAGAGCAGCGAACACGCCGCCGATCGCTATCATAATTTTTGGGCCGCGCTGGCCGATGTAGTCGACGATGAATCCCTCAATGGGGGTCAACCAGGTCTCGAACGCAATGAAGAGGCTGAATGCCACCTGGATGCTGGCGATCTCCCAGTTGTGCGCCTTCGCCATGGGGCCGACGAAGAAGGTCCAGCCGTATTGAAGATTAGCCATCATCGCCATGCAGATGACGCCGAAGATGAGTTGCATCCATCGAAAGCCGCTGGATGGCGCTGTGGTTGCGTTAGCGTTCATTGTTTCCTCCGGATGCGCGCTTCGTTCGTCCGACCCCAAGGCCGTCGGGCGCTGTACTTCAAATTGTGGTATATCATATTCCAACAAGCAAGACCGATTTTGCCGCGGGCATGATTATGCTGTAGGCGAAGGCGGACCTGCCGGAAGGCATCGCGGTTCCGCGAACTGGCGGCGGGAGCGCTTGGGCATGCCTGGCGTGAAAGATCCGTCCGACACAACCGTGGACCCGCAGGGCGCCGGCCGAGTGCCCGGTACCGGATCGTTCAAAAAAATGGCCCCGAGGATCGGGGCCATAGCAACGTATTTGGAACGGACGGAAATCGTCAAACGTTGGAGCGGGGAATGTCGCCGTTGCGGATAGTTATCTCGGCGTAGGCCAGCAAAAGGCGGTCGATCGCCGCGAACAGCGGGCCGAACGGAGTGCTGGAGGATTCGAGGGCGATCGAAGAGGTCTTGTACATTGGGTTCCCTTTCGTGCAGACGAGCAACCGCCGTCTGATCATTGGAAACAATCTATGTATACCAAATACCAGTGACAATGGATTTGTTTGCATAGCAGCATTTTTATTTTGCAATGCAATATAAATAGCAGGCGAGCCCGCTACGTGGGCAACAATATTGCGCGAGCAAACAAAAAGGCCGCCGGAAACCCGGCGGCCCCAATGATTCGTTGGGAAAAGGGGTCGCTATTCGGCGGCCACCTTCCGTGGCGGGTCGAGCGCGCCGGAATCGTGGATCTCAGCAACCTGATGGTCGGAGAAGCCGAGAACCTGCCGCAGGATCTCGTCGGTATGCTCGCCGAGCAGCGGCGAACGCAGAACCTCGCTCGGGCTGTCCGACAATTTGATGGGATTGCCGACCGACAGGTACTTGCCTCGGGTGGGATGATCCACCTCGACCACGGTGCCGGTCGCGCGAAGCGATTGATCCTCGGCGATCTCCTTCATCGACAGGATCGGGCCGCAGGGAATGTCGTCCTTGTTGAGAATGTCCATGGCCTCGAACTTGGTCTTGGTCATGGTCCACTGCTCGATGCGCCCGAAGATTTCGTTCAGCCGCGTCAGCCGAGCCGGAGGCTTGGCATAGTCGGGATGGGTCTTCCAGCCGGGCTCTCCGATCACGTCGCAGATCTTCTCCCAGACCGGCGCCTGGGTGATGAAGTAGATGTAGGCGTTGGGATCGGTCTCCCAGCCCTTGCACTTGAGAATGCGGCCCGGCTGACCGCCGCCGGAATCGTTGCCGGCGCGCGGCACGGCGTCACCGAACGGAATGCCTTCGCCATACTGGCTGTATTCCTTGAGCGGGCCGTGGGCGAGGCGCTGCTGGTCGCGCAGCTTGACGCGCGCGAGATTCAGCACGCCGTCCTGCATCGCCACGGTGACGCGCTGACCTTGTCCGGTCATGGTGCGCTGGTAGAGCGCGGCGACGATACCGAGCCCCAGATGCAGGCCGGTGCCGCTGTCGCCGATCTGCGCGCCGGTCACGAGCGGCAGGCCATCACGGAAGCCGGTGGTCGATGCCGAACCACCGGTGCATTGCGCGACGTTCTCATACACCTTGCAGTCTTCATAGGGACCGGGACCGAATCCCTTGATCGATGCCACGATCATTTTCGGGTTGATGCTGTGGATCTTTTCCCAGGGGAATCCCATCCGGTCGAGCACACCGGGCCCGAAATTTTCCACCAGCACGTCGCAGGTCTTGATCAGCGCGGTGAGGACTTCCTTGCCCTTCGGATTTTTGGTGTCGAGCGTGATCGAGCGCTTGTTATGGTTGAGCATGGTGAAATACAGGCTGTCGACGTTCGGTTTGTCCTGCAACTGACCGCGCGTGATATCGCCGACGCCGGGGCGCTCGACCTTGATCACGTCGGCACCGAACCAGGCCAGCAATTGCGTGCAGGTCGGTCCTGACTGAACGTGGGTGAAATCGAGAATTCGAACGCCCTTCAGCGCCTTTGTCATCGTCTTGCTCCGTCTGAAATCTGCCCCTGCGCGCGCAGGAACGCGTGGATCTGTCGGGTTTATTTCTTGCGCAGCGCGCTTTGCGGATTGAGGTTGCCGATGCGGCCGCTCTCGGAACCAGCCGCCGGATCGATCGCCGCATTGATCAGCGTCGGTTTGCCGGAGTCCATCGCCGCGTTCACCGCGCGCTTCAGCTCGTCAGGCGTCGTCGCATGGATGCCGACGCCTCCGAATGCCTCCATCATCTTGTCGTAGCGCGAGCCCTTGACGAAGACCGTCGGCGCGGGATCCGATCCAACCGAATTGACGTCGGTGCCGCGATAGATTCCGTCATTGTTGAAGATGACGATGCAAACCGGCAGCTTGTAGCGGCAGATCGTTTCGACCTCCATGCCGGAGAACCCGAAGGCCGAGTCGCCTTCAACGGCGAGCACCGGCTTGCCGGTTTCGATCGCTGCCGCAATGGCATAGCCCATGCCGATGCCCATGACCCCCCAGGTGCCGACGTCGAGCCGCTTGCGCGGCTGATACATATCGATGACGCCGCGCGCGAGATCGAGCGTGTTGGCGCCCTCGTTGACGAGGATGGCGTCCGGCCGCTCCTTGATGATGGTGCGCAGCACGCCGAGCGCGCCGTGATAGTCCATCGGCGAGTTGTTGTTCATCAGCCGTGGCGCCATCTTGGCGACGTTCTCTTCCCGCTTCGAACTGACCGTCTTGACCCAATCGGCCGGCGCGGCAGGCCAGTTGCTGCCCATGGCGGCAAGCATCGCGGAGACGCAGGAGCCGATGTCGCCGACCACGGGCGCGACGATCTCCACGTTGGAGTCCATTTCCTTCGGCTCGATGTCGATCTGGATGAATTTCTTCGGTGCTTCGCCCCAGGTCTTGCCCTTGCCGTGCGACAACAGCCAGTTCAGCCGCGCACCGATCAGCATCACCACGTCGGCGTCCTTCAGCACCGTCGAACGCGCAGCTCCCGCGCATAGCGGGTGCAGGTCGGGGAGAAGACCCTTGGCCATGCTCATCGGCAGGAACGGAGCTCCGCTCTTTTCGACCAACGCACGGATGTCATCGTCGGCCTGCGCATAGGCTGCGCCCTTGCCGAGAATGATCAGCGGACGCTTGGCGCTCTTCAAAACCTCGAGCGCGCGCTTGACCGCGGACGGAGCGGGGATCTGCGCCGGTGCCGCATCGATCACCTTGACCAGCGATTTGGCGCCGGCCTCGGCGTTCATCACCTGCCCGAACAGCTTGGCGGGCAGATCCAGATAGACGCCGCCCGGACGTCCCGACACCGCCGCGCGGATGGCGCGCGCGAGCCCGATGCCGATATCGGCGGCATGCAGCACGCGGAACGCCGCCTTGCAGAGCGGCTTGGCGATCGCAAGCTGGTCCATTTCCTCGTAGTCGCCTTGCTGCAGGTCGACGATCTCGCGCTCCGACGAGCCCGAGATCAGGATCATCGGGAAGCAATTGGTGGTGGCATGGGCAAGCGCGGTGAGACCGTTGAGGAAACCCGGCGCCGATACCGTGAGGCAAACGCCGGGCTTCTTGGTCAGAAATCCTGCGATCGACGCCGCATTGCCGGCGTTCTGCTCGTGGCGGAACGAAATGACGCGGATACCTGCGGCTTGTGCCATGCGGCCGAAATCCGTAATCGGGATGCCGGGCACGCCATAGATTGTGGTCAGCCCGTTGAGCTTGAGCGCATCGATGATGAGGTTGAAGCCGTCGGTCAGCTCCTGCTGCGCGTCGGTGGTCTTTGCATCAATGCTCTGTACTGCTGCGGACATTCCGCTTCTCCCTGATCGTTTCTTGATGAGGACGAGTTCGTCCCCTGATTAGTCGCGCAAAGCCAAGTTACCGGTCATTGGAGCGCTAAAAGAGTTCCTGGCCATGCGCTTCGACATAAGCGGCAAGGCCGAGTGTGTGGTCCCGTGCGAGCTTTTCCGCGAGCTCGGTGTCACGCTGTTCGAGGGCTTCGATGATGGCCATGTGCTCGGGAAGGGACGCAGCGGTGCGGTCAGCGCGCCCGATCGTCAATTGCCGGTAGCCGCGAACGTGAAGGAGGATATCGTTGGTCATGTCGACCAGCACCGGCGACTCGCTGAGCGAAATCAGCGCCTGGTGAAAGGCGATGTTGGCTCGCGAATATTCCTCGATGTGGTCCTGCGGCAGGCGATCCTTGCCAAAATCCTTGAAGAAGTCGCGTAGCGCCGAAATGTCCTTCTTGCGCGCAGTGGTCGTGATCAATCGCGCGGCCATGCTCTCGAGCGCAGCCCAGGCCCGGATCATGTCCACGATCTCGCTCTTGGTACGACGCACAACGACTATGCCGCGGCGTGGCACGGTCTTGACGAAACCATCCTGCTCCAGCATCGCGATCGCTTCGCGGATCGGGGTCCGGCTGACACCGAGGCGTTCCGACAAAGCGCGCTCGTCGAGCATGACCGGTTCGGGCGTCGCGTAGATGTCCATCTTCAGGATGGCTTCCTTCAAGGCCTCATAGGCCTTGTTCTTGAAGCTCGTCTCCGGAACGATCCGGACAACTGCAATTTCTGCCTCGGCCATACTGGGCGGCGCCTTGGTTTGTTTCCGCGGGGTCACGATCTATCGCTTCCTTTGCAGAAGTCTTTCAGCAAAACAATCATTGAATTATTTTTGGCATACCACATGCCAGAATGTCAAGTTACCCATGATTTCAGTACTTCCGTGACTTGACAAGTTCGTTTCTGGCATACCAAATGCCATGCGAACCGACTTCACCGCGGCTGGAACACGCCGCAGCTGACGCCGACCCGCGTTTGCCGTCACCATGAAGACCGATTGAGTTCGCGCGGGCAAGTTATGGTGCTGATGCCAGCATGCGCTGCCTGCGATCCCAGAATAGACGTCAAGGAGGAAGCTAATGTCGAATCCCAAAGATGCGGTCCGCAAAATACTCGATGCGGTCAAGGCGGATAAGCGCACGAGTCTGACGGCGCCCGAAGGCAAGCTGGTTTGCGATGCGTACGGCATCCCGGTTCCGAAGGAAGGTGTCGCCAAGTCCGCGGCGGAGGCCGCGAAGATCGCGTCCGGCATGGGCTTCCCGGTGGTCATGAAAATTGTCTCGCCGGACATCCTGCACAAGACCGAAGCCGGCGGCGTGATCGTGGGCGTGAAGACCGCCGCCGACGCCGAAAAGAGTTACGAGACCATTCTGGCCAATGCCAAGAAGTACAAAGCCGATGCCAAGATCGAAGGCATCCAGGTTCAGCAGATGCTGGCCGGCGGCACCGAAGTCATCATCGGCTCCATTACCGACGGATCGTTCGGCAAGCTCGTGGCCTTTGGCCTCGGCGGCGTGCTGGTGGAAGTGTTGAAGGACATCACCTTCCGTCTCGCTCCCGCCACCAGGGAAGACGCCTTGTCGATGCTCGACGGCATCCAGGCTCACGACATGTTGAAGGGCGTGCGCGGCGGCGACCCGGTCAGCCGTGAGGCGCTGGCCGACGTCATCGTCAAGGTGTCGCGGCTCGTCAGCGACTTCCCCGAAATCGTCGAACTCGATCTCAATCCGGTATTCGCCACCAAGAAGGACGCGATCGCCGCCGACGTGCGCATCGTCGTCGACTTCGAATACAAGCCGCGGCCGGCGCCGCGCCCGACCGAGGAAATCGTCACTGCGATGAATCGCATCATGCAGCCCAAGGCGGTTGCCGTGATCGGCGCTTCGGCCGAGGATGGCAAGATCGGCAACTCGGTGATGAAAAACCTGATCAACGGCGGCTACAAGGGCGACATCTATCCGATTCACCCCAAGGCCGCCGAGATCCTGGGCTACAAGGCCTACAAGAGCGTCAAGGATGTGCCGGGTGTGATCGACACCGCGGTGTTCGCGATCCCGGCGAAGTTCGTCGCCGGCGCGCTTGTCGAATGCGGCGAGAAGAAAATTCCCGGCGCCGTACTCATTCCGTCGGGCTTTGCGGAAGCGGGTGCGCCCGAATTGCAGGCCGAAATCGTCGAAATCGGCAAGAAGTACAATGTCCGCCTGATGGGGCCGAATATTTACGGCTTCTACTATACGCCCGCCAATCTCTGCGCGACCTTCTGCACCGCCTACGACGTCAAGGGCCATGCGGCGCTTTCGTCGCAATCCGGCGGCATCGGCATGGCGATCATCGGCTTCTCGCGTTCGGCCAAGATGGGCGTCTCCGCGATCGTCGGCCTCGGCAACAAGTCCGATATCGACGAGGACGATCTGCTCGCCTTCTTCGAGCAGGATCCGAACACCAACCTTATCGCCCAGCACTGCGAGGACCTGAAGGACGGCCGCGCTTTTGCCGAAGCCGCCAAGCGGGTTTCCAGGAAGAAGCCGGTCATCGTGCTCAAGGCCGGCCGTACGTCGGCCGGTGCCAAGGCTGCGTCCTCGCATACCGGCGCGCTCGCCGGTAACGACAAGATCTACGAGGACGTGTTCAAGCAGTCCGGCGTGATTCGCGCCCGCAGCTTAAGGCAATTGCTGGAGTTCGCGCGCGGCGTGCCCGTGCTGCCGACGCCCAAGGGCGAGAACGTGCTGATCATCACCGGCGCGGGCGGCTCGGGCGTGCTGTTGTCGGACTCGGTGGTCGACAACGGTCTCTCATTGATGACGATGCCGCCCGATCTGGATGCGGCGTTCCGCAAGTTCATCCCGCCGTTCGGCGCCGCCGGCAATCCGGTCGACATCACCGGCGGCGAACCGCCGATCACCTACGTCAACACCGTGAAGCTCGGCCTGTCCGATGAGCGCATCCATTCGCTGATCCTCGGCTACTGGCACACCATCGTCACCCCGCCGATGGTGTTCGCCCGCAACATGGTGGAAGTGAAGAAGGAGATGGAGGCCAAGGGCTTCGTGAAGCCGATCGTCGCCTCGCTTGCCGGCGACGTCGAGGTCGAGGAAGCGGCTGAGTATCTCTACCAGAACGGCATCCCGGCCTATGCCTACTCGACGGAATTACCTGTTGAGGTGTTAGGCGCCAAATACAAGTGGGCGCGCGGCGCTGGGCTTCTCTAAACGGGTGCAATAACAAGACACGCGAAGCCGAGAGTGCACAGAGAGCCGCCCGGGTCCCGGGCGGCTCTTGGTGCAGCAGGCGCAGATCACAACGCTTCGCGCACGCCAAGACCAAACATGAATCGCTCTCTGATTTGAACGGGGTCCCTGCGGGTTGCGCCGGTCCCCGGTTTGTCGTCGATGCGTACCCCGATCAGCGACGGTCCGGAAGCGATGAGGGATTGATCGACCAGGCGCTCGAAATCCTCTTCGTCCGCTGCCCAGGCGCTGCTGGTGAGACCGCAGCCGATGGCGACGGCGACGAGATCGGACACCGCCGCGCCCGGCGTCGGTTGTGCCCCGGTGATCTGGTAGATGCCGTTGTCCATCACGATCATGCTGAGGTTCTTGGGCTTGAGCGTCGCGATCGTCGACAGGCAGCCCAGTTGCATCAGCAGCGAACCATCTCCCTCCAGCGCAAACACCCGGCGCTTCGGCTGGGCCAGCGCGACGCCGAGCGCGATCGGGAAGGCGAGGCCCATGCTGCCCAGCATGTAGAAATTTTGCGGACGGTGGCCGGCGGCCCACAGATCGAAATTGGTATTGCCGATTCCACCGATGACGGCTTCCTCGTTCTTCAACTTCGCGACCAGCCGCGAGGTGAGATCGAACCGGTTCATCACCTTGGTGTTGCGGGTAGGCGCGCTTTCTTGGCTGCTCATGCGATCGCTCACTTGTCGAACACTTTGCCGCCGGTCAACAGCGGCGACAGGATCAGCGCTACCGGCGCCTGCGTTGTGATGGCCTGCTTGATCGATCGATCGACGATGAATTCGAATTCGTCGAGCCGGGTCGCGGTATGGTGCTCCATCGCCAGTGAGTTCGAGTACCGGCCGCATGGTGCGGCAGACCAGCGACTGCCCGTAGTTGAATTCGCCGAGCGTTCCACGTTCGGACACGAACATGATCAGCGGAATCTGATAGGGCATCGCCAGCGAGGCCAGCACATTGGCGAGTGTCGCAAAGCCGGAAGTCTGCATCAGCACCGCGCCGCGCATGCCGCCCATCCAGGCGCCGGCGACAATGCCGACCGCTTCTTCCTCGCGCGCGGTCGGGAATGTGGTGAAGAACGGATCGGCGTGAATGTCCCTGATCAGCTTGGTCAGCACGCGGTCGGGAACGTATGGCACGAGCCTGATGTGGTTGCGCTTGAGCGTTTGCAGCACCACCTCGTGCCAGTCCTTCGTATCGGCTTTCTCGCTCAGGACCTTGGGCGACGTTTGTCCCTCGGCGGTCGCCATCGAATTCTCCCCTTAATCTTGCGACGACGATCCTCGCTTGCAACCTGATCGTGACCGTCTGTCGAGGCGCCGAAACTTGACGCGATCGGCGGGATTGTCAACATGCCCTGATCGTTGTCGTGGTCTGCGCTTCCGGAGATGCCGTCGGCGCGAGGGCGTGCCATAAAAGAGGCCACGAGAATATCGGGAGGGCGCCTTGGGAAGTTCGTTCTTGGGCAGCTTGTTCTTAGGCCGATTATTGCGCGTCGCTGCCGCCGCAGCGGCAATTTTGGCGGCGGGCGGCGTCGCGTCTGCGCAGTCGCCGTTTCCGTCCAGGCCCGTCCATGTTTTCGTGCCGTATCCAGCCGGCGGTGGTGTGGATATCCTCGCGCGCACGCTCGGTGATGTGGTCTCCCGGCAATGGGGAAAATCCGTCGTCGTGGAAAATCGGCCGGGGGCGGGCGGCCTTGTCGCCTCGCAAGCCCTCGTGATGTCGGCACCCGACGGCTATACCCTGATGGTGGTGGCAAGCGGCCACGCCACCAATCCGTTTCTGTACCCCAAGATCCCCTACGACACCTTCAAGGACTTCACGCCGATTTCACTATTGGCCTCGTCCGCCAATATCCTCCTGGTGCGCGCCGATTCTCCGTTCAAGACGCTCGACGATATGATCGCGCAGGCGCGGGCGAAGCCGGGAAGCCTGTCCTTCGGCCATGCGGGGAACGGAACATCGACGCATCTTGCCGGCGAGCTTCTCAAGAACCTCGCCCGGATCGATATTGATGCCATCTCGTACAAGGGCGGCGCGCCCGCGATCAACGATCTCCTGGGCGGACAGATTCCGATGTCGTTCAACAACACGCCGGAAGCGTCGGGACAATTAGAAGCCGGTACGCTGCGGGCGCTCGCCGTCACGACCGCATCGCGAACGCCGTTTCTGCCCAATGTGCCCGCCATCAGCGAAACGGTGCCTGGCTATGATACGGAAGTCTGGTGGGGCCTGCTCGGACCTGCCGGCATGCCGCCTGAACTGGTTGCGAAACTCTCGCACGATTTCGTCGCCGCTTTGAATACCGACCCAGTAAAGGAACGCCTGTCAAAACTCGGCGCCTCGCCGATCGGCAGCACGCCGCAGCAATTCGCTGCCAAGATAAGGGCGGAGTACGAGAAATGGGGGCCGATCATCAAGGCCGCCGGCCTGAAGGCCGAATGATCTGGAAGCGCCAATGATTCCCGCCTGTCTTCCGCCACGCGATGTAAGCCGGCCGAAAGTGCCGCCGCCGCCCAATGCCTGCGACACGCACGCCCATGTCTTCGGGCCCGCGACGCGGTTTCCCTACGCCGGCGATCGCAGCTATACGCCGCCGGACGCGCCGCTGGAAAAGTACCTGGGCATGCTCGATCAAATCGGATTTGCCCGCGGCGTGCTGGTACAGGGCAGCGCGCATGGCCGCGACAATTCCGCAATGCTCGATGCGCTGACCCGTTGTCCCGATCGGCTGCGCGGCGTCGCGGTGGCCGACGCCGATGTCTCGTTGGATGATCTGCGCGCGTGGAACTGGCTGGGTGTGCGCGGCTTGCGCTTCAATCATTTCTTCCGCGACGGGCAATTGCATTATCGCGGTGGCGTGCCGCTTTCCGCGGCGGAGAAGCTGGCGCCCGCGGTGGCCGAACTCGGATGGCACCTTCAGCTCTGGATCGATGTCAAGGATCTGCCCGAGGCCATTCCGGTTCTAAAATCGCTCGGCCTGCCGATCGTGATCGATCATATGGGCCGCACCGATGCGCGCGCGGGCACCGGGACGGCGGGCTTCCAATCCCTGCTGAGCGCGGTGGGCGAGGGCTGGTGCTGGGCCAAGCTGTCGGGCGCCCATCGCCTCAGCCGCACCGCGCCCAATTATCCCGATGCGCGGCCATTCCACGAAGCGCTGGTGCGGGCCAACCCGGAACGGCTGGTGTGGGGCGGCGACTGGCCGCATCCGCGCATCGAAGGCGAGATGCCCGATGCCGGACATCTGTTCGAGCTGTTTCAGATGTGGACGCCGGACCAGGCGACGCAGCACCGCATCCTCGTGACCAATCCCGCCAGGCTCTATGGTTTCCCGAATTGAAAGTTAAGTCGATGATGTCCGTCAACAACAAACGTGTGTTCTACGTCAAATATCTCGCCAACGAGATCTATGCCGATATTCTGCGGGCGCGCCCCGACGTGCGGCTCGACCGGCTCGAGAATGAAAGCCCCGAGGAAGTCTCGGCGCCGATCCTGGCCGCCGCGCATGCCTACCAGATTGGCGCCGCGCGCGATGAACTGGCGAAGCATTTCCACGTCGACCAGGACTTACTGAGGCGCGCGCCGAATCTGCTGATCGTCTCCAGCAACGGCGCGGGCTACGACCCCGTCGATGTCGATGCCTGCACGGCGGCGGGCGTGCTGGTGGTCAATCAGTCCGGCGGCAATGCGCATTCAGTTGCCGAGCATGCGCTGGCGATGCTGATCACGCTGTCGAAGCGCATCATTCAGGCCGATCGCGCGCTCCGGCGCGAGGCCAATGTCAACCGCAATGCGCTGATGGGCACAGAGGTGCAGGGCAAGACCATCGGCATTGTCGGGCTCGGCAATGTCGGTCGCCGCATCGCCGCGCTCTGCAAGGGCCTGCTCGGCATGAACGTGCTGGCCTATGATCCCTACCTCTCGGCAACCGAGATGGCCGAGCGGGGCGGGGAGAAAGTTACGCTCGACGAATTGTTGTGCCGCTCGGACTACGTCTCGATCTCCTGTCCGCTGACCAAGGAAAGCCGGGGCATGATCGGCGCGCGCGAATTCACGCTGATGCAGCCGCATGCCTACTTCATCACCACGGCGCGTGGCTTTATCCACGACGAGGCGGCGCTCGCGCAGGCGCTGCGCGACAAGCGCATTGCCGGCGCGGGGCTTGACGTCTGGGCCAAGGAGCCGCCGCCGCCCGATCACCCGCTGCTGCAGTTCGACAATGTGCTGGCAAGCCCGCATACTGCGGGGGTGACCAAGGAGGCGCGGGAGAACATGGCGAGGATCGCCGCCGAGCAAATGCTCGACGCGCTCGATGGCAAGCGGCCGCCACGCGTCATCAATCCGGAAGTCTGGCCTGATTACGTCAAGCGTTTTGAGCGGGCCTTCGGATTTGCGCCGGGCTAGCGGTTAGGGCCGAATCTCCGTCACGCGCTATTTCCGCGGAGAAGATTTCTTCCGTTGCCGGTCTGATCGCGGCAATAAATCCGCTGCCACGTCCAGATCGGACAGCGGACGCGTTGCTATTTTTGCCGCGGCCTCGACACCCCGTCTTGGGGGGCCCATTACTTCATCCAACGACTTATTTCCCGGACGAATGTTTCGGCCGCCGCACAGGAATTTGCGATATGCGACAATTCGGTTCATTGCTGCGTTCTGCTCGATCCCGGATCGGCCGCCGTTTCGGTCAATTTGTCGCCATTGCGGCGGCCAGCCTGCCAGCCGTCGGCGTGTAGTCGGGCACGGCGTTAAATCTAGGCGGCCGTGAAATCTAGACGGCCGGGACAGGTGGTTCGAAGGTTGCGCGTTCCCCGGCGAGGACGGCGTCCGCATCCAGCGACCAGATCGGAATCGAAACGTCGCTTGGGATGCCGCCAGAGGTCTGCAGCGACAAGTATCGCAGGCAGCAGACGCGCAGGAATGATGTGAAATTCCGGACCTCGCCTCTCGCTTCAATGATTTCATCGTAAAGCTTGGTGATGAGCCGATTGACGCTCAAGCCGTCGCGTTGGCCGATCTCACCCAGCACGTGCCAAAAATGGTTCTCCAGCCGGATGCTGGTCACCACACCATGCAGCCGCAGCGACCGGGTGCTGGTGTCGTAGAGGGCGGGGTCGGCGCAAACGAAGACCTTGCACATGAGCTCCTCCGTATCATCCGCCTGATGAATGCAGCCGCGGATTTTTTTCAAGTTTATCTTCGTGGCGGGCGCATCGCCACATCTTTTCTGTCCGCTTGGGTGAGGGCGGGTAGTAACGGGTTGTTACGCGTTAGGCGTCGCGGTGGTTGATCCCGACCATCGCGATTGCCGCCCTCGTAGCAATCGGCTGTTACCCGCCGCGAGATAATTCAACGTAGTTTGGTTCATCGCCCGTGAAGGGCGGACAGCGCTTCCGTCCAGTCATCAACAGGGGAGGAAGACATGGAAGACCAAGGCGAAGTCACCAAGCATGCCGACCACGGTCGGCGCGTCTTCTTGAAAGCGGCTGGAGTTACCGGCGTTGGGCTGGTCCTGCTCGGCAGCAGGACCAATCTCATGGCCGCCAAGCCGTCGAAGCAGGAAACAACAGGAGCAAAGCCAATGAATCCAAAAACGACAGCCATCGTATTAATCGAATACCAGAACGATTTCACCACGCCCGGGGGCGTCTTTCACGACGGCGTCAAAGGCGTCATGCAATCGAACAACATGCTTGCCAACACGGTAGCAATCGTGAACAGGAGTCGTGAGGCGGGCGTGACGGTGATGCACGCCCCGATTACCTTCGCGGAAGGGTACGGCGAACTCACGGGCAATCCCTACGGAATTCTGAAAGCGGTCGTCGACAATAACGCGTTTCGCAAGGGATCGTGGGGCGCGGCAATTGTCGACGGATTGAAGCCGCAACCCGGTGACATCCTGATCGAAGGGAAGCGCGGACTGGACGCATTTCCCAGCACCAATCTCGATTTCATTCTGCGCAGCAAGGGAATACAAACCGTGGTCCTGGGTGGTTTCCTCACCAATTGCTGCGTGGAATCGACAATGCGCAGTGCCTACGAACGCGGATTTGACGTGATCACCCTGAAAGACTGCACCGCGGCGCTAAGCGAGGAAGAGCAGAGCATGGCGCTCGCGCACAATTTCGGAATGTTTTCGCATCCGATAAATCATGACGAGTTCCTGAAGCAGCTCAGCTGAAGCCCCGGTTTGCCGCCGAGGCGTAAAAAAGGGCGGCGCGAGCCGCCCTCATTGCTTTCCAATGCCGAGATGATCGTTTTCAGCTTCGAGGATTGCTTCCCGGAGAGCCGCCGCTAAACTTGCGAGATCATGCTCGGCATCCACGAACTATGGCTCTTCATCGTCTCCGGCCTGCTGCTCAACGTCACGCCCGGGCCTGACACGGCCTATATCGTCGGTCGCAGCCTGCAGCTGGGGTGGCGCGGCGGCGTGGTTGCTGCGCTCGGCATCGGAGCCGGCTGCCTCCTTCACGTGTTTGCAGCAGCGATCGGGCTTTCGGCGCTGCTGGCGGCGTCGTCGGCCGCGTTTACCTTGGTGAAATGGGCCGGCGCGGCCTATCTTTGCTTCATGGGCGTGAAGATGTTGCTGGCACGGCATCCGACCCCTGTGGCTGCCGCGGCAGCTGCAACCGGCGCGATTTCGCTCCGCCAAGTGTTCGTGCAGGGCGCGCTGACCAACGCGCTGAACCCGAAAGTGGCGTTGTTCTTTCTGGCCTTTCTGCCGCAATTCGTCGCCACGGATTCGCCGCACAAGGCCGCCGCCTTCGCGCTGCTCGGCCTGATCTTCATCCTCAATG
This sequence comes from uncultured Alphaproteobacteria bacterium, assembly GCA_963718925.1. Taxonomy (GTDB): domain Bacteria; phylum Pseudomonadota; class Alphaproteobacteria; order Rhizobiales; family Xanthobacteraceae; genus Bradyrhizobium. The sequence goes on from CAVRAH010000001.1 coordinate 1,276,462, forward strand.
GCACACTTTGGTGTCTTGGCGTGGCGGTGTTCACGGCAGGCGCCGCCGGCCGGGTGCGAAAATCCGGTCGAGCCTTCGCCTGGATCAATCGGGGGTTAGGCGGGCTGTTCGTCTATCTCGGCATCCGCATCGCCACCGCTCAGGCACGCTGAAGCATGCCGTGCGATACGGACAACTACGTAGGTTTTGATGTCGGTCAAAATCTCCTTCACGCAATGAATTTATATGGGACTGCTTTGGCGCCGCGCCACAGGAGAGGTTCCATGTCCCGCTTTGTCGTCAGGTTCATGAAAGATGTGCTCGGCGAAAACGGCCGAGAGAGCGAAATTTGTCAGAGTTCGCTGGAAATCGACGCCGCAAATGAAGGCGATGCCCAGGAAATGGCAAAACAGAAGTTCTGTGAAAGCCAGTCGCTTTGCCACTGGTCGCTTCACGCCGACCGGATCCAGGTCAAGCCAGCCGATTTTCCATCCTGAGCGATTGGGTCCCGAACTCAGCGCCATCACGCCGCAGGAACAGTAAGGCGCTCGATGGTCTGGATGTGGCGGGCAAGCAGGCTGCAGGCTTGATCGACATTGCGCATTCGTAGCGCCTGCAGAATCAGGCGGTGATCCTGGTTGGACCGCGGCCGCCAGCCGGCATGGCGCGCCATCGCAAATACCAGCCGGGAATTTGCCAATTGCAATCCGTCGAGACTGGCGAGTAGCCGCGGCATCGCGCAGGACGCCACCAGCGCGTGATGAAAGGCGCGATTGGCGGCCTCGAACTCCTGAAGTGTCTCGGCGTTGTCGCCTTCGATCAGGGCCAATTCGATCCTGGCCAGATGGGCCGATGTCAGCCGTGGCGCCGCATTGCGCAGTGCGACCACCTCCAGCGCGGCGCGCATCTCGGCGATCTCTTTCACCGAATTGGCATCGAGCGGCGCCACCCGCACGCCACGGCGCGGCACGCCGACGACGAGATGTTGGGCTTCCAGCTGCCGAAACGCCTCGCGCACGGGGACGTGGCTTGATTTGAATTCCCGCGCGACATGGTCCTGCCGCAGCGGCGCGTCGGGCGGGAGCGCACCGCTGATGATCCGCTCTCCGATGGCCTCGGCGATACGCGTCGCCATCGTCGTATGCTCGTCGGCCGTATTCATAGATTATCTATCATAAAAATGGGTGCGCTCACGGGGTGCGTCGGGTAGCATCAGCTCTTCTATCACAATAATCATAGATAATATCCAACTTTATCTATGGAAAACAGGATGCTGACGCAATGGTTCAAGCTGCGGAGATGAAGAGGAACGGCGGCCACGACATCCAGCCTGTCCGGCACGACTGGGATCGCGCGGAGGCCGAAGCACTTTATGCCCTGCCTTTCGCGGACCTGATGTTTCGCGCGCAGAGCATCCATCGCAGCCATTTCGACCCGAACCATGTCGAGACCGCGAGCCTGCTCAGCATCAAGACCGGCGGCTGCCCCGAGGATTGCGGTTACTGCTCGCAGAGCGCGCATTACGACACCGGCCTGAAGGCGACGAAGCTGATGGCCCAAGTAGACGTGGTCGCCACCGCGCGGCGCGCCCGGGATGCCGGTGCGAGCCGTTTCTGCATGGCGGCCGCGTGGCGCAATCCCAGGGATCGCGATCTCGACGAGGTCTGCGGCATGGTGAGCGCGGTCAAGGACCTCGGCATGGAAACCTGCGCGACGCTGGGTATGCTGACGCCGGCGCAAGCCGCGCGGCTGCGTGAGGCCGGGCTCGACTTCTACAACCACAATGTCGACACCTCGCCCGAGTTCTACGAAAAGATCATCACCACGCGCACGCTGCAGGACCGCATCGATACGCTTGCGCATGTGCGCGACGCCGGCATCAAGGTCTGCTGCGGCGGCATTGTCGGCATGGGCGAACAGGTCGAGGACCGCCTCGGCATGCTCGTGCTGCTAGCCAACCTGCCGAGCCATCCGGAGAGCGTGCCGATCAACCTGTGGAACGAGGTCAAGGGCGTTCCGGTCAACGACACGGCGCAGCGGCCAGATCCGATCGCGCTCGCCCGGCTGGTCGCGGTCGCCCGCATCCTGATGCCGAAGAGCGTGGTGCGGCTGTCGGCCGGGCGGCAATACATGACCGATGAACTGCAGGCGCTGTGCTTTCTGGCCGGCGCGAATTCCATCTTCATTGGCGACGTGCTCCTGACCACCAAAAACCCGCAACGCGACCGCGATGCGAATTTGCTGGACCGGCTCGGCGTCAAATCCCGCCTCAACCAGGTGCAATCGGCGGAGCCGCAGTCCGCGCGCGACTGACGCTTGCCTGAAAGCGGACCATGAGCCAAGCCGTCGCGGACAGGGTCTCGAGCTACGTCACGGCCCTGCATGCCCTGAAAGACGATGACCGGCTGCGCAGCCTCAAGCCGCGCAGCGGCATCGATTTCTCGTCGAACGATTATCTGGCCCTCGCCAGCGCGCCGCGCATGAGGAGCGCATTATCGGCGGCGATCGAGGCCGGCACCCCGATCGGGGCGGGCGGATCGCGGCTGCTGCGCGGCAACTGCGAGGAGCACGAAAGCCTCGAGGCCGAGGCTGCCGGCTTCTTCGGTACTGAGGCGGCGATTTTCTTTGGCAGCGGATATGTTGCGAATTTCGCCGTTCTGACAACGCTGCCGCAGCGGGGCGATCTGCTGGTCCTCGATTCGCTCGTACATGCGAGCATTCACGAAGGCGCACGCGCTGGCCGGGCTTCATTTCGCGAAAGCAGACATAATGACCCCGAGTCGGTCGAAGCCACCATCCGCGAATGGCGAACGCAGGGCGGCACGGGGCGGGTCTGGATCGTGGTCGAGAGCCTTTACAGCATGGACGGCGATTTTGCGCCGCTCGCGGAACTCGCAGGGATCGCGGACCGGCATGATGCCTTCCTGTTGGTGGACGAAGCCCATGCCACGGGCGTTTATGGAGAGCAGGGACGCGGGCTCACCGCCCCCTATGAAGGGCGCGATAACCTGGTCGCTGTTCACACCTGCGGCAAGGCGCTGGGGGCGGCCGGTGCGCTCGTCACCACGACGCGGGTGCTGCGCGACTTCATCGTCAATCGCTGCCGCCCGTTCATTTTCTCCACCGCACCGTCGCCGCTAATGGCAGTTGCCGTGCAGGAGGCGCTTCTGATCCTGCGGCAGGAACCCGAGCGGCAGCAGCGCCTGACGAACCTGGTCGCCTTTGCGCATCGTCAGATCGGCGCGCGTCGCGGCTGGCGGTTGTCCGGTTCGCAGATCGTGCCGTATGTCGTTGGCGACAATGCGCGCGCCATGGCGCTGGCCGCAGCGCTGCAGGCACGCGGCTTCGATATCCGCGGGATCAGGCCGCCGACGGTGCCGGCCGGCACGGCGCGGCTGCGCATTTCCCTGACCAACAATGTCGGGGAGGATGACGTGCGCGCCATGCTCGACGCCCTGATCGAAGAGACCGGAGACGAGGGCAGATGAGCCAGCGGATCGTGGTGGCTGGCACCGACACCGAGATTGGCAAAACGGTGTTCGCCGCCGGCCTCGCCGATCTACTCGGCGCCAATTACTGGAAACCGATTCAGGCGGGGCTCGAGGGAGAGACCAATTCCCGGATCGTCGCGCGACTGGGCGGACTCTCCGACGACCGCATCGTAGCGGAGCTCTATCGCCTGCAGACGCCGGCTTCGCCGCATCGGGCCGCGGCAATTGATGGCGTCCGCATTGCGGTGGAGTCTCTCGATGTGCCCGATACCGGCGGGCGGGCGCTTGTAATCGAGGGCAGCGGTGGGCTGTTGGTCCCGCTCGATCGGACCACTCTGTACATCGACGTCTTTGCCAGGTGGCGTCACCCGGTCGTGCTTTGCGCGCGCACGACGCTCGGCACCATCAATCATTCGTTGCTGTCGATCGAGGCGCTGCGAAATCGCAAGCTCGACATTCTCGGCATCGCTTTTATCGGCGAGAGCGATTCGGAAAGCGAGGACATCATTTGCGAGATCGGAAGGGTGCGCCGGCTTGGACGATTGCCCCGGCTTTCGCCGTTGACGAGGAGCACGCTGCGCACCGCGTTCGCGGCCGCGTTCAAGCCAGGCGATTTCGGCCCATGATGCTCCGGAAGAAGTCGCCGATCTGGCATCCGTTCACGCAACACGCGCTGCAGGCGGAGATGGTCAAGGTAGTGCGCGGCGCCGGCGCCTATCTCTACACCGCGGATGACCGCCGTATCATCGACGCGATCGCATCCTGGTGGGTCGTGACCCACGGCCATTGCCATCCGCACATCGTCGCTGCCATGCAGAAACAGGCCGAGAAGCTCAACCAGATCATCTTTGCCGGCCACACGCACGAGCCGGCCGAGGAGGTCGCCGCGGCGCTCATGAGGCTTGCGCCTGATGGTCTCGACTACGTCTTCTTCTCCGACAGCGGCTCGACCAGTGTGGAAGTGGCGCTGAAAATGGCGCTCGGCTACTGGCGCAATATCGGCGAGCCGCGATCGCGTATCGTGGTGATGCAGCATTCCTATCACGGCGACACCATCGGGGCGATGTCGGTCGGCGCGCGCGGCGTATTCAACGCGGCCTATGGACCGCTGTTGTTCGACGTTACGACTATCCCGTTTCCGGCTCACGGCCATGAACAGGCAACCCTCGATGCGCTCGAGGCCGCAGTTCGCGACGCAAAGCCGGCCGCCTTCATTGTCGAGCCGCTGATCCTCGGCGCCGGCGGAATGTTGATGTATCCCGCCTGGGTGCTCAAGGAGATGAAACGAATCTGTGAAGCCTCGGAGGTTCTGTTCATTGCCGATGAGGTCATGACCGGCTGGGGCCGGACCGGCACCCTGTTCGCCTGTGAGCAGGCTGACGTGACGCCGGATATCGCCTGCTACTCAAAGGGCCTCACGGGTGGATCGCTGCCGCTGGCGGTGACGTTGTGCCGGCCCGAGATTTTCAACGCGCACTTTTCGTCCGACCGCACCCGCACTTTCTTTCATTCGAGCTCATATACCGCCAACCCGGTCGCCTGCGCCGCCGCCAAGGCCAATCTCGATTTGTGGCAGGACCCGGCGATCCGTTCGCGGGTCGCCGCCGTCGCGGCGCTGCAGGAGCAGGCCATCGCGCCTTTCCGTGCCGATGCGCGATTCAAGAATGTCCGCCGGACCGGCACGATTACCGCGCTGGAGCTGGAGGCACGCGATAGCGGCTATTTTGCCGGGATCGGCCCGAAGCTTCAGGCCTTCTTTGGCAGCCGAAACTTGCTGCTGCGTCCGCTTGGCAATACGATCTACGTGATGCCGCCTTATTGCGTCGATTCAGCCGATCTCGACGAGATCTATACCGCGATCAGGGATGCGGCCAGCATCTAGCGCACAAGGATGCGGTCGCGCGGTGGAGAAGATCTTGCAACAACGGGCCGAGGGTCTTGCGATTGCGGAAGATGATGGCGAAAGCGGTCTTTACCGCAAGGTGATCCTGCGGATCATTCCCTTCATCTTCATTTGCTACGTTCTGAACTATATCGATCGCGTCAATGTCAGCTTCGCCAAATTGCAGTTTCAGGGTGATCTGAGCCTGAGCGATGCAAGTTATGGCCTGGGTGTCGGTCTGTTTTATGTCGGGTACATCCTGTTCGAGGTGCCGAGCAATCTGCTTCTGCAGAAGATCGGCGCGCGCAAAACCATCACACGAATCATGTGCCTGTGGGGCCTCATCTCGATGGCCATGGCTTTCGTTTCGACGCCGGCGGAATTCTATCTCGCCCGCATCCTGCTGGGGGCCGCTGAAGCCGGATTCTTCCCCGGCGTCATTCTCTATCTGACGTTCTGGTTTCCCAACCGGATACGCGGGCGGGTGATGTCATTCTTCGTGCTCGCCATTGCAGTGTCAGGGATGGTCGGCGGACCGATTTCTGGCTTGATCATGCAGCAACTGGGCGGCTCACTCGGATTCAAGAGCTGGCAGTGGCTTTTCCTGATCGAAGGAATGCTGCCGGTGATGATGGGCATTGCCGCTTTCTTCGTATTGGACGATGGCCCGCGAGATGCCACCTGGCTGTCGGGGAGCGAGAAAGATTTGCTCACGGTCAATCTGGCGATCAAAGGCCGGGCTGAAAGCCATTCCAGCTTTCAGGCTTTCCTGTCTTCACTCGGCAAGCCAATGCTGTGGATGGCAACCTTCGGCTATTTCTCCATCACCTGGGCCGGAACGGTCCTCAATTTCTGGGCACCGACGATCATCCAGCGTTCGGGCGTAGCAGGCATATTCCAGGTCGGACTGCTGTCGGCGGTTCCCTATGCGGGAGGCGCTATCGGCATGCTCGCTTTATGCCGCAGTTCGGATCGATTGCTGGAACGGCATGGGCATTTCTTCGTCGCTGTCCTTGTCGCGGGCTGTGCGGCGATGGCCATTGCCTATTCCACGTGGAGCTCTTCGCTCTCGATTGTTTGCCTGGCCCTGCTGGCCGTCGGCTATCTATCTGCCATCGCCCTGTTTTGGACCATTCCGACCGGCTTTCTTTCCGAGAATGAGTTGCCAGGCAGCATCGCTTTCATCAGCAGCGTCGGCCAAATCGGAAGCTTGGTCGCCCCTGTGCTGTTCGGATACGTGTCGCAACGGACGGGAAGTCTGACCATCGGGGCCTGCGTCGTCGCCTTGGTTCTGATCGCCGGCGGATGCTCGGTTCTGAGCTTAAGACTCTTCCGTTCGAATGAGGGCTGAGACGGCTATCGAATTTCCAAGCGCAAAGTTCGGGAAGCGACAGCGAATGCCGCATTTAGCAAGCTGCTTTTCTTTGTTCGGCCAAGTCATTGAAGAAACAGGAAAACGCTTCAGCCGCTTGTTTCGCTGACGGTCTGTAGTCTGCATTAGGGGCTGTTTCATTAATTTGAGCTAACCATGCGCAAAGTCTGACGCCACTCCGGCGACTGTCACCCAGCGATAAGGTGCGCAATGCTTGGCAATCTAAGAATTTCCTACAAGTTATTGATTATGATCGGTCTCTCGGTCGTCGGCATCGCCGCCGTGGCAGGCGTCGGTCTTTCGGCGCTGTGGAACAACCTTCTCGAGGATCGCAAGGCCAAGCTCCAGGACGTCGTCTTGCTGGCGCGGCAGGCGCTGGAAATGAATTATCAGGCCTCCCGCAAGGCAGGGCTCTCCGAAGCCGAAGCCGTCGAACGCGGCAAGGTCCTGCTGCGGACATTTCGCTTTGGCAAGGACGATTATTTCTACGGCATAGACGCCAAAGGCGTGGCGGTGGCCAATCCCAACCCAAAGGTTGAAGGCAAGAATTTGTACGATGCGGCAGACTCTGACGGTGTCTTCTTCGTGCGCAAGCAGATGGAACTGGCCGCCAATGGCGGAGGCTTTGCATCATACCGCTTCCCTCGCGCCGCGGGGGGCGAGCCGCTTCCGAAAATGTCTTACGCGGTCGAGTTCAAGCCGTACGCCTGGACGGTCGGCGGGGGAATATATATGGACGACGTCAATGCGATCTTTTGGGCCCAGGCGCGCCAAATGGGGATGATGGTCGGCGCGGCGTTGTTGCTGGTCGCCGGCCTGTTTTACCTGCTCAGCGGCAGCATCGTGACCCCGATCAACGCCATGACGGCAGCCATGCGCAAGATCGCCGAGGGCGAGACTTCGACCGAAATTCCGGCTCTCGGGCGGGGCGATGAAGTCGGCGCCATGGCGAAATCGGTGCAGATCTTCAAGGACAACATGATCGAGGCGACCCGACTCCGCGGCGAGCAGGACGTGTTGAAGGCTCAAGCCGACGCCGAGAGGAGACTTTTGCTCACCAGAATGGCCGACGAATTCGAGCGCGGCGTCCGGGCGTCCCTCGATACCCTCGCTGGCGCCGCGACTGAAATGCAGGCGACGTCGAAGAGCATGTCGGCCACGGCAGAAGAAGCCAGCCAGCAGGCGACCACCGTGGCCGCTGTGGCCGAGCAGGCTTCGGCCAATGTGCAGACGGTTGCCGCCGCGACCGAGGAATTGTCGTCGTCGGTTTCGGAAATCGGACGGCAAGTCACGCAATCAACGGAGATCGCCGGTCAGGCGGTCGCCGAGGCGAACCGCACCAACGTCACGGTGCAGGGCCTGTCGGCGGCGGCGCAGAAAATCGGCGATGTTGTCAAACTCATCAGCGACATCGCCAGCCAGACCAATCTTCTGGCTTTGAACGCAACGATCGAAGCGGCCCGTGCCGGCGAAGCAGGCAGGGGTTTTGCGGTGGTCGCCAACGAAGTCAAATCGCTTGCCAGCCAGACCGCAAAAGCGACCGACGAAATATCGGCGCAGGTCGGTGCCATGCAGGACGCGACCACGGAGGCGGTACAGGCCATCGAGGGTATCGGCCGCACCATCGGGGCCATCAACGAGATTGCATCGGCGATTTCCATTGCCGTCGATCAGCAGGGCACGGCGACACAGGAGATCGCTCGCAACGTCCAGGAAGCCGCGCAAGGAACCGGCCAGGTCTCGGGTAACATCGCATCCGTCAACCAGGCGGCCGACAAGACCGGATCCGCAGCCAACAAGGTCCTGCACTCGGCAGAGCAGCTGAGCGGCCAGGCGGCAACCCTGCGCAGCGACGTCGATCGCTTCCTCGCCAATATTCGCGCGGCCTGATTGAACCGCCGCGTTCGCGGCGGCTCATCCTTCCGGTATGGCGTCGGGCTTCCCGCTACGGCTCGATGCCGCACGACATGCCCTACCTGCACAAGGGTTGATGCCGAATTCAAATGTGGTTTGGGGTCGACGGCTCGGGATATTCACTACCAAATCGTTAATATTTTCGGCGAACGGCCTTTGCCGCTCATGCCTAATAAGTCCTTAAGGTCTGCTCTCTAGTATGGCTCGACACCCCTTGGAGGCGCGAATGCTGTTTGGATTCCGGAATATTTCGATCATTGGCAAGATCGCAGTGCCAGCAACGATCATCGCTGTCGTCGCGATTGCGATCGTGTTCTATGCCTCGCTGTCCGTGACCAATTTGTCGGAAACTGCTGCCGCGCTGGTCGATAGAAATGCCACGCGGGTCCAATTCGCCCTTGAGGCCGAAAGCAGCTTCAACAGCGCCGCTGTCAGCGAGAAGAACGTCATTCTCAGCGCCGCTGACGGCAAGGCGGCGAAAGCAAATATTGATACCTATAACAAGGCTACGGCTGCTGCGCTCGATGCGATCGGCCGTCTCGAGACCATCACTCCCGGTACGGATCAGCGCGCCCTCATCGAAGCCTTTCGCACCGCCGTCAACAACCGACGGGAGGCAAGTGCCCACGTCTTTGAACTCGCGCTTGCGGGCAAGATGGACGAAGCCTTTGCCTATTCGCGTGGCGTGGCGGCAAAACATCGCCAAGTCGCCATGGAGGTGGTTGGCAAGCTCATCACCATGAACGTGGAGAAGATGCAGGCGGCGCGTGATGCCAGCGTCGCCGTGGCGACACAGACGCGTGGGTGGCTGGTGGTCGGCGCCGTCGGGGGTCTCGTCTGCGCGTTCGGCATCCTCGGCTGGATCGCGTTGTTTCAGATATCCAAACCACTCGCAGCGATGACCCGCGAGATGGCCAAGCTTGCCAAGGGCGACCTCGACATTGCGATCGAAGGCGCCGATCGTGCCGATGAGGTTGGCGGGCTGGCCCGATCTCTGCAGGTCTTCAAGGAGAATGCGATCACCACGCACCGGCTCGAGGCCGCGCAGCGGCAGGAGCAAGCTCAAAAGGAGACGCGTCAGCGCGACGTCGAAGGGCACATCGCGGTTTTTGACAGACAGGTCAGCGAGGCGCTCGACACCCTGACCGCCGCTTCGACGGAAATGCATGCCACCGCCGGAAGCATGTCGACCACGGCCGAGGAAACCAGCAGGCAAGCGACGGCCGTCGCCACGGCCTCGGAACAAGCCTCGACCAATGTACAGACAGTGGCGGCGGCCACCGAGCAGCTTCACGCCTCGATCAGCGAGATTTCCCGTCAGGTAACGCAGTCGGCCGAGATAGCCGGCACCGCCGTCGTCGAAGCGGACCGTACCAATACCACTATCCAGGGACTGGTTGAGACGGCGCAGAAGATCGGCGAGGTCGTATCGCTCATCCAGAATATCGCTTCCCAGACCAACCTGCTGGCGCTCAACGCGACGATCGAGGCGGCGCGGGCCGGAGAATCCGGCAAGGGTTTCGCGGTCGTGGCCAACGAGGTGAAGGCGCTTGCCAGTCAAACAGCGAAGGCAACCGAGGATATCTCGACGCAGATCGCGGCTATCCAGGGCGAGACCACCAACGCGGTTGAAGCGATCAAGGCGATCGGGCGGACCATTCGCGAGATGAACGAGATCGCCACGACGATCGCCGCGGCGGTCGAGGAGCAGGGCGCTGCCACGCGGGATATCTCACACAATATTCAACTGGTGTCGCAGGGCACCAATGGAGTGGCCGCCAATGTCGCTCGCGTCAACGAGGTGGCCGAGGAGACCGGTTCGGCCGCCACGCAAGTGCTCGCTGCCGCGGGCGACCTCAGCCGCCAGGCGGATAAACTGCGAGGCGACGTGAACGGGTTCCTCGCCAAGATCCGCGCCGCTTGACAGGTTGTGGGTCGCTTGCGGAGCCTGCCGATGCCGCTCCGAGGGAGTTATGCTCGTTCGAGAGACTGAGCATAACTCAACCGCTTTGCGCCCGTCAGTGCATTAGGGCGACTGTCCTCAGTTAAGCCAAATGACCGCGGCGGGCGTCCAAATGTTGAAGTCCTTATCGTCACGGAGCTGGACCGCTTACCCAAAATCTGGCTAGGGTTTTCCGCAGGCGCCAACAGCCGTTCGGAATTCATGGCAATCGATTATTTTCAGGTAGGGCAGCGTCTTCGTGCGCACAGGATGGGTGCGGGCCTGTCTCCCGACGAGGCCGCCCAAAAACTCGGGATATCGCGCGCTGCGCTCTACAACTACGAGAAGGGTGAAGGCCCTGTTAAGCTCGAGACGCTTGAACGTATCGCTGACCTCCTCCAGACTTCGTTGCCATCGCTTCTCGGCGTCGGGACCGAATACTTCTCAAGCGCGATCGCGTATTTCGAGCGTCTGCGTCAGATTGAAGAAGCCTCCGAACGTGTCCTGGTCTATTACGAACCGGTGACCTTTCTGCTGACATCGGATGAGTATCCGAAAATCCTGCGCGACATGCTTGTCGAGGGCCTTCCGGAGCGACTTCCCAGCCGCAAGAGGGCGCAGGCGGAAATTGAAGGCCTCATCGAGATCCTTGCAAAGCGAAGAGCCGCTGCTACCGGCGAGGAAGTTTCTGGCGGTCTTGTCGTAGCGAAGGTACGCAATTGCTCGGTATTGCTTGACGGACCTACAACCTTTCCAGGTCCGAGCGCGACAAGCGCCGGCTTGCGGCGCGCAAGGAAGTCGAGCGGATCGCAGTCATCATGGAGAATGAACCGGTCGGCGTTCAGATCGGGGTTGTCGATGACACGCTACCTAACCAGACTTTCGAAATCTGCCGCATGCGCGACGGAACGACGCTGGTCGGTGTCAGCCCGTTTCGCCTGGGCGAACTCCCGAATGTCCGGCTTGGGGTGGCATCGGTCACCGGCGCAGAAGAGGCGGTCAATCTGTACCAAAAGCTCGCTGAGCAGATGTGGCAGCGTGCTTCGAAGGGCGAGGGCGGCGCGGCCCTGCTGCGGAAGTGTCTCAAGGAGCCTCAAAGCTAGGGTGGTATTTGCGCGTTTGCACTTCGAGCCCTGACGCCATTGCCGGCGCTTGGGCGGGCTCCACGCCTTCGCAAATCGAGGTGCCGGAGCGCTCCCTTCGTGGGCAAGCTGGCCTGGGTCTACCGCCCGATCCGTCGTTTGCAGGCCATTTCATGGCGCCTCAAATATCGCCGTCTATGAATATAGAATAGTCTTGATTTTTAGATGGGGCGGGTTTTAACTCGCGTTTCGCTGATCCTTTGGGTGCCGTTTCCCGCTGGGTCGTGACGAGGCTTTCTCCCGCGCAACAACGTGGCCTGCGCGGCAAGCGGCGCATCTTAAGCGTCCGGAGGAGCGGGCCAGGGGCCAACCTCGCGCTGACGCTGCATTGTGGTTGATGAGAAGTATCTCCATGAGGTCGGCGGGCCTTGTATATTTCATTCTTAGACGAGTTCAGAAAGCAAATCGGGGATTGGGGGATCATTGTGAGCCAGATTCAAGACGTTGCCGAACTAGCTCTCTCGAGGAGTTCTGTCCGGAATGAAGACACCGAAGCTTGGAGAGCCCTTTGGGGCTCGGCGCTCGGTTACGCGATGGATGGATTTGACCTCCTGATTCTTGGCTTTATGTTGCGTCCCATTTCCGCAGATCTTCATCTGACGCCGGCCGAGGGGGCGTCGTTTGTCACCGCAACGCTGGTTGGCGCGGTTCTCGGTGGACTGGTTTTCGGCATGTTGTCCGACCGGCTAGGTCGCGTACGTGTCCTGACATGGACCATTGTGCTGTTTGCCGTGTTTACGGGCATGTGTGCGTTCGCCCAGGGCTATTGGGACCTGCTGATCTATCGCGCCATCGCGGGGTTTGGGCTTGGCGGCGAATTCGGCATCGGAATGGCGCTGGTGGCGGAAGCCTGGCCGGCCGCCAAGCGGGCGCGTGCGTCTTGCTACGTGGGGCTGGGCTGGCAACTAGGTGTTCTCGCCGCTGCTATTGTCACGCCAATCTTGCTGCCGGTGATCGGCTGGCGCGGCATGTTCCTCGTCGGTATCTTCCCGGCGGTGGCGGCTTATTTCATTCGGCGTAGGCTGCACGAGCCGGAGGTTTTCGTGGCCAACAAGGCGCGTGATCCGGATGCCGCATTCTCACTGCGACTCCTGGTTTCAGATCCGCAAACCGTCAAGACAAGCGTCGGAATGGTCATCCTCTGTTCAGTGCAGAATTTTGGCTATTACGGCATCATGATCTGGTTACCGAACTATCTCTCGATCTCGATTTGGCTATGGCCTGACGCAATCGGCTGTCTGGACCGCCGTTACGATCGCGGGCATGGCGCTCGGTATCTTGATGTTCGGCCATATTGCGGATCGGGTTGGCCGTCGACCTGCGTTTTTTGGCTACATGCTCGGTGCAGCGGCCATGGTCTTGATCTATTCGCAGCTGGTCGATCCGGCGACGCTGCTGATAGGCGGCGCCATCATGGGTTTCTTCGTGAACGGGATGTTGGGCGGTTATGGCGCCCTCATCAGCGAGCTCAATCCGACCGCTGCTCGCGCAACGGCGCAGAACGTCTTCTTCAATATCGGCAGGGGAGTAGCTGGATTCGGGCCACTGGCTGTTGGCGCGGTAAGTGCGGTGTACGGTTTCCAAACCGCAATCGCATTGCTTGCGCTCCTCTACATTCTGGACATCGTCGCGCTGTTCCTGCTGGTTCCGGAGCGCGTCGGCGTGGAGCTCGCCTGATCATGCTATGAGGCAGATTATGTCCCACCCAAGCATTGTCTCCTCGTCAAAGTACGCCGACTGCGCCGGCGAGAAGAGCCGAGATGAGGAGCCGCCTTGGGCGGCTTCCGTGGTGGCCGAACCTGCCGAGGTGCTGTCCAACTGCAAGGTGAACGCCGAATATCATCGCCTGGTTGTCGGCTGCGGAGCTGTTTCCGCAACGGCGACCGCCGGTCAGTTCTTCCAATTGTTGTGCCCGCATCTGGAGGGAGAACAGCCCTTTCTTCGGCGGCCCATGAGCCTTTATGGAGTGGACCCGCTGCGGAACAGGGTCGAATTCCTTTACAAGGTCACCGGTTCCGGAACGCGCGGGCTGGCGGCGCTTCAGGTCGGCGACAGACTGGACATCATGGGACCTCTCGGCGTCGGTTTCACGCTGAACGCCGGTCTTCGCCATATCGTGGCGGTCGGAAGAGGCGCCGGCCTGGCGACGCTTGCGCCTCTTGCCAAGGCGGCGAAAGCCAATGGCATATCGGTGACCGCAATTCTGAGCGCACGGCGGCCTGAGCTTCTGGTCTCGGTTGATCTGTTCCGGCTGCAGGGCGCCGATGTCGTAACGGTAACCGACTCCGAAAGTAGCAGCGGGCCGGCGAATGTCGAACGGATCCTGCGCGGGCTGATCGCCGATGGACGGTGCGACGCCCTCTATACCTGCGGATCGAGCCGTCTTTTGCGCGTACAGCAGCGCCTCGCTCGCGAATTCAACATTCCGGGTCAGGTCGCGATGGAGCAGCAGATGGCCTGCGGTCTTGGACTTTGCTTCTGCTGTGTCCGAGACTTCAACGTCGAGGGAGAGATCGTTCACCGCAGGGTTTGTTGGGATGGGCCTGTCTTCGACATGATGGAAGCACTGCCATGATCGATCTTTCAGTGCGTATCGGCGCCTTGACGCTTGCCAATCCAGTAATGCCGGCCTCGGGGACATTTGGCGAAGGTCTCGACAAGGTCATGGACTTCAACCAGCTTGGAGCGTTCGTCACAAAGACCATCACGCGCGAACTCCGCGCAGGCAATCCGCTTCCGCGCGTCGTCGAACGGGCCGGTAGCCTCATCAACTCGATCGGCATCCCGTCGAAAGGCGTCCCGTACTTTCTCGATCATACCCTGCCTGATTACATGGGCTACAAGCCGCCGCTTGTGGTCAGCATCTCGGCGCCCACCGCGGAGGAATTCTACAGGCTCGCTGCCGAATTGACGCTACCGGGCATCGCGGCGATTGAAGCCAATATTTCATGCCCCAACATCGAAGAGGACGGCAAGGCATTCGCGATGCGCGCCGGTTCAACGGAGGCCGTTGTCCGGCAATTGCGGGCTGCGACGTCGCTGCCATTGTGGGTCAAGCTGACCCCGAATACCGGCGACCTCCCGGAGGTCGCGCGTGCGGCTGAACTGGCGGGCGCAGATGCACTGGTCGTGGCAAACACCATCCTGGCGATGGCGATCGATCTAGAAACCTTCAAGCCCTGCCTCGGCAACATTATGGGAGGCCTTTCCGGTCCCGCGGTGAAGCCGATCGTGCTGCGGCAGGTTTATCAGTGCTCCCGTGCGGTCAAGATTCCGGTCATCGGTTGCGGCGGCATTTCAACGACCGAAGATGCGGTCGAATATCTGCTGGCCGGGGCGGCGGCAGTACAGGTCGGGACTGCGACCTTCGTTCAGCCGGCCGCAATGGTCACCATCATCGACGGTCTGAAGAAATTCTGCGAGCGCCGCGACATTCCCAGAGTGGCCGATCTGATCGGCGCTGTCTTGAACGAGGAGGCCGATGAGCCTGAACTGGCGTGGGTGGCGCCGCGGCAATGAATGCGTTGACGGCCAGCGCGACGTTGCCGCCGATCAACGGCGCGAACGAAACCAAGCTTTGTGAAAAACTGTTTGCGCAACTTCGGGCCGCGACAGGCGACGGCGTCGGAATCACGCGCGAGAGTTTTGGGCCCGGCGAATTGCTTGCTCTCGACATTGTCGAGGAGTTGGCAAGGGAAATCGGCCTGACCACCGAGCGCGACGCCGCCGCAAATCTTGTTGTGACGTTGGCCGGCAGCGAGCCCGACCTCCCGTTTCTGGCTTGCGGGTCGCATCTGGACTCGGTTCCGCAGGGCGGCAATTTCGACGGCGCTGCGGGCGTAGTTGCCGGGCTTGCCGTGCTGGTCGGAATGAGAAGGGAGGGGTTCGTCCCGCGGCGAACGCTCAAGCTATTTGGGCTGCGCGGCGAGGAGAGTGCCTGGTTCGGCAAAGCCTATATGGGTTGAGCGCCTTATTCGGTCGCCTCGCCCCGCACGACCTCGCAACGCCTCACGCGGTGACCGGGCGCTCGCTGGCCGATTGCATGGGCGATGTGGGCGCGGATGTCGAACGCATCGCGCGAGGCGAGGTGCTGCTCGATCCCAGACGCGTCGCGGCTTGGGTCGAATTGCACATCGAGCAGGGACCGGTGCTGGTCGCGCGCGAATTGCCGATCGGAATCGTGACGGGCATTCGTGGTAATATCCGCCATCGCGTCGTGGAATGCGTCGGCGAGGCCGGCCATTCCGGCGCGGTGCCGCGCTGGCTACGCCGCGATGCCGTATTCGCCACGGCAGAATTGATCACTCATCTCGACCGTCATTGGCGAACGCTGCTGGAGCGAGGGCGAGACCTCGTTGTCACATCCGGCGTGATGAGCACGGACAGTTCGGAGCACGCGATTGCCCGCATTCCGGGGATGCTGAGACTAAGCTTCGAGGTGAGGAGCCAGAGCCAGGAGACGCTGGAGGCATTTTACGACCTGTTTGTGTCGGAATGCGCGAGCATTGGCGAGGAACGTGGCGTAGAGTTCAAGCTTGACCGGCGATTGCAGTCGGCCCCTGCAGTCATGGATCCCGTGTGGGTCGAAAGATTACGCGCTGCGGCGCGCAGACTGGGGTTGCCCGATGAACAAATCCCGAGCGGCGCCGGCCACGATGCGGCAGTCTTTGCCAACGCTGGGATTCCAAGCGCCATGATCTTCGTCCGCAACGAAAATGGCTCGCATAATCCCTACGAAGACATGAAGATATCTGATTTCATGGCGGGTGTCGCCGTCATGAGGCAAGTGCTGGCAGAGGCTGTGCAATGAGCCTGGATACACTTTTCGACGCCGCAACGTCCGTCCGCTCCAATCCGGCGGACAGTGTGAGGATTCGGCGTCCCGATGATTGGCATATTCATCTGCGCGACGGAGCAATGCTGCGCGCGGTGTTGCCTTTCACGGCGGCACAGTTCGCACGCGGCATCGTCATGCCAAATCTGGTGCCGCCGGTCACCACAGTGGATGCGGCCACCGCTTACCGCTCGCGGATTGTTGCGGCGCGCCCGGTCGGAAGCGATTTCGAGCCGCTTATGACGTGTTATCTGACGGACATGACGTCGGCCGAGGAAATCGAGCGAGGGTCATTCGGAGGGCGTGTGGATCGCGGCAAAGCTCTATCCGGCCGGCGCAACGACCAATGCGCATCATGGCGTCAAGGACATCAAGGGGCTGCGTCCGGTGCTGGAGCGTATGGAGCGCATCGGCATGCCGGTCCTGATTCACGGCGAGGCCACCGACCCCGCCGTCGATATATTCGATCGCGAGGCTGTTTTCATGGAGCAGACCCTGTTGCCCCTGTTGCGACAGTATCAGGGGCTGAAAGTGGTGCGTGGAGCACGTCACCACGGAAGAGACGGTTGCAATTGTTCGAGCCCATGCCCCGCGCGTCGCGGGGACGATCACGCCGCACCATTTGGTGATCAACCGCACATCGCTCTTTCAGGGTGGCCTGCGCCCGCATCTCTACTGTTTGCCGGTCGCCAAGCGCGAACATCACCGTCTTGCTCTGCGCCGTGCCGCCACTTCCGGCGACGCCTGCTTCTTCATCGGGACCGACACTGCGCCGCATCTTGCACAGGCCAAGGAGGCGGCATGCGGGTGCGCGGGTGTTTTTGTCGGTGCGACTGCGCTGCAAATTTACAGGCAGGTGTTCGACGAGGAGAATGCACTGGGTCGGCTGGGTTCATTTGCATCTCTTAATGGTGCGAAGTTCTATGGCCTTCCGCCAAATCAGGGCACCATCGAGATAAGACGCCGCGCCGCTTCGATGCCGCCCGCCGTTGCAGTCGAGGACGGTGAGGTCGTGATATTTCGTGGCGGAGAAAACCTGCCTTGGTCGCTGGGTGAGGTGGGACCGTGACGGCCGGCGAGATCGGAGCAGCAACGGCGCGGCTTCTGTTCGAAGCGGGGGCGATACAGGTGAGCCGTGACCGGCCGTTTGTTCTGGCCGCGGGCTGGGCAAGCCCCGTCTATGTCGACTGCCGGCTGTTGATCGGCGAGCCGCGTTTGTGGCGGGATGCTGTCCGGCTTGCCTCGGTCGCGGTCGAATTGATGATCAAGCCGGGCAATTTTGACGCCATCGCCGGCGCGGAGACCGCCGGCATTCCGCTTGCGTCCTGGCTCGCCGACACGCTCGATGTTCCCCTCCGTTACGTGCGCAAGCGCCCGCTCGGCATCGGCCGCAACGCTCAGGTCGAGGGCGGCCCGGTCGAGGGATTGCGCGTTCTCCTGGTGGACGATCTGACGACTGATGGAACCAGCAAGGTGTCCTTTGCCAAGGGGCTTCGGGCAGC
The DNA here is from genome assembly GCA_963718925.1 of uncultured Alphaproteobacteria bacterium. GTDB lineage: Bacteria > Pseudomonadota > Alphaproteobacteria > Rhizobiales > Xanthobacteraceae > Bradyrhizobium. The sequence continues at coordinate 1,294,520 of CAVRAH010000001.1, forward strand.
CGGCGCGAACAGTGAACGATGTCCTCACGATTTTCTATCATTCGGCCTTTCCCGGCGCGGCCGATCGTCTCGCGCAGGCCGGCCTCTCGTTGCATCCGTTGGCAACATGGGACACGTCCTCCGGGCAGACCTGGGAGGACGGCTCGATAGCAAGGATCGGAAACAGATCGAGGAATTTCTGGCAGATCCCCCGATGTGGTCGACCCGCAACGGAGGCCGTTCAGTGCTGCTCCAACCCCGCAACCGTTGAAAGTTGTTTGGAGGCACACCGGCGCTCCGCATGGTCTGGGCTCGCGGGTAGACAGTGACGCCGGATTGCGCGGTCTGGGCCGCTCAATCCGGTCTGGAGCAAGATCTCAAGTCCGGGGCAGCAATGCCCGAGCCATATCAGAAGAGTTCGGCGGCGGCGATCTTGTTCAGGGTTTGAACGCGCTGGGAGACCGGAGCGCCGATAGACTTCTCGGCATCGCCGACGATGTCGAGGAAGCGTTGATAAGCCTGCGCGGCGACGTCGACCGGCAATGGCTCTTCGTCAAAAGTCGAAACGTAGCGTTCCGCCATGTTCGCGAGCAGGCGATACAGCGCCCTGTGATCCGCATCAGAAGCGGCGAGCTCAAGCGCTTTTTGATGGAATGATTTGTAGGTCCGAAGACCCGGGTGTTGGCTGACAAGCCAGTCGTGCAGTTCGCTCAAGATGTGTTCCTTCCCAGGCGAGAAGAAACAACCGCTTATATCACCGGATCTGGCCGCAGGCGAATGGTTTTTGGAAAAATACAAAAAAACGTTACTAAATGCCCGCCGCGGATGGTGAATCGTCCAGTTCATCCAATCTCTTATGAGCCGATAGAGTTAAAAAGATCAATGATATTAATTGCTTAAGATGTCATTTTCCGATGATGGATTAGACCGAGACATCTCAACCTTGGCAAGGATGGCGATACCAGAATACGCCAAAGCGCAATTGATCCGATGCTTGCACCGCCGCAGACACAGAGCGCTTGGCCGGTGACGAAATCAGCCTCTCGATTTGAAAAGAACATCACGGCTCGCGCAACATCGTCTGGCCGTCCGATGCGCCCGACCGGTATCGAGCGGGCGAGTTGATCCACTTTCGGACCGCGCCGCGCCGCACCACGTCGCCGCTGTGAAACCAGCCGCCATCCCAGGCGTCTGCGGTGGCCTCCGCGTCCTTGAGATATTCACGAAAGAAACCGTAGCGTGGCGCTGCACCCGCATGGCGCAACTCTTTTGGGTTGCGTGCCGTGCTGACTAACTTGGATCAATAGCCTGGATTAGTTGTCCATGTTGCGGCAGGGCCGCAGTGCAGATGTGATCATCGGAAACGCAACATAGACCAACAAGGCCCTTTGACAGCGGTCGGTCTCGCAAGGCCGGTGCAATCAGCAATCTGATATAGAGCGCATCGTTAAGCTCTGTACCGGAGGAGTTGGCGGCAATGAATGATTTGCAGAGAGAGCGGAGCGAATGGAGCTGGTGGTACCTGCTCTTTGCAATCCAGTTCGTCGGTGCCCTCTGGCCGCCCCTCTACAACAGGTCCGAGCCCTACTTTATCGGCATTCCGTTTTTCTTTTGGTTTCAGCTCCTGTTGGTCGTCGTCGGCGCCGTGCTTACGGCAATTGTGTATTTCGTGACCGAGGATTGACGCCCCGGCGCATCGGTTGATCCCGGTCCCAAAAGTGACGAGGGAAGATCGTGGAGGACGTGAATTGGGTAGCCCTCACCATTTTCGTGGTGGTGTTCGCGTTTATCACCTGGCTGGGCTTTGCCGCCGCCAATTGGCGCAAGGGTGATCTCGATCTGTTGCATGAATGGGGCCTGGGCGGCCGGCGCTTCGGCACGATCGTCACCTGGTTCCTGGTCGGCGGCGATCTTTATACCGCCTACACGTTCATTGCGGTTCCCGCGCTCGCCTTTGGCGCGGGCGCCATCGCGTTCTTTGCGGTGCCGTACACGGTCGTGATCTATCCGATCTTGTTCCTGGTCTTTCCAAGGCTTTGGCACGTCTGTCACAAACACAATTATATCACGGCGGGAGATTTTGTTCGCGGCAGATTTGGTAACCGATGGCTTGCGCTGGCTGTGGCTGTCACCGGCATCGTCGCGACCATGCCCTACATTGCGCTTCAGCTTGTCGGTATCCAGGTCGTGGTTGGAGCACTTGGCATCTCCGGCACGGGAATCGCCGCTGATTTGCCGTTGATCATTGCCTTCGTGATACTGGCTGCCTTTACCTATTCCAGCGGTTTGCGCGCACCGGCCTCGATTGCGATCGTCAAGGACATCCTGATCTACATCACGGCGTTCGCCGCCGTGATTGTCATTCCGATCGAGCTTGGCGGGTTCGGCAAGATCTTCGCGGCGGTGCCGGCTTCGAAGCTGCTGCTCGCGGTGCCCGAGCCAAATAGCACCGGCGCCTACGGTTCTTACGCGACCTTGGCACTCGGTTCCGCGTTGGCGCTTTTCCTCTATCCGCATTCCATGACGGGAATTATGAGCGCCAGCAGCGGCCGCGCCATCCGCCGCAATGCCGCGATGCTTCCGGGTTATTCCCTTATGCTCGGCTTACTCGCGCTCGTCGGCTTCTTCGCGATTGCCGCCGGTGTTGCGAACCTCCCCGAATACGCGGCCGGATTCAAGCAATTCGGCAACAATTTCGCGGTGCCGGCGCTCTTCCTGCATAGCTTCCCGTCCTGGTTTGTCGGCATTGCCTTCGCCGCAATCGGTATAGGCGCCCTGGTGCCGGCGGCGATCATGTCGATCGCCGCATCCAATCTCTATACCCGAAACATCCACCGTGAATTCATCAATAAGAACCCGACCGACAAACAGGAAGCACAGATGGCGAAGTGGGTGTCGTTGATCGTCAAGCTCGGCGCGCTCGTGTTTATCATCTTCATGCCAACGAAATTCGCCATTTATCTGCAGCTGCTGGGCGGCATTTGGATCATCCAGACACTACCCGCGATCATGCTTGGCGCCTACACACGGTGGTTCAACGACTGGGCGCTGCTTGTCGGTTGGGTCGCGGGCACGATTGCGGGCACGGCCATGGCCGTTGCGGTGAACCTCTCACCGACTTATCCGCTCGCACTCGGCGGCTATACGCTCCCGGGCTACATTGCTCTTTATACCGTGATACTCAATCTTTTGGTGGCGATCGTACTCACGCCCGCACTCAACGCGATGCGCGCGGGGTGGCCGCAGATCGATGAGACTGTTGCAGCGGACTATCGAGCCTGAATGACTGTAGTTGGCTGGCGACGCGACAAGTTCCAGCCGGTTACGCCGGGACGCACGTTTAAGTTCGAGGCGGACGCGCAATACCAACGTGACACTCTGACCCGGTTGTCTTAGGACTAATTGACGATTTCGTCTGGCTACAATGTGTTGCCTTTGATATCTTGATGAGCGGTGAGGCGAGGTGGGTGTCCTTGCCCTGTTTTGACGATGTCATTTCTCTGCGGAGAGTGCGCGCGGTCTCGCCTAAATAGGAGTTATCGAAATCAGAGACGAGCGACAGCGCCTCGAAATCCAGGATCGTCACCCGCTTACCGTCCATGAGGATCAGTTTGTCTTCGCGCAGGGAGCGAAGGGTACGGTTCACGTGCACCGTGGTTAGACCGAGTGCGCTTCCAATCAGCTCCTGCGTCAGCGGCATGTTGAACGACATGTCATCGGTTAGATCTGCCGCTTTCAATCGGACAAATAATTCGAGGATCAAATGACTGACTCGCTCGTAAGCCGATCGACGCGAAGTGTCGATCAGGTGCTCAGCCAAAATCGCGGAATCGCAGAGAGATGACCAAAACAGGGCTTTCGCCAACGCAGGGATCCGCTCAAACAAATTATCGATCGCATCAAGCGGAATGGATGACAGCGAAACATCGGTGATCGTCGCGACTGAATACAGGGCGGTCTTGAACATGCACGCCTGCAATCCGAAGATCTGGTTGGGCAGGATAAAATCCGTAATTTGGCGGTCTCCATTGTGAAGAATCTTGTAACGAAACAGCCAGCCGTCGTGATTGACGAACAAGGTCTTATAGTGTTTCCCGGCAACAATGACGTCCCTGTTCTTGCGGAATGTCTTTAGCCCGGCCTGGAGATCGTATTCGAAACTGAGATTGTCGAGCGTCAATTTCTGCGTAAAAGGTATAAGCGGACCTGTGGATGCGAAACGATTTGATTTTTCGCTATTCGACATAGTCACACTCCCGCTTTATCCGATGCTCCCCGCGAGTGCTCTACCGTTGGTCGAGAATCTCAACCATACTCTAAGATCCAGTTCCTCTATCATTGCATCTTGCAGGGTCCAGCGACCGATATCTCAAACCGGTCTCGGAATTGATCCGTGTTAACGAAACACATCAATTCGCTCGAGCCATCGGACGCATAACATTCGCCCGGCACTTTGGTTCCAGGCCGCGTATGGCGAGTCTAGCAACATGATCCCGGATGCCTAGTTGAGCAGCGGGGAGGCTAAGCATGGACAATCGCAAGTATGTCGTCATCGGCGGCGGACTCGCTGCGGACGCTGCGGTGCGGGGCATCCGCGAATTGGATCAATGCGGATCTGTCCTTGTGGTATCCGAGGAAAAAGACCCGCCTTACGCCCGGCCGCCCTTGTCCAAGGGTCTGTGGAAGGGGGAATCGGTCGACACGATCTGGTGTCACACGGAAACCGCCAATGTTGAGCTTCGTCTTGGAATCTCGATCGTCACGCTTGATTTGAACAGCAAGACAGTGACCAGTTCCAACGGAAAAGTCATTTCATACGAAAAACTGTTGTTGGCGACCGGTGGATCTCCACGGCGTCTGCGCGATGCCGAGCCAGCCGTCATCTATTTTCGCAAACTTTCCGATTTCAATCGAGCCTGGCAGGCAGCAAACGGAGGAGCCGAATTTGCGGTCATCGGTGGGGGATTTATCGGATCGGAAATTGCGGCTGCGATTGCCATGCAGGGAAGAAAGGTCTCGCTGACCTTTCCAGGCGATTGCATCGGTGATCGTGTTTATCCGCGGCCGCTGGGACATTTCCTGAACGTGTATTTTCGCCAACATGGCGTTGATGTGCAATTCAACGAGCGGGTCGAAGGTGTTGAGCGAAAAGAAGACAAATTTATCATTCGCACAAAGGATCACAATGACGCCATTGTCGATACGGTGATTGCCGGGATAGGCATTATCCCGAACGTTGGCTTGGCGGAAGCGGCAGGATTGGAGGTCGGTGATGGCATCCTGGTGGATGAAACGCTGCGCACCAGTGATCCCAATGTCTTCGCGGCGGGCGACGTGGCAAATTTTCCTTGCGCTGCCTTGAAACGGCGATTGCGCTTCGAGCACGAGGACAACGCTCGCGCGATGGGGCGAACGGCCGGGCGAAACATGGCGGGTGGAAACGACACCTACCGGCATCTACCATTTTTCTATTCAGATTTGTTCGATCTTGGTTACGAGGCGGTAGGCGAAATTGATGGGAGCATGACAATCATCGAGGATTGGGTCGAGAAGTTTCGTAAGGGGGTAATCTATTATCTTCGGAACAATTATGTTCGCGGTGTGCTGTTGTGGAATACATGGGGTCTGGTGGACGCCGCCCGGGAACTGATCGTGTCGGCGCAGGAACATGCTGCAAGATCGCTTGTCGGTCAACTCCGCGATAATGCCAAACGCACAGGTTAGGTACATCGCAGCCACGGACACTCATTCCATCCGCCGTGCGGGACGCCGGACTACCGACAATCCCGCGCTAACCGGATACAGTGTGCGATCATGCAGGCGTCGCGGCCTTGCGGCCCGCACCCGCCGACCAGTTTACGAGTTCCGTTCCTTCGCAAGGTCGGCCGCGTCACCCGCGTAAACGGCTTTGCCGTCATCGAGCACAGATGCGCGGTCGGCAATCGACAGCGACAGCGGCGCGTTCTTTTCGATATGGCTTTTGGCTCTGGCCCTCCAGGCCTTCCAAGTCAGGAAATCCCAGCTCGGCAGCCAGCTGTCGGGCGGCGAACAGGAAATGCTCGCAATCCCGAGGCCGCTGTGCGCATATCTCGGCCTAACTCAGTCCCGATGGCATTGCACCATCGAACGTCTGAAAATAGCTGCGACTGAAGTGTGTGCAAACGCCCGCTGCCCCCGTCAACCGGAGGCTAGCGGCGAAAGGTGGTATCTCCAATCTCGCGTGGGGCACAGCGATTACATTGGAGATACGTCCACTCACGCATCGGGGGCGCCGCGGATCAGCGGCTTGAGGCTTGTCTTGGCGGAACCCGCGACATGGTCCAGAGTTCAACGGCTGCCAGCACGGCCACAACGATTCCGATCACGACGTCTATTCGCATCCCCGAAGTTCCCTGGAACTTCAAGACCCAAGGCGAGACGATCAGCCAAAGTCCGACGATCAGATTGAGCCATTCTTCCCAGACCGCGAAAGCCGCGAGGGCGGCGATCGAGAGTACCACGATGACGATACCGGCGATCAGAGCGTTCTGGGATTCTGCTCCGGCTGGAAGGTGGAATAGCCAGGGCGAAAAGAACAGGATGCCGCCTAAAATCAGGTTTCCGACATCGCACAGCTTAGCGTTAGTCCACTGGTCCATGGTGTCCTCCATTGTAGGACGCCGGCCGCCGCCACCGCCGGCCGGTGACTATCGGAAAAACGGTTTGGATGAAGTTTGGTTCCGGTCTCGACGGTGAAAGTTTCCGTTTGGCCATGCCGACGTAAGACACGCGAGGCGGCGCACGGGATGTCGATCTCGTCGTCGAGCAGAGTCTCGAACAGGACAATCCGGCGACGCGTGAGCAGGGGACGGACCGATCTAACGCAAGTCCTGCAGTTGACCGGAGCGCGATGGAAGAGGTCGACTGGCATCACATCGCAAAGGAACGTTTTGCAAACGAGATCGCGGAAGCACTCTATCGCCATGCTCACGTCCATCTTTTCGAAAGCCTCATCATCATCGATCCCCCGAAGATACCGGGCCAGCTTCGCACAGCGTGCCACGCCGAGGTCGTCGCTCGTTCGCGCCGCGCGATGAAGGTATCGCGCGCCTCGTTTCAACGACCGATCGGGCGGCTATCGCTGGGGCAGCGTCGGCCGACTTTCAGTGATGGGCCGAAACACTCTTGACGCATTCGGACAGCATATCGCCTGATACGGAATGGCTGATGTCGCCGAGACTGAGGATGCCGACCATCCGCTTGCTCTTGTTGATCACCGGCAGCCTGCGGAGCTGCAGCTTCTCCATGTGATGCACCGCCTTTGCAAGGTCATCGTCCTCCCGGCAGCAATGGATGCCTTCGGTCATCACATCGCGCGCCGTCGCGCGGCGAGCATCGAAGTTGTTGCTCGCGAGCCCTTTGCAGACGATGTCGCGGTCGGTCACCATTCCGATCAATCGGTCGTCCTCCCCAATCGGAATGCAGCCGATGTCATGCGCCCGCATCAGTTTCGCTAGTTCGGTGGCAGGGGTGGTGGGGCTGACCCAGTCGACACCCTTGTGCATCACTTCTTTGACTTTCATGGCGGAACCTCCGTTACCGGGTTTCAGGTACATTTGATGCAATGCAGCACGGCTCCCCCCCTGATTTCTCAACTATACAACCGATCGGGCGCGAGGTCGCAGATGAAACCATCATTCCTGCGCGATCGGGCCAGGAGCCGTTGTTGCCAACTTCTTGAGCAATTGACGGCGACTTCGCTGCAGGTTCCCGCCCGCCATCGCAAAGGCGGTGGGCCACGCCTATTTGACGCGGTAGGCAGCATTGCTGCGCGCCTCCAGATGAGATCAAAGGCAATGAAAGAGAAAAAGGACATCGTAGAAAATTGGCTGCCGCGTTACACCGGCACGCCGCTCGCTGAATTCGGAGCATATGTTCTCCTGACCAACTTCGACAATTACGCCGAATGGTTCGCCGCGCTGTACGGCGCTGCGGTCAAGGGCGTCGATCGACCGATGCCCAACGTGACTGCCGATGGAATCACATTGATTAACTTCGGCATGGGAAGCCCGAACGCTGCGACCGTGATGGATCTGCTAAGCGCCATTGCGCCGAAAGCCGTATTGTTTCTCGGCAAATGTGGCGGGCTGAAACGCAAAAATCAGATTGGCGACTTGATTCTGCCGATTGCGGCCATTCGAGGTGAAGGTACCTCGAATGATTACTTGCCACCGGAGGTCCCCGCGCTGCCCGCATTCCAGTTGCAACGCGCGGTGTCGACGATGATCCGCGATCTCGGTCACGATTATTGGACTGGTACGGTGTACACCACCAATCGTCGTGTCTGGGAACACGATGATCGCTTCAGGGATCTCTTGCGCCGTACGCGATGCATGGCGATCGATATGGAGACTGCAACTATCTTTGCTGCAGGATTTGCAAACCACATTCCGACCGGCGCGCTGCTTCTTGTTTCCGATCAACCGATGATCCCCGAAGGTGTCAAGACCGAAGCGTCAGATCAACTGGTGACCACGAACTACGTCGAAAGGCATATCAGAATCGGGATTGAGGCGTTGAAGCTTGTGCGGCGCCGCGGCCGCAGCGTGAAGCACTTGCGTTTCGAGGACGATTTCGATGCAGGCCCCGAGACAGGAAACGAAGCATAAAGAGGTCCCGCGCCGCCCGTTGCCTGACCGGAATTCAGCCGAGCAGCAATAATCCGCCGGTCAGGAGAAGCGCCAGCGTCCAGATCAGGTCAACGTAGAGCCAAGCGTGACGGAGGATTTCGGACGAGGCGTTGAGCTCCGAGACAGGCAAGGGAACGGATTTTGTGGTCCCGTTAAGCGGCGAACCGCAAGGAGGGATTAGGTTCCGGCGACGCATCCCAGGAGCCGAATTTGGTTATGCGCGGTGACGCGATCGCGTGTCCTATTGGCGCTCGCCTTTCATGGGATTGTTCTCGACCTGGTGACATTGTTTTTCTCCGCGGCAACTCCAATCTCGACGGCGTCGATAAATCCCCCCAGGAAACTGGCTCTCCGGTTGAGGCGCGCGGTACGTCTGCATGCCGCTGCTGGCGTTGCCGTTTAGGACTAATCTGCTCGCGGCAGCGCGTTGCATTGGGGCCACACTCTTTGGAAAAATTGATGACCTGCAGTTTCTGCCATTGCGCGTTGATTTCGTAACCCGAAAAATCGGTGCTGTCGCGTGCTTGGCTGTGCAATTTGGCTCACATGGAGTCTTTGGAGGCTGGGATCATGAACCGGCGGCGATTTGCGGCAGTAGCGGTGGTGTTGTGCCAACCGGTCGGTCTCGCGGCTTGGGTAGTCGCCTGGCCTGCTGGCTTCGGTTCGGCCGGCATCGAGAACGCTGATGCAGCGCCACTCGAGGACCGCCGAGCGCCGTCTCTCGCCGCTGACGCCGAGCTCGCGGACGCACCGAAAACATCCGCAGTGAGCAACGCCGCTGTTGGCAGCGCGGATGTGGCAGCGGCTAGCGAAACGGGGACGGCTGCCGAAAGGACGGTGGCCTCGGACGAGCCAGGATCGGTCATCGAAGCCGCGTTGACCGATTCGTCGCAGCTGCTGCCACCCGAAACGCCGACCGCGCAGGTGGCGATAGCGAGCACGTCTAGTCCGGTGCCTAACGACGCGAAGGATGCTGTTAGCTCCATCGAAATTCTCGACGAGTGCCTGGTAGCGGATACCTGCATCGACCGATACCTGTGGGCGCTCTACCAACGGGCGCCCAAGGAAGACACCATCAAGGTGCATGAGCAGAGGAAAGTGACAGTCAAGCGGAAGGGCAAATTGGCGACTGTCACCAAGACATTCACCAAGCTCGTCGATGAGGATTTCGCATGGAAGGATCCGAAGGCCGCGGAAAAGGCCGGCATGCCGTTGATGGACTACGTGATCGGGGGCATGGATCGCAGCTTCAAACTGAAGCTCTTTCATACCCTTCGCGCCGCGGAGAAGGCCGGGCTGTCGCCTGGCATAACCAGTGCGTTCCGCGATGACTACCGTCAATCGATCGCAAGTGGCCTGAAGGCGGCGACTGACAGGTCGTACCATGGCGGGAGTTTCCGCGGCGGCTATGGCCATGGGCTCGCGGCCGATGTCGTGAGCGTCAATGGCGAGACACGGGTGCAGCGATGGACTTCCACTGAAAACCTTTGGAAATGGATCGATGCACATGGGGAGGAGTTTGGAATCGGGCGACCGTATCTCGATAGAGATCCGCCGCATGTGGCGCCGATCGACGGCAAAGAATATGCCGCTCATCACGGCGGGACGATAGCTCATCCCGCGGGATCGGATACGAAGAAGCGCAACCGGCTAGCCGTGCGGGATGACCACAGCGTGGCGAAACGCCCCGGAACCGCCGCAAGGTCGTCGAAGGTGAGAACGATCTAACCCGGCTTAAATTTCTACGCAGATTTCCCCGCGGACCGGGCTCCCCGGTTCACACGCAAAAAATCATTTCTTAAAACGAAAAGCCCACCCTGTTGCCCTTCGGTGCATCCGGAAGGACCACCGTTCATCCGGCATCTACCGCTTTTGCATCGCCAGGGACTCGCGCGGCCTCCGAGACCGGACCAGGAATCTTCATCCGTGCTTGGCGGCGGTGACGTAACCGGCGGTGAGCTGCCCTTGTGGGTAGGGTTTAGCGTTGATATCGCACAGTTGGTGCAACGTCGATCATACCTAGATCGACAAGGGTACGGTGGAACCGGCGCTTCCGTTCCGAGGGCGATGCGAAGTAGGCTCCGCCGCAATGCTCAAGCAGGCTCGCTCGCGTAGCGAAGATCTCATCAAGCGGCAGACCAGCATGCTGCAAAACCACTGTCCCAAGAAAAGCAATATCCAAGTCTGAGCCGCGTCCACAAGGAATTCGATCGGAGAAGTCATTCAAGGTTTCTATGGCGTAGAATGTGCGGAACTGCCGCCTCGCGTCTAAGTCGAGTTTGAGTTTTCTCTCGATCCGCCGTGTCATTACGGGTTGATGATCTCCATAGTGCATAATGAGTGTAGTACGTTTGGGAAAAAGCGAAGAAAGCTCTGACTTGAGTTTATTCCAGGTCACAGCGGTCTCTACGAGCCGCGTGTAGTACTCGGCATAATATGCATCGGGAAGGCTCGCGGCGGCAAACGCACGCTCGCCTTCAAAGTGTCCAGGTGCAACCAGGGTTCGATTGTGTGGGCCGTGATTGAAGTTGGTTAGAGCATATAAAAAGCGAGGTGAGACATCGTCAGCAATGCCTTTGATATGAGCATTGAGTGCGGCGTCCAGAAACAACGCATCGGAATATGTCGTTTCGAAGCGATTGACGTCGAAGGGCGGATGAAAATCTTCTGTGAAGAGACGCTCGTTGATGCCTATCGAACGGTAAAACCTATCGTAGTTGAGAAAGTTGCGACGGCAGCTCGAAGTGAGCATTGTTCTATATCCAAGCACTGAGAGCGTCTTTGGAAGACTGCTATGGAAGCGGCCGGCACCTCGCTTAAAGAGATAATAGGCGTTTGAACCGAAGCTCGCGCTTGAAAGGCCAGTTAGCAGGCTAAATTCCGATTGCCACGATCCTCCGCCAAAAATATCCACGTTGAGGCTTCCATAGAGGCCGCTTTTCGGTGACAGAAACGATTCGACAATTGGCTCAACCGGGAGACCAAATATACGCGGATCGAAGATCAACTCGTGCTGGATAACGATGATGTCAGGATAGTCGGGGCTGCGCGCTGGTACGGCCGCCATCAGCGGCAGCGGGTCTTTGGCTATATCGCTCAAAGTCAGCCCGCCGAATTGCCGCCAGGAGAGTGGGTTGAGAAGGGAGGCGACAAAGCTCGAAAGAAAACACCGGCGAAGAGCCGCTTTTTGCTGGAAAGTAACTGATCCGCCGCTCGCCCTGTATGCTGCCACCAAGCTAATACAAGCAACGCTGAAAAAGAGAAGTTGGAGTTCCAAAGAAACTGGCGGCCCGCGCATGTAGAGTAGGGTCGCGACTGAGGCCAGAACGAGTGCGATGCTTCCTGCGAGAACAGCCGTTAGTGCGAGCGGATACTGTGCTAACAAAAACGGAACTGTTCCCGCGAAAGCCAGTGGTAAATCTGTTGCGATGAGTTTGATCCCGCTGTGATTGTATTTGACTCTCGACGCTCCGAAAATGCCTGCCGCTAGGATGGATGACAGCAGTATCGCTCTTTCCAAATCAGTAACCACGAACAGCAGCACCGCGGTGCTAAAACACAGCGCGGCAACAGCCAATTTAAGGTGCTCGACGCTCCGTTCCGCAAACCAAAGAACGGCGAGGGCGGTCACAATTATCAGGGCTAATGACATATGGATAAGATGCCAGAGCAATGGATCGACGTCCACGATTGCGAAACGGTCAAAACAGGCAAGCCAGAATTGGCGTTGGCAAGATGTGCCGTGAGATAATAAGCTATACAGATTTGGCACCAGCGGCCGCTCTCGGCGCAAAGTAGCGTGGTTGTCAGAAACCATTGCAGTACGAAATGCAGTACCGCCCGGCTGACGGGTTCTCGCTGGCGAACAAGCTGCGGCTTCGCGCGGAAGATTGGAGGAGATGTCGCGGCCCCGGTTGTCGCGGATTGGTAGCGCTCGCCCACTACCAAGGCCGACGATTTCATAGGCCAGCCTACGATTGTCTGCGATTTCCTGCGATGTGGGCTACAGCCTCCAGCTTGCCTATTGAGCGGCGAGCACCAGGAAGACCAGGATCGCCGTGCCGCCACCGCTGGCCGGCGACTATCCGAAAAACGGGTTGGATGAAGTTCCGGTCTCGACGGTGAAATTTTCCGTTTGGCCATGCCGACGTAAGACACGCGATTGCTAGACAGGGTGCGGCGCCAACGCAGAACAACGGTCGTCGCGACGATCGGCCGTCCAAGTTCGCGCGCCCCCTGGATCGCGGCCGATATCGGTAGATGACCCTGCTCGAGATGCCGGTCGGCGTTTTCCACGACAATGATGGCGTCGTCCACCACGAGCCCGAGATCCATTTCAAAACGTTACTTACCCGATCCTCGGCAGCGGGCAGGTCGCCCAGCGATGTTGCGCGCATTCGTGTGCTCCCGACTTTCCTTCAGTGTGCCATTCGAACCAAGCTTAAAACCAATGGGCGCATCCGCGATTTGCTCCGCTCAACCTCGGAAACGACAACAAATCTGTGCTGCTGCGGTGGGCGTAAAGGACGCTTGGCTCGATGACGGCGCTATGGCTACTTTGTGGTACCGGCCTGCGACGCGGTCTTCACCAATCCGCACGTGCCTTTTTCGTCGGCGAGCGGCCGGAACGCCTCGTCGGCCGGAATCGTGGCGAGCACCTTGAAATAATCATAAGGGCCCTTGGATTCTGCCGGCTTCTTGACCTCGACCAGGTACATGGCATGGATTGCCCGACCGTCCGGGCGAACCACCGTGTCTCCGAACAGCGGATCGTCGTAGCGGGTCGCCTTCATGGCTTCGACGACTTTCATGCCGTCTGTGGCAGAGCCGACCTTGGCGACCGCCTCGAGATAGTGAAGCACCGAAGAGTACACGCCAGCCTGAACCATTGTCGGATATTTGTCGTTGTCGAGAGCGGCGAAGCGTTTTGCGAATCCCCGGGTCTTGTCGTTGAGGTCCCAATAGAATGCGGTGGTCAGCGTCAAGCCCTGGGCGGTCTGTAGCCCCAGGGCGTGAACGTCGGTCAGGAAGACGAGAAGCCCGGCGAGCCGCTGGCCGCCCTGAACGATGCCGAATTCGGCGGCCTGCTTGACCGCGTTGATGGTATCACCACCGGCATTGGCAAGTCCGATGACTTGTGCTTTCGAGTCTTGAGCCTGCAGCAGATAGGAGGAAAAATCGGACGAGTTCAGGGGATGGCGCACGGCGCCGAGCACCCGACCGCCGGCCGCCGTCACAACGGCCGCGGTATCTCGCTCCAGCGCATGGCCGAACGCATAGTCCGCCGTAATGAAGAACCAGGTTTTGCCGCCCTGCTGCACGATGGCTTTTCCCGTGCCGTGCGCGAGAGCCCAAGTGTCGTAGGTCCAGTGCACGGTGTTCGGCGAGCACTGCTTATCGGTGAGATCGGAATCCGCCGCTCCCGAGATAAGGAATACCCCGTTCTTTTCCCGCGTCACATTGCTTACGGCTAGCGCCACGCCGGAGTTGGGCACGTCTGCGATCGCGTTTACGTGATCGACGTCGAACCAACGGCGGGCAATTTCCGCCCCTATGTCAGGTTTGTTCTGGTGATCAGCGGAGACGATCTCGACCTTCATGCCGTGACTCGTGGGATTGAAGTCCTCGACCGCCAACTTGGCCGCAGCTATCGATCCCGGCCCGCCGATATCCGCGTAGAGCCCGGACATGTCGCTGAGCACGCCGATTTTGACAGTTAGCGGTGTTTTGTCGGTTTGTTGCGCGTGAGCGGAAGCAGCGCCGAGCGCAATTGCCAGAGGTATGGCCAACACGATCGATGTTCGCATGTTGCGCGTCCTTCAGCCTTGATTGATCGGAATGTGCAGGCCCGTGCAGGTGGGTCGCGTCGACGGTAGGTTAACCGAACACTCGTCCCGCGCCTTGATCCCCGACATAAATCTGGATCAATCACATTGGTCGTAACCAACCGGTACGCTGCCGCCCGGTGCGCCCAAGGGCGGAGTTCGACCTTTGCGATCGTCTCGGCGTCAGCCTCACGTCGGTTCGCGAGGCGCTGATTTGATGTTGCCGCCTATCGCACTTAACCGATCGATGGCTCCCTTAGTCGGCGCTGTTTCCGGACATGTTCCGACGTGCGCAACTTTCCATACGACATGGCCGCCGAAGCCTCGATCGGACTGGCAAAGCGCAGCGCGACTTTGCTTCAGACCCGGCTGGTTCCGGCCGGAAGCGCCCGGTTATTTTTCGAGCGGGTAGCTCGCCGCGGCGAAGATCGTAGCTGGACGGTGGTTCTTCGCGTCTAACCTGCTGCGGGAACGACTAGCAAAGGGCTCGCGTTATAAGCTCGGGTCACGTTTCCCCGGAAGCGACGACCTGCACGGCTCCGGCCATCCCCCCAAGCCCCCACTTGAAAGGCGGGGCCGTGCTCCAACCTAAGCAAGACTGAGCCGGCGGAGTTGTTTTTGTACGGGAGGAGACCGTCGGGGTTGGCCACTCGATTTCCGGCCGTTGAGGCAGATGGGCCACGCCGCTATGGGCATGGCCCTGAGTCTCGGATTTGACATTACAGTGATGCTCACAGACCCCCGCGGCGCCTTCGCTGGGCGGTTATCTGTGTGAAAGTTGCCCTAACCACCCACCTCGGCGCTGATGATGTCCCCAAACAGATGCCAGGTTTCGCCCTGAAGCTTTTGCAGCCGGAGTTGCTCGATAGGAGCAAAGTCGGTTGCGCTTGTCTTGATCGTGATGCCGGGCAGCAAGCCACCCAGTTCCAGGCCCTTGATGCTGGCCGCCTGCTTCATGACGTTTTCACGCGTCAGATTGTCACCGCACTGCTTCAGCACATACACCATGGTCTGCGCGACAGTGTATCCGTAGATGACAAACGCGTCGTTCCGGTTGGCTTCGGGGTAAAATTTGTCGAGGAAGGCGTTGAAGGCCTTCATCCCTGCATCGTTTTTCCACTGCGGGTCCGTCGGATCCTTGATGTAGGCCGACGAGATAATGTTTTGCGCGGCTTCGAACCCGGCCGGTTTGATCGTGGCGCCAATCGAACTCGACACACTGTTTAGAAAGTGAAGCGGCTTCCATTCGATCTCGGCGGTCTTCTTGATCGCCTGGGCCGCGAATTTCGGAATCGAAATGTTGACGAACACGTCGGCGCCGCTCGCCTTGAGTTTGACGATATGGCTATCGATGGTTGGTTCAGTTGTCTCGTAGCTTTCCTCGGCAACAATCATCGAGGCGGCTTTGGCGCCGAGGCCGTCTTTCAGGCCCTTGAGGTAGTCTTTGCCGTAATCATCGTTCTGATAGAGAACGGCGATCCTGGCGTTCGGCAATTCCTTCAGGATGTACTTCGCATAAATTTGCGTTTCGCTTTGGTAGCTCGGTTGCCAGCCCATGGTCCATGGAAAGTCCTTGGGATCGTTCCACTTGGTGGCGCCGGTGGCGACGAACAGCTGCGGCACCTTTTTCATATTCATGTATTTCTGGATCGCCGAGTTCGGCGGGGTGCCGAGCCCATTGAAGATCAGCAGCACTTCGTCGCTCTCAACCAGCTTGCGCGCCTGTTCGACCGTCTTCGGCGGGCTGTAGCCGTCGTCATAGCTGATGAAGATGATCTTGCGGCCGTTGATGCCGCCTTCGGCGTTGATTTTTTTGAAGTACGCTTCTTCGGTCTTGCCGATCACGCCGTAAGAGGACGCCGGTCCGCTATACGGCATGATGTTGCCGATCTTGATTTCGGTGTCAGTCGCGCCGGTGTCGTATTTCTTTTGCGCGAGTGCGCCGCTGCTGGTCGCGGCGAGGATCGCGAGGGTAGCCGAAAAGGCCCCCAATCGCAGCTGGATAGCAGGCATTTTGATCTCCCTGGATCGTGGTTGGATGTGTGTCTTTTTTGATTGGAAGTTCGTCGAGCTTCGGGATTCATTCAATACCCCTTGAAACAGGCCAGCAAGAAAAACCAGCGCGACAGAGGTTGGAGGCATCCGACCTTGGGATAAGGTTGCTGATCATTGTGGGCGACGATTTTACATCGATGCCGAAGGGTGACTTTCTTCACTTCACAACGACAGAGTCCGTCGACTGGGGGCTAATAGGAAGACCCGCCAGTGGAGATCACTTGTCGACGCGGTTAGCATCACACCTTCCGGGTCACAAACTCTCAACGCGGCTTTCGAAGTCTCTCACCGCGCCAAGGCTCCTCGCCGCCGCTCCGGGAAGAATTGTACAAATCTTTCCACTTAAGATTGTCACTCGGTTCCCGAATCGGAACCCAAAACGCTGCTCGTAACTACGACAAATGTGAGGCAGTATAGCTGCTTGTACACAGGGGAGGGGAGCATGGAGGACATCGTTCGTTATCGTGCGTTGGAAGCTTTCTGCAGACAGCGTGCACAAATGGAAGGTGAAGGCTCCGCATTCTGGTTGGAGGAAGCCGATATTCTGGCAAAGCTGATCATTATGGAGAGCCGGTTGAAAATCCTGGCGGCATCACACGAGGAAAAAGAAAAAGGGCTCCCAAACCTGGGAGCCTGATTGAGGAACAAGGGGCGGCAACGCAAGAGATTGCCCGTAATGTGCCGGAGGCTTCCACCGGTACATCCGAGGTGTCTTCAAACGTCGCAGGAATTGGTCAGGCGGCGGATGACACGGGCCGGCTTGCATCGCGTGTGAGTAACGCATCGGGAATTTTCTGCGGCGAGGTGGTGACGCTGCGATCTGAGGTGGAAAAGTTCCTGCGCGGTTTGAAAGCGGCCTGAGAATGCTAGCGGTCTATTAACGTCATTGAGCTGCTGCTGAACCATCAACGATCTGCTTGGATGACCGCTCTCTTTGGCGTTTGAAGGGTTCTTCCCCGCCGGCGCACCCCTACGCCGGAATGACGCGAAGACATGCACCGCCACACAGGCCGGAAGGATCAGCCCTGGCCATGACGGCCATCACCCGTGAGCGCCATTTAGGCCGTCCGCTATCACAGTGCTCGACCATCGAGCCGCCAATGGGTGCGTGGGCAAGTGCGTCGTGGAGCGCCGTTGAAACGAAGGTGAATCTGTTTCAGATGCGGCGGATGGTCCGCTGCGCGCGATCTAGGATGGGGGTCGGCCGCCCACGCGCTCGGGGTTCTCCCGGCTGATCTGCGATAGGGATAAGAATGGCCTCGAAGTTCATGGCCGGTAACTGTTTAACGGTTCCCGTGCATGACGCCGTCGCAGTCGCGGAGGAATTGCCGCTCAGTGTTAAATCGACATTGTCGATGCCGAAAACGGAAGGTTGTCCCTGCGTGTGCCGCTGCGTGGCAATCGAAGCTGAAAATGCATTTCCGTCCTCGACGTATGACCCGGTGTAGGCGAGTACGGTATCTCCGCCGGTCACTTTGCCATCGTTAAGCTCCACAATGCCGGTTCCTTCTCCGAGCTGGGTTCTAAACCAAACAGAATACCTGCCGTTTCTAAGCATGGGTCACCTACAGCTCCTGAGCAGGTTTCGATTAGCGTGAGATAAGCACCTATAGATTGCAGGATCGTTTACTGGTTGGTTTCGGAGAGCTGACCCGCAAAAGTTTGGGTTAAGGTCCTCCTTCCATTTGCCATGAATCTAATACTTGCCCTTAAAACACTTGCAACATGCATAGACTAAGCTCCGCATCCCGCCGGGCGTTTTGACTTTATCAATAGCCGAACCATTGGATTTCCGGATGCGATTGATTGCAGGAATATTTCTTCTCGGCGCGACAATGACAAGCGCCATGGCGAGCAATGTTTTCACGCCAACAAGCGGTCATTCTTGTTCCGGCACGGAGAAACCGGAGTTCAATGTTTGGCGTTGTCCAGGCCCAGGGGGATACGTTGCAGAATTCTCGGATGAAGGGAATTTGGTCGGAGTTGCCATCGCAAAGAAGAACTCCCTCCGAGGTCCCGCGATAACTCCGACCGTGAACTTCCGCGGTAGCGGAAGGGTTTTCGGCGACAAACTGCAGTGGATTGTCGAGGACGGGAAACCTACTGCAGCGATACTCCGCGTGTGGCGTGTCCAGGCTACCGATGAGGGGACCGAAAGCGAGGTTCAAGAGCTGATTGTACTCAAAATTGAGCCGGCGAAGGCTTGCGAATTTGCTGTCGTTAATGCTCGGCAGCCCTCGGCGAATGAGCTGGCTGCCGCGCGGGCACTTGAAGCAGCCCGTTTCAATTGTATGGAAAAATAGCAGGCACTTTTCGGAACTCCGGATTGAGTCCATTATGCGCAAAGTGGACATCAAGCGGGAGCTGCAAAGCGGCCTAGCGTGACCCATGAGTGCCGATTGGGTCGCCCGCGACCTCATCACCCGATCATCGCGCCGCATGGGCGCGGCCCGCGCGGGCTTGGCGAAACAGCTATTTCCGACCCATTGGCGGATCGATGACAACCCCTTCGCGTACGATCAGACCTTCGATCAGGTTGAATTCGAGCTTGTCATATCCGGGCTGTGTCTCGCCGGGCGTCACCGGCAGCAATTCGGGGCCTCCTTGAATATCTGGCGCTGAATGACCGGCACCGTGAAGATTGGGTTTCCACATTATGATCCCGGTCTCTGCAGAACGTCGGCGAATTAGCTTCTCTCTTTCGGACTGGTCATTCGATCTAGGTCCAGCAATTTAGTCTTGCAGCGCACTACGGGCTACCGCGCGATGCCAGCGTGCGTCTGTATAAGATTGACCATTTAAGCGGTAGCGTGACGGTCCGATTGCTTTAGAAGAGGCGGGCCGTCCGGCCGTTTCTTGGCGATGTCAGGCTACGGGCGGGTCGCCGCGATATAACCACAAAGGCGACACGTATCCGCCGCGGCCTCATAACTGAAGTGCAAGTTCAATGGGGTCAGAATGGCCCTTGGAAACATCGAGAAATCCTGCGATGTCCTTGCGATCAACCGTTCGATCGTGTTCTTGCGACACCGAGAAAAGTGCCTGCTGATGATGAGGCAAGTTCGGCGGGCATTTGCTGCCTTCGATCAAAAGCCGCGCGACGTCCGCTATGAAGCTGCGCCGCGGCGTCTGGCACTTCTCGGCTTGATCTGTTCGATCGTTCTGCTGACGGGTGGATGTGCGACGATTTCCCCGCGCAATGTTCCGCCGCAAGCAAATGCTGGTCAGATCGACCTTGAGGGATTTCATAACATTCGTTTCTGGGGCGACGCCCCGGCGCCCGCCTTTGAAACGATCGTGATGGCGGATGCGCCGTCGCCGGTCTTGAATTTCCTGGCAATTTCCGGCGGCGCCGAAGACGGCGCCTTCGGGGCTGGCCTACTGGTGGGATGGGGCGATGCAGGCACCCGGCCCGCATTCGATTTGGTCACAGGCGTCAGCTCCGGCGCACTCATCGCTCCCTTCATCTTCCTCGGGCGTGAACGTGATGGTCAACTGCGGGAGATCTTCACAAGGTACGGAAGAAAAGACATTTACACCTACAATGTAAACGGTCTGATCGAAGGGTCCTCATTGACCGATGACACGCCGTTGGCGCATTTGATAGAAAAATACGTTGACGGTGCCTTTTTGCTGGAAATCGCCAGGGAGCGGACCAAGGGTCGAATCCTGCTGATCGGCACCACCAATCTCGACACGCAAAGGCCTGTCTTGTGGGACATGGGCCGGATCGCGATGAGCAGCAATCCCGATGCGATAGTTCTGTTCCGAAAGATACTCCTGGCGTCGGCGACGCTGCCCGGGGTGTTTCCGCCGGTCCGGATTCAGGTCCGGGTTGGCGGGAAGGATTATGACGAGCTCCATGTCGATGGCGGTGTGACTAGGCAGGTCTTTATCGCGCCATCGATCTTCTCGTTTGCCTCCGGCAATCAAAAGCCGGGGAGAGCTGGCACCAAACGGCGATTGTACGTCATCAAAAACGGGAAAATCGATCCCGAATGGCAACCCGTTGG
Organism: uncultured Alphaproteobacteria bacterium; assembly: GCA_963718925.1. Taxonomy (GTDB): domain Bacteria; phylum Pseudomonadota; class Alphaproteobacteria; order Rhizobiales; family Xanthobacteraceae; genus Bradyrhizobium. Next base: position 1,315,061 of record CAVRAH010000001.1, read on the forward strand.
CGAAAATGTTATGTCGATCACGACCCGTTCAATCGACACGCTGATCAAGAATCAGGGGATCGGTGACCTCTTATCGTATCTACTCGATCTGCAAGCGCGACGGGATCGATTTCAACCTCGCGAGTATTCCGCCAGGCTTTAGCGAAGCCAGGAAAGGACCGTTTGACGCCGGATATATGAAGGCGCTTTTTGACCACGGCTATGATCTCGCAAGCCACAACTATTCCTGGGTAAAGTCTCCGCCGGGACTGGAATTAGCTACTCGGGCTCGCAATTGAGCCTCTTGCGCAACGCGTCCGTCATCTTCACGGCGGATCCATAAGGAACGGAATCTAGCGTGCGTTGCCTTGGTTGAGAGGCGGCGCCGGATGGAGAACTTCTTATGCGAAATCGTCGCCAACTCTGTTAGAGTTCCGCGATGCTTTCGATGGTGCATCAATTCTACGCAATGGCATCGGACTGTGCTGTTCATCTCTGGGGTGAAACAGCTGAGCGTCTCGAGCTGTTTGCTGCGGGGGCCGAAGCCGAAGTCAGAAGAATCGAAGCGCGTTATTCGCGTTACAGCGGCGACAGCGAACTGACGCGTATCAACGCGGTCGCGGCGACCGGTGGCGTTGTCGACATTGACGCAGAGACGGCGGGTTTAGTTGCCTATGCCAAGGCCTGCTTTGCGAAGAGTGGTGGTGCTTTTGACATTACTTCGGGGCTGCTTCGCACGGTTTGGGACTTTTCCGCGTCGCATTTGCCCGATCAATCATCTATCGACGCTGTATTGCCGTTCATTAGACTCGACAACGTAGCTCTTGTGGATCGCCAGATCCACTTCCACCAACCCGGCATCGAACTCGATTTCGGCGGCCTTGGGAAAGAATATGCCGCTGATCGAGCCGCGGAAGTCTGCGCTGATCTTGGCGCGCGTCACGGCTTCGTCGATCTCGGTGGTGATATCCGCGTGATTGGTCCGCAACCCGATGGGCTTCCCTGGAGAATTGGCATCCGCGATCCGCGCGAGGCCGACAGGCTGGTTGCCGAGATCGCGCTGCCGAACGGTGCGCTCGCCACCAGCGGAGACTATGAACGCTTCATCGAGGTCGATGGCCGGCGTTATTGCCATATCCTCGATCCCCGAACGGGTTGGCCCGTTCAAGGACTATCGTCAGTCACCGTGATCTCGGATCGCTGCCTGGTTGCCGGCAGTCTGTCGACAGCGGCGATGTTGAAGGGAAGGGGTGGCGCGGCCTGGCTCCAGGACCTCGCCGTTCGTCATATCGTGATCGACGAAGATGGAAATTTCTACGGTACCGAACCGCCGCTCACGCGGTTTGGTTGATCAATGTACCCGGCGGTGCTGTAGGCGGTACGGTGGAGGGGTCGATCTGGTTCAGTGCCTGCAGGCTCGCGGTCAATGTATCGGCCGGTTGTGATCCGGAAGGTGCGGAGCCATCAGCCCGAAGCGATGCCATCAGTTTGGACATCGTCGAGACGAAATCCTGCTTCGATACGCTTCCCGTGCCCGAGGGATCGAGCGCGGCGAAGATCGCATCCGCGCCCTGCTTCTGGAAAACGGCGGCGGGATTCTTTGTCTGGAACGCTTGCTCGAATTGGGACTGCGTGATGCTGCCCGACGCGCTGGTGTCAATCGAGTCGAAAAGATTCGACATCTTTTGCTGCGGCGGAGCGCCATTGCTTGCGCCGGAGACTGCATGAAGTCCGGAAGAAGAAGCAACTCCAGAAATGTCCATGACCTGCCTTGATCGATTTGGTTTCCAAAACTTCGAAGTATCGATCACGAAGGTGTCAGACAGATATGAACGGTTTCTTAACCATGAGCATTTGGCAAAAAAGCGGGATTTACGTCTGAGTTTGTGATTGGCCTCGGTCAGTTCCCAATTTTCATCGAGCGAAGAAAGGGGACACAGCGAATACCGTCACTCGAAACCGCGACTTCGTAAATTCCGCTAGCTAACGGAGAAAATATATTTTAGAATGGTTCTAAATTAGATCATTGGGAGGCAAATCGGAATACGCAATTCCAAGTTCACTCACGGCCGGTGCGCCGCGAAGGGATTCAAGATCTGCTATCGCGTGCCGATTATCCTGCAAGAGTTCGCTCAATAACGATCTGCTTTGCAACCGCTGTCGGGACTGATGCCGCTAAGAACATGGTGAGGTATCCCAATGTATGAAACCATCATCATCCGAGAGGGTGATGCCTTACGCGATCATGCAGAAACCTTCATTCGGAATATTTATGCCGCCGAGTATGGCGCAACGATACTGACTTTTCCATCCCGCATTTTTGCTCTTGTGAACGATCCCGGCGAGATTGTTTGCGCGGTTGGTTTCCGATTTCAGGATGATGGTTTCTTCTCCGAGAAATATCTGGATTCTCCGATCGAACATTTGCTGGGGGCGGCGTCAAAGCGAACGATTGCCCGCAGCGAGATTTTCGAGGTCACGACGTTCGCGAGCCGAATGCCTCGCGCGACGGTCGGTTTCATCGAGTCCATTGGACGCTTCGGCGAAGCAAACGGCTTTGTGTGGTCGTTCTTTACGCTGACGCGCCGTTTGCATCGGCTGGTGGCGCGATTGGGCCACCCTCTAACTCATCTGGCCGACGCTGATTATCGACGGATTCCCGAGCATGAAAGATGGGGCACATATTACGCCGCGAGCCCGAAGGTTTTTGCAATTGCGAGTCCTCGCCTCGCATTCGATGAGCGGCAAAGTACTGGATCGTTTTGTGCGGAACCCGTCTGAGGCGACGATCCAGAAATTCCAATTTCTCAATGCGGGCGACGAAGTTGCCATGAGCAATAGCAACAAGTTTGTTGGTCGCAGCAAACTCTTGGCTGCGTGATGCGGATTCTCCTGGTTGAAGACAATGAGCGTCTGCGGGCGATTATTGGCCAAGCGTTTACCGGCAACGGCTTCGCCGTCGATACGGCAGAATGCGCCGCTGACGCCGAGGCGGCGGTCGAGGTTATTCCCTATCTGGCGGTAATCCTCGATCTCGGATTGCCGGATCGGGACGGAATGACCGTACTCTCATTTATTCGGAGCAAAGGTCTAACCATGCCCGTGCTCGTGCTGACGTCGCGCGACGGCAAGCAAGCGGTGATCGACGGATTAAACCGGGGGGCGGATGATTATCTCACGAAGCCCTTTGACATGGATGAATTGATCGCCCGAATTCGCGTGCTGCTCCGGCGACCCGGCCAGGCTCTGAGTGGGACGCTGTCCGAGCAGAACGTTGAATTTGATACTGTCGAACGGCGGGTCCGGATCAATGGAGCTGAAGTTCCGTTCAGCCGGCGCGAGTTAACCGCCTTGGAACAGTTCATGCGCCGTGGCAATCGACTGATCGCCAAGGGCGAAATCGAGGAATCGCTCTATAGCTTCAGCGACGAAGTGGATTCAAACGCCGTCGAAGTTTTGATCCACCGGCTTCGCAAGAAGCTCTCGACGGCGGGGGCGTCGCTTGAAATCCACAACTTGCGTGGGGTCGGCTACATGCTTTCCCGTAAGGCATAACGATGCGCCTTCGCGGCACAGTATTTGGGCGTCTCGTATTCGGCCTAGGAGCAGTCAGCGTCCTCGCGATGGCCGCCACGGCGGCATTTCTCTATGTACGATTCGACTTAATTGACACCCGATTTCGTGACGATACCCTGCGCAGTTTTGCTGAAATCCTGGCGCGGGATATTCAATCGTCGACAGAGCCGGTTCCGATCGCTGTCGAAGCCACGGCTGACCGCATCTCCGAAGCGGGGGGAACGTTTGCGGTAATCTCGCCGACGCAGGGCGTGATCGCGAGCTCCAGCGGGATCAGTGCAGCGCTGTTCCCACTCGAGCAAGTTGACGAGCGCCTGTTCGCGCTGCCGAGAACGCTAAGAAACAAGCGACCGGTCTATGGTCTCTCCCTTAGAATTCACGATCGGCCTCAGCCGTTGTTCGTGCAGGTCGCTTTTCCGTCGAATCCTGTGGTCTACGATTCCGTGCTGGAGGAGTTCATCCAGGATGTGGCGTGGATTTGGTTCGTGTTCCTGCTCGTCATTCTGGCGACCAATCTCGTGGTCGCGCGAATCGCCTTGAAGCCGCTTGGCGAGGCGGCGGAGCAAGTCGAACGGATCGGACCCGGAAGCGTCTCCATTCGTCTCAAGGAAGGGAAACTGCCGGGAGACATTCTGGTTCTGGTGAAGGCGGTGAACCAGGCGCTGGACCGGTTGCAGAGCGGATTTCGATCCCTGGAAGAGTTTGTCGCGGATGTGGCGCACGAGCTGCGGACACCGCTTGCTGTGATCAAGGCCCAGCTCGCTGTCTCGGCGACGCCACTCGCCCGGGTGCTGGAACAGGACTTTTACAGGATGGAGCGACTGGTCCAGCAACTGCTGGACCGAATGAGGCTGAACGGCATTTGGTTCGAGGTCGACGAGATGCTCGAACTTGGCGAGGTCGCGCGAGAGGTCGCTGGCTTTCTTGCTCCTCTTGCTATTGCCAAAGGCCGCTCAATCGAGGTTCTGGGCGGTGAAATGCCGGTCAAGATTGTTGGCGCGCGCGACTATATTTTTCGGGCCTTGCGAAATCTCGTCGAGAACGGGATAGAACACGCGCCGCCGGAATCCACCGTCTCGGTGATTGTCAATGACGCCCCCTCGATTGCTGTGCGGGATCACGGTCCGGGCTTTTCGGCCGCTATGCTGGCGGCGCAAGGGCACCCACTAGAGCAGTTTCGCAGTGGCCGCCAGGGCGGCGTCGGCTTGGGATTGTCCATCGTGCAGCGCACCATGATCGCACACAAGGGCGAACTCGAGATTGCGAATCATTCCGAGGGGGCGGTGGTCACCATGCGGTTTCCACCCCATGATTGAATCCCCCAAACGCGTTTGCCGCAAATTAGCCAAATATTGAACACGAAGCAGCCTTGGCCCCGTAAGTGGGCCGTAAGTCTGACAGCGCATGGCTTCGCGATGTTCCGGCGTGGGGGCGCGCCGGCCGGGAAACACCTGACGAATGCCGAAGATAGCTGAGATTGATGTCGACGATCCCTTGCGGATTAGCGCCGGACGGTTCCTGCGCGCGAGCGTTGCCGCGACGTCCGGTATCCAGCTAGACGTCTCTCCGCCGCGTCCATTGGTAATCGTCGACGCGCACGACGAGATCCACCACGCAGGCGGACTTCGCTCTCCGGACGATGTTTCCGAACCGATCGCTTTTGCGATCGCAAGTCCTGTGTTCGCGACCGATCCCGGGGACATGCTGGGTACGGGATCGGTTGATGCGTAAGTTGTTTGACGCGCTGAACCGCCACGCCGTGGAGGCCGGCAACAAAATTGCGGTCAGCGATAGCGAGGGTGTGATTTGCCGCGGCGAACTCCTCTGCAAAGTCAGCGGCCTTGCTGCCAATCTCAAAACCCATTCCGGAACGATCGGAATTCTTGCGCCGAACGGCATCGATTGGGTTATCGCCCAGCTTGCCTGTGCGCTCGCGGGCAAGGTTGCCGTGCCGCTGCCGACCTTTTTCAGTTTGGCCCAACTTGGTCACGTCGTGCGCAGCGCGTCGGTAGGATTGATTCTCACGACCCATCAAACAAGGGCAATGACGCTACAGTCCGGCGTGAGGACCACGCTGATCAGCGATCATGTCGCGGCAACAGGCTCACCCGATCCGGCGGATGGATTTGGGCAGATTATCTATACCTCCGGCAGCACGGGGCAGCCCAAGGGCGTTCGCCATGAGAGTGGGCAGATCGCGTGGTCAGCCGCAGCCCTGGCCAACGCAACCGGCGCCACTGCGGAAGATACCTATCTTTCGGTGCTGCCGTTGCCGCTGCTGCTCGAGACGATCTGCTCCATCTTTATTCCGGCGATGCTCGGGGCCTACGTTCATTTCGATACCGCGCTCGCCGAAAGGATTGGCCGCGGAGATGCGAAGGGAATCTCAAAGGCATTTGATTTGAAACGACCCACGACGAGTGTCGTCGTGCCGCAGTTGCTAAGACAATGGGTGGGAGAACTTCAGGCAACGGACAATCGAGCACCGAGCTCACTGCGTTTCGTAGCAGTCGGGGGCGCTCCCGTGCCGCAACAAATGGCTGAAACGGCCTGGAAGTTCGGAATTCCGGTCCACGAAGGCTACGGCCTTTCCGAATGCTGCTCGGTCGTCGCGGTCAACCGGCCGGGCGAACGGCGCTCCGATACGGTCGGTCGACCACTCAGTGGACTCGATGTCTCGATCGACGACGGTGAGATCGTCGTCGATGGACCCTCGATAACCGATGGCTATCTAGGACAGGGACCGGCACAGCGGCCTTGGCGGACGGGCGACCTCGGGGCAATCGATCAAAACGGCTTCCTGAAGATACATGGCCGCAAGGACAGTCTCATCGTCACTTCATTCGGCAGGAACATCAGCCCCGAATGGATCGAGACAATGCTGCTCGGCGACCCGCGCGTCGCGTTTTGCGCTGTTGTCGGACACGGCGAGCCGCATTTGACCGCTGTGATAGTCCCGTCAGGACCAGGGGAATCCTGGTTTGCCAATGCAACCCACAACGACGTGCTGGATTTGATCGCCGGTTGTTGTTCGGGCACGCCCGAATATGCGGTCCCTCGCGCCTTCGTGGTCTCGTCATTTCAGGAGGCGGTCGGCAACCAGCTTTTGACCAATGGCCGGCCCGCTCGCAAAGAAATCGAAAAATTCGTCGCAGCGAAGGCGCCGCCTTCGCCGGCGGCGACCATCTAGCATTCTCTAGAATTTAGAGGACCGGGAAATGAGTTTTTACGACCGCCTGATGAGCGAGACTGCAAAAGATCGCGAGGCATTCCTTGCGATACCGATTGTGCAGCACGCCATTCAAAATGGTGCCTCTCGCAGCCTTTACATCGACTTCCTCACCGAAGCCTACCATCATGTGAAGCACACTTTCCCGCTCCTTGCGTTGGCCGCTTCACGTACCTCTGACGAGCGCTACCAGGACGCACTGATCGAATACATGAAGGAAGAACGCGGCCACGAGAAGTGGATTCTGGATGACATCCAAACAGTTGGTGGCAATCCGGATGTCGTTCGAACCGGCACGTCTGGCGAGCCATGTCAGATCATGGTTGGATACGCCTACTACGCTATCGAGCACATCAGCCCCTATGCCTTTTTGGGGAGCGTTCATGTCCTCGAGGGGATGTCGGTACTGTTGGCGGACAAGCTCGCAAACGCCCTGAAGACATCACTTGGTCTGCAGAGCGATGCCGGCTTTACCTACCTTCGTACGCACGGGTCTCTCGACATCGAGCATGTCGCGTTCTTCCGCAAGCTCGTCGACGGCTTCGATGACCCGGCCACTCAACGTATCATCATCAAAAACGCCAAAATCTTCTATCGCTTGTATGGATCTATTTTCCTGGATCTCGGTGCCCGCGCGGAGCTGAGTGATGCAGCCTGAACAAAAGCTTGTCCTGGTCACAGGCGCGGGTTCGGGTATTGGCCGCGAACTATGCATCGAGGCATCCCGACGCGGGATGGCGGTAGCGTTGTGCGGGCGACGCCAGGAGGCACTGGAAGCAACCGGTGCTCTCCTCGGACCAGCGGCTCCGCATTCGATAATTCCAGCCGACATCACGCGGCCCGAAGACCGACGGCGAATCGTCGATCACATCAGAAATGAGCGAGGATCGCTCGATCTTCTCATCAACAATGCGGGTCTCGTCGAGGGCGGGCCGCTGGAGACGTTCGATGATACTGCGCTGGATCGAACGTTTCGGACGAATATTATTGCGCCGATGGCGCTGACGCGGGATCTCCTCCCTTTGTTGATTGCTGCAAAGCCCTCGCGCGTTGTCAATGTGGGCTCGATTTTCGGCGACATCGGATATCCCGAGTTCACCTGCTATTCCGCGACGAAATTCGCGCTGCGCGGCTTCTCGATCGCCCTGCGCCGGGAGTGGAAGCAGAAGGGGATCGGCGTAACATATGCTGCACCACGTGCAACGCGAACCGATGCAGCCGCAGCATTTGCTGGTCTGATTGCCAAAACTAAAATGAACATGGATCCGCCGGAAAAGGTCGCGCGGCAGATCTGGCGGGCGATTGCGAGCGGACATGATTCCGTTTACGCGCCGGCACCGGAGAGGATCTATGTCCTGATCCAACGGCTTTTTCCAAGCATCATCGATCGGTCGCTGTCGCGGCCTTCATCATGAGTGTTTTTATGCATCCCCTTCGGCTGGAATCGAAAACAAGGCAACTACGCATGAATTCGACATCACGCAGAGCAGTCTTTTCATTTATTGTGCTGGCAATCGCAGGTTTCCACGTGGCTCCCGCCCAGGCTGCGGATGCAGCTGCGGCTGAAGTTCATCGCCTGCAATCGACATGGGAGGCGATCAAGTTTGGCGTTCCCGAAGGAGACGAGCAAACCAAGAAAATGAATGCGCTGGGTGAAGACGCCGACGCCGTGGCCGCGCGCTTTCCCGATAGCCCCGAAGTGCATATATGGGACGGCATCATCACCAGTGAACGCGCCTCCATGGCCAGTATGTTTTCTGCCCTTGGACTCGCAAAGCGTGCCCGCGACATCCTGGAACAGGCATACAAAATGGCTCCCGCCAAGCTCGACGCCGGCGCGCCGACAAGCCTCGGCGTGCTCTATTATCGCGTCCCGGGTTTTCCCGTCGGGTTTGGGGATAAAGACAGAGCTCGGCAGTTGCTGGAGCAGGCCGTCAAACTTGCGCCAACGGGGCTCGATGCCTGGTACTTTTACGGTGACTTCCTCTATGAGCAGAAGGAATATTCCAAGGCTGCGGAAGCATTTCGTCACGCCCTCAGCCTGCCACAGCATCCCGACCGTCCTGCCTGGGATAAAAACCGCCGGCTCGTGATCGAGGAGCGGCTCGCCAGTATCGCAGCAAAGCAGTGACGAATCGTCATCGGGGCCTGCTGAGGGATGGCAACGTGATCTCGAGCTCCGATCACGTTCTGGATCGAATATGGCGCCGTATCGGCAGCCAGTTGCAGCACCCGACCGGCGCCTTGGGTTCGCTGGCGGGATGGCTCATGGCGATCGTCAACGATAAGCCGAACCGGCTGGCGATCGATGCATTGGCGCCCGGACCGAAGGATCAGGTTCTTGAATTGGGATTTGGCCCAGGCTGGGCACTCCGGACAATTGCCGCGCGCACGCCAGGTGGCAAGATTTTCGGAATAGACCAGTCGGATCGAATGCTCGAACAGGCCGCAAATATGAATCGGGCTGCGATCGCCGCAGGCCGCATGCAACTCATCAAAGGACAATTCAGTCCGCTTCCCTGGATCGATTGCACATTCAACAAGATCCTGCTCGTCAATGCGGCGTACTTCTTTGACCCCGGCGGCAATGACGCCGCTGAAGTCGTTCGGGTTTTAAAACCAGGCGGTCGTCTGGTGATCTATGTGACGGCCCGCGAAACGATGGAAAAGTGGCCTTTCGCGGGCCCGGATACGCATCGGACCTTCGACGCGAGCGAATTGCGGAAACTCCTCGAAAATGCGGGGTTTCAGCGTGCCGCAATAAGAATTCAAAGCGTGGCGCTCCCTTTCGGAATACGCGGACTACTGGCGACCGCGGATAAAACTTACTGCGCGCCTGTTAGCGCCCGCAGGACAGCAGCCAACGCTCATGCCTAACAAGGACATGTTTAAGTTTCGCGGATGAGAGTTAAGAGGATTTCATGCTTCAAATAATGCCTGACGCGGATGTCGGCGAGGATCTTTACACGCAGTACGTCAACCCTCAGTGGGTCAGGCTGCTCGACGCGTTGCAGATGAATGTGAATTATATCCGTTGCAGCGGAGCTGAGCTTCACACGGCAGATAGCCGGGTGATTATCGATTTCAATTCGGGATACTGCGTTCACAACATCGGCCACAATCATCCGCGTGTTATCTCGGCACTGAAGGATGAGCTTGATAAAGCGGGGCCTGCGATGCTGCAGAGCCACGTACCGATCTTGGCCGGAGAGCTTGCCGAAAGGCTTTGCAGGCTGGCGGGAGGCCGACTCGCGAAGGTGTTCTTTGGCAGCTCAGGTAGTGAGGGTGTCGAGGCCGCGATCAAATTCGCGCGTGCTCATACCGGACGATCCGGGATTCTGGCCGCATCGGGCGGATTTCACGGACTTACCTGCGGCGCACTTTCGCTTATGACCAATGATTTCTGGAGGAAAGGATTTGGTCTGCTATTGCCGGATACGGAATTCATTCCATACGGCAACCTGCACGATCTTGAACTCAAGCTTGCCAAGCGATCCTTTGCCGCATTTATCTTGGAGCCTATTCAGAGCGAGGCCGGCGTTATCCTGCCGTCCGGCGACTATCTCAAAAAGGTTCAGGAGCTGTGCCGGAAATATAAAACGCTCTTTGTCCTGGACGAGGTGCAGACGGGATTCTACAGGACCGGTTCGTTTCTTGCTGCCCACCAGTTTGACGTGGAGCCCGACATGGTGGTGTTGGCAAAGGCGATCAGCGGCGGACTGGTTCCGTGCAGTGCAGTGCTGATGTCGGACGACATCTATAAATCGGTTTATAGTTCGATCAAGCGCTCGCTCGTCCATACGTCGACCTTCAGCGAAAATGGCCTCGCAATGCGTGCCGGTTTGACGACGCTTGATGTCCTGGAGGATGAACAACTCGGCAAGCGCGCGACAATGGCGGGGGAGAAGCTTCGAAACATTCTTACGGAGCGTTTGTCAAAATATGAAATGTTTGGCGAGGTCCGAGGTATCGGTCTGCTCAACGCTGTCCAGTTCAAGTCGCCAAAGACGTTGAAACTTCGTCTCGGCTTCGAAACGCTTTCGAAAATTCATCCGGCACTTTTTGGCCAGGTTGTTGTTATGCACCTGTTCCGGGATCATGGAATTTTGAGTCAGGTCTGTGGCAACGATTTCATGGTATTGAAGGTCTCTCCACCTCTTACGATTGAAGATACTCAGATCGAGCGCTTTGTGTCTGCTCTCGATCGGACGATGGATTCGATTCACAATTCCAGCAGCTTCTGGGTCGAGCCTGTCAAAATCGGCCAACGCCTCTTTCGGTCGATGTAATCGGTCGTGGAATTCCATTCGATAATGTTCGTGCAAGTGACGCTAATTATTGGCTTTGGGAAAGAAGAATACGAAGTGAGTAAGCTGAAAACCGGCTCGAACAAGCGACTAAGGGAATCCAAACGGCGCACCGAGAACAAAGGGCGGGATCTGTGAGGATCGCCAGCGTAGCGAGTGCCGTGCCGGGGCACCGATTTCCCCAGAACGTCATCACAACGGCGTTCAAAAGTTATTGGGATGCCAAACTACAGGAGCCAGAAAAACTCGATTGGCTCCATTCGCGGGTCGGGGTGGACTTCCGTCATTTGGCATTTCCGTTAGACAGGTACCCGAAATTTTGCACTTGGGGTGAGGCTAATGCCGCGTGGCTGGAGGCGGCAGAAGAGTTGGGGGCGCGTGCGATTGACACGGCGCTCGATCGCGCGGGGATGTCGCGACAAGATTTGAACGCGCTTATCGTGGTCTCGATAACAGGCATCGCAAGTCCCTCGCTGGATGCGCGCCTGATCAATCGAATGACGCTGCGACCGGATATCAAGCGCACACCCATTTTTGGCATCGGATGCGCGGGAGGCGCGATCGGACTGACACGGGCTGCCGACTATGCGCTTGCCTATCCCGACCACACAGCGGCAATTTTATGCGTCGAAATATGCTCGCTGACGATGCAGCCGGAGGATTTTTCAACGGCCAATTTGATTGCATCCGGGCTCTTTGGCGATGGCGCGGCGGCAGTCATTGTCAGAGGCTCGAGAACGGTCCACCGAAATCCGAATGGATCCTCCCGATCTTCACGTTCTGGTCCGCAAATCCTCGGCACCGGTTCGGTGTTTTATCCTGACACCGAAGAAATCATGGGTTGGGATATTTCGGAAAGCGGATTCAAAATTGTGCTCTCGCCGCAGTTGCCAGAGCTGATCAAGGGAAGGCTTGCTGGAGATATCGATGCGTTTTTGGGCAAGCACCAGCTTCGTCGTGCCGACATTGGCAATTGGGTGATCCACACGGGCGGCCCTAAGGTATTGGACTCAATTCAAGGCACGCTGGAATTAAAGGACAGCGACCTGGATAGATCGTGGGAATGCCTGCGGCAGTTCGGCAACCTCTCGTCCGCTTCGGTTCTGCTCGTGCTCGAGGAGGTGTTGATGAATGACACGCCGCCGCAAGGAACCTACGGTGTGTTAATGGCCATGGGGCCTGGCTTCTGTCTGGAAATGATCCTGTTGAAATGGTGATGTCCCGCCTCCCATCGGGTGAGACTGATGTGTTCGTTGTTGGTGGTGGACCGGCCGGACTTGCCGCTGCTTTGGCTGCGCGTCAAGTGGGCCTCGATGTCATCCTTGCGGATCATGCTCAGCCGCCAATCGACAAGGCCTGTGGGGAAGGTCTTATGCCCGATGCACTTGATGCGTTGCGTCGGATAGGTGTGAATCTGGGCAGCGAAAATGGGGTCTGCTTCCGCGGCATCCGATTCTTGGACGAGAAGCTCGAGGCCAAGGCGTCGTTTTCAGATCACAACTGCGGTCTGGGAGTGCGGCGAACTGAGCTCCATCGGGTCCTGGTAGAGCGCGCGAGAGACGTTGGCGTCGTAGCATTATGGGGAAGGAAGATAGAGGGACTTGATCTCGCCGGGGTCATTGTCGACGGCCGAACGATCCGCTGTCGATGGATCGTTGGCGCTGACGGCTTTCATTCCAGCGTGCGTCGGTGGGCCGGGCTTGCGCCTGATTGGAATGGGACGCGCCGGATCGGCTTGCGTCAGCACTTCAGGGTGCGGCCGTGGACTGATTTTGTTGAGGTTTATTGGCGAAAGGATTGTCAAGCCTATGTGACGCCCGTTGGCGTGGACGAAGTCTGTGTTGCGATGATCGGCAAGGGAGATATTAGGGGTTCGGATCTGGCTGAGATGTTTCCGATGCTCGCGAGCCATCTCAGTGGCGCAGGGCTGGTCGGCTCAGTTCGCGGCGCAATCTCGATGTCCACAAGGCTGCGTTCCGTTGTCGCTGGACGCATAGCTCTGGTGGGTGATGCATCCGGTTCAGTTGATGCTGTTACTGGGGAAGGGCTCGCCCTGGCGTTCCGGCAGGCGAATTCACTCGCGACGGCTCTCGCTGTGGGCGATCTTAAGAGCTACGACGCAAGCCATCGCCGGATGGGGCGGATGCCGCGGCTGATGGCGCGAACTCTGCTGCTTTTGGACGGCAATGATCGATTGCGCCGAATGGCGTTTCGTAAATTGGCAGCGCATCCTCGTATCTTCTCGCATCTGCTGGCCGTTCACGTAGGGTCACTTCGCCGCTCTGCATTGACGACCGTGGCCCAGCCATCGCCGCGTGCGGATATAGAGCGAGAGGCTCGCCGCCTGCCGCAAAATGGATTGCTCTAAAAATCTTTGAGAAAATCTGGTGTTAAAGGGACTTGCGACATTTTTGCTTAGGACGCTTCTACTCGGCGCGCTGTCTGCAAGCGCGTACGCGGGCGATATTCCGTCTCTGAAATCCGAGCTTTTACGTCTCTCGCACGATTGGGAACATGTGAAACTACGGGTCATTGACCGCGATGACCAAGAGAGGCAAATGGCAGAATTGGCGCAACGCGCGGGAAAAATCGCGGAGCAATACGAAAATATCCCTGACCCGATCGTTTGGGTTGGGATCCTCACCAGTGAGCAAGCATCCTTGGCCAACGAGAATGGCAGCCCCCTGAAAGCTTTGGAGTTGGCAAAGCGGGCGCGAGATATTCTGGAGACGGTTGAAAAGACCGCCCCTGCGACCATGGATGCGGCACCGCCGACGACTCTTGGTCTGCTATATGACGGAGTACCCGGATTCCCGATAGGCTTCGGCGACAAGGTGAAAGCGCGCTACTTCCATCAGGAAGCGATCAGGTATGCACCGAACGGACTGGATGCGAACTATTTCTACGGAGACTTTCTCTATCGCCAGGGCGAACTGACGGAGGCGATCAAGGTTCTTGAACATGCCCTAACGGTTCCAAGCCTTACAAACCGGCCAGATTGGGACAAGTCGCAGCGCGCTGTAATTCGTAAAATCCTGTCGCAACTGCAAAAAAGCATTCGGGCGCCATCCCAATAGTATGCGCTATCCTGTAGGGGAGGTGGGCCGCGCCTCAGTTGCCGGCCTCTTGCTTTCGGCGGCACGTTGCTTACGTTTGTGCGCGCCCTGGCAGCGGTGCATGCGCGCATTGATCACGAGTAAGCTTTGCAACCGAAGTGACGCCAGCGGCACTTCCGCCCAAAGGTAAGTAAGCTCTTTCAGTCAGTTGCCACTGGCGTCGAACCGCTTTTCGAGCGCGAAGGAATTGCAACGGAGTCAGATGTCAAAGGCGGCGTCGTCATAGTGCGAACGCTGGCATTTTTATCTCGGTGCCACGCCGCCACGCTCAGGATCGATCCCTGCCGCTGTTCGGGCGAAATGTTTCGGCGCGACGGGCACAGAAGCAATCACGGTCGCGATGGCGTTGTAAGCAACACGCTTGATGCGAGCGTCCGAAATCATCGATAGGCGTCAATTAAAGCATTTTCGACTCCACCTGGCCGGCGCACGATGCCTCTTATGATCAGCTTCGCTCGCCTGTTGCTGCGTCCCGCAACGGCGCGCGGCTGAGCTCGTTGCCGGCAGCGATCGCTTTCCGCAACAGCCGCATCAGCTCCGCTGCTTCCTTTTCGGTCAGGCCGCGCAGCATGATCCGCTGCGCCGCCTCGACCGCCGGCGTGATCCCGCGCAGCGCTCGCTTTCCCTCATCGGTGATCTGCAATTCGCGGGCGCGCCTGTCCCGGCTACTCGCCTGGCGGATCAGCAAGGCCTTTTGCACCAGCCGGTCGACGACGCCTGTGATGGTGGTCCGATCATAGGCAATCAATCCGGCAAGAGTCACTTGATCGATCCCCGGGTTCGCCCTGATCGCCGCAAGCGCCGCGTATTGCACGGGCGTGAGGTCAAAGCCTGCATCCTCGACCTCAGCCAGGAACACCGCCACCGCAATCTGCTGGAAGCGGCGCGCCAGGTGGCCGGGCATATCGCTATTGTCTCTCACCGAACTCTCCAAGGGTAGGGACGTTGACAAGTATACTGATGGTCAGCATACTGAGCAATATCGAAATTGCGGCCTAAGGCCGTCTGGGCGGTTAAAGAACTGGGAGGAGCGGGTCTCATGCAATTTCATCTGAACGGATTCCAGCCGGGCGACCCGCAAATCTCTGACCCCGCGGAGCGATATCAGGCCTCGGGCGCATCCGGATCTTTGCCACAGGAGATCGATGTCCTGATCGTCGGTTGCGGGCCGGCAGGTCTGAACTTAGCGACGCAGCTCTCGGCGTTTCCCGACATTAAGACCTGCATCGTCGAGCAGAAGGCCGGACCATTGCAGCTCGGACAAGCCGACGGCATCGCCTGCCGCACGATGGAGATGTTCCACGCCCACGGCTTCAGCGAACGCGTGATGAAGGAGGCCTGCTGGATCAACGAGACGACCTTCTGGAAGTCGGACGAGAAGCAGCATGGAAACATCGTCCGCAGCGGCCGGGTGCAGGACGTCGAAGACGGGCTGAGTGAGTTTCCGCATGTCGTATTGAACCAGGCGCGCGTGCATGATTTTTTCCTCGATGTCATGCGAAGGTCGGCTGCAAAGCTCGCGCCGCATTATGCGCGGCGCCTGCTCGACCTCACGACCAATCCTGCTGCAGGCTTTGGCGACCACGTCGTCACCGCCAGGTTCGAGCGGCTCGATCCCCAGCACGAGGGGAAGGTCGAGACCGTGAAAGCCCGTTACGTCGTCGGCTGCGACGGCGCGCGCAGCGCGGTGCGCAAGTCGATCGGCCGCGAGCTTCATGGCGATTCCGCCAGCCACGTCTGGGGCGTCATGGATGTCCTCGCTGTGACCGATTTCCCCGACATCCGCTGTAAGTCGCTGATCCAGTCGGCGAATGACGGCAGCCTCCTCGTTATCCCGCGGGAAGGCGGCTATCTCGTCCGCATCTATGTCGAGCTGACAAAACTCGACATCGGCGAGCGGGTCGCGAACCGCAACATCACCGCCGACGACGTGATCGCGAAGGCGAAGCGCATTCTTACGCCCTATACGCTCGAGGTGAAGGAGATCGCCTGGTGGTCGGTCTACGAAATCGGCCAGCGGCTGACGGACAGGTTCGACGACGTGCCGGAGGCGGAGGTTGCGACGCGCCTGCCGCGCGTGTTCATCGCAGGAGATGCCTGCCACACGCACAGCCCGAAGGCGGGGCAGGGCATGAACGTTTCCATGCAGGACACCTTCAATCTCGGATGGAAGTTGGTCTCCGTCCTGCGCAAGCGCTGCGCGCCGCATCTGTTGCACAGCTATTCAGCGGAGCGGCGGGCCATTGCCAAGGAGCTCATCGACTTCGATCGCGAATGGGCGGCGATCCTCGCATCCGCCAAGGGAGACGGGCAGGAGGCTGACCCCGCCAAGACGCAGGACTATTTCGTCCGGCATGGGCGCTACACCGCGGGCACCGCGACGCATTACCGCCCTTCGCTTCTGACCGGCGAATCGAGCCACCAGCATCTCGCGGAAGGATTCATGATCGGCAAGCGTTTCCATTCCGCGCCCGTTATCCGTCTTGCGGATGCAAAACCCGTTCACCTTGGCCACGTCGTCAAGGCGGACGGCCGCTTTCGCATCTTCGCCTTTGCCGGGGCAGGGGATCCCGCAGCGTCCAACTCCGCCATCCGCGCCCTGTGCAACTTCCTCGGAGAGGCGCGGGAGTCGCCGGTCAAGCGATACACGTCGGCGGGCGCGGATATCAACTCCGTGATCGATGTCCGCGCGGTGTTTCAGCAAGGCCATCGCGAGCTCGCGATCTCGGCGATGCCGGCTTTTCTGCTGCCGCGGAAGGGGCGGTACGGGCTGCTCGACTACGAGAAGATGTTCTGCCCTGATCTCAAGGGTGGTCATGACATCTTTACGATGCGCGGCATCGACCGGAAGGTGGGGTGCATGGTTGTCGTGCGCCCAGACCAATATGTCGCACATATTCTCCCGCTCAATGGCTATACTCAGCTCGCGGCGTTCTTCGATGGCTTTATGTTGCAAACCGACTAAACGCAAAGCGTCGGTTGCGGACGAGCTGATGCCACGCCCGGTGCGTTTCCATTTTCCAGGCAAGGCTTGAATTATGTGGACGACCGGAGGGAATATCGTAGGATCGGCTGGCGTCGGGAAAGACGGTAGCGCTCCCCGCTACCACGCTATCGAATGCACACATCTTTGTTGCAGAGATTGATGGAGACTGATTCCCTGGTGGGTGTTGGATTCGCGGAGGGTGGTCTTATGTCGATGGAGATTGGACTGGGGCGATTTGGCGATCGTCGCCTGGAAAAAGGGGGGCGTCGTTGCATGCGGCCCTCGTTCGGCGGCCTTGTTCGTGCATTCGGCGCCTTGCAGGGAACCGGGCACAGGAGGTGCGGTTCACGCGTTTTTTGCGCAACGAAAGGGTAGGTGTCGCAGAGATGGCGAGCCATGCGGCTTCGCGCACGGCGGCGCGTGTTGCTGGTCGCGAGATCATCGTGGTTCAGGATAGCAGCGAACTGGCGCTTGGCGGACGGCGTGCGCGAGACAATGGGTATGGACCTGTTGGCAAGGGCGGCGGAGTACGTGGGCTGCTGTTGCATGCTGCGCTCGCGCTTGATGCCGGCAATGGTGCGTTGCTGGGTCTTGTTGATGCCCAGGTCTGGAATCGGGACAAGGGCGTGGTGACGCCCCGGCGCTCGCGAGCAACAGCGGACAAGGAGTCCCAACGTTGGCTCTCGGTGGTGGCACAATCCGGCGCGGTATTATCGAGCGCGCGTAGCGTGACCGTCATCTCCGACCGGGAAAGCGACATTTACGAGCACTTCGCGCGACGTCCGGCGAATGTGGAGCTAATTATCCGGGCATCCTGGAACCGCAAGATCGAACTGCCGTCCGGGACATCTGCGCAGCTGTTTGCGTTTGTTGATAGCTTACCGGAGGCGGCGCGGTTCAGCGTGAAGATTCCTGCGGCGCCGGGCCGCAAGGAGCGGACGGCTGAGCTTGCCTTGCGCTTCTCGCCTGTGACGTTGTGCAGGCCACATCCAAGCCCCGCCCCTGATCTACCCGCTACGATCCGCCTGACCATGGTGGACGTTCGGGAACTGCCATCGAAGTATAATGGCGAGCCGATCCATTGGCGGCTCCTCACCACACATGTTGTGAGAAGCGCAAAACAAGCACGCCGGATCGTAGATCTCTACCGCAGGCGCTGGACCATCGAGGAGTTCTTCCGCACGCTCAAGTCCGCGGGTTTTGATATCGAGGAGGCTGACATTGGCGAACCCAAGGTCATGATCAAGTTCGTCGCCGCAGCCGCTGTGGCGGCGGTCACGATCATGCAGTTGGTCCGCGCCCGTGACGGAACGACCGAGGAAGAACTGGTCGAGGCTTTCGACCCGGATGACCAGCCTGTGCTGGAAGCCCTGTCTTCTCAACTCGAAGGGACCACTGCCAAGCAAAAGAACCCACATCCAAAAGGTACACTTGCCTTCGCAGCCTGGGTCATTGCTCGGCTCGGTGGATGGACCGCCTATTATGGAAAGCCCGGTCCAATGGTGATGCGAATAGGCCTCGAAGCCTTCCGCCGCATCAAATTCGGCACCACTCTGAGGCTCGAAAATGTGTGAATCGAATAGCCGCTACCACGGGCTACGATCTAGCCCGCTAACCTACGAATTCTGTGATTTCCTACGCCGCCAACCAGCGTCGGCATGATCGGTTTCGCAAACTGAGTGCGGGCCAACCGATCTTGTTGCGGAGGAGTCATCGCAAGGGGTGTTGGTTTCGTAGTTCGGTGAAGCCTGTCAGCCGCGCGTGAGCACTGCCCGGATCGCGCCGCCGAGGGATCCCTCTTCGAGACACTTGATGCCAAGATAGCCGCCGCCGAGGATCGACAGCCAGGCAACCGCGCTGCCGGCAGAGAGCGTCGACATCCCCGTGATGCCCTGACCGATGGTGCAGCCGAGCGCCATGATGCCGCCGGCGCCCATCAGTGCCGCGCCATAGAGATGACGCACCAGATCGTTGCGGTCCGCGAAGCTTTCGACTCGGAACGTTCCAGTCGCCACGGCCATCAGGAAGCTGCCGGTGATGACGCCGGCAACGACGGCGATACCGAAATTGATGGTCGAGCCGGTAAAGGTCATCAGATATTGCAGGCTTTCGCCGACTGGCGCCACGAAGGTGATCGAGGCGAGTGGGACGGGGTTGAATTCATCGGCCCCAAGGACGCCGGTGACGATCCAGCCGGCCACGGCGGTGAGGCCGACGATCAGACCGGCGGCAATGTCGGGAGCGCTGCGCCGGAAGCTCGGATCCTTGAAACAATAGACCAGGAATGCCAAAGCGAGCGCGGCGGCCGCGGCAATGCGCGCGGGGCCGGCTGGCAGCCCGACTGCAGCGCCCGCCATTTCGCCGAGGCTCTGGTTGCTGAGCCCGCGTGCCTTGAGATCGATGTTGGTGGCGGTCTCAAGCTGCATCCGTATCAGCGCGAACAGGCCGCGCGAGGTCATATAGGCAACGATGCCGAGCACCAGTGTAACGACGAGCGATTTCAGATTGCCAGCACCGAGGCGCACCAGCGTTCTGCTGCCGCAGCCCCCCGCCTGAGTCATGCCGAAGCCGAACATCGCACCCCCGAGGGTTGCACCGAGCCAGCCGAGATTGGATGTCAGATAGATCGACTTGTTGATGTCGACGACATCGCCGAAGTGAAGAGCCTGTGTGCCGATGATCGCGACCGCGATCGCAAGCACCCAGGCACGGAAGCGGCGCCCGTCTCCCATCAGGACCAGATCGGACATCGCGCCCATCGTGCAGAAATTGGTGCGCTGCACGACGGCTCCGAATACGAGACCGACGGCGAAGCCGCCAATTCCGACGATTGTAGTCATCTCGAGCTCGCTCATGCGAAACTTCAGCTCCCCATGTCCACATCAGCACTCGGTTATGCCGCTATCCGCGCCGGCACCTCGTTGTATTGATAGGTCCAGCCAGCAGCTTGACTTGGTACTTGATGCACAGGAGCGCCACCGAGCACCGCAACTGGTGAACAGCGCTGTCGTCGCGCATATGGCGATTTTCGCCGGCCTGTCAGCGGCATTCCGTAGTCCTCACCGCATCTCCCAGCCGCTAATGCTATTCTATTATTCAAATAATTGAATATCGCAACCGTCGTTGCGTCGAGCTTAACGGGCGCGTTTTTCGTCCAGAGGTTTCGAAATTCATTTCAGGCCGTGGACACCGCAGTGCAAAATGCTTATGAGTAAGCAAGAGAGATCGTGACGAGAGGTTATCTGAACTCCCAATGCCAACGCTATCGACAGGCAAGCGGAAGAAACGCTTTCCTACAAAACCGCCAATCGACACCGACGCCATGCTCGACAACGCGCGAAAGGCAAGCGATTTCCTCAAGGCAATTTCGCACGAGAATCGTCTTCTCATCCTCTGTCTTTTGATTGACGGAGAAAAAACTGTCAACGAGCTTGAGCAGATTTTGCAGATACGCCAGGCGGCCGTGTCGCAGCAGCTCGCGCGACTGCGCGCGGACGATCTCGTCGAGGCGCGCCGCAACGGAAAGAGCGTCCATTACTCGCTTGCGCGGCCGGATGTCGTCGAAGTCATCTCAGCGCTCTATCGTACCTTCTGCCGGTGACGCGATGAAAGTATTGCGCGTTTGCCGATGGGCGGCGACGCCGAACCGGCGGCGGTGTTCACTCCTTCCATCGCAAGTAATCCTTAGTTTGCGCATTTCTGGACGGACGGGGCTCTCCAGGATCTTGACCAGTATGTTCATTAGCCGAAACCCGGCGCAGCCTCAATGTTGGCGTCGGTCGTTACGCGATCGATGAACTGCGCGGCGGCGGCGACCACCGCCTTGGCGGCCTGCTGGTGCGGGGCATGGCCGCAGCCCGGCAGGAAGCAGGTCTCGATCGGGACGGGCACGAGGGCCTCGAGTGCGTCGAGCTGCACGCGCGTGAAGAACTCGTCCTCGGTGCCCTGAATGGCAAGCACCGGGCAGCGAACTTGTCGGATGTACTGCTCGATGCCCCAGGCGCGCGGTTCCTCTCCGGTCCAGGCATCGACGAGCCGGCGAAACAATTGATCGGTCTTGCTGCCGTGATAGCGTGCGAGCCGCGCCTTGAGATCACCGTGCTCAAAGTCAGTGATCTGATCGGCAATACCTGCAATCGTTCGTTGCTCGCGGAAGAGGTGCGGGGCAATCGCGACGACGCCACCGACCAGATCGGGAAAAGCGCCGGCGAAGGTCAGCGCGATCGCGGCGCCGTCGGAGTGTCCTACCAGGATCGGACGTCGGATCTGCGTCGCCCGCAGCACCTCCGGCAGCAACTCCAGGGCCTCGTCGAGCAGATAGTGCCGCGAATGCGGTGGCTCGAGCGGCGCCGAGTCGCCGGACCCCCAGCGATCGTAGACCAGGACGGTGCAACCGGTCGCCGCCGCAAGCCGCTCCGGGACGTCGCGCCAGAGTCGGGCACAGCCCAGGGCATCGTGGAGCAGCACCAGGGGCGGCCTGTCCGCACACGCCGCCGCGATACGATGGCCGCGGAGACGATGACCGGCCGCAACGAAGCTCAACTGTTGCGTGGCGGCGAGGACGACATCGCGGATGTCGGCGGGACCGAGGTTGAGGAATTCGGCCGGCGCGCGTGAGAAGAAATTGTCCACGATCGCCTCGGCGTCGGCCAATTCGGCGCCGCGCAGGGCCGCCTCCAGGTCAAAGATGGCGCGTGGTGGCGTGACGAAGAAATCGCCGGTGATCAGCGCTTCGCGAATGCGGCGGCGCTCCGGCCCTTCCAGGCGAATATCGGCGCGCAGGCTCCCGCCGCTCCGTGTCAGAGAGGCACTGACCAGCGTGTCGTCCACCTCGGGGGCGTTGACCATCTCGACGAATTCATCGCGGCCGATCTCCTCGCGATACAGCCGGTCGGCGAGTTCCTCCTCGTAAGCGGAAACATCACCCCATTGCGGCAGGATACCTAGTCCCTCCGCGAATCCTTCAAGCAGGCCCTGATAGATCGTCGCGAGGTCGGGAAGCCTGTCCCCGAGGATCTCGCGCATGGTGACAATGCGCTGGCGCGCTGATGCGAGGTCGCGCTTGGCGAGCTTTTCGACGGGCACCTTGAGGGCCGCGATCATCTCCCCTGGGTCGAAATCGATCAACAGCGTGCCTTGGTAGAATAGGGTGTCGCCGTCGAAGAAGCCGCCAGTACCGCTGATCTTGCGGCCCTCGACCTCGATGTCATTGCGCGGACGGTAGCGCGCTGGAACGCCGAGCTTGTTGAGGCCGAGTGCTGCGCTCTCGCAAATTCGTCGCGTTGTCTCCGTGAGATCCAAGTGGCCGAGGCTCGCGCGATCGAACACGAGTTCCCACCCGATCTGGCCCTCGTCGAGATAGAGACCGCCGCCTCCCGTGATCCGGCGGCCGACTTCGATCCCCCTGGTCCTGCAATAGTCGAGGCGCACCTCGTGGTTCAGGATCTGATGGTTGCCGACGAGGGCCGAGGGTCGAAAGCGTAGAAACCGGATCGTGTCGGGAATCCGCCGGGCCCTGTGCGCCTCGATCAGTGCTTGGTCGAACGCAATATTTGCTCGCCCGCCGCGAATGCCGGTATCGATCACGCGAAATGGCTTTTCAGTGTCGGAGGCCATGGCAGGGGTCCTCGTCTATTTTGGCAGTCCGCGCCACAGCTGGCTTCGCACCTTGCGAATGTCCTGGCGTTTGAGCTTGAACGGATAGGAGGCGATATCGCGCACCGGTAAATCGCCGTAGGGCCGGTCGCAGGCCGAGACATCCGCCGCCTCCTTGCCCGGACAGCCGGACGTGCGGAACGCAACGCCGGCGTCGATCACCGCGTCGAGTTCGTCCTTCGGCAAACCGAAATCGACCAACTGGCCAGCGTGGTCGAAGCGCATGCGTTCCAGACGATGGTTGCGGTAGTCGATCAGGTAACGGCCGAGTTGAACGCGGCGCCATTGCGGGCGTGGCACCGGCGGGAGATGGTCCATGAGCGAACCGCGTTCGGGGAAGAAGGCAAACATGTGGCTGTGGCCGCCGAGGTCGCGGATTTTCTGCACCTGTGTGAGCACGTCGTGGTCGCTTTCGCCCATGCCGACGATGAGATGCGCGCCGAACCGCTCGGGACCGAAAATTTCCGCGGCGGCATGGAGGATTTCCCAATATTTGTCCCAGCTGTGCGGGGACTGCACGCCGCGTCCACGGGTGCGGTCGAACACCTCTGGATTGCAGGCATCCAGCGCGACCGTGAAAATTTCCGCGCCGAGATCGTACAGTTCCTGCACGTCCAGCCGCGTCATGGTAGTTGGGTTCGAAAGGATCGACACCGGCACCTGCTTGATGCGCTCGACCCACTTCTTCAGCACGACGCGGGTGTCATCGTCGGAGCGCGGGTGCGTGATCATGCTGATGCACATGCGGTGGAAGCGTCCGCCGTCGCCGCCCGCGGCGACGATGTCGATCACCTGGTCGTAAGGAACTGCCGGCCAGTCGACGCGGATGAAGTTGCGGTCGGCATAGTTGCGCTCGGCCTCGCGATGGCGCGCAAGCCCGCAATAGGCGCAGTTGGCGCGGCAGCCTTCGGGATATGTAAGCAACAGGTTCAGGCAGCGCGTGCAGCTGGTGCGATGCATATAACCCTGCATGACGCCGAGCGTGATCGCCGCCGCGGTCGACATTTGGACGTATTCCGGCGAACGCATGTTGGGAGTAAGAAAATTGTAGTTCGGCAGGTAGACGCCCTCGGGCTGCACGTCCTGCGTTTTCACCCGCGCGCCATTGCGCGCCTCTGCCGGCACCGCGCCGGGCACACGTGGCTGCATCGTTTCCGGATCGTTGAATGCGCGTTTTTGATCGTCGAGGAAATCGGGTGCCGGTTGTCTTGGCATTTCGAGACAGCTCATGACTTCCTCTCTTGGTCTTGGCGGCTTCATGCCGCCCAATAATTGGACGAACCGATCCATCCGTTGGCGAGGGCTCGCGCATCGGGGCGACCGCCGCCTTGGTAGCGCGCGAGTACTTCCCGTCGTCGACGCAGCGCGCGGTCGAGGGATGCGTCGAAAATGTCGCCGAGCTCCTCCTCGTAGCCGCCGAGAGCTGTTGCTCGTCCGCCAAGCCAATCCACCGCGGCGCGTCCGGCGAGCGTTCCCGATTGCACCGCTGAGGCGATGCCCGCGCCGGTAACCGGGTTGGTCAAACCGGCCGCGTCGCCGGCCAACATGACGGGCATTGCCCCGAGACGAGCGATCGAGTGCAGCCGGCCGCTTACTGGAATAGCACCGCCGGTCGTGGCGAATGCGCGCGTTCCGATGCGGCCTGATGCGGAAAGCCTTGTAAAGAGTTCGGTGAGCATCGGCTTTAGCCGTTGACGTTCCTCCATCACCACGCCGATGCCGACATTGGCGACCGCTCCCTTGGGAAAAAGCCAGCCGTAGCCGCCGCGATAGTCGGCGCTGAGGAAGATATCGGTGGCATCGTGCGGAAGCACGAGCGGCACCGTAAGTTGCCTCGTGTCGACAAGCGCGCGGTTGATCTGGCCAATGGCGGCACCGACCCGCGAATGGGGACCGTCGCAGCCAATCAGAACACGCGGTTGCAGTATTCGGCCATCTGAAATGCGGATCGTTCCGTCGGCGCTTATAGCAACCACGGATCGGCCGTATCGGCAGTCTGCTCCCGCTCGCGCGGCTTCGGCAGCGAGCATCCGGTCGAACGCGGCCCGGTCGATCATGCATCCGCGAAAATCCGGCGTTTCGTTCGGTGATCCAAATTCGGTGAAGGTCAGCATGCGAGCGACCATCTGCCGAGTTACCGTCCGTACGCCGGGTACGTCCCGTTCGATCATGGTCGGCACGAGCTCGGCACATTGCACTGGGCACCCCGCCTCGGCGCGGCGTTCGATGGCAACGACGCCGTAACCGGCGTCAGCGGCAACCGCGGCCGCCCGGCTTCCAGCCGGCCCAAGCCCGACGACCACGACGTCTGGAGCTTCGTTGCCCATCCGGTCCTTCATGCTGCGCAGGCCTTCCGTCCGCCCAAGCCGTCGAGTGCGATCGAGCAGCAGGCGTGTTCCTGTTCGACCGGCCGACCGATGGCGCGCGCAAGTGCGACAATTCCTTCCGCCGGATAGGCGATACCGTCGAAGCCCGCCATCACCGCATAGGCGTCGGTGATCAGCTTGTGGCGGCCCGCAGGCCGAACGCAGCCGAGTTGAACCGGCGCATGGTCGATGCGTTGCCGGGCGGCGACCAGAACCTTGGCCACGTCGTCGGTGGATATGGTGGCGAAGGGACGATCCGCCGGCGCGTAAATCGGTGTTACCACGACGAGGATCAACGCTGCGACCTTGTAGCGCGAAATGATGTCGAGCGCGTTGTGCTCGCCGAGCAGCCGGCCATAATGCAAGCCGATGACGACGTGCGGCACAACGTCCATCGAGGTCGCCGACAGCGCAGCGAGCGTCGCCTCGAAATCCGCCACTGTGCGGTCCAGGTGATAGACGTCGCGGATCGTCTCCTGCGCGCCGATCACATCCATCATCGCGACATCGACGCCTGCGTCCTGCATGAGCCTGGCGCGCCGTTCGTCGAGTAGGGCCGAATGCACGGCTATCCGCAGATAGGGAAAGTCCCGCTTGAGCTTCTCGATGGTGGGGTAATAGCGATCGTATGCACCTCGTTGCGTCGGTTCGATCCTCCGGAAAGCAGAAACCCGCGCAGGTTCTTGAGCAGCACAAGGTCACGCACCTTGCGGTCGAGTTCCGCCGGACTGGTTGCCGGGATCATTGGCTCCAGGATTTTCGCCTGGCAGTGATCGCAATTCAGCGCGCAGGCGCCGCCGGTGATGGAGAAGGCGGGAAAGCTCGCCTTGCCACAGCCTTTGAGTTCGTCGCTGGCATAGGCGCGGAAGGTTGGCGTGTAAAAGCGCATTGGTCCGAGTGTACGCTCGCGCGCCGCCACCTCTAGAACGTCGACGAGATCGCGATCGAACGGCAGATCGTCAAAGGGCTCGATTTCCCGCAATTTGTCGAACCACGCCATTGTGCTCCCCGCATTCACATGCAAAAAATCATATATCTAGGTTGGCATGTGGCACCAGTGCCGCATGCGGTCTTCTTTTCATTCAGGCGTGGCGAGGACATGAAAACGCTCTGCGTCGTGCAGCATTTTGAATCGGACTATCTCGGCCTGATGGAGGATCACTTCGAAGGCCGCAACATCCGTTTCCGCTATTGCCGGCCGTTCACGCCCGGAGGCGCGATCCCCGTCACGGCAGAGGAATATGACGGTCTCATTATTCTCGGCGCCGGACCGCTGGGCGTGGTCAGCGGTAGTCTGATTCCCAGCCTCGGGCCGGAATTGCGGTTGACGCGCGATTTCCTCGCGCGCGGGCTGCCCATCATCGGCATCGGTATTGGTGCCTGCATACTCGCGACCGAGGCTGGGGGCGGCGCCGACGAAGCGCCGCTGCGTTTTGTCGTGGACACGGCGCGACGCGTCGTGCCGCAGGCGCTGGGTGGTCATTTGCCGGAGACGTTCCCGATCGCCGTGTATATGCGCGATCGCCCGATGCTTCCCGCCGATGCCAATATTCTTGCGGTCGATTCTGTCGGTGAGCCCGTGCTCTTTCAGATCCGCGATAATTGCTTCGGGTTCCTCGGCCATCCGGGAATCAAGTCGGCGATGATCGAGGATCTGATCATGGAATTCGACGAAGTGCCTGAGGGCACTGCAGAAACGCTCGCGGATCTGCGCTCCGCGCAGGGCCAGATCGCCGCCGCGCTGGGCGAAGTCATGGTGGGCCTGATCCAAGCGACGCATTTGATGCAGCCGTCTCCTTAGGAACCGCTCTCTCCCGAACAACGAATATTTTTCCAGTACCCTATAGCATATATTCAAATACTAGAATATGTATTTTTATAACTCGCGTTTCGACCATCTATCTGAGGGTCGCTTGCAGCGCAGAATCAAAAATAAGAATAGTTTGAATGGGACGGAGGAGTGGCGGAGGAATGGCGAAGAAGCTCATCATCATCATGGTCAATACCGACCCTCGCAATGGCGAGGAGTTGGGCGCGCCGTTCTTTCAGGCCACCGTCGCCGCGGCGATGGATTATGAGGTCGAGGTCGTTTGCACGGCGACGGCGGGCCAGTTGATGAAGAAGGGCGTGGCCGAGAAGCTGGTGGTCAAGCCCGGCTCGCCCAAGACGGTCTACGATTTCATCAAGGACGCGCACGGCGCCGGGGTGAAGTTCTATTGCTGCTCCCCCAACCTCGATCTGTTCGACATGACCGAGAAAGATCTTATTCCCGAATGCGAAGGCATCGTCGGTGGCGCCAAGGTCATCGAGGATGTGATGGAAAACGACGATGCGCGTGTCCTGACCTATTGAGGGTAACACACGGATGATGAGTGGTCTGGCAGCAGAACGGACGACTATTGGCGACCCGATATCGCCCACGCCGGTCGTCCCCTACGAGAAGCTTGAAGAGGTGTTCGACGACATTCGCTCGCACATGCTTTACGAGCACGAGCTGCACGGCTGCCTCAACTGCGGTATCTGCACCGCGACCTGTCCCTCGGCGCACTATTATGATTATTCGCCGCGCGAGATCGTCCAGCTCCTGTGGACCGAGAATCTCGAAGGCATCTATGACGCGATGCAGGAAAAGATCTGGTCCTGCGCCCAGTGCTACACCTGCGCCGCCCGTTGCCCGTTCGAGAATTCTCCCGGCGGGCTCGTCATGATCATGCGCGAGGTCGCGATCAAGCACGGCATGCAGTCGGCGAAGGATGTGCTGCGACCGTTCTCGCGGGTGCTGCTCAAGGTGATCTCCACCGGCAATCAGCTCGCCCCCAACATGATCACGCGCGACGCCTTCCCGGATTGGGGGCCGAACGTGACCAAGGTCGATGCACCGCTCAACATTTTGCGCAAGGCGATCCCGGTGCCGACCATGCACACCATGGATACGGCGTGGGAAGTCAATCTTAAGACGTCGGTCGAGCTCTACACGATCTGGGAGGCGACTGGCGTGCTCGATCAACTCGAGACTATCGACGAAAATCTGTTCGACGTCGTCAACGACGTGATGGACGAGAAGCGAGACGAGTACAACGAGTGGCTCGAAGAACAGAAAGAAGATTCGGACGCGGATAGCTAACAAAAATAGTCGCGGGCGACGATCAATGCCGAGGATCCATGGAGGAAACGATGGACGATAAACGTAACGACGGTCAGCCGGCGTTCACGGGATTCGGCGTCGAATGGCGCCCGTCCAACCTGACGCCGAGCGAGGCGCGGGCCGCCACCTCCTGGGTGGAAGCCAAGATCGATCGCCGCTCGATGCTGACCAACAAGGACCGCGTCCATGACATCCGCGACGCCATGTGGCAGCTCGAGAAGGACGGCGAAATTCTGGTCCACCGAATAGATGAGCGGCATGAGCCGGTGGTGGCGCGCACCCTCTACGGCTGGGAAAAACGCATCCCCACCACGAACCTCTGGCAGCACAAATCCTGCGGGCAGTGCGGTAATATCCCGGGCTATCCGTCGAGCGTGATGTGGCTGATGAACAAGCTTGGCGTCCGCTATCTCGACGAAACCGACCAGACTTCGTGCACGGCGTGGAATTATCACGGCTCCGGTATCGGTAACGTGGTCAGTCTCGCCGCCGTGTTCCTGCGCAATTTCCACCAGGCCTATGTGTCGGCCAAGGCGCAGGGCCTCCCGGTCGGCACCTATTATCCGCTCGTCCATTGCGGCACCTCTTTCGGCAATTACAAGGAGATGCGCATCTTTCTGATGCACTCGGCCGAGCTGCGCGAGCAGGTGAAGAAGATCCTCGGCAAGCTCGGCCGCCTGGTCGACGGCAAGCTGCTGATCCCCGAAGAGGTCGTGCATTATTCGGAATGGCTGCATGTGATGCGCGACCGCATCAGGCAGCACCAGGTCGTTGACGTCAGCGGTATCCGCGCCACCATCCATCCGGCGTGCCACGTCTACAAGATGGTGCCCGAGGACGTGATCTATGACGACACGGTGATGGACGGCAACCGCGTCGCCGTATCCACAGGCCTGATGCAGACCCTCGGCGCGCAGGTGATCGACTACTCCACTTGGTACGATTGCTGCGGCTTCGGCTTCCGCCATATCATCGGCGAGCGAGAGTTCACCCGCTCCTTTGCCATCGATCGAAAGATCAAGGTCGCGGTGGAGGAGGCGAGGGCCGACGTGATGGTCGGGCACGACACCGGCTGCATCACCACGCTCGACAAGAACCAGTGGATCGGCAAGGCGGTCGACAAGGTTTATGCGCTGCCGATCCTGGCCGACTGCCAGTTCGCCGCGCTCGCTCTGGGCGCGCATCCCTACAAGCTGGCACAGTTGCACTGGCATGCCTCGCCGTTTGAAGGGCTGCTGGAGAAGCTTGGCATCGATTGGCAGAAGGCCAAGGTCGAGTTCGAGGCCTACCTCGAGGAGGTCAAGGCCGGTCGCATCGAGACACTCTATGACCCCAAGCGCGCGATCACGTCGGGTCCGGGTTACGTCAAACCCCAGCGTGTCGCCGCGCTTCCAGGAGCTGAAGCATGAATCGTCCTGTTCTCATCGTCGGCGGTGGTCCGTCGGGGCTTTCGGCTGCCCATGCGCTGGCCATGGCCGGCCAGCGCGTCGTCCTCGTCGACAAGGCCGAGCGGCTCGGCGGTGCGCCGATCCTTTCCGGCTATGCCAAATTGGTGCCTTCGGGCGAGTGGGCCAAGGATGCCATCGGCGGCATGGTGCAACGGGTCGAGAACAATAAGCTCATCGAGGTCCGGAAGAACGCAACGGTCAGAACTTTCGCCGGTGGCCCGGGAGATTTTCGCGCGACGCTGTCCGATGGCTCGCAAGTGGAGGCCGGGGCTACCATCCTATGCACCGGCTTCACCCATTTCGACTCGGTCAACAAACCGGAATGGGGCTTCGGCACCTATCCCGATGTCGTCACCACCACCCAGGTCGAGCAGATGTTCTCTTCCGGCAAGGGCGTGCGCTGTCCGTCCGACGGACGCGAACCCGAGCGGGTCGCCATTCTGCTATGCGTCGGCTCACGCGACCGCCAAATCGGCCGCGAATGGTGTTCGAAAATCTGCTGCACCGTGTCGTCCAACCTCGCGATGGAGATTCGCGAGGCGCTGCCGAAGTGCAGCGTCTACATCTACTACATGGATATCCGCACCTTCGGTCTGTACGAAGGCCTTTACTACTGGGAGAGCCAGGAGAAGCACAAAGTCAAATATATCAAGGCGCGCATCGCCGAGGTGACCTCCGACGGCAAGCGGCTGATCGTGAAGGGCGAGGACACGTTGGTGAAGCGCCCGATCACCATTCCGTTCGACATGGTGGTGCATGCGATCGGTATGGACCCCAACGTCGACAACATGACGCTGTCCGCGGTGTTCGAAGTGAAGCTGGAGAAGCACGGCCACATCCAGAAGGCCTCGACCTATTCCAGCATGTCGGCGACCTCGCGGCCCGGCGTTTTCGTCGCCGGAGCCGCGACGGGACCCGAGACCATCGACAACTCTATCGCGCAAGGACAATCCGCGGCGATGGCAGCGCTAACCTTGGTTCGAAGCGCCGTGCTGGAGGCGGCCGAGTGATGTGGGCGATCGGCAGCCATAAGGCCAAAGTACCGCCCGCGTCGGCGCGGCCGGTGCTTGATCTGTCTGGCCCCAAGCTACGGCGGGCGTTCGAGAACCTGGTCGACGCCGCGGATGACACCGGCGGTGTCGAGCGTTACGTCGGCGCGCTGGCGCTCAAGGCCTCACTGTTCGAGGAGGTACTCGGCAAAGGCCAGGTCAGCGAGTTGACCGAGCCCGAGTTCTACGATCTCGCCGCCTTTACAACTCCGGTTCGGCGGCGCATCGGCGCCTGGCTCGGCCGCAACGGTTTCGCAGCGATGCGCTCGCGCCTCGTCGCGTTGCTTGACGGCTGGTCCGATATCAATACCGCCGATCAACGTATTGACGCGTTCGTGGCGAGCTTTCCCGCCGATCGCGAGCACCGCTGGTCGCGTGATCTCGCCGCCGAGGTGCTGCACTTCACCGCGCCCGAGCGCTATCCGCTGATGACGCGCTGGATGTGGGACGCCAAGGTGAATACCGGCGTGCTCCGCGAAATCTGGTACAGCGATAACGATGTCGAGCCGGGTACGATTGAGGTGGGCGATGGCTTTGCTACCTTCGCAATGTTGCGCGAGGAACTAGAAGGCTTTCTGCAGGCGAACGGCGTGTTCCGCGACCTTACATTCTATACCGATCTGCTCTGCGCCCACATCTACGCCGGCTACATCAACGACAGGGGCGGCCAGTATCTGCACGCGGATTTCTGCGGTGGCGCCAAGGCCGACGCGATGGCGCACACACGCCGAATGCTCGGGCTCGACGCAGTCGATACCGAGTCGGGCCGCACCCGTCTCAAGCTGATCGACGGCGAAGCCCACGTGCTCGGCGAACCGCGCCAACTGAGCTCGTGAGGGGGCGACGATGCCGATTCACGAAAAATCGCTGATCCGCCCCGAGAATCTCGTCACGCACGAGCAGTTGGAGATCGACGGCGTCGACGTTTCAGGGCACTGGAGCACATTCATCACCTCGCGGGCCGTTACCGACTACAATGAGCAGATGGAGGAGGAAATCGCCGCGCTCCCGGGTGGCGAGTTCATCCACCGCTGCTGGCAATGCGGCTCCTGCACCAACGCCTGCACGGTCAACGCCATTAATCCCGACTTCAATCCACGTTACTGGATTTACCTGATCCGCATGGGGTTCGAAGACGAGCTGCTGCGCGACAAGGACATTATCTGGCAGTGCGTCTCGTGTAACAAATGCACCTATGCCTGTCCGCGCGACGTCAATCCGGAAGGCGTGATGAAGGCGACAGCGCATTGGCTCGAGCTCAAGGGTCACACTGAGAAGAAGCCGTCCACGGTCTTCGACGAGGTTTTCTCCGAGCAGGTCTTCGCCACCGGCAAGATCGAGGATGGCCGGGTGCTGAAGCAGTTCTTCGCCCGCACCAAGCAGCCCCTGTTGCAGGACTGGCTCGTCGCGCTTGTGCGCGGCCTGGCCAGCCGGCTGCCGGTCGGCTTGCTGATGAAGCTCGGCCTCGCCACCCTGTTCCAGCCGCGCACCCGCGACTGGGGTGCCGCCAGCGCCGCGATCGAGGAATATGTCGAAGAGTGCGAAATGGCCGCCCGCAAGGCGCTTCGGTTAGACGTGCAGGGAGCGGAGTGATGAGCGGCAAGTACAAGCAGGTCGCCTATTATCCGGGCTGTGCGCTCGAAGGGACCGGACATGCTTATAATCGCTCCACTAAGGAGCTTGGCAAGGCGCTGGGCCTCGATATCGTCGAGCTCAAGAACTGGAACTGCTGCGGTGCCATGGAGGTCAAGAACATCGACCCCAAGCTGCAGACCTATTTGTCGGCTCGTAACCTGTCGATCGCCGAAGGCATGGGCTTCGATACAGTGATGGCGCCGTGTAACGGCTGCTATCACAATCTCAAGAAGGCCGAATACGATCTCGCCAACGATCCCGCCTCGCGCGAGGTTACCGACCGGCTCTCGCGCAAGGCCGGGCACGAGACCTACGAGGCAGGTAAGGTTGAGACGATTCACGCGCTCGACTGGGTCAAGGAGGCGATTGGCGAGGAAGGCCTGAAGGCGCGGGTGAGGAATTCGCTCAAGGGCCTCAAGGTTGCCAATTATTATGGCTGCATGTACACGCGCCCGCGCCACATCTTCCCGGAAAAGGATAAGGGGCCGGGCTCGGAATCGACCTCGAAGCCGCATTTCATGGACGACCTGCTGGCCGCCGCCGGCGCCGAGAACATTGAATATCCGCTCAAGACCGCCTGCTGTGGCGGCGCCCACACGCTGTCAGACAGCGATACCTCGACCAAGCTGGTGCTCAATTTGCTGACTACCGCCGAAGCCTGTGGCGCCGATGTGATCGCTACCGAATGCCCGACCTGCCACACCGGGCTGGAGATGCATCAGGTTCGCGCGGAAAAAGTCTTTGGCCGCAAGACCAGCGTCAAGATTCTTTATTTTACCCAGCTGCTCGGCATGGCGCTCGGCCTGTCAGCGCGCAAGCTCGGCGTGCACGAAAACCTCTCGGATTCCTCCGATCTCTTGCGCGCGCGGGGGCTGGGGTGATGACCGACGTCCGGACCATGAGCCTCGACGACGTCGCGGCGCGCCTCGAGGGGATGGTCGCAGCGCCTGATGCCGCGCTCGCTGCGGCGGCGCCGGACCTCGCGGACGAATTGCTTGCGCTCGGCGAGGCGATTCTCGAAGTCTGGCTCGCGGCGCGCGGCGAGTCGCCGACGACGCGGGCCGTCGAAGGCTTCCGCCTGCTGGCGCTGCATCGCCAAGGCGCGCGGGGGGACGCGAGCTTCAACGCCTGCCGCGAGACTTGCCGCGAACTCGTCTACTACCATAATCTCGTGCGTCTCGACCCCGCGCATGTCGATGTCGCCCGCAGGCTGCGGCTCGGCGCCATGGTGGCGCGGCATTTGATGCTTTTCATCGGCGGCAAGCTGGAAGTGGCGGGGCTCGGCGAGTTCTGTTGTTCATCGCGGCCGCTGCGTCAACACGAAACATCGGCGCAGCCGGTCGAAAACGTCTGATAAAGGAGGACTCGATGCCGACCGTCCGTGGCTGCAACCTTCCCGACGAGCTTCTCTATGACGTCGAGAACAACATCTGGTATCGCGAGAATGCCGACGGCACCGTGACCCTCGGCATGACGGCGGTTGCCGCGGCGATGGCGGGCCAGCTTGTCGCCTTCACCGCGAAGAAGGCCGGCCGCTCGGTGGACGCCGGTAAATCGTGCGCCACTATTGAATCCGGCAAATGGGTCGGGCCGGCGAAAATCGCGTTCGACGCCGAGGTAGTTCAGGTCAATGATGCCCTCACGGCAAATCCCAAACTCGCCAACGCCGATCCCTACGGCGAAGGCTGGATGACCAAGGTGCG
The DNA here is from genome assembly GCA_963718925.1 of uncultured Alphaproteobacteria bacterium. Lineage (GTDB taxonomy): Bacteria > Pseudomonadota > Alphaproteobacteria > Rhizobiales > Xanthobacteraceae > Bradyrhizobium. The sequence continues at coordinate 1,349,255 of CAVRAH010000001.1, forward strand.
TCCGAAGGATTGGTCGGCCGCCAAGCCGAGTCTCGTTCCCGGCGCCGCGGTCGCCGCACCCTATGAAGCGAAGATGACCGCCGACAATTTTGTCGGATGCGCTGGTTAAAAGGAATGGACCGCCCGTGAGTGAAATCGCCGAAACCAAGGTGACGATGGTGAGCCGCGGCCTCGGCGCGTTCGCGGCCGGGCAATCCTATTTTTCTGGCGTGCTGACGAGCCTGATCATCGCCATCGCCGCGACCTTCCTGTCCGAGCATTACGGCGGGCCGGTGATGCTGTTTGCGCTGCTGCTCGGCATGGCTTTCTATTTCTTGTCGCAGGAGGGACGCTGCGTCGCTGGCATCGAGTTCGCCTCCAAGCGCATTCTGCGTGTCGCCGTCGGCCTGCTCGGCGCGCAGATCACGATCGCCGAGATCATGAAGCTCGGCACGGCACCCGTCATCATGGTGGTCGGCGCGGTGATCTCCACCGTCCTGTTCGGCGCGCTGGCGGCACGCGTCATGGGACTAAGCCGGCCGTTCGGAATTCTGACCGCCGGCGCCGTGGCGATCTGCGGCGCCTCCGCGGCGCTGGCGATCTCGTCGGTGCTGCCGAAAGGTGAGAGCCACGAGCGCGACACCGTTTTCACCGTAATCGGAGTTACAGCGCTGAGCACGATAGCGATGATTGTCTATCCAGTGATCATCGCCTTCTTCCATCTCGATCATGCGGCGGTGGGCGTGTTCCTCGGCGGCACCATTCACGATGTTGCCCAAGTGGTCGGCGCCGGCTTCAGCGTCTCGGAGGAGACCGGCAACGTCGCTACCTTCACCAAGCTGTTGCGGGTGGCGATGCTGTTGCCCGTGGTGGTGACGCTGTCTTATGTGTTCCGCGCCCACCATGTCGGTAAGGCGGGTCGCCAGCTGCCGGGATTCCTGGTGGTCTTCGCCGCCCTGGTGGTGCTCAACAGCATAGGTGTCATTCCTGAACCCGTGCTTGCGGTCATCAAGAATGTTTCGCGCTGGTGCCTGGTGACAGCGATCGCGGCATTGGGAATGAAGACGTCGCTCAAGGCGATGGCGGACGTCGGCGGGCGGGCGATCGCGCTGATCGTCGCCGAGACAGTGTTTCTAGCGGTCCTGGTCCTGGTGGTTGTGGTGTGGAAAGTTTGAATGCATAAGCGGCGCGGTCGCGCCTGCAAAGATCGAACACAGAGGTGGTGCAATGGGTAACGAAGCCAATACCAAGCGCATGTCGATGATCGTCACCAAAGGTTCCCTCGACTGGGCCTATCCGCCTTTCATCCTGGCGACGACCGCGGCTGCCATGGGCCTCGAGGTAACGATGTTCTTCACCTTCTATGGGCTCACGCTGTTGAAGAAGAATCTCGACCTGAAGATTTCCACGCTCGGCAATCCGGCGATGGAGATGCCGATGTTTGGCATGCATATCGGCATGCCCAATCTCGTCTCCGCCATTCCCGGCGTCGACGCGGCGGCGACGACGATGATGAAGAACCTCATCAAGAAGAAAGGCGTCGCCTCGATCGAGGAACTGCGCGCCATGGCGATCGAGGCGGACGTCAAGATGATCGCCTGTCAGATGACCATGGACCTGTTCGAATACACCAAGGACGATATGATCGAGGGGCCCGTTCTCGGCGGCGCCGCGACCTATATCGAGACGGCTACCAAGAGCGACATCAACCTGTTCATTTGAGTTCGTTTCCAGCATTGTAATCACCGAGGAGACAAAATGGCTGACCAAATTCTAGATGCAAAGGGACTGAACTGCCCGTTGCCGATCCTGAAGGCCAAGAAGGCGCTCAAGGACGTGCCGATCGGCGGCACGCTTCAGGTGCTCGCTACCGATCCCGGTGCAGTGAAGGATTTTGAGGCGTTCTGCCGCACAACCGGAAACGACCTGCTCGAATCCAAGGCGGAGGGCAAGCAGTTCGAATTCCTGATCAAGCGCATGTCTTAAGCCGGCGAGGCCTTGTCGTGCCGGCTCGTACCAAAGAACGAGCAGTCGTCGCGTGAGCGCGGCACTGCTGTTAAGAAAAGCACCAGGAGGAATACATGAGAACCGCTATTCTTGGGCTGGCTCTGGCCCTGCTGCTAAGCCCGGCCTTCGCAGGCGATTACCAGCCCGTCGATGCCAATAAACTGCCTTTGGTCAAGCAGACCAAGCTCGGCCTCTACCTTTCGGCGCCCGAGGCCTATAAAATGAAGTCGGAGGGTGGCGCCAAGGTGCTGTTCATTGACATTCGCACCAAAGGCGAATTCCAGTTCCTCGGCACCCCCACCGTCATTGACCAGAACATCCCCTACATGGAGATCGACGATCTGGCGGGTTGGGACAAGAAAAACAACCGCTACACCATGTCGCCCAATTCGGATTTTGTCGGCGCCGTCTCTGCGCTCGCGACCCACATGAACCGTGGCAAGAGCGATCCCATTATCCTGATTTGCCGCTCCGGCGACCGCTCCTCGCGCGCCGCCGATCTGTTGCAGGAAGCTGGCTATAGCAAGGTTTATTCGGTGGTGGATGGATTCGAGGGCGACATGAGCCCCGCAGGGCGCCGCGACGTCAACGGCTGGAAGAACGCCAACTTGCCCTGGACCTACAAGATCACCGAAGGGCAGGCCTACATTCGCTGATCCGGCGCATGCGGAGAGTATCGATCGTGAAATTTCTCAAGCTCGGTGTCTCCGCTGCGGCGATTGGACTGGCGGTTGCCATTGGCGGCAGCTATCTGGCCGCAGTCCTGTTCGCGCCTCGGCAGAATTTTCATGTGAATTCTGCCGATCCGGCCCTGGTCGAACAGGGGCGGTATATCGCGCAAGCGTCGGATTGCGTGGCGTGTCATACCGCAAAAGGGGGCAAGGCGTTCGCTGGCGGTCTGGCGATGCAGACGCCGATCGGCACAATCTATTCGACGAATATCACACCGGACAAAGACACCGGCATCGGCGGATATGACTTTGGCGATTTCGAACGAGCAGTGCGTCACGGCATCCGTAAGGATGGCTCCCTGCTCTATCCGGCGATGCCCTACGTTTCCTATTCCGTGCTGACAGATGAGGATGTGCAGGCGCTCTACGCCTTTTTCGTTTCCGCGGTTCAACCGGTCGCGCAGCACAATCAAGCCTCAACTATCCCGTGGCCGAAAAACATGCGTTGGCCGCTTGCCTGGTGGCAGGTGCTGTTCGGTGGTCATCGCAGCTTCAAACCGCCGGAAGGCGCGACGCCGGAGGTGGCGCGTGGCGCGTATCTCGTGGAGGGGGCGGGGCATTGCGGCGCCTGCCACACACCGCGCGGGGTGGCCTTCCAGGAGAAGGCGCTCAAGGATGGTCCGGGTGGCGCTTTCCTCTCCGGCGCGGAATTGGAGGGATGGTATGCCAAGACCCTGCGTCACGAGGACACCGGGTTGGCAAGCTGGTCCCAGCAGGAGATCGCTGATTTCCTCAAGACGGGTCGCAACGCCCGCACGGCGGCGTTCGGCAGCATGGCCGACGTCATTCAGCACAGCACGCTACATCTGAGCGACGCCGACGCATCGGCGATTGCCTCCTACCTGGTGAGCCGCTTGGCCCGGCCTGGCCATGCAGCATCCGCGCCCAAGGCGGAGGATGCCACCACTGCGAAGCTTTATGAAGGCGCAGACCATGGCCCCGGAGCGCTCGGCTATGTCGCGCAGTGCGCGCCTTGCCATCGCATGAACGGTAAGGGCACTCCTCGGTTGTTTCCAGCTCTGGCGGGCAATTCGGTCGTGGAGGCGGACAATCCGAGTTCGCTGATCCAGATCACGCTCGCTGGCGGGGCAATGGCCAGAACCGCGGCGGACAAGACGCGCCCTTCCATGCCTGAGCTGGCCAAGCTGGACGACCGCACTGTCGCCGACATACTCACCTTCATCCGCACCAGCTGGGGGAACAAAGGATCGCCGGTCTCTGCGGATGATGTTGCCGCCATGCGTGGGGTAATCGCCCAGAAGCCGTTCGATCATCTACCGGAAGACGCGAAGCCGCTGTCGGCCCGCGCCGATGACGTCAAGGCCGGGCAGGAGCTGGCGCTTGATCGTGGCAAGGGCAATTGTCTCGCCTGCCACACGATCAAGGGCGGCGATGCGCCGAGCAGCGTCGGCCGCGAGTTGGTGGACATGAGGCGTCGCTTCCCCAATCGCGCCGATCTGGTGGAGATACTGACCAACGAGCCGATGCGCAATTCGATAGCGCCAATGCCTGCCTTCGGCCGCAATCATATTCTGACCGGGGCCGAGATCGAGAAGATCATCGACTTCCTCTACACGCTGTGATCGACATGGTTCATCGCAATCTAAAATCGGAATTCAACCTCGATGGAGGCAACGTATCGGGCAGAGCCGCAGCTTCAGGCCGCACCTGGCGTGAATGGTTTGACCAGACCGGCCTTCGCCGACAGCTTTCCAGGTCAGCCGGGAGCGGCATGGATCGGCAACCGCGGCAAGACCGACTTCATGACGGTGAAAGACGCATGATCAAGGCCAGCTGGCGTCACCGATCTGCAGTCGCCCTGAATGTCGTTTGCGCTCTGCTGCTGGCGGCAGCGTCGGCGAAGGCCGCCGACAAGACCGACCCGGAAACAGATCGCAAAGCTTTCCAGGCATTCTTCTTCGCCAAATTTCCTAACGTGGCGAAGGACGATTTCGGTAATGGCCCTTACGCGGTCAACGAAGTGATGCGCAAGCAGTGGAAAGAAATCATGGAATTTCCTCCCTACGAAATCGCGCTCGACGAAGGCCGCGCGGAATGGGAGAAGCCGTTCGCCAATGGCAAGCATTACGCCGATTGTTTCGACAACAAGGGCGAGGGCGTCCGGCAGACCTACCCGCGCTTCATTGCCGAGACCGGCCAGGTCGAGACGCTGGAAGGTGCGATCAATCGTTGCAGAGTGGAGAATGGCGAAAAGCCACTCGATCCGATGACCGGCATCATGGCGTCGCTGGCTGCCGTGATGTCCGAGTCCTCGCGAGGCAAGCCGATCGCGATCGCCATTCCGGACGATCCTCGGGCTCTGGCCGCCTATGATCGGGGCAAGGAATTCTTCTACTCGCGCAAAGGCCAGCTCGGCGTCTCCTGCGCGTCGTGCCATATGTCGCCGGCGGGTGAACGTATGCGCGGCGACATTCTAGCCCCGGCGCTTGGCATAATGGCGGCGATGCCGATCTACCGCTCCGACTGGGGCAGCATGGGGACCTCAATTCGTCGCATCTCCACCTGCTCGTCGCAGACCCGCGCGGTACCGTTGAAGGCCGATGACGAGGACTACCGCGATCTCGAATACTTCCTCACCTACATGAGCAACGGAATTCCCATCACCGGTCCGGGGACTCGTCCATGATACGCGCAATCATTCTTGCTGCCGCGCCCGCATTGCTGAGCCTGCCCGCTCTGGCGGCCACACAGGCGGAAGCCGAAGCGGCGCTCGCTGCCGCGCAGGCGGCCGAATCAGAGGCGGTCGCTGCCAAGGCGGCCTGGACTTCGACCGAGACCGCCTTGTCCAATGCCCAGAAGGCGCTCGCTGCCGGCAAGTGGGACGAGGCGAAAGCGGCCGCCGATGAGGCGATGACGCTGGCCAAACTTTCAGTGGAACAGGCCAATGAGCAGAAGACATCCTGGCGCAACGCCGTCGTCCGCTAAGTGTCGCCACTCCATCGTGGCGGCGCGTTGTCGCGAATTCCTACGCTCGGCGACCGTTCGCCGACACGAGCTTTCCGCTTTGATCATCACTCCAAGGAGAAACTCATGAATCTCAGACACCAAGCCAGCCGTCGCGGATTTCTGCGCCTGACCGGCCTTGCGGCCTCGGTCTTAGCGCTTGCGCCACGCCTGGCGTTCGCGGCCTGGAACAAAGCCGCCTTCGAAACAAAGACGCTCGCCGACGCCTATAAGGCGCTTGGCGTCGAGTCGCCGATTGCCAGCGGCGACGTTCAGATTAATGCCTCGGATATCGCTGAAAACGGCGCCGTGGTGCCAGTTGAGGCAATCAGCAAGATTCCCAACACTACCCAGATATCCTTTCTGGTGGACAAGAATCCGACCACGCTCACCGCCCAGTTCGATCTCGGACCGGATATGCTTCCCGAGATCAGCACACGCCTGAAAATGGCCGAGACGTCCAATGTTATCGCGCTGGTGAAGGCTGATGGGAAATTCTACACGGCGACCAAGGAAATCAAGGTGACGCTCGGCGGCTGCGGCGGCTGACGTCACGGAAGCAATGGCGCTGGTCGTCATCACCCGCCGCGCCAATTCGCTCGAATTCGAAATCAGAGGAGAAATCTCATGGGCCTTCCAATGAAAATCCGCGCCACCAGCAAGAACGGCGTGACCGAAGTGAAAGTGTTGATGAACCATGTGATGGAGACGGGGTTGCGCAAGGATCCCTCGGGCGAAATCGTTCCCGCCCTGTTCATCAACGAAGTTATCGCCAAGCTCAACGACAAGGTGGTGATGCAGGCACAATGGGGCCAGGCGGTGGCGAGGAACCCGTACTTGGCCTTCAAAGTAAAGGGCGGCAAGTCTGGCGACAAGGTCAGCGTCTCGTGGAAGGACAGCTCGGGCGACTCCCGCACGGACGAGGCGACCATAAGCTGAGCAGGGATCGCGGTGCCGACCACGCGCCGCCGAAGTCTTCGAGTAGAAGTACGCGGAAACCGCTGGCACCTGGGGCAGGGTTCACGATTCCAAGGGGTCCAACGCCTGCCCCAACATGCCGCGCAGGGGGCACGCACGGGCATCCTCACCGAGGCCCAGCTCCGCGATCTAATGACTCTGCCTTTTGATTCCAATTCACTTGTCAATCAATAAGCCAAAGTTGGGGGCCTGCTCTAATGGATCGTCGGGAATTTCTGCACCTTCTTGGCATGGCGAGCGTGGCAGGCATGCCGCTGCCCTTGTCCGCGGCTCGTGCCGAACAAGCGGCAGAGGAGCTTTACGACGCGCCGGCCTTCGGCAACGTTTCTCTTCTGCACATCACCGACAGTCACGCGCAACTGCGGCCGATCTATTTCCGCGAGCCCAACGTCAATCTTGGCGTCGGCAGCATGGCAGGGCGCCCCCCGCATGTTGTCGGCGAGGCGTTTCTCAAACGGTTCGGGATTGCGCCAAATACACGGCTTTCTCACGCTTTCACTTACCTTGATTTCGAGCGCTATGCCCCGATCTACGGCAAGACCGGCGGCTTCGCTCATATCGCGACACTGATCAAGCGACTTCGCGCCACGCGGCCGGGCGCGCTGCTGCTCGACGGCGGCGACACGTGGCAAGGCTCGGGTACGGCCTTGTGGTCGAAGGGGCAAGACATGGTTGAGGCCCAGAAGCTGCTCGGCGTCGACCTCATGACGCTGCATTGGGAAAGCACCTTCGGCCAGGATCGCGTGAAGGAGGTCGCCGAGAAGGATTTCGCGGGCCGCATCGAGATCATTGCGCAGAACATCAAGACCGCCGATTTCGGCGATCCGGTTTTCAAACCCTACGTCATGCGCGCCGTGAACGGCGTGAAAGTCGCCATCATCGGCCAGGCTATGCCCTATACGCCGATAGCCCATCCGCGCTACTTCGTTCCCGACTGGACTTTCGGCATCCAGGACGACAACATGCAAAAGACGGTCGATGCGGCGCGGGCCGAAGGCGCCCAGGCCGTCGTCGTCCTGTCGCACAATGGCATGGATGTCGATTTGAAGATGGCCTCGCGCGTCAGGGGCATCGACGCCATACTTGGCGGCCATACCCATGATGGCGTGCCAACTCCCAGCATCGTCGACAATGCCGGCGGCAAGACCATCGTGATGAACGGCGGCAGCGCCGGCAAATTCATCGGCGTGCTTGATCTCGACGTGAAGGGCGGCGGCGTTGCCGATTACCGCTATCGGCTTCTTCCGGTCTTCGCCAACCTGCTCCCGGCGGATGCCGAAATGGAGGCGCTCATCGCCAAGACGCGTGCGCCCTACGAGAGCAAGCTTGGCGAGAAGCTGGCCGTGAGCGAGGGGCTGCTTTACCGTCGCGGCAATTTCAACGGCAGTTTCGATCAGATCATCCTCGACGCGCTCATGGAGGAAAAGGACGCCGAGATCTCCTTCTCGCCCGGCTTCCGATGGGGCACGACGATCTTGCCGGGCGGGCCCATCACCATGGAAAACGTGCTCGACCAGACCGGCATCACCTATCCTTACGTGACGATCACGCAAATGAAGGGTTCGCAAATCAAGCAGATCCTCGAAGACGTCTGCGACAATCTCTTCAATGCGGACCCCTATCACCAGCAGGGTGGCGACATGGTGCGCGTGGCAGGTATGAGATATTCCTGCGATCCGACGGCAAATATAGGCAATCGCATCGGGGATATGACCGTCAAGGGCAATCCGATCGGGCCCGACAAGACCTACAAAGTGGCGGGTTGGGCACCTGTTTCCGAAGCCGCGCGCGATGCTGGCGGCGAGCCTATATGGGAGTTGGTTGCGCGCCATTTGCGGACGAAGAAGACCATTGCGGCGCCCGAACTCAACCTGCCGCGTCTCAAGAACGTCGATGGCAATATCGGTATCGCTGGCTGACGGTGGCTGTTTTGGTGACGGAGGCGCGAATGCGCAGGATATCGGCTTTACTGCCGGTGCTGTTCTGCGCGGTCCGGACTTTGGCCCAAGACAAAACGGCGCTGGTCGTCGAACAGGATCAGTCCGCACCGGTCAACGTGGTCTATCACATCGACGACGCGGCGGCGCAGGCGCTGAATGCGCCGCGCAACATGCGCAACCAGATGGATGTCGCGCCGAAAACGAAAATCGTCGTTGCGACTCATGGTGACGGCGTCGATTTCCTGTTTGACGGCGCGCGATCCCAAACCCTAAATCGAATATGGGGCGTTGATTTCCGCGCTCAGGGTTCAGGGCGTCTGGTTCGAGGTCTGCCAGATCACGATGAAGCGCCGCCCCGGATCGCCTTTCGCCATGGCTATAATGACAGAAGGGCCGGCGTGGTCTCCACCGGTCCTTCCCTTATCGACAGGTACAGCTGGGTTCAGGCAGCCTTAACGGCCTTCAGTTTGGAGATGCCCAGCATCTTGAGCGCCGCCGTCTCGTAGAACGGCTCGCTTTCTCCCCGCCGCATCTTGCGCAGAAAGTATTTCTCGAACCCGATTTTGGCGGCATGAACCCATTTTCCGTCCGAAGACCAGTTGACGTTGCGCGGCGGAATTTGGGGTTGGGCCACGAATGCGATTCCGTTATCGCCGAAATCGGCCAGGCAGACGGCGTTCCATGTTGGCTCGTAGGTGGGTGGTTTGCCACGCAGCAGTTGGCCGATATTGAGGGCCGTAGCCGTAACCATGGACTCGATCATAAAGCCAGTCTTAGGTACACCGCACGGAACAGGTGTTGGACCAACCGGCGCGATTGCGACGCACACACCGACCGAGAAGACATTGGTGAATTTCGGATTACGCTGGTGTTTGTCGACGATGACGAATCCGCGCGGATTGACCAGGCCGTCGATGCCACGAAGCGGCGCGATGCCACGAAACGCTGGCAACATCATCGAAAATCCGAACGGAAGCTCATGCGTCTTGGTCACAGAACCATCGGTGGCGACTTCTTCGGCAGTTATCTTGCCGTCCTCGATCATCTTGACACGGCAGTTCGTGAGCCACTTGATGTGGTGCTCGCGCATTTCGCTCTCGAGTATGCCCTTGGTGTCTCCGACGCCGTCCAAGCCGAGATGGCCGACATAGGGTTCAGCAGTCACAAAGGTCATGGGGACGCGGTCGCGAATTTTTCGCCGGCGCAATTCGGTGTCGAGGATGAAAGTGAATTCGTAGGCCGGGCCGAAACAGGATGCGCCCTGAACCGCGCCGGTCACGATCGGCTTCGGATTTTTGCAGAACTCCTCGAAACTCACCGCCGCCTTTTCGGCATGATCGATGTGGCAGATCGAGCTGGTGAAGCCGTCAGGACCGAGCCCCTGGATTTCATCGAAGGCGAGTTCAGGTCCTGTCGCGATAATCAGGTAGTCATAGCGCAAGGTCGAACCGTCCTCGAGCTGAAGGCGGTTCTCGTCCGGCATCAGCTTGCTGACCGGGACGGCCTTGAAGTTGATCCCGCGCCTAGCGAAGGTAGGCGCCAGGTCGACTTCGACCGATTCCCGCGTTCGCCAGTTGACGGCAACCCACGGATTTGATGGTACGAAATGATAGATAGGATCCTTGGTAACGACCGTGAGCGTGTCTCCCGGCCGCATCTGATCCTTCATCTCATAGGCCATGATGACGCCGCCCAAGCCGGCTCCCATGACAACGATTTCCGCCATTGCAGCCTCCCTAACCTTTAGGTGTTTTAACTCATTATATTCAAATATATGAATTTGTCGATTTGCTTCTTTTCTGAGATCATCTTGCGCCGCAATAATTTGGACTGGCGTGTTCGGCCAATTCGGTCCGCGGGAGGAGCCGTGGGTTAGACCCGCGCCAGCAGGCGCGCTGGACCAACGCATAAGGCGGAGACACGTTTTTGCCGTGGCTGAAGCGACCGTCGATTCAGCGGCACGTCAGTCCGACGCGGACGTTTGAGATCCGTCGGAGTCGTGAAGTTCGACGACGTGTTCGTTCTGCACGATCGCGCGTCCGGCCGCGCGCAACTTTCAATACGACATGGCCGCCGAAGCTACGATCGGCGCATCGCGGGCATAGGCACCAGCAAAGCGCGGCGCTACTTTGCTTCTGATTTTGATCGGCTTTCTAATCGCCTGTTCGACGCTAGCGAGATCGCAGCGGTCGAAGTCGTCACTGGCAGCGTGCGGCAACGCGATACTGCACGCGTCCAGCCAACACAACAATGCAATACGGGAAGGAGGAGAAATCGACGAAGGCGAATTACATGCGGAAGCCAGAATTGCTTCAACTGGTTGAAAAGAAACGAAAACGCGTTAGTTCTGTCGTTCCAATCATTTGTCGACCCAGAAATCGGTTGCGCAAATCCATGCTGCAAAGTTAAATGAAAACAACATGTTAGACCGCCGCTTCTCCGTTGCACCCATGATGGACTGGACCGACCGGCATTGCCGCGTGTTCCATCGTCTGATGACGCGGCGCTCCCGGCTTTACACGGAGATGTTGACGACGGGCGCCATCATTCACGGCGATCGCCGGCGGCTGCTTGGGTTCGATGCGCGCGAGCATCCGGTGGCGCTGCAGCTTGGCGGTTCGGACCCGCGCGATCTCTCAACTGCAGCGAAGATCGGCGAGGATTTCGGCTACGACGAAATCAATCTGAATGTCGGCTGCCCTTCGGACCGGGTCAAGGACGGCCGCTTCGGCGCCTGCCTGATGGCCGAGCCCGCGCTTGTCGCTGCCGGTGTCGAGGCGATGAAGAAAGAAGTGAAGATCCCGGTCACCGTGAAATGCCGGATCGGCATCGATGATCAGGATCAGGAGACGGCGCTGGACGCGCTCGCGCGCGGCGTCATCGCCGCCGGCGCCGACGCGCTGATCGTCCATGCCCGCAAGGCCTGGCTCAACGGCTTGTCGCCGAAGGAAAATCGCGACGTCCCGCCGCTCGACTACGACAGGGTCTATCGGCTGAAGGCATCGATGCCTGACGTGCCCATTATCATCAATGGCGGCATCGCGAGCCTCGCCGAGGCCAAGAAGCACCTCCCTCATGTCGATGGCGTCATGCTGGGGCGGGCCGCCTACCAGGAGCCGTGGCGGCTTTTGGCGGTCGATCCGGAACTGTTCGGCGAGGCCGCACCGTATGCGACGATGAAGGACGTCTTCGAGGCTGTCATGCCTTATATCGAAGACGAACTCGCCCAAGGCGCGCGGCTGCATTCGATCACGCGGCATTTCGTCGGCGCGTTTTTCGGGGTGCCCGGCGCGCGGGCATTCCGCCGCCACCTCGCCGAGAATGGGGTCAAGCCGGGCGCCGGCGTCAGCGTGTTGCGCGATGCAGTCGCGCTGGTCGAGGACCGCAAGCCGGCCGCGATCGCGGCGTGAACGTATCTTTCGAGAGCATGCTCTCCGCGCAAACGCGTTCCGCGTTTGTTAGCTAAGGGAAAACCGGTTTCCACTTTGCGCTAACGCGGCCCTTCGGGTCCGGATCATGCGCTTGAGCGAGATGACTTTTCGTTGAATTGTCATCTCGCTCTATCTTCTTGTTTGAGCATGATCTTTCCGGAAAACCGGTACCCACTTTTCCGGATCATGCTCTAGGGATAGCCGCGCAGCATCAGGCTGTCAGCGCGGACTTCCCAGCTTTCCAGCCGGTCCAGAAAACTCATGCCGAGCAAATTGGTCTTCATCTGTCCGTGCTGCACCACCAGCGCAGGGACCGAACGTTCGACGAGCTGGCCGATCGCCAGGCGATCGAGCGTCAGCCGCGCCGCCTTGGTATGTCCGCCCGCGGTTTCGACATCGACGTCATACTCGAGCAGTTCGAGCGGTAGGCCGGCCGCTTTCGCTGTCTCATAGGTCAGGACGACCGAGGTCGCGCCGGTGTCGATAACCATCGGCGCATTGACGCCGTTGATTTTGGCGCGAAGCGCGAACTCGCCGCCTTGCCCGCGCGAGATCTGCACGGCACGCGCCGACGCCCGCCTGTGCAGCAATTCCGAGACGGTGTTCTTTGCACGCGCGATTTGAGCCGGATCGCCATAGGCGACCACGGCGCCGGCTGTCGCCAGCAACACGACCACTACCAGGAGAATGCGGCTCACAGCGGGCCTCGCTTGCTTTGCGTCAGACGGTCTTTGAACCGGCCGCCATTTCCGGCCGCGCCAATCCCGCTTCCGCCATCCGCGCGGGCAACTGCGCCATCACTTCGAGCCGCTCGGCGCTTTCCATGCGGTGCCAGCGCGCGATCTCCGGCAGCGTCCGTCCGCAGCCGAAACAAAGATTGGTTCTGGGATCCATCATACAGACAGCGATACACGGTGTTTCTTTGCTCATCTTTCGATATTGAATCGGTTTCGGTTCCTTGCCAACCACCTACAATCCGGTGCCGGCGCTCATGATCGGCTTGTTGCGGGCTCGGTGTTTCGCATCGGTGCTACTCGGGCTGACGGCTTCGGGTTGCAGCGGTGGAGCTTCCTCGGACATTGGCGCCAGCGCGGACATCACGCGCTCCGGCGGGAAGGTGACGATCACCTCGGTACCGATGCGAAGCTTCGATTTCAGCGTGAACGTGCCTCCGTGCATGTCGATCAGGCTTTTTGCGATCGGCAGGCCGAGGCCTGCGCCCTGTTCGGCGGATTTGATCGAATTGGAGCCCTGGCCGAATGAAGCGAGCACGATCGGGATTTCATCCTCTGCGATGCCGGAGCCGGTGTCCTTGACGCTGAGATATTGTCCGCCCGACGCAGTCCATCCCGCCTTCAGCCAGATCTTCCCGCCCTGCGGGGTGAACTTGATGGAGTTCGACAACAGATTGAGCACGATCTGCCGTATCGCGCGCTCGTCGCCCCAGATTCGCGGCATGCCGTGCTCGAACACCTCGTGGATGGTGATGCCGCGGCTGGAGGCGCGCAGCTTCAGCAAATGATGGCAGTCGGCGACGACGTGCACCAGCGACACCGCTTCTTCGTTGAGCTCGTACCTGCCGGCCTCGATCCGCGACAGGTCGAGAATTTCGTTGATGAGATTCAGAAGATGCACGCCCGAATTGTGAATATCGGCGGAATATTCCTTGTAGACAGGTACGGCGTGCGCGCCGAAGATTTCGCTTTTCATCACCTCGGAAAACCCGAGGATCGCGTTCAGCGGGGTGCGCAATTCGTGGCTCATTTGCGCCAGAAACCGCGACTTCGCGACGTTGGCGGCTTCCGCGCGATGGCGCGCCTCGTCCGAGATGGCTTTCGCCTGCTCGAGTTCGCCGATCAGCGCGTCCTTTTCGGCGCGCGCCTCAAGCGTCGCCAACGTCGTCGAATGCAGGCGGCGGGCGAGGAGGGCGAAATATCCTTCGGCCGCCAGCGCGAGCAACGCCAGCACGTAGTTGTCGAACGTGCCGCTGAGGACGAGGTTCACCGCCATCGCCGAGGTCACCGGAACGGTGGCGGCAAGTGCCGCGACGGGCAGGCTCGCCGCGAGCATGCTCGATACCGCGATCACCAGCAGAATCAGGAACATCATCAGCGTGTTCGAAACCGCATCGAAGTTCGCGGGGTGGATCAGGATCGCGGTCCAGCACAGGCCGTAGAGCAGATCGAGCAGGATGAATCGCGTCCGCCATTCGCGGGTTGTGGCGAGCGAGGGCGGCTCGGCGAGGAATTTGCTGCAGCTGCGGATGATGACGATATGAATGCAGAGCAGGCCGCAGGTCCAGGCTGCGGCCGAGACCGGCGGCATCCAGAAGCCGAACAAGAGGCCGGTCGCCACCACCAGCAGCATGACGACGTAGGACGCCGACAGCCGGGTCTGGGCATATTGCCGAAGCAGCTCGCGATCGAAAGCGGGACGGGTTCCGCTGGTCGACGTTAACCGGTCTCGCGCCTCGCGCACCCGCTGTGCGGCCGCCCGTCGGTTGCCGACCGGGGTCACGACAGGCGGTTCAGCCGGAAGCTGGACAACTTCGGGCTTTTCAGCGGGATTACTCATCAAGCAACACAAATCCTGCCCGCCGACGGAGCGAGCTTTTGCATTGTCTATCTGTGGCGCTAAATCATTAAGAGCTACCTTAAAGAACCAAAAAATCACCTTAACGAGAGGTTAAATTAACCTCTCGCTCGGCTCCGCCTCCTCAGCTCACCGCTCCAGCCGCGCCAGCAGGCTCGAGGTGTCCCAGCGCTTGCCGCCCATCTTCTCGACTTCGGAATAGAAGGCATCGACCAGCGCCGTGACCGGAAGGCTCGCCCCGTTGCGGCGCGATTCCGCGATGCAGATCGAGAGATCCTTGCGCATCCATTCCACCGCAAAGCCGAAATCGTATTTGCCCTCGTTCATGGTCTTGTAGCGGTTCTCCATCTGCCAGGACTGGGCTGCGCCCTTCGAGATGGTGTCGATCACCGCGGCAACGTCGAGGCCGGATTTCTTGGCAAAATGAATGCCTTCCGAAAGGCCCTGGACCAGCCCCGCGATGCAGATCTGGTTGACCATTTTTGTCAGTTGCCCGGAGCCGGCCGCGCCGAGCCGCTTGCACATCCTGGCATAGGCGGCGATCACCGGCTCGGCGCCGGCGTATGCGTCCTCGCTGCCGCCGCACATCACGGTCAAGACGCCGTTTTCGGCGCCGGCCTGGCCGCCGGACACCGGCGCATCGACGAATTTGAAGCCTGCCTTGGTCGCCGCCGCGTCGAGTTCGCGCGCGACCTCGGCTGACGCGGTGGTGTGGTCAACGAAGGTCGCGCCCTTCTTCATGCCGGCGAACGCGCCATCGGCGGGAAGCGTGATCGCACGCAGGTCGTTGTCGTTGCCAACACAGGCCATGACAAAGTCCTGGCCTTCCGCGGCAGCCTTCGGCGTTGCGGCGGTCTTGCCACCGAATTTCTCAGCCCAGGCTTTGGCTTTGGCCGGCGTCCTGTTGAATACCGTCACATCGTGGCCACCCTTGACCACCAGATGTCCCGCCATGGGGAACCCCATAACGCCGAGACCGAGAAAAGCAACTTTAGCCATGTGAAAACCCCAAAGGTTTTGCCGGCGCATTGGGTTGGCCGGACGTTATGCTGGAGAGGGGACGGTGGACTGGTTCGGTGCTCGAAACAGGCTCCGCGGGAACCCGCACAATAGACCGTGCCGCATGAACGGCAACGCCTCCGTTTGGCGGGCTGGGATGGTTTTATGATAGGATGAGACGATAGTCGAGATTTCAAGAAAAGGGAGTGACACCACATGGGCATGAGCGTAGGCGTGCTCGATCATTTCAACATCCGGACCCGCAAACTCGCCGATACCGTTCGGTTCTATGAAGACATCCTGGGATTGGAGAAAGGCGACCGGCCGAACTTCGCCTTCCCCGGGGCTTGGATGTACAGCGAAGGCAGGGCGGTGGTCCATCTGGTCGATATCTCGCCGACGGAGGAACCGCAGAAGCCCGATTCCGGCGTGGTCCATCATGTCGCGTTCGTAAGCCGGGGATTTGCGGCCATGAAAGCGCGGCTCCAGTCCAAGGGGATGGCATTCGACTCTGCGGCAGGTTCCCGGCGGCGATCTCTGGCAGATCTTCGTCAACGACCCTAATGGCGTGATGATTGAACTGAACTACGAGGCCGCCAGGGAGCAGGGGACGGGATCAGCGCCCACCGAGCGGGCGGATGATGTTGGCAGGAGGTAGCCATTTGAGCTGCTAGCCTCTATGGGTCGCATCCGCAGATAGCCGGAGCCTCGGTTCTGATGGAGCCAGAACCGAGGCTCTATATTCTTTGTTTGACGCGTTTTCTACCGCAGAAAAGTCTACGCAATTTGCGTAAACTTGATTGCTGCGAGCCGATATCCACCCCGGATCAAGCCCGAGGGCATGCTGCGGTCGAAAACGCTATGGGAGATGCGCCGTGAGTATAACGCAGCAACAGGTTCTCGATGCTCTCGCCAAGGTGGCGTCGCCGCGCGGCGTCGCCTTGACCAATGCCGGTGTGTTGTCGCCGATTGCCGCCAACGACGGCAAGGTGTTCTTCTCGATCAATGTCGAGGCCGGCGAAGCCCGAGCCTGGGAAAGCGTTCGCGCGCAAGCCGAAGCAGCGGTGCGGGCCATCCCCGGCGTCACCACGGCCATGATCGCGCTGACGGCCGAGCGCAAGCCCGGCGCCGCGGCACCGCAGCCGGCGCCGCATCGCCACGCCCATGGCGTGGCACCGGCTTCCGCGCATCGGCCGCCGCAAAGCCCTGTTTCGCCGATGTCGAAGCAGGCCGAAATTCCCGGCGTTGCCGCCGTGATTGCGGTGGCTTCGGGCAAAGGCGGGGTCGGAAAATCGACCACGGCGCTCAATCTGGCGCTCGGTTTGCGCGACCTCGGTTTGCGCGTCGGCCTGCTTGACGCGGACATTTATGGGCCGTCGGTGCCGAGATTGACCGGCATCCACGAGAAGCCGCAGCTCAACGACGACCGGAAGATGATTCCGATCGTGCGGTTCGGCCTTGCGATCATGTCGATCGGTTTCCTGGTCGACGAGGATACCGCGATGATCTGGCGCGGGCCGATGGTGATGTCGGCCATCACCCAGATGCTGCGGGACGTGGCATGGGGCACGCTTGATGTTCTGGTGGTCGATATGCCTCCCGGGACCGGTGACGCCCAGCTCACGCTGGCGCAGAATGTGCCGCTCAAGGGAGCCGTTATCATTTCGACGCCGCAGGACCTTTCCCTGATCGACGCGCGGCGGGGATTGGCGATGTTCAAGAAGGTCAATGTGCCGGTTCTCGGCATCGTCGAGAATATGAGCTATTTCCAGTGTCCGCATTGCGGTACCCAGTCGGACATCTTTGGCCACGGCGGAGCCCAGCATGAGGCCGAGCGCCTCGGGGTGCCGTTTTTGGGCGAAATTCCGCTGCACATCTCGATCCGCACCACCTCGGACTCAGGCACCCCCGTCGTCGAGAGTGAGCCGAACGGGCCGCATGCGGCGATCTACCGGGCCATCGCTGCCAAGGTCCGCGATCAGCTCAAGGGCGCCATCGCCGCGGCCTGAGCCAGCTGGCTTCCGCATATGCGACTTTCGT
The DNA here is from genome assembly GCA_963718925.1 of uncultured Alphaproteobacteria bacterium. GTDB lineage: Bacteria > Pseudomonadota > Alphaproteobacteria > Rhizobiales > Xanthobacteraceae > Bradyrhizobium. The sequence goes on from CAVRAH010000001.1 coordinate 1,366,916, forward strand.
TTAATCGGTGCAGTCATGCCTTTGTTGCGTTTTCGCAGGGCTAACTTCCGTGTTAAAGCCCCCGCCAGAGCACCTTCGGTTGATACGGAAATCGCTTCGCCGAAAGAACAGCTCCCGTGAATTTGGGAAACGCCCCTACAAGGAGATGCCTTTATGAAGCGTCGTGACTTTTTGAAAGTTTCAGCAGCGGGTGCCGCAGCGACAGCGGTGGCCTCGCCGGCGATTGCGCAGTCCTCGCCCGAGATCAAGTGGCGCATGACCTCGAGTTTCCCGAAGTCGCTCGACACGATATATGGCGGCGCCGAGTATTTCGCGAAACAGGTTGCCGAGATGACCGACAACAAGTTTCAAATTCAGGTTTTCCAGGGGGGCGAACTGGTTCCAGGCTTGCAGGCGCTTGATGCGGTCTCCAAGAACACCGTCGAGATGTGCCACACCGTCTCATACTACTACGTCGGCAAAGATCCCACCTTTGCGATTTATGCGTCGGTGCCGTTTGGCCTCAATGCGCGCATGCAGAATTCCTGGTGGTATCAGGCGGGCGGCATGGAGCTTGGAAACGAATTCTTCAAGAAATTCGGCGTGATCGGTTTCCCCTGCGGCAACACCGGTACCCAGATGGGCGGCTGGTTCCGCAAGGAGATCAAGAGCGTTGCCGATCTCTCCGGCCTGAAATTCCGCATCGGAGGCATTGCAGGCCAGGTGCTGCAAAAGGTCGGCGTCGTGCCGCAGCAACTCGCGGGCGGTGATATCTATCCGTCGCTTGAAAAAGGCACCATCGACGCGGCCGAATGGGTCGGGCCGTATGACGACGAGAAGCTCGGTTTCCAGAAGGTCGCCAAGTATTACTACTATCCCGGCTTCTGGGAGGGCGGCCCCACCGTGCATGCCTTCTGCAATCTCGAGAAGTGGAATTCGCTGCCCAAGAACTACCAGACCATCGTCACCAACGCGACCGCGAATGCCAATAGCTGGATGGCCGCGCGCTATGACATGCAGAATCCGTCGGCGCTGAAGCGTCTGGTCGCGGGCGGAACGCAGCTTCGTCCCTTCACCAACGAAGTCCTGGAAGCCTGCCTGAAGGCGACCAACGAATTGTGGGCCGAAATTTCCGCAAAAAATGCCGACTTCAAGAAATCGATCGATGCGATGCAGGCCTATCGCTCCGACCAGTATTTGTGGTGGCAGGTGGCCGAATACACCTTTGACAGCTTCATGATCCGTTCGCGTACCCGTGGCTGACCCGTTAGCCTCCGGAAAGCGCGTCCAAGAAGCGTAGGTTCTGAGAACCAAGGCTCCGAGTAGTAGAGACTTAAAGCCCGGCCTTTTCGAAGGCCGGGCTTATTGCGTTGCGGCACCACAATTCTTCGTGGAAATCCGGAACCGGATGTTCCATGCTGTTGAAAAGCCTCGGCAAGAAGGCTGGACATCACCCCAAGGAAGGAAAATCAATGAAGCGACGAGACTTTATCAAGGTCACTGGAATTGGCGTGGCAGGTGCCGCCACGATCGCCGCGCCGGCGATCGCTCAATCCATGCCCGAGATCAAATGGCGAATGCCAACAAGCTGGCCGAAATCGCTCGACACGCTCTATGGCGGCGCCGAGATGATGGCCAAGGTCGTGGCGGAAGCCACCGACAACAAGTTTCAAATCCAGACTTTCGCCGGTGGCGAAATCGTACCGGGACTGCAGGTTCTTGACGCCGTGCAAAACGGCACCGTCGAAATCGGTCACACCGCCTCGTACTATTATTTCGGCAAGGATCCGACCTTTACCTTCGGCTCGTCGGTGCCATTCGGACCAAATATGCGTATCAACCAAGCCTGGTACATGCTGGGTGGCGGCAAGGAGGTTCTCAACGAGTTCTACAAGAAATATAACGTGACCTCGCTGCTTGCCGGCAACACCGGCTGTCAGATGGGCGGCTGGTTCCGCAAGGAGCTCACCGGCGTCGACGACATCAAGGGTCTCAAATTCCGTATCGGAGGCTTCGCAGGACGCGTGCTGCAGAAGATGGGCGCGGTACCGCAACAGATCGCCGGCGGCGACATTTACCCAGCGCTCGAGAAGGGCACAATCGACGCCGCGGAGTGGGTTGGTCCCTACGACGACGAGAAGCTCGGCTTCTACAAGGTGGCGCCGCATTATTACTATCCCGGCTGGTGGGAGGGTGGCCCCATGCTGCTGTCCTTCGTCAATCTCGATAAATGGAATGCACTGCCGAAATACTATCAGAGCATTCTCGAGCAGGCCGGCCACTATGCCAATAACTGGATGATGGCGAAGTACGACCAGTCCAATCCGCAGGCGCTGCGCAGGCTGCTTGCCAACGGCACCAAGCTGCATGCCTTCTCGCCGCCGATCATGCAGGCTTCCTTCAATGCCGCCAAGGAATTGCATAACGAAGTCTCGGCGACCAACGCGAATTTCAAGAAGGTCTACGACTCGCTGACGGCGTTTTCGAACAGTGGCTACCAGTGGTTCCAGGTCGCGGAAGTCGGCTACGATAACTTCATGGCGCGACATTCGCAGAGCTAATTCCCCCGACAATCCGGACAAACAAGAAACCCCGAAGCGCGAGCTTCGGGGTTTTCCGCTTGCACGAAGGCAAATCGCTATTGTTTGGGCGGAGGACCAAAATCGAGCGGAGGCAGATCCATCTGCGGAACCTCGATCTTGATGGTGTTTGGATCGATCGTCGATGCAGCGCCTTTGTAATGCATCACCATCGACGGGAACAAGATGACCAACAGTACCATCACAACCTGGATCACGACGAACGGCACCGCTCCCCAGTAGATCTGGCCGGTGGTGACGGGCTCCATGCGCTTGCCGGTGACGCGGTCGACATAGGTTTCCTTCGGTGCCACCGAGCGCAGGTAGAACAATGCGAACCCGAACGGCGGATGCATGAACGAGGTCTGCATGTTGACACCGAGGATCACCCCGAACCAGATCAGGTCGATACCGAGGTGTTCTGCGGCAGGTCCGAGCAGCGGGATGACGATGAAGGCGAGTTCGAAGAAATCGAGGAAGAAGGCGAGCACGAAGACGAAGGCGTTGACGAAAATCAGGAAGCCGATCTGGCCGCCGGGCAGGGAGGTCAGAAGATTCTCGACCCAGACGTGGCCGTTGACTCCGTAGAAGGTCAGCGAGAACACGCGGGCGCCGACCAGAATGAAGACCACGAACGCCGACAGCTTCGCGGTGGATTCGGTTGCCTGTCGGATCAGGTCCCAGCTCAGCCGCCGCTTGATCGCGCCGAGAATGATCGCGCCCGTAGCACCCATGGCGCCGCCCTCGGTAGGCGTCGCCAGCCCGATGAAGATCGTGCCGAGCACCAAGAAGATCAGGAACAGCGGCGGCACCATCACGAAAGTCGTTTGCTGTGCCATCTTGGACAGGAAGCGGAAGCCGGTGAGCTTGTCGATGATCCAGTTCAAAACTGCGACGAAGAATGCGAACAGGATACCGAAGAACATGCTGAGCACGACGAAGTCGGCGCCATGCGTTTCGGAATTCCGCATCATGAACCAGCCGAAGAAGCAGCTGGCGATGAACAGCATCAATAGCGAAAGCAGGCCGCGGCTGCCGCTTTTTTCGCGGAAGCCGATCGCCTCCGAAGGCAGGCCTGGAGCCGCTTTCGGGAATATCAACGTGACGAGGAACGCGTAACCGGCATAAAGCCCGGCCAGGACCAGGCCCGGAATGAACGCGCCCTCATACATGTCGCCGACCGACTTGCCGAGCTGGTCGGCCATCACGATCAACACCAGCGACGGCGGAATGATCTGCGCCAGGGTGCCGGAGGCGGCGATGATGCCGGTGGCCATGCGCCGGTCGTAGCCGTAGCGCAGCATGATCGGCAGCGAGATCAGGCCCATCGAGATCACGGAAGCGGCCACCACGCCGGTGGTGGCCGCCAGCAAGGCGCCGACGAAAACGACGGCGTAGGCGAGACCGCCGCGGATGGTGCCGAACAATTGCCCGATGGTGTCGAGCAGGTCTTCGGCCATGCCGGATCGTTCGAGCACTAGTCCCATGAACGTGAAGAATGGGATCGCCAGCAGGGTGTCGTTGTTCATCACGCCGTAGACGCGCTCGGGAAGCGCCTGCAGGAAGTCGGGGTGGAATTCCCCGAGTTGGATGCCGACGAACGCGTAAATCAGCCCGACCGCGCCGAGCGAGAACGCCGCCGGATAGCCGAGCAGCAACACGACGACCAACGACGCGAACATGATCGGCGCCATATTGGCGACAAGAAAGGCAGACATCTATTCCCCCAGCGACCGCATCCGGCGATCAGTGTTTTTCGATCGCCTCGACGAGGTGTTCAACCTCAGCCTCGATCATATTCACCTGTGATGCGTGCGGATCCGGAATGATTCCGCGCATGACGGCGATGCGCTTGATCAATTCGGAAATACCCTGGACCAGCAAGAGGGCGAATCCGAGCATGATCAGCGATTTGGCGGGCCATTGCGGCAGTCCACCGGCGTTGCCCGATTGCTCGTTGATATCGACCGAACGCAGAAAGAAGGGAACGCCGGTGATGATCATGACGACCGTCAGGGGCATGAGAAAAAACACGTGCCCCAAGACGTCGATGCCGTCCCGCACGCGCTTCGGCAGCATCTGATTGACGATATCGATGCGGATATGTTCGTTGTCGAGCAGCGTCCATGGCGAGCAAAGCAGGAAAACGACGCTGAACAGCACCCATTGAAGCTCGAGCCACGAGTTGGACGAGGTGTCGAAGGCCTTGCGCACGATCGCATTGATCGCGGACACGATCACCGCGAGCAAGATCAGCCACGCCAGGCGCTTGCCCGTCCAACTCGTGAACGCGTCGATTTTGCGGCTCATTTCCAAGAGCGTTTGCAACGCTGGTCCTCCCCAATTGACGCTTTTGCCGTCTTGGCCGCGCCGATCCGGCGCAGCGGCTTATCCAGCCGCGCGGGCGTAAAAGCCCGCGCACCATTTCAGCGCGCCAAGCCTCCGTCAATCGGAAAATGGGCAAATTGACGTGGGATCAAACGGTTGCAAGCCGCGCGAACGCCTTGGGCTTTCAACCGCCGGTAACGCTCATATGCCGGCTAACACTTGGGCGGTTATGCCTGCGATCGATGATGAAGTCGTGGCCCTTGGGTTTAAGGCCGATCGCGCGGTCGATCGCCGCGCTCAAGAGCTCATTGCCGGCGGAAGCCCGCAGCGGCTTGCGCAAATCGGAGGCATCCTCGTGGCCAAGGCAGGTGTGCAGCGTGCCGGTACAGGTGATCCTGACGCGGTTGCAGGACTCGCAGAAATTATGCGTCATCGGCGTGATGAAGCCGAGCTTGCCGCCGGTCTCGTCGACGCGGACATAGCGCGCAGGCCCGCCGGTGCTCTCGTCGAGGTCGGTCAGCGTGTATTGCTTGGCAAGCCGGGCGCGGAGCAGGGACAACGGCACATATTGATCGATGCGTCCTTCGCCGATGTCGCCCATCGGCATCACCTCGATCAGCGTCAGCGCCATGCCCTTGCCGTGCGCCCATTCCATCAGCGAGGGGATCTCTTCCTCGTTCAAGCCCTTCAGCGCAACCGCATTGATCTTGACGGCGAGACCCGCCGAGCGCGCGGCCTCGATGCCGGCCAGAACCTTGTCGAGATCGCCCCAGCGGGTGATGGCGCGGAATTTCGCCGGGTCGAGCGTATCCAGCGATACGTTGATGCGGCGGACGCCGCAGTCCCGTAACTCGTCGGCAAAGCGGGCGAGCTGCGAGCCATTGGTCGTCAGCGTCAGTTCATTGAGCGCGCCGGAAGAGAGGTGGCGGGAGAGTGATCGCACCAGCGACATCACATTGCGCCGCACCAGCGGCTCGCCGCCGGTCAGCCGCAACTTTCGCACGCCCTTGGCGATGAATGCCGAACACAGCCGATCGAGTTCCTCGAGCGTCAGCAAATCGGCCTTCGGCAGGAATGTCATGTCTTCGGACATGCAATAGAAGCAGCGCAGATCGCAGCGATCGGTGACCGAGACCCGCAAATAGCTGATCGTCCGGCCAAACGGGTCGGTCATCGGACGCGACAGCGATGCGGGATGGGTAGCTAAAGGTGCGGTCATTTCGGGTTTGCCTTTGGCGCTCAAGCCGCATCAACAGGAGACGGTGCGCGAACTCAATCTAGGCACGTTGCAATCCCTGCACAATCCGCAGTTTGCTTGGTGCAGTGCAAGCAATTGCGACATCATCCGGAAACGCGGGTAGCTGTTTTCGGAAAAGATCAGGCTCGGACGACTAGCGGGGCGAGGCGGGAGGCGGCGGGGCCGCTTGGCCGGGGCTCGGGAACGCTGAATCGGCGGCAGGCGGTGCGGCGGTATCCTTGGGTATCTTCGGCCTTTTCGGCCGCATCGGCTTGCGGACCGGCTTTGGCGGGACGATCGGCTGTAGCTCCGCGACTACCGGATTGGGGTCGATCTTTGTCGTGGAGGCCGTGAACAGGTTGCCGGGGCTGCCGGTGACCTGGACCGGGATTGTGACCGGCTGGAACTTGTTCAGGGTGTAACTGACCGAGAAGCCCCCGTCGGGGACGGTCACGGTCACCGAGCAGGGGGTCTTGCAACTCGGGCCAATGGAAGTTCGGGCCTCGGCCCCCGGTGGCGTCGATTCCAGCTGAAGCTGCATGGTTGGCGGGGTCGACTTGAAGTAGTCCGTCGAAAACGACGAGCAACCGGCCAGACTTACCCCCGCTAGGGCGATTGCGAAGACACGACGCATGATCAATCCGTACCCTGGTATGGCTAACTGCCACAACCCCCAATTTTTGGACCATAGGAGCGTCAGAACAAACGCGCAACCCTGTGGGCTTGTGTCGTTAATTAATGGTTAATGGAAGCCGCCATACGGAGCGCCTTTGAATTGCGGTGATTTGCTCCCCGTTATTGACGTGACCTAAATCATAGGATGATCTGGAATCCTTCCCCCCAACGCACGGGATCACTCTCATCTACTTAACGGCGACCGCGTGGAAGCTTCAACCTCGATTGAAATAGCCAAGCATGTGCTGCTTTCCTGCGGTCTCATTCTTGCCATTGGCACCTTCGCTGGCATGCTGGCGCAAAAGGCCAAGATTCCCGATGTCGCGGTGTTTCTGGCGGTTGGGATGGCGATCGGGCCGGCAGCGCTCGGCCTGATCAACATCAAGGCGGATTCCGCACTGAACCAGATCATTCTGCTGTTCGGCGCCAGTTATGTTCTTTTCGATGGCGGCGCGTCGCTGCGCTTCAACGTATTGAAGCAGGTCTGGATCACCATTGTCGTGATTGCGACCGTCGGCGTGATCATAACGGCCGTTATCACCGGAGTGGCCGCCCATTTTATTCTCGGCGTGCCCCTGATCGTGGCGTTGCTGCTGGGCGCGACCTTGGCCTCGACTGATCCGGCGACTTTGGTGCCGATTTTCCGGCAGATTCAGGTTCGCGACCGGGTCGCGCAAACCGTGATGAGCGAGTCAGCTTTCAATGACGCCATGGGCGCGATCGTTACTTTCGGTGTGCTGGCGGTGGCAATGGGAACCGGTGAATTCTCGCTGATATCCTCATTGTTCGATCTGCTTAAGCAATCCGCGATCGGCATTGTCGCCGGCATTGCGCTCGGATACCTGGCCGCGCTGGTGATCGCGCATGAGCGGCTTGCATTCCTCGCCGAGTACGCCCCTGTCGTGACATTGGTGGCCGTGATCGGCGCCTATTTCGCGGCCGACGGCTTGCAGGCCAGCGGCTTCATGGCGGTCTTCGTGTTCGGCATCGTGCTCGGAAACAAGGAATCGCTCGGTTTTGCGATGGGAGCTGACGAAGCCCGAAAGCTCGACGAATACGTCTCGACCACCGCTTTCATCATGCGGCTTTTCATCTTCATGCTGGTTGGCGCGCAAGTCGATTTCGGTCTCATGAGCCGATATCTGTGGGGTGGCGTGGCTGTTGTTACGGTTTTGATGCTCGTTGCCCGGCCGATAACCGTTTTCGCGTGCGCACTGCCTGATCGCCGCGCACGGTGGAGTGTTGGCGAGATGCTGTTCATGTGCTGGACGCGCGAGACCGGCGTGATCCCGGGTGCGCTGGCTGGCCTGCTTTTGGGTATGAAAGCCCCCGGTGCCGAAATGATAGCGTCGGTAACCTTCATCGCCATTCTAATGACGATCTTGATCCAAGCGCCCACCACTGAATGGCTGGGCCGCAGATTGGGAGTTATGCAGGCAAATCAGGGCTAGCGCGCCCGCGCCGCGCCTTGGCGGGAGGTTTTCCATTTTGCCTCCTGAGGGCAGTCCTCGCGCAATCTGGAACGCCTTAGGCAGTCTACGTGCGCGTCACAATCGTTGCATCTGAAATGTATGAAATACATCAGATATTTAGGCTTTCAACGGCGGCCGGCAGCTCGTTCATGTGATTGATCATCCGATCGGGGTTGAGGTCGGCGATTGGTACCTCGGTATACCCGAACCCAACGCCAATCACCGGAATGCCGGCGCGGCGGGCCACGCCGATATCCGGTCCGGCATCGCCCACCATGATCGCGGAAGAAATGTGTCCGCCCGCGCGCGCAACCGTCTGTTGCAATATGCCCGGATCGGGCTTCGAGATGCCGAATGTGTCGGCGCCGCAAATGGCGGAAAATCGCGCGCTCAATCCCAGCCGATCCAGCAGAAGTTTCGACAGCCATTCCAGCTTGTTGGTGCAAACCGCAAAGCGGTATCCGCTCCTCCCAAGATGATCGAGCGCGCCTTCAAGGCCTTCGAAGGGGCGCGAAAAGTCGGCGATATGGTCGGCATAATAGGCGATGAAGTCGTCGGTGAGCCGGGTGACGTCGGCGATGCTTGCAGCGCGGCCCTCCAACTCCAGGCCGCGCTCGATCAGCCTGCGGGCGCCCGCGCCGATCATGTTGCGTGCGGAATGAAGCGGGACGGGCGGCAGGCCCTCGCGGTCGAGGACGAAATTAAGCGCGTTGATCAGATCGGGCGCCGTATCGACGAGCGTGCCATCAAGATCGAATACGACGGTGCGGTGGGAGGCCATCGAAAATCGCTAGCGGTCCTCGTCCAACCATGCAAGCAGGAGATGATAGGTTTTTGCATAATCGCGAGCTAGCAGGGGGAATCATGCAGGAGTTCGCTGGCAAAGCCGCATTCGTGACTGGCGGGGCCAGTGGTATCGGATTCGCGCTCGGACGGGCCTTCGCGCAAGCCGGCATGAAAGTGATGCTGGCCGACATCGAGGCGAACGCGTTGGCGGCCGCTGTCGAAAACCTGCGCAATCTTGGGGCTGTCGTCCGCGGCGTGAGCTGCGACGTTGCCGATCCCGTCAGCGTCGAGCATGCGGCCAAGGTGTCATATGAGGCATTCGGAAATATCCACGTAGTTTGCAACAATGCTGGTGTCGCTGCCGGTGGCGGCATCGACAACATTTCGCTCGACAACTGGCGGTGGGTACTCGACGTCAACCTGATGGGAGTCCTTCACGGCATTCGTACCTTCCTGCCGCATATTCGTGCCCATGGCGAAGGCGGCCACTTTGTCAATACCGCGTCGATGGCCGGCATGCAGGGTGGGCTCGGATTTAGCCCTTACGCGGCGAGCAAGTTTGCGGTCGTCGCCATGTCGGAAGGGCTGGCAACGCAGCTTAAGCCGTATGGCATTGGCGTGACCGTACTCTGCCCCAGCTACGTGCGCACCCGCATAGGTGAGAGCGGGCGCAATCGGCCGGAGCGCTACGGCCAACCGCAGAAGCTCGATCCGGCAAGTCCGGCCGGCGTGATGGTCGCCGAAATCGCTAGACGGTTGCAGTCCGGGCTCGACCCCTCGGAGGTCGCGGCACGCGTTTTGTCAGCCATCCGGGATAGCGAACTTTACGTGTTCACCCATCCGAACATGCGCGACGAGGTGGATGAGCGGTTTGCGGCCATCCAGGCGGCGATGGACAAAGTGACGGCCCATTAATCCAATACACGGTATCCGGCGGCTGATAGCGCTGTTCCTCGCTGAAAAACGACGCTAGATAGTCCCAGCCGGACATCCCGATCCCGTGATTGGCGCCGGTTCCTGAGGATTGTTTGAACGTGAGCATGGACGAATTGAAACGGCAGGCCGCGACCCGCGCCCTTGAGTTCGTGCAGGATGGCATGAAGCTCGGCCTCGGCACCGGATCGACCGCGAAGCATTTTGTCGAGCTTCTGGGCGCGCTGGTGCGCGACGGGCTTGACGTCATCGGCGTGCCGACATCGGAAGCGACCCGCGCTGACGCCATCCGGTGTGGCATTCCGTTGACCACGCTTGACGAGATCGACCGGCTCGACCTGACCGTTGATGGCGCCGACGAAGTCGACCCCTCGCTCAACCTGATCAAGGGCGGCGGCGGCGCGTTGCTGCGGGAAAAGATCGTTGCCGCAGCTTCCGATCGCATGATCGTGATCGCCGACAACTCCAAATGGGTCGATGCGCTCGGCCGCTTTCCCCTGCCCATCGAGGTCATTCCGTTCGGACTGGGGGCGACGCAACGGGCGATCGGAGAGGCGTTTGCGGAAAGCGGCGCTTCCGGGCGAATAGTGGTCCGAAACGGTCAGGACGGTCACGCTTTTGTCACCGATGGTGGCCACTGGATCATCGATGCCCATCTCGGGCGCATACCCGATGCGCCGCGGTTGGCGGGATTGCTTACCTCAATTCCGGGTGTCGTCGAGCATGGGCTTTTTATCGGCCTGGCCAGCATGGCGATGTTGGCCGGCTCTCAGGGAATTCGCGTTATTGAGCGGCGCTGACGCCGCAATCGAGGAGAAATCGAAATGAAGAGCCTATCAAAAATCTTGTCCGTCGCCGGCCTTGCGATGGGCCTGGCGCTTTCCGCCGGCCCGGTCGGCGCGCAACAGCCGGCGCCGCTCAAGCCAGCGTCGCCGGCGGCGCTGGCGTCGGCGAAGGAGCTTTTGGCCCTCAAAAGCGTCAGCGGCATCTACGCCGGCGCGGTCCCCAATATCGTTCAGCGGGTCAAGGACCAGCTTCTGGCCAACAATCTGAACTACCAAAAGGACCTGAACGAGGTCGCGGTCATGGTTGTCCAGAAGCTGACAGGTCGCGAGCAGGAAATCGGCGACCAGATGGCGAAGATTTACGCCAACGACTTCACCGAGCAGGAATTGAAGGATCTCGTAGTCTTCTACAAGACGCCGCTCGGCGCGAAGCTGCTGGCGCAGGAGCCGAAGACGGTTCAGTCCAGCATGGCCTATATGCAGCAGTGGGCGCAGAATTTTAACGAAGCGGTGCTCGCTGAATTTCGTGCGGAAATGAAAAAGCGTGGCAAGCCGATCTCATGATTGGCTTTGACCGGGGCTGAGATGGCCGAGTTCGATACCGACCTGTTCGTGATTGGAGGAGGGTCGGGCGGCGTGCGCGCGGCCCGGATCGCAGCCGGCCACGGCGCACGGGTCATGATCGCCGAGGAGTATCGCATGGGCGGCACCTGCGTGATCCGCGGGTGCGTGCCGAAAAAGCTCCTGGTCTATGCCTCCCATGTCCATCAGGAGATCGAGGACGCGGCGGGCTTTGGCTGGACCGTCGCGCCGGCGACCTTCGACTGGCCGACCTTGATCGCCAACAAGGACAAAGAGATCGCACGGCTTGAGGCGGCCTATACGGCCAATGTGGAAAAAGCCGGCGCACGGGTCGTCAAGACGCGCGCGGTGCTCGAGGACGCCCATACGCTTCGGCTCGGGACCGGCGAGACGGTCCGATCGAAAGTTGTGCTGATCGCCACCGGCGGCGCGCCGAACCACGGCAATGCGATCCACGGCATCGAACACGTGATTTCCTCCAACGAAGTATTCCATTTGGAGACGCTGCCGCGGCGGATCCTGATCCAGGGTGGCGGCTATATCGCGCTGGAATTCGCCTGCATCTTCGCCGGGTTCGGCTCCGACGTGACGATAGTCTATCGTGGCGACAACGTGCTGCGCGGGTTCGATGAGGACGTTCGCGCCCACGTGCGGAGCGAGATGGAAAAGGCTGGCATCACCATTCTGACCAGCTGCACCGTCAACAAGGTCGACAAACACGGCAAGGAATTCACCTCGCATCTGTCGAACGGATCGAGCATCGCGTCCGACCAGGTGATGTTCGCGATCGGCCGGCATCCGAATGTCGCCAGTCTCGGGCTTGAGAAGGCCGGCGTTGCCATCAATCCCGCCAATGGCGGAATCGCCGTCGACGGCTTATCCAGGACCTCGGTGCCGAATATCTACGCGATCGGCGACGTCACCCACCGCATCAACCTGACGCCGGTCGCGATCCGCGAGGGCCACGCCTTTGCGGATACGGTATTCGGCAAGCGGCAGGTTCAGGTCGATCATGCCGACATTCCAACCGCGGTGTTTTGCCAGCCCGAAGTCGGCACCGTCGGACTGACCGAAGCCCAGGCGCGCGCGCAACTCAGCCACGTCGATGTCTACAAGGCCAATTTCAGACCTATGAAGGCCACCCTGTCGGGCCGCGACACCAGGGTGCTGATGAAGCTGATCGTCGATGCCACGACCGATCGCGTCGTCGGCTGTCACATCGTCGGCGACGGTGCGGCCGAAATGGTGCAGGTGCTTGGCATCGCCATCAAAATGAAGGCGACCAAGGCCGACTTCGACTCGACGATGGCCCTGCATCCGACGGCTGCGGAAGAGCTGGTGACGATGCGCACGCCGAGCGCGCGGTATGTAAGGCAAGCAGCGGAGTAGGGGCTGCGCGCTTTGCGCTGCCTACCCCACCATGGATATTGCGCCGCCAAGCGCGCGCTCGACGGCTCCTTAATCGTCAGGGGGTGGAGGCGGCGTTAGGCGCCCTTTTCGCACTTCTTCATGAAACTGGTCTTTGCGGCCCCTGAAAGCGGTTTGCCGTCCGACCCCACTGCTTTGGTTGCGCAGCTGTCGGCCATGCATTTCTTCATGAATGAGGTCTTTGCCGCACCCGCGAGCGGCTTGCCGTCCTTGCCGACTGCTTTGCTGTCGCAGGTTTCCTGTGCGAGGGCGGCACCACCGGCAAATGTCACGACGAGCGCGGCTAACATCATTTTCCTGAGCATGGCTCTCTCCCTTGAATGGCCCTAGTGATCGAATTTGATCCCAGACGCTTCATTTGGGCAAGGGGGTGACACGACATTCCGGCAGCAGGGCGCGTTGAAAATACCGGTAGTGGGTGCGGTTGCGCCGGCAGGAAGCGAAACCGGATCAATTGGCAGGAAGCGGCGCGCCTGCGGTGCGCAACAACCTGTCCGCCTTTTGCAGGACGTAATGGTTCTCCGGTTGCTCTCGTGCAAGAAAGCTGACGGCTACGAAGAGCGCGCAGAACATCAATCCCACCAGCATGACTCTGCGGTGGGTGCGTTTGTCAGCGTTGTGGAATGACGAGGACATTCAATAGCCATAACGCTTCGGCCTCAGGACGCAACCTGAACAGGTGTTTAACCTTGCTTATGAAGGTTACTCCGAGCGGCAATTTTAACAGAAATGAATTTATCCTCGGTCCGGGCAGTCCCGTGTGCTGCCACCGGGCCGCGCGGCTTCGATGTCTTCTGGAGCCGGTTGTTGCCGGCATCGTTCATGCTGTCGCTTTCAGCGGGGCTGAAGTAGAGGCGGGTTGCGCGGCGGCGCGGCCCTTTCACTTCCGGTGCGAATTGAAAGCCTTCGACCGCGCCGATCTTCCTGAACCTAAACCACGTTCATAGAAGAAGCCAAGGTTGGTCATTGCGTAGAAGTCGACCTGCGGCCGCAGCCTTTTCATACCATTTGCGTGCCTCGACATAGTCCTCAACAGGTAGGACTCATGAACAAGACTTCGCTCCGTCGCCGCGTCCGCATCCACCGATTTGCCGTGTCCGTCCAACCTCATTTCCAAAAAAATCCCCTCGTCGTGCACGCTTGCTTCGTTGTTGCCCGATGGATGCTTCGCTAACGCTTGCAATGACGGCGTAACAATCGCATTGCCCCGGCGTTTGCCGGGATGAGCGGAGCGGAACGCGCTATTGCGCTGCTTCCATCCATTCCGCCGCGCCGCGCCAAAGCGTGTCGCGATGCTCGGGGCGGAAAAAGCCGAGATGGCCGATCGCGGTCACGCCGGCGTCGGCGGGGGTCACGGTCAAAATCTCCGGCGTGGTCGAGTTAAATCCCGAACACAGAAGTTCGACCGCCGGTCGCGTCGCCCAGGGATCGTCGGAGAGGCACAGGGAGCGCAGCGCGCCCTCGTACTTGACGAAGTTCGACAGCGCCTTCAGATCGGGGTCGTCGAACAGATAGCGTTCGCTCATGACCCAGCGGACCCACTGCTCAAAGACGCCCTTCGGCAGATCCTCGCCCAATCCGCTCCAACCGGGCGCATAGCCGAGGATCCGGGTGAGGGGGGTGCCGACAAAATTCAAAAAGGCAAAGACGCGATACCGTTCCGGCGCGGCCATCAGCTTCCAGTATCCGGCTTGCGCGGCGATCAACAGCGCCCGCGATATCTCGCTGTTGTTGGCAAGGAGTCCAAGCGCCTGGCCGCCGAAGGAATGGCCGACATAGCTGAGCGGCAGGTCGTGGTAGCGCTCGCGCATCCAGGCCACTGCGGCGGTGGCGTCAAGCGCAGCCCAGTCCGACATCGAGGCCTTGAAGCCGACCAGAGATCTGGGCTGATTGTAGCCGACCAGCGCTTTCAGCCTGCTGTCGCCAATGCCGCGGTAGTCGTAGGTCAGGACGGCGCAGCCGCGCCGGGCCAGATAGCCGGCGAACCCCGTGTAGATCTTGCGCGGCACGGCGGTGGCCGAATTGATCAAGACGGCATGGCGCTTCGCGCCGCGGGGCAGGAAAAGCGTCGCTCCGAGCACATATCCGTCCGCGGCGGGAAAGGTGATGTCGTCAATGAAGACATCGTCCAGCGCAGCTTCAGCCAACGCGATTTCCCCCTTTGCTTTCCTGACCTCAAAGCAAAAGGCGAATTCGGCTTTTGCTGCAAGGGCTTGTCTTTAAAACCGTGACCTTTTTCCGAACGCCGTGAGCCTTTGCTGCTCCGGAGAGGCGAATTTCGGAAACAAGGGCACTCTAGTAAACCTCTATTTTCCCGTGGCGCTTATCGTTTTGAGGCTCGCGGCACGAAGGTGCGGCAGCAGCGGCTCTGGCGGTCGGCCGCCAGCCTGTGTATAAGGCGGCCCTTCGTGACCGCCTGATAAGTAGCGGTTTTTGCTCAGGAGTTGACGTCATGTCCGAGCGGTGGACCCCCGACAGCTGGCGCTCCAAGCCGGTGCTGCAGATGCCTGAATATCCCGATGCGAAGGCATTGGCGGATGTCGAGGCGCAGCTTGCCACCTTTCCGCCGCTGGTTTTTGCAGGTGAGGCCCGCAACCTGAAGAAGGCGCTGGCGCGCGTGGCCGCCGGCGAGGCCTTCCTGCTCCAGGGCGGCGACTGCGCCGAAAGCTTTGCCGAGCACGGCGCCAACAACATTCGCGATTTCTTCCGCGTGCTTTTGCAGATGGCGGTCGTGCTGACCTATGCCGGCGCGGTGCCGGTCGTGAAGGTCGGCCGCATCGCCGGGCAATTTGCAAAGCCGCGTTCGTCGCCGACCGAGAAAATCAACGGCGTCGAACTGCCGAGCTATCGCGGCGACATCGTCAACGACATCACGTTCACGGCGCAGGCGCGCACCCCCGATCCGCAGCGCCAGCTGATGGCATATCGCCAGTCGGCGGCGACGCTCAATCTGTTGCGCGCTTTTGCCACCGGCGGCTTCGCCAATCTTGGGTCCGTGCACCAGTGGATGCTCGGTTTCCTGAAGGATTCCCCGCAGTCGCGGCGCTACAAGGAACTGGCCGATCGCATCTCGGATGCGCTGAACTTCATGCGCGCCTGCGGGCTCGATCTCGAGAGCCACCCGGAGCTGCGCGCCACCGATTTCTACACCAGCCATGAAGCGCTGCTGCTCGGCTACGAGCAGGCCTTCACGCGCGTCGATTCCACGACCGGCGACTGGTATGCGACATCAGGTCATATGATCTGGATCGGTGACCGCACGCGCCAGCTCGATCATGGCCATGTGGAATATTTCCGCGGCATCAAGAATCCGATCGGATTGAAGTGCGGCCCGTCGCTCAAGCCGGACGAGCTGCTGCGGCTGATCGACGTGCTCAATCCGGACAATGAAGCCGGACGCCTCACGCTGATCAACCGCTTCGGCTCGGACAAGATCGCCGATCATCTGCCGCAGCTGATCCGCGCCGTGAAGCGCGAAGGCCGCACGGTGGTCTGGTCCTGCGATCCGATGCACGGCAATACCATCACCTCGACCTCGGGCTACAAGACCCGGCCGTTCGACCGCATCCTGTCGGAGGTCAAGTCGTTCTTCACCATCCACGCCGCGGAGGGCACCCATGCCGGCGGCGTTCATCTGGAAATGACCGGCCAGGACGTCACCGAGTGCATCGGCGGCGCCCGCGCCATCACGGATGAGGATCTCAACGACCGCTATCACACGGTCTGCGATCCACGGCTCAATGCCGAGCAGTCGATCGACATGGCTTTCCTGGTCGCCGAACTGCTCAAGCAGGAGCGCGCCGGCAAGGTCAAGCCGATGCCGGCCGCGGCGGGGCTCTGAGCGTTGCTGCGGCTCTGGCGGGCCACCATCAACACGCGCAACGGCCTCGCCTTTGCGATCCGCTCGGAGCAGGCCGTTCGCGAGGAGGTTGCCGCGCTGGCGCTCTCCTTGCCGCTGGCGTGGCTGGCCGGTGCGACCGTGATGCGTCGCATCGAGCTCATCGCCGCCGTTGCTCTGGTGCTGGTCGTTGAACTGCTCAACACCGCGATCGAGAAGCTCGCCGACCGGCTGACCACGGACCATGACCCGCAGATCGGGCGGGTCAAGGACATGGGCTCGGCGGCCGTGGGCGTCGCGCTGGTCACGGCAGGCCTGTTCTGGTTGTTTTCGATCGCCGAGCGCATAGGCGCGATCTAAAGCATGCAATTGCAGTTTGCCCGGGCGCAAGGCACCATCATTCCATGACCGAACGTGCCCTTCAGTTTGCGATCACGCTGGCCCAGTTGAACCCGACGGTGGGGGATGTCGCGGGCAATGCCGCCAAGGCGCGCGCCGCGCGCGTGCAGGCACGCGCCGATGGCGCCGATCTGCTGGTTTTGCCGGAATTGTTCATTGCCGGCTATCCGCCGGAAGACCTGGTCCTGAAGCCGGCATTTCAGTCGGCCTGCCGCGCCGCGATTGAGGAACTCGCGCGGGAAACCGCCGACGGGGGCCCCGCCGTCCTGATCGGCACGCCCTGGGTCGAGGACGACAAACTCTACAACGCTTGTGCGCTGCTGGACGAAGGCCGCATCGCCGCCATCCGATTCAAGGTCAACCTGCCGAATTACGGCGTATTCGATGAAAAGCGGGTGTTCGCGCGGGGACCGGTCACGGGCCCGGTGCCCATTCGTGGCGTGCGGGTGGGAGTGCCGATCTGCGAGGATACATGGCTGGAGGAGTCGGAAGACTACGAGAATGTTGTCGAATGCCTCGCCGAGACCGGCGCGGAAATTCTCGTGGTGCCGAACGGTTCGCCTTACGCGCGCGACAAGAATGACATCCGCCTGTCGATTTCGGTGGCGCGGGTCACCGAGAGCGGGCTTCCGCTGATCTATCTCAACCAGGTCGGCGGACAGGACGAGCTGGTATTCGACGGCGCCTCGTTTGCGCTCAATGCCGATCTCTCGGTGGCGGCGCAATTGCCGGCGTTTCAAGAAAACATCACGACGCTGCGCTGGACCAAAAGCGAGGCCGGCTGGCGCTGCAGCGGGCCGACTACGTCGGTCGTCGATGGCGACAAGGCCGATTACACCGCCTGCGTACTGGGCCTGCGCGATTATGTCAGAAAGAACGGGTTTCCGGGGGTGCTGCTAGGTGTATCCGGCGGCATCAACTCGGCGCTATGCGCGGCGATCGCGGTTGATGCGCTCGGCGCCGATCGCGTACGCGGCGTGATGCTGCCGTTTCGCTTCACTGCGCAGGTATCGCTCGATGACGCGGCCAAGCTCGCAGGTGCGCTGGGCATCCGCTATGAGGTGCTGCCGATCGCCAAGGCCGTCAACGGCTTTGAGGACATATTGTCTGGTACCTTCGCAGGGCTGCCGCGCGATATCACCGAGGAAAACCTGCAGGCGCGCACCCGCGGCACGCTGTTGATGGCGATCTCCAACAAGACCGGCGCGATGGTCGTCACCACCGGCAACAAGTCGGAAATGTCGGTCGGTTACGCCACGCTCTATGGCGATATGAACGGCGGCTTCAATCCGATCAAGGATATCTACAAGACCGAGGTTTTCCGGCTGTCGAGCTTGCGCAATTCATGGAAGCCGGACGGCGCGCTCGGTCCCTCGGGAGAAGTCATTCCGCCCGATATCATCACGCGGCCGCCGACCGCCGAGTTGCGCGAAAACCAGACCGACCAGGACTCGCTGCCGCCCTACGACATGCTGGATGCGATCCTGGAGCGGCTGGTCGAACGTGAAGAGCCGCTGGCGACAATCATCGCGGCGGGTTTCGATCGTGAGGTGGTGGCGCGGGTCGATCGCCTGCTCAACATTGCCGAGTACAAGCGGCGGCAGGCGGCGCCCGGCGTCAAAGTGACGCGCCGTAATTTCGGGCGCGATCGCCGTTATCCGATCACCAACAGGTTTCGCGATACCGGCACGCCGCTGCCAAAGCCGGATGACACATTGGTCTCGCGCGCGAGCCGAGGGTCAGCCGAGGCGTTTGAGGGATAGAAGCGGCGGGGTTAATCGGCGCAGCCCGATCAGACCCTCCGATCTCTTGTTTTGATGCTTCTTCACGCGAACCGGTATCCACCCCCGGATCACGTCCGAGGGCATGCTTCGCTCGAAGGCGCCTTAGATCATGATCCGATCAGGTTGAATCGGATCATGATCTCATCTCCTTATTTGAGCATGATCTTTTCGGAAAACCGGTTCCCACTTTTCCGGATCATGCTCTTAGCGCGCCGGGATGAAGGTTGGACCGACCGAACGGATCGGCTTTTTATCCGACGAGGTGCCGGAAGTTGCTGCTGTGGCGCTTGACGCAGCAGGCGTGGGCGCTGGCGTTGCGTCGGGCGCGGTCGTCGCTCCCGTAGTCCCCTTCTTGCCGGGCGCGGCAGCCGGTTTCACGGGCGCCCGCGACATCTTCTTCGCGCTCTCTTCGGTGACGATGATGTCGCCCTGCTGTTCGGCGGCGGCTTTATCGTCGATGGATTTCAGCGCGTCGGACCAGGTCTGTCCGGCGGCCTTGCATGCACAGGACGGATTGAACTCCTGACGGAAGCGGAAGGCATTCGGCGAGGAGGAATAGGGCTGGCCGCTGATCGACACCGCCTGGTTCATGTCTTCGCCGGGGTTGCGATAGGCGTAGAGGTTGGCTTCCGCCGCCGGGCAAAGAGCCTTGCAGGTCCTTTCGTCATCGGGGAAACGGGCGGGAACGGTGGCGAACGAGATCGGAAAATAAGCGCCGTCGCAGCTGCGGACGCAGACCGTGCGATAGGTTCCGGATTGAGGGCCCACATCTGCGGGCGGCGCGTTCGGATTGGTGTTGTTGTTGCCGAACAAATTATTCAGGAAGTTGCCGGGGCCGCCCTGCTGCTGTACGGCGTTGGCATATTGCGGCCCGCAATTATTCTGCGCCAGCGCCAGAAGAACCGAGCGGCGCTGGTTTTCGCGCTCGCTGCCGCCGAAGCCGCCGCCACGCAGCCGCTCGAGGCTGGTCGTGATCTGATCCAGATTGGCGCGCATCTGTTGAATCTGGTTGTTCACCGGACCGCATTGCGCCGACTGGCCGTTGAACAGCGAGAAAAAGCCGGAACTGTCGCAGCCCATCCGCTTGGCCTGCGACGTGACGCGATCAAGCTCAGCCTGCTGCTTGGACGCGGCATCCTGATAGCGGCGGATCTGCTCGTCCTTGGCCGGGTCTCCGCCGCCGCGGTCGATGGTCGCCAACTGGGCTTCCAGCCGCGGGCACATCGGATTGGCAGCCGCGCCCTGTGACGGCGGCGGCCCTGGAGGATTTACCTGCGCGCGGGCGTCGACGCCAAGCGCCACTACGCCGAGCAGCGTAGCGCAGGCCAGGATCGATCTGGAGCAGGAGACAATCAACGATTTGGGCATCACGTGGCTTCCCTTACCCGCTTCTCGGGGCAGCGTCACGTCGTTTCCGGGGCGCCAGTGTGGCGGGGCAGGCCTCGGCTGGGATTGACAGCCTAACGCTGGCAAGTAATGGCGACGTATTCATTGCAGCCGGCATGGCTGCAGTTTTCGCCGGCCTTGGGAACCGAGCCGGTTATTTCATCCGGGTCGACCCGCCGGTAGGCGGTCGCCTGGGCGAAATTCCGCGACTGGCAATAGGAATGGGCGGCGTGGGCCCCGCATTTCTCGCTCCTAGCGAGGCATTGGTCGACGCCATAGCCGTCCGCCTGGTTGGGGATAATGAAAACGCGACTATCGGCCCAAGCCCCTGACCATGCCGCTGATCCGGCAAAGACGGAAATACAGGCCAAAAGCGCTGAAATGGATCGCATGCTGCACCGATGGATGAGGGGGACGCCCTCGGATGATAGGCTGGAAGTGTAAATAATGATTAGCCATGGCGGGGTCGGCCGTTTGGTGCCCCAAACGGGCTTTTCTGAGGCACTTGACGCAATCCCCTCCGCTGGCCCATGGTAATTTCCATGAACGGTTTCCTCGCCATTTGCGGCATTTGCCGCGAGATTATGAGCTAGCGATTCGCTGGCTTAGGTCGTCTTTTCTCACACGAGATCACTGGACGCCCGGCCGTAACGGACGGGATATCCATGGAATTGCGACTCTACGATACCTTAACGCGGGAAAAGCGCACTTTCGTGCCGCTCGATCCCAACAACGTGCGCATGTATGTCTGCGGGCCGACGGTCTATGATTTCGCCCATATCGGCAATGCGCGCCCGGTCATCGTGTTCGACGTGCTGTTCCGGCTGCTGCGGCACCTCTACGGCGAGGCGCACGTCACCTACGTCCGCAACATCACCGACGTCGACGACAAGATCAACGACCGCGCCGCGCGGGATTTTCCGGGCCTGCCGCTAAACGAGGCGATCCGCAAGGTCACCGAACAGACCGAAAAACAGTTCCACGACGACGTCGATGCGCTCGGCTGCCTGCGACCGACGGTCGAGCCGCGCGCGACCGAACATATCGCGGAAATGCGCACGATCATCGAGAGGCTGGTGCAGGGCGGTTTCGCCTATGTCGCGGAAGATCACGTGCTGTTCTCGCCGCAGGCGATGAATGCGGCGAATTCCGTTTTGCCGCGCTATGGCGCGCTTGCCAACCGCTCGCTGGACGAGATGATCGCGGGCGCGCGCGTCGATGTCGCTCCCTACAAGCGCGACGCGACCGACTTCGTGCTGTGGAAGCCGTCGAAGCCGGGCGAGCCGTCATGGGCCTCGCCGGCTGGCATCAAGGCGGAGGGCCGGCCGGGCTGGCACATCGAGTGCTCGGCGATGTCGTGGAAGCATCTCGGCGAGCAGTTCGACATTCACGGCGGCGGCATTGATCTCGTGTTCCCGCACCACGAGAACGAACTCGCGCAAAGCTGCTGCGCCTTTCACGAGAATCGCATGGCGAATTTCTGGATGCACAACGGCTTCCTGCAGGTCGAGGGCGAGAAGATGTCGAAGAGCCTCGGCAATTTTGTGACCATCAGAGAACTGCTTGGCAAGTGGCCCGGCGATGTACTGCGTCTTCAAATGCTAATGGCTCACTATCGCTCACCAATCGATTGGACTGAAACACGCACTTTGCAGGCCAATACGGAGCTAGAAGACTGGTCTCACGTTCTGCAATCCTACTACTCATGGCCTGAGAGATCCTCCCCACGCCAACACCGCTCGCGCGGATATTGGCCGACGATCTCGATACGCCGAACGCCCTTACGATGTTGCGCGAGTTGTATGCTCGCGCGAAAAAGGGAGCACAGGGGGACATACTTGAATTTGCTGCGGCCTGCCGTCTTCTAGGGTTTCGCAATTTAGATAAGCCGGGTTTGTTTGAACAAGGCACGTCTGGCATAGGGGAAGGATCGGGTCGTCTCCTATTTCAAAACGCGGGGCGGGTTCAGGCGCTGCGCGCCGCATATGCAAATACTGCTCCACCGACGTTGATTTCGTCGATCAAATCGGAAATCGAACAGACAGGCGTCAAGGTCGAGGTCAACAACAAGTACAAAATCGAATTAGTATTGGGTGATCGCCGTGGCATTGAAGCTAAGGTGGGCGATCTGATCAATTTGCGCGCCGCTGCCCGCGCCCGAAAGGATTTTAAGGAATCCGATCGCATTCGCGATGAATTAGCTACCATGGGCGTCGTACTGAAGGACAGCAAGGACGCCGATGGAAGCCCGTAACCACCTGGGAGATCGCACGATGACTGCGCAACGGGTTGATCCCTCTCCCCCGGGGCCCTCTCCCGCAAGGGGAGAGGGGAAGAACGGGGAGATCGCGCGATGAGCCGTCCCGATACGCCGTTTCCGAAGCATTGGCTCTATTATATCGCGCTGAAAATCCTGCTGATTGCCGCCGCCATCGCGTTGGTCCTGAAACTGTACGGCATGTGGTGAGACAATGGGACAGGCGTTGCCCAAACCTGCGCTGCGGCCCTATCTCGGCGAAGACACGCCCGTGCTGGCGGCGATCTTCGCTGCCAGCGTCGAGGAGCTGACCGGCGATGACTACAGCGAAGCGCAGCAGCAGGCCTGGGCCAGCGCGGCTGGAGACGAAGAGGGTTTCGGCAAGCGGCTCGCCTCCGAGCTCACACTGGTTGCGACGCTGCAAAGTTCTCCGGTGGGCTTTGCCTCGCTGAAGGGCGCGGGCCACATCGACATGCTCTACGTGCATCCCGGCGCGGTCGGGCAGGGCGTGGCATCGGCGCTGTGCGATGCGCTGGAAAAGCTCGCCGGCGGACGCGGCGCCAAGAGCCTCACCGTCGATGCCAGCGACAACGCCGCGGAATTTTTCGCCAAACGCGGCTATGTGGCGATGCAGCGCAATACCGTGTCCGTCGGCGGTGAATGGCTCGCCAATACCACGATGCAGAAGACGCTGGGCGATAGCGCTAAGCTAGGGGTTCAGACATGACTCGTTCCGACATGACCCGCGAACGCCTCTATCTGTTCGACACCACGCTGCGCGACGGCGCGCAGACCAATGGCGTCGATTTCACGCTGCACGACAAGCTGCGGATCGCCAAGATGCTTGACGAACTCGGCATCGACTATGTCGAGGGCGGCTATCCCGGCGCCAATCCCACCGACACCGAATTCTTTGCCGCGAAGCCGAAACTCGGTCACGCCCGTTTCACCGCGTTCGGCATGACCCGCCGGGCGGGCCGCTCCGCCTCCAACGACCCGGGCCTGGCGGCGCTGTTGGAAGCCAAGGCGGACGCGATCTGCTTTGTCGCGAAATCGTCGGCCTACCAGGTGCGGGTTGCGCTCGAGACCAACAACGAGGAAAATCTCGCCTCGATCCGCGACAGCGTGAAATCAGCGAAGAAGGCAGGCCGCGAGGTCATGCTCGATTGCGAGCATTTCTTCGATGGCTACAAGGAAAAGCCGGAATTCGCGCTGGCCTGCGCGAAGGCGGCCTACGATTCCGGCGCGCGCTGGGTGGTCTTGTGCGACACCAATGGCGGGACCATGCCGCATGAGGTCGAGACCATCGTCGGCGAAGTGACAAAGCATATTCCCGGCGATCACGTCGGCATTCACGCCCATAACGATACCGAGCAGGCGGTGGCCAATTCGCTGGCGGCGGTGCGCGCCGGCGCGCGCCAGATCCAGGGCACGCTGAACGGGCTCGGCGAGCGCTGCGGCAACGCCAATCTGTGCTCGCTGATCCCCACCTTGCGGCTCAAGGCCGAGTTCTCTGATCGCTTCGAGATCGGCGTGTCGGACGACAAGATGGCGACCCTGATGAAAGTGTCGCGGACGCTCGACGACATGCTCAATCGCGCGCCGAACCGCCACGCGCCCTATGTCGGCGAGAGCGCGTTCGTCACCAAGACCGGCATTCATGCCTCCGCCGTGCTGAAGGATCCGCAAACCTACGAGCATGTTTCGCCCGAGGCGGTCGGCAACCATCGCAAGGTGCTGGTGTCCGATCAGGCCGGCCGTTCGAATGTCATGGCCGAACTCGATCGCGCCGGCATCGCCTACGACAAGAACGATCCAAAACTGGTGCGCCTGGTCGAGGAGCTGAAAGACCGCGAGGCCGCAGGCTATGCCTATGAGTCCGCCAATGCGTCGTTCGATCTGTTGGCACGGCGCACGCTTGGGCGGGTGGCCGAATATTTCCGGGTTGAACAGTTCGACGTCAATGTCGAGCAGCGCTACAACGCCAACGGCCAGCGCGTCACGGTGGCCATGGCCGTGGTAAAGGTCGACGTCGACGGCGAAAAACTGATCTCGGCGGCCGAGGGCAATGGCCCGGTCAATGCGCTCGACGTGGCGCTGCGCAAGGACCTCGGCAAATACCAGAAGTACATCGAAGGGCTGAAGCTGATCGACTATCGCGTGCGTATCCTCAATGGAGGCACCGAAGCGGTGACGCGGGTGCTGATCGAAAGCGCGGACGAGCAGGGCGAACGCTGGACCACGATCGGCGTGTCGCCCAATATCATCGACGCCTCGTTCCAGGCGCTGATGGACTCGATCATCTACAAGCTGGTGAAATCCGGCGCGCCGGCGTGAGGCATATGACCGGAGAGACTCAATAGGCACGTCAATGCGAGCCACCGGGTCGCGCGAATGCGCGCCGCTTTCCCGCTAGCTCGTAAGGCTGAGCACCAGTGCAATTGCCCCTACCAGCACGAGGCTGGCGGCCCACGACGTATCCAGATTGAACCAGCTTCGCGATACGAATTTGAGACCGAGATAGCGGTAAACCAGCCACGCCAGACATCCACCGGCGGCGATCATTGCGGTGGCGTGGACGGAGGAGACCAGCACGGCCATACCGAGATTGGCGTTCATGAGGGCGCCCGCTGCCTCATGGCCTTTATCGAGGTCGGCTTGCCGGCAGAGTCCGAGATAGATTGGCACGAGCATCAATCCCGCACCGTGAGCGATTGCCACGGCGAACGACCAAAGCCCCAATTGCGTCGGGCGTATCCGCGCCAGTGCCCGTGGATGGCGCCGGTCAACAAGCCGGAAGACACCGAACCCGATGACAAGGAGGCTGGCGCCGATCCGGATTTGACGCTGCCATTCGACGAGGGTGACCAGCAGCGCGAAGGGCAGCATCACGACCAGCATCGCGAGCAGATGGCCCGCCGCGAGGGGCCACAGCGCAGCCACCAAAGCCCGCGAACTCCTTTCCATCAATCCAGCCGAAACGGCAAGCGGCCACCCCATTCCGGGGTTCAACCCGTGGTAAAGGCCGCTTGCGACGACAGCCAGCCAGAGCCAGGCAGGTGTCCAATCGGCTGCGCTCAAATTCAAACCGACGGATAGCAGAACGAATTTGTCGAACAGTCACCGCCATCGAGCCGGATCTGGTGCGCCCGGTATCCGTCGGGGAAGTTCACCCAGTAGTCCTTTGCGAGTTCAAGGCCACCGCCCGGGGTTGCATTGGCCATCACCTCGGCGCCCGGAATTCCCTGCGGATAGAACTGGTCATCCCATGTCGAGTAGAGCGAGTTGGTCCAGTATACCCGCTTGCCGTCACGGCTGATCTCCACCATCTGCGGCCCGCCTGCATAGATCTTGCCGGTCGGGTGAGGCGTACGGCGCACAATGCCGCCGATGTGGACCGATCCGGCAAGCTTCGGCTTTCGGGGATCGCTGACATCGTATTGGCGCATCTCGCCGGTGCCCCAGCAGGAGACGTACAGAAACCTGTCATCCATCGACAGGTCGATGTCGGTGACCAGTGGCGGTACGGCACCAAAGCCCTGCAGAAGCGGCGGCAACTGCTCCTTCGGAGCCGGTTCGGCCGGGATCGTCGCGGTTTTTTCGATGTGAAACTTGCCGCCTTCGCGCCACCACGTCCAGATCGAGCCTTCGAGGTTTGTGGTATCGACGACGACACCCAGGAAGCCGTATTCGCGAACCGGATCGTGGGCGGGACGCACCTCCAGGGCCATTTGGTGATTGGCGCCGAGATCGATGGTCTGGACGTTGCGCCGGGCCCGCAAATCCCAGAAATGGATTCGATGGCCATACTTGTTGGAGAGAAGATCCTCCGGGACGATCCCGTTCTCGAATTGCGGTGGCAATGCCCACTCGCTCGTCACCATGTAATCGCGCGGCAAGTTCCACCAGAAGTCATAGTGCAGCTTTTGCGGACCGCGATCGATTTCCCATCGTCCCAGGACTTCGAACGTTTCGCAGTCCATGATGAAGACGCCGGGCGGTCCATCGGTTCCATCCTTGCCGCCGCCGCCCAGGGTGCTGACGTAGATGCCTTCCGGCCCGCAGTGGACCGTATGGGGCCGGGAGTAACCGGTCTTTTTAAAGATTTCCTCGGGCTCGATGATCTTGTGAATATTCGCCTTGGTGGGATCAGGTTTCGTGTCCACGATATAAATCCGGGAGGACCGGATGCCGGGGATTATGAGATAGCGCCGCTCGAGGAACGCGTGCCCAGTGAGTGGCGACAACGCTGACGAGCAAGCATTCCACCCGAAATGGTGAAACTCGTCACCTTTGTTGGGCATCACCACCGTATGAACGACCTGGCTGAACGTCGGGGAGCCAGGCTTTACGTCGATCACGGCGAGAGCGTCGGGTTTTGAGAAGTCGGGGCTAAGCAGCAAGGTGTAGGCGAAGTTCTCGGGCGGAGCTTCCATTGCAAGCTTCGGCGATGCATGAAACGTCGGGTCGGGCCTGATTGTCATAGGAGTGGCTCCCTGTTTTCGTGGATGTGCGCCAACACGTCCCAGCAGCATGCAGCGCCATGAAATAATTGGGCTCGCTGAGCTCATACTGCGAGTGCCGCAGGCTGGGATCGCTTATCCTCACAATACGGCAACAATCGATGCCGGGGATGCAGCCTTATTGCTCGTCAAGCCGTGGACGGCGAAATGTCGCAGTTGGGTCAATCGCCACCGGGTCGAGCCAGCAGCAAGTCCGGCCATGTCTGCTATGCCCCGAGCGCGAATTAAGTTAAGAGCATTTGCGGCTGCCAGCATATGCCGCCCCGGACGGGATTCAAGCTCCATACAAGCCCACGTGCTTATGAGAGCCCGCAGCATAATGTGAGCTACCCATGATCGATCATGCCTCTGTCGGTGTCAGCGACCTCGAACGGTCCGCGCGCTTTTACGAATTGACGCTGGCGCCGCTTGGGCTTTTGCGGCTGGTGACGCGGCCCGGGACGGTCGGTTTCGGCAAAAGCTATCCCGAATTCTGGATCAACCTGCGCAGGGCGATGTCGCCGGTCCCGCCGGAGAGCGGCTGTCATATTTGTCTTCGGGCAAAATCGGCCGGCGAGGTCGACGCGTTCCACGCCTCGGCGCTGAACGCCGGCGGCAGCGACGACGGGGCGCCGGGCCTGCGGCCGCACGATCGCGTTCGTTATTATGCGGCGTTCGTCAGGGATCCCGACGGCAATCGCATCGAGGCCGTGACGTTCCCGCAAGGGTGACGGAAACCGCCGCGGTGACGGCGAGCGGTAGAGCATGATCCGGAAAAGTGGGAAAGATCATGCTTAAACAAAAGAGAGAGATCATGATCCGATTCAACCTAATCGGATCATGATCTTGGCTTACAGGCGGCGCGCGATGTCGGGGGCCATTTCGGCGGTGCCTTCCTTGGCGCGGGCGGCTGCGGCTTGCAGCCGCGGCAGGATATCCTCGACCCGTTCGGCTTTCAGAATATCGACCGCCAGACCTTGCCGAATGAATTGCGTCTCGCGCATATGCGCGAGCAGCGCCAGCAACGGCTCCCAAAAGCCTCCGATATTCGCGAGCAATACCGGTTTGGAGTGGCGGCCGAGCTGCTGCCAGGTCAGCTGCTCCACCAGTTCCTCCAGCGTGCCGATGCCGCCGGGCAGCGCCACGAACGCGTCGGAATGCTCGAACATCAGCCGCTTGCGTTCGTGCATGTCGGGCGTGACGATCAGTTCCTGAACGCGCTTGAGGGCGTTCTCCCGGGCGGTCAGAAAGCCGGGGATGATGCCGGTCACCGTGCCGCCGTGATCGAGTACGGAGGTGGCCACGGCACCCATCAGGCCGATCGAGCCGCCGCCATAGACGAGGCGGATACCGCTTTCGGCCAAGGCCTTGCCCAATGCGATGGCGGCTTCGACGAAGCGGGGGTCTGTGCCGGGGCCGGAGCCGCAATAGACGCAGACTGTCTTGATCTTGTTCATATCGGTTATGTGGCACTGCAGCGTAAAAGTCGTCAAGCCTTAATGGATTCGCGTGACGAATGAAATCTACCCGCAAATCCCCGAAAATCATGGAAGAATTTGGCTCCCGCGAGGGTGTACGCGGCGGCTAAACGCTCTATATGACTGCGGAATGCGGAAAAACGTAAAAAAGCGCGCGCCGGACCGGTGCGCCGTGTTGCACCGGGCTCTGCTCGATGGCTCACACTGATTCGGCCCGGGGCGCTGGCGGAGCGCCTGTTCCCGACACATCCATCGGACAGGCGACCCTGACCGGGACGCTCAGGCATCTGTGGCCCTATATCTGGCCCGGCGACCGTGTCGATCTGAAGATGCGCGTGGTCTGGTCGGTGGTGCTGCTATTGGTCGCGAAGCTTGCGACTTTGTCGGTGCCGTTCACCTTCAAATGGGCGATCGACGCCCTGACCGGCGCCGATACCGCGCCGGTGCAGTCGTCAAACTGGACGCTGTGGCTGATCGCCTCGCCCCTGATCATGACCCTGAGCTACGGCGCCCTGCGCGTGCTGATGGCGGTCCTGACCCAGTGGCGCGACGGAATTTTCGCGCGCGTGGCGATGCATGCGGTGCGCAAGCTTGCCTATCTCACCTTCGTTCACATGCATGAACTGTCGCTGCGCTTCCATCTCGAGCGCAAGACCGGCGGGCTGACGCGTGTCCTGGAGCGCGGCCGCACCGGCATCGAAGTCATCGTGCGGATGGTGATCCTGCAACTCGTGCCCACCATCGTCGAGGTTTCGTTGCTGATGGCGGTGCTGCTGTGGAAGTTCGACTGGCGCTACGTCCTCGCCACCATGATCACGGTCGTGATCTACATGTACTATACCTACATCGCGACCGAGTGGCGGATCGAGATTCGCCGCAAGATGAACGATTCCGACACCGAGGCCAACACCAAGGCGATCAACTCGCTTTTGAACTACGAGACGGTCAAATATTTCAGCGCGGAAGAACGCGAAGCCGCGCGCTACGACCGCTCGATGGAGCGTTACGAGCAGGCCAGCGTCAAAACCTATACCTCGCTCGCCGTGCTGAACACCGGCCAGGCGATCATCTTCACCGCCGGCCTCACCGCGACCATGGTGATGTGCGCGGTCGGGGTCCGCAGCGGACACAACACGGTCGGCGATTTCGTCATGGTCAACGCCATGATGATCCAGCTCTACCAGCCCTTGAATTTCATGGGCATGGTCTATCGCGAGATCAAGCAGGCCGTCATCGACATCGAGAAGATGTTCAACGTGCTGTCGCGCAACCCGGAGATCAAGGATGTTCCGGGCGCCGGGCCGCTGGTCGTGTCGGCGGGCAACCTGCGCTTCGACAATGTGCAATTCGCCTACGATCCCGATCGTCCGATCCTCAAGGGTCTCAGTTTCGAGGTGCCGGCCGGCAAGACGGTCGCGATCGTCGGGCCGTCGGGCGCCGGCAAGTCGACGATTTCGCGCTTGCTGTTCCGCCTCTACGACGTTTCCAGCGGCAGGATCCTGATCGACGGCCAGGATATCCGCAACGTCACGCAAACCTCGCTGCGGGCCGCGATCGGCATGGTGCCGCAGGATACGGTGCTGTTCAACGACACCATTCGCTACAACATCCGCTACGGCCGTTGGAACGCCAGCGATGCCGAGGTGGAGGAAGCGGCGCGGCTCGCGCAAATCGACGGCTTCATCCGGATGTCGCCGAAGGGGTACGAGACCCAGGTCGGCGAACGGGGCCTGAAGCTGTCAGGAGGCGAGAAGCAGCGCGTCGCGATCGCGCGCACCGTCCTCAAGGCGCCGCCGATCCTGGTGCTCGACGAGGCGACATCGGCGCTCGACAGCCACACCGAGCAGGAAATTCAGGATGCGCTCGAGCGGGTGTCTCGCAACCGCACCTCGCTCGTGATTGCGCACCGGCTGTCCACGATCGTGGGCGCCGACGAAATCATCGTGCTCGATCAGGGCCGTATCGCCGAGCGCGGTACCCACGGCCAGCTTTTGGCAGCCAGCGGACTTTATGCCAGTATGTGGAACCGGCAGCGCGAGGCCCAGGAGGCGCGCGAGAAGCTCGCGCGGATCGCCGACGAGAACGAAGCGCCGAACCGCGTGCCGCCGCCGGTCGACGATACGCTGGTCACGCCGGCCGCGGCGGAGTGACCTGAACGCAATTCTCTCCCGCAAGGGGAGAGAAAAATGACAGTGAGTGCTGATGTCGATCGCCAACTCCATACGCGCGCAGATTCCGCCCATCCATCCGGAGGGCTATCCGTTCATCGGTGGCTTTGCGCTCGTCAGTCTGGTCCTGTTCTGGATCTGGACACCGCTTGGCTGGATCGGCACCGGGTTGACGATCTGGTGCGCGCTTTTCTTCCGCGATCCGGTACGGGTGACGCCCGTGCGGGACGGGATCGTGGTGGCGCCGGCCGACGGGCGGATCTCGATGGTGACGCAGGTCTTACCGCCGGCTGAACTTGGTCTCGGCGACAGGCCGCTGCCGCGCATCTCGATCTTCATGAGCGTGTTCAACTGCCATGTGAACCGCAGTCCGGTTGCAGGACGGATTGATCGCATTGCGTATCGGCCGGGCGCCTTCATCAATGCCGAGCTCGACAAGGCGAGCGAGGACAATGAGCGCAATTCGCTGGTCATCTCCACGCCCAATGGGCGGATCGGTGTGATCCAGATCGCCGGCCTGGTGGCGCGGCGCATCGTCTCGTTTGTTCGGGAAGGACAGGCGATCGGGGCGGGCGAGCGGTTCGGGTTGATCCGCTTCGGGTCGCGACTGGACGTTTACCTGCCAGAGGGCACCAGATCGCTGGTATCGGAGGGGCAAACCGCCGTTGCCGGCGAGACCATTCTGGCCGATTTCAGGCTGAGCGATCAGGGCCGAACCTACCGCACCGATTAACCATCCGGGCCGTCGAGCTCGCCGGGGGCAGCCGCAATGGCGGAATGGGCCGGCGCTTGCTATATATGTCATCATGCCGATGCTGTTCGATCCCAAGTCCCCCGAAATGCGCCGCCGCCGGTTTCGCCCGATTCCGGTGCGGATGCTGGTGCCCAATTTCATCACCTTGCTCGCGATCTGCGCCGGGCTGACCGCGATCCGTCTGTCTACGGAGGGACGGATGGAATTGGCGGTGGCGGCGATCGTGTTTGCCGCCGTGCTGGACGGCATCGACGGCCGTGTCGCCCGCATGATCAAGGGCCAGTCGAAGTTCGGCGCCGAGCTCGACAGTCTCGCGGATTTCGTCAATTTCGGCGTGGCGCCCGGCCTCATTCTGTACTTCTGGCAATTGCACGAACTCCACAATGGCGGCTGGATCGCGGCGATGGTTTTCGCCATCAGCGGCGGCCTGAGACTGGCGCGCTTCAACGCGACCATGGACGATCCCAACAAGCCTGCGTTCGCGACAAATTACTTCACCGGCGTTCCCGCGCCTGCCGGCGCGATCACGGTGCTGCTTCCGATCTATCTTGCGTTTCTCGGCCTGCCGAAACCGCCGGCCGTGCTGACCGCCGGCTACACGCTGCTGATCGGCTTCCTGATGGTTTCACGCCTGCCGGTGTTCTCGGGCAAGACCGTGCGCATGCGCGTACCGCCGGAAATGGTGCTGCCGGTGTTTGTTTCCGTGGTTTTCTTTATCGCGCTTTTGATCGGTTACCCCTGGTATATTCTTTCCGCGGGCACCGTGCTTTATCTCCTGAGCCTGCCGGCCGGTTGGAAATCCTACCGCGACCATCAGCGCAAGGCCGCCGCGCACGGCCAGGCGTCGGCTGCGGTCGCTTCGACGACTGCTGCGCCGACATTTACGCCCATGGCCTCTTCTGAGCCGCGACAGGACGAGCGGCCAACACGGCTGAACTGAGCGTGCTTTCGGGCGGCACCGGCAACGTCATTCCCTAGAGCGTCGGTTCTGATGGAATCAGAACCGACGCTCTGATCTTTTGTTTTGACGCATTTTCTACCGCAGATAAGTCTACGCAATCTGCGTAAACTTGATTGCTATGCGAACCGGCATCCACTTCGCTCGAAAACGCTCCAGATATCTGCCATGAGCATCGCCGAGTTGGGTTCGGTCCAGCGCATGATCCGCCAAAGTGTGAGCGGTTTGGCGACAAGATCATGCGCCCCTTCAATATTTGAAAGCGCGATCGGACGCAAAACCGGACTCCACTTTTGCTGATCGCGCTTTTCTCGGCTATATGGCTGAGCGCGCCATGGCCTTAAAAAATGGCCCGCCCCTGACATTCTCGGAGAGAACGCCGTGACGAATTCCGCATCCGCGCCGCTGCCCGCCGCACTGCTTGAGGCGTTGGCGCGCTACGATACGCCGACGATCTGCAATGCGATGGAAGTCGTAGCACCCGAGCGCCGCTTGATCGGTTACACCACCAAGCCGCTGATATGCCCGTTTCCAGGGCTGCCGCCGATGGTCGGCTATGCGCGCACGGTGACAATCCGCTCGGTGCTCAAGTCCTCGCTTCCAGCCGACGAGCAGGCCAGGCGCCGCATCGCCTATTACGAATATATCGGGACCGGCCTTGGGCCGCGTATCACGGTGATCCAGGATATCGATGGCCCGGATGTCGGTTACGGCGCGTTCTGGGGAGAGGTGCAAAGCAACGTGCACAAGGCGCTCGGCTGCCTCGGCGTCATCACCGACGGTTCCATCCGCGACATCCCGCAATGGGCACCGGGCTTTCAGGCTTTGGCCGGATCTATCGGCCCATCCCATGCCTGGGTTCACGCGGAAAGCTTTGGCGGCGAGGTGCGCGTCGCCGGGATGACGGTCCGCTCCGACGATCTCATTCATGCCGACCAGCATGGGGCGATCGTGATTCCCTTCGACATCGCCGCGAAAATTCCGGATGCCGCCGAACTCTGCGGTCGCCGCGAGACGCCGATCCTGGAAATCGCGCGAGCTAAGGATTTCAGTCTCGAAAAACTGAAAGAGGCGCTGAAGCGGTCGGCCGAAATTCACTGACGGCGGGTGTGACATGGAAATGAGCAGCAAGACGGTATTGGTCACAGGATCGACCGATGGCGTCGGCCGCTATGTCGCCGCCAAACTCGCCTCGTCAGGCGCAAAAGTCCTGATCCACGGCCGCGATCGTGCGCGGGCCATGGCTCTTGCAGAGCAGATCAAGCGGGAAGGACGCGGCGAAGCCCTGTTCTATCAGGCCGATTTGTCGTCGCTGTCAGGTGCGCGACAGCTCGCCGAGGCGGTGAGGGCCGACCACCGGCGGCTTGACCTATTCATCAGCAACGCCGGCATAGGATCACGGACATCGGGGCCGGAACGGCGGACCAGCGCGGACGGCCATGAATTGCGTTTTGCCGTGAACTATCTCTCCGGATTTCTGCTCGCCTACCTGTTGCTTCCGCTGCTGAAGGCTTCTGCGCCGTCGCGCATCGTGAACGTCGCCTCGCTCGGCCAGCATCCGATCGACTTCGACGATGTGATGCTGACCAGGGGTTATACGGGGACGCGCGCTTACGCCCAGAGCAAGCTGGCGCAGATCATGTTCACCATCGATCTCGCGCAGGAACTCGCAGGCTCCGGCGTGACGGTGAATGCGCTGCATCCTGCCACCTATATGAACACCACGATGGTCCGGGAGGGCGGCATGACACCGGTCTCCACCGTCGAGCAGGGCGGCGAGGCGATTTTGTATCTCGCCGTTGGCGACGACGTGGCCGGCAAGAGCGGACTGTTCTTCAACGGCATGCAGCAAGCGCAGGCCAATCCGCAGGCCTATGACCAGGCCGCCCGCCAGCGGTTGCGCGCGCTCAGTCTCGAACTCACGGGCCTGCCGGCCGCCTGACGGGACCTGGCCTTGGCTCTGGAGCATGATCCGGAAAAGTGGGCACCGGTTTTCCGAAAAGATCATGCTCAGACAAAATGATGGAGCGGGATGGCAATTCAAAGAAAAACCATCTCGCTTTAGGCTAGCGCGACAGCGCCACATCCTGGCCCGAACTGGCCTTGCCTTCAAAGCGGTTGGATCCAGCGGGCGTCAATTGCGCCAGGGCCTGGGCGTTGTGGTCGCGGATGGTCAGGCCCGCCTCGGTATAGTTCCACTTCCGGCTGGTGAAGAAATTGAACGGGCATCCACCCCCGGGCGCGATGGTGCCCTCGGTGGCGTCAGGGTTGCCGCCAAACGTCATCCCGCACGACCCGGTTCCGGTGGACGAAAGCGTCCATCGGCCGGCAAGGCTGACGGGTGACGCCATGGCCCGAGGGCCAGTGGCTGGCGCTGCGGAGCCCGCTGGGGTGCTGCTGCCCAAGCCGAAACGATCGCCGTCACTGCAGGCTGCGAGCAATACAGCGCAGACAACGATCGGAATGACGGCGAAGCGGAGAGCCATGAATACGGGGTACGGTCCGGATAAGGAGCGATGACTATGGTTAGCAGAATGTTGCTGCCATGTCAGGGCAGCTTGTCCATTGGGCTGCATTTCGCGGGTTCGGCCGCAAGCCTACGACAAAGTGGCCGGCCTGTTCCCTGCCGCGGCATCCCGAAAGCGGCTTAACCTTTACGCGTCTTTAATGGCGAGGGACGTAGGTTTCCCTTTGCGCGGTTCAGAACGGGCCGCGTCACCGTCCAGGACGGCCGGTGGTTCGCGTACGCGTTGGAGTTCTCCCATGGATATCATGACGGGCGCTGGGCTCGTGTCTGGCATCATCGTTATTGCGACGATGATGCTCCTGGGTGGCGATCTGCACATTTTCATCAGCGAGCATGCGGTTATCATCATCTTTGGCGGTTCGATCGCCGCCACCATGATCCGCTTTCCGCTCGGCGTGATGCTGCATGGTCTGCCGCTGGGAGCGAAATTCGCTTTTACGATGAGCCGGCTGTCGGCGCGCGATCTGGTCGACGAACTCGCCCGCATCGCCGAAATCGCCCGCAAGCAGGGGCCGGTCGGTCTGGAGAAAGTCGAGACCGACGAACCGTTCCTTGCCAAGGGAATCCGTTACGTCGCCGACGGCTACGATCTCGAATTCATCCGCGACAACCTCGAGCGCGATCGCGACAACTTCCTGATGCATCTCGACGAAGGCAGCAAGATCTACCGCGCCATCGGCGATTGCGCGCCGGCGTTCGGCATGATCGGCACGTTGATCGGCATGGTGCAGATGTTTGCCAACATGACCGATCCGTCGAAGCTCGGTCCGTTCATGGCCACCGCGCTGCTCGCAACGCTTTACGGCGCGCTGGTCGCGAACCTGTTCTGCCTGCCGCTCGCCGACAAGCTGCACGGCAAGTTGCTCGACGAGGAGACCAATCGCACATTGATCATCGACGGCATCCTGATGATCCGGGATTCCAAGAGCCCGACGCTGGTCCGCGAAATGCTGCTCGCCTACCTGCCGGAAAAACACCGCCACGAAGAGGGCGAACCGGTCCCGGCGTAAGGCAGCCGACGACACCGGCCCGGAAAAACAACTATGGCCAAGAAAAAACGCGGCGACGCGCACGGCGGAGGGCACGGCTGGTTCGTGACCTTTGCCGACCTCATGGGCCTGATGATGAGCTTCTTCGTGATGCTCGTCGCGTTCTCCACCATGGATAACAACAAGCTCAAGATCGTCGCCGGCTCGATGCGCGATGCTTTCGGCGTGCAGACCGATGCGCGTTACTCCGGCATCATCGAATCCGATGGCCTGCCGACCAGGCCGAGGCTGAAGAACGTCGCGCATATTTCGCCGGATGACGCGTCCAATATGCCGACCCCGGACGAGCAGGATCGCAGCCGCATCAGCGGTGCCCGGTTGAAAATCGATCGCGAATTCGCCCTGGCCTCGGCCTCGCTGCGACAGGCGTTGCAGGACATGCCGGAGCTGACCGAAATCTCCAAACACATCATGTTTGAGGAGACCAAGGAGGGCCTCAACCTGGAAATCGTCGATCAGGACGGCCGCTCGATGTTCGCCGACGGATCAAAGGTGCCGTATGAGCGGACGCGCCGGCTGATCCAGAAGCTCGCGGCCCCTCTCAAGGCGACGCCGCTGCGAATATCGATCATCGGTCACACCGCCGCGGGCTTCGTGCCGTCGAAGAGCGATTACGGGGCGTTCGATCTCTCGGCGGATCGGGCGAATGCGGTGCGTCAGATCCTCGAGAGGGAAGGGCTGCCGCCGGCGCACATCTTTGCCGTCGCCGGCAAGGCTGACACCCAGCCGCTGTTTCCCGACGATCCGACGTTGTCGGCGAACCGCCGCGTGACCATTACGCTGATGCGTGAAGACCCGCCGCTCCCGCCCGACCTGAAGCCGTAGGTCCGATTGCTACTATAATACCTTTTTCGAGCTGCGGTCTGCGCCCGATAGCAATTGCAAATTTTGCATGGCATGGGCTCAAAATCAGGCTAGGCTATGCTTCAAGCGCAGGGCTATAAGCCGCCTCGCTTTGCTATTGTGCAGTGAAGCACGTTGAGGCTCCCGTCCCCATGACAAGTGATGTTGCAGTTCCCGCCGCGGAAACGACGGCGGCCGATGGGCGTGGCGAGGTCCATTCCACCGCAGGCTTCAAGGCGCTGCTGATCGGCAGCATCGGTGTCGTCTATGGCGACATCGGCACCAGCCCGCTTTACGCGTTGCGCGAAGCCGTGGTCGCGGCCAGCGGGCCCTCCGGCGTTGTCGAGCCCCAGGCCGTGCTGGGGGTCATCTCGCTGATCCTGTGGGCGCTGATCATCGTGGTGACGCTGAAATATGTGCTGATCCTGCTTCGCGCGGATAACCACGGCGAGGGCGGAACGCTGGCCTTGATGGCGCTTGCACAACGCGCGGTCAGCCGCGGTGCCGGCACCATTGTGCTGCTCGGGATCGTGAGCGGCGCGCTGTTCTATGGCGACGCGGTGATCACGCCGGCGCTGTCGGTGCTGTCGGCGATCGAAGGCATCAAGCTCGTCACTGCGGCTTTCGAGCCGTATGTCGTGCCGCTCACCGTGCTTATCTTGCTGGCGCTGTTCGCGGCCCAGTCGCGCGGCACCGCGCATGTGGCGGCCTTCTTCGGCCCGGTGATGTGCGTCTGGTTCGGCGTGATCGCGATCGGGGCCATCATTCCGATCATGCGAAATCCCGAGGTCCTGCTGGCACTGAATCCCGTGTTGGCCGTCACGTTCATGCTTCATCACGGCATCATCGGCTTTGTGACGCTGGGTGCCGTGTTTCTCGCGGTCACCGGCGCTGAGGCGCTCTATGCCGATCTCGGGCATTTCGGCAAACGGCCGATCCAGACCGCGTGGCTCCTTATCGTATTGCCGGCGCTGGCGCTGAATTATCTGGGGCAGGGCGCTCTTGTCATCGCCGACCCGAAAGCGATCGAAAATCCGTTCTTTCTGATGTTTCCGGAGTGGGCGCTGATTCCGATGGTCGCGCTTGCCACCGTCGCGACTGTGATCGCGAGCCAGGCCGTCATCACCGGCGCCTATTCCCTGACGCGTCAGGCCATCCAGCTCGGCCTGCTGCCGCGATTTGAAATCCGCCACACCTCGGAAGCCCATTCCGGACAGATCTATATCCCGCGCATCAACATGCTGCTGCTCGTGGCCGTGATGCTGCTGGTGCTGATGTTCCGTTCCTCCAGCGCTCTGGCGTCGGCCTACGGCATTTCAGTGACCGGCACCATGGTGGTCACGGGGATGATGGGCTTTGTCGTGATCTGGCGCGTTTGGAAATGGTCGCCATTCGCGGCCGCGGCGCTGATTGCACCGTTTCTGTTCCTCGATCTCACCTTTCTTGCCGCGAACCTTTTGAAGGTGCTGGAGGGCGGCTGGGTGCCGCTGGCGCTCGGGTCCGTGGTGATGCTGCTGATGTACACCTGGCGACGTGGCAGCCGGCTGTTGTTCGAGAAATCGCGCAAGCTGGAGTTTCCGCTCGCCGATCTGGTGGCGATGCTTGAAAAACGCCCGCCGCAGCGTGTTTCCGGCACGGCCGTCTTCCTCACGAGCGACCCCCTGAGCGCGCCGACCGCTCTGATGCACAGTCTGAAGCACTACAAGGTGCTGCATGAGAAGAATGTCATTCTCACCATTGAAAGCGCGCCGACGCCGAGGATCGACCCGGCCGAGCGGGTGAGGCTGGAACAGATTGGCGCCACCTTCACCAAGGTGACGTTGCGGTTCGGATTCATGGAATCGCCGAACGTCCCGAAGGCGCTCGCGATTGCCCGAAAGCTCGGCTGGCAATTCGACATCATGTCGACATCGTTCTTTCTCTCGCGCCGCGCGCTGAAGCCCGCCGCGCATTCGGGAATGCCGCGCTGGCAGGATCACCTTTTCATCGCGCTCACCCGTGCTGCCAATGATGCGACCGATTATTTCCAGATTCCGAGCGGAAGGGTGGTCGAGGTGGGAACGCAGGTGACCATATAGGCCCTCGGGTGCTTCTGATCCGCTGTCCGGCGCTTGATTTTCGTCGCATGAGAGGCGACGTTGGCGCGGAAGGGCGAGCCGCCGGCATCCGCGCTTGCGGAATTTGCCCGTATCTGCTCGTAATCCGCAAAACTGGCGACCGGCTCTGCGGTTGGATGACGCGCAAGCTGGCTACCGGAGGGGCCGTAGGGAGGATTTGAGTGACAGATCAGGGGCATCGGGTTCACGATTTGACGCCGGAAGAAGTGTCGAAGGGCGTGGCCGACGGGCGCTACCTTCTGGTCGACGTCCGCGAGCCGAACGAAATCGCCGTGGATGCCTATCCCGGCGCGGTCGTGGTTCCGCTGTCGAGTTTCGATCCGCAGGCCATTCCCGATCCGAAGGGCAAGCAGGTGGTCTTTGCCTGCCGCTCCGGCAAGCGATCGGTGACGGCGTCGCTGGCTGCGCAGGCCGGCGGCCTTGCCTATGACAAGCATCTGGCCGGCGGGATGCTGGCCTGGAAGGCTGCGGGCTTGCCGACCAGGTCCGGCGGCTGACCGTTGCCATGACGTCGATGAACAAGGTATTTGCGGATCTGCCGGTCACGATCTTTGAGGTGATGTCGCAGCTTGCGCGCGACAACAACGCGATCAATCTCGGCCAGGGTTTTCCTGACGACCCCGGTCCAGAGGATATTCGCCGCGCTGCCGCCGACGCGGTCATGAACGGCTACAACCAATACCCGTCGATGATGGGTATCCCGGAATTGCGGCAGGCGATTGCCTCGCATTACGGGCGCTGGCACGGCATCGCGCTCGATCCAATGGCCGAGGTGATGGTGACCTCCGGCGGCACCGAGGCGCTGACATCGGCCATTCTTGCCGTGGTCGAGCCCGGCGACGAGGTGGTCGTGTTCCAGCCGGTATACAACTCCTACCTCCCGATCATCCGCCAGGCCGGAGGCATCCCGCGTCTGGTGCGTCTCGAACCGCCGCACTGGCGCTTGACGGAAGAGGCGCTGCAAAGCGTATTCAATCCAAAGACTAAAGCGGTTCTCTTCAACAATCCGCTCAATCCGGCCGCGGTGGTCTATCCGCGCGAGGACCTGGAATTGCTGGCGCGGTTCTGTCAGGAGTTCGACACCATCGCGATCTGCGATGAAGTCTGGGAGCATGTGATCTTCGACGGCCGCGAGCACATTCCGCTGATTACCGTACCGGGAATGCGCGACCGCACGATCAAGGTCGGTTCCGCGGGCAAGATCTTCTCCTTGACCGGCTGGAAGATCGGCTTCGTCTGCGCCGCGCCGCCGCTGTTGCGCGTTGCTGCGAAGGTGCACCAGTTTCTCACTTTCACGACCGCGCCCAATCTTCAGGTCGCGGTCGCCTACGGCCTCGGCAAGCCGGCGGATTATTTTCATCAGATGCGCAAGGATCTGGCGCGCAGCCGCGACCGCCTGACCAAAGGATTGGAGAGCATCGGCTTCCCGGTTCTCCGCTCGCAGGGCACCTATTTCCTCACGGTCGACCTTTCGCCGCTCGGCCTTAACGAGACCGACGAGGCGTTCTGCAGGCGTATCGTGACCGACTACAAGGTCGCGGCTATTCCGGTATCGGCTTTCTATGAGATGGACCCCGTGACGTCGGTCGTGCGCTTCTGCTTTGCCAAGAAGGATGCAACGCTGGACAGCGCGCTGGAGCGGCTGTCCGACGCCGTGCACCGCCGATAGGAATGAGACCGATGGCGCGCTGTCCGGCCCGCATTCGATTCCGATGCGTTGTCGCGCTTTCCGCGGCGCTTGCGTTACTGTCGCCGCCTGCAAAGGCAGCGGAACGCACGGTCAACTTCTACAATTGGTCAAACTATATCGCACCGGGGGTGCTCGAAGACTTCACCAGGGAAACCGGCATCAAGGTCGTCTACGACACGTTCGATGCCAACGAGACGCTGGAAACACGCCTGCTCGCCGGGAAGTCCGGCTACGATGTCGTGGTGCCGACGGCCTATTTCCTGCAGCGCCAGATCAAGGCCGGTGTTTTTCAGAAGCTCGACAAATCCAGGTTGCCGAACCTCGCCAACGCCTGGCCGGTGGTGACGGAACGGCTCGCCGTCTACGATCCCGGCAATCAATATGCCGCGAATTACATGTGGGGCACGACGGGCATCGGCTACAACGTCGGGATGGTGCAGAAAATCCTCGGCCCCGACGCCAAGATCGACAGTTGGGACGTCGTGTTCAAGCCGGAGAACCTCGCGAAATTCAGGGATTGCGGTGTTCACATGCTGGATTCCGCCGACGATATCTTTCCGGCGGCATTGAGTTATCTCGGGCTCGATCCAAATTCGACCAAACAGGCCGATCTGGAGAAGGCCGCCGATCTCGTCATCAAGGTCCGGCCCTATGTCCGCAAGTTTCATTCCTCGGAATATCTGAGCGCGCTGGCCACCGGAGAGATCTGCCTGGTGGTGGGCTGGTCGGGCGACATCATGCAGGCGCGAAGCCGCGCCGCGGAGGCCAAAAACGATATCGCAATCGGCTATGCCATCCCGAAAGAGGGCGCGCAGATGTTCTTCGACAATCTGGCGATTCCCGCCGACGCCGGGCACGTCACGGAAGCATATGAATTGATCAATTATCTATACCGCCCCGAGGTGGCCGCGAGGAACTCGAATTTTCTATCTTACGCCAACGGCAATCTGGCGAGCCAGAAGCTCGTCGACCCCGGAATTCTCGGTGACAAGAACATCTACCCGGACGAGGCGACGCTCGCAAAACTGTTCGTGATCACCGCGCGCGATCCTGCGACGCAACGCGTCATCAACAGGCTTTGGACGAAGGTGAAGACGGGACGATAACTCCTTCCTCATCCTGAGGAGGCGCATTTGCGCCGTGTCGAAGGATGAGAACGGCACCATGTTCGAACATCGCGACCTCATGGTTCGAGACGCGCGAAGACGCGCTCCTCACCATGAGGGTCGGGCCATTAGCGCCAGCGCCGATGCAGCCAAAGCCATTGATCCGGATATTCGCGGACCCAGCCCTCGACCACCGATGTAATCGCCTGCATCGTGCCCTGAACATCGATTTGCCCGGAGGCATCGCGCACCGGCTTTACTTCCTCCGATAGCTCGGCGCGGAAACGATGACCGGGCAGGCGGATGATGCGGACGCCGTGGATCGGACACTCGATCTGCCGCAGCAGGCGGGCGAGCGTCGGATTGGCCTTGGTCTTGCGGCCGAAAAACGTCACCTCGACGCCATTGGTGAAGTACTGGTCGACCAGGATCGCGACATGCTGGCCGTTCCGCAGCGCTTCCGCCATCCTGAGCGGCGCATCGCGGCCGGCCGGGATCAGCGTTCCCATTTTCACCGCGCGAATTTCTTCGATGATCCGGTTGGCGGAGGCGCTATTGGGCCGGCGGAACAGGATGGCGGCGTCCAGTCCGTGCGCCACCGCTGCCACGGCGGGAAGCTCCCAATTGCCAAGGTGGCCCGCAAAGATCAGCGCCGGCTTGCCGTCGAGCCGCAGTTGCGCGAACAGTTCGTGGGTGCGCGGCAAAATTTCGATCCGGCTCTGCTCGGGGAAGGCG
The DNA here is from genome assembly GCA_963718925.1 of uncultured Alphaproteobacteria bacterium. Classification (GTDB taxonomy): domain Bacteria; phylum Pseudomonadota; class Alphaproteobacteria; order Rhizobiales; family Xanthobacteraceae; genus Bradyrhizobium. The sequence continues at coordinate 1,409,291 of CAVRAH010000001.1, forward strand.
GGATCGTGCTCCCAGATATGATCGAGATGGGCAAATTCGGCGCCGAGGCGGCCGAGATTGTCCCAGACGCCTGCGAGGATGGTCTCGATTTCCTCTCGCGATTTTTCCGGGAATGCGGCGGTCAGGTTGGCGCGGCCGATCCGCTGCTCGCGCGTCATTGGTCCGATCAGGCCGGCGACCCGGCCGAACAGGTTCGCCGTCTTGATCGGATCGAAATAACGGGTGGTGCGCAGAAGTCCGATGGTCAGCGCACCTACCGCGGCTTCGCCGATTGGCTTGATCGCGTCGCGAATACGGGCTCGGGTGCGAAGCAGCAGAGGATGCATCAAAAACCAACGACGATTTTGCCGAACACCTGCCGGCTTTCCATGCGCTCTTGCACTGGACGGGGCTTGGACCAGCTAAACCGGTTCACGCGTCAGAATCAGCACGGCGTTCTGGCCGCCGAAGCCGAACGAATTCGACATCACGGCGGTGACGCGGGCATCGCGCGCTTTGTTGGGAACCACGTCGAAGGGAATTGCCGGGTCCGGAACATCGTAATTGATCGTCGGTGGAATCCGCTGGTGCTCAAGCGTCAGCAGCGAGAACACCGTTTCGACGGCGCCCGCCGCGGAGAGGGTGTGACCGACCATCGACTTGTTGGACGACACCGGAATTTGCTTGGCGCGCTCGCCGAACACCGTCGAGATGCCGAGATATTCCATCTTGTCGTTTTCCGGCGTGCCGGTGCCGTGCGCGTTGATGTAGTCGATCTGGTCGGAGTCGAGGCCGGCGTCGGCCAATGCATTGCGCACGCAGCCGATGATCGGCTTGCCGTCGGGACTGGACCGGGTGCGGTGGAAGGAGTCCGCGAGCTCGCCGCAGCCGGCAACGATGCCGAGAATTTTCGCGCCGCGCGCGGTAGCCGCTTCATAGCTCTCCAGCACCAGCGCGCCTGCACCTTCGGCCATGACGAAACCATCGCGGTTCTTGGCGAACGGCCGCACCGCAGCCTGCGGTGGATCGTTATGGGTCGACAGCGCCGACAGCAATGAGAACCGGACCAGGGCTTCCGGATTGACCGACCCGTCGGTCGCAACGCAAAGGGCGGCGTCCGCCTCGCCGCGGCGAATGGCTTCGACGCCGAGCTGGATCGCGCTGGCGCCGGATGCGCAGGCGGTGGAAAGTGAAATCGGCGAACCCTTGGTGCCAAACGTCTCGGCGAGATAATCGGCGACCGAGCCGAACAGGAATCGGCGATGATACTGCGTATATCTTTCGCCGCCGCTGACCCGCAGCATGGCATCATAATCGACTTCCGAACCGGCTCCGATCGCGCGCCCGAGCTCCTGGCGTTGCGGCCACTCGACTTCAACCGGGGCCACGGCGAGGAACAGCGGGCCGGGAAAATCGCCCTTGGTCCCGATTCCGGCCTGGGCGATGGCTTCTTCGGCGGCGACCTCGCCGAGCCGCTCGGAAAGGTCGGTGGACGAGAACGGCTCGACCAGGATGAAATCGACCGTCCCGGCCATCGTCGTCTTCAACCCGTCGGTGGGAAAACGCGTAATGGTGCGGATGCCGGATTCGCCCGCGGTGAGATTCTTCCAGTTGTCGGCCTTGCCGGCCCCGAGCGACGTCACAACGCCCATGCCGGTGACGACGACGATCGGCCTTCCGAACTTATCGCGCGTAACTGCCATGTTTTCCCCGTCAATTCAGCGGCATTCACCTGATCGCTTCGACCAGCGCCATGCCTTCGCCCCGCCAATGACCTGTCCCAATCACCACAATCTGGGTTGGCGGAGCGGACATTTCAACCTCCAGCCCGGTGGGATCGTTGGGCGGAAACAATGCGCCGCGCGAGAGTGAAAGCGCCGCAACGGCCAGCCCCAACGGGAACTGCGTCTCCATGGTGTGGCCGAACATGGTCCCAGTGGCCCGTACCGCGAAATCCGGGTGTGCGCCGAGGAATGCGCGCTCTTCGGAGGTGGCCGGTTCGGCGCCGGTCGCGCCTGAGATGATGGCACCCTTGTCCTTGAGCTTGCCGAGCTTCGACCACAGCCGTTCCAGCGTCGAAGTGACCTCGCCGGAATGCTTGCGGCGCGCCATATCGGCCACGACATTGGTCAGGCGTGCATAGGGCTTTGCGCCGCGCGCCTCCGCATGCGCCCTGGACTCGATCACAAGAAACGCGCCGCCCGATCCGAGCGCAAAGCCACCCTTGTTGCCGCGCGCCCAAACCGGAACGAACTTGTCCTTGAGGTTGAAACCGCCGAACTCGTAGAGAACCAGCAGGTCCTTGCGCTCGCCGTTTTGCGAGCCGCCGATCAGGGCGATGTCGCTTTGGCCAGCGGCGATGCGCGCAAGAGCGATCCTTGCCGCGTCAACGCCCGCGGCTTCCTCGCCCATGAAGGTGCGGGACGATCCGGTGACGCCGTGCACGATGGCGATGTTGCCCGCCAACAGGTTCGACAGCTGCGCCAGGAACAGCGTCGGACGCAGATCGTTCATCAGCCGTTCGTTGAGAAAGCCGGGGGCCGAATTGCCCTTCGCTTCCATATTCAAGATGTTGGAGTCGACGGCGAGATCGCGCTCGCCACCGCCGGCAGCGACGATCATGTCCATCCGCGCCAGGATTTCCTTGTTGCCCTTGATGCCGGCCGACTCCAGCGCCAGCCCCGCGGCGTAGGTGCCGATCCGCTGCCAGGCCTCCATCTGACGCTGATCGCCCTTTTTGGGGATCTGGGTGTCGAGGTTCACCGCTGCCCAGGGATGCACGATGTAGGGCGCGAAGCTCTTCTCATCGACGTTGATTCGCCGCTGATTGAGCGCGTCCCAATGTGCGTCCAGACCCTCGCCAAGCGAGGTGGCGAGGCCAATGCCGGTGATCCAGACTTCCACCGATGCGGGGCTCGAAGAACTTGTCTCAGTCATGGGCGATAGCCTGCTGGGGAAAGCCGATACGCTTGGCTACGGCATCCATGTATCCGCGCAAATCCGGATTCGGGAAAGGAATGTGGCTGAACGTGATCGTCGCGTTGCACTTCAGCTTGCCGCCGACCCTGACCTTCGCTTCGGTCATCGCATAACCCGAGCCTTCGTGAAGGACGTTGGCATCGATCGTCAGTAACTCCCCGGGGGTCACGAAGCCGCGCATCTTGGCTTCCTTGACCGCGGCCAGGAACGGCATGCGCTCGAATTTCATCAGCGCGAGCAAGAGCCACCCCGAGGTCTGCGCCATCAATTCAATCAGCAACACGCCGGGCATGATGGGATAGCCCGGGAAGTGCCCTTCGAAGATGGTGTTATGCTGAGGGACCTGCGCCTCGACCGTGATGGTCTTCTCATCGATGTTGAGGTCGAGAATGCGGTCAATCAGCTGGAAATATTCGAGCTGCATGGCGGGCGGTTACGCGCCTTTGGCCGCGACCAATTCGTCGATGCGAGCACTGAGGTTTTTCAGGACGAAGTATTGTTCGGTGGTCGCCTTGCCGTCGTTGACTTCCTGGGTCCATTTCTCCAGCGGCAACTTGATCCCGAACGCCTTGTCGATCGCAAACGCGATGTCGAGAAAATCGAGACTATCGATCCCCAGATCGTCGATCGCGTGGCTCTCCGGCGTGATCGTGTCGCGCGGTATGTCGCAGGTTTCAGCGATAATCGTTGCGACCTGATCGAATGTAGAGGACATCATTAAGCCTTTGATATATTGAAGATAAATTCCGGAACCGTGGGAGGGGCGGCCGCTGCGCCCCGGAATGCCCTGTCCACCGTCCGGAGTCGAGTGCCCGTATATCGGAGCGCCGCCTTTAGTTCAATGGAGGCGGGCGATGCCCGCGGCACCCGATTTGGGGGAAAACGAGCCGGCGGGGGCCGTAAAGGCTAGCTATGCGGCGTCGAAATCCGCACGCAGTCGTGGCGGCCCATCAGCACGCAGTCCTGGGTTCTGCGCAGATGGGCGATACTCATGGCGAGCCATATCCCGATCGCCAGGAGGGCGACGGTAAATGCGACTGCGGCCAAATTCGCCAGCATGCGATGGCGAAAATCATCCGGTTCTTCCCGGTTGCGCTCGTAGCGGGATAAATCGTTCGCTACCCCGAACTGCCGGACCGGCTCGTTCGGATTCCTGTGCTGGCCGGGCACAGGGGCCACGGTACGCGGCCGGAATTGGAGCACGCGGTGCTCGTCGTCCGAGGAGGCTGAAATAATGGGCCGCTGGGTTTTCACGGCTGCCAGCTCCGGCAAATTCCGCTGTTATCTAGCACGCACGCCCGCGACGCGTCTTCCAGAAAATGCTGGCACGAGAATCTATCCGTCCAAAGTCTCATGGAACCTGCCGTAGTCGATTCGAAGCCGACCGTCCTCGGCAGTATCGAGGATGTCGGCGTAACGCTGCCCAAAGCGAATTTCGGTATGATCGTAGGACCTGCGGGCATGGATCGTTTGCGCCGCAACAACGTCATATCCGGTCACCACAACCACAAGTGACACGCCCAATGCGCTGAAGTCGTCCGCATTCAGCCCGTAAAGCGGGCTTTGTTCATCGAGGACGTGGTAGAGCGTCCAACTCAGCGCGAGCGCGGGGTGTTCGTTCTTCACCAATGGCAGTTCGTAGAACCTGCGCAATGACTGGCCCTCCTTGCTCAACTCATTCCGCAGCAGCCACAGCTTGGCGGTGGCGTTGCCGATGATGTTGTGACGTTCGTTGGCGAAGCGAACCATCAGGGTCGGCTTGCCATCATGGTTCGAAACGACCGGATGATCAGCGAACAGCAGTCGGGCATTTGGCCGCGAGAACCTGGCGAAGATCAGCCCGGTCATCAGCGACATCGAGAAGATTCCCGTGAACAGCTCCACCGTGGCGATGAAATGTCCGTAATGGGTCTGCGGATGCATATCGCCGTAACCGGCGGTCGAAAGCGTCTCGATACTGAAATAGAGATAATCAATATAGGCGCTGCCCGGCACGTTCGAGACCGGCTGATCCCCGATCCAGTAGAACACGGCGAACACCGCATTGAAGGCGATGAACACCAGAGCGGCCCCGGCGATAAAGGCCGGCCACGAGGCCGTCATGCAGCGATGGCTGATATCGGCCCAAAAGCTGAGATGAAGACCCTCGGTGATGATTTCGCGATCGCCGAACCGGACGATATTCGCCTTCGACATCCGCTCATTTTGGCTTCCGAACATCTTCCGCTTCTCTTGACAGGTTGACGCATGATCCGCCAAAGCCTCGACGGCCCGGCGAGGGAATTATGCGCTGTTTTAATCAATTGGTGGCGACCGGACGCAAGACCGGATTCCCGCTCTTGCAGCTCGCACTCTTCCGCAGAGGCAATTGATCGCCGTCAACATCATGCCATAATTGCACGAATTGCAGAGGCACCTTTTGGCAATCCGACAGGGGGATTTCAAGCCATGGCCCACGTCCGCGAACCAATCCTTCAGCCAATTCCGATTCTATCGCTCCGTCCGACCCAGATGACCGTCGGAATGAGGGAGGTGAAGGAGAAGCGCAAGCGCTGGCGGGACCAACAATCCAAGAAGAAGCAGGCGGAGCTTCTGGGCAAGCATATGATCCCGGTGGTTCACGGGCCGGACAAGCGCTTCTACGTCATCGATCATCATCATCTGGCGCGCGCCCTTCACGATGAGGGCGTGAAGGACATTCTCGTGACCATCGTCGCCGACCTCACCATGGTCGATCGCGACGCGTTCTGGGTCGTGCTCGACGATCGCAAATGGGTCTATCCGTACAACGCCAGGGGCGAACGCCAGCACTACCGGGATATCCCCAAGACAGTCGTGGATCTCAAGGACGATCCGTTCCGCAGCCTCGCCGGCGAGTTGCGGCGGATCGGCGGTTTTGCGAAGGACACCACGCCTTTCAGCGAATTTCTGTGGGCGGATTTCCTGCGCCGCAGACTGTCGCGCAAGAGCGTGGAAGACGATTTCGAGAAAGCCCTCGAGAAAGCGCTGGCTCTGGCGAAAAGCAAGGATGCGGTCTATTTGCCCGGCTGGTGCGGACCCGCGGAGGATTAAAGCATTTTCGAGCGAAGCGGGTCGGGGCCACGGCCTATTTCGGCAGGCGTCCCATCATGTAGAATTCGTCGTTCGGACGCATGGAAGTGACGTTCGCCATCCGGTTTGACAACGCGAAAAACGCGGAGATCGCCGCGATATCCCAGACGTCGTCGTCGGTGAAACCGTGGCTGGCGATCTCAGTGAAATCCGTTTCCGAAATCAGATGCGCCGCCGTGCTCACTTTCATCGCGAAGTCGAGCATGGCGCGCTGGCGCGGCGTGATATCCGCCTTGCGGTAGTTGACGGCGATCTGGTCGGCAATTTGCGGATTCTTCGCCCGGATTCTCAAGATCGCGCCATGCGCGATCACACAATAGTGGCACTGGTTGGCGCTGGAGGTCGCAACCACGATCATCTCGCGCTCGGCCTTGGTCAGGCCGCTGTCCCGTTCCATCAGGGCGTCGTGATAGGCAAAGAAGGCCCGGAATTCGTCGGGCCGATAGGCCAGCGTCAGGAAGACGTTCGGGATGAAACCGGACTTTTCCTGCACCGCGAGCAGACGGCTGCGGATATCCTCGGGCAGTCCCTCGATGGAGGGTATCGGGAAACGTCTGGAGATCGGCTGCGACATGGCGAGGCTCCCGCTCAATTGACGCGATTGCGGTGGCTAGAGCATGATCCGGAAAAGTGCGAAGCGGTTTTTCCTCGCGACAAACGCGAATGCGTTTGCGCGGAGATCATGCTCAAACAAAAAGATCGAGCGAGATGACGATTCAATGAAACGTCATCTCGCCCCAGAGACCATAGTCGATGGCGGCGTTGGCGCAAAGCCTGGCCGGGAAGGGACGGCGGCGGCCCGCGCCGGATGTCCGGCGTGAACTTAGCGCAGCGGCTTTTTCAAGAGCGAGAAGCGGTCGGGGTCGAGCCCCATCGAGGGTTGCAGCATCGGCGCCTCTATCGTGCGCGCGGCCGGCCGCTCGCTGATGCCGGGATCGTTGGGGACGTCGCGGTTTGACGTGGCGCCACGCCAGCGCTCGAGTACGGCACCGACGAAATGCATGTCTTGGCCGGCAGTGGCCGACGGCACCGTCGAAATGGTGGCTTCGCTGCGCGGCAGCTGATGAACCGGCACTTCCTTGAAACGCAGCCGGGTCGGCAGCGCCACGCCTTCGCCGAAAGCCAGCACTTCGCGGGTGCCGAGCGAGGGGACAAACGAAAGCAGGTTCGCCGCGGCGTCAGAGACCGCCGAGCGCAACAGCGCCTGGTCGCGCTCGTTGGCCAGGCGCATCGTAAACAGCGTGTTGCACTGGGAAATGATGGTGGCGTCGAGCTCGGCGGGGCGTTGCGTGACGAGGCCGAGATATACCCCGTATTTACGGCCTTCCTTGGCGATCCGCGAGACCGCCTTTCGTGTCGGCCCGAAGCCGATGTTGCGGTCGGCCGAGGCGTAGCGATGGGCTTCTTCGCAGACGAACAACAGCGGCGAGACACCGTCGCTCCACAGTCCGAAGTCGAAGGCCATGCGGCACAGCACCGACACCACGGAATCGATGACTTCAGCGGGAAAGCCGGCGAGCTGCATGACGGTCATCGGCCGGCCGTTGGCCGGCAGCCGGAACAGATGACTGATGACCTCGGCCATCGTGTCGCCGCCGACATTGGCGTTGTCGAACATGAAGGCGTAACGCGGATCGTTGCGCACGGTCTCGATGCGGGAGATCAGTTTGTGATAGATGATGCGTGAGGAGCGGTTCTCGAGCTTGCCCATGCGCTCGTCGATCAGCGAAATCAAGTCGACCAGGCGATAGGGCACCGGCGTATCGAGCGTATAGCCCACCGACTTGGGATCGGCGCGCTTCAACCCGATCCGATCGGAGTTCTGGTACTGGGTATAGATTCCCTTCGCCACCGGAATGACTTCGGCGAGAATGTCGAGTTCCTCGGGGACGCCGGGCCGGCCGGCGAACAGCACATCGACGATTTCTTCGAAGTTGAACAGCCAGAACGGCAGCTTCAGATTGCGGGGATTGAGCACCAGCGAGCGGTCGCCGAAGCAGCGGCCATACTCATTGTGAACGTCGAGCAGGAAAATCCGCAAATTCGGCCGCGACTTGAGAATCTCGTTCAACAGCAACGACACGCCGGTCGATTTGCCGACGCCGGTGGACCCCAATACCGCGAAGTGCTTGGAGAGCATTTCCTCGATATCGACATAGGCGATGACGGACGGGTCCTGCTGCAGGGTGCCGATATTGATCTGGTCCGATCCGCTCGGCGCATAGACCGTGCGGAGTTCCTGATTGCTGATCAGGTCGACGGCATCGCCGATGGTCGGATAATGGGTGACGCCACGCTGAAATTTTTGCCGTTCCGGTCCGCCGAGGATCTCGCCGAGCAGATCGACCGATGCGGTGGCGATGTAATTGCCGGAGGTCGGCAAGTCCTCGCACGACACTTCCGTGATCATGGCGACAATGGTGGAATTTGCACAGCGGATACTGACGAAGCGGCCGACGGTGGCCCGGATCTCCGAAAGGCCCAGAGGGCTCGTCGCCATAAGACCGACCCGCGCGAGCGATCCGCGCACCAAAATCACACGTCCGAAGGATGTCACAGTCGTTGAACTCGGCATGTTATGAATTGGGTTTCGATGCACCACTATGCAGTCAGTCGTTGCACAAACGGTTAAGCCACGTTCGGCAAACGGCGCTATCTTCCCACAGGCTCGCTTCCAGCGGGTCGCCTGGCCAGCAGCAATGGACCGATTCTGCAGGAAAACCGCTGTTTGGCCGTCAATATTTGCGGTGGCGCCCGCTGCCGCTTAAGATTTGGTTTACCAATTCCGGAGGTGGTAATGTGGTTATGCCTTGCGGCGCATTTTCCATGAAGCGCCGGGCTGGCCGTATCCGCCCTCACACCCATGCAAGCGCGCCGCCGTTCCGGTATTCGGTCACCCTGGTCTCGGACAGGTCGTGCGATACTGAGCCCGTTGATCAATGCGTGAAGACCGGCTTCGCGGGCCAGATATTTGTTGACTTGACTGGATGCTTTGTACATTTGTGCAAATCAAATGGGCCGCCAATCCGATAGCGATGAAACCACGGCGCGCAAGCCGAATATGCGCGAGGCGATCCTGTGCGCCGCGGAAGAGCTGTTTTCGACCAACGGATTTAACGCGGTGTCGGTGCGGGACATTGCACAGGCCGCCGGCGCCAATCCCGGCAGCGTGACCTATCATTTCAAGACCAAGGACGGGCTGCTGCTGGAGATCTACCGGCGTCATTGCGGGCCGATGAACCGCAGGCGTTCGGAGTTGCTGGCTGCGGCGAGACGGGTGCGCGACCTCCAGGACAGGCTGGAGGCGATCGTCCGTGCCTATGTGCTGCCCGCATTTTCCTCAGGCAACGACCTCGCAGGCGGCGGGGCGCGCTTCACCAGGCTGCGTGCGGTCATGTCGGCGGAAGGAAACGAGGTCGCCGGCAAGATCATCGCGCAGACCTTCGACGACACCAGTCATGCCTTTATCGATGCGATCCACGAGAGCTTGCCGCACATTCCGCGTACCGAAATCGTCTGGCGCAGCCATTTTCTTCTGGGGTCGCTCTATTACACGTTGGTCACGCCTGAACGCGTGGCCCGCCTGTCGCGAGGCGACGCCGATGGTACGGACGCGGCCAATGCAATCGAGCAGCTTGTGCGCGCAACCGTCGCGTCGTTTCAAGCCGCCGCACTTGACCGGCCGGCACCGTCCCGGCGTCGGGCCGCAGAGCATACCAAGACCTGAGGCTGCCCCTGCGGAAGATGTCTCGTGCTGCGACGGGGCTCCGGACAGCTTCCCGCCGAACCCGCCGCCTGCTACCATCGCCGGCGATCCAAACGATGCGGGACTTCAGCATGCCGCATCAAAGAACAATATTCAAAAAATGGGGAGAACATCAGCATGAAACGCCGGTCAGCCATCGCACTGCTTCTCGCAGGCTTCGCAGCGCTCTCATATTCGCCGCAGGCGTCCAGCGAAACCGGATGGATTACGCTGTTCGACGGCAAGAACCTCGACAACTTCAACAAGATCGGTGACGCCAATTGGCGGATCGAAGACGGCGCCGTCGTTGCGGACAAGGGCAACGGCTTCCTCGTCAGCAAGAACAGCTATACCGATTTTCAGATCAGGGCCGAATTCTGGGTCGAAACCGATGGCAACAGCGGCATCTTCATCCGCTGCACCAACCCCGAGAAGGTGGGGGCCGACAACGCCTATGAGGTGAACATCTGGGATGCGCGCCCCGAACCAAGCTATGGCACCGGTGCGATCGTGAACGTCGCCAAGGTCAATCCGATGCCGAAGGCCGCCGGCAAATGGAACGTCTACGAAATCACGGCGAAGGGTTCGACATTCACCGTCGTCCTCAACGGTCAAAAGACCGTCGACGGCGTGCAGGACGCCAAGTTTGCGAGCGGCCGGATCGCCCTGCAGCACGGATTGGGCCTCAAGGACGACAAGGGCGTCGCCAACGACAAAGGCGTGGTCAAGTTCCGCAAGGTTGAGATCAAGCCGCTGTAACCGTCCTCCGCAGCAACGACATTCCCCCCGCACGCCATCGGGGTGCGAGGGGGAAATGCCAGATCGGTCCTGGTCTACGCAGCATACCTCGCGTTGCCCTTCGTTGCCACTGATGACCGCATAGCGCCGGGCGAGCCAACGGAAATGCAAGCGTGGTCGCTAACGTTCTGAATTGACTTCCGCTCTCGGCGTCACACCGGACATGGCCGGGCTTGCGGCTCGGTCGCCCCTGTAGCGATTGACCCGTTTGTATGGTCCGGCCGTGCGTTGCAAGAAGATTTCGTCGAATTGGCGGCGGCGGTCTTGCATCAATGTATCCGGCCTCTGATTGGAGCGTGTTGTGCTCCGGGCCATCATGGATATCAGCGCGCGTGCGTTCTCATTAGCGGACAGGCCTCGATCGGGCCATTCGGGTCACCAGTGTTCGCACGCGCTCGGAAGACCGATCCTCCATTTTGTCTTGTCCTCTCGCAGACCTCGGCTGGAAACTGTTGATAGAGTTACGTCATCGCTTGCTCCTCATATCGCGCAGTTCCTCTGTTCGAGCCAAGGGCCGTTCCTTCGTCCCGAGCACGGCGCGAGGATCAAGCGGGTCGGACGCCTGCATCGTCGGTCCTCGTCAGCTCGAAGGCGCGTCCTTTAGCCAGCACCGCCCAGGCGATGCGGGCAAGTTTGTTGGCGAGCGCGATCGCGAGCACGTTGTGGTGCAACCGCCTTTTGGCGGCTTCGATCCAGGATTTGAGCCCGTAACGTTCCCAGTTCTTTATCCTGACCAGCACAACCCATGCCGCCTGCACAAACAGAACGCGCAGGTAGCGATTGCCGCGCCTCGAGATTTTACCGAGGATCGTGCGGTCTCCCGTCGAGATCTGCTTGGGCACCAGTCCGAGCCAGGCGCCGAAGTCGCGGCCTTTGGAGAATACGTCTCCAGTGCCGATCGCGGCCACCATGGCGCTCGAAATGATCGGCCCGATGCCAGGCACCGTCATCAGGCGCGAGCATGCCTGATCTTGACGGGCCGATGCTTCGATCTCGCCGGATAGGCCATCGATGCGCTGATCCAGCCGGCGCCAGTCGCCTGCCAACTCCTCGATGACACGCAACATGCGTGGCGACAGGGCGTCGGTGCGCGTCGCAAGGATGGTGGGCAGTTCCGTGCGCAGGAAGCCGATACCCTGGCGCACGGCGATCCCGCGTTCCAGCATGAAGGCGCGAATCTGGTTGATGATGCCGGTGCGTTGCGACACCAGTCGCTCGCGCACCCGATGCAGCGCCTGCAGATCCAGTTGCTCCGCGGTCTTGGTCGCCACGAACTTCATCGTCGGGCGCTGCACGGCTTCGGCAATCGCTTCGGCATCATTGAAGTCGTTCTTCTGTCCCTTGCTATAGGGGCGAACATATTTGGCCGGCATCAACCTGGCATCGTGACCAAGCGATGCGAGTTTGCGGCTCAGGTGATGTGCGCCGACGCAGGCTTCCATGCCGATCAGGCAAGGTGGTATATTGGCGAGCCGCGCTTCCACTTGGCCACGCGACCACTTTTGCCGCAGCACGATGGCGCCGCGCGCATCGTGGCCCACGACGTGGAACGAGTTCTTGCCGATATCGATGCCGATCACGGCGATCGCGATATTGGGTATCTGAGACATGGCGTGCTCCTTGTCTTTGGCGCCCCTTGCCAGCTTCGCTTGCTGGCGGGGCAGGAGCACGGCCGGACCATCCCATTATCGGACATCGGTATCGTGGACAGCGGCCCGCGGGACGACTACGCTCAGATCAATCAATTTTCTCAGCATAAATGAAAACGGAGGTCGATTTTGTCTGCATATTTTGTTGTTCAAGCCACCATTACCGACGAACCCAAATACCAGAAGTACCGCGAGGCGGTCGTTCCATTCATCGCTTCGTTTGGCGGCAAATTTGCCGCGAGAGGCGCAAAGGTGGAAGTGCTCGAAGGCGAGCATGACACGCGATCAGTAGTGATGTTTGAGTTTCCCACGATGGAGGCTATCCACGCCTTTTGGAATTCTCCAGACTATGTGCCCATCAAAAAGCTGCGCGAGGGTGCCGCCACCATAAATGTTTGGGCATTTCCGGGCATCTGAACATCAGCCGACTGCTCCATTACCGAAGTCTGGGCGCGTCCGCCGTTCGGTTGCTATCGGGGATAAATCGGACATGGAGCGAATAGCCCATGTCGGTCGCAAATGACCCATATACGACGTAAGCCGAGTAGGAGACCCAGTGCGAGGCCGTCAGCGCACGCCGAACGGCAGGGCCAAAATCACGAGTGTGACGGCCGACACATAACCAGGCGCGGAGCCTCCGTAATTTAATCGCGCGAAGGCGGACGACACCAGTCCGCCGCTCATAATCAGCGAGGAGATGATTCCAATGACGACGACAGATAGAATCCTTTGTTCCGCAATACTGCTCTCGGTGGCACTGACGGTCGGCTCTACAACCGCTGCTTTGGCCGGAGGCCCTCGCGCCCCGGTGGAGCGCCCTCCGATCTCGCGTTCGCATCTGCCTGTGTACCCGCCGCAGCCCCCGCAGAAGGGTGGCATTATCGGCGGAGGTGGTGCAAGCTCATCTTTATGCTACGAAGACCAGATTGGACACAACGGGTGTCACACACCGTATTAAAGCCACCGCACTGACAGTCCAAACTCAAGAGCCCCGGCGCGACAACTGATCCACGCCGGGGTCTCTATCCGGATCGCGCATTTGCAGCAAACATCGCCAAGCTGTCCGAGCCAAGGCGGTGCCCTGGGACGATCCCGCTTATCGCCAAAACCTAAGGAGTGATGTCTGCTGATAGCTGCGGGGCGGAAGTCATTGCTACACCCTAGAAGGTCGCATTTTGATCCACAGCGGACAATCCTATGGTAATCATGCGAGCCATCAAACGGGTGACGGGTGATAAGCCATGTTGGAAACTGACAAAATGTTCGCCGGCTCGATTCCGGAAAACTACGACCGCTATATGGTGCCGTTGATTTTTGAACCGTACGCCGCGGATATTGCACGACGCGCGGCGTCCTTGTCGCCAAGCGCCGTTTTGGAAACCGCCGCGGGCAGCGGGGTTGTCACCCGCGCCTTGGCGCAAAGACTGCCCCGGGGCGCAAGCTGTATCGTAACCGACCTCAACCAGCCGATGGTCGACTACGCCGCATCGCGACAACCTCCCGACACTCGTATCAAATGGCGTCAAGCGGATGCTCTGGCGCTGCCGTTTGAAAATGCGGCGTTCGATCTCGTTTGTTGCCAGTTCGGCGCGATGTTCTTTCCCGACCGCATAGCTGGCTACCGCGAAGCAAGGCGAGTTTTGAAGCCCGGAGGACATCTTTTATTCAACGTATGGGATCGCATCGAGGAGAACGTTTTCGCGGATGATGTGACGAATGCTCTCTCAAAGATTTTTCCGAACGATCCGCCGCGCTTTTTGGCACGCACGCCGCACGGTTACCACGATACGGCCTTGATCCGTAGCGAGCTGGAGGAGGCAGGTTTTTCCGGGGTGATTATCGAGACAAGAGCCGAACAAAGCCGCGCATCCTCACCGCGCCTTCCTGCCGTTGCCTATTGTCAGGGAACTCTTCTTCGCAACGAAATCGAGGCCAGAGAAGCGGGAAAACTGGAAGCTGCAACCGACTACGTCGCATCCGCGATTGCGGACAAACATGGCCGCGGCGAGGTTGCTGCCAAAATTCAGGCACACGTAATCGTGGCTGTCGTCTAAGTGTTGGGATATCCCCTTCTGACCCAACTGAGACATTGGCTGCGCCCTGGCATCGCAGGCGCGGGCTTACTTCAGCTTATACGTACCGGTCTGGTGATTGCAGTCCGCAAACGTTCCGGCTTTCACGACCGGAAACGGCCCTAAGGGTTGGGCTACGCCGCTTTCAACCATGCCTTCGTATTTTCCGGTGCCTGTAATAAATTGTCTGGTCGTTTTTCCATCGGCCCCGAGCGAAAAATATGTCAGGCGTTTATCGCCGTCAAAATCGACGGCCTCGCATACAGTGGTTGCCGAGACCTTCCCGTCGAATGAGGTATTCAGCCCAACGCAGCGGAAAGCCTGCTTGTCGAACATCCCACCCGGAGGATTGCTGCGGCTAACGCCCGTCATTTCGTAACTGAATGCGAAGTGGGTCTTGGAGAAAGCGATCGTGTTGCTAACGCCGGACCAGCAGCTATTGAAATCGTAGCTCCCCTCCTTTGGTAGGCCGGCGGCGAATGCGGAACCTGCAGATGCAAGCCCTATAAGTGCTACGAGAGAAAAGTACCTCAATGTCTGGTTCATATGTGCTCTCCTCCGTTGTAACGAGGCTAAGCCGAGGACCGCGAGTTTCTCAGGCAGCCTCGCCGACAACCTAGGCGCGAAGTTTGCTAACCTGCATTGATTTGAATCAAAGAGGGCTTCTCACCCAAGGTATTGCGCGATCCAACAAATCAACCAATCAGCACACATTACTTTGGTGCTTCGGTCGCGAGACTTTCATTTCCGGTTGTGGCGCGTCGCGTCATTTCGCTGCCCTGCGGAATTTTGTCGCTATCGGGGTATTGCGGACATCGAGTAGCAATCAAGCTCGATTTATGGCTACGCGCCCTGATCATTTGGTTGGATAGCCAGACCAAGACCGGCAAACCTTTCTCTCATACGAGGCGGACCGCGGCAGCCAGCCGTTGCCCGTCGGGATGCGGCAGATTGGCACGACGGGCAAACTTCCGCTTCGCCGAGAGCTAAAATCAGTGGCTTAGTTCGCCCCGTCCCGTTCCGGCAAGAGGGGCGGTCGCGCGTCGTCACGAACGCGGGATGGGATGTGGTGGACGCGAGAGCGTCGGCGCGCCATTGATGTCGCAGGGCGGGTTGAACCTCGTGAGCGATTTTTAAGGCGCGCAAGACGAACGACGTTTGAGCGTACGGCAAAACCGTGTGGTCCTGACACCCGTTGCTGGTGCCAAGTCGGCGGTGGCTAACTCAGACCCGACCGGGTTGGGTAGCCGCTAATCCGCCGATGACGGTGACAAGACGAATTCGTCGCCGGGGAGAGCGCGGCATAAGCCGTAAAACCATCACGCAGGGGATGCCGGATGCCTCCGCTGAGCCTGTATGCTCGTGCGCGCATCCACTTCTCCATTGCGCACGAGACCGCGGGTGCAGCGCGCATCCGGCATTCCCTGCGCCCTCCTGTTTTCGAGGGCGAACCCTGTCAAGACTCGGGCGCTATCCGCGCCGCGAGATCGCAGATGCGTGTCGGCACTTCTGTTGTGGCCCGTCCTTCGAAATGCCGCGCAACAGCGCGACGCCTCGGGATGAGGTCGTCAGGCTTGGCCATGACGTCAGATCCTCATGGAGAGGAGGCGCATCGCGCCGTCTCGAACCATGAGGGCCCCGGTGGGTGACGTCGGCTCTTTGACAATTGAATACGAACAGAGCCTGCCGGTACTCGGGCAGGCGCCTCGGCGGCTGCCTTCGTTGCTACGCTCGGGGATGTCGCCCTTTATATCGCGGGGCAGGGGGCTGGCTGGGGAACTAGGATTCGAACCTAGACAAACAGAGTCAGAGTCTGTTGTGCTACCGTTACACCATTCCCCAAAACTCAGGCAAAATCAATATGTTAGCGATATTTTCGGCCGGATTCCCGGAAGGGATCGCCGATCCCTCCGAGGGTGAGCCGTTCTACTGTTCAGTCCCGGCCTTGGCAAGCACGAGAGCTTTGCTGGCGCGACTTGGCTTCCAAGGGACTTGGCTTCCAAGGGACTTGGCTTCCGAGGGGCTTGGCGATCCCCAGGCTTTGGCTCTCGTTCGCGGTCGATGCCCTGGCGCATCGCCGCCGCCGAAATCGCGCCACCGCGACGCGGCCCGGATGAGCAGCCCTTTTGAGCCTTCGCGCGTCGGCGAACCAAAGGCAGTGATCGATACGCTGCCTTCGTTCGGTTGAACGGATGGCTGCGGACACGCGGGAATTTCGCAAACTTGCCCCTGCCAATCGGGCATGCAATGTTGAAAAGGCCAAAAAAACAAAAGGCCAAAGAAAACAAGGGAAATGCGGGCGGCACCGCCTTGCAGAACCCCTTCTCAAGAGCCTGGCATCGGGTGGACCCTCGGAGACGTTCAGACATGAGATTCAGGGAAATTCTCGGGCTGCTTTGCGCCGCCTCGATTTTCGTTTTGCCGGCGGGCAAAGCGTTTTCGCAGGAAAAGACCGTCAAGATCGGCGCGGTATTTCCGCTCAGCGGCGGCTCTGCCAGCGCCGGCGTCCATGCCAAGGCCGCGATCGAAGTCGCGATGGATATCATCAACAATGCCCATCCGGAGTTCGGCAATTTCCCGCTGGCGAAGAATGCGGGGCTTGCAGGGCTCGGCGGCGCCAAGGTCGAGGTGGTGTTCGCCGACAACCAGGGCAGCCCGGCGACCGGTCAGAACCAGACCCTGCGGCTGATCACGGAAGAGAAGGTGGTGGCGATCACCGGCGCCTATCAGTCGGGCGTCACGCTGACGGCGAGCGCGATCGCCGAGAAATACGGCATTCCCTTCGTCAACGGCGAGTCGGTGGCCGCCAACCTGACCGAGCGCGGCTTCAAATGGTTTTTTCGCGTCACGCCTGTCGCAGCCGACTTCGCCAAGATCTTTTACGAGTTCCTTGCCGATATGAAGGCATCGGGTGCCAAGACCGACAATGTTGCGATCGTCCATGACACCACGGAATACGGCACCTCGGTCGCGAGCGTGATCGCAAGCGTGTTCAAGGAGAGGGGCCAGCCCATCGCGCTCGATATCGCCTACACTTCCAATTCGACGGATGTGCAGAGCCAGGTTTTGCAGCTCAAGGAGAAGAAGCCTGACGTCGTGATCATGATTACCTACACATCGGATGCGATTCTTTATCAGAAGACCATGCAGTCGCTCGACTACAAGCCGCCGATGATCATCGCCGATGATTCCGGATACTCCGACCCATCGTTCATCAAGGCAGTCGGCAAAATCTCGCAAGGCGCCTTCAACCGCTCGTCCTGGAGCGTCGGCCCGCCCGGCTCGCCGACCGCCCTGATTGCCGAGATGTACAAGAAGAAGAGCGGTGACGACCTGGACGATACCGCCGCACGGGCGATGCAGGCGTTCTTCGTCCTCTGTGAAGCCATCGATCGCGCAGGCTCGACCGAGCCCGCCAAGATTCAGGCGGCGCTGAAGGCCACAGACCTCAAGCCCGATCAGCTGATGATGGGCTACAAGGGCGTCAAGTTCGACGAAAAGGGCCAGAACGTGCTCGCGGCCGGTCTCATCATCCAGTTGCAGGACGGTGAAAACTACGTCGCGGTCTGGCCGAAGGCCAGCGCCGCGAAATCACCCGTCTTACCCTATAAGGGTTGGTGAGAGGTCCGGGCGGCAGTTAGTCCCGCGCTTTCCAGTCTTGCCGTCATTGCGAGCGAAGCGAAGCAATCCATGCCACCCCGGGAAAAATGGTTTGCTTCGTCGCTTCGCTCCTCGCAATGACGATCGATACGACCTAACCCGATCGGTTGCGTTCCACCGCCATCGAAAAGAATCACGGCACCATGTCCTCCATCCTTGTTCAGGTGATCGTCGGTGGCCTTCTGCTGGGCGCCGTCTACGCGTTGTTTTCCTCTGGCCTCACGCTGGTCTGGGGCATGATGAACATCTTGAACTTCGCCCACGGCGATTTCGTCATGCTCGGCATGTATGTGGCATTCGTGGTCTGGACGCTGTTCGGCGCGGGGCCGTGGGCGGGCGCGCCGCTTGCCGCGCTGGTGCTCGCGACGCTTGGGGTCATCGTCTATTTCGGACTGATCCGCGACATCATGAAAGGGCCGATGCTGGCCCAGATCCTCGGCACTTTCGGGCTCGCGCTCTTGCTGCGCTATTCGGTATTCTGGTGGTTCGGCGCGAACTTCCTGTCATTACCGGAAGATATCGTCGGCGGCACGTTCGGTGTCATGGGCTTGCGAATCCAGGCCTCGCGTCTGCTGGCCGGCGTGGTCGCGTTGCTGGTGACGCTTGGTTTGCATCTTCTTCTGACGCGTT
Source organism: uncultured Alphaproteobacteria bacterium (assembly GCA_963718925.1). GTDB lineage: Bacteria > Pseudomonadota > Alphaproteobacteria > Rhizobiales > Xanthobacteraceae > Bradyrhizobium. The sequence continues at coordinate 1,427,914 of CAVRAH010000001.1, forward strand.
CTTCGCTGGGATCGAAAATGCTGGCGGTCGCGGAGGATGCTACCGCCGCGCAGCTGATGGGCATCCGGCCGGATAGCATGCAAGCCATTGCCTGGGCGATCGCTGCGGGGGCAACGGGACTTGCCGGCGCGCTGATCGCGACATTCTTCTACATCGTGCCCACCGTCGGCGAGACCTTGGGCATCGTCGCCTTCGTCACGGTGTCGCTGGGCGGGTTCGGCAGCGTGCCCGGCGCGCTGGTGGCGGGACTCCTGATCGGCGTGATCGAGTCCCTGTCGGCCTATCTGATCGGCGCTGTCTACAAGGACATGGTCGTGTATGCCCTGTTCCTCGGCTTCCTCTGGTTCCGGCCGCAGGGCCTGATGGGCAAGACGTGATGCGGCGCCTGCTCTGGCTTTCCGTGGTACTGGCGCTGGTCGCCGCCTATCCGCTGGTGCTCTCGACGCCGTTCCAGCAGCGGCTCGGCGCGCTGGTGCTGCTTTATGCGATCGCGGCATCGGCCTGGAACATCGTCGGCGGCTATGCCGGCCAGGTCTCGGTCGGGCATGTGGTGTTCTTCGGTTGCGGCGCCTATGCCGCGATGGGCGCCTACGCGCATTTCGCATTGTCGCCGCTGGTGGGCATTCCCGCCGGTATCGTCGTGAGCGTTGCGATATCGGCCGCCGTCGGCGTGCCGACGCTGCGGCTGTCGGGCCACTATTTCAGCATGGCCACGATCGCGGTAGCCGAACTCGTCAGGTTGATTGTCACCAACACCGACTACCTCGGCGCTGCTGTCGGGCTGAGCGGGCCGACGGTGCCGCGCAACGTCTTCGATCTCTCATTCATATCGGCGTTGCCGTATTATTACCTGTTCCTGACGATCCTTGTGCTGACGCTTGGCATCACTTGGTGGATGGCCAATAGCCGGATGGGATTTTACCTTCGCGCCATCCGCAACTCCGAGCGCGCGGCGCGTTCGCTGGGGGCTCCGGCAAGCCGAACCAAGCTCTACGCCTTTATGCTGAGCGCCGGCCTGACCAGCGTCGCCGGCGCGCTCTACGCGATGATGTTTGGATTTGTCGATCCGGAATCCGGGCTTGGCCTCCTGATCTCGGTGAAGATGCTGATCATGGCCGCGCTCGGCGGCGCCGGACTGTTGTTCGGGCCGCTGGTGGGCGCTGCGATCCTGGTGCCGCTGGAAGAGATTTCCAACAATCTCCTGGGGGGAAAAGGCGCCGGGCTGACCTTTGTCCTCTATGGCGCGATCATCGTGCTGATCGCGCGGTTTCAGCCCGGGGGCATTCTGGCGTTGATCAATCGCGTTTGGACGAAACGAAACAACAAGAAGCCGGAAACTGATGCGGCGAGGGGAGCTTGAGCATGCTCCTTGAAGCCCGCGAGGTCACCAAGGCCTTTGGCAGTTTCAAGGCCGTCGATGCGGCCTCGGTAACGCTGGAGCAGGGCGACATTCTCGGCCTGATCGGGCCGAACGGCGCCGGCAAATCCACTTTCTTCAATTGTCTGACCGGCGACCTGTTGTCGACATCCGGAAAGGTGTTTTTCGAAGGCTGCGACATCACCGATCTGGCGCCCGAGGCCCGCGCAGAGATCGGGCTTGCGCGTACCTTCCAGGTGCCACAGACCTTCGAGGGCATGTCGGTGCTGGAGAACGTGATGATCGGCGCGTTTCTTCGCACATCCCGCAGGTCCGAGGCCGAGCGGAGCGCGCGCGCCGTGCTGGAGCGGGTCGGCATGGGAAGGCTCGCGGATGCGCCGGCGCGATCGCTGGGCACGCCGGGCCGCAAACGGCTCGAAATCGCACGCGCGCTGGCGACCGAGCCCAAGGTGCTTCTGCTCGACGAGGCGATGGCAGGCCTCACCCAGCGCGAAGTGCAGCTCGCCATCGATCTTGTGCGCGACATCCATCGTTCCGGCATTACGCTGGTCATCGTCGAGCACATCATGGAAGTGATCATGTCGCTGGCGACCCGTGTGGTGGTGTTTCATCAGGGCCGCGAGATCGCGCGCGGAAGCCCGCGCGAGGTCACCGGCAACCCGGCCGTGATCGAAGCCTATCTGGGCAAGCGCGCCGCCAAGGCCGCCGCGGCCCACACCCCGATCGAGCTGATGGGCGGACCGGCGACATGACCGTCCCCTTGCTCAAGATCGAGGATCTGGAAGTTCGCTATGGCGACCTGATCGGCGTCTCCGACGTTTCGCTCGATGTGCCAGAGGGCAGCGTCGTCGCGCTGCTCGGCTCCAATGGCGGCGGCAAGACCACCGTTCTCAACGCCATCGCCGGCCTGATCCCGGTACATTCCGGCAGAATCGGATTTCGTGGGCAGGAGATCGGCGGGCAGAGCGCGTTTTCGATCGTGCGCAAGGGCCTTGCCCTGTCGCCGGAAGGCTGGCGGCTGTTCGTGCAACAAAGCGTCGAGAACAACCTCAGGCTGGGAGCGACCCCGCTGCGCGACAAAGCCCGCGCGGCGGCATTGCTTGAGCGCGTCTACGAGATCTTTCCAAAACTCGCGGAGCGGCGGAGCCAGCGCGCCGGCACCATGTCCGGCGGCGAGCGGCAGATGCTGGCGGTCGGTCGTGCCCTGATGAGCGACCCCAAACTCCTGATGCTGGACGAGCCCTCGCTGGGCCTGGCGCCGGCCGTGGTGGAGTCGATGTACGAGACCTTTGGCCGGCTGCATAAGGAGGGGCTGACCATCCTGCTCGCCGAGCAATCCGTCGAGCTCGCGCTCGAAGTTTCGGATTTCGCGACCGTCCTGCAGGTCGGCAGAAGCGTGTTGTCGGGTACCGCAGCCGATCTCGCCAACGATCCGCAGGTGCAGAAGGCTTATCTCGGCACCGCCTGATGTCCAGAGCATGATCCGGAAAAGTGGGAACCGGTTTTCCGAAAGGATCATGCTCAAATAAAGAAAGAGCCGATTTGGCTTGTCGGATATTGACTCCACGCGGGGAGGTGACGCGCGATCTTCTCCGGCTATTTGATCTTGTCGTAGGCCGTTGCGAAGTCGTTGAGCGGCATTGGGATCATGATGTTTTCCTTGGCGAGGTTCTGGAACAGCACCTTCAACTGCTTGCCTGATTTCAAGGCCGTCAGCAGTTCCGGCGTGACGGAAGTGCTCGCGTAGCAGCCTCTATTTTCGCAGGTCTGGATCGGCAGGTCGATTGCCTTGCCGTCATCGACCTGGAATTTCGCGCCGGCCTGCAGATTGATTCCGAGAGGCAACTGCACGAGAGCGAGCGGCGCGCGGGTGTCGCCGGGCACGCGAATGACGACAAGGACGACCACTTGTCCGGTCTTGGTCAGGACCGCGTTCTGTTCGATCGAGCATTCGAGCGGGGCGTCGCGGCTGACGCTGCCGCAGCGCGCGGCCCAGCCCGGAGGGGCCGGAGGGGGTGTGGAAGCGGTCCCCGATGGCGACGGCGTGGGCGCCGGTGCTGCTTGCGCATGGCGCTTGGACTTGGGTGCTTGCTGGGCAAGACTGGGCCCGATCAGGCCGATCGATGCGATGGCGACGAGAACTGCAAGTCTTGCGGTGATTTTCACGGACCAGCCTCCAGGCAACATCCTTCCGGATGCGGCGGCCGGCCATCGAAGTCAAGTCACTCGGCGGCTTCCTTGACGGCGCCGTGCTCCGCGAGATGACCGTCGTCGTCATCCTTCGAGCGTCCCCAGCGCGAAAAGGCCACCGAAAGCTTGTCGAGATAGAGATAAACCACGGGCGTCGTGAACAGAGTGAGCGCCTGGCTGACGAACAGGCCGCCGACCATCGCGTAGCCGAGCGGCTGGCGGATCTCCGATCCGGTACCTGTTCCCAGCATCAGCGGCACGCCGCCGAGCAGGGCCGCCATCGTCGTCATCATGATCGGACGGAATCGCAGCAGGGCGGCCTTCCGGATCGATTGCTCCGGGGTCAGATGTTCGTCGCGCTCGGCCGAGATCGCGAAGTCGACCATCATGATGCCGTTCTTCTTGACGATGCCGATCAGGAGGATGATGCCGATCAACGCGATCAGGCTGAAGTCGTATCCGAACGCCATCAGGATCGCGAGCGCCCCGACGCCCGCCGAGGGAAGCGTCGACAGAATGGTCAGCGGATGAATGTAGCTTTCATAGAGAATGCCGAGGATCAGGTACACCACCACGAGCGCTGCCATGATCAGGAGCGGTACGGTGCCGAGCGACTGCTGGAACGCCTGCGCGGTTCCCTGGAAGCTCGAGCTGAGTGTCGCAGGCGTGCCGAGATCGGCCATCGCCTTTTGCACGGCGTCAGTCGCTTGCCCGAGGGCAGCGTTCTGCGCGAGGTTGAAGCTGATCGTAATGGCCGGAAACTGGCCCTGGTGGCTGATCGAGAGCGGGCGGACCGGTACGCTGGTCCATGTCGCGAACGTCGACAGCGGCACCTGGTCGCCGGTCGTCGGTGACTTGATATAGAGCTTGTCGAGCGTGTCGATATTGCCCTGCAGCTCGGGCAGGATCTCCATGATCACGTGATAGCTGTTGAGCTGCGTGAAATACTGGGTCACCTGCCGCTGGCCGAACGCGTCGTACAGCGTGTCGTCGATCAATTGCGGCTGGATGCCGTAGCGCGACGCGGTGTCGCGATTGATCTTCAGCTGCAGCGTCGTGCCTTTCGTCTGCTGGTCCGTGGCAACGTCGCGCAGCTGCGGCAGCGTCTGCATCCTGGCCAGGATCTTGGGCGCCCACTCGTTCAACTCGTCAAGATTGGCATCCTGCAGCGTGAACTCGAACTGCGTCCGGGTCGGCCGGCCACCAAGCCTGACGTCCTGCGCCGCCTGCATGTACAGACGGGCGCCCTCGACCTTTTCGAGCTTGGGACGCAGGCGGGAGATGATCTGCTGGGCGGATGCGTCGCGTTGGCTCAGCGGCTTAAGAGTGATGTACACGCTGCCGTTATTGCCGGCCCTGCCGTTGCCGCCGATCACCATCGCCACCGAGGCGACGGCGGGATCAGCCTGCGCGATAGCGCCGAGCGCCTCCTGCCGCCGCTTCATTTCGGCAAAGGAAATGTCCTGATTGGCTTCGGATGTCGCGGTGATCAGGCCGATGTCCTGCTGGGGAAAGAAGCCCTTCGGAATGATGACGAAGAGATAGACCGACAATCCCAGCGTCGCGAAGAAAAAGATCAGCGTTGTCAGCCGCCAGCGCATGGCGACGTCGAGCCCACGCTCATAGGCGCGCAGCATGGCGTCGAAACCGCGTTCGCTCCATTGGTAGAACCGGCCGTGCTTGGGGGCCTCGCTATGCGCGCGCAGGAAGCGGGAACACATCATCGGCGTCAGCGTCAGCGACACCACCATCGAGACGAAGATCGTCATCGTCAGCGTCACCGCGAATTCGCGGAACAGGCGTCCGATGATGCCGCCCATCAGCAGCAGCGGAATCAGAACGGCGACCAGCGAAACGCTGATCGACACGATCGTGAACCCGATTTCGCTGGCGCCCTTGAACGCGGCGGCAAGCGGCTTCTCGCCTTCCTCGACGTAACGGGTGATGTTTTCCAACATCACGATGGCGTCGTCGACGACGAATCCGACGGCGATCGTCAACGCCATCAATGAAAGGTTGTCGAGGGTATAGCCGAACACCCACATCAGCGCGCAGGCGCCGAGCAGACCGAGCGGTACGGTCACGGCCGGAATCACCGTCGCCCAGAAACTGCGCAGGAAGATGAAGATCACCATCACCACGAGCGCGATGGTCAAGGCGAGCGTGAATTGAACATCCTCGACGGCGGCGCGAATGGTCTGGGTGCGATCGCTGATGACTTCGACCTTGATCGCGGCCGGAATGGCGGCCACCAGCCTCGGCAGCAGCGACTTGATCTTGTCGACGGTGTCGATGACGTTGGCGCCGGGTTGTTTGAAGACCACCAGGAACACGCCGCGCTTGCCGTTGGCCCAGGCGGCCTGCTTGGCATCTTCCGGCCCCGTCACCGCCTGGCCGATGTCGCGAACCCGCAAAGGTGCGCCATTGCGGTAGGCGATGATGACATCGTTCCAGTCCTTCGAATCCAGCATCTGGTCGTTGGCGTAGATTGTGAAGGCGCGCTTCTCGCCGTCGATGTTGCCCTTCGGGCTGTCGACCGTCACGATCGATATCTGATTGCGCACATCCTCGAGCGACAGGCCCTTGGCGACCAATTTCGCCGGATCGACCTGGACGCGGATCGACGGCTTTTGCTGGCCGCCGATAATAACCTGCGCCACGCCGGAAATCTGGCTGATCTGCTGCGCGAGCTGAGCATCGACGGAATCGCTCACCGTGGTCAGCGGCAGCGTGTCCGACGTCGCCCCCAAGAGCAGGATCGGCGAATCCGCCGGGTTGACCTTGCGGTAGGTCGGGGGTGAAGGAAGGTTTTTCGGCAACTGGCCGCCGGCGGCGTTGATGGCGGCCAGGACGTCGTTGGCGGCACCGTCGATGTTACGGTTGAGGTCGAACTGGATGGTGACGGCGGCCGTTCCCAGATAACTCGTCGACGTCATCTGCGCGATGCCTGGGATTTGCGCGAATTGACGCTCCAGCGGCTGCGCCACCGACGACGCCATGGTTTCGGGGCTCGCGCCCGGCAATTGTGTCGTGATCTGGATCGTGGGGAAGTCCACCTGCGGCAGCGGCGCGACCGGCAGCAGCGGGTAGGCGACAAGGCCGACAAAGAGAATACCGGCCATCATCAGCGAGGTGCCGATGGGATAGCGAATAAAGGGTGCTGAAATCCCCTCGCTCATTCCTGCCGGACCTTGGGTTGCGCCGGATCCGAACTCGCTACAGCCGTGCTGACGAGGGTGCCGGGCTGAACCTTGAACTGGCCCGACGTGATGACCTGCTGTCCGGGTGATAGACCTTGCTCGACCACCGAGCGTCCGTCGATCGACTGGCTGACCTTGATCTTGCGCAATTCAGCCTTGTTGTCCTGGTTGACGATGAAGGCATAGAGGCCCTCGGTGCCGTGCTGGACCGCGTCATCCGGAATCACTGTGGCGCCCTTGAGCGTCTGCACCAGGAGCCGCGTCGAAACCGACTGGCCCGGCCACAACGCGTGGTCTTTGTTCTCGAACACGGCCTTGAGCCGGATGGTGCCGCTGGTGGTGTCGACCTGATTGTTGACCACCGCCAGCGTCCCTTCCGCCAGCGGCTTCTTGCCGTCGGTCGTGATCGCGATCGTCTTGAGTGGCGCAACGGCCTGCGCCTCGTTGATGTAGGGCAGCTGGTCTTCCGGCGCGGTGAAAATAACGGCAATCGGTTCGATCTGGGTGATCGTGACAATCCCGGTCTGGGTCGCGGCGTTTACGATGTTGCCGATGTCGACCTGACGCAAGCCGACGACGCCGGAGATCGGCGCCTTGATCGCGGTATAGTCGAGCTGGGTCGCGGCGTTGGCGATGGCCGCGGCGTCGGCCGCGATCTGGGCGGTCAATTGCTGCACACTGGAACGCTGGGTATCCAGCTGTTGCCGGGTCGCGAACTCGCCGAGCTTGATGTAGCGCTGCAGATCCAGATTGATATTTGCCAGATTGGCCTCGTCCTGCTCTTTCTTGGCCTTGGCCTGATCCAGTGCTGCCTGGTACGGGCGGGGATCGATTTCGGCGAGCAGGTCGCCCTGATTGACCAATTGACCTTCGTTGAAGGCTATTTTGTCGATCTGGCCATCGACGCGGGAGCGAACGACGACGGTGTTGAAGGCCTGAACGGTTCCCAGTCCGGTCAGATAGACCGGAAAGTCGGCTTTCTCGACCGGGGCGACGGTGACACGTACTGCACTGCGGGCAGCCTTTTGTGCATTATTCGCTGCAGTCGTCTGATCCCCGCCGTGAAACCGCTGCCAGCCGAAATAGCCCAGCACAGCGCCAGCCAGGACCAGCAAAATCCAACGCGTTGTCCGCGATTTGTTCATGTCGGCCCGTAGATTCAAAAAATTATTAGTAGCGGGTCTTCCAAAGGCTTCATAGGGATTCCAAATATAATATGTGTGCACTTAATGTGTAAACACACTATAGCTTGAATACCCTAAACAATTAGCAATCTAAGGGATCGCGGAACGCATGTCTCTCGATCTGAAAAAGCAGCTAATTACGCAACTTGTCGAAAGTTCGCGCTTTTTGCGCAACTATATCGATCACCGCGCCAAGAGCCGGGGCACGACGCGTGCGCAGTGGATTGTGCTGTTTCGGTTGCGCGAGCAGGAGGGGTTGTCCCAGGTGGATCTGGCCGACGTGCTCGAACTGCAACCGATCTCGCTGGTGCGCCTGCTCGACCGGCTGGTGGAACATGGTCTTGTCGAGCGCCGCAACGACCCCAGGGATCGGCGGGCCAACCGCCTGTTCCTCACGGCGAGCGGGCGCCAGCTGGCCGATGATCTCGACAGTCTGCGCGACACCATTGCGACCGATGTGCTGCAGCGCGTTCCGGCCGAGGCCATCGAAACCAGCCTCAAGACGCTTCGCGATATCAAGGAACGGATCAAAACATTGGCCGCGACGCCTGGCAATGTCGCGGCGAAATAACGGGGGCGGCGGGTGGCGCGCCCTTCGACTCTCTGAAATGCCGTTGACACCCATCGCCATTCCCTGAGATGTTATATTATAACATCATGGGAGACGGAGCCCCAATTCGGCCCGCGTCGTGGTTTCTAGCTCGCCATCCCGAAAAAGCTGTAACTGGACGGATGCATACGTCGCAATCTGATCCGCATTGGGCTGAAGTATGAACAAGTCACCTTTCCGTGCGGCAAGTGTCGTGATCGTCGCGCTGGCAACGCTGTCGATGGCGCAGCCTTCGTTCGCGCAACAGAAGGCGGCGCCTGCCGCAGAGCAGGTGCCAATGTCGCCGCCATCCCAGCTCGTTCCGGCGCAGGCGGTTCCTCCGCGCCCGGTCGCGGAGGAGCCGGCTGCGGCAAGCGACGCGACGGCAACGCCGGCAGACGGCGTCGGCCGAACGCTGAAATCGACGACCGTGGCGCTGCGTGAGTTGTCACCCTGGTCGATGTTCCTGTCGGCCGACATTCTGGTGAAGGCCGTGATGATCGGCCTCGCTTTTGCCTCGCTGGTGACATGGACGATTTTCATCGCAAAGATGATCGAGTTGGCGCTCGTTCGACACCGGCTGGATGCAGCGCTTGACAAGATCAGCGATGCAAGATCGCTGGCGGAGGCGCAATTCGCACTCGGAGCAAACAACAGCGTACTGTCTTCGCTGCTGGCGGCGGCGATGCGCGAGGCGCGGCTGTCGGCCGGAATTTCCAGCGACGCCGGCATCAAGGAACGGGCGGCATCGCGCTTCGCCGAGATCGTACGCGCGGAAGCGCGCCGGATCCGCCTCGGCATGGGACTGCTTGCAACCATCGGTGCGACGTCGCCGTTCGTCGGGCTGTTCGGCACCGTGTGGGGCATCATGAACAGCTTTATCGGCATCTCGAAATCGCAGACGACGAATCTTGCCGTCGTCGCCCCCGGCATCGCCGAGGCGCTGCTCGCAACCGCGATCGGTCTGGTCGCGGCCATTCCGGCGGTTATCATCTACAATCATTTCGCGCGGGTGACGAAAGGCTATCTCGAACTGGTCGGCCGGTCGTCGGGCGCCGCGGGACGGTTGCTGTCGCGCGACCTCGATCGCACCCATGTCAGTTCGCTGGGTGGTGCGAATTCGCGCGCTGCGGAGTAGACGATGGGCGCTTCGATCACGGATACGGAACTTGATGACGACGCCGATTTCGCGGAAACGCACGAGATCAACGTCACGCCTTTCATCGACGTCATCCTCGTCCTCCTGATCATTTTCATGGTGGCGGCGCCGCTGTCGACCGTCGACCTCCCGATCGACCTGCCGTCGTCGACCGCAACCCCGCAGAAAAAGCCGGACAAGCCGACCTATGTCAGCATCAAGTCCGATCTCGCGGTGGCGATCGGAGAAACGCAGGTCAAGCGCGCCGATCTCGTTCGCACGCTCGACACGATGGAGGACGGAGCCAAGGATCGTTTCATTTTCCTGCGCGCCGATCGCGCGGTACCCTACGGTCAACTGATGGATGTGCTGGAAATCCTGCGTGCCGGCGGCTACACCAAGATCAAGCTGGTCGCGCTGGAGGGCGTTCCGGAAACCGCAGCGACGCCTTCGGTTCCTGAAAACCCCAAGCCCTAGATCATGATCCGATCAGGTTGAATCGGATCATGATCTCGTCTCTTTGTTTGAGCATGATCTTTTCGAAAACCGGTTCCCACTTTTTCGGATCATGCTCTAGAATTGTGAAGCCCTGGACCCTTGAGCGCTGAGCGGCCGATATATCGCGATGCCCGACCTCGACACCGAACCAAGACCTTCGCGGCGGCTGTGGATTTTCGCAGCCTTGGGCGCGCTCGTGCTGCATGTCGGTGGCGCCGCGCTGGCAGTGGCGCATCTGCGTAACGTCGAGCCCGACGACACATTCGGCGCACCGGCGATCGAGATCGGGCTCGAAATGGCAGCGCCGCATCTTGAACCGAACGATCTGCCGCCGGGACCGGACACCGATGCTTCGGTGGCCTCGCCCGCGCTCGCCGAGCAGAAGGCCGAGGTCAAGGAGACGGAGCTTCCGAAGGACGTCCCGACCGAAACCGCCGATCCCGACCGCGTGGTGACGCCAGATAATCCGAACAAGCCAAAGGAAGACGATTCAAAAATCGCCAAAGTGCAGACTTCCGCCTCGATCGAATCGGTCGCCGCCGAGGCAACCGCAACGCCGAGTTCCGAAGCCATTCCCGAAGGGCCGCGTTCGGTGGCGCCCGCGCAGGGCACCGGCGCGAGCACGCAGCGCCTGCGCGCCACCTGGCAGAAGCAGTTGATCGCCCATCTCGACCGGCACAAGCGCTACCCCGCGGATCGCGCGCAGAAGAGCGCCGAGATCGTGGTCAGTTTCGCGCTGGACCGGATGGGCCATGTCCTCTCGACGGGCATCGTCAAGGGATCGGGCGATGCGGCGTTCGACGAGGCGGCGCTTGCGATGGTCCGGCGATCCGATCCGGTGCCGCAGCCTCCGCCTGCGGTGGCGGACGAGGGATTGAATTTCACCCTGCCGGTGATCTTCCGCGTCAAGGGACATAGCTGAAGGTAGATCGCCGGATCACGCCGAGGCAAGTCAGGACCTTCCTGACCCTCGCACGCTCAGCGCAGGAAATAGCGTAAGCCGGTATAGACGACGACGAGGCAGGCAAAGATCAGGGCGACGGGCAGCCGAGGTTTTGTCTGCGAAGTGCCCGCGGTCGTGGGCCGCTGCGGTGGCGGACGCTTGAAGGCGGTGACGTTGCCCGTCACCTTTCTGACCGGAAGAGCTTTGATATCGGGCGGTTCGCCGGCGCCGCCCATCTCCTCATAATAGCTCCGGTAGATGAGCTGGATGGTGGCGTCGGTGGCCTCGGCCTCGGTCTTTTCCTTCAACAGTGCCTTGTAGCGATCGAGAAAGGTCTGGGCCTCAGGGGGCAGCGAGGAGGCGCCATTGAGTTTCGCCATCATCTTCCAGGTCGCAAAATCCGCTCTCGCCCTGGTATCGGCGCGTCGGGCGATCATCATGTCGGCAGCTTTGATCAAGATGGTCTCGGCTCCTTCCGGCGCGTTCCAGGTCTATACTTGACGCGTTTTCTTAACGCGAACCGGTCCCCACTTCGCTCGAAAACGCTTTGGGAAACTATGCGTTTCCGGTCAGCGCGAGGATGAGATGGATAACATAGCCGGTCGATGTCCGCAGTATTGTCGAAATAACGTCAAGATCTAGACCGAACTGCGATCCGGCGAGCGGAAGGAGGATCAGAATTCCGATCAGGATCAGCATTCCGAACGGCTCGAGCCTGGAGAGCGGGAAGGCGAGCGCCCTCGGGAGCAACCCGACCGCGACCCGTCCGCCGTCGAGCGGCGGGATCGGCAGCATGTTGAACACGGCAAGGATGACGTTGATAACCAGCGCGTTCCTGAGGTTGTCGGCCAGCCACTGCCCGGCATTCGCGGGCAGGTGATCCACGACATGAAACGCCGCCGCCGCAAGCAGCGCCAGCGCGATATTGGTGGCGGGGCCGGCCAGCGCCACCCAGACCATGTCGATCCGCGGACTGCGAAGGGCGCGGAAGTTTACCGGCACCGGCTTGGCGTAGCCGAACAGAAACGGCGAATGCGACATCAGCAGGATTGCCGGCAACATCAGGGTGCCGAACGGATCGATATGCCGCAGCGGATTGAAGCTGACGCGGCCGAGGTCAAAGGCCGTGTTGTCGCCGAGACGGTGCGCGACAAAACCGTGGGCCGCCTCATGAAAGGTGATGGCGATGACGAGCGGCAAGACCCAGACCGAGACGTCGTAGAGGGTGATGTTCACGGCTATCCTGACCGGTTGGACTGAATTTCGAGGTTAGCACGCGCCAAGATTACCAGGGAGCATTTCCGCCTGCTTGTCCCTCAATACGTCGCCCGCCCGCCGGAAATGTCGAACACCGCGCCGGTGGAGAACGCGCAATCCTCCGACGCCAGCCACGCCACCATCGCCGCGAGTTCTTCCACCAGGACGAAACGTCCCTTCGGAATTTTCGACAGCATAAAGTCGATGTGCGCTTGTGTCATCTGGTCGAAGATCGCAGTGCGGGCGGCGGCGGGCGTCACCGCGTTGACGGCGATTTCGTAAGCAGCGAGTTCCTTGCCGAGCGATTTTGTCAGCGCAATCAGGCCGGCTTTCGACGCCGAATAATGCGCGGCGTTCGGATTGCCCTCCTTGCCGGCGATGGACGCGATATTGACGATGCGGCCGTAGTTCTGCTTGACCATCGAGGGCACGATCGCCTTGCAGCAGATGAAGGGCCCGTCGAGATTGATGCGCAGCACCTTGCGCCATTCCTCGAGGTCGGTTTCCCACACTGTCTTGTTGACGCCGGCGATGCCGGCATTGTTGACGAGAATGTCGATCTTGCCGAAGGCGGCAAGCGTCGCGTCGCGGGTCTTCTCAACCGCGGCGAGATCGGAGACGTCGACCTTGAACGCGGTGACGCCGGCGCCGATTTCCCTGGCGGTCTTCTCGGCGAACGGCTGGTCGTGATCCCAGATTGCGACCTTCGCGCCGGAAGCCACGAAACGCTCGGTGATGGCGCGGCCGAAGCCCTGGGCGCCGCCGGTAACGACGGCGCAACGGCCGTTCAGATCGATCTTGTTCATTATGCCGTTCCCTTTCGAATTGAACCGTCACACCCTTCGTCATTCCGGGATGCGCCACCGAACTCGGGTTTACCCGAGTTCGGCAATGTCATTGTACAAGTCGGCAACAGCCGACTTGTACGCGCAGGCCCGGAATCCATATTCCCAGTCGTGGTTATGGATTCCGGGTTCGCGCTACGCGCGCCCCTGAATGACGCTAAAGCGTCCAGCCGCCGTCGATGATATGGGCGACGCCGGTGGTGAACGCGCTTTCGTCGCTGGCGAGGTAGAGCGCGAGCGAGGCGATTTCTTCCGCGGTACCAAGGCGTCCCATCGGTTGCCGGGCGATGAACATCTCGCGCCCGCCGGGACCTGCGGCGGCGGCGCGGTCCAGCATCGACGGCGTCTCGATGGTGCCGGGGCAGATGCAGTTACAACGGATGCCCTTGGTGATGAAATCGGCGGCGACCGCGCGGGTCAGCGCGGCGACCGCGGCTTTGGTCGCGCCGTAGACATAGCGGTTGGGCGCGGCCTTGAACACGCCGGCGGCGGAGGAGATGTTCACGATCGAGCCGCGGCCGCGTTCCAGCATGCCCGGCAGAAAGGCCCGGATCGTCCGGTGCATCGATTTGACGTTGAGGTCGAACGAGAAATCCCAATCTTCGTCGGAGCAATCGAGCACGGTGCCGTTGTGCACGAAGCCCGCTGCGTTCAGGAGGATGTCGATCGGGCCTGCGCGCTTGGCCATCGCAGCGACAGCCGAAGTGTCGCGAACGTCGAGCCGGGCAACTTCGGAGATACCGTCCTTGGCGAGTTCAGCCAGGCCCTTTTCGTCGATATCGGTCGCAAAAACGGATGCGCCCTCGCGCGCAAAGGCGATGGCCGAGGCGCGCCCGATGCCCGCCGCGCCCGCGGTGACGAAAGCGCGTTTGCCCTTGAGGCGGTCTGACATTTAAATCTCCTTTTCATTCTCGTCATTCCGGGATGCGCCGTAAGGCGCAGACCCGGAATCCATACTCACGATGATGGTTATGGATTCCGGGCTCGCGACTTTGTCGCGCCCCGGAACGACGACGTTGCTCTAATGATTGTCTCTCGCCACGCCGACCCGGCCGGCGATGTCGTGGTAGCGCGTGGCAAACTCCATGCAGGCGCCGGTGGCCTGCTGGCCGACGGTTGAGCGATAGAGTTCCTGCCATGGCGTCTGGCTGGCCGGATAGGGGAAGCCGCCCTTGGCCTTGAGCTCGGCGTGGCGCTTCTTCACCTCTTCATCCGAGATCAGAATATTGGCCGTGCCCTTGTTGAGATCGATACGGACCTTGTCGCCGGTCTTGAGGATCGCCAGCCCGCCGTCGGCGGCGGCTTCGGGGGTGGCGTTGAGGATTGACGGCGAGCCCGAAGTGCCGGATTGGCGGCCATCGCCGATGCAGGGCAGCGACAGGATGCCGCGTTTGATCAGCGCCGCCGGCGGCTGCATGTTCACGACCTCGGCGCCGCCGGGATAGCCGATCGGGCCGGTGCCGCGCACGAACAGGATGCAGTGCTCGTCGATATCGAGCGAGGAATCGTCGATCCGCGCGTGATAATCCTCCGGGCCCTCGAACACGATCGCGCGCCCCTCAAACGCATTGGGATCGCTGGGGTTGATCAGATAGCGGTCGCGGAATTCCTTGGAGATCACGCTCGTCTTCATGATCGCGGAATCGAACAGGTTGCCGCGCAGGACGAGGAAGCCGGCGTCCTTCACCAGGGGCTTGTCGTAACTCCAGATCACGTCGCCGTCGGGCTTGGGCGCTTCACGGCAATTGTCGCCCATGGTGTGGCCATTGACGGTCATGGCGTCTTCATGGATGCGCTTGGCCTGCATCAATTCACGCACCACGGCCGGCACGCCGCCGGCGCGATGGAATTCCTCGCCGAGGTAGAAGCCGGCCGGCTGCATATTCACCAGGAGTGGAATGGAGTGGCCGAATTTCTGCCAATCGTCGATCGAAAGTTCCACGCCGATATGGCGGGCGAGCGCGTTGATATGGATCGGCGCGTTGGTCGAGCCGCCGATCGCCGAATTGACGACGATGCAGTTCTCGAAAGCCTTTCGCGTCAGGATGTCGGACGGTTTCAGATCCTCCCAGACCATCCCGACGATGCGCTTGCCGGTCTCATAGGCGATCTGGCCGCGCTCCCGGTAGGGCGCGGGGATCGCGGCGCAGCCGGGCAGCGACATGCCCAAGGCCTCGGCCAGCGAATTCATGGTGGAGGCGGTGCCCATGGTGTTGCAATGGCCGACCGAGGGCGCCGATGACGCCACGATGTTCATGAACTCCTCGTAGTCGATCTCGCCGGCGGCAAGCCGCTCGCGCGCCTTCCAGACCACGGTTCCGGAACCGGTGCGTTCCCCGTTGAACCAACCGTTCAGCATGGGTCCGCCGGACAGCACGATGGCCGGCAGATTGACGGTTGCGGCCGCCATCAGGCAGGCAGGGGTGGTCTTGTCGCAGCCCGTGGTCAGGACCACGCCGTCCAGGGGGTAACCGAACAGGATTTCGACCAATCCGAGATAGGCGAGGTTGCGGTCGAGCGCCGCGGTCGGGCGCTTGCCGGTCTCCTGGATCGGGTGCATCGGAAATTCCATCGCGATGCCGCCGGCGGCGCGGATTCCTTCCCGGACCCGGTGCGCCAGTTCGAGGTGATGGCGGTTGCAGGGCGACAAATCATTGCCGGTCTGCGCGATGCCGATAATCGGCTTGCCGGATTGCAGCTCCTGCCGGGTCAGGCCGTAATTGAGGTAACGCTCGAGGTAGAGCGCAGTCATTCCGGGGTTGTGCGGGTTGTTAAACCACTCGCCGGAACGGAGTTTGCGCCTGGTGACGCCGGTTAACGGCTTGTTCATTGTTGTTTCCTCCGCACTGCTTTCTTGTAGCGCAAGCCTAACGCGCGGCAGCGGATTGCACCACGTCTGGAAATGCATGTTCGGCAACCCGGGCCTCCCGGACTATCAGCCGAACGTCTCAATCTTAGCTGCTTCAAAAAGATAGCGCTACCATTTTCTGTTCCGCATTGATTTGAACATGAAAAGCGGCGCTCGACTTGCGTCAAGCGCCCCGCGCCGACGAGCTTTGACGGATCATGAGCTCGAAACCAAGATCGATGACCGGTTCCGGTGGGCGATTACCATCGATCGCTGCCGTCACCATGGTGACGGCGCTCCGGCCCATTTCGTAGCGATTGGTCCGTACACTGGTCAGGGAAGGGACGGCGGACGCCATGAACTCCAGGTCATTGAAGCCGACAATCGCCACGTCTTCGGGAACGGAGATGTGCCGGCGCTGGCATTCGAACAGGACGCCCAGCGCGAGGTCGTCGTTGCCGCAGAAGACCGCGTCGCTGTCGGGCGCCTTCGAGAGCAGATCGGCGAAAAGCGTTCCGCCGAGAGTGACGGAAGTTGGCACGGGCGTTGTCACAATGAGACGCGGGTCGAACAGCGAGACAGCCTTCATCGCATCGCGGTAGCCGCCGAACCGTCGCTGCACGCGAGGATCCATTTGTGCGCCGACAAATCCTATTCGCCGGAAGCCTTGCGCAAGCAGGTGGGAAACGGCTGCAAAAGACGCATCATAGTGCGAAAATCCAACCATCATGTCGACCGGGTCAGGTCCGATCTCCATGATCTGCGCGATCGGGCAATTCATGGCATTCATGACCGCGCGGGATTCCGCGGTCTGGTCAATTCCGGTCACGATCAATCCGGCCGGTTTCTGCGCCTGAAACAGGCGCAACAGTTTTTCCTCTTGCAGGATACTGTAGCGCGTATTGGCAAGCTGGATGCTGTAGCGGCTTCCCTCCGAGGCGTCGTAGATGCCGCGCAGCACGTCGGAGAACACGTTGTTGGTCAGGGATGGAATCAGGACGCCGATGACTTCGGTGCGCTGCGACGCGAGCGCACGCGCCGCTAGGTTCGGCACGTAACCCAGTTCTTTCGCGGCGCTCGCTACCCGTTCCCGTTTGCTGGCCGAGAGCGCGTCGGGATTTCTGAAGAACCGGGATGCGGTGATGGGGCTCACCCCCGCAAGCTTGGCAACCTCCGCGAGCCGGGCTTCGCCGGACTTCGTTCGTTTGCGTTCCATATAGCGCTATTATCACAGGAGTTCCGGCAGTTAAACAAAGATTGACAGCGCTACCAACAGATTGCTACTAGAGTTTGAATTGCGGACAATGCTCAATGGGTTCAACTTCCGCATCGAAGTTGACGAATAGAGCTGCGACGGCGATCGCCGTACGACGCTGGAAAATATGGAAATAATGGGAGGGGAGTCCTATGGCGTCGGTGCAGATCAGCGACGTGCGGAAATCGTTCGGCGGCTTTGAAGTCCTGCATGGCGTGACTGTTCCGATCGAGGACGGGGCGTTCGTGGTGCTGGTCGGCCCGTCCGGCTGCGGCAAATCCACGCTGCTGCGCATGCTGGCGGGGCTGGAGAACATCACATCCGGAACCATCTCGATCGGCAACCGCGTGGTGAACAACATCCAGCCCAAAGAGCGCGACATCGCCATGGTGTTCCAGAACTACGCGCTCTATCCCCATATGACGGTCGCCGACAATATGGGATTTTCGCTCAAGCTGCGGGGGGCGAACTCCGACGAGATCAAGAAGGGCGTCAAGCGCGCCGCGGAAATTCTCGCCCTCACGCCGCTGCTCGACCGCTATCCGCGGCAATTGTCGGGCGGACAGCGCCAGCGCGTCGCGATGGGGCGCGCCATCGTGCGCGATCCGCAGGTGTTCCTGTTTGACGAGCCGCTGTCGAACCTCGACGCCAAGCTGCGCGTGGCGATGCGCACCGAAATCAAGGAACTGCACCAGCGGCTGAAGACGACGACCGTCTACGTGACGCATGACCAGATCGAAGCCATGACCATGGCCGACAAGATCGTGGTGATGCACGATGGCATCGTCGAGCAGATCGGCTCTCCGCTCGAACTTTACGATCGCCCGGACAACCAGTTCGTCGCGAGCTTCATCGGCTCTCCGGCGATGAATTTCCTCAAGGGCAAGGTCAGGGTCAACGGCAGCGCCGGTTTCGAGGGCCCGAACGGCGTGAAGCTGCCGATCAAGTCGGCGCCCGCCAATTCGGACGGCCGGCCTGCGGTCTACGGTGTGCGGCCCGAGCACTTCACCATCGCCGACGACGGCGCGGAAGCCGAGATCGTGGTGGTCGAGCCGACCGGATCGGAAACGCAGGTCTTCGCCAAGCTTGGCGGAGAGCAGGTCGTCGCCGTGTTCCGCGAGCGTCATCAGTTCAATCCGGGCGACAAGATCCGGCTGAAACCGGATCCCTCATCGGTGCATTTGTTCGACGAGGCTACCGGCAAGCGTTTATGAGTTGGCGAGGAAGCAATTGGTCGATGAAAGAGCCAATTAAACAGGGAGAAGAGGGACGATGAGTCATTTTACACCGGATCGGCGGTCCTTGCTCAAGGGCGGTGGCAGCCTGCTTGCTGTCGCGGCCGCAATGTCGAGCGAGCAGTTGCTGGGCTACGCGAAGGCATGGGCGCAGACCGCGCAATGGAAACCGGAAGCGGGCGCCAAGATCAATTTGTTGCGCTGGAAACGCTTCGTCGAAGCCGAGGATGTCGCGTTCATGAAGATCGTCGACGCCTTCCAGAAGGCGACCGGCGTGACCATCAACGTCTCCAACGAATCCTATGACGATCTCCAGCCCAAGGCATCGGTGGCGGCCAATACGGGGCAGGGCCTCGATATCGTCTGGGGCCTTTACTCCCTGCCGTTCCTGTTCCCGAACAAATGCGTCGATATGACCGACGTCGCCGATTACCTCGGCAAGAAGGGCGGCGGCTGGTCTAAATCCGGAGAGGCCTATGGCAAACTGGACGGCAAGTGGATCGGTGTTCCCGTTGCCGCCACCGGCGCACTCGTGAACTACCGCATTGCTGCGATGGAAAAGGCCGGCCACAAGGAGTTCCCCAAGGACCTCGCCGGCTTTGCCGACCTGATCAAGGGCTTGAACAAGAACGGCACGCCCGCAGGGATGGCCTTGGGGCACGCCTCCGGCGACGCCAATACCTGGCTGCATTGGGCGCTGTGGGCGCATGGCGGCAACCTGATCGACAAAAACAACAAGGTCGTGCTCAATTCACCGGAGACCGCCAAGGCGCTGGAATACGTCAAAGGCCTCTACGACAACTTTATTCCGGGCACCGCGTCCTGGAACGACAGCTCCAACAACAAGGCGTTCCTGGCGGGTCAGCTCCACCTGACGGTCAACGGCATTTCGATCTATGTCGCCGCGAAGAAGGAAAATCCGCAGATCGCCGCTGACATGAATCACGCCCATCTGCCGGCGGGGGTGGACGGCAAAACCAGGGAAATGAACCTCGGTTTCCCGATTCTGGTCTTCAACTTCACCAAGTTCCCGCAGGCGTGCAAGGCCTTCACCGCCTTCATGCTTGATCCGGACCAGTTCAATCCCTGGGTCGAAGCCGCCCAGGGCTATCTCTCGCCGTTCCTGCTCGGCTTTAACAAGAACCCGATCTGGACCGCCGATCCCAAGAACACGCCGTTCCGGGACGTGGCCGAAACGTCGCAGACGCCGGCGGGTTTGGGCCAGATGGGCGAAAACGCAGCCGCCGCGATCGCCGACTTCGTGGTGGTCGACATGTTCGCCAACTACTGCACCGGTAGCGAGGATTTGAAAACCGCGATGAGCTCGGCGGAACGCTCCGCCAAGCGCATCTTCCGGTAAGATGGACTGCCGGCGCGGTCAGCCGCGCCGGCTTGTTTCTGCAAGAAATCCGAGCGCGGCCCGGCCTGAGAGCATGATCCGGAGAAGTGGAGACCGGATTTTTCGAAAAGATCGTGCTCGTGCAAAGATAATGAGATCATGATCCAATTCTGCCCGATCGGATCATGATCCAGGACAGATGAACGGCCGGGCGTCGCGGCCTGGTATCGAATTGGAGCGAGATGACGACCCTTCAAACATCTGCGCCTGTGCAGGCTGCCCGTGTCGATACGCCGTCGCTGTGGTCGCGGCTGCGGGTCAACCGCAACTTTGTGGCGTTGTGGTTCATGCTGCCCGCGGCGGCATTTCTCATCCTGTTCCTTGCCTATCCGCTTGGTCTCGGCGTCTGGATGAGTTTTACCGACGAGCGTATCGGTCGGGCGGGAGTTTTCGTTGGCCTCGAGAACTACGAGTGGCTCTGGGACGACTCGATCTTCTGGCTCTCGGTTTTCAACACGCTGCTCTATACGATCGTCGCGAGCGCCATCAAATTCGCGATCGGGCTTTATCTCGCGTTGCTCTTGAACCGGCACATGCCGTTCAAGGCGGTGATCCGTTCGATCGTGTTGATCCCCTTCATCGTGCCGACGGTGCTGTCGGCGATCGCGTTCTGGTGGATTTACGATTCGCAGTTTTCGATCATTTCCTGGTCGCTGATCAAGCTCGGCCTGATCGACCACAACATCAATTTCCTCGGCGATACGAACATGGCTCGCGGCAGCGTGATTTTCGCCAACATCTGGCGCGGCGTCCCCTTCGTTGCGATCACGCTGTTGGCCGGCCTGCAGACGGTATCGCCTTCGCTGTATGAAGCGGCGACGCTCGATGGCGCCACCAATTGGCAGCGCTTCCGCTACATCACCTATCCGCTGCTGACCCCGATCATCGCGGTGGTGATGACGTTCTCGGTGCTGTTTACGTTCACGGACTTCCAGCTGATCTGGGCCCTGACGCGCGGCGGCCCGGTGAATGCCACACATTTGATGGCGACCTTGAGCTATCAGCGCGGCATTATCTCAGGCCGCCTTGGCGAAGGCGCCGCGATTGCCACCGCCATGATCCCATTCCTGCTCGCGGCGATCGCGATTTCCTGGTTCGGCATGCAGCGCCGGAAATGGCAGCAAGGATCGAACAATGACTGATTCAGCGCTGCAAGCGAAAGTCCCGGCCTCCGCCCACAGCGACGAGAGCGAGGGCATGAGCTACCTGGAATCGTTGCCGCGTCGGGTGGTGACGCTCTATTTGCCGCTGTCCGTGATCCTGGTCGTGCTGCTGTTTCCGTTCTACTGGATGGCGCTGACGTCGATCAAGCCGGACGAGCAGTTGATCGACATGAACACTTACAACCCGTTCTGGGTTGTCCATCCGACGTTCAAGCATATCAGCAAGCTGTTGTTCGAGACCCAGTATCCGCGATGGCTGTGGAACACGATGTATGTTGCGGTGGGCGCCACGACGCTATCGATCATCGCCAGCGTGCTGGCGGCCTATGCCATCGTGCGCCTGCGGTTCAAGGGCGCGGACACGGTCGGCGTGTTGATCTTTTTCGCCTATCTGGTGCCGCCCTCGATCCTGTTCATTCCGCTGGCGTCGGTGATTCAGGCCTATGGCCTGTTCGATTCACCGCTGTCGCTGATCCTCGTCTATCCGACGCTGCTGATTCCGTTCTCGACCTGGCTGTTGATGGGATACTTCAAGACCATTCCTTTCGAGCTCGAGGAGTGTGCCCTGATCGACGGTGCGTCGCGCTGGCAAATCCTCACCCGCATTGTCCTGCCGCTGGCGGTTCCCGGCCTGATCTCGGCCTTCATCTTCTCGTTCACGCTGTGCTGGAACGAATTCATCTACGCGCTCACCTTCCTGCAATCGACGCCGAACAAGACCGTTCCGGTGGCGATCGTGAACGAATTCGTGGACGGCGATATCTACAAATGGGGTTCGCTGATGGCGGGCGCGCTGGTCGGCTCGCTGCCGCTGGTGATCCTCTATGCGTTCTTCGTCGAGCATTACGTGTCGGCGATGACCGGAGCCGTGAAAGAGTGACGGCGCAGGCCCGCATGTTAAACTTTATTTTGAAGCGTTTTCTTAACGCGAACCGGTTCCCACTTCGCTTGAAAACGCTATAGCAAAAACAACAAGGAGTGGGTCTTGCATATTCTGGTTCTGGGCGGCGCCGGCATGGTCGGCCGCAAATTGACCGAGCGGCTGCTGCGCGATCGCCATCTCGGCAACCGCGACATCGCGCGCATGACGCTGCAGGACGTGGTCGCGCCCGCCAAACCCGCCAAAGCGGGGTTTCCGGTCGAAACGGTGACGTGCGATTTCGCCGTACCGGGCGTCGCCGAAAAGCTGGTCGCCGATCGACCCGACGTGATTTTCCACCTTGCGGCGATCGTCTCCGGCGAGGCCGAACTCGATTTCGACAAGGGCTATCGCATCAATCTCGACGGCACGCGGATGCTGCTCGATGCCATCAGACTCGCCGGCGGCGGCTACAAGCCGAGAGTCGTGTTCACCTCCTCGATTGCGGTATTCGGCGCGCCGTTTCCGCAAGCGATCGGCGACGAGTTCTTCCACACGCCGTTATTGAGTTACGGCACCCAGAAGGCGATCGGGGAATTGCTGCTTGCCGATTATTCGCGCCGCGGCTTCATGGACGGCGTCGGCATCCGCCTGCCGACCATCTGCATCCGCCCCGGGCTTCCCAACAAGGCGGCTTCCGGATTCTTCTCCGGCATCTTGCGCGAACCGCTCGCCGGCAAGGAAGCCGTGTTGCCGGTATCGGAGGACGTCCGGCACTGGCATGCCTCGCCGCGTTCGGCCGTCGGCTTCCTGATCCATGCGGCGACCATGGACACCGCGATGGTAGGCGCCCGCCGAAACCTCACCATGCCGGGCCTGTCGGCGACCGTCGGCGAGCAGATCGCCGCCCTGAAGCGGGTGGCGGGCGAGAAGGTGGCGGCGCGGATCAGGCGCGAGCCGGATGCCTTTATCATGGGGATTGTCGAGGGCTGGCCGCGCAACTTCGACCCCAAGCGGGCGCTTCAATTGGGCTTCACCACCGCCGAAAAGACGTTCGATGACATCATCCGGATCCACATCGAGGACGAGCTTGGTGGCAAGTTCGTTGCCTGAACGGCGGATGCGGCCATGACCAGGGTGGCCTGCATTGGCGAGTGCATGATCGAGCTGAAGCAGGCACAAGGCGGCCTGTTTTCGCGCGCGTTTGGCGGCGACACGCTGAACACCGCCGTTTATCTTGCCCGCCTTGGCGTCGAGGTCGACTACATCACCGCGCTCGGCGACGACCTCATGAGCGAGGAGATGATCGCGAGCTGGGCCGCGGAGGGTGTCGGAACCGGCCGCGTTGCGCGGCTGAAAGGCAAATTGCCCGGCGTCTACATGATCCAGACCGACGAATTCGGTGATCGCCGCTTCTTTCACTGGCGCGACAACTCGGCCGCACGCAGCTTGATGGATTTGCCCGAGACCAACGACATTCTGGATTCGCTTGCGAACGATGACGTCGTCTATCTCTCGGCCATCACGCTGTCGATCTACAGCGCGGAGGGGCGTGCGAAATTGATAGGTGCGCTCAACCGCGCGCGAGAGCATGGCGCTCGCATTGTTTTCGACACCAACTTCCGCGCCCGTGGCTGGCCCGATCCCGGCGTCGCGCGCGCTGTCTTCGGCGAAGCGTTTGCCGCGTCCGACATCGTACTGGCTTCGACGGAGGATTTGCTGCCGCTCTATCCGTATGAAAGCGACGAGCAGCTGATGGCGCGCATTCCCTCCAGCGAGGCCGTGCTGAAGCTTCTCGAGCCTGGCAGCATCGTGCGGTTCGCAGGCGTTTCGCGCGAGGTGAGAGCGGAACCTGTGATATTGCCTGTTGTCGATACCACGGCGGCCGGCGACAGCTTCTCGGCTGCCTACATCGCGACAAGGTTGGCGGGCGCGGAACCAGCCGAAGCCGCGCAAGCGGGGCATCGTCTTGGCGGCGTCGTGGTGGGCTATCCCGGCGCGATCATCCCGCGCTCGGCCATGCCGCCAAATACGGTGCCTGATCAGGCACCCTCTCGTAAGGCCTCACGATGACGGCGAAACAGGACAAACTCGCGGCGCTGTTCAAGCAGGCGACGATCATCCCGGTACTCACCATCGATCGGCTTGAAGACGCGGTGCCGCTCGCCAAGGCCCTCGTTGCCGGCGGCGTGCGTGTGCTGGAAGTTACGCTGCGGACTGAGGTTGCGATTCCGGCCGCCAAGGCGATCATGGCCGATGTGCCGGAAGCCATCGTCGGGGTAGGCACGATCCTGAACGCGGCTGATCTGGCCCGCGCCGAGGCGCTCGGCGCCAAATTCGGCATCAGTCCGGGCGCCACGCCGGATTTGCTGGCGGCCGCCGCCGCAAGCGCCTTGCCGTTCGCGCCGGGGATCGCGACGGCGTCCGACCTGATGCAGGCGCTGGCCCATGGTTTCGACCTGGTCAAGTTTTTTCCAGCCGAGCAGTCCGGCGGCATCAAGGCGCTTCGCGCCTTGGCGGGGCCGTTTCCGGATGTGCGGTTTTGCCCGACCGGCGGCATTGGCGAGGCCAATGCGGCGGCATGGCTGGGCGAGCCGAATGTGGTGGCGGTGGGCGGATCCTGGCTGTGCCCGGCGGCCGATATCAGATCCGCCAACTGGGCCGGCATATCAGCCATATGCCGTCGGACCATGAATTCCTTGAAACCAGTGCCGCCGATTTGAAGTTCCTGCGTCACGCGCGGCAAACTCGATCAGGAACTTCAAATCGAAAAGCGGCACTAGAATCATAAGTTTGCTAGTACCCTTTGCTTTCCGAAGTTCGTTTGCGAGGATGCGGAGCCGGATCACGAACTTCGGAAAGCGGGTACTGGCGTGAATTATTCCGGTCGATACGTTACATATCGGTCCAGCAGACAGGGAGAACACCATGACAGCCAGCATCGTCGGATGGGCGCATACGCCTTTTGGCAAGTTCGACACGGAGACGGTCGAGAGCCTTATCGTGCGGGTCGCGAACGAGGCGCTGGCTGACGCCGGCATTGCCGCCGCCGATGTCGATGAGATCGTGCTCGGGCATTTCAACGCCGGGTTCTCGCCGCAGGATTTTACCGCGGCATTGGTGCTGCAGGCCGACCCGCATTTGCGCTTCAAGCCGGCGACGCGGGTCGAGAATGCCTGCGCCACCGGATCGGCTGCCGTGCACCAGGGCATCAGGGCGATCGCCGCAGGCGCTGCGAAAATCGTGCTGGTCGTCGGCGTCGAGCAGATGACGCGGACGCCTCCCGCCGAGATCGGCCGCAACCTGCTGCGCGCCTCCTATCTGCCGGAGGATGGCGATACCCCCGGCGGTTTCGCCGGCGTGTTCGGCAAGATCGCGCAGGCCTATTTCCAGAAATACGGCGACCAGTCCGACGCGCTGGCGATGATTGCCGCCAAGAACCACAAGAACGGCGTCGCCAACCCCTATGCGCAGATGCGAAAGGATTTCGGTTACGAATTCTGCCGCTCCGAAAGCGAGAAGAATCCGTTCGTCGCCGGACCGCTCAAGCGCACCGATTGCTCGCTGGTGTCCGACGGCGCAGCCGCGCTGGTGCTGGCCGATTCCGAAACCGCAAAGTCGATGGGCAAGGCCGTCAATTTCCGCGCCACCGCGCATGCCCAGGATTTCCTGCCGATGTCGAAGCGCGATATCCTGCAGTTCGAAGGCTGCACCGTGGCGTGGCAGCGCGCGCTGCAATCCGCAGGCGTCGGGCTTTCCGATCTGTCGTTTGTCGAAACCCACGACTGCTTCACCGTCGCCGAGCTGATCGAGTACGAGGCGATGGGATTGACGCCGAGGGGGCAGGGTGCCCGCGCGATCAAGGAAGGCTGGACCCAGAAGGACGGCAAGCTGCCGATCAATCCATCCGGAGGCCTGAAAGCAAAAGGCCACCCGATCGGCGCCACCGGGGTCTCCATGCATGTGATGACCGCGATGCAGCTCCTCGGTCAGGCGCCAGAGGGCATGCAGATCAAGAATGCCAAACTCGCGGGCATCTTCAACATGGGTGGTGCTGCGGTCGCCAACTATGTCTCGGTGCTGGAGCCCGCAAAATAGGGCTTGAAGCGATGAACGTCGCCGAATGGCTGGCGGCATCGGCGCGGCTGCGCCCCGATGCGCCGGCGCTCCTGACCGGTTTCGATCTCGACGCGGATTACGCCACTTTTGCGCGGCGCTCGGCTGCCATCGGGGCGGCGCTGTCGCGCGAATACGGCATTGCTCCCGGCGACCGCGTCGGCCTGTTCGCGACCAATTGCACCCAATATCTCGAATGCCTCTACGGTATCTGGTGGGTTGGCGCGGTCGCCATTCCGATCAACGCCAAATTGCACGGGCGCGAGGCGGCATGGATCTGCAGCGACGCCGGCGCCAAGCTGACTTTCGTATCCGACGACACGGTCGAAGCGTTGATGCAGGCGAAAGCCGATCTGCCGGCGGCGATGAAGACGCTGTCGGTCGACAGCGACGCCTACCGCGCGATGCGCGAAGGCGAGGGCGCGGCCGCGCCGCTGGCGCGCGAGGTCGACGATCTCGCCTGGCTGTTCTACACCTCCGGCACCACCGGCCGGCCGAAAGGCGTGATGCTGAGCCACGGCAATCTGGTGGCGATGTCGCTGTGCTATCTCGCCGATGTCGATCATGCGACGCCGAACGACGCCTCGCTCTACGCCGCGCCGATCTCGCACGGCGCGGGTCTATATAATTTTCCGCATGTCCGCATGGGCGGCCGGCACGTCATCCCCGAATCCGCCGGCTTCGATCCGGATGAGGTGCTCAATCTCGGCCGGCAGCTCGACAACGTCGTGATGTTTGCGGCGCCGACGATGGTCCGGCGCCTGGTCGATGCCGCCAAGCGCCGTGGCGAAAACGGCGAGGGCATTCGCACCATCATCTATGGCGGCGGGCCGATGTATCTTGCCGATATCCGCGACGCGATCGCGACCATGGGCCAACGTTTCGTGCAGATCTACGGCCAGGGCGAATCGCCGATGACGATCACCGCGCTGAGCCGGGAATGGCACGCCCGCACCGATCACCCGCGCTATCTCGAACGGCTCGCTTCCGTCGGGCCGGCGCAGAGCGTGATGTCGGTTCGCATCACCGGTGCGGACGGCAAGCCGCTGCCGGCGGGCGAAACCGGCGAGGTCGAGGCCAAGGGCACCGCCGTCATGCTCGGCTACTGGAACAACCCGAAAGCCAATGCGGAGACCCTCAAGGACGGATGGCTGCGCACCGGCGACGTCGGGCGGCTGGACCAGGACGGGTTTCTGACCCTGTCGGATCGCTCCAAGGACGTGATCATTTCAGGCGGCACCAACATCTATCCGCGCGAAGTGGAGGAGGCGTTGTTGACGCACGCCGACGTGCGCGAGGTCTCGGCGATCGGCGTGCCCGATCCCGAGTGGGGCGAAATCGTCGTCGCCTGCGTGGTGCTGGAAAATGGCGCTGTCGCCGACGACGCCAAGCTGGACGCCCATTGCCTCGCCTCGATCGCGCGCTTCAAGCGCCCGAAGCGCTACGTCTATCTCGACGCGTTGCCAAAGAACAATTACGGCAAGGTGCTGAAGACCGAGCTGCGGGAGATGATGGGGAAGGAAGCCGTAGGGCGAACATGACGGTGTTGCCGATGGTCTTCGCCGGGCGTCCTTCGCATTTTTGGGCCGTAGGGCGGATCAGCGCAGCGTGATCCGCCGTCACGCTGGGCGAAATGGCGGATTACGCCGGAGCCTGCCATCGGGCCACGCTTTGCGCGGACCCGGTGGGCTCAATCCGTCCTACGGACTAATGCAGCTTGCGCCTTCCGGCTGATTTGTTGAACGCGATCAAGCTGATGCTAGCTGTCCAGTCCTGTCTGAAAAAATAAAGCTGTTCTTGTTTCCCCCAAATCAGCAATACATCCTCGCCGTCCCGCCTCGGCAAGGAGCGTACGCGTCGTCACGAACGTGGGGCGGGATGCGATGGACGCGGCGATGTCGGCACGACGAACGACATTGCGGCGGACGGCGAAATCGTGTGGTCCTGGCTCCCCGATGCTGGCGCCAAGTTGGCGATGATGCTTCACATCACGCGGACGACGGTGGCAAAAGAGCCCGGTCACCGGGGAGATCACGTATAAGCCGTAAAACCATTGCGCAGGGAAGGCCGGATGATCCGCCTGTACCTGTGGTTCTGCCGCGTGCTTTTTTGTTGCACGCGGACCATGGGTGCGGTGGGCACCCGGCCTTCCCTGCGCCCTCTGCCGTTTCGAGGGCCTTGGTCTCCAGGCAACTCTGGCGCGCAAGCGGGCCGGGAAGGCGGACGCGTGTCCGACGGGTGTTCCAGAATGTTGTGCCAAGTCCTCGTTCGCTATTGTGTGCTTTACCGAAAATACCAGCCCTGGTGCGGCTTCGCGCATACCCCTATACGCCTGCCGGCCTTGATCTGGCTTCGGCCATGCCGTTAGTAGGCTTGAATCGATAACAGGGAGCGAACCGGGTCATGGGACCGCTGGAGGGCGTCAAGGTCATCGACATGACGACCGTGCTGATGGGGCCCTATGCCACCCAGATGCTCGGCGATTATGGCGCCGACGTCATCAAGGTCGAGACCCTGGACGGCGACGTGACGCGGCAGATCGGCCCGACCCGTCATCCCGGCATGGGCCCGGTATTCCTCAACACCAACCGCAGCAAACGCTCGATCGCGCTTGACCTGAAAAAGCCCGCGGGCCGCGACGCGGTGTTGCGGCTGATCGCGTCAGCCGACGTGCTGGTCTACAATGTACGGCCGCAGGCGATGGCGCGGTTGCAGCTCGGCTATGACGTGGTCTCGGAGATCAACCCGCGCTTGGTCTATGCCGGCGTGTTCGGTTTCGGGCAGGACGGTCCTTATGCCGCCAAGCCCGCCTATGACGATCTGATCCAGGGCGCGACCGCGCTGCCCGCCTTGATGGCGCAGACCAGCGACGGCGTTCCGCGCTATGTTCCCAATGCGCTTGTCGACCGCATCGTGGGTCTCACGGCCGTCGGCGCGATCTGCGCGAGCCTCGTGCATCGCGACCGCACCGGGCGTGGTCAGCGCGTGGACATTCCGATGTTCGAGACCATGGCGGGCTTTGTCATGGGCGATCACATGGGCGGCCTGACCTACGAGCCGCCGCTCGACAAGGGCGGCTATGCGCGGCATCTGTCGCGCGACCGGCGTCCGTACAAGACTTCCGACGGCTATATCTGCGTGATCGTCTATAACGACAAGCAATGGGAGAACTTCTTCAGAGCGACCGGCCGCGACGATCTGCGCCGCGATCCCAAATTCGCAACCTTCGCCGGGCGCGCCGTCAATATCGACACGGTCTATGCCGAATTGGCCCGCATCTTTCAGACAAGAACAACAGCGGAGTGGACGGAACTGCTCGATAAGGCCGACGTGCCTGTTATGCCGATGCACGATCTGGAGAGCATCCTGCAGGACCCGCATCTGGTCGCGACCGGCTTCTTTCCGGTGGTCGATCATCCGAGCGAGGGCAAGATCCGCAGCATGAAGGTGTCTGCCACGTTTTCGGATACTTCCGTTGAGCCCGCGCGGCTGGCGCCGCGTTTGAATGAGCACGGCGTCGAAATCCTGCGCGAGGCCGGGTTTTCCGCATGTGAGATCGCAGCCTTGGTGCGTGATGGCGTGACCAGGGCGGCGTCAGGCGCGCAATCGGATTGAGGCACATGGATTTCGCACTCACAGCCAATCAGGAATCGATCCGCGATGCCGTGGCAAAAATCTGCGCGCGGTTCGACGATGCCTATTGGCTGAAGAGGGACAAGGAAGGCGGCTTTCCCGCCGACTTCCACAAGGCGCTGGCGGACGCCGGCTGGCTCGGCATCTGCATCCCGGAAGAATATGGCGGCTCTGGTTTGGGCATCGTCGATGCCGCGATCATGATGCGGACGATTTCGGAATCCGGCGCCGGCATGTCCGGCGCGTCCGCGGTGCATATGAATGTGTTCGGGCTCAATCCCGTGGTCGTGTTCGGCAGCCCCGAGCAGTGCCGGCGGATGCTGCCGCCGATCGTATCGGGAACAGAGAAGGCCTGCTTTGCCGTCACCGAGCCGAATACCGGTCTCAACACCACGCAGTTGAAAACCCGCGCGGTGCGGTCAGGCAATAAGTACGTCGTCAACGGCCAGAAGGTCTGGATCTCGACCGCACAGGTCGCCGAGAAGATCTTGCTGCTGGCGCGCACCACGCCGCTGGAGGAGGTCAGGAATCCGACCCACGGCTTAAGCCTGTTCTACACCGATTTCGACCGCAGCCGCATCTCGGTTCGCGAAATCGAGAAGATGGGCCGCAAGGCGGTCGATTCCAACGAGCTCTTCATCGAGAACTTTGAAATCCCGATTGAAGATCGCCTTGGCGAGGAGGGCCGCGGTTTCGAATACATCCTGCACGGCATGAATCCAGAGCGGATTCTGATCGCCGCGGAAGCAGTCGGGCTCGGCAAGCTGGCGTTGTCGCGTGCGGCGGCCTATGCCAAAGAGCGCATCGTGTTCAACCGTCCGATCGGCAAGAACCAGGCGATCCAGCATCCGCTCGCAAAGAACTGGATGGAGCTCGAGGCCGGCTGGCTGATGACACTTTCGGCCGCCTGGCAGTATGATCAGGGCCTGCCATGCGGTCCGGCGGCCAATGCCGCGAAATATCTCGCTGGCGAGGCCGGCTTCCAGGCTTGCGAGCAGGCCGTGATGACCCATGGCGGCTTCGGCTACGCCAAGGAGTTTCATGTTGAGCGCTACTTGCGCGAATCCCTGATCCCGCGCATCGCCCCGATCAGCCCACAGCTCATTCTCAGTTTCATTGCCGAGAAGGTGCTGGGCCTGCCGAAGTCGTATTGAAATCATGAAGGTCGGGAATCCAAAGCCGTCATTCCGGGGCGCATCGGAGATGCGAACCCGGAATCTCGAGATTCCGGGTCTGCGCCAAGTGGCGCATCCCGGAATGACGAAGATAAACTTTACAAGGACAACATCATGAGCCGTCTCAAGGCCGCGCTTGATCCGCGCTCCGTCGCCATCATCGGCGCATCGG
Organism: uncultured Alphaproteobacteria bacterium; assembly: GCA_963718925.1. GTDB lineage: Bacteria > Pseudomonadota > Alphaproteobacteria > Rhizobiales > Xanthobacteraceae > Bradyrhizobium. Next base: position 1,458,991 of record CAVRAH010000001.1, read on the forward strand.
AAAATCCCAACAAGGTCGGCGGTCGCCCCGTGCACTACCTCGACAAGTTCGGCTTCAAGGGCAAGATTTTCCCGATCAATCCGTCGCGCTCCGAGGTGCAGGGCCACAAATGCTACAAGAGCCTCGACGACCTGCCGGAAACGCCCGAGATGGCAATCGTCGCGGTCGCCGGCGATAACGCGATTGGCGTGGTGGAGGATTGCGCCGCGCATGGCGTCAAGGTCGCCGTCGTCATGGCGTCGGGCTTTGGCGAGGTCGATGCCGTCGCCGGCAAGGCGAAGGAGCGGCGGATGGTGGAAGCCGCGCACAGGGCCGGCATGCGCATCGTCGGTCCCAATTCGCAAGGGCTTGCCAACTTCGGCACCGGCGCCATCGCAAGCTTCTCCACCATGTTCATGGATATGGACCGCGCCGAGGGGCACGTCGCGATGCTGAGCCAGAGCGGCGCGCTCTCAACCGTGCCGGTCGGATTCCTGCGCCAGCGCGGCATCGGCGTTCGCCATACCCATGCTACCGGCAACGACGCCGACATAACGGTCGGCGAGCTCGCCGTCGCGGTGGCCGAAGATCCGGAAGTCAAGCTGTTGCTGCTCTATCTCGAGAGCATTCCCGAGACGAAATATCTGGAAGAGCTTGCCGCCGTCGCGCTCGACCGCGACCTGCCGATCATCGCGCTGAAATCCGGCCGTTCGGAAGCCGGGCGCCAGGCGGCGCAGTCGCACACCGGTGCGCTCGCCAATGAAGACCGCGTGGTCGATGTGTTCTTCGAGCGGCACGGCATCTGGCGCGCGCCGGATATGCGCGGTCTGGTCGAAGCCACCGAACTCTACCTCAAGGGCTGGAAACCGAAGGGCAGGCGGCTCGTCGCCATCAGCAATTCCGGTGCGGTCTGCGTCATGACCGCGGATGCGGCGACCGCCGTCGGCATGCCGATGGCGAAACTGTCGGATGAAACCGACCGGAAACTCAAGGGCATCCTGCCGAGCTTTGCGACCACCACCAATCCGATCGATCTGACGGCGGCGCTGTTGTCCAATAGCCGGCTGTTCGGCGACATCCTGCCGGTGATCGCCGAAGACCCCGCGGCCGACGCGTTCCTGATCGGCGTCCCCGTCGCCGGACCCGGCTACGATGTGGAAGCCTTCGCCCGCGACGCGGCCGCCTTTGGCAGGCAGACCGGAAAGCCGCTGGTGATCGCGGCGACCCAACGCAGCGTCGCCGATCAATTCGCCGCCGAAGGCTCTTCGGTGTTCCCGACCGAGACCGAGGCGGTCACCGCGCTGCATCAGTTTCTGGCGCATCGCGAATTGATGGCGCGCACGCTGGCGCGCAAAGCGCAGCGCGCAAGCCGCAGCCCGCCGCGGATATCATCGGCTGCGACGACGATGCTGAACGAGGCCGACAGCCTTGCCTTGCTGGCTGCGCGCGGCATTCCGGTGGTGCCACACCGGCTGTGCCGGTCGCGTGCCGAGGCCGTCGCCGCATTCGAGACGATCGGCGGCCCGGTCGTGGTCAAGGGTTGCTCGGCCGATATCGCGCACAAGTCGGAGCTTGGCCTGGTGAAGCTCGGCGTCACCAGCCGCGAGGAGGCCGGCGAGGTCTGGGCGCAGATGGAAGGCATCATCCGCAAGCATGGTGCGCGGTTCGATGGCGTCATCATCGCGGCAATGGCGGGGGGCCGGCGCGAGATCATGATCGGCGCGCATCGCGATCCCGTGTTCGGCCCCGTGGTGGCGGTTGGCGACGGCGGAAAATATGTCGAGATTTTTCGCGATACCGCGCTGCTGCTCCCGCCATTTTCGAAGGACGATGCCAGGGAGGCGCTCGGGCGATTGAGGATTGCGCCGCTATTTGCCGGCGTGCGCGGCGAGCCGCCGATGGATGTCGATGCGCTTTGCGACGCCGTGATGCGGATAGGCGAGTTGATGCTGGATCCTGCGGCGAAGGTAATGAGCCTCGATCTCAATCCGGTGCTGCTCGATAGCGCCGGCAAGGGCTGCCTCGTGGTGGATGCCGTGGTGTTTCAGGGATGATCATGGCGTTGGTAGCGTGCAGGAGATATCACCGCACATAGAACACGACACTGGCGATGACGAGCATGGCCGTCACCGCCAGAGTCTGCGCGAGCATTTCCGAGGCCGCCCTCTTGGTGGCTTCCTTCATGCAGTTCTCCCTAGACCTGGGCACGGTTCATCGTCCGCCCGCGAAGGCGCGATGGCCCGGTTTGCTTTACTCGGAACACCCCTCGACGAGTATTCGCTTTGACGAGTCCCCACTCAGCGAATATCGACGGTGCCAAGGTCGAACAGCAATGCGGCGGCAATTTGGCTCGCATGCAGCCGGTTTATGCGCGTGGAATGGAATTTTGGAAGCGAATTTCTGGCGTCATGCATGATCGAGAAAGTGCGCAAGCCGTTGATCGTCGGGTTCGGGCCGGATACGCTTGCCGATGAAGCCCGTCAGGCGATAAGGCGGTTCGAACAATCCCAGGAAAAACCAAGGTGAATGATGGCCCGCATCGACTATTGCGATACTTCGAAAACGAACGAACGCACCCGCGAGATTCTGGGCAAGAACCGCAACGCCAATATCTTCCGGATGATGGCGCACTCGCCGAGCTATTTTGAGCAATATTGCCGGCTCGGCGGTGCGATCCGCCACCGGGGCGAGCTTGATCCGATCGTGCGGGAACTTGCGATCACGCGCACGGGAATCCTCTGCGAGGCACAATACGAGGTGGTGGCCCACAAGCGCATCGGCAAGAATGTCGGCGTCACCGACGAGCAGAACGCTGCGCTGGAGAACTGGCAACCGGCGACCTGTTTCAACGAACTGCAGCGTGCGGCGCTCGCCTTCACCGATGAAATCGTTCGCTTACGCCGTCCGACCGACGCGACGTTCAAGGCCATCGCCGCCAGGCTGACGCCGGCCGCTCTGGTCGAGTTGCAGCTTTCCGTCGGCTTTTACATCATGACGTCGAAATTTCTGGAAACCTTCGACATCGACATGCAGCCGGTGGAGCAGGTGGTGTGAGGGCTGACGCCAGCCTCCGCGCCGGAACAGCGCATTCAGGTCTCGAGAACGGCGAGCACCTGTCCCTCCGCAACCACGTCGTCGAGGCTGACAAGGATCGACTTGATTTTGCCCGTCGCCGGCGAGGCGACCGGGATTTCCATTTTCATGGCCTCGACAAACGCGACGTCGTCGCCTTCGCCGATGCTGGCCCCGGCCTGCACGGGAAGCGCGCAGACGCGCCCCGCAACCTCGGTCACGATCTTGATGTCAGGCATACCGTACTCCAGGGCAGCCGCCGCGCGCGATTGTCGATGCGCGTCTGTTGAGGGGCGGGCGCCCCGGCTTCCAGTTGTGGCCGCAGATTGCCTGAGGTAGCTTGTTCTGCAAGTGGAATTTTATTCCGCAGAGCGGAATGGAAGGGGTATCGCATGGGACGGCGCTCGGAGCGGCTCAGCAAACAGGGAATGCTTGCCGGCGATGGCGCGGGCGAGGTCGATGTCATTCAGGTCGTGTCGCGCGCGTTTGACGTCTTGCGCTGCTTCGAGGGACATGAGGCGCGGCTCGGCAACCTCGAAATCTCCAACCGCTGCGGGCTGCCGCGATCGACGGTTTCGCGGCTGACCCATACGCTGACGCGGATGGGCCAGCTCGTCTATCTGCCGCGCGACCAGAAATACCGCATCGGGCCGAGTGCGGTCGCGATGAGCACCGCGATGATGCGGGGCTTGCAGTTGCGCAACGCGATCCGGCTGCGCTTGCAGGAGGTCGCCGAGCAGTTGCCCGGCACCGTGGGCTTCGTCATTCCGGACCGCTTCCAGCTTGTTTATCTCGAGGTCGGCCGTGCCGCCAACGCGCTCGGCCTCAGTTCGACGTCGGGCAGTCGCATCGCGATGGCAAGCACGGCGGCGGGCCATGCCTATACCGCCGCGCTCGAGACCGAAATTGGCGACGCGCTGCTCGCGGAAATGGAGCGCGAAATTCCTGATGACGCCAGGCTGCTGCGGCCGCGTCTGGAGCCCAACCGCCGTTTTCTGCGCGAACGGGGCTATGTGGTGTCCTGCGGGTTATGGAGCCCGCACATCAACGGTCTGGCGGTGCCGCTGTGGTCGCCGCAGTACCAGACCTATGTCGTCGTCACGATCGGTCTTCTGTCCGCAATGTATGACGAGAAGCGGCTGCACAAGGAGGTCGCCCCGCGGCTTCTGGAGCTGAGTGCGACGATCGCTATGATACTCGAGGGTTGCGAGGTCGGACTGTTCAGCGACCGCGCGCAGGTGAAGCCGGTTCCGGCATCGGGCCGCAATAATAAGATCAAGACGGAGGAAGTGAATGAACTGGAAGCCGGAACTCGACGAACTCGCCCGGCGCGAAGCCTTCGCGCGCGAGATGGGCGGCGTTGACAAGGTCAAGCGGCAGCGCGACCAGGGCCGGCTCACCGTTCGCGAGCGCATCGACAAGCTGCTCGATCAAAAGAGTTTTCACGAGATCGGCGCGATATCCGGCACGGCCGAATATGACGAGCAAGGTGAACTGAAGAATCTGACGCCGGCGAATTGCGTGTTCGGCCGCGGCAAGATCGATGGCCGGACCGTGGTCGTGGTCGGCGACGATTTCACCGTGCGCGGCGGCTCGGCCGACGCCTCGATCTCGGCGAAGCCGCTGATGGCTGAGGAGATGGCGCATGATTTCCGCCTGCCCATCATCCGGATGATCGAAGGCTCCGGCGGCGGCGGCTCGGTGAAGACCATCGAAACCAAGGGCGCGGCCAACCTGCCGGGCGGCATCGGTGGCACCCGCTGGTACGCGTACACGACCGCGAACCTGGCCCGCGTGCCGGTGGTGGGCCTGGGACTGGGGTCGGTCGCGGGATTGGGCGCCGCCCGGCTTGCCGCAAGCCACTATTCGGTGATGACAAAGGCTTCCGCGATGTTCGTCGCGGGGCCGCCCGTTGTGAAACGGCTTGGCCAGGATCTCTCTAAGCAGGAACTCGGCGGCGCCGATATCCAGGCCCGCGCCGGCGGCATCGATCATGCCGTCGATACCGAGGAGGAAGCGTTTGCCTGCGCCAGGCGTTTCCTCTCTTATCTGCCGTCGTCGGTCTACGAGCTGCCGCCGACGATCGAGAGCGACGACGATCCGGAACGTTCGGAGGAATCGCTGATGACGGCGGTGCCGCGCAGCCGGCGTCAGGTCTACAAGATGCGTCCGATCATCAACGCCGTCGTCGACAAGGGGTCGTTCTTCGAGGTGGCTGCGAATTTCGGCCGCCCGGTCATCGTTGGCTTGGCGCGTCTGGAAGGCCGTGCCGTGCTGCTGCTCGCGAGCGATCCCTTTCACTATGGCGGATCGTGGACGGCGGAAGCCTGCCAGAAGGTGGTGCGCTGGGTCGACTTCGCCGAAACCTTCCATCTCCCGGTGGTCTATCTGATGGATTGTCCCGGCTTCATGATCGGGCTGGAGGCCGAGAAGGCCGCCACCATCCGCCACGGCGTGCGCGCGATGGCGGCGGTCAACCAGAGCACGGTTCCCTGGTGCACCGTCGTCGTACGCAATTCCTTCGGCGTCGCCGGTGTCGTGCACCAGCCGGCCGACCGCTTCTCGATCCGTTATGCCTGGCCCTCGGCCTATTGGGGTTCGCTGCCGCTGGAAGGCGGCATCGAGGCAGCGTATCGCGCCGACATCGACGCCGCGGACGATCCGGCGGCCAAATTGAAAGAGATCGAGGATCGCCTCAACAAATTGCGGTCGCCGTTTCGGTCGGCGGAGAAATTCTGGGTCGAGGAAATCATCGACCCGCGCAAGACCCGCTCGCTGTTGTGCGAATTCGCGCGGCTCGCCGAGCCGCTGCGTACGCCGGGGCCGGCGACCAATATGGCGATACGGCCGTGATCCATCTTCACCTCGCCCCGCTTGCGGGGAGAGGTCGGATTGCGAAGCAATCCGGGTGAGGGGACTCTCTGCGAGTCTTCGTCTTCAGTAATTGCGGAATCAGCCCCTCACCCCAACGCTCCAAGGGCGAGATTCGCTCGTCTCGACCCCGCGAAGAGCGGGGCGAGGGAGAAGATCGCTTCACGCCGCCACCGGCTTCGGATGCCGCGAGATCGAAAGCACGATCAGCGCCGCCACGACGCACAGCGCGCCGGCGGCAAAGAATGCCGGCAGATAGGTCGCAAGCACGGTCCGCGAAAGACCGGCGCCGAAAGCCGCAAACGCAGCGCCGAGCTGGTGACCTGCGAAAACCCAGCCGAACACCAGATTGGCGCGCTCCGGCCCGAAGCGTTGCGCGGTCAGCCGCACCGTCGGCGGCACCGTTGCGATCCAGTCCAGCCCATAGAACATCGCAAACAGCGACAGGCCGTAGAACGAAAAGTCCGTGAACGGCAACGCCAGCAGCGACAGACCGCGCAAGCCATAATACCAGAACAGGAGCCAGCGATTGTCGTAACGGTCCGACAGCCATCCCGAGACGATGGTGCCGAAGAAGTCGAACACGCCCATCGCGGCGAGCAGGCTCGCCGCCTGAACCTGCGGGATTCCGAAATCGAGGCACATCGGAATCAGATGCACCTGGACCAGGCCATTGGTAGAGGCGCCGCAGATGAAGAACGTGGCGAACAGAATCCAGAACACCCGCGTCCTGGCGGCATCGCGCAGCGTGCCGAGCGCCGCTGCCATGATCGGCGCGTTGTTGGGAGGCGGCGCCGGCAGGGGCTCTTTGCCCTCGTCGCCGAACGGCCGTAAGCCCACATCACCGGGCCGATCGCGCATCACCAGCAGCACGGCCAGGGCCGCAAGCGCGAGCATCACGCAGATCAGCGACAGCGCCATCCGCCAACCCATCCGCTCGGTGATGGCGGCCAGCAGAGGCAGGAACACCAGCTGCCCGGTTGCCACGCTGGCGGTGAGAATGCCGACCACGAGGCCGCGGCGTGCTGCGAACCAGCGTGCGGCGATGGTGGCGCCGAGCACCAGCGCGGTCATGCCGGTGCCGATGCCGATCACGACGCCCCACAACAGCATCAATTGCCAGACTTTTGTCATGGTCAATGAGGCCAGAAGCGCGGAGGCGACGATCAGCAATGCCGACAGCGTGATATTGCGCAACCCGTAGCGGTTCATGAGCGCGGCGGCGAAGGGGGCCATCAGGCCGAACAGGATGAAGCGGATCGACAGCGCCGAGGAGATCTCGGCCGTGGTCCAGCCGAATTCATGCTGCAGCGGGACGATGAAGACACCGGGCGCGCCGACCGTACCGGCGGTGATCAAGGTGGTGAAAAATGTGACGGCGACCATTACCCAGCCGTAATGGATGTTGCGGCCGGCGAGGGCGGCCGACAGCCAGTTGGAGATCATGGCAGTTCCTGTTCGGAGATTTTCGGGAGAAGGATGCGCGCTGCGGCATTTGAGCGAAGTGGGTACTTCGCGCGAAGAAACCACGCCGGTACAACAATCAGTGAACTATGCGTTCCACCGCGATGGCAGTCGCTTCCCCTCCGCCGATGCAGAGGGCTGCGACGCCGCGCCTCAGATTCTTGACTTCGAGCGCATGCAGCAGCGTGACGATCAGGCGCGCGCCGGTCGCGCCGATAGGATGGCCGAGTGCGCAGGCGCCGCCATTGATGTTCAACTTCTCACGGGGGATTCCGAGGTCGCGCTGCGCGGCCATCGCCACCACGGCGAAGGCCTCGTTGATCTCGAACAGATCGACCTCGCCGACGCTCCAGCCAACCTTGTCGAGCACCTTGCGGATGGCCGGGATCGGCGCGGTCGTGAACCATTGCGGCTCCTGGCTGTGGGTGGCGTGACCCCTGATCTCGGCGAGAACCGGCAGGCCGTCGCGATCCGCAATGGATCGTTTGGCGAGAACCAGCGCCGCGGCGCCATCGGCATTGGCGGACGATGCCGCCGGCGTGATGGTGCCGTTGGGACGAAATGCCGGCTTCAGCCCGGGGATCTTGGCGGGGTCGACTTTCAGCGGAATTTCGTCGTTGGCGATGCTGCGCGGGCCGGCTTTTTCCTTGACCGTCAGCGGAACGATCTCGGCTTTGAATGCGCCGCCTTCCACTGCCTTGCGCGCGCGCGTCAGCGTCTCCATCGCATAGGCATCCTGGGCATCCCGCGTGAACTGATAGGCTTCGGCGGTGGCTTCGCCGAAGTCGCCCATCGAGCGGCCGGCCTCGTAGGCATCTTCGAGGCCGTCCAGGAACATGTGGTCGATGATCCGGTCGTGACCGGCGCGGTAGCCGCCGCGCGCTTTGGCCAGCAAATAGGGCGCGTTCGTCATGCTCTCCATGCCGCCGGACACCACGATTGCAGCCGAGCCGGCATTGATGATGTCATGGCCCAGCATGGTGGCCTTCATTCCGGAGCCGCAGACCTTGTTGATGGTGGTGGCACCCGTCGCATCGGGCAGCCCCGCGCCGCGTGCGGCCTGGCGCGCCGGAGCCTGCCCCTGTCCGGCCGGGAGCACGCACCCCATGAAGACCTCGTCGATCCGCTCCGGCGAGAGCCTCGCCCGTTCCACCGCGGCGCCGATCACATGGGCACCGAGCTGGTGCGCGCTGAAGGGGGTGAGATCACCCATGAACCGGCCGAGCGGCGTGCGGGCGGCGGAAACGATGACGACGGGATCGGAGGTTGCAGCCATGGGGTGATCCTCAAGCAGGCGGGTGTTATTGAATGATAATCATCATATGATGCGCCGCAAAAATTGCAATTGAAAGTTCCCATGAAAAATTGTCGTGCTCGCATGAGCGGCGATCATCGGACGCACGGGCAAAGCTGTCGTCATCCGCGAAAGCGGCTGATCCGGTAAACGCGGCCGTACACAAACGTCACGGCGTACTGGATGCCCCGCATGCGCGGGGCACGACGGCCTCGGCTTGCTATCGCTTCCGGTCGATGAACCCCTGCATCAGCCGCTTCGGCTCGTCGGTCAGGAACGATTGGCCGAACACGCCGATGCTCAGATTGACGGATTCGGTCAGCGGCAGTTCCTCCCATTGCCGGAGCAGGGCCTTTTGCGCGCGCAGCGCTTCCGGGCCGCATTCCAAAAGCGCCGCGACGGTTTTCTCGACCGCGGCGTCAAGTCCGCCTTCCGGCGCGACCGCGTCGACCAGTCCCCAGGCAAGTGCGGTAGGGGCGTCGATATTTTCGGCCGTCATGACCAGCCAGCGGGCACGGCCCCAGCCGATCAGGCGCGGCAACAGCGCGGCGTGGATGACCGAGGGAATCCCGACCCGGACCTCCGGCATGCCGAATTTGGCGTTTTGCGCGGCAATCCGGAAGTCGCAGGCGGCTGCGACCTCCAACCCGCCGCCGAGGCACCAGCCGGGCATCCGGGCAATAACGGGTGATGGGAAGGCCCGCACCGCCTCGCAGAGATCGCGCAGGCCGGTGATGAATTTCTCGGCCGATGCCTGATCGAGTGTCGCCATTTCGTTGATGTCGGCGCCGCCGATCATGCTCTTTTCGCTATGCCCGGCCATGACCAGCACGCGAATTTGCCGTTCCGCCGCCAGCGCCTCCAACCCTTCGCGGACGCCCTTGATGGCCGCCGATCCGAGGATATTGAGCGATCCGGCGTTGCAAATCGTCAGGCGGACGACGCCGCGCGGGTCGCGATCAATACCGCAATAGGGGTTGAGCATGTGCATGAGCGGTCTCGCAATTGGGGGGCGCTTGAGGGTTGATCGCGCCACTTCCCGGGCAAAACCCGGCCTTGTCAAGGCCCGCCGGAGACGCGATTTCCGCGGTGCAGACACCCGGCAAGCGAAATAAAATACAGCTTTCCGTGGTCGCGGATGTTATGAGGGTGCCCGATGTCATTATATGACTTCGAACATCTTATGAGACCGCCATGCGATACTCCAGGGAACACAAGCTCGAAACTCACGCGCGGATCGTGAAGAAGGCCTCGGTTCGGCTTCGCGAGAAGGGCGCGCACGGTATCGGCGTTGCCGACCTCATGAAGGACGCCGGCCTTACCCATGGCGGGTTCTATGCGCATTTTGATTCACGCGAAGCCCTGGTGATCGAGGCTTTCACGCATGCGATGGATCGCGCGACGGAGCGCTGGCGGAAACTGGCGGAACAGACCCCGCCCGAGAAGCGCCTGGCCATGATCGTGAACAGCTATCTGACGCCGCTTCACCGTGACGATCCCGGTCACGGTTGCGCCATGCCGGCGCTGGGCGCGGAAATCGCCCGCGAGAGCCCGAAGACGCGCAGGGTATTCGCGGGCAGGCTGGAGCAGATGATCGATATGCTCGCCGCACAGATTCCGGGTGTCCCGCGCAAGGCGGCGCGCAAACAGGCGATGGCGGCAATTGCGACCATGATGGGGGCGCTGGTGATGGCCCGCGTCGCCGGCAGCGGAGATTTCTCCGATGAAATACTCAACACCGGCCGTGAAGCCGTGCTTGGCCGGTCGAAATCTCCCAAGGCGAAGAAATCCACTCCCAAGAAGGCCTCGGCATCGAGGCCGCACTGAGGGTTTCTCGCTGGTGAGCGCATTCGACATTGGTCGTAGGCGGCGAAAAATGCCGCAAAGCCCCCCATTTTCGCAAATCGGTTGCGCGCTGAAAAACCTTTCCAAACCCGGCAAAGACTGCAAGATGCAGCCAAAATAGCCACCGTTGCAAAGGTCTTGGAGGAACGCATGCGTATGATCGGGCATTTTATCGGTGGCCGCGAGGTCAAGGGCACTTCGGGCCGATTTGCCGACGTATTCGAGCCGATGACCGGCGACGTTCAGGCCCAGGTGGCGCTCGCCTCGAAGGCCGAACTGCGCGCGGCGGTCGAGAACGCCAGGGCGGCGCAACCGGAATGGGGCGCGACCAATCCGCAGCGCCGCGTTCGCGTCCTCATGAAATTCCTGGAACTGGTGGCGCGCGACAATGACGCCTTGGCCGAATTGCTTGCCCGCGAACATGGCAAGACCATTCCCGACGCCAAGGGCGATATTCTCCGCGGTGTCGAGGTCGTGGAGTTCGCTCTCGGCATTCCGCAAATGATGAAAGGGGAATATACCGAAGGCGCCGGACCAGGCATCGACATCTATTCGATGCGGCAACCCTTGGGCGTCGTCGCCGGCATCACACCGTTCAATTTTCCGGCGATGATCCCGATGTGGAAATTCGCCCCGGCGATTGCCTGCGGCAATGCGTTTGTCCTGAAGCCATCGGAACGCGACCCCGGCGTGCCGATGAGGCTGGCTGAACTGATGCTGGAGGCAGGGCTACCGCCGGGCGTCCTCAACGTCGTCAACGGCGACAAGGAAGCCGTGGATGCAATTCTTGACGATCCCGACATCGCGGCGGTTGGCTTTGTCGGCTCATCCGCGATAGCCCAGTATATCTACGAACGGGCGGCGGCGACTGGAAAGCGTGCGCAGTGTTTCGGCGGCGCCAAGAACCACGCCATCGTCATGCCGGATGCCGATATGGATCAAACGGTCGATGCGTTGGTGGGAGCCGGATACGGCGCGGCGGGCGAACGCTGCATGGCGGTGTCGGTCGCGGTCCCCGTCGGCAAGACCACGGCCGACCGGCTGATGGAAAAGCTCATTCCACGCGTCGAGAACCTGAAAATCGGCCCTTCGATTGATCCGACTGCCGATTTCGGTCCACTGGTGACCAGGGCTGCGCTCGAGCGGGTCAAGAACTATGTCGAGATCGGCATCAAGGAAGGCGCCAAGCTCGCGGTCGACGGCCGCAGCTTCAAGATGCAGGGCTATGAGAACGGCTTCTACATGGGGGGCTGCCTGTTCGACAACGTCACCAAGGACATGCGGATCTACAAGGAAGAAATTTTCGGTCCCGTGCTCTCGGTGGTGCGGGCCCACGACTACAATGAGGCGCTGGCGCTGCCGTCGGATCACGACTATGGCAACGGGGTTGCGATCTTTACCCGCGACGGCGACGCCGCGCGCGATTTTGCGGCCAAGGTCAATGTCGGCATGGTCGGGATCAACGTGCCGATCCCGGTGCCGGTCGCGTATTATACCTTCGGCGGCTGGAAACGTTCCGGTTTCGGCGATCTCAATCAATACGGACCGGATTCGATCCGCTTCTACACCAAGACCAAGACGGTGACCTCGCGCTGGCCTTCCGGCGTCAAGGAAGGCGCGGAGTTCTCGATCCCGACCATGAATTGACCGGCGCGAACAGGCGCGAACATCGGATGCAATTCGCTCTCAACGAGGACCAGATTGCGGTTCGCGAGATGGCGCGGGATTTCGCCGCGGAAAAAATCGCGCCGCATGCGATCCGCTGGGACGAGGAAAAGCATTTCCCGGTCGACGTCATGCGCGAGGCGGCGACGCTCGGCATCGGCGGCGTCTACATTCGCGACGATGTCGGCGGTTCGGGGCTGACGCGGTTCGACGCGGCGCTGATCTTCGAGGCCCTGGCGCAGGGCTGTCCGACCGTGTCGGCCTTCATCTCGATCCACAACATGGCCGCCTGGATGATCGATGCCTATGGCAACGACACCCAGCGCAGGAAATGGCTGCCCAAGCTATGCACCATGGAGTACCTGGCGAGCTATTGCCTGACCGAGCCGGGCTCGGGATCGGACGCCGCCAGCTTACGCACGCGCGCGGTGCGCGACGGCGACCATTATATCCTCAACGGCCAGAAGCAGTTCATTTCAGGCGCCGGCAAAGGCGACCTCTACGTCGTGATGGTGCGGACCGGCGAGGGCGGCCCTGGCGGCATCTCGACGCTCGTAGTCGAGGGTGACACGCCCGGCCTCTCGCTCGGCGCCAACGAGCGCAAGATGGGCTGGAACGCGCAGCCGACCCGCGCGGTGATCTTCGAGAATGCGCGGGTGCCGGTCGCCAACCGGCTCGGCGATGAGGGCATCGGGTTCAAGATCGCGATGGCCGGGCTCGACGGCGGTCGCATCAATATTGCCGCCTGTTCGCTGGGGGGCGCGCAAAGTGCGCTCGACAAGTCGCTGGCCTACATGAAAGAGCGCAAGGCCTTCGGAAAGCGCCTCGACGAATTCCAGGCGCTGCAATTTCGGCTCGCCGACATGGCGACGGAACTCGAGGCGGCGCGGACTTTCGTGTGGCGCGCCGCCGCTGCGCTCGATCGCAGGGACGGCGATGCCACCATGCTGTGCGCCATGGCCAAACGTTTCGGCACCGATGTCGGGTTCGAGGTTGCCAACCAGGCGCTGCAACTGCATGGCGGCTATGGCTACCTCAGCGAATACGGCATCGAAAAAATCGTGCGCGATCTGCGCGTGCATCAGATTCTCGAGGGCACCAACGAAATCATGCGGCTGATCGTGGCACGCAAATTGGTCGAGGGCGCGCGATGACGGCGCAAGTGGCCGCGGTTGCGGGTGTCGAACCCGAGCTGATTGTGCGGCGCGAGGGCGCCGCCGGAATTATCCGTCTCAACCGGCCGAAGGCGATCAATGCGGTCACGCTGGAGATGTTTCGCGGCATCGACCAGGCGCTCGACGAATTCGAAGCCGACCCTTCGATCGGCCTGATCCTGCTCGAAGGGGCGGGTGACCGCGGCCTTTGCGCGGGCGGCGACATCCGGGCGTTATATGACAGCTCGCGGGCCAAAGGCGATCTCGGCAAGATCCTCTGGCGCGAGGAGTACATCCTCAACGCGCGCATCGCCGAATTTCCAAAGCCCTATGTGACCTTCATGGACGGCATCGTGATGGGCGGCGGGGTCGGACTGTCCGCGCACGGCGCGCACCGGGTGGTCACCGAGCGGACCAGGCTGGCGATGCCGGAAGTCGGACTCGGTTTCTTTCCCGATGTCGGCGGCACGTTCTTGCTTTCGCGATCACCAGGCGAAATCGGCACCTATTTCGGATTGACGGGCCAGACCATGAATGGGCCTGACGCAATTTATGCGCGGTTTGGCGACGCGGTCGTTCCCTCCGGCAGTCTCGGCGCCCTGCGGGAATCGCTCGTCAACCTTCGCGCTGGCGTGAACTCTGCCGGCGTGAAGCGCGTCATCGACGACTTCGCGACCGGCGAAGCCGCAGGGCCTGTCGCTGCGATCCAGCCGCAAATCGATCGGTGGTTCGCTCATGACCGGATGGACGACATCGTCGCGGCGCTGTACCGCGATGGTTCGGAGCTCGCACAATCGACGCTGAAGACATTGAACGAGAAGTCGCCGCGCGGCATGGTGGTCACCTTAAGGCTGCTGCGGCTGGCGCGTCGCTCGTCGTCGCTGCGAGAATGCCTGGTGCGCGAATATCGCGCCGCGCTTGAAGTATTTCGAAGCGATGATTTTCGCGAAGGCGTGCGCGCAGCCGTGATCGACAAGGACCGCAATCCCAGGTGGTCGCCGTCACGTATCGAGGACGTGACGCCGGATATGCTGGCGCCGTATTTCGCGGAAATCGGCGCCGACGAGCTGGTATTTTAGCACAACAAATGAGAGACGCCTGAGCGGAGGGAAGTTGAGATGGCAAGCATCGCATTCATCGGTCTCGGCAATATGGGCGGCCCGATGGCGGCCAATCTCGTCAAGGCCGGCCACAAGGTGATCGCGTTCGATCTGGTGGCGGCTTCGCGCGATCAGGCCAAAGCCGACGGCGCTGACATTGCCGAAAGCGCGGTCGCCGCGGTGAAAGGCGTCGAAGTCGTCGTCACGATGTTGCCGGCCGGCAAGCACGTGCTCTCGGTCTGGAACGAAGTTGTCCCGGTGATGGCAAAGGGCGCGCTGATCATCGATTGCTCGACGATCGATGTCGAAAGCGCGAAGCAGGCCCATGCGCTGGCTTCGAAGCGCGGCGTTGCTTCGGTCGATGCCCCGGTCTCCGGCGGCACCGGCGGCGCCAAAGGCGCGACGTTGACCTTCATGTGCGGCGGCGAAGAAAAGGCCTTCGCGGTTGCCAGGCCGGTGCTGGAAAAGATGGGCAAGAAGATCGTGCATTGCGGCGGCGCCGGTGCAGGCCAGGCAGCGAAAATATGCAACAACATGATCCTCGGCGTTTCCATGATCGCGGTCAGCGAAGCCTTTGCGCTGGCCGAAAAGCTCGGGCTTTCGCATCAGGCACTGTTCGACGTCGCCTCGACCTCGTCAGGGCAATGCTGGTCGCTGACGTCCTATTGCCCCGTGCCGGGTCCGGTGCCGACTTCGCCGGCCAACAACTACTACAAGCCCGGCTTTGCCTCGGCGTTGATGGTGAAGGACCTGACGCTGGCGCAGGATGCGGCCACCGCCGCCGGCGCGGCGACGCCGCTCGGCAAGCATGCGCAGGAAATCTACAAGGCGTTCAATGCCGCAGGAAACGGCGGGGTCGATTTTTCCGGAATCATCCAGCACGTTCGGGGGCTGGCAGGAAAATAGCTGCCGTCATCCTGAGGTGCGAGCGACAGCGAGCCTCGAAGGATGACTTGACCGATACAAGCGGCCATCCTTCGAGACGCCGCGCGTGAGCGCGGCTCCTCAAGATGACGGTCGTGAGCCCGGCGAAAGCCTTGTCGACGGTGGTAGGCCTATAACATGACAACATTCCAGGAAGCCCGTGCCTTCTTGCTCCGGCATCGGACGGATTACGACAAGGCGGTCGCGGATTTTCGCTGGCCGGATCCCGTGCCGTTCAACTGGGCGCTGGACTGGTTTGATGCGGAGCTGGCGCGCAGGGCTGACAGCAGGGATCGCGCGGCGCTGTGGATCGTCGATGCCGGCAGCAACCGCGAGATCAAACTGTCGTTTGCGGCGCTGTCGCGCCGCTCCAATCAGGTCGCGAATTTTTTGCGCGGGCAAGGATTGAAGCGCGGTGATCATCTGCTGCTGCTGCTCGGCAACGTCGTCCCGCTCTGGGAGACGATGCTGGCGGCGATCAAGCTCGGTGTCGTGGTGATCCCTGCCACGACGCTGTTGACGCCGGACGAACTGCACGACCGGCTCGATCGTGGCCGCGCCAGGGTCGTGGTGGCGACGCAGGACCAGGTGGCGAAATTCGCTGGCCTCGGCGGCGATCAGCTGGTTCGCATCGTCGTTGATGGGTCCTCGAAGCAGGAGGGGTGGCTCGCTTACGAACAGGCCGCGGATTATCCGGAAGGCTTCACGCCGGACGGGCCGACCGGGCCTGACGATCCGATGCTGCTGTATTTCACCTCCGGCACGACGGCAAAACCCAAGCTGGTCCGCCATAGCCAGCGCAGCTATCCCGTCGGCGGATTGTCGACGATGTTCTGGCTCGGACTGCAGCCGGGCGATGTGCATCTGAATATCTCCTCGCCGGGCTGGGCCAAGCACGCCTGGAGCTGCTTCTTCGCGCCCTGGAATGCCGGGGCCACCGTATTCGTGGTCAACCAGCCGCGCTTCGACGCCAAGGGCTTGCTCGCGACCATCGGGCGATGTGGCGTCACCACGCTGTGTGCGCCGCCGACGGTGTGGCGGCTGTTCATCCAGGAGAAGCTTGCGACCTTCAAGGTCAGCTTGCGCGAGGTCTGCGGCGCCGGCGAGCCGCTCAATCCCGAAGTGATCGATCAGGTGCGCGCGGCGTGGGGGCTGACCATCCGCGACGGCTACGGCCAGACCGAAACCACCGCGCTCGCCGGCAATTCGCCGGGGCAAAAGGTGAAGGTGGGATCGATGGGCCGGCCGTTGCCGGGATATAACGTGCAGATCACCGATGCCGACGGACATGTCGCGAATGAAGGCGAGATTACCTTGCTGCTCGGCGCCAACCGGCCGGCCGGCCTGATGCAGGGCTATCAGGGCGAGGACGGCAGTTTGAGCGGCGCGGATGGCGATATCTACCGTAGCGGCGACGTGGTGTTTGCCGACGAGGAGGGCTATCTGACCTTCGTCGGCCGCTCCGACGACGTCTTCAAGTCGTCCGATTACCGGATCAGTCCGTTCGAGCTCGAGAGCGTCCTGCTCGAGCATGAATTGGTCGCGGAGGCCGCCGTTGTACCAAGCCCAGATCCGATCCGGCTTGCCATCCCGAAGGCTTATGTGTTGCTGGTGGCAGGCGCGGAACGCTCGGGAGAGACCGCGCTGTCGATCTTCCGGCACCTGCACACGCGGCTCGCGCCGTTCAAGCGCATCCGCCGGATCGAACTCGTCACCGAATTGCCGAAGACGATTTCCGGCAAGATCCGCCGCGTGCAGCTGCGCCGCCTGGAGCGCGACAATGATCGCGACAATTCGCTACGCGGGGTGGAGTTCCGCGAAGAGGATTTCCCGGAATTGCAAAAAGTGCGGTCAGCAGGCAATTAGTGCCGCCGCAGTGTCCCTCTGTTTCCGAAGTTCGTGTCGGGGGCGCGGCAAGAGTTCACGAACTTCGAAAACGGGACACTATGGAGAGTTGATTGAATGAATGAAGTCTGGAAGAAGCCGCCGATTTCGCTTGAGGCGTATCAGAAGATGGTCGGTCGCGAAGTCGGCGTATCGTCCTGGCATCTGGTCGATCAGAACCGGATCAACGTTTATGCCGATGTCATCGAAGATCATCAGTTTATTCACGTCGATCCCGAGCGTGCCAGGCGCGAAACCGCGTTTGGCACCACCGTCGCGCATGGGTTCCTGACCATGTCGCTCTTGAGCATCATGTCCTATGAGGTGATGCCGGTGATCGAGGGCACCACGATGGGCGTCAATTACGGCTTCGACAAGCTGAGGTTCATTTCGCCGGTACGATCAGGCTCGCGGGTGCGCGGCCGCTTCACATTGATGGAGGCCAAATTGCGCAAGCCAACGGAGCTGCAATCGCGCACCAACGTCACGGTCGAGATTGAGGGCGAGGAAAAGCCCGCTTTGGTGGCCGACTGGATCGGCCTGATCTATTTTGCTTGAAGTTCGGGAAATGCAATCATGACAATCAGGTTTGATGGACGCGTCGCTATCGTCACCGGCGCGGGCAATGGTCTTGGACGGGCGCACGCGCTCGGCCTGGCAAGCCGCGGCGCCAAGGTCGTGGTCAATGATTTCGGCGGCGCCCGCGACGGCAGCGGCGGATCGCTGACGGCGGCGGAGACCGTGGTCGAGGAAATCCGTAAATTGGGTGGCGTGGCGATGGCCGATGGCGCCGATGTCTCGAACTTCGAGCAGGTGACGGCGATGGTCGATCGCGCCAGCAAAGAGTGGGGCAGCGTTGACTTGCTCGTCGCCAATGCCGGCATCCTGCGCGACAAGTCCTTTGCCAAGATGGAAGTTGCCGATTTCGCCAAGGTGCTCGACGTCCATCTCACCGGCACGTTCTATTGCTGCAAGGCGGTATGGAACGGCATGCGCGAGCGCAATTATGGCCGCATCGTCGTGACCACCTCGTCGTCGGGCCTGTTCGGCAATTTCGGCCAGGCCAATTACGGCGCGGCGAAAGCCGGCATGGTCGGCCTGATGAACGTGCTGGCGGAGGAAGGCCGCAAGAACGACATCCGCATCAACACGATTTCCCCGACGGCGGCGACGCGGATGACGGAGGAATTGCTGCCGCCGCAGGCCCTGGCGTTGATGAAGCCGGAAGCGATCACGCCGGCGGTGCTTTATCTGCTGGGGGAGGATGCGCCGACCCGCACCATCATGGGTGCCGGCGCGGGATCGTTTGCGGTGATCAAGATCATGGAAACCGAGGGCGTCAACCTGGCCCAATCCGAATGGACGCCGGAAGCGATATCAGCGCATTTCGCTGAAATCAGCGACATGTCGACGGCAAGGGCGCTGGAGGGTGCGTTCCAGCAGACCCAGAAATATGTCGCCCAGGCCGCGGCGAAAGCGGGCGTGAAGCTTTGACACCGTCATTCCGGGGCGATGCATACGCGATCGAACTACGATGTGCGGTTGCACATCCGGAGAATGGCCGAGATTCCGGGTTCACGCGAAGACGCGTGCCCCGGAATGACGTAAACCCTGCCCATGCGAGTACCCCCAATTCAAGTTGCCATCATCGGCGCCGGTCCTGCCGGGCTGATGGCGGCCGAGGTCCTGGCGCAAGGCGGCGCCCATGTCACGGTCTATGACGCGATGCCGTCGGTGGGCCGCAAGTTCCTGATGGCAGGCCGCGGCGGGCTCAATCTGACGCATAGCGAGCCACTGCCGGCGTTCCTGACGCGATACCGCGAAGCGATGCCGCAGCTTGCAGCGGCGATTGAAGCGCTTCCGCCGGATCGATTGCGGGAATGGTGCGAGGCGCTGGGGCAGGAGACCTTTGTCGGCACCAGTGGCCGGATTTTCCCGAAAGTATTGAAGGCATCTCCGCTGCTGCGGGCCTGGTTGCGGCGGCTCGACGCCATGGGCGTGCAATTTTCACTGCGCCACCGCTGGACCGGCTGGGACGAGAGCGGCCGTCTGTTGTTTCAGACCTCAGACGGACAACGCGCCGTCGCGGCTCACGCCACCGTGCTGGCGCTCGGCGGAGCAAGCTGGCCGCGGCTCGGCTCCGACGCCGGATGGGCGGAAACGCTAGGCGTCAGGGCCGTGAAGGTAACGCCGCTCAGGCCCGCCAATTGCGCCTTCACGGTCGCCTGGTCGGATATTTTCCGCGATCGATTCGAGGGCGAACCGCTGAAGGGGATCGCGCTGTCGTTCGGCGCGCACCGCGTTCGCGGTGAGGCGGTGATCACCCGAAACGGCATCGAGGGCGGCGCGATCTATGCGCTCTCGGCCGAATTGCGCGAAGCCATCCTCGGTTCGGGTCAGGCGACCCTGCGCATCGCCTTGCGCCCTGATCTTGAAAAGAGTGATCTGACCGCGCGGCTGTCGGCGCCGCGCGGCAAGCAGACATTTTCGAATTGGCTGCGCAAGGCCGCGCAGCTATCCCCGGTCGGCATTGGCCTGTTGCAGGAAGCCGCGAGGGCCACCGGCGTGTCGCTGTCGTCGCTGTCGCCGGAAAACCTCGCCGAACAGATCAACGCCGTGCCCATAAAGCTCAACGGCATCGCCCCCATTGCGCGCGCAATCTCGACCGCCGGCGGAATAGCCTTCGACGAGCTCGACGCTGACTTCATGATCCGCCGTCTGCGCGGGGTGTTCGCCGCCGGCGAGATGCTCGACTGGGAAGCGCCGACCGGCGGCTATCTGTTGCAGGCCTGCTTTGCCACCGGCGCGGCGGCGGGCAGGGGAGCGCTGAAGTGGCTCAAATGAACGCCGTCGCCCTTCGAGGCCTCCGCTGCGCTACGGCACCTCAGGGTGACGGCTACGAGAGAGCGTCATCCCTGCGTAACGGCTTCGCCGTTATCGCTGGAGGCGCGAGCGCAGCGAGCCTCGAAGCGTGGCGCGGGCGCGTTCACCGCAACTTCCCGCGCGCCGCGACCGGCAACACGCCGACGATCTCCTCGCCGCGCACCATTACCACTTCGTCCATCATGTTGACGACGACGCAGACATGGTTCGGCACGATCCGCACGACGTCGCCGACATTGGGGCGGGTGTTGCTGCGGGCGAGATCGAGGAAGCCGTGTTCCTCGGCGAAACGCGCGATCCGGGCTTCCGGGTGTTCGAGGATCAGCCCGTGGCCGTCGAGACCGCCGCCGGTGTCCGACGTCAGCGTTTTCGAGCCCGCGTCGAGGATGCCGCGATCGGGGGCCGCGCGGCTCACCACGGTGGAATAGATGTTCAGCGCGCAATCATCCCAGGTCGCGACACCCGCCCCGACCTGCATCCGGTCATTGTAGATGTAGGTGCCGGGCCGGTGCTCGGTCGCGCCCTTGAGCTTGCCGAGATTTTTCAGGTTCGGCGAGCCGCCGGTCGAGACCATCGTCGCATCAAGCCCGTGCGCGCGCACGCCGGCCAGCGCCTCATCGTGGAATTTCTGCGCCTCGGCCCAGCCGGTCTCCGTCGGATACAGCATGAAACCGGCGAACACCAAGCCCTTGGAGGCGGCGATATCGCGGGCGAGCGCGACAGCTTCCGCAGGCGTTTCGACGCCGGCGCGCTTGCGCCCGGTGTCGCACTCGACCACGACCGAGAGCGGCCGGCCGGAGTGAGCGGCCGCCTGCGGCAGGCCTGCAACTACCACCGGATTGTCGGCGGCGACCGTCATGTGGGCCTTGGCCTGCAGCGCGCCGAGGCGGGCCATTTTTTCCTCGCCGACGAGATTATAGCTGATCAGGATGTCATCGATCCCCGCATCCGCCATCACTTCGGCTTCGCCCAGTTTCTGGCAGGTGATGCCGTGAGCACCGGCTTCGATCTGAAGCCTGGCCAGCATCGGGCTCTTGTGGGTCTTGATGTGGGGACGGTTGGCGACATCAGCGGCGTCGCAGGCCGCCTGAATGCGCGCGATATTGCGCTCGACACGATCCATGTCGATCACGGCACAGGGGGTTCCGTATTCGCGAGCGATTTTGGCGGCGAGGGGGGTGGTCATCAAGTTGGCTCCGGTTGTGCCATTGCCCTTCGAGGCGCGCAAGAACGCGCGCACCTCAGGGTGACGGCAGGAGAGAGCGTCATCCGTGCGCAACGGCTTAGCCGTTGTCGCTGGAGGTGCGAGCCTCGAAGGATGATGCGGGCATGTCAAGCCTGCTCTATCTCTTCACGCAACACTTCAAGTTCCAGCCATTTGTCCTCGGCCTCCTGCAACTCCCTTTGTGCTTTTGTAAGCGCATCAGAGGCTTGGTCGAATTTCTGGCGATCCTTGTTGTAGAGATCGGGGTCGTCAAGGTGGCGCTGCTGTTTGGCGATTTCGGCCTGCAGCCTGGCGATGGTTTTCGGCAAGGTTTCCAGCGCATGCTTTTCGTTGAAATTGAGCCGGCGTTTTGGCGCGGTCGAAGGCGCGCCGGTTGACGCCACCTTTTCGCGTTCGGCCGCGGCCGCCTTCACCGCCTCGCGCTTCAAGTCCGCGCCGCGCTGCGCCAGCATGTCGGTATAGCCGCCGGCATATTCGATCCAGCGGCCGTCGCCCTCGGGCGCGATCACGGAGGTGACGACCCGGTCGAGGAAATCGCGGTCGTGGCTGATCAGGATCACCGTGCCGTCATAGTCGCCGAGCATTTCCTCCAGCACATCGAGGGTTTCGAGATCGAGATCGTTGGTCGGCTCGTCCAGCACCAGGAGGTTGGAGGGCTTGGCCAGCGCGCGCGCCAGCATCAGCCGGCCGCGTTCACCGCCGGAGAGCACCTCCAGCGGCGTGCGCATCTGCTCCTGGGCGAACAGAAAATCCTTCATGTAGCTGACGACATGCTTGGGTCTGCCGCCGACCATGACGTGGTCGCCGCGGCCGCCGGTCAAGGCTTCGGCCAGCGTCGATTTGGGGTCGAGGCTTTCGCGATGCTGGTCAAGCGTCGCCATCTCGATATTGGCGCCGAGCCGGATGGTGCCGGTATCGGGCGGATTGGCGCCGGTGAGCATTTCGATCAGCGTGGTCTTGCCGGCGCCGTTCGGCCCGACGATGCCGATGCGGTCGCCGCGCTGGACTCGGATCGAGAAGCCATCGACGACCTTGCGGTCGCCGTAGGTCCGGCTGATGTTTTTGGCTTCGATGACGAGCTTGCCGGATTTGTCCGCTTCCGCGGCAGCGAGATTGGCATTGCCGGCGGCGCCGCGATAGTCGCGCCGCTGCTGGCGCAGCGCGTGGAGATTGCCGAGCCGCTTGACGTTGCGCTTGCGGCGGCCGGAGACGCCGTAACGCAGCCAGTGCTCCTCATTGACGATTTTGCGGTCGAGCTTGTGCTGCTCGCGTTCTTCCTCGGCCAGCACCTCGTCGCGCCAGGCCTCGAAAGCGGAAAAGCCGCGATCGATCTGCCGGATCTGGCCGCGGTCGAGCCACGCCGTCGAGCGCGACAGATTTGAAAGAAAGCGGCGGTCGTGGCTGATGATGACGAGCGCGCTGCGGCGGCCGTCGAGTTCGCCTTCCAGCCATTCGATCGTGGTGAGATCGAGATGGTTGGTGGGCTCGTCCAGGAGCAGGATATCGGGCGAGGGCGCCAGCACGCGCGCCAGCGCCGCGCGGCGGGCTTCGCCGCCCGAAAGATGCGCGGGGTCCTCGTCGCCGTGAAGGCCGAGCTGCTCCAGCACATAACGGGCCTGATAGTGGTCGTCGCCGGGTCCAAGCCCTGCCTCGACATAGGACAGCGTCGTCGCGTGGCCGGCAAAGTCAGGCTCCTGCGGCAAATAGCGGATGGTCGCGCCGGGCTGCACGAAGCGGCTGCCATGGTCGGGCTCGACCAGGCCGGCCGCGATCTTCAGCAGCGTCGATTTTCCGGAGCCGTTGCGGCCGATCAGGCAGACGCGCTCGCCGGCGGAAACCGATAGCTCGACGCCCGACAACAGCGGCGTGCCGCCGAAGGTCAACGCGATGTCTTTCAACTGGATCAGCGGCGGCGCCATGGCGTTTCGATTCAACTCTGATTTGGAGCGGGCGCGGCAGCCCGCTGGCGCTGGATGCGGCGGATGGTCTGATCGAGCGCGGACAGAAACGCCGAACGGTCGCGCGGGGCAAAGGATTTGGGGCCGCCGGTCACTTCGCCGGAGGAACGCAGGTCGGTCATCAGGTTCCGGACCGCCAGCGTCATCCCGATCGATTGCTCCGTGAACGGCTTGCCGTTAGGCGCGATCACCTCGGCGCCGGCCTTGACGCAGCGGCTTGCCAGCGGGATGTCGGCGGTGATGACGATATCGCCCTTGCCGGCGCGCTCCGCGATCCAGTCATCGGCGGCATCCATCGCGGAGCCGGCCGCGACACGCTCGATCAGGGAATCCTGGCGGACCCGGATGAATTGACCCGCGACCACGCTGACGGGAAGGCGATGGCGGGCCGCGACCCGGTAGATCTCATCCTTCACCGGGCAGGCGTCGGCGTCGACATAGATGCGGGTGGTGTTCAAATCCGGTGTCATTGGTTGAGGATTGGATGGGAAACGCGCGCGGCGCCTCCTGGAAACGCAAGGGTGCTCCCGAGATGCGCGTGGTACCTCATCAGATAAGGAATTGCGAGGAAAACACGAGGGGCGAACACCCTTGCCACGGTATTTTCTTTGCGTACGATTATCGAAAGAAAGAACGCCGTAATAAGGAAAAACAGGCATGACAAGCCGGCTCGAAGCCTACCGCGTCTCAGCCTACAACACCGCAAAACTTTCCGAGAACAAGATGCATGACGACACCGTCGCCAAGCGGTTCGGATTTAGCGGCGGCCTCGTCCCCGGCGTCGATGTGATGGCCTACATGATGCATCTGCCGGTCCGGAAATGGGGCCGCGCCTTTCTCGAGCGCGGATTGATCGAGGCGCGCTTCGTCAAGCCGGTCTATGACGGCGAGACCGTCAATGTCACGTGCGAAGAGAGCGATGGCGTGCTTTCGATCGAGGTCGAAAGCCGTGGGCAGCTCTGCGCGACCGGCACGGCGTCGCTCCCTGTATCCGCGCCGTTGCTTTCGATCGCGGATTTCCCGGCGACCCCGCCGGTGCCGGAACGCAGGCCGGTGAACGAAGCCTCCTATGAACTCGGCAAATGGCTCGGAACCGTGCCGCGGGCGTGGGCGGGCGAAGCCGCAACGGAATATCTGACCGATGTGCGCGAGCGCGATCCGATCTATCTGCGCGAAGGGCTCGGCCATCCCGGCCTGCTGCAGCGGGTGATGAACAGGGTGCTGGTCGATAACGCCATCCTCGGCCCGTGGATTCATGTCGGCAGCCGGATGCAGCTTCTCTCGGCCGGGAAAGCCGGCGACGAGATCGCGGCGCGCGCGCGCGTGACCGGCAATTACGAGAAGAAGGGCCATCGCTTCGTCGAACTCGACGCGCTCGTCGTCGCTAATGGCAGGACGCCGCTCGCCCATTGCCAGCATATTGCGATCTACCAGCCGCGCGAGCAGGCGGCGGCGTAGGGGACAGGGCACTACGTGCCCACATCCTCAATTGTCATCCCCCGCGAAGGCGGGGGATCCAGTACGCCGCGGCTTTGCGGTTCGATCACGACTGCTCCGGAATACTGGATCGCCCGGTCAAGCCGGGCGATGACGGCTGTGTGTTGTGCGAGAGGTCTCGCGGCGGCGTAGTGCCTCACGCCACCTTCGTCTTCGCGTCCCGGATCGCGCGCCAGACCCGTTCCGGCGTCAGCGGCATGTCGATGTGAGCAATGCCATATTCGGACAGTGCGTCGAGCACCGCATTGACGAGCGTGGAGAGCGAGCCGGCGCATCCGGCTTCGCCGCAGCCTTTGGTGCCCAGCGGATTGGATTTGGCCGGCACGGGATGATCGCCGATCTCCATCAAGGGAATGTCCTCGGCGCGGGGCAGTGCATAGTCCATGAAGGAGCCCGTGATCGGCTGGCCGCTCGCGTCATAGCTGACGCATTCCATGAACGCCTGTCCAATCCCTTGCGCGACGCCGCCATGCAGCTGTCCGGCGACCAGCATCGGATTGACGATGGTGCCGAAGTCATTGACGCCGGTATAGCGCATGATCTGCACGATCCCGGTCTCCGGGTCGATCTCGACTTCGGCGACATGGCAGCCATTGGGGAAGGTCGATGGCACCGGCCCGGTGGTATGGTCGACGTCAAGCGACGACGGCACGCCTTCCGGCATCTTGTTTTCGCGGAGCCTCCGCGCGAGCTCGATGATGTCGATCGAGCGGTCGGTGCCGGCGATGGTGAAGCGGCCGTTGCCGAATTCGATATCGCCTTCGGCGGCTTCCATCAGGTGCGCGGCGGCACGCTTGCCCTTTTCGATCACCAGTTTCGAGGCTTCGACGATCGCCATGCCGCTGGCGGTAATGGAGCGCGAGCCGCCGGTGCCGTTGCCGGTATGCACGAGGTCGCTGTCGCCCTGTTCGAGCTTGATGTTGTCGAAGGGAACGCCGAGCTGCGCGGACAGCACCTGCGCGAACGGTGTCGCGTGGCCCTGGCCATAATCGAGCGTGCCGGTGATCAGTCGGACCGAGCCGTCGTCCTCGAATACGATCTTGCCGAGTTCGACATTGGGGGGCGCGGTGACTTCGAGATAGGAACCGACGGCAATGCCGCGTAGTTTGCCGCGCTTCTTGCTCTCCTTCTTGCGCCTGGCGAAATTGACGTGGTCGGATATTTCGAGCGCCTTGTTGAACACGCCCTGGAAATCGCCGCTGTCGTAAACCATGCCGGACGACGCATTGAACGGCATTTGCGCCGGCTTGATGAAATTGCGCTTGCGCAAGGTCAGCCGGTTGATGCCCATCTCGACGGCGGCGCGATCGATCAGCCGTTCCATGAAATAGTTGGCCTCGGGACGACCGGCCCCGCGATAGGGGCCCATCAGCGTGGTGTTGGTCAGCACGGTCCTGATGTCGACGGCCATCAGCGGCGTGCGGTAGACGCTGGCGATGTTCTTGCCAATGTTGAGGGAGAGCGGTAGCGGTGCGACGCCGGTAATGTAGGCGCCGAGATTGCCGTGGCCGGAAACCTTGACCGCGAGGAATTTGCCTTCGGCATCGAGCGCCAGCTCGCAGTGAATCCTGTGCGCACGGCCGTGGCTGTCGGACAGAAAACTCGTTGAGCGCTCGTCGGTCCATTTCACCGGCCGAGCCAGCGCCTTGGCGGCATGCAGGATGCAGACATATTCGGGATAGTTGATGTTCTTCATGCCGAACGAGCCGCCGACATTGGCCGTGAGCAAATGTACTTTCTCGTTTGGAACCTTCAGGATACCCTTGGCGAGGCTTTGCCGGTTGCCGGCAACGCCCTGGGTCGGAACCTGGATCGTGTAGCGCTCGCTGGCCTTGTCGTAGGAAGCCAGTCCCGCGCGTGGCTCCATTGCCACCACCGCGACGCGGGTGTTGACGATATCGAGTTTTGTCACGTGCGCGGCGCTGGCGAAGGCGGCCTCGACCTTGGCGGCGTCGCCAAAGTGATAGTCGAGCGCCACATTGTTGGGGATGTGATCGTAGAGCTGCGGCGCGCCGGGTTTTGCCGCTTCCTCAGGGTCGGTGACCGCCGGCAACGGATCGATATCGACCACCACGGCCTCGCCGGCATCGCGGGCCTGCGCCAGGGTTTCGGCCACCACGAACGCCACGGGGTCGCCGACATAGCGCACCTTGTCGGTCATCAGCGCGGTACGGTTGGTCTGCAACAGCGGCGTGCCGTCGCGGCTTTTCAGCGGCAGGCCGCAGGTGAAGGGGCCGTAGTTGGCGGCAGCAAGGTCAGTTCCGGTCCAGATCCCGAGCACGCCCGGCATCGCCTTGGCGGCCGCGGTATCGATGCCGCGGATGATGCCGTGGGCATGGCTGGAACGCACGATCCAGGCATAGGCCTGCCCCGGAAGATTGAAATCGTCGGTATATTTGCCCTTGCCGCGGACCAAAGTGTCATCCTCCTTGCGGCGGACCGGCTGCCCGACCCCGTATTTTTGCAGTGCAATAGCGTTTTCCAGAGAGGACGGAGACGTGTGATCTTGCATTGAAAGCACCCGAAATGGCCGGTTTTTGCGCGATTTTGCGGCCTATGACCCAGATAAACCACCCCTCACCGAACGACAACGCCTGATTGGGCATGGTCCTATGTGAAGGGTTGTTGCGCTGCCCCAGTGGAGCGGATTTGACATTCGCTACCCCTAGCCGCGAGTCCGCCAAGCGAATGTCAAATCCGGAACTCCACTAGAATCTAGCACTTGCTCGTGGTCCCCTGATTCCAGCATTCGCAAGAATGTCCGCCGCAACAGCAAGCGAATGCTGGAATCTGACCACTAGACGCTGCTACAGTTTCTGCCGAAGCGAAATTCCTCGTCGGCCGTCATGGGTCGGGGAAAGACATTTGGATGAAGGATGATACGCGGCTTCGCGACGACCCGGGGTCGCGCGGGAGCTCGATAATACCGGTCGCCGCCGGCGATGCCGGAGAGGCGGGGTTGGTGCCGAAGGCCGGCGTCTACGCGGCGCTCGACCTTGGCACCAATAATTGTCGCCTGCTGATCGCGTGCCCGACCGACGACGGGTTCCGTGTGGTCGATTCGTTCTCGCGGATCATCCGGCTGGGCGAGGGGATCTCCGCAACCGGCTGCATCAGCGACGCTGCGATCGAACGCGCCATCGCCGCGCTGAGCATCTGCCGCGACAAGATCCAGTCCAAAAAGGCCAAGCGGCTGCGGCTGATCGCGACCGAAGCCTGCCGCGCCGCGTCGAATGCCGAAGGCTTTCGCAATCGGGTCGCCGCCGAGACCGGAATCCGCCTCGAAGTGATCGATCGCGAGACCGAGGCAGCGCTCGCCGTGATCGGCTGCTCGCCGCTGCTCGATCCGCATGGACGGGGCGCCATTCTGTTCGATATCGGTGGTGGATCGACTGAACTGGTCCGGATCGAGCGCGATCCCGGTGAACAAATTGCGTCGCCGCGTATCAAAGCGTGGATGTCTATCCCGCTCGGCGTCGTCACGCTCGCCGAGCATTTTGGCGGCCGCGACGTCACGCCGCAATCCTATGCGCGGATGAGGCAAGAGGTCGCCAAGCATGTCGGACCGTTCGCAGCCGAGCATGGCGAGGATCTTGCGGATATGCACCTGCTCGGCACCTCCGGCACGGTGACGACGCTCGCCGGCGTCCATCTCAAACTGGCGCGGTACGACCGCCGCCGGGTTGACGGCATCTGGATGAGCGACGCCGATGTCACCGCCACCATCGCGCGCCTGCTCGGCATGAGTTACGAGGAGCGCGCCGCCAATCATTGCATCAGCGTCGAGCGCGCCGATCTGGTGCTGGCGGGCTGCGCCATTCTCGATGCGATCCGCCATGCATTTCCGCTGCCGCGGCTGCGGGTCGCCGATCGGGGCCTGCGCGAAGGCATGCTGGTCGAGATGATGCGAGAGGACGGGGCGTTGAGCCGCAGCCGATAGGCACCTCGACGTTCGATGTGTTAGAGCATTCTTTTGAGCCCGGTGGCTTCATCCTTCGAGACGCACGCCGCAGCCAAATTTATGCTGGCTGCGTACACTTGACTGCATGCGTGCTCCTCAGGATGAGGTCCGCCAACCCTCTTGGTGAGGAGCGCGGCAAAGCCGCGCGTCTCGAACCAGCAAGGCCCGTGAACTCCAGAGCAAGCAAGAACAACATGGCGAAAGACACCACCGGGCGGCTGCATGTCACCGTCAAGACCGGCGGCAAGCGCAAGCTGTCCTCAAAACTCTGGCTGGAGCGTCAGCTCAACGACCCCTATGTGGCGCAGGCCAAGCGCGAGGGCTATCGCTCGCGCGCGGCCTACAAGCTGATCGAGATCGATGACAAGTTTCGTTTCCTCAAGCCGGGCATCACCGTGGTCGATCTGGGTGCTGCGCCCGGCGGCTGGAGCCAGATCGCCGCCAAACGCGTCGGCGCAGGCTCCGGCAAGGGCAGGGTGGTGGCCATCGATCTCCTGGAAATGCCCGAGATACCCGGCGTCACCTTCGCGCAGCTGGATTTCCTGGCGGACGATGCACCTAGCCGGCTGATCGCGATGATGGAGGGCCGCGCCGATGTGGTGATGTCCGATATGGCGGCGAACACCACGGGCCATCGCAAGACCGACCAGTTGCGCATGATCGGTCTGGTGGAGGCGGCAGCCGCGTTCGCCGCCGAGGTCTTGAAGCCCGGCGGAACGTTCCTGGCGAAAACGTTTCAGAGCGGCGCCGACGCCGAGCTGATGACACAGCTCAAACGCGACTTCACCAGCGTCCGCCACGTCAAACCGGCCTCTAGCCGGCAGAGACTCCTCCGAGCGCTACGTGCTGGCGATGGGGTTTCGGGGAGAAGCGAAACCGCCGTCCTGAGCTCCGCCGTCATTGCGAGCCAACGGGTCGCGCGAATGCGCGCCCGATGACAGGCTCCGCGAAGCAATCCGCCAAGCCGCGAAGAAAGATTGGATTGCTTCGTCGCTGCTGCTCCACGCAATGACAGGGAGAGATTCATCCCGCCTCTACCCCAGCCGCTGATCCCTGGCGTTCTGGGTTTCTTCGCTTGCCACCTTGACCGCCGCCGTCGCTGCGCCCTTGCGGCTGGAGATCTCGACCGCCTTGCGGCCGGAGATTTCGTGTCCGGCATCGTCGGGCATTTGCCAGAAGAACCACGCCGACACCGCCGAGATGATCGAGACCACGAGGAAGGCCGGCGCGAAATCGGCCGCGCTCAGCACCTCGACATGACGGAGCAGCATGGTGGATTCGACCGAGAACGCTCCGACCGCGACGCCGGCGGAAATCGCCAGCTGCTGGTTGACGCTGACGAGCGTAGTGGCCCGGCTCATCTGGGCCGGCTCGACTTCCGCATAGGCAACGGTGTTGATCGAGGTGAACTCCAGCGAGCGGAAGAAGCCGCCGACCACCAGAATGATCATGATCAGAAGCAGCGGCGTGGTGACCGTAAACAGGGCGCAGGCGCCGAGGAAAACCGAGCTGACGACGGCATTGATGGTCATCATGTTGCGGAAGCCGAAGGTTCGGATGATGCGCGCGGCCAGCGTCTTCATGCCCATGGCGCCGACGGCGGAGGCGAATGTGACGAGGCCCGAACGGAACGGCGACAGGCCAAATCCGACCTGCATCAACAGCGGCAGCAGAAACGGCAGCGCGCCGATGCCGAGGCGAAACAGGAAGCCGCCGAGAATGCTGGCGCGCATGGTCGGTAACCGCAGCAGCGCGAAATCCAGCACCGGCGAAGCGGTTCGCCTCGCGTGGATCACGTAGAGCGTCATCGAGACCGAGCCGATCGCCACCAGCGCCGCGACGATCGACCAAGGCAGCAGATTGAGACCCGCGACCGAGAGCCCGAAGGCAATTCCGCCAAGCCCGATGCCGGCCAGCACCATGCCGTAAAGATCGAAGCGCTCGGGGTCTTCGCTCTTGATCGGGTCGATGTAGCGCAGCGCCATGAAGATGCCGAGCAGCCCGATCGGAATGTTGATCAGGAAGATCCAGTGCCAGGAGAAATAGGTGGTGATGAATCCGCCGAGCGGCGGGCCGATCACCGGCCCGACCAGCGCCGGCACCGTGACCCATGCCATGGCGTTCACCAGCGCGCTCTTGTCGATCGAGCGCAACAGCACCAGCCGTCCGACCGGCGTCATCATCGCCCCGCCGATGCCTTGCAGGATACGCGCGATCACAAAATCGGTGACCGAGCCCGACAAGGCGCAGCCGATCGAGCCCGCCATGAAAACGGCGACAGCGCCGGAGAATACCAGGCGCGCGCCGAAGCGGTCGGCGGTCCAGCCGCTGGCCGGAATGAACACCGCCAGCGACAAAAGGTACGACGTGATGGCGAGCTTCAGCGTCAGCGGGCTCGTGCCGATATCGGCTGCAATCGCCGGCAGCGATGTCGCGATCACCGTCGAATCCATGTTCTCCATGAACAGGGCGGTGGCGACGATCAGCGGGATCAGGCGTTCTTTGTTCATGGAGATTTTGGACAAGGCGAGAAAGGGGCGATGGCGTGGCAAGAAATGGGCAGCAAGTCTGGTGGACTACGCATCCTGTTGGTGAACCCGTAAACCGCCCACAAAATGCTTGGTCAGCAATTTCAATGGTTTCCGAGGGGAACTTTCCTCAAAGCTTCGCGGGGATACTTACTGCCCCTTGCGTGGAAACCTTAACAGACGACACCTCGCATGGCTCCTCTGTTGGATATGCTTGATAAAAGCTTGCCTCAGGCGGCGCATTATGGGACTAGGGCCTCACCGAACCGAGCCGTCCGGCTCATCCCCTGTCAATTCTTTAAAGAAGGAAAGACCCGGAATGGGGTTTCGTTTGTTGATTGTTTTCGCGATTGTATTTGGATTGGCTCCCGCCGAGGCTTCCGCCGAGGGTCTCTTGCATCGCGCGTCGTGCTCGGTCGTCCGCTACTACGTCGCGAAGTTTAGCGCGGAGGCGGCAGAAGCCTATGCGCGGAGCAAGGGTGCTACCGAGGCGGAGATTGCGGCCGCCCGCCGCTGCCTCAATGGCGCTCCCGTGCGGACGATTCGTACCGCTCAGGAATTAAACTAACAAAAGTCCGTGACGCGCGGCCGAGCCGCGCCGACGCATTCTGAATTGGCGGCCCAATTGGGCCGCCAATTGCGTTTAGATGCGGAATTCGCGGCCGCGGCCCCTTTGATTCGTCATGGTGGCGTGCTATCGACCACCGCCAACCCTATCGATGGGCTCTGATTCGACGGTGAAGCCGATTGCTTCGCCGGCGTATCCGCTTATCCCGGGATCATATCGCGGCCAAGGCCGCCGAATGGAGTTGGTAATGGCGCAGATGCAGGGACTTCAGGGGATACGCGAAGCCTATACGTTCGACGACGTGCTTCTGAAGCCCGGTCTTTCGGACATCCTGCCCGGCGATGCCGATATCCGCTCTTTCGTCACCCGCGCCATTCCGCTCAACATTCCCATCATCGCCTCGGCGATGGATACCGTCACCGAAGCGCGCATGGCGATTGCGATGGCGCAGGCGGGCGGCATCGGCGTCATTCACCGCAATTTCGACCCCGATGGCCAGGCCGCCCAGGTGCGGCAGGTCAAGAAGTATGAATCGGGAATGGTGGTCAATCCGCTGACGATTGGTCCGGATGCGATGCTGTCGGACGCGCTGGCACTGATGAATGCTCACGGCTTCTCCGGGATTCCGGTGGTCACCGGCGGCGGCGAGGGAAGGCCGGGAAAGCTGGTGGGCATTCTCACCAACCGCGACGTGCGGTTTGCCACCGATCCAAGACAAAAAGTCTCCGAGTTGATGACGCACGAAAACCTCGTGACGGTGCGCGAGGGCGTCAGCCAGGACGAGGCCAAGCGCATGCTGCACAAGCATCGCATCGAAAAGCTTTTGGTGGTCGATGAGCAATACCGCTGCGTCGGATTGATCACCGTCAAGGACATGGAAAAGGCGGTCGCGCATCCGCTCGCCAGCAAGGATGCGCAGGGCCGCCTGCGGGTCGCGGCCGCGACCACCGTCGGAGAGGGCGGCTATGAACGCACCGAACGGTTGATCGAGGCCGGCGTCGATCTGATCGTCGTTGACACCGCGCACGGCCATTCGTCGCGGGTGCTGGAAGCCGTCAACCGCATCAAGCGGATCTCCAATGCGGTCCAGGTGATCGCCGGCAACGTCGCCACCAGAGAAGGCGCCCAGGCGCTGATCGATGCCGGTGCGGACGCGATCAAGGTCGGCATTGGTCCGGGTTCGATCTGCACCACGCGCATCGTCGCGGGCGTCGGCGTGCCGCAGCTCACCGCGATCATGGACACGGTGGAAGCGGCAAAGAAAGCCGACGTGTCCGTGATCGCCGATGGCGGCATCAAATATTCCGGTGACCTCGCCAAGGCACTGGCCGCGGGCGCGGATATCGCCATGGTCGGCTCCCTGCTCGCCGGCACCGACGAGACGCCAGGCGAGGTGTTTCTGTGGCAGGGCCGCTCCTACAAGGCTTATCGCGGCATGGGGTCGGTGGGGGCGATGGCGCGCGGGTCCGCCGACCGCTACTTCCAGCAGGACATCAAGGACACGCTGAAGCTGGTGCCGGAGGGCATCGAGGGGCAGGTGCCCTACAAGGGCCCGGTCGCCAACGTCATGCATCAGCTTGCTGGCGGCCTGCGCGCCGCGATGGGCTATGTCGGCGCCCGCAATCTCGCTGAATTCCACGAGAAGGCGCAGTTCGTGCGCATCACCGGGGCCGGCTTGCGCGAAAGCCATGTCCACGACGTCACCATCACGCGCGAAAGTCCGAACTATCCGGGCGGGGTGTAATTCCCGGTCCCGCATTTGCGCCCACAGGGGCAGCGAAACGCGCTACGGTACCAAAACATGATGCGCGCCGGATTTGCGGTCGCGCCGTAGCGCTTGCTTGAAACAATTCATCGCAACATCATTCAGAAAAGAAGCTGGTTATGGTAGATTGGTCGGACGACAGGATCTCGGCACTTTCGGATCAGGATCTGAAAAACCTGCTTGTCAATGCGGAGCGCAAATCGGTTGCCGCGGTGATCGCGCAGTGCAAGGCCGAGATCGAAAAGCGCAATGCCGCAAGGCCCCGCAAGGCGGCAAAGCCGCGCACCGAGCTGAAGGAATTCGAGCATGAGATGTCGGGCCAGCTTGCCGCGGTGGGCAAGGCGATGGCCGAGAAATACGATCTGTCGGAAGAAACCGCCAAGGCAAGATCGGCCGGCGTGAAGGGTTTCAAGGCGCACCGGCTGCTCGATGCCAAGGGCTACGCAAAGCTGGGCGGCATGCAGCGCGATGGTTCGGTCGCGATCGACCGCTATATTTCATATCGGCGCGGCAAGGACATCGTCTCGCTCAGCGTTTTTCTACTGAAAGACCAGCCGGTCGAAGCCCACGAATTTCAGGTGATCGCGCCGCTGGCGCTGCTTGATGGTGGCAGGCCTGTCGCCGAGATTCGCCCCACAGCGACCGAGGCGCAGAAACAGTCGGCCGATGGCGGGCTCGCGTTCAAGGATTTGCCAAGCGCGGCAGCGGCGTTCGATGCGGCGTTGGCGAAAATCACGGCCTGACATTAATCGTCATTGCTGTGCGCAGCGAAGCAATCCATTTTGTCGCAGAAACAGAAAGGTTGGATTGCTTCGTCGCGGAGCCTGTCATCGGGCCGGCCGAACGCCGGACCCGTTGGCTTCACGCAATGACGAGGACGGATCATCGGAGTAAACGAAAAAAATCGGAGGAAACAACCATGTCCCAACAGGCCAAGCGCGTCGTTCTGGTCTCTCGCCCAATCGGTGAGCCCAAGGCATCCGACTTCCGTGTCGAGGATTATGCGCCGCCTTCGCCCGGCGAAGGCCAGGTCCTGCTGCGCACCATCTGGCTGTCGCTCGATCCCTATATGCGTGGGCGGATGAGCGATGGCCCATCCTATGCGGCGCCGGTGCCGATCGGCGGCGTGATGGAGGGCGGCACGGTGTGCGAGGTGATCGCCTCGAACAATCCGGGTTTTGCGAAGGGCGACATCGTGCTGTCGCGCGCCGGCTGGCAATCGCACGCGCTTTCCAACGGCAAGGATTTGCGCAAGGTCGATCCGAAGTTCGGACCGGTCTCAACCGCGGTGGGGGTGCTCGGCATGCCCGGCATGACCGCCTATACCGGCCTGCTCGATATCGGTAAGCCGCAGCCGGGCGAAACCGTCGTCGTTGCGGCGGCCTCCGGGGCGGTCGGCTCGGCGGTCGGCCAGATCGCCAAAATCAAGGGCGCGCGCGCCGTCGGCATCGCCGGCGGTCAAGACAAATGCGAATATGTCAGACGTGAACTCGGCTTCGACGAATGCCTCGATCACCGCGATCCCGATCTTGCCGCGAAGCTGAAGCAGGCCTGCCCAAAGGGGATCGACGTCTATTTCGAGAATGTCGGCGGTGCGGTGTTCGAGGCGGTGTTTCCGATGCTCAACGCGTTCGCGCGTGTGCCGGTGTGCGGCCTGATCGCGCACTACAACGATACCGAAGCATCCACGCCGAAATGGGCCTCATCGATGATGCGCGCGGTGCTGACCAAGCGCCTGACGATCAGAGGCTTCATCGTCAGCGATTTCGCCGCGCGTCATGAGGATTTCCTGCGCGACATGTCGCAATGGGTGCGCGAGGGCAAGGTCAGGCATCGCGAATTCGTCACCGAAGGATTGGACAGCGCGCCGGGTGCGTTTATCGGGCTTCTGAAGGGCGCCAATTTCGGCAAGCAACTGGTGCGCGTCGGGCCCGACGCAGCGTAAAGCTTCAAGCCTCGGCCCTCCGCATACGCAGCATGCAACATGGCGTCTGGGGGCGGCTCCCTATCCGTAGTACATCCGCATTGGTGGCGAGACGTCTCGTCACCTGCCTGGAGAGCTCTGCGGGATGCTGAAGGATACAAGGGCGGCGAAGGGGGTATCTTCGCCCGGGATCGACGGCTTGCCGACGGAGCGCAGGCGGTGGGCGGTGGCCGCGATCTTCACCGCGCTCGCCATGGCCTCGCTGGATACCGCGATCGCCAACATCGCTCTTCCCGCCATTGCCGCCGATCTGAACGTCAGTCCCGCGGATGTGGTCTGGGTCGTCAATGTCTACCAGATCGCGCTGGTCGCCACGCTGTTGCCGCTCGGCGCACTCGGCGAAATCGTCGGCCACCAGCGCATCTATCTTGGCGGCCTGTTGCTGTTCACGCTGGCGTCCCTTGGATGTGCCTATGCGTGGTCGTTGCCGAGCCTGCTCACGGCGCGGGCGCTGCAGGGGCTAGGGGCCAGCGGAATCATGAGCGTGAATTCGGCGCTGATCCGCTTCGTCTATCCGAGCAGGCTTCTGGGGCGCGGGTTTGGCCATAACGCGCTGGTGGTCGCGACCGCCTTCACGCTGGGGCCGACGATCGCCTCCGGTATTCTGGCGGTGGGGCCCTGGCCATGGCTGTTCGCGGTCAACATTCCGTTCGGTCTGATTGCTATAGCCATCGGCCTGAAGACCTTGCCGCATACGCCGCGGGCCGTGCACGCCTTCGATTTTCCCGGCGCGCTGCTGGCGGCGTGCTGCCTCGGTCTCTTTATTCTCGGCATCGGAAGCGCCGCCCACAAGGCCTCACCTGGTGTGGTGTCGATCGAACTGGCAGCCGCGGTGATCCTGGGCTGGTTATTGATCCAAAGGCAGGCGGATCATCCGGCGCCGATGCTGCCGATCGACCTGTTTCGCCGGCCGATGTTCGCGCTTTCGGCGGCCACCGCGGTCTGTTCGTTCGCGGTGCAGGGGCTGGCCTTCGTTTCCCTGCCGTTCTATTTCGAGGACATCCTGCAGCGGACCCAGGTCGAGACCGGTTTCTTCATGACGCCGTGGCCGCTCGTGGTGGCGATCATGGCGCCGATCGGAGGCCGGCTGTCGGACCGCCATTCCGCGGGCGTTCTCGGCGGCCTCGGCCTGGTGTTGCTGGGGATCGGGATGGTCTTGCTGGCGACGCTGCCCGCGAGCCCGAGCATCGCCAACATCGTCTGGCGCATGGTGATTTGCGGATTGGGATTTGGCTTCTTTCAGACGCCGAACATCAGGGCGATCATGTCGAGCGCGCCTCCCGGCCGCAGCGGCGGCGCGAGCGGCATTGTCGCCACCGCACGCCTGACCGGACAAACCGTCGGCGCGGCGCTGGCGGCATTATGCTTCGGTCTCGCCGGCCGCGACGGCGCCACGGTCGCGCTGGCGCTCGGCGCGGGATTTGCCGCGGTCGGAAGCGTGATGAGCTTCTTGCGCCTGACGGTGCCCCCGCCGCGCGGCGGCTAGGGTCTTATTTTGACGCGTTTTCCACCGCAGATAAGTCTACGCAATCTGCGTAAACTTGATTGCTATGCGAACCGGTACCCACCCCCGGATCAAGTCCGAGGGCATGCTTCGTTCGAAAACGCTATGTAGATTTAACCGCGCCGCACGCTGGCGCCGCCGTCGACCGGCAGCGTCACGCCGGTAATAAAACTCGCTTCGTCGGAGGCCAGGAAGAGGGCGGCGTTGGCGACGTCCCAGCCGGTGCCCATCTTGTGGCGCAGCGGCACCTTCGCGTCGCGCTCGGCCTCGACCTCGGTGCGGCTCTTGTTGAACGCGCGGGCGCGGGTGTCGACCGCCATCGGCGTATTCATCAATCCGGGCAGGATGACGTTGGCGCGGATGCCGTACTCGGCATTCTGGTAGGCGAGTTGTTCGGTGAAGGCGATCATCGCCGATTTGGTCGCCTTGTAGGCGACGTAGGGATAGGTGGTGATCGCTGCCATCGAAGAGATGTTGATGATGGCGCCGCTCATCTGCTGGCGCATGATCGGGATCGCGTAGCGCGCGGCGAATATGCAGCTCTTGAGATTGATCGCCACGCAGCGGTCGATCGCCTGTTCGGTGATCTCGGAGAGTTCGGCGTCGCCGCCCGCAAGGCTGACGCCGACATTGTTGTGGAGGATATCGAGGCGCCCCCAGCGGCCATGCGCGTCCGCTACCATCGCCTTGAGCGCGGCCTCTTGGGTGACGTCGGCCTCGAAGGGCATCGCCGTGCCGCCTTTGGCGGCGATCAAATCGACCGTCTCCCGGGCTGAGGCGAGGTTGCGGTCGACGCAGAGCACGCGGGCGCCTTCGCGCGCGAACGTAAGAGCCGTGGCGCGGCCGTTGCCGATGCCTTCACCGGGACTCTGGCCGGCGCCGACCACGATGGCGACGCGATCCTTCAGACGCATGTCACTTCACTCCCGAAAATGGGGTATTGCGATGGGCGACAATAGTTGAATCGCTGCGCGGATGCTAATTGTTGCCGCCGAGTCCTAGCCCTTCGAAGCCGCGCCGATCAGCGAGTCCAGGCCGATATCGAGCTGGCCCGGCGCGCGCGCATGGCGCACTTCAAAGCCGTCCGGCTGGAAGCGGTACTCCACCAGCCCGACCTCCTTGATTCCGATCACTTCCTGTCTGGCATCCGGGACGATGAGGCCTGTGGAAGGCGCCCAGACATGTCTCGTGTGCGAATGCGTGAAATCCCGGCGCTGATGCACGTGGCCGCTGGCGACCAGCCGCAGGTCGACGGCGCTCAGCATCCCGATCAGGCGGATCCGCATCGGCATCGGAACATAGCGTATCGATGTAGCCGCGAGTTCGGGGTCACCAGGCGAATTCAGGAAAAGCGGCTTGTGCAGGAACAGCGCCACCGGCTTTCCGCCGGTAGAGGAGAGCTGCGACGCGAGCCAGTCGAACTGCTCGGCCTCGCTGGCAAGACCGGTGTTCATGATCAGCGAATTGAGACCAATAAAGCACCAGCCGGCGGCGTCGAAGCGCCAGCGGTCTTCGCCGAAGATCGCAAGGAAGCTCTGCCGGTTTGGTTCCGTGGCCGGCTGGGACGGGGACGGACCGACCGCCGTCGGATTGTCGCCGATGTCGTGGTTGCCGGGCAGGTAACGGCAGGGAACAGGAATCGCTTCATGCAGTGCTTTGCCGAATTCGAGATCATCGCGACTGGTCGGGCCGTCAAAGGCGATGTCGCCGGAGTTGACGACGAGATCGGGACGCCTGGTATCGATGTATTCGCGCACCCGGTCGAAGTTGTCGGTCAATGTCGGCAGGCGCCGGGCAAGATGCGTATCGGAGATCTGAATCAGACGAAATTCGGGCAAGCAAAGTTCCTCCCCGCACGATTATGCATCCGCGCCAAGTCGGAATGATGAAATCTGAAGGATCGGGAGGAACCCGACGCAAGCCATCGTCATCAGAGGCCAGCCTGCCTCAGAGCGTTTTCGAGCGAGGTGGATACCGGTTCGCGTAAAGAAAACGCGTCAAAACAAACGATTAGAACCTCGGTTCTGATTCAATCAGAACCGATCAGGCTCTAAACCTGGGCGAGGGTCTGGTAAGCCGCGGCCTTCGGCCAGCGCATCTCGAAGGCAGCGGCGGGTTTGCCCGCATTGATGCCGAGATAGGCAAGCGCGACGTTGCGCATGTCGTGGGCCGCAAACCCGAGCAGTCCGAGGACGATCGCGGCGGCAAGCCCGTGCCTGAAAATATCCCTGACGCTGCGATACCCTGTTTGAAAATAGACGGCCAACGCGATGGCAACGGCCACCGCGACGGCTGCGCCCGCAAGCCCCGACATCAACAGGTCGAACCCGCTGTCCGCGCCCTGGTCCGGGAACAGGCCGGCGGCGTCCGCCAGCATTTTTGGGAATGACGCGACAATGTCAGCTGGGAGGTCGGAAAAAAGGTTCATCGCGGCATCTCACCGGGCGGTCGGGTCGATTGTGGGAACCGGAATTGAGGGCACCACTGAGGGTTGGTCACTTGAGCCGCCCTCGTGGTTCAACGCGCGTATTCCGCAAAAGTGGATTTCGGTTTTGCGAAATGAATACGCGCAACTCTTAAGTTCAGAGCATTTTCTTGCGGCTAACCGGTTCCCACTTGGCCGGAAAATGCTCTGAATGGGTCGATTGTCAGGCCAGCGCTGCGCCGCTATAGCGGGGGCGCGCGGTCAAATCGGGGAATTCCCATGTCGGTTCAAATGGTTTTGCTGCCGGTCTTCGTCCTGGTCGGTCTCGCTTTCGCGCTCCTGATCTGGATGGTCGGAGCCCGCAGAAACGCGCTGGTCAGCCGCGAGACAAGGATCAAGGATATTGCGCTCGGACAGCCGAACTGGCCGGTGCGGGCCACCCAGATCGGCAATTGCTTCAAGAACCAGTTCGAACTGCCTGTTCTGTTTTACATTTTGATCGCGTTGGCGTTGCCGCTGCGCCATGCGGATACCGTGATCGTTGTGCTGTCGTGGCTGTTTGTGGTGACGCGCCTGGTGCATGCCGGGATATTCGTGACGTCCAACGATCTGGGCCGGCGCTCCATGGCGTGGCTCGCCGGCGTGCTGGTGCTGCTCGTGATGTGGGTCTATTTCGCCGTGAAGATTCTCGCGTCGAGCTGAACTCTTCCTCTTTCTCGAACCGAAAGCCTTGAATGACCCCCGCAGCGCGGCTCTCCGCCGCCATCGAACTGATCGATACCATCGACGCCCAGCGCATTCCGGCAGCGAAGGCACTTAAGGAATGGGGCACCGCGCATCGCTTTGCCGGCTCGGGCGACCGCGCCGCGATCTCCGGCCTGATCTGGGACGTGCTGCGGCGGCGTGCCTCGAGCGCGTGGATCATGGACGAGGATACCCCGCGCGGGCGCGTATTGGGCATGCTCCGGCTCGAGCGCAAGCTCGATGCCGAACAGATCGCGGCGCTCTGCGACGGCAGCCGTTTCGCACCTGAGCCGCTCACCGACCGCGAGCGCGCCGCGCTGATCTCGCGCTCACTCGACGCCGCGCCTGCGCCGATTGCCGGCGATTATCCGGAATGGCTCGACGGCTACCTTGCGCAGGTGTTCGGCGAGGACCGCGTTGCGGAAGCCACCGCGATGGCGAGCCGGGCGCCGCTTGATCTGCGCGTCAATACCCTGAAGGCAAAACGTGAAAAGGTGCTGGCATCGACCGCGCATCTGGGAACGATGCCGACGCCATGGTCGCCGATCGGCCTGCGCATCGATCTATCAGCCGATGCCCGCAATCCCGGGATTCATTCCGAGGAGGATTTCATCAAGGGCAACATCGAGGTGCAGGACGAGGGCTCGCAGCTTGCGGCGCTGCTGTCGGCGGCGAAACCCGGCGAGCAGGTGATCGATCTCTGCGCCGGCGCCGGCGGCAAGACGCTGGCGCTGGCCGCGATGATGCAGGGCAAGGGCCGGCTCATTGCCACCGACCACGACAAGCGGCAGCTTGCGCCGATCTATGAGCGGCTTTCCCGCGCCGGCGTGCACAATTGCGAGGTGCGGACGCCGAAGGGGCCGAACGATACCCTGAGCGACATTCATGCCTCCGCCGATCTGGTGCTGATCGATGCGCCCTGCACGGGAACCGGCACCTGGCGGCGCAACCCGGATGCCAAGTGGCGGATGCGGCCCGGCGCGCTCGAGGTCCGCCTCAAAGACCAGGTCGAGGTGCTGGATCGCGCGGCCGCCCTGGTCAAGCCGGGCGGGCGGGTCGCCTACATTACGTGTTCAGTATTGCCGCCGGAAAACGGCGACCAGATCCGCGCCTTTCTCGCCCGCCATCCGGATTTTGCCGTGGTGCCGCCTGCGCAGACCACCACCGTGCTCTGGGACAGAGCGGAAGATTTTGCGGCCGCGACGCTGCAATCCGCGGAGGGGCTTCTGATGACGCCGCGGCGGACGGGGACGGACGGGTTTTTCGTGTCGGTGCTGAAAAGGCGGGCCGGGTCCTAACCCGTCATTCCGGGATGGTGCGTTAGCACCAGACCTCAGATGCGCAATTGCGCATCGGGGAATCTCGAGATTCCGGGTTCGATGCTTCGCATCGCCCCGGAATGACGACTACCAAAAGACGTGGATGGCCGGGACAAGCCCGGCCATGACGGCCTTTCGAGGGTTGCGAGCCTGCCCCCGGTCGCGTAATTGCTTGCCATGACAGCAGCACAGCCAGCCCGCGAGCGAGGCCACCTCAGTGGCCTCGGCGCATGACAAGATTCTGATCGTCGATTTCGGCAGTCAGGTGACGCAACTGATCGCGCGCAGGGTGCGCGAGGAGGGCGTCTATTCCGAAATCGTGCCGTTCCAGAAGGCGGAAGCGGCGTTTCTTCAAATGAAGCCGAAGGCCGTGATCCTCTCCGGCGGCCCTGAATCCGTCCACGAAGAAGGCTCGCCGCGCGCGCCGCAGCTGATCTTCGATTCCGGGGTTCCCGTGCTCGGGATCTGCTACGGCCAGATGACCATGGCGGCCCAGCTCGGCGGCGAGGTCGAAGGCGGCCATCACCGTGAGTTCGGGCGGGCCGATGTCGAGGTCAAGGCCGACAGCCAGTTGTTCGACGCCATTTGGGGCAAGGGCGAGAAGCATCCGGTCTGGATGAGCCATGGCGACCGCATCACCAAAATGCCGCCGGGCTTTGCTGTTGCCGGCGTCAGCGCCAATGCGCCGTTCGCCATCATCCAGGACGAGAAGCGAAAGTATTACGGGCTGATGTTCCATCCCGAAGTGGTGCACACCCCCGATGGCGCCAAACTGATGCGCAATTTCGTCCGCAAGGTCGCAGGCCTCACCGGCGACTGGACCATGCGCGCCTTCCGCGAGGAGGCGATCGAGAAAATTCGCGCGCAGGTGGGCAAGGCAAAAGTGATCTGCGGCCTGTCCGGCGGCGTCGATTCGGCGGTGGCCGCGGTCTTGATCCACGAGGCGATCGGCGACCAGCTCACCTGCGTGTTCGTCGATCACGGGCTGTTGCGGCTCAAGGAAGCCGAGACCGTGGTCGACCTGTTCCGGCATCACTACAACATCCCGCTGGTTCACGTTGATGCGTCGAAGCAATTTTTGGGCGAGCTTTCCGGCGTCACGGACCCGGAAGCGAAGCGCAAGATCATCGGGCGGCTGTTCATCGACGTGTTCGACGCGGAAGCCAAAAAGATTGGCGGCGCGGAGTTCCTGGCGCAAGGCACGCTCTATCCCGACGTGATCGAGAGCGTGTCGTTCACCGGCGGCCCCTCGGTGACGATCAAGTCGCACCACAATGTCGGCGGCCTGCCTGATCGCATGAACATGAAACTGGTCGAGCCCTTGCGCGAATTGTTCAAGGACGAGGTGCGCGTGTTGGGGCGCGAACTCGGCCTGCCCGAAATCTTCGTCGGCCGGCACCCGTTTCCAGGTCCGGGCCTCGCGATCCGCTGCCCCGGCGACATTACGCGGGAAAAACTCGACATCCTGCGCAATGCGGATGCGGTCTATATCGACCAGATCCGCAAAGCGGGTCTCTACGATGCGATCTGGCAGGCGTTTGCGGTGCTGTTGCCGGTGAAAACCGTCGGCGTGATGGGCGACGGCCGCACCTACGAATACGTCGTCGGCTTGCGCGCAGTGACCTCGACCGACGGCATGACCGCCGACTTCTATCCCTTCGACATGAAATTCCTCGGCGAAACCGCGACCCGCATCATCAACGAGGTCAAGGGCGTCAACCGCGTGGTCTATGACGTGACGTCAAAGCCGCCGGGCACGATTGAGTGGGAATAATTCGGGCCCGTCCGGGACTATCCCGCTCTATCCAATTGCACGAATTAACAGACTGATTTTACGACTTAATTCGTCGTCTACGTTCGGGATCTATCGGCACGCAGAAATCTGGACAGACGGAGCGCCTGACGGCGTCGCCGCCCATTGAAACCACGGATCCTGATCGATACCGTCATCCGCGATCCCGCGTGTGACGGTATTTTTCTTTGTCTAAGTATCTGTAAAACAAGGAAATCTCCGGCCAAACGCGGCTCAAAAATGGCCGACGGTATTTGCGTGGAGGGGAAGTCGTTGCTGACAGATGCTGCGCTTAAAGCTCTGAGACCAAAGGAGAAATCGTACAAGATCACCGACCGTGATGGCATGTACGTGCTCGTGACGCCGGGTGGAACGCTGTCGTTCAGGCTCGACTACCGTTTGCATGGCCGACGCGAAACCGTCGTTCTCGGGAAGTACGGCCCGACCGGGCTGTCGCCCGCGCGCGCTCGCGAGAAATGCATCGATGCAAAGCGCGCAATAGGTGAAGGTCGTTCACCCGCAATCGAGAAGCAGCGCGCGAAGCGGCGTCTCCTTGAAGCGAGAAGTTTCGGCGAGCTCGGAGAGAAGTGGCTCGTCGCCGCCCCGATGGCCGACAGTACGCGGGCAATGCGGCGATCGATCTTCGAACGCGAGCTGCTTCCCGTCTGGCGCAGGCGCCTTCTGAATGAGATTGCGCCGGACGATCTGCGTTCCCATTGCGCTGCCATCGTGGAGCGCGGGGCTCCCGCAACAGCGATCCACGTCCGCGATATCGTGAAGCAGATCTACGGGTTTGCGATCCTGCACGGCGAGAAGATCGCCAATCCAGCGGACGAGGTAGGACCCGCGTCGATCGCAAACTTTGTGCCGAGAGACCGTTCGCTTTCACCAACTGAAATTCGCATCATGCTCAAACAACTCGATCATGTCGCGACATTGCCTACCATCAGGCTGGGATTGCGTCTGTACCTGCTC
Source organism: uncultured Alphaproteobacteria bacterium (assembly GCA_963718925.1). Taxonomy (GTDB): domain Bacteria; phylum Pseudomonadota; class Alphaproteobacteria; order Rhizobiales; family Xanthobacteraceae; genus Bradyrhizobium. The sequence goes on from CAVRAH010000001.1 coordinate 1,503,371, forward strand.
ACGATGGTCCGCAAGAGCGAACTGCTCGATGCCACATGGGATGAAGTCGATTTCGAGAATGCAGTCTGGACGATTCCCAAGGAGCGTATGAAGCGCTCAAAGGCGCACAACGTGTATTTCTCGCGCCAGGTGCTCGATATCTTCATTGCGCTGAAGACGTGCGCGGGGAATTCGAAGTATGTCCTGCCGTCGCGTTACGACGCCGACGCTCCGATGTCTCGGGCAACGTTCAACAGGGTTACATACCTGATCGTCGAGCAGGCAAGAAAGAACGGCCTTCCGCTAGAGCCGTTCACGGTTCACGACCTGCGAAGGACCGGGTCAACACTTTTGAACGAACTCGGATTTAACAGCGACTGGATCGAAAAGTGTCTAGCGCACGAGGATGGTCGCTCCTCAAGGGGAGTCTATAACAAGGCAGAGTACGAGGTGCAGCGTCGTCATATGATGCAGGAGTGGTCCAACATCGTTGATGCCTGGGTCGGTGGCCAGAAATACATCCCGATCCTCATTCCCCCCTCAATGCCGCTCCTGCAGCCCGACCCGGCCCTTTAACCGGCCGGGTTCGGCGTTGCCTCACATCAGGATGTGGCGCACGAGCAAGGGGTGTCGATCTGCGCGCAGCCAGCCAGGCTTCGACCTCAGCGAGGTCCCACACGACACAACGGGCCGAGAGTGCGAACCGCCTCGGAAACTCGCCGCGCTGCTCCATCTCATAGATGGTGCTGTCGGCGAGCGGGACCATCTCGCGAAGCTGATCTCTCCGGATGGTGCGTTTGATAGGTGTTACTTCTCGACGTGCCATATCGCTGTCCTGCAGGCGATTGAGACCAATTGGTGGTGTGGAAGTAGAGTTCTGGGCTCCGCCCGGCAACTGGTTGGCTAACGTGTCGTACAAAAAGAAATGTTTGGCAGTGTCGGATATGAAGGTGATGCGGCCAGGACGCTTGCACGCCGCCGGCAGGAAATGAATCATTCCAACGCGAGGAAGGCAGTCGCTTGAAGGACTATTGTCCGTAACCGTTTTCCCATTGCCGATGAGCATGGCGTTGCGAGGGCGGCGGTTTCCATTGCCGGAACCTGGCTGCAGAAGCATGGATGGTTTTGGCGACGGGTTGAACCAATGGCGGACACAACCGATACAACTCGACGAGACGAGAATCAGATAGGCCTCCACGGCAGGGAGAGACGCCGTGGACACACTTTCAGATTTCGACAGGCCGGTTTTCAAAATTCTACCTAGAAACAACTCGGGTCAGTCCAAAGGCAATCAGTCCGGGATATTGATACCCGAAGCGCTGGATGCCTATTTTCCGCAGTTGTCGACAGAACTTTCTGCCGAACATCCAACGTCGGACCAAGAGATCACTGCGATACTGATCGCAGAAGGCAAACACATCGAGACCGTCCAGACGCGGTACCAGTATCAGACGCGGTCTGGTGAAAGAACAATCGAACGCCGGATAACTGGCATTTCTGCTGCGGCCAGTGCAGCGACGATGATGCCGATTAAGACGTCGGCGCGTATTGCCGTTGTGGGTACCGAAAACTCTGTTCGTGTTGATGACGTGATGGAATCCCCTAAGCTGACGGAATGATCGGGCTGCTCTGTTTCGTCCTGGCCGTCTTGGCCTCGCCATTCAAGTCGAAGATGCGGCTTGAGGCTGAGAACGCGGTGCTTCGACATCAGTTGGTTGTCTTGAGGCGTAGGCTGCGTGGTCGCGTCCGGCTCACAAACAATGATCGCTGGTTCTTTATCCAGCTGTATCGCTGGTTTCCATCAATCCTGCAGGTTCTCACAATTATCCGGCCCGAGACGCTCATTCATTGGCACCGATCTGGCTTTCGCTGCTACTGGCGTTGGAGGTCGCGCGCCCTGGGAGGACGACCGCAGATCGAGATAGAGCTGCGCGCAATGATCCGGCGGATGAGCGTCGAAAATCCGCTTTGGGGCGCGCCACGCATCCACGGCGAACTGCTCAAGCTTGGGTTTGAGATCGCGCAGTCGAGCGTCGCCAAGTACATGGTCAAACGACGGGGGCCGCCCAACCAGGGATGGCTAACCTTCTTGCGTAACCACGCGCCGGACATTGCCGCCATGGACCTGTTCGTTGTTCCAACTATCGGTTTCGACCTGCTCTATGCCTTCGTCATCGTCCGGCTCGACCGCAGAGACCTCGTCTGGATCAACGTCACAGCAAACCCGACGGCAGAATGGGTTGCTCGCCAAATAACGGAGGCATTTCCTTGGAATGAGGCTCCGCGCTATCTCATCCGCGATAGGGATCGGATCTATGGCAGCGGCGTTAGACGCCAATTGCGCTCCATGGGCATCCGGGACAGACCTACAGCATCTGCATCGCCCTGGCAGAACGGTGTTGCCGAACGGCTGATCGGATCAATCCGGCGTGAGTGTGTGGACCACGTCATTGTCTTGGGCGAGGTGCATCTGCGCCGGATCCTGCGATCTTATGCACGCCATTATAAACGACATCAGAACGCATCGGTCGTTGGGCAAAGACGCGCCGGTTTCTCGCCCGGTTCAGCGGACCGGAAGCATCAGTTCACACGCGATACTTGGTGGACTTCACCATCACTACGTCCGCGCTTAGGTTTTCGGTACACACAGGTGATCATTGACCCCGGTGACGCCGGAGATCGTCTCCGCCGCCACGGTAATCGCTTGCCGCTCCTTTTCGGATTCGACAAAACCCCAGAGGTTGACCACACCCCCCGCGACCGTCACATTCAGCCTGTTAACGTGAGACCATGGCTGTTTCTTCAGCTCGTCTAGCAACTTTTTTCGGATCGTAGCGTCGGAAAGACTGATTTCGAGCTTGGGTCGGGCGCTTGCAATAGCCTGAATGATGTTGGCGCGGCTGACGATGCCGACCAGATCGCCGCCCTTGCTCACGATCGGGACCCGCTTGATGTGCTGCTCCTCGAAAAGATCGGCAATTTCGACAAGGGGCGTATCGGGATCGGCCGTTTTGACGTCGCCTGTCATGACGTCCTTGACCTTCAGCGCGTGGGATTTGACGTAGTCGTCTGCGAGGGCGCGGTCTCCGGAAATAAGGGACAACCACCAGGAAACAGGTCGTTCGGTTCCGGCTTCCGCACGGTGCAGCAGATCAGCTTCGGTGACGATGCCGATGACGTTTCCGCCGCGGTCGACTACCGGAACCGCGCTGATGCGCTTGGCGATCAGGAGTTTTGCGACATCACGAACCGTCTCATTCTCTCCCACAATGATAACAGGAGAAACCATTACATCTCGTGCTTTCATACAGGCCTCCTTCGCATAACTGTTGGTCCTTGATATTTCGATCTCGTTACTGTGCGATTGATCCGGGTCAAACCTTCTTCCCGGCGACGCGTTTTGGGCCCAGACGCTTTGAATGGATGTCGTTGATCCTGGTCAAAGCCGGCGACGTGGTGGTCGCTATCGCCGCCCTTGAATGTAAATCAGGCCCGGTCGCCGACCGTGACGCCAACCCGGTCGGTAATATCGCCGATCCATCTAACTTCGGCATCGCAGTGAAAAACGATGAGACTGGCGGTGCCGCCCTTGATGCTCGATCAGGTGATGTCACCTAGCTAGGGAGTTGATCCAAATCAATTTGCTGATGATCGGATTAATGCAAACTTTTTTGTAGGTCTACTGAACGTGAATGTTCGGTGGCGAAGAAGTGCAGGGAGTTGGCCATGGCTCATACCCTGGTTCCCAGCGATCACGTAGAGACTGCATCGGTCTACGGTCGCGGCGATGAGAAAATCGGCACAATCGAGCGACTGATGCTTGAAAAGAAGAGCGGAACGGTTGCCTACGCGGTCGTTAAATGCGGCGGATTATTCAAAGGTGAGGTACGCCACTATCCGTTGCCTTGGGAGTCGCTGAAGTACGATGTGGCGCTTAAGGCCTACACAACGAACCTAACGTTAGAAGAACTTCGGAGCGGCCCATCGGAGCTCGACGGCGAGGCTTTCGACTGGGGCGACCGCTCCGCGGTTTATCGGCATCCGGAGTATTGGTCGGTGTAGAGCAGCCAACCTGCCGCGCGCGCCGGTAAGAAGCTGGTCGTGGTGCACGGCGCACCGGACATCGCTGCACGATGTAATCTCGGCGAGACCGGAAGTGTTCAGCTTCCCGGACGCCTTCGCTTTGTGCCGGCTCCGTTTGAGCAGGCAACCCGAGGTAGGCCTAATGCGCATCGACGGCAGCGAGTTCGGAAAGATCACGATCGACGGAAGGACCTACGAGCATGATGTCATCATTCGACTTTCCGGTGGCGTGGAAAAGCGGCGGAAGAAACTGTCAAAAAGGCAGTATGGGACGTCACACATGATTTCGAAGGCGGAAGCCAAATTCGTATTCGAAAAAGGCTGCGACGTTCTCATCGTAGGCGCCGGTCACCAAGGAAACGTTCAATTGTCTCCTGAGGCCAGAGACTATTTCGAGAAGAAAAGCTGCAACGTGATCTTGCAGCCGACGCCGGAAGCCATACGCACGTTCGAGCGATCCAAGGCGCATAAGATCGGCTTGATCCATGTAACCTGCTGAAGCGATCCGCGGGCCCCCGCCCAGGCGCAGAGCTGACGCGGCGGAATTGTGGCCGTCGGAGATTGATCCGGGTCAACACGCACGTCTCTCATGCCAACTAAAAAACATTTCATTCTAAAGGCTTCGCCATGAAAGCACGCATCGTCGAGCATCTTGGCCAATCCGCTATCATTCTCCCTGCTCTCGTCAGGGAGGGGCTGGCGGCCAATGATCGGGCCAAAGTCCGTATGGCTGCACTGCAAGCGGCGGTCCAGCATGCGCAAAATCCGGCGAGTGCGCCCGCTGATTTGTCGGCCGAATGCCGTGCTGCCGGTGTCGATCCGCTGTTGACCCAATCCCTGGCCGGCGACGCGAGAGCAAGCGCGGATGGGACGGTCGTGGTTCCCGGCCTAGCCGAACTGATGAGTGCGCTTGACGGCGACATCCGGGCAATGATCCGCGCCGTGGAAGCGAATGATGCCTCGGCGAGCCAGATTGCAGCCGATCGGCTCGCGGCCATCAAGAAGCAGTTCCCCGCCAGTAATGAAATCGAAGCAGGTCAGGTCGCCAAAATGATCGCCGTCCCGAGTGAGGACGCGGACAGCCTCCATCGCCTCATCATGGATTTGCACAAGACCTTGAACCGTCTCGCAGCGTCATGCGCCGAAGAAGTCGTGGCCGGCGCCCACGCGCACAGTCTGCGTCCCGATGACAGGCCGCTGGTCGAGGCGTTCATGCAAGGGGTCGATAGCACGCGTGCCCTCAAATTCGATCACCCGGGCCTCGATACCACGGCGACCCGTTCTGGACCGCGTCTCATCATTCAGAACGATATCGGAGAGACAGATGCCCATGTGGTTGTCATCAGCGTTGAGAACCTGGTGGCGACCATCACCTATACCGATGTCCACCGAGCACGTACCGAATTCTTTTGTGGCCTTTTTGATCAATTCCCCATGCATTGGAGCGGTTTAGACCGCAAGAGCGCAAAGGCTCTTGGCGACCTGGGCGACTTTTTCCTTGTAACCGGGAGATATGAAGCAGAGACGGCCGCGCAGCAGATAGCCTTTCTCGAAGCGGTAGGCGCAATGATCGTGTTCCTGATCGATTGGAACAAGGCTCGCAAAAGCCTGCGCAGTCTTGTGGCAAATAGCGATGCAGTGCGGGTTCTCGACTGGGCTGCTCGCAATCGAGTGGGCCATCGGGCGTTTCTCGAACTCGGCGGATGCGACCTGGTCGGGACGGCCGTTCGCCATGCAAGACCCCTGCGCATCGGCTTCGGCGAGCAGCTCAGCGCTGTTCTCGGCCGGCAACCAGCTGTTGATTTCCTAAAGACTGTATTGCGTACGTGCACTGATGCCCGCTTGCATGGCACCTCCGTTCGCCTGATAAGAGATGCCATCGAAGCGGAACTTATTCGGCATCTGCAGCGGACGGACGACGCATTGCTTTCAATCGTCATCCGGCAAGCTGGCTTGGCGCGACAGATAGCGGCGCTGATCGCCCGTTATCTGGCTGATAGACAATTGGGGCGTGCCAATAGCGGCGCGACCCTCGTGGCTCGGGCAAAGAGCATCGGGGAGAAGGCCAATCGGATCGCGATCGAGGCACGCAGTGAGGTCACGCGATTGGGGGGTAGCACGACCATCGGGCAACTCGTGACTGCGGCGGAACAAGCAATCGACGAGCTCGAGCAGGCGGCCTTCATTGCTTCTCTTATGCCCAGAGAGGTCGCCTCCAGGGCGCTCGTCCCGCTCGCGGATCTATGCGCGACCGCGATCGCTTGTGCAGAGACCGCCGCGTCTGGCCTTGATGCGGCCGCCGTCGTTTCCGAGGGCAAGCGGTTGGATACCGAGGATGCCTTCGCATCCACGACGCGGCTCATCGATCTTGAGCATGCCGCTGATGTGGCGGAGCAGGCCATCACCGCGCTCGTATTTTGCAACGACTTCGACTGGAAGTCTGGCCTCTCCGTCCTCGAACTCGGGCGCGCACTGGAGCGCGCTACCGACCAAATGGCTGCGATCGGTCATCTCCTGCACACCCACGTCATGGCGGACTTGCCCGCTTGAGAATGAGACACTGATGGTGGACGTCATCACGATTGCTGCTGGGGTCGGCCGAGTCCCACCGGTGGAGGAGATTGGCGCCAAGGCAGCCAATCTCGCTCGGGTGGCGATGCTCGGATTACCGGTCCCTCCCGCGTTCGTGCTGCCCATCCAGTTCGGCACTAAGATCATCCAAGGCGATCGCCAGGCCGAGGTTGAGCTGATCGAGGGCCTCGCCAAGGGAATCCAGTGGCTGGAATCGACGACCGGAAAGCGCTTCGGAGACCGCCGCCGGCCGCTGCTGGTGTCGGTTCGTTCCGGGGCTGCTCAATCGATGCCCGGCATGTTGGATACCGTGCTCAACGTTGGCTGCACCGTGGCGTCGACCCATGGCCTGATCAGGATGACGGGCAACCCCCGGTTTGCGTGGGATTGCCGCCGAAGGTTCCTGGAAAGCTATGTCGATACGGTTCTAGACTTGGATGCCGCGCCCTTCGCAGCGCGACTGGATGCATCGGTTACCGAAGAACTTGTCGATAGCGATCGGGATCTTGACGGTGAAGCGCTCGAACGCCTGGACTCGGCATATGAAGCGCTGATTGCTGATTTCGATACTGAAGTGCCTGACGAGGCAATCAACCAACTTACTACCTCGGCCTGTGCAGTCTATCGGTCATGGACCGGCGACCGCGCGCGCACCTATCGCCGGCTGCAAGGGCTGGATCATTTGCCTGGTACCGCGGTCATGGTCCAGGCAATGGTTTTCGGCAATTGCGGGCTCACATCGGGCGCCGGGGTGGCGTTCTCCCGCAATCCCTCAACCGGCGCCGCCCAATCCGTCATCGACATGCTGTTCGACGCGCAGGGAGAGGACGTGGTGTCGGGGCGCCGCACCCCGGAGACCGAATCGTCCATCGCTCATCTGCGGCCCGCGCTCGCGAATGAACTGAACCGTGCCCTCTTGCGGCTTGAACACGAATTTCGCGACGTGCAGGACGTCGAGTTCACGATCGAAGATAACCGGCTGTGGATCCTGCAGACCCGGTCTGCAAAGCGGACGGCACGAGCCACCTTGCGTTTCGCAGTGGATCTTGTCCGCGAGGGTGTCATTTCGCGGGAGGAGGGCAAACAGCGACTGAGCGGCCTCGATCTTGGAGCGGTTGCCATCGCCCGTTTTGTTGACGTAGGCGAGCCTGTTGCTCGCGGAATTGGCGCCGCAGCGGGGGTCGCCGTCGGCCATGCCGCTTTTGATTCGGAAGCCGCAAAACGATGGGCCGCCAGCGGAGATCGGGTCATTCTCGTGCGTCCCGATATAAGCACCGCCGACATCGCCGGGCTGGCGGTTTGCGATGGGATCATGACAGCGACCGGCGGACGTACTGCTCACGCAGCATTGGTGGCGCGCGAGATGGGAAAAGCATGTGTCGTCGGCTGTGACGGGCTCACAGTGGATCTGCTTAAGCGTCGCGCGCAGCTCGCCGAGGCAACGATCGAAGAAGGCGGCTGGCTATCGATCGATGGCGATAGTGGCAATGTCTTCTTCGGCCAACGTGAAATTGTAACCGAAAGACCGGAGGCGGAGTTGGCTGAAATTGCTCAGTGGCAGACGGACAATCAACCTCGCGGTGTCGCGTCTTCTCGATGAGCGGTCGTTCCCAAGGCTGATCCAGCACTACGTCGCGTCGGGAAGCGGAATCGGGTACTCGCACTCAACCGTCTCACCCCCGGTCGTGAGCCCCTTGATGGTAAAAAAACCACGGTCCCCGGCAATGCTGGTCAGTTGTCCCGCGATCGAGACCGAGAGCGCGCCTGAGACCGAGCGAATAGTTGGTATTGGCATGACCATCGAGCCCAAGCGTGTGCAACGCGGCGAGGATGCGCTTCGGTTCTTCGTGCTCGAGCGAGAAGCTCTCGATCGTTCGAGATTCGACGGCGAGGCGCACCAGCTCGGCGATACAGCCGGCAAACGTGAAAACGCGCCGCGATTTGTGAACTCGCGCGACGTGAAGGTCCGCCCGCAGCGAAATCACCTCTTCGATGAATTGCTCGATCGTGTAGGTTTCGCGAGGCAGGGTTTCGATCAGCAGCGACCAGACCGCAGAGACAGCAGCGAGATCGCTCCGGCTCAGCGGGAAGCGTGCCTTGAACACCGGCTCCCATAATTCAAGGCCGTCGGCATCGATTTGGCGAAGCCGCTTGATGTCGAGCGCTCCGTCGCGGATCTTGACGTTTTCCGTCCCCCTTGGATCGAGCACATAGATCTCGTCGCTCTCCCGCGATGCTGCGTCGCTCGGGATCGACACGGCCTGCGCGATTGTCGCGAGGGAAGGGGAAAAGCAGCGCCATTCCCACCGCAGTACGATTTTGTTTGCGCTCATTTTAGATGATATACGCGGATGACCGGGGATTTGCCGGAATGGTGTATCAATTTGTCCTTGCAACCAGCCAGTCGGCGGACAGCATACTATCCGATCAGTTTGTGCCCCGGGCCGGCTTCCTCTTGGCCTTCTTCTTGGCCTTTTTCGCGCGCTGGGGCGTGGTCTTTGCAGCGCCTGCGCGTTGGGGCTTCACCTTGCCGGCCGCCGCTTTTGCCCTCGGTGCTGCATGTTTCGATTTCGTGCGCGTCGCTGCGCGCTTTGTCTTCGGCTCAACCTTCGACGTTTCGCCGACGCCTGCTCGCTGAGGGTTGGCAAAATACTCCTTCATCGGCTCGAAATAGTACTCCTGCCAGCCGCCCTGTTCATAACTCGTCTGCCCATCCGGCACATTGCTGTGCACGAGTGTAAGCAAGGTGCCGCCTTCAACTTCCTCAAGCGTCAGCGTAACGATCAAATCCTCATGGTCATCGGTGAATTGCGTTGTGCGCCAGGACTGCACGATGCGTTCGCCCGGAATGAGATCCAGATTGCTACCGGTGATGTAGCCATCCCAGCCAGACACTTCGGCACCGACCTCGTCGGACATGCTCGCCTTGCTACGCGTCATTTCAGAATGAGTGATGCTGTCGAGCCATGCGTCATAGATCTCCTGCGCTGAAGCAGGAATCGTGGTGGTGAGTGAAAATACGTACGGCACTTGGGCCTCCATCGGAAAATGACCACTAAACTCTGCTGGTCTCTTCGTCGCCACACAAAGCAGACATTCGTTCCCGACGTGATTGTCTTCACTGTGAGCATTTTTTCAGCTTGCGCGTAGCAAGCAGCAATTCATTGACACAGATCAACAACACCATGGGTCAGGCGCACACACACTTTCTCATAGTCTTCCCGGCGGTAGCCCCAACCGCCTCGGCATCGATATCTCGGAAGATTCGACTGCCGGAAGCTTGTCACGCTCAATGGAGCGGTTACGTATCTCACGGCGCATCAGAAATCGACCTAAGGCTAACGGTTTGAAGTATCGGCTAATTTGAAAGGATTTCACCTCAACAGCGAGGCACCGGTCATCTCGGCGGATTTTGTGAGCCCCATCAAGGCGAGCACCGTGGGGCCGATATCCGCCAAACGGCCATCGTTAAGCGAAACGCCGGTGCGACCCGTGAGCAACAGCGGCACTGGGTTCGTCGTGTGAGAGGGTGTGGGGGCCGCCTGTTTCAGGATCACGCATCATTTCGCAATTGCCGTGATCGGCGGTGACAAGCAGGCAACCAGCGGCCTCAACGATTGCTTTTGCGCGCCGGCCTGAACCTGCGTCAGCTGTCTCGACGGCCTTGATGGCAGCGGCCAAATATCGGCACCCAGCAGTTCAATGCGGGAACTACTCCGGGTTGGCCGGCTTTCGCCAATCCGCCTACCGCAGCTCAACTCGCGAAGGCCAACGCGACTGCCGGCTTTCACATACAGAGAACCCGCCCCGTGGCAGTTCTCGCATGCGAACTTCCCAGGCTGGTTCTTGCCGATCCGTTCCATCAAGGTTTTCGGCCGCGCCTGGCATCGAACGCACCCAGTGGCAGCGCGCGCCGCCCGGACAGCTCGACATCGAACCCAATGCCGCCTAGGCCCCGCGCGCCAAGTCGTCGAGGGCGCGGCGATCAGGGTTACCCACCGGCAGCAAGGTGATGCGGGGCATGTCGGTCATGGGATCGATTGACTTCGCTCCAGGCCGGAAACGCGGCGCGAGCGGCGCCGCTAACAGGTCGTGTGGAACAGCCCCGCGACCTGCTCCGTCTTGCGCAAGTCGTTATAGAGGTCGATGGCGTCCTGCGTCGGCAGCACATGCACACCCACGCCTTGCTGCTTCAGCAACTCGAGCGTCTCGGGACAGATCCCCAGCCGCTTCAACATACCTTGTGACAGCACGATGGTCGTAGCGCCGTGATCCAATAGCTCGCGTACATCCGTGGGCTGAATGCCAGGCGTGTGTTCCGTCCCCGTCTCGCGCCAATCCCACTCCCTGGCGCCGCCGGGAAAGAGCTTGGCATCCCTGAACGTCCCGGCGCCCTCTACCTCGATCTTCCCCCAGGCAAGCGCCATGATGCGTGGGGAGCGCATCTTCGCCTCGGCGGCGACGGAGGAGGGCGGTGCTTCGGACATAGCGCAAACGATCGTGGCGTTTATCGGCATGATGACTTTAAAATTTAGCCCGGCGGGCGCCTGGCCCATTGACGAGGGTCAAGAGCTTACATGGCCGAACATGGTAACGGGCGCGCGCGTGCGCGTGGCGGGAGGCCGCGAGGAGGGGACACCTGCCTGCTCCCGAGGCGCGGCGGCAGGTTCTTCGGACCAAAGCATTCGAGGCAGCAGTAGCGGAAGGAGCACATGCGAGCCCTGATCGTCAGCTCCGATCGTTTCGAAGACAGCGAACTCTCCGAGCCGCTGCAACAGTTGCAGGCAAAAGGGGTGGAGGTGGACATCGCCGCGCCGCAGCAGCGACCGATCACCGGTAAGCACGGACACAGGGTGAGTGCCGGCCTGGCCCTTAGCGCTGTGCGGGCAGAGGATTACGACCTGCTGCTGTTGCCCGGCGGCGAAGCGTCGGCGAGCCTGCGGAAGATCCCCGAGGCGGTGGCCATCGCCCGGCATTTCCTTCAGGCCGACAAGCCCGTGGCCGCGATCTGCCATGGGCCGCAGCTCTTGATCGCCACCGGCCTCATGGCGGGACGCACCGCCACCCGCTATCGCGCGGTGAGACAGGAGTTGGAGGCCGCAGGGGTGAACTACCTGGACCGCGAGGTGGTCGTGGTCGGCAATCTCGTCACCTCGCGCCAGCCGACCGACATTCCCGCCTTCATGCGGGCGATCTTCAGGATTACGAGACTGTCGCGCCGCGGCCATTAAATAAAAAAGCCCTGGACGATGCCGGGCTTTAGGTTCGATTTGATCAAGATCGCTACCGTAGGATTGCTTTGCTAGGCAGCCTTGACCTCGATCTTCTTCGTAGGCTTTTGAGCCTCAAGCTTTTTGGGAAGTGTCAGCGTGAGTACGCCTTTCTTGAAGCTCGCTTCGATTTTGTCCGCGTCGACGCCTTCTGGCATCTCGAAGCGGCGCTCGAAGGAGCCAAAATTGCGCTCGCGCATATAATAATCCTTCTTCTTCTCCTCTTTTTCTTCTTGCTTCTCGCCCTTGATGATCAGGTTGCCATTGGCAACCTTCACTTCGATGTTCTTCTCGTCCATCCCGGGCAATTCGGCCGTGAGCTCGTAGGCCTTCTCGCTTTCGACGATGTCGACCGCCGGGGTGGCTTCCCACGTTACTTCACCCCCCCAAAACGGCTCTACATCGAAAAGTGAACGGCGGGTGGGAAGTCGCCCGAAGCCCCGACCGAAATCGTCGAACAGGCGATCCATTTCCCGGCGGAGGCTCAAGAAAGGTGCCCATGCTTGTGTCATGGACGGAACGTCGGCAGCCCTTTCCACTTTTACAGGCATTTTGGTTACATTTTCAGCCATTGCAAAGTCCTCCATATTGAAGACAACTGTCGATCAGCTGTGATCAATCGTGCGGAAAACAACGCCCTTGACCAAAAAAAAGTATTTGGTTTTTTTGATCCGGATCAAAGCGAATTACTGCGCAAGGGATTCGACTGTAAAATTCTACTTGGTTGCGTCAGTTTGTTGCGTAAACAGTCGCGATGCTAACCCTAGATGAGGAACGATGATCTCCGATTTTCCTATCGCGCCGCCCATTCGCGTCAAAGACAGCCCGCGGGAGCGACGGCTCGAGACCTTGGAAGACGCGCGGTCCTTCGTGAATGATGCGCTGGCCGCGCGCCGCACTCCGCCATGGCGCGAACTCCACGCGCGTTTAAAGAAGGTGAAATCGGAGGACGACGCGATTGAAGCGATAGGCGCGCTACGCGAGCTATTAATGATGGAAGGCCTGCTCCAATCGTCCGACCGAAGCCACGGGTAACGGTCGGCCGGACCGGCCTCACTTACGCGCAAGGGTGCCGAGATGCGGCTGCTGTGTGTACCAAAACCTTGTCTGAGTTGATGACGTATGGAATCGCCTAAGCTGGCGGAATGACTGGGCTGCTCTGTTTCGTGTTGGCCATCCTAGCCTCGCCGTTCAAGTCGAAGTTGCGGCTCGAGGCCGAGAACGCGGTGCTTCGACATCAGTTGGTTGTCTTGAGGCGTAGGCTGCGTGGTCGCGTCCGGCTCACAAACAATGATCGCTGGTTCTTTATCCAGCTGTATCGCTGGTTTCCATCAATCCTGCAGGTTCTCACAATTATCCGGCCCGAGACGCTCATTCACTGGCACCGATCTGGCTTTCGCTGCTATTGGCGTTGGAGGTCGCGCGCCTGCTGGGAGGGCGACCGCAGATCGAGACAGAGCTGCGCGCAATGATCCGGCGGATGAGCGTCGAAAATCCGCTTTGGGGCGCGCCACGCATCCACGGCGAGCTGCTCAAGCTTGGGTTTGAGATCGCGCAGTCGAGCGTCGCCAAGTACATGGTCAAACGACGGGGGCCGCCCAACCAGGGATGGCTAACCTTCTTGCGTAACCACGCGCCGGACATTGCCGCCATGGACCTGTTCGTTGTTCCAACTATCGGTTTCGACCTGCTCTATGCCTTCGTCATCGTCCGGCTCGACCGCAGAGACCTCGTCTGGATCAACGTCACAGCAAACCCGACGGCAGAATGGGTTGCTCGCCAAATAACGGAGGCATTTCCTTGGAATGAGGCTCCGCGCTATCTCATCCGCGATAGGGATCGGATCTATGGCAGCGGCGTTAGACGCCAATTGCGCTCCATGGGCATCCGGGACAGACCTACAGCACCTGCATCGCCCTGGCAGAACGGTGTTGCCGAACGGTTGATCGGATCAATCCGGCGTGAGTGTGTGGACCACGTCATTGTCTTGGGCGAGGTGCATCTGCGCCGGATCCTGCGATCTTATGCACGCCATTATAAACGACATCAGAACGCATCGGTCGTTGGGCAAAGACGCGCCGGCTGTTCGCCCGGTTCAGCGGACCGGAATCATCAGTTCACACGCGATACTTGGCGGACTTCACCATCACTACATCCGGGTTTAGGTTTTCGGTACACACAGGACCTGCCGCCGGTCCGCGGCCGTCACCCGCTGGGTGGGATTGAGCGGGCGTTCTTGCACGTCAGCCGCCGCCATGACCTCCTTCACTCGCCGCCATGCAGTTGTCCGGCTCCATCTCCAGATCCGCCGAGAGGCAGCATCTGGGTCATGCCGCTTTCGTCGTAAATCGAACACGCGGTTGAGTTTGAATAGCACATCGCGGGGGAGGGGTACCTGACGGACAAGCTGCTCCTCGAACAAGTCCGGGATTTGTGATTCCACTTCTAAGGATCGGGCGCGCACCGCTGCGGTCCTTTCGGCCTCGGCCTCGGACTAGGATTGGGACGACAACAGCTTGGCCAGATCCTGCTTGGTGATGAAGTTCAAGATCAACGCTGCGTAGCTAAATACGATTAGTCCAAAGAATGGATAGCCCAGATACCCCAGGATCGGCATCTCGAAGACCTTCCAAAAGCCGACATACGGGATCGTGTAAATCCATTTCGGAAGCGAGTAGAAATTCCAGCACTCCCACCAAAATCCGGTTACGAGCGTACCGATACCGAGAGACAGTGGGAGCGTTAGATTTCCTTGCTCAATTTGGTGAACGAGTGACGCAGGTACTCCCAAGGCATAGGCAAGCGGCTCGAGAAATAGGATTGGGACGATCCAGACCAGCGGGAACGTTTCAGAAGGAAACAGATTGAGCAGCCAAAAAAAGATGAACGTGGACACGAAAGCAATAGGCAATGTCGTGGCCGGTATCGCTACTCGCGTGTTGAGTGAGTGTCTCCTTAAAAGCTGAAAGACTAAGGTCGATGTCGACAGGACCGCTGGTACAACAGTCGAGAAGTCGATCGATGCTTGAATTGCGTAATGAAGAGTGCTGATCGGCTGAGCAAACAGGTAATGCCAATTCTGAACAATCGAGTTCATATATTCAAAAAACCACCACATGGGAATTGAGACTATGAACAGCCATAGGAAAGACCAGCGCATACGGCGCAGCATTGAGGTCTCAGCCATGACTTCGCTCAATCCATTGACGAGCAGTATGTAGCCAACCCAGAGCGGGAAGAAAGAATATTCGCTTGCAAGGCCAATCTGAAACCAGGCGAAATACCAGCAGACGGCAGTGAGTACAATTCCTAATATCAGTAGTGGCATACGCTCCCATCCTACTATGAGCGGGTTTGAGGCTCGCTTAAGCGAGGGCAAAAATCTCAATGAAATGGCGAGCCAATCGGAATAAAACGTCAAACTCTTATATTATTCAGATTGTGACATGATGTTTCTGGCACCGCATCCGCGTTCGTAATTGCCACTCCTCCAGGCCAGAGGTGGGGTCGAATCAAGATGTGACCGGCGCCTGGTTTCGACCATCACCTTGAGCAGGACTGCCTTGGCGGGCAGGGGTGAAAATGCGCTCATGCGATACCTCGACGATGTTGGCGCCTCTCTTGCCGAGGACGGCGACGACCGTGCCGAGCTGACCGGGCCGATCTGCGATGTCGAACCGCTGTTGCGTCAACGGCGTTCCCTCGCGAGTCAGCACGCTTGACAAGGCACGTGTCGATATTGCCGCCGCTCAGCACGAGGCCAAACTAGTCCGGCCGCAGCAAACGATGGTGCGCAATATCCTGGTGTGTCCACATGGCGAGCCCGGCCCGATCATCGATGGTGTCGATCACTATCACCGCATCTGGGTCCGTGAACGATATCCGCCCCGGCCGCCCGGCCTTGCTCGTCGCCTCGATGATGACATCGTTCAAGAATCGTTCGACATCCGGCGCGTGCAGTCCGAGTTTGGGCCCGCGCCGATGCAGGCGCGCGTGAAACGATTTTCCAGCCAGGCTCGGTAGCCATTCGAGCATGATGGATTTCGCACCGTCCTTGAAGCCCTCCGCAGATGAAAAATCGAACGCCCGCGTCGCCGGCGCTACCCGGGCGATCGCGTCGTAGAGCGCGGGGCGTTCGTCGGTCAGACGCTCGATGGCTTCTAGGACCGCCATCGGATCGTCAACTTTCATCACCAGCACGTTGTGGTACGGACCGCGCTCGGTCGGCCCAATATCCTGCAAGGCGCGGAGTGCCCGCCTGAAACTTTCCTGGTAGATCGTAACAATAATGTTCCAGTCTTTCACGTGCCGCCTCCTTGCGATCGCTGGTCGGCAAAGAACGCAGCTTCGATTAACAGCAGGTTGGCGTCCTGAATTAGGCAGCCGCTGGGGTGAAGGATCGGCCGCATAGGGGTTTCCCGCTCTGAGTGCCGGAACGGCCTTGCGGCTGATCATGGCTTAGCAATGACTTCCCGAGCCGCGTACTTGGCGTAGCCGATGAACGCCGCCGTCTAGGCCGCCGGTGGCTGCGTTTCCCTTTCCTCCGGCTCGGGCAGAAACCGCGCGAGTATCTCGATCACTTCCTCGTCTGAAACTTGTCGAAAGTCTCGATAATAATCGCCAATAGCCTCAAAGAACTCGTGATCCTCAAGGCATATGACCTCATCCGCTTCCTCGCGCATCGTGACAATGCTTTCGGACGGTGCGACCGGCACGGCAAGCACGAGCTTCTTCGGGTTTCGCACGCGAGTGGCGCGCAACGCCGCCCGCGTGGTCGCCCCCGTGGCAATGCCGTCATCGATCACAATGGTCGTACGGCCAGCGACGTTCACGCGTTTGCGGCTGCCTAAATATCGCTGTCGCCGCCGCTCGATTTCGGCGAGTTCGCCATCGCAAACGGCCTTGAATTGCTTCTCGTCAATGTCTGCGCCTCGAATAACGTCCTCGTTTCGCACAATGATCGGGGCGCCGCCGTCTACCACCGCGCCCATCGCCAATTCGGGTTGGAAAGGCACGCCGATCTTGCGCACGAGGATCAGGTCGAGTGGCGCGCCGAGCGCGGCGGCGACCTCGGCCGCCACGGGAACGCCGCCGCGGGGCAAGGCAAGGATTACCGGATGCTGATCTTTGTAGTTGGAAAGCGCCCGCGCCAACTTCTGACCGGCCTCCGATCGGTTCTCGAACGGCATTACGATCCCCTGCGCTTGTTTTCGGTCCCAGCGGCGAGTGTCGATTTTGCGGAATCAGGCGCGAGGTGCCGCTCGAACCACCGAGCGGCTTGGTCGATGACAGCCTCCAGCGCTCCCGATTCGGGAAAGAGATGACTCGCACCCGGAATGATCTCCAGAGCCTTCGGCCCTTGCAGCCGCTCCAGTGCCCGCTCGTTGAGTTCGATGACGCCGAAATCGGCGCCTCCGACAATAAGGAGGGTCGGCGCCTGAACTCTGTCGAGGGCATCACCGGCAAGATCCGGGCGGCCGCCGCGCGATACCACAGCCCCCACACGACGAGGAAGTTTCGTCGCGGCGACGAGTGCAGCCGCAGCCCCGGTGCTGGCGCCGAACAATCCAAGTGGAAGTTTTGCGAGGGATGGTTGCGCGTCCAGCCAGCTGACCGCGTCTACGAGCCGGACTGCCAGTAGCGGAATGTCGAAGACGTTGGCCCGATCGGCCTCTTCGTCTGGGGTGAGCAGATCAAATAACAGCGTCGCGATGCCCCGGGCGTTCAACGCGCCGGCGACCGCCCTGTTCCGCGGACTTAGCCGACTTGAGCCGCTTCCATGCGCAAAAGCGACAAGTGCATAAGCATCTCGCGGGACATCCAACGTTCCCGCAAGCCCGATCGGCGGGATACGAATATCGCGGGTTTCGTGTTTTGCGTGTGCCATCGATCCGAAGGGGTCTGCCGCGGAAGCGCTCAGAAGAAAGCCGCTGCCCTGCCAGGTTGGAACACTGTCCCTGTCGAGAGGCTTCGTTTTTGACACAGATCAATGAATGTCGGTCTGTTCGCGCGATGATATTTGTGCTGCGGGGTACACCTTGAATTGGACCTGAGGAGGAGGAAATGAAAGTCAAGGACGTCATGCACAAAGGTGCAACCTGTGTCGAACCCAGCACGCCGGTGAAGGAAATCGCGAAGCGCATGCGTGAGAGCGATGTCGGCGCGATTCCCGTCAAGGCAGACAGTCAGTTGGTGGGAATAGTCACCGATCGTGACATTACCTGCCGCGCGCTCGCAGACAGCGGCAACCCGGCCAAAATGACCGCCAAGGACGTCATGACGAAAGACGTCATATGCTGTTCGCCCGATGACGACATCCAGCTTGCAATCGAGACCATGGAAGCGAACCAAATCCGCCGTCTGCCCGTAACGGATAGCCACAAGACGATGGTCGGCATGGTGAGCCTCGGCGACATTTCGCACAAGGTCAGCAAAGAGCTTTCGGGTGCAATGTTGCGGGCGGTCTCGGGACATCATGTCTAGTCGACAGCGCATTTGCTCGGTCGCCTTGGCTATCCGACCACAAATTAAATGGAGTCGAACATGCTCAACGACTTGCACGTGGATCAGGCCCATTTCATTGCGCTTCTTGCCAAAACCGCGCGAGCGCAGCGCGACGCGTTGCTTGGCAATGTAGCGGAGGATGATCTTGACGGGCCGATGCCAGGGCGAGGCGAACACAACCCCACCGCTGAACTTGGGGTCGAACCGCTTCCGGCTGATGTTTCCAAGCCGGCGGCGGCTTTGCGCGAAGCAATCAGCGTACTGTCCGAACCGGCGCGTCGTGAGCTTTATGCGCTAATGCGGATCGGTCAGGGCCACCTCGCAGCCAAGAAGTGGCTTCACGGCCTGTCTGAAGCCGAGATGCTCGGCGACAACGCGATCGCCGCTGCGATCATCGATGATCCCGATCTGCACGATCATGTTACGAAGGGGCTTTACGAGGCCAAGCTCGCTTCGTGATGGCGCTATGATTCCACAGCCGTCGCCCTACAGATTGAAGGAGGCTTGGCAACGGGCGCGTTAGGAATGTTGGCCGCCTGCCATCATGGCGGCGCCTGTAGATGCCTCGTTGAAGACCAGGATCTCAGCGGCCCGTTGGCCGGCTCAGAAAGCTTTTCGAATCCCTCGTTACCAGCGGCGATACCCGTTGTCGGGAAAAGACAGCCTGTCGCCGTCGCAGGCAAAGCGAGCCCCAACGTCATGTTGGCGACCAATCCGCCGGAGCGCTGCGTTTAGCTTACGCGCGTCGCCACGCACGATCGGCGATCCGCAATGGGTGAAGATGGCACGCCGAACATCAACCTTTTCACACCAATCAAGTTGACTGGAGATTGGCGCATGGCCGATTACGGTTTGTCTCCTACGGCGGACCATCGATCGTTTCATCGTCGCACCATCGCCGATGTAGACGTTGATGCCGCGAAGTGCGTGTGCCGCATCGGGAATCCCGGCGACATCGGGCACATAGAAGAAGCAAGCGCCGCCTGCTGATACGCGAAATCCAACCGCCGGCGCTCGGATCGAATGCTCGACCGGAAACGCCTTGAACCGCACTCCGTCGATCATTATGGACTTCCGCAGCGGCAACCTGCGCCGATCATCAATGGGGAAGCGACGGATCAAATCCCATGTGACCTTGGTCGCGTAGACCGGACAAGGAGCGCCCTCGGCAAGGCCAGCAGCATGATCCGGATGAGCGTGGGTCAGCACAATGGCCGTCGGCGCAACCCCGTGGAGCCGGCCTAGCCAGTCCGTCCCACAATCAATCATGATGCGCGCCTCGTCGCACTGAACAAGCAGCGAACTATGGCGTCGGTGCCGACGAGAGCGGACCTCGATCTCGCCGCGCGTGCCGAGGAACGTCAACTCGAGTGTCCCGGCGTCTGATTTCACCTTCATCCACAGAGCAAATTTTTAGGGAACCCCGACGGGGAGCAAACACAACGGGTCTTCGCCCGGAGCGAGATGCAGGAGATGCCTCACCCCGTCGTCGCCGAATGCCCCGACCATCGTGGTCGCGAGACCGAGGGCGACGGCTTGCAGCATCAGGCTTTCGGCAGCGTGCCCCGCCTCCATGTAGACGTAGCCGCGGCCGCGGCTGCCATACTTGGCCGTCGTTCGCTCAAAAACCGCGGTGATGCAGATCACTGCCGGCGCGGTGGCGATCCATTCTTGACCGCGCGCGGCATCGACCAGCTTTTCGCGCTGATGACCGGCGGCTATGAGCAGCAGTTCGTGGTGCGCAGGATGATAGCGATACACACCGCTGGCCAGCGTGCCGACATTGCCGCAAACGGCATAGAGCTCCAGCGGATAGAGCGCGCCTGCGGATGATACCGCGCGCTTGCCATCGGCTGCTGTGATGCCTTGGGCCGCCCACAGCAGTTGGCCGAGTTCACCCTCGGTCAGCGCTCGATCGCTGAACCCGCGCACTGATCGGCGCTGACGAATGCAGTGTTCCACCGACACGCCGCCTTGCTGGCGCGGTTCCTTGAATCTGAAGCTTGTCGTCCTGTCGGGCACCTTCGCACCACCGTTTCGAATTCGGCCCGAACCGCCAATCTTGAATTCCGACGCGTAAGACGGCCGCAACCAAACCCGTGAGGCGATCAGCCTGGTCCGGGCAACGTGCGGACGATCTCTTTGAACCGATCCCACTCCGTCGCCGTCCAGATTTCGGTCTGAGCATGGCCGAATGTCCGAAGCAGAGTGGAAACCCGGGCTGCGGTCTCGATGTCGCTGGCCTTGAAGACATCGAGATAATCGCACGGCCCCAGCACCGCATAGCTGCTCAGCCACTCGACGTCAGGGCATTGCTCCCGGACGCGCTTCATGGCATCGCGCTCGAGTTGCTCAAGTCCTTTCGGCGAGCGTACCGCATCGGGATTCAGTCGCGTCAGCATGATGAAGGTGGGCATGGCATTGCCTCCCATGTTGGAGCGGACAGGATACCGGCGCGCGAATAGCGGGATTTGATTTCAATCAAACTGACGGGTGACGCGCGGCACCGGCAATGTCTTCACCCGCCCGGCATGGCAGGCAGCGTTGAGGCTAAGCGGATACGGCTCTTTTCCGGAAAATTTGCGGAGCGTTATCGAGCGCAACCAGGTCGGACACATCGCTTGGCAATTGCTCGTGGGTTCCGATCACCAGATAACCCTGAGGTCGGAGCCGTTTCAGCATGCTTGTCAGGACCTTACGCTGAAGTGGCGCGGTGAAATAGGTGAAGGTGACATATCGGCAGAGGATGAGGTCGAAGAGGCGCGCCGGCGTCTCCTTCCGGAGATCCTGATCAAGAAACTCGATCCCTTCGCGATGCTCCGGCTTGACGCAGTAGCTGGAGTCCAGCCGGTCAAATCCCTGTTCGATCAGCGTCGGCGGCAATTCGTGCAGGCTTGTCGGCTCAAAACAGCCTTCACGGGCACGCGCAAGCATTGCCTGGTCGACATCTGTGGCGACGATCGAGAGCGCGATGCCTGGATATGCGGTTGCAACCTCGAAACCCCAGAGTATTTTTAAGGTGTAAGGTTCTTCGCCCGAGGCACATCCGGCCGACCAGACTTGCGCGTCGCGCCCTTCGCGCTTGGTTCGCGCAGCGACATCGGGCAGCAGACGCCTGCGCACGACTTCGAATATGCCCCTGTCACGAAAGAAACGTGAAATAGTGATGTGGCAGCACTCATCAACAGCGCGCCATTCCGATGGATCGCCTTCGAGGCGCGCGCGATAAGCTGCATAGCTGTCCAAGCCGAGATCGCGCATTCGCCGCCTCAGACGTTTGCCCACCTGGCGCCGGACCTTGCGGAAACCGGGCCAGCGCAGTTCAAGTTGCGGCAACGCCCATTGTAGGAACGCTGTGCAATCCTTGTCGTTCACGATGTTCCCAGCCCAATCTTTATTGTTGTCGTCGGACTTCGTGCGCGCCGGCTCCGTCATTGGCAAATAAGATTTCACGAACGGATTTGATTAAGATCAAGGCGGCCACTCAGCCCGTGTGGTTATCTTATGCTTACGTCGTGCGGAGGCAAGATTGGCGAAGCACAGCAGTGAAGCGTCTACGGGCGTAGATCTGCCTACGCGATAAACCAGTTTACCGGTGAAGCATGGCGTAGGGGCCCGTAGCCATTCTGTCCGAGCACCCCGGAGGAGACTCCGGTTCGACGGACAGGTGGCGCGGGTCCTGCGCTTTCGGGCCACGCTCCCCGATGGCTCGACATCGTCGCGATTGCGAGCGCGCCATGCAGGTCCAGGTCGAAACCTATCTGGACGAAGGCGGCATCGAAAAGCTCCGGCGATTTTATCTCGACAGCCGGGCGATCGAAGTGGTCGATAACATCGACCAATGGCACGGCGCCGACTATCGTTACGTGAAAGTCAGGAGCTGCGACGGCGACCTCTACATTCTGCGCAATAGTGAAACTGGAGATGAATGGGAACTGACGAAGTACCAGCGTTCCCAGTCCGTTCCGGACGGCTGTAACGAGGGGCCCGTGCGCTAGTCCAAGGATGGCAATGGGCGAGTGATGCAATGGCAAAGTCATTCGACTCTCATCCCGCTCAATACTGGCACAGGCTGGACGACGGGCGCATTCAGTGCGATCTGTGCCCTCGCTTCTGCGGATTACACGAGGGCCAGCGCGCCTTCTGCTTCGTGCGGGCGCGGCAGGGCGACGAGATGGTGCTGACGACCTATGGCCGCTCCAGCGGCTTCTGCGTCGACCCGGTCGAGAAAAAGGCGCTCAACCACTTCCTGCCGGGGTCGCCAGTGCTGTCGTTCGGGACCAGCGGCTGCAATCTGGGCTGCAAGTTCTGCCAGAACTGGGACATCAGCAAGGCGCGCGAATATGACGTGCTCGCCGAGCGCGCTTATCCCGAGGACATTGCGCGGATGGCGCAGCGGCTCGGGTGTCCGAGCGTCGCCTACACTTACAATGATCCGACGATTTTCCACGAATACGCCATCGATACCGCAATCGCGTGTCATGCGCGCGGTATCAAGAGCATCGCGGTGACGGCCGGTTATGTCTGTCCGGAACCGCGGGCCGAGTTCTACCGCCATATGGACGCGGCCAATATCGACCTGAAGGGCTTCACCGACGATTTCTATCACAAGATCTGCTACGCGCATCTGCAGCCGGTCCTGGATACGCTCGTCTATGTGAAGCGCGAGACGCGGGTCTGGCTTGAAATAACCACTCTGCTCATCCCAGGCCTGAATGATTCGGAGGTGGAGCTTGAACAGATGACGCAATGGGTGGTGGAAAATCTTGGTCCCGACGTGCCGTGGCATTTTACCGCCTTCCATCCCGATTGGCGGATGCGCGATATCCCGCCGACTCCCGCAGAAACGTTGTCTCGTGCTCGCGCTATCGCAACGAAAAACGGCGTACATTATGCCTTCACCGGCAATATCCACGATCCGGCTGGTCAGGCCACCTACTGTCATCAGTGCCAGGCGCTGCTCATCGGCCGCGACGGGTACGTGATCACGGCTTGGCGCCTGACCGACGACAGCAAATGGAAAAATTGCGGTACAGCTTGCGCCGGCAGATTCGACCGCTCGCCCGGCACCTGGGGATCGAAGCGTATGCCGGTCAGCATGAGTGCGGCTTCCGGTGGGCCGGGCGACGCGAACGCACCGCTCTATGCGTGGCGTTAGATGGTCGCCCAATTGCAGGCTCAGCGGTCGGGCCGATCGCAGCGCAGGCAACTCGCGGACACGACGCGGCGCGCATTGGAGCGCAGCCTGCTTTATTCCGAGGAACTCGGCATCGGTCTGGCCAAGCGGAGCGATGCCGAGTATTTCCGCTGGTTTCTCGCCAGCCTGCTGTTCGGGGCGCGAATTTCCGAGACCACGGCGAAGAATACCTATCGGAGTTTCATGCGCCACGGCCTGACCAATCCGCAAAAGATTCTCGAGGCCGGCTGGGATTTCCTTGTCTATCCGGTGATGCGCGAGGGCGGTTATGTCCGCTATGACGGCCGCAAATCGACGCAGGTTCTCCGCGACTGCGAAATGCTTATTGCCGACTACGGTGGCCGCCTGAGCCGGCTGCACGATGCGGCGCGCGATGCCCGCGATGTTGAGGAAACGCTGCTCGCGTTTTACGGCGTCGGCCCGGTCACCTTGAACATCTTCTTGCGCGAGATGCGGCCGTTCTGGACAAAAGCGGACCCCGCTCCGCTGCCGACTGTCAAAAAACTGGCGAAACGTCTCTCGATTGATCTCAACCGTTACAACCGGAAGAGCCTGGTGTTCGCCAGGGTCGAAGCCGGCCTCATTCGACGACGCCGTGAGCTTGCCGCAGCATAGGCTGGAGCCAGCCGAGCCTGCCGGTCTTAGGAGAAAGAGTGTGCTGGTCTTTGAATCAAAGAATTGAAGGATACTGCGATGCCTGAACTACCTGATGTCGAAGGCTTCAAACGTGTGCTCGCAAGGAACGCGCTGCGCAAGACGATCGCCCGGGTCGTGGTGAGCGATGCGCGCATCCTGGGCAAACTCTCTGCCCGGACATTTGCCTCCCGCCTGCAAAACGCCAAGCTCGTTGCCGCTCGCCGCCACGGCAAGCACCTCATGGCGAAAATCGACCATGGCGGCTGGCTGACTCTCCATTTCGGTATGACCGGTGCACTCCAGTTCGTCCGGAACGGCGATGACGAACCGCCCTTTACGCGGGTGCGGCTCGATTTCGCCAGCGGTGGCTGTCTTGCCTATACCAACAAGAGGATGATCGGGCGCGTCGGGCTGGTCGAGGACGCGGCCGATTTCATCGCGGCTGAAGAACTTGGACCGGATGCGCTCGACCGGCGTTTCGATTTCGATGCGTTCAAGGCCGCCGTGCTCGGCATCAAACGCGACGTGAAATCGGTCTTGATGGATCAACAAATCATTGCCGGTATCGGGAACATTTATTCCGACGAGATCCTGTTTCAGGCGCGCATCAATCCAGCTGAGCGGATTGACAATCTCGCGCCGATCCAGCTCAAGCGTCTGTTTCTGAAAATGCGTGAGGTCCTCAAGACGGCGATTGTCCGTGGCGCCGGCTCAGAGCAGTTCGTCGAGCGAATGCCCAAGGGCTCCTTGCTGCCCGAGCGCAACAAGGGAGGCCATTGCCCGCGCTGCCGAACGCTCCTGAAGGTCTTCAAAGTCGGCGGCCGCACTGCCTATTGCTGTCCACGGTGCCAGGGTTGCTGACGGGCCGCGATCATCGGCCTGGCGCACATGGCTGTGTCCCTGCGTCGTTCGTCGTCAGGGGGCACAAGCCCGCCTTGGTTGACGAAAATCAATGTATTGTCGCCCGACAATTGGAAAAAAGAGTTTATTTGGATTGTTCCACACCATGTCAAAGGCATTGAAATCATTGGCCAACGCCGAACGCCGCGTATTGCCACACTTGCTTGGGGGCGGATCGAGGTCGAAGGCATTGGGACGTTCAGGGATGCCAAGGTTTTCCCAGGCGGAGCACGGGAATGGGATTGGAACGAGACCGGAACCGCTCACGAACCGGGGATACAGCCCGCTGACGTCGCTGAGCTGCTTGGTCGTGACGCCACTACGATCGTGTTGTCGCAGGGCATGCTGAACCGACTTCATGTATGCCCGCAAACCCTGCGATTACTCGCGGACCGTCGCGTGCGTACACATGTGCTGCCAACCCTGGAGGCCGTCACGCTGTACAACCGGTTGCGCGATCGGGAGCGAGTGGCAGGATTATTTCACACCACGTGCTAGTTGCAAATTTCAGATTGCTATTGACCGCACCGGCTCTGGCGATACCGGATGCTCTTACACGTCTGAATAGGTGCCGCTGCCACGCTTTCTCGGTGGTCTCTCACGGCTTGTCGGACTTTTTCCTTTCGCCTGCTGCCTTCACCTGCTCGAACAAACGCCGCTGCCGCTCCGACAGCCGTTCTGGAATATGTACCTGCACCCGCACGTAGAGGTCGCCGCGCGCACCTCCGCCGAAGCGAGGCAGACCCTTCCCGTGAAGCCGGAGCAAGGAATCCGGCTGTGTACCCGGCGCTACCTTGATCGACACCAGACCGTCCAGCGTCGGCACGTCAATGCTGGTGCCGAGGACCGCATCTGCGACGTCAACGGTCTCGACGCGATACAGATCACGTCCATGCCGCTCGAAGCGCAGGTCATCGGCCGCGTGAATAAGGACGAAAAGATCACCTGGCGGGATTCCCGGTTTCTCGGCCGGAAGTCCATGGCCCGGCACGCGCAATGCGGTGCCATCTTCCACACCGACCGGAATCCGCAGGGTCAGCACCTCATCACGTGATATTTCTCCCTTCCCGCCACACTCCGGGCACGGATTATCGATGAAGTTGCCTCGGCCACCACAATCGGGACAGGTCGTAATCTGCTGCAGGCTGACGCCTTCCTTGCGCTGGCTACGGACGAGCTGTCCGCTACCGCCGCATTTGGAACAGGTGCGCGGCTTCGTGCCTGCCTTGGCTCCCGAACCCTGGCAGGCCTGACAGCTAACAGGGCGGCCGACATGGACCGTTTCCTCGCCGCCGGACAAGACACGCTCCAGCGGCACCGTAATCGAGACCTCCAGATTTTCTCCTTGTCGTGGCGCGGCTCGCCGACGAAATAAATGGTCGAACACTCCGGGTCCGCCGAAGTCAAAACCGGATCTGCCGAAGATCTCCTCGAAATTGATCCCGCCAAACAAATCCTCCGTCGAGAAGCCGGCCACGCCCGCATAGCCGCGCGCATCGTATTCCGCACGCTTCTTGGGATCACTCAGGATCGCATAGGCCTCGGCTATCTCTTTGAAGCGGTCGCTCGCGCCCGGGTCCTTGTTGCGGTCGGGATGATATTTGAGCGCGAGTTGCCGAAAGGCGTCTTTGATCGCCTTTGGATTGGCGTCACGGGGAACGCCTAGCACCTCGTAAAAGTCGCGCGGCTCAGCCAAAGCTATAGCCTCGCTCTATCGCGTGTTGCCGCCAGCTTCCCGGTATTCCGCATCGACCACGCGGCCGCTGGGGCCGGAACCGGTCGGCCGCGCCTCGCCGGTCGGCGCCCCCATGTCAGGGCGGGGCTGCGGGCCGGGTTGCGGCGTCTGGGCATACAGAGTCTGCCCGGCTTCCTGCAGCACAACCTTCAACGCGTCAGCCTTTTGCGACGCCAAGAGGACATCGCGCTTGCTGAGCGCCTCGCGAGCCTCGCGGAGCGCCGTCTCGACACGCCGACGCATATCGTCCGAAAGCTTGCTGCCAAAGTCGGCAAGCATCCGTTCGGCCTGATAACAGACTGAATCGGCGACGTTGAGCTTCTCGGCCTCCTCGCGACGCTTCTTATCCTGATCGGCATATTTCTGCGCTTGGTCGATCATGCGCTTTTTTTCTGCTTCCGGGAGGCGGGTTGATCCCGTGATGCGAATCGACTGCGATCTCAGACTTGCCATGTCCTTGGCGCTTGCGTTGAGAATTCCGTCCACATCGATATCGAAGGTAACTTCGATCTTCGGGACGCCACGCGGCCTGGTGGCAACCCATCCAAGTTGAATTGTCCAAGGCTTGTATTGTCGAGTGCCATTGGCCGTTCACCTTGGAATACATGCACGGTGACGCTCGTCTGCATGTCAGCCGCCGTCGTGAAGATTTCGGACCGCTTAACCGGGATTGGTGTGTTGCGTGCGATGAGTGGAGTCGCAACTCCACCCAATGTTTCGATGCCGAGTGTGAGCGGAGTGACATCGACAAGCACGATTGCGCCAACTTCGCCCGCAAGCACCCCACCCTGGATCGCCGCGCCTTGCGCCACGCACTCCATCGGATCAATACCAGTCTCGCCCTTGTGCCCGACGAGTTCTTCGAAGAAGGCGCGCACCATTGGCATACGCGTTGGTCCACCGACGAACACGAGGCGATCGATGCGATTCGGCTCGATATTGGCGTCGTGGAAGGCTTGGAGAACGGGCTCGCGGCAGCGCTCGACAACCGGCCGCACGATGCGTTCAAGCTCGGTGCGCGTCAACTCGTAATCGAGATGGAGAGGCCCGGACGGCCCTCCCGCTAGAAATGGCAACGTGATGTGAGTTGTCGTACTGGTGGATAATTCAATCTTGGCAACTTCGCCTGCTTCCTTTATCCGCGCCGCTGCCATCGGATCGCTGCGCACGTCGACACCGGTCTGGGCGCGGAAGCGGTCGGCGAGATGCTCGAACATGAGCTTGTCCATGTCCGTTCCGCCGAGCCGTGTATTGCCGCTAGTTGCTTTTACCTCGAATACGCCTTTGCCGAATTCCATGATCGTGACGTCGAGCGTGCCACCGCCGAAGTCGATAACTGCAATTCGAAGCTCTTGCTCGAGCCGGTCCATCCATAGGCTAACGAGGCCGCCGTCGGCTCATTGACCAGGCGCACGACCTCAAGACCAGCGATGCGTGCGGCATCCTTGGTGGCATTACGCTGATTGTCGTTGAAGTACGCGGGAACGGTCACGACTGCCTGCGTGACCGGTTCGCCAAGAAAAGCCTCGGCATCACGCTTGATCTTCTGCAGCAGAAATCCGGACAGCTCTTCCGGAGAAAATTCGCGATTGTGCAGGTGCACTTTTTCGCGAAGACCCATCAACCGCTTGAAGGCCGTGGTGGTGCCTTGGGGGTTCACCGTCACCTGCCGGCGAGCAGGTTCGCCGACGAGCATCTGACCATCTGCGGTCAGCGCGACATAGCTCGGAAATGCCTTTCCGCCCAAGGTGATCCCTTCGGCGCTCGGAATAATGATCGGGCGGCCGCCGCGCAGGACGGCTGCGGCCGAGTTCGATGTACCGAGGTCAATACCAATGATCGGCATGGTTGAGGCCCTTCCGAGTCATAGATATCCGGAGAAATCCGACTTGATTTTGATCTGGCGCAAACCAGATTTTCTTGCCCGATTAATAGTTATTCCTATTCCATTCAGAGGAGGACCTGAAAATGGCCGAAGCTGCAAGCAAAGTGCCGGTGAAGACGGAGCAAAAGGCGCCCGAGCGTGCGACCGCCATGCAAGCGTGGCGACCGTTCGACAGCCTGCGTCGTGAGGTCAATCAACTGTTCGAGGATTTCGATCGCGGTTCCTGGATGTCACCCTTCAGCGGCTCAATTTTCGAAATCGAGCCGTTCTGGCGGCGTGAGGTCGCATGGGGCACCGCACCTTCCGTCGACATTGTCGAGAAGGATAACGCCTACGAAGTCACGGCCGAGCTTCCGGGCATGGACGAGAAGAACGTCGAAGTGAAGCTCGCCAACGGCGGTCTGACGATCAAGGGCGAGAAGCGGGAGGAGAAGGAGGAAAAGAAGAAGGACTACTACCTCCATGAACGCCATTTCGGCTCCTTCGAGCGCTGCTTCGCAGTTCCGGAAGGCGTCGAAACCGACAAGGTCGAAGCGAGCTTCAAGAAGGGCGTTCTCACGGTGACGCTTCCGAAGAAACCGGAGGCACAGAAGCGCGAGAAGAAGATCGAGATTAAGGCCGCCTGACAGGCGTGCGTCTTGCCGCAAAAGTTATCCGGGGTGCGCTTGCCGTGCATCCCGGCCGGTTTGGCGGGATAATTCAACTCTTTGGAGGAGAGGGCCCAAACAGTCTTCAACCGCCAATCAGAAACGCATGACGATGTGAAGAGCATTCTCGGCGATATCGGTGACACTAAGATGCACCTAAAGCCTACGGTCGCGGATGTCGGAGGGGCTTCCATGTGGCTTGGGGGCAGACGCGGCGCAAGCCGCTCGCCAAAACCTTGATATCCAATCAATTTCGACAGATGACTTCCCGTAGGCAGGCTATTGGGTCGGACACGATACGATCATTGTCGAATGACTATGGTTCAACGGTATCAGACATGGACGATGGTGACCTTGGGTCTAGCTTAAGCACGGGAGAGGCTCGTGTCACTTCTGTTCATTTTGATATTAGCGATTTTTCTCCGCTATTGTTCGGCGAGATCATGCTTGCGAGCCTGCATAAGCTGCACCTCAGCTCGTCGGTTGCGCTCACGCTGGTGATTGCGATGTTTGCGGGCGGTCTCGTCAACATTCCTGTCAGGAGAATACGGCGTAGCAAGGATATCACGACGCACCCGCTTGCAATTTACGGGTTAGCCGAAGTTTGGCCAGAGTTGCGGCGCGCGGTGCCTGAAACGATTATCGCCGTAAACTTTGGTGGCTGTCTCATCCCGGTCGGGCTTGCCCTTTATGAAATAGCCTACCTCGCAACGCTCGGTTTGAGCACGCTCATTGCCGTCGTCGTCGGATGCGTGGTGAATATAATTGTTTGTTATTCTATCGCGCGGCCGGTGCAAGGAGTTGGCGTCGCCATGCCGAGCTTCGTATCGCCGATTGCTGCCGTAACCCTAGCGCTCGTCCTCGCGCCCGAGGTGGCCCCACCAGTCGCTTTCGTCATTGGAGTTGTCGGACCGCTTGTCGGCGCAGATCTACTGCACCTTAGGGACGTCGAAGCCACCGAGATCGGCGTCGTCAGCATCGGTGGCGCCGGAACCTTTGACGGGATCATTCTGTCAGGAATCCTTGCTGCTTACCTCGCCTGACACATCAATCGCCAGTTGGAGCGGTTCATCGGCTAATGGCGTTTGAAATACTGGACGGCACGCTCGTGCTTTTCCGCAGAGGCACTCGGAGCAAGACGCTCAATTTCGGCTTGTTCTCTCTAGTCTGCAGAAATGCCGCGCATGGCCGCCACAACAAACGCAGTGAGACGTCACACACCTGCACCATAAATTGTCGGAATATTAAAGGTTGTCTTCGAGCCAAGTCCGGCAATCATCTCTGAACCCATGCCACGCGGCTTCGCCTCCATAGCGCATGACAAGTAGGTGGTCGTCTTCCTTTAGATACTGTTTGAGTGCGTCCCTTATTTGCGCCGGTGTTTTTTCTGTTATGACCAGCCATGTCGAATCGAGGCAATCCCAGTAACCAGTTCCGATTGCTTCGAGCGCCGTATAAAGTTCGTCATATTTCTCTCCTGCCGACGGGTGCAAGTCATATCCGATCATATAGACGGGCATCGGCTACTCCTTAGCTCTCAAGAGTTCTTTTGGCGCCGCGCGCCGATGAGGTGATCGTATAAAGATGCCATTTTGCTACGGTGTACGAGCCCGAAAGTAGCACTTTTGCGACGTGTCGGCGTGTCCGCAATGTGGTCGCTATCAGGGGAAAACGGCCGTAGCGCGAACAATCAATTTCGATCGAGATCGACCGACCTAATGCGGGCGTCGAGTAGCGGCGCCTTCGGGCGCTCGTGTCACGAGCGCAGATGAGCATTAATAATATGCAAAGTGTATTGACCTGAATCAATGCTGACGGTTGCTGTGCCTGCACGCTCGTGATCGGCATCGCGGTCTACTGCGACGGCTGCGTTGCCTACCACAAAGATGGCCCATCAGCATGGCGCCGGCCAGGAGGAGATCGCCGAAACAGTCGCCTTCGCCGTTTACATGGCGGTGGATCGGCGGCGGTCTATCGAGGGGACGCGCCGCGCGCTTACGATCGGTTTATCGGCAAAAGCCATAACACAAAGCGGTGAAAAGCGGCGCGGCTGATGGCATGCAAAGTCGACGATGAGAGACCGTCCGGATACGACGCGGAGAAGCCTATGGCAATATCAGGAGGACGCACAGTAACTGTCCTTCTCACAGAGGAGCATCTGCGGAAAATCATCGAGCACCATCTTCTGAAGGAGGATGAGATAAGCGATCCGGTCAAGCTCAGTCGTGTGGTGCGAAAGTCCTAGGATACCAACTTGGGGCTTCCGGACCTGCCATGGCATGATTGGGATGAGTGGGGGAAGGGGCTTTCGTGACCGTCGGTTCTGCGCTGGCTTGCTTTATTTGCAGCTTGCTCAATACTCGACACAGCTGCGTCCCGCGTGGACGCTCGATCAAAGCGAGGGTGTGATGGCCAAACGGACTAAACGCGCAACAGCACGGAAGGCAAAGGCTCGTACAAAGGTAGTAAAGCGAGCGAAAACCACAAAGAGGCAAGCCGCGAAGCGCCTGATCAAGACGAAACCGAAACGGCAGAAGACGAACGCTAAGCCGAAGCGGCCGGTTGCGAAGAAGTCGGCTTCGAGACGACACAGAACACCTACCCAACAAAGTACCCAGCAGACCGAAATGACGATCGTAGACGTGATCGAGGAGCCGCTTCCCGGTGTAGTTATCGTGACGGAGTTCGTGGAGACGCATGCCAAACCCGACACGACGAGGCCGCTCGATCTCGATCCGACAATCGGTCCAGAGTCGGAAGAGAAATAGTGGTGAGTAGCGCACTCTCTTGCATGGCTCGCCATTGATTGTGAGCCAATCGCTGAGGCTGCCCGCACCGCGATGACTTACGGAAGCCTGCCTGTCCCGGTTTCCTCGACGGAATACCTCGCGGTCGGGTAGCAACTCAGTGACTCGCTTTAAGAGAAGGGCGAATTTGACTCATAGCAGACCAAACCTATGCCCTCTAAAATGAGCGCAAACAAAATCGCACTGCGGTGGGAATGGCGCTGCTTTGCTCCTTCCGTCGTGACAATTGCGCAGGCCGTGGCGATCCCGAGCGGCGCGGCATCACGGGAAAGCGACGAGATTTATGTGCTCGACCCGCGCGGGACCGAAAGCGCGAAGATCCGCGACGGTGTCCTCGACATCAAACGGCTTCGCCAAATTGACGCCGACGGCCTCGAGTTGTGGGAGCCGGTGTTCAAGGTACGCTTCCCGCTGGGCCGGAGCGATCTGGCCGCTGCCTCTGCGGTCTGGCCGCTGCCACTTGAAACTCTGCCTCGCGAAAGCTACACGATCGAGCAATTCATCGAAGATATGATTTTTCCGCGGACGGACCTTCACGTCGTGCGGGTTCACAAGTCCCGACGCATATTCAAGTTTGCCGGCTGTATGCCGGCTGGTGCGCCTCGCCGTCGACTCTCGAACGATCGAGAGCTTCTCGCTTGAGCACGAAGACCCGAAGCGCATCCTTGCGGCATTGCGCACGCTTGGGCTCGATAGCCATGCCAATACCAACTATTCGCTCCGGCCTCAGGCGCGCTCTCGGTCTCGCGCGCGCGACAACTGAGCAACAGAAGGGATTGCATCACGGCTAAGGAGATCGAGCGAAAAGTCCTCGTCAATACCGTGCTTTGGCGAGCCATGGCCGCCGGAACGCTCTATCGGCAGGGCTATCTGTCATCGGTCAAAGAACGCATCGTGCGCGTGCGCATAGCCGTGGATCGTGGCTTCCTCACCATCAACGGAATCACGACCGGGGTGAGCCGGCTTGAGTTCGAGTACCCGGTTCCTTTTGCCGACGCGAGGGTGATGCTGGATTAGCTCTGCGAACGACCCCTCATCGAAAAGACGCGGCACCGCGAGGTCTTCGCTGGCCGGACTTGGGAGATCGACGTTTTTCACGGGGATAACGACGAGTTGGCTATCGCGGAAGTCGAAATCGCGAATCCCGAAGATAAAGTCGAGCTGTCGCATTGGGCAGCGGCGGAGGTTTCGAATGATCCGCGCTACTTCAACAACAACCTTGCTGCACACCCCTATAGGTGTTGGCGGAACGATCACACTTAATAATAGCCGAGATCGATCCGATAAATTAGCAGACCATTTGTGAGAGTCATCGACAATCTATCTGTCGTGCCATACGCGGCCGCGATATTGTGATCGGTCCCATATAATATCTCGACCGAGCTATGATGCGTCGATGCTCATTCGATATTTTGAAGTCGCGACCTCCGGGCGCAAGCAATATCGCAACATCCGTATCGACGTTGAGAACGATAATGATCGTGCGCTATTGATCGCCGCCCTGTGGGCAAGGCAACCACCCTTGTCCATCCATGACATTGATGATGAGCTTGAGAGCCTTCGGCGCTGCGAAGCGTTGCGGCCCGGGGAGTGCGTGACGAATATCAGGCAACATGTTGAGGATGAACGGCAAAATGAAGTGCGCGGCGAAGGAAGATAATAAAGAGTTTATCGGCGGTGGGGTAGGATCGTGCCCGGCTCCAGCATCAGTGGCACCATGACGCCATAGCAAAACAACACGGCAACGCCGGTCTTGCGAACGGACGCGTTTCATTGTCGAGCGCAAATGTCGATGTTCTCCACCGCGCCCGGCATGTTCGCCACGCAATAATGCACAAACCCCGTCCACCAAAAAGGTCCGCTGTTAATGGGTCGTTGGACGAGAGGGTTCCGCGCAGCCGCCTTGATCGATCGAGACATCGACGATGACGGCGCCAGGCTTCATAGCCGCGACAGTCCGTGCAGAGGTGAGTTTTTGCGCAGCACCACCGGCCACCGGGGCGGCTTTGACGACCACATCAGCGGAGGTCCAGAGTGCTTCGATAGACTCTGCATGTGCCGTAACGAAACGAACGTTCGCCAAAGAGCTGCGACAAGTGATGCTGTGTCGTGCGGCTGCGTGCGGTGACCGTGACATTGGCGCCCATGCCGATCGCAATTTCCGCCGCACTGGATCCTACAGCTCCACCGCCGAGAACTACGATTTCAGCGGATGGCGTGCCTTCGATACGCCCCAATAAGATGCCGCGACCGCCTTGAGGGCGTTGCAGGAAATGGCCGCAACTTGCGGCGCCATGTGGCCGGTAACTTTAGACATCGGTGCCAGCAGGGGCAGCGTTCCTGCCGCATCGTGACAGTTTCATAGGCGAGGGCCGTTACACTCGACGCCATGAGGTCGTGAGTTTGATCAGGGTCGGGAGCCAGATTTAAATAGGTGAAGTCTGGGCGCGGCGCAATTGTCGGACGCAAGCGGCTCCTTCACCTTCACGATTAGTTCGGCGCGCTGAAATATCTAAGCTGCACGTGTAGTAATCTCCGCGCCAGCGGCAATGTACTCTTGGTCGGTGATGCCGGCGCCTACAGCCGCCGTCCTCTCGACAGCGACCCGATGTCCCCTCGCTGTCAATTCCCCTACAGTCGCGGGGGTGAGGCCGACGCGGTATTCGTCCGTTTTGATTTCGTTGGGAACGCCGATGTACATAGTTGCCTCGCGCGCAAATCATGCATTTACGGAACGACGACGACGGCACAGGGAGCGAGGCTGACGAGCTTCTGGGAGACGCTGCCGAGCAACAGGCCAGCCAATTGGCCGCGGCCGCGTCGACCCAGTACGACCATCTCGACCGAGCTGCCCGTGGCGATATTGATCAATGACTGTGCAACGTCACCTGAGCCCATTCGAAGTTCGATCTCGGATACGCCCAGGTGGCGAGCGCGGGCTTCGGCGGTCTTTAGCGTCTGTGTCATCAGCGCTTCCATCGCGTCGCCAATACTTCCCTCGGCGCGCGCCAGCTGTCGCGCCTCTTCTCCCAATAGGGTATCTGCGACGGTCGCAATCAACAGATCGCCCGCTAACGCTTTCGCAAGCTCCGCCGCCACGTCGACCGCGCGGTTCGCCCCCTTGGAGCCATCGGTCGCTACCATAACGTGCCGCATAAGATCGCCTGCCTGACTGTTGCTCTACAATGATTCTATCGTTGCTGATGCGACCGTCGCCGGGGATGACTCTGGTTAGAAACCTCTCGAATGCGAAAGGTCATCGCTGATAGATC
This sequence comes from uncultured Alphaproteobacteria bacterium, assembly GCA_963718925.1. Lineage (GTDB taxonomy): Bacteria > Pseudomonadota > Alphaproteobacteria > Rhizobiales > Xanthobacteraceae > Bradyrhizobium. The sequence continues at coordinate 1,538,857 of CAVRAH010000001.1, forward strand.
CCCACGAGGGTCGCTTCGGCGACGACATGCTTACGTGCCTCACACTCGACCTCGCTGCAGGAGGGCTTGGGGCCGAGCGACAGGCGATCGACCGAAAGAGCCAGCAAACGAAAGTGATAACGGTGACGCCCATGGCCGCGGGGCGGGCAGGGAACGCCGTAACCAGCCGGATGGAAGTCATTGATGGCCTGCTTGAAGCGCGCCGCGCCGCTGTCGCGGCCGACGCCTTCGGCAGCTCCTGTTTGGTCGGTAGGAATGTCGTAGGCGGCCCAATGGTGCCATTTGCCTGCGGGCGCATCCGGATCGTCACAGGGAAGGACGAAACTGCGGGTCGGCGGCGGTACGGCCTGCCAGTACAAGGTGGGGAAAGATCTTCTCCATCACAGGTGAAGCGGCGCGGGATCGTTGCACCGCTAGAAAAGGCACTTGAGCTAAGCCGCATCGGCCACCTCCAGATAAGCAAGACTGCCTCAATGGTGGGCCGGTCTGATTGATCCGGATCAAGGCCGCGCCCCTCGCTGCCCGCCGGCCCGTTAGGCACAATGCTTAGCGACCCTGATGACAAGACCTTTTGGATTTCCATAACGAATTTGACATAACGAAACGTCCGTTCCAATCGCCAGCCCCATGAAAGCCAGTCCTGCGGCGTCGCCTCCCCGACGATAGTGCCGGCGACGGCGGGCTGAACTAAAATCCGTAGCATCACTTGACTGACGCTACAGTTGCCGAGACTCCCTGCGGAGCTCGCGCCGCGGGGGCTGCCGTGAGTGGTGACTAGGATGTCGTGAGAACCAGCGCCGCGATCATTTTCGATGCCACACCTCCGCGGAAAACGCCAAATCAACTTGATCAGCGCTGCCTAATTCAATACGCGCGATATTCCCGCAACGGCTTGATATGCGTCAAACAGAACGAAGGCGGGTATGATCAGCTGTTCAGGAAAGATTTCAGCTAAGCTGTGAGTTCAAGGACTTTGCTCATTTAAAGAGGCGGGTATTCCTTTGAAACAAAACCTCTTTAGGTTAGGGCTACCCGGTTCGGTATCCAAGATATGGGATCGGATGATCGCCCACGTTCTACAGCTCGCGTTTCGATCGTTCGTTCATACTGGTGATTTCTGCGTGGGGACAGCCGACGGAGGAGGCTTTCGAGTAGGCGATGGGACTGGAAAGCCCCTGGCCATCCGATTTATGTCAACATACGCAGAACTGGCTGTCCTTCTTGATCCGGACCTCAGGTTCGCTGAGTTATACGTGGACGGTGACATCGTCCTCGAACAGGGATCGCTTGCTGGCCTGCTGGCAATGCTCCTCTCGCAGGACCGTACTGCAAATCCCACGCGATGGGCGAAGCCTCAATGGCTGATGCGGTATATTGGGCGGCGACTGAAGCAATTCAATTCCCGCAACAGGGCAAAAGCGAATGTTGCACATCACTACGATCTGAATGGAAAGCTCTACTCGATCTTCCTCGACGCGAGCCGCCAATATAGCTGTGCCTACTTCGAAAACCCTGATCAAACGCTCGAAGAGGCGCAGCTCGCAAAGCTGCGGCACCTGGCCGCCAAGTTGCTGCTGGATCGGGGGCGCCGGGTTCTCGATATCGGTTCAGGATGGGGTGGGCTCGGCTGTTATCTCGCCGAGAGTTGCGGTGCGCGAGTTGATGGCGTGACCTTGTCCGTTGAGCAGTTCGAATATTCGTGCGCTCGCGCTCGCGATGCTGGATATGCTGGCAAGCTCCAGTTCTTTCTCAAGGATTATCGCGACCTCAACCAAGTCTACGACCGCATTGTATCGGTAGGCATGTTCGAACACGTCGGTAGCGGCTTTTACAACGAATTCTTTCGAAAATGCTACAAGCTGCTCTCTGATGACGGCGTCTTCGTGTTGCATTCATGCGGCCGTTCTGACGGGCCAGGGATTACCAATCCCTGGCTTGCCAAGTACATCTTTCCAGGGGGCTACATTCCAGCCCTCTCCGAGGTGTTGCCAGCCATCGAACGCGCGGGGTTCCTGGTAACCGACATTGAGATTTTGCGTCTGCACTATGCCGATACTCTCAAGGAATGGCACGAGCGCTTCTTGGCGAAGCGGGGTGAGGTGTCGTATCTCTACGACGAGCGATTTTGTCGCATGTGGGAGCTATATCTCGTATCGTCCGAAATGGCATTTCGCGAGGAGGGGATGATGGTTTTCCAGATTCAGATGACGAAAACGCAAGGAGTGGTGCCAAACACCCGCAACTATATTCCAGAAGGCGAGACCCGCCTGCGAGGCAAGAAGGTGAGCCGTCGTATCGATGAGCGAATAGCCTGAGCCATTCTGCTTCGAAACGGGACGGCGCAATTCATTCGGAGGAAGCAGCGACGATCTGCTCAACATCGCTGATATTATAGTCAGCCATTCGAAGGCGATGTACCATTACAGAGCGATTCTAGGCGATCGAGAAACGGTTGCTGGCCGGCAAAGATCCTCAGACGCGCAAAGGGGGGAGTAAACCACGCTGGGCCGTTGGTCTCGGGAACGCGTATGGTGTGGAGCTTGCCGCAATATTCGATGTGGATGGATCGGCGGAAGCCGCCTCAGACGTTTGGTGGGTAAAGAGTGAGATTGATGTTCTTCAGCGCCTGCGACTTGCCGTAGAAGAAGTCGAGATTGTGGATCGAAATCGTTTCGGAGAGCGGCTTGTGCTCTCCGGCAAAATTGGGCCCCGGGTGGGCGAGTTCGGCCATGATCCGCCTATCCTTCAACTGAACGGACTGGGCGCTCAGGTTGAGCTCCCCTCGCTGAAGTCCGCCGTGGTCTGGCACCTTCGACGATGCACGCTGTTTTGAACTTGCTGCTCGCAGTTGTTCGAACAAACTCCGCTGCCGCTCGGACAACCGCTCCGGAATATGCACTTGGACCCTCACGTAAAGATTGCCTCGCCCATTTCCACCAAACTACGGCAAGCCCTTTCCGCGCAGCCGGAGCAGGGAGTCCGGCTGACTGCCTCTCGGTATCTTGATTGAGACCGGATCGTCGAGTGTCGGCACGTCGATGCTGGTGCCAGGCACCGCATCAACGACGTCAACCGTCTCTACGCGGAGAAGATCGCGACCGTGGACGCTCGAAGCGCGGATCTGCAGCTGAGTGCAGGATGATGAGAGACGGCCCCGGCCTCTGCGCTGGCATGCCTAGTGCCGGTACCCGCAATGCCGTATACCTCTGTCACATGCGGTCGTCATCAAACCAAGCCGGGACCGGGATTGATTGACGCGTGCCGGCGAGCAGGCGCGCCACCAAGCATCTCGCCGCCAGCGGCTAGCGGCGGACGCTCGGGCCGGCCGACTCATGCGCGTGCGGTTCGGCGATATTAAAGACGACCTGTGCGACTTCTGCGTCGTCGAGGGGTGGACCGCAGCGCAGGCGATTCCAGGCCAGCAGCAATTCGAGCGCGACCTCGTCATCGACGCCGTGCCACAGCAAGTGCCCGGCCAGCGACGCGATCGTCGAATTGCGTTGTCCCTCCGGGACGCCTTCGCGCACCAGCCGACGCCACTCCTCACGGCCGCGCCCCGCGCGCGGCAAGCCGGCGGACGCGAAGATCCAGCGCGGCAAGGCCGCCGGCATCATCTCGCCCGGCGAGCGGCCGGGCACCCAGGCGTAGCGTCTTCCGCTCGGATGAACGGAGGGAGGGGTAACGATGTAACCACCGTCGCCGCGCACATCAACGCCCTGCGCCAGTCCGGCACGGTTGCGCACGAGACCGATGGGGTGAGCGAAATAGAGGTGGCGGCCGCGGCCGCCGCCTTCACGGTTTCGGGCAGCGGCGCGAACTGGCGCTCCAGGGCGACCGACCGAGGCATCACCGCCGTGGCTGGGATCGATGTCGAGCACGACGAGGTTGGAAATCTCGCCGCTTACGACGCCGACATTGGCGTCCGGCCATCGCCGAAACCACTCAGCAATAGTGGCAGGCGATGCGAGTTCGTGCTGGAAGCGTTCCCACTCGATCAGCGGCCGCTTGTCGCCCGGCCGCAAAGGCACCACCGACCATCCGGCGGCGCGATAGCCCATGGCCGCCTGCACGAGATGCCTCCGACTCGCTATGAGATGGCATGTCAGCACTCCCGATCTATTTCGCCGCCCAGCCGACCGATATCCATTCTATTGGTTCCGGCCGTGTTGAAGGTGCCCCTTGACCACGTTCGGCGGATGGATCATCCCGATCTGCGATTGTCTGTGCGAACTCCACTGCGGTTTGGAGAGGGCGTGTTGCGTTGGCGGATCAGATCATCAAGCCCAGCGAACAGCGCGTCAACATCGGCATCGAGATTGTAGGGTGCAACGCTGGCGCGGGCAGCGCCGTCAACACCAAGAGCGCGGAATAACGGCTGTGCGCAGTGATAGCCGCCGCGCAAGGCCACTCCATAGCTATCGAGATGACGGCAGACTTGCTCTGCCGAGAAGCCTTCGACTGCGAACGAGATGACGCCGCTGCGATGATTGGTGTCAAGGGGCCCCAGCACGCGCACACCCCTGATTGCGGTCAGGCCGTCTAGTAGGCGGCGAGTCAGTCGTAACTCGTGCTTCTGGATGGCTCGCCAGTCCAGCGCCTGCATGAAGTCAAGGGCGGCGCCAAGGCCGACAGCGGCGGCGATCGGCGGTGTGCCGGCTTCAAAGCGGCGTGGCGGCGACCGGAAACTGGTGCCCGTCAGGGTGACCTGGTCGATCATCTGGCCGCCGGTCATGAACGGTGGCATGGTTGCAAGCAATTCGCTCCGGCCCCAGAGCACACCAATTCCGGTCGGCCCGTAGGTCTTGTGCCCGGAAAAGGCATAAAAATCGATATCGAGTTTACGCACATCGACTGGCCCGTGCGGCGCGCGCTGGGCACCATCGAGCATCACCTTGGCGCCGACCGCACGGGCTGCGGATACGACCCGGGCAACATCGGTCGCGGCGCCCGTCACGTTCGAACAATGGGTGAGCGCGACCAACCGACACCGGCTGGTGAGTTCGCGATTGAGCCCGCCAAGTTCAAGGCGACCGTCGGCGGTCACGTTAAGGAAACGCAAACCGACGCCTCGCCGCTCGGCGAGTTTCTGCCAGGGCACAAGGTTGCTGTGATGCTCGAGAACAGACAACAGAACCTCATCGCCCGGCTTGAGCAACTCGCCGAATGAGAAGGCGAGGAGGTTGATCGAGGAAGTTGTGCCGTAAGAAAAAATGATTTCCTCGGCGGAATAGGCATGAAGAAAGCGGGCCACGCGGCCGCGTGCCTCCTCATATGCCGCAGTGGCTGCGCGTCCGAGCCGATGGACGCCCTCGTGCACATTGGCACGTGCCTCAAGCTCGAACTGGCGGAGCGCGCCAAGTACGACCTCCGGCATCTGCGCGGTTGCAGCATTGTCGAGGTAATGCAAACAAGTATCCGCGAGGCTTGGGAATTCGCGTTTGATCGCAGCCGCATCGTAGCTTTGATCCGGTCGGTGCGGCTTCATCTGATGGTGCCCTTCGCTACGATTGGCAACGACTAGTATCCTGCTTGCGAAGATGGCACGGATTGCACTGCAAAAGAGGCGCCAATCATTGCCAGATCAGCAGAAACCTTAGGGTCGCAGAACTTTTTTCCAACACCTTGAGCAGGATCAATTCCTCGCCGGCACCCTAGCACATGTTTGCCTAGCCGTGGTCGAACGAACGTTTCAACCCGAAAAGCAAGGTGCCGCAATGCGCAGGCTGACGCAAAAGTGGATCGTCCCGAAGGACCACGAAACCGTCTGGGACGTGGTGCTTGACGCTATGATGGCACTGTTTAGCGCAGCCGTAGCTACGAAGCTTATTCAAATAATCCTCGCTGTCCCTTGACAGCGAGAATTAAGATTTTGAATCCCCCTTGAACAGGAGCCAAAGCAACGTGCATTGCAATTACGCTCGCGCAATACCTGAAAGCAGGACCATCAGGACAACAAAGCTGCGGACAAGAGGCCGATATTGGCTTGCCGACGCGTCATCATGAGATCCTCCCATGCATATTGCGCAGCGATACTTGACCTTGCAAGGGCTTGTTGATCGAAGGCCTCTTACAATCCCGAGGGCCTTCCCAGTTCGGTACGCAGAGTCCAGATCGCGTTGTTTGCAAGATGCAACAGATCGCGCCCGCCTTTTCTCAACGAGAGTTCCAAATGGTCTCGCAGGCGATCGCGCAGCAATGCCCTGGGATTGTGCGCAAGGAAGGGATCCCTCTCGACAAAACGCCATGACCTGTCAAAGGCGAACTTCATGAGGTCTTCGAGAGCATTGTCATGTTTAGCTGAGGTGCGATCCATAGCCAAAAACTCCGACATGATATCTACATAATGCGGCGCCCCCCCGCTGTTCTTTGATCTGGCTCAACCTCGATAAGGAAATCGACGAGTGCCTCATTTAGCGGCCGAGGCGCGAATTCCAGTTCAACAGGTGACATGAAAGAGTCCAATTTTCTTGGCGTGCGACCGGTTGAACACCTCGATCGCCTCGCCTGTCGGCCTCAACAGCACCTTGCAGCCATGCTTTTCGAAATAGGCTGCGGCTTCCGGCGAGAGATGCACATTGCCGACCTGGCCGGAGCCGATGATGATCTGCTCGCATCCATTTTCGAAAAGAAATTTTGCCTCGTCCTTTGAAAGCACTGTGCGAGGTGCCATAGGGCTCTTGGGTGGCTTCTTCTTCCGTCTAGCGATTTCGACGGAAAGGCGAATGACCACGTCGTGGTCATACGTCTTCCCATCAATCGTGATCGCGGAATGTGGTGCGCTCTATCTTCATCGCCACGTCCTCCTCGCCTCAATCCGCCCTCGCGCTCGAGCACGCAGCAATGCGGTGCCTCGCCCCCTGCCTCATCCTCGCTTAAGACCGTTCCGGTGACGGGATTGGGGTGGAAGGTGGTGCAGCCCTTCAATTGCAGATCGTAAGCGAGATCATGGATCCGGCTGAACTCGTCGAACGGACAGTTTTCAACACGACCGCGCTCCGGATAACTCGACCACGGCGTTTGTTTCGCTTTGCCACTCCACGAGCCATTCAGGGATCCGCGCTGCGGCTCGGGTTCCAGGTGCCCTAGTCCAGGCCGCGATAACCTGCCCTTCCTCTGAGAACATGAATACACCGTCCATGCCCTTCGCGCGGCGCAGGGTATCAAGCGCCTGGACTGGGGTTTGCGCGATCGGTCCCCCGACGTTGAAGGATGTGTTCACTGCAACCTCGACGCCGATTCGTCTTCCAAGCGCCTTCAAATAGGCGTACGTTACGGCATCGGTATGCTCGCGCACGATCTGCAGCCGCGCAGTTCCATCGACGTGAATGACGGCGGGAACCTGGGCGCGCGCTTGAGGCTTGGCTCTCGCGGTCAGGACCATGTAGTTATAGGCATTGTATTCATCGTCCGAGGCGCCCTCGGACAAGTCGAACAAAGCCTTTGCCGCCGAAAGCGTCGCCATAGGCGCGAGCGGCCGGATCGCTTCGCGATATTTGACGCGCTCGTTAAGCAGTTCGAGCGTGTGCGGGTTGCAAGGGTTGGCCAAGATCGATCTGTGGCCCAGCGCCCGCGGTCCCGTCTCTGCCGGTCCCTGGAAGATCGCAATTATCCCGTCTCTCGCGGTGATGAACGCCATGAGGTCGGCGATGGCCTCTATTCCGGATCTGTGCGACGCATCGCCGACGCCAATCCAGGCCACATCGGCGGCACCCTCCAGAACGACGAGGATATCGGACATGCGGGGCGCGCGACCGCAATAGAAAGCGTGCTGGAGAGACGGCCCGAGACCCACCCCGGCGGCGGCGGCGAATGCATAAGTTGCTCCTACCGTTACCCCGGCGTCGTTCGGCACAGGCGGCGTCCATAAATGAAGCCGCGTCGACCGCTTGAGGACGCTGCCATAGTAGCCTGCGTCGAAATGCTCCAGCACGCGCATGTTCGCAGCTGCGTTGAGCGCCGCGCCTCCGGTCAGCACCAGCCGGTCGCTGCCGGTCATGCGGATCAGACCGTCAATGATGTGGACGAGACCATCCTCGAAAACCATCTGGGTGGCCGCCGCCTTGTCGAGCCTTTCCTGCGTATTCGGCCTGTGATGGATGTCTTCGACACGCAGGACCGCATCGGGGTTCCACATCTCCTCAGGCGCGATCGGCGGCCCCAGGATCTCGATGAGATTCTGGGTATAGGGCTGATGAAACATGCGCCGGGGCCAATTCGCAAGCGACCGGTTGAGATACACGTCGCCGTCCGCCCGAAGATCGAAGATGTTTCGCAGCCGCCGATAGAAAGTGTTGGTCGAACGCTCCATGTCGCCATAGGCCGCGGCGCCCATGTAGCGGCCTTCGCTGCTGAGCGCTGTCCAGCCGCCCTGCGTCGAGCTGATGATGCCGTAAAACATTCCGAGCGAGTCGAAAATGCTGGCGTTGCTCCGGATTTGCCGAACAACGCCGTTCTCGCCGAGATAGAGCGTGGTCGAGGCGAAGTCGCCCGAACCATCGACAACTATGATCATCGTCTTTTGCCGCTCTCTGGCGAAAGGCGAGGCCAAATATGAGAACCATGCGTGATTGTCGTGGTGCGGCATGCCAATGATTGGCACGCCGCAATCGAGGCCGAAAAGCTGACCCAACCGGGCCGGGGCTTTAAATCCCTCCTTCAATTGGTCGCCGTCGAAGGCCGGGGCGTTACCCTGGAACGCCAGGTGCAGGCTTGCGGGAAATTCCTCCAGAACGGACCGAAGCCCCGCGGCCATAAGCAGAGAGTAATCGTAGGTCGCGAGACAAGCGACGATCCGCTCGGGGCCAATGCCCAAACCCTTCATGATTTCAGTCAGCGCTTCGAGCGATGCGCGAGGATAGGCGTTGGTATGCTTTCGGCCTGAGAAGCGCTCTTCCTCATTGTTGCAGATGATCCGGGGACCACCAGCAGGAGTCACCTCGACGAGCGCAACTCCAGTGTTGTGGAATCCGCCGATACTTATGCCAACGAGATAGGCCGTTTCGCCGCGCGCCAGTCTTGCGACCAAGTCCCGCGACCGCTCGGCAGCGAATTGGCTGTTCGGACGATGAATGTCTTTATGCCGGAAGAACCGCTCTGCAAGCGGTAGGGCGGCCCTGAAGCCCGCTGCCGCAAGCCGCGGGTGGAGTGGCGTGAAGCGCCCGGTTCGACTGGCATTTCGCACGACAAAACTCCTGGGCAGACGTGAAGCCGCCTCGAGAACGGGCCTCAGGCGCCACTCATGAGCGGCCTCCATATTTGGAATGTCAGCATCTTGGACTCGTCGAACGTCTCCTTGCGATAGATCAACCCGAGCGACTGAAAGCAGAGAGCGTTCACTTTCTGTGAATGTCTGTTCATTGTTAATTGGCGTGGGGTACCGACGCCGATCGGCACGCTAAGCTGTTGATCCATCTAGCGGTGGAGGGAGCACTTTGGCACGCTTATTGACATTCGGCTGCTTCGATGTCCTAGAGATGAAAAATGTCCACGCGATCAGCGGACCAATTGCGCCGATTATAGACGCGAACGACGGGGTCGCTTGAGGCGCGAGAATGAATGAAAGCGGTGTGCTCACACTGCTTTCAAAGGGGATGTGCGGTAGCCCTGCAAGTTCACACCGCTGAGGTCTGTCACGACCTGGTCGGCACCGCTCTGAAGGAGCGCTGAGACCTGCGTGCCACCCCCGATCCCGACGACGAAGCCGAACCCTCCCGTGCGAGCCGCAATAATGCCGGCGGTCGCGTCCTCGAAGACCGCAGCACGCGTTGGAGGAACCCCGAGACGTCGTGCAGCTTCCAGGAACATATCGGGAGCCGGCTTGCCCCTCAGGCCTAGACGGTCAAGATCCACCCCGTCGACACGCGCATCGAAGAGCGCCATCAGGCCACTGGCGCGGAGGATTTCTTTGCAGTGGCGACTGGATGAAGCCACAGCGGTGCGCATGCCGCGTCCATGGGCCTCCCGGAGAAGGGACTCGGCCGAGGCGATCACCCGTACGCCTTCGCGAGCCAGGAGTTCGACGAAATAGTGATCTTTGCGGCTGGCAAGCCCATGGGCCGTCTCCTGTTCTGCTTGATCTCCCGGTGCTCCCATCGGCAGGGTAATACCTCGTGCAGCGAGAAAGCTTGTCACACCCGCGATGCGCGGTTTGCCGTCGACATAGCGACGGTAATCATTCTCGAGATCGAAGGGGACAAATGCCGCGTCTGCCTGCGTCACTCGTCGGCTCAGAAACTCGTCAAACAGTCGCTTCCACGCGCGGGCATGGATCGATGCCGTCTGCGTAATCACGCCATCCAGGTCGAAGATGAGCGCCTCGAAGCGCTCGACGTCGATGACGACCATGGCCAGCACTACCGATCAATCTTATGATTCACACGGAACACGATGACAGGACAAGTGGTGTCGCGGATGACGCGTCGCATTGTCTGGGCACGATCGGGTTCCAGCGCGCCCCGCCAGCCCAGAACGATGAGGTCGCTCTGCCGCGCGAAATTGACGATGGCTGCGCCGGCCTCTCCCTGGGCGACCGCAAGATGGATCTCGATTCCGCCCCTTGCACCTCCGACCGCACGCAGTCGGTCGAGAAATTCCTGCGCCCACGCCGGCCACTCATGCTGGGGTTGGTCAACATAGCGCGGGGAGACCAATGTCCCCGGCTCGGTGGGCCTCTCACCACCTGGTGTCGCGACGTGCAGCACAGTGAGCTCCGCCGCTGCCTTTGATGCGAAATCCGTTGCGGGACCTATCGCGGCGGCACTCGTCGGGGTGCCATCATGCGGGACGAGCAGCCGACGCAAAGCCCAACGCTTGCGACCCCGAGCCGGAGGGACAAGGACAACGGGGCAGGGCGCTGTGCGGAGAACTGCTGCAGCCACGCTGCCGAGCGCGCGGGACTGAAGATCTGTCCTAATCCTAGGGCACATGACGATCATGGCGGCATGACGTTCTCCAGCTTCTTTGACGATGGCCGCCGCAGCCGCGCCTGGCCGGTGCTCGACTATGAGCCCAGGCACATCTTCACCTGAGAGTTTCATGCGCTCGACGAGCATGTGGGGCGTTAGGTCATCATCGCTGACATGAAGAAGCGCAACCGTGGCATGCAGCAATTCGCCAAAGCCGCGCGCCACCGGTATCGCCGCCGTCGCGTGAACGGAGCCGTCGAGAGGAACCAGCACGGTCTTCGCGGATGTCATTGGCCGGCCTCTTTCCAATTCGTCCAACCCGATTCGTCGCCTTGAAGAACAAAGCGTTGGCCGCTGCGGACACGACACGCAGGTCCCCCGAGTACGGTGATAGTTAATTCATCCCCCTGCTTGACTGCCACTTCAATCCGCCTCGGATCAGCTTGTAGGCGCAGACGTAGCAAGCGCCCCCTCCATTGCGCCGAAAATGCCATTTCGACCCAGCCCGGGAGCAGATGAGGGTCGAGCGCGATGCCATCCTCACGTGCGCGTAGACCGGCCGCGCCGAATACCGCAGCCTGCCAGAGGCCACCTAGGGCGCCCATATGAACGCCGCCGGCGGCATTACCCATGTTGTTGGCAAGGTCGATCTCGGCAGCTTGGCGGAAATAGGCTTGCGCAAGACCCCCGTGGCCAAGTCGGGCGGCGACAAGAGCGTAAAGCGCTGGGCTCAGCGAGCTACCATGGGCCGTGCGAGGTTCGTAATAGCGGAAGTTCGCCTCGTGCACCGCGAGAGGCCATTGATCCCACAGCAACGCGCTGAGCGCTACCACGTCTGCCTGCTTGATCGCCTTCGAGCGACGCAGGCGCTCCGGGCCGAGATAGGCGTCAATCGGCGTAGCCGAAGCCCGCTGGCGCACTACATCGATCTCATCGAGTTGAAAATAACCGGCGAATTGCTCGAAGAGATTGGTTGCAGGATCGAAACCCGTCGCTAGATCTCCAGCCAGCGCGCGCCACTTCACGGGCTCCTTCTCGGCGAGGTCGAGTTTTATACAGAGTCGCTGCCAGTCGGCGTCGCGCTGCAGTATCTCAAGGGTATCCGCAGCGCGTTCGAGGTTGAAAATCGCCATCGCATTCGTATACGCGTTGTCGTCAACCATTTCGTGATACTCATCAGGGCCGATCACTTGCCGAACGTGGACGCGACCACCAGGCTCGACTTGCGCCCGGCTCGCCCAGAAGCGTGCTGTCTCCACGAGGATTTCGGCACCTGCTGCTAGCATGAAGGCATCGTCCCCCGACGCGCGCCAGTACTGCCAAACGCCGTACGCAATATCGGCGCTAATGTGGTGCTCTCGTTCCCCTGTAAGGATGGCTACGACCCGGCCATCGGGCATGACCGCGCTCCGCGGAGTTGCCTCATCACCGGTATCCGCCGATTCCCATGCATAGAGGGCGCCTTCATAGCCATGCTCCTTGGCTTTGCGCCGCGCTGCATCGAGCGTGTGGTAGCGGTACATGAGGAGAGCCCGTGCCGTCGGAGGGTCGGTGAAAACATAAAACGGCAGCATGTAGATCTCTGTGTCCCAGAACACGTGCCCCCGGTACGCCTCCCCAGTCAGGCTACGCGCGCCGATTGAAACATGCTCATCAGTGGGATTGGCCGCCGCGATCAGGTGATAAGTCGCGAAGCGGAGCGCACGTTGAGCCTCTTCGTCTCCCACGATCCGGACCTCGGCTTCTTCCCATCGACGACGCCATGCGTCGACATGCGCCGCCGCGGCCGTTCGAAAGCTACGCGCGCATATCGAGGTAAGGTGATCCCGCGCTGCCTTCGCAGGGTTCGCAACATCGCGTGAGGTGAAGACGGCGAATATCCGATCCAGCTGAATGGTTTCACCGAGCGTTGTCTCCCATGACCACCGCTCCTCGCGGCCATCCGCTCCGGCCTCGTGACGCGCCAGCCCCGAGGCAGCAAGGCTCTGCGCCTCAGATGTGGTGGCGATTCCGATCTCTCTACCGGACACGCGCATTAGCAAGCCACCAGATTCAGCGACCACCTGCTCGATATCGGTGCGCGTCGTATCCGAAGGACAAAGACGTGCCGTGAGGTTGACGCTCCCCGCGTAGTTCTCAGCCATTACCTCCACCGATTGGAGGAGCATGTGCCGATCGGCGAGGGAGGCAAGCTGGGCATATGTCAATCGAGTGATGCGACCACTCGGATCTTGTTGGCGCCATTCCCGCCATAGAACGCCTTGGCGGAGATCAAGTCGTCGATGATGCGCGAGCGCGCGACCTCCCTCAAGGGACAACCGCTCTTCCTCCACCGTCGCCTCGACCTGCAACCAGTCCGGGAGCACCGCGAGCCTCGGCCCGATGCCTCCATCCGCAACATAGATACCGGCCACAAAGGTCGAAGGATGCGAAAATCTGGCACTCTCGGCGATCGAAGCCCTCACGCCGAGGTATCCATTGCCAAGGACAAAGAGCGACTCAATCTCGCGCTCTCGCGCCGGATCCACCCCCTCTTCAACCAGAAGCCAGCCTGGATCGGAACTCGGCGAAAGGACGAAGTCGCCCGTACGGGTTACGCGATCAGACACTGCCATGTCACCTGCTTTGTCCGACAACAGCTCATGCCTTTCGCTGTATCGGAATATTGATCTCGATCAATCCGGATCAAGGTGAGGTCTCTCGACGGCAACTGCCGACAGGAAAAATCAACGTGCTACCGCCAGATTGAGGCAGAGAAATCTGAACGCTCTCGTGCGCCGCGGCGAAACGGTTGGATGCACGTACCTCTGCCTACAACTGCTTATCACGGTCGCCGGTCGGTCTCTCGTGCGTGACAATCATCCCGAACGGGACGTCAACTTCGTATGTTAGTCCCTCGATGGCGTAGTCGAGTCGACCTTCACCAAGGGCTGCGTTGAGTAAGGAGGTCCCAAACCCCATTTGCTTTGGGACTGAAACCGGGGGACCGCCGCGCTCCTGCCAGCGGAACTTCAGCGCTCCGTCTCCCGCACTGGCGCCGGCACTCCACTCGACGCTGACCGCGCCGCCTGAGCTCGACAAGGCTCCATATTTTGAGGCGTTGGTCGCCAATTCGTGCAGCGCGAGCGCAAAGCTTTGCGCCCCCTGAGAGTTCAGGGTCACGTCGGCACCCTCGACCTTGATACGGTCGGCAAATGGTCTGAGCTCCGAGCGAACGAGATCGTTCAAGCTCGTTCCTATCCACGCGGCATCGATGAACCGCTGATCGGCGCGCGCCAGCGCCTCCAATCGGCCAATGAAGGCATCGCGTGCCTCCTCAAGCGGAGAATCGCCATTGAGGCTGCGACGTGCCAGCGCCTGAATGACGGCGTACAGATTCTTGATGCGATGTTGTAGTTCGGCGGCGAGCAATCCATCCGCACCGCTAGACTGGACGCCTGCTCCGATATTCGTGCTGGTCTCAGTCATGTGATCCCTCACCTGAGCAGCTGGGGATGTGCGGCCCGACCGATGCGACTTGGAGCAAGCTTGCACTTAGTTCCCCTAGCCCAAAGGAAATTCTATTTGGGGGGGAACCCTTCTCTTTGAGCCAGATCAAACGTCGGCGCATTGGGTCAGTCCCAACCTCACAAACGGCGCATCCAGCAACCAAAGAGGTGCCGCCATACCGCCCAGTGGCCATGCACGTTTTTTGAGACTTCCAAATCGCGCAAGTGACGGCTGGCGGTGCGATTGCCTTGGTTCGTGCAGGCAGGCGCGCTGTCCTGATCGGCGATCTGATTGATCGGTTTCAACGCTCATTCGCCTCTCGTCATGCGTCATGAGCCACCTATCACAACGCCTTGCCGCGCGCAAAAACCTCGCAGAGGAGCTGCTCGAACTTGAGCCACATCAAGGTCGGTTGCTTCGGCCGCCGCTAGTCTTCTAAATCCTTTGTTGACTGGTGCCAGTGGCTTCGCCAATGCGTATCGCGCAAATTGCTCCTCTTCATGAGCGCGTGCCCCCCAGGTTTTATGGCGGCACAGAACGTGTCGTTTCATTTTTGACTGAAGAACTCGTGCGTCAGGGACACGACGTCACGTTGTTTGCCAGCGGCGACTCCCAGACATCGGCCAAGCTCATCCGCTGCTGCGACATGGCGCTGCGCTTCAATCCTGCGGTGCGCGATGCGTTGCCCCACCATATGATCTTGTTGGACGAGGTCCGCCGTAGGGTCGATCAATTCGACATCCTGCACTTCCACATCGACTTGATTCACGCTCCGCTGATGCGCGACTTCGCCGATCGGGCACTGACCACGCTGCATGGCCGGTTGGACCTACCCGACCTTGCACCCTTCTACGCTGCGTTTCGGGACCTTCCGCTGGCATCAATCTCGAATGACCAGCGGGGATATTTGCGCAATGCAAACTGGCTCGGCACCGTTTACCATGGCCTTCCCCGTGATCTCCTGCCATTTCGTCCGAAGCCCGATGGCTATCTGGCATTCCTCGGTCGAATTTCGCCCGAGAAGTGTCCCGATCAGGCTATCGAGATTGCAGCAAGGAGCGGGATGCCGCTCAAGATCGCGGCAAAAGTGGATCGCGCGGACCAAGCCTATTGGGAAGCGAAGATCCGCCCAATGGTGGAGGACAACCCGAACGTCGAGTTCATTGGCGAAATCGGTGAAAGCGACAAGGCACGCTTTCTCGGCGGGGCAGCTGCCTTGCTGTTTCCGATCGATTGGCCCGAGCCATTCGGGCTGGTCATGATTGAAGCGATGGCGTGCGGCACGCCGGTGATCGCGTATCGCCGCGGATCGGTTCCGGAGGTCATAGCAGAAAGAGTCTCAGGTTTCGTCGTCGATACAACCAGAGAAGCGGTCGCCGCGGTTCGGCGAATTGAAGAGTTGGATCGGGCCAAGGTGCGCGCCGAATTTGAGCGTCGCTTCACCGCCGAACGAATGGCGCGCGGCTATGTCGATATTTATCGCCAGCTTCTCGCTGCACGCAATCGACCGGCGAAGGTTGCGATTCTGAATGGAAGGCATGAGGGGTGGCAGGCGATCCGGCTATCACCAACCCCTGAACTCGTGGACGCTGATGGTGAGGCGCAGCTAGTCAACCCATCAAAGCCTATTGTTCACTCATCGGAGAAAAGCCGCCGAGAGGCAATCGTCGAGCCGTATGATGAGGAATCTTCCGGTCTCCACGGGAAGTCCGGCGAAGTGGTTCGTCGGAATTTTCTTGAGTAGGAGGCGCAAATGCACTTTTTCTCCAAGTGCGTCAGCATCGGCTTTCAGGACGCTGTTGTCGCGACGAAGGAGGCCCTCAAACACCATCAGTTCTCGGTTCTGGCCGAAATCGACATGCGCCAGGTCTTGAGACGAAATCTCGGCGTCGATTTGCCTCCGTATCTCATTCTAAGCACCTGCAGCCTGCCGCTGGCTCTCCGAGCCATTAAGGTCGAGCATGCGATCGGCTCGATGCTGCTTTGCAATGTGGTCGTCCAGGAGCATAGCGACGGTTGCGTTGAAGTCTCTGTCGTGGATCCAACCTGCACCATAGGAACGATCAACCACGTTGAGATGATCTCGATCGCTCAAGAGCTTCAGTCGCTGACGCGGAAGTTAATGGACGACATCGAGTCGGTTCCCAAATTCCATCGTGCTGCATAACAGCGGTTGTTCCAGTACGCGCACTGAGCTGCGAAGAATGACCTTCCGAAGTTTCTGGCACATAGCGTCACCTCAATGACAGGCGCACCGTTGACCAATGGGTCAACCCTGCGCATAGCTTGGCTATGGGCGTTTGGGACGGGTCATAGGGTTCCAAGGGCTGGCCAACAGGAGAAATAAAGCACGGTTGCCCTGATATCTGGCTTCAGCGTGAGTTTTTTCGCGACCCTGCATTATCTGCAGTCCCTCGCTATCGCAGACTTGCCACTCCCAATGGGTCGGGCCGCGCTCAATGATGACAACCTCAAACATAGTCGAGGCGCATATCATTACCCGAAGAACGTGTCATTGCGATTGATCAAACGCTCTCAGCGGAGCCAAGGACACCTGAAGGATGATTGATGGTGGGGCTTATCGCGATAGTTTCCGCGTTTAGCTTACTCGGACCCTAGCCTTGGTCTCTGGCTGACTGGTTTTGAACGCAGCCAAAACCTTGTCAGCGGAGACCACGCGGTCTCTTCCGGTATGTTTTGCAGCGTACAGCGCTTGATCGGCGCGTGCTAACAAAAACTCTGGATGCGCGTTCTCCTGGGCAAAGCCAAGCGGGTCGCGCAGAACTTCGGCGAGGGTCATATTGGGCGCTACATCTAGCGTCCGAACGACGCCATTGATATTGAGCGTGATCGGCGTTGCGTCCGGGCCGACGACAGGAGACGCGCTGTCGGCCTCCGCCTGTTTGACGAACGCGGAGGTTGCCTCAAGTAGGGAGATGCCGGTTGTTGCGATTGCTGAGCCACGCAGAAACGTCCGTTGCGATAATCCACCACTTCGATTCGTGACCGTCATTGCAGACCCTTTTGATCTGACACGGGCATCAACCTTGCTGCCAGGGCCTTCGGTGCTTTGCGGCGCGGTGCCCGAACCGGCGAGGCCGATCAGCATCATTGCTCGTCGCTACTCTTGCCCGGCCCCGCCTCGTCGAGGGAGTTCAACGCCATATCGATTTCCTCTAGCTGGCGCTCGATTTCATCGCGCTCGTGCTGACCGGGATCTTCCTGCAGCCGTTCTAGGAGCTGCTGCCTTCGCGCAAGGAGTTTTGCAAGGGTTGTCATCGGACGATCCGATATTTCTTTGCGGGATTTCGGCGCGGTGCATGTTCCACTTTCGGCTCATGCCCGCGGTCGGCAATGATGACAAGAATGGCGCGCTCACGCAGCTCGATCCAAATTCGCAGCATAGGGACGCGGGCTTAGCGAGCTAACGGGCAGCCGTAAGATGATCCTCAATGTGATTGACGACCTCCTTACAGATAGACGCCAACTCAAGCAATTCGTTCGTGACAATAGAATCGTCCGTCTGCTCGGCTTGTTGTCGATACATGGTCGTTTGGTCCCGTAGATAGACAGGCCAATCCATCGATAACCCTATATGGCGCCAAACATAACGGGCTGTTGGGTGTTGTTTCTTTGCGTTATATCAAAATTGGACGATCTAAAAGGGACAGCTGCCCTTGGTGTGGAGCGTGAGCGGCGTTCCAGTCGCCGCTATTTTTTTGCAGCTCGATCGGTATTCGCCGCATCGGCGAGCCTTGCGCGGGCGTTGGCGATCAAACTGCGGCGCGTCCAGAGTCGGGCTCAGAGCGGATATGGCAGCACCTACTGTGCTCATAGATCGATCCCGAACTTGGCTAGCGACCAAGCCGTGATGAAATAGAGCACGATGGTCAGGGCACAGCTTGCTCCCATGCTTGGCCAAAAACCGACGCCAGCACGAAGCATCACGGGAAGGACCAAGAACAGCGGCAGCGACGGCAAAACATACCAGAACGTGGACTGCGCGAGACTGGCAATCCGCTCCGCGTCACCGGTATCGCGCCAGAGCCATAAAATTGCGAGGAGAGACACCAAAGGTAACGAAACAATCAATGCCCCGAATGCCGGACTGCGTTTGGCGACTTCCGACGCCACGGCGATGATGATGCCGGATAGAGCGCACTTGATGACGAAATAGACCATTGTGGCGATCCTTAATTTGCTTTTTTTTAAAACCGGCGCTGGCTGTTCTATCGAACAATCCGGTATGCCTTGGCTCGGTTTCGGCGCGGGGCAGCCGCCCGTTTCGGCTTATGACGATGCAACGCTCGCATCATGCCGATCCGGGCGAACATCGGGTCGCCCCGTTCTCGCCGATCAGCATCAGCACCTCGACGGCGGCCTGCCATTCCGGCGCAGGTTGTTCAGCCTCGGCCAGCTCGGTGATGTAGTGCGCGGCATCGCGGAGCGTGACCAGCTTGCGGTCGGGCAATGTGATCGGATCGCGTGGCTCGATATTCACCGGTTGACAGGTGAGTTCATAGAGTTCGCGCCACGTGTAGCTCTGGGTGAAGCGCCCGCACACTATTTTTGCTGTATACGGTTTAGATAGTCAACTAATAGAAGAATACGGGCGCGCACGAAGGCTTCTTGATTATACGGAAACGGAACATCAGTAAAATATTCAGCGGCATCGACCGCGTATCGCTTGCCCCAAATAGGCATCGCACGTGGACCGTGACTGGCAACCTCTTCACGTCCGTCGATCACGCTGCTGACACGGTCGGCTGGAAACACTCCGCCATTTCTCTTGGTAAGCGTTGTTAGGTCTGATGGCACGACCTTGAGAACGGCACCTAAAAAGCCATCGCCCTTCGCATCCATCCCATGACAGACGCTACACTGCAATTCGTATTCACTTTTTCCCCAATCGGTTCTTGCCGCTTGGGCATCGGTCTTTGCCGTTTGACCAAATGCCGTCGCGCTGAGGGATAAGGTCGTCAGTAAGAGAATGGCCAGCTTTGCATTTTTCATGGTTGTGTCCTCCCCGCAGGGAAATTGATAACAATTAGGCTAGATGGCATTTGATCTCGATCAACGCACGTGCGCTCCCGCTCAAACGATCGCGTGGTCGAGCCCGGTGGTCACGGAAACAGTCCCCGCGTGTTCATCGCGCCGCGCACCTTCTCGACGCCGATCGCCATGGCCGCAGTGCGATGAGTAATCTGGTCGACCTTAGCGCGTTCCATCACGCGGTCGAAAGCGCGGTCGAGCAGGTGATATTCGCGCCGCGTCACCTCCTCTTCCTCCCAGAACAATTGTTGTAGATCCTGCACCCATTCGAAATAGCTCACCACTACGCCGCCGGCATTGCAGAGGACGTCGGGAATGACGAAAATCTCGCCCCGGCGCTTCTCCAAAACCTTGTCGGCGTCTGGCGTAGTCGGGCCGTTAGCGCCTTCCGCGAGTATTCGGCACTTAAGGTTCTCCGCGACCTTTGCGTCAATCACCCGCTCGACCGCAGCCGGCACCAGCACGTCGCATGGCAGCGTGAGAATCTGCTGGGGATCGAATTGAAGCTCTTTGGAGAAACCGGCGATGCTGCCACACACGCCGGCATGCCGCATCAAGGCGGGGATGTCGAGCCCGGCAGGGTCGTAGAGTGCGCCGGTGTGATCGCTGACCGCGACCACCTTCAGTCCGAATTGGTGCAGGCCCAGCGCGGTATAAGAGCCGACATTACCGAAACCCTGGATCACGGCGGTGCCGTTGCGCGGCTCGATCGCCAGCATGTCGAGCACGCGCTTGGCCAAATGCGCAACCCCGCGGCCGGTGGCCTCGAGCCGGCCCACCGTACCGCCGGAAGAGACGGGCTTGCCGGTGACGATCTCGGTCACGGTCTGCCCCTGGTACATCGAATAGGTATCCATGAACCAGGCCGTGACCTGTTCGTTGGTGCCCATGTCGGGCGCCATCACATCGGTACGCGGACCGACGAATGGGATCATCTCCTGCATGTAGCGACGTGACAACAATTCCAGCTCGCGCCTGGAGATTTGCGCGAGATCGACATTGACCCCGCCTTTGGCGCCGCCATAGGGCAACCCCACCAACGCGCATTTCCACGTCATCCAGATCGCGAGCGCCGCCACTTCCCCGATACCGACAGACGGCGCAAACCGCGTGCCGCCCTTGGTCGGGCCCATCGTGAGATGATGCTGCACACGGTAGCCCTCGAACACTGCGACCGTGCCGTCGTCACGGCGGATCGGACAGGAAACCGTGATCGCCCGCTTTGGCAGCAGGAGGCGGTCGCGTTCGTTCACCGGGATTTCAAGGTGATTGGCAATGATATTGAACTGGTTGGCCGACATCTCGAACAACGGCCCAGAATAGACGGTCACTGATCGCACTCCTTGTTTGCTTTCAGGGACTACTGAGAGGCAATGGGCGTGTTGCGGTAAATCAAAATTCCCGTTCGATTAAATCACCTCGCAAATGTCGGCCGTAGTTCCCAGTCCGGTGTCGGTGCCGACACGTTTGGCCTGAAAATGCCGACCATCGGCGTTACCGAAATTTCGTCGGCATGCTCGATGACATTCTTGTTCGTGACGATGAGGCCCTGCGCCCGTGAGAGAAATATTCTGCGACTCTCGCGCAGAACTTGCGGCCTTCAATGCCAAATCTAGGCGAATATGCCACTCAAAAGCCGATGGCGTTGTTCCATGAGGAAAACCGAAGCGTCTGCTTCCGGGCTGCTTGCCTGCAACCCGGAAGCATTCGGCTGACGACGGGCCTTACGCGGCCTTGACGTCGATCTTCTTTGCAGGCTTTTGCGCTTCGGGCTTCTTCGGAAGCGTCACCGTTAGCACGCCCTTCTTGAAGCTTGCCTCGATCTTGTCGGTGTCGACACCCTCCGGAACGGCAAAATAGCGTTCGAATGAGCCGAAGCGGCGTTCCTGGAGGTGGTAGCCTTTCCGCTTCTCCTCCTTCTCTTCCTGCTTTTCGCCCTTGATAGTCAGTCCGCCGTTGTCGAGCTTCACCTCGATATTCTTTTCGTCCATCCCCGGCAGTTCGGCAGTGACCTCGTAGGCGTTGTCCTTCTCGACGATATCGACGGCCGGAGTGGCGGTTAATTTCAATTCACGCCCCCAGAACGGCTCGATATCGAATACCGAGCGGCGGAACGGAGACAGCCAGGAACCTCGATCAAAATCTTCAAAAAGCCGATCGACCTCACGGCGCAGGCTTTCGAACGGACGCCGCGTTTGCATCGCAGTCCCTTTTTCTTCGATCTTTTTTTCTTCAGTTTTCACGGGGAGCTTGGTTGCGGCTTCAGCCATGACGAAATCCTCCTGTTATTCAGAATGCACAAATTGAAGCAAATCAAATTGTGTCGGCCCAAAGCAAAATCAAACCGTCGAAGAGAAGAGGCTGCCGACACAACGACGCTCCAGATGGTCTCTTTTTGCGCGTCGCGACGAGTATTATTATTGATGTAAATCAACGGAAGCCAAATTTCACTTATTGCCTCAGTAAGGCACTACTCAACTGACTCGGGCTCAGTTGACAGGTCGGTGATCACGCAGCACATCGCGGTCCTTCTTAGAAAGGAGCAATCAAATTGGGCCTGGTTCTTCTGGTCCTGCGTTGATTCAGATCAATCCGAGAGTTCTTTTCACCATAGTCGCACAGCGAACAGACGCAGCCCCCTGCACGTGGTCACCTATTGAGCGTAAGCACTGATTAGGTTGCCTGTAGAGAAGCTCGCAGCGACCACGGCAGCAGCCACCGCGAGATGTTTAAGGAGTTCGGTCGCCACATTTGCATTTCGGTTCTTTGCGACGAGCCATGTCAAACTCGTGAGTAACAGTGCACCCCATGCTAGGCAGGCCAACAACATATTCGTGCTTGAAAACGAGAACACTAGAGCCACAAAAGTCAGCGAAATGATTAGTCTAGTTGCAAAATTGCCAATCGTTGCTCTGAACGCAGCGCGTTGTTCGAGTCTCTCGGATTCTTGATAAATGTGAATGCTCAATAAATCCGTAAGATTATCGGCAAGGCCGACGATGAGAAGCCCAGCGATAATTGTTGACTTAGATATTCCTCCAGCCCCGAAACCGATAATCACGCCCATGCTCGTTACAATTGCAGAGGTGGCGCCAAAGCTGACCGTTGGTAGCTTCAAAGCGATCATCTGTTCAACCATCAAGTCCACAAGGAGCCAGTTGGGGACCAAGACGATGGCTTGGTCAAGTAAGCCCTAGAAGCAATGCGCTCTGTGTTCTCAAAACATCAAAGCTTTGCCGGCTTCCGTCATTGTATATGCGAATTTGGTGAGTCTTGGAGAGGATTAAATGAGACGACACAACATTTCTCGGCGGCGCGGCGGACAATCGTCGTCTTGAGGACCTCGCGCATTTTCAGAAACAGACGCTTGAGCTAGCTCGGCGCGAGATTGTCGATCCGCTCAGCTGGATTGATGCCCGCCTGAAACAGGATATCCATCAATATCGCGGAATCTGATTTGCGGCGCACACAGGGAGAATTGATCTGCGTCAACGCCCGGTTCACCCAGTTCTGTATTGAACTCAGGTCGCCATGCTGAGCAGCTTGGCTTTAGGTAATGGAGGGGCAGGTGCGCCACCTCGTCATCGCCGCTCACCCAAACCTGAGAAGCTTCAACCACGCTGTTGTGGAAGCCTATACGTCGGAGCTTATCGAGCGCGGGCATCGCGTCGAATGCCGCGATCTTTATGCTGCGGGCTTCAATCCGATCTTGTCGGCGCGAGACTTGGCGGCTGTCGCGCGCGGAAAATTGGCGAAAGACATCAAGGTGGAGCAAGCCGCGATCCGGCGGGCCGATGTGATCACCTTCATCTCACCGCTCTGGTGGAGCGGCTTTCCCGCCATGCTCAAGGGTTATCTTGATCGCGTTTTCTGCGCGGGTTTTGCCTATGCTATTAAGGGCGGAGACTATTTGCCAGGACTTTCAGGCAAAAAGGGCGCCATCATCACTACGTCAGGGGCGACGGCGACGGAACTCAGAAGCGGTGGAACTTTGCGGGCGCTACGGACTATCTACGACGAAGGGCTAATGGAATTCAGCGGGATCGAGATGGTGCAACATCTCTATCTAAACGGCATCGATCCCGCGATGAGCCGGGCAGATGGCGAGCAGCGGCTTGAAACCGTTCGCCGTTTCGTGCGCCGAGCCTTCTAGCCGCGCGAAGGCATTACGGTTGTTGCCGGCAAGTGAGGAGCCAATGGAACGACCGTACTTAAACGACCGGGAAGAGGTATCTCGCCGCGCGTTCCTCGGTAGTGTGAGTGCGGCCGCGGTCGGAAGTGCGATGCATGAGCACGCGCTTATCGTGGGATGCGCGGCGGCCGCAGAACCGTCCAGCGCTCCAATGGTCAGATCAGATTCAGTGCCGGCTACGCTGCGGGTCAATGGAGTTTTTCGCGAGGTCGATGTGCCGCCCCAGATGACTTTAGCCGAAGTTTTGCGCAGGCCGCTCGGTTTGACCGGTACCAAAATCGCGTGCAACCGTGGTACCTGCTCGGCCTGCACCGTCTGGCTCGACGGCGCTCCGGTGGTGTCCTGCATGATCCTGGCGGTCGATGTCGGCGACCGGTCGATTACAACAATCGAGGGCCTGGCCGACGGCGACCGACTTCATCCGATCCAGGCCGCCTTCATTGAACACGATGCCATGCAGTGCGGGTTTTGTACGCCCGGCCTGGTAATGAGTTGCGCCGCCCTTATTGAGCGTAATCCTGATCCGTCGCCAGAGGACGTGAAGACCGCAATCAGCGGCCACCTCTGCCGGTGCGGCACCTATCAGAACGTTATCGCCGCGACGATGGCTGCAGCAAAGGCTCGCAAGGGGTAACGCCATGTCGACTCTGGGCTCGCGCACGGAAAGAATGCCCATCGGCATCGTCGGCGTTTCGCAGGGCCAGATTGATCGCGAGGTTCCGGCCAGCGAGCCGCCGGCCCTGGCGCCAAATGCGGATCTTGCCGTCGTTGGAAAATCGGTTCCCCGCGTCGGCGGAGGCGCCATGGTGACGGGCGCAGCTCGCTACACCGTGGACGTCAAGCTGCCTGGCATGTTGATTGCGCGTATATTGCGCTCGCCTCATCCGCATGCACGGATTCTTTCAGTCAGCACCAGTGCCGCCGAACGTTACCCCGGCGTGCGGGCTGTCTACGTCGTGACTTCGATGGAGTCCGGAGCAGCCGTGCGCGCTCCCGCCGCCACGCCAGCTGCGTTCCCACCGGCGTTCTATGCCGGCGCCAGCCTTGCGGCGGTGGCGGCGACGACGCGTAGCATCGCGGATGAAGCGCTTCGTTTGATCGAGGTGAAATATGAGGTGCTACCGTTTGTCGTCGATATGGATGAGGCACGCCGGCGAGAGGCTCCCTCCGTCTTCGAAGGTGCCGACCTGGAGGCAGGAGGTGGCGCCGCCGCGTCGGGGCCGCCTCAGGTCGGAAACGTACGCGGGCCTGCGACGGCGAACAGCTTTTATGGTGGTCCGCGTGGCAATATCGAGCAGGGTTTCCGCGAGGCTGGTGTAATCGTGGAGGGCGAGTTCCGCACACAAGTGCAGACCCACTGCTGTCTCGAACCGCACGCGGTCGTTGCCGACTGGCGGGGCGACGGACTGACACTCTACATTTCGACCCAGGACACCGCGGGCGTGCGCAAAGATGTCGCGGCCGCATTTGGCCTTCCTTTCGAGAAAGTACGTGTCATCACCGAGTTCATGGGTGGCGGATTTGGCTCGAAGCTGGGGGTGGGCGATTATGTCATCTTTGCGGTGGAATTGTCGCGCAAGGCGAGTGCCCCCGTGTCTCTGATCTTTGACCGGGAGGAAGAACAGCTGGCGAGCGGCAATCGCCCCGGAACTTGGCAGCGTCTACGCATTGGCGCGCGCCGGGACGGAGCACTGACGGCAATCTCATTGTTGTCTTACGGCACGGCCGGCATCGCCGCAGGGGCAGGCGTCGGTAACATCGCGCAAGCGATGTATGACTGCCCGAACTTCGAGATGGCGCAGTATGATGTTTTCGTGAACGCGGGGCCCGGGTGCGCGATGAGAGCGCCCGGTAATGTTCAGGGCGCCTTTGCACTCGAGCAATTGGTGGACGAACTGGCCGAGAAGCTTGGCATCGATCCAATTGCCTTGCGCGATCGGATCGATCCGAGCGCGGCGCGACGCGAGGAGCGCCGGATCGGTGCGGCACATTTCGGCTGGAGCCGGCGTCGACTGCCGGCAGCAGATGCCGGACCGGTAAAGCGAGGCATTGGCATGGCCCAGTCGTTCTGGCCAGGCATCGTACAGACCAGCGCCTCGTGCGAGGTGCGGCTGCAGCGAGACGGCTTGGTCGAAGTCCGCTCAAGCGTACAGGACATCGGAACCGGCATCCGTACCGTGCTGGCGCAGGTTGTTGCCGAAGAGTTGGGACTGCGCCCTGAAGATGTCTCAGTCCGCATTGGGGATACGAATTTCCCGCCAGGTCCGAGTTCCGGAGGCAGCAAGACGACGGGGTCGATCACTCCGGCCGCGCGCAAGGCCGCGTATCAGGTCAGGCAGGCCTTGTTGGCGGAAGTGGCTCCGGAGCTTGGCGCGCCTCCGGAGGAACTAACTGTCGGCCAGGGACGGATTTTCCTTCGCGTCAACCCGGCGCACGGCATCGGGTTTCGGCAAGCGGCCGGTCGCCTGAAGAATTTTATCAGCGCAGTTGCCGACCGCGGTGACAATTATGGCGGCTTCCGCGTCACCAGCCCAATGAGCCTTGCCCGCGAAAATCTCGGCGGTGTTCAGTTCGCCGAGGTATCGGTCGACACAGAGACGGGGATTGTCCGCGTCGCGCGCGTTGTTGCCGTGCACGATTGTGGAAGGCCGATGAATCCGCGTCAAATCGAGAGCCAGATCCACGGCGGCGTCCTCATGGGCGTCTCGTTCGCGCTATACGAGGATCGCATTTTCGATCGCCAAAGCGGACGCATGCTCAATGCGGACCTGGAGCATTACAAGCTTGCAGGTCCGCGCGAGATGCCCTCCATCGATGTGTTCCTGATTGAAAACTACCAGGCCATCAGCGCGACGGATGCATGTGGCGTCGCGGAACCAGCAACGATCGCGACCGCCGCCGCAGTGGCAAATGCGGTATACAACGCCGTCGGCGTGCGCATACGCAATCTGCCTATGACGCCAGCGTCCATCCTCGACGTCCTCGGCCGCGTTCCCGGTAGGGGTTTAAAGGTGCCATGAACCGCTTCGAATGGATGAATGCGCAGACGGTGCCGCGAGCCGCAGAAGCAGCGACGACGACTGTTGCCGATGCGATGACTTGGCGGCCCGGAGAGTCGTTGATGGAAAACGCTGTCGTGCTCAAAGCTGGCGGACTCGACCTTCTCGATCTCATGAAAGGGAACTTGGTCAATCCGCACCGGCTCGTGAATTTGCGCAGCGCCGCCGGACTCGATAAAATTGTCGTGGAGAAAAACGGCACGCTTCGCATAGGGGCATTGGTGACGCTGGGACGCCTCGCCGAGAACCCGATCGTTCGCCAGCGCTACACTGCGCTTGCTGAAGCTGCTGGCGCGTCGGCGAGTCCGCAGATCCGAAATGTGGCGACGTTGGGGGGAAACCTGCTGCAAAGGCCACGTTGCTGGTACTTCCGTTCATCGCATTACCATTGTGCGCGCAAAGGGGGCGAGGTATGTTTCGCATTTGACGGCGATAACCAATACCATGCAATCTTCGATCATCAGGGATGCGCCATCGTTCATCCCTCGACCGTAGCGACCGCCCTGGTGGCGCTTGGCGCGAGGATCGAATTGGTGACAGCTTTGGATTCTAAACGCGAAGTCTTGCTTGAAAAATTTTTCCAGCTGCCCGAGGTCGATATTCACCGTGAAAACGATCTGAAGCCGGGCGAGATTCTTACCGCCATCGTATTGTTGCCAATGGCCGCTACGGTACGCTCAGTTCATTTGAAGCAGGGGGAAAAGGACTCCTTCGATTGGCCGATTGCTGACGTTGCTGTCGCCCTTGACCTGACGCGAAATGGGGCGTGCAAGAATGCCTCGATCGTGCTTGGTGCCGCGGCGCCAGTGCCGCATCGGGCCAAAGCAGCGGAGGCTGCGCTTGTCGGCAAAGAAGTCAACGGGGAGACCGCGCACGTGGCGGGGCATGCTGCGGTCGCCGATGCTGTTCCACTCACCGGGAATGCCTTCAAGCTGCCGATTTTCGAGGCGTTAGTTCGTCGTGCGGTTCTAGCCGCCAAAGGCGGTGCATGAGCCGGTGTGTGTGTTGATGCTGTCCGTCAGTCGTCATCCGACGGACGAGCGGACAAGAATTGTTGCCACCGATAACTTTAGAATCGATGCCGATGTCCAGATTTATCGGGTTCATGTTCGTGGCTTGCATAATCGCGAAGGCGAGCTTCGCTGGCGACCGTGACAAGGTTGTCGGGATCTGGAAGCTGGTTTCCTATGAGGTTGAGGTTGAGGCGACTGGTCAGAAAAGTCCGGTGATGGGAGAAAACCCAACCGGTTATGTAACTTTCACTCCGGAGGGGCGCGTATTCTTCGTGCTGACCGGTGAGGCGCGCAAGGCCGCGAAAACCGATCAGGAGCGGGCCGAACTGTTAAACACGCTCATCGCCTATTCCGGCACCTACACCGTTGAAGGGGGCAAGTGGACTACCAATGTCGACGTGGCTTGGAATCCCGAGTGGGTGGGCACCAAACAGGTGCGAGATTTTAAGCTGGACGGTGAGCGACTGATGGTGTTGACGCCGTGGCGCGTGATGCCGAATTGGGCGGACAAAGGAATGACACGCAGCATTGTGACATTCGAGCGGTCCAAATAGCCGCCGCGAAAATTATCTTGATCGGTCGACCAAGGTGGCCGCCTCAGCCGGCTGTCCTTTCGAGAACACACCGCCCGCGCGATGTCGCCTTTTGACCCACAAGGGGCCTCGTCATCAAAGGCCCGCGGCCGTCAACGGCGAACCATCTCATGTGTCAAAAACCGGATATCTCGTCGGCTGGATCCCGCACGGGGTCGCATCTCTAATCGGCGACGCTTGGGCCGGTCGGCTCCTGCTGATGCAGACGGACGATATTGGTGACGACCTGCGCGACTTCGGCGTCGTCGAGGGGCGGACGGCAGCGCAGGCGATTCCACGCCAGCAGCAGTTCCAGCGCGACCTCGGCATCGACCCCGTGCCACAGCAAGTGTCCGGTAAGCGATGCAATGGTCGAATTGCGCTGCCCTTCCGGCACGCCCTCGCGCACCAGCCGGCGCCACTCGTCGCGACTGCGCCCCATGTGCAGCCCGCCAGCCCGAACGAAGACCCAGCGTGGCAAAGCCGCCGGCACTATCTCGGCCGGCGAGCGGCCAGGCACCCAGGCGTAGCGTCTTCCGCTCGGATGCACAGAGGGAGGGGCGACGATGTAGCCGCCATCCCCGCGCACATCGATGCCTTGCGCCAATCCGGCACGATTGCGTACGAGACCGCCGGGGTGGGCAAAATAAAGGTGCTGGCCGCCGCCGCCGGTCGTCGCCTGCACGGTTACGGGAAGCGGAGCTAACTGACGCTCCAGGCGGCCGATCGAAGCGTCGCCACCGTGGTTGGGGTCGATGTCGAGGACCACGAGGTTGGAGATCGCTCCGGTCACGACGCCGACATTCGCGTCGGGCCATCGCCGATACCAGTCGGTGACAGTGGCGGATGATGCCAGCTCGTGCTGGAAGCGTTCCCACTCGATGAGCGGCCGCTTGTCGCGCGGCCGCAACGGCACTACCGACCATCCGGCGGCACGATAGTTCAGGGCCGCGGCTGCGATGGCAGATACCTTCGATTCGCTCCGACGCGACATGTCGTTATTCCTGGCGACCATCATTTGCGATCAATCAATGAACGCAAGCATGCTGCGTTACGAGATGGCTAGAACACGGAAATCGAACCAGTCACGAAGCCGCTAACCAATTCTGGAATGCGGGCGATACGATCGGCCACGAGTGCGTCAATCCTCTCTTGCAGGTCCGCAATTGGAACGCCTTTTCGGGTTGCAATCTTGATCTGTACCTTTGCAGGCAGGGTCACGGGGGCGCCGATTCTGCTGACCATCAGGCATTGGGCGCTCTCGATCTCCGGGACCGCCGCAACTATCGCCTCTGCAATGTCGCGGGCCAGAACGTTGTAAATCTTTCCGACATGGCTGACGGGGTTCTTGCCCGCTGCAGCCTCGAGGCTCATTGGCCGGCAAGGCGTAATAAGGCCATTGACCCGATTGCCGCGTCCAACCTGGCCGTCGTCGCCTGCCTCGGCCGATGTTCCCGTCACCGTAAGATAGATGCTGCCCGATGAGACACTGTCCGCGGTATTGACCCCGACATTGCATGCCGGAAAGCCGTGCTTGATCGCTAGGTCCCGGACCAGTTTTTCGAGTTGAACCTTTTGCTCGAAATATTCTTCCATGTTGGCGAGGAAACGCCCGATCATAGCGCATGCCACCGTGATCTCGACCATGTCGGTAGATCGAACGGCCATGATTTTGATGTCCTCGCCCCAGGCCGGCCTGTCAAGTGCGCGATTCCTGCCGTTAACCTGCTTCTCAATCGCAAGCACAAGGCGCTCAAGCGGACTGAGCGGCGCGTATCCGACGCCGAAAGAGGTATCGTTAGCAAGAGCAATCTCGCGAGGGCCGCGGCGGGAAAAAAGCGCCTGCAGATCCTGGGAAGTGTGCTGCACGATTGCGTCGATGCGCATGTGACGGTCTGGGTCCAGTGCGTGGAGGTTTGCCTTAAGCCACGCCCTAGAACCTTCAACCGCGATTTCGCTGATTGGGACGACTTCGTCGCCGACCTCAGCTGTCGCTCGCCCGGCGAGATAGATGCTGATTGGGGCAGTTACACTGCCACCTCCAAACGCCGCCGCGGCGCGACCGCCACACAACAGCGCCTTGTCGACATTGTGGTGAAGAATTTCACCAAACCGTCGTTGATATTCCTGACACAGATTGCGTGAGAGCGTCTCCGCAAGCGCATCGCAGATGGTGTCGGGGTGACCAATGCCCTTGCGTTCGACGACTTCGACCTCGTCGGTCACTTGGAGAGACGATATCACAATAGGAAACATTGGAATGGTCCCTGAAAGTTGGTCCAGTGAATACTGGTGCCTGCAATCCCGTCTGACGCTGGATGTACAATAATAGAGCGCCAACGCTTTCTGGGTTGATCCACGTCAACGTATCGGAGGCCTCGTGGAAGATCGCCGTTCGATTATCACAGGAGGTACAACGAGGGCAGGGCGCTCTTCGACTTCCGGGTTTGACCGATACTGCCGAAAAAGTCTCTTGGGGGTAACAAACGAATTCTCTAGGGCTGCTGATGCGCTTCGTGCGCGGCGACGTGAGAGAACACATCGCTTCTCAGAAAAGCGACCACGGACCTTCGTATCGGCACTACAGAGCATCCAAAGATCAACATTTGCGAGATTTTTGGCGTCGTTCGATATTCGACGTTTTCGACAGTATCGAGCCGAAGGCAACATGAGCCGCGCTCGACGACAATGCACTCGATGCCGATTTTACTCTATCAAAGTACCCGTCTAAGCCGCTAGGATGCCGTCTCCAATATTGGCGCCGGGCGGATGAGGACGTTTGCTCATGTCTGATATCAACACGAACGCCACCGTTGCCGATGCCGCTTTACAGACCTCCGCGCTAACCCGAGAGTTCGGCGATCTGACGGCTGTCGATCACGTGACGCTGACGATCAATCAGCGCGAAATCTTTGGCCTGATCGGTCCCAACGGTGCGGGCAAGAGTACGTTTATCAAAATGCTGACAACATTGCTTCCGCCGACTTCCGGGTCGGCGACAGTTGCCGGCTACGATATCGTCACTCAGCCCTCCGACGTGCGCAGGCACATCGGCTACGTGCCGCAGCTGCTTTCGGCCGACGGCTCGCTGACTGGCTACGAAAATATGCTGTTGTCCGCCCGCCTTTACGGCATCCCTCGCCGCGAACGGGCGGAGCGCATCGCGGACTCTCTCGCGCGCATGGGGCTTTCGGAGGTGGCGCACCATCTCGCCGGGAAGTATTCCGGCGGAATGATCCGACGGCTCGAAATTGCTCAGAGCTTCCTGCACCGCCCGACCGTGCTGTTCCTCGATGAGCCCACAGTAGGTCTCGACCCGGGTGCCCGAGAGACGGTTTGGGAGCATGTCCTCGAGCTCAGGGACAGGTTTGACCGAACCATGATCGTAACGTCGCATCACATGGATGAAATTGACGAGTTCTGTGACCGCATCGCTCTTATTGATCACGGCCGGATTGCCGCTATCGGCACGTCATCCGAACTCAAAGCGCGCGTTGGGCCTGATGCCACGCTCGATGATGTCTTTCTCCAACTCGTGGCTGACGCCGGCGAAACGGAAATCGAGGGAAATTATGGCGAAGTCAGGCGAGCACGCCGCGCTGCCCGTGAGCATGGTTGACAGGTCCGTCGGTCAGGCGCTCGGCGACTATGTGAGTCAGA
Organism: uncultured Alphaproteobacteria bacterium; assembly: GCA_963718925.1. GTDB lineage: Bacteria > Pseudomonadota > Alphaproteobacteria > Rhizobiales > Xanthobacteraceae > Bradyrhizobium. The sequence goes on from CAVRAH010000001.1 coordinate 1,570,798, forward strand.
CCTTGGGGGTGGCGGCTGCCGAGGTGCAGAAGCTCTATCACGATCCCCTGGAACTGCTGACCCGCGCGGTCCAGCCGGTATTGTGGTTGATGCTGTTCGGCGAAGTGATGGCTCGCGTTCGCGGCGTCGCTCCCGGCAATATTCCCTATCTCGACTTCCTCGCCGCCGGAATTCTGGCACAAAGCGCGTTGTTCGTGGCGATCTTCTACGGCATATCGGCGATTTGGGAACGCGACCTCGGCGTCCTGCAGCGCTATCTTGTCAGTCCCGCGCCGCGCTCGGCGCTTGTGCTCGGCAAGGCCCTTTCGGCCGGCGTGAGGGCGCTATCGCAAGCACTGATCGTCTATGTGCTTGCATTGATTATCGGCGTCGGCATCAATCTCAATCCCCTCAGCATCCTGGGCGTAGCCGCTGTCATCATCCTCAGTTCGGCCCTGTTTTCGACGCTGTCGCTGATAATTGCGTGTATCGTAAAGACGCGCGAGCAATTCATGGGGATCGGCCAGGTCCTGACCATGCCGATATTTTTCGCCAGCAACGCGATTTACCCGGTGTCATTGATGCCGGCCTGGTTGCGCATGGTGTCCCACGCGAACCCTCTGACCTATGAAGTCGATGCGCTGCGGGCGTTGATGCTGACCGATGGAGTGTCGGAATATGGTTTGTTGCTCGATTTTGGCGTTCTATTGGGCGTAACCGTCGTGCTCATCGCGATCGCTGCAAGAATGTACGGACGCATGGGCTATTGACCGGCATCTCAACTCCGTGCGTGTTTTTTCAACGATCCTCGGGAACTGTTATTGGCACTTCTCGGAGTTAACGGGTCGAATCGACGCGAAGATCGCCACTTTGTCTTAGATCAACTAAGCGAAGAGATCGGGCGAATAGCCGATCGTGTTCTGCAACCATTGCTGCATCGCGCTGACGAGGTGGTCGAATAGCGTCGCAATTCCTCGATAGCGACGCCCGGGCCATCGAACGATCCGATAGGCTTGGGCCGTTTCCGACATGGTGCCGATGCCGCTTGCGGCTCAAGATCGGCATCTCTGACCTCTGAACATGAACTCTTGATGCGGATCAACATGGCCCTTCGGATCCGCGTGTATTTGTTGCCTTGGACGAAAATACAGATGTCCAGGAGAAACGACAGTGCTCGTGCCGCTCCAATTTTTTCTATTTGCTTCTCTCCCTATGATCGCCGTCGCAGATGTGCCGATATTCGACATAGCGCGAGAGTGTCGGTCCGAAGGCGGATCGAAGGCCGTGCTGGAAAAATGCATTGAGGATGAGTCGGCAGCGCGCGAAGAGCTCCAACCGTTATGGATTCAATTCAGTGCGGCTGACAAAAACTCTTGCGTCGCGGAAACCAGCATGGGCGGCACCCCGAGCTATGTCGAATTGCTGATCTGTCTGGAAACGGCGAGGAATGTCAAAAGGGCACCCAAGTACTTGATGCGGATCAAGCTTCGACAGCCGATTTAGCGCCTCAATGCCCTGCCGCAGTCATAAATGCCTCAATCGTTATGATTTCGAACCTCATTGACCGGCACTTTCAGATTTGAAGTTGCCTCGCCATGTCACCCTTTTGCACCTTTGGGACACGCGGACGGGCACTAACAATGTCCGGAGTTGGGCGCAGGCCGGAAGTGATCGAACAAGGATCAAAACGACGCGAATGACCCACAATGGATAACTGGCCTGCCGAACACGGCGGCGACACAAAAAGTTCCTTACCTGGACGACTTTTTCACATCCCTCGCCATTTCCAGACACGTCAGTAGCTCGACATAGCTCGGACTGCCGTCGAGGCTCGTTTCCCGGACGCAAGAGGCCTTGTCAGCCGCACTGGATTGAGTCCAGAGCGGTTGGAGTTCGTCGCGAGCTGCCACCTCATCCTCAACGCATTTTGTCACCACGTCCTTCGAGCCGCCTTCGTACATGCACGACCGCGCTACGTCGAACTTCGGCACACTATCCGCGACGGCGATGAAAGGGAGAGAAGCAACCAAAAAAAGTTGCATGGGGTTGAGCATTGTCATTTCTCCGCGCCGAGGGGTATCTTTTCTCGTCCGGGAGCACCTTTCACAAGAATGCCGCCGGCTGATGCCAAGGCTCGAAGTTGCCTGACGTGGAAAGCGCCGACCGAAGCCGCTGATGAGAGCTAAGGTCAGTTCAACGTGCGGCGCCGGGTTGTTCAGGAGGTCCTGGCCAATCCGGCCTAGTTAAGCGCCGCAGCTCCTCCGGCTCCAACTGCCCGCTCTTATTGACATCAAGACGGTCGAAGGTCTGCGACATAAAATCCATAAACTCTTCTTTCGAGACAGTGCCGTTTCTATCTTTGTCCATCATTCTAATTAGCTGACGGACATCGCGGCTTGCTATCATTTTCGTAGGCTTACTCTGAGCAATAGCGGAAGTGGAGATCGCCCCCAGAGCAAGAGACGCTCCGACAAGAAATGCGATGTTGCGGTTGATTGGCATGTAACTCTCCCTTTCACCAAAGTATTTTTGAAAATATGTAATGAATGCCGCGAAAGGCATTGCGCTAGGTCAATAGTCAAGAAAATCGGTAAGCCCACCAAATGTGGGTTCACGCGGCTAAAGTTGGCCGCGATTCAGCTGATGCCCAACCTGCTCACGGAAGCATCCTTCGCAGCCGACATTACGCCTTCGGCGATCTGTTTCATTTGTTCTCCGGCATTCGTGAACTGACTTTTCAAGAAGTCTGACTGAATTTGCATAGCTTCTTGAAGATCAGTCGCATGAACCAGCTTTCGCGCGTGGTCGAAGGCCGCTTTCATATTATGTTCGGCCAGCGATAGAGCCTTTTTTGATATGTCCATTGGAGGTAGCGGGATCGATGCCGCGGATTTGTTGGCGGCATCAAAAAACATATCAAAAGCCTTTTCGGCTTGATCAATGGCTTTTTCAACCGAATTGCGTAATTCCGTCGGCACTTGCAGCTTTGATTCGGTCATGTCGTCACTCCCCGGTTCGAGTTGCTTCAGCAGAGGGAAGGTAGCGGTTGCCGGTGCCAAACCCTTGACCGGAATCAATATCCGCAAACGGCGACGATGATCTCAGCAGCTATGGAATAAGAGCAACGGCCTTCTCGGCGTTACGGCCGTCGTGCTCACCGCGATCCCCGCAAAAACCAGCATCCCCGCAGGCCCTAATACCAGTCAACGTGGGCCAACCGGCGGCTCAACTTTCTTGAGCATTGCGGCGCATTCGGCGTCCAGACCTTCCGCCTCCAATTTTCGAGCGAGCGCAAGCGCCGTTTCGACCGTTTTTTTGGCCTCACTCTCTGCCTGCTCTACGGATTGAACAGTGGGCTGACGGTGAAGCCGTGCGGCAGACGATTCAGGCACGTTTCCCACAGGCCGCCCGCTCGCGCCTGCCTGGCTCAGCGCCAATTCCAGACGCGTGATTTCCGTGCGGCATGACCCTACCTGGGCCGCAGGCGGCTTGCGACTAAGTGCAGCAGCAGACGGCTTGCGCAGGCTCAAAAGATAGGCCACCACTTGCCTTGTTTGAAAGTCGAGGAGTTCGGGGTTCGGCATGCCGGCGGGGTTGCTGATGTTGCGATGCGTTGTGGTCAGAAACTCTCGAATTGTTTCGGAGGTGGTGGTGCTGCGTTTAGCAATGGATTCGAACGACGGTGCCGGTGGCTGCAGAATTGGTTCGATTGATTGATCGGGGCTGGCAACATGACAGTTCGAGCAAATGAGGACGGCCAAGTAATGACCGTTCTGCACATCATCAGACAGGCTACTGGCTTGCTGCGCCTGCGCGGCGTTGGCAAGCGCTGAACATGCGCCAAGCGCCAAAAATGCAAGAAATAACGCACGCATCTCATGCCCTCCCTGATTTAATTAGTTCGAACGATCCCACGCTTGTCCCTGAGATGTTCTGAGATAGATCAAATCTCTTTTCGTCTATTTGCCGTGCGCTATAGATTAGGGGCGTAACTACGTCGGCGAGCCATTTTTCCGGCTGCCGGCAACCACCAAAAAGGGACGATTGCCATCATGGCTTGCTGACTTGCCAGCTCTGATCTGGATCGTATCGCGTGATCTCAGCGCTAATGCGCGGCGTGGCAGGTCCTAGATTTTTCTGATAGACGATGCCGTCCTGATTGACGATGAAAGTCATGATGCCGGAATCGCCATAAGTTGCGGGATAGGCGACCAGCGCAAAGCCGCCGCTCATATGTCCTTTGACGATATAGTTCATCGCGGCGCTGGGTGCATTCCGTCCCTGTCGGGTCAAAATCCGGAAGTAGTAGCCGTAATAGGGCTGCGGCTTGACATGCCTGCCAGGGCTGTAACCGGCAGCCCGGGCGGCCGCCATAAGCGGGCCCAACGGGCTTTCATCTTCGCCGGGTTTAACCGGCCAATAGAGTCCATCGCGCTGCCCGGCTCTGCTCATGAAGCGTGGTGCATAGTCCGCGGAGCCGCCGGGCCCTAACCCTTTGGCCGCATATTCGCGCTGCGCCGTCACATAGGCGCGGCAGGTTGCGATGACGCTGAGCTCGTTGCGGCCGATGCGCCGGTTGAGTATCTCATCCACACCGGCCTTGGTCTCGAAGCGCCAGCCGGTGGGCTCGCGGACCAACGGAATCGCAAACGGCCATTCGTCTTTGCCGACAACCAAGGTTGCCTTGCTGTCGCCTTCGGACTCGAGCCTGTGTTCCTCGTCATAGGCAGCGACAAATCGTGTCTTGCCGTGCTTATCGGCGACGGGATCGCCGGAGTGGATCAGCTTCGCGCCCTCGGGCCCAAGGATGGCGAGGAGTTCGTCGGCGTGGTCAGCACGGATCGCTCCGATCAGGGACTCGACTGCTGCTGCGGGGGTGACGAAGGTCCTCTGCGATGTGGCAGCCGCCATTGCCGGGATCGCGGCGATCATGATGAGGCTCACCGCGGCAGCGCCAAGTCGCAGAGCGATCGGGAGTTTGTTTGCTGCAAATTTCAGCATCGCTCCAACCTCATCAGCATGGTCTCATCTCAGCATCGTCTCACCGGCGCCCGCCACCGTGAAAGCTCGGCGCCGGTGCGGCATGAAAGCTCGGCGTCGGCATCGCGTTAAACCTGGGTGTGGGCATGCTTGCAGGGGGCGCCATGCGGCTGGAAAATCCGCGCGCCGCTTCGCCGCGAACCTCCGCACCTCGGCCGAACGATTCGAAGGCGGGCGGAACTGGACGCTGCGGCAGGACCGCACCCGTAGGAGGGCGAATGATCGCTGCCGGCCCATGGCCAACCGATGGGGCTTGCGGCGCGGCGGGTGGCACTGGCGTCGGTGCAGGAGCGAAACCTCGGTATCCGCGCGCCGCCTCGCCGGTCGGGCCGAGGAACCGTGCCGCCGTTGCCGGATCGCGGTAAGGCACGCCATGGCGATGGGTGCGATCGTGCTGCCAGATTTCCCCGACCGGCTCATTGCCAGCGTGGAATTGTCGGAAGCGATCATGGTCGATCCGAATGGCGCGATGGTGCCAGTCAAACTTCCCCCAGGCCCAGAAGCCGAACGGGGCGAGGCCGGCTCCGAAGGCAATCAGCCCACCCCCTGGTACGCAATTGCTGGCCCCAGGCCCAAAGAAAAAAGGTGGGTAGTCGGAAGACGGCCACGCGCCGTAGACGCACCACGGATTATAGGTTGGCAGATAAATGAGGTCCGGGTTTGCCGGTTCGATCATGATCTCCTGATTCTCGATCGAGACCGCCTGCTGCGGCGTTGAGGCGAGCGAACCGGCGGCTTGAGCGCGCAGACGCAGGCGCTGAATCGCATCCATGACGTCCGGCTGTTGCGCGAGAAAGGCGTCGCCGAGCTGTTCAGTCCAACCAAGCTGGGTGTCCATCGTATGCAGGAGCTGGGGAAATGCGACGAGCGACTTGATGCTAGGGTCCCAAGGCTGCTGCTGCAGCGCCGCTGTCAATGCGTCCCCTTTCAGCGTCGCGTTGGCGGGGAGCTGCAACCAACGGTCAGCTTCCACGACCTCAAGCGGGTAGGTCGCGGCCATCAGGATCTGGGCGATCAGCGGATCGGGATAAAGCGCAATCGGCGCGACCAGGCGATCGAGCTGCGCGGCGGTGAGAGGCGGCGCGCCGGGCGCTGCGATCGGTTGCTGTGCCGCCGACAATGAACAAAGGCTGACGAGGGCCACGAGCCCCGCGACAACAGTCCTCCAACCCTGATCGGTGCAGCAGAACATTACGCTTCATGGAGGTAGCTGGTGTTAGGACGATTGATCCACATCAAGGTATCGCGCGATTTCCGGATCGGATTTAAGATCAGCTTATTCTGCGGTCTGTCCCGATCTTTATGTTCTCCGTTTTGCCGTGACATGTCCCTCATGCCGAATGTCGCCGTTGAACATTTTTTCAACAGTATCGACCCACCGCGGACGTTCGCACCGCCATCGACTGATCCGAAAATCCGCCACTTGGGCAGGAACGTTGATGCACATCAAAAAGCTGGGGCTGCAGCCGTTGTTATGTGATGTCGCATTGAGCCATCAGCCCCTGCGGACCCCCATCCGAGGTTCAATGTATTAAATTCCCCGCTCAGTCCCCCCTGAGCGGGGATAATTTTTCATAGCGGCCGCCCTAATCTGGGTTGCGCCCCTCAATTTTGTTGGCTATCCGGAACCCAAGCCCGCAAGCCAGACTTTAATCGTTCTGGATGTGATCACGCCTTGCCCAGTATCGCGTTCACCTTTTTGGTCAGGACGGCCATGTCATCAATGGCGTCGTCTTGGATTGCGCAGACGACGCTGCCGCAATTGAAAACGCCAGAAAGTATGCTGACAGTTACGATATCGAGGTTTGGGACCGAAAACGGAAGGTTGCCACGGTTTCTGGCAAGCTGAAGTAACGCCGCATCAGTCGGCGGACACTTTTCAATTCGACCGTTTCATTGAGCACTCATCGGCTGCGGAATCGGACCCGCGTTGGCGGTTGATCCCGATCAATTCAATAGGGCTGTGCGGGTGTTAGCTGACCCTTGGCGTCGTTCGGCGTCGATTGAGGGCGGCCCTGTGATTATGAATCACACACCTCTGATCTTTGCGACGGTGGGCATACTGGCGGTATTGCCGCAGAAGTTAGCAGCGAATGAAATTCTCGTTGGTTACTGGGGTTGATACGATCAGGACAATTCGCTCTGATGTACAGGCGGGATCGTGCCCTTCCTTCGCGCCGTTACGATCCGAGAGGTCGTAGCCACCAAAAAAGTGCTGCCCCGTAGCCGCGCTCCGAGGCCTGCGACCGCCCCGGGGGTGCATCCGCCCGGATGGTCTATGTTCTGGTATTGGCATCGCAGGCGCCGGTGTCAAACCGGGCCGCGCGGAATCAATTAGATCGACCGGAAAGCTGTTGGGTGACGAACGAGGTTAGTGCTGCGGCATCTTATACGCCCTCGCAATGTCCTCATCTGTCAGACCTGCGCGTATCCGCGTCCATGCAATCAAAAACTTGGTTTTGCAGTCGTCGAGGTCAATGCCGTTGCCGGTGTCGTCGTCGAGCGATGGGTGATCGTAAACGTTGCAGCCCCACCACCAGCGCGCGCCCCTCCCGACTTTCATGATCCTGCCTATCGGAATGCCTCGCCAGATCACGGTGAAGTCGTCAGCGTGATGGCTCCTGCCGCCGATCTGGGTGACGCGCAAGGCAATGGTTTCGGGACCGGTCATTTGGGTTAACCTAGCGCGGGGTACCTAATCTTGCGATGCTGATGATGCGCTTATGCCGCAAGTCAGTCACGCAGTCCCGCTTTTTTCATGAAACTATTATGCGAAAGCGTGCATAGTGGCGTTCCAGCGGCCCGCGAGCGCCGCCCTCGCTTCGCCCTTTGAGGCTGCGATGGAGCCCTACATCCACAACGAAGACCGGCACAAAACGCTTCTGACGTTGCTTGCCGATAAAATAGCCAAAGAGAAGAGGAAGCCGTGCGGTTAGCGCTTGCCCGATGCATTAACGGGTCGCCCCGTTTTGCCTCATGTGCGAGGCACAAGCACGGTCCCGTCCCCCAGCGGGGCTGTGGCGCGCCAAACTTGATCTGTATCAAGCCGTCCGGACCGAAGTCGCGGGACAAACGTCGCCGCGCTCCGCTGCTGGCTTTGCGACGAATGCACACTCCATGGAATTTCTGTCATGAATAAACATCTGCTCGCTCTGCTGGCAAGTTGTGCTTGCCTGCTGTTGGCCATTTCTGCTGAGGCCCGCTCTTCGTATGACGGCCAGTGGAACATTACCTTTGTTACGCAAAGCGGAGATTGCGGTCCGACTTACAGCTATTCGGTCAACATCGAGAACGGCGTGATAACGTCGCCTAACGTTGAGACCTTCAGAGGCAATGTCACGAGGTCGGGAGCGGTTCGTGCGTCCGTTGCCGTGCAGGAAAAACACGCGTCTGGGTCCGGCAAGCTAACGGGGGTTCTAGGCCGAGGGACCTGGATCGGCTGGTCCGGAGACCAGCGCTGCGTGGGATCCTGGACAGCCCAGCGGACATGGTAATCACCCTAGTTGAGAATATAGTTTGACGCTCGACCCGCGTCGCGCCGACGCCTTCTACATCGCGCTGCAGGCTGCCGGAATGCCGCCCGTCCCGGACGAATTTTCAGTCGTCCCGCAGCATCAGATTATCCCCACCTCCATCCTCACCGAGATTGCCAACTTCATTCGCGCCTTCGACCGCGTCACCGGTCGGTTCGCCTGGCAGGCGGCGGCCTTGCGCGAGGCGCCTGCCATTGCGCAGCTGAGAAGACCGGAAGTCTGCTTCTTCAGCGCGTGGGATTTTCATCTTCCACCAGAGGGCGGCTGCCAGCTCATCGAGTTCAACGATAACGGGTCGGGCCTCCTGTTCTCCGCCATCATTAATGCGCTCTACCATGACGCCGCAGGGCTGGGGCGGGAGCGGCAGATTGCGGCGCCAGCGCGCCTGCGCGTATTCGAACAGCACATCGCCGACTTGATGGACCAGGAGGCCAAGGCGTTCTTCGGCGAAGATCCTGCAAATCTGCGTTTCGTCCTCGACGATGCCGACCCCCTGCAGCAAGGCAAGTTTCGACGCGAGCTCGAGCTTCTCGTTGAGCTTCTGCGCAAGCGTGGCTCGCGGGCCGAGCTCGGAAGCCCCGCCGAGCTTTGTTGGGACGGCCAGCGCGCGCTGTATCGGAAGGAAGCGGTGGGGTTCGTCATCAATCGCTCGACCGATTTCTTCTGGCAGGGAGATTGCTTTTCGGCCTTGCGCAGCGCCTATCGCTCGGGTTCCGTCTATGTCGCGCCCAATCCCTTCACCTATGCGACGCGCAGTGACAAGCGGCTCTTGGAGTGGCTGTCATTGCCAGATTGGGACAAGTCCCTCGGAATTGAGCCGGCGGAACGTCGGATCTTGGGCGAGCATGTGCCGGAGACACATCTCATCCGCAGCGAAAATCTTGACGCGTTGTTGCAACGAAAAGAGGACCTCGCGTTCAAGCCGCTGCATGGTTTCGCGGGACGCGGGCTCCTCGCGAGTGCCACCGTCGGGCGTGCGCGCCTGCGCCGGCTCCTCACCCATGGCGAGGACTATGTTGCGCAGCGATGGGTGGCAAAACCCCGCCTGCAGATCGACGGGACGCCGGTGTGGACGGATCTTCGCGTCTGGGCTTATCGCGGCGAAATCTTCCACCTGTCCGGCCGCGCCTCGCGGCGGCCCGACCGGCTGGATCTAGCGCGCCCAGCTGGATGGCTGCCAACCTATGCGGCGATTTAGGATGCTGGGGCCCAAGCGAGCGGTAGGGAAGCCGGGAAAGAAACTCGTTGTACGGGCGTAGGGGTCCCGATTTCAATAGCGCCTCGTCGAAACTTTATGGACGGCGCTGCAGTTGATCTGACGGCGGCATCGGAACTTCATCGCTTGATTTGACCTAACGCAAGCTCCCCTTCATCGCACGCAGTATTCATTGCCCGTCTCTTGATGAGGAAAATGATATGATGTCTCTGGTTATCGTAGCTTTTCTCTCCGTTCCAACGCTCTCATCGCTCTCTCATCGCTATCGCATATGTCCCAAGTGCAGCGATTGCTCACGGTGCGTCATTCGCGACAACGGTGCGTCTAAATCCGTATTTCGTCGTATGAACTAACATATCAAGTGGAAGCAATCCGATGAGAGGCGATGCAGGCTCGTCTGCGCTTGAGCCGCGCCACGGATTGCGCGGCTTTCGTCTGTTGGCCGCGCATCGCTTGGTTGCTTTGGCGCTTGGCGCCGGGATAGTAGTCGCCGGTGCGGGGTTGATACCGGGTTACCGAGTCCTTGCAGCTGCGGTGGATGCAGCTAATGCACCTTCGCCCACAGGATTCGCCGATATCGTCGAACGCGTTAAACCCGCCGTCGTCGGCATTCGCGTGAAGGTCCGGGAGTCAGTCAGTTCTGGCGATAGCCAACAGGAACTTCCATTTCCTCCCGGATCGCCGCTGGATCGCTTCTTCCGTCAGTTCGGAGTTCCGGTTCCCGACAATCCCTCTCCGAAATCAGAAACGTCGGTGGCATCGGGATTTTTCATTTCCGCAGACGGTTACGTCGTGACCAATAATCATGTCGTCGCGAATGGGAAAAGCTTCGAGGTGACGATGGACGACGGAAAGACCTACCAGGCAAAGCTAATCGGCGCCGATCCACAAACCGACTTAGCTCTCATCAAGGTCAACCTGCCGACCGACTTACCATATGTGAGGTTCGCGGCGAACGAACCCCGTATCGGAGATTGGGTCCTTGTCGTGGGTAATCCGTTTGGGCTCGGCGGAACGGTCACAGCCGGGATCGTCTCGGCGCGCGGACGCGACATCGGCGAGAGCCCCTACGAGGATTTTATTCAAATCGACGCGCCCGTGAACAAAGGCAATTCAGGAGGGCCGACATTCAACGTGAAAGGCGAGGTGATTGGTGTCAACACCGCGATCTATTCCCCATCTGGCGGTTCAGTCGGTGTCGCTTTCGACATTCCAGCGGAAACGGTGAAGCTCGTTCTCCAGGAGCTTAAGGAGAAAGGTCACGTCACACGCGGCTGGATCGGCGTACAGATTCAACCGGTCAATCATGAGATCGCTGATGCCATAGGTTTGAAAGAGGCGAGTGGCGCTCTCGTGGCAATTGCCGAGTCCGGGGGCCCAGCTGCCAAGGGCGGCATCGAAACGGGCGACGTCATTACCTCCTTGAACGGGCAGGAGGTCAGGGATCCTCGCGACCTCGCCAGGAGAATTGCCGCGATGGCGCCTGGCACTTCGGTCAAGCTTGGCGTTTTCCACAACGGAAAGGAAAAGACCGCTGTGTTAACGCTCGGCGAGCTGCCCGCTACGTCGTCGGCACAGGATAAAGCCGAAGAAAAGAAGGCGCCGAACGAACCATCGATCCTTGGTCTGACGCTCGTCCCTGCAAGCGCCGTAGCGGGTGCTGGTGAGGAGGGGGTCGCCGTTGTTAAAATCGATCCGAGCAGCCGCGCGGCAGAAAGCGGGCTGCAGGCTGGCGATATTGTCTTGGACGTCGGTCGCCATCCGGTTAAGACGCCTGCCGACGTTCGCAAGTTTGTGGAGGAGGCCCGAGCTCAGTCGAGACGCGCGGTTCTGCTTCGCATAAAGCATCGTGATACGACCGGTTTCGTGGCGATTCCAATCGGATAAGGGCCGCCAAGACTACCGCCCCCAAAGACCCCCAACGCCGCTGATCGCAAAGTGGTACTCCTTCTGCCTTGCACAGGGCTTATGCGGCGCGCGAATTCATCACACTTCTTGGCGGCGTGGTGGCTACGTGGCCGCTGTCCTAATCCGCGGGTTACGCCGCTCGTGAATCGTTGAGTGCCGCCGCCACGCGAAGCTCCATCGGGTCTCGTTCGCCAGTAGCCGCACAATCCAGTATTTGTTTGGCGATACGGGCTTGATTGACCGGCGTACGCATTTGGGGTGGCAGATCGCCAACTGCTTCGTCAAAAATATCGCGAAACAAGCTAAGTTCCTCTGGTTGAAAAATGCCATCTACCATCACACCCCCCCGCACTCGTGGACCTGAAACTTGTGCCCAGGGAGAAATAGAATTGTCGGTCTATTTGCCGACTCAACGATGAAAAAAGTTTTGCGACGACTGCTTGAATGCATTGCGGCAGAAGGCGGAAATTCAGACTTGGCCAAGAATGCTTTGGAGCATCGCAGATTGGTCTAAAAGCCTTTTATAACACTCACACGACATCTGCTCTAGCTTATGGCGATCCAGTATGTGAATCACGCCACGGGAGTAATTAATAATTCCCTGATCATGAAGCGTTTTGCCGACTGCGGTCACCGACGTCCGTCGTACGCCAAGCATTTCTGCCAGAAATTCTTGGGTGAGAGCGACCGTATCGCTGTTTGCTCGGTCTGCTGATTGCAGCAACCATCGGCAAAATCGGGCTTCAACCGAGTGGAGCGCATTGCACGCCGCTATCACGCGTGCTTGTGATAGCAACACTTCATTATATTCGATGCAGAGATTTCGCAGTTGTTCGCTAGTCGCGACCACAGTCCTAAAACGTTGCGAAGCGATCTTGCTTGCTTGCGTCGGCATCTGCACAACGACGCGAACAAACGACTTATACGGCCTCAGCCCAGCCATTGCGCCGACGACGCCTTCACGGCCTACCGTTGCGGTTTCAATTCCGTTCCCGTCTCGCATTACGGCAAGTAACGACAGCATTCCCGAATGGGGAAAGTAAACGTGGTCGACCTTATCGCCCGGTTCAAAAAGCACAGCACCTGAAGGGAGTGAGACGGTCGCCAGGTGCGGTGCCAACAGATTGTATTGAGCGCGCGGCAAAGCTGACAGAAGTTTGTTGTCCAGGGGATGGGTAGGAATTGACCGCACGCAATAGACCCGCTGACGCGCAATGTGAAGGCGGCAGTTTATATCATACCTATACCTGGTCCGATACCGGACGATTGCGAGGTCCTTACTCAAACAATTCCGCGATGAAACGCAGGCGGTAAATAAGCTTGCCCGCTTCGTCAGTAACCTCCATCTGCCAGCCTTCGCCCGGTTGCAAGTGACCGTCGATCGTACGGATCATTTCACCGCAAGCCATCGTAGCTTCCTCCCATGCGGCTTGGTGATCCAGGAAGGTCAAACCGTCGTTATCGACGCCCGCTTCTTCGTTCCTATTCAAATGAAAAAAGTAGCGGGGCATCTGGAGGCTCCAACGATGGCGTTCAGATAGGGATTTTCCAACCCCTCACCAGCTTGAACGTTCCGGCCCGATGGAGGCTGCTGCGATGCCAGCCGGTTCGCCCGGCGCTCACGAGCTGGTTGAGCGGGATCACGCGCTAGGTCAGGCTTGGCCGTCTGTTTGTTAGCGGCAGGCGGTGGTGGCCCAACTATTTTTGCTATTTATGTCTGGTACCGGACTCGCCTTTAGCATTCCGGCGAGTTCCCATGGCTTCACTTCATCGAACGATAGGCATTCACCGGGAGTGTGTCGTGCTCCCGCCTGAGGGGGCGTCCATGACCCCACCCACTTTGCTGATTGACTGCCACAACCGCAAACTCCTCGCGAAGATATGTGCGGAATGCGAGCGCGCACAAAAAATGAAGATACGTACGAAATGTGAAAACGCAAAAAAGATGAATCACCTTTCGGAAGAAGACCCCATGGCGTCCAAAATATGGAGCCGCTGGATCCATGGGGAACTGCAAGCACCAATTTAAGGGCAATTGGATGCAAAGTTTCATCGAGACTCAGAACATCGCCCATTTTAAGCTTCTGCTGGAGACGGAAACTCATCCGGACAAGCGTAAAATCCTGCTGCAGCTACTGGCGGAGGAAGAAGCGAAGCTCACCGCCCATGTCGAGGCGGAACGTGCGCAGAGCTGGCGCGCGCGTAAGTGAGACATGTCGAATCCGTCCTCCTCGAGGAAAGACGATTGAGTTTAACGTCAAGATCCCCAGGTGCTCCGATGCGCTGGATGATTGATTGGATAGTTGGAATCGAAGAGTCCGTGTTGGACGTAGCCATTGACGGCCTAGTGGCAATATTGGGGGCCTCTTTTCTTACGCTGGTCCTGCACGTCATCATCGGAGGGCTGTAGTGTTTTTGAGCTTCGGTTTTCGGCCTTGAGGTTCTGCCGTTCCTCATAGCTCTCACCGACGAGCTGATCGTAAAGACGCTATTCGCTGCAGTGCCTCATCCTGAGCCTAGGCGGCATGCGACGACGCGAGTTCATTAGGCTGATCGGCGGAGTGGTAGCAGGCTAGCCGCTCACTGCGTATGCGCAACAGGCGGAGATATCACGCCGTGAACTATCTCGTTCTGCTTTCCGGTGAGGATGGTCGAGGCGGAACCTTTCCTCCTATGTGGGATTAGCAACATCGCTTGATCTGGCGGCCAACACGAGGAGCGTACGATGGCAACCCAAATCATCATGGACCACAACGGCGATACTCGGCACAACTTCGATGCGAAGGATGCGAAGGCCCTCTTGAAGGCCGAGCGCCGCTTCAAGGCACTAAGGGGTGCTGGCTTCACTGCGGCAACCCGTACCGCTTCTGGAGAGCCGGTCGTGACGCGCACGTTTGATCCGACCGCGGAGGAAACCCTGTTTTTTCCGCGGCTCGTCGGCGGCTAAAACGCGGTTCGTGTTAGTGGCGCTGTTTCACGTTGCGATCAGTCAGCTCCGACGGCTCCTAGCGGCCTGCTCACACTTGGCGCGAGCCTTTCGCGACTGGCACCAGCGGCCCGATACAAGCGAGCTGCGCGGCCTCAAGCTCTTCAGGGAATGGCTTTCGCAAGAGCAACTGACGCAGTATGACGCGCACAAATATTTCGAGGTCATCGGCTGCCACACCGGCAAGCGATACCGGATATGCCACGGCACGGCATCGAACGTCTTCGAGCTAGACGATTCCGGCCTGCCGAGAGAGGGCTGGTGCTTCGTGCCTAACGATCATCTCGTCGCGGGCGACGTCATGCTGGCCCAAAAGATTGGCCTGGAAACCGACGAGCGGGGCGTGCTGGCGACGGCGAACAACTTTACGCCTAGATAATTCGGCGAGCATCGACTAGTCGGCCGGCTTTTGCTCATCCGCCGCAGCGCAGTCGCGGCCGGCCCGATTCAGCAAGTAACGTGAAAAAGGCCGATCTTCTTCGCATGCGAGTTGTTGAACGTATGAATCGCCTTGGGGGTCGGCTGCAAAAGGACCTTGCAGCCCTTTTTCGCAAAATACGCCTCAGCTTCCGGCGATAGATGCACATTGCCCATATGGCCCGAGCCAAGAATTAGCTGCTCGCATCCGTTCTCAAAAACGAACTTCGCTTCATCCTTCGAGAGGACATGCGAGGTACCGTAGTACTTCTTCGATAGTTTTTTCTTCCGCCTTGCCACTTCGCCGGACAGACAGACGAATGATCACGTCGTGTTCATACGTCTTTCCGTCAATCGTGATGGTGCCGAATGTAGTGCGTTCGATCTCCACGGCCTGACCTCTTCATGATCTCGGCACGAGGCCCCGACTCCGCGTCGAATGCTTCGCAAATCATGACGCGATGGCGAGGGCGCCATTCAGGCGTTAAAACACGACTTCAATTTCTTCGCCCGTCGTTCCGCGCCCGAGGTTGAAGCGGATCGGGCCCGTTCTTGCTTCCGGCGTGGCGCCCATAGCCTCCAGCACAGCCGATAGCTCGATGCGCCCCGACCCATGATCTGCTGACTTCGAGCCCGATCTGTTGTCTGATGTCTCATTGAGTGATGTTTAGGCACGCTTGACAGGCGCATCGTGAGAGCCACGTTAGCTTCGAGCTTCCTCTCGCCAGCTCGAAGCCAGCAAACGAAGCTGTTGTAGCAAGTAGTATAGGAGGACCAAACTCCTGCGGCAGCAGATGACGCCAGGACTTTGAATCGTAAGAGTGTTCGATGGAAATTGGGATTGACGTTCGGAACAGCTTCGTGGCCCCGGAGGGGTTGCTGTGAGTTTCGGTTGTTGGCCGGGCGTGATTCCAAACTCCTGGAGCCTACGCAGGAAAGTTATAGCGTCTTCCAGGCTCAACATGCCGAGACATGCTGAGCCTGGACAAGGGGCATTTGATTTACCCACTGCATCTCTGCAAGCACCTGTCGTATTTTTCAATCATGATCAGGTCCTCTGTCCAGAATTGATCGGTGGTCTCAACCGGTCGACGCAACACTTTATCTTGAAGGAGAGATGGAGTGTGGTTTGATGGGTCACAAATTTCATGGAGGATTTACTCGGCAGAAAAAACGGAGTTATGGGATCGATGGAAGCGCGGAGAGTCGCTGAAGGCGATCGGACGAGCTTTTGGTAAGCAGTCATCGTCGATCTATTTTTTTTGGTGGCTCAGCCTGTTCGGTAGGTGCGACTTGCTTGCAAGCGGGAGCCAGCGCCGAAGCGTTCGCCAGATATGACCGGAAGCAGGAGTGACCCTGATGGTAGACGTTCCAGAGATGCTCAATATCGCAAAAAGGCTTAGAGAATGGGCTGAACAGACTAGGCGTGATAACGATTCAGCAGGCTATGCGACTGCAAAGGAGGACGCTGGCCTCTTGGATCAGGCCGCTGATCGATTGGAAAAGTCAGCTGCCGAAATAGAGCGCCTTCGGGAGCTGATCACCTGACGTCAGCCCAGCCGGGCCGATCTGTTCGCGCCCCTCTGAGGTGGGACACTACCCGTTTGACAGCCCCGCCAGCGATGCCATTATCTGCAACATAGGCCGGGAGGGCGGATGTACTCCTCCGGTCTGTAAGGCCTCGGAGCGGCGGTTCCGGGGCCTTGCTTTTGTGCAGCAGGAGAATTTCCCGGTTTGAGGCCGCCACCGAGGTGCTGATGCTGATCGGCGAGAACGGTGGCGACCCGATGATGGCGCGGATCGCAATGATACGAGCGTTGCATAAGCATAAGCCGAAAGCGGCACCTGCACCGCGCGGCAAGCGCGCCAAGGCCTACTGGATCATTCGGTAGAAAAGCCGCCGCCGAGCTGAGGACATCAGCGACGGCTTCTCACTAATTGAATCCGCATCAATGCGCTTACCTTGGGCATTAGGGTATCCGCTGGCGCCGACATTTTCGACCTGGTTGGCTACGAGATCACAGCCACGGAGCTTGGGGACGCGTCGGTCGCATTAATTTGATCCTGCATTTTCATACTCCCTCAGCTCGGTTACGAGGACGTATCCGCCTTTGGGAAGCGTCTAAGAACGGACGTTGAATTGAACGAAGGGGGAGGCCGCCAAAACCGAGGCGGCCCACATCGCTGGTAATGATTGAATTCGCGCACACGGTTAGAACAGTATTTGGCTTCGCGGCATCGCGACTAATACCAAGTCTCACTGATTAGAACTCGTGCGCCCATTGGCGCAGTCCGATGGACATGATCTTCCAGGGTCGGTCGACAAGGGTATTCCAGGCGTAGCAGCAGTGATCGACGATATCGTCGTAGGATTTGAAGACGCGATTGGAGAGCCAGTTGTCGCGCATATACTGCCAAATATTTTCGATCGGATTGAGTTCAGGGCATTTCGGCGGCAACGGGATAATGGTGATGTTGGCGGGAATGAGCAATCTTGCTGACAGATGCCATCCGGCCTGATCGACGAGGAGGACGGCGTGGGCTCCTGGTGCGACCGCCTTGGCGATTTCCGCGAGGTGCAGGTTCATCGCTTCGGTATTGCAGAAGGGCAGGATCAGAGCCGCGCCCTTGCCCTGTTTCGGGCAGATGGCACCGAAGATATAGGTCGATGCGGTTCGCTGATCCCGCGGCGCGCTCGGGCGAGTGCCGCGCTTCGCCCACCTGCGGGTGATCTTGTTCTTCTGGCCGATCCGAGCCTCGTCCTGGAACCAAATTTCTATCTTGCCGACGTCGATCGCTTTTTCGCGCGCGACCTCATCCAGACGCGCTGGGAACTTTTTTTAAAATCCTCGATTGCTCCCTCGGCTTGCGGCATGATGGCGGGGTCGTGCTGAGAGCTTGCGGTAGCCCATCGCGCGAAGCTCCCGGCTCAGCGTCTGTTTGGCGACCGTGATGCGGAACTCCTCGTATATCCATTGCGAAAGATCGATCAGCCGCCAGCGCACGACCCCGTGGATCGCCGGGATCGGGCCGCTCTCGATCATCCGCACAATCGCCTGGCGTTGCACATCATTGAGCCTCGAGGGTTGACCTGGCGATTTGCCGTCAAGCAGGCCGGCAGCCCCCCGCGCATTAAACCGCATCACCCAGTCCCGGATGATCTGCAGCGTCACGCCGCCAATCCTCGCCGCCTCGGTGCGGGTCGCCCCATCGTAAATCGCCGCCAGCGCCAAAAGCCGCCGAGCCTGCGGGCCATCCTTCGTCTTCCTCGCAAGTGCGCGCAGTTGAGATGCCTTGAAGTCCCCGCGCAACGGTACTGGAATGGACATGACGAACCTCCATCGTTCGCCACCAATGAATCAGAGCAAAACTGATTTGGGAATCGTCAACGAGTCACAATTGCTGAGATTTGGTATAAGATTGTCGGCGAACGGAGGATTACAGAGGAGGGTGACCGGGGGCTTCGGCCTTATCCCAGGTTCGCATATAATAGGTGTTGGCGATCCTCTTGAAGTATGGACCTCTAAGCACGCATTTTTCGCCTATCCAGCAAACGCCTTTTAATGGCCAGCGCTCAGCATGACCTAGATCAAGGACGCACGTATGGCGGGCGAGGCCGTCGTCGGCATTGTCATAAATCACAGCCATCGGAAAATCTGCTCCAGGAATCATATCGACCTCGATCAGTATGCCGGAGCAGGTCACAACACCCCCTTCTTGTGCAAGCGCGGCATCGTCTGTGACTACGCATAGGGTAATCCCTACAACGATTATCCATCTTCTCATTTGAAATTCTCCAATTTCGACGCGACAGTGCTGGATGTCATGGTGGCAAACCCAAAAGCTGGGCTAGGAAAGCCTGCCACATAACCGTTGTGGCCGATCACTTATTTCGGAATGGGCAAGATGCTTTGAGTTTTCGGCCAGGGCGATTTCCGAATCCGGCGAGCGCTTGCGCCGCCATTGCGGTCATGTCCGGCACCCGTTTGTCGCTCGGGTCGACCTCGACCCGCATCGCCTGATGACCTTAAAGCTAGACTTAAGGTCACACGCTTCGCGAAATACCACCCGTCAGACAAGACGGCGCTCGTCGGATGCGTACCCTCTATCGGCGTCTCGTTCCTGGACATCCTGATAGACCGACCGATCACGTCTACCCGGCGCCCCTTGAAGGCGTCGCCGTCGTCTGGTTGCGTCCGAATTTCGATGGTCCGAAATCGTGTTCGCGCGCCGCCGATATGGAAATGCGTGGCTGCGATCCTCTTCAAAGAAGCCCCATAGGTCGAAGTCCTGAACGCCGCGATCATGATGGACGTAATGACGAGCGGTGCCTTGGCACAAACAGATCAGCCGCAAGCGGTTGGCATATTGACTGGCATATTTCTGCCGTCGGCAAAGATCGGCAAAATCGTCGTGAGCAATTTTCGCAAGTCGAGCGAGGTCCGTTCGTTTGATACGTGGGAATGACCGATGCGGCGAATTGCTCACAACGTCAGTCCCGACCTTGCTCCATCACCTCGTCCGGATTGCTGTCCTCTTTGAACAGCGATCTCAGCAACCGCCACAGCTCGCGGTGCCCGGCAGTTTGGCCACCTTGCTTGAGATAACCCGCAATATCCATTGTCGCTGTTTGGTAGTCGAGCGCGCCCCCAACGTTCGCCTCTAAGTGCGTCACCTCACGCTCGACATACAAACTTTTACTGTCTGTATCGAAGACAAGGGTACAGCAATCCCCGTGGGTGATTTCCGGGCCTCTTACCTGACGATACAATTCTCGTTTTAGGAGAGCCATTTTTCACCTCCTGTCAGCGTGCCAATTTAGTTGCATAGTCAGGTGCCGGACATTGCGCGAGATCAATATGCTCTGCGATCCTGCTAGCTAAATCAAGTTTGTTTCGGTTTTAGTAAGGGACGACCCGGATGGTCCCTTTGTCCCGGTCCCCACTTTTTCCAATTAGCCACGATCTCCGTATCGTGGTTTACACGGCTCCGCCGTTCCCACCCCCCTCGGCGGGGCCGTGGCTTTTCTCCCCTTGCAGATGCACCCACTAAACGAGGACGACCCGAGCGTTGATTCATCGGTGGTGATCTGGCACCGCATGCCCATTGGCCGGATCATGAAAAGCTCGGGCGTGGCATCCCTTGCCGATCAATGGTGGTTGGGCTGCAGCGTCTGCGGCAAACCATCGTACGGCGGTGACAGCGGTCACGGCGCTGACCTCGAAAACTGCAAGGGCCAAGTTAAAGTCGCGTGGGCAAGGATACGTGCCGCGCTGACGGACGCTGACATCGCGAATGCACGGCGCTCCAGCCATCCGATAATCTCATCGTCAACGCAGTGCACCGTGGAGGCCATGGTATCGACGCCGAGGTACGATAGGATCGGCCAGCTAGATCTTCACGAAAAACACGCCCGTATCATGCGGTGGATCTAGGCGGCACCTTGCCTCAGCCGCTGCACCACCGATATCGCTACGGCCGGCGGTGGAGAATTCGTCAAATTCCTCGGCGGTAATGCTCTCGTAGTCATCGAATGAGAGGCGCCCACGTGTATTGGCGGGTAGCCGCTTCAGCGCTTGCGTTAAATCGTCGACGGTCTTTGCGTAAAGGTCCATGATGTCTCCTTCGAGGGGGCCAGTGGTAGACGAAACCCTGATCAGGAAAAACCAGAAGGTTCTAGCTGAGCCAAGGTGCTCGTCGGCGGGCTTGGCGTTGCCGTAGCAGCGGGCTCCCGTGCAACTACCGTTATTCCGCATTCCTGACCGCTTCAGCTAGCATGGCATAAAGCTGGCGCTTGGTGAATTCCTTAGGCTGCTGCTAACCGGCGCGGGGTCCCGACGCCGATCGGCGAGCTAAGCTATTGATCTGCTGAGCGATGGAGGGGTCACTTGGACGCCTATTTACAGCTTGGGCCGTCATGAGCAGACAGCACACCTACTGACACGCAGCAGTGGCAGCATGAACTGCTAAGCCGCGCGGCGTGCCGCAAGCTTGCGAGAGTAAAAACACGTGATGGCACGGTCGGTCACCCGACGGATCGAGAGAAACCTGACCGCCTCAGCGGGATTCCGATCCCGACCAACTGATAAGGCCTCGACCCGCGGAATCCATCAAGGCCAGCGGTCATGTCAGACCGCACTGAAAGGCCGGACACATGACTGCAAGCGACCACTGTTCATCACGCGAAAAAAACTCTTGCAAGTCGGGGGCCATCCACACATGAGGCGGCCTTACTTTGCATTGTCCCTCATATTGGCGGCGAGCCTGTCGAGCTGCGTCGCCAGACCAACAAGAGTCCGGGCAATGTTTACCAGCATAGCCGCGCGCTCCTCGGAAACATTAGGCTGTCGCGCGAGAGATTTGTACTCGCTGGCGAGTGCTTGGCATTGTGACGCGGTCAGCATTCAGGACACTCCAGCGTCTTGTATACTCACGGCAGGTTGACTGCTCTACACCGAGGCGGCGTAGCCTTCGTCCGGCTTCAGCTCTCTGAACTTTCTCGCGAAGTCGTTGCAGCTCGGACATAAGCTTGGCCAGATTTTCGACCTTATCTGATGCGCGCTTTGTCCGGGGTTGAGTGTTTGGTCGTTTCCATTCCATTTGGTGAATTCCTCTCATTCGAACACGGTCGCCCGGAAGCAGATCGATTAAGTCGTGAAGGAGCATCGATGCGGATCAATCGTGAGCGAGTGCCGGAAAATTCGCCGTAACATATCTGATCCATAAAAAATGGGGCCGCCAAATGTGAGGGCATCCTGGCGGTCCCTATCGCGCTAGCATTGTCGTCGCTGGGTGGGCCCCACTTCGACCTGACTGGCGCAAAATCGATCTACCCAATCGGCATTAGATGGTGGGCTGACGCCTTCGCAGCCTCTGCATGTGGCACAAGATTCTTGCACTCCGATCAGAGCGGCTTTGCTAAGTCTGACAGGATCGATCTCTCCGCTCGCGGCAAGCCTGAGAAGCTTGTCAGCGAGGCATGCCTTAACGGCGGGAGTTCGCTCGATTTTGGACAAAGACCTCACTGCCTCATCCAGCGCGCCTCGCAAGACTACGAGATGGCCGACAGCCCATGTCCGCAGCATCACATCTGTCATGGCGGTTGCCCCCTGTACAATGTCCGCTTTAAGCAACGAACGCCTCATTAATGCATCTCAAGCCAATTCATGACTTGCGTGAAACCGATCCATTTCCGCCGATCTCGCACCTTGCGCAGCGCTACCTTTCAAGCCAGTTCATGTTTGCCAATTCATCGGCGAGCAATTTCTGAAGAATTTGCCGCTGCTTCTCGTCAGAAGTCTCTGCGAGGCATTTCTTGTAATGAGCTATGTTCTGTTCGCCGATAAATTTCTCGATCGCTTCGGGCGACTGCTGCAGCGATGATGACGGATGCCACTGCATGACTACGTCCCCCTACGACTTGTTCATTTGCCGGATAATTACATTCCCCTTGCCGGCGAAATAGGGGGGACGTTCCTCCCTTGTGTCAGGCAAAACCTGACACGCGCCGCATTTTATTGAGGTGATTCAACTGGCAACGCTTTTCGCGGAGATGCTAATCAGTGGCGCTGGTATTTCAGTATGCCCCACATGTCCTGTCGAAGGGCATTCTTGATGTACCGCAATCTTCGAGGGGGAGATTCGGGTTTGAGTTCGATGCCACGAGCGCCGGTTCTTGAGCGCGGGAAAGCTCAGATTGCAACGTAGCTTGTCACAAAGAGAGCTGTCCGGGCTCGCGAGATACCTTGCGGTACCGGGCCCGCGGAGATTCGCGCTCCGAACCCGGCTGTGCTTGCTCGTTGCAATCATCCTGGCACCGGCCCTTGTCCTGGCCGGTATGCTGTCGTTGCGGTCGATTTCCGCCGAACGAATTCACATCGAGGAGGGGCTCGGACACACGCTGAGGCAACTCAGCGTCGAAATCGACCGGGAGATTGAGAGCACAACAGCCTTGCTCGTCGTCCTGGCGGAATCGCATTTCCTGCGAATCGGAGATCTCGAAGGATTTCGGCAAAGCGCATTCGAGATATCACGCCAGCTTGACGTCCAGATAGCGGTGCGCCGTCCTGAGTCGGACCAAAGGATATTCAGCACCGGACCGCAGCAGGACACCCCTGAATTGGCACTACCCAAGATCCGCCGCGAAGCTGAGCAGCGCGCGGTTCAGACTGGCAAAGCCGTAATTTCTGACGTGTACTTCGGCCCTAACAGCAAACGGTTTCTTGTCGCCACGATCATGCCTGTGATGCGGAACGGAACCGCTGAATATGTTCTGTCAATCGGGATACCGGCCCACAATTTTTCCGAGATGCTGCAAAATGCGCTCGGAGAAGACCGCATGGCGGTTATCGTCGACCGCAGCAACACAATCGTCGCGCGCTCGGAAAAGACCGAGTTGTATGAGGGAACGAAGATTCTTCCCAGAATTCGCGGATCTTACTTCCGCCAGAACCGAGGGCATTGGTGAATATATAAACCGCGAGGGGATCCCGCTTCATCTGGTGTTCCGCCGGCTGCAAACCACCGGCTGGCTTGTCGCGGTCGGCGTGAAGGTTGCCGTGCTTGACGCATCTGCCCGAAATACAATTGCATATACCGCGACCGCCGGAGCGCTGGTATTTGCGTTCGCAATCGGGCTGACGCATCTATTGGGTGGCCGCCTCGAGCACAGGTTTGGCACACTGGGCATCGATCGCAAGCCGACGCTCGAGGAATTCGCCCTGTTCTTCGACTCGGCTCCGAACGGCGTCGTTCTGGTGGACGACAATGGCATTGTGCTTTTGGCGAATGCCACGCTTGAGAAAATGTTCGGTTACACACAGAGGGAGCTGATCGGCCAACCTGTCGAGACGCTCATCCCCAGCGAGCTGCGCGAACAGCATGTGAGGCATCGGGAAGGCTTCGCCCGCAATCCGATACCGCGCTCGGGCGCCGAACGAAGAGTTCTGGGCCGGCGAAAAAACGGCAGCGAATTCCCGATCGAAGTCGGACTCCATCCGATCGTCATTCAGGCGGCGCATTATACGATGGCGACAGTGATCGACATCACCGAGCGCAGCCTTGCTGAAAAGGCTCTTTCCAATGCGTTAACCGAGCGCGACCGCCTTCGGCGCCACCTGATGCGTTCATCGGAGGATGAGCGCCTCAGGCTGTCACATGAGCTGCACGATCAGACGGGACAGGCGTTGACTGCCGCCACGCTGGCCGCGAAAGGCATCGAGAAGTTTCTCGACCCCGACGGGCGGCAACAGCTTGCAAAGCTCAATGCTTTGCTCGATCAGATGGGCAGCACGCTGCACCAGGTCGCCTGGGAATTGCGCCCCGCATCGATCGACGAACTTGGACTGGCGGCAATGCTGGAAAATTACGTCGCCGACTGGAGCGATCAAACCGGAATTGCCGCGGGATTTTATGGCAAGAAGAGGGATGTCGACGACCTTCCCGACGACGTGCGAACGACGATCTATCGCGTCATCCAGGAAGCTCTCACCAACATTGCAAAGCACGCGCGCAAAGCAAATCAGGTTAGCGTTGTCGTCAATCGCGCGGGCGCGGTGATTCAACTGACGATCGACGATGATGGACCCGGCTTTGAACCCGAAGAGAAGCCGGGCGCACCGAACAAGTACGGTGCGCTCGGCATAGCGAGCATGCGAGAACGACTTTCGATGATTGGAGGTACGCTGGAGATCGAATCAAGCGAGGGCGCTGGAACGACGCTCTTCGCGCGCATTCCCGTTGAACCGGGGGAGGCCTTGCTATGACAGAAAGGACGCGCATCGTACTCGCCGATGATCATCCGATCGTGCTGACGGGATTGCGCAACCTCATCGAGTTGGAACCCGATTTTGAGATCGTTGGCGAAGCCACATCCGGACCGGAAGCCCTGAGGGTTATCCGTGATACCAGGCCGGATATCGCTATCCTCGACATTTCGATGCCGGGTATGAGCGGTATCGTGCTCACGCGCCGGCTATCCGAGGAAGCAAGTGACATAAAAATTCTGTTGCTCACTCTGCACGAGGACAGAGCTTATCTGAGGCAGGCTCTCGATGCCGGCACGCGCGGTTACGTCGTCAAGCGATCCGCGGCTGCGAATCTGGTCTCTGCCATTCGATCGGTAATCGCCGGGGGAATTTACATCGATCCGGCCGTTGTAAACCGGGTCCTGAGCCGCTCCCTGGCCCACGATCAAGTCGCGATGCCGGAGGGCCGGGATTTGACCGATCGAGAAACCGAAGTGCTCAAGCTTTCGTCGCTCGGGCTCACGAACAAAGAAATATCGCACCGGATCGGCGTCGGTGTGAAATCCATCGAAACTTTCAAATCGCGAGGCCTGGCCAAATTGGAAATTCACTCTCGCGCCGACCTGCTGCGCTATGCTTCGCAGGTTGGCTGGCTTGCCGACATTTGATGTCGCTACCTCATCCAAGGTCTCAGCCGCAACGCGAATTGTGAGCACGGACCTTCTGAAATCCTCCCAAAGCTCTATCTGCCCGCCGGGCTAGTCCCTGCCGCGCCTTCACCCGCAACCGCGGGATATGTCTCTCGACCAATCGCAAGAATCGGGTGTTGCGTGTCCCCGCAACCACTTTCGTTATAACTCACTCACCGTCCCGGTCTAACCGCCGGGACGGCTTTGGCTTTTTCTGAGGAACGCAGAGGCCGGGCGACGGAGCAGGTCCGGCTGCGGGCAAGTGTGACCGGATCCATCGAGAATGACAGGCGCACATTTGCTCTAGACAAAGCATTCAGAGACGCCACTCGCGCGCGCTCATTCAGCTAAAGAGCGGGGACCGCAGATCAATATCGAAGAGAAAATCGCCGCCTCGTATCTTTGCGATGAATCTGGGACAGGAGTTCGAATCTTTTCGGGCGCGGCACGTCTCAAAATGTGCCATCAACAACGGAACCGGCCAGCCTTAGTTTTTTGCCGCCTTGGCGCGCAATCGAACGGAAAGCGAAACGACTACGTCTAACGCTGGATTGCCCCATTCAGTCAGGCAACCCGAGCTTTCGGAGATTTTCTGCCATACGGTTCAGGGCTGCGGGGGAAAAGACCATTGCTTGTTTGAATTTTGAAACCGTCAGATCGGGGTAGCTACGCATCACCTCCGCAAAGGCTTGTTTGGCCTCTTCGACCCGGCCGGCTCCCGACAGAGACGATGCTAAATTGCGGTATATCCAACTAGCGTTTGGCCGTTCCTCGAGGGCACGTCGGTAGAATGTCGCGGCCTTATCGTATTCTTGCGCTACTTCATGCGCCGAGCCCATGCCTACATAGTTGTTGAAGTTCATTGGATCGATCGGGCTCAGGCGCAGAGCGCGCTCGAATTTTTCGATCGCCTTTTGAGGCTGATCAGCATAGTTCTCGATCCAGCCGAGCCGAGTCCAAGCCCATGCGGCATTAGGATCGATTGCGACGGCGCGCTCAAGCAGCACACGCGCGGTTCCATGGTTGCGTACAAAGGTATGCACTGCGCCGAGTACCGCTAAAATAACAGGATCGTCGCCGCTCATCTCTGCTGCCCGCTCGGCGAACGATCGCGCCATCGCCTGACTCTCCGCGATGTCATCCGCCCAATTGTAGACTGAGCGCTGGGCGTGGCACCAACCAGCAAGCGACAAGGCTAGGGGGTATTCGGGATCAATCGCGAGCGCTTTTTCCAGAAGCGCGAGCGCTTTGACGCTTTCTTCCTTCTCAAGCGCCCAGACATGAGGCATTGCCCTCATAGTATAGTCGTAGCTGCCTAGGTCTTGCGGCCGTTTGCGTCGTGATCGCTCAATCTCAGCAATGCGGATGGAGGGTTGTAGAGCCCCTGCCACCTGCTCCGTTATTCGATCTTCGAGATCAAAGAACTCGTCGATTGCGCCGTCAAAGCGCGAACTCCAGACGTGTGCACCCCCCTCGGTTTCGATTAGCTGAACGATAATGCGGAGGCGGTTGCCGGCTTTCTGCACGCTACCCTCGAGCAAATAGGCAACGCCCAACTCTTTGCCGATGTCGCGCGCATTTGTGGCGCGGCCCTTATAGGTGAATGCTGAACTACGGGCGATGACGAAAAAAGAGCGGATGCATGAAAGCGCTGCGGTAATGGCCTCGACAATTCCATCAGCGAGGTAGTCTTGACCCGGCTCAGCGGACATGTTGTCGAACGGCAGGACGACGATGGACGGTTTGTCGGGCAGCGCTAGATCTTGAACTTGTTTAGGAGATGAACTTGATCGGATTGCAGGAGTGGCCTCGCCGGCAAGCCGTATTTGCCATGCGTGCATCGGTTCGACAATATTTTTTAAAATCTGCTCCCCAATGTCCTCGAAGGCGATATCGATCTTGCCGCGAATTTGCCTATGCGCATCATCGGAGACACAGACACCACCTGGCTCAGCGATGCCTTCAAGGCGCGCTGCGATGTTGACACCATCCCCGAAGATGTCGTTGTCGTCGATGATGATGTCGCCGACGTGAATACCGATGCGAAATTCGATCCTGAGTTCCGGCGGCACGCCGGCGTTTTGCTTAGCCATCTCTCGTTGGACTTCCACCGCACAGCGCGCTGCATCGACAGCACTAGCGAACTCGACCAGCATGCCATCGCCAGTGGTCTTGACGATGCGGCCGCGGTGCGTGGCAATCCCAGGATCGACAAGCGTCTTTCGAAACGTCTTTAGCTGCGCAAGTGTGCGCTCCTCGTCTCTACCCATCAACCGACTATAGCCGGCGACATCCGCCGCCAGTACAGCCGCCAGTCGCCGTTCCACGCGCTCGTTGGGCAAGAAGGCCCCCTGGGTCGGTGAAATCTATCTGCCCCTATCAAAGCACAGGCGGTAGCTCTTCCGCTAGGTACAATACCGGAGGATGGGCCATTTGCTCCCATACGATCAATCCGGACGGGCGGGTGATGTCGGGGACGCCCTGAGAAACGAGGCGGAAGTGTACGGCGCGCGGCAATTGCACTTAGCATCGCTGATTGCTGGAACGGCTGAATCCGAGTAGCCTCGACACAATGCCGGTTGTGCCGACTGGACGCGCAGCATTCCTGGTCGCAAACAACGCAATGTTGGAGGGAAGCATGGGGCGGAGATACCAAAGTATCGTCGAAACAATCGGCAATACGCCGGTGGTGCGAATCAATCGTTTGGCGCCGCAGGGCGTGAACCTGTTCGTAAAGATTGAAGCCTTCAACCCCCTTGGTTCAGTGAAGGACCGATTGGCTCTCGGAGTAATTGAGGCGGCCGAAAAGTCGGGAGAGCTTAAGCCCGGCCAGACGGTCATAGAAGCGACAAGCGGAAATACGGGGATTGGTCTTGCCATGGTTTGCGCAGCCAAGGGATACCCGCTGGTGATCACTATGGCAGAGCCATTTAGCGTCGAGCGGCGCAAGCTCATGCGGTTCCTTGGAGCGAAGGTCATCGTAACCCCCGCCGCCGAGCGCGCTGTAGGCATGATCAACAAAACCATCGAGCTTGCCAATGCGCATGGCTGGTACATGACACGGCAGTTTGAGAATGAAGCCAATCCTGACATTCATTCGCGCACAACAGCGCGCGAGATACTCGACGATTTCTCCGGACAACGATTGGACTACTGGGTTACGGGCTATGGAACCGGTGGAACACTAAAGGGCGTCGCGCGGGTGCTTGCCAAGGAGCGTCCCGAAACGAAGATTGTCGTTTGCGAGCCGGATGATGCCCAGCTGTTGGCCAGTGGCATCGCGCAGTCGCGGAACTCAGACGGTACTCCGGCAGCACCACATCCGACATTCAAGCCTCATCCGATGCAGGGCTGGACGCCGGATTTCATCCCCAAACTCACCGACGATGCCGTCGCAATGAAGGTCATCGATCGCATCTTACCGATCTCCGGCCCCGACGCCATTCGTTGCAGCAAGGATCTTGCTACCCATGAGGGCATCTTTGTCGGTATAACCTCAGGCGGGACCTTTGCTGGTGCGCTCAAAATTGCAGCTGAGGCGGAGAAAGGAGCAAACATTCTTTGCATGCTTCCTGACACCGGCGAGCGCTATTTGAGCACGCCTCTCTTCGCTGATGTATCCGCAGACATGAATGAGGAAGAGCTCAAAATTTCACGCTCTACGCCAAGCGCACAACTCAATCCTTGAGCGGTTCTCACTGAATGATCGGGCAACGTATGTCGGCTGTTTCGGCTCGGATGATAGCGACGGACGCGGCGTTCGAAGTGGTGAAGACCTTCTTTTTTAGCTCACGCTACGCTGAGCGGAGGCTTGAGCCTGGCATATGTGACTTCACCTTCGGCAATCCACACGAAATGCCAATTGAAGGTATCGTCACCGCGATTAGAGAGCGGGCAATTCCACACGACAAGAACTGGTTCGCCTATAAGACGAGCGAGCAAGACCCGCAGGCCTTTGTCGCCGAGCGACTCGGCCGTGAGTTGGACCTTACCTTTAAATCGGGAGACATAGCGCTGACGGCTGGCGCGTTCGCTGCCATCATGGTCGCCTTTCGGCTTGTGGTCGACGCAGGTGACGAGGTGATCTATTCGGAGCCGGCGTGGTTCTGCTATGAGCCGATGCTGTTGGCCGCCAATGCCGTGCCGCGGAAGATCAAGCTGCAGGCGTCGACGTTTGATCTCGATCTAGCTGCGGTTGAAGCTGCAATCGGACCCAAGACGCGGCTCGTGATCGTTAACACGCCCCACAATCCTACCGGACGTATATACAGCCGTGCGTCGCTTGAAGCTCTGGCCGATCTGCTTGAGCGCGCCTCGACCAGAATTGGCCATCGAATCTTTCTCCTGTCGGACGAGCCTTATCGAAAGTTGCGTTTCGACGGGCGCGATTTCACGAGTTCCGGCGGCGCTCTATCCGTGGACACTTATCTCCTATAGTTATGGCAAAGTGCTACTCGCACCGGGACAGCGGCTCGGTTATCTCGCTATGTCGCCCTTGATGCCAACTGCGGATCGACACGCTCTTCGGAGTGTTATGTTTTCCACCCAGATGGCACTCAGCTGGTGCTTTGCCAATGCCGTGATGCAATACGCGGTGCCGGACCTTGACAAGCTCTCGATCGACCAAGTCGCGCTCACGCGGCGGCGCGACCGGTTTATGGCGGTGCTCTTAAGCGCCGGATATTCAGTTCTTGCGCCAGAAGGTACCTTCTACATCTGGAGCAAATGGGTGGATACCGATCCGCAGAGGCAATGGAACGCGCTCGCCGATCGTGATGTCTTCGTCCTGCCCGGTAGTATGATGAATGCACCGATTACTTCCGTATCAGTCTGACGGCATCCGATGAGATGGTTAAACGGGCGCTGCCGGCATTTGGCGAAGTAGCAAGACCGGCACGGTGACGAGTTCGCGTTGGCCGCGTGCTTTGATCTGCAGAACAGTCCATGAAGTCCCTTCAGGGTCAAACAGCGAAATACTCAAACGGAGCATAGTTCTTCCGGGTTTCTTCCGACAACGGACATTTGCCAAATTCCTGAGATGGTTCGGTGCTCGCCTATCCGGGCGACCGTGACACCAGAAAACTGCCGCCCGTGACGCAGCAGCGCTAAATCGCAGGCGGTCGCATATTCTCGGATTCTAGCGTGTGATAGGCTACGACATCATAGCGCCACGGCGAAACAATATTGCCCATCTTCATCGGCCGTGGCGCGCCACCTTACGCCAGAGCACGCTACGGACCGCGCGAGGGTCAGTTTCTGCGCTGCCGCTGGATAATCAGGCCGCCTCTGCGACGTAGTCCAGGACGAGCAGGTCCGCCTGCGGGCAGGGCGCGACCGTGCACGAAGGTAATCGCGGCGAATTTCGAAGGTGATTACTGTGAGGATTTCGACACCTCGCACCAGAAAGGAGCCAGAAGTGCCGCGCCACGCCCGACCAAAACCTGAATCTCCTCAAGCGAGAGGCGTGGGCGCAGACGCCGTGCCTCGCGCAGCGCCGCGATTGCCTCTTCCTTGCGGCCAAGGCTGGCCGCCGTGAGCGCCAGGACGATACGTGCGACATAGAACTGCGAATCGCGACGGCAGGCTGCTCGGACTTCATCGTGAGCCCTGTCAGCCTACGATGCCTCGTCAAAGCCAGCGCATAGAAAGTTCCCCAGAATCCCAACCGGTGATCGCGGGGGCTGAGCCGCATCCCGTGCCGCAGTTTTTCCAGTCCCACATCGCCCGTGTTCTCGAGAAAACATAGCGAAGTCCCCAGCGCGACCCATGCCTGTGCATTGCTCGGATCGTTCTCGATTGCTCGCTCTAGTATCTCGGAGCCTCTTTGCACATCGCCGAGCTCCGCCAAAGCACAGCCGGCATAGCCTAGGACCTCGGAAGCATCCTGGTCGATCGTCACCGCGCGTTCGGCTTCCGCGCGCGCTTCTTTCACGGCTGCTACGCCATCTGCGACAAGGCCAAGCCGCGCGCCCAGCGACAAAAAAAGTGCAAGTTGGGCGCGCGCGAGGGCAAAATCAGGATCCAGAGTCGTGGCTTGCCGCAACAGCGCCGTAGCCTGCGTCAGCGTTTCTTCGCTCCAGCCTTTGAGACTGATCACACCGGCTCCCTGACGAAAGCATGACCAGGCGTTTGGGTTGGCGTCGCGCCGACGCTTAATCAAGGCAATTTCGGCACGAACGAGTTCCGGTTCGATCCGGCCGGCGATCGCGCGCGCTATTTGATCCTGCAGTTCGAGGACGTTTTCGACTTGACCGTCAAATCGGTTGGCCCAGAGCTGAGCCCCGGTCGCCGCGTCGATCAGCTGCGCACCGACACGAAGCTGCTGGCCGACGGGCCTCAAACTGCCCTCGACGATATAGCGGACCCCAAGCTCACGCCCGATCTGGCGGCTGTCAATCAAGCGGCCCTGATAAGCAAAGGAAGATTGCCGGGCGATCACGATGAAGCCGGGAATCCGCGCCAGCATCGTGATCAAATCCTCAGTCATCGCCTCCGTCAGAAATTTGAATTCGCGCAATTCGGAAAAACAGGTGAAAGGCAGCACGGCAATGGACGGCTGATCGGCTGGCTGTTTCGGCGTTTCGGCCAGGGGAGCCGTCGAGGGACCGATAGCGCTCGAAGGTACCGAATAGACCCGCACCGGTCGCTCGATGTTCTTGAGCGTGCGCTCGCCGAGATCGAGGAACGCCCAATCGAGCTTGCCCTCGATATCTTCATGGACGCGGCCCGAAACGCAGACGCCACCGGGCTCGCTGATCTGCTCGAGACGCGCTGCGATGTTAACGCCAGCTCCGTAGATGTCGTCTCGGTCGGCAATGATGTCGCCAACATTGATGCCTACCCGCAGATCGATGCGCTGCTCTGCGGTCAAACCCGTGTTCTGCTCGCTCAGACTGCGCTGCAGCTCAATTGCGCTTCGCACAGCATCGTTCCTAGCCAACGTGCTGACGACGGTTTCCATGGCGGCGCTCGGGTTGGGGGTGGACGTGCGGGTGGTCGCGCAGGCAGGCCTGCGGGTGTCGGCGGCGGTCACCCTTTCGCTCATCGTGCTGGGAGCGATCAGCCTTGGGCTGATCCATGTCCTAGCTGTGGCATAAGCGCAGCGGCCACCCCGACGATCAGGCTCGTGGTGGAGACGATCCCGTCGTTAGCGCCGAGCACGGCCGCTCGTAGCCAGCCGATGCGCGAGACGAGGTGGGTCTCGGGATGAAGGGTAACCGCGCGCATCACCTGCCGCGTCCGGAAGAGCGCTGTGCACAGCGCTGGAAAGCGGGAAGATGCCGATCCTGCGAGGCGTACGCAGCGCCTGATATAAGGCGAGAATGTCTTGGCGGCGGGTGCTCTTCAAAGCCCGGTCGTAAAGCGCCACATTCTCGATTTCGCCCTGAAACGCTGGCGACGCAAGCTTCGTGAACACTGGAAAAGCGGGGCGTCTTTCCAGACCAGCGATTGGTGGGCGGTGAAACACCATATCTTTCGAAGAGGTTGAGCAGCGCCGAGGCGTGTCGCGCCTCGGCTTCGACGATGTTGATGAAAGGCCGGACCTCACCGAAATCGCGGATCACCTGTGCGTAGGTTTCGCGCGCCTTGTATTCATCATCGAGGGTGTCCTTGAGGGCCTGAACCTCCGTGTCATCGAGCGATTAAATCGGAGTCATGCTGGCAATCCTTTCAAAGCTGCTTTTTCGAGAAGTACCAATCGGTATAGTCGTATCCTTCGCCAGCACGGGTTTCCGCGTCCTGCGCCGTCTCCGGCGGCGGAAGTGCGGCTCAGCAACGAACTTAGTGCGGCAGCTGGCAGAGCAGAAGTAATAGGTTTGTCCCTGATGTTCGGCGCGATGCGGCGTAGTGTCCGCATCTACCGTCATACCGCAGACGATATCCTTCACGAGATGCGGCGCGGTGACGGCGCGGTCGAGCAAGATTACCTCGCCATGTGCGCTGTGATCGTCATGGTCGACGTGAGCACCATGACTGCCCTCAACAGGCTGAGCCGGTGATGACGACATTTCGCTCGGCGCGTGATCCCCGGCCATCACTTATTTCACCCTACGATAAGGTTGATTTTGTGCTGAGTGCCGCCATCGAGTGCCGCAATGACCTGCGCAGCCCCCGGGCCGTCGAGCCCGTTGGCGCCGACTTCGATCATGCCAAAGCCAAACAGCAGCGTCATTACCGCCAAGCCGAGACCAGATTTATTCATGGTGTCGTTTTGTGTTGATATCCCATCAAACTCGCTGAACTACTCAAAACAACTATATCGGTGCCTTGTCGCTGTTGATCTATGTCAAATTTGTCTTCTGCAGTGAGGGCATCGCTGAGGCGGCGGTTGGAGATCGCCAATGGCGTGGCGTACGGCCGACAAGCTTGGTTGAGGCGGTGAACCGTTGATTCTTTTTTTCGTCCCGCTTGTGCAAGTCGGCGATGCTGCAGGAATGCGCAAGCGATCATGATCATGAGTGCATGACGATGGAGGCCTTGCCAGGATCATCCTTCGAAGTGATCAAGCCCCAGTTCCTCTTTCAATTACTGAGGGGCCTGTTCGCAAATCCATCGCACTTTGATCGTGACAGCTAACGCGCGCAGATCTGTCTTGGCAATGCAAACATGATGCAATCCTGAGGCTGGCGGATGCGTCATCACGACGGACGGAGTACGCCCTGGACGCCACGAAAAATGGCCAGATCGCCGTATCGAGGTCGTTCAGCGCGGCCCGAACGCCGGGAGCACTGCGCAGTTCGCCTATCGCTTGCCGGGAACCCGCTGTCTGGTATGGTACACACTATTCCAGAGTTCATCCGGCGAATTTCGGTTCAAATCTTCCCAAAGTTAGCGTGACTAACGCTGTGTTAATTCTGGTCACCGGCAAAATGAGCAAGGTTCGCCTCCCATGATCACTGAAATCGTCCTGTTCGACCTGCCCAAGGGGATCACGCGCGAGGCGATGATCGCCCAATTCCGCGAGTCGATCCCGCGCTGGCAGCAGAACCCGGATATGATCCGTAAGCACATGATTTTCGATCTCGCCTCCGGCAAAGGCGGCGGCATCTACTTGTGGAAATGCGTCGAGGATGCCCAGCGCTGGCACGACGAGAGCTTTCGCCAACGCGTTCTTTCCGCGTTCGGGTCGGAGCCGATTTATCAATATTTCGACACCCCGGTGATCGTCGACAATGCCGTGCACGACATCATGATCGAAGCTGCCTGATCCTTCCCGTAGAGCGGGCTTTCGCATGTCGTCCATCATTTTTGGCGCGCGCGCGGGAGCATTCAGCGCCAGCGCCGCGTCTGCATGGCCGCGCGCACCCGGCGCTCGGCCAGCGCGACGGCTGCAGCGCGCGGTAGCGCCTTGTCGCGCCGGCTTTCTTCCAGCACGGCGCGCGTGTTGGCTCGAATTCGCTCATCGATATAGTCAAAGGCCCCGCGCTGCGTTCCGCCCCGATACTCCACCGCAGCACAGATCACGCCACCGGCATTCGCGATGAAATCCGGAATCAACAGCACGCCGCGCTCATGCAGTGCCCGCTCCGCTTCCGGCGTGCATGGGATGTTGGCGCCTTGCGGCATCAAACGGGTTCGCAGCCGTGAAACGTTGTCGGCCCGCACCACGTCGGGCCGCGCCGCCGGTATCCAAATGTCACAGTCGATGTCGAGGATCGCATCGGCAGCAAGCTTCGAACCGTTGCCGTGAGCGTGCAGCGGTTGCCCTGCCTCCTTGAGGGCAATCAACGCGCCAACATCGAGCCCCGATGGATCGGCCAATGTTCCACTTGTGTCGCTCGCCGCGATAAGGAGGGCGCCTTTCTGGGCCAGGAAGCGCGCCGCGTGCTTGCCTACAGCACCGAACCCCTGCACGGCGATCCGCGCTCCTTTCAAGTCGAGGCCGATAAATTCGCGTGCGACATCGACACAGGCCGCGAGCCCGAAGCCGGTTGCGCCGATCTCATCGAGCGGAATTCCGCCGAGAGCGCTGGGCAAACCGACCGCTCGGCCGGTTTCATCCTTGACCCAGGCCATGCATTGCTCGTCCGTGCCCATGTCCGGCCCGGGGATGTAGTCGGCGATATCGCGGATGGAGCCGGCAAAGGCGCGGATCATCTGCTCCTTCGCCGACGGTGCCATGCGAGGGTCGCCGAAGACCACGGCCTTGCCCCCACCGTGCGGCAGGCCGGCGGCGGCGTTTTTCCACGTCATCGCGCGAGCGAGCCGGAAGCATTCCTCCACGGACACGTCGGGTGCCATACGGACGCCACCGATAGCCGCACCGCAAGCGGTATTGTCGATGACGACAATGGCTTTCAGTGCGAGACCGGGCCGGCAAATATGGATAATCCGTGCTGGCCCAAAGTCATCCGCGAAGCGAAACATATCTTCCATGGCAGCCCTGCTGGTCAGAATGCGTTTTCGAGATCCGTGATGACCACGCGCAGGAAGCGCGCCGCCATGCCGCCGGTGATGGCGCGATGATCGAAGGTCAACGACAGCGGCAAGGCGCGGTGCAAGGCGACGCCGTCGTCGGCGCCCCGGACCGGCAGCGCGAGAGCCCGGCCGACGCCCAGGATTGCCACCTGCGGCGGCATCACGATCAGCGACGCATGACGGCCGGCGATGGATCCGAAATTCGACAGCGTGATGGTCGCGCCGCGCAGATCGGCGGGCGTCAGGCTTCGGGCCTGCACGCCGCGCTTGAACGCATCGATTTGCCGGCGCCAATCCTGTGGGGTAGCGCACGCCGCGTCCCGCATCACCGGAACGAAGAGCCCGTCAGGACTGTCGATAGCGAGACCAAGATCGATGGTGGGATTTTCTCGCAGCGACATTGACGCTGCATCGTAGCTGGCGTTCAGGGCGGGCTCGGCCTTGCAGCCCGCGATCAGCGCCCGCACCAGCCGGCCTGTCAGGTCTTGGCTCGGCGGCCATGCCTCGATGTCGGCTTCATCCTGAAGGGTCACATGCACGACTTCACGCCATGCCCGCGCCATGTTGGCGGCCATGGTCCTGCGCGCGCCTCGCAATGACGCAGGCGCTTGACCCGCGCCGGCGCCCGCCGCCACGGCTTGGACGTCGGACATGGTCACCGTGCTGCCCGGACCCGTCGGCGTCACGCGCGCGAGGTCGACGCCAAGCTCGCGGGCGCGAGCCCGCACCGCGGGCGTCGCTCGTATGGCGCCTGGCGCAGGCGCACCGGCTGCCGGTGGCGCGGCGGTCGTTGCCGGCTCAGCCAGCTGCCCCACGACGCTGCCAGCTTCGGCATGCGGGCCTTCCTCGAATTCCAGCAAGACCGCGCCGACCTTTACCCGCTCGCCAACCTTCGCCAGCAGCCTCGCGACGTGTCCCGCCTTCGGCGATGGAATTTCCACCACCGCCTTTTCGGTTTCGACCGCCAGCAATGGCTGATCGACCACGACGTGATCGCCTTGCGCCACGTGCCAACTGACGATCTCGGCTTCCAGCAAGCCTTCGCCGAGATCGGGCAGTGCGAAACTGCTCATGTAAAGGCCATCGCGCGGCGCGCCGCCGCCAGGATGGTTCCGACCTTTGCCATGTAATGCGCCTCCATGCGGGCATAAGGCATCATCGTGTCATAGCCGCTCACCCGCTCAATCGGTGCAAGCAGGCTGGTCATCGCCCGACCGGCGACACGAGCGGCGATCTCGGCGCCGTATCCGCACGTCATCGGTGCCTCATGCACGATGACGAGACGGCCGGTGCGCTCTACCGACGCCAGAATCGTCGCGCTGTCCAATGGCTTCAGCGTCGCGACGTCGATGACCTCGGCCTCGACGTTTTCCGCAGCCAGTTGATCGGCAGCTTCGAGCGCCTCCTTGATCATTGCCCCCCAAGCTACGATCGTGACGTCTCGCCCCGCCCGCAGCGTAAAGCATCGGCCGAGCGGTATGCCGGCGCCGTCGTCCACAACGTCTTCCCTCGCAGCGCGGTAAAGCCGGCTTGGTTCTAGGAACACGATCGGATCGGGATCCCGGATGGCCGACAGCAGCAGGCCGTAGGCACGCTTGGGCGACGACGGCATGACCACCTTGACCCCTGGGATATGTGCGAACATCGCCTCGGGGCTTTCGGAATGATGCTCGACCGCCTTAATCCCACCGCCCGCCGGAGAGCGCAGCACCATCGGACAGGTCAGCCGACCACGCGTGCGCGCGCGCAGCCGCGAAGCGTGATTGAGGATCTGGTCAATGCAGACATAGGCGAAGCCGGTGAACTGGATCTCTGCCACCGGGCGAAATCCCTGAGCCGCGAGCCCGATCGACACTCCGGCGATCGCTGCTTCTGCCAGCGGCGTGTCGAGCACGCGCTCCTCGCCAAAAAGCTTTAGCAGCCCTTCGGTCGCGCGAAACACGCCACCGTCGACGCCGACGTCCTCGCCGAGCACCAGGACGCGCACGTCTTCGTTCATGGCGTGTTTGAGCGCGGCATTGACCGCTTGTACCAGGCTGAGCTCGGTCATGCGTCACCTTGCGCCTGGACGGCTGCCGCTCGTTGCTCGGCGAGCTCGGCCGGAATTTCGGAATAGATGTAATCGAAAATGGCTGAGACCGGCTGAGCCGGCGTGGCGAGATACGCGTCGGCCGCTCCTTCGACGGCGCTGCTGCACTCATGCAACAGGGCCTCTTCCTTATCCTTGTCCCAGTGCCCGGAACTCGTCAGGAAATTGCGCAGACGCGCCACCGGTTCCGCCGGCCAATGGCCACTGACCTCGGCGTCGTCGCGATAGCGGCTGGAGTCATCGGAAGTCGTGTGGTCGCACAAGCGGTAGGTGAGCGCTTCGATCAACGTAGGACCGAGCCCCTGCCGCGCCCGCGCGAGCGCCCGCTCCGTCACGGCGCGGACGGCGATGACATCATTACCATCGACTTGCTCGCCGGGAATGCCGGCGGCGACAGCCTTTTGCGCCAGAGTAGCGGCGGCGGTCTGCTTTTCTAGCGGGACTGAGATCGCCCAGGCATTGTTATTGACGACGAAAACCGCAGGAACCTTCCAGACACCCGCCATGTTCAAAGCTTCGGCCACATCCCCTTTCGAGGTAGCGCCGTCCCCAAATACACATACGGCGGCACGCCGTTCGCCGCGCAGGCGAAAGGCCAGCGCTATTCCGACGGCATGTGGCGCTTGCGAAGCGACGGGGACACAATTCGGAAAATCCTCGCGTGGTCCGGCGAAATCGTTACCGCGTTCATCACCACCCCAATAGAGGAACAGCTCCTTGAGCGTGACGCCGCGCCAAAGCTGCCCGCCATGCTCGCGGAAGCTCGGAACAAAAACATCGGTTTTCTCCATGGCGGCGGCGGCACCGACCGATACAGCCTCTTGCCCCAGCGACGACGCGTATGTGCCGAGGCGGCCGGTGCGTTGCAGCGCGATGGCCTTAGTGTCGAATGTTCGCGTGAGAACGAGAGTCCGATAAAGCCGCAACAGCTCGGCGGTATCGCGCGCGAATTCGGGCATGGACCCAACGAGCTTGCCGTCGCTATCCAGCACGCAAAGCAATCGGTTGCCCAACATAGCCTAATCCCTTGCCAACTTAAATGTTCGCGCAGAAGCGGGATTGTCCTCTTGATCTATCTCAATCGATGACGTGATCAGGAACGTTGATCGCCTTCTACTCGGCGTGAGTTGCGTGCCTCCATGGCTCGATGGAACGCCGCTGTTGATCTGAGTCAAGGAAGCAGGATGCATTGTCGCTGCTTATTATGCATAATGACTCAACTTCATTCAGGGAGTGAAATCATGTCCAAGCAGGTATCCCCCGAATCCGCCCTTCTGATGCTGCACTGGCAAAATAGCGTCGCCGACCCCAAAGGGGTATGGGGCAAAAATCTCTATCCGCAGATCGAAAAGAACAATTCGATCGAGAATGCGCAAAGCGTCCTCAAGGCCGCCCGCGACAAGGGCATGCTGACCATCTTCGTCAATATCGGCTGGCGGGCCAGCTTCCCGGAATTGCCGGAGAACCAATTCTATCCGCTGATGCAGGACGCGAAGGATCATAACAAGGGCATCATCGGCACCTGGGACGTCGAAGTCATCGACGCGCTCAAGCCAAACAAGAACGAGCTGATCGTGATCAATTTCGGCTCGGATGGGTTCGAGGGCACCGACCTCGACAAGATCCTACGCATCAACAATATCGGCCACGTCTACGTCAGCGGCCAATGCATCGAACATGTGGTGGAAACGACCGTCAAGCACGCCGCCAACTTGGGCTACAACGCCACCATTATCAAGGATGCCATGAGTGGCTTCACCGACAGCAACTACAAGGCCATGCTCGACATTCTGCCGCTGTACGCCAAAGTCATCACCGCGGACGAGTTCGTCAGGACGATGAAGACGGCCACACGCTCTGCGGCGTAATTACCTAGCAACCGTTACTGCTTTGGCGGCAAGAATGGTCGGCGTGTTGATTGTGGCGATCACGGCCACTTGGCGACGAACCAACTCGGCAGCCAAGGCAGGCAGCTTGTCGTAGTTGCCCTCGGACCATCGATATTCGATCGCCACATTCTGGCCTTCGTCATAACCTGCAGCACTGAGGCCGCGACGGAATGCCTCCACAAGGTGTGCTGTTGTGCTGGCCGACGCGGTGTCCATGTAGCCAATCACCGGCATAGCCCGCTGCTGCGCGCGCGCCGCGAGCGGCCAGATCGTCGCCGCGCTGCCTAGCGCCGCTATCAATTCCCGCCGTCCAAGGGTGATTGGCATCTGCTCCTCCCGTGCGAGGGCTGCCCAATACGGAACTAATACCACGCCGTGAGCGGACGGTCTTCATGCGGTGCTTTCCACCTCGGCTGCAATGTCAGATGCGGGTCAATCTCAACCAAATTGGTAGGCCGTGCCATGTCCGCTGTCCCCCTGACAGCGACCAACTGCGGACATCCCTGGTGGTCCGGTTCGTGCCGATTTTGTTGCAAAAGTCAGTTGAGACAGGCCGCGAAGCGTGATTCGGTTGTGTTGACGCGAATTCTCGGCGAGGTCGATCCATGATGGGCCGTCTGAAGAGTGACCAAGGTCAACTGTTCTACGAGTTTCATCTTGGCGACGCGGTTCCCGAAGATCATCTGGTGCGGAAGATCGATGCTGCTCTCGATCTTTCATGGCTTCGCAGCGAACTTGCACCTCATTATTCGTCCATGGGTCGCCCGTCGATCGATCCGGAACTGATGATCCGGATGCTGGTCGTGGGGTATGTGTTTGCAATCCGCTCGGAGCGGCTGATCTGCCGTGAAGTGCAGGTGAACCTCGCCTATCGCTGGTTCTGCAATCTCGGCATCGAGGATACTATCCCGGATCATTCGGCATTTTCGCGCGCCCGCAACGAGCGCTTCCGCGAGGGAGAGGTTTTCCGCCGTGTATTTGAACGGGTCGTCGAGGCGTGCATTGCGGCCGGTCTGGTGGGTGGCGAAGGCTTTGCAGTCGATGCAAGCCTGATCCAGGCTGATGCCAACAAGCAACGCTCAATCGCGGGTCAGGACTGGCGCAGGGATCGCGACCCCAAGAGGTCCAGCCGCGCGGTGAAGGAATATCTGGCGACGCTCGACGACACGGCATGGGGAGCGGCAACCGACGTCGTGCCGAAGTTCGTCTCGCCATCCGATCCTGCGGCCCAGTGGACCGGGGCTCATAAGGGACCGGCATTCTTCGCTTACGCGGACAACTATCTCATCGACGTGAAGTTCGGGGTGATCGTTGATGTCGAGGCCTCCCGAGCTATTCGCCAGGCCGAGGTCGGTGCAGCAAAAACCATGATCGAACGGACCGAGGAGCGTTTTGGTCTCAAGCCAGAGCGGCTCGCTGCCGACACCGCTTACGGCGCAGCTCCGATGCTGAACTGGCTGGTCGAGGAAAAAGGCATTGCGCCACATATCCCTGTGTTCGACAAGTCGAAGCGAGATGATGGCACTTTCTCGCGCAGCGACTTTCAATATGATCCGACAAGCGACGTCTACCACTGCCCGGGCGGAAAGCGGCTTGGGACGAGCGGCACAGTCCACGAGGGCAAGACGCTTCTTTATCGTGCAAGCAAGCTCGACTGCGATGTCTGTCCACTCAAACCGCAGTGTTGCCCAAAGGAACCATCGCGCAAGATCCCGCGCGACATCCATGAGCACGCACGGGACGTCGCTCGGTCGCTCGCTGGCACCGAGGACTTCGAGCAGTCGCGGCGTGAGCGCAAGAAGATCGAGATGCGGTTCGCACACCTGAAGCGCATCCTGAGGCTCGGTCGGCTTCGACTGCGTGGCCCACGAGGCGCCCAGGATGAGTTTGTTCTGGCCGCCATAGCTCAGAACCTAAGGCGGCTCGCATCGCTGGTTGCGCGACCGCCACCCGCTCAAGCTCTGTGTATTACGTAGGGTAAAAGTTGCCTAGAGAGCGTCGGGGGTCGCGGGACCAAAACCCCGTCGCCCCAAGTGAAATAGGCGAACGACATCATCGTCACAGCCGACTTTTGCAACAAAATCTGCCAAAAGCGGAAGTTGGCTTCTTATTCGATCCGGCGACCCATTAGGGCTCAGCTTCACCGAAACCAGTGCTGATACGCGTATGGGGTGGGCACAAATGCTGGAGTTCCTGGCGGCGAATAAAGCGCATTGTGGAAGCAAGCGTCATCTCCCCGGCTATCCCAGCCGCCGCGTTGTCGCCATTTGCTCCACGCCTCATAGTCGTAATACGGACTAAATGGATTCCCCGGTTCTATCGTCGCACAATATGTGCTGACGGCGGGATGTTGCGGCGGAACTACATGCCGGTGCCGAGCCATTGCCGGCCCTGCTGCTAAGGCAAGTACCACGGCAGCGCTAAGAACACTGAATTTCATAACACGCTCCTTCATCGGCGGCGATCTGTATGCTTAAGGCCGCAAGCAGAGGCTTAACCTAATCAATAATCGAAGTCGAGTTTGGCGAAGCGGCGGTGGCGTCCCGTCCGCAACGGACTAGTTCGGGCTGAGAATTTATTGGTGGCTTCCGGATTTGAGCGACGGTGGCAAAGCTTGAGCGCCCGCAACTCGCGGCGAAATATTAGGACACATACTGTCCAAGATTTAAGAATGGAAATCGCGCAGAGGCTGATAGCTTGAGCTGCCCGCGGTTCGTTCGCCCCCCAGCTAACCCTACGCGGGTAACGGTCCCGGTTGCTAGACCGCCGGGGCCGTTTTCTTTTGGGCGCTCGCGGCAGGAACTAGGGCGCTAAGTCTGCTTAGTTGGCTCTCATCCTTCAGCTAGTGCAGGATCGAGGCTGAAGGGTTGTCAGTCCAACATGCGATATCTCTTCCAAGTTCGTTAGCACTGGATATCTTTGATCTGAATCAATTCAGTCGCACATCTACCTGCGAGAAGAAAAGAAACCTGTATAAATTACGCGATGTCTCAGTAATCCGAAATGGCGCTGTTTCGGTCGTATGCCATCGGGCCGATTGTCGATCACGAATAAAGGTTCTCATGGTTAGAGCGCCGCCCAACATTCTTGTCGTAGAAGACGACCGCGAGACGCGGATACTGATCGCAAAATACCTGCGCAACAACGCCTGCAACGTGACAACGGCCAATGATGGGCGCGAAATGGTCCGGGCGATGGCCGACCACCGAATCGATCTTCTGATTCTCGACGTGATGCTGCCCGGCGAAGACGGCCTCAGCCTGTGCCGCAAGGTTCGGGCGGAATCACAGGTGCCCATCATCATGCTCACCGCGCGCGGCGAGGACGTCGACCGCATTATTGGCCTCGAGATGGGCGCCGACGACTACCTTGCCAAACCATTCAATCCGCGCGAATTGCTCGCCCGCATCAACGCGGTGCTGCGCCGCCATGCCGCCGCTCAGACCGCCGGCGCCGTCAACGGCGCGACCACCTTGTCATTTGACGGGTGGCGCATCGATTTCAGGCTTCGGGAGCTGCGCAATCCAGCCGGCGCGCGCGTCGCGATGACAAGCGCCGAATTCGACCTGTTGCGCGTGTTCTGCGAACGGTCGGGCCGCGTGCTGTCGCGCGACAGCCTGCTCGATCTGACCCGGGGGCGCAACGCCGGCTCATTCGAGCGTAGTATCGACGTGCTGGTCAGCCGCATCCGGCGCAAGATCGAACCCGATCCGCAGGACGCCACCTTGATCAAGACAGTGCGCTCGGGAGGCTATTTGTTTACGGCAGAGGTGGACGCTTGTGCGTCTTCGACAAACGCCTAAGCACGAAGCTTCTCGACTTTTCCGAATGGTGCTCGCGCGTAAGACTGGTTTGCCACGTTCAGCAAACATTAAATTTCGGAGAGGTCGTCCGTCTATCCAACAATATTGTCGGACGGCGAAGTAGTCTTCCTCGGGCGCTGGCTTAAGGAGATGCAGTACAATGAGAACCTTGGCGATAGCTGTGGCGGTACTGGCATTGTTGGCTGTGCCCGTACAGGCGCAAATGGGGGGAGGCAAACGAGGGCATAAGAGCGACGATACAAACGCCGCGGACAAAAGGCCGAAGGTCAATGACAAGGCCTATCAGGAAGCGCTCAAGCGCATTCCCGAACCCAAGGAGAAGTACGATCCGTGGGCCGTGACCAAGACGCCTGACGCCGACAAAAAATCGTCGAAATAGGATTAGACCCCGCCGCACGTCCTTGCTGCACTTGCCGCATTTTCAAGATGTTGGGGCAAGTCGAATGAAAATTCCCCGGGAGGCCCCCGATGTCTCAGATGGGTCAAAAGCGTCGTTCTGATCGTAGGCCAGCCACTTCCGGT
This sequence comes from uncultured Alphaproteobacteria bacterium, assembly GCA_963718925.1. Taxonomy (GTDB): domain Bacteria; phylum Pseudomonadota; class Alphaproteobacteria; order Rhizobiales; family Xanthobacteraceae; genus Bradyrhizobium. The sequence goes on from CAVRAH010000001.1 coordinate 1,615,055, forward strand.
CAGCCCCCGATAAACGGACGTCGCCAGACCGGCGTGGCTGGTCCGGTTCGTGCCACAAGCGGTCCTGGACATCCTCGGACAGTGATAGACTACTATCGACATTTACGACGACGGGAGGATCGTTTGAATTGCACCGCCGAGGATGAACTCGAGCCACGTCGGACGCGAATACGGCCCCCCTCAGAACATGAGGTACGCGAAGAGAGCAATAGTAACGAGTGCAGCGGCTTCATGCCAGCGGTTGAGCCCTGATCCAAGAAATGGTTCTCGAAACGAGACGGCCGCGAACACGCAACCGGCAGCGAGCACGAGGCAGAGCATTACCGTCGCTAAGCCGACCGACGGGCCCGGCCAAAGTGCTGCGAAGGCCACAATTACCAACAGCCTGAAGGCAAAGCGCTGAAGAGTGGCCATAAGACCTCCCTCGCGATGGCGGGGCAGCAGCATGGCCCGGTCACTTCTGGGAGAGATCGAGGCCGAACGTCCTCGTCCGGTCATCATATTTGAACAATTCAGCGTACCGCCCCCAGCCGATGACGGCCCGCAGGGTGCTGTCAGCGTCGTTCTGGTTCAGGTGATCCTGGAGCTCGAACTCGAACCGCTCCCTCGGCGCTTGGTGATCTTCCCGCTCGTCGAGCACCTGGCGGATATGAGCGGCGAGCGGCACGAAACGTATAAGATGCTCTTGGAATAGCCGTTTGCGCTCCTCCGTCTCGCTCTGAACGAAGAGGCGGCCGGCAGCGGTCAATTTGATGGCGCTGTCCTCGAGCTCGGCAAACTCAAGGATGTGCAGGGCAGCAGCAATCGGAAAGAGATCGTTGACTTCGAGCGCAAGCGGCCCGGCAATCATAGCCAGTTCGGCATGTCCTTCATAAGGCGGCAATGCCAAGGCTTCGACGAACCCGCCGATTCGGTTGATAGACACCGGCGGCAGAAGTTGCGCCATCCCGCCGTGGATTTGGCTCTGCGCGCTGATCGCTGCGGTCATACGTGAGGTGAGGATCGAATAGATCTCGTCGACGATGGCATGGAACGCTGCGTCGAGCCGATTACGTGGCTGAGGCAACAACACCGGGATCTCGGCCGCGATGTGTCCGGGGTTCGAGCCGAGGACAAGAATCCGGTCGCACATCAGGACCGCTTCCTCGATGTTGTGCGTTACCATGAGCACGGCCTTGGTGGGCAGTTTGTGCTCTATCCAGAGATCGAGAAAATCCGTCCTCAGGGTCTCCGCTGTCAGCACGTCGAGCGCCGAAAACGGCTCATCCATCAAAAGCAAAATCGGATCGCTGACAATTGCCCTGGCAAAGCCAACGCGCTGGCGCATTCCGCCCGAAAGCTCCCGGGGATAGGCGGATTGAAAGCCGTCGAGGCCGATCAGATCGATCGCCGACGTCGCCCGGCGGCGCGCCTCATCCAGCGACAATCCCAGCGCATCAAGGCCGACCTCGACATTGTCGAGGACGGTGAGCCAAGGATACAAGGCGAAGGATTGGAACACCATAGCGATGCCTTCGGCGGGCCCGGCAAGCTGCGTCCCACGGTAGCGCACCTCGCCCGAGGTTGGCTTTATGAGGCCGCCGGCGATGCGCAGCAGAGTCGATTTTCCGGACCCGGAACGGCCGAGAAGACCGAGTATTTCACCTTGGGTGACAGTAACCTCGATATCTCTGAGCACGGGCAGCGGCTCGCCGGATGGCTTGGCGAAGGCTTTGCAGACCTTGTGAAGCTCAATGATCTTCGGCTCTTTTTGAGTGGCCATGACGTCCATCAATCTAGCCTCGTCCGACGCTCGGCGAACAGATAGAGCGGCCGCCACAACAGCCGGTTCGCGGCGATGACGAGCAACGACATGACGGCTACACCAAGCGCGATCCGCGGGTAGTCGCCGGCCTCGGTCATCTGCGCGATATAGGCGCCCAGTCCCGACCCGTTCAGCTTGGTCGGTCCCCAGCTGACGATTTCCGACACAATGCTCGCATTCCAGGAGCCCCCAGAGGCGGTGATCGCACCCGTCACATAATAGGGGAAGATTCCGGGCAGCATGATATCGCGCCACCAGCGCCAGGGCCGGACGCGAAAGCTCGCCGCTGCCTCCCGGAAGTCGCTAGGAATCGCGCTGGCGCCGGCAATGACGTTGAAAAGAATGTACCATTGCGTGCCCAGGATCATCAGCGGAGTGAGCCAGATCTTGGGCGTAAGATCGAAGTGCACGATCAAAACGACTGCCACCGGGAAAAGAAGGTTGGCCGGAAAGGCCGCCAGAAACTGGGCGATCGGCTGGATGATCGCTGTCAGCTTCGGCCGCAGCCCGACAAAGACGCCGATCGGAACCCAAATCGCGGAAGCGATCACAATCAAGATGGCAACGCGCAGGAGTGTGAGAGCGCCGTTGCTCGCGGCGGTTCTCAAATCGTCCAAGGAGAGCACCGATCCGGCATATCGCAGAAGTGCCCAGACGACATAGGCAATTGCGATGACGATCAAGCTATACCAGACGACATCGACGACTCGAGGGGGCAGCGACCAGTGGGTTGCCTGACGAAAAGTGTGGGGAAGAACAAGCGGGGCCCGCACGGCCCGATGCAGCCCCGTTCCAAACCGCTCGTTGAGGTGCGTCATCAGCCTTGATCGGCGGAAGAGCTCGAGCACCCAGCTCCTCGGCAAGATTTCGGCTGCCGTCTGCTCAACCCGGAATTTGTCGGCCCAGGCGACCAGCGGCCGAAACAGCAGCTGATCATAAAGGATGATCGCCATCGTCATCGCGAGGATTGCCCAGCCGACCGCCCCGAGGTCGCGCTCTTGGATCGCGCGAGCGACGTAGGACCCAACGCCGGGAAGCGTGATCTGAACGTCACCGACCGAGATCGCCTCGGAGGCTACGACGAAAAACCACCCGCCCGACATCGACATCATCATGTTCCAGATCAGACCGGGCATCGCGAACGGCACCTCGAGACGCCAAAACCGCTGCCAGGTCGAAGCGCGGAAGCTGCGGCTCGCCTCGTCGAGATCGCTCGGAATGGTTCTGAGCGACTGATAGAAGCTGAACGCCATGTTCCAAGCTTGGCTCGTGAAGACGGCGAAGATGGCGAAGATGGCTGCAAGCTCGGGGCCCAGCTCATTGCCGGGAAATAGCGAGACGAAGAACACGACCGTGAACGAAAGATAACCGAGGATCGGGACGGACTGGAGGACATCCAGGACCGGTATCAGCACCATTTCGGTACGCCGGCTCTTCGCTGCCAGCGTTGCGTAGGTGAAGGTGAAGATCAGAGAGGCGATGAGCGCCGCCATCATCCGTATCATTGTGCGGAGTGTGTAGAGAGGTAGTGCTATGGGTGATAAGGATATTGTGGCCTGATGCTCGATGACGAAAGGTGTGACCATCTGGCGTGCGCCCGTGCCGAGCAAGATCATGACGCCAAGTATCAGCAGCACAGCAGCAAGATCCCGCCAATTCGGAAATCTCGGATGCCATACAATTCCTCTCAATATCTCAGCATGATGCTCCACCCAGAAGCCTCCTGTTCCGGATCGAGGCAATTGCTATCTCACGGGCGAATAGAGTTATTGAGCTGCCTCAAGCGTCCCTCTCGCCATGTTGTGGACGGAAGCCACGCTGAACGGTGGTCGATAGAATCTTTGTGCGAGGTCCGTTGTGGGTCATTCGCTACCGAAATGGGGTATCCGCCCGATGTCTGCTTTCCCCCTGATAGCAGCGGAATAGCAGACATCGCGGATCGGCAGCTTCGTGCCAATCGGCGACATCGCCCGGTTGGCTCAGCGAGCATTCGGTTTCGCGCAGAGAGACCACCGCGCGGCGGACGCGCGTCTGACGATGCCCGGATCAGCGGTTTGGCATCGCGGGTGATCCTAGTGGACCCACGGGGCTCCGAGGGCACAGGCAAAGCCCAGCACGAGAAGGCCGGAAGCCGTTATGGCGACCAAGTCAACTGACCAGGGGTGGCCGCCTCCGCCGATTAAATCGAAGTGTCTGGAGTGGGTTTCGTCGCGATATGTCCGAAGGCGCATGGCAGCAGCGCTCATTGCGCGTGTTGGGATGATTTCAATCGGCTGATGCCAAAATAGTTCCTCGCAATTTCGGCCCAGACTTCCGCGGTGCCGGGCCCGTTCTGACCGTGGGCCGATCACTTCCGGTCTACCCCGATCAACAGATGAGGTGGATGGCTCCCGCTCACGGCATCTGGGTGCCAAAGTGTGAAGGCCATCAGGCGTTCACGAGCAAAATGGGAGCCATCCACTATGCAGATTACCACGATCGGCCCCAGCGTCATGAGCGCGAACTCAGCATCTTCCATACGGTATCGCTCGACCAGGGGCGCGAAAGTGCGGCTGAAGCGCGCGGCATGTTCCTCGTGCACTTCCGTGATGAGGCTGTGTGCGGCGCGACAATCAAGATGGGAATCCGTATTGCCTCATCCGTCGATGTTCCCAGACGTGGATGCCATTGCCTCGCTAGTGTCCTGAATTTGAAGTTCGGCGGACTCCAAATCAACTCGATGATAGCGGACTCTCCGGATTTTGGGGAGGATGGGCGATGGGTCGACGGTTTGCGCCGCTGGAACTGGATGAGGTGGAACGGGCTGAGCTGACGTCGCTGGCTTCACGGCGAAGCACGGCACAGGGCTTGGCGCTGCGGGCTCGGATTGTACTGGCCTGTGTTGAAGGTGAGCAGAGCAAGGTCGTGGCGGCCCGCCTTGATATTGATGCTGACACGGTCGGCAAGTGGCGTCGGCGCTTCGCCGAGCACCGGCTTGAAGGTCTTTGGGACGAGCCGCGATCGGGGACGCCGCGCACTATCGAGGATGCCCGGATCGAAGCGGTGATCGTCCGCACCCTTGAGACGACGCCCCCCGACGCCACCCACTGGAGTTCGCGCGGCATGGCGCGGGCCAGTGGACTGTCAGTTTCGACAGTACAGCGGATATGGCGCGCCTTCGGCCTACAGCCGCATCGGCTGGAGACCTTCAAGCTCTCAACCGATCCCGACTTCGTCGCCAAGGTTCGCGACGTCGTCGGCCTCTATGTGGCCCCGCCCGAGCGCGCCATCGTGCTGTGTGTCGATGAGAAGTCGCAGATCCAGGCGCTGGACCGCAGCCAGCCCATGCTGCCCATGCGACCTGGCCAGGTCGCGCGCCGTAGTCACGACTACAAGCGCCATGGCACCACATCGCTGTTTGCAGCCCTGGACATCGCAACCGGCCGGGTCATCGGCAAGTGTTACGGGCGCCATCGCGCCAAAGAGTTCCGTAAGTTTCTCGATGAGATCGAAGCCGCTGTTCCAGAAGGTCTGGACGTTCATCTCGTCATGGACAATTACGCAACCCATAAGACGCCGCTGATCCGCAACTGGTTGGCCAAGAGGCCGCGCTGGCACGTGCATCTGACGCCGACCAGTTCATCCTGGCTCAATCAGATCGAACGTTTCTTTGCGCTCATCACCGAGCGCAAAATCAGGCGCGGCATCTATCGTAGTGTGGCGGCGCTACGTGCCGAGATCACGTCATTCATCGAACACCACAATGCCGACCCAAGGCCGTTCCGATGGACTAAATCAGCCGACGACATCCTCAGCTCGATCGAACGCTTCTGCGCTTACAATTTGCCAGCAAAGGCTTAATGCCACGAACTTTTGGTTCAGGACACTAGAATGTTCCCGGTCATCTCATCAGAATGCAGCCAGAAAATCCAGCTCGTCGATCCACTGGGACGTTGATCGTTGAAGTGACGGGCTGCGAAGCGTAGCCATCGGCTGCGCGAAGCGTAGCAGCCCGTCACGAGCGGCTGACGGCTCACAGCTGAGTTTGAGTGTCCGCATTCGACGGCTCGGCGTCGGCGAACGGTCCAAACATCAACTCGCGGGCGCGCGCGCGCGCCAGATTTTGCTTCGGCGCTGCACGGTCCGGATCAGGCCGTCAGCGTAGCGTCCCGGATATTTCGCCTGCACTCGCTCCAGGAACTCTCGCGACGTCCGCCACGGCTCGGCCTGATACCACTCTTCGAGTTCGGCCGTCACCGCCAGCAGCGGATCAGGTCGGCGGCGCTCGCGTTTAGCTGCAGGCTTTGCACGCGCGGTGGGGCGGATTTCACCGCCGCGCCAGGAAATCCGCAGGCCCTCCAAGAACGCCCCTAGAGGCAGCGCGCCGTCGTTGGCAACGACCTGCCCACCAGGCGTGTCGGCGAAGGCAGCAACCGGCGCAGTGCCTTTTCGGGGTTGGTACTGACCCGGTCGCGGGCGCTTTTTGGAAAGTACTTTTGGGTTTGTAATGCACCTTATGGTTTGATAAATCTTTCTAACCTATTGATACCATAACAAATGCGCCCGCCCTCCGAGCGCACCAGAAACCTCTGGTGAATGCCGCGCCCGTCGAAAGCGGGAAGTCGCGGACGTAGAATGAGCAATACGGCTGCCGGTTCAGCGCAGCTCCTGTAGGGCCGCCATCGGTGTGCGATGTGGGCATCCGTTGCCTCGCGGTAACAACGGAAGCGTAAGGACCGCGCTGGAACAGGCCGACGATTCCGGCCCGACGACAGAAATCCTGGAGTAGCCGCGATCAAGGGAGTAGCCGCGATCAAGACTGCCAGCTTACCGTGCATGGGAAAACACGCATGAAATTCCTGAGCTACGCTTACCGGTTTCTCTCCAATTTCATCTTTCTGGCGCTGGTCTATTACAGCCTCAACTTTCTGGACAAGTATCAGCAACGCGTCGTCGTCGCGGTGCTTGTCCTGGTCTATGCCGCGATGCGCGCGGCAACGGCGCTGCGGTCGTTCTACTTCTTTCAGCGGATCGAGCGGCTCGAGGGTGAGGCGCGCCGCCTCGCGGCCATGGCCGGGGAGGGGCCTGCAGCATCGGCCCAGCGCAGGCAGATCGTCACCGAGGTCGCGGGCCTGCGTCACGCCGGCGAAATGAAGTCCTATATCGACCTGCTGTTTCTCGCCCTGATCGTTCTTTTGTGCGTGTCGAAGATCGTGACGGATTGAGCCGTCAAACGTTTCTTCTCTTCTTGACCTGGACCAAATGCTTCAGCGGCCCCCGATGGGCAGCCGCTGCGGCCGGGGTTGCGTGATCTGCAACCTTGGACGCGGCGTGCTGGCGGTTGCCTCCCGCGCCGTGTCCGACCCGGAGCCGGCCGCGGGTTACGCGCCGCGAATTGCGGGTAGCGGCCGAAACCAGCTTTGCATGCGTTTCATGCTCGCTTGATCGGGCCTGTTCCGCGCGCCGCGAGGATGCAACCCTCTGCAGGGCGAGGCGCAGGCCCTCCGGGATCTCGAAGAGGCTCTGCGCCGGCGCGGGCAGGGTGACGGCAGCATTCTCGACCGGAAGCTCGGATAGCCGGGGCCAGGGTGCAGCCTGCGGCAGCGGAACGCCATGCGCTGGCCGCCTGGGGTGATCGAAAGGCTCCGCAAACGCGATCGGCTGTGCGTCAAGCCAGTCGAAATCCGACAGCGCGGGTGCGGGAAGCGTGCCGGTGTCGGCAAAAACAAAATTCGGGATCTTTGGCCAGTGCGCGATCGCCACGTTGTCGGACGACGGGTGCAACCGCCATTGCTCCGGCTCCGTCGGGGTCGCCGGCCGCTCCGGCGTCGCCGGCACCACATGGACGATGTGATAGCCGCGGGCCTTCAGCTCATTCAGGATCCTCGGCAATGCCGCGACGGTTCGCGCCTGAATGTCGTGGAGCAGCAGGATGCCCTTTCCCTTGGCCTCCAGCCGGCTCATCGCGAGCTCGTAAACGCGCGAGGAGGAGATATGCCGCCAGTCGTCCGCCAGAAAATCGGCGCTCCAGATCTGGATGCCCTGCGCGGCCAGATAGTCCTCGACATTGTCGGCGCGCAGCAGGCCGGGGATACGAAAGAACGGCGCGAGCGCGGTATCAGCGCTATCCCCGAGGGCCGCCTTCACCGACGCAATCCCGTCCTCGATCTCCTGCTTGGCGCGTTCGATCGACATGCGGTTCATGCTGAGCGGATGGTCCATCGAGTGGGTTCCGATGGTATGGCCGGCGTCGCGGAGCTTGCGGACACCTTCGGGAGAGGCCTGCGCCATGCGCCCGATTTCGAAGAAGGTTGCCTTCACGCACTGCGAGGCGAGGATTTCCAGAACCTGATTGCTGTTGCGCGGCAGCGGGCCATCGTCGAACGTCAACACCACCTCGTGGTCGGCGAGCGGCAACGTCTCCGGATACTGCATGGTGCCCAGCCGGAGGTGCTCCCGGGGGTCGACCACAAGGGTGCGCGAGGTGCCGAGCGCGTCCGGATGGCCAGGGCAGTCGGCAGCCAACGCCGCCGGCGCGACAATCAAGGCACAGAGCCCCAGGGTGAGGGCCGCCCATTGCCTCGTCCGAACGCCACCCAACTCACTGCCGCTCATGAAACCGATACCGTCTCACATCCAAATTAGACCCGATCATTACATATCGCGACATGAACGCAGCCTTAATTGTCCAGCATTCACAGGTGATTTCGGGTCAGTTGGCGCCGTCGGCGCCTGGCGCCGCAGCTACCACATCGACCACGTGATAGTCGTTATCCCTGAGATAACGCAAGAAGGCCGGCAGCATGGCTGCGGTTTGGGCTTTCGGATCATGGAACAGGATGATTCCCCTGCGGGCGGCCTTGAGCCGGTCGGTGATCAGCTTCAGTTCCTGCTTTGGCGTCATCCGATTCCAGTCGCTTGCCCAAAAATCGGCGCCGAACACCACGATTCCGCGCGATTGCAGGAGATCGAGTGTCGCCGGCGTCGACTCAAAACCGGGAAAACGAAAAAATGGCGTGCTGGGGGTGGTGGTCGCGACCCCATGCAGCGCCATTTCGACCGCCGAAATGCCATGATCGATTTCTTCGGTCGCCTCACCCGGCTTGATCCGCATCAGGTTGCGATGCGACCAGGTGTGATATCCGATGGTGTGGCCCTCGGCCGCGATCTTGCGCACCAGATCGGGGTGTTCCGAGGCGGGTTTTCCGATCAGGAAGAACGTCGCCCGGACACATTCATGCGCAAGCGCCGCCAGCACTCGCGGGGTCGTGGTTGGCCGGGGCCCGTCATCGAACGTCAGCACGACCTCATGATCCCGCAGCGGCAGCGTTTGCGGAAAGCTTTTTAGTCCGACCCGCGGAGTAGTGGCCGCATCGACGCTGAGAACCCGCGAGGTTCCGAGCGTCCCCTGGCGCGGACAGTCCGCCGCCTGCGCCGCCGCGATTGAGGCCGTTGCAAAAATAATGCTGATGCCTAGCGCATTCATGAGCGTCCGGGCCCGTTGAGGCCCCGAATATCCGTCATGGCCAGATGCCGCCCATTGATATCCATCATGCGGCAGCTCAGGCGAATTCGGCAATTCTGTCAAATCAGCAGGACACGTCATGTGGCCAAGGTCATCTGGCCGAGGGTATTGGCGTGACCCGGCCCATCGGCTGGGGCCGGGTATCGTTAATCAGACCTTAACGCGCATCGCCGACTATATGCCGGCGCGATCAGCAAAAGTGATTCCGGTTTGCGTCCCCGGTCGCGTTTTGAAATCGGGTGGAACATGCAGCGCCTGCGACTGAAAGCGGACGGACGGATCGTCGAATTGCGAGACGGGCAGGAATTTCCGCTCGCGCCAGCGACGCCTCTTGCTGCGGTGGTGACTTCCGCTGCAGTAGCGACGACTTCGGTCATGCCTGAACAATCGGCGACAACTCCTGCCGTGCGCGATCTTCGCCGCCGCGCGCGCCTGACCCAGTTGGAATTCGCAAGCCGGCTCGGTGTTCCCGTCGAGACCATCCGCAATTGGGAACAGGGCAAGCGTCTGCCGCGCGGTCCGGCGCGCGCGCTTCTCGCCGTGATCGCCCACGCTCCGGAGACGGTGTTTTCCGCGTTGGCCAAGGCCTGATAAAGACCTCGTTGAGAAAGAACTGATCGCGAAAAGGGCACAGATCCAGCGCAGCCTATGTTGGCAGCGCAACGCCGGCGCGACATAATGGGGCCTATTCGCCCGAGATACCCTGATGCAATTCGTCGAGGCCAATGGCGCTAGGATTCCCGCGATCGGGCTAGGCACCTGGGAGCTGCGCGGGCGCACCTGTGCGCGTATTGTCGAGCAGGCGCTAAAGCTCGGCTATCGCCACATCGACACCGCCCAGGTCTATGAGAATGAGCGCGAGGTCGGCGAGGGCCTGCGCGCATCGGGGGTCAGGCGCGACGATGTGTTCGTGACGACCAAAATCTGGACCAACCATTTTGCGCCGAATGATCTCGAACGATCGGCCAAGGAGAGCCTGGCAAGGCTGCGGCTTTCCGAAGTGGATCTGTTGCTGCTGCACTGGCCGAACCCGCAGGTGCCGCTGGCAGAGACACTCGGCGCGCTGGCGCATGTCAGACAGCTCGGCATGAGCAGGCATATCGGGGTCTCGAACTTCACCGTGGCGTTGATCGAAGAGGCCACAGCCGCTTGTTCGGAACCTTTGGCGTGCGATCAGGTCGAATATCATCCCTATCTCGACCAGACCAAGGTGCTGGACGCCTGTGCCCGCCACGGCATGGCCGTTGTCGCCTACAGTCCGGTTGCCAAGGGCCGGATCAAAAACGACCGGGTGCTGGTGCGGATCGGGCAAGCCCACGGCAAGACTCCGGCCCAGGTCTGCCTGCGCTGGCTGGTGCAACAGAATGTCTCGGCGATACCGCGGACCTCAAAGATCGAGCGGCTCTCTGAGAACATTGATATCTTCGACTTCGAGCTGTCGGAGGCGGAGATGCGCCAGATCTTCCAGCTAGCAAGCGCCAAGGGCCGGCTCACCGATTTCGGTTTCGCGCCGAAATGGGATTGAACGGTTAGATTTTTTTTGACGCGTTTTCTTTGCGCAAAACCGCTGTGCGCGCCCCCGGATCAAGTCCGAGGGCAAGCTTCGCACGAATACTCTCTAGCTTCCCATCGCGCGCCAGGCATTCGAGGCGAACTGCCGGCGCCATGTGACAATCACCACGGCGGCCGTCGTTGCGAACAGCACCCAGGGACTGACGAACCAGCCGAGATAGCCGAGTGCGAAGAAGAATGCGCGCTGTCCGCGGTTGAAATGCCTGCCTGCGGCCTCGAACAATCTCGTTGTCCGCATCACATGCACTTCGGCTTCCGGTGTATCGCGCTCTTTGGCCGGCGGCATGGAGCCGAGCAGGATGGCGACGTAGTTGAACAGCCGGTAGGCCCAGGCGAACTTGAAGAAGGCATAGATGAAAATCAGGATCAGCCCGACGCATTTGATTTCCCACAGCGCCGGCGAAGGGCTGATATCGACCGGCAGCGCACTCAGGACGCCCAGCGCCTCGTTGGTCGACCGCAGCAGCGCCAGCGCGCCGCCGACCGCGAGCAGGCTGGTGGATGCAAAAAAGGCCGTGCCGTTTTGCAGCGACGCCATGATCTGCATGTCCACCATCCGTGCCTCGCGGTCGAGCATGCGCCGGACCCACACCTCGCGGTAGCCATGCATGCGCGCAGACAGGCTGTCGTGTCCGTATGCGCTATGCTCCAGCGTGAAGGCGTACACCGACCATTCCAGGACGAAGAAGCCGACCGCCAGAATGTCGACCAGATATGCGCGCATGTTGCAGCCCCCTTCAACCCGGCGAATGCTGCCATGCATGGTTGACCGCGGCAACCGGCGGGATGATCCCGGCGTGCCTTGAACGCTGACCTGACGCCATGGCACAATGACACAACAAAGAGGGATCGTTCCGCATGACGTTGAAGCTCGTGATCGGCAACAAGAATTACTCGTCGTGGTCGATGCGGCCGTGGCTGGCGCTGCGCGCCAGCAACATTGCCTTCGAGGAGATTTTCATTCCGCTCTACACCGGCGAGGTCGACAAAAGGCGGATTCTTGATTTCACGCGCTCCGGCAAAGTGCCGGCGTTGATCGATGGCGACGTGACGATCTGGGATTCGCTGGCCATCATCGAGTATCTCGCCGAGCGGTTCCCGGATAAACGATTGTGGCCCGAGGACCGGGCGCAGCGGGCGCATGCGCGTTCGATTTCGGCGGAAATGCATTCAGGTTTCGCGGCGCTGCGCAACGAATGCGGCATGAATTTGCATCGGCCGGTCGGCGCCATCAAACTGTCGGCCGACGCCGGTGCCAACATCGCGCGTATTCAAGAGATCTGGACCGAGTGCCGCGGCCGTTTTGGCAAGTCCGGGCCGTATTTGTTCGGCGCCTTTGGCGGGGCGGACGCCATGTTCGCGCCGGTGGTGCATCGTTTTCGCACCTACGCGATCGCCGTGACGCCGGAGGTGCAGCGCTACATGGACGCGATGATGGCGTTGCCGGCGTTTCAGGAGTGGACCAGTGCGGGTCTTGCCGAAACGCTCGTAATTGACAAATTCGAGACAGTGTAAGCGCGCAGGTGGCGGATTTTTGGACGCACCACGCCTTGACGGCAGCCTGCGAAAGCGGTCTGAATCTGACACCGACGTCGCGCACTCAGCAAAAGGGTATGACCATGGGCATTTTCGATTCATTGGAAAATTCACCCGCACTCAAGGGCGCGCTCGGCCAGCTTGAGAGCGCCGTGCTCCCGGTCGTGTTGAGCGAAGTGCTGGGCAGCGGCGGTCAGGGCGGGCTGTCGGCGATCGTGGCCAAGCTGGAGCAGGCAGGCCTCGGCGAGCAGGTCAAATCCTGGATCGGCAACGGTCAGAACCTGCCAATCACGGCCGAGCAACTACAGCAGGTGCTGGGCAGCGACGTGGTCAAGCAGTTGGCCGCAAAGTACAATATTCCGGTTGACCAGATCACCCAGATCTTGGCGCAGCAACTTCCCAAGGCAGTCGACCACGCCAGTCCCGACGGCAAGCTGTCGCCTACCGCCTGAAGTTCGAATAGCCGATTTCGGGCTGTCGGGTTCCACGTCCACGCGGTCCGGATGAGGCACTGGCGATCGCCAGACCCATGACCCCCTAACCGGCTAACCGGCTAGCCGGGGGGTCGGCGTGCGAGGGAAACCCGGCTCGATTTAAGCAGTTCCGCCGCCAAACCCGGGCCTGGTCCCGCGCGGCGCCCGTCAGACACCTTCAGAACGGGCAAACTGGCATTTATGCTACTGAAAAACCTGCAAAATTATCGTATTTGCCATGTGCTGATGTAACTGGCCAAGAAGACATACCCCGTGCTATACAGCCGCTGCTTTTCAGTCGGCCGGCGCAAGCGGGACCGTGGGCGGGGCCGACGATTTTTGCGTGATGGAGAGGGCGTTGAAGCATAAATACAACGTTGGTGAGACTGTCTATTTTACGGCCAGCAATGTGGCACGTCCGGCCGCAAGCGGAACCTATGAGGTGATCCGGTTGCTCCCGACCGACGGCGATGACTGCCAATACAGGATCAAAAGCTCGACTGAAGCGTTTGAACGGGTGGCCAAGGAAAGCCAGCTCGCCATTTCCTAAAATTGTGCGCAACGACGGGCGAGGTGGATTCCATTTTGCCCGCCGTCAAAAGGCCCCGTTCGCAGAATCATGCTGCGAAAAAGCTGAGTGCGAACGAATCGGCATTCAATTTCGCCGAATGCGTTCTGTGCTGCGTTAAGGGACATCGCGCATGAATTGGGCCTGGGCCAACTCGCTCGATCAGATCTGGCGTTCGCCGGCCTTTCCAGTGTGGGTGACACTGGCCGCGGCGGGATTCTTCGGGGTTATCGTTCTCATTACGCTGTTGCGCGCCGAGAAGTCGGTGGCCAACGGCGCGCTGACGGTTATTGCCCTGCTGGCCGTCGGTATCGCGGTTGCCGCCACGATTCGTGGATTCGGTTCGGGTAACCTTGGCCTATCTGCGGAAATCCAATCTTCTCAGCCGATGGTCGCTGGTCTGCCGGCATTGTCGTGTGTCGACGATCTGGCCGGGGAGACGGTTCTGACGTCCTGCGAGAAGGCTTTGTTTGGCTCCCCGGAGTTGGCGGCCGCGGCGCTCTCCTATGCGGCCGCGAAGATTTCCCGGCTGGCAGCATTCGGTGATGTGACAACCGCCGACAAGAACATGACGCCTGAACTGCAGGCGCTGCGTCATGCGGTCGAGCATGATCGGTATGGGCTGATGGCCTACGTGTTGGCCGTGCGCGACCATTGTACGCCGTCGGACTGCGCGGCTTTCCGGGCGCTGACCGATCGCCGTCAGATCGTGGCCAACATGGATGAGCACGTCTATGACGGCCTGATCTCGCGGTACGCGCCGACATGGAACGCGCCGACGGCGCCCGGGGCCACGCCGTTTGCTGCACTTGTTCCGGGGGTTCCGACCGGTAAACCCACCAACGCCGAATTTCCAAGCGCTGCCTCGACCCCGCCGGTCAGCATCATGACGCCGGAGCCCGGCACGACGACGACCTCATCCGCATCGCGTCCGACCGCACCGGCCGCCGCTACGTCACCGCCACGACCTGCTCCGGCGACGTCACTGGCGGCGGCAAAGAAGCCAGCGGCGCCGAAACCCGCGCGCCCGCCCGCGCGCCGGTTTCGATCGCGCCAACGACCGCTGCTCCTGCGGTTCCGGCCTCGAACGATTGATCCTTTCAAAAGCCGGCGCTGATCGCTAACCTCAATTGCATGCCGCTTCATCTCATCAAGCTTGCCGTCGGCTGCGAGTCCGTGAAGGAACTCAAGGGCTGGGTCGCCGAGCGCATCCAGGTCGCCAAGAAAAAAGGCCTGCCACCTCACCATATCCACATCACACGGATGACGCCGAAGCGCGTCGAGGAGCTGCTCGCGGGCGGCTCGCTCTACTGGGTCATTCGCGGTGAAATTGCGGCGCGCGAAAAACTCATCGCGATCGAACCGTTCCGCGATCGCGACGGCATCGGGCGATGCCGGCTGGTGATGCAGCCCAAGGTGATCGCGGTCTCGCCGCGGCCGATGCGGGCGTTCCAGGGCTGGCGGTACTTCACCGAAGATGCGGCTCCGCCTGATCTCGGCAAGGCGGCAGCCGCGAGCGTCGCCGCGATGCCCGAGCCGATGCGCCGCGAACTGCGCGATCTCGGGCTGCTTTAGGCAGCAAGGATGCGAGCTACGGCGCCGTCACCGTGACGATCCGCAGCCTGGTCCATTCGGATGGCGGCAATTTGGTTTGACGCCGGCATTCCCGGTTCCGGTCGACGATATCGAGCAGTTCCGGTTCGACGCCCATCTCCGCAGGTACAGGCGGAACTGTTCGCCAAACCGCGCCGTCAGAAATTTTCGTCGTTCGTCGGATGCGCCCATGCTGGCAGTTCCCTCAGGCCAAATCCGTTGCCGGGATATTTTATCCTGAGTAGTGCTACAATAGCGCTACGCAGGCGGGCCCTGGTCTTCTCCCGGCGGTGGTTCCACCATGCCCGGCGGCCGGCTAAACCCCGATATTGTCGATTAGGCGGGTCTTTCCGATTTCGGCGGCGACCAGGATCCGCAGCGATCCATCGCTGACCGAGGCAACCGGCGCGAGCGTTTGGG
>CAVRAH010000002.1:0-2084478 GCA_963718925.1 uncultured Alphaproteobacteria bacterium
GATCCGGTGACTAGCGCGACTTTTCCTTTGAGCTTGGACATTTGGTTTCCTTGATCAGAGAGCGATGATGGCTTCGCCGGCGAGCTTGACTTCGCCGTTCTCGTCTTTGGTCGTTAGTTTGAGCCTGGCTTGTTTTTCGCCCTTGTCCTCGATCAGCTCGGTCACATGCCCCTCGCAGGTCAGGCGCGCGCCCAGCTGGGTGATCGCGGCAAAAGCGGGTCGAGAACGAGCGAATACGGGCGGGCGGCGACTGCGTCGGTCAGCGCTTGGCCGAGACAGGCCATTACCAACATGCCGTGCGAGAATACGTCCGGGAAACCCGCCGCCTTGGCAAAATCGATGTCGACGTGCATCGGATTATGATCACCCGATGCGCCACAATACAGCGCCAGCGTGTGACGGTGTGATCGGCGGGAAGGTCTTGTGCACGATGCGTTCGCCGACCACCGCATGGCCCCTTGTCATCTCGCTCATAATGTTCTCCCCTAATTCCGCACGACAACAGTGCGCACGGTATCGGCGACGTGCGCGCCATGCTGATTGGTGATCCGGGTTTCGACGACGATCATCGTCATCGCCCCGCCCTTCTTGTCGGCAACGTCGGTGACACGCGACTCAACGTCAGCTTATCGCCGACCACCGCGGGGGCGTGATAGGTGAAGCGCTGTTCGCCATGCAACACGCGGGCAAGATCGATCTTTAGCTCGGTCAGGAACTCGAACGGACGCTCGGCATCCATCATCTCGAGGCAGAACAGATAGGTCGGTGGCACCGGCGTCGGGGGAATAGCCTTCGGCACGCGCTAACTGTTCATCGCGGTAAACCGGGTTATGCTCGCCGAGCGTGTTGAGAAAATAGCGCAGGCGTCCGGGTTCGACGCGCGCAGTGACCGGCGTAAAGCCACGCCCGATGGCGGATTGATCGACCATGATCTCTTCCCCTTAAGCCCGCTCGTACAACGTCACCACGCAGGCGCCGCCAAGGCCGAGATTGTGTTGCAACCCCAATCGCGCGCCCTCGACCTGGGTCGACGCCGCGGCTCCGCGCAACTGACGCGTCAGCTCATAACATTGCGCCAGCCCGGTCGCGCCGAGCGGGTGCCCCTTTGACAGCAGCCCGCCGGAGGGATTTGTGACGATCTTGCCGCCATAGGTATTATTGCCATCGTCGATGAACCGCTCGGCACCGCCTTCCGGACAAAGCCCCAATGCTTCGTAAGTGATCAATTCGTTTTGGGCGAAGCAATCGTGCAGTTCCACCACGTCGAGATCTTCCGGACCGATGCCGGCAGCCTCATAGACGCTGTTCGCGGCGGCGCGCGCCATGTCGAAGCCGACGACCTGCATCATGTCGCCGGCGCCGAAGGTCGATGCGGTGTCGGTGGTCATCGCCTGGGCGGCGATCCGAACGTCCTTACGCAGCCCGTGCTCGCTGGCAAATCTTTCCGAAACCAGTACCGCGGCCGCGGCCCCACAGGTCGGTGGACACGCCATCAGCCGGGTCATCACGCCCGGCCAGATCACCTGGTCGTTCATGACGTCATCGGCGGTGATTTCCTTGCGGAATAACGCCAGCGGATTGTTCTTGGCATGCCGACTCGCTTTGGCGCGTATTTTGGCGAAGGACTCAAGCGGTGTGCCGTACTTCTTCATATGGCTGAGGCCCGCACCACCGAAATAGCGCAGCGCCAATGGAATGCCGGGGGCATCGACGAGCTTGTCCGCTGCCGCGTCGAAGTCATCGAACGCGCTCGGCCGGTCCGTGAACACCGAGCCCAATGCTCCGGGCTTCATCTGCTCGAAGCCGAGCGCCAGCACACAGTCGGCCGCGCCCGATTCGATGGCTTGGCGGGCGAGAAACAGCGCAGTCGAGCCGGTCGAGCAGTTGTTGTTGACGTTGATGATCGGGATACCGGTCATCCCGACCTGGTAAAGCGCACGCTGCCCGCAGGTCGAGTTGCCGTAGACGTAACCGACATAGGCCTGCTGGACCTTGCCGTAATCGACGCCGGCATCGCCGAGCGCCAATTTCGCCGCCGCCGCGCCCATCAGATGATAGGGCTCGTTGGCGCCGGGCTTCACAAACGGGATCATGCCGACACCGGCAATGTAAGCGCGGGATGTCATGTCATCCTCCATAAATTACCCATTGGACTTTTCCTTACCCATGGGTAATATACGAGAGCGATCGACGAGTTAATGCCACGCAGGCGGAAAATCGACATGGATGCAGATACCCCCACTTCCGGCGCCTCACCCTGGATGCCGTTCGAGAGCCGGCGCCGCGCGCGCGACGAGAAGCGCGAGGCCGTACTGCGAACCGCCGTGCAGTTGTTTCTCGAGCAGGGATATCACCGCGCCACGCTGAACGAGGTCGCCGAGCGGCTGAACATCACCAAGCCCGCGCTCTACAATTACTTTCGCGGCAAGGAAGAAATCCTGTTCGAATGCTGGATGCTGGGACAGGAGCGGGTCGACGAATTGATCGCCGAAATCAACGCCGGCGGCGGGACCGGCCTTGCCAAGCTGCGCAAACTGGTTCGCGCGTATGCCGAGGTGATGACAACGGATTACGGCGCAAGCCTGGTGCGATTTAACCCGCGCGATCTGACCGACAAGAACAGCGAGATCGTCCGCGCGGCCAAAAAGAGTATCGACCGGACGTTTCGCAGGTACATCGCCGAGGGCATCGCGGACGGCTCGATCAAGCCGTGCGACCCCAAGCTCTCCGCTTTCGCCATTGCCGGGTCTTTGAACTGGATCGGACATTGGTATCAGCGCGGCGGCGCATGGTCGGCGGAAGCCATCGCAAATGAATTCGCCGTTCGACTGACCGAAGGGCTCGCGAAACGGCAAGAGAGAAACAGGACGTCATCAACGCCCGCAAAGGGCAAGAAATCAAGCGGAGGATCACGATGAACATTACGCATGGATTGAGGCGAGCGCTGCAGATCAACCCCAACGGGCTCGCGACCGTGTTCGGCAACAGGCGTCGCAGCTGGCGGGAAATCGGGGAGCGCGTGCCGCGGCTGGCTGCGGGGCTGCGTTTGCTCGGCGCCAATCCCGGCGATCGTGTTGCGATCCTGTCCCTCAACTCGGACCGGTACATGGAACTTTACCTCGCCACGGCATGGGCCGGCACCGTCGTCGTTCCGCTCAATATCCGCTGGAGCCCGCTGGAAAACGAAGATGCCATGCGCGATTGCCGCGCCAGCGTCCTGTTCGTCGACAAGGCATTTGCATCGACAGGCGGTGCACTGGCGAAAGCAATTTCCGGTCTAAAGCTGATCTATGCCGACGATGGCGACGTACCGGCCGGAATGGAAGGCTACGAGACGCTGCTGCTTCGGAATGAGCCCATTCCGGACGCCATGCGCACTGCTGCCGACCTCGCCGGCATCTTCTACACGGGGGGCACCACCGGCCGTTCCAAAGGCGTCATGCTCAGCCACGGCAACCTCATGGTCAACGCGCTAAACGCTCTCGGCGAGGGTCTTTTTCCAAGCTCGGCCATCTATCTTCATGCTGCGCCTATGTTCCATCTCGCGAATGGCGCGGCGATGTATTCGCTGCTGCTCAGCGGCGGCTCCAACGTCATGATTCAGGGGTTCACCCCGGAAGGCGTGATGGCTACGATTTAAAATGAGCGGGTGACCGACGTGCTCCTGGTCCCGACCATGATCCAGATGCTGGTCGATCACCTGGCAATCGGCTCGTACGACCTGTCATCGTTGAAACATGTCATCTACGGCGCTTCGCCGATCAGCGAGGCTGTGCTTGGCAGGGCTATTGCAGCGCTTCCGAACGTGCATTTCACCCAGGCCTACGGCATGACCGAATTGTCTCCGATCGCGACGCTGCTGCATTGGAAGGAACATATCGGCGAAGGCCGTGCCAAGGGCCGCCACCGGGCGGCGGGTCGCGCAACGCTTGGCTGCGAGATACGAATTGTCGACGCCGACGACAAACCCGTACCCTATGGCACAATCGGCGAAATCGTCGTGCGCGGCGATAACGTCATGATGGGCTATTGGGAGCGGCCCGAAGAGACCGCGAAGGCCGTCATTGATGGCTGGATGCACACCGGCGATGGCGGTTACATGGATGAGCATGGCTTCGTTTTCGTCGTCGATCGGGTCAAGGACATGATCATTTCTGGCGGCGAGAACGTCTATTCGGTCGAGGTCGAGAACGCTATCACTCAGCATCCTGCTGTAGCGCAGTGTGCTGTGATCGGCATCCCGGACGAACGGTGGGGCGAACTGGTTCACGCCGTGGTCGTGACCAAGCCGGGCGCGAAGGTGTCGGCCAACGAATTGATCGAATTCTGCAAGACACTGATTGCCGGCTATAAATGCCCACGCAGCGCGGACATCAGCGAGAAGCCCCTGCCCCTGTCGGGAGCCGGCAAGGTTCTCAAGCGCGACCTGCGCAAGCCATTCTGGGAAAGCAAAGGGCGAAAAGTGAACTGACAAAGTCTACGACAGCATGAAGACAGAGGCTTAACTCCGGCGACGTTGGATAGCTCTCACAGTAATGCACCGGGGACAAGTCAGGCGCTGATCGAAGGATAAATACTGCCGAGGCCAAGACAGAATCTGCATCGCGCAGAAACGACGTAAGGGACAAACAGCATGCCCATGGTGTTATCGGAACGACGTGGATCGATTGCGATTTTGACGCTCAATAATCCGCAACAATACAATGCCCTCGCCAACACCGTCATAGCCAACCTCGGAGCGGCTTTGGAAGAAGCGCTGCATCAGCCCGGCGTCCGCGCCATCGTGCTGACAGGCGCCGGAAAGGGCTTTTGCTCCGGAGCGCAATTTGGTGGTGACACATTTGACCGAGGCGATAGCATTGGGTCAAAAATGCGCGCTTCCATCAATCCGCTTATAGCCAAGTTGCGCGCCTCGCCAATCCCTATCGTCGTCGCGGTGAACGGGCCCGCGGCTGGAGCGGGAGTCGGTATCGCGCTTGCGGGCGACATCGTCATCGCTGCGCGTTCCGCTCGCTTCATTCTGAGCTTCGTTCGGCTTGGTGCCGCTCTTGACGGCGGAACCTCTCTTTTCTTGCAAAGGTCGATTGGCGCGGCCCGCGCACGCGCTCTCGCGCTGCTAGGCGAACCTCTCGCTGCTGAAACCGCCGCGCAATGGGGTTTAATTTGGAAATGCGTCGATGACGCCGACCTGCTCGACGAGGCGCTCGCCACAGCACAGAAACTCGCTGACGGGCCACCGATCGCCATCAGCCTTATCAAGAGCCAGCTGGACTGCGCCTGGGGTGCAGATCTTCCGTCGACGCTCGACAGTGAGGCCACCGCGCAGTCCCGCGCATTCGTCACCGAGGATTTGCGCGAGGGCGCGACCGCATTCGTCGAAAAGCGGCCGCCGCATTTCGTCGCCCGGTAGGAGCCGTTCGTGGTCGTAGAAGAACATATCTATGGAGCCTGATTCGTGGCTCTGAATCAAACAGAAGGCACCGCGGGCGGCAGGGCTCATCGGGTGTAAAAACAGGGAGGAAACTAAGATGGTGGACACTATCAGTGGATCGAAGACGCACCAGTCCGATCAGTTGCGTTCGAGCGGAGTTGGCGGAGGCGCCGCCTCCCGCGCTCTAGGCAAAATGGTCGCTGGCGGAATCCTGACGTCGGCTGCTCTGCGTTTTCGTGACAGGGAAGCGTTTTTCTGTGCGGGAACCGGCCGGCGTTTCACGTTCCGACAAACCAACGAACGCTGCAATCGTCTGGCGAATGGACTTTCCGACCTCGGGCTACGCAAGCTAGATGTCGTGGCGTTTCTCTGCAACAATCGCGCCGAGCTACCCGAAATCTATTTCGCTCTGGCGAAACTCGGGCTGGTAGGTATCCCCTTGAACTATCGTCTCGCGGCCGCCGAAATTGTCTCGCTGATGCAGGCGATGGGCGCGCAAGCGATACTGTTCGAGACGCGATTCGCGGCCGCGGCCGCCCAGGTGCACACGGCGCTTCCGGCAGTGAAATCGTTCGTCGCGATCGGCGACGGCAAGCCGGATTGGGCGCTCGGTTACGAAGACCTGCTCGCTGGCGCCTCGGCGGTAGAGCCCGAGGTCGAGGTCGAGGAGCATGATCCGTTCTATTTCAATCTAACGTCCGGCACGACTGGCCTGCCCAAATCCTACACGTTGACCCATTTCAACAATGCTGCGATAGGCCCGATGTTCGAGGCCTTCGACACGACCTCGCGTGACGTCTTCATGACGGTGTTTCCTGCGTTTGGGCGGGTCGGCTACGCCTGGATCGCGGCCGGGCTGTTGTTCGGCGCCCGCAACATTCTCATGGATTTCAATCCGCCCGAAACGCTCCGTTTGATCGAGACGGAGCGGGTAACCATCCTCAACCTCGTGGCCACCATGGGCGCGATGTTGCTGGCCGATCCGACCCTTCCGAATCGCAACTTGAAATCCTTGCGCGCAATCGTGTTCGCGGGTTCGATGTTTCCCGCGCCGCTACGCGAGCGGGTGGCGGAAAAGCTCTGTCCCGCCATCTACGAATATTACGGAATGCAGGAGACAGGCGGGCTAACCGTCAGCACCCCCGAGGATCGCAAACGGCAACCGGAATCGGTCGGGTTGCCGATGCCATTCGCGGAGGTGCAGATCAAGCGCGCCGACGGCAGTCGCGCCGCACCGGGCGAACTTGGCGAAATCCTCGGCCGCTCCCCGGCCACAGTCACGCACTACTTCGATAATCCTGAAAAATCGGCTGAAACCTTCCGCGGGGGCTGGGTTCATACGGGAGATCTCGGCCTCATGGACGAGGAAGGGTTCCTGTTTATCAAAGGTCGGCTCAAGGACATGATCATCTCCGGCGGCCAGAACGTGCATGCGGCGGAAGTGGAGGAAACGATTCTCAGCATACCTGGCGTCGTTGATTGCGCTGTGTTTGGGCTGCCCGACGATATGTGGGGCGAGCGCGTCACTGCATTGATCATCCGGGCTAAGGGCGACGCGGACCGACTGACCGCCGAATCCGTCGCTGACTTTTGCCGACAACGCCTCGCCGGTTTCAAGACGCCGAAGACGGTCCTTTTCGAAGACGAGGCGCTGCCGCGCACTCCCACCGGCAAAGTGCAGAAATTTCTTCTTGTTGAGCGCTACAGCGATAATCAGCAGAGCTGACGTCTCTCACCAATCGGCGGGCTCTGCCAATCGCAAAACGACGGCGTCAGTGGCGATGTAGGCCAGCCAGAAGCGGCCACAGAAAGCAGACTGCATTTCGCACGGCAGCGACCTGCATTCGAAATAGAGGACATTTGAGACCATGGGACCCCTTTCTGGTATCCGCATCATCGAAATTGCTGGCATCGGCCCAGGGCCGTTTTGCGGCATGATGCTCGCCGACCACGGCGCCGAGGTGATCCGTGTTGATCGCGCCCCGGCCGCACCCGCTCTTTTTGGAGCGCCCAGCAAGGACGTATTGAACCGGTCGCGCAAGGGGATCAACGTCAACCTCAAGAGTCCCGAGGGCACCGAATTGGTGCGGCGGTTGTGCCGTTCCGCCGATGGTCTCATCGAGGGCTTTCGTCCAGGCGTGATGGAACGGCTTGGACTAGGTCCCGACGTGCTGTTGAAAGACAATCCAAAGCTCGTCTATGGCCGGATGACGGGCTGGGGACAGAACGGTCCCTATTCCCAAACTGCCGGGCACGACATCAACTATATCGCCCTGTCGGGCGCACTGCACGCTGTCGGGCGCGCCGGCGAGAAACCCTTGCCGCCGTTAAACTTGGTAGGCGATTTTGGCGGTGGCGGCATGATGCTGGCATTCGGAATGGTCGCAGCCATTCTCAAGGCCCGCGCGACTGGCGCCGGTCAGGTCGTCGACTGCGCGATGACTGAAGGCAGCGCTGTCCTGATGTCGATGATGTATTCGATTCGGAGCTCCGGACACTGGTTGGACGAGCGTGGTACCAACATTCTCGATAGTGGAGCACACTTTTACGACACGTATGAGACCAGCGATGGCCAGTTCATCTCGCTGGGTGCCGTTGAGCCGCAATTCTATAGGCAACTACTCGAATTGCTCGGGCTGTCGCACGACGAAGAATTCTTGGTCCAGATGGAACCCCGGCGGTGGCCGCGACTAAAGGACAGACTTACCGAACTGTTCAAGACACGAACCCGCGACGAATGGTGCGGAGTTCTCGAAGGCACCGACGCGTGCTTCGCGCCGGTGATCTCAATGGCCGAGGCGCCGACGCACGCGCACAACACAGCGCGCAAGGCATTTGTGGAGGTCGATGGCGTCGTGCAACCCGCGCCGGCACCGCGCTATTCAGCAACCCCGACGCACCAGCCGACGGTAATGACAAGCGGCGAGAGGGTGACCGCCGAACTGCTGGGTGACATCGGCTATTCTGCGACCGAAGTTGACCAAATGCGTTCGACGGGGATCATTGTGTGAGAGACGCGCTGGCGCTTCCGATTGCTGCCTGGCGACCACCGCGCTAAGAACGACCGCTTTGCGCCACAACCAGTCGTTCGACTTTCATGCGGTTTGCTTGGTCGGCTGAGCAGGCGGCACAGCCCGAGATAGCGGATAACAGCTGCACTTAGGCCGCCGAACTCAAGCCACTCTCACACCCGTGCCCTTGCGGCGGTCGCATGGTCACCATCGAGACCGCCCCCGGCTATGCGCGAGAGTCCCACCTCGAAACAACTTGGAACTGAAGCTAACTATGAACGGGACAGGAACAAAAACTGCAAACCGAGATGCAAACCGGCTTGACCGTTCCGCTTCTGTCTCAGGTTAAGTGCTTGAAAAGCTTGGTGGGCGCACCAGGGCTCGAACCTGGGACCCGATGATTAAGAGTCATCTGCTCTACCAACTGAGCTATGCGCCCGGAACCGGTCCGGAAAGCCTTCGCAAGAGGGCGTCGTTTAGCAAAGCGACCCCGCGATGTCCAGCAAGCTGGCGGAGTTTTCCCGGGCCTGTCGGGGGGCCGTAAATACCGGAAAAGCCGCCGGAATCCGGCGGCGTTCCCTTGAGTTCCGAAGTTGCGGGCGAAGGCCTGCGCGACTAGAGCCGCTCGGGGCCGCCGTCACGATCGTCGCCGTGGTCCCGGTCGCCGCCCATCATGCCGTGCTCGAAATGGTGCCGCCAGCCGCCCTCGCCGCCAAACCGGTGGCCGTGATGCGTCAGGATAGTGAGCCGGCGCTTCTGGCCGTCATCCAGCGTCTTGTAGAGCGGGTCGGCCGCGTCCGCGATCTTCTTCAGCGCCACCGCCGACGTCGCCATGTTGTCGGCGCGCTCGCGCAGGCGCGTCACCGGATCCTTCTCCGCATCCTCCGGCTTCGCATTCATCCGTGCATTGGCGCGATCGATCCGCAGTTTTGCGAAATCCCGCACCGCGCTCTCGACCGGCGGCCACAGCTTTTCCTGATCGGCGTTAAGCTTCAACCCGGCGTGGACAGCCGCGATCCGCGCGTCGACAAAGGCCGCCCTGTCCTCCGGGCTCATTCGCATGTGCCCCATGTGCTCATGAAACCAATGATTGTGCTGAGCATAGACCGCCGTCGAGCCGGCGATGGCGAGCGCAGCGACGCCGGCGATAGCAAACTTCCTCATGTGAACCTCCTTTGAAGGTTGTCGAAAGATGAGCTTACTCGCGCCCGCAATCAACTTACAGTTTGGCAAGAGTGCGCCGCCTTACCAAGATGTAATCTTGCGAATGCTTATCAATTGGTTCGTATTCTGCCGCAATAAGTCTACGCGCTCAGCCTGGACAACTTGATGGCGAAGCAAGACCGGCGCCCGTTTTTTTCGAAATACGCTTCTTAACTGGCGCGTATTCTGATCGCAAAACCGGTGCCCACTTTTGCGGAATACGCGCAGCTTCAAATCATTCCCAACAGGCGCGGCAGCCAGAGCGAAATTTCAGGCACATAGGTGATCAGGCCGAGGAAGATCAGCATCGCGCACAGCCACGGCAACACCGCGATCGTGATTTCGCTGATCCCCATCTTCGCAATCCCGCTGGCGATGTAGAGATTGAGACCGACCGGCGGATGGCAGAGCCCGACCTCGGTGTTCACGATCATCAAGACGCCGAGATGGACCGGATGGATGCCAATCTTGGTGGCGAGCGGAAACAGGATCGGCGCCATGATCAGGAGGATCGACGACGGATCCATGACGTTGCCGGCGGCCAGCAGGATGACGTTGACCACGAGCAGGAAGGTCCAGACGCCGAAATTCTTGTCGATGATCCAGGCCGCCATTTCCTGGGGGATCTGCTCATGCGTCATCAGGAACGAGAACAGCACCGCATTGGTGATGATGTAGAGCAGCATCGAGCTCATGCTTGCGGCCTGCAGCAGCACCTTGCCGACCTGGGCGAGCTTCAGCTCCTCGTAGATGAACACCGTGATGAAGAAGGCGTACACCGCGGCAACCGCGGCGGCCTCGGTCGGCGTGAAGATGCCGCCATAGATGCCGCCGAGCACGATCGCGATCAGGAGCAGGCCCCAGACGCTTTCGCGGAACGCGGTCCATTGCTGCTTCAGCGTCGCGCGCGGCATTTTCGGATAGTTGTTGCGCCAGGCGACGAACCAGGTCACCGTGGCCAGCATCAGGGCCAGCATGATCCCCGGCACGATGCCGGCCATGAACAGCGCGCCGATCGAGGTATTGGTGGAGACGCCATACAGCACCAGGATGATCGACGGCGGCACCAGGATGCCGAGCGCGCCCGAGGTCGAGATCACGCCGACGCCGAACCGCCGGGGATAGCCGTGTTCGACCATCGCCGGCATCATGATCGAGCCGATCGCCACCACGGTCGCGACGCTGGAGCCGGAAATCGCCGCAAACATCGCGCAGGCCGCGACGCCGGCCAAGCCCAGCCCGCCCGGCAGATGGCCGACCAATGAGGTGGTAAAGGCGATCATGCGGCGGGCGACGCCGCCGCGGGTCAGGAAGGTGCCGGCGAGGATGAAGAACGGGATCGCCATGATGCCGAAATTGTCGAGGCCGGAAAACAGTTTCAGGCCCACGCTTTCGATCGGCACTTCGGTCATCGTGAACAGGAAAGTCAGCACCGTAAGGCCGAGCGAAATCGAGATCGGCATGCCCGTCAGCATCAGGGCAAACAGCAGTCCGAAGATAAGAGCAGCGCTCATCACGCCTCTCCCATCGCGATCGGTGCTTCAGGCGAGACCTCGATGCCGTCGACACTGGTCGCGTCATGGTGCGGCAGTTCGCCGGTCCAGAAGTAGCTCCACGACACCTGCAGGAAGCGGAAGCACATCAGATAGGAGCCGAGCGGGATGCAGGCGTAGACGATCCAGCTCGGCAATTCGAGATCGGGCGAGACCTGGTCGGTGCTCATCAATTCGATCACGAATTTCGCGCCCATGGTGCCGACGATCGCGGTGAACAGCGCGCCACCGAGCAGCCCGAACAGCACGACGCCCTTCTGCCATTTTGCATTGAGCCGCTTGATCAGCACGTCGACGCCGACATGGATGCCGGTTCGCACGCCATAGGCCGCGCCGAACTTCGCCATCCAGATGAACATGTAGATGCACAGCTCCTGCGCCCAGGAGATGTGGATGCCGATCAGATAAGGATACAGAAACGGCACGCCGGTGCCGAAGCGGTGCACGACGGAAATGAAAATCAGGATCGTCGCTGCCGCCATCAGCGAACTGATCAGAATTTCCTCGAGCCGATCAAGGATACGAAGCAGCACCAATGTCCCCCTTATGCGCGCGCCACCAGCACGTGCAGGCGCGTCGTCAGTCCCCTGCACAAGCACACGCCGAACGGCTGCGCGCCGCCCGGCTCTTTCCAAATGAAAAAGCGAGCTCTCGCGCTGCCCGCAAGAGCCCGCCTGTATCTCTCACTAATGGCTGGCCCCGCCGGTTTCCTTGATGAACTCGTCGATCAGGGGCTGGCCGACCCGGCTTGCGACCTCCTTGTAGACCGGCTCCATCGCCTTGCGCATGGCGGCGTCCTGCTCCGGCGTCAGGGTGATGATCTCGGTCTTGCCGGCCTTCTTGATCTCCTCGAGCGCCTCGTCATTTTCCTTCGCCGACTGTCCGTTGCCGAAGGCCGTCGCCTCCTTCATGGCCTTGTCGAGCTGGCCGCGGATGTCGGGCGGCAGGCCCTCCCAGAACTTCTTGTTGGCGACCACAACATAGCCGATATAGCCATGGTTGGTCAGGGTCAGGTACTTCTGCACCTCGTGCATCTTCTGGGTATAGATGTTGGAGGCGGTGTTCTCCTGGCCGTCGACGACGCCGGTCTGCAGCGCCTGATACACTTCGCTGAACGCCATCACCTGCGGGATCGCGCCGAGCGCGCGGAACTGCGCCTCAAGCACCTTCGACGACTGGATGCGGAATTTCAGGCCCTTGTAGTCCGAAGGCGCAATCAGCTTCTTGTTGGCGGTCATCTCCTTGAAGCCGTTGTCCCAGTAGGCGAGACCGGTCATGCCCTTCGGCTCGAGCAGCTTGAGCAGCTTCGCGCCGAGCGGTCCGTCGGTGACTTTGCGCAAGGTGGCGAGATCGGGGAGGATATAGGGCAGATCGAACACCTCGAATTCGCGCACGCCGATCGGGCCGAACTTGGAGTTCGACGGCGCCAGCATCTGCACCGCGCCGAGCTGCAGCGCCTCCAGTTCTTCCTTGTCCTTGTAGAGCGTCGAATTCGGATAGACTTCGACCTTGACCTTGCCGTCGGTGTACTTCTCCGCAAGTTCCTTGAACTTTTCGGCCGCCTTGCCCTTTGGGGTGTCGGAAGCCACGACGTGGCTGAATTTGATGATGATCGGTGATTGCGCCAAGGCTGATCCTGTGAAGCCCGGCCCGGCCAGAGCCAATGCCGCGACCGACGCCGCGGCCAATACCAGTTTACGCATTTGTCCTCCCGCCTGACTTAGAGGGAACGCGCGTGGCGCGGCTCCCCAATCCTTGTATGCCAGCCGCACCAATACAGAGAAGCCCGGCGAAAGACCATTGCCCCTTTAGACGGGGCTGTTTTTTGGGTCTTGCTGCAATGCAAAAACACGGCGTCGGAGCGCCGCGTTTTACATTTTGCCCGTCATTCCGGGATGGCCCGATGGACCAGACCTCAGATGCGCAATTGCGCATCGGGGAATCTCGAGATTCTCCGATGTGCAAGTGCACATCGTAGTTCGCATCTTCGATGCGCCCCGGAATGACGACTTCGTGGTCAGCTCGCAGCTTGCGCCGGCACATCGCGCTGGCGCTTCATCACGATCTTGTTGAGCGCGCCGAGATAGGCTTTGGCGGAAGCCACCAGCGTGTCCGGATCGGCGGCGCGCGCGGTCATCGAGCGGCCCTCATGGGCGAGCCGCACCGACACCTCGGCCTGGGCGTCGGTTCCTTCGGTGACGGCGTGGACCTGATAGAGCTCGAGCTTGGCCTCGTGCGGCACCAGCGCCTTGATGCAGTTGAATACCGCATCGACCGGGCCGTTGCCCTCGGCCTCCTCGATTCTGATCTGGCCGTCGACGTCGAGCTTCATGGTGGCGCGTTGCGGGCCATGGGTGCCGGCGATCACCGTCAGCGAGGTCAGCTTGATGCGGTCGTGGGAAGCCGCGATTTCCTGGTCGACCAGCGCCTCGATGTCCTCGTCATAGATGTCCTTCTTGCGGTCGGCGAGCGCCTTCATCCGCACGAACGCGTCTTCCAGCTGGTTGGCGCCGAGCTTGTAGCCCATCTCCTCCAGCTTGTGCACGAACGCATGGCGCCCGGAATGCTTGCCGAGCACCAGCGAGGACTGCTTCAGGCCGACCATTTCGGGGCGCATGATCTCGTAGGTCGAGGCGTCCTTCAGCACGCCGTCCTGATGGATGCCGCTTTCATGGGCAAAGGCGTTACGGCCGACGATCGCCTTGTTGTACTGCACCGGAAACGAGGTTGCCGCCGAGACCAGCTTGGAGGCCCGCGTCAGCATGGTGGTGTCGATCTTGTTCCAGTACGGAAACTTGTCGTTGCGCACATTGATCGCCATCACGACTTCCTCGAGCGCGGCATTGCCTGCCCGCTCGCCGATGCCGTTGACGGTGCATTCGATCTGCCGCGCGCCGCCGGCGAGCCCCGCCAGCGAATTCGCCACCGCCATGCCGAGATCGTTATGGCAGTGCACCGAGAACACCGCCTTGTCGGAATTCGGCACCCGCTCGATCAAAGTGCGCATGAAGTTGGTGTATTCCTCCGGCACCGTGTAGCCGACGGTATCGGGAATATTCACCGTGGTGGCGCCGGCCTTGATCACGGCCTCGACCACCCGGCACAAAAATTCCATTTCGCTGCGGGTGCCGTCCTCGGCCGACCATTCGACGTCGTCGATCTGGTTGCGGGCGCGCGCGACGTTGGCGATCGAGGTCTCGATCACCTGCTCCGGCGTCATGTTGAGCTTGACGCGCATGTGCAAGGGCGAGGTCGCGATCACGGTATGGACGCGGCCGCGGTGAGCGAATTTCACCGCTTCGGCGCAGCGGTCGATGTCTTTCGGATGCGCCCGCGAAAGCCCGGCGATGATCGCATTCTTGGAGCGCCGGGCGATCTCGCTGACCGCCTGGAAATCGCCTTCGGAAGTGATGGGGAAGCCGGCTTCGATGACATCGACGCCCATGTCGTCGAGCATCTCGGCGACCTCGAGCTTCTCCTCGAAGGTCATGGTGGCGCCGGGGCATTGCTCGCCGTCGCGCAGCGTGGTGTCGAATATGATGACGCGGTCCTTGTCGGACTTGCTCACTTTGGTCATTTTCGAAAATTCCTCTAGGTCGTGCGCTGTTTTCTTGAGCGCTGAAGGGGTCTGGTGATCTCGCGCGAACCCCTGAGTGCCCAGGCGCAAACCGCCCAGACGGCCCTCAGGGGCCGATAAGAAGCAGAAGCCCGCCAATGAGCAGGGTGGGCAAGGACGCAGCCGGAATCGCCTCGGGACCAACGGCCTTGGCCGCCCCGCCCTGAACTCCGACCTTTTCGCTGCGAATCAGCATTGCCAGACCCTTTAAAGCGCCATCCTGGGGCAAAACCGTTGACGGTTGGTTGCCGGGGACGCGCTTTATGGCCCGTTCTAAACGAGAAATGCGGCCAACCGCAATGCCAAAAGATAGTCAGTCGGGCTGACCTAGTTTTCCCTCTTACCGTCCGTGGAGGTCGCGCTGTGGCGCCTCAAGGCGCGCGGCCCTCAGGGCGACAGTTCCTCAAGGACTTGCCCCTGGTCTCGACGCGAACAGCAGCGTCACGAGCCCACCGACCAGTGTGACCGCCGAAAACGCCGCGAAGACATACCGGGTGCCGAAATCAGCAACGATCCAGCCGACCAGGATTGGACCGATCGAAGATCCTGCCCTGAGCCATGCGCTGCCAAGACCGGCGCCGACTGCGCGCAGACGGGTCGGATAGAGCTCCGCCGAATAGAGGTAAAGCGAGAACGCGATGGTTTGCAGAACCGCGTACGCGGCCGTCGCGAGGATCAGCACCTCGGTCGCCGAGCTTGCGCCGAGCCATGACAGCGTCAGCAGCGGCGCCGCAGCGACAAGGAACGCAATCGAGTACCAGGTCTTTCGGCCGACCTGTCAATCAACAGCGCGCAGATCACCGAAGCGATCACACTCAAGCGAGAGGTGATCAAGTCATAATCCGGGATGGTCTGCAGCGGCAACTCAAAGACCTGATTCTATAGCGTCGGCAACCAGGTGACCATACCGTTGTTCGATCATGTAGACGCATAGCCACAAGCCCCAGATCATGAATGTCCGCTTCAGGTAGATGCCCTTGAAGAGTTCACGCCAATCGGAACCGGCCGTCGCTTCGCAATTCACCGGCGCAATCACCGGCTCCCGCAGAATTGCGCCGCGCCGCGTCGCGCTATCCTCGAGGAGTTTCACGACAGCATCAGCTTCCGCGACGCGGCCTTTGGATGCGAGCCAGCGCGGCGACTCCGGCATCAGCCAGCGAAGCGGAATGGTCAGCACCGATGGGATCAAGCCGACGATGAACATCGCTTTCCACCCGTAGATCGGGACCACGAAGAACCCCACCATGCCGGCGAACATCAACCCGATCGGGAAGATGCCTCGTACAGCAGAAAAAAACGGCCACGCTTCTCGGCACCGATGAACTCATTGATGTAGGCGCTCGCAACCGGCACCTCGCCGCCTGTGCCTACTCCCTGAAGAAAGCGGAAGATGATCATCGCCGCACCACTCCATGCGAACAGGCAGGCCGCGTCCATCGACACAAACAGCACGATAGTGATGGACAGGGTTTTCAGGCGACCGATCTTCTCGGCAAGCGATCCGAAGAGTACGGCTCCGAACAGTTGGCCGACATAACCGGATGAAATGATCATACCGACATCGGTCGCGGAGAGCTTCCACTCCGAGATGAGTTGTGGCATCGCGAATGCGATAGCAAATACAGAGTAGGCGTCGAGGAAAGTCGCGGTGCCACGATCACCCGAGGCAGCATCAACGTGGGTGTGACCGAAAGCCGCGTTAGTCGCGCAACCAGCTTGGCATTTCCGACGGTGTGAGATGGAGTGGCGGCAACCGCGCACAATGCGGCCCCATCTGCAATAAGCGCAGACATGATTTCTCCTCCCTGTTTTGTAACGGCAGAGCTGATTTGGCTTCTGTCTTGTAACGGCGGAGCGCAATCCCGCTCCGCCGCTTGGCCGCGGATACCGCGTGCTACGCCGCGCGATCGTCGCGCGACCGGACCGGCCGCTGATCTAGCAGACCGGCCGAACGCAGTGCGTTCGCGATCTCGACGTCGGCGCCCGGGCTCAAGCGGGCAGCAGCGGAGAGCGAACCGTTGCGTGCTCAAGGATACCGCGCGCGACGAGGCCATGTTTGAGCGCAACCGTGCCTTCCATGTGCGACCCGCGGTGATAGACGGTGCGCGTTACCGGAAGCAGCCGGTCATGAATCGCGCGTGCTTTCGCGTAGTCCTTGGCTTTGCCGGCCGCAATGAGTTCGATCAGTGGCTCAGGTGTGAGACCGCCATATCCGACCAATGCGCCGTCCACGTCGAACATCGTGTGAAGCAAATATTCGTCGTGGCAGGTCAGAAGCTGCAAGGTTGGGGCGCTCGCGACGGACGACCGGAATCTCGGCGTCCCACCGGCGCATGTTGCGCACGCCGTTCTTCATGGCGAAAACGCCGGGCAGCGCCGCGATATCGAGCTGCGTTTCGAGATTGTACGTAGCTTTGGTCGCGTCCGGATATTGAAAAAGGATCAGTGGCAAGCCGCTTTCCTGGTAAATCGCCCGGTAGCGATCCTGCGACGCGCCCTTCTGATAGCCGAACCGCAGCCAGCCGTGCGAGGGGTAAACCAACCCGGCCTCTGCGCCGGCCTTTACGGCCCGCTTTGCCTCTTCGCGCGGCAACCTTGGTGCCCTCGAGCGTAATGCCGGCGATGACGGGAATCTTGCCGTCGACTCGACTTGACGAAGCTTTGGATGACCGCGGCCTGCTCGTCAGGCGTGAGAAACATGCCTTCCCCCGCATGGCCAAGAACGACCAGGCCTTTGACGTCCTTGAAGCTGCCGAGCCAGGAGCCGAGCCGCTGGATGCCGCATGGTCGACCTCACCATCGCGGGTGAACGGGGTAACCGGAGCGGGGACGAGACCTCTGAAGATCAAGGGCTTCCATGGACAATTTCCTCCGATGGGTTTGGTGTTGGCCGGATCGCTCAGAGGAACGTGGGGTACCGAGGCTGATCGCGTGGGAATGACAACTACGGAGCCACCGTCCTATATCGGAAGACACAGGTCAGTACATTTCAGATATAACAAATCCAGGCATAGGTGGAGACCGCTCGTGGAATACGCCGCGTGGAAGTTGTTCATTGACGCAGCCGAACTTGGGAGCCTGAGCAAGGTGGCTGCGGCCTATGGCACAAGCCACCGACATCAGCCGCCCGAGCGAACGTGACAGTGCGCGGGCCCCTCTAGGGGACGGGATCGCAGGATCTTGCTGACTGATTTGGGCGGCGAATAGATCAATGCGGGCTTGGCTGGCGAGCACGATTGGCACGACGAATCGACGTGCGCACTTCGGCGGGCACACCAATCGGCAAGGTACGAATAGGCAGCCTGCCCTCAACGGCACATCCGCTGGTGAGCACGCTTTATAAGCAGCTGAAAGAACGGTACCCGCTCATTCAGCTCGTGGTGCGCGAAGGGCAAGGGGCTCAGCTTGAGACGTGGCTGGAGGATGGCAGTGTCGATCTCGCCATCCTTTATCGTACGAGTGGTTCGCCGAAGAATGCGGATACCTATCTTGTCGAGACATCGACCTATCTCGTCAGCGCGGCCGGCGATCCGCTGACATCTCGGCCTACAGTGCGCTTTTCAGCACTCGACAATCTGCCGCTCGTGCATTTTTGCCGCCCCAGCAGCTGGCGCAATCACCTCGAGCAAATCAGCGCCGAGCGCGGGATTTCGCTGAATGTTGCTTTGGAGGCCGATTCCCTCAGCCTGCAGACGCATATTGTCGTCTGAAGGAGGCATCTACGCCTTGCTTGGGACCCTATGCGATCGCCGCAGCATCGAAGGATTGCCGTCTGCATTCATCGAAGCTGGTTGATCCTGTCGTTACTCGCCACATCGTGCTTGCGATGTCGCGTCACGGAAGCCCGACGCTCGCGTGCCGGACCGTGATGGAGATAGCGCGAGAGATCGCGAAATCGGGCGCCGCAGGTCTGCGTCGCTCGTAATTCAAGTCCGGTCCGGATTAAAGAAGGACTTTCACAAACGGTCGTCGACGCAGGCTCGTAAAGAACTTTCGGCCAGACGGAGAAGTGAGTTTTCGCAAGGAGGTGGACACAAGATCAGCCGAACGCGGTCCGTCGGACAAATCAGGCTTGCGCTTTTGACATCCGCTATCGGCGCAAAGCGCACATCCGCCAAAACGTCGAAGCCAGCCAAGTGCCGGATGCAGTCATTCGAATAGACACCGGGGTCCGGTTCGTCGGGAAAAACTGCTTAACAAATCGTGAGCGCCGGCGCAGCGAGCGCTTGCACAAAGGGCGCGAATTTCCGCCTCGTCCGGGCCGAATAAATGACTTTGTCGCGCCCAGTTCGTCGTGAGTATTTGAATCCCGTTGTTGATTCCGGCAAACAAGGGAATTCCATGACGAACGACACTGCTGTTAACGATACTGCCGTTTTTGATGCAATGTTTTTCGACGTCGCGAAAGGCGAGAACGTCTGGACCGGCCTGACCGGCACGCGCGAGGCGATCCGGCGCGACGGCTACTGCACCGACCCCCTGTCCCTTAAATTCTGCCCGCACGAGTGGATCGACAGCCGCGGCTATGTCGATCGGGATTTGGCTGAGAACGAGCCCCGGGAAGTCCAGACCGCGCCTCACGGCGCCGGTGAGTTGTAACGCGCGACAGGCGCAAGACCAGATCAAGACCAGATCGCCGCGTTCCTTTTGCTGGATGCCGGCGACACGCTCATGCCACACTGGCCCGGAGGCTCTCCTCCTCTGCGGCAAGCGCATCGAGATCGACGAGGAGCGGATCGTCGGGACTGGGCTCGCTGCGAACCCCTTCGCTGCCGTGAATGTGAATCAGGGTCTGCACGCGCCGGGCATTCAGATAGTCGACATGCTGATGCCGCAGCGCGACCGGCAACAACATCTTTGGCAGCTCGACCAGCGCGAACGCCGGAGCTCTGCGCACTTCACCGCCCTCCCGCCAAAGCAGCGTATTGAGGGTGTAGATCAATTGCCGATCGATCCCCTGGGTCGGCAGTTGCTCCGGCGCGGCGGTCGCGCCGATCGCAACGTTGGCGTTGCCCGCGCGCGTGCGCACCGCGGCGGACCTCAATTCCCAGCAGATCAAGTCCGCCGCCGCGAGAACTTCCCGGCGCACCGCATCCACGCTGGCCGAGAACCTGGTCGCCTCCGGCACCGAGGCAACGCTCTTCGTGACGGCATCCACCAGTGCAGCGGCACTGGCGCCAAATCCCGGCGCGGCCTGCTCGATCGCCGCAGCCATCTCTTCAATCTGATCCGCCGCGATGTCGCGGTCGCGTTGCGCCCTGGCGTCGGCCAACGCGCGCTCGGTTGAGGCGACCTGCTCATCGCAATCCGCCAGTTCGGCTCGCAGCGTCTTGGCGCGTTCCTCGACGGCGCGCAGCGTTGCCTCTGCTCGGCCAAGCTTGGCATCGGTCGCGCCGGCCACCGCCAGCCGTTCGGCCGCGGCGCGTTTTTCTGCAACGACCGCTTCAACGAGGCTTACCCGCTCGGCCAGCTTCTGGCGCGCCGCATGCTTGTCCCTGAGCGTGCTCTCGAACCGCTCGACCGGGGTGAGTTCTCGCTTGAAAAATACCATTTTCAATATCCTCGACCATCGAGATCATCCGCCGAATCACCCGGAATCAATACGCCGGAAACGTAATCGGAAACTTGGATGAGATTGCGGCCCAATTTGGCGCAGGCTACGCGATGCGTGGCCGGCTATTTGGGACGCATTCACTGCGACGCACAAAAGGCTACCCTGATCGACCGGCGGACAGGCAATCTTCGGGCCGTCCAGCTTTTGCTCGGGCATACGAAGATCGCCCGACCTCTAACCGCCGGTTCGTGCCACAAGCTGCCGTGGCTCGTGGAACCAAAATGTCTGCGTCCACCGCGATCAGTCGGAAGCAACTTAAAAAGGCTCAGGGCACTGCACCT
Source organism: uncultured Alphaproteobacteria bacterium (assembly GCA_963718925.1). Classification (GTDB taxonomy): domain Bacteria; phylum Pseudomonadota; class Alphaproteobacteria; order Rhizobiales; family Xanthobacteraceae; genus Bradyrhizobium. The sequence goes on from CAVRAH010000002.1 coordinate 20,710, forward strand.
TGACGCACTGGTTACTTGGAGCGTTCGAAGCTGACAATGCTGCGTGTCGTGCCCTGGTCTGACCAATTCGGCATTATCCGCCATGGGGTCAATATGTCGAGCCGGTCCCCCTCCAGTTTGAAAGAGCGGACTTGTTTGGTACCAACCCACTCCGGATTCCAAGCTACATCGACACTGGTCGTCCAAGTGTCTCCTCCGACGCTGTAAGTACCCGTATAAGCGACCAGCGTATCTAACAGCTCCGCCCTCTCACGATCTGTTTTGGCAGGCTTGCGGCCTTCTCCCGTCAGCATGAAGAACACACGTCCTCCCGGCAAGAAAGTCACGTAGCCATTGGGCTTTTCTCCCATGACCGGCAATTTCTCTCCGGTCGCCTGCACTTCCACGACATAGGAAAGCAACCTCCAGGTCCCGACAATCCTGCTATCTTCCTCGCCGAAGCTCGACTGCGTCAAGATGCTAGCAAGAAAGATCGCCAACACGACTGAATGACCTATTCTCACGCTGCTCCCCCGTGATGCTGAACACCGCGAAAAATTATTGCAGGTCGCGCTGGTTGCCGTTGATGTGGCTCAAAGCGGCCGAATACGAAGATCTTAGTCGGGTCTGGGTCAATCCCGCCGGGTCGACCGTGTACCGACGACTTCCGCTCTACCCCTATGAACAGACCTCGCCACCGACCGCCCGCATGTCTCAAGCGTGCCATTTCCGGTCTCAAGCGGTGCCGCCAGTCATATCTTGTTCGACCAGATCGCTCGCTGCCGCGAGCAGCGTCTGCGGAATAGTGAGCCGGAGGCTTGCCGCGGTCCTCCGGTTCGCTGTCAGGGCCTGGCGGACAGAACAGGCTGATTGCCTGAGGGAGAGGTTCGGGCTCGCCGAAGGAGACAACGATAGAGCAAGAGCCGAAAACAAATTGGCCAAGCTGCCGGCAAGATCTGTTGCGGCCAGCGACACCGTGGCCCGCCTGCCCCAACTCCCGCATCCAAAGCGCGTGCTAGCGGCGACCGCCGATGGCAAGCGGATTGGCGCCGGGCAAGAAGGACGAATTGATGTCGCTGTCGATGCGCCCGGACTGGGTGAAGCCTACGCCGAGCGAAAGGCTGAGATTCGGCGCCGGCTGGAATTCGACGCCCGCATGTGCGCTGTAGCCGGGCAGTGTGGCGGACGTGGAATCGAAGGGAGCAAGCGGACCACCGAAGCCGGTATTATATTTCAAGGTGTCGAAACCGGCATAGACCTTGAGCGGTAGCCCGGCCGAACTCTGGAAGTTATAGCCGAACTGCATGCCTTCGTAATGAAGCGAGCCAAAATTGCCGGGCATTCCATACTGGTTGAGGCCCGTCATGCTCAAGCCCAAGCCGCCGCCTTCGCTGCCGACAAACCAGCCGTTCTGAAAATAGTAGCGCATATTGGAAAAGCGGTCGCCTCGGGCGTCACTGCCGTCAAAGCTCGGAAAGTTGCCGTAAGTGTTCGCGCTCTGGCCGTCGGTCAGATTGCCACCGAAGCCGATGGGCCAGTTTGGGAGCCAATATGTCACAGGAGCGGTTTGGGCATGGGCCGTTCGGCCGCCCAGACAAAGCGCCGCCAAGACGAATGCAAGACCTAATCTGCCTGCGAAGATGGACATCTGCGCTACCACCCAGTGCACTGAAAATATACCCTCCAGATATCAAGAACGCCAGTGCGGCGCCGCTGCCCGTCGCATCAGCCGCGGTCAGGCTTCGCCGGCATGGCGAAGACGGCCTCTATTGGCCGGCGCTAAGCTTGGTTCGGTGACCAGCCATAAGCCTTGGCGCAGGCACCGCCCATCAGCATGGCCCGCTCAGCGTCGCTCAGGCGGCTGGCCTTAAGGAAGGGTTCGACGGCCTGCTCGTAGTTGACGACGGCGAACGCGCGCGTCCAGTCGGTGCCCCACAAACAGCGATCGAAACCCCAGGCATCAAACACGCGGGCCAACGGATCCCAAATGTCGGGGAACGGATACGGCTCCCGCGACAGCGTGCAGGCGCCGCTGACCTTGATCACAGCGTTCGCTCGCCTGGCGAGTTCCAGCACCTTCGGAAGGTCGGTCCAGGGCTCTAGCGGCGCGGGCGGCACGCGCGGTTGCAGGATGCCCAGATGGTCGATGATGAATCGCGTCTCGGGGTGGCGATCGATCAGCGCAGTGCCCGCGTCCAAATTGCCCCAGCACAGGATGTTGACCGGGAAGTCGTGACGAACGGCCGCGCGCGCGATGCGGTCGAGGCCGGGGTCATCAGGCTCGCGATTGGCCTCCTTCGTCAGCATGATGCGGATTCCGACCGCGCCCGGCGTATTCTTCCAGTCGGCGACGACATCGGCCACATCAGGATCGTCCGGGTCGACCGGCTTGACGATGGCGAGCCGGCCGGGATGGGCGCGTTGCACTTCCACGGCATAGCTGGCGTCGTAGCGGTACATGGAAAAGGCGGAGATGAAGATCGCGCCATCGACGCCGACTTTGTCCATCGCCGTCACCATCTCGTCACCCGTGACGTGATCGGGCCAGTTCGGCACACTGTGCCAGGGTCGCTTCGACGTGTTGGCCTCGTAGGCATGGACCTGGGAATCGATAATCGTCATCGGGAGGGCTCCTCTGTGCCAGCCGAGTTTGGACATTGCGGCAAGTTCGTGTCCAGAGGGCAAAGACGCGTTGCAACCGGCGAAGGCCGCGTCGCAGACCGTCGTCTTGGGGCTTGGTCTTGTAGGGCTTGGTCCTATTAGGGCTTGGTCTTGGTCGACGAAGCAAAGGCATTCTTCACAGCCGTCGATAACCTTGCCCAGCCGCAGGCCAGTGAATCGTCCACGCAGCGCGTCCCTTTCGGTCGATCGGCCGGGCGTTTTGCGGCTGCGGGAGCAGAATTTGTCGGCGTCAGTACCACCGGCGGTCCGACAGGTTGACGCTCCCTTTCCATATCCGCCCGGAGCTGCTCGTTCAGTCTTGCCGCCAATTCCGCCGAAACCGCTTCCCGCCGCTTTGCATCGAGGTAACCGATATAGGCGCGATCGATCTGGTTGCGTTCCTCGTCCGTCGGATTGGGGCCGGCAATGTCGAAATTCCGATCCTGCATGAAGTCGTAATAGGTATAGCCGCCATCCGGCTTTCGCCGCCCCGCAAAGCGCGCGTTGCAGCCGGTCATCAAGGCATTGCGCTCGTCATTCGATGGGTTCTGATCTTGAACCAGTTCGACGCACTCTTCAAAATCCCGGGCAAGCTGAGGCGAGGCCCTGTGAACCCCCAGCCAGATGGCGGTCAGGGCAAGCAAAGCTCCCACGACAGGCGTCGACAGGCGCATTATTAAGCCCGCGTTCCCCAAGCGACTCATGCGCAACATTCCCCCTCCGGTTTCCTCACTAGGAGGAGCGATTGCGGGTTTTTGCGGGCAAGCATTGCCCCATGTTGCAGCATGGCCACAGCCGGCTCATTTTTTGTCCCGGCGAATTCTCGCCATTTTTGAGCACAAGTCATTGGACACAACTTGCTTGGGGCCTCGAAAGGTTGTGGTCATGCTCTTAGCAAAAGCCTTCGCAACAATGGCGTCAGTCGCCGCGGCGGTCTGTTGCCTGTTTGCCTTCAGTTGGGTTGGCCTTGCGCTGCTTGGTTTTTGAGCGCGACCCGAACCGTACGCGACCTCAACCGTAGAGCATGACGGCTGGACGCACAATCGCGGACGCAGTCTGAGGGGCAAATTATGCGCCGGATTTCGGTCGAGAAGCCGTTCCTGCCCGGTCAAAAAAGCGAGGCCCGAATGAGGGTGTCCGGGCCTCTGGCAAACACCGGAACAGCGCCCTCGTGCCGCTCGGCAAATGCTTCGTTTAAAACTATGGCGCAAATCGCTGACCTCGTTGATCCATCGCAATGTGTCTATACCGACATAAATTAAATCTGCTACAGGCCAGGTCCGATCTGTAGTCGGATCCGGTTGGCCAACGCGTATCCCCGTTCGCGACCACTTGAATGAACGCGCCGATTTCATCGCGGCGCGGTCCGGCTATCCTCATCCAGTTGTTGAAACAGGCGCAGGTGATTTCGGGACCACGCTTGAGCCCTGGAATGGAATCGGAGTTCGCGATGCGGCGCAGCCGCCGGCCTGCTCCGTTTTGCGAAGAGCCTACAACCGGTTGCCATCCTGAGATATGCCTGGCTATCCGAAGCCTTATCGCAGGTCACAACCATGTCTTCGATATCGAGCTACGGCGCCTGGCTGGGCGTCATTGCCTGTATCCTGCAGTCGGGAGCGTTCTCCGGCCTCAATCTCGCGGTCTTCAGCCTCAGTCTGCTGCGGCTACAGGTCGAAGCCGATGGCGGCAATGCCGACGCGGTCAAGGTGATCGAGCTGCGCAAGCGCGCCAACGAGGTGCTCGCGACCGTCATCTGGGGCAATGTCATGACCAACGTCCTGCTGACGCTGCTGTCGGATTCGGTTCTCGCCGGGGTCGGTGCATTCTTCTTCTCGGCCTTCGCCATCACCTTGCTGGGTGAAATTCTGCCGCAGGCCTATTTCTCGCGCAACGCCTTGCGAATGACTTCCCGCTTTCTTCCGTTTCTGACGTTTTACAGGGTTGTGCTGTTTCCTCTCGCCAAGCCGACCGCCCTGCTGCTCGACTGGTGGCTCGGAAAAGAAGGCGTCGCCTATATGAAGGAGCAGGACATCAGGCAGTTGCTTGCGCGACATGCCGACAGCGGCGGGAATATCGGCAAACTGGAAGCGAGGGGCGCGCAGAACTTTCTCGACCTTGACGACGTGTCGGTCTGCGATGAGGGAGAGATCGTCCACTCGGAAAGCATCCTGAGCCTGCCGGTGGCCAACCAGAGGTGCGTGCTGCCTCCCTTTGACCGCTCACCCAGCGATCCATTCCTGCGAAAGATCGATGCCTCCGGAATGAAATGGGTGATCATCACCGATCCCGAAGGCGAGCCGGTGTTCGTGCTGGACGCCCATCATTTCCTTCGCGATGCGTTGTTTGCCGAACTTGCAACGGATGCGACGGCCTACTGGCATCGGCCGATCGTCATCCGGGACATGAAGGCCCGGCTCGGCGACGTCATCGGACGCATGAAGGTCATACAGCAACGACCCGACGATGACGTGATCGAGAACGATCTCATCCTGGTCTGGGGTCCGATGAAGCGGATCATCACGGGCTCCGACCTTCTCGGCCGCTTGCTGCGCGGGATTGCCACGGTTGAACCCGGTTCAGGATCGGCCGCAACGGGGCAATCGTAGCCCTCATCAGCCATCGCCCTCGCGAGCCGCGGGGTCGTGCAAGGCACGACCCCGCTGATGTGCCCTACAGGATTTGCCGCGCGGTCAGCTTGGCCGCGAACCGTTCCCAGGGCCAGAAGATCTGCCTGGCAAGTGCGCCGTAGAGTTCGCACATCCTCTGCAACTCCATGACGAAGTTCGCGCAAGCCTGCCTTGCGAATTCGCTCTGAACCTCAATCGCCTTGTCCAGCGACCGCACACCGATGAGCTTCTCGACAAAGCACCTGCTCTCCTCGATCGACTTCATGGTGTAGCCGGCATAGGCATTCGCGATGGTTTGAAGGCTGATTGGGTAAATTTCCACCGGGGCGGCTGCGCCGACGGCGACGACATCCGGCGGCAAGACTTCGCCGATCAAGGGCGCCGTCGTCGACGCGGCTACTTCAATCGCCGGCGTCTCGGTCGACGCGACCATTGCGCCGATCTGACCTTCAGCCGGCTGATCAAGCTTCGGGCTCTGCTGTTGGTCATTTTTCTTGCCTCGCTGATCCGCCTTGCGGCCGCGCTGGCGGGGCTTGCCGCTCGATTTGTCCTGATCCTGCTGCGTCGTCGACATTGCTGAACTCCGTTGAACTGCAAAATCAGACCAAACGTCAGGACTTCGCCATGTTTGCGATGAAATCGCGGTTCTGGCTTGTTCCTTACGCGGCGTTGATGTGGTCGGGGTAAATCGGGCGCGAAGACGCGCCCACGGCGTGCCCGTTCAAGGCCCCTCGAAGGCAGAGAGCAGACATAAAGGCTCAATGGAATTGGAGGCTTGCCAGAAAAATTGGCCTCCCGAACCAAGGCGCGGGAGGCCAACCTATGACGCATTCGGCTGTTTATCGGCTAACGACGACAGCCCTCACTGCGATGTCCGATCCGCCACCTTATCAGGCGCTCGAACCGACTTCTTCGGCTTCAGCCCGCTCCAGGGAAGCGCGGATCTCGGCGACCACCTGGTTGTAATATTCGTTCAGCCGCTCTGAGCTTTGCAGCTGTTCGCGAAATTTGTCCGAGATCGCTGCAGAATCCGCGGGACCGGTGGCGATCGGTTCGTGAAGGAGGGAAAGCTCGGCCTCAGACATCGATTGGGGATCATGACGTACCATTTTTACTAACTCGCATGATTTGTCGTGAGCGCTGGTCCGCCTCATTGGTGGCTGCCTTTGAGGGCATATTTGGGCGCTTCCGGGCCACTTCGATGGTCGAAGAGGGCAAAACTGAGGGCCGCGACAACCGGAATCCAGGCCGATCGAGACCGATGCCGGCGTTTGCCGGCCCAGTATTTCCGCCATTGAGATGCTGAAATGAACCGGCTCGATCGAGACATCGAGACCGCTGCGCGCTACTGTATACGGCTGATGGAGAAGGCGCTTCCTCGCCACCAATTGGCGTGTCCCGCGATCTCGGCCGTGGGCAAGAATTTGAACCAGAGACTCCGATGAGGATGCGTAAGATGCCAGCGAATTCGCTTGCCAGCCTGCCGGTCACCCTCCGCGACATCGAGACGGCGGCAGGCGTGCTCGCCGACTTCGTGAAGCGGACGAACTTCGATCACAGCCGCACGATCTCGGACATCACCGGCGCGAGCGTATGGCTCAAATTCGAGAACCTGCAGTTCACAGCGACATTCAAGGAGCGCGGCGCGCTCAATCGGCTATCGGCCTTGTCTGCCGATGAGCGGCGGCGAGGTGTGATCGCCGCCTCCGCAGGCAACCACGCGCAGGGCGTGGCCTATCACGCGGCCCGGCTTTCGATACCTGCGACCATCTTCGTGCCTGTCGGCACCCCGACCGTGAAGATCGAGAACACGCGCCGGCATGGCGCGAACGTGATCGAGGGCGGAGCAACCCTCGAGGACGCCGCCGCCCTGGCCGTGGATTATGGTCGCAGGGAGGGTTTGACCTTCATCCACCCCTACGACGACCCCTTGATCATCGCCGGTCAGGGCACCATTGCGCTCGAGATGCTCGCATCGGTGCCCGACCTTGACGTCCTGATCGTACCGATCGGCGGCGGCGGCCTGATATCCGGCATGGCTGTCGCCGCCAAGACCCTGAAGCCGGATATCGAGATCATCGGCGTGCAGGCCGCCCTCTGTCCATCGATGTACAACCTCATCAAGCGGCAAAGTCTTCCGATGCGCGGTGACACGCTGGCGGAGGGCATTGCGGTGAAGGCGCCTGGCCGCATCACATCCGAAATCGTGCGCGCGCTGGTCGATGATATTGTGCTCGTGACCGAACCGCAGATCGAACATGCGCTCAGTCTTCTCATCACGATCGAGAAAACGGTCACCGAAGGCGCCGGCGCCGCCGGTCTGGCCGCGGTCCTCGGCAACGAAGAGCGCTTCAAGGGGCGCAAGCTCGGCCTGGTGCTGAGTGGCGGCAATCTTGACACCCGGCTGCTGTCAAGCGTGCTCACCCGTCAACTCGCGAGGGAGGGTCGCTTATCCCAGCTGAGATTCGACATCGCGGATCGGCCTGGTCAGCTTGCCACCGTCGTCGCAGTCCTGAGCAAAGCGGGCGCCAACATCGTGGAAGTGTCGCACCATCGCATCTTCACCGATCTTCCGGCCAAGGCGGTACTCCTCGAGGTCGTCATCGAAACCAGAGACCGATCTCATCTTGTTGCAACGATCGACGCCCTGAGGGCCGCCAATCTCGATGTGGATGTTGGCCGCCACTAACGGCTGGCGCTTCCGCGCGCCTGACGCAGCTCGCGTCCGGCCCCGAACCAAAGCCGCGCTCACACCGATTCCGCTGTGCGAACCGTGTGGCACCGCCCGCGAGCGATGACCCACCCGTTTTTTGTTCGGTTCATCGTCCCTTAACAGAACTGACACGCGCCCGAAGCACATATGACACGGAACATATCTAGCGTCCGCGCCACTTGATGTTGGCCGATATCGGCTGATTTCGCTTTTTAAATCAAGGAGGCGCCTTATGCTTAAGCAACGAACGAAAAGCCTGCGTGACCGCACGGTCGTGACCGCAGCGATCCTGTCGCTGGTGAGCGGCCAAGTCTACGCGGGAGGCACCCCGATCGGGGGAGCGAGCACCAACGACCGCAAGACCGACAGCCCCATCAAGCACGTCATCGTCATCATCGGCGAAAACCGCACCTTCGACCATCTGTTCGCGACCTACCAGCCGCGCGACGGCGAGCACGTCGACAATCTCTTGTCCAAGGGAATCATCAACAAGGACGGCTCGCCCGGTCCGAACTACGCCAAGGCGACGCAGTCCTCGACCACGGTCAACAATTTCTACTCGATCAACCCCACGCCCAAGACCCCCTACAACACCACGACCAACAAGATGCAGGCGCCAGGCACGTCCTACGCGCCGCAGACCTGCTACACCTCCGTTGATCAAGCTGCCCTCAACGGACCGGGATGCATGGCCACGCTGGCGCTGGCCGCCCAGGCCGATTACGGCCTGAGCCAGCAGAACCTGCCGAAGCTGACGACGGGCGCGACCGGCATACCGGGGAATTCGCCGGATACGCGCGTCCTCGACTACGCCAACCTGCCGAACGGCCCCTATCCGCTGGTGACGCTGCCGCAGGGCGGGGACGCCACCACGAGCCTTTATCAGACCTACGGCGGTAGCCCGGTGCATCGTTTCTATCAGATGTGGCAGGAACTCGACTGCGACGTCAGCAAGGCCACCGGTCGCAATCCGAGCGGCTGTCAGGCCGATCTGTTCCCCTTCGTCGAAATCACCGTCTCCTCCGGCAGCAACGGCAATCCGACGCCGAAGCCGCTCGCTGAAGGCAATATCGCGATGGGCTTCTACAACGTCGCCAAGGGCGACATGCCCTATCTGACCCAACTCGCCAATGAATACACGCTCAACGACAACTACCATCAGGCGGCGATGGGCGGTACCTACGCCAACCACATGATGATCGGCTATGCCGCCGAGCTCTATTACGCCGACCAGAATGGCGATCCCGCGACCCCCAACCATGTTCTGGTTCCGGGCTCGAACCCGCCGGTCTATGTCGATGAGGTCGAGAACCCCAATCCGGCGCCGGGCACCAACAACTGGTACACCAATGACGGATATGGCGGCGGCAGCTACACCAACTGCTCCGATCCCTCGCAGCCGGGCGTTACCCCGATCGTCAACTATCTGAACGCCATGCACGTTTCGCCGCAGTGCGCGCCGAACGCCTATTACCTGCTCAACAACTACGTCCCCGCCTTCATCGGCAGCGGCGCCACCGATCCGATCAACAACGGACCGTTCACGCTGCCGCCGGTGATCAAGCAGAAGCACATCGGCGATGCCCTCACCCAAGCCAGCGTGTCCTGGGCGTATTTCGGCGAGCGCTGGAACGACTTCAAGACCGCTCCCGGCGAGGGCGCGAACTTCGGTTCGCTCGATCCGGTCGCGTATCTGTATTGCAACATCTGCAATCCGTTCCTGTATTCGGCATCCGTCATGACCAACGCTACGCAGCGCGATGCGCACATGAAGGATACGCTTGATCTCTATAATGCGATCGAAAACGGTACGCTGCCGGCGGTGTCGTTCGTCAAGCCGAGCACCTTCAACGACGGTCATCCGGCTTCCTCCAAGATGGAGCTGTTCGAAGCCTTCACCAAGAAGATCGTCGAGCAGGTCAAGTCCAACAGAGAGCTCTGGGAATCGACCGCGATCCTGGTCACCGTCGACGAGGGCGGCGGCTACTACGACTCCGGTTACGTCCAGCCGCTCGACTATTTCGGCGACGGAACCCGCATCCCGCTGATCGTGGTGTCGAAATATTCGGAAGGTGGACGCGTCTCGCATGAATATTCCGATCATGCCTCGATTCCGAAATTCATCGAACGCAACTGGGATCTGCCGAAGCTCTCGGCCCTTGGCCGCGACAACCTGCCGAACCCGAAGACCTCGGATGACAATCCGTACGTACCGGTAAACCGGCCGGCGCTCGGCGACCTCTGGGGCAATTTCAACTTCGCCGATCACGATCATGATCACGACGGCGGTCATGACCACGGCTGGGGCGATAACCATTGATCGACGAAGGCTGCTTCCGGCAACGGAAGCAGCCGCTCGCTGACCAACCCGCACGCTTGAACGGAGACGGCCGGGCGACTCTGCGCGCCCGGCCTTCATCATGGAGTGAACCTTTGCCACCACCCGCTCCGCGGCAAGCCAATCCGCCGTCGACCAACGAAGCACGACGCGCCTTCGCCAATGGCGACCTGGCGACCGTCGAACGAATTTGCTCGGAGGTGCTCGCGCGCGCGCCTGACGATGGAACCGCCTGGGCGCTGTTGACGGAAACCGCGCTGCAGCGCGGGCGCCCTGAAGCGGCGATCATCTGCGCCAATCGCGCGGTCGCATTGATGCCGAAGGATCCGATCGCGCTTATCCTGCGCGCCAAATGCCTGTTCGTCACCGGCGAGGCGCGCGCGGCGCTCGAGGCGGCCGAGGCCGCCGCAAAAATCATCGGCACCGCCCCCGAAGCGCTCGACGCCTGCGGGGCGATCTTCGGCCTGCTCGGCCTACATCCAAGGGCGAAGGAATTCTTCCAGCGCGCGGTCGCCGCCCGCCCCGACGTGCCGCAATATCTGTTCAATCTGGCGGCCACCGAGCGCATGACAGGGGCGCTGAACGAAGCCGAAGCGCATTGCGATGCCGCCATCGCTCTCGACCGCCATTATGGCCTGGCGCACTATTTGCGCTCGGACCTGCGCGTCCAGACCGCGAAGCGCAACCATATCGAGGAAATGGAAGCACTGATCCGCGACGGCAGGCTGGCGCGGCCTAGCGAGGTCATGCTGCGCTTCGCGCTCGGCAAGGAATGCGAAGATCTGGAGTTGCACGACCGCGCGTTCGGTCATGTCGATGCCGGCTGCAACCTGCAGCACCGCTCGATCGCCCACGATTCCGCCGCCGAGATCGCGGAGGTCGACCGGATCATCCACACCCATACAAGAGACTGGATTGCGGCTGCGCCACCGGGCCATTCCGCGGCGGCGCCGGTGTTCGTTGCAGGCCTGCCGCGCACCGGCACGACGCTGGTCGAGCGGATCATCGCCAGCCACCCCGCGATGGATTCAGCCGGAGAAACCGGCGCCTTTGCGGCCGAGATGCGCCGCGCCATGAAGGATAAATCAAGCGGGGCCGATCTCGCCGGCATCGGCAAGCGTTACGTCGATTCGGTGACGGCGTTCCGGGTGCCGAAGAATGTTCGCTTCGTCGACAAGACCCTGCAGAACTACCTCTATTGCGGCCTCATTCACGCCGCTCTTCCGGCGGCCAGGATCATCCTGATCCAGCGGCATCCGCTCGACGCCTGCTGGGCGATCTACAAGGCCCATTTTCAAGGCAAGTTCTCGTTCTCGTATCACCAGATCGAACTGGCGGAATATTATCTGGCCTATCGCCGGCTTGCGCGGCACTGGCGCGCAACCCTGCCGCCGCATGTGCTGCTGGAAATCAATTACGAGGACATCATCCAGGAACAGGCGGCCACCAGCCGCCGCATCATCAGCTTCGCCGGACTTCCCTGGGACGGCGAGGTCCTGCGATTTCACGAAAGCCCGGCGCCGTCTGCGACCGCAAGCGCCGTTCAGGTCCGCCGCCCGATCTATGCGTCTTCGGTCGGCAAATGGCGCCACCACGCCGAACGGCTGGCGCCGCTGCGCGCCCGGCTGGCGCGCGAAATTCCGGAATCGGAATTGGCGTGAGGTTTTCGCAGGATTGTCCCTCAACGTCGCAGTGAAAGTACCATCGATGAACCGCAATATCCTGATCATGGGCCTGCCGGGCGCGGGCACTCTATAGTTGGGAGCATGATCCTGCGGCGCCGTCCTTAGTAGCGCCGCATTGATCCGAGACAATCCGGTGCGGTCAGCGAGCGTGTAGGTTATCCTCATGAGAATATCGGACTTTACCTGCCAATCCTGCGCATCGGTTTACGAAGTCGCCGAATCCGTGTCGGCGGCAGGAAGCCCGGGGCGGGTCGAATGCAGCGTCTGCGGCAAGCTCCTGGAATCCTGGCAGGAACCCAAGCTGAGAGCCTATCGGCTGGTTATGCCGTTGGAACAAAAATACAAGCCGATCCCGCCGCCGCCGCCTCCGGCCACATCATCTCGGATGCGATCGGCATCCATCGTCGCCTGATCCAGCGGCAGCGCCCCTGATCGACCGGCCAAATCCTGAGGGGCGCGAAAAGAAGCCGCCCGAAGGCGGCTTCTCAATTCAAACCTGATGATTGCGGATCAGGCCACCATCAACGCTGGTTTTGGCTTGCGACGCGGCGGTGCCGGACCGCGAAACGCGAAACGCTTACGTCAACGAAGTGTTGATCGAGTTGAACATGGCATTCAGGTTGCTGCCGAGTGCGTTGACGGCGGCAATGATCGCAAGCGCAATTCCCGCTGCGATCAGTCGGTGTTCAATAGCGGTCGCACCGATGCAGGCGAAAGCGAGACGGAGGCAAACCGCAGCCGCCCGTGCCCGGTCTATCCTTGGCTGGCCGGCTGCTTGACTTGGAACACGAACAGCTGTCCATCCACAGATCAATTTGTTTCGTGCTGCGGGTTGATGAGGCCATCGGCGATGGTCCATAAGCCTCCCTCCCGCGGCCGTCGATTTACACCGGCCGCGACGACTCCAGAAAGATGACACGTGGCAAACATCTATCGACAGATTGCCGAAGAACTAGGCGTTCGCGAACAACAGGTCGAGGCGACAGCGGCGCTGCTCGACGGCGGCGCCACTGTTCCGTTCGTTGCGCGTTACCGCAAGGAAATCACCGGCTCGCTCGACGATGCGCAGCTGCGCACGCTCGAGGAGCGGTTGAATTACCTCCGCGAAGTCGAAGAACGTCGCATCGTCATTCTCAATTCCATCCGCGAGCAAGGCAAGCTGGATGCCGCGCTGGAAGCGGCCATTCTCGCGGCCGATAGCAAGGGCCGTCTCGAGGACATCTACCTTCCGTTCAAGCCGAAGCGCCGCACCAAGGCCGAGATCGCCAAAGAAGCGGGGCTCGAGCCGCTTGCCGATTTGTTGCTGACGCAACCGGAGAGCAATCCGGAGGCCGTGGCCTTGCCCTTTGTCAATGTCGACAAGCAGGTGGCCGATGCCGCGGCGGCGCTCGATGGCGCGCGCGCCATTCTGGTCGAACGTTTTGCCGAAGACGCCGATCTGATCGGCGCGCTGCGCGAGCAGATGTGGTCGAGCGGGCTGATGGCGTCCACCGTTCGCAGCGGCAAGAAAACCGAGGGCGAGAAGTTCAAGGATTATTTCGACTTCAGCGAACCTCTCACCAAACTGCCTTCGCACCGCATCCTCGCGATGTTCCGCGGCGAGAAGGAAGAGATCCTCGACCTGCAGCTCCTGCCGGAGCCGGCCGCCGCGACGCCGGCCGCGATCAGCGCCTATGAACGCAAGATCATGCAGCGCTTCGCCATTTCCGATCAAGGCGCGCCCCGGCGACAAATGGCTGGTGGAGACCGCGCGGTGGGCGTGGCGCACCAAGATCCAGGTCCATCTCAACATCGACTTGCGGATGCGGCTGTGGACTGCGGCCGAGCAGGAAGCCGTGCGGGTGTTTGCGTCGAATCTGCGCGACCTGCTGCTGGCAGCCCCAGCCGGCGCGCGCGTGACGATGGGGCTCGATCCCGGCTTCCGTTCCGGCGTCAAGGTCGCCGTCGTCGATGCGACCGGCAAGGTGGTTGCCACCACCACGATCTATCCGCACGAGCCGGCGCGGCGCTGGGACGAAGCCCTGGCGGCGCTGGGCGCGCTTGCGCAGCGACATCGCGTCGAGCTGATCGCGATCGGCAACGGCACCGCGTCGCGCGAAACCGACAAGCTCGCCATGGAGCTGGTGAAGCTGCTGCCGGACCTGAAGATGTCGAAGATCGTGGTGTCGGAAGCCGGCGCCTCGGTGTATTCGGCCTCGGCCTTTGCATCCGCGGAACTGCCGGAGCTCGACGTCACCTTGCGCGGCGCGGTGTCGATCGCCCGGCGGCTGCAGGATCCACTGGCCGAGCTGGTCAAGATCGATCCGAAGGCGATTGGCGTCGGGCAATACCAGCATGACCTTGGCGAGAGCAAGCTGGCACGCTCGCTCGATGCCGTGGTCGAGGACTGCGTGAATGCCGTCGGCGTGGATGCCAACACCGCCTCGGCGCCGCTGCTGGCGCGGGTATCGGGGATCGGCACGGTTCTGGCGCAAAGCATCGTCCAGCACCGCGACGCCAATGGCCCGTTCAAGTCACGCAAGGCGCTCAAAGAGGTGCCGCGGCTCGGGCCGAAAGCATTCGAACAATGCGCCGGCTTCTTGCGTATCACGGGGGGCGACGATCGGCTCGATGCCTCCGGCGTCCATCCGGAGGCCTACCCCATCGTGCGCAAGATTCTTGCGGCGACCAAGAGCGACATCAAGGCGCTGATCGGCAATACGGAAGTGCTGCGCCAGCTCGAGCCGCAAAGTTTCGTCGATGGCAGCTTCGGTTTGCCGACCGTGACCGACATTCTGCGCGAGCTGGAGAAGCCCGGCCGCGATCCGCGCCCAACCTTCAAGGCCGCGGTGTTCAAGGAGGGGGTCGAAACGCTGAAGGATCTCAAACGCGGCATGATCCTCGAAGGCACCGTAACCAACGTCGCGGCGTTCGGCGCCTTCGTCGACATTGGTGTGCATCAGGATGGGCTGGTGCACATATCGGCGATGTCGAAGTCCTTCATCAAGGATCCGCGCGAGGTGGTGAAGTCGGGCGACATCGTCAAGGTCAAGGTGCTTGAGGTCGAGGTCGCCCGCAAGCGCATCGCGCTGACGCTGCGTCTGGATGACGAAACCGGTGGCAGGAGCGCGCGTCCGGCGCAAGGCGCTGCGCGCGACAATTCCCGTCCGTCGATGACATCGTCGGCACCTCGCAAGCCGCAACAGCAGTCCGGCGGCGGAGCGCTTGCCGAAGCCTTGCGCCGCGCCAGCGAGAAAAACGGGAGCGGCAAGACCAAGGCTTAGCTGGAAGACCGAGGCTTCGCGGAAGCAATCGGTCTAGCCGCGGCGCTTATGCACCGCGGCAATATTATTTTGCTTTCGGTCATCCGTCGGCGACGCGTCGTCACCTTCCGTCCACGACGTTCCTAAGGACGAGTTCCGACAGCTTGACCACGAGGCTTCGAAGCCGGGCATTCTCTTCAAGCAGCGACACAATGTCATCATTGTGCTCGTCGTGGGCACATTCGTCACGCCCAGGTGGCGATCCTTCGAGGCGATCTTGCATGCTATGCGGCGGATATGTGGGTCCCATGGCCAATCCCCCAATTCAGGTAGCCGAACGCGCCCCCAGTCTACCTACCTGCGACCAGAGTGATTTGAGTCGGGGGCAAATTTAGGACCGAAATTGGAAATGCGTTGAGACGCGCCGCATTGATGCCGCTATGGCGCCGGAAAATCCCGGCGTGATTTCGCGCCCACACCGCCCGCGCGGCGCTTGCCTTTGCGGCGATGGTACAGAGTAGAGTTATGTCCACCTCAACCGTTCAAGGATCGACTTGCCCATCACCCAGTCCTTGTCCTGTTCGGACAGGAACGACAACTCCTCGGTGAAATGGGTGATGCGCTGCCTGTAGGTCGCCTTGCCGAAGCCGTTGGTCATGTCGCTTCCCCAATAGCATCGCTTCGGTCCATAGGCATCGAACAGCCGTTTGATATGCGGCGTGAAATCAGGGAATGGATAGGGTTCCGAGGAATAGTTCGGCGCAGCCGACAGCTTGACCGAGACGTTGGGATATTTGGCGAGTGAAGCGGTCTGGCTGACCGACCGCGTCTGCGATCCGGCCCTCCTTGGGAGTATTGCCGCCGATGCCCATGTGATCGGCAATCAGTTGCAGCCGCGGATAGCGCTCCGCAATACGCGCAAGCTGCGCATTCTGGCCATCCGTCAGGAACATGACCGGAAGGTCGGCTTTCTCGGCCTCCGGCCAGAACCAGTCCGGTGTGCCGTCAGTCAGCCACGCCTGCGCCGGGCCGAGGAATGTCAGCCGCACGCCGAGCATGCCCGGCTGCTCCCTCCATTTCGGCAGCAGCGCTGCTGCTTGCGGATTCTTCAGGGAGATGCGCCCCATCACCGCGAAGCGGTTGGGATAACGCCTCGCCGCTTCGAGGGCATAATCGTTGCGGTCGCCGGGCCATGACGGCGGCACGACTACGACGCGATCGACGCCGGCCTGATCCGTCAGCGGCACGAGCTTCTCGATCGAGAATGGCTCCGGCATCTGCGGCTTCATGCCGGGGACCCATTTCCAATCCTCCGATTCCGCCTTCCACAGATGCACCTGCGCATCGATGATGGTGCGCTTTGCTGACTGCGCGCCGACCCGTTGCGATGCCATCGCCACGCCGGCGGCGAGCGCGGACGTGCCGAATTGCCGACGCGACATCATTGATCATCCTCCCGAGACATAACGAAGTGTTTGCCGTAAGAACTGTGTTGGTGCGGAGCAATGACTGTCAAGCCGCGCTCCATCTGCGCCGGTGTCGAAAACCGATCCGGGAACGTCCGCCAATAACGCGAAACAGATATCCGCTGAAATGGCGACGTCGGCTAAGCGCCCAGTTTCGGACCTTAAGGTTTGTCCGCAGTGCAAAGGTTCATCACTAGTTTCGGCAACATCCTGCCCGGCACCGAGCCGGACGGCGCTTGGCCGACATCGTAAGCTCCCATCCTGCGGTAAAACGAAGCCGCATCGGGATCCGCATCAATGATTAGTTGCGTGGCACCCAGCTTTATCGCGACGTCGGTAGCCCAAACGAGCAGCGCCTTGCCGGTCCCGCAGCGAAGCGCACCGGGCTCGGCGAATAGTTTCAGCAAATCAGCCTCACCATCGACCACTTTTACCTGTGCAACACCGATTGCCTTGCCGTTAAGTTCGGCAACTGCGATGGGCGTCAACTCCAAATCGCGCGGTTCAAACGATAGCTCGCCGCGACATGCTTCCATGAATTTCTTGTCGTAGCCCCAAACGGCTTTAGACCTGAAACAGAGATCGGAAAGGTCGGACAGCTCACTAAACGTCGGTGCTCGGATTGTTAGAGGCAAGCTAAACCTCCTTGGACTTAAGGAAGCAGCTTAGCATTTCAGCTTGCCAACGTCTCTTGTGGGGTCAAAGGCTGACTCTTGGCTGTGCATTTCTGGTGCGAAACGGACGCTCCTGATCGATCCCATGTGGCAAGGAGCAAGATCCGAAGCCTGGTCGATCAGGAGGATGCTGTAGCTTTTGGCTTTGGGCGGCGACCGGGACTACGCTTGTGGCTGGGTCGCAGACGGGCCGCTCGCGGCCGCGGGTTTGCTTTCGCGGACGATTTCTGCTGAGACGGCTGGCGCGAAACCGGGGTTTTCCGTTTGACGGCGTGGGGCATTCTGCTTTTTTCGGGCAGCACCAGCAGCGGGCCGTCTCCCCCGGTGTTGAGCCCGACCAGAAAGTCCATTCCCGCGCGCATCACGTGCTCGGCGGCGAGCGTGGCGGCGGTGCGCTCGTCGCCCTCGATGATCGCGCGCAGGATCGCGGCGTGCTCCTCCCACGAACGGGCCTGCCGGGTCGGATCCATCGGTGCGAACAGCATCGCGGTGCGCTCCCGCAGCCTCTGCAAGATGTCGCCCAGAACCGTGTTTTGTCCGGCGGCCGCGAGTTCGCCGTGGAAACGCTGGTTGAGATCGGACAGCTGATCGAAACGCTTGGCTGCGACCGCGGCCGTGCCCTTGTTCAGCACCGCCTCGATGCGCTTGATGATCTCTCCGTCCTGGCGGCGCGCCGCGAGCCTGGCATTCTGCCCTTCCAGCAGCGCCCGCACCTCGATGGTCTCGCGCGCCTCCTGTTCGGTCATGGTCGCGACCGCAGCACCGCGCCGCGCGGTGACTTCGATCAAGCCTTCGGAGGCGAGCGCCCGGATCGCCTCGCGCACGGGATTGCGGGAGACCCCCAGCTCATCGGCCAGGTGCCCTTCGACCAGGCGTTCGCCCGGCTTCAATCGCCCGGACAAGATGGCTTGACGCAGCTCCATGACCACCCGGTCGTGAAGCGGAGATTGCTCCTCGCCGAGCCGACGCCTGGTTATTCCGGTCGTGACCGCCATGTCGTTACTCTATCTTCAAAATCATAGTCAGCGCACCCAGCCGTTCCGACGCATTGACAGGGATCAAATGCTCACGCGTCTCGCGCTGATGTCCGGAGCAGGCTGCCGACTCGGGAGTTTACTGCAATCCGTTGCTTATGCCATCCGGCCCACCCCACGGCTTTCGACGTAGCACGCAAAGCCATTTGCTGAGGCGGACATATCGAGGCTTGAGAGGACGACTAGGGTACCGGCGGCTCGGATGGCGTCGCCGCCGCCATGGGCGCCGGCTCGTCGCGCGGGACGGACGCATTGCGCTCCGCCAGCGGCACCCAGGACACGCTGACGTCGCCGTTCAGGAAGGTCTGGCAGGCCATGCGGTAGCCGGCCTTGAATTGTTCTTCGGTCAGATGCTTGCGTTCCTTGGGTTTGACGGCATCGGTATGCTCGATCCCTTGTTCGATCCTGCACTTGCAGGTGCCGCACAACCCGCCGCCGCACTTGAAGGGAATGCCGCCCTGCTCGCGCAGCGAAACCCGCAAGAGATTGCTGTTCTCCGGCGCGCTGGCCACCTTGCCGTTGTTCGTCAGGAATGTGACTTGAATCATGTCGTGCCAGAATCATGCATTTGCCAAGATGGCGTCAGTTTGCAGGCAGCGCCGTCTTGCGCAGCTCCGTCTGCATGTGACCGAAACTGGTGAGATGACGGAGCTCCTTGACCGCCTGCTCGGTGGTCTCGAATTTTTCCAGGAATTTGGAGGGCACGTCGTTCACGATGGCGGTTTCGTCCTCGACGACGCGGATCTTGGTGCGCTCCTCGAGCAGTTCCGCGATCACGAAATGCGCCTTGGTCTGCCCGTAGAACAGATAATCATAGGCTTCCAGCGGCCGCAGGCCGCCCGCCGCCTCGGTCCTGAACTGCCCGGGCTTGCTCGTCAGGATGACATACATCGCAATTCCCCTTTGTCCTTCGTAACTCGTTGTTCGCAATACATCGTCAGCAGCCGCGAGCCTTACGGAGCAGCGGGCGCCGCGGGCTCGACCGGAATCTTGTCCTGCTCCAGCTCCACATCGTGGCTGATCCAGAGCTGGCATACCAGGCGGTAGCCTTCGTCGAGCCCTGGACCCAACCGCTTCCTTTCCTTCCAGTTCGGCTCGGGCAATTGCTCGGCGCCCTTGAGAACACGGCAGGCGCATTTCCCGCACTTCCCCATCCCGCATCCGTAGCGCAGATGGGGAAAGGGAAACTGCTTGATGCCCGCCCGCACGACGAGATTGGTATTCTCCGCGACCTCGCCCTGATAGGCGTGGCCGTCCCGATGAAAGGTGATGGTCGGCACAGAATCAGGCCTGCAGCAGCTGGCGTTCGCTGTGCTGCACTTTCGGCTCGACGCTCTCGATCTCGCTGATCGGAATGTCCTTGGCGACATAGTCCCAATACAGCGCGGTGGTGTACAACAGCCGCATCTGGGCGCCGATTTCGCAAATCTTCAGGCAGCGCTGTTGCAGTTCGACCGTGTTGGCATGCTCGAGCACGATCTGATAACCGCGCTCGCCATGGATCTCGTCGGATACGATGTGGAGATCGAAGAATTCCACCTCCTCGTCGGTGAATTTGTACTTCTCGCGCAGCGTCGGCGTCTGCTTGCGGTAGATCGACGGCACCTGCGACTCCAGGCCGACCACGAGACCGGCAACCGCGACGATGGGATCCTCGCGCATCGCCACCGAATAGCACCAGCTCTGCAGACCTCGCGTGGTCGCGGTCATGTTGTCGGGATCCTTGACGCGCGCGCGCGTCGTGCCGCAGGCCTCGGCAAAACGGATCAAGAGGTCGGTATGGCGGTCGCCGCCGATCTCTTCCTCATACATGTTGGCGAGCAGGAAATCCTTGGCCTCGGTGTAGTGCTCCGGCATCCGCGCGTAGATGTAAGCCAGGTAGTCCGCGAACGGTCCGACGTAGTGATAGTGATTCTCCGCCCATCTGGCGAGATGCGCGCGGCTCAGCTTGCCTGAAGCCCAGGCGATGCTGAACGGTGCCTTGTTGGCGCTCTTGCCCTTGATGGCATTCTCGAGAGCCGTACGGAATTCCACGTGATTCATCAATTCTGGCATCGTCGCGCTCCTTTATGGACGTTGGGCGGCTTGAAGAACCGGCACCAGATGGCAGCCTTTAAATTGTATACAGTATGTAAAAACTGTCAATCGGCGCATTGCCCATCTTGCGTGCAGCATGCGAAGGAAAGGCCTCAAAAATAGGCCGTTCCAAAATAGCGCTTGCAACTGGATAATGCAGTATACAATCCTCGGGATATGTGGATCGGCCAGCCGGTTACAGCCAGGGGGAAGAATGAGTTAGCATGTCACGATCACCGCCGCTCACTGGGTCTATCTCGCCGGCGTGATGGCCGTCGTGCTGACAATGGTGCTGCGCGCCAACGTCGTGGTGCCCTCGATCGTCGCCACCTTCGCCGTCGCACTGGTGTGGACGCACAGCCCGGTGAGCGCGCTTGGCAGCATCTTCAATGCAAGTTTTGTCGCGGCAAAGGAGCTGTTCAACATCTTTCTCGTGATCGCCCTGATCACGTCGCTGTTGAACGCGCTGAAGTCGCTGCGCTCCGACGTGCTGATGGTGCAGCCATTCCGCACCGTGATGACCAACGGTCACACCGCGTTTTTCGTCATTTCTGCCGTGACCTACGTCATCTCGCTGTTCTTCTGGCCGACGCCGGCGGTTCCGCTGGTCTCCGCGGTGCTGTTGCCCGCGGCGATCATCGCAGGCCTGCCGCCGATCGCAGGCGCCATGGCGATTGCGATCGCTGGTCAGGGCATGGCCTTGTCGTCCGATTACGTCATCGGTGTCGCTCCCGGCATCAGCGCCAAGGCCGCGGGCGCCGCGGTCAGTGCGGCGGCGGTCGCCGACCGCGCGCTGTCGCTGTCGCTGATCACGGGCGGCGTGGCCTTGCTGCTCGCCTATTTCTCGATCCGCAAACGCATTCGCCCGGGCAGCGAAGCTTTGCTGGTACGCTGGCAGAGCCAATCGAGCACAGGCGAGCTCGAACGGCTGGAAGCCGTCGGCAGCTTCGACAAGGCGGAGATCGCGCGCAGCACCGGCGCCAGCTTTGAAGAGCCGCTCGCCGCCGACACCCGGATCTGGACCGACCTGCCGCTGATGGGCAAGCGTCGCGCGGGCTGGTCGAAACTTTTCGCCATTCTCACGCCTGGCGGTTTCGCGGCGGTGATCGCGGTAATGGTGCTGCCGAAACTGGGTGCAGGCGGCGCTTTTCTGCCGGCGCTCAAGGGCGGCGACGCAGCCGCCCTGGTCGGCGGCATGGGTGCCGCGCTGATGATCCTGGCAACGCTTGCCGCCGAAGGCCCGCGCCGGAGCCTCGACGTCTGCGCCGACCATATCACCGACGGCTTTGTGTTCGCCTTCAAGGCGATGGGGTCGGTCCTGCCGATCGCCGGTTTCTTCTTCATGGGCGCGGGTGGCGATCTCGCCGCCAGCGTTCTCAATGTCCCGGTCGGCGAAGCGCCGCCGCTATTGTTCAATTTGATCCAGGCGGCCCAGGCATGGATTCCGCACAACCACGTGCTGGTGGCGTTCGGCGTTTTGATAGTCGGCATGATCACCGGCGTCGACGGTTCCGGCTTCGCGGGCCTGCCCCTCACCGGTTCGCTGGCGGGCGCGCTTGGACCCACCGTGCGGTTTGACGTGACCACCCTGTGCGCGGTCGGCCAGATGGGCGCGGTGTGGACCGGCGGCGGCACCTTGATCGCATGGTCGTCGCTGATCGCAGTCGCAGGCTTCGCGCGCGTGTCGGTGCTGGACACGGTGCGGGCGCTGTTGCTGCCCGTGCTGGCCGGCCTGTTCGTGTCGACCGTTTGCGCCGTCCTGTTCTGGAGCTAGAGCATAATCCGGACCCGAAGGGCCGCGTTAGCGCAAAGTGGGAACCGGTTTTCCGAAGAGATCATGCTCAAACAAAGAGATGAGATCATGATGCGATTCAATTTAATCGCATCATGATCTAGAGAAAGGCACTACCGTCATGTCCAATCCCGCGACGCAGATGGCGCACGCCCGCACGGCGCCCGCCGAGATCGAAGCGTTCAGGAACCATATCGACGGGCAATGGTCGGCCGCCGAGAGCGGCGCGCTGTTCGACGATATTAATCCGGCCGATACCGGCGACATCGTCGGCCGCTTTCCAGCTTCGTCGGAAGCCGACGCCAAGGCAGCCGTCCGCGCCGCATCGAGAGCCTTTGCAAGCTGGAAGAAGACGCCGATCTCGACCCGGGCGAGGATTCTGAACCGGGCCGCGGATTATCTCGAGGCCCACGTCGATCGCTTCGCGGCGGAATTGACTCGGGAAATGGGCAAGGCGCTCAATCTGAGCAAGGATGAGATCCTGCGCTCGGCGCAGACGCTGCGCTTCTATGCCGTCGAGGGCCAGTCGTTCGCGGGCGAGACCTTCCCCAACGACGATCCCGACATGGTCGTCTATACCCAGCGCGAGCCGCTGGGCGTGGTTTCGGTGATCACGCCATGGAATTTTCCGATCTCGATACCGGCCCGAAAGATTGCGCCGGCGCTGATCACCGGCAACACGGTGGTGTTCAAGCCGTCGTCGGACGCGCCGCTCTCCGGCTTGCGTCTCACCGAAGCCCTGGTTGCCGCTGGCCTGCCGAAGGGCGTCCTCAATCTCATCACCGGAAGCGCGGCCGAGATCGGGCCGGCGATCACAGCAGCACCCGAAGTGCGCGCGATTTCCTTCACCGGCTCAACCCATGCCGGCGAAGAGATCCATCGCTCGGTGAGCTTTGCCACCCGCACGCAGCTCGAGCTCGGCGGCAAGAACCCGCTGATCGTGATGGAGGATGCCGATCTCGACAAGGCCGTCGATCTCTCCATCAAGGGCGGCTTGTCGCTCTCCGGTCAGGCCTGCACCGGAACCAGCCGCGTGTTGGTCATGAAGGAGGTCATGGCTGATTTCACCAACAGGCTCGTGACCAAAGTAAAAGCCCTGAAGGTCGACAGCGGCATGGTCGCGGGAAACGATCTCGGGCCGCTGGCCACCGCGCGGCAACTGGAAACCGTGCTGCGCTACATCGAGATCGGCAAGCGTGAGGCGACCTTGCTGTGCGGCGGCGAGCGCCTGACCGGCGCCGGTTACGAAAACGGCTATTACGTCTCGCCCGCCATCTTCAGCGATGTCACCAACGCCATGCGGATCGCGCGCGAGGAGATCTTCGGGCCCGTGATCGCCCTGATCGAAGTCACGAGCTACGCCGACGCGATCGCCAAGGCCAACGACACCGAATATGGCCTGTCGGCGGCGATCGCGACGCGCAATCCGCGCTATATCCACGACTTCGCCAACGATATCGAATCCGGAACCGTCAAGATCAATCGCACGACCACCGGAAACCTGATCAACGCGCCGTTTGGCGGCCAGAAACGATCCAGCACCTCGACGTTCCGCGAGTCCGGACGCACGGGCCTGGAATTCTACACCCAGATCAAGACGATCTATCGCGGCTGCTGAGAGGACCGGCGCGAACCGCCCTTCCCTTCTTGCCATTCGAACCGACAGGACAACGCCATGAGACCCTCATTCAAGCTCGAACTAGAGGAAGCACGCCACATGGTCGCCGCGGCGATCCGCAAGGCCAGGGATATCGGCGTGCTGGAAACCGTCTGCGTCGTCGACGAAGGCGGCTATCCGCTCGCGCTGGAACGCATGGACCGCGCCAGGGTGACCGGCCCCCAGATTGCCTGGAACAAGGCCTTTACCGCGGCCGGGCACAAGCGCGCGACGCACCTGTTCAATCAGATGCCGAACGGCCCGGCGCTTCCGGGCAACGAAGCATTTGGCATTCAATGGAGTTTCGAGGGCAAGTTCGCCATTTTCGTCGGCGGCTTTCCCATCGTCGTGGACAACGAAGTCGTCGGCGGAGTCGGTTTGAGTGGCGGCAACGGCGAACAAGATACCGCCTGCGGTGTAGCTGCGCTGCAAGCGCTGCAGGACTTGCTGGCGCTAAGCAACCATCGCGTTCTGGTCCAGGCCGACATCAAGATGTGATGGCGCGCCAACGTCACCCTGGATTCGCTGAGTGACCCGCCTCCGGGCTTTGATCAACCGCGGCGGCCTGCCAAGGTCCCTGTCCATCCACTCTGACCCGGCGCGAGGACGACGACGGTCGCGCCCTGTTTCACTCGGTCAAAGAGATCGATGACATCCTCGTTGGTCATGCGAATGCAGCCGGATGAGATGGCCTGACCGATATATTCCGGCTGGTTGGTGCCGTGTATGCGAAACAGGGTATCCTTGTTGCCCTGGTAGAGGTAGAGCGCCCGCGCGCCCAGCGGATTGGCCGGCCCGCCGGCGATGCGCGGCGGGTAAGGGCCGAGACGGGCCTGGATATCCGGCGTCGGGATCCAGTCAGGCCATTCAGCCATCCGGCCAACCGTGGCGACGCCGGAGAAGGCCATCGCTTCCTCCCCCACCGCGACGCCGTACCGGATCGCCTTGCCTCCGGGCATCACGTAATAGAGATAACGCGCGTCGGTATCGACCAGGATCGATCCCGGCCGCTCCTTGTAGGGATAGTCGACGATATGCCGACGATATTGCTCCGGAATGTCCGCCTGCGCGTAGGGCGCACTGGCCAGCAACTGCCGGTCCCTAGAGGTGAAATTCGCCTCCGACGACGGCGAAAGCGTCGTTTGCATGCAACCGCCGAGCGCCAACCCGAGCAGCCCCACAACCAGCAACGCAAGCCCGGACTTTGGCACCGCCTGTCCTCCAAAGCGTGATGTCATGTCATTTGTTGCCCAAATAGTGCAGAAATCAAGGCAGACGGGCGCGCTGTTTCGTTCAGAGAAGCTTGGCGCGGACAAACAGCGCGCGTAAGGCGTTTGTCGCCTGCACCGTCAGCATCGCATTGCCGGCTGCATTCTGAAGCGAGCCCACCGCATCCTCATGAAGCGACCTGAACTCCATCCACTCGACCGAACTCAGATTCGTTATGAACCGATAGGCCTGGCCGACGGTGCCGATGGAAACCGGCCTGCCGTTCAAGCTGATCCTGAATGTCGTCATCAGCGGCGTGTCGGAATTTGATGCTTCGCTCATGACCAGGTCGCGAAAAAAGGACGACGAAAGTAATTCGCGATTTTTCCGCCACCGTCCACTGCGTCATATGACACGGGCGTCATGCGGTCAGGTTGACTGCCGCGACGCCAACTTCTCATCCCTCAATCTTGGCACAACGACGAGACGCCTGATCTCACCGTTTGTGTAGGCCCTCAAAAACTTCTCATAGTCCTTGATCGACACGCAACCGTTTGAAGCGCCGTTGGGGCCGAGCATATAACTATGCGCAAGCAGTCCGGACCGCCCGAGCGTGTCGTTATCGCCCACCGGGATCATGCGGAGCGCCTGGACACCATGAAACAGTGTTTCTCGCGGCTTCAGGTCATAGACATTTGGCGGCGTCGCACCGACATTTGGCTCGTTCACGTGCGCCGGATCGTCCATCAGACTACCAAAGCCTGAATGCGCCTCGAGTTTTGATCCGTCCGGCATGTAAACGGCGCGCGCCGAGATGTCATAGACGGCAGTAATGTTGTCGTAGCCAAGCGACGCGAGGTCCGGCTTCCTGCCAAAGAGACCGCCATCGGGAGCGAGCGAAGCAAGCGTGACGCGCCCCGGCAACAGGTCGGAAAGCTTCTCCAGCAATGTGCGATTGTCCGACGTGCGATTTTCAACTCGAGCAATGGGGACTTCGGCTCGAGCATTGGTGACGTCGTTCTTTAATTCCAGGTTCGCCTCGACCGGACGAGACCTGGGAAGGGGAACGGCAGGAGCAGGGACGCTCGATGGCTTCGGCTCTTCTTCGATGAGAGTGAACCGCCAGCCTTGAAGCGGCAGTCTCTCGGCGAGGAGTTCCTTGGCCTGTTGAAATCTGATCTCGAATTCTGAAGGCAAGGATCGAATGAGGGAACGCGGCGGCCCCCCCGTGGAAGGCAGACCGGGCGCCGAACCGGCCGAGAACCGGTCATCAAACGATGCCGTATTGATATTTTTCTGAGGAGCGGCACCCGAGACCCGGGCAGCCGAATCGAAATCTTCGGTCCAGACTGCTGCCCCCGACGCCAATACGAATGCGCCAACCCCCAACGCAATGGCGCCGGGCAATGAAAACCCGCGTTCCGCCGACGGAACTTTGCGAGCTCTCCTTGTGACGTAGGCCATCCATCCCCCGGTTCGGCGCCTTGGAGAACCACCCGTTGCTCAAAACTGGACTCACCCCAAAACAACGTATTATGGGAGCCGAAGTGCGGCATAATCGAGACAAACGGCCGCCAAACACCCTTCTCCGGCATGAAAAGTGCCAAAATCTTACTCAAATGCCGTCGATCGAACCTGCCAATCGCGGGCTTTGCCCTCCATGAGGATGCAGTTTGCGACTATCCAGCCGCCCGTCGGGGCAGAGAATCCGAGACTGCCTCGGGCGGCGCGGGAACCTGCAACAGAATGGTTTGACCTGCGGATGCGATTTCGATCCCACAGTCCTGGAATCGCCGCTTCATGCGGCGGTTGAATTCGCGCTGAACCGGCCAGCGACCGCTGTCGGTGCAGCGGGTCTGGCCGACGATCGAGGCCATCGAGCCGTCCACCTTGTCGACGCCCCACAGTTCGAGATCGCCGCGGATCGCCTGCCGGTATTCGGTCTCGCGACGCATTTCAGCGACAATGTCCTTGAGGATCTGGCCGGCGCGGTCGGTATCCTCCTTGTAGGCAACGTTGACGCTGACGGCCGCATTACCCGCGCCGCGGCTTGAATTGGTGATCGTCGTCACGGCGCTGAATGGAACAATATGTACCGAGCCGTCGCCGGCGCGCAGACGAATGGTGCGGATCGAAACATTCTCGACGGTGCCCGAAAGGCCAGAAAGACTGACATTGTCACCGACCTGGACGGTATTTTCCAGCAAGAGAAACAATCCGGTAATGAGATCCTGTACCAGCTTCTGCGAGCCGAAGCCGATCGCTATGCCGACGATCCCGGCACCCGCCAGCAGCGGCGCGACGTTGACGCCGATTTCGCTCAACGCCGTCAGACCGACCACCGTGACGATCAGGCACAGCAGCGCCGTTCGCAGCATCGGCTGAAAGGTACGCAGTCGCGCCGCGCGGGCGTAGTGGCCGTCGCGCGACAGCACATTGACCTGGCGATCCATCAGCGCGTTGCTCGCCTCCCAGATCGCCGCCGCCGCTAGCACGGCAATGCTGATCGTCGCCACCGCCGACAACAACCGGCTGCCGATCTGGCCGCCGTAGAACCAGACGATGGCATCCACGCCCCAGACTTCGAGCAGTGCAACGAAACCAATGAATACGATCACGGCAGCGACGATTTTCCGCAGTAGCGGCAGATAGCGATTGGCGCGGGTCTCCAGGCCGGGGAAGCGCTGCAGAATATCCGGGCTGATCCTGAAACCGCGATCGATCAGGCTCAATACCACGATCGTGGCGAGACGTGTGATCAGGGCGACCGCTATCGTGCCGATAAAATACTGCAGCAGCAGCGAATAGCCGTTGCGGATATGGAGCGCCCACACGGCCCACAGGGCGATGTCCACGGCGATCGCGAGATAGTGCCACAGGCTGGCGACGCGATTGCGCACCCTGGCGGCTGCGCCCTCACGACCAGCCGGCGCACGAATGGCCTCGGCGACTGGCCTCCGGCACTGCAAGATGATGACGACGACAAAGAGATGCACGATCAGCATCACCAGATGCAGCAACGCTGCGTAGCCGGCGCGATGCAAACCCAGCAGAAGCGCCACATTTGCGAAGGCGATGCCTGATACGCCGACGGCGACGATACGCCGCGCCCAGATCTCGATATAGGCGGCGGTCTCGGCCCGAGCGCGAAGCAGACCGAAAGGCCCCGCCAGCGCCCGTACGACACAGATCAGTCCGCGCGACAGCGCGTAGGCATTGACGACCGCGAGGATCACAAGCCGGGTGGTCGCTGTTTCGCCGATCCCGCTGCCCAACAACGTCATGGCGACACCGATAAAGACGAGCACTGGCAGCAGTTCGAGCGCGAGACGTCCCAATACGAACGGAGTCTGACCAGCGACTGCCAGGCGCGCGCCAGACTGAGACGCCGTTGGCGGAGTTCGGGCTCCGCGACGACATCCGCCACGGAGGATGGCGGATCGACGATGGCCAGCGTCTGCGCCGGGGTACGCGCCGTCTGCGGAAGGCGCGCTTCCAGCAGCGCGACCGGCCGCTTGATGACGCGGAAGATCAACGACTCGGCGACGAAGGCGAAGCCGAACACCAGCGCCAGCTTCCACGCGATATCGAACAACTGATCATAAGCGGACGGTTCGTTGGCCGTTTGCACGATCCAGTAATAGAACGATTTAAAATGCGTCAGCGTCCGCGCCGTATCGGCGATCTCGTGCGAGATCTCGCCGACCTGCTCGGACACCGTCAGCAAAAGCTGTGCGCCAAGGCTGTCCGCCGTGAGCGGAATCGCAGGTTGCGGTTCGGGCGCGGATGGCGCGGCTTGCGGCTGCGGTGCGGCATTGGCGATAGCGCGCAGCGTGTCGATCATCTGCGCGCGCTTCTTGTCGTCCTGAAGCGTATCAAGCGCCCGCCTTGCCTGATCGGGCGTCAGCACACCGGCATTGTTCGCGGCTGAGGCGGCTGCATCCTTTGGCGCATTCTTGGGTGCAGCGCCGGTCTGGGCAAAAGCAGGGAAGGAAAACAACGCGCAGGCGAGCAGGATCGACGGCAAGAGTTTGTGCGACACGAGGGCCCCTTTGAATATGCACACGACAGCAAACCGGCAAATCGGGATTCGCCCTCAAGCGTGCGTCATGTCGAATCGCCCCTTTTCGCCGTCGCCGTGTGTCGAAAGTTTGCCGCGGTGGCGGCGTTCTCTTGGCATTTGCCGCATCACAGAAATGCCGCAGCGGTTGATCGCCGGAATTTGCGAACGTCACGAATCGGCATTGCCGCGCGACGGTTACGCTTGCACCGGGATCGCTCGCCCGCATGAGGGGTTCCAGACTGCGAAACCCAGACTGCGAAGTCCTTTGAATAGTTGGCTAGCCAAGCTGACGTTGAAATCGATGGCTTCACCAAAATCGTCGCGTCTCGCCCGCATGCCGCACCACACGGTGGCGGCTCAGCCGCCCTTCGCTGCCCGCTTGGCGAGCTTCGCCGTCCGCTTTCCCCCGTCCTTCCCTTCGCTCTCCAGTGCCTTCCGCACCCGCTCGAACTCGGCCAGCGAGGCCTTGTCGGCGCGGGGAAAGTGCAGGTTGAGGGTCTCCAGCGCGCTGACGATCGCAGAGCCGATCACGACCCGCGCGAACCATTTGTGATCGGCCGGCACCACGTACCATGGCGCGTGCGCGGTCGAGGTATGCCGGACGATATCCTGGTACACCGCCATGTACCGCGGCCACAGCGCGCGCTCGCTGATATCGTTCATCGAAAATTTCCAGTTCTTCGCAGGCAGTTCCAGCCGGTCGAGAAACCGCTCGCGCTGCTCCTGTTTCGAGACGTTGAGGAAAAACTTCAGGATCACGGTGCCGTTGCGCGCGAGGTAGCGCTCGATCGCGCTGATATCGGCGAACCTTTCGCGCCAGATATTCCTGGTGACCAGCTTGTGGGGGATTTTCTCCTCGGCGAGGAATTCCGGGTGCACCCGCGTCACCAGGCATTCCTCATAATAGGACCGGTTGAAGATGCCGATGCGGCCGCGCTCCGGCAGCGCGATCATGCTGCGCCACATGAAGTCATGGTTGAGTTCATGCGAGTTCGGTTGCTTGAACGAGGTGACCTCACAGCCCTGCGGATTGACGCCTTCGAAGATGCCTTTGATGGCGCTGTCCTTGCCCCCCGCATCCATGCCCTGGAGGATCACGAGCAGTGACCAGCGGTCCTGCGCGTAGAGCCGCTCCTGGAAATCGTTCAGCCGCTGGCGGTTGGTTTCGAGGATCTTTTCGGCCTTGTCCTTGTCCAGACCGCCCTTCGCGTTGGTCTTGTGCGACCTCAGATGGAACTTGCCCGATCCGTCGAAGCGGAACGGCGCGACGTAAGGCTTCAATTGATCGCCGAGAGATTGCGAAGGTTTCTTGCTCATGAGATCGCGGGCTCCGATTATCTCATGTACGCGTGAAGTTACATGGCGCGCGTGAACGATGCTACTATCGCCGCCATTCCGGGGCGATGCCAACGGCTCCGCGCAAAGCGCGGCCCGATGACAGGCTCCGCATCGAACCTCAGATGTGCAATTGCACATCGGGGCATCTCGAGATTCTCTGATGTGCACTGCACATCATAGCTCGCTCTGCTCGCGCCCCGGAATCACGCTAAACTGCGTTTCGCTTGCACGTCACGGCGCCGAGAACTCCCTCTCGATAAACGCCGTGACAAAACGTGGCATCGCCGCCGTCAGATCGCGCGTCTCCCGCACCAGATGGATTGCGGAAAGTTCCGGCTGCGGCTGCCGGGCGAGACTGGCCTTGATCCGCGCGCGCAGCGCCTCGCCCGGCATGTCGACGTGCAATACCCGGATCATCGCGACCGCCGCGCCGGAAACCACGCAGTCCCAGTGCGGGTTCGCATTGTAGTCCGCTTCCGCAAGACCCGTTTCCTCCTCCACTTCACGGGCTACGCTGCCGGCAATATCGACCGCGCCATCCCTGACATCATCGAAATCGGGCGTTCCCGACGGAAAGTAGATCCGCCCGGCATTGGCCGTATGCTGTCCCATTTCGCCGAGCACGAAGGCGCCGTCGGCCGAGCGTAGCGCGCCCATGCCGAAGCCGTTGAAGACGCTAGAATCGGGGAAACCCCAGTCGCGCCATGCGAGAAAACTGGCGAAATCGGTCTCGAAATAATCGGCCGCGAGCCGGCCTGCCGTGAAAACCGGATTCCGCGCCAGCAGGACGCGGCCGTTCCACATCATCGGCTTCTCGCGCTGCCTGTCGGCAAAGTGCGCTTCGATCTCGGCGCGCCGCGCTTGCGCGAACGGCCAGGGCGCGGACCGAACGCGGAAATCGAGGGATGTGACGCGGTGAATGACGGGAAGCGTCATGCGGCAATCGTCCCGCCAACTTTACTTCGCATTCATCCCCGTCGTCTTCGCCTGCTCGACATACTTGTTGGTAAAGGTCTTGCTAACGTCGACATTGGCCTTGGCGACTTCAGGCGAGCCCTCGCTGAACACCGCGAGCACCGCCTTGGCTCCTTTGGGATCCATCAGGCCCGTTTGCGAATACATCGGGATCGTGTTCTTCAGCGCGGCGAGATAGAGTTCCCTGTTCTTGCCGACCATTTCCGGCGGCATTTTCTCCATGATCTCTTCCGCCGTATGCGCGTGGATCCAGGAAAGCGTGTTCAATATCGCACTGGTCAGGGCCTGAACTTCCTTGTCATGCGAAGCGACCCAGGCGGTCGTGGAGTAAAGCGCGCCACCGGGATATTCGCCGCCGAATACGTCAAGCGTGTCCTTTTGCGTCCGCGTATCGGAAAGGATGCGCAGGTCCGCATGACTGCCTTGCAGCACGGTCACCGAAGGATCGAGCATCACCGCCGCATCGATCTGGCCCTGCTCCATCGCCGCCACCGACGTTGCGCCGAGACCGACGCCGATGACGGCGACGCCTGCCGGATCGATACCGTTCTTCTTCAGCAGATATTTGAGAAAGAAATCGGTCGAGGAACCGGGCGCGCTGACGCCGACTTTCTTGCCGGCGAGATCCTTGATCGATTTGATCTCGGCGGTGTGCGCGGGCGACACCACCAGCACCTCGCCCGGATAGCGGTCGTAGACCACGAAGGACTGCAGTTCCTGCTTCCTGGCGGCGAGATTGACGCAGTGGTCGAAATAACCGGAGACCACGTCGGCGCTGCCGCCGAGCACGGCCCGCAGCGCGTCCGAACCGCCCTTCAGATCGACCAGTTCGACCGCAAGTCCCGCCTTCTCGTACTCGCCGAGCTGCTTGGCCAGCACGGTCGGCAGATAGCACAGGCAGGCGCCGCCCCCGACGGCGATCGTCACCTTGCTCTGCGCCGCGGCAAGATCAGAAATCAGGACCAGCGCCAGCAATGTCGCGGCAAGCCTTGCCAATATCGTTCTCATAGATTTCCTCCGTGCTGTTCGTTGCGCGCAAGATAGAGCAGCGCAAGTGGATTGAGAAGCGCACCTTAGGCTGTCATTCGGGGGCGCGCAAAGCGCAAACTACGATGTGCAATTTGCACATCGGAGAATCTCGAGATTCCGGATCTGGTGCTAACGCACAATCCCGGAATGACGCGCAAAAAATCTACGCCCGCGCCTCGCCCGCGTTGGGCCGCCAGACCAGAAGCCGCCGTTCGACCAACGTCACCGCAAGATCGATCAGGATGACGAAGGCGGATAGCACGAACATGCCGGCGAAGACGCCGGCGACGTCGAACACGCCTTCCGCCTGCTGGATCAGGTAGCCAAGCCCCGCCGCCGAGCCGAGATATTCGCCGACCACGGCGCCGACCACGGCGAAGCCGACCGAGGTATGCAACGAGGAGAACATCCACGATAGCGCCGATGGCCAGTAGACGTGGCGCATCAACTGCCGCTCGCTCATGCCGAGCATGCGGGCGTTGTCGCGCACGGTGGCCGAGACCTCCTTGACGCCTTGATAGACGTTGAAGAAGACGATGAAGAACACCAGCGTGACGCCGAGCGCGACCTTGGACCAGATGCCCAAGCCCAGCCATAGCGTAAAGATCGGCGCCAGAACCACGCGCGGCAGCGCGTTGGCCATCTTCACATAGGGATCGAACACCGCGGCAACGAGCGGCTTTCGCGCAAACCAGAAGCCTACCGCGACGCCGCCGAGCGAGCCGATCACGAAGGCCAGTATGGATTCCCACAGCGTGATCGCGAGGTGTTTCCAGATCACCCCGCTCGCGAACCAGGCGACGATCTGGCCGCCGACATCGATGGGATTGGAAAAGAAGAACGGCGGCAGCAGTATGTGGCCGAAGATGAGCACGGTCGCCAGCAATTGCCACAGCGCGAGGCAGAGCACCGCGACCAGCACCTGCAAGGCGAGAAGCATCACGCGCGACATGATTCGAGCTCCGCCCGTCGTCATTCCGGGGCGATGCGCAGCATCGAACCCGGAATCTCGAGATTCTCCGATGTGCAATTGCACATCGTAGTTCGCGCTTTGCGCGCCCCGGAATGACTGCGAAGGGGCCCCCGTGCTCAACGTCACGGCTTGGAGAACGTGCCGATCAAACCGGTTGCTTGCTTCACGTGGCCCTCGAGCGCCTTGATCGCCTCGTCACGCGTCAGTCCGGGGGCAAGCGCGGTCGGCTCGAGGTCGGTCGCCATCAGCGTGAAGGTGTAGTGATGGAGCGGGCCGGGCGGCGTGCAGGGTCCGAAATAGTTCGACAGCTTCATCAGGCTGGTGCCGCCGACATATTTGGGGCTCGGCCCCGACACCTCGCCTTCGGCAAAGCCGGTCACGGAGGCCGGAATGCCATAGGCGACCCAATGGCTGACGCCGACGGGCGGACGGCCTTCCGGATCGAACATCAGGAGCGCGAAGCTCTTGGTGCCCTCCGGCGGGTTCGACCAGGACAGCGCCGGCGAAACGTTCTCGCCGACGCAGTTCGGATTGGACTTGTTGTTGCCGGCGTTCTTCACCGCCAGCCGTTCACCGTCCTTGAAGCTCGGCGACGTCAGCGTGAACACGCCTTGCGCATTTGCACCATGTGAAAAGCCGAGGGCTGCCAGAGCGACGGAAACGGCCAGAATCGAACCACGTAACAGCATGACTTTTTCCCCTGTTTGCTTGCCTTATTGATTGCTTTGGGTTGGCGGAACGGAGTGTAGCCTTCGCCGCATCGAGATCAAGGCGGCATCACTGCCCGGCCGCCGCGGCCAGCGACGATTGTGCGTAGCCCTTCATCACTTCAGTTTTAAGAACACTCCATATCTCACGGTGAAGTGAGTGAAACTCCTTGTCCAGCCGTACCTCCATGCTGTCGCGCGGGCGCGGAAGCCCAACGCGCCAGTCGCCGATGATGCGCGCACCGGGTCCCGCCGACATGATCACCACGCGATCCGCCAGCGCGATAGCCTCTTCGAGATCGTGGGTCACGAACAGAACCGCCTTGCGGTCGGCGTTCCACAGCTCGAGCAGAAGATTGCCCATGATCTGGCGGGTCTGGGCATCGAGCGGCCCGAACGGCTCGTCCATCAGGAGAATCTTGGGGTCGCGGATCAGAACCTGCGCCAGCCCGACGCGCTTGCGCTGGCCGCCCGAGAGCATGTGAGGATAGCGGTTGCCGAAGGCCGCAAGCCCCACCGAGGCGAGCCAGGCTTGCGCGCGTTGCAGCGCGTCGCGGCGCGGCACGCCTTCGATTTCCAGCCCAATGGCGACATTGTCGATCGCCGTCTTCCAGGGAAACAGTGCATCGGCCTGGAAGAGATAGCCGGCCTCGCGGTTGAGGCCGGCGAGCGGGGCACCGAAGATCCGCACGCTTCCCGATGCCGGCTTGAGCAGGCCGGCCGCCACGTTGAGCAGCGTCGATTTCCCGCATCCGGTGGGCCCGACAATGGCGACGAACTCGCCGTGCTCGACGGCAAGCCGGGCCTGCGCGACCGCGGTGTAGACGCGGTTGTCGGCAAGGCGAAACGCCACCGTCGCGTCGTCAAGTGCGACCGCCGTCGGCATTTCCTTGTCCACCCGCAATCCCTCCCCCAGGTTCGGACGATGGCTTAGCGCCTGCGAAGGATAAGTTCAACGCGGTCCGGCGACGTGGTAGTTGATCCTTTTACCCTCCCTGGAGGGGAGGGTATGAGCCGCAAGCACGAGGCCGGACCGGAATGCCAAAACCGCCCCTGATCGCCTTTGCGCATGTGGCCAAGAGCTTCGACGGCGGCCGCGGCGCGGCACGCATTTTGGCCGTGGACGACGTCTCGCTCGAGGTCGCCGAGGGCGAGTTTCTCGCCATCGTCGGCGGCTCCGGCTCCGGCAAGACCACGCTGCTGCGGCTGGCGAACCGGCTGATCGAGGCCGACTCCGGCAGCATCCGGGTCGAAGGCGAGGACGTGCGCGCGGCCGATCCTGTCGTGCTGCGCCGCCGCATCGGCTATGTGTTCCAGAGCGGCGGACTGTTTCCGCATATGAGCGTCGCCGCCAATATCGGGATCACGCCGAAATTGTCGGGCGCGCCCGCCGCCGAAATCGCTTCAAGGGTCGACGAACTGCTCGATCTGGTACGACTCGATCGCGCGCAGTACCGCGACCGCTTTCCGCATGAACTGTCCGGCGGCCAGCGCCAGCGCGTCGGCGTCGCCCGCGCGTTGGCAGCAAAACCGCGGATCGTGCTGATGGACGAGCCGTTCGGCGCGCTCGATCCCCTCACCCGCGACGCGCTCGGCGACGACTACTGCGCGCTGCACAACAAGCTCGGGCTGACCACGGTCATGATCACCCACGATATGACCGAGGCCATTCTGCTCGCCGACCGAATCGCGGTGATGCGCGCCGGGCGGCTATTGGCGCAAGGCACCCCATCGGAGCTCGCGGACAGCGGCGACGCCTATGTCGGCGAACTCTTGCGCACGCCGCGGCGTCAGGCCGAGCGGCTCAAGATTCTGTTGCCGCGGGATGGCGCGGCATGAACCTGTTCCCCGATCCACGCTGGAGCGAGGCTCTCGCGCATCTTTCCGATTATCTCGGCAACCATGTGCGGGTCAGCGTCGCGGCGCTCGCGCTCGGCCTCTTGGTCAGCCTGCCGCTGGCGGTCGTCGCGCGCAACAGGCCAGTGATGCGCGGCGTGCTGCTTGGGCTTGCCTCGATCGTGCAGACGGTGCCGGGACTGGCGCTGCTTGCGCTGTTCTATCCGCTGCTGCTGGCGCTCGCGTCGGTCTCGCTCGCCTGGTTCGGATTTGCCTTCTCGGCGTTCGGATTCCTCCCCGCTGTGCTGGCGCTCGCGCTTTATTCCATGCTGCCGGTGCTGCGCAACACCATCACCGGCTTGAAGGGCGTCGAGCCTGCGATCCTCGAGGCCGCGCAAGGCGTCGGCATGACGGAGCTTCAGTCGCTATTGTCGGTCGAGCTGCCGCTGGCGCTGCCGGTGGTGATGGCGGGCATCCGCACCGCGGCGGTCTGGGTGATCGGCACCGCGACATTGTCGACGCCGATCGGCCAGACCAGCCTCGGCAACTACATCTTTGCCGGATTGCAGACCCAGAACTGGGTGTTCGTGCTGTTCGGTTGCGTCGCGGCCGCCACCCTCGCACTCGCGGTCGATCAATTGCTGGCCGCAATCGAAACCGGAATTGCCGCGCGCAGCCGCGTGCGCGTGACATTGGGCGGCCTCGGCATCGCGGCGCTGGTGGCCGCAGCGCTGGTGCCTTCGATGGCGCGCGCGCCGTCGGCCTATATCGTCGGCGCCAAGACCTTCAGCGAGCAATACGTGCTCTCCGCGCTGATCGCGCAGCGGCTGCAAGCGGCGGGGCTCACCGCCACGACGCGCGAGGGTCTCGGCTCCAACGTGATTTACGGAGCACTGGTCGCCGGCGATATCGACGTCTATGTCGATTATTCCGGCACGCTGTGGGCCAACCAGTTTCACCACAGCGATATCAGGCCGCGCCGGGAACTGCTCGCCGATCTGAAGACGATGCTGGCGAAGCAGAACGTTTCGCTATTGGGCGAGCTCGGATTCGAGAACGCCTACGCACTGGTGATGCCGAGGAAGCGCGCCGAGGCGCTCGGGATTCGCTCGATCGCCGATCTCGCCGCCCACGCGCCGGCGATGTCGATAGCGACCGATTACGAGTTTTTCTCGAGGCCGGAATGGGCCGGGTTGCGGGAGGCCTATGGGTTGAAATTTCGCGCGCAGCGGCAGATGCAGCCGGACTTCATGTATGCCGCGGCCGCCTCCGGCGAGGTCGATGTTATCGCGGGCTATACCAGCGACGGGCTGATCGCGAAATACGACCTCATCGTGCTGGACGATGTCAGGCACGCCATCCCGCCCTACGACGCGATCGTGCTGATCGCGCCGAAACGCGCCGGCGATCGGGCGCTGCAGGCGGCGCTGGCGCCGCTGCTCGGCCGCATCGACATCTCCGACATGCGCGAGGCGAACCTGCGCGCCGCCGCCGGCGACGGCGCATCGTCGCCGGACGCGGTGGCGCGCTGGCTGTGGGAGAAGATCGGCAGGCGATAACTTCAGCTAACGCCTGATCGGTTCTGATCCGGTCAGAACCGAGGCTCTCATCGTATTGACGCGTTTCTTTGCGCGAACCGGCATCTACCCACCGCGCATGCTTCGCTCGAAGACGCGCCGGCTAGTACCATCCGTCCTGGTAAGGCGAACGGACGGGCGTACACTTATAGTCGTTGCGGTCGTCCCATCCGCCTCGGGCCCGCCAGCCGCTCCAGGCCATGTAATCCTCTTCCTTGGTATAGGGATTTCCCGGCTCGTGGTGAGCGCAATAGCTGTTCTGGGCATACGTCTCGGGGTGGAAGACCCTGTGTTGCGCCATTGCTGGCGCTAGCAGCGCAGAAGAAAGAACGACGGCAGTGGAAAGAAGTACGAGTTTCGTCATGCGTTTCTCCCTCTTTATTATCGCAAGGTGAAAAGCTGATCGCGGACGCAACGCCACTCGTGGCCACCTCGATTTCTTAAGGGGTCATGGTGCCGGCGATGCGTTGGGGTTCGAGCCGGTCACTGTACGAATCTACGCCTGCTCTCCGCAAACCAAACTAAAGAAATGTTTAGCGGGGCCTAAGGCGCCTCGAACGCCGCGCGTGCGGCCTGGGATCTGCCTGCCTGCAATTAGGAGTCTACCGAGGCATGTTGCGGATCATATTCAGACGTCGATGCACGCCACCAGTTGGTGTCGCTGGACGACGAAAGGCGATGAACCTTTTCGGCCGTCAAAGAGACATATCGACGGGCCGGGATATTCGAGGTGGAGACATGCCAGAGCAGTCAAAGCTCAGGAAATGGGCGGCCGAGGCTGCGCACCAGGCCAAAGCTGAAAAAGATGCCAACGAAGCGCGCCGCCTGTTGAACTTCGCGCAGTATTGGACGCGGCTCGCCGATGCGGAAGAATGGCAGCGGGACCACGAGGCGGCGTGAGCGGCTTGTTGCGTCCGGATGATCTCGGCCCCGAAACGGTATCTGAGGCGCAAGCCACAAACCGCATCCGGGTCGATGCGCGCGCGGCGCCGGACAGTTGTTATTTCTATTTCAATGAGCGATCAGGAGCGGAACGGCGGCGTCTCGCAGCAACGATCGGGTCACGCCGCCAAAGATCATTTCGGTCGTCCGGGGATGGCTATAGGCACCGACGACAATGAGATCGCTGGCGTGACGTTCCGCATAGGCCAGGATCACTCTGGCGATTGGCTCGCCGGCCGACTGCACCTGTTCGACGACCACCTTGGCTCCGTGACGAACGAGATAGCGAGCCACGTCCGCGCCCGGCTCCTCGCCGTGCCGGGGATTTTTCTGGGGATCGATCACGAGGACGGTAACGGACTGCGCGCCGACAATAAACGGAAGCGCGTCCGCTATCGCACGCCGCGCCTCGCGGCTCGCATTCCAGGCGACAACGACATGCTCGGCGGCGGCCCCCGACCAGGGCTCCGGCAACAGGAGGAGCGGCACGCCGGTAGCGAGGAGGAGCACTTCGGCCGACCAGTCGCCCAGCAAGCCAAGGGGGCGCGCGCCCCCGACGATCACGAGATCGGTATGCAGCGAATTCAGCGCGGCGCTGTCGTGGAAGTCATCTTGGTGGAGGAAGCGGAACTC
The DNA here is from genome assembly GCA_963718925.1 of uncultured Alphaproteobacteria bacterium. GTDB lineage: Bacteria > Pseudomonadota > Alphaproteobacteria > Rhizobiales > Xanthobacteraceae > Bradyrhizobium. The sequence goes on from CAVRAH010000002.1 coordinate 59,936, forward strand.
GAAGCTGATGTCTTCACGGATGCACGCCACGGAGAAACTTCGTTTCGCGGCGTCGATCGCGGCGGCTTCCTTGGCTTGCTGGCCGGCAATGACCTGCCGAACGGCCAGCCGCCCCCGGACAAAGGATTCCGCGGGACTACCAGCAAAAATCGGCGGTACCACGAAAATCCCGATAAGGTGGGCGCCATGAACGAACGCCATCTTGGCTGCGTAAGAGGCTCGCACCTCGCCGGCCGGCGTGGAATCGACAAAAACAGCTATACTCTTAAACGACATTGAAGAATTCCCGCTCCCACCGCCGAGCGTCACCGGCTCTCGGCGGCGTATTGATCGTGCTGTAAATCAAGATAGCTGCCCGGCTGATCCGAATATTGATCAAGCTCAAGGGAGCGGACGATCGGCTCAATGTCAGATTTCGACCGCGCTGAGATCTGAGGGTAGTGCCGCCGTTTTTTAAGAACCATGAAGTTGAGGCAGACGACGTTGGTCGGAACTGGCCGCTGCTGCTTGCTTGCGCGACTGGTAGGTTCTCAGAACGTTTCGGGACGTCTCAATGTTGAGTCCGGCAAATTCCCGTTTCAGCTCTTCCAGGTCGTTTGCCTTGATGCGGTGGTCCGGCGCGCCCAGGAACAGTAGCGACATCGTGGTCTCCCACGAAAAGCCGAGCGCTTTGGTCAGGATCAGCACAATCTCTTTGTTCTTATCGATCAGTGCACGCTCGACTACGTCGGCAGGTAACACGCACAACAGGGAGAGGCCGACCGTAGCTTCTTCGAACCTGTGGGACTGAGCGTATTCAAAGATATTCTTCTCGTTCAGATTGCCCTGTTGTTGCTGTCTCGCCACTTCCCTTTTTGCGTCGAAATAGCTTTTCGACGCAGGTCCGAATTTCGAGTGCAGCGCGCCCGTGACGTTGGTCACCAGGCTATGTATCTGGCTTGCCGCCTCCGGATGTTCGCTCTCGAGGCGTTTTTTCGCGTTGTCCGATGCCTTTGCAATCAATTGCTGGAAGACATGCCTGGGGATGTCCTTGCGGTGACCCAGTTGCTCAAAGAGAATCGAGTCGCTTTTGGAGCGCTTGATCATGTGCAAAATTCCGAAATCAGAAAGGCGTGCGCCATTGTTCTTGGCGACCGAACGCACCACCTCCCGATTCCCTCTGGTCACAAGCTCGTCCGTCACTTCTTCGCAAATTGACCTTCGCTGCGAGATCGCGAGCAGGTGGTCCTGGCTTTTCGACCTGGCGTTGGCAATCAGAGTCCGGGTGTCGAGTTGTTCGGACTGACGAAGTACGGGACCTGCGACGTCGATTAAATCGTCAAACGCAAGTTTGTTGATGACTTTAACAGGTGCATTGTCGGACCGGGCCAGTCGCTTTGCAAGTTGGGCGCGGGCCGCAGTTTCAATATCCCGCTCCAGCCGGCTGATGATCTCGCCAAACATCCAGATTTCGTTGTCGGTATACCGGCCCACTATCAATAGGTCAGTCGCATACCATAACGCTCGCTCGCGGCTCTCGGCCGATCCCTGCGAGACAGCGGCGTCCAGTTCCTCGAGAAACGACATGGTCTCTTCAATCGTCCAGAAAAAAATCCAAGGCTGTCCCGGCTCTGGCCGCGTTTTGCCGCCAAGCATGAACAGCGAACGCGATGCAAATAAAATCCAGGTCTGTCAAAATGCGGCACCGAGACGTTGTCCGGCGCGCCAACCAACCCGACAGCGTTTCTTCATACCACCCAATAGCAATTGCGAATCGATCCGGTAACTTGGTCTGCGCCCCAACCTCCAGGCATGCGCCAACGATCAGTTTGGCCGCGTCGGCACTACGGCCTGTAGGGCGAACGTGTGCAAACCGTCGTGGATGCATGACAGCCTTCATTCCCTCCCCGGAAACCCAAGGACCCGCATAGTCTGTCTTCGCTTTCTTAATAAGTTTCTGCAATTTTACGGTGCGTGCGATTCCCGGAGCACGAAATAAGCGATGTTAGCTGGTCGGCGCCCATTTTGACCTTACCATTTTACCTTTTTGGATTCACGGGTCTGACGCAGCATGTCGCCAAATTGCCAAAACCAACCACCGGGAGCTGCTTCGATTTTTGGCAAGTCCGCGAGGTAAGCGCGGGGAGCGCCTGATACCTTTTTAAAAAAAGTCAGTTTGCACGATGGCCTATGGAGACAGAAAGAGCGAGCGTGTCAATTTCGAACGTGGCATCCATGTCTACATTATGGGGATTGATGGAACCTGGCGCCGCGACTGCATGATGTTCGACGCGTCTCAGACCGGCGCGCGCTTGCACGTCGAAGGATCTATCGAAGGATTGGACCTCAAGGAATTCTTCTTGCTGCTGTCGTCGACTGGTCTCGCATACCGGCGCTGTAAATTAGTACGCGTGGCCGGCGATCAGATCGGCATCGCATTTCTGACGCCAGACAAGAAAGCAAAAACGACGGCCGCAAAGCAGCGGTCCACCGAAGCCGCTTCGACAACAAAAGCCGGAGACAGCGCGACTTGATTACCTGATGTCGGCCGGGCCGCGGCAACCATGCGTCTGGGAATCGCGAAAGCGGCCCTTACCGCAACCGATATTGATCACAGGGATATTTGTGCGAGCTACCGAGACGGCAGCCGGCGCAGTTGAGTAACTGGCACTCACCACGTTGGAGAATGCCGCCTTGGTCTGAAACGACCCGGCAGCCTGACAATTTGACCCCATAACGAGAGCCAAAAGCAGGACCGAGAGGCGGATGCGGCACATTGCAGTTCCCGCGAATTAAATCGACTGGGCTGCATATCATCCCCAACAGGCGAGGATTCTCATTGATCGAGATCAATCGAGGCGTGAGCTACAATTACAACTTGGTAAGGCAGATTTGATTCCCGCCGGCGGACGGAAATGTCCCTTTGCCTTTTCTGTTCACGCTCGCAAGAAAGAGCGTCGTCCGCCGTGATGCCGGCAGGTCGCGCAAACTCCCGCACGTTACTCGCCGAGCTGCTTTGCCGCCTCGAGATCGGCATCGCCGCGCGCGGTATCTCCCCTCGCTTGATAGGCAAGCCCCCGGTTTTTCAGCGCTCTGCCATTCTGAGGATTGAGGCGGATGGCGTTGTCGAGGTCCAAGGTCGCGTGGATGTAATCGTCTTTCTTGAGATAGGCGAGGCCGCGCTCCGAGTAATAGTCCGAGATGGTACGATCCTTCCCGAGACGCTCGCCGCCGTTTGCCGCCATCGCGTTGGGACTGGGCCCGAGTTTGATCGCCTGACTGCAATCGGCAATCGCGTGATCGTAGTCCGCTTTCACGTTGTAAATGGCGCAACTATTGTAAAACGCATCCGCGTATTTCTTGTCGACCCGCGCCGCCTCACCGAAGTCCGCGAGCGCCTGGTCGAAATCCTGCTTCAACCTCCGCTCGACGCCGCGATACAGATATTGGCGCGCCAGCTCATGCCCCTTGTAACGGCCGGACTTGATGGCGCGCGAACACGCGTCGATGGCGATTTCGCCGGATTCCTTGGCGCAGGTCTTGGCGTCATCGACCGCCGCCCGGCCCTCAAACGTCCCGACCAAAAGCAATGGCCCGACCGCAATCATGCATACGCAGTACCTTCGAAAACCCCCAGCCATGAGAACGCTCCCCGGTTTGCCCCTCCAAGAGAGGTCAAGAATAGCATGCCGATCCCTGACGGAAAGCGGGGATTGCTGCGTTTGTGCCGCGCAAAGCAGGACCTCCCGCGATCGCGGGTTGTCGAAGCCGCCTAGAAGGCATCCTCGAATCCCTCCGATGTCAGGAACCTCAACTCAGCACGAAGCTTCGCCGCGCGCGCGGAGCCGAACGCCTGCTCAAACCGGCCTTGCGCCTTTCGCCAAAGCTGCGCGGTTTCCTCGAATTTCGCCACCCCGGCAGGCGTGAGAATCACCCGCTTGACCCGGCGGTCTTTTGCCTCGATCCGAAGCTTGACCAGGCCATCGCGCATCAGCGGCCCCAGGGAATGGCGCATGGCGGACAAATCCATCACCAGACTCTTGGCGAGTTCCGCCATGGTCGGATTGCCGAGGTCAAAAATTTGCGTGAGCAGGCTGTACTGGGTTGCCTTCAGGCCGCTCGGCTCCAGCACGGCGTCATAGAGCTTTCCCAGGCCTCGGGCGGCTTTGCGAAGCGCGGCGTTGTTGCAGAAGCTCAGCAAATCCGCTTCCGCGGAGGTCTTGGCTTCGAGGATCTTGGGCGCGCGGCCCTTGATGTCGGCTTTCACGAGCGATCTCCGTAATCACACTGAATATAGCGGTCCGCGAACGGCGAGGAAGAGGTGGCATATGCCAGCACCCCCTCTCCGGCGCCAGCGGTGCCTCACGGCGCGATCACGCCTGTTCACCTTCAGATGATGTTCCGGCCGGCGGCTTGAAAAGGTGGCATATGCCATTAATAATTGATGGCATATACCACTATTTCCAAAATCAGCAGCAGGAGATTCAGATGTCCGATCCAAAAGGAACCGCGGTTGTGACCGGAGCCACGGGCGGCGTCGGCGCCCTTTACGCGGCCGGACTGGCCCAGCGGGGATACGACCTCCTCCTGGTCGGCCGTCAACAGAAGACCCTCGAGGCCGTCGCCACAGCCGTGAAGCAAAAGGCAAATGTCGAAGTGGACACCCTCGAAGCCAACCTCGCTGAGGCGAAAGATCTGGCGCGCATCGAGGCGCGGATTTCGGGCGATCCGGCGATCACCGCCCTGATCAACAGCGCCACGGCCGTAACCTTCAGTCCTCTCGCCAAACTGACCTCCCCGGCGCTCGACGAGATGATCGCCGTCAACATCACCGCCCTGACCCGGCTGACGCGCGCCGTGCTGCCCGGCTTTGTGGCGCGCGGCGCCGGCGCCATTGTCAATTTCGCGTCGGTGCTGGCTTTCCATCCGTGGGCTGAGTTCGGCGTCTACAGTGCCGCCAAGGCCTATGTCGTGAGCTTCTCGCAAGCTTTGCAGGGTGAGGCCGCCGGCAGGGGCGTCCTTGTACAGGTGGTGACCCCGCCGGCGGTCGACACCGACTTCTGGAACAAGGCCGGACTGCCGGTCAGCAATCTCCCGGCCGGCGCGGTGATGAATCCGCAACATCTGGTGGACGCGGCGCTGAAGGGCCTGGATCGCGGCGAGTCGTGGGTGTTCCCCTCGCTGCCTGAACAGGCGCTTTGGGACGATTTCCAGAAGACGCGGCAAGCACTGGTCGGAGGTCTGATGAACGGCGCGCCGGCCGCGCGTTACGCCGCCTGATCCGCCGTGGGCGTCTGATCGCGACAGGTCGGCTGCGATCACGGCGTCGCGTAACAATCGCCTCGGTGTAACCGAATATCGAATGCGTTGACGGAGCACGGTGCTCCCATGGAAATCCAGTTACGGGGTTCGACAATGACGATACGACTGCGAATAGTTGCGGCAGCGGCCGTTTGCATGCTCACGGCAATGCTCGGCGGAACGGGCGCGCATGCGCAGATGACTGCGCCCGTGAAGGCACGCAACATCGTGCTGGTCCACGGGGCGTGGGCGGACGGCTCGAGTTGGAGCGAGGTCATCGCACGCCTTCAGGCGGCTGGGCTGCATGTCACGGCCGTACAGAATCCCCTCACCTCACTCGCCGATGCCGTCGCCGAGACCCGTCGCGCATTGGCGCTGCAGGACGGCCCGACCGTTCTGGTCGGACATTCCTGGAGCGGCACCCTCGTCAGCGAAGCGGGGATGGATCCGAAGGTCACGGCGCTCGTCTATGTTGCCGCGCGGGCACCCGATGCCGGTGAGGATTTCGTCGCCCTTTCGGGAAAGTTCCCGACCATGCCTGCGCGAGCCGGCGTCCAGGATCATGACGGTTACACCAAGCTCTCCGAGGACGCCTTTCTCAAATATTTCGCAAACGGCATCGAGCACAAGAAGGCAGAGGTTCTTTATGCCGAACAACAACCCACCGCCGCCTCGCTGTTCGGCGACAGGACGACGGTTGCTGCCTGGCACTCCAAACCAACCTTCTATGCGGTGTCGAAGAACGATCAAACGATTTCGCCTGACCTGGAACGCTTCCTCGCAACACGGATGAAGGCGACAACCGTGGAGCTGGATGCCGGCCACCTCTCCCTGGTCTCTCACTCCAAAGAGGTCGCCGACCTGATCCTGGCGGCGGCTGGTCAGAAATAATAGGGACTAAAAAAGCCAGCGAGTGTTGGGTCCAACAACGAAGAGGCCGCCTGATCCGGCGGCCTCCGCTTTGATGTGCCTTACCAGCAGGGACGGCACCAGCATCGGTACGGACCGCAGGCTCTCACATAGCCCGGCCCACACCAGCGACCCCAGCCTCGGCAGGCGGCTTCGTGGATCGGCGAATAGTTTCTCGCTGCATTCGGGATCGCGCTCACCGGGGCCGTCGTGGCCGCGTTGGCCGCCCAACTCACCGAATTAACCAAAAGAATTGCTGCTGCCGCAAGTATTAGCTTTCGCATGGATTCTCCTCAGTTCGGGTTACGTCCCCGCGACATTTTACACACAGACACGCCCCCGCGAAAAGAGGCCCACTTCACAAGTCTGGCTGGACTTTCATAAAGTTGCTGGTCGATGCCGCCCGGCCTCGCGTCGAGGGGATCGCCAGTCGTCGTTCCGTCTGCTAACTTTCGAATATCCTGAGAATGCTGGGGAGGCGAGCTATGCATTTGCCCGCACAATACGCGTGGTTTGAGCCCGTGCTCATTGCAACCATCGTCGTATTCATCATTGATTTAGTCGGCAACTCGATCGGTTTCGGCAACCGCTTGCTCAGCGCCATAATGAGCGCAATCGTGTTTGCCCTCGTGTTCGGGTCGCTCGTCTACTTCGGTTACGGCAGCGTGTCGATGTCCGTGACGACGACGCCGAATGCAAGTGCCCCTGCTCAAACGCAAAAGTAGGGCGGCTAAACAGAATTGCTGGCTCGCTAATCCGCAAACAGCGCGCTGCCCCACCGTGCTCGAATTTGAGCCAGGAAACTTCGAGCATCCTGAGACAATAGGATACGAAATGCCTTCAATCGATCTTCCTGAGCCAAAGGCACCAAATAGGGCCTGAGCGGCGCAAGTCCACGATCGGTCAGCGTCCCGCCATTGTAGGCAATCTGCACACGTTCAATCCAGGCACACAGTTCTTGCCTTCCGGCAGAGCTGATCAGCGCCGGAAAATGCTCTTGGGTGACACCCGAGTACGAGAGCGGAGCATTGGGCAACGGTTCATTTCTGATAATCCAGACGGCTGTGCCGGCAAGGCAGAGCTGGAGGTACAACGTCAGGGCCTATCATCTTGATCATCGCACCCCGTCAAACGGCGGGGTGCAAAAATCGGGCTTCCGAACAATTCAGAAAATCGCGACCTTCCGTTGGCCTATTTTCCTTTGAGCGCATCCTTGACGCCACCGATGGCGTTCTGGACCTGACCCTCTATTTTGTCAGCGTTGCCTTCCGCCTCCAGCTTCGCGTCGCCGACCGCCTTGCCGACCACCTGCTTGACTGTGCCCTTGATTTGCTTCGCCGATCCAACGACCCGGTCCTTGTCCATAAGTGTATCTCCGATGCTCAGGCCTGAACGGGAAAAGTTCAGGCTGCCGCGCGACGGATAATCGTTGTTGATTTGGATCAGCAATGCTTCGCAAATGCATGGCAGCGGCCAATCTCGGAATTGCGATCGCATGGCGCGGGCGCATCGCATGGCAGCGAAACGTATTTGGCATTGCTCTTACGACCAAGCTGTCGACGTACGATAGTTTGCTTCCACGCCATAGTGGAGGATCCAATCCATGCATGCCACCGACCCGGTCGTGACGTTTCTTCTGGTTCTAATAATCGGCATTGTTGCCGGCATTCTCTTCGACCGGCTGGCTGGGCCGTCCTGGCTCGCCCGGCAGTTCTCCGGATCGACCCGCGGCATCATCACCAGCGCACTCGTCGGCGTGGCCGGGGCGTTCGTCGGTTATCACATCGCTATGCTTGCGCTCGGCGGCGCGCTGCTGACGTCGGTCATCGCCGCGGCGGTCGGTGCCGCCATGGTGCTGTTCGGTTGGCGAATGGCCAAGTAATACCTGACCAGTGCGTCAGCCGATCCGTTGCACGGCTATGTGTTAGCGGTTGTGCCCGTGTCGAGTTTTCGTAAGCCGGTTTGAAAAAGCCATTCTATAGCTGCACGTCGACTGTCGCGCCTTACCTGAATCAGGTAAGCATTACTGTCTCACTCTCAGCGCGGGCGACCTGAGTTTCGCTGAGATTGCGCTAAATCAAGACAGGTCACCGTCGGAAATATTTGGATCGCGCAGGTCAACAATTTTCCGGGGAGATCGAGCGTGAAATTTCATTTTATGATGGCTGCTTGTATCGCGGCAGTTCTTTCGTTGCCTTTGGTAGCGCAGGCTCAGGGCATTGTCAGGGGCGCAGAAGAAGGCGCCGCTGAAGGCAATCGCGCTGCCGGTCCGGTTGGAGGCGCGGTCGGCAGTGCCGTTGGCGGCATCGTCGGCGGCGTTGAGGGAGTGCTGGGAATTCCGCAACGAAGCGGTTCGACTTCCGGCCGCAATCGCTCCGATCGAGCCGAGCTTTCGGCAAATCAGATCAGCAACGAATTTGCCGCTCGTACCGCCCGCATCAAGGCAGACCTGCGCCTGACACCGGAGCAAGAGAAGAATTGGCCTGGCTTCGAGAGTGCCATGAGCGACATGGGCAAGAGGTACGGCGATCGCCAGACCGCCATGCAAGCCGACCGTACACAACAGAAAGCTCCCGCCGACGTCATCGAGCAATTGCGCGACGAGGCGCAGTTCTTGAGCGAGCGCTCCGCCGATCGGAAGACGCTCGCCGACGCCGCCCAACCGCTATATGCGAGCCTCGACGATCAACAGAAGCGGCGCTTCGCGAAAGAGCTTATCGACGTGAGCCGTTGGCCGGCACCGTGATCGAGAAAATGGGCGCTTAAACTCTAAAACTGGACTCAAACAAACACACGGAGACAAAGAATGTCGATTGGAACGATCATACTCATTATTCTTGTAATAGCCCTGCTCGGCGGCTTTAGCGGAATCGGCGGCGGGCGATTCTATGGCACCGGGTATTATGGCGGTGGAGGCCTGGGCCTGATCGTCGTCATTCTGCTGATCTTGCTACTGCTCGGCAGACTCTAAGTTCTGCAGACGCCAAGTTCTTAAGCGGTCCGCCTTGGCGGGCCGTTTCCTTTTGCAGATCAATTCAATATCCAAACACGGTCATATGCCGCCGGTGCCGCTTATGCATCCGTTTCCACCGCAAGCTTTTCGTATGATTGCACCTGTCGCATTTGAGTGTGCGCAAGTCGAAACCCTGCGCCGAGGGCTTGATGCTGGATTCCCGGGGTGGGTGATCAAAATTGCTCACTATCGGAATTAGATAAACCGCCGGCGTTTGACCTGAATCAATATGTTGTGGCGCGTCGGATTGCATTTTTCAAAAGATGGGCGATCAGGCAGTCATTCCGCAGCAGGTTTGCAGCGTCGACAAGGGCGGCGAGCGGTTGACGCCGATTCTGACGTTTTCGAACTCGGTGCGCCGCACCGTCGAGCGCTACGAGCGCGAGTTGATCCAGCACAGATCCATGGAAATACGCCTGCGCGATGCGCTGGCGGAGAGTGAGGCGCGGCTTCGTCAACGGGATGAGTTGATCCAGCAACAAGAACTCCTGAGCAGGGAATCCGATCATCGGCTGATGAACGACCTGCAAATGACCATCAGCCTGCTTTCGTTGCAGAGCCGGTCAGCGACGAACGCGGAAGCAGCTGCGCAACTGGCCGTCGCGGCCAATCGCGTTTCGATGATTTGCGCGTATCCACCATCGCCTTCATTCCTACGACGGGATGCAAGCCATCGAATTCAGGAAATTCCTCGAGGACTTTGCCCGCGACTTCTCTGCGATGCTGTCGTCGGATGAGCGCCCGGAGCAGGTCCGCGTCGAAGCCGTTGAAATCAATCTGCCGGCCGCTACCGCGATTCCGCTCGGCTTCATCGTCAGTGAGTTGATCGCCAACGCGGCAAAATACGGCAACGGCCGGATCGCCATCAGCCTGCAGCCCGATCCGGCATATGGCTACGCGCTTTCGGTTTCCAACAACGGCCCGGCTTTGCCGGAAGGATTCGACCCCGGCGCCAGCAAGGGATTGGGGATGAGGATCATTCAATCGTTCGCAAGGCAGATCGGCGGCGAGTTGCGGATCGGCCGCGGTGACGACGGCCAGGGCGCGCGATTTACCGTGCTGTTTTCCGGAATGGCCGCGGCTGCCGTTCCGCAGCCGTCTAACCCGCGAACAACCGAAGTATCAGCATCAAGTCGTTCACATTAAAGAAAGGGACCATCAGATGAACCGTATACGAGTTGCAGCAATTGTCGGCGCCGGAATGATGTTGGTGACGCCCGCCTTGGCCGGCGTGACCAGCATTGCTGGTCCGCAATTGATAAAGCCAGACCCGCAAGTCGAGCAGATCAGGTATTATCGTCGCAACGTCATTCCGGAAGCGATCATCGGCGGTGTGATTTCCGGCGTGCTGGGCGGGGTGATCGGCGGCAACTGCTATTTCAACGATTGCGGGTATGACAACGGCCCTTACTATGGCGGTGGCGGCGGTTACTACGGCGGCGGCTATCGCGGCGGTGGACGCGGATATCGTGGCGGCGGATATCGCGGCGGCGGCGGTGTTCACGTCGGTCATGCCGGTGGCGGTGGCGGGGGTCATCCAGGCGGTGGTGGTCATGCTGGCGGCAGAAAATAAAGGCTCAGAGCCGTCGACCAGCGTCTATCAACACGCACGGTCAACGGCCTTCAGTTGAGAAAACGTGAAATCGAATCCAATCACCAAAATTCACCCCAGCATGGGAGCATTAGAAATGCGGAAGCTGAACGTTTCGGTCCTGATTGTTGCATCTGCGGCCTTTGCCGCAACCTTGGGTCAGGCGGAGGCCAGGCCATATGGACCACGCCACGCGCCCTTCGAACGCATTTGTGACGAGCGAGGCGGACCGACGCACCGCCCTGAAATGGCGAATCTCCTGGCGGAATATCTGGACCTGAATGACGCGCAAAAGGCCGCCTTCAAGGAATTCCACGACGCACGCAAGAAGTCACTCGAAGATGCGAAAGCCGCCCTTTGTACCAACAAGCCGGACTTGACGACCTTCGAGGCCCGTCTGGTTTTCGGTCAGACTTTGCTCGAGGCAAGACTGACGGCGTTGAAAGCGGAGAATCCGAAGCTGATCGCGTTTTACAACAGCCTCGACGACCGGCAGAAGGCGAAATTCGACAGGTTCCGCGAACGCCGCGGCCGCGAGTGAAGAGAGCACGATATCCCTCCCCTTTTAGGAAGGCATGTCGTGCTGCGTGGATACGACGCCTTTGTCGGGGCTCATCGCCGATCGCGGTCGGCCGGAGCCTGCAAAGGCGGTCGTAATTCCTTTTCGGGAGGAAGTTCTCTTGCCTCTTCCTCCGCCAGGAGCTTCAACAGCAGCTTGCGCTGCGCGTCGTCGCAAGGCTCCGCGAGGCGTTTTTTGAAAAGAGCCAGGTTCTGCGCATGAATGAACTCTTTCAATGGCTACCTCCTCGAAGGTGCACAGAGCTGTTTGGTGGGACGAGAGGCACCTGCAATCCATCCCTGCAATCTCTTCGAGTTGATTGGGTCTTCCGAGACTTCCCACCGACCTGACGGTATGCAGCGCTGCTCGGCATCCCTCGCAGCCGGGAAAATCAAACACGCAAAACTCGTGGCTTAAAACGGTGCGTCTGTCGTAAACATTGCGAAGCGGCACCTCACATGGGCGGGCTGAATGTGGACGGAATGGGTCTCGACCGCCTGAATTTGACGCATGATGCTTCCCCTGGGGCGCGAGCACGACCCGTCAATTACCGGCGATTGCTGGATCAGGGATTACCAAGTCAGGTCGGTAATGAGCCCACTATGCGCGTTTCAAGTTCCACAGCAGTGGTCACTATTGCTCAGTCACGAAAAAAATTTCACCGATCGGGCGACTGACGGTTTCTTTGGAACCATTGCCGCTGAGGCGACTTGTCGATGCACTGCCGGATGCGATTGCCCAAGGCATCCGATGAATGACGGCCTCAGCATGTACCCCCGCGCTGAGGCCGTTCTCTTTTGGGCCATCTCGTCGCAATCGTTGCTCAAGCCTGGATGATGACGATGAGCGCTAGCTGTGCAGGCCCGGCGCCTCTTGGCCGGTGCGCGCGACATATTCGCTGTAGCCGCCGCCATACTGGTGGATGCCCTCGGGCGTCAGCTCCAGCACCCGGTTGGAAAGGGCAGCGAGGAAGTGCCGGTCGTGCGAGACGAACAGCATGGTGCCTTCGAAGTTGGACAGCGCGTTGATCAGCATCTCCTTGGTCGCCATGTCCAGATGGTTGGTCGGCTCATCGAGCACCAGGAAGTTCGGCGGGTCGTAGAGCATTTTCGCCATCACCAGGCGCGCCTTCTCGCCGCCCGACAGCACCCGGCACCTCTTCTCGACGTCGTCGCCGGAAAAGCCGAAGCAGCCGGCGAGCGCGCGCAGCGAGCCCTGCCCTGCCTGCGGGAACGCATCCTCCAGCGACTGAAACACGGTGCGTTCGCCGTCCAGGAGATCCATGGCGTGCTGCGCGAAGTAACCCATCTTCACGCTGCCGCCGAGCGCCACCGTGCCATCGTCGGGCTCCGTGGAGCCCGCCACCAGTTTCAACAGCGTGGATTTTCCGGCGCCGTTGACTCCCATCACGCACCAGCGCTCCCTGCGGCGGACCATGAAATCCAGCCCGTCATAGATGATCCGGTTGCCATAGCCCTTTTGCACCCGCTTCAGACTCACGACGTCTTCGCCCGAGCGCGGCGCGGGCAGAAAATCGAACGCCACGGTCTGGCGGCGCCGCGGCGGTTCGACCCGCTCGATCTTCTCCAGCTTCTTCACCCGGCTCTGCACCTGGGCGGCATGCGAGGCGCGCGCCTTGAAGCGCTCGATGAACTTTATCTCTTTCGCCAGCATGGCCTGCTGGCGCTCGAACTGCGCCTGCTGCTGCTTCTCGTTCAGCGCGCGCTGGGCCTCATAGAACTCGTAATTGCCGGAATAGGTGGTCAGCGATCCGCCGTCGATCTCCACCACCTTGTCGATGATGCGGTTCATGAACTCGCGGTCGTGCGAGGTCATCAGCAGCGCGCCCTCATATCCCTTGAGAAACTGCTCGAGCCAGATCAGGCTTTCGAGGTCGAGGTGGTTGCTGGGCTCGTCCAGCAGCATGGCGTCGGGGCGCATCAGGAGAATTCGCGCCAGCGCCACGCGCATCTTCCAGCCGCCCGACAGCGCGCCGACGTCGCCGTCCATCATCTCCTGGCTGAAGCTCAAGCCCGCCAGCACCTCGCGCGCCCGCCCCTCCAGCGCGTAACCGTCGAGCTCCTCGAAGCGATGCTGCACCTCGCCGTAGCGCGCGATGATCTCCTCCATCTCGTCGGCGCGCGCCGGGTCGGCCATCGCGGCCTCGAGCTCCTTCAGTTCGCTCGCGACCGCACTGACGGGACCGGCTCCGTCCATCACTTCGGACACGGCGCTGCGGCCGGACATCTCACCGACATCCTGGCTGAAGTAACCGATGGTGACGCCGCGATCGACCGCGACCTGGCCCTCGTCCGGGAGTTCCTGGCTGGTGATCATCCGGAACAGCGTGGTCTTGCCGGCACCGTTGGGACCAACGAGGCCGACCTTTTCACCCTTCTGGAGCGCCGCGGAGGCCTCGATGAAGAGGATCTGGTGGCCGGCCTGCTTTGAGATATTGTCAAGTCGAATCATGGGCACCGGAGGTCCGAGGAAAAGTTTTCGGCCGCTCTTATGCCATGTGAGGGATTAGCGGAAGGGTGTTCCTGGGCGGGTGGCCATGCGCCAAGACTCGGCGAAAGGCCGGTTTTTGATCCAGCGCGGGCTGGCAAATGCGCCGGACCAGATCGCTATGAAACCGTCCAGACCCTCCTCTCGGCGCTCAGCAGCCGCGGCAGATATTATTTATCCTGGCGTTCAGGCGGGCGTTTTCGGCAGCGAGCGGATCGCCGGGTTGACCTTGCTGGTTTGAAGGCGTCGACGATGTGGAACCGGACTTGGCCTTGTTCATCGGAGGCATGGCCCTGTCGTAACAGGCGAGACGATCACTGGCCTTGGGAATCGACTGGCAATCCGACGTTTGAGCGATCGCGGGCCCGCAAAACGCGCACAGCGCGATCAACAGCGCGACAAGTTTCATCGCAATTCTCCAAGGCGGGGCGAACTTAAGGAACCCCAGTAACGGTGTGTTCGCTGAAGCGGATGATCCGGCGCAAGCCGCCACACGCACTTCGTTGATTCAAATCAAGACCCGCTGCGATGATCCTCCTAGCGTAAGTTTCGATCAGCCTGAGAAAGGGGATCAATCATGTCACATCGAAGCCTTATCTCCATTGCTGCATCGATCATCCTCGGTATCGCTTGCGTCGCAACGGTATCAACGGATGCCTTCGCATATCGCAGAGGTGTCGGCGTTGGTCGCGTTGGCGTCCATCACGGTGGCGTCTATCGCGGTGGCGTTTATCGTGGCGCAGCCGTGCGTCGAGGTGTCGCGGTAGGCGTCGGCGCTGCCGCCGTCGGAGCCGCGGCCGCAGGCGCTTACTATGCGCCACGCTGCGGATATTATCCGTACCCGCCCTGCTACTAGCATCTGATGGGTGTCATGCGCGCGGCGATCAAGGCCGCGCGCATGAGCTTCGCCGCGCATTCGGCTCGTTACTGAGATGAAGCGGACTCAGAGCCGCTATTATGCGCAGCGATTTTTTTTCATGTCAGCCTGTCTTACACTTTTGTGGCGCTTCCGGCAAGGACGATGCCAAGCGGCTGCAATTGATTCACATCAAAGGTGGGTGGCGAACCGAGGCTCAACCTTTTTTCCATTCAATTTGGAAGAAAGGAAATGTCATGAATTTATTCTCCAAATACATGGGGTCAGCGGCGCTGATGCTGGTCGCGACCACTGTCGTTTCGGCAAACGCGGCCGACTTGCCGGCCAAGGCTTACGTTCCGGCGCCGGTGGCGGCACAGGTCTATAACTGGACCGGTCTCTATGTCGGTGTGAATGGCGGCTATGGCTGGGGTGCGCAAGATCCGCTGACGCTTGTCTCCAACCGGTTCGACCGCTCAACCTTCGATATCAGTGGCGGGATGTTCGGTGGGACCATGGGTGCCCAAATCCAGCAGGGATATGTGGTGCTCGGTCTTGAGGGGGACCTCGATTGGGCTAACATCAAGGGCAACGGCGTCTCAACTCCGACCATCGCGGGCAACCCGCAGGGTATTACGCTCAATATTGCGTCCAACATCAGCGCAGTTGGAACGGCACGGGCGCGCGTCGGTGTCGCCATGGATAATTGGCTGTTCTACGGAACGGGCGGCGCAGCATTCGTTAAGTCCAGCGCGAATGGCACCTCGATCGCGGGATCGCCTTGCGGAACGCTCGGTGTTCTCACCGATTGTGCCGCTTCCGCATGGCGGCCGGGACTGGCTGCTGGCCTTGGCGTGGAGTGGGGCTTCACGTCAAAATGGTCCGCGAAGCTTGAATATCTCTACATCGCGGTTGCGGGCAGTGGCGTCAGCACGGATCACTTGAATACTATCCGCGCAGGTATCAATTATCGATTCTAGCTGGCGACTGCGGCGCGCAGCCGGTTGATGCTCAAAGCTGGCCGAAGCGATGTACGAACAACATCGTTCCGGCTGGCCGCTCCCAAATGAAGGGCTCTGCGATATGCGAATTCATCTTAAGGTCTCAGCCGTCCTCGTGGCCGCTCTATTTGCTTCGACGGCAAGCGTCGATGCACAAACCGGCGAATTCGCTTCTCCCGTTCCCGGATCGGTCGTTCATAAGGGCTATGAGCTGCAAGACTGGTGGCAGAATGCGCGGAACCCTGCCCCCGCCTATCCACCTGCGGCGGCCGTGCCGGAAGCAAAACCGCAGCAAGCCGAAACCAACGTCGTGAAGCCAAAACGGCCGAAATATCCGCAGTGATGCGGTCATCGGCTAGCTAACCGAAAACATCGACGATCGGCGGACAGTCACTCAAATAACCAGTTGGTTCAAAGAATATACATCCGCTTGGCCTGCGAAAGCGCGGACGCGCAGCCGGCGCGATCGCCCCTGGCGTCCAGCCGCTTGGCGCGCGCGATGGTCGCGGAGAATTTTGATTGCAGGCGCGCCTGGGTCTGTTTCAGGGAGGCGGGCGTTGGCTGCCGATCAATCTGTGCATTGACCGATTGCGGCGCCGTCAATCCGGCAAACGGATTTCCCGCGGAGTCGCGGACGGCTTTCTCGAATTCCGCAATGTCCGCGCTGCAAGGACCGGCATGCGCGATTGAACTGTTCAGGCAGAGCACCGCGCAAACAATTGGTCCCGCGGCTATCAGAAATTTTGACATCGGATCGCGCTCCAGTTTGTTCACCCAGTAGTTCAAATCCGACGGGCTGGCTTCTTGATCCAAATCAAGGATGTCGCATCGATCTACATCCATTTTGTCAAATTGCCGTCGCGTTTTGCCAAATGGAGCGATTCGTCATGAGCACTCGTCGATTGGGCATTACGACATTGGCGCTGACCTTTCTGTGGTCCGCAACAGCAAGTGCGCAACAAATCAACGGCGTGCCGGGCTCACCCAGCGCCACCACGACGCTCAGCGGCAAGCAACTCCCGCCACCCGATCCCAAGTTCGGCGGCGTGATCAAGGATGACGCTCTGCAGTCGAAACCTTGGTGGCCGCCGCGCATCGTGCCGCCGAAGGGAGCACCCAACGTGCTCCTTATCATTACCGATGACGCCGGCTTCGGCGTGCCCGGCACATTTGGCGGTGTGATTCCGACGCCAACGATGGACCGCATCGCCAACGAGGGGCTGCGCTACAACCGGATCTTCTCGACCGCCCTGTGCTCGCCGACACGCGCAGCGCTGATCACCGGGCGCAACCACCACTCGGTCGGCTTCGGCGTGATCTCCGAGCAATCGACCGGCTTTCCGGGCTACAACAGCATTATCGGCAAGGACAAGGCGACGATCGGGCGCATCCTGCTCGACAACGGCTACTCTACGTCCTGGTTCGGCAAAGACCACAACACGCCGGCCTTCGCGGCCAGCCAGGTCGGGCCGTTCGACCAGTGGCCCACCGGCATGGGATTCGAATATTTCTATGGCTTTGTCGGCGGTGACGCCAACCAGTGGGAACCCAATCTGTTCCGCAACACAACACAGATCTATCCGTTCCTCGGCAAGCCGCCCGGCACCTGGAACCTGATCACCGCGATGGCTGACGATGCCATCGACTACATGACCCGGATAAATCAGACCGACCCCTCTAAGCCGATCTTCATCAAATACGCGCCCGGCGCCTCGCACGCGCCGCACCACCCGACCAAGGAGTGGGTGGACAAGATCGGCGCGATGCACCTGTTTGACGACGGTTACGAGAAGCTGCGCGAACGCATCTTCGAGAACCAGAAACGGCTCGGCGTGATCGCGAAGGATTCGAAGTTGACGCCCTGGCCGAAGGACATACTGAAGCCGTGGGACGAACTTACCGCGGAGGAGAAGAAACTCTTCATCCGCCAGGTCGACATCTTTGCCGCTTACGTCGCATACAACGACCATGAGATCGGCCGGGTGATCCAGCACTTCGAGGACCTCGGCAAGCTCGACAACACGCTGATCATCTACATCAACGGTGACAACGGAACCAGCGCCGAGGGTGGCCCGATGGGTACGCCCAATGAGGTCGCGTTCTTCAACGGCATCAACGAGATGCCGGCCAGTTTGCAGATGAAGTGGTACGACGTCTGGGGTACCGAACAGACCTACAACCACATGTCGGCCGGCTGGTCGTGGGCCTTCGACACGCCGTTCGACTGGTTCAAGCAGAACGCGTCCCGGCTCGGCGGCATCAACCAGAACATGGTGGTGTCGTGGCCCGCGCGGATCAAGGACAAGGGCGCCTTGCGCGAGCAGTTCATTCACGTGATCGACGTCGTGCCCACCATCCTCGAGGCCGCCGGTATCTCCGCGCCCGAGACCGTGGACGGTATCAAGCAGGCGCCGATCGAAGGCACGAGCTTTGCGTACACGTTCGACGCGAACAACGCCAAAATCGCGTCGCGGCACAAGAAGCAATACTTCGAGATGATGGGCCAGTGGGCGCTTTATGACGACGGCTGGCTGCTGAGCACCAAGGTGAACCGCGCGCCCTGGCAGGCCTTCGGCCCGGCCAACCCGGATCCACTGAACAACCAGGTATTCCAGCTGTACAACCTGAGCACAGACTTCAGTCAGACCGAGGATCTGGCAGCCAAATACCCGGAGAGGGTCAAGGCGATGCGGCAGGAGTTCATCGCAGAAGCGAAGAAGTACCAAGTCTTCCCGCTTGACGCCTCGGTGGCGGGACGCATCGTCGCGCCGCGCCCGAACATCACCGCCGGACGCACCGAGTTTGTCTACACGCGGCCGATGACCGGACTGCCGCAGGGTGATTCACCCGCTCTGCTGGATGCATCGTACACCATCACCGCCGACATCAATGTGCCCGACGGTGGCGCCGAGGGAATGATCCTGACCTCGGGCGGGCGCTTCGCCGGGTACGGCTTCTACCTGCTCAAGGGCAAGCCGGTATTCCTTTGGAACCTGGCCGATCTCGAGCGCATCAAATGGGAAGGCCCCGACGCGCTGCCGCCGGGTCGGCATACGATCGAGTTCGACTTCAAGTACGAAGGCCTCGGCGCCGGTACGCTCGCTTTCAATAACTTCAGCGGCCTAGGTCGGCCCGGCACAGGCACACTGAAAGTCGACGGCAGGGAGGTCGCGACCAAGCGGATGGAGAAAACCCTGCCGATGATCCTGCAGTGGGACGAGAGCTTCGACATCGGCTCCGACACGCTGACCGGCGTCAATGACGCCGACTACCAGCCGCCGTTCCCGCTCACCGCGAAGCTCAACAAACTGACGATCAAGGTCGATCGCCCGCAGCTTTCCACCGCTGACATCAAGAAGCTCGAGGCGGCAATGCAAGAGAAGGCCAAGGCCGACTGATCCAGCCTCTCTGTCATGGGCCCGGATAATCCCGTCCGGGTCCCCTGGAGGCGTTATTTCAACTCGGTGATAACAGCGCTTGCCGAATCTCGAGCAAGCAGCTCGGTGTGGGTGCGGTCGCGGCGATTGAACCGGATGTCTTCATTCAAGATGCTCTTGCCGTCCGGCTCGGTCGATTTCAGCGCTGAGTCCTCCAGATATACGACCACCACATCCTTGTCGTGGAAGTGCATCGGGGTCGGCTCACCCAGGTTTCCAGCGATAGCGCCAGACGATGACGCGGTCGTTTTCCAGAATCTTCTCGATGTGAGGGCGGGGATGGGCATCGGGAAAGCCGGAATTATTCGCAATCGGGGCGACCGGATGATCCTTCAATTCGACGATGATGGTGCGCGAGCCCGGCGTGCCGACCGTGTCGCCGGCGTGACCGAAGATCGCGTTGCCCGGTTGGGACAAGGAGATCGCCACGAAATCGTGGGCGGCGGGCAGAAGATGCCTCGTCGTGTCCCAGACCGTGACGCGCTCGTTATCTATCACTGCGCGTACCGTCAAAGCCGCCGACTGCATGAATTTTGCGCGGGCTTGATCCGCCGCCAGGGTCGGGACGGAGATCGTGATGCCGATCATGACGACTAGGGCGGCGATGCAACGTCTTCTCATTCCTGGCCTCTTTCCAGGCATTGGGATCAGAGCGCAAGCGGCGACTGCGAGCGCTTATAGCGCGCCGACCAATTTGCCTAATCAATCGCGCTTGAAGCGGTAGTTGAACCGGTCGCCGTCCGCCGTGATCAGGCCCACGGTCGGGTTAGGGAAATGCACCGGCAGGATCAGCGTGTCGGTCCCGGCGACGGAGGCGAAAAACTTCCGCCGCGATACCGCCGACTGCTTGGCGTCCCAGTCCGGCTTTGACGACCAGTCGGGCTCGCGGCACTGGATCGCGTGGTGCATGAGGTCGCCGGCCACTACCGCGCGCTTGCCCCGCGAGAAGATATTGACGCAGCAATGGCAGGGCGAATGCCCGGGCGTCGGCGTCAGCGTGATGGTGTCGTCGAGCGCGTAGTCATCGTCGACCAGGAGCGCCTGGCCGGCTTCCACGACGGGCAGGCAATTGTCGCGGAAGACCGTACCGGGCGGATCATTGCCCTTGGCGTGCTCGGCTTCCCAGACCGCATATTCCCGCTTGTGAAAGATGTATTTCGCATTTGGGAATGTCGGCACCCAGCGGCCATCGCGCAAGGTGGTGTTCCAGCCGGTGTGGTCGATATGCAGATGCGTGCAGAACACGTAATCGACCTTTTCGAAGCCGATGCCGAGCGCAAACAGCTCGTTGCGCCAGCGCTCCTTGCCGGGAAAATCGAACGGCGGCGGATGACCCTTGTCCTCCCCGGTGCAGGTATCGACCAGGATCGTGTAGCGCGGCGTCCGCACCACGAAGGTCTGGTAGGTGATCACGATCTTGCCAAGCGCGGCATCGTACACCTCCGGCTCCATCGATGGCAGATGATGCCTGAACGTGGCCTCATCATAGGCCGGAAAGAAATCCTGCGGCCGCCGCCACGGACCCTCGCGTTCGATCACCGCATCGACGGTGACGTCGCCGATCCTGATCTGCTTCATCTTTTGTTTCCCCCCAGAACTGCCGCAGAGAGCGTAACGGGCGCTTCCGGCCGGTTCAAGCGAGCGCCAACCGCGTCCACATGTGAACAGCCCCTTCGTTAACCGCTGCTCGGCGTGGCGTGTTAATCTTAAACAGCTTTATGGCGGCTTATCGTGGTTCTGCGGATACGAACCTGGGACGGCAGCAACTATACATTGATCATGCCGCAAATCGCTCACCCAAGACCGACCTGCCGGAAATGCAACGCGAGCATGACGCTTCATGGCACAATCCCCTGCGCAGAAAATTACGATCTGCGGTCGTACCGTTGCGCAAGTTGCGGGGGCGTCCTCAACATGGTGGAACCGCGCACAAACGATCGTGCTTCGGCTTCCGATAGACGGATCGTTCCGCGGCACCTTGTAGCAGCCACCGGAACGATCAGAGTTAACGGCGGCACGATGTCCTGCCTGGTTCGCGACGTATCGGCTGCGGGTGCCGGCCTGGATTTGACGGGCCGGGCGGCAACTCCAGAACATTTCACGCTGATTGCCTTCGGGGCACAGCTGCCCTGTCAAGTCATCTGGCGGCAGGAGAAACGGATCGGCATCGCTTTCGTGAAACGTGCCGATCCAAACGGCTTCGCGACGAAGAAGATTGGCTAAAACCAGCGCGTCTGTTGAGAGTTTATGCCCTCAGAATGAATTGGACACCCTGCGCTGGGCTAGCTCAAGACCTCAGCCCGGCGTGCATCATCATGCGCCGCTTCGAACGCATAAACGTCCATCCGCAGAATGCTGTAGGTGGAACTGGCGTGAAGCCGTTCGGCGTGGGCATCCGCGCCGGCGGCGCCAAGCGCGGCATAAAGCGGCACCAGATGCTCCTCGGTCGGATGGTTCTTGACCGCGAACGGCGCTTTTCGCCGATAGTCGATCAGATCATCGGTCGCGCCTGATGTCAGCGACGAATGAATCCAGTCGGCAAAACCGTTGACCCAGTCCGGCGCCGGATCGCTCACGCCATTGCCGCGAAATTCCGAAAGATCATGCGTCATGCTGCCGCTGCCGATGATCAGCACGCCTGCCTCACGCAGCGGCGCCAGCGCGCGGCCCATAGCCAGGTGATGGCGCGTCCCGAGATGCGGCTGGATCGAAAGCTGCAGCACGGGGATGTCGGCTCGCCGATACATCAACAGCAACGGCACCCAGGCGCCGTGATCGAGACCGCGTCGGTGATCGGTCTTGCAGTCCAGCCCAGTTGCGCGCAGCAGTTCGGAAACCCGCGCGGCGACCTGCGGCGAACCCGCGGCAGGGTATTGCAGTTCATAGAGCGCGCGCGGGAATCCGCCGAAATCGTGGATGGTGTCGTTGCGTTCCACCGCGCTGACCGTCGGGATCGCCGTTTCCCAATGCGCCGATATCACGAGAATGGCTTTCGGACGCGGGAACATGTGGCCGAGTTCGCCCAGGAACGCGCGGGCCGGCGTGTCGGTCAACGGCAGCGTCGGTGCGCCGTGTGAAAGGAACAGGCTTGGCAGTGAAAATGCTGTCATGGGATTCGGTCCAATTGCTGCGGGGCTGCGAATGGCGACCCCGCCGCCTCATTCAATGTGAGTGTGCGCCGCTCAGTCCGCCAGCAAGGACAGAGGCGCGCGACGTGCGCAATGCGTAAGCGCCATCGCCGAGCAACGCCTGGACGACCAGGGCGACGGTCCAGAACGCCGGATATTCCCAGCCGCCGTTCGGGTTGTTGAAAAAGAACCCGGCCGAACCATGCACCGTGAAGATCGCACCCAGCAAGATCGGCGTCGCCGCGATGGCAACGACCCGGGTCCAGATGCCGAGGATCAACGCGATGCCGCCAAGCACTTCGGCGGCAATGATGATGTAGGCGAGCCCGCCCGGCAGTCCGACGCTGCCGAAGAACTTCGCGGTGCCCGCTGGCGTAAACACGAACAATTTGAGGCTGGCATGGGCCAGAAAGAGCAGGCCGAGCGTGAGACGAAGCAACAGGGCGGCATAGGGGGCGGTCCGGGAATCGATCATGGCAGTCTCCAGTTGGGAACTGACCTATGGCTTATTCCTGGCAGGGTGATAATCTATCAATTATGAATTACTAATCACACTGATAGAGTGAAATTACCGATGCTGGACCGCCTGACCGGCCTCGAAGTATTCGCCAAAGTCGCAGCCAGCGGCAGTCTGTCGGCCGCCGCCCGGGCCATGGGCCTATCGCAGACCATGGTCACCAAGCACATGGCCGCGCTCGAAGCGCGGCTCGGCGTCAAGCTGTTTCACCGCACCACGCGACGGCTTTCGATCACCGAGGCCGGCCGCAATTATCTCGAGGCCTCCGAGCGGATTCTGGCCGAGATCGAAGCGGCCAACGCCAGCGTGGCGGTGGATCGGGTCGAGCCGCGAGGACTGCTTCGGCTCAATGCGCCGGTGGCCTTCGGCACCCGGCAGATCGCCCCCCTGCTCGCCGAGTTTGGCGCGCATCATCCGCAGGTCACGATCGAACTCGGCCTGAACGACCGCCTGGTGGATCTCGCCGAAGAGGGTTGGGATCTGGCGATCCGTATCGGCATCCTCTCCAATTCGAGCCTGATCGCGCGGCGTATTGCACCCTGCCGTGTCGTGGTATGCGCCTCGCCGTCCTATCTCGAGGCGCGAGGCGCGCCGCTCACGGTTGCTGATCTCGCGGCGCATAATTGTCTTGGTTACACGCTGTCACAACAAACATCGGTGGATCGCTGGGTGTTTGGCGCGCGCGCGGAGGTCAGCGTCCGGGTCTCGGGCAATCTGCGCGCCAACAACGGCGATGCGCTGCGGGCGGCTGCGATCGCGGGACAGGGTCTGATCTACCAGCCGACCTTCATCGTTGCCGACGATCTGCGCGCCGGCACTTTGGTCGCGCTCGAGCTGGATCAGCCGACCGTCGAACTCGGCGGCATCTATGCGGTCTACCTTCCGGACCGCCACCCGCCCGCCAAGGTGCGCGCCTTCATCGACTTCATCGCGACAAGATTTGCGCCCGACCCGCCCTGGGACAGCGCGTTCTAGAGCATGATCCGGACCCGCAGGGCCGCGTTAGCGCAAAGTGGGCACCGGTTTTCCCTCGCGACAAACGCGAAAGCGTTTGCGCGGAGATCATGCTCAAACAATAGGACAGAGCGAGATCGATTCAACGAAAAGTCATCTCGCTCTAGGCGTCTGCCGGCTCGACATCCGTTGCATCGAGCTCGGACACGGCCTTGGCGCCGCCGGCGGACGACAGCGGCACCGACCGAAGGAGCAGCCGGTTCAGGTCATACTGGTTTTGCACTTCGACGAAGTGGACTGCAAAGCCGCCGGCGAAAACCCTGACGATACGGCCAACGCAGGCCCCAACGGCGAGCGGCGTTCCGATCTCCAGCGACAATGGGCTGGAGACCGCGGCACCGCTGACCGACATGTCGATGATATCGCACGCATGGATGGCGCCATCGGCCAGCGTCAGCATCGAACGCGAATGAGCCGGGATCACACGCGGATGCTGTCGTCGATCGAATATCTGAGGATCGTTCTGCTTGCCTTCCAGCCAAGTGAGTTTGTTCGCGAGCCTCGCGCGCGTGGCGTAGGGCACATCGAGTTCGAGCAGAAAGCAGCCGGGCTTGGTGTCGCTGATGGTACCGTCGAGTTTGCCAAAATCACGGAAGTAGGACGTCAGATAGTCGCCGACCTTGCCCACGACCGGCACCTCGACGATCATCCGGTACGGCGACACGCGATTGGTGCGGCAAGCAAAGGTGCGAAGCCTTCCCTCCGGATCGTACCAGTTGGGCAGTGTGTAGTGCCCGTCTACCGCGATATTGACGGCACGCTGCTTGAGAAACTTTTCGGTCGACACGACAACAGCCCTCGACAAATTCGTTAAGAATCTATGCCATAAGGTAATCAACTTAACGGAAGCGAAGCGCGGGGTTCCAATCGTCGCTTAGGGTTATCAATGATCTCCAATATTCAACGCCGAGAGGAAATCGCGCACTGCCTAAACCGGCGATGGCACTGTTCGCGGCGGGATCGACGCGCGGCTGGTCATTTTGCCGCAAAGAACTTCCCGGCCAACATGGAGGAGGCAAGGATTTGTTAAGAACCTGCCGGCCTTACAGTCCCTGGATCAGGCCGGCGTCGATCAGCAATCGGTTGAAACGGCGGGCTTCCGCGCCGTCCTTGCAGGCGTAGAACAGGCCTCGACACCGCAGCATGATCTGCTTCTGCTCCTCGAACGATGGATCGAGCGGGATGCCGGCGGCCTCCTGGATCACCAGCGGCAGAAACGGCGCGTCGATCGTCTCCATGACGGCGGAACTCTTCACCGGCTCGAAATTGATCGCATCGATCGCATAATAGGTCGCATAGTAGCGCGGGTCGTAATTCTCCAGTTTCTTGCCGATACCGGCCTCGTCGAGGTCGGGGTCGAGCACATGCGGCGAGAATTCCGGCTGATGGTCGCCATAACGCACGATCAGGAACGGCTCGGCCGGAAACTTCTTTTTCAACCCCGCGGCGAACGCAGCATAATCGTCCGCGCTCATCGCCTGCCGGCGCAGATATTCGTCGACCACCGGCTCGTTGCCGGGACTGCGCCAGCCGGGCATCAGATCAGGACGGAACCGCGTCTCCCAGGGGAAGTGATTGGCCGCGAGATACACGAACATGAAGAGCGGCGTCTTGGGGGAATGCTGTGACATCAGCCCCAGGGCCTTGTCGTAGAAGAAACTGTCGGGCTCGACGTCCTTGGCGCCCAGATCATGCGCGTCGTAAAAATGCTGGATACCGGTGGTGAGCTGGAAACTGCGCGCGCTCATGAACGCGCCGAAGGCGGGATACAGCGAAACCGTTTCATAGCCGCAGCGCCGCAAGGCCAGCGGCAGCCCGCGCTCGACGCGGCTAGAGGCGATGCGGGTGACGAAATAGGCGAAGCGGCCGAACGAGCGTGAAGACAATCCGGCGAGCACGTTGTATTCGGTGAACCAGCTCGGGCCGCCATTGCTCTCGGCCAGGAATTTGCGTTCCACGCCGTCGAAAGACTTGAAATGGCCGCCATAGCCCGCGGGCACCTTGATGCCGCCCGCCTGCCGAATATCGAAACTGGACTCATCATGAATCATGATGATGTTCGGCCGCCGTCCCGCAGGACTGCAGGAATCCACCAGCGGCACCTTCAGACGCTCGGTCGCGACCGCATCCGATTCCATGAATCCGTAATTGATGAAATCCGAAACTTCAGTCACGCCCGAACGGGCAAATTTCGACACATATCCATCGTCGTAATAGCCGCGCCAGGCTTCCTCCGGCCATTCGAGCGAGTATCCAACCAGTGCCGCGAGACAGGCGAGCATGCAGGCGAGTGCCGGCAGGCGGCGGATCCGAAACGGATCGAGCCACCACAGCGCATACATCAACGGGACAATGACGAGAGCGGCCGATATCACCGACCAGCGCAGGTTGGGAAAGATCGTGAACAGGAAGGCCGCGGTATCACGGTCGATCACCATCAGGTCGACGAAGTTTGCGGTCATTTGCGCGATATCGTGTTTCAGCCGCGACAGCAGGATCAGCACCACGACCAAGGTCAGTGAGAGCGCGCCCGACAGGGCCGGACGCCGCAATAGCACGATCCAGGAGAAGTTCAGGATTCCCCACGACAGCAGAAAGCCCGCGCGCGCGGCGAAATCGGTCTCGGTCTCGAGCATCACGGCCAGCGCTGCCAGATGCGGCGCCGCGAGCGCGAGCAGCCGCCAGATGCCGACCGAGGCAAGGCCGGTCGAGGCGGCGGCAGCGGAGGGACCTGAATTTGGCGGGATCGCCATGGGCTTGGACGCAACTGCACCGGGCAGACCGTTAGCCTTGGCTGGCGACGACCAGGAGACGCACGCCGCAGCCGGAGCCCGCGGCGTGTCATAAAAATGTAATAGAACTGTCACCCCGGTGCAACAGACCCGGCGAACGACCATCGGCGCGAGCCCGGTCGGGCCAAGAAAGTCAGGCCGGCTGCAGGGGGTTGCGCGCGATCCCATCGATGAAAAGATCGACCACCGCCTCGGCGGTGCGCGCGGCTTCCGCCTCCGCGATGCCCCAGCGCGGAAAATGCCCGTCGATGTTCATCCGCGCGAAACCGTAGACCAGGGCGCGGGCGGCAATCTGCACCAGCTTCAGGTCCCCCCGCAACTGCCCTTGCGCGAAGGCCTCGGCCAGCGTGCGCCCGGTCATGCCGATCACCTCGGCATTATCCCGCACGAGTTCGGTCGCCTTGCCATAGTCGAAAAACCTGCGGCTCGAGATGATCTCGAAATGGGCGGGATTGCGCATCGCCCAGCGCAGATAGGCGAGGCCAAAGCTGCGAAACCGGGCCAGCGGATCGCCGGGCGGGGCCTCCGCGAGCGCGGCATCGATCTCAACGTGGAAACGCCGCTGGGCTTCCTCGGCCACCGCCATCATCAGCGCGTCGCGGCTCGGAAAGTGCCGGAACGGCGCCCCCGGGAGACGCCGGCGCGGCGCGCGGCCTGGTTTCAGTTCATGGTTGCTTTCGGCAAGCGCGTTCCCGGCATGCCGCTCTACTCCCTGTTCCTGATCCCGCTGCTGGCGGTGATGACGCTGCGGCTGGTCGCGATGGTATCCGCGCGATCAGCGCGGACGGTTCGGGCCGGATGACGACGCTCACGCCGGCGGCATCAACCCCAGACGCCTGGCGATGATCCGGTCGACCGTCCGCTTCGGCAGCACCGCCGTGATGATGTGCCGCATCGGATCCGGCGTGATCGAATAACGCACTTTAGGGCTCGCCAAGGTCAGCGCGCCCACGATCGCTTCGGCGATCTTCTCCGGCGGCAAGCCGGTTTCGCCGAGCTGCAGCATGAATTTGCGGATTTTTTCCAGCGCCGGAAAAAACGGCGAATTCCGGTAAGCGGTAATGTCGACTTCCTCCGCCTTGCTCCAGATCGGCGTCTTCACCGCGCCCGGCGCGATGATGATGACGTCGATGCCGAACAGCATCATTTCGCGGCGCAGGGCTTCCGACAGGCCTTCGATCGCGTGCTTGGAGGCCGAATAGGCCGACATCAGCGGGTTGCCATTCTTGCCGGCGACCGAACTCACCATCACGATCCGGCCTTTCGGTCCCTTCAGCGAGGGATCGGCTCCGAGCAGCGGACCGAAAGCCTGCGTGGCGATCACCGGCCCGATCACATTGACGTCCATCTGGCGGCGGAATTCATCGGCTGAAAGCTCGAGCACCGGACCCGCCACCGCGATGCCGGCATTGTTGACGAGCCCGGCGAGCGTTTCGCCATTGAGCGCGGCGCGAACCTGGCGCGCGGCCGCGAGCACCGCGGCTTCATCGGTCACGTCGAACAGCAGCGGGGTGAAATTCGCGCCAAACTCGCCTTCCAGGCGCTCCGCATCGGCCGCTTTGCGGACGCTGCCGAACACCCGAAATCCGCTGGCCAGCAAGAGTTTCGCCGTAGCCCAGCCAATGCCGGTGGATGCCCCGGTAACGACAACAGATCGCATGATCGGCTTCCTCTAATTCGATAGAGAGACGACGAAAACTTGTAGCACGAATGGTATCCAACGTAAGCGGCAGCCTATCAAGGCCAGGACGTCCGCCCTCTCCGTTCGTAACATCATGCTTCGATCGATATCGTAGCATACTTGCATCAGCATGCGTTAGGAACCAGCCTGTGAGCACGCCAACGGAGAGTGTTGATGAAGAAAGAAGTGATCCGCGTCGAACCTTTATCGACCTATACGGAAAGATGGAAGGCGCCGACGTCGACCGTCACCCGGCACGGTGATACGGTCTATGTGTCCGGATTGCCGCCGTTCGATCCGGAAACCGGGGAAATCGTGAACGCGCCGATTGAGCGGCAGACCGAACTTGTGCTGGAGCAGTTGAAGCTCTGCCTGGAGACCGCGGGTTCGTCACTCGAAAACGCGCTGAAGTGCAATGTCTACTGCACCTCGCCCGACAAATTTGCCGCCATCAACGATATCTACGCGCGGTATTTCCCCGAAAATCCGCCGGCGCGCATTTACATCTGCGTGCCGTCATGGCCGGCGCCTTTCGACATCGAGATCGATTGCATCGCCGCGGTGTAGGGAATGAGACTGACATAATTCCCGCCGTCATTCCGGGGCCCGCATCAGCGCGAACCCGGAATCTCGAGATTCCGGGTTCGATGCTTCGCATCGGCCCGGAATGACGGCTTCTTGTGGGGCAAGCCCTCAATTCTTGGTCTTGTCGACCACGGCGCCCTTCTTGATCATCGAGATCGCGCTTGCGCGATCTCGCAATGAAAAGTGGATCAAGCCTCAATTCTTGGTCTTGTCCACCAAGGCGCCCTTCTTGATCCACGGCATCATGTCGCGGAGCTTGGCGCCGACTTCCTCGATCGGATGGGTGGCGAGCTTGGCGCGGGTCGCCTTGAACGAGGTCTGGTTGACCTTGTTCTCCAGCATCCAGTCGCGGGCGAATTTGCCGCCCTGGATGTCGGCGAGCACCCGCCGCATCTCCTTCTTGGTCTCTTCGGTGATGATGCGCGGGCCGGTGACGTATTCGCCGTATTCGGCGGTGTTGGAGATCGAATAGTTCATGTTGGCGATGCCGCCTTCATAGATCAGGTCGACGATCAGCTTCACCTCGTGCAGGCATTCGAAATAGGCCATCTCGGGTGCGTAGCCGGCTTCCACCAGCGTCTCGTAGCCGCCCTTGATCAGTTCGACGAGGCCGCCGCACAACACCACCTGCTCGCCGAACAGGTCGGTCTCGCATTCTTCCTTGAACGTAGTCTCGATGATGCCGGCGCGGCCGCCGCCGATCGCCGAGGCATAGCTGAGGCCGAGATCATGGGCGTTGCCCGAGACATCCTTGGCGATCGCGATCAGGCAGGGCACGCCGCCGCCGCGCTGATATTCCGAGCGCACGGTATGGCCGGGACCTTTGGGGGCGATCATCAGCACGTCGAGATCGGCGCGCGGGTCGAGCAGGTTGAAATGCACGTTGAGGCCGTGGGCGAATACCAGCGCCGCACCCTTCTTCATGTTGTCATGCAGATGCTCGCGGTAGATATCGCCCTGCAGTTCATCGGGCGTGAGCATCATCACGAGATCCGCCCATTTGGCGGCTTCGGCGACTTCCATCACCTTGAAGCCGGCGGCCTCAGCCTTCTTGGCGGAGCTTGATCCCTTGCGCAGCGCAATCGCCACTTCCTTGACGCCGGAATCCTTCAGGTTCAGCGCATGGGCGTGGCCCTGGCTGCCATAGCCGACGATGACGACCTTTTTGCCCTTGATCAGGTTCAGGTCGGCGTCGCGATCGTAATAAACACGCATGGTGGTTTCCTCTTGAGGGGGCCGAAATCGGCCGATGAATCAGGCTTTCAGGTGGACAGGACCGCCGGGCGCCCGCGAATTTCCGGCGTTGGCCAGTGGAATGGATTTGAAATTCGCTAGCACCTGGCCGCGAGCTCGAAAAGCGAATTTCAAATCCCAAATTCCACTGGAAAGCGACATTTGCTAGTGGTCCTTTGATTCCAACATTCGCAAAAGTGCTCGCCGAAACGGGATGCGAATGAACCGCACCACTAGAGCATTTTCGCAGCGATGGGAAATCCGTTTCTGCATGGCGCGGTGCCTCATCATGCGTCCATGAAGACCGGATAGAGCGAGGCCAGCAGCAGCGCGGCCATGGCGATGTTGAAGGCCCGCACCGCCCTCGGCGAGGTCATGAGCGAGCGCAGCGAACTGCCCGACAGCGTCCAGATCGAGGTCGACACCACGCCCAGCAACAGGCACAGCACCACCTGGATCATGATGTTCCAGGGGAAGCTGGCAATGCCCGCATAGGCGGTAATGGTCCCGATCACCATCACCCAGCCCTTGACATTCACCCATTGGAACAAGACCGCCCCCCAGAAGGTCATCGGGCCGCCTTGCCCGAACGACCAGTGCGTCTGCGGATCGGACATCGCAATGCGGGCGGCCAGATAGATCAAATAAGCCGCGCCAGCATATTTGAGGACCGTCTGCAGCACGGGATAAGCGACGAAGACGGTTCCAAAGCCGAGTCCCACCGCGCCTACCATGAAGGCGCAGCCGATCGTGATCCCCGCGATATGCGGAACGGTCGGGCGGAAGCCGTAGGTCAGTCCTGATGACAGCACCATGATGTTGTTCGGCCCCGGCGTTAGATACATCACGGCGGCGAAGACGAAGAAGGCGATCAGCAGCGTATGCGACATGGTCTTGCCTCACGCGATCTTCGGCAGGGCTTGCGCGCGCTTCGACAGCAGCATCACGGCGATGCCGCCGACCACCGTGATCATGCCGGCGAGCCGCAGCGGTCCGAAGGTCTCACCGAACACAAGGCTCGACGCGGCGGCGCCGACGAACGGCACCAGGAGCGCGAACGGCACCACCTGCGCCGCGGTGTAATCGCGCAGCAGCCGTCCCCACAGCCAATAGGCGATGCTGGTGGAGACGCCGCCGAGACCAAGCATGCAGAGAAGACCGGTCAGCGACATCTGCGACAGCGCATGCCATGTCCGCTGTGGTCCATCGCCCGCCAGCGTCAGCGCAAACAGCGGCACCGCGGCCGCCAGACACAGCCACGCGAACAGGTCGAACATCGGCACACCCTGCGCGCGGCGGAGAAGCAGGTTGCCGAGCGCAAAACTGACCGGGGAGATGATCAGAACAGCAAAGGCCCCGACGCTGAAATCATAGCCGACGGTGCCGCAGATCATCAGAAGGCCGGCGGCGGCGATGCCGATGCCGATCGTCTGCAACCGCGTCGGCAATTCGCCGAACACGATCGCCGCAAAGCCGACCGTGAACAGCGCCTGGCTCTGCACGATCACGCTGGTGAGGCCGACGGGAACGCCATGCGCGATGCCATAGGCCTGCGCCAGAAACTGGCCGAGAAACAATGTGAAGCTGATGGAGATCAGCGTGGGCCACGAGACTTTCGGCCGCGGCAAGAACAGGCACGGCAATGCCGCAATCGCAAACCGCAGCGCCGTCATCAGCGCCGGCGAGAATTCGTCGAGCGCGATCCGGCTCGCGACAAAGGCAAGCCCCCAGATCACCGCCACCGTGACGGCAAGGCAGACGTCAGCGGGTTTCATGGGCGCTAACTCTGCTCGCCGTGTTTCGGTTTCCGCAACAGATAGGTGCCGTGCAGCGGCGCGTGATAATCGACCGAGGTCGGCGTGAAGCCGGCGTCGGTCAGCATGCGCTCGATCACCCAGCCGAAGGTCGAGTATTCGTCGCGCATATGGGTGATGACGCTGCCGCGGTCGAAATCGTGGTTCTTGATGCTGAAATCGGCCCACTGCTCGATATCGCGCTCGACGCCGTCCGGCGTAGAGACGAAGACGATGTCGCGCAGGTAAAAATTCGCGCCCGGCTTCAACGCAGAAAAGATCCGCGACAGCGCGACTGATTTCCAGAAATCCGGCAAATGATGCAGCGTGAATTCGCTGACGATCAGGTCATACGAATTCGGCTGATAGGCAAAGCTCAAGAGTCCGGCGGGCTGCGTGCGGATCGCGACCTTGCGGTCCTTTGCATGGATGTCGGCCAACGCCAGCATCGCCGGGGAAATATCGATGGCATCGACCTCGGCGCCCATCAGCGCGGCCTCGCAGGCCAAGACGCCGTTGCCGCAGCCGATATCTGCGATCCGCCAGCCCGGCTTGACGTTCAGCATCGTCAGCGCGGCGCGGGCGCGCAGACCGCTGTCGTCATGGCGGTCGTAGATCGAGGCGACGGCGGAATCGAGCCCGACCTGCCGCCGCTCATTGTAGTACCAGTCGCGCGCCAGCATGGCTCACATCCCCTCGGCCCCTCGCCCGATCGCGGCAACCCCGGTGCGCGAAATCTCGACCAGGCCGAGCGGGCGCATCAAGTCGATGAACTGGTTGATCTTGGCGGAGTTGCCGGTGATCTCGAACACGAAGCTTTCGATGGTGGCGTCGATCACCCGGGCGCGGAAGGCCTCCGCCAGCCGCAGCGCCTCGACCCGATGCTCGCCGGTGCCGCGCAGTTTCACCATCGCCAGTTCCCGCTCGATCGAGCGCCCGGTCAGCGTCATGTCGACGACGCGATAGACCGGGACCATACGATCAAGCTGGTGCTTGATCTGCTCGATCACCATCGGCGTTCCCGTCGTGACGATGGTGATGCGCGAGAGGTGCTTCTGGCTCTCGGTCTCGGAGACGGTGAGGCTTTCGATGTTGTAGCCGCGTCCCGAGAACAGCCCGATCACGCGGGCGAGCACGCCGGGCTCGTTCTGCACCAAAACCGAGAGCGTGTGGGACTCGTTCGGATCGTGGCGCTCTTCCATGAAGTAGGCGGATGCGGGCTGGCTCATTTTCTGCGTTTCCTTTGCGCTCACGCCGACGCCCTGGCGCCAGTGGGGACGGTGCTTTCCGCAACGACCCATCGGTTGAACAAATCGAAATCGATATTGCCGCCGCTCAAGATAAGGCCCACGCGCTTGCCGCGGATCCTGGCCTTCTCCTGAAGTGCTGCGGCAAGCGCGGCGGCGCCGGCTCCCTCGGCAAGGTTATGGGTATCGGTCCAATAGGCCCGTATCGCCGCGCCTATTTCGCCGTCGGTGACCTGCACGATGCGCGATGCGCCCTTGCGGATGATCGCAAGCGCGTCCGGATCGGGGACGCGGGTCGCCATGCCGTCGGCGAGCGTATCGCTGCTGTTGGTCATCACCACGGCGCCGGCCGCGAACGACAGCGCATAAGACGGCGCCTCCGTCGACTGTACGCCGACGATTTCGGTCTTCAGACCGAGCAGGTCGCGCGCCAGGATGCAGCCGCAAATGCCGGATCCCTGACCGATCGGCACATAGAGAAGGTCGAGGTCGGGAGCCTTCCTGAACAGTTCGAGCGCGTAAGTCGCGACCCCGAGAACGAGGTCGGGATGGAAGGCCGGCACTGATTCGAGCCCGTCGGCCTTGGCGCGGCGTCCGGCTTCCTCGCGGGCGGCCTGGAAATCCTCGCCGTGCTCGACGAGCGTTGCGCCAAACGCGCGCATGGCGCGGTTTTTCTCGATCGAATTGCCGCGCGGCACATAGATCGTGACCGGCAAGGCGTAGCGGCCCGCGGCATAGGCGAGACTTTGCCCGTGGTTGCCGCGCGTGGCGGAGATAATGCCGGCGGTAGCAGGCCGCTCGCGCTTCAGGCGGTCGACATAGACGAGCCCGCCGCGCACCTTGAAGGCGCCGATCGGCGTGTGGTTTTCGTGCTTGACGACGACGTCAGCACCGAGCCGCCCGCAGAGCAGCGGCCACCGATGCGCCGGCGTCGGCGGCATCGCCGCGCCGACGACGCCGTGGGCGCGTTCCAATTGGTCGAGATCAAACACGATCGGTTCCCGCCATCACACCAGCGCCTTGCCGCTGGCGAAGGCCGCCGCGGTCGCTTCATCGTTGGCTTCCGCCGGCAACAACATCTCATTGTGCGCCTTGCCAGAGGGAATCATCGGGAAGCAATTCTCCAGCGCCGCCACCCGGCAGTCGAACAGCACCGGGCGCTTGACGCTGATCATCTCCCTGATCGCACCATCGAGATCGCCGGGCTTGATCGCCTGGATGCCGACGCAGCCGAAAGCTTCGGCGAGTTTGACGAAATCGGGCAGCGCCTCGGAGTAAGAATGCGACAGCCGGTTGCCGTGCAGAAGCTGCTGCCACTGCCGTACCATGCCCATATACTGGTTGTTCAGGATGAAGATCTTGATCGGCAATTCATATTGGATCGCCGTCGACATCTCCTGCATCGTCATCTGCACCGACGCGTCACCGGCGATGTCGATCACCAGGCTGTCGGGGTGCGCCACCTGCACGCCCAGCGCCGCCGGCAGGCCGTACCCCATGGTGCCGAGGCCGCCCGATGTCATCCAGCGGTGCGGTTCCTCGAAGCCGAAGAACTGCGCCGCCCACATCTGGTGCTGGCCGACTTCGGTAGTGATGTAGACATCGCGCCCTCGCGTCGCCTCGAACAGCCGCTGAATCGCAAATTGCGGCAGGATGACATCGTTGTTCTTCTTGTAGGACAGCGAATTACGCGCGCGCCATTTTGCGATCTCCTGCCACCAGGCCCGGATATCCGGCCTCTTCGCCTCCGCCTTGAACACCTGCAGCAGATCGCCGAGCACATTGGCGGCATCGCCGATGATGGGAACATCGACGCGAATGTTCTTGTTGATCGAGGAGGGATCGATATCGATATGGATCTTCTTCGAGCCCGGCGAAAACGCGTCGGTGCGCCCGGTGATGCGGTCATCGAAGCGCGCGCCGACGCACAGCATGACGTCGCAGTCATGCATCGCCATGTTGGCCTCAAAGGTGCCGTGCATGCCGAGCATGCCGAGCCAGTTCTTGCCCGACGCCGGATAGGCCCCGAGCCCCATCAGGGTCGAGGTGATCGGAAAGCCGGTGACCTCGACCAGCTCGCGCAACAGCCTTGAGGCCTCGGGACCGGAATTGATGACGCCGCCGCCGGAATAGATCACCGGGCGCTTGGCGGAGGCGAGCAACGCCAGCGCTTTTCGAATCTGCGTCGCGTCGCCCTTGACGCGCGGCGCGTAGGACACATGCACATCGGACTTGCGCGGCGGGTGATAGGTGCCGGTCGCGAATTGCACGTCCTTCGGCACATCGACCACCACGGGACCGGGACGCCCGGTGCTTGCGACATAGAACGCCTCGTGCAGCACCTTGGCCAGATCGTTGACGTCGCGCACCAGCCAGTTGTGCTTGGTGCAGGGCCGGGTGATGCCGACGGTGTCGCACTCCTGGAACGCATCGTTGCCGATCAGATGGGTAGGAACCTGCCCGGTGATGCACACCAGCGGAATCGAATCCATCAGCGCATCCGTGAGCGGCGTCACCATGTTGGTGGCGCCGGGCCCGGAGGTCACCAGCACCACGCCCGGCTTGCCGGTCGAGCGCGCATAGCCTTCGGCAGCGTGGCCGGCGCCCTGCTCGTGCCGCACCAGGATGTGCTCGACCTCGCTCTGCTGGAAAATCTCGTCATAGATCGGAAGCACCGCGCCGCCGGGATAGCCGAAGATATGCTTGACGCCATGATCGATCAGCGCGCGCACGATCATCGCGGCTCCCGTCATCTGGTTCGGATCGTGGCTCTTGTCGCTCATGGCTGGCTCCGGATGTGCTGCTCTCAGGCGGCTCTTTGGTTTGGAGTTCGAGGGTAGAGGTAGATTGTCTGGAAAATAAAAAGGGGCCCGAAGAGGCCCCATGCACACCGCCCGCATTCGGATGGCCTCTAGCCATCCCCGGCGGTGCGCCTGGGTACGACGACGATAAGCAGTTTGGTAATTTTATTTCGCATAAGACCGCTCAGGCTTCCCAAAGGTTGCGCGACCATACTGCCCGAGCCTCGAAAGTCAAGTCACGGGCGGCCATGACTGCTCAAATCGAAGCTTAGCGGGCTTCCCGGCGTTCGGCGAGGGTGAATTTTGGGTTTGCAGCCATGCGGCTCCTCCCGTCGCCGTCATTCCGGGGCGCGCGCAGCGCGAACCCGGAATCTTGAGATTCCGGGTTCGCCCGTTTCACGAGCGCCCCGGAATGACGGTTGAGAGCCATTCCCCCGCGGCTTGCGGCTTCACCCAGGCAAATTCCGGCAGCTGATGCCGAAACCAGGTGAACTGCCGCTTGGCGTAATGGCGGGTGTCGGCGCGGCCTATTCCCGCGGCTTCCTCAAGCGTGATCTCGCCGCCGAGGTGACGGATCAGCGCCGGCACGCCATGGGCCTTCATCGCCGGCAGCAGGGGATCGAGATGGCGCGCGGCCAGCCGCGCGACCTCTTCCAGCGCGCCGGCCTTCAGCATCGCATCGAAGCGCGCGTCGATCCGCGCATAAAGTGCTTCACGATCAGGCTCCAGAAACAACGCGCTGAATGAGCCCGGCGGCAGCAGCGGCGGCAGGCCGTCGCGGTGCCAGTCGGACAGCGAACGCCCGGTGGCCTCGATCACTTCCAGCGCACGCGCGATGCGAGTGCGATCGCGCGGCTTCAGGCGCTCGGCGGCAGCGCCATCGCGCCGCGCGAGCTCGGCGTGCAGCGCTTCGACACCGTCGCGCTCCAGCCGCGCGCGCACGGCGTCACGCACTTCAGCCGGGATCGGCGGCACCGCCGACAGGCCGCGCGTCAGCGCCTTGAAATAGAGCCCCGAGCCGCCGACGAAGATCGGCAGCCGGTTTTGCGCGCGCACTTCCGACAGCACTTTGGCGGCATCCACGACCCAGCTTCCTGCGGAAAAATTCACCGCGGCATCGACATGACCGTAGAGCCGGTGCGGAACAAGCGCTTCCTGTTCCGCCGTCGGCCGCGCCGTGATGATCCTGAGGTCGCGATACACCTGCATGGAATCGGTATTGATGACGACGCCGCCGGTTTCTTGCGCAAGCGCAAGCGCCAGGGCCGACTTGCCGCTGGCGGTCGGCCCTGCGATAAGCACGGCATTGCTGCTTTCAGGTCGAAAACTCACGCCATGTCTCTCGTCGCCACGCTCATCTGCAATCCCGCCAATCCCGCGCTCGATAGCACGGTGGTCGATGGCGCGCGCGCCATTTTGCCCTCGGCCGGCCCGGCGCGGTGGCTGTTCGACGAAGTGGCGGTCGACATTCCCTTCGTCGCCGAGGGCAACGTCCACGCGATCGAAGCGCACTTGCGCGAAGTACGCGGCGATCTGCCCATCGACATTGTCGTGCAGCCTCAGGCAACCAGGCGCAAGAAGCTTTTTCTCGCCGACATGGATTCCACCATGATCGGCCAGGAATGCGTCGACGAGCTCGCCGACTTTGCCGGCCTGAAGGCGCATGTCGCCGCCATTACCGAACGCGCGATGCGCGGCGAGATCGCGTTCGAGCCCGCGCTGCGCGAGCGCGTGGCGCTGCTCAGGGGATTGCCGGTCAGCGTGGTCGACGACGTCCTCAAACAGCGCATCACGCTGACACCGGGCGGCCGCGAGCTGGTCGCGACCATGCGCGCCCATGGCGCCTGGACCTGCCTGATCTCGGGCGGCTTTACCCTGTTTACCAATGCGGTCGCCGCGAAAATCGGGTTTCAGGAAAACCGCGCCAATGAACTGATTGTCGAGGACGGTAAACTGGCCGGCGAGGTCGCCGAGCCGATTCTGGGCCGCGCCGCCAAACTCGCGACGCTAACGGAACTGCGCGAATCCTTCGACCTCGACGACATCGACACGCTGGTGGTCGGCGACGGCGCCAACGACCTCGGCATGATCGAGCAGGCCGGCCTGGGCGTCGCCTACCACGCCAAGCCCGCCGTCTCCGCCGCCGCGGCGGCGCGGATCGATCACGGCGACCTCACGGCCCTTCTGTATGCGCAGGGGTATCGAAGGGACGAATTTGTGGGCGGATAGAGCAAATGCCGACTGTCCTGCGCTGGGGGCCATATCGCGCATTCTTTTATTCCAGCGAGGGCGGGGAGCCGCCGCATATCCATGTCCGATCGGGCGATGCCGAAGCCAAGTTCTGGCTGCACGACCTATCGATGGCGGTCAATGCGGGATTTCCCGCGGCGCAATTATCCGCAACCTGAGATCGCACCGCGAAGTCCTCGAAGGCAAATGGCATGAGCACTTTGGAAATTGATGTCGGCGATATCAGGCCGGTTTCGGTTGTCTTCACCGCCGATGAAATAGTAGTGGCGCTCGCCGATGGCCGCAGGATCGCGACTCCTCTCGCGCGGTATCCGCGGCTGATAGATGCCAGTGCTTCGGCGCGCGAGCATTTTGAGCTGATGCCATAGGCATTCACTGGCCAGAGCTCGATGAAGACCTCGGGATTGCCGGGATGCTGCGCGGCCGTTCGGCTGCCCGATCCGCCGCTGGTTAGCGCGCTTATCAACATCATCCCCGCGTTCGCGAGGACGACACCGTCACGGGCCCCGGCCTACTGCACGCTCAGCGCGACGAAGCGCAATTCGCCGTCGGCGTTCGACACCAGAAGCAGCACGGATTTCTTGCCGTCCTTCTTCAGTTGCTCGACGCGTTTCTTGACGTCGGCGGCGTTGCTCACGGCCTCCTGCGCCACCTCGACGATGACCTCGCCCGGGCTGAGCCGCTTCTCGGCGGCGTCTGAAGTGCCCTCGACATTGGTGATGATGACGCCCTTGACGCTGTCCTTGATCTTGTAACGGCTGCGCAGATCCTTGCTCAGGTTGGCGAGGTCCAGACCGAGCGCCCTTTGCGTCACCGGCTTCTCGGCGGGCTCGGGCGACTTGATCGCCGCCGGCACCGGCTTGTCGTTGTCCTCCAGGCGGCCGAGCGTGACCTTCTTGGTTTGCTCCTCGCCCTTGCGGATGATGACGACATCGACCTCCTTGCCGACGGCGGTGTCGGCGACGACGCGCGACAGGTCCTTCGGCTCCTTGATGTCCTTGCCGTCGAACTTGATGACGACGTCGCCGGGCTCGATGCCGGCAGGCTTCGCCGGACCCTTGTCCTCGACGCCGGCGATCAGGGCACCGCGCGCGGGCTTGATGCTGAGGCTTTCGGCGATCTCGTCGGTGACTTGCTGGATGCGGACGCCGAGCCAGCCGCGGCGCAGCTCGCCGAACTGCCTGAGCTGATCGACCACGCCGGCCACGGTCTTGGAGGGCACCGCAAAGCCGATGCCGATCGAGCCGCCGGTCGGCGAGATGATCAGCGTGTTGACGCCGATTACTTCGCCATCGAGATTGAACAGCGGGCCGCCCGAATTGCCGCGATTGATGGCGGCGTCGGTCTGGATGTAATTGTCATAGGGCCCCGAGGCGATGTCGCGGTTGCGCGCCGAGACGATGCCCGCCGTCACCGTGCCGCCGAGGCTGAAAGGATTGCCGATCGCGATCACCCACTCGCCGAGGCGCAGCTTGTCGGAATCGCCGAATTTCACCGCGACCAGCGGTTTCACCGGCTTGAACTTCAGCACCGCAAGGTCGGTCTTCTTGTCGACGCCGACCAGTTCGGCCTTGATCTTGGTGCCGTCGTTCATGATGACGTTGATCTCGTCGGCGTCGGCAATGACGTGATTGTTGGTCACGACGATTCCCGACATGTCGATGATGAAACCGGAGCCGAGCGAGCTGGTCTTGTGCGGCTGCATATCGCCGCCCCGCGGGCCGCCCGGACCGCCACGGCGGTTCTTGAAGAAGTCGTCGAAGAATTCCTCGAACGGCGAACCCGGCGGCAATTGCGGCGTCGCGCCCCTGCCCTCGCCGCCTGGACCACCCTTGGCCTCGACGGTTTGCGAGGTCGAGATATTGACCACCGCGTCGATCACTTTCTCGGCAACGTCGGCGATGCCCTCGGGACCGCGCGCCAGCGCCGGCGCTGAGCTCATGATACTCGCGGCGCCAAGGCCCACGCCAAGGCTGGCGCTGAGGCAGATCGCGGCCATCAGCGGGCGCAGGCGATGGCTCAGGGCTGGGGTCGCTACGGTCATATCGATTCTCTCTTCTCAAAACGGGCAAAATTTGACGTCCACAGTGCGCCCGAAGGGGGTGACCGTGCAAGCGTTTGAGCCCAGCATTTCGGCGAAAAACAGACGCCACCGCTCACGATGAGGTTGATCGGATCGCATTTTGGGAACGAGGCGGAACCGGCTTCGGATGGGCCGCCCTAGCGCCGGACCACCCATATCAGGATCAACCCCGCCACCGCCGAGCCAATGCCGACCGCCCTGAGAATATTATCCGGGGTCGCGAGCGCGCTCTTCATCGCCCGGCGCATCCACGCCGGGCTCGCCGCGAACATCAGACCTTCAAGCACAAACAGAATTCCCACACCGATGAGGAAGTCGGCGAACGCTATGGACCTCATCGGACTGAAACCTCCCGTTTGATTCTTGCTTTAATTGAGGCCGCAGCGGGGTTCCGCTGCGACCCTTGTCGGCCGTTGCCGGTCTTCTATGGCTTCGGCGATGCCGCTGTTGCAGCGGCCGCCACAGGCGGTTTGCCCGAAGCATTGCTGAAGAATTTGAAGAAATCGGAATCCGGCCGCAGCAGGAAGCGCGTGTCGTTGCTCTTCAGCCCGTTCTCATAGGCCGTCATCGAGCGGTAGAACGCGAAGAAATCGGGATCCTTGCCATAGGCCTCGGCAAACAACCGATTGCGTTCGGCGTCGCCGTCGCCACGCACCTGTTCGGCGGTCGAATTGGCCTCGGCGACGATCACGGTCGCTTCGCGATCGGCGTTGGACCTGATCTCCTGCGCCTTCTGGCCGCCTTGCGCGCGGAACTCGGCGGCTTCGCGCTGCCGTTCAGTCTGCATGCGCTGGTAAACCGCCTGGCTATTCTGCTCGGGCAGATCGGCGCGCCTGATCCGCACGTCGACCACCTGGATGCCATAACCACCGGCTTCATGATCGAGCTGGTCGCGGATCCGCGCCATCAGGGCTTCGCGCTCGTCGCGCACCACCTGGATGAAGGTGACCTCGCCGAGCACGCGGCGCAGCGACGCATTCAGAAGCGTCGTGAGCTGGAGATTGGCGGCCTGGATCGTGCCGACGCTTTGATAGAACTGCAGCGCATCCTTGATGCGATAGCGGGCGAAGGCGTCGACCACCAGACGCTTCTGGTCGGAGGCGATCACTTCCTGCGACGGGTTTTCCAGATCGAGGATGCGCTTGTCGATGTCGATCACGGTGTCGATGAACGGCGCCTTGAAGTGCAAGCCGGGATCAGTGAGGACATCGACGGGCTTGCCGAGCCGCACCACCAGGGCCTGTTCGGTCTGCGTGACCGTGAACACCGAGCTGTAGCCGATGATCAGCAGGACAAACAGCAGGAACAGCGCGACAATGCCTGTGACGGGGGATCTCATCGTGTGCCTCCGCTCGGCTGTTGCTGCGGCTGGGTCGTGGCCGGCGCGGCCGGACGACGCGCCGTCAGCTCGCTCAGGGGCAAATAGGGCACGATGCCTTGCCCGGACCCGCCGTCATAGACCAGCTTGTCGGACCCGCCCAGGATCCGCTCCATCGTCTCCAGATAGATGCGCTGGCGGGTGACGTCGGGCGCCTTCTTGTATTCGTCGTAGACCTTCAGGAAGCGCGCGCTCTGGCCCTTGGCCTCGGCGACCGCCTGCTGCTTGTAGCCCTCGGCGACCTGGATGATCTGCGCGGCGCGTCCCTTGGCGTCGGGAACGACGCGGTTGGCATAGGTCTGCGCCTCGTTCTGCAACCGCTCGAGATCGGCGCGTGCCGCCTGGACGTCGCGGAAGGCGTCGATCACCTGCGCCGGCGGATCGACCTTCTGCATCTGCACCTGCTGCACCAGGATGCCTGAGCCGTAATTGTCCAGCGTCTTCTGCATCAGCTCCTGCACGGCAAGCTCGGTCGAGGTGCGGGCGCCGGTGAGGATCGGCTGGATGTTGGACTTGCCGACGATCTCGCGCATCGCGCTTTCGGCCACCGCTTTGACGGTGCCTTCCGGATTCTGGA
The DNA here is from genome assembly GCA_963718925.1 of uncultured Alphaproteobacteria bacterium. GTDB lineage: Bacteria > Pseudomonadota > Alphaproteobacteria > Rhizobiales > Xanthobacteraceae > Bradyrhizobium. The sequence goes on from CAVRAH010000002.1 coordinate 102,169, forward strand.
TGTTGAAGAGATATTCGGCGACGCCCTTCGGCTTGATGCGCCACAGCACGGTGAAATCGACATCGACGATGTTCTCGTCGCCGGTCAGCATCAGGCTCTCTTCCGGCACGTCGCGCATGGTCCGGCCGCGACGGGCCGGATCTTCGATCAGCGTCATGCCGATCGAGAGCGTGGAAACCCGCAGCGCCTTCGGCAGCAGTACGGTCTCGATCGGATAGGGCAGATGGTATCTCAACCCGGGCTGCGCATCGCCGACATATTTGCCGAAGCGAAGCACGACGCCGAGCTCTTCGGTTTGAACACGGTAGAAGCCCGACATCGCCCAGATCGCGACCGCCGCGAGCAGCAGGATCGCGATGCCGAGGCCAGAGAAATAGCCGCCCGGCAGCAACTGCTGCAGCCGGTCCTGGGCGCGGCGCAGAAGGTCTTCAAGATCCGGCGGCCTCGGCCCGACCGGCTGCGGGCCGGAGCCCCATGGCCCTTTCGGACCCGAACCCCATGGGCCTCCGCCCTGATTCTTCCACGGCATCAACTCTCTCCTTGGCGGGCTCAAGGGCCAAAATGCCCCGCCTGCAGCTTCCGCACGGCTTTATAGGGGACGACCCCGGCCCTTACAACGCAAGCTTGGTGCTCGCAGGAGCTATGCCCGGGCCCGTAATTGTCAATGTAAACATTGGGAGATGCGCGTATTCCGCAAAAGTGGGGACCGGTTTTGCGGTCAGAATACGCGCCAATTGATATTTGAAGCGTTTTCTTGCGGCTAACCGGATTCCACTTAGCCGGAGATGCTTTTGGTTAATGCGACTTTCGTCGGCGATAGGTGACAAAGGAAAAGTCGGCGCTGTCGTCCGGCCCGGCCGAATTCCGGACCCGCGCAACTTCTTCCCAGATAGCCGCATCAATTGCGGCGAAATAGGTATCGCCCTCGGGCCGGGCGTGGACTTCGGTGATTTCCAGACGGTCGGCAAACCCCATCCACTGCGCGTAGATTTCCGCGCCGCCGATCACGGCGATTTCAGTGGCGAAACGCCGCAACGCGTCGCCGGTCGCGACCGCGCGGGCGTCCGCAAGCGTGGTCGTGACAACCGCGCCGGCCTTACGAAAATCGCCATCGCGGGTAAGCACGATGTTGGTTCGCCCAGGCAGCGGCCGGCGCAGCGAGAGGAAGGTCTTCCGCCCCATCACCACCGGCTTGCCCATCGTCATCGTCTTGAAGCGTTGCAGATCGCTCTTCAGCCGCCAGGGTATGGCGCCGCCCGCACCGATCACGCCGTTATCGGCGACGGCCACGATGAGCACGATGTCCATCAGCCGCCTCCTTCCGCAAGCGCCGTCAGCGCCGGACCCGCAACCTTGCAGATCGTCCACTCGTCCATCAGCACCGCGCCGAGCGATTTGTAGAATTCGATCGAGGGCGTGTTCCAGTCGAGCACCGCCCATTGCAAGCGCGACCAGCCGTTGGCCACGCACTCCTGCGCAAGGTGCGACAGCAGGGCCTTGCCGATGCCGTTGCCGCGCAGCGCGGGGCGAACGAACAGGTCCTCCAGATAGATCCCGGAGCGGCCGCTGAAGGTCGAGAAGTTGATGAACCAGACCGCGAAGCCTGCCACTTCGCCGTTCCATTCGGCGATGTCGCAGAACAGCCGTGGATTGGCTGTGAACAGCGCTTCGCCGATGCCGGCCTCGGTGGCTTCGACCTCGTGCGAGAGCTTCTCATATTCGGCGAGTTCGCGGACCAGCGACAGGACCAGCCCCGCTTCGTCGGGACGCGCGCGGCGGATATTGAGGGACATTCAATCGCTCACACCGCGACCTCGGCCCGGATATGCGGGTGCGGGTCGTAGCCTTCCAGCACGAAGTCTTCGTAGCGGAACGCGAAGATATCCTTCACCTCCGGATTGATCTTCATGGTCGGCAGCGCCCGTGTCGGGCGCGTCAGTTGCAAGCGCGCCTGATCGAGATGGTTCGAATAAAGGTGCACATCGCCGAAAGAGTGGATGAAGTCGCCGGGCTTCAAACCCGTCACCTGCGCGACCATCATGGTCAGCAGCGCATAGGAGGCGATGTTGAAGGGCACGCCGAGAAACACGTCCGCCGAGCGCTGATAGAGCTGGCAGGACAATTTGCCGCCCGCGACATAGAACTGGAACAGGCAATGACACGGCGGCAGCGCCATCTTGTCGACGTCGGCCGGATTCCACGCGCTCACGATCAGGCGCCGCGAATCCGGATTGCGCCGGATCATCTCGATGACATTGGCGATCTGGTCGATGCTTCGCCCGTCCGGCGCCGGCCAGGAGCGCCACTGCGAACCATAGACCGGGCCCAGATCGCCGTTGGCGTCAGCCCATTCGTCCCAGATCGTAACGCCGTGATCCCTGAGGTATTTGACGTTGGTGTCGCCTTTGAGGAACCACAGCAATTCGTAGATGATCGATTTGAGCGGCAGCTTCTTGGTGGTCAGCATCGGAAATCCGGCCGCGAGATTGAAGCGCATCTGGTGGCCGAAGATCGACAACGTCCCGGTGCCGGTGCGGTCGCTCTTTTCCGCGCCGTCACTGAGGATCCGTTCGAGCAGGTCGTGATACTGATTCATGGCGTTGCGTCAGGCGCCCTCAATGAAGCTAACGAAGGCGTTTTAGCGGCCGGCTTGGCCATCCGACAGCCGCAATTCGGCCGGCGGAATTGATTATACCCCGAAAAATGAACATTCGGCCCGGCCACGGCAAGAGCCGGCCCGGTAACGGCAAGGGCGGAACGCGCTCCTTTTGGGCCGGATCGCCGACCGAGGCGGCGATTTTCACCCGATCAGGCCGGCAAAACCGAGACATCCCCCGGCGAGCAGCATCCAGAGCGGATTGAGCCGGGTCACGGAGGCCAGCAGCGCGGCGCCGACGGTGACGAGGGCTGCGGCCAGGGTCCGGTCGGAGGTCCGCGCCAGAATGAAGCCGCTGGCACCCATCAGTCCGATCGAAAGCGGAACCAGCGCCGCCTGGATGATGGCGGGCCAGCGCGCATGGCTCGATCGCGCGAGGAAGCGGCTCACGCACAAGGCCAGCACCGCCGTCGGCACGCACATCGCCAGCGTTGCGACCAGGGCGCCGGCGATGCCGGCGACGGAATAGCCGATCAGGGTGACGATCAGCACGTTCGGCCCCGGCGACAGCTGCGATATCGCGTAGACATCGGCGAACTGCCTGTCGGTCAGCCAGTGCTGGACGTCGACCGCGACCCGATGCATTTCCGGAATGGCGGAATTCGCGCCGCCGACCGCAAACAGCGACATCAGGGCAAAGGCAGATGCCAGCGCCAGAAGTGGATTGGAGCCTGAGTTCATGCCGCGCCCTTCCGCCGCATGGCGAAGGTGATGGCGATGCTGACGGGAATCGCCACCAGCAGGACCTGCGGCAACGGCAGCCGCAACAGTCCGATCGCGACAAACACCGCAAGCATGACCACAAGCCCGACCACATCGCGCCGCTTGATCAGAGGCCACATCATCCGGAACACGACGGCGATCAAAAGGCCGACCGCCGCACAGGACACCCCGGCCAGGATGCGCCGCAACGCATCGATTTCGCCGTAGCGCTGATACAGCACCGCCAGCACCGTCACGATCGCGACCGGAGGACCGACGAGGCCCGCGAACGCCGCGATCGCGCCGGCAATGCCGCGAAAGCGCGATCCGAACACAAAGGTGAGGTTGACGATGTTCGGGCCCGGCAGAAAATGACACAGCGCGAAGGTCTCGTTGAACTCGTCCGCGGTCATCCATTTGTGCTGATCGACGATGCCGCGCCGCGCCCAAACCAGGACGCCGCCGAAACCCGCCAGCGACATCTTGGCGAACGCGACAAACAGCGCGATCAGGCTGGGCGGAGATGAGGTCGGGAGATCGACCACCGGGGCGGCGGCCGACGGCGAATCCGGGGGCATGACGGAAAATCTAGAGCGGCGGCCAGTCACGCGCCAACCATATTAGCGCGTATTCCACCCTTGGTTGGACCGTTCCACGCCGATGGAGGGACTTGAGGGCTGTTTTTCTCAACTTTTGCACCCTATATTGAGGGTGCCGGTTCGCCGGCTATGGAAATAAATTGCCGTCGCAATAAACCATTCGGACCCGGGGGCAGTACCCGGCGCCTCCACCAAAGCTCGCTCCCGCGAAAGCGGCGGGCTTCGGCGGGGGCGAAACAGGATCGACGAGGGCGTAAAGGACGTGTTTTTTCTCGGTATGGTTCCGCCGTTATCGGGCTATGCAATAGTTGCAAACGACAACTATGCTCCGGTTGCTCAGGCCGCGTAAGCGGTTTGAAAAACCAAGTCTAAAGTCCTAGTGGGTTAAGCTCCGTTAGGCGGGGTTCGGAGGCACCTGGCAACAGAAGCCTCCACTTCAATCTGCTCACCCTGACGCGCCTTGCTGGATTTTTCACCAGCGGCGGCAACGCCTGCTGACCTCAGCCCGCCGGCGGGGTAGCATGGGGCAGTGGGCGAATCGGACCACCGGCATCGCCGCCGATTCCCGCGGCAATATTTGAACGCGACAGGACTGATAATGGCGACCGATCATATCCGATACGACGTGCTGGCGCGCGACGCGCTGCGCGGGGTGCTGCGCCGCGTATTGGCCGACGCCGCCGAGCACGGTCTGCCGGGCGAACATCATTTCTTCATCACCTTCCTTTCCACCGCGGAAGGCGTGAAGTTGTCGCCGCGGCTGCTCGCGCAATACCCGGAAGAGATGACGGTCATTCTCCAGCACCAGTTCTGGGATCTGGTGGTGACCGAGGATCGCTTCGAGGTCGGCCTGTCGTTCGGCGGGATACCGGAGCGCCTGGTGGTTCCATTCAGTGCGATCAAAAGCTTCTTCGATCCCTCGGTGCAGTTCGGCCTGCAATTCGAACCATCCGAAGCCGCGGCGGAAGCGCCTGCGAGCAATCTTCCGGCGGTTCCCGCCCCCGCCGGCCTGCCGGTTCCGGCGCCAGCGACCGAGGCCGCGGCCGGACCGGCGAAGCCCGCCGAGGGCGCCGAAGTCGTGCGTCTGGATCGCTTCCGCAAGAAATAATTCCCGCGCGAGAAAGTCTTCTCGCTGTAGAATGCGCGGTACCCGCGATCCCCTCGCGCGTCACACATGTGATCCATGGCTCGAACGACACCCTCCCCCATTTCCGCTTCCACCCGCACCGAGACCGACAGCTTCGGTCCGATCGAGGTTCCCGCCGATCGCTATTGGGGCGCGCAGACCGAGCGATCCCGGCAGAATTTCCGCATCGGCCAGGACCGGATGCCGATGGCCATCATTCGCGCGCTTGGCATCGTCAAGCTCGCGGCGGCCGAAACCAACCGCGAGCTCGGGCTGATCGACCAGCGCCGCGCCCGCGCCATCATCCGCGCCGCGCGCGAGGTGATCGAAGGCCAACTCGACGATCATTTTCCGCTGGTGGTCTGGCAGACCGGCTCCGGCACCCAGACCAACATGAACCTCAATGAAGTGATCGCCAATCGCGCCAACGAATTGCTCGGCGGCAAGCTCGGCGCCAAGGCGCCGGTTCATCCCAACGATCACGTCAATATGAGCCAGTCGTCGAACGACTCGTTCCCGACCGCGATGCACATTGCCGCCGCGATCCGCATCACGGACGATCTCATTCCGGCGCTCGCGACGCTTCACGGCGCGCTGCGCAAGAAGGAGAAGGCGTTTGCCCATATCGTCAAGATCGGCCGCACCCATACCCAGGACGCGACGCCGCTGACGCTCGGCCAGGAATTTTCAGGCTACGCCGCGCAGGTCGAGAGCGGCATTGCGCGGTTGCGCGTGGCGGTCAGGGATCTGTATCCGCTGGCGCAAGGCGGCACCGCGGTCGGGACCGGCCTCAATTCGAAGCCGAAATTCGCCAAGGCGTTTGCCAGGCACGTTGCCGGGATCACCAAGCTGCCCTTCACCAGCGCTGCCAACAAATTCGAGGCGCTCGCCTCCAACGATGCCTACGTATTCGTCCATGGCGCCATCAACGCGATGGCCACCGGCCTGTTCAAGGTCGCGAACGATATCCGCTTGCTCGGGTCGGGCCCCCGTTCCGGCCTGGGGGAACTGATCCTGCCCGAGAACGAGCCGGGTTCCTCGATCATGCCCGGCAAGGTCAACCCGACCCAGTGCGAGGCGGTCACCATGGTCTGCTGCCAGGTGTTCGGCAACCAGGCGACCATCACCGCCGCCGGCAGCCAGGGCCATTTCGAGCTGAACGTCTACAAGCCGGTGCTGGCATATTGTATGATGCATTCCATACAACTGATGGCCGACGTCGCCCGTTCATTTACAGAACACTGCATCGAGGGACTACGCGCCGACGAGAAACGCATCCAGGAACTCATGGAGCGCTCACTGATGCTGGTGACCGCGCTCGCACCCAGGATCGGCTACGACAATGCCGCGAAAGTCGCCAAGTCAGCGCACACCCGTGGAACCACCTTGAAGGAAGAGGCCGTGCGGCTGGGCTTTGTTTCCGCTGATGAATTCGACCGGCTGGTGAAGCCGGAGAAGATGACACGCCCCGGATGAACGGTGCATCGCGCCTGTGCAAGACAGCCTGGCCGAAAAATATCTGGATCATACCGCCTAAAGAATTAGGATAACCGACTATCGCCACGGCGCTGGCCCGTGGTAGAGCAAAAAATATTTTCGAAAAGCTCAGCACTTTTTTGATCCGGTCAGAAGGCATAATGGGGAAATTCTTAAATGAGGACCGAGCTCGCTAGCGCGTATCATCCGCGATTGGATGCGGGCGCCGAGTGCATTTCTGTACGGCCGACCGGACTGCGCCGCATGGCCGGCATCCGCTCCGACGGCCGCGGCCATCATTCCTGCCCTCGTCAGCGCGTCGCATGCCCGCAGATCGCTTAATGGGGACTGGCATGGGGGACGTGGTCAATCTGAAACAATTCAGGAAGCGCGCCGCGCGAGATCGGTCGGAGAAGGAAGCCGCGGCAAATCGTGCGCGGTTCGGCCGCAACAAATCCGAACGCATTCAGGACGAGCGTCGCGCCAGCCGCGCCAGCGACCTCTTGGATCAGCAGCTCTTGGACCAGCACCGGATCGACGGCGAGGATGCATCATGAAATCGCCCGTCGTGAAGCGATCGATCGTGGTCGCGGGTCACAAGACCAGCGTCAGCCTCGAAGAGGCGTTCTGGAACGGCATGAAGGAAATTTCGGGCCTCCGCAACATGACACTGTCCGAGCTCGTGGGCGAGATCGACGGCAACCGCCAGCAAGGCAATCTGTCGTCTGCGATTCGCCTCTTCGTGCTGGAATATTTCCGGTCGCGCGCCTGCGCGCCTGCGCCCGCACCGGATTCAAAGCCGCAGGCGCAAGCCTAGAGCGACATGACTTTTCGTTAAATCGTCATCTCGCTCTATCTCTTTGTTTGAGCATTATCTCCGCGCAAACGCGTCCCGCGTTTGGTAGCTAAGGGAAAGCCGCTTCGCACTTTTCCGGATCATGCTCCAGCCTGTGGAGGCGCACACCCCCGCAAAATCAATCCGTCTTCAGGTTCAGGGCGTGACAGGCGTTGCAGCGCTGGCGCAATTGCCCGATCAGCGGCCTGAATTCGTCGGCCCGCTTGGCGCGGCTGGCGCTCCAGGCGATCTTCGAGGCCTCGGTGGCGCGCTGGTAGAAGTCGGCAAAATTCGACCACAGATCGGGATTGGCGAACGTATCGGTGGCGGGATCGCGTTCGGCCCCTGGCTTCCACTGATTGGTGGCCGGCGGGAACAGATGCGGAAACGCCATCAGCATGGTCGAGATCGTCTCCGCGTGCTCCTGGGCATCGGCGAGCACCAGCTTGCCTTCCGGCGCCAGCATGGTCTCGATCTCATCCATGTTCATGTCGATGGCGCCCATCAGGATCTTGCGGGCAAAGATCGTGTCCTTGGCCGCCGGCTGATCCTGCGCCGATGCCGGGTCCACCAGCACGGCGAACGTCAGCGCCGCAACGGCGCCGGCCAGCGCGGCGCGCAAACGAGCATGCGATCGCATCGAGCGGGTCTACTCCAGTCCGGGCTTTTCCTGGTCGCGAATATTGGCGGCGAATACTTCGCCGGTCGCAAGCACCGTGAGCTGTCTCATCAGCCCGCTCTTCTTGTCGGAGTCGCGCAACGGGTGGAATACGACCTCGACCTGATCGCCCGGCTTGACGACATCGCGACGCCACCCGCCGACCCGCACCAGATTTCCGGGGCTCGTTGTTTCCATCAGCCACTCGGCGGGCGCTTCGTCCGCGTTCAGCGACCCCATGAGCGTCAAAGTGACATGCGGATTGACCCAGCGCAGTTCCACCACGCTCCCCTTCAGCGTCATCGTCTTGGAGAAATCGAACATGGACGCCGAATGGTGCGCGGCCACCGAGCTTATTCCCGCGGCGAGAGCCGCAACTGCGGCAAGCGCGCCGATCGCCTTCATAAGTTGTCGCATCGATATCTCCTGTTGTTTTTGCCGGCTACTTGGCCGGAACCGCGATCGTGTGGCCCCATTCGGACTTTTCGACGGGAACGAAGATATGGTCGCCGTCCGCATTGACCCGCTCCACCAGGTCGCCGGTGGCGCAGACGCCCTCCACGATGTCGAATTTGCGCGCGCGCTGCCGGAAGAAGATGCGCGTCGTCTTCCACGGCTTGGTCAGGATCTTCGGCGCGATGATTTCCAGGTCATCATGCAGGATGTCCTTGTCGGCAAGGTGAATGCGTTCGATCACGTGCATGTCGCCATTGTTGGGAAGCCCGGCCGCCTCGCTGACGGCAAGTGGTGCTTCCGGCGTGATGTCCACGGTATCGACGACCAGCGTATCGCCCTCCCAATGCCCGATCGAATGACCATGGAACGTGGGATCGGAAACTTCCGGATGACCGCGGCCATCGGTATAGATGCGGCGAAGCCGGTTGCCGTCCGATTCTCCGAGCATCGTTACACGGCCCGGCGTAAACAGGATTTCCATGGCGTTGTGGGTGATCAGCATCCAGGATGGATGCGCCTCGGGCAGGCAGTTGGAAAAGATCAGGCGCGGCTTGCCGGCCTTTTCCTCGGCGAACATCTGCTCGATCTTCCTGGCGGCGGCCTTATTCCACGGCGGTGGATTGGTTTTGACCTGGGCATCCTGATCGCTGATTTTCGGATTCCACACGCCGCTCCAATCCGGCAATTTGGCAAGATCGGCCCAATCCTGAGCCGTCGGCGGCGGGTTGATGACGGTTGGCGCCTTCTTGGGCGCTTGTGCGGAGGCCATAGGCAGCGGCGCCACCAGCGTAGCCAGCAGACCTGCGACGATGATACCGAGTGAACCCAATTTCACGAGCAGTTCTCCGAAAAACAAGGTGACCCGACGAACGGCTTTCAAAGTAGCGATAACTCTTCGCAAAGTGAAGTCAGTGCATCGTGAAGCCGATCTCGCGACCGAACGCGACCACGGCGATCCAGAGCAGCAGAGAAATCGCCGCGGCAGCCTTGGCTGCGATTGCCGTGCGGCCGGTTCCCGTGTCCCAGCGTTCGATGTCTCGAACGCCGACGAGATGAAACACCGCCATGTTGAGGCCAGCCAGCGCAAGCAGCACAAGCTTGCCGCGGAAGAAGAAATTGTGGGCGTAATGCACGGCGTCCGACGAGAACAGCAGGGACCCCGTGATCGCGGCAACGGCGAATGCGCCCCAGGTATAGGGGATCACGTCGCGCATCACCCGGCGCACCGTGAGATCGAGCGAAGCAACGCCGAGCAGCCTGAGATCGACGATCGAGATCGTGCCGACCACCAGCACGATCGCCAAAACGTGAACGGATTCGATCCACGGAAAAAGGATTTCATCTTCGGCGATCGCACTGGCGATGGGGGTTGCCTGGAGCCAACCCAGAACGCGGTCAATCTCCACTGAGGACATCCCTTGTGTTCGACAGGCTGGCTGCGGAGTTCGATCCGGTCATGCGAAATAGGCGATCCAGCGGCCCGCGAAGATGATCGAGGACCACAGCAGCATCGAGACAATGGCAAGCGTCGCAGCGGCGGCGCGCGGCCCGGAGCGCAGATCGCCGAAGCTGGCATTGCGGCGCTGGAGAAACTGGAACAGCCCGGTGACGATCAGCGCCGCGATCAACAGCAGCATCTTGAGCTGGAATGCCGGATTCTTCAGCGAGCGCGCCGGCTCTGCGATGATCATGATAATGCCCGTGGCGAGCAGGATCAGCAACGGCCACCAGACCAGCGGCAAGAACCGCGACGTAACCTCTTTCATCGGCCGGTTCGCCCAGAACACGCCGATCAGGCGAAGATCGACCATCAGCGCAGAGCTTGCGACGACCGCAATCGCGAGAATGTGGATCGTCTGCACCGTCGGCACAGGCCACTTTGCCGCCTGGATCGCCTGGCTCAACGCCGTCTGGTCGATCCAGTGACAGATCTCATTCAGCGTGACAGCCATGTCAGCCAGCTGGAACCCTGGTTAGAAACGACGAACCCGATCGCGGCGAATGCGACTGCACCGTACATCCGGCGCCAGGAGGCGAGAAGGTCCGTTTTCACATAGACGCATGTATGCGGTGACGGGCCACCCTGCCGTTGTTTTGACCTGGCGAAATAACTGCCGAGAACTTCTTCCTAGAATGCCGGCTGTGATGGACCGGGAGCCGGCGGCGGCGTCAGCACCAGCGGCGGTTTCGGCCGCGGCGGTCGGGCGGCGACACTTGGTGCCGGACGCACTTCGATCGGCGGCGGCAGCGGCGGGACCTGCTGGCTCACGACGGGAGCGTTGGTGCCCGGGGACGCATTGGCCGCAGGCGGCGCAGCCGGCGGACGCGGCGCGCCGACTTTCGGCTTCGGTTGAAACCGGCGCGGATCGCGGCCGGGCGGCGGCATCTCGGAAGAAGGCAGGCTCGGCAGAGTTACCTCCGGCGCGACAGCACGGGGCTGGGCGGCCGCCGGTGGAATCGACGCCGGCGTTGCCGCGGACGTTGGTTCTCCGCGCTCAATCGAATCCAGCCTGCGGGTCTCGCGGTCGATCGCCCTCACCGCCAGCCACGACGACAGCGCCGCGACGTCGACCGTGCGATTGAGCGCATCGGGCGAACCGGCGGCAAACACCTGGATTTCCGGATGGCTCGCCGCCTGCCCTCCTTCCGCCGAGGTCACGGTCGCACGAATGTCGGCTTGATCGGCCGGAATATCGTAACCACCGGAAACGACGGCGTGGGCGACTTCGGCATCGAGCAAGGTGGGACCGAAGCGAAGCCGGCCGTCCCGGACCGTGAACGGAATTTGCGCCGACGCGACCAACAACGCGCCGCCCGCCAGCGCCGGTTCGACGATCTTGCGCAGCCGGATGTCGTCGGTCGCCTGGCCAGCGTCGCTGGCGCGGATCGCGACATCGAAGGCGCGCGGATCGAGACCGGCGATAGCAGCGGATTCCAGCGTCACGGTTCCGCTGCCCGAGAGCGCGCCGGTCAGCGCGGACGCGCTGCGGCCCTGGCTTGCCAGCGTCATCTGCATCGAGGCGCGGCCCGCGGGCATCGTCAGCGCGCGATAATGCAAAGCGCCACCGTCGACGGAGCTGAACTGAAGGCGCGCATTCAGCGCAAGGCCGTTCGCGGTCTGTCGGGCATCGATACTGCCACTCGCCTTGCCGCCGCCGATGCCGCCCTTGAGCGCGTCGAACACCAGTGATTGACCGTCACTCTTGACGGTGCCGCTGACGGGGCGCAATTCGGTGCCGCCCGGAAAAAGCCCGCGCAGCGCCTGAAACGCAATCTGGCCGCGCCAGCCCTTCAACAGCCCGGAGCCAAGCGGCTCGGCCGCGTCGCGTCCCGCGACGCCGATCGCCAGCGCGAAGGCCGGCGCAAGCTCGAGCGCGTCGAGGCCGACCTCGCCCTCGACGTTGTGTTCGCCGTCCAGCGTCACCGCCACGCGCCCGCGCAGCCGCGAACCCGCCATCGCGCTGTCCAGGTCTTCGAAGGTCAGCTTGCCGCCTTGCAGTGACACGTGCGACGACAGGCTGATGTTTTGCGCGAGCTTGTCCGAAGGTTTGAGATCGAACAGCGGCGCGAGATTGACGCTGCGCGCCTTCAAGGCGACGCTGCCCTTGGGCTGCGGCGCCCAGGGTTCGGCGGTGCCCTGCGCGTCGGCGTCGAGGCCCGCTCCCGAGAGGCTGATCTTCAACCGCAGCGGCGCACCCCACACGCCGGTCACCGACCCCTGGAATTGCCCAGGACCGTCGGCCGCCGCGATCGTGCCGTCCAGTCCCAGCAGCGCGAGCAGAGAAGTGCCCTGCTCCGACGACAGTTTCGATTCCAGGCTGATTTCGCTGCGCCGGAGCTTGTCGAGATCGATCCCGCGCAGCGCCGCGGCCTCGGGCTTGGCCGCGATCGTGGCGGTGCCCTTGAACTGCGGCGCGTCGAGATCCAGCGTGGCGCGCGCAGTGGCGCGATCGGCGTGGTCGGCGTCCTTGTCGACCGCGAGCGCGAGCTTGAGGTGCGCCGGGCCCGGACCGAGCCCCATCGAATTGAGCCGTGAAGCAACCGACGGCGCCAACGGAGCAATAAGTCCGGTGATCTGCCCCAGCGATGCGGCGCTCGAATTCAGCGCCAGCTCTCCGGTCGCATTGATCCGGTCGAACGCGCCTGTGCCCTCCACCATGACGCCGCTGGCCTCGCCGATCTTGAGACGGTCGAGCGAGACCGTCTTCGCACCGTAGCCGAGCTTGGCCATCAACGGATGCAAGTCCCGACCGGCCGAAATGGCGTGGGCGATATCCAGCGAGATCGTCGCCTGCTCCGGCCACTCCGCCTGCGGGCCCAGGAGCGCGCGCGCGAACGCAGAAGCGGCATCGAGATCGAGGCGTTCGGCCTTCAACTCCGCCTCGAGCGCTGCGCCGCCGCTCGCCCTATCATGGGAAACCGCGATGCGCCCTTCGACGTCCCCGCCGTCGATCTCCGCCTTGATGGCGTCGATCGCAAAGCGATCCGGACTGACATTGACGTCGCCGTGCAGGCGCATCGGCTTCTGACTGCGATAGGTCGAGTCGCTGCGGCCTTGCAACCACATCACCAGCGCGTCGGGATCGGATGACTCGACGCTGAGCGCGCCCTTGAAACCGCCGGACGGACCAGCCTGCGCGTTGCTGCCGCTCAGAGACAGGCGGGTTGCGCCCGGCGCGCGAAAATCCAGCCGGTCGACGGTCCACGATTTCGCGTCGGTACGCAGATCGGCGGCAAAATTCTGCAGCGGACGCCCACCCAGCAGGATCTGTTCGGCGGCAAGCTCGATCTGTGTCGGGATCGGCGGTTCCGGCGGGGCCGCGATGAGCGCGCGCACGACGGACAACACCCGTAGCGGCTCCGTGGCGCCATTGTCCTTGGCACCATTGTCCTTGGCGGCAAACTTGTCGACGTCGAGCTGCCGCGCGGACAGCGCAGCGTGAAGCAGCGGCGAGGCGCCAAAACGAACGTCGCCCGTGCCTGCAAATTTCAGCGCGGTGTCCTCAGGGCCGTAGCTTGCCTCGATCTGCTCGAGCCTTGCTGCGGCATGATCGGCCTTGACCTTGGCCGAAACCCGCCACGGCGTCAGTGACGCATCGGCGCCACCTTTCGCCTTGGGCCCGGCGGGGGCGGCAAGCGTGACCGCGCCTTCGAAGTGCGGGGCGCGCGCCTCGAAGCTCAGCACGCCGTCGAGATCGGCGGAGATGGCGCGCGCGCCAGGATCGATGTTGAAGTGAACGCGGGTGCCGCTGCCGTCGGCGCTCTGCCCGGATGAGACGCGAAACGGGTAGCGGGTGCCCGACAGCACGAAGTTGCCGTCGCCCCGCACCGCGCCCGCCAGCGAGCGCACGTCGCCGGAAAAGGCAATGTCGTTCAGCTCCAGCGTGCCGTGGCTCAAGGCGTCATGCAGCGCGATGCGGCCGGTCAGGTTCAGCCGGTCGATCGAAAGCGTCCCCAGATTGAATTTGCCGGTCGACGCCGGCCAATCGATCCCGCCTTTCGGATCGAGCCCGAGATCGAGCGCCATGCCGCCGATGGTCAGTTCGGTGGCGCGCCATTCGCCCCGCATCAGCGAACCCAGGCTGAACTCGACGTCGAGCTTGTCGGCACGAACCTTGCCGAGATCGTTGGCGCCGCCAACCACCACCGAGCGCAACCGCAGCGACGGCGACGGCAACAGCCGCGCCTCCAGCTCGCCCGCCACCCGCACCGGGGCACCGATCACTTGGGTGGCTTCAGCCTCGAATTGCGGCCGGAACTGGTTCCAGTCGATGAAGTACGGCCCGATCAGCGCGGCGACCAGCGCAATGATGAAGGCAATCGCCAGTCCGAGCAGCGTCGTCTGCACGGTGTCTCCCCTTGAAGGCGCCCCCGCCTCATCCGGCCCCATGGCTTGGCGCGTCGCTCTCGCTCGCGCGCCCGGATCCGAAGGCGACCCCACGCCACGCCGAAATCAGTGCCGGAGCAATGGCATATATTAGAGACAACTGTGGCGAAGTCACAGCATCGTCGCGTGACAACCTTAAGCCGGCCGCCATCACCAGCTTGCGGGCAGCCTTTTGAGGCCGCGCAGGACAAAGGTCGGCCGCCATTCCGGATTCTCCGCGTCGTCGAGCCGCAGGTCCGGCAAGCGGCGCAGCAGGGTCGCAATCGCGATCTCGGCCTCGATGCGCGCGAGCTGGGCGCCGAGGCAGAAGTGAATACCCCCGCCGAACGACAGCGGGCGCACATTGGGCCGGGTGATATCGAGACGATCCGGCCGGTCGGGATAAACTGCAGGATCCCGGTTGGCCGAGCCCAGAAGGCAGAGCACGGTTTCGCCCTGCGGGATTTTCTTGCCGCCGAGGTCGTCGATGTCCTCCAGCGTCACGCGGCCGGTCATCTGCACCGAAGAATCGTAACGAAGGAACTCCTCGATCGCGTTGGTGATGAGGCCGGGATTGGCCTTGAGCAGCGCCAGCTGATCGGGATTGCGGTACAGCGCCAGCAGCCCGTTGCCGATCAGATTGACGGTGGTCTCGTGGCCGGCGCCGAACAGCAGGATGATATTGGCGGTCAGTTCCTCGTTGGAGAGCTTGCTGCCATTCTCCTCGGCCTGCACCAATTGCGTCGTCAGGTCGTCGCCGGGATTCTTCCGACGCAACTCGAACAGCTGCTGAAAATACATCTGCGCCATGAGGTTGGCGGCGTTCCCTTGCGCGATTTCGGCCGGCGTCAGCGGCACCGGATCGAGGATGCGGCCGCCGTCGCGGGAGCCGGTGTAAAACGCCTCGCGGTATTCTTCCGGAATTCCGAGCATGTCGCAGATGATGGTCACGGGGAGACGGAACGCAAAATCCCCGATCAGGTCCATATGCCCCTGGGCGGCGATGCGATCGAGCGTCTGGTCGACGACCTCCTGGATGCGCGGCCGCATGTCCTCGACCCGGCGCGCGGTGAAGGCCTTCACCACGAGGCCGCGCAGACGGGTGTGATCGGGCGGGTCCTGCTGCAGCATCCAGTGGCTCATGCTGCGAAAGATCGGCTCCTCCATGATTTTCGGCCCATAACGCCGCGTCGTGCGCTCGACAAAATCCTTGCCGAAGCGCTTGTCGCGCAGCACCAGGCTCGCCTCGGCATGTCGGCTCGCGAGATACTGGCCATGCGAGGTGAGATGCACGGGGTCGGCGCGGCGCAACCGCTCGTAATGCGGATAGGGATCGCGAATGAACTCCGGCGATAGCGGATTGAACAGCGACTCGGTCGTCGCAGCCTGAACATGCTCGTTCATGGGCGTCCTCCTATTGGTGGCCGATTAAACCCAAATGCCGCCGGTCACGGCAAGCCGCTAGATGGGCCAAGGGTCCTGGAGCATGATCCGGACCCGAAGGGCCGCGTTAGCGCAAAGTGGGCACCGGTTCTCCGAAAAGACCATGCTCAAACAAAAAGATAGAGCGAGATGACGATTTAACGAAAGGTCATCTCGCTCTAGGCCTGCACCCGGTGCAGCCGGCCCGCGACCGCGCGAATTTTGCCCGGCGATGCCAGCCAGATCGCGAACGCGGAAAGGCCGCTCACGCCGATACCGATCATGAAGGCCAGCGTGTAACTGCCTGAAAGGTCGTGCAGAACGCCCGTGACAAAAGGACCCGCGGCACCGCCGGCGAGCGCTACCATCATGATGGTGCCGAAGATGCTGCCGTAATGTTTGCCCTGAAATATCTCCGCCACCACCGGCCCCATGATGGAGGTCAGGCCGTAGCCGAGAGCGCCTTGCGCAAACACCATCAAATACACCAGCGTCAGCGTCGGATAGTGCGCAAGCGCAATCAGCGCCGCAAAGCAGATCGCAAAGCCGGCGCAGCTTGTGGACCAGATCCATTCGCGCCCGACCCGGTCGGAGACGTGCCCAAGCAGGATCTGGCCGGGAATGCCAAGCAGGCTGACCGCGCCGAGCGCCCAGACCGCGACGCTCGGACTGAAGCCGATGTCGAGAAGGTATTTGGTCTGATGCACCTGCACCGCGTACCAGACATACAGGCCGCCGCAATAGCCGATCGCAAGCCACCAGAAGCGCGCGGTCGCGAGCGCGCGCTTCAGCGTCCAGTCGATGCCGGCCCAGTCGGGATCGACAATATTCGATACCGGCTTTGCGGATGACGCCGAAGGCGCGGCCTCGCCATCCGGCCGCAGTCCGATGTCTTCCGGACGTTTGCGCAATAGCAGGTTGATCGGCGCGAGTACCACGAGAACCAGAAGGCCCATCGCCGTGCAGGCGGTCCGCCAGCCGGACCGATCGATCATGAGCTGCACCCACGGCAGCAGCGTGACCGAGCCGATGCCGACTCCGGCGAAGGCAAGGCCGATGGCGAGGCCGCGCCGCCGGTTGAACCAGTTCGGAAGGAACAGGGACTGTCCGGAATAACCGAGGCAGATGCTGCCGGCACCGACCAACACGCCGATGGTCAGATAAAGATGCCATGGCTGCGTCGTGAGCGGCGCCAGCAACAGGCCGCCCGCCATCAGCGCGACGCCGAGTTCCATCACGCTGCGGGGACCCAGCCGGTCCATCAGCCGGCCGATCAACGGGCTAACGCTCGCAGAAACCACGAAGCCGAACGAGAAGGCGCCGGCGGTGATGCCGCGCTCCCATCCGAACTCGTCGATGATCGGCGGAAAGAACAGCGAAAAGGCGGTGCGGGCGTTGACGCCGATCGCCATGGTGACGAAGGTCACCGCAATCATGACCCAGCCGTAGAAGAAGGGAAGCCGCATCGAGGTCCTTGTTCCGATATCGAGGGCACCGCTGAGGTCATGGCGTCCGCCGCAGGAACCTTATATCGTCAATGTCGTCAAGCAACGCGATGGCTTGTTCAACTACCAAGGAGGTAAAGATGGCGCTGAGTGTCAAGCATATGATGGAGGCGGCCAACGCCGTGGTGCCGAAGATCACGCCGGCCCGGGCGAACGAGATGATCAGCAAGGGCAACACGCTGGTGGTCGACGTGCGCGACGCGCCGGAAGTCGAGAAGAGCGGCAAGGTCGCCGGCGCCGTGCACGTCTCGCGCGGCATGCTGGAGTTTCGCGCCGACCCCGAGTTGCCCTACCACGACAAGAATTTCACCAAGGACAAGACCGTGATCCTTTATTGCGCATCCGGTGGCCGCGCCGCACTCGCCGGCAAGCTGCTCAAGGACATGGGCTACAGCCACGTCTACAATATCGGCGGCTTCAAGGATTGGGCCGAAAACGGCGGCGCGATCGAAAAGCCGATCGAACCCGGCATGTGAGGCGTCGGAGCGGCCGTTCCCAGGCGGACGTTGCGGTAGAACGGCATGAGCGGCGGGAAATCCGCGTCATTGCCGCAGGATCGGATGTTCCTGCAGCACGTCCTCCCTGATCGACGCCGCCTGAATCGCGCGAAACAGGATCCGCGCCGTCCTCAGATCGTTGGCCTTCAGGCACAGGCCGACGATCTGTCGCACGGCGGAATCGCGCAACAGGTCATCGACGATTTTCATGGCGATCTCCATCGCGGTCCTGGCGGCGCGTTCATACCGTTCGGCCTGGTATTGGTTCTCGTTGTTGTCCGGGGGGCCAGCGAAGCCAGCCACCTTCTCGGCGCTATCGGCAGCGGAGCGGCAGATATCGCGAATCCTGTGCGCGGCCTCGATATCCCCGATCGGCCACTGGATATCCTCCTCCCATATCTCTTTGGGCTTCTGCCCCCCGAACCACCTCATCGCCATGCCCCGAAGTCCTGAAAGCACAGATAGCCGTGGTATAGTCGCGGCCGTCATGTCTTATGAGCACAGGCTCTGCACCGCCGGCAAGATATTTGAGCCGCAGGAAAACGGTCCGCAATCAGGATGACCCCTTTTCGCAGGTCGCTCGACCTCCTGTTCAGCCGCCGGTTCGGCACTTTCTGGTTTGCCAATCTGCTTTCGAACATGGGTACCTGGACCCAACAGGTAGCGGAGCCCTGGCTGCTGTTGAGCATCGGCGCATCTTCGTTCGTCATCGGACTGGACGCCTTTGCGATGGCCGCACCAGCCTGGCTATTGACGCTGGTCGGCGGCGTGCTGGCGGACCGGGGCGACCGCCGGCGGGTCATCGCAATCTACCAGTCGATCGAGATGCTCTGCCCCGCGGCATTGGTCGTCTTGATCCTCACCGGCGTGGTGCAGCCATGGATGGTCGTCGCACTGTCACTGGTGGTGGGCATTACCGATGCGCTCTCGATGCCTTCATTTCAGACCATCGTGCCTTCCCTCGTCGGGCGCGATCAGATCGCCGCCGCGCTCGCGTTGAATGCGACGCAGTTCAATCTGTCGCGCATTATCGGTCCGGCCCTGGCAGGCGCGCTGATGGCAAGCATAGGAGCGGTCGCATGCTTTTCGGTCAATGCAGCCTCGTACGTTCCCTTCATCCTCGTCGCGCTCTGGATCCTCCCGCGCGGGCGAACCGCGTCTGGCGATACTGGTCGCGCCGCGTCCGCGCGGCGCCCCCTGACCGGCTTTCAGCACATCCTGCGCCAGCCAAAGCTCCGCGGCGCGCTGATAACGGTGTTTCTGACAAGCCTTCTGTGCGGTCCCCTGATCGTCTTCTGTCCAATTCTGATCAAGGATGCCCTGCATGGAGACGTGACCAATTTCAGCGGCGCAATGGGCGCGTTCGGGCTCGGCGGGCTGCTTGGCGCGCTGATGTTGCTTGCGGTCGATACCGGCCTCGACCGCCGCCGGCTCAGTTCGTGGTTTGCGATCGGTTACGGCGTCATTGTGATGCTCGCTGCCCTGACGCCATGGCTATGGGGCCTGGCCGCCTTGCTGATCTTTGCCGGGATCTCGATGAACGTGAGCAATACGTCGGCCAACGCGCTCCTGCAGTCCGCGGCACCGCCGCGGCTGCTGGGTCAGACGGTGAGCCTTTACATGCTCGCGTTGCGCGGGGGTGTCTCGATCGGAAGTTTTGTAACCGGGATTACGGTGGGCTCTATCGGTATTCGCGAGGCGCTTTTTCTCAATGGAAGTCTTGCCGTCATCGGGCAGCTTATCGCTCTGCAAAAGCGCCGCCGGACGCCGTCCGGGAAGGCCGCGATCTGATTCTCCGCCGCGGCGGAATCTTGAGAACCCCCGCAATCTAGCCGCGTTGTCGGATGGTCGGCGGGGACGGCTTGACCCTCCGTATTGCAATAGGCGAGCCATCGGACTCGAATTGCAATTCGTATTTCCTGCCATTCTTGTCGGTCGCGGTGCAGGAAATGCTGGAAACCTGCCCCGCGGCGAAGTTTCCAAGCTGCGTGCACATTCCGGCCGATAATTCGACGAACGGCACCGGCAGGCCATCGACCTTCGGCCTGTTCTTGGAGTTCAGCAGCATCCGGTCGACCGTCAGCTCGTACAGATTATCCTGCGACCTGCGGCCATTCTCGCCCGAAAACGAGATGATGTGGCTGTGGTCAGCCGGGTCGTCGAGCGCGATGGTGAAATAGGCCCGGCCTCGGGTGCTGTGGGCGTATGCAACAGTCCTGCACGCGAAATCGCGTCCGGCGACCTTTAGCGTGCTGCACTTCCCCGACATCAACGCCAACAGGTCCGTATCCGGTTCCTGCGGCCTGAGTTCGTTCGCGACATCCTCGGCGTAAAGCGCCTTCGCGCTGGCCGGACCTTGCCTGAAATTCCCGTCATTCTCCGGCTCGGCGATGGACGGAGTGGCAGTGAGGATCACGGCAGCGGCGAGGATATGCCAGCGGAGGCGCATTGTTATGCCCGGTTGAAAGGAATCGAAAAAGCGCCGCGCAACAGGTGAAGCACATATTACCTGAAATGGCCGGCATTGTGCCAGCCTCGGTAACCAACCGATTGGGACTGAATTGAGGCTTGATCGCTCCTGAGGAAGAGTTGGCGGTGCAGAAGGCTTTTTGCGGCGGGGCGGAGATCGGGCGGATGAGCCCCGGTACATACGCACTCTATTCCGCCGGAATTATTTTCCCGGGATTGAAGATATTCTGCGGATCGAGCGCCCGTTTGATCGCGCGCATGGCGTCGAGGGCTTCCGGGCCGAGCTCGGTCTTGAGGTATTTCTGCTTGCCCTGTCCGATGCCATGCTCGCCGGTGCAGGTGCCGCCCATCGATTGCGCCCGTTCGACGAGGCGATGCATGAACTCCTCGCCGCGCGCCATCTCCTCGGAATCCTCGACGTCGCACAACAGCGAGCAGTGGAAATTGCCGTCGCCGACATGACCCACGATCGGCGACTGCAGATGGAGGCGCTTCAGATCGGCTTCGGTCTCGGTGACGCAATCGGCAAGCCGCGAGATCGGCACGCATACGTCGGTTGCCACCACGCCGGCGCCGGGACGCAAGGCTTTCACCGCCCAATAGGCGTCGTGCCGCGCCTGCCACAGTTTGGTGCGGTCCTCGGGCCGCGTGGTCCAGGTGAAATCGCCGCCGCCGCATTCTTTGGCGATCTCGCCGAAATTCCTCGACTGCTCGGCGACGTCGTTGTCGCTGCCGTGAAATTCCAGCAGCAACAGCGGGGTCTCCGGCAGCGACAGTTTCGAATAGGAATTGCAGGCGGCTACCTGCTCGGCGTTGAGCAGTTCGATGCGCGCGACGGGAATGCCGGTCTGGATCGCCAGTATCGTCGCCTGGCAGGCGCCGCGCACGCTCTCGAACGAACAGGCCGCCGCCGCGATGGTTTCGGGAATGCCGCGCAGCTTGATGGTGAGTTCGCTGATGATCCCGAGCGTGCCTTCGGCGCCGACGAACAGGTGGGTGAGGTCGTAACCGGCCGAGGATTTCTTCGCCCGCGTGCCGGTGGTGATGATCTCGCCGTCGCCGCGCACCACTTTAAGCGCCAGCACGTTGTCGCGCATCGTGCCGTAGCGCACGGCATTGGTGCCGGAGGCGCGTGTCGACGCCATGCCGCCGAGCGAGGCGTCGGCGCCGGGATCGATCGGAAAGAAAACGCCCTGGTCGCGCAAATGCTCGTTCAGCGCCTTGCGGGTGACGCCGGGCTGGATCACGCAATCGAGATCCTCGGCGTGGACTTCCAGCACCTTGTTCATGTCGCGAAGATCGATCGAGATGCCGCCCGCAGGCGCATTGACCTGTCCCTCCAGCGAAGTGCCGGTGCCGAACGCGATCACGGGAACACCGTGTTTGGCGCAAATCCGCACCACGTCCTGGATGTCTGCTGTCTCCTGCGCCATGACCACCGCGTCCGGCGGCTGCGATTCCAGCCAGGTCGTGGTATGGGCGTGCTGCTCGCGCACCGCCTTTGATGTGATCAGCCGGTTGCCGAACCGCGCGGCGAGCGCCTCGATGGTCGCCGCCAGCGCCCTGGGCTCCGGCCGCTTCAAATTGTTGGTTATCTTTGTTCCCAAATCAAAATCCTCCCGGCAAAGGTACGGTGGCAAAGGATATAAAGGGGGTCAAGGGATCATGCCCCCAACCGACGGAATGGACACCATGACGACACGTTCTGCCGACGACGATCTCACGCTGCGGCCCGCGCCATTCCTGTCGTCGGTGATGCAGATCGAGCCGCAATGGATCGACTACAACGGCCATCTAAACATGGCCTATTACAACGTGATGTTCGATCGCGCCATCGACGAATTATGGCTGCAACTGGGGATCGGCCCGACCTACATGAAGACGCGCCACGGCTCGACCTTCACCGCCGAATGCCATGTGCGCTACCTGCGCGAGATTCATCTGGGCGATCCCGTGCAGGTTTCGATCCTGCTCGTGGCAGCGGACGAGAAGCGGCTGCACACTTTCGAGGAACTGCGCCACGCCAGCGAAGGCTGGCTGTCGGCGACTTCGGAAAACATGACCATCCATATCGACATGGCCGCGCGAAAGACTGCGCCGTTTCCGCCCGACATCCGCGCCCGCATCGCGGCGGTGGCGAAGGCGCATGCGGCGGTGCCGCGTCCCGAGGGCATCGGCCGAAAAATCGCGATGCCGGCGAAATAGAGCGCCCAGCCAGCCCGGGAAAACTCCTGTCAAATCGGCTGCCAACGCCCTATATGCCCCTTAATCCTGCTATCAAGGCTCCCCTTCACGGCCCCGCGGTGCCATCGTGGGGCACAAGACGAATCGCTTATGACCGAGCCGAACAAGCTGACCCATCACGGCGTTCCCGACCACCGGCCCGCGGCTGGCGGCATCGCCGCGCGCGCCCGGGCGGCTGCGACCCCGCAATACCTCGCCGGCCTCAATCCGGAACAGCGCGAGGCGGTGGAATCGCTGGATGGTCCCGTGCTGGTGCTGGCCGGCGCCGGCACCGGCAAGACGCGCGTGCTGACCTGCCGCATCGCCCATATCCTCTCGACCGGGCGGGCGCGGCCGGGGGAGATCCTCTCGGTCACCTTCACCAACAAGGCGGCGCGCGAGATGAAACTGCGCCTCGGCCAGATGCTCGGCCAGGCGGTCGAGGGCATGCCGTGGCTCGGCACCTTTCACTCCATCGGCGGACGGATCCTGCGCACCCATGCCGAGATGGTGCAGCTGAAATCCAATTTCACCGTGCTCGACGTCGACGACCAGGTCCGGCTCCTGAAGCAGCTGTTGCAGGCCGAAGGCATCGACGACAAGCGCTGGCCGGCGCGGATGCTGGCCGGGTTGATCGACGGCTGGAAGAATCGCGGGTTGACGCCTTCGCAGGTGCCGCCGGGCGAAGCCGCGGTGTTCGGCAACGGCAAGGGCGGCAAGCTCTATGCGAGCTATCAGGAGCGGCTGAAGATCCTCAACGCCGCCGATTTCGGCGATCTGCTGTTGGAAAACATCCGGCTGTTCCGCGAACACCCCGATGTGCTCCGGCAATACCAGAACCGCTTCAAGTTCATTCTGGTGGACGAATATCAGGACACCAATGTCGCCCAGTACCTCTGGCTGCGGCTGCTCGCGCAGGCGCCGTCGAAGCCGGGCGCGGCTTTGCCTGCCGTCATTCCGGGGCACGTCACCTCCGCCGTCATTCCGGGGCGCATCGAAGATGCGAACCCGGAATCTGGAGGTAAAGAGGACTCATCTCGAGATTCCGGGTCTGGTCCTTCGGACCATCCCGGAATGACGGCGCAAATGACCGGAATGACGCCGCAGTCTCACCCCAAGAACATCTGCTGCGTCGGTGACGACGACCAGTCGATCTATGGCTGGCGCGGGGCCGAGGTCGACAACATCCTGCGCTTCGAGCACGACTTTCCGGGTGCCAAGGTCATTCGGCTCGAGCGCAATTACCGCTCCACCGGCCACATCCTCGCCGCCGCCTCGCATCTGATCGCGCATAATGAAGGCCGGCTCGGCAAGACGCTGCGCACCGAAGACGTCGACGGCGAGAAGGTCACCGTGACCGGCGCCTGGGACTCCGAAGAGGAGGCCCGCGCCATCGGCGAGGAGATCGAGGAGCTGCAGCGCGCCGGCCACAAGCTTAACGATATTGCCATTTTGGTGCGGGCGTCGTTCCAGATGCGCGAATTCGAAGATCGCTTTGTCACGCTCGGCCTGCCCTATCGCGTGATCGGCGGTCCGAGGTTCTACGAGCGCGCCGAGATCCGCGACGCGCTGGCGTATTTGCGGGTGATCAATTCCGCCGCCGACGACCTCGCCTTCGAGCGTATCGTCAATGTGCCCAAGCGCGGCCTCGGCGACGCCACGGTGCAGATGCTGCACGACCATGCCCGCAAGCGGCGTATTCCGCTGTTCGAGGCCGCCCGCGCCGTGGTCGAGACCGACGAGCTGAAGCCGAAAGCCCGCGGCGCCCTGCGCGACCTGCTCGCCAGTTTCGACCGCTGGCGCGCGCAGCGCGAGGTGACCGCGCACACCGAACTGGCTGAAATCGTGCTCGACGAGAGCGGCTACACCGAGATGTGGCAGAAGGACCGTTCCGCCGACGCCGCCGGACGGCTCGAAAACCTCAAGGAACTGGTCCGCTCGATGGAGGAGTTCGAGAACCTGCAGGGATTCCTCGAACACATTTCGCTGGTGATGGACCGCGAAGGCGGCACCGAGGACGATGCGGTGTCGCTGATGACGCTGCATTCGGCCAAGGGACTCGAGTTCGACAACGTCTTCCTGCCGGGCTGGGAGGAAGGCCTGTTTCCGAGCCAGCGCACGCTCGACGAACAGGGCCGCGCTGGACTGGAGGAAGAACGGCGTCTCGCCCATGTCGGCCTGACCCGCGCCCGCCGCCGCGCCAAGCTCTATTTCGCCACCAACCGGCGCATTCACGGCACCTGGACGACGACGATCCCGTCGCGCTTCCTCGACGAGTTGCCGGCCCACAATGTCGAGATCACGGAATCCAAGGGCGGCTCGGGCTGGGGCGGCTCGGGTGGCTACGGCCCCTCGCGCTTCGACAATGTGGAATCGTTCGGTTCACACTATACGACGCCGGGCTGGCAGCGCGCGCAGGCCAACCGCGCCCGCGGCCAAAGCGGCCGCAAAGGACAGGCCGGCGGCTTCAATGAAAGCCAGTCGCCATTTTCCGGTTCGCGCGGCGATACCTCGGGTTCGCATAGCGATACCTCAGGTTCGCGCGGTGATACGTCCTCTCGGGGTGACGGCTTCGCGCGCAACAAGCGCGCGCCGATGGTGATCGAAGGCGAACTGATCGCGAAGTCCACCGGCACCATTTCGGAGTTCGCGCTTTCCGACCGGGTGTTTCACCAGAAATTCGGCTACGGCAATGTCGTGAAGATCGACGGCAACAAGCTCACCATCGCGTTCGAGAAGGCCGGCGAGAAGAAGGTGGTCGACAGTTTCGTCGAGCGGGCGTGAGCCTGCCTCGCCGATCCCGGCAGCCTCTGATCCGTTCATAGTTGCTTGATCCGGACCTCTGCACGCAGGCTGCGGAATGAAGGTATGATGACCGTCCTGTTGCGCTGCATCATTTCTGACAGGATACTAGGGCCTGTCCTCAGTTAAGCCAAATGACCGCGGCGGCCAAATGGATACCGGCGAGGAAGTTTCTGGCGGTCTTGTCGTAGCGGGTCGCAATTGCTCGGTATTGCTTGAGCCTACAATAGAAGTTCTCCATGAGGTGGCGGGCCTTGTATATTTCCTTGTCGTAGAGGCGTTGAACCTTTCGATTGCTCTTGGGCGGAATGACGAATGTTTTTCCTGCCGCGAGCAGAGGTTCGATCACGCGCTGGTCGGCATCGAAGGCTTTATCCGCCAGCAGGGTTTCGGCCCGCATGTGAGGCAGCAGCGCATCGGCGCCTTCCAGATCATGGGCTTGGCCGGCCGTCAGGAAGAAGGCCAGCGGATTGCCAAGGGCGTCGACCATTGCATGGATTTTGGTGCTCAATCCGCCTTTGCTGCGCCCGATCGCCTGGTCTTGGCCGTCTTTTTTTGAGCGCCGGCGCTGTGCTGATGCGCGCGGACGATGGTGCTGTCGATCATGGCGTATTCATTGTCTGCGTCGGCAGCCAGCATTTCGAAGAGCTTCTTCCATACGCCACTCTTTGCCCAGCGCGAAAATCGGGTGTGAATCTTGATCGGATCTCCAAATCGTTCCGGCAGGTCCCGCCAGGGAATGCCGGCGCGATAACGATAGAGAACTGCTTCAACAAACAGCCGATTGTCTTTCGCCGTAGCTCCGACGTGCCCCTCACGTCCCGGCAAAATATCCTTGATCCTGTTCCATTGATCGTCCCGAAGGGCGTAGCGGCGCATCTGTCAGCTCCGAATCAGCTGACATCCCATAAATCACGCCGCTATACTCTTGGGAATCGCCTAATTGAGGACAGGCCCTAGCATTACAGTTGCGTTCTTGCCTTGAGGTGAGCGCGTTGAGCGGCAGCTTGGTGAGCCCTCCGCCAGGATGACCATGCGATGATAAGCGCGGGTTGAATACGCTTTCGAGCGAGCCTGACGGCGATGCGGCGGATTTCCTGGATCGACCAACGGATCAGCGACGGCGTGGGCGCGTTTTGGCTTTTGCCGGCGGGCGGCGGTTCGTTTTTTTGGGCGGCGGATTGGCGCGATGGCGGATCGCCGCCATCATGGCAAAGGCGAGCATCGCCAGGGAAACATGGCGATGCCATCCATGCCAGGATCTGCTCTCGTTGTGATCGAGCCCGAATTCGTTTTTCGCGGTCTCGAAACTGTCCTCGATCGCCCACCGATGGCCTTCGACCGCCACCAGCGTTTCGATGGATGTTCCCGTTGGACACCAGATGGTGAAGAAGGCGAGATCGCCATCGGCGATATGGCGACGGATCAGCAGACCGCGCGTCCACAGGCCTTGATTTGCGCTATTGAATTCTTCGAGCGCGAGATCGGCCAGTTCGAGATAACACCAATCATGCAGCCGCGGTCCTTTGGTTCCGGCCCCTGCCGACAGGCGTTTCCAGTCGGACGGGCACCGCGTCCGGGCGATGTCCGCGGCCGTGCCGGCGACGGATCGCCGCTTGCCCCAGGATTGAAACACATGAGCGCTGCTGACCCCGAGTACATAGCCTTTGCCTGCCCGCCGTAGCTGCTGTTCGATGTCGCCAACACCGTAGACGGTGTCACCGGCAACCCACTTGAATGGTACAGCCGCGGCTATAGCGCGTGCGATCATTCGCGTCGCGAGCTTTGGCTTGGTCGCAAAGCCGACATCGGGGGGCACGTATGCAGCTTCCAGGCGATCCGGATCATCGGTCCATTCCTTCGGAAGATACAGCGCACGATCGATGAACGCATGACCGTGGCGCGAAACGTAGGAAGCGAAGACTCCGATCTGGCAGTTCGTGATCTTGCCCGCCGAACCGGTGTATTGCCGTGCCACCCCGCACGACGCCTTGCCCTGCTTGAGAAAGCCGGTCTCGTCGATCACAAGCACCGCATCGTCATCCGCCAAATGCTCGATGACATAGTCACGTACGGTGTCGCGCAGGGCATCGGCGTCCCAATCTCCGCGACCCAGGATCGCCTGCTGCCGCCAGGGGCCGGGATCGCCAGCCGCCTCCGCGCGCATCCAACCGGTCTTGCGTTGTTCATCTCCAAGCAAGCCTTCCAGGAACAGGCCTGCATTCGTCGCAACACGCTCTTGCGTGAACAACGGACGAATCCGCTTCTTGATCTCCCGAAGCGACGCCGCCCACAACGCAAGCGTCTCCTCTATCGACGCTGCTCGCGTCCACGATCTCCGAATCATGGTTGCCCATAGATTCAGAAGCCTTCCGAAAGCGCAACTGTAATGCTAACCAAATCCACCGCATTTGAGCGAATTTTGATCGACAATACTTCCCGGCCGCATTTACCGAAAACTTGCGCGTGAGGAGTACCATCCCCGCCAGATAATCCTTTTTCCGCATTTTTGCGATCTAGGCTGGCAAGATGAGTCTGCAATTCAAGACCGCCAAGAAGAACGAGGCGACGTCATTCTTGCG
The DNA here is from genome assembly GCA_963718925.1 of uncultured Alphaproteobacteria bacterium. Classification (GTDB taxonomy): domain Bacteria; phylum Pseudomonadota; class Alphaproteobacteria; order Rhizobiales; family Xanthobacteraceae; genus Bradyrhizobium. Next base: position 130,043 of record CAVRAH010000002.1, read on the forward strand.
GGATCTCGACGAAGCGGTCACGCGCGGGACGCCTGAGAGCCGCGCGCGGGCGTTGTGGCACACCACCGATCTGATGATCACCGGCCGGTTCAGCGAGGATGAAATCTGGACCTTTGGCGAGGTCATCACCCGCCTGGCCGACGAGATCGAAGTCGCGGCCCGCGCCCAGCTGTCGCAGCGGCTGGCCCGCTTCGACCGCGCGCCTGTCAATATCATTCACAAGCTTGCCTTCGACGACGCGATCGAAGTCGCGGGCCCGGTCCTGCGCGAGTCGACGCAGCTCGAGCCTTACGCGCTGGTAGCCAACGTCTGCACCAAGGGCCAGACCCACATGCTGGCGATCTCGAAACGGCAATCCCTCGAGGAGAGGGTGACCGACGAGCTGGTGACGCGCGGCAACCAGGAAGTGGTGAACTCGGTTGCACAGAACAACGGCGCGCGTTTTTCCGACTTCGGCTTCCTGCACATGATCAAGCGGGCCGAGGGCGATTCCATCCTCGCCGAGCAATTGGGGCTGCGCAAGGACATTCCCCGGCACGTCTTCCAGCAGCTGATCGCCAAAGCGTCGAGCGATGTGAAGAAGCGGCTCGAACGCGAGCGTCCGGATATGGCCAAGGACATCCAGTCGTCAGTGACCGAGGTCGCGGGCGCGCTGCAGTCGAAATTCGGCCCGATCTCGCGAAGCCATTTCGTCGCAAAGCGGGTGGTGGCGACGCAGCATCAGCAGGGCAACCTCAACGAGAACAGCATATCGACCTACGCGCGATCCCACAGACTCGACGAGGTCACGATCGGGATGTCCTTGCTGTGCGCATTGCCGGGTGACGTGATCGAGCGCGCGCTTCTGGACAAGAACCGGGAAATGCTGCTGATCCTGGCCAAAGCCCTCGACTTCTCCTGGGATACGACGATGGCCTTGCTGTTTCTCGGCGCAAAAGATCACCGCATCACCGCACAGGATTTGAGGGACCTGGAAAACGAATATGGCCGCCTCAACATCGAGACATCGCGGAGCGTTCTCGCATTCTATCAGTCCCGCAAGAATGGCGGGGCAGCGGATGCAAGCGCGAAGCGGCAGCCCGCGCTGGCTGCACCATAAGGGGAATCAATGAACATGAACGCGATTACATTTGGCAAAGGCGTGCCCGCTTTTGGCAAGGCCGCAGCCGGAGGCTTCGGCAGGAAAGGCGATACTGCCAACGGGAGCGGTGAAGCGTCCAAGCAGGATGGAGCGCTGGATGCGGCCCGGACTGTTCTCGAAGCCGCGACCGATCTCAGGGACGAAGCCACCGCCGAAGTCTGCCGGCGGGTCATCGAAGCGAGCTTGAACGGGCGGCAGCCCGCCACATCCGACCTGCTGATCATCAGCAAGTATTTCCAGTGAGCGCACCCGAAACCTGATCCCGTCCCGCCGAACGCAACACCGCGAACCAGTTATTTCCCGCCCAGGACATCTCCGAACAGCAGCCAGGACTTTCCGTCAAACCGCGCCATCTGAATTTGCCGTATCGGCGTGACGTTGTGCGGGTCGGTATAAATCTTGATGCCGGGCAGCAGCATCGGCATCGCAACGCCGTCCAGCGAAGTGGCCTGTTTGATGATGTTGTCGCGGGAAAGATCGTCGCCGCAGCTTTGCAGCACCAAAGCCATGATCTGCGCCGCCGTGTAGCCCTGCACGTTGTATAGATCACCGGTAGAGGCGTTCGGCTGGTACTTCTTCATCCATGCGAGCCAATCCTTCAGCGCGGGATCGTCCGCCCAGCGCGCATCGTTGGGGTCTTTGAGGTAAAGCCCGGTCACCACGCCGATCGCATTCTCGATGCCGGCCGGCTCCAGCACCGCGGAGAAGGAGTTCGAAACCGACGGCAGGATGATCAGCGGCTTCCAGCCCATGCTGGCGGCCTTCCTGATGGCCTGGGCTGCGAATTTGGGCGTCGCCTCGGCGAAGAAAACATCCGCACCGGATTCCCGCATGGTGACCATCTGGGAATCGATCGTCGGATCAGCGGTGAGGTAGGTCGTCTCGGAGACGAGCTGATCGACATGCTCGCCCAGTCCCGCCTTGAAACCCCTGACGTAATCCCTTCCCGCGTCCTCGTTCGGCGCGATCACCGCGATCTTCGCGTTCGGCCTGGTCTGCAAGATATACTGGGCGTAGAGACGGCCTTCGAGTTCGTAAGTGGGATTGAAACCGACCGTCCATGGGAAATGCTCAGGATCGTTCCACCGCGTCGCGCCGGATGAGACGAACAGTTGAGGGATGCGCTTGGCATTGAGATATTTCTGCACGGAAATATTGGGCGCGGTGCCGACCGAGCTGAACATCGCCAGCACGTCGTCCTGCTCGACAAGCTTGCGGGTCTGTTCGACCGTTTTGGCCGGCGAGTAGGCGTCATCGAGGGTCAGGAACTCGATCCTGCGCCCATTGATGCCGCCTTGATCGTTGAGCATCTGGAAATAGGCCGCCTCGGCCCGCGCGATCGTGCCATAGGCGGACGCCGGCCCACTATAGGGCGCGGTATTGCCAAGCTTGATGGCGGTGTCGGCCGCGCTGCAACCGCCGGCCGGCAGCATCACGAGCGCCGTGGCAACGAGCGATCCCGCGAGAAATCTGTCGTAAAATGACAAGGTCCGGCGCCCTCCCCTGGCGGTCGTGTGATCTTGCTTTGGTTGACCAAGCATATTTTGATTGGCTCCCCGCGGACATCAGCGGAAAATGCAAGGCCCCGCCGGCATCTGTTCTTGGTCTGCATATCTTTCGGAAGGGGATGGCAAGCCGATTGCACAACCGCGCCAGCCTCCCTATCTGTCCAGCCCTGCCTGTCTCCGTCCCTCGCCCGACCAGACCTTTCACGCACTGCCCAGACCTGCGATCCACCCATGCCTTCCATCATATCCGTTTCAAATCTGTCCAAGACCTATGGCTCCGGTTTCAAGGCGCTGAACAACATCAATCTGGAAATCGAGCGCGGCGAGATTTTCGCGCTGCTGGGGCCAAACGGCGCCGGCAAGACCACGCTGATCAGCATCATCTGCGGGATCGCCAATTTGAGCGAAGGCCGCGTCACCGTCGACGGCCACGACATCGACCGCGACTACCGCGCCGCGCGCTCGCTGATCGGCCTGGTGCCGCAGGAACTGCACACCGACGCCTTCGAATCGGTATGGGCGACCGTCAGCTTCAGCCGCGGCCTGTTCGGCAAGCCGAAAAATCCGGATCACATCGAAAAGGTACTGAAGGACCTGTCGCTGTGGGAAAAGAAGGACGCCAAGATCGTCACTCTCTCCGGCGGCATGAAGCGCCGGGTGATGATCGCGAAAGCACTGTCGCACGAGCCGCAGATCCTGTTTCTCGACGAGCCGACGGCGGGCGTCGACGTCGACTTGCGCAAGGGCATGTGGGAAGTGGTGCGGACGCTTCAGGCCTCGGGCGTCACCATCATCCTCACCACGCATTACATCGACGAGGCGGAGGAGATGGCCGACCGCGTCGGGGTCATCAACAAGGGCGAGATCATCCTGGTCGAGGACAAGGCGAAGCTGATGCAGAAGCTCGGCCAGAAGCAGCTGAAGCTGCATCTGCTGGGAAAAATCGATGCGATTCCGGCAGCGCTCGCACCCTACAACCTCGAACTGTCGCATCAGGGGTGCGAGCTGACCTACAACTACGACACCAAGGGCGAGCGCACCGGCATCACGAGCCTGCTCGGCGACCTCCGGGCCGCCGGGATCCGTTTCTCGGATCTCGACACCAGCCAGAGTTCGCTGGAAGACATTTTTGTGAGCCTGGTGCGGTCATGAATTTCGGGGCCATTCGCGCGATCTACAAGTTCGAAATGGCGCGCACCGCGCGCACGCTGGTGCAGAGCATCGTTTCGCCCGTGGTGTCGACCTCGCTGTATTTCGTGGTGTTCGGCGCGGCGATCGGCTCGCGCATCACCTCGGTCGAGGGCGTCAGCTACGGCACCTTCATCGTCCCGGGGCTGGTGATGCTGTCGGTCCTGACCCAGAGCATCGCCAACGCCTCGTTCGGCATCTATTTTCCGAAATTCGTCGGCACGATTTACGAGATCCTGTCGGCGCCGATCTCCTATTTCGAGATCGTGCTCGGCTATGTCGGCGCCGCCGCGACCAAATCCATCGTGCTGGGCCTGATCATCCTGGCCACTGCCGGCCTGTTCGTGCCGCTGCACATTCATCATCCCTGGTGGATGCTGACCTTCCTGGTGCTGACCGCGGTGACCTTTAGCCTGTTCGGCTTCATCATCGGCATCTGGGCCGACGGCTTTGAAAAGCTTCAGATGATCCCGATGCTGGTGGTGACGCCGCTGACGTTCCTCGGCGGCAGCTTCTACTCGGTTAACATGCTGCCCTCGGGCTGGCGCACGATCACGCTGCTCAACCCGGTGGTCTATCTGATCAGCGGCTTCCGCTGGAGCTTCTATGAAATCTCCGACGTCAGCGTGGTGCTGAGCGTCGGCATGACGCTGGCGTTTCTCGTCATCTGCATGATCGTGGTGTGGTGGATCTTCAAGACCGGCTATCGGCTGAAGAATTGACGCGCGAAAGCGCGTCAATCCCTTCGCAAGCGCGTAGCGCTTGTCGCGGGGGCGCGCCTTAGCGCGAGCCCGGAATCTCGAGGTTCCCCGATGTGCAATTGCACATCCGAGGTTCGATGCTTTCGCATCGCCCCGGCGACAAGCGCTACGCGCTTGCGTTGGGAATGACGCTTAGGAAAAATCACCGATAGCAGTGGAAATGGCCGTAGCGATTGTAGTAGCCGTGGCAGCGATGCCGATAGGGAATCCCCAGCACACCGTCGACGGCGCCAACCGCTCCCCCAACGCCGGCCCCGACCGCTCCGCCGACCAGCCCGGACCGGCGGCCCGATTGCCTTCGTAGGCACCTTCCTGCGCGCCGCGCACGATGCCTTGGGCGTGCCCGGCATTAGGGATCGCGAGCGCCGCGAGCGCGATTGCCGCTAACGCAAGATAGCACCTGTGGGTTGGAGCGGCAGACAGCGTCGACGCCGTAATATCGTTCATCTTCGTCCTGTTCATTTTGTTCATCTCAATTCCTCATGGCCGGGCGCCTCGCACCGACAGGTGGATGTATGTAACGCAGGCGTGACCAATGGGTTCCGTGTTCATCGAGATGTCTTGAAGCCAGCGAAGCGGCGGTAAACGAAAATTCACCCCACACGCCAGATTAAGTCCCGCCATCGCCGTGTTTGCGCCCGTCCGATCATTAACGATTGCGCGGTGCGCCACTGGAACCAGGCCCGGTTTTCCGGCATATTGGTTGCCGGGGGACGGTGAGCGTCACGGCATTCAGGGCCCGGAGGCCAAAGTAAAAATGCGTTCCTTCCTCATTGCTGTTGCGGGTCTGGTGCTGTTCGCCACCGGCGCCGCGCAGGCCAAGGTTTCCATCACCGTCGACAAGGATGCTCAGTTGATGACCATCGCGGTCGACGGCGTCGAGCGCTACCAGTGGCCGGTCTCGACCGGCAATCCGTCCCACGAGACGCCGAATGGCACCTTCCGCGCCTTCCGCATGGAAGAAGACCACTACTCGAAGGAATTCGACGACGCGCCGATGCCGCACTCGATCTTCTTCACCAAGATCGGTCACGCCATCCACGGCACCGATTCCGAAAGCCGGCTGGGCACTCCGGTTTCCCATGGCTGCGTGCGGCTGTCCCGCGCTCACGCCTCGACGCTTTATGCGCTGGTGGAACAGCAAGGCGTGCTCAACACCACCGTGACACTGACCGGCTCTGCCCAGGTCGCGCTGGCGCGCAATCCGCGCGGTCGGACGAACGATACAGCCGTCGCGCGCCGCGATCCCGCCCAGCAATATGATCAGTCGTACCAGGATGACCGGCAATATGGTGAGCCCGTCCAACTGACGCCGCAGCCGCAATTGCTGCCCGGCCGCCGCGTCGCGCCGCAGGTCCGGGCGGATGACGGTTATATCTATCCGGCCGATGGCAGCACCACTGACCAGCGCTATCCGTCGCCGCGCACCAGCCGGCGCGCCTACGACGGACAGGTCTATTATCAGCAGCAGCCCGCCGATAACCGTGGCTACTATGACCCCCAATACGCACCGCAGGTCTACCCGCCGCGGCAACGCGGGTTGTTCGGGTATCAGAACTAAGAAGCTTGCAGGCGTCCGCTCTAGCTTGCGCCCCTGAGCCTGCACGAGGTGTTGCAGGTGACCGTGTTGCCCTTCATGCAGGCTTTGCACACGTCAACACACTGGCTCAATTGCCTTGCATCATAGCTCGCGTAGCGCGCGGCGATGCACGAACGTTGTTGATCGGTGTACTCTTCTTCCTTCGAACACGACGCCAGGCCAAGGGCCAGCGCTATCAACGGAAAGAGGTTTCGCAATTGCACGGCACGCTCTCCAAATGCTCGCCGCTGAATGCGCCTGGCCCGCCGCACCTGGATCGGCCAAGCCGCCCGGTTCATCAGTCAGTCCTATCAATTTTGCCAAATCGTGTTCAAAATTGGCGCGTGAGACTGACAACGAAAAACGGTCACCGCGATCTGGACAAAATGAACTGCGCCTAAAACCGGCATCGTTACGCAATTCGCAGAACTTGGCGATGGCCAGCGCCGCGGGAACGAACACAATTCCCGTAAACCCGTCCCTCGGACCCGTGTTTTCCTGAGCGAGCCGGACAGGCCCCGAATGCAAGGCTTCACGCCCTCGCCCGCTCCCGCTCGCCCGCGCCGTCAGGCCGCTCCCGGGAACCGAAGAAACGCCTTCCGGACGGACGCCTGATAGAGCCGCCCCGCCGGCCGTGTTATGATGTTGCGGCGCATCCGCTGCATTATAACTTGTCACTGGTAGCTTGGCGGCAAAATGTCACCATCAGACGGTTTGAACGCAGATTTGTCTCCCCGGGGCCGCAAGCAGAGCTCTCCATTCCTGCTGCTCGCGGCTGGGTTGTTGATCTTCGCAGCCATCGCCGCCACGGCTTTTCTCCTGTTGCGGCCAACGACCTTGCGAATTGCCGTTGGCCCGCCGGGCAGCGACGACCAGAAATTGATTCAAGGCCTGGCACAATCCTTTGCCAATGAGGGCAGCGCGGTTCGGCTTACCGTGATCTCAACCGCGGGCCCGGTTGAGAGCATCGGGCTTCTCGGAACTGGCGAAACCGATCTGGCGGTCGTTCGTGCCGATGAGGAAATGCCCAAGGGAACCGGGGCTGTCGCGATCCTGCGCAAGAACGTCGTGGTTCTGTGGGCGCCTTCCGGCGCTGCGCGCAAGGGCGCGAAGAAGGACTCCAAATCGAAAATCAAGGAGATCGGCGATCTCGAAGGCCACCGCGTCGGGGTTGTCGGCCGAACCGCGGTCAACGTCACGCTGCTCCGCGTGATCCTGACGGAATCCGGCGTCAATCCCGACAAGGTCGCGGTCTCCCAATTCTCCACCTCCCAGATCGCCGAGATGCTGCGCGATCCCCTGATCGATGCATTCATGACGGTCGGACCGCTCGACAGCAGGATCACCACCGAGGCCATCACGTCGACCGCACGTGTCAGGGGCGAGCCGAGATTTCTCGCCATCGACGTGTCGGAAACGATCGCCCACAAGCACCCGCTCTACGAGTCGGAGGAAATTCCCGGAAGCTCCTTTACCTCGTCCCCTGCCCGCCCCGGCGACACGGTTGAGACCATCGGCGTCAACCACCTGATCGTCGCGCCGAAATCCTTGTCCGACGGCGCGGTCGGCGCCTTCACCCGGGCGCTGTTCGCGGTTCGGCCGTCGCTTGTCAGGGAAAATCCAGGCGCGGCAAAAATCGAGAAGCCGGACACCGACAAGGACGCCGCGATCCCGGCCCACCCCGGAGCGGCCGCCTATATTGATGGCACCGAACGGACATTCCTCGACAAATACAGCGACTACATCTGGGGCGGCATATTGCTGCTTTCCGTGCTCGGCTCAGGCAGCGCGTGGTTGCGCCATTATCTCAAGCGGGACGAACGAAGACTGAATACCCTGCACCGCGACAAGCTGCTCGACGCGATTGCGCAGGTCCGCAACATCAATTCGATTGAAGAACTGGATGCCTTGCAGCGCGAGGCCGACGGCTTCCTTCGCGAGACGCTGCAATGCTATGACGACGGTGCGATCGAGGAAGGGGATCTGTCCGCCTACAGCCTGGTGCTCGAACAGTTCCATCACGCGGTCGTCGACAGGCGGGAAGCGATCAGCGGCGCCGCCGCCGAATTGCCGCGCGTGCGCGCCCGATAGAAAAACGTGGTCTCTTAACGTGTTTTGCCTGGACGCCCGGTTGTGCTGACGCGTTCTCTAAACACGAACCGGTACCCACCCCGGATCATGTCCGGGGCAGGCTTCGCTCGAAAACGCCAAGTTTTCAAAACCCGAATGAAATCAGCCGGCGGACGATTCCGCCGATGCTGGCATGATGGTGCCGGTGGTAATGCCGGGAGGTTGACGTGGATTCGTCGGACGACGATGACACGCTCCGGCCGGGTCCGATGGCTTCAAACTGCGCCTTCTGCTCGTCGGTCAGATCTTGATAGAGATCATCGAGGGCCGCCTTCACGGTCTCGGTCGCTTGCAGCATGGTATCAAGGCGTTTGCCGACGGCGGCGAGCCGCGCGGGCGGTGATAGGGCGTCGTCAGGTGCGCAGGACGCCTTGAGCATGTCTGCGGCCTTGGCGCTAGCGTCCTTCAGGTTGGCAAGGCTCGCCCGCTGCGCTTCGGTCGGATGCAGCCGCTGCTCGATCTCGGCCGCCGGCCAGTCCGGCGTGCCGGGCTGAGCACCGCCGCAGGCCCGGGCGAGCGGGCCCTCGCCCCGGCCTTCACGCTGATCCCGGAGTTGATCCTGGCCGAGCGCATTCAGCCGCGCCTTCTGCTCGTCATTGAGGAGGCCGTAGAAATGATCCAGCGGCGGCTCCACGATGCCGACCGCCGTGATCATCGCCTCGAGGCGCGACTGCATGGCGGCGAGCCGGCCGGGTGCGGTCAACACGATCTGCGTCGGACACGCGGCCTTGATGGTTTGTGCCGCCTTCACCGAAGCGTTGGCGAGATCATCGAGCGCAGCTCGCTGGGCGTCGTTTGGCTGAATGGCCTGCTGGACTTGATCGATCGGCAGGCCCGCGATGTCCCGGCTGTCCTCGCCGCACATTTGCGACAGTTCATCCGGTGGCGTATTGGCCGCCACCGTCGCGCGTGACGCCGGCGTCGCGCCGCCGGAAGCACCGCCGCCCAGAGGCAGATAGCCGGTCAGGTCGTCATAGCCGTAAGGGGCGAAGATGCCGGCATAGATGTCGCCATAGCCGTAGCCCCAGAATGAGGGATCGTAACCCCACAGCGCGTAGTCAGACATATCGTAATAGGCGAACGGCCAAAACAGCGGGCCGACCCAGCCATATCCACCATTGCCATGCTGCCACCATCCACGGTTCCGGCCCCGGTCATGCCATCCGGCTCTTGCCGCGTTCGCAGCGATTTGCGCGCGGGCGCCCGGATTGCGCAAGGCGCCTTGGTTGTGCAACGCGCCCGCGACGGCCCGAGAACTCATCGCGTTGCGAACGGCTCTTGACCTGACGCTTGCGTTCCGGCCGGCCAGATTAGCGTTCCGGCCCGCCAGATTGCCGGCAGAATTGCGGAAAGACGAACGATTGGCGCCGAAGTTGGAGCGCCCGGCCGATCGGGAAATCGCGGAGCCGCCGCCGAAGCGCCGCCCGCCTCCGGCGAAATGTCCCCCGCCGCCGTGGAAGCCGCCATAATGCGCGCCACCGCCGTGGAAGCCGCCGATGCGTGCGCCGCCGAAATGTCCACCGCCGAAATGGCCGCCGCCACCAAAATGGCCGCCACCGCCAAAGTGACCGCCGCCACCGAAATGACCGCCGCCGCCAAAGTGACCGCCGCCCCCGCCATGTCCACCGCCTCCGCCGCCGCCGCGGCCGGCCGCATACACCGCGCCCGAAAGCGCGAGCGAAAGAGCAATCACGGAAAGGAATTTGAGCTTCGACACGGCATCCTCCTCCAGCGCCCAAGCCTTGCTTCCAAGCTTTAACCGAAGAAAGCGGCACACTTGGGACAATCCCAGCGCGACAACGCCCCGGCAAAACCCGCAGTTCCCGCATTAACGCGAATTTATGCGAGCTCAACCGCGTTCACGCTTTGAGGATCATTGCTCGCCGTCGCGCAGCCGCCGGTACACCGCGCCAAGCACGTTGGAGTAGTCGTCGGTCCAGACCCGCTGCTTCTCGTCGGCTTCGGTTTCCGCCCACTGATCCGACGAGGCGAGCTTGCCGATATCGGCTTCCTCGCGCGCCGAGACCACGACCGAGGTCGAGAAGATATATTCGCTGTCGCGTCCGGAATCCTCGCTGTAGACCCAGCTCTTGAGTTCGTTGGCTTCGGCAATGCCGACCACGACGCTGGACAATTCCAGATGCCGGTTCGAGACATGCATCAGCACCGCGCCCTGCGGGGCGAGCTTGTCCTTGTAGATCTTCATCGCCTCTCTTGTGGCGAGATGGATCGGGATCGCGTCCGACGAATAGGCGTCGACGATGATCAGATCGTAGATGCCGTCGGGCTCGCGGGCGAAGGTCAGCCGCGCGTCGCCCATCACGGGCTTCAGATCCGGTTCGCAGTTCCTGATGTAGGTGAAATATCTGGGATCGCGCGCGGTATCGACCATCGATTGATCGATCTCGAAGAACTTCCAGGTCTCACCCGGCTCGGAGGCGCAGGTCAGCGTGCCGGCGCCGAGGCCGATCACCGCGACGCGAAGCGGTGCGCCCTTGCGCTCGCGGATCGCCGTGATCGCCTGACCGATGCCGCCGTCCTTGTGATAATAGGTGATCGGCTCGGGCCGCCCGGAAACCGGCGTGCCGTCGTCGTTCTGGAATTTTTCGGCGCCGTGGATCGTGGTGCCGTGCATCAGCACGTGAAACTGGCCATGCGGCGTCACCACGATCTTGTGGACGCCGAAGAAGCTGCGCACGGTTTCCACCCGCCCTTCGTCCGCCGGATAGACGCGGATCAAGACCAGCGCCAGCATCGCGATCGCTGCGAGCTTCCAGCGGTCCGCCCTCGGCAGGAGCGCCAGCAGCATCCCCAAAGCTGCGACCGCGCCGACCACATAGACCCGCTGCTCCTCGAGCCAGTCGAACACCTGGCCGGAGCTATACGAAGCCGCGATCAGCGCCACCGCGAGAGCAGCGAGAGCCGGCCAGTACCAGCGGCTTAGCCGCGGAAAACGCTCCTCGCCGGGCGGGCGGCACAACACGGCCAGCACCAGGAGGATCGGGTATTCCGCAACCCACGAAAATGCATACGGCGCGATCAGGCCCGCGAACAGGCCGCCGATCATGCCGCCGAACGACAGCGCGACATAGAAACCGGTGAGGTATTTCGCGGCGGGGCGGGTGCGCGCCAGTTCGCCGTGGCACGCCATCGCAATGACGAAGAAGCAGAGCTGATGGCCGCCGAGCGTGAGCAGCAAATTCTGCTCGCCGCCGATCGCCAGCAGCACGATGACGCCGGCGATCGCCACCGGCTGGAGCATCAGCATCCATTGGTGCGGCAGCAACGGACGCGACTGGAACACCAGCACCCAGGTCAACAGATAAAGCGACAGCGGCAGCACCCACAGCAATGGCGCCGCGGCGACGTCGGTGGAAATATGCGCGGTGACCGCGATCAACAGGCCCGACGGCACCGCGGCAAGGAAGATCCAGCGCGCGCGCAAGCTCCAGGCCGGCGCCGGCGCGTCAACATCCGCGGCCAGCGTATCCACCGCGGCCGACGCCGGCGCGCGCAACAGCAGCACGCCGCACGCGGCGATCAGAACGATCAGCAGGCCATAGCCGCCGGTCCAGATCAGGTTCTGCGTGCGCAGCGTGAACATCGGCTCCAGCAGCACCGGGTAGGACAACAGCGCGAGGAAGCTGCCGATATTGGAGGAGGCGTAGAGGAAATAGGGGTCGGGGCCGTTGGGATGCCCGGTGCGGACGAACCACGCCTGCAACAGCGGGTTGTTCGCCGCCAGCGCGAAGAACGGCAGCCCGATCGAGACCGCGAACAGGCCGAGCAGCCAGAGCGCGTAGCCGCTGTTCGGCGGTTCGCCCCACCCTCCCGCAATCGACAGCGGCAGCGTCAAAAGCGCGATCAGCAGCAGCACCAGATGCACGGCAACCGGGATCATCCGGCTGCTCAGCCGCATCAGGTAATGCGCATAGGCGTAGCCCGCGAGCAGCAGCGACTGGAAGAACACCATCGCCACCGACCACACCGCGGGCGAGCCGCCGAGCCGCGGCAGCACCATCTTCGTGAACAAAGGCTGCACCGAGAACAACAGCAGCGCGCTGACGAAGATGGCGGCCGTATAGACCACCAGCACCAGCCGGTTTCGGCCCGCGGAAGGCCGGTCCGCGACCCCAGACGGATCAGGCTGCGTCATGAAAACTCCGGCCAAGCCTTTTCAAGCCAACACGCGTCAAACAAAGGCTTCCGGCGGGCGCCGGGAGCGGCAATGGAGCATAGCGAAGCGCAGCCGGCAATGCGGGTCCGGGAACCAAAGCGGTCACTTCATGCTGTGCCAAGGTTCACATCTTCGCTAAGGAGTGACAGAAGCAGCGAAACGTCACATCGTCATTCCGGAGGCCGCGAAGCGGCAATCCGGAATCTCGAGATTCCGGGTTCATCGCTGCACGATGCCCCGGAATGACGACAGTGATAAAACCATCCTGAAGCAGGCATGAACGAAACAGACGTTGTCATCATCGGCGCCGGGCACAACGGCATCACTTGCGCGGCCTATCTTGCAATGGCCGGCCTGCGCGTAAAGGTCGTCGAGCGCCGCAAGGTGGTCGGGGGAGCGGCGGTCACCGAGGAGTTTCATCCGGGATTCCGCAATTCGGTCGCGGCCTACACGGTCAGCCTGCTCAATCCGCAGATCATTGCGGACCTGAAACTCGCCGAGCTCGGCTTGCGCATCGTCGAGCGCCGCGCGCAGAATTTCCTGCCTGCCTCCGATGGCAGTTATCTTCTCACCGGCGAAGGCCGCACCCACGCGTCGGTGGCAAAGCTCAGCGAACGCGACGCGGAGAGCCTGCAAGCGTTCAACCTCAGGCTTGAAGAGATCGCCGACGTCTTGCGCGCCTTCGTGCTGCGCGCGCCGCCGAACATCGTGGAAGGGCTCAGTGCCGGCGCGATCCGCGAGAGTTTTAATGCGCTCGGTGCCGCCAACATCCTGCGCCGGCTTTCGCTGGAGCAGCAGCGTTCGCTGCTCGACCTGTTCACGCGCTCGGCCGGCGAGATGCTGGACGAGGCGTTCGAGAGCGATCTGGTGAAGGCGCTGTTCGGGTTCGACGCCATCGTCGGCAATTATGCCAGCCCCTATGCAGCGGGTTCGGCTTACGTCATGCTGCATCACGCGTTCGGCGAGGTGAACGGCAAGAAGGGCGTCTGGGGCCATGCCATCGGCGGCATGGGCGCGATCACGCAGGCCATGGCGCGCGCCGCAAGCGGGCATGGCGCCGAGATCGGGCTGGAGGCCGGCGTCCGCGAGGTGATCGTCGAGCGCGACCGTGCCGTGGGCGTCATCCTCGACAATGGCGAGACGATCCGCGCCCGCTACGTCGCTTCAAGCGTCAATCCGAAACTCCTGTACACGCGGCTTTTGCCATCCGCTGCGGTCCCTGCGGACTTCCTGGCGCGCATCAGAAACTGGCGCAACGGTTCCGGCACGTTCCGGATGAATGTCGCGCTCAGCGCGCTACCCTCGTTCACGGCGCTGCCGGGGCCGGGCGATCATCTCACCGCCGGCATCATCATCGCACCCAGCCTCAACTATATGGACCGCGCCTGGCAGGACGCACGCGACCATGGCTGGAGCCTCGAGCCGGTGGTCGAGGTGCTGATCCCCTCGACGCTGGACGAGACGCTCGCCCCGCCGGGCCAGCATGTCGCGAGCCTGTTCTGCCAGCATGTCGCGCCGGAATTACCGGGCGGAAAATCGTGGGACGACCATCGCGAGGAAGTCGCCGATCTCATGATTGCGACGGTGGACAGATACGCGCCGGGTTTTGCGGCAAGCGTGATCGGGCGGCAAATCCTGTCCCCGCTCGATCTGGAGCGTCAGTTCGGGCTGCTTGGGGGCGACATCTTCCACGGCGCGCTGACGCTGAACCAACTGTTCTCGGCGCGGCCGATGCTCGGCCACGCCGATTACCGCGGGCCGCTAAAAGGGCTTTATCATTGCGGCAGCGGCGCCCATCCCGGCGGCGGCGTCACCGGCGCCCCCGGCCACAACGCCGCGCGCGTGATCCTCGGCGATTACCGGGCGCTGTTCGGGTGAGATCATCGGGAACGCCGGTGGCCCCTCGCAACGCAACGACGGATCAAACCAGTTGATAAGCCGGTGGACAGGCTGTGGAAAACCCGGTTGATGAGGAAGCGAGCTTAGGGAGACAATTCAAGGTGTTCTGGAGATAACCTTACTCAACGCTTCATTTGTCTAGAAACAGCAGCATCACGATGCATATCAGCATGAGGTGATTCACACGACGAGCGAACGGCTTCAGCAAGAAGATTGAGATCCGGTGCCAAGCCCTTGCACCATATTTTGTTTCTCAAACTCTGCGGCGTCCACAAGATGGGACGTGGTCGTATGGTTCGCTGAACCTACAAGATGGAGGTTAATCAAACTCAAACGGTGTCTCCTGATGCGCCACCAATCACAGGCACTACCGAATAGCGGGTAGCCCCAGGGCGATCAGATCTCAATGGAGTGGAACCAAGCCGCCGCTTTTTTCTATGCGGTTCCCTCGGAACGATCTCCCTGGCCTGCGCGTCGTGTGCATGCGCAGCATCAAGGGGGAAATGCATGGTGCTTGGCAGGAACTCTTTCACGTGGCGGGCGGCAACACTCCTCAAGCTGGCGAAATCGATCCGGGACCCGAATGTTGCGGGCGCGCTTGTCGAGAAAGCTGCCGATCTCAAATCTCAGCTTGACCAGGAGAATCCTCCGGACCGTAGCCCCCGGGCTCCAGATGTAGAGTCCCCCGCGCGGCCGTCTTCATGAGGGTCGTCGGCCTCCCCGGGAGGCCATCAATGGGGACAGGCTCCGGAATCGCCGCCGCCTCAATCGTCCGCCAACCGCTTCAGCGTGGCGCGAAAGCTCAGGCTTTTTGTTCCAACCAGCGCGGTGCCGAACACCTCCGCTTCGTCGTCGGTAAACGTTCCGGAAAACCCACTAGTAACTTCCTGCCCCCCGGACAGCGTGCGCTGGAAAGGATCGGCCAAGGGCGTATGCTGATTGGTGGTGAACTCCCCCTTCCAGGTCCCGTCCGCAAAGGTGTAGGTGCCCATCGACCAAAAGTAGGGACCGCCACCGTAAAGCCGGCCGTCGCGCAGGATGATCACGCCGCTGTCGCGGCCCTTCACGCCGTCAAGCATATGCATATGGAGAGAATAGAGCCCATTCCGCATTGAAGCCGCTGCCCCTTTGGGTCAGACGATACAACCCACGGCGACGGGCGTCGAGGCGCGCAGATGTCGCGCAGCCTGTGGAGACAAGGCGGGAAACCCCTGAATCGACACGGTATGTTTCGGTGTATAAGCCTGTGAACAAGCGGTGGTGTCTCAGGTTGAAAGTCGCGGCCGATGGAAATGCGGCCCCCCTCACTCGCGCCCCATCGTGTGGATCGGCTGAAAGCAACCATAGATGAGGCGCTTGGCATCGAAGGGAATTTCCCCGGAAACCTCGAACCGTCCGTCTTGGTGCATCCTTGCTTCGGCCAATTCGAGGCTTGCCTTGTCAGGCCACACTTGCCAGGTGAAGACGATCTTCTCCCCGTCCTTTGCGTTGACGTGCGCGGCGGAAGTCGGTCTGTTTTCCATCGGGGACGTTGTCCTCCCAGGACTCCACGATTTCGAGACATCCGTATTCCCTGAATATCTTCGCCCCGTTCTCCGCCCCTCTGCGATAGGCTTCCATCTTTTCCGCAGGCACGGGGATTACGAAGCCAGCGATGTACATGGTCATGCTCCTTGCGATCGCACAGGTCGGTCGGAACCCGGCGCCGTCCCAACGCCCCTAGCATAAGGCCCGAGAGCCGATCCGTCAGCCCGCTGGACGTCAGCAATGGCACGCAAACCGCATTGAAACTGAGACACCCCGATGATCACCACCCTCACGCCCGCTACCCACCGCGCTACCTTCGCCATTGGCAACGAGCATGTCGCAAAACGCGTGGTCGATCTGCTCACCGAAAGCTTTTTCGAGGGCCAGGCCGCGATCACCGCCTTCGAGGGACCGGGCGGGCGCTGGGACATCACGGTGCATTTCGCCGAAGCGCCCGATCAGGTCTCGATCCGCGAACTGGTCGGCATCGCGGCCGGCGATGAGGTCGCGCTGGCCGATCAGCTTCGACACGGTCGAGGCCAGGGACTGGGTCAAGGCGACGCTTGAGGAACTGGTCCCGGTCCGTGCCGGGCGATTCATCGTGCACGGCCGGCATGACCGCGAAAGAGTGCCGCCCAACAAGATCGGCATCGAGATCGAGGCTGCGCTGGCGTTCGGCACCGGCCACCACGGCACCACCCGCGGCTGCCTGTTACTGCTCGACGCGGTGTTGAAGGCCTATTCCCCCAGGCGCGTGCTCGATCTCGGCACCGGCACCGGCGTGCTGGCGATTGCGGCGGCGAAAGCGCTGCACGGCAAAGTGCTGGCCAGCGACATCGATCCGCTCTCGGTCAGGGTCGCTGCCGACAATGCCCGGCTCAACGGCGCGGGCGATTGGGTCGAGACGATCCGGGCGACCGGATTTTCAGCGCCGCAATTTGCGCAACGCGGGCCGTTCGATCTGGTGCTGGCGAATATCCTGGCTAATCCGCTGCGGCAGTTGGCAACGCCGATGTCACGGCATCTCGTGCCTGGCGCGCTCGTCATCCTGTCGGGGCTGTTGCCGCCTCAGGCCGGCGCGGTGATATCAGCCTATCGCGCGCGCGGGCTGATTTTAAAACGGCACATCCAGATCGAAGGCTGGAGCAGTCTGTTGATGTGCAAGGTGCGGTGAGGATGTCTTTACTGTCATTCCGGGGCGCGCGCAGCGCGAACCCGGAATCTCGAGATTCTTCGATGTGCAATGGCACATCGTAGTTAGATGCGGAGCCTGTCATCGGGCCGCGCTTTGCGCGAACCCGTCGGCATCGCCCCGGAATGACGGTGAAACTATTCCGACGCTTTCTGCTTGCGGCGGGCGGCCACGCCCTTTTCCTCGCGCATCGTGCGCTTGACGCGCGCCTCGACGAAACGATCCAGAATCTGAACAATGACGCCGCGCTGCTTCTTGACGACGGGCGAAATGGGCCCGCGGCGAACCGGCGGTGAAATCTTCTCAAACGTGAACACAGGCATTGTGATTCCCCTCGTCGTTGAGTTGAAACACCCTGGATTTCCTCCGGAACCTTGTTTGACGACTGGCTTTGGCAGCAAACCGTTCAAACCCGTCTAACGCAGGTGCAGCAATTCAATCACAATAAATCTGGAATCGGAAGCATTTTGCTGCGATTGCGCAGTTCTCCACCTGATCCTAAAGTAGTCAGGATGTTCGAAGCCCTCTTCCAGACATTTGATGAACCCGAAACCGGCGTTGCGCTGACCGCGCGGCTATCCGCCTTCCGCGAGGAGCTGGCGCGGCGCAACCTGACCGGGTTCGTGGTCCCGCGCGCCGATCAGCAGCAAAACGAATATGTCGCGCCGTCGGAAGAGCGGCTGGCCTGGCTGACCGGCTTTACCGGCTCCGCCGGCCTCGCCATCGTGCTGAGCCGCGAGGCCGCGGTATTCGTCGACGGCCGCTACACGCTGCAGGCGGGAAAGCAGGTCGACACCAGGGCCTGGCGCGTCGAGCCGTTGGTGGATCCGCCGCCCGAGGCCTGGCTTGCCAAGCATCTCACAGCCGGCGACCGCCTCGGATTTGATCCCTGGTTGCATACATCGGCGGCGGCGGAGCGGCTGGCCGCGGCCTGCGCCAAGGCCGGCGCGGAGCTGATCGCGGTCGACAGCAATCCGCTGGACGCCGTGTGGACCGAACGCCCTGCCCCGCCGCTGGCGCCCGTCACCGTGCACGGCATGCAATTTTCGGGCGAGGCGGAGATCGACAAGCTGAAGCGGATCGGGCTGGAGATCGACAAGCTCGGCGTCGATGCACTGGTGCTGTCGGATTCGCACGCGGTGGCGTGGACCTTCAACATCCGCGGCGGCGACGTCTCGCATACGCCGCTGCCTCTGTCCTACGCGCTGGTGCCGAAAACCGGCCGCCCAACGGTTTTCATCGATCACCGCAAATTGTCCAACAGCGCCCGCGACCATCTCGAACGGACGGCCGACGTCGCCGAGCCGGGCGCGCTGACGCCGAAACTGACCGAGCTGGCACGAGGCGGCGCTGCGATCGCGCTCGACAGCGCCACCGCCGCCGACGCCCTGGGCCGGCTGATCTCGGCCGCCGGCGGCAAGCCGGTGCGCGGCAACGACCCGGTCAGCCTGCTCAAGGCCGTCAAGAACATCACCGAGATCGAAGGCACCAGGGCCGCGCATCGGCGCGACGCGGCGGCGCTGGCGCGCTTCCTCGCCTGGATCGACCGCGAGGCGCCCACGGGCGCGCTGACCGAAATCGACGCCGTCGAGGCGCTGGAGACGTTCCGCCGCGACACCGGCCGGCTTAAGGACGTCTCGTTCCCAACCATCTCCGGTACCGGGCCGAACGGCGCCATCGTGCATTACCGCGTCACCCGCAAGAGCAACCGGCGGATTGCGGCGGGCGATCTCCTCTTGATCGATTCCGGTGCGCAATATGAGGACGGCACCACCGACGTCACCCGCACCATCGCGATCGGGCAGCCTTCGATGGAAATGTGCGACCGCTTTACCCGGGTGCTGCGCGGTCATATCGCGATCGCCCGCGCGGTATTTCCGGATGGAACCACCGGCGCGCAGCTCGATACGCTGGCGCGGCAATTCCTGTGGCAGGCCGGGATCGATTTCGAGCACGGCACCGGCCATGGCGTCGGCAGCTATCTTTCGGTGCACGAAGGCCCGGCCCGAATATCGAGGCTCGGCACCACGCCGCTCAGGCGCGGCATGATCCTTTCCAACGAACCCGGCTACTACAAGACCGACGCGTTCGGCATCCGGATCGAGAATCTGGAGCTGGTGGTCGGCACCGAGGTCATCGGCGCCGAGAAGCCGGTCAACGCCTTCGAGACGCTGACGCTGGCGCCGATCGATCGCCGCTTGATCGATCTCAATATGCTGACCGGCGAAGAGCTGAGCTGGCTCAACGACTACCACGAAAAGGTGCGCCACGCGGTGCGCCCCCATATCGACGAAGCCACCAAACTGTGGCTCGACGCCGCGACCGCGCCGATGTCGCTTTAGGCATCCCATATTGAAAGCGTCATTCCGGGGCGCGCGTCTTGGGCGAACCACGATGTGCAATTGCACATCGGGGAATCTCGAGATGGTCCTGCGGACCATTCCGGAATGACAATCCCCATTGCGTTCAACGCATCCCGGAAAACGAATAGCGGCATTCCGAAACGCCCGTATTCGCGGTGAAAGATAACGCTACAGTCTGATTCAAGAAGATCGGATCGGACCTCGATGCATGGAGTGATGGGCAGACCGCCCGGAGCGGCGACCAGGGCGGATATCGCGACGACCGATATCGCTAAATCCCGGATCATGCTGTTGCTGCTGGTCGCGATGACCGGCGTCGCGCCGATCTCGCTCTATATGCTGGTGCCCGCGCTGCCCCGGCTTGCCACCACATTCGGCCGCGACATCTCGATCGCGCAGATGACCGTGTCGCTCTACATGGTCGGCATCGCCTGCTCGCAGATCATCATGGGCCCGCTGTCGGACAAGTTCGGACGCCGCCCGGTGCTGCTGGCGGGTCTCGGCCTGATGGTCATGGCGAGCGCGGGGTGCATTTTCGCGGAAACCCTGCCGCAACTGATCGCCGCGCGTTTTCTGCAGGCGCTCGGCGGCGCCACCGGCATGGTGGTGAGCCGCGCCATCATCCGCGATCTCTACAGCCGCGAGCGCATCAGCTCCATGATCAGCCTGGTGATCGCGGTGATGATGATCGCGCAGATGCTGAGCCCGCTGACCGGGGGCCTGTTGGAGACGGCGTTCGGCTGGCGCGCGATCTTCTACGTCATCACCGCCGCTTCCCTTGCCATCGCGATGGCGATCGCCGTCACCTTGCCGGAGACGCGCCGCGGTCGCCTCGAAGCGGGCGGATTTCGCGGCGATGTCGGCAGCCTGCTCAAGAGCCGCGCCTTCATCGGCTATGTGCTGTGCCAGGTGCTGGCCTCGCAGATCATCTTCGCCTTTGCCGGCGGCGGGCCTTATGTGGTCGTGATGCAGATGGGCCGCTCCAGTGCCGAATATGGCGCGTGGTTTGCGGCCACGGGATTCGCCTATCTGATCGGCAATCTGTTCTGCGTGCGCTTCGCGCCGCGGCACTCGCTGGAAAGACTGATCTGGTTCGGGCTCGCGCTGCAACTCGCCGGCAGCCTGCTCAACCTCGTCTGGGGCCTCACCGGGCTCAATCAGGCGCCGTCATGGCTGTTCGGCACCCAGATGCTGGTGATGTTCGCCAATGCCTTCGTGATGTCGAATTCGGCGGCCGGCGCCATCAGCGTCCGGCCCGAAGCCGCCGGCACCGCATCGGGCGCGATGGGATTCCTGCAGATGGGGCTCGGCTCGTTCCTGTCGCAATTCGGCGCCTACCTCGGCGGCCATTTTTCGACGCCCGCGCCGCTCAACGCCGCCGTCTTCGCGTTGTCGATCGCCTGCGCGTCGACCATGGTCTTCCTGATTCCGCGGCGCGAGGTGGTCGTCAGCGCGGCACTGATCGAACAGGCGGAAGGGGAAGAGTTGGGGATGATGTAGGGGGAGAGACGCGATATCGTCGCACCAAGATGGTGTCATCGCCCGGCCTGACCGGGCGACCCAGTATTCCAGAGGCGCTGGTAGTCAATCGAGAAGGCGCGGCGTTCTGGATCACCCGCTTTCGCGGGTGACCGACGACCTGTGTGCGGCGGCCGCGAGTGTCCCCTCACTCCCCGACCAGCTTCAGCCACTCGTCCTCGGTCAGCACCTCGACGCCGTGCTTCTTGGCCTCCGCCAGTTTCGAGCCGGCGCCGGGACCGGCGACGACGTAGTCCGTCTTCTTCGACACCGAGCCCGCGGCCTTGGCGCCAAGCCGTTCGGCCATCGCCTTGGCTTCGTCGCGCGTCATCTTCTCCAGCGCGCCGGTAAAGACGACAGTCTTGCCGGCGATTGCCGAATTGCTCTTCGGCTTTTCAGCGTCGAGAATGGTGACTTCTTTTGTGAGCCGCTCGACGATGCCGCGATTATGGCTTTCGCCGAAATAGGCCTTGATGCTCATGATCACGGTGTCGCCGATCTGGTCGAGCGCATCCATCTCGGCGATGGCCTCCTCGTCGCCGTGAGCGACCTTGAGGCAGGCATCGTGGAAGGCCTCCCACGAGCCATAGCCGCGCGCCAGCGCCAGCGCCGTGGTCTCGCCGACATGACGCATGCCGAGCGCGTAGATGAAGCGCTCCAGCGAAATCCGCCGCCGCTCCTCGATCGCGGCGAACAGGTTGCGCACGGACGTCTCGCCGTAGCCTTCGATCTCCTCGAGCTTGAGCCGCGAGTTGCGCGCGGGCAGCGTGAAGATTTCGGCCGGCTCCTTCACCCATCCCTGCTCGAAAAAGAATTCGATCTGCTTTTCGCCGAGTCCCTCGATATCGAAGGCGCGGCGCGAGGCGAACAATTTCAGATGCTCGATCTTCTGGTAGGGACAGGCGAACTCGCCGGTGCAGCGGGCGCGCGAGCCTTCCTCGCCGGTCGCGGTCTCCTCGCGCACAACTTTAGTGCCCAAATCACATGGACACTTGGTCGGAAATTTGTACTTTTCCTTTCCGCGTGGCTTATCCACGACAACGTCAACGATTTGCGGGATCACGTCGCCGGCGCGCTGGACGACGACGGTGTCGCCGATCCTGATATCGCGCCCCCCGCGCAATTCCTCGCCATCGCCGCCGATCCCGCGTATGTAATCCTCATTGTGCAGAGTGACGTTCTGCACGATGACGCCGCCAACCCCGACGGGCTCAAGCTTCCCAACAGGTGTGAGTGAGCCCGTCCGCCCAACCTGGATCACAATATCTATCAATTTAGTCATGGCGCGCTCGGCCGGGAATTTGTGCGCGATCGCCCAGCGCGGCGTGCGCGAGACGAAGCCGAGCCGCTCCTGCCAGTCGATGCGGTCGACCTTGTAGACGACGCCGTCGATGTCGTAGTCCAGCCTTGCGCGCTGCTCCTCGATCTTGCGGTGAAAGGCGATCAACTGCTCGACCGAATGGCAGATTTTCGTCAGCGGGTTGGTCTTGAAGCCGCAGCGTTCGAACCAGGAGATCATGCCGGACTGGGTATCCGCCGGCATCTCCGTCATCTGCCCCCAGGCGTAGGCGAAAAACCCGAGCGGACGCGAGGCGGTGATGGAAGGATCCTTCTGGCGCAACGAGCCGGCGGCCGAATTGCGCGGATTGGCGAAGGCGGTTTCTCCCGCCTCGATCTGCTTCTTGTTGAGCGCGAGAAAGGCCTTCTTGGTCATGTAGACCTCGCCGCGCACCTCGCAGATCCCGGGCAGGTTGCGGCCCTTGAGCTTTTTCGGCACGTCCTCAAGGGTGCGGATATTGGCGGTGACGTCCTCGCCCTCGGCGCCGTCGCCGCGGGTGGCGGCGGTGACGAGTTCGCCGTCCTCATAGCGCAGCGACATCGAAAGCCCGTCGATCTTCGGTTCCGCGGAAAAGTCGATCCTGTGGTCGTCATCGAGCTTCAGGAAACGGCGGATTCGGCCGACGAAATCGACGACGTCCTCTTCGGCAAAGGCGTTGTCGAGCGACAGCATCGGAACGGCGTGCCGGACCTTCTTGAATTTCCCCGATGGTGCTGCGCCGATCTTCTGCGACGGCAATTCGCCGGTGACAAACTCCGGAAACCGCCTTTCGATGGCATTGAAGCGCTTGCGCAAGTCATCGTATTCCGCGTCGGAAATCTTCGGCGCGTCTTCCTGATAATAGGCCTTGTCGTGGCGCTCGATCTCGAGCGCCAGCCGCTTGTGCTCGACCTTGGCCTGCGCCTTGGCGAGGTCGGCGACGTCGGGGGGGGCCTTCTTCGACTTCACAGCCATGGTTGCGCGCCGCCTTACGCCGTCGCCGCTTTCAGCAGGCGCTCGGCGGCTGCCCTCGCCTCCGCGGTGATCTCGGCGCCCGCCAGCATGCGGGCGATTTCCTCGCGGCGGTGGTCGGCGGCAAGCGCGTTGACGCGGGTGGCGACGCGCTTGCCCTTGTCGAGCGCATCCTTGGAAATCAGCAAATGCTGGTCGGCCCGTGCGGCGACCTGCGGCGCGTGCGTCACCGCCATCACCTGGACCTTGTCCGCAAGCCGCGCCAGCCGCGCGCCGATCGCATCCGCCACGGCGCCGCCGACGCCGGTGTCGATCTCGTCGAACACCAGCGTCGGCGCCGATCCGCGGTCCGACAGCACGACCTTGAGCGCCAGCAGGAATCGCGACAGTTCGCCGCCGGAGGCGACTTTCATCAGCGGGCCCGGCTTGGTACCGGGATTGGTCTGGACCCAGAACTCGACGCGGTCGTAGCCTTGCGGCCCCGGCGATTTCGAATCTGAATCGACTTGCGTCGTGAATTTCGCACGCTCCAGCTTCAGCGGCGCGAGTTCGGCATTGACCGCCTTGTTGAGTTTCTCGGCGGATTTGACCCGCGCGGCGGAAAGCTTGATGGCGGCAGCAGCGTAGCGCTTGTCCGCTTCGGCCGCGGCGGCCTCCAGCTTCTTCAGCTTATCGGCGCCGGCGTCGATCAGCGCCACGTCGGCGGCGTATTTCGCGGCAAGCGCCGCGAGGCCATCGACCGGCGTCGAGTATTTGCGGGATGCGGCGCGCAGCGCAAACAGCCGCTCCTCGACGCGTTCGAGTTCGGCAGGATCGAAATCGGCCGCGATCAGCGCGGCGTTGAGGTGCTGGTCGGCCTCCTCCAGCGCGTTGATGGCGGCATCGATCGCCTTCACCGCGGGTTCGACCAGCGCCGGCGAATTGGCCGCCCGCCGCTCGAGCCGGCGCACCGCCGCCGATAGCGCTGCCACCGGCGAATGATTGCCGCCCACGGCCTCCTGCGCCTCGCGCAGATCGGCTGATATCTTCTCGCCCTGCATCATGGCCGCGCGGCGCTCGGCGAGCACGGTCTCCTCGCCGTCCTTGGGCGCAAGCTTCTTCAATTCGTCGGAGGCGTGCCGCAGATAGTCCGCCTCGCGCGCGGCGCGCTCCATGCCCGCGCGATGTTCGTCGAGCACCGTGTTGGCGGCGCGCCTTGCGTCCCACAACTGCTCCAGCGCGGCAACGTCCTTCTCAAGCCCGGCAAACGCGTCGAGCAGGCGGCGGTGGGTCGAGGCATCGACCAGCGCACGCTCGTCATGCTGGCCGTGGATTTCCACCAAGGCCGAACCGACCGCTTTCAAGGTCTGCACGCTGATCGCCTGGTCGTTGATGAAGGCGCGGGTGCGGCCATCGGCCAGCTGCACGCGGCGCAGGATCATTTCACCGGAATTTTCGGAACTCGCATCGTCGAGCCCGTTGTCCCTGAGGATGACCGACGCCGGATGGCCCTTCGGGACATCGAACACCGCGGTGACCTGGCCCTGCTCCGCGCCATGCCGGACAAGGCCGGCGTCGCCGCGGCCGCCGAGCGCCAGCGCGAATGCGTCGAGCAGGATGGACTTGCCCGCGCCGGTCTCGCCGGTCAAGACCGCAAGCCCACGGGAAAACTCGATATCAAGCCGTTCGATCAGGACGATGTCACGGATCGAAAGACGCGCCAGCATGCGAAATCAATTCCTAGTGGTCCGATTCTAACATTCGCCCCCGATCGGGAGGCACTTTGCGAATGTTAAAATCAAAAGGACCACTAGCAAACATTAAGTTGGTAGTGGAGCTTTGTATTTGACATTCGCTTCACGAAGCCGCGGCACACACTGAGCGAATTTCAAATCCGCTCCACTACCCGAGACCCAGTTTTTTGAAGGCCTTGGAGATATAGGAGCCCTGGTTCTCACTCGGCTCAACTCCGCCGGACCTTACAAGATTATAGGCGTCCTTGTACCAGGGGCTGTCGGGAAAATTATGTCCGAGCACGGCAGCGGCGGTTTGTGCCTCGCTGACGATGCCGATCGCCATATAGGCCTCGGTGAGCCGGGCCAGCGCTTCCTCGACATGCCGCGTGGTCTGGTACTGGGTCACCACCGTCTTGAAGCGGTTGATGGCCGCGGTGTAGTTGCGCTTCTGCATGTAATAGCGGCCGACATTCATTTCGCGGCCCGCGAGCTGATCGCGCGCGGCCTCTAACTTGGCCTTGGCGCTGACGGCATATTCCGATGTCGGATATTTGCGGACCACTTCTTCAAGCGCGGCGATCGCCTTCTCGGTACGAGTCTGGTCGCGGGTGATGTCCGGAATCTGGTCGTAGTGCGAGGCCGCGATCAGGAATTGTGCGTAAGCCGCATCCGGACTTCCCGGGTGCAGGGTGACGTAGCGGGTCGCCGCGCCAATGCAACTGTCGTAGTCGTTGGCAGTATAAAAGGCGTAGGCCGACATCAAGAGCGATTTGCGGGCGAGGTCCGAATAAGGATGCTGACGATCGACCTCCTCGAATTTCTTCGACGCGGCCTTCGGATCGTGCTTCTCGTTCATCAGGAACAAGCCCTCGTTGTAGAGCTTTTCCGCAGGCTCTTCGACGAAGGTGTCGTCCTTGCTGAAAACCTTGTCCCACGCCTCGGTCGCGGAGCTGCATCCGCCCAACGAGATCGCGAGAAGGGCGAGGCTGGCTGCCAGACAAAGCGGCCGCGCAAGCCGGTGAAAGCCCGAACGAGTCGATAGCTGATAGTGTGCAAGCGTCGTGCGCTGTGTCGACATAAAATCTAGACCTGACGCCTGTGGTGCGGTGCCCCGCCGCGCGCCCTGAGCGTGGTCACGGACGCAGTGAGTGAAGTGCCGGCGGCGCGTCTTGCGACGCAACCCGGCCCTCTTTAGCTTAAAAAAAGACCGTTAACCAACCGATTACGCAGCCATTTCGCCGGGATTAAGGCGGCGCCAAGGGATCGCGGCCCATCATGGTTATCGGGCCAAATCGACTCTGGGCCGAATCCAGGGCCCAGGCGCGGTCGAGACCCGCTCGGAGGCTTCCCCAAAGTAAGCCCAAGGCGAAGCGAAAGCTTGGAAAGCAAAAGTCAGGAGACGTTCAGCAGGACGCTCAGGACATTTTCGCAGACGAAAGTCAGGAGACGTCCAAGAGGACGCTCAGGACATTTCGAAGGCGAAAGTCAGGAAACGTCGGGACCGTAGGCCGGAGCGACCATGCCGCCCACCATGCCGCTGCCGACCTCGGCGTGGGTGCGCGAGCGGCGGGCGGTTTCAGCCTCGATCACCCGGAAGGCGCTGCGATCGGCCATCAGGGCCGTCAGCACGGCGTGGTTGAGCTTGTGGCCGCCGCGTACCGAGCGATAGGCGCCGAGCAGCGGCAGACCGGCGAGCGCAAGATCGCCGACCACGTCAAGAACCTTGTGGCGGGCGCATTCGTCGCTGTAGCGCAGCCCCTCGGGGTTGAGCAGGCGTTCCTCATCGAACACCACGGAATTCTCGAAGGACGCGCCGAGCGCAAAGCCCGCGCTCCACAGCCGCGCCACGTCATTCATGCATCCGAAGGTGCGGGCGCGGCAAATCTCGCGGCGGAACCTTTCGGCGGAAAGATCCAGCACGTATTTCTGTTGACCGATCACCGGGTTGGCGAAATCGATCTCGACCTCGGCGCGGAAACCGGCCGCATAGGGCCGCAACTCGCCGAACGAATCGCCCATCACGACCTGCACCGGCTTCAACACCTGGATGAAACGGCGCGACGCCGACTGTGCGACGATACCGGCCTGATCGATCGCAGCGACGAAGGCCGCGGCGCTGCCGTCCATGATTGGAACTTCCGGGCCATCGATTTCGATGGTGGCGTTATCGACACCCATGCCGCGCAGGGCAGCCAGCACATGCTCGGCGGTGGAGACCAGTGGGCCCTCGCGGTCGCCCAGCACGGTGGCAAATTCGGTGGCGATCACGGAACCCGCCGTGGCCTGAACCTCGCGGTCACAGCCATCGAGACCGGTGCGGACAAAAATAAAACCTGCATCGACAGATGCAGGCCCAATGGTCAGACTTACCGGTAGACCGGAATGAACGCCGACACCCATAACGGTGGCTTGCGACCGAAGCGTTGTCTGCCGGCTAAACTTCATTCGAAAGGTGCCCACACTGACTTACCAAGAGATCAAATCGACCCAAATTTTGCGCCGATTCGTCTCGAAGTTTCCCCAAGTCACGGCAGACAATAATCATTGCCCCAAAGCGCGCCAACTCACGCTTTTTTACCGATTGTTACCCTATCTCTGCCGTATTCGCGCCAAAGCTTAACCAAATTCCGCCGCGGAAAGGGCTGTTCCGGCCGGACCACCTCACCACGGAACATATAATTAATCATTTAATATCAGGCGCTTGAGAAAATTTTAGCGGCCGTCCCCGCCGCCAAATGAAAAGGTCCCGGCTGGTAGAGCCGGGACCTTCGGGTCGCCAGAATTGTAACAATCTTCAGTTGACCTGCCGGCGGAGAAAGGCGGGGATATCAAGATGGTCGTCGCCCTGTGGCGCCGGGGCAACAGGTGCCGGGCGGCCGTGGACGTCCAACCCCTGAGGCGCCGGCCGCCGGGCGTATTCTGATACCGGCTCTTGTGCTGCGATTTGCTGCGCGACCGAACGTTGGGGCTTCCGCTCCGGCAGCGGCGGCATCGGCGGCATGGCGGGACCTGAGGCGCGGGCCGCGATCGGCGGCTCGGTCTCATCGTCACGACGGCCGAGACCGACATTGGCCAGCCGCTGCAACAGCGACATCCGGCTCTTTTGCGGATGCTCCTCCTCGACTTCGCCGCGGGCCTGCCGGATTTCGTTCTGCGCCGTCATCGGCAGATCTTCGAATTTCGGCATCCTCGGCGTGCGAGCAGGCGGCCGTTCCGCGGCTTGCGGGATGAAGGTTTCGGGCGGGGTCGGCTCCGCGGCTGGCACAGGCGCGACATCGGGGTCCGGGAACAGTGACGGCTTCTGCGCGATCGGGCGAACCATGACGTCGCCATAGGACGCGGGCTGCAGCGGCGCCGGTGCCGCCGACTGCGGAGCCTCCGGCGAAACCGCCGCGGCGATGGCCGCCAGCGCTGCACGTTCGACGCTGCCTGACGCGCGCGGCGGCGCTGCCGGAGCCGGCTGCGCCGCGCTCGTGGCTTCCAGTTTCTGGGCGCGTTCGGCAAGGCGCGCGTTGTCGGCGCGAAGCCGCGCGGTCAGCTCGGCAAGACGGGTGTCCGGAGCCGAATTTGAGCCCGCGGCATTGGTTGCGGGTGCCGCAGGCGCGGCGGCGTTGCGGGAAATCAGGGCCTGTTCGATGCCGGTGGCGACGACCGAAACCCTGATGATGCCATCGAGCGTCTCGTCGAAGGTGGCGCCGACGATGATATTGGCGTCCTGATCGACCTCCTCGCGAATTCGGGTCGCGGCTTCGTCGACTTCGAACAGCGTCAGGTCCTTGCCGCCGGTGATCGAGATCAGGAGGCCACGGGCGCCCTTCATCGAGGAATCGTCGATCAGCGGGTTGGCAATCGCAGCCTCCGCCGCGGTCAAGGCGCGCTTCTCGCCGGAAGCCTCGCCGGTGCCCATCATCGCCTTGCCCATTTCGCGCATCACCGCACGGACGTCGGCGAAGTCGAGGTTGATCAGGCCTTCCTTGACCATCAGGTCGGTGATGCAGGCGACGCCCGAATAGAGCACCTGGTCGGCCATCGCGAAGGCGTCGGCGAAGGTGGTCTTTTCATTGGCGACCCGGAACAGGTTCTGGTTCGGGATAATCAGGAGCGTATCGACCACCTTGTGGAGCTCGGCGATGCCGGATTCCGCCGTGCGCATGCGGCGCTGGCCCTCGAAGTGGAACGGTTTTGTCACCACGCCGACCGTGAGTATCCCCATGTCGCGCGCGGTCTTGGCGATGACCGGGGCGGCGCCGGTGCCGGTGCCGCCGCCCATGCCGGCGGTGACAAACACCATATTGGCGCCGGAAAGGTGGTCGCGGATTTCATCGATGACTTCCTGGGCCGCGGCGGCGCCGACATCGGGCTGCGAACCGGCCCCCAAGCCCTGGGTGACCTGGGTTCCCATCTGGATGATGCGCTGCGCCTTCGACATGGTGAGCGCCTGCGCGTCGGTATTGGCGACGACGAAATCCACCCCCTGCAGTCCGGCGGTGATCATGTTGTTGACGGCATTGCCACCGGCGCCGCCTACACCGAACACAGTGATCCGCGGCTTCAACTCGTGAATGTCCGGGACGTTGAGATTGATGGTCATGGTTGCCTCTCGATTACGCGCGCGTTGGTTCGCCTCGGCCGACGGCCGCGGGAGTTGGTGAAAGTCGAATGGGCCGGAAAAGATTCATCAGAAGCCCTCACGAAGCCATCGACCGACTTTTCCGAAATAGCCGTCAGTCCCTGTCCTGAGCTGCCGCGTATGCCGCGGTTCGACGTGTTCAAGATGAGCGTATTGGGGATAGACCAGCAGACCCGAGGGAACCGCGAACGACGCGCTCTTCGCCTCATTGGGCAGCCGGCCAAAGCCGAGCGGACGGCCGATGCGCACCGGCCGGCCGAGGATCCGGGTTGCAAGTTCCAGGGTGCCGGTGAGCTGCGAGGCCCCGCCGCTCAGCACGACCCGCGCCTTGGGCTCTGCCGCAAAGGGGGAATCCGCGAGCCGATCCCTGACCATTTCAAAAATCTCCTCCGCACGGTGCCGAACGATGTTCGCGATCGTGGCGCGGGATACGATCTGCGGAACATCCTGTTCGTCGTCGCCGGCAGACGGCACGGACATCAACTCACGCGTGTCGGACCCGCCGGTCAGCACCGTGCCATATAACGTCTTGATTCGCTCGGCATCTGCAATGCATGCGCTCAGGCCGCGTGCAAGGTCCATGGTGATGTGCTGCCCGCCAACCGCAAAGCCGCTGGCATGGACGAAGCGGCCACCGGAATAGGTCGCGATCGTGGTGGTTCCCGCCCCCATTTCCACGACGGCGGCGCCGAGATCGGCCTCATCGTCGGTCAGGACCGCAAGGCCCGCCACATAGGGGCTCGCCGCCATGGCTTCGACATTGAGATGGCAGCGCTCGACCACCAGCATCAGATTCTTGGCAACCGTGGCGTCCGCCGTGACGACGTTCATGTCGACGCCGAATTGCCGCGCGACCATTCCCTTGGGATCGCGAATGCCCTTGACACCGTCGAGCGCATAACCGACCGGCAGGGCGTGCAGCACGGTGCGGCCCTCGCCGGTGGCGTGGTGCATGCCGGCGGAAGTAACGCGCGCGACGTCGGCGGCAGTGACGGCGCCGCCGCGGATCTCGGCCGCCGCCTCGATCAACTGACCTTGCAGCCGCCCGGCCGAGACCGACAGCAGGACCAATTCAACCCGGACCTTGGCCATGCGCTCGGCGAGCGCGACCGCCTGGCGCACCGCCTGTTCACATTCGGCGAGATCGACCACCGCCCCGGCCTTGACCCCGCGCGACTGGATCTGGCTGTACCCGATCAGCTCGACCGCATGGCTGCGTCCGCGCAGGGCGTCACTCGGCGGGCACGGCTTGAGCCGCGCGATCATGCAGGCGATCTTGCTGGTGCCGATATCGAGGGAGGCCACCAGCGCGGTGCGCTTCTGCGGCATCGGGCGCGTTTTCGGCGTCTGGTTGCGGTCGAGGCCGGTCATGCGTCGCCGACTTTCTTCGGCTTTTTCGGCTTCAACAATTCCTCGCGGGCCTTGGCCGCGTCTTCGGACAATTGCACGGTCAACCGATCCGGCAGCCGCATGTCGACGGCGACGATGTCGCGGGAAAACAGCCGATCCTCCTTGTCGAGCGTGCTCAACGTGGCCAGCGCGTTGCCAACCTCGTTTTCCGGCAGGCGGATATCGAGGCCGTCCTTGAGCCGCAGATTCCAGCGCCGCTCGCCGACGAAAACAGCGGCCTTGGTCACCGAATTGACCCGCGGATAGTGCGCGAGCAGCGCAAGGAAATCCTTTGCATGGGTTTCCGCGCCCTTGCCCACCACCAGCGGCAGCGACAGGAAGCGGCGCGACACATAGGGTTCCAGCACCGCGCCGTCATCTGATATCACCGACAGGCGACCGTCCCGCTGCCACAGCGCAAACGGCGAGCGTTCGACGATGTCGATCCGGAGCTCGCCGGGATAAAGCTTCAGGACCGTCGCTTCGCTGATCCAGGGATTGGTTTTCAACCTGTCGCGCACCGCGGCGGCGTCAAGGAACAACAGCGAGGAGCGGCCATTGACGCCGCCGATTGCGAGCACCTCGTCCTGGGAGAGTTGCCGGCGGCCGTTGATCGCGACCGTCGTGATCCGAAACCCGGCCGAATTGGCCAGCGCATTGCGGGCGTCGCTCAGGCCTGCGGTGAATGTCTCGAGATGGCCACCCTTCACGACGCCAAAACCGGCGCTGCCCAACAGCAACAGCACGGTCGCGGCGGTGCCGGCGCGGCGCGGCAAATGACGTTCCAACAAGCGCGATCAAACGAGGCGGCTCTTCCGCGCGGTCGATACGCATTTTCGCGGGCATGCGCTTCCTGCCCAGCCACTCGCGCAGCAGCACGACTGCGCCAAGGGCGGCCGCTTTCAGGTCAGTTTGGGGCCTCGGCGATCTCTGTGACCGAGCGAGACGTCCTCCACCATCCATTGCACGAGCTCGTCAAACGTTGTGCCCGCAATCATTGCGGGCCCGGCACAAATGACGTCTCGGTCGTGCCGGGCTGGGTGATGAGGACCTCAAGGCAGAAGAGGCCACCTGTTCCCTCGATGCGGTAGCGGAAAGCGGAAAATCCGCGACAGCTCACGCCCCGGCAACCAAGCGCTAAATGCGCCGCCAGCGTTAACCTTCGGACTTCCTGGTAAACAAAAGGTAAATTAGACCCGGACAGAGTGCAATTTGATGTGCCGGCTGAAGGCTTTGCCCGGTAACGTTAGTAATTTGGTAACGATTTGATGCCGTCGTCCGCTAAAGTAACACTTTAGTAACCACTATTTCTGCGAGCGCCTTTCGGCCAGCACAATCTGATCCCGCAGGAAGTCGGCAAAATCGATCCCCTGCGCCTTGAGCGCCTTCGGGTAGAGCGAGGCCTTGGTCAAGCCCGGCAAGGTATTTGTTTCCAGATAAATCGGCCCCTTGGCGGCAACAATGAAGTCGGTGCGCGAATAGCCGGTGCATGACAACGCCTGATGCGCCCGCAGCGCGAGGTCCATAAGCTGTGCGCTGATTTCCGGCGAAAACCGGCCGGGACAGATCTCCTGGGTCGACTTCAAGAGATATTTGGCCGTGTAATCGAAGGCACCCTCCGCCGGAACGATCTCGATCGGCGGCAGCGAGAAAACCGAGCCGTCCGACTGCTCCAGCACGCCGCAGGTCGCTTCCACGCCTGATATGAACGGCTCGATCAGATAATCCTCTGACTTGGCGGCATTGCGGACGGCGACGAGGTCCTGCTTTGAATTGACATAGATCAGTCCGTAGCTCGAGCCATCGCGCGCCGGCTTGGCGATCAGCTTGCCGTATTCGGCGAATGCCGCCTCGATGTCTTCCAGCATCACGCCGGCAGGCGCCTTCACGCCCGCGATCGCCGCAAAGCGCTTGGCCGCCACCTTGTCGAAGGCCAGATGCGAGGACGCCGAGCCGGAGCCGGTGAAGGGCACCTTGCGCACTTCACACATCGCCTGAAGTTCACCGTTCTCTGCCGTGCCGCCATGCAGGCCAAGCACCAGAAGGCGGCTCTCCGCCCTGGCCTTGTCAAGCGCCTGTTCGATACGGCCCAGGCTCGGCGTGCCGGCCTTGAACGGGTCCTCGAACGGGCGTGAATGTTTCACCAGAGTCTCAGCTCGCGTCGCATGCACGGTATCGTCGACGTCCCAAAACCACAGATCGGCTTCGGGCAGCGCCGAACACAGGGCCTGGGCGGTCGCCACCGACACCAGCCGCTCCTTGTTCGTGCCGCCGAAAAGAATGGTGATCCGCATCAGCTTCGTTTCCGCTCTCTCGTCACTCCGGGATGGTCTGAAGGACCAGACCCGGAATCTCTTTCAATATCATTTCGAGATTCCGGGTTCGCGCTCACGCGCGCCCCGGAATGACAATTAGGGGGCTACCCCGATCCGCTTGATTTCCCAGTGTAGCTCAATTCCACAATTTTCCTTTACCCGCGCGCGAACGGTCTCGCCGAGGGTTTCGATATCGTGGCCGGTCGCCTGCCCGGTATTGATCAGGAAATTGCAGTGCATTTCCGAAACCTGCGCGCCGCCGATGCGCAGGCCCCTGCAGCCGGCGGCGTCGATCAGCTTCCAGGCGCTCTGGCCCGGCGGGTTCTGGAAGGTCGAGCCGCCGGTCTTTTCGCGAATCGGCTGCGCGGTCTCGCGATGGGCTTGCACCTCGTTCATCCGCGCGCGGATCGCCTCGGGGGCGGCGATAGCCCCCCGAAAGCGCGCCGATGTGAAAATGATCGAAGGATCGACGCCCGAGCTGCGGTAGACGAATTTCATGTCGGCATTTGTAAACGTCTGCTTCCTGCCGTCGCGGGAAAGGCCCGACGCCTCGACCAGCACATCCCTGGTCTCCGCGCCATTGGCGCCGGCGTTCATGCGGAGCGCGCCGCCGATGGTGCCGGGAATGCCGAAGAAGAACTCGAGCCCTGAGATATTGGCCGCCGCCGCCGTCTCGGCCACGCGCTTGTCGAGTACGGCGGCGCCGGCAAAAACGGTATCGCCCTCCGCGCGGGTCTCGCCGAAACCGCGCGGCGACAGGCGGATGACGACGCCCGGCAAGCCGCCATCGCGCACGATCAGGTTGGAGCCGACGCCGACCACGTAGACCGGCAGCTCGGCGGGAAGACACCCGAGGAAATAAGCGAGGTCATCCTCATCCGCCGGCGTGAACAGCACCTGCGCCGGCCCGCCGACCCGAAACCAGGTCAGCTCGGCCAACGACTGGTTGGCGAGCAGCCGCCCGCGCAGTTGCGGCATCGCGGCTTTGAGCTCGGGCGTGATGTCCGGGAAGGTCATGCGTCGGTGAACAATGGCGCTGCCGCGCGGCGCGGCCGGCCCTCTCCCCCCTTGTGGGGGAGAGCTGGAGAGGGGGATATCACGAACTCCGGCGTTTGCGGCTCACCCCCCTCCCTGCCCCTCCCCCACAAGGGGGGAGGGAACGGAGAGAGCCAGCCCCGGCATGACGACCCTAAATGCATCGCGGCCCTCACCCCAGCGCCTTCAATTCGCCCGGCAGGGCGTAGGCCCATTGCGTGATGTTGCCGGCGCCGAGACATACGACAAGGTCGCCGCGGCCGGCGATGCCGTGAATCACCTTGGCGAGTTCGGCCGAAGCCTGCAGCGGTATCACCTCGCGATGGCCGTGCGCGCGCAGGCCCAGCACAAAATGGTCGCGGTCGATGCCCGCGATCGGCGCCTCGCCGGCCGGATAGACCTCGGCCACAACGACGGTGTCGGCGTCGTTGAAGCAGGTGCAGAATTCCTCGAACAGCGATTGCAAGCGGGTGAAGCGATGCGGCTGCACCACGGCGATGATCTTTCCATGCGTGGACTCGCGCGCGGCCCGGAGCACCGCCGCGATCTCGACGGGGTGATGACCATAGTCGTCGATGACGGTGATGCCGTTCCATTCGCCGGTCTTGGTAAAGCGTCGCTTCACGCCGCCGAAGCCGGCGATCGCCTTTCGGATGACGTCGTCCGCCAATCCGAGTTCGTGCGCGACGGCGATCGCCGCGGTGGCGTTGAGCGCGTTGTGCCGTCCCGGCATCGGCAGATGGATATCCCTGATCTCATGCACGGCATCGGTCTTGCGATCGCGGAAGGCGACCTTGAACTGCGAGCCGCCGCCCGACGGAGTGAGATCGACGAGCCGCGCATCGGCCTGCGGATTTTCGCCATAGGTGATGATGCGGCGGTCCTCGATCTTGCCGACCAGGCTCTGCACCACCGGATGGTCGAGGCACATCACGGCGAAGCCGTAGAACGGCACGTTCTCGACGAAATGGCGGAACGCGTCCTGCACGGCCTCGAACGTCTTGAAATGATCGAGGTGCTCGGGGTCGACATTGGTGACGATGGCGACATCGGCCGGCAGCTTCAGGAACGTGCCGTCACTTTCGTCGGCTTCCACCACCATCCATTCCCCTGCGCCCAGGCGAGCGTTGGTGCCGTAGGCGTTGATGATGCCGCCGTTGATCACGGTCGGATCGAGATCGCCGGCGTCGAGCAATGCGGCGACCATCGAGGTCGTGGTGGTCTTGCCATGGGTGCCGGCGATCGCGACGCAGCTTTTCAGCCGCATCAGTTCGGCCAGCATTTCGGCGCGGCGCACCACCGGGATGCGCTGGGCGCGGGCCGCCATCAGCTCGGGATTGTCGCGCTTGATCGCGGTCGATACCACCAGCACATCGGCGCCCGCGACATTCTCGGCCTTGTGGCCGACGGCGATCTTGATGCCCTTGTCGCGCAGGCGAGTGACATTGGCGCTCTCGGAGGCGTCCGAGCCCTGCACGGTATAGCCGAGATTGCACAAGACCTCGGCAATGCCACTCATCCCGATACCGCCGATCCCGACGAAGTGAATGGGTCCGATCTCGCGCGGCAGTCTCATGGCGGCTTTCCTGATATCTTCCGCCAAGCCCTAAGGACGCAAATCAGCCAAGCGGGATGACACTGGATGCCCCGCTTTGGAAGGCGCTGACAAGGGCTTTTTCGGTCAGATTCCCGCCACTTTCATCACCAGATCGGCCATCCGCTGGGCGGCGTCCAGCCGGCCCACGCTGCGCGCGGCGGCGGCCATTGCCGCAAGCCTGGCCGGCTCGGCGGCGAGAGCGGAGATTTCGGCCGCCAAACGGTCGGAGGTAAATTCCGCTTGCGGGATCCGCAGCGCGCCGCCCACCTGCGACAGCACGCCGGCATTGGCGAACTGGTCCTGGTCGATCGAACCCGGCAACGGCACCAAAATCGATGGGCGACCGATGGCGCCGAGTTCGGCGACGGTGCCGGCGCCGGAGCGCGACACCACCAGATGGTGGGATGCGAGCTTCGCCGGCAAATCGGTAAAGAACGGCGCCAGTTCCGCCTTGATCTTGAGCAGGTCATAGACCGCCCGCACGCGCGCCATGTCTTCTTCGCGTACCTGCTGGGTGAGGATCAGCCGGCTCCACAATGAAGGTTCAAGCCGCTCGATCGCGCCGGGCACGATATCGGCCATCACGCGCGCGCCCTGGCTGCCGCCGACCACCAGCAACCGAAACGGCCGGGCCGGATCGGGTGCGGCATAATTGACCGCGGCCGCGGCGAGGATGGCCGGGCGCATCGGCGTGCCGACCGTCGTCGTCTTCGCGGCCAGCGCCGGATCGCGATCGAGCACGCCCGGCAACGAGGTCGCGATCGCATTGACCCGGCCGGACAAGAACCGGTTGGCGCGGCCAAGCACCGCATTGGAGTCATGGATGATGCCGGGGATGCCGAAAAGTCTTGCGGCCAACAGCGGCGGCAGCGTCGGATAACCGCCGAAGCCGACGACGGCCGCGGGCCGCAACCTGCGCATCAAATTCAGCGCCACGGTCATGCCGGCGGCAAGCATGATGCCGGTATAGGCCAGCGACCATGGCGTGCGGCCGCGCAGGGTTTCGCTCGGCACCACATCGATCATGTCCCTTGAGAACAGTCCGCTGTAACGCAGCGCGCGGGAGTCGGTGGCGAGACGCACGCGCAAGCCGCGCTTCATCAGCTCGACGCCCAGCGCCTCGGCGGGAAACAGATGGCCGCCGGTGCCGCCCGCGGCCAGCAGAATCAAAGGCGCAGTGGTCATTGGGGCAATCTTTGCAGGTTGGAAGTCACCGTCATTGCTGCCATGACGAAAAGCGCGTCTTTCCCGTCAGGTCAAGCGTAACCGCGCGCCGCGCTGGCGTTGATGGATTCCTGCTCGGTGCGCGGCCGCTGCCGCGTCAGCGCCAGCATCATGCCGACGCCGTAAGCCAGCGAGACCATCGACGAGCCGCCATAGGAGATGAACGGCAAGGTCATGCCCTTGGCCGGTATCAGCTGCAGATTGACCGACATGTTGATCGCGGCCTGCACGCCGAACAAGATCGCCAGTCCCGACGCGGCGAACCGCGCGAACATATCCTCGGTCGCGTAGGCACGCGACAGCGCGCGCATCACCACGAAGGCGAACAGCGCGAGCAGCACCAGGCAAAGGATGATGCCGAACTCCTCCGCCGCGACCGCGAACACGAAATCGGTGTGACTGTCCGGCAGGCTGCGTTTGGCGATGCCTTCGCCGGGCCCAAGGCCGAACCATCCGCCATTGTAGAAAGCCTCCATCGCGGTATCGACCTGAAAGGTGTCGCCGGAAGCGGGATTCATGAAGCGCTTGATGCGGCCGGCGACATGCGGCACCAGGAGATAGGCGCCGAACAGCCCGGCGCCCGCGGCACCCGCAAGCCCGACGACCCAGATCATCCGCATGCCGGCGATGAAGAACAAGGCGCCCCATACCATCAGGATCAGCATGGTCTGGCCGAAATCAGGCTCCATCACCAACAGCGAGACCAGCATCATCAAGAGGACCAGCGCCATCGAGGTCGCGGGCATTTCCGGCCGCTGCGTCGATTCCGCAAACAGCCACGCGGCCAGCACGACGAAGGCGGGCTTGGCGGATTCGGAGGCCTGGATGTTCACGCCGATCAGGGTGATCCAGCGCCGCGAGCCCTTGACCTCGGGGCCGAACAAAAGCGTCGCCACAATCAACGCCATGCTGACGACGAACACGATCAGCGCGGTACGCCTGATCTGCCGCGGCGACAGGAACGACACGCCGATCAGCACGATAAAGGAAGGCAGGAGAAACAGGACGTGGCGGTTGAAGAAGTGAAACGGGTCGAGCCCGATGCGGGTCGCCACCGGGGGGCTCGCCGCCAGCGACAGGATGACGCCGCCCAGGATCAGCGCGATGATCGCCGCCAGCTGCAGGCGGTCGACCGTCCACCACCAGTCGCTGATGGGATTTCGCTGTTCACGGGAGAGCATGGGCATTCGCTAACGCCTAAGGGTCAGCCCATTGGTCGCCCATGAGGGTTGCCAAGGGGTTAACGGAATGCGGAAGTTTGCAGATTGAGGGTGCCCCCTCACAAAAGGTCGTCATACCCGCGAAAGCGGATCGCGTAGGATGGATGGAGCCAACGGGTCGCGCGAATGCGCGCCCGATGATAAACTCCGCGATACCCATCACTGCCGGTTGGTGATGATGGGTTTCGCAAGGGCTCGACCCATCCTACAGACTCACACCACCGGCGTGAGGCCGGGCAGCGCGGTGACGAGGTCGCGGAACGCTGCGCCGCGGATTTCGAAATTGCGGTACTGGTCGAACGAGGCGCAGGCCGGCGACAGCAGCACCACGGGATCGACAAGTCCAGACGCCTCCGCATCGCGTGCTGCGTGCGCCACCGCGACGTCGAGCGTCTCCGATATCTCGTGCGGCACGCGGGTCCCGAGCGTCGTGGCGAATTCCTGCGCGGCCTCGCCGATCAGATAGGCCTTGCGGATGCGCGGGAAATATTCGGCCAGGCTGGTGATGCCGCCGAGTTTGGGTTTTCCCCCGGCGATCCAGAAAATATCGGCGAAAGAAGACAGCGCATGCGCGGCCGCATCCGCATTGGTGCCCTTGGAGTCGTTGACGAACAGCACGCTGCCGCGGCGGCCCACCTGTTCCATGCGGTGCGCGAGCCCCGGAAAACTGCGCAAAGCGCCCTGCAAGATTTCGGTCGAGACGCCGAGCGCGAGCGCGCAGGCCGACGCGCACGCCGCATTCTGCGCATTGTGCAGGCCGCGCAGCGAGCCGATGCCGCCGATCCGCGCGACCTCGCTGCGCGCGCCGCCGGAAGCACGCCAGATGGTTTCGTGATCGACATAGACGCCGTCGGGCAGCGGATTCTTCACCGAGACCCGGACCACGCGCTTGCCCGCCTGCTCGATCCGGTCGGCGGTATTGCGGCTCCATCCGTCATCGACGCCGACAATCGCGGTGCCCTGCGGCTGCACGCCGGCGACCAGGCGTTCCTTCACGGCCGCATAATGCTCGAGCGTGCCGTGGCGATCGATATGGTCCTCGCTGACATTGAGCAGGATGCCGACCGTCGGATCGAGACTCGGGGTGAGATCGATCTGATACGACGACATCTCGATGACGTGCACCCGCCCCATGCGCGGCGGCTCCAGCGAAAGGATCGCGGTGCCGATATTGCCGCCCATCTGCGTGTCGTAACCGGCGACCCGCATCAGATGCGAAATCAAGGCGGTGGTCGTCGATTTGCCGTTGGTGCCGGTGATGGCGACGAACGGCGCATCCGGCGCATAACGGCGTCGTTCGCGGCAGAACAGCTCGATATCGCCGATCACCTCGACCCCGGCCTCGCGCGCCCTAAGCACCGTCCAGTGCGGGGCGGGATGGGTGAGCGGCGCGCCGGGCGTCAGCACCAGCGCCGCGAAACGCGCCCACTCCGCCTTGCGCAAATCCGCGGTGACAAAACCCGCATTCGCTGCCTCGCCGAGCTTTTCCGCGCCATCGTCGCTGGCGATCACTTCGGCCCCGCCCGCCTTCAGAGCGTGGCAGCTCGCCAGCCCCGACCCGCCCAGGCCGAACACCGCGACCGTCTTGCCCGCAAAGGAAGTGACGGGGATCAATTGTTCACCGCAGCTTCAGCGTGGAGAGGCCGGCCAGCGCCAGCATCACCGAGATGATCCAGAACCGGATCACGATTTGCGGTTCGGTCCAGCCCAGCTGCTCGAAATGGTGATGGATCGGCGCCATTTTGAAGATGCGTTTTCCGGTGAGCTTGAACGACACCACCTGCACGATCACCGAGACCGCTTCCAGCACGAACAGTCCGCCGATCACGCCAAGCACGATCTCGTGTTTGACCGCGACCGCGATCGAGCCGAGCATGCCGCCGAGGGCGAGCGAGCCGGTGTCGCCCATGAAGATCGACGCCGGCGGAGCGTTGAACCAGAGGAACCCCAATCCCGCGCCAAGCACCGCGCCGCACAGCACCGCGAGTTCGCCGGTGCCGGCGACGTAGTTGATCTGCAGATAGTCCGAGAACACCGCGTTGCCGACAAGATAGGAGATCAGGCCGAAGCTTGCGGCTGCGATCATCACCGGCACGATTGCCAAGCCGTCGAGGCCATCGGTCAGATTGACCGCGTTGCCGGCGCCGACCACGATGAAGGCTCCGAAGATCACGAAGAACCAGCCGAGGTTCAGCGCCACGTCCTTGAAGAACGGAATCACCAGCGCGGAGGAGAACGGTTCGCGTCCGAGCCGGACCAGCGCATAACACGCGGCGATCGCGATCACCGCTTCGATCGCGAGCCGGATGCGCCCGGCAAATCCGCTGTGGCTCTGCTTGGTCACCTTCAGGTAATCGTCGTAGAAGCCGACGAAGCCGAACCCGAGTGTCACCGCCAGCACGATCCAGACATAGGGATTGAGCGGATTGGCCCACAGCACGGTCGCGACCACCAGCCCCGAAAGGATCATCAGCCCGCCCATCGTCGGCGTGCCCTTCTTGGTCACCAGATGCGATTGAGGTCCGTCGGTACGGATCGGCTGTCCCTTGCCCTGACGAAGCCGCAAGTGATCGATGATCCAGGGCCCGAACAGGAAAACGAACAGGGCGCCTGTCACCATCGCCCCGCCGGTGCGGAACGTGATGTAGCGAAACACGTTCAGAAAGCTGTGCAACACGCCCAAGCCGGGGACGGTGTTGGAGAGGTCGATCAACCAGTAGAACATTCAATCCGCCCTATACCGCGGCTTCGTCGAGCGCGGCCTTGCCGGGAAAGCGCCTTTCGAACGCGTTGACTATCGTTTTCATCTTCGAGCCAAGCGAGCCCTTGACCATGATCGCGTCGCCGGCGCGAATGGCGGCTGTGGCCTGCGCTTCGAGATTCGCCGCGCTATCGGCATAGCCGCCCCGCTTGCCCGTGGAAAGAGCGTCCCACAGGTTGCGCATCAGCGGACCACAACAATACACCAAATCGATCTGGTTGGCTTTGATGGCCTCATTCAGGCCGCGATGGAGTTCGGCGCTGGCTGGGCCGAGTTCGAGCATATCGCCGAGCATCGCGATACGCCGGCCATGCGGGCCGACCGCGGCGGCCCCGAGCACGCTTAGCGCGGCCGCCATCGACGCCGGGTTGGCGTTATAGCTCTCGTCGATCAAGGTGGCCTCGCCGCTGCCAACCTCGAGGGTGCGCCGGACGCCGCGGCCCGCCGCCGGCTCGATCTGCGATAATGAGAGCGACGCCAGCGCCAAATCAGCGCCCGCAAGCGACGCGGAAGCCAGCACCGCGAGCGAGTTGATCGCCATGTGGCGGCCAGGCATGCCGAGCTTGTAGGTGACTTCATGTCCGAGGATATTGGCGTGCACCGCCGAACAGGCGGCATGCAGCGAGACCTCGATCAGCCGCGCATCCGATTTCGCATCGGTGCCGAACGAGACGATGCGCGAGATGCCGAGCTGCTTCGCGCGGCGCCGCAGCCTTGCGAATTGCGAATTGTCGCGGTTGAGCACCACGGCGCCGCCGGGCTCCAGCCCCTCGAAGATTTCCGCTTTCGCGTCGGCAATCGCCTCGATGCCGGCAAAGAACTCCAGATGCACCGGCTCG
Source organism: uncultured Alphaproteobacteria bacterium (assembly GCA_963718925.1). GTDB lineage: Bacteria > Pseudomonadota > Alphaproteobacteria > Rhizobiales > Xanthobacteraceae > Bradyrhizobium. The sequence continues at coordinate 172,041 of CAVRAH010000002.1, forward strand.
ACCGTGGTGATGATCGCGACCTGCGGCCTCACCATTTTGACCAGGGGTTCGATTTCGCGCGCGTGGTTCATGCCGATTTCGAACACCGCAAAGCGCACCGTGGCCGGGCAGCGCGCCAGCGACAGCGGCACGCCCCAATGATTGTTGAACGACGCCGCCGAGGCGTGGGTTTCGCCTTGCGCGCCGAGCACGCGGCGCAGCGCCTCCTTGGTGGAGGTCTTGCCGACCGAGCCGGTGACCGCGATCACCTGCGCATTGAGACGCGCGCGCGCGGCGCGGGCAAGATCGCAAAGACCCGCGAGCACGTCATCCACCACCAGCAGCGGCGCGTCGGCGGCGAACTTGTCAAGTTGGGCGGCTTCGACGACCGCGAGCGCGGCCCCCGCCTTCAAGGCGGCTGCGACGAAATCATGGCCGTCATGGACGGCGCCCCTGATCGCGAAATAAGCGTCGCCCGGCACGATGGTACGGCTGTCGATGGAAATGCCTGTCACCGTTTCCGGCAACGCGCCGTTGATGTGCGCGCGCATCGCCACCGCCATCGCGCCCGAAGTCCACAGCGGCGTCGCGCTCATGCGACCCTCGGCGCAAGCGCTGTCGCAACCGCCTCATGATCGCTGAACGGCAGGACGCGGTCGCCGACAATCTGCCCCGTCTCGTGGCCCTTGCCCGCGATCAGGAGCGCATCGCCCGACTGCAGGCCGGCGATCGCGGTCCGGATCGCCTCGGTGCGGTCGCCGATCTCGCTGGCGCCCCTGGCTGTGGCCAGGATCGCCGCGCGGATCGCTGCAGGATTCTCGCTGCGCGGATTGTCGTCGGTGACAATGACACGATCGGCATTCTCGGTTGCGATCGCACCCATCAGGGGTCGCTTGCCGGCATCGCGGTCGCCGCCGGCGCCGAACACCACGACGAGCCTGCGCTTGGCATAAGGCCGCAACGCCTGCAGCGCCTTCGCCAGCGCATCGGGCTTGTGCGCGTAGTCGACGAAGATCGGCGCGCCGTTGCGTTCGCCGACCTGTTCGAGCCTGCCCTTGGCGCCCTCGAGATGTTCGAGCGCGGCGAAGACCTCTTCCGGCTCACTGCCGGTGCCGATCGCAAGGCCTGCGGCGACAATCGCATTCTCGATCTGGAATTCGCCGACCAACGGCAGGCGGATGAAATGAATTCGTCCGCGATGTTGGAGCTCAAGCTTCTGCGCGAAGCCGTCGATAGCGGCGGCGATAACGCGAATGCCCTCGCCTGCGCCATCCCCCCTGTGGCCGACCGTAATCAGGTGCAGGTTCCTCGCCCGCGCCGCATCGATCACTTCCTGCGAGCAGTCATGATCGGCCGAGATCACCGCCGCACCATCGGCGGCCACCAGATCGCGGAACAGCCTGAGCTTGGCGGCGAGATAATGCGCCACGTCAGGATGGTAATCCATGTGGTCGCGCGACAGGTTGGTGAATCCGCCGGCGCTGATCCGCACGCCATCCAGCCGATACTGGTCGAGCCCGTGCGATGAAGCTTCGAAGGCGAGATGGGTGACGCCCTCGCGCGCGATTTCGTCGAGCTGCCGGTGCAGCGCAATCGGATCCGGCGTCGTCAGCGATCCGTAAACGGTTCGCTTCGGCGAAACCAGCCCGATGGTCCCGATACTCGCCGACGCATGGCCGAGGCGCTGCCAGATCTGGCGCGTGAAGGCCGCGACCGAGGTCTTGCCGCTGGTGCCGGTAACGGCCGCGATGGTCGACGGCTGCCGTGGATAAAATCTCGCCGCAGCCAGCGCCAGCGCGCGTCGCGGATTGGGCGTGATGACGAACGGCACGCGGCATACGCCTGCGGGCGGATGGTCGCCGGCTACCGCTACGGCGCCAGCGGCAATCGCGGAATCGATGAAGTGCGCGCCATCGGTCTTGGTGCCTGATAGCGCGAAGAACAGATCGCCCGGCTTGACCGCGCGGCTGTCCACCGCCAGTCCCGTGACCGGGACTTCGACCGCCTGCGGGTCGATGGTGGCGTCGTCGCTGAAGAGGTCGCGGAGTCTCATCATTTTCCAGTCCGGCCGGCGCGCGAGTGCCCCGTTGTCGAAAAATCCGTCCACGCGGCGCCGGGCTTTAAGGGTACGCCTTACTGGGTTCCCCTTGATGCCGCAAGAATAAGGCGGTCGGACGGCGGCAAATCAAAGCGCGGCTCGATGCCCAGAAGCGGCGCAATGCGGGCGATCACATTGCCGCCGGTCGGCACCGCGTTCCAGCCGGAAGTGATGAAACCGTAGGTTTCCTTCAGCGACTGCGGCTCATCCAGCATGACCAGAAGCTGGTAGCGGGGATTGTCGGCGGGCAGGATCGCGGTGAAGGCGGTGAGCACGCGTTTCTTGGCGTAGCGGCCGTTGACGACCTTTTCGGCCGTGCCGGTCTTGCCGCCGATGTAATAGCCCTTGACGTCGGCCTTTCTGGCGGTGCCGATTTCGGCGTTAAGCCGCATCAGGAATCGCATCTTCTCCGAGGTCTCGGGCCTGATCACCCGCTTTGCGATCTGTATGGCCTCCGCTTCCGTGCGCTTGAGGAAGGTCGGCGGAATCAGGTAGCCGCCATTCACCAACGCGTCGATGCCCATCACCGCCTGCAACGGCGCCACCGCGATGCCGTGTCCGAAGGCGATCGTCACCGTGTTCAGCTCGGCCCAGTGTTTCGGCACCAGCGGCGAGGCGCTCTCCGGCAATTCGGTGCGCAGCCGATCGAGCTGCCCGAGCTTGCGCAGGAATGCCTTGTGGGCCTCGACACCTTGCGACAGCGCGATCCGCGCCGCGCCGACGTTGGAGGAGAAGGTGAAGACCTCTTTCATGTTGAGGAAGCGGCCCTTCGGCTCGTCGTCATGGATCGCGAACTTGCCATAATGCAGCGGACCGCGCGCATCCCACAGCGAGTTGAGATCGTATTTGCCGGTATCAAGCGCCATCGCCAGGGTGAAGGCCTTGAAGGTCGATCCCATTTCGTAGACGCCGGTCGTCAGACGATTGATACGATCGGGATCGTGCGCCTCTTTCGGGTTGTTGGGGTCGAAATCCGGCACCGACACCATCGCCACGATCTCGCCGGTCCTGACATTGGAGACGAGGCCGGAGGCCGCCTTGGCGTGGAATTTATCCTTGGCCTTGAGCAATTCGTCGCGCAATGCGTGTTCGACGCGCAGGTCAACCGACAATTCCACCGGCCGCTGCAGCCGGTCGGTCGCAAAACCCGCGCGATGCAGATCGGCAAGACCATTGCTGTCGAGCCATTTCTCCATCCCGGCGATGCCCTGGTTGTCGATGTTGACGAGGCCGATCAGATGCGCGACTTCGTTGCCGGTTGGATAGACGCGCTTGTTCTCGCGGAGGAAGCCGATGCCGGGAATGCCGAGGCGATGAATTTCCTGCTGCTGCTGCGGCGTGATTTCGCGCTTGAGCCAGACGAAGCCCTTGCGGCCCGACAGCCGCTCCCGCACCTCGCCGGTGTCGAGGTCCGGCAGCGTCGCGGTGAGCAGCTCGATCGCTTCGTCCTTGTCGATGATGCGGCGCGGTTCGCCGAACAGGCTCGGCGTCTTGATGTCGGTGGCGAGAATCTCGCCGTTGCGGTCGACGATATCCGGCCGTGCGGTCGCAATCGCGTCCTGCGACGCGGCGCGGCGCGCGCCGTGGCTGTCGCTCCCGGTCGCGAACATGATCAGCCGTCCGCCGATCACGGCATAGATCGCAACGAACGCCAGAATGGCAAAGCCGACGCGGGCACGCGCCTTCGCGGCGCGGTCGACGTTGCGCCCGTAGAGCAGGCTGCGGATCAGCCGCTGCCGCCATGGCTCGGTGGGCTTGACCCTGGTGCGCGCGGAGCCGGTCATCGCCGATCCTCCGGCGCCGGCACCGAACCCGTCACAGCCGTGGGGTCGGCAGCGGCATCGATGGTCTGGATCATCGCGCCGATCGGATCCGGATCGCCCGGCTTGACAAGGCTCGGCGGCCGCTCGGGCAGGTTCTTCAGGGAGTCATATTGCGTGGCGCTGAGCGGCTTCAGTGGCAGATGACGTTCGGCAAGACCCTGCAGCCGCAGCGGAGCGTCGAGCCTGGCCCATTCCGCGCGCAGCACCGCGATGGCGTCGCGCTGCTCGCGGATTTCCGCCCGCAGCCTCAGCACGCGCTCGGTGCGATCGGTCGATTCCATCTTGATCCGGTAGACATAGGCGGCGGCGAACACCAACACGCCGATCACAAGGAGATGCAGGATCCGCATGGTCAGCCTCCCCTCATCACTTCGTCGAGGGTGGGCCACGCCGGCAACGCAGCCGCGGCATGCGCGGGCGCATCGGTGCGCATGGCCGCGCGCAGCTTGGCGGAGCGCGCGCGCGGATTGGCGGAAATCTCGTCGTCATCCGCCGTTACCGGCCGCTTGGTCAGGATGACGAAACTTGGCGCGGCATGCGCGATCTCCGGCTGATGCCGCGATCCGCCACCCGCCTTGGCGCGCTCGCCCAGGAAATTCTTGACAATGCGGTCTTCCAGCGAATGAAACGATACCACTACCAGCCGGCCGCCTGGCTTCAGCACGCTTTCCGCCGCCGCGAGCGCCAGATGCAGTTCGTCGAGTTCCTGGTTGACGAAAATCCGCAAAGCCTGAAACGTCCGCGTCGCCGGGTGAATTTCACCCGGCTTCGACCGCACCACTTTGGCGACGATATCGGCCAGTGCCCGCGTGGTGGTGACCGGCGCTTCCTTGCGCGCGGCGACGATGGCCCGCGCAACGCCACGGGAGTGGCGCTCTTCGCCGAAGATGTAGATGATGTTGGCAAGGTCAGCCTCGGACACCTTCGCGATCACGTCCGCCGCAGTTGGCCCATCATGCCCCATCCGCATATCGAGCGGGCCGTCGTTGCGAAACGAGAAGCCGCGCCCGGCCTCGTCAAGCTGCATCGAGGACACGCCGACGTCCATCACGACGCCGTCGACCAGCGGGAACCCTTGGGCGGCGCAAATATCGGCGAGGTTGGAAAACCGGTCCTCGACCAGCGTGAGCCGGCCGGCCGATCGGTCGACGAGATCGAACCCGCCCGCGATCGCCGATCGGTCGCGGTCGATGCCGATGACACCGGTTCCTGCGATTTCAAGGATGGCGCGGCTATAGCCGCCCGCCCCGAAGGTGGCGTCGACATAAATGCCGCCCTGGCGCGGGTTCAAGAACTCGACCGCCTGGCGGCCAAGGACAGGGATATGCCTTTGAGCCGATGGATTCATGTCACCCATCCCCGCAAAGCCCGGGCGAAGATGCGGAAATCGGACGCGAAGGGGCCCATTGCGCCTCAAAAGCTTACGTTTCGCTGGGCTTTCCGACTGCGTTTGGCGGCCTGCCATCGGATTTCGAGCGTGAAAGCGGGCCGCCGATGTCCTGAATCCGAAGTTCGCCACACCTTGCGGCCCCCTCTGTAGCGAACCTGGGATTCGAAAGGACACTGGAAGCCTATGATTCTAGCGCCGCTCTTCGATCCGAAGTTCCTGATCCGAACTTGGGGCACCCCCGTGCAGGAACTTCAAATCGGCGGCACTAGCCGTCCCCCAAACCGGGTTCGGCTCTTCACCACTTAGTAACGTCAGTTAGCGTTAAGAAAGCGTTGACGGTCCGCGGCCGGATTTGTGCACATGTTGATTCTTCGGCCCCAAGCCGAGGGCTAAGCGGTCATCCACAGCCGCCGGCCGCCAGGTGATGCGTTCTGCACACACTCGGCTAAAATACATCGCGATGGCCGGTTATCGGATTGCGTCGACGGCGTCATGCAGAAATAGTGACGCGGTTCATTTTGAAAACTTACTATTGCCGTTCTCCTGCCTGGATTGAGAAATTCCATGTCACTCGGTTCGTTCGCATCTGCTGGTTCTGATTCGAAGCGTCGCACCGTCCCGCTCCCCAGGCTACTTGCGAATATGAAGACCTTCTCGCCCGATTCCTCGATCGCTTCCGACGTCATTCCTTCGGCGAACTATGGCGAGCGCAACAAGGGCCTTTCGCCCAACATGATCCTGCTGCACTACACCGGAATGCCCGATGTCGAGGGCGCGATCGCGCAACTGTGCACGGCGGGCACCGATGTCTCGGCGCATTACATCGTTCTGGAAGACGGCCGCATCGTGCAATGCGTCCCGGAAGCCAAGCGCGCCTGGCATGCCGGCGTATCCTCCTGGGCGGGCGAAGACGACATCAATTCCTGTTCGATCGGCGTTGAGATCGTCAATCGCGGTCACGACTGGGGCTATCCGGAATTTCCGCTGCGCCAGATCGCCGCCGTGATCGCGCTATGCCGGGGCATCATGCTACGCCGCAAGGTGCCGTCCCACCGCGTGCTGGCGCATTCCGACGTCGCCCCTTCCCGCAAGAAGGACCCCGGCGAGAAGTTCCCCTGGCATTCACTGGCCAATTCAGGGGTCGGCCACTGGGTGCAGCCGGCGCCGATCGTGCGCGGCGAGAGCCTCAAACTGGGCACCATCAGCGACAGCGTTCGCGATCTGCAGCAGGCGCTCGCCAGATATGGCTACGGCATCCCGATCAATGGGAAATACGACGGAGCAACCATGGAAGTGGTCACCGCGTTCCAGCGTCACTTCCGCCCCGCCCGCGTCGACGGCGTCGCCGACCATTCGACGCTGGCCACGCTGCAGTCGCTGCTGGCGAGTTTGCCTGTCGAGGCCATGGCGGTCGCGGCAAGGTAAGTTACGATCTCATTCGCAAGAGCGGGTTGGCTTTTCTTTAAATCGCCATCCCGCTCTATCTTTTTGTTTGAGCATGATCTCCGCGCAAACGCTTTCGCGTTTGTTAGCCAAGGGAAAACCGGTGCCACTTTTTCCGGATCATGCTCTATTGATGATCCATTATTGATGATCCATTTCCGCCAATCGCCGGGCGTAAAGCCGCCGCAGCGGATCGAGCTGTGTCGCTGATGTCGCCGCGAGATAGGCTTCGCGCGCCTCCCTGTAGCGCCCAAGCCGCCGCAACAGATCGGCGCGGACCGCCGGCAGCAATTCATAGCCGTCAAGTCCACCGCGCGCCTGCAGCGCATCGGTCAGGTCGAGGGCGCGCGCAGGGCCGTCCACCATCGAGATCGCCGCGGCGTGATTGAGCTCGATCACCGGCGACGGGCTGATCCGCAGCAGCACTTCATAGAGGCCAGCGATCTGTGGCCAGTCGGTGTCTTTATAATTGGGCGCGCGCGCATGCAGGGCGGCGATCGCCGCCTGCACCGCGTAAGCCTCGGGGCGGCCCGGCAGCCGCAACGCATCTTCCACCAGCTTCAGCCCTTCGTCGATCTGGGAATGGTCCCACAGGGCGCGATCCTGCTCTTCCAAGAGCACGATGTCGCCGCCCGCGGTCTCACGTCCGGCGCGGCGCGCATCGTGCAGCAACATCAGGGCGAGCAGGCCCTTGACCTCGCCGCGTCGTGGCATCAGCGCGTCGAGCAGCCGGCCAAGCCGGATCGCTTCGCGCGCGAGATCAGGACGCATCAGTTCCTCGCCCGAAGTCGCCACATAGCCCTCGGTGAAGACGAGATAGATCACCGCGAGCACCCCGCGCAGCCGCGGCACGAGCGCGTCGCGGTCGGGCACCTCATAGGGGATGCCAGCGAGGCGGATTTTCTGCTTGGCGCGGACGAGGCGCTGACTCATCGCCTCCTCGCCCACCAGAAAGGCGCGCGCGACCTGCGCCGTCGTCAGCCCGCAGACCGTGCGCAATGTCAGTGCGACCTGGACTTCCGCGGCAAAGGAGGGATGGCAGCAAATGAAGATCAGACGCAGCATGTCGTCGTCGAGCGCGGCGTTGCTGTCTTCCTGGCTGTCCTCTTGCGAGGTTTCCGCGTTGAGCAGCAGTTCGTGCGTCAGCTCGCCTTGCTTGCCGCGAAACCTGATTTGCCGGCGGACCCGATCGATCGCCTTGTTGCGCCCGACATTGACCAGCCACGCCCGCGGATTGCCGGGCGGCTCGGCCGCGGGCCAGCGTTCCAGCGCAACGGCAAAGGCATCCTGCAACGCATCTTCGGCGAGATCGAAATCGCCGACGAGACGGATCAGCGTTGCCAGCGCCCGCCCCGCCTCGTCGCGGAATATCTTGTCGATTTCGATCGGGGTCATGGCGGCGGGCCATTCTCTTGTTGTCGTTCCGGGGCGTGCGAAGCACGAACCCGGAACCTCGAGATTCCGGGTTCACGCGAAGACGCGTGCCCCGGAATGACGGCTTCGCCGTCAGTCATAAGTCATGACCGGCCTGACCTCGATCGAACCCGTCTTGGCGCCGGGAATGCGCGCCGCAATACCAAGCGCTGTGTCGAGATCCTTGGCATCGATCAGATAGTAGCCGCCGAGCTGCTCGCGTGTCTCCGCGAAGGGGCCATCGGTCGTGAGCATCTTGCCGTCACGAACCCTCACGGTGGTCGCCGTCGTTGTCGGCTGCAGCCCGTCGCCGGCCTTGAAATGGCCGCTCTGAATGATGGACTGGGTAAAGGCACCGTACTCGGCCGTCATTTTCTTTCGGTCCGCCGGCTCCATCCCGCTCAATTCAGCTTCGTTCCGATAGATCATCAGCAAATACTGCATCGCGCTTCTCCTTTTGATCGGCTGGATCGCCGACACCCAGTCGAACGGGGCAACCGCCAAACGACATCTTCAGGATAATTTATTTTGGGCCGCTCGCGGAGGCCGATATCGGCTTGACGTGGCTCGCCTGAGCCCCCATGCCTTAAGGCGTCAGTCGGCCGGACGGCCGCTCCCGCTATGGCCGAAAGGTTGCTGGAGAGGAAAGTCCGGGCTCCATCGACATACGGTGCCGGATAACATCCGGCGGGGGCGACCCCAGGGACAGTGCCACAGAGAACGAACCGCTTCCCCCACCCGTAAGGGAAAGGGCAGCAAGGGTGAAAAGGTGCGGTAAGAGCGCACCGCGGGTCCGGCAACGGAACCGGCATGGTAAACCACACCGGGAGCAAGACCGAATAGGGGCGGCAACGCGGGCTGTTCGCGAAAGCGATAACGCCGCGGGAGCGATGTCAGGCTCGCCGTCCGGGTAGGTTGCTCGAGGCCACGTGCAAACGTTGCCCCAGAGGAATGGCCGTCACGTATCGTCCGCGCGAGCGGGCGATACCCTACAGAACCCGGCTTACAGGCCGGCTGATGCTCTAAGAGCGTTTTCGAGCGAAGCGGAGTTCCGCTTCGCGTGAAGCGCGTCTTGATGGACTGAGAATGAGGGGTTCGGCGTAACGCGCCGGGCCCCTCGCCATTTTTGAGGGCCGTCGTGTTCTCGCGCCATTTAGTAGAGCCCCCCTTTCAGGAAGGACCGCAACATCGAGCTGCAGGAGATCATCCGGAAAGCGATTGAAATCGGCAGGCCCCCAGGTTTCATCACCTTCGATCAGCTCAATGAATTACTCCCGAAGGAACTTGGGCCGGAGCATATCGAGGCGATCATGGCCGCTTTAAGCGAGGAGGGCATTCAACTGACCGATGGAGGCTCCTCGGTCTCGGAGCCAACATGTTCCTTCTGCGGAAAGGCTCAGCCGGAGGTCCTGCAATTGATTGCGGGACCCCAAGTGTTCATCTGCAACGAATGCGTCCAACTGTGCGTGCATGTTATTTCGATTGAGCACCCGGAATGGTTGCCCGAGCATCGGAAGTTTGTAGATGACCTAGCAGAGAAGAACATTTGAACGTCGGAACGAGCCTTTTTCTGGCTGCGCCATCAATCCCGATACGTCAAACCATGGGCTCGTTTGCCCCTGCCGACGGGGCATTTGCCTTGCGGGCGCCATATCTAGGCATTAATGCTTGGATCTTGGACCGGGTTATCGGTCAGGGGGCAGCATTGGACCGTTCATTGTCTTGCATCCGCGCCACGACAGCGCTCGCCGCGGTCGCGATCGTCGTTGCCGGATGTGCGGCGGCAAACAACACCTCGTCGGGCCAGGGGGAGCAACCGTACAAGACCGGTTACGGCTTCTCGAGCGACGGACCCACCACCGACCTTTACACCGAGCTGTTCGGTTCCAGCCGACGCGATGACAAGAATGCGGCTCAACCCGCAACGGCGGTTGTCGCGACCCAGCCCGTGCAGCCTGTGACGGCGTCGACTGCAACCCAGCCGGTTCAGCCCGTGGCCGCGTCAGCCACGACCCAGCCGGTTCGACCCACGACCGCAACCGCGGCGACCCGGCAGGCCAAACCCGCGGTCGCGTCGGCGGCGACGCAACAAGCTCAGCCCGCGCCTGCTCCCGTCGAAGTCGCGCAACAAGCGGCCCCGCCGCAACCTCCGCCTGAGCCCGACGTTCCCACGGCTTACGGCATCACGGCCAATGGGCCGACGACAGACCTGTTCACCGAATTGTTTGGACCCAGGCGTCGCGACGGCCAGTAAGCGTGAAAAGCTGCGCTGAGCCCTCGTCCAGGATCCGGCAACGATGAGCACGATCGCATTGGCAGCTTTGCTGTTGGGTGCGCTCGCCGGCGGTTTCGTGTCCGGCCTCGCCGGCTTCGGCACCGCGCTGATGGCGCTCGGGATCTGGCTCTATGTCGTGCCACCGTCGGTCGCGGTGCTCCTCGTCCTGATCTGCTCCATCGTTGCCCAAACCTCGACGTTCCCGGCAATCTGGCGGGCGATCAACTTCAAGCTGGTTTGGCCGTTTCTCATCGGCGGCCTTGCCGGCGTGCCATTGGGCACCATGTTGGTAGCCTATGCCGATCCGCGGATCTTCCGGTTGAGCGTCGGCGCACTGCTCCTGGTGTTTCCGACCGCGCTTTACTTTCACCGCAGGCCGATGGCGTTGAGCCTTGGCGGCCGGGTGGCCGACACCGGAATCGGATTCGCAGGCGGTGTGCTTGGCGGCCTTGCCGGCCTGTCCGGTCCGATTCCAATCCTGTGGGCGAGCGTGCGGGGCTGGGGCAAGGATGAGCGGCGCGGCGTGTTCCAGACCTTCAACTGGACGGTGCTGAGCGCGGCGCTGTGCGTGCAGGCTGCTAGCGGATTCGTCACAGAGGAAATCATGTGGCTGGCCTTGCTCGTGCTGCCGGCGACAATCGGAGGCGCCTGGATCGGCGCGCGGACCTATCACGCGCTGAGCGATGGCAATTTCCGCGATGTCGTGCTCGGCCTTTTGTTCCTGTCCGGCGTGGCACTGATCTGGCACAGCATCGGTTTGCATTGAGCCACGCATAGCCGTCATGCGAGGCCCGCGAGCGCTGTACGTCCGCGGGCAAACTCGCTACCTCTCGCGTCATGTCCTCCCCTTCCCTATCTCGCGAACACCTCGGTCTGTGGCTGGGATTCATCGGCGTCGCCGTGTTCGGCGGCACGCTGCCGGCGACGCGGATCGCCGTTTCGGTCATCGATCCGGTCGCGCTGACCGCGCTGCGTACCGCGATCGCCGGACTGTGTTCGCTGGTATTGCTGATCGCATTGCACCGGCCGCTGCCGCCGCGCCGGCTGTGGCCGCAGCTTTCGGTCGCGATGCTCGGCGTGTGCATCCTTTTTCCGTTTCTGATGGCGCTTGCGGTGCAGACCGTCGACGCCTCGCATGGCGGCGTCGTGATGGGAATTCTCCCGATCGCCACCGCGATCGTCGCCGTCCTCATTACCCATGAGCGGCCGAAACCGCTGTTCTGGATCGCGTCCCTCGCGGGCGCGGCGCTCGTGGTTGCCTTCGCGCTACGCCAGGGCGGCGGCACGCTCGCATCAGGCGATCTATTGTTGTTCGCCGCGGTGGCCGCCGCCGCGATCGGCTATGCCTTCTCTGGACGCCTCACTGCCGAAATGCCGGGATGGGAAGTCATCAGCTGGGTGCTGGTGATGGCGCTGCCGGTCTCACTGCCAGCAACCGCACTCACCCTGCCGACCGATCTTGTGCATATCGCCCTCAAACCATGGCTCGCGGTACTCTACGTCGCGCTGTTCTCGCAATGGATCGGATTTTTCGCGTGGAACGCCGGCATGGCGATGGGAGGCATCGCGCGGGTATCGCAGGTGCAACTGCTGCAACCGTTCATGACCTTTGTGCTCGCCGGCTTGTTCAACGACGAGACGATCACGCCGCAGATTCTGCTGTTCGCCGCGGCCGTTGTCGCAACCGTGGCGATCAGCACGCGCACACGGCAGCGACAACCACGCACTCAAAATTGAAAATACAAAAATTCCAGCCGCTGCCACATGCCGAACAGCGAGATCGCCAGCGCCATCGCGGACAGCAAAGCCCATGTCGCGCTCGGCCGCCATCGCAGCCAGCTCGCCCGCTCCGGCGCGCGGCGATATTCGCGATAGCCGAAGATTTGCGGCACGTTGGGCAGGCCGAGCGCCACTGCCAGCGCCAGCGCCACCGTGCCGCCGCCGATCAGGAGCAGCCGCTCCTCGCCCACCAGAAGCGGCAGGTCCATCAGCCGCAGGATGCCGGGGGAAGCGTAAGCCGAACTGCCGGCTTCAAATCCGAACAGGCCGCCCAGCATCTGCCACGCGCCCATCGCCGTCCTGGCGCGGAAGAAGACCCAGGCGATGACGACGGCGAAAAACGTGATTGCCCAAGAGACTGCTTTTGCGGTTCTTTTCGCGATTCCTTTCGTCAATCCTTTTGCGATCCCTTTGCTGGCCGGGACATTCATCCGCGCGCCGCGCCAACTCTGCCAGAGATGATTGATGCAGAGATAAAGCCCATGCAGGCCGCCCCAGATGAGAAAATTGAAGCCCGCGCCATGCCAGAGCCCGCCCAGCAGCATCGTCACCATCAGATTGAGATAGCGGCGCTGTTCGCCGAGCCGGTTGCCGCCGAGCGGAATGTAGAGGTAATCGCGCAGGAAGCGCGACAGCGTGATGTGCCAGCGCCGCCAGAATTCGATGATCGACGCCGCCGTATAGGGCGAACGGAAATTCACCGGCAGGCGGATGCCAAACAACAGCGCGAGCCCGATCGCCATGTCGGAATAGCCGGAGAAGTCGAAATAGATTTGCAAGGTATAGGCTGATGTCGCAAGCCACGCCCAGGACGTGGTGACGCCGCCGCCGGCGTCGAGATGGGCGAATACCGGGGAGACGAACTGCGCCAGATTGTCGGCGATGACCACCTTCTTGAACAGACCGGCCGCGAAGATCGCCAATCCCCGCGCCGCCAGCACCGCCGAGCGGGAGGTGCGGCCGCGCTTGAACTGCGGAATCATCTCGGCGTGGTGGACCAGCGGTCCCGCGATCAGATGCGGAAAGAACGACACGAACAGGGTGTAGCTGACGATGTCGCGTTCGACCTTGGCGCCGCGCATCACATCGACCAGATAGGCGATCTGCTGGAAGGTGAAGAACGAGATTCCGAGCGGCAGAACGATGTTGACGAACGGCAGCGGCGCGCCGGTCAGGGTATTGATGCTGTCGAAGATGAAGTTGGTGTATTTGAAATAGCAGAGCAGCGCGAGATTGAGCACGACGCCGAACAGGCCGATGCCGCGGCGGCGAAGCGGATCCTCCATCAAGAGGCCGAGCGAAAAATTCGCCGCGACCGAAGCGATCAGCAGCAGCAGATAGACCGGCCGCCAGGCGCCATAGAAAAACAGCGAGGCGCCGGCCAGCACCATGATGCCGGCACGCGGGGAATGCCGTCGCGCAGCGGCGAAGGCCAGCGCGACCGCGGGCAGGAACTGAAACAGGAACGTGTAGGAGGAAAACAGCATCGGGCGCGGCTAACGCTTCAATCGCGACACGAGATAGCGGGTGTAGATCGGCACGCCCGAGGCGTTGACATGCATTTCGTCGGCGTAATTGCCCTGCGCCAGTCCGGGGACCGACCGAATGTTCAGGACATCGAAGCCGCAGCGGCGACCGGCGTCGGCGACGAGCGCCACATACTGATCGTCCTTGTTTCGCCACTCGGCATCTTGCGCGCGATCGTAGCGCGGCGCCCATGGCGGCACGACCACCGTCACTTTCCGCGCCAGCGCCACCATGTCGCACAGCGCGCCGATCTCGAAGCGCGCCTTCGGGCCCGACAGATCCCAGTTGGCATAATGCGCGTGCGATCCGATGTCGGCCGGCCAGCGGTCGTCGGGCTGGGTATGGTCGATGATCTTCACGCCGAACGCCGCGGGCTGCGGTCCGGACTCGGCGACGTGCTGATCGGCCGCGAGCCGTGCGGCGAAGGCCTCGCGGATGAAGCGGATCAAGGTGCCCACCCGCAATGGCAGGAAGGAAACCATCTGTTCGGCGACGCTGAGCCGGGCGGCGACGTCCTGCGGATAGACCGCGGCCGACCGCACGCCCTCATTGAACAGGAACGGCGCCACGCTGACGACGACATGGGCTTTGGCAAAGCGGTCCGGCTCGCGGCGCATCGCGGCCAACAGCGCCAAGGGCTCGCCGGCGTCATAGGCGATGTTGACCACGGAGCCTGGCGGCTTGCCGATCAGTTGCGCGGCGAGCGCAGGATCGACCTGATAGACGGTGCGGCTTTCGCCGGCGAAGATCAATTCGGGACGCGAGGCGAGCAGCGGGAGCTTGACGGCCAGCAGAACCGGCACGTCGTCATGCACGCGACCCGCAAGCGCCAGCAATCCGGCCAATGCCACAAGCCACGCCACGGCCGTCAGCGCCAGCAGGCCTGCGATCCATCGCACGGACGCCGCCTGCACACGCTGCAGCGATCCCCGGTCGGAAATGGAAAGGCCGCCCATCATGCCGCCGTTCAAGCATGAACCGCCGCGGCAGACAATATCAGGGCAGGTTCGAGCGAAGTGGATTGCGGTTCGCACGAGGAAACCGCGTCAAATCCGGCAGCCCTTCAATGCGCCGGCTCGGTCGAGGGCGAAACCGGTTTTTTCAGGAGAATGACCAGCAGGCTGAGGCCGAGATAGAACAGCGTCAGCATGAAGAAAGCGTCGCCATAGCCCATCACCACCGCCTGGCGGTGAACGATCTGCGACAATTCCTTCATCGCCATCAGCGCGGCGTCGCCCATGCCCTGCAGGCGCTGGGTGAACATGTTGAGCGTTTCGGTCGCGGTGGTGTTGCCCCAGGTCACCCGGTCCTGCAGGCGCGAGATGTGCAGGTCGGTGCGATCATTGAGCACCTGGTTGATGAGTGCAAGCCCGACCGCGCCGCCGAGGTTGCGCGTCAGGTTGAACAGCCCGGAGCCGTTCTTGACCCGATCAGGCGACAAGGTGCCGAGCGCGATATTGTTGGTCGGCACCATCGCACACATCATGCCGATGCCCCGCAGGATCTGCGGCAGCAACAGTTCGTAGAAATCGTATTCGCGGGTGATCCAGGTCATCTGGTAGGAGCCGAGCGCGAAGATCACGAGCCCTGCGGCGATGATAAAGCGAAGATCCACCCTTTGCATCAGTTGTCCCACGACCGGCGCCATCAGGAACATGGTTATGCCGGAGACGAACATGGTCTCGCCGATCATCAGCGCGCTGTAGCCGCGCACTTCCGCCAGGTATCGCGGATACATATAGGTCAACCCGTAAAGGCCGATACCGACGCAGAACGAGATCAGGCAGCCGATGCCGAAATTGCGGTCGGTGAAGGCGCGGACATCGACGATCGGCTCTTTCGCCGTCAGCACGCGGTAGAAGAAGGCGATCGCGGAGATTCCGCAAATCCAGGCGCATACCGCGACCGAGGTGTCCTGCAGCCACTCATATTGCGGCCCTTCCTCGAGCACATATTCCAGCGAGCCGAGAAACCCCGCCATCGCGATCAGGCCGAACCAGTCGAAGCGATCGAGCAATCGGAAATTCGGCCGGTCGAAATCGACCAGCATCAGCACACCTATGGTGATGCCGATGCCGGGAACGACATTGATGAAGAACAGCCAGCGCCAGGACATCGCGTCGGTGATGATGCCGCCCACCGTCGGCCCGATGGTCGGCGCCAGCGTCGCGACCAGACCGATGATCGGGCCGACGATGTAGAATTTCGAACGCGGAAACACCGTATAGGCGGATGCAAACACCGTCGGGATCATGCCGGCGCCGAGAAATCCCTGGATCGCGCGCCACAGGATCATCTCCTCGATCGAGGAGGCAAATCCGCACAGGAAGCTCGCCATCGTGAAGCCGGCCGCGGAGATCGCGAACAACAGCCGCGTGCCGAACGCGCGCGACAGGAATCCGGACAAGGGAATCGCGATCACCTCGGCGATCAGATACGAGGTCTGGACCCACGACACCTCGGTGGAACTGGCCGACAGCCCGGCCTGGATATCGGTGAGGGAAGCCGAGACGACCTGGATGTCCAGGATCGACATGAACATGCCGAACACCATGATGAGAAACGCCACCAGCCGCCGCAGCGGGATGCGCTCGGAAGGCGCGGCGGCCGCGTTCATCATTCCAGGAGGAGCGGTGATGGCTTCAGCCATGATGGACTCGGCTCAGCTGATCAAACCGGGCACGCGCCCGATGCGCGGGACTTATTGCGGATGAATCATCGTCGGCGCGTCGAGGTCGGCGTCGCTGTCGGCGTCTTTGGCGCCCTCGGTGGTGTCGACGGTGGCATAGACCGACATGCCGGCACGCAGCAGGTTCTGCCTCGCGACATCCTTCGGCACGCGGATCCGGACCGGCAGCCGCTGCACGATCTTGGTGAAGTTGCCGGTGGCGTTGTCGGGCGGCAGCAGCGTGAACACCGAGCCGGCCGCGGGCGAGATGCTCTCGACCACGCCTGAGAACTTGCGATGGCCATAGGCATCGACCGAGATCGTCACCGGCTGGCCCGGACGGATCCGCTTGAGCTGCGTTTCCTTGAAATTGGCGTCGATAAAGACGTCATCGAGCGGCACCACATTGCCGAGCCGCTGCCCGACCACGATGAAATCGCCGGTGTTGACCAGACGGTTGGAAAAGGTGCCGTCAACCGGCGCCCGCACCGAGGTGAAGTTGAGGTCGCGTTCGGCCTTGGCGAGCGAAGTCTGCAATTCAGCGAGCTGGGCGCGGGCCTCCGCCTGCTGCGCTTTTGTCACCTCGACATTGTCGCGCGCCGTGTCGTAGGCCGCCTGCGCGGCCTTCACGCCGGCCAGGCCCTGGTCGCGTCCGGCCTCGGACTGTTCGAAGGTAGCATGCGTGGCAAACCCCTTGTTGCTCAGCGTCTGCTGCCGGTCGTAGTCGAGGTTCGCCCGCTTCAAGCCGGCTTCCGCGGAAGCCAGTTGCGCCCTGGCCTGCTCCACCGCGCTTTCCTGCGCGCCAATCTGCCGGCCGATCCGGTCGATGGTGGCCTGCTGCGTTTCGATCTTGGTGCGCGCGGCATCCACCGCGATCCGGTAATCGCCGTCGTCGATCTTGAAGATCACTTCGCCGGTGTGGACCAGCGCATTGTCGCCCGGGAAGATAGCGGCGATATGTCCGGTTACGCGCGCGCCGAGCGTGGTGTTGTTGGCCCGCACATAGGCGTCGTCGGTCGAAATATGAAAACGTCCGATCAGAACATAATGGACGCCATAGGAAGCGACCGCGAGCGCCAGCAGCAGGCCTATACCGATCAGGACGAATTTGCGCTTGCCCGGCGCCGCCGACACGGCGGGAGCCTCCGGCGCCGCCGGCTTGGCGATGGCCGGTCGCTCCGGCACTTCCGCGGGGCGGCGGGCGACGGTGTCGTCGGAAAGATGCGTGCGAATCGGATCGGCGAGCCCAGCCGAGGTGTCTTGCGGGGAAACGCTCTCGGCCGCATTCGGCTCGGTGCGCAGGACACGCGCCGCCTGGTCTCTCGCTGCGGCCATAAAGGCCTCCCCATTTACAATGTCGCGACCAAGACAAGGCCTCAAATAGCACCTGCCAAGCCTCAAATTCAAATTAGCATTGACCGAACGGTTCGGTCAAGATATATCTATGTGCGCATCATAGAGTGAGAGTTCCTTCCGGGGCATTTCCTGGCCGCGATTTTTTGAGAAAAGCTAAACTAATGGTTGCAGCTCCATCCAATAACCTTCGCCTGATCGCCGACGAGGACTCTTCAAAGCGCCGGCAGATCCTCGAAGGTGCCCGTAAGGTCTTCATGGACTTGGGTTTTGACGGCGCCAGCATGGGCGAAATCGCCCGTGCCGCCGGCGTCTCCAAGGGCACGCTTTATGTGTACTTTGCTGACAAGAGCCGCCTGTTCGAGGCCATCGTCGAGGAAGAAACGCTCGAGCAGGGCAAGGTGACGTTCAATCTCGATCCCGAACGGGACGTCACCACGACGCTGACGGAGTTCGGACAGGCCTATATCGCGTTGATCTGCCGGCCGGGCGGCGGATCGGGGATCCGCACCGTGATGGCCATTGCCGAGCGGATGCCGGAAGTCGGCCGCCGCTATTACGAGCACGTGCTGGAGCAGTCGATCAACCGTCTCGCCACCTATCTCGACGCCCGCGTGAAGCTGAAGGAATTGGCGATCGGCGACTGCCATCTCGCGGCGTCGCAATTCATGCTGATGTGCCAGGCGTCGCTGTTCCTGCCGTTCATCTTTCAGGCCGCGCCCGCGCCTTCGGCCGAGCGCATCGCGCAAGTGGTCGGCAGCGCGACGCGGATGTTTCTTGCGGGGTATCAGACCCGAAAGGTCTGATTGCAGAGCGCGACCACGCCGCTTGTGAAGCGACGATGTCGCGGCACCGGCGGTTAGCTCCCCCTCCCCCTCTGGGAGAGCTGAAAGCAGAAGGTCACTCGCCTGCAGATAGGCCGGGCACTCTCACTCCCTCGCGGCCACAAGCGGCCGGTATTGCCTGCTTGGTCCGGGCGTTGCGCTCGCCTCGTTGCTGCCACGCAACTGTTCACGGTAATGGGGATGTTCGGTTCCCATCAACCGGTCCCACCAGGTGAAGTAAAGCCCGTAATTATAGTGGAAGCTGGAGTGGTGAAGGTCGTGGTGGGTCGTCGCGTTGATCCATCCGAAAAGGCGGCTGTCGGCGAGCGCGCGGGGCATCAGCTCGACGCCGGCATGGCCCATGACATTGCGGATGATCATGAACGCCATGAACAGGAACAGCCCGAACGCGTGCATTGGAACCAGCAATAGCCAGAGCGGGGTGAACATCGCCATCAGCAACGCTTCCGGAACGGCAAATGCGTAGGCCGCGAACGGCGTCGGCGTGACGGAGCGATGGTGGGTGCGGTGGAAGAAATGGAACAGGCGCGGATGGTGCATCAGCCGATGCGTCCAGTAGAAATACGCGTCATGCGCGACGATGATCGCCACCAGGCTGATCGCGAGATAGCCGATCCCGGCGGTTTCGAAATCCGTGTACACCGTGAAAACGCCATGCATGGCGCCGAGCACGATGCCGACCCCGGTCAACGAGAAGATGATCCCAGTCCGCAGCGAGGTCAGGATTTCGCGCCTGATGTCGGCGCGCGATGCCGAGCGAGCCTGGATCTTGCGCCGGCCAAGCCCGGCATTCCAGAACAGTTTCAGGACCAGCGCCATGCCGCAGGCCGCAACGACATAGCGGCCGACATCGAGGACGAGGTTGGGCGACCAGATCTGCCAGAAGCTGGCCAGCGCATCGGAGAAAGCTTGCATCGGGGGGCTCCGCCAGTGTGTAGGGGGACAGACGACTGTCCTGCGGCACACCTTTGGAGCGGATCGGGCCAACACTCTCGCCGAACCCTGCGGCTATTCGGGTCGAATTTCAAAATCGGCTAGCCGATTCCGTAGAACTCGCCCCTATTCGGCGGCCACCCGCTCGATCCGGCTGAGCTGCTGACGCCGGAACTCGCTGGGCGTCACGCCGGTTTGGGCCTTGAACGCCCGGTTGAAGGGCCCGAGCGACTGAAAACCGGCATCGAGCGCAATGGTCAGGATCGGGACCGCCTCCTGCGCCGGATCGGCCAGCGCCGCCATCACATCCTCAAGGCGATAGAAGTTCAGAAAAGCATTGAAGTTGCGGTAGCCGAGGCGCTGGTTGATCAACCGGCGCAGGCCGTATTCGGGAATGCCGAGCTTGCCCGCGAGAGCTCCGATCGAAAGCCCCTCCTCGCGGTATGTCTTGTCGTGCTCCATCAGCCGGCGCAACGCTGCGAGCAGCCTCGCATCCTCGTCCCGCTCGGCCGTATCCCCTCGGCCGGGCCCGACCGCCGGACGACGCGGCAAGATGGTCTGCGATAAGGCGGCCGGCGATGAACGAGCGGAGGCGGGAAGCGAGATCAGCGCACCGTCATTGTTGACGGCAAGCAGCGCGACGGCAAACATCAATGTAATCGCCAGCAACCCGATGCTGTTGGCGAGATAGAGCACCGGCCCGCCGCTGCCGGAAGGCCACGCGATCTCGGATGTGATGATCGCTGCCGAATAGAGCGCGACCAGGATCACGAGCACCGCGCGGAGCCGGCGGCGCTCCTCGACGAGATCGAACGCGCGTCCCGCCAGCACATACCAGACGCCCAGCGCATTGAAGGCGAGCCCTGATCCGCTGCAAACCCAGCGCGCTTGCGGGACGCCGATCCACGGGCTCGAAAGGCCTAGTCCCACCAACGCCAGCCACGCGACCGCGTGCCACCATGACGGCCTGAAGTCGTCGTCGAACAAGGCTGCGGCAAACAAACAGAAGACAACCGGATTGCCCATGCCGACGACGCGCAGCGGCAGCAGCCAGGAGGGCGGCGCCGGCGCAAAGACCGACGCGGAGACGATCGTGTAGCTGGCCGCGCCCAGCGCAAACAGCGCCGAGAAAATGCCGGCCGGAACGCGGCGGGCATCGCGAAGCAGCAATACCGCGACCAGAACGAGCAGCACCACTGCTCCGCCGCGCAATGCGGCCTCGATGAGGGACACTATTCGCTCCCCGGAAGTGATCTCTGAAGTCTAGCAAATCGGCGTCCGGAGGGATAGCGCTCGCGGCACGCGCGCCGGTCGCGCGCCCCGAAGCAATCGATGCCGGCACGAAACCGCGCTCAAACGGAGGGATCGCCGCTATGCGCTGACGGCCCGTCACTGATCGGCACCTGAAGCCTTTCGATCAGGATCTTCATCCATGGGAGGAGGCCACGTCCTACACTCGAAGCTTCGGGCGATCCCTGGGCAAGCCCAGCCTGCCGGACTGGGAGGCCTGGCAACAGGCCATGCCTGACCGGCAGACCAGGGATCGCCGAAGCCGGGACGCCTCTGGATCTTCCTTTTGTGCTTCTTGATATGCTTGCTGCTGCTCGCCTCGGCCTTGGCCGATGCGACCACTGGAACCGCCACCAGCGCCGTCGCGCAGGCGGCCAGCGTCAAAAGCCGGATCGCAAATTTGCTCATGCGTCCCTCCTTAAGGGTGGGGCAAGGCATGCGGAGGCCCGGTGATGGTACACCGCGCCGGAACAAACATTCCAGCGGCAATCGCAGCGGTTGGTATTCTCTGCAGTTCTGGCGCGGACCGCCGCCACCCCGGATCCGACGCCACCGACCGCGTTTCTGGAAATGTCCATCAAGGAACATCACCGAAAGGGACGGCTAAGACTGTTCGGCTTCTGTCGCGGGTGAATGTGGTCCCGGGGCAATCTCTCGTCCGAGGAAGTAGCTCTGCAGGGCCGGCACGATCACGAGCAAAAGGACGGGTCCGATCAGCATTCCGCCAACGATCACCGTCGCGAGAGGTCGCTGCACCTGGCTGCCGATACCGGTAGAGAGCGCAGCCGGGAGCAAGCCGATGCAGGCCGACAAAGTCATCATCAGGATCGGTCGCATCTGCTGGTCGACGGCACGGAACATGGCCTCGGCCGGGGCCAAACCACTGCCGGCCACGCGATAATAACCATGGATGATGAGGATGCCGCTCATCACCGACACGCCGAACAGCGAGACAAATCCAATCGCCGCCGAGATGCTGAAATTCAATCCGAACACGTATAGCCCAAGAATGCCGCCGCTGACCGCGAACGGAAGTCCGAGCAGCGCCAGCAGGCTGTCACGGAACGAATTGAACAGCCCGTAGAGCAGCACCAGGATCAAGACGAAGGTTATCGGGAGAATGATGGCAAGGCGTTTCTTGGCCTGTTGCAGCCACTCGAACTCTCCGGCCCAATCAATGCGATAGCCGGTTGGCAGCTTCACGTTGCGCTGGATACGCTGCTGGGCTTCCTCCACGGCACCGGCAAGGTCGCGGCCTCGTACGCTAAATTTGATCGGCACGAAGCGCTGGTTGCGCTCGCGGAAGATGTAGGAGGCGCCGGTGTCGAGCGTGATGGAGGCGAAGTCGCTGAAAGGGATTTGTGCGTTTCCGGCGGGAGTCTGAACGCCAACTTTGAGATTCTTCACCTCACGAATGTCGTTCCGATATTCGGGAGCCAGCCGCACCACCACGCCGAATTGGCGGTCCGCCTCCAGGAGCGTGGTCGCCACGGTCCCGCCCAAAGCAGCCTGAACGACGTTATTGGCATCACTGACGTTCAGCCCGTAGCGAGCTGCCCTTTCCCGATCGATCCTGATGTTCAGATTGGGCTGCCCGAGCACCCAGAACGCGCCAAGATCTGTAATTCCTGGCACCTGAGCCATCTCGGCCATGGCGGCTTTGGCGATCTGCTCCAGCGTGGCGAGATCGGGACCGACAATCTTGATGGAGTTCGCGCCTTTGACGCCCGAGAGTCCTTCCTCGACATTGTCCTGGATGTACTGCGAGAAATTGAAGTTGATGCCGACGAATTCGCTGGAAAATTCGGCTTGCAGTTCGTCGACAAGCTTCTCCTTGGTAAACCCTGCCGGCCATTCCTCGAATGGCTTCAGCGGCACGAAGAACTCCGCATTGAAGAACCCCGCCGCATCGCTGCCATTGTCTGGACGGCCATGTTGCGAGACCACAGTGATGACTTCGGGATGGCGCAGCAGTATTTCCCGCATTCGGTTTACAAGCGGTATTCCAGCCTCGAGCGATAGAGTCGGCGGCATCGACGCGCGAATCCACAGGTTCCCCTCTTCGAGCGTCGGCAGGAACTCGCTGCCGAGGCGCGAGCCGAGGAATCCGCTAACACAGAGGAAAACCAATCCGACTGCAATCGTGACCGGCCGGTTATTCAACGACCAGCGCAGCACAGGCGTGTAGATCCGGCGCACGGCGCGAACGACGATCGTCTCGACTTCGCTGAGGTGCTCCGAGAGCAGCAGCGAAGCCAGACACGGTGTCACCGTGAAGGTCGCCGCCAGCGCTCCCACCAGGGCGTAGGCATAAGTTCGCGCCATCGGACCGAAAATCTGGCCCTCGACCCCCTGCATGGTGAACAGCGGGATGAACGCCGCGACGATGATCGCAGTGGAGAACAGCACAGCTCTGTCGACCTGCAAACCGCTGATCAGAATGAGTCGCAGCCGATCGGTCCATATCGGGCTAGTCGATGTACCAGTGGCTGTCGGATCGTCGCCCCACCGTTTCTCGGCGAGTTCATGCAGCAAGTCTTCTCTTACGTCCTGCCTGGCCTGAAGATTGCGATAGACATTTTCAACCAGAATAACGGCAGAATCGACGATGATGCCGAAATCGACGGCGCCGACCGACAGCAGGTTTGCGTCTTCGCCGCGCAGGACGAGGATGATGATGCTGAAGAACAAGGCGAACGGGACATTGGCGCCCACGATGACGGCGCTGCGCAGGTCGCCGAGGAACAGCCATTGAACGGCGAAAATCAACAAAACGCCGAAAATGAGGTTGTGCAGGACCGTACTGGTGGTGACGCCGACGAGGGTGGTGCGGTCATAGAACGGAACCAGTTTCACTCCGGGGGGAAGACTACCGTCAGTGTTGATCTTCTCGATCTCCGACCGGATGCGTGCGACAACGTCGTTGGTGTGCAATGTCCGATTCATGATGATGATCGCCGCGACCACGTCATCATCGTGGTCGCGACCGGCCTTGCCAAGCCTGGGCACGTAGCCCACCGAGACCTTGGCAACGTCTTTCACGAACAGCGGCAGACCTTGCGACTCAGAAAGCAGGACGTTCTCGATGTCCTGGACCTTATAGCCCTGGGTCAAGTCCGCCGCGCCCCCGCTGTCCATGAGCCCAACGCCGCGAACATTCACTGACTGCTGCCCCATGTTGATGGTGCGGCCGCCCACGTTGACGTTCGCATTGCCGATTGCGCTGATCACCTGCGGCAGCGTCAGGCCGTAGGCTTCAAGTTTTTGCGGATTGACTTCGACGTCGTATTCCTTGGTCGTGCCGCCCCAGGTATTGACTTGCACAACGCCAGGCACGGCAAGAAGCCGCCGCTGCAATATCCAATCCTGTACCGTGCGCAGGTTGCTCAGCCCGAAGTTCGGTGGTCCGGTCAACTCGTAGCGGTAGATTTCGCCGACCAGGCTGGTCGCCTGGATTTGCGGCGTAACTCCTCCGGGGAGGCTGACGTTCTGCTGAAGGTTGATCGCTGTCTGCGTGAGCGCGAAGTAGTAATCGGTGCCATACTGGAACACGACGCGGACGAAGGACAAGCCGTAGAATGATGTCGAGCGAATGACGTCGACGCCGGGCGTCGCGGCTAGGCCAACCTCGATCGGGATCGTGAAATAGCGCTCCATCTCCTCCGCGGACAAGCCCGGGGACTGCGCCGTGATCTCCAGAATCACCGGCGCCGGATTAGGATAGGCCTCGATGTTGAGCCTTGAAAAAGCGAACGCGCCGGCGCCAATAAATAACAGCAATCCCAACAGGACCAGCGGCCGTCGGGTTAAGGCGAATGTGAGAAGTCCCTTGAGCAGAGTTTGCCTCCGAATCCAAGCCCTGCGCCGCCGCTCGACGAAGAAACGGGGAACCGGATGCCCCCAAGACGCTGCCCAGTTAGTTTGAATGGTAGACAGTTTCTGGGCTGGCTTGAAGTCCAAATTGGCGGCGAGCCGTCGTTCTGTTCGGCGTATGCCGCAGTGCGAGGCGCAGGACCGAGCTAAGGGCCCTTTCAACAGCATCGGTCATGGCAGCAGCGAAGCCCGACCCCGGACAGGGTCAGGCTCATCGGAGTTGCAGGATCCGCAAAACTGACGCAGAGTTCGGATCAGCGCCGGCGCTTAACCGGCCAAGGTCAAACAAGGGAGCCCGCCATGATCAAGGTAAGCGTGATGTACCCCAATACGCCTGGCGCGCGCTTCGACCACGCGTACTACCGAGACAAGCATATGCCGCTCGTGAAGGCTCGCCTGGGTGATGCCTGCAAGTACTATACTGTCGACAAGGGCCTTGCGGGTGGGGCACCCGGTGCTCCCGCGACGTATGTCGGCATGTGTCATATCTTCTGCGACTCGGTCGAGGCATTCCAGGCTGGTTTTGGGCCTCATGCCAAGGAGATCATGGCAGATATCCCAAACTATACCGACCAGTCTCCGGTTATCCAGATCAGTGAAGTCGTCGTAGGCTGACAACGCAGGATCGGATCCGGGAGCGCGCGAGGCCGCTAATCGTCCTCGAACTCGTCTTCCTCGTTGACCTTCTCGCCATGCTTGTGCGGATGCGACGGCGTCTTGTGGCCGCCGAGCGCGCCGGTCACGTAGGGTTCGCGCAAGGCGTAAGGGTTGCGCTGCGCGGCTCTTGCGGCGACTTCCTCGCCGGACACCGCCGCCGGCTGGCAGATCAGCCGCCGTGAGGCGCGGCGCATCAAATCGACGTGGATGTGGTCGTAGTGATAGACGTTGGAGCCCGGCGCCAGCACGGTGGTGAACTGCTGGCACGCCGCCGCCTCGATGTCGCGCAGAAAGCCCTGCTCTTCCGGCAGGCCGTGCCAGCCGTCCTTCACCGTCACATGCCGTCCGTCGGCGAGCGTGAAAGCGGCGATATCGAGCGCGTTGCCGAAGGCGTGTTCGGAAATATGCGCGCGCGAGTCGCCGTTCATGCCGCGGCAGGAATAGGCGGAGATCTGCTTGATCTCGACGACGCGCACGCCGAACCAGCGCTGCGCCGCCGGCTGCACGGATTCAGCGAGCCAGCGATCGAGCACCGATACGATCGGGCACGCCAGCGTCGCCGCCGGTGTCACCGCAACCGACCCGAATGCTGCGACCGAATTGTCCGGCCCGGGGCCGAGCCGCGGCGAGCGATAGCGATCCGCCGGCGGTTCGACGCGCTCGGGATAGGGCGAAGCGTAGCCATCGCGCGATGGATAGTTTTGCGGCTGCGAATACGGTCCCTGCGCGGGCGGAGTCCGCAACCCCGGCGTAC
Organism: uncultured Alphaproteobacteria bacterium; assembly: GCA_963718925.1. Lineage (GTDB taxonomy): Bacteria > Pseudomonadota > Alphaproteobacteria > Rhizobiales > Xanthobacteraceae > Bradyrhizobium. Next base: position 198,141 of record CAVRAH010000002.1, read on the forward strand.
CCTCGCTCGGCAGATCGATTTCGTCCTCGTCCCTGGCTGTGCCTGGCGCGCTCAACGAGATCGGGCCACTGGGCGGCGCGCCATAACCGGGCGCGCGTTGTCCGCTATCCGGATAATAGGGAGTCTGTGGTGGCGCCGAAGGTTGAACCGGCTGACCGATCGGCCAGCGCGGCTGATTTCCGATGCTGGCGGGCGGCCGCAGGTCGTCGTCGGCAAAGCCGAAACTGCCGCTGCTTTCGCCGAGGGCTCCGACCTTGAGGGGAAATTCCGCGCCGCAAACGCCGGGGCCCGAAATCGGGCTCATCCGCACCACTTCGGCGCTCTCCTTGACGGCGCCGGACTTCAGGCACGCGATCTCGGCCTCGGCACGCCATGGCTCACGCTCTTCGGAAAAAAATCCGCGACCGCAACCCGCCAGCGCGACAAGGACGAAGGAGCCGACGAGATACAAACGAACTCCGCGCGTCATGCGGAGAACTTCAACGAATTTATTTAAGGACTCATCAACGCCTTGATTTCACGTCTCTTTAACCACGCTGGCGACGATGCTGCGCCGCCGAGATGCCGCGGATAGGCAGCACGGCTGACTTTTTTCGCCCGGAACTGGTTGTTAGCTTGGTTCGTTACGGCTGGCAGCGACCTGATCCTGGGAGAATTCTCAATGGCCTTTCGTCCTTCCGTCAGCAGATTGGGCATTCTTACGGCGTACCTCGCTTTTGCCTTTGTCGGCGCGATCGTACTTGGCGTGTTCTAGCTTCTCTTGACGCGTTTTCTCAAGCGCGAACCGGTCCTGGTTGGCTTTCCACTTAACTTTCCATTCGGCTCGAAAACGCTTTTGCCCGCGTAACCGGATTCTGAGATGCCCGGCGGTCTGGATCGGTCCAGACGCCGGGCATTTTGATGCACGCTCACCACGTGTACCGCACCACGCCAGCCGTTGAGCCACTTCATTTCGACGGAGGCGGCCATTTCAACTCGCCGCGCCCTTCGCCGCTACGACTTTGGCTCCGTCGATGTCTGGCTGGAGGTGATCAGCTCCTGCGGCCTGGCGATGATCCGGCTCCAGATATTGGCGGAGCAGAAAAACCGGCCCAGCGCACAGGCCTCGACCCGAAGCGAATTCGCGCCCTTCATCGCGACCGTCGCGTAATAAGTGGCGCCGCTGGCGCGGCTGTAGATGTTGCCGGACCACAGGTCGGTGGTCTTCGGCTTCATGTTGATCAACACCGACTCGCCCAGCGCGTTTAAAGCTGGATCGAGTACATAGCCGCACAGCGCGCGGCCGCATGGTTCGATGCGGACGGATCGCTTGTCGCCCTCGGTCCGCCAGTCGCCGAGCGGCGTCTCTGCCGGCGGCTCGTCCGCCTCACGCGAAACTTTCAGGACCTGCGGCGCGGCCGCCGCGGCGGGCGCAACGACATCGGCTGGCGGCGTCGGCGGCGTCACGGGTGGCGTCACCGGCTCGACCGGAGCAGGTGGAGGACTTGGCGCCACCGCTTGCTTCGGCGCTGGCGCCGGCGGCGCTTCGCTCGCTGGTGGTGACGGCGGCGCGGCGACCTTGGGTTCGGCAGGAGGTTGGCCTGGCGGCGCAACGGCTGATGGCAGCGATGCCAGCTGCGGCGCCGGAGCCGGGGCCGGCGGTTTCGCGGGCGCGGCGTCGACATCTTCGTTCCGTTCGCGCCGGCGGCGGGTTTCGTAGATTCCGGAATGAAGACGGAGACGCAGGAGGGTGAACCGCAATAGCGCGGAGCGTCGATGCGGATGCGGTGGCCGCCGACGACAAACGAAAATCCGTCGGCATGCGCAGGCGAGCCGAGCACCATCAGCACGACCAGACAAGAAAATCGCGTCATGGCAAGCCCCTCCCGGTGTGATGCGACAAACTATCCGGTGGGCGCGATGTTGAATGTGATTTGAGTCACCGTGCCGGAGCTCAGCCGTACCGGCGCTCACCTCCTCCTGTGACGCGCATCACAGAAACCGCGGACCTCCGCGCGTAGGGTCCGGTCGGGTTCACAAGGCCGCTCTCTCAATTCTGGAGGCTCACATGAAGAAGCTCATCACCCTCGCCGCGCTGCTGATGGCGACCACTTCCGCGCACGCCGGCAATTCGATTTCCTTCGAGATCGACGGACACAAGGTCCGCATCGAGGCGCCGAAGAATTGCGACCAGCTGTCGTGCATCAAGATCTCCGGTTTCGACTTCAAGGGCTTCAACTCCAAACGCTTTGACGACGATGATGATGTTGCCGTGAAACCTGAGCCGCCGGCGCAAATGCCACCCGCGGCCCCGGCCGTGCAAGCAGCGGCGCCGCAAGCTCCCGCGGCGCCCGTCACCGGCACCGCGCCCGCACCGACGGCGGTTGCGACCACATCGCCCGCACCGGCCGTCCGGGACGATGTCGCGCCACCGGCACAGCCGGTGGCTCCGACCGCAGCGCCAAAGCCAGCCCCCGTCGCCGCCGCGCCCGTCCAGGCGCCCGCGACACCGCTTGGCGTCTGGGCCACGGAAGAGAACAAGGGCACTGTTCGCATCGAGCCTTGCGGGCAGAACCTCTGCGGCTATGCCGTGAAGACCGGCGAGAAAATCCTGATCAACATGAAGCCGCAGGAAACGAAATGGATCGGCCAGATCCACGATCCCGACAGCGGCAGGAATTACAACTCCACGATCGCGATGAAGGGAGCGAACAGCTTGCGGGTTCAGGGCTGCGCCTTCGGCGGAATGTTCTGCGGCGGCCAGATCTGGAATCGCGTCAGCTAGGACATGAACCCAAACCCTGAGTGGTTGGCGGACTTCCCCTTTGATACGCATTCCGGACTCAAGTCGGACATCGCGCCAAGTCCGAAAAGTGCCATTGAACGAACCCGCTTCGCTGGAGCGCGCTGCGCGCGGAGGCGGTGGCGCCGATCGAGTGACGGGGTGAGGTAAGCGGGCGGCGGTGACAAGCCGGGCGTCCTGTCTTGAGAATCGAGGGGTTCAACAAACTCCACCTCAAGACAGGAGCACCCCGATGAGTGATAAGCCCATCAGCCCGCTGCGCCAGCGCATGATCGAAGACATGACGGTGCGCAACTTCGTCGAGAAGACGCGCAACGATTATATACGGCACGTCAGGACGTTCACAGCCTTTCTTGGCCGCGCGCCGGATACGGCCACGCCTGAAGATCTTCGCCTTTTCCAGCTGCATCAGACGCAGATCGGGGTGCGTGCGCCGAGCATCAATGGCTCGGTTGCAGCGCTGCGCTTCTTTTTCAACGTGACGCTCGACCGCCCCGAGATGGCGCGGCACCTCACCTTCGTGCGGGAACCGCGCAGGATCCCGGTGATCTTGAGCCTGGAGGAGATCGCACGGCTGCTGGAAGCGGCGCCCGGGCCGAAGTACAAGGCCGCGCTGAGCGCCGCCTATGGCGCCGGACTGCGGGTCTCCGAAGTGGTGGCGCTGAAGGTGTCGGACATCGATTCCGAGCGCATGCTGCTGCGCATCGAGCAGGGCAAGGGGCGCAAGGATCGCTTTGCAATGCTTTCCCCATTGCTGTTGGGGTTGCTGCGCGATTGGTATCGCATCGCCCGGCCCGCGGTCTGGCTGTTCCCAGGCCGTGATCCGCTGCTGCCGCTGACGACGCGGCAATTCAATCGCGTCGTTCATGCCGCTGCCGATAGGGCGGCGATCAAAAAGCGAGTGTCGCCTCACACATTGCGCCACAGCTTTGCCACTCACCTGCTCGAAGAGAAAACCGATGTGCGTTTGATCCAGGTTTTGCTCGGACATGCCAGGGTCGATACCACCGCGCTCTACGCGCAGGTAGCCACCAACGTGATCCGCGCGGTCATGAGCCCGTTGGATCGGCTCACGCCGCTGACACCGGAGAACAAGCCGCCGGCATAAGCCACGGCGATCATGGCTCGCCCCGCCCTGGAGATCGCGGATATCTTCCGCGACCACGGGCCCGCTTGGCGTAAAGCCAATGCAGGTCACGTCAGCCTCGGCCAGTTGAAGGTGATGTCGGCGATCGAGAGCTGCCGCACCGTGGCTCTCGGCGGCCATGTCATGCGCTGCGAGGACTGCTCGTACACGCAGATCGCCTATAACAGCTGCCGTAATAGGCATTGCCCCAAGTGCCAGGGCTCGCAGGCGCTGGCATGGATGAAGCAGCGCAAGTCAGAACTGCTGGACGTCCCTTACTTCCACGTCGTGTTCACGCTGCCGGGGCGGATTGCCGCCATCGCCTACCAGAATAGGGCCGTCGTCTACGATCTCTTGTTCAAGGCTTCCTCGCAGACAATGCGCACGATTTCGGCCGATCCGAAGCACCTCGGCGTCAAGATCGGCTTCACCTCGGTACTCCACACCTGGGGCTCCGCGATGACCCATCATCCACACGTCCACATGATCGTGCCGGGGGGTGGGATATCGCTCGACGGCACGCGCTGGATCGGCTGCCGTCCAAACTATCTCCTGCCGGTGAAGGTGCTGTCGCGGCTGTTCCGCCGCCTGATGCTGGAGATGCTGCTCGCCGCGCACGAGGCCGGCCGCCTGCAGTTCTTCGGCGACCACGCCCACCTCGTCGGCAACACCGCGTTCAAGGCCTATCTCGCGCCGATGCATCGCACCAAGTGGTTCGTCTATAGCAAGCGGCCGTTCGCCGGGCCGGAGCAGGTGCTGGCCTATCTGTCCCGCTATACCCACCGCGTCGCGATCTCCAACAGCCGCCTCATCGCCGCCGACGCGACCGGCGTAACGTTCAGCTACAAAGACTACCGGATCGAGGGACCCGGCCGCTACAAGACCATGACGCTCAAGCCGGACGAGTTCATCAGGCGGTTCCTGATCCACGTCCTGCCATGCGGATTCCACCGCATCAGGCACTGCGGTCTGCTAGCCAGCGGCACCAAGACCCAGACCATCGCGCGGGCGCGTCAGCTGATTGCTGCGGTGGCACCTGTGCAAACCGTGCACCAGCAGCAGCCTCCCGATGGTGCCGCGGCAACCGACCAGGCGACCCACCCGTGCCCGTGTTGCGGCGGGCGCATGAACATCATCGAGACCTTCAAGCGCGGCTCGACACCGCATCACCGGCCGACCGGTCCAACCATCGCCGTCAGGATCGATACGTCTTGATCACACTGAAACGACGCACTCACAACCTTGCCCAGCGTCGGTTGCTGACCGGCGCCGACCACGCTCGCGCAAATGCGCCGTCCCGACAGCTACGCATCCCTGCAACCGACACACTCAACAATAGTCTCAATCATAAACCCGAGCTATCGCTGCCTGCCAGCCGCCTCGAAGCACACGGCACCCCCGCGCTCGCACCTTCCGCATCAGCCAAATCCCCATAGCGGAGTGCGCGGCATTCTCCGCGCCCCATCCCCCGCGGGTTCTTTCCTTGGCGGCTTTCGGACGCCGGCCACTGGTGTATGTCGCGCCGCTGTCGCTGGCCGGCATCCGAAACCCTCAACAGTATGCGACATCCTTGACACTTCAACTTGGCACGCCTGTCTTAGCAAGCGCCTCATAAAATGCCTTTTTTGCAATTTCAGGCCGAATAGGTTCGATAGGCAGAGACTGAAGAGAAATTTTTGGGAAGGCTCTTAGGAGTTCTTGCCCCGCCTTTATCGCATTCTCCGAACGATCAAGGAGCACTAATGATGCTGTCAACACAGCATGAGCCACCCAATATTCTGGGTTTTTCTCAATTGACAGCCGAGCCCATTTACAGGCTTCCTCGTAGTCGGCCAAAATGAAATAAGCAACGGATAGCGCCGAGTATCGGAAAAATATGCTCGGGTCTTTCGGATTTAGTCGGATGGCATATTGTGTTTTTTCGATACTATCCTTGGCACGCCCGGCATAGGCAAGCATCGTTCCGCAGCTCCCATAGCCGAGAGAAAAATTGGGATTGATTTCAATCGATCGTTTAAAGGCCGCTTCAGACTCATCGAATTTGTCCTGAAAAAAACCTAGGATGATCCCCAATCCCCAATGAGAATGCTCATCGTTTTGCTCAAGACTTAAGGCCAGTCGTATCGATTGATCAGCTTCATCTTTCATTTGTTGGGGATTTGCAGCAAAACCCATTAACACAAAATGGGTCGCAACCAATGCGAACAGCTTGTGCCCTTCCGGACTCTCCGGATGAGTCCGAACCAACTCTTTGGCTAGCTGGAGTGCCTCTGTGAGGCTCCGTCGGGAGATGCCGTAAAATTTCCTCCAGACCTTCTTCGCCATGCTCCAAATTTCGAGATTTGGAGTAGCCGCTCTGTCAGCCAAGCTTCCTTCTAGAATTATCATTTCAGTCTGCAACGTCGAAACTACGCTTTTGGTTATCTCGTCTTGCAGCTCAAAGACATCTTTCAAATCACGGTCGTATCGCTCTGCCCAAACATGCCCCCCGCCGAGAGCTTCAATTAACTGAGCAGTAAAACGAACTCTCGAACCTACGCGACGTACACTTCCTTCGAGGACGTATTTAACTCCAAGCTCTGAGGCAACTTTCTTTACATCGACAGCTTTTCCCTTGTACGTAAAAGTCGAGTTGCGAGCGATCACTAATAGGCCCTTGCAGCGGGAGAGCTCTGTTATGATATCTTCCGTAATGCCATCCACAAAATACTCTTGCTCTGGATCGCTGCTCATATTCTGAAACGGCAAAACCGCGATCGATGGCTTGTCGGGAAACGGGTGCGCTTGCCGCTGGCTCGCATCCGAACTTGATTGGATAGCCGAGGGGACTTGGGCCGTCAGCCGAACCCGCCACGCCTGTACGGGTTCCGCAATATTCTTGAGGGGCTGCGATCCCATATCCTCACAGACAATCTCGACCTTACCCCGGACCTGCCGGAAGGCGTCATTGGACATGCACACCCCACCCGGTTCGGCGATCCCTTCAAGGCGGGCAGCAATGTTAACACCGTCGCCGAAGATGTCGTTGTCGTCGATGATGATGTCGCCTACGTGGATGCCGATCCGAAGTTCGATCCGTTGGTCCTGCGGCACAGACGCATTCTGCTCCACCATGCCGCGCTGGACTTCAATGGCACTACGTACTGCATCGACGGCGCTGGCAAATTCGACCAGCATTCCGTCGCCAGTCGTCTTAACAATCCGGCCCCGATGGGAGGCTATGGCGGGGTCAACGAGGGCCTTTCTGACCGCCTTCAGCCGGGCCAGCGTACCTTCCTCGTCGATCCCCATTAGGCGGCTATACCCGGCGACATCCGCCGCCAGCACCGCTGCCAGCCGTCGTTCCACCCGTTCTCCGGTCAAATAAAGCCCCTTAAGATCGGAAAGTTGGCCCAGATCATCAAAGCATGTCGAGCTGCTGTCGGGCTAGGGCCAATGTCTCAGTTGGGTCAATCGCGTCGCCTTGGCCGTCGGCCGGCAACTTCCGGTCTAGCCCAACGAGCAGACATTCCGCCACCTGTCGGCATGTCGCAAAGGTGCCAGGAACGGAAGTCAATTAGTCAGACGGCTCGTCCTAGACGCGTATCGATCTGCTCCCGCAGCAAGGCGAAGTCGATGGGCTTGGTTAGCAAGCCTTCGGCACCACTTTCGATGGCCTTGCGTTTGGTGTCATCGTCGCCATAGGCCGTGATCATGATGACGGGCACGTCAGGCCGGATTTCCTTCATCTTGGGCAGCATCTCCAAGCCGGTCATTCCTGGCATGTTGACGTCCGAAAATACCAAGGCTGGTGCTTGCTCGGTCGCGTTTGCGACACGTTCCAACGCGGCTGATGCCGACGTCGCGAAGTTCATCACAAAGCGTTCAGCCCGCAAGTCCCGCCTGAATTGCTGACGGAATAGCGCTTCTACGTCGGGCTCGTCATCGACGACAAGAACCATAACGGCCACGTTCGACCCCTAGTTTCTGTTGCTTGCAAGATTGCCTGTACGCGGCAGAATAATGGTGAACTCGGTAAATTGCCCAGGCTGCGTATTAACTTCTATCCTGCCACCATGCTGTTTCACAATGATGTCATGGCTCATCGAAAGGCCGAGCCCAGTGCCTTCTCCCGCCGGCTTGGTGGTGAAGAACGGGTTGAATATTTTTTCCTTCACTTCCGCAGGGATGCCAGTACCGTTGTCGCGTATGCGTATCTCTACGTGGTTACCGAGATTTTTGGTGGCAGTGCTGAGGACCGGCTCGAAATCCGGCTCGCCGTTTTCGGCCTTGCGCTTGCTTGCGGCATAAAAACCGTTCGAGATCAGATTGAGGAAGGCGCGGGTAATTTCCTGCGGGAACAGCTCGACCTCACCGGCACTCGCATCAAAGTCGCGTTGCAGGGTGATATTGAACCCCGGCTTCTCCGCCCGGGCACCGTGATAGGCGAGATTAAGGCTTTCATCCAAGAGCGCATTGATGTCCGCAGGCCGCTGCTCGCCCGAACCTTCTCGGGAATGCAACAACATGTTTTTCACGATGGAATCGGCGCGTTTCCCGTGCTGGACCACCTTTTCGAGGTTGGACCTGAGCATCTGCGTCAGCTCGCCGACGTCACCGCGCATCTTCTGATCGAGCGGCGCTGGCGCCAGGGTCTCGTCCAGTTCGTCGATCAGCTCGGCCGAAAGCGCCGAGAAATTATTGACGAAATTGAGTGGATTCTTGATCTCGTGGGCGATACCGGCCGTGAGTTGGCCGAGCGAAGCCAGCTTCTCCGTCTGCACAAGGCGATCCTGCGCGGCGCGGAGCTCGTCGAGCGAAGCCGACAATTCTCGAGTGCGCGTCTGCGCCTCATTGAACAGGTCGGCATTCTGGATCGCGATCACCGCCTGATCGGCGAAGGTCTGCAACAGCTCGATCAACTTGCCGGGAAACTCACCAGGCTCCTTCCGGGTTACCGCAATCACACCGATGACCTCTCCATTCTGCAACATCGGAACCGCCAGCAGTGCGCGGTAGTCCGCAGCTTTTGCCGCCGTAACTAGCAGGTATTGCGGGTCGAGTTCGATATCCGCGATCTGGACCGGGGCCTTTGCCAAGATGCACCGGCCGTTGATCGAGCTCAGGTCGGGCTTGCGGGGAAAGGACGAACGCATGACCGCTTCGGCTTCTGGGGAAACGCCGTGGTACCCCACCAGATGCAGCAATTCGCCGTCAAATCTTGTCGTCGCGCCGAGAAGCGCGCCGCACAGTACACGTGCGCGTTCGGCAATCGCGTCGAACACCGGCGTCACATCGGAAGGTGAATGGTTGATGATACGCAAGATGTGACCGGTCGCCGTCTGCCGCTCCAGCGCCTCCCTTGTCTCGTTAAACAGCCGCGCATTCTCGATTGCGATCACGGCCTGATCCGCGAAGGTCCTGAGCAGCCCGAGCTCTTTCTCATGGAACGCCACATTTGGCTCGCGCGAGACCCCGATGAAGCCTACGCCCTGGCCGTCCCAAAGCATCGGCGTCAGAACCACAGAGAAATTGTCAACCGCTCGTCCGGCGCGGCGCAAGCTTTCCGGCACGTTTGCGCCGTTCATCACATCGGGATAGTAGATCTGCTCGCGTTGCTCGATCACGACCGGCGCCGAGGTCTCGCCGATTGGCCGTGGGTAAACCCGATCAAGCGCTTCATTTCCATCGCCGCGCCGCGCCGCCATGTGCAACAGCCCGTCGCCGGGAGCGAGAAAAATGGCCGACCCCCTGCAATCGAACAGCCGATGTATGCTGTCGAGAATCCGCTCGAACACCGGCTGCGAGTTGGCCATCGATCCGCCGATTGCCTGCAGCACTTCCGAGGTCGCGGTCTGATGCTCCAGCGATTCCGCGAGGTCGCGTGTCTTGGCTTGCACCTCCTCGAACAGCCGCGCGTTCTGGATCGCGATAACGGCTTGGTCGGCGAAGGTTTGAAGCAGCTGGACGTGGTGGGCCGCGAACTTGCCGGCCTCCACGCGCGTGACACTGATGATGCCGATCGTCGTCCCGTCGTGACGCAACGGAACGAAGAGCTGGCTGCGGAAGCCACGCAATCTCACTATTTCCTGAAACGCGGGATTTCCTGCCCATTCAATTTCAGCATCGGGGATTTCGACAATCTCGCCTCGGCGGATTCGATCAGCCCAGGGTGCCTCGGACAACGGCCGGGGAAACGATGCTTGCAGCGCCGCATCGGCCTCCGAGCTGGTTCGCGTGAAGGCCCTCAGGTACATGGCGCCGTCGTCGATGCTGTAAACTGCGGTCGACCGACCCCCGATCAGCCGGTTCGATCGCTCGGCAATGGCCTCGAACACCGGTTGCACATCGGACGGCGAACTGGCGATGACTTTCAGAATGTCGGCCGTCGCGGTCTGCCGCTCCAACGCCTCTCGGGTTTCGTTGAACAGCCGTGCGTTCTGGATCGCGATAACCGCTTGGTCGGCGAAGGCCGACAGCAAATTGATCTGCTTGTCATTGAATGGACGCACTTCGGTACGGCGCAGCAAGATCGCGCCGATACTTTCGTTCCCACGCAGCAAGGGTACGGACAAAACAGTATGGATAGTTGAGCCTGTGCTTTGGCCCATGACTCTGGCATCCGGAAATTCGGCGCCTTCCTCAGAAAGCATGTCGTGAACATGCACAGGCTTTTGGTCTACAAAGGCGCGTCCAGCAGTCCAATTGCGACTAATCGGCCATTTGTCGAGCGTTATGGCGATGGGACCAGAATGCGCGCTAAAGCGAAGATCTTCGGCATCCCTCAAAAGTGCGACTGCATCATTAGCTTCGCAAAGCTCTTGCGCGCTTTCGACGATCGCCTTGAGTACCGGCTCGACATCAGTGGGTGAAGAGGCGATTACCCTTAGAACATTGCTGCTTCCAGTCTGGTAAGCCAGCGCCTCCCGCGTCTCGTTGAACAGCCGCGCGTTCTCGATCGCGATAGCAGCTTGTGCCGCAAAGCTTCGCACCAGCTCGATCTCCCGATTTGAGAACGGACGTACCTCCTGGCGGTAGATCACAATAGCGCCAACCAGTACATCATCCTTGAGAATCGGTACGCCGAGCGCCGATCGCGCACCGCCAAGCTTGGCTGCGAGGCCAGGTGCGGGGTCGGCGGCATAATCGGGTGTGTGCTGCATCTGTCGTGTCTTCAGGATGCGATCGATCATGCCTCCTGATAACCCCTGAAACGGTCCGGGCCGCCGCACGTATTCGGCTAGTGCCGCTGGGGTGCCAACGTCCGTTGCGAAGTAGAACGCGTTGCCATCGAAGCGGAGCAGCGTACCGAACTTGGCGTCGCAAATACGAGTGGCATTCTCCAGGACTGCTCTGAAAACCGGCCCAAGTTCGCCGGGCGAGTTTGAGGTGACTTGAAGTACCTCGCCAGTGGCGGTCTGCTGCTGAAGGGATTCCTCTAGGTCGCGCGTTTTGGCCTGCACCTCGTCGAACAGGCGGGCGTTCTCGATAGCGATCACCGCCTGATCGGCAAAGCTTTGCTGCAGGGTCAGTTCGTCGTCGGTAAAGGGCAGCAGCCGATCGCGGAATACGATGAGAACGCCGATTGCCTTGTCCTCTCGCCGGAGCGGCGTGCCACACACGGTGCGGGCACCCCCCGCCCGGGCATGCGGCAGGCCAGGAAAGTCGGACATTGAGGGATTAAGATGATCGAGGTCCGGAATGTGGATTTGCCGATTCTCGAAAACCACCGTGCCCGGCAGGTTTCGGCCGCCGACGCGAATATTGGATCGAGGATATGCCGACCCGATACGTTGCGCGATGGCACCAACGCGGTACTCCCGGGTGAACTCGCCGCCCTCGGCGAGCTGGATCGACACGCTAGGCGCGCCGAACAGTCGCGCGGTCGTCTCGGCGATCTGCTGCAACGGCCGCGCCACGTCGCCCGATGCGTTGGCGACCGCGCGCAGGATTTCGGCGCTCGCCTGCTGTTGCATCCGCGCCGCTTTGAGCTGCCTTTTCAGGCTTGCGGTCTCCGACGGCTGAGAAGGCTTTCCTTTGCGGGGCCCGGGCTTGGCCGGTTTCAGCTTGCGCAATTTGGCATTGTGGGTTTTGGCCACGCCGGATTTGCGGGCCCGCAGCCCACCGCGACCGGCCGCCGCGGCACGTTTTCCAGCTTTTATCGTGGTTTTGGCCATGTTGTCGTGCCCCGGGGCCAAATTACCCGATCCGAGCGCGAGCGCAAATGTCTGCAAAGCAAGGGACGTCCGAAGTGGGTCATCATCGACCAAATTGGGCTGTCCGTGCCATGTCCGGTTAGGGGGTAATCTCTGAAATGCGGATGTCCGGTTTTGCCGGTTGAAGGCATCGGTTTGGACATGATTCAAGCACCCAAACCGAAGCACTTTGCCGTGACGGTCCAGCCGTCCGCATTCATCTCACATTCAGCCGACAGAGGCCTCAATCGCAGCCGCCCTGGTCAATTCCATTGTTGCCGGGATCGAAGTGATCGGCAAAAGTGGAATCGAATCTGACGTTCGACCGCGCTGCGAACGATTGAAGGTAGGCATGATCCTTTCATCAACCGGCTCACGCTTTGGCAAATCAAGCACAAGCGTGGCGCGGCGGCGGCTTTCATTCGCGCTCTCGTGCCTCGTTTGCCTCATGCTGGCTGGCGAGGCGAATGCTTACGCGGTGCCCTCTCCCATCGAAGACCGGCCCGCGCCGTCCGCTGTCGAGGCGAACTTGGGTACGATCTTGGGTACGTTCTTGGGCCCGACACGGCTTGCGCAGACGCAGCCGGCACCTTTGCCCACGCCTTTGCCTGCACCGACACCCGCGCGACCGACTGCGTCGCCCTCGCCTGCCACGCCTTCGTCCACTGCAACCTCGCCCATATCAGCACCCGCCGACGAGCCGGTCGGCAACGTCGCGACGCTTACCGGCACGGCAACCGTGATCCGCAACAAGAATTCGCTTCCGCTCAAGCTCAAAGACGACATTTTCCTCAACGATATCCTGCAGACATCGTCAAATTCCACGCTCGGCGTCACCTTCAACGACGCCACCACCTTCAACCTCACCGCCAATGCGCGGATCACGGTCGACAATTACCTTTATGAGGATGGCGGCAAGCAGAACAACGCATTGTTCGACATCACCCGGGGCACCGTCGCCTTTGTCGCCTCCGCCGTCGCCAGGACCGGCGACATGAGAATATCGACGCCGACGGCTTCGCTCGGCATTCGCGGCACCACTGGCCTCGTCGAGGTGCCGCAGGACGGGGCGGCCACGGGCGCCCACAACATCAAGCTTTATCCGGATCCCGACGGCAGGGTCGGTCACATCGATGTCAGCGATCGCAACGGCAACCGGCTCGGTTCACTCACGCAAGGCGCCAGCGGCTTCACGATCCGGCCCGGCGCCGGCGGCCGCATCACCGCCGCGCCGCTCGTGATCTCGGCGCGAGAGGCCGCGCGCGACCAGGGCATCGTGCGCCAGGTGCACGCGGCGCAGGTCGTCGGCCGCCAGGTCGTGAGCCAACAGCGCGCGCTGCGGCGGGCCAATCCGAACCGGAATAATCCGCGCGGCAATCAGCCGGGTCAGCCCGGACCGCAGCGGCAGAATAATCTGCAGCAACGGCCTAATTCGCCGCAGCAGCCGGGTTCGCCTAACCGGCCGGGCCAACCGGGATCACCGAATAAGCCGGGACAACCGCAGAAACAACCGCCTGGCTTGCAGCGGCAACCCAATGCGCCGGGGCTGCGTCAACCCGGATTGCCGAACCGGCCGGCGTTCCAGCCGCGGCGGCCGCCGCCGCCGAAAGGCAAGCCACCGCCGAAGGAGAAGCGACGCTAACCGATCGTGCGACGCGTGGGCCTCGTCCTTCGAGACGGCGCGAGAGCGCCTCCTTAGAGTCTGACTGGAAATGCAGCCAATGATATTGGGCGTCATTCCGGGACGGTGCGCAGCACCAGGCCCGGAATCTCGAGATTCTCCGATATGCAATTGCACATCGTAGTTCGATGCTTTGCATCGCCCCGGAATGACGTCTTAGAGGCCTTGTTTTGCTGGGTGCATTTCCAGTCAAACTCTTAAGGACGAGGTTCGGCGCGCGAAAAGCTAGGCAGCCCACCGCAGCCAGTCCCGCACCTTTTGCACCAGGTTGATGCGCCGGCCGCGGCCCGCTTCCACCAGAGCGTCATTGCCGGATTGAGGCTCCACAACCGCGGCTGCGGAGATCTCTGCCGCGGCTTGCGTCGTGATCCCGGGCGTCGTCGAAAGATCGGACAATTCAGCCTCGACAACATCGCCGCCGACAACCTCTGGCTCATCCGGCACGATCGCGACGGGCGTCAAATCGGGCTCCGGCGCCGCCGGCACCGGTTCCGCCTGCGGTGGCTGGGGAGCGGGCGCAGGCTGACGCCGGCGCTTCCCGGCAACCGGCTGCTTCCTGGCCTTGGGCCGTCTGGCGACGGCGGCGGATTCAAGCGCGAGCGGCCCCACATTGGCAAGAAAGGCGCGCTCGTAGCCGCGCGAGAGCCGCTCGACCGCATCATCGAGCGGCAGCCAGTCGACGGCTCTCACATCATCCATCAGCTCGTGCGATGGCTCGCCGCCCGCCTCCATTCGCCAGTAATGCACAACCTTGAACCGTCCGCCGGACTCGTAGACCAGCGTTCCCAGAAATTCATGCACGGATACTTCATGGCCGGTTTCTTCCAGCACCTCGCGCTCGGCGGCGTCCCGCGGCGTTTCGCCATCGTCGAGTTTGCCTTTGGGAAGAACCCATTCGTTGCGCTTGCGCAGCCGCACCACCGCGATCAGCGGGGTTTCCTCCTGCCGCAGCACAATACCTCCCGCCGCCAAAACCGGCGCCCGTGCCATTTCAATTCCCTAATGCATTTTCGAATCGCGTCGAACCGCGAACCATATAATGAAGCGCCATGCAAAATCGACGCCGCCGTCAAAACTTTCAAGCGGGCTTTCGCATCAAGGGCTGACCGGCCAGTATTCGCGCGCCCTCGCGCACATTGTCGCAAAACTCAAAATGGTCCGGCGCGAGCACGATGATGGTCGATCCGTGTTCGAACCATCCGAGTTCATCTCCCTTGTGCACATTTGCGTCACAAGGGAACACCGATGGCCCCCGCGTCTGCGCATTGAGCACGATATTGAGAAAATGCAGCCGGATGCTCGCCACCAGGATCGCGGCGACCGGCACCAAAGTGAGGGCCTCGCCGGAAGCAAGCCGGGTTTGAATCACCGCGCGTTCATTCTTGCAAAACAGCCGCTCAATCCGCTTCAGGGCGATCGGATTGACGTTCCAGGTGTCGCCGCTGATGAAGGTGACCTGCCCGATCCGGCCGTCATGAGGGGCGTGAAAGCGGTGATACATGCTCGAGGTCAGCCGCAGCGTGATAAAGCGCCCGTTGCGGTGGGCGTCGACCAGCTTGGGATCGCCGAGCAGATCGGAGAGCGAATAGGCAGCGCCCTTGATCTGGAACAGTTCGGTATCCTGGATGGCGCCATGGGCGCCGATGATGCCGTCGGATGGGCTGACCACGATCGACGGGTCGGGGTCGCTTGGACGCAGGCCCGGCTTGAGCTCGCGGGTGAAGCAGTCGTGCAGGCTCCTGAATTCGGTCTTCCTGGCTTCCGTCAGATCGAGGTCGGAGAACATCCGCCAGCAGGCGATCGAGGCGTCACGCACCAAAGGATTCTCGATCTTGCTGAACCAGCCCATGAACCGCGTCAGCGCCGCCCGCGGGATGCGGTTGGTCAACAGGAAGTTCAGGTCTTCCTGCTGCGTCAGGGCTGCGATCAAGCCCCGGATTGTCATTAATCTGTTAGATGGACCGGCTAGCGCTGGTGGCATGGATTCGCCTCTCCCAATTCTCTCTCTATCCGCCGCTGCGGTGGCTGGCGCCGCGGCCGTCTTTCCCAAGGTGAAGGCGCGGCTGGCGCTGTCGCGGGCCAAACACCGCTCGCTGACCGGACATTCGAAGATGTCGCGGCGGGTGGCGCGGCTGATCCCGTTCTATGAATTTTCCGTCGACGACTTCTTCCGCTCCGACGGCGCGCCGCCCGAGATCGCCAAGCAGCGAAACGACGCCTTCTTTGCGCTGGCCCGCCTCTACCAGGAACGCTACGCCAAGGGGCGGCAAATGACGGCGGAGGCATCCAGCCGCATCTCCGACCTGCAATTCACCGAATCCTACCGGGTGCCGTTTCAGTACAGCCGGCTGGTGCGCGAGCATCTTGGAACCAGCGCCTTCATGCAGTCGTCGGCCGGCGTCACGCTCACCGACGTCGACGGCAATGTCTTCTACGACCTGACCGGTTCCTACGGCGTCAACATCTTCGGCAACGACTTCTACAAGGAGTGCATCGCGGAAGCGGAAACGCGCGCCAAGCCCCTTGGGCCGGTCCTGGGCTCCTATCACCTGGTCATCACAGACAATGTGCGCCGGCTGTGCGAGATTTCCGGGCTCGACGAAGTCTCGTTCCACATGTCCGGCACCGAAGCGGTCATGCAGGCGGTGCGGCTCGCTCGTTACCACACCCGCCGAACCCATCTCGTCCGTTTCGCCGGCGCCTATCATGGCTGGTGGGGCGACGTGCAACCCGGCGTCGGCAACCCGGTTTCGCCGCACGAGACCTATACGCTGGCCGAGATGTCCGAGCGGACGCTCCATGTGCTGCGGACACGCCGCGACATCGCCTGCGTGCTGGTCAACCCGCTGCAGGCGCTGCACCCCAACGCCAATGCGCCCGGCAACTCCGCGCTGGTCGACAGTTCCCGCTCCGGCCATTTCGATCGCGCCGCCTACAGCGCTTGGCTTAAAGAGCTGCGTGAGGTCTGCTCGATGCGCGGCATCGTCCTGATTTTCGATGAAGTTTTTGTCGGCTTCCGCCTGGCCGCAGGCGGCGCGCAGGAATATTTCGGCGTCCGCGCCGACATGGTGACCTACGGCAAGAGCCTCGCGGGCGGCCTTCCCGTCGGCGTAGTGTGCGGGCGCAAGGAATTGATGCGCCGCTTCCGCGACGATCGTCCCGCCGACATCTGCTTTGCCCGCGGCACCTTCAATTCGCATCCCTATGTCATGACGGCGATGGATGCATTCCTGAGCCGGCTCGCCAGTCCCAATTTCAGCGCGGTCTATAACGGGCTCGAGGAGATCTGGAACGGGCGCGCCAAGGCGTTGAACGACAGGCTCGCGAGCGCGAACCTTCCGGTCCGCGTCTCCAACCTGTCGTCGATCTGGATGGTGCATTATACCGAGCCGTCCCGCTACAATTGGATGTTGCAGTATTATCTGCGGGCCGAAGGGCTCGCGCTGAGCTGGGTCGGAACCGGCCGCCTGATCTTCAGCCTCAATTACACCGATGCCGATTTTGCCGAGGTCGAGAAGCGCTTCGTCGCCGCGGCCGACAAGATGAAGCGCGACGGCTGGTGGTGGCACCGGGCTTCCCTCACCAACAAGAACATCCGCCGCCGGATCCTTAAAGAGATGCTCACGCGCAAATTTTCGCGCTGAGCACGCTGCACCGTCATTCTCCGCCATGTCCGACCCAAAAAGTAGATGGCCGGGACAAGCCCGGCCATGACGCGCGTGTGAGCGCATTCGCGCACAAAATCTCAGGCGTGTTGCTCTTTGAGATCGTGCTCGGCGATATCCAGACCCGGATCGATCAGCTCGCCCCTCATCAGGAACAGCGGCGCCTTGTAGTAGAGGCGGAGATCGCTGAACGGGTCGGTCAGGATTTTCGTCATCCAGACCAGGCCGGTCTCGACGTCGCGGATGAAGAACAGATGGACGGTGCGGAACAACAGCCCGCCGATACCGATCGCGAGCCAGATCTTGGCGACCTGCCGCATGAAGTCGGCAGGCGAAGCCCAGGGCGTGAAGAGACCGAACAGGGTCGGATCGACGTACAGCACCAGCGGGGACAGCGCCCAGATCGTCATCAACACGACCTTGCGCTGCAGATTATAGCCGACCTTGATCTCTTCCTTGTGCTCATGGGTCGCCTGGTTGAGGTGGTCATACCCTTTGGGCTCGAAGAAGAAATGACCGGCCTGGCGTGAGGTCATCGACACCAGCCAACCGATCAGGGCTGCGATCACGGGATCGAAGAAGATCATGACATAGCCGACCAGAAAACTCGCCGCGCTGACGAAGTGCAGGCTCTGGTTGATGCGGCTGTGGTGATAATAGCGATGGTCATCCCACCGCTGGGTTCGCAACTGCTCCGAGAAACCCTCGATGAAATCCTTGATCATTTTTTCCCCCAGGAAGGTGGTCTTGATTCTGTTTACAGGGATTCGATGTAGGGAGTGTGACATCATCATAATGTCACACGGCCTTTCATGACGACACGGTTACAAGAAGATGTCTGCGGAATCAGGCAGCGGCTCTGGTTTGATTGACGCATTTTCCTGACGCGAACCGGTATCCACTCGCCTGAAAACGCTCTAGACGCCGACTTTCCGGAAACGAACCAGCGAGAAGTGGCCGAGCGGCGGAATCAGGCGGCGCTCCACCAGTTCCATCCGCTTCGCGCCCGAAAGCCATCGCGTGTAGCGCGACCAGGCGAACTCGGCGGTCCGGAAACCAAGCCGGCGCACCACCGGCTGCAACAGCTGCTCGATGAAGCGGCGCATGCCGGCATCGGCGCTGACGCGCGTCAGGACGATCAACTCGCCGCCCGGCCGCAGCACGCGCGCGAACTCATCGAGCGCGACTTCCGGATTCGGCACCGCGGTGACGACATATTGCGCCATCACCACGTCGAACGAGTCGTCGGGGAATTCGAGCTTCTCGGCATCCATCACCGCAAGCCCTTCGATGTTCTTCAGGCGCAGATCGGCGACGCGCTGTTTCGCCTTTTTCAGCATCGCTTCCGAAATATCGGTCCCGAAGATGCGGACATGCGGCGCGTAGAGGGGTAGCGAAATGCCGGTGCCGACACCGACCTCGAGCACGCGGCCGCCGATCTTGTTGGTCGCCTGAATGGCGGCGTCGCGGCCTTTGCTGAAGACGCCACCGAATACGAGGTCATAAATCGGAGCCCAGCGATCATAGGCCTGCTCGACCATTTCCCGGTCGAAGTCCAACTGCGTCGCGCCGTCCAGTTTGATGATTTCTGCCATGGTAATCTTGCCTCGTTGATGTCTGCGGTCTGGCCCGGCCTCGCCATATCAGACCTGTTGGTTGTTGGTCTCAGCCGCGCACCGCGTGTCTTCCCGCCACGACGGGGGCGGGCCGCGGCGAACGGCTCGGCTGCAACGCACTCAGATTGCCGATGAACTGCCTCGCGCTGTTTTCCCAGGAGCGCTCCAGCGCAAACTGCCGGCAGCTATCCCGCGACATGTCGAGCGCGCGCAAGCACGCGCTGCGGAGATCCTCATCGAGCGCGCCAACAGGGTGGTCCGCGATCACGTCGAGCGGACCCGTCACCGGGAAGGCGGCAACGGGCGTGCCGCAGGCCAGCGCTTCGAGCTGCACGACGCCGAAGGTGTCGGTGCGGCTCGGAAAGACGAAGACGTCCGCCGCCGCCAGATGCGCGGTCAAATCTGCGCCGGTCTTTTCACCGAGGAACTTCACTCTCGGATATTTGTGCTCCAGCGCGGTCTTTTGCGGCCCATCGCCGACCACGACCTTCGAGCCCGGCAGGTCGAGCGAAAGGAAGGCCTCGATATTCTTTTCGACGGCGACGCGGCCCATCGTCATGAAGATCGGCCGCGGCAAATCGAGCTCGGCCGGATGATCAGGATTGAAGAGCTCGGTATCGACGCCGCGTCCCCAGAAGCCGAGCCTGCGGAAGCCGCGCGCGGCAAGCTCATTATATAGAGAGCCGGTCGCCACCATCGTCATGGCGGCCGCCGCATGAAAGTGTCGCAGCACCGCGTAGCTGACGGAGGCCGGAATGATGGAGCGCACCGCGATATATTCGGGAAAGCGCGTCGTATAGGAAGTCGTGAAAGCGAGCTTGCGGCGGCGGCAATAGGCTCGCACCGCCCAGCCGATCGGCCCCTCGGTTGCGATGTGGATCGCCTCCGGCGAAGCCGCCTCGATCCTTCTTCCGATCTCGCGCCGGTTCGGCAACGCCATGCGCAGGCCCGGATAGGTCGGAACGCCGACGGAAGGAAACCCGTCCGGGGTCAGGAATTCGATATCGGCCCCGAGCGCCTGCGCACTGCGCGCCAGCGAGGTAAGGGTGCGCACCACGCCATTTACCTGCGGGCGCCAAGCGTCGGTCGCAATCAAGATCCGCATCACGGGAACCTGCGAGCTGGAATGATTCTCAGTTCCCGACGTTCACTTACGGATATTTCATGCGTGTGACGTCACAGAGGTTAACGCCCCCCTTTTTCGCATCCCCTTCACCTTTTTTCGGGTCGGACGACACCGAAGCTCGGGTCGGACGACACCGAAGTTCGGGTCGGACGACACCGAAGTTCGGGTCGGACGACACCGGGACGAAACAATTCATGAATGGGATGAAACGATTTTGGCCCTTTGGCGAAAACGTCCGGAAATGTTTCTTCGTTAAGCATCCCGTCAACGACGCACCAAAAAGGGCGCGCGGGCGAAGCAAACAGGGCAATCAAACAGGGGACGCAAAATGTTCAATCTCGGGGCATTCAAGTTCGATTTCCGAAGTGCCGCCGCCTTCGGGGCGCTGGCGTTCGGCGCCGTTGCCCTTTCGGGCGCCGCCGCAGCCGCGCCGCTTCAGCTGTTTCCTTTCATCGTGGAGCCACCGGCCGCCTACGCGCCGCCGGCGGTGCAGTCCGCGCCATCCGAAGATGAAGACACCACGGCCGAATTACCCGCGCGGCTGAAACGCCAGATCGTCAGCTACCCCACCCGCGAGGCGCCCGGGACGGTCATCATCGATACGCCCAACACCTATCTTTATTATGTGCTCGGCGGCGGCCGGGCGATCCGCTACGGCATCGGCGTCGGCCGCGACGGCTTCACCTGGTCCGGCGTGCAGTCGATCACCAAGAAGGCCGAGTGGCCGGATTGGACTCCGCCGCCTGAAATGATCGCGCGCCAGCCTTATCTGCCGCGCCACATGGCGGGCGGTCCCGGCAACCCGCTCGGGGCGCGCGCCATGTATCTCGGCGGCACGGTGTACCGCATCCATGGCACCAACGCGCCGGGCACCATCGGCACCCACATCTCGTCCGGTTGCATCCGCCTCACCAACCAGGACGTCACTGACCTCTATTCGCGGGTCAATGTCGGCACCAAGGTGATCGTGCTGCCGATGGACCGCCGCGCCGAGAACACGCCCGGCAAGCGGAGCTGACGGTTGACCCTCCGAGGGTTGACCCTCATGGTGAGGAGGCGCTCGCGCCGTCTCGAACCATGAGGCCCCCGCAGCCTCTCAGGAGTCTGGCCTGCGAGAAACGGCGCGGTTTCCGCGCCATTTTTGTTTCTAGTCGGTCCGACTATTGGCTTCTTGAATTGACACGATATCAGTTAGCCTCATCCTGAAGAGCGGCGTCTTCGCCGCGTCTCGAAGGATGGGGCGGGCACTGGAATGGCAGACGGAGCATGGCTCTATATTCTCAGATGTTCCGACGGGAGCTACTATGTTGGCATCACCCGGGAGTCGCTCGAAAGCAGAGTGGCCCAGCACAATGCCGGGACGTTCCAAGGCTATACCGAATCTCGCAGACCAGTGGAGCTGACTTTCTCGCAATGGTTTGACCGAATTACGGATGCGATTGAAAACGAGCGCAAGTTGAAGAAATGGAGCCGCGCCAAGAAGGAGGCGCTCATCCGCGGTGATTTCCAATTGCTGAAACAACTGGCAAAGCGCAAGTCGCCTCATCCTTCGAGACGCCCGCCTACGGCGGGCTCCTCAGGATGAGGATTCAGGAAGCGAATGGCGCCATTTATGTTTCTGACCGGCAACAAATCGACCCTATTTGCGCCCGCGCCTTGCGCCATAGCGTGGCGTCGTCACCAAGGCGTCGCCGGGGGCGCCGCTCTGGCGCCGCCCAACTCCGCCCGGTAGACTTCGAAGCTGAATCAGTCCGGGGGGATGATGCGTCTTAAGGCCGTTCTGATCGCGATCGCGGTGGTCGCGGTCTCCTTCTTTATCAGCTTGAAAGCCATGGACTGGTTGTCGCCGCGCGGCACGGTCCCGGCGCCGGCCTTGGCCCTATTGCCGCCGCTGCCGCCGGCGCCCAGCAGCTCGGTCATCCTGGCGCAGGTCACCATTCCGATCTCCGCCATTCGCGACGCCGCTGACCGCGGCGCGGCGCGCAACTTCACCGGCAAGGCCGACAACCCGGTGTCGCAGATCCTGCAAAACGCCGACATCGGCTGGACCGCCTCGCGGGGGCCGATCGCGGCGACCGGAGGCCAGGATGTATTGTCGCTGTCGACGCCATTGACGGGAAAGCTGAACGTGACCGGGTCTTTGTCGTCGAAGGCAACCGGCGCGGTCGGCGACGCGATCGGCGGACTGCTCGGCGGCAATGTCGCCAAGCAGATCGGCAGCGTGAGTATCAAGGCGCTCAATGCCAGCGCCGAGATCAAGGGTAACGTCACCATCAGCTCGCGCCCCAAGCTTGCGGCGGCCTGGCACTTCGAGCCGAATTTGAGCGCCCAGGTGACGCTGGGCGACACCAGCGTTTCGGTGGCCGGCGCGCGCATCAACGTCCCGGCGCAGGTCAAGCCGGTGATCGACAAGACCGTCGCCGATCAGATCGACGCCGCCGGCGCAAAGATCCGCAGCGATCCCTCGCTGGAGCGCAATGCGAGGGTCCAATGGGCCAAGGCGTGCCGCTCGATTCCGCTGCGAGGCGCCGACGCCGCCGCGTCGATGCCGGCGCTTTGGCTGGAGCTGCGGCCTGTCCGCGCGATCGCGGTGCAGCCGCACATCGACCCTGCAGGGGTCACGATGACGCTCGGCATCGAGGCCGAGACCCGCATCACCCCGGCGCAGACCACGCCCGACTGCCCGTTCCCGGAAAAGATCTCCATCGTCCCGCCGACGCCGGCCCAGGTCAGCATCGGCATCCCGATCGACATCCCCTTTACCGACATCAACAAGATCGTGGAGGCCCAGTTCGCCGGACGTACATTCCCCGAGGACGGTTCGGGCTCGGTCAATGTCACGGTGAAGCGGGCGTCGGTCGCACCGTCGGGCGACCGGCTGTTGATCTCGCTGCTGGTGAACGCAAAGGAGAAGACCAGCTTCTTCGGTTTCGGCGGCGAAGCCAGCGTGCATATCTGGGGCCGGCCGGTACTCGATGAGGCGAACCAGACCCTGCGTCTCACCGACGTCCAACTCGCCGTCGAATCCGAAGCCGCTTTCGGACTATTGGGCGCGGCGGCGCGCGCGGCGATGCCGCATCTGCAAAGGGTCCTGGCCGACAAGGCCCGCGTCGATCTCAAGCCATTCCTCGGCGATGCGCAGAACAGGATCGCCGCCGCGATCGCCGAACTCGCGAGGAACGACGATGGCGTCCGCGTGGCGGCGGAAATCACGAGCTTGAACCTCGCCGAGATCGCCTTCGATTCCAAAACGCTGCGGGTGATCGCGGAAGCCGCCGGCACAGTCAATGTCAATATAACGGCGCTGCCGGGGTTGTAGGGTCCTCTTGTAAGTCGGCCGATCCAGCAGCAAGGGCGACGTCAGAAGCCCGCTTTTTGATCACCCCTCGCCTTCCCCCACCGCCTTCGGGCTTTGCTGCTCCCTCGGAAGCCGGGTAGAAGAGGAACTCAAACAAGCCCCAACAAGAACCAGGGAGAAGAAACCATGAAATCGCTTGCGGCCGCCTTGATCGCCGGCCTCGCTGTCGCTGTGTCCGGTGGAGCGGCGCGCGCGCAAATCTCCGACGACGTCGTCAAGATCGGCGTCTTGACCGACATGTCGAGCCTCTATGCCGACGCGACCGGCAAGGGCTCGCTCGCCGCCGTGCAGATGGCGGTCGCCGACTACGGCGGCAAGGTGAAGGGCAGACCCGTCGAGGTGATCGTCGCCGATCACCAGAACAAGCCCGACGTCGGCGTCAATATCGCCCGCAACTGGTACGACAACGAGAAAGTCGACGCGATCTTCGACGTCCCGACTTCCTCGGTCGCGCTGCCGATCTCGGCGCTGACCCGCGAGAAGAACAAGATCAACATCAATTCCGGCGGCGGCAGCTCCGACATCACCGGCGTCGCCTGTTCGCCCAACACCGTGCACTGGACCTACGACACCTATGCGCTGTCCAATGTCGCCGGCCGAGCGATGGTCAAGCGCGGCGAGGACACCTGGTTCTTCGTCACCGCCGACTACGCCTTCGGCATGGCGCTGGAGCGCGATGCCGCCAACGTCGTCAAGGAAATGGGCGGCAAGGTGCTCGGCAATGTCCGCCATCCGCTGAACTCGTCGGACTTCTCCTCCTTCCTGCTGCAAGCCCAGGCATCGAAGGCCAAGGTCGTGGCGCTGGCCAATGCCGGCGGCGACACCACCAACGCGCTCAAGCAGGCTTCGGAATTTGGAATAACCCAGGCCGGCCAGAAGATGATTGCCTTGCTGCTGGAGATCACCGACGTGCATTCGCTCGGCGTCAAGACTACCCAGGGCCTGATCGTCACAGATGCGTTCTACTGGGACATGAATGATGAGACCCGCGCCTTCTCCAAACGCTTCAACGAGAAGGTCGGCCACATGCCGACCATGATCCAGGCCGGCCTGTACTCGGCCACGATGCATTACCTGAAGGCGATCGAGGCCATCGGCACCGACGAGGCGCCGAAGGTGATGGCGCAGATGCGGGCCACGCCGGTCAACGACTTCTTCGCCAGGAACGGCAAGATCCGGATCGACGGCCGCATGGTCCACGACATGTATCTGTTCGAGGTCAAGAAGCCGGAGGAGTCAAAGGGTGAATGGGATCTCTACAAGCTGCTCGCCACCGTTCCCGGCGACGAAGCCTTCCGACCGCTGGACAAGGGCGGCTGCCCGCTGGTGAAGACGAATTGAGATCTCCCCCTCTCCCCGCAAGCGGCCGCAAGCGGGGAGAGGCAAGAAACGGTGCCCGCGTAAACATAATGCGCGTCCGGCAAAGTGCCGGGCGCGCTTTTGGTTCAGACGCTTTTGGTTCAGACATCGCGTCAGGCGCTCAGTCCTCGAATTTGAACGAGACGTTGAGCTTGGCGCGGTAGGCTTCCACTTTGCCTTTGGCATCCAGTTGCAAGTCGAGCTTGACGACTTCGGCGACGCGAAGATCCCGGAGGGTCTTGCTGGCCCTCTCGAGCGCCGCCGCAGCCGCCTTTTCCCATGAATCCTTGCTGGTACCGATCAGCTCGATGACCTTGTAGACGCTTTCAGTCATATCGTCCTCCCGTTCGGTATGAGGCAGGAGGCAGATGCTCCTGCCACTGGCAAGCCTACCATCGGGCTGTCGGCGCTGAAAGCATGCGGCAGACCATGCCGCTTTCTCCGGGGACATCACGGGCCGCATGCGCGCACCACACATCGCGCCGCCCGTTGCAGCGCTACGCAATCTGACGCGTTTTCTTCACGCGAACCGGTGTCCACTTCGCCTGAAAACGCTATCTTCATTCTGACGCGTTTTCTTCACGCGAACCGGTGTCCACTTCGCTTGAAAACGCTATCGTTCAGAACCCGCCCCAGTATGGCGGGATTCCGTAATATTGATGCAGTTCGAGCTCGCTTGAGCGATCGCCCCAGTCGAAATCCTTATCGGCACGAAACGACGGCGCACGCCTGAGCTCGTCATCATCGATGTCGAGCTCGTAGGCTTCGAACCCTGTGTTGTAGGTCAGACGCGCCCAGGGCAGCGGAAGCAGGTTGGATCCCATGCCGAGGAAGCCGCCGAAACTGAGGATCGCGTAGGACACCTTGCCCGTAACCTTGTCGATCATCAGCCGCTCGATGTGGCCGATCCGCTCGCCGTTCGGCCTTCGCACTGCGGTGCCTTCAACCCGGTCACTGGCAATCAACTGGTGTGGCTTTTCCTTCACGTCGGCCATCATCACCCTCCCTTGGGTCGATGGAACGGATCAACGCCTCAGCCGCGATCCGGTTCCAGCACGGCCATCATTGCAGGATCCAGTTGGGGCCCGTGAGGGCTATCCACCGGCTGGATCGGAGGGGCGACCACGGCGCGAAACTCCACCCCGTGCAGCGTGATCGTCGGTGACACTCCAAAGTGATTGTCGCCGAATACGCGCATGCGCCGGTCGAGTTCATCCCTGGAAATGTCGAGGGGAATCTCGCACATCGCGCGATAAGCGCGGCGCGTGTATTTCCTGGCTCCCCATTGAAGCGGCAGCGCCGGCGGCGGCTCCGGATGCAAGGCAAGCCATTTCGCCATGCGCCAGAACACATGCGCGAGGTGAGCATAGGCCCGTCCTTCGAGGCCAAGCACCGAGATATCGGCTGGAATGGCAAACATCTCGACCTCGACAATCGGGCCGGCATCGACCTGTTCGACCATGATGTGGGCCGTTGCGCCGAATTCAGTTGCCTGATTGTAAAGCGCAAAATGCGCAGGCGCCCATCCGGGATAGTTCGGCGGGCCCGGATGAAAATTGAGGGCGCCATAGCCAAGCTGCGCGAGAATTTGCCGCGGCACGATCACGGGGGTCACGAATGCGACCAGCCGCGCCCGCCGCAGAAAATCCGGACTCAGCGCGGCGAGTTCGGCGGAAGTCTCGACCGGCACGACGTCGAGAAGCGGATTGTGCCCGCGCAAGACAGACGGCAACACGGCCCGCTCGGCGGCACCGCTCAGGAGAATGACGCTATCGAACATGCGTTCCGTGGTTGTGTGGCTGCTCGCCAAGGGTCAGGTCTGGTAGTCGATCAGAAGCGCCGAGAATGACGAACTGCCATTGCTGGCGGTGGCTGTGTTGCCGGTCGCGCTGTAGGAGGACGCGGAAGAGGCCGACAGCGAATCCTGCAGCGATTGGAGAAACTGCTG
This sequence comes from uncultured Alphaproteobacteria bacterium, assembly GCA_963718925.1. Classification (GTDB taxonomy): domain Bacteria; phylum Pseudomonadota; class Alphaproteobacteria; order Rhizobiales; family Xanthobacteraceae; genus Bradyrhizobium. The sequence goes on from CAVRAH010000002.1 coordinate 224,976, forward strand.
CAGAATGTCACTAGCCGAACTGGTATTCGATGAGCCGCTCGTACTGTCGCTTGATGACGAAGTGTCGGTGCCGGAAGTGTCGGTAGCGGATGATCCGCCATGGTGGCCGTGATGGCCGTGCGGCGCGGGGCCTGGGGGAGGCGAACCCGCCGCCTGACCCGGACCGCCGACAGCGCCTGCGGCATTTGCACCGCCAGCACCACCCGGCCCGCCGCCGCCATTGGCGAACGCAGCCTTGAAGACCCCTTGCAGTTCGGTGGCCTGGGCGCTGGTCAGTTTGCCGCTGGATACTTCAGCCGCGATCAGGCTGTCGATCTTCGACTTCAGATCGCCGGGAGGTAAATTAGTGCCGCTGCCGCTCGACGAAGCGCCCGTACTGCCGCCGCTCTGCAGCGAGGAGTTGATATCCGTCAGCGCAGAGGAAAGCGCGGTCTGATCGGTGGAACTGATGGCGCCGGAGTTCACTTCCGACTGCAATTCGGCCTGCAACTGCTGCAGCGGCGTGAGGTAGTTGGTACTGGACGCGGCGGCAATTGAGGTCATGATGGCTCCGAAGGTTCTTGTCAGACGCCGCGACGTTAAGGTTAATATTCTTAACGAGATGTTTTAATCGCGCCGTGGACATGTTGCCGGGCGTTACGCCGGCGGCATCAGAAACATTCAGAAACAAAAATGGTTGTTCGTTGTCTCAAATCTCAGGCAAAGAGTTCGGCATGGCCACGGCGTCGCCCAACATTCTTGTCGTTGAAGACGACCGCGAGACGCGGTCGCTGATCGCGAAATACCTACGCAGCAACGCCTGCAATGTGGCGACGGCCAATGACGGGCGCGAAATGGCCCGGGCGATGGCCGATCATCGCGTCGATCTTCTCATCCTCGACGTGATGCTGCCGGGCGAAGACGGCCTCAGCCTGTGCCGCAAGATTCGCGCGGAATCGCAGGTGCCCATCATCATGCTCACCGCGCGCGGCGAGGACGTCGACCGCATTCTCGGCCTTGAGATGGGCGCGGACGACTACCTGGCAAAACCGTTCAATCCGCGCGAATTGCTCGCCCGCATCAACGCGGTGCTGCGCCGCCAGGCCGCCGCCCAGACCGTCAGCGCCATCAATGGCGCGACCGCCCTCACCTTTGCCGGCTGGCGGATCGATTTCCGGCTGCGGGAACTGCGCAATCCGGCGGGCGCGCGGGTCGCGATGACGAGCGCCGAATTCGACCTGCTTCGCGCGTTCTGCGAACGGCCGGGCCGCGTGCTGTCGCGCGACAGCCTGCTCGACCTCACCCAGGGGCGCAATGCCGGCTCGTTCGAGCGCAGCATCGATGTGCTGGTCAGCCGCATCCGGCGCAAGATCGAACCCGATCCGCAGGATGCCACCATGATCAAGACGGTGCGCTCCGGCGGCTATATGTTCACTCCCGCGGTCGAGGCGGCAACTGTCTCCGTCAACGGCCCACCATGAAGCTGCTCGATTTCCTGAATCTGAGAAATATCAGCGGGCAGATCGCAGCCCTGGTCATTGTCTCGATCATCGCCATTCACCTGATCCTCACGGCGATCTTTTTCTTCAGCCGGCCGGACCAGCCCGACCCGATGATCGACCGCGGTCACGCGCAGTTTGCCGCAGCGGTGCTGCTTCTAGGCGCTGCGACCGCCGCCGATCGGCCACGGCTTTTCGCCGACATCGACCGCGCATTTCCGAAGCTCGAGGTCGAAAGCCTTCCGCCGGGTCCGGTTCCGCCGGCGGGCGATCCGGAGGGCCTTGATCTGCGGAGCCTGCACCGAAGGCTCGATTCCAGCTACCGGATCTTCCCGCTCGCGCACGACCAGGACCGCCACAAGATCGGCATCGCGCTGCCGGACGGCGCGATGATTTCCGCAAAGGTCCTGCCCGACCAGCGGCGGCCTGCGTTCTGGGGCGGACCGTGGGCGGTGACATTGCTGTTTGCCATTGTCAGCGTCACGCTGCTCGGGCTGTGGGCGGCGCGGACCTTGACGGCGCCGCTGTCGTCGTTCGCCAAAGCCGCCGAAAGCTTCAGCCTGAACGGCGCCGCGGCGCCGCTGCCCGAACGCGGGCCTGAGGAAATCCGCTCCGTGGCGAAGGCGCTCAACCGCATGCGGGAGCGGATCACAACCCTGATCGACGACCGCACCAGGATGCTGGCCGCGATCAGCCATGACCTGCGGACCCCGATCACGCGAATGCGCCTGCGCTCCGAATTTATCGAGGACGAGGTGCACCGCCACCGCATGATGAGCGACCTCGACCAGATGCGATCGATGCTGGAATCGGTGCTTTCCTTCCTGCGCAATGACCGCAAGCTGGAGGCCATGACACTGACCGACATCGCCACCACGCTGCAACTGGTCGCCGACCAGTTCGCCGATGTCGGCCACAAGGTCACCTATGACGGGCCGGAACACGCCATGGCGACGGTGCGGCCGGACGATCTCAGCCGCAGCGTCACCAACCTCGTGGAGAACTCGGTGAGGTTCGGCGCGATGGCCACCATTCGGCTGAAGGCCTCGCCCGACACCGTGACGATCGAGGTCGAAGACGATGGCCCCGGAATTTCCGATGCCCGCAAGGATGTGATGCTGGAACCGTTCGTGCGCGGCGACGAGGCGCGGAACATGGATGAAGCCGCGGGCTTCGGCCTCGGCCTCTCCATCGCGCGCACGATCGTGCTGGCGCATGGCGGCAAGTTCTCGCTGCTCGACCGGCAACCTAACGGGCTGATCGTGTGCATTCAATTGCCGGTCCGCCAGCCAAGCCGGCAGTCGGCCGCCTGAGCGGTCTATGATTGACGCGTTTTCTACCGCAGAAAAGTCTACGCAATCTGCGTAAACTTGATTGCTATGCGAACCGGTATCCACCTCGGATCAAGTCCGAGGGCATGGTTCGCTCGAAACCGTTACGGTTAGGCCGCGAGCGGTTCCCGGTCCTGTTCCGCATAAGCGAAGAAGGCCATCGCCTCGAAGCGGTAGTCGCAGGCCCGGCACCGCCAGAGATAGGACGTGCGGCCCGGTCCGGACTCGATCCATTCGGGAACAGCGATCGGCTTGCCGCATTGGGCGCAGGGATTTTCCCGGGGCAAGGAGCCGACGTCTTTTCTTGCCATGGCACATCTCCCTTTTTCTTTTATGTCTGAAGACAAATTGGACTGGGCTGCTGTCGGATGCGGGCGCTCCGACCTGGCGTTCCATGAGGGAGCAATAGGGCAATTAAACGGCAAGAGTCACTGCGACGCTCTGCAGCAGGAAAACAAATGCGTCCCGCTTCGTGGAACCCGTCTTCCGTGCGCCGCCCGATGAAGCCTGGAGCATGATCCGGAAACGTGCGAAGCGGTTTTCCCTTAGCTAACAAACGCGAAAGCGTTTGCGCGGAGATCATGCTCAAACAAAAAGATAGAGCGAGATGACGATAGAACGAGAAGTCATCTCGCTCCAATATCGATTGAGCTTACTTCGTCTTCGGATCCACTGCCGGCTCAACCGTATGCACCGCGCCGTCCTTGCGGACATGGATGGTGGCGACGTCGTCGGCGTAGACCTTCTGCCAGCCGTCGGCGTGGTCGAACAGTTTTGTCGCCGCGCTCCGGGTGCGCATCAACGTCGCTTCGATCTTTTTAGCAGCCGGAACAGATTGTCGGGTTCCATCAGCCCGCTCGCCGCGTTGTGGTCGATGAAGAATTTTTCGCCATAAAGTTCGGTACGGCCGTCGATGAAAGGTAAACCGGCTGTCCTCGATTCCGGACAAAAAGCCCGAGAAAGCCCGCTTTTTCGCCACATCCATGCCCCGGCGAAGGCCACAATGACCGCGCTTGGCGCGTTCAACCGCCGCGGTAGCCCGCGCGCCCAGAGGCCCATCCATGAAGCGTCTGTTAACCCTCGCCACTCTTGCCGCCATCGCGGCGCTGACCTTGACGGATACCGCTCGCGCCCAGCGCGCCGACTATAATGAGCTGGTCGCGCGGCACGCGGCGGCCAATGGCGTCCCCGAAACCCTGGTGCATCGGGTGATCGTGCGCGAGAGCCGATATCAGCCGGGCCTGGTCGGGCGCGGCGGCACCATCGGCCTGATGCAGATCAAGCTCGCCACTGCGCGCAGCCTTGGCTACACCGGGACGGCCGAAGGACTGCGCGATCCCGACACCAATCTCACCTATGCGGTGAAGTATCTCGCCGGCGCCTACCGCGCCGCCAACGGCGATCACGCCAGGGCCGTCCATTATTACGCCAGCGGCTATTACCAGGTCGCCAAGCGTCAGCGCCTCGAACATATCAGGTATCCCGAATCGGCGTTCGCCAGTGCGCCGCCGAAAGAAGCGGTCAAAGCGCCCGCTGAGGCGAAGGCGGAATAGAGATAATCGTCATGGCCGGGCTTGACCCGGCCATCCACGTCTTTGGAACTCAGCAGGAAGACGTGGATGCCCGGCACAAGGCCGGGCATGACGAAGGAGGGTGCGTTGACACGCCCTGCCATCGGCTTACATTGGCCCTGTTCCGAGGGGAGCTCCGATGAGGAGCTGAGAGACCGCACGCTCAAGTCCTTCTTTGGCATGGACGAGACCGCGGTGACCCTTTGAACCTGATCCGGGTCATGCCGGCGAAGGGACAGGGATGTACCAGAGTTCAACACTTCCGCGGGGGGAATCTCCCGTTTCCATCATCGGCGCAGGCATTGCCGGCGCTTGGCAGGCGCTGTTGTTTGCGCAGGCCGGCCACGCCGTCACGCTGCACGAACGCAGCGACGAGGCGATGATGCTTTCCACCAGCCACTGGGCTGGCGGCATGCTCGCGCCCTATTGCGAAGGCGAGGTCGCCGAACCCATCATCAGCCGGCTCGGCCTGCGCGCGCTCGATCTGTGGCGCAGGGAATTGCCGGACACCCCGTTCAACGGTTCGCTGGTGGTGGCGCATGCGCGCGACCGCAAGGATTTCGAACGCTTCGCGCGGCTCACCACCGGCCATCGGCGGCTGGATGCCCGCGGGCTTGCCGAACTCGAACCCTCGCTGCAGGGGCGTTTCCGCGACGGGTTGTTCTTCGCCGACGAAGGCCATGTCGAGCCGCGCCGCGTGCTGCCGAAACTGCACGAGCGGATCATCGCCGCCGGCGGCACCATCAAGTTCAACAGCGAACCGGCGCCCTCCGATATCGAGGGCATCGTGATCGACTGCCGCGGGCTTTCCGCGCGCGACGCCCAGCCGGAGCTGCGCGGCGTCAAGGGCGAACTCATCCTGATCGAGACCAGTGAGGTCGAACTGGCGCGTCCGGTGCGCCTCATTCATCCGCGCTGGCCGCTCTATGTGATTCCGCGCGAGGACAATCTGTTCATGCTGGGCGCCACCTCGATCGAGGCCGAGGACACCGGCGTCAGCGTCCGCTCCGCGCTGGAGCTGTTGAGCGCGGCCTACGCGGTGCATCCGGCGTTCGCGGAAGCGCGCATCGTCGAATTCGGCTCGGGCCTGAGGCCGGCATTTCCCGACAATCTGCCGCGCCTCACCATCGACAAGAACCACGTCATGGTGAACGGGCTCTACCGGCACGGCTTCCTGATCTCGCCGGCGCTGGCGGAGTTGACGCTCGCCTATGTCGAACAGGGCCGCATCGACAACGAGGTGATGCGATGCGCGTGATCATCAACGGCGAGGCGCGCGAGATCGCCTCGAGGCGCGTCGACGCGCTGCTCGGCGAGCTCGAATACGAGGGGACGCACTTTGCGATCGCGGTGAATTACGACGTGCTGCCGAAGAGCCGCTGGGCCGAGACGGTGCTTCAGACCGGCGACGAGATCGAGATCATCACGCCGCGGCAGGGAGGGTGAGGATGACTTCGTTCACATCTGCCTGCTTCCTTCACCTCGCCCCGCTTGCGGGGAGAGGTCGGATTTTACGCGGAGCGAAAAATCCGGGTGAGGGGGAATTTCCGCGAAGTCTTACTTTGCCGAGAGTCCCCCTCACCCCAACCCTCTCAAAGCGAGCTTCGCTCGTCTTGGCCCCGCAAGCGGGGCGAGGGAGCGCTGCGGCGCTTGCTCTCAGCCGTCATCGCCCGGCTTGACCGGGCGATCCAGTGCGCCGCGGCGTCTCGATTCAATCTCCGCTGCTCTGGAATACTGGATCCCCGCTTTCGCGGGGATGACGTGCTGTATGCGAAACGACAGCCTGTGTTGGGAACGTTGAAGCCATGCTGAAACTTTACGATCGCGAATTCACCTCGCGCCTGCTGGTCGGCAGCGCGCTGTATCCGTCGCCGGCGATCATGCAAGGCGCGATCCGCGCCTCCGGCGCCGAGATCGTCACGGTGTCGCTGCGGCGCGAATCCGCCGGCGGCAAGACCGGCGATGCGTTCTGGTCGCTGATCCGCGAGCTCGACGTCACGGTGCTGCCGAACACCGCCGGCTGCCGCAGCGTGCGCGAGGCGGTGACGACCGCGAAGCTCGCGCGCGAATTGTTCGCAACCTCGTGGATCAAGCTGGAGGTGATCGCCGACAACGACACGCTGCAGCCGGATGTGGTCGGCCTGGTCGAGGCCGCGGATATTCTGATCAAGGACGGCTTCGAGGTGTTTCCCTATTGCACCGAAGACCTTTCCGTCGCGATGCGGCTGGTGGATGCCGGCTGCAAGGTGGTGATGCCATGGGCGGCGCCGATCGGCAGCGCCAGGGGCATCATCGACCCCGATGCGCTCAAATTGTTGCGCGACCGCCTGCCCGATATCACGCTGGTGGTCGATGCCGGGTTAGGGGCGCCGAGCCACGCCGCGCAGGCGCTCGAGCTCGGCTATGACGCGGTGCTGCTCAACACCGCGATCGCCAAGGCCGCCGATCCCATCGCGATGGCAAAAGCATTTCGCGGCGGCGTCGAGGCCGGCCGCACAGCCTTCGAGGCGGGGCTGATGGAAGCCCGCGACTTCGCCTCCCCTTCAACCCCTGTCGTTGGGACACCGTTCTGGCATGCCGTATCCTGATCGCCACGCGTATCCGGATCGCTCTGCGTATCCTGATCGCTTCTATCCCGTGGTCGACAGCGTCGCCTGGGTCGCGCGCCTGGCGCTATTGGGCGTCGGTACGATCCAGCTGCGCGCCAAGAACCTGAGCGAGTCGGACGCGCTGCAAACCGTCATCGACGCGCTCGAGGTCATCAAGGGCACCCCGGCCAAACTCGTGGTCAATGATTACTGGCGCGCGGCCATCATCGCGAAAGCCAGTCACCTGCATCTCGGCCAGGAAGACCTCGCGGCAGCCGATCTGAAGGCGATCCGCAACGCCGGGCTGACGCTCGGGCTCTCCACCCACGACGACGAGGAATTGGAAACGGCGCTGCGCGTAAAACCGGATTATATCGCGCTGGGGCCGATCTTCCCGACCACGCTGAAGTCGATGCGCTTTGCGCCGCAGGGCATTCCGAAGATCAGCGAATGGAAGAGACGCATCGGCGACATCCCGCTGGTCGCGATCGGCGGCATCAAGCTCGAACAGGCGCGCGAGATCTTCGCCGCCGGCGCCGATTCGATCGCGGTCGTCAGCGACATCACCCAGAACGACGATCCGGACGCGCGGGTGCGCGCCTGGCTCGGACTGAAGGCGGAGGCCGCGTGATGATGAGATTTACGAAACCAAAGCAGCCGTCATTGCGAGCGCAGCGAAGCAATCCATATCCCACCAGCGGCGCAAGCCTGGATTGCTTCGTCGCTTACGCTCCTCGCAATGACGGAAGAGAGAGCGTCACGCTTCCGCACAGTCCGCCGCCCGCCGACTGTGCGCCGGCAACAAGTAACAGGAGGATCCCATGAACATTCGCTCCAACCCGGACACCACGCTTCCCGCCGTGACCACTGGCCCCTTGCCCTCGTCACGCAAGATCTTCGTCACGCCGGATGAAGCAGCCGATGTGCGCGTGCCCTTGCGCGAGATCATCCTCTCCGAAGGCGCCGGCGAGCCCAATCTTCCTGTCTATGACACCTCGGGCCCCTACACCGACCCGAACGTCGTGATCGACGTCAACAGGGCCTGCCTCGTCATCGTACGGGGTGGGTTCTCGAACGAGGCGGCGTGGAGGAATACGACGGCCGCCCGGTGAAGCCGGCCGACAATGGCAACGTGTCGGCGAGCCATGCCGCGAAGGAATTCACCGCATTCCATCGTCCGTTGCGCGGTCTTTCCGTTCCCTCCCCCCTTGCGGGGGAGGGTCAGGGAGGGGGGTCCACACGGGGACTACCCGAGGGAACCCCCACCCCTAACCCCTCCCCACAAGGGGGAGGGGAACAGAAAGGGGCAGCCTCGCGCCCGCCCATGATCACGCAGCTCGAATTCGCCCGCGCCGGAATCATCACCAAGGAGATGATCTATGTCGCCACCCGCGAAAACCTCGGACGTAAAGTTCAGCTCGAGCGCGCCGAAGCCGCAATCGCCGACGGCGAAAGCTTCGGCGCGGCGATACCGCCGTTCATCACGCCGGAGTTCGTGCGCTCCGAGATCGCGCGCGGCCGCGCCATCATCCCCTGCAACATCAACCACGGCGAACTCGAGCCGATGATCATCGGCCGCAACTTCCTCACCAAGATCAACGCCAACATCGGCAACTCCGCCGTCACCTCTTCAGTGGAAGAGGAGGTCGACAAGATGGTGTGGGCGATCCGCTGGGGCGCCGACACCGTGATGGACCTCTCGACGGGGCGCAACATCCACACCACCCGCGAATGGATCCTGCGCAACGCGCCGATCCCGATCGGCACCGTGCCGATCTATCAGGCGCTGGAAAAGTGCGACGGCGATCCGGTCAAACTGACCTGGGAGCTCTACAAGGACACGCTGATCGAACAGTGCGAACAGGGCGTCGATTACTTCACCATCCACGCCGGCGTGCGCCTTCCCTACATCCACCTCACCGCCAACCGCGTCACCGGCATCGTCTCGCGCGGCGGCTCGATCATGGCGAAGTGGTGCCTGGCGCATCACAAGGAGAGTTTCCTCTATACGCACTTCGAAGAGATCTGCGACCTCATGCGCCAATATGATGTCTCGTTCTCGCTCGGCGACGGCCTGCGTCCCGGCTCGATCGCGGACGCCAACGACCGCGCGCAGTTCGCCGAACTCGAGACGCTCGGCGAGCTCACGCAGATTGCCTGGAAGAAAGGCTGCCAGGTGATGATCGAAGGCCCCGGCCATGTGCCGATGCACAAGATCAAGATCAACATGGACAAGCAGCTGAAGGAGTGCGGCGAGGCGCCGTTCTATACGCTGGGACCGCTGACCACCGACATCGCACCGGGCTACGACCACATCACCTCAGGCATCGGCGCGGCCATGATCGGCTGGTTCGGCTGCGCGATGCTGTGTTACGTCACGCCGAAGGAGCATCTCGGGCTGCCCAACCGCGACGACGTCAAGGTCGGCGTCATCACCTACAAGATCGCGGCGCATGCCGCCGATCTCGGCAAGGGCCACCCGGCGGCGCAACTGCGCGACGACGCGCTGTCACGCGCGCGCTTCGACTTCCGCTGGGAGGACCAGTTCAACCTCGGTCTCGATCCGGAAACCGCGCGCAGCTTCCACGACGAGACCCTGCCCAAGGAAGCGCATAAAGTGGCGCATTTCTGCTCGATGTGCGGCCCGAAATTCTGCTCGATGAAGATCACGCAGGACGTGCGGGATTATGCGGCGACGCTGAACGATCCGGCGGCTGTGGGGATGTCGATGTCCGGCGTACTTGAAGACGGCTTGTCCGCCGAAGCCTTGGCGAAGGCAGGCATGGCGCAGATGTCGGCAAAATTCAAGGAGATGGGCGGACAGGTGTATCTGGATGCGGAGAAGGTGAAGGAGAGTAATCGGGTGTTGTGAGGACCGCGATTTTTGCGGCCTCATGAAAGAGATTCTTCATGCCTAAACTATCTGGAGGGCGCCCCGGCTTCCGGGAATGGGTCGATGGGTTACCCGATCCACAATGGCCGCTCATGCCCCTAACACACATAACCAAAGGGATAGGAGCCGAGGACATAAGTCGATCCGGTCAAGTCAATCCCACCGATTGTAAAGTATTCGGTGAGCCGCTCGCTTATTTTTTCTACGGTCGGCCAGCGTATCGAATTGGAGGCGACGGGGCGATCAAAGCCGAGGCGGCCTGCCCGTACTGTTTTGTCTTTAATGCTGCGTTAGTCGAAAAAGCTAAGGCGATTTTTGCTTTTGATACAGGCGCGTTTCACAATCGCCTATATAAGCACATTCTCATGGATGAGATGGACGTTGAGGATTTTTCCTTAGAGCATGATCAAAATCGCCCCAATCGAATTATCTCGTCCATATTTGGCTCCCGCAAAACGTATTTTGATGGCGATGTAACCAAGATTGCTAGTCCGGATTCTCTTGCCGAGCCGTGGGAATTTCATGCTCGCGCCTACCTTCATCTTTTAGTTTCGCCAGGCCGCAATGAGCCAGATGATAGGATTTGTTCTATCGAAGTATTGTTTGGCTCTCCTTTGCCGCTCAAGGGAAATCTGCTAGCAATCGTCGTACCTCATACCGTTTGGGACGATGACAAGCACGCTCCTTGGCTAGATAGGTTAGCAGCGGAAGGCGTTGCGATTGCACCTTACCTATTCGTCCCAGGCAGACATCCCGAGCATTATCACGCGCTACTCGAAACCGCTGTTAGAGACCTTTATGAAGGTTGGGGCGCGCTATGAATCTCAACACTGTCAAGGAGCTACCCGTTATCGAATTTCTGCCTTATCACGAGACTAGTCCGTGCTTTGCTTTACCACTGCTTGCACATCCACATCATAAGTCGCTTCGCGTCGTTCAGAAGGTGGACGAGGTACTAAATGTAATTTCAGGATTTAGTGTTTTGGAGGACTACATCGCGAAAGACGCAGTCCCCATAAATGGTCCACTTGCTAAGGTCGGAGAGAATCTCATTCATGTATTTGTAACGGAAAAAAATGAGGCGTTTGCAGGCAGATTGCAGGACCTCGATTCAATTCTAAGGGAGTTTATCAATCGCTGCCCAACAAAGACCGCAGTAATCCTCCAGATTCTCGAACTAGTCGGATCGAGCCAAGAAAAGAAAGCTATGCGCGTTAAGATGCGCAATGATATTGTTCATGCCACTGGAAGTCGCGCTGGATATGCATTTTACGAAAGAGCGACACTTCGGGCTGCGCTCTGGCAAAATCTGGTCACCGCCGCTCCAAGCTCAGACCTAGCTAAGAGGGTTTTGACGCTCCGTTCAAGACTCCACGTCACGATCGATTCCACTCAAAATCTGCACCTCGACTTGAACGCGCTAAATCCCGACGAACGCAAGCAGTTCGACCTAAGGGAGATTGCATCATCTCTGCTTGCTGAATTTGAAATTGCGCCAGACAAAGCCGCGTACGACATCGTTAATTTTGACATTGAGCCGTCAAATATTCTCCAAGTTGGGAATGTCTCAGATGTACTGAGAAAAATATCAAGAACCGGCAGACAAGAGGAACGCATCGCAATATTCGCGGATGCCATCTTGCAAAACCGCGAAGTCGGAATCTCTGCTCTTGCTCAGTACCCACACGACCGGGCAAGAGTTGCCAACTGGGCAATTAAGGAAATGCGCTCGCGCTTAACCGAGGACAATAGAAATCGCGGATTCTATGAGCTTGCCATAGCCGATTTGATACCAAGGCTTTTTACCTATCAATATCCTTTGAACAGAGGTGACCTCCTTTATTATTTGGCAAAGCATCTCGGAAAATGGCCGAAGATAAATCAAGCTATTCAACGAAGTTTGGATCGAACCGCTTCTGCCGCCGTCCATCGACAACAGGGCAGAATACAGGAAATGCTGAACCAAGGTCGATCTGTTGAGATTCGTTCGACAGACACGTGACAACACTCTTGCGTTGATGTCTCGTGGTTGTCATCGGCGTAGGTTTCTCGATACACCGGTCGGCAGGTTATTGTTTCGCCTCACCAGCAAGAGTAGCCCGGATGTGCGAAGCGACATCCGCGACCGGTTCACAGCGGCATGTCGCTGCGCTCATGTGGGCTATGGGTCCCTGCTTTCGCAGGGACGACACCGAGGTGGGAACGGGCTGACAGTTGGTCAACGCGTGTGCTTGCGTCCCCAGGTCCGCATCGCCGCGACGATCGGGCCGAGGTCGCGGCCCTTGGCGGTCAGCACGTATTCGGCGCGCGGCGGGTTCATCGAATAGAAACGCCGCTCCACGACGCCATGCTGCTCGAGCGTCCTGAGACGCTCCGACAACGTCGTCGGCGCGATGCCCTCCAGCGAGTCCTGAAAGTCCTGAAAGCGCCTTTCCCCATGCAGCAGGAGGTCGCGCAGGATGAGGCAGGTCCAGTTCGATCCGATCACGCTCATGGCGCGGGCCACCGGGCAGTCGGCGATGTTCTGCTTCTGGGTGCTTTGCTTCCGGGTGTCTTGCTTCGGCATGGTTCCTTCTATCCCGCGATCACGTTTTTGGCAATTGACTCTAGAATTAATAGTCACTATCGAAGTAATAGCTACAACAAGGGAGTCAAGCCATGACACCGCAAATCCCCGCATATCTCACAGCGTTCGAATCGGCCGTCCGGCCCTTTGTGGCGGCGATAGCGCTGGGCCTCATCTGGACAGGGGCCTTGCGCATGGAGGGGCCCGCGCCGTCACGCTACACGACGGCCGGCGTGCTCTCGGTGATCCTTTTCGCCTGGCTGGCGATCGCCCAGTATCTCGGCTCGGCAAATGTGTATTTCGCTGCCAGCGACACTGCGGTGCCGACCCTGCTGCTCGGCTTGATGACCCCGCTGATTGTCGCCGCCGCAGGCCTGCGGCTGTCGGGAGCAATCGCAAATCTCGTCTCCGCGATACCGCTGCACTGGGTCGTGGCGGCCCAGGTCTATCGCGTCGCGGGCGTCATCTTCCTCGTGCTGTGGGCCGGTGGACGCCTGCCCTGGCAATTCGCGCTGCCCGCAGGCGTTGGAGACGTCACGACCGGCATCCTTGCCGTCGTCGTGGCTGCGCGGCTGGCGCAGAATGCGGCCGGCGCCCGCAACGCGGTCTACGCCTGGAGCCTTTTTGGAATCGCTGATCTGGTCGTGGCCGTCATGATGGGGGCGATGACCTCTCCCGGGCGGCCGCATCTGTTGGCCTTCGAGGCGCCGAACCTCCTCATCACGTCCTGGCCGCTGGTGATGATACCCACCTTCGCCGTCCCGCTGGCCCTGATGCTCCATGGCATCGTGCTGTGGCGGCTGCGGCGGGAGACTGCGTCGAACGGCCGGCTGGCGGCGGCCTGATGCCTCTCGCCTGACCAATGGTCCCCATAGTCCGAGGGGCGGATTGGCATTAGCGCAATCCGCCTCTCGTTTTCGAAACACTCCCCGGCGGGTTACGGCTTCCGCCTAATCTTACTGCGTCATAACCGGCTTTATCACCTCATCCTGAGGAGCTTGCGTGAGCCAAGCGTCTCGAAGGATGTGGCCCGAGAAATGAGCACCGGGGCCTCATGGTTCTCAAGGCGATGCGAAGCATCGTCCGGAGACGGCGACGCAGCCAAGTCTACGCAGGCTGCGCAAACTTGCCTGCGATGCGCCTCCTCACCATGAGGATCTAATCCAGTGACGCAGTAAGGATAACCCGCTCTACCGTCGCTACCTCATCGTGATCGCGAGTCCGCTCAAATCCGCGTTCGCCATCAGCCCGACCTGGTAGCCGGACAATTCCAGCACGGCGCCCTTCTGGTTGGTCAGCACGATCGCGCGCGCTCCGCCGCCGATCGCAAGTCCCGCGCCCGCCGCGGCATAAACGCCTGCGACATCGGACGGCCGCCAGATGTGGTGGACGCGGCCCTGCAGCACCGTCCGCGATCCGCCGAACACCAGGCCGTAGTCGAGCCCGCCGGTGGACAGCGGATAGGCCCTGCCATGGAAATACAGCGTGCCGCCGCCGCCCGAGCCGCCGATGATCCATCCCGCCTTGTAGATCACCAGCGTCACGGTGCCCTCGTCGGCATGGGAGGCGGAAGAAAAGGTGGCGCCGACGAAAGCCACAAGCACCAGCAGCGCGACACGGATGGCGGATGAAATCTTCATGGGCTTAGGTCTCCCGGGATTTTGTGAGCAGGCGATTTTTGTAAGCGAGGCGTTGCGGCGCAGACCAATTCTGCACTCTACTGACGTTAGCAAGCGCAGCCCGCATTCGGGAACCTATATCTCTCGCGGGCGACCGCTCAGCCGCCCCAAAAATGACAAAGGTTGCACCCATGGCCCGATCAGATATGGCCCCGATCAAACACTTCCCTCCGCCCGCCGGCATCACGGCTCCGCCGCTCTCCTTTGCGGCACGCGCCGGCGATCTCCTGTTTATCTCGGGCATCCCGGGCTTCGACGACCACGGCGCGCTCCCCGACAGCTTCGAGGCGCAGTTCGGCTTTGTCGTGAAGAACATCAAGCGCGTGCTGGACGAGGCAGGCGCAAGTTTTCGCGATCTGGTCAAGGTCAACGTGCTCCTGACGCGCGCTTCCGACGTCGCGCCGATGAACGCCTTGTATGCCGGCGCTTTCGGACCGGCGCCCTACCCTGCGCGCACCACCTGCGTGGTTCACGCGCTGCCCAATCCGAAAATGCTGATCGAGATCGAGGCGGTGGCGTCGCTCGCAGGGCGGTGACGCCATCGCGATCACCGGTAGCCGGATGAGCCAAACGAGTACCGGCAAACCAATGCCGGCCCGGCGCTTCGTTTGTGCCACGCCCGCTGATCACGGCCTTTCGACTTGCAGCCGCCTGGCTTTTGCCGCACCACTTGCCGCGCCATCACCAGAGATGAGCGTCGCCGTGGCACACAGCACGCCACGGAACCGGGAAAATTTCTTTTTCGCAGGAGTTCGTCATGCGTCGCGCTACCGCTCTCTGTGCCGCCGCCGGCATCGCCGCCTCCAGCCTTGCGATCGTCAGCCCCGCGCAGGCCGGCTATTATGTGATCCGCTGGGACAACACCGGCATCTGCCAGATCTGGAATGAGGACCTGACCTCCAAGCCGCTGCGCTGGCCGTCGGACTATGCGGTTGTCAGCAAGCCGGTTCCGACCTTCACCGCCGCGGCAGCTATCCAGGAAAAGATGCGGCAGCAGCGCCACTGCACGCTCTAAAAAGCTCGGATGGGTTGAGCCTTTGCGAAACCCGTCGCGCATTGCGTTGCCACGATGGGGTTCGCTTCCGCCTTCGCTCGTTGAGCTTCGGCGGACGCGGTCGCTCAATCCAACCCACCGCCTGTTGTTACTCCTTGAACATTTCTTCGAATAATTGCTTCGCCCGCCGCAATCCTTCTTCCGTAAAAACCACCGATTTCACCTTGCCCACGGGATCGTGGATCATGCCCTTGTCGTGGAGACGACCGAGCACGCCCCAGTCCATGCCTTTCCAGGCTCTGTAACCATCGTGCAGGGTCAGATAGAGCAGCGCCAGCGCCGTGTCGTCGATCTTGCCGGTGTTGAGAGCCATCGCGAACCTCCAAGCCTGCGGGGCGGTTCGCACCATCGTATTCGGGATTACGCCGCGCGCAATCGGAGATCGGCTTGCGGCGCCGCGGAGTGGCGGGTGCCGCTTTCCACCTTCGCTCTCCGAGCTGCGGCGGACGGGTCGCCCAATCCGCCTTGCGGCCAATTTCGGATTTTCCGAAATTTTTCCTGACGGCCGGGTAGAAACAGGAATATGACAATTCGGTCCCGTCCCTTCTCGAGGGGCGTTTCGCGATCGTCACGGACGTGAGGGCGGGATGCGGTGGACGCGGGCGGCGCTTCTGACGAGGGCGCTTTTCGCGGACGGTGAAGTCGTGTGGTCCTGATGCCCCGACGCTGGCATCAAGTTGGCGATGATGCTTCGCATCACGCCGGCGACAGTGGCAAGAAAGCCCGGTCACTGGGGAGAGCGCGAAGGAAACCGTTAAAACCATTGCGCGGGGAATGCCGGGTGTTTCCGGTGTGACCGTGGTGACTAACGCGTGTGCTTTCTACCACTGCGCACGCGGCTGCGGACGCGCCGAGCGTCCGGCATTCCCTGCGCCCTCTGATCTCTGAGGGCGGAACGAGCCGGCCAAACCTCGCGCAAACAAGCGGCGAGATCGCGAAGCTGTATTTTCCGTCATTCCGGGATGGTGCGCTAGCACCAGACCTCAGATGTGCAATTGCACATCGTAGTTCGATGTTTCACATCGCCCCGGAATGACGATCGCAGCAGCTGTTTGAAAACTGAATCGATACTGTCATCACCCGTTCTCCCCCGCCTCCAGCTTGGAGTATTCCGCCTTCACCAGCGTGTGAAACGCTGCCTTGTCGAGCACGCCGGATTTGCGGAAGGGTGCCGTCGCCAGCGCATTGATCACGGCATCATGGACTTCGATGCCGCCTTCGCTGTGATGGACCATGCCCCACTTGATCAGCTTCTTGTCGCTGACGATTTCGGCGAAGCGCTGCAGCCGGAGGCTCAGGCTCTGGAATTCGCCGGCGTCGGGAAATTCCTGCTTCACCGCGACGATGCCGCGATTGACGGGAGTATCAGCGCTCGAGGAAGCTTCGCTCGCCTGGGGGCGTTCGGCGACAAGCGCCGCCTGATAGATGCCCAACGCCTGGTGAAACCGCTCGGGATCGACGGGCCTAACCCTGTCTTCGCTATCTGCACTCATGACATCCTCCCGCTCGGCGGATTGGCTCGCGCCCTGGCTTCCGCGCAGTTACGCCGGACAAGGCCGCCTTTGCCCGCCCTATGCTCTTTCAAGGACGAATTTGCAACCGCCTCGATTGAACCCACCTCCCGCTCGCCGATACTCACCCCATGACCGGGGCATCCCCCACCCCGGGCGCACCTGATGCACCAGCACGTCTGCGCGCTCTAAAAAAACCCGTTCGATCGGCGGAACGGTGGGCACGGTCGCGCGTTACGCACCGTGCCCACCATCTTCGCCAGCCGATGGAGTTGATCCGACCTTCGCAAAACTGACGAAACGGCATGCGAAGGTGGAAATCGGACCACTGGACGGGAGGTTTGCTTGCTCCACGAATTCTCCACGCCCGACATCACCTTCCTGGGTGAACAGGACGGCCCGGCGGAACAGCGCCTGAAGGAGGCGCTCACGGTCTTGCTCGGCCTGGATGCGACGGTAACCAGGGCCTACCTCGCGCGCGTTCTCTATGACGGCACGACCTCCGGCATGATGCTGGGCCTGGTAACGGACGATGAGGACGAGAACGAGAAACTCGTCGAGCAATTGGGCAAGGCCTTCGCCGCGCTCTTCAACACCAGCGCCCATCTCGACATCGTTTTTCTGAACGATGAGCTCGACGCCGAGATCAGGAAGGCGTGTCCGCCGTTCTATGACCGGAATGCGAGCTACCACTGATCTTGCGGCATCATGAGCATGATCTCCGCGCAAACGCTTTCGCGTTTGTTAGCTAAGGGAAAACCGGTGCCCACTTTGCGCTAACGCGGCCCTGCGGGTCCGGATCATGCTCTAGTTTCGCGGTCCCGTTCGCCGCTCCATCATCAGCGCGTCGCGCGCCGCCGACAGCTCCAGAAATGCCTTCACGTTGCCGCCTGCGTCCGGATGCGCGCATTTGGCAAGGCGCTTGTAGGCGCGGTGGATCTCGGTTTCGGACAGACGGCAGCCGAGCGGCAATCCCAGAAGCTGCCGATAACGCTCCTCGCGCGTCGGCAATTTCACAGGGGTCTGGCGCTTGCCGAATTGCGGGGTGATCAGCGCATGCAGGACGTCGCGAAGAATGCCGAGACGGCGCCGCGCGGCATCCCTGGTGATGTGGTCCGCGTCTTCATGCGCGGCGGCGCGCAGGATCGGCAGCGCCTGCGAGGCCGCCTGCCGCAGCACCACCTCCTCGCCGGCACTCGCCATATGCGAGGCGATGCGCACGGCCTCGCCACAATCAGGCGCCGCCGCCGCCCAAATCCGCTCGATCTCGACCTTCCATTCCGAAAGCTGTCTATCCATGGCGCAATACCGGACGGAATGAATACTATGCGCAGGTTACTGTTTTCGTTTCGACTTCCGTCAATTTGAATTAGTTTGCTTCGAAAGCCTTAAAGATCAGAACATGAGGAAACCGCCATGCCCCTTCTCGAAAACCATATCGCCGTCGTCACCGGCGCCGGCTCCGGAATCGGACGCGCGATCGCGGCAGGCTATGCCCGCGAAGGCGCGCAGGTGGCGCTGCTCGACATCAACGCCGAGGCAGCCGAACAGGCCGCGCAGGAAATTCGCGAGGCCGGCGGCCAGGCCGCAAGTTTTGCGCTCGATGTCACCAGGCGCGAGGACTGCGTCACGATTGCCAAACGCGTGGCCGCGCAGGTCGGGCCGGTCTCGATCCTGGTCAACAATGCCGGCATCAACCGCCGCAACGCCTTCACCGGTGACGCCTCGGCCGTGTTCAAGGACTGGGACGACATTATGTCGATCAACCTCAACGGCACCTTCAACGTGACGCATGCCTTCCTTGAGCCCTTGCGCGCGACCAAGGGGCGGATCGTCAATATTGGATCCATTCAATCCTTCGTCCATGTGCGGACGCCGAACTCGCCGGCCTACACCACCTCCAAGCACGGCGTGCTCGGCTTCACCCGCGCGCTCGCCGCCGAGCTCGGCAAGGATGGCGTGCGCGTCAATGCGATCGGCCCCGGCCTGATCGAAACGCCGTTGAACGCGGCCGTGCGCGCCAACAGCCCTGATCTGGTGAAGATCTTCATGGACCACACCCCGTTGGGGCGCGCCGGCAAGCCCGAAGACATCGTAGGCCCGGCGATCTTCCTCGCCTCCGATCTCTCGTCTTACGTGACGGGATCGATCGTGATGGCGGACGGCGGCTACCGGGCGATCTGAGGGGTTGTCTCCGTGGTCAATGCGCGCGGCGCTGCATCAGGCCCTTCGCCCAGATGCCGAGCACGAAGGCGAGCGAGATGATCGCCACGCCGCCCGCCATCAGTTCGATCGCGCGCAACACAAAGGCCGTCTCCACCGACCACAACGGCTGCGGTTCCTCGGCGAATGCAATCGGTACCACATGAGGCACCAACAGCCGCTCCGCGCCAAGGGCAGCTGCGAAGACGGCGACGAACAGCAAGAACATTTTCCAGCCCGCTTGCATCGATCGCTCCCGACATCATCGCCTGTTGAATGCCACGTCATGCCACAATCACGATTGATGTTGATCAAATCCGCGCAAGGGAGAAGCGCAATTGCTGCGCTCATCGATCCTCTGCTAAGAAATTCCCTCGGAATCATCGGGAGAGCGCGCAGGTGGCGAACGACACAGGACGAACGGGGCCGCAGGGCCCGCGCGGGCGCCCCGGCGAGCCGGGACGACCGGGACCGCAGGGCCATCCCGGGCGGCCCGGACCTGACGGTCAGCGCGGCAAGGCTGGCCCGCCGGGCAAGCCGGGGCCCCAAGGCAAGCGCGGCGAAGCGGGCCCCCAGGGCAAGCCCGGCGCGAGGGGCGAAGCGGGCCCGCGCGGCGAGCCCGGTCCGCCCGGCAAGTTGCCGTCGATCGAGCAGGTGATCCCGTGGCTGCATCTGTTGTTCGACGCGTGGGAGGACTACAAGCGCCAGCGCGAGCGCGAGGCACTCGAGGCCGCCGAACACGAAGCCAATGTGCACGCGGCGCTGGCTGCGGACGAGCACGGCGAGATGTCCGACGACGAGGACGATGACGACAAAGGGCACCGCAAAAAGAAGAAGAAGCGCCGCAAGGATAAGGACAAGCGCAAGAAGTAGATCGGCGCGGGCGATGGGCTTTCGCTCGAAACCGCGCTTCAGGGGTGCGGCGACCAATCAACCACCTCTACATCTCCGGCTGCCGTCGTCGCCAGCCGGATCGTGCGCCCGGGCCCCTCACGATCTCCGGTAAACTACTTAGGGAACTGCCCCTAAGATATCGAGCGAAATATCCGTCTCCGCTGATCCCGGCTAGACCAACACGGGAAGAGAGGTGTGCAGTTTACGAGCGGCCCAAGGGGCGGAGGCTCAGATGAAATCATTCCCTTTACAGTCTCGACCGGACCACGCATGCGAAGATCGTGGTGATCGCGTTGATGTTCGCCACTGCGGTAGCCGGGATCGGCATCGCCGTTCATGCCACGGGCGATAACGGTCAGGAGCAGACCCAGCATGTCCGCGTCATCAAGGTCGGCAAGCCCGCGATGGTCGCGTCAGACGCTGAAGTCGCCATCCGCTAGATCATCCATTTGTTGAGCATGATCTGCGGGCAAACGGTTTGCGTTTATCCCGAAGGAAAACCGGCTCCCACCCTGCGCTATCGCGGCGCTTCGGGCCCGGATCATGCCTTGGCCTCATCCAAATCTCAGCTTCGAGCGTTCCCTGGCTTTCTCGGCCTCGATTTCGCGGTCGCGTGCCGGGGCGTGCGTATGCAGCGACGTCAGAAGCCGCCGGGCGGCGGCTGAGACCTCCGCGACCGCGCGGTCAAAGGCTTCCGCGTTGGCCTGCGACGGCCTGTTGAAGCCCGAGAGCTTGCGCACGAACTGCAGCGCCGAAGCCTGAATTTCCTCCTCGGTTGCGGGCGGCTCGAAATTGAACAGCGTCTTGATGTTGCGGCACATTTATTTTCTCCTTCGCCCGGGACGGCGCCGATTTTCACCTGCCGCCGATCGGGAAACGCAAAATTCTGTATCGCGGCTGATTTTGTCATAGAATGAGCAACGCGTTCACCCAAAAAGCGAGTTCCCGATGAGCCACGTCACCTACAAGATCGTCCAGCATGACGGCGGCTGGGCCTACACCGTCAACGGCGTGTTTTCGGAAAGCTTCCCGACCCACGCCGCAGCCCTTGCCGCTGCCAAGCGCGCCGCCACCGAACAGCGCGTGCCCGGGCGCACCGAGGCGATCGAATACGAGACCCCCGACGGGAAGTGGCACATCGAGACCGCCGCCGGCAGCGACCGCCCCGACACCGATGTCGAGGACCAGCCGTAGGCGGCCACGCGCGCCTTTATCGGAGAATTGACCTCACGGACTCTCGGATCATCCCGCGCGGCGTGCTAGAGCATGATCCGGACCCGAAGGGCCGCGTTAGCGCAAAGTGGACACCGGTTTTCCCTCGCGACAAACGCGCAGCGTTTGCGCGGAGATCATGCTCAAACAAAAAGATAGAGCGAGATGACGATTCAACGAAGAGCAATCTCGCTCTGGTTTCGCGCGCGGAAAGCGTCCCCGACAAGGCGACCGCCCCTTGAGGAAATGCAGCATGAACTATTCGCGCGCGGCGCTTTCGGTTTTCCTGGCGGTGATCCTTGCAATGACGTCTTTTGCCGCACTGGCCGCCGACTATCCCGCGCCGAAGCAAGGCGACTTCATCGCCAGGGATTTCAAATTCCACACCGGCGAAACGATGCCGGAGCTGCGGCTTCATTATACCACCATCGGCGAACCGACCGGCCAGCCGGTGCTGGTGCTGCACGGATCCGGCGGTTCGGCCGCGAGCATGCTGACGCCGGCTTTCGCCGGGAAGTCGGCCCGGCCAGCCGCTCGATGCGACCAAATATAATCAATTCCCGACAGCATCGGCCACGGCAAATCGTCAAAACCGTCGGACGGCATGAAGACGGCGTTTCCGAAATACAATTATGAGGACATGGTCGATGCGCAGTATCGCCTGGTCCGGGAAGGCCTCGGCCTCACGCATCTGCGGCTCGTGATCGGCAATTCGATGGGCGGCATGCATACCTGGATCTGGGCCGTGAGATATCCCGATCTGATGGATGCGCTGGTGCCGATGGCGGCGCAGCCGACCGAGATGGCGGCGCGCAACTGGATGCTGCGGCGGATCATGATCGAGACCATACGCAACGATCCGGATTACAATGGCGGCAACTACACCGCCCAGCCCCGGATGATGAAATACGCCGTTGCCGCCTACGGCATCGCCACCGCCGGCGGAACGCTCAGCTATCAGACGCTGGCGCCGACGGCCGAGAAAGCCGACAAGATGGTCGACGACCGGCTGGCGGCACCGATCACGGCGGACGCCAACGACTTCATCTACCAGTGGCAGGCCTCGCACGACTACAATCCGTCGGCAGGGCTGGAGCGGATCAAGGCCACGCTGCTTGCGATCAATGCCGCCGACGACGAACGCAACCCGCCGGAAACCGGCGTGACCCTTGCGGCGATGAAGCGGGTCAGGAACGGCAAGCTCTATCTGATCCCAGCCAGCACCGAGACGCGCGGGCATCTGACGACCGGCAATGCGGCGTTCTACAAGCAACCGCTCCAGGAATTGCTGCAGACGGCGCCGCGGCGCGCGATGTGAAACAGGCAGCGCAGTGGAGGAGAGATGTCGTCGAAACGCTTCCGCCTGACCGCGCTGAAACTGCCCGGCGTGATCGAGGGCTCGCATCAGGGACACGCGGATTTTCGCGTGAGCGGGCGCATCTTCGCGACGCTGGGTTATCCGGACCAGGACTGGGGCATGGTCAAGCTGACGCCCGAACAGCAATCCATGCTCGTCGAGGCCGAACCCGAGATGTTCCGGCCGGTGCCCTGCGGATGGGGCAAGCAAGGCAGCACCAATGTGCGGCTTGCGGCTGCCGATTAGACGACGCTGCAAAGCGCCCTGACGCTGGCGTGGACCAACGTCGCACTCAAATCTCCCTCCAAGAAGTCGCTTGCAAAAACGCGGGGCAAGACGCCGCGCTGATTTCGCATCGCATCAATTGCCGCGCCGCGCGGGCCGCATATTTTTTGAGCATGCATCCCACCGTTAGCTCGGGCCTAATCGCGTTCAAGTGTTGATTCGTTGCTTGCGGCAACGGCGGCGCGCGGCGATGATGTGGGCCAAACGCTATCGGAGGATCGGATGCGAAGGTTCGCGCAGATCGCCTTGCTGGCGTCAAGTTGCGCGGCGGCGAGCGCGGCGCTCGCCTTCGACAACGGGCAATACGAAAACGTCCCTGCCGACATCCGCGCCTGGTTCAAGGGCGTGATCGCGCCGAACGGCGTGCCCTGCTGCGACATCTCCGACGGCCACCGCACCGAATATGACTTTCGCGACGGCGCCTATTGGGTGCCTATCGAAGGCCAGTGGATGCAGGTTCCCGCGCATGCGATCATCCGCGACCGTGGCAATCCGGTCGGCGAAGCCGTGGTGTGGTATGTGCACCACCGAGGCAGCATCGTGATCAGTTGTTTTGTTCCCGCCGACGCGGTGTGATGAACCAAGTCATTCCGGGGCGATGCCAACGGGTCCGGCCCGATGACAGGCTACGCATCGAACCTGGAATCTCTGGATCCCCCGATATGCAATCGCACATCTGGAGCCTGGCGCCAGCGCAACCACCCCGCAATGACGGAACGAGAGTTCTTCGGCTGACGTCAGGCGCGCGGAATGGTACGCTGTCCGAAACATTTTTGGAGAACCGCCTTGACCGACCTTGCCGCCAGTGATCTCCAGACGATCTATCCGAAGCCGACGCCGCGCGTGATCGCGAAGGCGCGCCCGGAAATCGACGCTCACGCGAAGAAATTCATCGCGATGTCGCCGTTCTGCGTGCTCGCCACGTCAGGCTCCGACGGCAGCGTCGATGCCTCGCCGCGCGGCGGCCATCCAGGCTTTGTCAGCGTCGCAGGTCCCAACCGGCTGCTGATGCCGGACCGCGCCGGCAACAACCGGATCGACAGCTTCAAGAACATCGTCGAGGGCTCGGGCTTCGTGCAGCTGATCTTCTTCGTTCCCGGTATCGACGAGACGCTGCGCGTCGGCGGCACAGGCAAGCTCACGGCGGAGCCGGAGCTGTTGGCCGCGATGGAGGAGTTCGGCAAGCTGCCGCGCGCGGTGCTGCGCATCGACGTGCACGAGGCCTATTTCCATTGCGGCAAGGCCTTGATGCGCGCGCGCCTGTGGACGAAGGAGACGCAGGTCGAGCGCGAGGTGTTTCCGAGCATCAGTCAGGTGATCCACGACCAGACCAAGCTCGGCGAGCCGGAATCCCAGGCCGAGGTGGAGGCGCGCTACCAGACGCAGCTGTGAGCAAAATCAGCCGAGGGCTATGTCGGACGCCCTCTCCGTCATGCCCGGTCTCGTGCCGGGCATCCACGTCTTAACGGTGTCGCTGCGTCAATAACGTGGATGGCCGGGACAAAGCCCGGCCATGACGAACGAAAGATCCAGAGAAACCTTTCGGTTGATCTAGGAGCGCGGTCAGCTCTCGCTCTCCAATCCGCCGACATGCTTCTGGGTGTAGAGCTCGAGCCCGATGCGACCGATCAGATCGAGCTGGGTTTCGAGGAAATCGATGTGATGCTCTTCGTCCTTCATCAGGTTTTCGAACAGGTCGCGCGAGACGTAGTCCTTGACGCTGTGGCAGTAGGTCGCCGCTTCCTGGTAAAGCGTGCGCGCGCCGATCTCGGCCGCCAGATCGCACTCGATGATTTCCTTGACGTTCTGGCCGATCCGCAAGGGATCGAGCACCTGCATGTTGGGAAAGCCGTCGAGAAACAGGATGCGGTCGGTGAACTTGTCGGCATGCTCCATCTCCTCGATGGATTCCTTGCGCCAGGTCTTGGCGAGTTCCAGCAGGCCCCAATTGTTCAGCACCCGATAATGCAGCCAATACTGGTTGATGGCGGTGAGCTCGCTGCGCAAACCCTTGTTGAGATATTCGATGACTTTTGCGTCGCCCTGCATGATACACTCTCGCTGCCGGGGCCACCCGAGGTGGCCCTTGTAAGTTGACCTGCAACGCTAGTAGCGCATGATCCGGCAAAGTGTAAGCGGTTTGGCGGTTTCTGGGAATTCAGGCGACAGCTTCGAGCGCCAAGGCGCCATGGTCGTGCTGATGCGCAGCCGTCTGGTTGTGCGGGCAGCCGGCGCAGCAGGCCTCGGCGCAAGCGCCCAGGGCCTCGTCAATGATGGTCTTGATGGTGCGCGCGCACCGGCCGCATTCGGCGCTGCAGCCGAGGCAGCCGTAGATCTGCTTGGCATTGCGGGGAAGGTCTTGCGCTGACTCGACGGCACTGCGGACATCGTGGTCGCTAAGGACGTTGCAGGAACAGACAATCATAAGAGCGGCAGGCCCATCGGTGATGCAGAGCCCTTCGATATTGAAGACCCTGGCGAGATGCAAAAGGAAAAACCGCTCTTTCAAGCGATTCCAAACTGGTGCCAGAACATCTTGGAATGGATCTAAAAACCGCTGTTGCGGTAGATCAAAATCCCGATCTTTTCTGGGGTGATGCGGCATCAATCACCCCCGCCGCCGCCATCACCACCTCCGCCGTCACCGCCTCCCCCGCTGTCCCCGCCTCCCGAGCTGTCGGCGCTGCCCGAATGGCCGGAACTATCTGACGTGGCGTGGTCGCCGCCGAACCAGCTCCAAGAATGGCCCCCGGAATCGTCGCCGGTATAACTGCCGCCGTCCCGTCCGCCGCCGTCCGGCGAGGTTCTCCGCTTGTTCCGACGGCGCTCCGCGCCGGTCATCAGCGCCAAGCAAATCAGCGATGTGCCGCCAACCGCCATTGCGAATGCCGTGATCGCGCTCGTCATCGTTCCCTGTCGCTCCGTCGGCCAATTGTGCACCGCAAAAAGATACCTACAATCGCCATATTGGTCGGCCAAATATGGCGACCTCGTTCATTGATCATTCAAGTGAAATATGGAACTTTTGCCGCTTGGAGACCGCTTTAACCGCTGTCTTGCTCAATCAGAAAGGTAATGCCATGAGGAAAACATTGATGGCACTGGCCGCCGTTGCCACCTTGGCCGTTTCGGCCGTGGCGACGCCTGCTCATGCCCAACGCGGTCTTGGCGCGGCTGTCGCTGGCGGGCTGATCGGCGGCGCCATCGTCGGCGGCGCGATTGCGGCAAGCCCCTATCCCTATGGATATGGACCTGGCTATTACGGACCCGGCTACGGATATTACGGTGGGCCGGCCTATGTCGCGGCTGATCCTTACGGCTGCTACTGGCAGCGTCAGCGCTTCTGGGATGGCTATGGCTGGCGCATTCGCCGCGTGCGGGTTTGCGGCTGACACCAGTTCATCTTCACTAAAACAAACCCGGTTTTTCCCCAAACCGTTGGTTTTGAAGAACGCCTTCGGATATTGGCCTGAAAAAACCTTTTTTCAGGCCAATGCGTTGATGGCGTTTACTTCGGATTGACCGTTGTGCGCTTTTTTAGCGACATGGTAAATTGAAGTTTGGCGTGCGAGTCATCTTAAACCCCGGCGCTGATCCAGCGCCGCCATCTCCTGGAGAGTCCAAAACATGAAGAAGACATTTGCTGCCTTGGTCGCGGTTGCAACGATCGCTGGTGCGCTTGCAGCGACACCCGCCAGCGCTCAGCGCGGCCTGGGTGCCGCCGTGGCCGGCGGGATCATCGGCGGCGCGATCGTCGGCGGAGCCATCGCTGCCAGCCCGCCGCCGCCCCCGCCTGGCTATTATGGCGGTCCGGCCTACGTCGAAGGTCCGCCCTGCCGCTGGGTTCGCCAGCGCTATTGGGATGGTTACGACTGGCGCTTCCGCCGCATCCAGGTTTGCGATTGATCTGACCGGCGCAAATTTCAGCGCCCTGACTTCAGAGACCCGGCCGGGGCATCGGCCGGGTTTTTCTTTTGTTGCACAGTTTTGAGATTCATTTGCCGAGCACCTCGGTGTCTCGGCGACAGAATCCCTCCCTCTCCCGTTGGGAGAGGTGGAAGAAACTTGCTGCAACTCGATAGCTTCAATGCGCAGCAGCGATCGAACGCAGCACCGCTTCGCTCGGCCAGCAATCCACCTTGAGGCCGGCCTTCTTCTGGTAGACGCCGAGCGCGGCGCGGGTCAGCATTCCCGCCTTGCCGTCGAGCTTGTCCTTGTAGAGGCCAAGACGTGTCAATCCTCGCTGCATCGCCTCGACATCGGCGGTGCGCAACTGCGTCGACGCCGACCATGGCACGGCGAACGGCAGCGGGCTCACCATGCGGTCTGCGAGATGGCCGACGAACAGCACATACAAATCCGAAAAATTGTATTCCTTGATCACGAAATAATTCTTGGTGGCGAGAAACGCCGGGCCATAGATGCCCTCCGGCTGCAACAGCGAGGCCGGCTCTGCCCGCTCGGCCGCGCTGAGCTGTTGCCCGCGCACCGGCGTAAAGCCCTCGCGCAGCCATTCGCGAAGCGGCTTTGTCACCTCCGGCACGCCCATCGTGCAATCGACATTGGCGGGCGCGCGCACCTCGTAAGCCCAGCGCAGGCCGCTCTGCCATCCCTTGTTGACGAGTTGCTGCGCGGCGGAGGCCAGCGCGTCCGGCACCGAATGCCAGATGTCCCTGCGCCCGTCGCCGTCGAAATCCACCGCATGCTTGTAGAATTCCGACGGCAGGAATTGGGTCAAGCCCGTGGCGCCCGCCCAGGACGCACGCATATCCTTGCGCGTGACCTCGCCGTCATTGATCAGCTTCAGCGCCAGAATGAATTCGGTGCGATACGTATCCTTGCGCCTGCCGACATAGGCCTGCGTCGCCAGCACGCGCAGCCCGTCGTAAGGCAGCGTGTAGCGGCCATAGTCGGTTTCACGGCCCCAGATCGCGAGCACGATTGGGGCGGGCACGCCGAAACGCGCCTCGATCCCGGTCAGCGCGGTGCGGTATTTCGCCATCAACCGCTGTCCCTCTTCGGCGAGCCGCGCGATGCTGGCTTCCTTCAGGTAATCGGCCGGCACCTGCACGAACTCGGCCTGCGACGGCGCGCCGGTGGCCGGGCGCCCCGGCAGGATCAGGTCGGGTAATTTGTAATCCGGCTCGAGTCCGCGCGTCTCGGCATCGAAAGTCGCGCGCGAAACGCCTTCGGCTTCCGCCTCCGGCCAGAGCGAAGCGATGAATGCCGTGAAGGCTGCGTCGGCGGCGCGGGCGGGAAGGGGCAGCAGCGTCAGAACCAGCAGGCCGGAGACAAAGAGCCGACGCATTTGTGAAAAGAAAATGCTCACGCGTCGATCAGATCGAGACGCCGCTCGATGTGCGCGATGCGGGAATTGATACGATCCAACTGACCCGACATGCTCAGATATCGATTCTCAAGTGCACCGACAGGCCGCTTCAGTTCGCGGATGTCTTCGCGCATGGCGTCAAGCACGCCGCGGATATGAAAAAGATGCTCGAGGATTTCATCGTTGGTCTCGGTCATGTCGTCAGAGTATCACGGCGGCGGTCGCAGGGCGATCATGACCAAGTAGAGCCTTGAACGACTTGCAATTCCCGCAATATGGCCATATATAGCCAAAATTGGAGGCGGCGATGTCAACTTATTCCATTGCGCAGGCGAAAGATCAGCTCTCGCGGCTGGTCGATGAAGCCTTGGCCGGCAAACAGGTCACCATCACGCGCCACGGCAAGCCGGTCGCCGAATTGCGGCCGGCGGGGCCTGCGCCACGGCCGACAACCAAGACCGATATTCTATGGTTGCGCAAGCGACGCCAGGCGCTGCCACCGCTCGGCGGCGATGCGGTATCGGTGGTGCGCGCGATGCGCGACGAGCCTGAATGAACTATTATCTCGACACCAGCATCGTCGTCGCGCTGGTGCTGCGCGACTCTCACACCGAGAGAGCCGAGGCTTGGCTGCAACACGCCGCGCCGGCTTGCATCGTCAGCGATTTCTGCGTCGTCGAATTCGCGTCGATGGTGTCGCGCCAAGTGAGGATGAGCCATCTCTCGCCGGCGGATGGAAGCGCGGTACTCGAGGTATTCGACGAATGGATTGCAAGAACCGCGCAGGTGGTCACGAGTTCGGGCGAACACATGGAAGCGGCTGGCCGTATGGTTCGCAACTTCGACACCAAATTATCGGCGCCCGACGCGATTCACCTCGCGGTTGCGAAGTATCATGGGCTGGTGCTGGCGACTTTCGACGAACGTCTCGGCGACGCTGCGCGCCGAGAAAACGTCAAGATCGTCATGCCTGAATAGTGAAATGCTTATGGCGCAAGCTTTAATCAGTTCCCACTTTCAAGACCGAAGCCGAAGAACGCAAGTTTTGGGAAACCCATGACTCCACCGATTACGTCGACTGGGGCAAAGCCGAGCGTGTGCGTTTTCCAAACCTGAAGCCCTCGACCACAGCGATTTCAATTCGTCCACCATTGGGCTTACTGGAGCAAAACAAGATCGCCGCCAACAAGCGCGACGTGCCGTATCAGTCGCTGATCAAGATGTGGCTGGCGGAGAAGGTGGGGCAATCGCCCCCTCACCGCGTTAGCTTCTTGTATTTCATCCGATGCGGGATGATGGCGTCCTGGCCGAGCCTTCGCATCTTGTCTTTTTCATAATCCTGGAAATTGCCTTCGAACCATTCGACATGGCTGTCGCCTTCGAAGGCCAGCATATGGGTGGCGATGCGGTCGAGGAACCAGCGGTCGTGGCTGATGATCACGGCGCAGCCGGCGAAACCCTCCAGCGCCTCTTCCAGCGCGCGCAGCGTATCGACGTCGAGATCGTTGGTCGGCTCGTCGAGCAGCAGGACATTGGCGCCGGACTTGAGCATCTTGGCCAGATGCACGCGGTTGCGCTCGCCGCCCGACAGCGCACCGACCTTCTTCTGCTGGTCGGCGCCCTTGAAATTGAACGAGGAGCAATAGCCGCGCGAATTGACCTCGCGCTTGCCGAGCAAGATCAATTCGTTGCCGCCGGAAACCTCCTCCCACACGGTCTTCTTGCCGTCGAGACTGTCGCGCGACTGGTCGACATAGCCCAGATGCACGCTCTCCCCGATCGTGATCGTGCCCTTGTCGGGCTTCTCCTGTCCGGTGATCATCCGGAACAGCGTGGTCTTGCCGGCGCCGTTCGGGCCGATCACGCCGACAATGCCGCCCGGCGGCAGCTTGAAGGTGAGGTTGTCGATCAACAGGCGGTCGCCATACCCCTTGGTCAAGCCGTCGAAATCGATCACGTTCTGGCCGAGCCGCTCGGCCACGGGGATCGTGATCTGCGCGGTCTGGGTCTGCTTTTCGCTCGCCTGTTTCAGAAGGTCTTCGTAGCGCTGGTAGCGCGCCTTGGACTTGGCCTGGCGAGCCTTCGGCGAGGCCGCGATCCATTCCTGCTCGCGGGCCAGCGTGCGTTGATGCGCGGCCTCCTCGCGGCCCTCCTGCTCGAGCCGCTTCTGCTTCTGCACCAGCCAGGACGAGTAATTGCCCTCGTAGGGAATGCCCTTGCCGCGGTCGAGTTCGAGAATCCAGCCCGTCACATTGTCGAGGAAATAGCGGTCGTGGGTGACGATCAGGATGGCGCCGGGGTAGTTGCGCAGATGACCTTCCAGCCATGACACCGATTCGGCGTCGAGATGGTTGGTCGGCTCGTCCAGCAGCAACAGATCGGGCTGATCGAGCAGCAGCCGGCACAACGCGACGCGGCGGCGCTCGCCGCCGGAGAGTTTTGTCACGTCGGCATCGTCGGGCGGGCAGCGCAGCGCGTCCATCGCCTGATCGACCTTGCTGTCGAGATCCCACAGCCCCGCGGCCTCGATCTGGTCCTGCAATTTGGTCATCTCGTCGGCGGTCTCGTCGGAATAGTTGACCGCAAGCTCATTGTAGCGATCGAGGATCGCCTTCTGCTTGGCGACGCCCAGCATGACGTTGTCGCGGACGGATTTGGCGGAGTCGAGTTGCGGCTCCTGCTCGAGGTAGCCGACGCGCGCGCCCTCGGCCACCCAGGCCTCGCCGGTATATTCCTTGTCGAGGCCGGCCATGATTCGCAGCAGCGTCGACTTGCCCGAACCGTTGACGCCGAGCACGCCGATCTTGGCGTCCGGATAGAACGACAGATGGACGTTATCGAGCACCTTGCGGTTGGGCGGATAGGTCTTGGACAGGCCTTGCATGAAATAGACGAACTGACGGGCCATCGCGATCCCTGGAAACAAGAGGGTTTAAGGAAATTTGGCTGGGGCTGATGTAGCGGCGCGGCCTGCAAAGGGCAACCGCACGCCGGATGTTTTCCATCTGTTCACCAGTACGAACACGGATAGCGACAATTGAAACCTTCTTTTAATAACTCGCGTTCGAAACTCCCCGTCAGCGCCCCAGAAAGCGCTCCGCGCGACAGAAGCCGCCGGAAAAAAGACAGGATTCGTCATGGCGACCATCACCTCGGGCTCCCTCTCCTCCCCGCCCCGCAACCGCGACGGCCGGTCGGGTCCCTTCGCCGAAATCCGCGCCTTCTGGCGACAATTCTTCGCCAAGGCCTTCGATCCCTACCGTCCGGAGCTGCATTATATGCGCGGCCCGGGTCCCGCCTGCCGCGCCAAGCGCGCGGGGTCGTCGCAGCGGCGCACCCGCTGATCATCCCTGATATTTGCCGGCCCGCGAATCACTGAGGTCGGCGGGCTGCCAAGACGTCCGCCGGTATATTTGATGGCCGGGGCGCTTGCGTGGGAAAGCGCGGCGCGCGACCATGGCGCGTTTTTCGAAGGCGGCGCACCTCAAGCGCCGTCATCATCGCCATGAACGGACCCCCCATGACGCGGCTGCGCTGTGCAATTCTCGATGACTATCTCAATCTGGCTTTGTCGCTCGCGGACTGGTCGAAGATCAAGGACCGCCTCGATGTTACCGATTTCAACCAGCCCTTTGCTTCCCCCGAGGCAGCGGCCAGCGCGCTGAAGGATTTCGAGATCATCTGCGCGATGCGCGAGCGCACGCCGTTCCCGCGCGCGATGTTTGCCGCCTTGCCCAACCTGAAACTCCTGATCACCTCGGGCATGCGCAATAACGCGATCGACATGCAGGCTGCCAAGGACCACCAGGTGGTGCTGTGCGGGACGCAATGGCCCCGCGATCCCACCGCGCCCCTGACCATGGGCCTGATCCTGGAGCTGACCCGCAAAATCGGCCGCGAGAACGCCCGCATGCACGCCGGCGAATACTTGCAGAAGTTCGTCGGCATCGAGATCGAGGGCAAGACGCTGGGAGTGGTCGGGCTCGGCAAGCTCGGCGCCAAGGTTTCGGGGTTGGCGAAGGCGTTCGGCATGAACGTGATCGCCTGGAGCCCGAACCTGACGCCGGAGCGATGCAAGGAGGTCGGCGTCGGCTACGCCACCAAGGAAGAATTGTTCTCGACCGCCGACATTATCACCGTTCATGTGGTGCTGAGCGAGCGCTCGCGGGGCCTGGTGGGAGCCGCCGATCTCGCCCGCATGAAGCCGACCAGCTATCTCGTCAACACGGCGCGTGGACCGATCGTCGACGAAGCCGCACTTCTGGAAACGCTGAAAGCGCGCAAGATCGCGGGCGCGGCCGTGGACGTCTTCTCGGTCGAGCCGCTTCCGGTCGATCATCCCTTCCGCAAACTCGACAACCTCGTGCTGACGCCGCATCTCGGCTACGTCACGCGGGAAACCTTCGTCGCGCACTACAACCAGATGGTCGAAGGCATCGACGGCTGGTTCAGGGGCGAGCCGGTGCGACGGCTGGCGTAAGCCATACGAGGTGACAGAAAAGCGCGCCACCGCGCGCCTTTCAGGATTATGGATTTGCCGCTCGTAGCCGCGCCTACCGCACCGTCACCGGCGGGGGCAGCGGCGGCACCACGGTCGGCTGGGCGCCGGGAACGCTCGACGGCGGAAGCGCAGGTCCGCCATTCGATCCGGGCAACGGCGCCGCCGAGGCGGTCGTGGTCGAGGCCGGCGGTGGACCGCCGGGAAGCACGACCACCCTGGTGCCGACCTTGACGCGATCGAACAGGTCCGAGACGTCCTCGTTCAGCATGCCGATGCAGCCGGAGGAGACGAACTTCCCGATCGTCGAAGGCTGGTTGGTGCCGTGGATGCGGTAGACGGTGTTGCCGAGATACATCGCACGCGCGCCCAGGGGATTGCCGGGGCCGCCGGCCATAAAGCGTGGCAGATAGGGCTGGCGATCGATCATCTCCGGCGGCGGATGCCAGTCCGGCCACTCGGCCTTGCGCGAGATCTTCTGCACACCGGTCCAGGTGAAACCGTCGCGGCCGACGCGGACGCCGTATCGGATCGCGCGGCCATTGCCCAGCACGTAATAGAGATAGGTGTTCGGCGTATCGACGATCAGCGTTCCCGGCGGCTCCTTGGTGACGAAGGCGACTTCCTGCCGGCGCAGATGCTGCGGCAGATTGGCCGGCCCAGCCTCCGGCTGCTCCTCCGGCGGCAACGCGGACAATACCGTCGGCCTGCCATCCGGTCCCTGCGGCGGCTGAGCTCCAGGGGACTGAGCTCCGGGGGATTGCTGCTGTACGCTTCCGGTGACGCTGCCCGGCGCGCCGACGCCTCCCGGCGGGCGAAGCCCGCGATTGTCCTCATCGGGATAGATATAGCCCCCTCCCGGGATGCGGTTATCGCCATAGGCCTGCTGCGGAGGGCCGGCGGGCCGGTCGGAATAGATCACCGGCGGCGGATCCCTGCGGCCATAACGCGGGTCATCCGGCGAAAGGATCGGTCCGCGGTCTGAATACACAGGCGGAGCGCCGGCAGGCCGGCCGTAGCGGGGATCGTCGGGGGAAAGCACGGGACCCCGGTCGGAATAAACAGGCGGCCCGATCATGGGCCGGCCATAGCGGGGATCGTCGGGCGAGAGCACCGGTCCGGGCGGCGGCAGCGCTGTCGAACCCTGCACATTCGGCCCGTCATCGTCTTCCAGCGCGTCGAAATCCATCGGGCGCGGCGCGCGATAATCGGCCGGATTACCCCGCGGATAGGGCGTTGGCGTCGGCGAATAGACCGCGCCGGGGGGGATCGGATTGCCCTGCGCCGACGCAAGCGAGGTTCCCGCCATCGCTGCCGCACAGGCAGCGGAAACGGCGGCACAAATCGTCAGAATGCGTTTGGTCATCATCGCTCTTGTATAGCCCCAAGCCGACACCGGATCGTTAACGCCAGATGGCCGAAGATAGCGGCGCATTCAAGACAAATCCGGCCAATTCGAGCCAGATTGAGGCATTATGTGACATTCCCGAAGGCAGCCGTTCAGGCAGATGCCGCCGCCCGGCGAGCCTCCGCGCCGTCGATATTTTACGAGCGCCCGGAAACGGTTGCGGTATTCTCAATGGCAGCCTGATTCGCTGCGCCGCGTGTCCGCCGTGTCGCGAACGCGGCCGGTATAGTGGTCACCGCGTTCCCCGAGGGCTCAAGCGCCTTTGCAAATTTCCCGCCAAGGTAGAACTCGCGTCAATGCTCCCCGGTTTCCGCTTCCTGTTCGCTGCGACCATGTTGTCGATGTCGCTGCTGGTCTTCGGACTGGGCGCGGCGGCGCTGCTGCGCGCCGCCCACGAGGAATTTACCTCTAACCCGTCATGGCGCGCCGCTCCAGAAGTGATGTTCGCGCAGCCAGTCGAAGCCACAAAGCCTGTGCTGGCGATGCTGCACGTCGATACGCCGGCAGCGGACAAGGTGCGGGACG
Source organism: uncultured Alphaproteobacteria bacterium (assembly GCA_963718925.1). Lineage (GTDB taxonomy): Bacteria > Pseudomonadota > Alphaproteobacteria > Rhizobiales > Xanthobacteraceae > Bradyrhizobium. The sequence goes on from CAVRAH010000002.1 coordinate 259,357, forward strand.
ACGCGCCGGCGCCGGCGGAGCAAGCGGCGACCGCCTCGGCACCGGCTGAACCCGAGCAGATCGTTGCGCCGACACCGGAGGAGGCTTCGCCGCCCGGGATTGCCAACGAGACTGCCAAGGAGGCTGTCAGGGGCGAGACCGAAAAAGCGGAAACCTCCGTCGCGGAAAACCTGGTAGTCAACGAGGCCGCACCAGCGCCCGTGACGACGCCCGCCTCCACCGACGAACCTCGGGTCGCAACGATCGCGACAGCTGAAGTCCCGTTGCGCGAGAACCAGCCGGTTGCCGTTGCGCCCGAACCAATGGGCGCGCAGGCCGTGCCCGCTGCCGACGCTGCCGCGACGAAAATCGCAACGCTGGGCGGACCTCCCGTCAGCATCGAAACATCGCTGCCAGCCAAGGTCAGCAGCGATGCAAAGCCTGATCAAAGCGCCATCAGGAAACGCCAGCAGGCAAGACGCGCTGCGCAGCGCCGACGGCTTGCAGCGGCGCGCGCGCGACTGGCGGCGCAGACATTTCCGCAGCCGGCCAGTCCTCCGTTCGGCCAGCCGGCGCCCGACATTCGCACGCGCTGAGGATTTCATTTCTTGACGCGTTTTCTTGACGCGAACCGGTTTCCACTTCGCTCGAAAACGCTGTGTCAGGATCAGGCCGGACCGGTCGCGACTGGCGGCCCGTCGGGCCGTCCCCATTCGGACCACGAGCCGTCGTAAAGCGCTGACCCGCGCACGCCCAGCCGATAGAGCGCGAGCGTCAACACCAGCGCGGAGACACCGGAGCCGCAACTCGTCACGATCGGTCTGTTCATGTCGACGCCGGCGCCCGTGAAGGCCCTGCGCAATTCGTCGAGCGGCTTCATCGCACCGGTCTTTGCATCGAACAGTTCGGCATAGGGCACGTTGCGGCTGCCCGGAATGTGGCCGGAGCGCAGGCCCGGCCGCGGTTCCGGCACGCCGCCCGCGAAACGATCGCTCGCGCGAGCGTCGATCACCTGCTCACCCTTGCCCTCCAGGTTGGCGACCAACTGCTGCATAGTGCGCACACGTCTGGCGTCGAACGCGGCCTTGAACGTCGCCGGCTTCGACGTGACCGGCCCACTCTGTACCGGACGTCCCTCGGCGATCCACTTCTTCAGTCCGCCATCCAGCACACGAACATCGCTGTGGCCGAAAGCGAGAAACATCCACCAGGCGCGCGGGCCCGCGACCCAGCCTCCGGCATCGTAAACCACGACGGTATCGTCGTTGCCAATGCCGAGCGCGCCGACGTCGCGGCCGAACTGATCTGCACCTGGAAACATGTGCGGCAACGGATTGGTGTGATCCGACACGGCGTCAACATCGAAGAACACCGCGCCGGGGATATGCGCTTTGAGGTAGTCGTCCTTCGGCAGCGGCAGGATGCCCGGCATCTTGAACGAAGCGTCGACGATCCTGACCTTGGGATCGTCGAGATGGGCGGCGAGCCAGTCGGTAGTGACAAGGGGGTCGTCGGTGGTTGTCATCACTTAATTTCCCTTCAACTTTCGTCATGGCCGGGCTCGTCCCGGCCATCCACGTCTCAACTTTGCGGTGCCAAAGACGTGGATGCCCGGCACGAGGCCGGGCATGACGATGGTTAGATAGCCTAGCTCCTCGGCTTCTTCGGTTCCCACTTCTCGGTCGGGCCGCCGGCGTCGCGCCAGGCGGCAAATCCGCCTGCGATATGCGCCACCGGCTTCAGTCCCATATCCTGCGCGGTCTTCGCCGCCAGGGCCGAGCGCAGGCCGCCGGCGCAATGAAAGACGAATTTCCTGTCCTGCTGGAAGATCGGCTTGGCATAGGGGCTCAAGGGGTCGATCCAGAACTCCAGCATGCCGCGGGTGCAGGAGAACGCGCCGGGAATCCGCCCCTCGCGCTCGATCTCCCTGGGGTCGCGGATGTCGACGATGACGACGTCGTCACTTTGCGCGGCCGCGATGGCGTCGCCAGCGCTGAGCGTTTCGATCTCCGCATTGGCCTCGTCGATCAGGGCCTTGATGCCGCGGTGGATGGTTTGGGGCATTTTATCGTACCTCCCAATTCCGTCATTCCGGGATGGTCCGAAGGACCAGACCCGGAATCTCGAGATTCCGGGTTCGCAGCTCACGCTGCGCCCCGGAATGACAATAACTACCGCACCAGTTCCTTCATCGCGCCTTCCAGACCCTCGATCGTGATCGGGAACATGCGATCCGAAAACAGCCGGCGAATGATAGTGGTCGATTCCGAATAGTCCCAGTGCCGCTGCGATACCGGATTGAGCCACACCGCATGCGGATAGGTGCGCGTGATGCGCTCGAGCCAGACCGAGCCCGCCTCCTCATTGACGTGTTCGACCGAGCCGCCGGGGACCATGATCTCGTACGGCGACATCGAGGCGTCGCCGACGAACACCACCTTGTAGTCGTGCGGATATTTATGCAGCACGTCCCAGGTCGGCGTGCGGTCGGTGAAGCGGCGGCGGTTCTGCTTCCACACGCCTTCATAGAGGCAGTTGTGGAAGTAGAAATATTCCATGTGCTTGAATTCGCTTTTCGCCGCCGAGAACAGTTCCTCGACCTGCTCGATGTGGGAGTCCATCGAACCGCCGATGTCGAAGAACACCAGCACCTTGACCGCGTTGCGCCGCTCGGGACGCATATGCACGTCGAGATAGCCGTGGTTGGCGGTCTCCCGGATCGTGGTGTCGAGATCGAGTTCATCGGGCGCGCCGGTGCGGGCGAATTTGCGCAGGCGTCTCAGCGCGACCTTGATGTTGCGGATGCCGAGTTCGACATTGCCGTCGAGATCCTTGAATTCGCGGCGATCCCACACCTTCACGGCGCGGAAATTGCGGTTCTTCTCCTGGCCGATGCGGATGCCTTCCGGGTTGTAGCCATGCGCGCCGAACGGCGAGGTTCCTGCCGTGCCGATCCATTTGTTGCCGCCCTGATGGCGGCCCTTTTGCTCCTCGAGGCGTTTGCGGAGCGTCTCCATGAGCTTGTCCCAGCCCATCGCCTCGATCTGCTTCTTCTCTTCCTCGGTTAAGTATTTTTCGGCGAGTTTCTTCAGCCATTCGGCCGGAATCTCCGCCTTCTCCATGGCGTCGAGCAGGCTCTCGAGCCCCTTGAACACCGTGCCGAACACCCGATCGAACTTGTCGAGGTTGCGCTCGTCCTTCACCAGCGCCGCGCGCGACAAATAATAGAAATTCTCCACCGTCTGCTCCGCGAGGTCGGCGTTGAGCGCCTCCATCAGCGTCAGATATTCACGCAAGGTCACCGGGACCTGGGCGTCGCGCAGCGATGTGAAGAATTGCAGGAACATGGTCCACAGATTGCCCGCCCGTCCGCCTCCGTCAAGGGCCAGCGGCGCGGATCAGGGCAGCATTGTCTGGCCAAATGAGCCGTCCGACACCCTAGACCTGAAGCGTTTTTCAACTAGAATTGGGCCCTCAATGTTTGAAACGGGGCTGCGTCCATGGGTATTTTAGCTGCGCTCATCATCGGCGCGATTGCCGGCTGGCTCGCCGGCCTGATCGTACGCGGCGCCGGTTTCGGGCTGATCGGAAACATCGTCGTCGGGATCATCGGCGCTTTGGTCGCCGGCTGGGTGCTGCCGCGGCTGGGCATCGTGCTCGCGTCGGGCACGCTCGGCTCGATCCTCGACGCCACCGTCGGCGCGGTCATCGTCCTCGTCATCCTCTCGTTGATCAAACGCGCCTGATCAACATCCCATTCCCGAAAACGACCGCCACTCAGGCGGTCGTTTCCTGTTCGGTCAACAGCGCTCGCTTGCGCCCAAGAACAAGCAACAAGGCAAGTATTCAATGAAATTTACCGGTACCAAGGATTACGTCGCCACCGATGACCTCAAGGTCGCGGTCAACGCCTCGATCGTGCTCGAGCGGCCGCTGCTGGTGAAGGGCGAGCCCGGTACCGGAAAGACGGTGCTGGCCGAGGAAGTCGCGAAAGCGATCGGCGCACCGCTTCTGACCTGGCACATCAAGTCCACCACCAAGGCGCAACAGGGCCTTTACGAATACGACGCGGTGTCGCGCCTGCGCGACAGCCAGCTTGGCGATGCCAGGGTTTCGGACATCGGCAATTACATCAAGCGCGGAAAATTGTGGGAGGCCTTTACCCATGAGAAGCGCCCGGTGCTCCTGATCGACGAAATCGACAAGGCCGACATCGAATTCCCCAATGATCTATTGCTCGAGCTCGATCGCATGGAGTTCTTCGTCTACGAGACCGGCGAGAACATCAAGGCCAAGCTGCGCCCGATCGTGATGATCACGTCGAACAACGAAAAGGAATTGCCTGACGCCTTCCTGCGCCGTTGCTTTTTCCACTACATCAAGTTTCCCGACGCCGACACCATGAGCCGGATCGTCGATGTGCATTTTCCGAACATCAAGAAGCGCCTGGTGGAAGAAGCGCTGCGGATCTTCTTCGAGGTCCGCGAGGTGCCCGGCCTGAAGAAGAAGCCGTCGACCTCGGAGCTGCTGGACTGGCTCAAGCTGCTCTTGAACGAGGACATCACCCCGGAAATGCTCAGGGAGCGCGACCCGCGCAAGCTGATCCCGCCGCTGCACGGCGCGCTGTTGAAGAACGAGCAGGACGTGCACCTGTTCGAGCGGCTGGCGTTCCTGAGCCGAAGGGAAGTGTGAGGGGATTCGATTTTCAAAGAGCCGGCCACAAACGTCATTGCGAGCGCAAGCGAAGCAATCCATAGCGTCGCTACCGAACAATGGATTGCTTCGTCGCGTTCGCTCCTCGCAATGACGCTGGGAACACGCGCCCGCTTTCGCCGCTTGTTTCGCGCGAGGTTTGCTGTCGATTTCCCACCCTCTTCAATCAGAGGGCGCAGGGAATGCCGGGCGCCCGATGCGCCCGCAGCCTCGTGTGCAGTGTGTAGGTAGCACACGAGTGTAGTCACCACGGTCACACCGGAAACACCCGGCATTCCCCGCGCAATGGTTTTAACGGTTTCCTTCGCGCTCTCCCCAGTGACCGCTATCGAATGCACACATCTTTGTTGCAGAGATTGATGGAGACTGATTCCCTGGTGGGTGTTGGATTCGCGGAGGGTGGTCTTATGTCGATGGAGATTGGACTGGGGCGATTTGGCGATCGTCGCCTGGAAAAAGGGGGGCGTCGTTGCATGCGGCCCTCGTTCGGCGGCCTTGTTCGTGCATTCGGCGCCTTGCAGGGAACCGGGCACAGGAGGTGCGGTTCACGCGTTTTTTGCGCAACGAAAGGGTAGGTGTCGCAGAGATGGCGAGCCATGCGGCTTCGCGCACGGCGGCGCGTGTTGCTGGTCGCGAGATCATCGTGGTTCAGGATAGCAGCGAACTGGCGCTTGGCGGACGGCGTGCGCGAGACAATGGGTATGGACCTGTTGGCAAGGGCGGCGGAGTACGTGGGCTGCTGTTGCATGCTGCGCTCGCGCTTGATGCCGGCAATGGTGCGTTGCTGGGTCTTGTTGATGCCCAGGTCTGGAATCGGGACAAGGGCGTGGTGACGCCCCGGCGCTCGCGAGCAACAGCGGACAAGGAGTCCCAACGTTGGCTCTCGGTGGTGGCACAATCCGGCGCGGTATTATCGAGCGCGCGTAGCGTGACCGTCATCTCCGACCGGGAAAGCGACATTTACGAGCACTTCGCGCGACGTCCGGCGAATGTGGAGCTAATTATCCGGGCATCCTGGAACCGCAAGATCGAACTGCCGTCCGGGACATCTGCGCAGCTGTTTGCGTTTGTTGATAGCTTACCGGAGGCGGCGCGGTTCAGCGTGAAGATTCCTGCGGCGCCGGGCCGCAAGGAGCGGACGGCTGAGCTTGCCTTGCGCTTCTCGCCTGTGACGTTGTGCAGGCCACATCCAAGCCCCGCCCCTGATCTACCCGCTACGATCCGCCTGACCATGGTGGACGTTCGGGAACTGCCATCGAAGTATAATGGCGAGCCGATCCATTGGCGGCTCCTCACCACACATGTTGTGAGAAGCGCAAAACAAGCACGCCGGATCGTAGATCTCTACCGCAGGCGCTGGACCATCGAGGAGTTCTTCCGCACGCTCAAGTCCGCGGGTTTTGATATCGAGGAGGCTGACATTGGCGAACCCAAGGTCATGATCAAGTTCGTCGCCGCAGCCGCTGTGGCGGCGGTCACGATCATGCAGTTGGTCCGCGCCCGTGACGGAACGACCGAGGAAGAACTGGTCGAGGCTTTCGACCCGGATGACCAGCCTGTGCTGGAAGCCCTGTCTTCTCAACTCGAAGGGACCACTGCCAAGCAAAAGAACCCACATCCAAAAGGTACACTTGCCTTCGCAGCCTGGGTCATTGCTCGGCTCGGTGGATGGACCGCCTATTATGGAAAGCCCGGTCCAATGGTGATGCGAATAGGCCTCGAAGCCTTCCGCCGCATCAAATTCGGCACCACTCTGAGGCTCGAAAATGTGTGAATCGAATAGCCAGTGACCGGGCTTTCTTGCCACTGTCGCCGGCGTGATGCGAAGCATCATCGCCAACTTGACGCCAGCGTCGGGGCGTCAGGACCACACGACTTCGCCGTCCGCTTCAGGCGCCGTTCGTCTGGCGTCGCCTAAGCGTCCATCGCATCCCGTAACCCAACGTCCGTGACGATCATGATACGCCCCTTCTCGGGACGGGATGGGCGGAATGATGCCGGTGATTTGGGGGCGGGATCAACGGCGTCGGGTTGCGGCAGATTGGCACGACGGGCAAATCGGTGGGCGGCGGTGATCCTCTTCCCTCTCCCTTGTGGCAGGCTGCCATCCGCCGGTCGGACCGCCGGAAAACCTGGTGTCCCCAATCCGAAGTTCGCACCCCCTTACAGCCCTGCTTTTTGCGAAGTTCGGATTCGAAAGGACATTAGAAACTTATGATTCTAGTGTCCCGAATCCGAAGTTCGCACTTCCTTGCAGCACCCTCTCTTGCGAACTTCGGATTCGAGAGGACACTAGAAATCTATGATTCTAGTGTGGTTTTGGCTCAGAAGTTCTCTTGATGGACTCGCCGCACCGATGAAGAGAACTTCTGAACCACCACACTAGTGTGGTTTTGGTTCAAACTTCTCTTGGCGAGTTCGCCGCACTACCGGAGAGAACTACTGAACCATCACACGAGTATGCGCCTTGGCGGCCCCTAAGGCCGCGCGCAGCATACAGGGAGGTACAGGTGCGGCTTGGGACTGATCGAGCGATGATTGCCGCGCCCTTCTTGTTTGTTCTGCTCTGGAGTTCATCCTTCATAACGGCCAAAATCGGATTGCGGCATCTATCACCGCTTCTGTTTGTTGCCATACGGCTCGTCGCATGTGCCTTTGTGCTGACCGTTCTGATGCTCCTGCGACAGCAGTCCTGGCGCCCTCTCGCTGGTCGGAAATGGCTGCACTGTGCGATCGCCGGCGCTCTCCTGAACGGCATCGGATTGATGGCACCGCATGTTGGTCTGCTGACAGCGCCGGCGGCCCAGATCGCGCTCGTTCAATCCTTTACTCCCCTGCTCACGGCAATCTTCGGGATGATGCTTCTGCGCGAGCGGCTGCGCATGGGCCAGTGGTTGGGATTGGCGTTAGGCGTGGCAGGCGTCGCTCTCGTGGTGGGCGAGGCAGCCCTGGAAAGCGCCGCACGCTTTCAGGGCCTCGTGCTGGCCTTCGTTGGAGTGCTGGGCCTCGTTGCCGGAACGCTCTATTTTGGACGCTTCTGCCGCGGTGTCTCCCTGCTGCCCGGAGCTACGGCGCAGTTCCTGTCGGCCGCCGCCGTGGCCTCGCTGGGGGCGTGGCTGCTGGAAATACCTCATGCGGATTGGACGGAAAGCGCCATCGCGGCGATTGCCTGGAATACCCTGATGGTTTCTTTGGGCGGTATGGGACTCTACTTTGCGATGCTCGTTCGCGGCACCGTCGCACGCGCCAGCGCAAACTTCTATCTCGTCCCCGGCACCGCAGCGTTACTTGGCTGGCTGTTCCTCGGCGAGCGACTTAGCGCACTCGCGATTGTCGGACTGATCACGGCATCGGTCGGATGCTGGTTGGTCAATGCACGGCCCGGCAAGCCATCGCCGAAAGAGTTGTAGCCAGGCGCAAAAGTAGAACGCCCTCCCCGCGCGAAAGCTGGATGTGTCGTGCCCGGAGTGTCGCGTGCAGCCGACGAAAAAGCAGCGCCTGCGAAGCAGGCCGGCGGCCACAATCAGCAATTAGACTGACCGTGGCCGCCATCCCCCCCTCATCGTGGTTCCCGGCCTCTGCACAGCTCGAGGGCAGATGCTTTTCCGTCAAGCTAGAAGTGCCATATATGCTCGAAGTGCTGCTCGATATGCGCGATATGGACTGGATCGACATGGCCGGGACCATGACCATTTGCCGACGGCCCTGAGGCACCCGTTGCCGAACTCCCCGTCGCAGCACCTGATCCGTCGGCCGCACCCGTTCCATTGGCAATATCCGGATTCGCGGTAACCGGTATGGATCCCGTCGCAATCCCGTTGGGAGACGTCGCAGTGGCAACCGTGGTCGCGGTGCCAACATAGGTCCCACCGCCGACCGGAATATTGTTTCCACTCACGTCACTGGCATCGGCAGCGAAACCCGTTCCCGCTGCCAGGATTTGCGCTTGATCAGCAGCGAGAGCTGCTCCCGTGTCGCCGTTGGCAATGCCGGTAAGCCCGTGCACCGCTGCCTGTGTATCGGTAAGCAACGTCCCGCTCAGCAGTTCATTGTCGAACCGCGCGCCAAAAACGCCTCCCTGCGCCTGATCGAAATTCGCGCCAAATTTCTGGTACGCCTCGATCTGGGAGATCAACTGTTGGATCTCGGTTGGGGTGTCCTGGCCGGCGGCGACCGCCTGAAGCTGCGTATTGATCACATTGGCCTCGGACAGGAAAGCCGACCAGAAGTTGGTCTGGGCCTGGTTGTCCTGGAACGGCGTGATCGTTCCACCGTGGGCGTTCACTCCGTCCGGTCCGTTGAGATAGGCCGGCATTCCGGCAAAACCACCCACGGCGCCCGGGTTCCCGGTTCCGCCGGCAGCCGTGTTCAGATTCGCGTCATTCTGAATGATGTCGACGATGTCCAACAGATTATCGTTGGTTGAGCGCGCGGCGACATTCGGATCAGTAGCATACAACCCGTCGAACTTGTTGATCTGAAGATTGATCTGATTGAGCACGGTCTGGAGATGAATTGTGGTGAGGGCGGCATCCGCACCCTGTTCGCCGGCCTCAATTTGAGCCAGTTCCGTGGGATTGTTCAGGATATTGGTCAGCCCTTTTGAGATTGCTGACATATCGTGATTGAACTCAGCAAGATTTGCGTGATTGAGGCCGCCGACCGCGAGGTCATCCGCGGCATTGAATACTTGACCGATCGTAGCCAGGGTCGCGTTGGGCGCGTTGGCGGCAGCCAGGGTCGCAGGATCATCGGCGCCCGCAGGGAGCGCCTCGAACCCGACGTTATTGGCTCCGGTGCCGGTCGCATATTGCACGTTATTGAGCGCGGCAGCGAGAGTTGGATCACCGGCGACTTCGCTGAGAATTTCGGTCTGCAACGCATGAACGGTCTGTTGCGCCTGCACCTCGGCATGCGAATTCCCCAGCGCTTGAGGCGCAGTGGAGAGGAGAGTTTGAAGTTGGCCTTCGATCTCGGTCAACGTCGCCGTGTCGGTCGCCGACGGCGCATAGGCAACACCGCCAATGGTCATGGCGGCGGGATCAGCAAGCATCGCAGCAATGTCGGCAGAGACCGCATGAAGATCGGTCGTGTACATCCCGAGATAGGCTGGCTGATTGTTATTGTCGGCCGGTGAGCTCCAAAGGCCGCCATCCGCCAGGCGTGTCGCATCGTTGAAGACAGCGCCGGCTTGCGCAAGATCCGTGCTCAAATTTAGCGCGTCATCTCTTACGGTCGTTGGAAGGGCCATGCTTTTTTCTCCCTGTCTGATTTTGAACTCAAGGGTCGGATTTGAAAATTCATGCTCCCAGCGCCAATCATTTGTGATTGAGATTTTGACGAGAAGAAGATTTTGCGAGCCACAACCATGACCATAGTGCGGTACTTTAAAGAGGCATTTGGAAATACTAAGTGGCAAGGCCATTCCGCATCGCGCGGCCAGTATTGACAACTCGACCTTGGTGGTCGCGGCTGACTTCGGTGGCATGGCGCTCTGCGGAGCGCTGTCTGAAATCGCGGCACCGTCAAGAACGCGTCGGCATAACAAGAGGTCCTTGTTGGCCGTGAAGTCGCGGACCGACAACTCAGGGAATATCGCCTGTGCTTTGATTGAGTGTCGAGTGATTGTTTCCGGTCTGCCCCAACTCCGGACATCCGCAGCACGCATCGGCATGTCTCAAAGGCGCCAATAGGCGACATGACGGCGTGTCTGCGGGATTTTCGCGGTAGGGACGCGAGTTACCTCGCGCCACCGGGTCACCGGAGGCGGTCGCCCGCCTCCGGTTCCCACAGAACGTAGCGTGCGGATTTACCGCACTACGCTCTTCGGCAGTTGGTTCACAGCACTGCTAACACCTGCAGCTTCCCGTATGGGAGACGCAGTTTTGGTTTCAGCAACGGTGTCCGTTCTTTGATCTGGTGGAAGGCGTCCCAAGTGAGGCGACGGCCTGCCCAGCTGCGGCTGCACAACATCTTACGCCAGTAACGCTCGACGACCCGATAGACTTTTACGAGGCTCCGGAGATTTCCGGCGACGCCGTAGTAGGCATAGTGGCCGCGCAGGACGATGTTGATTTCACCGGCCTGTTCACTGATCGTTTGATGTCGTATTCGCTGCATTAGCTCTTGCAGAGACATAAGGCTGCGCCTTAGCCGAGATTTCTCGGTGCGCATCCCAACCTTGAAGTTACCTTTTCGGTTTCGCGTGCAATAGAGCGTCAGGCCCAGGAAGTAGATAGTTTCCGGGCGGTTCCTGCCGCGTTTGCCCGCGTGTCTTTGCGCGAACCGACCAAACTCAACCAACTTGGTCTTGGTCGGCTCCAGAGTGAGGCCGAACTTCCCCAACCGTAGACGCAAGGCATCCTGTACGCGGATGGCGTCCGATCGATATTGGAAACAGATCACAAAGTCATCGATGTAGCGCACCAGTCGGGCTTCGCCCCGCAACCGAACCTTGACGACGCGCTCGAACCAGAGGTCGAGCACGTAATGGAGGTACACGTTGCTCAAGAGCACGCTAATCGATCCACCTTGCGGGGTTCCCTGCTCGCTCGGATGAACCGTTCCATCTTCCAAGACGCCCGCTTTCAACCAACGCCGGATCAAGCTGATCAGGCGCGGATCGCCGACTCGATGTTCGACAAATCGGAGCACCCAATCGTGATTGAGGCTCCCGAAGAAGTTCTTCAAATCCGCCTCCAGCACCCAGCCAATCATGCCGCCGGCGATGACCTCATTGAGGGTCGCCAAAGCGTGATGGGCGCTGAGCTTGGGTCTGCCGCCGAACGAGCAGGGCAAGAAGTCCTGCTCGTAGATGGCGGACAGCACCTCAGCCGTGGTGCGTTGGAGCGCCCGGTCGGCGACAGTTGGAACCCCGAGGGGGCGCTTCTCCGTCTTGCCAGGCTTGGGGATATAGACCCGCCGAATGTTAGGCGCGCGATATCCTTGGCGGTGGATGGATTGGAGCACCGGCTCTATCCAGCCCTCGAAGCTCTCCTTCGCCGCCTCCACCGTCTGACCATCCACCCCGGCGGCGGATCGCTTCGGAATCTTTGATAAATTCTCCAGCACCCGGTCGCGCGTGATGTGATGGGCCAGCGAGGTGAAGCGGAGATTTGGCTCCCTTCGAGCTTTCACTGCTATCTGTTCAAGTTTCGTTTCCATGGTCAGCTGATCTTCTCTTTGAATAGAAGGCCGTAACTCCCGTTGAATGGAGCCCATGTCGCCCAAGAACAATTCAACTACCGCTGACCGCTTCCCCATGTGGCCGGCTCTCCCGTCCTCGGAGTACTATCAGTCAGTATGACTTCCACCCGGTCATCAGACCCTTCTCACCTCTTCGGCTTGGCAGGTCCTACAAGCTTGCGCCTGAACCGGATGGATCTCCCTTGTTCACGTTGCTTCCTTTGGTTGCATGCTGGCGGTACGAACCCCGGGAGCACCTCAGACCGCTCGCGTTGTCGCGGCCTGCGATTCCGCCTTCCCCTTTACGGGATAGGGTCAGCTACTCCGATCACGATCGATTTCGGGGCTATTTTCCCGTTCACTTCATTCCGGCCTACAACCTCCCTGTCTACGCTTCGCAGCGGCCGTTACCGGACGCCACGCAAGACTCGGTTCGCGGCTGCTCGCTAGGCTTTGCCGCGGCCGTCATCGCAGACGGCAGACTTCAACGCGCTTGCAAGGCGCAACCCGCACAGATCCGTACGAGCCCAATTCGGGCATACGGCTCCCACCTCGGGTGGGTAACGGCACTTCGCAATATCCTCGCAACGTGCCACATGCGCTTCAGCGCTTGTGACACGGTTTCCCGGTACTGTGCCCGGCCCGTGCTTTGCTGACTAACATTCCCCTCGGCCCCCGCCCTTGGCTCCGCCAACTCCGCTGCCGGTTGCCCGGCTTTGTTCGTCAGCTTCACAGCTACTATGGCGGGGTCAGACTTCTCATGATCGTACATCATCGGCTACGGCTCCTCGCCTTCCCGACACGGACCAGTGCAGCACGCATGCTGGCGCTGGCCAGCCATGAGATCTCCCGGTTCCCGAGCAAAGAGCGTCCGCACATGCCAGTGTCTAAGACCACGCCGGGCCGTCTGGGCGCTCGCGCTATCGCGCCCATCCGTGTTGCCTTCCGTCAGCGGAACGACGTCGACACCCAGGATGAGGGTACTTTCGCGGCTCAATGGCTGGCCTATGCGCTCCCCTGTCAGCGCTTCACCGATGCCCTCGCGGGCATCTGCGCATGACTCGGGGTCGATGCGGTTCGCTACTCCTTCACGTGATGGACTTGCACCATCTACTCCTTGCCGGTCTTCCCGGCGCACTCCGCATTGCCCCCGTTAACTGACATCAAATAACGGACATTGGAAAAGGGGAAGAGTCAAACTTCGGCTTTCCTGTAGCCATGCTTGCATGCATGGCGATTGTCTTTTGGCGCTCCCGGTGAGGGACCACCGTGCATCCGGCACCTGCCGTTTAAGCGGTCAGCCGCCTTGACGTTGGCTGCCACCAATCGCTGATCAGCTTCTGCCGTTTCTTGAATTGAACCGTAAGGTCGGCGAAGGGGCGGTCTTTTGCGGGAATGGCGCATTCGATCTTGCTGACCGCTTTCGCGCCTTCCTCCGCTTCTTCCTCGTCGCTGAACCGGAAAATCTCGAAGCTCCGATAATTGGGCATCATGTGTTGAAAGCCGTGATGCGCCAACCAGCTGAGCTGCAACAGTTCATTCAACGAGAGATCGAGGCGAATCTTGCCCTCCGCGGGCGCCTTCCTCCTCACGCCAGAGCCGTGGCCCGTCAGCCAGCATGCCTCACCGACGGCGTAACCCAAATTGCTGAGATGAACGTGGTAGGGGTCGGGTGCGGAGCTTCGCCTTCTTCTGCGGTTGCGAGACGCGGCATTGACCGCCTTCAGCGCTTTTACCACGTTCTCGGGGACCGTTCGCCCCTCGAGTTCGTAATGAAGGCTCATACCCCTGAGAATCTCGCGAGTGGCTTCCTCTCCGCCCCTGAGGCGGCCTTTTTCAAAATATGACCTTGCGCAAGACCAGCCGGCGACGACGAGCGCGACGAGCAAACCGCAAGGTATCAAAAGAATATCCACGACCCCAAAATCCAGTTTGGCCTGAAGCCTTCGAGCACGCCGGCTGCTTCCATTAAAATTTATGCGAATTTAGTTACGCAATCGTAAGGCGTGACCCAAGATCTGAAATTTAGGAATCCTTCACTAGTTCTCGAACTGGTTGACGCGCGTTTACGTTTATTACTTGGGGCTCGTTTATTGAATCAAATTTGACAAATGCTGGAAACGTCCATGCCTGGCCAAAACACGATGCGCCTCTTTTGGCAAATATTCGCTGCCGCCATGGTTTTCTCTGCAGCTCCGTCAGCTGCCGAGCCAACCGCACGGCCCATCATTTTGGCCTCGAACGAGACTAAATCGCCGGAACCGGACACCGATCTATTCGCGTTGATGTCCGGCAACTGCAGCACGCTCAAAATTGCGGGACGCGATTTCGAGTGCAAGGCGGTTGCTTTCGTCCATAGCCAGCTGGGCCGAACAAATTTCACGGTTGCTCTCGACGACCCGGCTGACGGCAGTCACGTAATCTCGTTCTCGGGTGAAAATGGTCAGAGGCAGGATAACCTGTACGAACTAACCGTCGACCGAATGCTGCTGAACTCCAAGGACAGGCCGAAGGTCGATGGCCTGCCAGTGCCCCTCGTCGAATTATCGGCTGGAATTTGCAGGCAGCTTGGAAACTTTGCGGCGGGACAGGTCTCCAGTATCTCCTGCACCGCGACGGATAACAGCGGCAAAAACTATGAATTGCAGTTCGAGTTCTGATGGCTTGCCGATCGCAGTGCGGAGGGTCAGGCTGTCCCCGCCGACAATCCGTCAGCACCCAAACGTCGAACCAAGCCTTACTCAGAAGCTGGTCGAGCCGAATGCCGTTGCTCCCGAGTATCGCGAGACCGCGGAAAAGCGCCGTGCGGAGCAAATCGCGCAACTCGAATGCCGTCAAAAGGCCGTTGCTGCGAAGGTTCTGCCCAGAGATCGGACGGCCTATATTGTTCAATGCTTGGCAGAGCTTAGCGAAAAACCCACGACGACCGCCCATCAATAGAAAAGTACCAATAGGTTTCTGTGGTCTTTGAGTTCGTTTTTGCTACCCATTGCTGACCAAACCGCCGCGAAACAGCATATTTTGCTCAAAACAGTAGCCTCCGCGCCGGCCCGCGATCATTTTGTGCTGTAACGAACTCAGATCGAGCTTCGGCGGCCGGTCAAGCAGCACATCGATGCTCTCGTAGGAAATCGTCGCGGAATGCGCGTCGACAAGACCGCGCAATGTTTCGAGCATCGGCGCCCGCGACCCCGTGTAGCCGATGCGGTCCAGCCAGGCGTCTTGATCGAAATCATCCTGCGACATGGCAAAGAGCCCTCACTGAGGACTGCAACTCGATCCTCGTGGCACAGCCCAAAGACTCGCCCTTCCAGTACCCAGTCAGCTCAGCGGCGCGAGCGTATGCTTGAGCTGTTCCTTCGGTAGTTGCATCAGGCCGGCAAACGGCCGGCTCAAATCCGCGACCAGGAACAGCGCGGTCGAAATCGACAGCGCAAACACCAGTAACGCGACGATAACGACCCGGCCGGGTTCGACGAACAGCCCGAAGCTGACAAAAATCACCACCAGCCAGAAGATCAATATCAACATGAACGGCGTCAGGACCGGCGTGTCGCCATCCGCAAACATCAGTAGCCGCGTGCGCGCGATATCGGCGATGGCCTGCTCGACGCGCGCTTTGAGAGAGCGTTGCGCGTCGTTTTTTGGCGACAGCGCTTCAACCGCGGTATAGAGCTGTTCGGCAAGCGAGCGGGCCGTGAACGCGGTGTCCTGCGAGGCCGTCGCCTTCTCGCGCCAGATCCGGTCCATCGCAGCAGGAACCGCTTCACGCATCAATTGGCGCATGCCGGTCGCCTCCGGCCCGTATTGCACGAGCAACTGGTCGGCTTCGACCAGATAGGCCGCCAATTGCCGGAAGTGGGCATCCTGGGTGTCGTAGGAAGATTTCGCGGAAGCAATCGTCAGACTGATCAGCACCGCCACCAGCGTGGCGAGCAGGCCGACGCCGAGCCGGATCATTTCCCGGGTCTCGGCATTGAGCTGCGCGCCGGGAAGGCAGGTCCGCAGCGTCATGCCGATCGCGCCGCCGGCCAGAATGCCGACAAACGAGACCAGAAAGATCCAGACGGAGGTCACGAAGCGCTCCTGCCCCGAATGAGATCGGACGCCTTGTCGGCGATCATCATGGTCGACGCGTTGAGGTTGGCCGAGATCATCCGCGGCATGATGGACGCATCGATCACGCGCAGGCCCTGCAGCCCGTGCACGCGCAGCTGGTCATCGACCACGGCCCATGGCGCGTCGGCGGGGCCCATGCGGCAGGTGCAGCCGGGATGGAACGTCGTGGTGCCGCGCCTGGTGGCCGCTTCGAGGAATTCGTCGTCGGTCTGCACGTCGGGACCCGGGAAATCCTCATAGGCGTAATAGGGCGCAAGCGGATCGGACTTGAGCAGCCGCCGCGCCAGTTTCATGCCGGCGACGACGACGCGGCGATCGAGTTCGGCGACGAGATAGTTGGTTTGAATGATCGGCGGCTCGAACGGGTCGGCCGAGCGGGCGCGGACATAGCCGCGGCTCTCCGGCCGCTGCTGCCAGGATGCGACCGTCATGCCGGGCTGATCCTCGAGCTGGCCCTGCACGCCTTCCTGGTAGCTCGCGGGCGTGAACGTCAGTTGCAGATCGGAGCTCTCGGTGGTCTCGCCGGAGTGCCAGAAGCAATAGACCATGGTCGGCGACAGCGAGAGCAGGCCGCGCCGTGTCGTAGCCCATTTGATCGCCTCTCCCACCAGGCTGAGGCCGCGCCGGCGTTCGTTGATGGTCCTGATGTTCTTGACGCGGGCGACCGAGCGCGGCGCGTAATGGTCCTGCAATCCCTCGCCGACGCCCGGCAACGCATGGCGCACCTCGATGCCAAGCGAGCCCAAGAGCTCCGGCGAGCCGACGCCGGACAGTTGCAGCAGCTGCGGTGAATTGTAGCTGCCGCCGGAAAGAATGACTTCCTTGTTGGCGCGCAGCTCGTGCGTCGTGCCGCCCCTGCCGCCCCTGACGTAGCGCACGCCAACCGCGCGCTTGCCCTCGAAGATGATCTCCGTCGCATGCGCGTGGGTCCGCACATGGACATTCCCCCGCTTCCGCGCCGGGTGCAGGAAGGCGGTCGCCGCGCTGACGCGCAGGCCGTTTCGGATCGTGCGCTGCGCGTAGGATACGCCTTCCTGGATCGCGCCGTTGTAATCGGGGTTGCGCGGAATGCCGAGGCTCATCGCGCCCGCCATGAACGCCTCGCAGAGCGGATCCCTCCAGTCCATGGTGGTGACGGTGAGGTTGCCCTCGCGCCCGCGATAGGTGTCCTCGCCCTCTCCGATGCGCCGCTCCAGCCGCTTGAAATAGGGCAGCACATCCGGATAGCCCCAGCCGCGGTTGCCGAGTTGCGCCCAGGTGTCGAAATCCTGATGCTGGCCGCGATTGTAGATGTGACCGTTGATCGAGGAGGAGCCGCCGAGCGTCTTGCCGCGCGGTGCGTAGATGCTGCGGCCGCCGGTCCAGGGACCCGGCTCCTGCTGGTAGGCCCAGTTGATGCTGCGCATGTGGAAGGTCTTGATGAAGCCCGCCGGCAGATGGATGTAGGGATGCCAATCCTTAGGGCCTGCTTCGAGCACGCAGATGCTGGTGGATGCATCCTCGCTCAGCCGGTTGGTCAGCACGCATCCCGCGGAACCCGCACCCACGATCACATAGTCGAAAATATCCATCGTCTCGCTTTCGGCGTTTCTTTGTCTTGGCGCGTTTTCTTGACGCGAACCGGTACCCACTTCGCTCGAAAACGCTGCTTCTGTCTTGGCGCGTTTTATGACCGCGGCTTTTCGTTGAGTTGATAATTCAGATGCGCCTTCACCGTCGGCCATTCGGCGGCGATGATGCTGTAGACCACGGTATCGCGCAGCGTACCGTTCGGCGCGATCTGATGGCTGCGCAGGATGCCGTCGAGCTTGGCCCCCAGCCGCTCGATGCCGCGCCGGCTCTGGTGATTGAAAAAATGCGTGCGGAATTCGACCGCGATGCAATCGAGCTTTTCGAATGCATAGGCGAGCAACAGCAATTTGCACTGGGTATTAAGCGCGCTGCGCTGCACGCGTTTGGCATACCAGGTCGAGCCGATCTCGACGCGCCGGTTTATGGCATCGACATTCATATAGGTCGACATGCCGGCGATTTTTCCCTCGGCATCGAAGACGGTGAACGGCAACATCGAGCCCGCCGCCTGCAGTGCGAGCCTGCGGTCGATCTCCTTGCCCATGTTTTCGGGCTTCGGCACGGAGGTGTACCAGAGCTTCCACAGCTCGCCGTCCTTCACCGCCTCCGTCAACCCATCGATATGATCGTGCGACAACGGTTTTAGCTGCGCATGCGGGCCGCTCAGCGTCACCGGTTCAAGCCAGGGCATTGTTTCTCCTTCTTCAGACTCTGTCATTCCGGGGCGATGCAGAGCATCGAACCCGGAATCTCGAGATTCCGGGTCTGGTGCTGGCGCACCATCCCGGAATGACAACGTTGGATGCGATGGCGAAGGGGGCTACCTCTTCTACCGTCACTTGTTCAAGAAATTCAGCGGCAGGCCGGGCCGCGCCCAGTCCATCGCGACGAGTTCGCCCTTGCCGGACAGCGTGATGTAAGCGGTCTTCAACTCGCTCCCGCCGAAGGCGATGTTGGTGGTGACGCGGTCGCCGGTCGGCACCTGCTCGACGAGCCTGCCATCCGGCGCGATCACGGAAATGCAGCCCGAGATCAGCGTCGCGACGCAGATATTGCCGCAGGCTTCCACCGCGAGCGAATCGAACATCTGATAGCCGCCAAGTCCCGCAATCGGCTTGCCGCGTTCGCCACGATAGATCACGTCACGCGGCCTGACCTCGCCGGGTGAAGCGAGATCGAAGGCCCACAGCCGCGCCGTCGGCGTTTCCGCGACATAGACCGTGTTCTCGTCGGGCGACAGGCCAATGCCGTTGGCCGGCAGCATGCCGAAGGAGCCCTCGACGATCTCCGCCATGCCAGGCTTGATGTAGTAGAACGCGCCGACATCCATGTCGCGGGCGCGGCGCTTGCCCAAATCGGTGAACCAGAGCCCGCCGTGCCGGTCGAACACCAGATCGTTCGGCCCCTTCAGCGGATACTCGCCGCATTTGTCGAACAGGGTTTCGACCCTGCCGGTTGCAAGATCGACGCGCTGGATCGAGCCGCCGATATATTCGTGGGGGCCCGGCGCGCCCGGCATCATGGTGCCGCGCGAGGGGGTCCAGCTGAAACCGCCATTGTTGCAGATGTAGCATTTGCCGTCGGGGCCGATCGCCGCGCCATTGGGGCCGCCGGGAATTTGTGCGACCACTTCCTTAGCACCGTCCGGCCACACCCGGGTCAGCCGTTGGCCGCGGATCTCGACCAGCAGCACCGATCCGTCCGGCATCACCACCGGTCCTTCCGGAAATTCCAGACCGCTGGCGAGAACGCGAACATCGGGCATGAAATCCCCCCGGCCTTTCTTGGACGCTTCTTTGGGCGCAGGCGGATTTCGCAAGCGCAACAATGTCATTGCGCAACGTTATGGCAAAGTCGCCGTCGCTTGCAAGCAATCGGCTGGCGTGACCGCGCAAGGCAGCCAAGCGTCCAGGAGCGTTTTCGAGCGAAGCATGCCCTCGGACTTGATCCGGGGGTGGGTACCGGTTCGCGTAAAGAAAACGCGTCAAAAGCGAACACCTAATCCTTGACCGGTATCCAAATCTCGAGCCCGCCATCGCCGGTCAATGGATTGAAGCTGTCGTCGTAACGCTCGAAGTTGGGCGCGTCGGCGGCCTTCAGTCCAGACACCGGCAGCCAGTGATTCCAGATCGTGTTGACGGTACGGCGAATGGTCGAGATGTGGTCCTTGTGGGTGAACACGGCGTAGCGCTGCTCGGGTATCCGGACGCGCGCAAATTCGCGCGGCAGATCGGAGAAATCCGTCACCTCGACGCCGGCGATGTAGTCGAAATTTCCGGCATCGTCGCCGTTGCAGCAGACGCCGTAGGCCACCTTGCCGATCCGGACGGGAATCCTGTCGACGGATTGATGGAAGCGCTGCCACTGGCCGGGAATGCCGGCGCCGTTTTCGTGATTGTATCGTTCGCCGAGGCCGGCGACGAGCAGCGGCTTGGCGATTTCGAAGCGCGGGGGCTGCAGGTTGTCTGTGAAGGTCGAGTCCATCTGAATCGGCTCCTGAAGCTTGATGTGGTCGATGCGCGCGAGGCTGCGGACCGCTTCGGGCGTGACGCCGAAACGGTCGCGGAACGCGCGGGTGAACGCTTCGTGAGAGCCGTAGTCCGCATCCAGCGCCAAGGTGAGGATATCGGGCGCGCCGGCGGCCAGCGCCCGCGCCGCTTCACTGAGACGGCGGGCGCGCACGTAGCGCATGACCGGCAGTCCCGTCGCTGCGGCGAACGCCCGCACCATGTGAAAGCGCGAGATCCCGGCCACGCCGGCGATCTCGTCGAGGGTCAAGGTGTCAGCGAGGTGACTCTCGATGAACCAGAGCGCCTTCTGGGCAGGATTCATGGACGATGAGCCCTCATTCGAAGCGCGGCTATCTTGGCGACCTGGCGCGCACCGCGTTTGATAGTCCTTGCGCCCGCTTCCGATGGAACCATGGTCAGGAATGGAAAGAAGGACAGCGCGCACCAGTTGGAGGCCGTCATTCCGGGATGGTGCGCAAGCACCAGACCTCAGATGCGCAATTGCGCATCGGGGAATCTCGAGATTCTCCGATGTGCAATTGCACATCGTAGTTCGATGCTTCGCATCGCCCCGGAATGACGGCTTGCAATTTCGAACTACTTCCCGCCCTCCTTCGCGGCCGCTCCCTCCTTGACGGGCGGCGCGTCGACCTTCCTCTTCAAGTCCTCCGCGGTCTTCTTCTGCGCCGCCTGCAGATCATCGACGACCTTCTGCAGCGAGGCGACGGTCGCCTTCAAACCCTCGATCTGACGATTGGCGGCATCAAGCTTCTGCGCATGGTCGGCGGCAAGCCTGGCGATCGTCTTCTGAAGGAAATCGACATTGCTCTGCAGGCAACTGGTACGGCGCTCCATGGTCTTTTCGACCGTGCAGATCTCGATGCCGGGAACATCCTGCGCGCATGCCGCAGATATCAGTACACGCAAGATCCCGAGCGCGAGGGCGATCCGGCCGATCATCGAGAGCCTCATTGAATTTGCGCCTGCGCGGTCAAATTGTTGCGAGCGAAATGTATGGCGGCGAAGATACCACACTGAAACCTCATTCGCGCGGTGAGGTTTTATCGAGCGCATCCGGGCTCGAACCGGTTTCGGCGGGGTGTGAGCTGCAAACGAGGCGCTTGGCGCAATTGACGGAGCAGGATGGAAATGGCGACGCGGGAAAAACGGCTGGCCGAATTCAACGGCGAAGGAGAACCGCCGCCGGATCAACCGGTCCAGGTGCTGTGCGAGGACCACAGCGGCACCTATCAGTTGCCCTTCGCCTGCCGCTTCGTCGACGGCGCCTGGCGCAACCATGAATCCGGCGGCGCCGTCGAAGCGACCGTGGTCGGCTGGCGGCTGCAACGCCCCTGATTCAAGCGCGAAAGCGTCAGCGCTGTGCCAAAATGCAACGAAGGCCGGCACTCATCTTAAGATTTGGAACGCGCCTGGAACGAACCGCGCCCAAATCAGCCAATCACCCATGTACGCCGATGTTCACGGCTAGATATCGGCCCGGACGGCGCGCGGCGCACTAGATCCAGACCGGCCCAATCCGGCGCGTTGCCGCAATCGCCCTGAAACGTTAATTCCTCGTTCGATCGGGCGAAAGTCCTACTTCCAGGGCGTCACCGGCGGCACCGTGTCAGTGGCGGGCGGCATCTCGACGGTCTTGAAATCCGCCGGGCTGACGATTTCGAGATATTCCATGTCCGGCGAGTAATCGAAGAGATAGTGCACGATCCCCGGCCGCTGATGGACGACGTCGCCGGCCTGGACCAGCGTCGGCTTGTCCTCATACATGAACCGCGCCCAGCCCTTCATCATGATCACGATCTGAAAATCGCAGTCGTGGCGATGCCAGCCGGTGCCGTCTTCCGGCGGCATCTCCGCATTGGCCTTGACCAGATGGCAGATCACCTGGCCGCCGGTCGCGGTCGCAATGCCGAGATCGCGATACAGGAAGAAGTCGCGCAGGCCTCCGCCCTTGAATTCGGTATCGCCGGGTTTGACGTGGGAAAATTTGCTGACGACCGCGTGCTGATTCATCTTGAAACCTCCACCGTGTTTTCGCGTGAGTCGCGACAATCGCCGGCGTCCAATTTTTTGGCAGCGCGGATTGGCGCGTTCGGAGCTTGATGGTGCTATGCGAAAATCACGCCACCGGCGCTGCACTGCGGCGATTTCAGAAATCGCGGCGTTGGAGACGTCGAAGCTCTCGGATTCAGTCCGGAATTTCGCTCGGGCGATTTTTTGTGCGTCTTCGCGTCCGCCGCTTCGGAAGCGAGAAGCCGCGCCGGATGGCATCAAGTTGAGCAGTGCGTGCCCGGCGCGTAAGCCCCCTCAAGCAGGCACGTGCCGCCTTTTTTGCCTAATATTCCACCTCGAGCTCTTCGATGTCGGCGGGCTCGGCCTTGGCGGCTTCGATCCATTCCTGCATTTCCGGGAGGCCCATGATCATGCCGGCGTACTCCTTCAGCCGTGGCTCCAGCTTCACATCATAGGTCATGAAGCGGGTCACGACGGGCGCATACATGGCATCCGCCATGCTGCGTTCACCGAACAGGAACGGGCCGCCCGATCTGGCCAGGCATTCGCGCCAGATCGTGCAGACCCGATCGATATCGGCCTGCGCGCGCGACCAGATCTTGAAGCCGGGGAAATGGCCCTTCAGATTGACCGGCAGCGACGCGCGCAGCGTCGTGAATCCCGAATGGATTTCGCCGCAGATCGACCGACAATGCGCCCGCTGGATGCGGTCCTTGGGCAACAGGCCGGCATCGGGTATGACCTCGTTGAGGTATTCCGCGATCGCCAGCGTGTCCCATACGGTGGCGCCTTCATGCCGCAGGCACGGCACCAGGATCGTCGGCGACAGCAGCAGGATTTCCGCCCGCGCCGACGGATCGTCCGGCGCGGTGACGATCTCCTCGAATTCGAGCCCGGAAAACCTGGTCAGCAGCCAGCCGCGCAACGACCATGAGGAGTAATTCTTGCTGCTGATGGTCAGTGTCGCTTTTGCCATATGGCTTTTCCTCTAATCCTCTAACGCGTCCACGCCCGCCGGGCCCCCGCTTTGCCAAGACGATCCGCTGCAAAGTGCCCAATATCTAAGCTTCCGGCATTTTCAACAGCAAGTGACGTGCCAGTTTGTGAGGCGATTTGACTCCGCTTTGGCTTCAATATTGCATGGCAGCAGGGCGGGGGCGGATCCGAATGATGTCGATGTTGTATCAAGCCTATCAGAACCAGATGGACCTGACGTCACCGTGGCGGACCGGGGCCGCGCAAGCGCTGAGATACCTCAACCTCGTCCCGCAGGGCGTGTCCGACCGATTGTTCAGACGGCTCTCCGCAGCCCTGGAGCTGATCTCGCGGACATCCCTCACCTATACCCGCCCCGCCTACGGCATCGACAAGGTGCTGGTGGGCAATCAGGAACTCGAAGTGACCGAGGAGGTCACCTACGCAACCCCGTTCGGTTCGCTGCTGCATTTCAAGAAGGAGAATTCGCCGGAACAGCCGCGCCTGTTGCTGGTGGCGCCGATGTCCGGCCACTTCGCCACCCTGCTGCGTGGCACCGTGAAAACCCTGCTGCAGGATCACGACGTCTACATCACCGACTGGCATAACCCCCGCGACATTCCGATCCGTCACGGCAGGTTCGGCCTCGACGATTACACCGAGCACCTGATTACGTTCCTCGATCAATTGGGCCCGCGCGCGCATATGGTGGCGATCTGCCAGCCGTCGGTATCGGCGCTCGCCGCCGCCGCGATCATGTCGGAGGACAATCATCCCGCGCGGCCGGCGACGCTGACCCTGATGGCCGGCCCGATCGACACCCGCATCCAGCCGACCAAGGTCAACGAATTCGCCAAGAGCAAGCCGCTCAAATGGTTCGAGGACAATCTGATCAATTACGTGCCCATTCAATGCAAGGGCGCGTTCCGCAAGGTCTATCCCGGCTTCGTGCAGCTCACGGCCTTCGTGTCGATGAACCTTGAGCGCCATGTCAAGCAGCACATCGATCTTGCCACTCATCTGGCGAAGGGCGAGAAAGAGAAGGCCGAATCCATCAAGACCTTCTACGACGAATATTTCGCTGTCATGGACTTGCCGGCGGAATTTTATATCGAAACCATCCGCGACGTGTTTCAGGAGCACCTCTTGCCGCAAGGCAAATTGACCTATCGCGGCCGCCCGGTGAATCCGGCCTCGATCAAGCGGATGGGCCTGATGACGGTGGAAGGCGAGAAGGACGACATCTGCTCGATCGGCCAGACGCTCGCCGCGCAGGACCTCTGCACCGGCGTGCGCGCTTATCGCAAGGTGCATCACATGCAGGCCGGTGTCGGCCATTACGGCGTGTTCTCGGGCAAGCGCTGGAACAACGAAATCTATCCGCTGTTGCGGGATTTCGTGCACGTCAATTCGTGAGCTGGCGCGGAACCCGTCAAGGCGCCGTCCGACCGCCTATCAATCAAGGGCTTTTCCGGAACCGAAGTAGACATCGGCCTTCATTCCGACCGTGAGCTCCTCCGATCCCGCCAATCCGACCGTGATCCGAACCACATCCAGCTCGCTCTGGCTGCGCGATCCGGGCGGCTCGAGGCGGCCGGGCTCTACCAGCGGAGCGATCAACGACACGGTCCCCTCGAATTCGCGACCGGGAAATGCGGCTGCCCGCACGGTTGCCGCCTGCCCAACCTTGATTGACCCCAGGTCGCGTTCGTCCAGTTCCGCGCGCACGCACAGCGCCGAGAGGTCGGCAAGCTGCAATGGCGGCTCTGGCGAAGCGGGGGATACCAGCTCGCCCACCCGCACGTTGACCTGGAGCACCGTGCCATCGATCGGCGCCCGCAGCGTCATTTTGTCGAGGGCGGATCGCGCCATGGCGTATTCCGACCGGGCGACACTGAGCTGGCCCTCCAGTGCGGTCGGCAAGGGAGCGTCGTCGTCGATGATTGTGCGGAGCTGCTCCTTTCGCGTTGACAGTTCATTCTGGGCACGCGTCAAAGCAAGGCGGGCAGCGGTCAGGTCGGCGTCCGGTCCGCCGCTGGCCCGCAACTTGGTGGCAGCCCGATCAACGGCGGATCGCGCGTCGTAGAGCGCCCGTTCGGCATCGGCTACGGCATCTTCGGCTTTGCGCCGCGACTTCGCGCTGCCTGTCGCCGATCTCTCATCCCGTGCGCGCTCGTGCATGGCGACTTGCGTCTCCGCCGCCGCCAGCCGCGCCCGAAGTTCATCGTCGGCGAGATGGATCAGTGGTTCGCCGGCAAACACCTTGTCATTGGTCTTCACCAGCACCTTGTCGACCACCCCGATCACCGCTGTCGCGACCCTGATCTGTCCGGAGCAGGATTCGACACGCCCGGGCGCAATGGCCTGCCAGCGCTTTTCCTTCGATACATCGCCCGACATGCTCCAGACTGCCGGCTTGACGGGGGCGATTGCCGCTATCGCCATGAAAACTCCGGCGACTGCAATCAGACCCAAGACGGCGATCAAGGCGGTCCGGCGTTTCGACGTGGCTAGCCGCCCCCAGCGATTTTCAGTGCAGTTCTTGCGCCGCCGGGTTCATCACCGATGATCCGTCCGTCCTCAATGTGAACGACCCGGTCCGCGAATGGCAAGAGACGCGGATCATGCGTCACGATCAGCACGGCGTGCCCCCGTTCCCTGGCGATTTCAGCAAGTATCTTCACGATTGCCCGGCCATTCTCGCCATCGAGAGCGGCCGTGGGCTCGTCCGCGAGGATGATGGACGGGTTTCCAACAATGGCGCGAGCGATCGCGACGCGTTGCTGTTCTCCGCCGCTGAGTTCGCGTGGATAGGCCTTTGCTTTATGGGCGAGGCCGACCTTCGCCAGGGCCTGGCGTGACATTGCTCTTGCGGCTCTGGAGGGCTCACCGCGCACATCGAGCGCGAGGCGGACATTGTCGGTGGCGGACAATGTCGGAAACAGATGAAACGACTGGAAGACAAAACCCACATGCTTTCGCCTGAGGAGCGCCAGTTCCTCGGGTCCGGCACCGGCGGTAGAGTGTCCGCAAATACGAACAGTCCCTGCTGTCGGCCTCAACATGCATCCGAGGACGGATAAAAGCGTCGTCTTGCCGCTCCCGGAAGGTCCCATCAGCAGGGTCAGTTCGCCGCCGTTGAGCGAAAGCGTTACGCCCTTGAGCGCCGCCACCTTTGCAGCACCGCTGCCGAGGTCCTTCGCCAGATTCACCGCCTCGAGCAACGGTTCGGTCATCGCGCGAACACCATGGCAGGATCGATGCGGGTGACCTGAACGATCGCCGCAATGGACGACCCGACGCACATGACGACGGTAAGCAGAAACAGGCCGACGAGAAGTGCGGGCGTGATGACGATCGGCAAGGCTGTCGCCGCGGTCAATCGCACGATGGCGTCGCCGATGAGGGCCGCGATGGAGAAGCCGATTGTCGCGCTGAGCAGCGCCTGCCACACGATCACGTTGTAGATATATCGTTTGGACGAACCAATAGCGCGCAGGGTGGCGAACTCGGTCAGGTGCTCTTTCGTGCTTGAATAAAGCGTCTGGGCGACGACGACGGTGCCGACGATCACGCCGAGCAATGCGCCGGCGAAGAGCGCGGCGCCGGCGCCGGTGCCGAATAGCCAGAATTTGCGGCTGCGCTCGCGAAACTCGGCAGGCGTCAGAACCTCCACGTCCGCGATGTTCGACACGATCTCATGACGAACGCGATCGCGATCGGCGTCCTGGCTCAGACGTACAAGGAGATAGCTGGCCTTGCCGGGCGGAGTTCCCGTGTAAGTGCGCGCCCGATTGACGTCCAGGAAAACGAACGGCGTCGTGGTGAAGGAACGGATGCCGTTGGTGACGGCCGCCACCCGTACGGTTTGTTCACGGATCTCGGCGGTTGACCCGATCCCCGAGACGCCA
Source organism: uncultured Alphaproteobacteria bacterium (assembly GCA_963718925.1). Taxonomy (GTDB): domain Bacteria; phylum Pseudomonadota; class Alphaproteobacteria; order Rhizobiales; family Xanthobacteraceae; genus Bradyrhizobium. The sequence continues at coordinate 286,352 of CAVRAH010000002.1, forward strand.
AGGCGATCGAAATAGGTCCGGTCGACCGCGACTGTTTTCGGGCTCGACAGCGCCTCGATCCGGCCTTCCACCAGGTTCCACGGCTCCAGGCCGCCGTACCGCAGATCCGAACCAACGACGAAAACGGGGGTCATCTCTCCGCTCGACATTCGCCAATCCGCAAATCCGATCACGAGGGGAATGGCCTCCGCAACTCCACTGATCGAAAGCACGCGATAGCGCTCACGGATGTTCAGCAGGGACGGATCCTCAAAGCATTTGGTTCCTTTCGGCATGACCCAGAGATCGGCCGACGCATGATCGATCATCGTCGTCACCATGCGTCCAAAGCCCAGATACAGACCCATCTGGACCGTCACCAGAACGATGGAAAACACGATTCCTATCACCGTCGCTATCAAGCGCAGTCGGTCATGAATCAGGTTTCGGAATGCGAGCTTGAAGACCAATGGCATGTTTGCTCAATCACCTTCCGTCCAAGGTCAATTCGGTCTTCACGCGCGGCGTACTCCGCGCGTGGTCGCATTCAGTCGCGAGACCGGCAGCGCGCCGCCCATGGCGGCGGCGATGGCCCAGCTGATGATCAGGGTCCCGCCGAACACGATCGTGGCCTTGGGAATCGCAAACAAGCCGGTGCCCAGCAGCGCATATTGCAGCCAGACGGCAAACACATAGTGGATCAGATACATTCGATAGGCATTGGCTGAAAGACTGTCGAATGCCCAAAGGCGCCAATGTGCAAAGCGCAAGCAGATCGCCAGCAAGCACAGGCAGCCCGCCGCCGCGGCAACAACAAAGCCCATGCCGGCCGCGAATTTCGCGATCAGGGGAGCGTTGCCCCAATCCGCCATCGTCACCGAGGTCGGGGCGGCCCAGAGCAGGAAGCCGGCAAAGGCTGCGGCGAGCCATGCCGTCCAGCGCCGCGCCAGAACCCCATCGCAGTCGAGCAAGCCGCGATCAAGGCCATAGGTCCCGACCGCCGCGCCGGCAAGGAAATAGACGAGGTAGTGCAAAGGTCGGCTCGGCTGAAACGCGATCGGGCCAATGTTCACCCATTCGAAGGGTGAATAGACCAGCACCAGAGGGAGATACGCCAGCGCGGAGATGGTCACCAGAACGACAAGAAAGCGCACCGGATTGCCGAAGACCGAGGCCACCAGCCGGACAAGACGCTGGTCCCATCCGGGAACGAATTGATGCATCGCTGCCGCAACAACGTTGAACGCCAACAGTTCGCCCAGGAACCACTGCGGCCCGCACGGCCAGAACGGCAGCGCGAGCCAATGTTGCAAATAGGCGTCGAGGCCGGGTTCGACAGCAGTGCTGCGATAGGCGGCATAATAGGCGAGCGGGCTGAGAAACATGACGACCAGCGCCAACGGCAGGCCAATCCGCAGCAGACGGTCCGACAAGAACTTCCGGCTTCCCTTGCGCGCAAGGCTTGACGGCACGAACACGCCCGAGAGGAAAAACATCAGTGTCATCAGACCCACATCCTGCCAGGCGCAGAACAGGTCGAAGCCGAACCATCGCTGGCCGTCAACGATTGGAAAAGCCAGCCACAGATAAGGCGCGCCGTCGAACGGATAGGCGGCGGCCGGCAGGGAAGCGAGGTAAGGGAGGACCGAATGGAACGCCAGCACGATCAGGATGACAACCGCCCGAAGATTGACAAGGGCAATGCTTGATCTGCTCATCGTTGTGCGGCCTCGTGCCCCACTCGCAATATATGCACGAGACGGTGCCCCCGTTCCCGCAATATGGAAACTCCTGCCAAATATTTGGTCCGCAATTCGCCGTTAAAGTGACGATTTAGGGGCATACCTTCGTGAAGCCCTGGGCCGCCCCCTTTGCACGATGCTTTCGCTCCCGTAATAGTGCCCGGCCATTCAAGAGCCGTTCCCCGGGAGGAATACCATGAGACCGACAGCCGAATTCCACAAGCTCGCCGTTGGCATCGCACTTGGCATCGCCGGTATCCTGTGGCTCACCGGCACGGCCGGCGCGGCCGAGGTCCGGGTGATGATTTCGGGCGGGTTGACGGCGGCCTATAACGCGCTGGTGCCGGAGTTCGAGCGCACGACCGGCCACAAGGTGATCACCGCCTACGGGCCTTCGATGGGGACCACGGTCAACGCGATCCCGATGCGGCTGGAGCGCGGCGAGCCCGCCGACGTCCTGGTCCTGGTCGGCTATGCGCTTGGCGATCTGATCAAGCAGGGCAAGGTCGTTCCCGACAGCCGCGTCGATCTCGTGAAATCGAAAATCGGGGTTGCGGTGAAAGCGGGCGCGCCAAAGCCGGACGTCTCTTCGCCGGAGGCGCTCAAGCGCGCGCTGCTGGCGGCCAAATCGGTCGCCTATTCCGACAGCGCCAGCGGCGTCTACATCTCGACCGAGATGTTCGGGAAGCTCGGCATCACCGAGGCGATGAAGGACAAGGCGAAGAAAATTCCGGCGACGCCAGTGGCCGAAATCGTCGCCCACGGCGACGCCGAGATCGGCTTTCAGCAGATCAGCGAATTGAAACCCGTCGCCGGCATCGACATCGTCGGGCCGCTGCCGGACGAATTGCAGAAGGTCACGGTGTTTTCCGCCGGAATCGCCAGCGTCTCGAAAGAACCCGACGCCGGCAAAGCGCTGATCAAGTTCCTCGCTTCGCCCGCGGCGCGCGATACGCTCATCAAGAGCGGTCTGGAGCCGATCGCGGCGGCCGGGACGAATTAGTGTCTTGTTGCTGACGACGGCCTCATCCTTCGAGACGCGGCCAAGGGGCCGCTCCCCAGGATGAGGGGCGCAAACCCTCATGGTGAGGAGCGCGGCCACGCCGCGCGTCTCGAACCATGAGGCCGAGCAGGCGCTTCTTTCTACTGCGCCCGCAGCGGGATATCCTTCAATCCGTTGTGGTCAAAAGCCTTCCGCAACACGCCGTTGGATCTCGCCTCGGTCATGAATTTGGTCGCATATTCCAGCGCCAGCGGGTGATTTAACGGCACGGCGACCGCGGTCACGGTCTGCTTGAAGGTTTCATCCAGCACCCGCGTGCCCGGGATCTTCTTCGCCATGGCTTCGAGCTGGCCGCGCGACAGCGCGAACGCGTCGATCTCGCCGTTCTTGAGCAGGGTGAAGATTTCGTCGTAGGTCTGATAGCCCGCAACCCTGGCGTTCTTCAGATGCGCCATCGCGCCGCGCATGGTGGTGGTGTTATTGACCGCCGCGACCTTGACGCCGAGCTGGTCGAGGGTTGCGAAATTCGTGATCGCAGAGCCCGGCTTGACGATATAGGTGGCGTCCGCGACCTCATAGATCGGCCCGAACAACATTTTGGTCTCACGCTCCGGGTCCTTCGGCAGGAAGGAGACGTCCCAGATGCCTTTCGACGCGGCGTCGGTGATCTGCCCCGAGTTCTGGTAGGCGACATATTCGACCTCGACGCCGAGCTGGTCGGCCATGGCCTTGCCGAGATCGACCGGCACCCCGGCGTAACCTCCGGCTTCGGTCCTGGTGGACCAGTAAGCGCCGCCGGCCGGGCTGATCCCGATCGCCACCCGCAGCTTGCCGGTCGGCGCGATTTCATCCTTCAAGGCATCGGCGCGGACAGGACCGGCCATCATGATAGAGGCCCCCAGAACAAGGCCGGCGAGCCACCGCAGCGACAGATCACGCATCAAATCTTGCTCCCATCGGCCCGTCGTTGAGCGGTCGAGCCTTCGCCCGCCATTATGGTCGATCGGCGCAAGCCAAGACACCCAAATCTGGATGAAAACTTGGTGAGGAGATTGCTTCGAATTCCCGAAGCGGCGTCCCTCACTGCCCCGCCAGGACCGGCGCGAAGGCCTCGCGGTTGGCGCGCCAGGCGCGCTGATATTCCATGATGCGCGCGGTTTCGTCCGCAACGCGCTCCCCGAGCATTTGGCTGAGGAGATGAAGCGTGGTGTCGATGCAAAGCGTCACCCCGCCGCCGGTCACCACCCCTCCCGGTCCCTCCACCAGCATCGCCTCGCGCACATCGATGCGCGGATAGGTCGCGCGCATCACCTCGAGCGGCGAGGTTTCCGGCGGCACCACTTCGCGCTTGGTGGTGGCCGGTCCGCCATCCAGCACGCCGCTCGCGGCCAGGATCATGCCGCCGGTACATACCGAGGCAATGCGGTGCGATGCGTGGACGCGCCTGATGTAGTCGAGCGTCGCGGGTGCCTTCGCCTGCGCGGTCCAGCCGGGACCGCCGGTAACGATGACGAGATCGCAAACAGGCGCATCGTCGATGCCGAAATCGGCCGTCACCTTCAGTCCGTTGGCGAGCGCGACCGGTCCTGCACGGGGCGCGATGGTGCAAATCGCGATCTCGGGCGCGATCCTGTGCGCCATCGACAGCACGCCGAAGGTTGCGAGATCGATCGGTTCGACGCCGTCATAGATGAAAATGCCAAACTGCACGGCGTGCGAACCTAGTCTGCCAGCGGCTCGCCCTTGGTCTCACGCGCCGCGAGGGCTGCGGCGAGGGTAATGAGCGCGAGAACGATCATCATGACCGAGACGCCGCCGGTGCCTCCGAAATATACGGCCATCCAGGTGGCCAGGATCGGCGCAAAGCCGCCGCCGATCGCGGCCGAAGCCTGGAAGCCGAAGGAAGCGCCGCTGTAGCGGACGCGGGAGCCGAACAATTCGGGGAAGTAGGCGGATTCAGGCCCGAACATCATGCCGTGGCCGAAATTCATCGCAATCATGACCCCGGCGAAAATCAAGACCGTGCTCTTGCTCTCCACCATCCAGAACAGGGGAAAGGCAAAGGCGATCGTGAACAGGGCGCCGAGAATGTAGAGCGGCCGCCGGCCGATCTTGTCGGACAGCCAGCCGAACAGCGGCAGGCTGACGAGTTCAAGCAGCGCTGCATACATCACGGCATCTAACATCATCGGCTTCGGCAGGCCGAGCTTGGTGGTTGCGTAGCCGACGACGAACACCGTGAGCATGTAGACCCAGGACACCTCGGAGAGCTTCAGGCCGACGGCGATCAGGAAGATCCTGGGGTTCTTGCCGACGGCCTCGACGACCGGGTTGTTCGACAGACCGTCGCGCATCTTGAGTGCCTCGAAGACCGGCGTCTCAGGCACCCGCGATCGAACGAAGGTGCCGACCCCGAGCAGAACAACGCTGATGAGGAACGGGATGCGCCAGCCATAGGCGGCGAAATCGGCGTCCGGCATTTTGGTGACGAGTGCGAACATCAGGGTGGCCAGCACCAGCCCGATCGGAAATCCGATCTGCACGAAACTTGAGTAGAAGCCGCGCTTCTCGGCGGGCGCGTGCTCGAGCACCATCAGCGAGGCGCCGCCCCATTCGCCACCAAGCCCGATGCCCTGGATAACGCGCAAAAGGATCAGGAGGATCGGCGCGAATACCCCGATCGAGGCATAGGTCGGCAACAGCCCGATGCAGAAAGTGCTGAGGCCCATGATGAACAGCGTCAACACCAGCATGGATTTGCGGCCAAGCCGGTCGCCGAAATGACCGAACAGCGCGCCGCCAAGCGGGCGCGCCAGAAATCCGACGGCATAGCTGCCGAGCGCGGCCAAGGTACCCGCGAGCGGATCGAAGGTCGGGAAAAACGCCTTGTTGAAGACAAGCGCCGCCGCGGTGGCGTAGATCAAGAAATCATACCATTCGATGATGGTTCCAAAGCAGCTTGCGAATACGATCGAATTCATCTTCGAGCGTTCGATGCCGATGATCGGCGCCGTGGTGGCAATGGTCATTGGGCCTCCGGCTAATGTGCTAATCCCCAACAGGCGGGGAGAATGATCAAATGAATGCAAGCAGCATGCCGGACCGATGCCCCCTCGTCTATCCCGATCTGGGACAACCGAGTGCGTGATATTGTCCCGCCTGTACCAAAACGGTCCGATGATGCGGTCCGCACGTAATAGAGAAAGCTCCGGATTGCGCGCGCCCGTTGAGCGCTGCAATCGGCGGAGCTTCCTTTTCTCGTCCTTCGCACGCAGGCTGCACCGCGGCGAGTGATTTGAAGGGACGGCTATCGCCGGCCGCCCCAGCCGCCACGCCCGCCAAAACCACCACCATAGCCGCCGCCGTAGCCGCCGATGCCGATGCCTCCCATGACGGCGCCCGGCGGAACGTAACCCGGCGGCGGGCCACGCTCGATGACGACATCGTCGTCGTCATAGACCCGCTGCCTCTTGCGCTTCGGCGGGGTCGTATCGACCCGCTTGGTCGCTGGCGGCGGCTCCACCTTCTTGATGAGCGGCTGTACCGGCGGCGTGGTGCACGGGCAGGTCGGTCCCAGCGCAACATTGGTCGGTTGCGGAAGCGCGGCGCTGGCCCCGAGCGTACGATTGAGGACGCGCGTCTGCATCCTGCGCGCGGTGGCCGCCAGGTCACTATTCGCATAGCTCGCCAGGAAAGTCTCAAACGACGCGGACGTGTTGGTTGCGACCGCGACTTCCCACGCCAGCATCTCGCGACGCCGTTCAAGCAGCGAGCGCACACGCGGCGCGTATGAAGACTGGCCGAACAGCGCAGTAAAGGCCTCAAAGGCCGGGACCGAGTCGTCGGCGATCACGAGCTCATAGGCTGTCTTCGGCTCCTTGCCGCCGAGGTCCTTGCGCCAGTCGTCCGCGGTGCGCGCCACCGGTGCCGGCGGTTTCGGCGCTTCCGCGCTTGGGCCCGAACCCGCCTCGCGAGGAAAAAACCTGAAGTCGCTTGTCAGCGACGAGCTTTCCCACGGGATCTGCCGGCCCTCGGTCGCCTGATTCACTGAGACGCGAACGCGCTTGAACGCTTCCTCGATCGGCAGATTTGGCTCTTTTGCGACCGAGAGCACCGCCGTCGTGTAGGGGCTGTCTTCACCATTGCCATCCTCCGCCTCGGCACCCGGCGAGGTCGAAAAGGAAATGAACGAGCCGGGTGCGCCGGCCTTGGTGTTGACGATCGCAAGCCCGTGGCCCGCGGTCTGGTTTAGCGCCGGGAACGGGTTGTTGCGGCAGGCATCGAGCATGAAGATACGCATCCGCGTCGGCAACGCCGCCAACGTGTTCATGAGATCGTTGAGCCGGACCGCCTGCAGTGGAATATCGGCTTCGCGCTTCGGGTCGACGTCGACCGGCACCAGATAGTTCTCGCCGTCGATCTGCAGCCCGTGGCCGGCATAATACACCAGCGCGACCGTATCGGGTCCGCTCGCCGACACCTTGGCCGCAAAGTCACTGATGGCCTGGCGCATGTCGTTCTGCGCCAGATCGGGAGCCGCGGTGACGTCGAAGCCCGCGCTGCCGAGCAATTCCACCATTCGCTTGCCGTCATTCGCGGCGTTGGGCAGCGCCGGCACCGCGCGATAGGCCGACTGGCCGATCACCAGCGCCACGCGGCTTTCCGCCGAGGCGACGCGGGAGGTCGACATCTGGAAAGGCAGCAGGAGCGCAGAGAGAAGCAACAAATCGCGAAAAGCAGGACGGCGCATGACGAGCCTCATCGCAACAGATTTCACCGCATGATGCCAGCTTTCCTACATCTCGGCCAACGCGCCGTATGTGAGCCGCCTCACAGAGGGCCGGACGATCTTGATCAAATAAGGACAGCAAGGCTGTCCGGGCCGCGGCATTCGCCGCTCACAGCCGTGGCTCAGTTTGCGCCGGCGGCCGGCACCTTGATCTCGGTCGGCAGGATGATCGCCGCCGCGATCACCAGCAGACACAGGCCGGCGAACGCATGCAGCATGGTGACGAAACCGCCCTGCTGATAGAGCCATGCCACGAGGCCCACGGACGCGCCCGCGGCAGTGAAGCCGACGAAGTAGCGCACCGCATAGGCGCGCGAGCGCCATTCTTCGCTGGTGTATTTTCCGACCATGGCATCGTTGACCGTGACCTGGCCGAACGCGCCCATGACGATGCCGATCGAAGCGATGATCAGCGGCAGATTCGACAGCTCCGCCGCCAGGTACAAGAACGGCGCCAGCACGAATGACAGCGGCAGCGAGACCGCCTTCAGCGAATGGCGGTCGATCAGCTTGCCGATGGTGTATTGCGTCATCGCGCCGAACACATAGACGCCGGCCGCGATCGCACCCAACAACGCCGGGCTCCTGGTGAGGCCGCTCAATCGCTCCGCGAACAATTTGGGCAGCGCCACCGTCACCGCGTTGAAGGTGGTGGAGATCGCGATCACCACGATCAAGAGCGCCACGATCACCCGCCACATATCCCGCTTGGCCACCCGCGCCTGCGCCGCGGCCTGGGTGACGGCTGAGCGATCCTCGTGAACCACCGTCGCCATGAAGGCCACGCCGATCAGGATCGTGACGGTGCCCGGAATGATGAACGCCCAGCGCCAACCGAGATACTGACCGACGATGCCGGTGACCAGCGCCGACGACGCCACGCCGAGATTGCCCCAGACGCCATTGAGGCCCATCTCGCGGCCGAGCCGGCCCGCATAGGACACGATCATCGCGGTGCCGACGGGATGATAGATCGAGGCAAACAGGCCGATCAACAACAGCGCCGCGCCGAGCTCGAGCTTGGTCTGCGCCAGGCCGACAGCGATCATCGAGGCGCCGATGCCGGCAAAGAAGATCACCATCATGTGGCGGCGGCTCCAGCGGTCGCCGAGCCAGCCGGTCAGGAGCGAGCCCGCGCCGAAGGCGACGAAGCCCGGCGTGGCGTAGGGCAACAGCTCCGAATAGGCCATGCCGAGCGCCGGCCCCATCACGATCACGGCCGCGGCGAAGATCAGCATCGAATAATGATCGATGAAATGGGCGGCGTTGACGAAGCCGATCACCCGGGCCGGGCTGTTCATTTTCGAAATCCTTTTCGAAACCCTTTTCGAAATCCTTGGGTCGAATCCCCTCAGGTCTTGAAGTAGGTTATACGGTCTTGTGCTGACGGGATGCGGCCAATGGGTATCGTCGAAACGCCAATCGCTGCCATCAGGGGAAGCCACCGCTCGACCGGCGACGGCGTCCATCTTGTCGCGCGTCATTATAAAAAGGGCGTGCGGCTCGACACCCATATGCACCGCGAAGCGCAACTGGTGTATGCGGCCAGGGGAACGATGCAGGTCACGACCCCGAAGGGACGCTGGCTGGTGCCGCCGGACCGCGCGGTATGGGTGCCGGCGCGGCTCGAACACGCCATCGACGTGCTGGCGGACATCGACATGCGCACGCTGTATTTCGATCTGGCATGGCTGAACCGTGAAAATCACGGCGCCAGCCTGGATGCGGAATTCGTGGTGCGGGTGTCGCGCCTGCTGCACGAGTTCGATCCTCGCATTGTTCGACGAACGCGATAACCCCGACCGCACCTCGCTGCTGGTCCGGCTGGCCGTGCTCGAACTGCATCGCGCCGAGGATTCCACGACCTTCGTTCCGCTGCCGCAGGAGCCGCGCTGCCGGCGCGCAGCCGAGATCGTGCTCGGCGACCCCACCGCTGCGCACGAGATCGAGACGCTGGCGCGCCAGGTCGGCACCTCGGTGCGGACGTTGTCACGGTTGTTTTCGTCGGAAACGCAATTGAGCTTCAAGAGCTGGTGCCAGCGCGCGCGCATTGCAGCCGCGATCGAACGGCTGTCCACCGAGGCCGACGTCTCGGTCAAGCAACTGGCTGCGGAGCTCGGCTACGCCAGCGTGCCGGCTTTCTCGCACGCCTTCCGGCAGGTGACCGGCAAGACGCCCACCGCGTTTTCGGAAATGAAATAAGGCCGATTTGGCGGTGCCCGAATAGTGGGCAAGACGCTTCAGCATTCGCGGTGTTCATACGCGGGCTTCGCCAGGTATTCATCCATCTTCATGAAAACCCTTTTTTGAAGAGGATGGATGGCCGGGTCAAGCCCGGCCATGACAGTGGTTCTTTGCGAAGAGTTGAGGTATTTTTACACTCCGTCATACAGCGTGCTTGATTGTGATCGGCTTTGCCTTAAATCCATGTCACAATTCCGCGCCATCTGGATTCGACATGCCCGCCAGGAACAATGCCTTCTTCTCCGATCTTCTCGCCTCGATTTCCGAGCGCGGCCGCACCCTGCTTCGCCGCGTGGGGACGTCGGACACCAAGCAGGACGCCTCCGACCTGATCGAATTATGCGAGGCGTTGCTGTCGGGCCGCGGCGAGGCCTCCGGCACCGCAATGGCGCGCGAGGTGCTCGATCGCTACCATGACCTCGACGAGACGGGCCGGCGTTCGTTCTTCGCGAGCCTCGCCCGCAATTACGGGCCGGACCGCGAGAGACTGGCGCAGGCGATCGAGAACTGGCGAACGCAGCCGAATGATGCCGACGCCAGCGACCTGCATTTTGCCTCCGAGCCGCGGCGGCAGGAGCTGATCCGCCGGCTCAACCGCGCACCCAGCGGCACCAGCGAGCTCGTGGCGATGCGCGCCGATTTGCTCAATCTCATGCATGGCGACAAGGATCTGGCCGCGCTCGATCGCGATGTCGTGCATCTATTGGCCTCATGGTTCAACAGGGGATTTCTCGTGCTGCGCAGGATAGACTGGTCGACGCCAGCGAACATTCTGGAAAAGATCATTCGCTATGAGGCGGTGCATGAGATCCGCGACTGGGACGATCTGCGCCGGCGTATCGATCCCGTCGACCGGCGTTGCTATGCCTTCTTTCATCCAGCGCTGGTGGACGAGCCGCTGATCTTCGTCGAGGTGGCGCTGACGGAATCGATACCCGGCGCGATCGCGCCGCTGCTCGCCGAAGACCGCCAGCTGGTGCCGATCGAGCGCGCCCGCACTGCGGTGTTCTACTCGATCTCCAACACCCAACGCGGCCTTGGCGGGATTTCCTTCGGCAACTTCCTGATCAAGCAGGTGGTCGAGGAATTGCGCCGCGAATTGCCGAAGCTGGAGAATTTCGTGACGCTGTCGCCGGTGCCGGGCTTGATGCGATGGCTGAAAGCCGCAAGCGACGTTCCCGTGACCGACGAGGAGCGGACGCTGCTCGAAAACCTGGACCGGCCGGACTGGTTCAAGGACGAGGGACTGGCCGCGCAACTGCGCTCGATCGTCGAGCCGCTCGCGGCTTATTATTTTCTGAAGGCACGGACCCCGAAGGGCCGGCTGATCGATTCGGTGGCGCGATTCCATCTCGGCAACGGCGCGCGGCTGGAACGGATCGACTGGCTCGGCGATCTCTCGCCAAAGGGCCTGCGCGAATCCGCCGGCATCATGGTCAACTATCTCTATCGCCTCGAGGATATCGAGAAGAACCACGAGGCCTACGCCAACCAGGGCGCGGTCGCGGCCTCCAGCGCCGTGAAGAAATTGCTGAAGAACGAAGGCCGGCGATTATTGGATATGCGGCTGTCGTAGATCGCTTTCGATTAGCCGGAAACATAACCTAGCGACCGTGGCCTCATGGTTCTCAAGGCGATGCGAAGCATCGTCCGGAGACGCCCAGCGTTGCTGCGCTCCTCTCCATGAGGGTTTTAGACCTCATCCTGAGGAGCATCGCGAATGCGATGCGTCTCGAAGGATGAAGCCACCGAACCTGACCTGCGCCTGTCGCGCTACGACGCCAGCGCCTTCATCTCCGTGTAGAGATCGGACTTGCCCTCGAACCCGATGCCCGGCAGATCCGGCATGGTGATGTGACCGTTCTCGACGCGAACGCCGTCGGGGAAGCCGCCATAGGGCTGGAACAGGTCCGGATAGCTCTCATTGCCGCCAAGCCCTAAGCCGGCCGCGATATTCAGCGACATCTGATGGCCGCCATGCGGGATGCAGCGGCTCGGCGACCAGCCGTGGGTCTTGAGCACGCCAAGCGTGCGCTGATATTCGCAAAGCCCGTAGGACAGCGCGCAATCGAATTGCAGCCAGTCGCGGTCGGGCCGCATCCCGCCATAGCGGATCAGGTTGCGGGCGTCCTGATGGCTGAACAGGTTCTCGCCGGTCGCCATGGGGGCCGGATAGAATTCCGCCAGCGCCGCCTGAAGCTGGAAGTCCAGGGGATCGCCGGCCTCCTCGTACCAGAACAGGGGATAGTCGCGCAGCATCTTGGCGTAGGCGATCGCGGTTTCCAGATCGAACCGGCCGTTGGCGTCGACGGCGAGCTGCGCGTCCTTGCCGATCTCCTCGAGCACGGCCTCGATGCGCATGCGGTCTTCCGCGATCGGCGCGCCGCCGATCTTCATCTTGACGACGTTGTAGCCGCGGTCGAGATAGCTGCGCATCTCGCCGCGCAGCATCGACAGGCCCTTGCCGGGGTAATAATAGCCGCCGGCGGCATAGACGAACACGCGCGGATTGGCCTTGAGGCCGTGGCGCTCGGCGAGCAATCGAAACAGCGGCTTCCCTGCGATCTTCGCGACCGCATCCCACACCGCCATATCGATGGTGCCGACCGCGACCGAGCGCTCGCCATGGCCGCCCGGCTTTTCGTTCGCCATCAGGGTCGACCAGACCTTGTCCGGATCGAGATTGTCGCCGGCCTCGTTCAGGAGCGTCTTCGGATCGGCCTCCTTCAGCCGCGGCGCAAACCGCTCGCGGATCAATCCGCCCTGCCCGTAGCGGCCGTTGGAATTGAAGCCGTAGCCGACCACCCGCCTGCCGTCGCGCACGACGTCGGTGACGACCGCGACCAGGCTCGTCGTCATCTTGGTGAAGTCGATATAGGCGTTGCGGATCGGTGAAGAGATCGGTTTGGTGATTTCAGCGACGTCGACGATATGGACGGACATGGGTTTTGGCTTTCGGAGAATGATCGATTTATTCGTCATGGCCGGGCATAGCCGTCTGAAGGCCGGCGTCGCTTCCGCTCGCCTATGCCCGGCCATCCACGACTTTCTCGCCGCTGCACTATAAGACATGGATGCCCGGCACAAGGCCGGGCATGACGGGTCGCGGTTGCAGTTTCGGCAGTCTCACGACGTTCCCTTGTCGCGAAAATACGGCTCTACCGGGCCATGGACCTTGATGGTCAGCGGGTTGCCGTAACGATCCCTGGCGTTGCCGGCGGTAACGCGAATCCAACCCTCGCTGACGCAATATTCCTCGACATTGGTCTTCTCGATGCCCTTGAAGCGAATGCCGACGTCGCGCGCCAGCACCGCTTCATTGTAATAAGGGCTTTTCGGATCGCTCGAGAGCCGGTCGGGCAGTTGGTCGGTCGTCACGGCTTCGTTCTTCTCGTTCACAATAGCGCCTCGATTTCCTTTGTGAGTGCTTCCGGAGTCGTGGTCGGCGCGTGCCGCGCCACCACCTTGCCCGAACGATCGATCAGGAATTTGGTGAAATTCCATTTGATCGACGGGCCGAGCAGGCCGGATTTCTCGCCCCTCAGATATTGATACAGCGGATGCGCGTTGCCGCCATTGACGTCGATCTTGTCAAACATTGGAAAACTGACGGCGTAGTTGCTGGCACAGAATTGCTGGATCTGCCCGGCATCGCCCGGTTCCTGGCGCCCGAACTGATTGCATGGAAATCCGAGCACCGAAAAGCCGCGCGGACCAAACCTCTGCTGCAGCGCCTCGAGGCCCTTGTATTGCGGGGTGAATCCACAGGCGCTCGCGGTGTTGACGATCAACAGAACCTGACCCTCGAACCGCTTCAGCGGAACGTCCTCGCCGGCGAGTGATTTGGCCGTGAAATCGTAGATGCTCGCCATGGATGTCTTCTAGCCTTTTAGTTGCTGACGGGATCGACCGGCGCCGACGGCGTACCAAAGGCCTCGATCGCCTCGCCCGCTAGCAAGCACAGATCCTCCCGGTAGCGACTGGAAACCACTTGAACCCCGACCGGGACGCGTCCCACCAGGCCCGTGGACACCGTTAGCCCAGGCAACCCCATGAAGGGAATCGCAATTTGCGTCAGTTGCGCCTGCCATACCCGCGTGAAGGAGGCGTCATCGCGCATGTCCAGCCCGTCGGGGAACGGCAGTTCGGCCGATACCGGCATCACGAGCACCGGATAGGTCTCGAAGAACTGCAGCCATTCGCGCGCCAAAGTTGCCCGTCGCGTCAGGACCTTGGAGAATGTAGCGGCATCGAATGGAAAAACCTTGGACCGGTTGCCGCGCAGGCAGGCCAGCGCGCCGGGATCGCCTTCCCGCTCGGCGGCGACGAGCTGGGCTTCATAGCCGTCGCCAAGCCAGAGTTTGGTTTGAAGATCGGCGGCCTCGCGCAGCGGCGGCGTGGTCGCGATTTCTTCGACGGTCCACCCCGAGCGCTCCAGGCGTCGGCCGGCATCCGCCACCGCGGCTTTCACCTCGGAGGCGGTCTCAAGTCCGTCCGGCTGAAGGCACAACGCGGCGCGCTTCGGCATTACGGGCCCTTCGAGCGGCGCCGGCACCCACCAGGGATCGCGCGCATCGTGAGCGGACATCGCGGCGAGCGCGACCCTGAGATCGCCGATGGTGCGCGCGAGCGGGCCGGAGACCGCAGAAATCTGCGGCCCGATGGCGCGTTCGGGCAGCGACGCATTATAGGCCGCGATACGGCCGACGGTCGGCCGCAAGCCATGAACGCCGCAGGCATAAGCGGGGTAACGAATGGAGCCGGCGATATCGGTGCCGTGCGCGATATGGCCGATGCCGGACGCGACCGCAGCCCCGGCGCCGCCGGAAGAGCCTCCCGGCGTGATTCCGGGATCGCGCGGATTTTTGGTGTCGCCGTGGATCAGGTTGGTGGTGAACCAGCGATAGGAAAATGCCGGGCAATTGGTGCGCCCGAGAATCACCGCACCCGCCTTGCGCAGATTGTCCACCACGGGGCTGTTGCTCGCCGCGATGACGTCGCGCTGCAGCTTGACGCCGTTGGTGGTGGCGAACCCTTCCTGGTCGATATTGGCCTTGACGGTGACGGGCACGCCTGCCAGCGGACCGGCATCTTCGCCGCGCGCGATCGACGCATCGATCAGGGCAGCCTGCGCCAACACCAGCTCCGGCCGATGGTCGATGACCGCATTGATCTTTGGATTGACGGCGTCCAGTCGCTCGAGCGCGGCTGACGCGGCCTCCTTCGCCGAGACCTTCTTCGACCTTATCAGGCCAGCGAGTTCAACGCCCGGCAGGCGCCAGAGATCTTCCATGACCCATTCCCCTTTGACGCCGCAAGTTGTAGCGCCGCCGAGACGGCGGCGCCATACCGCTGCGCTCAAGGCCCCATGGCGTTTTCGAGCGAAGCATGCCCTCCGACTTGATCCGGGCGTGGATGCCGCTTTGCCTAAAGAAGACGCGTCAAAGCAAAAGGCCAGATCGCTCGGCTCTGATTGATCAGAACCGACGATCTAGCGGACGCGGGCGATGTAATAGGCAAGATCGGCGATCTGCTCTTTGGTCACCGCCCCCATCACGTCCGCCATGGTGCCGTCATAGCCGTGGCGGCTGTTATCCTTGTATTCGCCGAGCGTCTTGGCGAGATAGTCCTCGCGCTGGTCGGCAATGCGGGGGACGTTTTCCTTGCCGGAAAAATCGGAATTGTGGCAGGCGTTGCAGCGGTTCTGCTGCGCGAGCGCCTGGCCACGTTGCATTCGCGCTGGTTCGCCCGCATCGGCCGGCGGCGCCGGCTTCGGTAACTTGGCGATGAAATCAGAGAATTTCTGAAGATCGTCGTCGGTGAACGACTTTGCCATATCGTTCATGGGCTCAAAGGTGCGCAGCTTCTCGCGGAACATAAAGAGCTGGATCAGCGCATAGGGCGCCTGCTGGCCGCCGAGCGAGGGCGTATATGCGGTCTCGGATTGTCCGTGCTCGCCATGACAGCCAAAACAGGCAACTGCACGCTCTTCAACGGTCTCGGCGTTCGCCGAAAAAGCCAGCGATGCAAACGCCAGCGCCGCAATTACACTTCGCATCGATCCATCCCGGGCAACACAGTCCAAAAGAAAATCGGGGGCAGCCCGCGCTGCCCCCGATGCTTGTTCGCGATTTATTGCCCGGCGACTTTCTGCTTGCCGTAGGTGACGCGATAAACGGCGCCGTTCCAGTCGTCTGAAACAAGAAGCGATCCGTCCTTCAACTGCATCACGTCGACCGGACGGCCGACATATTTGTTGTCTTCCAGGAAGCCGGTGATGAACGGCTCGATCGACTTGACCGTACCGTCCTTGTTCAGATGGACAGCGACGACATCGCCGCCGAACTTGTTGGACCGGTTCCAGGAACCGTGCCGGGCCACGAAGATGACGTTCTTGTAGCTCTTCGGGAACATGTTGCCGGTATAGAACCGCATGCCGAGTGCGGCCGCGTGCGGCCCCATCAGGCCGACCGGCGGGGTGAATTCGCTGCAGGAACGTCCCCAGCCGAATTCAGGGTCGGGAATATTGCCCTGGTAGCAGTAGGGGACGCCGAAATCCTCGCCGACCTTGGTGACGCGATTGAGCTTGTCCTGGGGAACGTCTTCCGACATCCAGTCGCGGCCGTTATCGGTGAAGTACAACTGCTTGTTTTCGGGATTCCAGTCGAACCCGACGGAGTTGCGGACGCCAAGCGCGACCACTTCGGCGCCGGTCCCGTCGAGGTTGATCCGCCTGATCTGGCCGTGGGCGTCGTCATGCAGGACGTTATTGCCGGGCTGTCCGACCGGAATATACAGCTTGTTGTCCGGCCCGATGGCGATGAACTTCCAGCCATGGGCTTCGTCCTTGGGCAGGTTGTCGTAGATGACCACAGGCTTCGGCGAATTGTCGAGATTGTCCTCAATCTTGTCGATCTTGGAGATCTTGGAGAGCTCGGCGATGTAGAGCGTGCCGTCCTTGAACGCGACGCCATTGGGCCGATAAAGGCCCGAGGCCACGATCTTGACCGTTCGCTTGCCGTCCTTGTTGACGATGGCATAGACCTTGTCGACCAGGCGGCTGCCGACAAACACGGTGCCCTTGTCGCCTAACGCCAGCGAACGGGCGTTCGCCATCCCGGCGGCATAGACTTCGATATTGAAGCCGGCCGGCACCTTCAGCTTGGCCAGCGGCAGTTTGTCGGGCGCGGCGGCGATCGGGGGCGCGGCGACCGGCGCAAGCTTCTGCGCCGCCGCATTGTCAGGCCGCCCGATCAGGGGTGAACCCGGCGGAAGCGCCGGTGCGGCGGCAGGCGCCGCAGCTGGCGGACTGGCCGGCTGCTGCGCGGCGGCACCGTATGTCAAAACTCCGAAAAAGGCACCAGCCAGCAGCAGGCTGCGCGGCGCCGATGAGCAGATCCTCATAATGTTCTCCCCTTTGTAGAAGCCTTTGATCCTTGCGCGGGCAAAGACATGCCCGTGCCGGCGGCTTTCATCTGCACAGTCTTGAATATTTTTCCGTCAGCACGCAATCGGAAACATCCTCGGGCCGGCCGCGCTGATCCGCATGGCTGGACTGGAGGCAAGCCAGCCGCGTTGCGCCTCGAACCGCGGTGACCTGATATCAGTGCTTTGTGACAGGAGCGTCGGAAACGTCGAGCAGCGCCTCCGTAAACGGAAACTCGAGCACGGTCTCACCCTGATCATCCGTCACTTCGAGGACCGCCTTCAAGAGGTCCTCCGCGCCGTCGGTTTTCAGCAATTCCCGGATCATGGTGCGGGCGACCTCCCACGCGCGATCGGGATCCCGCAGTTCTTCGCCTTCGGGATCAGCGATCAATTCGTCGTCTATTCGCGTATTGAAGAAATATCGCGGCATGGGTCAAACCTATTGCGTGGTTCCGGACACCGGCCAGGCGCCGCTCGTTTCTCACAACTGCTTTATCTGAAGTTCGCCGCGGCTGAACGGACCGACTTTGGCATCCTGATGCCCGCCATATGAACCTATTGATCCGTCATTGGTTTGACGCCCGCTCGCACAAGGCCGTGAATTCCTTTCGCATCGCAACATAAAACAGCGGGGCCTTGGGAAAAAAGATTTCGCTGGCGAACTTTTGGTTCCGTATTACCTTGTTGCACAGGGCGGAGTTCGTCCGGTTTTACAAGGAGAGCCAAATGGCCTGGAAGACACCAAGGATCGTCGAAGTGCCGGTCGGCATGGAAATCAACATGTATGCGTGCGCCGCACGCAAGTAAGCGGCTGCGACAGCTTCATTCTCAACTCAAGGTGGACCGCGGGAAGTGACACGTTCCTGATTCGGGGGCGTGTTTATGCCTGCGTCCACCTTTGAAGCTTTTTCCTAATAGCAAAGCTTGGTCATTCAGAGCTTTAGAATTCCAGGAGACGGATCATGCTTCGCGTCGTCGTCCTGGGCGCCGCGGCGGGTGGTGGCATTCCACAGTGGAATTGCGGCTGCCCGGTTTGTCTGGCCGCGCGAACCAAGCACCCCGAGCTTCAGAGCACCCAGGCCTCGATCGCGATCAGCGCCGACGGCAATCACTGGTTCTTGATCAATGCATCGCCGGACCTGCGCCAGCAACTGATCGCGACGCCGCAGCTTCACCCTGCCCCCGGCAAGCTTCGTCACAGTCCGATAGCGGGCGTTATCCTGACCAACGGCGAAATCGACGCGGTTGCGGGGCTGTTGTCGATGCGCGAAGGCTGGCCCTTCACCATCTACGCGCACGCCAGGGTCTTGGCGATCCTGAAGTCCAACAGCATCTTCAACGTGCTTGGCGAAAAGAATGTGCGGCGCGAGCCGATCGAGGTGGACGAGGCCTTCGAACCAACACTGCCCGACGGTTCGCCCTCGGGCATCGAGGTCTTGCCATTCGCCGTTGCCGGCAAGGGCGCGTGGTATCTGGAGGGCAAAATGCACCCGGCAGGGGAGGCCGGCGCGGGCGATACGCTCGGCCTGCGGATCCGCGGCAAGGCGACGGGCAAGCTTTTCTATTTCCTCGCCGCCTGCGCCGAGGTAACCGACGACCTCAAATCGCGCCTTGCCGGCGCGCCGCTGGTGTTCTTCGACGGCACGGTGTGGCGCGACGACGAGCTGATCAGAGCCGGCCTCGGCCACAAGACCGGGCAAGCCATGGGACACATCGCCATGTCGGGGGAGACCGGCGCGATCGCGGCGCTTTCCGGTCTTGGTATCGACAGGAAGATGTTCTTACATGTCAATAATTCCAACCCGGCGCTGCTGCGCGATTCCGCGGAACGCAAGGCAGCCGAACAAGCGGGGTGGCAAATCCCTAGGGATGGAACGGAGATCGCGCTTTGAACGCCATGACGCTAGACGGGATGACCGCATATTCGCTCGGCGGCAAGACCAAGCTGAACAGCGCCGACGAGCTGGAAGCGGCGCTGCGCCAGATCGGCGCCACGCGCTATCACAACCTGCACCCGTTTCATCGGCTGCTGCATGGCGGCAAGCTGAACAAGGGACAGGTGCAGGCCTGGGCGCTGAACCGCTATTATTACCAGAGCACGATCCCGATCAAGGATGCGGTGGTGATCTCGCGTTTCCGCGACCGCGGCATCCGTCTGGAATGGCGGCACAGGATAGAAGACCATGACGGCGACGTCGGCAGCGAAGGCGGCATCGAGCGCTGGCTCAAACTGACCGAAGGATTGGGGCTCGACAGCGCCTATGTCGAATCCACCGAAGGCATCCTGCCGGCGACGCGCTTTGCGGTAGAGGCCTACGTTCATTTCGTGCGCGACAAGAGTCCGCTCGAGGCCATCGCCTCCTCGCTCACGGAACTGTTCGCACCGAACCTGCACGAAGAACGCATCTCGGGCATGCTGGCGCATTACGATTTCGTCAATCCGGACATCATGAGCTATTTCAGCCGGCGCCTGACGCAGGCGCCGCGCGATGCCGGCTTTGCGCTCGACTACGTCAAGACCCACGCCAAGACGCCGGCGGAGCGCGAAGCGGTCTGCAACGCGCTGATCTTCAAGACCAATGTGCTATGGGTCCAGCTCGACGCGCTGTACCATGCCTATGTCGAGGGCCACATTCCGCCGGGTGCGTTTGTGCCCAAAACGAGCGACAAGAACAGCTAGAGGCCAGCCAGGAACGAGCGATGGCAGAACCGCGCAACATCAGTGTCAGCGAGGCGAGCCGGCCGAAATTGCCGCGCCACGCCAGGCTGAAATTCGATGAGACGCGGCAGGTCTGGGTGGTCCTTGCGCCGGAGCGCGTGCTGGCGCCCGACGAGATCGCGGTCGAAGTGCTGCAACTGTGCGACGGCGTCCGCAGTGTTGCCGACATGATCGACCAGCTCGCCGCCAAATACGCCGCCGAGCGGAGCGCGATCGCAACCGACGTCATCGCCATGCTGCAGGACCTTGCCGACAAGGGTTTCCTCACCGAAGCGCGCGAGAGGACGTCATGAGTATTCTCGCCGATGGCAAGACACAAGCCGCCGCCAATGACGGCCTCGCCGCACTGGAATCACGGCGCTCGACCGCGGAGACCTTCGGTATTCCGCTGGCGGTGCTCGCCGAACTGACGCATCGCTGCCCCCTGCAATGCCCCTATTGCTCCAATCCGGTTGAACTGGATCGCGCAGGCCAGGAGCTCACGACCGAGGAATGGAAGAAAGTCCTCTCCGAGCTGGCCGAGATCGGCGTGCTGCAAATTCATTTCTCCGGCGGCGAGCCGACCGCGCGCAAGGATCTGGTCGAACTGGTCCAGCATGCCAGCGATGTCGGGCTGTACTCCAACCTCATTACGTCAGCGGTCTTGCTCACCCGCGAAAAGCTCTCCGCGCTGGCCGATGCCGGGCTGTGCCATGTGCAGATCAGCTTTCAGGGCAACGAGCCCGTGGTCGCCGACCGGGTCGCCGGCTTCAAAGGCGCGCATGCCAAGAAAATAGAAGTGGCGAAATGGACGCGCGAGCTGGATCTGCCGCTGACGGTAAACGCCGTCATGCACCGCCAGAACCTGTTCCAGCTGCCGGATATCATCCAGATGGCGGTCGATCTCGACGCCGACCGGCTGGAAGTGGCCAATGTGCAGTATTACGGCTGGGCGCTGAAGAACCGCGCCGCGCTGATGCCGACATTGGCGCAGATCGAGGAGACCAGCCGCATCGTCGAGGAAGCACAGGCGCGGCTGAAGGGCACGCTTTCGATCGACTACGTGGTGCCGGATTACTACGCGCTGCGGCCGAAGAAATGCATGGGCGGCTGGGGCCGGCAGTTCTTCAACATTTCGCCGGCGGGGAAGATTCTGCCCTGCCATGCCGCCGAGACCATCACCGGGCTCGAATTCCTGTCGGTCCGGTCAAATCATTCGATCGCCTGGATCTGGCAGAATTCCGAAGCCTTCAACCGCTATCGCGGCACCGGCTGGATGCCGGAGCCGTGCAAGAGCTGCGAGTTCAAGGAAGTCGATTTCGGCGGCTGCCGCTGCCAGGCTTTTGCGCTGACGGGCGATGCCGGCAATACCGACCCGGCCTGCACGCTGTCGCCCCTGCATGAGAAGATCTTCAAAATGGCGGAGCAGGAAGCCGCCTCCGACAACAACCGCTTCATCTATCGCAATTTTGCGGGCGGCACGCCGGAGACGGACAGCGATCATGTCACCTGACGCCGGCGCGGGAAAGGCTTCCGCAAGATCCGATCCGTTCGCACCGCTGACGTCGCAATTCCTTGCCGTCGGCAATGGTCACGAGATCTATGTCGAAAGCGTCGGCCGCGCCGACGGCATTGCCGCGATCTATCTGCATGGCGGGCCCGGCAGCGGTTGCCAGCCCGACCACCGCAGGCTGTTCGATCCCGAGCGCTTCCATGCGGTCTTGTTCGATCAGCGCGGCGCCGGCAAAAGCCGCCCCAAAGGCGGCCGCGCGGACAACACGCTGGACCATCTGATCGCGGACATGGAAATGATCCGCGAGCAATTCGGCTTTTCACGCTGGATCATCGTCGGCGGCTCCTGGGGCGCGACACTCGCGCTCGCCTATGCGCAGGCTCACCCCGATCGCGTCTCGGGCATCGTGCTGCGCGCGACCTTCCTCGGCACCCGCAGCGAACTCGAAGGCGCGTTTCTCGATGCGCTGCCGCGCTTCTATCCCGGTCTCTGTGAAGATTTTCTGAGCCTGCTGCCCGAGGCGGAGCGCGGAACGCCGCTTGACGCGTATTGGCGGCGGATTCTCGACGCCGATCCCGCCGTGCACGGACCGTTCGCCCGCGCCTGGCATGACACCGAACGGATTCTCTCCGAGCATAGGCCCCCGCGCACGCGGCTCGATCTTTCGTCGCTGAAATCGAGTGGCGCCCTGCCCGCGACGCCCTTCATGGAAGCGCATTATTTTGCCAACGGCTGTTTCATGAAACCGGACCAGCTTCTCGATGAAGCCGGCAAGCTCGATGGGCTTCCAGGCGTCATCGTGCAAGGCCGCTACGATCTGCTTTGCCCGCCTTCGACGTCGCACGCGCTCGCCGCGCGCTGGCCGCAATCCGAAATTCGCATCATCGAAGGCGCCGGCCATACGCTGTACGATCCCGGCGTCAGAGACGCCGTGATGAAGGCGATCGCGGATATCGCGTCGAAGATTGCCAAATAACAGTCAATCCCCTCATCCAGAGGAGCGGCGCAAGCCGCGTCTCGAAGGATGAGGCCACCAGTCGGGCTTCATGGTTCGAGACGGCGCTAACGCGCCTCCTCACCATGAGGGT
The DNA here is from genome assembly GCA_963718925.1 of uncultured Alphaproteobacteria bacterium. Classification (GTDB taxonomy): domain Bacteria; phylum Pseudomonadota; class Alphaproteobacteria; order Rhizobiales; family Xanthobacteraceae; genus Bradyrhizobium. The sequence continues at coordinate 308,836 of CAVRAH010000002.1, forward strand.
TAGAGAGCAGAAAGGGAACGAAGGAAATGCCGCTCGCCGGAAAGGGCATGCTGCTGACGTCGATGGACATCGACGCATCGGACGAAGCCGAGTTCAACCGCTGGTACGACCGCGAGCATCTCGAGGAGCGCGTTGCGATCGAGGGCTTCCTTGAGGCGAGGCGCTATGTCGTCGATGAAGGTTCGCCGAAATATCTCTGCCTCTACTCGACGAGCACGATCGAGGTCCTGGATAGCCCGGCATACAAGGCTCGGCTCGCCAACCCGACCGAGTGGTCGAAGAAGGTCATGCCTCGTTTCAAGAACATGATCCGCGCCGTGGCCCGCATCACCATCAGCCGCGGACAGGGCCGCGGCGCGGCGCTCGGCATCATCCGCTTTCGCCCGGTCGCGGGAAGCGAGGACAAGTACGCGCATCACTTCAGCACGCGCTCGATCCACTCGACCTCGACGGGGTGATCTCGATGCATCTGATCGAGAGCGATCGTGCATTGTCCGGGCCGACCACCGAGATTCCCTCGGCGGCGAGCGCCGGCGCCGGCGACTGGTTCGTGCTGATCGACGCAACCGACGTGAACGCGGCTTCGGCGGTGATCGCGGCGCGCTTTACAGATGGCGCCCCATCCAAGTCCGCGGTGATTTCCACCGGCATCTATCGCTTGATGTGGGATCTGGCGAAGAGCGAAATCCCGGCGTAAAACCGCGGCAATGCTGCACTGCCGCATAAATGAATCTTTATGAATGCCGCCAGTTAACGAATGAAAGCGGGAGATCGCGCAAAATTGCCTTTGTGGAACATCTTGAATGGCTTTAATAGGATAAGCCGATGATGCAATTCAAAAACCACAAGAACGCCACCTGAGCGTTCGCAGGAAAAGGTAAGGCCGCGCTGCTGTTTAAGTTTTTGCGCGGGCAAGGTAGGAATGAAACCGACTGATATCTCGGCACCCGACTATTTTCACAAAGTCGTCGACTGCCAGTGGGCCTGTCCCGCACATACACCCGTTCCAGAATACATCCGCTTGATCGCCGAAGGCCGCTACAGCGACGCCTACATGGTCAATTGGAGGTCGAACGTATTTCCCGGAATTCTCGGCCGCACCTGCGATCGTCCGTGTGAACCGGCCTGCCGCCGCGGTCGCGTCGAGGAAACGCCGGTCGCGATCTGCCGGCTGAAACGCGTCGCCGCCGACTTCAAGGACGACGTCAAGGGCCGCATGCCGCGCCCCTCGCCGAAAAACGGCAAGCGCATCGCGATCATCGGCGGCGGTCCCGCTTCCCTCACGGTAGCCCGCGACCTCGCGCCGCTCGGTTACCACTGCACCGTGTTCGACCAGGACCCGAAGGCCGGCGGCATGATGCGGACGCAGATTCCGAAATTCCGGCTGCCGGATTCGGTGATCGACGAGGAAACCGACTACATCCTCGACCTCGGCATCGAGTTCAAAGGCGGCCAGCGCATCGACAGCCTGAAAAAGCTGCTCACCGAGAACTACGACGCGATCTTTGTCGGCTCCGGCGCGCCGCGCGGCCGCGAGCTTAATATCCCCGGCCGCCAGGAAGCCGCCGGCAATATTCATATCGGCCTCGACTGGCTCTCCAGCGTGTCGTTCGGCCACACCGACAAGATCGGCAAACGCGTGATCGTGCTCGGCGGCGGCAATACCGCGATGGACTGCTGCCGCACCGCGCGCCGGCTCGGCGGCGTGGACGTCAAGGTGATCGTGCGTTCCGGCTTCGAGGAGATGAAGGCGAGCCCCTGGGAAAAGGACGACGCCATGCATGAGGACATTCCGATCCTCAATTTCATGGTGCCGGTCGCGTTCACCCACGACAACGGCAAACTCACCGGTGTTACCTTCCAGAAGGTGAAAGCCGAGTACGACGCGAAAGGCCGGCGCAACCTGGTGCCCACAGGTGAACCAGACCAGACCATCGCGTGCGACGACGTGCTGGTCGCTGTCGGCCAGGAGAACGCGTTCCCCTGGATCGAGCGCGATTGCGGTATCGAATTCGACAAATGGGACATGCCCAAGGTCGATGCCAAGACCATGGGGTCGACCAATCCGAAGGTATTCTTCGGCGGCGACGCCGCGTTCGGCCCGAAGAACATCATCTGGGCGGTGGCGCACGGCCACGACGCCGCACTGTCGATCCACAGTCTTCTCTCCGGCGAAGACATCAACGAGCGGCCGCTCCCGGAAGTGCATGTCTCGTCGCAGAAGATGGGCATTCACGAATGGAGCTATGACAACGATCCCTCCGGCGACAAGCGCTTCAAGGTGCCGCATCGCGACAAGGTCGTCGCGCTGAAGGATATCCGCGCCGAAGTCGAACTCGGCTACGACGTCAAGCTCGCGCTCGGCGAGGCGCGGCGCTGCCTGAATTGCGACATCCAGACGGTGTTTACCGCGCCGCTCTGCATCGAATGCGATGCCTGCGTCGATATCTGCCCGATGGATTGCATCACCTTCACGCAGAACGGCGAGGAAGCCGATCTGCGCCAGCGGCTGAAGGCGCCCTCACCGCACCCCGATCAGGACCTCTATGTCGCCGACGGCCTCAAGACCGGGCGAGTGATGGTCAAGGACGAGGACGTCTGCCTGCATTGCGGCCTGTGCGCCGAACGCTGTCCCACCGGCGCCTGGGACATGCAGAAATATCTCATCGACATGACCCACGCAGGTACATCATGCCCGTCCAAAGCCCGATCAGCAGCGTAAACGACTTCGTCGTTCGCTTCGCCAACGTCAATGGCTCGGGCTCGGCGAGCGCCAACGAGCTGTTCGCCCGTTCGATCCTGCGCCACGGCGTGCCGGTCTCGCCGCGCAATATCTTCCCGTCCAACATTCAGGGTCTGCCCACCTGGTATGAGGTACGGGTGACCGAGGACGGTCATCTCGGCGCGCGCGGCGGCGTCGACATGATGGTGGCGATGAACCCGCAGACCTGGGACAAGGACCTCGCCTCGATCGAGCCCGGCGGTTACCTGTTCTATGATTCGACCAAGCCGATGCCGTCGTCGAAATTCCGCGCCGACATCACCGTGATCGGCGTGCCGCTGACCGCGATCACCAATTCCACCTATACCGATCCGCGGCAGCGCCAGCTGTTCAAGAACATCATCTATCTCGGCGCGCTGTGCGCGCTGCTCGACATGGATCCGAAGCTGATCGAACAGCTGATCGGCGAGCAATACAAGGGCAAGGAAAAGCTGTTGTCGTCGAACGTCCATGCGCTGCATCTCGGCCGCGACTGGGCGCTGCAGAATCTCAAATGCCCGATCGGCCTGCGCGTCAGGAAAGCCGACAAGGTCGGTGACCGCATCTTCATCGAGGGCAACAGCGCGGCTGCGCTGGGCGCGGTCTATGGCGGCGCGACGGTGTGTGCGTGGTATCCCATTACACCGTCATCTTCTCTCGCCGACGCCTTTGCGAGCCACTGCAAGAAGCTGCGGCACGATGGCGAAACCGGCAAGGCCAAATACGCCATCGTGCAGGGCGAGGACGAACTGGCCTCGATCGGCATCGTGATCGGCGCGTCATGGAACGGCGCGCGCGCCTTCACCGCGACCTCCGGCCCCGGCATCTCGCTGATGACGGAGTTCATCGGCCTCTCCTACTTCGCCGAGATTCCGGCCGTAATCATGAACGTGCAGCGCGCCGGCCCCTCGACCGGCATGCCGACGCGGACCCAGCAATGCGACATCATCGCCTGCGCCTATGCTTCCCATGGCGACACCAAGCATGTGCTGCTGTTCCCGGAAGACCCGGCAGAAGCCTTCGAATTCGCCGCGGTCGCCTTCGATCTCGCCGAGCGGCTGCAAACCGTGATCTTCCTGATGCTCGACCTCGATATCGGCATGAACCACCGGCTGTGCCGGCCCTTGAAGTGGGACGACGCGCGGCAATACGACCGCGGCAAGATCATGACCGCGGAAATGCTGGACGAGGGCCGCGACTTCGGCCGCTATCTCGATGTCGACGGCGACGGCATCCCCTACCGTACCTATCCCGGCACCCATCCGACCAAGGGTTCGTACTTCACCCGCGGCACCTCGCGCGACCGCTACGCGCGATACTCCGAGGAAGGTTCGGTCTACGCCGACAACATGCAGCGGCTGGTGCGGAAATTCGAGACCGCCCAGGACATGGTGCCGCGGCCGTTGCAGGCCAATGCCGCCAAGCCCACCAAATACGGCGTGATCTATTTCGGCTCGACCGCTCCGGCGATGGACGAGGCGATCCAGCTGCTGGAGGCGCGCGGACACCATCTCGATCGGCTGCGTATCCGCGCCTTCCCGTTCCACTCCTCCGTCGCAAGCTTCATCGCCGACCACGACTTCGTCTATGTGGTCGAACAGAACCGCGACGGACAGCTTCGTTCGCTGATCGTCAACGAGAACGGCATCGATCCGGTGCGGCTGGTTCCGATCCGCCATTATGACGGCACGCCGATCACCGCCCGCTTCATTGCGGGTGCCATCGGCGACCACCAGGATCAGCTCAAACTGACCCCGCTGCGCAAGGTAAAGTCATGACCTATATCGCCAAGCCGAAATTCCATCACCCGGGCTTGCCCAAGAATCGCCTCGGCTATACGCACCGGGATTACGAGGGCAAGATTTCGACGCTGTGCGCCGGCTGTGGCCACGACTCGATCACGGCCTCGATCATCGAAGCCTGTTACGAATTGTCGATCGAGCCGCACCGTGTCGCCAAGATTTCAGGCATCGGCTGCTCCTCGAAAACCCCCGACTATTTCCTCGGCAATTCGCACGGCTTCAATTCGGTGCATGGCCGCATGCCGTCGGTTTTGACCGGCGCCAATCTCGCCAACCGCGACCTGATCTATCTCGGCGTCTCCGGCGACGGCGATTCCGCTTCGATCGGCTTCGGCCAGTTCGCGCATTCGATCCGGCGCGGCGTCAATATGACCTATATCGTCGAGAACAACGGCGTTTACGGGCTGACCAAGGGCCAGTTCTCGGCCACCGCCGACCGCGGCTCGAAGTCGAAGAAAGGTGTGATGAACACCGACAACGCCGTCGACCTGGTGGCGATCGCGCTTCAGCTCGGCGCGAGCTTCGTGGCGCGCAGCTTCTCCGGCGACAAGACCCAGCTGGTGCCGCTGATCGCGGCGGCGATCGAGCACAAAGGCGCGGCGTTCATCGACGTCATCAGCCCTTGCATCGCCTTCAACAACCATGCCGGTTCGACCAAGAGCTTCGATTATGTGCGTGAGCACAATGATGCGGTGAACCGCCTCGATGTTCTGACCGGCCGTGAGCCGATCTCGGTCGATTATGCGCCGGGCACGGTACAGGTCGTCGAACAGCACGACGGCAGCAAGATCGCGCTGCGCAAGATCGATGCGGATTACGACGCGCATGATCGCGTCGGCGCGCTGTCATTCCTGCAGAAGCACGCCGCCAAGGGCCAGATCGTCACCGGCCTGCTCTATGTCGATCCGGAGGCGGAAGACCTGCACACCCATCTCAACACCGTGGACAACCCGCTCAACACGCTCAACGCCAAAGAGCTCTGCCCCGGCTCCGCCGCGCTCGACAAGATCAACGCCAGCCTGCGCTGACCTTCTTGCCATCCGCCCCGTTTGCTGCGCTCAGGAACGGGCCGCATCCGGCTTTTCGGCATGGGATCCGGCGCGCTGAGGCAGGAACGCGATACAGGCGATGATGACGGCGGCGAGAATGACCGTCGCATGAAGCCTGCTGAAGGCTAGAGCATTTTCCATTTTCTGTGAATTCGAGTGGATTCCCATTGAGCCGCGAATAAGATTCTGTAGCCTTCTCAGGCAAAGGAGGCTGGCAATGGGGTATTCGAACGATCTGCGAGTTCGAGTGATCCGGGTTGTTGAGGGTGGCGCGGCGGCGCGGGCGGCGGCAAGACAGTTTGTGATTGGGGATGCGACGGCGATCCGCTGGGCGAAGCGCTGGCGGGAGACCGGCAGCTTTGAGGCCAAATCCAACAAGGGTCAGAGCCGGTCGCCATTGAAGAAGCATGAGGAATGGTTGCTTGCGTTGGTCCGGCAGGAGCCCGACCTGACTCTAGAAGAGATCCAGCGTCGTCTGCTCGAAGAACGTCAACAAAAGGCGGGGCTTGGATCGGTTTGGCGGTTCTTCGACCGCCACGGCATCAGCTTCAAAAAAAAGCGTTCGGGCGGCCGAGCAGGATCGGCCTGATGTTGCCGCGGCGCGAATGGCATGGGCGGAAGATCAACCCAAGCTCGATCCCGACCGACTGGTCTTCATCGACGAAACTGGCACCTCAACCAAAATGGCGCGGCTGCGCGGTCGGGCTCCACGCGGCGAACGGCTGGTCGGCAAAATCCCGCACGGGCACTGGAAAACCACCACCTTTGTTGCGGGCCTGCGCTCCACAGCTCTCACTGCACCATGCGTCATCGATGGCCCGATGAATGGCAATGCCTTCCTCGCCTATGTCGAACAAGTCCTCGTGCCGACCCTCAAACCAGGCGACGTCGTCGTGCTGGACAATCTCAGCGCCCACAAGGTCCCGGGGATACGTGAAGCCATCGAAGCCGCGGGCGCAAAGCTGCTTTACCTGCCTCCCTATTCGCCAGACTTCAATCCGATCGAGCAGCTCTTCGCAAAACTCAAAGCCCTGTTACGAAAGGCCGCCGAACGCTCCGTCGAGGGCCTCTGGAACCGCATCGCATGTCTTCTCGATGCCTTCCTCCCGGACGAATGCGCTAACTACTTCCGCAACTCCGGATATGCTGCATGCTAGGTGGAAAATGCTCTAGTCCGCCATCCTCGCGCGGCTTGTCGAGCAGGTCGCCGAGCGTGGCGCCAAGCGGCCGCGTCAGAATGAAGGCAGCCCAAAACAGCAGCGTTCTCGATATGCCGGTCCAGAAGTAAGCCGCCGCGATCACGGCAAGCCCGGCTGAGAACACCAACGCGCCGCCTTCGTAACCGAGCCCGTTGGTGTCGGCCATCCAGTCACCGAGCGCGGTGCCAAGCGTCTGTGAAAACAGGATCGACACCCAATAGAACGTCTCGACCTTCGGCGAGACGATGGTGTTGACCGAAATGGATCCGGCCGACCAGTACCAGACGATCAAGGAGGCCATCAGAAGCAAGAATAGCAGCGACGTGCCGCCGGGATAGCCGATCCCGAGCGAGCGATCCGCGAAGTCGGCCATCGTCGTACCCGCGGTCGTGGTGGCGACAACGACGAGCCAGTACAGCAAGGGATGAAAGGCTTTCGCGAAAATCTGCGCAATGACGGCGACCACGAAAATGCCGATGAAGATGAGGCTGGAGAGCGCATAGCCCAGTTCCATCGACATCGAAACCGCATCGCCCCCGGTTTCGCCGAGTGTCGTCGCGAGTATCTTGATGAACCAGAAGACGAGCGTGACTTCCGGAACCTTGCTTCGCTGCAGGTCCTGATTCATTCGGATATTCCTTGCCTTGAAGATGGCGAGGTGATGACGGGCAGGATCAACGGCCCGACCATGCAGCGGTTCCCTGCAATAGCGGCTGAAATCGCTGCTGATCGGTCGGCCGCCGCGCTCCGCAAGATCAACGCCAGCCTGCGCCAGGCATGAAAAAGGCTGGGCCATATGGCCCAGCCGCAGCGTCGTGCGTTCAATCAACTAATTGGGCCAGCACCGCCGGCGCTCCGGCCCAAGGTGGTATCCCGGAGGGCAAGCCCTGCCGTTGAACATCGGATGGCACCTACCGCCCGGACCGCGCCACCATCCCGGTCCGCAACCTTCCGCAACCTTGATCACCGGGCTATTGGAAATGCCCATAGGCGCGGGGGTAACCGCGGCACTGGCGGCGGTGGAAAGACCGAGTACCAACGCGGCGCCTAAAAAGATTGTCCGAATCATCCTGCACCTCTTCCTGCTGGAATTAAATCACAATGATTTACCGATCGGGCCGGAAAATCAGCAGGGGACGTAACATTCGGCGGGTGAAGGGCACATGAACAGTCTCTTCCCCGGCGGGCTCCAGCGCTCTTTGCCTGCAATAATTGACATGTTTTATGCGCCAACCAGCAAACACCTCTGCTGCGAAAAGGGCAGCGCCCGTCCCGTCGTGGCCATCAAATTCACGCCGAGCAGCCGCCCTGCTGCCCAGGTGGGAAACGACCGATCGCGGCCCCTTGTTGGGTCCGATCCGCACCTTAGCTCGCGCGGCGCACGAAGCTCGGATTGAGCTCCTTCACCGAGCGCGCGCCGCATTGCTGCATGGCCGCGCGCGTTTCGGTGCGGACGATCTCGAGCACCCGTTCCACGCCCTCCTGGCCGAAGGCGCCCAGCCCCCAGAGATAGGGCCGCCCGATACCGACCGCCTGCGCGCCCATCGCGAGCGCCTTGACGGCATCCGTCCCGCGGCGGAATCCGCTGTCGACGATGACGGGCATCCGCCCCTTCACCGCCGCAATGATTTCCGGCAGCGCGTCGATGGTGGAACGGCCATTGTCTTCGCCGCGACCGCCATGGTTGGAAACCAGAATGCCGTCGATCCCGTTTTGCGCGGCCAGATCGGCGTCCTCGGCCGTGACGATACCCTTGAGCATGATCTTCATGCGGGTGACGTCGCGCATGCGCTTGACGGTGTCCCAGTTCAGATTGGAGGACTCGCCGCCTCCCTTGATGCCGGTAAGGTCGATGCCGTCGTAATTGTGACGGCGGGCCGCCCGCGCGGCAAAACTGCTGCGATCGTGACACGACGAACATTCGCGCGTATCGGTGCGCATCAGGCGAAACAAGGTCTCCTGGTTGCGACCCGCAATGCGATCGACCGTCACCATCAACACCGGGCAGCCGGCGCCGTCGGCCCGCTTGATCAGTGCCTGCGCAACCTCCCAGCTCGGCGATGCATAGAGCTGGAACCAGATCGGCGCCCCGCGCGCCTTGGTCACGTCGTCCACGGAAAAGTTCGAAGACGTCGATAGCATTTGCAGATGATTGCCGACGCGCGCAGCCCTCGCCACGGCAAGCTCGCCGTCGGGGTGAAAGAACTGGTTGGCACCGGTCGGGCATACGAAGATCGGCGAATCATATCGGGTGCCGAAAAGCTCGATGCTGGTGTCGACCTTGGAGACGTCATTGAGACGGTGGGGCATGAGCTGGAATTTGAGAAAATCCTCGCGGTTGGCGCGCAGCGTGACCTCGTCGTCGATGCCGGACGCCATGTAGCCGAAATGCGCCGGCGGCACGTTCTTGCGGGCCACCGGTTCGAAGTCGAACACGTTGATGGCGTCCTTCGGACGATCGATCAATTCGCCGCTGCCCGGCGGCGCCCATCTCATCGGGTCGGGCAGCTTGGGCGGAGCTTCCGTGCCGTAGGCAGCGAAAGCACCTGATGCCAGCAGCGGGCTTCCGGCGAGGAATTGCAGAAAACGGCGGCGGCTGGTGGCGCGAACGATTCCCGACGTCATTCAAGTATCCTCCCCTGCAACTATTCTTTTTATGAGTGGACGATAGCAGCGAGACGGGTAGCCCGGAAGGCGTAGGCGATGCCGGGCAGCCCAGGCATGCACATCCGCCGGAGATCCTTGCAGGAGGAGGCCTGACACCTGCGGGGGAATGCCGTCGAACCGGCGGATTCTGACGGGATCAATATGTCACCAATGGCGTTATCCAGTCGAGATGATCATAATCCCGTCATCGGCGCACAGAAGGTTTGGTTGACAATCCGGCGTCCCGCTAGTGTGGTGGTTCAGAACTTCTCTTCGCCAGTGCAGCGAGTCCGTCAAGAGAACTTCTGAACCAAAACCACACTGGAATCATAGATTTCTAGTGTCCCTTCGAATTCGAAGTTCGCAAAGGTGCTAGCTGCAAAGGAGTGCGAACTTCGGATTCGGGACACTAGCGAAGGTTGCAGCCAGGCCGACAACAGACCCGCTCGAACAGAAACAGGGCATCATGAATCCCGTCAAAGCACTTGAAGACCACGGCCAGGCAGTCTGGCTTGATTTCCTGGCCCGCGGCTTCGTCGCCAAGGGCGACCTGCAAAAGCTGATCGATACCGACGGCGTCAAGGGCGTGACGTCGAATCCATCGATCTTCGAGAAGGCGATCGGCAGTTCGGACGAATATGACGGCGCGATCGGCCATGCCTTGAAAACAGGCGATCGTCCGGTAGCCGAGCTGTTCGAACATCTGGCGATCGAGGACATCCAGCACGCCGCGGACGTGCTGCGCCCGGTCTATGACGGTTTGAAGGGCGAAGACGGGTTCGTCAGCCTCGAAGTATCGCCCTATCTGGCGATGGACACCAAGGGCACGATCGCGGAAGCCCAGCGGCTATGGAAGGACGTCCACCGCAAGAACCTGATGATCAAGGTACCGGCGACGCCGGAAGGCCTGCCCGCGATCGAATACCTGATCGGCGAAGGCATCAGCATCAACATCACGTTGCTGTTCTCGCAAGAGGTCTATGCGGAAGTCGCCGAGGCCTATCTGGCGGGTCTGGAAAAATATGTCGCCGTTAGCGGCGATCCCTCCCATGTCGCCAGCGTTGCGAGCTTCTTCGTCAGCCGCATCGACAGCGCGGTCGACAAGCAGCTCGATGAAAAGATCGCGCGCGCCAACGACCCCAGCGAAAAGGAACGACTGGCCGCGTTGAAGGGCAAGGTCGCGATCGCGAACGCAAAGCTCGCCTATCAGGAATACAAGCGCCTGTTCTCGGGCCCGCGCTGGGACAGGCTGAAGGCAAAAGGGGCAAAACCGCAGCGGTTGTTGTGGGCCTCGACCGGAACCAAGAACAAGGACTACAGCGACGTGCTCTATGTCGAGGAGCTGATCGGCCCCAACACCATCAACACCGTGCCGCCGGCAACCCTCGACGCCTTCCGCGATCACGGCAGGCCGCGCGACAGTCTCGAGGACAATATCGAGGACGCCAATCACGTGCTCGCCGAGCTCGAAAGGTCCGGCATCTCGCTCGATGCAATCACCACTGAGCTGGTCAAGGACGGCGTCAAGCTGTTTGCCGACGCCGCCGACAAGCTTTACGGCGCCGTGGCGCACAAGCGCGCGGCGGTGCTCGGCGCCGGTCTCGACCATCAGAAGCTCGCGCTCGGCGCAAGCATCGACAAGGCCGTCGAGAAGAGCACCGAGCAATGGCGCGCAGCGGCAAAAATCCGCAGGCTCTGGCAGAGAGACAATTCGGTCTGGACCGGCGAGGACGAGCACAAATGGCTGGGTTGGCTGGACAGCGCAGCCAAGGCCGATATCGCCGACTACGAGGATTATGCCCAGCGCGTGAAGGGGCAGAATTTCACCGATGCCGTCGTGCTCGGCATGGGCGGATCGAGCCTCGGTCCCGAAGTGCTGGCCGAGACCTTCCCGAAGAAAGCCGGCTTCCCCAAACTGCATGTGCTTGATTCCACCGATCCCGCGCAGGTGCGCGCCATGGAGAAGACGGTCGACCTCGCAAAGACCCTGTTCATCGTCTCCAGCAAGTCCGGCGGCACCACCGAGCCGAACGTGATGAAGGATTATTTCTTCGCCCGCGTTGCCGAGACCATCGGCGCCGAGAAGGCCGGACATCGATTCATCGCGGTGACCGATCCCGGTTCGTCACTGGAGAAGACCGCGACCAGGCAGGGTTTCGCGCGCATCTTCCACGGCGACCCCTCGATCGGCGGCCGCTACTCGGTGCTGTCGCCATTTGGCCTCGTGCCCGCCGCCACCGCCGGCATCGACGTTCGTGCGCTCATCAAGCACACCCTGGCGATGTTGCGCTCCTGCGGGCCGGACGTGCCGCCACACGAAAATCCCGGCGTACAGCTCGGCCTTGCGATGGGTCTTGCGGGTCTTGAGGGCCGCGACAAGGTGACGATCACCTCTTCCAAAAAGATATCGGATTTCGGCGCCTGGGCCGAGCAGCTGATCGCCGAATCCACCGGCAAGGACGGCAAAGGCCTGATCCCGATCGACGGCGAACCATTGGGCGATGCGGCGCTCTATGGCAAGGACCGGTTCTTCATCGATCTGCGCACCGAAGGCGAAAGCGACGCCGCGCACGACGACAAGCTCGACGCGCTGGAAAAGGCCGGGCATCCCGTGGTTCGCATCGTCATGAAATCGATCGAGCATATCGGCCAGGAATTCTTTCGCTTCGAGATGGCGACCGCGGTCGCAGGCTCGGTGCTCGGCATCAATCCGTTCAACCAGCCCGACGTCGAGGCCGCCAAGGTCAAGACCCGGGAGTTGACCGCGGCGTTCGAGAAATCCGGCGCGCTGCCGGCGGAAACGCCCGTGATGTCGTCAGTCGAGGCCGATCTCTACACCGACGAGAAAAACGCCGCCGATCTGCGCAAGGCCGGCGCCGATGGCGATCTCGGCTCGTGGCTGAAAGCTCACCTCGCACGCACAAGTGCCGACGATTATGTCGCGCTGCTCGCCTATATCGAGCGCGATGCCGCGCATATCGGAGCGCTGCAGGACATGCGGCTCGCGGTGCGCGACAAGCGCCATGTCGCGACCTGCGCGGAATTCGGTCCGCGTTTCCTGCATTCAACCGGCCAGGCCTACAAGGGTGGCCCCGACAGCGGCGTGTTCCTGCAGATCACATCCGATGACGCCAGGGATTTGCCGGTGCCCGGCCAGAAGGCGAGCTTCGGCGTGATCAAGGCGGCGCAGGCGCGCGGCGATTTCGACGTGCTGACCGAACGCGGCCGGCGCGCACTTCGCGTGCATCTCAAGGGCGATCTCGAAGCCGGCCTGAGGGCGCTCGATAGCGCGATCAGATATGCATTGAACTAGAATTGGATAGATGACGATAGATACAGGATGTACGGCTTCGGTCACCTCTCCCATTGGGAGAGGTCGGATTGCCTTTGGCGATCCGGGCGAGGGGTTACGGTCCCTCGTTAGACCGTACCCGCTCACCCCAACCCTCTCCCCATGGGAGAGGAAATTCACCGCAGCTGCCGTGACATCAAACCCCTATTGAACCGATTTCCAAGGATTTAAAAAATGCAGCTCGGCATGATCGGCTTGGGGCGGATGGGCGGCAATATCGTCCGCCGGCTGATGCGGCACGGACATGCGGCCGTCGTCTATGACAAGGATCCGAAGGCCGTCGCCGCGATCGCGGCCGACGGCGCGCTCGGTTCTGGCGAGCTGGAGGAATTCGTCGGCAAGCTCGAGAAGCCGCGCACCGCCTGGGTGATGCTGCCCGCCGGCAGGATCACCGAAGCAACCATCGATGCCCTGGCAAGACTGATGGAGAGCGGCGACGTCATCATCGACGGTGGCAACACGTTTTGGCAGGACGACGTCCGCCGCGGCAAAGCGCTGAAGGAGCGCGGCATCCATTATATCGACGTCGGCACGTCCGGCGGCGTCTGGGGCATCGAGCGCGGCTATTGCATGATGATCGGCGGCGACAAGGCAGTGGTCGATCGTCTCGATCCGATTTTCGCGGCGCTGGCGCCGGGCATCGGCGATATTCCGCGCACGGAAGGCCGCGAGGGACGCGATCCGCGCATCGAGCAAGGCTATATCCACGCCGGTCCGGTCGGCGCCGGACATTTCGTCAAGATGGTTCACAATGGCATCGAATACGGCCTGATGCAGGCCTATGCCGAAGGCTTTGACATCTTGAAGAACGCCAATATCGAGGCGCTGCCGGCGGAGCACCGCTTCGATCTCGACATTGCCGATATCGCGGAAGTGTGGCGGCGCGGCAGCGTGATCCCCTCCTGGCTGCTCGATCTCACGGCTTCGGCGCTGGCCAAGAACTCCCGCACTGGAGACCTATTCCGGATTTGTCGAAGATTCCGGCGAAGGCCGCTGGACCGTCAACGCCGCGATCGACGAAGCGGTCCCGGCCGAGGTCCTGACCGCGGCATTGTTCGCGCGCTTTCGCTCGCGCAAGGAACACACCTTTGCGGAAAAGATCCTCTCTGCGATGCGTGCCGGCTTCGGTGGCCACAGGGAACCGAAAAAACCCGGTTCGAAGGCCTGAGACAGATGACGGTAACTCAAGCAGAACAAAAAAAGCCCGATCCCTGCAGCATCGTGATCTTCGGCGTGACCGGCGATCTCGCGCACCGGCTGGTGATCCCGGCGCTCTACAATCTCGCGGTAAACGAGCTGTTGCCGGATAATTTCTGCATCGTCGGCATCGCCCGCAAAAGCATGTCGAGCGAGGAATTGGCTGGCAGCTTGACGAAGGGCTTGCACCAATTCGCCACCCGCAAGGTGGACGACGCTATTGCCACGCGCCTGTTGCGATGCGTCACATGCATCGAAGCCGATCCAGGAAACCCGGCGTCGTTCGATGCGATGCGCGAACAGCTCGACGAGCTGGAAGCCACGCGGAGGACCGGCGGCAACAGGCTGTTCTATCTGGCGACGCCGCCAAACGGCTTCCTGCCGATCAGCAATGAACTCGGTCGCACCGGCATGCTGACCGAGAACGGCGCGTGGCGGCGGCTGGTGGTGGAAAAGCCGTTCGGCACCGATCTTGCCTCGGCGAAGGCGCTGAACAGCGAACTGCTGAAACTCGTCGACGAGCATCAGATTTACCGGATCGATCATTATCTCGGCAAGGAAACCGTCCAGAACATCCTGGTGCTGCGCTTCGCCAACGGCATGTTCGAACCGATCTGGAACCGCAACCACATCGACCATATCCAGATTACCGTCGACGAGAAGCTTGGCGTCGGCCATCGCGGCAGTTTCTACGACGCGACCGGCGCGCTCAGGGACATGGTGCCGAACCATCTGTTTCAACTGTTGTCGCTGGTCGCAATGGAGCCGCCGGCGAAATTCAATGCCCATGCGGTGCGTTCGGAGAAAGCCGAGGTGCTGGCGGCAATCCAGACCCAAAGCGAGGAAGAGGCTCTGCGCAATTCGGTGCGTGGGCAGTATCGGGCCGGCAAGGTCGGCGATACCGACATCGAGGATTATCGCAGGACCAAGAACGTCAACTCCAACAGCACCACGGAGACCTATGCTGCCTTGAAACTGACGATCGACAACTGGCGCTGGGCCGGCGTGCCGTTTTATCTCCGTACCGGCAAGGCGCTCGGCGTGAAGCGCACCGAGATCGCGATCAAGTTCAAGCAGGCGCCGTTCGCCATGTTCCGCGATACGCCCGTGGACCGGCTGTCGCAGAATTTTCTCATTATCAGCACCGAACCCACCGAGGGCATTGCACTGCAGTTCAACACCAAGGTGCCCGGGCCCGCCATCTCGATCGACGGCGTCGAAATGAAATTCCGCTACAAGGATTACTTTCAGGCCGAGCCAAGCACGGGTTACGAGACGCTGATCCATGATTGCATGATCGGCGACAATATCCTGTTTCAGCGCGCCGACAGCGTCGAGGCCGGATGGCAGGCGGTGCAACCGTTCCTGGACGCCTGGAACAAGGCGGGCGCCAAGGGGCTGAAGATCTACGATCCGGGCAGCGAAGGTCCCGAAGAGGCCAACGATCTCTTGGAACGCGACGGCCGAAGCTGGCGAAAGCTGGCCTGACAATGGCGGGCGGCGGTCATCGCGAATTCATCAGGGTCGCCGACGCCGCAGTGCTGGCCGTGACCGCCGCAAACCGCCTGTTGGCAAGGATCGATGCGAACCGAGACCGGGTAGCGATTTGTCTCACCGGTGGATCGAGCCCGAAACAGCTCTACCGGCTGCTTGCGGCCGATCCCTACCGCCGCCGGATTCCCTGGGATCGCGTTCATTGGTTCATCGGCGACGAGCGCTTCGTCGCGGCGAACCATCCCCTCAACAATATGGGCATGGCGCGCGAGCTCTTTCTGGATCGCTTTGCGCCTCCGGCCAACATCCATCCGATCCCGACCAGCACCGCTGACCCCGACGATTCCGCAAGCCGGTATGAGCGCGAGCTGCAATCCTTCTATGGCGCGCATGATCTGGATCCCGCCCGCCCATTGTTCGACGTGGTGCTGATGGGCGTCGGGCCCGATGGCCATACCGCATCGCTGTTTCCCAACGATCCCGCCGTCGAAGAGACAAAGCGCTGGGTGATCGGCGTGCCCAAGGCACATGTCGAACCGTTCGTTCCCAGAGCGACACTGACCTTGCCTGCGCTTTCCTCCTGCCGTGAAATGCTGTTCGAGGTCGCAGGCAACGAGAAACGCGAAATTCTGACTCGTCTCGCCACTGAAGACAAGCTTCCGGCGAACCGCGCGCGTTCCCTGGGCGAGACCGTTTGGCTTGTGGACAAGGCCGCGCTTGGCGGAGATTTTTCGTGAACAATGGCGAGCCACCATGCGCATTGATCGTGATGGGCGTGTCCGGCTCCGGCAAAAGCACGATCGCGGCCAAACTCGCCGAGCGGCTTGGCTGGACCTTTGAGGATGGCGACCGGTTTCACCCCGCGAGCAACGTCGCCAAGATGAGCGCCGGCCAGCCCCTCACCGACGAGGACCGCTGGCCCTGGCTGCAGGCGATCGCCGATGAGATCGACAGGGTCTGCCGGACCGGCGGGCATGCCGTGATCGCCTGCTCGGCGCTGAAGCGGGTTTACCGCAGCATGCTGGTGCATGACAGACGCGACGTCCGCATTGTTTTTCTCAGCGGTACGCAGTCCTTGATCGCGGACCGGCTCGCCCGGCGCAAAGGCCATTTCATGCCGCCGGGGCTGTTGGACAGCCAGTTCAAGACGCTGGAGCCGCCGGCCGCGGACGAGAACGCCGTCACCGTGTCGATCGATGCTTCGGTCGACGCCATCATCGAAGACATCGTCCGGCAACTCCGACTTGGTCCGGTCGGTGACGGCATACCCGGCAGGAACCGCGCATGACACCGATCGCCCTCGTTGTTTCCGACGTCGACGGCACGCTCCTGACCAAGGACAAGACGCTGACCGAGGCCGCGAAGGGCGCGGTGCGGCGGCTGCACGAGGCCGGCATCGGCTTCACCATTACTTCGAGCCGCCCCACCATCGGCATGCGGTTTCTGGTCGAGCCGCTACACATCACGCTACCGGTCGGAGCATTCAACGGCAGTTGCATCGTCGATCCCCAACTGAACCCGATCGAGCAGCACCTGATCCCGGCGTCCGCAGCACAACGCTGCCTCGATATGCTGAACCAATTCGGGGCCGACATCTGGCTGTTCACCAGCGATCTCTGGCTCACCCGCAACGCCGACGGTGAATACCTGCCGCACGAAAGGCGCGCCATCCGGGCCGATCCGACCATCGTCGGGGATTTTGCGCCCTATCTGGCTTCCACCTGCAAGATCGTCGGCGCCAGCGCCGACGCGGAGCTGCTGCAACGCTGCGAAGTCGCGATGCAGCAGGCGCTGGGCACGCAGGCGACGGCGGTGCGGTCGCAGAGCTATTATCTCGATGTTACCCCGCCCGGCTGCAACAAGGGCACCTTCGTGCAGGCGATGGCCCGGCGCCTGGGCATCCCGCTGGATGCGGTCGCCACCATCGGCGACATGCAGAACGACCTCGCGATGTTCCGAACCAGCGGCATTTCTTTCGCGATGGGCAACGCCACCGACGACGTCAAGAAGGTCGCGACGCATGTCACTGCCTCGAACGAGGACGAAGGCTTTGCGCAGGCGATGGAGATGATTTTGCGGGATAATGGGGCGGGATAGCCGAAGCCATCGCCCTCCCTGCTTGTCGTCCCGGCGAAAACCAGGACTCATCGGGCGTGTCCTCTCGTTAGGAGAGGTTAATCGCGACCTTCGTGTTTCACACGAAGGACCATGATTGATCCATGTCAACGATCGATCGCGCCGACAATGGTTGAAAGCAATCGAGGCTGAAGAACTCAGCCATCTCATCCGTCCCCCGACGACCAGAGATTCAAGACGCAGATTACAGCGTCATCTCCCTGCCCGGCATGGGCAGACCGCCGCCCTCCTCCGGCGCACGGGCGCGCAGCGGTCAGATCCAGCCGATCATGGCCTTCGAAAGGAAAATGCCATGACCATCAGAGACAGAAAAGCATACCTCGTGGGCGGCGGCATCGGTTCCCTCGCTGCGGCTGCTTTCATGATCCGGGATGGCGGCCTGCCGGGCGGCAACATCACGATTTACGAAGCCTTGCCTGTGCTGGGCGGAAGCCTCGATGGCGGCGGCGATCACCAGGATGGCTACACCCTGCGCGGCGGACGCATGCTGACGACGGACAATTTCGAATGCACCTGGGGATTGTTCAAATCGATCCCGTCCTTGGTCAATCCGGGCAAGACCGTGTTCGACGAGACGGTTGCTTTCAACCAAGAGATCAAGTCGCATTCGCAGGCGCGCCTGGTCGACCGCAACCGCGCCATCGTCGACGTGACCTCGATGGGTTTCTCGATGACCGACCGGATGGAACTGCTCAAACTGATGACCGCGAGCGAGGTGGAACTGGGTACGGCCCCGATCTCCGACTGGCTCTCGCCGGAATTCTTTACGACCACATTCTGGCATATGTGGGCGACGACCTTTGCCTTTCAGCCCTGGCACAGCGCGGTCGAGTTCAAACGCTACCTGCACCGGTTCATCAAGGAGTTCTCGCGCATCGAGACGCTTGCGGGAGTCAAGCGCACGGTCTTCAATCAATTTGACTCGCTGGTTCGACCGCTTCAGGCGTGGCTTTCGGAAAAGGGCGTTCATTTCCAAAGAGGCTGCGTTGTTACCGACTTCGATCTGGCTTCCGAGGCCGGCAAGGTTGCCGTCCGGGCGATCAAATTCAGGCGCGCCGGCAAGAGCGAGACCGAAGCCGTTGCGCTGGGCGCCGACGATCTGGTTTTCTTCCAGAACGGCTCCATGACCGACGCATCGAGCTTCGGTTCAATGACGCGGGCTCCCGACCAGCTGACAAAGCAGGATAGCGGCGGCTGGACGCTGTGGGAAAAACTGGCCGAAGGCCGTCCGGAGTTTGGCAACCCCGCCGCTTTCAACAGCAGCATTCCCGAATCCTGGTGGGAGTCCTTCACCGTGACGCTCAGGGATACCGTCTTTTTCGACAAGATGGAGGCATTCTCCGGCAACAAGGCTGGCACCGGCGGCCTGGTCACCTTCAAGGATTCCAGATGGTTGATGTCGGTGGTCCTGCCGCACCAGCCGCATTTCGCCAATCAGCCCGCGGACGTTCGGGTGTTCTGGGGATACGCGCTGCACCCGGATCGGATCGGCGATTTCGTGGCCAAGCCGATGTCGGAATGCAGCGGTGCCGAGATTCTCCACGAGCTGTGCGGTCACCTCAATTTCGACCGCAAGACATTCGCCAAGGCTATCTGCATTCCATGCCGCATGCCCTACATCACCAGCATGTTCATGCCGCGTGCGCTGACCGACCGGCCACTGCCGGTTCCAAAATCGTCGAAAAATCTGGCCTTCGTCAGCCAGTTCGTTGAAATCCCCGAGGACGTCGTGTTCACGGTCGAATATTCGGTCCGGGTCGCCCAGATGGCGGTCTACGAACTGCTCGGGATCGATCGCGAGATTCCGCCGATCCTGCATCATGACAAGTCACTACAGGTCAATTTCGACGCAGTGATCAAGGCGTTCAAATGAAGCCCGTCCGTCGGTAGCTGCCTCGCGCTCAGTTCGAGCGCTGCACGGCCGGCTTCTCCCTCGTCCGCTTCGCATCGCTGAGGTTATGCGCGGTGTTGATCAGCGCGATGTGGGTCAGGGCTTGCGGGAAATTTCCGGTCTGCCGGCCCACGCCGGAATCGAATTCCTCCGCCAGCAGGCCGAGGTCGTTTGCGACAGCGACCACATGGTCGAACAGCGCCTGGGCCTTGTCGATCTCGCCGGCCAGCACAAGCGCGTCGGCGAGCCAGAGGGTGCATGCGAGAAACGCGCCCTCGATCGGCTGCCGCTCATCGGAGATCTCGCGGGGATCGTGCCGCAGCACGAATCCATCCCGCATCATATGCTGTTCGATCGCGGCGAGCGTGCCGCGGACACGCGGGTCCGCCGCGGGGAGGAACCCAACCGACGGCAGCAGCAGGATGCTGGCATCGAGCAATGACGAACCATAGGATTCGACAAAGGTATTTTGCGCGGCATCGAAGCCCTTTTCGCAGACCTCGCGATGGATGGTGTCGCGCAAAGCCCGCCAGCGCTCGAGCGGCGCCTTGAAGCCGAACCTTTCCGCGCCCTTGATGCCGCGATTGAACGCGACCCAGCTCATCACCTTCGACGAGACGTAGTGCCGCCCTGCGCCGCGCCGCTCCCAGATGCCGCTATCCGGCTGGTTCCACACCTCCGCCAGGTGATCGAGCACGATGCATTCGAGATCCCACGTCCCGTCATCGAGCTTCAGCTCGGTCATCCGCGTCTGGTAGAATGCATCGATCAACTCGCCGTAAACGTCCAGCTGCAACTGGGCATGGGCGGCGTTGCCGATCCGAACCGGTTGCGCACCCTCATAACCGGGCAGCCAGCCCGCCTCCCACTCCAGCAGGCGGCGCTGGCCCATAATGCCGTACATGATCTGCATGTTCGCCGGCGCCCCCGCCACCGCGCGCAACAGCCAGTTGTGCCAGGCGGATGCTTCCTCGGTGTAGCCTGAATTCATCAGCGCCAGCAGCGTGAAGGTGGCGTCGCGCAGCCAGCAAAACCGGTAATCCCAATTCCTGCTGCCGCCGAGCTTCTCCGGCAGCGATGTCGTAGGCGCGGCGACGATACCGCCGGTCGGCGCATAGGTCAGCGCTTTCAGCGTGATCAGCGAGCGCATCACGAGGTCGCGGTTTTCACCCTCATAGGTGCAATGGCTGCACCAGTCGATCCAGAAACCTTCGGTATCCTGCAACGCCTGCGCGGGGTCGATCGGCTTTGGCAGCGGCAGATGCGAGGGCCCGTAGGTGAACGTGAAGGGAATGGCCTCGCCTTCGTTCACCTCGAACTCGGCCACCGTCGTCATGTCCTTGCCGCGCGTCTTAACCGGCGTTCGCAGCACCGTCATGTCCTGCCCGCAGATCGCCAGCAGCACGCCGTCCTCGGTGCGCCTGACCCAGGGAATATCCGCCCCGATGCCGAAGCGGATCACAAGCTCCATCTGCAATTTCACCTTGCCCGCGATGCCGCGGACCAGGCGGACGATATCGGAGGCGTTGCCGCGCGGCGGCATGAAATCGATCACGGCGACGATGCCGTTTGCGGTCTCAAAACGCGTCTCAAGGATCAGCGTATTGTCCCAGTAACGGCGCGAGGTGTGCGTGACATCTTCCGCAGGCGCGATCAGCCATCGGCCATTCTTGCGCGTGCCGAGCAAGGCCGCGAAACACGCATCGGAATCGAATGCGGGCCAGCACAGCCAGTCGATCGAGCCGTCGCGGCCAACCAGCGCTGCGGTTTCGCAATCGCCGATCAGTCCATAGTCTTCTATTCTGCTAGACATTCGGCGCCTCAGGCCGTTGCGCGCGCCCTCTCATGGACCGCGATCTTGAGCGCGGGTACATCGATCGCCTTGACAATACCGTCGATCGCAATCGGCAGCCGCTGCCGCCAGTTCGGGTGCTCGTTCACGGTGCCGGGGATGTTGGGCTGGTCGATCACGCCCAACAGATCCTCCAGCGAAATCGCCAGCAGGCGAGATCTGGTTTTCGCCAGAAAGCCCGCAACCGCATAAAGATCATGGCGGTCAATGGCATGATGATGCAGCACATCGCTCAGCATTGTCAGCGCATGCCAGCGGGCGTCGTCGCTCTCGCCGGGATCGATCCCGAGCGACCGTTTCAGCTTGAGATCGCTGAACGAACGCCAGCCCGCATAGGTCGAGAGGTCGTGGGTATTGAAGGTGACGAGCGCATCCGGGGCATAATGGTCGATGCCGCAAAACGCGCCGCGGTCGTCGCGCTCGAACATCATCACCTTGTAGGACCAGATCCCCCACTCCGCCATCTTCTCGCGAAAGCCTTCGGGCACCGTACCGAGATCCTCGCCGATCACCACACAAGCATGGGCCACGCTCTCCTGCGCGGTCGCCGCCAACAGCGCCTCGAACGGCATTTGCACATACACTCCGTTATTGGCGGCAAAGCCGTGCGGCACGAGGTAGAGCCGCTTCAGGCCCAGCACGTGATCGAGCCTGATCGCGCCGGCGTAGCGCATCGAAGCCCGCAGCATCTCCCGATACGGTTCGAACGACTGCAGCTCGAGACCCGCGGCGTTGAACCCGGCAAGCCCCCAGTTCTGGCCGGCAAGATTCAGCGGATCCGGCGGCGCGCCGACGGCGAGATGGCGGGAAATCGCCGCCTGCTCGTTCCAGGCATCGAAGCCGTCGGACTGCACCCCGATCGCGACATCGAGGTAGAGGCCGACCTTCATGCCAAGCCTGTGTGCGAGATCCCGGCAGGACCGCAATTGCCGGTCTGCTGTCCACTGCACGAACTCGACGAATTCGATCTCGGCGGCGTCCGGCCCCTGACGCAATTCGGCGCATCTGGCCTCATCGGGCTGCCGCCACTCCAGCGGCCATTCCCACCACGGTTTGTTGAATTTGTGCCGCAGCACCTCGAAGCAGGCAAAGTGCGACAAAAGCGGCGCGCGCTCGGCGCGAAACGCGTCGAAATCCTGCTGGCGGCCGGCTGACGGATGCGTCCTGAATTTCTCGAAGGCAGCGCGCAGCGCGCGCCATTTCAATTCGGCGACCCCCCTATAGTCGACGATATAGCCCTCCCTCAGGCGCGCGATGGCGCTGGCGCTCCCGGCGAACGCACCGAGCTGAAATTCAGGGATTCTTTCAACATCGACATAGAGCGCATTGAGAAACAGCCGGCTGTTCGGCGAATAGGGACTGCAATCGGCAGGCCGGTCATCGAACAGAGCGTGCAACGGATTGAGACCGATGCCATCGGCTCCCAGATGGCCCGCCAATTCGATCAGCGCTTCGAGGTCGGTAAAGTCACCGATGCCCCAGTTGCGCGCCGAGCGGACGCCGTAGAGCTGGACCGCCACCAGCCAGCCCCGGTCGAAATCGCCTCGATATGCCCGGGGCGGCGAGACCATCAGGGGCGTCTCTTCCGTGAAGGCGGAAGCGTCGGTCAAATGCAGCCGGTAAGAACCTACGGGCAAACCGGCCGGCCAGGCTATGATGCGGTCATCCGCTTGCCCTTGCGCGATAACCCGTTGACCTGCGACGATCTTCCAGTCGCAGCGGCGGCGTTGCGGCCTCGTTGAGTTCGGTCCGCGCCGGTTCACCGGACCGGATCACCACCGCCTCGCGGAGAAACCGGTAAGGTGCCCGCACCGGCAGGGCATCGAGGATGATCTTCAATGCCACGGCATCCGTCACATGGGCGTGACCTTGGCCGTCCACAAATTCGGTCTGGATACCCAGCTCTTTGGCTCTGGAAAAAAGGTCCATTCGGCACGCCATTTGCAGACAACGGTAGGGCACCGTCGCGAATTCCGTAGATATAGTAAGAGGATAGCCGTGTTTAACGCTCAGGCCTCCCCGCCGTTCCCCGGGAACCAATGCCAGGGGGACGGCTTTCTATATATGTCCCGAGCATCTCCTTTCGCGCAAACGAAATGGGACGTCTTTTCCAAGCCAGCGGCATCAGCGTGAACAAAACAACTCAAACTGTCGAGAGCGCTGCGAGCAGCGCTACCATCCGACATGAAGATACCCATAATAGCGTCCTGCTCTTTCGCTGCCTGGTGTGCGGGGCGCTATGATGAATCTGATGTCGTCGATGGATACCAAGGAAGTACCGGCCACCGCGCTGCAGGGCGACGAGCTTTGGTACAAGGACGCCATCATCTATCAGCTTCACGTCAAGGCCTTCGCCGACAGCAACAATGACGGCATCGGCGATTTCGCGGGCCTCACCGAAAAGCTCGACTATCTGCAAGACCTCGGAGTAACCACGCTCTGGCTGCTGCCGTTCTATCCCTCACCCGGCCGAGACGACGGCTATGACATCGCCGACTATGGCGCCATCAATCCCGATTTCGGGACCATGAAGGACTTCCGCCGCTTCATCGTCGAAGCCAAGCGGCGGGGTTTGCGCGTCATCACCGAACTCGTCATCAATCACACCTCCGACCAGCATGACTGGTTCAAGCGCGCCCGCCGCAGCCATCCCAATTCGAGCGCGCGCAACTGGTATGTCTGGAGCGACACCGACCAGAAATATTCGGGCACGCGGATCATCTTCACCGACACCGAGAAATCCAACTGGACCTGGGATCCCGAAGCCGGGCAATTCTACTGGCACCGCTTCTTCTCGCATCAGCCGGACCTGAACTTCGACAATCCGCGCGTGGTCAGCGCGATGGTCCAGGTGATGAAGCGTTGGCTCGACGCCGGCGTCGACGGTTTCCGCCTCGACGCCATCCCCTATCTGTGCGAGCGCGACGGCACCAACAACGAGAACCTGCCGGAGACCCACGCCATCATCAAACGGCTGCGCGCCGAGCTCGACGCCTATGCCAAGGGCAAGGTGCTGCTGGCGGAAGCCAACCAATGGCCCGAGGATGTGCAGGAATATTTCGGCAGCGGCGATGAATGCCATATGGCCTATCATTTTCCGCTGATGCCGCGGATCTACATGGCGATCGCCCAGGAGGACCGCTTTCCCATCACCGACATCCTGCGCCAGACGCCGGACATTCCGGCCAATTGCCAGTGGGCGCTGTTTCTGCGCAACCATGACGAACTGACGCTCGAAATGGTCACCGACGTCGAGCGCGACTATCTGTGGTCGACCTACGCCAACGATCCCCGCGCGCGCATCAATGTCGGAATTCGCCGGCGGCTCGCGCCGCTGATGGACAACGACCGGCGCAAGATCGAACTGATGAACTCGCTGCTGCTGTCGTTTCCGGGAACGCCGATCATCTATTACGGCGACGAAATCGGCATGGGCGACAATATCTATCTCGGCGACCGCAACGGCGTACGCACGCCGATGCAATGGACGCCGGACCGCAACGGCGGCTTCTCCCGCGCCGATCCGGCGCGGCTCTACGCGCCTATCATCATGGATTCGGTCTATGGCTATGAGGCGGTCAACGTCGAAGCCCAGTCGCGCAGCCTGTCGTCATTGCTGAGCGCGAACAAGCGGCTGATTTCGGTGCGCAAGTCGACATTGGCGTTCGGCCGCGGCAGCATGACTTTCATCCGCCCGGTCAATCGCGCAGTGCTCGCCTATGTCAGGCAGCTTGGCGACGAGGTCATTCTCTGCGTCGCCAACCTGTCGCGATCGGCGCAAGCCACCGAACTCGACCTATCGGCCTGGAAGGACCGGGTTCCCCTGGAAATGCTGGGCCGCACCCGCTTCCCGGCGATCGGCGAACTTCCCTATATGATCACGCTGGCGCCCTACGGGTTCTACTGGTTTCAGCTCCGCGAGCGCGACAGGTCGGAGCGCGTCGCGCCGAGCATCGTTCCCGAATTCGAAACTCTCGTCGTGCCGCTCGGCGCGACCTGGGTGTCGCTGGCCCGCACCCGAAGCGTATTCGAACGCGATGTATTGCCCGGGCATCTGGCCCGAACCCGCTGGTATCCGGAGCGTTCGGCGGAGACCATTCACCCCACCCTGACCTCCGCCATTCCGTTTTGCGACATTGGCGATAACCGTCCCTGGCTCGCCTTTTTTGAAGCGACACAGCATGGCGCGACCGCGCGTTACACATTGCCGATGCAGATCGAGTGGGTGCGCTTCGACCGCGAGCGTTACAATCCCAACGCCCTTGCGGCGGTGCGTCAGGGCGCGCGGGAAGGGACCTTGCTCGATGTTGCGGCCGATCACATCTTCATCGCGCTTCTGCTGCGCAATCTCCGCGAGGCGCTGAACGTTGAAGACAATGGCATGTGCCTTGAATTCAGGCCGACCAGCAAATTCTCGGACAAGCCGATCAAACAGCCCGAGCAGATCCGCGTCGTCGAAACCGACGAATTCAACAGCGTGGCGCTGGTGGATAACAACTATGTCGTGAAGATTTACCGGAAACTTGAGTCCGGCGCCAACCCGGAGATCGAGACCGGGCGATTTCTGACCGAGGTTGCGGACTTTGCCAACGCGCCTGCAATGCTCGGCAGCGTGGAGCTGATCGAAGGCAACACCAGGAACGCAGTCGCGGTCGTTCATGCCCACATTGAAAATCAGGGCGATGGCTGGGCCGTGACATCGGCCTATCTCGATCGCTTTGTCGACGAGCAACGCGTACTGGCGGCTAGCGAACATCCCGGCGAGAGCGAGGAGCAGGTCCCCTATCTCCGCTACATGTCGCAAATGGGAAAACGCGTCGCCGAGATGCATCTCGCACTCGCCACCGCCAGCGAGCTTACCGATTTTGCGCCTGAGCCGATCCGGTCTGCGGATGTGCAGCGCTGGATCGAAGATGCCGCCGCGCGTGCGGAACGCGTCTTCGACGCCCTGAGACAACAGCGGGACAAGATAAGCGAGGCCGACCGCCCGCTTGTCGATCAATTCCTGGCGCAACGCGCGATCTTGCGGGACCACCTGAAGGCGCTGCTTCCAGCTGATACCGATGGCCTGAACATCCGTCATCACGGCGATCTCGCTCTCGGCCGGATGCTGATCGTCAAGGACGACATCTGCATCACCGGCTTCGAAGGCGACCCTCGCCTGTCGCTTGAGGAGCGGCGGCGCAAGGTACCCGCGGCGCGCGACGTCGCCAGCCTGATCCGGTCGATCGGATCTTCGGCAGCCGCGGCACTGGAGCGCGCGCTCAAGCTGGCGCCGGATGAGCAGGGCAGGCTTGGCGCGGCACTCATGGAATGGGTCGACCGCTCGACCGCAGCTTTTCTTGCCGCCTATCGTGAGATCATGACAAGTTCACCGCTGTGGCCTGCGAGCCCTCAGGCCAGCGGGCAAATACTGGACTTCTTTGTGCTTGAAAAAATACTCGACGAGATCGAATACGAGTTGCTGCAAAGGCCCGAAGGGCTGCGGGTCCCGCTGACCGGCGTGCTTCGGCTTTTGTCGCGGTGTACGAACGAGGCCGCATGACCAAGCTTTCCGACGAGGCCTATGCGATCGTGGAAGGCCGTCACTCCGATCCCTTTCAGTATCTCGGCCCTCATACCGAGGGCGACAGGACCGTGGTGCGCGCATTCCTGCCGGACGCCTCGAAGGTCGATGCGGTCGACCAGCATGGCGAAGCCGCGGCGCTGACGCGCATCCACAATGACGGGCTATTCGCAGGTCCCCTTCCGAACGGTTCCAAATGGTACCGGCTGCGCGCCCGCTTCGGCGAGACCGTCGTCGATCTCGACGATCCCTACCGCTTTCCCCCGGTGCTGACGGATTTCGACCTGTATCTTCTGGGCGAAGGCACCCATCAGCGGCTTTACGACAAACTCGGCGCACATCCGCTGGTGCTGGATGGCGTCAAGGGGGTGGCCTTCGTCGTGCTGGCGCCCAACGCGCAACGGGTCAGCGTCGTCGGTGATTTCAATTTCTGGAATGTCAGGCGGCATCCGATGCGCGTACGCGGCCAAGGCTATTGGGAGCTGTTCGTTCCTCACGCCGTGCCGGGCGACCGGTACAAGTTCGATATCATCGGCGCGCAGGGCCAGCACCTGCCGCTCAAGTCGGATCCGCTGGCCTTCGCTGCGGAAATTCGCCCGAGCACCGCATCCATCGTGTTCGACGAGGCCAAGCTGCCGCGGCCATCCCCTGCCCCTGCCAATGTCAACGCGCTGAGCGCCCCGGTATCGATCTACGAAGTGCATCTCGGCTCGTGGCGGCGCAAGGGCCACAATGAGTGGCTGAGCTATCGCGATCTCGCCGAGCAACTGCCTCGCTATGCAAGGGATCTCGGCTTTACCCATATCGAGTTTCTGCCGGTCAGCGAACATCCATTCGATGGCTCATGGGGCTACCAGCCGACCGGGTTGTACGCGCCCACCAGCCGGTTCGGCGGCCCGGAGGATTTTTCCGCGCTCGTCGACGCCTGCCATCGCGAGGGTCTCGGCGTGATGCTGGACTGGGTACCCGGGCATTTTCCCGACGACCCGCACGGCCTCGGCAATTTCGACGGCACCGCGCTCTACGAACACGCCAACCCGCTGCAGGGCCGCCACCTCGACTGGGGCACGCTGATCTATAATTACGGCCGCACCGAAGTCGTCAACTTCCTGGTGTCGAACGCGCTGTTCTGGCTGGAGCGTTACGGCATTGACGGACTGCGCGTCGATGCCGTCGCCTCGATGCTCTATCTCGATTACAGCCGGCCCGCCGGGGGCTGGGTGCCGAACAGATTTGGCGGCCGGGAAAATCTCGACGCCATCGAGTTCCTGCGCCGCTTCAACACCGAGGTGTTTGCCCGCTTTCCGCAGGCCACGACGGCAGCGGAAGAATCGACCTCATGGCCGCAGGTATCGCGGCCGGTCGAATATGGCGGCCTCGGTTTCGGCTACAAATGGAACATGGGCTGGATGCACGACACGCTGAATTACATCAGCAAGGATCCGATCCACCGCAAACATCATCACGGCGACATCCTGTTCGGCCTGCACTATGCATTCTCGGAGAATTTCATCCTGCCGCTGTCGCATGATGAGGTCGTCCACGGCAAGCGCTCGATCCTGGGACGGATGCCGGGTGACGACTGGCAGCGCTTTGCGAATTTGCGCGCCTACTACTCCTTCATGTTCGGTCATCCCGGCAAGAAGCTGATGTTCATGGGCTGCGAGTTCGCCCAGGAGCGCGAATGGAATCACGATCGCTCGCTCGACTGGCATCTGCTCGACCAGAAGAGGCATGCCGGCATACACACGCTGATCCGCGATCTGAACAAGCTCTATCGCGCGCTGCCGGCGCTGCATGAGTTCGATTGCGATCCATCCGGCTTCGAATGGGTGGTGACCGACGACGCCAACGGCAACGTATTCGCCTGGATCCGCAAAGGCAGGGACGCGCAGGCACGCTGCCTGGTTGTCGGTGAATTTTTCGCCGAACGTATATTACAATTATCGCATCCCTGTGCCTTTGGCCGGCAAATGGCGCGAAGTTCTCAATTCGGACTCCGGCCATTACGGCGGCAGCAATGTCGGAAACGTCGGTGAAGTCTGGACGCTGGATGGCTCTCCGCCTGAGCTCAACCTCACCATCCCGCCTTTGGCTGCCATCTTTCTCGTACCGGAAGGCTGAGCATGCGACTGTCCGCCGGATCGTCCTCTCGCCTCGGTGCAAGCTGGGACGGCCGGGGCACCAATTTCGCGCTGTTCTCCGCCAATGCGCAAAAGGTCGAACTTTGCCTGTTCGACAGCCAGGGCCGCCGCGAACTCGAGCGTATCGAATTGCCCGAGCGTACCGAGGATGTCTGGCACGGTTATCTGAACGACGTTTCGCCCGGGCAGCTCTATGGCTATCGCGTTCACGGACCCTATGAGCCCGAGCACGGCCACCGTTTCAACGCCAACAAGCTCTTGCTCGATCCCTATGCGAGGCGGCTGGCCGGACGGCTGGTATGGAGCGACGCCCATTTCGCCTATCGGACCGGAAGCGCGCGCGAGGATCTCTCGTTCGACCGCCGCGACAACGCGCGCGGCATGCCGAAAGCCGTTGTGGTCGATGAGACCTTCAACTGGGGACGCCGTGAAATGCGCCCCAATATCCCCTGGGAAGACACCATCATCTATGAGGCCCACGTCAAGGGCCTGACGCAGAAGCGCGAGGACGTGCCGCCGAACCTGCGCGGCACCTATGGCGGCCTGTCCTCGCCCGCGATGATCGAGCATCTCAAGCGGCTTGGCGTCACCACCATCGAGCTGCTGCCGATCCACGGTCTCGTGGACGACCGGACGCTGGTGGAAAAGAAGCTGTCGAACTACTGGGGCTACAACACCCTCTCATTCTTTGCCCCGGAGCCGCGCTACTCGCAGGACAACCCGCTCGATGCCTTCCGCACCACGGTGGCGCGGCTGCACGACGCCGGCATCGAGGTCATGCTCGACGTCGTCTACAATCACACCGCCGAGGGCAACCATATGGGCCCGACGCTGTCGTTCCGTGGCATCGACAACGCCTCCTATTACTGGCTGAAACCGGAAAACCCGCGATATTACGACGATTTCACCGGCTGCGGCAGCTCGGTCAATCTCACCAATCCGCGCGTTTTGCAGATGGTGATGGACTCGCTGCGCTACTGGGTCGAGGTCTGTCACGTCGATGGCTTCCGGTTCGACCTTGCAACGACGCTGGCACGCGGGCCGAACGGCTTTGACCGCAAGGCCGCCTTTCTCACCGCGATCCGACAGGACCCGGTGCTCGCCTCGGTCAAGCTCGTCGCCGAGCCCTGGGACCTCGGCATGGGCGGCTATCAGGTCGGCGCCTTTCCCTCGCAATGGTCGGAGTGGAATGATCGCTATCGCAGCGCGATGCGCCGTTACTGGAGCGGCGAAGGCAGCCTGATCGGCGAGGTCTCCAGCCGCATGACCGGCTCGTCCGACCTGTTCAACCATGACGGCCGCAGCCCCCGCGCCAGCATCAATCACATCACCGTGCATGACGGCTTCACGCTTGCCGATTTGTTCAGCTACAACGCCAAGCACAACGAGGCCAACGGCGAAGACAACCGCGACGGCGCCAACGAAAACCACAGCAATAATTGCGGCCATGAAGGTCCGACCGACGACCCGGAGATCACAGCGCTTCGCCGTCGCTTGCGGAAAAACCAGCTCGCCTGTCTGTTGCTCGCGCATGGCGTGCCGCTGGTTCTGGCCGGCGATGAGGTCGGCAATACCCAGAACGGCAACAACAACGCCTATTGCCAGGATAACGAAACCGGCTGGGTCGGCTGGGAGGGCCTCAAGCGCGCAGGCTGTGATCTCACCGATTTCGTCGGCCACATGACCGAGATCCGCCGGCGCTTTCCGCAAATCCGCACCCGACGCTGGCTCGACGGACGCCGCGCGGACGGATCCTACGGCGTGCTATGGCTGACGCCATCGGCCGAAGAGATGAAGGAGGAGGACTGGAAATTCCCGGAAGGCCGGTTTCTCGCCTATGTGCTGGGGCCGGTCGAGCCTGGGCAGCCACCGATTTTCATCGTGCTCAATGCCGCCCCCGAAGCGATCACTTTCAAGCTGCCGAAGATGCCGGAATACAAAAGCTGGCAGCAACTGTTGAACACCGCCGACGTCACGCAGACCGTCGCGGATTTCGCACCGGCAAGCGAGGCTACAGCGCCTCCCCGCTCAGTGCTGGCCTTTTCGGGATCGACATGAGCGAGCGGCAATTCGGCGCAAGGTTGACAGCGGACGGCGCGTCCTTTCGCCTGTGGGCGCCGGCGGCCAAACGAGTCGATCTCCTGCTGGATAAGCCCTACCCCCTCACGCGCGGCGAGGACGGCTGGTTTGCCGCCGACATTCCCGGCACCAAGGCCGGCGCGCGCTACAAATTCCGGATCGACGGACGAAATCGACTGTGCCCGACCCGGCCTCGGCGTTCCAGCCTGAGGACGTCTTTGGCCCGAGCGAGGTGATCGATCATGCGAGCTACCGTTGGCGCGCGGCGGACTGGCGCGGGCGGCCGTGGCACGAAACTGTGCTGATCGAGATCCATGTCGGCACCTTCACGACGGAAGGCAGCTACAGGGCCATGATCGACAAGCTCGATCATCTCGTGGCGGCCGGCATCACCGCACTGGAGCTGCTGCCGCTGGCGGATTTCGCAGGTACGCGCAACTGGGGCTATGACGGCGTCTTGTGGTACGCGCCCGATAGCCGCCTATGGCCGGCCTGAGGAACTCAAGCGCCTCATCGACGAAGCGCATCTGCGCGGACTGATGGTGTTTCTCGACGTCGTCTATAATCATTTCGGCCCCGAGGGAAATTACCTCGGCCGCTATGCGCCCAACTTCTTCACGGAGGCGCAGACCCCCTGGGGCAGCGTCATCGACTATCGTGTGCCGCAGGTTCGCGCCTTCGCGATCGAGAACGCGCTGTACTGGCTGCGCGAATACCGCTTCGACGGGCTGCGGCTCGATGCGGTGAATACTATCTTCGAGCCGGGCGAAATCTCGATCCTGCAAGACCTCAGCGTGGCCGTGGGCGACCTCGCCGCCGCAACGCGGCGTCACATCCATCTGGTGCTCGAAAACGGCGATAACCGCGCAAGCCTGCTGGATAGCGCGCAAGATCCGCCACGCGGAAAATACCGCGCGCAGTGGAACGACGATTATCATCACGCCTGGCACGTGCTGCTGACCGGCGAGACCCAAGGCTACTATGGCGACTATACGAAGTCGCCGATGCAGGATCTGGCGCGCGCGCTCGGTTCCGGCTTTGTCTATCAGGGCGAGGCCTCGGCGTTTCGCGGCGGGCAATTGCGCGGCGAACCGAGCGGCAGGCTTGCGCCCACCGCCTTCGTCAACTTTCTGCAGAACCACGACCAGATCGGCAACCGCGCGCTCGGCGACCGGCTTGAGGGGCATGTAAACGCGGAAGCGATCGAGGCGGCGCTGGCGATCACGCTGCTCGCGCCGATGATCCCGATGCTGTTCATGGGCGAAGAATGGGGCGCGAAAACACCGTTTCCGTTCTTCTGCGATTTCAAGGGCGATCTCGCTGACGCCGTCCGGCAGGGCCGGCGCAGGGAATACGGCTGGGCCTATGCGAAATACGGCGATGAGGTCCCCGATCCGCTTCACGAATCGACCTTCCATTCCGCGGCGCTGGATTGGCAATCGCGCAACGAACCGGCGGGACGCCAGCGGCTGGCGCTGGTGGCCGAACTTCTCGCAATACGCCGGCGAGAAATATTTCCGCGGCTTGCAGGCGCAGTCTTCGGCGACGCCAAGGCTCATGACAACGGCCTGACGACGGCAAACTGGCGCATGGGCGATGGCGCGACGCTCGATCTCACCGCCAATCTGTCGTCTTCCGACATCACCCGCCAAGCCTCTCAACCGCCGGGTACCCCAATCTGGGGCGGCGAGGCCGGCGACCGTCTCCAGCCCTGGTCGGTGTTCTGGCACATCGCGCGCGCAGCCTAACCAACACGGCCACGCCTGAAAAATGAAAGGCCGCCCGGGATCGACGGCCGGGCGGCCCGGCGGATGTTGTGCCGACTCCAGGCCGGTTCCCTCCCTCCGCACATGCATCCATGTTCGCGCGACTTCGTTAACGACAGACTGACGCGACATGGCGGCGGCTTTTTTGTTTCGTCGCTACCAGCTTCATGCTGCGACGCAAGATGGCGCGTCAGCTTCGCTTGCCAAGGAGCAGCGTACCGCGATTGCGAATGGCGATCTGCGCGACTTCCGCAAATCGTTGCAACAGCCACGGCAGCACGACTTCCAGCCGGACGTGATCGTCGGCGACATCGATGTGGCCCGAAGCCGCCTGCCCCAGCGCGCGGACGCGGAAGAACATCTGATTGTCCTGCCAACGCTCCTCGTCAACCCTGAGTACCGGAATGCTGGAGGTCGCGCGCGTCAGTCCGGCCTTGAGGCGGCGCGTCGCCTCCTCGCGGCCAAGGCTGTGTGGAATCGAAACAATGAGAGGCGCGGACATCCCTGTCTCCCTTTCGACGTAACAGCATGTAGTTCCGCTTTCCCACAAATAAAGAGTGCAGCTTCGCCGCGACGCAATTCAGGAACTTTCCCAGTGACGG
Source organism: uncultured Alphaproteobacteria bacterium (assembly GCA_963718925.1). Lineage (GTDB taxonomy): Bacteria > Pseudomonadota > Alphaproteobacteria > Rhizobiales > Xanthobacteraceae > Bradyrhizobium. The sequence goes on from CAVRAH010000002.1 coordinate 342,372, forward strand.
CTGGTTGGCCCAGTCGAAGAAGATGCAACTGGCGCCGCAGATCGGCTGGAGGAGAGATAGATGTCACTTGGTACAATCATTCTTATCATTCTCATTATCGCATTGCTCGGCGGCTTTAGCGGCATCGGCGGCGGGCCGTTCTACGGCACCGGATATTATGGCGGCGGCGGCCTCGGTCTTGTGGTCGTCATTCTCCTGATCCTGTTATTGCTCGGAAGAATTTGAGCACGCATATCGAACTCCGTCATTCCGGGATGCGCCGCGCAGACCCGGAAATGACGCAAGAGGCATATGATCATATTTTTTTCTCCGCCAATTTCTTCATCGCGCTCCTGATCGACGATGCCGCGTCATCATAACCGTCCCACGCCTTGGTGCTGACGAGCAACGACGGCACGGTGCGGACGGTAAAGCGCTTCGGGTCGAGATCGCCGCGCAGCTGCGCCCAGGTCAGCGGCATCGAGACGGTTGCGCCTTCGCGCGCCCGCGGCGACAGTACCGCGACCGCGGTCGCCAGCCGATCGTTGCGGAGATAGTCGAGGAAGATCCTTCCCCTGCGCAGCTTCTTCGACATGTTGAGCAGGTATTGATCGGGGTTTTCATTGGCCATCCACTGGCAGACGCCGAGCGCGAAGACTTTGGCCTCCTTCCAGCTCACTTTGTCCCTTGCGCCATGCGCCAAGGGCACCACCACGTGAAGGCCCTTGCCGCCGGTGGTCTTGCAGAAACTCTCAAGACCAATTTCGGCGAGGCGCTGCCGCATGTCCCTGGCGGCCTCAACGACATCGGCGAATTCGACCTCCGGCGCCGGATCGAGATCGAACACCAGCCGGCCGGGTACGTCCGGCGCGTAGGGCGCGCAATTCCACGGATGCAGTTCGAGGCCGCCCAACTGCGCCACCGCCGCCAGTCCGTCGACGCGGTCGATCTGCAGATAGGGCTTGCGATCGCCGGAGACTGTCACGAGTTCCAGGAGCTTCGACGTGCCCGGCATGGCGTGGCGCTGGAAGAATGTCTCGCCCTTGATACCGTCAGGTGCGCGGACGATCGAGCACGGCCGTCCCCTCAGATATCCGATCATCCAGTCGCCGACAGTCTCGAAATAGCGGGCGAGATCGAGTTTGGTCACACTTCTGCCGTCGCCGCCGTCCGGCCACAGCTCCTTGTCGGGCTTTGAAATGACGACGCCCATCACCTCGCTGGACCTGTTCGCCGCCGACATAGCAGAGGCCTTGCCACGCACCGTCTTTCCGTATCTGGCCGCGGGCTTTCCCGCTGTTTTGGCTGGTCTGATCATGACCGGTTTTTCCGCGATGATCTCGTCGGCCGGCTTGTCCTGGCGCAATCCCTTGAACGCGGCCTGTCGTATGTTTCCGCCGTCGGTAAAGCCCGCGAATTCGATTTCGGCGACGAGCTCGGGCTTCAGCCAGTGGACGTCGCGGGTCTTGCGCGGCGCATCCTTGCCGCTGAACGGATTTTGGTCCGAGGCCATCGCCTTCAGCGCGGGCATCAGGCGCCTGACCTTGTCTTGACCAAAACCGGTGCCAACCATCCCGACAAAAGCCAGGTGGCCGCCGCGGTGGACGCCAGCCATCAGCGAGCGGAACTTGCCGTTGGTGGTCTTCCAGCCCCCGAGCACGACCTCCTGCCCGGCGCGGCATTTGGCCTTGGTCCAGCTCTCGGAACGGCCGGAGCGATAGGGCGCACTGAGCTTCTTGGAGACGATGCCTTCGAGCGACAGCTTGCGCGCCGATTCCATCACCGCCTCTCCGTCGGCTTCGAAATGCTCGACATAGCGGATCGACCTGGCTTTTGCCGTAAGCCGCGCCGCTTCCAGCAACTGCATCAGCCGCGCCTTGCGCTCGCGCAGCGGCAGGCGGCGAAGGTCTTGCCCCTCGGCAAACAACAGATCGAAGGCATAGAAGATCAGATCGTCGGTCTTGCCGTCGGAAATGGCCGCTTGCAGCGTGGAGAAATCCGGCGCGCCATGCTGATCGAGCGCGACAATCTCGCCGTCGATGAGCACATCGGGCAGCGCGCTGCCCTCTTTCGCGATCGATCCGAACTTGTTCGTCCAGTCCAGGCCCTTGCGCGTCCTCAGCCGGGCCTCGCCGTCCTCGACGCGCAATTGGACGCGATAGCCGTCGAATTTGATCTCGTGGCACCAGTCCTCTCCACTCGGCGGCCGATCGACCGACATGCAGAGTTCGGGCGCGACGAAATCCGGCATGCCGGCAACCTTCACGGCCCTCGTCACCTTCGCTGCCCGCGCCGTCGCTTTCCTGTCCTCGGCCCGCGCCTCGGCGACATCGCCGTGGTTCGAATGCCACACCGCGTCGGCCCTCCCGCGGCGGGACCTCGCCGTCATGAATGGCTTGGGTGCGTTGCCCTTGCCGGCGGCGATCTGATCCATGCTGCGCCCGGAGGCAACCGATCGATCGGCATCCAGGACGTTATTGGCCTCGCCTTCGCGGGCATATTCGTCGCGATGCTTGATCAGCAGCCAGTTGGTGCGCTTGCCCCCGTCGCGGTCGTGGCGCATCCGCACCAGCACCCAGCTGCCGTGCAGCTTGTGGCCCAGCAGCGTGAATTTCAGGTCGCCCTTCGCAAATCCCTTCTCCGGATCGTCCGATTCCCAATAACCGCGGTCCCAGAGCTGCACGGTGCCGCCGCCATACTGGCCCTTCGGAATGGTGCCTTCGAAATCGCCGTAATCGAGCGGATGATCCTCCACTTCCACGGCGAGCCGCTTGTCGTGCGGATCGAGCGAGGGACCCTTGGCGATCGCCCAGGATTTGAAGACGCCGTCGAATTCGAGCCGCAGATCGTAATGCAGCCGAGTCGCGGCATGCTTCTGGATCACGAAACGCCGCTGTTTTGACGGCCTGATCGGCGCATCGCCGCTCGGCTCCGCGGTCTTTTCGAAATCCCGCTTCTTCCGGTAGGTGGAGAGATTTTTCAAGGACACGGTCGATCCCACGCAAGCTGAATAATTCACAGCCTACCATGCGCTGGCCAGCGCCCGGAACAATCCCGGGCAGGTAAAATGTCGGCTAAGTCTTCGATCTGCGTCCCGATTTCCCGGCAGCCCGCTTCTTCGAGGTCTTCCTCGGGACCTTCATTCCTGCCGCCCTCGCCTCGGAAAGACCGATCGCGATCGCCTGCTTGCGGCTCCTGACCTTCCGCCCCGAACGGCCACTCTTCAAGGTACCGGCGTTGCGTTCCTTCATCGCGCGTTCGACCTTGGCGGATGCCTTCTTCGAATATTTTCGTGCCATGATTGTTCTCCGGTTGCAGGAAAATAATCTTCGCAGGCGGCGACGGTTCCCGCTTTTTGGATTTCCTGGACGCCGCATATCCGCGATCCCAAAATGCTCTCCTTGCTGGCGTTGCCGTGGAACAGGGCGCCGTCGACCGCAACAAGGGTTCCGCCGACAAGGCCGAGCATCGCACATCGAATTCCAAAAACGCCCGACATTCTTGCCCAGTCTCGACGGGCAAATCAGTCAACGACCATCCGCGTCCTGGTTGTTGGAATGCGTACTAATAAATCGAGTTTGATCGGTACAGTTTGATCGATGTCTGCTATGTCTCGATAGCGACCAGATTGCGCAGCGCAGCGAATTGGCGCGATGTGCCAAGAAGAGACTCATGCACCGCAGCAAAAGCAGGGAGTGCTGCTCATCCCGGCAAACCAAGACGGGCGATAGCGTCTACTAACATCGTTCGATGCTTTGAGCTTCGGGTGTAAAATATTCGTCTCAGATGCGAACAGCGCAGATGCGGGTAGAGAGCGCGGATGTGACCAGCAGCATCTGCCGTCCGAGCCGGGTCTGGGTCTACCACGCACGGCAAAAACCAACCATATAGATCGCTTGGATGTCGAGCGAGCAATTGTTTGGCCAATTCAAGCATTTCACTATATCGGTCCAGTAAGCCTAACGCACAACATCTCCCCTCCATCGCAAGCAGGACTATCACATCGTCGGCCGGATTAAGTCTGAACGCGCGATCAAAGGCGTCCAAGGCACGCGCGCCGTCACCGAGAGATACGCTAATCCACCCACGGGCATTCCAGCCTGCCGAAAGGTTCGGATTGATAACCAAGGCTCGATCGGCCAAATCAGAACCGCGTTCAAATTCATCGTTCAAATATGCAAAAATGAGGGAGGCTTGCACTAAGACAACTTCGTCATGCCCGGCAAGATCCAAAGCGCGCGTGGCTAACTGCAGTGCCTCGGAGCGTTCTTGGTCCGCGAGAGGCCGACCAAACAAATTCGTTTTGTTGAATAGGCAAGCCGCAACCATGACCTGAGCCAAGCCGAACTCAGGATTAAGGTCCATTGCTTTTCGAAACAACTCCATAGCTTGGTCGGTCGTCTCCGGCGTGCGCCGACCAAGAAGCGCGAGACCGCGCAGGTAGTAGTCGTAACTGTCCCAGCTCATTGGTGCCTTGCGCTTGGCACGCGCGACATCGGCCTGTATCAACCTCGGAGCTATCGCGCCCACAACGCTTGTCGCAACGGTGTCTTGCAGATCGAAAACATCCTGCAAGCGGCCCTCAAACTTGTCCGCCCACAAATGAGCACCAGTCGTTGCGTCGATGAGCTGCCCGGCGATCCTCAACCGAGAACCCGCTTTGCGCACACTGCCCTCGAGCACGTACCGCACGCCAAGCTCGCGCCCGATCTGTTTGATATCGACGGCTTTGCCCTTGTAGGTGAAGCTCGAGGTTCTTGCGATCACGAAGAGGGACTTGAACCGCGACAGCGCGGTGATGATGTCTTCCACCATGCCGTCGGCGAAGTATTCCTGCTCGGGATCACCGCTCATGTTCTGGAAGGGCAGCACCGCGATGGAGGGTTTGTCGGGAAACGCGAGGCTTTGGCTCGACGAGGCAGAAGCACTCTTGCGAGGGGCCGAGGTGGAGGAGATACCAATCTGCACTCGCCAAACGCGCATCGGCTCGGCGATGTTCTTTAGCGTCTGTGGACCCATATCGTCGAACGCGACATCGACCTTCGCTCGGATTTGACGTTGGGCGTCATCGGAGACGCAGACCCCTCCCGGTTCGGAGATACCCTCAAGGCGGGCAGCAATGTTGACGCCGTCGCCGAAGATATCGCTTTCATCGAAAATAATGTCACCGACATGGATGCCGATGCGGAATTCGATCCTTTGATCCTGCGGCACGGCAGCGTTCTGCTCGGCCATGCTGCGCTGGACTTCAACTGCACTGCGCACCGCATCGACGGCGCTCGCAAACTCGACCAGCATACCGTCGCCGGTCGTCTTGACGATGTGGCCACGATGGGAGGCTATCGCGGGATCAACGAGGGTCTTTCTGATAGACTTTAGCCGGGCCAGCGTGCCTTCTTCGTCGTCCCCCATCAGGCGGCTGTACCCAGCGACATCCGCCGCCAGAATAGCTGCCAGCCGCCGCTCTACGTGCTCGCCGCTCAAGATGCACCCCCAAAGCTCGGGGAAATTGGCTATATAGCAGAATTGCGGGCCGATGTCCGGCTATGCCCGTGTCCGAAATGGGCCCTTCGCGACCGGGTCCAGCCAGCGCTAGCTCCGACCATGTCAGCTATGCCTCGATAGCGACCAGATGGAAGATTTTTCCAGGCGGCTAACCGGCGGACGGCGAAGGCGGCCCTACAGCGGCTGCACGCGAAAATGGTCGCATTGGCAGCACCGAAAAAACCTTGCGGCCTTCTTGGTGAGCGTGGCCGGCAGATTGCCTCTGTATTCCATCGGGGCAGCGCAAATCTCGCATCTTAGCGCTGGCACCTCGCGCGGAGACTCGACACTGGACATGGCGTTCGTCTCATTCGCCTGAGGGCAACCATTAGTCTGGCCGATAGGCTGCATCGCGTCACCCGCCGGAATTTGCCCGCATCAACCCAGCAAGACGGCTTATGTGCAGGCCGCCGATGCGCGTTGAACACTCAATTCTCTTTTAGGAAGCAAGTTTCTTTTAAGAACCAGGGTCGGAACCCGCGAGCGCTGACCCATTTGGTCGCTTGCGTTACCGGAACCAAAGGGAGGAACGCATGACGAAATTCAGACTGATAGGCGTTGCCGCAGCCCTTTCTTGTTTGCTCGCAGGACCCGCGTTGGCTCGGCATGTGACAGCCCACCCCAGCCACTACGCCGGGAGCACCTATTGCGCGACTATTGAACCGGGAAATCCGTATTGCCCGGCGTACCACCACGAAGCCTGGAGCGGCTGGCGAGCCAGGAGTGACTGGGACAGCTGTGGCGACGATGCTTGCGCCCGTAACCCCATCCGCGCGCTTTGCCTCGATGCCAATTAACTCACTCCGGGTTGCTGCAATCTGCTGGAGTGCCTTGGCATAGTCGCCTGGACGCGAGGAATGAAGCGGCCAGCAAGAATGCATTCGGCGGCGATCCCACAAGGGTCAAGCCTATCCGGTTTTTTTGGACAGAGATTCTTTCGCGACTTCATCGCGGATGAGATCGATCAGCGCCTTTCGCTGTTCCTCCCTGGTCGTCGCGGAAAAAACTTTGCGATAGAGCCTGAGGTTCTCGCCGTGGATACACTTTTCCATGGCCATTCCACTGAGCTTCGGAGAGGGCAGTTGCCCAATGTAATCAGAATTAAACTCGGGCTGAGATCAATGCTTTCTGAGCAGCGGCAGATCAGCGCGGTTTGAGAATTCCAATTTTTGGCGGAGGCTCTTTCGCCTCCTCTTCCGCCAGCAACTTCAAAAGCACTTCCCGCTCCGCGTCACTGTGCGCTTCCGCGAGACGTTGCTTGAACAGAGCCACGTTCTCCCTGTGAACATACTTCTCCATATCCATGGCTGACCCCCTGATTGGAGCGAAAAACTATTCCTTGGGGCGGGAAGTGCGCGCAGCCCATGCGCGCAAGGCTTCCGACTTCATGGGGTCTTCCGAACTTCCCACCGTCCGGACGGTGTGCTGCGCCTTCGGGCATCCCTTGCACGCGGGGAGATCAAACACGCAGAACTCATGGCTTGAAGGCGCGTCTGCCGCCGTCATTTCGAAGCGGCACCTCAACTTGATGGGCTGAACTTGGTTTTTCTGAGTTTGGAGCATGATGCTGCCTCCCAGATCAGGCGGGAGCACAACACTCTCAGTCACCGATGTCTGCCGAGGTTCGGGCGGTGATAGGAACGTAGTAAACGCCTGTTACGACAGGAGTCGACAGAAAAATGCAACCTTAGGGAAACTGGCCCTCAAAAATGCGGACAGCGTCACCCGCCTATATAGAACAAAGCAGAAATTAGAGCATTTCCCTGAACCGGCAGGCAGCAAGACAGACCGCTCAGACCGAGTGTCAGAAATGGGTCGTCATCAGGCCACCGCCGCCAACAGCTCGGCGGTGTTCTTCGCAGCCCGCAATCGGGCGAGATTCTCAGGCGATCTCAAGGTCCGGGCCACCAGTGCGAGCGCAGCGAGCGCTTCATTCTCCACTGCCGCAGGCAACAACAGAACGAATACGATGTCCACCGGTTGCCCGTCGATGGCGTCGAATTCGACCGGCTGCTTCAGCTTCGCAAGCAGCCCGAAAGGTCGTTGCAAATCCGGCAGCCGGGCATGCGGAATGGCCACGCCACGGCCGATCCCCGTCGACCCCAGGTCTTCCCGCTTGAGAAGGTAGGACGCGATCCCGGCGACGGGCACGCCGAGACCGGCCGCGGCCTTGGCCGCCAATTCCTCCAGCAGCAGCCGTTTGTTCGAGGCCCGGACGTCGATCATGACGGCCGTCGGCGAAAGCAGGTCAGAGATTTTCATCGTCGCTCCAGAAAGCGCATCATTCATGGCCCCGATTGGTTCGCCCCCTCCGCACGGGGGCGATGGGATCAAAGCGACTGCCACCCATCAGTCCGGCGCGCGCAGCCGATAGCCGATGCCGGTTTCGGTCAGGACGAATTGCGGGCGTTCGGGGTCGGCTTCGATCTTCTGCCTGAGTTGCCGCACATAGACCCGCAAATACTGCGCGTCGGTCAGCTCGTCCCACAGCTCATTGAGCAAGAAGCGGTGGGTCAGCACCTTGCCGGCGTGCTGCGCCAGCACGCGCAGCAATTCGTATTCCTTTGGCGAGAGCTTGACGTCCCTGTCGCCGACCTTGACGATGCGGCGCACCAGGTCGACCGAAAGATCGCCGGTCTTGAACACGGGGCGCTCGCCATGGACCTGCAACTGGTGCCGCAGCGCCGCCCGCATGCGGGCCAGCAGTTCATCCATTCCGAACGGTTTTGTCAGATAATCGTCGGCGCCGAGATCGAGAGCCTGGACCTTGCCCGCCTCATCGCCACGGCTCGACAGCACGACGATCGGAACGCTGTCGTTGCGACCGCGGATCATGCGCAGCAAGTCATGGCCCTGGATGTCGGGAAGGCCGAGGTCGAGAATAATGAGCGCCGGATCCTGCGCCAGCAATTCGAGCGCCACCTTGCCGCTGGGGGCCTCCAGGATCTCGTAGCCCTGCGTCGTCAGCCCCATCCGCAAGAGCTTGCGGATCGGCGGTTCATCGTCGATGACAAGAACCTTGATCGGCGCGGCGCTCATGCGGCGGTATCCACTTCGCTCGAAAACGCTTTGTTATCCGCCGGGATCGGCAATCGGATGGTCAGTACGGCACCGCTGCGGTCGGCACGGTTATCGGCCGAAATCGTGCCGTGCATCGCCTCGATGAAGCCGCGGGCAATCGCAAGCCCGAGTCCGGTGCCGGGGCGGACATGGTCACCCTTTTGTGCGCGGTAGAACTTGTCGAACACGCTCTCCAGCTCCGAGCGCGGAATGCCCGCGCCTTCGTCGATGATCTGCAGGGTGACCCAGGCATTTTCCCGCCAACCCCTGATCGAGATCGTGGTGTCCACGGGCGCATATTTGGCCGCGTTGTCCAAGAGGTTGAAAAGCGCCTGCTCGAACAGCACCGCATCCAGCTCCAGCATCGGCAATTCGGCGTCGAGATCGAGCGAGACTTTGTGATGCGCGAGAATCTTGCCGGCGCGCCGCAAGGCGCTGCCGACGATCTCGTCGATATCGTGCCGTGCCGTATTCGGCACCACGGCGCCGGATTCCAGCTTGGTCATATCGAGCAGATTGGCGATGAAGCGGTTGAGTCGCTCCGACTCGTCGATCACGGTAGCGAGCAGATCGCGCTTTTCGGCGTCGGTCAGGCCGCTGGACAGATCGCGCATCGTGGAAGCAGCGCCCAGAACCGAGGCCAGCGGCGTCTTGAGATCGTGCGAGATCGAGGTCAACAGCGCCGAGCGCAAACGGTCGGATTCCACAGTGCGCTTGACCCGATCCATGTCCTCCACCAGCAACACGCGCTCGATCGCAAGCGCGCCCTGATCCACCAGCGCATCCAGCAATCGGCGCTGGTCCGGCGTCAGCAGCGGCCCGGTCTTGTCGTTGTCGATGCCGATGACGCCGATCGGCCCTCGCCCGGTTCGCATCGGCAGGAACAGGCGCTTGGCGCCCGGCAGCGTATCCGAGCCGCGCCCGGCCGAGCGGTCGTTGTTCCACGCCCAGTTCGCGGCGGCGAGATCGGCCTTGTCGAGTTCGTCTTCCGGTGGGTAGCCCGTCTTCACGGTCAGGACGCCGTCCTCGGGCAACAGCAACATCACGCGCACCTTCAGCATCAACGCGATCTGATAGGCGGTTGCCCACAACACGTCGTCCAGCGTCGCGGTGCCCGCGAGCTTGCGGCTGAAGGCGTAGAGCGATTCCGTGGTCCGCACCCTGCCGATCGCGGAGTCGGCCTGGGTGCGCACCCGCGCGGCGACGTTCGAAACCAGGATGGCGATCAGCATGAAGAAGAAGAAGGCCGCGACATTGGTCGGGTCGGTGATCGTGAAGGTATAGATCGGCGGCAAGAAGAAAAAGTTGTAGCACAACGACGCCGCGACGCTGGCCAACAGCGATGGCCACAGGCCGTAGCGAACCGCGACCCCCACCACCGCGGTGAGGAACACGAGATCGACATTCTCGATGCCGAATAGCGGCTGGATCAGAGCGCCCGCGCCGAGGCCGATGGCCACAATCAACAGCGCCATCAGATATGGCCACGGATGGAACGGCTCGGGCCGTTCCGCCGCGCGCACGGTCTTCTTCGGAACCGGGTCGGCCGCAAGTTCCTCGCCGGCGATCACGTTGACGCTGATATTGCCGGCACGCCGCACCAGGTCATGCACCACGGAGCCGCGCCTGAGTTCGAACCACCAGGTACGCGTCGATTTTCCGATGATGATCTGGGTCACGTTGTTGGCATGCGCAAAGCTGATGATGTCGTCGGCGATGCGGCGTCCGACGCCGGGAATGGTGATCGCCTCACCGTCCAGCGCCTCGGCGAGCCGCAGCGTATCGGCAAGCCGGTCGCGCTGCTCGTCGGTCAATTGCAGGCTACGCCGGGTCTCGATGCTGATGGCGGTCCATGGCGCGTGCAGCCGGTCCGCCAGCCGCTTGGTGTAACGCACGAGTCCCGCCGCCCGCGGATCCTCGCTGAGGCAAACCAGGATGCGCTCGCCGGCGGCCCAGGGGCCGGCGATCGCGTTGGCCTGCATGTGCGTGAGAAGCTGTTCGTCGACGCGCTCGGCGGTCCGCCGCAGCGCCAGCTCCCGCAACGCGGTCAGATTCCCCGGCGAGAAGTAATGCTCGAGCGCGCGCTCGGCCTGTTTGGGGACGTAGACCTTGCCTTCCTTCAGCCGCTGAATCAGGTCGTCCGGCGTCAGATCGATCAATTCGATCGCGTCCGCCCGATCGAACACGGAATCCGGCACGGTCTCGCGCACCCGCACATGCGTGATCTGGGCGACCACGTCGTTGAGGCTCTCGATGTGCTGGATATTGACCGCGGTGTAGACGTCGATGCCGCGATCGAGCAGTTCCTCGACGTCGAGATAGCGCTTCGGATGGCGGCTGCCGGGCGCGTTGGTATGGGCGAGTTCGTCGACCAGCGCGATCTGCGGATGGCGCGCGATCAGCGCGTCGAGATCCATTTCCTCGAGAATCTGGTCCCGGTATTCGAGCCGTTTGCGCGGGAGGATCTCAAGACCCTCGAGCAGCGCCTGCGTCTCGGCCCGCCCGTGGGTCTCGACCACGCCGATCACCACATCGGCGCCGGCCTTCTGCTTGGCGCGCGCGCTCTGCAACATCTCATAGGTCTTGCCGACGCCGGGAGCGGCGCCGACAAAGATCTTGAGGCGCCCAGCCTGACTGTTCTCGCGCCGTGCCGCTTCCAGCAGGGCTTCCGGCGAGGGGCGTTGTTCTGGATCGCGGCGCTGCTGCTGGGCCATATCGGTAATATAGTCCTGAGGGCTCGCCGGGCCTAGAGCCGGTTGAAGCCGAGCGGACGACTTCTCCCTCTCCCCGCAAGCGGTGCGAGCTGACTTGCGTGATGGCGCTGATTCAACTCAACGCGATCTTGCTATCAGCGCCGTTATTTCGACGCAGCCGCATCCAGCGCCAGATTGAGCGCCAATACGTTAACCCTGGGTTCGCCGAGCAATCCCGCAAAGCGGCCTGCGGTGTTTTCCGCCACCAGCTGGCGGACGCGATCCTCCGGCATATTCCGCGCTTTCGCGACGCGCGGCACCTGGAACAGCGCACCCTCGGGCGAGATGTCGGGGTCGAGGCCGCTGGCGGACGTGGTGACGAGATCGACCGGGACCGGGCCGGAGGAATTCTCCGCCTTCAGTTTGTCGACGTCTTCCTTGATCCGGTCATTGAGCGCCTTGCTGGTCGGGCCAAGATTGGATCCGCCCGAATTGGCTGCGTTGTATGGCGCAGGCACCGTCTTGCTGGAATCGGCCGGGTCCGGCGCCGTCGTCGCCGAGGGCCGGCCATGGAAGTATTTTTCGTCCCTGAACTCCTGCCCGATCAGGGCGGAGCCGATGACCTTGCCGTCGCGTTCGATCAGGCTGCCTTGCGCCTGCTTCGGAAAGATCACGCCGGCGATTCCGGTCATGGCGAGCGGATAGGCGAGGCCCGTGATCAGGGTCAGCAGGACCAGGATGATGATGGCCGGGCGAATTTCTCTCAACATGGTTTGTCTCCAATACTTCCGTCATTGCGAGGAGCGAAGCGAGGCAACCGCGACTCCGTCATTCCGGGGCGCGCGAATGGCGCGAACCCGGAATCTCGAGATTCTCCGATGTGCAATTGCACATCGTAGTTCGATGCTTTGCATCGGCCCGGAATGACTGTTTATGGATCGCTTCACTCATCGCGAATGACGGGGCTAGGCCAGATGCAAGGCGGCGACGATGAGGTCGATCGCCTTGATGCCGATAAAGGGAATGATGATGCCGCCGACGCCGTAGATCATCAGGTTGCGGCGCAGCAGTGCGCCGGCCCCGATGGCGCGATACGCCACGCCTTTGAGAGCCAGCGGGATCAGCGCGATGATGATCAGCGCGTTGAAGATGATCGCCGACAGGATCGCGCTTTGCGGGCTCGCCAGATGCATGATGTTGAGCACCGCGAGTTGCGGATAGAAGGCCAGGAACATCGCGGGAATGATGGCGAAGTATTTGGCGACGTCGTTGGCGATCGAAAACGTGGTCAGCGCGCCGCGCGTCATCAGAAGCTGTTTGCCGATCTCGACCACCTCGATCAGCTTGGTCGGGTTGGAATCGAGGTCAACCATGTTGCCGGCCTCGCGCGCCGCTTGCGTGCCAGTGTTCATGGCGACGCCGACGTCGGCCTGCGCAAGCGCCGGCGCGTCGTTGGTACCGTCGCCGCACATCGCGACCAGCTTGCCCTTGGCCTGCTCGTCACGAATCAGCTTCAGCTTGTCCTCGGGCGTCGCCTGCGCGAGAAAATCGTCGACGCCGGCTTCCGCGGCGATCGCGGCTGCCGTCATCGGGTTGTCGCCGGTGATCATCACGGTGCGGATGCCCATGCGGCGCAGCTCGGCGAAGCGCTCGCGGATACCGCCCTTGACGATGTCCTTGAGCTGGACGACGCCGAGCAGGCGGCCGTCCCTGGCGACCGCAAGCGGGGTGCCGCCGGCCTTGGCGATCTCGTCCGAGATCGCCGTGATCTCGCGCGTGGCGTCGGAACTGGCCGACGGTTGCAGTGCGCGGACGGTGTTCCCGGACGACATGGATTGAGAGGTGCCGCCCCCGACATAGTTGAGGATCGCGTCGACCGCGCCCTTGCGGACCGATGATCCATGCGCATCGACGCCGCTCATGCGGGTCTGGGCCGTAAACGGAATGAAGGTTGCGGCCAGTTCCACCATGTCGCGGCCGCGGATACCGTATTTTTCCTTTGCCAGCACGACGATCGAGCGTCCCTCGGGGGTCTCGTCTGCCAATGAGGCGAGCTGCGCGGCGTCCGCCAGCTCCTGTTCGGTCACGCCGCGGAGGGGACGAAACGCCGTCGCCTGCCGGTTGCCGAGCGTGATCGTGCCGGTCTTGTCGAGCAACAGCGTATCGACGTCACCGGCGGCTTCGACCGCGCGTCCCGACATCGCAAGCACGTTGAAACGCACCAGCCGGTCCATGCCGGCGATGCCGATCGCCGACAACAGCGCACCGATGGTGGTCGGAATCAGCGTCACGAACAGCGCCACCAGAATGATGACCGATATCTGGCCGCCGGCATAGGCGGCGTAGCTCGGAATGGTCACGGTCGCGAACACGAAGATGATGGTCAGCCCGGCGAGCAGGATGTTCAGCGCGATCTCGTTCGGCGTCTTCTGCCGCTCGGCGCCCTCGACCAACCTGATCATGCGGTCGATGAAGGTCGAGCCCTGCGCCGCGGTGATACGAACGCGGATCCAGTCCGACAGCACCTGGGTGCCGCCGGTCACCGCCGAGCGGTCGCCGCCGGACTCCCGGATCACGGGCGCGGATTCGCCGGTGATCGCGGCCTCGTTCACGGAAGCCACGCCCTCGATCACTTCGCCATCGGAGGGAATGTTGTCGCCGGCCTCGACCAGCACGACATCGCCGACCTTGAGGCTGGTGCCCACCACCAGCCGATAGGTCTTGTCGGAGCCGGTCAACAGCTTGGCCTGGCTCTCGGTGCGGGTTTTCCGCAGCGATTCGGCCTGGGCCTTGCCGCGGCCTTCGGCAACCGCCTCGGCGAAATTGGCAAACAGCACCGTAAACCACAGCCATACGATGATCTGGAAGGTGAAGCCGAGGCCCCCGCCGCCCGTCGCGAGGTCGCGCAGGAAAATGACGGTCGTCAGCGCGGCCACGACCTCGACCACGAACATCACGGGGCTCTTGATCATGACCCGCGGATCGAGCTTGCGGAAGGACGAACCGATCGCGGGCATCACGATCTTTGGATCGAGCATCGCCGAGACCGGCATCCGCTTGTTCATTTTTTGGACGACTTCCATGGAAGCAACTCCGAATGAGCGATCAGAACAGGGTGTTGGCGTTGTCAGCCAGATGCTCGACGATCGGGCCGAGCGCGAGCGCCGGGAAGAAGGTGAGACCGCCGATGATCAGGATCACGCCGACGACCAGGCCGACGAACAGGCCGCCCGTGGTCGGCAAGGTGCCGGCCGACGGCGGGATCGACTTCTTGCCCGCGAGCGAGCCCGCCATCGCCATGGCCGGGATGATCATGAAGAACCGGCCGACGAACATCGCCATCCCGCCGGTGACGTTGTAGAAAAGGGTGTTGCCGGTGAGGCCGGCGAACGCCGAGCCGTTATTGCCGGTTTGCGAGGTGTAGGCATAGAGCACCTCGGTGAAGCCGTGCGGGCCCGCATTGGCCATCGAAGCCACTGCTGGCGGATAGACAACGGCAACGGCGGTCCAGCCGAGATACATCAGCGGCAGCACCAGGATGGCGAGCATCGCCATCTTGACCTCGCGCGCTTCAATCTTCTTGCCGACATATTCCGGGGTGCGGCCGACCATCAGGCCGGCGACAAAGATCGCGACGATGACAAAGATGAGCATGCCGTAAAGGCCGGAGCCGACGCCGCCGACGATGATTTCGCCGAGTTGGATGTTGATCAGCGGGATCATGCCGCCAAGCGCGGTGAAGCTGTCATGCATGGCATTGACCGCGCCGCAGGAGGCGTCCGTGGTGATGACCGCGAACAGCGATGAGGCGATGATGCCGAAGCGGACTTCCTTGCCTTCCATGTTGCCGCCGGTCAGCCCGAGCGCTTCCAGGGCGGTCGTGCCATTGGCTTCGGCCCAATAGGTGACGGCGACGCCGGAGAGGAACAGCACGCCCATGATGGCGAGGATCGCCCAGCCCTGGCGCTGGTTACCGACCATGCGGCCGAACACGTTGGTCAGCGCGGCGCCGATCAGGAAGATCGAGAGCATCTGCACGAAATTGGACAGCGCGGTCGGGTTTTCGAACGGATGCGCGGCGTTGGCGTTGAAAAAGCCGCCGCCATTGGTGCCGAGCATCTTGATCGCGACCTGGGAGGCCACCGGGCCGACGGCAATGGTTTGCTTCGCGCCTTCCAGCGTCGTCGCATCGACATAAGCACCGAGCGTCTGCGGCATGCCCTGCCAGACCAGGAACAGCGTGTAGACGACGCAGATCGGCAGCAGGACATACAGCGTGGTGCGCGTCACATCGACCCAGAAATTGCCGACGGTGCGCATCGAGGAGCGGGAGAAGCCGCGGATCAGCGCCACCGCCAGCGCGATGCCCGTTGCGGCAGAGAGGAAATTCTGATGCGTCAGTCCGAGCATCTGCACGAGATAAGACATCGTGCTTTCACCACCGTAATTCTGCCAGTTGGTGTTGGTGATGAAGCTGATCGCGGTGTTGAACGAGAGGTCCTCCGCGACGGCGGTTTGCTCCGCCGGGTTGAACGGGAGTGAGGCCTGCAGCCGCATCAGCCCATAAAGGATGAGGAAGCCGCCGGCATGAAAGAACAGCATGGCGACCGTATAGGTCAGCCAGTGCTGCTCGCGTTTCTCGTCGACGCCGCCGATCCAGTAAAGCGCGGCCTCGACCGGCCGCAGAACCGGGGAAAGGAACGTGCGCTCCCCATTGAACACGCGCGTCATGTACCAGCCGAGCGGTTTGACCAGCGCGACGATGATCGCACAGAAAAGAAGAATTTGGATCCAGCCAATGGCGGTCATGGTGGTATGCCTTGAAGTTTGAACACTTGAAGTTTGAACACTCGGAGGTCGAACACTCGGGGGTTTGGACGTGGTGAGAACCGAATGCCTGGATGCGGCGAATGCGGGACGCAGGCCTCGTGCGGTTTCAGAACCGCTCCGGCCGCAGCAGCGCGTAGGTCAGGTAAACCAAGAGCCCCGCTGAGACGAGGCCGGCGAGGGAATAGTCGAAAATCATGGCTGTGCTCCTCCAACGCGTTTTCGGACGCAGCCGATAACGGCCCGCGGCGTACGAGAACGCCAACAAAATCTAAAGCCGCTCGCAGGCATAGGTGTAACCGACGGCCACCACGAAGAAGCCCAGCCCGAGGGCAAGCATGACGATGTCCAACATGGAATTCTCCTAGCTCAGGATCCGATCAGGTTGAATCGGATCATGATCTCATCCTTTTGTTTGAGCAGGCTTCGGAAAACCGGTTCCCATTTTCCGGATCATGCTCTCGTCACGCCTATTTGGCTAACCATGGCGCGTTGCAGGGAATTGTGGCTTGCGGTGGATCAATATGGGATCGCACCCCCCAACCCGGCCGTTAGCCCTATCAGCCGCGCTGAAGTGCCACTCGACGCATAGGTTTTCGAGGCGAACGTAGCGGCGATGATATAGGAATCTCATAAAGACGCGCCCCATTTCCGATGCGTCGATTCCGCTTGGGCATGCCTTGTTCTCGCTTGCTCGCGGAATTCTCCGACGGCGCCATTTTCTCTTACGCCCCGAGAATGACGCCTTGATTGAGGGACCCTCCGGGATCGGCTTGCGGCGGCACGACGATCGCGAACCAGCGGTCGGTCGAATGACCGGTGGACTGTCGTTCCGCGCTGGATCGGGGCAGCCCACAGAATCCCTATAACAAGGCATTCCGCTCCATCCCGAAATCCTATTTCGCCATCGCTATATTGCGACCGGCGGACGGTATGAACCTTGCTTGGTAGAGTCGCGCAGCCGCGCCGAAAGATATTATTTTTTAACCTCGTGAGATGGCGGCAATGTCGGTCAAGTTCGCGAATGTGTCTCCCTCTTCAGAGAGCGCGGGAACGGCGTGCCTGATCCGCAAACTGACGCTGGCAGCCTTCGCCTCGATCGCGCTCGCGGGATTAGCCGTCAGCCCGGCGCAGGCGGAGAACCCCGACATCAGTAGCCGGCGCGCCTCCGCGCGGACCGATTTCACCAACGACGAAATCAAGGAGGGCTTTTTCAAGATCGCGTTCGGCGCCGAATTGCAGCTCGACAAGCCAGCCGAACGCGTGCGCAAATTCGACGAGCCGATCAGGATCTTCGTGGAGAGCCACGGATTACCCGACCGGCGTCCGCAGATCGCCGCCATCGTTGACGATATTCGGGCGCATGTGAACCATCTCGACGTCGCCATCACCAACGACCGCCGGGAAGCTAATTTCGTGGTCCGGCTTGTCGGCGACCGCAATCTGGCTCAGACCATCCGCACACTGTACGGCAAGGACAGGGCGAAGCAGATTCAACAATCACTCAGCCCGCAGTGTTTGTCCGGCATCGGCAAGGATGAGCGCTTTCGCATCCGCCGCGCAGAGGCGATCGTGCCGGTCGACGCTGGAGATTTTACCTTCTACGACTGCGCCTACGAGGAACTGCTGCAGGCGCTTGGCGCCATCAATGACGACAGTTCGGTGCCCTGGACCATGTTCAACGACGATGTCCAGATGGGCTTCTTCGACGTCTACGACCAGTATCTTCTCAACATCCTGTATGACCCGCGGATTCGCCCGGGCATGACCAAGGACGAGGTCGATGCGCTGCTGCCCGAGGTGCTGTCTGCGGCGCGCACATGGATCCGTGATGTCAACTCGCCGCGCCACGCCGCCGGCACGCTCCATCGGCAGGTCGAGAGCGACTAGCGCACAGCACCACGATCCCGCGCCATCAGCATCGATGGCGCGCAAATTGAGCTATCAAATCGCCGGCGTCAGTGCTGATGGTTTCGCGCGGACGACGACGAATATTCGGTAATCCTGTAGTCGTTTCGCTTGCTCTGGCCTTGATTGGCAGCCACCTGATTCGCCGTCCGGGAATATTTCGACGGCGCGCTGGCTGAAGCGCCCGCCTGGGCGCTGTTGGATACGAAGAGCGCTCCGGAAAGAATCGTGAGTGCACCGGCGATGACGGCAAGATTTCGATACATTGCAGCCTCCATTTGGCTTGAGACAACCCAAACGAACTGGCCTGGACGTTTCCTGGTCGATGCTCGACGCCTTTTCGGCGTCTTGTTGTCTCTGCCAGTGATGATGGTAGCAACCTTGGGTAAGCGCAAGAAACAAACGGCGACTGCATAAAAGATTAGCAGCCAGGCGCATCACTCAAAAAGCGCGCAAGACAGCCTGGCGAACGCCGCGACCACGCCCATTCAGGCGTGCATCGGTAAGCCCCACTCTCCCGGCGAGGCCGGGTTCGACGAAGCCCCTGGACCCCTGCGAGAATCGTTATTGGGCTGGCTTGCCCGTTGTCTTCGGAGGGTCGGACTGGCGCGCCTGCCCCCAGGGATCGTAACCCTGTTTGGGTGTTGGAATTCGATCCAGCGCGGCTTTGTAGGCCTTCTCGTCGATTTTCGGATGGTTTTCGACCGAAGGCCTCCCTCGCCCACCCTTCTTGCCGAAGCCCTGTGCGTACGCGGGAAGGGCGAACAAGGAAGCGATCGCCACAACGATGGCGGACATTCTGATCGCCTTCGCTCCGCCGCTCATGCGCTCATCTCCTGGTCCGTGATGCCCCATTGAAGCCCAGACTTGGCGATCGCGACACCTCTTTCCTTCATCCGGTGGGGGAAAAAAAGCGGTCAGGTCGCCCGAATACGCGGCGTGCCGAAAAGAGTAAGCATCCCTGTCTCACTTAATTTATGCATAGAAATAAAATAACCCATTGCTGCTGCACCGCGATGAGAGATATGTTTTTGGGCATAATTGATGCAGGATTGTGCTATGCGCGCCAATATGAAGGTGCAAGCAAATCAAGCGAATAGGGCAAGAAGCTCCGATCCTGAGCCGTCTTTTAGTGTCTGGATTGGAGGCGTGGCTTTCCGCACGCTTTTTCTGATCGTGCTGACGGTGATGACCGCGCGCGTGGCCAGCCCCCAGATTGAACACTTCTGGTCGGCGTACGAAACACCGGGCGATCTCATCCGCGTGCTGATAGGTTTCGGCATTTGCGCGTGGCTTGTCGTCAATCTTTTCATCCTGCCCAAGGACGCTGGTGCGTACCGGACCTGGATGTATCTCGGCGTTGCGGTTCTGCCGCTAGCGGTGCTCTGCGCTGTCGTCGTCTGGTAATCGCTTTCACCGTTCCTAATTTTCTTTTGCAGATCTAAGGGCCGAGAAGGCGGCTGCGACTGCGCTCTCCAATGAATTCAAGATGGCACACTGTGGCGGCTGGCAGGCCGTGGCGCAGTCGCGTCAAATTGCGCGAATCTTCTCTTGCTGCTTACCGGCCCGACCACATCGGAGATTTCGGTCCACCGTAGTAACGCAACTTCATTGTACGGTCGGACTTTTTCGCAACAGCCGCGGCCGAATCGCTGACGCATCCCGCGACCGCGGCAGAGAGCGCCGCGGCTGCCATCACGATCGCAATTCTTCGCATTAATGCGGAAACAATCATCGCTCGCTCTCTTGGAAAGGCGGCACCTGCTCCGCTATACGACGGAGCAGCAATCCGCAGCGACCACCGATCAACCCAGGGCGAATCCCCTGTATTTGACGACGGCGGATCAATTCCAGTGGAATTTGTAATTGACGCCGACCAGGGCTGTTTGCGCGGTCTGTTTGATACTCAGGACCTCGCCAGGCGCGACCAGACCCGGGGCCGCGTTGAAATGCTGTCCCGACGTGTCTTCGATCCACATATAGTTGTATTCGACGAACACCGACCAGTTTGGCGTAAACATCCACTCACCGCCAACGCCGACCGTCATTCCAGGCAACGAGTAGCTAGCGGACTCAGAGAGAGCGCCGCCCGGCTGCAACACTTGATTCTTGTTTTGCATCAGCGCCCAGCCGGTCTTCACGTAACCGAGAAACGACGGCGTCCACAGATAGCCGATCCTGCCCGTCGCCGAGTAGACCGCATTGAGATTGTTCGTCTCCGAGAACGTCGGGAAGTCCGTGAGTGCGTGCGAGCCGTTGATGCGGCCGAAGTCGAACGTGCTCAGCACGCCAAACACCACGTTGCCGGTCTGGAAGTCGCAACCGGCCTGACCGCCGCCAATAAAACCACTGTCGTCTTCACGGCCGTAGTTTGCAGCTGCAGGTATGGCCGGATCTTGCAATACCCGCATCGTATCCACTCGGGTCCAGCCACCGCCAACATTGCCGCCGAGGTAGCAGCCGGTCCAGTTGTACAGAGGCGCGGCCACTGGGCGAGCCTTGAGCGCCATATCTGCGGCTGAGGCGACACCCGTCACCCCCAGACCGATCAAAATACCTGCCACCAAAGCCAATTTCGTCTGTCGGTACATAAAATCCCCCTGCAATCCTAAATCCGATTTCCTCGCCTCACCACGGAAGCAGTCGTTGCTTTCCCTAACGGGTAAGCCAGCTCTCTCACATGACAGAGCAGGACCCGAAGAACGCGCCAATCACGGCGAACCCTCAGTATTTCGCGACGACGGGGCCTCCAAATTTGAAGTCCAGGCCGAGCGTCACCACCGAGTAGGTGCTGTTGACGCTGTAGGCTAGTTGTCCGTTCGGCGTGAGCGGATTGCCTGTTCGGTCGTACCTGCCAAAATCGTAGTAGCGGTACTCGATCTTACCGATCAGATTGTTGGTGATCGCGTAAGCGATGCCACCGCCGGCAGTCAGACCGCTTTGGTGATTGGTAAACTGGTCAACCGGGAATCCGGGAGCAGTGCTGGTGTGAAGGATGTCGCCAAACGCCCAGCCGCCGGTGAAGAACAGCATCAAGCGATCGACCAGGATGCCACCTCGTCCAACAAGCGAGCCGCCCCAGCGCAGGTTGCTCTGGTCGATCACGCCGAGCTGCTGGCTCGCATCACTGCCCTTGATGCCGGACCAGAAACCGCTGGCTTCAACACCGACCAGGTAATTGCCGCTCTGGACGTTGTAGCCGACCTCACCGCCACCAATGAATCCCGTCGAAGTCGTAGTTGACCGTGTAGTTTGCAAAGCCAGCGGGACCGTTGGCGTTGTTATAATTGTGGTTGCCCAGGCCGCCACCGCCGAATCCTCCAATATAGAAGCCACTCCAGTCGTAGACTGCCGCGGCCGCCACCGGAGCCTTCGCATACGGAAGATCGGCACCGAGTGCCGGTGACACCAAGCCCAGCGCACCGAGCGAGACGGTGATGAGAAGAAATTGTTTCATTGTTAGCCCCTGTCGAATTGTTCTGCCGAAACATCTGGCGGCATGAGCCGCCACGACCTTTCCGTGCTTCAGAAGTGAAGGATGAGATCTGCCGCACCGACGAGGGCGTAGTTTCTGGTGTTGGGAATGCCGAGGTTCGCATTGCCGTTGAACGCGAACCCATCAAGCGACCGGTAATACGTGATCTCGGGCCGGATCTCGATCTGCGGCGAGAACCAGTGCTGCCAGCCGAGACCGGTCTCGACGTATCGCGTCTTGGTGCCGGTGCGCTGCCCCTCCTTGTCGTCATAGAACTCGCCGCGCCAGGAGATATTGTCCAGCGGCGTCGCCTTGTAGTTCAAATAGTACACATAGGTCTGTACCGACGCCGTACAGGCGAGCACAATCGCGTTGCTACACTGTGCGAGACCCGGAGAATTGAACGGCATGTATTGCGGCGAGAACGGCGTGCCTCCGTTTGTCCAGAGGCCGGCCGGCCCTACGACGGCAGGATTGAGCGCATTGGGCACATTGTTTTCATGCAAATTGTAGGATTCAAACGAGATGTGCCACTGATCGTTGAACTTGTGATAATAGGTTATTCCGAGCCATTGCAGGTTGTTGTAGCCCCACTGCCCGCCGTTGAGGGCATCGCCCACCACGTAGACGTTGTCGTTGCCGCTGTCGCTGGTCCAGCGCACGCCGGCGGTAACGCTCGGCACTGCGCCCGGATCCTTCGGCATGGTGGCTCCAGGATAAAGCGGGTTGGGGAATGGATTCGGAATCGTCGCGCCGGCATGCCAGGGCATGGTATCGCTGCCGACCGAGAGGCCGAGTTGCAGCATCCAGTTCTTGGTCACCGCTAGCGTGGTCTGAATGCCGGTGTTGGTGTAGTTGTCGAAGGTATAAGTCATCGAGTGCGTGTACATGTAGTTGTTCGGAGCAAGCTGCGCCTCGATGTCGGGAACCGAAATGAACCGACCGAACCGGATCAAGAGCCCTTCGGCAAGCTGCGGTATGAACACTTCGCCATAGGCCATCGGCAGGTCGTAGCCGTAGCCCTTGTTCTGGTTCAGAAGCTGGTAGCTCCAGAGCCCGAACGCCGTGGTATAGCGATAGTTCTCGCCGTAGATCGGCGCGAGGCGGAAGCCCCAGTCGATGTGGTCCTTCTGGACCGTGTCGGGGAGCCGCTCGATATAGAGCACGGCCTGATCGAGCTGCACGGTGTTGGGGTTGTAATCATACGCCGCCGGCGCGTTGCCGCCGCGCACCGTGTTGGTCGAGAGGTTGCCGCCGGCGTTGAGCCAGCCATAAACCTGGATGTGGTTGTCGTTCATCCACTGGCCGGCAGACGTATTCCCCAACGCCGCCATCAACGGGCTGTCAGCCGAACTCGGCCGCGTCACGCCAAGATTGGTCGATCCACCGTAAGGCCATTCCGCGAACGGCATCGGCGGCGTGCTCTGCGGCGTCGTCGGCCAGTAGTCGCGGCGTGACGGCGGCGCCTTGGGATCGGCCGGTGCCACGTCATGGCCCCACTCGAGCCGGTAGTAGTTGATAAAGCGCTCCATGAAGGTAGTGCCGAGGTACGCCTCGAGGCACGAATAATTCTTGTAGGGATCGACAACGGTCTTGCATCCGACCGGCACTTTCGGCGGCACTGTGGTGTCTGCCGCATTTGCACCGTTGAACAGGCCCATCGCTCCCATCGCGACGCCCGCCAAAAAAACTCTTTTCATAGAAATCGCCCCAAGCTGTTGTTCGAAAGGCGCCCCAAGCGCTTTCGCGGCCTTAGTTAACGCTGTGCATCTTTCACAAGCGGGCGACAAAGATCGATTGGGCTATCCGCAGCAAATAGTTGGGATAAAATAGGGTAGACGGAACTTCAGCGCCCGATTGCACATAGTCGCGTCAGTTGCTCATCACGCTGCATAAATCCCCGGCGAAACAAGTGACGTTTCAGCGAAAGCCGGCAATGCAGCGCAATAGTTTTTCGCGCGGTGTGGCCTTTTCGCAATACTCGACGCAGCAAATGCGATTTGTTTCGGCGCGCTGTCAGCCGCGTGTAAGTTTTTCTCTATTTTTTTCCTATGTAAATGACTGCGACCATCTATCGAAGATTTATGTCGCGACTCGTTAAGCTGCGGCGCATCGAGCGAAAGTTCTTCGCTCGGCGCGAGGCGGAACGATGGATGCCGTGGCGAAACGTGCTGACGACGCGAGCGGCGCGGCTTGTGCCGACAGCATCGAAAGTCCGAACTTCGCCTTCTTGCCCAACAGCCTGATTGCGCAGTGCCGGAGCCTGATCGAGAGCTACCACGAGTTGCACGGTTACACCTGCCTGCCGGATATATTGTGGAAGGCCCGGCTCGGACCCTTCATCCAGACCCATCGGGAGTTTCGGCAACTCCTCAAGAAAGCCTCGACAACCCGCAGCGCGAAGAAGTCCAACGAAGGCTTCGTGCAGATCGCGACAACCTTATTGTCGCTCGAGATCCTGGCCTCCAGCTTCGCCGGCTGGAGTGCGTTCCATCCGCAGGCCGCAGCGAGGGCTCACACGATTCTCAAGCGAGTCGCGCAGCGCCCTCATATGCCCTTGATGGAATTCTATCTCTATCCGCCGAAACATATCAGCGCGGCCGCGGTCGCGGCCCTCGCGCCGCCTGCAAGCCGTGAAGCGAGCGAAGCGGAGCTTGGCCGTGCCTCGAAGCCGGAACTCGTCGGCGGAAAAATGACGCCCAACCGCGTCAGGCAAGAAAGGCCGGCGATAGCCGCACCCAAATCGATGACATAAAGGTGGGCATCGAGTTTCTCGTCGCGTTCGGCCTCACTCCGGCAGTCTTCGTGGCGTCCAAACATCGACCGGCAGGTCCCGGACCGGAGGGGAACCATTGATCCGGCGGCATAGTATTTTTTATTATATTTCTTTCGCCGCAAACCAATATTGATTTCTTATCAAGGGATGACGCACGGTCACTAACCTGCTGGGCGATCAGCGGAAAAGAGCAACAGCAACGTTCAATATTCGAATACCGTTCTTCATGGGACGGCAGCTTGCACTGGCCGATCCTCTGAATTCGGTTTTGTGCGTCTTTAAGGGGATTTCAGGGCGTGGCCTCGCGGGATCATCGCGTGTCGCGGTAATGGTTATCTGATGCTTCTTGGCAACGAAGGAAGACCCTTGGAGTCCCAATTCCCCGCGTTCCGGAAGTTCGCGAAAGCGGGCGCGGCTTTGATCGGAACCGAAGGAGGCTATGCCCCGCTGCCAGGCGAGGAACTTCCGTTGCATCGCTTCCTGTCGGCAAACACCCTGCCGCTGACCATGTCCTTGCTGCTCGTAGGACTGGCGACGGGCGGACTGCTCTTGGCTGACCGCTTCGTTCCGGCTAACTTCGTTCCGATCGTGTACCTGATACCGGTGCTCATCGCCGCGACGCGGTGGGGTACCTGGCCGGCCATCGTAGCCGCGGTTGCTGGCGCGGCGGCGGCGGATTTCTTCTTTTTCCCACCCTATTACAGCTTCAGGCTCGACGAACCGCAGGCCGTCATCGACCTGTTGCTGTTCTTGCTGGTCGCGCTGGTCAGCGGCGACCTTGCGTCGCGGCTGCAATTCGAAACCGAAACCCTGCACCAGCGTGAGAGGGAGGTTCAATACCTCTACGAATTCTCGCGACGGCTGGCAGCCTGTTTCACCGTATCGGACCTGATCTCCGCCATCCAGATCTACCTCTCCGGGACGCTCGGAAAGCATACCGTCTTCTTCCTTGCCACGTTGGACCGGAATTTCCAGCCTGATTCCGTTGGGGCCATTCCGCAGGTGGTCCAGGACGGCGCGGCGTCCATGATGAGGAAAAACGGGCTTCGCGCCAACACCATCAGGGACGAGACGACCGGATGCGTCTGGCTGCTCCGCGCGGTGGTCTCAGAAGACACCACGCACGGGGTCATCGCCGTCAACATCGGCAACGACTCGCGCGCTGCGATCGACACCAACACGCGCCGCGTCGAAGCGATCCTGGCGGAAGCGTCCCGTACGCTGCAGCGTCTCGACATCGGCGGGGCGATGGAGGAAGCCGCACTCCGCCTGAAGGATCAGCTTCTGCGAGATGCGTTCCACAGCAACCTGTCGCACGAGCTGCGCTCACCTGTGGCGGCTATCCGGGGATCGGCGAGCGTGCTGGAGTCCATGCCCGAAATTCGCAGTGAAGACCGGGCGCATTCATTGGTCGAGGCTGTCACCGACCAGGTGGAACGGCTCGACGGCTTCATCGGCAACCTTCTCAATGCGACCCGTGTGAGCGCCGGCGACGTTCGGCCGCACCTGGAGTGCGCGGATCCAAGGGACATCATCAACGCCGCCATCCGGCGCAGGTCGCGGCAATTGTCGGTCCACCACGTCACGACCGGGTTTGACGTCGACTTGCCGATGATCAATGTGGATTCCGTGCTTGTCGAAGAGGCGTGCGGCCAGCTTCTCGAGAACGCCGCCAAGTATTCTGCATCGGGCTCGACGATCTCGGTCAACACGCGGGCGGCGCAGGGACACGTCATTCTGTCGATTTCCGATTCTGGCACAGGCATAACAGCGGACGAACGGCGGCAGCTCGGCCGCAAGTCGTTCCGAAGCGAGCGCCACCAGGCCACGATCCCGGGGGCGGGCCTGGGCTTCTGGATCGCGTCCACCTACGTCAAGGCAAATGAAGGATCGATCGAGATCGTGAGCGGAGGTCAGGGAAAGGGAACGTCGGCATCCATTATCCTGCCCGAAGCCGAGATCGAGGATGATCAGTCGATGGGTTCGGCCGATGAGTAAGTCCACAAATCTCGTGCTCATTATCGATGATGAACCCAAGATAAGGCGTTTCCTTCGAGCAGGATTCGAACTTCACGGCGGCTTTACCGTGCTGGAGGCCGAGAACGCCGCCGAAGGATTGCGTGCTGCAACGTTCAATGCGCCGGATCTCATCATCCTGGATCTCGCCTTGCCCGACCGTCGTGGAACGGAAGTCCTCGAACTGATCCGGTCATGGTCCAATGTCCCGATCATCGTCCTTTCGGTCGAAGCAAACGAGGAGGAAAAAGTCCGCCTTCTCGAGGCGGGAGCCGACGACTACGTCGTCAAGCCATTCGGCATGGCCGAATTGATCGCGCGCAGCCATGCGGCGCTGCGACGGTATTTCAAGAGCCCGAACGAGAACCCCGTCGTGGTCGCCGGCCCACTGTCGATCGATCTCGTCGGCCGAACCGTGCTGCTCAACAACAACCAGATCAAATTGACCCGCAAGCAGTACCGTCTTCTGCACGTGCTCGCGACCCATGTCGGCCTGGTGGTCACGCACGACCAGTTGCTGGAGGAGATCTGGAGCGGCAGCGTGCGAAAGAACATCCAGTATCTGCGCATTCTGGTTCGTGACCTTCGGCAGATCATCGAGGCCGATCCAAATCACCCGCGGCTCATCATCACCGAGTCAGGCGTCGGCTACCGCCTTCAGTCCCGGTTCGAGGACGTCGCGGTGGGGCAAGGCATGATCGGCTAGAAGGACGCCGGTTAGAAAGACGCCGCCACTCTGGACGGCGGCGTCGCGACCGCTCCCTATTTTGCCTCTGCGGCCGCGACCACCTCGGCTGGCTCGCCCACGGCACATTGGCGCCAGTCCGGCACGGTGCAGTTCGCAGGCCAGTTGCCGCCGAGTGCCATGAACAATGCCGCGGTATCGGCAAGACGATTGGCCTCCGTTTGCACGCGAACCACTGCCGCCGTCAGGTAGGTCTGCTGCGCATTGAGGACGGCGAGCTGGTTGACCTGACCGGCGCTCAATTGCTTCTCGACGATGTCGAGGCTGGCCTTTGCGGTATCTTCCGAGTGGCGGGCCGCCCTCATGGCCTTCGCGTCCGCCTGCAACGCGCGCAAGGCGTCGGCCACGTTCTGGAATGCGGTGATCACGGCAGAGCGATACATGGCTTCGGCCTGATCGAGCGCTGCCTCGGCCGCTTTCTGCTTGTTGTAGAGCGTGAAGCCATCGAAGATCGGCGCGGTGACGCCCGCACCGAGCGCATAAAAGCCGGTGCCGGGCACAAAGGCCGTGGCCCAGTTGAAGGAGGCCGATCCGCCGTTGGCCGAAAGCACGACGTTCGGCAGACGAGCCGCGATCGCGACCCCGACCTGCGCGCTCGCCGCATGCATGTTGGCTTCCGCCGCCCTCACGTCGGGCCGCTGATCCACGAGCTTGCTCGGCAGGCTGATGGGCAGATTGGTGGGCAGCCGGAGATGCGCGAGGTCGAACTTCTGGCTGATCTCGTCGGCGGCGTATTGCCCGGCAAGCGCCGTCAGCAGATCGCGCTGCTGGGCCAGCTGCTTTTCAAGCGGCGGAAGCAACTGTTCGACCTGCGCCAGCGCCGCCTCCTGGGCGAGCACGTCGGCCTGAGCCGCCTGGCCGAAGCTGAGCTGGCGCTTCAGAATGTCGAGCAGGTGCCGCTCGATCGCGATGATGCGCTGGGTCGCGGCGATCTGGCCCCGCAGCGACGCTTCCTGGATGGCGGCCGTCACGACATTGCTGGTCAGCGTCAGATAGGCGGCCTCGAGCTGGAACAATTGCTGCTCGGTCGCCGCATCCAGACTCTCGACGGCTCGAAAGTTGCCGCCCCAGATATCCGGTACGAACGACACCGTCAGCTGATTGGTCACCAGCGAGAACTCGGTCTGCGGTCCCGCCGTTGGGATCGTCGGTATCTGCTGGGGATTGGCGATCAATAACTGCTGGGACGTCGAATTGCCCATGACCTGCGGGGAAAACAGGCCGCGCTGGGCCTGTGCGTTATAATGGGCCATCTTGATCGCGGCTTCCGCAGCCTGAAGGTTCGGATTTTGCTCGACCGATCGCTTCACAAGATCGTTGAGCGGCTGCGACTTGAAGGCCGCCCACCAGCGCACCGAAACGTCCTCGCCACTGATAAAGCGTTGCCCGGCAACGTCTGGCGGACCCTTTCCGGGATTCGCCGACGCCAGCTTGCCATGGACATAGCCGTTGACGTCGGGGACGGCCGCCGGATTGAAGTTCGGTCCGACCGCGCAGCCCGAAATGGCGATCGACAGCACGGTCAGGACGGTCACGCCGGCAACGATGCGGCGCCCAGGGGCGAGCGGACGCTGACGCAGCCGAGCCGCCGGCGGTCGAGGATCAATTCGCCCTGGAGCCAACATGTGCCCGAATCCCCCAGAACTTCCCACAACGCGATTTCCGACTAGCCATCCGGATTGCCCTCGACGGCCACAGCGGCTTCGCTGTCGATCACAACTTCTCTGTCTCTCGAAAGGAATATCTTTCTCAGTGCCGGGGCCACGATGAGCAGAAGCAACGGCCCAATGAACATACCACCCACGACGACGGTTGCCAGAGGACGCTGCACCTGACTTCCGATACCGTGGGAGATCGCGGCCGGAAACAGCCCGACGCCCGCCGACAGCGCGGTCATCAGCATCGGCCGCATCCGCTGCTCAGCGCCGTGGAACACGGCTTCGGCGACGTCCATGCCCTGGGCCCTGAGTTCGCGGAAATAGGTGATATTGAGAATGCCGTCCATCACGGCGACGCCGAACAGCGAGATGAAGCCGATCGCCGCCGATACGCTGAAATCGAGCCCGGCGAAATAGAGCGCGATCAGGCCGCCGCCGATCGCGAAGGGAATGCCGGCCACGGACAACAGGCTGTCGCGCAGCGAGTTGAACAACCCGTACAGGAGAACAAGAATCAGCAGCAGCGTGATCGGAACAACGATCAGAAGCCGCGCCTTGGCATTCTGCAGATCCTCGAACTCGCCGGACCAGATGATCCGGTATCCGTTCGGAAGCTTGACGGCCTTTGCTACCCGCTCCTGCGCCTCCTCGACGGTGCCGCCGAGGTCGCGGCCGCGCACGCTGAACTTGATCGGGATGTAGCGCTGGCTGCGCTCGCGATAGATGAACGAGGCCCCGGTATCGAGCGTAATATCTGCAAGCTCGCTGAGCGGAAC
Source organism: uncultured Alphaproteobacteria bacterium (assembly GCA_963718925.1). Lineage (GTDB taxonomy): Bacteria > Pseudomonadota > Alphaproteobacteria > Rhizobiales > Xanthobacteraceae > Bradyrhizobium. Next base: position 371,829 of record CAVRAH010000002.1, read on the forward strand.
GTAGCCGTTGGTGCCCGACGGCGTCGAATAGGCGACCTTGACGGTGCGAATCGCATCGATGCTGGAGCGATATTTGGGATCGAGGCGGACGGCCAGATTGAACTGGCGGTCCCCCTCCAGAACGGTCGTCGCATTGGTGCCGCCGAGCGCGGCCTGAACGACGGTGTTGACGTCGCCGGTATTGAGGCCATAGCGGGCGGCCTTGTCGCGGTCGACCTTGATGTTGAGGTTGGGCTGGCCCAGCAGGTGGAAGATCCCGAGATCGGCCACGCCCTGGACTTTCGCCATCTCGGCCATCACCTGGGTCGCAAGCCCCTCCAGAACCTGAAGGTTCTGTCCGATGATTTTCACCGAATTGGCGCCCTTCACGCCCGACAGCGCCTCCTCGACGTTGTCCTGGATATATTGGGAGAAGTTGAACCCGATCCCCGGCAATTCCTCCGCAAACTCGTGCTGCAATTCCTCCGTCAGCTTTTCCTTGGTCAGGTTCGCCGGCCATTCGTCGAATGGCTTGAGCGGCGCAAACAATTCGACGTTGGAGAACGGCGAGGCGTCGCTGCCATTGTCCGGGCGGCCATGCTGCGACACCACCGTGATCACTTCGGGGTGTCGCAACAGGATCTCGCGCATTTTTCCGGTCACGACCGTTCCGGCATCGAGCGACATTGTCGACGGCATCGCGGCCCTGATCCAGAAGTTGCCCTCCTCCAGAGCGGGCAGGAATTCGCTGCCGAGCCTCGATGCCGCCAGAAAGCTCACGCCAAGGAAAACGACACCCATAATCACTGCGATCTTGAGATTGCCGAGTGCGAAGCGAAGCACCGGCGTATAACTCTTGCGCAGGGCACGCACGATGATGGTTTCGGTTTCCTCGATGTGCTTGGGAAGCAGAAGCGACGCCAGCACCGGGGTCACCGTGAAGGTGGCGAGCAGCGCCCCGGCCAGTGCATAGCCATAGGTTCGCGCCATCGGCCCGAAGATCTGGCCCTCCACGCCCTGCATCGTGAACAGCGGCACGAAGGCGGTGACCGTGATCGCTGCCGTGAAGAACACCGCCTTGTCGACCTGCAGCGCACTGGTGAAGATGATGCGCAGCCGCTCCGACCATCGCGGGACGCCAGAAGTGGTATTGGCATGCGCCGATGTCGGATCCGGACCCCAATAGCCTTCGGAAAGGTGCTGCAGCAGCGTTTGCCGATGCTCCGGCGTGGACTGGAAGTTGCGATAGATGTTTTCCATCATGATCACGGCGGAGTCGACGATGATGCCGAAATCGACCGCGCCGAGCGACAGCAGATTGGCGTCCTCGCCTTGCAACACCAGGATGATGATGGCGAAGAATAATGCGAACGGGATGTTCGCGCTGACGATGATGGCGCTCCTGAGATCGCCCAGGAAAACCCATTGAATAAAGAAAACCAAGAGACAGCCGAAGATCAAATTGTGCAGAACCGTATGCGTGGTTACTCCGACCAGCGAGCTGCGATCGTAATAGGGAACAATCTTGACGCCGGGCGGCAGGCTGCCGTCGCTGTTGAGCTTTTCGACTTCGGCCTGGACGCGCGGAATGATGTCGTTGGTGTGCTGGGTCCGCCCCATCACCACGATCGCGGTGGCGACATCGTCGTCGTGATCCCTGCCCCCAATTCCGAGGCGCGGCACGTAACCGACCGAGACATTCGCGACGTGCTTGACCTGGATCGGCAGGCCGTTCACCTGGGTCAGAACGATGTTCTCGATGTCCCGGACCTTGTAGCCCTTGGTGACGTCGTCGGCGCCGCCGCTATCGACCAGTCCGACGCCGCGGATGTTGACCGACTGCTGTCCGATCGTGATCTCGCGGCCGCCGACATTGATGTTGGCGTTGCCGAGCGCGGAGATCAGTTGCGGGATCGTGATGTTGTAGGCTTCCAGCTTTTGCAGATCGGCGTCGACGTTGAACTGCTTGGTGGTGCCGCCCCAGGCATTGATCTGCACCACGCCGGGGATCGTCAGGAAGCGACGGGCGACGACGTAATCCTGCAGCGTCCGCAAATTGGTCAGGCCGAAATTCGGAGGGCCAACGAGCTGGTAGCGATAGATTTCACCGACCAGACTCGATTGCTGAATCTGGGGGACCTGGTTACCCGGCAGGTTGACGTTCTGTTGCAGGCTGACCGCCGCCTGAGAGAGCGCGAAGTAAAAATCGACCCCGTATTTGAAGGTGACGCGAACGAACGACAACCCGTAGAACGACGTCGAGCGAATATTGACGACACCAGGCGTCGGATAGAGGCCGACCTCCATCGGGATCGTATAATATTTCTCCATCTCCTCGGCGGACAGGCCCGCGGCCTGCGCGGTGATCTCGAGGATGACCGGAGCGGGGTTGGGATAGGCTTCGATATTCAGCTTCGAAAACGCAACGAGCCCGGCCGCGCAAAATACCACCAGACCGAGGACGATGATCGCACTGCGCGTCAAACCGAACTGAAGCAAAGACTTAATCAAGTGACCCCGCCGTGTGTATCTGGGTTAACGAGTCCCGGCCCGTCTAACCGGCTTCGCCCAATGCGAGCTTGTTGCTCAGGAATACCGCGCCATCCAGGACGGCGGTGTCTCCGGGCGAGAGCCCCTCCAGTATCTGGGTCCAGCCATTCTGCTGCAGACCGACCTTCACGGTTCTTTTTGTGAAACGGCGACTGTCCTTGGTGACCCATACCGTCATCGTGCCGTCGCCTTCCCTCACCACACCCTCGGCCGGCACTGCCAGCGAACGAACGGGGTCTCCGACGCGGATGACAAAGCTTGCGAACATTCCCGACCGGAGCAGATGCTCGGGGTCGTCGATTTCGGAGCGAACCAGCTGCCGGTGCGTGTTCGGGTCGATCATCGCGCCGAGCGCCGTCACGTGCCCTTTGAAGACCTTGTCGGGATAGGCCGGTACCGTTACCTCGACTTCCTGACCAAGCTTGTAGGCCGGCGCATCCGTTTCGATGACGTTTGCCAGCATCCACATGGTCGACAAATCGGCGACCGAAAACGGTGCCGGCGGATTGCCGGGCTGGGTCAGAAATCCCGGCGCCGCGTTGCGCGTAACGATCCGCCCCGAGATCGGGCTGGGAACGACCAGCGTTGAATCGACCTTGCGATCGACAACGATCTGCTCAACCTCTGCATCCGACTTTCCGAAAATTCGCACCGCATCCTTGGCCGCCTTGAAGTTGCCCTCCGCGGTCTGCTCGTCCGAGGTCGATTGATCGACGTCCTTCTGGGCGCTGCCGCCGACCTTCAAAAGGCTGATCACCCGCGCGAGCGTGCGCTTTTGCAATTCGAGCACGCCGGCGGCCGCGAGAAGGGTTGACTCGGCCGCAAGCAAATCGGGGCTGTCGATCGTAAACAGCACGTTGCCAGCCTGGACCTCGTCACCGATATTGTAGAAGGCCTTGAGGATTTTGCCCTGATATTGCGAGAATACCTGGACCAGCAGGTTCTCGTTGAAATCGATGGTGCCGACGGCGGTCTTCAGGAGCGCGAACTCGCGCGATGCCACCGGACCGATCTTCAGTGAGTCCGCCTGCTTTTCCGATAGATCGACGGTCTGTTCGTCGGCCGTCCTGGCCGGTCCGGGCCGGTTCGGTTCGAGGGCCGCGGTCTGCTCCTTCCGCCCTGATTGGCCATCGGCCAGTCCGATGAAACCCCTGCCCCAAAAAAATGCGGCTCCGCCGATCGCGATCACGGCGAATAACACCGCACGAGAACGTAGCGACAGGCTTCCGAAAGCTTTCACTCTAGAGTCCCCAACCTTGACAGCCAACTTTACCAAAAATGCTGCGTTACAGCATCGCGCTTACACTAACCTTACGGGCTTCGCTCCCGTAACAATTGTTTTAGGACAATCTCATATAATAAAAATAGTCGATTCTCGAACGATCCAGCCGATTTGCTCAGATATTCTTCTATTGCCTTCGAGGCGGGCAAGCAGAAGCAAAGGTTATAGTCAAATGGCGGCCACGCATCTTTCCTTCAACTCCGAAGTGCGGCCCTGCGCGGAAACCTTCACCGCGACATTTGCGGTCAAGCCAGAATGCGCTTCACGCCTCAGAAGTGAATGATCTCTGTGGAGTCGGCGGCCATTCGGCGCGACTTGACGGAGGCGCGTTCGGATCTACCGGCGCAGCTTCATGTCCCCATTCGAGTTTGTGTCTTTTTCGCCATACCCAGAGCGATCAACGCAGTGTTTGCCCCGCTGAGAGATTCATTCTGGATATTTTTTCTCTATGAAAACGAGCGTGATTGTCCATCGAAGATATATGTCGGGACTCATTATGCTGCCTCGCATAGAGCGAAGCCTGTTCGCTCGGCGCGAGGCAGAACGATGGATGTCGTGTCAGAGGGCGCGGACGACGCGAGTGATGCGGCCAGCGTCAACAGTGTTGAGAACCTGGATTTCAGCTTCTTGCCGGATAGCCTGATCGCACAGTGCCGGAGCCTGATCGAGAGCTACCACGAGCTGCACGGGTACACCTGCCTGCCGGATATATTGTGGAAGGCCCGGCTCGGGCCCTTCATCGAAGCGCATCGGGAGTTTCGGCAGATCCTCAGGAAAGCCTCGACGACCCGAAGCGCCAAGAAATCCAACGCAGGCTTCGTGCGGATCGCGACAACCATATTGTCGCTCGAGATACTGGCCTCCAGCTTCGCCGGCTGGAGCGCCATCTATCCGCGGGCTGCGTCGAGGGCTCATGCCATACTCAAGCGAACCGCGCGCAACTCACATATGCCCTTGATGGAATTCTATTTATATCCGCCCAAACACATCAGCTCGGCCGCGATCGCCGCGCTTGTGCCGCCCGCAAGCCGCCAAGCGGGCGACGCAGGCCTCGACCGCGCGTCCAAGCCGGAACTTGTCGGCGAGAAAATAGCGACGGACTATCTCAACGCGGTTCCGCTTCCTCGATCCGCCGCGGCGTCACCCGCCTGAGATCTGCTTGATCGACCCGCCAAGGCTTTCACGCCACAGGGCTGGACGGCTACAGGCTTCATTCATCGCATTTTTTAGCGGCTGATGGTAATCGGAACGCCGGCCCTGGCCGCCTTGAGACGGTTCAGTTCGATTTCACCGCCAACGTCGAACGTGCGGCGAACCCAAAAAGTATATGTCTTTTATATTTCTTGGACCAACGAACGGCATAGATTTTCTACGTCGAATTGTAGAATGGTAGTGCTGCCGGGTAGTTGACGACATCGGAGCAACGCATGATTTGACGGCGATCGACGCCTTCTTCGCAAGTGGCGCCACCGACAGTCCACGCGGCGAGCTGGTTTTTCGGCGCCATGATCAATTGTTGCCAGGGCGTGATCCTGCTGCGGTGATTTGCAAGCCTCGGTAAAGATCATCCGGTGTCTTTCTCGGCGAAAGCATATTCCTTTGTATTCTCAGTTGCCCACGGTTCAAAAGCTCGCAACGGCGCGGGCGAGCTCGGTGAAGAGCAGGGACGCAGGTGCCTTGCAGCCGGATAACGGGCTGCCCCCGCAAACCTTGCTGCGAACGGACGTCCTGCCTCTGCTGATGTCGCTGGCCTGCGTCGGCGCCGTCACCGCCGTGCTGGCGTTGCTGGACCAGACCGTCGCCGCCAATCTCGTTCCGATCGCCTATCTGGTCCCCGTTATTATCGCCGCCACCCAATGGGGCATCTGGCCGGCCACGCTGGCGTCGATCGCAAGCATGGCCGCGGCGGATTTCTTCTTTTTTCCTCCCATCTTCAGCTTCCAGGTCGAAGACCCGCAAGAGGTTATCGACCTCTTGCTGTTCCTGGTGGTCGCGCTGGTCAGCAGCAATCTTGCTTCCCGTCTGCGGCAAGAGACAGAAGCGCTGCGTCAGCGCGAGAAGGAGATTCAGAACCTCTACGATTTCTCGCGGCGCCTGGCGGCCTGTTTCACCGTATCGGACCTGATCTCCGCCATTCAGAACTACCTGTCGCGGACGCTTGGACAGCCAGCCGTCTTCTTCGCCGCCAGGACCGACGGTCACTTCGAGCCGCCCAAATCCGGTTCGGTGCCAAAGATGGTGCAAGAGAGCGTCGCCTCGATGATCGTGACGCCCGAAGCTCCGGCGCAAACCGTGATCGACGGGTCGACACAGGACGTCTGGTTGCTGAGCGTCGTGAGTTCGGAAACCGCGGTTCTCGGGCTTGTTGCGTTCAACATCGGAGGCGGCTCTGGCGAGACCATTGCACTCAAGACGCGCCGCGTCGAGGCGATCCTTGAGGAAGTGTCCTTGACGCTGCAGCGGATCGATATCGAAAAGGCGATGGAGGATGCGAGGCTCCGCCTGCAGGGCCAGCTCCTGAGAGACGCGTTTCATGGCACGCTTTCGCATGAATTATGCACGCCACTGGCGGCCATCCGCGGCTCGGCAAGCGTGCTGGATTCGATGCCCCTGATTCAGAAGAATGATCGCGCCCGCTCGCTGGTTGAGGCCATATCCGACGAAGTCGCAGAACTCGACAGCTTTATCCAGAGCCTTCTCAACGCAACACGGGTCACCGCCGGCGGCGTCAGCCCGCACCTCGAATGGGCCGATCCAAGGGACATCATCAACGCCGCGATCAAGGGAAGAGCGCGGCGATTGGCGGCACACAAGGTCGAGACCAAATTTGCCGAAGACCTGCCGCTGGTCAACGTCGATTCCGGCCTGATTGAAGAATCGTGCGGGCAGCTTCTCGAAAATGCCGCCAAATATTCTCCATCCGGCACGAAGATCTCGGTCAACGCGAAATGTGAACAGGGAGCCGTCGTCTTGTCGATCTCGGATCATGGCGTCGGGATAACGCCTGACGAACGACAAAACCTCGGCCGCAGATCATTCCGGAGCCAGCGCCATCAGGCGACCATTCCTGGCTCGGGCCTCGGCTTCTGGATCGCATCCACTTTCGTCGGGGCAAATGGCGGCACGATCGACATATCGAGCCCCGGCCAAGGACTGGGGACCACAGCTTCCATCACCCTGCCCGGCTCTTTGATGAAGCCTTCTGAACTGACGGCCATGACCAATGAGTAAACCTGCCAACGTCGTGCTCCTGATCGAAGACGAATCGAAGATTCGGCGCTTTCTTCGCGCGGGCTTCGAACTTCAGGGTTTCTCGGTGATCGAGGCCGAGAACGCCGCGGATGGATTGAAGGCGGCAACTTTCAGCGCGCCGGATCTGATCATTCTCGACCTGGCGCTCCCCGACCTGCACGGATCGGAAGTTCTCGAGCGGATCCGGTCATGGTCGAACGTGCCCGTCATCATCCTCTCGGTGGTATCGGGCGAGGATGAAAAGGTGCGACTGCTTCAGGCGGGAGCCGACGATTATGTGGTCAAGCCGTTCGGCATGGCCGAGCTGCTGGCACGCAGCGAAGCTGCGCTTCGGCGATATTTCAAGAGCGCGACCGAAAATCCCGTGGTGGTGGCCGGCCCGCTCTCGGTCGATCTCGTCACGCGGACCGTGTCACTCAACAAGCAGCAGATCCGATTGACCCGGAAGGAGTATCGCCTGCTCCATATCCTGGCGACGCATATCGGCCTTGTGGTGACGCACGACCAGCTGCTCAAGGATATCTGGAGCGGCAACCAGCGGGATAATATCCAGTACTTAAGGATCCTTGTTCGCAAGCTGCGGCAGAAGATCGAAACCGATCCCAATCACCCGCGCCTTCTGGTGACCGAATCCGGCGTCGGCTATCGCCTTCAGGCTCGCCTTGAAGATATTGTAGCGGGCTAACGCGTTTACTTCGCCGGGCTCCCGAGCACTGCTGCTCCTTCTACAGTCTCGGGAGAAGAAGTTACTTCAGGTTGGTCATCGCGGTCAGGTCAGCCGAGAGTTTGACGATACCGGCCGCGCCGCACCAGTTGGAGCCTGCGCCGCCAGGATTGATCGGCGTGACATTGGCCGTTCCGGAGGCATTGAAAGCACTCGTGAACGCGTTGCAATCACCCTTCGACAGGTTGGTGTCGGAATAACGAAGGTCGAGGGTGAACACCTTGTAGGTGAAACCGATACCAATGTTCCAGGTGTTGTAGCTGGCGTAGGGGATACCTGCCGCGAAGTTACCCAGGGCGCTGACGACGCCGTAAAACGAATCCGACGTACCGAGCCACTGCCGGCCGAACTCGCCAGACACATACATGCCAACGCCGCTGGTGCCGAATGTCGTGCTGGGCGCGGTGTATTTGCCGGTGATCGACGCATAGTCGCCCCAGGCGCCGGAGTTCAGGAAATTCGGCGAGTAGTATTCGTTGACACCGAACTGCCAGTTGTCATTGATGGTGTAGTTAACCTTGCCGTAGACTTCGACGAAGCTGACGTCCTTCTTCATCACGTTGCCGTTTGCAAGAAAGATCGTGCTTGTACTGACACCGCAAACATTGCCGCCGGGAATACCGCCGGTGAGGACGTTATCGGCGCAACTGCCGCCCGGATAGAGGTAACCCCAGACACCAAAGTCGAAGGCGAAGGCGTCGAAGGTGGGTCGAATACCGCCGTAGATATCGACTTCGGCCGCAGCTCGATTCGCAAACGAGATGCTCTCCGCGGAGCTGCCGACATAAAGCTGCAGGTTCTTGCCGACGTTATAGCGCGGCTCGAAATAGGCCGCGACCGAAGGGTTGTGGTTGGACTGGGTAACGCCACGGAAGATGTAATCGTTCATGGCCGCGCCGCCGAACGCGATATCCCAGGGATCGAACGGCGCCGGCGGTGGCGCTTTGACAGCTTTCAGAGGAATATCCGCCGCGAAAGCCGATCCCGCCATTGCCAGCACCACGCCGGCCAAAACCAATTTCTTCATCAAAATCCCCATCGCATTCCGGAGCCGGCATCCGAAGGACAGGACGGCGGCCGTATTCGTTAGCCCGAGAGACAATCTGGTCTGTGTTGTCGCTCAACATAAGCAAAAAGTATAATCATCTGCACATTTTTTCATCATATTTGTGGTTGTGCGGAATGTTTTTCGCAGATGTTGTAATCTGACAACAGCTCTTGCCTGGATCGATTGGACAACTCTTGAGGGCGGGTTTTGCGAATGATTGGCGACGCAGCCAGCCGGCAGAGGCCGTTCGCGCCCAGGCTTCCCGGATTCGCCTGCGTGAGGTGTTAGAAAGCGCGACGCCTGGCCGACGCCGCGATAGCGCCGCCACGTGCTCATCATGTCGCGGGCTGGAATCTCTCCCTTTGGAGATGGTCGCCCCCAATAAATAATATAAAAATGATATAGTTTTTGCGCCGGAATGATTAGCTTGCCTAAGCAAAGCGCGTATCCCGCACAAAAAAAGACGGGGGATGGAAACGTTGCAATTTCTTGTCGAACATTTCTCCTTTCTGGGTTTCGACGGCCAATACTGGATGCTTGTTGTGGTCGGGCTGACCGCAGTCTTCATTTTTTTTGTTCGGAAGAACCGCAATCGGACCTGAGACGCCAATGAGAGCCCGGCCGCGCGTCCCGCGGCTTCCTGACAGTCCGCTCTTTCATCCCCCGCAGAGAACCCGCCGAAATTTGCGACGGGGATCGCATCAAAAAAGTACGCGATGGACGTGCGATCGCCGCGCCGTCGCTGACAGCGCGGACATGCATCTTGATTTTGTTGTGCGGCGCAAGCAATCTCAGGTTTGCAAGATCGTCATTGGCCTTGGCGCGGACAGCGCATCCCAACCGGAACACGTCATGAAGTTCACCATTCCGGCGATATTGTTGGCAGGCGCTGCGCTGGCGAGCGTAACCCCGACTGCACAGGCCGCGCCCGGCAATCAAGGGCTCCTTTGCATCGCGAAAGTTATTCATTCCGAGGAACTGCCGTTTGGGCCCATGGGCAACTGGTTGGTGAAAGTGACGCTCGATATCACGCCACCAAACGGCAGCGCCTACCAAACGACGTTGCAGGATTGGATGCCATGGCAGGGACCGCCTCCCCGACGAGGCCAAGCGTTCCGCGTACAGTGCGATCCAGCCAACCCGGGTGACTTGCATCTTATTTCCCATGCCGCCGCACGAACGGCATTTTGAACGGGCCGGCAAGCTACGGGAGATTCGCGGCGCGTGAGGCTGACCGGCCGCCACAGCGGCGTTCGCAGGCCTTTATGAAATGCTTATAACTCGGGCCCCCGCTCCGCCTCGTTTTCAAATGGCGTTTTGATCACATTACGGGCAGCGATCGCGGTAGCGACCGCTGCTTCCAAGGGATTAACGCCATGCCTCTGCTTGCAGAACGTCGCGATTCCAGCGATCTGGCCGACAGGCTTCACGACGCGCATGCCGTAACGGCAGAGCTGCTGTCGGACGCCATCAGCGAGGCTTGCCGGCGATTTCCGCCCGTTCGGCGCACCGACAAGACGGCGCGAATCGTACGGCTGATCCAATCGGGCGCCTGGACCGACGCTACGCTTGCGCTGATCGAGCTGGAACTGCCGCAGTGGCGGATTCGACGCATCGTCTATGACGGTGGCGAATGGCATTGCGCGCTGTCGCGCCAGCGCGAGCTTCCCGATTGGCTCGATCAATCGATCGAAGCCCGTCACGCGGAGCTGCCGCTTGCGATTCTGGGCGCATTCGTCGACGCGCAGCGCGTCAGCGCGCCGTCGATCAGGACGAGCGTTCCCACCGTGCCGCGCGGCGTGTACCGGCCTTATGAGCCGGTCTGCTGCGACAATTTCGCGTAAGAGGATTCTCAACTTGGCGCAGTATCCGAATTTGACGAGAGAACTGAAGTCAACCGAGGTGATCGTTCGCTTCTGCCTGCGAATGGTCGTTCTGGTGATTTTCGCCGCGTTTGGCAGCATCGGCTTTGACCGAAGCCTGACCGCGCTCTTGTGGATGTCTACGATCCTGAGCGCGGTACTGGCGACGCTCCAGCGCGAACAACCGCTCGACGCCGTTCTCAACCACTGGGACGAGACGATGGCCTACGCGGCGCTGTGCTGCCTGGTCGGCGGGTTTGACCACGCTGTCCCGATTTGAGACCGCCTCCGGAGACCTTATACGGCTCCTATGAGATCGCCGTCCTGCCGCTCTCGAATTCCTATCCGCCCCGGAAGATATTGGCGGCATGAGTCAAGCAGGCCTTCCCGCCGACGGGACCCATCCGAACATTACACGTCGAACCATACGGCAACTGAACGGTCCGGCGCTGCGGGAGCCAGCCTTGCTCGTCACAAGAAGGAATACCAACGTGAAGCTCGTCGAACCTCCATCGTGTAGCTCTGCATCGACCATCATCTTTATCGGCAAGAACAGCCGCGGCAACTGGGTGGCCCAGGAACAGAACGGCCTCTATGGCGGCCTGTTCGTCAACCGCGCGCAAGCCTTCAAATACGCGCTGTTTGAAAACGGTCATCATCCCGAGACAATCGTCGAGTTATCGCGCGAGATCGAACTCGACATGAACGGCAAACTTGCCGCCCCCGAGCCCGGCGCCCGGCGCGTCGCGTAACAGGCAAAACGCCCTCGCCCAAGAGAACCAGCAGGAGAGCCAGATGGTTCAGCCTCATTCCGCCGAAAGCCGCGAGCAGGTCGTCGAAACCATGATCGGGCTGACGCGCCTGTCCAGCCTGCAGCGGGCGATCGTTGCGGGTAGCGACAGGATGGAGCTCTATCTTGCGCTCCGGCGGCGCGGTTTCATGCGGGTGGCCACTCCGGCGACCTGCCGAATTCCCCGGGGACAACACGCGATCGGCCTGATCGCGGGACGGGTTTCGCCGGGGGCCGTCGAAGCCTCACTCACCGAGATATCGCCGTTTCTCTGCACCCATGCGGCCGTGGCCATCCTGATCAACTCACACGAAAGCGGCTCCAGCCTCAAGATCCGGATGAGGCTTCAGCAGATGGGTTTCCAGATCGAAGCCGGGGTCAGGTGCCAGCAGGGTCTGGTGCTTTCCGCGTACCGGCAAGGTTTCGGCCAGATGGAAAACGCCGCGTGAACTCCAATGACACCCCTTGCAAATTCCACCAGCTGGCTCACGGGTTACATACCCGATCTACCGACGCCGTTCAGTGAAGCGGGCGAGATCGATCTCACCACATTCGCAAAGCTTTGCGAGCGCCAGATAGGGGCGGGCGTCTCCGCGATCGTCGCCGGTGAGACCACCGGCGAGGCTTCGACCCTGACACTGGTCGAGCACGACGCAATCGTCCGCACCGCGGTCGAGATCGCAAACGGCCGCGTCCGCGTCATTGCCGGAGCGGGATCGAATTCAACCAGCCAGGCCATCGAGCTGACAAGGCGCGCCGAATTGGCCGGCGCCGATGCGGTGCTCTCGGTCGTGCCTTACTACAACAAGCCGATGCAGGCCGGTATTGCCGCGCATTTTCGGGCGATCGCCGATTTAACCAGGCTCCCCATCATCCTGCACGACATTCCCGCCCGAACCATTCGTGAACTATCCGACGACACACTGGCGAAGCTGGCGCAATCCCGGCAGTTCATCGGCTTAAGGGATGGCACGGGCGATCTCGCGCGTCCGATCCGCCTGCGATCGATGGTCCCGCCGGGGTTTCGACTGTTGTCCGGAGACGACGCAACCGCGCTCACCTTCCTTGCCAGTAGCGGGGACGGCTGCATCTCCGTGGTATCGAATGTTGCGCCGGAACTGTGTCAGGTGATTTTTTCGAGCTGCAGACAGGGACGGTTACAGTCCGCCCGATACCTGCAGAGCAGGCTGGCACGGCTTGCCGCCCTGCTCGCCAGGGAAAATCCGGCGGCGCTCAAATACGCGATGAGCCTGCTCGGCTTGATGCGCCCGGACACCCGCCTGCCGATCGTGGAATTGGCGGAGACGGCAAAGGCCGAGGTTGCGAGCGCGCTCGCTGAGATGGGCGAGGAGGATCTGGCCAGCGAAGGCTGGGAAGACCCCCGTTGTCAGAGGGATGCGGCCGCCACGTAGCGAGACCTGGTCTAGCGGGTCGCGCGAAATTCCCGCTCCGCCAGATCACATGCCGCGCGCGGAGGACGCATGCTGGTCAAAATGCTTTTCGCGCCATTTCGGTCCGGGGCCGCGCATATAGTGGCGTTCCGGCCGATATTTCCTGACGTCCAGGAACGGGCTGAAGAACGGGCCGAGATAAGCCGCAAGCGCGCCGGCGCTACGGCGGAGATAGGATACCAGGACGGATGCGATAAACGAAAGCTGCCGCATTTGACGCTCCACGGGAAGCTGGATCAGAAAATGGCGGGCGCTGCATGGTCTGTTTTCATTCCCTTGCGAACGCTCCGCCGGCCGGGATTGTGGTGTTAACGATGATCTCGCGTCGGGATGCCGCGAAGCTCGAGTTCACGCTCCATCCGCCGCAGTTTCGAATTGGCGATCGCCTCGACCATGCGCCTGAAGGTGCCGCCGACACGGCTTAGGCGACCGTGGATGTGCTTTCCACGTGTCCTGGCAAAACGATAATCGCCCAGGGCATCTCCCCGGTCGCTGCGATGCGACCGACGGTCATCATCGTAGATCAGGTCGCGATACCGGTGATCGCTGATGAGAAAATGAGCCATGTTTGATCTCCGCCGTCGGCTCGGGCGCGAGCCGTAGAGCGGAACATGCATGTGACGGCATAGGAATTCGAGACGACCTCCGGCTTCTTCGCATAGGCGCGTCATAAACGCCGCCCGGGATCGGAGGGACGACCTGTGACGTGCCGCATCTTTATATTTTTCCTATGAGATGCCTCACCCGCCTCTCTCGCATTCCTACAGCGTGATCGGCAAATGATTGGCTTGGGGATTTGCGACTTGGGAATTCGTTAGTTGGGGATTGGTGGAGAGGGCGCCATGACCGCAATCTTGTTTGTGAACATGCCTACCGTTCTGCGCAGAATGCTCGACGCTTTTGTCAGCGCCTGGATGCGGCAGGCTGCGGCCGGATACGCCCGCCCGAGCACCCCAAAACACCGATCATCACAGTGATCGCCATGTCCACCATTTGCCGGGATGTTTCGAACCAGCAGGCGCCGAGGAGTTCGGCCAATGCAGTCGCGCAGGACAGCCAGCGCGCCGGCCCGGCGCCGGACCAGCCCGCAACCCTGACAGCGCCGTTTCAGCCCCTCGGTCCCGAAATCGTCAATCCGGCGATTCCTTCATTCTTCATCGGCCGCAACAATGAAGGCTTTTGGCTGGCCCGCGACGTCAAGGGACAGACCGGTGGAATCTTCCTGTTCGAAAGCTCGGCCCTGGCGTTTGCGCGAAGGAATGCCTGGCCCTTGGGATGCGCGACGATATTTCCCTCCGAGCGGTTCGAACTCGATCTGGAAAACCAGGGAAATCCGTTCATCGCCTACCTTCGGCCTTTGATGCGCCTTGCGGCGCACGGCCGGCGACGTGCAGCTGTCTTCACCGACAAGATGGTGGCAGCGGTCGAACGCCGCTTCAGGGGTTTTCACGCGCTATGAGCTGACGAGGCCGTCGAATGGACAAGTCTCAGGCGGACCAGTCTCACGCGGCCCTGCGATCGACCGATCTCGAATGCTCATTCACTCCGCGGCCGTGCGCATCTCGATGCGTTCGGCCTTGACCGCGCAGAACTTGAATTCGGGAATTTTCCCGAACGGATCGAGCGCCGGGTTGGTCAACAGGTTGGCGGCTGCTTCCGCGTAGCAGAACGGCATGAACACCATGTTTTCCGGCACATCGCGATCGGAGCGCACCTTGATCTCGATCGCACCGCGCCGCGTTTCCAGCCGGATGAAATCGCCCGGGCGCAGATTCATTCGTCGCATGTCCTTGGGCGACATGAATGCCACCGCCTCCGGCTCGATCTGGTCGAGCACATGCGAGCGTCGCGTCATCGAGCCGGTGTGCCAGTGTTCGAGCACACGGCCGGTCGACAGCACCATCGGATATTCGGCGTCGGGCAATTCGTCCGGCGGCAGCACATTCGCCGGCACGATCTTGCCGCGGCCGCTTTCGGTCGGGAAACCCGTAGTGAAAATGATCTCGTTGCCGGGCTGGTGCGGATCGTCGACCGGATAGGTCACCGCGCCCTCGCGCACCAGCCGTTCCCAGGTGATGTTCTGCAATGACGGCATCACCTCGGTCATCTCGGTGAAGACGTCGGCCGGGCCACTGTAATTCCAGGGCAGCCCCATGCGCCTTCCGATCTCCTGGATGATCCACAGATCCTGCCGCGCATCGCCCGGCGGCTTGATCACCTCGCGCGCAAGCTGCACGCGGCGGTCGGTGTTGGTGAAGGTGCCGGACTTTTCCGCAAATGCCGACGCCGGCAGAATGACGTCGGCATGAAACGCGGTCTCGGTGACGAACAGATCCTGCACCACCAGATGCTCAAGTTTGGCGAGCGCCTCGCGCGCATGCTGCAGGTCGGGGTCCGACATCGCCGGATTTTCGCCCTCGATATACATGCCGGTGATTTCGCCGGCGTGGATCGCGTTGATGATCTCGACCACGGTGAGACCGCGCTCCGGATCGAGCTCCTGATGCCAGAGCTTTTCGAAGGGCTCGCGCAGATCGGTGCGGCCGACCGGCTGATAATCCGGCAGGAACATCGGGATCAGGCCTGCGTCGGACGCGCCCTGCACGTTGTTCTGGCCGCGCAGCGGATGCAAGCCCGTGCCGGGGCGGCCGACCTGCCCTGTGATCAGCGCGAGCGCAATCAGGCAGCGCGCATTGTCGGTGCCGTGCACATGCTGGCTGATGCCCATGCCCCAGAAGATGATCGAGGCCTTGGCGCGGGCATACATCCGCGCCACTTCGCGCAAGGTCTCGGCCGGGATGCCACAGATCGGCGCCATCTTCTCCGGCGTGAATTCCTTGATGCGCGCCTTCAGGTCGTCGAAGCCCTCGGTATAGCCGGCGATATATTGCTCGTCGGTGAGGCCCTCGGTGATGATGGTGTTGATCATCGCATTCAGCATCGCGACGTCGCTGCCGGGCTTGAACGCCAGGTGCTTGTAGGCATGGCGCGACAGCGTCTGCTTGCGCGGGTCCATCACGATCAGCTTGGCGCCGCGTTTGGCGGCATTCTTGATGAAGGTTGCCGCAACCGGATGGTTGACGGTGGGATTGGCGCCGATCACGATGATCACCTCGGCGTCCATCGCGGCCGAAAACGGCGCCGACACCGCGCCCGAGGCCAGACCTTCGAACAAAGCCGCGACCGACGAGGCATGGCACAGTCGGGTGCAGTGATCGACGTTGTTGGAGCCGAAACCGGTGCGCACCAGCTTCTGGAACAGATAGGCCTCTTCATTGGAGCCTTTGGCGGAGCCGAAACCGGCGAGCGCCTTGACGCCCTTCCCATCACGGATTTTCACAAGGCCGCCTGCCGC
This sequence comes from uncultured Alphaproteobacteria bacterium, assembly GCA_963718925.1. Lineage (GTDB taxonomy): Bacteria > Pseudomonadota > Alphaproteobacteria > Rhizobiales > Xanthobacteraceae > Bradyrhizobium. Next base: position 388,122 of record CAVRAH010000002.1, read on the forward strand.
AATATCGAGCGCCTCTTCCCATGACGCCTCGCGGAAATGCGTGAACGGATTGGCTGGATCGACCTGGTCGTTGGCGTGCTTCTTGGCATTCGGCAACCGCACCAGCGGCTTTGTCAGCCGATGCGGGTGATGGATGTAGTCGAAGCCGAAGCGGCCCTTGACGCAGAGCCGGTTGTGATTGGCCGGGCCATCGCGCCCTTCCGCGTAGATCACCTTCTCGTCCTTGACCTGATAGGTGACCTGGCAGCCGACGCCGCAGAACGGACAGAGCGAGTCGACCTTCCTGTCGGCATAGGTGACGCGGGTCTGATGATCGTCCAGCATCACCGCCGGCATCAGCGCGCCGGTCGGGCAGGCCTGCACGCATTCGCCGCAGGCAACGCAGGTCGATTCACCCATCGGGTCGTCGAAATCGAACACGATCTTGGAATCGTGATTGCGATAGGCCATGCCGATGACGTCGTTGACCTGAACCTCGCGGCAGGCCCGCACGCACAACCCGCACTGGATGCAGGCGTCGAGATTGACGCGCATCGCCGGATGGCTGGCATCGCCCTGCCAGCGCTCCACCGCCGGGAAGCGGCTTTCGGTCACGCCGGATTTTTCGGCCCAATGCCAGAATTTCGAATCGGGATCGTGCGAGGTCTCGCGCGCCGGCTGGTCGGCGACCAGAAGTTCCATCACCATCTTTTGCGCCGCAACCGCGCGGGCGCTGGCCGACTTCACTTTCATGCCGACGCTCGGGGTGCGCTTGCAGGAAGCCGCCAGCACGCGCTCGCCCTCGATCTCCACCATGCAGGCGCGGCAATTGCCGTCGGGCCGATAGTCCGGCTCGGGCGAATAGCACAGATGCGGAATTTCGCGGCCCTGACGTTTTGCGACTTGCCAGATAGTCTCGCCGTTGTTGGCCTCGACCTGCTTGCCGTCGAGCTCGAACTGGATCTTGGTCATTCCGCAGCGTCCTTGAACTCGTCTGGGAAGTATTTAATCACGGAGGTCAGCGGATTCGAGGCCGCCTGGCCTAAACCGCAGATCGAGGCGTCGCGCATCGCCTGACTCAATTCCTCGAGCAATTCGCGGTTCCAGACCGGCTTTTCCATCAGGATCGCCGCCTTTTGGGTGCCGACGCGGCAGGGCGTGCATTGGCCGCAGCTCTCGTCCTCGAAGAACCGCATCAGGTTCAGCGCTGCTCCTTTCACGCTGTCCTGATCGGACAGGATAACGATCGCAGCCGAGCCGATGAAGCAGCCGTATTTCTCCAGCGTGCCGAAATCGAGCGGAATATTGTCCATCGACGCCGGCAGGATGCCGCCGGACGCGCCGCCCGGCAGATAGGCCTGGAATTTGTGTCCTTCCGCCATGCCGCCGCAGAACTCATCGATCAATTCGCGCACGGTGACGCCCGCAGGCGCCAGCTTCATGCCGGGACTCTTGACCCGCCCCGACACCGAATAGCTGCGCAAACCGTGGCGTTCGTTGCGGCCATGGCTTTTCCACCAGTCCGCACCCTTCTCCACGATGTCGCGCACCCACCACAGCGTCTCGATGTTGTTGATCAGCGTCGGCAGGCCGAACAAGCCGACCTGGAACGGATATGGCGGCTTGTGGCGCGGCAGACCGCGCTTGCCCTCAATGCTTTCCAGAAGCGAGGATTCCTCGCCGCAGATATAGGCGCCGGCGCCGCGGCGCATATGCAGCCGCGGCCCGCCCGGCGGCAGTTTCGCGATCTCGCGGTTGAGGATTTCGCGGCAGGCCGGATATTCGTCGCGGATATAGATGTAGACGTCGGGCGTCTCGACGACATGCGCGCCGATCAGCGTGCCCTCGAGGAAGCGATGCGGATCGGTCTCGAGATAATAGCGATCCTTGAACGTTCCGGGCTCGCCCTCATCGCCGTTGACGGCCATCAGCCGGGGGCCTGGCTCCCCTAACACCGCGCGCCATTTTCGCCCGGTCGGAAAGCCCGCGCCGCCAAGGCCGCGCAAGGACGCGTCGTCGAGCGCCTTCAGCAAATCTTCCTTTTTCAATTGCCCCGAACGCAGCCGCTTCAACAGCGCATAGCCGCCGCCGGCGACGTAGGCGTCGTACCCGACATAGTCGGGCAGATGGGCATGGGTGTCACCGCTCTTGGCCGCCGCCAGCACGCTTGCCGCGCTGGCGTGGTCGACAAAGTGATGGCCGACTTCGACCGCCGGCGCGGTATCGCAGCGGCCGACGCAGGGCGCGCGCACCACGCGAATGCCGGGACCCGCGGTGTCCTGCAATTCATGCAGCAACTTTTCCGCACCCAGCATCGCACAGGTGAGCGAGTCGCAGACGCGAATGGTCAAGGGCGCGATATCCGGCTCGCCCTCCTTCACCACATCAAAATGGGCGTAGAACGTCGCGGTCTCGAACACTTCCGCAAACGAAAGCTTCATCTCGTCGGCAAGTGCGGCGAGATGGCTTGCTGAAATCTGATGATATTTGTCCTGGATGAGGTGCAGATGCTCGATGAGGAAATCGCGCTGCCGCGGCCGGTCGCCGAGCAACAGTTCAATCTCGTGCGCGGCCGTCGGATCGATCTGACGGCCCTTGGGCGTAGACTTCGCCCGCCTGCGTCCCTCGCCGGGGTGTTCGAACGGACGGACCTGTTGAACGTCATGGCTCATCGAAGCGTCCCGTTCCTGCCGTTACCATCCTTAGAATGGTGCAACTCTAATCCGTGGCATGCCAGATGCCAATCGCAATTGCGCAGTTCAAATAAGCATTTAAGGGGCACGCAGCCCTCGCTGTCATGCCCCTTTGTTAGTCGCCTTATTACTCGCTGCTGCCAAGTTGCTGGCCTCAGGTCTTTTCCATGCAGTCCTCAATGTAGAACCAGCGGTCGTCACCGACCAGACCCTTCGCCTTCACCTCTTTGCGACAGGCCCTGAGCTTGCCCTTGTTAGCAAGCCACTTGGCCTTCATCTCCTTCAGCTTCTCGGCGGTCAGCTTCATTCGCGAAGGCTTTGCGGCGGGCGGAGCCGGGCTGGCCGCTGGCGCCGGGGTCGTCGTCGTCTGGGCCGAAGCGCCATGAAGGCTGCCGGCGACAAGCAGCACGGCAACGAGACAGGCAATGATGCGCAACATAAGAATCCCCTCAGGTCGTTTCTGTGATTGATGGCAGAGGCGAATGCGCGGGACGCAATCCGTTAGCGTCCCGCGGTAATGGAGCGGCGATCAGAGGATCTTGGCCGCGCTTAGCAGCGTCTTCCACACGCCCCAGGCGAGTGGAATGCCGACAAAAGCCCAGAACAGCGCAGCCCTTACATCGAGGCCGCCCTTGCCGATGCCGAACGAGCCGTGCTGCACCGCGGCATCGCTCTTCGCGCTCGCCGCCTGCAGCTTCGCGACCTCGTCCGCACTCATATGCCATTTGTGGTCGACAGGCTTGACCAGGTAGTTGCAGATCAGACCTGCGATCAGCATCGCGCACAGGATATACATGGTCGTGTTGTAAAGCTGATCGCGCGGCACGCCAGCGCGGAGCTGCGCTTCGCGAATATAGTTCACCACGACCGGCCCGATGATGCCCGCGGTCGACCACGCCGTCAGCAACCGCCCGTGAATCGCGCCGACGAACTGCGTTCCGAACATGTCGGCGAGATAGGCCGGCACGGTGGCGAAGCCGCCGCCATACATCGACAGGATGATGCCGAAGCCCAGAACGAAGAGGAGCTTCGAGCCCATCGCGGCGAAGGTCGGCGCCAGCGCGTAGAGCGCGATGCCCAGCACGAAGAACGTATAGTAGGTGTTCTTGCGGCCGATATAGTCCGACAGCGACGCCCAGAAGAAACGGCCGCCGATGTTGAACAGTGACAGCAGACCGGCAAAGCCGGCCGCGATCCCCGCGATCAACGTCCTCTGCTCGGCCGAAAGAGCGCCGAAGTTCAGATCGGGCATTCCGATCAGCTTGCCGGCGAAGATCTCCTGCAACATCGGCGAGGCCATGCCGATCACGCCGATGCCGGCGGAAACATTCAGCGTCAGCACCCACCAGATCAGCCAGAACTGCGGCGTCTTGTGTGCGTTGTCGAGATGAACGTTATGCTCCGAAATCATCGACTTCTTCTCGCTCGGCGGCGTCCAGCCTTCTGGCTGCCAGCCGGCCGGCGAGACGCGATAGGCAAAGGCGCCGATCGTCATGAACACGAAATAGATCACGCCCATCACAACAAATGTTTTCCAAACGCCGACATCGGTCGGGGTCTTGAAATAGTTGATCAGGATATTCGCCAAGGGCGCACCGATCATGGCGCCGCCGCCGAAGCCCATGATGGCCATGCCGGTCGCCATACCGCGGTGGTCGGGGAACCATTTAATCAGCGTCGACACCGGCGAAATGTAGCCAAGACCGAGGCCGACACCGCCGATGACGCCGGCGCCGAGCCACATGATCCAGAGCTGATGCACGTAAACGCCAAAGGCCCCGATCAACAGGCCGCCACCCCAGCAGATCGCCGCGACGAAGCCGGCCTTGCGCGGGCCAGCACGCTCCAGCCAGCCGCCCCAGATCGCGGCCGACACGCCGAGCAGCACAAAGAAAAGCGTGTACATCCAACCCATGCTGGCGACCTTCCAGTCGCAGGTGGTGGTGAACAGCTCCTGCACCAGCGTGATGTCCGGGCAGGCCTTCGGCGCCGTCAGCCCGATCGCACGCGACAGCGGTAGCCAGAACACGCTGAATCCATAGGCCATGCCAATGCACAGATGAATGCAAAGCGCGGCCGGCGGCACAAGCCAGCGATTGAAGCCGGCTTTTGCAATCGTATGCTCGCGATCGAGAACTCCCGCCCCACCTCCGGACATCGTCCCTGCGCCGCTAATTGTCGTCATCAATTCCTCCCCTGCAGCCGCCCTTGCCGGGCTTATCGGCCGTCCGCGTTTCCTGTTGTCCTATACCCTAAATTTTCCCAAACCGCGTATTGCTGCTCCGCACAATTCCCGGGTGCGACCACTTGCTCCGAAGCCCTAAGCAGCAATCGTGCGCGACAGGCGCGACTCGAGCTCCGCAACCCATCGGAGATGGTGAATTGGGGCAGAAGTCCAAGCTTATGTCGATAGGCAAAAGGTAGCGATAACCAGCATTCCAAGCGGTTCCGGATGCGGATGGGTGCGTCTAACTGTCCCTATCTTACGTCGGCCCAGCGCGTGATACGCCATTCGCATTCTCAATAGGACCATTTGCTTTTTCAATCAAAAACACAACGCGGTGCTCCGCGCGCTCCGTGATCTCGACCTTGTCGCCGGTCTCCCGGATCAGGTTTGGGATGTCGATCACCGACAAGCGGATCGGTGCAATGAACCTCCAGAAGGTCGCCCGGCAACAGCGCCTTCAGCGCCTTGCGCGTCTTCAAGGCCGGCAACGGACATTTCAGGCCGGTGAGGTCTAATCTTGTCGTGGTCATACCCCACCTTCGGCGAAGCGGCCTCGCATCGTCAACGGAGATCGCGGGCACGCGAGCCTCACATCAGGCTCGCATAGCTGAGAAATCCAACCGTCTGGCCTGGGGCAACCTGCGTGATCTCCTCGCCAAGCTCGACCAGTCCGTCAGTGTCCACAAGCGACGACAACAGGCCAGCGCCCTCCCGCGGAAACTTGACCGCTTCAAGCCCAACGTCGTCGGACGCTTGGCGCAGATTGACCCGCACATATTCGCGGCGGCCAGTCTTCTTTTTGTAGGCGAAGGCTGCGCGGACCGGCATCGCAATCAAAGGCAGCGGTCTGGCGCCCGACAGCGCCAGCACGGTCGGTCGCACGACATGGACGAAGGTGACAAAGCTCGCCACCGGATTTCCCGGTAGTCCGATGAATGGCGTGCCGCCGATGATTCCCATGGCGACGGGACGCCCCGGCTTGATCGCCATCCGCCACAGCACAAGCCGGCCGACATCTCCGACGGCGGCCTTGACGTGGTCCTCCTCGCCGGTCGACACGCCGCCGCTGGTGAGAAGCAAATCGTGGGTGCCGGCCACGTTCCTCAGACCCAGCGCCAATGCCGCGCGATCATCGCGCAAAATACCGAGATCGCTGACCTCACAGCCAAGCCGCGCCAGCAACGCCATCAGCATGAAGCGGTTGGAGTCGAACAATTGCGCGGACAGGCGCACCTTGCCCGGCGACACCAGCTCGTCACCGGTCGAGAACACCGCGACCCTGATGCGCCTGCGCACGTCGATCCTGGTAAGGCCGAAGGCCGCCGCAAGCGCGACGTCCTGCGGCCGCAACCGCAGGCCTCTTGCGAGCGCGGCAGCGCCGAGCGGAATGTCCTCGCCCGCGGGGCGCACGTTGGCGCCGGGTCTCAAACCCGCCGGGAGAACCACCTTGCCGGCCTCATCGATGCGCACATCCTCCTGCATGAACACGGTGCCGGCGCCTTCCGGCATCGGCGCGCCGGTGAAGATCCGCACCGCGTGGCCCGGCTGGACCGGTTCCTGCGCCGAGGCGCCCGCCTGAATTCGTCCCGACACGGCAAATGCCACGTCCTCCCGAAGCGGAAGGTCGGTGCTCCGCACCGCGTAGCCGTCGACGGCGGAATTGGTGAAGGGCGGCAGGGCGAGGGATGCGGAAAGATCGTCGGCGAGGACGCGTCCATCGGCGTTCTCGAGCGGCACGGTCTCGATCTCGCGCACCGCGCTGACACGGGTGGCGATGATCGCGACGGCCTCATCGACCGACATCATCGGTCCGCCGAAGGCAAAGCAATCGTCGGACAACTGCGCCATGGTGCTTCTCAGGCCTCGCTGACGCTTCCCGCCAGCACGTCTTCCACAGGAATCGCGAACTTCTGCATCATCGCGGCAACCGCCGGGATGTCATCGAGATGGGCAACCGGCAGCGTGGTTTCAACCGCCGCATCGGTTGCAATGCCGGCAATCGCGGGGTCGTCAGGGAACAGCGGCGCCTTGCCGTTGGCCTTCCGATGCACCTCGATCTTGCGATGCGGCTCGGACTTGAAGCCTTCGACGACGACGAGATCGACCTGTGACATCTTCTCAAGCAGTTCCGGCAGCCGCGGCTCCGGGGCGCCGCGCAGTTCGTGCATCAAGGCCCAACGATTGCCCGACGACACCAGCACTTCCACCGCGCCCGACTGCCGATGCACCCAGGAATCCTTGCCAGGCACGTCCACATCGAAGCTGTGGTGGGCGTGCTTGATGACGGAGACGGAAAGTCCCTCTTTCAGGAAATGCGGGATGACACGCGCCAGCAGCGTCGTCTTGCCGGCGCCGCTCCATCCTGCCAGGCCAATCACTTTCATCGCTTTCTCCGAACCGGCGACGGAACCGGGCTAGGTTTTGTCCACGGGTGCTTTATATCGGGCTAAGGGAAAATGTCATGCTACCCTCGCAAACCATGACCAAGATCGACCAAAACCCCGCCCCGCTGATCCTGCCAGATCCAAAGGATCCGCGGCTGACCGAACGTGTCACCGGGACCGATCAGACCGGCGCGGCGGTCGAGATCAACGTTCCGGTGGAGCGGCCGCTGACCCTTTACCTGAACGCGCAGGAGATCGTCACCATGATGACGATCGGCGATTACCCGGAATATCTTGCGCTGGGCTATCTGCTCAATCAGAACATGCTGAAGTACGACGACGTCGTCACCGGGGTCGAATACTACGACGATCTGCAGGTGGTGGTGGTTCGCACCGAGCACCACACCAATTTCGAACAGAAGTTAAAGAAGCGCACACAGACCTCGGGCTGCGCGCAGGGCACCGCGTTCGGCGATCTGCTGGAAGCCGTGGAAAGCGTCGCGCTGCCCAGGGCCGAACTGCGCACCTCCTGGCTCTACCAGCTGACGCACGCGATCAACACCATGCCTTCGCTCTATCTTGAAGCCGGCGCCATCCATGGCTGCGTGCTGTGCAAGGAAGGCACGCCGGTCTGCTACACCGAAGATGTCGGCCGCCACAACGCCGTCGACAAGATCGCAGGCTGGATCTATCGCCACAGCGTCGATCCCGCCGACAAGATCCTCTACACCACGGGACGGCTGACCTCGGAAATGGTGATCAAGACGGTGCGGATGGGAATTCCGATCCTGGTTTCGCGTTCCGGCTTCACCGCCTGGGGCGTCGATCTGGCGCGGCAGGTCGGATTGACGCTGGTCGGCCGCGCACGCGGAAAGCGCTTTATCGCGCTGTCGGGCCAGGAGCGCATCGTCTACGATCAGAATCTCGCTTTCGTCGAAGAAGAGTCGGCGCGGCACAAGCGCAAGGGCGCCGAACGCGATGAGTGAATTTCCGCCGACTCCCGGAATATTATTGGCCGGCGGTCTGGCGCGGCGGATGGGCGGCGGCGACAAGCCAATGCGCCGGATCGGCGGCCGCACGATCCTGGAGCGTGTGATCGCGCGGCTGAAGCCGCAATGCGACGGGCTTGTCCTCAACGCCAATGGCGATCCGGCGCGGTTTGCAAGCTTTGGCTTGCCCGTCATCCCGGATTCGGTCGCGGATTTCCCGGGTCCGCTCGCCGGCATTCTCGCCGGGCTGGACTGGGCGGCCGCGAACCGGCCGGAGGTTTCCTTTGTCTTGAGCGCGGCGGCGGATTGTCCGTTCCTGCCGCGCGATCTCGTCGCGCGCCTGCACCGGGCCCGCAGCGAACAGAACGCGCAGCTCGCGGTCGCCGCCTCCGGCGGACAATCGCATCCGGTGATCGGATTATGGAGCGTTGCCTTGCGCAAGGAGCTTCGTCACGCGCTTGTGGTCGAAGACGTCAGAAAGATCGACCGCTGGACCGCACGCTACCCTCTCGCCACCGTGACGTGGCCGACCGAGCCGCTCGATCCCTTCTTCAACGCCAACACGATGGACGACATCGCGGAAGCGGAACGGCTGGCGGCGCTGGATGGTGGCTAAAACTCTTCGCTCGTCATTCCGGGATGCGCCTCTTGGCGCAGGCCCGGAATCCATACTCCCGATTGTGGTTATAGATTCCGGGCTCGCTCGTTTCACTCGCGCCCCGGAATGACGACCGCAAAACTCACGCCGGCCGAAATCCCGCCCGTTCCAGCGCCGCGCGGGCTTCGTCGGACGCCAGTGCCTCCAAGAACGTCCGCACCGCCGCGCGATCCTTGCGGGCCGTCACCAGCGCGAAATCGTAGTGCTCTTCAGCGAGCGGAATGAAGCCCAAGCCCGCGGCCCGCGCGACCGGTGCAATGGTCACGCCCCAATCGGCGCGGGCTTGCGCGATCGCGGCTGCGACCGCGTTATGGGAGCGCGGCTGATTCCAGTAGCCGTCGGGGCGCGCCTCACCAAGCAGCCGGTCGATCAGGATGCGGGTGCCCGCGCCCTGATTGCGGTTGACCATGATGCAGGCGGGATCGGCCAGCGCGGCGCGTACTGCAGCCTGCGCGCTCAATCCCTCAAACCGCGCATCTCCGGCACGAAACACGATGCCCTGCATCCGCCGCCAGCCCGGTACCAGTTCAAGGCCATCGCCGAGGAACGGTGTGTTGTAGGTTTCGGATTTTTCGTCGAACAGATGGATCGGCGCGAAGTCGCACTCCCCGCGTTTGGCCGCCGCCAGGCCGCCGAGGCTGCCGACCGCGATCGAGCGCACCACAAGACCGGCACGCGCGAGCGGCGCGGTGACGAGATCAAGCCCGGTGCAATGGCTGCCGACAATCACGAGATCAGGCACCCGCACATGCGGCGTGAACAGCGTGACCTCGGCTTGCGTGCCCGCCGGCATCTGATCGGCCAGCGCGTCGATCTTCAAGAATCCGTCGGCCTGCGCGAACGAGGTGATGGCGCCGCTTCCCTTGCCGGAGGGATAGGCGATCAATCCGTCCGCGCCTTCGACCAGCGACACCATGACGAATTCGGTGCGGCCGAGTTCCGATGCAATCCGCACCGGGACCTTGGCCACAACCTTCGCATCGGATCGCGGCGGCATGCCCGCCATCCGCCGCAGCACCGGCACGATCATGTCGTGGAACGTGAACATCGCCGAGGTCGGGAATCCCGGCAGGATCACCACCGGCTTGCCGTCGCAGACCGCAAGACACAGCGGCTTGCCGGGTTTCAACGCGACGCCATGCGCGATGATGCCGGGTTTGCCAAGCCGGGCGATGATGCGGTGGGACACGTCGCCGGCTCCCTTCGAGGTGCCGCCGGAAAGCACCAGCATATCGGAAGACTCCAGCGCGCTCCGCATCGCGGCCTCCAACTGTTCCTCATCGTCGGCAATGGCGCCGAGGAATAAAGCTTCGCCGCCGTTCTCGCTGATCGCCGCGCTGACGATCGCGCCATTGGTGTCGTAGATCGCGGCCGGGCGCAGCATCTCTCCCGGCTGCACCAACTCGTCGCCGGTGGAGATCACCGCCACACGCGGCCTGCGCACGACGGACAGTTTCGGGATCCCGCAGGCCGCGCACATGCCGATCTCGCGCGAACCGATCACGGTTCCGGCGCGCAGCACCGCCTCGCCACGGGCGATGTCGGAACCGGCATAGGATATGAATTGACCGGGCGAGGCGGCACGGCGAATCTCGATCGCGCGGGCACCCGCCGGCTGAGCATGCTCGATCATGACGACGGCGTCGGCGCCGCGCGGCAGCGGGCCGCCGGTCGCAATCGACGTCGCGGTGCCCGGCAGCACCGGCCGGTTCGGCGCGGTGCCGCAGGCGATGACCTCGTCGTTCAGCACGAGGCGGACCGGCGTCGCTTCGGAGGCGGAAACGAGATCGGCCGAACGCACCGCAAAGCCGTCGACATTGGAGCGATCGAACGGCGGCACGTCGATGTCGGCCACGATATCGTGCGCCAGCGGATAGCCAAGCGCCTCGGTCAATAGCCGCTCTTCGGCAAGCGCCGCGCAAGGAAACAGGGCAGCCTCGAAACGCTTCAGCGCATCCTCGCGTGACAGAACGGCCAGGAACTGATCCTGGTCCACGCCGTCACGGCTTCTGTGCGAGGGTGCCTTGGTCACGTCGGAACTCACATCCTTCAGTCCCGCAATATATAGGCATCGACCGGCGTGCCCGCAGCGAAACCCTCCGACCGGCCGGATATCATGAGCCACGCCTCGGCGCGGGCGATTGTCCCAAGCGAGAGATCGCCCACGGCAAGCGGCAACCAGGTTTCATCCGCGCGCACCAGCAGGACAATTTCGGCGATGCCGACATGTGAGGCGACCTTGCGTGCCAGCGGCAGCGTTTGCCTCAGCCCCCTGTCGCGCCCGGACAGGAAGTCCAGCGCAGCAAGCGCGAGTGTCAACCACGCGCCGAGCGCCTGATCCGGCGCGCCCGGCAGCGCAAGGACGGGGACGTCTCCGATCCTGCCGATGGCGGATGTTCGTCCGGGCTGCAGCGCGACGCCATGCGCGACAACCTCGCCACCCTTCGCCAGCGCGGCGATCGCTGCGTCAGTGCGGCCGACCCCGGTGCCGCCGATCGTCACCAAGAGATCGCACGCGCTCGCGTCGAGCGCTGCTGCGATCGATGTGGCCCCCCGGCCCGTAGCTGCTGAGCTGACGATTTCAGCGCCGGCTGCGCGCGCGCTTTCCGCGATCAGTGGCGCCGTCACCGCATCGCCCGAATTCGCGGGAATATTGACGATACGCAGGCGCGGGCGGCGCACCTTCAGTCGATGCAGGCCCGCTCCGCGCGCGACCAGGAGATCGCGCGGGCGAACCCGCCGACCGGCGGCGATTACGGGAGATCCGCCAGCGACATCGCCACCGGCGCGGCGGACGCCCTGCCCCGGTATGGCTTCGGCCAACACCTGAACCACCGGACCCGCCCGATCGACGGAATCGGAATCCACGACGCAATCGCAATCGCCGGGAATCGCGTCGCCGGCCTCGACCCAGACCGGTGCGGCAGCAAGCGGCAGCGGCGAATAGGACGACGCGCCGACGAGATCGCGGGCGCGCAAAGCCCAGCCGTCGCTGGCCGCGACATCGCGGGACGGAAGCGGCATCACAGGCGGCATCTCCACAGCCGTGCAGCCGAGCGCGTCTGCGAGCGGAAGTTCGACCGGCGCGACCGGCGCGAGGCGATGCAGCAACGCCGCAAGCACCACATCGAGCGGAGTAAGCGAGGCCGGCAGGCGCTGGATTGGAGCCATGGCCCGCCTATTTACTGAATCGGGCCCGAAATATACAGCCAAATGCTGCGATGCATCTCACAGGGCGCGGTGGCCTCGCGTTGACGGCATCCACCGAATGAAGGCAAAAGGACGAACCGGCCGCGTCAAGCGGCCAACGATGCGGCCAATCCGCCAATGATAACGGGAGGAGCGAGATGTTTGCCAAACGCATGACCGTGGCCGGAGCCCTAGCCGCCGCGCTGTTGTCCTCACCCCCGGCGCTCGCCCAGATATCGGACGACGTGGTCAAGATCGGCGTTCTCACCGACATGAACGGACCTGCCTCCACGCCCACCGGCCAGGGATCGGTGACCGCGGCGCAAATGGCGGTGGACGATTTCGGCGGCAAGGTGCTGGGCAAGCCCATCAGCGTGATCGTCGGCGATCATCAGGACAAGCCCGATGTCGGCGCCGGCATCGCACGGCGCTGGTATGACACCGAACAGGTCGACCTGATCGTGGATGTGCCGGTATCGGCGGTGGGCCTCGCCGTGCAGAACATCGCCAACGAAAAGAAGCGGATGTTCATCGCGCATTCGACCGGAACAGCCGATTTCCACGGCAAATTCTGCTCGCCCTATGCGATTCAATGGGTGTTCGACACCCGCGCGCTCGCGGTCGGCACGGCGCGGGAAGTGGTCAAGCGCGGCGGCGACAGCTGGTTCTTCCTCACCGACGATTATGCGTTCGGTCACTCCCTCGAAAAAGATGCCTCGAGCGTGATCGTCAAGAACGGCGGCAAGGTGCTCGGCTCGGTGCGGCTGCCGTTTGCCACGCCTGACGTGTCATCGTTCGTCCTGCAGGCCCAGGCCTCGAAGGCAAAGATCATCGGCATCGCCGGCGGCCCGCCCAACAACATGAACGAAATCAAGACCGCGGGCGAATTCGGCCTGCTCAAGGGCGGCCAGCAGATGGCCGGCCTGCTCGTGCTGATCACCGACGTTCATGCGCTCGGTCTTCCCGTAGCCCAGGGCCTGCTGCTGACGACCTCGTTCTACTGGGACATGGATCAAAAGACCCGCGACTGGTCGGTCCGCTATTTCGCCAAGATGAACCGGATGCCGACGATGTGGCAGGCCGGCGTCTATTCCTCGGTCATGCACTATCTCGACGCCGTCAAGGAGAGCGGCACCGACGAGCCGCTCAAGGTGGCGGCGAAGATGCGCGAGAAGCCGATCGAGGATTTCTTCGCCCGCAACGGCCGGCTGCGCGAGGACAATCTGATGGTTCACGACCTCATGCTGGTGCAGGTCAAGAAGCCGGAAGAGTCCAAATATCCGTGGGACTATTACACGGTGCTGGCGAAGATCTCCGGCCAGGACGCGTTCGGCCCGCCGGACCCGGCGTGTTCGATGGTGAAGAAGTGACGGCGTAGCAGTCATTCCGGGACGCGAGCGGAGCGAGCGAGCCCCGGAATGACTCGTCACCCGTTAGGGTGATGGTCACTTCACCACGCCGATCTCGCGGAAATATTTCATCACGCCGGGATGGATCAGCTCCATATCCGGCGCGGCCGCAACCGTGTTGGCGGCCGTGGTTTCACACGCCTGCGCCAGCTTCTTGCAGAATGCAGCTTCGGCGCCGTGCAGCGTACGCGCCAGGCGATAGGCGACGTCGTTGGGAAGATCGGGGCGCGCCAGGACAAAGGCCCATGACCCCAGTGATTCGATTGGCGTGTTCTGGTTCGGGTAGCTGCCCGCTGGTACCGTCATGGGTTTCAAGAACGCGTGCTTCGCCCTGATGCGCGCTATCTCGTCAGCGTTCGGCGCGATGAATCGGGCGCCGCCGGGACTTCTTGCCAGCGCCGTGAATCCGGGCCAGCCGATGCCGGCGCCCCACAGCGCCGCGACCCGGCCGTCGAGCACCATCGCCGGCCCGTCGCCGGCGTGGTCGAGATAGACCGACTTGAAATCCTCGTCCTGCTTCATGCCGAGCCCGTCAAGCATGAAACGGGACATCACGGGAAGACCAGAACCCTTTGCCCCAAATGCAACCGGCTGGCCGACGAGATCGCGGATGGTCTTGTACGGGCTGTCGGCGCGGACCACGAACATTCCGGGGCTTGAATACATCGCGGTCAGGATTTTCAACCGGGTAGCGGGCCGCCCGATACCTTTGAAGGCTTCATAGGCGGGTTCGCCGGCAACCAGCGCGATGTCGAGCTGCCCGGATTCGAGCAGCGGAATATTCTCGTAGCTGCCTTTGGTGTTGCGCGGCTCGATGGAGAGCGTCGGATCGGCGTCGTTCAAAACTTGCGCGAAAGTGTTGCCGAACAGCGGAAAGCCGCCGCCCGGCGTCGCCGTACCCAGGCTGATCGTTGTCTTTTGGATGGGCTTGCCTCCATCTTGCGCCGCAGCACTACCTGCCAGTAGCAGCACGCCGGCACAAATCACTCGCGTGATATACATTTATGATCCTCTCGCATCTTTCGACGCACGAATGCAAGAACACGTGACAAAAGGCAATGTAGGCAAATCCCGCTTTGTATGAAAGCATGCCGGGTAGCAGTCCCGTCGGAGCGGATTTTCATGGGTATTTTGCGTGCAGTTGTCATCGGCATGATTTGCCTTCTGAGCCTTGCGGGCGGCGTTGCCCCGGCAGCCGCGGCCGACTATCCGAACCGCCCGGTGCGCTGGCTGATCGGCTTTTCCGCCGGCGGCCCGGTCGATGTGGTGGCGCGCATCATGAGCCAGTGGCTGTCGGAGCATTTCGGCCAGCAATTCGTGGTGGAGAACCGCACCGGCTCGGGCGGCAATATCGCCGCGGCCACCGCGATCAACTCGCCGCCGGACGGCTATACAATCTTGTTCGTCGCGCCCAACAATGCGATCTCGGCCTCGCTCTACAAGCATTTGTCCTACGATTTCATCCGCGACACCGCGCCGGTCGCGAGCATCATGCAACTGACCAACCTCTTGGTCGTCTCCAACGCCATGCCGGTCAAGACCGTTCAGGAATTCATCGACTACTGCAAGGCCAATCCAGGCAAGGTCTCCTATGCCTCGTCGGGCAACGGCACCTCGGTGCATATGTCCGCCGAATTGTTCAAGGCGATGACCGGGATCAACATGGTGCATGTGCCCTATCGCGGATCGGCGATCGCGTTTCCCGATATCATTTCCAACAAGGTGCAGCTGATCTTCGACAATCTGCCGTCCGCGCTTGAACAGTCGCGTGCCGGCACCGTGCGCGCGCTCGGCGTCACCTCGCCGCAGCGCTGGCCCGGCGTGCCTGATATTCCCGCCATTGCCGAAACGGTGCCGGGATTCGAGTCGGTCGGGTTCTACGGCATCTCCGCGCCGAAGGGCACGCCGCCGGAAATCGTGGAAATTCTCAACAAGGCGGTCGGCGAAGCGCTAAAAGATCCCAAGGTGGTCGAGCGGCTGACCACGATGGGCGGAATTCCGAAGCCGATGACGCCGGCCGAGTTCGGCAAGCTCATTGCCGATGAAACCGAGAAATGGCGCAAGGTGGTCGAATTCGCGGGCGTCTCGGTGGATTAGAGACCGAAGTTAGCCGGCAAATCGAATTTTTCGACACGAAAACGTTGGATAATCGAGCCGACAAGCTCCCGGCATTGCCGGATCGCCCACCACATTGTAAGGGGTGCCAGCACCGTTGCTGGTCGCTCAGGCGGCCGCCTGCGGCGGGGCCTGTAGCTCAATGGTTAGAGCCGGCCGCTCATAACGGTCTGGTTGCAGGTTCGAGTCCTGCCGGGCCCACCAATGAAATCAGGGGTTATGCGGACACATTAAGAGCGAGTCGATTGCGCTCTAAGAACGAGTCGACCGACCTTTAAGTCGCATACAAATTAAGTACAATCTAAGATTGTTTCTGGAACTTTATATCGGACACCGGAGTTTTTTTGGTATTTTATGCCATCCGTTTTCCACAGAAAACGTGTGAGCAAGCGCCGGTCGCAGCGACCGTACATCAGCTCCACCGTAACGGCCGGCTGTTCCCGCCCAACTATCTGCGCGACAGTTGGCTCGACTATTTATACTGGGACACCGAACTCAATTCGTGATCCCTCTTGTTGGTGGTGTGTGTGCTGGGACTCATAAGAGTGTCAAAGGACACATAAGAGTGTCACGTTTTTCGGCCTTTCTTAGCGGCCTAAAATACAACTTCTGATCACCAGAACTCGTGAATCCGGCCGAATTGCGGGCATTTCCTGCGATTCCGATTTGCAGGATCCCGCCGTAGCTTCCTCCGGACGGATGGAGGCGAGCGTGAAGGCGGAACACCTGGCGGCCTATTTCAAGAAGAAGATCGCGAAGCCGATCCCCTACAGCGTCTACATCGAGGGCGACCGGCGCGGTCCTATCTATTGGGTTTATGAACTTGAGGCCACGGCAGTCGACGGGGACGACCTTCATCTGATGGTAACCCTGAAGGGCGTCCGCGACACAGACGGGCGATGGTTAATGAGAAATGACGTTCCCCAAGGAGATATCGTGATTCCGCTGCGGGACGGCGACGTCGTCTCTCTGATATTGGGGATGGCTGTCGCGATCCGAGGTGTCGCCGATAAGATGAACGAATTGCCTCGCTCGAGCGGGCTTCATATCTGCTATCGCCAGTACGCGTCGCGCTGCGAAGGGTTCAACGAGCCTTGGTCGTCGCCGCGGATTTAGGCCATCCTTCGCCCGTCCACGGGTGATCCCATTGTCGGAGTTGACGTAACGGCATTTTTCCCGAAACAATCACTACGTGCAGTTGAGTTGCGTCGGCGTCTTTTCTTAACACCTGTTCATTGGCGTCTTTCTCCCGCAATGCCGAAGCGGCTGCTGCCTAGCAACTGTCAGTCGACCGGATCTCAATGCCTTTAGCACCCCCCAATCGACTCGTTCTTAATGTGTCAGGATAGGGGTTTCTTGTGCCCCTGCCCTCTTCGCCTTTTCTTCAACCAACGAAACCACCAACGCTACCTTTTTCGGGGGTTGGCCTTGACCCAATGGCATTTGCTGCGCCCCTCAAATGGTCCGGGTGGTGGTGGCCAGAGGTGTC
Source organism: uncultured Alphaproteobacteria bacterium (assembly GCA_963718925.1). GTDB lineage: Bacteria > Pseudomonadota > Alphaproteobacteria > Rhizobiales > Xanthobacteraceae > Bradyrhizobium. The sequence goes on from CAVRAH010000002.1 coordinate 405,254, forward strand.
CCGAAGCATCTTTTCGCTCATACCCAGAAAGCCCGCTGCTTCCGACATAGGAGTCGCCCGCTCCATTGGCCAAGCGGCGGCGGTATCACGACGCAACGGACCAAGTGAGAGCCGTCAGGGGCAGCCTTGGCGGTTTCCTTATTTGGCAATGCTGACGACAATCGTGGCATCGATGCAACGCCGACCAAGTCTTCACTATATGCAAATCTCTTGACTCATAGCATAAGCCTGAACCGCGTAGATTGATGCGAGGCTGGGTAAAAAGATCGGCGGGCGGGGGCATTCGCGAGGCCTGATCTTCAGCCTGATCAGAGCACCAGAGAGACCGCCTTCGGGCGGTCTTTTTGCGACGAAGAAATTGAACCAAATCGCAATCCACAGCGCCTAATAGGAGGCTCAAGCTGAACAGGGCTATAACACTATGAACAGCCAAAACCAGACGATTGCGTCCGGCGGCACCGCCGAGTGGAAGCAGAAGCTCTTCAGGGCTTCATATCTTGCCGGAAGCGTTGTTGCCACAATCGGCTGGCTGATTGCGGTAGGCTGGGCAGGGCTTTCGGTGTTGAGACTCTTCGTCTAATCAGCTCAAGTACTGGACGAGGTGGGACGCCCCGATTGCAAGACATCCCGTCATAATCCAGAGAGCTAAGTTGATTTCCAATGCAAGCTCCACCTTGCGTCTCCCAAGGTTTGCCTGTTTCGATCAGGCTTACCCAAATAATAATCTGGACCACCGACCAAAAGTTCCAGACAAAGCTTTAGGCAATTCACAAGTAGTGCGCCGCAGCATAGCAACTTGGAAACCAAGAAGATGGTCCTGCTGAGGAACACTTAAGCGTGCGTCGGTACGCGCCTCTTTGATTCAGCGCAAAGCCGCAGGCGCAATAGGCATGGACCAACTTAGCCCCTCTCGGAGCGATTGACCGCCTGGGCCTGGTTCAATCGTCCGAACAGCCTTCTGGCCCTCCACCTGACCGCCTGCAGACGCATCGTAGCTGCAACTAGAGCAGCGCCAACTCCTTGGCGATTTTGCGGCTGACATTGTGCTTCTTATCGTTGAGGAGCCGTTCACGGATAGCTTCTTCCACTTGAAGAAGCGCCTGTTTGGCTTCTTGCAGCTGTGATTCGGCAGACTGCGCTCGGAATTCCAATGCCGTAACTTTATCTTCAGCGGCGGCTATACGGGCTTCAGCAGTTATCAAGCTCTTCGAAGCATCTTGCAACTTGCGTTCAGCTTCATTGATGACATCACGCCGCGCGTTTTCAGCGACTTCGAGGCGCTTTTCGGCAATCTGCGCTCTCTCAACTGCGCTCTTGCAAATGGATTGCGCCCGAGCTTCCGTTTCCCGTACCTGCTCTTCCATTCCACTAAACAGTTCGGCAGCCTGAAACACGAGATTCAGTACCGTCTCACCGCGATCACTCGGCAAAGACCGCATAAAATTCATGAGATTTTCTTGGCTGCGGAGGGATGCGTCCATTGTACGACTACTTTCGGAGCACTGCCGATATAGAAGTACGGCAAATATGGTAAACAGGGAGTTAATCTTGGTTTTTGGCGGCGCGAAAATCATCCAAGGAAACTGTTTGCGAAGTAGCATGCAAAAAAAAGAGATTGACAGAATAAAATGCGCTTCAATTTCAGTCAGTGCGTCACACATCAGTTCCTTTTGAAAGTTGCTACAGCCCGCAGCGTTATTAGGGACGAGCGTAAGGCACCGGACTAGCGCTCGCATCACGCTATCCGCGTGTGCATCAAGAAGTCGCGACCTGCGGCGGCGGCTTCGGGCGGCTTTTGTTAGTTCAGTGGCAGGCTGTTTCCGACCCTGAAGCCCTTTTTAATCTTCGTGGCGCGCAGATTTTCTCTGCCTTTCGAACTTCATCGCGAAGCCTTTGCAAATCAAGATATTGCCTCGCAATGACGCCTTCCGAAAGCTTCAAAGCATTTTTCGCTTGTGCGGGTCTGCGGCTTTTCATGACAATCCCCCCTTAAGTAACTCTCAATTCGCCGACACGGCCTTCAGGCGGTCTCCTGCTGACGCAAGCAAATTGAAAGGGCCACCGGGAGTATGACCAGCGGCCCAGCCGGGCTCAAAATTCATTGATTTTCAAAATCGCAACCCAGCCCCGCAATGACAGCTTGCACTGGCGAGCCGAGGGCGCAAATCAAATACGCTGTTCCATCAAAGGAACAAAAATGTTGTTGCAAATTTGTCACCGATTCCGCGCCAGCTTCCGCTTTCGCCAATGCTTTTTTTCCGCGAGCTATCAAACGCGGGTTCAACGTGCCGGTTCAACGCCTGCATCACGCCAATCCTAGCAAGCATTGTTGGCCCGTCACGTTCGGCAACCAATAGCAACGCTTCCATCGCCGCTGGCCATTCGGGCGCGTCACATTCTGCTTTGGGCAACTTGGTGATGTAGAGCGCGGCGTCGCGGAGCGTGACTACCTGCTTGCCGTTAGGGAGCGGGGACTGGTTCATTGAATTTTCTGGACCAGCCTGAACGACGCAAGTGCCAGCCCCCACCCGAACCCGACCGACTCGAAGTCGCTACCGACGAAGCCATCGCGGCTTGCGGCGGCAACGTCCGCAACACCGTCAAAGCGTTGATCGTCACGGCCGAATTTCTGGAAGCGGAAGTTAAACAGCTACAAGCCGCCGTCTCGATTGGCTACGCACGCGGCAAATTGAACCTGTGCGGCGTGATCGCAAGGACTGGCAAGGACTGGTATGACTGAGTCGAGGTCAGGCCATGGCCGGAATTACATATTTCGTGGCGTTGCCAGTAACCTTGACCGGTTAGGTTAAGACGCGGATTGCGTTGTCGGCTATCATTGCGTTGTTTAGCGTCAATCGTCGCGCAGATTTTGACCGACTGACCCCCCCGAGTCACCGGCCATTTTTTAAGTCACGCGATAGGGGTCGTCGGTTTTCCCACCCCCGGCGACCCCGCCTATTTCCTTCAAGGAATACGTGAACCTTGTAATGACCGATCAGGATTTGATTTTCTGTGCGCTGCGTCAGGTCGGTGTGATCATCGGTGAACACCTAGAATCGGGTTCGAGTGATGCCGACGAAGTTGTCACCCAGTTGATTGCAGTTCTGGACACGGAAGAGCTGGCTGCGGCAATGAACCGGGTAGAGCGCAGGTCTGGGCTGCGGGTGGTGAAGGAAATAAAGGAAGCTGACTGAGCGGTCGCCATGAACCCCGAAGCGGCTCATTGCGACAACCGAGCACAAACTGGCAGGGCAGGAATCCGAAAACCATGACGGCCAACGAACATCGGACTCCAACAAAGTCCGAGACAGTGATTTGCAATTCGGTGCAATGTCTATCCGTTCAATATGCGGAATTGCTTCGCCTTCGGAAGGCCGTTCGTCTGGCTGAGGCGAAGGTCAGAGGTACAGCTTCGAATACCGGCGACTAGAAGCCGTGAGGCGAAACTGTAGTTTCGTCACGCGCCGTTCGTCCTTAGTTTTTCCCATTTTGTGGACGAGTCGATTTCATAGCTGGTTACGCGGCCAACCCGGTAGGGATGACATGCCCGTACCCATCCAGCATTTCTAGTGTGGGACTGTCGGCAACAGCCACGCTGTCTCTGTCTAGGAGGGATTAAGCGCGTCAGTCCGCCGATGCCAGATGGACCTGGGGCGAGTCCGTTCTTCGACCTCGAAGCCAGACATCCGTAGCACCTGGCATGTGATGTCAGCTACGGGTTATTAGCGCCGTTTGACCGTCGGCCAGTCACTTCCGGTCTACCCCGATAAACAGACATCTTCAGACCCGGGCGGCCTGTCTCAGAATGGGATGGACCGGCCGTGCTCCCGCCCCGAACCGCTCAGAGAATGAGCGGGGGCTTAGAAGCACGAGGAGCACATCGTCATGTCCCATAAGACAGCCGCTACAGTCGCTCACACCATTGGTATCGATACAGGCAAAAACACCCTGCATTTGATCGGCCTCGACGACAAGGGGGCAATCGTTTTGCGGGAGAAGATCGCTCGCGGCCGGATCGCCGCCCGGCTCGCCAATGTGCCGCAGTGCTTGATCGGAATCGAAGCTGGCATGGCGACGCACTATGTGGCTCGCGAGCTAAGTGCGCTCGGCCATGACGTAAAGCAGGTACCGCCCGCTTATGCCAAACCGTTCCGGCAAGGCCACAAGAACGACTTCAGAGACGCCCACGCGATCGCGGAGGCTGTTCAGCGGCCGTCCACACGCTGCGTTCCAGTGAAGACCGACGATCAGCTTGATCTACAAGCCCTGCACCGGGTGCGATCTCGCCTGGTCGGGCAACGAACCGCTGTGATCAATCAGATCCGCGGCTTTCTCTTGGAGCATGGCATTGCGGTACGTCAGGGGCTTCGCTTCCTCCGCCAACAGCTTCCGGACATCCTGGCTAAACGCAACGACGTGTTGTCACCTCGCATGATCAGGATCATGGAAGACCTCAGCGGCGATTGGCGGCGTCTTGATGAACGCATCGAACACGTCACCGAAGAGATCGAGGTTCTGGCGCATGGCAGTGAGAGTTGCCGCCAATTGATGACCGTTCCCGGCATCGGCCCGCTCATCGCCAGCGCAATGGTAGCTGCGATCGGCAACGGAGTTGCCTTTGCAAGAGGGCGCGACTTTGCCGCCTGGCTCGGCCTGGTGCCGAAGCAGATGTCCACAGGTGATCGTACCATCCTCGGCCGCATCACCAAGCGTGGCAATCGCTATCTACGCATGCTGTTCATGCAGGGCGCTCGCGTTATTTTGCTCAGGCCAGCAAACTGGGCAAAGCACAGCTTCGGAGCGTGGCTCACGGCCGCCGCAAAACGCCTGCATCACAATGTTCTGGCAACTGCACTGGCCAACAAGCTGGCGCGGATCACCTGGACCGTTTTGGCGCAAGGTCGCAGCTACGAAGCACGCGTTGAGCCGAGAACAGTGTAAGCGCTCGGGTTCAACCTAAGGGCTGATCCCTAGCACCACCAAGCAAAGCAGAAAGATACCTGCCGAGGTCTGCGAGTTGGATTGAGGAGATGGAGAAACGGTCTCGCCGTCGCATCCGTGATCTGGTGGCACTACCGGCCTTTCAGGGCCTTTCTCAGAATGAGATCGGATGTGCGCGGATATCCATGATGGCCAGGAGCACAAAAGCTCCGTTCAAGGGCCGGATACAGAAGCGCAAGACCAATCATCTCCAGATCATCACATTCGGCTTGCAACGCACGGCCGGTCCATACAAACGTGCCAAAACCGGAAGTCCTTGCCTTAGCCGAACTGTTGGCTTTGGTCCTTTTAGGAGGAGGCGGCGTGTCGCCATGATTTTGGTCAAATCTGCAGTCAGTGTCTGGCAATCAGACGCCCCGCCTGACTTTGCGGTGCTCGAGAATGCGATAAGGGAACATCAGTGAGTGCTATCGCCCCCTCGCAACAAGGTAATTCGCGCGACGTAGCGCTCGCCGCAATCGCTGAAGCTCTCAGGCTGATCGGGCAACCAAATGAAAATCTCGCGCAGTTTGATGAGTTAGAAAAGGAGAGACAAGAAACGCACGATCTTTCTGACGCGCGCTCTGCTAAGCCGGTCGAAATGGCGTCGCGTAGCAGGCCTTCATCGCTGAGTCTCGTGGGTGTACTAGCGTTAGCGTGCTTCGGTGTTGCCATCCTTGCGTGGCGGTCAAGCCGCGGGCAAGTCGTACCAGAGCCCATTTCAACTTCATCGGTGCCGATAAAGAAAAAGCAAGAGCTACCGACACGACCCTCGGCACATGACTCTGACTTGGCGGCCAGGACGAATGCGGGACCTCCGGAACCTCAGGCTCAGGCCACGCTTCAACCTGCACCAATTGCTCCAATAGCCGCTCCAATGGCCCCCGAGTTGGCGCAGAAGATCGAGATGATAGCGCGCGAACTAGCGAACGTGGAGCAAGGGATCGATCAGCTCAAAACTGCGCAGTCGCAAATGGTCCGCGACAATGCAGAGCTAGCCGAACATCTCAAAGCAATGCAGGAAATAGGTCGTCACAACGCCGACCTCATCGAAGATCTTAAGGTGGCGGAGGCTCAAATGGCTCGCGACAACAGCAAGCTCGCAGAACAGCTTAAGGAAAGACAGGACAGAATGGCTAGCATTGCTGACCTACTCAAGGAAGGCCAAGAGCAAGTCGCCCGCCTCGCAGCTTCCGGGCAGAAGCAGCGGCCCAGAGCACTAGCGTCCTCACCACCAGCGATCGTCAACTCGACGCGGAGGCCCGTAAGCACGCCTCCGTCCGCAATAGTCAGGGTGCAGACGCAGGATCCAAGGCCTAAACAGTAACCGCAATGTTTGTGGTGATCCGTTTGACTTTCATTCCGCCAGAATACTGGCACTTGTGGGTCAAGAGCGCCGGTTTGACGCCCAGCCGACCGCTTCCGGTGCCGTCCGGAATGCGGTTGGAATTCGGTGTGGCGTATTCTCCGGTAACATGAAGGTATCTTTTCAGGCGGCAAGGTCAATCGGCTGATCAATGGGTTTTGTGGAGAGCGTCTGCCAACCATCCACCTTGCGCATGTTGATCTGTCCTGAAGCCAGCAGCGCCCAGAACAACATCGCGGCGGTGTCGGCGGATGGCAGAACAGTTTGAGTCTTGATCCGTCGCTTAAATTCTTCGTGCAAACGCTCGATTGCATTGGTGGTGCGTACACTGCGCCATTGGCTCGGCGGCAGGCGAGTGAAGGTGAACAAGCGTTCTCCAGCCTCTTCCAGGCTGTCGGCGACAGCGCGGTGCTTGAGCCTCCATTTGCGGATGAAGGCCTTGCGGCGGACCTCTATCTCCTCGGGTGTCGTCGCGTAGATCATGTCGTTGTAATCCGCGGTGATCTCGTCATGCAGGCGCTCGGGGGCATGAGCGAACAGGTTTCTGTGCTTGTGAACGGTGCAGCGTTGCACCGGCACTCCGTCCCAGACCGAGGCAATGGCCTTATCGAGCCCCGGCGCACCATCGACGATGAGAAACTCGGGCCGCCGCAGCCCGCGCTTGATGAGATCGTCGAGGACAGTGCGCCAGGCCTCGGCGCTCTCCCCGCCCATGCTCTTGATCGCAAGCAGCACCTTCTGGCCGTCCGCGCGCACGCCCAGGACAACGAGCAGCGAGATCGAGGTCGCCTTGCGGTCGAGCCGCACGCGAACGACGGTGCCGTCGAGGATCAGGCGCACGATCGGATCCTCGGCCAGCGAGCGGGTATTCCAGGCATCCCAGTCGCTCTTCACCTTGCGCCACGTCCGGCTCACGGTGTCCTTGCCGACTGTCCCGCCGAACAACGCAGCCAGCGCGCGACGCACCCGCCGGGTGTTGGTGCCGGCGAGATAGCTACTCGCGATCAGCGCGTCGGCGGCAAGCGTGCGCCGCTGATAGGCCCGCAGCGCCTGGCTCTTCCATTCCGTCGTCCCGCCCTCGGACGTGGTTAGCCGGGCGCGCGGCACCGCAATCTCGATCGGCCCGAACGTGCCTGTCAGCGATCGCGTGCGGCTGCCATGGCGGTGGCCCGCAACGCCGGCTCTTCCTTCATTGCCGGCCATCTGGCTTCGTTCGTAACGCGGCCGTGCCAGCGCAGCATCGAGCTCGCCGCGAAGCAGCTCTTCAATAAATTGACGCGATCGAGCCCGAACCTCCGTCTCGATCGGGTCGAACCAATTGTCGAAAAGATCAACAGCCTTATCGGCTGCAGGCTGCAAAGAATCAGGCTTCGTGGTATTGTTCGTCATGGCGTGGTCTCCAGTCCGACGCTTCAACGCCGGATGATTCGAGGTTGATCACCCCGGAGACTACGCCACCCTCAATTCCTACCAACTCCGCGACGGGACCCCGCTTCCGGCAAGTCTCAGAGGGTCGCTCCGGATTGCGATATTTCGGAAATACTTTTGGATAGGGTCTACGCGCTGTTTTACTGCGTTCACTTCGCCCCCGCAGTTTCGCTAAGCGGCGCTCCAGCTTATTCTTTTCAGTGTCCAACTTCGTCGACAGGAGCGCACCGAGTTGTTCGTGCAGACTCCAAAGTTCGTCGGTAGACATTGTCGAAAGGGTTCTATTTTTCGTTGAAAGGGCTTTATTTTTCGCGTTCATCTTCCTGCCGTGCTTTATGCAATGTTTTATGTCTCTGGTGGATATCGTTGGGTTCGAGTGTCGTGGAATTGCAACTCGACTTTGATCGGGGTGCCGTCCGGAATGCGGTTGGAATTCGGTGTGGCGCATTCTCTGGGTAACATGAAGGTATCGTTTCAGGCGGCAAGGTCAATCGGCTGATCAATGGGTTTTGTGGAGAGCGTCTGCCAACCATCCACCTTGCGCATGTTGATCTGTCCTGAGGCCAGCAGCGCCCAGAACAACATCGCGGCGGTGTCGGCCGATGGCAGAACAGTTTAAGTCTTGATCCGTCGCTTGAATTCCTCGTGCAAACGCTCGATTGCATTTGTGGTGCGTACACTGCGCCATTGGCTCGGCGGCAGGCGAGTGAAGGTGAACAAGCGTTCTCCAGCCTCTTCCAGGCTGTCGGCGACAGCGCGGTGCTTGAGCTTCCATTTGCGGATGAAGGCCTTGCGGCGGACCTCTATCTCCTCGGGTGTCGTCGCGTAGATCATGTCGTTGTAATCCGCGGTGATCTCGTCATGCAGGCGCTCGGGGGCATGAGCGAACAGGTTTCTGTGCTTGTGAACGGTGCAGCGTTGCACCGGCACTCCGTCCCAGACCGAGGCAATGGCCTTATCGAGCCCCGGCGCACCATCGACGATGAGAAACTCGGGCCGCCGCAGCCCGCGCTTGATGAGATCGTCGAGGACAGTGCGCCAGGCCTCGGCGCTCTCCCCGCCCATGCTCTTGATCGCAAGCAGCACCTTCTGGCCGTCCGCGCGCACGCCCAGGACAACGAGCAGCGAGATCGAGGTCGCCTTGCGGTCGAGCCGCACGCGAACGACGGTGCCGTCGAGGATCAGGCGCACGATCGGATCCTCGGCCAGCGAGCGGGTATTCCAGGCATCCCAGTCGCTCTTCACCTTGCGCCACGTCCGGCTCACGGTGTCCTTGCCGACTGTCCCGCCGAACAACGCAGCCAGCGCGCGACGCACCCGCCGGGTGTTGGTGCCGGCGAGATAGCTACTCGCGATCAGCGCGTCGGCGGCAAGCGTGCGCCGCTGATAGGCCCGCAGCGCCTGGCTCTTCCATTCCGTCGTCCCGCCCTCGGACGTGGTTAGCCGGGCGCGCGGCACCGCAATCTCGATCGGCCCGAACGTGCCTGTCAGCGATCGCGTGCGGCTGCCATGGCGGTGGCCCGCAACGCCGGCTCTTCCTTCATTGCCGGCCATCTGGCTTCGTTCGTAACGCGGCCGTGCCAGCGCAGCATCGAGCTCGCCGCGAAGCAGCTCTTCAATAAATTGACGCGATCGAGCCCGAACCTCAGTCTCGATCGGGTCGAACCAATTGTCGAAAAGATCAGCAGCCTTATCGGCTGCAGGCTGCAAAGAATCAGGCTTCGTGGTATTGTTCGTCATGGCGTGGTCTCCAGTCCGACGCTTCAACGCCGGATGATTCGAGGTTGATCACCCCGGAGACTACGCCACCCTCAATTCCTACCAACTCCGCGACGGGACCTTGATCGGCCCTCGTTGTTTCTCTTAACAGCCGGTGATTTCCGCGATGCGACTGTGTTACGAGAGTACGGCGACGCGTCGGATGATTTGAGTGCGTTGTGACCGTTGCGGTTGCTCTACTGAGTTAGCTCGGTCGAATGCTGTGAGGCAAACTGCGCCAGCCTCAACAATTGGCCCAGGCTGCTGTGGGCTTCTATTTCGCTTATTGCGGTCATGGTGCCGTGAGAGGCACTATCACGCCAATATTGCAGCACTTGTAACGAAGTTTCCAATTGACGTGATAAAGACGCGCTCAAGCCATGCTTAATGGTTTGCGTGACACGACCCCGTCCACCGCTAGTGGAATATTCCTTAAGAACTCTCTCTTCGTTTCCAGATTTCGTGATCGCAAAGCGCGAGCAAGATTGACTCTGCAGCGGCACCTGCCATCACGCACGCAGACAAAATAATATCCTGCTCGATATGCACCAACCGCTTCCGTCGCCCGCTGATTAAAGCCATCACCGAAATGCGGCGAGAATGATTGAAATAGGCTCGCCATTTTGAAGGGGGAAACCGTTTCTCTATCTGCAGCATTGAGAAGCCAAGGGCGACCATATTGAGTGATGCTGTAAACGTCGCCACCACCCGTCCGCGCACTCTGACCGCGGAATATATTGACCGAAGCGAAGAATACCTTGTCTGCTCAATTCCCATGCGGCATAGTAAAATGAAATATATTGTTCCTCAGTCAAATCCGAAATTGATTGAAGGGCACTGCCAAGAGTGCGTTTCCAGAACAGCCATGCAGCGTCAGGAATGTGCAAATCACCTTGCTGGTGGTTTTGGCGCCGGCGCTCGGCCTCCTGAGGCGATAGTTTCGACACTTCTGCCAAGTGCTCAACTAAAAATTCATATGCTTGATCGGTGCTCATAGACGCAGGATAGGAACGCGGCGTGACGTGTCAACCCAACCCATGCGCCAACAAGGATTGCGCCGTTCAGCTCGGCGCAATCCTTTAAATGCGCGACACATCAATTCAGCTCATGATTTGCGAATCCGAAGCCGAACCCTGCGCTCGGAGGTTTATCCATCTTTCGAAAGCGACCCCGAAATCGTCTCGATACCTCCAGATGAGTCGGCATCTGCCGATTGTTCGAAAGTTGTCGAACGTAACGTAAAAATAAACCGGGAGCAGTCCGAGTCCGTATGAATACATTCCGGCGTTAGATTTGGTGAGGTTGCGAGCGATGCACGGATACACCCCTCGTCCCCCACGGAAGAACAGTAGTCCGTCCGTCGATTGTTCGATCATTGGCAGTCCCAGCTTCAGTACATTTGCCGCGCTGGCTTTGAAACTTTGAGGAACTACACCGTCAAGCTTGTCGGCCAAGATATCGCGTCGCGCCGTGCCGACAATCGGGAACCCGATTAACGATTAACGCACGAGCTTCTGGATTTTTCGCAATTTGGTTGAGCAGCGGAAATGCGCGCTGATCTCGCGCCAATCAATCCGGCAGGTAGCATCGCCGCGCTCTTGAGGACGCGGTGTATTCATTCGGGCCAAGAGCCGCAATGGGGGCTGGAGTTGGGTCAGGCGAGGACACGTAGAGTGTTATCAACTTGGAAACTCGGCTCTTCATCATGCTACGGGCACGCTCACTCGCCGCTGTCGCCGACATGGCGGTTGCTTAGCGCTGAAATTTGGCTAGTCTCTCAGACCCGCATGTCGTGTCGGAGGAGGGGACGCCATGAATTCGACCTCAACCCTCAAAATCCACAGGCCCGAAGCAAGAAGCCTGATCGAAAAGATCAAGGACGAAATCAAAAAACGCGCGGAGGCGAAGGCAAGGCGCATGATGCTGAAGGCGCCCAAGAGACTGGCGAAACGGTAACGGCTATTCGATTACAGGTCAGCATCGTTGCCCTGTTTGAACATCGTCATTGGCAAGCTCCATAGTTCGTGGTGCGGTGACGACACATTGCCTCACTCGCCCTTCAGGCGCTGGTCCTCGCGGACTCGCACCCGCTCAGCGCCTCTTGCACCAGCCGACGACAACCTCAGCATGCTAAGTGCCGCGCCTAGTAAGGCAAAGCCAACGCCAGAGAGGAGCGATATCCGGGCACCCCCCAGCGGATAGCGAGCCAGAAAGAGCGCGACGAGGGCCGCGCCCGTCGTTTGGCCCAGGAGTCGGGCAGTCCCAAGCATGCCGCCTGCGCCGCCGCTCCGCTCGCGCGGGGCGGCTGCAATCATGGTGCGGTTGTTGGGCGTCTGGAACAAACCGAATCCCACGCCCGCCACCGCCATCCGCCATACCACATCGGCCATCCCGGGCTCGGCCGGCAACAGCGCCAACGTGCCAAGGCCCAGCGCGAATAACAGCAATCCGATGCCGCCCAAAAGGCCAGCCGGGTAGCGTACAACCAATCGCGCGGCGAGCGGCGCAGCGAAGGCAACAGCAATCGGCCAGGGCGTGATAAGAAGCCCGATTTGCACCGCCGAATAGCCGAACCGGCTCTCCAGATAAAACGGCAGCGAGACGAAGGCCAGCATCTGCGCGCAGAAGGAGGCAATTGAAGTGACAATCGACAACGCGAAAATGGGAATACGTAGCAGGTCGACCGGCAGTAGTGGCGAAACCATGTGGGTCTGGCGAAACACCAGCAGAACGCCGGCAATGGCAGCGACACTGAATTCCGACAGGCAGACGGCGAGGGCTTCGCCATGACCGGCGCTGTCGATTGCGAGGATGCCCAGACCGAATGTGACCGCGCTCAACGCAGCGCTCTGCCAGTCGAACGCGTGACCGGCCGACAGGGTGTGCGGCAGACAACGCCAGCCGATGGCCAGCGCGGCGATGCCGAGCGGGATGTTGACGGCGAACAAATACGGCCAGGTTCCGACCGCCAGAATGGCCGCCGCGACCGTCGGTCCGACTGCAGCGGAGACGGCGACCACCATTGCATTTATGCCGATACCACGCCCGAGCAGGTCGCGTGGGTAGATGTATCGAACCAGAGCCATGTTGACGGCCATGATCCCTGCCGCGCCAAATCCCTGGACGATGCGCGCCAGGGTTAGCAGCAACAGCGTTTGCGCAAGCGCGCAAAACAGCGATGCCAGCGTGAACAACAATAACCCCGCGAGGTAGACGCGGCGATAGCCGACGATTTCGCCGAGCGAAGCCAAAGGCAGCAACGAGATCGTGATCGCCAATTGATAGCCGTTGACGATCCAGATCGAGAACGCAGGGCTCGCGTTAAGGTCCTTGGCGATCGTGGGGAGTGCAACATTGGCAATTGCGCCGTCCATCACCGCCATGACCAGCCCCAGCGCAATCGTGAGGATGGCATAATTACGCTGCGGTTGCGGCAGGCCATCGGCGTATTCGATCTTGGCGGACGACATGGGTGGACTTTCAATTTTCCGCCAGCTTCGGGCGTCGTTTCACCTTAGGTTTCTGGAACGGCACTCGAGACGAGTTTCCTGAGTTGCAAGCAATCGCTCGGATGATTCCGTACCGCAACGCGTGAGGCTGCTTGGAGGAATTAACAAGGATCGCAGCGGCGACAAAGCTACAATCTTTCCGATTACATTCTCAATCACTTCATCACTTCGCGGGCGCTTGAGACCTGCACTCTATCAACCTTGCAGAAGACGGAAACCATGGCTGGATTGCCTGGCGCAGTGAGGTTGGTCGAGGTCGGGCCACCTCGCACAATGCTGCCTTCGTGATGTGGTCATTCTGCCTTTTGGCGCTCATCGAACCTCCGACCATTCGCCGGAAAATCAGGATCGCAAATTGAAGCGAGTGAGGCGAGCGTGATGTTACCCTTCAGCGCCTGAATATCAGTCGCTCGGCGTCCAGACGTTGCTGCCAACCATGACGTTCGAGTTCGGGATCAAGGTGCTCCTCTGCGGGCCGCCCAACACAGAGGTAAGCGACGAGGGTCCATGCCTCTGGTACGTCGAGTATTCGACAAATCATCTGCGGCTCGAGAATCGAAATCCAGCCGACTCCCAGCCCCTCGGCGCGCGCGGCAAGCCAAAGTGTCTGGATCGCGGCGACGACCGAATATCGAAGCGTCTCCGGCATGGTCTGGCGACCGAGGCCACTGCCTGCCCGCGTTGTCTCGTCGGCGAACACTGCAAGATGGACTGGAGCGTCTTCGAGCCCCTCAAGCTTGAGCTTGATATACCGCTCGCGCTTCTGATCGCCATAGCTCTCGACTGCTTTCGCGTTGGCACGATCGAAGCTCTCCTTTACCGCCGTGCGGCGAGCGGCCGATTCGACGAGCACGAACCGCCAAGGCTGGCAATTCCCGACGGATGGGGCATGGCCGGCAAGATCGATCAGCGAATGAACCAGGCCGGGATCGATGGGATCGCGGCGAAAGCGGCGGACGTCGCGGCGCCAGAGCACGAGGTTGCGGAATGACTCCCGGAACGCTGCATCAAAGTGCCGGGACGATTCGTTGAGCACCTGTGTCATATCGCCGCTCCGTCGATCTCACGGTTAAAAATGCCTGCCGTCGGAACCCGCCGACGTCGCGCCCGACGCGTGTCACGAGCCCTTCTCGGAAGCGACGGGCACAGCGGCTTCCGCGAACGTCGCCATGCGATTGTGCAGCGCGCATGCAAGCCGCAGGATCGGCAGTGCAAGGGCTGCGCCCGATCCCTCACCAAGCCTCAGATCGAGATCAAGAAGCGGATGCGCGTCGAGCGCATCGAGAACCAACCGGTGCCCCTGCTCCGCGGACCGGTGCGAGAACAGCAGGTACGGCCGGCACGACGGATTGAGGCGCACGGCCGAAAGCGCCGCGACGGAAACGATAAAGCCGTCGACCAGAACCGGAATACGGCTGCGGGCGGCGGCGATGATGGCGCCCGCGATCGCCGCAATTTCCAACCCCCCGACGGCGCACATGACGAGCTCGGGATGCGCTCCGGCCTTCCCCAACCCATGATGAGACAATGCTGCAGCAATGATCTGCGCCTTGCGTTCGCGACCCGCGGCGTCGAGACCGGTGCCGCTGCCCGCCATCAGCTCCGCACTTGTGCCCAGCAACGCCGCCGCGACGGTGGCGGCAGCCGTGGTGTTGCCGATGCCCATTTCGCCGAAGATGAATAGGTCGGGCTTGTGAATTGCCGCGCGCGCAACCGCGCGGCTCCCGCTGCCGAAGGCGAAGGCAACCTCAGCGGCCTCGAGTGCCGCCTCCCTGCTGAAATCGCGGCTGCCGCGGCGCGGCTTGTCGGTGACGATGCCGGGAAGCGGAGATTCCGCGAGCGTGCCGGCGTCGACGACCTCGAGCTGTGAGCCCAGTTCGCGCGCCAGCACTGAAATCGCAGCTCCCCCGCCGGCGAAATTCGCCATCATCGCGATCGTGACCTCCTGCGGATAGGCGGAAACGCCCTGCGCGGCGATGCCATGGTCGCCGGCGAAGATCGTGATCGGCACCCGATCCGCGGACGGGCGATGGGTGTGCTGAAGCGCAGCCAATTCCACCGCCAGCGCCTCCAACCGGCCGAGCGCCCCCGCCGGTTTGGTGAGTTCGCTTTGGCGGAGAAGCGCGGCCTCGCGATGACGAAGCGAGATCGCGGGGCAGTCGGCATAAACCCATTCAGGAAACATCGATGTGACCTCCGTGATCGCTCATCGCGGCGAGCGCTTGAGAATGTAGCTGTCCATGATCCAGCCATGGCGCTCCCGCGCATCTCGCCTGATCTCGGCGATTTGCGCGCCGACTTCAGCAAGCGGGCCGGATTTGATGATCTGGTCCGCCATGCCAAGATAGACGCCCCACCAAATCTGTATGCCGGTCGGATCGAGCGACTGGAACGCGGCGCCGCAGCCTATGCCAATCAGGGACAGGGTCAGCATGACAGGCCTGGGGCGGCCGCGGGTCTGACGGCCATGGCATTGCAGTGAGCGTCATGTGTTTTGTATCGATCGATTAGAGTCGCGCTCATCGCTCTTCTCCCGCCAGCGCACCGAACAAAATGACCGCGGTCGCGGGGCCAACACCTTGGGCGAGCTGTTCCACGAGCTTCACGATCGTCATGCGCGCGAGCTTCTCGTCGGCGTGTCCGAGCGACTCGGCGAGCAGCGCCGGCGTATCGGGAGACATACCGTGCTCGATCAGCCTCGCGACAAGCGCGGGAAAAGTCCGCTTGCCCATATAGACCACGGTGGTTGAATCCGGGTCAGCCAGCCAACCGACCCCGCAGCGCGTGGAGGGCGCGATGTCGAGAGACTTCCCGGCCGGATGGTCGGAATGGGTGGCGATCAACGCAGCCGGTCCTCCACCCAAGGCGATATCCGCTATCAACTCCTGCCAACGGACCAGGGCGCGATAACACGCGTCGAGCTGTCGATCGGCTATAGCGGATACCTACCCTCGTAATGTTTCGCACCGGAACTCTTGTACGCAATGAAGTTCCGCTTGCGTGCAAAAAAGCTACGCGCCTAACCCGGAAATAGTTAGCCTCGCTTGGGAAACAGCTTGTCGCGGATGTAACGAGAGGTCGGTGTTAACCGGATGCCCCGCGGTTTACGCCACGTCGCCTTGTCTATTTCCTTCTTGTCACCGATGGCGAGATGGCCGGAGGCTTTACTGGCGATGAATATAGCATCGTTCATCTTCCGTCCTGATCTGGGGTTCTTGGACTTGACCTCTTTCCAGAGCTTCAACCGCCCCAGTTTGAGCTTTGGAAGCTCCTCCCGGATTTCCCGGCGCAGGCAATCTTTTTCCGTCTCTCGCCCGCGCCTGCGCCCGCCCGGGAACATCCATAGCCGGTCCCGTCTTCTTCTCACCAACAAGACGCGCCCGCGCTTTGCTGCAACGAGCTTTGATGACTTTGCCATTGCTATAACGCACCGTCCCAACATCGAGTCAGTTGCATTTTTCTATCCTAAGGCAATTAATGGACGTCAGCTAACCGGCGGATATTTGCCGTCAGCGCCATTTTTGTCGGATTTTTTCTTAGCCTTCACCCGATCCATCCGCATGGCGCAAGGCATCATGAGCACGCATCCGTGACCGGCAGCTATGGCCAAACTGCACTCGGGTCCAGTCCCGATTGGCCAGTGGCACTGGAATTGACCACCCCGCAAAGCCCCCGCTTCTCTGCAGCCAACTTCTCCCTCTTGGGCAGCAAAGGACGATCCCGCTAAGGCGATTTCAGATCAGGGGTCCTCTGCGTGTAGCAGCGATAACGACCACCGAAACGGCAGGAACGATGGCAGGAGGAATCCATCACGCAACCGAAGTAGAACCACGCGAAATACGAGAGCAATGTGATGAAGGCGACCCATAATGTTGCCTTGGTCAGTCGATCCATGTCGGTAACCGGAGGTTCGCGTTGCAAAGCTCATCAAACCATTCTGCAACAAAACGCGCGTGCCGAACGTGATCGAAATCACTTGAGATCGAACCTGCGGGACGTGACGGATACCGGCGAAAACCCCCAAATGGGCGAAACGTGAATGAACCAACCTCCGGTTTCGGAATCGGCCTCACCACGGCACCGATCCGCTTCCCATCCTTGGCGGAATTTGCGTGGCACCGGTCAATCGCTAGAGGGACTGTCGGAAGGCGAGGTAATCGCTGGCGCAACGGTCTATCGCCTCCATCTGCGGCACGTGCCCTACGCCTTCCAGCAAGATCGGCCGTGAGTTCGGGATCAACCGCTTGAACGTCTGTAGCGCGGACGGAGGAACAAGTTTGTCGGAATTTCCCCAAACAAGAAGGGTCGGGGCTTTGATTTCCGGGAGCCGCCTCTCGAGATCATAGCCGGCGACGTCGTCCGTTATCCTGTCGAAAATGCGCTTGTGCAATTCGTAGTTGGCGGAAGCCCGGCGACCCAGCGTCTCCCAGACGCAGTAGGGAAGCGTCGGTACCTTTACCATTGCCAGCTTCATGATGCCGGGGAGATCCGATGGCGTGCGGCAGCAAAGCAGGTATTCCCCCCGTTTGTGTGCCTCCATGACAATCGAACGCCCGAGATCGGACGTCCCGGCTGCCGCAATAAGCCAGAGGCTGGTGACCATGTCAGGACGGGATGATGCGAGCCCGGCACTGATCCACCCTCCCATGGAATGACCGCCCAGATGCACCTGGCGCAATCCAACGGCTTCAATGAACCGGCTTAGATTGTTGACCTGGGCTTCAATGCCATAATCCGCCGCCGCCGGCTTGTCGCTATCGCCAAACCCGGGAAGATCGGGAAGGATGACACGGAAATTGCGTTTCAACTTTCCGGCGACATCCAACAAGGTGCCGCGATCCACGCCCATCCCATGAACCAGAACGAGCGGTTCACCCTGCCCCGCTTCCCAATAGGCGATGCCAAATCCGGGGATCTGAGCTCGCCTGTCGGAAAATCCCATGACTTTCAGGCGGAGCGCAAGGAGCTTTCCCGCAGTGAATTCAGGAAAAATATAATTGAGGCAAGCCACGCAAAGCAAAACGATAGCGAGGACCAGCATCGCGTAAACAAGCATCATCTTTCCCCCTCAAGGAATCCAGACAGGCGCCTCTTGTAAT
Organism: uncultured Alphaproteobacteria bacterium; assembly: GCA_963718925.1. GTDB lineage: Bacteria > Pseudomonadota > Alphaproteobacteria > Rhizobiales > Xanthobacteraceae > Bradyrhizobium. The sequence continues at coordinate 423,394 of CAVRAH010000002.1, forward strand.
TCAAGCCGAATATGATCTCGCGGTGGTCTTGAGACCATTACTTCACCAGCGAACATCCGCCCTCGGCCAACGGCCGGAACGCCTGATCGGCGGAGATAACCGAAATCAGTTTGTAATAGTCATAAGGGTATTTCGACTCTTCGGGTTTTTTCACCTCGAAAAAATACATCGGGTGCACCACCCGGCCATCCTGACGAATTGCGATATCAGCGAACAATTTCTCCTTGCCGGCGAACTTCTTCATTTGCGGAACGACGGCCTTGGCGTCGTCGCTCCCGGTCGCAGCGACGGCATTGAGATAGGCAAGCGTCGAGGAATAGACGCCCGCCTGGTTGCCGCTCGGCATCTTGCCATTCATACCCGGTCGGGCGGCAAAGCGCTTGGCAAAAGCGCGGGTGTCATCGTTCATGTCCCAATAGAACGCCTCCATGAGCTGCAATCCCTGAGCCGTCTTGAGCCCCATGCCGTGCACGTCATTGATGAACAGCAGGAAGGCTACCAGCTTTTGCCCGCCTTGCTGAATCCCGAATTCGGCCGCCTGTTTCACCGCGTTGATGGTATCGCCGCCCGCATTGGCAAGGCCGATCACCTGGGCCTTCGAGGCTTGCGCCTGGAGCAGGAACGACGCGAAATCGGAGGTGCCGAGCGGGTGCTTGCTCGAACCGATCACCTTGCCGCCATGTGCCTCGATGTACTTGCTGGCTTCCGCCTCGATGCCCTTGCCCAAAGCGTAGTCAACCGTGATGAAGTACCAATCCTTGCCGCCACGCGACAGCATGGCCGCCGCCGTGGTGTTGCCGGTGGCCCAGGTATCGTTGACCCATTGAATGGTATTCGGTGAACAGGCCTTGCCGGTGAGATCGGCGCTGGCGGTCGAAGACGCCAGGAAAGTCATGTGCGTATCGCGCAACAAGGAATTGATCGAGAGGCCAACCGCCGAGTTCGGCACATCCACGATCGCGTCCACACCCTCAACGTCAAGCCATCTGCGCGCAATCGCGGATCCCACGTCGGCCTTGTTCTGGTGATCGGCATAAACGATCTCGACCTTGATGTTCTTGCCGCCGCCATTGAAATCTTCCGCCGCCATGCGCGCGGCTTCCACCGAACCCATGCCATTGGTGTCCTGGAAGATTCCGGAGATGTCGTTGAGTACGCCGATGCGCACCACATTGCCCGATATCTCCGCTCTGGCCGTCCCGCCGGCCAGGCACACGATCAGCAGCACTATCCTCGTCAGGTGAACCATCGCTTTCTCCCCTCCGGATTTATTGTCTTGTGGCCGGCTTCGGTACCGGCGAAGCGCGAAGTTTCAGATCTGCCGGTCTGGCAGACGCAGCACCAGACCGTCGAGTTCAGCGGTGATCTTGATTTGGCAGGACAGTCGACTGTTCGCGAGGCGCTCAGCCGCTGTGCCATCCAGCAGGGCATCCTCTTCGGCACTGACCGGCGCGAGCTTGTCGAGCCACGCCTCATCGACATAGACGTGGCAGGTGGCGCAGACAGCGTTGCCGCCGCATTCAGCGACGATGCCGTCGACGCCGTGAGTCAATGCCGCCAGCATGGCGCTTGCGCCGGTGCCGGCCTCGACCGTTTCGCTGCGGCCGTCAGGATGGATAAATGTAATGCTTGCCATGGCGCTCGTTTATGCTGGGGTTAGAGTGACCGGCAGGCTTTCGAGTCCGCGCAAGGTGTTGTTGTAGCGGCGCTTCACCGGCCCACTGATTTCGATGGCGGCCACCTTGCGAGCGAGTGCGGCGAGGACGACTTCGCCCTCTAGTCGCGCCACCAATTGCCCGACGCACATATGGATGCCGGAACCGAAGCCGACATGGCCCGCGGTCTTGCGGGTGATCTCGTAGCGATCCGGGTCGTCCCACCGGCGCGGGTCGCGGTTGGCGGCGCCGAGGAACATCAGGATTTTTTCGCCCTCGCCTAGTCTGTACCCGCCGATCTCGACCTCACGCGTCGTCGTCCTGAAGAATGTCTGCACCGGGCTTTCGAACCGCACCGCCTCCTCAAAAGCGTTACGCGCGAGCGAAGGATCGCCGCGCAGCCGCGACATCTGTTCCGGGAAACGCCCCAGGCAATAAATCGCGGCGCCGAGCCCGTTCACGGTCGTATCGAGGCCGGCAGAGAGCAGCGAACGCACCAGAAGCGGGGCCTCCGCTTCCGTAATCTCGCCCGTATCGGAGAAAGCATGAATGCAGGCGCCGAACCCGCCGGGCGCAAGATTGGCACGTTGGCATTGCTCGGCGACATAGGCCTGATGCGGAGCCGAGCGCGCGATCGCCGTCTGGCGCAGTTCGTTGGGCGGGCCGAAGGCATTGAAGACAACGCCGGCATAGGGCAGCAAATGCTCGTGGCCCTCCTGCTTCAGGCCCACCGCGTCCGGAAATACCGACAGCGGATAGGCCTCCGCGAGGTCGGCGATAGCATCGATATTTCTCCGCTGCAGAAGCTCGTCGATCTTGGCCTCGGCGGCCGCTGCAAAGCGATCGCGGATTTGCTTCATGGTGGCGGGCGACAACACCTTGCTGAGAACGGCGCGGGTACGCGTATGGGCGGGCGGATCGGCTTCAAGAATGAGGCTCGGCGGGCGCCACGGTTTTTCCTTGGCAAAATCACTCAAGCCCACGCCGCGGCTGGAGCAGAATACCAGGGGATCGTTGAGGACGGCGTGAACTTCGCCATAGCGCGCCACACCATAAACATTCCACTTGTCGAGATAGACGACGGGCGCCGCTTCCCGCAGTTTCTCCTGGGCAGGGTACGGGTTCTCGAAGAAATCGATCGCGAACGGATCAATGTCGAGATGTGGGATCGTGGGCGTGCTACCGATGGCTCCAATGGAGCCCGTCGGCGCGGAGAAGCCGGGTGCGCTCATCGATTCCTCCTGAATTTTGATCTTGTGAAGCTCCGCGTCATGCCCTTATTTCTGTTTTGTGCGCCGAACCAGCGATCGGAAACATGACCGCCAGCTCACCATCGACCAAGACCCGAAAAAAACCAGCCGCCACCGGACACGACGGTCCGACGCTCGATCTCGAACGTTACGTTCCGGCGTTCGTCACTTTTATCGCCAACAAGCTGTCGAACAGCGCGACCGCATTCTACCAGCGCAAGTTCGGGGTCAACGTTACCGAATGGCGGATCATGTCGCTGCTTGCGATCGAGCCGGGCATTCCGGCCTCGCGCATTTGCCTGGTCATCGGCTTCAACAAGGGCCCGGTGAGCCGTACTTTGGCGGTGATGCAAGAGCGGGGTTTGATCGCGGTTCGAGTCGACCCGAACGACGGCCGCACCCACTCGATCTCGCTGACGGCAAAGGGGCGCGCTACGCATGACAAGGTCATCGTCGCCGCGCTCGATCGCGAGCGCCGGCTTTTGTCCTGCCTGAGCCGCGACGAGCGCGAAGTGCTGATCGACCTCCTGCGGCGGCTGCACAACAATCTGGGCGCTGTCACTAACAGCGGTGCGTAAGACGGGTCCGGAGGCAACCGGCGCCAGTCTTCTTGCCTCGTCAATCCTGATTGCGAGAGCCGCAGTCCGACGGTCACCCGCTGCTGCGTTGCCGAACATGATTCCTCCCTGGAACAGACGCTGGCGATTGACTCGCTCTTTTGTCACTTGCAAACCATTCGCACAAAATGGTTGCCTTGGCAACAACAATTTCGCGCAGGCCGGTGCCTCAAATTTGGGGCCCTGCGCAGCAGAAACGATCTCACCAAAGTGCAACGAGCGCAATCGAACTCGAACGAATGGGCATGGATCAACGGCTTGCAGATGGGCGTCGCCTTTCAAATGGGCGCGACGATCGGGAAAGAATTGCGGCACGCCGCGCGTTCGCCTGAGGAGCGCGGCTCAGCGCGAGCATCATCATTGGCTGGAGCTCTATCTGGCCGCCGAGCTCAATCACGCGGTTGGGCGGGATGCGGAAGAATTCGATCGCTGCCAGGGCATTGCGATGCATCGCCTCGAACAGCTTGATCCTGATCCGGCTCATGCGCGGCGCCGCGGCGGGAACGATCGTCAGCCGGCCGACGAAAAACGACGTATCCATCATATCGAACCGCAATTGCTCCGAACTACAGGCATCGAGCGCCTGCGGGATGTCCGGCTGCTCCATGAAGCCATAGTGAATCACCACCGAATGAAAATCGTCCATCAGATGGGTGACCTGGATGCGCTGATCCGCACCGCTGTAAGGCGCGTTCTCGGTGACGACGTGCAGCAACACGATGCGCTGATGGATGACCTTGTTATGTTTTAAATTGTGAAGCAGGGGCACCGGAACCACATCGGTGCGGCTGGTCATATAGACCGCCGTGCCCGGCACGCGAGACTTGCCGTTAATCTGCTTGATGAAGTTGGCCAGCGGCAGCGTGTCGCGCTCAAGCATCTGCATCATGAGTTCACGACCGCGCCGCCAGGTCCAGATCAGGGAAAAGATCACGGCCGCGACGACCAGAGGGACGAACCCTCCCTCGAAAACCTTCATCAGATTGGCAGCGACGAAGGAGAGATCGACGACGATGAAAAGCCCGGCAACCACCAGGCTCGTCAGCAGGTTCCAGTTCCACAGTTGAATCGCGCCCGGCTCCTGCAATGCGGCTGGCTCAATTTTTGCTGGCATATGGGTCAACCGGATCTCTTCCGGCGAAAGCCCCGCGTCACGCCATCGCCAGCCGCGCGCGCGAGCGGATCAGCAGCGCCACCATGATGGCGATGTTAAGCGCATTCCAGAGCAGCCCGTTGAGGAAAGCAGCCGCATAGGAGCCGGACGCATCGAAGATCACGCCGGACACCCAGCCGCCGAACGACATGCCGAACACGGAAGCGAAAATCACGAGGCCGACCCGGGTCCCCGCTTCGCTGGCCGGCATCGCTTCACGGACGATGATGGCGTAGCTCGGCACGATGCCGCCCTGAAACAGGCCGAACATCGCCGAGATGATGTAGAGCGAGGTGAGCCCGTCGAAGAACAGATAGAACAACAGCGCAAAGCCCTGTGCCACCGAGCCGATCAGCAACGTGCGGATGCCGCCGATCTTGTCTGCCAGAAATCCCGAGCCGATGCGGCTGACGACGCCGAACGCCATCATCAGCGACAGCATTTCGGCGCCGCGCGCCACGCCGTAACCAAGATCGCCGCAATAGGCGACGATATGCACCTGCGGCATCGCCATCGCCACACAGCAGGCGATGCTGGCGATGCTCAGCATCAGCGTCAGCGTATTGGTCGAGAGCCGCAGGTCGATCCGCGGCGGGGCTGCGTTCGCGTGGCTGCGCCTGCTCTCCGCGCCGATCTGGGCTCGGAGAGCCGCCAGCACGATCGTCATCGTCACCGCGCAGAAGATTCCGATCGCGACATAGGTGGTTCGCCAGCCGGCCGACTGGATTCCCCAGTTGACCAGTGGCGGCCAGAGCGTACCGCCGACATAATTGCCGCTGGCGACGATGGTGACGGCGAGACCGCGATAGCGTTCGAACCAGTGCGAGGCTTCCGCCATCAATGGGGCAAAGGTCGCCGAGGTCCCCAGCCCGATCAGGATATGCACCGCGATGAATTGCCACAGCGTGGTCGAAAGCCCGGCGGCGACAAAAGCGAGCCCGAGAAAGGCGATGCTCAATCCCATCGCCACCACGATGCCAAAGCGATCGGTGATCCGCCCCGTCGCGACGCCGCCGAGGCCGAAACCCAGCATGGTGAGCGTAAAGGCCAGCGATATGGCCCCGCGCGTGGCGCCGAACTCGCCCTGCACGATCGGCAGCACGACAACGACCGACCACATGCCGACGCTGCCGATCGAGCCGATCACCAGCGCAAGCGCGAGCCTCACCCAGGCCTGACCGGAGTCCGGGATGAATGCGGTGGAACCTCTGGATGAGTTGGAGGGGGCGTGCACGGGCGGCAACTTCCTCGGCCAACGCTCCCGGGTCAAGCAAGCTGGCGCGATATTGGGCATGCAGAAGCACTGCAACAGAACGTCGGTTCACGCCGCGACAACTCTTCCTGCCCCCTCCCCCCGCGCAGCGGCGGGGAAGGGATCGGGGGTGGGGGGCGGCGCCGCGATCGCTGAAACAACGGTTCCTGCGGATAGTCCCCCCACCGGGGAATTCCAGGATTTCAGATCTGCGCCATGGACCGTTTTCGATCCATGCCAATTGAGTGCACTGTCACCGTAATTCGGAATCGAGGCTCACGTGCGCTTGACAAGAAAATCGCAGATCGCGCAAGCTACGGTTACAACCAGCTCCGCTTCGTCATCGCTGATCGCCTCGCCCTCACGCAGATGTCGCGCCCGGTCCGAAGCAAATCCGATTGCACTTAAGACCGCGCTCAGTGTTCGCGGTTTCATCGCCACGGTTGAAAAGCCGCGGAACTTGAAGATAACAGGTACTGACGAGCGAGCGACCTTAGACCTTTTTGTAAATGGCCGACTGCGCGAAAAAAATATCCTTCGGCACATCCCGTCGCAGAGGATCATCGAAAGTTACCTGTATGGGCAAATTCATTTCGACAAGATGGACAAGAAAGGGAGCGATCCCTTCACCAGCAGCCGCGAAGGCATTGTCGAGGGCGACAAAAATTTCACCGCACTCTTGAAATACCTGAAGGAGAAAGCACTTCCCAAAATCTTCGACACATGGGACGACCTTCGTCTGAATCGTGGTGAGGAAGGGGACGAAGAAAACTCTCGTAAATCGAAGAAACAGCGGAAGGCGCGCGATCTTTATACCATTGCGAGCGGAGAATATTCTCCAGACGCGTCATCTGCTCGAAGAGATGTGGTCGATGGCTGGCTCGACCAGCTTCGAGATGATGCCGAGTTCAACATCGCATCTTATGTGGATTGTTTCTTGTCCGAAAACCTTGCTCGCCGCTATATCGCCGAGAGGAATCTCCCACTGAGTCAACGAACAAAGTCGGAAGCCGATGGATGGCGAGAACGGGAGTCAACAAAGAAGACGAAAGCCAATCTGAGCTATGGTATTCGCAAGAACGACGAAGACATCGACTACCTCGGAATGGACGACTTAGCTTTCACGGTCGAAGGCAGGAAAGGTAACGCTGGAGAAAAGTCTCTTACGCTTGACGCCATCGAATACGCGCCCGTCAGAAATGTCGTCGGACACACCGGCCTCTTGACGGACAATGGGAAAAGGTTGCTCAGCCTTAAGTATGAGAACATTCGGGCGCGCATAAAGACGTTGGTGGCGGAAAAGCCCACGGAAAAAAAGAAGGGCGCGGCAAAAAAGAGCGCGCCTCGAAAGTAATCACATTGGCCGACGACATTGCTCAAAGCGATGACAAAGAAAAAAAGTTCCGATCCGATTGATCCTCAAAGAAGCGCTCTAATGGCGCGTGTGCGGCAACGTCATTCGGCTCCAGAGCAGGCGGTGCGCCGGATACTTCGGTCGCTTGACGTCACATATCGACTTCATAGAAGGTCATTGCCCGGAACGCCAGATATCGTCGTGCCGGACAGAAGATGTGTGATTTTCGTCCACGGATGTTTCTGGCACCGCCATACATCCTGCTCCATGGCGACAATGCCCAAGTCTCGCATTTCATTCTGGGCTGACAAATTCGAGAAGAATGTTGCGAGGGACCGCCGTAATGCTCGGGCTATCAGGAAGCTCGGCTGGAAAGTCGTGACGGTTTGGGAGTGTGAATGCAAACACCCCGAAAAACTGTCCAAGCGGTTGAAGCGCTTCCTGAGTGTCCGATGTGGCGAGCGCCACCTAGCTATGGCCGCGATTGAACATGAATAGCGAGGGGTAACGCAGAGGATTACGGTGACATTTAATTCACGCACCGCGTCCTATTGAGTCCGCGAAGTGCAACGGTGGATTTCAAGACGGCGTCCCAGGTCCACGCGGGCGGTTTGCGCCTAAAATCTAATTTGTTGAAGCATTTCAAGCTGATTTGCCCAGTCCAGTCCCGTTTGAAAAAATATTCCGCTTCGCCGCTGACGCAAATCAGATCGATATTCCCGTCATCCTGTCCCGATCGAGGGGCGTTTCGCGATCGTCACGAACGTTGGTGCGGGATGCGGTGGACGCGGCGAGTGCCTTTGACGAATGGCTCTAACGCGGACGGCGAAGTCGTGTGGTCCTGATGCCCCGACGCTGGCATCAAGTCGGCGATGATGCTTTGCATCACGCTGGCGACGGGGGCAAGAAAGCCCGGTCCCCGGGGAGAGCGCGTTATAAGCCGTAAACCATTGCGCGGGGAATGCCGGGTGATTCCGGTGTGACCTGACTAACGCGTGTGCTCTTCGCTATCTATCCTCGCACACGCGGCTATCGGGCGCATCGGGCGCCCGGCATTCCCTGTGCCCTCCGATTGGAGGGCAAGGAATTTTTAGCAAAGCTCGGGCGGATCAGGCCGCGAGATCGCGAAGCCATGCACCGCGGAGTCATGCGCGGCGATCTCCCGTCCCTCCACGCGCCGTTTGCGCGTGGTGGGGTCGAGACGAACGAAGCTCGCTCTGAGGGGTCGGCGGTGGGGGTCTATCAGCTTGCTCCTCTGGCAGCGAGTTTGCTGAGGCACCCCCACCCCCGACCCCTCCCCGCCACTCGCTTCGCTCGCGGGAGGAGGGGAGCGCATTGGGCCTTGGGCACAAAAACTCTCTCTCCTCGCGAAGAACAGGACGGGCGGAGAAGAGATGCAGCCCTCATTAACGCTTTGCTAACCATAAACCGGGCAAAAATTGCCGAGTAGCGAAGTTGAGTGTCGTCAGCCGCGTAGAACGGGAGAGTACCCGTGGACGCCAGTGCGGTGCCTCACTTTCGGAACGGCGGCCCTTCGGCCGCCGCGCAGACGTTTGGCAACCGCGAGCGGCATTCGCGGGGGGAAGCAAGTACCATGGTCGATGTCACGGCAGGTCAGGGCGCGGCGCCGGGGACCGGGTTTCCAAGTTTCAGTGAAATCGGCACCATCTTGAAGCGCGGCGATCTCGCGCTGGCATTCGGCATCCTCACCATTCTGGTGGTGCTGATCCTGCCTCTGCCCTCGATCGTGCTCGACCTCTTCCTGGCGATCTCGATCACGCTGTCGATCCTGATCCTGATGACGTCGCTGTTCATCCAGGCGCCGCTGGAATTCTCCTCGTTCCCGACCATCCTCCTGATTTCGACCATGCTGCGGTTGTCGCTCAACCTCGCCTCGACGCGGCTGATCCTGTCGCGCGGCCATGAGGGCTCCGATGCCGCCGGCCATGTCATCGAGGCCTTCGGCAATTTCGTGATGGGCGGTAATTTCGTGATCGGAATTATCGTCTTTGCCATTCTGGTGATCGTCAACTTCGTCGTCATCACCAAGGGTTCGGGGCGCATCGCCGAAGTCGCCGCCCGCTTCCATCTCGACGCCATGCCGGGCAAGCAGATGGCGATCGACGCCGACCTCTCCGCCGGCCTGATCGACGAAAAGGTCGCCAAGGAGCGGCGCAAGGCCCTGGAAGACGAAAGCGGCTTCTTCGGCGCCATGGACGGTGCGTCGAAGTTCGTGCGCGGCGATGCGGTGGCCGGGCTCATGGTCGTATTCATCAACATCATCGGTGGAATCATCATCGGCGTGGCCCAGCAGAGCCTGAGTTTTTCCGAAGCCGCGCGCTCCTACACGCTGCTGACGGTCGGCGATGGCCTGGTCACCCAAATTCCGGCGCTGATCGTTTCCACGGCCGCGGGCCTCCTGGTGTCGAAAGCCGGCGTCAGCGGCGCGGCCGACAAGGCGCTGATGAAGCAACTCTCCGGCTATCCGCAGGCGCTCGGCATGTCGGCCGGCGTGATGCTGGTACTGGCGATGCTGCCGGGCATTCCGATGCTGCCGTTCCTCGCGCTCGGCGGCGGCGCGGCGGCGCTGGCGTTCTCGGCCCGCAAACACAAGCGCACGGCCGCGGCCGCTGCGGCAAGCGCGGCGGCAGCTCCCGCCACAGCCGCGGCAGGAACGGCTGCCGAAGAGCCGATCTCGACGGCGCTGAAGATCGACGACCTCAAGATCGAACTGGGCTATGCGCTGCTGCCGCTGGTGAACGGCCCGGACGGAACCGACCGGCTGACCGAACAGATCAAGGCGCTGCGCCGCTCGCTCGCGATCGAGATGGGCTTCGTGATGCCGTCGGTGCGCATTCTCGACAACGTGCAGCTGGAGGCGAACACCTACATCATCAAGATCAAGGAGGTGGATGCGGGCACGGGCCGGATCTGGCCGAACCAGTTCATGGTCATGGACCCCGGCGGAACCCAGGTCGATGTGCCGGGGATCCACACCATCGAGCCCACCTTCGGACTGCCGGCGACCTGGGTCGACGCCAGCCTGAAGGAGGAGGCCTCGCTCAAGGGTTATACCGTGGTCGATGCCGCGACCGTGCTTTCAACCCATCTCACCGAACTTCTCAAGAGCAACATGTCGGACCTGTTGTCCTATGGCGAGGTGCAGAAACTCCTGAAGGAACTGCCCAAGGAGCAGAGCGAACTGGTCAAGGACATCGTGCCGGCCCAGGTTACGATTTCCGGCATCCAGCGCGTGCTCCAGCTTCTGCTCGCCGAACGTATCTCGATCCGCGACCTCTCCACCATTCTCGAAGGCATCGCCGACGCTCTCGCATTCTCGCGCAACCCGGCGACGATGGTCGAACATGTCCGCGCCCGCCTGGCGCGCCAGATCTGCGCGCAGAACACCACGGGCAACGGCTACCTGCCGCTGATCGCGCTGTCGGCAAAATGGGAGCAGGCCTTCGCCGAGTCGCTGATCGGCCAGGGCGAGGAACGCAGTCTGGCGATGCAGCCTTCCAGGCTGTCGGAATTCATGACCGTCGTGCGCGAACGGTTCGAACAGGCCGCCCGCGAAGGCGAGGCGCCGGTGCTGGTGACCTCGGCGGCGATCCGCCCCTTCGTGCGTTCGCTGGTGGAGCGCTTCAGGGCGCAAACAACGGTCTTGTCGCAGGCGGAAATCCATCCCAGGGCGCGGCTGAAGACGGTTGGCAGCGTCTGATCCTTGCTTGCGTCTCGCGCAAATGAAGTTGCGTGTCATGCGCAAAGAAACTTTCAAGAATCGTTCAAGGCGGGGCATGACGCTGTTGCCGTCGAACTATGGCGGCGCTACTGAGATGCCATGTTTGCTTCGCCTGCCGCATCCGATCACCCAAGGCCTCTTCCGCTTCTTCGCTTCCTGCCTCTTCCGCTTCTGCAACCTATTCTCACTCTCATCGGCACCCAGGTTGCCAAAGCCCAGCCCGATGTCTTCCTGCGGCTCGGGCCGCACGCGCTGAAGTCTTTCATCATCGACCCGACCGATCTTCCGTTCGTGCTGGTGCTCAAGCCGAAACCCGAGGCACCGTCGCTGAGCGCCTGGCGCCGCGATGACGCGCCTCACTCCGATGCGCGCATCGCGGGGACATTTCTCGATCTTTTCGACCTGATCGATGGCTCGCTCGACGGCGATGCCCTGTTTTTCTCGCGCAAGCTGCGCGTCACCGGCGACACCGAAGCCATCGTCGCGCTGCGCAACGCGCTCGACGACGTCGACGGCGGGATCGTGGCAAGCATCACCAGGGCATTCGGTCCGCTTGCACCCGTCGCCGCGATCACGGTCTCGCATCTGCGCACGCTCAGCAGCAGGGGGAAAAATCATGGATGACCATGTCGAACACCGGCGCCCCGAACTGGTCTGCCCGGCCGGCACGCCGGCCAGCCTGCGCACCGCGGTCGATGCCGGCGCCGACGCGGTCTATTGCGGTCTGCAGAATGCGACCAATGCGAGAAACTTTCCCGGGCTGAACTTCTCACCCGACGAGTTGCGAAAATCAGTCGGCTATGCCCATGCGCGGGGCGGCAAGGTCCTGCTGGCCGTCAACACCTTTCCCCCGGCGGGCCAGTTCCAGCTTTGGAAAGACGCCGTCGGGATCGCCGCTTCGGTGGCGGTGGATGCCATCATCGTCGCCGACATGGGAGTCGCGGCCTATGCCGCGCGCGAATTCCCGCAACTGCGTCTGCACCTGTCGGTGCAGGCCGGGGCATCGTCGCCGGAGGCAATCCGCTTCTATTGCGAGGAATTCAACGTGAAGCGCGTGGTGCTGCCGCGCATCCTGACCGTCGCCGAGATTGCGGACATTCACCGGCAGATTCCTTGCGAGATCGAGGCGTTCATCTTTGGAAATATCGGAATGATGGCGGAAGGCCGCTGCAGCCTGACAAACTATGTGACCGGCGTCTCGACCAATATGGACGGCGTCTGTTCGCCCGCGGCTGAGGTCCGCTATGAAGAGGCCGCCGACGGCACGCTGACGACCCGCTTGGGGTCGTTCGTCATCGATCAATACCGGTGCGGCGAAAGCGGCGGCTATCCGACCATCTGCAAGGGACGGTATTCCTGCTCGGCCCAGCCAAAGCCCTATTACGCATTTGAAGAGCCGCGGTCGCTGAACCTCTCGGCCCTGTTGCCCGATCTCATGCGAGCCGGCGTGACTGCACTGAAGATTGAAGGACGCCAGCGCAGCCGCGCCTACGTGAAATCCGTCGTTGCGGCCTTTCGCCTGGCCGTTGACGAGATCATGGCGGGCAAGGAACCGGCGCTGACCGATCTGATCGCGCTCACCGAGGGGCACAAGGAGACCCAAGGCGCTTTTCAGAGCAAGAGTTGGAGATAATCGAGCATGAACGGTGCGCGAACCGAGCTGACGCTTGGCCCAAATTTGTTCAACTGGGCGCCCGAAACGTGGCGCGACTTCTATTTCCGGATCGCCGACGAAGCGCCGGTGTCCGTCGTCTATCTCGGCGAAACCATCTGTTCCAAGCGCGCGCCGCTGCTTTCGGATCATTACGAAGCGGTCAGCGAACGGCTCGGCGCGGCGGGCAAGACCGTGGTGCATTCGACGCTCGGCGAGACCGCTTCGCGGCTCGATCGCCGGCTGGTCAGCGATGTCTGCGAGAGAACGTCCGATCTGATCGAGGCAAACGACGCATCGGCGGCGTTCCATCTGCGCGGGCGGCCTCACTACATCGGCCCGCTGATGAACGTCTATAACGAGGAGACCTTGCGCTTTCTTGCGAGCAAGGGCGCGCAGAATATCTGCCTCCCGATCGAACTGCCGTTTTCAGCAACCCGCCTGCTGTGCGCCGCCGCGGCGGCGGAGAAGGTGACGATCGAAATCCAGGTCTTTGGCCGCCAGTCACTGGCGCTTTCGGCGCGCTGCTATCATGCCCGGGCTCACGGCCGAACCAAGGACACCTGCAAGTTTGTCTGCGAGAATGACCCGGACGGCCTGGTGCTTACGACGCTTGAGCGAACGCCCTTTCTCGTCGCCAATGGCGTGCAGACACTGTCCTACGAGTATCTCAATCTCGTGCAGGAAATCCCGGCCCTCAAGGCGGCCGGCGTTTCTCGTTACAGGCTGTCCCCGCACAGCTGCGACATCGTGCAGGTTGCGACCACGTTTCGCGGCGTCCTCGACGGGACTTTGGCCGCCGGCGAGGCATTGGCGCGTCTTGAGGAGTTGCCTATCGATGCTCCATTTTCGAATGGCTTCCATCATGGCCGGCCGGGACATGGCTGGACCGCTCTCAATACGAATGGCTGACCTTAATCCGCGCTGCGCGGCGCCGCTCCAAGGCGCAAACGGACTTGCCGCAAGCAGAAATCCACCCCAGGGCGCGGCTGAACACAGCCGGCGGCGTCGAGCGGCTGATCGTCAGAACCGGGCAGGCGCCAGACGAACCGAAGCACCGGCTGTATGTTTTTTCGCCACAGGCAAATGATTTCTTGATTCGCGTGGATTGGCGCCGTTTTGCAGCCCGGGACTGATCTTCGGGCTAAGATACTATAAAATATATGGTTTTTGAAGTTTTCTGCTTCCTGGCAAAAATCCAGTCGCGGACAATCACGTAACATCACTGCTTTGTGATCGCCTCTTAGGAACCGAACGGCGAATCCCTACGTTTCTTGCCACGAGGCGATGAACCTGCCAGCGGGCCGGCGAGACAAATCCGCGAGAAGGTAGGTGGCAGGAGGCTTCCATGAACCATTCGATCTACAGCGCGGATCGCTCGACCCACCTCAAGATTGTGGTGATAGCGCTCGTGGCTGGCATCGCGGTGGCGGGCTTCGGCATCTCGGCGCGCAGCATTTCGGATGACGGCTATACGCAGACCGCGCGCGTCATCAAAGCCGGCAAGCTTGTGACTGTAACCAGTTCAAATGCGTCGATGGTGCGTTGATGATTTTGTGAATTCACGCGGCCCTTTAACAGCCCCCCAAAGTCGCCGCGTGAGTGGAAGACCCAACTACCCCCAAGTTGGCCAAGACGACCGAAAACGCCCGCTCCCCACGGGCGTTTTCTTTTTGCGGGATTGTTGCCGCCGCAGCCGAAAATGCGTCCTCTCCCACCCAACTCGGATCTACCCGAGTTGGGCATAACAGTTTGTCGAAGTCGGATAAATCCGACTTCGATGCGAGAGGCTCGAAGTGTCTCAGTGCGCCGGCGCCGGCGCCGCCGGCGGAACGGCTTCGATTAGCTTGCCACTGAAAACCGGTGCCGAATGCGGATTGCCGTCCGGCGATCCCCCGGCCTGCTCGATCGTCACCGCGTAGGTCGCCGCCTTGACCGTCTCGGAATCATACGACGCCAGCACCGGTCGCGAGGTAAACTCGCCGCCTCCGATCACGCCCAGCGAGCGCGGCCGCGGCAGCTTGTCCGAGATCAGCCAGAGTTCGAAACTCTTGCCCGGCTCGGCGGAAGCGTCGACCTTGCGAACCGTGAAGCTCCTGGTTGCGCCGTCAACCGTCAGGATGAACGCGGGCGAGCCGCCTTCCTTCTGCAGCACGGCAACATATTGGGCCGATGGCGCCGGAGCCGGCGGGGCCTTGGCTTCGACAATCTGCGTCCGCGGCCGGGGCCGCATGCGGTCCGGAAGCAAATCCGGCAGAAAAAGCCCGACCCCGATCATCGCCACCAGCGCCGCCGCGATGGCGGAGGTGAAGCTCGCCACCGTGCGCCAGCGCCTGGCATTCGCCATCAAGCGGATGACGTTGGAATTGTCCACCACGGCGGCCGGTTGCTCGGCGGAAGGGATGACCGGCGCATGCGGCTCCGGCAGCACAATCGGCGCCTGCGGCTCGGAATGGCCCACGGCGGCTCTGATCTTTTCCCAGACCTCGGGCCGCGGCTCGACCGATCCGACCATCTGGTTGAGGACGCCGAGCTTGTGCTGCCACGCCTCGACGATCACCGTGAAGTCCTTGTCGACGGACATCATGGTCTCAACCTGCGCCCGCTCATCGGCATCGAGAGTGCCGAGTGCATATTCCGCGGCGAGCGCGATATGGTCGTCGCTATAGGCCATTATCTAGAGTCCGAGGCACTCCCTGATATCCATCATGCTGCGGCGTAGCCAGGTCTTCACGGTATTCACCGGCGCCTCGAACTTTGCCGCCAACTGTTCGCGGCTCCAGCCGTTGTAATAGGCCAGCAACACCAGCTTTTGCCGATCCGGCTCAAGCCGGCCAACGCACTCCAGGAGCCGTTTCAATTCTTCCGTCATCTCCCGTCGCGCCAGCGGATCGGGCGAGTCGGCAGCCACTTCCATGGCCGCCGGCTCCTCTTCGATCGAGGCTTCGCCGCGCTTGCGCACAACGTCGATGGCGCGATTGCGGGCGATCGACGCCATCCATGTGATCGGCGAGGACAGGCCGGGATTGAACAGTCCGGCGCTGTTCCAGATCTTGACGTAGGCCTCCTGAATGACTTCCTCTGCGAGATCCTGTCGGTGCAAGATACGGAGCACCACGCCAAACAGTTTCGCGCGCGTGGCGGCATAAAGGCGCTCGAAAGCGGCCTCATCCCCCTTCGCAACAGCGGCAATCAGCCAGACCAGCTCAGCTGGCGTCAGCATTCAGCGTCCCCAAGATCGCGATGCCCCATCGCTTCTGTTCACCGGAGCGGCAGTAGGAGCGTGTCGTGTCGTGTCGTATCATATCTTGCGCCATATCGGTCCACCAAACCAGCAATCGCCGGTCCTGTGGACGGAGCCCAAGAAGACCTACCCGAGAAAAACGTGCCAAGAAAACCGCTCAAGAAAAACCCGGGCCTCGCGGTCCGGGTTCTGGCAATCCTGCAAGCGATCAATAAACGAAGCAAGTCTCAGGCGATGGCTCCGATCCGGGCGCGCATCAGGCCGATGCTGTCGAGATCGGCTTGTTCCCGGGCGTTCTGTTCAACCCGCTCGCGCGCCTGATCGCGCTCGTCCAGGAGTTCGACTTTCTTGAGCTCGTCGAAGGCCTCGCCCAGGAGGCTTTTCGCGTCTTCCAGCTGAATACGCAGTTCATCGGCCGAACGGGTCAGATTTTCCCGCCGCTGGATCGCAGCCTTGGCGTAGGTCGGATAGGCGAAGTGCGAGGGATCGTTGATCCCGGCGCGCTCCTGTTCGCTCTGAATTTCGCGCTCCAGGTCGACCGACATGCGCTGGAAATCGGCGATCATGCCTTCAATCTGGGCGACCCTTCGACGCTTTTCGTCGACCTGAAATTTCTTCAGTCGGATCAGGGTTTCACGTGACTTCATCAACTCATACTCCCCAGAAGTCCCAATCTGGATACGGGACGGCACCGGCTCCCCCCGGGGGCCCCGCCGGCATTACGACTTCGTGCAGCGGATGATGGCCTGACAAAGTTAGCGTTCCGTTTCCAAATTCCCAAGGATTTGCTGAAGCTGACGATAACCTTCGTTGAGGCCGGTCACCTCGTCCTTGGCCTGGCGCAGGAAGTCCTCCAGCGGCTCGTGCAGGGCGATCGCCTCATCGACCTCGGGGCTTGAGCCGGCGCGATAGGCCCCCAACCGGATCAATTCCTCCATATCGGCGTAGGTCGCCATCACCTGACGCGCCCTGGTGATAACCGGCAGATAGGCCGGATCGGCCGATTTCGGCATGGTACGCGACACCGATTTGAGGATGTTGACCGCAGGATAGCGCCCGCGCTCTGCGATCGAGCGCTGCATCACAATATGACCGTCCAGAATGCCGCGGACCGCATCCGCGATCGGCTCATTGTGGTCGTCGCCGTCGACCAGCACCGTGAAGATTCCGGTGATGGTGCCGACGCCGGTACCGGGGCCGGCGCGCTCGAGCAGCTTCGGCAGTTCGGTGAACACCGTCGGCGTATAGCCCTTGGCGGTCGGCGGCTCGCCCGCCGACAGGCCGATCTCGCGCTGGGCCATGGCAAAACGGGTCACCGAATCCATCAGACACAGCACGTCCTTGTCTTCGTCGCGAAAATACTCCGATATCGCCAAAGTCAAATAAGCCGCTTGCCGCCGCATCAATGCGGGCTCGTCGGAGGTGGCCACCACCACGACCGACCGCGCCAAGCCCTCTTCCCCGAGGTCGTCCTGGAGAAATTCCTGCACCTCGCGGCCGCGTTCGCCGACCAGACCGATCACCGTGATATCGGCATCGACATTGCGCGCCAGCATCGACAGCAAGACCGACTTGCCAACGCCGGAGCCGGCGAAGATGCCGAGCCGCTGGCCGCGGCAGCAGGTCAGAAACGTATTCAGCGCCCGCACGCCGAGATCGAGCGGCGCCCCGACACGTTTGCGCGAATGCGCCGGCGGCGGCGAATTGCGGTAGGGTATCGGCGATGGCCCTTGCGTCAGAGGCCCCTTGCCGTCGATCGGTTCGCCCATCGCGTTAAGAACGCGGCCAAGCCAGAGCGGCGAAGGCCGCACCTGGCTGGCGGAGTTGGCGATAACGGCGCGACACCCGCGCCTGACCCCTTCAAGTCCGGCAAACGGCATCACCACGGCGTTATTGCCGGTGAAGCCGATGACTTCCGAGGGGATCAAGCGGTTGCCGCCGGTATCGATGACGATGCGGGCGCCCACCGACATCGCGTGGATAGGACCCGCGATCTCGACCATCAGGCCGCGCACGCCCACCACGCGGCCATACATATTGACGCCGTCGATGCCGCCGATCTGTTCGGCAAGCGCCTTCATTGCGAAAACCTTAAGTTTTCACGCATTTGGCCCCGGTCCTTAACTTGGTGTTTACCCGCATCGTTAATCATTGCGTCACTGTCTTTGGTGACTGAGTGCGCTTGGCCGTCAGAAAGAAGGTCGAGTTCATGAGAGTCGGTTAGGCCCGTCTCTTAATGCAGAACTTGAACGGGATCGGATACGAAAAGCTGCTTCGACGCAATATCTTAGGGCGATTCGAAAAAAATTGCACTGAGAGACCTTGCGAACCAGAATCAGATTTTGTTAACCATATGCCGTCAGGATCCGAATCAGTTGTTCAAAGGCGTTTTGAGTGCCGCAAGTGCGGCCGACCTGACGCCCGGAGCGGCGACTATAGGGGACTGGCATGCGCGTATTGCTGATAGAAGATGACAGCGCCGTCGCGCAGTCTATCGAGCTGATGCTTAAATCCGAGAGTTTCAACGTCTATACGACGGATCTCGGCGAAGAAGGCGTCGATCTCGGAAAACTTTACGATTACGACATCATCCTGCTCGACCTCAATCTGCCTGACATGTCCGGCTACGACGTGCTCAAGCAGCTCCGGGTGTCGAAAATCAAGACACCCATTCTGATCCTCTCCGGCCTCGCCGGCATCGAGGACAAGGTCAAGGGTCTCGGCGTCGGCGCCGACGACTACATGACCAAGCCCTTCCACAAGGACGAACTGGTTGCCCGAATCCACGCGATCGTGCGCCGCTCCAAGGGCCACGCCCAGTCGGTGATCCAGACCGGCGATCTCGTGGTCAATCTCGATACCAAGACGGTCGAGGTCGGCGGCCAGCGCGTGCATCTGACGGGCAAGGAATACCAGATGCTGGAGCTGCTTTCGCTCCGCAAGGGCACCACGCTCACCAAGGAAATGTTCCTCAACCATCTCTATGGCGGCATGGACGAGCCGGAACTGAAGATCATCGACGTCTTCATCTGCAAGCTCCGCAAGAAGCTCGCCAACGCCTCCGAAGGCCGCAACTTCATCGAGACCGTGTGGGGCCGCGGCTATGTGCTGCGCGAGCCGCATGAGCATGAAGAGCGCATTCCCGCCTGATCGCCGTTTTAGTGCGAGCCGGTTTGGCTCACTCCTCCCGGACTGGACCCCGCCGCAAATGGCGGGGTTTTTGTTTGTGGATTGAACCGGCACGTCACGTGCGTCGACGGAAGGATCATGCAAAGCTCGCATCCGGCTTGCCGCGTGCATTTCGCGAACAAACGGCCGTAGCGGACGCGCAAATCATCGGTCTGGATTTTTCGGCCAACGGATGCGCGGAGGGGGGCGTTCGATGATCCTTCAATCACTGGCCGGATTGCCGGCATTCCTGGTCTACTTCTGCACGGCGATCTTCGTCGTCGTGGTCTACCTTTTCGTCTACACCCGCGTCACGCCGCACGACGAATTCAAGCTGATCCGCGACAACGATCCGGCGGCCGCGATCGCGCTTGGCCTGAGCCTGCTCGGCTTCGTGCTGCCGGTGGTCAGCGCCATCGCCCACTCCGCCAATATCGTGGATTGCCTGATCTGGAGCCTGATCGCGCTGATCGTTCAGATCGTGGTCTATTACGTCGTCAAGATACCGGTGCCGAACCTCTCGGCGAAGATCGCAGCCGGCGAACTCGCGGCCGCCATCTGGCTTGGGCTCGCCTCGCTCGCGGCCGGCGCGCTTAACGCCGCCTCGATGATCTACTGACCATGGAAAGCGAGCCCAAACCGGAATTTGGCAAGCGCAGGCCGGTTGCGATCCCGCTCGCCTCGGCTCAACCGGTCAAACGCTCCAGGCATGTGGCGCTCCTCGTGATGGGTACGCTTGCGGTCGGGGGCGGCGCCTATGCGCTGATGCCAAGCGAGAGTTGCAAACCAAAGGGCGCCGGCATGGCAGGGCCGTCGTTGCCGCAAACCAGCACCGAATGTCCGCCGCGAGGATCTTCTTCCAGCGGGAGCCATGGCGGCTCGGGCGGATCATGGTCGCGCAGCAATTTCTTCAGCGGCGATTCCTCATCAAACCGTTCGTCATCCGGCACCTCCACCGAGTCCGGTTCGGGCGAGGTGACGCGCGGCGGGTTCGGTGGATTTGCCCGAGCTTTCGCGGCGCATTTTTCCGGCGGCGGCTGATAGCGTGCGATACTTTCGCCGCACGATCGCTGAGATATCCGCCTTTTGCTTGCCCCACATGCGCGCGCATGCCTAAATGAGCGCCGAACAATCCAGCATCGCATCTGCCGCCAAGGCCGCCACATGAAACGCTCGCGCCGCGTCGTCCTGACCATGATGGGGAGTGGGGCCATTGGCGCCGCATCGATGGGATTCGTCGGGCGTGGTGACTGCGGTCCTGGATTCGTTCGCGAAGTGTCGCCCGGCCTCGACGGACGCCCGGTCGTGACCTGTCAAAGCGTGGCCTATGGCGGTTTCGGCGGCGGGCCAGGCCGATTCCACGGGCACGGCCATGCCCATGGCGGTGGGTAGCGCCGTCCGTGCGGCGCATCGCCTGCCATGAACGCGACGACTGGCGGGTCACTGCCGAGGCGACCGGGTTTGATTTCCACACCATTGATGGCGCGCGCTACTGGGACGAACGCGCCTGTTACGCCTTCACGCTCGATGAAATCGAACGTCGGATCGAGGCGCCAACGGGTGAGATCGATGACATGTGCCTCGAACTCGTCGGCCGCGCGATCGACGACGAGAGATATCTGCGCCGGTTGCTGCTACCGGAAACATCCTGGCCGCTGATCCGCGACAGCTGGCACCGCGACGAGGGCAGCCTTTATGGACGGCTCGATCTCAGCTTCGACGGGCGCGGCCCTGCGAAACTGCTGGAATACAACGCGGACACGCCGACATCGGTGTTCGAGGCGGCGGTCTTTCAATGGACGTGGCTCGAACAGGGGATCGAGCGGCATATCCTTCCCTCCGATGCCGACCAGTTCAATTCGATCCATGAACGCCTGATCGACGCCTGGAGGAAGCTCGCCAACGGCAGCCACCTTCATCTCACCGGAACGATCGGCAACGCCGAGGATGCCGGCACCCTTGCCTATCTCGAAGATACTGCCAGACAAGCCGGCCTTGAGACCAGGCTGCTGGATATCGAGGCCATCGGATGGCGCGACGGTGGCGGTTTCGTCGATCTCGACAATCGCGAGATCGGGCTTGCGTTCAAACTTTATCCCTGGGAATGGATGTTTCACGACGCCTTTGGTGAAAAGCTCGCAACAGCGGCGACGCGCTGGATCGAGCCGCCGTGGAAGGCGGTGCTTTCGAACAAGGGCATGCTTGCCTTGCTGTGGGAGATGTTTCCCGGCCATCCCAATTTGCTGCCGGCCTTTTTCGAGGACGATCCGAACGCCGCAAGCCTCGGCGCCTCCTTCGTGCGCAAGCCGCTATATTCCCGCGAAGGGGCCAACGTCGCGCTGGTTCGCGACGGCGTTACCATCGCGGAGCAACAAGGGCCTTATGGGGCTGAAGGTTTCATTCGCCAGGCGCTGGCGACGTTGCCGAATTTTTCCGGCCAATACCCGGTGCTGGGCAGCTGGCTGATCAACCACACCCCGTGCGGACTATCGATCCGCGAGGACGAAAATCCGATCACCGGCAATGCGTCGCGCTTCCTGCCGCACGCGATCCTGTAAGCGAAGTATACGGTCTCGACCTTGCGGAAATCAGCGGCGGCGCTTCACCGCGACGCCAGCGCGACCGCCTTCAAGGGCTGTGCCATGGCAGCGACGACGCCGGGCCTCGCCGTTCGGGTGCCGTTCGGGCGATAAAGTCCGCGCTTCTCCGGATAGGGCTTGAAAGCGTCCGAAATGCCGACCACGGACTCGGCTGCGCCGAGCACCAGGAAGCCATCAGGTTCGACCACCTTTGCAAGACGCTCGAAGATGCCGGTTTTGGTGTCCTGGTCGAAATAGATCAGCACGTTGCGGCAAAAGATCACGTCGAACGTCCCAAGATGGCCAAAGTCCTGCAGCAGGTTCAGCTGACGATGCTGCACCATGGCGCGGATATCCGCATTGAGCTGCCACAGCTCGCCGACCTGCGTGAAATGCTTGACCAGCAACTGAATGGGCAGTCCGCGCTGGACCTCGAACTGGCTGAAAAGGCCGGCCTTGGACTTTTCCAGGACCCCTTGCGACAGATCGGTTGCGACAATTTCAACCCGCCAACCCGCCAGCGTCGCGCCGAGCTCCTTCAGGCACATTGCAATCGAATAGGGCTCCTGCCCGGTCGACGACGCCGCGCACCAGATGCGCAAGGCGCGACGGCTCGCGCGCGCCTGCAGCAGCGCCGGAAGCATCGTGTCGCGCAGATGGTCGAACGGAATCTTGTCGCGGAAGAAAAAGGTTTCGTTGGTGGTCATCGCCTCGACCACGTCCGCCGTCAGCGCCTCCGCTGATCCAGCCTTCATTTTCTGGACGAGCTCGGTAATCCCCGGCAGCCCGATCCTTCGCGCCAGCGGAACCAGTCGGCTCTCGACCAGGTACTGCTTGTCGGGAGACAGATCCAGCCCGGATCGCTCTTTCAGAAGCTTGCGCAAGAACTCATAATCCATCGGCGTCACGAGCGATCTCCTGAAAACAGTCGAACTAGTTTCGGTGCGATCTGACCAAGCGGCAGAACCGCCGCGCAAATGCCGGCATTGGCGGCCGCGCCCGGCATTCCCCAGACCACGCTGGTAGCTTCGTCCTGTGCGATCACGCTGCCGCCGGCGGCGACAATGTCCTTGCCGCCGCGCATTCCGTCCGAGCCCATGCCCGTCAGCACGACAGCCAGAATGGCGCCCTGCCAGACATCGATGGCAGAAGTGAACAGGGGATCGACGGCAGGCTTGCAGAAGTTGACCGGCGGCCCGTCGTCGAGGGCGATCACGACCTCGGCGCCATGGCGCGCGACGCGCATATGACGGCCGCCCGGTGCAAGATAGATCTGGCCCGCCCTGACAACCTCGCCATCGATGGCCTCACGCGCCGGCCGATGGCTCACGCGCGCCAGATGCTCGGCGAGAATCGTCGTGAAAGTGGGTGGCATGTGTTGCGTGATGAGCACGGGAAACCGGTCGATCACCGCTCCGATCTCGCCGACCAGGGTCATCAGCGCCTGCGGACCGCCTGTCGATGAACCAACCAGAAGCACGCGCGGGTTTTGCGTGCTGAAGCTGCGCCGCAACTGCGGACTTGCAACCGGCGCCCGGTGCAGCGGCTCGCGTACGCGATCGAGCGCTGGCGCCAGCGCCGAAGCCGAAGAAGCCGGAGCTGTGCGGCGAGCCTTGGCGCCGAGATGACGGATTTTTTGCAGGAGATCGTGGCGAAAGATTTCAGCGGCGGCAGGTTCGCGGGTGCTTTCCGGCTTCGGAATGTAGTCCGATGCACCGAGCGAGAGCGCCTTGAAGCTGATCTCCGCGTTGCGGCGGGTCAGAGTGGACGCCATGATGATGATGAGGTTGCGCTTCTTTGCCAGCAGCAACGGCAGCGCTGAAATGCCATCAAGGTCCGGCATCTCGATATCGAGCACGGCAACGTCGGGATTGATGCGCTCGATCTGGTTGACGGCGTCAAGGCCTGTTCGCAACGAAGCCGCGACCACCATGTCGGGTTCGGAAGCGAGCCAGCGGGAGATCATCCCTCTGATGACGACGGAGTCGTCGACCACCATCACCCGCAGCGGTTCTTGCTGCGTCGGATTCGGAGGCGCAGAACTTGTCAACGCAACACTCATTACTCACCAGCTGAACTCAAGCGGCACTACACAACGATATCGCCGAGGGCTCGCGAGCCGCCGGATAGAGTACTTCAAAACTAGATCAGACCGACTTCCTGGAACTTGGCGGTGACGATGTCCTTGTCGAACGGCTTCATGATGTATTCGTTGGCGCCGGCATGGAGCGCGCGCGCAATGTGCGCGACATCGTTTTCGGTCGTGCAGAACACTACCTTGGGCTGGTCGCCGCCGGGCATGCGGCGGAGATTGCCGAGGAATTCATAGCCGTCCATGACGGGCATGTTCCAGTCGAGCAGGACCGCCTCGGGCATTCCGCGCTTGCAGACCTCGAGCGCCTTCTCGCCGTCTTCGGCTTCGACGATCTGGAAATCCAGCCCTTCCAGGATGCGCCTTGCGACCTTTCGGATGACGCTGGAGTCATCCACGACCAGACATGTTTTCATTTCAGCCTCTGCTCTCAGATATCCCTGCGGGACGTTTCCATTATGCTTATGCTACGCGGTACCTGTCGTTGACTTATGCCGCCATCATGTCCAGCGTCAGTTCGAGGACCCGATCGACATCGAGGACGACCATCAGCTGTCCGTCGAGGCGATGCACGCCGCCGGCGAGCTTGGCCATGCGGGGATCGAGATTGACGGGGTTTTCCTCCCGACCGTCGTCAGGCAGCCTGAGCACCTCGCCGATCTGATCGATCAGGAGGCCATAGGATTCGCCGCGCAGATCGACACCGACCGCCATTGGCGGCTTGCCGTCGTCGTTCTTGGGCAGGCCGAGACGGGCTCGCATGTCCACCACGGTGACGATACGGCCGCGCAGATTGAGCACGCCTGCGATCTCGCGCGATGACAGCGGCACGCGGGTCAGCCGCTCCGGCATGAACACGTCCTGCACGCGCGAGATCGGCAGGCCGAACAGCTGGCCTCCGATCAGGGCGGTGACATATTCGGCGACGGCGCCTTCGATGTTTTCGGTCTTGGTGGTCATGTTTTGATCCTTATGCCCCGGCTGAACTTGTTCATGCTCCGACCGATTCATGCCGCTTCCCGATTGATCTCGGCGGTCTGCTCCTTCAGCGCCGCGATCAGGCCGGGGCGATCGAACTTGGCGACGTAATCGTGGAAGCCGGCCTGCCGCCCGCGCTCGATCGCCGCCGGCGATACCAGCGAGGACAGCGCGATGATCGGCATCGAGCTCAGATGCGCATCGGCCCGGATCGTTTCGGCGAATTCGAAGCCGTTCATGTCGGGCATTTCGATGTCGGTCAGCACCACGTCGAACGGCTGACCCGAGCGCAGCACCGACAGGCCTTCCTGCGCGCTGGGCGCGACCCGCACCTTGTAGCCCGCCGCCTTCAACACCGGCGCCAGCATGTTGCGGAAGAATGCCGAAGTCATCGACCAGCAGCACGGATTGGGCGGATAGCGAGGGACGCATCTCCTTGCGGCTGAACCAGTCGGCGAACGCCATCGGCAGGAAGTGGCCGACGTCGATCACCTCGGTGGCCTGTCCCTTGATCACGGCGGAGCCGAGGATGCCCTCACCGGAGCCCGCGACCTCGATATGGAGGCGTTCCTCGACGATATCGATGATCTCGTCGACCACCAGCCCCATCGAGCGGCCGTCGTCGGCGAACACCAGGATCGGCTGGGCGCCCGAAGTCTGGACGCTGACCCCGTTCATCTGCACGAGCGGCATCAGCTGCTCGCGATATTGCACCATATAGCGGCCGTTGGAGAGTTCGATCTTGTCGGCCGCGATTTCCTCGAGGCGAGTGACCAGGCCCAGCGGCACCGCCTTGGGCTGGGTGGACCCGGCGCGGAACACCAACAGCGAGGTCAGCTGCTCGGCCGCATTGGCGCGCATCGCGGCATTCTCGTCGGCGATTTCGTGGGAGGCCGAACCGGAGGCGCCAAGCGCCTTGGCGATGCCATTGGGATCGATGATCATGATGACCGCGCCATCGCCCAGAATGGTGTTGCCGGAGAACATGTCGATGTGGCGCAGCTTGGTCGACATCGGCTTGACCACGATTTCCTCGGTGTGGAACACGCCGTCGACCACGATGCCGAAGGTCTGGCTGCCAACCTGGGTGACGACGATGAAGCCGTTCTCCGGGTCGGAGGAAGAGCCGTCATCGATCTTGAGCAGCTTCTTCAGGTGCATCAGCGGCAGCAGCTTGTTGCGCAGCCGCAATACCGCAGTGTCCTTGATCCGCTCGATGCGGTGCTCGGAATTGGCGCGCGCCCGCACCAGTTCGACCACCGAGAGCTGCGGGATCGCGAAGCGGTCACCGCCGGCTTCGACGATCAGCGCCGAGACGATGGCGAGTGTCAGCGGAATCTTGATGGTGACGGAGGAGCCCTCGCCAGCCACCGACTTGATGTCGATGGTGCCGCCGATCTGGTCGATATTGGTGCGCACCACATCCATCCCGACGCCGCGGCCGGACACGCTGGTCACGGTGGCCGCGGTCGAGAAGCCCGGCGCGAAGATGAACTTGTGGATCTGCGCTTCCGTCATCTTCTCCAGTTCGGCCTCGCTGACCAAACCGTTGGCGACCGCCTTGGCCTTGATCTTCTCGGTATTGAGGCCGCGGCCATTGTCGGCGATGCAGATGATGATGTGACCGCCTTCGTGATAGGCGGATAGGCGAATGGTGCCCTGCTCCGGTTTGCCGGCGGCCGCCCGCTCGGCCGGGGTCTCCAGCCCGTGATCGGCCGAGTTGCGCACCATATGGGTCAGCGGATCCTTGATCAGGTCGAGCACTTGCCGATCGAGTTCGGTGTCGGCGCCGTGCATCTCCAGTTCGATCTGCTTGTGAAGTTCGCCGGAGAGGTCGCGGACGATGCGCGGCAACTTCTGCCAGGCATTGCCGATCGGCTGCATCCGCGTCTTCATGACGCCTTCCTGCAGTTCGGCGGTGACGTTCGACAGCCGCTGCAGCGGCACCTTGAATTCGGTATCCTCGTTGCGCCGCGATATCTCCAGCAGCTGGTTGCGCGTCAGTACCAGTTCCGACACCATCGTCATCAGGTGTTCCAGCGTGTCGACATTCACGCGGATCGACTGGTTGGCGACGCGATCACCTTCTGCGGCTTCAACCTCGACGGCTGTTTTCTTTGCAGCCGGCTTCGACTCTTTCGATGACGCTGCGCGTGGTTCCGGCTCCGCCGCCGGCGCGGCACTGACCTTGGGACTGGCCTTGGGACTGGTCTTGGGATCGGCCTTGGGCGCCGGCGCGGCGGCCATCTCGGGCACAAGCGGCGGGGCAACCTCAGCCTGGGTCTCTCGGAAGGCACGCTCGAGTTCGTCCAGCGAAACTTCGCCGGGGCGCAGCTCGCGCTCCAGCTCCTGGAACGCCAGCGTGCCCTGCACGCTTGGCTTGGCAGGAGGCGGCGCGGGCTCAACTGGCGCAGGCGCTACTGGCTCGATTGCGGCCGGCGCTGACATAGCCTCCATGTCGCGCTCGGCCAATTGATGGAGCTGAACGATCAGGTCCTGATCGTTGCCTTCCGGCTCGGCCTCGGTGGCTTCAAGTCCGCCGAGAATTTCCTTGATGCGGTCGATGCTGCTGAGGATCAGCGTCACCGCCTCTGCCGTGACCGGCATTCCGTCGCGGAATTTGCCCATCAGGGTCTCGCCGGCATGGGCCAGCGCTTCGAGGCGCGGCAGGCCCAGGAAACCGCAGGTCCCCTTGATGGTATGAACGAGGCGGAAAATGTTATCCAGGATCTTGGCGTTGTTCGGATCCTGCTCGAACCGCACCAACTGATTGTCCACGGTGTCCAGGCTTTCGCTGGTTTCCGTCAGAAACTCTCGCAATAAATCATCCATGAAATCCGGCCTTCACTCCACGGGCGTGCGAGGTCGACACGCCATTCCGAGTGTGGCCAGCTTCTATGCAAAGCGTTTAATATTGGTTGAGCAAATGGAAAAGAACGGGTTCAACAAATAGATAAGATGGCGCCGTTCAATCCGAGGGAATCGGTAAACCTTTGGTTAACCATATATTCGCGCGAGGGGAGCATTTTCCAGCACAGCGATATCCGCTTTGCCGCGGGAAAATGCCCGCCTTTTCAACGTTCGCCCTTCAGGAAGCGGTCACCACCACCGCATCGCCTTCCGGCGCCAGCCTCACGCTCAGTCCGCAAGATTGCGCCAATAGCCGCGTGTAATAGGGCTGCACCGCATGCGCATCGACGATGGCGAGGTGGCCCGAGCTCAAGAGATCGGCAATATTTTGCGGCATGCGGGCATTCAACCCGCTGGCCGCGACACGAAAGCCCAAGGCGTCGCCCTCGCCGATCGGATCGACCGTGAGGACGCCGCCACGCGGTATGGTCTGCTGCGCGATCACCATCATGTTCAAGAGCAGCTTGACCCTGTTTTTTGGCAATAGCAGGCGCGGCAGGTTCCACGCGATCGTGGTCTTGCCGTCCTCGAGATGACCCCGCGCCATCGCCTGCGCGTCGCCCAAATCGATCTGCGCGCCCGACGAGCCCGCGGCGCCAAAGGCCAGGCGGCAGAACTGCAGGCGTGCCGATGCGGTCTTGGCGCTCTTGCGTATCAAATCGAGGGCAAATTCGCGGTCTTCCGGCTTTGGATTGTCGTCAAGGACTTCAAGCCCATTGACGATGGCGCCCACCGGACTGATGAGATCGTGGCAGACCCGGGAACAAAGCAACGCCGCAAGCTCGAGGGCATCGGGGGCGGGACCGGGAGACGAGGCACCAGACATAAGGCGTTCCTGATAATCAATGACAAGCGTGGATACCGCAAATCACGCATGCTCGCTGGCTTGATACACTGCGGACGCGCGTGCTGCCAACACAAGGCAGGGCGGGCGAAGGTCAGCAGGGGCCAAAACCCGGAAGGCGACAGACCGGCTTGCATACAGACCGGCTTATATGAGGTATGAGGCCCACCGATGACGAAAGCATGTTCGCCACCAGGTCCGTCGATCGACCGCGACGCTGCGGCCGCGCTCATGGAGCCCCTGACCGAACTGGTCGTCCGGGCCGGCGCGGCCATCCTCGCCGTCAACCGTGCGGCCATGCGGATCGAGGGCAAGGTCGACGGATCGCCGGTGACGGAAGCGGACCTCGCCGCCGACCGCGTCATCAAGGACGGCCTCACACGGGTAATCCCGGGGGTCCCGGCCCTGTCCGAGGAGCGTGCACCGCTGGCAAAGCCGCCTTATGAGGGCAGTTTCTTCCTGATCGATCCGCTCGACGGCACCAAGGAATTCGTCGCCGGCCGTTCCGAATTCACGGTCAATCTCGCTCTGGTGACGAATGGGACGCCGTTGTTGGGCATTATTGGCGCCCCCGCGCTTGGATTGATCTGGCGGGGCATCGTGGGTCGCGGCGCCGAGCGGCTGACGACGGACGGCGGCACCACCCGGGCCGAGCCTATTCACACCCGCCGCTTCCCGGAAGCCGGCAGCCCCTGGACGGCGGCGGTCAGCCGCTCGCATGGCGACGCCAGGACCGAAGCCTTTATTGCCGCAAAACCCGGCGCTGTCCGCGAGATGCTCGGCTCGGCGGTCAAATTTGCCAAGGTGGCCGAAGGCGCCGTCGATATTTATCCGCGGCTTGCGCCTACCCACGAATGGGATATCGCGGCCGGACACGCCATTGTCACCGCGGCCGGCGGCAAGATCACAGACGCCCAGGGGGCCGATTTGCAGTTCGGCAAAGGGAGGGCGGACTTTATCGTGCCGGAGTTCATCGCCTGGGGCGATCCCTCGGCGGCCCGCTGAGCGCGGCGACTTCATTATTATTGCGCCAGATCCTCTTCGAGCACCGGCCAGCGTGAATTCGCCTGCGGCAGGAAGCGCTCCGAATCCGCGGCAAATGCGTCCCGGTGCTCCTCGCGGGCGAACAAATAGAGCCGTTCGCCCGAAATCGCCCAGAACCGGGGGTTACCGGCAACCGTGACGCCACGCGCCAGATCGACCGGGTCGTAGCCCCCGAACTGGGGAGCGTAAATGTCGGGATGGGCGATAAAGGAAGCGCGATTGCCCTCGTTGCGAAAGCGCCACGCCACGCCTGCCTCGGACGCCTCGAACTCCGGCAGGCCGATCATGGGGCGGCGATCGACAAAATAGGCCACGGGGTCGTAGCCTTCGATCGCCAGACCGCTGAAACGGTTGGCCACGACGCGCTCGGTCGTTGCCGCCCGGGCGACAACCCCGCTGCCGGCCGGTTCACCAAGGCCCACCGCCAAAAGGCTTGCCAGCCCGGTGATAAAGGCTATTCCGGGGCGAAAATGGATTCCGGACCAACTGCCGTTTCTTTCCTGCCGTTGTGCCGTCATAGTTGATACCGATAACATCCGAGTCGGGGGACACTTGGTACAGCTTAGAGCCATGCTTATCAGCGTCAGGTTAAGGCTGTGGCCGGGTTTTCAATACCCAGGGGTAGTTTCATGAATTTCGCCTCGCGCCTTGCAGCGGTGACGCTCGCCGTGATGATGGGCTGGTCGCTGCCCGCTTCGGCCCAGCAGCAGGAGCCTCCGGCGCAGTTGCCTCCGCCACAGCGCCAGCCCGGCCCCAATTATTACGGTCCCGACGAACTGGTCGGCGCCGGCCACAAGTTTTTCGGCAACGTCTCGCGCGGCCTCGCCTCGGTGATCGAGCGCGCGGTCAGCCAATGGGGCCTGCCCAACGGCTATATCCTCGGCGAGGAAGGCTCGGGCGCCTTCGTTGCCGGACTGCGATATGGCGAGGGCACGCTTTACACCAAGAATGCCGGCGATTTGCGGGTCTTCTGGCAGGGACCTTCGGTCGGCTTCGACTGGGGCGGCGATGGCGCGCGCACCATGACGCTGGTTTACAATCTGCCGGCGACCAGCGCGATCTACCAGCGTTTTGGCGGCATCGACGGTTCCGCCTATATCATCGGCGGCTTCGGGATGACCGCGCTGACCGCCAACAATATCGTGCTGGTGCCGATCCGCTCCGGTCTCGGCCTGCGGCTGGGCGCCAATATCGGCTATCTGAAATACACCCCGCGCGCGACGTGGAATCCGTTCTGAAGCCACCTGCTTCGCACAGGGTCTTGCCGGATTCACGTTAACGCTGCATTGGGCTGGCCTTTCCCCCGCCCGCCATGGCATTGTGAATAGAAGCATTTTTTCCGGGAGTACCCATCCATGGTGGAACCGATCATGTATCTGGCGATCGGTTTTCTGGTCGCGATGCTGCTCGGTCTGATGATCGTGCCGCTGGTGCATAACCGCGCCGTGCGGCTGACCACCCGGCGGATGGAGGCGGCCACGCCCTTGTCGATGGCGGAAATCCAGGCCGACAAGGACCAGCTGCGCGCGGAGTTCGCGATGTCGGCGCGCAGGCTCGAAATGAGCGTCGACCAGCTCAAGCACAAGACCACCAGTCAGCTCGCCGAACTCGGCAAGAAATCGGACGCGATCAATCGCATGAAGCTCGAGCTCGGCGAAAAGAACGCCACGATCTTTTCGCTGGAAGCGCGCGAGAAGGCGATGAAGGAGCAGCTGCGCGCCACCGAAGAGGAATTCGCCGCCAGGACCGAGGCGCTGCGCCAGGCGGAAAAGGCGCTGAGCGACAAGCAGAACGAGCTTGCGAAAATCAATCACGAGCTGTCCGACCGTTCGATGATGGCCGAGAGCCGCAAGGTCGAGCTGCTGACGGTGCACGCCCAGATCGACGCGCTGAAGGGCCGCGTCGACGACGCCGAGAAGGAATTCGCCGCCACGCAGGCACGGCTCGAACAGGAGCGCGGCCAGTCCGAGACCGCGACGCGCGAACTCACCGAGGCGCGCAGCCGGGTCGAGAACCTCAGCCAGCGCGTCACCGATCTCGATCGCCAGCTGATCGTCCAGATCAAGGAAGCCGAATTGCTCGGCAACCGCGTCAACGACCTGGAAGCGCGCCTGGCGACCCAGGGCAAGCTTCTGGCCGAGCGCGACTATGAGAACAATCAGCTGCGCCAGGCGAAGGAAACCGCCGAGCGCACCGCCAGGGAATTGCGCGACGAGATCAACCTGACCAACAGCGGCTCGTGGCCGGCGCTGGAGAAGCTGAAGTCCGAGAAGGCCGCCGCCGAGGAGCAGCTTCGGATTGCGCGTGACGAACGCGCCAAGCTGCAGCGCGAGATCAACGCGATCCAGCAGCAGGCCGAAAGCTCCTGGGCGACCGAGCGCATGGAAAACGCGCTGCTGCGCGAGCGCATCAACGATATCGCCGCCGAAGTCGCCAAGCTGGCGATGCAGCTCGAAGGACCGAACTCGCCGATCGAGGCCTTGCTGGAGGCAGAACCTGCGATCGCGGCGAAGCCATCCCATGGCGCTGCAAACGGCGCCGCCAATGGCAGCGCTCCCGAAGGTGGCGGAACGCTGGCCGAGCGCATCCGCGCCCTGCAGTCCCACGCCTCCCGCGCCCGCCAGCCGGGAGCGTGAGGAGTTTTCACTCGGTTTGACGCAGCGACGGATTGCAGTTTTCAAAACAACCAACACCCAAGGCGTCATTGCGAGCGTTAGCGAAGCAATCCATCGTGCCGCGAAAAGAAAGAATGGATTGCTTCGTCGCTTCGCTCCTCGCAATGACGGCAGGATACAACTTCGCGATCTCGCCGCTTGTTTGCGCGAGGCTTGGGCGGCTCGTTCCGCCCTCTTGATCAGAGGGCGCAGGGAATGCCGGGCGCCCGATGCGCCCGCAGCCGCGCGTGGTGTAGAAAACACGCGCGTTAGTCACCACGGTCACACCGGAAACACCCGGCATTCCCCGCGCAATGGTTTTAACGGTTTCCTTCGCGCTCTCCCCAGTGACCGGGCTTGTTTGCCACTGTCGCCGGCGTGATGCGAAGCATCATCGCCAACTTGACGCCAGCGTCGGGGCGTCAGGACCACACGACTTCGCCGTCCGCGAGCGGGCGCCCTCGTCAGAAGCGCCGCTTGCGTCCACCGCACCCCGCCTCACGTCCGTGACGATCGCGAAACGCCCCTCCCGAGAGGCGGGACGGGGCGAGTTCGTAAAGGTGATTTGCCCGACGGGGCCAGCGGAAAATTTTTGCGAGAGCGACTGGACTGGTAGAATCGCCTTGATCCGCCTCGACAAATCAGCGTTTTGGCGCAACTCCGCCGGGAGTTGGCAGCCCGGATGAGCCGACACCAGCGGCGGCGGCTTGACACCGATAGCCCGCACTTCGTAAATCGCGGACTCTGGCACTGTCCGTTGCCCGGTCCGGCGCCGTTTTAGAGGCTTTCGATCGCGCAGCAAAATCCCGGGCGCATAGCTCAGCGGGAGAGCGTTCCCTTCACACGGGAGAGGTCCAAGGTTCGATCCCTTGTGCGCCCACCAGATAACATGATGATGTTATTTGTGTTTCCTGCCCAGCTTCGCGCCACGTCAAACCAAAATCTCCGCTGTCACAATCAGGTCACAGTGGGGATAGCAAAGGCGACAATTCGTAAGCGTGGAAGTAAGTGGCAGGTTCAAGTTCGTCGTGCCGGACATCGCCTTTTCTCAAAATCAACGTCAGAAAAGACGCCGTTGCTTGGGCAACGCGAAACAAGGTGCACGCTGATCGTGCCGAACTTCCACCCGATCCAAAAACCTTGCGACGCCTCACCCTCGGGGCGTTGATGCGGCGCTACAGAGATTCGGGCAGTCCTCGCAAGAAGGCCAGTCCGACAGAGAGGATCGTGCTCAACGCCTTCCTGAAATATCCGCAACAATTTGATCGAGCCAAATGTGGAAGTAGCCTAGCTCCGACACGTTCCGGTTGAACATACGCAAAAGATGGTCCATGGTTCCAATTCGGCAATTATGGGGATGACAGGGAGCGCCACCGATTCCTCCATGCTGAACGCATCCGTCCTGCCAAACGATATCGCCCTTTGCGGCTCGGAAAGCCGTGATCGAGTGTTGGAAGTTCTCGTGTCTGAATTTCAGACCGCGTTCGACGGCATCGAATATGAAATCGATACGCAAACTCGGATCGTGAACGCGCAGGCGTTTCACGTCGGAGGCTCTCGTTTCGTACGTCTTTATGGCGGGTTCGCCTTTCATCCGTTTGTCAACGAAGATGCACTGGTCTTCACACTGCTGCACGAGACCGGCCATCACCGAGCGCGTGGCCGCAGGTTCGCAGGCGATCCTGGGCTTGCCTGCGACTGCCTCGCCGACAAATGGGCCGTGGGAGCTGGTGCCGGTGCGCTACGTCGTTGTACCGGGCGGTCGATGAATCTCCTGACTGCCGTAGACAGCCTCGAGGCGATTATTGGGTCGATCGACGCCCGTGCTCCAGCCCCGCCAAGGCGATGCCATCGGCGGCACGGTTGCTGGGCCGGATTTTGGCCGACACGCAAATCGCGGCTCCGCCGCGGCAACGTTCCGATGCCAACCGGGCCGTGCTATTATTCATTTTAACTCGGGAGGAGTATAAAAATGGGTGGATTAATTCCGATAGGCGGAGGTGCTGACGCCGAGATCAAGGGTCTCCTCAACACCGCATTCAACGATACGAATATCAAGATACTCCGAGGCGTCGCAGCGAATGAAAATTTATTCGACAGCCGACATCATCTGCATCGCATCGCGTACAGACTAGGAACCTATCCGGTTAAGACGTATGCCGGAGATGATGCGACGGGAAAGTGGTTCTATTTTTTAAAAAAGATTCTTAAGGACGCCGTTTACAACAATGTATCTACCACACAATCAATAAAAGCGATTTTATCGTACGCCATGAATCATTCGGGCGTTAAACGCGTGGTGTTTGACGCGGTGCAGGGCACGGATGCTACTGCAGACCACTACATTTACCCCGACAATCCAGTCTCCGATGATGATATCGGCGCTTTGGTCGATGTGACCGGGACCTTGAATATTGCTCTTATTTGTCCTTCACCTCTCCCTGACAAATCGTCTCCAATTCCTAACCAACAAGCCGATCTTGATGAAAGTCCGACAAATATTATCGAAAAACGCCCGATAAAGATATTCACGCCGTCACTTCTTGCTCCTCCCGTTCTTTCGATAGAGACACGCAAACCGCGAGAGAAAACGAAAAAGAAACGCGCCCCGCAAAAGAAAACAAAGAGCAAGAAGAAACGTTCAAGGAAATAGCTTCTGTGACGGATTGATGCCTGTTTGACTAGGCGATCATTCGATCTGAGTTTGAGCAACTGCCTCCGCGCGGCCTTCTTTCGGACTGCGCATGTGCCGTCGTTGCCCGCGGCAGGCGATGTAATTTGTTGGCGATTGGCGCCAACCCGAAAATCCATCGTTCCGGCATCTTCGCGCCCAATGGCCAGCTCAGCTAGCCTTTGTCGACACTTGGCCAGTGTGACTATGCTCAACATCTATGTCGTTGATGAATTTCTCGAACAGCACGGCCCCAGTTTCTCGCATTAGCGCTCTCGCACGTTCTAGCTCCTGCCTCCCTTCGGCTTTCCCATCGCTGGTTGCTGATCGGAGCAGCAGGTCAGCGCGAACAATACGGGCGAGGCATTCAGGAATACGGGCATGCCGCTCGGTCGCAACCTTGATTGCCTCATCAACGGTGGCGAGAGCAGTTGCATCATCGCCATTCAATCTGTGGGCATTTGCCAAATCAGCCAGAATACGCGGCTCGTTTTCCAAGCCGGCTTTTCGCGATCGAGCGAAGCTGAGAGCATCGGACAAATCCTGAATCGCCGAGGTGAATCTTCTTGCGACGATATGAGAAAGACCACGACAGGCTTGACCATAGACTCGCAGATAGGGGTTTCCACTTTTTATGGCCAAGGAAAACGCTCGCTCGGCATGCTCTTGAGCCAGTCCGACGTTTCCCTCGGTCCACGCAAGGTCGACATAGGCCCAACTTGGTATAACGTGATGGAGAATGTCAATTTGGCCACTGTCTAGCTGAATGATGCGATCGAGGAATGGGCGGGCCTCATCAGCTCGACCGAGCATCACCAACGTTTGGCCGCGCATCACGGTT
This sequence comes from uncultured Alphaproteobacteria bacterium, assembly GCA_963718925.1. Classification (GTDB taxonomy): domain Bacteria; phylum Pseudomonadota; class Alphaproteobacteria; order Rhizobiales; family Xanthobacteraceae; genus Bradyrhizobium. Next base: position 459,093 of record CAVRAH010000002.1, read on the forward strand.
AGCCAAATCTCGACATCAAAACCCAGCGTCTGTCTGTCAAATCTTACGATTTTGTGTGCATCTTCCGTTGCCTCAATATTCATTTGAAGCGCTTCAGCCATGTAGCCTGACATCCTCAGTGCGTGGCAGAGCACAGCCTTAAGCGTGATTTGAACGCTGGGATCATTACCCTGATCGGCAATCGCTTTAGCTTCGCGGATTTTTTCCACATACTCGTCCGCCGATCCGCCATTTGCTAGAATTCTTCCATAAGCTGCGTGAATCAGTGCATTGGCCCTCATATCTCCTAAGGCCACAGCTAGTTGCTTAGCCTCCTCGAAATAGACGAGTGCATCCTGCGCCGAGATTCCTTCCCGCCAACCAAAGTTTACAATTTGACCGGAGGCCATCATCCTCAAGTAGTTTATCGGCTGAGACGAGGGCAGGTTTGATAGCAGCTCGCGGACCTTCTTCCAGCTTCTCATTGCCTGACTTGGATCGTTCGTGCCAATCCAAACGGCCGCGCGCATATTCTGTTGGGCCGCTTTGAGGTTTTCACCGGCCTGCTCCAAGTGATATGCCAGCAGAGAAGCCCGCTCTTCGGCGTGATCTTTAAAGAGACTCTCAATTGCTTGCGCCACTTTTGAATGAAGCTCGCGGCAACGCTCGTGCAGTAGTGATCGATAGGCAACCTCTTGAATAAGCGGGTGACGAAATGCAAGAAGCCGCTGTTCAAAGGGCGGCACATCGTAAAGCAGTTCAGCTTGCCTCAAATGCTGGACAGCTTCGGATAGTTCGGCTGGAGCCAAACCAGCGACCACGTCCAGAATTGATGTCGAAATCTCGCGACCAACCACGGAAGCAATCTCAAGAACCTTTTTTGCGCTCTCTTCAAGACGGTCGATACGCGCCGCAATAACGGCTTGCACCGTTGGGGGCAGCGGGATGGTATCAATGCCTCCTTTCAATCGGTAGGCGCCCTTTTCGCCTTCAAAATCTCCACGTTCCACAAGCGCATTGACGAGTTCCTCCAGAAAGAATGGATTTCCTTGTGCGCGCTCAATGATGTTCCTGCTCAGCAATGCAAGCGAAGGGTCGTTCCCAAAGTGATCCTGCAACAGGAGGGCCGCCTGTGCCGGCGGGAGGGGCGGCATGTTGATTTGGCGATAGTGTGATCGCTGCATCAGGGGTGCAGCAAATCCTGGCCTGAAATTAACGACCAGAAGGGTCGTGGTACCAACAACTGCATCAGCTAACGCCTCAATGAACTCTTCGCTTGCCGCGTCGATCCAATGCAGATCTTCGATGATAACAACCGCAATGGGTACCCTGGGTGACCGCGGCAGAGTTCTCACAAAATCCAGCAACAGCGTTTTTCGTGTTTTTGGGTCGATCTTAACTATTGCCTGCAGAGGATCGGCAAGGCCCAACAACTCCAATAATACGGGAGATAACTGCTCAGACACGGGGAGCGCTGCTAACTGGTCAAGGACGCGACGGCGAGAAATATCGGCTGCTTCTTTGACGCGAAGGCCAAAGTAGTCGCGCAACAAGCTCAGCACTGGCTGAAATGGAGTTGCCCTGCCATGAGCCAAGACACGCGCCTCATAGACGCGGATATCCTTTTGACGGCAACTTTCGGCAAACTCGAAACAGAGACGGCTCTTACCGATGCCCGCCTCACCGACGATACCGACAACACGACCATCTCCCTTCATCGTATTTTCAAGTTCTAGTGAGAGAGCGGAGAATTGATCGGTTCGGCCAGTGAGAGGGCTTAACCGTCGGCCGCTTCGAAACACACCGCTTGAGGGAGCGTGCTGAAGTCCTCTGAGTTTGAATATCTCAATGGGTGCCGCAATCCCGCGAATGGTTTGTGGACCTAACGGCTCAACTTCAACGAATTGTTTGGCAGCATCGTAAGTCTCTCTCGAAATTAGAATAGTACCTGCACCAGCCATCTGCTCCAAGCGATTTGCAAGGTGCACATTTGCGCCCGCGGCATCAAAGGTTTGGTAAATTCCGTGCTCTATCGCCTGAACAACAACTTCGCCGGTGTGAACGCCAACTCGGATTTGCAAATCGGGATCGCCGAAACGTCTTATCCCATCCTGCATTGCCAGCGCAGCGAGGCTGCCACGCACCGCATGATCCTCGTGAGGTTGTGGGGCACCGAACAGTGCCATGACCCCATCGCCTTGTGATTTGTTGACGACACCGTCGTAACGAACAACGGCTTCATTCATGAGGCTGAGAACAGGTTGCAAACGTTGCATCCCCAGTTCGGGGTCGCCCAAACTATCGAGGAGGCCAGTTGAGTTGCGGACATCCGCAAATAGAATTGTGAGCCGCTTACGCTCTCCACCTTTAGCGTTCAGCGATCTCAGGACATGCTGCCACGATTGATTGGATGCCTCTTTGGCCGTCGGCTTCAGGGCAGCGCTGCATCGCCCGCAAAAACGAGCCGTCGGCCCGTTAAGGTGACCGCAGGCGCTGCACTCAATTCCGAGGGAAGCCCCGCATCCTTCGCAATACTCATTGATCGCCTTATTCTGGCGACCGCAACGCAAACATTGCATCAATGGCCCCTTAAACGGCAGTGGAGCGCGACTGCATCTAAGCGTAATCGTACCTCAATATGTTGATCAATTTTATAGCAGAGGCGGACCTGAGCCACTACCCCTGAAGTTATTCGAAGGAAAACTCTTCACCCATTGGTTCTCGAGCATTTTGTGCGGTCTCCTAACTGGAGCCGTAATTCGGCTTTTACACTACCGAAACCTGTCACAACTGGGTCACAGCGGCTCGGGAGAAGCTGGCTATTGCCCTTCAACACCCGAATGGGTTTTCTGGCTAAACAATTGAGATTTCGCGATTTTGTGCAGCTTCCTGTAGGTGGAATATTCGCGGAAGGGGCGGCGGTCTGTTATGAAGCAAGACACGCCGCACCTCAGCGCCGAGGCCCCCATGACCAACCCGATCGACCGCGCGCCCTTCTACCACGACGGCATGCGTGAGCTGCAGGACCGCTTCGACGGCCGCCGTGTCGCCGACGGCCTCGAGAAGCATCGCCTCCACTTCGAGTTCTGGGAGCAGGACCGCCAGCTCATCGAACAGGCGCGATTCTTTTTCATCGCGACGAGCTACCTCGACAACGTCGATTGCTCGATGCGCTCGGGCGATCCCGGCTTCGTCAGGATCACCGGGCCCGACACGCTCGAGTACCCCGAATACGACGGCAACAACATGTACCGCACGCTCGGCAATATTGCCCGCAACCCGAACGTCGGGCTCTTGTTCGTGCGCTTTGACGGCAAGACCTTCCGCACGCGCATCCGGGGCAAGGCAACGATCGACGACAGCGCGGCAACGCTTGGCCTCCATCATGGCGCGAAAGTCGTCGTGCGCGTCACGTGCGAGATCTTCCCGAACTGCCCGCGCTACGTTCCGGACCTGATGGGCGCTTCCGCTGACGTGCCGGCCAATCCATTCGTTCCCCGGCCCGGCTACGAGCCGCCGCCGCCCGAATGGAAAAGCCGGGATTACCTCAAGGACGTGCTCTCGAAATACGACCCGCATCGAAAACGCGAGACATAGCGCGCGCTCCATCTTTTTGTTTGAGCATGATCTCCGCGCAAACGCGTTCCGCGTTTGTTAGCTAAGGCAAAACCGGTGCCCACTTTGCGCTGACGCGGCCCTCCGGGTCCGGATCATGCTCTGGTTTTGCTGCGTCACTGGACCAGATCCTCATGGTGAGGAGGCGCGCAAGCGCCGTCTCGAACCATGAAGGCCACCGTGTGTATTTCCCGGGCCACATCCTTCGAGACACTTGCTGCGCAAGCTCCTCAGGATGAGGTGATAAAGCCGGTTATGACGCAGTAAGACTAACTCCCGGACGGCCGCAGCGATGGCGCCACGCCCCCTACCCTCGATCGGTCGCGCCCGATGCTCCAGCCGTAAAGCACGCCCGGGCAGGGCCCGAAACCGGGACCTTGAAAGCAACTGCGGGAGTAATATCGCCAGGGTTGCCGTTGCACCATCACGCGGCTTCCCGGCGCCCATCCGTCCCTGGCGAACACCGGGCTCGCGGCGGCAGCGGCCAGAACAACGGCGGCGCACAGGGCTTTCAGTGTTGTCATTTTCGGTTTTGTCATTTTCAATGTTATCATGGGCCTCTCCTCCGTATGCTGTGTCGAGGAAACCCGCTGTCACGAAAACGTTCCGCAACTTCAAACGAACGTGAGTGCTTCGAACTCATTTGCAGCTTCCAGATTAAGTCACCAATGAGCTGCGCCCCGCGTGGCCGCGCATCACGCGGCAACACGTTCCCTTGAATGCCGGAACGCAATTCCCAAGCGCGGGTTGTGCGATGAGGAAACGTCAGGGGGAGGGTTTCACCAGTCCTCATGGAGAAACCGGACCAATGACCAGAACACTCACCAAAGCACTCAGCACTCTTGCTCTTCTTTCCGCTGTCACCGCAAGCCCGGCGTTCGCGCAAGGTGCGGGGATGCGGGAGCCGATCCATCATCGCCGCGCCTACGATCAACGAAATTTTCGCGGGGCGTACAATCAGTTGAACGGGCCGCTCTATACAGCCCCCTATGCAGCCCCACGGACGCTTGACCGCCCGGACATCAACGGCTTCGGCTTTGATGGAAGGGACCCGTCAAGGGTGGGCGGCGAAGACCCCTCACTCAATCCCTCGGGAAGCTGAAGCCGGCTGAAGCCAGTGTCCTGATGGCTGCTTCCGGGATAGCCCAGGAAGCAGCCGGACACCTGCTTTGAATGATGCACGTCATGTCTCATGAAACCTGTCTCATGATACCGCAACTCCCGGAGCGACACGCAAGACCCGCTGGCGCAAATTGAGCCTCGCTCCTCGGGTGCTGCCGGCGCTTATTGAGCGCCCACTCTCCCCGTAATACTACGGAACGGCATACTGCGGAACGGCGACGCCATGCCCGGGAGCGTGACTTCCTTAACCCTTGAAAATTACGCTGAGCGACAACCAATGCAACTCTGCCCAAGGAAATGGTAGCCTGGCCGCAACACGACGCCTGAAAGCAATTTTCGCCGCTATCCCGGATATTGAACATGAACTCGCAAGCCAGCCTGATTGACCAGCTCGAAGATATCCTGGTCAGCAAGCACGTCTCCCGGCGCGCCGAGATCCTGCGAAAGGTAACCGATCTCTTTGTGCTCGGATCAGGCAAATTCTCCGAGGACCAGGTCGAATTGTTCGACCACGTCATGGGCAAGCTGCTGGAGAATATCGAGCATACCGCACGCGCGCGGTTCGGAAGCCGGATCGCCAGGCTTTCCGATGCGCCCCCCAATGTCATTCGCGTCCTCGCTTCCGATGCCGCGATCGAGATTGCCGGACCGGTTCTCGAGCACAGCGAACGGCTCGGCCAGGACGCGCTGGTCGAGAATGCCAAAACACAGAGCCAGGATCATTTGCTGGCGATATCCGGCCGCAAGGTCCTGGCTGAGGCAGTGACCGACGTGCTGGTGGAACGAGGAAACCAGCTCGTTGTTTCCTCCACCGCGCGAAACCGCGGCGCGCGGTTTTCGGATTTCGGCTTTTCCACGCTGGTCAGGAAGGCGCGCGACGACGGCGATCTCGCCTTGTGCGTCTGGTCACGCCCCGACATTCCACGGCAGAACCTCGTCAAGTTGTTCGCGGATGCATCGGAGACCGTGAAAAACCAGCTGGTGGACGCGGATCCCAGAAGGGCCGAGCTGATCAAGTCCATGGTCGCTAGGGCCTCGGACGCGATACAGACCAAGGCGCGCGCCGGCTCCAACGATTTCGCGCGAGCCCTGTCCCAGGTGCGCGCGCTTCACGCCGCCGGCAGGCTTAACGAAGCCCAATTGCTGCAGTTCACCAGTGAAGGAAACTTCGACAGGGTGGTCGCGGCGCTGTCACTGATGTGCGACCTGCCGGTCGGACTGGTGGAACGGGCTTTCGTGCAGAACCAGACCGAACAAATTCTCGTGCTGGCAAGAGCCATTGATATCTCCTGGGTCACAACCGTCGCGCTGCTGCTGTTGCACGCGGGTGCGAACGGCAGTTCCAGGCAACGGCTCGACCAGTGCTTTGCCAGCTTCTCCAGACTTCAACCGAAGACAGCCCAGACCGCGCTGCAGTTCTATCGGATGCGAGAGAAGGCGAGCCGGTCGGCCGGGTGATCCATTGCCGCCGGATAGACGAGATCGCGCCGGTCGATCGCCACCGGCGACGGCTGCATGATCCGTGTCGCTTCGCCCTGGCACTTTTGTAACGTAGTGGCGCTCGATGAGTGGTAGCGCCCGTGGTTCTACGGGCGCGGCGTGCACCGTGCCGGCAATGGCCGACGCTGCGTGCCAGGCGCACCGAACACCTGCGCGAGATGCCTAACGAACCATCAAATAACGGACTGTCTCTACGAGGCTGATTTTACGCAAAGTGCACCCAAACGTTCTATGGCTGGCATCTGCTGGCGCGCACCGGCCTTTTGACATGCGAATTGGGAATTTCACCATGAACACCATCGTTCGAGATTCAGACCAGTCGAAAGGCCGGCTGCTGGTCGTCGACGATGACCTGGTGCAGCGGACCATCATTGGAAAAGTCGGCAGCAGGCTCGGTTACGACACCGCGATCGCCTCCAGCTTCGAGCGCGCCGCCGAGCTGCTGCGGGCGGAAGCCTTCGACGTCATGACCCTTGACCTGTCGCTTGGCAAACGCGACGGGGTCGAGCTGTTGCGGCTGGCCGCCGATCTCGGGCTCAATACGATGCCGATCGTGATCATCAGCGGCTGTGACGAGCGCATCCTGAACACGACCAGGAGAATGGGCCAGGCGCTCAATCTGTCCCTGACCAGCTGCCTGACCAAGCCGCTCGACCTGGATCGCCTGCGCGAGGCGCTGTTGATGCCGGCATCGGGTCCCGAGACTTCACCATCGAGTGCGGTGGAGCCCGTGATCGACCGCGAAAGGATCGTTGCCGCGCTGGAAAGCAACGAATTCTTTGTGGAATTTCAGCCGAAGATCAGTCTCGAAACCAACCGGGTGATCGGGGCCGAAGCGCTGGCGCGCTGGCGCATGCCCGAATTCGGAATCCTGTCACCCGCCATTTTCATTCCGATCGTCGAGCGGCTGGGTCTGATGCCGGACCTGACGAACCGCATCCTGACCCTGGCCATCGCCGACAGCCGCAAGCTGATCGAGCAGCAGCCGGGTTTCACCATCGCCGTCAACGTATCCGGATCGCTGTTGACCGACCTGATGCTTCCGCAACAGATCGAGAGCATTCTGCGCGAGAACGAGGTTGCCGCGGAATCGCTGATTGTCGAAGTCACCGAAAGCGTCGCCATGTCCGACGTCGACCGGGCGATGGACATTCTGGTGCGGCTGCGAATAAAGGGTGTCGGAGCGGCGATCGACGATTTCGGCACCGGATTTTCATCGCTGGCGGCACTCGCCAGGCTTCCGTTCAACGAATTGAAGATCGATCAATCCTTCGTCAAGGGCTGCGAAGCCGATGACGATCTGGTGAAGATCGTCGAAGCCTCGGTCGGGCTGGCGCGGGCGTTCCGGATGAAGGTAGTCGCCGAAGGCATCGACAATCCCCGCACCCTGGCGAGGGTGCGCCAGGCCGGCTGTGATCTGGGTCAGGGCTATCTGTTTGCGCCCTCCCTCAGGCTCGAGCGGATCGCGAGGTGGATGGCCCAGTACGAATCCCGGCGCGCGGCTGATGCTTCCTTCGAAAAACCCAGGCAGCCCCCGCGGCTGGAGGCCCGCCGGTAGCGCGCTATCCCAGCCCCGCCTCCTTCAGCCGCTGCGAAAACCAGCGAGACAGGGACGACTCGATCACGCCGCCGACATAAACGTCCGAGGCGACGCTGCTCCTTCCCAGCACGAGATAGACCCCGATCCAGTAGGCGAACCATACATGCGGGTCGGTCAATGCGCGCAGCTTTTGCTGGTCGTGCTCCGGCGGCTGATGGTTGGAAGCCTTCCGGACCTCGATCGCGAGCAGGTTGTTGGGGATTTCGCGCTGGTGCACGACGATGTCGGGATAGATCGATTTGCCGAGGTGGTCGTCGGTCGAGACAATCGTTCCATGCGGAAGCCGCAAGGTGCGCGCGCCCAGCCGGTCGAAATCGCAATCGACGTCCCAGCCCGGAAACTGCCTTTCCAGATGCACCGCCAGCCGGTGGGTCAGCGCGCGCTCGCCGAGATCGTGCTCAAACAGGAATGTCTCGCGCGCGTAGAACTCCTTGAGCGCGGTGACGACCTTGTCCAGCTCGGTTTGCATCTGGCCTCCGTGCCCCACCGTCATTCCGGGGCGATGCGAAGCATCGAACCCGGAATCTCGAGATTCCCCGATGTGCAATTGCACATCTGAGGCCTGGTGCTAGCGCACCATCCCGGAATGACAACCATCGCCTAGATACTCGCCGCCCGTCCTCACATCTGCACTTCGATCAGCCGCGGTCCGCGCTCCGGGATCGCTTCCGAAAGCGCCGCGACCAATTCGTCCGCGGTCGTGACCGCGCGCGCGGCAACGCCCATGCCCTTGGCGAGCGCGACCCAGTCGAGCGTGGGACGATCGATCTTCAGCATGTCGAGCGCGCGCTGGCCCGGCTCGCCGGCGCCGACGCCGTCGAATTCGCCGCGCAGGATCTGGTAGATCCGATTGGCGAACACGATCGTGGTGATGTTGAGGCCCTCGCGGGCCTGCGTCCACAACGATTGCAGCGTGTACATGGCGCTGCCGTCGCCGACCATGCAGATCACCTTGCGGTCGGGACAGGCCACCGCGGCGCCGGTCGCGACCGGCGTCGAAAATCCTATCGAGCCGCCCATGTTCTGCAGCCAGTCATGCGGGGCGGCCGCCGCGGTCGGCGGAAAGAAACCGCGCCCGGTAGTGATGGATTCATCGACCACGATGGCGTTTTCCGGGATCGCCATCGCTATCGCGTGCGCGATCGAGGCAAACGTCAAGGCGCCCGTCGGCTTTTTCAGCTCAACCATCGCCTGCGGCTTCGCGTCGCTTGGCTTCGCGCCGAGCGCGGAGGCGAGCGCCTCGAGCGCGGCCACCGAATTCTCCCCCCATGCGGTCATGCGGTGAACCTCGCAGCCTTCCGGCTTCAACAGGCTCGGCTTGTTCGGGTAGGCGAAAAACGCCACGGGATCGTTGGCATCGACCAGAATGATATTCTTGAAATCCTTCAGGATCGGAAGCGCCTGCTCGATCACGTAGGGGATCCGCTCGATCGCAAACCGCCCGCGCCCGCGCGCCATGCGCGGATTATAGGTCTGGCCCATCACCTTGCAGCCGGTCTTGCCGGCGATTTGCGCCGCCAGCGCCAGCCCCTGCTCGGTCAGCGCGCCGCCGGTCATGAGCAAAAGCGTCGGCGCGCCGCTGCGCAGCACCTTTGCCGCATTCTCCACGGCCTGCGAGGAGTAGCTCGCGCGCTGGGATTCCGCCGTTACCTGCGCGATGCCGTCGGCCTCGTTCCAGGCGGTGTCGGCGGGCAGGATCAGGGTGGCGATCTGGGCCGGCGAGCTCCTGGCCGCCGCGATCGCCGCGGCGCCGTCCCTGGCGACCGACTTGGCGTCCGGGGAGGTCCGCACCCAGGCCGACATCGGCCGCGCCAGTCCCTCGATGTCGGAGGTCAGCGGCGCATTAAAGCCGATGTGATAGACGGCATGCTGGCCGACAATGTTGACGATGCCGGAATTGGCCTTCTTGGCGTTGTGCAGATTGGCGAGGCCATTGGCGAGACCGGGACCGAGGTGCAGCAGCGTCGAGGCCGGCGTGCCCTTCATGCGGAAATAGCCGTCCGCAGCACCCGTCACCACCCCCTCGAACAGGCCAAGCACGCAGCGCATGCCCTCGACCCGATCGAGGGCGGCAACGAAATGCATCTCGGAAGTGCCGGGATTGGCGAAGCAGACATCAACACCGCCCGCGACCAGGGTCCGCACCAGACTTTCCGCACCATTCATCATTCCACTCCCGTTGGCGAAATCTTTGGAAAAGCTCCTTGAAGATCAATCATTCCCGGCGGCTTTCGTCAAAGGGTTCGCGGACATTGCTGCCAGTCTCGTCATTCCGGGATGGTGCGTTAGCACCAGACCCGGAATGACGAGATTCTCCGATGTGCAATTGCACATCGTAGTTCGATGCTTCGCATCGCCCCGGAATGACAGCTTTGGCTTTTTTAACCGCGCCGTTTGAAAATTTCGGCGCTTCACCGGCTCGTCGCTTGCGAAATTGCGTCAACTATGGCCTGACTCAGGGTGAAGATCGTCTTAATCGCGAGGATCGAGATGACCCGGGCTCTTGCTTTCCTGGCCTTGGCGGTGATGGTGCTGGCGGGCGCGTGTCCCGCCCGCGCGCAACAAAGCAACGACGACTTTTTCAACTTTTCCGGGCGCGGCGGCACCAATTTCAGGAGTGGCCCCAGTTACTATGGGGGTGGCTCCGAGTATTACGGCGGCTCGGGTCCGATTCCGCGCACCGTCGTGAGCTTTCCCGGCAGATACGCACCGGGCACCATTTTCATCAGTACCGCCGAGCGGCGGCTTTACCTGATCCTCGGCAACGGCGAGGCGCTGCGTTACGGCATCGGCGTCGGCCGCGACGGCTTCCGCTGGTCCGGCACCCACCGCATATCGGCGAAAAAGGAATGGCCGGGCTGGACGCCGCCCGCGCAGATGCGGGCACGGCGGCCCGACCTGCCGCGCTATTTGCCCGGCGGCATCGAAAATCCGCTGGGCGCGCGCGCCATGTATCTCGGCTCGACGCTGTATCGCATCCACGGCTCGAACGAGCCGGAGACGATCGACCGCGCCGTATCGTCCGGCTGCTTCCGCATGACCAACGAGGACGTCACCGATCTCTACAACCGCGTCTCGGTCGGCGCCACGGTGATCGTGAAGAACTAGCGGCGCTGAAGGGCACCCGCCGTCGCCTGGCGGCAATGCTCGCCTATGCCGACTTCTCGAACAGCTCCCGCCCGATCAGCATGCGGCGGATTTCGCTGGTGCCGGCGCCGATCTCGTAGAGCTTGGCGTCGCGCAATAGCCGGCCGGTCGGATAGTCGTTGATATAGCCGTTGCCGCCGAGCAACTGGATCGCGTCGAGCGCGCATTGCGTCGCCTTCTCCGACGCATAAAGAATGGCGCCGGCCGCGTCCTCGCGGGTGGTCTCGCCGCGATCGCAGGCCTTCGCCACCGCGTAGACGTAGGCGCGCGACGCGTTCATCGTCGTGTACATGTCGGCGATCTTGCCCTGCACCAATTGAAAACTGCCGATCGGCTGGCCGAACTGCTTGCGCTCGTGCACATAGGGCATCACCACGTCGAGGCAGGCCTGCATGATGCCGAGCGGCCCCGCCGCCAGCACCGCGCGCTCGTAGTCGAGACCGGACATCAGCACATTGACGCCGCGTCCGACCTCGCCGAGCACGTTCTCCTCCGGCACTTCGCAATTGTCGAAAACCAGTTCCGCGGTGTCGGAGCCGCGCATACCGAGCTTGTCGAGCTTTTGGGCTGTGGAAAAACCCTTCATGCCTTTTTCGATGATGAAGGCGGTGATGCCGCGCGGCCCCGCCGCTGGATCGGTCTTGGCATAGACCACCAGCGTTTCCGCGATGGGCCCGTTGGTGATCCACATCTTGGCGCCGTTGACAACGTAGCGATCGCCCTTCTTCTCGGCGCGGGTCGCCATCGATACCACATCGGAGCCGGCGCCCGGTTCCGACATTGCCAGCGCGCCGACATTCTCTCCGGAAATCAGCTTGGGCAGGTATTTCCGCTTCTGCGCATCACTGCCGTTGCGGCGCAGCTGGTTGACGCACAGGTTGGAATGGGCCCCGTAGGACAGGCCGACTGCAGCGGAGGCGCGCGAGATCTCCTCCATCGCCACGCAATGCTCGAGATAGCCGAGCCCGGAGCCGCCATACTCCTCCTCGACGGTAATGCCGTGCAGGCCGAGCGCGCCGAGTTTCGGCCAAAGATCGCGGGGAAACTGGTTGTTCTTGTCGATGTCGGCGGCGCGCGGCGCAATTTCATCCATCGAGAAATCACGGACGGTGTCGCGGATCGCGTCCGCGGTTTCGCCGAGATCGAAGTTGAACATCCGATTCGCATTGGGGATCATGGTCGGGCGGCCTTTCGGGCATTAGCTGTTGCTCTCGTCCACAGCCTTATTCTTCGCCGGCAAGCTTGTCACGGGCGGCTTGGGCTGAGAAGGGGCTTCCTTAGGGAATGCTGGCGGCCGAAAATAACCGGCCAGACTGTGGCAAAACTCTCTCTTGCCCTGACGCGCGCAACGGGATGTAATTCGGAGCAACAACCGCCCTCCGGAACCAACCATGGAGGCAGCAGGGAGGCGACCGATGCACGGGACCATCGATCTCGTTCAGAATCTCCAGCCAAAGGACGCGCGGGAGCGCGCCTATTCGATCCCGCTTGAGCAATTCGATCCCGGCGATCCCGAGCTGTTTCGCTCCGATACGTTCTGGCCGTATTTCGACCGGCTGCGCCGCGAAGAACCCGTGCACTACTGCGAGGACAGCATGTTCGGGCCGTATTGGTCGGTAACCAAATACAACGACATCATGGACATCGAGACCAATCATTCGGTGTTCTCGTCGGCGGCATCGCTCGGCGGCATCACCATCCGCGACACTTCGCCCGACCTGCGTCGCGAAAGCTTCATCGCCATGGATCAGCCGCGCCACAGCGCCCAGCGCAAGACCGTGGCGCCGATGTTCACGCCGACGCATCTCGACCAACTCGCGGTCAACATCCGCCAGCGATCGGCTGAGTGCCTCGACAATCTGCCCAGCAACGAGGTGTTCGACTGGGTCGATCAGGTTTCGATCGAACTGACCACGCAGATGCTCGCCGTGCTGTTCGATTTCCCCTGGGAGGACCGTCGCAAGCTGACCCGCTGGTCCGACATCGCAACGACGCTTCCAGGCCCGGACGGCCTGGTCGCGACGGAAGATGAACGACAGGTCGAGCTGATGGAGTGCGCGGCGTATTTCGCAGGTCTCTGGAAAGAACGTATCCAGCAACAGCCGAAAAGCGACCTGCTGTCGATGATGGCCCACGGCGACGCCACGCGCGACATGGACCCGAAGAATTTCCTCGGCAATTTGATCCTGCTGATCGTCGGGGGCAACGACACCACCCGCAACACATTGTCGGGCAGTCTCTATGCGTTGAACAAGAATCCGGATCAATACCGGAAGCTGCGCGACAATCCGGCGTTGATCGACAGCTTCGTGCCGGAGGTGATCCGTTGGCAGACGCCGCTGGCGCACATGCGCCGCTCCGCGCTCGAGGATATCGAGTTCCGCGGCAAGAAGATCAAGAAGGGCGACAAGGTGGTGATGTGGTACGTTTCGGGTAACCGCGACGAGGAGGTGATCGATCGCCCCTACGAATTCATCATCGACCGGGCGCGGCCGCGTACCCATCTCTCCTTTGGTTTCGGTATTCACCGCTGCGTCGGGATCAGGCTGGCCGAGCTGCAACTGAAGATCATCTGGGAAGAAATCGTGAAGCGCTTCGACAATATTGAGGTGGTCGGCGAGCCCCGGCGGGTATATTCGAGTTTTGTCAAAGGCTATGAGACGCTGCCGGTGCGCATCGCCGGCTGACACGTTGTTGGGATCCACCATGAACATCCAGGCATCCGTCAGAACCAACAGAGAAGAGCTCCAGCGCGCCGCGCGCGAAGCCGCCTATGCCACGCCGCTGAAGGATTTTCACCCCGGCGCGCCGCAGCTGTTTCGCAACGATACGCTGTGGCCCTATTTCGAGCGGCTGCGCAAGGAGGAGCCGGTCCATTACTGCACCTCTTCGCCGATCGAGCCCTATTGGTCGGTCACCAAATACAACGACATCATGCATGTCGACACCAACCACGGCATCTTCTCCTCCGACGTCTCGCTTGGCGGTATCTCGATCCGGGACGTGCCGCCGGGTTATGACTGGCCAAGCTTCATCGCGATGGACCAGCCGCGGCACTCCGCCCAGCGCAAGACCGTGTCGCCGATGTTCACGCCGACGCATCTGGATGAACTCGCGATCCTGATCCGCCAGCGCACCGGCAAGGTGCTCGACGCCCTGCCCCGCAACGAAACCTTCAACTTCGTCGACCGGGTGTCGATCGAATTGACCACGCAGATGCTGGCGACGCTGTTCGACTTTCCCTTCGAGGAACGCCGCAAGCTGACGCGCTGGTCCGACGTCTCGACCGCGCTGCCGAAAGGCGGCGTCGTCGAATCGGCGGAGCAGCGGCGGGCCGAGATGGACGAGTGCGCGGCCTACTTCACGAAGCTCTGGAACGAACGCGTCAACGCCGAGCCGAGAAACGATCTGGTCTCGATGATGGCGCATAACGAAGCCACGCGGTACATGGACCCCGACAACCTGATGGGCAACATCATCCTGTTGATCGTCGGCGGCAACGATACCACGCGCAACACCATGAGCGGCTCGGTGCTGGCGCTGAACGAACATCCCGACCAGTATCAAAAACTGCGCGACAATCCGGCGCTGATCAATTCCATGGTGCCGGAGGTCATTCGCTGGCAGACGCCGCTCGCGCATATGCGGCGCACCGCGCTGGTCGATACCGAGCTAGGCGGCAAGACCATCAGGAAAGGCGATCGCGTGGTGATGTGGTACGTCTCCGGCAATCGTGACGAAGAGGTCATCGAGAACCCCAACGATTTCATTATCGACCGCGCCCGGCCCCGCACCCACCTGTCGTTCGGATTTGGCATCCACCGCTGCGTCGGCATGCGGCTGGCCGAACTGCAATTGAAGATCGTGTGGCAGGAGATCCTGAAGCGGTTCGACCGGATCGAGGTGGTCGGCGAGCCGAAGCGGGTGTATTCGAGCTTTGTGCGCGGCATCGAGTCCTTGCCGGTGCGCATACCTGCGTGAACAGACCAGCCTCTTGAACGCCGCCTCCGACCCGCCTATCCCCAACGGACCTTAAATCCGCGGATTTCCGCGCGTCGTTGACCTGCCAGCCGAGTACCTATGACCGCTACCGACCAAGATGAACATGCCGACATCCGCGAGGCCGTTGCCAAACTCTGCGCGCAATTCCCCGGCGAATATTGGCGCAAGCTCGACCGCGAGATGGCCTACCCGCAGGCTTTCGTCGATGCGCTGACCGAAGCCGGCTATCTCTCGGTGCTGATCCCCGAGGAATATGGCGGCGCCGGGCTGAAACTGTCCGCGGCGGCGGCGATCCTCGAGGAGATCCAGCGCGCGGGCTGCAACGGCGGCGGCTGCCATGCCCAGATGTACACCATGGGCACGCTGCTGCGGCACGGCAGCGAGGCGCAAAAGGCCAAATGGCTGCCGAAGGTCGCCAGCGGCGAATTGCGGCTGCAGGCGTTCGGCGTCACCGAACCGACCAGCGGCACCGATACCACCTCGCTGAAGACCTTTGCCCGGCGCGACGGCAATGACAGCTATATCGTCAACGGCCAGAAGATCTGGACCAGCCGCGCCGAATATTCCGACCTGATGATCCTGTTGGCGCGCACCACGCCGAAGGAGCAGGCGAAGAAGCGCACCGACGGCCTGTCGGTGTTCATCGTGGACATGAAGGCGGCGAAGGGCAACGGGCTCTCGATCAGCCCGATCCGCACCATGATGAACCACTCCACCACCGAGGTGTTTTTCACCGATCTGAGAGTGCCGGCGGAGAACCTGATCGGCGAGGAAGGCAAGGGCTTTCGCTACATCCTCTCCGGCATGAATGCCGAGCGCATCCTGATCGCGGCCGAGTGCATCGGCGACGCCAAATGGTTCATCGCCAAGGCGTCCAACTATGCCAGGGAGCGCGAGGTGTTCGGCCGCCCGATCGGCCAGAATCAAGGCATCCAGTTTCCGATCGCCAAAGCCTATGCGGCCATGCGCGCGGCCGAGCTGATGGTGAAGGAAGCCACGCGCAAATACGAAGCCGGACTCGATTGCGGCGCCGAGGCCAACATGGCCAAGATGCTGGCCGCCGACGCCTCCTGGGAAGCGGCGAATGCCTGCGTGCAGACCCATGGCGGCTTCGGTTTCGCGGAAGAATACGACGTCGAGCGCAAGTTCCGCGAGACGCGGCTCTATCAGGTCGCGCCGATTTCGACCAATCTGGTGTTGTCCTATATCGCCGAGCATGTGCTGGGCATGCCGCGCTCCTACTGAGAACATCCGATGCTGCCGCTTGAAGGGATCACCGTCATTGCCGTCGAACAGGCTGTCGCAGCGCCGTTCTGCAGCTCGCGGCTGGCCGACGCCGGCGCCCATGTCATCAAGGTGGAGCGGCCGGAGGGTGATTTCGCGCGCGGCTATGATGCGGCGGCGAAGGGACAGAGCAGCTATTTCGTCTGGCTCAACCGCGGCAAGGATTCGGTGGTGATCGACCTCGCCAGCCAGGAGGGCCGGGCCAGCCTCGAGCGGCTGATCGCCGGCGCCGACGTTTTGATACAGAACCTCAAACCGGGCTCGATGGACAAGCTCGGCTTCTCGATTGCGCGCCTGAAAAAAGATTACCCGGCGCTGATCTGCTGCACCATTTCCGGTTATGGCGACGACGGCCCCTATGCGCAGCGCAAGGCCTATGACCTCCTGATCCAGGCCGAAAGCGGGCTCGCCTCGATCACCGGCGGACCCGATGGCCCTTCGCGCGTCGGATTGTCGATCGTCGATATCGCCACCGGCGCCACCGCGCATGCCGCCATCCTCGAGGCGCTGATCGCGCGCTCGCGCTCAGGCCAGGGCGCGGACATCCGCATTTCGATGTTCGACGTGATGGCGGACTGGCTGACGGTGCCGCTGCTCAATTCGGAAGCCGGCAATCCGCCGCAGCGCATGGGCCTCGCCCATCCCTCGATCGCGCCCTATGGCGTATTCCGTTCGAAGGACGGCAAGGACATCCTGATCTCGATCCAGAGCGAGCGCGAATGGAAGAAATTATGCGCTGATGTGCTGGGTCAGCCCGACCTGCCGAATGATCCCAGATTCGCCAACATGGTCGAGCGCGTCCGCAACCGCCAACTGACCGACACCACCGTCGGCAATATCTTTGCGACCATGACGCGCGACGAACTGCTGAAACGCCTGTCGGACGCCGACATTGCCTTCGCCGAGGTCAACACCATGGCCGATCTCGCCGGCCATCCGCATCTGCGCCGCATCGAGGTGGACACGCCGAAGGGAGCGGTGAGCTATCCGGCGCCGGCGGCGATCGTCGTCGGCGAGCCGCGTCACTATGGCGCCGTGCCCGGGATCGGCGAGCGCGTGGGCGCGGCCAAGGTCAGGATTTCTCCCGCACGGATCAAATCGTCATGACCGACAAACCCGACCTCGATCATTTGCGGCGATGGATCGGCCGCAGCAGCCAAGCGTCCGATTTCGTCACCCCGCAGCTTGTAAAAGGCTTGCGCGCGACGCTGTTCCAGGAGATCGGCGAACCCAAAATAGGTGATGCGGCGCCCTGGACGGTGCATTGGTGCCTGGCGCCGCCGGTTTTCCCGATGGCGGAACTTGGCCCCGACGGTCATCCCGCACGCGGCGGCTTTCTGCCGCCGGTGCCGCTGCCGCGGCGGATGTGGGCCGGCGGGGAGCTCGAATTCTTCGATTCCTTGCGCGTCGGCGACGAGGTGACGCGGACCTCGCGCATATCCGACGTCACCATGAAGACCGGCTCGACCGGCGTATTGTGTTTTGTCTCCGTGGATCATCTGGTCACGACGCCGCGCGGCACCGCGCTCCGTGAGCGGCAGGACATCGTCTATCGCGATGTGTCGACCGCGCCGGCCGCGCCCGCCAAGCCGGCGGCACCGCCGCCACCTGCGCAGCACCGCGAAAGCCACATGGCCGATCCCGTCCTTTTGTTTCGTTATTCGGCGCTGACCTTCAACGGCCACCGCATCCATTATGACCGTGACTATGTCACCAAGGTCGAGGGCTATCCCGGCCTGATCTTCCACGGCCCGATGCAGGCGGCCTTGCTGGTGGAGCTTGCCGCCAAGCTGCACGGCGGCGCAGCGCCGAAGAAATTCAGCTATCGCGGCGTGCAACCCTTGTTCGAAGGCTCGGAATTCACTGTCAACGCCAGCGACACCGGCGCCGGCATGGAATTGTGGACGGCGAATTCGGCCGGCCAGCCGACCATGAAGGGCACCGCGACGTGGTGAACCTCAGCCCGTCATTCCGGGGCGATGCGAAGCATCGAGCCACGATGTGCAATTGCACATCGGAGAATCTCGAGATTCCGGGTCTGGTGCTAGCGCACCATCCCGGAATGACGGAGTAGAGTATTGCCGCGCAAACCAGGCAAAACCTCCGGCCCATCCGTCACCGTCAAGCAGGCCACGTTCGACCTGTTGCGCTCGTTCGGCATCCGCAAGGTGTTCGGCAATCCCGGCTCGACCGAATTGCCGTTCCTGAGCGACTGGCCCGAGGATATCGACTATGTGCTGGGCCTGCAGGAGGCTTCTGTCGTCGGCATGGCCGACGGTTACGCCCAGGCCACCCGCAACGCGGGCTTCGTCAATCTGCATTCGGCGGCAGGTGTCGGCAACGCGCTCGGCAATATCTTCACCGCCCACCGCAACCAGACGCCGCTGGTGATATCAGCGGGCCAGCAGGCGCGCTCGATCCTGCCCTGGCAGCCGTTTCTTTACGCCGAGCGCGCCTCGGAATTTCCGCGGCCTTACGTGAAATTCTCGATCGAGCCGGCGCGGGCCGAAGATGTGCCGGCGGCGATCGCGCGCGCTTATTACGTCGCGATGCAGCCGCCTTGCGGCCCGACCTTCGTCTCGGTACCGATCGACGACTGGACCCATCCGACGCATCCAGTGGAAGCCCGCAGTGTAAGCCGCGAATTGGGCCCCGATCGCGCCGCGATGGGGCGGCTTGCCACCGCGCTTGCGGCAAGCGAGCGCCCGGCGCTTGTGGTCGGCCCCGGCGTCGATCGTGCGCAGGCCGTGGATCTCCTGGTGCGCGTGGCGGAGAAGACGCGCGCCGCGATCTGGGTCAGCCCGTTTTCGGCGCGCTGCGGTTTCCCGGAACGACATCCGCAATTTGCAGGCTTCCTTCATGCCTCGCCGGCGCAATTGTCGGACGCCCTTCGCGGCCATGATCTGGTTGTCGTGATCGGCGCGCCGGTCTTCACCTTTCACGTCGAGGGTCACGCCGCGATCTTCGACGGCGCGACCACGCTCTTCCAGATCACCGACGACCCCGATGCCGCGGCGATCACGCCGGTCGGCACCAGCATCGTCGCCAGCATGAAACCGGCGCTGGCGATGCTGCTTGATGGGGTCCCCGAGACCAGGCGCGCGATGCCGGCGGGCCGTACCTTGCCGCCGGCGCCGCGCGCAGGCGATCCGATTCCTGCCGAGTTCCTGCTGCATGCGCTGTCGACGGCGATGCCGGATGATGCCGTGCTGGTGGAGGAAGCCCCCTCGCATCGCCCGGCGATGCAGGAATTCATGCCGATGCGCGGCCAGGACAGTTTCTACACCATGGCGAGCGGCGGGCTTGGCTGGGCGCTGCCGGCTGCGGTCGGCGTGGCGCTGGGACGCCCGGGCGTCCGGACGGTGTGCCTGATCGGCGACGGCTCGGCGATGTATTCGATCCAGGCGTTGTGGACGGCGGCGCAAGGCAAACTGCCGCTGACGGTCGTCGTCATCAACAACACCGGCTACGGCGCGATGCGCTCGTTCAGCCAGGTGATGCAGGTGCGCAACGTGCCCGGGCTTGACCTGCCCGACATCGATTTCGTCAAGATCGGGCAAGGGCTCGGCTGCGACGCGGTGCGCGTGGCGAAATCATCCGAGCTCGCGGGAGCGCTCAAGCGCGGGCTTTCGCACGAGGGCACCAGCCTGATCGAGGTGATGGTGGATTCGGCGGTACCGGTGCTCTATGGGCAGCGGAGCCGGGTTTAGCGGCCAAGTTGCCAGGGCCGGTGATCTAGACAAGGAACACCAGCGGGAACATCTCTTTTGCGGAATCCGAGCGCCCGCTAAACCTCGGCGCGCCCCATCATCGATCTGACCACGAACGGATGGATGCGGCCGACCGGCGCCATGTAGACGCGGCCCAGCAGGTTATGCACATGCACCACCGTCGATACGACGTAATGCGGCAAGCCGTTGCGCTGCGATTTCAGCACCGACACGCGCACGTCAAGGTGACGGTCGTCGATCCCCAGCAGCAGCTCTTTCTCGGTCTTGCCGAAGATGCTGAAGATGCCGAGCCGGTCACCGACCTGATAGGCATCCGAGGCCTTCACGGCCACCTTCATCGCGCCGACATCCTTGAGGCCGAACAAACGCACGATACGATTTCTGATCGCCATGAGGTCGTCGACCCACCGCGGGGTGCCTCGGGAGGCGCGAAGAAATATCTCCGTCGGCGACAGCATCGCCGTGCTCAGCGGCGCCTCGTAGGCGTCGTAAAAATCGGCATCCGCCAGTGTGGGGTGCAGCGCGCTGTCAGCAGGTACGGTGATCTCGGAAACCTTGGTCACAATGCATCTTCCCTCGGATCAGGGCATCTTGGCATAAATCTACCACAGGTTTTCGCTCGACGGGCTGACCTCGGCGAGACAACTCGTCACATGCAGGCGCCAACGGGGCGCACCCCTTCCGTCATGGCCGGGCTGACCGACTCAAATGTGACTTAAATCCCCAGCTAGTTCACTTCCCGCATCTTGGCCTGGATCTTCGTCATGCCCATCAAGCGGTCGTGATGCTCGGTCTTCCTGCGTATGTCAGCTCGCATTCGGCCCGTTGATGGACTTGCGCGAGCGGTCCTTGCGCGGTGCTACTTCTGAACGCAGAGTGAAGCCCCTAATCGGAATGTGGGCGTATCGCTTTTCGGGCTTGCCACCATGCTTGAATCCAAGCTCCGACATTCGGAGTTCTTCTTTCACCGTTATCAACACCGGCGGGTATTCACCAATAATCAATGCAGCCCTGTCCAGGGTCAACGTTTCTCTCTCATCCAACAGCATTTGCTACATCTTGCTGATCGGACGCACATGCTCAAACGTGACATTCTTCTTCCAGGACTTGTCGCCGGAGTCGCGGACCTGTTTGGCAGCGTCACTGACGCGGTGGTACGTCCGCCAGTTCTCCCGATTGAAGCTTCCGCATTCCAGGTAAAGCGAGAACTCCCCAAAGCATTTTGTTGATAGAGAAGCTCGGCCTGACATCCGCTTTTGCGCAATCGATCAGCGCATTGATCAATATGCGAGATTTCTTCGCATCGAGCGTGTCGTCGTGAATAGAGTACCGCATTTGCCTATGTGGTCACCCAAGGATTGAGCGGACGCGATCAGCGCATACTACGACGAAATCTGATGATGTCACAGCCAGCAGGCGGATACGGCAACTCCTGCTCCCGGCCCTTTGCAGAGATGCCGGTCTTTGACTTCCATGGACTTCCAAGCGAAAGCCGAAGATAGCCACGCCGGCGTCCGCAGGCTGGATTCACTTCCCGTAGTCTTCCCGCATCTTGGCCTGGATTTTCGCCATGCCCGAAATCCAGCGGTCGTAATTCTCGGTCTTCTTGCGCATGTAGCCGAGCACCTGCGGGTGCGGCAGGATCAGAAATGTCTCCTGCTCGATGCCGGCGAGCGCGTCCTTCGCCACCTGCGCTGGCGAAAGATCGCCGTCGCCGGATTGCGGTCCCCTCGGGATCGAGCGCAGCATGTCGGTATCGACGCCCTGCGGACAGAGGATCGAAACCTTGATGCCGTCCGCCTTGTGCGAGATCGCCAGACTCTCGGCAAATCCCACCGCGGCATGCTTGGTGGTCGAATAAGCGGGGCTTCCGACCTGCGAGAGCAGTCCGGCCGCGGAAATCGTGTTGAGGAAATACCCCTCCCCGCGCGCCTTGAAGCGCGGGATGAGATGCCGCGCGGCATAGACATGCGCCATGACGTGAACGGCCCAGCTTCGCGACCACGGCTCGTCGGAATTTCCGCCGGCATTCTCCGACAACGGATCAAAGCCGCCGCCAATGCCGGCATTGGAGCAGAACAGTGCGATCGGGCCGAACAGCCGCTCGGTTTCGTCGATCAAATGGAGGATGTCGTTCTCCTTACCGACATCGCATTTGAACGCCGCGCCGCCGATCGAGGCAGCCACTATTCGCGCAGCTGCGCTATCGATATCGGCGACGACAACCTTCGCCGCACCGGCGCGATGCAAGGCCTCGCAAAGCGCCCGGCCGATGCCGTTGGCGCCGCCGGTGACAACAACGGTCTTGTCGCGCACCTGCATTGCCGAACCTGCTTGTTTGAAGTGGGCCTCAGGCCAGAACCAGATCGAGCACGGCCGTGTAATGGCAGGCCGCGCCCAACAGCACGAAACTATGCCATATTACGTTCTGGAAGCGAAGCCGCTGCCAGGCGTGAAAGATTACCCCGAAACTATAGAGCACGCCACCGGCGACGATGAACCATAGCGCCAGCTGCGGCAGCGACGACAGACCCGCATCGTAGGCGATGACCCCGCTCCAGCCCATCGCCAGATAGAGACCGACCGATATCCTGTCGAAGCGCCCCGGCAAAAACAGCTTCAGCACAATGCCGACGGCGGCCACGCTCCAGACGCCGGCCAAGAGCGACATCGCAAAGACGCGGTCCTGCAGCTGGGCAAACACCGGCGTATAGGTCGCCGCGATCAGAATATAGATCGCGGAATGATCGAAACGGCGCAGCAGCCATTTGCGCCGCGACACCGGCCAGAGATTATAGGCGGCCGAAAATCCGAGCATGGCGAGCAGGCCCGCGGCATAGACCGACACCAGAGCGACCTGGTAGGCGGAGGCGAATACGCCGGCGAGCACGATCAGCACCGTGGCGGCGATCAATCCGCTGAACACGCCGATGCCGTGCACGATGCCGTCCGCGATCAGTTCGGCCCGATCGTAATTCCAGCGCATGGCGCCGGCCGCCGCGTGGGCAGATGTCGAGGCCAGTTGCTTCAGTCGGAAGACGGTCATGGTGGTCCGGTAAGCTTTCAAACGGCGATAAATGATAGCCTCAGGAGGTCAACGAACCATAAAACCCTAATAGCGACCTAAGTGTGAAACTTGATTTTGCTCAACCAATCGCCACTTTCCGCCTAGTCCTGCCGCCAATTGCCCGCCGAAATCGAGCTTTTCATCCCCGCATGGCCCTCCGCTTATCCGATATCGTCGAGGAAGCGCGCCTGACGGCGCGGGCGTTAAAGGATTTTGGCGACCACTTGTTCAATCCGACGGTGCGGCTCGGCGTCACCGGACTTTCACGGGCCGGCAAGACCGTCTTCATCACCGCGCTGGTGCACGGCCTCACCCGCGGCGGCCGCTTTCCGGTGTTCGAACCGTTCGCGACCGGGCGGATCGCCCGCGCCCGGCTTGAGCCGCAACCGGACGACGCGGTGCCGCGCTTCGACTATGAGAACCATGTCCGCACCCTGATCGAGGCGCGCCACTGGCCGAACTCCACGGTCGACATCAGCGAGCTTCGGCTTGTGATCGATTATCAGCGGCAGAACGGCGCGGAGCGCAACCTCACCCTCGATATCGTCGACTATCCCGGCGAATGGCTGCTCGATCTGCCGCTGCTCAACAAGAGCTATGAGCAATGGTCGAACGAAAGCCTCGCATTGTCGCGGGCAAGCCTGCGCGCGCCGCTCGCCGCATCCTGGCACGCCTATGTTGCGACCCTAAGCGCCGAGGCACACGAGGACGAACAGGCCGCGCTGACGGCGGCAAAACTGTTCACCGACTATTTGCGCGCCTGCCGCGACGAGCGTTTTGCCATGAGCCTGTTGCCGCCGGGCCGCTTCCTGATGCCGGGCAATCTCGCAGGCTCTCCGGCGCTGACTTTCGCGCCGCTCGATCTGCCCGAACAAGGCGCGGCGCCCGACGGATCGCTGTGGGCGATGATGCGCAGGCGCTTTGAAGCCTACAAGGACGTCGTGGTCCGTCCGTTCTTCAGGGATCATTTCGCGCGGCTGGACCGTCAGGTGGTTCTGGTCGACGCGCTCTCCGCGTTCAACTCCGGTCCGGAAGCCCTCGTTGACCTCGAGGCGGCGCTCGCGGGGATTCTCGATTGCTTCAGGATCGGCCGCAGCACGCTGTTCAGCGCACTGTTCCGGCCGAAGATCGATCGGATATTATTCGCCGCGACCAAGGCCGATCACCTGCATCATTCGAGTCACGACCGGCTGGAAGCGGTGTTGCGGCGGGCCGTCGCCTGCGCCGTCGCGAGGGCGGAAGATACCGGCGCCGATATCGACGTCGTGGCGCTGGCAGCTGTGCGCGCCACCCGCGAGGCGATGGTCGCGCGCGGCCGCGAAAAGCTGCCATCCATTCTGGGAACGCCCGCCTCGGGCGAGAGGGCGGGTGGCGAGACGTTTGATGGCAACACTGAAGTCGCGACCTTTCCCGGCGACCTGCCGGACGATCCCGAAGAGCTGTTCAAGGGCGAAGCGGCATTTCGCGGCCTCTCCAGCGCGAGCGCCGGGAAAGCCGATTTTCGTTTCTTGCGCTTTCGGCCGCCGCAGCTGGAGAATGACGCGCCGGATGGCCCGGCGCTGCCTCACATCCGCCTTGACCGGGCGCTGCAGTTCCTGATCGGAGACAAAATGCAATGAGCGAGCGCTCCCAGCATCGGAAGCCTGCGACCTTCAAGCTCGACGACCCCGGCGTGATCGTGATGGATGGCGACCATGCAGGCCGTCCCGCCCGCGGCACGGTCCACGTCACGCCGGAATCCGACCCGGCGCTGCTCCCGGTCCCGATCGAAGCCGAGGTCCTCCCCCCGCAGCGGGGATTCCGCTGGGGCACCTTGTTCTGGAGCGCCGTCGGCGGCCTGACCCTGCTCGGTGTTGGCTTGGGGGTGACCCGGCTGATCGAGGATCTGTTTGCGCGCAGCGAAGGCCTTGGCATTCTTGGCCTTGCGTTTGCCTTTGCCGCCGCGCTGGCCTTTGTCGTTGTGGTGGCGCGCGAAGCGTTCGGATTGATGCGCCTGGCGACGATCGAAAAACTGCATCTGCGCGCGATAGAAGTGCTCGCGAGCGATGATCGCGCGGAAAGCCGGGCCGTCGTGCAGGATCTTCTGAAGATCGCACACCAGAACCCGCATCTGGCGCGCCCCCGCGCCGCGCTGCAGGGCCACACCGAGGACATCATCGACGGCGCCGACATGATCCGCCTCGCCGAGCGTGAATTGATGACGCCGCTCGATGCTGAGGCGCGACGCCTGATCTCACAGGCCGCGCAACGCGTCTCGATCGTCACCGCCGTCAGTCCGCGCGCTTTGGTCGACGCGCTCTTCGTCTTCGCCGCCTCGCTGCGCCTGATCCGGCAGCTGGCGCGGCTCTACGGCGGAAGGCCCGGCGCGCTCGGCATGATCCGTCTGATGCGCCATGTCATCTCGCATGTCGCCATCACCGGCGGCATGGCGGCGAGTGACAGCCTGATCCAGCAGGTGCTCGGCCATGGGCTGGCGGCGAAACTGTCGCAGCGGCTCGGTGAAGGCGTTCTCAACGGGCTGTTGACGGCGCGACTGGGATTAGCCGCCATCGACGTCACCCGCCCGCTGCCGTTCACGGCCTTGCCGCGGCCGGCGCTTACCGATCTCGCCAAGGATTTGTTGCGCAAGCGTGAGGGCGAGGAGTGATTCCCTAACTTTGCGGATTGCTCCACATCGTACTTCGCAGCTCACGCCGCGTCCGGCACTATTCCGCGGCGACGCTGTTTGAAGCGGTTACGTAGCCGTCCCGCGCCTGCGGCAGCTTCCAGCCGAGCAGTCGGCTCGCGACCTGGTTGCGCAAAACCTGTGCGGTGCCGCCGCCGATCGTGAACATGCGCGCGTCACGCACGATCCGCTCCATCGGATTGTTGCGCGAGTAACCTCGCGCGCCGAAGATCTGCAAGGCATCACTCGTCACCTTGATCGCCATCTCGGATGCGAAAATCTTGGCCTGGGCGGCAAGCAGCGGATCCGGAAAGGGGTCCGCGCTGGCGGCTGCGCTGCGAATCGACAGGCGCGCGGCGTTCAACTGCACCGACATGTCGGCCAGCATCCATTGCAGGCCCTGGAATTCGGCGATCGGACGACCGAACTGCTGACGCGATTTCGAAAACGCCAGTGCCTGCTCGAAGGCCCCCTGCGCCAGGCCAAGGGCAACGGTCGCGGCGCCAACGCGCTGACTGTTGTACGCGTTCATCAATTCGGCGAAGCCGCGTTTCCAGCCACCCGGAGGCAGAAGCACCATGTCCATCGGCACTTCGGCTTCGTCAAGGATGATCTCGGTCTCCGGAATGCCGCGCAACCCCATCGTAGGCTCGCGCTTTCCGACCCGCAGTCCCTTGCCTTCAGCCGGCGCGTCCGAATTGCGCACGATCATGAAGCCGCCGATACCCTCCGCGTTGCCGTGCTCATTGAATACGCGGGCAAAGACAAGGTGAAGCCGGGAAACGCCGCCTCCGGTGATCCAATGTTTCTTGCCGTTCAGCACATAGCCCGAACCGCGTTTGTCCGCGCGCGTCGTCATCTCGGTGGCGGCTGAGCCGGCCTCCGGTTCCGTGATGCAGATCGCGGGCTTGTCGCCGGATAGCACGATCTCGGCGGCAAGCTTCTTTTGCTTCTCGCTGCCATAGCGCATGATGGCCGAGATAGCGCCCATGTTGGCCTCGACGGCGATGCGGCCGGTGACGCCGCAGACACGCGCCATTTCTTCGACGATCAGGCTCGCATCCAGGAAGCTGCCGCCAGCGCCGCCGTATTCCCGGGGGATCGTATAGCCCATCAGACCAGCCGCTGTGAGATCCCGGACGTTTTCCCAGGGGTAAGCCTCGCTTCGATCCGTTTCGGCCGCGCGCGCCCTGATCGAGCCTTCGGCGATGTCGCGCGCCGCCCCTTGAAGCTTCTTTTGCTCCGGAGTCAGGTCAAACAGCATTCTTCTGTCCTCCACGATCATCGCGCTGTCGTCATTGTACCACGCCTGCGGAGCACCATGCCTAAGGATCTGGAAACGGCGCGGTTTCGGGCGCGCATTTTACAGATGGAAGTTACTCAGGTCGCAGGCGTAATGCGGGACGCTACACGAACGGGAAGCGTACAAGCTTGCCGTTCGCGCAGCGGCTGTTCAATTTCCCCCGCCAGCACCCGCCAGTGATAGAGCGGTGAGCTTTCCGGCGGCGAGAGTTCCGGTGTCCAGCCGGTGAATTTTTCCAGCGCATAGGTGTCCATCACGATTCCGCGCCAGACGCGATCGACCCGTTCGAGCGGCTCCCTGATCGCCGTCGTGGACGCCCAGATTGGATTGGCATCGGCATTGTCGGGCTCGCGCCCGACATAGAGGCCGGTGTGACCCCGGATCCAATCCATATCGGGCTCGCGAAAGCCGAGATACCGCCCGCGCTCGTTGATCTGGACCACCGGCACGCGACCTCTGAAAAACCAGCGCAGCATCGCATAGGTCCGGTAGTCGGTGGTGGCAATCCATGTCGCGCTGGTCTTTTTCAGCTCCACTTCGGCCCGGCGCACGATCGGTTGGTAGCCGGCTTCGCCGCCGACCGGATCGGTCCTGCCGATGAAATTCCAGGGCGTTGCGATATAATAGAGAAACACGCCGACGACAAAGACGATGCCGGTGACGATCGCCAGCCTCGCCCACCGGAACGACCACTGGACGAATGATTCCCGCCAGCCCTCCGGCCGAAGCGTTACGAGATTGATGGCGGCGGCGGCAAACCCAAACGGCCACATGAACATCGGCCAGGTATCGCCGACCCTCAGGCTCAGCGACTTCCACAGGAAGTAGACGAAGGGAACGATCACCGCGGTCGACAACAGCACGGCCACGGCGTCCGACCGGCGATAACCCCGCCACGCCGTCAACGCGACCCCGGTCAGGACCACCGGCAGCAGGATGAATCCGACCAGCCCGAATTGAAGTCCGATGAATTCGCCGAGCCTACGCAGCGACCATTCATGCGTCGCGGTCGCCCGCACCAGCTGGAAGCGGAACGACGCCCAGTCGTGCTGCATGTTCCAGACCAGGACCGGCAAAAACAGCGCGAATGCGATCAGCGCAGCCAGCCACGGATAGGGGCTGCGCAGCCAGCGCCCGCGCCAGCGCGGCACCAGCATGAACGCCGCTACCGCCGGAAGCATGAGGGCTGCGGTGAATTTCGACAACAGCGCAAGCCCCGCGAACACGCCGGCTGCCAGCCACCAGCGCCCATCGTCGCTCTCGGCGAGCCGCACCAATGCCCACACCATGGCGGTGACAAATGGGATCAGAGCGACGTCGGGCGAGACTTTGGCCATCAGCAGGCCGTAATAGAGCGCTGCCTCCATCATCAGGACCGCGATCACCATCGCGCGGATGTCATGCGTCACGCGCCGGACGATATCGGCGAGCAGCAGTTGCGTCACCGGCATCGCCAGCACGCCGGCAAACCGCACCCCGAAATTGGTATCGCCGAAGATAGCGGTGCCAAACCGGATGAACCACGCAATCATCGGCGGATGATCGAGGAAGGAAAGCACGTTTTCCTTCGACCAGGTCCAGTAATAGGCCTCGTCCGTCCGCAGATCGAGCAGGCTTGCGTAAATCACCCGCATGGCCGTCAGCGCTGCGATCAACGCGACAACGGCAAGCCATTGCCGAAAGGCAGATTGGACCTGCTTGGCGAGGCTATGATCGGGAGGCGCAATCGTCACGGTGCTTTCTCCCCGAACGCCCGGAAGGTGTCAACGTGTACACAGCCTCGTCGTCGTCCCGGCAAGCGCCGGGTCCACTTCTCGCGCACGGAATTAAACGCTAGTTTTGCGAGTCTATCGTAGATGCAACCAATCCGCATGACCGCACTCATCCGGGCCCAGTTCCTAAAATTCGTTCGCGGCATCAGCCTGCGTCAGGTCCGGCTCATCTGCGGGCTGGTGCTGTTTGCCTATCTGGTCAGCCATTTCCTCAACCACGCACTCGGCAATATCTCCCTCGATGCGCTGGCATGGGGCGTCCATTACCATGTCCTGTTCTGGCAGTTTCTGCCGGTCGCGATCATCTTTTACACCGCCGCGCTGGTTCATGCCGGTCTCGGGATCTGGGCGCTTTACGAGCGCCGGCAATTTCGCTGGAAGGCGATCGAGCCGCTGCAGCTCGTGCTGGGCCTAAGCATCCCGGCGCTCCTCGTCGCCCACGTGGTCGGCACGCGGCTCGGCCAGAGCCTGTTCGGAGAAGCAAAGCTCTATCCGCAAGTACTCTACGGATACTGGGTGGTTTGGCCCTACCGAATCAGGATGACGATGGCTGTGCTGGTCATCGCCTGGATCCATGGCAGCATCGGTCTTTATTTTTGGCTGCGGATGAAGGCGTTCTTCAAGCCCGCCGCCCCCTTCCTCCTGGCCGCGGCGGTCCTGGTGCCGACGCTGGCGTTGCTGGGCCTCTACCAAAGCGGACGGAACGTCGTGAAAGAAAGCGCCGGCGCCGAATGGCGGGCGGTCAATCTCTCGCAGGACAAGGTCGGCACGCTGGCTGAGCAGGACACCCTGGAAACCATCACGGGATACTTCCTGATCGGCTATCTCGGCCTGCTCGGATTTGTCCTGGCGGCGCGCGGCGTGCGTGCCCTCAACGAGCGGCGGGTCGGCATGATCACCCTGTCATACGGCAATGGCCGGACGATCCGGGTGCCGAAGGGCCTTTCCGTGCTTGAGGCGAGCCTGCGCCATCAAGTCCCGCATGCCAGCGTCTGCGGTGGCCGCGCAAGATGCTCGACCTGCCGCATCCGCGTGATCGGGGATTGCACCTCATTGCCGGAGCCATCCAACCGGGAAGCCTTCGTGCTCAACCGTGTCGGGACCGGATCGGATCCGGCCATTCGCCTCGCCTGCCAGCTCAGGCCCGAGACCGATATTTCCTTCTTCCAGATCTTCCTGCCGCAGACTGCGGCCGCAGGCCACACAAGTCCCTCGCATATCGGCGAGGAGCGCTACCTCGTCAGCATGTTCGTGGATATGCGCGGCTCGACCAAGCTCGCGGAACACCGGCTGCCGTTCGATACGGTGTTCGTCGTCAACCGCTTCCTGGGCGCGGTAGCGCAGGCCGTGATCGAATGCGGCGGCCAACCCAACCAGTTTCTCGGCGACGGGCAATTGGCGTTGTTCGGACTTGCCACCAATCGGCAAACCGCCTGCCGGCAGGCGCTGAGCGCGGCGGCCCGGATCGCCGCCAATGTCGAGGAATTGAATCAATTTCTCGAACACGACCTGCGTGAGCCGATCCGCTTCGGCATCGGCATTCACAGCGGCGAGGTGATCGTCGGCGACATCGGCTATCGCGATCACACGGTGTTCACCGCGCTCGGCGATGCGGTCAATGTCGCAGCACGGCTGCAGGACATGACCAAGAGCCTCGGATGCGAAGCCATTCTGTCGGAAGAAGTCCGCGCGACGGCCGGCCTTGCAGCCGATGCGCTGCCGCAACAGCAGGTTGTCATCCGCGGCCGCAATGAGCCGATGATGGTCCGCACGGTCGCGAGCACAAATGTGCTGTCGGCGTTAATCGACGGCGTACCGCCCGTCGACACCAGGTCGATGCGTGATCCGGCGCACATCTGAACAACCGTTCAGAAAAATCTCCGCAAACCAGCTTCGGTTTTCTCGAACCCGCTTCTCCGGGGATGCGACTGATGGGCGATGGGTAAGACGGACTGAAACCCAACCCGCGCCCAGCGCGCATCGCGAAAAGGAGAACGACCATGTTACGCAAATTGACTCTCGCTCTTGTTGCCGCAGCTTCCCTCAGCGCCGTGGCGCTGGCTCCCTCCGCTGCTTCCGCCAAGCCGTGGGGCGGTGGTTGGGGCTGGGGCGGCGGCTATCATCATCACCACTTCGGCGGCTTCGGCATCGGCTATGTCGGTTATGGCGATGACGGCTGCTATGTGACGCGGCGGGTGTTCACCCCGTTCGGCCCTCGCCTGCGCGTCGTCAACGTCTGCGCCTATTGATCGAAGCCCGCTTCGTTCAAACCAAACCCCGGTCGCATAAGCGGCCGGGGCTTTTGCGTTTGTCGTCCCAATCGTCCCCTCTTATTCAGTCGGCCGGATTGCTGCATCGCAGCGCTCCTCGCGCGCCCAACAGCATAAATTGACCCGGAATTGACTTGCGCCATGGCAATGCGACTATTGCGCGGGGCGCACCTAGCAAAATCGTCTACCGGTTCGGCCAGGATGGAATGCGCAAATGGCCGAGACCGGCAATCGCCAGCCTCGACGGAGAGGCTTCGGGGGAGACGCCATGCTCGACAGACGGGAGATACTCAAACGTGCCGGCATCGCGGCGCTGGCGGCAGGTTTGAGCCCGGCCAGGGCGTTCGCGCTCGACAACAGCGTGGTGCTGCCGTTCGAAAACGGCAAGCGGCCGCTGGTGAAATATCCGCAGAAGCGCCCGATGATCGGCGTGACCAGCCGGCCGCCGGGGCTCGAGACGCCGTTTTCCGTCTTCAACGACGGCCCGATCACGCCGAACGATGCCTTTTTCGTCCGCTACCATCTGGCCGACATCCCCTACACCATCGATCCGGATCAATTCGCGCTTGCGATCAAGGGCAAGGTCGATCGCCCGCTTCAACTGTCGCTGAAGGACATCCGGAAGCTTCCCGCCGTCGAACTGGTCGCGGTCAATCAGTGTTCGGGCAACAGCCGCGGATTTTTCGAGCCGCGCGTCGCCGGTGGCCAATTGGGCAATGGCGCGATGGGCAATGCGCGATGGCGCGGCGTGCCGCTCAAGACGGTCCTCGACATGGCCGGCGTGCAGCGGGCTGCGAAGCAGGTCACGTTCAACGGCATGGACAGGCCGGTGATGGACACGACGCCTGACTTCGTCAAGGCGCTCGATATCGACCATGCGCGGGACGGCGAAGTGATGCTGGCCTACGGCATGAACGGCGACGACCTCCCGCTCCTCAACGGCTTTCCGCTCCGCCTCGTGGTGCCCGGCTATTACGGCACCTACTGGGTCAAGCATCTCAACGAAATCACCGTGATCGACACTGTGTTCGACGGCTTCTGGATGAAATCCGCCTACCGGATTCCGGACACGCCCTGCAACTGCGTCGAGCCGGGCACCGCGCCAAAGGCGACGATACCGATCAACCGCTTCACGGTCCGCTCCTTCATCACCAGTGTGCCCGACGACGGGAAGGTGAAGGCGCGTAAGATCACCAAGCTGAAGGGGATCGCCTTCGACGGCGGCAGGGGCATCAAGGAAGTCGCGGTCTCGACCGATAATGGCGAGACCTGGACAGAGGCAAAGCTCGGCAAGGACCTCGGCAAATATTCGTTCCGCGAATGGGCGCTGCCGGTGAAACTGGCCCCAGGCATCTATGACTTGCGGGTTCGCGCGACCAACAATGCCGGCGACACCCAGCCGACCGCGCCGAGGTGGAATCCGGCAGGCTATTTGCGCAACGTCGTCGAAACCATTCGCGTCACCGCAGCGTGAGGAGCCTGTCATGACACTCAGGCTTGCTCTTGCGCCCCTCCTTGCGATCGCCGCCATCTCCGCCTTGAGTCTGGGTGCGGTGACCGCCGCGCCGGTTTCCTACAAGCTTCCGGACGAAACCGCCGCATTCAAGCCCGGGCCCAATCTCGAAGTCGTGATGAACAATTGCACGGGCTGCCACTCCGCGGACTACATCGCCATCCAGCCGCGCGGGCCGAAATACAAGACAGATTTTTGGCAGACCGAAGTCAATAAGATGATCAAGGTCTATGGCGCGCCGGTCAACGATGCGGACGTTCCCAAGATCGTCGAATATCTCGCCGCGACCTATTAGAGCATGATCCGGACATGCAGGGCCGCGTCAGCGCAAAGTGGGAGCCGGCTTTCCCTCGCGACAAACGCGAAACGCGTTTGCGCGGAGATCATGCTCGTACAAAAAGATGAGGCGTTGAACTCCTTCCATCACGGGACGCGTTTCGAGAGAAAAATTCGAGTCTAAAAAAGAGGCGCCCGACCTGGGTGCCTCTTTTGCTGTCAAGGCCTGATTACCGACATCGGATGTGTTGCAACGATCTGCACCGATAACCATATCGCGCAGCAGATTTGATCTCGTAACCGACTGGCTCGCGGTCACGATCTGCTCACGCAAAGTCTACTGGGGCCGCAGACACATCCGCACTATATGATTCGTAATTTCCGGAATCGAAGATTCCGACGAATCTCCCATCACAAGAAACAGTCGCTATGGATATCAAAGCAGCTCTCGCGCGAAACGCGCGCGATACGCGTCTCGATCTGTTCCTCGGATTGGCGAACTGGTTCATGTTTCTGGACCACATTCCCAACAACGTCGTGAACTGGATCACGGTCCGGAATTACGGATTCAGTGGTGCCGCGGACGCCTTCATCTTCATTTCCGGATACGCTGCGGCGATCCTCTACGCAAAGATCATGCTGGAGCGCGGCGCCATTGTCGGCGCAACCCGGGTGCTCAGACGCGCGTGGCAGCTTTACGCGGCCTTTGTCGTCTTGTTCGCGATCTACATCGTGACGATCGGAGATGTCGCCGTCCGCTATGCCGCGCCGGATATCATCTACGAATTCGACATGGCCGGCCTCGTCGAGGAACCGGTCCGGATCGTCGCTCACGGGCTGCTCTTGCAATCGAGCGCGATCAACCTCGACGTGCTGCAGCTCTATGTCGTGTTGATGGCATGCTTTCCGGTGGTGTTGTGGGCGATGTTGCGCAAACCCGGCCTGACGATGGCCGGCTCGCTGTTGCTTTATCTCGCTGCCCGTCAGTTCGAATGGAATCTGTCGTCCTTCCCGGATGGAGGCTGGACTCTGAACCCGTTCTGCTGGCAGCTGCTTTTCGTGCTTGGCGCCTGGTTCGCGCTCAGCGGAACCGGCGAACGCCAATCCCTGCTGAAGTCACCGATGCCATTCTGTTTCGGACTGGCGTACCTGATCTTCGCGCTTGTGATGACGATGGCGGGGCGTTTCCCGGATTTCGGACACATGCTCCCGGGCTGGCTGTTCGACGCGTTCAATCCGAACGACCGGACAAATCTCGCGCCGTATCGCGTCCTGCACTTCATCATCGTCGCGTTGTTCGTGATGCGATTCATGTCGAAGGATTGGCACGGCCTGAAATGGCCGGTCTTCAAGCCGATCATCCTGTGTGGCCAGCAATCGCTGTCGGTTTTTTGCGTCGGCGTCTTTCTCTCCTTCGCCGGCCATTTCGTCCTGATGACGAATTCGGGTTCGGTACTGGAGCAGGTTCTGGTGAGCGTCGGGGGTATCGCGATCATGACCCTCGTCGCCGGCTACATCTCGTGGTCCAAGCGGCAGGATCACCCGCTTCCGCGCCAGACAGCGCGAACCCCTTCGTTGCAGCTTGGCGAAGCCGGATTGTCAGCCGACGCTCCGGTATCGGGCCACATCGGCCAATACCCGCTGATGCGGTCTTCGCGGTGAGTTTTGAGGCCAAATTGAGGGAAATCGTCGCCGATGGCGCAGCCGGCATGCCGATGCCGGCCCACGCATAAAATCCGTAGCCGCGGCGTTTTCCGTCTGCCCTGCCGCGCCAAATCACCGCGAAACGGGCCAAAAGCTGCAAATGCGCCGCGATAATGATCGTTTTCCGCCAAAATCGGTTTGTCGTTTAAGCTATCAAGCGCGCCCCATACCGCGTATCGTGCGGCGGTCGGACATACCGGTTTGCGGAGACCGGCAGTCCGATTTTGTTTTTTGATCCCGCGGAGACGACGTTATGGCTAAAGGCACGGTGAAGTGGTTCAACCCGACCAAGGGCTTTGGATTCATCCAGCCCTCGAGTGGCGGCAAAGACGTTTTTGTTCATATTTCGGCGGTTGAGAAGGCTGGCCTTTCGACGCTCAACGAAGGACAGACGGTGGAATACGAAGAAGTTGCCAATCGCGGCAAGACCTCGGCCGAGAACCTCAAGGTTTGAGGCGGGCGCGCGAACGATAGCAGCGCACTCTCGGAAGCAATCCGGGAGTGGGGCAAGACCCCAAACGAAACAACAATTGGCAGGAGTGGCAACCGCTCTTGCACGCACCCGGATCGGCGCAGAATGCGCTGGTTCGACTGCCCAATCCGCTTGACCCTTTTCTTGCGGCATTCACGGCGCGCCGCGCGACAGGCCAGCTTCGCGTCCAATCCTGCTCCAAATTTGTTGAGGAGCGCAGGATACTCGCGCCAAACCGCTGATTCCTTTGAGTTCGGGTTGATTGTATGCTCTGGCGGATCATGCGCCAGGGGGTGCAATGAAATCCGATCCTGCCTCCGTTCCCCTGTTCACAGCGGCTTTCGCGCCGGACGATGGCGCCATCGCGCGGAGGCTTCTCGAAGCCACCCGCCGGGGCGCGGAGCAGGAGGCGCGGATCGATCACACCGCGACGCGTCTGATCGACGCCATTCGCGCTCACGACGACCGGCTCGGCGGCGTCGAGGACATGCTTCGCGAATTCGCGCTCTCCACCAAGGAAGGCCTCGCGCTGATGGTGCTCGCGGAAGCGCTGCTGCGCGTGCCCGACGCCGGCACCGCCGACCGTTTCATCGAGGACAAGCTCGGCGAAGGCGACTTCGTGCACCATGAGACCAAGTCGAGCGCTTTCCTGGTCAATGCGTCGGCGTGGGCGCTGGGGATGTCGGCGCGTGTCATTCGACCCGGCGAAACCCCGCAAGGCACGATCGGGCAGCTGGTGAAGCGCCTGGGCGCGCCCGCGGTGCGCGCCGCCACCCGGCAGGCGATGCGGCTGATGGGCAGCCATTTTGTCCTCGGCGAGACCATCGAGGCGGCGCTGGCGCGGGCGCATTCGCACGCCGCGCCGCGCTATTCCTTCGACATGCTCGGCGAAGGCGCGCGCACCGCCGATGACGCGGAGCGCTATTTCAATTCCTACGCCAGCGCCATCGAAGCGATCGGCCGCACCACCGATGACCGGCGGCTGCCCGACCGGCCCGGAATCTCGGTCAAGCTCTCGGCGCTGCATCCGCGTTTCGACGCGTTGAGCCGGCAGCGCGTGATCACGGAGCTGGTGCCGCGGTTGGTCGATCTGGCGCGGCGGGCCAAAGCCCACGATCTGAACTTCACCGTCGATGCCGAGGAAGCGGACCGGCTGGAACTGTCGCTCGAGGTGATCGCCGCCGCGTTCAGTGACGCTTCGCTCGCCGGCTGGGACGGTTTTGGTCTCGCCATCCAGGCCTATCAGAAACGCGCCAGCGCCGTGATCGACTATGTGGACGAACTCGCATCAACGCTGGACCGGCGCATGATGGTGCGCCTCGTCAAGGGCGCCTATTGGGACTCCGAGATCAAGCGCGCGCAGGAGCGCGGCCTCGTCGGCTTTCCCGTGTTCACGCGCAAGGCGATGACCGACTTGAACTACATCGCCTGCGCGCAAAAACTGCTTGGCTTGAGGCCCCGCCTGTTCCCGCAATTTGCCAGCCATAATGCGCTGACCGTCGCAACCATTCTCGAATTGACGAATGGCGAAAGCGGTTTCGAGTTTCAGCGCCTGCACGGCATGGGCGAAGCGCTCTACGCGCAATTGAGCGGGGATCACCCGCGTCTCGCCTACCGCACCTATGCGCCGGTCGGCAGCCACCGCGATCTCCTCGCCTATCTGGTGCGGCGCCTTTTGGAGAACGGCGCCAATTCATCCTTCGTGGCGCTGGCCGCCGACGATGCGGTGCCGGTTGCTACGCTGCTGCGGCGCCCGGCCGACATCATCGGCACCGCCGAAAATGCAATGCATCCGAACATTCCCGCACCCCGCGATCTCTATCAGCCGCGACGGCGAAATTCCGATGGCATCGAATTCGGCGACCGCGCGGCGCTGGAAAAACTGCTTTCCGCGGTCGCGGCGGAAACCGCCTTTGTAGCGGCAACGCCGATCATCAACGGCCAGACCGGCGCAGGCGCAACGCGGCCCGTCGTGAGCCCGGTCGACCAGACCACCGGGATCGGAAGCGTGGTCGATCCGACGAGCGAAGACACCAACGCGGCCATGGCCGCGGCGCGTGCGGGTTTTGCAAGCTGGAGCCGGACGGCGGCCGAGACGCGCGCCAAAATCCTGGAACAGGCCTCCGACCTCCTGGAGCGGCGCGCGGCGCGCTTCATCGCGCTGTTGCAACGCGAGGGCGGCAAAACGCTCGATGACGCGCTTTCGGAAGTCCGCGAGGCCACGGACTTCTGCCGCTACTACGCCGCGGAAGGCCGCGACCTGTTCGGCACCGATCAGGCCATGCCGGGTCCGACCGGCGAGAGCAACGCGTTGCGGCTGCGCGGCCGCGGCGTGTTCGTCGCGATATCGCCGTGGAATTTTCCGCTGGCGATCTTCACGGGCCAGGTGACGGCGGCATTGATGGCAGGCAACGCGGTGGTGGCAAAGCCCGCCGAGCAGACGCCATTGATCGCGTTTGAGGCTATTCGCCTGCTGCATGAGGCGGGCGTGCCTCTGTCGGCGCTGCATCTGTTGCCCGGCGATGGAAATATCGGCGCGGCGCTGACCGCCCATCCCGATGCGGCGGGTGTCGTGTTCACGGGCTCGACCGAAGTCGCGCGCGCGATCAACCGCACGCTCGCCGCCAAGGACGGCCCGATCGTGCCGCTGATCGCCGAGACCGGCGGCATCAATGCGATGATCGTGGACGCGACCGCGTTGCCCGAGCAGGTCGCCGACGATGTCGTGACCTCGGCGTTTCGCTCCGCCGGACAGCGCTGCTCCGCGCTGCGGCTGTTGTTCGTGCAGGACGACGTGGCCGACCGCATGATCGAGATGATGGCGGGCGCCGCGCGTGAACTTAAGGTGGGCGACCCGCACGATCCCTCGGTGCAGATCGGACCCGTGATCGACACTGAAGCCAAACGGCGGCTCGACGCGCATATCGCGCGCATGAAGCGCGAGGCCCGCCTGCATTTCGAAGGTCGCGCGCCTGCCGGAAACTACGTCGCGCCGCATATCTTCGAACTATCCGACGCCGGCCAGCTGACCGAGGAAGTATTCGGACCCGTGCTGCATGTGGTGCGCTACGGCTCCGGCGAGCTCGATCGCGTGCTGCGGTCGATCGAAGGCTCGGGCTACGGGCTGACGCTCGGCATCCATTCGCGGATCGACGACACGATCGAGGCGGTGGTCGACCGGCTTGCCGTCGGCAACATCTATGTCAACCGCAACATGATCGGCGCCGTGGTCGGCGTGCAGCCGTTCGGCGGCCAGGGATTGTCGGGCACAGGCCCCAAGGCCGGCGGCCCGCATTATCTGGCGCGTTTTGCGACCGAGCAGACGGTGACCATCAACACCGCGGCGGCCGGCGGCAATGCGGCGCTGCTGTCGGGCACGGAGTAGATCGGAGTATTTTTCGTCATTGCGGGGAGCCAACGGGCCGCGCGAATGCGCGCCCGATGACAGGCTCCGCGACGATGCAATCCAGCCTCCATTTCATTACGCATGGATTGCTTCGCTTGCGCTCGCAATGACGTCGAAACTGTTATTGCATCACCCCGCCAACATCGGTCAAATGCGCGAATCCGCCTGCCGTAATTCCACGATGCGGCATAAGACCAACAACAAGACGGGAGCGCCCTCACCATGGAAGACGGCATCTTCGAAGGCCTCAAGGTTCTGGATTGCGCGAGCTTCATCGCTGCGCCCGCGGCCGCAACGGTGCTGTCGGATTTCGGCGCGGAGGTGATCAAGATCGAACCGCCGGGATCAGGCGATCCTTACCGCAACCTGCCGAATTTGCCGGGATATCCGATCAGCCCGCATAATTTCGCGTGGCTTCTGGAATCCCGCAACAAGCGAAGCCTCGCGCTCGACCTCTCCGGGCCGGAGGGAAGAGCGGTGCTTTACCGGCTGGTGGCGGAGGCCGACGTCTTCATCACCAATTTTCCGCCCGGCGTGCGGCAGCGGCTGGGCATCACCTATGAGGAACTCAAGCCGCTCAACGCGCGCCTGGTCTATGCGTCTTTCACCGGCTACGGCGAGAAGGGCAGCGAGGCCAACAAGCCCGGATTCGACAGCAACGCCTATTGGGCGCGCTCGGGTCTGATGGATCTGGTGCGCGCGGACGAGCGCACTACCCCGGCGCGCTCGATCCCCGGCATGGGCGACCACCCCTGCGCGATGGCGTTCTATGGCGCGATCGTCACCGCGCTCTACAAGCGCGAGCGCACCGGCAAGGGATCGCATGTGAGTTCGAACCTGATGGCCAACGGCGTCTGGGCTGCAGGTGTGCTGGCGCAGGCCAAATTATGCGGCGCGAAATTCCAGGAGAGGCGCCCGCGTGAGCGCGCCCTGAACGCGGTCACCAATCACTACCGGTGCAAGGACGGGCGCTGGCTCATCCTGTCCCTGCTCAACGAGGAGCGGCAATGGCCGGTGCTGGCGCGCTGCCTCGGACGCGAGGATCTGATCAACGATGCAAGATTCGCCACTAAGCCGGACCGCCATGCGCGCTCGCTGGAGCTGATCGGGATTTTTGACGAAGTCTTTGCCACAAGAGACCTCGCCGAATGGCGCGGGATCCTTGACGGCAACGGTCTGGTATTCGGCGTGGTCGGCATTCTTGACGACATCCCCAACGACAGCCAGATGATCGAGAATGAAGTCCTGGTGCCGTTCGAAAACGATACGATGCTTACGATCAACAGCCCGATCTGGATCGATGGCAGCCGGAAGGTCAAGCCGCGGCATCCGCCTCACATCGGCGAACACAGCGATGAGATCCTGCGCGAGGCCGGTTACGACGAGCCGTCGATCCAGCAATTGCGGGCATCCGGCGCGGTAGCGTGATTGGACCAGGCGGCGCGCTGCACGCCCCTTTCGCTTCCGCCCAGCCCTGCAAGCCGGCTCAGCGAAAATGCCGCCAGCGCCGCGCACAAGGCTGCGCCGGCTGCGGCCACGAACACTTCCCCCGCGCTCCATTTCATCGCCAGCAAGGCGCCGCCGACCAGCGGTCCGACGATCGAGCCGATCCGGCCGATCCCGAGCGCCCAGCCGACGCCGGTGGCCCTGACCGAGGTCGGATAGAATCCCGCAGCCAGCGCGTTGGCGGCGATCTGGCCGCCGACGATGCAAAAGCCGGCCGCGAAAATCGCCATGGTGACCAAGGTGACCGAATGCCCGAGCTGGCCGATCGCGCCGACCGCGAACACGGCGATGAAATACACCAGCGCCAGCGCGCGAAACGAGAAGCGGTCGATGATGCTGCCGAGCGCGAAGGTCCCGACGACGCCGCCGACCTGCAGCATCGATCCGATCGCCGCCGCTTGCGATACGGACGCGCCGAGATCGTTGAGAACGGTGGGCAGCCAGTTCGACAGGAAATAAAGATCAAGCAGGCTCATGAAGAACACTACCCACAACAAGAGCGTGGCGAGTGTTCTTCCACCCTTGAAAAGATGCTTGACCGGAATCCCGGCCAGTTCCGGCTCATCCACCATGAACCGGGTGGCCGGCGCGAACGCCGCGCTTGGGTTGACAAGCCCAAGCAGTTGCGCGACGCGCTCATTCGCCCGGCCGGTGAGCGCCAGAAACCGCACGGACTCCGGCAATTTCAGCGCCAGGATCGGCGCCAGCAAAAGCGGCGCCGCGCCGCCGACGACAAATACCGACCGCCAGCCGAAATGCGGAATCAATGCCGCCGCCAAAAGACCGCCGACGGCTGCGCCCACCGAAAATCCGCAGAACATGATCATCACCATGGTGGCGCGGCGGCGACGCGGGTTGAACTCGGACGTCAGCGCAATCGCGTTGGGCATTGCGCCGCCGAGACCGAGGCCGGTCAAGAAGCGGACGGCGATCAGAATGCCGACGTCCTGGACCAATGCGGTGACCAGCGCGCCAATGCCGAACGCCAGGGTGGATAGAATGATGATCTTCTTGCGTCCGACGCGGTCGGCCAGCGGTCCGAACAACAGCGCGCCGATCATCAGCCCGAACAATCCCGCGCTGAACACCGGACCGAGCGCGCCCTTGCTCAGGCCCCAGTCCTTGGCGAGCGCCGGCGCGACGAAGCCGATCGCCTGGGTATCGAAGCCATCGAGGAACAACACCGCCGCACAGCTCAGCAACAACCTGAGCTGAAACCCGCCGACGGGCTGCGCATCGATGAACCCGGCGACATCGACCATTGATGCGCTGGCGCCTTGCGCCTGAGAAATCTCCATGATCCTCCCTCTAACACTATCGTCATTGCGAGGAGCGAAGCGACGAAGCAATCCATCTTTCCGCGCGCTCAAATGGATTGCTTCGCTGCGCTCGCA
This sequence comes from uncultured Alphaproteobacteria bacterium, assembly GCA_963718925.1. Classification (GTDB taxonomy): domain Bacteria; phylum Pseudomonadota; class Alphaproteobacteria; order Rhizobiales; family Xanthobacteraceae; genus Bradyrhizobium. The sequence continues at coordinate 500,421 of CAVRAH010000002.1, forward strand.
ATGACGAGTTGGATGGCACGCATTCTCAACCCCGCAACGCTTCCTTCGAATAGCCGGCGATCTGCTTGTAGCCATCGGACATGGCGAGCAGCTCGTCGCGGCTGATGACGTCGTCGATCGAGGCGAACGGCCGGTCGTGGGTGCGCTGAAACACCTCGCGCAGGATGGCGTCGGGCGGATTGGTGCGGTTGGTCAGAACGACGCGCGTGGTCGCTTCAAGGCGCTGCTTCTCATAAGCGGCGAACGCGGCGACCGGATCGCCGCTAGCGAGCAGCGCCGACGTCAGCGCCCGCGTGTCCAGGATCGCCTGGCCGGCGCCGTTGGAGCCGCGCGGCACCATCGGGTGGGCGGCGTCGCCGAGCAACGTCACCCGGCCGAAACTCCAGCGCGGCAGCGGGTCCTGATCGACCATCGGAAATTCCAGCACGCTGTCGGCGGCGCGGATCAGCGCGGGAACATCGAGCCAGTCGAAATGCCAATCGGCGAACGCGCCGATGAAATCATCGGTCGCGCCCACCCGGTTCCAGTCGCGCTTGCGATAGACCGGCGTTTCGATTTCGGCGACCCAGTTGACGAGCTGCAATCCGTCGCTATCTGCGGCGCGGATCGGATAGATCACCATCTTGCCGTGCGACAGCCATCCCGCCCGGATCAGGCTCGCGCCCGACAATATCGGTTTCCAGCGCGTGACGCCCCGCCACATGTTGATGCCGGAATAACGCGGTTCGCCCTCGTCCGGGAAAAACTGCTTGCGGACCGCAGAGTTGATGCCGTCGCAGGCGACCGCGGCGCGGCCGCGGACGGTGTCGACCGTGGCGCCGCCTTGCCCGGCAGAAAAATGCACGCTGACGCTCGTCTCGTCCTGCTCGACGCCAACGCAGTGACGGTTGGTGAGGAGCCGGTCGGCTCCGGCGCGCGAGCGGAACGCCTCCAGCAACACCATCTGCAGATCGCCGCGGTGGATCGAGAATTGCGGATGATCGTAACCCGCGGCGCGGCCGAGCGGCTCCTGATAGATCAGCTGACCGAAGCGATTGAAGAAGGTCGCATCCTTTGTGGCGATCGCGACGCGCGCCAGATCGGCCTCCAGGCCGAGCGCGGCCAATTCCTTGGTGGCGTGCGGCAGAAGATTGATACCGACGCCGACCGCGCGGATGTCAGGCGCCGACTCGAAAATCCTGCAGGGGATTCCCGCCGCGTGCAGCGCGAGCCCGAGCGTCAGACCGCCAATGCCGGCGCCGACGATAATGATGTCGTCCATGTTTCCTTCCCGGCATTTATTCTGGCGCGGTTACGTCGATGAAACACGATTAGTCAGCCTACTGTCAATCTGGCCTGCGCAGCCTCTGTCTAGCGGCTGCCGACGAAACACATTCCCATGCGCGAGGCGTCGCTGAGGACCTGACAGGTAAGCCCCCTGGCGCAGGTCCACGACGCAAAACTGCGGTCATTGTCCGCAGGCTTGGCGCGCTGGCCGTAGCAATGCGCGCCCCAGCCGTCGTCATATTCGGTCCCTTCAAGTTCGCTGCTGCCGCGCAATTGCGGCCGGCTGGAAAATCCCCGCGAGTAGTCCGGGCGTTCACCGTTGCGCATCGACGTCAGAATGGCGCGGCGGCGAACCTGGTCGCCGAAGAAATGCGGCGAGCCCGGCACCACCGTCGCGTTGGAAGGATTGGCCGCCATCCAGTCGACACCCGGGAAATGAAACCCGCCGATGCCGCGGGTTTGATGGCAGCCCGCGCAGGTGATGTCGTTGAGCCGGCGCTCAAAGCCCGCAACCGAGCGGATATTCTGCAGTCTGATGCCGCGCTTCGCCGCCTTTTCCAGGGCCGCGACGACATCATTTTTTGTGAATACGGGATCAGCCGCTGCTCCCTCGCCCTGCACCAGGCCGAAGGCCGGCTGCAGATCGGAGGGTGAAAATCCGGCCGGGGTCGGCGCGATCGCGCTTGTGGCGAGGTACTGCTTCGGGATCAAAATCGTGCCGCGATCCAGCTCGCTGAAATGCGCCGGCTCCAGCAGCCAGGCCTTGAAATCGCCCGCAAGCTTCCTGTCCGCCATTATCCGCGCGCGATCGATCTGGTTTTCGAGCGGCGCTTCCTCGAACGCCTTCGCCTGCGCGTTATAGTCAAACACCTTCAGGAGATAGTCGGTGCGGAATTCACGGATCGGCGATTTCGGCACGTGCGCGATCTGAAGGTTGGTCTCGATCCGCTCGATGTTCTCGGGCCCGATCAACTCCAGCGGGCCGCCTTCGGATGTCAGCTTTTCCGCAAGTGCCGATCCGGTCAGCGGCCAGTCGCCCGCCGCCAGCCACCGACGCGCGATCCCGGCGCAGGTCAGTTCCGCACCCTTGCCGGCGATCGCATCGACGCCCATCGCCTTGTCGTTCCTGGCCCGCAGCACGAGATTGAGCGTCATCGGCAGCCGCGGCGAGGACGCGTGATCATCGGACGCCGGCGCATCGGTGCGCGTCAGGCGGTAGATCAGCCGGATTTCACCGCAATCGGCCTCGGATAGGTACGTGCGGTCCATCCGGTTGATGATGCCCGCCAGCACGAAGCGCGTACCGGGGGAAGTGAGCCAGGCGCGATCGAACAGTTGAAGGTCGAAGGACGTTCCGACGCCGATGGCTTCGTTCGGAAGATCGGCCTTGTGCCGTTGGGCATATCGGTCGAACTCCGCATCGAGCGCCGTCCGCACGGGAACAAGCGCGGGCAGCGCAAACAACTGGCTGTTGGTGAGCGGCGCATCCGTCGAGCGCGCCGGGACGAGCAGGCGAGCGAGACCGAACCTTCCGCGATCGAGTTCGCGCAAGCCTAGGGGATCGGTGATCGCAACGCCGCGCTCCAGTACCGGCGCACTCTGCGCATGGCATAGCGGAAGCAGACTGCAAAAGAGAGCCAAGATGGTGACAAGAAATCGCAACGGACGGTCCATATTCCGACAAACACCGCGCGAGAGATCTCATTCCAGGCCTCTCGCGGGCAGCGTTTTATGTCAGGAAAATAGCCGAAAAGCGGAAGCGCTGTCGCGCGGCATCTCTCATACCGCACCCTCGCATCACGTCACGGTGAAGCGCGAAAGACTCTCTTGTTAGCGCGCGACGATCAAGCCCCTGCTGGTCACGACCACCCAGCGGCCGTCCTGGCGGCGGATGGCGTCGATGCGGCCGAGGCCCGGCACGGGATCGCCGGCATACACTTCGTACATGCCGTGCCGGCCTTCGATCAGCGCGCCGCCATTGGCGACATCGCGCAGTATCCAGCCCTCGACCGTCGGCAATCTGCCGACTTCGACCTTGGGCGGTGTGGCCGGCGCTGCCGCCGGGGCCGACACCGAGCCGGTGACATCCTTCGCCGCAGCCGGCGTCGCTGCGCCGGGCGCGGGCGCTGTGGCTGGCGCAGCGCGGAGCTTGTCGACGGTCTCGCTCAGCTTGGCGATTTTGGCGGCAGGCTCGGCCTGCGCCTTCTCGAGCTTGTCGAGGCGGTCGCTGGTCTTGTTGAACTGGCTCATGCCGAGCCTGGAGGTATGTTCGACGCTGGCCTTCAGCGCCAGGACGTCGGCGTCGATCCGCGCCACCGAGGCTTCGAGCGCGTGATTACCGCCGCTCGCCGCGTCGTCGCCGGCAACATGCGTCAACGCGATGGTAGCCAGCGCGCCGCCGAGCGCGCCTGATATCACCGCCAACGCCACCACGGCCGCGAGGGCCGCGATCCGGCGCTTGCCGAACATCCCTTGGCTCTCGCCGGCGTCCGGTTCCGGACCGGCATCGTGATCCGCCCAGGCGCGATCGCCGGATGACATGATGATCACCTTGCCGGGGATACGCGGCGCGTCAGCCTCGGCGGCATCGGGATTGGGTGCATGGGCGGCGGCATCGGCCTTCGGCGCGTCCGCTTCAGGCATTTCGGCGGCTGCGCCCTGCTCCGGCACCAGCCTGGGAGCCCCGACATTTGCCGGCCCGTGTGCCGTTTCCTGCGCCGAAGTGGCCACCGGCTCGCTTGGCGCGGCCGGCGAACAGGAAACGTCCGGTTCAACGCCGAGGGAGGTGGTTTCGCCGCTGGTCTCTTCGCCCTTTTGTTCGCTCACGGTCAAATCTCCAGGATAGATTGACCATTTGGTAACTTTCATTGCTTGCGAAATCGTTACCTGGCCGCGGGCTTACCGAAATTTTAGGAACTTGTCCGGGCGTCTTTCGCCCTGCGCCGCCCCCTCGGCTGACCCGCGGGCGATGCCTGCGCTTCGTTCCGCGGTTTGACAGACCGGGGGGCGGTCTGCTCAAAACTATCAACATGATGCCGACATAAAATTCTTCACAAAAATCCTTGGGGGGCGACTTATGAAATTCTACAACTCGATCGGGCCGAACCCGCGCATCGTCCGCATGTTCATGGCGGAGAAGGGCATCGAGATGCCCAAGCAGACCGTCGACCTGCGCGGCGGCGAAAACCGGCAGGCCGAGCATCTCAGGCGCAATCCGCACGGCCAGATGCCCACGCTCGAGCTCGATGACGGCAGCTATCTCTCGGAGATTACCGCGATCTGCGAATATCTCGAAGAGAAGAAGCCGGAACCGGCGATGATCGGAACAACGCCGGAAGAGCGCGCCGAGTGCCGGATGTGGACGCGGCGCGTCGACCTCAACATCTGCGAGCCGCTCGCCAACGGATATCGCTTCGGCGAGGCGCTGAAATTCTTCGAAAAGCGGATTCCGGTCGCGCCGGAAGCCTCTCCCGGCCTCAAGATGATCGCGGCCAACCGCCTGCAATGGCTCAACGGCCAGATGGCGGGCAAGGAATATCTGTGCGGCAAGCGCTTCACGCTGGCGGATATCCTGCTCTACTGCTGGATCGATTTCGGCAATCAGGTCGGCCAGCCGCTCGATCCCGCCAATACCAATATCGTCGCCTGGTTCGCCCGCGTCGGGCAAAGGCCCTCGGTGAAGGCCTAAGGCCATCTCTCGTACCGGACGCAGTGCGGTCCAGATCGAGGAAGGAAGCCACATTGACTCTGCTCTTGAGGAAGGCCTTGCCGACCATGTTGGCGGCGGTTTCAGGCTCCCTTCACACGAACATCGCCGCAGCGGAGATACCTTCACCCGGCTGCTATGAGCGCATTTACGACGCCGCGCACCTCGTCGCGCATCCGGGACAACTCGTCGTGCGCGCCACGCTCCTCGTCAAGCCGCTCGACGCCGCCGACGCGGCCGCCTTGAGTCCCTCCTACGCGGCCAATGCCAAGCTGCGAATTTGGATAAAGGCGCACGGGCGAAGCTTCGATTCGCTTGGCGCTTGCCGGCCAGCAAACGGCGGACTGAATTGCGAGGGCTCCCTGTCGGCAGCAGAAGCGGCCCCGTGCAAAACCGACGGCGACGGCATTCATCGCAATTGCCGGATCGGTGCCGCGACTACGGGGGCCTTCGGCTTAGCTGCCAGATCCGAGGGCTTGATGGTCACGATCCTTCGGCGGCTGGAGCTTGTCAATGAGCCCTATGATGGAGGGCCCTTTCTGTATTTCAGTCCAGGGAATACGGAAAACCACGCCTTCGCGCTGCAGCCGGCTCCCGAGGCGGCCTGCAAATAAGCTTTCGAAGGACAACATATGCTCAAGACCAGCACGATCATCGTCGCATTGTTATGGGCGAGCGCTGCCGCGGCCGATGTGAGACCGATACCGGAGGGCGCGCGGTTCTGTCCAAGCTGGGCGGAAGCGCACGAACGCACACTGGCGAGCCTCAACAATGGACACCCGCCCTACAACGTTCGCTGGAAGGGCTGCATTTGGCTCAAGAAGGGCCAAAAGGTCGATGTCGTTAATGTGGACAAGACCGACGGCGCCAACGAAATCATCTACAAGGGACGGCACTGGTTCACGGACGGCGGTCCCTTTTGATCCGCAATTGCTCTTTAAATCACCACCGGCTTGTCCGGCAATTCGTTCGGCCCCGCGCCGTGCTTCGGGAAATGCGCCGCCAGCTGCTGCGAGACCGCCTGGATTCCCTTGACGACTCCGCCTGAGAAATTGCCTGCCTTGAAGTCAGCCTCCATCGACTTGCAGATCTTTTGCCAGCCGGCGGCGCCGACCTTGGCGTCGATGCCGCGGTCGGCGATGATCTCGACCTTGCGATCGGCCAACAGCAGATAGATCAGCACACCGTTGTTGTGCGCGGTGTCCCAGATCCGCAATTGCGAGAAGATGTCGAGCGCCCGCTCCCGCGCCGACTGGTTCTTGAACAGCGGCCTGCCGTCGAGCGCGCCTTCGACCGCGAAGCGGACCTGGCCGGCATGGGTTTCCTCGCCCGCCTTGATCGCCCGCTCGATCACGGCCAGCGCCTCCGGCGGGAAAATGCGCCGAGCCCGCCAGCGGTGCTCGAGAAGATGCTTGCCGATGCGCTTGATGCCCATAGCTTTTAAACTCTGCCTACCAGCTACCCGACGCGCCGCCGCCGCCGAAACTGCCGCCACCGCCGGAAAACCCGCCGCTGTCGCCCGAACTGCTTCCGGAAAACGATCCGCCGCCGCCGGACCAGCCGGCGCTACTGCCCGACGACGCGATGCCCGCACCGAACATACTCAGGATGAAGGCAACGACCGCCGCGATGCATGACAGCGCCAGCGATCCCACGATCAGCCATGCCAGCACTCCAACCACGCCGCCGGTTGCCACCGAGCCGAGCAGCCTGCCAAGCATAATCCGCAGGATGCGGCCGCCCAAGAGCGCGCCGAAGATGATGAAGGGGAACGCGTCTCCAAGATGGTCGGACAAGCCCGACAGGCCCGAACCCTGCCGTGGCTGCGGCGCGGGCAGCGGCTCGCCGTCGATCACCGCAACGATCCGCTCGACCCCTGCCGAAATTCCGCCGGCGAAATCCCCGCTCCTGAATTTCGGCACGATGATCTCGTTGATGATGCGGCTTGCGGTGACGTCGGTCAGCGAGCCCTCAAGGCCGTATCCGACCTCGATGCGCAGCTTGCGATCGTTTTTGGCGACGACAAGGATCGCGCCGTCGTCGATCTTCTTGCGCCCGACCTTCCAGGCTTCGGCGACCCGGATCGAATATTGCTCGATCGTCTCGGGCTGAGTGGTGGGCACGATCAGCACCGCGACCTGGCTGCCTTTGCGCGTTTCGAGATCCTTCAGCGTTTGCGTCAAGGCGGATATGTCGCCGGCGGACAACGTGCCGGTTTGATCGACCACCCGCCCTGACAGCGGCGGCACCGCGACGTCGGCCAAGGCTACGAAAGCCCAGCACACCAAAAGCGCAACAAGGGATGCTCTTGCAGCGATCATCGCGGGGCCAGTCTGTCAGCCGGAAACTACTTTGCAGGCGCCGGCGCCGGATTGAAATCCACCTTCGGCGCGGTCGAGATTTCCTTTTCGTTGTCGACCGTGAAATTGGCCTTTTCCTTGTAGCCGAACATCATCGCGGTCAGGTTGTTCGGAAAGGTGCGGATGCCGACATTATAGTCCTGCACCGCCTTGATGTAGCGGTTGCGCGCCACCGTGATGCGGTTTTCGGTGCCTTCGAGCTGCGACATCAGGTCGCGAAACAGCGCGTCGGATTTGAGCTGCGGATAATTCTCGGTCACCACCAGAAGCTTCGACAGTGCGCTGGTCAGTTCGCCCTGGGCGGCCTGGAATTTGGCGAACGCGCCGGGATCGTTGATGAGCTCCGGCGTCGCCTGGATGCTGCCGACCTTGGCGCGCGCATTGGTCACGCCCAACAGCACGTCCTTCTCCTGCTGCGCGAAGCCCTTCACCGAATTGACCAGGTTGGGGACGAGGTCGGCGCGGCGCTGGTACTGGTTCAGCACCTCGGACCAGGCCGACTTGACCTGCTCGTCATTGGTCTGAATCGTGTTGTAGCCGCAATTGGTGAGGCTCAACGTCGCCAGCGCCGCCAGCACGGTCAAGAGTCTGCGCATCGAAATCGCTCCCATTATGCTTGGCCGCAGGGTATCAGAACGATGTGACAGGGAACAATGTCATTCCGGGATGGTCCGAAAGACCAGACCTCAGATGTGCACTTGCACATCGGGGAATCTCGAGATTCCGGGTTCGCTCTTGCGAGCGCCCCGGAATGACGACGGTTTGTGCTCTCACACCCGCGCCGCTTTCGCCTGCTGGATCGCCTGCCAGACCTTCAGCGGCGACAACGGGGTCGAGATCGACTTGATGCCGAGTTCGCTCAGCGCGTCCATCACGCCATTGGTGATGCAGGGTGGACCGCCGATGGCGCCGGATTCGCCGCAACCCTTGGCGCCCAGCGGATTGGTGCGGCACGGCGCGGAGTCATCCAGCGTCACCTGGATCGGCGGGATGTCGTCGGCGCGTGGAATGCAATAATCCTGATAGCTCGCGGTCAGCAATTGACCTTCTGCATCGTAAGCCACGCCCTCATAGAGCGCCTGACCGATCCCCTGCGCGACGCCGCCGTGAACCTGTCCCGTCACCAGCATCGGATTGACGGCGACGCCGACGTCATCGACCGTGGTGTAGCGCACGACGCGCGTGGTGCCGGTCTGTGGATCGACCTCGACTTCGCAGATATGCGTGCCGTTCGGCCAGGTCGGGCCGTCGACCTGGCCCTCGCTGTCCACGCTCAGCCGTCCGCCATTTTCCTTTTTCGCGATCTCGAACAGGCCGATCCGCTTGTCGGTGCCGACCACCGTGAGAAAGCCGTCGCGATATTCGATATCCTCGATCGCGGCTTCGAGCAGGTGCGAGGCTTTCTCGCGCGCCTTGGCGATCAGATCGCTGGCGGACACCACCGCCGCCGTGCCGCCGACGAACAGCGAACGCGAGCCGACGCTGCCGAAGCCGATGGCAAGATCGGTGTCGCCCTGCACCACGTCGATCTTGTCGATGGGGATGCCGAGCGCAGCCGCCACCATCTGCGAAAACGAGGTTTGCAGTCCCTGCCCCATCGCCTGGGTGCCGGAATTCAGGATGACGCGTCCTTCGGCGGTGGCGTGCAGCGAGACCTTTTCGGTATGCACGGTTCCACCGGTCCACTCGATATAGCTGGTCAGGCCGCGGCCATAGAGCAGACCCCTTTTTCCTGGCGGCCTTCTTGCGCGCGGCAAAGCCGTCCCAGTCCGCAAGCTTGGAAGCGCGCTCCAGCATGTGCGCGAACGCGCCGGAGTCATACACCTGACCGACGGCGTTGGTGTAGGGCATCTGCGCGGGCTTGACGTAGTTCACCTTGCGAATGGCGCGCGGGTCCATCCCGATCTGGCGGGCGGCGGCGTCCATCAGCCGCTCGACGATGAAGACGGCCTCCGGCCGGCCCGCGCCGCGATAGGCGCCGACCGGCGCGGTGTGGGTCATCACGGCCTTGGTCTCGTAATGCACCAGCGGCAGGTCGTAGACGCCGGTCTGCACGAAGGGGCCGAGCACCAGCGGAATGAGGGCGCCGGTGCCGGACACATAGGCGCCGGTGCCACCCACCGAGCGCACCCGATAGGCCTGTACGCGGCCCTTGGCATCGAGCGCGAACTCGGCTGTCGAGGTCAGGTCGCGGCCATGGGTACCGCCGAGGAATTCATCGCTGCGGTCGCCGCGCCAGCGCACCTTGCGGCTCAGCTTGACGGCCGCATAGGCGACGATGCCGTCTTCGGGATAGAGGCTGGTCTTCTGGCCGAAGCCGCCACCGATGTCGCCGACCAGCACCCGCACGCTTTCCTTCGGCCGCTTCAGCACGGCCTCGGCAAGAATGTCGCGGGTCGAGCCCGGTGTTTGTGACTGGACATGCAGGATCAGCCGTCCGGTTTTCTTGTCGACCTCGGCGATGGTCGAGCGCGGCTCCATCGCCGAGGGCGCCAGCCGCTGGCTGACGACGTCGAGCGACACCACATGCGCGGCCTTGGCGAAAGCCGCCTCCACCGCAGCCGCATCGCCATAGCTCATCGCCGCCACGACGTTGTCGGGCGCCTCCGCCCACACCACCGGCGCGCCCGGTTTGGCCGCGGCAACGGGATCGACCACCGACGGCAATACCTCGTATTCGACTGCGATGGCCTCGGCCGCGCTCTGCGCCGCGAGGCGCGATTTCGCCACCACGGCCGCCACCGGTTCGCCGGCAAAGCGCACGACCTCGTGGGCCAGCAGCCGCCGCGGCGGCACCGTCATCGGCTTGCCGTCGGGACGCGGGAAAACCAGCAGCGTCGGCAGGGTGCCGATGTCGTCGGCAACCAGATCCGCGCCGGTGTAAACCGCCTCGACATCGGCCATGCCAGCTGCGGCCTTGGTGTCGATGGACACGATCCTGGCATGGGCATGCGGCGAACGCAGCACATGCAGCCACAGCGCGCCCTCTTCCGGCTTGTCGTCGATGAACTGCCCCTTCCCGGTGAGAAGCCGCTGGTCCTCAAGGCGCTTGACGGACTGGCCCGCACCGAAACGCATATTACCGGGAAGAATGTTCATGGATGGGTCCTTCGAGTTTTTGCTGGATCGACGGGTGTTTTAGCCGATAGGGAAGGAACAGGCCAAGCCCTCGCGCGTCGTCATTCCGGGGCGCATCGGAGATGCGAACCCGGAATCTCGAGACACACGCTCCAGATTCCGGGTCTGCGCCTTGCGGCGCATCCCGGAATGACGGCGTATCCGGCTCACCCGATCTCCCGCAACACTGCCTCGACCGCCTTGCGCTCATCCACGGTCAAAGCCGTCTGCGGTGCGACGGGATCGCCGACGTCGTAACCCTGAATCGCAAGCCCCGCCTTGATGCAGGCGGCGAGATTATAGCGCGCGAAGGCTTCGTTGACGCGCCACAGTCTGCGCTGCAGCGCCAGCGCCTCGTCCCAGCGTTGCGCTTTACAGAGATCATAGAGTTCGACGCTTTGCCGCGGAATGATGCAGGCCGGCCCCGCCATCCACCCCACACCGCCGATCAGCATCACGGCTGCCGGGATATGCGCCGATGCCGAGAAGACGCGGATCGCATCGCCGCAGCGGTTCATGATCGACAACAGCCGCCCGGTATTGGTGGAAGCATCCTTGATATATTGAATGCGCGGATGGGCCGACAGCCGCGCGATGCAATCGAGCGACAGATCGGAGCGCTGGAATTGCGGATTGGTGTAGATCACGACGGGAATATCGACCGCGTCCGCAATCGCACGGAAATAGGAATAGACCTGGGCGTCCTGCAGCGGGAAATAGGCTTCCAGGATCGCGAGGATGCCGTCGGCCCCCTGCTTCTGATAGGCCTTCGCCTGCGCCACCGCATCCCGCGTCGACGTCGAGGCGACGCCGGCGACCACCGGCACGCGCCCCTTGGCGGCTTCGATCGTCGCCTGCACGACGGCCGCGCGCTGCGTGTTATTGAGATAGGCGAACTCGCCGGTCGAGCCGAGCGGCGTCAGCCCGTGGACGCCGGACTTGATGAGGTCGTCGCAGAGCCGGCCGAGCACCTCAGTGCGGATTTGCCCCGACGCATCGACCGGCGAGACCAGATAGGGAAAGACGCCGTGGAAATCGGGCATAAAAGAATCCGGTCTCAGGCGACCAGTTGGGACATCCTGACTTTTGCCGCGCGATGCTCGCCAGCGAGCACCGGCGGGTGTTTGGCATCGTTGGTCGCGGACATCCATGTCGGAATGCAGCGGATCAGCGCATCGTAATTGGCGTGGGCAAAATAGGCAACCGACAGCCGCCGCGTGGACTGCCCGCGGTTGGCAGGCGGATTATTGACGCGATGCAGGTTGATTCCATAACTTCTATTGCACCTCTGCACGGCCCGCATTCCGGATTGGTGGTGGTGGTGGTGGTGGTGGTGGTGGTGGTGGCCGTATTGCAAAATGCGCTACAACCCGCTATAATTATTTTTTTGGAGATTCCCCATGTCCCGGGCGATTGGGCGCAAGGAGCATCCGCTTTCGATGCGGCTGCCCGAAGCTGACATAGCTATCATCGATCGAGCGGCAACGCTGCGCGGCCGCTCACGCACGGACTTCGTGCGCGAAGCTGCAGTACGAGCGGCCGAGGATGTGCTGATGGAGACGATGCCCGTTCGGATGAGTCCGGCCGGATTCAAGGCCTTCATGGCGGCATTGTCCGGACCAGCCACCACAGTCCCCGAGATGATTGAACTCTTCCGGCGCCCGGCGCCATGGGAGGCTCGCGGTGCAAAAACCGGGAGCTGAGGTTTGGCGATCTCCGCCCCAGAGTTGCTGGCGGCGGCCCATGATCTCGCCGAGTTCTCCTGCGGCAAGCCGTCTCTCGATCGCTGGCTCAAAACGCGAGCTCTCTCCAACCAGGAGAAGGGCTTTACGGCCGTACTGGTCGTCCATGAAGCCAATCGAGTGATCGGTTATTACGGTCTCGCACCTACAGCAATCGTGCCGTCTAAACTGCCACGGTCTATCCGGACCGGCCAGCCGCCCGACCCCGTCCCCTGCCTGTTGCTCGGGCAACTTGCGACGGATCAGAATTGGATTGGCAAGGGAATTGGCACGGGCCTGCTCAAACATGCACTGCAACGCTGCGTCACGGCCGCCGATCTCATCGGAGGTCACGCGCTCATTGTCAACGCGGTTGACGTCGAAGCCGCGGCATTCTGGAAGCGACGCGGTTTCATTCCCTCAAAGGACGATCCGCTCGTCCTTTTCAGGTCGATTGCCGACATTGCGGCATCGCTTCGCTGAAACCGGGCAGCCAGTAGGCGGAATCCGGCGAGGCATGCAAACACCTCGCCTTATTGGATGCTAATCCCGCCGTGCCGAACAGGCCCCCGGCTCCGGCCGATTTGAAATCACGGGATTGCTGTTCCGCGAATCAATACACAGCGCTAATGATCCCGAGGAGCTGTCGGTCCAATTTGGAGAAGTTCCATGGCCCTTCCTCTCGTCCAACCGCAGCCGACCCAGGCTTGGGGCGGCGATTTGCCTTCGGCGCGCGACGATATCCTTGCCGGGTATCTTCACCTTCGGGAAATCTCCAAGAGACTTCATGAGGAAGTTCTCAAGTCCATACCCGTCGACACACTGCTGAAACACGCGCGTCGGCTCGGATTGGCACAAGGAAAGACGTTGATTCTCGATGACATGGACGAGATGTACTACGTCTACGACCTTGCGATTTACACAGCGCCGGCGGATCGTTCGCGGGCAATCGACCGCTACGCGAAGTCGGCCGGGTTTGACCCGCAGTCCGACGAACGGCTGATGCTGGACGCGATGCGCGCGTCGCAGTTTGCAATACTCCTGATTGAACAACGTCACGACGCGGTGGGCCTGATCGCCACCGATATTCTCCGCAACTCCAAGGTATGGCTGCTCGACGTCGGGCTTGAGAGTTCGATGGACGACGGAGAACTGATCGCCACCAGGCTAGTCACCCCTGGGCCGTTCTCGATGACCGCCGGCGTCAACGTTCCGTTCGAGATCGAAATGCTTGAACCGGTTTGCACGCTGCTGCCCCAGCGCATGGGCAATAGCAGGCTGAGCCGAATAGCCGAGGACAGGCGCTTCGCTGAGGCCGTCTACAGGGTAGGGCTCGCGGCCGGCGTCATGGACCACCTAACCTATCTTGATCTACCCGATCGAGCCTGACCTCGGATCGTAGCAACCATTAAATGGTGGCTACGAGCTACGAACTGGTCATCAGCCTCTCGAAGAAGTTGAACGCTATACGCGCGTGGCAAATCGTCGGCGTAGCGCCGATGATGCGATGGAAAAGCTTCGCTAATACCGTGTCACTTTAGGAATCGGACGTTATCGGCAATCAGAGCGACGCTGACACCCCCGCCAATCCCGGACGGTGCAGCAACGATTTCAGTCGCGTTGGATGCAGCTTCGATCAAATTTTCAGCTACGCTAGCCCCAAGCTGGGAGTCAATGTCTGCAATTTTCTCTCTTTGAAGAAAGTCGCGATATTGCTCACTAAGAAATCTTGTACCGGGGCCAGCCACAACGTTCTGCCTGTAGTACTCGACTTCGCCGAAAGGAAGTGCCGCCCGATCGTCTTGAAGCTGGAAGGTGGTTCCTCTCACATTGGTGCGCGCCGAAACTGGAAGGGGCTGGAGAGAAAAGGCCCCGTTCTGATCGAGGTCGACTCCTAAAGCCAAAATCATACTTGTCATTGTACCCGGATCGAAATCGGCAATAACTATTTGAGCCAACCTTGTTCCGAAGAATGAGTGCAGATTTCCCGCTTGCAGAAAGGGCGCTATGTCGGCATGGATTTGGTCAGCAAGAGCTTGACCATCTAGATTCTTAAGTGTCGAGTGATGAGTTTCCAAAAACCTTAGCGTCGTTCTCCCAAAATCGATCGGTGCGGATGTCTCTGCAAGATATTTGCAGAGTTCGGCATCTGGGATTTTAGATGTGTCTTGCAGGGTGATGTAGCCGGTGATCACGACGATTGTTTGCGGGATGCCGGTTGGCACTAGTATTTTGTTGGTGCCATCACAAAAAATGCCTCGTGGAGATTGCCTCTTATCGGCAGCCACTACGAGCCCGTTTCTCGTGGGTAGAAAGATAGCGAGGGTGCCGCCAGCCGCCGAATATTCCGTGGTCATGGATTTGCCGCCCCAGGCAATGCAGAGCGCGGTGATGAAAACGAAAATGTTAGATCGTGCCGCGCTTTCCATACGGATGGACCATAACGCAAACATTCAGCGTCCCATCTTCTTCATAAGTGGGACAACTTTTTTCTTAAGTGGGACAGTTTTTAAGAAAAGGCGAATGCAAACAATAGGCTGGACAAGCCGCAAATGGCGCTCCCAAGGGGAATTGAACCCCTGTTTCAGCCTTGAGAGGGCCGCGTCCTAACCGCTAGACGATGGGAGCGTAGATTTAGAGGGAATAGCCTCGAAATCGGCCCGCCGCAAGGCGGGGCCAGCGCCTTTTGGTTCATAGTCTCCCTAACCACTCGTCATGCCCGGGACAAGCCCGGCCATGACACGTTTACTACGGCTCGCTCACAAATTTCAGCCGACCCGCAGGCTTCAGCGTGCGGGCGTCAAAGGTGCGGATTTCGGTGGCCCCGCCGACATCGAGCGTCACCACGAGGCGATCGCCGGCGACGCCCGTGGAGACGATCCGGGCGCCTTTCGGCAGCGTGGCCGTGACCTCGCTGGCGTTGGTGCTTCCCTCGGCGCGGAAAAGACGGTAGCCGATGGCGATCAGAACGGCCGAAATGGCCAGCGCCGTGGTCAGGCCCGCAATCAGCATCATGCGCCGCACCCGCGCAAACAGCGCGGCCTGCTCGGGCGTCGGTTCGGGCGCAACTGTTTCGGTCATGCATAACTCTTCAAGGGATCGGCTCTTCTTTGGAACAGGGCACAAATAGCGGTCAAAGGCTGGAAGTCATCGTCGCCGGCGACGAGGGCTCGACCCGGCTCGACCGCGTGCTCGCCGCGCGCCTTGCCGAGCTGTCACGATCGCGGCTGAAGGCGCTGATCCTCGCCGGCCAGGTAACCATCAAGAACGCCCCCGTTCGCGACCCCGCTTATCATGTCGCGAGAGGCGATACGATCACAATCGACGTGCCGGAGGCGGCGGCGGCCGAGCCAGCGCCTGAGGATATCGCGCTCGATATCGTCTATGAGGATGACGACATCATCGTCATCGACAAGCCCAAGGGCCTCGTGGTGCATCCGGCCGCGGGCCATGAGACCGGCACGCTGGTGAATGCGCTGATCGCCCATTGCGGCGCGAGCCTGTCGGGGATCGGCGGCGTCAAGCGCCCGGGCATCGTGCACCGGCTCGACAAGGATACGACCGGGCTTCTGGTGGCGGCGAAGAACGACCGCGCCCACCAATCGCTGACGGCGCAATTTGCCGACCATGGCCGAACCGGCGCGATGCGGCGCGGCTATATGGCCTTCGTCTGGGGGGTGCCAAACCGGCAGCGCGGCACCGTCGACGCGCCGATCGACCGGCACGCCCACGCCCGGGAAAAGATGGCGGTGCGCGAAGGCGGCCGCGAGGCCATCACCCATTGGGAGGTTCAGGAAAGCTTTCAGGGGCGGGACGGCAAGCCGGTCGCGGCGCTCCTCGCCTGCCAGCTCGAGACCGGGCGCACCCATCAGATCAGGGTGCATCTGGCCCATATTGGCCACCCCCTGCTGGGCGATGCGGTCTACGGCCCGCACTTCAAGACCAAGGCCAGCCACCTCGGCCCTCAGAGCCAGGCGGCGCTGGCCGCCCTCGATCGCCAAGCGCTACATGCATACCTCCTGGCCCTGGAACACCCCAAAACCGGGGCCATTCTCGAGTGGATCTCGGATTTGCCGGAGGATCTGGCCCGCCTGCGGGATTGCCTGCGAGCGGCGCTATGACGCAGGCGGTTCTGAAAAGTATCGTTATGACAATAGGTTATGGCAGCCACACGGGGACGTGACGGCGGATATCCTTCCAAAGGCCCCCCGAATTGGTGTATGTTGCACCTGCGTTGAATAACCAACGCGGAACATCGCAGAGCGACTGGCTTTAACACAGCAGCCGTCTGCCTGGCCCGCCGCTGTCGGGGGCCTGAACCACTGGAGGGCGCTAAATGGCCCGTACAGCTACCCTGCCGATTCTCAACGGAGAATCCGGCCTCTCCCGGTACCTCGCCGAGATCCGCAAATTTCCGATGCTGGAACCCCAGCAGGAATACATGCTCGCCAAACGCTGGCGCGAGCATGACGATCGCGACGCGGCACATCAACTTGTCACCAGCCATCTCCGGCTCGTGGCCAAGATAGCCATGGGCTATCGCGGCTACGGATTGCCGATTTCCGAGGTCGTCTCGGAAGGCAATGTCGGCCTGATGCAGGCGGTAAAGCGATTCGAGCCCGAAAAGGGTTTCCGGCTCGCTACCTACGCCATGTGGTGGATCAAGGCGTCAATACAAGAGTACATCCTGCGTTCCTGGTCGCTCGTGAAGATGGGCACCACCGCGAACCAGAAGAAACTGTTCTTCAACCTGCGCAAGGCCAAGAGCAAGATCTCCGCGCTGGACGAGGGTGATCTTCACCCCGACCAGGTGAAGATGATCGCCAAGCGCCTCGGCGTGACGGATCAGGACGTTGTCGACATGAACCGCCGTCTCGGCGGTGATGCCTCGCTCAACGCGCCGATCCGCGACGACGGCGAGGCCGGCGAATGGCAGGACTGGCTGGTCGATACCTCGCCCAACCAGGAAGCCCTGATGGCCGAGCACGAGGAGTTCGATCATCGCCGCGAGGCGCTGAACGGCGCGATCGGCGTGCTCAACCCCAGGGAACGCCGCATCTTCGAGGCGCGGCGTCTGGCGGAAGAGCCGATGACGCTGGAGGATCTCGCCGCCGAATTCGGCGTGTCGCGCGAACGCGTGCGGCAGATCGAGGTCCGCGCCTTCGAGAAGGTGCAGTCGGCGGTCAAAGGCACGATCGCGCGGCAGGAAGCGGCGGCACTGGAAGCCGCGCATTAATCGAGGCGGATCGAAGCAAGACACGAAAGCCGGCGGCGACGCCGGCTTTTTTTGTTGCCGCGGTAGCGGTCCCGGCACCCCTCAATGAAGGGTGCCGAGATAGTCCGACAGCGTGGTGCGATCGCCCACCGTGCTCTGCCGCAGCGGCTGGTTGCTCAGCAGCACACCGGCCTGGGTCTTGTAATCGGCAGGCACATGGTCGGTCGGCTTCAGCGGCTGGCTGAGGAGATTGCGGTAGCGGTCATAGGCCTGTTGGGTGCCGACGAAGATGCAGACGCAATGCTGCGGTTCGGCATACAAATAACGCACGGCGTCGCCAGCGCCGTTCACGACGAAGCGATGCGCCGGCAGCATGCGCAGCGCTTTTTGCCCCGCCGGGTCGTTGGCGACCTGGATACGAAAACCGGCGGACGACAGATAAAAGCTGTTCTTTTCCAGGAACGGCTTGCTCGGCTCCTCCGAGGCGGCCAGAACCGCGGCGTGGAGCAACAGCACAACCGCCGGAATCAGGTGCAGGGCCCTGATGCCGTGGACCCGAAATAGATGCCGACGGCCCGCCGCGACCGGCCATATGGTCGATGCTGACATTGCGAATTCCCGTGCCTCAAGCCTTGTCTGCCGTTGCGCCGGCTATCACGCCGCGAACAGTGTGCCAAGATTGTGTTGAACCTCAAGCGGCATCCGGCCGACTAGAGCATGATCCCGAAAAGTGGGCACCGGCTTTTCCTCGCGACAAACGCGGGACGCGTTTGCGCGGAGATCATGCTCAAACAAAGAGATGAGATCATGATCCGATTCAACCTGATCGGATCATGATCCAGGGTAATATGCGATCCGATCCCACGCGGGCAGTATCCGGCTTCAAGGGCCAGCCATGTCGATCACCCTGCAATCAACCGTCGGCGGCTTTTCGGGCGAATTCATGCGCAGGCTGCCCGCCGTCGAGCAGGCCATGATCGACCACGGGCTCGAGCCCGCGCAATTCGTGATCTCGAAGGACCGCGCCACGCCGCCCTCGGTGCCCTTTATCGGGCCGTTCTTCTACGACTACACCGTGTTCGTCGGCCAGGAGAACTTCACGTCACCGAGCCGAACGACATGATCTTCCTGGACTACTTCTACAAGCGCTGCATCGCCGAGGACGAGGATCTGTCGGCCGAGGCGACCAGGCGAAGGCGCGGGCTGATCCACCGGTTCTTCAGCTGGATGGCGCAGCCGATTTGATTTCCCCACCTCGTCATTCCGGGGCATCGCAACGCGATGAACCCGAAATCCGGAGATGACTAGCACGAGATTCCGGGTTCGCGCTTTCGCGCGCCCCGGAATGACGGACAGATTGCAACGCCGGCTTCTACTCCCCCCACTGTCTTGCCAGCGTGGCCAGCGCACAGCCTTCGCAGTAGCGCGCGTCCTTGAAGTCGATCCAGTTATGCGCATAGACCCGATCAAGCGGAATGCCGTAGCGCGCGCGCAGCACCTTGACCAGGATCCGCCACGCCGCGATCTGCGCCTCGGTGGCGCCGCGGCTGACATCGGGATAGTTGCCGGCGAATTCCACCCCGATCGAGGTGTCCTTGTTCACCCGGTGATAGGTCTTGCTGTTGTCGATATATTTGTTGTCGTTGCGGTCGGCGCCGTCGGTATGGGTGGGGACGAGATTGTCCGGCACCGCCCAGTACACCGTGCCGTCGGTTTCCACCCAGACCATGACGCCGCGCCGCGTCGGGTTTTTCGACTGCTCGATCGCGCCGCCGCGGGCTGAGCCGGCCGGTCCTTCGGTCTGGTGCACGATGATGTTGCGCCAGGGATGAGCCTTGGCAACATCTCCCCAGGGCGCGAGCCAGACCATCTTCAGTCCGGGAATCTCGGGCGTGCCCGATTGTTTCGCGACTGTTGCGAGATCAGGGGTTTGCGCGGCCGCGGAAGATAAAATGGCGACTGCGCCAAGCGCCATCGCCAAGAGACGGAACGTCATGGTTCAAGGCCCGGTGGGCCCTCTGCCTAGCATGATTTAGGCGTGCCTGCGCAGCGCCAGGTCAGCTACCACCTCGGCCTCGGGCACCAGCGGCGGCGAGAGCTCGTACACTGCGTGGCGGTTCCTGCCCTCCTTCTTGGCGACGTAGAGCGCGTGGTCGGCGGCGGCGATCAGCCGGTCCGGGAATGCGCCGACCTCACGGGTCCATTGCGCGACGCCGATCGAGACCGCGATCGGGATATCACCTCCGATGCAGGCGGCGGCATCGGCGCGGCACACGTCGATAATCCGGCGCGCGATCATCGCGCCTTCGCGCAGCGTCGAGGTGGGCAGCATGACGCAGAACTCGTCGCCGCCGGTGCGGGCCAGCATGTCGCCGGGCCGCAACCTTGTCTGCGCCATCAGCGTGAAGTGCTGCAGGCAGGCATCGCCCGCGGCGTGGCCGTAGGTGTCGTTGATCGTCTTGAAGCCATCGAGATCGATCACCAGCAGCGCAAACGGCGCGCCGCTGCGTTCCGACCTCGCGCATTCCTCGGTCAAGCGCTGCAAGAGATGCCGCCGGTTGCCGACCCCGGTGAGATCGTCCATCAGCGCCAGATCGGCGACCTCGTTGCGGAGCCGGTCGATCGCCATCAGCAGGAAGCCGAAATTGATGGCCATCGACAGGAACATCAGCGCCAGGATCATGACCGACTGCGGCCCGTTGAACTGAGAGAACGAGAAGTCGCCACCGATATGGAAGATCTTGCCCACGGCGCGAAAGGCGTAGATGCCGATAATGAGCAGGGAGATAACGCCAGCGAGCCGGGCCCCGGGATTGACCCGGCCATCCTGCGGCGACATCAGCAATTTGAGCGTCAGCACCAGCGGCGCCGCCTGGGCTATCGAATAGACCACAATCCGCAGCGTCGTGCTGTTGTAGCCGAACATGAAAAACGCCATGGCGGCGAAGGTCAATCCGGTGATCAGCGCCGTGTCGCGCCAGGTGACCGGCTGGTCGTAAAACCGCTGGATGCCCATCATGGCCAGGCAGCCGGAGAAAAGCACGACCGTGCCGCCGGCCAACAGCGGGATCAGCGAGTCCACGACCATAATCAGCATCGCGATGGCCGCGCCAATGGCGGCGGCCAATGCCGAGCCGGTCCAGAACCGCGCCGCCTCGAACGTGGGATAGCTGCGCATCACGTAGGCCCAGATCAGGCCCAGCGCGAGAAAATTGATCACGAACGCCGTCCACAGCGTCGGCACGTTCAGCATCGTGAAACCAGAGCGCGCATCGCCCTGTCTCCCCTGTTATCCAACAGCCCGCCCATGACTATCCCCGTAGTCTTGCGAACAACATGCAGCTACGTCGCTTAACGGACTCTCACCTTGCGCTGTGCAATCTGCGCCTTGGTTTTGAAATGATGAAGATGGCGGTGAGCCGTCCTCGATCGATACAGAATGCGTCGCTGCGTTGGCGCGCCGTTAACCCTGGCGGGCCCGCGCGCGCTGCGCTGGTTCGACTCCGGCGGCTCCGGATTCGCCTGATCGAGCCGATCGCGGCGTCCAAAACGCGTCAAAACGCATAACAGCTGTGGATAACGTGATGACACATGCGTGACAGTGCGGGGCAGCAGCCTGCGAATCTGCTGGGATTACAGTTGAGGATGTTGCGAGGTTGGCCCTCCGCCGAGCATGCCTCGTGTCGCGTTTCCATCCATTAACCCAAATGAGGATGCTATGGCTAAGAAAGCGAAGAAGGCAAAGAAGGCGAAGAAGGCTAAGAAAGCCAAGAAGAAGTAACTTTCAAGCCCGGGTGGAGCCTCCGCTCCGCCCGGGCACCCAGTGCGGCGAGAGAGTTTTCGAAACGGCGGGCCTCGAGCCCGCCTTTTGATTTTTGGGGAAGCGCTACCCGCGTCATTGCCTGCGACAAACGCGAAGCGTTTGCGCAAGGGAGCGACACTGTCATTCCGGGGCGATGCGAAGCATCGAACCCGGAATCTCGAGATTCCGGGTCTGGTCCTTCGGACCATCCCGGAATGACGGACGAGGGACTGCTTCGCATCGCCCCTGAATGACTGCGCGGGATTGCTTCGCGGAGCCTGTCATCGGGCGCGCATTCGCGCGACCCGTTGGCTCGCAATGACGGCTCCAAAGCCCCACCCGCTCTTGCGCCGGGCGCGGCGAGCCCGCAAAAAGGCGAATTCCTTACCGCGAGCCGGAGTGACCTCCCATGACCGCGATTCCCGGAGCCGCCGCAGCCGTGACCGGTGCCGCCAGTGGCATCGGCCGGGCGCTGGCGATCGAGCTTGCCGCGCGTGGCTGCGATCTGGCGCTGGCCGATCGCGACGAGGCCGGACTTGCGGCGGTGGCCGCCGAGATCGGCAAGAGCAGTTCACGAAAAGTCAGCGTTCACCGCGTCGATGTCTCCGAGCCCGGCCAGATCGCCGACTTCGCGAAAGCCGCGATCGCGGCCCATCCCGGGCTGAACATCCTCGTCAACAATGCCGGCGTCGCCCTGCTCGGCCAGTTCAGCGAAATCGATCAGGCGCAGATGGACTGGCTGATGAACATCAATTTCTGGGGCGTGGTGCATTCGACGCGCGCCTTCCTGGCCCATCTCGCCATGCAGCGCGAGGCCCATATCGTCAACCTCTCGAGCATCTTCGGCATCGTCGCGCCGCCGGGGCAGACCGCCTACGCCGCGGCCAAATTCGCGGTCCGCGGCTTTTCCGAGTCGCTCCGCCACGAATTGCAGATGGCGGCAAGCACGGTGCGCCTTTCGGTGGTGCATCCCGGCGGCGTCCTGACCAATATCGTGCGCAACTCCCGCGCCGGCACAGGCGTCACCGACAATGAACGCCGCGCGCAATCGATCGAGCGGTTCGATGCGATCGCCAAGACCACGCCCAGGGACGCCGCGCTGCGGATCATCCAGGGCATCGAGAAGAACCAGCCGCGCATCCTGATCGGCAGCGATGCCCGCTTCATGGACCTCCTGCAGCGCCTTCTGCCCGGCACCTATTGGAACGTGATGGCGCGCCGGATCGGCAAGATGGAGAAGGCGGGGAAGAAGGGCGTCTGACGAGGCGTGATACCCGTTGCCTCCTTGGCTATGACCGGACTACGAGGCTTCCGTCACCCTCCCCGGAGGGCAAGGTAGCGGCGAAATCGCTCACGCCATTTCCGAATGTCAAACAGCCAGAACGCGAACCAGTTTCAAGGCCGTCGTGGCCGGGCTTGTCCCGGCCATCCACGTCTTTGTCACCGCAACGGTGTTAAGACGTGGATGCCCGGCACAAGGCCGGGCATGACGAAATCATTCTCGCGGCGCGTTACACCCGAGCTATACAGGTATCATTCGCCCTCGAGATCAGAGGGCGCAGGGAATGCCGGGCGCTCGATGCGCCCGCAGATGGGGTAACGGGCTCCCCGGAGGCCTTCCAACCAAGCCGCACTAGCTACGGCGCTGTTCGGGGCGCGCGTCGCGCGGCTTGCCTGGAAGGCCGGCGGTCGTCCCTCACATGATGGTGTGACGGAGTCGAGGATAGGCCTCGCTCCAAGCTAGGAGAGACGACCATGGATCATTATGCAGGAATCGATGTGTCATTGGGATACTCGAGCGTGTGCCTGGTCAACGCGAGCGGCAAGATCGTCCGGGAGGCCAAGGTGGTGAGCGAACCGGGGGCGCTGATCGGCTGGTTCGGTTCGCTCGGGCTTGGGCCCGCCAGGATCGGACTTGAGGCAGGGCCGCTGTCGCAATGGCTCTATGCGGCCATGAAGCAGGCGGGCCTTGCGGTCGAGCTTCTGGAGACGCGGCACGTGAGTGATGCCTTCAAGGCGATGCCGGTGAAGTCGGACCGCAACGACGCGCGCAAGATCGCGCAACTGATGCGGCTCGGCTGGTTCCGGCCGGTACACTGCAAGTCGATCACGGCTCAGGAGATCCGCGCGGTGCTGACGGCGCGCAAGCTGGTGCAGAGCAAGCTTCTGGACCTCGAGAACAGCCTGCGCGGGATTTTGCGCGGCTTCGGGCTGAAGGTCGGCAAGACGACACGGACAAATTTTGCCGGACGCATCGAAGAGCTGGTGAAGGGGCATCCGAACCTTCAGACGATCGGACAGGCGCTGCTTCGGGCACGCGCCGTTCTGCTCGTAGAGTTCAACGGTTTTGAGAAGCGCGTGCGCACGATGTTGCGCCTTCATGAGAAGGCCAGGCTCTTGATGTCGACGCCGGCCGTCGGACCGATCGTCTCGCTTACCTTTGCCTGCGCAATCGATGATCCCTCCCGCTTCACATCCTCGAAGCACGTGGGGCCGTATTTCGGGTTGACGCCGAAGAAGTATCAGTCCGGCCAGACCGACTACACCGGACGCATCAGCAAGCACGGTGACGCCTCCGTGCGCGAGGCGCTTTATGAGCTGCCCACATCATGCTGACCAAGCCGATCAAGGGTTGCTCGCAACTCAAGAGCTGGGCAATGCGGATCGCCCGGCGCGCCGGCACCAACAAGGCCAAGGTGGCGCTGGCGCGCAAGCTCGCCGTGATCATGCTCCGCATGCTCAAGGATAATGTGCCGTTCAAGCCGGCTGCCAAGGCAACAACGGCCTAAAACAGCGAGGACAAAAGGGTTTTCGGGCGGGCCATCGCACCGGGCGCCCCCGAAGCGAAGTCCCCTCGCCGGGACGATGGACCAGGTCAGGCCGTCACGCGCGTTGTCGACACATCCAAATCATGTGATCACGTTTTCCGCAGATTGGCCGACCTGTTCCTCTCATGAATCCCATCAGGCGACGGCCCTGCGCCGATCCCGAACAGAAGCAAGTGCCCGGCGAGTGGATAACGCAAAAAGGGATTGACTCTTCGAGGCCCGTTACAGAAGCCGCGCGTGGTGTAGAAAACACGCGCGTTAGTCACCACGGTCACCGGAAACACCCGGCATTCCCCGCGCAATGGTTTTAACGGTTTCCTTCGTACTCTCCCCGGTGATCGGGCTTTCTTGTCACCGTCATCCCTAAGAAGCTTGCTTCTCAAGAACTTGACGCCGGCGTCGAGGCGTCAGGACCATACGACTTCGCCGTCCGCCTCTGGCGCATTCGTCGAAGCGCCATCCGCGTCCACCGCATCCCGTGCTCTACGTCCGTGACGATCGCGAGCCGCCCCTCCTGTGAGACGGGATGATTCTCTCTATTACTGCTTCTACCGCGACGTCAAGGACAATTTCGGAAAATCAGAAACTGGCGCCCCCACGCGCTGTCCTTGCGAGGAGCAAACGGGTCGCAATGACGGCGGAATAACCAATGTTCGTCATTCCGGGGCGCAGCGTGAGCCGCGAGCCCGGAATCCATAACCACGATCGGGAGTTTGGATTCCGGGCTTGCGCCTGACGGCGCATCCCGGAATGACGACCTGTGGATTGACGGCGGACGGTGCCTCTCACCTTCCCACCAACTGGTCCGCGAAATAGGCGATGGTCTTGCGGTAGATCGTGGCGTGGTTCCATTCGCGCATCGCCTCGAAATTGGCTGAGCCCTCGCCATAGGGCGCGCCCATCTTGAAGCCGTTGGTGTGCAACAGGTTCGCGGTGGAGGCGAGCACGTCGGCGACGCTGTGGCGGAGATCGACGCGGCCGTCGCCGTCGAAATCGACGCCGTATTTGATGTAGGACGACGGCAGGAATTGCGTCTGCCCGATCTCGCCGGCATAGGCGCCGATCATCTGGCTGATCGGAAGATCGCCGCGCTGCACGATCTTCAACGCCGCGAGCAATTCGCCCTGGAACAATTCGCTGCGGCGGCAATCATGCGCGAGCGTCGTGAGCACGCGAAACACCGGCAGTTTGCCCATGTCGCCTTTGCCGAAATCGGTCTCCAGCCCCCAGATCGCCACCAGGATCTGCCGCGGCACGCCATACTTGGCCTCGATGCTCGACAACAAACCCGAATAGCGCTGCAGCATGGCGCGGCCGCCATTGATGCGGCCCGAGCCGACGCGGGTCGAGACATATTGCTCGAAGGTCTTGTTGAAGGTGTAACGCTGGCGGCGGTCAAAATTGAGCACCGCCATGTCCTGCTGCACGCCGCCGAGCGCGGAGGCGATCACGCCTTGCGAAATGCCGGCGGACGCGGCTTCCGCCGAGAAGTTCTGCACGAAGCTGTTGAAGTCGCCGCCGCAGCGGGCGGCGTGGGCGGAGGTGGAGGCGAGAAATGCGCCCAAGATGACGGCCAGGCGATATCTGAACATGCTGATTTCCCTTCGATTCCAAGGGATCATGGCACGGAGAAAACCGGCGCGTCAAAAATGAACGGCATTTTCGGCGGGGGATACGCCCGAAGCGCCTTTGATCCGCATCAATACCGCTCGCGGCGCCGCTCTTAAGGTGAGAACAAAGGAGAGCCACCATGATCGGAATTACCCTGACCACGGACCAGATTCGCAACGCGCCGCCTGAAGTGCGGCGCTGGATTGAGCATGAGGTGATCGCGTCCTTAGGGATCGCCGCCGACGCGCCGGCGACACCCTCGCCCACGCCCACGCAAACCGCCCATCTCGTCGCCTGCAGCGCGGAAGAGGCCGCGGGCATTTTGACGCAAATCCAGGGCATGATGCCCGCGGTCAACGTGTTCTTCGAATTCGGCCGGCCCGGCATCTCCTTCGGCCAGCCCGCCGTGATGGCGTTCCGCCTCATTGATATATTGCACCACACGCGGCTGGAGAATATCGGGCAGGTCATGGCCTGTCTCGACCTGATCAACCAGGCGCTGTCGCAAGTCCGCCGCGATCCCTCGGCGCGTTTCTGCGGCTTTGACAATGAAGGCCATTGCCTGATCGCGCCGGAAACGCAAGCGAGCATCGCTTCGCTGTGGCAGAACGTGATCGCCAACCAGCAGCCGGCCGCGAGCGCGGCGGCGTAGGGCGTAAGGATTCCAACGGTGGAACGCTCCCTCGCCCCGCTTGCGGGGAGAGGGTGGGGTGAGGGGGACTCTCCACGCACTCCGACTCGCGGATAGCCCCCTCACCCGAAGCCTTCGGCTTCGACCTCTCCCCGCAAGCGGGGCGAGGTGACCCCTGTTCGAAGGCGACTAGC
The DNA here is from genome assembly GCA_963718925.1 of uncultured Alphaproteobacteria bacterium. Classification (GTDB taxonomy): domain Bacteria; phylum Pseudomonadota; class Alphaproteobacteria; order Rhizobiales; family Xanthobacteraceae; genus Bradyrhizobium. The sequence continues at coordinate 526,872 of CAVRAH010000002.1, forward strand.
TTGAACGACCGCACGCCGATGCTAGATTCCCCGATGGAGGGCTAACGCAGGCTATCCGCGAGATAAGACATGCCGAGCACCACACCACGCCGACCGAAACTGCTGCGAATACCGCTGTTCCGGCTGCTCGCAATCAACCTCGCAATCGGAACGTCACTGGCGGTGTTCCTGGTCGGCGGCTTGCTCTGGCTCAATCCCGGCGGCCTGCGCCATCTGATCTTCACCGACCGCTCGCCCGGCGTAGCCCTCGGACTCCTGCTGTTCGGCTTCATCGTCACCTTGGGCTCAACCGCGATGGGCAGCGCGATCATGGCGATGGGGCAGCGTGAGGAAGATGATGATAACGGGCCGGGCGGCGGAAGCCGGCTGGTGGCGCAGGAAGTGGTGAAGTCGGTACGGTCATAGCAACGCGCCCAACACCATTATCGGGAATGGCGCGCCTACCAGTGCCCTTTCCATTCGTTCCAGGCAAACAGCGCGTCCGCAAAACGATCATAGACATATCGCGTGACCGGCAACATCACCCGATTGCCGAACAGTGACGCCAACCAACCTTCTCCAGGCGTTATCAGCCACATCGCAATCACAACGTCCGCGCCGACGATCAAGCGGCCGGCTTCATCGGTCGCATGCAGGCGGCGGCGAATGTCGTCAAGCGACGCGCCATAGCCCGCCAGAGCGTCGGGGTCTTCGTTGATGTCCTTGAACGTCACGCTGCCGGCGCGGACCGCCGCGAGTAGTTTGTTGCGCTGCCAGTCGATGCCGGCATCGCAGACGGGACAGCGCGTGTTGTACCAGACAACAAGGCGGCGTCCCGTCATGATCTTGCTTAGTTGTCCAAAAAGCTCCGCAGCTTCCTTGACCGCGACGGATGCTTCAGCTTGCGCAGCGCCTTCGCCTCGATCTGGCGGATGCGCTCGCGGGTCACCGAGAACTGCTGTCCGACTTCTTCCAGCGTGTGGTCGGTGTTCATGCCGATGCCGAAGCGCATGCGCAGCACGCGTTCCTCGCGCGGGGTGAGCGAGGCCAACACGCGCGTGGTGGTTTCGCGCAAGTTCGACTGGATCGCGGCGTCAATGGGGAGGATCGCGTTCTTGTCCTCGATGAAATCGCCGAGGTGCGAATCTTCCTCATCGCCGACCGGGGTTTCCAGCGACAGCGGCTCCTTGGCGATCTTGAGGACCTTCCGCACCTTCTCCAAGGGCATGCCGAGCTTTTCGGCGAGCTCTTCGGGGGTCGGCTCGCGGCCGATCTCGTTCAACATCTGGCGCGAGGTGCGCACGATCTTGTTGATGGTTTCGATCATGTGCACGGGAATGCGGATGGTGCGCGCCTGGTCCGCAATGCTTCGCGTGATCGCCTGCCGGATCCACCACGTCGCATAGGTCGAGAACTTGTAACCCCGGCGGTATTCGAACTTGTCGACCGCCTTCATCAGGCCGATATTGCCTTCCTGGATCAGGTCGAGGAATTGCAGGCCGCGGTTGGTGTATTTCTTGGCGATCGAGATCACGAGCCGAAGGTTGGCCTCGACCATTTCCTTCTTGGCCTGGCGCGCCTCGCGCTCGCCCTTCTGCACGCCATGCACGATCTTGCGGAATTCGCCGATCTCGAGCCCGGTCAGCGCCGCCAGATGCTGGATCTCGCCGCGCAGCTCCTTGATGCGGTCCTTCTCGTGATGGACGAAATTCTTCCAGCCCTTGGCGGACAGTTTGGAGACGCGGTTGAGCCAGCGCGGATCGAGCTCCGAGCCCTGATAATTGCGCAGGAAATCCTCGCGCGCGACGCCGTGGCTGTCGCCCAAACGAAGCAGACGCCCCTCGAACGACACCAGCTTCTTGTTGATGTCGTAGAGCTGCTCGACCAGCGAATCGATGCGGGCCTGATTGAGCCGCAGCGACTTCACCTCGACGATGATCTCGTCCTTCAGCTTCTTGTATTTGCGCTCCTGCGCCGGCGACAGCGTCTCGTTCTGCAGCTGGTTGGAGATATCCTGTTCCTGCAGGCGGCGCAGCTTCTTGTAGTTGTCCGCGATCTTGTCGAAAGTTTCGACCACCTTCGGCTTTAGCTCGGCCTCGATGGCGGCGAGCGACATCTGGTTTTCGAACTCGTCGTCATCCATGTCGCCTTCGGCGGCGGCTTCCGCCGGATCCTTTTCCTCGCCCTCGGGCGCAGCGGCGGGCGCGGCACGGAACGGGGTCGGCGACGGCGGTGCGGCCGGCGGCGCAACCGCTGCCGGCATGGCACCGCCATTGCCGTTGGGGGGATCCGCGAGCGGCTGGCCGTCGGGGCCGACCGGCGCCGCGAGCAGCGGGTTCATGTTGTTCTTGGCGTCGGGGCCGGCATACGTCGCTTCGAGATCGATGATGTCGCGAAGGAAGATCTTTCCCTCGTTGAGCTCGTCGCGCCAGATGATGATGGCCTGGAAGGTCAGCGGGCTTTCGCACAGGCCAGCGATCATTGCCTCGCGGCCGGCCTCGATGCGCTTGGCAATCGCGATTTCGCCCTCGCGCGACAACAGCTCCACCGTGCCCATCTCGCGCAGATACATGCGGACGGGATCGTCGGTGCGCTCGCCGGGCTCGGACTTCTTGACTTCGGTGACGGCCTTCTGCGTGACCTCGACCAGTTCGTTGTCGGTCTCGTCCTCGGCCTCTTCCTGTTTCTCTTCCTCGCTGTCGGCGTCGTCGGCCTCGGTGACGTTGATGCCCATGTCGGAGAGCATCGACATGATGTCCTCGATCTGTTCGGGCGAGGTGGTGTCGGAGGGCAGCACTTCGTTGAGCTGATCGAAGGTCACGAAGCCGCGCTTCTTGGCCTGCTTGATCATCTTCTTGACGGCGGCGTCCGACAAATCGAGCAACGGCGACGGCGCTTCGGCTGAATCCTTCTCGGGAGCGTCTGCTGCCTTGTCGTCTTTTTCCTTGTCTTTAACCTGCAGCGTCTTTGCCTTGGTGGCCATTCAATGCTCCTAAACGCGCTCACGCAGGGTACGTTGCCGCGCCCGCTCTTTTGATCTCGTGTCACTTACGACGCGCAAAGGGCGGCGCAGACTTCTCGCCACCCCGAATTTGTCTCGCCGGATTCGTACGTGTAGCCCGAAGGCCGTTAACTCTCGCTTAACTTTGTTTTTGCCGCCAAACCATGGATTTGGCGAGTTTTTTTGCGGTTCCGGCCGAGGCCGTCCGCAGCATTTTTAATCAGATGCCGCTCAGACGCTGCGCTGGAACCGGCCGGAGGACTCGCCGAACCCCTCGATCAGGGCCTCGGTGCCATCCATTTCCGCCATCCGCGCCTTGACGTCCCGCAGCCACGCCAAATTCGCCTCGCTGGCCTCTTCTCCCAAGGCCAGCTCGGCATCCTTCAATTCCCTAAGTAATGAGTGCCACTGGCGATGCAAGGAGACGAGCTGGTGCCAGGTGGAAAGAACGTCTTCCCGCGCCGCCCCGGCTTGCGCGCCCCACACCGCCGAGGTCGTGATCGCGCCTTCAACCCTTTGAAGTCCTTGCGAAAATCCGCCCGCCTCGAGGTCGGCGCGCATTTTCTCGCTTTGCTCGGATGGCTCCGGTGAGTGGTGATGCTCGTTGGCGAAGGCCGCGATGATGCCGGCGCGCAATTTGTGCGCCTCGGGATGGGCCAATTCCAGCGCCGCCACCTGTTCGAGATGGTCGTGCAACAGCCAGGGGTGGTTGATCAGGGATTGCAGGATCAAGGCCTCCCGGCGCGACATCGCGCTGCGCTGGCCGCGCATGATCGGACTGGTCGCAAGCTGGGCGCTGGCCGCCTGATAGGGGCCGCGGTTGATGGTCTGGCTGCCGGCCGATGCCGCCGGCCGGCCGCCGAATCGGCCCGCCGCCCCCGGGGTGAAAGGGCCCCGGGAGCCAAAACGCCCTGCTGATTCGCGACCGTAATTGCCCGCAGGCCCGCCGCGATATCCGCCCCTCGCATAACTGCTGCGGCCGGCCTCCGGCGCGAAGCTCCGCTGCAGGCGCTCGCCGAGATCCTGGCGATAGTAGCGCCGCACCACCTCGTCGCGGATGCCGTTGGCGAGCTCGCCGATCCGTTTCTCCAGCGCCGCGCGCCGCTCGGGGGTCGCAAATGTGCCGCCTTCGATTTCGCGAGACCAGATCACGTCGGCCAATCCACGCGCGGCGCCGATCACTTCCTCGATCGCGGCCCGCCCGCCCGAGCGCACGAGGTCGTCGGGATCCTGCCCCTCCGGCAGCAGCGCAAAACGAAGACTTTTTCCCGGCGCAAGATGCGGCAGCGCCAGATCGGCGGCGCGCCACGCCGCCTTTTGCCCGGCGCGGTCGCCGTCGAAGCACAGGATCGGCTCGTCTGCCATCTTCCACAACAGCGCGAGCTGGTTCTCGGTCAGCGCCGTGCCAAGGGGCGCGACGCTGGCGGGAAAGCCGGCGCCGACCATGGCAATGACGTCGACATAGCCTTCCACGACTACCAGCGGGCTGCCGTTATGGGTGGCGAGCCGTGCGGCGGCGAGGTTGTAGAGATTGTCGCCCTTGTGAAACAGCGGGGTTTCCGGCGAGTTCAGGTATTTCGCCGCGACGTCTTTCTCCAGCGCCCGGCCGCCGAACGCGATCACGCGCCCGCGCACATCGGTGATCGGAAACATTACGCGATCACGAAACCGATCATAGGGCACGGGAATATCGTCGGCGGCGATCAAGAGCCCCGCTTCCACCATGTCTTCGACCGGAATGCCCTGCGAACCGAGATACTCCTTCAGCGCGTATTTTTCGCCCGCCGCATAGCCGATGCGGAACTGGACTTGCGTGGCGGGGGAAATCGCGCGATCGGCGAGATAGCCGCGCGCCTTGGCGCCAAGGCGCGAGGCCAGCGTCTCGGCGAAGAATTTTGCGGCGAGTTCCATCACGTCATAGAGCGTCTTGCGACGCTGCTCGTGGCGCGCGGCATCGGGCGTCACCGCCGGCAGCGGCAGACCTGCCATCGCGGCCAGGCGCTCGACGGCTTCGGTGAAACCGACGCCCTCGGTCTCCATCAGGAAGGTGATGATGTCGCCGTGCTTGCCGGAGGAGAAGTCGTGGTAAAATCCCTTCTGGTCGTTGACGGTGAACGAAGGCGATTTTTCCTGCTGGAACGGCGATAGGCCTTTCCACTCCCGCCCCGCCTTCTTCAACTTCACGCGCCGGCCCACGACTTCCGAAACCGGAAGCCGGGCACGCAGCTCATCGAGGAATTGGGGCGTAAAGCGCATTGGTCCGGATTTTGCGGTGAGTCGGGGCCGGTGTCTTTAATAAGTCTTGGCCAACCGACTAGGGATATAGGGCGGCGAGCCGAAATTACGAAGATTATCGGGCTTCTCGCCGCTATTCACAGCTTCCGTCGTCATTCCGGGATGCGCCGCAAGGCGCAGGCCCGGAATCCATACTCCCGATGGTGGTTATGGATTCCGGGCTCGCGTCTTCGACGCGCCCCGGAATGACGGAGTATGAGGTGGCAGGCCCCTACCCCACCAGAAACCGCCCGGAGGCGATGCGGGGCAGGCGGTCGACCGGCCAGTTGTAGATATAGGTCCAGGCCTCGCCCGCGGCGCCGTCGTCCCGCGCCACCTGCAGCATCTGCCGGACATATTCGGTCGGCTCGGTAAAACCCTCGCCGCAGGCTTCATACATATCGAACTCGCGCAGCAACTCGGCAGGCCGGCGCAGCCGGAACAATTCGCCGAACACGACGTCGTCGGCGTCGTCCGACCTAACCAGCCCGGGATAATGCTTCACCAGATAGAGCCGGCCGCGGCAGCGCGCCTCGCCGATAAAGTCGGCGCTCCGCGACAACAGCTGCGCCATCGGATGATCGAAGCCGCGCATCAGCGTGCCGTAGACGAAGAGGTGATCGGAGTTCATGGGTCTTCTGTCATTCCGGGGCGCGAGTGAAACGAGCGAACCCGGAATCTCGAGATTCCGGGTCTGGTGCTAGCGCACCATCCCGGAATGACGAACCCCGATCAAGCCGCCACCACTTCATCGCTGATGACGACGAATTTCGCGAGGTTCATCCGCCCGAAGCTCGTGGTCAGCGCCACGTCGGCGGCGTCGCGGCCGCTGCCCATCAGGATGCGGCCGATCCGCGGCACGACATGGCGGGCGTCGAAGGTGTACCACTGGCCCGACAGATAGGCCTCGAACCAGCCGGAGAAATCCATCGGCTCGGGCTCGGGCGGAATGCCGATATCGCCCATGTAGCCGGTGCAATAACGCGCCGGAATCCCCATGCAGCGGCAGAAGGTCAGCGCGAGATGGGCAAAGTCGCGGCACACGCCGGCGCGCTGCTCGTAGACGTCGAGCGCGGATTTCATGTGGTGGGCGTGCTGATAGCCGAAGGTGACGTGATCGTGCACGAAGTTGCAGATCGCGGTCACCCGCTCCCAGCCCGGCTTGGTGGCGCCGAACAGCGACCAGGCGATGTCGGTCAGCTTGTCGGTTTCACAATAGCGGCTCGCCATCAGATAGAGCAGCACCTCGTCGGGAAGCTGGTCGATCGGCAGCTGCCGGGCGTCCGGCACTACTGCGTCGGGCAATCCGGAATCGCGCACCAGCGCGCTGCCGCGCAAGGTCACGCCGCCGGCGGGCGCCACCAGCCGGCCGCAGATATTGCCGAAACTGTCGCGGTAAAATCCGATTGGCACGTCGGGTTCGGCGACGATGCTCTCGGTGCCGATGATGTCGTGACGGCGCGAGGGGTGAATGGAGAGCATGATCACCATCGGCGTCGCCGCCGCCGCGGTATAGGCGATCTCGAAGCCGACCTTGATTTCCATCATCAGGCCTCCACCGGTTCAGTGGCCGAGACGACGTCGATGCTGACCTCCATGCCGACAAAGGCGTCGGCCGGGCCGAGATAGGTGCCATGCAGCGGGATGGCCTGGCGCGGATCGCGCGCCACCGCGACACGAATGAGGTCGCGGGTGCCGACGATGCCGTTGGTGGGATCGAACTCGATCCAGCCGGCGCTCGGCAGATAGACCTGGACCCAGGCATGGGTCGAGCCGCCGCCGGCATAACCACCGTCATAGTCACCATCAAGACCTTGGGCGCGGTCGCCGGGGATGGACAGATAACCCGACACGAAGCGCGCGGCGATGCCGAGCCGCCGCAGCGCCTCGATCATGAACAGCGCATAGTCGCGGCAGGTGCCCGACCTCGTCTGCAGCGTATCGAGCGGATGCTGCGTGCCCTGCTCATGCCGCCTGCGGTAGGTGAAGGCCTCGCGGATGCCGTGAGTCATTTCGGAGAGGATCTTGAAGGTCGGCGTCGGCCCTTCGGCATCGAGAAAATTCAGCGCCCATGCCGTCAGCTCGCCTTGCGGATCGCCATATTGCGGCGTGATGAACTGGACGAGGTCGGGAAATTCCTCGTCGTCGTAAAGGAACGGATAGAAATAGGCCGGATCATCCGGGGTCAGCGCGAACTCCTCGGCCGGATTGTGCTCGACGGTGGCGGTCGAGGTGAAGGTGAGGGTTTCGGCGCGCTCGTCGAAGGTCGCGATCGCCACGCTGTTGCCGAACACGTCATGGATCCAGCGCAGCCGCATCGGTTGCGGCACGATCTCAAGGCTGCCGGACAGCACGCGCAGATCATGGCTGTCGCGCGGGCGCAGCATGATCCGGTGTTCGCCGAACGCGACGGGGTGCGCGTAGCGATATTCGGTCTTGTGGTGAATCGTCAGGAGCGGCATCGTTGATGCAATAATTATGACTTTGCGGGGTGTAATCTACACCGATCCCTGCACATTTCTAAATCGCTATGCTGCTTCACTGGGCAAAACGGGCAACGAAAGATGGTTTTAGACCGTGCCGGCGACACATCATTGCTCCTGGGTGAGGAGGATGTTCTGCCGGTTCTGGAGGAAAATACCTCCGGGTCCTCGCCGTTCCTGTTGACTTCGGACCATTACGGCCGCGCCATTCCGCGCCGGCTCGGCGATCTCGGCCTGCCGGAGAGCGAGATGACCCGGCATATCGCCTGGGACGTCGGCATTGCCGGCGTCGCCCAGGCGCTGTCGAAACATCTCGACGCGCATCTGATCGCGCAGCGCTATTCGCGGCTCGTGATCGACTGCAATCGACCGCCGCAGGCGCCAAGCTCGATCCCGCGCATCAGCGAATCAACCGTGATTCCCGGCAATGAAGGCCTCACCCGGGACGCCGCGGCGGCGCGGCGCCGGCAAGTGTTCGATCCCTACCATCGCCGCATCCGCGAGGTGATCGACAACCGTCTTCACAACGGAATCCCGACGGTGCTGGTGTCGTTGCACTCCTTCACGCCGGTCTATGCCGGGATCACGCGGCCCTGGCATGTCGGCACGCTCTACCAGCGCGACACCCGCCTGCCGCGGCTGTTGCTCAAAGGCCTGCGCGCGGCGGGCGATCTCGTGGTCGGCGACAACGAGCCTTATGCGGTGAGCGACGAGACCGACTATACGATTCCGGTGCACGGCGAAGCGCGCGGATTGATGAATACGGGCATCGAAATCCGCCAGGATCTGATTGCGGACGAGGCCGGCGAAAGAGAATGGGCCGATCGGCTGGCGAATATTTTCGGCGAGATCGAGATGGAGCTGCGCGCGCGAGGGCTGCTGCCGGGTTAGCGAACGTTACCTTGCCCGCGTCAGCGCCAGCCAGATGCCGCCGCCGATCATGAAGCCGCCGGAGACGCGCGACAACAGCCGGGTACGGCGCGCCGAGAAGAACCGCCGCGCGCGACCGGCGAGCAGCGCATAGGCCGCATCGGTCATTGCCGCGGTGACCATGAAGGTTACCCCGAGCAGCGCCACCTGCGAGACATGGTCCTGGCTCATGTCCATGAACTGCGGGATGAACGCGCCGAAGAACACCAGCACCTTGGGGTTACTGAGCAGCACCAGAAAGCCCTGCAGGAAAAACCCGCCGCGCGGCGGCGGCGGCGCCTTGGCCTCGACGCCCACCACGGGGACGCGGATCAGCTTGATGCCGAGCCAGACCAGATAGGCGGCGCCGGCAAAGCGCACCCAGTCGAACCAGTAGCCCATGGTGGCCATCAGCGAGGTCAATCCGACCGCGACAATGCCGATCACGATCGCCAGTCCCGCCTGTACGCCGGCGATGTTGGTCAGCGCCGCGCGGGTGCCATGCCGCAGGCCGTTGGCGATGACCAGCGTCACGACCGGGCCCGGCAACAATGCGAGCCCAATGCAGGCGGCGACAAAGGCGAGGTAGAGCTGAAGGGACATGGCGGACTCGCGATCCAATCGAGACGTTTTCGCGATTATGCATGGTTGACGCGTAAGCGGAAGCGGCCCTGCTTCCTTCTCCCCTTGTGGGAGAAGGTGGCCACAGGCGGCCATCGGCCGCCGCTCTTTTGATGGGACGCCGATGCTTTGCATCGGCTATGCGAAGTCCGTGCCGGATGAGGGGTCTGCATCCGCGGAGAGAGACCCCTCATCCGCCCTCGCTTCGCGAGGGCACCTTCTCCCACAAGGGGAGAAGGGGAGAGAGCGGTCGTCTCACCCCCCGTCCATGGCCTTCGTCATCCAGCGCGTCATGTCGCGCGAGCCGAGAAAATCCAGCGCGACAGGCTGAACGTCCGATGCCGCCCCCGCTCCTTTCGCCACCGCGACCATGAGGTCGCAACCGCGCGACACCGCGATGCCGATGGCGGTGTGCCGCGAGCCGTCCGACATGCGCAGGTCATAGGCGCGCAAGCGTCCGGGCATATCGGCGACGCGGATCACCTCGCCTTCGCGAAGCGGGACGAAACGCTCGCTCATCAGATCGAGATCGGCGACACGGTCGACTTCGTCGTCATCGGCCACTCCGGTGTCACAGTTGCAGAAGCCGATCTTGGGCCGCACATAGACCTCGACATCGCCGCCGCAGGCCTCCGTTTCGCAACGGTAGGCGCGCCCGGCAGGCCATCCATCGCGCGGAAACGGCCAGGCGATCTCGCGCCAGCCCTCGCGGGTGACGCGGACATGCTGATCACCGGCTAAACCGGACGCTGCGAAAATCGCAACCGCAAACGTCGATATCAGCAGTCCACGCATCTTGTCTCACTGCCTCATGGCAGACCGGCCACGGCGCGCGCCGCACCCGTCAGTTCCAGAATATGAAGGCCGGTGTTGGCGCGATCGACGATATAGATGTAGCCGCGCTCATCGGTCTCGACATTGTTGGTCTGGATCGCGACCTTGCAGCGATCCTTGCCGTCGATCTTGACGCAGCGCTTGTCGGTCGCGGCCGTGATCGCGGGGATGAAATAACCCACTTCGGTCGGGTGATAGGGATCGCGGATGTCGAGCGCGCGCACGCCGGCATTGAAGAACGAGATGAACGCCATCTTCTTGTAGTAGACCGGCGCCATGCTCTCGTTGGAGGAATGCGAACCGAACCGCCCTCCCCGCTCGCAGAACGCGCCGCTGGCCTCCTTCACGGTATAGCTCGAAATCATCATCGGCCGGTTTTCGGTGGTGACGTCGGCGAACCAGACCATCTGCCGCGGCTCGGCGCATTCGTTGACGATCGCCTCATCGACGATCATGACGATGTCGCGGGTCTTGCCGTCCTTGTCGTGAGCGAATTCGGCGATCGGCATCTTCAGCATCGGAAAGGTGGTGTGGGCGCCGTTGAAGGCCGACATCGCCAGCCGCGAGATTTCCGGATAGCGCAGATTATCCGGCGTCGGCTCCTTCGGCCCGTTCAGGAGCTTGTCGCGATCGACGATCTGCAGGAAGCCGCCCTTGTCGGTGCCGTATCCGAAATACACCCGGTTGCCCTCGGGACCGGTCGAGATCGGCCCGTGCAGTTCGGTCGGCACCGCACCCGTCGAGCCGGGCTCCTGGCCGGGAAGCCCGAAATCCCTGATCTTCTTAGGGTGCGCGGGATCGCTGAGATCGTAGATCTGCGTCATGCGCCGTGTGCGCCAGTCAGGCGCGCCCGACACGAGGTAAGCGATGCCGGTGTTGCATTCCCACCAGTTCTTGTGCGTGTCCTTCAGGCCCGCGCCAATGTGGGTGACGAGAACGGGATTGGAGGGATCGGCGACATTCCAGATCTCATGCCCCGTACTGCCGACCGCACGCAGCATGTAGACCGCATTTGGGTCGCCCTTGGGCAATTGCTTGCCGTCGCAGACACGCACCATCTGGGCGCCGCCGCTTTCGTATTTTCCTTCCTGACCGGGAATGTGGTGCAGATATTTCGGATGCGCGGGATCGGTGACGTCGACGATCGAGGTGCCGTTCGGTTCGGCCTTGCCGGTCATCGGATTGACCGGATCGGGAATCTCGTCGGTGCCGCCGTGATGTCCGATATAGGCGATCCAGCGGTCGCCCTGATGATGGATGGTCGGCTGATAGGCGCTGCGGGCCTGCAGGTCGTTGTACCCGACCAGTTTCATGTTGGAGGCTTCGGGCGGTGCCCCGATCAGCTGCTGTTGGGCAACGGCGCCGCCGCAGAGGAAGAAGAAGACCGAAAGATAAGTTGCCGATTTGACGTAACGGTTCATGTTTTTTCCACCCAGGCTGTCGAAACCAATCTGCGTTGGCTGATCGCACCGACGCTAGCACAGCCAAACGCGGCCGCCAAAACACCCTCTTGACATGCAACCATTTGGTTGCCTATTTTCCAAACCATGGAAATGGACGACGTGTTCAAAGCCTTGGCCGATGCATCGCGACGTTCGCTGCTCGACCGGCTTCACGCCAAGAACGGACAGACCCTGAACGAACTCTGCGACGGCCTCGCCATGACGCGGCAGGCCGTGACCAAGCACCTTGTCATTCTCGAAGCGGCCAATCTCGTCACCACCTTCAGGCATGGCCGCGAGAAGCTGCACTACCTCAACCCGGTGCCGATCCATCAGATCGGCGAGCGGTGGATCAAGAAATTCGAGCGCGGCAAGCTCACCGCGCTCAGCGAATTGAAACGGCAACTGGAGAAGCGCGATGAGTAAACCGGAATTCGTCTACACCACCTATATCGAGACTTCGGCGGAGAAGCTCTGGCACGCATTGACCGACGGCGATTTCACCGAGCGCTACTGGTTCGGCCACAGGCTAACCTCCGACTGGAAGGCCGGATCGCCGTTCCGATTGGCCAGGCAAGGCGTGCCGCGCGTCGAGGGCAAGGTGCTGGAATCGGATCCGCCGAGGCGGCTCGCCTACACCTGGGATCCCTGTTCGGACGAGGCAAAGCGCGAACGGACCTCGCGCGTGACGTTCGACATCGAACCGCGCGGCAATATCGTCAAATTGACGGTGACGCACGACAACCTCGACGAAGGCGGCAAGACCCTGCGCGATATTTCCGGCGGCTGGCCGAAGGTGATTGCGAGCCTGAAGAGCATGCTGGAAACCGGCCGCCCGTTGCCGGCCGACCTTCCGTCGTGTCAGGCAAAGGAACAGACCCATGCCTAAGCCCGAATTCATCTACGTCACCTATATCGAGACCACGCCGGAAAAACTCTGGCATGCCTTGACCGATGGCAATTTCACCGAACGCTACTGGTTCGGCGCCCGGCTCAGATCGGACTGGAAAGTGGGCTCCTCATTCGAGATGGTGCGAAGCGATGGCACCGTCTCCGATGCCGGCGAGGTCGTCGAATGCGACCCGCCGCGGCGGCTGGCCTATACGTTCGTGAATCAATCGGACAGGTATCGAAACGAATTTCCTGCGCTCGCGACGTTCGTACTCGAGCCGTATGGCAAACTCGTCAAGCTGACGCTGACGCATCAAGGCTTCGTCGAGGGCAGCAAGTTTCTGGAAGGCATCTCCAAGGGGTGGCCCGCCATCCTGTCCAGCCTCAAGAGCATACTTGAGACCGGACGGCCGCTTGAGATCCCATACGCCGCGCTGAAGCTCGATAGCTGAGGATGTGATGAACATCGACCATTTCAAACCAGCCACCGTCTACACGATCTACATCGCCGCCACGCCGGAGAAGGTGTGGGAAGCGCTGACCAGGAGCGAGTTCAGCCGGAAGTATTTCTTCGGCAATTCGGTCGAGGTCGATCTGAGGGTCGGCGGCGCGTATATCGTGCGCACGCCGAATGGCGCGCTGCATATCAGCGGCGAGGTGATCGAATGCGATCCACCGAAAAAACTCACGGTCACCTTCAACGTCAACTGGCCGGAACTGATCGAAAAGCTTGGACCGACGCTCGTGGCCTACGAGATCGAGCCCGCCGGCGAAGCCGTTCGGTTGACCATGACCGAGTCGCATGACCGGCCGCTCGACGACGACATCCTCTCCGGCGGCCGCCAGGGTTGGCCCGCGATCCTGTCGAGCCTGAAGAGCCTCTTGGAAACCGGCGACGCGCTGGTCATCAAGACGGGCCCACCGCAGCGGATGCTGGCGGCGTTGAACAAGCTGGGGATCAAGACGCCGTAGTGGTTCTCGCCAACCGGCGTCATTCCGGGACACGCGTCTTCGCGTGGACCCGGAATCCCGAAATAATTGGAGCGAGATTCCGGGTTCGCGCTAGCGCGCGCCCCGGAATGACGGTCAAAGCGCCACCGGCGCCACGATGCGGCGATAGAGATGCCAGGTGGCGTGGCCGAGCACCGGCAGCGTCACCAGGAGGCCGAGGAAGTAGGGCAGCGCCGAGACGATCAGCAGCACGACGATGATCGCGGCCCATCCGATCATCGGGAGCGGGCTTGTGACGACGGCGCGCACGCTCGTCACCATCGCGGTGACGAAATCGACGTCGCGGTCGAGCAGCAGCGGGAACGACACCACGGTCAGCGAGAACAGGATTAGCGACAGCGCAGCACCGACAAGGTTGCCGATAGCGAGGAACACCAATCCTTCATTGGTGGTCAGCACCACCGTGATGAATTCATGCAGGCTGGAAAACGAGGCGTTGAGCCCGATCAACAGCGCGATCAGGAGGCGGACCTGGTACATCCAGATCACGAAGATGAACAGCGTGACAAAGGCCATCCAGCCGATTTCGCTGCGAGACGCCACGGCCGACCAGATGGCGGCAATCGAAATCGGCTGCCCGGCCTCGCGCCGGCGGCTGACCTCGTAAAGGCCGATGGCGACAAACGGACCGATCAACGCAAAGCCGGCCGCCAAAGGATAGGCCAGATAGACCAGTCCAAACGCGGTCAGGCAGAGCAGAATGATGATGCCGCCGCCGGCATAGAGCGCGCCGAACAACAGACCGTAAAGCGGGGCGGCCTGGAAATCACGCAGGCCCTGCCCCAGCGCCTCGGCGATGTCAGCGACCGCGATCTGGCGTACCACCGGATCAACCTTGCCGGAGATGGATGTCATCGGCTTCCCCCGAATTGTTTGCGTGCATTGACGCAAGCCACGACGAAAGGGTGTTGATCTGGGTCAAAATCTCTCGCGTCGTCCCCGCGAACGCGGGGACCCATACTCCGCGGCGGTGATTGGCGGAAAAGAAAGACAACGGCCAGCGTGCAAAGAAGTACCGACTGTGGTTATGGGTCCCTGCTTTCGCAGGGACGACAGCGACTAACCCAACCCCCGCAGCTCCCGCCGCAGCACCTTGCCGGTGGCGGTCATCGGCAAGGAGTCGGCAAATTGCACGAAGCGCGGATATTCATGCGCCGCGAGCTGCACCTTCACAAACTCCTGGATCTCGCGCGCCAGCGCGTCACCGGGCGTAAAGCCCGGACGCAGCACGATCCACGCCTTGATCGATTCGGTGCGGACCGGATCGGGAATGCCGACTACCGCCGACATCGCCACCGCCGGATGCTTCATCAACGTATTTTCGATTTCCGACGGCCCGACGCGATAGCCGGCCGTGGTGATCACGTCATCCTCGCGGCTGACATACCAGAAATAGCCGTCCGCATCCTGGACGCCGAGATCGCCGGTGAGCAGGAATTCGCCGGCAAATTTCTTGAGCGTGGCTTCCTCGTTCTTCCAGTAGCCTAGCATGGTGCAAGGGTTGGGCTGGCGCACGCCGATGATGCCGCGGCTGCCGGTGGGCAGTTCCTCGCCGCGCTCATTGACGATACGAACATCGAATCCCGGCGTCGCCTTGCCCATCGAACCCGGCCGGATCGGAAACAGCCTGGAATTGCTGCCGACCACGAGATTGCACTCGGTCTGGCCATAGACCTCATGGGCATCGATGCCGAAGGTCGCGCGCACCCATTCCAGGAGTTCGGCGCCGAGCAACTCGCCGCCCGAGAGCATGCTGCGCAGCTTCACGCCGGAATGCCTGACCTCCGCCTGCCGCATCAGCTTCAGCGCGGTCGGCGGCAGGAACACATTGCGCACGCCGTGATCGGCCATCAGCTGCATCGCCGCCTGCGGCTCGAATTTCCTCGCGCGGTGCCCGACCACGGGCACGCCATGATACCAGGCCGGAAACAGCGCATCGAACAATCCGCCGATCCACGCCCAGTCGGCGGGCGTCCACATCACGTCAAAGGGCTTGGGCATGAAATCATGCACCATCTCGACATTCGGCAGATGGCCGAGCAGCACGCGATGGGCATGCAGCGCGCCTTTCGGGTTTCCTGTCGTGCCCGAGGTGTAGATGATGATGGCGGGATCCTCCGCCGAGGTGTCGACGGTCGAAAATTGGTCGGATGCGGCGTCGACCGATGACCAGAACGATTTCGCCCCGGCCGGCGCTGCGCCGCCGGTGACGTAGATATCGCTCAGCGCGGGCAGCCGGTCGCGGATCTTCGCGATCTTCGCCCAACCCGCCTCGTCGGTGACGATGGCTTTGGCGCCGGAATTCGACAGGCGGAATTCCAGCGCGTCCTCGCCGAACAGCGCAAACAGCGGGATCGACACCAGCCCGGAACGCCACGCCGCCAGATGCACGATCGGCAGTTCCAGCGACTGCGACAGAAATACCGCGACCCGATCGCCGCGCTTCAGCCCAGCGGCCTTCAGCACATTGGCGAAGCGCCGCGACATCGCGGCGAGTTCGTCGAACGAGGTGCGTGAGCTACCGCCGTCCTCGTCAACATAGATCAGCGCCAGCAGCTTGCCGCCGTCGGCATGGCGGTCGCAGCAGGCCGTGGCGATGTTGAACCGCGCCGGAATGTCCCAGCGGAAATCGCGGTAGAGTTTTTCGTAGTCGGTGGTCTCGGTGAGCATGAGGAAAGCCTTGGTCGTCCCTGACTCCTTGCGTCATGGCCGGGCTCGTCCCGGCCATCCACGTCTTACTCGTTGTGAGTTCGAAGGACGTGGATGCCCGGCACAAGGCCGGGCATGACGTTGAGAGGTTTTCACCTCCCTTACGAATTATCCCGTCAGCGCCGCCTTCACCATGCCGCTGGCCTTGCCGAAATCCATTTGCCCGGCATATTTCGCCTTCAGGATGGCGATCACCTTGCCCATGTCCTTCATTCCCGCAGCGCCGGTCTCGGCGATGGCGGCCGCGATCGCCGCGGTCACGTCGGCGTCCGACATTTGTTTCGGCAAGTAAGCGGAGATGATCGCGATCTCCTCGCGCTCCTGCGCGGCGAGTTCGGCGCGGCCGCCCTTGTCGTACAGCTCGACCAACTCCTGGCGCTGCTTGATCATTTTCTGCAACACGCCGAGCAGGTCGGCGTCGCTAAGCGGCGGCTTACTCTCTCCGCGCGCGGCGATGTCGGCATTCTTGATGGTCGAATTGACCATCCGCAGCGTGGAGAGCTTGCGCTCGTCCTTGGCCCGCATCGCCTCCTTGACCGCGTTGTTGATGTCGTCACGCAGCATCGTCTCTCGTCCTCTCGCTGGCCGCTACCAAGCCCTGATCTAGGCGCTTCGCGGCATTCACACAACTCTTGTGCCGCACGGCGGCACTAAATCCGCAGCCAATCGACCAGGGCGTCCGCCGTCGCCTGCGGCTGTTCGACCTGCGGAAGGTGGCCGCAATGGGAAAGGATCACGAGTTTCGCCCCATGAATGCCGTCCGCCATTTCCCTCGACAGCGAATTGGGGATGGTGTTGTCCTCGTCCCCGGAAAGCACCAGCGTCGGGCACTTGATCCACGCCAGGGTCGGGCGTGAATCCGGCCGGCCCATGATCGCGGTCTGCTGGCGGACAAAGGCTTCGACGCCGACATCATCCCCCATGTCGTAGACCAGCTGCCGCAGATCGGCGTTGTCGCGCCGGGACGGATGCACGAAGCCCGGGAACAACTCATCGAGGATGGCGCGAAATTCACCTGCCTGTGCCCGCGCCACCTGGCCGCGGCGGCGGGCCGTCGCCTCCGGCGTATCGGGGCGCGCCTGGGTGTTGATCAGCGCCAGTCTGGCCACCCGCTCCGGCGCCTGCCGCATGATTTCGAACGCGATGTAGCCGCCCATCGAATGCCCGGCCAGCGCGAAGCGCGGCGGCGCCTCGGCGAGAATCCGCCGCGCGATCGTCCCCATATTGTCATCGCGAATGTGGTTGGCGACCGTCACCGGGCCGGACCGCCACAACGCGGGCACCACGGGGGCAAATATCCGGGGTGACGACACCAGACCCGGAACCAGCAAGATCGGCATCGTATCGTCCATTCGCAGGCTCCGGAATCGGGAAATCTCGGGGAAATCGGCGGCTAGCGGCGGTCCGCAGATTAGGAGACCGGCCCCGTCTGTCAAATATGCGCAAACCGCATGTGAATCGGCCGTTTCCGGCTTTGACGCCTGCGCGGGCGGAGACTATGTAATGCGCTCATGACCCACAGCGAAAACGCCTCAGCCTGGCCGGACCACAAGCCGACCGCGCTCCTCGTGCTTGCCGACGGCACCGTGCTGGAAGGCTTTGGCCTCGGCGCCGAAGGCCATGCGGTCGGCGAAGTATGCTTCAACACCGCGATGACCGGTTATGAGGAGATCCTGACCGACCCCTCCTATGCCGGACAGCTCATCACCTTCACCTTTCCGCATATCGGCAACGTCGGCACCAACGACGAAGACATCGAGACGGTGAACATGGCGGCGACGCCGGGCGCGCGCGGGGTGATCCTGCGCGCTGGTATCACCAACCCCTCGAACTACCGTGCCACGCGTCATCTCGACCGCTGGCTGAAGGCGCGCGGCATCATCGGCCTTTCCGGCATCGACACCCGCGCGCTGACCGCGCTGATCCGCGAGAAGGGCATGCCCAATGCCGTGATCGCCCACGCCGAGGACGGCGAGTTCGATCTGCACGGCCTCAAGGAAGAGGCGCGCGAATGGCCCGGCCTTGAGGGCATGGACCTGGTGCCGCTGGTGACTTCAAGCCAGCGTTTCACCTGGGACGAAACGCCGTGGGTCTGGGAAAAAGGCTTCGGCCGCCAGACCGAGCCCGAATTCAACGTCGTCGCCATCGACTACGGCATCAAGCGCAACATTCTGCGGCTGCTCGCCGGCGTCGGCTGCAAGATCACGGTGGTGCCGGCGACCACCTCGGCCGAAGACATCCTGGCGATGAAGCCTGACGGCGTGTTCTTGTCGAACGGCCCCGGCGATCCCGCCGAGACCGGCAAATACGCTGTGCCGGTGATCCAGAAGGTCATCAACTCGGGGACTCCGACCTTCGGCATTTGCCTCGGCCATCAGATGCTGGGGCTGGCGGTCGGCGCCAGGACCAAGAAGATGCATCAGGGCCACCACGGCGCCAATCATCCGGTCAAGGACGAAACCACCGGCAAGGTGGAAATCACCTCGATGAACCACGGCTTTGCCGTCGATCAGGCGACGCTGCCGAAGGGCGCCACGCAAACCCACGTCTCGCTGTTCGACGGCTCCAATTGCGGCATCCAGCTCGACGACAAGCCGGTGTTTTCGGTGCAGTATCACCCGGAAGCCTCCCCCGGCCCGCGCGACTCGCATTATCTGTTCCAGCGGTTTGCCGATCTGATGCGGACGAAAAAGCGCGCGTAGGTCGCCCTCCCGTCATTGCTGTGCAAGTTCACTAATTCGCTGATTGAGTGGGCTGGGTTTTGGTCAGGGCGAAGTCCTTTGGTGTTTGTCCGCCGAGGGCCTGATGAGGCCTGTGGTTGTTGTAATAGACCAGATACTCGAAGAGTTCATTGGCGAAGTGATCGAGATTGTCGAAGGTTGCGCCGTCGATGACATCGTCGTCGAGGGTGCGCCAGAAGCGTTCGATCTTGCCATTGGTCTGCGGCCGATAGGGCCTTGTGTAGCGGTGCTTGATGCCGAGTTCGAGTAGCATGGCCTCGAAGGGATGCTCTTCAGGGGTGTTGCGGGATGCGAACTCGGCGCCGTTGTCGGACAGGATTTCGGCGAAGACGAGCCCGTAGGTGATGTTGAGGGTATTGATCATCTTCAGCGTCTTGAACATGACCGGCAGCGCCTTCTTGGAGGTGATGACCTCGGCCCAGGCCAGTCGCCAGCAACTGTCGAGCAGACTAACGACATAGGCCGCGGCCGAGGGTGGCGCGAGGAACATGTCGCGGGGCAGCTGATGCAGGTCGACGTGGCCCAGTTCACCAAGCTTGTCCTTGATAATGCGGCGTTTCTCCTCGCGCATCGCCGGTGTGCGGCGGTTCAGCTGATACCGTTTCAGGACCCGGTAGATGGTCGAGGGTGAGGGTAGCGTGTCGCGCCGCTCGCGCAAGGCGGCATGGATCTCGTATCGGTTCATCCCCCGCTGCCGGAAAGCGACGATCTCGGCCTCGATGCCTTCCGGTTCACGCCGTTCCCGCCACTTCGGCCCGCGGCGCTGCGGCAGTAGATCAGCCTCCGCGCCGCTCCGCAGATAGCGGTTATAATATTTCCGGAAGGTCTGGGAACAGGTCCCATGATGACGGTAGAAATCGCCTACCCGACGGAATGCTTCCGACCGGCCAGCCTTCACCGCCTCATATTCCGGGATCAGAAATCTCCATTTTTGCAGGTAATTCCGCTCAATCGTCCGGTCATAGCTGTTGTCGCGCATCGAATCCTCCGTTGCGAAGATTCAATCAGCGAATTAGTGAACTAGCACAATTGCGAGGAGCGCAAGCGACGAAGCAATCCAGCCTCTCTACGCGTCGTATGGCGTATGGATTGCTTCGCTTACGCTCGCAATGACGGAGGCGCTGGAGTCACTATCGATCATTTAGTATGATGGATATCATTGCAATCTCCAAAGGATGACCCAATGGACGCCCCACCCGCCCGCAAAGTCGAATACGGCGTGACGCCTCCAGAAGTCATGGCGTCGATGGCGGGGATCGATTTCGTCCGCGCCATTTTCGACGGCAGGCTGCCGGCGCCGCCGATCATGCAGCCCATCGAACCCTTCGACTTCACGGTCGAGCCTGGCGTGGTCGCCTTCCACAGCATCCCTGCCTTCCGGCATTACAACCCGATCGGCTCGGTGCATGGCGGCTACGCCGCGACGCTGTTGGATTCCGCGATGGGACTGGCGGTGCATTCGATGCTGCCGGCGGGGACCGGCTATACCACGCTGGAATTCAAGATCAGTTTCATCCGCGGCATGACCAGGGATACCGGCGCGGTGCGCAGCGAAGGCCGCATCCTGAACGTCGGCCGCCGCGCCGCGACCGCCGAGGCGCGCATCACCGACGCCAAGGGCCGCCTCCTGGCGCATGCCACCACGACCTGCCTGGTGTTCGAGCTTCCCACGGATACGCCGAAGGGAATGTGAGCTGCCGGCGCTGCTTGTCTTCGGTCGCGGGGATTGACCGATCAGAAGCCGGCGAAAACATCGGCCCGCCGAAGGATAGAGCATCAGACACCGAGATAGCGCTGCAGAACTTCAGGCTGCGCCCTGATTTCCTGCGCCGAACCTTCGTGAACGATGTGCCCGTTATTGATGATGTAGATGCGTTGCGCCAGCGCCAGGGTCGCCGCCAGATTTTGCTCCACCAGCACGATGGTCTGGCCCGCCGCGGCGAGGTTGCGGCAGGCGATCATCAAGTCGCGAACGATCACCGGCGCGAGCCCCTCGAACGGCTCGTCGAGCAGGACGATCTTGGGATCCCGCACCAGCGCCCGTGCAATCGCAAGCATCTGCTGCTCGCCACCGGACAAATCGGTGCCGCGGCTGGTGCGCCGCTCCTTGAGCCGCGGAAACATCTCGTAAATGCGCTCGAGTGGCCAGCATTTGGACGCGGTCAGCCCGGCGAGAACAATGTTTTCCTCGACGCTCAGGCTGCCGAATATCCTGCGTTCTCATGCACGAGCTGCATCCCCGCCCCGGGCGATCGCGTGGCTCTTTCGTCCCGCAATGTTGGCGCCATCGAGCATCACCATGCCCGAGCGCGGCATCAGCACGCCCATCAGGCTCTTCAGCGTCGTGCTCTTGCCGGCGCCGTTGCGGCCGAGCAGCGCCACGACCTCGTTGCGCCCGACGCGCAGCGAGACGTCGAACAGGATGTGGGAATCCCCGTAATAGCTATTCAGGCCGTTGGCCTCGAGCAAGTTCATGCGGCCAGTACTCCATGCACACCGCCCAGATAGGCCTCCTGCACCGTGGCGTTGTTCTTGATTTCTTCCGGCGTACCTTCCACCAGCACGCGGCCTTCCTGCAGCACGGTGATGCGTTCGACCAGTTCGAACAGCGCATCCATGTCGTGATCGATGATGATCATGGTGCGGCCCCGGCCGATCGATTTGAGCAGCCTGACGATTTCGATCCGCTCGCGCGGACTCATGCCGGCGAGCGGTTCGTCGAGCAGCAGCAGGCTTGGCGACGTGGCCAGCGCCAATCCGATTTCGAGACGCCGTTTCTCGCCATAAGCCAGTTCGGAAACCCGCGTATCGGGCCTCGACGCGAGGTTGACCAGCTCAAGCGTGCGTTTCACCTGTTGGTTCAGCCCGGGGATATTGTCGGGGCTGCGGAACAGGTCGAGCCTGAACTTTCCCCGCAGTGCGGCAAGCGCTGCGATCACGACATTTTCGCGGACCGTCAGCCCGGTGAACAGCTGGTTGACCTGGTAGCTCTTGGTCAAGCCAAGCTGACAAACCCCGGTGACGTTCATGCCGGTGATGTCGCGATCCTCGAACACGATCCTGCCGGAGGTCGGCAGGATTTCGCAGGTCAGCATCTTGAAAAAAGTCGTCTTGCCGGCGCCGTTGGGACCGATAATGCCGCGCAGTTCGCCGCGATGGACGGTAAAGTCGATATCGCTGTTTGCGACAAGACCGCCATAGCGCTTGGTCAAGCCGCTCGCCTGCAGGAATGGACGGGAATGGTCGCCGCCGCGAAGGCGTGCGGTGGCCGCCGGCTCCTCGATCGGCAGAACTTCTGCGGCGCCGACGGCCTCGCCGGCAGGGTCAGCCGCCGGCTCCTCGGAGTGCGGATGTTTCGTGCGCCTGCCGAAAATCCAGCCGTAGAGGTCCTCGAGGCCGCCGATGATGCCGCGACGCAGGAAGCAGACCAGCAACACGAAGACGATGCCAAGCACCAGTTTCCAGGCCGCGCCGAGCCCGAGCGCGGCTTGCAGGAAATCCTGAAGGAAAAGCCAGATCGTCGCGCCCACCAGCGGGCCGAACAGCGTGCCCCTGCCGCCTATGGCGGTCTGCATCACGAGCTGACCGGAGGTGTCGAAGGTGAAGGCGTCGGGCGGCATGAAGGCCTGCATGACACCGAGCAGCCCTCCGGCAAACCCGGCATAGGCAGCCGCGATCACGAATGCCGCGAGCTTGTAGCGCTGGATGTCATGACCGACCGCCATCGCGCGCAGCGGGTTGTCCCGGATCGCGCGCAGCACCGCGCCGACAGGGGAACGCACGATCCGCAGCGCAATCACGATACCGACGAAATAGCACAGCGCCAGAAACTGATAGAGTGACCAGCCGGTCGTGAAATGAATGGTCGTGAAGCCGAGGTTGAAGCTTGGTGTCGGCACGCCGGGTAGACCGTTCTCGCCGCCGGTCCAGTCCGCGAGCGGATTGAACTCGACGAAGAAGAACACTTCGGCGATCGCGACCGTGATCATGGCGAAGTAGATGCCGGTGCGCCGCAGCGCGACAAGCCTGACCAGATAACCGACGGCGGCGGCCGCGATCATGCCGATGATCAAGGCCGGCACGACGTATGGAAACCCTGTTTGGGTAAGAAGATACGCCGCGACGAAGCCGCCCGTGCCGTAAAACGCCGATTGGCCGAACGACAACAGCCCGGTGAACCCGAACAGGATATCGAAGCCGATGCCGAACAGGCCCCAGACCAGAATCCTGTTCACCGTATTGGGCGCAAATCCGAGATGAGGCAGCACGAACGGCGCCACGATCAGGCCGATCGCGGTCAGTGTCTCGATCATGTATGGGCGTTGTTTGAGCATCAGGGGACCACGTTCATTCGCGGCCGAGCACGCCGAGCAGGCCGTGCGGCCGAAGCACCAGCACCAACGTCATCACCGCAAACAGCATCACGTAGGCGTAGCCGGGATTGAACATCGACGTCACGCTGATGATCTCGCCGGCGATCAGGCCGCCGAGCACAGCGCCCGGAAACGAACCTACACCGCCAATGACCACCACCACGAAGGTCTCGACCAGGATGTCGTCTCCGACCCCGGGAGTGAGCGAAACCACCGGCGCGTTGACGATGCCCGCAAATCCCGCCGCCATCGCGCCGATCCCGAATACGATCATGAAGACGCGATCGACGTTGATCCCGAGCGAGTCCACCATCACGGAATCCTCGATCCCGGCGCGCACGATCATGCCCAGTCGGGTGCGGTAAAGAACAAGGAAGAGGGCCCCGAGCGCGACCGCGACGATGCCCACGACCGCAAGACGATAGGTCGGATAGTACATGAAACCGAGCGACGTAATCCCACGGAGAAACGGCGGCGGTGGCACCTGCAGCGACTGGCTCGAGAAGAACAGACGCGCGATCTCGACAAGGCAGATGCCGATCCCGAAGGTGACGAGCAACTGATCTTCGTGCGGACGGTGATAGAAGTGGCGGATGATGATCCGCTCCATCGCCACGCCCAGGAGCATGACGAATACCGAACCCGCGGCCACGGCAAGGATGTACGAATCGGTATATTGGTAGGCGACATAACCGGCATAGCCGCCGATCATGAACATCGCGCCGTGTGCGAGATTGAGCACGCCAAGGGTGCCATAAATAATGGTCAGCCCGGAACTGATCAGCGCCAGCAGCGCGCCGAGCGCCAGCCCATTGAATACCTGCGAAATGAAATTCGGCCAATTGATCATGCTGGGCAATCGCTGGGCTTGGTGACCGGCAGGGCCGGCGGCATGGGACGCATTTGCGCAAAAACAAGCGCCGCGGGCAGGGAATTCTGCCCACGGCGCCACCGCCCCTGCCGGCTCAGGTGTAGGCGCCGAGATTGCAGCCGAACGCGTCGGGCTTCTGCATCAGCCCCGCGCCGGGAACAATCTCGACGATGTCGTAGTAGTCCGCCTTGTTCTTCATCTCCTTGGGCGACTTGCCCTTGACGATGATCACCGGCCGCACGAGCTGGTGATCTTGGGCACGGAAATAGACCTCGCCGACGGTCGATTGAATCTTGCGGCCGGCCTCGTAGGACTTGATGACGTCGGGCGGATAGAAGGTGCCGGCGTTTTCCACGGCCTCTGCCCAGAGCGCGAACTCCATATACGCATTGTTGGCGCCCCATTCCGGCTTGTAGCCGTATTTCTGTTCGAACGCTGCGACGAACATCTTGGCCAGCGGATACTTGTCTTCAAGCGTCCACCAGAAGTCGGTGGCGGCATAGACGCCGTCCATCAGGTCGCCGCCGACCTCGCGCGCGAGGAACGGCGTCTGATAGGGCACGACCAGTTTCATCTTGTCGAAAATGCCGAACTGCTTTGCCTGCTGCGTCGACAGCACGGCGTCGTGGCCCCAGTTGACGTTCAGCAGCACGTCGGCGCCGGAATTGGCAATGTTGAGCAGGTAGGAGGAATAGTCAGGCGCGCCGAGAGGCGCGACCTGATCGGTTGCCGTGGTCCAGCCCGCAGTCGCGAGATAATCCTGCATCGATTTCGTGACCGTGTGCCCGTAGGTGTAGTCCGGCGTCAGATAGGCCGCCTTTTTGCCCTTGCCGAACGTCTTGACGACAATCGGGCCGATCGCGGCCGCGGCGGTCTGACCATAGAAGCACTGGCGAAAACCGTAACGTACGCAGTCCTTGCCAGTCGTGTCGTTGGAACCGGAAATGCCGGCGACATAGAGCACCTTCTCGCGCTGCGCGAGCTTGTTGAGCGCAACCGCGACCGCGCTCGACGTGGAGCCGGTCATCAGCACCGCCTTGTCCTCGGTGATGAAGCGTGCTCGGCCTGCACCGCCTCATTCGGCTTGGCGCCGGAATCAGCGACGCCATATTTCAATTCCTTGCCGAGCACCCCCTTGATGGTTTTCGGCGATATTTTCTTGATCAACTCATGGCCACTGTTGATGTGCTCGACCGCGAGCTGATAGCCCTTGAGCTCGTCCTCGCCCTGCAGGGCGTAGGTGCCGGTGCGCGGCACGGTAATGCCGATGAACACCGAGGGGCCGGATTCACCGGCCGGGTAGGTGCCAATCGCCGGGTGCTCTTCGGCAAACGCCGGCCCAACCGCGCTTCCCGACAGAAACGCGCTGCCGACGAGCCCTGCGCCGGCCTGCAGAACGGTACGACGCGACAAATTCGCATTCACATCTCGTGCAAAAAATTCGCTTCTCATGACGCGTTCTCCTCCCAAATACTTTTTACGCGCACGGCTCTGTTCACCGCTGGATCAGACAGATCAGCCGGCATCGCACCTGTAAGGTGCCAACTTGGTCGTGCGTCCTCTGGTGTTAGGGAATTCCCTTAACGCCAATCCTGTCAATGTCACTTTCGTCGAAAGAGCTATACTTTACCGTCAATTCATATCGTATAACGATATATATTGGACTTTGTGATATGGCGCTCCACCGCCACCGGCGGTCGCCGTGCAACGGCCAGCACGCGCGGGCAGGATATGAAAAGGTTCCGGACCTTGAAGGCTGTGAGAACAGAAGCGCGGAATTCCTGGCGGGAAAATGCCGGAGCGTCACCGATCGATGACGACACCGGCCTCCCTGCTCCTGCGACGCGCCCCCCGCATGGCGGGAGCCCGGCTTCCGCCGGCAAATGCCTTGTGCGATCAAGCCGACCTTTTTCGACGCTGAAGGACGCTCTCGCGGCTCCGGAAAAGCGGGACGTCCTGAGCGTTCGCGCCGAGAATGTGTTGAAGGAATTGGCGGTCGAGCTGATGGGCGAATGCCCGCCGAAAGGAAGATGGGTTCCCTCCGATGGCCTGCTTCGAAAACTCAGCTACAAGGACCTGCGGTCCGCGCGGAACTGTGGTCCGCAAACCACCAATGAAATAGTCCGGTGGGCCAGGTTGCGGGGCGTCGTCATCGAGCGCCCGTTCCATGACGGCAAATCATTGTCGGCGATGTGGCGGGATATCATTGCCGAATTTTCGGCGGCGGAACTCGCAAAGGCGGAAATCGTGCAGGCGCTGGAACGATCGATGCGCCGAAAGAACACGCAAATCCCGGTCGCATTTCAGGACATCCTCGTGAAACTGCTGACCCCGAACGTCCGGTAACTCGCCTCGCGATTCGCGCCGTAACGCCGATTCCCGCAATCACGAAATCGGCTGCGACAACAGGGGATGGAAGGACGCCGGGATGTAGGCGCAGCCATCCGCCGATGGTATAGCTCCTCGTTGCGGTCGGCAGGCGGGGCGCTGGATGCTTCAATCGAAACGGCAAAAGCCAGGCAAGACACCCGTCCAGGCGGGTAAGAAGCGAACCAAGGGCCACACACCTTACGCCGTCGATTACGAAGCGCTCGCCCAATTTCGTTATCAACTGCGAAAATTCCTGTCGTTCAGCGAGACGGCCGCCCATGACGCCGGGCTGACATCCCAACAGCACCAGGCGCTTCTCGCCATCAAGGGTTTTTCCGGCACGCAGCCGGTTTCCGTCGGCGACCTGGCGGGCCTGCTGCTTGTCCGGCACCACACGGCCGTCGAACTGGTTGATCGCATGGCGAAACTCGCCCTGCTGGTGAGAATCGTGGATGGCAACGATAGCAGGCGCATTCTGGTGAAGCTGACGAGAAAGGGGGAGCAGAAATTGCAGATACTCTCGAAGATACACTTCGAAGAACTGCAAGCAGCGAGCCCTCGGCTGACCAGGATATTGCGGTCATTCCGGCGATCCCGGAAGCGCTAGCGCCCTCGACACAATACGTGTCAATACCGCGCGTCCCCGCGGTCCGGCGATCAGGCCGGCTTCGATCCTGCTCTCCCGATGAGGGAAGAACGGCGCTACGCCGCGTTGCTGCCTTCCTGGCGGCTCGCCTCGAACAGGAACCAGGTGCGCCGCTCGGTCTCGTCGATGAAGGTCTCGAGCAGGCCGGCGGTGCCGGAATCCTCGTGACCGTCGGCAAGCTTGTGGGCCTTTCGCATCGCGGCCGCCATGTGCTTGTTGTCTTGCACCAGCTCCCGCAACATCTCGCGCGGCGGCACATAGGCCTCGTTGTTGTCCTGGATGGTCTGCAATTTCGCGATCTGCCCGATCGAGCGCAGCGTGGCGCCGCCGAGCTTGCGAACCCGCTCCGCCAGCTGGTCGGTGGTCGCGAAGATCGCCTCGGACTGCTCGTCGAGCATCAAATGGTAGTCGTGGAAATGCCGGCCGCTGACATGCCAATGGAAATTCTTGGTTTTCAGATACAGCGCGAAGGCGTCAGCCAACAGCGTGTTGAGCGCTGCCGAGATCTCCTCGGCCGCGGCCTGCGGCAGATCGGTCGGGGTTTCGAGGTCGGGGGGGACCTTGTCGGACCTGTTATCGGGCTTGGCTTTGCTCACGGTGGACCTTCCTGTTAGGAACCGGACGATAGCGGCGATGGACATCGCTCGCCGGACCATCTAACGCATCGAGTACGCCCCGGTTCCCTCGACCGGAACGCGTTTTACCGGACCTCTGCGACACATGGACGACTGGATCGACTATTACGATTCCACGCATACAATCTATGCGAGCAAGCTGCATCGCGACCTGCATTTCCAGCTGATCGCCAGGGACATTATCGGCTACATTTCCTCCCCCGATGCCGTGGTGCTGGACTATGCCTGCGGCGAAGCGCTGTCGGCTGCAAAGGTGGCGGACGCCTGCGGCATGCTCTACTTGGCGGAACCTGCGCCGGGCGTGCGCGGGAGGCTGATCGCGCGCTTTGCCCCGAACACCAAGATCCGGGTGCGTTCGCTGGAAGATCTGCGGAAGATGGCCGAAAAATCGGTCGATCTGGTGATCATGAATTCGGTCGCCCAGTACATGACACCGGAAGAGCTGGATTCTGCTTTCGCGACGATCCGGCGGCTCTTGAGGCCGGGCGGCCGCCTGATTTTGGGCGACGTCCTGCGCCCCGAAGTCGGCATGGCCAGGGACGTGATGGCGCTGTTGCGGTTCGCAGCCCACCACGGCTTTCTGAGGGACGCGCTGATCGGGCTGGCCTCGACGGCGTTATCGGACTACCGGCAGTTACGCTCGCGCGTCGGGCTGCAACGTTACAGCGAAGCCGACATGATCGCCAAGCTCGCTCAAGCCGGATTTACCGCCTCGCGCGCGCATTTCAATATCGGGCACAATCCGTGGCGGATGACGTTTGTGGCGCGGCACGCGTTCTCGCCCTGATAGGTTGGGCGCGGTGGGACGCAAAACCGCAAGTTCCACTTTTGCTGACCGCGCCCGGCCGGTTAGGGTTAACCGCAGCTCGGCGTGGCCCCCCGCGAGATGATCGACCATGATGGGATCGGCCCGGTGGCGGAAAGCGTCGACGCGAGAGCAGTGCATCGCTCTTTATCCTGGTTCAAATCCAGGCCGGGCCTCCAGCCTTCGCTGCTAACGCAGCTTCGGCTCGGCAGGCCTCTATTGCAGCGAAGGCCGCGCCGTAGCTCGAAGAGCGAAGGCCGCGCCGTAGCGCGAAGAGCGAAGGCGGAAAAATGCCGGTTGATGAAGCCTCTCAAGGCCCTTTCGCGGCTGCGGAATCTGGTCTAAAGACCACCCGCGCGCGAGGTTGATCCCAAGCGCCGGGTTGAGGGGACGCGCAGTAGGCGCGCCCTTTTTTTGTGCCCATTTTCCCGTTCCCGCGAGACTTGATGCCCAAAAGAACCGACATCTCCACCATCCTGATCATCGGCGCCGGCCCCATCGTGATCGGTCAGGCCTGCGAATTCGACTATTCGGGGACGCAGGCGGTGAAGACGCTGAAGGACGAGGGTTACCGCATCGTCCTGGTCAATTCCAATCCGGCGACCATCATGACCGACCCGGAACTGGCGGACGCCACCTACATCGAGCCGATTACGCCTGAAATCGTCGCCAAGATCATCGAGAAGGAACGCCACGTCATCCCCGGCGGTTTTGCGCTTCTGCCCACCATGGGCGGACAGACGGCCTTGAACTGCGCACTCAGCCTGCGCCGGCAGGGCACATTGGCCAAGTTCGACGTCGAGATGATCGGCGCCACCGCGGACGCCATCGACAAGGCCGAGGACCGCGGCCGTTTCCGCCAGGCCATGACCCGGATCGGACTGGAAACCCCGCGCTCGATGCAGACCAAGACGCTGCCCGACGCGCTGCGGGCGCTCGACGAGATCGGCCTGCCCGCCATCATCCGCCCCTCCTTCACCATGGGCGGCACCGGCGGCGGCATCGCCTACACCAAGGCGGAGTTCATCGAGATCGTCGAGCGCGGCATCGACGCCTCCCCCACCGACGAGGTGCTGATCGAGGAATCGGTACTGGGGTGGAAAGAGTTCGAGATGGAGGTGGTGCGCGACAGACACGACAATTGCATCATCATTTGCTCGATCGAGAACCTCGACCCGATGGGCGTGCATACCGGCGATTCCATCACGGTCGCGCCGGCGCTGACGCTCACCGACAAGGAATACCAGATCATGCGCGACGCCTCGCTGGCGGTGCTGCGCGAGATCGGGGTGGAGACCGGCGGCTCCAACGTGCAGTTCGGCGTCAATCCGGCCGACGGGCGCATGGTCGTGATCGAGATGAATCCGCGGGTGTCGCGGTCTTCGGCGCTGGCCTCGAAGGCCACCGGTTTTCCGATCGCCAAGGTCGCCGCCAAGCTCGCCGTCGGCTACACGCTCGATGAGATCGCCAACGACATCACCGGCGGCGCGACGCCGGCCTCGTTCGAGCCGACCATCGATTATGTCGTCACCAAGATTCCACGTTTCGCGTTCGAGAAGTTTCCCGGCGCCTCCACCACGCTGACCACCTCGATGAAGTCGGTCGGCGAAGTGATGGCGATCGGCCGCACCTTTCAGGAGAGCCTGCAGAAGGCGCTGCGCGGCCTGGAGACCGGCCTCACCGGCCTCGACGAAATCGAGATCGATGGGCTTGGCCGCGGCGACGACAAGAATGCGATCCGGGCCGCGCTCGGCACCCCGACGCCGAACCGCCTGTTGCAGGTGGCGCAGGCGATGCGGCTCGGCTGGAGCAACGAGGAGATCTTCACCTCCTGCAAGATCGACCCATGGTTCCTCGCCGAAATGCGCGGCATCGTCGAGATGGAGGGCAAGGTCAGGAAGAACGGCCTGCCGGCGAACGCGTTCGGCATGCGCTCCCTCAAGGCGATGGGCTTTTCCGACGCCCGGCTTGCCGTGCTCGCCGAGACGACCGAGGCTGAGGTGAAGGCGCGCCGCCATGGGCTCGCCGTTCGCCCGGTATTCAAGCGCATCGACACCTGCGCGGCCGAATTCGCTTCCCCCACCGCCTACATGTATTCGACCTATGAAGCGCCGTTCGCAGGCCAACTCGCCGACGAGAGCGCGCCTTCGAACAAGAAAAAGGTCATCATCCTGGGCGGCGGGCCGAACCGGATCGGCCAGGGCATCGAGTTCGACTATTGCTGCTGCCACGCCTGCTTCGCATTGCACGACGCCGGCTACGAGACCATCATGATCAACTGCAATCCGGAGACGGTATCGACCGACTACGACACCGCCGACAGATTGTACTTCGAGCCGTTGACATCGGAGGACGTGCTCGAGATCATCGCGACCGAACGGCAGAACGGCACGCTGCACGGCGTGATCGTGCAGTTCGGTGGCCAGACCCCGCTCAAGCTCGCCCACGCGCTGGAGGCGGCCAACGTGCCGATCCTCGGCACCTCGCCCGATGCCATCGACCTCGCCGAAGACCGCGACCGCTTCAAGCGCGTGCTCGACAAGCTGCGCCTGAAGCAGCCGAAGAACGGCATCGCCTATTCGGTCGAACAGGCACGGCTGGTGGCCGCCGACCTCGGGCTGCCGTTGGTGGTGCGTCCGTCCTATGTGCTCGGTGGCCGCGCGATGCAGATCATCCGCGAGGAAAGCCAGCTCAGCGACTATTTGCTCGGCACCTTGCCGGAGCTGGTGCCGGGCGACGTCAAGGCCCGCTATCCCAACGACAAGACCGGGCAGATCAACACCGTACTCGGCACCAATCCGCTGCTGTTCGACCGCTATCTGTCCGACGCCACCGAGATCGACGTCGACTGCCTGTGCGACGGCAAGGACACCTTCATCGTCGGGATCATGGAGCATATCGAGGAGGCCGGCATTCACTCCGGCGATAGCGCCTGCTCGCTGCCGCCACATTCGCTCGACGCGCAGATGATCACGGAGCTCGAACGGCAAACCCGGGAGCTGGCGCTCGGGCTCGATGTGGTCGGCTTGATGAACGTGCAGTACGCCATCAAGGACGGCGAGATCTATGTGCTCGAAGTCAACCCGCGCGCCTCGCGCACGGTGCCGTTCGTCGCCAAGGTGGTCGGCACGCCGGTGGCGAAAATCGCAGCGCGGCTGATGGCCGGCGAGAAGCTTCCGGATTTCGACCTGAAGAAGCGCAAGCTCGGCCATGTCGGCGTCAAGGAGTCGGTATTCCCGTTCGCCCGCTTCCCCGGCGTCGACACGGTGCTCGGCCCGGAGATGCGATCGACCGGCGAGGTGATGGGTATCGACCGCTCCTTCGAAGTGGCGTTCGCCAAGAGCCAGCTCGGCGGCGGCACCCGCGTGCCGCGCAAGGGCACCGTGTTCGTTTCCGTCCGCGATACCGACAAGACCCGCATCG
Organism: uncultured Alphaproteobacteria bacterium; assembly: GCA_963718925.1. GTDB lineage: Bacteria > Pseudomonadota > Alphaproteobacteria > Rhizobiales > Xanthobacteraceae > Bradyrhizobium. The sequence continues at coordinate 558,890 of CAVRAH010000002.1, forward strand.
CCGAGGCGGTGCGGCTGTTGTTCTCGCTTGGCTTCAAGGTGATGGCGACATCGGGCACGCAGCGTTTCCTCGTCGATAGCGGGGTGCCGACCGAAAAAGTTAACAAAGTGCTGGAGGGGCGCCCGCATATCGTCGACGCCATCACCAATGGCGACATCCAGCTGGTTTTCAACACCACGGAAGGACCGCAGGCGATGGCCGACAGCCGCTCATTACGGCGCGCTGCCCTCTTGCATAAAGTGCCATATTACACCACTCTTTCAGGTGCCGTGGCGGCTGCCCAAGGCATCCGCGCCTATCTGGGCGGGGACCTTGAGGTCCGCACCCTGCAGAGTTATTTTTCCGAAACCTGATCCTTGGGCCGGAACTTCGCGTCCGGCAATCGATCGGCGATGAAGCCCTCGTGACCGGAACTCGACCGTCATGAGGGTGTTCTGTTTCGGCGTTTGTGCGTGCCGCGGATTGGTCCGCATGATGTTGAAGGATAAAGACAGATGATGGAAAAGGTTCCGATGACCGCTGGCGGCTATGCCGCCCTTGAGGTCGAGCTGAAGCAGCGCCAGTCGGTGGAGCGTCCGCGAATCATCGAGCATATCGCCGAGGCGCGCTCGCATGGCGACCTTTCGGAGAACGCGGAATATCACGCCGCGAAGGAGGAACAGTCGCACAATGAAGGCCGGATCGCCGAGCTGGAAGACAAGCTGGCGCGCGCCGACATTATCGACATCAGCAAGCTTTCCGGCGACACCATCAAGTTCGGCGCCACCGTGACGCTGGTCGACGAGGACACCGACAAGAAGACGGTGTGGCAGATCGTCGGCGAACCGGAAGCCGATGCCAAGAAGGGCCGCATCTCCATCACCTCGCCCTTGGCGCGCGCGCTGATCGGCAAGAAGAAGGGCGCGTCCGTGGAAGTCATGGCGCCCGGCGGGGCCAAGGCCTACGAGATCACCAAGGTCGAGTGGCGCTGATTGGCGGCTCTCTTGGCGCGCCATTGAATTGAACGAATAGGGAATTGAAAGAATAGGCATCGGAGAAAGCCGCGCAGCTTGCGCGGCTTTCTTGTTGCGCTTGCGAATGCGCGGGCCGGGTTTCCCGCCGGAATGTTTTTCATGTAAGGGTATTTCCGTTGCAAGGCAGCGAAGGGGTTGCGTGCATTGCAGATGCCAAACTCGTGTCAAACAGGGGATATGACATGGACCAGACGCTTTCCAAATATCAGCCGACTGCTCTCAGCCTGCTTCGCTTTATTACCGGCCTGCTGCTGTTTCAGTACGGCGTTGCCAAGATCTTCAAATTTCCGGTGCTGCCCAATTTCGCAGACCCTCCTCCCTTGATCATGACCGCAGGCGGACTTGAACTGGTGCTTGGCGCACTACTCATGGTCGGCCTGTTTTCGCGGATCGTGGCTTTCATCCTGTCTGGCGAGATGGCGTTTGCCTATTTCATCGGACATTTTCCGCGCGGCTTTCTTCCCCTGATCAACAATGGCACCGCGGCGATCCTGTTCTGTTTTGCCTGCCTTTACTTGGCGACGGCGGGAGGCGGGCCATACAGCCTGGACGCGATGAGGGGCAAGAGGAGCTGACAGCGGAAGTCGCTTGGACAAACCCTGTCATTCCGGGATGCGCGAAGCGCAGACCCGGAATCTCGAGATTCCCCGATGCGCAATTGCGCATCTGAGGTCTGGTGCTAACGCACCATCCCGGAATGACGAGGGCGTCAAGTCGGCACTTTCAAATCAAGCGGCACCGCGGCTTCGTATTTCGAATTGTGCAGCACCAGCGATGTTCTGACGTTGCGCACGTGCGGCGCCGCCGTCAGATGGGTGACGAAATCCTGGAACGTCGCCATGTCAGGGGCCACGCATTTCAGGATGAAGTCGACTTCGCCCGACAGCATCCAGCATTCCCGCACCAATGGCTCGGCGCGCACGAAATCCTCGAACGCGCGCAGGTCGGCGTCGGCCTGGCTCGACAGATGCACCGATGCGAACACCGTGACGTCGAAGCCGAGCCGCCGCGGATCCAATAGCCCGCGATAGCCCTGGATATAGCCTTCCTCCTCCAGCGTTCTTACCCGGCGCAGGCAGGGCGGCGGCGAAATGCCGACGCGTTTGGCCAGTTCGACGTTGGTGATTCGGCCATCGGCCTGAATTTCGCTGAGGATTTTGAGGTCGATCTCATCAAGATTCTTCGACACGCGGTTCCCGGTCCTGGGCTGAGAAAACTTTCTGGTTGTGACGGCAACACTCTTAGCGCAGCTCCGGCCATGGGCGCAATTTTATTGCGCGTGCGCTGCGCCATATCCCCTGCTCACGGGAAATTTTGCTGATTTGGATTGCAATTCTTGCATAGCTCGCCAGATGCCTTAGACTTGGAATTGACACTTTAGGCGCCGCCGCGATGCCTTTGCGGGCGCATTCCGCCCAAGCGCTGACCAAATTCCCTTAAGAGAGGGACCTGCCCATGCCTGCCCCCATCCATGCGAAGGTCGTCATCATCGGTTCCGGCCCGGCCGGTTATACCGCCGCGATCTACGCTGCCCGCGCCATGCTTGAGCCGGTGCTGATTCAGGGCATTCAGCCCGGCGGCCAGCTCACCATCACGACCGACGTGGAGAACTATCCGGGCTTCGCCGACGTCATCCAGGGCCCCTGGCTGATGGAGCAGATGGAGAAGCAGGCCGCCCATGTCGGCACCAGGATCGTCACCGATCTCGTCACCAAACTCGAGCTTGCCCAGCGGCCGTTCCGGCTGACCTGCGACAGCGGCGATGTCTATCTCGCCGAAACCGTCATCCTCGCCACCGGCGCGCAGGCGCGCTGGCTCGGCATGCCGTCGGAGGAGAAATTCAAGGGCTTCGGCGTCTCGGCCTGCGCGACCTGCGACGGATTCTTCTACCGCGGCAAGGAGGTCGTCGTGGTCGGCGGCGGCAACACCGCGGTCGAGGAAGCGCTGTTCCTCACCAACTTCGCCTCGCAAGTGACCATCGTGCACCGCCGTGATCATTTCCGCGCCGAACGCATCCTGCAGGAGCGTCTGTTCAAGCATCCCAAGATCAGAATCGTCTGGGACAGCGCGATCGATGAAATCTGCGGCAGCGAGAACCCGGCCAAGGTCACCCATGTCAGGCTGAAAAACGTCAAGACCGGGAGCTTGAGCGAAGTGCCGGCCGATGGCGTATTCATCGCGATCGGTCATGCGCCCGCGACCGACCTCGTCGCCGGCCAGATCAAGCTGAAACCGTCAGGCTATGTCGAGGTGGCGCCGAACTCGACCGCGACCTCGGTGCCCGGCGTGTTCGCCGCCGGCGATGTCGCCGACGAAACCTACCGGCAGGCGGTCACGGCCGCGGGCCTTGGCTGCATGGCCGCGCTCGAAGCCGAGCGCTTTCTCGCGCTTCGCGCGAGCGACCGCGCAGCGGCGGAATGATCATGGCTCGAACCCGCGACGGATTTACGGATATGGACTGGGACAAGCTGAAGGTGTTTCACGCGGCGGCTGAAGCGGGAAGCTTCACGCATGCGGGCGAACAGCTCGGCCTTTCGCAATCGGCCGTTTCACGGCAGGTCAGCGCGCTGGAGCAGGAGCTCTCGGTATCGCTGTTTCATCGCCATGCCCGCGGTCTGATTTTGACCGAACAGGGCGACCTGTTGTTCCGCACGGCGCATGACGTGTTCATGCAGCTGCAGGCGGCGCGCGCGAAACTCACCGACAGCCGCGAGCGGCCGAGCGGCGACCTCAAGATCACCACCACCCCCGGCGTCGGCATCAACTGGCTGATTCCGCGGCTCGGCGAATTCACCGCACTTTACCCGGAAATCCGGATTTCCCTGATCGTCACCGACGAGGAACTCGACCTCTCGATGCGCGAGGCCGACGTCGCGATCCGCACCCGCAAGCCGACGCAGCCCGACCTGATCCAGCGCAAGCTGTTCGCGATGGGATTCCACGCCTATTGCTCGCCGGATTACATCAAGCGCTTCGGCACGCCGCGTACCCTCGATGAACTCGACGCGCACCGCATCATCACGCTCGCCGACGGCCAGGTCGCGCCGCACCTGCAGAACCGCAACTGGCTGATCGAGGCCGGCCGCAACGGCTCCGGTCCGCGCGAGGCCTATTTCAAGGTCAACAACATCCTTGGCCTGGTGCGCGCGTGCCAGCAGGGGCTGGGTATTGCCGCGCTGCCGGACTACCTGGTGGAGGAAAATCACCGCCTGGTCCAGCTGTTTGGAGAATTGGATTTTATTCAGCTCGATACCTACTTCGTTTATCCCGAAGAATTGAAGACGGTCGCGCGGGTCCAGGTGTTCCGCGACTTCGTGGTCAGCAAGGCGCAGCGCTGGCCGTCGTAGATCAAGATCCGATTAGGTTGAATCGGATCATGATCTCATCTCTCTGTTTGAGCATGATCTTTTCGGAAAACCGGTTCCCACTTTTCCGGATCATGCTCTAATTATCGCTCGATCATCGGACTTCGCATGACTGACATGCGGCGTGGACGGTTGCTGCAGGGCACTGATGCAGCCCATACTCTTCGGGTGCTGAACATTCGCGTTGCGTATGTCCCCCTCCTCCAGTGGCGCGAGCGTTCAGTTATCCCTCTTGGAAGGTGATTGTGTCGGCCTCACGTGGCCAATACCTCAAGCCGGGCTCTTACGAGCCCGGCTTTTTTTCATGCAAGCTGCACCTCCGGGCTCTCACCTGCCCGGCTTTTTTCATGCCATGCAAAGCTTGCTGTGGTGCGGTTCACGCCCGTTGACAGGATCGGTGCCGCCCATCATCATTCGCCCATGATCACGAATTCGTGCACGGCCGCTCTGTCGAAAAAAGCTCCCCTTCCGGGGGCTTCGGATCGACGCGCGCGATAGACTTCTCGCTTCAGCCCGATCTGCAAACCCCGCCGCGAGTGCGGGGTTTTTTATTGCCCCGTCTCCGGCTCAATCCCTTGAGGAGATGGACCCATGACTGACCTCGTATCTTCCGGCCTCCGATCTTTGCTGCACGGCCTCTGGCTGCCGCTCGTCACGCCGTTTCGCGACGGTGTCGTCGATGAGACCTCGCTGCGACGGCTGGTGCGGCACTACGCGGCCCTGCCCGTCGACGGGCTGATCCTCGCTGCGACCTCGGGTGAAGGCCTGACCCTCGGCATGGCCGAACTCGAATGGATCGTTGAGCTGACGCGGTCCGAGATCGCAGACAACAAGCGTTACATCCCGATCTGTCTCGGGCTGTCCGGCAGCCATACCAGGAAGATGTGTCACACCCTGGATGAAACGGCCGCCTGGCCGATCGATGGCTACCTGATAGCAAGCCCCTATTACTCGCGACCCTCGCAGCGCGGCCTGAAGCAGCATTTCAGCGCGCTCGCCGATCACGCCTCCTGGCCGATCGCGCTCTACAACATTCCCTACCGCACCGCGGTCAATCTCAGTAACGAGACGCTGCTCGAACTCGCCGAACATCCGAACATCGTCGGCCTGAAGGATTGCTGCGCCGACCGCGCGCAGTCCCTCGATCTGCTGCGCCGGCGGCCGGCCGGCTTTCGGGTCTTGAGCGGAGAGGATGCAGAATATTACGAGGCGCTTACCGACGGCGCCGACGGGGCTATCCTGCTATCGGCCCACATCGAGACCGAAACCTTCGCGGCCGTGCGCGCGCTCCTGAAGCAAGGCGATCGTGACGCCGCGCGTGCACGCTGGGAGAGCGTATCCGGTCTGACGCGGCTGTTGTTCGCGGAGCCAAGCCCGGCCGCGGCGAAGTATTGGCTATGGCGTACCGGCCTGATCGACAGCGCCGAAGTCCGCCTGCCGATGGTGGAAGTGAGCAGCGAGCTCGCGGCACGGCTTGATGCGGAGATCGGCGCGGTGCGGAATGCTACGCTGTGCAGCTAAATGCTCTGCGCGAGCCAAAGTTGGGATCGTCACCGAACACCTCGATGCGATGATCGAGTTCGTCTCTCTCAATGTCCGGGGGAATGTCGCACAGCGCCGCGTAGTCGCGGCGCGTGGTTTTCGTCCCGCTCCAGCGCAGCGGCAGCTGAGGCAGCGGTTCGCTGCAGGTGGCCAGCGGTCTTGCCAGGGTCCAGAACAAATAGGCGAGACGTGCGTAGGCCATCCCTTCGAGGCCGACCACGGAAACGCCCGGCGGTATCGCAAACATCTCGACGCCGACAATAGGGCCTTCGTCGACCCGGGCGACCATGAGATGGGCGGTGGCGCCGAATTCGGTAGCGCGCCGGTAAAGCGCAAAATGCGCCGGCGCCCAGCCGGGACAGGCCGGCGGCCCCGGATGAAAATTGTAGGCGCCGTAGCCAAGCTGATCCAGGAGGTTCGACGGCACAACGACGCCGCTGCCATAGGCAATCAACCGCGCCCGCGCCAGTATCTCCGGCTCCAGCGCGTCCAAGTCCGCCAGCGTTTCCACCGGGATGATCGCGAGGCGTGGATTGTGCGCGCACAGAACCGAAGCGAAGATCGGCCGCTCCGCCGCGCCGGTCAGCAGGATGATCGTGTCAAACATCGCGGTTGCTCTCGCCACGGTCGCGGCCGGCAAGCGGCGCGCTAAAGCGTTTTCGAGCGAAGCATCCCCTCGGACTAGATCCGGGGATGGATACCGGTTCGCGTGAAGCTATTTCTTCAGATTGAGGGGGGCCTTGTTGACGGTCTGGATGCCGGTATTGGGATCGGTCACGATCGTATTGAATTGCGCCTTGCCATCTCCGGTGAGAATGAACTGGGAATCGCCGATTCGAAACGTGCCCTTGGTGGTGATGAGGGCCCGTTGAAACTGAAGGCCGCTGGAATCCTGCAGCGTCACGTTGGCCCGGTAACCGGCGACCTTCGTGATCGAAACCGTGATCGGCTGATGCTTGTAGTCCGTGCCGGTCCAGGTGCCCTGATATTTTGTCGGATCGACCTTGGCGAATTTGTCCCCTGGCGAGATGAGGCTCTGCGAACTTGCCGTATAGGAAGACTGCAGGATGCTCATGATGCTGCTCATTGGAAACCTCCACATTGGCCGCTGCCGGGCCCCGCATCACTGGCAGAATAGAATTAATCATCGGTTAACTATCGCGAATGGGGCGAGCATCCGCTGCGCCGCGGACCCAGCATGGGTCTTGCCGCGGACGTTCGCCAATGCCCGAGAATGCCCGGTTCGCGCCCTAGTCCAGTTTCGCCCGCGAAAGCCGCAGCGCGTTGCCGATCACGCTGACCGACGACAGCGCCATCGCGGCGGCTCCCACCATCGGCGACAGCAGGATGCCGAACACGGGATAGAGCACACCGGCCGCGATCGGCACGCCGGCGGAATTATACAGAAATGCGAAGGCCAGGTTCTGCCGGATATTGCGCATGGTCGCGACCGACAATCGGCGCGCCCTCACCAGCCCCGCGAGATCGCCGGTCAGGAGGGTGACGCCGGCGCTTTCGATCGCGACGTCGGTGCCGCTGCCCATGGCGACACCGATGTCGGCAGCGGCGAGCGCCGGCGCGTCATTGACGCCGTCGCCGACCATGGCGACGCGGCGCCCCTGCTGGCGCAGACGCTGCACCACATCGCTTTTGCGCTCCGGCAACACGCCCGCCTCGATCTCGTCGATAGCAAGCTCTGAGGCCACCGCGCGCGCGGTGGTCAAATTGTCGCCGGTCAGCATCACGATGCGCAGGCCTTCCGCGCGCAACGCAGCAAGTGCGGCCTTCGCCGACGGCTTGATCGGATCGGCGATGGCGATGATGCCGGCGGCGCGGCCGTCGATCGCCACATAGATCGCGGTGGCGCCACGGCTCCGCGCGGTCTCGGCGGCGGCATCAAGTTCGGGGGTGGCGATGTTCAGCTCGGTCATCAGCATGGCATTGCCGAGCGCGATCGCCTGGCCATCGACGGTTCCGCTCGCGCCCTTGCCGGAAGGCGAGGCGAAGCCGGAGACCTCGCCGAGCGCAAGCCCGCGCTCCTTTGCGGCGTTGAGGATCGCCTGTGCCAGCGGATGCTCGCTGCCGCGTTCCACGCTGGCGGCGAGCCGCAGCAATCCGCTCTCGTCGGTGCCGGGCGTGGTCACGATCGATACCAGCCTCGGCTTGCCCTCGGTGAGGGTGCCGGTCTTGTCGATGACGATGGTATCGATGCTCTCGAATTGCTCCAGCGCCTGCGCGTCGCGGATCAGGATGCCGGAATGAGCGCCGCGCCCGACACCGACCATGATCGACATCGGCGTCGCCAGCCCAAGCGCGCAGGGACAGGCGATGATCAGCACCGTCACCGCGGCGACCAGGCCGAAGGTGAAGCGCGGCTCCGGCCCGAAGGTCATCCAGGCCGCAAACGCGGCGAGCGCCGCGGCAATCACCGCCGGCACGAACCATCCGGCGACCCGGTCGGCGAGACGCTGGATCGGCGCACGCGAGCGCTGGGCCCGCGCCACCATGTCGACGATCCGCGCCAGCATGGTGTCGCGGCCGACCTTGTCGGCACGCAGCACCAGCCCGCCGCTTTGGTTGACGGTGCCGCCGATCACGCGCGCGCCTTCGGCCTTCGACACCGGCATCGACTCGCCCGTCACCATGGATTCATCGACGGAAGAATGCCCCTCGGTGACGGTGCCATCGACCGGGATCTTCTCGCCCGGTCGGACCCGCAACAGATCACCCACCGCGATCAGATCGATCGCGACGTCCTCGTCGCCGTGACCGGTGATGCGCCGCGCGGTCTTTGGCGCGAGCCCGAGCAGCGCCCGGATCGCGCCCGAGGTACGCTCGCGCGCCCGCAGTTCCAGGACCTGCCCCAGCAGCACCAGGGTCGTAATCACGGCCGCCGCCTCGAAATACACCGCGACCACACCGTGCATATCGCGGAAGCCGGGCGGAAAGGCTTGCGGCGCCAGCGTACCCACCACGCTGTAGAGATAGGCTGTGCCCGTGCCCATCGCGATCAGCGTGAACATGTTGAGATGGCGCGTCACCAGCGAACGCCAGCCGCGCACGAAAAACGGTGCGCCCGCCCACAGCACCACCGGCGTCGACAGCGCGAAGGAAATCCAGTTCGACCACATTGGCGGCACGAGGTGCATCAGGCCGACATGGCTGCCCATCTCGATTGCAAATACCGGAAGGGTCAGCACCAGCGCGATCCGGAATCGCCTGGTCATGTCGATCAATTCCGGATCTGGCGCATCATCGAGCGAGACTTGTTCGGGCTCCAGCGCCATGCCGCAGATCGGGCAGCTGCCCGGGCCGACCTGCCGCACCTCCGGATGCATCGGGCAGGTGTAGATGGTGCCGGCCGGCGCGGCAGGCTTGGGCTGCTCGGACTCTTTGGGCTTGAGGAATTTTTCCGGTTCGGCAGCGAAGCGCTCGCGGCAACGCGCGCCGCAGAAAAAATATTCCTGTCCGCGGTATTCGAGGCGGTGCTTTGCGGTCTCGCGCTTGACGCTCATGCCGCACACCGGGTCGATCGCGACGCCTGAATTTTCAACGCCCGGCTCTTGGTCGCCGCCGCCATGTCGGCCGGCGTGAGCTGCGCCCGTGCCGTGTGCGTGCTTCGCTAGCGCCATTTTCATCTCTCCCGGCCTCTTGAACAATATACCCTATGGGGGTATATGAGGCACATGCGCAACGAGATCAAGACGTCGTGCCTGAAAAGGCTGAAGCGAATTGAGGGCCAGATCCGCGGTCTCCAGGGGATGGTCGAGGACGACCGTTATTGCATCGACGTGGTCACGCAGATCGCCGCCGCAAAGGCGGCGCTGCGCCGGGTCGAGGAGGAAATCCTGCGCGACCACGTCGCCCATTGCGTCGAGCATGCGATCACCTCCGGCGACAAGGCCGACCAGCGCCGCAAGATCGCCGAACTGATGGACGTGGTCGGCCGCGCCGACAGATGATCCGCCGCCGGTCAGTTGGGCCGACCACGCCTGTGGTTAACGCGCGGTGAAACCGGCATTTAAAATCCGAACCATGCGCCGGTCCGTATCTTAGGAGATCGAGGCTTATTGATCTCCCCAACAACAAAAGGCGGGGGGAAACAATGACCACTCAAATCGTCCAGGCCAAAAGATTTCCGGATTCCGGATGGGCCGAGAAGGTGCAGGATCTTCTTCTGGTGTCGTCGTTCGGGCTGTGGGCGGTGCTGCTCGGCCTGTCGCCGGTGCTGGCCTTCCGCTTCCTGATGGGAAGCTGAGACAGCGGCGGCCGCCATTGACTCACTGACTCACTGCGTCGTCCTGAGAGCCTCACTGGAAATGCATCCCATCATATTGGGCGTCATTCCGGGATGGTGCGCAGCACCAGACCCGGAATCTGGAGATTCCGGGTTCGATGCTTTGCATCGCCCCGGAATGACGGTCTTAGAGGCCTTGTTTTGCTGACTGCTTTTTGAGTCAAACTCTCTGGATGACGGTCATTGTCTGGTGCCGTTGGTATGACGCGTTTTCTTCACGCGAACCGGGGTCCACTTCGCTCGAAAACGCTGCCCGTGTAGTTAATCCGCGGTAGCACCTGTGTTCAAAATGCGAGCGAACTCGCGGCGGGCTTTTTAAAATTCGTCGCGTATCAATGCCGCCACAAGACAAGAAAACGCGGGGGCGTCATGAACACTCAGAACAGTGCATTCCCCAAACATCGGGGCTTCAGCATCCAGGACATTCTTTGGGCGGTCGGCATCTGGTCGGTCATCCTGAGCCTGTCACCGGTCGTCTTGTTCTATGTGCTGATGGTGAATTGAGCGGCCCGCGGCCGCGACATCCAATGCCGTGACATGCAACTTCATCCCGCGTGAGCGTGATTGCTCACACGGGATGAAGTTTCATGAAACGAACAACGCGCGGGATGCGCGCGCTTTTCTTCCATCTGGCCGTGCGGCAAACTATGCCGCCTGCTTGTGCATCGCGCCGGACGCTGACGCCGTGCCGCGGATCGCCTTCACCGAGCGTTCGATCGCGGCCCATAACCGGCCGATCTCCTCCGCCGCACGGCCTTCGGCAAAATATTCGCGGGCGCCTTCGCCCTTGCCGAGAGCCATCAGGAGATCGGCCCGGTTGGTGATCTGGCCGCCCCACACCGGCGCGCGGAACTTGGTCAGCGCTTCCCGCGCAATGGTGACGATGCGGCTCTCCAAATCATCCCGTCGTGCCGGGGCGCCGTTGAGCACGACCGCATAGGGCTTGCGCGCGGCGCGGCACATTTGAATTGTCTCCTGCACGGCGTTGACGTCGAACACCCCCGGCCGGGCCGGAATAACCACCATGGTGGCGTTCTTGATGGCATCATCAACCACCGCTGACAGATTCGGCGGCGTATCGATGAACACCCATTCGAAGCCGTCACGCTTGGCCGCGGCGATGATTCCACTGACGGAATTGACCGCCGTCTTGATGGGCGGCTCGTTGGTGCCGCGAAGCTTGTGCCAGAGCGTGAGCGATCCCTGCGGGTCGGCATCGACAAGCAGACATGGCTTCGTAGTCTTATGGACATGCGCAGCGAGATGGGCGGCCAGGGTACTCTTTCCCGAGCCGCCTTTACGCGATGCGAAAACAATGACGTTCATACTTTCGCCTCCAGATTGACCCCAGAAAGCGAAAATGAATCAGCACGCTGATTCGTGGAAGAAAAATCTACAACTAATTGTGGTGAAGCCACTGATTTGGCGGTCAGGTTGATTTTGAGTCACACCGAACGCTGCCGCGCGACCAACCCTTGAATTGCGGGCGCATTCCCCGGGAAGCACAGGCGATTTCCTGCCAGGCATGTGCAAATTCAACGGTTTTCTACCTATGCGCGCATTCGCACCGTCCGGTTTTTGCGAAAGGCGGCGGGCGATGGCGCGAACAAAACGAGTCCGAACCGGCAAATGCCTGCGGGCGCCGCCGCGCAGGCGGGCTTCGCCAGAGCATGATCCGAAAAGAGTGGGAACCGGTTTTTCCTCGCGACAAACGCGGAACGCGTTTGCGCGGAGATCATGCCCAAACAAAGAGATGAGAGCATGATCCGATTCAACCTGATCGGATCGTGATCTAGGTGGATTTCTTCGGCTTGCGCGGTTTTCGCAGATGGGCCGGCGTGATGCTGAGCGGTTTTCCGGTATCGACCGGCGTGACCGGGGGATCGGGTCGGAAGAATACCCGGCAACCGGGGCTGAGTTCGGATTGCTGCCTCACCATGCAGGCCGTGACGCGCTCGACATCCGGAATCTCCGCGCTGCACAGCCGGAACGCATCGTCGCTGCAGGCCTGCTGCTGCTCGGCGGTGTAGGCCCAGCCCGCCGCGGGCCACATCAAAAGCAGAGGCGCGATCGCCAGCGACAGGCTGAGCCGAAAATCCCCGGATCGGGCGACAACGGCGAACATCAATTCCCCCAAGAATCCCGCAAAGCGCTGATCTGCGAAGTGTGGGTGAACGACGGGGGGATAGCAAGAAGGCGAAGACGCCCTGACGATGAGCTCATGGAAGGGTCGAGCACACGCTTTACGCCTCCGACGTCCCAGATAGCCGGGGACCTGCGCTCAACCAGAGCATCCACGATGTCCTGTGCTTCTGCCGTCGAGACACTGTGAAAGATGCGCACGAGTTCAGCCATGACCCAGCTGGCCATTGCGAGCACGACCTCTGCATCCATGTGGTTGGCGGAGACGTCGCCGCCGACATGGCCGACACCACGGTTGTTGCGGATTTCGTAGAGAGCCAGCAGGGTGCGCGGGATTAACACCCTCAGACTGCGGTCTCCGACGAGCGTTGGATCACTCGGCATGTTTTCGAGTGCGCGACAAGCCGCAACCATGTTGTGAGGTTTACCCAGGCACGACGAGAAGCCGTTCTCCGTCCCCGCGTATTTAAAGAGTTCCTTGAGCGTTATAACGGTCACGCCTTCCCGCGTACTGACATTGCAGTCAATGTACTGGAGGAGATGGGGGTACCTTGCGAATTCCGGAGCAAGTCGCCCACCGATTCCGAGATGATGCCGCCCACCTATTCCGATTAATTGTCGCCCGGCATTCCGATTAATCCTCGCCCACCATTCCGGGATGATGTCGCCCGGGGGGGACGGTGATTTCGGAGACCTCTGCTGGCTGTGTGTAGGGTCCGTTCTTTGGCTTTTGCCGGGGAGTGGATCGATGCCAGCGGAGAGGGTTGCGATGCGGGTGGTGCGCGAAGTCCTACGTTTGACGTTTGCCGGAGTTTCCAAGCGGGAGGTGGCGCGCCGCACCGGCTTGGCATCGTCGACAGTGCGGGCGACGATCGCCCGTTTCCAATCGCTCGGGCTGATCTGGCCGTTGCCCGAGACCATCACGGACAGCGATCTGGAAGCAAGGCTTTACAAGAATGCCGGCAAGAAGCAGGGCCATCGGCGCAGTGCCGAGCCGGACTGGGCGCTCCTGCACCGGGAGATGAAGCGCAAGCACGTCACCTTGTCGATCTTGTGGGACGAGTACATCGAGGCTCACCCGGACGGGTATCGCTACAGCCGCTTCTGCGAGCTTTACCGGTCCTGGGAAGGCAAGATCTCGGTCACGATGCGGCAAACCCATTTGGGCGGCGACAAGCTGTTTGTCGATTACGCCGGCGACACTGTCCCGGTGGTGATTGACCGACTGACCGGGGAGATCAGGAAGGCGCAGATTTTTGTTGCCATCCTGGGGGCATCGAACTTCACCTATGCGGAGGCGACGTGGACGCAATCGCTCGCCGACTGGATCGGTACGCACACGCGCGCCTTCGAGGCCATCGGCGGTGTGCCCCGGCTTGTGGTGCCGGACAACACCAGGACCGCGGTCATCAAGGCGTGTTTGTATGAGCCGCAGGTCAACCGGACCTATACGGAGATGGCTGCGCATTACGGTACCGGCGTGCTCCCCGCAAGGCCGCGCAGGCCGCGCGACAAGGCCAAAGTCGAAGTCGGCGTGCTGATCATGGAACGCTGGATTCTGGGCCGCCTGCGCAATCGGCGATTCCACAGCTTGGGCGAGTTGAACGAGGCCATCACAGAATTATTGGCGCGGCTGAACGACGAACGCCAGATCCGGCGTCTCGGCGTGACGCGGCGCCAACTGCTCGAAGACCTCGACCGGCCCGCGCTCAAACCATTGCCGGCCGAGCCCTACGTGTTCGCCGAATGGCGCGCCCGCCGTGTCGGAATCGATTACCACGTCGATGTCGACAAGCATTATTACAGCGTGCCGCATCGCTTCGCCCGCGACGAGGTCGAGGTCCGGCTCACCGGCCGTACTGTCGAGATATTTGCCAGAGGCGAGCGGATCGCCGCGCATCTGCGCTCGAGCGGCAATGGCAAACACACGACCGTACAAGAACACATGCCCTCCAGCCACCGGCGTTACGCCAACTGGACGCTCGATCGCATCCGTAAAGATGCCACCGCGATCGGCCCAGCGACTGCAGCGTTGTGCGAGCTGATACTGGAGCATCGTCCGCATCCCGAACAGGGCTTTCGAGCCTGTCTGGGAATCGTGCGGCTGGTCAAGCCGTTCGGCATGGCGAGGGTTGAGGCCGCTGCCACGCGTGCGCTTGATATCGGGGCGCGGACCTACGGCTCGGTCAGATCAATCCTCGACAACAATTTGGACCGCCACGCCGGCAGACCGCGCGGCCCGGACGGCGTGACGATCCTCCACCCCAATATCCGCGGCTCGCGCTATTACCATTGAGGAGACCATATGCTCACCCATCCTACCCTCGATCAGCTCAATCAGCTTGGGCTGTTCGGCATGGCCAAAGCCTTCGGTGAAATCGCCGCATCGGGCGACGCCGCGGCGCTCCCGCATCCGGATTGGCTTGCGCTGCTGCTCGACCGCGAGATGAGTTACCGGCACGACCGGAAGCTGACGGCCAGGCTCCGATATGCAAGGCTTCGCCACCCGGCAGCCGTCGAGGATGTCGATTATCGTGCCACGCGTGGTCTCGATCGGGCGTTGTTCCAGAAGCTCGCCGAGGGTCGTTGGATCGACGCCCACGATAACGTCATCTTGAGCGGCCCGACCGGGGTCGGCAAAAGTTGGCTTGCCTGCGCTCTCGGACACCGGGCTTGCCGCAATAACCGGTCCGTTCTCTATCAGAGGGTTCCCAAACTCTTCGCCGATCTTGCGCTGGCGCGCGGCGATGGCCGTTATGCCCGGCTCCTGCGGGCACTCGGGGGCGTACAACTCCTCATACTCGACGATTGGGGTCTCGAACCTCTCGATGCCGCCGCACGACATGATCTGCTGGAAATCCTCGAAGAACGCCATGGACGACGATCCACGATCGTCACCAGCCAGCTCCCGGTCGACAAATGGCACCATGTCATCGGCGATCCGACTTATGCCGACGCCATCCTCGACCGCCTCGTCCACAACGCCCACCGTATCGATCTCACCGGAGACAGCCTACGCCGGGTCCGCGAAAAGCCCGCCAAAAAAGATTGACCATTCACAACGAGCAGTGCCACAACTTCAACAGCCAGCGAGGCACACGCCCTGGGCGACATCATGTCGGAATCCATGGGCGGCATCATCCCGGAATGCCCGGGCGACTTCGTCGGAATCCGCAGGTACCTCGTGCGAAAGCAACTGAGGTCCTCGAACGACTGGAAGGAAGCGCGAAAGCAGTTGGGTTTCTGCATTCGATCAAGGACAAGCTCTATGTCGATTTGTCAGGCTCGGCCAGCGCTGATGAGGAGGAGAGCGTTAATTCGGCCGCAGACGTTGGACCGGTTGCCAATGGAACAGTTGTCGAGACCTTGGCTGACGCTCCGGCATCGCAGCAGCCATCGCAGCAGCATCCCCCGAAGACACCTGCCGCTACCGCCTTTACGCAAGGCACGACGTTAAGTGCTGCTGTCGCTGATGATGCAAGACGACGCAAAGTCTTCATTACGCACGGTAAGGATCGGGCGCTCGTAGACCCAATCAAGAAGCTACTTGAGTACGGCGAGCTAGAGCCAGTCGTGTCTGTTGAACGCCAATCAGTATCCAAGCCCGTTCCCGAGAAGTTCATGGGGGAGATGCGACAAGCGGGTGCTGCAATCATCCACGTGGATGCCGAGCGCATTCTCAAAGATGAAGAAGGCAATGAGCACGTGATGCTCAACCCCAATGTCCTGATTGAGATAGGCGCAGCGATGGCATTCTACGGCCGCCGTTTCATCTTGCTCGTCCGCGACGGGGTTAAGCTGCCCTCTAATCTGCAGGGCTTGTACGAGGTTCGATACAAAGGTGACACGCTGGACGCAGATGCAACCATAAGGCTGCTCGAAGCAATGAAGGACATAAAAAACCAGCCGCTTCCATCCAGCTTGGCTGACGGCTCTTGAGTTGTTGCGGCATCGCGCGTCAGGCGACTATCGGCAGGCTGTCTGAGCTGTGCTTCCCTGCGGACACCATAGAGCCGCGCGTAAGCGTCGCGCACATCAATCGGGATCACTTTGCGGGAAAGAAATTGACCACTCTTCAGTTGATTTAACGCGGGCATCCGTACTGCCATTTGTATCGCTCTTTGTATTTAGAGCGAGCAAATACGTCAGGTCTATCAACACGTTGCTGAAACCACAGGAGAATTTGTTGTAGTGGTACAGTTGGGTGGGCTCGAACCACCGACCTCCTGTTCCACAGTGAGAATTGAGGCCCTCGAAAGGCGTACGCTAGGACCGCCTAAAGTACGAAAATCGTTGCTATATCAGATACTAATGGCGCCGGACGCCGCCTTTGCTTACTCCCCAATTTCCGCTACGGTGGTTGCTAGATGGTAGCTAGCGGGGCGCGCAATGGCTGTGCTGGGCATAACGATTCGAGCTGTACAATCCCTCGCGCCCGGCCAAACGATTTGGGATGCTGGGCACAGGGAGGCGGTCCGGGGCTTCGGGGTTCGACGCCAGCGCGGCGCGGCCGTTTATGTCGTCAAGTACCGCGCTCTGGGACGCCAACGCTTCTTTACAATCGGCCCGCATGGATCGCCTTGGACCCCCGAGAAAGCCCGCAAGGAGGCGAAACGCCTTCTCGGCCTAGTGGCTGGTGGCAAAGATCCTGCTGACGAACGCAGCCTAGCGGCGCTTCAGGCTACCGAAACATTCCGCAAAATTACCGATCAATATTTGAAGCAGGCCAAACAACGCCTCCGACATCGAACCTACTATGAGACAGAGCGGTATTTGTTATCTGCCTGGAAACCTCTTCATTCCACACCCGTGTGCCACATCCGGCGACGCCATATCGCCGCTCGCATCGCGGAGATTGCGGCAGGTCACGGAATTGTAACAGCGGCCCGGGCGCGCGCAGCTTTGTCGGCGATGTTCAATTGGGCAATCCGAGAAGGGCTCGACATTGTGGCCAACCCAGTTCTCGGCACCAACCGGCCGGCCGGACCAAGGGCGCGAGAGCGGGTTTTGACTGATACTGAGATTGCCGAAATTTGGACAGCCCTTGGTGATGATGACTACGGACGAATCGTGAAATTGCTGCTGCTAACAGGCCAACGCCGGGACGAAGTCGGGGCCATGCGCTGGAGCGAAGTTGATTTCGATAGGGCCGTTTGGACCATCCCCAGTACACGAAGCAAAAATCATCGCGAACATGTCGTTCCCCTCACAAAGGCCGCGATCACTTTATTACCGCATCGAGTCGAAACTCGGGAGTACGTCTTTGGACATGGACCGCGCCGAGAGGGCGACACCCATCGTGGCTACTCTGGTTGGTCCAAATCCAAAGCCGCGCTCGATGCGCGGACTTACACGGCCCGTCAGAAAGCGGCAGGTGCTGGGGAAAAAACGGAGCCCCTGCCCGCTTGGTGTGTGCATGATCTTCGGCGCACGGCCGCCACAGTAATGGCTGATCGCTTGGGGGTGCTTCCCCACATTGTGGAAGCGGTTCTCAACCACGTTAGTGGCCACCGGGCAGGGGTCGCTGGCATCTACAACCATGCACGGTATGAGGCTGAAACACGTGCTGCACTGTGCGCTTGGGCTGACCACGTCCATGCGATTGTGGGCGTCAGGTGCAGCGGCTCAAACGCGAGCGCGTTTGGCGGTGAACACACTACGAGTGTCTTGTCGCAAGCACCTGAAAGTTTTGAATAGAGCGGCTAATTAAGAGACAGCCCCGGGTTAAGAACGATCAACGACTTACCGGTCGCACCGCTGAGCTTAACCGGCCCCAAATGGGCATCCGTCGCACGATGATACAGAATTTCGGAGCGCTGATTTGCTTCGAACAACGAGAAATCCATCTTGCAGGGACGTTCGCATCTTTTGCTATGGCTGGGTTTGGTTGGCCATGGACTGCGGATCGTGGCTCACACGGGAGAGGTCCAAGGTTCGATCCCTTGTGCGCCCACCAGAAACACAATAAAATCAATAACTTGGTTTCTATCTCCCGCCGTCTGTGCCCCGGAAATCTCAGGGTAGAGTTGCACTTCGTGGTCATGCTTGCGCGAATGCAGCGCGTTGAAATCCGAGACACCGTCGACGCCGAGCACCACCGCCTCGCCGTCGATCACGAACTGCCGATGGCGGTTCTTCAGCGCCGCCTCAACAATCCACGGATAGCGGCTGGTCCAGTTGTAGCAGCGACCAAGCCTCGAAGTGAGGTACCGCCCTCACCTTCCGGTCATCAGACTTTTAATCATGGGGTCGGGGGTTCGAGTCCCCCCGCGCTCACCAAGCAAGATCAAAAGCTTAGTCCAAAAATTGAAAATCCGCCAAAGGTCTTGTGTATGCATTGTGTCTGCAAATCAGTTGCCGCGGGTAATTGAGCCGTAATGGCGCGCTTACATAAGGTTCGGGCAGACGGGTCATTGTCATGTCAGACGAGTTCGATTGGGATTTTGCCGGCGCCGACGATGCTAAGGCGAAGCTTCGCGCTGCGATGGCGTATCTGCTCAAGGGCACTACCAGAACACAATTTAACGGTGAGAGCCAAACCCGGATCAGTCTGAAGGCGTTGATCTCGCGTTCCGAGGGAGTTTAAGTATGAAAAAACTTTTTCTTCTCTACATCGCACTTTGCATTGCCCTTTCGACCAGCGGCTCGTTCGCCCGGGGCGGCGGAATGGGATCGCGCCATTCATCCGGCGGTGCCTATGGCACCAGCGCCGGTACTCCTGGCACCAACTCACTGGGCACGGCGCTTTCGTCATCCGGCAGTGGCCGCCACATGAAAGGACCGGCGTTTGCTACCACTCCGGCGATTGACCGTGAAGAAGCAAAGGTCAACAAGATGATAGCGTCGATCTGCAGAGGCTGTGAATAGGCGCCCGAGAGTGACCCCTCCACCGCAAATTGGATCAATAGCTTAACGTGCCGATCGGTGTCGGGACCCCGGGCCGATTCACAGGCGCCAAGCCGCGCGATGGCGGGCGCATCTGTCGCTTGTTCCACAGCGAATGCCTCCTTTCCCTTTGCGGCCCAGAGCGCTCGCGCCCGTTCGCCTTGATCGCTTTTGAGCTTGTCTGCCATCCAGAGCAGCGCGCCGAGGATGATGGCGCGGTCGTCGCCGGTCAGGTCCACGATACCGGATTTAACGACGAGGCCGCCGAGTTCGATAAGATGCCGCGTGCGCTTGCGGCGCTCGACCTGCCACGTGCGCATGTCATGTCGCGCCCTTGCGGCTTGATGCCGGTTGCGCGCCGATCGGTTGCGCAGGAGGGCCGTTCGTGTTGCGGTCAGTTGTCGGTGCATTTCGCCGCGCCCGGCTTTGAAAAAACGCGGCCCCGCGTTTGGCCCATACCTCCCTCTTTCCGGCCTCTTTTGTCTCAGCCAACACGATCAGCGCGCCGGCCAGTTCGTCGACAGCGAGTGCGTCAGCCCCCGTGGCGATGACCAGCTCACCAAGCTGCTGCACCTTGCGGCTCTTGAGGCCGCGCGCCTTGTCCCCAAGTGCCTTCAGTTCCGCATCAAAATCCCGTGGCTTGCGCATAACGTTCTCCAGCAATGTTGATCAGGGGATGATAATTGAGCCCTGGGCATAATGCTGTAAGGTCGCCGGGACGGTTTGAGACGGCGTAGTCCCGCCCGAGAATTTTTCGAGGGAGGGCGCGCTTATACGTCGTTCCGACGTGCGCTCCGCCGTGCCACTGATCTGATCGCGATGGCGATCTATCACCTTCACGTCAAGGTCATTGGCCGCAAGTCCGGCTCCAGCGCGGTGGCGTCAGCCGCCTACCGCTCCGCCTCGCGGCTGCGCGACGAGCGGCTTGATCGCAGTCATGATTTTTCGGGCAAGCGCGGCGTCGTCCATTCCGAGGTGATGCTGCCGAAGCATGCGCCTCAGGCATGGAGCGACCGCGAGCGGCTCTGGAACGATGTCGAGGCGTTCGAAGTCCGGAAAGATGCCCAGCTTGCCCGCGAGGTCGAATTCGCCATCCCCCGCGAGATGACGCAAGCACAGGGCATCGAACTCGCCCGCGACTTTGTTCGGGGCGAATTCGTGGATCGGGGCATGATTGCCGATCTCAATGTGCATTCGGATGTAAGCGAAGACGGCATGCCCAAACCCCATGCCCATGTCATGCTGACCATGCGCGCGGTGGACGAAAGCGGTTTTGGCCAGAAGGTCCGGGACTGGAACCGCACCGAGATGGTCGAGCGCTGGCGGGAACGCTGGGCTGAACTCGCCAATGAACGCCTGGCTGAGCTCGACATCGACGCGCGCATCGACCATCGCAGCTTCGAAGCGCAGGGCGTCGGGCTGGAGCCGCAAAGCCAGATCGGCGCACCTGCGCAACGCATCGAGGGTGAAGGGATCGAGGCCGACCGCGCCGAACTGCACCGCGAGATTGCGCGCAGCAATGGCGCGGTGATCATCGCCGATCCTTCCCTTGGGCTGGATGCGATCACGCAGCAGCAATCGACCTTCACGCGCCGCGACATGGCTGTCTTCGCGCACCGGCACAGTGACGGCATCGATCAGTTCAACGAGGTCATGGGCGCGCTGCGCAACGCGCCCGATCTGGTCGAACTTGGCAAGGATGCTCGCGGCGAAGATCGTTTCACGACGGGCGCCATGATCGAGGCCGAACGGCGCCTGCACCATGCCGCCAAACTCATGGCGGAACGGGAACGCCATGAGGTAAACGACGCCGACAGAAAGGCGGCTCTGGCCCGCGCCGAACAGCGCGGCCTTATCCTGTCCGGCGAGCAGGCCAACGCGCTGGCGCATGTTACGGATGGGCGCGATTTGAGCGTCGTGGTCGGCCATGCCGGAACGGGAAAGAGCGCGATGCTGGGCGTGGCGCGGGAGGCCTGGGAAGCGTCAGGTTACGAGGTCCGGGGCGTGGCGCTGTCCGGCATTGCCGCGGAAAATCTGGAAAGCGGATCGCGTATCGCGTCACGCACCATCGCCAGCATGGAGCATGGCTGGCAACAGGGCCGCGATCTGCTCACGACCCGCGATGTTCTGGTGATCGACGAGGCCGGCATGGTCGGCACGCGCCAGTTGGAGCGCGTGCTGTCCAATGCCACTGAGGCCGGCGCCAAGGTCGTGCTGGTCGGCGATCCCCAGCAACTGCAATCGATCGAAGCGGGCGCGGCCTTTCGCTCGATCCATGAGCATCATGGCGGCGCGGAAATCGGAGAGGTGCGCCGCCAGCGGGAGGACTGGCAGCGCGATGCCACGCGCGAGCTGGCGATCGGCAGAACAGGCGATGCGCTTGAGGCATACGGTTCCCATGGCATGGTGCACAACGCGCAAACCCGAGAGCAGGCGCGCGGCGATCTGATCGAGCGCTGGGACCGCGACCGGCAGGCATCACCGGATCGAAGCCGAATCATCCTCACCCATACCAATGACGAGGTGCGCGCGCTCAACGAGGCTGCGCGGATGCGGATGCGGGCCGCCGGTGATCTCGGCCATGAGGTGCGCCTGACGGTCGAGCGCGGCGACCGCGGCTTCGCCAGCGGGGACCGTGTCATGTTCCTGCAAAATGAACGTGGCCTTGGCGTGAAAAATGGCACGCTCGGGACCATCGAACAGGTGAGCGCGCGGTCCATGATCGTTCAGGTCGACGATGGCCGATCTGTCACCTTCGACCTCAAGGATTACAACCGTATCGATCATGGCTATGCCGCGACCATTCACAAGGCGCAGGGCATGACGGTAGACCGGACCCATGTGCTGGCAACGCCGGGCATGGATACCCACAGCAGCTATGTGGCCCTATCGCGGCACCGCGACAGCGTGGCGCTGCATTATGGCCGCGACGATTTCGCCAATCCTGAACGCCTCACCCGTACCCTGTCGCGCGACCGGGCCAAAGACATGGCCTTGGACTACGAGCAGCGCGATCCGGCGCAAGGCTATGCCGAGCGGCGCGGCATCACCTTCCGCGAGCGCGCCGCCGAGATCGTGCGCAGGGTCGTGCCCGAGAAGGTGCGAAACATGTTCGATGGCCTGCGCCCGCCTGCCGACACTGCCCCTGGTCCGGATAACGCGCGGAGGCCGGAACGGGAGGCGCTGGAAAGGAAGGCGGCGGAAAACCCGGAGGCGGCGCTGCGTAAAGCGCGCACTAAAGCTCTCATCCGCCATGCCCGAGCCGTGGACGCGATCTTCGATATCCAGGACCGGGGCGGCCAGGCCAGCCCGGAGCAGGTGAAGGAATTGCAGGGGGCCCGCAAGGTCTTCGAGGAGGTGCGGCCCTATGGCTCGCACGACGCCGAAGCCGCCTACAAGAAGAATCCGGAACTCGCCTTGGAAGCCGCTTCAGGTAATCCCGTCCGCGCCATCCGCGCCCTCCAACTTGAAACCGAACTGCGCACCAATCCGGGCCGCCACGCCGACCGTTTCGTGGAACGCTGGCAAAACCTCGACCACAGCAGCCAACGTCAATATCAGGCCGGCGACATGTCCGGCTACAGGGCGACGCGCTCGGCGATGGGCGACATGGCCAAAAGCCTCGAACGCGATCCGCAACTGGAATCCATCCTTGCCAACCGTAAGCACGAGCTTGGCATCGCATTCGAATCAGGGCGCCGGCTCGGCCAGGAATTGGCCTTCACCCATGGCATCGACCTTGGAAGGGGACGCGGCATCGCTCTTTAGGCCACCCATCCGATTTACCGCCGACCCTTCGCCATGCTGCGACGAGGCTGAAAACGCCCTTGCGTGCTCCATAATGCTTGTCCTGTCTGGTCTCAGCAGCCGTCAGCAGGAGGCAGCGCGACCATGCGCCAACCAGACCGTATCATCCGCCTGAAAACTGTGCTTTCCAGAACCGGACTATCCCGGTCCACCATCTACCGCAAGATTGCCGAAGGAACGTTCCCGGCGCAGCTCAAGATCAGCGCCAACGGGACCGGCTGGCATGAATCCGACATCGACCGGTGGATCGCCGATCCCGTCTCATGGCGTCCGAAACGCGAATTCGATGAGGTCTGATTCCGCTGCTCAAGGGGAAGGGCGCGAGTGGCGCGAGTGTCGGCTATCCGTCGCGAGGATTCTAAGTTGCGTAAGATTTCCTTGTTTGCTTTCGATCTTGAAGCCTGCCGGTTCTTTAATGGGCGCAGCCAAATGCAATGCCGATACATTCGTCTTCGTGGCTTGAGTATGGCTCTTCGACTTCTTACTGCCTACCCTGTCACGATATCTGTCGGCGATCTTGTTTGGCGCGCCACTCGATGTGATTTCATTGTCAAACGTTCGAATAGCATGGCGGAGGTTAGACGAGTTATGAAAGAGCATGACCAAGACAAGTCTCATTCTGCGGAAGAAAAACTATTGCGGCGCTAAAAATGTCGGATCTAGAGGACCACTTCAAAGCCATTTGGTATCGCGCCCTGAACGCGCCGTCGCTTGCCGCACTCAAGCCTGAAGATATTCAACTCTGGGCCGGAGACCGTGGCCTTGATGTGACGCTTGTGGAGGAGCGCGATGTCGGAGCCTTTGCCAAGACACCGGCCATCGTTCTGACCGTTGGGGAAGTCAAAGCCTGTTTCCCGAAAATCCCGCGCTAGGCGATCCGGTCTGGGAGTTGCGGCGGCAGAAGGCCGAAGCGAAAGCGGCGTTATGGGAGAAGATGGAATGGTTTTCCCCGTTGTGGGTTTCAAGGGGAGCTTCCGATAAAATCTTGATCTCCGCCGAAGGCCGCTCGAAGCAGCAGGCCATAGAAATGTTCAATTATCATACGTCCACTCTGTATATTCTGTCGTTCCAAGCCGTTTGCATCGCGCAAATCCTTCCCATGACGCGAAGCCTGAAGGATGTTTGCGCCCTGGCGCGAGAGGCATATCTCGCTTTTTACAGCGGTTATCGCGCGGCGAGCATCTCAGCTCTTATTCCGGCCATCGAAGGGAGCCTGACTTCGAATCATTTCCGGCTCGGGAGACGAGCTTCCCGTATCCGCAAAAGTCGACCGTGTGGTCGATCGTGCAATCGAAACTGCCGCGCGGGCGCATTACGAAAAGATGTGGGCACCGCAAGATTATCTGAGCCGGGATTATTTTTTTGGTCAGGATGAACGCGTCTTCACCTTTGAAACCTATCGACGCTGGTTACAGAAATCTTTCTTCCGCAGGACCGGAGAATATGACGGAGTGACATGGCTCAATCGCCATATGTTCGCGCACGGCACGCATTCGGACTGGCAGCAATCGGCGAATTTCAGCCGTCTTGTGGTCGCGCTGGCGACTTTGGCCCTCATTGAATCATGGCATGACGAGTCCCACCTCGTTTCGTTCTTTTTCCCGGAGATGAACGACGACAGCAAGCTGCTCTGGCAGCAAGCGTTGCTCCAGGCCGATGCGCAGATGAAGCTCAAAATGATCGAGCAAAAACGTGACCGTCGCGCTTGCGAAAGCCGTGCATCTGCTTTCCACCAAGTGCCGGCGAATAGAATTGCCGCAGATGAACCTGTGAAACGTAATGATCGAGAGGCATGTTCCTATCGGAGGCTAGGTACCACCAAGCGAGCGGTGGCATTCGTGGGCTCGATCAATCAGTTGCTGAGCTAAACGATCGATCAGAGCGTTATTCAACCCTTCTTCGCGGGCCAGCGCACGCGCGGCCGCCACCTCATCGGGGAGATGCTTGGCCATGGAGATGAGCACTTCAACGAGCTGATCGGCATTCGTTCGCACGTCACGCGCAAATTTCTGCCATTGGCGCAGTCCGATCAGCTCCACCTTGTACTCGCCCCCGATCTTCATCGCGAGTTTAGCCTTGCGCAGATCGACTTCTTCGTAAGGAAGAAGGCTCGCGATATCATAGAGCGGTGCAAGCCGGACGTCGGGGCCGCTCAGGAGCAAAGAGTAGTTTTTGGCATGAGCATCCGTACCCGCGATCAGCCAGTTGAAGCCAAGAGCGGTGACGAATGTATCGAGGTCGGTATCGCGATCCGTCGAATAGGTGCGCAAGAGTTCGATGATATTGGCCGCACTCGGCCCACCTTCGTTCTGATATTTTTTGGTCGGCATGATCCCAAGCGCCTGACAGGTATCTTCCTGATGCACGCGAATGATGTCGTTGCCTTTCTGCTGCCTGTCATAGCGTTCGATGACGATGGCCACTTCGTCTTTAAATCGCCTGACTTTTGATTGGGCGGCCGGCAGACCAAGATTGCGTGCGAGCATGAGGCAGATGTGCTCGTTCTCCGCATGGCCGTCGAAATGTCCTGTCGGCGGCTTTAGAATGTGCGTCGTCGGTATGCGTCCGGATGGAATGCCCCAACGATCATTTTGCAGGAGCAGTGCCGTTTTGGGTTGGGCGCCCGCAAGGCTGAATTGACCGGTGTCGCGCGGCAATCGCCAAGCGGCGTGATCTTCACGCAACGCTTGCAAGCGCTTGGCGAGTTCGGATTCGTCGAGCCATTCGACTTTATCCTCCTTACCGCTGCGTATGGCCTCGAGGCGTTCCGGGGTCACAAATTGGACGGCGCCTGCGCAATCTTCGCCGACATGCGAGATGAGCGCAAAAACGTTGCGGGCCGAGACCTGGAACTTCGCGGCCCAGCGGGCCAGCACCTGTTCATTGTCCGGCAATAGGCCCCAAAGGAAAGCTTCGACCGCGGCCCGGCCGTGCTCTTTGGCCGCGATCGGCATGGAGAGCGATAGTGGATATGCCTCGCTGGCGTTGCGCCACTGATCGTCATAGATAAACGTCAGGCGACCGCGGGTATCGTTATGTACCCGGCCGATTTCCTTCCCGTCGAGAAGAGTAACAAGTTCGGTCATGGCTTCTTCTTCGCCTTCGCCACGATCGCGTTGATGTCGACAGTGCCTGGACGCGGGGTTTTTGCTTGGGCGATGTCCGCATCGAGATTAATACCCAAGGCATCGAGGACGCGAAGCACGAGGCCCAGCTCAGCGCGCGGATGGCCGTGTTCAAGCTCGATGAGCCATTGGCGGCTGACGCCGATCTCGTTGGCTAAGCTCGCCTGATTGCGCTTGAGGTGCTTGCGCCGGTCTCGAATGACGGCACCTAGGTCAGCAGGTGTACGCGTAAGCATGAGGTTCCCATATGTAATCGTTCGGCGACATTACCATATGTCGCCGTTCGATGACAATATAAAAAGTAATCGATCGGCTACATTTAAATTATCTATATGAAATAGCGATATAATATTATATATTCGATATTAGCGCAAGGAGGCGGAAATCTTCGATCCCCTACATCACGGGCGATATTCCGGTTGGTGCCTACGATTCCATGCGCCTGGCCAACATAGGCATCGGACACGGCGCGATCGATGCGGGCGGCGGTTACACCTACTTCAATCCGCAGACCGGACTCTTATTTATCCAAAGGGTCGGGCGCTGACAGCGGCAAGGCACGTCGTTCATCACTGCAAAGCACTGCACGTGAAGCGGGTGCAATCCTGGTAGACACTCCGACACTCGAAGGATGGTATTTGCTTCTTGGACAGGCAGTCGCGATATCGTGCACGACAAGTGTTCATGCATTGTTGTTTGGGGGTTTGAGTCGCAGCAAAGGTGTTGAGATCGGCTTCGCCCGCTTGGAGTGTTCCCGTATTGAAAGACAGAAGTGCTATGAAAAATAAGAGTACAGCGATAACGGCAGTCGGTCGTTTGCTACGCTTCATGATTTAGTCCCCCGGTTCTCTTTGCATGCCCGATTCGCGTGGTTTCGGGCCTTGGGCGCATTGGATAAATTCCGTCACGATCAAGCAGTGATAGTAGCGATTGTTTTGCACAAACGCTCTCAGGCGCGGACACGAAACGCCAAGATGATCAATCCGGCGCCCTGGATGAGCAGCAGCACGCCGAATACGATCGGTACAGCGAGCGCTGCCGCGATCGGCGAGCCTAAAAGCAATATTCCCACCAGAATATTGATCGCACCGAGGATAAACGGCCCGATGCCACCGCCCTTGAATCCGCCGATGATCTGGAGCGCACCCATCACCAACCCTTGAATACCAAGGATGATGACGATGACCGTCGGAACCGTAAGCGCGGCAACAAGCGGATGCCTCAAGACAAACAGACCGGCCAGAATGCCGACGAGGCCGCCGAGAAGCGACCATAGCCACGGAGTTGAGCGGTCGACGAAGACCTGCACCAGTCCAAGCAGGCCCGTGATGAGCCAATAAAAGCCCAAGACAGTGGTGAGAGCCACGATAGTGGCGCCGGGTTCGGTAACCAGCATCAGGCCAAGGATGATTCCGGCAAAACCCTGCAGCAGAAAGATCCACCAGATGTCAGATTTTTGAGGCAGAAAAGCAGTGCCGGTCATAGAGACGTCCTCCCTGATTTAAGCTTTCACCCTAATAATCGAATGCGAAGATGCGCTTCCAGTCATTCTTCATGCTGATCACCGTCCACCCGTCCTTCATTGCTTCGTCGTAAAGCACCTGCGTGAACGTACGAACCTTTGTGTCCGGAAGTACCTAGGCGGGTCCATAGGCGTATTCACGTTTGCTATCGTCGCGTAGAACGAGCATCGACAGCCTGGCGCCATCGCCAGCCTAGGTGTATTCCAGCATCTGCCGATCTCCGGTCGAGTTGCCAAAGGCTGCGTAAGGACGGCGACCAATCTCCAGGTGAATGCCCTCCGGCTTTCCGGCATCGTTGTCGTTAAGCATGAGCTTTAGTTCTTTGATCAAGATCGGCTTTCCATCCTTGGCGTAGCCGTACTTCGTATTCACCGCAGAACCGATAACCTGTTCGGTTGGGATGCCATACGCCTGCTGCTAGTACAAGCGCACGAAATCCCGACCGGCGACAATGAAGGTCTTGTAACCGTTCGCGCGAACTAGCAAGGCTTATACGCGCCCGCTGCCCAGTAG
Source organism: uncultured Alphaproteobacteria bacterium (assembly GCA_963718925.1). GTDB lineage: Bacteria > Pseudomonadota > Alphaproteobacteria > Rhizobiales > Xanthobacteraceae > Bradyrhizobium. The sequence goes on from CAVRAH010000002.1 coordinate 587,102, forward strand.
AAATGATCCAGTTCAATTTTGATTGGGTTGCTTCCATTGGCACTTTTTTTAGCTAACCAGCGCGCGGACACGACGATTGTTTGCCGCTTCCGAAAATTAAACCTGAGCGGGCTCTTAGCCTTAGTGAAATCCTCGTCGCCAACTAATCCTGCGGTGGTTGATCTCCCCGTTTATGTCAGTATGACTTACGAATACGAGGCACTTGAACGCAGGTGCAACTTACTCTAGGGCGCTAACGTTCCAGGTAGCATGCCTAACCCCGGTTAGCTTCAATAGTTCGGCTACCACTGCGTCAAGATCCTTCGGGTCAACCGCGAGGCTCACCAATCGCGCGGAGATCTCAACGTTGTCGTTTGAGCGATACACTACGTTGGTCTCCCTGATTGGATATTTTGCTGCTTCGAGTTGTTCGTTCAAAGCATCTCGCGTGTCAGCCGCTGTAATGGCATCTGTCGTGACAACGACTTCATAGTTTGCTTCCGAAGCGTGCTCATTTAGTGGAATACGATCAATAGCATTCACCAATGGCCGTAATAATGTATTGCCTGCGATAACGAACAGCGTGAGCGCAGTGGATTGCGCAACCATGTCGGCACCAGCACAAGATCCCACAGCCGCCGAAGCCCACAGCGTGGCGGCCGTGTTGAGACCGCGAACATTCATACCCTCCTTCATGATTGCACCAGCACCCAAAAATCCGATGCCTGAAACGACATACGCGATCACACGCACGCTCCCGTCCGCGCCGGCAACGTGGTTACCAAGATCGACGAAGGCGGCTGCGCCTACCGACACGAGAACGTTGGTACGTAAACCAGCACTTCTCTGGCGGTATTGGCGTTCAGCGCCGATCAACGCCCCAAAAACAAACGCCGCGAACAAACTTACGAGGGTGTCGAGGAAATCGTAGAGCTGAAAGGTCTGTAGGAATTGCATCAAAATACCTGATCAAGCCAAATATCAGTCTTGGATTTTGCAAATCTGGGCGCCTTCAAATGCATGCACTGGTCGCTGACGCGTCGCCCATAGTACCAAGAAATTAGCGCCGCAATAGTAACGCAATGACTCAGTGAAGTGCATCCTATCGGCTTTAATTGTTGCTTGCCCAGAGCATCAAGACTTCGCGACTATACAAAGCCCAGTATCGGTCGGAAGCTAGTCGATCAGCGTTCTGTTATCGCGCGTCCGGCTCAACTTGGAATAATTCGACCGCTTTCATCGCAGCGTCGTAACGACCCGCAGGCTGGTACGCCTTGTTCCAACCCAGGATCTGCTGCAGCCATTCATCCTTGATCGTGTAACGGACACCTTCGCCGGTTTTACGGTTGCGAATGACAGCCACGGCCAGCAGGCCGGCTGGTGCTTTTTCCAGGGCGACCTGAAGCGTACCTTGCCCGGGACTCGCCTGAGTGGCGATCATAATGCCATCGGCGATGCACGGACAGGGGGCCTTCTCTCCGGTGTAGTAAACAACGGTAAGCTCTCTCAAACCAACCTTGAGGCGTTCGCGTGCATCGAGACCGATTCGAATTCCGATGGGGATGAAGGCGCCAAACCCTCCGTGTATTCGAGTGCCCAGCTGGATCCATTCCTCGGGCGTCTCCGCCCGTGCGGCTGATCCAAGCAGAGCAAGAACCAAGACGATCACTGCGCAGTTCCGTCTCATCTGTGCGCCTCTCAATGCAGTGACGTGTACGCACACGCCGAAATGTCGGTTTAAAGCTGAATCGTCCAAGCCGTTAAGCGGCAAATCCTGCGAGCCGCTCGATGAACCAGAACGCCGCCGTGACGCCGATAGCATAGGTCGTAACCGCGAAAGCGGCCCGCCTGATGCTCGGCGGGACGCCGAGGCGTCGGATGCAAATCATTGCCACAAGAACGACGCCAATGAAAATCAGTTGCCCAATCTCCACGCCGATGTTGAAACTGAACAGCGCGAGCGGGATGTCCCCCTGCGGCAGGCCGATATCCGTCAACGCGCTGGCGAAGCCGAACCCGTGCAGCAGGCCGAATGAAAAGGCTACGACCCATGGCCACCGCGCAGTCAAACTCCCCTTGCCGCGCCGTAGGCGGACGATCTCGCAAGCCAGCAGTAGGATACTGAGCGCGATCGTCGCTTCCACCGGCGGCCCCGGTACGTGCACGATCCCCAGCGTGGCGAGACTGAGCGTAATCGAATGCGCGAGCGTAAAGGCAGTGATGGTCCACAGCAGCACCCGTCCGCTACGCACGATCAGGATGAGAGCGAGCACGAACAGCAGGTGATCGAAGCCGAACAGGATGTGCTCTACCCCGTGCAAGACGTAGGCTCCCGCCACCCCCAGCAATCCGGGCGTGGCCGCGACCTCAATCCATGGGCGGGCTGGCCGTACCAGGGCGGTCGAGACGGTGCCGTCGCGCATCTGAACCCGCACCAGCACGTCCGTGATTGTCAATTGCAGGCCCGCGAACTCGATGCGCTCTCCAGCCAGTCCGTCCGGCCCCGCGTCGACCCAGCGACGTTCGACGAGCGAGTCGGAGAGCTCGCTCACAATGGGATCCTTCAGATTCTTCACGCGGTCGGGAAGCTTGAGAACGATCGGCAATCGCATGCCAGCGAGCACCGGCGTGCGCCACAGGATGCTGAACTGTCCGGGCGCCGTCTCGTTGACCGCGAGATAGGCCGGGCGCGAACTCGTGCGCCGACGCCGCAAGCGGCACCAGCAACAGCGCGAGCAACAACGCATAGCCATGCTGCCACCGTTTCACGAGCCGCCCTTGCCCGATAAGGCGGAACTTTGCCTACTGAGCGGCGTGTCGCCGTCTGCCGATGCGTTCTCAGGCGGCGCGGGCAGCAGCACCATGTATTTCGCGCGCATGTCCTGGTACGCCTTCCGCCACGCCTGCGTTTTCTGCTCAGCGAGCCAGGCAGTCTTCACGTCGGCCTCGACTTCCTCGAACGCGGGCACGCGGCCGGGGATCAGCGTGTCGACGAACACGAGATGCCAGCCGAACCCGGACTCGACAGGTCCCTGCCACGACCCCGGCGACAACTTCGCGACGGCGAGCGCGAATTTGGGACCGAACTCCTTGCCGAGGAACTCCGGTACGCGGTCGCGGTAGTACTCCTGAAACATGAAACTATCGGCGAGGGTCGCAGTGAGGTTCGAGTCCTCGGGTTGCCCGGCGAGCTTCGCCAGTGCGGCCGCTGCATCGTTAAGCGCGCGCCCCCCACGGCGATCGGGCGAGAAATAGAGATGGCGGAAACTGACGCGCGGGGGGAACGTGAACTGGTCGCGGTTCGCCTCGTACCATGTAGCGAGTTCCTCAGGCGCAGGTTCGCGCGCAGCCGCCACGTCCTCGGCGAGGAATTGCATCTTCTGCGCCATGCGGCGCTTGACGATCGTGTCGTCCTTGTCAATTCCGAGCGCGAGTGCTTCGCGATAGAGAACCTCTTCGTGCACCTTGTCTTCGACCAGCGATCGCAACTCCTCCGGCGTCGGTTCGCGCTTCCATTGCGAACGGAACACCAGAATCATCTGCGAAAGGTCGTCGATCGTGAGCCTTATCTGTTTTGACTGCTCGACACCGCTGTGACCTCGTTGCGCGTAGGCGTACACGCCGAACACGATGGCGCCCAGCGCCAGGAAATGGACAAGCGGCTCGCGTAAAAGGCGTTTCATGGCAGGAGAGACTCAATGCGTTCGGCGATTGTCATTGCGGCAACCCGGAAATGGCAGGATGTTCCGCGCTTGCCGGCTGATCCGGGGTACCGATCTCCGACACGTTTGTTTCGACCAGGCTTCCGACCGGGCTTTGCCCCAAATATGCAGAGATCGCGACGCGCGATGCGAAATGCTGCCGAACATTCGACTTGAGCAGCGCCAGGTATACTGGCACCGCACCCCAGTATTGCCAGGACGCAAGATCCCACGCGACGAACCCGGCAAGCTCCTTGTGCTCCTGCATGAACAGGCGATAGGACTGGATCACCCGCTCGCGCGGAATCGTGCTGTTCGCGTTCCCGAGCACGCTAAGCGCCAGCAGCGCCGCTTCCAGCTCCCGCGTCGAGCGCAGGCGATCGCCCATGTATTTTGCGTCGACCCAGGCCATGCGCGACGGCCCGCGCATTTGCAGATCGGCGGCGATCATCGCGGCTAAATTCGTGGCATCGCGGGCCATCCACAGCGCCTCCAGTCGCAGCTCGAGGGCCGCGGCATCCCCTGCGTCGCCGGCGATGCCGAGCAGCAGCAGGTACAGGGGTTGTCTTGCCATGAGCTGCGGATCTGCGACCCAGCGCCGGATCGCAGGCGCGGCGAGGCGCGGTTTCACCGCCAGCAGTGCGGCATAGGGCGCGGCCGCAAGCTCGCCGTAAGCTATCTGGGCGACCAGCGGCTCGCGATGCTCGAGATAGGGGATCGTCATCGCGACGCGGGCTTGCCACTCGTCGGCGCTCATGTCGGCCGATCGCTTTCCGGCGGCGATCCGGCGGAGCCAGCCGGCATGTTCCACGGTGACGGCGCCGAGGCCGACCCACATCGACCACGCTTCGTCGCGCACGAGGAGCAACGTGGCAGTGGGGTCCATGACGTCGTCGAGCTGAATCGCCTCCGCCGGGATCATCGCGCCCGCCGGCGGCTCGCCCTTGATCACGGCTACGACCCGGTAGCCGGGTCCGTCCGCAGACGGCTGCGCCAGCACCGCCTGCGGCAAGTCGACGAGCTGCTGCGCCACCGACGACCGAAACGCTCCCAGGCAAAGCGGGCACGCGGTCGCCACCGAGCTTGCGCACAGGAACAGCGCGGCGACAAAACACCACGCCATCGCCCGCTTTCCACGTCTCACCGGCTGCCCGGACATTACTTGACGCTCTTGTCCGTGAACCACGACTTCACGCCAGTCCCGACCTTCTCCTTGACTTCGCTCACAATCTTCTCGACGAGCCGCCTGCGCAGCTCCTCGCGCAGCGCCTGAAACTTCTGCTGCTGCTCCGGATTTATCAGCGGCTTCAACCTCTCGTCGATGGAACTGCCGATCTCCCGCACCCGCTGGAGCTTGCGCACCGCGCTCAAGGAGGTGTCCTTCTTCATCGCCTGCAACTGCTTGATCTCCTCATTCAGGATCGGGATGATCTGCTGCCGCTGCGCTTCGGTGAGCCCCAGGTTGACCGAGAACTGGTTGATCGCCTCGGTGAGGGGATTGATCGCGAACTTCGGGTCTGGAACGATCTCGTAGTTGGCATAGCCGAACTCGTTGCTGCGTGCGGCATAGTAGGTGTCGCCGAGCTTGTAGAATGTGAGCGCGTATGGGTCCTGCGAGACGAAGGTGATAAGCTTGCCGTCCTCGATCTTGTAGGGGCTGGTCGTGCCCTGGTAGCCGTCACGCTCGACGTTGCCGTACCCACTCGGCACGGTCGCATCCATCCCGATGCGGAACAGAGTCGTCTGACCCTCGGCCGTGAAGCTCTGCCAGAACTGCTCTGTCGTCACGTTGTTCCGCAGCCAGTGGGCCTTGCCGACGATGAGGGCCTTCAGCTCCGCGTCACTCAGGGCAGCGGCACCCTTTTTCTTCAGGTCGGCGACGGTCGTGCCCGCCTGGGCGTTCTTGCGCGCCTCCGCCGATGGCGCGTACCAGATGGGTGAGGTCCAGGCGCGTTCCTGACCGGTGAGGGGCACCACGTCGGGCGGAGGCAGTCCGGATTTCACCGCCTGGATGAGCGTCCAGCGCGGCGTCGGAATCTCCAGCACGCGCACGTAGTAGAACGCGTGCGAGCTCGCATCGAACTCCGGGTCGCTCCACACGCCCTTGAGCTCAACCGAGCCGACGCTGTTGGTGTAGGTTGCCTTCTCGATATCCACGCTGCTCTGGATCGCCGGCACCCGGCGCGTCCACTTGTCGGGCTGGCGGTCGCCGGACCAGGCCACGTCGTAGATCTTCTCGAAGCTTTGGCCGTTCTGCGTCCAGCCCTTGATGATCTGGATGCGGTCGAGATTGGCCGAGGTCGGGTCCTTCACAGCCCACACAACGAACGTCGGGGCCGTGCCCTTTCCGCCCGACGGCATGGGCGGCAGGTCGGCGCCCATCGGAACGCCGCCCGCGTAGGATTGCTTGACCCAGTCGCCGGCATTGACGATGTCCTTGTTGTAGCCCCACCCGCCGAAGAAGCGCACCTTGATGTGCGGGCCGCTGACGCCGAAGGTCTCCTTGCGGTACATCGCGTCCCAGAGGGAGGCGCGCGTATTCTCCTCCGCCCACACACCGGTCAGCCCGCCGGGGTTTTCCAGGCGCACGTCCATGGTGCCGCCGATGAGCACGCCGGCAAAGCGCCGGTCGACCGAACCATCGGCATCGGCGTGAAGGCCGAAGAAATTGTCCTGGCGGTAGGGGCTGCCGGTATTGTGTCCGTCGGACCCGCCTGCCATACCGAGCTTGTACGGGTTGTAACCGCGCACATCCTGCATGGTGATGCCGTCCTTCAACGCCTGGCGAGCGAAGCTGCCGGTGATGTGATCGATGCGGCCGACGTTGGCCGGTAGGCCGAGGATGGCCTGATACAGCTCGTAGTTGGCGAACTCGTCGGTGGGCGAGAGCAGCGGGTGCGTCTCGGACTGCCCCTTGCCCTGCTTGATCTCGACCAGGCGCTCGTTGCGGTCCCGCGATGCCGCCCACGCCGCGTCGATCGGCCGTCCGGTGGTGTTGTCGACGTCAAGAGGGTACATCCAGCCGTCGCTGACGTTGGCATTGTGCGAGATGGCGAGCAGCTCGTTGCCCGCCTTGCGCTGCGCGTCCATCCAGTCCCAGAGGTCCGTGGGGCGCTTGGAGTCGAGCGCGCTGAATGGATAGTCCGGCACCTTGTCGCAGGCCCGGAAGAAGACATTGCGGTGGAGATTGCGATTGCCGGGCATCGAGGTCCACTCGTACGAGCAGAACGCGGTGAACTTGCCCGGATGATTGTTCTCGTCGGCGATCTTGACGTTTTCCTTCCACACGGTGGATGTGATCTTTGGGTTCATGAACGCCTTCACTGGCGGGCTCGCAGCAAGCTTCAGCAGGTACGAGAACACCCGGTTCTGCTCCTCCGTGCTGTTCGGATCCTTCATGATCATAGGCTGCGCCTCGGGCAGCTTGCTCACCAATGATCCGGGCGTGTTGGCCTCCCTGGTGACGCCGACATACTCCGAGTGATCGGTCACGCCCATGAAATCGAGCGGCGTATCAATCTTGATGTCGTAGCCCAGCGGGTGCTTGATGGTCTGGCCCTGGGCGTACTTCAAGGCCTCGTCGGGGCCGGTGATGCGGTTGCCCATGACCCACGCGTCGACCGACCAGCTGGTGTGAATGTGCGTCTCGCCGAAGTAGGCGTCACGCTCGGGGTTGCCTTGCTGAGCCAGCGCGGCTGAACCCGCAATGCCGAGCACTCCAGCCGCCAGGATTGTCTTTACGACATAGCTTTGCTTGAAAATGCGTTCCATTGTCGCCTCCTAGCGCCCGTCTGCGAAGCATAGTTCAGCTATTCTTGCCCCTCGGCGTCTTTGAGATCTTCCTTTGATCGAATTATCATTCATTCGGCAGATTGTCTTTTAAGCGCCAACGGCGGCGGGACTTAAATCCTAGCCCGGTATGCGACCCGCAAGCCCGCCGCTGATTTTCATGGCGGGAAAGTCCAGCTGACTTCTGTTTTCCCATTCAACGTCTCGCGACATTGAAGTCATCGCCGGTAGAAGGAATTCATCACCGGTAGAAGGCCCGCCGGAATGTCCGCCGACGGACCCCGGCAAAAGAGAATGGCGTGAGCGGACGTCCGATGATGTCGATGAAGACGGATACGTTGGCGGCCTTCGCTGGCATCTCGCCCTGCAGTACCTTGACGGTGTAGGCAAGGTCGTCGCCTGCCAGCACCGGATCCTGCAACTCAACTACGATCTGAGTGAGTTTGCCACCCTCAAGCAGTGAGACGTCGGCGTTTGGCGGATTTGACTTGAAGCTATCCTTCCCTTCGCTCCAGAACGGTATAAAGGAGACGGTATTCATGTTGCCGGCGATGCGCTCGGGGCGATCGGTGAAGAATACCGTGACCGGGCTTACTCCCGTCAAGGTCAGCTTGCTGCTCGCCTTGTCGAAAGTCAGCCCCTTGGAGCTCTGCACAAAAAGGAAGTCGGCTTTTTGCGCCGCATCCGGAGTGGTTTGTGCCAGCCCCGACTTAATCGAGGCAAGCGAGGATGCCGCGACTACCGCGGTCGCGATAAAGCTTCGCCTGGTCGCCAGATCAGATTTTCGGCTCATGTTGCCCTCATTGCGTAGTTGCGAGATCGTAGATTGACTTTCATACTGAGCGCCATGCTGCGAGAAATGAGATATCTCCAAGGGCACAATCCTGCCGCCCGGTCGGCTCTCGGAGGATTCTCGGCTCGGTGGTCCCTACCCTCGGTTGCCGGCTCGGCGCGAACCGGCCGATCGGCGATCGCGTTTCGGGCCTTACTCGTGACACTCGTTGACGGGCGGGACCTTGCCGTTGAGCAGGACCGCAAGACCCTGAGCCGTGCCAGCCGGAGCACCAACATAGATCGTCGAACCCGTCTTGCTGGTGGCGGTGGTGGCTTTGCAGTAGCGGAAGAAGGACTTGTCGCAAGGATGGGGCCCGAGGATTTGATAGCTTTGCGCGTCCTCGCCCGGCTTGGCCTGAGTGATAGGGCAGGAACAAATGATTTGCCCCTTCGGCACCGGCTTGTCGAAGCCCGGGAACGTCGTATCCTCGGTGCTTCTGAAGCAGATTCCGCCGTCGCACTGAGCGTAGGCGCCAGTGCCCTCGCCCGAGCAGGTGTAGACCGCGCCCCCTCCCTGCGGCGAAGCGATCAACTCCGGCAGACTATAGGTGCTGATCATGTATTTGTTGTCGGCACCTGCGGCATTGGTCGAGCAGATATCCTTGCTGCCCATCTGAAATGGCAGGCTGATGCTGTCGCCGTGCTTCACGTCGCACTGACAGTAGGCGACGCCGTCGTACACATTGCAGCGCGCCGCAGCGCAGAGCGCATAAGTCTGATTTTTGCAGACCTTGAATGAGTGGCCGGCCATCTTGTCGAGGAGCTTGCCGATACAATCTTTCGAAAGCTGGCCCATCTTGTCCTGAATACAGGCTTTGACGCGTCCGACGTCGGGCAGCTCGCCCGAGCAGAGGCTCCACACATCGCTGCCGCACGCTCGGATGACCCCGAAATCCTGGTCGAGCCCTTCGGCCATCGCGGGTGCAACCGCGCCCGCCATCAACATCAGCGCAACGGACAACCCTGCGCCCGCCTTTGCAGCCCTCTTCAAACCGCCTGACATTGCCTTTTTCATTCGCTGTTCCTTTTCCACTCGTCCCGGGACACTCGAATTGGTTCATGGGTCATCCTGCCGCCCGCCTGCTCATCCAAGCGCGCACCAGAAGGACCGCAAGGATGAGGTGGGTCGCGGCAGCCGGCCAAAGCAGCACACCAACGTTCACCCCGCCCATGCCGACGTAGATAAGATAGACGGTGGCGAGCAGGCTCACCGCGATAAGCGGCGCGAGCGTCCGCCGGTCTTCGCCTTCGCCCTCGCGCGGCCAGCACCCGAGAGCAAGACACACCATCACGAGGCCGGAAATCCTACCGACGAGGTCCCCGGACGCGCTCATCTCCGACCCGAACAGCAGCCTGGCGAGCAACGATGGCGCAACGACCAAGCCGGTCCCCGTCATAACTTCAAGGCCGGCGGCTGCCGCAGCGACCCACATTGCCTGAGACCGCACGCTACTCACTGCCCTACACTGTGGCCAACGCGCCAGAGCGAAGGAGATCGCGTTTCGTTAGCGTCGCAAATTCTGCGGTTGAATTTCATGACAGAACCTCCAACGGGTCGCCCGAAAGCACCAGAAACGTCGAATGTCATTTGTCGAAAAATCGAGCCGATCGAATTGCCGCCTTGCCGCACGGTGAGTAAGGCTATCAGGTAACGGAATCCCACAACATCAAAATTCTGCAAACCCCAATGCGCCGCATTTTTTGATATTGCAAGCGCCGCTGCACGACCCGCGGCTCTAGGACGGAAGGTCCAAGTCGAGGACATACCCATGGCGCCTCCTGAGTGTGTCTGACGGCAATTCCACAAACAAACTCTCGTAATCCCTGGCAAATTGGCCGAGGTGCCAGAATCCCCACTTGTTGGCGACATCGCTAACCTTCATCGGCGGTTCGCCGCACAGATCATTGCGCGCGCCGTTCAATCGACGCACCTTTGTGTAATATGCCGGAGGCATTCCGAAACGCTCTGTGAACGCATAGTGCAACGTCCGCTCGCTAGCTTTCGTGATCCGACAAAGATCGCCGACGGTGAGAACATCCTGGGGCCTATCCCTGATCGCCGTGAGAGCGGCCCTCAACACCCGAGCGCGCTCGCTGCTGGCCACTGGATCAAGTGCGAGCAAACGATTAAAGGTGATTTGCAGTAACGCGCGCAGCAGATTTTCTTGCTTATCGCGTGCCCACGCTGCTGAGCGCTCATCAAACGGCCTTCGGACCGCTTCGTGGAAGAGCTTTTTGAACGCGGCTCGAAGCGCCCTTGCCTGATCATGTCCTATGCCGATAAGCGCGCTCGTTGACGTATGGGGAGGAAGCGTCCATCCAAAGCGTTCCGCCGTTTCTTCGACAAGCTTTGTCGGAAAAGACGCGGTCGCAGCACAATAATCCGGTTGAGAGACCAGATCGATCTCAATCCCGGGCCTGCCCACGACGAGTTCGCAAAAGCCGAACGGCTGTCCCTGCCAAAGGCTTGGCGTGGAAGACGTCCGCACCGCGAACGTTATTGCCCCGGCCGGCGCCTCGCCGGATTGAACCACGGCTCGCGCAAAATGGGCGGTCGTTAAGAGTACTCCGTTGAGTTGGGTCTGAATGAGCTCCGCCGAAAACGGCCCGCGATCGAGCTGAAGCAGGCCAAAGTGATATCCGCGAACCGCGCTTAGGAACTCGTCAATATCCGTCGCGCGCACCAATGAAACAGTCTGGGATGGACCGCGTTCGCTTTTTGCAGAATCTTGATGTGTTGGCTTCGAAAAAAGGGACATGTTGTCTAAATCCGGCGGTTAAATGTTGTTACTTTGATGGAGCTGCATCTTGTCGCTTTGATTTGAATCAAGCTGCAAAGTTTTCGGCAAAGTCTTCAGGCAAAGGACATTTCATAAATCGTCCAACAACTTAGCGTCCTTGCAATTGGACTGCACCGAAAGGTAGCTAATGAGCACCGGTGCACGAGACAACGAAGACAACGAGTTGAAAAGACTCTACCGGGAGCGCGATGCCAAATTCGATGAAATTGTTTCGTGCTTACAACAGGAGCTGTATCCCGCCACTGCTTGCTTGACCGAAATGGATTGTAAGCAGCTCACCGAAGATGCGGAAGAACTTACAGATGATTGGGCGAGCGCCGAAGCAGATAGCGTGCTGCCAGGCGTGACCACGGAGCTTCAGCGGCTACTGAGCGAGCATCAGGAAATCTGCAGGCGAATAATCGATATTGTCGACAGGGAACAGCCCGACGACTAGCTCATTGTTCTGGGCTTTCGAGGAGAGAGCCATGGTGGCCACAAATGCACTGGTTGGCAATATCAGACGCGACGTCCAAGAGGCGATCCGCAGTCATTGGGTCCTGTTCCTGATCCAAGGCCTGATCATGGCCGCGCTCGGGCTTATAGCTGCGGTCGAGCCAATGGTCGCAACGTTCGCGGTGGAGATTTTTGCCGGCTGGCTGTTCCTCATCGGTGGCATCATCGGGCTCGCTAGCGCGTTCACAGCCCAGCGTGTACCCGGCTATTGGTGGTCGCTACTTACTGCCGTGTTATCGATTGCTGCCGGTGTCTATCTGATCTCACGGCCGCTTGCAGGCATTCTCTCTCTTACGCTCGTCGTTGGCGTGTATTTCGCCGCGCAGGGGATCACACAGATCATCACCGCGATCCAACACCGCAGCGTGCTTAGATCATGGATCTGGTTGGTGGTCGGTGGAGTGGTCAATCTCATCCTATCCGCGATCATCGTGTCGGGCTGGCCGGGCACGGCGGCATGGACGCTTGGGCTACTATTTGGCATCAACCTTTTCATGTGGGGGATGTCATTGGTGATGACCGCGATCGGGTGCCGTGCCGTAACCCTCGCTCCGCCCGCAACAAGAGTCACCGCGTAGCAACGCAGGCGGGCCGCGACGCACTTTTGAGGGAGTAACCGTAATGGATGCTCTTGTTGGATTTCACGTCGGCTTTTGGGATTACCTGACATTCGGTGGTCTCTTCATCATTCTCGTTGCCTTCCTTGGCCTCATCGTAATTATCCTCGGCCTTCCCGGTCGCATCGCGATTGCGCGCAATCATCCGGATGCCGAGGCGATCTATGTCATGGCGTGGCTGGGCTTTTTGGCGGTGGTGCCGTGGATCCAAGCATTCATCTGGGCGTTCAAGCCGACTAATATCATCGACATTCGTAGGTTGCCGGAAGAAGAAAAACGCGAAACCGAGGCGATGATCGCGCGGCTCAAGGGTGAGGCCCAGAGGCCAGATGCGGCGAAACCGGCACCACCGCCAGGCCCGACGTCATGACCGCAGGAATTCTCATAGTTATCGTCTGCTGTGCGATCTTCTGGCTTGTCTTCTTCAAGTTCAAGCTACTGAGGCTCACCCCTGGCTGGGGCTTCGTCTTCGGCATTGTTATGCTCCACCTGCTGTTAATATTCGTTATCGGCTTGCGATTCGTGACACCTAACTCCACCAACGCCACGGTTGTGCAGCGCACGATCCAGCTCATCCCACGCTTACCCGAACCCACCCTCGTGACCGCTGTGCTGGTCGAAGACAATACGCCAGTAAAAAAAGGCCAGCCGCTGTTCCAATTTGACCGCCGTCCCTACGAATACAAGGTGCAGCAGCTCGAAGCGCAACTGGCCGAGGCCAAGCAGAACGTTGACGTTCTGAGGCTCGATGTCGAGGTGGCGTCGCAACAAGCGACGAAGAGCAAGGCCGACCTCGCCTTCACCCAATATCAAAAGCAGATGTTCGACAAGCTGGCTCAGGAACACGCCGTTCGCCAGGATGATGTAGAAAAATGGTTCACCGAGGTTAGCACGGCGCAGGCGACCGCCGACGGAGCGGTGGCGTCACTCGATCGTGCTCAAGTCAAGTACAAATCCGAAATTAAAGGCGTCAACACCACCGTCGCCAATGTCGAAGCGCAACTTCGTCTGGCACAATATTATTTGGACAACACGACGCTGGTGGCTCCGGAGGACGGCCGCATCATCAATCTGCAGGTTCGCCCCGGAATGGTATCCGGCATTGTTCGTATCGGCGGAATCGCGGCGTTGATTGCGGACGCCGACCGCTATGTGCTCGCCACCTTCTTTCAGGAGAACCTCAAATACGTGCGCCCAGGGCAACCGGTCGAGGTGTCCCTCGATCTCTTTCCTGGCCAGATTTTCCCTGGAAAGGTCGACAGCATTTGGCGCGCAAACGGGGTGGGACAATATCTGCCGACCGATGAGATCCCCAAATACCAGCAGCCGGCTCCCAATGTCCCCCAAGGTCAATACGCGGTGAAGATCCTGCTAGACGGTGCCAACCAGCAAGACTTCCCGATCGGCGCGCAAGGCTCGGCCGCCATTTACACGAGCGGTGAATCGGGCGCCTGGGCTGCGCTGCGCAAGATTTCGATCCGTAGCCATTCGTGGCTGAACTGGCTCTACCCAATCAATTTCTGAAATAGTTCGCAAGCAATCGATGGAGAAGCAAATGTCTCGCCGAGCAAGTGCCGCCACTACGGCATTCCCAGGTGCAGTTCTTCGATGGAAATGCTTGGCGTTTGCACTCCTTCTGAGTGGCGTGTTCGCTTACCTGCCGGGGCGCAGCCAAGCGGCTGGCCTCGACTGCCCCGAAATTGGACCTGGCCCAGTTCCTCAACTTTTCACCGACTTGCAGGCGAAACTGGTGACGTCTGGTAATAGTGCCGATCTTGCCAACGAAATAAACGACCTGATCAACAAGCTGCAAATTGAGAAGCCCAACATTTCGTACGCGGACCTAACCAATGTTATTATAGCGGCCTATTGTCCGGTTGTCGCGAGTACAACGAGTTTAACAGCGTCAGAGAAATGGCGCCGCATGAACCAGTTCGATAGCATTCTGCAGCAACAACTTGCCGCCGACAGGCCCGCTCCGGGAACTCTCATCATCGCCAACGTTCCGCTTCCGCCCGCGGTCTACCGTGAGCTCCGCAGCCAGGCAGCAAAAGTTGATCAAAGTCCGGCGCAGTTGATGGCGGCGATTCTCTCTCGAGCGGCCGGAAATTAGTGTTGCGAGACGCAACGTGTATCAATAGTCCTTGTGTTAGCAGGCCGCGAATATGAGGGATCCTTTCTTTGGAGTGCGGATTCTTCATTCGGCTCCTTGGACGCAGGAGCAGCCTGTCAGGCTTGCAACGTGCGATCGCGGGAGGCTTGATCGATGACCAGCATCACCTTGTGGCCGCGGTGGCTCAGGATAATGATCGTTGGGATAGCGACCGGCGCACTGATCGGTAGCGCGTGGGCCATCTATCGATACCTTGCAAAGCCGATTTTCCTGACGGTCGCAGCGGGATCAGCCGACGGCGAAGCGTTGTTGCTAATATCGGCCATCTCTGCGCGTTTGACGGCTACGGGTGCCCATGTCCGGTTGAAGGTCGTCGATGCCGGGACGTCTGCGGATGCGTCAGAAATGCTGGCCGGAGGCAAAGCCGATCTCGCGATGGTTCGCGGCGATACCGCGGGCCTTTCAGACGCGAGAAGTGTCCTTCTTGTAAGCCATGGCGTGGTGCTAATCGTGACTCCTTCAACCGCTAGCGCCGATAGCCTGGGCGATTTGCGCGGTACCACGATTGACGTCATTGGAGGGCCCGTCAACCGGCCTGTCGTTGAGGCCCTGAAGCAGGTTTATTCATTCGACCGCGCCGGGGTCCGATTCCAGGACGTGACCATGAAGGGCGCGACGACCCTACCGCCGGAGCAGGTGCAGGCACTCCTCGTCGTCGTTCCTCTTACAGAAAAATACCTTATGAAGGTCCGCCAGTTTTTTCGTCAAAACGGCACGAAAGGATCAGCTCCGAAGCTGGTCGAAATTGAATCCGCCGGCGCCGTTGCAAACCTAGCGCAATATTATGAGAGTTATGACATTCCAAAGGGTACCTTGCGCGGTGCTCCGCCTGTTCCCTCGGACGATCTTACCTCGCTACGCGTATCAGCCTTTCTTGTAGCCCACAAATCGGTGAGTGCCGAGACGATTACGGATCTGACGCAGGAGCTGGTCGACGTTCGAAGAGACTTGTTGTCTCAATTTCCGATACTGGCGGAGTCCGCCGCCCCGAGCACCGACGCTGACGCGTTGATTCCCATCCATCCCGGAGCAGCCACTTACTATAACGAAAATCAGCAGAGCTTTTTCGACAAATACGACGACAAGATCTACTACGCCTCATTGCTTCTGGGATCGCTGATTTCAGTCATCATCGCGGCATGGCGCTTTGCGGGCTCGGGCATTTCTTCTCAAAACATGCTCGAACCATTTTACGAGCTGGGCAATGAAATCAAAGCCGCCAAGAGCGAAGTCGAACTGGACGAAATTGAAAAAAGAATCGACGAGGTCCTAAAGGCAGAACTCGCCAGGAGCGCGAACGGGGAAAGTGACAATAGCCCAGATATGGCAGCTCTAAGCCTCGCGGCTCAGAGACTGCACTATTTGATGGGCCACCGACGAACTCTGCTGCGCAATGCACCGGCCAATAGAGAAGTTGCGGAGGCCAACTAGGTAAAGCACCGTCAATGGCCGCACGAAAGCCAGCGAAACGCGGTATCCTTATATGAATCGATAATGCAATGCGTCGCGATCCGGATGACCCGGTGCATCCGAGCATCAGGCAGCCACTCTCAGCACCACCGATAAGGATGGCTATTTTTTCGGGGAATCATCATTTACCGAATCTAATAGGTTACGGAAACCATACGACAGTTCGCGCTATTGGGTCGGGTAGCGCTCGCGACAGTCATCGTCTTGTACCCAACGACATTTGCGGTGATGTCTTTGATTTTGACCGTGCCAGCTCCGAGCCGCTTGGAGTAGAGAAAGAAGTGGCATCTAACTCTAGCGGTTTTGATTGTATCCCAACCATTGTTGCGTACGCTTAAATCCTGACTGATCGTTCCGGCTGAATAACTGAGCCACCCGACCACGAACTCAGGGCTCGGTTGCTGTGCTACCGCAATCGCTGGCAACATCAATAGCCCGACTACCAAACCCGCGGTTTTCGACATCGGCGATCTTTCTGAAATTTGATCTTCTATGTGCGGCTTTATTATCTTATGAGGGTTGAAGTGCCTTCCCTGTCGTTCTTAACTACAAGCTCGTTTGGCCTGAACGATTCGATTGTGCTCGTAGTAGACTTGTTTAAGACGCGTTCGTCCTCAGCGCTGGCGATGCTCAACGTTATAGACCTGCCTCTGATTGCCCAAGTTCCGCCGATCGTGCCCGTGACACCTTGGCCAAGCGTATTGCTGATAAAGCCCTCAGGTCGCACGTGGGATACAAAGCTTCCATTGGCCCGAAATGATATGGACTCTTTCGTGTCTCCCACCGTGCCAAACCAATCTCCGACAATTGTTGCCGAATATTCCGCCTCTTTGACAGGCGCGGCCGGCGAGCAAGATGTTGAGAGCCCGCAGACAATTAGCACTTCAAATAAGGAGACGGCTGCTATTTTCATACGTCTCTAAATACCGCGATTTGTTGGTGCTCTGTGTTTGAGAAACGGTGTCACCGATAGGTTTGGTCAGCTCAATAACGGTAGTGGATTGGCAGGCCGGTAGTTTCATCGAATATCAAGGTTTTAATACCTTACGGAGACGATATGGCAGCTCGCGCTAGTGGGAGGGGTATGGCTCGAAACCATCATCTTCCCGTACCCGATTGAGTTTGAGGCGATGTTACGAATCTCGGCCACACCAGCGCCGACCTGCTTGGAGGAAAGTTTGAAAAAATGAACGAAGCGGCACCGGATTTTGACGGATTTTATCGGAAGCCAATTTGTTTTTACGCTCAATTATAACCTTGCCAACCGATCGTCAACTGGGCGCTCGGATACTGCGCCATAGCCGTTTCCGGCAACACCAAAAGTGATATCCCAGCTACTGAGCCCACGATCCTAGACATCGATGCCCCTCGCATTGTTTCGAGGCCAGCTCAGATGTAGTACGATTGCATCGCTGCTGCGTTCAGGGCCTAAACGCCCCAATCAGTAAGCGGCAAGGCTCCATCATCCCGAAGACCTTGCTTTGACCTTAACGAGGCTTGAATGCCTAGGCAATAAAAAGACTGCCCATGGAACAGTACCTTCAAGCGACTGTAACGGTTCTTTCTCTGGTTAATCCCTTGATCTGCGGGGAAATGTTCACGCAGATTGAGGCCGGTCAGCCGCGCGCCACACGTTCAGCCGATGCCACCAAGGCAGCGCTGTCCGTGCTGGTCATTCTGGTCGTGGCCGCGTTGGCGGGAGCAAGATTGCTCCAGGTGTTCGGCGTCTCGCTCGACGCTTTTTCGGTTGCCGGTGGAGGTGTGCTGACTTGGATCGGATCCTCCATGTTGCGCGGTAACTCGCCGCAGGCCCAAGCCTCCTCAAAGGATGGCGCTGCGAAGACACGGTCGGTCACGCCGGTAATCCTTTTCGCCGCAAGCCCGGGCACGATTACCGGAGTCATTACGTTAGCTGTCACGCACACGAAGTTGGCGCTGCCGGTTACGGCGCTCGTCGCCGTCGTTGTAGCGACACTGGTAATGTGGGTCGTTATGGTGCTTGTCGCCCACGGCGGGCCTCGTGCAGGCGGCGGAAGCGGCCTTCTGAACGATGTGGCGACGCGGTTTATGGGATTGATCGTCATCGCTATGGGCGTGCAGTTCGCGCTGACAGGCTTCCACAATTTTTTCAGCTGAAGACTCAATTTAAATTGTCCACTAATGGGATGAACCGGTTGCTGAGGACCCCGTGCGGAAGGTGCCCGCGAGCGGGAACACGACCGCGTCGTCTTCGAAGAAATGACCGGGAAACAGACTGTCTTCGTTTGTTCATATGGATGTAATATTTCTCCGCTCGTCGATATTTTTTGGGAGTTGAAAAATGGACGAGGAACATTCTGAGCTTGACGACCTGCAGGCCATCTACAAGGTCGCAGTTGAAAACTGGATTTCTGCAATTCGTAAAGAGGAATCATTGGCTTCTGTAAATCATTCGATTGCGCAAATCGATCAATGGGAGAACGCGAGCTTCCATGAGGATGAGATGCGTAAAGCAGCCAAAGAAGCAAAGGCGAAATACGAAGGTGCCTTGCGCGAGAAGTTCTTCGGATTCTAGTTTCTAAAATACCGTCAACCAACCAAACCTCGCGTGCGGGTGGTGGGGAACGCGACCGGGCCGTCTATCCGGTGTTAGCGCTTTGAACTATCGGCGCCCGGCGTCGAAACCTGAAAATCAAACGTCACTACTGACGCGGAAAAACCGAAAAGTCATCGCGCGCCGAACCGTCTAGGGTGGTTGCGTTAGAGCAAACCACACTGGGGGGAAGCCGTTCATAGGTGAGGTTAGCGCAATTCGGCGTGTTGGGGTACTTTGGCGGACTGCCGCCATGCCTAGTCGGGATCGCGGGGCCGTTAGTGCATCACTGGAGCCGCGAGCTGCCGATGCTGGGTCACTCGGTTAGACTGATCCCGACGAACTTCGTGAAGGCCTATCTCACTGTCTCCAGCGCACCCAAAATGGACTGCTTGCGAGAGTTCGCAGCAATCCTGGCGGCCATCGCTCTCATACCTTGACAAAAGCTTCGACCAGGATCTTGGGCTCGCCGCCGATGCGGCTCTCGAAGGCCCTGAGGCGTTTATAGATCGAAATCAGTTCGACAATTCGAGGCCAGGAGTTTACCAGATACTGGAATGAGGATCGAACTTGGGAAAACGCGTTAAGAATTTGATTCATCGGGCCAAGCGTGATTTTGCCTGCGACGATGGTCGGCGCAAGCACGATGTAAGGAAAGATGTTGTCGGTCTGCAAATACAAAATACGGCCGACATTGAAGTACATGTAGTTGAGATAGACCCGGAAATAGTTCCGACGGACCGCGGCATAAAGCTCAACCAGTTTGGGTGGCGCGGCGCGGACCGGGTCGTCCTCACCGAATACAAGTTCCTTCCGATAAGCCGCTTCCACACGTTGATTGTGAAATTCGAGTCCCGGAAGGCGTATTCCAATCGCGGCGAGAAACACTGTCCCGAACGCCGCCCAAAGTAAAGCAGCCACGACCAGCGGATAAGAAATCACACCGATCAAAGGCAGTTCGGCTACATTGCTCGAGAGCCTGACCAGCACGGGAAGGAATGCGATGAGCGTCATTATCGCATCGACGAGGTTGACACCAAGGCCCTCCATCGCTGTCGCGAACCGCATCGCATCTTCCTGAACTCGCTGTGAGGCTCCCTCGACCGTTCGGAGTTGCGGCCAATGTGCCACGTAATAATCGTTCATCGCAGTACGCCAGCGAAAGATGTAATGGCTGACAAAGAATCTAGTTAAGACGCCGACAATTACCGCAACGAAGGCAATCTCGGCAAAAGAGACGAGCTGAAGGTAGAATTGAAGGAGCGTGACGGGCGCTGATTTCGAAAGCGCCGCCTGGACGAGGTCATAAAACGGGCCATACCAATCATTAATCGCCACGCTGACCTGAACCTGGAAGTACGAGGTGAACGAGATCAAAGCCGTGCCAAGTATCGACCAGCGCGACCACGGGTGAGGAGAAAGAATCATCCAGGCCGATGCAAACAATCCGACGGCCACAGCAAAATAGAGATAGAACCACAGGAACGGGGACGACCAGAATACAGCGGCTCCCACGATCTTTGCACCAGCAGATTGAACATGAAATCCGAGCAATTCGCCTAGCTTGACGCCGAAGGTGTACCAAACGTTGATCGCGAGGGCTGCCCACAAGACGGCTGAAACAGAGAAAACCACTGGCCGAGGAAAGAACGATACGAACACGGTCTGGTCCCTAAATGGAAGCGCGGAAAGCGCGCCAGGCGATTTCGTGTCGCAATTGCGACGAGCAATATCTAATCGCGCGCACCTTTTTGGTTGCGGATCCCGCTGCTACCGGCTGGGTGTTGATTGCTAACGCTAACTTCTATGCAGCTAGACGGATTCTCACGGCGAACCTAATTAAACTTCGTCAATTATCCTCCAGCTGGCTTCGAGCTGAAATTAAAGTTCTGTAAGACAGGTTGTCTTGCATGAAGGAGCTAGCCATTTCCATTTGGGTCTCTCGAACCAAATATCGCGCAGCTACATTGGGGCGCGAGAGGTCTTCGAGGGCTCTTTCGAAAACGCAAATGAACTCGGGCAGACAATGTTTGGATTAATCAACGCCTTCATCTCGCATCACCGCGAAAGGCCACGTTTACCAGCCAACGACTACAACCGCTGGCTCGTAACAGCAGCGCTACTCACGCGTGTCGCGACCGTCCACAGTGAGATGTCTGAGATTCGAAGAAGAGCCATCTACACTGTATTGAAGTCTGATTTCGGGCTCGACGATCACACCACGGCTCGCGTGCTTGAAGAAGCTGACGCAGTTAATCGCAACGCGATCGATCTTTATCATTTTACCCGCCAGCTCAATGAAATCCTCGGCGATGATGGCCGCAACCAAGTCGTTCGAATGATGTGGGAAGTTGTCTACGCCGACCAAGCGAACGAATTTGATGCAAATATCATCTGGAGAGCGGCCGACTTGCTGGGGGTCTCTTCGCGTCAACGTGTCGAGCTTCGTCAACGAGTATCAGCTGACCGTGCTGCGTCAGCTCGCGCCGGTGGTGCCCGGCCGCAAGCACCGGCCTTGGCTACTGCCGTCGGCAAGTAAGCTGGGTATTTCTGATACGAAGCCGCGTGCAAAGTTCACATTCATTTCGAAATATTAATTCTGCGGCCAGCACTACGTAATGCGGGAGGCTGCATTGACGGCGTCATAAGGGCGAGCACCCCGCGCGCCGAGTCCATATCCTGGAGATTTCTTATGACGAACCAAAGATTGAGTCGTTCTGCTTCATCTTCGCAACAAGCGCGTTCTCTGTTCTCGGCGAGAAAAATTGCATTGATGGCATCGGTCGTAGCCGGTCTCGGCGTTGCCGTGAATAGCTTGGGCTCCTCTTCTATTGGCTTTTCCGTCTTCAGCACAGCGCACGCTCAAGCCGCTTCCAGCGTCGCCCAGCCGACGGGCTTTGCCGACATGGTTGAACAGGTGAAGCCGTCGGTGATCTCGGTCAAGGTGACGATGAAGGAAAAAATCACCGACGTTGACAGCAGGAACGATGACGGTTCGGGTTCGCCAATGGAACGTTTCTTCCGCCAGTTCGGAGGGCCTGATGGCGTACCAAAAAACCCCGGACGTGGCGGCCGGCACGGCGAAATGATGGGCCAGGGATCCGGCTTCTTTATCTCTTCCGACGGATATGCAGTCACCAACAATCATGTTGTCGACGGAGCTGACAAAGTCGAGGTGACAACGGACGCCGGCAAGATTTTTACGGCGAAGGTGATCGGAACGGACCCGCGGACCGACGTTGCCTTGATCAAGGTTGAAGGTGGCTCGGACTTTCCATTCGTTAGGTTCTCCGAGGGCAAACCCCGAATCGGCGATTGGGTGTTAGCCGTTGGTAACCCCTTTGGTCTCGGTGGCACAGTCACAGCCGGCATCGTTTCAGCCAGTGGGCGTGACATCGGAAGCGGTCCCTACGACGATTTTCTTCAGATCGACGCGCCCGTCAACAAGGGAAACTCGGGTGGTCCCGCCTTCAATATGCAAGGCGAGGTCGTTGGCGTGAACACCGCGATCTATTCTCCATCAGGCGGCAGCGTCGGTATTGCTTTTTCGATCCCGGCCGCAACGGTGAAGAACGTGATCGCTCAGCTCAAGGACAAGGGCAGCGTCAGGCGGGGTTGGATCGGAGTTCAGATTCAGCCGGTGACCCAGGATATCGCAGACAGCATGGGTTTAAAGCAGGCGGAGGGTGCGTTAGTAGCCGATCCTCAGAAGGACGGGCCCGCATCCAAAGCCGGCGTTGAAGCAGGCGACGTCATCACCGCGGTAAATGGTCAGACGGTCAAGGATGCGCGGGAATTGGCCCGCATCATCGGAGGCTTCGCACCTGGCAGCGTCGTCAAACTTGACGTGCTGCACAAGGGCAAGAGCAAGGTCGTCAGTCTGAGCCTTGGTCAACTGCCCAATGCACAGGAAGCCAAAGCTGACATCGATACCGATGGCAAATCGGCAACCCACGGCACGGACGTTCCGCGACTGGGGATGACGGTTGCGCCGGCTGGCAAGATCGACGGCGCAGGCAAGGAAGGCGTCGTTGTCATGAAGGTCGAGCCGAAGAGCGCGGCTGCCGATCGTGGGGTCAAGAAGGGTGACGTGATCCTGGAAGTCGCCGGGAAGAGCGTTTCGAGTCCTGCTGACGTAAGTTCGGCGCTCGAAGCAGCCCACATGGACAAGAAGAGCACCGTCTTGATGCGGCTTCGCTCCGGGGACGCGTCACACTACGTCGCTGTCCCGCTCGCCAAGGGCTAGAACGCCTCGAAGGTTTGGCAGCGGCAATTATGGCCGCTGCCAAACCCCCTACAGGTCACTTCGTCGAGTATCCAGATGAAGGTGATCAGGCCAGATAGCGCCCTTGTGGTTTCTGCAGTCGCGCCGTGACGCAGGATGGCGCAAGCAATCATTATTCAGAGACTTTTGAGGTTTTCGGTCATGTGCAGTATATCTGACAACAATTTCACCAAATTGCGAATTTCACGGGCCTACGTCAATCTCATGTGCCTTCCGGAAGGCGAAGCGAGAATGATTTCGCTTGCGTGGATCGGGAATTACGAAATTCGTATGCTTGAAGCGTCGCCAACCGGCTCTGTCGATGAGCAATTATTTTTGATAGAACTTTTCGATCACGACGAACAATCGTCAGTCGACAGTCGTGTCTGTTACGACATTGAAGGGGGTGCCGCAGCGTTCGAAGCCTTCGCGTCGCGGTGAAATATTTGAATGAATGCAGTAGAAATGATGCGAATGACGCTGCAGCGATCTGGGGGGCGGTCACGCGGCCATCGAGAGACGGACCGTGTTCACCACTCTCTTAGTGAGATCTTGCCTGCGCCTCGTCACCACTCGGGAGGCCGGACCGTCGGCCCGATATCCGCAGGACCAGGCAGACCTGGCGCTGGTGGTTGCGGCTGGTTGGCGGGCGGAAGCAGGTTGCCCCAGTCGGTTCGCGCGCGCATCTGGTCAACAGTTGCTGCGGTCACGAAGTTGCCATCCACCCGTATCTGCCATCCGCCACCGAGCGCCCGAAACACAGCGGTGAGGCCGAGCGGTATATTTGCCAAGGCTCCAGTATAGGTGTTCTGCGCCTGCAAGAGATTCTGCTCCGCGGTCAGCACGGTGGTAAATGACACGCCTCCCTGCTCGTACTGCTCCGTTGCAATTTTCAGGGCGCCGCCAGCAGCTTGAACGCTGCGACGCAGGAACTCAGCCTGGTTGCGCGACTGCAGGTAGTTCACAAGGCCATTGTCCACTTCCTGCTGGGCATTCAACACGGTGTTCTGGTAGTCGACCAACAATTGTTGAAGCGTGGCATCCTGCAAACGGACGTTGTTGGTGATCTGGCCGTAGTTCAGGAGATTCCATTGGAATGAAGGACCGGCGGCATAGGCCACGCCCTTCCAGCTGACGACGTCGCCAAGCGTATGGCCGTTGGCGGTACTGGCCGAGCCGCCGAACGTACCCGTGATGCTGATTGCCGGATAGAGTTGCGTCAGGGCGACGCCGATCTGTGCACTCTGTGCCAAAGCGGCGAGTTCAGCGGCACGAACGTCCGGTCTGCGGCGCAACAGATCCGCCGGGATGCCGACAACAACGGTTCGAGGCGGCGATGGTATCCGGCCCACCGACCGGGAAAGCAACATCCCAAGCGACTGAGGCGGGACACCAAGAAGAACGCAAAGAGTATTTTCGCCTTGCTCTAATTGTATCTTGAGTTGGGGTATGGACGCCCGGGTCTGTTCGAGCACATTCGTTGCCTGGAAAACGTCAAGCTCCGAGGCGGCGCCGCCCTGATATTTTGCCTTGGCGATGCTGAGTGCCTGCTCCTGCTTTCTAACATTGTCGCGCGCAATGGCGATCAGCTGCTCTGTGGTGCGGATGCCGATATAGGTTGCAGTCACATCGCCCAGAAGCGATACCAGAACGTTGTCGTAGGACGCGATTGACCCCAGGTAAGCGGCATCGGCGGATTCGACCCCTCGGCGAAACTTGCCCCAAAAGTCCAGTTCCCAAGCCGCTTGAGCCGCAAGGGCATTGGTCCAGAAATAGGAAGGCGTCGCATTTGGGGCCGACAGCGGCGTGGCGGCGCTAGTCCGGTTGTAGATTACCGACCCCGTTCCTTGCTGCACCTGAGGATAGAATTCGCCAATCGAGATACCCAATGCCGCGCGCGCCTGGAGCACGCGGGTCCCCGCGCTCAGCAGCGTCAAATTCTGATTGTACGCAATTTGGATCAACTTATTGAGGGTCGGGTCCCGAAAACCTTCCCACCAACGTTGGTACTCAAGGGGACCGGACTGGACCGAGCGGTTGCCTTCGGTACGAAACTTGTCGGCGAGTGGAGCAACAGGCGCCGTGAAATCCGGGCCGATAGTGCATGCTGCGGTTGGCAGGAGCAGTACTGTGGCAAGTATCCAATAAATTCTACCGCCTAATTTACAGGCGACATTAAGTTGGCCAAACGGCTGATACTTGCGCGACCACAATTCGTCCTCCATTCACGCCAGTCGAATTGAATCTAGCTGCTGTGTCGCGCCATTGCTTCTACGACGACGGCTTTTCCACCGAGGGAATGACATACAGTAGCCATTTCTTCATCCGGATCGCAACCTTCGAGATGACGTGCGTGGCCTTACCCTTGTTCGTGTAGATCGTCGCCGATCCCCCTGACCCCAGTGAGAGCTTCCGAGCCACGGCATCGTCACTGAAATTGATCCGCACCGCGTAGAGTCCATCCGATCCAATCCGGGCCGCGTTGGGGATGGTGCCGCTCGTTGTGAACTGACCGCCTCCCGTGGCCGGAATCACATAGTCCACTTTTCCCAAGAACAGCTTACCCGGATAGGGATTGAGCACCATCTCGACGTCATCACCGGGCTCGACATTCGAAAGCCAGTTCTGGGGGAACACAGCGGCGACCGCGGTATCAGACACGTTGACGAATGTTCCGGCTGGCGCAAGCGGCAATGGCACCAGCATGGTCCCGACCTGCACCTGCCAATTCGTAACGTATCCGTCGCCGGGCGCCGTCATTTTGCACTGGGCGAGATTAAATTGCGCGTCGTCCAGTTGAGCTTCCGCCGTAGGAACACCGCTTTTGGCTGTTTGCACAGCGGCAGCGGCCTGCAGCGCAGAGGCCTGCGCCTGCGCGAGCCCAGCTTTGGCTTGTTGAACAGCAGCGTCCGCCTCCTGGCGTTCTTGCGTTGCCTTGGCCACGTTGAGCTGACTGATCGCGGCCTTGTCCTGGCGTTGAATGTTGAGGGCGATTTGCTCCTGGGTCTTGGCGAGTTCGTCGGCGGCTTTGGCCTTGTCGAGATTGGCCTGCGCATTCGGTATGGCGGCGTTTGCTGTCGCCAGCGCGGCCTCGGCTTGCTTTACGTTCGCCTTCGATGTCGCCAATTGCGCCTCGACCTGCTTGACCGTGTATTCATACGGCGCCGGATCAATCTCCAGGAGCAAATCACCTTTCTTCAGGGGCTGATTTGCCTGGGCGTAGATCGATTTTACTTGTCCCTTCACGTAAGGGACGAGTTGAACCACGTACTGGCTCGTCACTAACTTGTCCGTGATCGGCGCCGACTGGGTCCATGCCACCACGACGCCGCCGATCATGAACACGCCAGCAACGATCATGGACGCGATAATATAGGCCGTGGGCTTGATGTGAAGGACCTTGAACAGCACGAGCACGACGGCAACATAGACAATGATCAGGAATGCGATCATGTGCGCGTCTCCTTGTTGCCGGAAGGCTTGCGCAGTGCAGTCACAGGTGCAGCAGCGGCGTTGGGATCAGCTTGAAGATCGTCTTTGATTGCGGATTTGGTTCCAAACGGCGTCGTGAAAGCCCAAATGAACGCGATCGGCCAGAGCAATCCGCCGGTCGCGATCCCGATCCAGCTCATGGCGTTGATGGCGCTGGCCTGTGGGTGATTCCAGTTCCGCGCAAGCTGGCCCGGCAGTTTGCCTAGATTGACGACGATGATCACACCGACAAAAATCAGGACAGCGAACACGACAAAAGCGAATGCGTCCAACGGGCCAAATGAAGAATCCATCTCGTCGCTTTCTATACGCTAGGTGGTCCCCAGTAAAAATTGCCCGGATGATCCTAATCATCAAAACGAGCGAGGCAACGTCGGAGTTGATCTACGTCAAGATCGCGTGCTTGCGAAAGGTTTGGCTTGCGTCTTGCTGTGGCCCGGCGGTCGCCCTGTTGTCCTGACCGCATGCGGACGTGAGACGTCACGCGGCGCGACTTTCCGGCATGGACTTCGTGTCAGTCCTCCTTACCCATGTGTGGCGCTATCAACACAAGCTGCACAAAATTTCCTTCAAACGACCTAGATCAATCCGAGGTCACAATTCGCTGGCTGTATTGCTCGGACAGCTGATTAAATGGGGAAATATTATGAAATCGTTTTGTAAATACATGGGATCAGCAGCATTCGTGTTGCTGGCGACCGCCGCTGTTTCGGCAGATGCAGCTGATCTGTCGCTCAAGGCGGCCCCGGCCCCGGTGGTGGCCCAAGTCTATAGTTGGACTGGCATCTATGTCGGTGTGAACGGCGGATATGGCTGGGGCACTCAGGATCCGTTGATACTCTTCTCCAATGCGTTCGACCGTTCATCTTTCGATGTCGGTGGCGGAATGTTCGGTGGCACTGTGGGCGCGCAAATCCAGCAGGGATATGTCGTGCTCGGCCTTGAGGGTGATCTCGACTGGGCGAACATTTCGGGCAACGGGATTTCAAACCCGAGTATCCTTGGCATCGGGAAAGGCATTACTCTCAACATCGCCACCAATACCAGCGCCATCATGACGGCCAGGCTACGCACCGGCGTCGCCATGAATAACCTGTTGCTCTACGTTACGGGCGGCGTGGCATTCGATAAGTCCAGCGCCAACGGCACCTCAATCGCTGGCGCTCCATGTGGAACGCTGGGAGTGCTTCCAAATTGTTCTGCTTCCTCATGGCGTCCAGGGCTCGCGGCTGGCCTAGGTTTTGAATACGGTTTTGGGCAGAATTGGAGCGCAAAGTTTGAATATCTCTACATCGCAACCATGGGAAGCGGTGTCAGTACGGATCACATTGATACCATCCGCGCCGGCATCAATTATCGATTCTGATGCTGTAGTTTCAAGAATGCATACAACCGCCACTAGTTGGAGCCAAAAAATAGCGTGCCTGAAATGAGCTCGGAAAATGCCGCCAGCTCGTGGCAATCCGGCGCAATCAAGAGTGCCGCAAACGCAGCAAGTGCTGCAAGAATAAATGCGGGCGCCGCCGCCTGCGAAATCACATGCGATAACTGACTGATCGAAGGCGTCGCCGACGACGATCCAGTCAAACGTCGGCTCAAAGCAGATCTTCCCCGTCTTCTTCGGCGCGCGGCCATGATGAACAGAGCAATCCTGTGGACCTTGATCAGCAGCATAGCAATCACCGTTCTCGTGATCGTGGCGTTTGCCAGCGCCCTGCTACACATTCAGCTTGAGCTTGGCGTCGTCCTTCTCTTTATTGCCGCCCTTGCGGCGTTCACGGTTTCCCTTGTTGAGTTTGCCCACGAAGTAAGAATTGCACTGAACGAGTTCGACCACTACGGATGAATAGAGCGCGCAGTTTGGAAATTTGGATATCAGCGCAATCAATGCCCTACTGTTCGCGCGCGCCACATAAAGGCGGCATCTTTCAACTGAATCAGCACGGGCGCCGGTAGCATGTCAGCAGGCTTTTGAGTTTCTTTGCCGCCGTTGACAAGTCGCGCTATCCATATTTCTCCGTCTGTATAATAGGGATCGCCTTCTCCGTTTCGGCCATTCAAGGTGGGGCCGATCCCCTTCATCTGATAAATGCTCGTCACCATATGGGCGTCATTTAGGCTTGCGATCAATCGATCGCGCTCTTCATCAATGTTGGCTGCGATGCGATGCGTGACCTGGCCGGTGTCGCGGCTTAAGGTAACCCCGCTGTCAAAAGTCGCAGAGCCAAACCAAACGGGCCCGCCATCAATTCCGTTTTCAAGTACCTTCCACAGGCGAACGTGCTGGCGGCGATCGGCGCTCTCACCAACTTCCTTCTCAAACGCCAAATCCTCACGCCTCCCCTCGTAAAACAGCGGACTGACGGGCGCACTTTTGTAGGGTCTGTCCAGCAGTACGCTCCCGATAATTTCCATACTGGTCCGCAATGTAATGGGGTCAGCGGGGTACCAACCGGCGGCATGAAAAGCGCGGATCAAGTCCTCATGAACGCCTACAAGACCGACGTTAATTGGACCACCCGGAATACCCTGCGCTGTCACCGTTAACATTGTGTGCTTTGCAAGCCCGGGTTCGTGTTCAATACGCGCCCAGGTCGCAGGTAAAACAAGATAACTGACGAACACATACAAAGCGATCAAGGAAGCCAGGATCGTCAGGCCCTGTCGCTTACGTCCCAGCGTAAAGAAATTCATTTAGTTTCCTGCCTGGTATTCAAGCGTCGATAGATCACTTCCTCAATTTTAGTTTCGTTCAAATCATGATGCAATTGCATTGCAATTCCTCGGCAATGGCAGGCGCTTCTAGGTCGACGGTCGACCATGCCCAATGGTGATTGCTTTGGCAAAACGTGGGCGGCGGTCAGAAATCGCGGGATGCCTCGTGGGGGCGCGAATGGCTATCCATGCAGACTGTCACGACAATTGGTTTCAACACCGCCAAGTCGCTGTTCTAGCTCACGGAGTTGATGCCGCTCGGTACTGATCGTCCGCCACCAGTTGGAGCACCGTATGTGCGGCCCGCCTTATCACAAACGACAGCAGCACTATCTCCCCCGCAGGCAGGGTTTGCTCAAGCCCGAAGCCCGCTGTCTGGTCCCGGCGAATAGCTTTGCGGAGAACGCGCAGAGCAATACGGGACAGCTTCACTGTCCGATTATCGCGTCATTGCAGGATGGGATCGCACCGCTCTGCGGCAGTCCGCGTCATTTGTTCTAGATCAAGAAAGCCCCGCGATTGTTGGATACGCTGACAAACTAATTCAGCCCGTGAAGGAGATTAGTCATGTTGCAGCGAACTTCGCTTGCTGCATCCGTTATCATCGGCATTACGTGCATTGCCGCTCTTTCAACTGATGCTTTCGCTTATCGAGGAGGCGCTCGGGTTGGTCGTGTTGGCGTTCATCACAGAGGCGTGCATCGCGCTGGCATTTATCGCCGCAGCGTTTATCGTGGTACAGCCCTGCGTCGTGGAGTGGCGGTCGGTACTGCTGCCGCCGGAGCCTACTATCTGCCACGTTGCGGATTCCTTCCGCTACCGCCGTGCTACTAGACAAAATTGGGACCGAACGCGCCCATGAGCGGTTTTCTGAACAGCCACCGGTCGGACCAGCGGAATTTTTCCCAGCCGACTTGAGGACATATCCATGACCAGGATTGCATTTCTGACGAGTATCACGTCTCTTGGCTTCGCGTTCTTTGTCGTACCTGGTTTCGCGGTTGCAAAATTCGAATGCCGGAAAGCTAAATTTAGCACTCCCGCAACGCTGGAGGAAAACAAAAGCCAGCTTCCTGACCGCGAAGCAATGGCCGATGTTGGCCGGCTAACCGCGACGATCAATATCTTGCGGCAAAAGGGCATGCCAGGGAATCAGATCGTCGATTATCTTGTCGGCACTTGTCGTCCGATGGTCGCGCAAGAAAGTTCGTCGAGTGAAACAAAAAAATACCAAGTGTTCGGCGCTTCTCTGGCCAGGTTACCTACCTATCTTGCAACCTCGAAAGCGAGTTGGACATTATTGTCGATGTACCGTTCACAGGTGACGTCTTGGACGCGATCAACGCAAAGGCAGGCAAACAAGGCCTCTCAGGCCCCGCTTGGATCGCTATGACTGAGGAAAACGCGCTCCAGTTCAAGTTGCCATAACGCTGACCGGGGCACTCGCAAATCCTAGTTGCTGGAGGTGTCGAAGACAATCTCATTTGCATCGTGCCATTCTTTGACAACGCTACAGAGGAAACAGATATGACAAGGTATAAAAAGCTGCTGCTGCTGCCGCTGGCGGCCTTTTTATTGAGATTCACTGCTGTCGCTATCGGACCGACTGCAAGTGGCCTTCTGAAGTTCGTCTGGCGACCTCGACCACCAGGTTGGCGAAGCGCTCCGGATCATCTTCCTGTAGGAAGTGTCCGCCATGCAGCGTTGCATGCGGCTGCCCCCTAGCCCCGGGGACACGCTCGCGAAATTCCCGATCGAGCCCACGTGTAATGGGGTCTCCGTCGCTGAAGCAGCAGATGAACGGTTTCGTCCATTGTTCGAAAACCCGCCAGGCGCGGTGATTGTCGGCGCTGCCCTCGGGACTGTAGTTGACCAAAGGCACGAGCGAAGGATATTCGCGTGGAGCCGCCATATATGCGGCATTGGGAAAAGGCGCGGCATAGGCCGCTCGCTCGGCAGCAGACAGTTTTCTTTTTGTGCCGCCCTGGACAATCCAGCCAGTAGGAAACACCGGACTGTGGCGCGAGAACGCACGCCAAATGTGAAAGGCCGGTCCAGCCTGCGTCTTGTCGGTCGGTAAACCGCCGTTGGCCAGCAAAACACCTGCGAACCGCTCAGGCATTTCAGCTGCGACCCGAAGTCCTATCAGCGAGCCCCAGTCCTGGCAGACCAGGATGACGTTGCGTAGTTCCATCGCTTCCACCCAGTGCCTGATCCACGCTACCTGACGCGCATAGGTGTGGTCGGTCCTCGCAGCCGGCTTGTCTGATTTGCCGAAGCCGATGAGATCGGGCGCGAGAGCGCGCAAGCCGGCTTGCGCGATCCTAGGAATCATGTGCCGATAGAGATAAGACCAGGTTGGTTCGCCGTGCAGCATCAACACCGGGACCGCATCCCGCGGGCCTTCGTCGATGTAGTGCAGACGCAACTCCGGCGTGATCTGCAGAAAGTTTGGAGCAAACGGATAATCTGGCAAGTTGGCAAACCGCGCTTCGGGTGTGCGCAACACTTTCATGCTCGTCTCCCGATCACCAATTCCGCTCTGCCGATTCCTCCAGGTTCTAAGTGCCAGAAGCCGATCTTCTCAGAAAGTTTCAGTGTGAGGCGGCGTTTGAGACTGGTGGGGGCAAAGCGTCGGAGCAGAGCCGAGATTCGCGCGCTTGGGCCGACAAATATCTTGCTTTGCTGACCGCGAATCCCGTCAACGATCGCTTTGGCGACGACTGAGGGATGACAGCCTTCGCGAGCGTAATAAACCTGAAGGCCTTCGAGTTGCGCAGTGGAAATCTGCGGTGACACGCCCTTCGCATCGTGAACGATCGCCGTATCTATGACGCCGGGGTGCACACTCACAACCCTGACGCGGCTGTAGCTCAACTCCATTGCAAGCACATCCGACAGACCCTCGACTGCGAATTTGCTTGCCGCATAGGCTGCCATATTGGGAGCCGGGTTGGCCGATGCAGCGGACGAAAGGTTGACAATGCAGGTGGCCTTGCCTGTGGCGGCCATCTTGGGCCCGAAGATCTGGCAGCCGTGGACAACGCCCATCACATTGACCCGCAGCAGTCGATCCCAAGCGGCAATAGGGGTGTCGAACAGGGACCCGAGAAAGCCGATGCCAGCGTTGTTGACGAGAATGCCCGGCAACCTTCCCTTGACTTTGAGCTCAAGCGCAACCGCCTCGTACGCCTCCCGATCTGTCACATCGAGAATTGCTGTTCGGATATCCAGGCCTGCCTGCGACGCCTCGTTGGCGAGCTGTGCCAGCCCCTTTGCGTCGATGTCGGTCGCCATTACGCGCGAACCGGCCCGCGCGAGAGCTAGCGCAGTTTCTCTACCAATGCCCGAAGCTGCACCGGTCACAAACGCGTTTACCCCAGCGATTTCCATTTCGTTCTCCCAATCAAGCTCTTCATTTCGATTTGCGACGGTTAAAACCTAGGTCAGTCGCCATTGGCTTAGTTTGTCACCGCGAGGGCCTCCCGATCGCGGGTGCCACCCTCCGGCTCGATGCAGATGAATGACGGTCGCCCTCCTTCGATCGCGCCCGACGGGAGGTTGGATGAGCTTGAGCAGACCGCCCCTTCCTCGGTGAAGGCGAAGTCGCGCAACACCGTCACGCGGGTCGGGCTCGGATAGCTCAGAAATGTTCGGGTCGATGGTCGGAACCGCAGCACGCGATCGGAATTGTTGGCGGCCATCCACACGTCACCGGTCCTGCGATTGACGTTCAGAGCGTAGGGTGTCTCGTACTCACCCTCACCCACACTGGGGATCTTGAAAGTTTCAAACGTCTTCTTTGCCGTATCGAAGCGCATCAGGCCCCCGTCATCGAAGGCCGGGACCCACAGCACCCCGTTTGCATCAAAGCGCGGCCGACGCGGTCCCTTCATAGGTGTCTCCCATTCCGTCACTTCCAACGTCTTCGGATCGATTCTGCCGATGCGGTTCGCATAGAGTTTTGCGTACCAGATGCTGCCGTCGACCGGATTGACGTCGATTCCGTACGGGAAGGCGAGTATCGAGTAGCCGAAGAACCGATGGGTCGACAGGTTGAGCAGCACCGCCTGGTCCGGAAACCAGCTGCCAAACCGCATCAGCGTCGGGAACAACATATCCGTGGTCCAGCGGATGAAACCGTTGGAGGGCAATCGGATCACCGTCATTTGCTCGGTAGCCGGATCGAAGCGGCCGACCTGGTTGGAAGCAACGATCGTGAACCACACGATGTCGTTCTGATCGACGCGGACAGTGTGTGGATAGAGCGCATCGTGCCCGACCGGATAGGTTTTGAACTGCTTGGTTTTCGGATCAAATGACATCAGCGTGCTGGATAGCGCGTTGGTGATCCAGATCCGGCCGTCACGGGTCTGCGCCATGCTGTGCGGGCCATGCTTGCCGGAGAACACGCCGATCGGCAGCTTCATGCCGGAGAACAGGCCACCGCGCGGCAGGTCGATATCGGGCAGGGGATATTTCTCGATCTTGCCGGTCTTGGGATCGAGCACCCAGAGGAGGTCGTGGCCCTCGTCAGTGCCGTAGATTTTCTGATCCTGCGCGACATCGGCATCATGAATGAATGTGTCGGCATCGCCGACCACCCATTCCTTCACTTTGGCCTTGGCGAGCTCCGGGCTCGCGCCATAGGATTGTTTCGCCGAGATCGGATTTCCATCGAAGCCACGGCTTAGAACATCTGCGAAGGTCGACTTTTCAGTCGCCGAAGGCATGGCAAGCAAGGCCTCCATCTTGTCGATGGTCGCGAGCCATTCTGAATGGCTTTGGGGTATGCGCGTTGTTGCATTGCCGATCTGATGGCAATAGTTGCACTGACTGATGAAGGCCGGGCGATCCCGGGTGATGTCCTTCCAGGGTAGCCGGGCGTTGAAAGCGGAAGCCGACAGCGCATCCGATGCAGCCTCGCGGCTCGCAAAATTCTTCAGTATCAGGTCGAGGTGCTTGACCTCATCGCGGCTCGCGGTCGAGACGACCTTCGAGTCGTCGAAGCCGGCGAAGCGCGCTCGAACGGTCAGAGCGCCCGCAAAATCGGTGCGGATCGAGAAGCTTCCGTCCTCGGCAGTGTAGACCGTATCGCGCTTTTCTTGAGCAGCGTCGAAGACGGTCACCATGGCGCCGTAGGCTGGAGCGCCCTCGGGCGTGAGGACCTTGCCGATGAAAGACGCCGCGCTGGCGGGGCCCGCCAACGACGTCGCGGCAAGCAAAGCGATCATGCTGAAAGCAGAGCGTAGAAGTTTCATATCGACAGAGCCTCTTTGAGGGTTTCATGCTGGCTTGAGCGGAACCAGCCGCGCAGTGACGGGCCGAATTGCATTAGGCCAAGCAGCGGTAGCGACAGAACTGCCATTAGTGGACCGCCTGTCGCGAGATTGAGAAGCAACGCGACGGCGGACATGTCGAGCTTTCGAGCGCCGAGGCCGTCGCCGAATGCAAGAACCAAGATCAGGAGCAATCCGCTGATCTGATTGAGCAGCATGATACCGACGAACGCTGCCTTGCCGCGGCCGAACTGTAAGTGAGCCGCCTGCAACAGCAGGCAGGCCGCGGGCGCCAGATAACCCGGCGCGTACAGTCCGAGATAAGCCATCACGGCAGCCGCAAGCAGCAGGAGCGCGGCGAACAGCGTGACCACTGTTGGTCGGGACCGCTGAACTTGCGGCCTGTTAGGTGGCTTCATTTGGTCTCCTCCCAATACGATGATGACAGTTCTTACCTGTTCCGATTGATCGGGAGTTGACTTTAGGCGCCAATCTGTCCCAGCCTTCAAAAGTCGCAAGCGCAGGGGACAGCTAATGTCTGCCTGGGTCCGAAATGGCGTGCTGATGGGAGCGGATGAACTCGCCACCGAATTGGGCGGCGATCCGGCTGCACTGCGGCGGGAGGTCGGGCTTGACGACTCTTCGCTACACGATCCGGATTTTCCAATTCCAGCCCCGGCGGTGGTCCAGTTCCTTGAACACGCGGCGGCTGTCTGCGCCTGCGAGGTCTTTGGCTTGCTGCTGTCGCAGAAACAGGACTTTTCGATATTCGGCCCGCTGTGGCCCTTCTTCCGTAGTGCTTCCAGTGTCAACGAGATGTTGCGCGATCTCGCTGAATTCTTTCCTGTGCATACGCAAGGTGCACTGGTGGCAGTCGAAGGTACACCGGACGGAGCGGTTTTGAGTTACGATCTCGCGGCGGGCGTGGCCCAATCCCGGCGCCAAGTCATCGAACTCGGGTTCGGCTTCGTCACCAATCAGTTGAGGCGACTTCGCCCAATTTGGCGACCGAGCGAGGTCTTGTTTCGGCACGGTCCACCGGCAGAGTTATACTGGCATCGCCGCTTGCTCGGGCAAAACCTCCAATTCAATTCTGACCGGAACGCGGTCTTCATTGACCACGAGATGCTGTCACAGCCATTCGGCTCGGACGATGCGAACGACCGGAGCGATCTCGCCCTAAAATTCGGAACAGCACGCGCGACGCTTCCTGGAGCATTCCTCACGCATGCTGAAATCGTCGTTCGCGGTCTCCTGCCCTTTGCACGTTGCGATCTTGCGGCGGCGTCCCGCATGATGCGGATGAGTCCGCGAACACTGCAGAGGCGGCTGGGAGCTGAGCAGACAAGCTTTGATCAAATCGTCGATAAGGTCAGAGCGGATATGGCAGTTTCATATCTGCGCGACTCAGATCTGACTGTCGCGGCTGTGGCTGAAATTCTGCAATTTTCCGAGACTAGCGCGCTGTCACGTGCTTTTCGCCGATGGTATGGTCTGGCACCAATACAGGTTCGTCGTCGTCCCGGCCCTGATGGAACTGGCGGAGTTCAAGTATTCTGAGTGGGCCAAGGAAGTTCTGTTCCTGCGGTGGCCCAATCATCTTGCTTCAATACGAGTCATTGGCGCGGGGCCGCGGAGAGGATGATCTGTCGAAGTTTTGTGCGGGAAGCGCGCTTGTGCTTCAGTTTGTTGACGAAAATCAAATTGGTCCTGCTGCGATGCGCCGACTTCGCGAAAATTCGTCGCGCCTCGCCGTCCTTCATAATCAATTCAACGGAATCTTCGCTCTGAGTGGCGCTCAAGGGGACAATGAATGCTCCCAGGCGATCGTGCGCGAAGACTAGCCCGCGGTGGAAGCATAACCAGGGCTATCGGAGCACTCGGCCTATACCGCGCGCGCAAAACGAAACTACATTCGCGACCCGTTCATGGTGTAGTCTTCTGTCTGACCTGTTGATGCAATCAGGGCCCGTCGGTCAGCGCTTGGTTCGAAGAGGCAACCCGGCGGGCGCGCATAGTCGTAGAGGTCGTTAGGCAGCGCATCCTGTACCGTGACGTTCCGTGTTCGGGATTTGCGAGTGCGAGCCATAATTGTAGTGTCGCTCCGCAGGTGTGCCAAAAGAAGGGTCGAAGCTCATTTCGCTCTGCTTCGCGGTCTTCGCCCGAGTCACACCCGCTCCCACCCTTCCTTACCTGCTTGAGCAGCCCTCGCCGGGCCAGCGATATCCAGTCAAGCCCGCGAGCCGGCGGAGCCGGGCGCTCGAACAGCGCGAGGCTTGACGGGTTGGAGCGGGTCCGGCTCATAAGCAAGCCAGCAATTTCTTTAGCAGGCGCGTGCCGGGTCCGTCGTCATGGATGCGAGTGCGGCCCAGTCGGTACGCGCGCGCATCTAGTCAACCGTTGCAGCGGTCACGAAGTTGCTATCCACCCGTATCTGCCATCCTCCACCGAGCGCCCAAAACACCGCGGTGAGGCCAAGCGGAACATTGGCGGCGGCGACGGCAAGGTTGTTCGACGCATAAGTCCCAAAGCCTGCCGACAGCTATCAAGAACCTCGGTTTCACGCGCGTGCGGCGAAGTTACAGCACATCGTTTCACACAAACACGACCGCGGGCCTTGGTCCGAAAAGCCAAACTCAAATGCCTTCGCTGCTGTGTTTCGATCCGCGGGTGGGCATATTTCGTTTCGACTATTGCCTTAGTGCGATGCCTTCACGTAAGGTCCTGCGGAAAATAAAAACCGAAATGGAGGATCCTATGTCAAGAAACCGCAACATCGCATTTTTTGTTGGCGCGTCACTCGTTCTGGGGGTGATCTCGACCGCCGCCGTTGCTCAGAGCAAAAATGCTAACGCGGCAGCAACCCGTGATGCTTATGCTTATTCTCAGGTCTTCACTGATCCCATGAATGCGACATGCCCGAACCCGAGGCACCGCAAAGTAAAGACGTCACAAGGATATAAGTGGCGTTGGGTATGCTGAAGAAGCTTCAACTTGGTTTGGCGGCGATGTTGTGCGCGGCAGGAATGGCGCTTGCCCAAACTGCTCCGCCGTCATCCATGAAGACAATCGGCACACCCACAAAGCCGCAGATCGTGCCCTCATTGTTCGTGCTAAATTCACGCGGTGCGACGTTGCAGGGAGAGACACTTACGTTAACCGGGGTAATGCAAAACTCCATCATATTCGCCGACCGTCCGATCAGGGCCGCAGGCCACCAACTAACGGCAGATATCATTGCGGAGTGGGGATCGGGCGACGATAGCTTTACAAAGAACCCTCCAAACGCGACAGTGTCAGTGTTCAGCAAGGACGGCTCCGTAAAGGACGCTGTGGTGATACTGAAAAATCCAAGGCTCGAAGGCGACAAGCTGACCTTCAACGTTCAATCCCTGGAAGGTGATCTCAACGGCAGCGACGGGTCAGCTGCGGTCTTTATCGACATTATCGGGCGACCACTGACGCCGCTGTCGTATGCCGGCGCCGCCCGCCACAGCGCAGCCTGGTATGCCGGTGCCGCCGCTAATCAGGCTGCCTTTGGACCGGCCGCCTATGGAGGAGGCGCCTGCGGCTGGCCTCTCCCCGCTTGCTGACCGGCTTTACGGATATTATCCTATCCACCCTGTTACTGAGGATGAATATTGCTTTCCAACATCGGAATTCGCCGAGCTTGAAAATTCAAGAAGTTTCCAACGAAGGTGTGACCCGTCTCCTATGACAAGAGAGTCCTGGAGCCCTGGATCGATATTTAAAAGGACGAGCAAAATGAAGCTTCGGTTGATTAGTGCAACGTTTGCAATGTCGCTTCTTTCGGCCGCTTCAAATGCACAGGTCACGATCGATATGGGCGCGTTCACATGCGCTCAATATCTGGCAATGTCGCCGTCGATGTCTCAAAACTTCTCTGCGTGGATGAGCGGCTGGTACAGTTATCAGACCCGCAGGATATCTGTCGATATACTTGCGCACCAGAAAAATATCGCAAACTTAAAATCGTGGTGCCAATACAACCCGCAAGCAAGCGTGATGAGTGCCTTGACGAGCGCGATTGGCCCGCAGTGACATTTTGGACCCGCGGAGAAAAGTCATGAGATGGAATGTTCTTTATGCAGCGGCTGCTTTGCTGGTGACCGCTTCGCAGCCAAGTGCGGCTCAGATCAGCGTAGATATGAATCAGATCACTTGCGGAAATTATCTCGGATACAGTCCGGATATTCAGGATTTTGTTCGATTTTGGATGAGCGGCTATTACAATGCGGCCGCCAACAGCAGCGTTTTAAGCTACGACCGCTTTCAACAGAATTCCGCAAAGGTCACGACCTACTGCAGGACGCACAAGCCCCAAAGCTTGCCGACAGCGATCAAGAACCTAGGATTCTGGAAGTGAGAGACGGACCCGTTCACACTCTCTATCTCCCTTGGAGCGGGTGCGGCGACGTCGGGCACCACATCGTTTCACAAAAATGACCATGGACCTTCAGAGACGAAATCGTGAATTGAAGGTATCATGATGTTCATATCGGTACGGACCATTTCAAGCACCGCTTTTGTTGTTTTTCTTGCACTGCTCGCCCCCAGCATTTCGAGCTACGCTCAGCAAACGACGGGGCAGTTATTGATTTCGTCGGGGGTTCAACCCCATCGCTGCCACCACGCCGGAGATGGTGACACGTTTGATGTCGTTTCCGGCAAACCTGTTCCTTTTGCGGAATAAGGGAGGTCGCTCATACTTTGTCTACGCGGACCCCTCGGGATGTACCTGCGCCTACGTCGGCAGTGTAGCTGCAATGAATAAATATCGTGCCAGCTTTGGGGCTTTTGCAGCGGACACACTCTCGTCTGGTGGCTTTACGGACGCCGAGCACAATATGATCAACAGCATGGAGCAGGATGATGCGGGAGCCCAGTTCAACAAAGACGTGTTTGGTCCGGATTTTTGAATTCGGAATGTTCTCGGGGCGAGCGTGATCTCGCGCTAAATCAAGAGCCAGCAAGTCGACGCCATCGTATTTCGATAATGGCCAATTTCGTTTTCAGGTGCCCGGTGACCGATCGCGATATCCAGCACCAATTGGATGATGACCCCAATATTTCCTCTTGTACGTATGAGGTGATTATCTGCCCGGCCTGCACCAGGCTGCATTTCCTCAAACGAACGACGGGCAAGTTATTTGGCCAAGAGGACGAAAAAGACGGCCCGGTCGGCGGCGTCAGCAGGCGGAGTGGAGCGAGCAAATCTCATCTGTCCTCAGCATCAAGACGAAGACGATAGAGCCGACGCGGTGACAAGCAGTCAGGATTGACGTGGGTCAAGATAGGCGACCGTTCGCTGGGTGATGCTGATGTTTCTGTGCCAAACGGACCTCTCATCGGGGGAAGAGACATTTCCAATAATCTCACTCTTCATAATTTAAGGAAATTCTCCGGATCGATGATCAAGCAGTCGATCAGACGGCGGATCGTCGCGATCGCCGTCTGATTGATCATCCTCATGGTGGCGACGTCAGTCGTGTCGATGGTGATGGTCGGGCGGGTAGGCCATCTGCTCGATGAGCTGACGGCAAGGTACATACCCGCCAATGCGCATCTGATGCGGATCAATGTCCTGTCGCTTGAACGGGCTCTAGCGCTCCGCCGTATGGTGATCGCGAAAATGGAGGAGCCGCCCGATGACGGCGGGTATAGGATCCAAAAGCAGCTGTACGATGAGAAGAGCGCCGAAGTCGACCGGGAGGCGCAGGCTGCGCGCCAACTTATCAATGCGATCATTGCTGACACCAGTACGCCCTCCGACAATGCCGCGCTGGCGCGCGTCGAAAGCCGAATCGACAGCCTGACGAACGAATTTCGCCGTCATCTGGAGGACGAGTCCGAGGAACTTCTTGCGAACCTTGATGCGCGAGACCTCGCAGCGGTAAGACGTGGCCTCGCGCGAGTTGACAAACTCCGCGATGAGCTTTGATGAAAAAATCGAGGCCGTTCGTAATGAAATGCTGAAGGTGAGCTATGGGGCCGTCGCCACGATCAGGTCGGAACAGACCGAGGCGGTTCTGACCTCGGCGGCCGAGACGCTGCTTGTCGCGATCGTCGGGGTGATTTTCGCCAACCTTGTCAGAGGTGGCATCATTCGCTCGGTCCGGCAATTGCTTGAGGGGACGCGGGCCGTCGAGGCAGGCCAGCTCGATCAATCCATCGATGTGACAACGAGCGACGAAATTGGGCAACTGGCCGGCGCGTTCAACCGGATGGTCGGCCAACTGCGCGACAACCAGCGCGTCCGCGAAACATTCGGCAAATATATCGACCCCCGCGTCGTCGAAGGGCTGATCGATCGCCCGAACCTGACAGCAGCGGAGGGTCAGCGCCGGGTGATGACGGTTTTGTTCTGCGACCTCAAGGGATTCACGAGCTTGAGCGAAGGCATGACCCCGCAAGGTCTCGTCAAGGTTATGAACCGCTACCTTTCCATCATGTCTGAACCGATTCGGGCAAACAGAGGGATCATCGACAAGTATATCGGTGATGGCATCATGGCCTCTTGGGGGCCCCCGTTCGTCGACGAAGCGGATCACGCCCGCCTGGCTTGCCTCGCCGCTTTGGAAATGATCGAACGTATCGCGACCCTGCGTCAGGAAATCCCCGAGCTGCTAGGCGTGCGCGGCACTCCGATGGAGACTTGCGATTTACGGATCGGGGTGGCGATGGGCGAAGCGCTGGTCGGCAGCATCGGCTCCGATGTCATGATGAGTTATACGCTCATGGGCGACGTGGTGAATCTCGCCTCGCGTCTGGAAGGGGCAAACAAACTATACGGCACCCGCAACCTCGTCTCCCAGAGAACCATCGCTGCGGCGGGCGCCGCCGTCGAGGTTCGCGAGATCGATCGGGTCGTGGTAGCGGGCCACACGCACGCAGAAGTTATCTTTGAGATCCTTGGACGCAAGGGCGAGCTCACGTCACAGCAATTATCTCTGCGTGATAGTTATCTGGAAGGGCTCACAGCCTACCGAGAAAAGCGATCGGATGATGCGCTTCGCTTCGCTTGAAGCAATGCCCAGTGATGGCCCGTCAATGGCTCTGATCAGCCGCGTCGGAACCTCAAGGCAAAGCCGCCGTCCGAGGAGTGGAACGCGGCCGGGCACCTCGAAAATAGTCACCCGATTGGCCTTAGTTTGGAACTTAAGGCTCGGTATCCGGCCGGTGTTAGCTGCGGCAGAGGTGTCTTGCTAAAAATCGACTCTCGCGAGATTTTCGGAGTAGTTCGATTTTCAAATTTTGATCTCGACCTCTGCTGCTGAGAGCAAGAAAACTAACATGGCAGCAACCGACCATGTCCTTTAGACGACTTCAAGTGTCGTACCTGATGGTTACTTCCGCTCGCTAGTTTACCGTCTGGCCGAGATATCGATACAAGACATCTTTCCACCAGTCGGACTCCTCGGCTTCCAGCAGCGCGATGTTGATCGACTTTCGCAAGGCGCTGTCGTTAGGTAGCGCAATGGCATAGCTTTGTGG
The DNA here is from genome assembly GCA_963718925.1 of uncultured Alphaproteobacteria bacterium. GTDB lineage: Bacteria > Pseudomonadota > Alphaproteobacteria > Rhizobiales > Xanthobacteraceae > Bradyrhizobium. Next base: position 628,798 of record CAVRAH010000002.1, read on the forward strand.
TTCGAAGGTCACGTCGGCGAGTTCGACCGACGAAGAACCATCCTGACGAATCATCCATGCCAGGATCGGTCGGTCGTAGACCAAGGCATCGATCGTTCCGGCCTGCAATGCTTCGAAACCGTCCTTCGGCGACACCACGGTCCTGTATTTGATGCGCATCCGCAGCAGGGCATCTTCCGTCGAGGTTCCGCGCACCACGCCAACCCGCACCGCCGACAGGTCGGCGAGGCTGTTGACTGCGCCGTGAAGGCGCTTGGTGGTCAGCGCCGAGGTGATTCCTGCGATGAATACGGCGATCGCGATGACGGATACCACCATCCAGACGATCGCGACGATCCGGCCGGGCAACGTCACCGGAGCAGTGCCGCCGCTCGCGCGCTGGGTCATGGTATTCGTCGACCACCAAACGCCCGAACTGATGCCGCGCGCCATTCCGCCGCTGAAACCTTCATTGGTGCGGCGTTCGAAGAACCAGATCAGCGCTCCTGCTAAGAAAGCCAGGCCGAGCAAGCCCATTGCGGCCTGCAAAAAGCTGAAGGACGCGATCGAACGGATTACCGGTCCCCAGCTTGTGATCCGGTTGGACTGTACCGCGACACCGATTCCGGTGTGGAAATAAGGCACGGAGAAATCGACCAGCTTCTGGCGCGCCGGCGTCACCGTGATGGCGGCCACGGCGATATCGAAATTTCCGGATTCGAGGTTCTCCAGCAGCGAAGAGACCGAGACCACATCGACGAGACGATATCGCAACTTAAGCCTGTCCGCGACCTGCCGCCAAAGATCGATGCTAATGCCGCTCCAATTGCCCTGCTCGTCCTTGATCGCGAAGGGTGGAGCTTCCTTGGTCCCGACGATAAGCTCGCGGGGAATGGCCTGGTTCTCGGGCGCGGCCGCCTTTGGTGCGGACATCAGCACGGACTCGATAGTGAGCAGCGCCAAGGCCAGCACTACCGCCGTCAATACGGATCGAGCCCGGCGCTTTATGCGTGTACCCGATGCTCCATGCATCGTGTTCTCCCTTGCATTGCTCTTTTCCGAAAACTCGCATTAATCCGCGTTTGGCTGCGTGCCAAAAAATCCGCGCCTTAAAGAAAACTTACGGTTACTAACGGGGGGTCTATTCAAGTTTCTCGACCTTCCACGCCATATCGGGAATGAGCGTCAACCTGTAAGTGACATTCGTGCATTTGAGAACCCAGACCGCTTCGTCCGGCTTCGAGCGCTCGGCATCCCTTACAGCACTGAGCGGTTCATCGCAGCGATAGCCTTGCCTGCGTATGTGGGCCGCGAGCATTTCCGGCGGCGTCTCATCGGCTGCGTGCGCAGCCAATAGCAACAGGCCCGTCAAGCTGCCACCGTTCGGAATGGAAGCAAAGGCGAGGCCGACACCAAGACCAAGGAGATATGGATAAGCCTTCATAGCACAATCCCTTCGCCATAAGCGTTGAGTCGCTGGCCGCTACGAACAAGTTTATCCGACGGAGAACCAGATCGGCCGCCAACCTTGCAGCCGATCGTTTCATTTTCCGCCCCCCGCAAAGCAAAGCGCCGTAAGGTCTTCTTGTTCGACATCCTTCCTCTCCTTTTGCGGGAATGGCCACCAAGGACAAGGCTAGTCGCGGGTTGCGCGCTCAAATTGATGTAGCTCAAATTGCAGGGCAACCGCTGCATGAGTCTCACATCATTAGCCAAGCCGTGCTGTAGTGTGAATTGACGCGATTTCCAGCCATTCATGTTTCACCAAAATAGATGACAGGTTGGATTGATGGCTTGGGTGGCCACGCGGCCGCTGAGGCGCCGTCGGACCAAGTCTCGATGCCGGTCAGACATTGACCGGTGCACCCTGCAAACCCGCACGGCCCCGGTAGCAAGCGGCTTGCACGACGCGCTTTCGCTGGTTGAACTCAAGCTACGCTACCAACACCTACTGGCGGATCGTCGGCATAAATGATGGCCCGGCAGACGCAATGAGTTCGAGCCGGGAGGCTGGAACGCGGAGATTTGTCGGTCAACATCGAGGGCCGAGAGGATGTGCACAGAGAGATCACTCGCGGTTGCGGTATCACAAGCCGTGCCGCGCTCCGTCCGAACTAGCGATTGGCGAGGCGGACACCGGCTTCTCCAGGATTCCGAGCAGTCCCAGCACACACCCGAGCGCTGCTATGCCAGTTAAAATCTTGACACGACGGATTTGTAATGACATATTTGTAGCTACCGGAGCGGCAATGCGCTGGACGTGGGACCCGGACAAGGCGGCGGCAAACCTCGTCAAGCACGGCCTGTCGTTCGAAACCGCAGTACTAGTATTTTGACGATCCGCTCCACGCATCAAAGCCGGACCCGCACCCTGACGGTGATCGCTGGCACACTATCGAACTCGTTGGCCCGGTGTTGCTGCTCGTAGTTCATACCTGGCCGGAAGGATCTGAAGAAGGCGAGCAGATTGGCCGCATCATTAGCGCCCGCAAGGCCACCGCACACGAAAGGAGAGCCTATGAAGAAGGGAACTTCTAAGCGATTGACGCCTGAGCAGCGGGCGGAACTCAAGTCGCTCGCGGCGCTCCGCGATGACGCCATCGACACATCGGACGCGCCGGAACTGCTGGACTGGTCCGGTGCCAAGCGCGGCCTTTTTTATCGGCCCGTCAAACAACAACTAACACTTCGGCTCGATGCCGATGTCGTGGCCTGGTTCAAGAACCATACGACATCCAATGAGGGGTACCAGACACGTATCAATCGAGCGTTACGTGAGTACGTGCAGGGGCAGGCAAGCCGAACTCGCCGATCCAGAGCTTAGGCTTGCCAAGCGCGCCATTTCTGCGCGCTCGATGCGGGAAGACTTGGCGGTGTCCGTACGGCCGATGGCGGCGAAAATCCCGCTGCATCGTGCAAAATCGCGAAATGGCGCGGCAGTGAATGAATTAGCTTTGGTGCTCGTGGTTGCTAGCTGGTAGCTTTGCAGGGGACTAATTTTTAACGAATGAAGTAACTATTTGATTTGTTGGTACAGTTGGGTGGGCTCGAACCACCGACCTCCTGTTCCACAGACAGGCGCTCTAACCAACTGAGCTACAACTGCATCCTTTGCCGGCCCCAAAAAGGGGTCGCGATCGGGGCGGAAACTAGGTGCAACGCCGCTTTTTGGCAAGGCCGGAAGGGTGACCATTTGGCGTCTTCCAGGCCCGGCCGGGCGCACAAGCAAAAAGCCCGGGCTCCTCGCCCGGGCTTTTTTTGGAACGCAAGCGCTCGATTACGCGGCCGGCTTGAACAGCTTCGAGGCGCTGGTCTTGATCGGCTCGACGGTTTCGGCCGCTACCTTTTGCGACAGTTCGGCGAGTTCCTTGCTGGCGGCGGTGAAAGCCTCGTACTGCTTCTTGGCGTGAGAGGTCCACAGCTCCATCGCTTCGGAAGGCGTTTTGACGCCGATCAGTTCCTGCGCGAAGTCGAGCGTCGCTGACGTGTTGGCTTTCATGATTTCCATCAGCTTGGCGGAGTATTCGCTGGCGCCCTTGCTGGCGCTTGCGAACATCGCCTCGATCGCGCTGTTTTGGCTCTCGGCGACATCCTTGAACTTGGCGTAGCTGTCGCGCGCCTGCGAAACGCCCTTCTCGGCGAACGCACGCATCTGCTCGGGGACTTCGAACGGTATGACGGAGGAGGAGAATGGATCGGTGGGGTTAGCCATGGCATGAATCCTTCGCGATGGGGGTGAAGAAGGTGTGTGACCCCTTGCGCGCCCGGCAACCTCCGGGAACGTCGACTTGGATCACCTGGCGGAAGTGCCCCTTGAGGGGCAGCCGACAGATAATCTCTTATCATGTCAATTTTGTGCAACGCAATGTAATTTAAGGTGCGACGCCATATCGCAGACGCGGGTGGCGTGGGTTCTTTAAGGCCCTGGTTCGGGCCTTACCGCTCCCTGAACCTCCCCCCTTTTGAGGGAAGGACGGACGGCGCTTCGGCCTTTCAGGCCTTTGAATTCTTCATTTTTTTGGCTTGGCGGCATCCAGTGCCGCGCGGCTGACAATCTGGCCCATTTCAGTCGCCTGCTCCGTCAATGCGCGCATCTGCGCCTGCACATAGTCGCCATGCAGCTTCATGACCTCGGTCAGATCCTTGGCGTGCAGCAGCGATTGCGCGTAGTCCAGCGAGGCCTGCACGTTCTTTTCGGCATAGGAGATCGCCTTGGCGCCGATGTCCTTGGCGCCGGCGCGGACCGTCGCACCGCGCTCCTCGATCGAGCCCGCGGTTGCCTGCGCGCTGGCGAGAAACTTCTCGAAAGCCTTGCGGGCCTGGTCGAAGCTCGCCTCGGCCATCGATCGCATTTCCTTCGGAATCTCGAAACGATCACGTCCTTCTTCGCTCATGGTCCACCTCCTGTTGCGGCTAGAGCAAGATCGGTTCTGATTGAATCAGAACCGACGCTCTAATCTTTTGTTTTAACGCGTTTTCTTCGCGCGAACCGGTGTCCACTTCGCTCGAAAACGCTTTAGAGGGCGATCCACTGCCCTATTTCCAGCCCGCCCGAGCCTAATGCCAAAACGCATCTGCGGCATGACGCGGGTGCCCTCATCGTGGACATTTGATCGCCCTTTGCAACCCAACGCCGGCCCCCGGGGCAAGGTCCATCCCGGTTAAGGTTATCCCGGCTTTGGAGCTCTCTCCCGCGACCAGGCCGTGGACCTGCCGCTCCCTGCGGGCGATACTAACCTTCCGTTAAGGCTGTCATCGTCTGGCCGCCGATATCTGACGCCAGTATTAAGGTAGCAGCCAAAACCGGCCGGTGATGTCACCACGATGAACAACGCGGAATTCCAGTTGCAAGGCGTCGGCGATCCGCGGCTGGCGGTGCATGCCACGAGCCCGTTCCCCGCATGGCTCTGGTCGACCAACGGCGCGCGGGTGCTGTGGGCCAATCCCGTCGGCGCCCGGCTGTTCGGCGCGGCCAATGGCGCGAGCCTCTCCAAGAAAACCTTCGGCCCGGCGGATTCGCACCGGCGGCAGGTGGCGCAACTCTCCCACCGGCTGCCGCCAACGGGTGCAATCCGGCTCGAGCGGCTGCGCGGCTTCGGCGCGGCGCTCGGAACGCTCATCACCTGCGGCTGCGCGCGGCTTGAATTTGCCGACGGCAGCCACGGCATTCTGATCGTGGCCGCCCAACCGGTCGGCCGCGCGATGCCGCTGGTCGAGCGGCTGCAACGCCTGGTCGAAGGCATCGACATGCCGATCGCCGCCTTCGCGCGCGACGGCATGTTCGTCGGCGCCAGCGATGCCGCGCGATCGCTGCTCGGTTTTCGCGATCTTTCCGAAGCCGGACTGGAACAAGCGCTGAGCGACGCGCTGAAGCTGGGCCGCTCCGAATTGCCCATCGGCATCGGCCACATGGTGCTGCTGCGCGTCGGCACCGGCGCCGATGTCGGCCTGGTCGCGATGATCGCGCCCGGCGCAACGCAGGCCGCGCATCTCAGGCACACCGCGCAGCCTTCGCCGGCAGACCTGCCAGCCGCGCCGACGCCGCAGCCCGTCGCTCCGCCAGGCGATCTGCCGACAGCCGAATACGAACGACCCGCGCTGTCGGGCGAAGCCCCGGCCGAGTTCGCGCTGATCGACGAATTCGCCGAAACGCCCGATCAACCCGTCGTCGAACCCGTCGCCTCCGAACCAGCGCCGGAGCCTGACCAGCCATCGGCGTTGCCGCCCGACATGCCCACTATGGACGCTTCGCCCGGCGAAACCCCGGCGGACATTGTTGCCTCAGCGGGCGAAATTCAGCCCGGCGAACCTGCGCCCGAAATCAATGCCGCAGCCGATGAGCCGGCCTCGCCTGCCGCCGCGGAGACGCCGGCCACGACCGAGGCGCACGCCCCGCCATCGCTGCCGGTCGATGCCGCGCCGTGGTTCGGCGAGCCCTCGCCACACCCGCGCCGGTATCCGCTTCGCTTCATGTGGCAGATGGATGCCGATGGCCGTTTCTCCATCAGCCGCGACGAGTTCACCCACCTGATCGGTGTGCGCACCGCCGCTGGCTTCGGCCGGCTGTGGAGCGAAATCGCCGAGACCTTCGGGCTCGACCCGGACGGCCGCGTGGCCAAGGCGATCGCGGCGCGCAACACCTGGAGCGGCATCACCGTGCAGTGGCCCGTCGATGACGGTGACCGCCTGCCGGTGGAACTGTCCGGATTGCCGATCTACGACGGCGCGCGGAATTTTATCGGCTATCGGGGCTTCGGCGTCTGCCGCGATCTCGACAGCCTCGATCAGCTTGACGCGCTGCGCCGCCATGAATCCTCCGACGACGCAGCGACGCGCGATGCCGTTTCTGCGCTCGCCGCTGCCACCGACCTGCCTTTGCCGGCCGCCGAGCCGCCCGCCGCGGGCGATGCTGCTGCATCCGCCGCTCGCCCACTCCCGTCGGCGCCGGAGACCTCGAAACAAACCGATTTGGAAACCCCTGTGGAAGCACCCGACGAAGCGCTGAAGAACGTCGTTCCGTTTCGCCCCCTCAGCGAGCCGAGGGCGTCGGTCGTCCTGACGCCGGTGGAAAATAGCGCCTTCAACGAGCTGGCCCGGCAATTGTCGGCGCGGCTCGAGAACGAGAACGGCGCGCCCGCCGCGACCCACGCATCCACCGCGGCCGAGCCGGTCGTCGCGCCGCAGCCCGCGCCTGAAACTTTCGCAAAAGTGGTCGAACCGCCGAACTGGCTGACGCGCCCCGAGCCGCCGGCGCGCGGGGAGGCCCGGCGCGACAGGATGTTGCTCGACCTTCTGCCCGTGGGCGTCCTGATCTACCGCCTTGACCGGCTGCTTTACGCCAACGCGGCGTTTCTCGATCGCATGGGCTTTGCGAGCCTTCATGCCCTGGAGCAGGCCGGCGGCATCGACGCGCTCTATGTCGAACCCGGCGTCTCCAGCGCCAGCAGTACATCGGACACCGGCACCCCGGTGACGATTTCCGCGCCGCAGGCCGCAACCATGCCCACGCCGGCGGCGGCGATCGACGCGCGCCTCTACACGATCAGCTGGGACGACAACTCCGCGCTGGCCTTGATTTTCTCGGGCGCAGGCGCGGAAAAAAGCGCAAGCCTGGAGAGCGCCGCCGTCGCCGCGGCGACCGGCCGCGCGGCCCCAGCCCCGGAACCATCCGCCGTCGGTCACGCCAATGCCGAGGAGCTCGGCACCATCCTCGATACGACGGCCGAAGGCATCGTGATGTTCGATGCGGAAGGCGCCATCAATTCGTGCAACCGCAGCGCCGAAGCGCTGTTCGGCTATGATGGCGAGGAACTGGTGCGGCGCAATTTCGCCGAGCTGTTCGCGCCGGAGAGCCAATCCGCGGTTCTGGATTATCTCGGCAGTATCAAGGGCAGCGGCGTTGCGAGCCTGCTCGATCACGGCCGCGAGGTGCTTGGCCGCGTGCGTGGCGGCGGGCTGATCCCGCTGTCGATGACCATGGGCCGGACGCAGGCCCACGGTCCGAATTTCTTCGCCGTGTTCCGCGATCTATCGCAGGCCAGGAAGAGCGAAAGCGAACTGCGCGAGGCACAGCGGCTGGCCGATCGCGCGGCCAACGCCAAGGCCGACCTGCTGGCGCGGATCAGCCACGAGGTCCGCACGCCGCTCAACGCCATCATCGGATTTGCCGAAGTGATGATCGCAGAACGATTCGGCGCGCTCGGCAACGAGCGCTACGTCGAATACATGAAGGACATCCGCGCTTCCGGCGAACGCGTGGTCGCCATCATCGACGACCTCACCGATCTCAGCAGCATCGAGACCGGCAAGCTGGACCTCGCCTTCGCCAACCAGAACCTCAACGACCTGGTCGAGAGCTGCGTCGCGGTGATGCAGCCGCAGGCCAACCGCGAACGCATCATCATCCGCACCTCGCTGGCGCACATGCTGCCGCAGGTGGTCGCCGATGCACGCGCGCTGCGTCAGATCACGCTGAACCTGATCGGCAATTCCATCCACCTCGCCAATACCGGCGGCCAGGTCATCGTCTCCACCGCGCTGACGGATTTCGGCGAGGTGGTGTTGCGGGTGCGCGATACCGGCCACGGGCTCAACGACAACGAAGTCGCCGCCGCATTGGAACCGTTCCGGACGCAGGCCCCCTCGGATCAGGCGCCGGACGGTTCGCCCGTCAGCCTTTCACTGACCAAGGCGCTGGTCGAGGCCAATCGCGCGCAATTCCATATCAGGACGGGCGCGCATTCCGGCACGCTGATCGAAGTGGTGTTTCCCCACGCGATGGCGAGGGCGTGAGGGCCGGCTTGATTTCGCGCGCTTTCGTGCACAGTTGGGCTGATGTGCAGATTGACGCTGAATTCGTTGCGTTACCAGAGGACCCGACATGGGTGTCGTTAGCCGTTCCACGGCAACCGACCAACGAAATGCGCTGATCCGACAGGCGTTCCGGCTGGAGTACATTACGCTTGCATGGATGACGATCGAAGCAGTGGTGGCGATGGGTTCCGGCCTCGCTGCCGATAGTCTCACCCTCACCGCCTTCGGAATCGACAGCCTGATCGAACTGGCGTCGGCCACTGTCCTGGTCTGGCGCCTCACCGTCGAGCTCCGGCACGGCCAAACCTTCGCCGAGAATGCGGAACGAACGGCTTCGCGCATCGGCGGCGCTTTGCTGTTTGCGCTCGCTGCCTATGTGGTCGCCGGCGCAGGCTGGAAATTATGGATGCAGCAAGGCGCGGAGTTTTCGTTATCCGGCCTGATCATCTGTTTGCTCGCCATTCCCATCATGTATTTTCTGGCCCGTCGCAAGTTGCAACTCGCCAACGCGCTCGGCAGCCGCGCCCTCCGGGCTGACGCGGTTGAAAGTATCACATGCGGCTGGCTCGCCTTCGTCGTGGTGGGTGCACTCGTCGCGCAGTTCCTCGTCGGCGCCTGGTGGGTGGACGCGTTGGCTTCCTCTGGGGTTGTTTGGTTCCTGATCCGCGAAGGTCGCGAGGCATGGCAAGGCGACGATTGCTGTGATCAATGCTGACCACGATATCATTCTCGGACCAGAGCGAGATGACTTTTCGTTGAATCGTCATCTCGCTCTATCTTTTTAACGCGATCAGTGCGCGTTTGGAGTTGCCGGCACAGCTTCAATTCCGGCGAAATGTGCTGAATTGGAATTTCTGCACCGCGCCCCACGGCGTGGCGTGGTCGTGCCGGCGCGCATCTATCAGCTTGAAATCGCTCCCGAGGACCGCCGACAGGGAGGCTGAATCGTAGCGGACGATCGGCAATCCGCTGCACCGCTCCGGACCGTCCATGGCGAAGGTGCCGATCACGACATGCCCTCCGCGCCTGACGGCCTTTTTCAGCCGCTCCACATAAGCGGACTGATCGGCGGGATCGGTCAGGAAATGAAATGCGGCACGGTCGTGCCACAGATCGTAAGTCTGGGTTGGCTCCCAGGTGGTGACGTCGGCGACGACCCATTTGACGCCGGCTGCCTTGCCGCCAAGACGTTTCTCAAGACGCTTCTTGGCCGCATCGAGAGCGGCGGCGGAAAGATCCAGAACCGTGATCTGCCCAAGATCCCGTTCGACAAGGGCATCGACCAGTCGAGAGGCGCCGCCTCCGATATCGATGATGGAGGCTCCTTCCGGGAGACCGGCGAGAGCGATCAGTTCAAGCGACGGCGCGGGATCATCCTGAAACCAGCTGACTTCTCTTTCGCCCTTGGTGGCGTAGACATTCTCCCAATGGGACTTTCTGCTGACGCCGCTCATGGTCGGCTCCTTCGCCCGCTGCCATATCCGGTAAGATGGTTGCGCCTTCCATACCAGACAACAGGGAACAATTCGCCGTCTCCAATCTTACGCCGCCGCCTTCCGCGCCGATTTCGCGCGCCGGTCGCCGCCGATCAGCAGCCGCCCGAACGTCACGGCGAATCCAAAGAAGGCGGCCACCCAGGCGAACGCGGCCAGATACAGCAATGCCTCGCCGTGAACGGGATCCAGCGCCGCGCAAATTCGCGACAGCGCCGCGACCACGATCGCGACATAGATCCCCTGCGTGGCAAGCGAGGCGGTGAGTGGCTGGCCGGTGTGTCCGAGCGTCGCACGGCTCATCACCGCGAGCGTCATGATGCCCGCAGCCCCCACCATCCAGGCGTGAATGCCCGCGCTTGGTGCAACGCGTTCGAACGCGGACGCGGCACTCAGCAGAAAGCCGAGCGGCACGAAGGCATAGCCGACGTGCAGGATCAGCAGCAGACGCTCGCGCCCGGTCCGGTCGCCCGCCCAGCGTCCGAGCCGCACCAGATGCAGCAATCCGGCCAATGCCATTGCGCTGCCGGTGAGATCGCCGATCGGGCTGACAACCCACGACAATAGCGCCAGCGCGCCGATCGCGACGACGACGATGTCAAAGCGGCCGAACGGCGCCGGCAGCCGGCCGGGATTTTCGCGCACCAGCCAGTTGCGGGTGAAACTCGGAACGATGCGCCCGCCGATCAGCGAGATCAGCAAAACGACCACAGCGATGCCGACGCGGATCCCGATATCGGCCGCACCTTCGAGGTGCGCCTCGAGGTGGAAAGCGACATTGCCGGCGAAAAGGAGCAACAGCAGGATCACCACATTCAGGTTTCGCCAGTTGCGGCCCGCGAGGATTTCGCGGGCCGCGGCTGCCGCGACCAGCAACAGGAAGCTCGCATCAACCAGCATCGCGACCAGCCAGCCGGTGTGGGCCGAGAACGTTACGCAAAGACGTCCCGCCAGCCAGACCGCGACCAGGCCCATCAGCGGCTTGCCCTGGATCGGCAATCGTCCGGTCCAGTTCGGGATCGCCGTCAACAGGAACCCGGTCACCACCGCCGGCAGATAACCAAACAGCATCTCGTGCACATGCCAGTCGCGCGGCGCAAAGGCCGAGGTCAGCGTGATCTCGCCATAGAACACCGGCAGCCAGACCAGAATGGCGAGGCCTGCGTAAATCGATCCCAGCAGGAAGAACGGCCGGAAGCCATACGAGAACAGGGGTAGTCCGTCATAGGTTCGCGGGCGCGAAGTTGTGGCCATGGCCGTTTCTCCCCGATCGGGGTTCGACATTGTAGACTCATTCTGAGACATTTCGGGGAAGCATTGTTGCGCCAGGACAAACTTCCGCTTGATCGGGAACCACAATCGAAGTCTAGATTCGGCTGAAATTCGTCGAGCGCAACGGGGAAACATGGCCACGGTCGATCGTTCGCTGGTTGCCAACCTGCCACTGTTTGCAGGTTTTGGAACCGATGAGCTCAATGAGGTCCTGCGCGAGGCCCGCTCGCTGCGGTTTGCCAGGAACCGCAACATCTTCGAGCAGGGCGAAGAGGCACATTCATTCTTCGTGCTGCTGCACGGCCATGTGCGCGCCAGCAAGACCACGCCGATGGGGGAACAGGTCGTGGTGCGTTATGTCACGCCCGGCGAAGCCTTCGGCGTCGCCCCGGCGATTGGGCTGCAGCGCTATCCGGCCACGGCCACGGCCGTCGATGACAGTGTCGCGCTGGCGTGGCCGTCGGCGACATGGCCGCGCCTGGTGTCGCGATTTCCGGCTCTCGCCACCAACACGCTGCAGGCCGTCGGCAGCCGGCTGCAGGAAACCCATACCCGCGTGGTGGAGATGTCGACGCAACAGGTCGAACAGCGGGTCGCCAACGCGCTGCTTCGGCTTGCCAAGCAAGCCGGACACAAGGTCGAACATGGCGTCGAGATCGACTTTCCGATCAGCCGCCAGGACATCGCGCAAATGACCGGCACCACGCTGCATACGGTCAGCCGGATCCTGAGCAGCTGGGAGAGCCGCGGGTTGATCGAGAGCGGACGCCAGCGCATCGTGCTGCGCGAGCCCCACAAGCTGCTCGTGCTGACCGAGGAACCTGCCGGCGGAAACGCCCCCCCGACCCGGCCGTAGCGAACCACCTCACACCCGGACGGATCGCACGCTGCATGATCCGGAAAAGTGGACGCCGGTTTTCCCTCAGCTAACAAACGCGAAAGCGTTTGCGCGGAGATCATGCTCAAACAAAAAGATAGAGCAAGATGACAATTCAACGAAAAGTCATGTTGCGCTGGCGCGCAGCGCCTTGAGAAAAGCCTCGCGGTCGACGCCGTGCTCGCGGCAGGCATCGTCCACGGTGTGGAAGCAGGCGATCGGGCAGCCGACGCAGCGCATCTTGAACTGAAGAAATACCCTGATCGTCTGCGGCGATCCGCTCATGACATCGTCGACAAGATCGTCAGATCGAATGGGCATGCGCGCCTCCGTTCTGAGGTGAAGGTAACGCGCCTGCCCCGAAAGCTGTTTGTCCCGGCGCAAGTTTCGGGGCGGTTCCCGAAACCTCGGTTCTGAGGCAAAACCGAGGCGGCCGGTCCCGGCTCCCGCGCAAAGGCCGTTCGCCAAACGCCTATTTTGATGAGGTCGAATCATCTAGGGGTTGTCCGGCTGGTCATTTTGAAATGCGCCAATGAACCGTCGCGAACGTCGGGCCGCCGCCCGAAGATCCCAGAAAGCTTCCATTGGCGAAGGTTCGACCGCCAGCAGCTCCCCAACAGCGAACGCGCCTGATGCAAGCGACCCGGCTGCACTCTACGAGGCCGGCCTTGCCCATATGCAGGCTGGACGCCACCTCGATGCTCAACTCTGCTGCCGGCAAGCGCTTGCCGCGGACGCCAATCACGCCGACACGCTGCACTTGATGGGCCTGCTGTCGCTGCACGCCCAACAACATGATCACGCCGTGGAGTGGATCGTCCGCGCGATCCGGCAGGATCCCAAACCGGCATATCTGGCGAGCCTCGGCACTGCGCTGCAGCAGCAGGAACGGTACGAGGAAGCACTCAAGGTCCTCGAGAAGGCGGTTGGGCTCAAACCGGACGATGCCGAACTATGGAGACATCTCGGCGACATTCTCGTGCAGCTTAAGCGTTTTGATCAGGCGCTCCTGATCTTTCAGCAAGTGCTCAAGCTCAATCCACGCCATCAGGACGCCCTCTACAAGAGCGGCGCTCTTCTCAACCAGTTCAAGCGCCACGAGGAGGCGATTGCCCAGCTTGATCTTAGCGACGAAGTGCGGCCGAACCATGCCCCGACGCTGCAGGCCCGCGCCCGGACATTCTACAACCTGAAACGGTTCGAAGAATCCCTGGCCGACGGCAGACGGGCCTACCAGATCGACCCCGCCAGCACTGAGACCTGCAACAATATCGGCGCGGCGTTGCAGTTGCTGGGTCGGGATGAAGAGGCGTTGGAGTGGTACGACAAAGCTCTCGCGATTCGACCGAACTCGGCGGAGACCCTCGACAACAAGATCATCTCGCTGTTTCACCTTCACCGCTTCGAAGAGGTTTTCGCCCTCTCCGAGCACATGAAGTCGCTCGGGCTGGATAGCGCGCTGACCGAGTGGAATGTATCCCTTGCCCATCTCCTGACGGGCGACTTCGAGGCCGGCTGGCGCGGACACGAAGCGCGGTTGAGGTTGCCTTCGGCGATGTATCCGAATTTTCCCCAGCAAAGATGGCGCGGCGAAGAAGACATCGAAGGCAAGACCGTCCTCATCTGTGCGGACGAAGGGTTGGGCGATACGATCCAGTTCGTTCGCTACGCGCCGATGCTGGCCGAACGCGGGGCGCGCGTCGTTCTTGCCGTTCAGGACCCGTTGCATCGTCTGCTGTCGGGTCTGCGCGGTGTCGCGCAATGCGTTCCGATGTCGGCTGTGAGCACGCTGCCGGCCTTCGATTTGCATTGCCCGGTGTCCAGCCTGCCGCTGGCGTTCGCAACGCGTCTCGATACGATCCCTGCGGCGACATCGTATCTGCCTTCCCCGGCACGAAGCCATGTGCAGACGTGGGAAGATCGCCTCGGCCCTCATACCAAATTGCGGGTCGGCCTGGTCTGGTCAGGCAGTCCGACCAACACGAACGATCTGAAACGATCGATATCTCTGCGGTTGTTGTCCCGCATTCTCGACGTCGACGCGACCTTCATCAGCCTGCAGAAGGACCCGCGCCCGAATGATGCGGCGGTCCTGCGGGAGCGAAGCGACATTGTCGACCTGAGCGCAGACCTCACCGACTTCGCCGAGACGGCGGCGCTGGTGAGCTGCCTTGATCTTGTCATCACGGTGGACACGAGCGTTGCCCATCTCGCCGGCGCCCTTGGCCGTCCAACCTGGATCCTGCTGCCCTCTACGCCCGACTATCGCTGGCTGCTCGATCGCGAGGACAGTCCCTGGTACCCGAGCGTGCGGCTCTTCCGGCAGACCGAAACACGCGACTACGCAGCGGTCGTTGACCGGGTGCGAAGCGAGCTGCTGGCGCTGATCTCCGCCAACAGCGCATGATTCGAAGCTGCGGTTTCGGAACCTGAATCACCTCCGCCGCGAAGAGGCGAGGCAGATATGACGGCGCATTTGGAGAAGCTCCGCAAAGTAGAGTGCGCGATGGCAGAGAAAATGGCTGGTGGCGATAGATAAAAGGCCGGTACAGTCCGTAGCTATTCAATCACCGTGGACTCGTCCGCCTCGCGCTTATTCGGGTTCGCCTCGAGCATCGCCTCGAAGATTATGATCGGTAAGTAAAACAGAAGCATGGCAATATCCTCCATGCCACAACAACAATCGGTTCTCCGGGCTCGTTCCCAAAATAAACAGCCGGGTTCCTGGAACGTTTTCATCGCTTATCTGACTACCTTGTATTCCTTGGCTGGCTTCGATGGAGGCGGTCCCAGTCCACCCTGATTCCGGGCGTGCACTCCGCTGATCCGCGCCAGGATGCCCCCGACTGCCGGCAAACGCGCTTGGTCTTATCATCCCGCAATCATTGCTCGTCACCGCCGAGGAGATGATCAAACGGTGCTGCGCTGCATTGATGAGTGGGCGCTTATACCGCGCGGCTGTGAAGCTGCTTCGATCCGTCCAGATGCGCGTCGAAGGCGGCCGCGACGCTGCGGACCAGAAACCGCGAGTCGTCCTTCACGTTAAGCGAGGCGCCGTCGAGTTCGACGACGCCGCGGGAAATCAGATCCCGCAGGCGGGGCGACGATTTCAGCATTTCCTGCGGCGCCGATCCGTGCCGCGCGCAGATCGGGGCGAGATCGACGCCGAAGTCGCACATGATGCGCTCGATGATTTCGGCACGCAGCCGGTCGTCGTCGCTCAAGGCATAGCCTTTGACCGTCGCTAGCCTGCCGCCGGCGATCGTTTCGGAATAGGCGTGGATGTTGACTTCATTCTGTACGTAACCCTGCGGCAAATGCCCGATGGCGCTGGCGCCGAAGCCGAGCAGGAGATTGCTGGTGTCGGTGGTATAGCCCTGGAAGTTCCTGTGCAGCGTGCCGTCCCGCTGGGCCACAGCCATCGCATCGCCGGGCAGCGCGAAATGATCGAGCCCGATCTGCAGATATCCGGCTTCCTTCAGCGCGTTGGCGATCGCATAGGACTGGTCGAGCCGCTCGAGACTGTCGGGCAGCCACGCTTCCGCGATCTTGCGCTGATGCTTCTTGAACGTCGGGACGTGGGCATAGCCGAAAACGGAAAAGCGATCGGGGCGAAGCTCGACGCATCGCCTGACCGTATCGAGGCAGGAGGCGACCGTCTGATAGGGCAGTCCGTAGATCAGATCGAAGTTGATGCCGGCGATACCGGCGCGCCGCAGGCTTGTCACGGCCTCCGCCGTCCGCTCGAAACTCTGGACCCGGTTGATGGCGCGCTGGACGACGGGATCGAAGCTCTGCACCCCGAGGCTTGCCCGGTTGACGCCGGCAAGACCAAGCGCATCGACCATTTGACTGGTCAGCGTGCGCGGGTCGATCTCGACGGCGATCTCGGCCGTCGGAAGTACAAAGAAAGCGTGCCTGATCGCCCCGATCAGATCCACGAAGAGCTCGGGCGCCATGATCGTCGGCGTCCCGCCGCCGAAGTGGATATGATCGACCTTCATGCGCCGTTCGATCCGCCGCGATACCAGGTCGAGTTCGCAGCGCAGCGCCGCGACATAGGTCGAAATAGGCTCGTCGCGGCGCGCGATCGTGGTGTGACAGCCGCAATACCAGCACATCGACCGGCAGAACGGGACGTGCAAATAGAGGGAGGCGGTGGCGTTCCGCGGAATCGCCTTCAGCCATTCGGCGTAGGTTTCAGAGCCGATGGTTCCTGAGAAATGTGGGGCGGTCGGATAGCTCGTATAGCGCGGCAGTCGCTCCTGTCCGTAGCAAGCAGCAAGATCAGGCCTCATTTCGTACCGTCTTTTCAAATAAATGGCATCAATGGGGGCTCATCCGCCCCGGATTTTCAACCTTATTAACCCGCGGAAGGGGTGGCGACTTTGCGCTCGCTCAAAGAACGGCGCGGATTTCCGGGCCATGCTGGCTCATGGGCATGACATATCGGAGCAGAGGCCATGAGCCTGTTCGTTCTGGACGCAATCTTCTGGATTTGCGGGATCCGCGGCCATATTCCCGGACACGATGACTTCCACGGCGGTCCCAACAAGTCTTCGGTCGGCGCCGATACCGGCAGGCTGATGCGAATTCTGGCGATCTTCGTCGTCGTCGCCGCACTGCTGTCGCTGGTGGTGTGGGCGGCCGTCTGGGTAGCCATCAAATCATTGTAGGGGCTGCAAGCGGCCCCTCACCAATCGAAAGACCCGTCTATGACGTCCCTGACACGCGGCTTTGCCATGGCCGTTCTCGCTTCCGGCCTGCTGACAGTGCCACTGCGCGCCGAAGACATCACCGCCAGGGCTCTCGTGATTACGCAGCCATAGAGTCGCGCGACGCCGAACGGCGCCAAGGTCGCCGGCGGCTATCTGACGATCGAAAACAAAAGCGCTGTGCCTGACCGGCTGCTGGCAGCCTCGACCACTGCAGCAAAGAAGGTGGAAATGCATGAGACGGCGCTAAGCGGCGGCATCATGACGATGCGTCCGATCGACGGCGGCCTGCTTGTCGAACCCGGCAAGACCGTGACGTTCGCACCGGGCGGCTGTCATTTGATGTTTCTCGGACTGAACGAACCGCTGAAGCAAGGCCAGCAAGTGCCGGTGACGCTCACATTCGAACACGCCGGCGAGATCAAGGCTTGCGGATCAGGGCGGCGGCCGGACCACTGCGAGGGGTTTTCAGGCACGGCGAGACCAGGACGCGGATCTGCTTTTCCTCGCATTTCTTTCCAAGGTCAGGTTCGCTGCCGTAGGCCTTGATTGTGTCGTCATAGCCGAGGCAGGCCAACCGATAGATCAGCTGTTGCGACAACGCCCCCTGGAAGTAACCGCCGTGCACATTCGGGGTCTGGTGATTGAAGACGTAAGCGCCAAGCAGATGGAGGTGCGAGTACCACCGCAGCTTGGCGTTCGGGTTGGTGGCCTTGCGACGCAGCGCGAAGGTAAGCAGCCCCTTGCCGCGGCTGTCCGGCTCGACATAATCGGTACAGTCGAAATAGGTGAAGACCTCCGGCAGTGACATCTCTGCCCGCACACGCCTTCCTTCATCCGGCTGGCGGTTGGCTTCAGCGTCGTCGAGCCTATCGTACAACTCCTGAAGCGTCAGATTCCCGATGCGCAGTGTTCGCAGAAAACCGCCGGCCGCGTTGGGGCTGATCAGGCCGAACTTGCTCGACAATATCTCGACATTGCCAAGCCGGAAGCCGTAATTCTTGCTCCTGGTCGGAAACACGAAATAATTCGCCAACGTCGAAATCTGCCGCAGCACTTCATCGCCTTCGTTGCTGAACAGGTACGCTTCCTCGAAACGCGACAGCACGGAGGCGAGGAAATTGCCGCGGCTCGACAACAGCGCCTCTGCCGGAATATCCGGCGAGGCGAGCACGAAACGCTTCAGCTTGAACACCTTGCCGATTTCCTGGAGATTCGCCTCAGGTTTTGGTCCCGCCGAGCCAAAGGCGTTCAATGAACCGACGGGCGCGACGAAGACGTCCGACAACGTGCGTATGGTATTGGTGACCACGAACCCGCCCATGCTGTGTCCTATGAAGGAGAGCTGGACCTTTTGGTGGTGTGCATGGCCAGCCCCGCGGCGCTGCTCGACGATCGCCTGGTCGATCGCACGGATGATCTGGATGAGATCGGGGACGCCGTAATTCGACGCCCGGTAATTGTCGCGGAAATAGACGATGAGCCTCAGCAGGGCTGCGGTAAACACCAGACCGGCAAGGGCCAGCCCGAACAGGGTCGCAATGTGGTCGCCGATGGGACCCCACGCGTATCGAAAGATGTTGATCGCCCAGTGACTGCTGTCAGGTGCCAGATAGTAGAGCAGGAACGGCAGCACGGCGAGGGTGACGCCCAGATACAAAATCCAGGTCGGCAATGTCGGCAGCGCCTTCCAGGTGAAGATCTGTGGCTGCCCCATCTTCTCCGATGGCCAGCGATAGCCGAGGCAGACCAAACCCTTCCGATCGTGGATGGCGTCATCGCCATCGACTGCCAGCGCAGCGGCAGTGTATGTTTTGAGCACATCCGGCTTTGGGTTGTTGAAGCCGTGCACCATCACCACA
This sequence comes from uncultured Alphaproteobacteria bacterium, assembly GCA_963718925.1. GTDB lineage: Bacteria > Pseudomonadota > Alphaproteobacteria > Rhizobiales > Xanthobacteraceae > Bradyrhizobium. Next base: position 647,309 of record CAVRAH010000002.1, read on the forward strand.
AGGTTTGAGCTGTCTCCTTTCGCGAGGTCGGCCGCGATCTGCTTCACCGCATCATCGGAATTCCTGATCAATTGCAGATGAGGCAGCGAAGCTGTCGGTATCTTGTCGGTATCGTCGACGTTGTCCGGCGCCGTGCTTTCGATGAAGTAGGTCGGAATTTTCAACGTGTCGGCCTTGTAGGCGCGGAAAAATGTCATGATCAAATGCCCCGGCAGCCAAAAATGCTTCCGGGGAAGGCTAAGAAATGCCGGTGAAACTTACAAGCTTTGGTTGTGCTGCGAATGCAGGTTTTTCAGCTCGCGCTGTTTCCTTGCGGCGAGCTTCGGTTCGCCAACCCTCAGGCCGGCGCGGAATCGGTCGCGGGCAGGAAATCGCCGATCGCGTCCAGGAACGCCTCCGGCGATTGCAATTGCGGGACGTGGGCGCATCCCGCAAGGATCTTCAGGCGCGCGTTCGGCAGGAGGGCGACCAGTTCGCGTGACATCGGCGGCGGCGTCGCCTCGTCATGTTCGCCGACCAGCACCAGCACGGGCACCGAGACCCGCCAAAGCTGCGGCCGGAGGTCGAGTTCCGCCAATGCCGCGCAGGCGGCCTGAAACACGTTCGGGTCGGTCTTCAAGAAGGCCTCGCGGCGACCCTGCATCAGATCGGGATGCTGCGCCTGAAATTCCGGTGCAAACAGCCGGCGCATCGCCACGTCGGTGATCGCGGCCAACCCCTTGGCTTTGGACGCCGCCGCCATGTTGCGGAAGGCTTCGCGCCCGGGTTCGGAAAATGCCGCCCCGCAATCAGCGAGAATGAGCCTAGTTGCGATGGCGGGATGGCGGATCGCCATCTGCAGCGCCACGAACCCGCCATAGCCGTTGCCAAGCACGATGGTGTCATTGCCGCCGGCGGCCTCCTTCACCGCCTCGGCCATGCGATCGGCGACGGCGGCGAGGCCGCCGCTGACGGGTTTGGAGGCGCCGAAGCCGGGCAATTCCGGGACGATCAGGCGGAACGACCGCGATAGCTTTGGGGTAATGGCGTCGAAACTCGCCCGGTCCGACAGCAGCGAGTGAAACAGGAACAGTGCCGGCGCTTGGCGCGATCCCTGACCCGCTCCCTGGCCGGCTTGCGCCGCGTTGACCGTGCCATTGGCGAAAAGTCGGTCCATGCCTGTCTCTCTTTTCAAGGAAGCAGCCCCATTTGCCGACCGATTGATAAATCAAAATCCGCATCTTTCAAGCCTTTCCCGCTTGACGTGATATTTCACGGCTGCAAGAGTAAGGTCGAATTCCGGGGAAATTGCGATGCTTTTGCGCGATAATGTCTACGAAAGCCTCCGCACTGATATTCTGACCTGCCGGCTCGCGCCCGGCGATGATATGCGCGAGCAGGAACTCGCCGAGCGTTATGCGGTCAGCCGCCAGCCGGTGCGCGAGGCGTTGCTGAGGCTGGAGCGCGAACACCTCGTCACCGTGCAGCCGCGCCAGGGCTACCGGGTCAATCCGATCTCGCTGTCGGATGCGCGCGACCTCTTGCGGTTTCGTTTCGCGCTGGAGCCGGCCTGCGTTGCCGAGGCGATCGAGAATGCCCCGGACAGCGTTCTGGCGGCGCTCGACGACTTCAGGCGCTTTTCCGGCGACCACGAGGATTTCATCGCCTACAACCGCGCCTTCCACTGCGCGCTCGCGCGTGCCTCGGGCAACCGCCGCATGGCGGTCGCGCTGTGCGACCTGATCGGACAGGCCGACCGGCTGGTGCGCGTCAGCGTCGCCAACATCAGGGATCACGATCCGACCCAATTGGTGGGCGAGCATACAGCGCTGATCGAGGCGATGCAGCGGCGCGATGCGCGATGCGCGGCGCGCCTGATCAAGGCCCATATCGGCCAGACCGAAAAACGCGTGCTGCCGGCGCTCAAGCGCAACGCGGTGATCGTCGAAGCATGATCCGTGCTCGGGACAAACGCAATGCGTTTGCCCGGGGATCACGATCGAAGGGAGAGACGCTTGAATATTCCCGCAAAACCGGCCGTGACCTCGGTCGAAATCCACGGCAACTTCGTCGACGGTCGCGAGATCGAAGCGGGCTCTGGCCAGATGCTGGACGTCCGCAATCCCGCCACCGGCGAGGTGATCGCGCGGATTCCGAACTCGACCGCTGACGACGTCGACCGCGCCATGAAAAGCGCCCGCGCAGCCTTCGAAGGCCGCGCCTGGGGCGGCATGGATATCCGTGCGCGCGCAAGACTGGTCAACCGCCTGGCGGACGCGTTCGAGGCCAACCTCGAGCAACTGTACCGGCTGGAGACGCTGAACAACGGCCGGCCGGTCAACGAGACGCGCGCGCAGCTGTCGCGGCTGCCGGATTTCTTCCGCTACTTTGCTGGCCTGGCGCTGGCGCGGCGCGACGCAGTCATCCCGGTCGAAGGCGCCTATCTGAACTACACGCTGCGCACGCCAATCGGTATCGTCGCCAACTGCACGCCGTTCAACCATCCGCTGATGATCATGTGCAAGTCGCTCGCAGCGGTGCTGGCCAGCGGCTGCGTCACGGTCGTCAAACCGTCGGAATATACCCCGCTGACGACGCTGCGGCTGGCGCAGATCTTCACCGAGGCAGGCCTGCCGCCCGGCGTGTTCAACGTCGTGCTCGGCCTCGGCCAGACCACCGGCAAGTTGCTCGCCGAGCATGGCGATATCAACAAGCTGGTGTTGACCGGCGGCACCGAAGCCGGCCGCATCGCCGGCAGTGCGGCGGCGAAAGTGTTCGCGCATCAGACCATGGAGCTCGGCGGCAAAACGCCGGTGATGGTGTTCGACGATTTCGACGTCGACCAGGCGGTGAATTATGCGGCGTTCGGCGCCTTCATCGGCGCGGGCCAGACCTGCGTCTGCGCCTCGCGCCATATCGTGCAGGCCTCCGTCTATGACGAGTTCGTCGAGAAGCTGAAGGCCAAAACGGAAAATATCCGGATCGGCGATCCCTTCGATCCCGCAACCCAGCTCGGGCCGGTGATCTCGGCGCGGCAGCGCGACCGCGTGTTGTCCTATTGCCAGTTCGGCCGCGACGACGGCGCCCGGCTCGTAACCGGCGGGGCGGCAGCAAAGGTGCCCGGCCACGAGAACGGCTACTTCGTGCAGCCGACGGTGTTTGCCGATGTCCGATCCGACATGCGCATCTTCCAGGAAGAAGTGTTCGGGCCCTTTACTTCGGTCACCCCGTTCAAGGACGAGGCGGACGCGTTGCGGCTCGCCAATGATTCACCGTTTGGCCTCGCGGCTGCGATCCGCACCCGCGACGTCGCCCGCGCCCATCGCGTCGCGGCCCACGTCAAGGCCGGCATCGTCTGGGTCAACGACCATCACCGCCTCGACCCGGCCTCGCCCTGGGGCGGCGTCGATGATTCCGGGGTGGGGCGCGAATTCGGCACCGAGAGTTTCGACGACCACTTCAATACCAAGAGCGTGATGGTCGCGACCCACAACCAGCCGTTCGACTGGTACCGCGACACGGCGACCCAGCGGCGGCTGAATTAGAACGAACGGTCTTGCGTCATCGCCGGCGCTATCCCCTCATGGTGAGGAGGCGCTCCAGCGCCGTCTCGAACCATGAGGCCCCGGTGGTGGCCTCATCCTTCGAGACGCTTGCTCGCGCAAGCTCCTCAGGATGAGGGTTAGTGACGAAACTAGAAGAGAAAAAGCGAACAACGGGGGGAATTTCATATGGCTCTTGCAGTAAACGCCGGCGCGCGACTCGACCGGCTGCCGGTCTCGTCGTTCCACTACCGGATCTTCTGGCTGGTCGGCGCCGGCATGTTCTTCGACGGCTACGATCTCTATGTCGCCGGCGGCGTGCTGGCGTCCGTGATCCAGAGCAAATTTTCGACCGGGCCGGCAAACCTGCAATTCATTTCGCTGACCTTTGTCGGCATGACGCTCGGCGCGCTGATCACCGGATTTGTCGGCGACAAGTACGGGCGCCGCTTCACCTATCAGATCAACCTGTTGATTTTCGGGCTGGCGTCGCTGGCCGCCGCCTTCTCGCAGGACATGACCCAGCTCATCGCCTGCCGCTTCGTGCAGGGCCTGGGGTTAGGCGCCGAAATCGTGGTCGGCTATTCGACGCTGACCGAATTCGTGCCGCCGAACTCGCGCGGGCGCTGGCTGTCGATGATGGCATTCCTGGTGGTGGCCGGCTTTCCCGTGACCGCCCTCCTCGGCTATCTCATCATCCCCTCCTTCGGATGGCGCCCGATGTTCGTGCTCGCCGCCGCGGGTTCGCTTGTTGTCTGGTATTTGCGCAAGAACCTGCCGGAATCGCCGCGCTGGCTCGAATCGGAGGGCCGCAACGTGGAGGCGGAAGCCTTGATGAAAGCGATCGAACAGGAAGCCTCCGCCGGCAAGCCGCTGCCGCCGGTGGTGGTGCCGGCGCCGGTCGCCCAGGTCACTGCACCGGACATGCTCAAACCGCCGCTGTTGCAGCGGATGATCGTCGGCTCCTGGGTGCTGATCACGATCAACACGCTGATCTTCGGCTTCGTGATCTTCCTGCCGCAGTTCTTCCTGCGCCAGGGACTGACCATCACCAATTCGCTGGCCTATACGCTGGTGCTGTCGGCGGCGTCGCTGGTCGGCTGCGCGTGTGGGGCCTATTTGTCCGACGCGATCGGGCGGCGCGCCAGCATCATCGGCGCGTCGGTCGTGACCATCGTCGCCGGCTACATCTATGCGCGCTTCGATGCGGCATCCGACCCTGCGATCGTGCTCACGATCGGATTCGTCCTGATCGTCGCGATCTATGTGCAGACCGCGATCCTGTTCGGCGTCTATACGCCGGAACTGTTCCCGACCGAGATCCGCCTGCGCGCCAACGGCATCTGCAACACGCTCGGGCGCGGCGCAACCGTGGTCTCGCCGTTCATCGTCGGCAGCCTGATGGCGTCCTACAAATTGCCGGGCGTGGTCTGGCTGATGATCGGCCTCGTCGTCGTCCAGATCGTGGTGGTATGGGCCTGGGGCGTCGAGCCGCGCCACCGCGGGCTCGAGGATGTCGCGACCGCGAAGGGGTGATGGGTTCAGTCAGCGCCATGAATCCGACCCAACCTCGCCCCGCTTGCGGGGAGAGGTCGAAATTCGCAACAGCGAATTTCGGGTGAGGGGAACTCACCGCTTACATCTCATGTTCGTAATTCGCTGACGCAGCCCCTCACCTCAACCCTCTCCCCGCAAAGAGCGGGGCGAGGGAGAAGCCCTCACGCGTTCTTCAGCGCGACCCTAAACTCGGCTTCGGTCTTGGCCTTCACCTCGTCGAGGGTGACGCCGTCGGCGAGTTCGATCAGCGCCATGCCGTCCTTGCCGTGCTTGTCGATGGTGAAGACCGCCAAATCCGTCACCACCATGTCGACCACCTTCTCACCGGTCAGCGGCAGGTTGCACTTCTTCAGAAGCTTCGGGCCGTCCTTGGCCGAATGTTCCATCACCACCACGACGCGCTTGACGCCGGCGACGAGGTCCATCGCGCCGCCCATGCCCTTCACCATCTTGCCGGGGATCATCCAGTTGGCGAGGTCGCCGTTCTGCGCCACCTGCATCGCGCCGAGGATCGACAGGTCGATGTGGCCGCCGCGCACCATGCCGAAGGATTCGGCCGAGGAGAAATAGCTGGTCGACGGCAATTCGCTCACCGTCTGCTTGCCGGCGTTGATGAGGTCGGCGTCTTCCTCGCCCTCATAGGGGAACGGTCCCATCCCGAGCATGCCGTTCTCGCTCTGCAGGTTCACGTCGATGCCTTCGGGGATGTAGTTCGAGACCAGCGTCGGAATGCCGATGCCGAGATTGACGTAATAGCCGTCGCGCAGTTCCTTGGCGGCGCGGGCCGCCATCTGTTCGCGGGTCCAGGCCATCAGACTTCACTCCCCGTTGCGGCGGTGGTCGCGGCAGGGCGCGGCCGTGTGTTGCGGAATTCGATGCGCTTGTTGCCGGTGCCGACCTGGACGATGCGCTTGACGAAGATGCCGGGGGTGTGGATGTGGTCGGGGTTGAGCTGGCCCGCCGGCACCAGATGTTCCACCTCGGCGACCGTGATCTTGGCGGCGGTCGCCATCATCGGATTGAAGTTCCGCGCGGTCTTGCGGTAGATCAGGTTCCCGGCGGTATCGCCCATCCAGGCGTGGACGATGGCGAGATCTGCGAACAGCCCGCGCTCCATGATGTATTTCTCGCCGTCGAACACCTTTTCTTCCTTGCCTTCGGCGATCAGCGTGCCGACGCCGGTCTTGGTGTAGAAGGCCGGAATGCCGGCGCCGCCGGCGCGGATCCGCTCGGCCAGCGTGCCTTGCGGGTTGAATTCGAGTTCCAGCTCGCCCGCGAGGAATTGCTGGGCGAACAGCTTGTTCTCCCCGACATAGGACGAGATCATCTTCTTGATCTGGTGGGTCTCGAGCAGCCGGGAAAGCCCGATGCCGTCGACGCCGGCATTGTTGGACACCACCGTCAGGTTCTTCACGCCGGAGTCTCGAATGGCATCCGACAGCGTCTCGGCGATGCCGCAGAGGCCGAAGCCGCCGGACATGATCATCATGCCGTCCTTCAAAATGCCGTCGAGGGCCGTTTTGGCGTCGGGATAGACCTTGTTCATGGAAATGCGACCTGATGCAGGGAGGTGCTGGAGCGCACGCGCTGTGAGGCGATTATTAGGCGAATTCTTCGCAATGCGTCAATGACGGGGGATTGATGCTTTCGGCGTGGTGCCTTCATCCTTCGAGACGCCCGCCCGAGGCGGGCTCCTCAGGATGAGGTCTGGCATTTTCGCCGGAACGAGGTCTTGGACCCTCATGGTGAGGAGCGCGGCGAGGCCGCGCGTCTCGAACCATGTGGCCATTGGATGCGCGACAAACGTACCCAGCCGGAAAATGCCTCCGAGGCCGGCCGTAGCCGTCCCCCAACGGCCTTGAAAGCGTCAAGAAAACCCATCAAGTTGCCGGGGCTGGCACGGGATCCCTGCCCTGCCCGCTGTTTCAACGGCGAGCCCCAGTGGAGGCCGCCGGTTCTAACGAGACTTTGTTTCAACAAGACGTTTCAACAAGATCTGGATATCTCATTGACGACGGCCCAAGGAATAAAGCGCTTGGGGATGCCGGTAGCGGCGTTTCTCGGCGTGGCGGTGATCGGCCTGGTCGCGACGTCCTGGTTCCTCAACCGGGATGCGCTGCGCCAGGCGGTGGAGGCGCAGATCCGCGCCGTCACCGGGCTTGACCTCGTTGTGTCAGGCTCGACCGAAATTTCGGTGTTCCCCGGCAGCTATGTCTCATTTCATGACGTCGGCTTGCGGGGCGGAGGGGCTTCCGACCCGGCGCTCGCCGTCGACGTCCTGACCGCCAATCTGCGGCTGGTGCCGCTGTTGCTGCAACGGTTCGAGATATCGGACGTCATGATGTTGCGGCCTCATATTTACGTGACCCGCGACGCCAAGGGCGAGAGCAACTGGACGCCCTTCATCGGCACCATTGCGCGCACCATGAAGCCCGGCGCCGACAACCAGGTGTCGTTCTCGGAGATCAGGATCCAGGACGGCAACCTCACCTACGAGGATACCGGCCATCAGCTGACGGAAAAACTCGACAATATCGACCTGTCGCTGGCCTGGCCCTCGATCTCGCGCTCCTTCGCCGCCACCGGGCAGTTCGACTGGCGCGGCGAGCGCGTCGACGGCTCGATCAGCGCCAGCGACTTCATCGCCGCATTGTCGGGCGACCGCTCCGGGTTGAAGGCGCGGATCGCCAGCCCGCTCATGAAACTCGCCTTCGACGGCACCGTCGCCAACCGCACCAGCATGATGATGGAAGGCACGCTGACGGTGGATACGGCAAGCCTGCGCGATGCGCTGCGCTGGACCGGGCAGGCGCCGCCGGGCTCCGGCGGGTTCGGCCGCTTCGCGCTGAAGGCGCGCGCCAACCTCGTCGGGCCCTCGATCGCGCTCACCAATGTCAATGTCGAGCTCGACGGCAATGTCGCCGAGGGCGTGATGACCTATGCCAATAACGGCCGCCAGTCGCTGCAGGCGACGCTGGCCGCCGACACGCTCGACTTCACGCCCTATATCTCCACCTTCCGCCTGCTCGCCTCCGGCGCGCATGACTGGAACCGGCAGTTGTTCGACCTGGAATCGCTGTCATCAACCGATCTCGACATGCGCCTGTCAGCGGCGCGCGTCACGGTCGGCGCGACCAAACTGGGGCGCACGGCATTCGGCGCCAATTTGCGCGGCGGCGCGCTGGCCTTGAGCGTGGGCGAGGCGCAGGTCTATGGCGGCATCGCCAGGGGCTCGTTCGGCCTGGCGCGCGCCGACACCATGGCCGACGTCAAGGCCCAGTTCCAGTTCACCGACGTCGACCTGCAAGCCTGCGCCGGCGAATTGTTCGGCGTCACCAAGCTGAGCGGCCGCGGCAATCTCGGCGTCTCGCTGGTGGCCTCGGGCTCGTCGCCCTTCGGGCTGGCGCAATCGCTCGACGGCACCGCGACGCTGACCGGCCATGACGGCGCGATCAGCGGATTCAACGTCGAGCAGCTGCTCAAGCGGCTGGAGCGGCGGCCGCTCTCCGGCAACGGCAACCTGCGCTCGGGCTCGACGCCCTACGACAATCTCACCATCGCGGTGAAATTTGCAGACGGTATCGCCACCGCCGACGACGTCCGCATCGAGGGCCCGACGACGCACATCTCCATCACCGGCACGGCTTCCGTGCCGGCGCGCGAATTCGATCTCAAGGGCACCGCCAGCCTGACCACGCCGAACGCCGCGCCCGCCTTCGAGCTGCCCTTCGTGGTGCAGGGCCCGTGGGACGATCCCCTGATCTTCCCCGACCCCGAAAGCCTGATCCGCCGCTCGCCGGCCTCCGCGCCGCTGTTGGATGCGGTGAAAGACCGCAAGACGCGGGACGCGGTGAAATCGGTGCTGGAGCGGTTTACCGGTGGCGGCAAGGCGGCGGCGCCAGAGGCGGCAGCGGCGCCCGCGCCGGCGGGTGCGCCGGCGGCGGACGCGAAGGCGAATTGAGGGCTGGTGGGGCGGGGTTTGCGCTCGTGCGTGGCGGATAGCGCCAATGCCGTTCGCCTAAATATCGGGAAGACGAATTAATCGCGGGCTTTTCCGTACACCGGCGCGAAGATCGTGGAATGATATGTGATAGAAATCGATGACGTCTTCCAAGTCTTTCGATTGCTCTGCGTAGAACCGCGGCAAAACGTGCGCATTTTCTCTGAAAATCTTGAAGAAATCTTGTGGCGTCGAATATTCGGTCGATCTAAGATTTTTGAGAAGCTCGCTCGCGTGAGTTCCTTCTGGCTTGACGAGATGCGGCGATACGTTCAGCGCAAAGACAAAGAACAAGAGCATGTGATTGGTGGTTTCGCCGAATAAGGCAACATAGTTCGCGACGCCAATGAAAAGCTGCATCACGTTCAGCATCATGATGTCGTGCACTGGTAAATCATCGGCAAAGTCCTCGTCGGCGTGCTTAAAGTAGTTATACGTCTCCCGGTGCTGAGCAAAAAACTCCTTGCGGTACTCCGGCTTAATGTAGTCCTCCCAATCGACACGAAGTGGCTTCGATTGAGTCCGTGCTAGATCGACTCAGAGTTTATCCGCCGACTGCACCAGGAGATGCACAGCAAAAGGATCTTCCATATCAGCAACGAGACGAATTGCCGTGTGCAAGAGATGCCTGATGGCTTCCTGCTTGTCTAACGTCCGCCTCGGAGGAAAGCGGTCTTTGTCAGGTACCGTTGTCATGTTGCGCGCTCCATCGAACGCAATTTTAGCCGAGTCGGAGGTGCGAGAGCAGCCGACTTCAGGTAGGGAGGACGAGCGGCGGACATTTTGGGCAGCCGGAGATAATACCCTCCTTGACGGTGTAGCAAGCGTAGCCCGGATCGAGCGCAGCGACATCCGGGAATCAACGCAAATGAAAATCACGGAGCATCGCTTAGCTCATGCGGCCTAGTTACTAGTACAGCCAGCCCTTCCAGAGCACGGAGATGGCCTCGAACGAGGATGCGTAACGCGCTTTGACTTGCGCGATGGTCGCCTCAGTTTGCGTCTGGCGGATGCCCCACTCGCTGATGTTAAGATAGACTACAAGCCAACACGGCGCGCTGTAGCGCTTCCTGCTTTTCGCGCTAACGGCTTCGTCAAGATATTTCGGGATCGAACTCGCCACGAGCGACCCAGTCTTCGACGGGGTCCATTTCCACTCTTTGGTCGCTAACCTTGCGGTATTCCTCGCCGAGCTTGCGGCCGCCGTGGGTACTGGTCACTTCGATATTGTGAACCTTCCCCGCAAGCCGCACGAAGCCATCCGGCCATTGCGCCAAAGGCCCCGCAAGGCGTACCTCGTCCACGCGCTGGTGTCGCGCAAAGCGAGCGAGCACAAAGGCATCGTGCAAGAAATTTAGCTGCGGATGATTGAACCAATCTTTCGATGCGCAGCGTCCACAGAGTGCATCCGTCGTAGCTTTGAACGCGTCGTGGCGTTGCCATCGCGCAAGGCTCACCCGAGCGGCTTCGATATCCTCGCGAGATAGCGGCGGACCCGAGTGGCCATCGAACTCGTCTATGTCCAGTTCGACTGGGTCTGCTTTGATCGCCCTTTCGATCCAGTCGTCGATACGGTCACGCGCCATGTTCCGCAAGTCCGTAGCCAGCGTAGGCCGCATGAGCTAAGCGACGCTCCGTGATTTTCATTTGCGTTGATTCCCGCATATCGCTGCGCTCATGCGGGCTACGCTTGCTTGAACCGAGGGGCGACCTAACAAACGACGCTATAACGCCTGCGAGCTAGGGTAGCTTAAGACCAAAGCACGCATCTACGAGCGTCGACAATTTTCCAAGCGCAAATGCAATTCCAAGGCCTACTGCCAAAAGCGCTGCTATAAAGGTTGTCGTGCGTGGGCCTTCGGCATGGAAGCCTGACAGGCCAATCGAGATCTTTTCCCGTTGCGCCATTTTCCGCTCCATCGTTCGCAGTCTTTCAGTAGGCTTGATTCGTTGACCTCGCACAAGGTGCTATGTGTTACAAGGCAACTTGTTCCACTACGCTTCGCCCGTATGGCGGATTACGGTGACAGTGCACTTAGCAAGCGTAGCCCGGATGAGCGAAGCGACATCCGGGATTTCCATGGTTCCTTAAAACCCGCATATCGCTGCGCTCATGCGGGCTTGCTAAATCGCTTCGCGATATCCGGTCTGCTTTTTCAGTTTCTTCACGCGGTGCTTCTGATAGTCGAGCACGGCCGCCGCGAAGAGGAACGTGCGGCGGACGCGCACGTGGGTAAGCGAGATCACGACCGCGCTCTCGGCATCCTCGGGCTGGATGTGACACATGATTCCGCCGGGATCACCGAGGTAGGAGATTTTCGAGACGGTCTCGATGGACTTGATGGCTACCGGGTTCTGTTGTCGAGCGAGTCGCTCGATCAGGTCGGGCATCATGTCGACCTCGAACGGTACCGCCGCATCAAGGATGTCGATGAGTTTTCAGAGTCTTCTCCGGCTTATCGAGCATCGGCATTACCATTTGGATATGAGCGTGATGATTCGATTATGATAGGGAATATGGCAGGAACAAAAGACATGGGAAAGTTTGGAAAGGAACTGATCGAGAGCATGCAACAGGCGGCAAGGCATGCCGCTGGCAAGAAGGTGCGTGGACTGCGGGTGTCCAGGTTCGAGTTGCCGGATGTGAAAGCTATCCGTCTTTCCCTGCGGATGTCGCAACATCACTTTGCCGCAGCATATCGTATCCCACTTCCCACGTTGAAAAACTGGGAGCAAGGACGGCGCATGCCGGATGCTCCTGCGGCCGCCTATCTGCTGGCGATCAAGCGGCGCCCCAAGGAAATCATGGAAGCCGTCGCGCGGCCGTGATTAGCGACCATCGTTGCGTGAAGGAGATTCTGCCGCCCTGCGCCTAACGGCTAATTTCCTGAGCCGGATCAGGCCGATGCTACCTGTCCAGTCCTTTTGCAAAAAATATTTCGCTTCGCGCTTGCCCCAAATCACCTGCATATCTCCCGCCATCCCGTCCCACATGAGGGGCGTTTCGCGATCGTCACGGACGTTGGAACGGGATGCGGTGGACGCGGCGGCGGCGCGAGACGAGCGGCGCTGATCGGCCTTCGATAAAAGCTTCGGCGGGAGCGGTACCAAAACCGCCGAGCGGCTTTTTGCGGAAGGTTTTCGCGGACGGCGAAGTCGTGTGGTCCTGACGCCTCGACGCCGGCGTCAAGTTGGCGATGATGCTTCGCATCACGCCGATGACGGTGACAAGAAAGCCCGATCACCGGGGAGAGTACGAAGTAAGCCGTTAAAACCATCCGCGTGCGGGAATGCCGGGTGATCCCGGTGCGACCGTGGTGACTAACGCGCGTGCTTTCTACACTACACGCGCGGCCGCGGGTGCAACGGGCACCCGGCATTCCCCACGCCCTCTATTGGGCGGAAGATTTATCCACGACTCGGGCGCGATTGCGCCGCGAGAGCGTGAACGCATGCGGCCCTGATGTGGAGCCGCGCGTCCAGCGAAAGAATCTCTGCGACAGAATCCAAGTAGCCGAGCGCCACTTCCTCTGGGGTAGGGGTAAGGGTAGCGCCCGGCTACTCGACCGCGCTGGCATTCATCGCCCCCCAACGCGTTCGACCGCGAGACGTTCGCCGCGCATCGTGGTGGCGGTGTGGCAGCGGCGGAGTTTTCCACCGACCATCCACCGCTTCGATGCAGCGAGGTAAAGCGTCACCGCTGATGCCGACATCAAGATACCGTCGTCCCGGCGAAAGCAGATGATCCGGTCACGGTCATTCCGGGGCGATGCGAAGCATCGAACTACGATGTGCAATTGCACATCGGAGAATCTCGAGATTCCGGGTCTGGTGCTAACGCACCATCCCGGAATGACGACGGAGGAAAGATCCCGGAATGACGACAGTGGAAGGCCACGCAGGGACGACGGAGGAAAAACGGCTACGCCGCTACCAAAAAAACATCGCGCTAGATCACGCCCCGACCATGCGCTAGGCTTTCACCCAACCGGTTAACAAAATCGGCAAGTCAATCAGGGAGAATGACGTGATAGTGGCGGGTAAAGTAGCGGGGAAGGTAGCATTTGCGGCAGCGCTGGCGGCGGTCGGGCTGTTTTACGCCGCAGCGCCGGCGGCGGCCGAGGACAAGATCACGGTCTGGTGGAGCAAGGGCTTCTACAAGTCCGAGGACGACGCGCTGATCGCCGCGATCAGGAAGTTCGAGGCCAAAACCAATATCAAGGTCGAGCTGTCGCAATACGCCATCCAGGACATGATCCCGAAGACGGTGGCGGCGCTGGATTCCGGCAACGTGCCGGATGTCGCCTTCTCCGATAGCTACGACGTGCAGGCGGCGGGCAAATGGGCGTTCGAAGGCAAGCTCGAGGACCTCTCCGACATCCTGTTGCCGATGAAATCAAGGTTCGCGCCGAATACGCTCGAGACCGCCTATCTCTATAACGGCCAGACCAAGAAGCGCGCCTATTACGGCTTCCCGATGAAGCAGCAGAGCATGCATGTGCAGATCTGGGGCGACCTGTTGGAAAAGGCCGGCTACAAGCCGAGCGACATCCCGACCAAGTGGGAGGATTACTGGTCGTTCTGGTGCGATAAAGTCCAGCCGGCGATCCGCAAAGCGACCGGCCAGCGCATCTACGGCATCGGCCAGCCGATGGGCGTGGAATCCACCGATAGTTTCCAGTCGTTCTACACCTTCATGGACGCCTACAACGTCAGACTGGTCGATGACGACGGCAAGCTTTTGGTCGACGATCCCAAGGTGCGCGACGGCCTGATCCATGCGCTGAAGGATTACACCGACACCTACCTCAAGGGCTGCACGCCGCCCTCCTCCACCACCTGGAAGGACCCGGACAACAATGTCGCCTTCCACAACAAGACGATCGTGATGACGCACAACTTCACGATCTCGATCGCGGCGAAGTGGTTCGAGGATTCGACCAATCCGGCGCTGACCGACGAGCAGCGCGCCGCCGGCAAGAAGGCCTACGAAGAGACCATCATCACCGCCTCCTTCCCCAACAAGCCGGACGGCACGCCGATCAAATACCGCTCCGACGTCAAGACCGGCGCGATCTTCACCGCGGCCAAGAACAAGGCGCAGGGCAAGGAGTTCATCAAGTTCATCATGGAGGAGGACAATTTGCGGCCCTATGTCGAGGGCGCGCTCGGCCGCTGGTTCCCGGTGACGACCGCAAGCCAGCAGAGCCCGTTCTGGCAGGCCGACCGCCATCGCAGGGCGGTCTACGCCCAGTTCATGGGCGGCACCACGCCGTTTGATTTTACGAAGAACTGGAAGTTCACGATCCTCAACAACGAGAACGTCTGGGCCAAGGCGATGAACCGCGTGGTGAGCGAGAAGGTCCCGGTCGACAAGGCCGTGGACGAGCTGATCGCCCGGATCAAGGAAGTCGCGGGGTGAGACTAGATGCAACGGCCTCATGGTTCTCAAGGCGATGCGAAGCATCGTCCGGAGACGCGCGGCGGTGCCGCGCTCCTCACCATGAGGGTTTCGGACGACCTCATGCTGAGAGGCCGTAAGGGTTTCGGACCTCATCCTGAGGAGCCCGCGCAAGCGGGCGTCTCGAAGGATGACGCCGCCGCGGTGGATCAAGGATGTTGCGAGGTAAGGAGACCGTCATTGCGAGCGAAGCGAAGCAATCCACCGCGGAGACAACGGAAGCATGGATTGCTTCGTCGCTTCGCTCCTCGCAATGACGAAAGGGTTGATCTCGGCACGGCGGGCATCTTCTAAGACAAGAGTAACCGAACATGGCGATCACGCTGTCAGCTTCCGACGTTCCCTCCGCCCCGCTCGCGGCGCGGCTGTCGCCGCCGCAGATCTGGGGCATCGTGATGGTGACGCCCTATCTGCTCGTGTTCCTGGCGTTCGTGGTCTATCCGGTCGGCTACGGGCTGTGGCAGGCGCGGGCGCCGTCGAACTACGTCGCGCTCTACCATGACCCGATCTTCGCGCGCGCTGCGATCAATACGCTGATTTTTCTCGTCATCGGCATCAATATCAAAATGCTGATCGCGCTGTTTCTGTCCGGCTTCTTCGTGCAGTCACGCTCCTGGATCAAATGGCTGAGTGTGCTGTTCATCCTGCCCTGGGCGGTGCCGTCGATCCCGACCATCCTCTCGGTGCGCTTCATGCTCAATCCGGAATGGGGCATGGTCAACCAGCTGATCTTCCGCTTCACCGGCGAGGACGGGCCGAACTGGCTGAACGATCCGGCGGTGGCGCTGGCGATGGCGATCGGCGTCCACATCTGGAAGTCGCTGCCGTTCTGGACGCTGATCCTGATGACCGGCAGGCTCGCGATCTCGCAGGACCTGTTCGAGGCGGCCGAGGTCGACGGCGCGAGCTGGTGGCAGAAATTCCGCTTCATCACCTGGCCGTCGATGCAGACGCTCTACATCACCTGCACCCTGCTCTCGATGATCTGGACGCTCGGCGATTTCAACAGCGTGTATCTCCTGACCGGCGGCGGGCCGGCCGATCTCACCCATGTGCTGGCGACGCTCGGCATCCGCTATCTGCGGCTCGACCAGCTGTCGCTCGCGATGGCCTCGATCGTCTGCGCGCTGCCGCTGGTGGCGCCGCTGATCTATTTCATGATGAAACGGTTGTCGCGATGAAGCTCCCCACCTTGCAAGGTATCACCCTGCGCCAAGTCGGCACCGAAGCCCGGCTGCTGCTGATCGGCATCCCCGTCTTCATCTGGACGATGATTCCGATCTACCACATGTTCGTGTTCGCGATCTCGCCGAAGGAAGACGCGTTCTCCGGCAAATTGTGGCCGACGCATCCGACGCTGCACAATTTCCACATCGTGTTTTACCAGCAGCACTATTTCCTGCGGGATTTCTGGGTGCAGTTCTGGAATTCGGTCGTGATCGCGGCCGCCGCCGGCGCGCTGACGCTGGTGATCGCGACCGCCGCCGCGTTCTCGATCTCGCGCCTGCGCGTGCCGGGCGGGCGGATCGTGATGAATCTCGCGCTGTTCACCTACTTCATTCCGGCGGCGTTCCTCGCAGTGCCGATGTACCGCACCATGGG
Organism: uncultured Alphaproteobacteria bacterium; assembly: GCA_963718925.1. Taxonomy (GTDB): domain Bacteria; phylum Pseudomonadota; class Alphaproteobacteria; order Rhizobiales; family Xanthobacteraceae; genus Bradyrhizobium. The sequence continues at coordinate 663,450 of CAVRAH010000002.1, forward strand.
CAATTACGGCCTGCTCAACACGCACCTCGCGCTGATCCTGGCGATGGTCACCATCGCCTCGCCCTACGCGATCTGGGTGTTGAAACAGGCCTCCGACAAGCTGCCGGTGGAGCTCGACGAGGCCGCGATCATGGACGGCGCGACGTCTTTGCAGATTTTCCGCCTGGTCTATCTGCCGCTGATGATGCCCTCGCTGGTCGCGATCGGCACCTATGCGTTATTGCTCGCCTGGAACGAATATCTCTACGCCTTCCTGCTGTTGTCGAACGACAAGGAGATCACGCTGCCGGTCGCGCTCGGCAATTTCTTGTCTGCCGACAATTCGCCGTGGGAACTGTTGATGACCACCGGCTTCATCTACGCGCTGCCGCCGGCCGCGATCTACTATGCCTTCAAGCGCTACATGGTGGGAGGGCTGACGGCGGGCGCGGTGAAGTCGTGAGGGGGTTGACGTTGCCGTCATTCCGGGGCGATGCGAAGCATCGAACCCGGAATCTCGAGATTCCCCGATGCGCAATTGCGCATCTGAGGTCTGGTGCTAACGCACCATCCCGGAATGACGGGAGTGCTACAACGGCGCGGCGCTCTTGCCTCGCGCGTCCGACAGCTTCGAGGCAGCCGAGGCCACCACGATCACCACCGCGATCAGGCCGACCACCAGCGTGCAGATGGCGTTGATCTCCGGCTTCACGCCGAGCCGCACCTCCGAATAGATCCGGATCGGCAGCGTCGAGGAACCCGGTCCCGTCGTGAAGCTCGCGATCACGAGATCGTCGAGCGACAGCGTGAAGGCGAGCATCCAGCCCGCCACGATCGAGGGCAGGATCAGCGGCAGCGTCACCGAAAGGAACGCGCGCAAGGGATCGCAACCGAGATCCATCGCCGCCTCCTCGAGGCTGCGATCAAGCGAGGTGAGGCGCGACTGCACCACGACCGCGACGAAGCACATGGTGAGCGTGGTATGGGCGATGGTGACGGTCCAGAAGCCGCGCTCGGCGCTAACAGCCACGAACAACAACAAGAGCGACAGCCCGGTGATGACTTCGGGCATCACCAGCGGCGCATAGAGCATACCGGAGAACAGCGTCCGCCCCCGGAACGCCGCGCCGCGCGACTGCGCCACCGCGGCGAGCGTGCCGAGCAGCGTCGCCAGCGTCGCCGAGGTCACCCCCACGCGCAGGCTCATCCAGGCGGCATCGAGCATGGCGCGGTCGTTGAGCAGTTCCGTGTACCAGCGCAGCGACCAGCCGCCCCACACCGTCACCAGCCGCGAGGCGTTGAACGAATAGATCACGAGGATCACGATCGGCAGATAGAGAAACAAAAGTCCCAGCGCCAGCGCGGTGAGGTTGAAGCGGGAGAGTCTTGTCGACGCGCGTGGCATCACCTCGCCTCGTTCGAAGGTATGGGCGCTCTCTCACTCCCCTTCCCCTTGCGGGGTCCGAGGCGAGCGAAGCTCGCTCTCGAGGTTGGTGGTGGGGGTAGCCACGATTCCCAGTCTTCGTGGGGTACCCCCCTCCCTGACCCTCCCCCGCAAGGGGGGAGGGAAAAGAGCTGTGCCCGCATTCTGCGCATCATCGTCGCGCCTCCAGCTGGCGGCGCTGCAGGCGCTCGTACAGCAACAGCGGCGCCAGCAGCAGCAACAGCAGCACGACCGCGGCAGCGGAGGCGACCGGCCAGTCCTTGTTGGTGAAGAATTCCAGCCACAGGGTCTGGCCGACCATCAGGGAATCAGAACCGGCCAAGAGATCGGGGATCACGAACTCGCCGACGATGGGAATGAAGCAGAGCAGCGCGCCGGCGGCGACGCCCGGCAGCGACAGCGGAAACGTCACCAGCCAGAACGCGCGGGCCGGGGACGCGCCGAGATCGCCGGCCGCCTCCAATAGCGCCGGGTCCATTTTGGCCAGCGTTGCGTAAAGCGGCAGGATCATGAACGGCAGATAGGAGTAGACGATGCCGAGATACATCGCACTGTCGGTGGAGAGCCACACCGCCGGTGCGGCGACCAGATGCAGGGCAAGCAGGATCTGGTTGAGCAGGCCGTCATGCTGCAGGATGTTGATCCAGGCATAGATGCGGATCAGGAACGAGGTCCAGAACGGCACGATCACCAGCATCATCGCCACGCTCTGCCAGCCGCGCGGCAGCCGCGCCATGCCATAGGCGATGGGGTAGCCGATCACCAGCAGGATCGAGGTCGAGACCGATGCGACGACGAAGCTGCGCAGATAGGACAGGACATAAAGGTCGTCGGAGAGGAGGAGCCTGAAATTATCCACCGAGAGCGCGGCGAACGCGGCCTTGATCGCCTCCCACCCTTCGGTCAAGTCGAACACCGGCGTATAGGGCGGCTGCGCGATTGCGGTTTGCGACAGGCTGATCTTGAGGACAAAGACGAACGGCACCAGGAAGAACAGCGCCATCCACAGATAGGGCGCGATGGCGGCGAGCCGCGCCGGGCGGGTGAAGATGGACGGTGCGCTCATTGTTCCAGCACCACGCAATCGTCGGGCGTGAACCACGCCACCACGCGCTGGCCCGGGCTATAGGCGTCGAGATCGAGCCGCGCGGTATTGGCCATCGACGAGCGCAGCACGGCGCCGCTATCGAGCTTCACCTTGTAGCTGGTCACGCCGCCGAGATAGCTGACATCGGTCACGACCCCTTCCAGCCGGTTGATCGCGTGGGTATCGTCCGAGACAGGTCCACGGCGCGACAGCTTGACCTTTTCGGGACGGATCGCGACACAGACGGCGGTTTTCGCGATCGGCTGGCGCGGCTCCGCGACATAGATGGTTCCGGCATCGCGCGTCGCGATCGCGAGCCGCGGCGCCATCGTCACCCGGCCGGTCTCGCGCGGCTCGATCTTCCCCTCGAACAGGTTGATGTCGCCGACGAACTCGGCGACCCAGCGCGAACGGGGCGCCTCGTAGAGTTCACGCGGGGTCGCGACCTGTTCGAGACGCCCCGAATCCATCACGCCGATCCGCCCTGCCACGGTCATCGCCTCTTCCTGATCGTGGGTGACGATGATGAAGGTGAGGCCGAGCCGCCGCTGCAGTTCCATCAGTTCAAGCTGCGTGCTTTCGCGCAGCTTCTTGTCGAGCGCGGCAAGCGGCTCGTCGAGCAGCAAAACCTGAGGCCGCCGCGCCAGCGAGCGCGCCAGTGCCACGCGCTGCTTTTGACCACCGGAGAGCTGATCGGGCTTGCGTTTCTCAAGGCCCTCGAGCTTGACCAGCGCAACCATTTCGGCGACGCGGGTATTGACCGCGGGACGCGCCATGCCGGCACGCCTGAGCCCGAACGCGATATTGTCCCGCACGCTGAGATGGGGGAACAACGCGTAGTTCTGGAACATCATGTTGACGGGGCGCTCATGCGGCGGGATCTGGGCGATGTCCTTGCCGCCAAGCAGGATACGGCCTTCGTCCGGCGTCTCGAAACCGGCCAGCATCCGCAGCAGCGTGGTCTTGCCGCAGCCGCTTGGGCCCAGTAGCGCGAAAAACTCCCCGGAGCGGATGTCGAGCGAAAGCCCGTCGACGGCGCGGAAGACGCCGAATTTTTTCACCACCGCGTCGATGCGCAACAGCGGCGTGTCGGCCGCGGCCTGCGGTTCGGGTTTTGGTTCGGGTTGCGGTGGTTTTGGCGAAGCCGCCTCCGTTGCGGTCTTCGCTGCGTCCTCTGTCATGATGCCAGCCTGCCCCATCGTCGCCGCAAACTAGCCGCAGGACAGTCCCGGCTCAACCGCGGCGCTGTGGATGACCGCATTATTGTCGGCCCGTCATGCGAGCGTCGCCATGAAGGCCGCAAGCCGCTCGCGATCGGCGGGCGACATCGTGAGACCGAGTTTAGAGCGCCGCCACAGAATGTCGTCCGGGAACCGCGCCCATTCGTGTTTCATGAGATAGTGCACCTCCGCACCGGTCAGTTCGGGCCCGAAGGTCGGTCCCAAATCGGCCCGGTTGCTGGCGTCCCCAAGCACGGCATCGAGGCGCGAGCCATAGGCCGAGACCAGACGACGGGCCTGATCCTCGCTCAGGAATTTCCAGCGTTCGCGCGCGCGCTCGAGCTCCGTCTCGAATTGCTCGTGCGGAAAATCACCGCCCGGCAGCGCCGCGTCAGCGGTCCAGCGCGGCGACATCGGATAGAACGGCGTCAGCCGGGAGACGGCGCGCTCGGCGCGCAGCCGCGAGGTCGTGACGTCGCCGCCGAAGATCGTCAAGAGCGGCGCCTTGCCGCGCCGCGCGTCGAACATCACTGAACCATCGCGCGCAAGCCGCCTGCCAGCTGGGTGCACGACCATGTTGGCGCCGGACACGGTCCTGATCACGTCGGATGGATCGACCCGCTCGCGGAAATACCGGTTGGCCGCGTCGCAGAGATAGGCGACTTCATCGGCGCCCACCGACACCGCAGCAGGATCGCCCCTGAACCGGTTTGCAACGGTTCCGATCAGCGTGAAATCGCGCTGATAGGGACTGGCGAAGATCAATTGGCGGTCATGGTTCTGGAAAACATAGACATTGTCGGTCTCGAACAGGCGCCGGACGATGATCTGGCTCATCTTGATCACGGCAGCCCGCGGCGGTGGCATGCGCAGGACGGTTTCCGCGACCGAGGCGGTCCAGGCGCCCGATGCGTTGGCCAGCGACCTCGCCGTGATCACCCGCCGACGACCGCGATCGACCACCGCGAGCCGCCAAATATCGAGCCGGTCGGCGCGAACGCAGCGCGCGCCGGTATGGATTGCGGCGCCCCGCTCCGCGGCATCGACGGCATTGGCGATCACCAGCCGCGAATCGTCCACCAGGCAATCGGAGTATTCGAAAGCGGTGCCGAACGGCCGCTTCAGCGCGTTGCCGATCGGATGGTGCGTGACATCGATCGTTGCCGACGCAGGCAGGCACCCCTGCGGGGCGAGCCGGTCGTAGAGCAACAGCCCCAGCCGCAGCAGCCACGGCGGACGCTCGTCGGAATGCGCCGGGATCACAAATCGGGCCGGACGCACCAGGTGCGGCGCAATCCGCATCCAGATGTCACGCTCGGCCAATGCCGCGCGCACGCGCCGAAACGCCTTCCGCTCCAGCATCCGGAGATCGCCATGGATGATCCTTGGCGTGGCGCACGAGGCGGCGCCGCCGAGGTCGCCCTGCTCGAGCAAGATAACCCTGAGACCGCGCCCCGCGGCGTCGCGGGCAACGCTGACGCCATTCAAACCGCCGCCGATGATCGCAAGGTCGTAGTCCGCCATGCGCTAGCTATAGCGTTTTCGAGCGAAGCATGTCCCGCGCTTGATTCGAGAAGGGCACCGGCTCGCGTCAAGAAAACGCCGTCAAGACCGGAAAGACCTAACCGGTTTTTCGCGCGGGTTCCACGGCATTGCCGTCGCCGCGGCCGACCAGCGCGGCGTATTGTCCGATCGGCAGGGGTTTGCCGATGAAATAGCCCTGCACCGCGTCGCAGCCCTGTTCGGCGAGGAAACTGAGTTGCTCCTGGGTTTCCACGCCCTCGGCGACAATCGACATTTCGAGGCCGTGGCCGAGGCCGATGACCGCCCGGACGATCGACGCCGATTGCGGATTGCGCCCGAGATTCATGACGAAAGCGCGATCGATCTTGATCTTGTCGAACGGAAACGCCTGCAGGTAGCTCAGCGAGGAATAGCCGCTGCCGAAATCGTCCATCGAGATGCGCACGTCGAGCGCCTTCAGCCGCCGCAGCAGCGCCAGGCCACGGTCGAAATCCTCGATCAGCACCCCCTCGGTGATCTCAAGCTCCAGCCGGCCGGGCGCGAGGCCGGTTTCGAGCAATATCGAATGCACGAGGCTGACGACGTCGCCGTGCATGAATTGCGCCGGCGACAGGTTGACCGCGATCTGCAGCGGCATCGACCACGAGGCGGCCTCACGGCAGGCTTCGCGCAGGATCCATTCGCCCATTTCGACGATCAGGCCGCTCTCTTCCGCCAGCGGGATGAAATCGGAAGGCTGCACGAAACCGCGCATCGGATGCAACCATCGCGCCAGCGCTTCGAAGCCGATGACCTCGTTGTCGCCGACGGCCTGGCGCGACAGCGCCTGCGGCTGATAGTACAGCGAGAGTTCGCCGTTCCTGACCGCGTTCGACAGGTCCTGATGCAGCACGCGGCGGTCGCGAATCTGCTGGTCCATCTCGGGCTCATAGATGCTGATCGAGCCGCGCGATTTCGCCTTGGCGCGAAACAGTGCTGCACCGGCGTTCGCAAGCAGGGAGGCCGCGTCGGCGCCATTGTGCGGGAAAATCGAGATACCCGTGGTCACTCCGGTGCGAACCGATTTGCCGTCGATCAGGAATTCCTTGGCCAGCGTTTCAGCAAGCTGTTCGGCCAGCAGCATCCCGGCGACCGGCTGCTTGCCGTCGATGATCAATCCGAACTCGTCGCCGGAAAGCCGCGCCACGACCCCGCCGCGCGCCGACGCCTGGAGGCGGTGCGCCACTTCGATCAGCAATTTGTCGCCGGTCGCATGGCCGAACACGTCGTTGATTTCCTTCAGGCCGTCGAGGTCGACGCAAAGCACAGCGAACTCCTCGTCAGTGCCTCCGCAGGCCTCGATCATCTGTGCAAGCGCCTGCAGGAATGCCGTGCGATTGGGCAGATCGGTCAGGCCGTCGTGATACGCCATGTGCGCCATCCGCGACTCGGTCTGGCGGCGGTCGGTGACGTCCTCATGGGTCTTGATCAGATATTGCGGCTCGCCCGCGTCATCGAGCACCGTCACGCGGCGTGTCAGGAACAGCCGCAGCCCGTCCTTGGTGCTGATCGGGTGCTCCTCGGTGAGGGGACCGCGCTTCTTGATCGCCGCCTCGTCGCGGGCAATGATCAGCTTGGCTTCTTTCGGATTGAAAATATCGGCAGCCGTCAATCCGGTGGCTTCCTCGCGGCTCCGGTTGAGGATGGTCTCGGCACTGCGGTTGGCGAGAAGGTATCGTCCGTCGCTGACGCGCTCGACGGTCAGCGAGACCGGGATGTTGTCGACGACCAGTTCGAGAAACTTCTTGGTGTTTTCCAGCTCATGGGAAAGCGACCGGCGTTCGGTAACATCGTCGAACAACGCGATCAGGAATTCCGGCTCGTTCTTCTCGTTGCGGGCGACGACGCGGTTGGAGGCAAGGATGCGCTTCTGCGAACCGCGTTCGACTGCAAATTCGCTGCGGTGCTGCCCCTCGAGGGCTTCGAGCGCGGCACGATCGGCAGCCTCGATAGTGGCCGCGGTGCGAGGGCGAAAAATCTCGTCAGCGCGCTTTCCGACGATACGATCGCGGGAAAAACGTGAGAAGCGCTCGAAGGCGCGGTTGGCGAATATGTAGCGGCCATCCTCGATGTTCTTGGCGGCCACGCATAACGGAACATTCTCCAGCACCGATTCCAGGAATTGCTTGGTCGACGCAAGCTGCCGGGCGAGCTTGCGTTGCTCGCTGCAATCGAGATGCGTGGCAACCGAACCGCCGTTCGGCAGGACGAAATATTTCACCAGAATCGATCCCCCGCCAGGCAACTCGGTAATGAGGCCTTCCGGCGTGGTGGCGCGCTCGTAGAATTCCTCGACACTAATGTCGAGGCTGCCGCGCTTGAACCGCAGGTCCAGCAGTTCCGGGCCGGTCATCTGCGGGGTAATATCCGAACGCACCAGTCCGTAGATCTCGAGATAACGGTCGTTCAAGAACACGATCCGCTGCCGTGGATCAGTTATCACCACGCCCTGATTGAGGTTGTTCAGGGCGGAACTGACGAACGCATTCCTGCGAAATTCCGAACGCCTGACCCTGCGCAACGCCGACTGGATCCACACCCCGATGGAGACCAGGAAGCAGCAGACGACGATGCCGCCAATCAGCGTTTCCCAGACGAAGCTTGGATCGACGGTGCTGAGATAGCTGGCCAGGTCGGCTTCACTGGCTGCCCTGGCAGCCCTGAACGGCGTGACGATGGCAAAAAGGCACATCACGATTCCTGCGGGAATCATGATTCTGCCGCCTGCCTGCCAATTCTTGTCAGTCATTAGTCACCCGCGGATTCTGCTGCGGAGTGTCTGGCTTGACGGGTTTGGATCAGGTAAACGCCTACCCACATCGCGCGGAAATGCGACCCGAATTATGGCAATTGCCCTGACATGATTAATGCAGCACTAACAATTCGTCAGGCAGAGTCCTGAAATGAATCCAATGGGTTGCACAAAAATGGAATCCACAACCACAGCGATAGTAGACGCCCGCGATGCCGTTGAGCGCGCGCAGGCCGAACAAGGCCCGTACGGGGCCGACTAGCCAACAATCCCGGGTCCGAACCACGAATGGAAAAGGTCGAGTGCGTCGTTATCGGTGCGGGGGTGATCGGTCTTGCGATCGCCCGCCGGTTGGCCCAGGCCGGCCGCGAGGTTGTAGTCCTCGAGGCGGCCGAGGGTATCGGTACCGTCACCTCGTCGCGCAACAGCGAGGTGATCCACGCCGGCATCTATTACAAGGCCGGAAGCCTGATGGCGCGGATGTGCGTCGGCGGCAAGCGCGCCCTCTATGATTATTGCCGCGATCACGGCATCCCGCATCGCAATTGCGGCAAGCTGATCGTCGCAACGACGCCGCAAGAAACCGCCAAGCTGCAATCGATCCGGGCGCATGCCGAAGCCAACGGGGTTTCCGATCTGCAAACCCTCGCTGGCGATGCCGCGCGTGCACTGGAGCCGGCGCTGAATTGCGACGCGGCCCTGCTCTCACCTTCCACCGGCATTATCGACAGCCACGCCTATATGCTGGCGCTGCGCGGCGACGCCGAAGATGCCGGCGCGGCCTTTGCCTTTCACACGCCGCTGTTGGTCGCCAAGGCGCATGATGGGCGCATCCAGCTTGATGCCGGTGGCGGCGCCCCGATGTCGCTTGAATGCCGGCTGCTCGTCAACGCCGCCGGGCTTAACGCATCTGCGGTCGCACGCAGCATCGACGGCATGCCGATCGACCTGATCCCGCCGGCGTATCTGGCAAAGGGAAACTATTTCAGTTGCAGCGCGCGGGCGCCGTTTTCACGCCTGATCTATCCGGTGCCAGTGCCCGGCGGGCTTGGCGTGCACCTCACCCTCGACATGGCGGGACAGGCCCGGTTCGGTCCCGACGTGGAATGGGTCGATCATGTCGATTACGCCGTCGATCCGGCGCGGGCGGAACGGTTTTATCCGGCGATCCGGCGATACTGGCCGGCGTTGCCGGACGGCGCGCTGATGCCAAGCTATTCGGGAATGCGACCGAAGATCGTGCCGCCGGCGGTTGCGGTACAGGATTTCCTGATCCAGGGGCCGCGGGATCACGGCATCGACGGGCTGATCAACCTGTTCGGAATCGAATCGCCCGGACTGACATCATCATTGGCGATTGCGGACTATGTCGGCGAACTGGCGGGGTTGTGAGCGCCGCTGTTCTGCCGCTGGCATCGACCCAGCGTCAAGATATCCCGGCATAAAGACGTGACGGCCGTATAAGTGGCAGGTGCGTAAAATATACCTCGTCCGCCGGACAAGCCGGGCGGCGCACCACGCGCCGACCCGCTGGCGGACAACGAAGACGTCAGATCCGTGCTATTGGCTAGTGCAGTGTTTCGCTCGCGGTATTTCTCAACCGCTCGATCTCGTCCTTAACCATCAACTTCCGGCGCTTTAACTCGACAATTTGCAGATCGTCCGTTGAAAGATGCACGAGAGCTTCATGCAATTCGTTTTCGAGAACCTTATGTTTCCGTTCCAATTCAACGAGATGCGACTGAATTGCCATACGAAACCTCCTCGGTTGGATTAAGACCTCAGATTCGACCCGGACCAGTGAGTGTACACGAAGCCCCGAATCTGTCGATGGGTATCGAAAACTTCATCCTCATCTTTCGGTATCATCTGCAACGAATCGTGAGTAGGGAACCGGCCTGCGTGCCGGGATTCCGGCTCGCCGAATTCCGCCTTGCCGCTTCTCGCAAACTTGCTTGCGGACCGGGCTGTCAGGGAGGATATTCCTTGATCGACTTCCGCAACCTTTCGCATTCCGACCCGCGTTTTCAATTAAGTACACCATGACCGACGAAGATGAGCGCGAACTCGAAACCGAGCTCGCCCGGCTGCAGCAGGAGCACCGCGATCTCGACGCGGCGATCGATGCCCTGCACCAATCGCCCGCGCCGGATTTGTTGCGGCTGCAACGGCTGAAGAAACGCAAACTGCAGTTGCGCGACCGCATCGCCTTCATCGAGGACCAGATCACGCCGGACATCATTGCTTAGTTCCGTCATTCCCTGAAGCGCCATGGGCGCAACCGCAGGCGCGAACAACCCAGGCGACCAGGAACAGACGACCAGGACAGCCGCAATTCAGGCTGCTTCGTCAGTCAGCTCGTGCAGCACGCCCGTCACCTGGCGCAGACTGTAGGGCTTCGGCAGAAATCGTCCGCCCTCAGGCAAATCCGTTTCCCCCAGAAAAGCTCGGCCGGAGGTCGCGATGATCTTGATCGGCGGCCAGCGCCCCCGGATCGCCCGGGCAAGCTTCAAGCCGTCCATCGACCCAGGCATCTGGATATCGGTGAAAACCACGGTGACGTCGCGACGAGATTCCAGAATTTCGATGGCCTGGTCGGCATTCGCCGCTTCGACAACGTCGAATCCGGCACCCTGCGATCATGTCGGCCGCGTCCATTCTCAATAGAAACTCATCCTCGACGATCAGCACCACGGGTCTGTTGGATGTTGCAAGACCCATACGTCCCACTCCCTAATGGGCGTTAAGCGCCGGATATTGTTTTCGTTCCAAAGCCGGGCTGTTCGCTCTGCCGGCGGCCAGCCTGGCCACACTGCGCCCGGCCCCTGGCGCGGGCGGGCTTGAGGTCGTTGATAACCTCGGCTTGATCCGACAACGGTGCTTGACTCAAATAGAACAAAATAGGAACATCTCTTCGCCGCCAACCCTCTCTGAGGATTTCGCCATGTCCGAACTCGCTTCGTTGTCTGACGTCGATCGCTACGAACAGGCCTGCGACCAGGCGATCGCGATGTGCGACGGAAACCTGCGGAGCACGATCAAGGCGCTCATCATGGCAAACGAGTATCTGGAAATCGAATTGAGGGAATGGCAGGCGGCGGCCTCGGCCGGCCACGCTCCGGCACAGCCGCGAGCAAGCGGCGAGGCTGCCTGATCGAACCAGGACGGGAGCAACACAAATGGCCGATGTCACCTATTATGTCGCAATGCCATTTATGCAGGATGAAAACGGCTCGCCAGTCGCGGGCGCCGCGGAGGAATGCCAGAGTTCGTCGGGCGCGTTGCGACGCGCGGAAGCCCTGTCGCGCGCCGCCGGCAGCATCGGCGCGGTCGCGTTCTGCCGCAGCGGCGATCCCATGATCGGCGAATTCGGCGATGCTCGACTGCTCAGGAAATTCGGCCAAGTGCCGGACGATCTGAGCGGGCTGTAGCATCCGCGATCGCTGTCGCCTTGCCGACCCTGGATCGTGATCCGATTAGGTGGAATCGGATCATGATCTCATCTCCTTGTTCGAGCATGATCTCCGCGCAAACGCTTCGCGTTTGTCGCGAGGGAAAACCGGCTCCCACTTTGCGCTAACGCGGCCCTTCGGGTCCGGATCATGCTCTAGGGCTGCTTGCCGGCTTCAGCGCAATTCCCGGAAAAAAGCGCACACTTCGCCGGCGAGCAACTCCGGCTGTTCAAGGGCCGCGAAATGTCCACCCCGCTCCATGACGCTCCAACGCCGGATGTCGGCGAACACGCGCGCTGCGACGCTGCGCGGGGGCCTGAGGATTTCACGCGGGAATTGCGCGTAGCCGGTCGGCACCGCGATGGTTTCCCCGGCCGGCAGAATGGCCGAGCCGTGGAGCCTTGCATAATACGGCCAGAACGACGAACCGATCGCCCCGGTAAACCAGTAAAGTGAAATGTCGGCGAGCATGCGGTCGCGGCTGATCGCGCGCTCGACGTCGCCACCGCAATCGGACCAGGCGCGGAATTTCTCCACGATCCATGCCGCGAGGCCGGCAGGCGAATCCGTCAGGGCGAAAGCAAGCGTCTGCGGGCGGGTGCCCTGGATCCACTGATAGCCGATCCCTTCGCGCATCCAATGCGCAAGCTCGTCGAGGTAGTGCCGCTCCTCCTCGGTCGGATTGGAAAACGCTTTGGGATCGCGGCCCGCGGCTATCATGAAATTGAGGTGGATACCGATCATCCGGTCCGGATACGCATGACCGAGCCGGCTGGTAACCGCGGCACCCCAGTCGCCGCCCTGCGCGCCGAAGCGGGTAAAGCCGAGGACGTCATGCATGAGGGCGGCGACACAGTCTGCCATTTCTGGAACCCCGTACCGTTTCTGGCCGGGCTGGAAGGAGAACCCGTATCCCGGCAGCGACGGCGCCACCACGGTGAAGGCATCGCGGGGGTCGCCACCGAAGCGCGCGGGATCGGTGAGACGCGGAATGATTTCGAGGAACTCGAACACCGAGCCGGGCCAGCCGTGCAGCAACAGCAGCGGCATCGGATCCGGGCCGACGCCGGGCACATGCAGATAATGGAGATCGATGCCATCGATGGGAGCGCGGAATTGCGGAAACGCGTTCAGCGCGGCTTCCTCCGCCCTCCAGTCAAAACCGTTGCGCCAATAGTCGACCAAGCCACGCAGATAGGCGACATCGGTGCCATAGGCCCATGGCTCGCCGGGCGCCTGATCCGGAAAGCGTGAACGGGCCAGACGATCGCGCAAGTCGAGGATGTCGGCATCCGGGACCCGAAGCGTAAACGGCGTGGGTTTTATCATGATCCTGCTCGGCTGGTTGGAGGGCGCGGCGAAATCAAATCATTGGAGGATTGCACTTCACGCTTCATGGCGTCGTTGCGCCTTGCGCACATACATCGCGCAATCGGCTTCTTCCAGCGCCCGGCCTGCTTCAGAATGCGCTCCCAACACGGCAACGCCGGCGGATGCCCCCGCGGTGACGGTACGACCGCGAAACACGAAGCTGAGGCGGTCGACGGCTTCTTCCAATGCCGCCGCCTTGGCGTGCGCGTCGGTCTCGGTGAGATTCCACAACAGCAGCGCGAACTCATCGCCGCCCAGCCGTCCGATCACGTCGGACGAGCGGATCTGGCCCGAGAGCGCGGCCACGATGGCCTTGAGCACCTGGTCGCCCGCGGCGTGCCCGAAGGCGTCGTTGATCGGCTTGAGACGATCGACGTCGAGCACGATCACCGCGCCGCTCGCATGATAGCGCTTGATGTAGGCGATCGAGCGGTTGAGCTCGCGCTCAAAACCGCGCCGGTTGAGAATTTCCAGCAGGAAATCGGTATCGGCCGACGCCTCCAGCTGTTCGATGCGCGCCAGCGCCTGCACCAGCTGAATCCTGAGCCGGCGAATCTCGGCTTTGGCCTCACTGGTCGCCACCGCCGCCCGCGGCGCCGACAGGGAGGAGGAGCGCCGCGGCGCAGATTTTCCGTTCGCCGCAGCGCCCTTGCGGCGCTTCGCAGCCCGCGGTGCGGCGGCCCTGATTTTCTTCTTCATGCGCCTCTTTCGGGGTCTGATCCGGCCTCGAATCAGACCCTCCGCCTCATCCTTTTGTCGGAGCATGACCTTTTTCCGAAAGCCGGCATCCGCGCGCTTTGCGTTAACCACGCGGTTCAGCTTCCGATCATGCTCTAAGAAGGCTTGCCGGTCCTTACCAAGACAGGATAGTCCATTCCCGAGCCCTTGCCACGCCTTGCCGAACATGGGGCCGATCCTATAATCCGCCCTATGTTTTTGGTTTCCCGAAAAGAATTGATCGCATGCGTGCCCCGATAGCCATCATCATGGGAAGCCAGTCGGACTGGGACACCATGCGCCACGCCGCCGAGACGCTGGATATGCTCGGCATCGACAGCGAGAAGCAGATCGTCTCCGCCCATCGCACCCCGGACCGGCTGTTCGCCTTTGCCAAGGGCGCCAAGGCGGCCGGCTTCAAGATCATCATCGCCGGTGCCGGAGGTGCCGCGCACCTGCCGGGCATGACCGCATCGCTGACGGAACTTCCGGTCTTTGGCGTTCCCATCGAATCGAAGGCGCTGGCCGGAATCGATTCGCTCTATTCCATCGTCCAGATGCCCGCTGGCGTGCCGGTGGGAACGCTGGCGATCGGCAAGCCCGGCGCCGTCAACGCCGCGCTCCTGGCGGCAAGCGTGCTGGCGCTGAACGACAAGGCACTGTCGGGAAGACTTGTCGCCTGGCGCAAGCAGCAGACCGAGGCGGTAGCCGAGCGTCCGGAGGAATCTGCGTGACGGCGGCGAGTGCCGCCGATTTGAAGTTTCCACATCGGCTTCCGCACGTTCATACCGGGAACTTCAAATCGATACGCGGAACTAGTTTTATAAATCTCCTAGTGCCCCTCTTATTTCCGAAGTTCGTGTAAGAGGTCGCCACAATGAATCACGAACTTCGGAAATGGGGCACTAGTCAGGTGAAGCTGAAACCCGGCGACACCATCGGAATCCTCGGCGGCGGACAATTGGGCCGGATGCTGGCGATGGCCGCGGCACGCCTCGGCCTGCGCTGCCAGGTGTTTTCGCCGGACCCGGATTCGCCGGCATTCGATGTCGTGCAGAATGCGACCTGCGCCGAATATGCCGATGTCGAGGCGCTCGAGCTGTTCGCGGGCGATGTCGACGTCATCACCTACGAATTCGAGAACGTGCCGGCCGCCTCGGCGATGATCCTGGCGGCGCGCCGTCCGGTGCTGCCCGACCGGGTGATCCTGGAAACCACGCAGGATCGCCTCATCGAAAAGGATTTTGTCAGGCGGCTGGGCATCGGCACCGCCGATTACGCCGAGGTGTCGTCCGCAGCCGGACTGCGCGCCGCGATCGAAAAAACCGGCCTCCCCGCCGTGCTCAAGACCCGCCGCTTCGGCTACGATGGCAAGGGCCAGGCGATCATCCGTGACGGCGACGATCCGGACCAGGTCTGGCAGGACCTCGGCACCAAATCCGCGATCCTCGAGGCCTTCGTTCCGTTCGAGCGCGAGATCTCGGTGATCGCCGCGCGCTCGGCCGACGGCGAGGTCGAATGCTTCGACGTCACCGAAAATGAGCACAGGGATCACATTCTCAAGGTCTCGCGTGCGCCGGCCGCAATCCCCGAAACGCTGGCGGCGCAGGCGCGCGATGTCGCGCAGCGCATCGCCACCGCCCTGAATTATGTCGGCGTGCTCGCGGTCGAGATGTTCGTGGTGCAGGGGGACAACGGGGCGAAGGTCCTGGTCAACGAGATTGCCCCGCGGGTGCATAATTCCGGGCACTGGACGCTGGACGGCGCGTCGATCTCGCAGTTCGAGCAACACATCCGCGCCATCGCCGGATGGCCGCTGGGCAAGCCCGTCCGCCACGGCCCGGTCACCATGACCAACCTGATCGGGGACGAGATCAACAGCTATGAGCAATGGCTGACGGTGCCGGGCGCCACCGTCCACCTCTACGGCAAGGGCCCGCCGCGGCCGGGCCGCAAGATGGGGCACGTGACCCAAGTCCACACTCAAGTCCACACTCAAGTTCACACTCAAGTCCACGCAACCCAGCCCGCCGTGCCGACAAAAACCGCCGGATCGGTACCCTGAGACGGGATTTGACCGGTTTCAGCACGGCAATTTGCGTTTCCGCCGGTGGACATTCCCACCTTTGTCTGATACATCCGCGCGCTCAAGGTCGAGAGCTAGGCCCTTTGCCGGCCCTTTGACTTTACCAGAATCCAATCCGATCAATGGAAAGAGGATGCCGCGTGCAGGTTCTCGTTCGCGATAACAATGTCGATCAAGCCCTCAAGGCGCTGAAGAAGAAGATGCAGCGCGAGGGTATTTTCCGCGAGATGAAACTCCGCGGTCATTATGAGAAGCCCTCCGAGAAGAAGGCCCGTGAAAAGGCCGAAGCTGTGCGCCGCGCGCGCAAGCTCGCCCGCAAGAAGTTGCAGCGCGAAGGCCTGCTCCCGATGAAGCCGAAGCCGGTGTTCGGCGCCGGCCCGGGTGCAGAGCGTGGCGGTCCTGGCGGAGGCCGTGGCGGCCCCGGCGCGGGACCACGCGGGCCGCGCTGATCAGCCTCTTGCTGGATTTGAATCCGATGACGCGGGCCTGTGTGCCCGCGTTGTCGTTTTGCGCGGGGGTCGTAAAACCGGTATTGACCGGCGGATCAGGTCCGAGGGCAGGCCTTTTGCGGAATACGCGCCGGCGGGCTACCAATAATGCATTAGCCGCGTGAGTGTTCTGTAATATGGCCATCCCGGTTCCTGACTTCTTTTCCGGAGCTTTGCGCCTTGGTCCGCGCGTATCCGCGCCGATCGCACTGATCGCCATCGCGCTCGGCGGCTGTTCGATGACGCTGGGATCGTTGACCCCTTCGGAGCCGAGGGAAGAACCCGCGCAGATCGCCGCTTCCAGCAACATCGCTTCGCTCACCGAGACCGTCAAGAACAACCCCAATGATCCGCAGGCCTACAACATGCGCGGCTCGGTATTGGCGCAGGCCGGAAAAACCGAAGAGGCGCTTGCCGACTTCAACAAGGCCATCAGCCTCGATCCCAATTACGGTCAGGCGTTCGCCAACCGCGGCCTGATCTATCGCAAGACCAAGCGGCTCGATCAGGCGATGGCCGACTACGAGCGCGCGCTGGCGCTCGATTCCAATTACGCGCCGGCCTGGCTCGGCCGCGGCATGGTCTACAAGGCACGGAACCAGGCGCCGCAGGCGCTTGAGGATTTCAACAAGGCGATCAGCCTTCGTCCCGATGACGCCGAGGCGTATTACAATCGCGGCCTGCTCTATCAAGGCGAGAAGCAGCACCAGTTCGCGATCGACGACTTCACGACGGCGAACGGCCTCATACCGCAGCAGGCCGAACCGCTGCTGGGCCGCGCGCTCAGCTACCTCGCTTTGGGCAAGACCAAGGAGGCCGCAGCCGATCTCGACGAGGCCGTGCAGTCCGATCCGCAGAACGCGCAGATCTGGATGACCCGGGGCCTCGCCTATGAACGCCTTGGCGACAAGACCAAGGCCGCCGGCTCATACGGCCGCGCCATCAACCTGCGCCCGAAGGATGAAGCCGCGCGAACCGGCTTTGCCCGCGTCGGCGGCAAGCCCGGCCAGAGCTACGATACGTTTTAAGGGATATTCTTAAAGCCGAGGCCTGCCCCGGACTTGATCCGGGACAGCCGAGGGTTGGCGCGAACCAGCTTTATTTCGGCAACACCGAGTGGAACATCGATTTCGCAGCCGACAGCACGTCTTCGGCAACATTCGTGCGTTCTCGCGCCGGCGCGTCCACCGCATCGGCCCGCAAGTCAAGCGGCGGCCGCGGGTCGGGAATATCGGCCGGGGGCGTCGGACGAAGCGGATCGTCGCTCCGCGCCGCGGGCGGCTTCGCCGGCGATTCGTCCGGAGGCGTCGAGACCAGAATAGGCGGCGGCAGGGGCTGGATCGGCGGCGCCGTCACGACCGGTGCCGGAGCGGCTACAACCCGGGGCACTTCCGGAACGCGGGCCGCTTCCTGGGCGCGTGGTGCGGGCTCGGGCGTACCGCGCAGGCGCTCGATCGCTGCGCGCGCCAGATCGTTGGCATCCGGACCGACGGCCGTTTCGACCGGTGCGACGGTATTTGGTGCGGCAACCACAGGCTCGGCAGCCGGAGCCGGCGCCGAAACCGTCGCGGGAGCGGTCTTGGAGGCGGCCTTTTCGTGCGGCATCGGCTGATGACGGCGGGTCTCCGCCGGTGCGCTCGCGGGAGCGATCGGTGGAATACTTGCGGTCTCCGCCGGCCGGTCGGCCTTGTCGGCGGGCTTCTCCGCGGGCTTTTCGGCCGCCGATTTGTCGATGATGGCCTTCTCGGAAATACCCTTCGCCCTCACGCCGGGCGCGGGAACGTTGCCGAGGTCGGCGGATTTCTCGGCCGGCTTCGAATCGCCCCTGGAATTGGCCTTTTTCGGACCGGCCGTCGATACCGCGGCCGCGGTCGCCGACGCGTCTGCGGCAGGTTTGACGTTGATGTAATGATTAACGACATAGGCGCCGATGATGGTCGCGATCACCGACGGCAAGATGTCCATGGCAAATTTGGAGACCAGTTTCAGCATGCCGACCACTCCCGCGCAGATTCTGATGCCGCAGCTTTGAGGCAGATCGGTGGCATTTCGGTAAACGGCGGGGTTATGGCTTCAGCTCCACTTCCAGAAATACGATCTCGCGCGCACTTTCGTTGAGCACATCGTGTTCCACCCCCGCCTTGCGGAAGTAGGACTTGCCGACACCGAGCTGCGCCCTGGAGCGCTCCCCGCTGGGCGCCACGATGGTCATTTCGCCTGCGGTAACGGGAACGATGACGTAATCCATCTCGTGAATGTGATGTCCGGTGGCGCTGCCCGGGGCCAGCCGCCATTCGGTGACGCGGACCTCGGGCGTATCGACCTGAACGTCGGATTTGGCGCTGGTCATTGCCGATTCTATCCCCAAGGCTCAAGGCACGAATACCAGGAACATGAATACCGCAAATACCACGAGGTGGACCAGCCCGAAAAGGATGTTGGTGCGGCCGGTGCCGAGGGTCAGCATGCCGAGGATGAACGTCAATCCCAGGAGCACCATATCCTGAGCGGGAAGACCCAGCACCAGCTCCTTGTCCAGCGCGTAAGCGGCCACCGCCACCGCCGGGATCGTTAGTCCGATAGTGGCGAGCGAGGAGCCGAGCGCGAGATTGATGCTCTTCTGCAGGTCGTTCTTGCGCGCGGCGCCCACCGCCGCGACGCTCTCCGGCAGCAGGATCAGGAGCGCCACCAGGATTCCGGCGAAGGCCGGCGGCGCACGGACCAGGGCGGCCCCCGCATCGACCACCTGCGAGAATTTCTTGGCCAGCAGCACCACGGCCAGCAGCGAAACCAAAAGCAACACGGTGCTGACGAACATCATCCGGTTCGAAGCGTGCGGTTGGTCATCCGAGGCGCCGGTGAAATCGATCACGAAGTAATTCCGGTGCCGGACGGTCTGGATATAGAGAAACACCCCATAGAGCAGGATGGTGACGGCACTGACGAAGCCGAGCTGGCCCGCCGAATAGACCGGCCCCGGCGTCGTCAGCGTAAAATTCGGCATGATCAGCGTGATCGTCGCCAACACCGCCAGGACGCTGAGATAGAGGTTCGATCCGCTCACCTGCACATCCTGTTCGCGGTAACGCAGGCCGCCGGCCAGGATGCAGATGCCGACCAGCCCGTTGCAGACGATCATCACCACCGCAAAGACGGTGTCGCGCGCCAGCGTCGTCACCGCTTTTTCGCCCAGCATGATGGTGGCGATCAGCGCCACCTCGATGATGGTGACGGCCAATGTCAACAGCAGCGTGCCGTAGGGTTCGCCGATCCGCTCGGCAATCACCTCGGCATGATGAACGGCTGCGAACACCGTGCCGAACAGGATGATTAACAGCACCGCCGCGAACACGAGGCCCGCACCCGATGGCGCGAAGGTGTAGCCGAGCGCGGTGACGCCTGCGAACAGCAGGACGGAAAGCGCGGGAAAAATCCACGCCGATCGGGGTATCGGTCCGTGCGTACTCATGTGTCTGCATCCTCAAAGCACAATGACCGGCGACCCGTCATGACGTCGCATCACGGCCTGGCTTTACGTGCCCTTACGACGCGGCTTTACGAGCTTTTCAACCTCGCTCTTGATGCTTTCGGGGACGGCACGGCATCCGCATGCCATCGCATGCGCGGCGTGCCACCTGATACGCTGCTCGCGCGTCGCCTTGGGCGGCATGCGATTTGACTGATGCCACGCCTTGTTCAAGGCCATGGCGCTGCCTCACATTCCCTTGACGATATTCTCGGTCATCTTCTTGGCGTCGCCGAGCAGCATCATGGTGTTGTCGCGGTAGAACAGGGGATTGTCGATACCGGCATAGCCCGACGCGAGCGAGCGCTTGATAAACATCACGGTGCCGGCCTTCCACACCTGCAGCACCGGCATGCCGTAGATCGGCGAGGTCTTGTCTTCCTCCGCCGCCGGATTGGTGACGTCGTTGGCGCCGATCACGAAGGCGACGTCCGCCTGGGCAAATTCCGAATTGATGTCCTCGAGCTCGAACACCTCGTCATAGGGCACATTGGCTTCGGCCAGCAGCACGTTCATATGGCCGGGCATGCGGCCTGCGACGGGGTGAATGGCGTATTTCACCTCGACGCCTTCCTTCTTGAGATTGTCCGCCATCTCGCGCAGCGCATGCTGCGCCTGCGCCACCGCCATGCCGTAGCCGGGCACGATGATGACCTTCTGCGCATTCTTCAAGATGAAGGCGGCATCATCCGCCGAGCCGAGTTTCACCGGCCGCGCTTCGGCGGCGGCTCCGCCCGCGGCCGCGGTCTCGCCGCCGAAACCGCCGAGGATGACCGAGATGAAGGAACGGTTCATCGCGTGGCACATGATGTAGGACAGGATCGCGCCGGATGATCCGACCAGCGCGCCGGTGATGATCAGCGCCGAATTGCCGAGCGTGAAGCCGATGCCGGCGGCGGCCCAGCCGGAATAGGAGTTCAGCATCGAGATCACGACCGGCATGTCGGCGCCGCCGATCGGGATGATCATGAGTACACCGAGCGCGAGCGCAATGATGGTGATCAGCCAGAAGTCGATCGCGCTGACGGAGATCACCATATGGACGATGAAGAACACCAGCGCGAGCGCGAGAACGATGTTGACGACGTGGCGCGCCGGCAGAATGATCGGCGCGCCGCTCATGCGGGCGGACAATTTCAGGAATGCGATCACCGAGCCGGTGAAGGTCAAGGCACCGATGGCGACGCCGAGCGACATCTCGACCAGGCTTTGCGGATGGATGTTGCCGGGCGTGCCGATGTCGAAGGCCTCCGGCGCGTAGAAGGCGCCGGCCGCGACCAGCACTGCGGCCATGCCGACCAGCGAGTGGAACGCGGCGACGAGCTCGGGCATCGACGTCATCGGCACCCGGCGCGCGATCACCGCGCCGATCGACCCGCCAATGGCGACGCCAAGCGCGACAAGCAGCCAGGCGATGCCGTCGGCCGGCGGGTGGCTGGCGAGCGTGGTCGCGACCGCGATCGCCATGCCGGCCATGCCGAGGAAATTGCCGCGGCGGCTCGACGCCGGGCTCGACAGACCCCGCAGCGACAGGATGAACAGCACACCCGCCACGAGATACAGAAATGCAGACAGATTGGCGTTCATCTCAAGGCCCCCATTGTCTTCGTCACCCCGAGGTGCACGCCGTTCACTTGGTCTTCTTCTTGTACATCGCCAGCATGCGCTGGGTGACAAGGAAGCCGCCGAAAGATATTCACGCAGGCAAAGATCAGCGCGACGAAGCCGAAGCCCCGCGCCCAGCCGCTGCCGCTCGAAACCAACCCGACGCCGACCGCGAGCAGCGCGCCGACCACGATCACCGAGGAGATCGCGTTCGTCACCGACATCAGCGGCGTATGCAGCGCAGGCGTCACCGACCACACCACGAAATAGCCGACGAACACGGCGAGCACGAAAATCGACAGCCGGAACACGAAGGGATCGACGGCCTGTGCGATATGATCCATGGCTGCTCTCCTTATGCTTTCGGCTGGAAGTTCGGATGAATGACGGCGCCGTCCCTGGTCAGCGCGGTGGCCTTGACCAGTTCGTCATCCCAGTTGACGGCGAGCGATTTGCTGGCCTTGTCGATAAGGGTCTCGATGAAGGAAAACAGATTGCGCGCATAAAGGCTCGAGGCCGAGGCGGCGACGCGTCCCGCGACGTTGGTGAAGCCGACGATCTTGACGCCGTCGTTATCGACCACTTCGCCGGGCCTTGCGCCTTCGACATTGCCGCCGCGCTCGACCGCGAGATCGACCAGCACCGAGCCCGGCTTCATCGACTTCACCATCTCGGCGCTGACGAGCTTCGGCGCCGGACGGCCCGGGATCAGCGCCGTGGTGATGACGATGTCCTGTTTCTTGACATGCTCGGCGGTCAGCGCCGCCTGCTTGGCCTGATACTCCTTCGACATTTCCTTGGCGTAGCCGCCGGCGGTCTGGGCGTTCTTGAACTCCTCGTCTTCGACGGCAAGGAATTTGGCGCCGAGGCTCTCGACCTGCTCCTTGGTCGCGGGCCGCACATCGGTGGCGGTGACCACCGCCCCTAACCGCCGCGCGGTCGCAATCGCCTGCAGGCCGGCGACGCCGACACCCATCACAAACACCTTCGCCGCCGGGATCGTGCCCGCCGCCGTCATCATCATCGGAAAGGCGCGACCGAAGGCTTCGGCGGCTTCGATCACCGCGCGGTAGCCGGCGAGATTGGCCTGGCTCGACAGCACGTCCATCACCTGGGCACGGGTGATGCGCGGCATCAGTTCCATCGCGAAGGCCGAGACGCCCGCGTCCGCCATCGCCTTGAGCGCGGCGTCGTTGCCGTAAGGGTCCATGATGGCGATGACGAGCGCGCCGCGCTTGTAGTGGCCAAGTTCCGAAGCTTCCGGCCGCTTCACCTTGATGACGATGTCGGCATCCTTGACCGCGTCGGCGCTGACGGTGGCACCGGCCGCGGTGAATTCCGAATCCGGCAAGCCCGACTTGATGCCCGCGCCCGGCTCGACGGCGACGTCGACGCCCAGGGCCTTGAATTTTTTCACGGTATCGGGCGAAGCGGCGACCCGCGGCTCGGACGGATCGATTTCCTTGGCGACGGCAATCTTCATATGGCCTCCGGCGGCGCGGGAAGAACTCGCGCGCGCAACTAGCACTTAATTTCGCAAGGATGGAACCGGTCTTGCGACCGGAACGCGGGTGAGTTTCTCAGGATCGCGCCGCCGCTCGGCGGCGCGGACGTCGACGTATCAGGTCAGGAATATCGCCATCATGGCGACGATGAAGACCACGGCGGCGGTGCCGTACTTCACCAGCTTGATGAAGCCCTCATAGGTCTGCTCGTGGGCCATGTAATCGTTGCCGTCAGCGGTCGTGTAGGCCACTTCGCTATGTTCTGCCATCGGTCTCCCCGGTGAGTGTTCGCGTCTCGCCGTGGAATTACCGCAATCCCAACGGGAGGGCAACGCCGGAGGTGCGGCTTTGCCCTTGCTTATCGGGTCATTCGGAAGGCCAATTGTCCCTGATCCAGCGGGCGAGGCTTTCCTCGCTGACTTCGCCGGCCGCAAGCGCGAGGATCATGGCGGTGGCGTGAGCGGGGTCGGGCTCGAAAGCAACGCCGTTCTTGAGCAGAAAGACCATCATGGCCATGAAGGCAATGCGCTTGTTGCCATCGACGAAGGCGTGATTTTTCGCCAGCCCAAATGCATAGGCTGCTGCAAGCTCAACCACGCCTGACTGTTCGTAACGCCATTTGTTGATCGGACGCTCAAGCGCGGATCGCAGCATGCCTTCATCGCGCAAGCCAGGCGCTCCACCGAAGCGGCGCAACTGACGGCTATGGATTGCAATGGCCTGCTCATAGGTGATCCAGCGCGGCTCTTTGGGCTCGCTCATTTGGCGGCCGAATTATTTTGCAAGCGCCGCAAGCGTGTCCTTGTATTTGTCCATGGTCTGGTCCGCCATCTCCATGGTCTTCTCGAAGTCGGGATCGTAGGGCATGGCCTGAAACCCGCCTCCGGCGAGTTCCGTAATGTGCAGTTCCTGGCCGCGTTTGAGGTCGAGCCGCTGCATCAGTTCACGGGGAAGCAGAAGTCCATCCGAGTTGCCGATTTTCTTGATTTCGATCTTCATCGTCGTATTTCCTTCGATCTGCCAAGGAAGAGGGTGTGTTATACAGATGTATAACACACCCTCTGGGATCGTTCAACAAATGTTTTACGCCCTGTCCCGCCTCAGCCCATTGTCTCCAGCTCATCGATCATGCCCGCGATCACCGACAGCCCGCCGTCCCAGAATTTGGGATCCTTGGCATCGAGCCCGAACGGCTTGAGCAATTCGGAATAATGCTTGGTGCCGCCGGCGGAAAGCATCGCCAGATAGCGTTCGGCAAAACCGCCTTGCGCGTTTTCGTAGACCGCATAGAGCGAGTTTACGAGGCAATCGCCGAAGGCATAGGCGTAGACGTAGAACGGCGAATGGATGAAGTGCGGGATATACATCCAGAAATTCTCATACCCAGGCCGGATATCGATGGCCGGGCCAAGGCTCTCGCCCTGCACGCTGAGCCAGATCTCGCCGATGCGTTCGGCGGTCAATTCGCCGTTCTTCCGCTCGGTGTGGACGGCGCGCTCGAAGGTATAGAAGGCGATTTGCCGCACCACCGTGTTGATCATGTCCTCGACCTTGCCGGCAAGCAGCGCCTGGCGCTGCTTGCCGCTCCTGGTCTGTGCCAAGAGCCGCCTGAAGGTGAGCATCTCGCCGAACACGCTGGCGGTTTCGGCCAATGTCAGCGGCGTCGGCGCCATCAGCGCGCCGTTCTTCGCCGCCAACACCTGATGCACGCCATGGCCCAGTTCATGGGCGAGCGTCATCACGTCGCGCGGCTTGCCCTGATAATTCATCAGCACATAAGGGTGCGCCGACGGCGTGGTCGGGTGCGAGAAGGCGCCCGGCGCCTTGCCCGGCCTTACCGGCGCGTCGATCCAGCGATCGGTGAAAAACCGCTCGGCAATGCTGGCCATTTCCGGCGAAAATCCGCGATAGGCCGTCAGCACCATGTTCCTGGCCTCAGGCCAGGCGATCATGCCGGTCGCGGCAAACGGCAGCGGCGCGTTGCGATCCCAATGCGGAAGTTTCTTCTTTTTGAACCAGGCGGCCTTCAGCGCGTAATAGCGATGCGACAGTCTCGGATAGGCCGCGCGCACCGAGCCGACCAGCGCGTCGACGACTTCGCGCTCGACGCGGTTGTTGAGATGGCGTGAATCCGCGACATCCTGGAAACCGCGCCAGCGGTCGGAAATCTCCTTGTCCTTGGCGAGCGTATTGGTGATCAGCGCAAAGGTTCGCTCGTTCGACTTGAACGTCTTCGCCAACGCCTGCGCCGCGGCTTTTCGCTTTTCACCCGCACGATCCTGCAGCAGGGTCAGCGTTGGCTCGATGGCGAGCGCTTTGCCGCCGACTTTGAAGCGCAGGCCGGAGATGGTCTGGTCGAACAGCCGGTTCCAGGCGGCGTAACCGCTCTGCGATTTCTCATGGAACAGCTGCTCGACGCGGTCCTCGAGCTGATACGGCTTGTCCTTGCGCAGATCCTCGATCCACGGGCGGTAATGCGCCAGCTCCGCCGTCTGCATCGCGCGCTCGATGAGCGCATCGTCGATGCGATTGAGTTCGAGCCCGAAGAACAGCAGGTGCACCGACGCGTTCGTCAGCCGCTCGGAAACGTCGCCGTAGAATTTGGAGATCGCCGGATCGACACTGTCGCCGGCATGAACGAGGCCGGCATATGACCCAAGACGCCCGGCGAGATCGTCGATCGCCTCATAGCGCCTGACCGCCTCGGCGAGCCATTTGCCGCCGCCCTCGGTCGCTGTCCGCTCCGCGAGCTTGCCCTTGTAGTCCGTCTCAAACGCGACGCATTCGGCGTCCATCCTTTGCAGATCGGTTGTGACTTCCGGCGCATCGATCCCGGAATAGAGGTCGGAGAGGTTCCATTCCGGCAGCTTCCCCGCCTTTGACTCGGCGGCGGATTTCCTTGGAGCGGGTTTGCGTTGGGCTGTCGATTTGCGGAGAGCAGAGGCGGAGCGCGAGGTCATCTTGTGCGAAACCTGTGTTCACGGATGCGAAGCGAAGGCGGGACGTCAAGGTTTAAGCGGGCGTTAATCGGCATCGGCCAGAGTGCCCCGATTCGAGACAGATAGTAGTAACGTGCGGGGAACGCCATGGCTGCCAGCATTTTGATCGCCGACGACGACGCTGTCGCACGCCGCCTGGTCGAGAATATGGTGCAAAAATGCGGCTATGAGACAACCGTCGTCGACTCCGGTGACGCCGCCATTGCACTTCTGACCGCGCCGGACGCGCCCGCGGTCGACGCCCTGGTGCTCGATCTGGTGATGCCCGGCCTCGACGGCATGGGCGTGCTGGCCAAAATCCGCGAAGCTGGTCTTTCGATCCCGGTGGTGGTGCAGACCGCCCATGGCGGCATCGACAATGTGGTGTCGGCGATGCGCGCCGGCGCGCAGGATTTTGTCGTGAAACCGGTCGGCATCGAGCGGCTGCAGGTCAGCTTGCGCAATGCGCTCAACACCAGCGCGCTGAAAGGCGAGCTGCAGCGCATCAAGCACAGCCGCGAAGGCAGACTGACCTTTGCCGACATCGTCACACGCAGCGAGGCCATGACCGGCGTGATGCGTACCGCGCAGAAGGCGGCCGCCTCGACGATCCCGGTCTTGATCGAAGGCGAGTCCGGTGTCGGCAAGGAATTGTTCGCGCGCGCCATCCATGGCAGCGGCGAGCGCAAATCGAAGCCGTTCGTTGCCGTCAATTGCGGCGCGATCCCCGACAATCTGGTGGAGTCGATCCTGTTCGGCCACGAGAAGGGCGCCTTTACCGGCGCCACCGAACGCCACACGGGCAAATTCGTCGAAGCTTCCGGCGGCACGCTGTTCCTCGATGAGGTCTCGGAATTGCCGCTCGCCGCGCAAGTGAAACTGCTTCGCGCGCTGCAGGAAGGCGCGGTCGAAGCGGTCGGCGGACGCAAGCCGGTGAAAGTCGACGTCCGGATCATTTCCGCGACCAACCGCAAATTGCTCGACCGCGTCAAAAGCGGACATTTCCGCGAAGACCTGTTTTATCGCCTGCACGTGCTGCCGCTGACGATTCCGGCGTTGCGGATGCGCCGCGAGGACATTCCGCACCTGTTGCGGCACTTTCTGGCGCGGTTCTGCGCCGAAGAAAACCGTCACATCACCGGCATCAGCGGCGAGGCGATGGCGCGCCTGTCGCAATTGGAGTGGCCGGGGAATATCCGGCAGCTGGCGAACGCGGTCTATCGCGCGGTGGTCATGAGCGAAGGCGACCAGCTTGGGCTGTCCGATTTCCCGCAAGCCGCCGGCCTGCCGTCGATATCCGAAGCGCACAGCGAACCGCTGATCTTCGGGCCAGCATTTCATTCGACCGCGCCGGCCATGATTTCCGGTAACGAAATACCAATCGCGCCCCTGCCCTCGACAGGAACGCTGGCGATGCTGACGAATGCCGGAGAAATGCGGCCGCTCGAAGAGCTGGAGGGCGAGATCATCCGCTTTGCGATCTCGCATTATCGCGGCCAGATGTCGGAGGTGGCGCGCCGGCTGAAGATCGGTCGCTCGACGCTCTATCGCAAGCTCGACGAGGCCGCGGCCAATCAGTCAGCTGGCGGAACGGATGAGGTCGGCTAAAGATTGATACCGGTCGGACACTCTGGTGGCGCTTGGCGGAAGCGGCTGAAAACAGCCGATCCGGAAGATTTGAACCGTTGCCCGGAGGTAACAGACAAAAGCAGACGCGCGTGGCAAAAACAGGCGATTGAATGCAAAAGGACTCTGTGAAGTCAGTTTGTCGTGAGTTGCCCCCTGTGGTGCTGGCTGCATGTGGGGTGCGCGTGTATCGTCTGCGTATGAATTATTGCGGCAGG
The DNA here is from genome assembly GCA_963718925.1 of uncultured Alphaproteobacteria bacterium. Taxonomy (GTDB): domain Bacteria; phylum Pseudomonadota; class Alphaproteobacteria; order Rhizobiales; family Xanthobacteraceae; genus Bradyrhizobium. Next base: position 691,067 of record CAVRAH010000002.1, read on the forward strand.
CGTGCCAAACTTGGGGAGTTGGAGCCCATTCTTGACCTAAATGCGCTTCAGAACCCGATCAGGCCGGCGCTTTCGCGGAAACTGTGACGGACCAACCGAAAACTGCTCCATGCCGGGCAGTTCACCCGAGGGGTGTGATAATGCGTGACTGCTGGAAGAACCGTGCTGGATATGACCGCGTGTTGATGGCCGTCGCGGCGACGTTCCTCACGGTGTCGGCGACTTCGGCATTGGCGCAGGGCGATCAGGTTCGCAACAGCGCCGCAGAGCTCGCCATCGACGCAGCGATCCCGCGTCCCGAACCCGCCAATGTCCCGCCTCCGACCCCCAACGACTTCAAGCTGGACGCGCCGGCGCCCGACGCGGCGAAGCTGACAGAGAAGGCCGCTCCGGAGGCAAAACCGGCGACAAAGCCAACTGATGTCGTCGCTGCTCCGATCTCCGAGCCCGCCAAAACCGAGACCAGCAAGGCCGACACGACCAAGACCGATACTGCCAAGACCGACACCAGCAAGACCGACACCAGCGAGACCGATTCCAGCAAGACTGACAGCGCCAAGAGCGAAACCAGCAACAACGACACTGCGACCGTCGCACCCGCCCAGCCGCCGGCTGCGGCCACCGCAACGGCTCCGGAGCCCGCTCAAGAACCGACCAAGGCGGCAAGCAATGTTGCGCCGGCGGATCAGCCGGTCGCCGACAGGCTGCACGATATGCTCGGTGCGAAATCGCTGCGCTATTTCGATCGCAAGGCGGAACGGGCAGCGGTGGAAAAATTCTATACCGCGCGTGAATATGCGCCGCTGTGGACGCAAGCCGGCAAATTGACCGACAGCGGCAAGGGCGTCATCGCACGCCTCAAGGACGCCGCCTCCGAAGGCTTGAACGCGTCGGATTATCCAGTTCCGGATTTCGCACTGGCGACCACGCCGGATGCGCTTGCCGAGGCCGACTTGAAGCTGACCGCCAGCATGCTCGACTACGCACGCCAGGCCCAAAGCGGCCGGATGCACTGGTCCCAGGTCTCGGCCGACATTCAATATCCGGAGCATCCGACCGATCCGACGGAAGTGCTGGACAACGTCACGACCGCCAAGGATGCGTCCGCGGCGCTCGACAGCTACAACCCGCCGCAGAAGCTCTATCGCGAACTGAAGGCGAAGCTTGCCGAACTGCGCGGTCAGGGTGACGGACCCGTCATCGAGATCGGCGATGGGCCGGTGCTCAAATTCACGCCGGCGCGCGGCAAGAAGCAGCCCGCGATCGAGATGGAAGATGAGCGCGTGCCGCAGCTGCGCAAGAAGCTCGGCATCTCCGGGAATGCCGACGACACCCATTACGATGAGAAGGTCGCCGAGGCCGTGCGCAAGTTCCAGGCCGGGGCCGAACTCAAGCCGACCGGCGTGCTCGATGAGCGGACCATCAAGGCGATCAACAGCCCGAAGCGCGACCGCCAGATCGATACCGTGATCGTCAATATGGAGCGTTGGCGCTGGCTGCCGCGCGACCTCGGCGCGCCCTCGATCGGCGACGCCTATGTGATTCTCAACATCCCCGATTATACGCTCAAGGTGATGCAGAATGGCGCGCAGGTCTGGACCACGCGGGTCGTGACCGGCCAGCCCGGCATTCATGCGACGCCGCTGCTGACGGAAACGATGAAGTTCATCACGGTCAATCCGACCTGGAATGTGCCGCCGTCGATCATCTACAACGAATACCTGCCGGCGCTGCAGCAGGACCCGACCGTGCTGGAGCGCATGGGATTGAAGCTTGAACGCGCCCGCGACGGCAGCATCCATATTTCGCAGCCGCCCGGCGAAAGAAACGCGCTCGGCCGCATCCGTTTCAATTTCCCGAACAAGTTCCTGGTCTATCAGCACGACACGCCGGACAAGAACCTGTTCGCCAAGGAAGAGCGTGCGTTCAGCCACGGCTGCATGCGGGTGCAGAATCCGGATATGTACGCCTCGGTCCTGCTCAACATCACCGAGCCGAACGCGCATTACACGCCGGAGAAGATCCGCGGCATGTACGGTCAAAGCGAGATCGATCTGAAATTCCCGACGCCTATACCGGTCAATATCACCTACCAGACGGCGTTCGTGGATGACGCGGGCACGCTGCAATTCCGCAGGGACGTCTATGGCCGCGATGCCACGATGTTGTCGCTGCTTCGCGGCGGCAAGAACAGGGATCTGGAGAATGTGATCGCGCATTCCCAGCCGAACTACGTCCGTCCCGCCGGCAACCTGCCGGACGGCGTGAGGATCGCCAGCGACAATTCGTGGTCGTCGGGGCCGTCGTTCTTCGAACGGCTGTTTGGCGCGCCGACGCCACCTCCCGGCCCCCCCGGCCGGCGCCAGCGTCGGGTGTATGACCGTTAACCGACTGAGGCGGCCAAGCGGGATGAATTACTGAGTACAATCAAAGGCCTCGTCCATTCGGACGGGGCCTTCGACATTAACCATTCTCCACCTCGATTTAACCAAAGGGCTATTTTTCGCCACACTCGACGGCTTAGCTTCCGTTTCGACTTTGGGGGAAGGTGTAAATCTCGGTTAACCCTTCCGCGTTTAGGCTGCATTTACCCTCTTTCGCCACACGGGGTAGCGAGAGAGTTCCTCGATCGGTCGTCTTTGGGTGGGCTCATACGTGCTGGCTGGTTTCGCACGCCAATTCAATTTGTCGCGTCTACCAAAGGCCGGATATCAATTCGGACTGACGTCCTTGTTGTTGCTGGCTGGAGCCGGCTCGGTCCATGACGCGACCGCCCTGAACGAGACCCGCACCCTTTCGTTCCACCACACCCATTCCGACGAAGATCTCACCGTCACGTTCAAGCGTGACGGCCGATACGACGAAGAGGCGCTGAAGCAGCTCAACCACTATCTCCGCGACTGGCGCACCCAGGAAGAGACCACGATGGATCGTCACCTGTTCGACATCCTCTGGGAAGTCTACCGCGACGTCGACGGCAAGAAACCGATCCAGATCATCTCCTCCTACCGTTCTCCCGCCACCAACGCCATGCTTCGCCGCCGGTCGTCCGGGGTGGCCCGCTTCAGCCAGCATATGCTCGGCCACGCGATGGATTTCTTCATTCCGGACGTTCCGCTCGAGCAGATCCGCTACGCCGGCCTTCGGCTGCAGCGCGGCGGCGTCGGTTTCTACCCGACATCGGGATCGCCTTTCGTCCATCTCGATACCGGCAGCATCCGTCACTGGCCGCGCATGACCCACGATCAGCTGGCCCGTGTATTCCCGGACGGACGCACGGTGCATATTCCCTCCGATGGCACCCCGCTGAAGGGATATGAACTGGCCCGCGCCGACATCGAAAGGCGCGGCAACGGTGACGATGCTGCGACAATGAGCAAGCCGAGCCTGTTCGCCGCCTTGTTCGGGCGCAAAGCGAACGACGACGAGGATGAAGGCGCAGCCGCTCCCGCGACCAGAGAAAAAGCGCCAGGCCCGGTCGTCGCCGCCGCCAAACCCGCCGAATCCGTGGCGATGCCGCGCTCAAAGCCGGCCGCCTCGACCCTTCAACTGGCCTCGGCGGACATGCAGACCGTGCAGCCGGGAAAATCGAAACAGGCAGCCGACAAGGCAGAGGCGAAACCGCAGACGCCGGCTGACATCATCAACGCCCGCGGCTTCTGGGGCGATACGCCCGCGACGCCGAAACAGGCCACGCCCGCGCAGGTCGCAGCCATCACCGCGCGCCAGGCCCTCGCCTCCGCCGATCCGCAACCGACCGCCAGCGTTCCCGCCGCCTACCAGGCGATGGCCTATGCACCGGCCTCCACCTCGCCGGTTGACCGGCCCAATATCGTCGCGGCCAGCGCGCCGATTCCCCGCAGCGCCCGGCCGGTCCGTAATTCAACCGCCAGTACCACGATCGATCTGGTCGTCGCCAAGGGCACGCAGGGCCAGGGTGGCGTGGTGGCGACCTCGACACGGATCGCCGCTTCAAGGGCCGACGATGCCTGGATGCGCGTCATGATGCTGGCACCGAGCGCCAGCACGTCAATGTCCGCAACCGTGCTCGGCGATGCCGATCTGAGCCTGATGAGCGCGCATTTCGTCAAGCCGCAGGCTGTCATCGCGATGGCCTTCTCGGACGATCCGCAGATGGGCATGAGCTACGACCAATTCAGCGGATCAGCCGTTTCAAAGCTGACGACGCAGTCCTTCGTGCTGCGGACCGCATCGTTGCGCTAGGCGCTGATCGTCATTGCCGGGCAAGAGCGCAAAGCGCGTCTTCGCGCTAGATGACCCGGCGATCCACCCCTTCGATGAATTTTGTGAAGATTGATGGATGCGCGGGTCAAGCCCGCGTATGACATCATTGCCCTCACAGCATCCCGAGCGCCTGCATATAGGTTTCTAGGATGGTCTCCTGCTCGGCCCGCTCGTTGGCGTCCTGCTTGCGCAGCCGCACGATGGTGCGCAGCGCCTTGACGTCGTAGCCGTTGCCCTTGGCCTCGGCATAGACGTCGCGGATGTCGTCGGAGATCGTCTTTTTCTCTTCTTCCAGCCGTTCGATGCGCTCGATGATGGCCTTGAGCTGGTCTTTGGCGAATTTCGTCGCGGGTTCTTCCTTGACGGCGGCAGCGGTGGTGGCCATCGGGTACTCCTGAATGAACTCTAAGGGTTGAGGCAGAGGAAGCGCCGCACGCTTCATCACGCACCGCATCCTTGGATAAGGACCCTCAAGAGTGGCGCGCTTGCCGTCAAGGCAACATCGCGCTCATCCACAGCGCGCCCACAGGAGAAAGCTGTTTCTTTCTCCCATCGCCATTGCCCGCGACAAACGCGCAGCGTTTGCGCCAGGGAGCGTCAGCGACGAAGCAATCCACTCTTCGGCTACATGGATTGCTTCGCTTTCGCTCGCAATGACGGGGTCAATGCCCCGGATGAGCCTTTTTCATCGCCGCGAGCTGCTCGGGATTGGCCGTTCCCTGGTGGATCGCCTTCCAGGTCTCGTAAGGCATGCCATAGACGGCCTCGCGGCTCTCGTCCTTGCTCATGACCGCACCCTTGGCGTCGGCTGCTTCCTTGAGCCAGTTGGACAGGCAGTTGCGGCAGAAGCCCGCGAGATTCATCAGATCGATGTTCTGAACATCGGTGCGCGAACGCAGATGTTCGACAAGGCGCCGAAACACGGCGGCTTCAAGTTCCGTTCTGGTTTTGTCGTCAATCGTCATGACCTGTTCTCGCTATGTTGCGGCACCGATCCGTCAAAGTGGTTACCGGTTTCCCTGGGACAAACGCGAAGCCTCCGCGTTTGTCCCGTTCGTCCGGAGACCATGCCCAAACAACAGAAAATACCGGAAACAGGTGGGGAACTGTCACAGATTTTTCCATATCGCGACCCAAACATAACTCCGGCGGGCAGGATTCGGGTTACCCCATGGCCTGAAAATGCCGCCTTGGCCGTTGACAGCCCCGATGCGCCCACGCGAAATCGTCAATAAATTGATATAGCTTCGCTGAATGACCGACAGAGATTCTCATCGTCCCGCCCGATTCCTAAGGCGCACGGCCGCCGCCTTGATGCCGGCGCTGGTGCTCGCGGTGACGTGCCTGTGGAACGGTTCGGCGGCCGCGGACTTTCGCCTGTGCAACAACACATCGAGCCGGGTCGGGATCGCGCTCGGCTACAAGGACGCCGAGGGCTGGACAACCGAGGGCTGGTGGAACGTGTCCTCGCGGGCTTGCGAAACCCTGCTGCGCGGCACGCTGGTCGCGCGGTTCTATTATATCTATGCCCTCGATTACGACCGCGGCGGCGAATGGTCGGGACAGGCTTTCATGTGCTCGCGCGACAAGGAATTCACCATCAGGGGTGCCGATAATTGCCTGGCGCGCGGGTTCGACAGGACCGGCTTCTTTGAAGTCGACACCGGCGAACAGCGCGCCTGGACCGTGCAGCTCACCGAATCCAGCGAACAACCCGTGCAGCGCGTGCCGGGTATTCCAGGCCCGATCGGCCCGGGTGGAGCCGGGAACATTCCCGGCATGTCCAATTCGCCGGGCGGATTGCCCCCGGGCGCGTCTGGTCTGCCACCAGCCACGGCGCCCGGAAGCAAACCATGAGGCGTCTGCGTCGTATCAAGATCCTTGCCACGCTCGGCCCGGCCTCTTCCGACAGCGCCATGATCAGGCGGCTGTTCGAGGCCGGCGCCGACGTCTTCCGCATCAATATGAGCCACACCTCGCACGAAAAGATGCGGGAACTGGTCAAGACCATTCGAAGCGTCGAGAGTAGTTACGGCCGGCCGATCGGCATTCTGGTCGACCTGCAAGGGCCGAAGCTGCGGCTGGGATCGTTCGCCGAGGGCGCGGTGCAGCTCAATAACGGCCAGAGCTTCGTGCTCGATTCGGACAAGGCGCCCGGCGACAACACCCGCGTCCAGCTTCCGCACCCGGAAATCCTCGCAGCGCTCAGACCCGGCCATGCGCTCCTGCTCGACGACGGCAAGGTGCGCCTGATCGCGGAGGAAACCTCCCCGGAGCGGGCCGTCACCCGGGTCGTGATCGGCGGCCGGATGTCGGATCGCAAGGGCGTCAGCCTGCCCGATACCGACCTGCCCGTCTCCGCAATGACGCCAAAGGACCGCGCTGACCTGGAAGCCGCGCTGGTGACCGGGGTCGACTGGATCGCGCTCTCATTCGTGCAGCGCGCCGAGGATGTCCTTGAGGCCAAGAAGATGATCCGCGGCCGCGCCGCGGTGATGGCCAAGATCGAAAAGCCGCAGGCGATCGACCGCCTGCCCGAAATCATCGAGGCGTCCGACGCGCTGATGGTGGCGCGCGGCGATCTCGGCGTCGAGCTGCCGCTGGAACGGGTGCCGAGCCTGCAGAAGCAGATGACGCGGCTGGCGCGGCGCGCCGGCAAGCCGGTGGTGGTCGCGACCCAAATGCTGGAATCGATGATCCAGGCGCCGGTGCCGACCCGCGCCGAGGTTTCCGACGTCGCGACCGCGGTCTATGATGGCGCCGACGCCATCATGCTGTCGGCGGAATTGGCGGCCGGCAAATTTCCGGTTGAAGCGGTCTCGACCATGAACCGGATCGGCGAGGAGGTCGAGCGTGACCCGACCTATCGTGGCGTGCTCACTGCGCAACGCGCCGAACCCGAGCCGACCGTCGGCGACGCGATTGCGGACGCCGCGCGGCAAATCGCCGAAACGCTCGATCTTAGCGCGATCATCTGCTGGACCAGTTCGGGATCGACCGCGCTGCGGGTCGCGCGCGAACGCCCCAAACCGCCGGTGGTGGCGATCACGCCAAACCTTGCCACCGGGCGCAAGCTGTCCGCGGTCTGGGGCGTGCATTGCGTGGTCGCCGAAGACGCAAAGGATCTCGACGACATGGTCAGCCGCGCCGGCAGCATCGCCTTCCGCGACGGTTTTGCGCGGGCTGGCCAACGCGTCATTATTGTTGCCGGCGTACCGTTGCGCTCTCCCGGCACCACCAACATGCTGCGCATCGCTTCCGTCGGTCCGGACGACGACGCGGATATGTGAGGACCTTAGCGCAACCTTCTCCAACGTCATTCCGCGATGGTCCGAAGGACCAGACCTCAGATGCGCAATTGCGCACCGGGGAATCTCGAGATTCTCCGATGTGCGTTTGCACATCGGAGTTCGCGTCTTCGACGCGCCCCGGAATGACGCGAACTACAGCAACTTCGCCTCCAGCGAGATTTTGGTGTTCAACAGCTTCGACACCGGACAGCCGGCCTTGGCCAACCCTGCGAGTTCCTGAAATTTCGCGTTGTCCGCGCCGGGGACTTTTGCATGCAGCGTCAAATGCACCGAGGTGATGGCAAACCCCTCGCCGACCTTTTCGAGCGTGACGTCGGCCTTGGTCTCCATCTGCTCGGCGGTGAGCTTGGCCTCGCCCAATATCAGCGACAGCGCCATGGTGAAGCAGGCGGCATGCGCCGCGCCGATCAGTTCCTCCGGGTTCGAGCCCGGCTTGCCCTCGAAGCGGCTGGCGAAGCCGTAAGGGTAATCTTTCAGCGCGCCGCTCTTGGTCGAGATCGCGCCCTTGCCGTCCTTGATGCCGCCTTGCCATTTGGCCGATCCGGATGTCGTCGTCATGCGAGGCTCCCTCAATTGCGTTGAACGAGTAACGCCTCCTAGGCGACCGAAACGGCGAAAATTGTCAATTCACGAGGACGACATGGAACTGCAGCTTGCTGCCGTCGCGGCAGTTGTACGCTGGATGCCGATCGGCGTTGTCCGCCCAGGCCGATGTCTTCTTGCAGATTATCGAATATCCGCAGACGGCGCGGCAGCGTCTACGCGCCGACCAGCGCTTTGGCAGGCAGCACCGCCTGCACCACCAGCCCGCGGGCGCGGGCGTCCATCACGCCGACGGCGCGCAGCGCCAGCAGCGTCACGGTTTGAACGGCGTCGCGCAACCGGCCGGGATCGTCCGTATGGTCCGGCGCCAAGGGCCCGACCAGCGATTCATGCAGCGCGCCCAGCAGCGCGGTCGCAGCCAGGGCCGTGTCCTGGGCGGGCAGATGCCCGGCACGAATCGCAGCCTCGATCCGGCTTGCGATCTCGCCGGCGATCTCGCGGCGGCTCGCCAGCCGCGAGGCCGTGACGTCGACATCGACCGGTTCGGCCAGGATGCCCCAGGCCAGCTTGCGCTGGGAGAGGACATGCACCGCGACCGTGGTGACGGCGGCCGCAAGCGCCGACGACGGCCCGGGGGCGGCATCCGCGGCGCGGCGGATCGCGGCCAGTTCATCGCGCGAGACTTCCGCGATCAATTCGGAAATCAGATCCGCCTTGGAGGGGAAATAGCGGTAGACGGTGCCGGCAGCGACATTGGCGCGGACCGCGATCGGCGCGATCTGTACCGCAGCCATGCCGCCCTCGGCGGCGGCATCCCGCGCCGCCGCCAGGATGGCGCTGCGGCGCGCCGCGAGGCGTTTTACGACTTGATGGGTCCGCCGATAGACCATGGGCGCGCTTCTCATCCCTTACGCGCATTCGGGCCTAGTGGGCTCGCTAAAGCACGTATTCAGTTTTTGGGGCGATGAAACAGATCGCCTCGAAGAACTGAACAATAATTCAGACGTGAAGACAAGATGCAAATTGGGTTGATTTGGAAGGTCGCTAACCCGCTTCCGCTGCGGCCGCCAGCGACGGCACCGGTTCGCCTCGCCACCACGGACCGACGCGGCGCGCGATCAAGGCGGTCACGATCAGGGTAGCGCCGAAGCCGGTCTGGGCGCCCAGGAACGGAAAGATCATCAGAAGCACTGCTGCCAACCCGAGCGCCGGCAATTCAACCCGTGCAAAGCCCTGGTCCAATCCGACGCGGACCAGGAACGCCACCGCAATCGCCAGCACCATCAGGTCGTAGAGAAACAGATAGGGCGTGACCAACAATGCGCCGGCCGCAAGGCCTGCGGCCTTCAATGGATAGCTGACGCTGCGGCTGCGCCACATCAGCGCCAATGCCGCCGCGACGGCGGCACTCATGCTGCACTGGAAAATCCACGCCAGCTGTTCGGTGCCGCCGAAATAGCGGACCACCCCGAAGATGCTTTGCAGCTTGCCCCACGGCACGCGGCCCTCGGAGAGGAAGGCCTGGTTGAACATCGGCATCCAGTGAAAGAAGGCCTGCCAGCTTTCGGTGCCGAATGCGAGCCAGGACAGCGATGCCATCACAATCGCAACGCCGCCGGCCGTAAAGAAAACCTTCCACTGCGAGGCGGCGATCAGCGCCAGCGGAAACAGCAATCCATATTGCGGCTTGTAACTTAAAAGCCCGAGACAAATTCCGGACAGCACCGGCCGGGTCGGCATCAGAACGAGCGTCCCGCCGACCAGCGAGGCCGTGAGGAAGCCATTCTGCCCGACCATGGCATTGGTGAACACCACCGGAAACGCCAACGCCAGCAACAGGCCGAAGCTGCGGCCGACGATCGCGCACATGACGGCGAGATAAGGCACGAGGCTGACCGCGGCCCAGCCGAGATACGCCACGACATAGGGAAAATGGGCCAGCACAGCCGCGACGAACAGAAACGGCGGCGGATAGTGCCAGGCGAAGTTGCCTTCGAAGCTCTGACCGAGGATTGCAACCTCAACCTGCTTCTGGATATTCCAGTCATAGGCCAATGCCGGATGGCCATCGAGCACAAAGCGGCCGGCGGACCAGACGTTGACGAAATCGGTTGGAATGCCCAAGCCCTTTTCGTCGAAGAGCCACCAATGGGAAGCGTAGCCCGTCTGAAGCAGCGACACGTTGACGATGCACAGCATGAAGCACACGATCAACAGCGCAGACGGAATTGCGCCAGATTGCGAAGCGTCCGACTGGACAGGTATGGACGTGGCCATGCGGGGTCCTCTCACGCGCCGAAAACCAGGCGTGGAACCCTCCAGCAATACGCCGGGCAGGCTTGAGGAAACCTTAAATTCGGAGGTCCCAAGCCCGATTCTCATGGCGAAATCGCCCGAGAACCGCCAGCCTATCTGCACTTCTCAGGCGACGACGCCGGGCCGCGACAGGGACGGCGCTTCGCGGCGGCGCATCAGCACCGTGTACAATAGAGCCCCGAGGGAGGCGCCGATCAGCCATCCCCAATCCCCGATATTGGTGATGGCGCCATAGGCGCCGAGCAGCGACAGCCCGATCGACGTCGCGCCCGAGCCGGCGAGCGCGAGCAGCGCCATCCGGTTCCAGCCGCTCTCGAAATAGAGCGAGCGGTCCGGCGACATCGTATAGAGGTCTTCGAGGATGATCTGCTGGCGCTTCACCACATAATAGTCGGCCACCATGATTCCGAACATCGGGCCGAGCGCTGCGCCGAAGATGCTGACAAAAATCGTGATCGCCTGCGGGCTCGAAACGAAGATCCACGGGCAAACCATCACCGACAGGATCGAGGTGATGAGCCCGCCGAGGCGGAAGTCGATCTTCTCCGGATAGAGGTTGGAAATGTCGTAGGCCGGCGACACAAAGTTGGCGACGATGTTGATGCCCATGGTGGCGACGATGAAGGTGATGGAGCCGAGCGCCACCACCCAGGGATTGGCGATGCGTTCGACGATAGCCACAGGGTCCATGATCGCCTCGCCGAACACCTTGACGGTGCCTGCCGTGACGATGACGGTGATGATGGCAAAGACGATGAAATTGACCGGCAGCCCGAGGAAGTTGCCGAGCTTCATCGCCCTCTCATTTTTTGAAAAGCGGGAGAAGTCACCGAAATTGAGCAGCAGTGCCGCGAAATAGGCGACGATCAGCATCGCCGCATTCGCCATATGGCCGATCGCCGAACCTTCGGCGCGCGGGCTGAGCTGCAGCGACAGGCTGGACGTGCCGGTCTGCGCCAATATCCAGATCGCCAGCGCGAACATCACGATGTAGACGACGGGCCCGCAGAAATCGATGAACTTGCGGATCGTCTCCATGCCGTTGAGAAAAATCAGAAGCTGAAACAGCCACATGAACAGGAAGGAAAACCATCCCAGCGCCGACAGGCCGAGCAAGCCCGAATGGGTGAAGGCTTGCGCAGCCGGATAAAACGTCAGCACCAGCACCTGTACGGCCTTGGACGCGAAATAGGTCTGCACGCCGTACCAGACGATCCCGACAATGCCGCGCAGACCTGCGGCGATGTTGGCGCCCATCACTCCGAACGACATCCGCGCCACGACCGGGAAAGGTGTGCCGTATTTCAGCGATGGGTGGCCGATCAGGTTCATCAGGAAGTAGACCGCGGTGATGCCGACCACCATCGCCAGCAGGACTTCCCACCCCGTCAGTCCAAGGAAGAACAGGCTCGCGGCGAAGGTATAGCCGCCGACCGAATGCACGTCCGACATCCACATCGCGAAGATGCTGAAAACGCCCCAGGTTCGGCCCGCCGGCGCCACCGGCGCCAGATCGCGGTTATAGAGCCGCGGGTCCGCACCCGGGATGGCAACAACGGCGGACGATGGGTTCGAGTGACCTGACATCGGCGGCTCCTGCGTCGAACAACGGAGACTGGCAGATTTTTTCAAGCAAGTCCCGCGCCAAGAGGCAGGCGCGCGAGGCTCATATGCCCTCGATCATTTCGGACGCTTGACCCGCCGGGCCGCCGTGTTCGGCTGATCGCTCGTCCGCTGCTCTTTCGGAATGACGAATTTCAATCCGGACCAGGTCTCGTCAATCGCGCAGACCTTGATATCGACAAGGCCAAGCGGCAACGCTGTGTCGCGCACCACAACATCGGTCAGGTCGGTCGCAACACCCGAGGACTTCTTCGGCCACGATACCCAGATCATGCCGGCCGGCGCGATGGCGCCACGGTAGCCGCGCAGGCTGCCGGCAAGGCCCGCCGCTTCCGTTGCAAATACATGCACCATGTCGACCGGCGCTTCCAGCCGAGCCGCGATCTTCACATCATCAGGCAGTTCGCCGACGATGCCGCCATAGGCGGAAGGTGCGCCGTCGACAAAAATACAAAAGCCCGGCTGGATGCCGAGCTTTTGCGCTAGCGGTTTTCCGGAATAACCGGCCATTGACGCCGAAGCATCAGGCCTGCGGCTGCGGCTCCAGCCCGGGATCCGGATCGGGGCGCGGACGCGGCTTGCCGGCCGGCGGCACCGCCGAGGTGCGCGGCGTGGTCGGCTCCAGCACCGACTCGCGGTTGGGCTTCTTGCCCTTCAGCAAGTCCTGAATCTCCTCGCCGCTCAGGGTCTCGAATTCGAGCAGGCCCTTTGCCAGGGTCTCAAGGTCGGCGCGCTTCTCGGTCAGGATCTTGGTCGCCTGGTTGTAACCTTCCTCGACCAGACGCCTGATCTCGCTGTCGATCTTCTGCACGGTCGCCTCAGAGGCATTCTGCGTGCGCGACACCGACATGCCCAGGAATACCTCGTCCTGGTTCTCGCCATAGGACACGGTGCCGAGCTCTTCGGAGAGCCCCCAGCGCGTCACCATCATTCGCGCCAGACGCGTCGCCTGCTCGATGTCGGAGGCCGCACCGGACGTCACCTTTTCGCGGCCGAACACCAGTTCTTCGGCAACCCGGCCGCCCATCATGATGGCGAGGCGCGAGGTCATCTGCTCCAGCGACATCGACAGCTTGTCGCGCTCGGGCAGCTGCATCACCATGCCAAGCGCGCGGCCGCGCGGAATGATGGTCGCCTTGTGGATCGGATCAGTCGCGATCACGTTGAGGCCGACGATGGCATGGCCGCCTTCGTGATAGGCGGTCAGCATCTTTTCTTCCTCGGTCATGACCAGCGACTTGCGCTCGGCGCCCATCATGACCTTGTCTTTTGCTTCCTCGAACTCGGCCTGCGTCACCATGCGCTTGTTGCGCCGCGCCGCGGTCAGCGCGGCCTCGTTGACGAGGTTCATCAGGTCGGCACCGGAGAATCCGGGCGTGCCGCGGGCAATGGTCTTGAGGTTGATATCCGGCGCCAACGGCACCTTGCGGACGTGAACCTTGAGGATCTGTTCGCGGCCGACGACATCGGGATTCGGTACCACCACCTGGCGGTCGAAACGGCCCGGCCGCAGCAGCGCCGGGTCGAGCACGTCCGGCCGGTTGGTCGCCGCGATCAGGATCACGCCTTCATTGGCCTCGAAGCCGTCCATCTCGACCAGCAACTGGTTCAGCGTCTGCTCGCGCTCGTCATTGCCGCCACCGAGGCCGGCGCCGCGATGCCGGCCGACCGCGTCGATTTCGTCGATGAAGATGATGCAGGGTGCATTCTTCTTGGCCTGTTCGAACATATCGCGGACGCGAGAGGCGCCGACGCCGACGAACATCTCGACGAAGTCCGAGCCCGAGATGGTGAAGAATGGAACGTTGGCTTCGCCGGCGACCGCGCGCGCGATCAGCGTCTTGCCGGTGCCGGGAGGGCCGACCAAGAGCACGCCGCGCGGAATCCGCCCGCCCAGCCGCTGGTATTTTCCGGGGTCGCGCAGGAATTCGACGATCTCCTGCAAATCCTGCTTGGCCTCGTCGACGCCGGCGACATCCTCAAACGTCACGCGGCCGTGCGCCTCGGTCAGCATCTTGGCGCGCGACTTGCCGAAGCCCATCGCCTTGCCGGCGCCGCCCTGCATCTGCCGCGACAGGAAGATCCACACCCCGATCAGCGCGATGAACGGCAGCCATGAGACGAGAAGCGACACGAACCACGGCACGTTGTCGCCGGGCGGTTTCGCAGTGATCGAGACCTTGCCGTTGTACAGGCGCGAGACCAGCGTCGGGTCGTTCGGCGCATAGGTCTGGAAACTCGAGCCATTGGTGAAGGTGCCGTGAATCTCCGGTCCCTGGATGACGACGTCGCGAACGTGATTCTGATCGACCTCGGTCAGAAGCTGCGAGAAGGAGATGTCCTGCGAGGACGCACGCTGACCAGGATTCTGGAAGAGCGTGAACAAGGCCAATAACAGCAGAACAATAATGACCCAGAGGGCGAAATTGCGCAGATTGGCGTTCATCGATCTTCCTTCGTGGTCGCGCGGATCGCGGCCTTATTCCTTGGGCAGGCGCGAGGGAATCCCCAAAGATTCCCCTAAAGCCGACTGCGTTACAATCTAGGTGCCGAGGCGGTCGCTGCCAAGGGAACCACACAGGACTATTTAGCCTATCTTAGCGCGATTCCGGTTCAAATCATGGCGCCGGAGTGGGTGTTTTCGCGGGTGGTTAAGACCGCCACGTGGATTTGGGCAAGGCCCTCGGGGACAAGACGCTCCCGCCTCAACCCGTCCGGCGGCGGCGGGGCGGCGCCGGCGCGATGCTGATCCGATCGTCGATCAGGCTGACCAGCGCGCCCGCAAGGGTCTGTTTGAGCCGTGGCCGGCGCTTCGGGCTCGATTCTGCCAGCGCCCGGTCCAGCACCGACAACAGAGCTTCAACCTTGCCGAGTTCCGCCGGCCCCTCATGACCGAACCGATCGATCGCGCGCTTGAGCATCCGCAGTCGGATTTCCTCCGGCATCGCTGCAAACGCCTTTGCATCGAAGGTCTTGGCGTCAAAGGTCTTGGCGTCAAAGGGCTTGGCGTCAAAGGGCTTGGTATCGAAGGACTTGGTGGCACCACCCCCCGAATGTGATGCGGCTTGGCGATCCCTGAGCGCCAGATAGCGCTCCGCGCCGTCGACCAGTATTTCCACGGCCGCATTGGCCCGGGCCAGCCGCGACGCCAGCCGCGCGAGATTGCGCGCATCGCCACCCTCGGCGGCGAGAAGGGGCATCACCGCGCGGATGCGGGGCCGGGTAAAATTCGTATCGCGATTGGTCGGATCGTCGGCGAAGGCGACCTTCGCCTTTCTGAGTGTGGTGATGAGCTGCGATTTCGAAACATTCAGGAACGGGCGGGCCAGCAGCACACCCTCTCGTTCGGTGACCCGCGCCATCGCCGCGAGACCCGCGATACCGCTGCCGCGCAGCAAGCGCATCAGCAACGTTTCGGCCTGGTCGTCGCGGGTATGGGCGGTGAGAACATGCGTGGCGCCGCTCTCCCGCGCGGCCCGGGCGAGCAGGCGGTAGCGCGCGGCCCGCGCCGCGGCCGGCAAGCCGGATGTTGGTTTGGCGCCGGTCCAGCGCATCGTGCGATGGGGCAGATCCAGCGTGCGCGCCAGGCGTTTGACGTCGCGCGCCTCGCCCGCCGCCTCAGCGCGCAAACCGTGATCGACCGTGACGGCGACGAGGCGCGGGCCGCGCGTCAGCGCGCGGCGCCAGCGCGCCGCCAGCCACATCAACGCGATGGAATCGGGGCCGCCGGAAACCGCAAGAACGATCGCAGGCGCCCCCTTCCAGTCCGCGAACAGAGCCTTCGCGCGCTGTGCCGAGATCGGGGAATTTTCATCGTCAGGCATGGCACCGCCGGCTGATGTGAAAGCCTGTCTTGAGGACTCGCAGGTTGCGAAAACGCTGTCAGTGCAGGTCGACGCCGGTTCTGCGTCCGCTCGCGCTCTGATATCCCAATGGACGCTTATGATACCACCGGGTCATCCGGCGCGAAGCCCAACTTCTTCCCGCGGGTACGTAGTCCGGGGGACATGCCTTTGCAGACCATACCCTAGCACTTGAACCGCTTTTGCTCGCGGTCCACGGCCTGCTTGATGGCGGCCGAGGCGTGCGGATATTTCCGCGTCACTTCACCGAACGCCGCGCAGGCGGCCTCCCGCTCCTTGAGAGCGGCCAGCGATTGGCCGAGCCGCAGCAGGGCATCCGGAGCTTTCGCCGATTTATCGAACTTGGTTGTCACGCCAAGGAAGGATTCGGCCGCGTCACGATAGAGCTGGCGCTGGAAGAGACTCTCGCCCAGCCAAAATTGCGCATCCGCGACCAGGGGATCGCTCGGATATCTCTTCGCAAAGTTGCGCATCGTTTCTTCGGCCAGCGCATAGTCCTTGCGCTGAATGTAGCCGACACCGAGATCGAACTCGTCCCTCGGCGTTGCCGAGGGCGGCAAGGTGGTGAGCACCCCGGTGCCATTGGTATTGCGCGGCGGCGGTGGCGGCAGGGCGCCCGGCGGATTGCCGGCCCCGCCGGTGTTGGCAAGATCGAGCGGTTCCCCTGCGCCTCGTCCGCCGGGCGCGCCGATGGGCGCTTCCGCAGGCATCGGCAGCTGACCGCCGCCGAGCGCACGCGGCGCGCCGGGGGCGTTCGGATTCTGGCTCGGATCGAAGGCATCGCCCCGGCGGCGCCCCTGCGGCGGCGCGCCCGGAGGCATGCCTGCAGGTTCCTGGACGATCGGCGCCGGAGCGGCGATCTGGGGCTCATAGCCTGGCAGTGGCTGCCGGAGAGGCGGATTCGGCTGCACCGGGGGCATCGCGGCGGTATTGGGCAAGGCGGCGGGCTGCCCGCCGGGAGCCGCTTGCGCGCCGCCCTGGAGCGACCTCAGGCGCTCTTCGAGCTGCCGGTTACGGTATTGCAGCTCCTCGTTCTGCCCGGTGAGTTGCCGCAGCTGGTTTTCAAGCTGCTGAATCCGGATCTCCGGGTCGACATCGTCGGACTGCGCAAAGGCCTGGGAACACAACACCAGCATCGCGGACAACGCCGCAGCGTGCGTAACTTTATGAAATCTGGATGACATTCTGGCCCGACGGACGGAATCGACGTGAGATCGGAAACGGATCACCTTGAGAGAGGGAGTACGCCAAAAATGTGACTGAGACAAACGCGTAACGCAGCTACGTAACACAGGGCCTCGGGGCCTCGGCTGGAAGCCAATATCTCGCGCAAGGCGCCCAAAACAAGACCGGCGCCCGAGAGGCGCCGGTGAAACCTTATCGAAAATGAACGCCTCAGGAACTGGCGTTCAGCACCGTGACCGCGCGGCGGTTCTGCGACCAGCAGGAGATGTCGTTGCAAACCGCGACCGGGCGCTCCTTGCCGTAAGAAATCGTCCGCATCCGCGAGGGATCGATGCCGCGCGAGGCGAGGAAGGTGCGCACCGATTGGGCGCGCCGCGCACCCAGCGCTATGTTGTATTCGCGGGTGCCGCGTTCGTCGGCATGGCCTTCAATGGTGAAGGAATAGCGGTTGTAGGTCTGCAGCCACTGCGCCTGCTTTTCCAGGGTCGCGATCGCCTGCGGCGACAGGTCGGTCTGGTCGCTCTCGAAGAATACGCGGTCGCCGACGTTGACCACGAAATCCTGCTGGCTGCCCGGGGTGGCGGAACTGGCCATCGCGCCATCGGCGAGCGGGTTCTTGGCGCAAGCGCCCATCGACAGCGCCACCGCGAGCACCGCGGCAAGCTTCAGTCCCTGGAGGATACGCATCTGATATTTCATTCCGGAGCCTCCACGCTCACGTTTTTCGACTGTCATCCGGTCTACAGGGCGATGGTTAAGCGAACGTTCCGTCAACCTTGATGGGATGTTGCCAAACCCGATCAAATGCCGGCAAGCGGTGAAAAGCAACCATGATGGTTAATGGGTTGTAAATGTGGCACGAGGGTGAAGGCAAGCTGTTGCGCCGGGCGGTAGCCCGGTTTTTGGGCAGTTTTTCATCTAGCTGAACGCGGAATCTGGCCGAATCTGCCAGATCTGCGCGACATGAAGCACCGCCTCGGATGATCTGGTGCGTCGTGGCGCAACCGCTGCCGACATCGTCGAGGCCTGTGTGGCCGCCGAATCGATCTCGCTCGATCAATCCCACTGTGCTCTTGCTCTTGACGTTGCTGCACCGGTTTTTTGCGGGTCACGAAGGTTAACCCTAACGTCGCGAAGCCTTTGCAATCGCGTTAAGGAACCGTTAATATTTCCAACTCGCGGAAGTTGTTTGGAAGTGCAAGGGGTACTAGATGAAGTCCGGAGCCGAACGGCGCAGTCTGCTCTCCACGCGGGCATCGGGACTGCTCGAACGGGTCGACTACCGGTTGATCGAAACTCCCGAGGAAAGGGATCAGCTCTATCAGATGCGGTACAGGGCCTATCTGCATGCCGGATTGATCCTGCCCTCTGAGTCCCAGCGCGTCAGCGATCGTTATGACGATGCGCCCAACTCTTGGATCTTCGGGGTCTACGTCGACGATGAGCTCTGCGGCTCGATCCGCCTCCACCTCCTGACGTCGGAATGGCGAATGTCGTTCGCGACCGAACTGTTCGGCGATGTCCTCCACCCCCGTCTCGACCGCGGCGAGGTCTTCGTCGACGGGGCCCGCTTCGTCGCGGACCCCGAGCGGGCCAAGCGGTTTCCGGAGCTTCCCTACGTGACGCTGCGTCTGGCCTATCTGGCGGCCGATCATTTCAGCGCCGACACCACGCTCGCGCAGGTCCGCGCCGAACACGAGGCGTTCTACCGGCGTGTGTTCATGCACGAATTGATCACCGAGGCACGTTCGTTTCCCAACGTGACGAAGAAGGTGGCGTTGATGGCCTGGTCCTTCCGCGCCCAGCGCGACACGATCATGGCACGTTTTCCCATCATGCTGTCGAGCGCCTTCGAGCGGCGGATGCTGTTCGAGCGCTCGGGGGCGGGCCAGCGCTTTCGGTCGGCGAGTCAGCAGGCGCCCGCACAGCTGGTGCGTTCTCGGGCGGCGACGGCGGCCGAGGAGTCCGCATCCACAAGTTAGAGTGAGAAGTTCGGCAAGTCGAACGCGTGAACGCCGCATCGACATGCCCTAAATATGCCGCGCGCGAGATTATCTCCTAACGAATACGAACCGGAGTAGAGTCATTCTCTGTCGCCGGAAGCCGGCAATTGCACGCCGGAGATATCGGTCGTAAAATTCGAAAGTGTCTTTTCCACCGAAGTCGGCCAGAATCTCCTCGCGCCTTAGATGCAGGCGCGACAGCCATTCTTGCAGGGTGAGGATGTAGTCCTCCCGACCGTTTTCTGTGGCCACCAATTCGAACCAGTCGTTGGCCGCCTCAAGCACCTCGCTTGCGAAAGGAATGTCCGATTCCGGAAAAATATCCAGGGGAAGGAGAGCTCCGCATGAGTTTCTCTGCACCCCGCCCCAACAGATTGTCTGAAGACTCAAGCGGCCGCCCGGTCTAAGCCATCGATGACACTTGCGGAAGAAGCCGGCATATATTGAAATCTTCTGCTCGGGCGAAAGGTCTGGCTTCGCGAAATGTTCGAAAGCCCCGATGCTCACAATTCCGTCGACCTGCGCATCAGGCTCGAACGACTGATATCCAACGACGCGTACCGCAACGCCTGGCCAGCGCGAATGCTCGATGAATTTGGCCTGCTCGGGGCTGAGCGTAAGCCCTACAGCCTGCTCAACGCCATAGACACTCGTTGCGCGATGTAGCAATGCTCCCCATCCGCACCCCACGTCCAGGAGTTGTCTGCAAGAACCCGCTTCGACGGAGCGAAGATGAAAATCGAGCTTAGATTCCTGAGCCTGCTCCAAAGAAGCCGCCGGCCGGTCTGGGTCGTTCCACCTTGCAGCGCTATAGACAAGCCGCGGATCCAGCCACAGACGAAAGAAATCGTTACCGACGTCATAATGGTATTTGATGGCTTCGGGAGAAGCGCCCGCATGGAGCTCCGCCATTGAGGCCTGTTGAGGGACAACGTGCTTAATCGAACTCCCAGTCACGACAGGAGTTTCGATGGGTCGGTAATCGATGCGATCAGACAGCCCTAATCCCCGCACGACGGGCGGATTGCCCGCTTCGGCTCCCGACTTCATCTGATACTCCTTGACCTGCAGACAACTTGTGCGAGCAAAGAAAAGATTAACAGTCCCTTAAGGAAATTGCAAAGCTATCGAAAGGTTAGGGTTAACCTCTGCAGCCGCCGGCAAGCATTCCAACCAGTGGAATTACGGAAGTTGCTAAGCGATCGATCGCGAGGGACCCGCGAGATACCCGTCATCCGGCCGGCGGCCGTGCGACGCGTTCAACAGCTGGCGTATTCGCGGCGGGGGGACCGGCCGGCTGAACAGGTAACCCTGAGCCTCGGTGACGGTGCCGTCGGCGTTGATCAGTTCCAGTTGTTCGTTGGTCTCGATGCCTTCGACCACGACCGACATGCCGAGATCCGCACTGAGCCGCGCCACGCCGCGCAACAGCGTCAGCGGACGATCGGTGTCTATGCCCTCGAGGAAAGAGCGATCGATCTTCACCTTCTGCAGCGGGAAATTATGCAGATAGCTGAGACTTGAATAGCCGGTGCCAAAATCGTCCAGCGATATCCGCACGCCAAGCGCGCGCAACTGGGACAGGACGTCGTGGGTCAGCTGCGTATTGCGCAACAGCGATGATTCGGTGATCTCGATTTCGAGACGGCTGGCAGGCAATCCGGAAACCTCGAGCGCGTATCGGATCTCGCTCAATACGTCGCGTTGATGAAACTGCTGCGGCGAAAAATTGACCGCAATGCTGACGGCTTCCGGCCATTGCATGCATTCCATGCACGCCTTGCGCAGGATCCAGCGACCGAGGTCGACGATCAGCCCCATGTCCTCGGCGACCGGAATGATGTCGATCGGCGAAACCGTGCCGCGTACCGGATGATTCCACCGCAACAGCGCTTCGCAGGTCGAAATCCGCCCCGATCGGAGATTGACGAGCGGCTGATAGAACAGCTCGAACTCCTCGTTCGCCAGCGCCTTGCGCAGGTCGAGCTCCAGGATGCGGCGCGCCTCGACGGTTTGCGCCATCTCGGCGCGGAAGAAGCAGAAGGTGCCGCGGCCATCCGCCTTGGCGCGATAGAGCGCCATGTCCGCATTCTTCAAGAGCGTGTCGGCGCTGACGCCCTCCGGCGACGTGATTGCGATCCCGACGCTGGCGCCGATCTCGACCAGGTGATTGTCGATCTTGTAACGCTCGCTCAGGTGATCGACGATGCGGCGGGCGAGAACGGCCGCCTCATCGGGCGATTTGATGTTCTGCTGAAACACCACGAATTCGTCGCCGCCGAACCGCGCCACGAAATCCTCCGGACGCAGCATGGCCCGCAACCGGTCGGCGACCGCGCACAAGAGCTGGTCGCCACAGGGATGACCCAGGGTGTCGTTGACCTGCTTGAATTGATCGAGGTCGACGAACAGCAACGCCGACAATTGCTCGGCATTGTGAGGGGTTGCCAGAAGATGCTCGATTTCGTCGCGGAAATTGACCCGGTTCGGAAGCCCCGTCAGTTCGTCAAAACGCGCCAGATGCGTAATTCTGGCTTCCGCGTTGCGACGTTCGGTGATGTCTTCAAGCAGCACCACAGCGCCGCCGCCTGCCATCGGCTGGAACGTCCATGACAGCGAGCGGCCTCTGACGATATCGGGATCGGTGGTGATGATATCCCTGGCCCGCGAATCCTGGATTTCCGAGAGGATGATTTTTCCGCTTCCCACCGAGATCGACCCGGCGCTGACGCAGGCGTCGACGATGTCGGACGCGCCGGCGCCGCTCTGCATGAGGTCGTCCGGCAGATTCATCATCGAGCTGAATCGGTGATTCATCACCGCAAGACGCCCGTCGGCGGTGAACATGCACAGGCCGTGCGGCATGTTGTTCAGCGCCGTGTCGAACTGACCGGCCAGCGCCGCCTCGCGCTCGCGCGCCACTAGCGCCCGCACAAATATTCCGTGCAAATTCGCCGACATTTGCACGACAACTACAAGAAATACGGCGGTGACAACTGACATACCTACGTAATAGGGCGTGCCACGCAGCGCCAGCGCGATCACGGCTGGACCCAAGGCAAATGCAGCCTGCAGTTGAAATATCCACTGCCGCCCATAGGCCCTGCCCGCACCTCCCGCCACGACCCCGGTGGTGACGGATAAACAAATCATATGGGCCACGGCGTCGTCGCTGCTCAACAATGTGGTTGCGCACCAAATGCCGATCGCAGCGGCCTGGATCATCGCCCCGATCTGATAGCGCGTCTTCCACCGCGCAGCTTCATCGGCAGTCAGGATCGCTTTGCGCGCCTGGTACCGCCGCAAGTCGAACACCCGGACAGCGCCGGCCACGACGAGAAGCGCGACACATGCCCAGATCAGATCTTCTCCCGTCTTCAGCGCGGTCATGGCCGCCGCGATGGCCAGGAAGACGATACCCACATGCACCGGAGCGGGAGTTTCGAACAGCGAATCAATCAACGCTGCGCGAATCGACGGCGATATCTCCAGGTCGGCTGCTCTTGGGTGGTTCGTCAACTGCATCGTGCGCACGCGTCCTTTGCCGGCTGCAAGTTTTACCTGCTGCAGATGAAGTCTTTCTGAGGGAACATCGTTACCGGGGCGTTGTTTTTTGCCCGGGGAAACGTAAATCTGCCCGCTAGATCAGCAGGCTAGGCAAGCTTTGCCGGCCGACATGGCACCGCAATCCATTCCCGGGTGCCGTACTCAGGACAGCAGTGGTGACCACGCCGGATCGGATGCAAAGCCGGGAGTTGGAACCCGTTGTTCGTTGCGCCCGGAAATATCCACGGTGAACAAGGAGGGTCCGCCATTGCCGCCGGGATCGCGGAAGAACATCAGGACCCGTCCGTTCGGCGCAAACGTTGGCCCTTCATTGTGGAACCCGGAGGTCAGAATCCGCTCGCCCGAGCCATCGGGCTTCATGATGCCGATGGAAAACTGTCCGCCGCCCTGCTTGGTGAAGGCAATGTAATCGCCGCGCGGCGACCACACCGGCGTCGAATAGCTGCCGTCGCCGAAGGAAATGCGTTGGGCGGGTCCGCCCGTCGCCGGCATCACATAAATCTGCGGCTTTCCGCCGCGGTCGGATTCAAAACAGATGCGCGTCCCGTCGGGTGCATAGGACGGCGAGGTATCGATCGCCGGGGTATCGGTGAGGCGGGTGGTCGATTTCGACCGCAGATCCATCACGAACAGGTTCGAATTGCCGCCCTGTTGCAGGCTCATGATCACCCGCTGGCCATCGGGCGAGAAGCGCGGCGAGAACGACATGCCCGGAAAATTGCCCACGATCTCGCGCTGTCCGGTCTCGATATTGAGCAGATAGACCCGCGGGTCGCCCTGGCCGAATTCCATATAGGTGATTTCCTGGGTCGAGGGCGAAAACCGCGGCGTCAGCACGAGGTCGCTACCACGCGTCAGATAACGGACGTTCGCGCCGTCCTGGTCCATCAGCGCCAGCCGCTTGACCCGCCGCTCCTTGGCGCCGGTTTCGTCGACGAACACCACGCGGCTGTCGAAATAGCCCTTCTCACCGGTCAGGCGCTCATAGATCTGGTCGGAAATGATGTGCGCGATCCGCCGCCAATATTCCGGCGAGGTGAAATATTGCTGGCCGGTCAGTTGCTGCCCGGTGGCGACGTCCCAGAGGCGGAATTCGGCCTTCAGGCGACCGTCGCCCTGGCGGGTCATGCGGCCGGTCACCAGCGCCTGCGCGTTGATGGTCTTCCAGTTCGCAAATTGCGGCGCCGCGTCGATGTTGATGACCTTCTCGATATAGGCAGCCTGATCGATCGGCGCGAACAGCCCGCTGCGCTTGAGATTGTTGGTGATGACCTGGGTGACGCCGACGCCGACATCGCCATCCGAAGGCGTACCGGGGACGAAATTGGGTATAGCGATCGGCAGCGGCGCGAAATCGCCCTCGGGAATGATCAAACGTTTCTGCGCGAAGGCATTCCGGACGTCGCCGCCCGTCAGCACGCCGAGCGAGGCCATTCCGGATAACATCTGCCGGCGACTCAGACGGAACGGCTTCTCACGCGGTTGATCTTTGTTGGTCATTTGCAGGGACTTCATTTCATGTCTGCGATCAAGAGAAGCGACCGCCTTTAGGTCTTTCGTTCGGTGAACACCGGCGCAAAATATCTCCACTCGTCGAAATAGGCGGCGGGCAGATTATACGGCTGGCATTCGATGATCGCGCGCAAGGCGCTTTCCTGGTAGACGCGAAGATAGGGCGTGGCCGGCGTTCCTTCGGGTACGGGCATTCCCTCCAGTGTACCATCACGCTTCAGCCTGATTGTGAAAGCGGCCTCGGGATTCTGGCTCTCGATTCCGCCATAGGGCTTCTTCCAGCAGCGCTCGACCTGAGACTGAAACATCGCGCCCCAGGTGGCGGAATTGTCCGCGGACTTGCCCTTGGACAGGCCGAGCGCGGCATTGGAGTTCAGCGTGTCGCCGGTGGTGGCCTGCCGCGCCGGATCGCGCTTGTCGAGCAGGGCCGCGATCTTCGACTGATCGAAGGTGCGTTCTTTCGGCTTTTGCGGCGGCGGGGCCTTGGCCTCCGGCTTCGGCGGCGGCTTCTTCTCTTCCTTCTTCAGGGCTTCCGCAATCGGATCGACCTTGGGCGGATCCGGCTTTTTCTCGATCGGCTCTTCCTTCGGCTTGGCTTCAGCGACCGGCTTGGGCGGGTCGGGCTTCTTCTCGACCGGCTTTTCCTCGACCTTCGGCTGAGGCGGCGGTGAGGTGTCGGTCACCACCGGCGCCTTTTCGGTGATCTTGCCGACGGCATCCTCGACAGGCTTGGCTTCAGCGACTTTCTCCACCAGCGGTTTTGGACTGTCCTTCTTGCCGGACTTCATGCCGGCCATGACATGGGCGAGTTGGTCGGCGGAAACGACATCGACGGGGACCGATTCCTCCGGCGCCATTTCGAAGGCCTTGGTCGAGAACGACACGATCCCCCACCCCAGCACGAGGACATGCAGGGCAATCGAGGCGGCCAGTGTCTTGTCGATCTTGACCTTCACTTGAGCTTTCCCGCTCC
The DNA here is from genome assembly GCA_963718925.1 of uncultured Alphaproteobacteria bacterium. Taxonomy (GTDB): domain Bacteria; phylum Pseudomonadota; class Alphaproteobacteria; order Rhizobiales; family Xanthobacteraceae; genus Bradyrhizobium. The sequence goes on from CAVRAH010000002.1 coordinate 716,208, forward strand.
GCCGTCAGCCATCGCTCGCTGCCCCCAACCTCACGAGCCCTGCTCGGGAAGGATGACGATATTCGCCTTGAAGCCCGCGGTTCGAATATACCCCAATAGTTTCATCATATCCGTGTAGCAGACGTCTCTGTCGCCGCGCAGATACACCACGCTGTCGGCTTCCGACCGCGTTTCCCGAATAGCCTTGATCTTGGGCTGCAGGTCGGCGGCCGAAATCAGGGTGTCCCCGAGGTAGAGTTCGACATTGGAATTGCAGCCTCCCCCGGTTCGCTTGACCGACAGCGTCAGCGGAGGCGCGTTTGAGGACAACGACTTGCCGCCGCTGGCGACAGGAAGGTCGATGTCAATCGTTGACGTCATCAATGGCGCTGCGACCATGAAGATGATCAGCAACACCAGCATCACGTCCACCATCGGCGTGACGTTGATCTCCGCCATCACGGCGCGACGCCGGCCGCGGCGTCCGCCGCCGCCGCCCGACGGGCCTGCTACGTTCATCGCCATGTTCTGGTGCTCACAATGCGCTCACACTATCTCGTTATCGACCCTCACGCACGCTCGTCGATCTGGCGTGACAGGATGGCTGAAAACTCGTCCGCGAACCCCTCCAGCCGCTGCGCCTGTCGGTTCACCTCGGAAGTAAACTTATTATAGAAGATAGTCGCTGGAATGGCGGCGATAAGGCCGATGGCGGTTGCAAATAGCGCCTCGGCGATACCGGGAGCCACCACCGCCAGGGAGGTATTTTTGGAAGCGGCGATCGACTGAAAGCTCGACATAATGCCCCAAACCGTGCCGAACAGGCCGACAAACGGCCCCGCCGAGCCGACCGTCGCCAGCACCAGCAACCGGCGTTCCAGCCGCTCGACTTCCCTCGCGATGGAGACGTTCATGACCTTTTCGATCCGCATCTGAAGCCCTGCGAAGGATCGCGCCTGGCTTTCGAACGAGCGTTTCCACTCGCGCATCGCCGCGACGAAGCAGGCCGCCATCGATTGCGTCGGCTTGGCCGAGAGTGCGCGATAGAGTTCCTCGATCGATTGGCCGGACCAGAACGCCTGCTCGAAGCGATCCATGGCGCGCTTGGTGCGCGAATAGAGGATGACCTTGTCAATCGCGATCGCCCAGACCCAGATCGAGCAGGAGAGCAGCCCCAGCATGACCGTTTTCACGACCCAGTGAGCCTGCAAAAACAGGGCGATCAACGAAACGTCAGCGGATGCGAGCGGCAAGGCGGACTGCGCCACGTCGGCCGGATTCATGAGCAGTGTCCTCTCAACGCAAGTGTCCCAAGTCCTCCGGGAGCCAAATGCTTCGGGCGCAATGGCTGCCGGTTCCACAGCCGCACGAAAAGCGCGGCGGTAAGCGCCAGCGCGGGAGCCGTGTTGCATCGCATGGGAGGCCCGTCCAAAGCCGAGGCTTGCATCCCCTGCCAACGTGTCAAAACGAGGGCTACCCGCGCGCCCTTACCCCACTAACCAGACGCTAATCATGGTTAACGTCCGGTTACCACAGGGGATTTTGGCAGTCGGAAATGCCGGCCGCGGAAAGCCGGAAAATCGCCCGGAATAGGCCATGATATGCCCGGAACGCAAAACCGCCCGTCTGCTTTCGCAGAACGGGCGGCTCTGTCGCCATCAAGGTCGTAGGGGGTGCTGCGCCTTAAGGCTAAGCGGCAAACATCAGGCCTGGGGCTGGCCGTCAGAGGGCGGCGGTGTCGGACGCGTGCGATGCTGCGCCATGAACTGGTCGAACTCTTCCTTGTCCTTGGCGTGACGCAGGCGGTCGAGGAATTCCTTGAACTCGGTCTGCTCTTCCTCGAGACGCCGCAGCGTCTCCATGCGGTATTCGTCGAAGGCGCGGTTGCCGCTCGAGGGCGGACCGAAGCCGAAGCCGCGCCGCTCCATGCGGTTGCGCATCCGCTCCATCTTGTACTGCATCCGCTCCATCTTGTTCGACCAGAGGTCGTGGTGATTCCAGCAACCCATTTTTCTGCTCCCGAGTGTGAAAAAGAGAAGGGCAAGGCCGATCGGCCACCAGATGATGAAACCGAGCACCGTCACGGCGATCCAGCCGGGGTGCCATGGTGAATCGAGCATATGGGGGCGGTAGGGCTCTTCAGCGGGGCCGCGCCATCGATTGACATCTGCGGTGTAGGCCATTTCCCTCTCCATGACGGCATCACGCCGTTGTGAATGTAAATAACATTTACATACGTAAACCATCCCGGATTTTTGTCAAGCCGGACACCGGCCGCGCCCGCTGATTTATTTTGGGGCGCCCCAGGGGCCTGACGGCTGGCCCGACGGTTGGCCTGCCGTCTTTTTATCCGCCGGTGCCTCGCCCGACGATCTGCGGTCGGTCGGGAAGCCCAGCCCGCGCAGATAGATCAGCACTTCCGCTTCCAGTAGATCCTCCGCCGACATCGGCAGCTTGCGGCGGGCCGCGTCGCCGCGCGCGAACAACGACGCCACGCCGTGCGACATCGACCAGATATGCAGCGCGATCATCAGTGCCGGCGGCCGCGGCATGCCGGGCGGCGCCAGCGCGGCGAGCCGCTCCGCGGCCGCTCTGATGACGGCGAAAGCGCGCTCGCTCGCGGCCAATAGTGTTGGATTAAGGTCGACGGGAAGCCCGGATTCGAACATCGCCGAATAGAACGCCGGCTCTTCGCGGGCGAATGCGAGATAGGCCTTGCCGACCCGCTCGAACGCCGTGACGGTGTCGGGACGGCCGTCATCCCAGGCCTGCGTCAGGATCGCCTCGAATTGCTCGAAGCCGCGCTGGGCGATGCTTGAAAGCAGCTCGTCGCGGTCGCGAAAATGCCGGTACGGCGCCGCCGGGCTGACGCCAGCCATGCGCGCGGCATCGGCAAAGGTGAAGCCGGCCGCGCCTTTTTCAGCAATCAAGCCGAGCGCTGCCTGCAGCAGCGCCTCTTTCAGATTGCCATGATGATAGCCGCGCTCGGCGCGGCCCTGTTCCTTGCGCCAGCTCATGTGAATGACTTTTACATGAGCCGGCCGTAAAGGTCACTAGGAACTCGGGTTGACCTGTCGTTAACGCCCGGACCTGGCTTGCAACCCGGTAAACCCCGCCGCGTCCTCCTGGACGTCGGCCGGAAAGTCCGACACTTCCTGCACCTGGCGGATTTCGATGATCTCGTTGTTGGAGGCGGGGCAACGCTTGGCCCAGGCGATCGCCTCCTCCCGCGACGCCACGTCGATCATCCAGTAACCGCCCAGCACTTCCTTCGACTCGGCAAATGGCCCGTCGGTCACGACCGGCTTGCCGCCGGCGAACGAAACGCGTGCGCCCATCGAGGGCGGGTGCAGCCCGTCCAGCGTGATCAGCACACCGGCCTCTTTCAGCGCCTCATTATACTTCATCATCGCGGCGACCGCCTCCGCAGGCGGCATCGCGCCCGGCGCGGCGGTCTCGTAACCCCTGGGGATCATCAGCATCATGAATCGCATCGTGGCTCTCCGTTCCTTGTTCTGTCGACAGGCCCCGGACGAGCCGCCGCTCTCAGAAAAGACGATCGGGGTTTTGCGACACCGACATGTTCAGCGGAATTATCTCGCAGGTAATTGCCGCCGCGTCTGGGCAGCGACCCTCCTCCCGCGCGCGCTGGCGAGCCGATGGCGAGGGGAGGTGCGAGGCGCAATTCGATCGTCAGGCCTGATTGAGCGAGGTCCAGAAATCCGTGAAGACGCGCGGCGGCTGCGGCGAATCCATCATCCGCTGGGTGAGCAGAATGCCGGTGAGTTGCTCGCCGGGGTCGGAATACCAGGAGGTGCCATAGCCGCCGTCCCAGCCGAACCGGCCGGGCGTGGCATGGGGATCGTCGAGCCTCTTGAAGACCGACATTCCGAAACCCCACCCCCTGGCCTCGCCCAGGAACAATTGGGATTCCTGTTTGTTTTCCGACGAGATCTGGTCCGTCGTCATCTGCGCCACCGATGCCTGCGACAGGATGCGTTCGCTTCCCAATCTGCCGCCGTTCAGCAGCATCTGCGCGAAGGCATTGAAATCGTCCGCGGTCGAAACCAGCCCCGCGCTGCCATTTTCAAAGACGGGCGGGCTTGAGAACTTGCCGGTCACCGGAAAGTCGAAAACTTTCAGCTTTTGTGTCGCGGGATCGCGGGCATAGCAGGTCACGAACCGATGATGCTTGTCGGCGGGCACATGGAACGCGGTATCCTTCATTCCCAACGGCGCAAAAATGCGATCGCGCAGGAATTCCCCGAACGTCACATCGGCCACCCGCGCGATCAGGACGCCGAGGATCTCTGTTCCGGCGTTGTAGAGCCAGCGTTCGCCCGGCTGATAGATCAGCGGCAGGCTGCCGTAGCGCCGCATCAGCTCTTCGGGCGGAAAGGACGGGAATACGGGCCCTGGCGCAAACCCGGCTTCCGCAATCGCCTTCTGAATCGGATAGCGATCCGGAAACACCGGGATCATGCCGTAGCCGCACCGGAACGTCAGCAAGTCGCGCAGCGTGATCGCGCGTCGTGCCGGCACTGTTTGATGGATCTGTGCATCGATCGCGAGCAGCACCTTGCGCTTGGCAAGTTCCGGCAACCATCGATCGACGGGATCGTCCAGCCCCAACTTGCCTTCCTCGACCAGGACCATCGCGGCAGCCGCGGTAACCGGTTTGGTCATCGAGGTGATGCGAAAAATGCTGTCGCGCGCCATCGGCAGACCGTCGAAGGCGAGGCGGCCGATCGCATCGACATGGATTTCGCCATGGCGGCTGACCAGCGTCACCAGGCCCGGCATGTCACCGCTCTCGACATGGCCAGCCATGAGCTCATGTATTCGACTGAGCGTCTTCGAAAGGCCGTCCGCGTTAGTCATCGACATCAACCTTCTCTCGGGAACATTGCCAAGTATGGCTCCGCCTCCTTTAGGACGCGCGCATAGGATGGTCTACCCTTCAGGCGATTGAAATAGGCCACGACGTTCGCATTCTCCTCGAACGGCAACACTTCATTGGCGTAGAACAATGCCGGCGCCGCGGCGCAATCGGCAAGACTGAACATATCGCCCATCGCCCAGGCCCGCGTCGCCATTTCCCGGTCGATCATGCCGTAGGCGGTCCGCAGCCGCGCCCTCGCCTCTTCCACGCCATACGGATCCTTCTTGCCTAGAGGACGCAGCCGATCGCCGACAATCCGCTGCATCGGCTCGTGCACATAAAGATCGTAGAACCGGTCACGCAGCCGGACCTGCAGCGCGAGGTCGGCCTCGGCGGGGATCAACCGCACGCCGCTCGGATAGTAACGGTCCAGATACTCGATGATGATGGTCGATTCCGGAATGGTCTGATCGCGCGCGTCGTCGCGCAGCACCGGAAACTTGCCGATCGGCCACAGCTCCAACAGCGCCGCGCGCTCGCCTTCGTCGCCGAGATTGACCTGGTTGGGCGTAAACGGCGTATCGTTCTCGTAGAGTGCGATCAGCGCCTTGTGGCAGTATGACGCCAGCGGGTGGAAATGCAGCGTAAGCGACATCCGATAACTCCGGTTCAGTTTTCTTGTTGTCTCACGAAGACGCCGTTCTGATAGGTGGCGCCGAAATAGACCTCGATGCGCTTGATCTCTTCGCCTTCGAAGGCGAAAAACTCGGTGTTGCGAAAACTTCTTCCACCTTTGGTCACGCATTTGTAGATCACAAAGGCCTCGTCTCCCTGGATGAAGATTTTTTCGAGTTCATGCCGCTCGATCCAGCCGGTGTTGCGCCAGCAGCGCTCGAAGTAAGTGACCTTGTCGATCTCATGGTCATAGGGGCTGGTGAAGCGGAAATCCTCGGTGAACGCATTTTCGACGGCCTCGCGGTCGTTCGACAGATAGGCGGCAAACAGCGCGCGGATGATTTCGGACCTATCGCGATCGGCCATCGTCCAAACTCTTGCTATTTTCTATTTTGTTCGGTCCTTTGGTTGCCGGGATTGGGCGGCTGGATTCTTTGTTTTCAAAATGATGGAACACTTATGACCCCTTCCTCGCAAAAAGTCGCGCTGGTGACGGGCGCTGCACGCGGAATCGGATTTGCGGTGGCAAAACGTTTCCTCGCCGAGGGCTGGCGCGTGGCGTTGCTCGACATCGAGGCCGAACTCCTGGCAAAGAGCGTGGAAGCGCTGGCGGCGCCCGGTCATACGCTCGCCCTATATTGTGACGTCTCCGACGCCAACGCTGTTGCGGGCGCATTTTCGGAAATCGAACGGCGGTTCGGCCGGCTCGATGCACTGGTCAACAATGCCGGGATCGCGGTGTTCGCGCCGCTCCTGGAAACATCCGACGCAGACTGGAGCCGTGTGCTGGAGGTCAACCTCACCGGGCCGTTCCTGTGCACCAAGGCGGCCGTGCCCCTGATGCGCGAACATGGCGGTGGCGCGATCGTCAATATCACGTCGATTTCGGCAGTGCGCGCCTCCACGCTGCGATCGGCCTACGGCACCAGCAAGGCCGGGCTTGCGCATCTGACCAAGCAGCTCGCGGTCGAACTGGCCTCGCTCGGCATCCGCGTCAACGGCGTAGCCCCCGGCCCGGTCGAAACCGCGATGGCGAAAGCCGTCCATACCCCGGAAATCCGCGCCGACTATCACGACGCGATCCCGCTCAACCGTTACGGCCTCGAGGAAGAACTGGCGGAAGCCGTGTTTTTCCTGTGCAGCGATCGCGCCAGCTACATCACCGGGCAGATTCTCGCGGTCGACGGCGGCTTTGACGCTGCCGGCATCGGATTGCCGACGCTCCGCGGCGAGAGACGTAACGGGTAACGCTTCATTTCGCGCGCTGGCGATCTTTCTGATTTTTTCAGAATCTTTCGCTGGCGCAGCATGACCTTCCCGGTTCAAGCGCCTAAGCTGCGCGCGCGCGGCGATGGTCCGGCGCCGACGCAACGCTGAAACTTAGCACCGGATCGGGGGGAGTTTCGCGTCATGTCGGGAATGCTCATCAACCTCATCATCCAGATCATCAGCGGGGCCGTCGGCGGAAACATTGCCGCGGGTGCGGCCAAGAACATCGATCTCGGTACGCTCGGAAACACCATCGCCGGCGCCATCGGTGGCGGCGCCGGAGGACAGATCCTCGGCATGCTGATTCCGATGCTCGCCAATTCCGCCTCGACGCCGGATATCGGCAGCATCATCGGCCAGGTGGCCGGTGGCGGTGTTGCAGGCGCCGTTCTGACGGCGATCGTCGGCGCGATCAAGAACCGGGCAGCTTGATCGACTGCGATCCCGGGCAAGCCGAGGACCAAACGAATGCGCGCCCCGGCCGGGGCGCGCTCACGAACAAGCCTGCGCAAGCATCAAGACGGTGCTACCCGCGCCGGTTGACCGCGACGACGCGCCAACCATTGTCGAGGCGGTCGATCTGCGTCAACGACAGCGGATCGATCACAAAGCGCAGCGCGGCAGCAGGCGAAAGGTCGAGCGCGATGGCCAGCACCGCGCGGATCATGCCGGAATGCACGACCAGGACCACATCGCCCGCCGGCAGTGTCGCGAGGCCATCGACCGTGCGGCCGATCTGATCGACAAAACTTTCCCCGCCCGGCGGGCGGTTGCCCGCCGGCGATTTCCAGAAATCCCGATAGACATCGCCGAGTTCTGCGACAAGATCGTTATGCCGTCGTCCGGTCCACGCTCCGAAATCCTGTTCGCGAAAGGCGTTCTGCTCGACGGCTTCGAGCCCGAGCCCGACGGCAGTCTCCCGGGTCCGCCGCGCCGGGCTGCAAACCACGTGAGCGCTTGCCGGCAATCCCGCTTTCAGCGCGGCGAAGGCTGCGGCATCGCTGATATCCGCCGGCGCCTCCGGACCATGGATAACGCCGCGCGGCCCGTCGACCGGGGCGTGACGGACCAGCCAGAAATTTGTCTTGGTCCCCATGCGACGCCTCTCCTTCAATGGCGCATGATCTTTTCGCCAAACCGCTCCACACTTTCGCGGATCATGCGCTAAGCAAACCGCGCGGCGAGCAGCAGCAGGATCGCGGTCTCGCCGAGTTGCTCGGCGCCGCCGAGCACATCACCGGTCTGGCCGCCGATCTGCCGCTGCGCGAGCCAAGCCATGCCGATCGCGCAGGCTATCGCCACAAGCGCCGCGCCCAGCGCTGCGCGCCACGGCAATGCCAGCATTGCCATGAGAAAGGCAAACGCGGCCGCGGTCATGGCCGTTGCGAATTCCGGCCGGCCGGCATTGGCCGCCAATCCATCCTTGCGCGCGTAAGTCAGGCTGATGGCCATGAACGGCAACACGCCCCGCGCCAGCGCGTGCGCCGCGACCAGGCTTTGCACGACATACCCATCCGGCAGCGCCGCGAGCGCGGAGAGTTTGGCGACGAAACTCACCATCAGAATCAGCGCGCCATAGGTCCCGAGCCGGCTGTCACGCATGATCTCCAGCTTCGCTGCGGAATCGCGGCCGCCGCCGAAGCCGTCGGCGACGTCGGCAAGGCCATCCTCATGCAGCGCGCCGGTCAGGAGCGCGCTTGCCCCGAGCGCCAGCGCCGCCGCGGCGAGGTCGGGCAGACCGAGCCCGCGCAGCGCGAGACAGAGCAGGCCCACCGCGCCGCCGATGGCCGCGCCGACCAGCGGAAACATCCGGTGCGCACGGACGAAGTTTTGGGGCACAGCGCCTTCCGGATGCGGCATCGGCAGCCGGGTCAGAAAGGCAACCGCGGTCCTGAGATCGTCGAGCCAATCATTCATGACAGGGAATCGGCATGATAAGAAGTTTCCGAGGTCGCAGATTCGCGGATGCGCCGAGGGGAATCGCATGCAGTTCGACAGTCTAGCCGATATCCGCGACTTCTGTCGCGACCCGCCCGGAGGCGACGCGCGCGCGCCCGAAATCGCTGCCCAGCGGCAGCAGGTGCTGACGAAACCGCCGGCAAGTCTCGGCCGTCTCGAAGAGCTGGCGATTTGGCTTGCGCGCTGGCAGCGCCGCGAACTTCCGCGGCTCGATCGCGTCACGATCGCGGTCTTCGCCGGCAATCATGGCGTGGCCGCGCGCGGCGTCTCGGCTTACCCGCAGGCGGTCACCGAACAGATGGTGGCGAATTTTTCCCGCGGCGGCGCTCGCCTGTCACGCGGGAATGGCGACCTTCGCCGAGGCCGGCGTTTCCGGCGCAGACAAATGACGGAACCTTGCCGCCCGAAATGCCGTTGATTATCTGATCTGGTCAGACCTATCGGAAGACCTCGCCCATGCCGCGAATGGCAATCCTGAAAGTCATCCTTCTCGCTACGGTCGCGGGCGCGCTCATCCCGTCGCCGGCGCAAGCCGAGGTGCGCATCCTTGCCAGCCCGGGCGGAGAGGTCGGCCCCTTTGTGGACCTGTTCGAGCGGGTGCGTGCTTCGGGCGAACGCGTCGTGATTGACGGTCCCTGCCTTTCGGCCTGCACGCTGGTGCTGAGCCTGGTACCGAACGAACGCATTTGCGTGACGCGCCGGGCGGTGCTGGGATTTCATGCCGCGCGGTCGATCGACCGGCGTGGCCGGTTGTTTGCCGAGCCGGAGGCCTCCGAGCTTGTGCTGGAGGCCTATCCCGCCGCGGTGCGGGGCTGGATTCGCCGCCACGGCGGCTTGACCTCGCGGCTGCTTCTCTTGCGCGGACGCGAACTCGCGGCGATCTATCCCACCTGTCGGTGAACGATCGACAAGAATGCACCCTCGGATCTGATCGAGGGTGCACAGCGCTCTTGTGTCCGATCGCGCTCCAAACGAACAAACAGCGCGATCAACCCTCCAGCGGGCAGTTGACCATCCAGGGGATGCCAAACTGATCTGAGCACATACCGAAGCCCTTCGAGAAAAAGGTCTTGCCGAACGGCATGTTCACGCTGCCGCCCTCGGACAGCGCGTTGAACTTGCGCTCGGCGTCCGCGGGATCCTTGACCGTCAGCGAAACCGAAAATCCCTGCGGTTTGTGGAAATGATCGGGAGGCGCATCCGACGCCATCAATACCTGACCGTCGATCGTCATCCGGCCATGCATGATTTGCTTCTTGCGCTCCGGCGGCGACGGCATGTCTGCCGGGGCTTCCTCATTTCTCAATAGCATCTCAATCTTGGCGCCGAGCACTTTTTCGTAGAACCTGAACGCCGCTTCGCAATTGCCATTGTAGAACAGATAGGGATTGATCTGCATCGCTTTGCTCCTTGGTGATGGATGCTTCGTACAAGTCCGGCTATTTCTCGGTAAGCTTTTTCAGATTGGCGAGGCCTTTCTCGAAATCCTTGCCGATCATCTTGTCCATATTCATGAACACCTGCATCACCTTCGACATGAAGGGCGCAGGACCATGCATGAGCCAGTTGATGTCCGTCGTCGCGGCATCGGCCTGTGGCAGCATGGTGAACTCGGCGGTGTTGTGACCCTCGAACGGTTTGAAGAAATCGAGATTGATGATGATTTTCGACGGCGATGTGGCATCGAGAATTTCCATCCGGCCGGAGCCGACATTCTTGTTGCCGTCCCAGGCATAGACCGCGCCCCTGCCGCTCTCGGTTCCACTATAGCTCCGCTTCATCGCCGGATCCCTGTTCTCCCACGGCGACCAGCTTCCCCACTGGCGAAAATTGCTGATCAGGGGGAAGATTTCTTCCGGCGGCGCTTTCACCACGGCCGCGCGCTGGACGCTGAAAGTATCCGGCTTGGCCGCGGCGAGGATCAGGACGATCGCTATGGCGATCGCCAGCACGACAGCGATAATGGCAATGACCTCAAACATGTGACGCTCCTTCCTGGCAATTATTTGCGAAGCACGTCAGTTCCACAGCGCCATCAAACGCGCAGGCTGCCGTCACACCACCAGAGGCCGCCCCATACCATCACGCCGAGATAGAATCCGAGCAGGAGGTGGCGGAACAGCGGACTATCCGAGTGTGTATGCGATGCCATCGCGCCACCAACATAGCCGGTAAGCAGCGCAGGTCCCAAGATCGAGGTCGGCGGGAGCGCGCAGAGACCGGCGCAGGAAGCGGCGACGACGCCCAGGCTCCGCGCAAGACTTTCGCTCGCACCGTAGCCGATCCGATCCACCTTTTCCGTGACGATCCGCCACGGCGCCAGCTTGATGATGCCGTCAAGCAGCAGGAATAAAATTTGGATGGTTTGCATGTTCATCGCTCGTGCCCTCTTCAACAGGCGGTCATGCCTTAGAGACGAACGGAGGGAGCGCGAACCGACAGGTCGGCAAACTATTTTTTTGAGACCTTCGTTCCGCGCGGCTGGCTGTCGCGGATCAGCCGATCGAGATGCATCCGGATGTGGGCGGCTTCGGCGGAGGTATTGGCGAGCGCGATGGCGCGGTCGAACGCCACGCGAGCCTCCTCGTTGCGGCCGAGTTGCATCAGGAACGCCCCGCGCACGCCAAAGAAATGGAAATAATTCGAAAGCCGCTCGCCCAGGGGCTCGATCATTTCCAGCGCCGCCTCGGCCCCGCGCACCTTGGACACCGCAACCGCGCGGTTGAGCGTCACCACCGGAGACGGCTGCATGATTTCCAGCGCCCCATAGAGCAGATCGATCTGGGCCCAATCGGTATCTTCCGGCCTTGCGGCGCGCACGTGCAGGGCCGCGATCGCCGCCTGGATCTGATAGGGCCCGCTGCGGCGATGGCGCATCGCCTTGTCGATCAGCGCCAGCCCTTCGGCGATCATTTTTTCATTCCAAAGTGTGCGATCCTGATCGTCGAGCAGAACGAACTCGCCCGAGGCATCGAACCGCGCCGCGGCGCGGGCGTGCTGCAGCAGGAGGAGCGCCGCTAATCCCATGATCTCCGGCTCGCCCTGGAACAGCCGCAGCAGCAGCCGCGCCAGGCGTATCGCCTCCTCGCACAGGGGCATTCGAATTTCGGACGTGTCGCCGCTGGCGGAATAGCCCTCATTAAAAATCAGGTAGATCATCGCAGCGACGGCGGAGAGCCGCTCCGAGCGTTCCACGGCGCCCGGCGTCTCGAACGGCACGCCGGCGTGCGCAACGCGCGCCTTGGCGCGGGTGATGCGCTGCTCCATCGCGGCTTCCGAGACCAGGAAGGCGCGCGCAATCTGCTTCACGGTGAGGCCAGAGACGATGCGGAGCGCAAGCGCGATCTGCTGCGTCGCCGGCAGGTCCGGATGGCAGCAGATGAACAGCAGCCGCAGAATATCGTCGCGATAATGCGAGCCGTCGAGCCGTTCGGCGAGCGCGTCCTCGGCATCGTCGAGGTCGGAGATTGCCTCGTCCTCAGGCAACGCCTCCTGCTTGCGGGTGCGGCGCACCTCATCGATCGCGACGTTGCGCCCGACCATGATCAACCACGCCGCAGGATCCCGCGGCGGGCCGTTTTGCGGCCAGCTCTTCAGCGCGCGAAGGCAGGCGTTCTGGAAGGCTTCCTCGGCGGTATCGAGATTGCGGAAATAGCGGAGCAGCGCGCCGACCGCCTGGGGACGCGCCGAGGTCAGCGCGGCATCGATCCAGGCGGTATCGGTCACGTCGGCGAGCTCCCGGGGTTGAACGCGCCGACGGGACGAATTTCGTAGGCCCCGCCGGGATTGGCGGCGCCGAGATCGCGCGCGACCTCGAGCGCCTGGTCGAGGCTCTCACAGTCGACGACGTAGAAGCCAAGCAGCTGTTCCTTGGTCTCGGCATAGGGGCCGTCGAGCACCACCGGCGGCTCGTCCTTGCGCAGCGTCGTCGCCGCGGTGGTCGGCAACAGCCGCGCCACCGGGCCGAGCCGGCCCTGCTTTTTCAGTTTGTCCTGCACGACGGCGAGCTTCGCCATGACGGCGGCGTCCTGTTCCCTGGTCCAGGAGCCGACGAAGTCCTCATCGTGATAGCAAAGGATGGCGTAAAGCATAGGCAAGGGTCCCTGTTTGATCCTAGGACGAACAAGTATGCCCGGGGCCGACAGCAAAACGGAAATATTTTGTGGCGGAAGCGCGGGCCAGTAAGGTCGCCCGGGTTTCCCTGGAGAAGGCAAAATCGCGATGAACAAAGGTACGCTCGCCCTGCTCATTCACGGCGGGACCGATAACTGGTCGCCTGCGCGCTGGAAGCGCCGGTTTGACGAGGTGTGCGGCGACCGCCCGGTCTGGCTGCTGCCTGAGGGAAGCGGCGATCCCGCCGATGTCCATTACGCCGCGGTCTGGAAGCCGGCCCCGGGCGAGCTCGCGGCATTCCCGAACCTGCGCGTCATTTTCAACCTGGGCGCGGGCGTCGACGCGCTGATGGCGGATTCGTCGCTGCCGAAAGTGCCGCTGGTTCGCGTCTCGGTCGGCGACCTCACCCATCGGATGACGGAATATGTCGTGCTGCATGTGCTGATGCACCACCGGCAGGAACCCTACTTGCGCGCCAGCCAGCGCGAAAAACGCTGGCAGCCGAAGTTTCAATGGCCGGCCGGCGCCGTTTCGGTCGGCATCATGGGTCTTGGCACGCTCGGCTCGGATGCCGCCGACGTATTGAGACGGCTCGGCTTTCGCGTGGCCGGCTGGAGCAACAGCCCCAAGGCGATTCCCGGCATCGAATGCTTTCACGGCAAGGGACAGCTCGATGCGTTTCTGCAGCGGACGGACATTCTGGTCTGCCTGTTGCCGTTGACACCGGATACGCGGCACATCCTCAATCGCGATCTGTTCGCGAAGCTGAACCGAACCAGTCCGATGGGCGCCCCCGTCGTGATCAATGCCGGACGGGGCGGGCTTCAGAACGAAGCCGACATTCTTGCGTGCCTTGACGACGGAACGCTCGGCGGCGCGTCGCTCGATGTCTACGCCACGGAGCCGCTCCCGGCCGACAGCCCGTTCTGGACCCATCCGAAAGTCGTGCTGACGCCGCACAACGCCGCCGACACCGATCCCGACGAAATTTCGCGCTACGTCGCGCGCCAGATTACGCGCTTTGAAGCTGGCGGCGCGCTCGAGAATATCGTCGATCCTGCGCGCGGGTATTGATGGCCGGCCGCCATCCCCGCGCGGGCGACAGCTGATTGAACTCGAGGCTCAGTCCTTGGCCGCCGCCCCGATCATCACGTCAATCGCGCCCTTCGCGATCGCCTCCAGCTCCTTGCGCGGCACGCGCGCCCGCGCGCGGATGGCGATGGTGTGAATGGTTGCGGATGCGAGCTGCGCGAGCACTGTAGGATCAGCGCTCGCAGGCAATTCGCCCCTCTCTTTGGCAAGCCGGAAGCAGGACGCGAAAGCCTTGTCGAGTTCGGAAAATCCTTCCAGCACCATGCTGCGGATTTCCGGATCGGCCACCGCTTCGGAAGCCGCCGTCATCACCGTGAAGCAACCGCGCGGGCCGGCCTCGCCCGAGAGATAGATATCGAGCGCCACCGCGTAGATCCGCTTCAGCCGTTGGCGAATCGGCATTTCCTCCCTGAAGATATCGCGCATCGCCGCGCGGGCATCGGCGCGATAGCGCTGGTAACTCTTGATGTAGAGCTCACGCTTGTCGCCGAACGCACCGTAGAGGCTGGGGCGGTTCATGCCGGTGGCGGCGCTGAGATCGTCGAGCGACGTCGCGGCAAAACCATCCTTGCGGAACAGGTCGAGCGCCTTGCCGAGCGCGATGTCAGGCTGATAGGCGCGCGGCCTGCCGCGACGCTTCGGCGCAGATGCATCGGGTTGGGATGCCGGCGGCCTTTTACTTTTTTGTACCATTTCGCAAGAAATTCCTTGACGCGGTCTATATTATTCGAAACAGTATAAAAATCAAGCAAGATCCCGAGCCAAACCACCAAGGAGGCACATATGGACCTGTATTTCTCGCCCCTCGCCTGCTCGCTGGCGACCAGGATCGCGCTGTACGAGGCCGGCGCCGAGGCCAACTATCTCGAGGTCGATCCAAAGACCAAGGTAGTGCAGAACGACGGCTCGGATTTTCGCGAGGTGAACCCGCTAGGGCTGGTGCCGACACTGCGCACCGACGACGGGCTGGTGCTGACCGAGAACGCGGCCATCCTGCAATATGTCGCCGATCGTTTTCCGCAGGCCGGCATCTCAAGTGGACCCGGCATGGAACGCAGCCGGTTGCATCAATGGCTCTGCTTCATCGGCACCGAGTTGCACAAGGGACTGTTCGTGCCGGTGCTCGACAAGAAAGCGTCGCCGGAAGTGAAGACCTACATCCTCGACAAGAACCTTTCACGGCTCGACTATCTCGAGAACTATCTCAACGGCCGCGAATTCCTGCTCGACCATTTCAGCGTCGCGGATGCCTATCTCGTCACCGTCATCAACTGGACCATGGCGACACCGCCGATCGACCTCGCGAGGTGGCCGACGGTGAAGGCCTATTACGAGCGTCTGCGCGCACGTCCGAGCATCGCCAAAGCGATCACCAAGGAGTTCGAGCTGTACAAGGCCGAAATCGCGCGGCACAAGGCGGCGGCGTAGGCCCACACGAACCGTCCTTCTCTCTCTCCCTTGTCTTCTTCTCGTCTCCCTTGCGGGGAGGCGTTGGGGCGGGGTCGCCGTCCTAGAAGTTCCGCTGCTGGCTAGATCATGATCCGATTAGGTTGAATCGGATCATGATCTCGTCTCTTTGTTTGAGCATGATCTTTCCGAAAAACCGCTTCGCACTTTTCCGGATCATGCTCTAGCGGGGACCCTTCTCCGTCGGGAATATGCTCTCGTATATGGCCCGTGCCTCTCGAATCAGCCGCGTCCGCTCGAGTGCAGACTTCGGGATAAACTGTATGACGTCGCCCATGATGTGCGCTCCAAGGAAAAAACACTCCGCCAACAATTGGTTTTGAATCTTCGGAGTTGGAAGACCCATGCTCATCACGAGTAAGTTGTTCTGGATGGATGGGCTCCTGTGAAAACCCCGTCTCCGGAAGCGGAAGGAACCGGAAAGTTTTCGTGGGCCTTGCGGCTACGCGGCTACCCAACCCACTCCCGCAGGCTGGGAAGAAGCCCACGACGGCGCGGATATCGCGACGTTGTCGATTCTTCAAAATGGACTATCACTCAATCCCGGTACATCGGTCGGCCGTGGACCGGGCGCGGCCCAGTGGAAGCGTCGATCCTTCTCGGCAATCGCGACATCGTTGATGCTGGCTTCGCGCCGGCGCATCAGGCCGTGTTCGTCGAACTCCCATTGCTCGTTGCCGTAGGAACGATGCCACTGCCCGGCCTCGTCATGCCATTCATATTGAAAGCGCACGGCGATACGATTCTGGTCGAACGCCCAGAGATCCTTGATCAGCCGATAGTCGAGCTCCCTCGCCCATTTGCGGGTGAGAAAGGCAACGATCGCGGCGCGTCCCTCGAGAAATTCCGAGCGGTTGCGCCAGCGGCTGTCTTCGGTATAGGCCAGCGCGACGCGCTCGGGATCGCGCGAGTTCCAGGCGTCTTCCGCCATGCGGGCCTTTTGTGCGGCGGTTTCCCGGGTGAACGGCGGAAGCGGCGGACGCGACATGGTGACCTCAGCTGTTGGCGAGGCCGCAAGTCTATCGCCGCGGCTTGCAGAGTCGATGGCCGTCTGCCTATCGGCCGATAGCCAGCGCCTATCGGCTCGAGCTTTTTTCCGACGCGTTTTCTTCCCGCGAACCGGTACCCACCCACCGATCAAGTCCGAGGGGCTTCGCTCGAAAACGCTATGTCAGATCAGCCTTCATCAACAGCCGCAGCGATTTCGGGATCGGCTGCGCCCGACCCTCGCTGATGAAGGCGACGCGCACCTGCGCCTTGACCAGCACATCGGCGCCGCGCCGCACCTCCTGCGCCAGCGTGATCGAGGCGCCCTTCACCACAACGGGCCACGTCACCACGTCGAGCACATCATCCATGCGCGCCGGCTTGAGGTAATCGATCTGCATCGAACGCACCACGAAGGCAAAGCCTGGGGTTTCCGCCTGCGCCTCCGCGAACAGCGCATGCTGCTCGGCCCCCATCAGCCGCAGATGATTGGTGCGGCCGCGCTCCATGAAGCGCAGGTAATTGGCGTGATAGACGATGCCGGAGAAGTCTGTGTCCTCGTAATAGACGCGGACCTTCATGTGATGGCGGCCGTCGCGGATCACCCCGTCGAGGAACGACGTCTCGTCAGGCATTTCCCGCAACCCTTCCTCCGGAGGCCAGCGGCAAAACATGGTCGCGCGTCAGCGGCGCCAGCGGAATATCCGGCGGCGCCGTCGGATCGATCCAGATCGTCTCGTCAATCTCGCGGCACGGTATGATCTCGCCGGTCACATCGATCCCATACAGGCAGGCCTGCACCCGAAAGCCCGGTTCATTCGCGGCGATGGCGTCGAACTCGCCGAGCGGCCGGATCGAGGCGCGGACCACGCCACAGCCGAGTTCCTCTCCGATTTCGCGCGCGAGGGCTGCGATGTCATCCTCGCCGGGGTCGCGTTTGCCGCCTGGCTGCATGAAGGCAGTCGTGCCGCGCTTGCGCACCAGGAGCACCCGGCCCGCATCATCGCATATCAGCGCCGCGACGATTTTGATCGTGCCGTGATCCATCACTCGTCCTCGCTCCCGCTCCCGAACAATCCGAACTGCGCCGGATCGCGTGCCGGTTCGGTGAGGCCGAGATGCCGGAACGCGTGCGAGGTCAACAGACGGCCGCGCGGGGTGCGCTGCAGATAGCCGCACTGGATCAGATAGGGTTCGATGATGTCCTCGATCGCATCGCGCGGCTCCGACAGCGCCGCCGCCATGGTCTCCACGCCGACCGGACCGCCGCCGTAATTCATCGCGATCGTCGTGAGATAGCGCCGGTCCATGGCGTCGAGACCGGCGGCGTCGACCTCCAGCGCGCTCAACGCACTGTCGGCAATGGCACGGTCGATCGAGGTGGCGTCCGCTGCCGAAGCAAAATCCCGCACCCGCCGCAGCAGCCGACCTGCGATCCGCGGCGTGCCGCGGGCGCGGCGGGCGATCTCGTTGGCGCCATCCGGCGTCATGCCGATCTGCAGCACGCGGGCGCCGCGGGTGACGATCTTTTCCAGTTCTTCCTCGGTGTAGAAATTCAGCCGCACCGGAATCCCGAAGCGGTCGCGCAGCGGATTGGTCAAAAGGCCAGCACGCGTCGTCGCGCCCACAAGCGTGAATTTTGCCAGTTCGATCTTGACCGAGCGCGCCGCCGGTCCCTCGCCGATGATGAGGTCGAGCTGGAAATCCTCCATCGCCGGATACAGCACTTCCTCGACCGCCGGGCTCAGGCGATGGATTTCGTCGATGAACAACACGTCGCGCTCTTCGAGATTGGTCAGAAGCGCAGCGAGATCGCCGGCCTTGGCGATCACGGGCCCGGAGGTGGCGCGAAAGCCGACGCCCAGCTCACGCGCGACGATCTGCGCGAGCGTGGTCTTGCCGAGGCCAGGCGGACCGACGAACAGCACATGGTCGAGCGCCTCGCCGCGCTTGCGCGCCGCCTCGATGAAGATCGACAGGTTCTTGCGCGCCTGCGCCTGGCCGACGAACTCGCTCAACAGCTGCGGACGCAGCGCGGTGTCGCCGACATCATCGGCGCGGCGCTCGGGCGTGACGATCCGGGAGGGCGGGGTCACTTCGCCAGCTCCTTCAGCCCGAGGCGAATGAGCTGCGCGGTCTCGGCGTTTTCACCGGCGCTGCGCGAGGCCGCGGCGATCGCGGCCGCCGCCTGCGGCTGGCCGTAGCCGAGATTGACCAGCGCCGAGATCGCGTCGGTGACCGGGCGCGGCGCCCGGTCATGGTCGATCGCGCCTGAAAGATGCACCAGCGCCGGATCGACATTGGCGAAGTGAGGCGCCTTGTCCTTCAATTCGGTGACGATGCGCTCGGCGACTTTCGGCCCGACGCCGGGCGTGCGCGTCACCGCGGCCTTGTCGCGCAGCGCGATCGCATTGGCCAATTCCGCCGGCGGCAAGGTGCCGAGCACCGCGAGCGCCACCTTGGCGCCGACGCCCTGCACCGTCTGCAGCAGGCGAAACCACTCACGTTCGACATCGGAGCGGAAGCCGAACAGTTTGATCTGATCCTCGCGGACATAGGTTTCGATCGAGAGCACCGCGGCCTCGCCGGGCGACGGCAACGCCTGCAGCGTGCGTCCCGAGCAATGCACCTGATAGCCGACGCCGCCGACGTCGAGGATGACAAAATCCTCGCCGTAAGAATCGATCAGGCCCTTGAGCTTGCCGATCATACCTCCACCACCCTCAGCCGCAGTGTCGTGCTCTGGCGGTGATGCGCATGCGTAATGGCGATGGCGAGCGCATCCGCCGCGTCGGGAGATTTCGGCTCGGCCTTGGGCAAGAGGATTTTCAGCATCACCAGAATCTGGCTCTTGTCGGCGTGGCCGGCGCCGACCACGGTCTTCTTCACCTGGTTCGGCGCGTATTCCGCGACCGAGAGTCCGAACATCGCGGGCGCCAGCATCGCAACGCCGCGCGCCTGGCCGAGCTTCAGCGTGGCGACGCCGTCCTTGTTGACAAAAGTCTGTTCAACGGCGGCCTCGGCGGGGCGGAAGTCGCCGAGCACGGCGGCGAGTCCCTCGTGAATTGCCAGCAGGCGGCTGGCCAGTGGCAGGCCTTCCGGCGGCTCCACCGAGCCGCAACCGACATAGACCAAGCGATTGCCATCGACCTCGATGACGCCCCACCCGGTGCGGCGCAGGCCGGGATCGATGCCAAGGATACGGACGGGCTGGCGAATCGGCTGGGGTGTCATGGGGCAATTTATACCCCATGCCGGAGTCTCGCGCCTAGCACACCCGACCGTCATACCCCGCGAAAGCGGGTATCCAGCACTCCGCGGCATCTCGAATCCGCGGAGCGCTGAAGCTACCCGCCCATCTTGGCGACCAGCGCGTCCGAGACCTCGAAATTGGCGTAGACGTTCTGCACGTCGTCATGCTCGTTCAAGAGATCGATCAGCTTCAACAGCTTCTCGCCGGTCTCGTCGTCCACCGCAACCGTGTTATGCGGCTTCCAGGTCAGCGCCGCCTTCCGGGCCTCGCCGAATTTCGCCTCCAGCGCCTTGGCGACCTCGCGGAAGGTTTCCTGCGACGCGTAGATCTCGTGGCCGTTCTCGGTCGATACGACGTCGTCGGCACCGGCCTCGATCGCCGCCTCCAGCATGGCATCGTCGGAGGCGACCTTGGCGTCGTACTCGATGATGCCGGTGCGATCGAACATGAACGCGACCGAGCCGGATTCGCCGAGATTGCCGCCCGACTTGGTGAAATAGGAGCGGATATCGGATGCGGCGCGGTTGCGGTTGTCGGTCAGCGCCTCGACGATCACGGCAACGCCGCCCGGGCCATAGCCCTCATAACGAATCTCGTCGTAGTTCTCGCTCTCGCCGCCGATCGCCTTCTTGATGGCGCGCTCGATATTGTCCTTCGGCATGTTCTCCTGGCGCGCCGCGATCACGGCTGCGCGCAGGCGCGGGTTCATGGCGGGATCGGGCGTTCCGAGTTTTGCAGCCACCGTAATTTCCCTGGCCAGCTTGCCGAACACTTTCGACTTTTGGGCATCCTGCCGGCCCTTGCGGTGCATGATGTTCTTGAATTGGGAATGTCCGGCCATGCGGTCTCTTTCAGGATTCGTCCGGGTTGGTCTTTAGTGGAAAGCGCGGCGTTATAGGCCGGGAAATGGTTAAAATCAAAGATTTGCCGGCAATTTCGGTAACGCAGTAGTGCCAACTGCCTGCGCAAGAGGCAATTGTTAACCCTGATTTCATGCCGCGATGGGAGGATAGCGGCCTCATCCTCGAATGACCGAGAAAGCCCATGGCGTTTGGTTTGCTCAAGAAACGTCCGCCGGAACCGGAGGTGCCTGCGCTCGAGCCGCAGGCGGCAAAGTCCGCGGCAGTGGCCGAGGCTGGCGGCGCTTCGGACGCCGATTCCGCCAAGCAGATCCTTGAACTGCTCGAACTGGAACTCGGCGGGATGATCCGTCAGCTCGAGCGTGCGGCCAATTCGGTTGCCGGCGGCGCCGAGGCGACCGCAACGACACTCTCCACCATTCGCCAGCGTACCGACGCGCTCACCGGGCGCAGCAGCGCCGCCAAGACCACCGCGACCACGTTCTCGCAGGCCGCCGACAAGTTCACCCATTCGGCTGAAGGTATCGGGTCGCAGGTCCGCAACGCCAGCCAGCTCGCCGACCAGGCCGCGGCCGCCGCCCAGGAAGCCAGCCTCAATGTGGACCGGCTCAAGGAGTTCCTCGGCCGCGATCGGCAATGTCGTCAACCTGATCTCGCAGATCGCCAGGCAGACCACGCTGCTCGCGCTCAACTCCACCATCGAGGCAGCCCGGGCCGGCGTCGCCGGGCGGGGCTTTGCCGTGGTCGCCACCGAGGTCAAGGCGCTCGCGGTGCAAACCCAGGACGCCACCGAAGAGATCAAGAAAAAGATCGACGCGCTGCAGAAGGATGCCGCGGGCTCGGTCGATGCCGTGCACCGGATCTCGCTGGCGATCGCGGCGATCCGGCCGGTTTTCGAGAACGTCAACGGCGCGGTCAGCGAGCAGAACCAGACCACGCGCGAGATCTCCGACAACGCCGCCTCCGCGTCGCATTTCATCGTCTCGGTCGGCGACAGCGCCGCCGAGATCGACAGCGCGGCCAAGGAAGCCGAAGTCCATGGCGAGCATGTCGCCGATGCCGGCAAGGCCGTCACCACGTTCGCGCAAAAGCTCAAAGCCCGCTGCGCGGTGCTGCTCGGCCAGGACCTGCGCAACGACCGGCGCAAGCGGGAGCGGCTGCCGTGCAATCTCAAGATTGAAATCCAGACCGTGCGCGGCAAGGTCGCTGCTTCTGTGTATGAGATCTCGCTGGAGAGCATCCTGATCGGCGGACCGGAAGCGGAAACCTTGCCGCTGAACCAAGCCCTTACTGCCGCGGTGGAGAGCATCGGCGCGTGCAGGATTCGCACCGGTGAGCGATCGAAAGCGGGCGTGCAGGCCCATTTCGAGAGGCTGGATGCCGAGCTCACCGAAAAGATCGAAGACAAACTGTGGTCGATCCACGACGAGAACACCGAATTCGTCACCCGCGCGATGGAGGCAGGCGCCGCGCTGACCAAGATTTTCGAAAGCGCAGTGGCGAGCGGTGCGATCTCGATCGAAGACATGTTCGACACCGATTACGTCGAGATACCGGGCAGCAACCCGGTGCAGCACCGCACCCGGATCCTCGACTGGGCGGATCGCGCTCTGCCGGCGTTTCAAGAGGCCTTCCTTGCCAAGGACCCGCGGATGGTGTTCTGCGTGATGATCGACCGCAACGGCTACCTGCCGGTGCACAACAAGGTCTATTCCCATCCGCAACGCCCCGGTGACGTCGCCTGGAACACGGCCAACAGCCGCAACCGCCGCATCTTCAACGACCAAGCGGGGCTCGCCGCCGGACGCAACCAGCGCTCCTATCTGATCCAGAGCTACGCCCGCGACATGGGCAACGGCAAAACCGTCATGATGCGCGAGATCGACGTGCCGATCCGCGTCAATGGCCGGCACTGGGGCGGGTTCCGCACGGCCTACAAGCTTTGAACACGAATCAGCCATTGAGTTTGACCCGGAGGAATGCAGCGATGTCGGTTGCACAGGCTACAAGAAAGGACGACGCTGCGGCCATGTCTTCGAACAGCGAACGCCTGGTCGATCAGCTTGCGAACCGGATCGGCGGCCTCGGGGTGGAACTCGCGGACGTCGCCGGGAACCTGCAGGAGGTCGCCGGCCGCGTTTCCAGCCAGGCCGACCGTTTCGGGCATCTGCAGAAGACCGCCGAGACGATGGTTTCCGCCAATCACGATATCGCCACCGCGTCGCGGGCCGTGCAAACCGCGACGTCCGCCGCCGTCAGCGAAATCATGCAATCGCGCGCCGTGGTCGAGACGGCGGTGCAGCACATCGCCGAACTGATCGAGGCGGTGGGCCGCATCGAACGCCGCCTCGGCGCCGTCGGAACCGCGCTCGCGCAGGTGGCCAAGGTGTCCGGTTCGATCGAGGCGATCGCCAAGCAAACCAACCTCCTGGCGCTCAACGCGACCATCGAGGCCGCCCGGGCCGGCGCCGCCGGCCGCGGCTTTGCGGTCGTCGCCAGCGAAGTGAAGAGCCTTGCGGAAGCGACGCGTCTGGCGACGCATCAGATCGGCGATACCGTTCGCGATCTCGACGGCCAGGTGGGCAGTCTGATCGGCGAGAGCGGCGACGCCTCGCTGCGGGCGAAGAATGCCGGTGAAGGCGCCGGGCAGATCCAGGGCATTATCGTTCGCGTTCAGGACGGCTTCACTGCGGTCGGCCAGGAGATCGACGGCGTCGCCAAGGCGGCGACCTCCAACCTCGCGCACTGCGACATGGTGATCGACGAACTCGGCCATCTCGCCAAGGGCGTCGATCTGTCCTCGACCGACCTCAAGCACGCCGACGACCGGGTCGCCAAGCTGCTCGATTTATCCGAGAACCTGATCGAATTGATCGCCGACAGCGGGGTGGAAACCTCGGACGCGCCGCTGATCCACGCCGTAGTCGACACCGCGAAACAAATTTCGGCGGCGTTCGAGACGGCCGTCGAGCGCGGTGACATCCGCCTCGATCAGTTGATGGACGAGAACTACCGCGAAATTCCGGGTACCGACCCCAAGCAATACATGACCTCCTATGTCGAATTCACCGACCGGATTCTGCCGCCGATCCAGGATCCGCTGCAGAAGACCGATCCCCGCATCGTGTTCTGCGTGGCGTGGGCCAAGGGCGGCTATCTTCCCACCCACAACCCGAACTACCGCCTGCCGCAGGGGCCCGACCCGGTCTGGAACAACGCCAACTGCCGCAACCGGCGGCTGTTCAACGATCGGGCGGTGAAAAAGGTGGCGGCGAACAAGAAGCCGTTTCTCCTGCAAACCTACCGGCGCGACATGGGCGGCGGCAATTTCGTCCTGATGAAGGACGTCTCTTCTCCGATCTACGTCCGCGGCCGCCATTGGGGCGCGTTCCGCATGGGCTTTCGGCAGTCCTGAAGCCTCGCGCGCTATAGCTCGATCTCATTTGGCGCCGTCGCCAACTTCGGGCGCGATCCGGCGGGCCACCGCAAGACCGACGAAAGCCAGCGCGGTAAACACCGCACCCGCAAGGAAGGTGCTCTGGGGTCCGATGCGCTGCCATAATTCTCCCGCCAGCACGCTGGCGACCAGAAGCGCCAGTCCGCTGAGCAGGTTGAACATCCCGAAAGCCGTGCCGCGCAATTCCGGCGGAGCCGTATCCGCCACCAGCGTCGCAAGCAGCCCTTGCGTCAATCCCATATGCAATCCCCACAACGCGACGCCCGCGGCAACGCCCGCAAGGCCGTCCGTCAACGCGAGCGCAAGGTCGGCCGCCACCAGAAAGCCGAAGCCGATGCCGAGAAGCGTGATGCGGTTGACGCGATCCGACAATGCGCCGGCCGGATAGGCCGCGAGCGAATAGACGAGATTCATCAAGACCAGCACCAGCGGCACAAGCATCACCGGCAGACCGACCGCCTGGGCGCGGAGGATCAGGAAGGCCTCGGAAAACCGCGCCAGCGAGAACACCACCGCAATGCCGACGACAAACCAGTAAGCGAGGCCAAGGCGCTTGAGCTCGGCGCCGCTCAACGGCGAGTGCACCTTGCGAAGTCCGGCGGGGCGCTCGGGCTCATCGATCGCAAGCACGAGCAGCGCCACGCAAAGAAGCGCTGGAATCACCGCAACCCAGAAGACGGTGCGGAAATTATTCGCCGTCAGCCACATCAAGGCGATGGCAAGCGCCGGGCCGATAAAGGCGCCGGCGGTATCCAGCGATTGCCGCAGCCCGAAACTCGCCCCGCGCAACTTTGCCGGCGCGATATCGGCAATCAATGCATCCCGAGGCGCCCCCCGGATGCCCTTGCCGATGCGATCGATGAAGCGGGCGGCGAACAGCCAGCCGACCGACGGCGCCAGCGGGAAGATCGGTTTTGTGGCTGCCGCCAATCCATAGCCGATGACGGCCAACAATTTTCGCTTGCCGAGCCAGTCCGAGATCGCGCCGGAAAATACCTTGGTGATCGAGGCCGTTGCCTCGGCGACGCCTTCGATGAATCCGACCGTCACCATCGAGGCGCCGAGCACGCTGACGAGATAGACCGGCAGCAGAGCGTGGATGATCTCGGAGGACGTGTCCATCAGGAGCGAAACGAAGCCGAGCGCCCACACGGCGCGCGGAATCTCGCGCAGCCGGGCAAACCGGGATTCGGTATTATTGTTCGCCATGACTTCCCGCATGCCGAGAGTGGGGACAAAAGCCGGACTGCAAAACGCGATGTCGTCGTTTCTTCATTCGGGTTCTTTATAAACGCCGGAACTGACGAATGACACCGGTCGGGGGTTTGAAATGAGCGGCGAACATCCGGAACTCGACGAGCTGCAGGTTGCCTACAGGGACGCGGTGGAGGCCTGGATATCAGCCATTCGCAAGGAGGAGGCGCTTGCTTCCGTAAATCACGACGTGGCCGAGGTCGACGCGTGGGAGGCGGCGCATTTCGAGGAGGACGAGATGCGCAGCAAAGTAAAGGACGCGAAGGCTAAGTACGAGGACGCCTTGCGCGAAAAGTTCTTCGGATTCTAGCGCCAGGCGCTTTTGCGGTTCAGTTGTCAAACAACCAATTCGCAAACAATCCTTGAAATCGTCATCACCGGGCTTGACCCGGTGATCCATCCCCTTTCGAAAGAATTCTCACTAAGATGGATGGATGCCCGGATCAAGTCCGGGCATGACAAGATTGTTCCCGTGGCGCGTTTCGCCGGAGTTGTTCAGGTATTCAATCGCACTCTGCTATCAGAGGGCGCAGGGAATGCCGGGCGCCTGGTGCGCCCGCAGCCGCGCGTGGTGTAGAAAACACGCGCGTTAGTCACCACGGTCACACCGGAAACACCCGGCATTCCCCGCGCAATGGTTTTAACGGTTTCCTTCGCGCTCTCCCCAGTGACCGGGCTTTCTTGCCACTGTCGCCGGCGTGATGCGAAGCATCATCGCCAACTTGACGCCAGCGTCGGGGCGTCAGGACCACACGACTTCGCCGTCCGCCTTGGCGCCGCTCGTCAGCGCGTCGCCAAAACGTCCACCGCATCCCGCACCCAACGTTCGTGACGACGCGTACGTCCCTCTTATCGGGACGGGATGACGGAATCAGTAATGCTGCGTCTACCAAATCGCGAAGCGAAATATTTTTCGACGGAGGTCTGGACAGCCGAGGAGCAGCCAAAGTCAACAAGCAGCCCGACAGGCAAATCAGTGGGCACCTCAAATGCATTTGAATTCATCGGCTCGCCAATCACGCCCGCTTGAAAGATGAGTTACTTCTCTAACACTGAATTTAATGGTGATGGCGAAACGGGATTCCTATGTCAGCGGCGCCAGAGATCAACAACTGGCGGATCAACAACTGGCGTTCGATCGCGTGAGGTATCGTTGACAACGAAACCTGTCGCGCTCCGTTCGCCCAACGACAGGAAAATGGATCACCATGAACTTCAGATTGATTGGAATAGCCGCGCTTTCGCTGATGCTGGCGTCTCCGGCGATGGCCGCGCAAGGTCATCATCACCACCGCATGCACAGGCAGCTGTCTGTTCAACAGGCACCAAGAGTCGGCTACGGCAGGCCTTACGAAGCCTACGGCTTCGACCGTGGCGACGACTTCGCTCCCGGGAATAGCTCCGGCGACTTCGAGCGTAGAAATACCTTCAACTGACGTTCAAGCGAGTTGCCTCGCGTTCTCCGTCCAGATCTTGAAGCAGGCCATGGGGCGGATCAGGCTGACGCTGATCCGCCCTGCGCACTACGCGTGCTGCTGCGTCCCGCCGATCGAATGAGGTTCCTGGCCCTGTGCCGGCATGTTCTGCTTCACGACGGCGGGGCCTTTTTCGGCCGGAAACACGCTCTCGTATAACGCGCGGGCCTCTTGAATAAGGCGGGCTTCGTCCCGGCTGCGACCGGGCTTCGGGAATTTGATGACTTCACCCATTTGATCTCCAGGGAAGGAAACGACAGGCCAA
The DNA here is from genome assembly GCA_963718925.1 of uncultured Alphaproteobacteria bacterium. GTDB lineage: Bacteria > Pseudomonadota > Alphaproteobacteria > Rhizobiales > Xanthobacteraceae > Bradyrhizobium. Next base: position 743,195 of record CAVRAH010000002.1, read on the forward strand.
TAACGACAGGCCAATACAGATGCGAATGTCGTGCCAGCCACAGCGGGACTTTTACGGACCCCGTATTCATCCGGAAGTGAAATGCCGAGGGACCGGTGAACGGCTGCTCAACCAGCGGGGCCGCGTGCGCGATATCGGCGACGGGAACGATGCCGCCGCTTTCGGCTCATGTTTCTTCCCCCGTCGCGAGCCGGAGCCCCGATAACGCCAATTCGCGTTGCGCGGGATTGCTGAACGTCCGTCCGATGATGAGCCACGGCCCGCCGGGACCAATGGCCTGGCGGCTCGCGAATTCACGTGCCTCGCTCAGGCGTCCCACCTGCGCATAGCAGGCGGCGAGAAACCACGCCGTGAGGGGGTAGCTCGGCAGTTCGCGGAACGACGTCTCCAGAACGGCGGCCGCCCTGTCGAAACGCCGCTGGAAGAAATGGCAAATGCCGATGCCGGTCAGATGAAACGCCCGCCGCATGGTGCGGGGATCAAGCCGCAACGACGTCTCGAAATGTTCGATTGCGAGATCGGCTTCGCCGCAAAAGTGGGCAGCGGCTTTCCGAAAAGATCATGCTCAAACAAAAGGCTAGAGCGAGATGACAATTTATCGAAAAGTCATCTCGCTCTGGGGCGCGCAGGCTTTCAACCGGCGAGCAATGCCCGGTCTGGATCATTGGCTACTGGAACGGACCGTGCGTACGACGTTCCGCCTCCCAGCCCTGCTATCGCTCTATCGACGCCCCCAATAGGGAGGGCCCATATTCTGGTCGATTGTGCCCGGGTATTGCCCGTCCCCATAGGGGCCACCCCATCCTGAGGGATAGGTCGGACGCGCGATGCCGAGGTCAAAATGGTCGAAGTCCTGGGCAGGCATTCTATGAAACACCCGGCCATCGTGCTCCGGATACACGCCATGCATTCCGTAGCCGCCACTGCCGGCTGCCATCGCCGGGCCGGCGAGTATCAGCGAAAGTGCGGCGGCTCCAACGAATTGGAGGTTCGTCATCATCGTTCTCCTCTAGATCCCGACCACCGCCCCTGCTCTCTGCCGGGGAGTGTGATGGGGCACGGTCGGCGACCACGGCCCGCGCAATCGAGGAAAACGCGACCCGCCGGAGCCATGCGGCTTCGCAATCATCAGGCGGCAAAGCGGTTCGGGGCACCACCGCGAGTTAACGCGCGACGCCGAAAATCGAAGCCCGCGATCTTTCTAAAATTCGATTTCTTTCTAAAATTTCATTTACGAGTCCGTCGCCGGAGCGGTACGGCGGTGTGTCCACCTGCAATCCCGCAAGGACCCATCGGAAAGGAAAATATCTTGCGTGATCGGCCGTCGTCCGATTCCAGCGTGGCCGTCTCCTACCCCACCCAAAATCCCGGCATCGCCGGCTCGAGCCTGCCCCCGATCCGCACCGGCGCGATCCTGAGCGCCAGCCCGGTCGCGTCGTCGGTCTCGACCGCGACGCCCGACAGCGTCGCCGCGCCCAGCGCCGGCTCGAATCGCGCCGACGGAATCCCCGAAGTGAAGCGCCGCAGCGGCTCGTCCTTCTGCATGCCGATGATCGAGTCGTAATCGCCGGTCATGCCGGCGTCGGTCATGTAGGCAGTGCCGGAGGTCAGGATCTGATGGTCGGCGGTCGGCACATGGGTGTGGGTGCCGACCACGAGAGAGGCGCGGCCGTCGCAGAAGAATCCGATGGCCTGCTTTTCGCTCGACGCCTCGCCATGGAAATCGACCACGACCGCGTCGGCTGCCATCCGCAGCGGACAGGCTTCGAGTTCACGGTTGACCACCGCGAACGGATCATCGAACGGCGTCATGAAGACGCGGCCGATGGCGTTGACGATGAGCGCGCGCTGACCGTTCTTGGCGTCGACCAGCGCCGCACCCCGGCCGGGCGTACCCTTTGGAAAATTCGCCGGGCGAACCAGCCGCGGCGCGCGCTCGATGAACACCAGCGCCTCGCGCTGATCCCAGGCGTGATTGCCGAGCGTGACGGCGTCGGCGCCGGCGTCGATGAGTTCCTGGTAGATCGCTTCCGTAATGCCGAAACCGCCGGCCGCGTTCTCGCCGTTGACGACGACGAGATCGAGGCGGAAGTCGCGGATCATGCCGGGAAGATGCTCTGAAACGGCTGATCGACCGGCCCTGCCGACGACGTCGCCCACGAACAAAATTCGCAAATCACAAACTCCGGAAATCGAATACTTTCGTTTCCGTTAGCACATAATCAAGCCGCTCGTCGTGCTGCAGCGCCGGAACGGCATCGATTTCCTGCGCGGCGAAGGCGAGCCCAATGGCCGCTACGGGTTTGGCTTTGCGCAAATGCGCCAGCGTGAAGTCGTAATGACCGGCGCCGTAACCGATGCGGTGACCGAACCGGTCGAACGCCGCCAGGGGCACCAGCAGGATGTCGGGGATGACCTCGGCGGCGGCCGGCGACGGCTCGAGAATGCCGAGGGGTCCGAGCATCAGCCTGTCGTCGGGCAACCATGCCCGAAAGGCCAGCGACTTGCCGCGCGCCAGAACCGCCGGCAGCGCGAGCCGCGCGCCTTGCGCGCCAAGCGCCCGCATCAAGGGAGCAGGATCGATCTCGCCGCGGATCGGTGCATAGCCGGAGACAACCGTGCCGGGCGCGATATCAACCGGCAACCCTCGCGCGGCGACGGCTAACGCCGCGGCCGCGCGCTCTTCGTCGCTCAACGCATCGCGCGCCGCCAGCGCGGCGGCGCGGAGATCGGCTTTGGATGTACTGGCGGCAAGATGAGGCATGCGATCGGACGTATGGCGCTTTGTGTCACTGTCCTCGCCCGTCTTACTCGTCATCGTCCGCGAAAGCGGGCGATCCAGTATTCCAGAACACTCGCGATAGAACCGCGAAGCCGAAGGCCTACTGGATACCCCGCCGGAGCCTGTCATCGGGCTCGCCGAAGGCGAGACCCGGTGAGGGGTATGACGGGATGTGGCGAACGGACCTAGGGAAATTACTCGACGCAAAACAGAAAACAAAAGTGCGAAGCCGCAATGGCCGTTGGAGCGCTCGATCCCGGAGTTCCCTACGAAAGTAGGTGGGCACCATATGTCCGGGTCCACGGACCCGGCCAGGGACAGTTCCCTAAAGGATCGATAAGGCCCCGGGGATATATGGCTCCTGACGCGCGACGCAGCCTCGCATTGCCAATCTAACCATGGTTGCCCCAATCCGCCAGCGATAAGGCGGTCCATTACCCTCCCCTGGAGGGGGAGGGTCGCCTGCGTAGCAGGCGGGGTGGGGTGAAGGTCTGTCGTCGTCGCCGGTGTTTCAGCGGTTGAGCTTCAGCATCCCGCGAACCATGCAACTCCACATAAATCCGTTCGAGTACAGCCCTCAGGTCACCGGCGATCTCGGAATTCCAAAAGCGGACAACACGGTATCCTTCCTGCTCAAGCCAAAGCTGCCTGTCGCGATCGCGTTCAGCCGTCTCATCGTTATTGTGGTGTCCGCCGTCGAGTTCGATGACGAGATATGCTGCCGGGCAAAGGAAATCGACGACATAGGGACCGATCGGCGCCTGCCGCCGAAAATGCGTGCCGTCCACCGGCAGTTCTTTCAGCGCGCGCCACAATGTGCGCTCGTGTGGCGTCGTATTGGCGCGCAATCGTTTGGCTGCTGCCCGGCGGATTGATGTCGAGACCATTTGTGCGGCTCACCCCACCCCGCCCGCTGCGCGGGCGACCCTCCCCCTCCAGGGGAGGGTAAGTAAGAAATTAGCCGATCGCGACGCCGCCGCCGATCGTGCGGTTCAGCACCTGCGTGGTTTTCTCGATCCGGTCGGCGGCGGCGTTCAGCGCATTGGCTACCGCGACCTGCGTCGCCCTGGCGCGATCGGCCGCGGCCACGCGGACGTCGCGCAGCGCAGCGATCTCCTCCTCCAGGCTGCGGATCCGGTTGCCGGCGTCGAGCAATTCGTCGCACACCGTCAGCGCCGCCATCACGGTCAGCCGCGCGTCGCCGACCTCCCCGAACTTGCCGCGCAGGCTATCGATTCGCGATTCGAGACTCTCGACGAGCTTGAGGAGCCGTACCTCCTGGCCTTCCTCGCAGGCCATCCGGTATTGCCGGCCGTTGATGGTGACGTTGATATGGCTCATGAACTCTCTCCCGCATCGAGCACCGAACGGATGGTGCCGATCGCCGCGTCAAGCCGTTCGGCGATCTCGCGGTTGGCGCGCTCCAGCCTGCGCGACCGCACCAGCGACCCGTCGAGTTCATCGGCCAGTCGCGATCGATCCGTGCCAAGCGCCTGAATCCGGGCCGCCAGCTCATTCTCGTCGCGGTCGGCTTCGTGCCGCCGCTCGACCGCTCTTTCCAATGCGTCGAGCGCCGCCATCAGCCGGCGCGTCGCCGCTTCGATGTCGACTGCAGCCGGCTCGGCGTTGCCCGATCCGTTGGCGGGATGATCGCTCACAGCGCGCACCTTCCGTAAGCCGGACGCATGGCAAAATCGGCGATCCGGCAAGCGTTTAGCCGATGAAATTTACGTGGCAAGCGAGGCCAGCGCAACGCCGCTTCGGAACTATGCACCGCTAAGCAAGTTTTCCGCGGTGCGGTGCATTCCATTGCCTTGGACTCCGGGAAGTGAGGTGCTATTCCCCCTTTGACTTCCCGTTGCCATCTGGCTCGGCCATCAGGCGCGCGCCGGGTAATTCGCTGGCCCCAGCGGATCGCCATCAAGCATCTCATTTCAGGCGGACTTTCATCATGACGCATGTCGATCACTCCCGTATGGCCAATGCGATCCGGGGGCTCGCGATGGACGCTGTCGAGAAGGCGAAATCCGGGCATCCCGGCCTGCCGATGGGCGCGGCCGACGTCGCCACGGTGCTGTTCACGCAGTTCCTGAAATTCGACGCCGCTGATCCGAAATGGCCGGACCGCGACCGCTTCGTGCTGTCGGCCGGCCACGGCTCGATGCTGCTCTATGCGCTGCTCTATCTCACCGGCAATCCGGACATGACGCTCGACCAGATCAAGCGTTTCCGCCAGGTCGATTCGCTGACCCCGGGCCATCCGGAAAACTTCCGCACCCGCGGCGTCGAGACCACCACCGGCCCGCTCGGCCAGGGCATTGCGACCGCGGTCGGCATGGCGCTGGCGGAGCGGATGCTCGCCGCCGAATACGGCAAGAAGATCGTCGACCACCATACCTATGTGCTCGCTTCCGACGGCGACCTGATGGAGGGCGTGTCGCAGGAGGCGATCGCCATGGCCGGGCACTGGCGGCTCAACAAGCTGATCGTGCTCTACGACGACAACGGCATCTCGATCGACGGCCCGATCTCGCTCGCCGACTCGGTCGATCAGGTGAAACGGTTCAAGTCGGCTGGCTGGGCGGCCGAGCTGATCGACGGTCAGGATCCGCAGGCGATTTCGGCTGCGATCACGCGCGCGCAAAAGTCCAACAAGCCCTCCTTGATCGCCTGCAAGACCACGATCGGCTACGGCGCGCCGACCAAGGCCGGCACGGCGAAAGCCCATGGCGAGGCGCTCGGCGCCGATGAACTCAAGGCTGCCAAGGAAAAACTCGGCATCTCGCTCGAGCCGTTTTCGGTGCCGGACGACGTGCTGAAGGCCTGGCGCGAGGTTGGCAGCCGCGGCGCCGCGCCGCGCCGGGAATGGGAAGCGCGCTTTGCGGAACTGGGCAATCGCAAGCGCGCTGAATTCGAGCGTCGCTTGAAGCACGAGCGGCCGGCAGCGCTGGCGAAGGCCTTCAAGGCCCACAAGAAGGCGCTGCTCGAGACCCCGCAGAATGTCGCCACCCGCAAATCCTCCGAGTCCGTGATCGAGGCGATCGCGGCGGCGATGCCAATGGAATTTGTGGCGGGCTCCGCCGATCTCACCGGCTCCAACAACAACAAGGCAAAATCGGCGGTGGCCTTCTCGGCCAAGACCCCGAAGGGCCGCTTCATCCACTACGGCATCCGCGAGCACGGCATGTGCGCGGCCATGAACGGCATCTTCCTGCACGGCGGCTTCGCGCCAAATGGCGCCACCTTCCTGGTGTTCACCGACTATGCGCGTCCGGCGATGCGGCTCGCGGCGCTGATGGGCACCGGCGTCGTCTATGTGATGACCCACGATTCGATCGGGCTCGGCGAAGACGGCCCGACCCATCAGCCGGTCGAACATCTCGCCGCGTTGCGCGCCATTCCCAACATGCGGCTGTTCCGTCCCTGCGACGCGGTCGAGGTCGCCGAGTGCTGGGAACTCGCGCTCAACCGCACCAACGGGCCGACGGTGCTGGCACTGACCCGCCAGAACCTGCCGCAATTGCGCACCTCGGCGCCGGCGGACAATCCATGCAGCCATGGCGCCTATGAGCTGGTCGCAGCCCAAAACGAGGCCAGGGTGTCGCTGTTTGCCTCCGGTTCCGAGGTCGAGATCGCGGTGGCCGCGCAGAAACAGCTCGCCGACCGCGGCATTGCGACGCGGGTGGTCTCGGTGCCCTCGCTCGAATTGCTGCTGGCGCAGCCGGCCGACCGGCAACAGGCCATCATCGGCAAGGCCCCGGTCAAGGTGGCGATCGAAGCCGCGGTCCGCTGGGGCTGGGACGCCGTGATCGGCCAGGATGGCGTATTTGTCGGCATGCACGGTTTCGGCGAGAGCGGGCCGGCCAAGGAACTGTTCAAGCATTTCGGAATTACCGCCGAGGCCGCGGTTAACGCAGTACTGAAACGCGTCTAAGGCGTTTTCGAGCGAAGTGGTTACCGGTTCGCGTGAAGAAAACCCGTCAAAACAAAAGATTTTAGAGGTCGGTTCTGATTTCAATCGGAACCGATCTTGCTCGATACCCGCTTCTGACGGTTGAGCTTGACCGGAAAAAGGTCTAGCTAAAAAGCCATATAGTCCGTCCTCGTCCGGCCGAACCGGGCGATCCGCCGTCCAAATCTCCGCAGGCCATGCGTCCCGCGGGGACGGCATCAGCTTTAGAGGAGAAACGAGCATGGCAGTCCGGGTCGCGATCAACGGGTTTGGCCGCATCGGCCGCAACGTGCTGCGGGCGATCGCCAAGTCCGGCCGCACGGATATCGAAGTGGTCGGAATCAACGATCTCGGCCCGGTCGAGACCAACGCCCATCTGCTGCGCTTCGATTCGGTGCACGGCCGTTTCCCCGGCACCGTCACCGTCAACGGCGACTCGATCAGCGTCGGCAATGGCAAGATCAAGGTCAGTGCCGAGCGCGATCCTGCGAAATTGCCGTGGAAGGAACTCGGCGTCGATATCGCGCTGGAATGCACCGGCATCTTCACCGCAAAGGAAAAGGCTGCCTTGCATCTTGCCGCCGGCGCCAAGCGCGTGCTGGTTTCCGCGCCGGCCGAGAACGCCGATGCGACCATCGTCTACGGCGTGAACCACGACAAACTGACCAAGGATCATCTGGTCGTCTCCAACGGTTCCTGCACCACGAACTGCCTCGCGCCGGTGGCGAAAGTGCTGAACGACACCGTCGGCATCGAGACCGGATTCATGACCACGATCCACGCCTATACCGGCGACCAGCCGACGCTCGATACCCTGCACAAGGATCTCTATCGCGGCCGCGCGGCGGCGATGTCGATGATTCCGACCTCCACCGGCGCGGCCAAGGCGATCGGCCTGGTGCTGCCGGAATTGAGCGGCAAGCTCGACGGCGTCGCGATCCGCGTTCCCACCCCGAACGTCTCGGTGATCGATCTGAAGATCGTGGCTTCGCGCAAGACCGACGCCAAGGAGATCAACGAGGCGATGAAGCGCGCCTCGGAGCAGCAGCTCAAGGGCATCCTCGGCTACACCACCGCGCCCAACGTCTCGATCGACTTCAACCACGACCCGCATTCCTCCACCTTCCACATGGATCAGACCAAGGTGCAGAACGGCACGCTGGTGCGGGTGATGTCGTGGTACGACAACGAATGGGGTTTCTCCAACCGCATGGCCGACACCGCCGTGGCGATGGGGAAGCTGCTGTAAGTCTCTCACCGTCATCCTGAGGTGCGCGCCACTTGGCGCGCCTCGAAGGATGACGGCACGATCACCCTTCGAGGCTCGCGGCTGCGCCGCTCGCACCTCAGGGTGACGACGACCTGGAGCCAAGATGCCTAACTTCCGCACCCTCGATGACGTCGACGTAAAGGGCAAGCGCGTGCTGCTGCGCGTCGATCTCAATGTTCCCATGGAGCAAGGCCGCGTCACCGACACCACAAGGCTCGAGCGCGTTGCGCCCACCATCCTTGAGATTTCCGGCAAGGGCGGCAAGGTGATCCTGCTCGCGCATTTCGGCCGGCCCAAGGGGCGCGATCCCAAGGAGTCGCTGAAGCCGGTCGCCGCAGCGCTGGCGAACGTGATCAAGAAGCCGGTCGCCTTTGCGGATGATTGCATCGGGGAGCCCGCGCAAAAGGCGATCGCAGTGATGAAGGACGGCGATATCCTTTGCCTCGAAAACACGCGTTTCCATCAAGAAGAAGAGAAGAACGATCCTGCCTTCGTCACTGAGCTGGCCAAACTCGGCGACATCTGGGTCAACGATGCCTTCTCGGCGGCGCATCGCGCGCACGCCTCCACCGAGGGCCTCGGCCACAAATTGCCGGCCTATGCCGGGCGCACCATGCAGGCCGAACTCGACGCGCTGAACAAGGCGCTGGAAGCGCCGACCAGGCCGGTGATCGCCATCATCGGCGGCGCCAAGGTTTCCACCAAGATCGACCTGTTGGAAAATCTCGTCAGCAAGGTCGACGCCCTGGTGATCGGCGGCGGCATGGCCAACACCTTCCTGCATGCGCAAGGGATCGGCATCGGCAAGTCGCTGGCGGAGAAGGATCTCGCGGCGACCGCGCTGCGCATCCTCGAAAAGGCGAAAGCCGCCAATTGCGCCATCATCCTTCCGGTGGATGCCGTGGTGGCGTTCCACTTCGCGGCCAATTCACCGTCGCATGCCTACGGCCTCGACGCGATCCCTGCCGACGGCATGATCCTCGATGTCGGGCCGCAGTCGGTGGCGCGGATCCATGCGGCGATCGACGACGCCGCGACGCTGGTGTGGAACGGCCCGCTCGGCGCGTTCGAGATGACGCCGTTCGACCGCGGCACCATGGTCGCGGCCAGGCACGCGGCCGAGCGGACCAGGGCGAAGAAGCTGGTCTCGGTCGCCGGCGGCGGCGACACGGTGGCGGCGCTGAACCAGGCCGGCGTGGCCGGCGATTTCAGCTATGTTTCGACCGCGGGCGGCGCGTTTCTTGAATGGATGGAAGGCAAGCCGTTGCCCGGTGTCGAGGTTTTAAAAGTAAGTTAGATTGCCGGATCGGGCATTGCAGCCCCAAAACGGAGAAAAGGATCTATGGCTCGGATCACGTTGCGTCAATTGCTCGATCACGCTGCGGAGCACGATTACGGCGTGCCGGCCTTCAACATCAACAACATGGAACAGGCGCTCGCCATCATGGAGGCCGCCTCCTCGCTGGACGCGCCGGTCATCATCCAGGCCTCGCGCGGCGCGCGGTCCTACGCCAATGACGTCATGCTCAAGCATATGATGGATGCGGTCACCGAAATCTATCCGCAGATTCCGGTCTGCGTGCATCTCGATCACGGCAACGAACCCGCCACCTGCATGACCGCGATCCAGGCCGGCTTCACCTCGGTGATGATGGACGGTTCGCTGAGGGCCGACGGCAAGACCGCCGCCGACTGGGACTACAATGTCGGCGTCACCAAGAAGGTCACCGACATGGCCCATCTCGGCGGCATCTCGGTGGAAGGCGAGCTCGGCGTGCTCGGCTCGCTCGAGACCGGCATGGGCGACAAGGAGGACGGCCACGGCGCGGAGGGCAAGCTCTCGCACGACCAGCTGCTCACCAATCCGGACGAGGCCGTGAAGTTCGTCAAGGAGACAAAGGTCGACGCGCTGGCGATCGCGATGGGAACCTCGCATGGCGCCTACAAATTCACGCGCAAGCCGGATGGCGACATTCTGGCCATGAACGTGATCGAGGAGATTCACCGCAAACTGCCGAACATGCACCTGGTGATGCACGGGTCATCCTCGGTGCCACAGGACCTGCAGGACATCATCAACGCCAATGGCGGCAAGATGAAGCCGACCTGGGGCGTGCCGGTGTCCGAGATCCAGCGCGGCATCAAGAACGGCGTGCGCAAGATCAATATCGACACCGACAACCGGATGGCGATGACCGGTCAGATCCGCAAGGTGCTGAAGGATAATCCGGAAGAATTCGATCCACGCAAATATCTCAAGCCCGCGATGGAGGCGATGACCAAGCTCTGCAAACAACGGCTGCAGGAGTTCAACACCGCCGGCCAAGCGAGCAAGATCAAGAAGGTGCTGACCACGGCCGAGATGGCCAAGCGTTACGTCAAGGGCGAGCTCGATCCGAAAGTCGCCTGACGACATTGAGCCCCCGCGCTGTCGCCTGCGACCATTGTTTTCTCGGCAATTGCCCGAGAACCGCCTATTTTGGTTTGCAAGAGCGTTTTCGAGCGAGGCCTGCCCCGGGCACGATCCGGGTGGCTTGCATTGAAGAAAACGCGTCGGAACGCAGCCAGCTCTGGAGGACGCCCCGATGAGTCTCGCCGAACTCAACAAGATCGCTCTCGCCATGGTCACGCCAGGCAAGGGCATCCTCGCCGCCGACGAATCCTCAGGCACCATCAAGAAGCGCTTCGACGCCATCAACGTCGAATCGACCGAAGAGTCTCGCCGCGACTACCGCGAAATGCTGTTCCGCACCGGTGAGGCGATGACGCAATATATCTCCGGCGTGATTCTCTACGACGAGACCATCTGGCAAAACGCCAAGGACGGCACGCCGCTGATCCGGCTGATCGAACAGGCCGGCGCGATACCCGGTATCAAGGTCGATGAGGGCACGCAGGCGCTGCCGAATTGCCCGGGCGAACTGGTCACCGTGGGCATCGACAAGCTGGCCGAGCGCTTGAAGAAATACTACGAGCGCGGCGCGCGCTTCGCCAAATGGCGCGCGGTGATCGACATTGCCCCGGGCATTCCGACCATGACCGCAATCCACGTCAACGCCCACGCGCTGGCGCGTTACGCGGCATTGTGCCAGGCCGCGCAGATTGTTCCGATCGTCGAGCCGGAAGTCCTGATGGATGGCGACCATGACATCGATCGCTGCTATGAGGTGACCCAGCGGGTTCTCAACAAGACGTTCCAGGAATTGCGGGTCCAGCGCGTCGCACTGGAAGGCATGATCCTGAAACCCAACATGGTTGTCCCGGGCAAGAAAAGCGCCAGGCAATCCCCCGTCGCGGAAGTCGCCGAGAAAACCATCCGGCTGCTGAAGGCGTGCGTTCCCGCGGCGGTGCCCGGCATCGCCTTCCTCTCCGGCGGCCAATCCGACGAGGACGCCACCGCGCATCTTGACGCCATGAACCGGATCGGCAACCTGCCGTGGCGCCTCACCTTCTCCTATGGACGCGCGCTGCAGGCGGCGCCGCAGAAGGCGTGGTCGGGCAAGGCCGAGAACGTCGCAGCCGGCCAGCGGGCATTCACCCACCGCGCGCGGATGAATTCGCTGGCCTGCAAAGGCGAATGGAAGCCCGAGCTGGAAGCAAAGAAGGCGGCATAGATTTGGCCACGAAACCTGTACCGCTGCGCCCCGTGCCGCGCCTCTATCTCGCGACGCCGGTCGTGGACGATCCGAAAGCCCTGCTGGCGGGCCTTCCGCGGCTGCTTGCGGCCGCCGATGTCGCGGCGGTGCTGCTGCGGCTCAAGCCTACCGACCAGCGCACCATGATCTCGCGCATCAAGGCGCTGGCACCGGCGATCCAGGACAAGGGCGCGGCGCTGCTGCTCGACGGCCATGTCGAACTCGTCGCGCGCGCCGGCGCCGACGGCGCGCATCTGACCGGCATCGCTGCGCTCGAGGATGCGTTGCCGACCTTGAAGCCCGACCGCATCGCCGGCGTCGGCGGACTTGCCACGCGGCATGATTCGATGGCGGCGGGCGAATTGGGCGCGGATTATGTGCTGTTCGGCGAGCCCGACGCACAGGGGCAACGGCCGTCGAGCGAAGCCATCGCCGAGCGCCTGCAATGGTGGGAGGAGCTGTTCGAGCCACCGTGCGTCGGCTTCGCAGCCTCACGCGAGGAGGCCTTCGAATTCGCCGCGGCAGGCGCGGATTTTGTCCTGGTCGGCGATTTCGTCTGGACCGATCCGCGCGGCGCGGAGGCTGCGCTGAAGGAGGCCGAGCAGGCTATAAGGCAGGCCCACGCCGCGCCTTCCAGAACAGCCAAGGCCGAGCAGGGATAACGCCGGAAATGACGATCCTGCGGTCAATCCTGATCCCCGCAAGTCTTCTGGTGTTCGCGGCAAGCGCGGCGGCGCAGGTTTCGCTGGCGCCGCCGGCCGCACAGACTTCGAGCAAGCCGGCTACGAGAGCGAAAGCGAGGTTGATTGCCAAAAAGCCTGCCTCGCCCGCCCCGGCTCCATCGGCCACGCCGGCCGCAACGGTCACGCCGGCACCGACCCCTGACGATCCCAATGTCGATCTGGTGTATGGCGCCTATCAGCGCGGCTTTTACAAGACATCATTCGATCTCGCGACCAAGCGCGCGCAGGAGAACGGCGATCCGAAGGCGATGACGATGCTCGGCGAACTCTATGCCAACGGATTCGGCGTCAAGCGCGACGATGCGAAGGCCGCCGACTGGTACAGGCGTGGCGCCGATGCCGGCGACCGCGAGGCCATGTTCGAACTGGCGATGCTACGCCTCGCCGGCCGCGGCGGTCCGGTCAATCGCGAGGAAGCCGTGAAATTGCTGGCGTCCTCGGCAAAGCTAGGCAACCCCAAGGCGGCGTATAATCTCGCGCTGCTCTATCTCGACGGAGAGACGCTGCCGCAGGACCTCAGGCGCTCGGCGGAATTGCTTCGCATGGCCGCCGACGCCGGCAGTCCGGAAGCCCAATACGCGCTCGCAACCTTTTACAAAGAAGGCACCGGCGTCCCGAAAGACGTTGAGAAGGCGGCGCAGCTGCTACAGGCAGCTTCCCTTGCCGGCAATGTCGATGCCGAGGTCGAATACGCGATTGCGCTTTATAACGGCACGGGCACGCCCAAGAACGAAGCCGCCGCGGTCGCGCTGTTGCGCAAGGCGGCCAGACAAAACAATCCGATCGCCCAGAACCGCCTCGCGCGTGTGCTGGCGAGCGGACAGGGTGCGCCACTCGACAGGGTTGAGGCCCTCAAATGGCATATGATCGCGAAAACCGCCGGCAAGGGCGACCCCGCGCTCGACGAAGCGCTCGCTAACCTGAGCCCGGAGGATCGCGCCAAGGCGGAAGCCAGCGTGCGCAAATGGCTGGGCGTCAAATGATCCACTGGTCCGATTCTAACCTTCGCATTCGGCCCTGGCAGGCACCTTTGCGAAGGTTAGAAGCAGAAGGACCACTGGCAAATATATGTTTCCAGTGGAGTTTTGGATTTGACATTCGCATTACTGGTCTGCGGCAGGGCGGGAAGCGAATGTCAAATCCACTCCACTGGCTTGACGCCACCGCAGCCGCAGGGCACCCAGTCCGGAGCCCTGCATCGGGTTATGGTCATAACAAGTGAGGGGCTTTAATCCTCACTGAAACTGCCCCCTCACCTCGACCCTCTCCCTTTGGGATCAGGGGCGCACCTTCACCATCGAACCGTCAACGGCAAACCGCGATCATGCTGCATTCAGCCCTTATCAACGTCATGGTCAAGGCCGCGCGCCGCGCCGGCCGCAGCCTCAAGCGCGACCTCGGCGAGGTGGAAAATCTTCAGGTGTCGCTGAAGGGGCCGGCCAATTTCGTCACCATGGCCGACCGACGCGCCGAGGAGATGCTGCTCTCCGACCTCACCAAGGCGCGCCCCGGTTACGGCTTCATCGGCGAGGAAGGCGGCAACCGGATCGGCGAGGACAAGACCCATACCTGGATCGTCGATCCACTCGATGGCACCACCAACTTCCTGCACGGCATTCCACAATTTGCGATTTCGATCGGCCTGCAGCGCGAGGGCACGGTGATCGCCGGCGTGATCTACAACCCCGCCAATGACGAGCTCTATACGGCCGAACGCGGCAAGGGCGCGTTTCTCAACGATCAGCGCCTGCGCGTCGCCGGCCGGCGCAAGCTCAGCGATTGCGTCGTCGCCTGCGGGCTGCCGCATATCGGACGCGGCGACCACGAGCTGTCGCGCCTCGAGATGGCCGAAATCCAGAACCGGGTGGCCGGCCTGCGCCGGTTCGGCGCGGCCTCGCTCGACATGGCCTTTGTCGCGGCCGGCCGTCTCGATGGCTACTGGGAACGCAACCTGCAGCCGTGGGACATGGCGGCCGGGCAGATCATGGTGCGCGAAGCCGGCGGCATCGTCTCAGGCATTGCCGGCGATGACGATCCGCTGAAGACCGGCAACGTGATCTGCGGCAATGAATACATCCACGCCGAGCTCGTGAAAATTCTCAAGCCGCTGGGGAAGTAGATTTCATTGCGCTCGGCTCTTCGTTGCCAACGGCCGAGTTCAGATCTTTACGTCAAGAGGATCGCAGCGATCATCCCGACCAGCGTCAGGGCAAGACCCACAACCAACATCGGCAACAGGCTGCTGCCGGAATAAGGATCGGCCGAGGCCTGTTCGCTCACCTTGGGTCGATAGATCATGGCATTGCTCCTTCTTGCTGACGCCTGAACCGTTCACCGACGCCGAGCATGATGCCGTTGGCGTTCGCGACGCCGAGTTCGAGGCTCGCGGCAATCCGCCGTGCACACGCGACGAGGTGCTCCTCGGCTTTCGGCGGACAGATTTCGCGCGCGGTCTGTTCGAACAACTCCAGCCAGCGATCGAAATGACCGGCATCGACCGGCAATGGCATGTGCTTGGCCATCGGCGTGCCGTGATAGCGGCCGGTCATCAGCGCGACCGACGACCAGAAGGCGCACATCTGCGCAAGATGCGGCTCCCAATCGTGGATGCGCGCGTCGAACACGGGCGCCAGCACCTCGTCGGCGCGAACCTTGGCGTAGAATGCACGCACCAGGCGCTCGATCATGGCCTCGGTGATCCCGGTCTGCTCGGCGAGTTCGGCAGAAGCCCGTTCGCGCCGTGTCATGGTAATCTCCTGCAAATAGGTATTTCAAATACCAATTTAGGGGAATATGGTCGATTAGGAAAGTCAAATTTTCGAGGGCTCCTATGCGCCTCACCTCGTTCACGGATTTCGCGCTGCGCACCCTGATGCGGCTGGCGTCAGAGCCGGGGCGCTCGTTCGCGACCAACGAGATTGCGTCCGAGTTCAGGATCTCGCGCAATCATCTTGCCAAGGTCGTGCGCGACCTTGCCTATGGCGGCTTTATCACCACGCAGCGTGGCGTCGGTGGCGGCTTCGCGCTGGCGCGGCCGCCGCAGTCGATCACGCTCGGCGAGGTCGTGCGTGCGCTCGAAGGCGAGGCGCTGGTCGAATGCTTCCGCGACGACGGTGGGGCCTGCGTGCTCGCGCCACGTTGCCGGCTGAAGGCCAGACTTGCCGCGGCCCGTGAAGCTTTCCTGCGCGAGCTCGATGCTACGACGCTTGCCGAATGCGCCTATCCCTCGCGCCCCCGAGCATGGCTGTCCCAGGAGGCGTCTTGAATTCGGTCGAGTTCGAGGCGGACATCCTCCATTGTCGTTAAGCCGCCTTCATCCGATAATGGCTGACGCCCCATTCGCTGCCGTCGGCGTAGCCGAACAGCCCCGCGGTGGCGAGGAAGAACCAGCGCCAGCGCCGCATCCACAACGCGGTATCCCCGCCATGGACACGGCGCAGAGTGTTCTCGATCTCGGCGCGGTTCGAAATTCCTGAGCCAGTCGAGTGCGGTGCGCTGATAATGCTCCCCGCTCCAGCGCCATTCCTTTTCGACCTCGAACAGATCGGCATGTTGCCGGATCAGATGATGGCTCGGCATCACCCCGCCGGTGAAGAAATGCTGCGCGATCCAGTCCTCCCCGTCGGTGCGATCGAACAGATACGAGCCCGAGCGTGGGTAAAGACATGCATGAAGAAGCGGCCGTCCGGCGTCAGCCATGACCGCAGCCGTCCCAGCAATTCGCGCCAGTTCATAATGTGCTCGAACATCTCCACCGACACGACGCGATCGAACCGCCGCTGCGGATTGAAGACATTCATGTCGGCTGTGACCACGCACAGGTTCCGCAAACCCCGCGCTGCGCTCTCGCCCTGGATATATTTTCGCTGCGATTGCGAATTCGACACCGCAATGACCGTCGCATTCGGAAACTGCCGCGCGATTCGGAGCGACAGCGAACCCCAGCCGCAGCCCAGTTCGAGGATCGACTGGCTGTCGGCGAGATCGGCGTGCTCGACGGTCTGGCGCAGCGCCTCCTCATCGGCTTCCCGCAGCGTCGACGCTGGTCCCCGGTAAAAGCACGATGAATATTTGCGGTCCGGTCCAAGCACGTGGCCGAAGAAATCCGCCGGCACCTCATAATGCTGGGCGTTGGCCGCCTCGGTATGTTCGGCGATGGCGCGCGCCGTCATTTGCTTGGCAAAACGCGCATCGTTTGCCGCATCGCCGCTCGCAAGCCGGGCCGCCGTGCGCGAGCACAGCCGCTGGATCGCGGCGCGGATGATGAGATCGGGCAGCGGCACCCGCTCGGCGGTGCCGATAACAGAGGAAACCAAACTCACGTCGCCGCTCCCCGGCGCGGCGGCAGCGGAAAGAACAGGCTGGTGCGCGACTGATAGTCGCGGTAGCGCTCGCCCCGCGAACGCAGCATCTGCTGCTCGAGCGGCGGGATGCCGGTGACATAGACCAGGATCCAGTAGATGAAGGCCGGCGCCAGCAAGGTCGCCCAGCCCCATCCGTAACCCGGCGAGATCGCGATGACGGGATAGGCGAGCCAGCCCAACCACTCGAAGAAATAGTTCGGATGGCGCGACCAGCGCCACAGGCCAGTATCGCACACCCGGCCCTGGTTAATGGGGTCCTCGCGGAAGCGCTTGAGCTGGGCGTCGGCCAGCGCTTCACCGGCAATCCCCGAAAGCAGGATCAGCGCGGCGAGATAATCCTGCGGGCGCAACAGCTCGGCGGGAAAGTGCGCGGCGACAAAGATCGAAAACACCAGCGGGATCGATCCGAACCCCTGGTTTTGCAGGAACAGGAACATCCTGCGCGGCGAATCGGCGCCCCATTCGCGGGCAAACGCCGCATAGCGCGGATCGTCGGCAATCCCTGATGTCCGCACCGCGATGTGCAGGCCGAGCCGGAGCGACCAGAGCGTCACCAATGCCGCGACCAGCCATTGCCTCGCGTTCGGCGCGGTGCCCGCGACCGGCCACAATGCGCCGGCGGCGCCGACCAGCCCCAGCGAAAACGTCCAGATGGTATCGACCCAGCCGGAATTGCCGGTGCGCTGCTGAACGATCCATGCGCCCGCCATCAGGAGCGAGAGCGACAGCGCGAACACGGCAAGCGCCTCAAAATATGAGATCATCGCATATTCCCGTTAACCGCCTGAGGCGTCGAAGTTTTGTGGAAATACGTCGCAGCCCGGATCAGGTTTCAAGCCAGGTTTCACGCCGAAGTTCCCTTTTCCAGCCTGCGATTGTGCGAACCGGCTTTTTTCTCAGGCTCGCTGTGCCATATTGGCGCCCGAAAAAGGGTTCCCCCGTAACGGATGACATCGGCTATGCCTTCAGGCCCCTCTTCCCGCTCCGCGATGGAGATCGAACTGGCCAAATTGTCCTCGCCACGGATTTTCCTGGTGCGGATGCTGGTGTTCCTCGTGCTGTGCGCGCTGGTGACGATCGTGCTCTACAAGCAGATCATCACCGCCTTTTTCGCCAATCCCGGACTTAACGCGCTGATCGGTCTGGTGCTTCTGATCGGCATCATCCTGTCCTTCCGCCAGGTGATCCGGCTCTATCCGGAAGTCGCCTGGGTCAACAATTTCCGCATCGCCGATCCCGGGCTTGCGATCGAGCGGCACCCGACGCTGCTGGCGCCGATGGCGGCGATCCTTGGCGGCGAGCGCAGCGGGCGAATGACCATCTCGCAGCAGACCATGCGGCATCTGCTCAACTCGATCGCCACCCGCCTCGATGAGGCCCGCGACATTTCACGGTATATGACCGGCCTGTTGGTGTTTCTCGGACTGCTCGGCACCTTTTGGGGCCTGATCGAAACCGTGGGTTCCGTCGGCAAGGTGATCGACGGCCTCAAGGTCGGCGGCGACGCCAGCGCCTTGTTCGACACGCTGAAGGAAGGCCTGGCCGCGCCACTTGGCGGCATGGGTATTTCGTTTTCGTCCTCGCTGTTCGGCCTCGCCGGCTCCTTGATTCTCGGCTTTCTCGACCTGCAATCGAGCCAGGCGCAGAACCGCTTCTATACCGACCTCGAAGACTGGCTCGCCTCCACGGTGCGCGGCTATTCGGGCGAGACCGGCGCCAGCGGCGAATTCCAGGCCGCCGTCGAGCGGCTGCGGGCAACCCTGGAAGAAGGCGGCGCAAGCCGCGGCACCACCGCGGCGATGGCCAATCTCGCCGAAGCCATTCAGGGCCTGGTCACGCATATGCGGACCGAGCAGCAGATGATCCGCGAATGGGCCGACGGCCAGGGCGAGCAGAACCGCGAGATCAAGCGGCTGCTTGAGCGGATCGCCCGGCAACCGGAGAAGAGTTAGCAATAGCGTTTTTCAAGCGAAGTGGGTACCGGTTCGCGTGAAGAAACGCATCAGCTGAAGAGATCGTGCCCCGGACGCCGTGCGGCGTGCTCGACGCCGCACGGCAGAGCCGGAGCCCATTTCTCTTGGTCCACATGGGTCCCGGCTCTGCGGAGCAGCGTTGCACGCTGCACCGCGTCCGGGACACGAGAACAGCGGAGATTTCCAATGGCCCTTGCCCGTGCCCGCCGCAGTGAGACCGGATTCAACTACTGGCCGGGCTTCGTCGACGCGCTGTCGACGCTGGTGCTCTCGATCGTGTTTCTGCTCTCGGTATTCCTGGTGGTGCAGTTCTTCCTGTCACAGGAGGTCACCGGCAAGGACAAGGCGCTGGAACAGCTCAACGCCAAGATCGCGGAGTTGAACGACTTGTTGTCGCTGGAGAAGCTCGGCAAACTCAATCTCGAAGACACCCTCACTCAGGTGCGGGCAGGCCTCGCCTCGGCCGAGAGCGAGCGCGACCGCGTCAAGGGCCTCTATGAAGGCCTCGCCGGCGCAGGCGGCGACGCCGCCGGCCGCGCCTCAGAGCTCAACAAGGCGCTGGATTCGGAAAAGCAGGTGTCGGCGCGCGCGCTGGCGCAGATCGAGGTATTGAACCAGCAAATCAGTGCGCTGCGCCGCCAGCTCGCGGCACTTGAGGAAGCGCTCGACGCCTCGGAGAAACGCGACCGGGAATCCCAGAGCAGGATCGCCGATCTCGGTCAGCGGCTGAACGTCGCGCTGGCGCAACGGGTACAGGAATTGTCGCGCTATCGTTCCGAATTCTTCGGGCGGCTGCGCGCCATTCTCGGCAACCGGCCGGATATCCGGATCGTCGGCGACCGCTTTGTCTTCCAGTCGGAAGTATTTTTTGACACCGGACAGGCCCAGCTATTGCCCGAAGGCCGCGCCGAACTCGACAAACTGGCGACCGCGCTGATTGATCTCGACAAGCAGATCCCCAGCGAAATCGCCTGGGTGCTGCGGGTCGACGGCCATACCGATGTGCGGCCGATCAACAGCCCCTTGTTCAAGTCGAACTGGGAGCTGTCGTCGGCGCGCGCGATCTCGGTGGTGCAGTATCTGATTTCGCTCGGCGTTCCGGCGCAGCGGCTGGTCGCGGCCGGCTTCGCCGAGTTCCAGCCGCTCGACACCGGCACGACCGAAGAGGCCTACAAGCGCAACCGCCGCATCGAGTTGAAGCTGACGGAGCGGTAGGGGCATGATCCCGACCCGAAGGGCCGCGTTAGCGCAAAGCGGGCACCGGTTTTCGGATCAGATCATGCCCGAAAAGAAAGCCGCGAAGCGATGAGGGCAGCGGTCTTTCACCTTCGTCCCTATCGCGCCGAAGACGAAGATGCCGCGATCGCGTTGTGGCTGAAGACCTGGCAGCAGGCCTATCCTTCGATCGATTTTGCCGTGCGCGTGCCGTGGTGGCGCGCGCGCTGGCGAAACGAACTGGTGCCGAATGCGGCGATCATCGTCGCGGAAGAAGCCGGAGAGCTGGCCGGGTTCGTCACCATCGACGCCAAAGGTTATCTCGACCAGCTTGTGGTCACGCCCGATCGCTGGGGCTCGGTGCTTGCCACGCGGCTGGTCGGCGAGGCAAAACGGCTGTCGCCCGACCGCATCACGCTCCTGGTCAACACCGACAACGTCCGGGCGATCCGTTTCTACGAGCGCAATGGCTTTGTTCATGCCGGCGAAGACGTCAATCCGACGTCGGGCCGGCCGGTGTTGCGGATGGAGTGGAAGGGATAGCTCTGGAGATCAGTTCTGATTGAATCAGAACCTGTCTCCAGCCTTCTGTTCTGACGCGTTTTCTTGACGCGAACCGGTACCCACTTCGCTCGAAAACGCTCTGATATAACCACGGAGAGGTCCGATGACGCGAACCGAATTGGCCATGGGAACGGCAATCTTTGTCGCCGTTATCGCCGCGGGATTTCTATCGGCAACCTCTGTCGATCGGCACTACGCCGCCGCCGTCGACAAGACCCTCGCAGATCGCCACGACGCACAGGCGCCATCCGCTTCCTCGGCGGCCTGCGTCGGTGAGGACGGTTCCTGGAAAAACTGGGTATGGGCGAACGTCCCGATGCTGTCGCCGAAATGCCCGCCGGATCGGTGACCATTTCTTATTTGAGCGTGATCTCCGCGCAAACGCTTCGCCTTTGTCGCGAGGGAAAACCGGTTCCCACTTTGCGCTAACGCGGCCCTCCGGGTCCGGATCGTGCTCTTACGCCCCCTCGAACTGCAGCCGCGCCAGCCGGGCATAGAGTCCGCCCGCGGCAACCAGGGAAGCGTGGGTGCCCTGTTCGACGATGCGGCCCTGATCCAGCACCATGATGCGGTCGCAGGACAACACGGTAGCCAGCCGATGCGCGATCACCAGCGTGGTGCGGTGGCGCATCAATTCCTCGAGCGCCGTCTGCACCAGCGTCTCGGATTCGGCGTCGAGCGAGGACGTGGCCTCGTCGAGCAGCAACAAGGGCGCGTCGCGCAGGATCGCGCGCGCAATCGCGATGCGCTGGCGCTGGCCGCCCGACAGCGTGACGCCGCGCTCGCCGAGCTGGGCGTCGAAACCGCCAGGCAGGCGGCGGATGAATTCAGCTGGCGTGCGCCAGATCGGCGGCGCGTTCGACCTCGGCGTCGGTCGCCTCAGGCCGGCCGAAGCGGATGTTGTCGCGCGCGGTCGCGGCGAACACCACCAATTCCTGCGGCACCAGCGCGATCCGCTTGCGCACCTCGCCCGGATCGGCCGCCCTCACCGGTACTCCGTCGAACGAGATGGTGCCGGAGGCCGGATCGTAGAAACGCAGCAGCAGATGAAACAATGTGCTCTTGCCGGCGCCTGACGGGCCGACGATCGCGACCTTCTCGCCGGCGCGCACCGACAGCGACACGCCATCGACCGCCAGCACATCCGGCCGCGTCGGATAGGCGAAGCTGACATTTTCGAAACTGACGTCGCCGCGCGCGGGCTGCGGCAAGGCGCGCGGCGACGCCGGTGCGGTGACCTGCGACTTGACGCGAAGAATTTCGAACAATCGTTCCGACGCGCCGGAGGCGGCCGAGACTTCGCCCCAGACTTCGCTGAGCTGGCCGAGCGCCAAAGCGGCGAATGCCGCATACAGCACGAACTGGCCGAGCCGGCCCGGGCTGATCGAGCCGGCCAGCACGTCGTTCGATCCGATCCAGAGGATCACCACGACGCTGGTAAAGACGATGAAGATGATGATGGCGGTCAGGACCGCGCGCGCCCGGGTCGAGTTGCGGGCGGCTTCATAGGCCTGCTCGACTTCGCCGCCGAAGCGCGCATTGGCGAGCCGCTCGCCGGTATAGGCCTGAACGGTGCGGATCGCGCCGACCAGTTCGGAAGCATAGGCGGTGGCATCCGCCAGCGTATCCTGGGCGTTGCGCGACAGCCGGCGCACCCAGCGCCCGAACGCCACCAGCGGCAGCACGATCACCGGAATGGCCAACAGCACGAGGCCGGAAAGCCTCGGGCTTGTGATCACCATCATCGCGGTGGCGCCGACGAACATCATGAGATTGCGCAACGCAATCGACACCGAGGCGCCGACCGCGGATTTGATCTGGGTGGTATCGGCGGTCAGCCGCGACATCAGCTCGCCCGAGCGCGAGGAATCGAAGAATGCCGGCGACAGCGAAATCAGATGCCCGAACACGTCGCGCCGGAGATCGGCGACGATCCGTTCCCCGATGGTCATCACCAGGTAGAACCGCGACGCGCTGGCCAAGGCCAGCACCGCGACCACCGCGATCATCACGCTGAAATAGCTGTTGATCCGGGCGATGCCTTCGGACGTGAAGCCGAAGTCGATCATCCGCCGCACCGCCACCGGTACCACCAGCGTGGTGACCGCCGCGACCGTCAGCGAGACGAGTGCGAGGGCGGCGCGGCCGCGGTAGCGCGCCACATAAGGCGCCAGAGCCAGCAGCGGACGAAGCCGCGCGCTGCGCTTGGCCGGCGATGACGCCAAGGCCGTTTCGATGGAGGACTCGATCGAGGAGGTCTCTGCGGCGGCCACATCGCGCCGCGGCGCTTCGTCACGCCGGTCTTCAAGCCGTTCCACTGCGGTCATGAGATCTCAACCCGTCATTTTGCTACCCCCAGATAGGCCCCGCCGCCACCGCTGGCAAATCCGGGCCAAGCCCAGTTCGGGAACATACTTAGCTTGTTTTGAGGGGCGGGCTGCGTTATAGAGCCGCCCAAATCCGCCACCGCAATACCCGAAACACAGGCGCCGGCGCGCCGAAGGACCTGTCATGAAAGCCGAAATTCACCCGGATTATCATATGATTACGGTCGTCATGACCGATGGCACCGAGTACCAGACGCGCTCGACCTGGGGCAAGCCAGGCGACAAGTTGAACCTCGATATCGACTCCAAATCGCATCCGGCCTGGATCGGCGGCGCCCAGCAGATCCTCGACCGCGGCGGTCGTGTTTCCCGGTTCCAGAAGAAGTTTTCGGGCTTCCTCAAGAAGGATTGACGTCCTTCGGGGTTCCGGTTCGACACGCAATGACAAAACGCCCCTGCTCGGCCGGGGGCGTTTTTTGTTGGCGCGCCGGGGCTCCAATCATTTTTGCTCCACTCTAGAACCGCCAGCCGACGCACACGGCGCCGGCGGCGATGATGCAGCAGGCGGCGATCCGTAAAGCCGTCAAACGCTCGTTGAGAAAGGCGGCTCCGAGCAGTGCTGCGAACACCACGCTGGTCTCGCGCAATGCCGATACCGCCCCCATCGCGTTCCCCTGCATCGCCCAGATGATGGCGCCATAGGCTGCGAGCGAGATCAGCCCACCGCTGGCTGCCTTGCCGGCTTCCGGCAATGGCACCGCGAACATGGCGCGCTGGCGCCGCGCCAGGTACCAGAGCGGTACGGCGAGGAAGAACGCGAACACGCCGCCGGTATAGGCGATCCAGTTGCCGGAAGCGCGCACGCCGAGGCCATCGACCACGGTATAGGCGGCGATGCTGACGCCGGTCGCCAGCGCCGCCGGAAGATTCATCGCCCATGCAAACGATCCTTTCGCCGCCGCCAGCATGAAAATGCCGACGCAGACGAGGCCAATGCCGACGGTGCCGACCAGGTCCATCCACTCCCCGGCAACCAGGCTGCCGCCGAGCGCGACCAGCGCCGGCGAGGAGCCGGCGCGACCAGCGCCGGCGAGGAGCCGCGCGCCACCGGATAGGTCTCGCCGAGATCGCCGCTGTGATACATCCGCACCAGCAGCGCGTTGTAGACGAGATGAATAAGGCCCGAGGCGAACAGGCAGGTCGCGCTTGCCGATGACGGCAACCCGACCGCTGCCATCATTGCAAGTCCGGTGATGCCGACCGTGACGTTCATGACCAGCATCGACTGCGTGCGGTCGGCGCCACCGCGCAGCAACGCATTCCAGCTCTCGTGCAGGAACGCGGCCGACAATACCAGCAGGATGGAGAGAGGCGTCAGCAAGGCCGGATCATTTCTGCGCCCAAGACCAGGCGCGTGCCGACTAACGCAGGCGCGGCCGACGATCCAGGGTTTACTGCTCGAACGCCGCCTTCAGGCGGTTAAGCTGCGGCACCAGCGGATTGCCGATCGGGGCGCGCTCGGTGGCTGGCGCGTGGATCGTCGCGTCGAGACGGCGCACCTTGGCTTGCAGCGCCATCGAACGGGCGATCAGGTCCTGCAATTGCTGCGGCAGCTTTTCGATCATCTCGTTCGAGCCGGGATCGGCGGCCGAGAGCTTGACCTTGGTCTTTTCGCGATTGGCCTGGGTCAAGGTCATCTCGCCTTCCTTCACGGCGCGATGCAGCAACAGCCATGACGCCAATTGCATCAGGCGGGTGGTCAGGCGCATGCTTTCCGTCGCGTAGGTGAGGCTGACGGAGCGGTCGAGCGCCTTGGCCTCGGTGCGACCGGCCCCATCGAGATAGGCGGCGGTCTCCTCGACCAGGTCCATGCCCTCCCGGAACAGGGTTCCGAACGCCGCCGAATTGGTCAGCCGTTCGCTGAATTGAACAAGTGCGGTTTCGCCTTGCGCACGGTCCGACATGGTTAACGCCCTCACGCCACTGCTTACGCTGCCGGCTTCGGAAGCGCCGACTTATGATGAACAAATCATTGCGCGGGAGCAGGCCGGAGTCCAGCCGCAAGCGCTTTTATGGTTTCCAACGCGGTGACGGAATGGTCACGGAATACGAGACGCCAAAAAAAAGCCGCCGTTTCCGGCGGCTTTGAAGTTGATAACAGGGAGGCGTCAAACAGAGTGGACAGGAGCCACTCGGTGTCCAAAGAGGACGCCTTTAGTCATAAGCGAGAAAGCTTAACCGATCGTAAATGAACGATTTTCTTCAGGGTTCGTTTGCCATGTCGGCCATTGGCCGAGCGGGGTCCGTGGCGGGGGTCTTCACCGTCGTCCCCGCGCACCCGGGGACCCATAATCCACCGATGTTTGTGATTGAGAGAAAGCCGTCCAACCGGCTGCTTCAAGAGAGTTCACGGCGTATGGATCCCGGCTCGCGCGCGCGGGCGCTCGCTTGGCCGGGACGACGGCGGCTACGACTTGAAGAAACTGTTCGCCGCCTCCTTCGAGGCGCGCTTCTTGGCCATGGCCGCCTGCAACCGCTCGATCTCGGAGGTCATCAGCGCGATCCGCTGGCTAAGTTCCTCGACCGACAGCAGCGAAAGGTCCTGCCCGATCTCGTGGGTAATTTTCTTTCTCGGCTTGTCGTCGTCCTCGATGGCCATATGCCCTACTCCGTGCTCGACAGGTAGTGAGGCGGTTGCCAGGGCGAACGCCGCTGGCTAATCAGGTGCCTCTTTCAGAACCAGATCATGATGCGATTGGGTTGAATCGCATCATGATCTAATCTCTTTGTTTACGCATGATCTTCTCGAAAAACCGGTTCCCACCTTTCCGGATCATGCTTAAGCGGTTGGCCAAGGACAAATCATGGAAAAAGTCCCTTCGCAAATGACCGTCATCGGCATCAGCAAGCCCGGTGGTCCGGAAGTGCTTTTGCCCGAAACCCGCGCGGTGCCGACACCGGGACCGAACGAAATCCTGATCAAGGTCGCGGCCGCGGGCGTCAACCGTCCCGACGTCGCCCAGCGATCCGGCTCCTACCCGCCGCCGCCCGGGGCCAGCGACTTGCCCGGCCTTGAAGTGGCAGGCGAAGTCGTCGCGCTCGGCGCCGGCAGCCACAAGCACAAGCTCGGCGACAAGGTGATGTCGCTGGTGGCCGGCGGCGGCTACGCGCAATATTGCATCGCGCAGGATGCCCAGGCGATGGCCGTGCCGCCCGTGCTGTCGATGCTCGAGGCCGGTGCCACCCCGGAAACGCTGATGACGGTCTGGCACAATGTGTTCGAGCGCGGCGCGCTGCAGCCAGGCGAGACGATCCTGATCCACGGCGGCTCGTCCGGCATCGGCACCATGGCGATCCAGCTGGCCAAGGCCTTCGGCTCCAAGGTGATCGTCACCGTCGGTTCGAAGGACAAGGCCGATGCCTGCCTCAAGCTCGGCGCCGATCACGCCATCAATTACAAGACCGAAGACTTCGTCGCGCAGGCCAAGGCGATGACTTCAGGGACAGGTCCCAATGTCATTCTCGACATGGTCGGCGGCGACTATGTCGATCGCAATTACGATGCGGCCGCGACCGACGGACGCATCGTCCAGATCGCGCTGCTCGGCGGCCCCAAAGCGACGGCCAACTTTGCCAAGCTGATGGTGAAAAGGCTGCACCACACCGGCTCGACGCTGCGGCCCCGTAGTAATGCGGACAAGGCGGCAATGGTCGCCGCCATCGAGGCCAAGGTGATGCCGCTGTTGCGCGAAGGGCGCATTAAGCCCTTGATGGACAGCACTTTCCCGCTGGAAAAGGCCGCCGACGCGCATCGGCACATGGAAACCAGCGCACATATTGGCAAAATTGTGTTGGCGCTTTAACGCTCGCGGGCGATCCCGAGCCGGAAACCCTTTGATTTCCTTCGCATTCATGTCATTTATCCGGCAACGTCGGGCGGCAGGCATCGCCCGCAAACGATGTTGATCGCGGAGAACCGACATTGCGTCTGATCAGGTGCCTTGCGCCCCTCGCGCTGGGCCTCATGATTTTTGCGGCCGCGCCGCCGGCGCTAGCCTTAGACGCCGTCAGCGTCCGCGGTGACGCGCCTGCGATCGACCTCACCGCGGTGCTCGATCATGAGCACAGCGACACCGACCGCATTCAGGTCTCCACCGCGCCCGGCACCGACGGCATCGTCCGCCGCATCGAAGTGCGTGCCCGCGAGGGCGGGCAGAACTGGGTGGTGTTCGCGCTCGCCAACAATACCGACGACCAGCTCGATCGTCTGATCGTTGCGCCTCACTACCGCATCGTGTCATCGGGGCTGTTGTGGCCCGATCTCGGATTGTCGCGTATCGCCACCATCACGCCGTCGACCGGCGACCGCCCGGAGCGGCAGGAGAGCGCAACCGCCGACATTTTCCGCATCACGCTCGATCCCGGCGCCGTCATCACCTTTGTCGCGGAGCTACGCACCGACAAATTGCCGCAGCTCTATTTGTGGGAGCCCGACGCCTACAAGGACAAGGTCAACTCCTTCACGCTCTACCAGGGCATCGTGATCGGCATTTCCGGACTGCTGGCGCTGGTGTTGACCATCCTGTTCGTGGTCAAGGGCAGCATCATGTTTCCCGCTGCCGCAGCGCTTGCCTGGGCGGTGCTGGTCTATATCGGCGTCGATTTCGGCTTCTGGGGCAAGGTGCTCGACATGTCGAACAATGCCGAGCGGGTCTGGCGCGCCGGCGGCGAAGCCATCCTGGCCGCGACGCTACTGGTGTTCCTGTTCGCCTACCTCAATCTCAGCCGCTGGCATGTGCGCTATTCCCACATCACCGTCGGCTGGCTGGCCTTCCTAGGCTCGCTGGTGGCGCTGGCCCTGTTCGATCCCGCGGTCGCCTCGGGCATCGCGCGGATGTCGCTGGTCCTGATCGCGTTCGCCGGTTTTGCGCTGATCGTCTATCTCTCGACCCATGGTTTCGACCGCGCGGTGCTCTTGATCCCGACCTGGTTCCTGCTGGTGGTCTGGGTGATCGCCGCCGCCATGACGGTGGCCGGCAGCGTCACCAACGACATCGTCGGCCCGGCGCTGCTCGGCGGCCTGGTTCTGATCGTGATGCTGATCGGATTTACCGTGATGCAGCACGCCTTCGCCGGCGGCGGCGCCACCACCGGCGTCGTCTCCGACGTCGAGCGCCGGGCGCTGGCGCTGACCGGCTCGGGCGACCTGATCTGGGACTGGGACGTCTCCGCCGACAAGGTCTTCACCAGCCCCGAGACCGAAAGCCTGTTGGGCCTGAAACGCGGCACGCTGGAAGGCCCGGCCGCGAAATGGCTCGAGGTGCTGCATCCGCTCGATCAGGACCGTTTCCGTGCGGCGCTCGACAGCGTGCTCGACCAGCGCCGTGGCCGGCTGGTGCAGGATTTCCGCCTGCGCACGCCCGATGGACACTTCATGTGGTTCGCGCTGAAAGCGCGTCCCGTGGTCGGCTCCGATGGCGAAGTTTCCCGCGTGGTCGGCACGCTGACCGATGTCACCGAGATCAAGAACGCCGAAGAACGGCTGCTGCACGATTCGGTGCATGACAATCTCACCGGTCTGCCGAATCGCCAGTTGTTCATCGACCGCCTGGGGGCCGTCGCCAATTTCGCCAAGACCATGCCGAACCTGCGGCCGACGCTGATGGTGATCGACCTCGACCGCTTCAAGCAGGTCAACAATTCCGTCGGCATCGCAGTCGGCGATTCGATCCTGTTGACGCTGGCGCGGCGGCTGACCCGCATCCTCAAGCCGCAGGACACGCTGGCGCGGCTGGCCGGTGACCAGTTCGGCCTGATCCTGATGTCGGAACAGGACCCGGCGCGCATCACCGCCTTCGCCGAGACCATCCGCAAGACCATCCGCGCGCCGATCGCCTTCAATGACCGCGAGATCTTCCTCACCGCCTCGATTGGGCTCGCGCTCTCCGATCCGCAGACGCAGCTCTCCGACGAGATCATCAAGGACGCCGAGCTGGCGATGTATCACTCCAAGCGCATCGGCGGCGACCGCATCGATGTGTACAAGCCGGCGATGCGCGCGCGCAAAACCGACCGGCTGACGCTGGAAAGCGAATTGCGCCGCGCCATCGAGCGCGAGGAAATCACCATCCTGTATCAGCCGATCGTGCGGCTGGAGGATCGCTCGATCGCGGGCTTTGAGGCCTTGGCGCGCTGGGATCATCCCAAACTCGGGCGGATGTCGCCGTCGGAGTTCATCAGCATCGCCGAGGAAATCGGCCTGATCGTCGATCTCGGCATGTTCGTGCTCGACCAGACCGCCAAGCAGCTCGCGATCTGGCAGCGGGCGATGCGTTCGCGCGAGCCGATCTTTGCCAGCGTCAACGTCTCCTCGCGCCAATTGCTGCGGCACGATTTGATCCACGACATCCGCACCGTGCTGTCGCGCTCTTCGGTGGCGCGCGGCACGCTGAAACTCGAATTGACGGAATCGCTGGTGATGGAGAATCCGGAACACGCCGCCCAGATGCTGACGCGGATACGCGAACTCGGCACCGGGCTGTCGCTCGACGATTTCGGCACCGGACATTCCTCGCTCGCTTATCTGCAGCGCTTTCCGTTCGACACCATCAAGATCGACCAGTCCTTCGTGCGCACCACCAGCCGCGGCACGCGGCCGGTGATCCTGAAATCGATCATCGCGCTTGCCCACGACCTTGGCATGGACGTGGTCGCCGAAGGCGCCGAGACTGATTCCGACGCGGTCGAGCTGTATCAGTTGGGCTGCGAATACGCGCAAGGCTTTGCCTTCGGCGAGCCGATGGACGCCGACGCCGCGATGCGGCTACTCACGGAAGTGCGGCTCGAGGCGGCGAGCTGATCGCGCCGGCGTCATCCCGCGATGCTGCAAGCGAGCCCAGCCCGCGATGCCGTTGCCTCAACCTTCAACCTGTCCGCTCATCACATCCCCGAACAGCCGCCACGTCTGACCTGCGAACTTCATTAATTGCAATTGATCGAGCGGAGCGAAGTCCGTCGGGCTGGTATTGATCGCTATTCCCGGCAACAGCAATCCCGGCTGATAGTTCTTCAAATTGGCGGCCTGCTTCATGACGTTTTCCCGGGTGAGATCGTCGCCGCACTGTTTCAGAACCTGGACCATGGTACGTGTCACGCTGTACCCGTAGATGTGGCTCGAATCGTTCTTGTCTCCATCCGGCACGTATTTGTCCATGAAGGCATTCCACGTCTTCATGTCAGCATCGTTTTTCCATTGCGAGTCGGTCGCGTCTTTCAGATATGCCGCCGAAACGATGCCCTGGGCGTGCTCGAACCCGGCGGGCTTCAGCACACTGCCGATGGAAGCCGAGACGTTGTTGAGGATGTGCAGCGGCTTCCAGCCTATGTCGGATACCTTCTTGATCGCCTGCGCCGCAAATTTCGGCGTCGTGACGTTGAAGAACACGTCAGCGCCGGTCGACCGCAATCGGACCACTTCAGAATCGATCAGGGGCTCGGTGGTCTCGTAGCTCTGCTCGCCGACGATCATGGACGCTGCCTTGGTCCCAAGACCGTCCTTGAGGCCCTTGACGTAGTCCTTTCCGTAGTCGTCATTCTGGTACAGGATCGCGATCTTGGCGTTGGGCATCTCCTTGAGGATGTATTTCGCGTAGATGCGGCTTTCCGTCTGATAGCTGGGTTGCCATCCCATCGTCCACGGAAAGTGCCTGGGATCGTTCCACTTTGTCGCGCCGGTGGCGACAAACAGCTGCGGCACCTTTTTTTCGTTCATGTAGACGTGAATCGCGGTGTTGGTCGGCGTTCCCAGTGAATTGAAGATCAGCAATACATCGTCGTCTTCCACCAGCTTCCGCGCCTGCTCGAACGTCTTTGGCGGACTGTATCCGTCATCGTACGAGATGAAGGAGACCTTTCGGCCGTTGATCCCGCCCTCGTCGTTAATCATTTGAAAGAATGCCGCCTCGGTCTTGCCTATGACAGCGTAGGCCGATGCCGGTCCGCTGTAAGGCATGATGTTGCCGATCTTTATCTGGCTATCGGTGGCTCCCGGCCCATATTTCTTCTCGGCGGCAGCCGCGTTCACGACCAGCGGACTTGCGAATTGCAACGCGCCGAGGGTGAAACCCGCCTTAAGAAGAGTTCGCCGTTTGATGCTGGGGTTGAGTGGCTCGGTTGACATGATCACTTTCTCCTGGGTTTTCAAACTGCCCCAAGTTTCTGTGATGCAAGAGCGAGACGAGCCGGCATTTCGCTGGTTGTTTTCAAGCAACGTTCTTGCGGCGCGCGGCGGACCTTCGCGAGCGGCGGTTTTCAGACAACATGGGTGACCGTTCCGGTCGCCGATGCGTTCGTCCAGTTTGCGAAGTGTTGTCGGCCTGCGCAATCCGCCGCATCCGAAGTGTGCCGGTACGCAAACCCTAGCGCTGCGGAGCTAACGGCAACCTTGCCGGAAAATTAATTCTTGATCACGGCGAAGTGTGCTGCGGCGCAACTCGTACAGACCTCTTAAAATCTCGAAAAGTGGCCCTTCACCGTCGAGGCGGGCCTACTTCATCCGCTTGAACCGCACGCCCTTGCCGTCCGCAAGGCGGGTGGCGATGTAACCGCCGGCGAGGCAGGCCTCGCGCTGCGGCATCTTTTCCTGCGGGCTGCGCAAGGTCTCCCACCACGAGGCGCGTTGCGCCGCGCGCGGCAGCGCGGCGTCGATGATCGCCTCGATCTGTTCGAAGCTCAGCACGAATTCGGGGAGTTTCTGCTGTTTCAGATAATCCCGCAAAGCGTCGTAATCGTTCACGTGTTTCCTCAGGCTGATGATCCGCGCATGTGAAGGCGGCCGGACCAACAAATCATCTGCACCTTTGATAGTTCAGGGCGCGAAGGCAAGCAAAGGGGGTGGCTAATGCCGTTGCCCGAGCCCGTTGCCGCCTTCGACACATTCCTAGAGCCTGATCGGTTCTGATTGAATCAGAACCGAGGCTCTAATCCCTTGTCTTGACGCGCTTTCTTCATGCGAACCGGTATCCACTTCGCGCGAAAACGCTCTATGCCACGGCAACCAAGCGTTAACTCATTCGTGTACAAGCGCTGGCCATTTAAGCCGCCGGCAACCATTCCGGGCGCATGCCGCAGCATCGGGAGCGAGTGATGGGACTAGGACGGCGCACGGACATGGCCAGCCGGCCCTGGCGGCTATCGGCAAAGCTGCTGATCCTGTCGTCCGTAGTGACGGTTATCGGCTTTTCTGCGATCTGCGCCAGCGTCATGCTCGACATGCGCCGCGGCGAGGAAGAACTGGCGCGCCAGACCCTCGAGAACCTCGCATCCGGCATCGATGCCGACATCGCCCGCAACGTCGAGCTTTACGACCTGTCGCTGCGCGCCGTCGCCAACAACATGGTGGAGCCGGAGATCAACCAGGTCGGCAAGCCGATCCGGCAACTGATCCTGTTCGATCACGCCGCGACCGCCAAGCATTTTGGCGGAATCCAAGTATTCAATGCCGAGGGACGGCTGACCATCGACGCTGCGACGCTGGATCCGGCGCCCGAAGATCGCAGCGACGAGGAGTACTTCAAGGTTCATCGCGACCAGCCCGACGCAGGGCTCTTCATCAGCCGCCCGATGCTGCACCATGGCGCCTATGCCATCGTGCTCAGCCGGCGCATCACCGGCGAAGACGGACGCTTTCTCGGCGTGGTCGCCGGCTCGATCCGCTTTTCCTATTTCCACGATCTGTTCGGACGCCTGCATCTCGGCCCCGACGACACCATCACCGTTTTTCGCCGCGACGGCACCGTGATCATGCGCACGCCGTTCGACCTCGACGTGATCGGCAAAAACCTCGGCCATTTGCCCGGCGTGCAGCGCGCGCTGTCCGAGCCGAGCGGATCATATTCGGGGATCTCCACGGCCAATCACCTGTCGCGGCTCTACATCTGGCGCGACGGCACCAGGCCGCTGGTCGTCCTGGTTGGAAAGCCCTGGAGCGATATTCTCGGACTCTGGCGCACCGAGGTGACCCGGATCGGCGGGATCATGCTGGCGCTTATCGCGTTCGTACTCGGCGTGACGCTGTTTCTGGCGCGCGAAATCGGCCGCCGCGCCGCCGCCGAGGACAAGCTTGAGGAGCTCGCCACGACCGACGCGCTCACCGGTTTGCGAAACCGGCGCAAGTTCGATGCCGCCCTCGATGCCGAATGGCGGCGCACGGCGCGCCAGAAGACGCCGCTCGCATTGCTGATGATCGATGCCGACCATTTCAAATCCTACAACGACACATTCGGACACCAGGCCGGCGACGAGGTGCTGGTCGGCATCGCGATCTGCATTTCCGATTCGGTGCGGCGGGCCGGCGATTGCGCCGCGCGCTACGGCGGCGAGGAATTTGCCGTGCTGCTGCCGGGGTTCGCGTCCGAGGAGGCGCTTGAGGTGGCCGAAACGATCCGGCTGAAGGTTCAGCAATGGTCCGGCGACACGGCGATCACAACCGTCAGCATCGGTGTCGCCAGCGTCACGCCCGACGCAGCCAAGGACTGGAGCCAGCTCGTGAACGCCGCCGACAAGGCGCTTTACGCGGCCAAGGCGAGCGGCCGCAATTGCACCGTGCTGGCCAGCGCCTCGAAGTTGTCGCTGGTGGCTTAGCGTCCCCCCACAAACACCGTCATTGCAATGACGGTGGGAGCGCTCCTCGCGCCGTCACTTCTCCAGATACTTCTTCATCTCGGCGCGCAGGCCGTCGCGGAGGTCGGCGCGCGCCATGCCGAAGGCGATGTTGGCGCGGAGGAAGCCGGCCTTGGAGCCGCAATCGTGCCGCTCGCCCCTGAACTCGACGCCGTAGAAGCTTTGCGTTTTCGACAAGCCGATCATCGCGTCGGTGAGCTGGATCTCGCCGCCGGCGCCGCGCTGCTGGGCTTGAAGGATCTTGAAGATTTCAGGCTGCAGGATGTAGCGCCCGGTGATCGACAGATTGGAAGGCGCAGTGCCCTTCGGCGGCTTTTCCACCATGCCGTCGACCTCGAAAATGTTGGCTTGCGGGTGGCGCTTGCCGACGCCGCAGATGCCGTATTGGTGGGTGAGGTGGTCGGGCACGGCTTCGACCGCGATCAGGTTGGACTTTTCGCCGAGCTGGCTGGCTGCCTCGATCATCTGCGCAAGGCAGCCCGGCGTGTTGAGCACCAGCTCGTCCGGCAGCACCACCGCGAACGGCTCGTCGCCGACGATATCGCGCGCGCACCACACCGCATGGCCGAGGCCCAGCGGCGCCTGCTGCCGCGTGAAGCTCATGGCGCCGGCTTCCGGCTGATCGCGGGCCAGGATCTCCATTTCCGCCTTCTTGCCGCGTGCGGCGAGCGTGGCGTCGAGTTCGTACATCCGGTCGAAATGATCCTCGATCACGCCCTTGTTGCGGCCGGTGACGAAGATGAAATGTTCGATGCCGGCCTCCCTGGCCTCATCGACCACGTACTGGATCAGCGGCTTGTCGACGATGGTGAGCATTTCCTTCGGCATCGCCTTGGTGGCGGGCAGGACGCGGGTGCCGAGACCGGCGACCGGAAAGACGGCTTTGCGGATTTTCATGGGGTATCGGGCTGCCTTCAGAGAACGAACGGAAAGAGCATCTTGATCGCATCTTGGTAGCCGGTTTGCGGCCGGGAACAAAGGCGGATGTGTGATCCGCCTTCCCTGCCCGTATGCCTTTTTGGCGAAATGGGCGAAACCCCTGACGCAAAAACCCCGCAGTTGTTAAGCTATTGGAAACCGCGACCGGGCCTCCTGAAGGCGGGTTGGCCTTGCGGGTGGAACAGGATGCGACGAACGGGACGATCGGCGATAGGGCGAACGGGCGCGGTAATCCTTGCCGCAGCGCTGGTTTGGTGCGGCGGGGCGCGCGCCCAATCCACAGGCGGCGGGCCGCTCGATTTTCTCGGCAGCATTTTCAGCGGCGGCTCTTCGAAGGGCGGCCAAACCGCACCGCGCGCACCGGAACAGGCTGCGCAGTCTTCGAGCGGCGCGCCGCTGCCATGGAGCGGCGAGGACGGCGCCTCCGGCCACCCGCTGATGACCGCCAGCGCGATCCGCGAGGCGGCGGCCAATTTCGACAATTGCGTCGCCGCGATGTGGCCGGACGCCGCGCGCCGCAACATCTCGCAAGAGAACTTTCAGCGCTTTACCGCGGGCCTCACTCCCGACCTGCGCATCATGGATCTGATGGATTCGCAGCCGGAATTCACCAAGTCGATCTGGGATTATCTGGATATCCTGGTGAACGATAACCGCCTCGCCAAGGGCCGCGAAATCCTTAGCCAGTACAAGCCCCAATTCGACGCGACGGAAAAAGCCTATGGCGTCGACCGCTACGTGATCGCGGCGATCTGGGGCATCGAGTCGAATTACTCGACGCAGATAGGTGATCGCAGCGTTCTGCAATCCACGGCAACGCTCGCCTGCATCGGCCGCCGCCAGAAATATTTCAGGGATGAGTTCCTTTCGGCGCTGGAGATCCTGCACCACGGCGATCTGCGCCCCGAGCAGATGCGGGGCTCCTGGGCCGGCGCTTTCGGACCCACCCAATTCATGCCGACGGCTTTCAAGCGCTATGCGGTCGACGCCGACGGCGACGGCCGCCGCGACGTGGTCGACGATCCGGCCGACCTGATCGCCTCGACCGCCAACAATCTCAAGAAAGACGGTTGGCAGACCGGCCAGACCTGGGGCTACGAAGTCGTGGTGCCGAAGGGCTTCAATTACATGCTGGCGGACCGGGCCAAAGCGATGACGATTCCGCAATGGGAGCATCTCGGCATCAAGCGCGCCAATGGTCAGCCGTTCCCGGCTTCGGCCGAGAAGGTCTATCTGCTGGCGCCCGCCGGTGCGGAGGGGCCGGGTTTTCTGATGCTGCAGAATTTCCGCGTGATCATGAAATACAATCCCGCGGAGGCCTATGCGCTGGCGATCGGCCACTTCGCCGACCGGCTGCGCGGCGGGCAGCCCTTTGTGCAGCCTTGGCCGCGGCAGGAACGGGAATTGTCGCGCGCCGAGCGGCTGGAACTGCAGCAGCTTCTGGCCCAGCGGGGGTTCTATCGCGGCACCCCGGACGGCCAATTCGGCGGCGAGACCAGGGAGGCGCTGCGCGGCTTCCAGGCCTCGATCGGGGCGCCCGCGGACGGATTTGCCTCCTCGGAGGTGCTGGAGCGGCTCCGCGGGCGGTAATTCCGGGGCGATCCGGCCCTCAAAGTAACCCTGTTTACGCCCAAACAGCACCTGGCGGGAAAGCCTGTTCCCAGCCCGGGTGGATCGTGCTCTACGACATCTTTCGGAAGTCCCTTGAGGGTGGCAGGCGATGCCGGTTGATGACGGCGAAATCTGCCCGCTTGCGGCCTGATTCAGCTGATATATTGATGGCCCGAACGAGCCATTGCGACCGAACCGCATGCCAAAGACCAAATCCTTTTTCCGGCTGTTCACCGAGACCGGCCCGCTGATCGTGTTGGCCGTCGCGGTCGCGCTGCTGCTCGGGATCGTCGGACCGGCGTCAGCGCAGTTTTTCATTTTCGGCGGACCGCCGCGGCCGCAACCGCAATCGGCCCCACCACCGCCGGGCGGTCGGGGGCTCGGTGGCTGGTTCGGCGGCGACCTGTTCGCGCCATTCCAGCAGCAGGCGCCGAAGCGGATCGAGAATTATTCCAAGGCGCCGCCACCGGAGAAACGCGAAACCATACCGGAACGCAACGTGCTGGTGCTCGGCGACGCCATGGCGGACTGGCTCGCCTATGGTCTCGAGGACGCCTATGTCGAGCAGCCGGATATCGGCGTGATCCGCAGACACAAGACCGTCTCCGGCCTCATCCGATATCAGCCCAAGGGCGATCCGGCGGACTGGCCCGCCGCGGCCAAGACCATTCTTTCCGCCGAAAAGCCGGACGTCATCGTCGTCATGCTCGGCCTCAACGACCGCGTCGCCATGCGTGAGCCGGCGGCCGAGAAATCCGAGGGCAAGCAGGGCGACAAGAAGATCGACAAGAAGGACGCCCGCACCAAGCCGGATGGCAAGCCCGGCGCGAAAGGCGTTGACGGGGCCGACAATGCCGCGGCCAAGCCCGACGACAAGGCAATCGATGCCGAATTGTCGCCGGACGACGCCGCTGACAATAGCGAAGCTCCGCCGATCATTACGCCGGAAAGGAGCACGCGTTCGCCGAGCGGCCTTGTCGAATTCCGCGACGAGCGATGGGTCGAGCTTTACACCAAGAAAATCGACGAGATGATCGCGGTGTTGAAGTCCAAGGGCGTGCCGGTGCTGTGGGTCGGCCTTCCCGCGGTGCGCGGCGCCAAGGCGACCTCGGACATGCTGTTCCTGGATTCGCTGTACCGCGAGGCTTCCGCCAAGGCCGGCATCACCTATGTCGACGTCTGGGACGGATTTGTCGACGAGGCCGGCCGATTCCTGCAGCAGGGCCCCGACTTCGAAGGCCAGATCCGGCGCCTGCGCTCCTATGACGGCGTGTATTTCACCAAGCCCGGCGCGCGCAAGCTTGCGCATTATGTCGAGCGCGAGATCACGCGGCTGCTGGCGTCGCGTTCAGCGCCGATCGCGCTGCCTAGCGAACCTGCAACCCCCGATGCCAATGCGCTGCCCGGCCAGCCGGCGCCGCGGCCGCTGGCAGGACCGATCCTGCCGCTGGTGGCCTCCTCCGTCGGCACCGATCAATTGCTTGGCGGCCCGGGATCGCGCCCGGCCGCGGTCGACGCGCTCGTCGCGCGAACCCTGGTCAAGGGCGAGCCACTCGCGCCACCGGCCGGCCGTGCCGATGATTTCGCCTGGCCGCGCCGCGAGGTCGGACGCGAGCAGGCCAGGGGCGAAACGCCGGTGGCATCGGTGACGCCGGATGGAACGCCGTCAGCTGCGGCGCCCGCTGGGCCACCGAAGCCGAAGAAGCCCGCGCCGCTGCAGGTTCAACCTGGCCCGCTGCAATCTGCGCCGCCGGCGTTCCGGAATTTCTTTGGATTTGGAAGCCCGCCGCCGCGCCAGGTGCAGCCGCCGTCCCGCGCGCCCAACGTCCCGCGACCGCCGGGTAATGTCGGGCGGTCGGCGGCGGTGCCGCCGCCGCCGGGCAACCTCACGCGATAATTTCCTCCGTCACTCCGGCATGCGTCAGCGCGAGCCCCAGGATGTGCAATCCGCGCGCCTCGGGAATCTCGCCGCGCTCATCTTCTGGATTCCCCGCCCACGCGAAATTGCGCGCCCCAGCATTCCGGTTCGCAGCAGGCACCTGCGCGCCCCGCGCCGTTGACTTCGCGATGTCAGGGAGTAGCTTTTTGGTCCAAAGGCAGCGGGACCAACCGCTTGCGACGATCAGGAGGAAGACCATGACCGTGACGATCCGGCAGCTTCACCCGTATTTCTTCGGCGAGGTCTCCGGCGTCGACTTGCGGAAGCCGCTGACGCCGCGAGAGGCCAGCGATATCGAAGCCGGCATGGACAAATACGCCGTGCTGCTATTCCGCGATCAGGACATCACCGACGAGCAGCAACTGGCCTTTGCACTGAATTTCGGCCAGCGCGAGAAGGCACGCGGCGGCACCGTCACCAAGAAGGAAGATTACCGGCTCACCTCGGGACTGAACGACGTTTCCAATCTCGGCAAGGACGGCAAGCCGCTGCCGCGCGATCACCGCACCCATCTGTTCAACCTCGGCAACTGCCTCTGGCATTCCGACAGTTCGTTCCGACCCGTTCCGGCCAAATTCTCGCTGCTGTCGGCGCGGGTTGTGAATCCCAAGGGCGGCAACACCGAGTTCGCCGACATGCGCGCGGCCTATGACGCGCTCGACGACGAGACCAAGGCCGAGATCGAGGATCTGATCTGCGAACATTCGCTGATGTATTCGCGGGGATCGCTGGGTTTCCTCGACTACACCGAGGAAGAGAAAGAGATGTTCAAGCCGGTGCTGCAGCGGCTGGTGCGCACCCATCCGGTACATGGCCGCAAGTCGCTCTATCTGTCGTCGCACGCAGGCTCGATCCTCGGCATGAGCGTGCCGGAGGCGCGGCTGTTGCTGCGCGACCTCACCGAACACGCCACGCAGAGGGAATTCGTCTACGTCCACAAATGGACGCTGCATGACCTCGTGATGTGGGACAATCGCCAGACCATGCACCGGGTGCGCCGCTACGACCAGTCGCAGCCGCGCGACATGCGCCGCGCCACCGTCGCCGGCACCGAACCGACGGTCGCGCAGCAGGCGGCGGAGTGAATTCTAACGTCGTCCCTGCGAACGTTCACAGGGACGACCCTGTGGGTGTGTTGGACGTGGACGCCTACGCGTGCCCGGCTTCGTTCGACAGCATGCCCGGATCGATCCCGATCTTGCGCAGCGCGCGGGCGTACTTCTCCTCGACATCGCCGCCGAAGATCAGGTCCGGATCGGCATCGCAATGCAGCCAGCCATTGTCCTGGATTTCGCTTTCGAGCTGCCCCGCCGCCCAGCCGGCATAGCCCAGCGCGAGTATGGCGTGCTTCGGCCCGCTACCCTTCGCGATTGCTTTCAGGATGTCGACGGTCGCGGTCAGGCAGATCTCGTCGTCGATCCGAAGCGTCGCATCCTCGATAAAGAAATCGCTCGAATGCAGCACGAAGCCGCGGCCGGTCTCCACCGGACCGCCCTTCAGGACCCTCATGGTCTCGGCAGTTTCCGGCAGCTTGATCTGATCGACCCTCTTGATGATGTCGAGCTGCACCAATAGTCCGGGAAAGTCGATGCTGCCCGCGGGGCGGTTGACGATGATGCCCATGGCGCCTTCGGCCGAATGCGCGCAGAGATAAATCACCGAACGCTCGAAGCGCGGATCGCCCATCACGGGCATGGCGATCAGCAACTGACCGTCGAGATAGCCGTTTTCCGCCAATTCGCCGCCGGCGCCGGCAGCATTGTGGCGAAACTTTCTCGGTCTTTTGCCTTCAGGGTCCATCCGCAAAGGACTCTCGTGTTGCCGTGCATCCTGATATTGGGTGGCGGTTCTGTCAATCAAGCTCGGCTGGGTGTTTGATAGCGCTTCACAAGCAATTCAATGGCTTACGATCTCGCTTGGCTGTAAGGACGCCGCATGACCGTCGAAGTTCCCCTGCGAATAACGCTCGGCTTTGCCTTGACCGCCTTGGCGTCGTGCCTGGCGATCGAGGCGCGCGCCCAGGATGCCTCGCCGTGGCAAATAGGCGCGCACTCCGCGGTCCGGTTGCTCGCGGGATCGCACAGCGGTTCCGTGCTGCTCGGTGGTATCGCGGTTCAGCTTGACCCGGGCTGGAAGACCTACTGGCGTACCTCCGGCAATTCCGGCGTTCCGCCGCGCTTCGACTTCTCGAAGTCCGACAATATCGAGGCCGTGACGGTTCTGTGGCCGGCGCCGCTGCAATTCGACGACGGCGCCGGCGGCACTTCGCTGGGCTATCACAATCAAGTCGTGCTGCCGTTGCGAATCGTTCCGAAAAATACCGACAGGCCGGTGACGCTGCGCGCCAATATCAGCTACGCGGTCTGCGAGAAGATTTGCATCCCGGTCGAAGCCAGCACTGAGCTCGCCTTCGCCAGCGTGGCGAGCACCGAGGACAGCGTGCTGTTCGCCGCGCTCGACACGGTTCCCAAACCGGCCAGCATCGGCGATCCGAACCCGCTGACCATCCGCGACGTCAAACGCGAAGGCAAATCCACCGTTCTGGTCGACGTGGTCGCGCCTGACGCGAAACCGGTGAACCTGTTTGTCGAGGGGCCAACCCCGGACTGGGCGTTGCCGGTTCCAAAGCTGCTCGACCGCAGCCCGCCCGGCGTCAAGCGTTTTGCCTTTGAGCTCGACGGCCTGCCGCCGGGAACCGAGCCCGAAGGCGCGGCGCTCAAACTGACGCTGGTTAGCGGCGAGCGCTCCTACGAATTCAATATCAATCTGGATTAGGTTCTCCGTCATTCCGGGCGCATCGAAGATGCGAACCTCAGATATGCAGTTGCACATCGGGGAATCTCGAGGTTCCGGGTTCATGCGGAGCCTGTCATCGGGCCGCGCTTTGCGCGGACCATGCCCCGGAACGACGACTCACCCAACCAAATCTTAACGAATAGTTGATAGGCCGAAACCATCGCTGCATCGCCTGGCAGCTGAGGATTTCCCGCTTTGGCCGTGATGGACACCCGATCCGCAACACCTCTGCCCACGGGCGTGCGCGCGCGGCTGCGCGCCATGCTTGGCAGCCTTCTCGGGCGGCGGGTTGGTGGTTCTGCCGGCGGTTCCAGCGAAGCCTCGGTGACCCGGCGGTTGGCGGGCACGATCTTCATCATCCGCGTCGTCAGCGCCGCGCTCGCCTATCTCTCGCAGATCCTGCTCGCGCGCTGGATGGGCGGTTCCGACTACGGCATCTATGTCTATGTCTGGACCTGGGTGCTGCTGCTCGGCAGCATGATGGATTTCGGCATCTCGGCGTCGGCGCAGAAGATCATTCCCGAATACCGTAACCGCAGCGAGCACGCGCTGCTGCGCGGCTTTCTCTCCGGCAGCCGCTGGATGACCTTCATCGTCTCTTCGATCGTTTCAGCGCTGCTGGCTGGTGTGGTGAAATTGCTGTCGCCGTGGATCGATTCAGGCAGCGCCGTTCCGCTCTACATCGGCTGCCTTACGCTGCCGGCCTTCGTAGTCGCCAACACCCAGGACGGCATCGCGCGTTCGCATGACTGGATGCGGCTTGGACTGATGCCGCAATTCATCGTTCGCCAGTCGTTGATCATCGGCGTTACCGCCGGGATGTTCGTGCTGGGTTTCCATCTCGGCGCGACCGCGGCCATGCTGGCGAGCGCGGCTGCGGTCTGGATCGCCATGATCGGCCAGATGGTGGTGCTGAACCGCCGCCTCGGCCAACATATCGAGCCGGGTCCGAAGACCTATGATATCGGCGGCTGGCTTTCCGTCTCGCTGCCGATCCTGATGGTCGAGGGTTTTTACCTGCTGTTGTCCTACACCGATGTGCTGGTGCTGCAGCAGTTCCGCTCCTCGCAGGAAGTCGGCGTTTACTTCGCCGTGGTGAAGACGCTGGCGCTGGTGTCCTTTATCCACTACGCGATGTCGGCGACCACGGCGCATCGCTTTGCCGAGTATCATGCGCTGGGCGACAGAGCACGGCTATCGGCCTATGTTGCGCATGCGATCAAGTGGACGTTCTGGCCCTCGCTCGCCGCGACGGTGTTGCTGCTGGCTTTTGGCAGGCCGCTATTGTGGCTGTTCGGACCGCAATTCGTGATCGGCTACGACATCATGTTCGTCGCCGCCATCGGCCTCGTCGTGCGCTCCGCCATCGGCCCGGTCGAACGGCTGCTCAACATGCTCGGCCATCAATATATCTGCGCGCTGGCCTATGCGCTGGCCTTCGCCATGAACGTGGCGCTCTGCGTCGCGCTGGTGCCGCGGTTCGGCGGCCACGGCGCGGCGGCCGCGACCTCGATCTCGCTTGTCTTCGAGACCGTGCTGTTGTTCTGGATCGTGCGCCGGCGGCTCGGGCTTCACGTGCTGGCGTTCGGGAAATAGCCGCCCGCCGGACTGTCGTCACCCGCGAAGGCGGGTGATCCAGTAAGCACAGTCATCGAAGCTTGATTGAGCAAGCTCGGCGTACTGGATACCCCGCTGGAGCCTGTCATCGGGCTCGCCAGAGGCGAGACCCCTTGGCGGGGCATGACGCGTATCGCCTACTCCGCGGTCCAGCCGCCGTCGATCGACAGATTGGCGCCGGTGATCTGCGCCGCGTCGTCGCCGCACAAAAACAGCGCCAGCGCTGCGACCTGCTCCGAGGTGACGAACTCCTTGGTCGGCTGCGCCGCCAGCAGCACGTCCTTGATGACCTGTTCCTTGGTCAGGTTGCGGGCCTTCATGGTGTCGGGAATCTGCTTCTCGACCAGCGGCGTCCAGACATAACCCGGGCTGATGCAGTTGCAGGTGATCTTGAAGGTCGCAAGCTCCAGCGCCACGGTCTTGGTGAGGCCGGCGATGCCGTGCTTGGCCGAGACGTAGGCCGACTTGAACGGCGAGGCGACCAGCGAATGTGCCGAAGCGGTATTGATGATGCGGCCCCAGCCGCGCTTCTTCATGCCGGGCACCACGGCGCGAATGCCGTGAAACGCCGCCGACAGGTTGATCGCAATGATCGCGTCCCATTTCTCGATCGGAAATTCCTCGATCGGCGAGACGAACTGGATGCCGGCATTGTTGACGAGGACATCGACCGAACCGAACGTATTCTCTCCCAGAGCGATCATGCCGGCGATTTCCGCGGGCTTGGTCATGTCGGCGGGCGAATGGATGGCCTTGACCCTGAAGTCGCTTTCGATCGCGGCGCGTTCCTTCTCGATGTCGGCAGGCGCACCCATGCCGTTGAGAACGACGTTGGCGCCGGCACCGGCAAAAGCCCGCGCATATGCCAATCCGATGCCGCTGGTCGAGCCGGTCACCACCGCGGTCTTGCCTGTCAACGTAGCCATTTTTCACTCCTTTTTGACGGGGCTTTCTTCCCCCGAAAGATCGTAGCTCACCATTGTCTCGCCGGACTGCGGCCGCTCTAGCGACTCTTTGTGACGCATCGACAAATGCACGTCACGTACACCCGCCTCCCAATGCTCGACCATCGCGACATGGGAAAAGTCGTAATCCTTGGAAGAGGTTTCGTAATTCTTGCTCTTGTAAATCAGGTGCACCACCGTGACGGTGCTCTCCCTCGTGGCTTCGCGCAACAAGGCTGTCGACGGGTCGTCCTTCAGATTGTCGGGCAACTTGCCGAGCAAGTCGCGAACCGCCTTGCGGGCATTGTGGAGCTGCCGGTTCTTGTCGGTGTTCATGCGCGTGCGGCTGGAGAAGCGGATATCCTTCTCGCGCTCGGCAGCCTCCAGCAACGTCAGCGGCAGTGCGCCGCGGGCGCTGAAGAGATCGACCTGAAAGATCAACATGTCCTTGCGGGTCTCGGCATCCAGCACATAGTCGAGCGGCGTATTGGAGGCGATGCCGCCGTCCCAGTAATGCTCGCCATCAATGACGATGGAGGGAAAGCCCGGCGGCAGCGCGCCCGACGCCATGATATGCTCCGGGCCAATTCTCTTGCCGATCCTGTTGA
This sequence comes from uncultured Alphaproteobacteria bacterium, assembly GCA_963718925.1. Classification (GTDB taxonomy): domain Bacteria; phylum Pseudomonadota; class Alphaproteobacteria; order Rhizobiales; family Xanthobacteraceae; genus Bradyrhizobium. Next base: position 787,154 of record CAVRAH010000002.1, read on the forward strand.
ACTCCACATTGTCGAAATATCTGAAATTGCCCGAGGTCACCCCCACCGCGCCGACGCTCAAGCGGCACTTCAGATCGTTGATGAGGTCGAAGTCGACGAGGCGCTCCAGCGTCCTCTTCAGCGGCGAGGTGTCGTAATAGCTCTGCGACTCAGGGCTTGCATTGGGCCACAACGGCGCAGGCGGCACCCGCGGCGTGAAGAAGCCCGGCGCCCCGAAGGTGGCGATGAACGCGGCACTGGTCTCGTTGAACAGCGAACGCTCACGGGTGCCGTTCGGGACCGGAACCCACGGCACCGGAGATGAAACCATCTCCCAGAATTCCTTCAGCCTGTCGACGCGCTTTGCCGGCTCATTGCCGGCGATGATCGCGGCGTTGATGGCGCCAATCGAGATGCCGGCAATCCAGTCCGGTTCGAAACCGAAGTGACACAGCGCCTGGTAGGCGCCCGCCTGATAGGAGCCGAGCGCGCCGCCGCCTTGCAGAACGAGCACGCGCTGCGCCGTCGCGGGCGTCCTGGCTGGCGCTGGATCGGCTGAATTCATCATCGCCCTCGACCAAGAAATTGAGCGTGTACCGTGGCGTCAGTTCGCGGTGGCGTCAATCAGCGACGCCGAGGGCAGCCGAAGGGATCATCACACCGAGGTGATCGCGCGGTTCGGTCGATGCAAGAATGAGCGTCCAGAACACCTTGTATTTGGTATTTGGAGCATAGCTCGCAGCGATGCCCAATTTTGTGACACCATCCTGCAGCATGTTCGCCCGGTGCGGCGGCGAGTCGCGCCAGCCGGAAAACGCCTCCGCCAGGGTGTGGTAGCCGGCGGATACATTTTCCACCGACAGTGTCGCGAGGTATCCGGCTGCTTGCAGACGCTTCGGCAGCGGCGCCTTGACGTCGTGGTCGAGCTTGTTGCGGCTGGCCATCGCCTGCGACTGCGCCTCCGCAACCTTCATCAGTTGGGGGTCAACCACCACGGCGCCGAGACCGTTGTTCTTCCGGTAGAGCGAAATCATCGTAGCGGCGGCCTGGGGATCGAGCTTGACGCCGGCCTCGGCCATGTTGAGATACATGCTCGGCTGTTCGAGCGGAACGTCCGCCGCGCAGCCGCCAAGCGCCAATAACCCGATAATCGCGACCAACGCGCGCATGATTCGAGGTTCCCCCACGTCTGATCCGCCAAAGTGTGAGCGCCTTGGCGACAAGATCATGCGCTCCTTCAATAGTTTAGAGCGCGACCTGACGCGAAGCCGGATGCCGCTTCTGCCGATCGCGCCCCGTGATCCGGGGTTGTTGCATACCAACCGTGGCTGAATAGTGAAGAGCGGCCCAATTTCAGATGTCATTCCGGAACGCGCGCTAGCGCGAATCCGGAATCTCGAGATTCCCCGATGCGCAATTGCGCATCTGAGATCTGGTCCGGAGCCTGTCATCGGGCGGCGCAAGCGCCGACCCGTTGGGACCATTCCGGAAATGACGGGGTCAGTCTCTTGGCAATTATCCTACGGTGTCTTGACCGTGTGGATGCCGCATTCCGTCTTCGCCCGGCCACGCCAGCGGCCGGCGCGCACATCCTCGTCCGGTGAGGTCCGGCTGGTGCAGGGCATGCATCCGACCGAGAGATAGCCAGAGGCGACCAGCGGATGCGGCGGCAGGTTGGCCTGCGCGTAGATCGCCTCGATTTCCTCGCGCGAGGTATTTGCGAACGGATTGAACTTCAGCCGGGTGCCGTCATCCTCGACGAACGGGATGGCGGCGCGAAGCCCCCCCTGAAAGCGCTTGCGGCCGTTGATCCATGCGCTGAAGGGCGCCAACGCCCGCTGCAGCGGCTCGACTTTGCGGATCCGGCAGCAGGCGTCGGGGTCGGAGAACCATAATTCGCGATTCCCATCCTCCCGGCGCAGCGTCTCCTCATCTGGCTTGATGGAGCGGACATCGCGCAGGCCGAGCGTCGCGATCAGCGTGTCGCGATAGGCCAGCGTCTCCTCAAACAGCCATCCGCTATCGAGAAAGATCACGGGGATCGCAGCATCGACGTCGGCCATCACCTTGAGCAGCGCCGCCGATTCGGTGCCGAACGACGAAACCAGAGCGAGCCGTCCGCGGCCGACGGTTTGCAAGGCCGTGGCAATCACCTCGGCCGGCATGGCCTTGCGGAGCACATGATTGAGCTCCTCCGCCGTCGGCAGATCGGCCGCAGCGGATGTGGTCCGCTCAGCCAGTATCGATTGCCCAAAGTCACTCACTGGCTGGTACGCTCCGAATACGCTGCTGCATCCGCCGGTGAAGCGCGGTGATGCGCCCGTCACCGGTCGGCTGGTAGAACACCGAGTAGCGCTTTGAGGTCGCCGCGAACGCTTCCGCGTCGCTGTCCTTTTTCACTTCAAATGCGTCGAAACCGGCGCGCAGCATGAACACGAACTGATCGCGCAGCACCTGGCCGGCGGCGCGCAATTCGCCGTCATAGCCATGGCGCTCGCGCAGCAGCCGGGCCTGGCTGTAGGCGCGGCCGTCGCGGAAGGTCGGAAACACCAGCGCGACCACCGCGAGCCGGCCGAGGAAGGGCACGAGATCATCGACGTCGCGATTGTTCGGCCAGACCACCCCCGTCTTGCCCGCGCGCCGCAACAGCGCTTCCGGATCCTCGAGAAACCGCGCCGCCGAAACCAGCACCGCGCCGTCGCCCGGCAGTTCGGCGCCGTCCGGGACGTGGACAAAGGTGTCGGTGGCTACTCTTCCATTCCTAACGAGTGGCATAGACCCGCTCCCTGAAAGGTTCGACGCCGAGCCGCTTCACCGTGTCGACGAAAAGCTCGTCGGGGCGCGCGCGCAGCGCAAGATAGGCTTCAACGATATCCTCGACCACGTCGGCGACTTCGCCATAGGGCACGGCGGGTCCGATCAAGGCGCCAAGCTCGGCGTACTCATCGGCGCGGCCGCCGATCGTGATCTGGTAGAATTCCTCGCCGTTCTTCTCGACGCCGAGAATACCGATGTGGCCGACGTGATGATGGCCGCAGGCGTTGATGCAGCCGGAAATGTTGATATGCAGCCGGCCGATCAGCTCGGCGGTGTCGTGATTGGCAAAGCGCCGGGTCAATTCCTGCGCGATCGGAATCGAGCGTGCATTGGCAAGCGAGCAATAATCCAGTCCCGGGCAGGCGATGATGTCGGAGACCAGATTGACGTTCGGTGTCGCCAGCCCGATTTTGTCGAGCGCCTTCCACAGCGCCGGCAGGTCGCGTTTTGCGACATGGGGCAGCGCCAGATTCTGCTCGTGCCCGACCCGAATTTCGCCGAAGGAATATTGATCGGCGAGATCGGCGATCGCGTCCATCTGGTCAGCGGTGGCATCACCCGGCGGCCCGCCCACCGGCTTCAGCGACAACGTCACGATCGCATAGCCCTGCACCTTGTGCGTGAACACCGAGTTCTTGCGCCACCGCTCGAACAGCGGATCGTGCGCGGCCTTCTTCAATTCTTCCGGCATATGCGGAAGCTTTTCGTAGGCCGGATAGGAGAACCGCGCGCGGACATCCTCGACGACGGCGTCATCCAGCGTCAGCGCGCTGCCGCGCATCGCGAGCCATTCGTCCTCCACCTCCTGGGCGAATTTCTCGATGCCGAGCTCGTGCACCAGGATCTTGATGCGGGCCTTGTAGATGTTGTCGCGGCGGCCATACTGATTGTAGACGCGCAGGATCGCCTCGACATAGCTCAGAAGATCGCGACCCGCCACGTAGGGCTTTATGGTTTTGGCGATGAACGGGGTGCGGCCCAATCCGCCGCCGACCAGCACCTCGAAGCCGGTCTCGCCTTCCGCATTCTTGTGCAGGCGCAGGCCAATGTCGTAAATCTTGATCGCGGCGCGATCATGCGCGGAGGCGGTGATCGCGAATTTGAACTTGCGCGGCAGGAAGGAGAATTCCGGATGCAGCGTCGTGTATTGCCGCAACAGCTCGGACCAGATGCGGGGGTCTTCGATCTCGCCCGGCGCCACGCCGGCCCACTGATCCGACGTAACGTTGCGCGTGTTATTGCCTGAGGTCTGCATGGCGTGAATGCCGACCTCGGCGAGATCGGCCAGCGCATCCGGCAATTCGGCGAGCTTGATCCAGTTGAACTGGATGTTCTGCCGGGTGGTGAAATGTCCGTAGCCGCGGTCATAGCGACGCGCCACATGCGCCAGCCGCCGCAATTGCTTCGACGACAGCGTGCCGTAGGGGATCGCGACCCGGAACATGTAGGCGTGCAGTTGCAGATAGACGCCGTTCTGCAACCGCAGCATCTTGAATTCGTCCTCGGTGAGTTCGCCGGACAGTCGGCGCTTCACCTGATCGCGAAATTCCTCAACGCGTTCGTTGATCAGCGTGCGGTCGAGTTCGTCATATGCGTACATGATGGATTGGCCTTATGCCGGAACCGGGAGATCGATGGTGACGCCCCTGAGCCGGATATGTTCGCGCAGGTTGCCGGGCTTGATCTTGCCGCCGTCCTTGATTTCGACCGGCGCGATATAAGGCCCGACCGCGCCGACATCGTCGGCCACCAATTCAACGAGCAGCGCGCGCGCCTCGTCCGCGGTACGGACGATCGCGGCGTCGGACAGGCTGGTCGACCAGCCCTGCGCGACGGTTCGATAGATCACTGCGCCATCCCAGGTGCGGTTGGCGGTGACGATGGAGGGACCGGTGATCTTGATCTTCTGTTCCAGCGGAGATGTCATTCGGCAGCGACCTGAAAATACGAGGCAAGTTGAGCGAGGTTCTGATGGCGCCAGGGCGCGGAATGCGCGACCACGTCACCAATGATGAGAATGGCGGGACCGCCGTCGATCTCCTGGACGAGACCCGGCAATCCTTCGAGCGTTCCGACAACCGCCTGGGCATCCGGCCGGGTGACGCGCGCGAATACGCCGACCGGCGTCTGCGGCGAACGTCCCGCAGCCAGCAGGCCGGCGCGCACCGAAGGTGCTGCGGTCATTCCCATATAGACGACGATCGTCATCTTCTCGTCGGTCAGGACGGACCAGTCGACGGCTTCCGCGTCTTTGGCCTTGTGCGCGGTGAGGAAGGTGATGCGCAGCGCCTCGTGACGGAAGGTGAGCGGCACTTCGAACTGCGCGGCAGCGCCGAGCCCCGCCGTGATTCCAGGAATGACCGAACAGGCGACGCCCGCCTGCCGCAGCGCTTCGATCTCCTCGCCGCCACGGCCGAACACGAAGGGATCGCCGCCCTTCAGCCGCACCGCGCGCTGTCCCGACTTCGCGGCTTCGATCAAGAGGCCGTTGATGGCGTCCTGGCCGATGCCGGGCTTGCCGACGCGGCGTCCAACCGGCACGCGCTTGGCATCGCGCCGCGCACGATCGAGAATTTCCGGCGACACCAGCTCATCGTAAAAAACGACGTCGGCGTCCTGCAGCGCGCGCAACGCTTTCACCGTGAGCAAATCCGGATCGCCTGGACCGGCGCCGACCAGCGTCACCCCGCCCTCCGGGCCGCCTGGCGGCAGCGAACCTGCGAAGCCGGAGGGATCGCGAATTTCCTTCAGCGCCGCTTCCGCCTCCGCAGCGCGCCCGGCGAGAACCAGCGCGCCGATCGGGCCATCGACCACGCGCTCCCAGAAGCGGCGGCGCAACGCAAATTCGGGGATCAGGCCGTGAATCGTTTTGCGCCAGCGGCCGATGAAGCCGGCGAGTTCGCCAATTCGGGCGGGCAGTGCCGCCTCGATGCGCTCGCGCACACGGCGCGCCACCACCGGCGAGGCGCCGCCGGTCCCAACCGCCACCACCACATCGCCGCGATCGACGATGGCGGGAAAGATGAAAGTCGAATGTTGAAGGTCGTCCATCACGTTCACGGGCAGACCAACCGCCTTCGCCCGCGCCGACATCGCCGGCCCGACACTGCCGGCGCCCGCGCAAAGAACGGCGATCACCCCGCCAAGATCGGCGGTCAACGGATCGCCAGCGGCGAGTTCGATCCGCGCCGCCTCGTCCGCGCCAAGAGCGGTCAGATCATGATGGCCATCGGTCGCATACCAGCGGACCCGCGCACCCGCGGCGGCGAGCAGTCGCAATTTCGCGCGTGCCAGATCGCCGGCGCCGACCAGCAGCACCACGCCGCTTTGCAAATCGAGAAATACCGGCATAAATCGCATGCGATACTCGCTTCCCCAACGTCTGGGGTTGACTGGAATTATTTTCTATATATGTGTCATTCAACACCCGCAAAGAGAAAATTATTTCTTCTCTATTGCAGTGCAACTATAGAATTTTCACCTCCCAAGGCCAAGGGTCGGTAGATGCATCTTCTCGACAACGACCACGCCAGCGACCGCCTGCATCGGGCAGTCCCGATCGGGCAGTCCACGGTCACGCAAATCTCGATCGATGGCCGCGCCGAGGCGCCCTCGATGGACCACCTCGACGCACTCGAGGCGCAGAGCATCTACATTTTCAGGGAGGCCTTCGCGCGGCTGAAGAGGCTCGCGCTGCTGTGGTCGCTGGGCAAGGATTCCAACGTGATGATCTGGCTGGCGCGCAAGGCCTTTTTTGGCCGCGTGCCGTTCCCGGCATTGCATGTCGACACCGGCAAGAAATTTCCGGAGATGTACGCGTTTCGCGATCGCTACGGCAAGGAATGGGAGCTCGACTTGAGGATCGAACCGTGCCCGCCGCTCGAGACCGTCGATCCGACCTTGCCGCCGGCCGCTCGATCGGCCGCGCGCAAGACCGAAGGGCTGAAGCTCGCGCTCGCCAAATTCGGCTTCGACGGATTGATCGCCGGCATTCGCCGCGATGAAGAGGCCACTCGCGCCAAGGAACGCGTGTTCTCGCCGCGCGGCACCGAAGGCGGATGGGACGTGCGCGATCAGCCGCCGGAATTCTGGGATCAGTTCAACGCCTCGCCGCCGCCGGGCGCGCATTTGCGCGTGCATCCGATCCTGCATTGGACCGAAGCCGACATCTGGGCCTACACAAAGCGCGAAAACATCCCGATCATTCCGCTGTATCTGGCCAAGGACGGCCAGCGTTATCGCTCGCTCGGCGATGCCGACATCACCAATCCCGTGGCTTCGACCGCCTCGAATATCGAGGAAATCCTCATCGAGCTCGATCGCACCAAAGTGCCGGAACGCGCAGGCCGCGCGCTTGATCATGAAACCGAAGACGCCTTCGAACGGCTGCGCGTCGCCGGTTATCTCTGACGGATAATGCGCGCAGCAATGAACATGACCGTCCCCGCCGCGTTATCGGCAACTCCCAACGGCACCACGCGCCCGCAGGTGCGCATCGTCATCGTCGGCCATGTCGACCACGGCAAATCGACCCTGGTCGGTCGTCTGTTGCATGAGACCGGCAGCCTGCCGGAGGGCAAACTGGAAATGCTCAAGACCGTCAGCGCGCGGCGGGGCATGCCGTTCGAATGGTCGTTCCTGCTCGACGCCCTGCAGACCGAGCGCGACCAGGGAATCACCATCGACACCACCCAGATCCGCTTCCGCACCAAATCGCGCGACGTGGTGTTGATCGATGCGCCCGGCCACGCCGAATTCTTGCGCAACATGATCACCGGAGCCTCGCAGGCGGACGGCGCGCTTCTGATCATCGACGCGCTGGAAGGCGTGCGCGACCAGACCCGGCGCCACGGCTATCTGCTGCATCTTCTGGGCGTCAAACAGGTCGCGGTCGTCGTCAACAAGATGGACCGGGTTGATTTCAGCGCGGCACGATTTGCCGAGATCAGCAACGAGATCTCCGCGCATCTGACCGCTCTCGGCGTGACGCCTCTGGCGGTCGTTCCAATCTCGGCGCGCGATGGCGACGGCGTGGCCGAGCGCACGCGCAGGATAGCCTGGTACGACGGCCCGACCGTGGTCGAGGCGCTCGATGCGCTCGAGCCGGCGCGGCCGCTGGAGCAGCTTGCGCTGCGGTTGCCGGTGCAGGCGATCTACAAATTCGACGATCGCCGCATTATCGCGGGCCGCATCGAATCCGGCGCCCTCGCCGCCGGCGATGAAATCGTCATCATGCCCGCCGGAAAGATCGCGAAAATCAAGACCGTCGAGAGCTGGCCGGTGACGCCGATTAAGGGCGCCCAGACGGCGGGACGATCGGTCGGGATTACCCTCGATCGCGAACTGTTCATCGAACGCGGCGACGTCATCGGCCATGTCGGAACCAGCCCGCGCGACACGCGCCGGCTGCATGCCCGGATCTTCTGGCTGCACGACAAGGAGCTTGCCAAAGGCGAGCAGGTCCTGGTCCGGCTCGGCACGCGGGAGGTCCGCGCCACCGTGGTCGCGATCGAGAAGGCGGTCGATCCCGGCGAGCTGTCGAGCGTCGAGAATAAATCGATCGCGAGGAACCATGTCGGCGAGATCGACATCTCGCTGGCGCAGCCGATCGCCGCCGATCCCTACACCGACAATCCGCGCACCGGACGGCTGGTGATCGAGGTCGGCGGCCGCATCGCCGGCGGCGGGCTGGTGCTGTCGGTCGACGCCGGAGAACGCGCCATTCCCGTCGATATCGTACCGGTGGAATCCGCGCTGCGCCCCGACGAGCGCTCGGCGCGCTATCGCCACAACGGCGCGGTGGTCTGGCTGACCGGCCTGCCGGGCTCGGGAAAATCGACGTTGGCGCGCGCGCTCGAACGCAGGCTGTTCGGCCATGGCGGCTCGCCGGTGCTGCTCGACGGCGACACGCTGCGCGCCGGGCTCAACCGCGATCTCGGCTTCTCCGCGGCCGATCGCAGCGAGAACATTCGCCGCCTCGCCGAGGTCGCCACTCATTTGGCGCGCAACGGACATATCGCCATCGTTGCCGCGGTTTCGCCCTCGCGCGAAGACCGTGCCGCGGCGCGCCGCATCGCCGACACAGCATTCCGCGAGATCTATGTCGCCACGCCCGCCGAGGTTTGCGAGAGCCGCGACCCCAAGGGCCATTACGCCAAGGCGCGCGCCGGTACGCTCCCGGCGTTCACCGGCACCGGCACCGATTACCAGCCGCCGGCGAATTGCGAGCTCACGCTCGATACCTCGACGCGTTCGGTTGGCGATGCGACCGACGAGATCGAGAGAATGCTGACAAATAGCGGCGTTCTGTTCGACGAAGTGGTTGATCTGGCTGCCAATATCTGAGCCGACCACCGTCGCGGCAATAGGCAATCGTAGGGCTTTTCTTGAGCCCTGCTTTAGCGCTAAAAGGCCCCTAAACGTCGCGCCTCACGGCGCTTTTTTTGCCTCTTTGCCCCTGAAACCAGCGCTTGACCGCTGTTTCTCGTGAGAAACCCCATCATGAATCGTATCGATGCCCACGGACTGAAGATCGCCCCTGTCCTGTTTGATTTCATCGCCAAGGAAGCGACCCCCAAGACCGGAATTTCGCCCGACGCGTTCTGGGCAGGTTTGGCCGCCATCGTGCGGGATCTGGCGCCGAGAAATCGTGAGCTGCTGGCGTTCCGCGACACTTTGCAGGCGAAGATCGACGACTGGCACCGCGCCAACAAGGGCAAGCCGATCGACCTCAACGCCTACACGGCATTCCTGAAGGAGATCGGCTATCTGCTGCCGGAGCCTGCGACCCAGAAGGTCGAGACGGCCAATGTCGACGAAGAGATCGGGAAGATCTGCGGGCCGCAGCTGGTCGTGCCTCTCACCAATGCGCGCTATGCGCTCAATGCCGCCAACGCGCGATGGGGCAGCCTTTACGACGCGTTTTACGGCACCGACGCGATCCCTCATGAGGCAAGCGAGGGGGCCAAGGGCTTCAACAAGGCACGCGGCGACAAGGTGGTGGCGAAAGCCAAGACCTTCCTCGATTCTGCCGTGCCGCTCGCAACCGGCAGCCACACCGAAGTGACCTCCTACAGCGTCATCAGCGGCCAGCTCGCGGTCAAACTGAAGAGCGGCAATGCCACCGCGCTGAAATCGAACGCGCAATTTTCGGGCTATCGCGGCGATGCCGCCTCGCCGTCGGCCATCCTTCTGGTCAACAACGGGATGCACATCGAACTCAAGATCGACCGCAGCCACATGATCGGCAAGGACGATCCGGCCGGCGTCGCCGACATGATCCTGGAATCCGCCGTCAGCACGATCCTCGACATGGAAGACAGCGTCGCGACCGTCGACGCCGAGGACAAGGTGCTGGTCTATCGCAATACGCTCGGCCTGATGAACGGCACGTTGTCGGCCGACTTCGAAAAGGGCGGCAAGACGCTGACGCGCGCACTCAACCCCGATCGCGTCTACAAGACTCCTGACGGAGGCGAACTCAAGCTGCATGGCCGCAGCCTCTTGTTGATGCGCAACGTCGGCCATCACATGTTCACCGATGCCGTGCTCGACGGCGCCGGCGAGGAAATTCCGGAAGGCCTGCTCGATGCCGCCGTCGCCGGCCTGCTCGCGATCCACGACCTCAAGGGCAATTCGAAGGTGCGCAACAGCCGCACCGGCTCGGTCTACATCGTCAAGCCGAAGATGCACGGCCCCGACGAGGTTCGGTTGACCTGCGAACTGTTCGGCCGAGTCGAAAAGATGCTGGCGTTGCCGGAAAACACCATCAAGGTCGGCATCATGGACGAGGAGCGCCGCACCACCGTCAACCTCAAGGCCTGCATCCAGCAGGCCACAAAGCGCATCTGCTTCATCAACACCGGATTCCTCGACCGTACCGGCGACGAGATCCACACCTCGATGGAAGCCGGCCCCATGATCCGCAAGAACCAGATGAGGGCGCAACCCTGGATCAAGGGCTATGAGGACTGGAATGTCGATATCGGGCTGATCGACGGCCTGCCCGGCCACGCCCAGATCGGCAAGGGCATGTGGGCCGCGCCCGACATGATGGCGGATATGCTGGCGCAGAAAATCGCCCACCCGCAGGCCGGCGCCACCACCGCATGGGTGCCTTCACCGACCGCGGCGACGCTGCACGCGCTGCATTATCACCAGGTCAACGTGCTGGCGCGCCAGCAGGAGCTGGCGAAGGGCGGCCCGCGTGGAAAGCTCTCGGACATTCTCACCATCCCGGTATCGCAATCGAACTGGGCGCCCGACGATGTCAGGCAGGAGATCGACAACAACTGCCAGGGTATTCTCGGCTATGTCGTGCGCTGGATCGATCAGGGGGTCGGCTGCTCCAAGGTGCCCGACATCCACGACGTCGGGCTGATGGAAGACCGCGCGACTTTGCGCATCTCGAGCCAGCATCTGGCGAACTGGCTGCATCAGGGCGTCATCACCAAAGAACAGGTGATGGAATCGCTGAAACGAATGGCGGTGGTGGTGGACGGCCAGAACAAGGGCGACCCGCTGTACCGGCCGATGGCGCCCACCTTCGACGGCACAGCCTTCAAGGCGGCCTGCGACCTGATCTTCAAGGGGCGCGAGCAGCCCAACGGCTACACCGAATACATCCTGACCGCGCGGCGCCGCGAGGCCAAGGCGGTCGGCTGATCCCGGAACGATCGGATATCGCGATCGTTATCGTCATCTCAACGCAAGAGGAGATGGCGATGGATTGGAACCGGGTCGAAGGGAACTGGAAGCAGTTCAAGGGCGCCGCCAAGGAAAAATGGGGCAAACTCACCGACGACGATCTCAACGTGATCGAGGGCCGCCGCGAGCAACTCGAGGGCAAGCTGCAGCAGCGCTACGGCTTCGCCAAGGATCAGATTCGCAGGGATGTGGATGACTGGTTCAGGACGCTGAAATAACAGCCCCCTGGATCAGCCAAAAAAGCCCCGGTGTTCGCCCGGGCTTTTTTGTTGCGTATGGCAAGCCAAATGCTGCAAAAGCCGGCTTTCCGGGCCTTCCCCGACAGGACAATGGCAGGGCCACTGTCTAAAAATTTACCCTTTTTTGTCTAAGTAGGCGGGCTTCTTGGGGGCCGCTCATGCTCAATCGTCTCACCGTGTCTTCATTGATCAAATCGGTCATCGTCCTGATGGCCGCCTGCATGACAGCCCTGCTCTGCGCAAGTGCCTGGAATTCGTGGACACGGCTCGCCGTGACGAGCCGGATTTCGGTGGTCGCGGACGCCTCATCGAATCTTTTCAAGGCGATGCACAATCTGCGCAGCGACCGATCGACCACCAGCCGCAATCTGAACGTAGATGCGACGCTGCAGCCGGACGTGCAGAAATATCTCCGCTCCCATCGCGACGCCGAACTGTCGGCGATGCGATCGGCGGCCGAAGCGCTCGCCTCAATCGAATTTGCCGATCAAAAGACGCTGGTTCCCGAACTGAACCGGCTGATCCAGGCGTTCACCGCGCTGGAAGCGGAGTCGTGGGATGCGATGAGCAAGCCGAAGGCCTCGCGCCGCCCGGCGCTCAGCAAGGAATACGTGGAAAACACCGTGGCATTGCTCGAGATGCTCGACAAGGTGTCGATACGGATCGCCGCGGCCGTGAATCACAGTGATCCGGTGATCGATCAGTTGCTGATGATCAAGCAGCTCGCCTGGCTGATGCGCAATACGGCAGGCGAAGCTTCGCTGTTGATTTCGAATGGCCTGTCGTCCGGCCACGTCGCACCCGATCTGCGGCACACCTACACCAAGTTCGTCGGCGGTATCGAAACGGCATGGGCTGCACTGCAGACCGTGGCGACGGAAAGCGAGTTACCGCGAGGTCTCGTCGAGGCGTTGGCCGAGGCGAAAACGGCCTATTTTGCCCCCGAGTTCCTGGCGCTTCGCGATCGATTGGTGAACGCGCTGGTGACCGGCGAGAAAGCCGAGATGAACGGGAACGAGTGGAGCCCGTTCTCGGTCGAACATATGAGCAGTGCGGTCACCGTCGCCGAACGCGCGCTCGACACCGCCAAGGACTATGGCCTGGCCCAGCATGCCGAGGCCGAGCGCTCGCTGGTGCTGCAGTTGGTGCTTTTGGCTTCAGCGCTCGCCTTGACCTTCGGCACCATGATGGCGGTCAGCCGCCGCGTGATCCGGCCACTGCACACCATGCGCGATGCCATGCTGAAGGTGGCCGCCGGCGATCTCGCCGTCGACACCGGATATGCGCAGCGCCGCGACGAGATCGGGGCGCTTGCCGGTGCGCTGGAAACTTTCAAGCAACAAGCCATGGACAAGCTCAGGATCGAGGATCAGGAGCGCGAACGCCACGCCAGCGCTGCCGCGCGTCAGCGGGCCATCGAAGGCTATGTCGGTGAATTCGAGAGCCTGGTGCGCCGGACGCTTGACCAGTTGAACGATGCCTCCAGCCAGATGCGGACGACCTCCTCTGGCCTGTCGGCGGTTTCCCGCCAAACCAACGAGCGTGTTCAGGTCGCCGAGAAGGCCTCGGGCGAGGCCTCGCTCAGCGTGGAGAACGTGGCCTCGGCGTCGGAGGAACTGAGCGCCTCGATCGACGACATCAGCCGGCAGGCATCGCATGCCGCCGGCATTGCCAGCCGCGCCGTCGATCGGGCGCGGGAAACCGATGACACCGTCCAGGGACTGGCGAAAACGGCGGGGCGGATCGGCGAGGTGGTCGGCCTGATCAATTCCATCGCCGCCCAGACCAACCTGCTGGCGCTCAATGCGACCATCGAGGCGGCGCGCGCCGGTGAAGCCGGCAGGGGCTTTGCGGTGGTGGCCTCCGAGGTCAAATCGCTGGCCAGCCAGACCGCCAAGGCGACCGACGATATCTCCGAACAGATCGCCGGCATTCAGAAAGTGGCCAGCGACGCCATCGAGGCCATCAAGGCCATCGGCGGCATCATCGGCGAGGTGAATGAGGTCGCGACCACAATCGCGGCCGCGGTCGAGGAACAGGGCGCCGCCACCCAGGAAATCACCCGCAGCACCCAGCACGCCGCGCAAGGCACCAGGAACGTCTCGGAGAACATCACGGGCGTCAAGGCCGACGCGGATGCGGCGGCCGCGGCGGCGGAAAACGTCAAGCAGGCCTCCGAGACGCTGGAGACGCAGAGTCTGGCGCTGAGCAACCAGGTTACCCAGTTCCTGGGCAAGATCCGCGCGGCCTGATTTCGCCAAATCTGCCGGGACCACGGGTTCGGCGTTGGTGTCTTACTCCGACGCCACCACCGGCACGCGCCGATAGTGCGAGCGCACCGCTCCGGGAGCGGGCGAGAGAGCAAGCGATGCGCCGCGCCGATCGGCGCCACGGCCCGCAACCATCAATCCGCCGCTCCCTGCCACGATGTCGCCCTTGCGAAGCGTCGGGTCGTCCTGGATTTTGACCGACGCGAGACCGGCGGGATCCTTGCCATTGCAGGTGCAGCCCGCGACCAATTCGTTGCGATAGCGAAACGCGTTCGGCAGTTCGGAATAGGGCTTTCCGCTCTCGGTGACGGCATTATCGATATGGCTGCCGTAGACCACCCTGGTCTCGCTGGCGGGGCAGAAGCTATTGCAGGATGCCGCCTTGCTCTGGTTGCCGGTTGCGGCAATCGGGAAATAGCGTCCGTCGCAGGTGCGCACGCAATAGGCCTGCGAGTCGCCGGAATAAGGATTAAGGCTACGCGGATGCTGAAGATCCTCGGAAACGCCCGGACTATTGCCTTCGCTTGCATAGGGCAGCGGCGTCGCGGGCGCCTGTGGCCGGCCGAATGCCCCGAAAAGGGCCGACAGAAAATCTTCCGCCTGCGCCGCCGGAGCTAGCGCCACCGCGACCAAGGCCGCCGCCGCCCCCAATGCCAACCTGCCCGATCGCCTGACCATGTTCGTCTCCGGAGGGGGCTCTCGCTTCAGTCCAGCGAGGACGTTGAAAGGTTCATCGCCTGGCGACCCGACGGCAGCGTCATCACCGCCGGACGCGGCCGCGACGCCGCCGGTTGAACGTCAGTCGCTCCGGTGATCGCTCCAGTGATCGTTCTCCCGGTTTCCAGGTGCGGCGCATTCTTCGGCAGCACCACCACCTTGGTACCGACATCGACGCGGCTGAACAGGTCGGCAACGTCTTCATTGGTCAGCCGGATGCAGCCCGAGGAGACAAACTTCCCGATCGTCGAGGGGTCGTTGGTGCCATGGATGCGGTATTCGCTCGAGCCGAGATAGATGGCACGGGCGCCGAGCGGATTGCCGGGACCGCCCGCCATGAACCGCGGCAGATAGGGCTGACGCGCGATCATCTGCGCCGGCGGATGCCAATCCGGCCATTCCGCCTTGTGGGTGATGGTTTGCACGCCGGACCAGGTGAACCCCTCGCGACCGACGCCCACGCCATAGCGGATGGCGCGGCCCTTGCCGAGCACGTAATAGAGCACGGTGTTGCCGGTATCGATGATGACGGTGCCCGGCGCTTCGCTCGTTGCAAGCGACACAACGGCGCGGCGAAGCCGTTCCGGAAGCACATAAGTGCTTCGGCCGCGCTCATCCGACTGGGCGGAATCGGCCGGAGCCGTTATGATATTGTCTGACGGAAACGACGTTTGCGGCGCCGGGGCGTAGCCGAGCGCCTGCGCGCCTGCCGGGCCGGCGAAAATCGCAGGGGCGAGTGACAAGACCCCGGCGAAGATCAGCGCGCGGGTCGCGCACGGCGACGGCTTGCGGTAACTTGCGGATGTCTTTGTCATGATCTGCCCCGAGGCGATACGCATCACGCTGATGCTTTCCGAGCAACAAACTCGGCCGAGGCGGCAAGGTTCCACCGCGACTCAAAATTGAGCCAAAGCTGTCAAGAACACCGCGCTTCACCTTTCCGCGATGGAACTTCTGCAGGGCCTCGCGGGTTGTGCCCGCCTGAGGCCGTTTCGTCGCGCGACGCCACGGCTCACCGACAATGTTCGTAGTGCGGGGAGAGCCTGTTGCGTGTCCTGCCCAACGAGCGTGCGCTTCCGAAAGATGCGGCCGGTACCCTACTGCCTGACAGCAACGCTGAACTTCCGCCGGTCATTCGCCGCACAGACCTGGTGGCCTTTGCGCTGGTCTCGCTGCTGTCGATCTGCGTGGTCGCGGTTCTTTACATCGCCAAAGCGTTCTTCCTGCCGGTGGTCGCGGCCTTCGTGGTCGGCACCATGCTGTCGCCGGCGGCAGGCTTTCTCGAACGGCATCGAATTCCGCGTGCGCTGTCGGCGATTCTGATCGTGAGCGCGGTTGGCGCGGGCGCGACGTTCATCGTCGGCCTGATTTCTTCGCCGCTGATACAATGGAGCACGCGCCTGCCGGAGCTCGGCGCACGACTTAAGGACAAACTGCATGTATTCGACCGGCCGCTTGCGCTGTGGCACGATCTCCAGAACATGCTTGGCGGATCCGACGCATTGCCTGCCGCGCCGTTTCAGATGCCGAAATTCGAATGGGTCCAGCCCACGCTGGAATTCCTGTCGCCGACCTTCACCGAATTTCTGCTGTTCTTTGCAACGCTCATCCTGTTCATCGCGAGCTGGCGAGACCTGCGGCGCGCGCTGATCATGACCTTCACCGGGCACGATTCGCGGCTGCGAACGTTGCGGATCCTGAACGCCATCGAGGAACAGCTCGGCGGCTATCTGCTGACGGTGACGATGATCAATCTCGGCGTCGGCGCGGCGACCGGCATCATCTGCGCGGTCACCGGCATGCCCAATCCTGCCGGGCTCGGCGCGCTTGCCGCGACGTTGAATTTCTTTCCGATTATCGGCCCGGTCGCGATGTTCGTGATCCTGACGGTGGTCGGCGTAGTCACGTTCTCAAACATCGGAGCAGGATTGATCGCGCCGCTGGCCTTTGTCGGGCTTGTTTTTCTTGAAGGCCATTTCATCACCCCGACCATTATCGGCCGCAGGCTCGAACTCAACGCGCTGGCCGTGTTCATCGCGCTCGCCTTCTGGACCTGGCTGTGGGGACCGATGGGCGGCTTCCTGTCGTCACCGCTTCTGATCGTGGCGCTGATCCTCAAGGATCATTTGTGGCCGACAACGTCGCCACAATTACCGTCGAGCTGATCGCTCTGACCTCGTCGGTTCGCTTCGGGAACTTCCGGCGACGAGGGGCGTTGTGCCGTAACTGACTTTGGCTGCCGGGAGATTTTGATGTCGAGTGCAGATGGCGAAATTGGAATGAAAAACCTGACGGACAAAGCAACCTACGAACGTCTTGAAAAGGATGTAGCCGCCGTGAAAAACGATATCGCAGCCCTCACCGAACAGATCGCCGGCGCGCTCAATTCACTCGCAGGCACCGCTCAAAACCAGGCGCGCCGCGGCTACAAAAAAGCGCGCGACAATGTCAATTCGGCGGTGGACGATATTTCCGCGCGCGGCAGCGCGATCATGGGCGCGGCCCAGGATGCGGCCACGTCGATCGAGGAAACGCTGGAGGACGTCGTCACGCAGCGCCCGCTCGCGACCGTTGGCCTGGCGCTCGGCCTTGGCCTTCTGATCGGCATGACATGGCGCCGCTAGCGCCAGGCGCGTGACCGCCTCGCCGGGATCAATTCTTCCATTTTCGAACGAGGCTTCCAGATGTTTGCGCGCGCAATCGACGATTTCAAGGAATCGACTGGCTCTGCCTTGCGGCTGACCTCTCTCGCAGCGGCGGTAGCGCTGGCTCTGTTCATCACGATCTCGTTCCTGTGTGCGGCGGCCTTCGTCTATGTGCTGCAGACCTACGGCCTGATCGAGGCCTGCCTGACCGGCGCCGGCATCTTCCTGGTCGTCGCGCTGATCGCGGCCGCGCTATACGTCGCGCGAAAAAATCGCGCCCGAGCGCGCGCTACGGAAGCCGCGAAATCCGCTGGTTACACCGCGCTTGCCGATCCGATGCTGGTGGCCGCCGGCATCCAGGTCCTCCGCGTTATCGGCGTCAAGAAACTGATCCCGATCCTGGCGGTCGGCGGACTGGCGTTGGGATTGCTCGCCAGCCGCAATAGTTCGGCGGATCAAGCGCCCGCTGAGTGAATGTTAGAACTTGTCATTACGAGTAGTCATTCCGGGGCAATGCGAAGCATCGAGCTACGATGTGCAATTGCGCATCGGAGAAGCTCGAGATTCCCCGATGCGCAATTGCGCATCTGAGGTCTGGTGCTAGCGTCCCGGAATGACGGAGTCCTGCCATAAAGGATTTTAAAGGATTTTACGTCACGCAGCGGCCGGGCTGAAGCAGCTTGGCGACTTCGGTCAATACGCTGACGACGGGCTCGCAGGCCACCGTCGGCTTGCGATTCCCCGACTTGGTCCCGAAGGGCGTGGATGAAGAGTTGCCGGCGCCGTTGGCCATGGGGACGCGGACCAGAAAAGACGTATCGGAGAAGCCATCCAGCCGGAGCGAAATCGTACGCGTCTGCGATGGCGATCCCGTAACGCTCGCCAAGCGGTCGGCCTTCGTGGCGCGGTTGACGATGGTCCCGCCCGCAGCCAAAGGCTCCTGAAAGGCATCCTGCAGACGGTCCTGCGGCGCTTCGTTGAGATCACGGCCTAACGCGAAATGCGCCGCGCCGACGGACAGCGAAAGCGCGATCGCACCGAAGATCCCAGTTGCCAGTCGTGACATGTTTGGTCGTGACATATTCGGTCCGCCGTCCTCACCCCATAGTGATCAGAGGAACAACGCGGCGGGAACCACAAGGTTTCGGGAAACTCGCAATCACTTAACTGTGTGCAAAGAAATTATCGCGGGGGCGGAACAACTCGGGGGCCTGTGCGTCATTTCGGCAGCCGGTTATCCCCCCTGCCCCATTGACCGGTGATGTAGGGCGCGGCTGTGGTGATGCCAGCCGCGCCCTGCTTTTTCTCCAGTATCCGATTGATCTCAAACGAATATCGGATCGCGGGGTCGGCTTTCGCCGGCTCGTCGCAAAGAAACGTGGGCGATACGCGCTGCGGCCGAGATTGACGCGCAGCCTATCCACGTGCAGCACATCCCTGCATTGGGACGGTGGGGCGATTTGCGCGATTTCCTTGGAATTGTCGGACTTTCGATCGGCGTCAGCCTGGCGGCGACCGCGATCGCGGCGTCCGTCAGCCTGCCGCTGGGGAGCGCGCTCGCCATTTTTCCCTTTCGGGGCCGGCGGCTGCTTGTTGTCCTGGTGAACGCATTTTTCGGCCTGCCGCCGGTCGTCGTCGGATTGATCCTCTATCTTGCGCTGTCGCGCTCCGGACCGCTCGGCTTCCTTGAACTGCTGTTCACCCCGGCTGCGATGGTGATCGCGCAGGCGATCCTGGCGTTCCCCATCATGACCGCGCTGGTCCATCGCGCCAGCGAACGTGCCTGGGCGCGCTATGGCGACGAGCTGATTTGCGACGGAGCCTCGCGAATGCAAGCCATTCCGCCAATTCTTCGCATCATTCGCGCAGAGCTGTTGACGGCCGTACTGGCCGGCTTCGGCCGGACCATCTCGGAGGTCGGCGCGGTGATCCTGGTCGGCGGCAATATCCGCGGGCTGACGCGAACCATGACGACGGCGATCGCGCTGCAGACCAGTCAGGGCGAATTGTCGCTGGCGCTCGCCCTCGGCGCGGTGTTGATCGGGATCAGCATTTCGATCAGCGCGACGGTCTTCGCGCTGGCCGGCAATGCGAGAACAGCGGGAAGCGACGAGGTATGATCAGGATCCGATCCCTGTTGGCACTGGTGGCGGCCGTTCTAGCCATCCATTCCGCTAGCGCCGCCGAACCATCCATCGTGCTGGCGTCCACCACCTCGGTCGAAGCTTCCGGCCTGCTGGCAAACATCCTGCCGCGATTCACGGCGAAGACCGGGATCGCGGTCCATGTGGTCGCGCAGGGCACCGGCAAGGCGCTCGACACCGCGCGGCGGGGCGATGCTGATGTGTTGCTGGTGCACGATCCGGAAGGAGAGCAGCAATTCATGGATGAAGGCCATGGTGTCAGGCGGCGGCAGATTGCCTGGAACGATTTTATCATCGCAGGTCCCGCCGCCGACCCGGCACATGTTCGCGGCGGTCACGACAGCGTCGCGGCGCTGAAAGCCATCGCATCCGCGCGTGCGCCGTTCGTGTCGCGCGGCGACAACAGCGGCACCAACGCCGCCGAGCTGCGGCTTTGGAAAATCGCCGGACAAGACCCCGGTACTGCGGACGAAAAATGGTACCGCGACATCGGCGGCGGCATGGGCCAGGCGCTGAGCGCCGCCAGCGCGATGGATGCCTATACCCTGACCGACCGCGGCACCTGGCTCAGCTTTCAGAACAAGGGATCGCTGGTCATCGCCGTCGAAGGCGACCCGCGCCTGATCAACCGCTACGACGTCATCGAACTCAATCCGCAAAAACATGCGGGCGCAAAGCTTGGCCTGGCGAGGGTGTTTGCGGATTGGCTGGTGTCATCCGATGGGCAGCAGGCGATCGGCGCGTATCAGGTGAACGGCGAGAAGTTGTTCAATCCTTCGGCGGATGCGCCGAAGTGACCGTTATTGAGTCTGCGTCAATTCTAACGCCGGTACCCCGCGCGCATCGCACGCGCCCCAAGGTACTGACTGCGTTTTGCGCCACACTCTGCCCTTTTCACGCGACCCGTGGCGCCCTGTTCCGCGAGTTGCGCTGGAAGAACAGCGCCTGGCTCGCCACCGCGGACACCATCGCGGGCTGGAACGGTTTTGAGATCAGGAACGCCGGCTCCGGGCGCTCGCCGGTCAGGAAACGCTCCGGATAGGCGGTGATGAACACCACCGGGACCTCGAAGGCCCGCAACAGCTCGTTGACGGCATCGAGGCCGGAAGAGCCGTCGGCCAACTGGATGTCCGCGAGAATAAGGCCGGGCCTCTTGTTCTTGGCCAGCGCAACCGCGTCGGTGTGGGTGCGGGCGACGCCGATCACGTGGTGACCGAGATTTTTCACCAGGCTTTCGAGATCCATCGCAATGAAAGTCTCGTCCTCGATGATCAGCACATCGGTGGCGATCTCCGCCGCCATCTCGCGCCCCGCGGCTTCGGCGAGCTTCCGCGTCTCGGCGATATCGGTCCCGAGAATGAACGCGACCTCTTCTTCCGCAAATCCTTCCAGCGACAACAGCAGGAACGCCTGGCGCGGCAGCGGTGTGATATTCGAAAGCCTACGCTCGGGCGGCATCGGCAACGTCGTCACGTCGGGATCGTCGTTGAGCGCGACCGAATTCCAGATCTGGGTAAAGAGCCGGAAAAGCCCGACACGAGGTCCGTAACGCTCGTCGAGCAGGGACTGATCCTGAAGCAGGGCCTCGAGCATGGCCCCGACATAAGCGTCGCCCGACGCCTGGTTTCCCGTCAACGCACGGGCATAGCGGCGCAGCAACGGCAAGTGTTCGGCAACGATCTGTGATCGGGACATCCCCATTCCATCCTTGTCTTGAGCGACAGTTGAGCGACAGTTTCTTGGGCCGCAGACATTCCGCTCGGGAGGCGACCCGGCATCCCCCGAGCGTGAACTACGCCCGGGGCCGAGAAAAGTTCCCCCCTGTCGGCCGGAACTTTTCGGCGAACTTTGAATTAGGCCTTGCGAAGGGCTCGCTGGCGCAGGGGCAATTTCGGGGAATAGCCGTGAAAATACAAAAGCTTAACACTCGGGCAAGCGGTGAACAGGTCATGAAGGATGTAAAAAAGCAAGGCGGCCTGAATGCCGAGATTCAATCGAGAATAGGCCACCAGCTGCGCGCCATGTACGACGACGTCGTCCGGCAGGGGGTTCCGGACCGGTTCGTGGAGCTGATCCGGAAGCTTGATGTAGCCGACGCCAATCCCCAACTTGGGAGTGCGGGCGACAAAAATGACGGAGGGGAATAATGCCTCTCACAGATTCACTCCGCGACGATATCCTGGCGTCGGTTCCTAGTCTGCGCGCATTCGCGATCTCGCTATCCGGCAACGGCGACCGCGCCGACGATCTGGTGCAGGAGACGCTGTTGCGTGCGCTGGCCAACATCAATTCGTTCCAGCCCGGCTCCAACCTGCCGGCGTGGCTGTTCACGATCCTGCGCAACCTGTTCCGCTCGGACTACCGCAAGCGGCGGCGGGAGGTGGAGGATGCCGACGGCAGCTATGCCAAAACCCTGAAAACCCAGCCGGCGCAGAGCGCGCATCTGGAGTTCGAGGAATTCCGCGCGGCACTCGACAAGCTTCCGCAGGACCAGCGCGAAGCGCTGATCCTGGTGGGCGCTTCCGGCTTCTCCTATGAGGATGCGGCCGCAATCTGCGGCTGCGCGGTCGGCACCATCAAGAGCCGCGTCAACCGTGCTCGATCGAAACTCTCTGCACTGCTCTATGTCGATGGCGCCGAGGATTTCGGCCCCGATGAAACCGTGCGCGCGGTGATCGGCGGCAGCGGCGGCTGATATCTGCTTTAAGACTCCCATTTTCCGTCATTGCGAGGAGCCAACGGGTCGCGCGAATGCGCGCCCGATGACAGGCTCCGCGACGAAGCAATCCAGACTTGCTTTGTGGCATTGGCTTGCTTCGCTGATGCTCGCAATGACGGCAAAACTCGGCCACTACCGCACGGGCTTCACACCGGCTTCAGCGGCGCGGAAAACTGTTCGGTCCGATCCCGTTCGGACATATCGACCACCGTCTCCATCGGCGCGGTGAGTTCGTACACATAGCTCACATCGGTGAAGTATCGCTTCGATGTCCCGCCGAGCGCCTCGGGCGCGACGCGGTCGAGCAGGATGACGCCGAAATCGCTATCGGCGCGGCGGGTCGCCGCGCTGGTGTTGAACTCTTCCCAGCGGAAATGAAAGATGATGTCGGGCTCCTTCCCGTCCACTTCCCAATGCGCGACGATGTGAGGGTGCTTGCCGACCAGCGAAAGCCCTTCATCGGAATGCGATGCCAGCTCGAAGAACAGCAGCGAAAGCGATTGCGCCGCCCGCGCGCTGACCGTGATCTCGGGGCCGGACACCGCGATACGCTCGGCATGGGGTATCGCGCGCGCTTCGAACAGCCCCTTCAGTTTCACGCCCTGCCACTGGCTTTCACTGAGCAGGGAAACCACGTTCGACATGGCATGGATCCGGCCGATCAGGAGTTCGCGGGCGACGTCGATGTCGGAGCCATGACGCAGCGTGCGGGTCACGATCGACTGGATCACCGCAAGGATGTTTTTCACGCGGTGATTGAGTTCGTCGATGACCGCGGTCAAGCGGCGCTCGAAGCCGATCCGAACCTGGATTTCACGGCTGAGCCGCAGGTTGTTGTAGGCGACATAGCCGAACAGCCCGCAGACGATGGTGGTCAGCGCGAGACCGATGGCGGCCACGATCGTGGCCGTCTGCTGGGCCCGCATCATCGCGTTGGTCTTGGCGTAATAGCTGAGCGACCAGTCGCGGTCTCCAAAGGCGACCGTCCTCGTCACCGACGGTGTGGGGCCTTGCGGACTCGCCGTTCTCGAGATGACGACGCCCCGGTCATTGGCAATCAGCTCGCTATTGTCGCTGCGCGGGTCTTTCAGCACCACCGAGAACAGCGACAGGTCGTCATTGGCGAGCATCAGCGGCGCCAGTTCATAGGAGAACGTCACAAAGCCCGCGGGCTGCGCTTCGCCCTGCTGCAGAACCGGCGCGGCGAGCACGATGCCGATCGGCCCGTCGGCGCGCAACAGCGGAAGCGGATCGGACGCGACAGGTTTCATCTCGGCCATGGCGCGCGCCAGCATCGGTCCCAGAATCGGATGCTGGTCGAAGCACCGGCCGGGATACGCCTTCATCTCCGCATTGCGCGGTTCGACATCCATCAACAAGTCGACCCGCCTGTCGAGAGACCGCGTATCCAGAGGCACGTCGTCATAATTGCGGATGGTCGGGTTCGGAAATCCCGCAGCCGCAAGCTCGGCATGAGCCGCGTCCAGTTCGCCCGGCCGGAGCCGCGCGATCCAGCCCGCAACCACGAAATCGGTCTTGAAGGCATAGATCGAGGATCGCAGCGGCTGCAGCATATTGGCCTTGATCACGGAGGGCGAACGGAACAGGCCCGATGCGACGCGTGCGAGCAACTCGCGCTCCGTCAGCCGATCCTGAACCAGACTCGCATGCACGTCGATCGCCCGCGCCAGCGCGATGCGCTCGACCGTCAGCTCCTGATCATGGACGCGATAGGCGGCAAGACCGGAGAGCAGAACCCCGATAAGCGCGATAAAACCGGTGATGAGACCCAGCCGAACCACTCGCTCACTCAAAAAAGGGGTGTTGGCAAAGAAGATGAACAAGCGTTTGGCGACCGCGGGGGCGGCCATAAACCGGGGCAAAATGAAAGCCAGCCGTTCGGAATAGTGGAGGAGTGGTCATTGGTACGCAACTAGGGCTGGCGAAACGGACTTAGCACGAAGAGCAATGTGGCTACCACACGTGATGCTTTTGGCCGGGCAATGCTAACCACGGCGGATGGATTTTGTTCCCGGACCGACCGGCGGCATAATTCTGTTGCCCTCCCGGACAGGCCTGGCCTGCCGCAAGTGTTAACGATTGGTGTCAGCCGACCTCCGGCCCACCTCGCGCATGACCCGCCAAAGGGCGATCGATTTGGCGACAAGATCATGCGCTCTTTCAATATTTTGCAGCGCGGTCGGAGGCAAAGCCGGCTTCCGCTTTTGCCGATCGCGCTCTAGGCCCGCGCCGGCGGGGCGAGGCCGCCCTTGGCCTCGATGAAGCCGATAATGCGGTCGAGGCCCTGGCTCTTTTTCAGGTTGGTCATGACAAACGGCCGCTCGCCGCGCATGCGCCTGGCATCCGCATCCATCTTTTCCAGCGATGCGCCGACATGCGGCGCGAGGTCGATCTTGTTGATGACGAGAAGGTCCGAGCGCGTGATGCCGGGACCTCCCTTGGACGGGATCTTGTCGCCGGCCGCGACGTCGATCACGTAGATCGTCAGATCGGCAAGCTCCGGCGAGAAGGTGGCGGCGAGATTGTCGCCGCCGGATTCGATCAGCACCACGTCGAGGTCCGGAAATTTGGCGCGCATGTCGGCAACCGCCGCGAGATTCATCGAGGCATCCTCGCGTATCGCGGTATGCGGGCAGCCGCCGGTCTCGACGCCGGCGATGCGATCGGGCGTCAGCGAGCCGGAGCGGACCAGAAACTCGGCATCCCATTTGGTGTAGATGTCGTTGGTGATTGCGGCGATGTCGTAGCGCTGACGCATCGACTTGCAGAGCAGGTCCATCAACGCGGTTTTTCCCGAGCCAACGGGCCCCCCGATGCCGATACGCAGCGGGCCGTGAGATTTGGACATGTCAGGTGCTCTTTCTCTGATCTCGTCGCCGCAAAAGCAGGGACTCAAAACCGCAGGTGCTCGTAATGACAAAGCTGTCTACCCACGTGGCGCTAATGTGGCCGCGCTCTGACTCCGCGCCCGGCCTTCTCCCCTCCTTCCGCGCAGCCGCGTGGAGGGGTCGGGGGTGGGGGGAGCAGCGTTTCCTGCGGATAGTCCCCCCACCCCCGACCCCTAAGAGCGAGCTTCGCTCGTCTCGACCCCGCCACGCGCGATGCGCGTGGCGGGAGGGGAGAGCACCGTCGTTTCGCCGGAACGACGCAAGCGAGTGGCCGCTCATGACCGGAACAGCCGGGTGTACTGCGTCTCGTGCCGCATGCTCGCGAGATCGGCGCGGAAGGTCGCGCTGCCGAGATCGTCGAGCGAAGCCGTGAGCGCCCGCCGTGCGGTTGCGGCCACCACAGGCTCGAGCTGCGCCAGCACACGCTGGCTGTCGGTCTGGCCGAGCGGAACGAGCCGCGCGCCGGCGGAGATCCAGTTCGAGGTCACCGCGTGCAGAAAAGCGTGGACCGTCGAGGCGAGCGGGACCGCATGCGCGGCGCTGACAAGGCCGACCGCGACGGGGTAAACGACGGCGCCGCCGCAAGATGAAGCCAGCCGATCCAGCGCGGCGCAATTCCAGGCCGCGCGCGCGATCTCGACAAACGCCCGCCCCTGCGCCGAGGTCTCAAGGTGGCGCTCCCGCGAGGGCACGAAGGCCGCAGCGAGCTCGGCGATCTCGCCAAGCCCCGTTTCGTCGCCAGACGACGCCGCCCGATGCGTTCGCGCGAGAAAGACGCCATCGCAAAAACCCGGTCCGTCCGCCAGCATCGCAGCGAGCCAGCTCCGCAAGGAGGCGGCGTCACCGATATCACCGGCCTCCACCGCCCATTCGATGCCGCTGGAATAGGAGAAGGCGCCGACCGGAAAAGCCGGCGACAGCCAGGTCATCAGCCGGTACAGCGCCGCGGCTTCGCCGTCCTGCATCGCGCTCCGGCTTTCGGGCGCCGGCACGGGGTCCTGATTGGCTCGCGCCGCCGTACGGCGCCGTGGCCTCGGCGGCTTATTTGCGGTCATGAGCATGGGATTGGCCGTGGTGATGGTCATGATCGCAATGCTCGTCATGGTGATGGTGGTCGTCGTGCTGATGACCGTGATCCTGGTGAGGACCATGGTCATGGTGATGACCGGCGTCATGGTGATGATGACCGCCATGGGCGTGCGATGAATGATCGTGCCCCGCATGGTCATGCGGTTCGCTTGCCGGCGCGTGGGCATGGCCGCCGCCGGCATAGGCGCCGCCTTCCGGATCGAACGGCGCTTCGATCTCGATAATCCTTGCGCCCAGCCCCTTCACCATCGCCTCGATGACATGATCGCGCCGGATGCGCAGGCCCCTTGCCGTGATCTGTGTCGGCAGATGGCGGTTGCCGAGATGCCAGGCAACCCGAACCAGGTGCTGCGGGTCGTTGCAGCGGATCTCCGCCAGCGGCTCCGGCGCCGCCACGACTTCGACCAGCCTGCCGTCGTCGAGCACCAGCGCGTCACCGCCCCGTAGCGCCACCGCGTGTTCCAGATCGAGCAGAAACTCAAGTCCGCGCGTGCCGGTCATCACCATCCGCCGCCGGTGACGATCGTCGAAATCGAGCACGACGGTATCGGCCGGCGGCTCGCTCCAGCGATGAGACCCGCGAACCTGCGTGGCGCGGATCATAGCGGGAGGCCCAGCGATCCCGGCTTCGGAAAGATGCCTGCGAGGTAAATCATGGTTGGGTCACACGATGCTTTCTTGACTAGCGGATGTCGACGGTTGCCGGCGTAATGATCTCGATTTTTGGCGGCGCGGACATGCATTTCGCGGCGATCCGGCCGAACGTCTTCATGTGCTCGGCGGCGCGGTGCGGCACCAGCGCCTCGGCGTTTTCCCACTGCTCGACGAACACCATCCGGGCCGGATCGGTGACGCTCTCATGCAAGTCATAAGCAATATTTCCGGGCTCCTTGCGGGTTTGCTTGATGCAGGCGGTCGCGCCGGCGATGAATTCGGCGCGCGTTTCAGGCTTCACGGTCAGCGTGGCAACGACGTAAATCACTTTAATCCTCCCGGTCTTTTGTTGACGGCTTTGAGTGCCGGGAGGAAGCATAGCGCATGATCCGCCAAAGTGTGAGCGGTTTGGCGGCAAGATCATGCGCCATCATGATATCTGGAGCGCGATCGGACGCGAGACCGGTATCCACTTTCGCTGATCGCGCCCTAGTACATGAAATAGCGCTGCGCCATGGGCAGCACTTCGGCGGGCGCGCAGGTGAGGAGTTCACCGTCAGCGCGGACCTCGTAGGTTTCGGGATCGACCTCGATTTTCGGCGTGGCGCCGTTGTGGATCATGCTCTTCTTGGAGATGCCGCCGCGGGTATTCTGAACGGGGTAGAGCTTCTTGGCTATGCCGAGCTTCCTGGCGAGCCCGGAAGCCACCGCTGCCTTCGAGGAGAACACCACCGAGGAGGCCGTCAGCGATTTGCCGAACGCCGCGAACATCGGCCGGTAATGCACGGGCTGCGGCGTCGGGATCGACGCGTTGGGATCGCCCATCGGAGCGGCGACAATGGAGCCGCCCTTGATGATGCATTCAGGCTTCACGCCGAAGAAAGCCGGCGACCAGAGTACGAGGTCGGCGAGCTTGCCCTTTTCCACCGAGCCGATCAGCTTCGAGACGCCATGGGCGATCGCGGGATTGATGGTGTATTTGGCGATGTAGCGCTTGACGCGGAAATTGTCGTTGTGGCCCTTGTCCTCGGGCAGCGAACCGCGCTGCTTCTTCATCTTGTCGGCGGTCTGCCAGGTGCGGATGATGACTTCGCCGAGCCGGCCCATGGCTTGCGAATCCGACGACATCATCGAAAGCGCGCCGAGATCGTGCAGGATGTCTTCCGCCGCGATGGTTTCCTTGCGGATGCGACTTTCGGCAAAGGCCAGATCCTCGGCGATCGAGGGATCGAGGTGGTGGCACACCATCAGCATGTCCAGATGCTCGTCGATGGTGTTGCGGGTGAACGGCCGGGTCGGATTGGTCGAGGACGGCAACACGTTCTTCAGGCCGGCGATCTTGATGATGTCAGGCGCGTGGCCGCCGCCGGCGCCTTCGGTGTGGAAGGCGTGGATGGTGCGGCCCTTGAACGCTTTCACCGTATCCTCGACGAAGCCCGATTCGTTCAGCGTGTCCGAGTGGATCATGACCTGGATGTCGTAGTCGTCGGCGACGGCAAGGCAATTGTCGATGGCGGCCGGCGTGGTGCCCCAGTCCTCGTGCAGCTTGAGCGCACAGGCGCCGGCCTTGATCATTTCCACCAGCGACGCCGGGCGCGAGGCATTGCCCTTGCCGGAAATGCCCAGATTGACCGGAAACGCGTCGAACGACTGGATCATCCGCGCCATGTGCCAGGGGCCGGGCGTGCAGGTCGTCGCATAGGTGCCGTGCGAAGGCCCGGTGCCGCCCCCTAACATCGAGGTGACGCCACTCATCAGCGCGTGCTCGATCTGCTGCGGGCAGATGAAATGGATGTGGCTGTCGAACCCGCCGGCGGTGAGGATCTTTCCTTCGCCGGCGATGATGTCGGTGCCGGGGCCGATCACGATGGTCACGCCGGGCTGGATATCGGGATTGCCAGCCTTGCCGATCGCAGAGATCATGCCTTCCTTGATCGCGACGTCGGCCTTCACGATGCCCCAATGGTCGACGACCAGCGCATTGGTGATGACGGTGTCGGCGGCGCCCTGCTTGTTGGTGACCTGGGACTGGCCCATGCCGTCGCGGATCACCTTGCCGCCGCCGAACTTCACCTCTTCGCCGTAGACGGTGAAATCCTTCTCGACCTCGATGATGAGATCGGTATCGGCCAGCCGCACCCGGTCTCCGGTGGTGGGTCCGAACATGTCGGCATAGACGGAACGTTTGATTTTTACGGACATGAGATGCGCTCCAAATTGCGGGTCGTCATCCCCGGATGAGCGCAAGTGCGCTCACTCGTGAGGTGCGAGCCCTTTTGGGTGGGCCTCGAAGGATGACCGAGATAACGCACGAACCCCATCCTTCGAGACGCCGCGCATAAGCGCGGCTCCTCAGGATGACGCCGGTGTACGCGGAAAGTTATCGTACGAACGCCGCTCACAGCTTTCCCATCACGTCGCCTCGAAAGCCGTAGACGGTGCGTTTTCCGGCGAGCGCCACGAGCTGCACGTCGCGGGTCTGCCCCGGCTCGAACCGCACGGCGGTGCCGGCGGCAATATCGAGCCGCATGCCGCGGGCCTTTTTGCGATCGAATTTCAGTGCCGGATTGGTCTCGAAGAAATGGTAATGCGAGCCGACCTGGATCGGGCGATCGCCGGAATTGGCGACCGTCAGCGTCACCGTCTTGCGGCCGGCATTGAGCTCGATCTCGCCGTCCTTGATGAAGAGTTCACCGGGGATCATTTGGGCGCTCCTATCGGATCGGTTGATGCACGGTGACAAGCTTGGTGCCGTCCGGAAACGTCGCTTCCACCTGGATGTCATGGATCATCTCGGCAATGCCCGGCATCACCTGGGCGCGGGTCAGGACCTGCGCGCCGGCCTGCATCAGATCGGCCACGGTGCGGCCGTCGCGCGCGCCCTCGACGATGAAGTCCGAGATGATGGCGATGGCTTCCGGATGGTTGAGCTTGACGCCGCGCTCGAGCCTTCGTCGCGCCACCATGGCG
The DNA here is from genome assembly GCA_963718925.1 of uncultured Alphaproteobacteria bacterium. Lineage (GTDB taxonomy): Bacteria > Pseudomonadota > Alphaproteobacteria > Rhizobiales > Xanthobacteraceae > Bradyrhizobium. Next base: position 817,012 of record CAVRAH010000002.1, read on the forward strand.
GCCATTGAAATCAGGAGCTTGTCCTTTTCGCGGGGAGACAGATTCATGCGAACACTCTGATTGACCTGAGCTGATCTGGTTGAGCCGACATTCTAGTTGAGCCACACCGGTTGAGCCGCCCTAGTTGAGCCACCCTAGTTAAGCCAGAGCCGCGGCAACGCGGCGCCACTGGCGCGGCCGAGCACCGCCATCATGTCGGCGCGCAGCCGGGCCGCATCTTGGGCACAGAAGCGGGCCATTGCAAACCCATTCCAACAGGAGATGCCGACCTCGCCGCCGAACGGTTTTGTCTCGCCGCGAATCCGCTCCACCAGCGCCTCGTCGCCCGGCGCGATCAGTGCGGTACCGATTGCCACGCCGCCTTTGGCGATCGCAGGATCAGCAAGCTTTTCGCCGATATCGCCATCGAGGCGAATGTTCTCGGCGAATACCAGCCGGCCGCCGCGGCGCAGCCGCCAGCGGTCGACGAATTCGCCGTGCCGCATCTGCTCCCCCATCGCCGCGCGGCCGAACACCACGATTTCGCAAAGCAGGAGCGAGGCGCTTTCCGCCAGATCAATATCCAACTGGCGCAGCACCCGCGCCCGGTCGAACAGAATGGTCTCCTGCGGCAGCCAGGCAAGGTGCGAGCCGGCTTCCGCCTTGAGGGCAATATGGAGCCGCGCGGCGGGGCCTTGGGCCCGGTAGATTTTTTCCGCGGCCGCCGTCGTCACGGCGAGCCGCGCCCCCTCGCCGGCCGCAATCTCGATATCGAAACGATCGCCGCCGGCAACGCCGCCCGCGGTATTGACGAATACCGCCGACAGCCCTTCCGCCTCCGGCGAGGGAAAACGCACGCGCAAAGATCCGGATTCATGGAGATGGCGGCGGCGGGTCGCGCCGTCGACCCGCTGCACGTCAAAAATCACCCTGCCCTGGGCACGGTTGGCCGCGAAAATCGCCGAAGTCGCGCTGCTGGTATCGGTCCGCATTCGCCCCCAACTCAGCCCAAAGGGCGCGCCACTGCTGCCGGCCGCATCACCAGCCGACTACAGCGCCATCTGGCGGCTGATCTCGCTCGCGTCGAGATTGCTTCGGTCGCAGGCATACTTCACGGCGCCCCTGTCCATCACGGCGAAATTGTCGCCGAGCTCGCAGGCAAAGTCGAGATATTGTTCGACCAGCACGATCGCGATGTTGCCGAGGCTGCGAAGATAGGTGATCGCCCGCCCGATGTCCTTGATGATCGACGGCTGGATGCCCTCGGTCGGCTCGTCGAGCAACAACAGCTTTGGCCGCATCACCAGCGCCCGCCCGATCGCGAGCTGCTGCTGCTGGCCGCCGGAAAGGTCGCCGCCGCGGCGGCCCAGCATGGTTTGCAGCACCGGAAACAGCGAGAACACGTCGTCGGGAATATTGCGGTCCTGGCGCTTCAACGGGCCAAAGCCGGTCTTGAGATTCTCCTCCACCGTCAGCAGCGGAAAGATCTCGCGTCCCTGCGGCACGAAGCTAATGCCGCGCCGAGCCCGCTCATAGGGCTTCAGGCCGGTGATGTCGGTGCCGTCAAACGAGATCGAGCCGCCGGCAATCGGATACTGGCCGACCATCGCCCGCAACAGGCTGGTCTTGCCGACACCGTTGCGGCCGAGCACGCACGTCACCTTGCCAGGATCGGCCGAGAGCGACACGCCGCGCAGCGCCTGGGCCGCGCCATAATAGAGGCTGATGTTGTCGACCTTCAGCATGGATCACCGCCCCAGATAGACTTCGACGACGCGGTCGTTCGACGACACCTGGTCGATGGTTCCTTCCGCCAGCACGCTGCCTTCGTGCAGGCACGTCACCTTGACGCCAAGCTCGCGCACGAAGGTCATGTCGTGCTCGACGACCATGACGGTCTTGTCCTTGTTGATTTCCTTCAACAGCTCGGCGGTCTGGTGGGTTTCGACATCGGTCATTCCCGCAACCGGTTCGTCGACCAGGAGCAGCTTCGGATCCTGCGCCAGCAGCATGCCGATCTCCAGCCATTGCTTCTGGCCGTGCGACAGGCTTCCCGCCAGCCGGTTGCGGGCGTCTTTCAGGCGGATGGTTTCCAGCACCCGCTCGATGCGTTCGGTCTCGGGCCTGGTCTCGCGCCAGAACAGGGTGCCTTTCACGCTGTGATCGACATTGAGCGCCAGCAGCAAATTGTCCTCGATGGTCTGGCTCTCGAACACCGTCGGCTTCTGGAATTTGCGGCCGATCCCGAGTTCGGCAATCCGCGTCTCGTCGAGGCGGGTCAGGTCGATGACGCCGTCGAACAGGACGGTACCCTCGTCCGGTTTGGTCTTGCCGGTGATGATATCCATCATCGTGGTCTTGCCGGCGCCGTTCGGGCCGATGATGGCGCGCATCTCGCCGGGCTCAAGCGCCAGCGACAGGTTGTTGATAGCGTGAAAGCCATCGAACGAGACGTGCACGCCGTCGAGATAGAGCAGCGCGGAGGTTGAGCGGGTATCCATGACGTTCATCCGTTCACTCCGCCATATTCGGTTCGCTGACGCCGTCTTCGCGCGCAGCGCTCTCGGCGGTTGCCGACATCCGCCTGGCCTTCCAGGGCTCCCACCAGGAGTTGAAGGTGCCGATGATGCCCTTGGGCAAGAGCAGCGTCACCAGGATGAACAATGCGCCGAGCATGAACAGCCAGTAGGGCGCCAACGGGCCCGACGTGAAATAGGTCTTGGCGTAGTTGACGACAACAGCGCCGAGCGCCGCCCCGATCAGCGTGCCGCGGCCGCCGACCGCGACCCAGATCACGGCTTCGATCGAGTTGCCGGGCGCAAATTCGCTGGGATTGATGATGCCGACCTGCGGCACATAGAGGGCACCGGCAACGCCGGCCATGCAGGCCGACAGCGTGAATACGAACAGCTTGTAGGATTCGACGCGGTAGCCGAGAAACCGCGTGCGGGATTCGGCGTCGCGAATGGCGATCAGCACCTTGCCAAGCTTGGAGGTCACCACCGCCCGGCATATCAGGAAGGCGATGACGAGGGCAATGCAGCTCAACGCGAACAGCGCGGCGCGGGTGCCGTCCGCCTGCACGTTGAAGCCGAGGATGTCCTTGAAATCCGTCAGGCCATTGTTGCCGCCGAACCCGAAATCGTTGCGGAAAAACGCCAGCAACAGCGCATAGGTCATCGCCTGCGTGATGATCGAAAGATAGACGCCGGTGACGCGGGAGCGGAAAGCCAGCCAGCCGAAACAGAAGGCCAACAGGCCCGGCACCACAATGACCATCAGGGCGGCGAACCAGAACATATCGAAGCCGTGCCAATACCACGGCAGTTTCGGATAATTCAGGAACACCATGAAATCGGGCAGGATCGGATTGCCGTAGACGCCGCGGCTGCCGATCTGGCGCATCAGATACATGCCCATCGCGTAGCCGCCGAGCGCGAAGAAGGCGCCATGGCCCAGCGAGAGGATGCCGCAATAGCCCCAGATCAGGTCGATCGAGAGCGCCAGAACGGCGTAGCAGACATATTTGCCGAACAGCGCGACCAGATAGGTCGGCACTTGCAGACTGGAGCCGGACGGCAGCAGCAGGTTCGACAGCGGGATCAACACCCCGCAGGCGGCAACCACGATCAGGAACAACGTCGCGCTGCGGTCCAGCGAACGCGTAAGCACATGTGGCATCATGCTTCCACCGCCCGCCCCTTGAGCGCGAACAGGCCGCGCGGACGTTTCTGGATGAACAGGATGATCAGCACCAGAATGGCGATCTTGCCGAGCACGGCACCGGCGACCGGCTCCAGGAATTTGTTGGCGATACCGAGCGTGAACGCACCGACCAGGGTGCCCCACAAATTGCCGACGCCGCCGAACACCACGACCATGAAGGAATCGATGATGTAGCTCTGGCCGAGATTGGGGCTGACATTGTCGATCTGCGACAGCGCCACGCCTGCGATCCCGGCGATGCCCGAGCCGAGCCCGAAAGTCAGTGCGTCGACCCGCGAGGTGGCGATCCCCATCGACGCCGCCATGCGGCGGTTCTGCGTCACCGCGCGCATCTCCAGGCCGAGCGCGGTATAGCGCAGCATGGCGAGCAGGATCGCGAACACGGCCATCGTGAAGCAGAGGATCCACAGCCGATTATAGGTGATCGTGATCTGTCCGAGTTCGAACGCGCCGCTCATCCAGGAGGGATTTCCGACTTCACGATTGGTGGGGCCGAAAGCGGTGCGCACAGCCTGCTGCAGCACCAGCGAAAGGCCCCAGGTCGCCAGCAGCGTTTCCAGCGGACGGCCGTAGAGGAAGCGAATAATCGTTCGTTCGATCAGGACCCCGATCGCGCCGGCGACGATGAAGGCCAGCGGTACGGCGATCAAAAGCGAATAATCGAACAGGCCGGGATAGCTGGTGCGGATCGTCTCCTGCACCACAAAGGTGGTGTAGGCGCCGATCATCACCATCTCGCCGTGGGCCATGTTGATGACGCCCATCACGCCGAAGGTGATGGCGAGGCCGATCGCGGCGAGCAGCAGCACCGAGCCGAGCGATACGCCGTACCAGGCATTCTGCACCGCCGACCACATCGCAAGATTGCTCTGAATGGCCGAAGTCGCACCGGCCGCGGCACGCGCGATGGCGGGCGGCTGTTCCCCGCTGAGCCCGGTCAAGAGCGCCAGCGCTTCCTGGTCGCCCCGCGCCCTGATGGTCGCGATGGCTTCGAGCTTCTCGGCATCGGTGGCGTCAGGCTTGAAAAGCAGGATGGCCGCGCGCGCTTCGGTAAAGGCGAGCTTCGCGGCCTTGTTGGTCTCCTTTTGCAACGCGCCGTCGACGACCGGCAGCATCGTCTCGTCATGGGTCTTGAAGACCGATTGCGCGGCGGCGATCCGCTTGACGGGATCGGGCGACAGCAGGGTCAGGCCGCCGAGCGCGGCCTCGACGGTCCGGCGCAGGCGGTTGTTGAGGCGCACGGCGGCGGCATTGTCCGGCAGCTTGTCCACGGCCGCGCCGGTTGCGGCGTCGATGATCTTGCCGTCGGCTTGCGTGACATAGACCCTCCTGGTGTCGGGGTCGGCCGACAGCCGGCCATCCTGGAGCGCGCTGATGATGGGAAAAGCGAGCGGATTGCCCGACGTCGCAATCGCCCCAATCGCCTCTTCGGTATCGGTAAACTCGTCATTGGCGAATTTGGCGACCGCATCCTCGAATGGGCCCGCAAATGCTGGCAAGGCGAAGGCGGCGATCAGGAAGACTGAGAGGACAAGCGAGCGAAGACGGTCAAAAACATTGGCGACCACTGGACGACCCCGGCAGAAGTAGTGTGGAAGGCGGCGACATCGCCGCCCTCCTGGTCTCGTGGATTAGGTTCCTCAGTTTAGCATGATCCTTTGGCAAACGCTTCGCGTTTGCCCCGGAGGAAACCGATTTCCCGATTTCCGGGCCATGCTCTGGTGTTTGAGCATGACCCTTTCGAAAAGCCGGTTCCCGCTGATTTCGGGATCATGCCCCCGTTATCAGGAGCCCTGACCCCCGCACTTGTTGGTCTTGGTGTTGTAGTTGCCGCACTTCTTGCCAACCCAGTCGCCGATCAAATCCTTGGAGCCTTCGAGCTCCTTCGACCATGCATCGCCGGCCACCAGGCCCGGGGTCTTCCACACCACGTCGAACTGGCCATTGGCTTTGATTTCGCCAATGAACACCGGCTTGGTGATGTGGTGGTTCGGGAGCATCTTGGAGATGCCGCCGGTCAGGTTGGGCGCTTCGATTCCGGGCAGCGCATCAATCACCTTGTCCGCATCGGTCGACTTCACCTTCTCGACCGCCTTAACCCACATGTTGAAACCGATATAGTGCGCTTCCATCGGATCGTTGGTCACGCGCTTCGGGTTCTTGGTGTAGGCCTGCCATTCCTTGATGAATTTCTCGTTGGCCGGCGTCTTGATCGATTCGAAATAGTTCCAGGCGGCCAGATGGCCTACCAGCGGCTTGGTGTCGATGCCGGCGAGCTCTTCTTCACCGACCGAGAACGCGACAACCGGAATGTCGGTCGCCTTGACCCCCTGGTTGCCGAGTTCCTTGTAGAAGGGAACGTTGGCGTCGCCGTTGATGGTGGAGACCACCGCGGTCTTCTTGCCGGCCGAGCCGAACGTCTTGATCTTGGAGACCTCGGTCTGCCAGTCGGAGAAGCCGAAAGGCGTGTAATTGATCATGATGTCTTCCGGCTTGACGCCCTTCGACTTCAAGTAGGCTTCCAGGATCTTGTTGGTGGTGCGCGGATAGACGTAGTCGGTGCCTTCCAGCACCCAACGCTTCACCTTTTCGTCCTTCATCAGGTAATCGACCGCAGGTATGGCCTGCTGGTTCGGCGCGGCGCCGGTGTAGAACACGTTGCGCTCGCTCTCTTCACCCTCGTACTGCACGGGGTAGAACAGGATGCTGTTCAGCTCCTTGAAAACCGGGAGCACGGATTTGCGCGAGACCGAGGTCCAGCAGCCGAATACCACGGCGACCTTGTCCTTGGTGATGAGTTCGCGGGCCTTCTCCGCAAACAGCGGCCAGTTCGAAGCGGGATCGACGACGACAGCCTCGAGCTTCTTGCCGAGCACGCCGCCCTTCTTGTTCTGCTCATCGATCAGGAAGAGGATGGTGTCCTTCAGCGTGGTTTCGCTGATGGCCATGGTGCCGGAGAGCGAGTGGAGCACGCCGACCTTGATGGTGTCGTCAGCGGCTTTCGCGGACGAGAACGCTGCCAAGCCCAAAGCCAGCCCGGCGGTTGCCGCCAGCCAGCGACGGCGGCTCAGCGTCGCTAAATCATGAGTAAGTTGTGTAAGCATGAAATGTCATCTCCCTGGACGCAGGCGTGAAAACGCTGCAAAGCGGCCACACGGCCGCTTGCGTTAATGGAATCGCAAGAACCATGCCACGGTGCCATATTGGGATAAGCAGATGGCTTCGTTGAGGAATTCGACGCACTTGGTCAGCGAGGCCGGAATTTTGGCTATTATTTAGGCGAAAAAAATGTATGCTTTGCTTGCAAATTGATTAATCGATAAGCAAATACGGCAGTCATTCAAATTGCCGGCACAAATTTTTGGCATTGGAATATGGATCGCGATCCGGCTGCCAAATCAAGCCTCTGCAGCTGCTTTTTGACGGCCGGAGGATCGAATTCACGATTCACCTTGAAAGCGCCGCGTTCGTGTTCCATATGAACCGCACGACCCCGGAATCATCGGGTCACTGCGAGCCGCGTGTTCTGAGCCCGTCCAACGGTTTCTGGCTTGCCCCTTCAGCTAACCAAAACCGACGCCCCAAACACGCTGGGTGTCCCAGACACCGCCTCGCGCGCTCCTGACAAGCATTGTCGGGCGCCTGCCTTTTACAATGGAAAGTACCCACCTTTTGACCTCCTTTCAGGATTTCGGCCTTGCCGATCCCATCTCGCGTGCGCTCAAGGAAGAGAATTATCTGACGCCCACGCCCATCCAGGCTCAAACCATTCCCCTCGCACTCGCCGGCCGTGACGTGGTCGGCATTGCCCAGACCGGTACCGGCAAAACCGCGGCTTTCGCGCTCCCGATCCTGCACCGCATTTTGGAAAACCGCATCAAGCCACAGCCCAAGGCCTGCCGCGTGCTCGTCCTCAGTCCCACCCGTGAACTGTCGGGGCAGATTCTTGACAGTTTCAACGCCTATGGCCGCCATATGCGCCTCACTTCGGCGCTCGCAATCGGCGGCGTCCCGATGGGACGTCAGGTCCGCTCGGTGATGCAGGGCGTCGAGGTCATGGTGGCCACGCCGGGCCGTCTGCTCGATCTCGTGCAAAGCAACGGGCTGAAGCTCGGACAGGTCGAGTTTCTCGTGCTCGACGAGGCCGACCGCATGCTGGACATGGGCTTCATCAACGACATCCGCAAAATCGTCGGCAAATTGCCGATCCGGCGGCAGACGCTGTTCTTCTCCGCGACGATGCCGAAGGATATCGCCGAACTCGCCGAAGCGATGCTGCGCGACCCGGCACGGGTGGCGGTGACGCCGGTTGCCTCGACGGTCGAGCGCATCACCCAGCGCATCATCCAGGTCGATCACTCGGCCAAGCCCGCTCTTCTGGCGCAGCTTTTGAAGCAGGAAGCCGTCGATCGTGCGCTGGTCTTTACCCGGACCAAGCATGGCGCCGACAAGGTGGTGAAGGGCCTCGCAAGGGCCGGCATCACCGCGGACGCCATCCACGGCAACAAATCGCAAAATCACCGCGAGCGGGTGCTCGGGGCATTTCGCGCCGGCGAGATCCGCACCCTGGTCGCCACCGACATTGCCGCCCGCGGCATCGACGTCGACGGCATCTCGCATGTGGTGAATTTCGATCTTCCCAACGTTCCCGAGACCTATGTGCACCGCATCGGCCGCACCGCGCGCGCCGGCGCCGATGGGGTCGCGATCTCGCTCGTCGCGGGCGGCGAGGAAATGGGGTATCTGCGCGACATCGAGAAACTGATCCGCATCGCCTTGCCGAGAGAGGACCGCCGCACGCCCGGCCACCGCGACGCGGCGCCGGCACCGGCGCAACACCGTGGCGGGCGGTCTGCACCGCGCGCACACGCCGGGCGCGCAAATGAAGCAGCGCCGGGGTCGAAAGGCCCTCGCCGTCGCCACCGTCCTGGTGGTAATAATGGCGCTCCACAAACCAACCGCCACGAGGTCAACCGGCAGGAGCCGCAGCGTCCGTCGCAAGGCGGCGGCAAGGCTGAAGGGATGCAGGGCGTCGCTTTTTTGTACCGCGAAAGCCGCCCGAATACCCGACCCAACCGCACTCAACGGCCACGCTAGCCGTCGATCGACCTGGAGATAAACATGGCTAAAGAAGAGCTGATCCAGTTCGAAGGACTGGTGACCGAAATCCTCCCCGATGCCCGTTACCGCGTCCAGCTGGACGCGGGACACGAGATCGTCGCTTACACCGCCGGCAAGATGAAAAAGAACCGGATCAAGACGCTGGCGGGTGACCGGGTGACGATCGAAATGTCGCCCTATGATCTGGAAAAGGGCCGGCTCATCTTCCGCCACAAGGACGAGCGTCCTGGTGGCGGCGGCGCTCCACGCGGCGCGCCTCCGCGCGGCCAGTTCCGCCGCAGGTAAGCGCCACTGGCGCAGTCCTGCGAAATAGCGCGCGACAAGATCATGTCGGCGCGAACAGTAGCCTCCAGCCGCAACCCTCGGCGCGATCAAAAAATCGCGCACGTCAGGATTGTTTTGGGGGCTATTTTGGAATAATATGACCTTATCGATTTTCGGCCGGACGACATTAGCTATCCACCGGTACAGCCGGTTTAGACGCTGACGACCCTTCCAAAAATTCGATCTCACCAGCCCATCAAAAGTGGGCTTCTACTATATCTATCTTGAGAAGGGACTACCCCCGTGAGCATGGGAACCGTGAAGTGGTTTAACGCGACCAAGGGCTTCGGCTTCATCCAACCGGATGACGGCGGCAACGACGTGTTCGTGCACATCAGTGCCGTGGAACGCGCCGGACTTGGCACGCTGCGTGAAGGCCAGAAGATCAGCTACGAGATCGTAGCCGATCGTCGTTCTGGCAAGTCTTCGGCCGACAATCTGCGCGCCGCCGGCTAAACGAATTTCATCCAGTCCGGCTCGCGAGAGCAAGGAACGGAAAATTCCGACAAACAAGAAAGGCCGTGCTGTCAGCGCGGCCTTTTTCCATTTGCGATAAAGCCCGCGATCGGGATCAGGTCGACGGGCACATGCCGCTACTTATAACGGGAAGATTATTGTAAACAATGCAGGCGACCTGACGCGGCCGGGTAAAGGCGGCATCGCTCAGTGTCACGCCGCTCGGCGCCATGACGTAGCCGATCGTGGGTTTGTAGAGATAGCTCACCTCGCTCCAGATCAGATAGGTTTGCTTCACCAAAAGCGCCGCAGGTATCAGGTTTGTCACGACGTCGCCCGGATTGCGGGTCGACGTCGACAGCGTTGCCTGCGAGGAGGCGCAGCTCGGAATGGTCGCCGCCTTGCTCCATTGAACCGTCGCGACACCGTTGGAGTCGACATAGATCTCCGAAACCTGGGCCTGCGTAGGTGTTGCGCAGTACGGCTGAATAATCGCGATGCTGGAGGTGAAGCCGTTTTGCAAAGAGACGTCGGTCGCCGTCGCGAATTGTGCTTGTGGCGACGACGATGGCGTTTGCGCCGTCAGGTCGGACAGCGTCCTCGATATCAGCGTGACCTTCCGGTCCACCGCCACACCAGACGAAAATTCGACCGTGCCAAAGAACATGACCAGCATGATCGGGACGATCATGGCAAATTCGATCGCCGCTAAGCCGCTGCGATCCCCGAACATATCCAGGGCGGCGCGAAACCCAATCCGTGACATCAGCGCTGTCTTCATCACTGCCTCAATAAGGCTCGGTTTGGAACGCGGCGGTAGCCATCAGCAGCCGCTGATTGCCGGACATATTCGCGATGTTGTAACCAAGTCCGGTGACGAACAGCGGCTATGCGTAGAACAGCTTGACGACAACAGTGCTGCCGGGGCCGCCGGGATTGTACTGCATGTTGTTGATGAAGTTGCCGTTGCTATCGATCTGGCTGCTAAACGTTCCCACGCCGGTGAAGGTAGGATAGCTTTCCACGTCGACGTAGATATTGGAGCAGGTGAACAGGGCCGGGATTTGAGCGCAAACGACATTGTCCCTGAAATTGCTCCACCCGGTGTAGTTCGCGTTCTGCGCCTGCCCCGTGAGAATTTGGCGCGCGGATTCCTGCGTGACGGTTTCGAGCACCTGGCTCGCAAAAAACATGATGCCTGTTTCGATAATCGCAAACAGCAGCGCGAAGAATACCGGCGCAACGAGAGCGAATTCGACGACGGCCGAACCCCGGCGATTGCGCCGAAATCGGCGGAGAATGCGCGTGGCGGCGATTGTTGAGGCAGCGGACGACGACATCGAGGAGACCCCCACTTGGACAACAATTGTCAGGCCCGTGAGAAGTAGCGGAAAGTGATTGTTGAAGTGTTTCGCTGGATCGAAGCAGGACGACCCGCTTCATTAACCGGGTGTTGACCATCCTCGAGAGGGCGCCTCGCGCCAGCTCGGATCACGGCAACGCCGACGGACACCGTCCGTCGGCCGCGCTGACACTCAGGCTCTGTTATTTGGAAGCAGCGGCGCTGGTGCCGGCCTGGCTGCTGAGAGTACCGGCCTGATCCATCGCCGACTTGAAGTAAGCCTCGCCATCACCAAGGGTGATGCGCCGCTGGCAAATCGGCATGCAGCTATAGGATTCGCGATCGACGCCGCGATAAACAGTGATGAGCTGGTCGGACGGGCCTTCGACCTGGATCATCCGATCCACCAGAACCTCGCCGCTGCGGTCCATCGCGATGAAATTGGTTGCGCCGTAGCCTTTCCCGGTCACGACCATGACGCCGCCGGCCTGCAGCGCGACGTCCGCAATCAGCGGATTTCCGACGACGATGGTGGCAACGCGGGCGGGAAGCTTGACGAGCCTTGCCTGGTCGACGTTGACCGCGATGGTATTGGCCGAAGGCTCGGCAAGGCCGGCTACGGGCCACAACAGCATTGCAACCGCCAACGAGCGGAAGACGAAACCCGCGCGCACGCAAATGCGCAATGACCTGAATGACATGCAATACCCCGGGACGTTGACAAGCCGGCTAAAGCGATACGCAGCGGAACCGGCGCCCGACAGGGCAAATCTGACGTCAATTCATGAACGAACTGCAAATATGGCCGAGAAACTTCGCCAGACCGCTGGCTTTTCCGCCCGGCCAACCCGCGTCAGGCGGCGGGTGTGGCGGTTTTCGGCCAATCGCGCGAGGCCAGCAAGTGCCCAATCCGATTGAAACGACGCTCAAACAGAGGTTCGATCAGGTAATAGCTCATCACCAGACAGGCGCCGGTGACCAGCACAAACATCGGGACGAGATCGAGCGGAAAGAGCCTCGCTATCGCCGACACCACCGCGACATGCATAAGGTAGATGGCATAGGAATGACGGCCGAAAAGCGCCAAGAAAGGAATTGTGACCTTCAACGCCAAAATCGCGAACGCCATCGCGGACAAGATGACGATCTGGGCGCCCCATGCCGAGGAAAGGCACGCCCCCATCAGGAATAATACGCCAAGCGTGGGCAGATTTCTGCGCACGATTCCGTCGTAAATCAAAATGCCAAACCCAAAGCAGACCGATTGCCGCGGCAGCCAGCAGTAATAGAACGCGTCGGCCAGATACGCCTGGTTCTGCGGCAAGGACATCGCCATCTGCGGAATGAGATATCGCTGCGCCGCGAATTCCCCGGCGGCGCTGAACAAAGCGATAAGCGCGTAGCAGAATATCCGGCCGTTCCGCCGCCTGAAGAGATAGATGAGGAGCGGAAACAGCAGATAAAACTGCATTTCGACGGCAATGCTCCAGCCGCCCGGAACGACCGAATTGAGTGCGGTAGCACTGGACCAATGCAGAAAAAGAGCCGTCAGCAGGACATCCTTCGCGCTGATGCCGTCCGGCGCCCAGAGCCTGAAGCCTTCGCCGTTCGTGATCAGGACGTAGAAAACAATGGCAGCCCAAAACAGCGGAACAATCCTGAAGACGCGGCGGATATAGAAAGAGCGGGTTGCGGCGAGGTCAACCCTGTCTCCAAACGTCAGCATCATCGTGTAGCCACTGACGACGAAAAACAGCTGAACGCCCATCTCGGCATATTTCAGCGCAAACGATTCCAGACCCGGGACGACGCTTGTCGTCACTTGCGCGCAATGCACGAGTAAGACCATCAGGATGGCCACGCCGCGCAGCAAGTCCAGCGATTGATTGCGTTCGGTCATTGCGGGCCGCTTATGAGACAATCTTCCTTACGGCGATATGCTAAACAAACGTTGAAATCCAACGCCACGTCCGTCGCAGCGGACGGAAACGGCAGGTCAACATCGATCCGGAAGATCACGATTGTGCTGATCCGAAAGTCAGTTCGTGGTACGAATATGCACCACGGCATTCTCGTCCGAATAGACCCTGCGCCAGCCGTCAAGATGATCCAGCAGACTTGCCGCCGGCGTCGCGGGCGTCAACATCACGGCATCGATATCGTAGCTTTTGAGCATATTGAGGAATACGTTGACATCCTTGAGCTGAAGCGCGCGGTAATATGCCATTTCGAACTGTTCGCCGTATAATTCAGCCCGCCCGTCGATGAATACCGGTATGTCCCGGGAGATCAGATAGCCCCCGAATGGAAGATCGTTGAGGATGCGCTTGGCGTTTCGGTCTTTCAACACGTCCACGGCAGCTGCCGGTGACTGAACCGGCGCCGGCGAGAACTTGTAGTTAGCCGCCATTGCCCAGGTTGAGACGCCAGCAATTGCGAGCAGCGTCGCGGCTGGGCCAATCGGGAAGGCAGTCCTGACAAATCGGTCCGCCTGCAATCTGAACTGGGATGCCAGCGGCGCGAGCGCAACAAGCGGCGTCAGCAAGGCAAAGATCTCGATGTTTCGAACATGGGAAAGGGCCATGTGAAGCAATCCCAGCAGCAGGATAATTCGCGGCGGCGAAAGCCTGACACCGCAATAAAGCGAGCCCGCGATCAACGCGAGTACACACGCTTCAAATGAGTTGAAGCGGCTGAAGTCCACCGGCATCCACTCGTAAATCAGGCGCAGCAGCTCTCCAGAGTCCGAGAATCTTGCGCGACGCCAGCAGTGATCCCCATCCGTAAGGCGTTGCACAACACGCGGCGCCTGCGCAGATGCCGAATACAATCCATCGCAGAGCCAACGCCCTTCGTTGCGGACTTTCCACATTCCACAGGGCATCGAACGCAAAGGGTGCGACCAATGCGAGCCCGAAGACGAACCCCCCGTGCAAATTTGCCCAGAGGGCAACGAGCGGCAGCAGCCAGAAAGAGGGCGCTTCGCCGCGATCGCTGGCCGACACAAGTCCATTCACCCAGGCCACCATGATCGGCAACACCAGCACATGTGGGCGCGCAAAAAGATGGGGCATCGACAGCACCAGAGCCGCCAACGCAATCATGCTTGCGTAAGTCGAGGGAATTCGCCGCGCGAGAAGGAAAGTGATGAGAGCGAACGTTGCGGCGATAAATGTTGCAGCGAGTACGATGGGCCCGGCCCAGCCCGCCAACTCATAAGCTTCCGCATAAAGGACTTGGGCGAGCCACGAGGATGAAATCCACGGCTCTCCTGCTTTCGTAAAGGAATAGATATCGACACGCGGCAATGCGTCGTGCTCCAGGATCCATTTCCCCGCTGCGATGTGCCAATAGGTATCGAAATCGTTCAGAAGGCCGCTGCCGTTGCTCAACAGAAGCAGATAAACTCCGGCCCCCAACCATAACCAGGCCGGGACACGGCCAAGACGGAAGGTGCTCTCTTCAGTGACGCTTTCGGCGCTTGCGCTCATGAAGGGACGTTCCGGACCATCACAACACTAGTGCCGGAACGGATAGGCCAGTTGTCCGGCAATCTCAGACGGGATCGTTTGGTCGTCCTTGCCATAATTTTCGGGTAGCGCGTTCTCCGGCATCCGAAAGGTCCCAAACAGGATGTCCCAGATCGGAAACGTCCCCGCAAAATTGGTGTTGCCGCCCTCTGCCAGCGGCGTGTGGTGCCAGCGATGGAACACCGGGGTTGCCAGCACGTATTTGAACGGGCCGAGCGTCCAGTTCAGATTCGCGTGGACAAACGCCGAGTGGAACGTGGTGAATGGCCCGACCCAAAGCATGATGTTCGGCGAAATCCCCGCCATCAACAGGATGACGTCGACCATGATGGTTCCCAGGAACAGGTTCACCGGGTGGAAGCGCGCCGCCGAAATCCAATCGAGAGATTCCGAGGAATGATGGATCGCATGGTATTTCCAGAATCCGCCGCCGTGAAACAACCGGTGCAGCCAGTACAGCATGAAATCCGACAGCACCAGAAACACCACAGCCTGCGCCCAAAGCGGCAGCTGTGACAGGGGGCCATGGCCGTTCTCGTAGAACGCAATCAGATCGCTGGCCTCGTGAATGTTGAAGATCAGTCCGGCGCCAAGCACCAGCAGCCCGATCCGCATCACGCGCGCGAACACTGGTACGAAGAACCAGTAGCAGATGTCGGTGACGAGTTCGCGCTTGCGCCACCAGGGCGTTCCGGGATTGCACGCCCAGAAATGGGTCAGCACCGAGAACACGAGCGCCAGCACGATCGTGATGGGCACCACCTTGGCGATCGTCTGACCAAGCATATCGACGACTTCAAATGCTAGACTGGACATCGCGGCCTCGTCTGATCGGGGATCTCAGGGGTACGCCCCGCCGCTTAAGGAGCCGTAAAACAGAGCGTGCGTCGCCGCGCGCCTGTCACTTATACTTTGGGCTTGATCGCTGCGGCCGCGTCAATCGAATTACACAAAAGGCCTTAATTCCAAATTTACTCTGCCTAAGAAGAGGCAGTTCTAGCGATGTTTACGCAATCGAATTAACCGCGCCGAAATTGTCCGACCTTAGGGTGAAGCGTGGTCACGGCGCTGAGAACGCCGGCGAGACCATAGTTAGTTCGACCAGCACGTGCACACGGAGTTACATATGAAGAATCTGATTTCGCGTTTTGTGAAGGACGAGTCCGGCGCCACCGCCATCGAGTACGGCCTCATTGCGGCCGGTATCGCGATCGCGATCATCACCGCTGTTAACAGCGTCGGCACCGCGCTCAGCACGGAATTCGGCAAGATCAGCACCTCGCTGAAGTAAGCGACGTTCTGGATCAGCATCAAGGGCCCCGGTTATCCGGGGCCTTTGTTTTTTCCGTTGGATGAAGAGAGCGTAAACATGCGTAAAGCCGCTGCCCCTGTCGCGGCGAGGAAAGCGTTTTGGCCGGCCGGCGGCCGGGCCGACGCCCCCACGGAAGTGGTCTGTGCCGCGCTGGCGCTTGCGCTTCTTGTCCTGATCGCCCGGATTGCCAGCATCTGGTAATGCGCGCAATCGTTTCCCGATTGTTCACCTATGAACAATAGGTTCGGACGATCATCGTAGCTCTCGTCAGCAGCATAGGCCGCTTATCCATGATCCTCGACGTTGCACGGCTCCTGCTGTTTCCGGCCCTGATGGCGTTTGCAGCGGCGAGCGACCTCTTCACCATGACGATTTCGAACCGGGTATCGCTGGCGCTGGCGGCGGGTTTCCTGGCCCTGGCGATCCTGAGCGGCATGGCACTTTCCGATATCATCTCGCATCTGTGTGCCGGCGCCGCCATGCTCGCGGTGGCTTTTGGCTGTTTCGCCATGGGCTGGGTCGGCGGCGGAGACGCCAAGGTCGCGGCCGGTGCGGCGCTTTGGTTCGGCTTCGGCCATCTGCTGAATTATCTGCTCTATGCCTCGCTGTTCGGCGGCGCCCTGACCCTGTTGCTGCTCCAGTTCAGGCAATGGCCGTTGCCCTACCCGCTGGCCGGCCAGGCCTGGCTGCTCAGATTGCACGCCAAGGAAACCGGGATTCCCTACGGCATCGCACTCGCCATCGGCGCATTGGTGGTCTACCCGGAAACGGATTGGATCAAGGCGGTCGACCTGACGCACTTCGCCTTTCGCTGATCGCCCCAGAGGTAAACCCGCCGTTAAGGCGATTTAGATACGCCTCATTAACCATGCTTTGACGAATAGCTGGTCAACTCCCATCACGGCGGCGGAAGCGCCGCAGCGTAATGTGGAAAGTGAAGCGTATGAATACCGCACGCATTGTCGTCCTGACCATCGCTGTCGGTGCCGGCGGCGTCGCCGCCTATCTTGCGAGTGGGTCGGACAGCAAGCCGCCTCCGGCAGCGCCGGTCGCACAGCTGCAGACCGTTGACGTCCTCGTGGCAAAATCGGATATCGGCCTTGGCCAGACCGTCACCCAAAACGACATGCAGTGGCAGACTTGGCCGGCAGCATCGACCAGCAACACCTTCATTCGCCGCAACGAGCGCCCGGATGCGACTACCCAGATCGCCGGCTCGATCGCACGCGCGCCCTTTATCGGGGGCGAGCCGATCCGGGAAGCGAAGCTGGTCAAGACCGATGGATCGGGCTTCATGGCGGCGATCCTGCCCGCCGGCACGCGCGCCGTCTCGACCGAGATCTCGCCGGAGACCGGCGCCGGCGGCTTCATTCTGCCCAACGACCGGGTCGACGTCATTCTTACCAGGCGCCAGAAGAACCCGAATCCGGCCGTGGCCACCGATATCGTGGTCTCGGAAATCATCCTGTCCAACATTCGCGTTCTTGCGATCGACCAGGCGCCGAAGGAACGAGACGGCCAGAACTCCGTCATCGGCAGGACCGTCACGCTCGAGTTGAAGCCCGGGCAAACGAAGACTCTCGCCGAAGCGCGCCAGGCTGGCACGCTGTCGCTGGCGCTGCGCAGCATTGCCGACCTCAACGTCGTCGATGCCATGCCCGATGATCAAAGCGCCCGACGCGGCAACATCAATGTGGTTCGCTACGGAGTGACAAATCCGACCACGATGCAGAAGTGACCGAGAGGACTTATCGATATGAGATGCAGGGGAAATCAACCGATGCGGGCCTTTCTGATCCGCGCCCTGTCATGTTCGGCCGCCGCCGCAATGACGCTCAATCCGGCCCTGGTCCCGGCCGTGGCGAGCGACTACCGCCCCATCGCGCCGATCGCCGACGATGGACAGATGAACGCGCGCTTTCTCTCACTCGGCGTCGGCAAGTCAATCGTGATTGATTTGCCGCGCGACATCAAGGATGTGCTGGTCGCCGACCCGAAGATCGCCAACGCCGTCGTGCGTTCGGCGCAGCGCGCCTACATCATCGGCGCAGCGGTCGGCCAGACCAACATCGTGTTCTTCAATTCCGCAGGCCAGCAGATTGCGGCCTATGACATCGCCGTCAAGCGCGACCTCAATGGTGCACGGGCCGCGCTGAAGGCGGCACTGCCGAATTCCGAAATCCAAATCGAAGGCCTCGGTGACGGCGTGATACTTACCGGCACCGCGGCGAGCCCGGTCGAGGCACAGCAGGCCGGCGATCTCGCCGCGCGGCTGGCCGGCGGCCCCGAAAAGGTCGTCAACTCCATCACGGTCCGGGGCCGCGACCAGGTGATGTTGAAGGTCACGGTCGCCGAAGTCGCACGTTCGATTATCAAGCAGTTGGGCATCGACCTCAGCGGCCAGCTCAACTACGGTACCGCGGTCGTGAACTTCAACAACACCAATCCCTTCACGCAATCGGGTCAGGCGCTCGTCCCCAGCAACACCATCGCGACGTCTTTCGGCTCCACCCCCTCGGTCAAGGCCACCGTACGGGCGATGGAGAGCGCCGGCGTGGTGCGAACGTTGGCCGAGCCGAATCTGACGGCGATCTCCGGCGAATCGGCAACATTCATCTCCGGCGGCGAATTTCCGATCTCGACCGGTGTGACCTGCCAAACGACGGCCGCAGGGGCTGTCGGGCAATGCGCGCCTTCGATCGCCTTCAAGAAGTTCGGCATCTCGCTTAATTTCACGCCGATCGTGCTCAGCGAGGGCCGAATCAGCCTGCGGGTGATGACGGAAGTATCTGAAGTCTCAAACGAAAATTCGATCAACATCACCGGCATTCAGGTTCCCTCGATCAAGACTCGTCGCGCCGAGACCACCCTGGAAATTCCTTCGGGCGGGTCGATGGCGATGGCCGGGCTGATCCAGGACCAGACCAAGCAGGCGATCAATGGGCTCCCCGGTCTTTCGCAACTGCCTGTCCTGGGCTCGCTGTTCCGCAGCCGGGACTACATTAACAACCAGACCGAGCTGATGGTACTGGTGACGCCCTATGTCGTTCGGGCCGTCAGGCAGAAGGACCTGTCGCGTCCGGATGACGGATTTGCCTCGGCCTCCGATCCGCAAACGGATCTTCTGGGCAATATCAACCGGATCTACGGCGTTCCCGGCCGCGTCGAACCGGCCCGAAATTATCGCGGCACCTATGGCTTTATCACTGACTGAGGCGGGACGAGGACAAACAAGATGACAGCCAAGATACCCGTCGATTGCAGGCGCGCCTTCCGCATCGCGGGGGCGCTTGCCGGTCTCGCCATTGCTCTCGGCGCCTGCACCCATACCGACGAAGTGGCGACGACGGCGAGCGTCCCTGATGATTATCGGCTGCGGCATCCGATCGCGATCCAGGAGACCGACCGTTCCATCGTGATTTTCGTCGGTGGCGGGCGCGGCGGCCTGTCCGCCGAGCAACGCGCCGACGTGATGGGACTGGCGCAGACCTGGCTCCATGAAGGAACCGGCGCGATTGTGGCCGATGTGCCGGTCGGCACGCCCAATGCGCGGACGGCCGCGGATGCGCTCCGGGAAGTTCATGCGCTGCTTTCGGCGGCCGGCGTGCCGCCGCGCGGCATCGTGGTCCGCCACTACCATCCGGAGGACCCGCGCCAGCTGGCAACGATACGATTGAACTATCCGAAAATCTCTGCCGTTGCCGGGCCGTGCGGATTGTGGCCGGAGGACATCGGCCCCTCCATCAAGGACAAGGGCTATGTCGAGAACAAGCCGTACTACAATTTCGGCTGTGCCTATCAGCGCAATATGGCAGCGATGATCGACAATCCGTCGGACCTCGTTCAGCCGCGTCCCGAGACCCCGGCCTATACGATGCGGCGCACCGAAGGGTTTGAGAAGTATCGCAAAGGCACCACGACCACGACCAATTATCCCGAAGCCGAAAAGGCTAAACTCAGCGATACAGGCAAATGATCAGCTACGCACGCCAGAGTTCCGAACTGCAGACGGACGTCACTCCGCCGCCCGTGGACGATCACATCGCCCCGGCCCCGCGCGTATCGGTGCAGGCCTTCTGCGAGACTGTGGAAACCGCCGCGGCGGTGCAGTCGGCGGGCGAAGATCGGCGCCTCGGCAAGGCCCACCTCAAGATTCAAATGGGCGGCATGGCGGCGGCCATCGAGGCCTATCGCAGCGCGCCAACTCCGAACGTGATCATTCTCGAGACCGAAGGCCGCAATGACATCCTGACCGGCCTCGATCAACTGGCAACCGTGTGTGATTCCGGAACGCGCGTCATCGTGATCGGCCGCATCAATGACGTCACGCTGTATCGCGAATTGGTCCGGCGCGGCGTCAGCGACTATGTGATTGCGCCGGTCACCGCGATCGACGTGGTTCGCTCGATCTGCGGGCTGTTTTCCTCCCCCGAAGCAAAGGCCGTCGGCCGTATCATCGCCGTCGTCGGCGCAAAGGGCGGTGTCGGCGCCTCCACGATCGCGCACAACGTGGCCTGGGCCATCGCGCGCGACCTGGCGCTGGATTCCGTGGTGGCCGATCTCGACCTCGCCTTCGGCACCGCCGGCCTCGACTACAACCAAGACCCCCCGCAGGGGATTGCCGACGCGGTGTTTTCGCCCGACCGCATCGATACCGCGTTTATCGATCGACTGCTGTCGAAATGCACCGATCATCTCAGTCTGCTGGCGGCGCCGGCAACGCTGGAGCGGGTCTACGACTTCGGCGCCGAAGCCTTCGATGCAATCTTCGACACGCTTCGCACGACGATGCCCTGCATCGTGCTGGACATTCCCCATCAATGGTCGGGTTGGACCAAGCGCACGCTGGTGAGCGCGGACGATATCCTGATCGTCGCGGCCCCGGACCTTGCAAACCTGCGCAATACCAAGAACATATTCGACCTCTTGAAGGCATCGCGGCCCAACGACCGGACACCGCTTTATTGTCTCAACCAGGTCGGCATACCCAAGCGGCCGGAAATCAATTCCAGCGAATTCGCCAAGGCCATCGAGAGCGAGCCTATCGCGTCGATTCCGTTCGACCCGCAGATGTTCGGCTCGGCGGCCAATAACGGCCAGATGATTGCGGAGATCTCCGCAACCCATCGCAGCACCGAAATGTTCCTGCAGATCGCGCAACGGCTGACAGGCCGCGGCGAGACCAAAAAGCCGCGGGGCTCGTTCCTGTCACCCCTGATCGAGAAGCTGCGGGCGAAGTGACTTGACCCGCTTGGAGTATGGTCGTGTTTGGTAAGCGTAGCGGAACAGAGGGCGATACGAAGGCCGTGAGGCCTGCCATTGGCGCGCCGGAAACCCCTTCCGGCGCCGCGCCGGCGGCGCGTGTTCCATCTCCGCCCACCATTTCCTCCCCGCCCTTGTCGCCGGCAAAGCCGGCGCCGCCCGCGCCCGCCATCGAAGCGCGGCGTTCGGACACCTATTACCAGGTCAAGGCGACGATCTTCGGCGCCCTGATCGAGGCGATCGACCTTGCCCAGCTCGCCAAACTTGACGGTAAATCGGCGCGCGAGGAAATCCGCGATATCGTCAACGAAATTATCGCGATCAAGAACATCGTCATGTCGATCGCCGAGCAGGAAGAGCTGCTCGACGACATCTGCAACGACGTTCTCGGATATGGCCCGCTTGAACCGCTTCTGTCGCGCGACGACATCGCCGACATCATGGTCAACGGCGCAGGGACAGTGTTCATCGAAGTCGGCGGACGAATCCAGCGCACCGGGATTCGCTTCCGCGACAACCAGCAACTCCTGAATATCTGCCAGCGCATCGTCAGCCAGGTCGGCCGACGCGTCGACAAATCCTCACCGATCTGCGACGCGCGCCTCGCCGACGGCTCGCGCGTCAACGCCATCGTTCCGCCGCTGGCAATCGACGGCCCCGCGCTCACCATCCGCAAATTCAAAAAGGACAAGCTGACGCTCGACCAGTTGGTCAAGTTCGGCGCGATCACGCCGGAAGGCGCGGAAATCCTGCAAATCATCGGGCGCTGCCGCGCCAACGTGCTGATTTCAGGCGGCACCGGCTCCGGCAAGACGACGTTGCTGAATTGTCTGACCAATTACATCGACGACGACGAGCGCATCATCACCTGCGAAGACGCGGCCGAACTCCAGCTGCAGCAGCCGCATGTGGTGCGGCTGGAAACCCGTCCGCCCAATATCGAGGGCGAGGGTCAAATCACCATGCGCGAACTGGTCCGGAACTGCCTGCGTATGCGACCCGAGCGCATCATCGTCGGCGAAGTCCGCGGTCCCGAAGCGTTCGATCTCCTGCAGGCCATGAACACGGGTCACGACGGATCGATGGGAACGCTGCACGCCAACAATCCCCGCGAAGCGCTGTCACGCTGCGAATCGATGATCACGATGGGCGGATTTTCGCTGCCCTCCCGGACCATTCGCGAGATGATCTGCGCCTCGATCGACGTCATCATCCAAGCCGCCCGCCTGCGCGACGGCTCCCGGCGCATCACGCACATCACCGAAGTGATGGGCATGGAAGGCGACACCATCATCACCCAGGACCTGTTTCTGTACGACATGATCGGCGAGGACGCCAACGGCAAGATTATCGGGCGTCACCACTCGACCGGCATCGGACGGCCGCGTTTCTGGGATCGCGCGCGATATTACGGCGAAGAGAAGCGGCTCGCCGCGGCTCTCGACGCCGCCGAAGTCGCCGCGCAGGCGTGAGGAGACCGCCATGAAAACGCAAACACTCGCACTGGCCTTTCTCGCCTCCGCCGCCATTGGCGGGCTGGCGTGGGTTTTTATCTATCCTCTGCTTTCAGGGGAGAAGAAGGCCGAGAGCCGCCGCGCGTCCGTGGCCAAGGCAGAACCGGTTGCGGCCCGCCAGACCCAGAAGGAGCAGCGTTCGCGCCGCGAACAGATTGAAGGATCGCTGAAGGAGGTCGAAGCCCGGCGGCTAAAGGACAAGAAGATCTCGCTGACCACGCGACTGACGCAAGCCGGCCTGGACTGGTCGACCCAGAAGTTCATGGTCGTCTCCGGCATTCTGGGCGCTGTTTTCTTTGGTGTCGCCTTGCTGGCCGGAGGCGGTCCGCTTGGGGGCGCTGGCCTGGCATTCGCCGGGGGTTTCGGCCTGCCGCGCTGGATCCTGAGCTTTCTCAAGAAACGGCGGGAAAAGAACTTCCTTCGCGCCCTGCCGGACGCCGTTGACGTGATCGTTCGCGGCATCAAGGCCGGCCTGCCACTATTCGAATCCCTCAAGGTGGTCGCGGCCGACTCACCCGAACCGCTCAAGAGCGAATTCCTGGCCATCATCGAGACCCAGGCGATCGGCATGCCGCTCGGCGAGGCATGCGGGCGCCTGTTCGAACGCATGCCGGTGCCAGAGGCGAATTTCTTCGGGATCGTCATCGCGATCCAACAAAAATCCGGCGGTAACCTCTCGGAGGCGCTCGGCAACCTGTCCAAGGTGCTGCGCGACCGCAAGAAGATGGCCGAGAAGATTCAGGCCATGTCGATGGAAGCCAAGGCCTCCGCCGGCATTATCGGCTCATTGCCGCCGATCGTGATGCTGCTCGTCTATCTCACGACCCCCGACTACATCTCGATATTGTGGACGCATCCGACCGGGCAACTGATGCTTGTCGGCTGCTTGATCTGGATGTCGATCGGCATCCTGGTGATGAAGAAAATGATCAACTTTGACTTCTGACGGTGCATCATGATTGGATTTCTGGTCGACAAACTTCACGACGCTCACTTCATGACGATGCTGCTCGCAGCGATCGCGGTGAGCGCGACCGCCTACACGCTGATCATGCCGCTGTTCGCGGGCGAAGGACTCGCCAAGCGCATGAAGGCGGTTGCCAGCGAACGCGAGAGGATCCGGGCGCGGGAGCGCGAGCGCCTCAACAAGACCGAAAAGGTTTCGCTGCGTCAGACGCCGAAGCAGATCGTCGCCAAGGTGGTGGAAGACTTCAATCTCGGAAAGTGGCTGGCCCAGGAAGCCGCGCGCGGAAAGCTCGTCATGGCGGGTTACCGCGGGCAGGCTCCTTACGTCACCTTTCTGTTCTTCCGCCTGGTGACGCCGATCGTCCTGTTCATCGCAACCGCGCTCTATGTGTTCGTGATCGCGCATCTGCAAAAGTCGGTTTCATTCAAGATCGGCATGTGTATCGTAGCGGCCTTTGTCGGTTTGCAGGCGCCGATGCTGTTTCTGAAAAATGCGATTTCGAAGCGCCAGCTCTCGATCAAGCGCGCCTTCCCGGACGCGCTCGATCTGCTGCTGATCTGCATCGAATCCGGCATGTCGATCGAAAGCGCTTTCCGCAAGGTCAGTGTCGAGATCGCGTCACAGTCGGTGGCGCTGTCGGAAGAATTCACCCTGACCACCGCGGAGCTGTCTTATCTCCAGGATCGCAAGGTCGCCTATGAGAACCTCGCGAAACGCACCGGCCTTGAAGGCGTCAAATCGGTCTGCCTCGCCCTGCAACAATCGGAACGCTACGGCACGCCGCTGGGTCAGAGCTTGCGCGTGATGGCGCAGGAAAATCGCGACATGCGCATGAACGAAGCCGAGAAGAAGGCCGCTGCGCTGCCACCTAAGCTGACGGTTCCGATGATCCTGTTCTTCCTGCCGGTGTTGTTTATCGTCATCCTTGGACCGAGCGGCATCAAGGTCGCCGCGATGCATTGAGCGGACCGGCGCGGCGGGCCGCGCCGATCGTCCCGGCAGCCATCATGCTATCAGAGCCTCGGTTCAGGTCTTTTGTTTTGACGCGTTTGCCTTCCGCGAAGCGGCATCCGCTTTGCTCGAAAACGTGCCCGCCCCGCGCGCGGGAAAGGGACTGCAGTCGGCGTTCGTCGATCGCCTGAGCGAAGCGTCATTCGGGACGGTTGAGTGAGGCCACCGGCATTCTTGCTGCGGTGCCTTTGCGGGAATCGTCCTTGCGGTTCAGCATCTGCTTGAGATAGGCGACGTTCGCCGCCGCCTCGTCCGCGGGCAGATCGGCCCGGACGATCTGTTCTGCCTCGGCAAAGCGGCCCTGCAGGCCGACCACAAGACCCAGATTCTGCCGCACCCGCGCGTCGGCTCGCGTGCTGGCATAGGCCTGGCGCAGAACCTCCTCCGCCTTCGGCAAGTCCTTCGAGAGAACATACGAAAGACCGAGATTGGAGAGCACCGACGGCTCGTCGGGCACGATCTTCAGGGCGCTGGCGTAATATTGGCGCGCTTCGTCGTGCCGGCCGAGCTGATCAAGCGTCGTGCCCTGCACAGAAAGGATCCGCCAGTCAGGGTTATCGGGCGAGTGGGCGCGGCCGAGGACGTCGAACGCCTGCTGGAAATTACCGTTGTCGGCAAGCGCCCGGCCATACCCCGCAAGCAGTGCCTTGTTGTCGGGGTGGGCGATGGTGGCCTGTTCCAGCACGGCGGCGGCCTGGCTGCGCTGCCCGGTGGCACGCAGCGCCTGGCCATAGGCCAGGGCGGCCTCGGCATTTTTGGGATCGGCGCGGTAGCGCTCGCCATAGACTTCCACCGCGCGGTGCGGGTCGGCGTCGGGGCTGGCTTCAGCCTTTGGCGTCAACGATCCCGTGATATCGGACGTGGTCTGACAGCCGCCGAGGCCAGCGGCCAAAATCGCCGTCAAGGCCGCGGACGCAAGTAGCCGGGCAAGACTGGACTGCTGGCGCATGGCACTTTAACTCATGGAATCTGGCGACTGATCGAGCCGAATGCGTCCAGCAATAGTCTGTTAACCCTAACGCGGGGTTAACGCCGCCTTGCGGCAAAAGCCGTCCATTCCATGCTGATTGAGCCTGCCGGCCGGCACTTTCCGCAAGCTACCATGGCATACGGACGGAGCTACTGCAGGCGTGTCACCCGCCCCCCGGCGGCGCGGGACCATGCCGACCTTCCGGCGCACCCGTCAGAGTTCAACCGCAAGACGTTTCCTGACTTCGTCCAGGCGCTTTTCCAGCGCGTCAAATCTGGCGTGAACGGCTTTATCGTGAAGGTAAAAGATGTAGCCGCCCGCGAGAGCCGCGAAAATCCAGTGGTGGCTCTCCATATAGATCAACCCCTGCTCAATCGCATGCCCAACGGCGGCAACCGCGCCCATCAAAATGTCCATCGCATTCCTCTTCTAGGAGAAGATCGGAATTCTGGTCCGGAAAGATTTGTGCGCGGCATCAACAGACGAGGGCAGTCCCGCGTCCGTTTATTTGTGATGCTTGCGCAAATAGGCGTGGAGCGACTCGGTGCCGGTTTCGGCCAGCAAGGTCTTCAGCATCATGTCCTTGCGGCGGCCCTCCGCGAAATGCTCGCCATAGGTCTTGCGCAGTGAACCAATGCGGGTGTTGCCGTGCTTCTTGTCGATGCGGCCCGTCGTATCACGATGCCGGCCGTCCAAGCCCTTCTTGGCCATCTAACACTCCCTAGTGCTGGTCCAATTCAGTCAGGCTATCACGGTCAAGCGAAAACGTGTAGAGGCGCGGCCGTCGGCCGGAACGGCGATCCATCGGCATTCCCCGATCGCCAGACAAATGGAAATGGAAGGTAGACCATTCAGAACTGGTTTGGCTTTGCGTGCCATTGTAGAACTTCAAAAAGCTTGCGGCGTCCGGCTTTGGCCCAACTCCGCCACGGGCTACTTCCGTTGAAGATCGAGAGAAGCATGCATTCAGTGTTCGAGACCGCGCCTGCAACGCCGGCGACCCCCATTACGTTTGCGACCAAGGCGACATGGGACGCGATCTGCGCCGATCTTCCCGCACCGGCCCGGCAATTCGCCATGGCCAACGGTTTTTCGGCCAAACCCGGCGCATGTCTGACGCTTCCTTCCGCGAATGGAGAGATCGCTCAGGTCCTATTCGGAGCGGAGAACGAGACCGGCAAATTCCGCGACCCCTTCAGGGCCGGTCAGTTGCCTGGCCTGCTGCCGCCGGGGGTCTACCGCTTCGCCAATGTTGCTCCGCATGAAGCACGACTAGCCGCGCTTGCCTTCGCGCTCGGCAGCTACCGCTTCGGCCGTTACCGCAAAACCGATGCGCCGGAGGTCAGATTGGTGCCCCCGGATGGCGTCGACCTCGCCGATATCGGGCGGATCGCTGAAGCGGTAGCGCTTGCCCGCGATCTCATCAATACGCCGGCCAACGACATGGGACCGGAGCAACTGGCGCTCGAGGCGCAGCACCTGGCGCAGCGCTTCGGCGCCAATTTCAGCTGCGTGGTCGGCGACGATCTTCCGCGGCAGAATTTTCCGCTGATTCACGCGGTCGGCATGGCGTCGTCACGCGCGCCCCGGCTGATCGATTTCACCTGGGGCGATCCCGCTCACCCCAGGGTGACGCTGGTCGGCAAGGGCGTCTGCTTCGATACCGGCGGGCTAGACCTGAAACCATCCAGCGGCATGCTGATCATGAAGAAGGACATGGGCGGGGCCGCCAATGTGCTGGCGCTGGCGCTGATGGTGATGGATGCGAGACTGAAGCTGCGCCTGAGGGTGTTGATTCCCGCGGTCGAAAACGCCGTTGCCGGCAACGCCTTCCGGCCGCTCGACATCTTCCCCTCACGCAAAGGCATCACGGTGGAAATCGGCAATACCGACGCCGAAGGGCGACTGGTGCTCGCCGATGCGTTGGCGCTTGCCGACGAGGAGAAGCCCGATCTTTTGATCGATCTCGGCACCTTGACGGGGGCGGCGCGGGTGGCGCTCGGTCCCGATCTGCCGCCATTTTACACCGACGATGAGGGGTTGGCGCAGGAGCTCATGGCTTGCGCGAAAGGCGAGAACGATCCGCTGTGGCGGTTGCCGCTCTGGCCGCCTTACGACAGCTGGCTCGATTCGAAAGTCGCCAATGTCAACAACGCCGCATCGGGCACCTTTGCCGGCTCGATCACCTGCGCGCTGTTCCTGCAGCGCTTCGTCGAGGCCGCGAAAAGCTGGCTGCATGTCGATATCTACGGCTGGACACCGTCAGCCAAACCGGCGCGGCCGGAGGGCGGCGAATGCCAGGCCGCGCGCGCCATCTACAAACTGCTGAGCGACCGCTATGGATGATCCGCGCATGACGCCAGCGCGGGGAGACCTTGCCGCGAAATATCTCGAAGGCAAGGTCAAGGCGAAGCGCTTCGTCGAAGGCGAAGAGTTCGAAATATCGGAGGCCATTGCGCCGCTGCGCTGCGCACCGTCTCCCGACGCCGAGCTTGCGACGCAAGCGCTGAAGGGCGAGCGCGCGATGATCTATGACCGCAACGGCGAAGGCTGGGCCTGGGGTCAACTCAACAGCGATGGCTATGTCGGCTGGCTTCCGGATCGCGCGCTGGTAAAACCCGCCGGAAAACCGACGCACAAGATCACGGGTTTGCGGACCTTCGCCTTTCCCGGCCCCTCGATCAAGCTGCCGCCGGCCGATACGCTGGTGATGGGAACGCTGGTTACGGTGCTGCGCGAGGAAGGCTCCTTCGCCGTGACGCGCGAGGGCTGGCATCTGCCGCGACAGCATGTCGGCCTGATCGACAGCCATGTCCCGGATTTTGTCGCGGTCGCCGAACAATACGTCGGCACGCCCTATCTGTGGGGCGGCAAGAGCAGCCTCGGCATCGATTGTTCCGGTCTCGTACAGGTGTCACTGAACGCCGCCGGCACCGGCTGCCCGCGCGACAGCGACATGCAGCAGGACGGCCTCGGCAGGGCATTGGACCAGCGCGCGGCGACCAAACTCAAGCGCGGCGACCTGATTTTCTGGAAAGGCCATGTGGCGATCGTGCGCGATGCCGACACCATCGTTCACGCCAATGCCTATCACATGGCCACCGTGATCGAAGGCACACGCGAGGCCCTTGCGCGCATCAAGGCCGCGGGCAGCGAGATCGCGTCAATCAAGCGGTTAAGTTAAAGGCTATTCGGCAACAGCGCCGCCGTTCGCGGTTTCCAGCCGGAACGCGGCGGCGAACAGCGCGCGGGTGTAGTCGGTCTTCGGGTTCTTGAACAGTTCCGAAGCCGGCCCCTCCTCCACCACCTTGCCCTGGCGCATCACGATCAGATGGCTTGCGAGCGAGGCGACCACGCGCAAATCGTGCGAGATGAACATGTAGGTCAGGTCGCGCTTGCGCTGCAATTCACGCAACAGATCGACCATCTGCGCCTGGAACAGCATGTCGAGCGCACTGGTCGGCTCATCCAGCACGACGAAATTCGGCTCCAGCACCACGGCCCGGGCAATGCTGATGCGCTGGCGCTGGCCGCCGGAAAATTCATGCGGATAGCGGAACCGGGTCGCCGGGTCCATGCCGACGTCGCGGAGCGCCTTGACCACGCGCGCCTCCCGCTCGGATTCCGACAGCGATTTCTGGTGCACGCTGAGGCCTTCGGCAACGATATCGCCGACCGACATTCGCGGGCTCAAGGAGCCGAACGGATCCTGAAACACGATCTGCATGTCGCGGCGGAACGGCCGCATCGCCTTGAAGCGCAAGCCCTGGATTTCCTTGCCCAGAAATACGATCGGGCCGTCGGACGAAATCAGCCGCAGCAACGCCAGGCCGAGCGTGGTCTTGCCGGAGCCGGATTCGCCGACGACGCCGAGCGTCTCGCCCTTGCGTACCGAGAGGCTGACGCCATCGACCGCCTTGATGTGTCCGACCGTGGAGCGCAACAGGCCGCGCTTGACCGGAAACCAGACCTTCAGATCGGCGGCCGACATCACGACCGGAGATTCGGGCCGCGGCGGCGCCGGGTCGGGTTTTGGTTCGGCCGCGAGCAGGGCCTTGGTGTAGGGATGATTTGGCGCCGTAAAAACCTGCTCCACCGGCCCCTGCTCGACGATCTTGCCGCCGTTCATGACACAGACCACGTCGGCGATGCGGCGCACGATGCCGAGATCGTGGGTGATGAACAACAGGCTCATGCCGAGCCGCGCACGGATTTCCGCGAGCAAAGCCAGGATCTGCGCCTGCACGGTGACGTCAAGCGCCGTAGTCGGCTCATCGGCGATCAGGAGATCGGGCTCGTTGGCAAGCGCCATCGCGATCATGACGCGCTGGCGCTGGCCGCCCGACAGTTGATGCGGATAGCTCGCGAGCCGCGTTTCCGGTTCGGGGATGCCGACCTGCGTGAGCAGTTCGATCGTACGCGCACGCACCATCTCCCGGCTGGCGCCGCTGTGCAACTGCAGGATCTCGCCGATCTGGGACTCAATCGTGTGCAGCGGATTGAGCGAGGTCATCGGCTCCTGGAAGATGATCGAAATATCGTTGCCGCGAATGCCGCGCATCTCGCGCTCCGACAGCGTCAGCAGTTCGCGACCCTTGAAGAGAATGCTGCCCGAGGGATGCGACGCAGTGGGATAGGGCAGCAGCTTGAGGATCGACAAGGCACTGACGGATTTTCCGGAACCGGATTCTCCGACCAGCGCCACGCACTCGCCGCGCCTGATCGAAAAAGACACATGGTCAACCGCGGTCGAGGTGCCGCTCGGCTGGTGGAACGCCACCGACAACTCGCGAATATCGAGAAGGGGCTGGTTGATGGCGTCCATGCGGGCGTCCTACCTGAACGTCTTGCGCGGATCGAACGCATCGCGCACCGCTTCGCCGATGAAGATCAATAGCGAGAGCATGATCGCAACCGCGAAGAAGCCGGTGAAGCCAAGCCATGGCGCCTGGACGTTGGCCTTGCCCTGCGACAGCAATTCGCCGAGCGAAGGCGAACCCGGTGGCAAGCCGAAGCCGAGAAAATCGAGCGCCGTCAACGTCATCACCGATGACGAGACGATGAAGGGGAGGAACGTCATGGTCGCCACCATGGCGTTCGGCAACAGATGCCGGAACATGATCACCGCGTTGGAGACGCCGAGCGCGCGGGCCGCCTGAATGTATTCGAAATTGCGCCCGCGCAGGAATTCCGCCCGCACCAGACCGACCAGCGACACCCATGAGAACAACAGGAGGATGCCGAGCAGCACAAAGAAACCAGGCACCAGCACCGAGGACAGGATCAAGAGGAGATAGAGCGAGGGAATCGCGCTCCAGACCTCGATGAAGCGCTGGAAGCCGAGATCGATCCAGCCGCCGAAAAAGCCCTGTACGCCGCCGGCGGCGACGCCGATGATGGACGAGACGATGGTCAGGCTGAGACCGAACAGCACCGAGATACGAAAGCCGTAAATCAGGCGCGCGACCACGTCGCGGCCCTGATCGTCCGTGCCGAGCCAGTTGTATTCGAGGTCGCGGCAGCTCTTCAGGCCCTTTTTCTGCACCACGTCTTTGCACTCCGCCTCCGTCAGCATCCAGGTCGGCTTCGAGGGCGCTGGCGTCGGCAGATCGAGATTGTGCGTATCGTAGGAATAGCGGATCAGCGGCCAGACGATGGTGCCGCCCTTGTCCGCGATCAGCTTCTGCAAATAGGGATCGCGGTAGTCGGCCGCGGTCTCGAAGTCGCCGCCGAAGGTGGTCTCGGAATAGCTGACGAAGGCCGGCCAATACAGATGGCCGTCGAACTTGATGATGAACGGACGATCATTGGCGATCAGCTCGGCGAACAGCGACACGAAGAACAGGATCAGGAAAATCCACAGCGACCAGTAGCCCCTGCGGTTCGATTTGAAATTCTGCCAGCGGCGGCGATTGAGCGGCGACAGGCCAAACCGATGGCGCGTGATCGTGACCGCAGCGCCGAGCGGCGACTGCATGGTGGTCTCGACCGGCGGAGGCGCTGTGATTGTCATCAGACCTCTCGCGCCTCGAAATCGATCCGCGGATCGACCCACATATAAGCGAGGTCGGAGATCAGATTGACGACCAGGCCGACCAGCGAAAAGATGAACAGCGTGCCGAACACCACGGGATAATCACGGTTCAGCACGCTCTCGAAGCCGAGCAGGCCAAGCCCGTCGAGCGAGAAGATGGTCTCGATCAGGAGCGAGCCCGAGAAGAAGGCGTGGATGAAGGCGCCGGGGAATCCGGCGATCACGATCAGCATGGCGTTGCGGAAAATGTGATTGTAGAGCACCTGGTTCTCGCTGCAGCCCTTGGCGCGCGCGGTCATCACATATTGCTTGCGAATCTCATCGAGGAACGAGTTTTTGGTGAGCAGCGTCATGGTCGCGAAGGCGCCAAGCGCCATCGAGATCAGCGGCAAAGTGATGTGCCAGAAATAGTCGAGGATCTTCCAGTACCAGGGGAATTGCGCCCAGCCGTCCGAGGTGAGGCCGCGCAGCGGGAAGATGTTGAAGAAGGAACCGCCGGCGAACAGGATAATCAGGAGGATCGCGAACAGGAATCCAGGTATCGCAAAGCCGATGATGACCACCGCCGAGGTCCAGGTGTCGAACCTCGAACCGTCCATGACCGCCTTGCGAATCCCGAGCGGGATCGAGATCAGATAGGTCAGGAGCGTCATCCAGATCCCGAGCGACATCGAAACCGGCAGCTTCTCCTTGATCAGCTGCAGCACGCTGACATCGCGGAAATAGCTCTTGCCGAAATCGAACCGCGCGAAATTCCACAGCATCAGGAGAAAGCGTTCCGGCGCCGGCTTGTCGAAGCCGAACTGCTTTTCAAGGCTCTTGACGAAATCGGGATCGAGCCCCTGCGCGCCGCGATATTTCGAGTTGACCGCATCAGATGACGCGCCGACCTGGCTGCGCGCACCGAAGTCACCTCCGGAAGAGCCCGAAATCCGCGAGGTGCCGCCGGTATCGGCGCCGGAGAGCTGCGCGATCACCCGTTCCACCGGCCCGCCCGGCGCAAACTGCACCACGACGAACGATACGAACAGGATTCCCAAAAGCGTCGGGATCATCAGGAGAATGCGGCGTGCGATATAGGCGCTCATGACTATTTCGCCTGCTCGGCCTTGGCCACTTTGCCGGCGTCGGACCACCAGTTTTCAGGCGCGCCGACGCCTTGGGCATAGCGCGGCGGCTTCTCCGGATGTCCGAACAGATCCCAATAAGCGAGCCGGTGCGTGTGGGCGTACCATTGCGGAACCCAATAGCGCCCGGCGCGGAATACCCGGTCGAATGCGCGGCAGGCGACCGTCAGATCGGAGCGGTTGTCGGCGGCGAGAATTTTTTCGATCAGCGCATCGATCACGGGATCGGCGATGCCGGCCAGATTGTAGGATCCCTTGGTCTTGGCCGCCTGCGACGAGAAGAACGGGCGCATGCCATCGCCCGGTGTCGCCGACATGGAAAAACGCTCAATGGTCATGTCGAAATCGAAATCTTCCACTCGGGCGCGGTATTGCACGGGATCGACCAGCCGCAGGCTGGCCTCGATGCCGATGGTGCCGAGGTTCTTGATGTAGGGCGCGTGGTGCGGCTGCAGGCTCGGCTCATCGACCAGAAATTCGATCTTGAAGACATCGCCGTTCGGCAGCAGCCGCTTGCCGTCCTTGATGACGAGACCGGCATCCTGCAGCAATTGCGACGCCTTGCGCAGCAGCGCGCGGTCCTGTCCCGATCCGTCCGACACCGGCGGCACGAACGGCAGGCCGAACACTTCGTCCGGCACCTGTCCGCGAAACGGCTCGAGCAGCTTGAGTTCTTCCGGCGACGGCGGGCCGCTCACCATCATGTCCGAATTTTGAAACGGTGAATGGGTGCGCGCATAGGCGCCGTACATGATGGTTTTGTTGGTCCATTCGAAATCGAACGCCTGGATCAGCGCCTCGCGGACGCGGGGATCCCTAAACTTGTCGCGGCGAGTATTGATGAACCAGCCCTGCGCCCCCGACGGCGTGTCGTCGGGCAGCGTCTCGCGCCTGACGCGACCGTCCCTCACGGCGGGGAAATCGTAACGTGTCGCCCAGACCCGCGAGGTGAATTCTTCGCGGTATAGGTAACTCCTTGCGGTAAAACCCTCGAACGCGACGTCGCGATCCCGGTAGAATTCGTAACGCACAATATCGAAATTGTAGCTGCCGCGGGCGACCGGAAGGTCGGCGCCCCACCAATCCTTGACCCGTTCGAACTCGACGTAGCGGTTGACCTCGAATTTTCCGACCTTGTAGGGGCCAGACCCCAGGGGAATATCGAGCGTCGACTCATCGAACGGCTTGGTGGCGTAGTAGGCCTTCGAGAAAATCGGCAGGCCCGCGACATAAAGCGGCACGTCGCGCGCGCGCTTTTCGGCGAAGGTGACGACTAGCGTCGCGTCGTCGGCCGCTTCCGCCTTCACCATGTCGCGCATCTGCTGCAGGATCAGCGGATGTCCCTTGGTCTTGAGCGTGGTCAGCGAGAATGCAGCGTCATGCGCCGTCAGCTTCGAGCCATCATGAAATCTTGCTTCCGGCCGCAACGTGAAACGATAGGTCAGCTTGTCGGGTGAAATCCGCACCGATTTGGCGACGAGGCCATACATCGCATCGGGCTCATCGCCGGCGCGCATCATCAGGGCTGCGAACGTCATGTCCATGCCCTGCGCGCCTTCGCCCTTGAGGATATAGGCGTTGAAGGAATTGAAGGTCTGGTAGGACTGATTGTAGGCCCGAGCGTAAGGAATCAGCGAAAACACCCCGCCCTTCGGCGCGGCGACGTTGACGTAATCGAAATGCTGAAAATCGGCCGGATATTTCAGGTCGCCGAACACCGAGATGCCGTGGGTCTCGGCATCGGCTGCCCACGCGGATGCGAAACGCGCCGTGCCGAGCGCACCGATACCAATACCGAGCACATGCCGGCGTGAGAATGGCGCCATGCGTGGAGAATTCCTCAAGATCGTTTGCCGATCCTGGCGGCCTTGTCGGCGTCGAACCACCACAATGACGGCAGGCCGGAACGCGCGTATTTCGGCAGCTCGGCGTGGCTGAAGCGGTCCCATCGCGCATAGCGCGAAAATCCGTAGGTGAATTGCGGCACGACGTAGAAATTCCAGAGCAGCACGCGGTCGAGCGCCCTGGTCGCGGCCACCAGCTCTGAACGATCCTTGGCGAAGATCACCCTGTCGATCAGCGCATCGACCGCGGGATTCTTGATGCCGATGGCATTTCTCGAACCGGACACATCGGCGGCCTGCGACCCCCAGTACTCCCGCTGCTCGTTGCCCGGCGATAGTGACTCGCCCCATTGATCGATAATCATGTCGTAGTCGAAGTTGCGCAGCCGGTTTTCATACTGCGCGTTATCGACGATGCGGATGGAAGTCGTCACGCCAATGCGCTCCAGCGACGGCTTGTAAAACAGCACGATCCGCTCCGCGGACGGGTCCGCGACCAGAATCTCGACAGTAACCGGCTTGCCCGCGGCATCCACCAGTTTGCGATCGCGCACCTCGTAACCCGCTTCCTTCAAGAGCCTCGCGCTCTCGCGCAAATTGGCCCGCACCGCTTCGGGATTGCCGCCGACCGGATTCTGATAGGGGGTGGTGAAGACTTCGGCCGGCACCTTGTCGCGCACCGTCTCGAGGATCGCCAGCTCCTGCCCCTCGGGTAGACCAGACGACGCAAGTTCGGTTCCCTCGAAATAGCTGTTGATGCGCTTGTATTGGCCGTAGAACAGTTGCTTGTTCATCTCCTCGAAATCATAGGCGTAATTGAAGGCGCGGCGCAGCCGCGCATCCCTAAACTGTTCGCGGCGCAGATTCATGGCAAAGGCCTGCATCCGGCCGGAATCGTTGATCGGAAATTCTTCCTTGACCACACGCTTCTCGGTGACCGCCGGAAAGTCATAGGCTGTGGCCCATTGCTTGGCGGAATTCTCGGCGATCCAGTCCGCCTGATCGGCCTTGAACGCTTCGAGCGCGACCAGATTGTCGCGGAAGAACTCGAAGCGCAGTTCGTCGAAATTATTCTGCCCGACCTGCGCCGGGACGTTCGCGCCCCAATAATCCTTTACCCGCTCCAGCCTGACCGAACGGCCAGCGACAAATTCCTTGATGCGATAGGGACCAGAGCCCAGCGGCGGTTCGAGCGTCGTCGCGGAGATGTCGCGCTTGCGGCCTTCGCTGTCGCTGCCTTCCCAATAATGTTTCGGCAGCACCGACAGCTCGCCAATGATGGTGGGCAATTCGCGATTGCCGGGAGCGTCGAAGGTGAACTTGATATCGCGCTCGCCGGTTTTTTCGACTTTCTCGACGTGCCGATAATACGAGGCGTACATCGGGCTGTATTTCTTCAGCACCTCGATCGAAAAAATCACGTCCTCCGGCGTCACCGGCTTGCCGTCGTGCCAGCGGGCTTCCTTGCGAAGACGATAGGTCACCCAGCCAAAATCGTCGGGATGGATTGCGGCTTCCGCGAGCAACCCGTATTCCGTGGCGACCTCGTCAAGCGACCGCGTCATCAGTGTTTCGTAAATCAGGGCGGCGGCCGGTGCGAGCGAGCCTTTGACGCCCGCAACCGCGATGTTGAAATTGTCGAAGGTGCCGAGCGAAATCATGCGGGCGACGCCGCCCTTGGGCGCGTCGGCATTGACGTAGTCGAAGCGCTTGAAGTCGGCCGAATACCTGACGTCGCCGAACAGCGACAGCGCGTGCCGCCAGACCGGCCCGCTCGTGGAAGTCTGTGCCTGCGCGGGGCTGATCACCGGGAGGCCGGTTGCAGCGCCAAGGGCCGGAGCGATGGTGGCAAGCGCGCCGCCCTGCAAGAGATGTCGTCGGGTAAATGCCAAATGAAGAATTCCTGTGGCTCGCTGCGCTATTAAGGACGCAGTATAAGGCAAGGTTTCGGCCGATTAAGTTGCTTTTTGCTCATGATAGCACCCGTTGCCGGACGGCTGTGCGGCCAAACGTCCGGGTAACGAAAGCGCGACCGGCAAGAGCAAGCCCTCGGGCCCGCCCCGGGGGTGGGAACCGGGTTCACGTTCGCTTTCTGACCGGAATGCAAAACGGCCAGGCGAGAGCCCGGCCGTCTGCAGCGAAAAATCCATTTGAAACCGGGGCCGTTATTTCGCCGCCGTCGGCAGCGGAACCGGATTATCCGCAAGCGTGTGCAGATAATCGATCACGTCGGCGCGCTCGCTGTCCTTCGGGATACCGGCAAAACCCATCGCGGTGCCGGGGATAAAGCCCTTGGGATTGGTGATGAACTGGTTGAGGTCGTCATAGGTCCACTTGCCGCCCTTGGCCTTCATGGCGGCGGAATAGTTGAAGCCCGGCTCGCTGGCGCGGTCGCGGCCGACGACGCCATAAAGGTTCGGGCCGACCTTGTTCGGGCCGCCTTTGGTGAAGTCGTGGCAGGCGCCGCACTTCTTCGCCGAAGCGGCACCCTTCTCGACGGATGCCGTCTGCAGCAGCTTCTCGATCGGCTCGGACGGAGCCGGCGCGGCTGGCTTGCCCCCGCCTTCTGCCACTTCCTTCACGGCGATCTCGAAACCCGGCTTTTCCGGCATCTTGGGAGAGAAGAAGGCACCGGCGGTGAAGTTCATCACCAGGAGAACGAGGCAGGTACCCAGAACGGCACCGATGATCTTATTGAGTTCGAAGGAGTCCATCTTGGATCAGGCTCCAGGCCGGAAATGTCGATTTTAGGCCGGAGAGAAACGGCCGCGGATGAGCGTCAGGAATCAGGCTTTCGCACCGCACCCCGAGCCACGATCAGATATCGGTTTGCCCGTGCTCTGGCAACCCGTATAAATGCGCCAGCTTTCGACCAATCCCCATCATTTCCGGCTTGTTAGCGACCGGGTCCAGACCTCACTCTGATGACCGAACCACGCATTTTGGTAGTGATCCCCGCCCGCATGGCCGCCACGCGCCTGCCGGGCAAGCCGCTATTGGATATTGCCGGCCTGCCGATGGTCGTCCATGTGCTGCGCCGGGCCGAAGCCGCAGGGATAGGCCGTGTGGCGGTCGCCACCGACACGCCCGAGATCGCGGCCGTGGTGACCGCGCACGGCTTTGAGGCTGTCGTGACCCGCGCCGATCATCCTTCCGGATCGGACCGGATCCATGAGGCCCTGAGCAAGCTCGACCCCCAGGGCGGCACCGAGATCGTCGTCAACCTGCAGGGCGATTTTCCGACCATCCTGCCGGACAATATCCGCAGCGTGCTGGCACCCCTTGCCGATCCCGCGGTCGATATTGCAACGCTGGCCGCGGAAATCCATACCGAGGAAGAGGCCCTGAATCCCAACGTGGTGAAGGCGGTCGGCTCGCCGTTAGGCCCGCGGCGGCTGCGCGCGCTCTATTTCACCCGCGCCACGGCGCCTTGGGGCGAGGGGCCGCGCTACCATCACATAGGCCTTTATGCCTATCGCCGTGCCGCACTGGAACGCTTCGTGCGGCTGCCGCCTTCGCCGCTCGAGCAACAGGAGAAACTGGAGCAGTTGCGGGCGCTGGAGGCGGGATTAAGGATCGACGTCACGATCGTCGACACCGTGCCGCGCGGCGTCGATACGCCGGCCGATCTCGAAACCGCCCGCCAAATACTCGCGCCCCGGAGTGGCGGTACTGGCCAAAAGCTGAGCGACTGATACAAGGCGCGTCATGATCAAACCAACGACCAAACGCGAGAAAATCGCATTCCAGGGCGAGCCGGGCGCGAACTCCCACATCGCCATCGCCGAGGCCTTTCCCGAGGCGGAAGCCCTGCCCTGCCCGACCTTCGAGGACGCGCTGGCCGCGATCTCTTCCGGCGAAGCCGACCTCGGCATGATCCCGATCGAGAATTCGGTCGCTGGCCGGGTCGCCGACATCCATCACCTCTTGCCCCAATCCGGCCTGTTCATCGTCGGCGAATGGTTCCTGCCGATCCATCACCAGTTGATGGCGCCGCGCGGCGCCAAATTGACCGCTATCAAGACGGTCGAGAGCCACGTCCATGCGCTCGGGCAATGCCGCCGGATCATCCGCAAACTCGGCATCAAGCCGATCGTGTCGGGCGACACCGCAGGAAGTGCGCGCATCGTGGCCGAGCGCGGCGACAAGAGCTGCGCCTCGATCGCCTCGCGGCTGGCGGCCGAAATTTACGGCCTCGACATCCTGGCCGAGGATGTCGAGGACGAGGCCCACAACACCACCCGCTTCGTGGTGCTGGCGCGCGAGGCGAACTGGGCCAAGCAGGGCTCGGGACCGCTGGTCACCACTTTTGTTTTCCGGGTGCGCAACCTGCCCGCCGCGCTCTACAAGGCTTTGGGCGGTTTCGCTACCAACAGCGTCAACATGACGAAGCTGGAAAGCTACATGATCGACGGCAATTTCTTCGCCACGCAATTCTACGCCGATGTCGACGGCCATCCCGACGACAAGAATCTGACTTTCGCGCTGGAGGAGCTGAAATTCTTCTCGCGCGAGTTCAGGATCGTCGGGGTCTATCCCGCCCACCCGTTCCGCGCGACGTTCAGCGAGAAGCAGGATTAAGATTGAGAAAGCGCGCGCGGAAGCAGCGCACGATGCCTGCTCTACCGAGCGACGCTGGAATTCGCGCACCGCGCCGCGCGCGGCGCTGGTGGTCAGCGCGGCATAGGCGTGCAGCGCCGTGGACACGTGGCGCTGCGCGGCTTGGCCGGCTTCCAGGCGTCGTTGCCCTTCTCCTCCATCGCGGCGCGGCGGCGCGCCAGTTCTTCGTCGGCGACGACCAGCGTGATGGAGCGGGCGGGAATGTCGATCTCGATCCGGTCGCCGTCCTCGACGAGCGCGATCGGCGCCGCCCTCCGCCGCCTCCGGCGAGACGTGGCCGATCGACAGGCCCGAGGTGCCGCCGGAAAAGCGGCCGTCGGTGATGAGCGCGCAGGCTTTGCCGAGGCCCTTCGATTTCAGATAGCTGGTCGGATAGAGCATCTCCTGCATGCCGGGGCCGCCGCGCGGCCCTTCGTAGCGGATCACGCACGACGTCGCCGGCGACGATCTTGCCGCCCAGAATGCCCTCGACCGCGGCTTCCTGGCTCTCGAAGACGCGCGCCGGCCCGTCGAATTTCAGGATGCTGGCGTCGACGCCGGCGGTCTTCACGATGCAGCCTTCCGCGGCGAGGTTGCCGTAGAGCACCGCGAGCCCGCCGTCCTTCGAGAAGGCGTGCTCGGCGTCGCGGATGCACGCCCTTCGCGCGGTCGCGTCGTCGAGCGTCCTCGTAGCGGCGCGGCCTGGCTGAAGGCGACCTGCGTCGGCACGCCGCCGGGCGCGGCGCTGGAAGAACTCGCCGACGCGGTCGCTGTCGGTGCGCTGGATGTCCCAGCGCTCGAGCGCCTCGCCCGAGCGCTCGCGCGTGCACCGTCGGCACGTCGCGGTTGAGCAGCCCGGCGCGATCGAGTTCGCCGAGGATGGCGATGATGCCGCCGGCGCGGTGCACGTCCTCGAGATGCACGTCGGGCACGGACGGCGCGACCTTGCACAGCACCGGCACGCGGCGCGACAGCCGGTCGATGTCGGCCATGGTGAAGGCCACCTCCGCCTTCGTGGGCGGCGGCGAGCAGATGCAGCACGGTGTTGGTCGAGCCGCCCATCGCGATGTCGAGCGTCATGGCGTTCTCGAACGCCTCGAAGCTGGCGATGCGGGCGCGGCAGCCGCGTGGCGTCGTCCTGCTCGTAATAGCGGCGCGCGAGATCGACGATGAGCTGGCCGGCCTCGACGAACAGCCGCTTGCGGTCGGCGTGGGTCGCGAGCGATCGTGCCGTTGCCGGGCAGCGCCAGGCCGAGCGCCTCGGTCAGGCAGTTCATCGAATTGGCGGTGAACATGCCGGAGCAGGAGCCGCAGGTCGGGCAGGCCGAGCGCTCCATCACCGCGACATCGGCGTCGCGACACGTGTCGTCGGCGGCGGCGACCATGGCGTCGATGAGATCGACCGTCCTGATCTTGCCCTCGACGATGACCTTGCCGGCCTCCATCGGGCCGCCGGAGACGAAGACGGTCGGGGATGTTGAGGCGCAGCGCCGCCATCAGCATGCCGGGCGTGATCTTGTCGCAGTTGGAGATGCAGACGAGCGCGTCGGCGCAATGGGCGTTGAC
This sequence comes from uncultured Alphaproteobacteria bacterium, assembly GCA_963718925.1. Lineage (GTDB taxonomy): Bacteria > Pseudomonadota > Alphaproteobacteria > Rhizobiales > Xanthobacteraceae > Bradyrhizobium. The sequence continues at coordinate 857,696 of CAVRAH010000002.1, forward strand.
CATGTATTCGACGCTGTCGGCGATGAGCTCGCGCGAGGGCAGGCTGTAGAGCATGCCGTCGTGGCCCATGGCGATGCCGTCGTCGACCGCGATGGTGTTGAATTCCTTGGCGACGCCGCCGGCCGCCTCGATCTCGCGCGCGACCAGCTGGCCGAGGTCCTTCAGATGGACGTGGCCCGGGCACGAACTGGGTGAAGGAATTGGCGACGGCGATGATCGGCTTGCCGAAATCGCCGTCCTTCATGCCGGTGGCGCGCCAGAGGCCGCGGGCGCCGGCCATGTTGCGGCCATGGGTGGAGGTGCGGGAGCGATAGGCGGGCATGGGAAGGGTCTTTGTATAGAAAAAGAAGAAATAGTAGAGAATGAAGTTTTTTAGAAAATAGAAGAGAAAGAGGAAAATATAAAATAGTACTGACTACTCTGGAGGAGAGGTTACGCCGCCGCCTTCTTGCTCAACCCGAACGCCTCCGCCAAGAGGCTGTAGGATTTCTTGCGCGCGTCGTGGTCGTAGACCGCGGTGATGACCATCAGCTCGTCGGCCTGGCTTGCCGCGATCATCGGCTGCAGCTTTTGCATGACGGTTGCGGGGCTGCCGACAAACAGCCGCGCGCGGTTGCGCGCGATCGTGGCCCGCTCGCTTTCGGTATAGGGATAGGAGAGGGCCTCCTCGACGCTGGGCAATGGACGATATTGGCCGCGATCACGCAGCAATCGATTGAGATCCATCGACGAGGCGAGCCGTTCTGCTTCCGCATCGGTTTCGGCCGCGACCACGGCGACGGCCAGGATACCGTGCGGGGTTGAGCGCCAGCCCGACGGCTTGAAGTGGCTGCGGTAATTCGTCATCGCCGCCACCGCGTCAAAAGTCGCAAAATGATGCGCGAACGCGAATCCCATGCCGACCTGGGCTGCGAGTTCCGAGCTGTAATCGCTGGAACCGAGCAGCCAGATCGGCGGTAGCGGCGTATCGTCCGGCATCGCCACCACATTGTTGTAGGGATGGCCGGGCGGGAAATCGCGGGTCTCCCACAAGGTCAGTTCGTGCAGCCGTTCGAGGAAGTCGTCGCCCTCGCGGCGATCGAGCCGGCTGCGCAACGCATGCGCGGTGGCGCCGTCGGTGCCCGGGGCGCGGCCGAGCCCGAGATCGATCCGGCCGGGAAACAGCGCCTCCAGCATCTTGAAGCGCTCGGCCACGACCAGCGGCGCGTGGTTCGGGAGCATCACGCCGCCGGAGCCGACCCGGATGTTTTTAGTCACCGCCGCGATCTGTCCGATCATCAGGTCCGGCGCCGGGCTCGCCACCGACGCCAGATTGTGATGTTCGGCCAACCAATAGCGCACATACCCGAGCGCATCGACATGGCGCGCCAGATCAATGCTGTTGCGCAGCGCCGCGGCAGGTTTGGTGCCCGTGGTGACGACGGAGAGGTCGAGGACGGAAAGTGGGATCATGGGCCTAACCTAGTGTGACGGGCCGAAGCCACAAAGGCCTTCGCTGTGCAGATCAGGCCCGCGACGGCGGGCCCCGGCGGGCGGTCCAGCTTGGTGTGAAAGTGGGTAATTTGAAGCCACCTTCTCAATACTTTCATATTGCCCACCACTGCTACCGCCAGCTTGGCCTTAAATACCTTTAAGATCTCCATATTACTCAATTCTGGCCGACCACCCTCGTCTTGCCCAATAATGTAGAAAATAGCATAAAATATCATATATTCCACAAAAATTGGGCTACTTCCCACATTTGATGGGCTGTTTGGCCAGCCCCGTTTCGCCTATTTTAAGCCTTCCAGAGCTGGCCCTGACGCTGTCCACCGCTTGCGGAGCTTGTGAGTACCATGACCGAGGTTACGCCCCCTGTATCGGATGGGCAGCGCGTGCTGAAACACCCTGCGATCTCCTTCGAGTTCTTCCCGCCGAAAACCGAGGAGATGGAGAAGAGCCTGTGGGACACCATCAAGCGCCTCGCGCCGCTGGCCCCGAGTTTCGTGTCGGTGACCTATGGCGCCGGCGGGTCGACCCGTGAGCGCACCCATTCCACCATCGCCCGCATCCTTGGCGAGACCGAGCTGCTGCCGGCCGCGCATCTGACCTGCGTCGGCGCTTCGCGCGGCGAGATCGACGAGATCGTGCGCCGCTATCACGACATCGGCGTCCGCCATATTGTGGCGCTGCGCGGCGATCCGCCCGGCGGCCTCGGCACGGCCTTCTTCACCCATCCGGATGGCTACCAGACGTCGGCCGAGCTCGTGGCCAGCATCAAGCAGCGATATCCGGATATCGAAGTCTCCGTTTCGGCCTATCCGGAAAAGCACCCCGAAAGCCCTGACTTCGATGCTGATATCGACGTCCTCAAAGCCAAGGTCGATGCAGGCGCGACCCGCGCCATCACGCAGGTGTTCTTCGATAACGACCTCTATTTTCGCTACCTCGACCGGGTTCGCGCCCGCGGCATCTTCATTCCGATCGTGCCCGGCATCATGCCCTTGCACAATTTCAAGCAGGCGAGAGCCTTCGTGACCCGCGCCGGCACCAGCGTGCCGGACTGGCTCGCGCAAAAATTCGAAGGCCTCGACGACGACGCCGAGACCCGCAAGCTGGTGGCGGCCACCGTCGCGGCGGACCAGGTCCGAAAGCTCACCAAGCAGGGCGTCGATACTTTTCACTTCTACACCATGAACCGCGCGGACCTCGTGTTCGCGATTTGCCATTTGCTCGGCATTCGCCCCGCGGGCGCACAGAAAGCCGCTTGATCCGATGACCGTGCCTGTTTCCCCCAAGCGAACCGCATTGCTCGCGGCAGCCCGCGAACGCATCCTGGTGCTCGACGGCGCCATGGGCACCATGATCCAGGGCCTCGAATATGACGAGGCGGCGTTTCGCGGGCAGCGGTTTGCCGATTTCCACCGCGACGTCCGCGGCAACAACGACCTGTTGATCCTGACGCAGCCGAAGGCGATCGAGGACATCCACGCCGACTATCTGCGCGCCGGCGCCGACATCGTCGCCACCAACACTTTTTCCTCGACCGGAATCGCGCAGGCCGACTACGAGATGTCGGACCTCGCCTACGAACTCAATCTGCAAGGCGCGAAACTCGCCCGTGCCGCCGCCGAACGCGTCAGCGCCGAAGACGGCAAGCCCCGCTTTGTTGCCGGTGCGATCGGCCCGACCAACCGCACCGCCTCGATCTCGCCTGACGTGTCGAACCCCGGCTACCGCGCCGTCACCTTCGACGATCTGCGCACCGCCTATGGCGAGCAGATCAAGGGCCTGCTCGACGGCGGCGCCGACTTGCTGCTGGTCGAGACGATCTTCGACACGCTGAACGCCAAGGCCGCGCTCTATGCGATTGCCGAAATCTCCGAGGAGCGCGGCATCGACGTGCCGGTGATGGTCTCCGGCACCATCACCGACAAATCCGGGCGGCTGCTGTCGGGGCAGACTCCCCGAGGCGTTCTGGAATTCGGTGCGCCACGCCAGACCGATCACCATCGGCTTCAACTGCGCGCTCGGCGCCGAAGACCTTCGCGCGCATATCGCCGACATCGGCCGCGTCGCCGACACCCTGGTTTGTGCGTATCCGAACGCCGGCCTGCCCAACGAATTCGGCCAGTATGACGAGAGCCCGGAATATATGGCGCGCCTGATCGGCGAATTCGCCTCCGCCGGCCTCGTCAACATCGTCGGCGGCTGCTGCGGCACCACGCCCGACCATATCGCCGCGATTGCCGCAGCCGTCGCGCCGCACCCGCCGCGCACGATCCCCGTGATCGAACCGCGCTTGCGTCTTTCGGGCCTGGAGCCCTTCGCGCTGACGGCGGCCATTCCCTTCGTCAATGTCGGCGAGCGCACCAACGTCACGGGTTCGGCGAAATTCCGCAAGCTGATCACCGCGGGCGATTACACCGCGGCGCTTCAGGTGGCGCGCGACCAGGTCGAGAACGGCGCCCAGATCATCGACGTCAACATGGACGAGGGCTTGCTTGATTCGGAAAAGGCGATGGTAACCTTCCTCAACCTCGTCGCCGCCGAGCCGGATATCGCCCGCGTCCCGGTGATGGTCGATTCCTCGAAATTCAACGTCATCGAAGCCGGCCTGAAATGCGTCCAGGGCAAGCCGGTGGTGAATTCGATCTCGATGAAGGAAGGCGAGGAGAAGTTCATCCACGAGGCCAGGATCGCGCGGCGCTACGGCGCGGCCGTGGTGGTGATGGCGTTCGACGAGGCCGGCCAGGCCGACACCTTCGCGCGCAAGACCGAAATCTGCAAGCGCGCCTACGACATCCTGGTCCATCAGCTCGACTTCCCGCCGGAAGACATCATCTTCGACCCCAATATTTTCGCGATCGCAACCGGGCTCGAGGAGCACAACAATTACGGCGTCGATTTCATCGAGGCGACGCGCTGGATCCGGCAAAACCTGCCGCACGCGCATATTTCCGGCGGCGTCTCGAACCTGTCGTTCTCGTTCCGCGGCAACGAGCCGGTGCGCGAGGCCATGCATTCGGTATTCCTGTATCACGCCATCAAGGCCGGCATGGATATGGGCATCGTCAATGCCGGGCAGATGATCGTCTATGACGACATCGATCCCGAACTGCGCCAAACTTGCGAGGACGTCATCCTCAACCGCGACGCGAGCGCCTCCGAGCGGCTGCTGGCGCTTGCCGAGAAATTCCGCGGCAAGGAGAAGAAGACGCAAGAGCAAGATCTCGCCTGGCGCGAATGGCCGGTCGACAAGCGGCTGTCTCACGCGCTGGTGCACGGCATCACCGAATATATCGAGGCCGACACCGAGGACGCCCGCAAGCTCGCCAGCCGCCCGCTCGACGTCATCGAGGGGCCGCTGATGGCCGGCATGAATATCGTCGGCGACCTCTTCGGCGACGGCAAGATGTTCTTGCCGCAGGTGGTCAAGTCCGCCCGCGTGATGAAGCAGGCGGTCGCCTATCTGATGCCGTTCATGGAAGAGGAGAAGGCACGCAATCTCGCCAACGGCATCACCGGTGACGGCCGCAATTCCGCCGGCAAGATCGTGCTCGCCACCGTGAAAGGCGACGTCCACGACATCGGCAAGAACATCGTCGGCATCGTGCTGCAATGTAACAATTTCGAGGTGATCGACCTCGGCGTCATGGTGCCCGCCACCAAGATCATCGAGACCGCCAAGCGCGAAGGCGCCGACATCATCGGCCTCTCCGGCCTGATCACGCCGTCGCTCGACGAAATGAGTTTCCTCGCCGGCGAATTGGAGCGGCAGGGCCTGAATGTGCCGCTGTTGATCGGCGGCGCCACCACCAGCCGCGTCCACACGGCTGTCAAGATCGACCCGAACTACCGCAGCGGGCCGGTGGTGCATGTCAATGACGCGAGCCGCGCCGTCGGCGTCGCCTCCTCGCTGCTGTCGCCGGAGCGGCGCGAGGCCTATGCCACTGAGGTGCGCGCCGAATACGCCAAGATCTCCGCGGCGCATTTCCGCGCCCAGGCCGACAAGAAGCGGCTGAAGCTCGCTGACGCCCGCGCCAACGCGGTCAAGATCGATTTTGCCAACGCACGGCCGAAGAAGCCGGCGTTTCTCGGCATCAAATCGTTCCGGGATTACGACCTTGCGGAGCTGGCCGAATACATCGACTGGACGCCGTTCTTCCAGACCTGGGAATTGACCGGGCGTTTTCCCGCCATTCTCGACGACCCGAAAGTCGGCGACGTCGCACGTTCGCTCTACGACGATGCGCGCCAGATGCTGGAGCGCATCATCAAGGAGAAATGGTTCACCGCGCAGGCCACGATCGGCTTCTGGCCGGCCAACACGCAGGGTGACGACATCGTCGTCTACGCCGATGAGACGCGCAGCAAAGAGGTCGCGACCTTCCACACCTTGCGCCAGCAGCTCGAAAAGCGCGAAGGCCGCTTCAACGCGGCGCTGTCGGATTTCATCGCGCCGGTGTCCTCCGGCGTGCCGGATTACATCGGCGCCTTCGTGGTCACCGCGGGGATCGGCGAGGATATCATCGCCGACCGCTTCAAGAACGCCAATGACGATTACTCCTCGATCCTGTGCAAGGCGCTGGCCGACCGTCTCGCCGAGGCCTTCGCCGAGCGCATGCATGCCCGCGCGCGCCGGGAATTCTGGGGCTATGCGCCGGAGGAAGCGTTGTCGGCCGACGATCTCATCCTGGAAAAGTATGCTGGTATCCGCCCCGCGCCCGGCTATCCCGCGCAGCCCGATCACACCGAGAAGGCCACTTTGTTCGCGTTGCTCGATGCCGAGAGGACAGCCGGCGTGAAACTGACGGAAAGCTTTGCGATGTGGCCGGGCTCCTCGGTTTCCGGGCTTTATTTCAGCAACGCCGAAAGTTTCTATTTCGGCGTCGGCAAGATCGAGCGCGACCAGGTGGAAGACTATGCCGCGCGCAAGGGCTGGAGCGTGGAGGAGGCCGAGCGCTGGCTGGCGCCTGTCTTGAACTACATCCCCACCCAGAACCAGTCGGCCGAGGCGCGCCGCGTGAAAGAGGCGATGCCGACATTGGCACCGTCCTCGGCGGCGCCCGCCAACGATATCACCTCACAGGAAATGCTGGCGCATCCGCGGGGCTGCAGCTGCGCGGTGCATCTGGCCTATCGCAAGAAGGCGGCGAGGGCGTAGGCGCGGCGCTTCCTTCCCTTCTCCCCTTGTGGGAGAAGGTGGCGCGTAGCGCCGGATGAGGGGTCTGGTCCAGCGGATAGAAACCCCTCACCCGTCTCGAATTCGCTCCGCGCATTCGATCCACCCTCACCCACAAGGGGAGAGGGAAAGAAGGCCGCGACGAATATTTGCGTTCGGCCATCGGATTCAAACTTCAAACAGCAGAAGACATCAGCGCGCATCCTCGCGGCGCGAAACGCCCGAGCTGTTGCGTGAGCCGCCCTCCAAGAAAACAGAGGGCGCAGGGAATGCCGGGCGCCCGATGCGCCCGCAGATGGGGTAACGGACTCCCCGGAGGCCTTCCAACCAAGCCGCACTAGCTACGGCGCTGTTCGGGGCGCGCGTCGCGCGGCTTGCCTGGAAGGCCGGCGGTCGTCCCTCACATGATGGTGTGACGGAGTCGAGGATAGGCCTCGCTCCAAGCATCAAGGAGAGACGACCATGGATCATTATGCAGGAATCGATGTGTCATTGGAATACTCGAGCGTGTGCCTGGTCAACGCGAGCGGCAAGATCGTCCGGGAGGCCAAGGTGGTGAGCGAACCGGGGGCGCTGATCGGCTGGTTCGGTTCGCTCGGGCTTGGGCCCGCCAGGATCGGACTTGAGGCAGGGCCGCTGTCGCAATGGCTCTATGCGGCCATGAAGCAGGCGGGCCTTGCGGTCGAGCTTCTGGAGACGCGGCACGTGAGTGATGCCTTCAAGGCGATGCCGGTGAAGTCCGACCGCAACGACGCGCGCAAGATCGCGCAACTGATGCGGCTCGGCTGGTTCCGGCCGGTACACTGCAAGTCGATCACGGCTCAGGAGATCCGCGCGGTGCTGACGGCGCGCAAGCTGGTGCAGAGCAAGCTTCTGGACCTCGAGAACAGCCTGCGCGGGATTTTGCGCGGCTTCGGGCTGAAGGTCGGCAAGACGACACGGACAAATTTTGCCGGACGCATCGAAGAGCTGGTGAAGGGGCATCCGAACCTTCAGGCGATCGGACAGGCGCTGCTTCGGGCACGCGCCGTTCTGCTCGTAGAGTTCAACGGTTTTGAGAAGCGCGTGCGCACGATGTTGCGCCTTCATGAGAAGGCCAGGCTCTTGATGTGACGCCGGCCGTCGGACCGATCGTCTCGCTTACCTTTGCCTGCGCAATCGATGATCCCTCCCGCTTCACATCCTCGAAGCACGTGGGGCCGTATTTCGGGTTGACGCCGAAGAAGTATCAGTCCGGCCAGACCGACTACACCGGACGCATCAGCAAGCACGGTGACGCCTCCGTGCGCGAGGCGCTTTATGAGGCTGCCCACATCATGCTGACAAGCCGATCAAGGGTTGCTCGCAACTCAAGAGCTGGGCAATGCGGATCGCCCGGCGCGCCGGCACAACAAGGCCAAGGTGGCGCTGGCGCGCAAGCTCGCCGTGATCATGCTCCGCATGCTCAAGGATAATGTGCCGTTCAAGCCGGCTGCCAAGGCAACAACGGCCTAAAACAGCGAGGACAAAAGGGTTTTCGGGCGGGCCATCGCACCGGGCTCCCCCGAAGCGAAGTCCCTTCGCCGGGACGATGGACCAGGTCAGGCCGTCACGCGCGTTGTCGACGCATCCAAATCATGTGATCACGTTTTCCGCAGATTGGCCGACCTGTTCCTCTCATGAACCCCATCAGGCGACGGCCCTGCGCCGATCCCGAACAGAAGCAAGTGCCCGGCGAGTGGATAACGCAAAAAGGGATTGACTCTTCGAGGCCCGTTACAGAAGCCGCGCGTGGTGTAGAAAACACGCGCGTTAGTCACCACGGTCACACCGGAAACACCCGGCATTCCCCGCGCAATGGTTTTAACGGTTTCCTTCGCGCTCTCCCCAGTGACCGGGCTTTCTTGCCACTGTCGCCGGCGTGATGCGAAGCATCATCGCCAACTTGATGCCAGCGTCGGGGCATCAGGACCACACGACTTCGCCGTCCGCGGGGCCGCGCTCTCGTCAGCAGCGCCGCCCGCGTCCACCGCATCCCGCCTCCACGTTCGTGACGATCGCGAAACGCCCCTCGAGCGAGGCGGGATACCGCGAAATCTGCCGCTGATTTGGGGATAACGGCAATGCCGACGCGTTGCGACAGATTGGCACGACGGGCAATTTGCGCATGGCGAGCATGCACTCACCACGCGCCAGGCTAACGGCAGTGACGGGAGTTGGGACGGCTCAACGAAGTTTTAACCATGGCCGCAGGTACGACCTACGGTATGCAAAAAATTTAGGCGCACCTGACAAATTCGAGCGCCACCGGCTTCGTGTCATCCCTTCCGTTCCCTGACCGCAGACCCGAGTGATGGAGCAGGAGATGTTTCGCGCCCTCACGATCGCCCTTGTAGCCATCGTTGGCCTTGCAGATCTCGCTTGCGCGTCCGAGTTCGGCACGCGCGAAGAGGCCGTTGCCATGGTGAAGCGGGTCCAGGAAAAATTCCGTAAAGACGGACCGGAGGCGACGTTCAAGGCCGTTACCGATCCATCGACCAGGGCGTTCCACGATCGGGATCTTTATCCCTTTATATATGACCTTACCGGGCTCAACGTCGCGCACGGAGCCCGACCCGCGCTGGTTGGAAAAAACCTGATCTCTCTCAAGGACCAGGATGGCAAGCATCTGATCAGGGACATGATCACGATCGCGACGACTTCAGGGAGCGGCTGGATCGACTACAAGTGGCCCAATCCGATCACGAACAAGATCGAAGACAAGTCGAGCTACGTCGAGAAGCTGGGCGATTATTTCGTCGGCGTCGGCGTATACCGGTTCTGAACGAAACACGGACACGCCGGGGGAAATCGTTCAAGTGCTCGCGCGTCTTCTGCAAAACTCGCCGATCTGGGCAAAGGCCTTCGCGGCATCGGTCGTGCTGTTTGTTTGCCTGGGCGCCCTGGGCGCGACAACCTATCTGACGCTGGACAAATCGGCGCGCGGCTTGACCACGCTCAGAGATACCAACCTGCCGAGGCAGAATGCCGTCTCCGAGCTGACCCACGACGTCATCGCGACCCACGTCAAGCTTTTCCGCCATGTGACGTGGGGCAGCAACAGCGTAAACTCGGCGTTGCTTCAGGCTCTAAGCAAGGAAATTCGCGCTGACCTGGACGCGCTGGAACGTCGCGTCAATACGCTTGTGGTCCAGCACGGTCTGGGGCTGCGCGAGAGGCAGAAATGGATCGTGCTCCAGATCAAATGGGAGAAATACCAGAGATCGGCGCGAGACACCCTGGATGTGGCCGCGACCGACGCGCCGATGGCGACGATGATGCTGGGGGGAACGGACGATGACTTCCAGCAATTCGCAAGTGAATTGCAGAATGTGTCGGAGTGGGTCACCGAACGGACGCGCTCCGTGACCAGCACGCTGGCAGATGAAGCGGAATCACGAAAAAGGCTGATCGCATTCGGCGGGCTTGCCGGCGGACTGATCAGCATCCTCGTGACGCTTCTGGTCGCGAACTCCATCGTGAGGCCGATCCGCTCGGTGACGCGGGCGATGTCGCAAATTTCGCGCGGCAACACCGATCTCGACCTCGACAGCAGGGACCGCAAGGACGAAATCGGGCAGATGATCGACGCGGTGGTTTCATATCGCGACAATCTGCAACAGCAGAAAGACGAGCTTCACACCCAGAACATGCGCTTCGACACCGCTCTGAACAACATGTCTCAGGGGCTGGCCATGTTCGACGCCCGACAGCGGCTCGTCGTATGCAACGATGAGTACATCGCGATTTACGGGTGGGCCGAAGGATTCGTGCAACCGGGCATGACCCTTCAGGAAATCCTGGAGGATCGGGTGTGCTCAGGATTGATGTCGAATAAATCGCTTGATGGCATCAATGAGATCGCGGCTGCCGGAACGGGCGACCGAAAGAAGGGCGCGTTTTACTGCCAATTGAACGACGGCCGCTGCATTGCCGTCGTCGCCCAGCGCATGCTGGATGGCGGAACCGTAACAACCCACGAGGACGTGACCGAACGCCGCCGCGCTGAAACTCAAATTGCCTATATGGCGCATCATGACGCTCTTACCGGATTGGCCAATCGCATCTTGTTGCGCGAACGAATCCAGGCAGCGGTGTCGGCTTGCGGCGACCAGCCGCTCGCCGTGTTCTGTCTTGATCTTGACCGCTTCAAGGCAGTGAACGATACGCTGGGTCATCCGGTCGGCGATGCGGTGCTGCGAATGGCGGCAAGCCGGTTGAACGCCTGTGTTCGCGAGACGGATACCGTCGCCCGCCTGGGCGGCGACGAATTTGCCATCGTCGCCTCTCTCGCGCCGCCGGATGCGCGCGCACTCGCGGCGCGCGTTGTCGAAGAGATCAGCCAGCCGTACCATTTCGAAGGCCAGCGTCTTGCGATCGGCATCAGCATCGGTATTGCGCTTGCGCCAACGGATGGCGGCGATCCGGACGCGTTGTTGAAGAACGCGGACCTCGCACTTTACCGCGCCAAGGCCCAGGGTCGAAGCACCTATCGATTCTTCGAGCCGGAAAAAGATCTGGGCCTGACGGAGCGCTACCTGCTGGAGCAGGACCTGCGCCGGGCAATCAGCGCCGGGGAATTCGAGGTCCATTACCAGCCGATTTGCAGCATCGAGACGGGCCGCACGATCAGCGTGGAGGCGCTGGTGCGCTGGCGTCATCCTGTCCACGGTTTGATACCACCCGACCAATTCATCCCGCTGGCGGAGGAGACGGGCCTGATCAATTCTCTCGGCGAGTTGGTGCTTCGTCAGGCTTGCGCCGACGCCATCGGCTGGCCGTCCGGCACCAAGGTTGCCGTGAACCTGTCTCCCATACAGTTCCAGAACCCCGATCTGGCGGATCACGTCGCAGCCATTCTGGCAGAAACCGGATTGGAGGCTAAGCGGCTTGAGCTCGAGATCACCGAAACGGTTCTGCTGCAACGCAGCCATGACAACATCCGCACCCTGCAGGAATTGAGCGCGCTCGGCATTTCGATTGCGCTGGACGATTTTGGAACCGGTTACTCGTCCTTGAGCTACCTGCGGCTATTCCGCTTCGACATGATCAAGATCGACAGGTCGTTTGTCAGCGAAATGGTTCAGTTGGAGGCCAGCGCCGCCATTGTCTGCGCGGTAGCGAACCTCGGAAGAAGCCTCGACATCATCACGGTCGCAGAGGGGGTCGAAACGGAAGAGCAGCTCGCGCTGCTTCGGGCCGCCGGCTGCACGCAGGCGCAAGGATATCTTCTGGGCCGGCCAATTCCAGCGGCGGATCTCCGCTTTGACGTTGAAACGGATTCAATCGCCGGCAAATCGGAGAACGTCTTGACTGCTTGAAGGCGCTGTCCTTCCCTTCTCCCCTTGTGGGAGAAGGTGGCGTGCACGAAGTGCACGCCGGATGAGGGGTCTGGTTCCGCGGATAAATACCCCTCACCCGTCTCGAATTCGCTTCGCTCATTCGGGCCACCCTCTCCCACAAGGGGAGAGGGGAAGAAGGCCGGGCTCTCGATCGATTACGCGCTCGGCGGCATCAGCGGCTGCACGATCTCCTTGAACACCGGCAGCGCTTCGCAGCGCGCGGCATGCGCAGCGAGCGCCGGATGGCGCAAATCGTCGAACACGCCGGCATGGGCCTCGCCGGTGAATCTGAGGGCGCAGGCGACCGCGATGTCGGCATGGCCGATTGCCACGCCGGACCAGAACGGCGAGGCGATCGGGGCGCGCGCCTTTTCCAGCGCGTCGAGCACGCCGCCGATCTGGGATTGGCAACGCTCGACCCAGATCTCCGATGGATGATCCTTCCGCAGCACGCGCTCGTAGACAAGGCTGACCGCCTTGTCGGCGAGACCGGTCGCCAGCGCGCAAATCTTCAAGCCGTGCCGCCGCTCCGGCCCGCTGCCGGCGATCATCGCCTTCTCCGGCCCGACCAGCTCATCGAGATAATCCAGAATCGCCGTGCTTTCGATCAGCGCCTCGCTGTCATCCAGCACCAGCGTCGGCACCCTCCGCAGCGGATTATAAGGCGCGATCTTGTCCGCATCGCCGAAGGTCGACCACGGCCGGTGCTCGAAGGCAGACCATACAGCCGCAACGCAATCGCGACACGGCGGACGAAGGGGGAATCATATTGGCCGATGAGGATCATGAGATGCCTACACTTTCTCTTCGATGGCGCGCTTCACGGCTGCGATCGCTGCCTCGTTGCGGCGGTACATCGTCCATTGTTTGAGGCGTTTGGCGCGCACCAGTTTTGCGGCAGTCAATACCCGCATATGCTCGCTCACCGTCGGCGCACTGACCCCGAGCTTCTCCGCGATCAGGAGGCCGCAAACGCCGTCCTCGACCAAGTCGCCGTCGACCTGGTCGCGGAAATGCTTCTTCGGCTCGCGCAGCCACTCAAGGATCAGCAGACGGCGCTCATTGGCAAGCGCGCGCAGGGCAATCGTGATTTTCATTTAGCCATTTTGCTAATTATCTAATTGATGTCAATTCGCGGAAGTGCTATCAAGAACTCTGCCATGACACCGAACCCGGACATCACGCGCACGCGCGTTGCGGCGACGGAGACCGTGATCCGCGGCTACGTCCGGCGAACTCCGCTGCTCGAAGCCGATCTGGCCGATTTCGGCCTGCCGGCCGCACCTGTGATCTTCAAACTGGAAATGCTGCAACATTCCGGTTCGTTCAAGGCGCGCGGCGCGTTCGCCAATCTGCTTTTGCGCAAAACGCCGGCGGCCGGCGTGGTGGCGGCTTCCGGCGGCAATCACGGCGCTGCGGTTGCCTATGCCGCGCAGCGGCTCGGCGTGCCTGCCACCATTTTCGTGCCCGATATCACCTCGCCGGCCAAGGCCGAACGCATCAAGAGCTACGGTGCGCAGCTCGTGATCGCGGGCACGCGCTATGCCGACGCGCTGGCGGCGAGCGAAGCGCACCTCGAGCAGAGCGGCGCGATGCCGGTCCACGCCTTCGACCAGACCGAGACGCTGCTCGGTCAGGGCACGATCGGAATGGAGCTGGAGCAGGACGCGCCCGGCATCGATACGCTTCTGGTTGCGGTCGGCGGCGGCGGACTGATCGGCGGCATCGCCGCATGGTATGCCGGCAGGACAAGGATCATTGCAGTCGAGCCGGAGCGATCGCCGACGTTGCACGCCGCTTTCGAGGCAGGCCGGCCGGTCGATGCGCCAGCGAGCGGCATTGCCGCCGACAGTCTCGCGCCGCGGCGCGTCGGAGAATTGATGTTTCCGATTGCGCGTGCGCATGTCGAAAAAGTTCTGCTGGTGAGCGACGAAGCAATCCGGCAGGCCCAGGCGGCGCTGTGGTCGACCCTACGCTTGGTGGCTGAGCCCGGCGGCGCCGCCACCTTCGCGGCGCTGCTCTCCGGCCAATACCGGCCGGCGGCGGGCGAGCGCGTTGCGGTCCTGATTAGCGGCGCCAACACCACCGCGGTACGTTTCGACGTTTAGATTTCCTCCCCCTCATCGCTCGCCAGCAACCCCTTCACCGCGCGTGCCCAGCCCGCCAATTTCCGCTCGCGCGTGGCGGTGCTCATGTTGGGCTTGAAGCGATGTTGGAGCCGCCAGTTGTCGGCAAACTTTGACGGCTCGGGATAGACGCCGGCCGACAGCCCCGCGAGATAGGCGGCGCCGAGTGCGGTGGTTTCCTGGATCATCGGGCGATCGACCGGCGCGTCCAGCAAGTCCGCGAGCCGCTGCATGGTCCAGTCGGATGCGGTCATGCCGCCGTCGACGCGCAGCACGACATGAGCGGCCTTCGCCTCCGGCCAGTCGGCGCGCATCGCGGCCCACAGATCAAACGTCTGGTAGCACACGCTCTCCAGCGCGGCATGCGCGAGCTCGGCCGGGCCGGTGTTGCGCGTCAGCCCGAACAGCGCGCCGCGCACGCGCGGATTCCAGTACGGCGCGCCGAGGCCGACAAAGGCCGGCACCAGGTAGACGCTTTGGGTGGAGTCGGATTTGTCGGCGAGCGGGCCGGTCTCGGCCGCCTGCTTGATGATGCCGAGCCCGTCGCGCAGCCACTGCACCGCGCTTCCTGCGACGAAGATCGAGCCTTCGAGCGCATAGGTGCGTTGTCCCTCGAGCTGATAGGCGATGGTGGTCAAGAGCTTGTTCTTCGAGGCGACCGGCGTCGCGCCGGTGTTGAGCAGCGCGAAGCAGCCGGTGCCGTAGGTCGACTTCATCATGCCCGGCGAGAAGCAGGCCTGGCCGATGGTGGCGGCCTGCTGGTCGCCGGCGATGCCTCGAACCGCGATCGCGCCGCCAAAGAGATCGGGGAGGCTGTCGCCGAAATGGTGCGGAGGAATCCTTCACCTCAGGCAGCATCGAGCGCGGCACGCGCAGGATGTTCAGCAGCTCGTCGTCCCACTCCCCTAGGTGGATGTTGAACAACAGCGTGCGCGAGGCGTTGGTGGCGTCGGTGGCGTGCACCTTGCCGCCGGTGAGACGCCACAGCAGGTAGCAATCGACGGTGCCGAACAATAGTTCGCCGCGCATCGCGCGCTCGCGCGCGCCGGGCACGTGATCGAGGATCCAGGCGACCTTGGTGCCGGAAAAATAGGGATCGATGATCAGGCCGGTTTTCGCCGAAATCGCCGTCTCGTGGCCCTCGCCCTTTAACTTGGCGCAGATATCGGCGGTGCGGCGGTCCTGCCAGACGATGGCGCGATGCACGGCCTGGCCGGTGGCGCGGTCCCACACCACGGTGGTCTCGCGCTGGTTGGTGATGCCGATCGCCGCGATGTCCTTAGGTGTAACGCCGGCCTTCTTCAGCGCGTCGCGGCAGGTGGCGATCGTCGAGGCCCAGATGTCCTCCGGTTCGTGCTCGACCCAGCCCGACGCCGGAAAATGCTGCGGGAACTCGGCCTGCGCTGTCGCCGCGATCGAAGTGTCGCTGCGAAACACGATGGCGCGCGAGGATGTGGTGCCCTGATCGATGGCCAGCACAAAGGACATGGTGGTTTTTCCTGGCGGTTTCTTGGCGTTGCTTCGCGTCAAGGCAAGCGGATTGGGGCAAGAAGGTCAAGAAGGCGGAGTGGCGCCCGACGCTTTCTTCCTTCTCCCCTTGCGGGAGAAGGTGCCTTCGCGAAGCGAAGGCGGATGAGGGGTCTGTGTCCGCGGATACAGACCCCTTGTATCTGCGCATTGAGGAAAATGTGCGATGGAAGCGACTGAGCGCTTTGGCCGGTGGCCACCGGCCAAAGCGCGCGGCGATGTCGCCCGATACCCCTCCGGCAACAACCGTGGGTGAGCCTGGGATCTTCGCCGTTGTCACGCACGACCGAACAGTCGCTGGATCACGATCGCACGAACAAGGCAGGTTACCGTGATGAAGATTATTTGTGGAGTGGATATTTCGAAGGCCAGTCTCGATGCCTGCATCGAGCCCGGTTCCATCCGCGGCAGTTTTGATAATGATGGGGCCGGAATTGCGGCGCTGGTGGCGTTCTGCCGCCAGCATCAGGCGGAGCTGGTGGTGATGGAGGCCACCGGCGGCTATGAGCGCAAGGCGTTCCTGTCGCTGTGGGCGCAGGGCCTGCCCTGTGCCGTGACCAATGCACGCAACGTCCGGCAATATGCCGAGGCGATGGGCGTGCTGGAGAAGACGGATCGGATCGATGCAAGCATCATCGCACGCTTCGCACGAGCCAAGGATCTGCAGCCAACGCCGCTGCCGGGCGCCGCGCAACTGCGCCTGAAGGCCCTTGTGGCAAGGCTCCGGCAGGTCACTGACGATCTCACCGTGCAGAAGCAGCGCCGCTCCAGCCTGCTCGACAATGCCGAGATGCTGGCCTCTATCGACGAGGTGATCGTCCTGCTTAAGCGCCAGTCCCGCACCCTGGAAGGCGAGATCGGCTCGATGATCGACGACGATCCCTTGTGGGCCCATCTCGCACAAGCCTGGCGCTCGGTGAAAGGCGTCGCCGGCCGCACCGTCGCCCGCCTGATGGCCGACCTGCCGGAGATCGGTACCTACTCCAACAAGGCCATTGCCAAGCTCGTCGGCGTCGCCCCGATCGCCAACGACAGTGGTAAAAGAAAGGGTAAGCGGCCGGTCCGTGGCGGCCGATCCAGCGTACGCTCCATCCTGTTCCTCGTCGCCGAAATCGCCTCGCGCTACGATCAGAGCCTCGGTGCGTTCCGCGCCAGATTGGTCGCCGCCGGAAAGGAAAAAATGGTCATTCGCATTGCGCTCGCCCGCAAACTGCTCGTCCGTCTCAACGCAAAAGCACGCGATGCGCGTGCCGCATACGCCAATGCAACTTGATCTTCAGATAGTCGCTCACCCGTCTGCGATGCTGTGCATCCATAGCCGATGCAAAGCATCGGCGTTTCTGTCCAAGAACGGCGGCCGAAGGCCGCCTGGGCACCCTCTCCCACAAGGGGAGAGGGAAAAAAATCACACCGACGCGGTGGTGACCCCGCCGTCGACCACAATCGTTTGGCCGGTCATGAAGCTCGAGGCATCCGAGCCGAGATAGGCGACCGCTCCGGCGATCTCGTCGGGCTCGCCGATCCGGCGCAAGGGCGTGGTGGCGCAGCGCTGCTTCAGGCGCGCCTCGTCTTCCCACAAGGCGCGGGCGAAATCGGTCTTGACGAGGCCGGGCGCGACGCAATTGACGCGCACGCCCTTCGGACCCCATTCGCCGGCGAGGCTGCGGCACAAGGCGAAATCCGCCGCCTTGGAAATCCCGTAGGCGCCGATCACGGTCGAGCCGCGCAGGCCGCCGATGGAGGAGATGATCACCACCGAACCGGTGCCGCGCGCCGCCATCGGCGGAATCGCGAGCTTACAGAGCCAGATATTGCTCTTGACGTTGGAGGCCATGATCTTGTCGAAGGCCTCGTCCTTGATGTCGAGCAGCGGGCCGTAATACGGGTTGACCGCGGCGTTGCAGACCAGGATGTCGATCTTGCCGTAATGGCTGGTCGTCCCCTTGATCAGCGCCTCGACCTCATCGCGGCGCGAGATGTTGCAGGCAATGACGTGGGCGTCGCCGCCCGCCTTCTTGATGCCGCCGGCGACTTCCTCGCAGGCGTCGGCCTTGCGACTGGAGATCACCACCTTGGCGCCGAGTTTCGCCAGCAGCTCCGCCGAAGCGCGGCCGATGCCGCGGCTGGAGCCGGTGATAACAGCGACTTTTCCGGTGAGATCGAACGGGGTGTTTTTCATGGTTGTTTCCCTGGTCGTCATTCCGGGGCGCGCGCTAGCGCGAACCCGGAATCTCGCGCAATAACTTCTGGATTCCGGGTCTGCGCCTACGGCGCATCCCGGAATGACGAAGGAGCGGCTAAACCAGCCCGCCGCCTTCGGTGACGCGGCGCAGGTGATAATCGGTGTCGCCAAAACTGTTCTCGATCATGGTCAGCCGCTTGAAATAGTGGCCGATCCTGGCCTCCATGGTCATGCCGATGCCGCCATGCAGCTGGATCGACTGCTGGCCGACGAATTTGGCCGATTTGCCGATCTGCACTTTGGCCGCCGCGACCGCGGTGGCGCGCTCTTTGGCGTCGTCGAAATCCGATGCCATGGTCGCGAACATCGACATGCTGCGGGCCTGTTCGACGGCGACGAACATGTCGGCGGCGCGGTGCTGCAGCGTCTGGAAGCTGCCGATCGGCACGCCGAACTGCTTTCGCGTTTTCAGGTACTCGACGGTGGACGTCAGTGATTCGTCCATCAGGCCGACGGCCTCGGCGCACATCGCGGTGCGCGCCTCGTCGACCACGCGCTCGATCAAAGCGAGGCTGTCTTCGGGATCGCCGATCACGGCGTCGCTGCCTACCTCGACGCCGGTGAAGGAGATGTCGGCCGCGTGCAGGCCGTCCTGGGTCGGATAACCCTTCTTGGCCACGCCCTTGGCATCGGCGGGCACCAGGAACACGCCGACGCCGCTCGTCTCGCGCTGGCCGCCTTTGGTGCGCGCGGTCACGATCAAGGTATCGGCGGCTTCGCCGTTGAGCACGACGAACTTCTCGCCGTCGATCACGTAAGCCCCGCCCTTCTTCTTGGCTGACGTGGCGACGTCGTACAGGTCGTAGCGCGAATTCTTCTCGAGCTGCGCGAAGGCAAGGGTCTTGGCTCCGTCGATGATGCCGGGAATGTGCGTCGCCTTCTGCGCGGCCGAGCCGCCGTGGCGCAGGAAGCCGCCGCCAATCACGACGGTTGCCAGATAAGGCTCGAGCACCAGCGCCTTGCCGAGCGCTTCCATCACGATCATGGTCTCGACCGCGCCGGCGCCGAAACCGCCATCGTCTTCGGCGAACGGCAGCCCGAGCAGGCCCTGCTCGGCGAACTTGCCCCAGACGGCCTTGCTCCAGCCGCCCTTCTCTTTCATGTATTTCTTGCGGGCATCGAAATCGTAAGCGCTGCCGAGCAGTCCGTCGACGCTTTCCTTGAGGAGGCGCTGCTCCTCCGACAAATCGAAATCCATTTTCTCTATTTCCCTGTATCAACAACTCTCGTCATTCCGGGATGCGCCTCTTGGCGCAGGCCCGGAATCCATATTCCCGATCGTGGTTATGGATTCCGGGCTCGCTCGTTTCACTCGCGCCCCGGAATGACAGCCAGTGAGGTTTAGTCGAGACCTCTCCCCGCCAAGAGCGGGGTGAGGGAGAAGAGATCAAAGCCCCAACACCGCCTTGGTGATGATGTTGCGCTGGATCTCGTTGGAGCCGCCATAGATCGAGACCTTGCGGTTGTTGAAATAGCTCGGCGCGATCTGCGCGGTCCAGTCCATCGCCTCGTTACTGCCATCGTCGCCGTGCTCGTCGAAGGGCGCCGCGAACGGCCCGATCACTTCCATCAAAAGCTCGGTGGTGGCCTGCTGGATTTCCGAGCCCTTGATCTTCAGCACCGAGGACGCCGGATTGGGCTTGCCCTTGCCGTGCTTGCCTTCGTCGGCGACGACGCGAAGCTGCGTCAGCTCCAAGGCCTTGAGCTCGATCTCGACCGCGGCGAGTTTCTCGCGGAAACCCTGGTCCTGCATCACCGGTCTGCCGCCGGATTCGACCTTGGAGGCGAGTTCCTTGATGCGGCGAATCCGCTCCTTGGAGACGCCGACGCGGGCGATGCCGGTGCGTTCGTTGCCGAGCAGGAATTTGGCGTAGTCCCAGCCCTTGTTCTCCTCGCCGACGAGATTCTCGACCGGCACCTCGACGTCGTCGAGGAACACCTCGTTGACCTCGTGGCCGCCGTCGATGGTCTGGATCGGACGCACCGTGATGCCCTTCGACTTCATGTCGATCAGGATGAAGGAAATGCCGGTCTGCTTCTTCGCCGCGGGATCGGTGCGGCACAGGCAGAAGATCCAGTCGGCATATTGGGCGAGCGTGGTCCAGGTCTTCTGGCCGTTGACGATGTATTTGTCGCCCTTGCGCTCGGCCTTGGTCTTCAGCGAGGCGAGGTCGGAGCCCGAGCCGGGCTCGGAAAATCCCTGGCACCACCAGTCGTCGACATTGGCGATGCGCGGCAGATAGTGCTTCTTCTGTTGTTCATTGCCGAAGGTATAGATCACCGGCCCGACCATGCTGACGCCGAAGGCGAGCGGCGCCGGCGCCGGATGCATCTGCAGTTCCTCGTTGAAGATGTAGTGCTGCACCGAGGTCCACCCCGTGCCGCCATATTCCTTCGGCCAGTGCGTGACGCCCCAGCCCTTCTTGTTGAGGATGCGCCACCAATCGACCATCTCGTCCTTTGAGAGATGACGGCCCTCGACCAGTTTCTGCCGCGTCGAAGGCGGCACGTGATCCCTGAAGAAGGCCCGCACCTCGTCGCGAAACGTCACTTCTTCCCTACTGAAGCTGAGATCCATCGGATCCTCCTGTGAGCGAATGATATGTCGGCTACCAATTCAGATCCGTCATTCCGGGGCGCGAGTAAAACGAGCGAAGCCCGGAATGACGGTGTTGGTTCTCCGTTACTGCAAAACCTCGAACAATCCTGCCGCGCCCATGCCGCCGCCGACGCACATGGTCACCACGGCATATTTGGCCTTGCGGCGGCGGCCCTCGATCAGGGCGTGGCCGGTCAGCCGCGCGCCCGACATGCCATAGGGGTGGCCGACCGCGATCGCGCCGCCATCGACGTTGATCTTTTCGGGATCAATGCCGAGCTTGTCGCGGCAATAAAGCACCTGCACTGCAAAAGCCTCGTTCAACTCCCAGAGATCGATATCGTCGACCTTGAGCCCATGGCGCTTGAGCAGGCGCGGCACCGCGAATACCGGGCCGATGCCCATCTCGTCCGGCTCGCAGCCGGCGGCGACGAAGCCGCGGAAGATGCCGAGCGGCTTCAGGCCGCGCCTGGAAGCCTCCTTGTCGCTCATGATCACGGACGCGCTGGCGCCGTCCGACAACTGGCTGGCATTGCCGGCGGTAATCGTAAAACCTTCGCCGCGCACCGGCTTCAGGCCGGCGAGGCCTTCGGCCGTGGTTTCAGGCCGCGGACCTTCGTCCTTCGACAGCGTGACCTCCTTGAAGGAGATTTCGCCGGTCGCCTTGTCGGCGACGCCCATCATGGTGGTGATCGGCGCCAGCTCGTCGTTGAACTTGCCGCCCTGCTGCGCGGCGGCGACGCGGCGCTGGCTCTCCAGCGAATATTCGTCCTGCCGCTCGCGCGAAATCCCGTAACGCTTGGCGACGACTTCGGCGGTGTCGATCATCGGCATGTAGACTTCGCCCTTGATTTTCAGGAGCGCGGGATCCTGCGCGTGGAACGCATTCATCTTGTCGTTCTGCACCAGGCTGATGGTTTCGCCGCCGCCGCCGACCGCGATCTCGACGCCGTCGAAGATTACCGAACGTGCGGCAAGCGCGATCGCCTGCAGGCCCGAGGCGCATTGCCGGTCGATCGTGGTGCCACCGACGGTGACGGGCAGACCTGCGCGCAACAGCGCCTTGCGGGCGATGTTGCCGCCGGTCGCGCCCTGCTGCAGGGCCGCGCCCATCACCACGTCCTCGATCTCCCTGGGATCGACCTTGGCGCGCGCCACCGCCTGGCCGATGGCGTGACCGAGCAGGGTTGCGCCTTCGGTGGCGTTGAGCGCGCCGCGATAGGCCTTGCCGATCGGGGTGCGGGCGGTGGAGACGATGACGGCGTCGGTCATGAGTGACCTCCTGTTGCGAGTTGCTGTTGTCTGGATAATGCTGGATGGTGCGGGGATTGCCGGTTGCGCAATTCGTGGCGCGAAAGTTTGCCGACCGGCGTCCGCGGCAGTTCGTCGACAAAATCGAGCGCAGTCGGAATTTCGTGCTTGCCGAGCTTGCCGGCAAGGAACGCCTTCCACTCGTCGAGCGTGAAGGGACCCGCGCCCGCGCGCAATTTGACAAAGGCCTTCGCCGCCTCGCCGCGGTAATCGTCGGGAATGCCGATCACGATCACTTCCTGCACCGAGGGATGTTCATAGATCGCCTGCTCGATCATCTGCGGATAGACGTTGAAGCCGCCGGAGATGATCATGTCCTTCTTGCGATCGACCAGATAGAAATAGCCGTCTTTGTCCATGTAGCCGATATCGCCGGTCAGGAAACGGTCGCCGACGAAGGCTTGCGCGGTGTCCTGCGGCCGGTTCCAGTAGCCGTTGGTGACGTTCGGCCCCTTGATGCGGATCTCGCCGACTTCGCCCGGGGGCAAAACCTTGCCGGGATCCTCGAGCGCGACCACGTCCATCTCGATGCCGGGCAACATCAGCCCGATCGAGCCCGGCTTGGCCGGCCCCTCCTGGGGATGGCCGGTGCCGGGCGAGCAGGTCTCGGTCATGCCCCAGCCGCTCTTCAGCTTCATGCCGACCTTGCGCTCGAAGATCTTCGCGACCTCGACCGGCAGCGGCGCGCCGCCGGACCCGCAGCTCACCAGCGAGGAAAGATCGCGCTTGTCGAGATCGGGAAGGTTCGCGATCGCGATCCACATCGTCGGGACGCCGGGAAACGCGGTGGCGCGCTTGACCTCGATGTCGCGCATCACGGCTTCGACGTCGAAACGCTGGTGCAGCGAGATCAAATTGCCGCGCCGGATCGAGGTCAGCATCACCACCGTCAGCGCGAAGATGTGAAACAGCGGCAGCACGCAGATCACGCGCTCGATCGCGTTGCGCTTTTCGCGCGCCGGCCTGCCCCAGACATCATAGATCGATACCGCGGACGTCAGGTTGCCATGGCTCAGCATCGCGCCCTTGGGCAATCCGGTGGTGCCGCCGGTATATTGCAGCAGCGCGACGTCGTCGGGCGAAATCTCCGGCCATTGCGCCGGCCGCGCCGCGCCTTCCGTAAAGCTGGCAAACGTCGTGATCGCTGGGTGGTCCGGGATCGGCGTATGCGGATTGCCGACCGCGCCCCAATGGTCGTCCTCGCAGACGATCAGGCGATCGAGCAGGCCTTTTTCGAGGAACTTCAACGCCGTCGGCAACAGCGCCGCCAGATCGCTGGTGACGAGAATGCGCGCGCCGCTGTCGCTCAATTTATGGGACAGCGCGCGTTCGCCGTCGAGCGGGGAAAGATGCACGATACGGGCGCCGGCTTTCAGCGCGCCGAAGAAATTCACGGGATGGTCGGGCGAGTTGCCGAGGAACAGCGCCACTGAACTGTTCTTGCCGAAACCGCCACGCAAGTACGCCGAGGCCGCGACTTCAACCAGCGCTTCCAGCTCGGTGTAGCTGATGGGGCGGTCGCGAAATTCGATCGCCGGCCGCGCACCGAATTCCACAGCGGCCTTTGACAACAGCTCCGGCAGCGTTCCGCGCGCCAGCGCATCGTCCCAGTGGACGCCTTCCGGATAGAACTGCTCGCCGGGATGGGTCATGGGAGCGCGGCCAATTGTGAGGGACGCACAAATCTATGCGCTCCCTCTCCCCTTGTGGGAGAGGGTTGGGGAAGGGGGCCCACGCGGACAGTGCCGATGCGGCTACCCCCCTCCCTAACCCTCCCCCACAAGGGGGGAGGGAACAGAGGCACCGAACTCGTAAAGCTAATTCCCATCACGCCGCTTTCGCCGTCTGCGCCAGCGACGCAAAGGTCTTGCCTTCGGCGGCGAGGCGCTTGAGCAGCGGCGCCGGTTCGAGCGAGGGATCGTTGGTTTCCTTCGCATAATACGACAGGCGGTCGGCGATGTGCTTCAGGCCCACCTGGTCGGCATAGAACATCGGACCGCCGCGATAGACCGGCCAGCCATAGCCGTAGAGCCAGATCACGTCGATGTCGCTCGGACGCGCCGCGATCTTTTCCTCCAAAATCCGCGCGCCCTCATTGATCATCGGATACATCATGCGCTCGAGGATTTCGTCGTCGCTGACCACGCGGCGCTTGCGGCCCAGCCGCTGCAACGTCTCGTCGATCAGCTTTTCCACTTCGGGATCGGGCAGCGGCGCGCGCGAGCCCGCCTCGTATTTGTAATAGCCCTTGCCGGTCTTCTGGCCGAAGCGGCCGGCCTCGCACAAAGCGTCGGCGATTTCCGACTTGATGCCGCGATCCTTGCGCGACCGCCAGCCGATATCGAGGCCGGCGAGATCGCCCATCGCGAACGGGCCCATCGGCATGCCGAATTTGGTCACGACGGCATCGACCTGCTGCGGCAATGCGCCTTCGAACAGCAATTTCTCCGCCTGCTTGCCGCGTTGCGCCAGCATGCGATTGCCGACGAACCCGTCGCAGACGCCGACCACCGCCGGCACCTTTGCAATTTTGCGCGCCACCGCGACCGCGGTGGTCAGCACGTCCGGCGCGGTCTTGTCCGCGCGGACGATCTCGCACAGCTTCATCACATTGGCCGGTGAGAAGAAGTGCATGCCGAGCACGTCCTGCGGACGTTTTGTGACCTTCGCGATCTCGTCGATGTTGAGATAGGAAGTATTGCTGGCGAGCACCGCGCCGGGTTTGGCAAATTTGTCCAGCGCGCTGAAGACCTCCTTCTTGATCGCCATGGTCTCGAACACGGCCTCGATGATCAGGTCGGCGTCCTTGACGTTCTCCAGCCCGACCACGCCGTTGATCAGGCCCATGCGCTTGGCGGGGGCGTCCGCGGGGATTCCGCCGCGCGCCGCGGTCGCCTCGTAATTCTTCTGCATCACGCCCATGCCGCGCTTGAGCTGTTCTTCGCCGGTCTCGATCAGCGTCACCGGAATACCGGCGTTGGCAAACGACATCGCGATACCGCCGCCCATGGTGCCCGCGCCGATGATGGCGACGCGCTCGACCTGGCGCGGCTTGGTGCCTTCCGGCACGCCGGCGATCTTGGCGGCTTCGCGTTCGGAGAAGAACGCATAGCGCTGCGCCCTCGACTGATCGCTCGCCACCAGCTTGAGGAAACCCTCGCGTTCCTTCTTCAGCCCCTCATCGAACGGCAGGTCGATCGCCGCGCCCACCGCGTCGGCGGCGGCAAACGGCGCTTCCAGCCCGCGCGCCTTCTTGGTCAGGGCCGCGACCGCGTTGGTGAAGATCGAGCGGTCGGCTTTCGCCGCCAAAAGCTTGCTGTCGTCGTCGCGCAGCTTGCGCAGCGGGCGCTTCTCCGACAGCACCTTGCGGGCGAACGCCTCGCCGCCGGCGGCCGGACCCTCGACGATTTCCTCGATCAGGCCGTTTTTCAATGCATCCGAGGCGCTGATCGGATCGCCGCCGACAATCATCTTGACCGCGAGTTCGGGACCGACCGCGCGCGGCAGCCGCTGCGTGCCGCCCGCACCGGGCAATAATCCGAGTTTCACCTCGGGCAGGCCCAACCGCGCGTCCTTGGTCGCCACGCGGAAGTGGCAGGCGAGCGCGACTTCGAGGCCGCCGCCGAGCGCAGTGCCGTAAATCGCCGCAATCACCGGCTTCGGCGCGTTCTCGATTTCGGCCAGCACCTCATTGAGGGCCGGAGGTTTGGGCGGCTTGCCGAATTCGGTGATGTCGGCGCCGGCGATGAAGGTGCGGCCGGCACAGCTCAGCACGATCGCCTTCACTTCCGGATCGGCCACGGCGCGCTTGACGCAATCCAGAATGCCGCCGCGCACGGCGGCGCTCAGCGCATTCACCGGCGGACTGTCGACCGTGACGATGGCAACCACGTCATGACGCTCGAGCCTGACAACTTCGTTCACGGCACTCTCCCTCGATAGCCTGTTCTATATATTTCGCATTGCGGAATTCAATTCCGCATCTTGACAGCGAGGGTTATTTTGAAGCACGTCCCTTGTCAACGAGGAGCCGCGCCGCGCGCGACAACAGCAGGCAATGAAGCGTCAGGGCAAGAAAGTGGCGACCGATCGCAGCTTCGTCGTCGCGCTTTCCCGCGGCCTTGATGTGTTGCGCGCATTCCAGCCCAACGACGGGCTTCTCGGCAATCAGGAGATTGCGGCCCGCACCAACCTGCCGAAGCCAACCGTCTCCCGGCTGACCTATACCCTCACCAAACTGGGTTACCTTACACCGGTTCCACGGTTCGAGAAATATCAGCTGGCGCCCGCGGCGATGGCGCTCGGCTACGCGGCGCTGGCAAATCTCGGCGTTCGGCATTTGTCCGAGCCCTATCGTGAAGAATTGATGCGCGAGACCGGCGGAGCGGTAGCGGTCGGTGGCCGCGATCGTCTCAGCATGATCTATTTCGGCCAGAGTCGCGGCATGACGCTGGGCGTTCAACTGGACGTCGGCTCGCGGATTCCGATTGCAACCACCGCAATGGGGCGAGCCTATATCTGGGCGCTGCCGGAGGAGGAACGTGCCTCTTTATTGCGCGAATTGCGCGAGCACTATGGCAGCCGCTGGGCCAGGATGCGCGACGGCATCGAACGCGCCGGCGAGACCGTGGCA
Organism: uncultured Alphaproteobacteria bacterium; assembly: GCA_963718925.1. GTDB lineage: Bacteria > Pseudomonadota > Alphaproteobacteria > Rhizobiales > Xanthobacteraceae > Bradyrhizobium. The sequence goes on from CAVRAH010000002.1 coordinate 884,158, forward strand.
AAACACGGGTTTGCGATCTCGGCAGGCGAGTGGCACGACGACATACACTCGGTCGGCGTAGCACTAAAGCTTAATGACGGAACCGGCCCTTATGCGTTTAACTGTGGTGCGCCGGCTTTCCGTTTCACGGAAGATCGGCTGCGCAACGATATTGGACCGCGCCTCGTGGCGATGGTAAGGAACATCGAAGCCGCGCTCGGCGGAATGGCACCGCAATCAAAAAAACAAGAAAACAAAAAATTGAAAGCAGGAGGGAAAGTTGCACGTGTGGTTGAGGGGATCCGATAGCCGTCAGCGTTGCGATCAAGCATACTGGCGTAGTCATTCCGGCCCAGTGAACCATCGATGCGGGGCGAGATGACGCAGACCCAACCGGCCCAGGAAACTTCGCCTCTGCTTGCGGTTTGCGACGTCAGCGTCGTGTTCGGCGGCATCGTTGCGTTGAATGGCGTATCGTTCGACATGCACCAGGGCCAGATCCTGGGCCTGATCGGGCCGAACGGCGCCGGCAAGACCACGCTCTTCAACTGCCTAAGCCGGCTTTACCGGCCGAGCGCGGGCGACATTCGGATGGAAGGCCGGAGTATCCTGCGGCGGCCGCCGCACCGGATCGCCGAGATCGGCATCGGGCGCACCTTCCAGAACGTGGCTTTGTTTCCAAATCTTTCCGTCCTCGACAACGTCCGGGTCGGCGCTCATTCCCGTACCAACAGCGACATCATCAGCGACTCGCTGAGACTTCCCTGGGTTCGCCACGGCGAGGCCGCGCTCAACAAGCGCGTTCACGAAATCCTGAACTATCTCGAACTTGAGGAAGTCGCCCATGTCACGGTTTCCGGCCTGCCCTTCGGCACCCAGAAACGCGTGGAACTGGCGCGCGCGCTCGCGGCCGACCCGAAGATCCTGCTGCTCGACGAACCCGCCGGCGGCCTCAACCACGAGGAGGTCCATGCGCTCGGCGATCTGATCCGCCGGATACGCGACGACCGCCACGTGACGGTCCTGCTGGTCGAGCATCACATGGGCCTCGTGATGTCGATCGCCGACCACGTGGTGGCGTTGAATTTTGGCCGCAAGCTCGCCGAGGGAACGCCCGCCGCGGTGCAGTCCGACCCGGATGTCATCAAGGCCTATCTGGGGAGCAAGGATTCATGACGGCGATGCTCAACATCCGGGATCTCAACGCCTATTACGGCCAGGTCCAGGCGCTGCACGGCCTTGCGTTCGCGCTGAAGGATGGAAGCGTCACCACGCTGCTCGGCGCCAACGGCGCCGGCAAGACCACGACCTTGCGCGCGATCTGCAACATGGTGCGCACGACCGGCGCGATCGAATTCGACGGCGCCCCGCTGTCCGGCCGCTCCACCGAAAACATAGTCCGCCTCGGCATCGCCCATGTGCCGCAGGGCCGCGGCACGTTCACGACCATGACGGTGGAGGAAAACCTTCAGCTCGGCGCGATCACGCGAAGCGACAGGGCCGGCGTGGTGTCCGATATCGAACGCATGTATGAGCATTTCCCGGTCCTGAAGCAGCGCTACGCGCAGCAGGCGGGCACGCTTTCGGGCGGCGAACAGCAGATGCTGGCGGTCGCCCGCGCGCTGATGCTGCGTCCGCGACTGATGCTGCTCGACGAGCCGTCATTCGGCCTGGCGCCGCTGATCGTGCGCGACCTGTTCAAGATTCTCGGCAAGATCAATCGCGAGGACAAGGTCACCATTCTGGTGGTCGAGCAGAACGCGCAACTGGCGCTGGAACTCGCCGATCAGGCCTATGTGATCGAGACCGGACGCATCGTGATGTCGGGCAGTGCCAGCGAGATCGCGAACAACGAAGATGTCCGTAAATCCTATCTGGGTTATTGAGGAGCGCGGCCGTGGAGCTTTTCATCAATCAGATCCTGGCCGGCATCGCCACCGGCGCGATCTATGCCTGCATGGCACTTGCCGTCGTCATGATCTACCAGGCGATCGATCATCTCAATTTCGCGCAAGGAGAGATGGCGATGTTCTCGACCTTCATCTCCTGGCAGCTGATGCAGTGGGGCGTGCCCTATTGGGCGGCATTCGTGCTCACGCTGGGGATATCGTTCGCGGGCGGCATCGTCATCGAGCGGTTGCTGTTCAAGCCGCTGGCGAAAGCGCCGATCCTGACCAATGTTGCCGGCTTCATTGCGCTGTATGCGATCGTCAACAGCGTCGCCGGGCTGATCTGGGACTTCACCATCAAGCAGTATCCGACGCCGTTCGGATCCTCGCCCTTCCTCGGCAGCCAGCTGATCTCGACCCATCAGGCCGGCATGATCGGCGTCACCATGCTGCTGCTGGTCCTGCTGTATTGCTTTTTCCAGTTCACGCGGGTGGGCCTTGCGATGCGGGCGGCCGCTTCGCTGCCTGAATCGGCACGGCTGGTCGGTATCAACACCTCATGGATGATCGCGCTCGGCTGGGGCATGGCGGCGGCGATCGGCTCGATCGCCGGCATGATGATCGCCCCGGTGGTGTTTCTCGAACCGAACATGATGTTGGGAGTACTGATCTACGGTTTCGCCGCCGCCGTGCTCGGCGGCCTGACCAGCCCGTTCGGCGCGGTCATCGGCGGATTTTTGGTCGGCATCTTCGAAAACCTTGCCGGCACCTATATCCCCGGGGTCGGCAATGAACTGAAGCTGCCGATCGCTTTGGCGCTGATCATCACCGTTCTGGTTGTCAAACCGGCTGGGCTGTTCGGCCGGCCCATCGTGAAGCGAGTTTGATCATGAGCGCCGTGCAGGAAGTCGTCACCGAAGCGCCCGCCGTCGAGGCTGTTCCCAAGCGGGCGATGACGCTCGGCACCGGGACCTCGCTGGTCGTGCTGGCAATGCTGATCGTGGTGCCGCTGTTCGTGAAGAACTTCATCATCTTCCAGCTGACGATGCTTCTGATCTACGGCCTCGCGGTTCTGGCGCTGAACATCCTGACCGGCGGCAGCGGACAGTTTTCGCTGGGACAAAGCGCGTTCTACGCGGTCGGCGCCTACACCTCGGCGATCCTGATGGAACATCTCGGCATGAATTATGCCCTGACGCTGCCGATCGCCGGCATCGTCTGCTTTGCGTTCGGCTTCCTGTTCGGCCAGCCGGCGCTGCGCCTCTCCGGCGTCTATCTGGCGCTGGCGACCTTCGCACTGGCAACCGCGATGCCGCAGCTTCTCAAGCTCGGCTATTTCGAGCAGTGGACGGGCGGCGTGCAGGGCCTGGTGGTGACCAAGCCGGATGCGCCGTTCGGCCTGCCGATGTCGCAGGACATGTGGCTGTATTACTTCACGCTCGTGATCACGATCGCGATCTATATTTTTTCCGTCAACCTGCTGAAATCGCGTTCGGGGCGCGCCTTCATGGCGATCCGCGACAACGAAATCGCGGCCGCCGCCATGGGAATCGACGTCTCGCTTTACAAGACGCTGGCGTTCGGCGTCTCGGCCGGCATCACCGGCGTTGCCGGCGGGTTAGGCGCGATCGCCGTGCAGTTCGTCGCACCGGACGGTTACACCATCACGCTGGCGATCTCGCTGTTTCTCGGCATGGTCGTCGGCGGCGTGGGATGGCTGCCGGGATCGATCGTCGGTTCGGCCTTCATCATCTTCGTGCCGAACATCGCGGAGGGAATCTCCAAGGGGCTTTCCGGCGCCGTGTTCGGCGTACTGCTGTTTCTCGTCATCTTCCTGGTGCCGCACGGCGCAAGGCAGGTCGCCATGGTTGCCCAGCAACTGGTAGGCAAACTCAAGAAAAGTTAAGAAAAGGCTCAAAACAAGAAACCCTCGGAGAAAACATGAGTTCACAACATAACTTGCTGATTGCCGCGTTCTCGGCGACCGTCATCGCTTTGGCCGCGACCACCGGCAGCGCGCTCGCGCAAAAGAAATACGATACCGGCGCCACCGATACCGAAATCAAGATCGGCAACATCATGCCTTACAGCGGTCCGGCTTCCGCTTACGGCGTGATCGGCAAGACCGAGGCCGCCTATTTCAACAAGATCAACGCCGAGGGCGGCATCAACGGCCGCAAGATCACTTTTCTCAGCTATGACGACGGCTACAGCCCGCCGAAGGCGGTGGAGCAGGCGCGCAAGCTCGTGGAGAGCGATGAGGTATTGCTGATCTTCAATCCGCTCGGCACGCCATCGAATTCGGCGATCCAGAAATACCTGAACGCCAGGAAGGTCCCGCAGCTGTTCGTCGCTACCGGCGCCTCGAAGTGGAACGACCCCAAGGACTTCCCATGGACCATGGGCTGGCAGCCCAGCTATCAGAGCGAAGCGCGGATTTACGCGAAGTACCTGTTGAAGGAGAAACCGGACGCCAAGATCTCGGTGCTCTATCAGAACGACGATTTCGGCAAGGACTATCTGAAGGGCCTGAAGGATGGCTTAGGGGCCAAGGCATCGATGATCGTTGCCGAGGAAAGCTACGAGACCTCGGAGCCGACGATCGACAACCACATCGTCAAGCTCAGGGCCTCGGGCGCCAATGTCTTCCTCAGCATCACCACGCCGAAATTCGCGGCGCAGGCGATCAAGAAGATGGCCGAGATCGAATGGAAGCCGCTGCATATCGTGTCCAACGTCTCGGCCTCCGTCGGCGGCGTGATCAAGCCGGCGGGCTTCGAGAATTCGCAAGGCATTCTCTCGGCCGCCTACGCCAAGGACGGCGCCGATTCGCAGTGGGACAACGATCCCGGCATGAAGAAATTCTATGCGTTCCTCGCAAAATATTATCCGGACGGCAACAAGCTCGACGGTTCGGTCGTCTACGGCTACGGCGCAGCGCAGACCATGGTGAAGGTGCTGGAAATGTGCGGTGACAACCTGACCCGCGAGAACGTCATGAAGCAGGCCGCGAGCCTGAAGGACTTTGCGCCCGACACCGTGCTGCCCGGCGTCAGGATCAACACCTCGCCGACCGACTTCGCCCCGATCAAGCAGCTTCAGATGATGCGGTTCAAGGGTGAGAAATGGGAGTTGTTCGGCGACATCATCAGCGGCGAGATCGGTCAATGATCCTGCCATTTATCGGTCACTGAACCCCGCGTTCGACTAAATGACGCCTCCCGCGATTGGCTCGCGGGGGGCTTTTTGTTGCCGGTTTCCCGGGGCGGGTATTCAATGCGCTTCGGAGCGCTTGATCGTTCCCAATCAGAAAAATAGACACATTCACCGCACCAGGGAGATCAAAATGCCTGCTATCCATTTGCGATTGGGGGCTATCTCGGCTGCTCTCGTGATCCTTGCCGCGACCTCCACCGGCGCAACAGCGCAAAAAAATACGACACCGGCGCGTCCGACACCGAAATCAAGATCGGCAACATCATGCCTTATAGCGGACCGGCGTCGTCCTACAGCGTCATCGGCAAGACCGAAGCGGCCTACTTCAACAAGATCAATGCCGAAGGCGGCATCAACGGCCGCAAGATCAACTTCATCTCCTACGACGACGGCTACAGCCCGCCGAAGACCGTGGAGCAGGCGCGCAAGCTGGTCGAAAGCGACGAAGTGCTGCTGATCTTCAGCTCGTTAGGTACCCCGCCGAATTCGGCGATCCAGAGGTACATGAACCAAAAGAAGGTGCCGCAGCTTTTTGTCGCCACCGGCGCCACCAAGTGGAACGATCCGGAGCATTTCCCCTGGACCATGGGATTTCTGCCGAGCTACCAAAGCGAGGCGCGCATCTACGCGAAATATGTGCTGAAGGAGAAGCCCGACGCCAAGATCGCGGTGCTCTATCAGAACGACGATTACGGCAAGGACTATCTGAAGGGGTTCAAGGACGGTCTCGGCGCCAAGGCCGCATCGATGATCGTCGCCGAGGAAAGCTACGAGACCACCGAGCCGACCATCGACTCCCATATCGTCAGGCTCAAGGCGAGTGGTGCGGACGTCTTCTTCGATGCCTCGATCCCCAAATTTGCCGCGCAGGCAATCAAGGAAGCGTTCGACATCCAATGGAAGCCGCTTCATCTTCTCAACAACGTCTCCGCTTCGATCGCCGCCACCCTCAAGCCGGCCGGCTTCGACAAAGCGCAGGGGATCGTATCGTCGGCCTACCTGAAGGATCCGACCGATTCCCAGTGGAAGGGGGACGCCGACATCAAGGCGTGGAACGCATTCCTGGACAAGTATTACCCGGAAGCCAACCGAACGGATGCGAATGTTATATATGGCTATGCGGTTGCGCAAACCATGGTGCACGTGTTGAAGGCTTGCGGCGACGATCTGACGCGTGAGAACGTCATGAAGCAGGCCGCGAGCATGAGAAACATTGAAGTCCACGGACTGTTACCCGGGGTAAAGATCAACACCAGCGCCACCGACTTTGCTCCGCTCTCCCAGTTGCAACTCGAGAAATTCAAGGGCGAGACCTGGAATCGGTTCGGTGACCTGCTCAGCTCGGACGTCGGCGGTTAACGCTAACGCACCACCGACTGACTACTAAAGAAGCAGCCCCTGCGCCTTTATTGCAGGGGCTTTTTATTGTGGTGATTTTGGCAAAATGGTATCGACTATCCCCAAGCCTGCAAGAGCCCTCGGTCAAAGGGGGCCACAAGACATGCAATCGCATTTTGCAGAGGGAGAAACGTAATGCCCGTTATTGCCACACGGCTGGCCATAGCTACGACTGCTTTTGCCTTGCTCGCCGCCTCAGCCAGCGGCGCGCTCGCGCAGAAGAAATACGACACCGGCGCCACCGACACCGAAATCAAGATCGGCAACATCATGCCCTACAGCGGCCCCGCCTCCGCCTACGGCGTGATCGGCAAGACCGAGGCCGCCTACTTCAAGATGATCAATGATGCCGGCGGCATCAACGGCCGCAAGATCAATTTTATCAGCTATGACGACGGCTACAGCCCGCCGAAGACGGTCGAGCAGGCGCGCAAGCTGGTGGAGAGCGACGAGGTGCTGTTCATCTTCAATTCGCTCGGCACGCCGCCCAATTCCGCAATTCATAAGTACATGAATGCGAAGAAAGTACCTCAGCTGTTCGTCGCCACCGGCGCCACCAAGTGGAACGATCCGAAGGATTTTCCCTGGACCATGGGCTGGCAGCCAAGCTACCAGAGCGAGGCGCGGATCTACGCCAAATATCTCCTGAAAGAGAAGCCCAACGCCAAGATCGCCGTGCTGTACCAGAACGATGATTACGGCAAGGACTATCTGAAGGGCCTGAGGGATGGCCTTGGCGCCAAGGCCGCCTCGATGATCATCGCCGAGGAGAGCTACGAGACCACCGAGCCGACGGTCGATAGCCACATCGTCAAGCTCAAATCGACCGGCGCCGACGTGTTCGTCAACATCACCACGCCGAAATTCGCAGCGCAGGCGATCAAGAAGATCGCCGAGATCGAGTGGAAGCCGCTGCATTTCCTCAACAACGTGTCGAGTTCTATCGGCAGCGTCATGAAGCCCGCCGGCTATGAAAGCGGACAAGGCATCATTTCGGCGACCTACATCAAGGACGTCTCCGATCCGCAGTGGGACAAAGATCCCGGCATGAAGCAGTTCCTCGACTTCCTGGCCAAGGGTTTCCCGGAAGGCAACAAGCTCGACGGCTCGGTGATCGTCGGCTACGGCGTCGCGCAAACGATGGTTCAGGTGCTGAAACAGTGCGGCGACAACCTCACCCGCGAAAACGTCATGAAACAAGCCGCAAGCCTCAAGGATTTCCGCACCGAAGTCCTGCTGCCCGGCATCAAGATCAACACGTCACCCACCGATTTCGCCCCGATCAGCCAGCTTCAATTGATGCGCTTCACGGGCGAGCGATGGGTGCTGTTCGGCGACATCATCAGCGGTGACGTCGGCGGCTGACGGCTCATAAAGCATCCGGCAACAACCCTCGCGGCATGCCGCGGGGGTTTTCTTTTGCCGCAATCGGATGGATAAGGGCGTGGCGTGTTTCCACCCCAAGTCCCCGAAAAGCCAAAATCTGCAACGCCAGAATTCTGTGAAGTAATGACTGACAGACGCCCTCTCCTGCGCGCGATTTTCGACGCCGCCGTCGCTGCCGCTCATCCCGACGTCGTGCTGGCACAGCATTTGCGCCCTACGCCTGAGGGCAAGGTGATCTGCCTTGCCGCCGGCAAAGGCGCCGCCGCAATGGCGGCGGCGGCAGAACGGCATTACCTCGATGCGCTCGGACTTGACCCGGCTCGGCTGTCCGGGCTCGCGACCACCCGCCATGGCCACGGCGTGCCGACGCGGCGGATCAGGGTGATCGAAGCCGGCCATCCCATGCCTGACGAGGCCGGGCTGAAGGCGGCAGAGGAAACTCTGCATCTCGCGCACGACGCCGGCGCCGACGATCTTTTGCTGGTGCTGCTGTCGGGCGGCGGCTCGGCCAACTGGATCGCGCCGGTCGAAGGCGTGTCGTTCGCGCAGAAGCAGCAGGTGACGCGGGCGCTGTTGCGCTCGGGCGCGCCGATCGGCGAGATCAACACCGTCCGCAAGCACCTGTCACGGATCAAGGGCGGACGGCTGGCGCGCGCCGGACAACGCGCCGAGATCGTGACGCTGGCGATCTCGGACGTGCCGCACGACGATCCTTCCGCGATCGCATCGGGACCGACGGTGCCGGATCCGACAACGCTTGCGGACGCCCGCGCCATCGTCGCCAAATATGGTCTTGATGTCGGTGATGCCGTTCGCCGCGCGCTCGACGACCCCAGAAACGAGAGCTGCAAGCCCGGCGATCCCGCCTTTGCGCGCGCGCAGTTCGAACTGATCGCGCGGCCGAAGGCTTCGCTCGACGCCGCGATCAAGGTGGCTGTGAACGCCGGCTACCCGACCATCGACCTCGGCGCCGACCTCGAAGGCGAGGCCCGCGAAGTGGCGGCCGATCACGCCCGGCTCGCGCTAGAGGCGAGAGCCGAAGGCAAGCGGGTGGCGATCCTCTCGGGCGGCGAACTCACCGTGACCGTGCGCGGCAACGGGCGCGGCGGCCCCAACCAGGAATATGCGCTGGCGCTGGCCGCCCTGCTCAAGGACACCCCCGGTATTTCCGCGCTGGCCGCGGATACCGACGGCGCCGACGGCGGCGCCGGCAGCGCCAGCGATCCCGCGGGCGCGATAATCGACCACAACACCTTTGCCAAGATGGCATCGCTCGGTCTCGATCCAAACGCCTATCTCGCCAACAACGACGCGACCGCATTCTTCGCCGCGACCGGCGATCTCCTGTTGACCGGTCCGACGCTCACCAATGTCAACGACGTCAGGGTGATTTTGGTGGACTGAATTAGCCGGTCATTCCGGGGCGCGAAGCGAACCCGGAATCTCGAGATTCTCCGATGTGCAATTGCACATCGTAGCTCGCGCTATCGCGTGCCCCGCAATGACAAGATTCTCAAAACTCGCTTGCGATCTTGGCCAGCATCTCAAGCAGCGCGGCACGGTTGGCGGGACCCAGCAACTCGTTGAGGCGCGCCTCGTGCTTGGCGGCGACGAGCTTCTTCGCCCGCGCCAGCACCGCCCGGCCCTTGTCGGTCAGGACGAGTATATGCGAACGCCGATCGTTGGTCGAACGCATCCGCGCGCACAAGTCCCGGCTTTCCAGGCCATCCAGCATCGCCACGAAATTCGGCCGGAGGATTCCAAGCGTATTGGCGATTTCGGTCTGGTTGCGTCCGGGATTCCTGTCGAGCAGCAGGAGCACCGAGAATTGCGCCGGCGTCAGTTGCAATGGCGCGACGCAACGCAGAAAATCCTCGAAAACCCTCAATTGCGCGCGCTTGAGCGAATAGCCCAGCAACTCGGACAATTCGCCCAATTGCAGCGCGGCGCCTTCGGCCCCGACCTCTGCCGGCTCCTTGCGGGCGGAGCGGGACGCCTTGGTGACGTCGAGGGCGGCAGCTTTGGAAACAGTCATCGCTCGGTGCTCGCAATCCCGGTAGGCTGGAAATCCCCGGCGGTGATCGGCCGGGCTTGAGATTATATTCGATAATTGTTATCAATTATATCAAATATCGGCAGCCGGTTTCAACTGCTGTCGTCGGACGGTCGGGCGGCGCCTTACAGCCGCATGCGGCCCGGCCTATGGGGGGAGCGCCCGGTCTTGAACACGACAATCATGCTGTTCCTGCTGCAGGACGGCATTACCAACGGCGCGATCTATGCGCTGCTCGGGCTTGCGCTGGTGCTGGTATTCGCCGTCACGCGGGTCATCCTGATTCCGCAGGGCGAGTTTGTCACCTATGGCGCCTTGACCTACGCCACGCTGTCATCCGGTCAGGTGCCGGGCACGGCACGGCTGGCGGTCGCGATGGGCATCGTCGCGTTTGGCCTCGACCTGTTCGCCGGCCGCCGGTCGCTGCATGCCGCCATTGTCGGACGGGCCTTCGCGATCAATATCCTGCTTCCCGCGGCGATCCTGGCCCTGACATATTCGCTCGCCGGCCGCCAAGCTCTGATCGCCGTCAACATCGCGTTGTCGCTGTCGATCGTCGGGATCATCGGGTTGTTTCTCTATCGCATCGCGTTTGCCCCGATCGCGCACACCTCGGTGCTGGTGCTGCTGATTGCTTCGGTCGGTTGCCATCTCGCGCTGCAGGGTTTTGGGCTGGTGTTCTTCGGCGCCGAAGGCCAGCGCGGTCCGGCCCTATCGAATGCCGTATTCACCGTCGATCCGCTGCGCTTCACCGGCCAGAGCATCGCCGTTTACGCCATCACGGTCGCGCTGATTGCGGGTCTCTGGCTGTTTTTCGGCTTTACCCTCACCGGCAAGGCGCTTCGCGCCACCGCCGTCAACCGCCTGGGCGCACGCCTCGTCGGCATCAGAACCGCGTTGTCGGGACAAATCGCGTTCCTGCTGGCTTCCGTCATCGGCGCGATTTCGGGAATCCTGATCGTGCCGATCACGACGCTGTATTACGACACCGGCTTTCTGATCGGCCTGAAAGGCTTCGTCGCCGCGATCATCGGCGGCCTCGTGAGTTATCCCTTGACCGCGATCGCGGCGCTTCTGGTTGGCGGGGTGGAGGCCTTCTCCTCGTTCTATGCAAGCAACTTCAAGGAAGTCATCGTGTTCACGCTGATCATTCCGGTTCTCTTGTTGCGGTCGCTGGCAGCGCCCGCGGTCGAGGAAGAGAAGGATTGATCGCGATGGGGCAGCGGCTACCCATCATCGGATTCGCGCTTGTGATGGCGGTGATCCCGTTCATCCCGGGCATGCCGCCGTTCTGGATCGTGCTGTTGGACAATATCGGCCTCGCCGCGCTGGTGGCGATGGGACTTGTGCTGCTGACCGGCGTCGGCGGCCTGACATCGTTTGGCCAGGCGGCGTTTTGCGGCTTCGGCGCCTACACCACCGCGGTGCTGACGACGACTTACGGCCTCTCGCCATGGCTGACGCTGCCGGCCTCGCTGCTGGTGAGCGGCATCGCCGCGGTGGCGCTCGGCCTGGTCACCGTGCGGCTGTCGGGTCACTATCTGCCGCTCGGCACCATCGCCTGGGGCCTTGGCCTGTTCTATTTGTTCAGCAAGCTCGAATTCCTCGGCCGCAATGACGGCATCTCCGGCATCCCGCCGCTGGTGATCGGCTCGCTCAAGATGATCGATCCCGGAACGATCTATTTCGCGATCTGGATCGCGGTCCTGCTCTGCGCGCTGCTCACCACGAACCTCCTGGACTCGCGCACCGGCCGGGCGATCCGCGCGTTGCGGCGCGGACATGTCGCAGCCGAGGCGTTCGGCATCCAGACGCCGCGCGCCAAGCTTCTGGTCTTCATTTACGCAGCCGTGCTGGCCGGATTATCCGGCTGGCTCTATGCGCATTTCCAGCGCGCCGCCAATCCCACCCCGTTCGGGGCGCAAGCCGGCATCGAATATCTCTTCATCGCGGTGGTCGGCGGCGCCGGTTATGTCTGGGGCGGCGTGCTGGGGGCCGCGATCATCGTCATCCTGAAGGAAATTCTTCAGAGCTATTTGCCGCTTGTCTTTCACGGCGAGGGCCAGCTCGAAACCATCGTGTTCGGCATCCTGCTGGTATTCCTGCTGCAGCTGGCCCCGGACGGCGTGTGGCCCTGGTTGATCGCGCGCGTGCCGCTCAGGCCGGCCCGCAAGCGGCCTGATACTTCGCTTGCCTCCCCTCCACGCGCCAGGGCCGCGGCCGCCGCCGACGTCCTGCTGCAGGTCGACCATGCGCGCAAGCAGTTCGGCGGCGTGATCGCGGTCAACAACGTCTCCTTCGACGTCCAGGCGCGGGAAATTGTCGCCCTGATCGGCCCCAACGGCGCCGGCAAGAGCACGACCTTCAACCTGATCACCGGCGTGCTCGCCTCTTCCGGCGGCGCGATCTCGATGCTTGGCAGGAAAATCACCAACGCGACCCCGCAGCAGGTCGTGAAACTCGGCATCTCCAGAACCTTCCAGCATGTCAAACTGGTGCCGGACATGACGGTTCTGGAGAACGTCGCGATCGGCGCGCATCTGCGTGGCAACGCCGGCGCGCTCGCCAGCATGTTCCGCCTCGACCGGTCGGATGAAGCCAGGCTGCTGGCGGAAGCGGCGCGCCAGATCGAGCGGGTCGGCTTGGCCGAACAGATCGACGCGCCGGCAGGCAGCCTGTCGCTCGGCCAGCAGCGCATCGTCGAGATCGCGCGCGCGCTCTGCGTCGATCCGATGCTGCTTCTGCTCGACGAGCCGGCGGCAGGCCTGCGGCATATGGAAAAGCAGCGGCTCGCCAAGCTGCTGCGCGAGCTTCGCGACGGCGGCATGTCGGTGTTGCTGGTGGAACACGACATGGGATTCGTGATGGACCTCGCCGACCGCGTCGTGGTGCTCGACTTCGGCACCAAGATCGCGGAAGGCGCGCCGGAGGCGATCAAGGCCAACCCTGACGTGATCAGGGCCTATCTCGGAGCCGTGGCATGAATCCCGGCCCGAGCGCGCTGTTGCAGGTCACCGAGGCGCACATCGCCTATGGCAAGGTCGAGGCCGTCCGCGGGGTGTCGATCGATGTCGCCGAGAACGAGATCGTCACCATCATCGGCGCCAACGGCGCCGGCAAGACCACGCTCCTGAATGCCATCATGGGGATCCTGCCGCTGAAGGGCCGCGTGACTTTCGCAAGCCAGGACCTTGCGCGGCTCGAGATCGAGGACCGCGTCGCGGCCGGCCTGAGCCTGGTGCCTGAACATCGCGCGCTGTTCGCCGCGATGAGCGTCGAGGACAATCTCAGGCTCGGCGCGTTCCGGATTGCGAGGGCTGTCGCGGCGACATCGCTCGAACGCGTCTACACGCTGTTTCCGCGGCTGAAGGAACGGCGCCGGCAGCTCGCGGGAACGCTGTCCGGCGGCGAGCAGCAAATGCTGGCGATGGGCCGCGCCCTGATGGGCGCACCAAAGCTGTTGATGCTGGACGAGCCGAGCCTGGGCCTCGCCCCGATCATCGTCGCCGATATTTTCCGCATCATCGGCGAATTGCGCTCAAGCGGCGTATCGGTGCTGCTGGTCGAGCAGAACGCGCAGGCCGCGCTGCAAATCGCCGACCGCGCCTATGTGATGGAGCTCGGCGAATTCATTTTGGATGGCCCAGCGAGGGATGTCGCAGCCGACGTCCGCGTCGCGGCGAGCTATCTCGGATTCGCGAATAGCGGGACTTAGAGCGAGATGACTCTTCGTTAAATCGTCATCTCGCTCTATCTTTTTGTTTGAGCATGATCTTTTTCGGAAAACCGGTGTCCACTTTTCCGGATCATGCTCTAGACCGCCTCTTGCTGCTTCGGCTTTGGTACGCCTCTTACCCTCCCCCTCCAGGGTGGTAAGAGAAAGAGCCGGCCCCTTTGCAGAAGCCGGCCCTTTCCCAAGTGTCAAACTCAGCCGCTCACTTCGCCAGGACGTACTTGCCGTTTTTCACCGTCAGGAGGATGCGCGAGCGATCATCGAGGCCGTAGCGGTCCTTTTCGGTGAAGTTGTAGACGCCCTGGCTGGCGGCGATATCGCGCTCGCTGAGCAGTGCCTGGCGGATCGCCTCGCGGAATTCCGGCGTTCCCGGTTTCGCCTTCTTCAGCGCGACCGGGACGATGCGTTCGAGCACCAGAAACGCGTCGTAGGCGTGGCCGGCGAACTGACTGCGGCTGTTGGGACCATACTTGGCCTCATAGGCCTTATCGAGCGCCAGCCCCGGCTTCTTGGTCAGCGCGCTGTCGGGCTGGTCCTCGGGATCCATCACCGGGCCCGACGCCATGATCACGCCTTCGGCCGCCGGCCCCGCGATGCGGATGAAGTCCATGCTGGCGGCGCCGTGGGTCTGGTAGATCAGGCCCTTGTAGCCGCGCTCGCGCAGCGCCGTCTGCGGCAAGCCGGCCGCGGTACCGGAGGCGCCAATCAGAATGGCATCGGGATTGGCGGCGACCAGCTTCAGCACCTGCCCCGCGACCGAGGTGTCGGGCCGCGCAAAGCGCTCTTCATCGACCAGCGTCATGCCCATCGGCACGCCCTGGTTCTTGAAGTCGTTGAACCAGAGGTCGCCATAGGAATCGGAGTAGCCGATATAGCCGACGGTTTTGACGTTATGCGCCTTCATGTGCTGGTACAGCACCTTGCCCATGATCGGGATCGGCTGCGGCATCGACACCGACCATTTCGCGCGCTCCGGCGTGATCGGGAACGGCGCCAGACCGATATGGGGGATGCCCGCCTCGTTGGCGACGTTGGACACGGCAATGGTCGGCGGCGTCGACGACGATCCCATGATGATGTCGGCCTTGGACTCCGTGACGAAGCGGCGCGCATTGGTCGTGGCATTTGTCGGGTCGCCGCCGTCGTCGAGAACGATCACCTTGAGCGGCACGCCGCCGATTTCCTTCGGCACGAATTCAAGCGCGTTGCGCTCGGGAACGCCGAGCGCCGCGGCGGGTCCAGTGGTGCAGATCGTGATGCCGATGGTGATTTCACTGGTTTGCGCCGCCGCAGGCAGCGCCGGCAGCGCGAGGGCCGCCGCAACGGCGGCGGACAGACGGAGCGTTTTCATGCATTCCTCCCGTGGATGTTGTTCTTGGTCTAATCAAAAATCGGCGGACAATTCAGCCCCTTCTTTAGGCCATGCGCGGGCTGGGATCAGCCCTTCATGAATTTCGCAACGATCTCCTCCGGCACCGCCACCGATTTCAGCCGGCTGGCATCGTCCGGGTGGTGTCCGACCAGCACGCGGGTCTCGAACGCCTCGATCGCCAGCGCCCCGCCTTTGAAGACATTGTGCATCACCTCAAAGCTCGAGCGCTTGAAACTCTCGATCCGGCTTTCGATCGTGATCCAGTCGCCATAGGTCGAGGAAATGTAGAATTTCGCCCGTGTGTCCACCATGGGAATACCGACCAGCCCGTATTTCCTGACAATGTCCTGCTTGGAGAAGCCGGCCGCCTCGAACAGGATCGAGGTCGAGTTGTCGAACATCGCGAAATAGCGCGGGTAATAGACGATGTTGGCGGGGTCGCAATCGCCCCACTGGATCTGCACGTCCCTGCGGTTGGCGAACATGGGCCGCCCTAGCGCGGCGCCATGCGGAGCGAAGCGTCGAGCCGCACCACTTCGCCGTTCAGATAGGGGTTGTCGATCATGTGCAGCGCCAATGAGGCAAATTCGTCGGCATGACCGAGCCGGTGCGGAAAGGGAATCGCCGCGGCGAGCAAGTCCTGCGCTTCCTGCGGCAGATTGGCCAAAAGTGGCGTCAGGAACAGCCCCGGCGCGATCGCCAGCACGCGGATGCCAAACTGCGCCAGTTCACGCGCGATCGGCAGCGTCATCGCGACGATGCCGCCTTTTGAGGCCGAATAGGCCGATTGCCCGATCTGGCCGTCATAGGCCGCGATCGACGCGGTAGAGATCACGACGCCGCGTTCGCCGGTTGAAAGCGGCTCCAGTTTCGACATTTCCGCGGTCGCAAGCCGCAGCATATTGAACGAGCCGATCAGGTTGACCCTGATCACCTTGTCGAATTCGGCAAGCGGCATCGGCCCGTCGCGGCCGATCACCCGCCTGGCGACGCCGATGCCGGCGCAGTTCACCAGCACCCGCGCCGGGCCGTGGGCCCTGGACGCCTGCGCGATCGCGGCCTCCGCCGAGGCCGCATCCGAGACGTCGCCAATCACAGCCACACCGCCAATCTCGGCGGCAACGGTTTCGGCGAGTTTGGCGTTGAGGTCGCACACGGCAACCCTGGCGCCCTGCGCGGCCAGCCGGCGCGCGGTGGCGGCGCCCAAACCCGATGCCCCGCCGGTGACGATGGCGGCCTGATCCTTCAACTGCATGGTGTCCTCCTGAAAGCGAATGGTTCTTTGGTTTAGGCCGTTATCACGTCCGCGGCCGGCGTTGGCGAATAAAGCTTCTCGATCAGGTGGCTGCGATGCTCCAGCACCGCGCGCTGGTTGATCGAACCCTTGTCGGTGACTTCGCCGCGATCGATCGACAGCGGCGCGTCGAGAAGAAGCGCGCGGGTGATCCGCGTCGACGAGCCTGTCGATGTCGCGAGAAACTTGGCAAATCGCTGGCGAAACGCCTCGCGGACCAGCGGATCGCCCGCGATGGCAGCGATGTCATCGAACGGAAGCGTTGGGTTGATCAGACGGCAACCGTCGAGATCGAGCACGACCAGCGCCGATACCTCGTCGCGGTTGATGCCGGCGATCACGACATCGCGCACCAGCGGCGCGCAGGCGGCGATAAAGCGCGCGCGCAAGGGGCCGACACTGACCCAGGTGCCGCTGGCGAGCTTGAAATCCTCGGCGATGCGGCCATCGAAATCGAAGCCGGCGCTGAAATCGTCGGCCACTGCCGGCTTGATCGCATCGCCGAGCTTGTAGAAGCCTTCCTCATCGAAGGCCGCCGCCGTCAGCGCGGGCTGACGCCAATAGCCCGGCGTGACATTCGGTCCCCGGGCGCGAACCTCGAGCTTGCCGTTGTTTGGAACGAGCTTCGCCTCGTTGCCCGGGACCGGAAGACCGACATGGCCGGAGCGGCTGGTGGCCGGGTTCGCCGACATGAAGAACGGCGCGGTCTCGGTGGCGCCTAACCCCGTCAGCATCGGTACGCGAAAACCGGTCTCCTGCACCGCGAGTTCGTCCAGGCTGTTCCAGACGAACGGCGACAGCGCGGCACCCGAGAAGAACATCGCATGCAGCCGATGGAAGAACTTGGCGCGCAGCGCGGGATCATCCCGCAAATAGGGCAGCAGCGACTCGTATCCTTTGGGGACGTTGAAATAGACCGTGGGTGAAATCTCGCGAAGGTTGCGCACGGTCTCCTCGATGCCGCCGGGCATCGGCTTGCCGGCGTCGAGATACATCGAGCCGCCGTTGTAAAGCGTCAGCCCGATATTGTGGTTGCCGCCAAAGGTGTGATTCCACGGCAGCCAGTCGACGATCACGGGCGGCTCGTCCTTCAGGAACGCCATGGTCTCGCGGATCATCACCTGGTTGGCGCAGAGCATCGCTTGCGTATTGATGACCGCCTTCGGATTGCCGGTCGAGCCGGAGGTGAGAAGGAATTTCGCGATTGTATCGGGGCCGATGGCCTGATGCGCCGCATCGAGGCCGGGATGCAGCGGCGTTGCCATCAAATCGGCGAGCATGGTCACATCGCGGCTGCGCAGCGCGCCAAAGGAGGCGGCGATCTCGGTTCCGGCCGGGACGTTCGCTTCAAGCGCGTCCGCAAATTTATCCGCGTCGTCGGCGAATACGAGGCCAGGTGTCAGAAGCTTCATCAGATAGGCAAGTTTGCCGTAATCCTTCGACACCAGCGAGTAGGCCGGCGACACCGGACAGAACGGGATCCCCGCATACAACGCGCCGAACGCGACCAGCGCGTGGTCGATCGAATTGCCGGACAGGATGAGAACCGGCTTCTCGGCCGAAAGACCGCGCGCCAGCAGGCTTGAGCCGATATGCCGGCTCGATGCCAGCAATTCCGCGTAGGTAATTTGCCGCCAGCCGCCGCCTTCGTCGCGCTCCGCCATGAAAATCCGGTTCGGCGCGGCCTCCGCCCAGTGGTGCAGCCGGTCGGTCAGCCGGCTCGGATAGTCGCCGAGCGCCGCTTTCGGCCGGAGATAGATGACACCGTCCGCGCGGCGCTCGATCGACACCGCTGGGTCGCCGAACGAAATTGCGCGCAACGGATACGCCTTGACGCCAAGCGCCGGCGCGTCGCCTTTGGTCGGCTTGGAGATGTCGGGTTTGGCGCTCATGTCACGTCGGCTTTACCTTGGCGGTCTTGCGATCGAGGAACGCGCGGATCCTGAGCTTGGCCTCCTTGTCGCTCTGCGCCACGGTTGCCATCAAGGACTCCATCAAGAGGCCGGTTTGCGGATTGGCCTCGGCGATCATCGGCAGCGCCTGCAGCACCGCGAAATTCGTCAGCGGCGCGTTATTTGCGATTCTGGCGGCCAGTTCCATCGCCTTGGCCAGCGCCTGGCCCTCCTCGACAAGATACTGCGCAAATCCGTACGCCGCACCCTCAGTCGCCGAATAAACCCGCCCGGTGAGCATCATGTCGGTCATTCGGGCAACGCCGATCAGCCGCGGCAGGCGCACCGATCCGCCACCGCCGACAAAGATGCCGCGCTGGCCCTCGGGAAGTGCGAAATAGGCGCTGGGCTCGGCGACGCGAATATGCGCGGCGCAAGCGAGTTCCAGCCCCCCGCCGATCACCGCACCGCGAAGCGCGGCGATCACGGGCACCCGGCTATATTGGATGCGGTCGAACACCCGGTGCCACATCTGCGAGTGCCGCAAACCCTCCGTCGCATCGTGCTCGGTCAGTTCCGACAGATCGAGGCCCGAGGAGAAATGATCGCCGATGCCGTGGATCACCACGGCCCCGATTCCCTCGGGGAGATTCGAGAAGCAATCGCCGATCGCAAGGATAATGCCGTCGTTCAGCGCGTTGCGCTTGGCCGGGCGGTTGAGGCCCACGGTCAGCACCGCACCCGACCGCTCGATCTTGAGCAGCCCGGATTGACCGGTAGCGGCGGAGGCGGCGTTTCCCATGAGTTTATTGGTTCCTGAGCAGAATAGTTATATTCTATAACTAAATGGACGGGAGTCAATCGTGCACTGTCGAGCGCAGAAGGTCTCCTCCTTCAGACGAACACGCGGCCTCGTTCCCTCCGCCCTTGTGGGGGAGGGTTAGGAGTCCTGCCGTTGACGCAACAGCGCCTCTTCTTTGAAGAGGAAGCCTCACAGCACCTGATGCACGTCGATCACGACATGGTCGGCGTGGCGGGCGGCGGATCCGACGAACAGGTTTTCCATCAGCCAGCGGTATTTTTCGCTTCCGGTTTCGAATTTCGGCACGGTGCGGCAATAGATCAGCTCGGGATCGACCGGCTCGCCACGCTTGAGCCGCTGCAGGAGTTCGACGGGCCCGAAACGAATTCCCCTGTTCTCGACATAGATCACCGCGCCGTCGTCGGTCTGAAACGCGTATTTCGCCTCGAGCTCGATCAGTTCGTTGGGCCGGATGATCTGGAAGTCCGCACCGAACGCGCAGACCTTGCCATTGACGTCCTTGCCCTTCACCTCGCCGCCGACGATCGGAATGATCCGGCGCACGCCAGTGCCGATGTCGCCGGCGGAGGTCACGCTGCCGATGCGAGCGGTGATGGTGAAGACATATCTGGTGTGAAGCGCAGGTTCCATGGATTACCCGTACCTTCTCATCCGCGGGGGGTAGATTTAACGAACCATCATCTGTTGCGGCAACCAGGTCGCCAGCAACGGAAATGCGATCAGAATGACCAGTCGAACGATGTCCGTCGCCACGAACGGGATCACGCCCTTGAAGATCGTGGTAAAGGACACGTCCTTGACGACGCTTTTGATCACGAAGACATTCATTCCGACCGGCGGATGGATGAGGCCGAGTTCCACCGTCATCACGATGATCACACCGAACCAGATCGGATCGAAGCCGAGGTGGGAGATGACCGGAAAGATGATCGGCACCGTCAGGATGATCATCGCCATCGCGTCCATCAGGCAGCCGAGCACCAGATACATCACCATGATGACGGCGAGCACGCCGTAGCTGCCCAACCCGAGCCCGGTGAGAAATTCCGTGACCTTTTGCGGGGTCTGCGTCACCGTGAGGAAATATCCGAAGATCAGGGCGCCGATCAGCACGGTGAACACGGCGGCCGCCGTGCGGGTCGCCTGCAGCAGCGAGGCGAGGATCTTGTCCTTGTCCAACCGTCCGGTGAGCACGCCGATCAGGAACGCGCCGGTGGCGCCGACGCCGCCTGCTTCGGTCGGGGTGAAACGTGGCAGGAATGGCAGGCCATAAAGCCCGCCGATGACAAATACGAACAGCAGCACCGGCGCCCAGATGTCCTTCAGCCCGGCGAAGCGTTCGCGCCATGTCGTATACACGCCCTTGGGCAGGAAGCCCGGACGGAAGTAACCGATCAGCGCGATGGTGATCATATACATGGTCATCGCGAGCAGGCCGGGAATGATGCCGGCGATGAACAGCTTGCCGATGTCCTGCTCGGTGATGATGCCGTAGACCGCCAGCACCGTCGAAGGCGGCAGCATCGCCCCCAGCGTGCCGCCGGCCGCGATCACGCCGGTGGCGAAGGATTGCGGATAGCCGAAGCGGCGCATTTCCGGATAGGCCACGGCCGAAAAGGTCGCCGCCGTTGCCACCGACGAGCCGCAGATCGCGGCAAAGCCGCCGCAAGCCGCGACCGTGGCGATCCCCAAGCCGCCGCGCAGATGGCCGACGAAGCCGTTGGCGGCGCGGAACAGATCGCGGCTCATGCCGGAATTGCTGACGAAGGTGCCCATCAAGAGGAACATCGGGATGACGCCGAAGGTGTAGTCGGTCACCGTGCGCATCGAGGTCTGGCCGACCAGTTTGAGCGCCGG
The DNA here is from genome assembly GCA_963718925.1 of uncultured Alphaproteobacteria bacterium. GTDB lineage: Bacteria > Pseudomonadota > Alphaproteobacteria > Rhizobiales > Xanthobacteraceae > Bradyrhizobium. The sequence continues at coordinate 905,050 of CAVRAH010000002.1, forward strand.
CGTGCCGCCGACCAGATAGCCGAAGCCCGAGACGCCGACGAGACCCATCGCCATGCCGACCGGCACGCGCAGCAGCATCAGCGCAAACAGCGCCACAAAGCCCAGGATGGCGACGGCATCGGTGCTCATGTCGCCTTCACTCCGTGGCCTTCAGCTTGGGGTCGTGCATCGCTTCCGGGTGGAAGACCAGGCGGTAAGTTCGGATCGCGATCAGAAGCACCGCGGAGACGTCGCCGGCCCACGCCACCGCAAAGAACGGCCAGGTCGGCATGTGCATGTCGAATGTCGTGACATGGTCGTTATAGGTGCCGCGCACCTTGTCGAACAGGGTCCAGGTCTGCACCGACACCACGAACAACAGGACCAGCGTCGCGAACACGTCGATCATGCGCTGGTATTTCGGACCGACATTGCCCCAGATCAGGTCGACGGTGATGTGGGTGCCGCGATAGCTGGTGGCGGCGATGCCCCAGAAAATCAGGATGCCGAGCAGCAGGCGCCCGATATCGAAGGAGTCCGGGATCGAATAGCTGAACAGATTGCGCAGGAGAACCGCGATGAAGATGTTGGCGGCGACAATGCCGACAAAACCGGCCGCAATCCATTCGATCGTATCGATGAAACGATCCATAGACGTGCGCTTCATGTCCGCTCCACACGGCCTTCGGGATTGCGAGGGGAGAGAGCACGGCGGCGAAAGGGATTCCGCCGCCGGCCCGACATCCAGGGGATGCCTTATTGCGTCAAGGCGTTGTACTTGGCGAGCGAGGCCCGCAGTTCGGCCATCGCCGCGTCCGGATCGGTCCCGGCCCTCCTGACGCTGTCGGCCCAGGTCTTGACCAGCGGTTCGGATGCCTTCTTCCAGAGCGCCGTCTGCTCCGGTGTCAGTTGGTAGACTTCCTGACCCGGCTCCGCCTTCACCTTGTCGAGGCCGGCGTCCTCGAACTTGCCCCAAGGTTCGCCGACGCGGCCGGCGGCCTCGGTATTGCAGTTGTCATCGATCGCCTTTTTCTGCCGGTCGGACATCTGGTCGTACTTGTCCTTGTTCATGACGAAGGCGAAGGTCGTGACATAGAGCGGCGCGTCCATATGATATTTCGTCACCTTGTCGATGCCGAACAAGACCAGCGATCCCCACGGGAAGGTGACGGCATCGGCAACGCCACGCTCGATGATGTCGCGAACTTCCGGCGCCGAGGACTGCACGTTGGTGCCGCCGAGCAGGGTCACGAAATTGGCAATGGTGGCGTCGGCGGGACGGATCTTCATGCCCTTGATGTCATCCGGCACCACGATTTTTTTCGTGCGCGAGTGGAACGATGACGGTGCGTGAATGAAGGCCAGGCAGAACTTGACGTCCTTCATCTCCTTCTCGGCGTATTTGCGGTACCAGGCGTCGAGCCCCATCGAGCCGCCCTTGGCGTCCGACATCAGGAAGGGAAGTTCGCCGGCGCCGATGATCGGGAAACGGCCGGGCTGATAGCCCGGGTTGATGTAGGTGACGTCGGCGATGCCATCGCGCGCCATGTCGTAATGGTCGAAGGCCTTGCCAAGCTGCTGCGCCGGGAAAACCTTGTATTTGATCGTGCCGCCGGATTCCTTCTCGACCGCAGCACCCCAGTCCTCGAGTGCCTTTTGCAGCGGATGCGAGGCCGGCACCCAGTGCGACAGTTTCAGTTCGAAGGTTTTTTCCTGCGCAAACGCGGGCGTCACGCTGGCGGCCAGCAGCAACGCCAGGAGCGTCTTCCTCATCGACATCGTCTCCCCTCCAGTCATCCGGGCTTCATGGCCCTTTGCAGATATTGTTATATGATATAATTATCATTGCAAGGCACGCGCGGTCACGTCCGCGAGCGATCTAGTTCAAGCCTAAAATAATCGAGGGAGCAAGTGTTGCGGACAAAAGTAGCAATCATTGGCGCGGGGCCGGCGGGATTGCTGCTGGGGCAACTGCTTCACACTTACGGAATCGACAACATTATTCTGGAACGCCACACGCCGGACTATGTGCTCGGCCGCATCCGCGCCGGCCTTCTTGAAGAGGGAACGGTGGCACTGCTCGACGAAGCGGGCGCCGGCGCCCGCGCGCACCGAGAGGGCCTGATCCATGGCGGCATCGAACTCGCCTTCAGCGGGCAACGCCACCGGATCGATCTGAAGGCAGCTACCGGCAAGACGATGATGATCTTCGGCCAGACCGAAGTGACGCTCGACCTGATGAACGCGCGGCGCGCGGCCGGTCTGACCACGATCTATGAAGCCGCCGACGTCAAGCCGCTTGATTTCGACAGCGATCATCCCCGCGTGTCCTATGTCAGGGACGGCACGATGCACGAGATCGCCTGCGACTTCATCGCCGGGTGCGACGGATTCCACGGCGTCAGCCGCGCCAGCGTGAAGCCCTCCGCGATCGAGACATTCGAACGGGTCTATCCGTTCGGCTGGCTCGGGATTCTGTCGGAAACCCCGCCGGTCAGCCCGGAGCTGATCTATTCCAACCATGCGAGAGGATTTGCGCTTTGCACCATGCGCTCGACGCACCGCAGCCGCTACTACGTGCAATGCAGCCTCGACGATCACATCGATCAATGGCCGGATGACAGGTTCTGGGAGGAACTGAAGCGTAGGCTGGACCAGGAGGCGGCGGACAAGCTCGTCACCGGCCCCTCGATCGAAAAGAGCATCGCGCCCTTGCGCAGTTTCGTCGCCGAGCCGATGCGGTTCGGGCGGATGTTTCTGGCCGGCGACGCCGCCCATATCGTGCCGCCGACCGGCGCCAAGGGACTGAACCTCGCAGCCTCCGACGCGCATTATCTGGCGGTCGCGTTACGCGAATTTTACAATGAGAAATCCGCCGCCGGAATCGACCACTATTCCGAAAAAGCGTTGGCGCGGGTCTGGAAGGCGGTGCGCTTTTCCTGGTGGATGACATCGATCCTGCACAAATTTCCGGACACCGGAACCATCGGCGCGCGCATCCAGCTCGCGGAACTGGATTATCTCGTCGATTCCAAAGCGGCGTCGGCCTCGTTGGCAGAAAATTACGTGGGGCTGCCGTTTTAGCGCGACGCGTTGGCCCCGCAGCTCACGATCCGGTTCAATCCAGCACGATCTGTCTAGACCGCTCGCGCCGCCCGTGGCATCAGCAATCCCAGCACGATCGCAATCAGGAACAGCGCCGGCACGTCACCAACGAGGTGGCCGTGTTCCATCGGATCCGAAACCGCCTGCGCGGCCATGATTCCGCCGTGCACGATGCTCGACCATACCGTGAACCAGATCAGACTGCGGCTGGCGAGCGGATCGCGCGATGCGAGAATCAGGAATACGCCGAGCGTCGCATAAACACCGACGATCATCATCGCATAATGCGAGTGTCCCTGTCCCCACGCCCAGCCGGACGGCCAGAGCACAATCAGCGGATAAATTCCGAATATGGAAATCACACCAACCACAACCAGCGCGATACGAAGGTAATAAAGACGAACATCGGTTGACATGTTTGCCTCCTTCAATTGATTTTCTTGCCCCGACGAAATTGCCGTGTTTGCAAAAACATCGCGAAGCATAGCAGAAAAATGAACCGCCGCATCCAGATGCGTATCCTGTTTTAAACTTTGTAAGCGGTGCAATTCGCGTCGCGATCGCGTTCAATGGCACCCGCATCGCCAAGAACGGGTCGCCTCCGATGACTGCTTCCGATATCCCCGAAGGTTTCGAACCTCACTTCCGCAAGAGTCCGTTCACCGATCCCTGGGAGCCGCTTTATTCGAAGAAGACGCAGAAGGCGGTGATCATGGGACTGCAGCTCGCGAGGCCGCATACCAACGCCCGCGGGCTCATTCATGGCGGGTTGATCGCAGCGCTCGCCGACAACGCGATGGGTTATAGCTGCGCACAGGCGTTGGACTGGTCGGCTTCGCTGGTGACGATCGGCCTTGCGGTCGATTTCGTCGGCTCCGCCGAGATCGAACAATGGCTCGCCGTGGAGAGCGAGGTGATCAAGACGGGCGGCACGCTTTGTTTCGCGCAATGTCTTATCACCGCCGACGGCGTTACGATCGCGCGCGGCAATGCAACGTTCCGCGTGGTGAAGAAGACTTGAACGTCGTTCCGGGGCGCGTGTAACGCGAACCCGGAACCTCGAGATTCCGGGTTCGATGCTTCGCATCGCCCCGGAATGACGGATCAATCGCCAAAATGCCAGTCGCTGATCTCGACCACGAGATCGATGAAGGTGCGGACCTTCGCCGACAACAGCCGCGAGGTCGGATAGACGACGTGGATTGGCAACGCCGGCGGCTCGAACTTCGCCAGCACGATTTTAAGCCGGCCGGCCTTGATCGCTTCCGCCGCCTGGTAGGCCAGCACCCGCGTCAAGCCGCCATCCTGCGCCGCATATTGGATCGCGGCATCGGCACTGTTGGTGGTCAAGCGAGGCGTCGGCGCGACGCGAATCTCGCGTCCATCTGTGACAAAACGCCAGTCCGGCCCCGCGGTCATCGCGCCGAACTGGATGGTCTGGTGGGATGCGATGGCCTCGGGCGTCTTCGGCTCGCCATGGGCTTTGAGGTATCGGGGAGAGGCAACCACGATGCGCCGCATCTCGCCAACATGGCGCGCCACCAGGCTTAAATCGGCGAGGTGACCAATTCTGACCGCGAGGTCGATGCCCTCCTCCACCAGATTGATCATGCGGTCCGACAGCCGCAGATCGCAGGAGACCTCGGGATAGCGTTTCAGATATTCCGACGTGACCGGACTGACGTGGAGACGGCCGAAACCGATCGGCGCCGAGACCACCAGACGTCCGCGCGGCAGCGTGCGTTCGCCCTCGGCCGCACCTTCGGCTTCCTCAACATCGGCGAGGATCCGCCTGGCGCGCTCCAGATAGCGTGCGCCGACATCCGTCAGCGCCACCGACCGTGTGGTCCGCTGCAAAAGCCGCGCGCCGAGCCGTTCCTCCAGCGCCGCGATCAGCCGCGTCACGCCCGACGGCGAAAGCCCGAGTTTGCGCGCCGCCGGCGCAAACCCCTGGAGGTCCGCAACCGCGACAAAGGCCTGCATGGCATCGATACGATCCATGGCATTATTTCATATAATGCAATTATCAACTGTCAATTCGACAGATTGTTTAAGTATGGAAAAGGTCCATTTTAAGTCGCGAGAGGGCGGAATCCTCGCCCAAAGATATGAGCCAAGATCGCGGAGATTTCCGATGTCAGATCTTCACGCCTACTCGAGCGACGTCGCGTTCACCCCGGCGGTGAAGGCCATTCAGACCCGCAAGGGATCGCGCGAAGCTTATGCCCATGTCGAGGCGCGCGGCGGCTGGCGCAGCGAGATCGACGGGAACCTCGCCGCGTTTCTCGCAGACGCCAACAGTCTGTATTTCGCAACCGCCTCCGCCGATGGCCAGCCCTATATCCAGCATCGCGGCGGACCAAAGGGCTTCATCAGGGTGCTGGACAAGAACACGCTGGCGTTCGTCGATTACGGCGGCAACCGGCAATACATCACGCAAGGCAACCTGTCTGAAAATCGCAAGGCGTACATCTTCCTGATGGACTATGCCCATCGCCGCCGGGTGAAGATCTGGGGCGAGGCGCGCGTGGTGGATGACGATCCCGCGCTGCTGCAATCCCTGATGCCGCAAGGCTACAAGGCCCGCCCCGAACAGGTGATCCTGTTCCGGATTGCCGCGTGGGATACCAACTGCCCGCAGCATATTCCGCAGAAATTCGACGCCGCCGATGTGGCAACCGCACTCGCCTCCCGCGATGCCCGCATCGCGGAACTGGAAGCGGAGCTGGCGGCGCTGAAGGGGAAGCCCGCTTCCCCCAATTGAAGTTCACGCGGCCTGGCGCAGCGGTGTCCAGGCGAAGTCCGGATAGTATTGCAGCATCATCCGGTCGACATAGGCCGTGAGGTTTCCGAATTGCTCGGTTCGCTCCCGCAATGGCGATGCGAAGTACGGCGTCAGGATCCCGGCCAACGCGCCGAATGCGGTGGCATCGGTGCCGCAGGGCGCCTCCCCCATCAAATACGGCTTGTCCCCGAGCTGGACCGACAGCGCGAACAACGAGCGCGCCGCAAGGTCAATGTCCTCGTCCGGGGCGTGACGCCCGAGCCCGCTCAAAAGGTAGTTCTCGGCAACGCGAAATTGTGCGTCCTCGCGAAGCTTTTCGCGCAAATGCTCCGGCGCCGCATCGAAGAAATGCGCCGGTCCCCTGGCAAAATTCTCGGGGTCGACCCAGCGCGCGCCGACCATGGCCCAATAGAGGTGGTGTTCGATCATGCGCTCGAACGCCCAGGCCTGCGCGCGCGCCTGCAAGCTGAGCGGGGCATCGAAATCGAAGCCGTACTTGCCTTCAAGGTGCGCGCGAATGAATGTGGAGTCGGCAATCGTCTCACTATCGTCGTCGATGTAGGGCAATTGCCCCTTGGGAGAAGCCGTCGGCTTTGCCTTTTCCTTGCGATAGGGCAGGCCCGCCATCTTCAGCTGGACTTCGGTCTTGGTCACAAAAGGGCTGATTTCCGGCAAGCCGAAGCCGGGGCCAAAGCCATAGACGACGATCACGAGAGCACTCCCGATTTCTTGAGCAGGCGTTTCAGGCTAGCCATCCCCTGCTGCCACCGTGGTGTCAGCAGCGGCGACATCGTCGTCCAGAGATCGAGGCTGTAGAGAATGATCATGGATAAATTCCTCTAGGTTTGGGTGTTGCCCCGGTATACTTGCCACCTGCTGCCAACATGCTGTCAGCATCGGATGGCGGCCTCGAAAAAAGATACGAGAGACGCCCATGCGACGTGCCGACCGTCTGTTCCAGATCATTCAGGTGCTCCGGCGCACCCGAAAGCCGCTGACGGCGGACGCGATCGCCGCAGAGCTCGAAACCTCGAAGCGGACGATTTACCGCGACATCGCGACCCTGATGGAGCAGCGCGTGCCGATCCGCGGCGAGGCCGGCATGGGCTACATTCTGGAGAAGGGATTCGACCTGCCGCCCCTGATGCTCACCCCCGACGAGATCGAAGCGGCGGTGCTCGGCGCGCAATGGGTTGCCGGCCATGCCGATGCCGTGTTGTCCCGCGCCGCAGCCGACCTCATCGCGAAAATCGCCGAAACCGTCCCCGAACGCTTGCGACCCTTTGTGCTGGAGCCCGCCAGCCGCGCCCGCCCGGGCTGGAAGAGGGAGCCCGACCGCATCGACATGGCGCGAACACGCGCCCAGATTCACGAAGGCAAGAAGATCGCGCTGAACTATCGCGACGAACACGGCCGTGACAGCAAGCGCACGATCTGGCCGATCGCGATCGGCTATCACGAAGCGGTGCGAATCCTGGCAGCGTGGTGCGAGCTGCGCCGCGATTTTCGCAGCTTCCGAACCGACCGCGTCGTCGACGCCGTCTATCTCGACGAGAAATATCCCGAACGGCGCGACCTGCTCCGGGCGAAATGGCGGCGAAGCCTGGTTTGGGAGCATCCGAGCGATATCTGATGCGCATACCCAAGCGCCAACTGGCCGGTCACGACTTTAAGCGCTAGACCATCACGCATGGAAACCAGAGATCCAGCGACCACGAGCGAAAGCCCCTGCCAGGCGTGCGGGGCCTGCTGTTCCTATTCGCGGAACTGGCCGCGCTTCACCACCGAGGAAGACGCTGCGCTCGACCTCATCCCGGAAAAATTCGTCAACGATAGACAATCGGGGATGCGCTGCGACGGCGACCGCTGCTCGGCGCTGTCAGGCCGGATCGGGGTCGAGACCTCGTGCACCATTTACGCCGTTCGTCCCGAGGTGTGCCGAACCTGCATGCCCGGCGATGCCGAATGCGGCATGGCGCGGCGACGGCACGGGTTGCCAGTGCTGAATTACCCTCCCCTGGAGGGGTAGGGGTGAAGTCGAGGCTTTCGCTGTTTCGGAGTTATGCCGTTATCGCTTCGGCCAAATCTTCATCAAGCTCCTCGTCGACGGGCGCGAACGTGGAGAGCGGCTTGGTGGACAGCGTGATCGGCTTGCGGTTGCCGTAGGACGATAGCGGCATGGCACGCGCGGCCGGTTCGCGGGACAGCGCGTAAAGGGTTGAGCCGACGCGTCCGCCGAACTGGATCAATTCCTGCTCGCTGCAGCTTGCGGCGATCGCGAGCGCCAACGAATACAGGTGGCTTCTGCGATAGCAAAACAGCGCCAGCATCGCCCGCACATCGGAAGAAACGCTCGCCACCAGATGCGGCAGGCCGTTCTCGTTGGCGCGGTACATTTCGCCGAGCAATTCGTCCCGAACCGGGCAGAAATCGTTCTCGAAGGCGTCGCGGCTTGAAAACATTTGCATATCCCCCGATACGCAGGATGCAATGCGACTCTCTAACGAAAGGTTAACCACAGAACCCGTTAGCCTACGGGGGTCCTTGAACGGGAGGGCCCGATCGGGCAGGCGCAAGCCGCGATTCGCTACAGCGCGTGTGCCTTCATCCAGTTGGCAATCTCGCGGCCGATCGCCGGCCCTGAATCTTCCTGAATGAAATGCGATCCGGGCACGGTGACTTCGGTCTGGTTTTTCCAGCTTCGGCAAAAATCCCGCAGTGCACCAATCAGAATGGCCCCGGGCTCGGCGTTGACGAACAGTTTCGGAATGTCGTTCTGCGCCATCCATTGCGAATATTCGGCGACGATCTGCACGACTTCGGCGGGCTCGCCGAGAATCGGAATTTGCCGCGGCCAGGTCAGCGTCGGCCAGCGGTCCTCGCGGGCGAGATAAGGCCTCCGATATTCCGTCATCTCGGCCTCGGTCAGTTTCCGCAACACCGACCCGGGCAGCACCCGCTCAATGAACATGTTGCGATCGAGGATCATCGCCTCGCCCTTGTCGGAGCGAAAGCCCTGGAAGATCGGCGTGGCCGACGCGCTCCATTCGTCCCAAGCGGTGATCGGCCGCACGATCCCCTCCATATAGGCGATGCCGCGGACGCGGCCTCGATGATGATTGGCCCAGTCGAAGCCCAGCGCCGAGCCCCAGTCGTGCACCACGAGCAGCGGGGATTCGCCTGAACCGACCACAGCATCGATAAAAGCGGCGAGATATTTGCGGTGCGTGGTGAAGCGATAGGTGTCAGGGCCAGGCGACGGCAGCTTGGCGGAATCGCCCATGCCGATCAAATCCGGCGCGATCAGCCGGCCCCGTCCCTCAAGCTCCGGAACGACGTCGCGCCAGAGATAGGACGAGGTCGGATTGCCGTGCAGAAACAGCACAGGCCTTCCCTCGCCGCGCTCGTGGTAGGCGATACGGGCGCCGAGTACGTCCACAGTCTTCTTTGCGAGTGGCTGTTCGGTCATCTGGATTTCCTTCGGCACGGTATGCAAGCATGCCGCGCGGGCGCGTGGAGCGCAAATAGCAGTTTTCTTCTTACCCTCCCGTGGAGGGTGAAGTAGAACCCGCCTGCTCATCCATGCTTATTCGTCGATGTACCCCAGACCATGTCGCTCTCCTTCACCATCACCGACCTGCGACAATGTCCGCAATTTTTCGACACCGTAGCCGACCGGATCTGGCAGGCATGGTGGCGAGCCGGTGGCACACCGTTTGACGCCATTTCCGGCCGCCTGCGTGAGAACATGACGGCCACGCCGATTCCGTTCGCACTGGTCGCCCATGACGGCGCGTTGTTTCTTGGCACCGCCTCAGTGATCGCATCCGACCTTGCCGAACGGCCGCATTTGACGCCATGGGTGGCAGCGGTGTGGGTCGAGCCGAGCGCGCGCCAGCGCGGCGTTGGCGGCGCGCTGGTCGACCGAGCCACGCAGGGCTGCTTCGACCTGGGCTTTGGCCGCGCCTATCTTTGCGCGCGTCTGCAACGCACGGCCTATTACGAGAGACTGGGCTGGAGCCCGATCGAACGGGATGTCGGGCCACGCCATCTGAGCGTGTTTGTCCGCGACGTCCTTCGCGAAACAGGCCCGATCAGCCGTTCGCCGCCATGAAAACCGAGAGACCGAAACCGGTCAGGTGATGCAGCGCCTGGTCCACCCCGATCAGCGTCCAGAACCAGGGATGCTTATGCTCCTGCGTCACGCCAAATCTCGATGCAATGAATCCCTTGGCGCGGTCGACCGTGATGTGAATGGTAAAATCGACCAGGGCGACAAACCAGAACTGCGGCGCCACGATCAGGATCAGCACCATTGCAACCGCAAGATGCACAAGACAATGGGCCAAGAGCGGCAGCGCCCATCCGGTCCTTTGGTCCTTGCCGATGGCCATCCAGGTAGTCTGCAGGACGAAATCGGCGATGACGTGCTTGACGGTAAGCAGCAGCATCCATCCGATCAGCGCGCCTACCGGAACCGACGCGGACATGGGGGGAAACGACAAGCTGACGCCCTCGCTAGAGTGACTTCGAATAGGAAAGGACGGAGGCGTTCAGCGCAACTTCTTCTTAAGGCCTCGGACAAATCGGCCGGTATTGGCCTTTTATGACATCTCCCGGCCCGGATTGCACCAGCAGGGAACTCGAAAAACGCCAAGAAAAACGCTAGGTGGCCTAACAGGATACGCCCCATGGCTTCGACTGGGTTCCGCCGGTAGGTCACCAGGTGCGCCTTATTTGCAATCCGCTGAGGGGCGGATATCATCGACGGACAAGAAGATTATCGTTCTTTTTTAGATATTTACGGTTTTGTTCAGGCGACCCTCGGCGCCGGCATGGTGACGGATCGAACCGGCCGACGTCGACAAGGATGCCTTCATCGTCGCCCACCCGGGCGCCGCCGAATATATCAATGACGACACCAAGTCGTTCATGGAACGTTACAGCGACCTCATGTACTTCGGCGCCGGCGCGCTGAGCATCATCGGTTCGATCCTTGTCGGGATCTACGCCAAGGTGACGAGGGTTGCGCCGGAGAAGGCCAGCGAACTCGCTGCCGCCATTCTCGACATCGGCGAGAGGATCGCGCATGCCGGCTCGATGGACGCGCTCGATACCCTGCAAGACGAACTCGAAAGCATCCTTCGCCGCGCGGTGATCGGACTGCGCGACGGCACCATTTCCAGCGACGGACTAGACACGTTCAGGCTCGGATATGAATTCGTGCGCGACGAGATCGGCATGCGGCGCGAGAGTCTCTAGCGGCAGACCGGCCATGACGACAATATGGTGATCGTCAAGACGGCGCAAAGCGCGTGAACGGAGTTGGGGTTTGCGGACCTGCGGCGGCTGCCGACCGCACCGGTTCGCCGCCATCCGCCGCCTGCTGCGTTCGGGACCGGTCAGATAGCCCGCCGATGGGGCCATTTTCGGGTCCGGCGATAACGCTGTTTTTCGCATTTCGTTGACGGCCTCCCCCCGCACGGGCACTTTGTCGGACCCGGTCACTCCGAGCATGGCCGGACCAGGTATTTTCCAGCAACAGGCGCCCGCGTCCCAATGTCCAAGCCGCTTGTTTTCCCAGCCCTTGCGCAATTTGTGGCCGCAACCACCGGCCGCAACATGACCAAGCCGGCCTATGTCGCCGTCGCCGCCGGCGTCGGCATGATGCTTCTACTCACCGTCGACCCCGCCTATGAGGCGGCACATCACTATGTCGACGCCGTGCTGTGGGCGTGCCTGGCTTTCTTTGTGTTCGAATGGGCGGTCAGGCTTCGCCATGCCTTTGCGGCGGGTCGCGGATGGGCTTACGCACTATCCTTCCGAGGGCTCGTGGACGCCGTCGCGGCAGCTGCCGTGCCGCTCGCCATGATGGCTGGCGTGAACCCCAAATCCGCATGGCTGTTTGGCGTGCTCTGGATGCTCAAGGTGGTGCCGGGAATTCCGGGCCTGCGGCAATTGCGCCGGGTGCTGGCACTGGAATCCGGGCCGCTCTTGAGCGTGCTGGTGATCTTCCTGATGGTGCTGCTGGTGGCCTCGGTCGCGGAGCATCTTCTGGAGCGCGACGTGCAGCCGGCCGGCTTCGGCAGCGTGCCCGCGGCATTGTGGTGGGCGGTCGCGACCCTGACCACGACCGGATATGGCGACGTGGTGCCGATTACCCCGCTCGGCCGGATGATCGCGGCGGTCGTCATGATCTGCGGCCTTGGTGTGTTCGGGCTCTGGACCGGCATCCTCGCCACCGGCTTTGCAGCGGAAACCCGCCGCGATAATTTCCTGAAGACCTGGGAGTCGGTGAGCAAGGTGCCGTTTTTTGCCGCGCTGGGACCTGCGGCGATCGCCGACGTCACCGGCATGCTGCGCACCATAGACCTGCCGGCGCGCACCATGATCATCCGCAAGGGGCAGGTCGGCGACTGCATGTATTTCATCGCCGCCGGCGAGGTCGAGGTCGATTTGCCGGGCAAGAAGGTGACGCTCGGGAACGGCGCGTTCTTCGGCGAAATGGCGTTGCTCGGCAACAATCTGCGCTCGGCCAACATCACCACAACGCGCGTGTCGAAGCTGTTGGTGCTCGATCTCGTCGATTTCCGCCTGCTGATGGCGCGGCATCCCGATCTCGCCGAGACCATCGATACCGAAGCTAAGCGGCGCGTGCTGGAAAACAAATAGTGCATGGTCCGGACCCGAAGGGCCGCGTTTGCGCAAGTGGCAACCGGTTTTCCCTCGCGACAAACGTGTAGCCATTGCGCGGGGATCATGCTCAAACAAAAATAAACGGAGATCATCATGTCGGAAGCCGAAGCCACGGCAAGCCCGCCGGTGCTCGAACTCAACGGCGCCCGTGCCACCATCCGTCTCAATCGGCCGAGCCATCTGAACCGGCTGCAGGCCCTTGATCTCGATGCCCTGCTGAGACTGTTCGACCGGATCGAGGCCGATTCGGCGATCCGGGTTCTGGTGCTCACCGGCACCGGCCGCGCTTTCAGCGCCGGCTATGATCTCAACTCGGTCGCCGAGCGCGCGGTCAGCGCCGTCGAGGAGCGAAGCGCCGGATCGGCGTTTGAAGTCGTCGTCAACCGACTTGAGGATATCGGCGTTCCCACCATCTGCCGCCTCAATGGCGGCGTCTATGGCGGCTCGACCGATCTGGCACTGGCCTGCGACTTCCGGATCGCCGTCGACACCTGTGAAATGTTCATGCCGGCGGCGCGCCTCGGCTTGCACTATTACAAGAGCGGCATCGCGCGCTACGTGGCGCGCCTCGGCGTCGACAATGCCAAGAGGCTGTTCCTGACCGCCGAAAAGATTGGCGCAGTGGAGATGTTGCGGATCGGCTATCTCACCGCAGTCGTGCCGGCCGAGGCACTCGACGAAGAGGTCGACAGGCTTGCCGCCATTCTTGCCGGCAACGCGCCGGTCGCAATGCGCGGCATGAAACGGACCATCAACGAATTCGCCCGCGGCAAGCTCGACGAGGAGGCCGCCGACCGCCGCCATCGCGAAAGCATGCGCGGCGCCGAGATCAAGGAAGGCATCAAGGCGTTTTCTGAAAAGCGCCCGCCGCGGTTTTGATCACCGCGACCTCTCAGGTTACTCGTCAACGAACGTGACGGTTTCCGCGAGGCCGGCGCGCGAAGTCCGGTAGCTGTTGATCCGGTGATCATGATCCGGGAAGCCAAATGATATCCCGCAGACCACCCGGCGGTCGTCGCCCAGCTTGAAATGACGCCGGATCAGGCCGGATTGACGCGCCAGCGCCGCCTGCGCGATGCTGCCGAGGCCAAGCGCCTGCGCGGCCAGCATGAAGTTGCCGACATAGGCTCCGCAGTCGATCGCGCCATAGATGCCGAGCGCTTCTTCGGTGTGAATGATGGCGACATGCGGCGCACCGAAGAAATTGTAATTCTCAAGCGCCTGCTTCGCATAGGCCAGCTTGTCACCGCGCGCGATGCCGAGCGTGTTGTAGAGCTGGAAGCCGCTTTCCCGGCGGCGCTCCAGATAGACGCCGCGATATTCCCGCGGAAACGCAAAGTCGCCGTCTTCCGACGCGCCGGAACTGACCGTGGCGTAAATCTCCTTGCGGAAGCGTTCCTTGGCTTCGCCGCTTGCAATCACGACCTGCCACGGCTGGCTGTTGCACCAGGACGCCGTGCGTTGCGCCGTCTTCAATATCCTCTCGATGGTCGGGCGCGGCACCGGGTCGGGCCGGAACGCGCGGCAGGAATAGCGTTCGCCCAGCAATTCCTCGAGCACACCGATCCGTTCTTCGATGCTGTGCCGGCCGGCCCGTGGATTGGCAATGCTATCGGTCATGCTCACCGCCCCCTGGTCGGGATCTTGTTGAACGGCACATCCTTGTCGACGCGGATGTCGCCGGGCAACCCCAGCACGCGTTCGGCGATGATGTTGCGCAGGATTTCGTCGGTGCCGCCGGCGATGCGCGTCGACGGCGACGACATCAGCATGGCCTGGAACTGACCGGCGGCTTCGGCAACTTCAGGGTCGGTCAGCATGCCGCTCGCGCCTTGCAGATCCATCGCATACATCGCGATATCCTGCAGCATCGAGCCCGCGACCAGCTTGCCGATCGAGTTTTCCGGTCCCGGCCGCTCGCCTTTGGAGAGAGCCGAGATCGAACGCATGCTGGTGTATTTCAGGCCGCTGTTTCTCACCGCCCAGTTGGCGAGTTTTGAGCGCGTGGCGCGATCGTCGATCGCGGGCCCCTCTTCGGTCATCAGGTTGCAGCAGAAATCGAAGACCTCTGAAAATCCGGTCGCGAGCCTGGCGCCGATCGTCATCCGCTCGTTCATCAGCGTGGTCAGCGACACGTTCCAGCCGTCGCCGACCGCACCAAGTCGCTGCGTGTCCGGAATCCGCAAGTTCGTGAAGAACACCTCGTTGAATTCCTGCATGCCGTTGGCCTGCTTGATCGGCCTGACCTCGACGCCCGGGCTTCTCATGTCGATGTAGAACATGGTCAGACCCTTGTGCTTGGGCACGGTGGGATCGGTGCGGGTGATGAGAATGCCGTAATCGGAGTAATGCGCGCCGGAGGTCCAGATCTTCTGGCCGTTGATGATCCAGTGGTCGCCGTCGGCTTCCGCACGGGTGCGCAGGCCGGCCACATCGGATCCGCCTGATGGCTCCGAGAACAGCTGGCACCAGATTTCCTCGCCCGAGGCGATCTTCGGCAGATAACGCCGCTTGTCGGCTTCGCTGCCATAGGCCATCAGCGTCGGCCCGCACATGCCTTCGCCGATCTGGAACGGACTTGTAAGCTTGAAGTAGACGCCCTCCTCCTGCTGCCAGATCACGCGTTCGACGGCGCTCGCGCCGCGCCCGCCATACTCTTCGGGCCAGTTCAGGCAGACCCAGCCGCCCTCGGACTTCTTCTTCTGCCAGGCCTTCGCCACCTCGACGATGTCGTGCTCCTTCAATTTGATCCGGCCAAGCGAAGCCTTCGAAAGCTCCGCCTCGAATTCCCTGGGCGCGTTGGCGTCGATCCACTTGCGCGCCTGGCTGCGGAACGCGGCCTCCTGCGGCGTGTCGTCGAAATTCATGGTGGTCCTCTCTGATCTAGCATCCCATGTCTCCCCTCATGGTGAGGAGGCGCTTGCGCCATCTCGAACCATGAGGCCGCGCATCCTTCGAGACGCCGCGCTTGGCGCGGCTTCTCAGGATGAGGTCACGTCCGTCCTTTGGTCGGTATCTGGTTGAACGGCACGTCCTTGTCGACCCGGATGTCGCCGGGTAGTCCCAGCACGCGCTCGGCGATGATGTTGCGCATGATCTCGTCGGTGCCGCCTTCGACACGGGTGCCGGGCGCGCGCAACAGCATCGCCTGAAATCTTCCGCCAGCCTCCGCGTCTTCAGGCCCGCTGAGTGCGCCCGCCGCACCCTGCAGGTCCATCGCGAAAGCCGCGATATCCTGGATCATCGATCCCGCGACCAGCTTGCCGATCGAATTCTCAGGTCCGGGACGCTCGCCCTTCGACAGTGCCGAGATCGCGCGCATGCTGGTGTATTTGAGGCCGCTGGCGCGCACCGCCCAATGTGCGAGTTTCGAGCGAACGTTGCGGTCGTCGATCGCAAGCCCATCCTCCAGCATCAGATTGCTGCAGAATTCGAACAATTCGGGAAAGCCGGTCGCAACGCCGGCGCCGATCGACATGCGCTCGTTCATCAAAGTGGTCAGCGACACGTTCCAGCCGTCATTGACGGCGCCCAGCCGCTGGGCGTCCGGAATCTTCACATCGGTGAAATAGACTTCGTTGAAATCGGAGGCACCATTGGCCTGCTTGATCGGCTTGATCTCGACGCCTTCGCTCTTCATGTCCAGGAAGAACATGGTGAGCCCCTTGTGCTTGGGCACCGTCGGATCGGTGCGGGTGAGCAGGATGCCGTAGTCGGAATAATGGGCGCCCGACGTCCAGATTTTCTGGCCGTTGATGATCCAGTCATCGCCGCGCTTCTCCGCGCGCGTGCGCAGGCCCGCGACGTCGGATCCGCCGGCGGGTTCGGAGAACAACTGGCACCAGATGTTTTCGCCCGACGCGAGAGGCGGCAGATAGCGGCGTTTCTGATCTTCGCTGGCAAACGCCATCATGGTGGGCCCGCACATGCCGTGGCCGATGATGAACATGCCGCTGAGCCTGCCGAACGGGCCTTCCTCCTGCTGCCAGATCACGCGCTCGATCGGGGTTGCGCCCCGCCCGCCATATTCCTTCGGCCAATGCAGACAGGCCCAGCCGGCATCGGCCTTCTTCTTCTGCCAGGCCTTTGCGACTTCAAGGATATTGGCACCCTTAAGCTGGGTGCGGCCGAGCGAGGCTTTCCTGAGCTCTTCTTCAAATTGCTTCGGCGCATTGGCCGCGATCCAGGCTTTCGCCTGGCTGCGGAACGCGGCCTCCTGCGGGGTGTCATCGAAATTCATTGGCGTCACCTGCTTTCTGTCATTCCGGAGTGCTTCAGCGCGAGCCCGGAATCTCGACCCGAATCGGATTCCGGGTCTGCGCATCCCGGAATGACGTTGGTAAAGCTACGCAGCGTTCCGCTTCCGCATCCGGTCGATCAGCGCGTCCTCCCAATAAGAGAGCGAGCCGAGCGCCAGCGCCGTCGCGTTCGAGCGGCGGTAATACAGGTGGCAGTCGAACTCCCAGGTGAACCCCATGCCGCCATGGACCTGGATGTTGTTCTTGGCGCAATGCTGGAACGCCTGCGTCGCGCTGATGCGCGCGGCGGCGGCGGCTTCCGGCAATTCCGAGGCATTGGTCGAGAGCGCCCAGGCGCCGTAGTAGCAATTCGATCGCGCCAGCGTCGCCGAGACGTACATGTCCGCGAGCATGTGCTTCACCGCCTGGAATGAGCCGATCGGCCGGCCGAAGGCGATACGATCGAGCGCGTAATCGCGGCCCATTTCCAGCGCGCGGTCGGCGCCGCCGACCTGCTCGAAGGCCATCAGTACCGCGGCGCGATCCAGCACCTGCGCGACAATGCTCCAGCCTTCATTGGCGGCACCGAGCGGCTCGGCCCTGCAATTTCTGAAGTCAAGTTCAGCCTGGCCGCGCGACGGATCGACGTTGGTCAGCGCTTTGGCCTCGACACCGCCGGCCTTCATGTCGACCAGGAACAGCGAGATATCGCTGTCGCGCCCCGTGGAGCCCATACGGGCGGCGACAATGACAAAATCGGCGATCGCGCCGTCGGGCACCGGCTTTTTCACGCCGCTGAGACCGTTGCCGGACGCAGAGAGCTTTATTGCTTGTGGCGACGGATTGCCCTTGCCCTCGAACAGCGCCAGCGTGCCGATCGCGGAGCCCCCCGCAATCAAGGGAAGCCATTTCTGCTTTTGCGCCTCGCTTCCGGCGATCAGCAGAGCTTCGGCGGCAAGATAGACGGTTGAAGAAAACGGCACCGGCGCCAGCGCACGGCCCATTTCTTCGGCGATCACGCAGAGTTCGAGATGTCCGGCACCCGCGCCGCCATAGGCTTCCGGGATCGCGACGCCGAGAAAACCCATGCCGGCGAGGCCCTTCCACAATTCGCGGTCATACGGCGCGTTGCCGTCGAGGACGGTGCGCACCGCCTTGGGCGGGCACTTCTCGGCGAGAAATTTCCTCGCCTCGTCGCGCAACTGCTTTTGCTCATCGGAGAAATCGAAATTCATGGCGGTTTACTACCTTTTGCTTGTCGTTCCGCGGTAGGCGCTCGTAACTGCTGCGGTGCCGATTGCTGCGCCCTCTCCCCTTGTGGGAGAGGGAAACTCCGGCGCTAGCCTTGCATTCGATCGGGTGAGGGGTTGCTAACCGGATAGAACCCCTCACCCGTCTTCGCTTCGCGAAGACACCCTCTCCCACAAGGGGAGAGGGAAGAAAAAGCTACCTCGGCGCCATGCGGATCGCACCGTCGAGACGGATCGTCTCGCCATTGAGCATCGCGTTCTCGACGATATGGACGGCGAGGTTGCCGTATTCGCTGGGATCGCCGAGCCGTGCCGGATGCGGCACCTGCGCGCCCAGGCTGGTGCGCGCCTCCTCGCTCAGGCCCATCAACAGCGGCGTCAGGAACAGGCCGGGCGCGATGGTGTTGACGCGAATCTTGTGCTGGGCGAGATCGCGCGCCGCAGGCAACGTCAGGCCGACCACGCCGCCCTTGGAAGCCGAATAGGCGATCTGGCCGATCTGGCCCTCATAGGCCGCGACACTTGCGGTGTTGATGATGACGCCGCGCTCCTCGCCGACAGGGGATTCGGTCAACAGGCGTTCGGCGAACAGCCGCAGCACGTTGAAGGTACCGATCAGGTTGACGTTGATGATACGCGCGAACTTGGCCAGCGGATAGACGCCGTCCTTGCCGACGATGCGCTGTGAGCCACCGATACCGGCGCAGTTCACCAGCACGCGCGCAATCCCATGCGCCGCCTCGGCCTTTGCAATCGCGGCCTTGACCTGCTCCTCGTCGGTGACGTCGGCGACCACCGCAATGCCCTTCACCTCGGCCGCGACCTTCTCGGCATTCTCCTTGCTCTGATCGAGCACCGCGACCCGGGCGCCCTTGGCGGCCATCGCACGCGCGGTCGCGGCACCGAGGCCGGAGCCGCCGCCGGTGATGAGAACGGCAATGTCTTTCATCTGCATGATAAAAGCTCTCCCTGGGCGTTTCCTGTGGTCTTGAAAGTGTTCTTGTTGGTCTTGAAGCCGCGCGGCCGTCATCCCGATGTCGCGACCGTCTCCTCCGTGTTGGTCCTGAGCATGCCTCCGCAAATCAGCGCTTCCATGTGCCGGATGTATTGGCGGCAGACCTCGTCGGTGACCGGACCGACGCCGGTGGCGCGCGACATCGCGTGCCGGGCGAAAAACAGATGGTCGCAGGCGCCGATCAGGCTGGTGTAGAACAGCACCGGATCGATCTTGCGGAACTCGCCGCATTTGACGCCCTCCGCGAGCAGACGGCGGTGGAAGTCGAGCAACGGCGCGACAAAGAATTTCGACACCTCATCGGCGGCCTCCGCGCTGCTTTCATGCAGCAGGTAATGGATCAGCCGGTTCATATAAGGGAACTGGCGGTAAGCCCCGATGATGCCGGCGATATGCAGCTTCAGTTTTGCGGTGGGGGTAATCGGCTGCGCCAAGAGATATTCGAGCTGCGCCATTTCGGTCGCCGCATCACGCGCCAACAGCGCCAGCAGCAGGCCGTCCTTGTTGCCGAAATGATATTTTACCAGCGCCGAGTTGACGCCGGATTTCTGCGCGATGTCGCTCAGGGACACCTCGATCGACGAGCGCTCGATCATCAGTTCGCTGGCTGCGAGCAGCAGTTTTTCCGCCGTGCTGCTTCTCGAAGGCGGAAGTTTGGTCGATATATCGGTATTCAACTGTGAGCCCATGACCTTCCTGCCGGGAAACAGGCGCGCAGCTAACCCCAAGGTGCGGCCTCACTCAAGCGTTAATTGATTGATTGACTAAATCCGGCAGTGCCACTTAAATCGGGTCGCGTCAATCAAGCCCACCGATAACAAATCAGGGAGAATGCACATGGCCGAGGCTTACATCGTCGCCGCCGCGCGAACCGCTGGCGGCCGCAAGGGAGGTCGCCTCGCCGGCTGGCATCCGGCGGATCTCGCAGCCTCGGTGCTGGATGCGCTGGTGGAACGCTCCGGCGCCGCACCCGACCAGGTCGAGGACGTGATCATGGGTTGCGTCATGCAGGTCGGCGAGCAGTCCAACAACATCGCGCGCAACGCCATCATGGCCTCAAAACTGCCGGAGAGCGTGCCGGGAACGTCGATCGACCGCCAATGCGGCTCGTCGCAGCAGGCGCTGCATTTCGCGGCGCAGGCGGTGATGTCCGGATCCATGGATGTGGTGATTGCCGCCGGCGTCGAGGCGATGACGCGCGTGCCGATGGGACTGGCCTCGTCGCTGCCGGCGAAGAACGGTTTCGGTCACTACAAGAGCCCGAACATCGAGAAACGCTACCCCCATATCCAGTTCAGCCAGTTTACCGGCGCCGAAATGATGGCGGAGAAATACGGCCTCTCGAAGGACGACCTCGACGAGTATGCCTATGGCAGCCACCAGCGCGCGATCGCCGCGACGCAAGCGGGCAGGTTCAAGGACGAGATCATTCCGCTGCCGATCACCCGCGCGGACGGTTCGACCGATATCCATGCCGTCGACGAGGGCATTCGTTTCGACGCCAGCCTCGATGGCATCAAGGGCGTCAAACTGATCGCGGAGAACGGCAAGCTCACCGCCGCCAGCGCCAGCCAGATCTGCGACGGCGCCTCCGGCGTGATGGTCGTCAATGAGAGAGGCCTGAAGTCGCTCGGCATCAAACCGATGGCGCGGGTCCATCACATGACCATGATGGGCGGCGATCCCGTGATCATGCTGGAGGCACCATTGCCCGCCACCGAGCGCGCGCTGAAGAAGGCCGGCATGTCGATCGACGATATCGACCTGTACGAGGTCAACGAAGCCTTCGCCTCGGTGCCGACGGCGTGGCTGAAGACCACCGGCGCGGACCCCGCAAGGCTCAACGTTAACGGCGGTGCCATCGCGCTCGGCCACCCGCTCGGCGGCTCCGGCACCAAGCTGATGACCACGCTCTTGAACGCGCTGAAGCAGCGCAACAAGCGCTACGGCCTGCAGACCATGTGCGAAGGCGGCGGCATGGCCAATGTGACCATCGTGGAGCGGTTGTAAAAAAGCGGAGGCGATTGGCGAGTAGCAAGTAACGAATGGATGCGGACCAACGTCCTTCTATTCGCTGCTCGCTATTCGCCGTTCGCGCTCGCTCAAGGAAACGCCCATGACCCATCCGTCGATTTACGCCCGCACCCAGCCGAACAAGATCGCCTATCAGATGGCCGGCACCGGCGAGGCGATCACCTATCGCGAGCTCGACGAGCTATCGAATCAGGGCGCTCATCTGTTCCGCTCGCTTGGCCTGAAGGCCGGCGATCACATCGCATTCCTGATCGAGAACCGGCTGGCGTTCATGGAAATCTGCTGGGCGGCGCAGCGCAGCGGACTGTATTATACCGCGATCAGCCGTTACCTCACCCAGGACGAAATCGGCTACATCGTCAAGGACTGCGGCGCGCGGCTCGTCATCACCTCGCCGAAATGCGCCGAGCAGATCAAAGGGCTGGTCTTGAACGCCCCGGGCGCGCCGCTGTTCTACATGATCGACGAGCCGCTGCCGGGTTTCCGCTCATGGGACAAGGAGCTGGCGAAGCAGCCGACCACGCCGATCCCGGATGAAGAGGCCGGCTATGACATGCTGTATTCGTCGGGCACCACCGGCCGCCCCAAGGGCATCAAGCGGGCGTCGGACCACAACCCGATCGACCTGCCGAATCCGTTCCTGAAAATTCTCTGCGCCGACATGTGCGGGATGAACGCCGACAGCATCTATCTGTCGCCGGCGCCGCTCTATCACGCAGCTCCCCTGCGCTTCAACATGATGGCGATCACGCTAGGGGGCACCTCGATCATCATGGAATCCTTCGACGCCGAGGAATTCTTGAAGCTGATCGAGAAATACAAGGTCACCCAGTCGCAGCTGGTGCCGACCATGTTCGTGCGCATGCTGAAGCTGCCGGAAGAGGTGCGCAAGCGCTACGACGTTTCGTCGCTGAAGGGCGCGATCCACGCCGCCGCGCCGTGTCCGATCGACGTCAAGGCAAAGATGATCGAGTGGTGGGGACCGATCCTGATCGAATATTACGCCGGCTCCGAAGGCAACGGCGTCACGGTATCGACCTCGCAGCAGTGGCTGAGCCATCGCGGCACCGTTGGCCGCGCGGTAGTCGGCAAGATCAGGATACTCGACGAGAACGACCAGGAAGTGCCGGTAAGGCAGATCGGCACGGTGTATTTCGCCGACGCGCCGGTGTTCTCCTATCACAACGATCCCGAGAAGACGAAGCGCGCCTACAACGCTAAGGGCTGGTCGACGCTCGGCGACGTCGGCTATCTCGACGAGGAAGGCTTCCTCTATCTCACCGACCGCAAGTCCTACATGATCATTTCCGGCGGCGTGAACATCTACCCGCAGGAGACCGAGGACGTGCTAATCACCCATCCGGGAGTCGCCGACGTCGCGGTGTTCGGCGTGCCAAACGAGGAGATGGGGGAAGAGGTCAAGGCGGTGGTGCAGCCGCACGACATGGCGAAGGCGGGCAAAGAGCTGGAGGCCGAGCTGATCCTGTTCTGCCGCCGGCACCTGTCGCCGATCAAATGCCCGAAGAGCATCGACTTCCAGGCCGAACTGCCGCGCACGCCCACCGGCAAGCTGGTGAAGCGTCATCTGCGCGACAAGTACTGGCCAAAGACCGAGGCGCGGGTTTGACGCGGAGCGCATTTCTTTGTCGTCGTCCCGGCTCGCTCGTCACTTGCCCCGGACGATTTGAGGAAAGCAATGCAATCCATGATCACAACGCCCCTCCCCGCCATCCCACTCCCCTCCGGCATCCGCTCGCGCTTCGTCGAAGACATCAACGGCCTCTCCATGCACGTGCTGGAGGCGGGCTTTGAGGACGAAGGCCGGCCGTGCGTGCTGTTGCTGCATGGTTTTCCCGAACTCAGCTTTAGCTGGCGCAAGGTGATGCCGGCGCTGGCGGAGGCGGGCTATCACGTGATCGCGCCGGACCAGCGCGGCTACGGCCGCACCACCGGCTGGGATGCGCATTACGATGGCGACCTCCCTTCATTCCGGCTCACCAATCTGGTGCGCGACGCGCTCGGCCTGGTGTCGGCGTTCGGCTATCGCTCGGTCGCCGCCGTGGTCGGGCATGATTTCGGCAGTTCAGTCGCCGCGTGGTGCGCGCTGATCCGGCCCGACGTGTTTCGATCGGTTGTCCTGATGAGCGCACCGTTCGCAGGCGCACCGCAGCTTGCCTTTGATACCGTCGACGCGCCACCAAAGCCAAAGCGCGAGGATCCCGTGCATCGCGAGCTGGCCGCGCTGCCGCGCCCGCGCAAGCATTATCAATGGTACTATTCGACGCGCGAAGCCAACGCGGACATGTGGCACGCGCCGCAGGGCGTGCATGATTTCCTGCGCGCCTATTACCATCACAAGAGCGCGGACTGGAAAGACAACCAGCCTTATCCGCTGCAATCCTGGTCCGCGGGTGAACTCGCAAAGCTGCCGACCTATTACGTGATGGATATCGCGCGCAACATGGCCGAGACGGTGGCTGCGGAAATGCCGCCGGCGGAGACAATCGCTGCCAACCAATGGCTGCCCGACCGCGAACTCGCCTTCTACAGCGCCGAATATGAACGCACCGGATTCCAGGGCGGCTTGCAGTGGTATCGCTGCGGCACCTCCGGCCTGTTCACCGCCGAGCTCGAAACCTGGTCCGGCCGCAGCATCGACGTGCCGTCCTGCTTCATCTCGGGCAAGCAGGACTGGGGCACCTATCAGCGTCCCGGCGTCTTTGAGGCGATGCGGGCGGCGGCCTGCACCCGAATGCTCGGCTGTCATCTGGTCGACGGCGCAGGGCACTGGGTGCAACAAGAGCAGCCCGTGGAAGTGAACAGGTTATTGATCGCGTTCCTGCGCGCGGGCGCGAGTACTTGAATGATTTGACCAACTAACTGTGCACGCATATAAAAGATTTAGAATAATTCTAAATCGAAAAAAGGGCGTGCTGTGAAGAATTTCGCCGATTTGACCGAGCGCGAAGTGCTGGCCGTTGCGATCTCCGCGGAAGAGGAAGACAGCCGCATCTACATGACCTTCGCCGAGGATCTGGCGGAGCGCTATCCGGAATCGGCCAAGCTGTTTGAGGAAATGGCCGAGGAGGAAAAAACCCATCGCCACATGCTGCTGGAGATGTACGAAAAGCGTTTCGGCCCCAATCTCCCGCCTATTCGCAGGGACAACGTCAAAGGATTTTTGCGCCGCCGTCCGATCTGGCTCACCAAGAATCTGTCGCTCGACACCATCCGCAAGGAAGTCGGGACGATGGAGTTCGAAGCCGAGCGGTTCTACGTCAAGGCCGCCGAACAAACCCAGGATGTCGGTGTCCGCCGGCTGCTCGGCGACCTCGCGGAGGCGGAAAAAGGCCACGAAAAGACCGCGGCCAAACTGACCAGTGAAATCCTCAAGCCCGATGTGCGCGCGGAGGAAGACAGGACCCGCCGGCGCGTGTTCGTTCTGCAATATGTACAGCCGGGTCTCGCCGGATTGATGGACGGGTCGGTATCGACGCTCGCGCCGCTGTTCGCCGCGGCCTTTGCGACGCATCAGAACTCGCAAACATTCCTTGTCGGTCTCGCCGCCTCGATCGGCGCCGGCATCAGCATGGGCTTTGCGGAAGCGCTGTCGGATGACGGCTCGCTGACCGGGCGCGGTTCGCCATGGCTGCGCGGCGCGGCCAGCGGCGTGATGACCGCGCTCGGCGGCCTCGGGCACTCGATGCCGTATCTGGTGCCGGACTCCTGGGCCAATGCGTTCTGGATCGCGACCGCGATTGCCGGCATTGTGGTGTTCTTCGAACTGTGGGCGATCGCCTTTATTCGGGCGCGCTATATGGACACGCCATTCCTGCAGGCGGTATTCCAGATCGTCCTGGGCGGCGTCATCGTGCTCGCCGTCGGCATTCTCATTGGTGCGGCCTAAAAGGTTTTGCGGCGATGCTGAAGCGACGTGTCAAGTGCGGCTGTCACCGCCTGCTCAGCGTTTTGGCCGGCGCGGCCTTATCGATGGTGCTGGGGCAGCCGGCATGGGCGATCGACGAAATCCAGGTCTACAACGCTAGCATTGCGGCCGTCGGCCAATTCACGATCGAGCAGCATCTCAACTATGTCGCGCTTGGGCTCAAGGATCCGCCGTTTCCCGGCGGCCTCGGGTCCAACCACAGCCTCAACGGCACGCCCGAATTTGCCTACGGCCTCACCGACTGGTGGGAGGTCGGCCTCTATCTGCCCTTTGCCGTCCAGGATCAGAAATTCCTGTCCGATTCCTTCAAGCTGCGAACCCTGTTCGTCTCGCCCCACGCCGACCAGCGTGATTTCTTCTACGGCGTCAATCTGGAATTCAGCAACACGACACCGCCCTTCGCGCAGACGAGGTTTGCGCTGGAGGTGCGGCCGATCATCGGTGTCCGTAACGCGGACTACGAATTCATCGTCAACCCGATCGTGGATGCCGGCTTTGGAAAGCTGGGCGAGCTGGATTTTGCGCCCGCCGCGCGTCTGGCGCGAAAGCTCGCCCCGGATACGTTTTTGGGTCTCGAATATTACGCGGACTTTGGCGAGATCGGGAACATGCCGAAGCTTGCCGATCAGCAACACACGTTGTTCCTGGTTACCGATTTCAAGCTCGGCGTCGTCGACGTGGACTTCGGCGTTGGCTATGGCTTGACGCCTTCATCCGATCGCTGGGTCATCAAAACGATCATCGGCTACGCCTTTCCGGTCCCCGGAAGCAATTCGAGCGAGGGCGAGCGCAGCGCCGGCGGGCCCGTCAATCCGATGTCGCGCACCTCCACGCGATTTCTGCAACCTTGATGAACCGGCGCCATGGATGTGCCACACTGGTGTCACGACTCGAAGAAATCATGACAACTTCGATGAAGGGACGCGCATGGCCGATCGTTTGCAATACGGCACCACCGCGAAGCTATTCCACTGGCTCGTCGTGGCGCTCTTGCTCATGCAATATCTGATCGGCTGGCTCATGCCGGACATTCATCGTGGCGACAAGCCCGGTGCCCCCATGACATTCCATGTCTCCCTTGGGATCGTCATCCTGGCGCTCATCCTTCTACGGTTCGGCTGGCGGCTTGCCCACCCCGTCGCACCGGACGGCTCGCTGCCTCCCTGGCAGCGGCTGACGTCCGAGGCCGTGCACTGGGCGCTCTATGCGCTGGTGTTGGCGACGACCCTTACCGGCTGGCTGTTCGCCTCGTTTCGCGGCTGGTCGCTGTCATTTTTTTATATCGTGCCGCTGCCGATGCTCGCCTCGGACAATGCAGCGGCGGGCAAGTTCATCGACGGCTGGCATCAGGCGATGGAGTGGACGCTGTTGGCATTCGTCGGCATTCATGTGGCGGCGACGATGGCCCACGTCTTCATCTACCGCGACCGCATCCTGCAGCGGATGCTGCCGGGATAATCGCCCATCGCGGCAATGGCGGTCCAGCCACCATCGTCCGACCGAAGCATTATTCCGGCAGGAGCGGAAAACAGAGCGGGAGGACGACGTGGCAAAATCGCAATGGAGCTTCAAGACGGCGACCGAAATATCGGCAGCCCTGGTGGCAAGGAAGATATCCGCCGTTGAACTGACGCAGGACGCGATCGGACGCATTGAACGCCACGACACCAGGATCAATGCGGTTTGCGTCCGCGATTTCGGGCGCGCGCTGGACGCGGCCCATGCCGCCGACGCGGCGTTCGCGCGCGGCGAGAGAAAGCCGCTGCTTGGCATTCCCCTCACGGTGAAGGAATCCTACAACGTCGCAGGCCTGCCCACGACATGGGGCATTCCGGCGCAGAAGGATTTCCGGCCATCGGAGGATGCGCTGGCGATATCCCGGGTCAAGGACGCGGGCTGCGTCATCCTCGGCAAGACCAACGTGCCGCTCGGCCTCGGCGACTGGCAGAGCTACAACGATATCTACGGCACCACCAACAATCCGTACAACCTCGGCCGCACGCCCGGCGGATCGTCCGGCGGATCGTCCGCGGCGCTCGCGGCGGGTTATGGACCGCTCTCGCTCGGCTCGGATATCGGCGGCTCGTTGCGCGTGCCGGCGTTTCACTGCGGCGTCTTTGCGCACAAGCCGACTTTCGCGCTGGTAGCGCCGCGGGGCCATACACCGCCGCCGTTCGCCCCATTGCCCCTGGACCGCGACATGGCGGTGATCGGGCCGATGGCGCGCTGCGCGCTCGACCTCTCGCTCTTGCTCGACGTCATCGCCGGACCGGACTCGCTGGAGGCCGGCACGGCCTACAAACTTTCATTGCCGCCGCCGCGTCACAGCGAATTGAGGAATTTCCGCGTGCTGCTGGTCGATACCGACCCGGTGATGCCGCCCGATGCCGAAGTTCGGTCGGCGATCGACCGGCTTGCCGCCAACCTCGGCAAGGCCGGCGTCAAGGTGGAACGCGAGAGCCGGTTACTGCCGGACTTCGCCGCCTCCTCCCGCCTCTATATGCGGATGCTGCTGTCATTTCTCGCGGCTGGGTTCGCGCCCGAAGCCTATGCGGGAGCGCTCGCCGCCGCGGCCAATCTGCCGGCAAATGACATGAGCCTTCGGGCCGAGCGCCTGCGCGGCATTGCGCTTAGCCATCGCGACTGGGTGTTGGGCGAGGGCGCGCGTGCGCATTTGCGGGCGCAGTGGCGCGCGCTGTTCAAGTCTTTCGACGCGGTGATCTGCCCGGTGATGCCGACGCCGGCCTATCCGCACGATCATTCGCCGGACCAGGAAACCCGTCGCATCAACATCGACGGCAAGGATTATGTCTACGCCGATCAGCTGGCATGGCCCGGCATCGCCACTTTGCCCGGCCTGCCCGCCACCGCGATACCGATCGGCCTTTCGCCGGAAGGTCTGCCGATCGGCGTCCAGATCGTCGGTCCGTGGCTGGAGGACCGCACGCCCCTGAAGCTCGCCGAACTGATCGAGCGCGAATTCGGCGGCTTTGTGCCACCGCCGGAGTTTGATGACTGAACCTCGCCGTTAAGCGTCAAACACGATCACGCTGCGCACGGTCTTGCCGGCCTTCATCGCCGCAAAGCCCTCGTTGATCTCCGACAGCTTCAGCCTGGCCGAAATCCAGTCATCCAGATGCAGCTTGCCCCGCATGTAAAACTCGACCAGGCGGGGCATGTCGACGCGGAAGTGGTTGGAACCCATCGACGAGCCCTGGATCTTGCGTTCGCGCAGGAAATCGAAGCCGTGCAACTCGATCTTCTGGCCGAACGGAATCATGCCGACGATGGTCGCGGTACCGCCGGGCGCCAGCATCGCAAATGCCTGCTCCGCGGTCTCCTTGCGGCCGAGCACTTCGAACGCGTGATGCACTCCGCCGTTGGTGAGATCGCGCACCTGCTTCACCACATCGCCGTTATTGGGATCGATGATATCGGTGGCGCCGAGCTTGGTGGCCAATTGAAGTTTTGCCGGATTGGTATCGACCGCGATGATACGGCCGGCGCCGGCGATCTCCGCGCCGTTGATCGCGGCCATGCCGACCCCGCCGCAGCCGATCACCACGACCGTCTCGCCGGGCGCCACTTTCGCGGTGTTCACCACCGCGCCATAGCCGGTGACGACGCCACAGCCGATCAGCGCCGCCAGATCAAGCGGCATATCCTTGCGAATTTTCACGATCGCATTCTCGTGGACCAGCATCTGCTCGGCAAATGACGACAGGTTGAGAAACTGGTTCAACTTCTCCGGCCGCGCCCATGACAGTCGGTTGGATACGCCCGGCAGCATCTTCACCGTGGTGTCGGTGCAGAGCACCGGCCGCCCGGTCGAGCAATTGTCGCAGGTGCCGCAAAATACCGACAGACACGTCACGACGTGATCGCCTGGCTTCACATAGGTCACATCCGGGCCGACCTGCTCGACGACGCCTGCGGACTCGTGGCCGAGAACCGCGGGAAGCGGATGGGGATAGAGCCCTTCCATGAAGTGCAGATCGGAATGACAGAGCCCGGCGACGCGGGTGCGGATCAGGACCTCGCGCGGCCCTGGCTTCTGCAGGCTGACGTCCTCGATCACAAGCGGTGCGTTGACTTCGTGCAGGACGGCGGCCTTCATCGGATACTCCCGTTTCCATCTTTGTATTGTTATTGTAACCGGCGCCGATTACGCCATGAAGCCTACGCCGACACAAGCAACTCGGCGACCTCGGCCATGCCGGCGGCACGATCGCCGAGCAGAAGGTCGGTGATGGCCGGCTGCGCCGAATTTTCCGCAACATGGAAGGGATCGCCCGCGGCCAGGCGATGATCGATCACCATGCGGGAAAGCAGGAGCCTTCGGGCATCGCCCCGCATCTCATGGATGCGCCCGGCTTCCCATGAAAGCTGAACCGCGCTTGCGACGTGATAGAGCAGGCTGGTGGCGCGCCGCGCGTCGGCTTCGCGGTCAGTGCGCCCGGCCACCTCGCGCGCAAAGCCGGTGGCGCGATCGGTGAGCGCGCGCAGGCGATCACGAAAGGCATTCGGCACGCTGGCGCTGTC
Source organism: uncultured Alphaproteobacteria bacterium (assembly GCA_963718925.1). Classification (GTDB taxonomy): domain Bacteria; phylum Pseudomonadota; class Alphaproteobacteria; order Rhizobiales; family Xanthobacteraceae; genus Bradyrhizobium. Next base: position 934,640 of record CAVRAH010000002.1, read on the forward strand.
GTCGAGCCGGGCATGCAGGTCGGCGGCTAGCGCCGCGTCGGCGCCATGGCGGCCGATCGCCCGCGTGAGCGCGTCGATGGCGACGATGTTGCCGGTGCCTTCCCAGATCGAACCGAGATGGGCGTCGCGCAGCAGCCGCGCGGTTGCGAACTCCTCGATGTAGCCGATGCCGCCGCGCATCTCCAGCGCATCGCCGCAGACCTTGCGCGCATCGCGCGTGGCGCGGAATTTCAGCGTCGGAGTGAGGATGCGCAACAGCGCCGCTGCGTCCTGGCTGCCGGCTTCTGCGCGGTCGAGCGCGTTGGCGGTCAAGAAACTCATCGACAGAGCCTGCTCGGTGGCGAGCATGATTTTCATCAATTGCCGGCGCGCCAGCGGCAAATCGATAATCCGGCTTCCGAACACCACGCGATTTGCGGCGACCGTCATCGCGTCGTGATGGGCGCGCCGCATCAGCGCGGTGGATTTGACGCCGTTGGAAAGCCGCGACGAATTCACCATCTCGGCCATCTGCACGAAGCCGCGATCGAGCCTTCCGACGGCGTAGGCGATCGCGCCTTCCAGCTTGATCTCGCCCGAGGCCATCGAGCGGGTGCCGAGCTTGTCCTTCAGCCGGACGATCCGGTAGTGGTTCGCCGAGCCGTCGTCGAGCTTCCGCGGCATCAGAAACAGGCCAACACCGCGCGTGCCGCCCACGGCGCCTTGCGGCCGGGCCAGCAGCATCACCACCTCGGCGTCCGCATTGGAGCAGAACCATTTCTCGCCCGACAGAAGCCAGTGATCGCCTTGCTGGACGGCGGTCGTGGTGAGCGTGCCGACGTCGGAGCCGCCCTCCTTTTCGGTCATGAACTGGCCGCCCTGGGTCAGTTTGTTCATATCGGTCTGCGTGAGGCCGTCCAGGTATTTCGCTTTCAAAGCCTCGCTGCCGAAATTCGCGAGCAGCTTGGCGCAGCCATCGGTGACATTGATCGGGCAGCCCAGCCCGAACTCGGCCTGGTTGAACAGAAACGTAAAGGCGTGCTTGGCAGCGACGGGGTATTTCTCCGGCCAGCCCAAAATGCCCTTGCGCAGCGACATCGCATGAATGCCGAATTCGCCGAACGCGGCGCGCTCGAGCTCGCGATACGCCGGATGATATTCGATCCACTGCGCGTCGCGGCCGAAGCGGTCGCGCTGATGCAGCACCGGCACGTGCCGGTCGGCAAGCCGGGCACATTCGTCGAGATGACCGCCCGCAAGCGCGCCGAGCCGGTCGAGATGCGGTTCGATATGCCGGAACAGCGGATCGGGAAGATGGATGCGAAGCAGATCCGTCAGCGCCGGATCGGCGCGGTAAAAATTCATGCCTGAGGTATCGGGGGCAAGCAGTCCCGGCCGGTCGGCGGAATTTGCAATGCGATCATGTTTGAGTGGCTGCATTGAATTCCCTTGTTCGTTTCCTCATCTGTTGGGTGGGAATATCGCACATCCGATGCCGGAGTGTCGCCCACCCCGGCTGAGGCCAACGCGCAATTTTCATTACAGGACCACCCCCAGGCCAAGACCGCGGTTAAATCAAAGCCCAAGGTCCAGCTTCGGCAGATCAAGGAAAGCTCCCATGGAAACGCCAAAATACAAGAATGCCCTCGTTGTCGGCGCCGGCGAGGGTCTGAGCGCGTCACTGGCGCGGCTGTTTGCCCGCGAAGGCATCAAGGTCGCGCTGGCGGCCCGCCGGGTCGAAAAGCTCGGCGCGCTCTGCATGGAGACCGGCGCGCGCGCCTATGCCTGCGATGCCACGGATCACGACGAGGTCGGGCGCCTGTTCGGCCTGGTCGAGCGCGAGATCGGGACACCCGATGTGGTTGTCTACAATGCCAGCGCGCGGGCGCGTGCCGCTTTCGTCGACCTGGTACCCGCCGACGTGGCGCAGGCGATCGCGGTGAGCGCGTTCGGCGGCTTCCTGGTGGCCCAGCAGGCGGCGCAGCGGATGCTGCCCAACAAGCACGGCGCCATATTGTTCACCGGCGCTTCTGCGAGCGTGAAGGGCTATCCGCAATCGGCTTCCTTTGCGATGGGCAAATTCGCGTTGCGTGGCATGGCGCAGAGCATGGCGCGCGAATTGTCGCCGCAGGGGATTCATGTCGCGCATTTCGTGATCGACGGCGGCATTCGCAGCGCAGGCCGCGCGGAGCCCGCCGACAGGCCGGATTCGATGCTCGATCCCGATGCCATTGCCTTGAGTTACTGGAACGTGCTGCAACAGCCGCGCAGCGCCTGGACCTGGGAACTGGAATTGCGGCCCTGGGTCGAGAAGTTTTGAGAGAACACCGTCATTGCGAGCGTTAGCGAAGCAATCCATGTCCATGCGAAAAAGCTGGATCGCTTCGTCGCTTGCGCTCCTCGCAATGACGAGGTGCGCGCAAGGACTCCGAGCTTTACACCATCGCCTGATGCGCGGCCTGCTGCGCCATCAACCGCCAGCTCGCGCAGGGAATCTCCTGCGGTGACAGTTCGACGTGTTTTTCGAAGCGCACCAGCTTCCAGTCGTCGGGGTGACGTATGAAGGTAAAGCCGGACATGCGCGCCAGGCCCATCATGACGTCGTTGGAGCGCAGGGTATCGCCGAACACCCAAGTGGCGCCAAACGCCGCCGCCCGGCATTCCAGATTCCGCAGCAACGCCGATCCGATGCCATGGCCTTGCCAGCGGTCGTCGACCGATATGCCAAACTCGAAACTTGCGGTATCAGCCACAAAGCCGTATCGGGCTTCGCCGACGATGGTCTCGACACCGTCGATCGTCATCACCGCGATCACGCTGAACCGGTCGCGCTCGCCGACATGGATGAAATGATCGAGCTCGGTCTGCGGCAGTTCGCTCATGGCGCCGAGGAAACGGTTGTAGCGGGAGCGGACGGAGAGCGAGCGGAAATAGTCTTGCAACGCTTCCGCGTCACCGGGCTCGACAAAGCGAACCGCCAGGGTTTTACCGCTGCGCAGCCGCAGCATGTCGGTATGTTGGCGGAGGTCATCAGGACGAAGCGCGGTCATCGCAGGCTGCCAATGTTTCCGAAGATGTTGTTTCCGAAAGACGCTGGCCGGCGCCCCTTAAGAGGCGGCGCCGGCGTGGCGGCATCTAAGCCCGCCAAAACGGCTTTTCGGCCTCGCGGACGACATCGCTCCACGAAAGTCCGACATCGTGCAGGTCGCGGTCCTTCCACTGGGCCAGCTCGTGCCGCTGACGCCAGCGGTCGCTCCAGACATGCAGCGTATCGCTAAATCGGGCCAAAAACCCCGTTTCATGATTATTTATCATCGTTCCGGGTGAGCAAGTGGACATTTCGGTCTCCTGAATCTAAGATATTTGACCTAATATCTCGGCTGCTTGGGTTTTCGACAAACGACACTTTGCAAGGCTTCAGATGATATAAACTCATGAATTTGGGACATCAGGAAATGACCGCCCGATTGCCATCGCTCAACGGTTTGCGCGCGTTCGAAGCCGCCGCGCGGCATCTGAGCTTCACCGTTGCCGCCGCCGAGTTGAACGTCACCCAGACCGCGATCAGCCATCAGATCCGCCGGCTTGAGGAGGAACTCGGGATTCGCCTGTTCGTCCGGCAGAACCGCAGTTTGGCGTTGACGCCTGAAGCCAGGGATTACCTTCCCGGCATTCGCGCGGCGTTCAATGATCTGCGACTCGCCACCGACCGGCTGTTGCGCAAGGAAAACGATCGCGTACTGACGGTCTCGACGCTGGCGTCGCTGGCCGCCAAGTGGCTGCTGCCAAGGCTTTCCACGTTCCAGCAGGCGCACCCCGGCATCGACGTCCGCATCACCACATCGACCAGCCTGGTCGACTTCCAGCGCGACGACGTCGACGCGGCAATCCGTTATGGCCGCGGCCATTGGCCCGGCCTGCGCGCCGACTGGCTGATGGCCGATGAATTGTTCCCGGTATGCAGCCCGGCGCTGCTGAACGGCGAAAAGCCGCTGCGCTGCCCGGAAGATCTGGCCAATCACACGCTGCTGCATTCCAGCGGAGGCTATGACGACGACTGGCGGCTCTGGCTGACCGCTGCGGGGCTGCCGTCGAATATCTCGAGACAACCGGGATTGAGCTTCGATCTGATCTTGATGACGGTGCAGGCCGCGATCGACGGGATCGGGGTTGCGATGGGCCGGACTTCCTATGTCGAGGCCGACATCGCCAAGGAACGCCTGGTCGTTCCGTTCAGGATTACGCTGCCGGCCAACGCCGGTTTCTACCTCGTCTCACCCGAGGCGCGCGCCGAATCGGCGAAGCTATCGGCGTTTCGGCAATGGCTGATCGCCTCGGTCCAGGCCGGCGCGGCCATCAATTAAGCGTTGCGCCGGTATCGATGCTGCCCGGCGCAACTCCCCCGTCGCATCAACCCCCCAGCGTTTTCGGTTGGTCACGCCGCCGTGACATGGCAGATTGCCCTGCGAAGACAAAGTAACTAACAGTCTCGGCCGGCACAGAGAGGCCAGGCACGGGACAACGGGGAGAATTTCACAATGTCGCAATCGTCCAGTTCGCCGCATCCTCAGCTCAAGTCGCGAATTGGCGCCATTCTCCGGTCGACCAGCGGCAATTTCCTCGAACAGTTCGACTTCTTCCTGTTCGGCTTTTATGCACCCTACATCGCCAGGGCATTCTTTCCATCGGAAAACGAGACCGCGGCGTTGCTCCATACGTTCGGCGTTTTCTGGCTCGGCGCCTTGATGCGCCCCGTCGGCGCGATCGTGCTCGGCGCCTATATTGACCGGATCGGCCGCCGCAAGGGCCTCATCGTCACATTGGCAATCATGGCGATCGGCACGGTGACGATTGCAGTCTGTCCGACCTATGCGAGCATCGGTGTTGCCGCGCCGGCCATCGTGCTGATCGGCCGCTTGTTGCAGGGCTTTTCTGCCGGCGTCGAACTGGGCGGTGTTTCCGTATATCTTTCCGAGATCGCCACTCCCGGCAACAAGGGGTTCTATACCTCATTCCAATCCTCCAGCCAGCAGGTTGCGATTTTCGTCGCCGCGACCATCGGATATGTCCTCAATCAAGCCGTGACCGGCGATACCATTGGATTGCTCGGAGGGCTTGAATTCGCCAAATGGCGAATTCCCTTCTTCATCGGCTGCCTCATCATTCCGCTTATCTTCTTCCTTCGCCGAACGCTTGAGGAAACGCCGGAATTCCTGGCGATGAAGAAGCATCCTTCCACATCCGAGGTCTTCCGTTCCGCCGCGGTGAACTGGAAGATCATCGTGCTCGGCATGATGGTAGCGGTTCTGACCACCACGACCTTCTACTTCGTCACCGTCTACACGCCGACCTTCGGCAGGACAGTATTGAAGCTCTCGTCGCAGGACGCGCTGCTCGTCACCCTTCTGGTGGCGGTGACCAACTTCATCTGGAATCCGGTCGGCGGCGCGGTGTCCGACCGCCTCGGCCGAAAGCCGGTGCTGCTGACGATCGCCTGCCTGTCGCTGGTGACTGCCTATCCCGCTCTGCACTGGCTGGTCGCGGCCCCGACCTTCGGCAAAATGCTGACCGTCGAAATGATGTTCTCGTTCTATTTCGGCGTTTACAGCGGGACCATGCTGGGCGCGCTGGTCGAAGTGGTGCCCGCGCATGTCCGAACCACGTGTTTCTCGCTGGCTTTCGCGCTGGCCGCGGGCCTGTTCGGAACGTTCACGCCCTTCGCGTCGACCTGGCTGATCAACCACACCGGCGACAAGGCCTCTCCCGGCTTTTGGCTGATGTGTGCCGCCATCCTCGGCATCGTCGCTGCGCTCACGATCTATCGTGGCGGCAACGCCACCGCCACGCAGGAAGCCGTAGCGACCTGAAGCAATAGCCATGTCCGGGCGACGGATCGCTCTGCCCGGATGCCGGTTTTGATTTCCATGCAAACAAGATAACAACTCAGGCATGGTCGATTTGACCCGTAAATACGACGTGCTGGTGATCGGCGGCGGCAACGCCGCGCTGTGCGCCGCGATCAGCGCGCGGCGCGCCGGCGCCACCGTACTGGTGCTGGAAGGCGCCCCGAAATTCTATCGCGGCGGCAACACCCGCCACACCCGCAACATGCGCTGCGCCCATGACGCGGCGACCGAGATCCTCACCGGGCCCTATACCGAAGAGGAATTCTGGGAGGATCTGCTTCGCGTCACCGGCGGCCAGACCGACGAGGAGCTGGCGCGTCACATGATCGCCGAGTCCAAGGACATATTAGGCTGGATCGTCGAACAGGGCGTGCGCTGGCAGCCCTCGCTCGGCGGTACGCTCAGCCTGGGGCGGACCAATTCATTCTTCCTCGGCGGCGGTCGGGCGATGTTGAACGCGCTCTATCTCACCGCCGAGCAGCTTGGCATCGAGGTTCTCTACGACGCCGAAGTGCTCGATCTCGAAATCGCCGACGGCATGTTCCTTTCTGCCACACTGAAGCGGGGCGACGGCCGCGCCACCGTCGCCGCTTCGACCCTTGTCGCCGCCGCCGGTGGTTTCGAGGCCAACATCGAATGGCTCAAGCAATATTGGGGCGAGGCCGCCGACAATTTCCTGATCCGCGGCACGCCCTATAATCGCGGCTCGATCCTGAAGATGCTGCTCGCCAAGGGCGTGCAGGAAGTCGGCGATCCCACCCAATGTCATGCGGTCGCAATCGATGCGCGCGCGCCGAAATTCGACGGCGGCATCATCACCAGACATGATTCCGTGGTGTTCGGCATTGTCGTCAACAAGCACGCCCAGCGCTTCTACGACGAGGGCGAGGATATCTGGCCGAAGCGCTACGCGATCTGGGGGCGGCTGGTGGCGGCCCAACCCGACCAGATCGCCTATATCATTTTCGACGCGAGCTCGCGCAACAGCTTCATGCCGACGCTGTTCCCGCCGATCGAAGCCGGCAGCACCGCCGACCTGGCCTCCAAGCTCGAGCTCGATCCCGCCGCGCTTGAAAAAACCGTCGCCGATTTCAATGCGGCCGTCAGGCCCGGCACCTTCGATCACACCATCCTCGATGATTGCCGTACCGAAGGACTGACGCCGCCGAAGACGCATTGGGCGCGGCGGATCGAAACATCGCCTTATTATGCCTACCCGGTGCGGCCCGGCATCACCTTCACTTATCTCGGCACCCGTGTGAACAAGCAGACGCGTATGCTGATGAAGAACGGCAAGCCCTCCGTCAACATGTTCGCGGCCGGCGAGATCATGGCCGGCAATGTACTCGGCAAAGGCTATGCGGCGGGCATCGGAATGACCATCGGCAGCGTCTTCGGACGGATCGCGGGCCGGGAAGCGGCGAAGAATGCGCGCAATTAGAGCGGAATTCGAAGTCACCTCGCCCCGCTTGCGGGGAGAGGTCGGATTGCGAAGCAATCCGGGTGAGGGGGACTATCTGCGAGCGCAGTGCGTGGAAAATCCCCCTCACCCCAACCCTCTCCCCGCAAGCGGGGAGAGGGAGAGATCATCGGAGGGAGGAGCCGTGTCACGCTTTACGATTGCCGCGGCTGCAGCCGCTCTGATGGCGGCGACTTCGGCGCAAGCCGCCGAGCCGATTACGCTAAGGGACATGGGCTCGTTCCATGTCGGTGGCCGCCTCGTCGAAATCAGCGGCAAGCCGGTGAGGGACGTCGTGTTCACGCCGGGCGGCGTGCCGGCGAAGGTCGATCCGAACGGCACCTACCAGGTCGAGCAGATGTATGTGCAGTACTTCTTGCCGGCGAACGAACGCGGCGCCTATCCGCTGCTGATGTGGCATGGCGGCGGGCTGACCGGCGTGACCTGGGAGACCACGCCCGACGGCCGCGAAGGCTGGCTGAACTATTTCCTGCGCAAGGGCTGGAGCGTCTACAACTCCGACGCGGTCGAGCGCGGCCGCGCCGGCTGGGCGCAATATCCCGACATCTTCAAGAGCGAGCCGGTGTTCCTGACCACCGCCAATCCGTTTCTGCGCTTTCGCATCGGCGACGGCCCGAACTCCTACGATCCCGATCCCGCGAAACGAAAATTGATGCCGGGCAGCCAGTTCCCGAACGAAGGCTACGACAATTTCGTCAAGCAGGGCGTGCCGCGCTGGACCACCAATGACGACGCGACGCTCGCGGCCTATCTTGCCGAGATCGACCGCGTCGGCCCCTGCATCATCATGTTCCACAGCCAGGCCGGCTTATTCGGCTTCAAGGCGGCACAGGCGCGGCCCGACAAGGTCAAGGCGCTGATCGCGGTCGAGCCCGCCGGCGTCGGCGACCCCGCCCGTGTCGACGCACTGAAGAACATTCCGACGCTGATCATCTACGGCGATTACATCGAGCGCGATTCGCGCTGGCCCAAGATGCGCGCTACCGGCGTCGCATTTGCGGAAGCCATCAAGGCCGCCGGCGGCAGCGTCGATGTCGTCGATCTGCCGCAGGCCGGCATAAAGGGCAATTCACACATGATCATGATGGACAAGAACAATGCCGAGGTTGCCGGCCTAATCGAGAAATGGCTGGAAGGCAAAGGCCTGACGAAGTAGCCGGCGTTTTCAAGCGAAGCGGATCGCAGTCGGCGTCAGGAAAACGCGTCAAGCAAAGAGAAGATAGCGCAGCATGCACGGAACCAGAATCTTGGAGGAAGCCGACCGCCTGATGACGGTCTGCAATTCCTGCCGCTATTGTGAGGGGCTGTGCGCGGTTTTTCCGGCGATGGAGATGCGCCGCTCGTTTTCCGATGGTGACCTCAATTATCTCGCCAATCTGTGCCACGCCTGCGGGGCCTGTTACACCGACTGCCAATTCTCGCCGCCGCATGAATTCAACGTCAATGTGCCGAAGACGCTGGCCGTCGCGCGCGCCGAATCCTGGGCCGCCTATGCCTGGCCGCGCGCCCTCTCCGGCCTGTTCGCGCGTAACGGCCTTGCCATCAGCATCATCGCGGCCTTGAGCGTCGCCACGTTCATTTTCGGCTTTGCCGCCTTTACCGACCACCAGGTGCTGGTCGGCATCCACACCGGCCCGGGTGCGTTCTACGCACTGATGCCGCACAATGCGATGGCAGCGCTATTCGGCGTGGCCTTCCTGTATGCGATCATCGCGCTCATGATGGGCGTGCGCGCCTTCTGGCGCGATATCGGCGAGCCGATCGGCATGATGATCGAGCCAGGCTCGCTCTGGCAGGCCATGAAGGACGCCGCGGGCCTGCGCTATCTCGACGGCGGCGGCGTCGGCTGCTTCAACGAAGATGAGCGCCCCACCGATCACCGCAAGATCTATCACCACCTGACGTTCTACGGCTTCCTCTCGTGCTTCGCGGCCACTTCGGTCGCGACGCTGTATCATTACCTTCTTGCCCGCGAGGCACCGTACCCGTGGTGGGACCTGCCGGTGATCCTCGGCACGCTTGGCGGCATCGGGCTGTTGATCGGGCCCGCGGCGCTACTTGCGGAGAAATTCAAGCGCGATCCGGCGCTGGTCGACGAGAAGCGCACCGGCATGGACGTCGCCTTCATCGTCATGCTGTTCCTGACCAGTCTTACCGGCCTCGCGCTGCTATTGTGGCGCGACACCGCGGCGATGGGGCTCTTGCTGGCGCTGCATCTTGGCGTCGTCTTCGCGCTGTTCATCACGTTGCCTTACGGAAAATTCGTGCACGGCTTCTACCGCTATGTCGCGCTCGTGCGTTACGCGCGGGAGCGGCGGATGATGGCGGGCGGAACCTAGTCCGGAGTTTCGCGAGCGAACGCTGATCCGTCTCCCCTCCCCCCGCGAAGCGGTGGGGAGGGGAGCTCAAGAACGGTGCTCGCTCGTCCGGGACGACGAATTCTGTTTTCCGATTCAAATTTCAAACAGCAAATATGCGTCCGCATTCTCGCGGCACGATCTTGCCCGAGCTTTGCGTTTCGTTGTCCCTCACGAAAGGAGGGAGCAGGGAATGCCGGATGCGCGCTGCACCCGCGGTCTCGTGTGCAAAATTGACAAAAGGAAACGCACACGAGCATACAGGTTCAGCGGAGGCACTCCGGCATTCCCTGCGCAATGGCTTTACGGCTTACTTCGCGCTCTCCCCGGAGAATCGGGCTTTGTTGTCTCCGTCGTCCGCGAATAGCTGGCTCATCGCGCCCGGTCGGGCCGACTTGCCTTCCGCAGAGTTGACGCCAACCACTGAGGCGTCAGGACCACACGACTTCACCGTACGCTTCGGCACCGCTCGTCAGCACGTCCTGTGATCGCTCACGAACACCAAAAGCCCGCCCTGCAATCCCATCGCGCGCACGACGCCGCCGCGTCCACCGCATCCCATCCCAACGTTCGTGACGATGGCCAACGCCCCTTCCTCCGGGACAGGATGTCGGGAGTCCTAAAACTGATTTGCCCGGCGGGTTAAGCGAAGTCTTGCCCGTCGGGTTATTTTGTCGCAGCCACGGCCCACCATCAAGGCGTGAACCCATGAATTCGCATTGTTGGGCGGGCGTCCGCTTTGCTATGCATCCCGGACTCAAGTCGGACGTCGCGTGATGTCCGAAATGTGCCAGGAACAGACATGGCCCTGTTCGATCACTTCGTCGGCAATCGTCATAACAGCTTGTGGCACTTCAATACCGAGAGTCTTGGCTACCTTGAGGTTGTTACTTCCCGGGCTTGGCTGTCGAGTGGCACGTACAGCGCAACTTTGTTTAGGGAACGCTACCTCTGCATGGCAACATGATCGGGCCTTTGATCAGGTCTTGGCTGCGCCTTCCTGAATGAACGGATCGGTATTTTTTTAAGGCTTCGAGCGCATCGTTGGGAGGGACGCGAAACGTCGCCCGGGACCTAGTAAACGATCCGGCGCTTCGTCGGCGCAAGGAGATCAATGGCGGGCCCCTTCGGGACAATTCCCGTCGGATTGATCTTGCGATGGCTGCCGTAATAGTGCGTCTTGACTTGGTCGAGCCGCACCGTCTCCGCTACGCCTGGAATCTGGTACAGGGTTCGCGTGTAATCCCAAAGCTCGGGGAAATCGGTCAGGCGGCTGCGATTACATTTGAAGTGACCGTGATAGACGACGTCAAAGCGAATGAGCGTCGTGAACAGACGCCAGTCTGCTTCGGTGATGCGGTCGCCTACCAGGAACGCACGGCTCGAAAGCCTGTGCTCAAGAGTGTCCAGCATCGCAAACAGACGATCGAACGCTTCCTCATATGCCGCCTGTGTCGTCGCAAAGCCCGCGCGATAGACGCCGTTGTTGATGGCCGGGTAGATTTCGTCGTTCAGCGCATCGATATCGGCGGCGAGTTTCGCGGGCCGGAAAACCGGATCGCGAGCGCCGGGCCAGTCGTCAAACATACGGATGATTTCCGACGATTCGTTGTTGACGATCGTTCGGTGAACCGTGTCCCAAAGCACGGGAACAGTCACTCGCCCTGTGAAGCGGGGAGCCGCCTTCGTATAGACCTGCCAGAGAAACCTTGCGCAATTGATGGCATCGGCGCCTTCGCCGATAGTCCAGCCGTTTTCAAGCATGAGGGGATCGACATAGGTCACGCCGATCGCGTCATCGAGGCCTTTCAGCTTGCGATAAATGAGCGTTCGGTGCGCCCAGGGGCAAGCCCAGGACACGTAAAGATGATAGCGGTTGGCCTCAGGGGAAAACCGGCCGCCCGCTTCGATCCAATCACGATAAGAAGTGGCCGGTCGCTCGAACTTTCCGTCGGAGGCCGAGGTGTCGTACCACTCGTCTCGCCAAACGCCTTCGACCAGAAGCCCCATTTCGATGCTCCGCGTGCTGGATCTCGGATCGTGTCGCCGCGCGACAAGGCCCAGCCGGCTGCGCGATGTACCCGCAACCCCGGCAAGTCTTACTTAGGCCGCGTTCCGGATCCACGCCACGGCCTGCGTGATCACATTTTCAGCGTCCGCGATTGCCGTCGGCGGCACGCAAGGTGCGCGCGGATCGCATTGATCAGCGCGATCTGCTGGCGAATAAGCAGATGGCGCGTGCTGTGAAGCATCAGGCTACTCTGCTGCTCGGGGGTCTTGGTCGTGATCGGTGGCCAGCGCTACGCCGACGACTATGACGCCAGCTCTCTTACTTTTTCTGCGATTTCACATAGGCGATATAACCCCGCACGTCGGCTGCGGGTTCCGCATAGGCCTTGCCTAAGGAGGTCTCCATATCAGCGATGTAGGTTTTGGCCCAGACAGGTAGCGCATAGTCGATGACCGAGAGAAATTCGAGGGTAGCTGCAAGCCTCATGTCGGCGATCGAGGGCGTCGCGCCGCCGATGAAGGGCTTTCCGTCCATGTAAAACTTGTGGAACACCTCGAGCGGCTCCGCGATCGCGGCGATGGCGGACTTCTGCGCCGCCTCCTTCGCGGCCGTATCGGCATCGCTTGCGCCCACTTCACCCGGATAAAGCGGGAAGCCGAGCGCCGGATAAGTGCTGCGCGCCACCAGGGGATAGAGCGTACCAATGATATAAAACATGGCGCTGTCGATCGTGGCGCGCTGCTCGGCCGACTTCGGATAGAATTTGGTCATCTCATGCTTGTTGCAGAGATACTGCATGATGGCGCAGCTTTCCCACATACCGCCCTTCGGCAATTCCTTTGTCTCCAGCATCGGTGTCAAGTGAGCGGGATTTTTCGCCAGGAATTCCGCTGTACGCGTCTTGCCATAGACGTCGTCTTCCGTGAATTCCAGGTTGGCCGCACGCACGAAGACACGCACCGCCATGTTGTTCACACTCGGCTTCAGCACGTTCAGTTTCATGGTTTTCCTCTCTTTGTAGTCCCCAACATATCGGGCATGCTCAATAAGGATTCTTCGGCGATCTATCGGCGGAGAGCGATGCGTTACGCCGCGTCACAAGCGCCTCGATAGCATCGGCGAGATGAACCTCCGCAATGTTGCCGTCGCCGCGGGAGACCCGCATCTTGTGGGCCTCCATCAGCACGTCCGCATGCGTAAAGCCGAGCGGAGGTTCGAAACGATAGGAGGCTAGCTCGATCAGAAGGCCCAATGGATCGGTGAAATAGATGGAATCCATGAAGCCCCTGTCCTTAACGCCGCTATGCGCGATCTTGCGTTCGTCCAGACGTTTCACCGCCTGCGAGAAGGTGGCGCGAGAGACGGAAAAGGCGACGTGATGCACGCAGCCGGGCTCCGTCGGCGTTCGCCGCGAATCGGGTTTGCGGCTCTCGTCGGTGAAAATGGTGATGAGCCTTCCGTCGCCAGGATCGAAATAAAGATGGCTTTCGGACGGCTTGTCGAGATTGGGCTGCTCGAACACGAAAGGCATGCCGAGCACGCCCTCCCAGAAATCGATTGATGTTTGCCGGTTGGCTCCCGTGAGCGTGATGTGGTGTACACCCTGGCTTTGGAGCTTTTGCATGGTGCCCACTTTGAACTCGATACCGGACAAGCCTTGGTTCTCGCGAGCTGCGCCGCCAAGCTACCCTGGCCGTCATCCCGGATGAGGGTTCTACCTAACGTCGTTCTCTTGGGCAAGGCGGTAATGACATCAATGACCGAAAGGCCTTGCCCCAATGACAGGAGTTGAAGGCTGCCGGGCCAACCCACGGAGTGAACGTCGTGGCCGCGGAGATCCGCACACCCGATAACGTCGATGGCGCATTCCAAGCGCTAGCGAGTGAACGGCTTGATGTGGTCATTGTGCTTCAGACGTCGATGCTGCTTAGCGAGCGCCAGAAGATTGCACACGTTTGGCAGCGGCTATGCGACTGCCAATCGTCTATGGATATCGCGAACATGTCGTGGACGGCGGGCTGATCAGCTATGGGATCGATCTGCGGGAGTGTTTTCGCCGTTCCGCGGTTTACGTGCATAAAATCTTGACCGGCACCGCGCCCGGCGATTTGCCCGTGGAGTTCCCGACTAAGCTGGAGCTGATCATAATCTTAAGACCGCGAAGACGCTCGGCCTCACCATCCCGCCCTCGCTGCTCGCCCGCGCCGACGAGGTGATCGAGTAAGCGATTCGCTGCGTGTCTCCTGTGGGTCAATCGCGTCGATCTGCCATGTCGGCGGGATGTCCGGCCGGCAGGGGTGGTCTCAACCGGTCGACGCAACACTTTATCTTAGAGGGAAAAGATGGAGTGTGGGATGGAACGAAGATTTCATAGAGGTTTTACTGCGGCAGAGAAGACGGAGTTATGGGATCGCTGGAAGCGCGGGGAGTCGCTGAAGGCGATCGGGAGAGCTTTTGGTAAGGAGTCATCGTCGATTTATTTTCTGGTGGCTCCGCACGGTGGGATTCGTCCTGCGGAGCGGCGTCGCTCCAAGTTGGCATTGACGCTTGCGGAACGCGAGGTGATTTCCAGAGGTGTTACGGTACATCAATCGGCCCGGTCGATCGCCAAATTGCTTGGCCGCTCACCCTCGACGGTGAGCCGGGAAATGAGCCGCAATGGCGGCTGTGATCGCTACCGGGCGACACTTGCAGACGAGAATGCGTGGGCGCGATCTCGTCGTCCAAAATGTTGTAAGTTGGCGATCAATTCGCGGCTTCGGCGGTCAGTGGCAGGGAAGCTCAGATTGGATTGGTCACCCGAGCAGATAGCCGGTTGGCTGAAGAGGACGCATTCTGAAGACGAGTATAATCAGGTGTCACACGAGACCATCTATCGCAGCCTGTTTGTCCAAGCGCGCGGCGTACTCAAGAAAGAGCTGCTTCGCCATCTTCGATCGAAGCGCTCGATGCGTCGCTCCAGGCCGGTTGATCCGAATGGCGATAGACGGGGGTATATGAAGGATGCCGTCTCAATCCGTCAGCGACCGGCGGCGGTTGAAGATCGGGCGGTGCCTGGCCATTGGGAGGGCGATCTGCTGTCCGGGCCGAACAACACCTACATCGCGACCTTGGTCGAGCGTCAAACGCGTTACGTGATGTTGGCCAAGGTGGCAGGCAAGGATACCCGCACAGTAGTCACCGCACTCATCAAGCAGGCGAAGAAGCTACCAAAGGAGCTGTATAAGTCCTTGACCTGGGACCGGGGCAAGGAACTGACGGCTCATCGTCGTTTTACGTTGGCGACCAACATCGACGTCTATTTTTGCGATCCGCAAAGCCCGTGGCAGCGCGGATCGAACGAGAACACCAACGGCCTGCTGAGACAGTACTTTCCTCAGGGCACCGACTTGTCGGTGCATTCGCAAGCCCATCTGAACAAAGTGGCTCGTCAGCTAAACGAACGACCACGTGAGACCTTGCAATTTGAAACCCCAGCAGAGAGATTTAACGCCTGTGTTGCGTCGACCGGTTGAGCCGGCAGGGCAATAGCAGAAATACCGAGACGAGCTATGAATCCGACTGTCGGTAAAAGTTAGCCAATCCCTACAAATCCACCACCACGTAATCGCTTTCCACCACGACCTTGATGGTCTCCGCCACGTAGGGGCCCTTCACCACGCTTGCGCCGGACTCGACGTTGACCGAATAAGCCTTGGTGCGAAACCGTTTCGGGTCGCAATAGGATTGCCCGGTGCGGATATCGAATTCCCAGCCGTGCCAGGGACAGCGGATGATCTCGCCCAACCTGGTGTATTCGATTTCGCCGGGATCGGAGGATTGCGCCAAACCGATCAGCGGCCCCTCACATAAGGCTGCCCCCTGATGCGGGCAGCGGTTCAACAGGCCGAAGAATTCGCCATTAATGTTGAACACGGCGATCGGGCGCGCATCAATGGTCAGAAATTTTCGCGTGCCCGGCGGCAGTTCATCCACCGGCGCGATCACATGCCGCGTCATTTTGATGTCTTCTGGCGCATGATCTTTTCGAAAAACCGGTACCCACTTTTTCGGATCATGCTAAGCCAATCCATAAAGCTTCAGCGCATTATTGAGATAAAACGCCTCGCGGTTGGCGTCGCTGACGCCGGGCGGCAGCACCCGCGACGGCTCGTCAAAATCCCAGTGCGGATAGTCGGTCGCGAACAGCAATTTGTCCCAGCCGACCCAGTCGATCACGTCGAACAGATGATCGCGCCGTTCCGGGTCTTCCATCGGCTGCGTGGTAAAATAAACATGGTCGCGAATATATTCCGACGGCGGGCGCTTCACATGCGGCACCTCGCTCTTCAGCCGCCGCCAGCTCTTGTCGAGCCGCCATGACAGCGACGGCGCCCAGCCGAACCCGGCCTCGATCATGATCATCTTCAGCTTGGGGTAGCGCTCGAACACGCCTTCCAGCACCAGGCTCGCGAGCACCGTCTGCTGGCACTGCGAATGGCCGACCATCTCCTCGATGTAAAAGCTCGGCCAGCCGGAGGCAGTGATCGGATTGCCGCCGAAGCCGAAGGCATGCACGCCGACCGGAAGCCCGACCTCTTCGGCCGCTTCATAAATCGGCCAGTAGCGGCGCTGGCCCAGCGGCTCGACGGTGCGGCTCAAGAGCAGCACCTGGACGAAATTCTTGTCGTGCCCGCGCTTGCGAATTTCGGCTGCGGCCGCCTTGCCGTCCTCGTTGGCGACCACGATCGAGCCCTTCAGGCGGCTGTCCTTGCTGGTCCATTTCTCGATCTGCCAATCATTGATCGCCGAGCAGAATGCGTTGGCGAGGTCGTGGTTGCGGAGGCCCTGCCCGGTGGCGAGCGGATTCAGGACGCCGAGTACAACATTGTTCGGGTCGAGATGTTGCTGCTGCATGAACGACAGCGACGATCCCTGCGGACCGCCTTCGGGCGGATAGGCGTCGCGTCGCGATGCGTTGGGCTGCGCCTTCGGATAGGGCGGCCCTTCCATCATGCCCTGATATTGGTGCTTGTCGTAGGTTTCGAGATGCTCGTGCCAGCGCTTGGCGAGATAGGGATACAATTCGGTCGCGGTCGCGCGCGCGGGATGAATGTCGCAATCGGCAATCGCGGTCTTGGCATGAACCGAAGGTGCCTGCCCCGGAAGCTCGCGGAACTGCACGTTCATGGCGTTGTCTCCTCTTTAGTTTGGGCGTGATCTTTTCCGAAAACCGGATTCCACTTTGCGCTAACGCGGCCCTCTGGGTCGGGATCACGCCCTCACCGATTGCTTCAAGCGGCCGTAGGTCGCATAGGGGTTATCGATCATGATCTTGCGGACCAGTTCGGGCGACATCCCCTCGGGCAGCGCCGCATCATCATCGAATTGCCAATGCGGATAGTCGGTCGAGAATAGGAGCAATTCGTCCGACTGCATATGATCAAACAGACGATTTAATGTCTGGGGATCCGGCGGCGCGTCGATCGGCTGCAAGGAAAAGCGGATGTTGCTGCGCACAATTTCGAGCGGTGCACGATCCACCCATGGCGTCTCCATGCGGATGCCGCGCCAGAACTTATGCAGCCGCCACAGATAGGATGGCAGCCAGGTGAAGCCGCTTTCCAGCATCACCATTTTCAGATTTGGATGTCGTGCGAACACGCCTTCGACGATCAGGCTGGTCAGCTGCGTCTGAAACGCCTGCGCCTGCGCGACATAATCCTCGATGTGATAGGAACCCCAGCCGACCGAAGTCGGCGGATTGTGATAGCTCGAGCCGGCGTGGATGCCGATCGGCAAACCGAGCCGATCGGCGGCGGCATAGATCGGCCAGTAGGCGCGTTTGCCCAAGGGCATGTCGCCCATGACCAGCATCAACACCTGGACGAAGCGCTCATCTTTGGCGCACCGCTCGATTTCCGCGACCGATTTTTCAATGCTCTGGACAGGAATCACGATCGAGCCGCGCAGGCGGGTGTCCTTGTCGAGCCACTCCTTCACCAGCCAGTCGTTCAACGCCCGGCAGAAGGCATCCGCCATGTCCTCGGAGAAGACCATCTGCACGCCGAAAAGCGGGTTGCAGATGCCGTAGCTGACCCCGAACGGGGCGAGCGCCTGCGCCTGCAGGTCCGCAAGGCTTGCGCCGGGCTTTCCCTTCGCCGGCCGCCAGTCCGGCCGTGCGGAGATCGGCGAATTCGCCGGATAGGATTGCGACACCAGGTCGGTCATCCCCCTCGTCGTGACCTGATCGCGCCAATAGTCGTTCAGAAAGGGCAACAGGCTCGTCAGATGAGGAACGGCAGGATGCAGATCGCAATCCACACCACCCGCAATCGGTGACGTCATGGCGCTGGTTTCCTCTCTCGCCTTGCGAACCTCTCAGTTGCGGCGTCTTGTCAGCCGCGCCGCTTGTTTGCTGAGGGCGCTCCCTCATTGAAGCAGGCCGGCTCGCAACCCGCAACTCGGCAAAACTCATGGCCCTGTGCTAGAACAAAGGCAACGCCGCGCCAGGGAGAGTTTCATGCTTCGGACCGGGAAAGCTGCGACCACCTTGCTGTTAGCCGGCACAGCGCTCGCGCAACAGCCGGCGGCGAGGCCGCCCCCTCCTTCTCGCTCTCCGACAAGACGGACAGCGAGCGGCCGTCATTTCGAAAACTCTTCCGCAGGAGATGAACGTCGATGAAGGATCTCGTTGCGATCGCCGAGAAGATCGCCGCCAAACTCGTTGCGCGGAAACAGACCATCGCGGTCGCCGAATCCTCAACCGGCGGTCTCATCTCCGCAAGCCTGCTCGCGGTGCCCGGCGCGTCCGCCTATTTCCTGGGTTCAGCGGTCGTCTACACGCGCGATGCGCGGCGGATCCTCGTCGACATTCCCGATGAGGCGACGAAGGGAATCCGTTCGGCCTCGGAGCCGTACGCCAAATTGCTCGCGAGCCAGATCCGCCACCGCTTCTCGACCGATTGGGGCTTGTCGGAGACCGGCGCAACGGGACCGACCGGCAACCGCTACGGCGATGCGGCCGGCCACAGCTGCATGGCGGTTGCGGGTCCCGAGCCGTCAGTGATGACGCTTGAGACCGGCAGCGCCGACCGGCTCGGCAACATGCATGTGTTCGCCGCGACGGCGCTGAACCTGCTGCTGCAGAATTTGTCGCGGTAAGCGTTCCATAGTTCGTCGTCCCTGCGAAAGCAGGGACGACCAAGGAGAGAGCCGCTCACTTCTCCCTGAACGCGCGCATCAGCTGATCGCTGAGCGGCTTGATCAGGTAGGACAACAGGGTGCGGTCGCCGGTCTGGACAAAGGCCTCCACCGGCATGCCGGGGATCAGTTTGACGTCACCGAGGCGGGCGACCTCTTCCGGCGGCATCGAGACGCGGATCGTGTAATAGGATTGTCCGGTGCGTTGATCGGTCGTCGTGTCGGGCGAAACGCGGGTGACGACGCCGTTCAATTCCGGGGTGGTGCGCTGGTTGAAGGCCGACAGCCGCAGCAAGGTCTTCTGGCCGATCTGCAGCTTGTCGATATCCTGCGGATTGACCTTGGCCTCGACCTGAAGATCGTCGCTTTGCGGAACGATCATCATGATGGCGTCGCCGGCGGTGATCACCCCACCCACGGTGTGCACCGTGGATTGCAGCACCATGCCGTCCTGCGGGGCGCGGATGTCGGTTCGCCGCAACTGGTCTTCGGCCGTGACCTTGCGCTCGACGAATTCGCCGATCTTGTCGTTAGTCTCGCGCAGATCCTTGGAAACGTCGCTGACCATGTCCTTGTCGACCTGGATGATCTGCAGTTCGGTTTCGGTGATCTTGCCCTTGGCCTGGGCGCGCGAAGCAATGTACTGCGCCCGCTCGCCGGCCAGTCTTGCCGCGTCGCGCTCGAGCGTAGTCAGCCGCGTCATCTGCACCAGATGCTTGTCGTAGAGATCGCGAACTCCGACCAGCTCCTTCTCCACCAGCGCGATTTCCTGGTCTTTGGCCTTCTCCTGCGCGGCAAGGCCGGCGATTTCCTCGTTCAGCTGGGTAATGCGTTCGCGCAACTGCGCCTTTTGCCCGATCCTGCCGTTGACGCGAACGTCGAACAGCTTGGTCTCGCTCGCCATCACATTCCTGACATCAGGGTCATCGGCACGGTCGAGCAGCATCCGCGGAAAGCTGATCTTGTCGAGGCCGCGTTGTTCGGCCTCCAGTCTTGCAGCCCGCGCCCACAGACCATCGAGGTTCTTGGTGACGATCGCGAGACTCGCCTTGGTCACGGTGTCATCGAGCCGCACCACCACGTCGCCGGCCTTGACGAGATCGCCGTCGCGCGCGAGCACCTCGCCGACGACGCCGCCGGTCGGATGCTGCACCTTCTTGACGTTCGATTCGACGACGATCGATCCCGGCGCGATCAACGCTCCCGAGATCTGCGCCGTCGATGCCCAGCCGCCGAGCCCGCCGGCCAGCACGACGACCACGGCGAGCCCGATGATCAGATGCAGCCGGATCGATTGGCGCGCGCCCTGCATTTCGCTGCCGGTCATGATTTGGTAACTCCGCCTTCGGAGACGATCTTGATCGGCGAAGGCGGCGCGACCCGCGGCTGCAACACCTGCCCCAGCACGGTCTCCTTCGGCCCGAACGCCTGCATGCGGCCGTCCTTCAGGACCAGAAGCTGATCGACCGCCTCGATCCCGATCGGCCGATGCGCAACGACCACCACGATGGCGCCGCGCTCGCGCGCCGCACGGACGGCCCGCGTCAAGGCCTCGTCGCCCTCGGTGTCGAGATTGGAATTCGGCTCGTCGAGAACGATCAGGAACGGGTCGCCGTAGAGCGCCCTCGCCAGGGCCACGCGTTGCGCCTGACCGGCCGAAAGCGCGGCACCCTGCTCGCCGATCTGGGTGTCGTAGCCATCGCGCATCTTGATGATCATCTCGTGGACGCCCGCTTCCTTCGCGGCTGTGATAATGCTCTGCGAGGTGGCTTCGGGATCGAAACGGCAGATGTTCTGCGCCACCGTGCCGGCGAACAATTCGACATCCTGCGGCAGATAGCCGATATGGCAGCCGAGCACGTCTGACGACCACTGATCGAGCGCGGCGCCATCGAGCCGCACAGTTCCGCGCGCCGGCCGCCATACGCCGACCAGCGCGCGTACCAGCGAGGATTTTCCGGATCCGCTCGGCCCGATCACGCCAAGGCCGTTCCCGGCCGAAAGTGTGAACGTCACGTCCTGGACGATGACCCTCTGATCGCCCGGCGGCACGATGGAGACCGCCTCGACGGAGAGGCGGCTCGATGGGCTCTGCAGCAAGGTCGGGACAGTGCGGGCAGGCAGGGTTTCGAGCAGCCGGTTGAGGCGGTGCCAGCTCTGGCGCGCGGCGACAAAACCCTTCCAGTGCGCGATGGTCAGATCGACCGGCGCCAGCGCCCGCGCGCTCAGGATCGATCCAGCGATGATAATGCCGGCGGTCGCTTCCTGATGGATCACGAGATAGGCGCCGACGGCGAGCACCGCCGATTGCAGCATCATCCGCATCACCTTGGCGACGGCGCCGAGACCTCCGGCGACGTCGCTGGCGCGCTGGTTACCCGTGAGATAATTCTGGTTGGCTTCGCTCCAGCGCTTGTTCAGCCGTCCGGCCATTCCCATCGCGACCAGCACTTCCGCGTTCCGCCGGCTGGTGGCAGCCAGATCGTTGCGACGCGCCGCCAGACCCATCGCATCGCGCGCCGGCGTGCGCGACAGGAACTCGGTCAGGATGGTGAGGGTCACCAGGATGATCGCGCCCACCAGCGCAGTCACGCCGATCAAAACATGGAAGGCAAAACAGATCGCCAGATAAAACGGCAGCCACGGCAGATCGAAGAACGCGCCGGGTCCCATGCTGCCGAGGAAGGAGCGAACATTGTCCAGATCGCGCAGCGGTTGGAGGCCCTCATTGCGTCCGCCCACGACGAGCGGCAGGCGCACGACGGTATCGAACACACGGGCATTGAGAGCCTCATCCAGCGAGGTTCCGATCCGGCCGAGGATGCGTCCGCGGATCAGGTCGAGGACGCCCTGGGCGATGTACAATCCGCTGGCGAGAATGATCAGGCCGACAAGGGTCGGGACGCTCCGGCTCGGAAGCACCCGGTCGTAGACCTCCAGCATGAAGAGCGACCCGGTCAGATAGAGCAGGTTGATCATGCAACTCATGACGCCGACGCCGATGAACGCGGTGCGGCAGGCGCGCAGTGCTTCACCGAGTTCGGAACGCCGGACACCGGGAGCGGCTGCCATCTATCCTGATCTCTTCATGATGGGTTCGCGGCCCCGATTCTAAAAGGGGCGGAGTAAGCCCAATAATACCGATTATTGTCGCTAACGTCTATTGAAGTCGGGTTAACCTAAACGCCGTCCTATGCCTTCGCGGCAGGCGGCAAAACGGGCCGCGTATCCCGGGACCATCGCCATTGGCCGTCCGGGATCGGCCGTGGTCAACGCGACGGGCCCGGCAGCGCGGCCAAGAGCGCTGCCGGGTCCGTACCAGATTTGCGCGAATGGCCAGCCCGAGGCGGAACTCGCTCCGGCCCGAAGGCCGGCCGCAGTATCAGAAACGGCCTCCGCTTCGAACCAGCCGCACGATCAGCAAGAGCAGGACGGCGCCGATCGCCGAATAGATGATCTCCCGCACGAGGCCCGTGCCGATGGCAATACCAAGCTTTGGAAACAGATAGCTGGCGACCAGCGCGCCGGCGATACCGACCAGAATGTCGCCGATGATGCCAAAGCCGGTGCCGCGCACGATCTTTCCGGCCAGCCAGCCCGCGACCAGCCCGACAAACAAAATGACAAGAAGGCCTTCGTTCGAAATCTGCATTGCAATCCCCCCGTTGGTACGCGCCATTGCTCCCGCGCCGGGCTCGAACCTATCGACAATTCGCTGGTGTGACAACTCCAATTTGCGAGATCGCCGGCTCGCGAGATTCCGGTGCGGCCGGGTTTGCCGCTTTGCAGAATCCACGTCCAATGAGGCTTGGCTTACCTCGCGGCAAGCGCCTCGGCGCGCTCGGCCAGGATGCACCTTGCGATCCTGTCCGGTCCGATCTGGACATTGGGCGGCATCCGCTCGAGACAACGGGCTTCCGCAAAACCGCATCGCGGTGCGAAAGAACAACTGGTCGGCGCCTTGTCGAGCGAGGGTGGCGTCCCCGGTATGGTCTCCAACCGCTGGCCGCGCTTGGCGCCATGGACCGTGGCGGCCAATAGCCCCCGCGCATAGGGATGGACCGGCGAACGCACGATCTGGCTGAGCGTGCCCTGCTCGACGATCTGGCCTGCATACATCACGGCAACACGGTCGCAGATTTCGATGGCGACGCCGATATCGTGGGTCACGAAGATGACGGACATGCCGAACTCGCGTTGCAATTCGCGCAACAAGAGCAGGATCTGGATCTGCACGGTGGCATCGAGCGCCGTGGTCGGCTCGTCCGCGAGCAGGATTTTCGGCTTGCACGCCAGCGCCAGCGCGATCATCGCGCGCTGCCGCATGCCGCCCGACATCTCGTGCGGATAGGCGTCCAGCCTTCGTTTGGCGGAGGGAATGCGCACCACTTCCAGCATCTCCAGCGCGCGCGCCATCGCCTCGCTCCGGCTCTTGCCTTCATGGCGCATCACGGCTTCGGCGATCTGCGCCCCGATGGTGTAGACCGGATCGAGCGCGAGCGCCGGCTCCTGGAAGATCATCGAAGCGGTCTGGCCGCGGAACGCCGACAGTTCTTCGTCGTCGAGCGCCAGCACGTCGCGCCCGAGCACCCGAACGCTGCCGGAGATCTGCGTCCGCTTCTTCGGCAACAGCCGCATCAGGGCGCGCAGAGTGACACTCTTGCCCGAGCCGGATTCCCCGAGCAGGCCCAGTACTTCCCCCTCGCCAAGGAAAAAGCTGAGATCGTTCACGGCATGGACGGTGCGCTCGCCGGAAAAGCGAATGTTGAGACCATCGACTTCGACGAGATGGGTCATGTGAGCTGCGGCACCCTGTCATGAAAATCGGTGACACGCTGGAATGCCGCGCCTACCCGCAGCAGGATCGCTTCATCGAAGGAGCGGCCGACCAGCTGCATGCCCACGGGAAGACCACCGCGGGTGAAACCTGCCGGGATCGCCAGGGACGGCAGTCCGAGATAGTTGATCGGGCGGGTGAACCGCGTCAGCCGCTGGATCACGGCTTCCGCTTCCGGACTGTTGCCGACATCGCTCTCGGCGATGGTAGGCGCGGCGACCGGGGCCACCGGCGCGATCACGGCGTCGACATCGGCGACCGCCGCGAGAAATGCGGCGAGCGCCGGCCCGCGCCAGCGCATCGCTTCGAGATAGGACACGCCGGGTATCGCAAGCCCGTTCTGCAGCCGCATCAGCACCTGCGGGCCATAATCCTGCGGCCGCTCGATCATCCAGCGCTTGTGGAAGGCGGCGGCTTCGACGGCGAGCACCAGCTGACACGCCGCGCTGAGCTGGCGCTGGTCCGGCAGTTCGACCTGGATGAATTTGGCGCCCTCGCGCTTGAGCACCGCAATCGTCGCATCGAGAACGCCCGCGACTTCGGCATCGAGGTCGTCGACATAGAAGGCAGTGGGCACGCCAATGGTAAGGCCTTTGATCGATCCCGTCGTCGCGGCAGCAAAGTCCGGCACAGGTCCGGCGACCGCGGTCGGATCGGCGGGGTCGGCTCCCGCCATCAGGCCCAGCAGAACCGCGCAATCCTCGGCGCTGCGCGCCAGCGGTCCGACGGTGTCGAGCGATTGCGACAACGGCATCGCACCGGCGCGGCTGACCCGGCCGACCGTCGTCTTCAGCCCGGTGACACCGCAGAAATGGGCCGGCATCCGGATCGAGCCGCCGGTGTCCGAGCCGAGCGCGGCAAACGTCAGCCGTGCCGCGACCGCGGCTCCCGATCCCGACGACGAGCCGCCGGTGACGCGATCGAGCGCGAAGGGATTATGCACCGGACCATAATGGGAGTTGTGGCCGGTCGGTCCATAGGCGAACTCGGCCATCTGTAGAGAACCGAGGCGAACCGCGCCGGCGTCTTTTAACCGCTGCAACGCGGTCGAAGTGGTCGTGGCAATGAAATTGCGGCGAATAAGCGAGCCGCAGGTCACCACCTTGCCGGCCTCGTAATACATGTCCTTGTGGGCCAGCGGCACGCCGTGCAGCGCGCCGCGGCGGGTACCTTTCGCCAGCGCCGTGTCGGCGGCGTCAGCTGCCGCCAGCGCGGCTTCCGCTTCGACCGCCATGAACGCATTGAGATGGGGCTGCCATCGCGCGATCCTGTCGAGGCAGGATTGCGTCACCTCGCGCGAGGAGACGCGCTTGTCCGCGATCGCCCGCGCGACCGACGTCAGCGATATCAAGGCCGGTTCGCTGCTCATCTTGCTGCCTTAGCGGTTTGCACGACGACGAAAGTCGAAGGCTCGAGGTCGAACGGCAGCGTACCGGCAACCGCGGCAAAGCCGTCGAACGCAGGTCCGATGGAATTGGCAATCCGCGCGGCGACGTCGGCATCCACCGGCACGCCGGCCGCGTCGGCCATCGCCTCGATCTCTTTGGCGGTCGGTCTCGTCATGCGGAAGCTTCCCCCTTTGCTGGCGCGAGGCTGTGACCTGAACCGGGTATCGCCATGTAACAGGCAGCCTGATGGCCCATTTTATCGAGCGCGGTCAGTTTAGGTGTGGCCTTTGCGCAGAGCGGCTCTGCGAAAGGGCAGCGGGTATGAAAGCGGCACCCCGACGGTGGATCGATCGGATTGGGCGGATCGCCCGATATCGGCGGCGTTTCCGTTCGGTGATCGGGATCGGGCGACGGCATCGCCGCGAGCAGCGCCCGCGTATAGGGATGTGCCGGAGCGTCCCACACCCGGTCCACCGGTCCGAGCTCGACCACTTCGCCGAGATACATCACCAATACGCGGTCGGAAATATAACGCACGACGTTGAGGTCATGGCTGATGAAAAGATAGGTCAGCCCGAACTCGCGCTTGAGATCGGCCAAAAGATTGAGCACCTGCGCCTCGACCGACTTGTCGAGCGCCGAGACCGCCTCATCCAGGATCACCAGGCGCGGCGATAGCGCTAGCGCCCGCGCAATATTGACGCGCTGACGCTGCCCGCCGGAAATCTCGTGCGGATAGCGGTTGGCAAAGGTTTCGGGCCGCAGGCCGACCTTGCCGAGCAGCTCGCGGGCCAGCCCGCGCGCGCCAGCGTCCGCCATGCCGTGGACCTTTGGGCCGAAGGCGATCAATTCCTCAATCGTCAGACGCGGATTGAGCGAGGCGTAGCTGTCCTGAAACACCATCTGCATGCAGCGGCGAAGCTCGCGCAGCGACAGAGCGTGCCCGACCTGCATGCCGTCATAGATGATCTCGCCGGCGTCGCGCTTCATCAGATGCATCAGCAACCGCGCGGTGGTCGACTTGCCGCAGCCGGATTCGCCGACGATGCCGACGGTTTCGCCCTTGGCGATCGAGAACGACACATCGTCGACCGCGCGCACCGTCTTGCGCGCGCTGAACAGATCGCCCCTCACCGGGAAATGTTTGGTCAATCCAGTGACCTCGAGTAGCGGTTGTGCGGCGCCGCCGCGATCCTCGACCGGCTCAAGTAATTGGACGGAGGGAGTGATTTCAATCATCGCATCAGTTCCGGATGTCCATGGCGCTGCGCATTCCGTCGCTGAGCAGGTTGAAGCAGATCGATACCGCAAAGATCATGACGCCGGGCAATGCGGCCACCCAGGGATTGATGTAGATCGCGGTGCGCAGCGTATTGAGCATCAGGCCCCATTCCGGCTCCGGCGGCTTCGTCCCCAGGCCAAGGAACGAAAGTCCGGCGGCCAAAATCATCGACACCGAGATCAGGCCGGTGGCGTAGACGAATATCGGCCCCAGCACGTTGCCGAGCATGTGCACGCGCATGATGGTGAACGGACCGGCGCCGGAGGCCCTCGCCGCCTCGACGAAATCCATATTGCGCACGCCGGTCGTGACGCTCTCGGAGACGCGGGTGATCTGCGGGACGAAGACGACCGTCAGCGAGACGATGGAGTTGACGATACCGGCGCCCAGCGCCCCCGAAATCGCGATCGCCAGCAGCACCGAGGGAAAGGCGTAGAATACGTCGACCGTGCGCATGATCGCGGTGTTGATCTTGCCCCCGACATAGCCGGCGACAAGACCGAGAGATGTCCCGATCATGAACGCAAAGATGACGGGAAGAATGCCGACGATCAGCGACAGCCGCCCGCCATAGACCAGTCGTGCCAGCATATCGCGGCCGAGTTCGTCGGTGCCGAGCGGATAGCCCGCGGTGCCGACATGGCGCAGCCTTCGAATCATCGAGCCCTGATAAGGGTCCGCAAGCCCGAGCCACGGCGCGCAAAGGGCGGAAAGAAAAATCGCGACCAGGATAAAGGCGCAGACCATGCTGACCTTGTCGCGCAGGATGCGCCGTCCGACCGTCGCCCAATAGCCGCGCGCGTTGGTTGCGGGCGCCGCCTGGAGGGCCGCGTCTGCGATCGCGCTCATATACGGATCCTCATCGGTTCAGCTCCGCTTGATCCGCGGGTCGATCGCGGCCTGCGCGATATCGACCACGAGATTCAGAAACACGAAGAACAGCGCCAGCACCAGGATCGTGCCCTGCAGCAGCGGCAGATCGCGCTGGAAAATCGCCGAATTGAGCAACAGCCCCGATCCCGGCCACGAAAACACGGTTTCGATCAGGATCGAGCCGCCGAGCATGTATCCCAGCTGAAGTCCCATCACGGCCATCGCCGTCGGTGCAGCGTTCTTGATGATGTGACGGAAGACATCGGTTTCGCGCAACCCCTTGGCGCGCAAGGCTTCGACGAAATCCTGGCTGAGGATATCACCGGTCAAGGCCCGCACGGTGCGCGTGACGATGCCCATCGGAATCACCGATGTGGTGATCGCCGGCAGGATCAGATAGCGGAGGTGTTCCCAGTCCCATCCCCATGCGCCGGAACCCCCCGGGACCGGCGCCGACGGCGGGCAGCCAGTTGAGCTGCACCGAAAAGATGATCACGAGAACCATGCCGAGCCAGTAATGCGGCACCGAGACGCCGGCGATCGCGATCGAGGTCGCGACCTTGTCGATCCAGGTATCGCGAAAATAGCCGGCGATCAGCCCAAAGAACAATCCGAGCGTAAATCCGATCAAGGCCGCCGCAATCGCCAATGTCACGGTGTTGCCGACCGCGCGCATGACTTCCGTCAGCACCGGCCGCCCGGTCGCGATGGAATGACCGAGGTCGCCGTTAACCGCCTTCCACAGCCAGAGCCCGAACTGCACCGGCAGCGGACGGTCGAAGCCGTAAGCGACGCGCAATTGATCGGCGAGCTCCTGCGATGCGTCGGCGGGCAGGATCGCGACCAGCGGATCACCCGGCGTGATGTGCACCAGGAGAAAGCACACCAGCGCCACGCTGATGACGATAGGGATCACATAGACGATGCGGCGGGCAACATAGATGAGCACGTGTGACCTTTGCTTACTTCCCTTCTCCCCTTGTGGGAGAAGGTGGCGACAGGCGGCCTTCGGCCGCCGTTCTTTATTAGGACGCCGATGCTTTGCATCGGCGTTCGATCTAAGAACGGCGACCGAAGGTCGCCTATGCCTCTCCCACAAGGGGAGAGGGGAGGAGTCCAGCCCGCCGCTACGGCGTCATTGAAATCGGCGAGAAGTCCACAAACCAGCTCTTCGGCTGCACGAACCCCTTGACCTTCGGACTCATGGCGCGGGGAGCCACGTCGTGGGCGACATAGAGAAATGCCGCGTCGTCGACGGAGGCCGCATGCAGCTCGGCCAGCGCCTGGTCACGCGCGGCCGGATCGAAGGTCTGGCGCGCCTTCGTCACCATCTCGTCGAATTTCGGATTGTTGATATAGCCCCAATTATTCGACACCGGCGGCGCCATCGACGATTGCAGGAAGCGCACCATGGCAAAGAAAGGATCCATCGCGGCGTAGGTCACGTTGATGGCATTGGCGCCGTTGGCGGAAGCATCCTTGGCGCCGCGCCGCCAGTTCGTGAACAGCGTGTTCCATTCGATGACGTCAAGCTGGACATCGAAATAGCATTCGGCCAGCGCCTGCTGCAGATACTCGTTCATCGGCAATGGCAGCATCTGGCCCGATCCCGACGCCGAGGTCTGGACCTTGACCGTCAGTTTCTTGTTTGGGCCGAAACCCGCCTCCTGCATCAGCTTCTGCGCCGCGGGCTTGTCATATTTGATCTGGAAGGTCGGCTGTCCCCGCCAGGGATGCCCCGGTTCGAAGGTGCCGGTCGCCGGCACCATCAGGCCTGCGAGCAGGCCGTCCTTCAGGCCTTCGCGATCGATGCAGAGATTGGCGGCTTTGCGAACACGGATGTCGTTCCAGGGCGAACCTTCGACACGCGAAAACTGCCACGGCCAGACATGCGGCTCCTCGTTGGAATAGATCACGAAGCCGCGCTGCCTGATTTCGGCGATCGCATCCGGCGCGGGCGCCTCGATCCAGTCGACCTGGCCGGAGAGCAATGCCGCGGTGCGGGCATTGGCCTCGGGCATCGGCAGCAGCACCATCTTGTCGACTTTGGGAACACGCGCCTTGTCCCAATAGTTGTCATTCTTCACAAGCTCAAGCCGTTCGCGCGGCGTAAAGCTCGACATTTTCCACGGGCCGGTGCCCGAAGCATCCTTCGCGAACGCGGCCCAGGCGGCTTGCGATTTCGCCTTGGCATCCGCGCCTTCGGCCGATTCGAACAGCTTCTGCCATTTCGCCGGGCTCGCCATGAACAGATTGGTCAGGTTGATGGGCAGGAAACTGTCCGGTTCCTTGGTGGTCAATTCCACCGTCATGTCGTCGATCTTGCGCGCCGAGGCCAGTGTCGGCATTCGCGAGGCCGTGACGCCGACCTGGCTCGGATCGAATTGCGGTGCATCCTGCCTGAGCACCTTTTCGACATTCCAGACCACCGCGTCGGCGTTGAACGGCGAACCGTCATGGAACTTGACGCCCGGGCGAAGCTTGAACCTCCATTTCTTTTTGTCGGCGTCATCGACCGCCCATTCGGTCGCGAGCCCGGGAATCATCACGCTCGCCTTCTCCGCGGACGACAGGTCCCACATCGTCAGCGCTTCATACATGGTGAGGCCGGTGAAACGGTTGCCCTCAAAGCCCTGATCGGGCTGACCCAGCGTGCGCGGAATGTCAGCCGCGGTCATGCCGATGCGCAAGATCGATTCGGCACCGGCGACCCGCGGCTGGGCTGCGATTGCGGCAAATGCCAACAGTCCAGCTGCCGCCGCGGTGCGGCATTTTCCAGGTTTCAAGCTCAACATCGCAACCAATCCCCTCTCGAATTTCTCGATGATTATTTCTTATGCAACCTTATGCAACGGCTATGCCAATGGCGGCAACGGCTCGCCTCATTGTGATTGCCGCTACAGCTCCTTGTAGCCGTCGCGGCCAAAAGATGCAGATGCCTATTCTGGCATCAACCTTGCAAGACAGCCTCAAGAATTGTTCTCGAAAGTTGCGCCGCATCATTCGGCGAGTGGAGCTTGGTTCATGCGCGTCCGACACTCAATCCTTGCTGTCTTGATCCTTGCTGTCTTGATCCTTGCTGCCTTGGCCCTCGCTGTCGGCATCGTCCTGCCGGCCGCTTCCGCCCGGGCCGAGACCGTGGTGCGATACGGGATCTCGATGGCGGACATTCCCCTGACGACGGGCCAGCCGGATCGCGGCGCCGGCGCTTACCAGTTCACCGCCTATACGATCTACGACCCGCTGGTCGCCTGGGAAATGGATGTGTCGGATCGGCCGGGCAAACTGGTCCCCGGCCTCGCCACCGAGTGGAAGGTCGACGACAAGGACAAGACCAAGTGGCGCTTCACGCTCCGCAAGGGCGTCAAGTTCCATGATGGCAGCGAATTCAATGCCGATGCGGTGATCTGGAACCTGGACAAGGTCCTCAATGACAAGGCGCCGCAGTTCGATAAGCGCCAGAGCGCACAGGTCAAAACCCGCCTGCCTTCGGTCGCCGGTTACGCCAAGATCGACAACTCGACGGTCGAGATCACCACCAAGACCGTGGATTCGTTCTTCCCCTATCAGATGCTGTGGTTCCTGATCTCCAGTCCCGCGCAATACGAAAAACTCGGCAAGGACTGGGATAAGTTCGCAAGCCAGCCTTCGGGCACCGGACCTTTCAAATTGACAAAACTGGTGCCGCGCGAACTGGCCGAATTGTCGAGGAATCCGGATTACTGGGACAAGAAGCGGATCGCGAAAGTCGACAAGCTGGTCCTGATCCCGATGCCGGAGGCGCTGACCCGGACCAACGCGCTCCTCGCCGGGCAAGTGGATCTGATCGAAACGCCGGCGCCCGATGCGGTGCCGCAGCTGAAATCGGCGGGCATGCGGATCGTCGACAACATCACTCCGCATGTGTGGAATTATCACCTCAGCGTGCTGCCCGGTTCACCCTGGACCGACATCCGTCTGCGCAAGGCCCTCAATCTCGCGATCGATCGCGACGCGGTGGTGGGATTGATGAACGGCCTTGCAAAACCCGCCAAGGGTCAGGTCGATCCCTCCAGCCCCTGGTTCGGCAAACCGACCTTCGACATCAAATACGATCCCGCGGCCGCAAGGAAACTCGTCGAGGAGGCCGGTTATTCGAAGCAAAAGCCGCTGAAGACCACGTTCATCATCGCGCAAGGCGGCACCGGGCAAATGCTGTCGCTGCCGATGAACGAATTCCTGCAGCAGAGCTTCAAGGAAATCGGCATCGACATCGACTTCAAGGTGGTCGAACTGGAGACGCTCTACACGCACTGGCGCAAGGGTGCGGCGGATGAAATGAATGCAGGCATCACCGCCAACAATATCGCTTATGTGACCTCGGACCCGCTCTATGCCATCGTTCGTTTCTTCGCCTCCGATCAGGTGGCGCCGGTCGGGGTGAACTGGGGCGGTTACAAGAATCCGAAGGTCGATGCCCTGATCAGTGAGGCCAAGCAAACCTTCGATATCAAGCAGCAGGACGATTTGATCGCGCAGGCCCATGCCTTGATCGTCGATGACGCCGCACTGGTGTGGGTGGTGCACGATACCAATCCGCACGCGCTTTCGCCCAGAATCAAGAAATTCGTGCAGGCGCAGCACTGGTTCCAGGACCTGACCACGATCGGCGTGGAATGAGGATGGTTGCCCAGGGCGTGGTCCACCCGCCGCCACAAGCCGTCATCCTCCGTGAAAGCGGAGTATCCAGTACGCCGCGGCCTTTCGGTTAAATCATGATCCTCTGGAATACTGGATCACCCGCAATTCGCGGGTGATGGCGATAGCGAGCTCACACCCTATTTCGTCAGCAGCGCAAAGGCGCCGTTCCAATCTTCCGGCGGCGGGCTTTCCTGATAGCCGAGAATGCGTGCTTGATACAAATTATAGAGCAGCGCCAGCGCATGGGCGCCCTCGGTTCGCCGGCCGCGTTCGATCGCCGCGAGCGCGCCCTGCCAGTTCCGGCTGCGATAGCAGGCCAGCATCTCGATCGTCAGGTTGCGCAGGCGCTGAAAGTAAGCCGATTGAGCGACATCCTCGCGGCCGGCAATAGCGTAGATGACCTCCGGCTCCTTCTTGCCCTTGACCATGATGAAATCGAGCTCGAGAATCGCGAACTTGTCTTTCACAGCGAGCGCGGTCCTGGAACCGGCGATGATCGGAAAGCCATATTCCTTGGATTGTCCCTCGAGCCGCGATGCCAGGTTGACGCTGTCGCCGAGCACCGAATAGTCGAAGCGCAGGTTGGAGCCCATATTGCCAACGACGCAGACCCCGGTGTTCAAGCCGACCCCGACATTGATCGGAATATAACGGTGGCCGCCGTTCTGGGCCTCGATCTCGCGCTCGTTGTTGAGAGCGTCGATCCGCTCCAGCATGTCCAGTGCCGCTTCACAGGCGTTGATCTGATGCTCCTTGTCATCGAGCGGCGCATTCCAGAACGCCATGATGGCGTCGCCCATATATTTGTCGATGGTGCCCTTTCGCGCCAGGATCGCGTTGGTGAGCGGCGTCAGGAACCGGTTCATCAGCGCGGTCAGCCCCTGCGGATCGCTCTTGTAGGACTCCGAGATGGTGGTGAAACCCCTGACGTCGGAGAACATGATGGTCATCTCGCGCTCCTCGCCGCCGAGCTTGAGCTTTTCCGGTGACTGCGCGAGTTGCTCGACCAATGCAGGCGACAGGTACTGGCCGAACGCGGAGCGGATCTGCCGCCGCTGCGCCTGTTCCCTGACGAAACTGGCGAAAATCAGGGTGAGATAAATCGCGGTGGTCGACAGCAACGGGTAGGTGAAATCAATCAGCAACCGGTGCTGCATATAGAAATACCAGGACGTTCCGACCAGCATCGTTGCAAACAGCGCGCCGACGGCGACAAGGGTGACCGGTCCGAATTGCGGCGCAAACGCGATTACCAGAATTCCAAGCATGAACGCAGCCCCGAATTCGAGCAGCGGGCCATAAGGCGGTTGCGCCAGCAGCGATTTGGTCAGCGCGGCTTCGAGCACCTGGGCGTGGATTTCGACGCCCGGCATGGCCGGGGACACCGGCGTCGTCTTGATGTCGTTAAGCCCGACCGCGGAGGTGCCGATCAGCACCAGTTTATGCGAAATCTTTTCGGGCGCGACGCGTCCCTCCAGGACGTCAACCGCGGAGACATAGAGCGAAGGATCGTAGCGCGCAAAATGAACCCACAGCTGGCCATTGCGGTCGGTCGAGACCTCGAAGCCCTTTACCGCCACGCTCTTGATGCCCACGGCATCCGACTTGATGAAGATGGTATCGGTGCCGGTCGCCAGTCGCAGCATTTCGAAGCTCAGCGACGGCATCATTTCGCCCTGGGCCCGCATGATCATCGGCACCCGCCTTACGATGCCGTCGCGTTCGGGATTGATCGTGAGCAGGCCGTGCCCGCCGGCGGCGCTCTCCAGAACATGGGTGTTGCGCAGCAGGCCCGGAAAGTCGAACATGAACCGCTGAGGGTCTCCGCCCAACATCGCCATTCCGGTTACCGGAATGGTCTTGTCGAGTTCGGTGAGCACCTCGGGAAGTCCGGATTCGCCCAGCACCACGCGCGAATGCCGCATCGCATCGGCAAAGAGCTGATCGTTGCTGGGCAGCGCCCGCAACTTGGCCTTGGCGTCCTCGTCGAGATCGCGGAACGTGTCGGCCGCGACATCCGGGTTGAGCCGGTCGGGCTCCGAGAAGATGACGTCGAAGGCGATCACGACGGCGCCGAGCTTCGTGAGATTGGTGATGAGATCCGCGATCCGCGTCCGCGGCCAGGGCCACTGGCCAAGTTTCGCCAAGCTCTTTTCATCGATGTCGACGATGGTGACCGGGCGTGCCGTCTTAACGCGGGGATCGAAGCGCTGGAAAGTATCGAAGGTCCTGACGCGAAGCTCCTCGATCGGCGCAAAGTCGGCAATGCGCAATGCCGCAACGCCAATCAGCAACGCAAGGCACAAGAGCCTGGCATAGCCGAACTTCCGCCCAAACCAGCGCCGAATCTTCCTGAGCAGCATCATGCTGTTCCGATATCACGACGCACGGGATTGATCACGTCCCTTGTTCTTTCGAAGACATCGGGAAGGATTGTCCGGACCGGTAGCCGCACGTGACCGCGAAGCGGGTTGTTCCCGAATGCAACGGTTCGAATGAAGAGACACGTCGGTCAGAAACCCACAATCCCGGTTCTGCCTCACTCCGGACCGCTCTAGACGACGTGAAAATCGCTGGCGTGCAGCTGCGCCTTGTGAACACCGCTCAAGGTGATGGTGTCGTGGGCATCGATGGCTATGACCGTATTTCCGTGGCCGTCATCAAGTGCAGCGTTGAACGCCGCCAGCGCGCTCGCAAAAACCGGGCTTTTGAACTGCAGCGTATCGGAGTCCGGATGGAAGTCCGTCACGGTGGCATGGCCAATCCCGGCGAAGTTGAAGACAAAGTTGTCGCTGGCGGCAAAGCCGGTCAGCGTCTGGTCCGGCGCGCTTGCGACGATCGAGCTGCTCGCCGCCGGACCGGGATCATGCATGACCACGCCACTGACGGCCGGGCTGGTGGAAACCGGCGGATCGTGGATCAGAGTGTTTCCGCTACCATCGTTCTCAATCGTAAAATTCGCCAACTGGTAACTTCCCGCGAAGGTGATGCTGTCAAGCGCCTGGCCATTCGCGTCGTGCAGGGTCAGCGTCCCGGTGCCGTTCCCGTTGTCCGTATAGGTGGTCTTGTTTGTCGCCACATCGGCAAAGTTGACGTCGCCGAGGTCGATCAGATCCGAATTCGAGATCGTTCCGTCCCCCGCAAAACCGGCGATCTGTCCGGTGAAAGCCTTGGAATTATCGAGCACGAGCTCGCCGGTGTTGCCGTTGCTGTTCGTAAAGGTCACCGTCGCTGTGCTTGCGGCCGAAATGTCCAGCGTCTGACCGCTGTCGATCGTCACCGGGCCGGATGCCGGCGGATCATCGAGGAGCGTCCCGCCGGTCGCATCTTTCGCAAACTCAAAAGTGCCCGAAGAGACACCGGAAAGATGGAGGTCGACGATGCCGTTGTCTGTACCGTTGCTAACCTCAAAAATGCCGTCAGCAAGGCTGCCACTAACAATGCTGACGTTCATATGACCTGCTCTAAACGCCAGATCCTTGAGGTCGACGTGATTCTCCAAGCTTTCGCTGGAATTTTCCGTGAGGCCGACGATCGTTCCGCCGAAGTGATGCGAATCATCGAGGATGAGCGTGGCTGCGGTAGCTACGGGCCCGCCTTGCGCACCGAAGGTCACGGTCTGGCCAGAGGAAACCGAACCACCGATCTCGAGCTTTGCGCTGTTGAAGAGCTCGATTGACCCCGTTCCGGTAATATTCGTAATATTCCCGGTGACCACCACCCCGATCGAACTGCCAACGCTGCTGTAAGCTTCGATTACCCCGTTGTTCAGGACATTGTCCTCGATCTGCAGCGTGTGGCCCGCCGAATTCTCCAGGATACCTCCGGGATTGTTAGTAACCGTAAGGCTGCCCACGGGCCCGGCGCTCGTGGCGGTGTTGTTCATGCCGGTATCAATGGTCAGCGGGTGTGTCCCGGTGGCATCGATAGTACCGTCGTTCACCAGCGTCAGAAGGGTATCACCAATCTTGCCCGCGCCGGAGATCGTGTCGGAATTGGTAAGCTGCGCCGCCAACCCGTCGCTGACGATCGCGTTCTGGGTATCATCGGTCAGCGTCACGTGGCCACTGCCGTTGAGTGAGACGTCGCCAGAAATCTCCAGCTGCGTGGTATCGCCCGAGGAGTTCAGCGCAATCGTGCCACCGTTGGAGATCGTACCCTTGAGGTCCAGCGCTGTATTATCGGTCACCTGAACGGTCGTTCCGCTGGCGATCGCAACCCCGTTGAGCGTGTCGGCACCGCTCACTGTCGCAATCGTGCCGGGCCCGCCCAGCGTGCCGCCATTGACGGTGACGCTCTCCAGATCGATCCCGCCGGTGGTGGCGTCGATCTCGCCCTTGTTGGTGATGGTGCCGGTCAGGTCCAGCGTGCCCACCGCCGCCGTCACCTTGCTGCCGCTGGCAATGGTGACGCCGTTCAAGGTGCTGTCGGTATTGCCGGTCGCCGTCGCAATCGTGCCCGTGCCACCCAGCGTGCCACCATTGATGATGGCGTTCTCCAGGTCGAGCGTGCCGGTGGTGGCATCGATCTCGCCATTGTTGGTGATGGTCCCGGTCAGGTCGAGCGTGCCGACCGCCGCCGCCACCAGCGCGCCGGCGGCAATGGTGACGCCGTTCAGCGTGCTGTCGGTATTGCCGATCGCCGTCGCAATCGTGCCCGTGCCGCCCAGCGTACCGCCATTGACGGTGGCGTTCTCCAGATCGAGCGTGCCGCCCAGTGCCGCGTCGATCTCGCCTTTGTTGGTGATGGTCCCGGTGAGGTCCAGCGTACCCACCGCCGCCACCACTTTGCTGCCGCTGGCGATGGTGACGCCATTCAGCGTGCTGTCGGTATTGCCGGTCGCCGTCGCAATCGTCCCGCTGCCGCCCAGCGTGCCGCCGTTGATGGTGGCGTTCTCCAGGTCGAGCGTGCCGCCCAGGGCTGCGTCGATCTCGCCTTTGTTGGTGATGGTCCCGGTCAGGTCCAGCGTGCCCACCGCCGCCGCCACCAGCGTAGCGGGTGCAATGGTGACGCCGTTCAGCGTGCTGTCGGTATTGCCGGTCGCCGTCGCGATCGTACCCGTGCCCCCCAGCGTGCCGCCGTTGACGGTGGCGTTCTCCAAGTCGAGCGTGCCGCCCAGTGCGGCGCCGATCTCGCCCTTGTTGGTGATGGTTCCGGTCAGGTCCAGCGTGCCCACCGCCGCCGCCACCAGCGTAGCGGGTGCAATGGTGACGCCGTTCAGCGTGCTGTCGGTATTGCCGGTCGCCGTCGCGATCGTCCCGCTGCCGCCCAGCGTGCCGCCGTCGACGATCGCGTTCTCCAGGTCGAGCGTGCCGCCCGGTGCGGCGTCGATCTCGCCTTTGTTGGTGATGGTCCCGGTGAGGTCCAACGTGCCCGCCGCCGCCGCCACCAGCGCGCCGGCGGCAATGGTGACGCCGTTCAGCGTGCTGTCGGTATTGCCGGTCGCCGTCGCAATCGTGCCCGTGCCACCCAGCGTGCCGCCGTTGACGGTGGCGTTCTCAAGATCGAGAACGCCAGTCCCGATCGCTTCAACCGTGCCGTTGGTGTTGGTGATGGTGGTATTGACGAGGTCGAGTTCAGCGTCATTGGCCTCCACGGTGCCGGCATTGACGAAGCTGGTGGTGCCGCTGATCACGCTCGTACCGCTGGTCGCCTCGATCACGTCCGTCGAGGCCGCCGTCGACACTGTGCCGCCGTTGATGGTGGCGCCCTGAGGATTGAGCGTGCCGCTCAAGCCTTCGGTTAGATCAACTATAATGGAGCCGTTGTTGGTGACCGTGGTATTGACCAGGTCGAGCTCGGCGCCAAGCGTCTCCAGCGTTCCGTTGTTGATGAAACTGCTGGTGCCGCTGATCGTGCCGGTGCCGCTGGTCGCCTCGATCACGTCCGTCGAGGCCGCCGTCGACACCGTGCCGCCGTTGATGGTGGCGCCCTGAAGATTGAGCGTGCCGCTCAAGCCTTCGGTTAGATCAACTATAATGGAGCCGTTGTTGGTGACCGTGGTATTGACCAGGTCCAGCTCGGCGCCAAGCGTCTCCAGCGTTCCGTTGTTGATGAAACTGCTGGTGCCGCTGATCACGCTGATGCCGCTGGTCGCCTCGATCACGTCCGTCGAGGCCGTCGTCGATACCATTCCGCCGGCGATGGTGGCGCCCTGAAGATTGAGAACGCCATTGGTCCCGGTCGCTTCAACCGTGCCATTGGTGTTGGTGACCGTGGTGTTGACCAGGTCGAGCTCGGCGCCATTGGCCTCCACGGTGCCCGTATTGACGAAGCTGGCGGTGCCGCTGATCGTGCCAATGCCGCTGGTGACATCGATAATGCCGGTATTAGTGATCGTCGCACCAGTGATGATGCTGTCGCCGGTCGAATCCAGCAGGCCGGAGATGGTGAGCGTGCCACCGTTGATCGTGGACCCCTCCAGATCGAGCGTCGCGAAGGACAAGTGCGCCAGATCGGTGGCGTCGACCTGGATGATGCCATTCGTGGTGACGTCAGCGACCGTGACACTATTGGTCACGGTTTCTCCGCTAAGCACCAGGGTGCTGTCGTCCGTCACTTCGATCGTCCCGGTATTGGTCACCGGAGCGGGATCGATCGTCAGCGTACCGCTGGTGACTTCAATGTTGCCGGAGTTGACGATCGCCGCACCGGTGATGAAGCTGATGCCGGTCGAAATCCATCACGCCGAAGACATTGATCGTGCCGCCGTTGATGGTAGCGCCCTGAAGATTGAGTGTGCCGCTCAAGCCTTCGGCCAGATCGACGATAATGGAGCCGTTGTTGGTGACCGTGGTATTGACCAGGTCGAGCTCGGCGCCTAGCGTCTCCAGCGTTCCGTTGTTGATGAAACTGCTGGCTCCGCTGATCGTGCCGATGCCGCTGGTGACGTCGATAATGCCGCTGTTGGTGATCGCCGCGTCGTTAATAAAGCTGTCGCCGGTCGAATCCAGCAGGCCGGAGATGGTGAGCGTGCCACCGTTGACCGTGGCCCCCTCCAGATCGAGCGTCGAGGTGGCGTCGACCTGGATAATGCCATTCGTGGTGACGTCCGCGACCGTGACACTATTGGTCACGGTTTCTCCGCTAAGCACCAGGGTGCTGTCGCCCGCCACCTCGATCGTCCCGGTATTGGTCACCGGGGTGGGATCGATCGTCAGCGTGCCGCTGGTGACTTCAATGTAGCCGGAGTTGACGATCGACGCCCCGGTGATGAAGCTGACACCGCTCGAAATCCATCGTGCCGACGACGTCGAGCGTGCCGCCGTTGATGGTGGCGCCGTTGAACGCCAGCGTGTCGCCGCCGTCGACCAGGATGGTGCTGCTGGTGGCGATGTCGGAAAAGATCGTCCCGTTCACTGTGACGTTGTCGAGCGTCAACGTCACCCCGCTCTCCACCATCACCCCGCCATTGTCGAGGATAGCGTTGGTGGTGGCCTCACCGACCGTGGCGCCGTTGATCGAGCTCGAATTGACAACGTCGATCGTGCCATTGTCGGTGATCGTGCCGCCCTCGATGGTGACGCCGTCCAGCTTCAGAATCTCACTGCTGTCGACCAGCAAAAAGCCGCCGGCCGCGATGTTCAGGCTGGCACCGCCGATGGTGCTTGGGCCGGTGACATGGATCGTGCCGTCGTCGGTGATGATGCCGCCGGAAATCGTGGTGCCGTTATCCAGCGTGAGCGCCGCCGATGAATCGATCGTCAGAATATTGTTGTTTTCGACCGTGACGTCGTCGAACGTTGCTCCGCCTTTCGCGATTTCGACGAGCCCCTCGAAGCTGCTCTCCGGGACGTGAAATCAGCAGCGTGCCGCCGGTTACCGTCGTACCGCCATCGAGCACAAGCGCGACGGTGGTGGTACCACCACTCCCGGCATCTACCTGAATGGTTCCAGAATTCAGCACGTCGACACCGTTCAACGTGGCGCCGGCGCCTGTCACGGAATTCTCGATGTCGAGCGTCGCCCCGCCGGCGATCGACAGCACACCACCGTTCACTGCCACTCCACTCTCGAGCGTGACAGTTCCCCTTATATCAATCGTGCCGTTATCGGTAATCGAGCCGCCGGCCACCGTAACATCGTCCAGCGTCAGCGTGGTGCCGTCATCGACCTGCGTCGCGCCACCAGCGGTGTCGGTGAAGGTGGTCCCGTTCACCGTGTCGTTGTCCAGTATCAGCGTGACGTCGCTCTCGACCGTCACCCCGCCATTGTTCAGCAGGGCGTCGACCGTGGTGATGCCATCCTCGCCGTTGTCGGTGCTGGTGCCGTTGATCGAACTGTCGGCGGTGACGTCGATGGTACCGCTGTCATTGATGGTGCCGCCATTGATGGTGGCGCCGTTCAGCTTCAGCGTGGTGCCGTTGTCGACCTGAAGTGTGCCGCCGGAATTGGCGACAGTGACCTCAACATTGAGCGTGCCGCCAGCGAGTTCGATCGTCCCGGAATTCGAAACGCTGCTTTGATTTTTGAAATCACCGCCCTGGCCAAGCGTAAGGAGGCCGTAATTCAGCAGCAAGCTCTGATTTAACAGCTCGATTTGGCTGCCGACACTGACGGTGCCCGAATTG
Organism: uncultured Alphaproteobacteria bacterium; assembly: GCA_963718925.1. Lineage (GTDB taxonomy): Bacteria > Pseudomonadota > Alphaproteobacteria > Rhizobiales > Xanthobacteraceae > Bradyrhizobium. The sequence goes on from CAVRAH010000002.1 coordinate 975,185, forward strand.
TTCAGCACGCCATCGTTAAAAATGGTCAGCGACTCGCCGATCGACAGGGTGCTGTGATTGATCACCTCACCGCCGGTCGTATTGTTGGCGTTTAATGTCAGAGTTCGTGCAACCGCCGGCGTCGCAATTGTCACATCGTAGAGGCCGCTGCCGCCAGGAATATGTTCGGCGGGAATAATGACGTCATCAGTTGCCACAGGAACTGTGCCGGAATTCCAGTTCGATCCGACGCTCCATAGATCTCCGGTTGGATGAATCCACTCAACGACGCTGGGACCATTGATCGTTATCGTGAATTGGGCGTCGGCTTGCTGTTCGAACGGCAGGAAATTATTGTTGACGACCGCGTCGTAGGTCAACGTCAGTGTCTCGCCGGCGGTCAGGAAGTTGAAAGCGCTGTCTGCGACACTGTAGGTCCAGGTTGCCGTACCGTTATTATTGTTGCCGGGACTCGGGGTCACAACAAGCTGGGCTTCTACCGCGGCAAGTTGCTGAGACGTCAGGGTCGATGTGATGTCGTTGTGTTGAGCGTCCAGCAGTTGCAACGAAACAAAATGCGTCGTCACCGCAGGACGATCACCGGCGTTGATGTCGGTAAAGCGGATCGGGCCGGATACGGAATCAACCCCGGAGCCCAGCGCCGTGCCGGTACGCGCGGTAAGGCTGTTCCCGGAAGCGACAATGTTCGGCGCCTGATCGATGTGAGGAATAAAAGGGGGCGGCGTTGGACCTGAGGGAGACGACGAATCGAATGCCGAATTATTCTGGTTCACAATAAAGGGGGTGGCGGTCACGCCACTCGCCAGCTTGATCGGCGCCAATGCTTGCGGGACGATCGAATCTGTAAAATGAGTGTTCGACTGGGGGTTTGAGTTATCCGAAAACTTCAGCGAGAATACGTCAGTGATGAGCTTTTGGATCTCAGGCGACAGCGGATTGGTCGTCTGGCTGAGGATGCCATTGCTGATGTTGATCTGCTGGCCGGCCGTGTCGACGACGGCGAGCGGGGTGAGCGTCGTCTTGTCGAACAGAATGTAGGAGCCGGTGGTCCCGTCCGGCTCGACCAGGACCTGGAACTTGGCGTCGGGCGTGCCACCCTGGCCGGGCACGGTAAAATCGATCTCGACCAGCACCGCGGTGCCGCGGATGCCCATGGTCGCGACCGGCGTATCGACCTTCATGTCGCCGTGTTTTGCGGTCTCGCCGGCGACAAACGTAATGGTCCCGGCCACCAGGCTGAGCAGCGACGAATTGTTCGACCCGTTCGGGTCGTAGACCATTTCGTTGAGCACCATTCGCGCATTCGACGACAGACCGAACACGGTGCCGTCGATAAAGGTAATGCCGAGCGTCGAGTTCGATCCGGACTGGATCACGTCGCCTTTTTCGACGTTGTCGCCGTTGTTCAGGATAACCGAGACGCCATTGCGGATCGCAGTGGCAGTGCCGACCAGTTTGGTTACGTGACCGATAACATGACTGACGCTGGCGCTGCCGTCCGCCTGCGCGTATTCGACGTGGCCGGTCAGCGCGTTGACAAGATCACCGGCGAGATGCGCGCCGTCGGGCGATGACAGCGCCGCGCGCTTCTCGCCTTTGAAATAATCATGCAGGACCAGTTCCCGATCATCCTTGGAAAGGATCAGATCGACGCCGGACCGCTTGAAATCTCCGTTGAAAAGCAGATGCGCGTCCGGGACGATGATCGCGTCCGCAGGAGCGTGGGTGGCGCGAACCGTCTGGACGTGATCGTTCGAATGCGGGCCATAGCCGTCAGCGGGAACCTCGGCCTCGAATTTGCCAAAGTAATTCAAAGGGCCACCGCAATGGTTAATAATTATATAATTTAAAAAGGCTTAGTTTCCTTATCATTGGGAACCGCGTCGCGAAACCATCCACTGCTTGTACGCAAATTTCTTCGGCGGCAGCGCCACGAGAGCTTGCCCTACCAAATACTTTGCTGTTGAAGTATTCGATTTTCGTTTGATAGAAATACCGACGTCCATTTTCAGGCAATCAGGAAGCCTGGTGTATTCAAACGTATAGAATCAAATACGGATACTTTAGTTATCTTTACCCCGTATTTCCACGGGGGACCCTGCGCCAATTTTCGAGCTAAAACTGTGATCTAGATAGCAATGCACGCAATTTTCGGCAAATCAGCCCTATCCCGCGGAAAAGTGGCGCCCGATGCAACCATGACACGTCCTTTGCAGGATTTTCCCGGTTCGGAAGGTCAAATCCGTAAAATTCTCGGGAAAATAGCGAGGCGGATTTCAGCCTGTTTAGCACTTTCCCGCCGGCCACGGCCGGCCTTAAGCCGAATAAAAGCCCCACAGCCCATCATCGCCAGCTGAAACGATCCGGTCACGCGCGGGCTAGCGAGCCTCGCCGATGCCCGGACGGGGGGCATCAGATGGGATTGTTCGCTCGTTCACGGATTTGGCGTGTCGTTCTGCTCGCCGGGGGCATGGTCTGGTTCGGACCCGCGGTACAGCTCACCGCCGGCACGTTGATTTCGCCCGGCGCGCTGGATCTGATCCGCAAATCCGCCGAGCCTTTCGGGCTGTTCGCTTCGAAACTGTCCGGCGGCGGATTGTGGGAAAAATGGCTGGGTGTCGAGCGCAAGCTCGACGATGAAAGAGTGCAACTGGCGCTTTGCGACGGCGACCGCACGCGCTGCGTATCGCCGGCTGCCCTGCAATTCCTTGCCATCGTGGATAATGCAAGAGCCCGCGAGGGACGGGCCCGCCTCGGCGAGATCAATCGCGCGATCAATCTGGCGATCCGGTCGATGAGCGATATGGCCCAGTACGGCCAGATCGACGTGTGGAGTTCGCCGCTCGTCACCTTCGCCACGGGCGCGGGAGATTGCGAGGATTATGCGATCGCAAAGTTCGTGGCGCTGCGCATGGCCGGGGTCTCATCCGACGATCTCAGGATTGTCGTCATGCGCGATACCCTCCGCGGCGAGGACCACGCGGTTGCGATGGCGCGGCTGGACGGTCACTGGCTGACGCTCGATAATCGCCGCATGGCGATGGTCGAGGACGCCGATGTCCGGAACTATCGGCCGCTGTTTGTCATCGATGATCGCGGCGTCATGCGGTACGAAGAAATGCCCCCGCCTGCCAGCATATCCCGCCAGGATTCCGCGCCAGCAATGGCGGTGAATTTTGCCGCCCCGACCGGGCTAATCTCGCTCTCCAACTGACCATCCGGGTCCGGGGTAGGCTTGCGGGGAATAGCTATTCCAGCGGGCCGGCGCTTGTGCGATCGGTGAATTCTCCAAGGCCGCAGATGAGGCCGCAGATCTTAGAATGCCGTAGATCCAGGTGTGGCCAAGACCGGCCGGATCTGCGGTCACTTATCGAGGCATTCACTGACGTACGCAGCTCGATCCCTGCGCAGTACCTTGGCCTCGTCCGCCTTCTTTGAGCACGCGAACAGCTTGATTTGCTCCGCGCGCCGCTTTTCGGCAATGGCACGATATTCAGGCGCAACGGTATTGGGATCAACGAGCTTTTGCGCCGCGCTGGCACCGAACCACGACGCAAAGATCAAGACCATGGCTAGCCGCACGGCAAATCCGGCGGGCGATCCACGCACGGCCGCAGTGACCTGAGAGGTTCTCATCATTGTCTGAAAATCATCATTGTCTGAAAATCATCATTGCTTCAAAACGAGTCCGTTGATCTGCGACGCCCCGGCTCGGCGTCTCGACAATAGGGTCATGGTATCACAGCTGCAGCCGGCATCAAAATTTGGCCGTTGACGCGCAGTGCCGGCAATAATTTCATTTCGCGGCGACGTTCGAAAAGCTACCATGGTTGGCACCATCGTTTAGTTCTTTTCCCTGGAGATCGGGATGCGGGCAATTTTGCTGGCTGTCTTTGCAATCCAGATCGGGCTGATGCACCCCGTACGCGCAGAAAGCCCGCCGGATTCGGACCGGCCGATCGCCGATATCCTCCCGCTTTTTGTCAAAAACCACTGCGAGGAAATCAAGGACCCTGCGGATCAGGTGTTCTGCGGCGATCCCGAACTCAACGCCGCAGCCCCCAGGCTCAGCAGTGCGATCGCCGAAAGGCTGAACAGGCTTCCGAACCGCCGGCTCGCAATCGAGGAAAACGCTGAATGGATCAGAGACCGCAATTCAAGTTGCGGAATTCTTGGAAGGCAAAGCGTTGCGAGCCGGGACGTCAAATCCGTCAGGGACTGCCTGTTGAAGGAGACCAACGAAAGAATTGAAATATTGGTCGATCCGAACTTCGATTGCCTCGCCACCAACACGACCGCCGGCGTGTTGATTTGCGGCGACCCGACCCTGGCGCTTGCAAAAGCTGAGCTCAACGAGCTTGCCCTGGGGTTGATCGCCAGGTTGAAGGAAAACGGGGCCCGGCAAGCGCTCGCCGAATTCGAACGATGGACCAGGGAACGCGACCGCAAGTGCGATCTCGACGGCAAAGATAACGTGCCGCTGCAAGAGCTGTCGTCGTCGGAAGGCTGCCTGGCGGATTATTTCACCGGGAAAATAGCCGAGATCGTTGCAGCCAAGGGAGACCCGAAGAAGGTTTTTGGACGACATCAGGTTTCCGCCGTGCCGAACGCCGATGCGGTCGACTTGTGTGTCGCGCAAATCCACCTCGCCAATGCCTGCGAGAATTTTCTCGCAGTCAATCGCATCTTTCAGATCAACCGCGAGGTGGCCGAGAAGGACGCCGAGGTCATCGCAGAGGTCGAGATGGTGGTCCTCTCTCCCTTCACGGCCTGCAGTCCGATCGCATCGAGTTGCACGGGCACGTGCTGGGACTTGAGATCGGGCAAGCCGAAGCCGACGCCCGGAAGCCGAGACAATTTCCTGGTGGGCTACCGATTGAGAATTGAAAAGTCGTTCGCGTTTCAGAAGAATGACGACGGCGGCTGGCGCTGCAATCCGGCCGCGCTACAGCCGGTCGAGGTCGGGGTTGCCCTGAGCGGTCCTTGAGGCGCGACGCGGGATTATTCCGGAGCGCGGCAAATTCCCAGATCCTTGGTATGCCACGCGATCCATTTGCTTACTCGCCAATCCAAGCCATCGAGTGGTTTTTACAATATTGCGCCGCGTCTGAACACGCCCCGCATAAAGCGATGGCACAAGCTTTTCCTTTTTGAGCCGTTTCCAGATCAAACACTACTGCAGACGCAAGCGAGCCTTCTTTGCTTTGGTATTCGTTTTCGTATTGACGCTTTTCAATTTCAGGAAGATTGTCAATGCGCAGCGTCAAAGAATAGGCGCGCATACACTGGGAGGGAATGCATGATACGCATCGCGCTTGCCGCAGGCTTTGCTATGCTCGTTCCGTTTGGTGCGAGTGCTCAGACCGCTGATCAATTGATCAAGGGTTCTACCGATACCTCTAATGTGCTCAATTATGGCATGGGATATAATCTGCAGCGGTTCAGTCCGCTCACGCAGATCAACAAGGACAATGCCAAAAATCTGGTTCCGGTATGGAATTACAGCCTTGCCGATGATCGAAGCGAAGAGTCGCAACCGATCGTCTACCAGGGCGTCATTTACATCACCACCCATGCCGCCACGATGGCCGTCAACGCAAAGACGGGCAAACAGGTTTGGAAAACCAAGGTCGAATACCCGGCCGAAACGCCCCGGATCGTGTGCTGCGGCATCATCAATCGGGGTGCGGCGATCTATGACGGCAAACTATTCCGCACCACGCTCGACGCCAACGTGATCGCGCTCGATGCCGCGACAGGCAAAGAGCTCTGGCGTCAAAAGGCCGCCGACATCAAAGAAGGCTATTCGATGACGGTGGCTCCACTCGTGGCTGATGGGGTCGTGTTGACCGGCATCTCGGGAGCAGAGTTCGGCACGCGCGGCTTCATCGACGGATGGGATCCGGCGACCGGCAAGCATCTGTGGCGCACCCATACGGTACCCTCGCCGGACGAACCTGGCGGCGATACCTGGAAGGGCGACACCTGGAAGCTGGGTGGCGGTTCGACCTGGATCACCGGCTCTTATGACCCAGAGCTGAATACAGTTTATTGGGGCATCGGTAATCCGGGACCGTTCAATGCGGCAGTGCGCCCGGGCGACAATCTCTATACCTGCTCGGTCCTCGCACTCGAACCCAAGACCGGCAAGATCAAGTGGCATTATCAGTTCTCGCCGAACAATCCGTTCGACTATGATTCAGTCGCGGAAATGGTGCTCGCCGATCTCAATGTCGCCGGCAAGCCAACCAAGGTGCTGATGGATGCCAATCGCAACGGCTTCTTCTATGTGCTCGACCGGACCAACGGGAAACTGCTCGCAGCCAATCCCTATGTGAAGGTCAATTGGGCTTCCGGCATCGACATGAAGACCGGCCGACCGATCGAGACGGACGTCACCAAGGACGCCCGCGACGGCAAGAAGGTCACCGTCTATCCGTCGATCCTCGGCGGCAAGAACTGGGAGCCGATGTCGTTCAATCCGCAGACCGGGCTGGCCTATGCCAATACGCTGGCTTTCGGCGGCCACTACAAGACGATACCGGCAACCTACAAGGCTGGCGAATGGTATGTCGGCATGGATCTGACCGACGTCTGGGAGTGGGGTGACGGACCGCGCGGCCACCTCCAGGCGATCGATCCCATGAGCGGAAAGACGAAGTGGGAAGTGCCGAGCGATATCCCGCGCTTCTCGGGCGTGATGTCGACGGCCGGCGGGGTCGTGTTCTCAGGCCAGTTGACCGGCGAGTTTGAAGCCTTCGACGCGAACGACGGCAAGAAGCTGTGGAGCTTCCAGACCGGTTCGGGCATCGAGGGGCAGCCGGTGACCTGGCAGCAGGACGGTGTCCAGTATGTCGCTGTCACCAGCGGCTATGGCGGCGTCTACTCGATCTTCTCCGGAGATGAGCGGCTCGCCAAGGTTCCGGCCGGCGGTTCACTGTGGGTATTCGCGGTAAAGCACTGATAGCGGATACGCACGTGACGGAGAGAGTCTACTTGTGGACGGCGGCGTTTTACGCCGCCGTCCTGGCGACCGTTATCGTTGGCATGACGATGCCGGCCGCCGCACAGCAACCAAACGGCAACGGCGATCCGGCACAAATCGACCTCGGCAAGCAAACCTATGCGCAGAATTGCTCGCATTGCCACGGCCCCAACATGGTTAATGGCGGCAACATCACGCCTGACCTGCGCACATTTCCCAACGACTGGACGCGCTTCGTCACCACGGTCAAGCACGGCAAGAACGGCAGAATGCCGCCCTGGGGTGACCTTCTGAGCGAAGAGCAGATCGCCGATATCTGGGCCTATGTATCTAGCCGGAGGAATCCATGAGAGCCATTGCGGCATCGGCTGCGGCACTTCTCCTTGCGGCGACGGCCACGACGGCGCGCGCGGCCGGGGAGCCGTTGAAAATCTGTCTCGAGGAGGATCTGCCTCCGCTTTCGGCACATCATCGCGGCACTCCCGACAGCGGGTTTGACGTTGCGCTCGCAAAAGCCATCGCCGACCGGCTCGGCCGGCCGGTGAAAATCCAGTGGTTCGAAAGCAAGCTCGACGAGGATTTCGAGCCCGGCTCTCGAAGCCAATGCCCTGCTCTCGGATGGCCGCTGCTCGCTGGTCGGCAGCTATGCCTTGACGAAAGACTCGCTGGTGGTGCCGGGCGTCAAGACCGCCAAGCTACCCGATTTCGAGGGCGCCACACGCGATGATCGCCGGCGCCGCGTGCCGCTGGGCGTGCTTGTGCCAAGCCAACCATACATCTATTCGGCGTTGACGGTCGTTCTTGGTCCGAAGGCACGCGAGCGCCACATCGACGGCGTCGGCGATCTTGCCGGACTGCGCCTGGCCATCGAGAGCGGAACGCTCGCCGACACCATTCTGATGACCTTCGACAAGGGACGATTGATCGACGACATCACCCATGTGGTCCCAGGCCGGGACGATCTCATCGGTGCAGTCGATCGCGGCGACTTCGACGCCACCCTGCTCGACCTGCGCCGGTTCGACGCTTACCGCGCTGCCCATCCCGACACCAGGCTCGCCGCCTCCGGTTACTATTATCCGATCGGCGCCAATCGCGGCTATGTCGGCCTCGCCAGCGATCCGGACCTGCTGGCTGCGGTCAACAAAGCGCTGAGCGGCCTGCAGGCTGACGGAACCATTGCTGACCTCGGCCGGACCGCCGGCCTCACCTATCTGCCGCCCCGCGAGCCGGCGATTCTCGGCGACGTGTGGCTGCAGATACTTCAGAAGTGATCAGGGTCTTTCACCCCGGCATGACCATTCTGGCGGCCGGCGCGCATTGACGGAATTTGCGGTTATTGATTCACCGCGCCGAAATAGTTCTTAGTCCATGGTTGGCTCGCGGCTGCAAACCAGGATCGTCCCGACATCATGAAGCCCGATCAATCCGCCCTTGAGGTGCGAGGGTTAACAAAGCGTTTTGACCGCCTCGCGGTCGATGCGCTCGATCTCACCGTCCGCATGGGTGAATTCTATGCCCTGCTCGGGCCGAACGGCGCCGGCAAGACGACGACCTTGCGGATGGTCGCCGGGCTGTTGCGGCCCGATGCCGGCTCCGTCTCGGTGCTCGGCATCGACGCGCTCAACGACCCGGTCGCGGCCAAGCAGATCACGGCATGGGTATCGGACGAGCCGATGATCTACGACAAGCTGACTCCGCTCGAATACCTCGAATTCGTCGCCGGACTCTGGGGCGTCGACCCGTCGGTCGCGGAACAATCCGCGCGCGATCTGCTCGCCTCGCTCGGCCTGGAACCGAACCTGCACGAGCGCTGCGAGGGATTTTCCAAGGGCATGCGCCAGAAAGTCGCGCTGGCGGGAGCGCTGGTCCACAATCCCCGCCTGATCATCCTCGACGAACCGCTCACCGGCCTCGACGCGGTGTCCGCGCGCCACGTCAAGGGATTGCTCGGAGAACGCGTGCGCGCCGGCTGCACCGTCATCATGACCACGCATATTCTGGAAGTGGCCGAACGCATGGCCGACCGCATCGGCGTCATCGCCTCGGGCCGGCTCGTCGCCGAAGGCACGCTCACTGAACTGCGACAAAAGAACGGCAAGAACGACACCAGCCTCGAAGACATGTTCATCGCGCTGGTCGACACCGAAGCCGCCGCCGCATGAATTCGACCGCGCTGACCTGGTTTGCCCGGCATGAAATCCGGCTGGCATGGCGCGAATGGCTCGCGATGATGACGGCCGGCCGGCGCCGGCGGAAGCGCGCCGCGGTCGTCGGCCTCCTGGTCTTTGCGGCGCTGATGCATCTGCCGGCCTATGCCGTGATCGGAAGGCATGCCGGCCTGCAGGCGCCGCTCGACAAATCCGCGCTCATTGTCCTCACGTCGACGATATTCCTGGCGTGGGCCCTGATGCTGTCGCAGGCGATCGAATCCGTGACGCGGGTATTTTACGCCCGCGCCGATCTCGACCTGATCATGTCCTCGCCGGTCCGGTTGGCAGAGGTGTTTTCGGTGCGCCTCGCCGCGATCGCACTGTCGGTGACCGCCATGGCGCTGTTGTTCTCGACGCCGTTCATCGACGTTCTCGTGATCGGTGGCGGCTTCAGATGGCTCGCGGCCTACGGTGTCGTCGTCGCCATCGGCGTGAGCGCCGCGGCAATTGCGATCGCGGTGACCATCATGTTGTTCCGGACGATCGGCCCGAGCCGAACCCGGCTGGTGGCCCAAATTCTCGCAGCCATCATCGGCGCCGGTTTTGTGATTGCGCTGCAGGTCGCCGCGATCTTGTCTTACGGCACGCTGTCGCGGTTCGCGGTTCTGACATCCGACGCCGCCGCGGCGTTTGCGCCCGGTACCGACAGCATCATCTGGTGGCCGGCACGCGCGGTCCTTGGCGACGGCGAAGCGCTGCTGCTTTTGCTGGCTTTCGGTCTGATGCTGCTCGGCGCCGTGATGGCTATGTTCTCGGCGAGATTTGCCGACACGGCGGCCCGCGCCTCGGCAAATGCCGCGCCTGCCCATCATGGCTCCCGTGCACGGGCGTTTCGCTCGGGCTCGCGGCAACAGGCGCTCCGCTGGAAGGAATTCATGCTGCTGCGGCGCGACCCCTGGCTGGTGTCGCAGAGCCTGATGCAGCTGCTCTATCTGGTGCCGCCGGCGCTGATGCTGTGGCGAAGTTTCAGTGACAGTTCGGTCGCCATCATGCTGATCCCGCCCGTGGTCGTGATGGCGGCAGGCCAGCTCGCCGGCGGCCTCGGCTGGCTCACGATATCGGGCGAGGACGCTCCCGATCTCGTGGCAACCGCGCCGCTGCCGTCCTCGCGCATGACCCGTGCCAAGATCGAAGTGGTGCTGATCGCGATCGGCGTCCTGTTCGCGCCGTTGGTCATGGCATTGGCATTTGCCGCTCCGCTGCAAGCGGTGGTCAGCGCGGTCGGCGTCATCATTGCGGCGGCTTCCGCCACCGCGATCCAGCTCTGGTTTCGCATGCAGGCTCGCCGCAGCCAGTTTCGCCGCCGCCAAACGTCGTCGCGGCTCGCGACATTCGCCGAAGCCTTTTCCTCGATCGGATGGGCTGCGACCGCGGCACTGGCGCTGGCAATTCCCGCAGCCGCGCTCGTCAGCGGGTTCGTGACCGCTTGCATCCTGGCGGCAACCTGGAAGATCAGCCCGCGGCATGAGTAGCCGCCGCGCCCTCAAAGCTTGATCAATTCCATAACCGCAGCCGCAAACGCCTCCGGCTCTTCCTGCGGAAGGTTGTGGCCCGCGCGCGGGATGACATGATGGGTACGGCGGCCGGTGAATTTCGCCGCCGACGCGGTGCCGTCGGTGGGAGGGGCAACGCCGTCCGCGTTGCCATCGAGCGTGATGGCGGGGACCGTGATGGCAGGCAACGCCGCCAGGCGGCGTTGCAGGTCGGCATATTGCGGGTCACCGTCAGCCAGACCAAAACGATGGCGATAACTGTGGATCACGATATCGACGTAGTCGGGATTGTCGTGGGCCACAGCCGTCCGATCGAAGGTCAGATCGTCAAAATGCCAGTTCGGCGACCACTGCCGCCATAATATTCTGGCGATCTCGCGCCGGTTGGCGGCAAGACCTGCGCGGCCACGCTCGAGCTGGAAATAATATTGGTACCAGAGCGGGACCTCACGCTCCGGCCTCGCCGGGACCATCGCCTTTGCGATGTCCTGGATCAGATAGCTGTTCACCGACACGAGGCCCGTGCAGCGGTCCGGCCACAACGCCGCCGCGACGCAGGCAGCCCGCCCGCCCCAATCATAACCGGCGAAGACTGCGCGCTTGATGGAAAGCGCATCCATCAATGCGATCAGGTCGGCGCCGATCGAAGCCTGTTCTCCCGAGCGCGGCGTGGCCTTGTCGAGAAAGCGGGTCGGACCGTAGCCGCGCAAATAGGGGACAATGGCGCGGCAGCCTCTGGCGGCAAGCTGCGGCGCGACATCCACATAGGAATGAATGTCGTACGGAAATCCATGCAGGAGCATTGCAACCGGACCATCGGCCGGCCCTTCCTCGTAATAGGCGATATTGAGAACGCCGGCATCGACGTGACGCAACGGCTCCAGCCGGCGCGACGAAGGCGCGCGCGGGAGCGCCGTGGTTTGACCCGCCTGGGCCAAGGCTGGCCGGGTCAGTGTGAACTCCATGACTGCAACTCCCGATATGGCGGCGCTAAGGATGAGGCGACGTTGGCGATCGACTGGTTCAGGCATCAATTCTCCGGGATCAGCCGCCACAGCTCGCTTTGCATCGGACCACGAAACCCGGACTTTGAGGCGATCTTCGCAAATTCTAATTGGAAATTCGCGAGAGTGGTAATTCAAATCATCCTGCTGTGTTCACAGCGGCGTCAGACATGCGTTACGCCACCATGACGCGGGCATGATTGCGCGTTACAGTATCGCTGCGGACGTCACCGGAAGCGGGCCTGCCATGCTGCGATTCCCTGCTGTTGTCCTTGGTTTGCTCGGCGCTCTGATCACCCCGGCCGACGCCCAGGATGCGCCGCGTTCCAGCGAATGCCTGGCGATGTCTGAAGCGCCGCCACGCGCCACGCCGGTCAGTCTTCGCCGGCTGGCGGCGAAGGCGGACGAAGTCGCGATCACCTATGCCGGCCATTCGACCTATTACATCGACACGCCCGGCGGCGTGCGGATCGCGACCGACTATAGTGGCGCGTATACTGTGGGCCGCCTGCCCGACGTCGTCACCATGAACCGGGCGCACAGCACGCATTACACGCTGTTTCCCGATCCGCGCATTCCCCACGTGCTGCACGGCTGGGGCGATGATGGAAAACCCGCGCGAATCGCCGAGCGCATCGGCGACGTCTTCATCCGCAATGTCACGACCGACATCCGCCGCTATTTCAGTGACGATTCGAGCGCGGAGATGATCAAGGATGGCAACTCCATCTTCATCTTCGAGGTCGCGGGCCTCTGCATCGGGCATCTCGGTCACCTGCACCACCGGCTCGACGACAGCCATTTCGCCGCGATCGGCCGGCTCGACGTCGTGATGGTGCCGATCGACGGCACCTATACGATGTCGCTTGACGGCATCTCGGACATCACGCGGCGGCTGCGTGCTTCCGTCGTGCTGCCGATGCATCGCTTCATGACGCCCCTCGACGAGTTCATGCGCAGGATCGGTCAGCAATTCGAGATCGACGTGCGGACCGAACGGACTTTGAGGATCTCGCGCGATAGTTTGCCGGACCGCCCGACGGTCATCATCCTCGACGGGGTTTGAAGCAACTTTCTCCAAGTCGGCGCGTCGCGAGCCGTGTTTGATCCGCCGCATCGAAGCGGAGAGACGAACATGAAGCCTCAATTGGCCGATTTTGCCGCGGTGCTGCACGCCAAGGCACCCGATCCCGAGCGCGCCGAGGCGCTTCAACTCTACGGACGTTTCGTTGGCGACTGGTACACCGAGATCATCGCCCACGGCCCGGACGGTGCACGCCATCATGCACAGGGCGAGATCCACTTCGGCTGGATCCTCGAGGGCCGGGCGATCCAGGACGTCTGGATGATCCCGCGGCTCGCGGATCGCGCGGGTGCACCACCATTCCCGATCGCGGGCAATTGGTATGGCACGACCATCCGCGTCTACGACCCGACCATCGAGGCCTGGCGCATCTACTGGATCGATCCAGCAAGGAATACGTTCCGCCAACAGATCGGACGGGCGAAAGGTGAGGACATCATCCAGGAAAGCATGACCGAGTCCGGCGCGCTGTCGCGCTGGAGCTTCACCAGGATCACCGCGAACTCGTTTCACTGGCTGGGAGAAAGCAAGCCCGCCGAAGCCCCGGACTGGCAACTCGTCGTGGAAGTGCTGGCGGAACGGCGCAAGGTCAGCATTGGCCGCGCAGCGGAGCAGCTGGCGGGCAGTTAAAGGCCAGTGCAGCTATCAGGTGATCTTCGACGCCTTCAGACGCATCGCATCTAGGCGGAACCAACCAGGCTCGCCGACTGCCGCTTGCCGGACGGAATCAGGGTGCGCTTGATCTTGTTGATCGCCCGCAGTGCGAAGCCGAACAGATATGGCTGCGTCGTCCGGCAGAAGGCCAGCTTCCGGACGCGGCCCTCGACATGCCATCTGGCATGCGCACCGTGCCTGAAAAAGATGACGTCGCCGACGCTGTAGCGGGTCGGGCGCATCGAATCGTTTTCCAGGACGATCGAGCCCTCGAGAATCAGGATCGTCTCGTCGAAATCATAGTACCAGTTGAATTTGCCTTCGCTGCACTCCCACACCATGGTGGAAGCCAGCCCGTCCGCGCTCTTTGACAGAACGCACCATTGCGCGACCGGATTGCCTTCGATGATCCAGGACGGCTCGATCGGCTTCGGCGTCAGATTGACAACGAGGTTGGTGGTTTCGATCGGGGCGCGGGACATCGAGGACCTCAAACGGAAAATTCAGATCGGCTTAAGACGCATGAGGTTGCAGCCTCGCGAATTTCGACGCCAAGCTAATAATAAACTTTTAAGCTTTCCTTATGGCTATCGCTTCAAAAGCGCAAAAACACAGATGAACCGGCGGAACGCCTGGCGTTTCGGCGCTCAACCGTTGCGGAACGCATAGGCATAGCCGTTGATCGCCGGCGCGCCGCCAAGATGCGCGTAGAGGATCTTCGATCCCGCGGGGAAATAGCCCTTTTTCACGAGGTCGATCATGCCCTGCATGGACTTACCCTCGTAAACGGGATCGGTGATCATGCCTTCGAGGCGCGCGCACAGGCGGATCGCTTCCTTGGTCTCCTGCGACGGAACACCATAGGCCGGGTGGGCATATTCCTCGAGCAGAACGATATCCCGTTCGACAATCTCCCTGCCGAGTTCAACGAGATCAGCGGTGTTCCGTGCGATCTGGAGCACCTGCGCCTTGGTCTGTGCCGGGGTGAACGATGCATCGATGCCGATGACCTTGCGTTCGCGGCCGTCCTTCGCGAAGCCGACCAGCATGCCGGCATGGGTCGAGCCGGTGACGGTGCAGACGACGATGTAGTCGAAGGCAAAGCCGAGCTCCTTCTCCTGCGCACGCACCTCCTCGGCGAATCCGACATAACCGAGGCCGCCGTATTTATGTACCGAGGCTCCCGCCGGGATCGCATAAGGCTTGCCGCCCTTGGCCTTCACATCCGCAATCGCCGCTTCCCAGCTTTCCCGGATGCCGATGTCGAAGCCTTCGTCGACCATCTCGACATCGGCGCCCATGATCCGGCTCAGCAGGATGTTGCCGACCCGGTCGTAGACGGCGTCCTCATGCGGCACCCAGCTTTCCTGAACCAGCCGGCATTTCATTCCGATTTTCGCGGCGACGGCCGCGACCATGCGGGTGTGGTTCGACTGCACGCCTCCGATGGAGACCAGCGTGTCGGCGTTGGAGGCAATCGCGTCGGGAACGATGTATTCGAGCTTGCGCAGCTTGTTGCCGCCGAAAGCCAGCCCCGAATTGCAGTCCTCGCGTTTCGCATAGAGCTCGACCTTGCCGCCCAAATGCGCGCCGAGGCGTTCCAGTTTCTCGATCGGAGTGGGTCCGAAAGTGAGTGGATAGCGTTCGAACTTCTCCAGCATGCGAGGTGCCCTTCTGTCAGCCGCTCCGATGCGCCGGAAACTAGCATCATCGACGAGAAAGGTGCTCTCGAACTTGGCCAACAAGTTGCTTCATTCGAATAGCTTTTGTACTGATATCAAAGATATCTTCGAAATTAACGCACGAATGTGGAAGATTCTTTCATGGCCGGGGAAATCGACCGGATCGACCTGAAGATGCTGCGCCTGCTTCAGGACAATGGACGGCTCACCAACGCGGAACTGGCGCAACTGGTCGACATCAGTCCCGCGACGTGTCACCGCCGGACCCAGTCGCTGTTCGAGCAGGGCTACATCAGCCGCGTTCGCGCGATGATCGTGCCGCAAAAGGTCGACCGGGGCGCGCTGGTGATGGTCGGCGTCGTTCTCGACCGTTCGACGCCGGAGAGTTTCGCGGCGTTCGAGAAGGCCGTGGCCAAATTGAAATTCATCCTCGACTGTCACCTGGTCGCGGGCGACTTCGATTATTTCCTGAAAATCAGGGTCGAAGACATGGCGGACTTCAACCGGATTCACGGCGAACAGCTGATCGCGCTGCCCGGCGTTCGGCAGACGCGAACCTTCTTCGTCATGAAGGAAGTCGTCGATAACGCCCCCCTCGATTTCTGACTGACGGCAAATCGCGCCAGAGCACGATCCGGACCCGGAGGGCCGCGTTAGCGCAAAGTGGGAACCGGTTTTCCCTTAGCTAACAAACGCGAAAGCGTTTGCGCGGAGATCGCGCTCAAACAAAGATAGGAAATCCGTCAGGCCCACTCGCCCTGCCGGAACACCGGCACGCGCCTGCCGTCGGCGTGAAGGCCATCGATGTCGATCTTGTCCGAGCCGATCATCCAGTCGATGTGGATCAGGCTCTTGTTGCCGCCTTGCGCAGCGATCTGCTCGGGCGTCAATGTCGCGCCGTCGACGAAGCATTTCGAATAACACTGGCCGAGCGCGATGTGGCAGGCGGCGTTCTCGTCGAACAGCGTGTTGAAAAACAGCAACCCGCTCTTCGAAATCGGCGAGGAGTGCGGCACCAGCGCCACTTCGCCGAGCCGGCGCGCGCCGTCGTCGGTATCGAGGACCTTGTTCAGGACCTCCTCGCCGCGGCTGGCTTTCGCCTCGACGATGCGCCCTTCCTCGAAGCGCACCGCGATGTCCTCGATCAGCGAGCCCTGGTAGGACAACGGCTTGGTGCTGACGACGTGGCCCCAGACCCGCCTTGCGTGCGGCGTGGTGAAAACCTCCTCGGTCGGGATATTCGCGTTGCAGGTGATCCCGTTTTTTGCCGTGGAAGCGCCGCCTTGCCATTCGTGGCCGTGGGCAAGTCCGATCGTCAGGTCGGTGCCGGGTCCGGAGTAATGCAGGGCATCGAAGCGCTGCCCGTTCAGCCATTCGGTCCGGCTGCGCAGCGCGGCATTGTGCTTCTGCCACGCAGCGATGGCGTCGGCATGGTCCACCCGCGACGCCGAAAAGATCGCGTCGGCAAGCTTTGCGACGGCGACATTTTCTTCGACATCGGGAAAGACCAGCTTTGCCCATGACGGGGACGGATAGGCGATGATATTCCAGTTGATGTCGAAATTGACGATTCGTTCGAGCGCCGGCTTGTAGGCAATGGAATTGGCCTTGTTGGCGCGTGCGACCCTGGCCGGATCCTCACCGGACAGCAACATCGGATTGTCACCCACGATAGCGAGCCGCGCGGTGTTGCCGGCGAAGGCCTTCGACATCCCCTCGTAGAGCCAGCCGGCAGCGCGGTCGAAACCATCGTCTTGCCCAAACCGATAACGCGACAGCGTGACCGCCTCGTCGGACAGGATCGGGGTCACGAGGCCCGCCCCGGCTTTGTAGGCATGTTCGGCGATCTTGCGCACCAAGGGCAGCGCCACCGTCGGCGCAGTCACCAGCAGGTCCTGTCCCGGCTTGAGCTGAAGTCCGACTTTGATGGCGACTTCCGCGAGCCGGTCGAGTTTGACGGGATCGATCGGTGCCGAGACATTGTGTTCGTGAGCGTTCATGAGCGGACGACCTGTCGTTTGGTGAATTTCGATTGTACCTTTTTTGGCGCGCGGCGTTCCGGAATTAACGTCGTTAGTCACAGTAGAAATGGGGGGACACGCAGAATTTTTCAACGCCCCGTATGGTGACGATCCGGCGAACGGCCTGATGTCAGCGCGAAATTTCCTCCAGACGCAGGTTGCGCGTTTCGATCATCCGGGTCGCGGCCACCAGTCCCACCACGGCAACGCCTGCAAACATCAGGAATACCGAATCGACCCCACCCTTGCCCAGCATGAATCCGATGAGCGCCGGTCCGATCGCCGACGCGATCCGGAGCCACGAGGTAGCGACACCCGTTCCGATCGCGCGCATCCGGGTCGGATAGATCTCCGGCGTATACAGATAGACGACGGCGGCGATGGACCCGATGAGCCCATAGCTGAGCGTCGAGAAGACGATGACCCACGACACGTTCTGCGTGCCGCCGAACGCCAGCACGCCAAGCATCATGGCGCCAAGGCCGAAGCAACCCATCATCCAGTATTTGCGGCCGGTCCGGTCGATCACCATGGCGCACAGCAGCACCAGCGCCACTTGAGCCACGTTGGTCATCGAGGCGGCCCGCAGCGCCTGGGGAAGACCGAGATGATAGACGGTGGTGTAGAGCGTCGGCATCCAGTTGTTGAGGCTGTTGGCAATCAGGTATGCGGAGGCCCATAGCACCCAGACGATCACGGTGCGGCCGCGATAAACGGGCGACAGCAATTCGCTCCATTTGCCCCGCGGTCGCTGCGAAACGGGAACCGGCGCCGGCATGATCACGGCTGGCAATGGATCCGGCGTTATCGCGCCGGGCGTGCCGGAGGCCGACTCCAGCCGCATGATCACCGCCTCGGCCTCGGCCAGACGCCCCTTGCCGATCAGCCAGCGTGGCGATTCCGGCAGCCGCAACAACATCAACGCGATGACCAGCCCTGGAATGCCGCCGATCAGGAACATGATCTGCCACCCCAACAGTGGAACCAGCAGCGCACCGACCTGGCCGGTCACCATCAGCCCGATCGGGAATATCATCTCGTACAGCAGGAAAAACCGGCCGCGGCCACGCGCCTTGGAAAGCTCGCTGATATAGGTTGCGGCAACGGGCATCTCGCCGCCGACGCCGATGCCCTGAATGAAGCGACACATCAGGAGAATGCCGAAGCTCCACGCTCCGGCGCAGGCGAGACTCATCAGCGCGTAGATGGCGGTCGCCGCCGCGGCACACGGAACCCGGCCGTAACGCTCGGCAGCCCAGCTGAAAGCGAGCGCGCCCACGACCTGGCCCACATAGCTGGAGCCGATCATGATGCCGACTTCCGGTGCCGTAATGTGCCACAGCGGCACCAGGATCGGCAGAACGAAGGCGATCGACAGCGCGTTGAACGCGTCGAAGAACGTCGCGCTTCCCATGACCACGCGGGCAAGAACGAACCAGCGCGACGTCGGCACCCGTTCCATGCGGGCAATCAAAGCGGCGGCGGCGTCCTCAGACGCGAATGGCGGCGCTGGCGACGAAACGGCGGGAGCCTCGGACCGCGACCCCGCGTTGACGACTGACAAAGTCTCTCTCCCGCTCTTTTTTCGGCCCGTTTGATCGGCCTGCCCGAATAACACGGAAAGCCGGTCCGAAGGCAGGCTGGACGGTTGGATCAGCTATCGCGCGCCCGCTCAATCAGCGCCAGGATTTTTTCCGCGATCACCGAAGGGCACTCGATCGGCGTCAAATGGCGGACGTTGGGCAGGACCGACAACGTCGCGTCCGGCATGGCCTTTTGCATCTGCTCGGACATTGCGACCGGTGTCGCGTTATCCTGCTCGCCGACGATCACGCTGGTCGGCATCCGCATCGCCGATTGATAGTGGCGAAGATCAGCATCGCCCAGCATCTCGCAGGTCGCCGTGTAGCAGTCGATATCATTGGCGAGGAACACATCCAGTTTCGGGCGGATCACGTCCGGATGCGCCTCGCGGAATGTATCGCTCACCCAGCGTGTCGCCTGGAACGCGGACAGTGCCTGGAATCCCTTGGTAGCTGCAGTCGCGGCTCGTTCGCGCCAATCCTTCGGTGCGGTGGGGCCATACCAGGCCGTGGTGTCGATCAGTGCGAGCGCCTGCACCCGATCGGGATAAACCCCGGCAAACGCCTGCGCGACGCAGCCGCCCATCGAGCAGCCGGCGAGCGTGACACGCGGCCAGTTCATATGGTCGAGCAGGCGCGCAAGGTCGGCGGCGAAAAGTTCGGGCGTGAACTTCATCTTCATGCGCCCGGACTTGCCGTGGCCGCGGCAATCATAGGTCAGCACGTCGGCATGTTGGGCCAATAGCGGCACCACGCCATCCCAAATGCTCTGGTCGAGCGCCAAGGAATGGATCAACGCGATCCGCGGCCGCGATCCACCGGGCCGCGGAACCGTGTGCAACGTATAGGCGATCGAAAGCCCATCTGGCGCGGTGAAGTGGCCTGCGGAAGACGTCACGGAGGCGCTCATGCCGCGGCCGATTTCTGGGACGAGCCGGGCGTCGGAGCCGGCTCGTCGAGCGAAACGTTCCAGGCGTCGTAGCCATAAAGCCAACTCGGATCGTCATTGCCGCCGCTCATCCAGGTGTTGGCGCTGGAGATCTGCTGAATCTTGGAGGTGCGTGGTTTGCGGTGAGCCTCGAAGCGCTTGAAGGCGGTCTCGATGCCATCGACCGCGACGTCCTTCAGGCAGCGCGCCAGCACCGCGGCGTCCTCGATCGAGGTGGCGGCACCCTGCGCCATGTAAGGCGTCATCGGGTGGCAGGCATCGCCGATCAGGACTACCCTGCCCTGGCTCCAGGTCGGCAGCGGGTCGCGCTCGAGGATCGCCCATTTGTGGCAATCGGGGCAGGCATCGAGCACCATCCGCACTTCGGGATGGAAACCGGCATAGGCGGCGCGCAACTCATTCACGTCGCCTTTGGCCGACCAGGATTCCTTCGTCATCCAGTCGGCCGGCTCCGGCACGCTGGTCACGAAGTACAGCTGGCTGCGGTCCTTGGTCGTGTAATAGATCACGATGTGGCGATCCTCGCCCCACCATTTGACGCGGGAGCGGGAGATTTCCTTCGGCAGCAGACTGGAGCTGAACACCGAGCGGTAAGCGATGCGGCCGCGATGCAACGGCTTGTCGGGCCCGATGATGATGTCGCGCACCACCGAGTGGACGCCGTCGGCGCCGATCACGGCATCCGCCTTGGCGATCGTCCCATCGGCGAAGAACAGCGTCACCGGTCCGCCGTTCTGCTCCAGCCCAACCAGTTTCTTGTTCAGGTGGACGATCTCATTCGGCACGATCGAGGTCAGCGCCTCGTGCAGGTCCGCCCGATGCATGCAGAGGAAAGGCGCCCCATAAAGGTCCTCCGGCATCGGCAGCTCGCGCTTGAGCTCGCCGCTGTCGCCGACGCGGTTTAGGTGGGAGTACGGCGCGAAGGCCCGCTCGCGCAGCATGGCCTCGACACCGATGCCGCGCAGCACCTTCATCGAATTCGGCAGCATCTGGATGCCCGCGCCGATGCGGCCGAACTGATGCGCCTGTTCATATACCTCGACGTCGATACCCGCCTGTCGAAGCGTACCGGCCGCGGCCATGCCGCCCATCCCGGCGCCAATGATCGCAACTCTGGGTGACGCCATGATTCCGCTGCTCCTGCCCTGCAAAACAAAGGAGACCTTCGCAGGTCTCCAGCCGCGACGACCATCGGCGCCGTTGTTAAGTGTATGAAATATATCTCTTATGCTCGCAGCAGAACAACCCTTCGGCACGAAGCGTAATTTCATGGGAGGCAAGCGGGAACAGTCCGCATTTGACAAATTGACAATAATTGTCAAAATTGTCAGATGGGCTCATCGGATCGCATCTTGTCGGCTGCGGAAAACGTCTTCGCCAGGTTCGGCTATCGGCGCGCGTCGATGAGCCAGATCGCCGACGAAGCCGGGCTGACGCGGCAGGCGCTCTACCATCATTACCCGGGCAAGGAGGCGTTATTCCGCGCGGTCGTCGAGCAATTGCATGAATGCGCCTACGAGGCCGAGGCCGCGGCCGGCCTCGAACAGCAAGAGGCCGGCGGGGGCCTTGCGGACATTCTTGCCGCGCAGGTCGGAGCGCGCTTTCGCTATCTGCTTGAATGCGTCGAGCAATCGCCGCAGGCCGAGGAGCTATTGTCGGAGCATCAGCTTCAGACCCGCGATCTCTATCAGAGCTTCATCGAGCATAACGCCGATTTGCGGGCCGAAACCATCGATCGAGCTTGTGCCAAGCAAGGTCTTGCGCTGCAGAACGGCATGACATCCCGCGATCTTGCCCGGTGTATTCAGATTGCAATCCGCGGATTCAACGATCTTCGCCTCAACGCCGGCGTCCTGCGTGAACTTGACCGGATCGTTCGCCTGCTTGTGGCCGGCGCCATCGCACCCGCGGCCCCCCAATCCCGCTACCAAGAGGAGATCGCGATGAGCACAGTGACGATCAATGGTCGCGTTGAAGCCTTGCCCGACGATCCTGAAGCGCTCCTGGTCGATGTCATCCGCGACAAAATAAATCTCACCGGAACCAAGCTCGCCTGCGGGGCGGGTGTCTGCGGCGCCTGCACCGTATTGCTCGACGGTGTGCCGGTCGTGAGCTGCCTGATGCCAGCAAAGGCCGTTGCTGGCAGGAGCATCACGACCGTCGAGGGAATTGGCGGCGCGAAGCTGCATCCGATACAGAAGGCGTTCATGGCGCTCGATGCCCTGCAGTGCGGATTCTGCACGCCGGGCTTCGTTGTCGAGGCGGTCGCCTTTCACGACGGCTGGCGAAAGGCAAAGGGCACCGCGGTTCCCTCGCGCGAGGAGATCGGCGCGGCGCTGTCGGGGCACCTCTGCCGCTGCGGCGCCTATGACAATATTTTACGCGCGGTGGCCGAGGCCTGCAGCGGCCGCTTCGACGGCGACGAAACTGTCCCGCCGCGGGTCGAGGCCCGCGACAAGGTGACAGGTACCGCGAAATACACCGTCGACATCCGTCACGATGGTCTGCTCGAAGGCTTGATCGTCCGTTCGCAAATCGCCCATGGGCGGATCGTCGAGCTCGACCTGGCGCCCGCGCGCGCGATGCCGGGCGTGACGGCGACGATCTCGCTGCTCGGAGACGACCGCATTGTCCGCTACGTCGGCGAGCCGATCGCCGCGATCGCCGCGAAGGATCGCAAGACCGCGCACGAGGCCGCCGCGGCCATCGGGATCAAATGCGAGCAACTGCCCTCGGTCGTGGGACTGGACGCGGCACGCAAGCCGGGAGCCGCGGTGGTCTTCGAGAAATCAAACCGCAAGAAGGCGGGCAACGTATCGGAAGGTTCGCCGGCCCCGGCCCCATGGAAGCAGAATGTGCGGGGGCCGTCCGCGGCGTTTTCCCACAAGGCCCGGAAGGTACGGAGCGCGATAGCCTCGGCTGCGGAAACGCACGATCCGCTGCTGGTCGAAGGCATTTTCCGGACCGCGGGTCAGTCGCACACTTCCCTCGAGCCGCATGTCACCGTCGCCCGCTTCGACGGCGATCGCCTGACCCTGCACGTCTCGACGCAAGCGGTATTCCATTTGATGGAACTGATCGCGAAGCGATACAAGCTCGACCGCGACAAGGTGCGCGTGATCGCTGACCACGTCGGCGGCGGGTTTGGCTCGAAGGGCACCCTCGGCATCGATACCGTCGCCGCGATCGAACTCGCGCGCGAAGCAAAGGGGCCCGTTCGCATTGTCCTGGACCGGCACGACGAGCTGTCGGTCACGGGCCATCGCCCGGCAACGGAAATCAACATTGCGCTGTTGCCGTCGCGCGAGGGCAACCTCAAGGCACTGTCTCTGACGGCCTATTCCGACAATGGCGCGGCCGTCAACTCCACGATCGCGGCACTGGCCCGACTGATCTATCCGGCCGAGGCAAAGGAGTTGATCGACTTCGATGTCATCAGCAATCTGCCGCCGGGCGCGCCGTTTCGCGGGCCGGGTGGACCGCCGATGGCGTTCGCGCTGGAACAGGCGGTCGACGAGGCCGCCTTGCGGATGCAGATCGATCCGATCAGCTTGCGCAAGCGATGGGACACCGACCCCAATCGTCAGCGTCTTTACGACTGGGCGGCGGGGCTCGACGTCTGGCGCAGCGCCAGGGGAATGCCGGCACAGACCGGGCGTTTTCGCCGCGGCGTCGGCATTGCCGCGGGTTACTGGCTTTATCTGTGGCAGCCGGGTTCGAAGGTCGAATTGGCCGTCAAAGGCGGGCGCCTGGTCGCGAGCACGGCGATCCAGGACATCGGCACCGGCAGTCGAACGGTGATCGCCAACACGGTGGCGCATGAATTCGGGCTCGAGCCGCACGAGGTCGAGGTCCGGATCGGGGATTCCAATCTCATTGAAGGACCGGGCTCAGGCGGCAGCCGGACCACGGCCTCGGTCGTGCCGCCGGCGTTGCTCGCGATCGCAAAACTCAAGGGCGCCATCGAGAAAAATGCCAATCGAAGACCAGCCCCGGGCTCCAATGCGCCGTGGCGTGAACTGATCGCAGCCTCTCCCGATATCAGCGTGTCGGCGACGCGCCCGGAGGATAGCCGGCCGACGTTCCCGGGCGTTCGCTCGCCGCTGAAGGAAGCGGGCTTCATGGGAACCATCTTCGGCTGGATGATGCGCCGGTTCTCGAATCTCGCCATCGGCGCGGGCGTGCCAAGCTCGGTGCAGGTGATCGAAGTGGAGGTCGATACCTGGCTTGGCCATGTGCGGGTTCTCAACGTTCACACCGGGATAGCCGTCGGCAAGCTCGCCGCACCGGCGCTGGCGCGGAGCCAGGCTGCAGGTTCGGTCATCCAGGGCATCGGCTACGCGCTTTACGAAGGACGGGAGGTCGATCCCGAGCGCGGCGATATTCTCACCGCCGGGCTCGAGGATTACCGGATCCCGGGCATCGCAGACACGCCCAACATTGACGTGCATTTTGATGAAGCGGGCTTCGATCATGTGCTCGGCGGCAGCGTCGGCATCGGCGAGGTCGCGACCGTGCCGACGTCGCCGGCGATCGCGAACGCTATCCGCAACGCGATCGGCATGCGGGCTTACGAGCTTCCGATCAGACCCGGCCGGCTCGTCGCAATCCTGAACCAGAGGAGCGTGGCATGAACAGCACGTCAGCACCGGCCACCGCGCAACTGGCCGAATTCCGCGCCGCCGGAACCGACCTTTCGGAGCGGCGGCGCAGCGGCGTCTCGCGCGGGCCGCTGGTCGATCTGGTGCGCCCCTCCGGCACGCCCGACATCGCCTGGGATGCGGGTGGTGCGGCCCGGATCAGTGCGTTCACCAGCATCGCCGCGATCGCCGCCGATCCGAAACTGGGCGCAGCCTATCCGGGTCTCACCGCGGCGGCTGCCGGCCTTGCGACCCCGCAGATAAGGCACGTTGCGACGCTTGGAGGCAATCTCGCCCAGCGCTCGCGCTGCTGGTACTATCGTGACCCGCATATTGCCTGCCTCAAGAAGGGTGGCTCGATTTGTCCGGCACGCGAGGGCAACCACCTCTATGGCGTCGCCTTCGATCTTGGACCCTGCGTCGCACCGCATCCCTCCACGCTGGCCGCAGCCCTTTTGGCCTATGAGGCGACGGTCACGACCAATCTTCGCCAGCATCTCACCATGAACCAGGTGCTCGGCGATGGCTCCAACGGCAGCGTCGACCATGCGCTGGCGCCCGGCGAAATCATCGAAAACATCGAGCTCGGCATTCCCGTTGCGGACGAGCGGGCCTTCTATCGGCGGGCGATCAGCCGGAGCTATGCAGAGTGGCCGCTCGTGGAAGTCGTCGTCCGCGCCGTCATCGCGGACGGGGCGTTCAAACTCGTTCGCATCGTGTCCGGAGCCATTGCCCCGGTACCGATCAGGCTTCTGGCCGCCGAATCCGCCGCGCAAGGCGCGGCAGTGAACGCCGCGACCATCGCCAACGCGGCTGCGCAATCCACGCTCGGCGCAAAGCCGCTCGCCATGACCGGTTACAAGCTCGATCTGCTGAGAGGGCTTGTGCAGGACCTGCTCGAGAAGGCTTCCGCATAGAGCGCTTTCAAGTGAAGCCTGTTCCCGGACCCTCGAACAAAACACCGGGGCATACCCTGCTTCGAGGGCCACGATGGCGCAAAGCAGGAACTGCCCCTGGGGCAAGCGCGAAGCCCTTACGCTACGGGGGCCTGTCTCGTCATTTGCATTTCGGGGCGCATCGGCCAATCAATGTTGCACATTTGGTCCCGTCTGGGGACATCTGAATATGATCCGCCGACCGGTCATGAATGAGAAGCGTCTGGGATAAATCGGCGGGTCAGGCCTTGATCTAGCTCAAGGCCGCCGCCGCAACAGCGGAATACTCATATCCTCCCGTCATAGTACTCAAACCGCCGAACGACCGAGGCACGATTGCTGCAGGTCGCAATGTATTTTGACGATCATCCTAAGATTGTCCCAGCCAGCAAGCAGTGACCCCCAACAATGCCCGATGCAGGCCTCGCCAAAGTAAAATCAATGTCGCAAATCTTTTTTGACGGCATTGGAGTTGGGGCCACGCTCACCGATATCCAGTCGACCCGCATATTGTTTGCCAACGCGGCGTTTGCCCGGCTCGTTGGCTATAGCGTCGATGAACTCACCGCGGGCATGACTTTCCTGGACCTTACTCATCCGGAGGATCGCGAGCGCAACTCCTCAATCCACAGCAGGATGACCACCGGCGCGATAGATCATTACCGGCTCGACAAGCGTTACGTCCGAAAGGATGGCACCATCGTTTGGGGTCGCGTGACCGGCACGACGATCGCGGACGAATCCGGAATATTGCGCTGGTCGACGGGGATCATTGAGGACATCACAGAGCACCAGTTGCTGAAACAGCGATTGGCCCTGTCCGAACAGCTCGGCGGATTGGCCGCGTGGCGTTGGGACGTCAAGGCCGGCACCGCGCAATTCTCCTCCGTCTATAATCATGTCCTGGGACTTCCTCCTTCCGCATCTTCGCTTTCGATCGCCGAGTTCCTGGAGCGGGTGCACCCCGACGACAGGGCGTCCGTGTCGGCATTCCTGATGGATGCCTTGAAGGGCAACGTCTATGCGCAGGAATACCGGATCGTCATGCGGGACGGCAAAATTCGCTGGCTTCGCGGAATGGCAAGTTGCGTATTGGACAGTGCCGGGGAAGTCACGGAAGTGGTCGGGGCGACGCTCGACATTACCGATGTCAAGTTGCGGACACAGTCGGTCGTCACCGACAAAAGGCTGCTGGCGATGACCCGGTTTATCGAAGAAAACTGGGACAAGAAATTCAAGGTCGAGGATATCGCCGCGAAATTCGGGATCAGCTCAAGAAAGATCTTCCGGCATTTCGCGTCGCGCGGAACCACATTCATGGATTTCGTGAAGGACACGAAACTCCAAAAAGTCCGCCAAAGATTGGTGAAACCCGAGCCCGGCACCACGATCACGGAGGTCAGCCTCGACTGCGGATTTAATAATCTCGGTCATTTTGCGCGAGACTACCGGAAGAAGTTCGGCGAGTTGCCGTCCGAAACCTTGCGCCGTCACCAGCAACGATGAGCGAATGCCATGGAAATCGGATTGCGGCCGCTCGTCCTGCCCTCAATCCGATCAGTCGAGCGAGTTCGAATTCATCTTGTCACAGCGTGATCGTCTCATGGCGGCGCCGCTCGGAAGCTTTTGCAACGGCCTCGGTCCTGGTGCGCGCGCCCAGTTTCCGGAACAGGGATTCAACGTGGAATTTCACGGTGTGCAGCGAGATGTCCAATCGGCGTGCAATCGCCTTGTTGGTCATGCCTTCCGCGAGCGCCGCAAGCACTTCCAGCTCGCGTGGAGTTAGAAGCGCGTGAGCTTCGGTCTCGCGCATCGCGCCAAAGCCGCCTTCCCTGGTCCCGGGCAAGCGGACAATGAGGCCGGCCGCAACCGCCCGTAGGGCAGCATCGATCTGGCTTGCATCCGCGTCGCGCGGCAGCACGCCCGGCAAGTCATCATCCGTGCCGCCAAGCGTGACGACCGGCCGGGCTTCGCCCGGCGGGCAGTCGCCATCGGCCAGAACCACGTCGGCCGCATCCTGCGTGCCGATGACCATATGCCCGGCTTCAGCGACCACCTTGCCGAGCGCGGCGCGTCGCACCGCATCCACGGCATGGAGCGCCACGCGCAGCCGCTCCCTTGGCAGGTTCCTTGGCATCAGTCTGCTTGCCAATTCCCTCATGCGGCTTGCCGTTCTGCAATGGTCGTGTGCACGGTCATCACCGCGCCACTTCTAATGAGGCGAAGTTCAGCCTTGCGCCCAATGCTGTCGGCGCCGAAATGCCTGGCGATTTTCCGGAAGCGATGGGCCGACGTCCCGTCGACACTCAGGATAATGTCACCTGCCAAAATCCCCGCCTGCGCCGCCGGACCGTTCTCGATGACCGACATCACCATCAAGCCACTGGACTGATCGGCGCTCTCGCGCAGTGCGTCGGGCACCGCGACGGCTTGCAGGGCGACACCAAGCCACCCGCGCGCGATGCGACCGTCCTTGAGTAGCAGCGGTACAACGCGTTCGATGGTTGCGGTCGGAATGGCAATGACCTGGCCGCGCGGCCCGAAGGTCGACATGCCCAAACAGGCCCCGGTAGCGTCGAAAACCGGTCCGCCTTCCTCGCGACGGGCCAATCGGAGATCGAGCACGATGCGCCGGTCGATGAAGCCGCCGCGGCTGGAATGCCATTCGGGTCCGGCCAGATTGACGAGCCCGAGCCGCGCGCTGGCGCCACCCGTTCCATCGGCTCCGATCGCAAGCGCGACGGCACCGCTACGCGCCTCGGCCGCGGCGACCGCCGGCGAGACGATCTGTTCCGCCGGCTTCAGGATGGCGATATTCGTGGAGGGATCGCGCCCGGCAATCCTGGCCGTCAGGATCGAGCCACCCGGCGCAACGAGTTCAAAATCATCCTTGCGCGGCAGCGCCTGTTCGGAGGTGACGACGATCCCGGATGGCCACAGCATGCCTGTCACATGCCGCTCGCGCGCAAGGCGGACAGCGACGACAGTGCTTTTCGCAGCTTCCGCGCGCGCAGCCAGGGCGTTCGAAAATTGGCCTAGCAGGTCGGTTTGATCGGGCATCGGTAACTCCTATCGGACTAAGATAGGAACAAATCTGGGCGTTTCAGCAGCCCCCAGACTATCGGCCGGACGGCCGGGGTCGCCCCGGCCGTTTGACCGGGTAACGACGCCGCGGCTTGCAGACATCACATCAATTCTTATTCCCGCTCCGCCAGATCTTAAATTTGCGCACAGCCAATCGTTCGACCTCGGCTAGTTCGCGAACGCCGAAGATTCGGAGCAAGACCAGATATATACCGACGCCGACGCCGCATAGCGTCACGGCGCGCGTGACAATTTCGACAAGATGCACGCCGGGCAGCCAGCCGAGCAGCAGCATGCGCACGCCCCATCCCACGCCGATCGCGATACAGGCCGCAGCCGCCATTTGCAGTGCGGCTGCCAGCATGCCCGGCGTATCGTTCAGCGTGGCGTCTCTCGCTTTGGCCTCCCGCTTGAACCGGCGAAATTGCAGCCATCCCAACAGCAATACGTAGGTGAGAATTGCCAGGGAGCTTGCAATGGCAAGGCCGATCGCGCCGCCATATTGTCGCAGCGCGACATAGAGCGGCACCGACCCAAATGCGACGATCGTGCCGACGATCGTCGGAAGCCAGGTGCTACCCAACGCGTAAAACCCGCGACTGATGACGGTCTGCGCCGCCCATCCGGCCAAACCGATGCAGAGAAACCCGAGAACTGTCGCCGTGGAGTCCGCATCGGCGAGCGTGAAGCGGCTGCTGAATGCTGCCCAGATCAGGTAGGCCGCCTCGAAGCCGGCCAATGTCATGCATACCTGCGCGGCGAAAATCGCGATCAGCATGGATCGCACGGCGCGACACAGCACCGCATAGGCTTCCACCACATCGCCGTCCGCGACCATGCGGCTCAGCGTAGGATAGGAAGCCACGCCGGCGGCCATGCCGAACACGCCGATCGGCACCTTCATCAGCGTCCTGCCGTATTGCAGATGCGACAGCGCCCCTTCGGCCAGATACGAAGCCTGGTTCTTGATGATCCACTCGTCCACCACAACGATGGAGAAGCCGATCATGATGGGAAAGGACAACCAGAGATACCGCCTCAGGTCGCGGTTATAGAATGAAAGGATCGGGTACCAGCGCATGCCCGTTCGCAGGCAGCCATACAACGGCAGCCCGAACGGCCCCAACACAGATCCCGCCAATACGCCCCAGGCGAAGCCTTCCGCTCCCAGTCCGGCCTGATAGGCACCGGCGAGGCCCCCGGCAATGATGCAAGCCGAGTACACGAGTGGCGCCATCGCCGGCAGAAGGTGGCGATCCCGCGCCTGAAGTGCTGCCGATAGCAAGCCTCCGATGACATGAAAGATTTGCGCCGGCAGGATAATGCGCATCAGCCGCACCAGCGTGTCCACGGCGGCCGGATCGGTGAAGCCCGGCGCGACGACGCCCGCCAGCGGCCGCGCAAACAGCATGAGCAGCGCAACGCCGACGGTTCCCGCGACAAGAACAAAATTCGCAATGACGCTGAACGCCTGCCAGCCTCCCTCCCTGTCGCCGCGTTCGAGATAATCGACGAACATCGGAATGAAGACGATCGACAACGCTCCCGCAGCGAGCAAATAGTTCAGGAAATCCGGCAACGTAAAACTGGCGAAATAAATGTCCGCCTCACGACTGGCGCCAAGCGTGCGGCCGATGATCTGCTCGCGCACGAGGCCCATGACGCGGCTGAGAAAGATCGAAACCGCCCAGATCACGGAGGCGATCACGATCTTGCGCGTTTCGGTCGTGCTGGGCTCGCGTACAGGGTTCAAATGCGTCGGCCCCGCTTGGGCGATCTGCAACGGAATTGCCGCGTGGCAGACGCCTCGGCTGGCTTTACCATTCGAGGTGCCGACAATTCATTTCTCCTGGATTTGACTGAGATGATCAATAATGGCCGAAATGCGGGGTCTGAGCGACTCGGGCTTGAGCGCCTCAATTTATACTCGTGGCTGTTCAATATTGACCACGACTCTGGAACTCGATGTTCCATGCTATCCACCTCTCCTGCCCGTGAGGGAGCCGGCATGGATAAATACATTCACCGTGAAAACCTGAGCCTGCTCAGAAAACGGCTCTCTGAGGCCCATGACGACGCCACCCACAAAGTGCTGTTGAAACTGTTGGCGGAGGAAGAGGCCAAGGAGGCTCTGCTGAAAGACAGAAAGCCAAATTGACCGGACGGCGAAAACGACCGCCCGCAGCAATGGCCTGACTTCCAGGCTTTGTGACAGATCGACGATGCCCGCGGCCTACGCCGTCAGAAATGGATCCATTCGCAACGGACGCCAACCCTCGAGAGGATTCATGACGGAACTTTCCAAATTGCCGTCCTGGCCACTGGCCCAGTGGTGAGAGGAGCTGGTGTCAGAAAGCGCGTCGCTCTAGCTGCCTCTGGTCGATCACGTTCGATCCGATCATAGATCGCACAAAGCTTGCCGTTGGCGCACGAGTCGCAATTCCCTGCCGCCAGTGCCGGATGCATCGCTGCGATGTCGCGGCACGCCACCCGCAGGGTGCGTGGAGGCTTCAACAAATACCGACTGCCCATGGATTTGTTCCAGCTGCGCCGAATCAGTCGACATGTGAGTTACAAGCGATGCAATTAATCATTCGGTGATCCTTGATCCAAATCAATGCATGTGGCGAAGACCGGCACGCGGGCGCGACAAAATCCTCTTGACCTCCATCTGTTAAGGGTATCGCCTGCTCGACAAATTTACAGTGTGTGCCGAGGCCGCAGCTGAATCGGCGCCAACCGGAACGGGAGGCATGTTCATGATTTCGATCAGAATGCCGCTCTGGCTTCGCGTCGTGTCGCTCCTTGGCGTGATCATTCTTGTGACCGGCGCGAGCCTTCTTGCCTACCGCTGGTATGCCCGTCCGGTGACGCTTACGCTGGCCGTCGGCTCAATCGACGGTGAAGGGGCCAAGGCGATGTCCGCGATAGCGAGCCAGCTCGTCTCGGACGGCGCACCGGTGCGGCTCAAGGTGATCGATACCGGCACGGCGCTCGAATCGGCCAAGCAGTTTGCCGCGGGCAATGTGGATCTCGCCGTCGTTCGCGGCGACGTCGGCGACTTGTCACAAGCCCAGGCCATCATCGTTCTCACCCATGCGACCGTGCTGATCATCGCACCGCCTGGTTCATCCATCGACAGCATCGAAAAGCTCAAGGGCCGTACGGTGGGCGTGGTCGGAGGAGAGACAAACTCCAAAATTGTTGAAGTACTCGACAAGGCGTACGACCTCGCCCGCGCCAAGGTGGTTTTCAAGAACCTCACCTTGCAGGAGGCTCGACAAGCCGTTCAGTCAAAGCAAGTCAGCGCGCTACTGGTTGTGATTCCCCTGACAGAGAAATATCTGTCGCTCGTAAAGGGCTTTTTTCAACAGGGCTCGAAAGCGTTGCCGGTCCTGATCCCGATCGAATCGGCCGCGGCAATCGCCGATGCCAATCGCGCCTATGAGAGTTTCGATGTACCGAAGGGCACCTTGCGAGGAGCCCCTCCGGTGCCCGACGACGATCTGACGACCTTGAGGACTTCCCTGTATCTGGTCGCGAACAAGAAGCTCAGCGTAGACCGCGCGACCAACCTCACCCAGGCCATCATCAAGGTCCGCAGAGAGCTTCTGGGCGAGCACCCTCTGTTCGCACAGATCACCGCTCCAAGCACCGACGCCGATGCCCACCTCCCCGTCCATCCCGGAGCGCTGGCCGTCTACAACGGCACGCAGCAGAGCTTCATGGATGAATATGGCAACTACATCTATGTGGGCCCGATGGTGCTGGGCGGTATCGCCTCCGTTCTCGCGGCAGCCTGGAAATTCTTAGGTATCGGACAGCCCGAAGTCAGGGAAGGTCCCCTGGATTCCCTTTATGCCCTGGCGCGGCGGATACGCGGCGTGAATACAGAGACCGAGCTGGCAAGCATCGAAGAGGAGATTGACAACATTCTCAAGGCCGAACGCCTCAAGGCCGAGGGCGGCGACGAAAATGCGGTCGACGCTGCCACATTGAACGTGGTGGCTCACCGTCTGGAGAACCTGATTCATGACCGCCGGGCGATTCTTGCAACAAGGCCTCCGGTCGCTTCCGTGGCCTAGATCATGATGCGATTGGGTTGAATCGCACCATGATCTAATCTCTTTGCTTACACATGATCTCTTCGGAAAACCGGTTCCCACTTTTCCGGATCATGCTTTAGGCAGAAAATGAAACGATGCGAGCATGCACCGCTGCCGGACCGGCCGCTCAAGCGGCTGCCGGGCGCTGAGCGGCGAACGAGGCGACGACGTCCGCCGCAGGTCTAGCCGGACTGAACAGATAGCCCTGCATCTCCGTGCAGCCGAGCGTACGCAGCAGTTCCCGCTGCAACTCCGTTTCAACGCCCTCGGCCGTCGTCGTCATATTGCGCGCGGCGGCGATGTTGACCACGGCCTGAATGATGGCGCACGATCCGTCGGATTCGACGATGTCATTGACGAAGGACCGGTCGATCTTGATTTTGTCGAACGGGAAGCGCTGCAGATAGCTCAGCGAAGAATAGCCGGTGCCGAAATCGTCAAGCGCGACGCGCACGCCGATGGCCCGCAACTGATGCAGGATCGCCAGCGCCACCTCGTCATCACGGATCAGGACCGCTTCGGTGATTTCGAGTTCGAGCCGGCTTGCCGGCAGGCCGGATTCCGCGAGCGTTGCGGCGACCTTCAGGGCGAAACCATGATTCCTGAATTGAACCGGCGACACGTTGACGGCCAGTTTGATGTTTTTCGGCCAGGTCGCCGCCTCGGCGCAGGCCTTGGTGAGCACCCATTCCCCGAGCTGGCTGATCAGGCCGCTGTCTTCCGCGACCGGAATGAATTCGGCGGGCGAGATCATGCCGCGCACCGGATGACGCCAGCGCAGCAGCGCTTCGCATCCGGCGACCTGATTGTCCCGGAGATTGACGAGAGGCTGGTAGTAGATGTCGAAGCCGCCTTCGGTGTACCTGCCGTCCGCGGTCATCTGCCGCAGATCCTGTTCGAGCATACGGCGCATTTTGATACGGGCATCCATGTCGCGCTCGAAGAAACGGTAGGTCCGGCGCCCATCGGCCTTGGCGCCGTACATCGCAAGGTCGGCATTTTTCAGCAGCTCATCGAGATCGGCGCCATCCTGGGGCGCCAGCGCAATGCCGATGCTGGCGTCGGTCGACAATTGATGGCCGAGACATTCGTAGGGCTCGCGCAAGGCGGAATAGATCCGGGAGATCAGATCGGTGACGTCTTCGGGTTGCTGCACCGAGGTCTGCACGATCGCGAATTCGTCGCCGCCCAGTCGCGAGACGAAATCGGCCTTCCCGATGCAGCGCCGCAGCCGCGCCGCCACGGTCTTCAGCAATTCATCGCCGACCGGATGGCCCAGCAAATCGTTGATGCTCTTGAATTCGTCGATGTCGATATACAGCACCGCGAGCTGACCACCCTCTCGAATTCGTCCGAGCTCCAACTCGAGCCGCTCGCGGAACAGGACGCGATTGGGCAGATCGGTCAACGTGTCGAAATGCGCAAGATGCGCGATCTTCTCCTCGGCTCTCCGGCGCTCGGTGATGTCTTCATGCGTTGCCACCCAGCCGCCGTCTATCGCCTTCTGGTGCGTGATCTGCACCGAACGTCCATTTCCGATGCTAACGACAGAGATCCTTTCGGACGTCACGTTCTCCAGGACACGCGCGTAATACGTATCGACATCGGATTGCAGCGACCCGGTGTCCTTGTGATGCTGGAGAAGCTCGCGAAGACCGCAACCCCGCTTCGCGACGTCGGGCGACAGGTCGTACATGGCGATGTAACGCTGATTGCAAACGACAAGCCTGTGCTCCGAATCGAACAGCACCAGACCCTGGGACATCGCGTTGATCGCGGTGTCGAGGCTATCCTTTTCAAGCGAAATACGCCGCTCGGAAGTACGGCGTTGCCACAGCAAACGCTGGACAATCAGGAACAGGATGGAACCGATCAAGACGACCGACAGCGTGGCGGCGCCGATCATCAGCCGGGTTTGTTCACGCCAGTCCGCCAACGCCGCGGAAACCGACATGGTGGCCAGCATCACGATCGGGAAGTTTTTCAGCTGGAGCGAAGCTCCCAGCCGCTCAACTCCATCGGTCAGAGCCGTGAACTGCGCAGTGGCACGCCCGCCATTGGATAACGCGCGATGGACCATCGGACCCGAACTGAAATTCTGTCCAATCTTTGATTCCAGATGGGGGTACCGTGCGATCAGGGTCCCGTCCCCGAGCAACATCGAGATCGCCGCATCTTTTCCAAGCGTCAGGGATTCGAAAAATCTCTCGAAATCGGTCGGCTCAAGGCCCCTGCTGAGAACGCCCAGGAATTCGCCGCTTCGCCCCACCATCTTACGGGACAGGATCGTCGTCCAGCGCCCCGACACGCGACTGTGCACGAAATCGACGTATTTTTGATCCGGCGAAGCGTTCCGCTTCAATGTCCGGAAATAAACGCGATCGGCGAAATTGACTTTCGGAACCGGCGAGTTGCGGGACCAATTGATCAGATTTCCCTCGGAATCCAACAAGGTCAGGTTTCCCAGGTAGGAGAAGGCTCCTGTCCTGCTCTTGAGCATTTGGTGAGCGTCGTCGCCGGACATTTCCCGCTTGAAGTCTTCGGGAGAGGTGATCCTGCCCGGATTGAGCCGGTTAATGATGTCCTGTTGAACGACGTCGAAATCGCCGAATTGCTGGTCGAAATGACGGGCAAGCAGCAAGACGGTGTTTTCCAGCTCGCGCGTACTGCTTTGCAGCGCCCGTTCGCGAAAGCCATAGACCATCATGCTGGTGCCGACGGCGATCGCCGCAATCAAAAGCAGGCCACACAGGATCAGCGTGCGGATCGGATTGCGTTGAGGCTTGGAGTCCGTTACACTCAGATCGGCATTAGTTGCGGCGCTGGTCGTGGCGGTGCCGCTTTTCATTATTGTCCATCCCATAACCTGGCTCCCACGGATCACGGTTACGCGGCAACAGTGGAAAGCCGGTTACGAAGCTCGGTTAGCCAAGTCTTAACTCGATCATCGGACGCCTTGGGTCGCTCGTTCAACCCGCCATCGGCTCGGAGTCGAACCTTTCCCGCTCCCAGGCAACGCCGGCGCCACGGCCGACGAGATCGGCGTAGACTTCGATCGGACGTGGACGCCCGATAAGATACCCCTGCAGTTCGTCGCATCCCTCGCGTATCAGCGTCCCGAGTTGCTCGTTGGTCTCGACACCCTCAGCAACCACCGGCAGCCCCAATCCATGCGCTAGGCCGATGACGGCGCGGACGATGGCAAGCGAGCGGTCCGCACGACCGAGGCTCGCGACGAACGACCGGTCGATCTTGATTCGGTCGAGCGGGAAAGACTGCAGATAGGAGAGCGATGAGTATCCGGTGCCGAAATCGTCCAACGCAATCCGGATGCCGAGGGTCTTCAGCGCATGCAACATCGAGGCGGCGCGCGCCACGTTCTCGATCAACACCCCCTCGGTAATCTCGAGTTCCAGCCGTGCCGCCGGAATTCCGGTCTCCTGCAATGTCGTTCGGACCAGATCCTGCAAATCGCCTCTGCGGAATTGAATCGCCGACACATTGACTGCGACTTGAATTGATTCATCCCACGAGGCGGCTTCCCGGCATGCCTCCCGCAGCACCCACTCTCCGATCTCCACGATCAAGTCGCTTTCCTCTGCAACCGGGATAAATTCCGCGGGGCTTACGGTACCACGTTGCGGATGCTTCCAGCGCACCAACGCCTCAAACCCGATGATCTTGCCGTTGCTGTGCCGCTGCGGCTGGTATTCCAGAAACAGTTCGCCGTTCATGACTGCCGATCGGAGGTCGCGCTCCAGCGCACGCCGGTCGCGCAATTGCTGATCCATTGCCGGGGTGAAAAAGCGAACGGCACCGCGGCCCTCGTGTTTCGCACGGTAAAGTGCCGCGTCGGCATTTGCGAACAGCGACCTCGCATCCTGTCCGTCCCGCGGGTAGACCGCGATCCCGATGCTCAGGTCGAGGTCGAAACAATGGTCATCGACCTCAATACCCGGTTCGAGAGCATCGCGTAGCCGGTTCGCGAGCAGTTCGGCGCTCGACGGCAGCGGTTCCTGTTGGGTGATCGCGACGAATTCATCTCCGCCGACACGCGCGATAAAGGCGCCTTGCGCTGCGACCTCGAGACGGACCGAAGCTTCGCGCAGCGCCCTGTCGCCCATCGTATGCCCGAACAGGTCGTTGATCTGCTTGAAACGATCGAAATCGATGCAGAGCACTGCGAAGCTGCCGCCGCGCTGGCCGACTTCATCGAGAACCCGCGCGAACTGGTTATCCAGCGCGGCGCGATTCGGCAGATCCGTCAACGCATCGTGACACGCCAAATGCAGGATCCGCTGCTCCGCGCGCTTGCGATCGGTCATATCGAACGCCACGGCAACCGCGGCTTCCCGGTCATTGTAACGCAGCGGCCGTGCCTCGATGGCAACGTCGATCACCCTTCCGTCGGCCGTGATATGGCGACGGGTTTCGTGCGCCGTCTGCAATCCTCTGTTCTGACGGAACTCGTCGTGCAGTCTTTCGGTTTCGTCCGGAACATGCAGATCTTCCACCGTCATCTGAAGCAACTGGTCGCGGCTGTAGCCATAGTGACGGCAAGTCGCGGCATTGACCGCCAGAAGTTCCAGCGTATTGATGTCGACCACCCACATCGGCAGCGGGTTCTCTTCGAACAGCAGACGGAACGAGGCCTCCCGGCGTTTCAGGTCGGTGATGTCGACGCGTATGCCGATACTGCCGCCGTCCGCGGTGCGGTGCTCCTCGATCCGGACCCAGCGGTTTCCCGACAATTGTTGTTCCTGCGTGCTGTGCGGCAGAGCATGCCGGGCAAGACGCTCGCGCAGCCATTGCTCTTCACGGCCCTTCGCCTCGGGATATTGTCCGCGGGCCAGCCCGAAACGCAGCGTCTGCTCAAAGCTCACACCTGGCGCGATGGCGTCCCTGCTGTCGATATAGGCTTCGGCATAGCGCCGGTTCCACAGCACGTAGCGATCGTCCTTGTCGAGGATCACCAGGCCTTCCGGCACGACGTCCAATGCGTCGATCAGGGTCGTATGCGCCGTGCGGGCAGCGAGCTCGGCCCGCTCGGCATTCGACTTTGCTTCGGTCAACGCCTTTTCGGCATGGTAGCGTTCGGTGATGTCCTCATGGGTCGCGACCCAGCCACGATCCGGCATCGGCCGGTGGCAGATCTGGAAAATGCGACCGTTTGCCAATTCGACGATGGAATCGGCAGCCTCTTCGGCGACTGCGAAGCTGTTGCGCCACTCAAGGTATTCTTCTCGGGTCATGGCGGGAAAGCTGCCCGCCTTGAACCTGAGATCGACGATCTCGGCGAGACGCATTCCCGGCTTCACGCTCTCCGGCGACAGACCGTACATGTCGATATAGAGGCGATTGCACACGCTCAGCCGCTGCTCGCCGTCGAAGAAGCAGAGACCCTGCGACATGTTGTTGAGTGCCGTGTCGAAGCGATCGGCGATCGCGCGCGTCTTGGCCTGCTCCTGCAGCGCGGTGAGCTCGGCGGTTCGCGCGCGGCGGCCCTCGGCGAAAAGCTCCGCCCTCGAGGCGACCAGGTTCACCAGATCACGATAGTTGGCGTTCATCATCCGGATCAGCGGCACCAGCAGCAGACAGAGATCCAGTCCGATGACGGACAGCAACCCTTCGCCGGTGAGCATGAGCCGCAGCGAAATCGGAAGCGCGGAGATCAGCAGCGTGAGCCGAGCGGCAGTCGGAAGGCTGCCAAGGCAGTACGCGCTTGCGACCGAGCCCATAAAGACGAGCAGCGCGATCGGGCCACGCGAATCCGCCGCGACATATTCGAACAGCACCAGTGCCCACAACGAGAAACACGCGTTAACCGCTGAGCTGAGGATTCGGGTCTTGGAGAGATGGTGGAGAACCTGTTCGGCCGTCGGCTCGACGCGCCTCAGCTTCATCCAATAGAGCATCCGGAATGCGCTGGCGAGCAACAGGGCGGCTGTGACGCCAAAGCGAAACCACCACGGAAAAGACGGCGGCAGCACGGCCGCGATCGTCAGGCTGTTGATGATCAGGACGCCGTAAAGAATCGGAACCTGAGCTGCCAGGATCCGGAACTGCTCGAGCAGCAGCGCGCGGCCCGCCGGCGTCTTGGCATTGCCAAGATAAAGCCAGCGCCGAACGAGCTTCAGCACCTTCCTCGAGATAGCTGCACCGGTCATGTGGAAAGGCTAGGCGAAACACGGCAACCGCCCGTAAACATCCTTGGTAACGGTAGACTTAAAATCCAGCGATGCATTCACCACGGCAGGACGACTCCGGTTCCCCAGCTCAAAACCGAATGCCGAAAATCCAGTATTTTTAAGGTTCCGCAGGACGCCGTCCGCACCTGGAACCCCCTGACCATGGCGTGCTTCTGCGGCACCGCCGCCGCCACCGCAAATCCAACCGTCCGCGGTCAAATCACGAAGAACCCGTGGGTTGCGTCGCGCCGGAGCTGCTCAACGAGCCCGAACTCCCAATCGAGATAGGCCTGCATCGCGCTCAAGTCGGCATCGGTGCCCTCATAGGGACGCCGGTAGCGGTGTGACGGATCAGGCTTCGGCAAATCCACCGGTGGCCCCATTTCAAGCGCGCGATCATAGCCGCCGTCCAGCACGTAGGTCTCCCACCCCATTTGCGCGAGCCAGGACGCGGTCATGTCGGCGCGGACCCCCATATTGTCGGTCAGGAGGATACGGCCCCCGCGCACCGGTGCGGCCATGTCGATTTCCTGGACCAATTGTCCTCCCGGGTAGTGGCGAAACCCTGTGATATGGCCGGCCGCATAATCTTCGCGCGGGCGAACGTCGAAGCGATAGAGCGTGCGGTGGGTCTGCCGCTTGATCGCAGCTGCTTCTTCCGGGTTGAGATGCCGGACGCCGGCGCGATAGGCGACTTCGTAGGCCTTGGCTTTCGCGCCCCCGAACAGGCCGATTCCACCGCGCCGGTCCGCGCCATGCTCCAGTTCCTGCCTTGCGAGGGTCCAGCCGATCGTCCCGTTCCGGAGCGCCACCACCTTGTTCGCGACGCCGGCGTTGATGAGCGACTGGGTGCCGATGATCGATCGCGTGCGACCGGCGCAATTCACGATGATCGTCGTCTCGGGATCTGGTGCGGCGTGGCCGGCGCGCAGCACCAGTTCCGCGCCGGGTACGCTGACGGATCCGGGGATGTTCATGGTCGCATATTCGTCTGGACGCCGGACATCGAGGACGGCGATATTGGCATTGCTGGCGATCAGCGCGGCGACTTCTTCCGCTGACAAGGAGGGCGTATGCCGGCGCGAACTCGACCAGTTCGCCGAACGCCTTGGCGTAGGAATTGACATCCTGGAAGAGCTCGAAGCCCGCCTTCCGCCA
Organism: uncultured Alphaproteobacteria bacterium; assembly: GCA_963718925.1. Classification (GTDB taxonomy): domain Bacteria; phylum Pseudomonadota; class Alphaproteobacteria; order Rhizobiales; family Xanthobacteraceae; genus Bradyrhizobium. The sequence continues at coordinate 1,014,964 of CAVRAH010000002.1, forward strand.
GGCATCGAGCCCGCCGTCGAGCTGGCGAATGTCGGTGTAGCCCAGCGCCTGAAGGCGATCCACGGCCTTTGGAACCAGGCCTTCGCCGGCGTCGTAGACGACGATCGGCACATCCTTGCGGGGCAGCCGCATCCCGGCTTCGAGCGCAATCCTGTCGGCCGCCATGTTGGCGGCAAACAATGGATGGCCCGTGGCAAAGGCGGCCTCGTGCCGCAGATCGAGAAGTGCGATCTCCTCGCGCAGCAGGAGCGCGGTGCGGACTTCCGAGGGCGTGGTGGATACTGTGGTCATGGACATCGCGCTCGAATGAGAATGCTGGTCAACCTTGCACGGTTGCGTCTGGCTGTTCAACTCGAAGCCCTCAAAAGCTCGCGCAAAATCTGGTTCAATTTTCGAACAGGCGCCATGGCTCTCCGGAGACCTCATGGTTCGAGACGGCGCGATGCGCCTCCTCACCATGAGGGTCCGACTTCGCGCCACATCTGGAGACCTCATCCTGAGGAGCGGCCGGCAGGCCGCGTCTCGAAGGATGGGCCACGACCAACGAGAGCCGCAACAGGATTGCTGACGCGCATCAACGTTCTCGCGGCGCGAGGTGCCCGAGTTGTACGTCAACATCGTCCCTCCAAAAACAGAGGGCGCAGGGAAAGCCGGGTGCTGACCGCACCCATGGCCCGCCTGCAAATAAAAAAGCAGGCGGCAGTCACCACAGGTTCAGCCAATCATCCGGCTTTCCCCGCGCAGTGGTTTTAACGGCTTATATCGTACTCTCCCCGGTGACCGGGCTTTCTTGCCACCGTCGCCCCTGAGAAGCTTGCTTCTCAGGGACTTGATGCCAGCGTCGGGGCGTCAGGACCACACGACTTCGCCGTCCGCCTCAGGCGCCGCTCGTCTTGCGTCGCCCAAGCGTCCACCGCATCCCGCACCCAACGTTCGTGACGACCGCGAAGCGCCCCTCTTTTCGGGACGGGATGCGCGGAAAGATGCCGGTGATTTGGGGGTGAGATCAACGGCACAGGGCCGCGGCAGATTGGCACGACGGGCAAGCGACGGACGCGCGATCGCGCTGTTCGCAAGTGCGCAGCTCATCCGTGGGCACTTCCCCCGCCCGGAGGGGTGGCGTCCGGCGCCAGTGTCAGCTCCGCATCGTCGATGACATAGCGGACATACTTGTAGTCGCGGATGAAGCTGATCCGGCCGTCGCGCCATTCGAGCCACATCATGTAGCTCGGCTTCGCCGCTTGAGGATCCTCGTAGACCGCGATCACCTCGCGGCCATCGAGCCAGGCGGGGGCGAGTCGCACCGGGGCGCCGCGCGAATAGATGCCGAAGAACATGCCCACATCGAGGCGGCCTGCGCGCAACGGATATGTCGACTGGATCAGCCGCACGTCGTCGGCCAGCATCCCGCGCAGTCCGTCCCAGTCGCGCCGGTTGAACAGGGCGACATAGCGGGCGAGATCGGGTGATGGCGAGCGCGGCGCGGGCAGCGCCGGCGCCTGGGCGTTGATGGCCTTGAGCCGAGTCCGCCCGCGCGCGAGATGGGCCTTCACGGCGTTGACCGTGAGGTCGAGCATCGCGGCGATCTCTTCCAGGGATTGATCGAGCACATCCTTGAGGATCACCACGCTACGCTGCACGGTCGGTAATTCCACAAACCGCGACACCGCTGTTTCGACCGCCTCTCTTCGCATCAGCAGTTCCACAGGATCCGGGCTCTCCGGGTCGGCGACCTCGTGGGCCGCCTCGATGGGTTCGGCCGCGCGGATGGCGCGGCCGCGCAGCAGATCCAGTGCGCGGTTATGGGCGATCCGGAACAGCCAGGCGCGCATCGGCGCGTCCTCCTCCAGCTCATTGAGGGCGACGAAGGCCCGCGTGAAGGTATCCTGCACCACATCCTCGCCATCGATCACCGAGCCCATCAGGCGCGCGCAATAGCGGTGCAGCTCCGGCCGCAGCTCATCGGCGAGTGCCAGGAGCTGCGCGTGGCGCGCCGAAGGCGGCGAGGATGGACCTCCGCTCAAGCCGCTTCTCCCTCAAGCATGGTAACACCCGTGTCGCCCTTGAGCCCGAACGCCAGGCCCTCAGCATATTTCGGCTCCAGCAGCACGGAAACGACTTTCTCGCCGAACTCCCGCGGCGGCATCGGCGCGCCGAAACGGGCGAGGTACTCGTCACGCTTGAGGCCCAGGGCGCGCGCGTAGGCGTTGGCGCCCGCATCGCCCACGCCGGTATCGCCGATGATCTGCTGCGGCACGATCGCCTGGAAGCGGATCCCGAGACGTTCCTGCTCCGAGACGCCGTTGGCATACTTCGTCATGAACCAGAGCATGCGCTTGGCCCCGGCATAGCCGCCCGAGAGCGGTGAACCGTTCACGGCCGCGCCGCTCGATCCCACCAGGACGCGGCTTCCCGGCTTGAGCGGTAAATTGAGCGCCGCCTGCAGCCAATAGAGCCCGGCCTTGACGTCGGTCTCCCAGGTCGCGGCGAAATCCGCCCAGCTGATCTGGTCGAGCCGGCCCATCCGCGGCGTCGCGCCGGCGTTCAGCACCAGGATGTCCGGGCGGACCTCGCCAAGAATGCGGTGGGCCGCGGTCTCCTCCGTCACGTCGGCCGAGATCGTGGCGACGCCCAGCCGGGCGCGAACGGCGGCGAGTGCGTCGGCGTCGCGGGCGACCACCGTCACCCTGGCGCCGCGCGCGACCAGCGCCTCGACCAGTCCGAGGCCAAGGCCATGGCTTCCGCCGGTGACGACGACATTCTTGTCTGTGAGGCTCATGAGCGCTGCTCCTGTGTCTGGCGTCTAGGTATGGCTAAGACGATCCAGGCTCGGAAAAAGAGTCAGCCGCGCACAGCCCGATCTGCATTTTCTTTCTCGTTGGGCTGCCCTTTGCCTGTCGTAATCAGGCTCCGCAAACTGCCGTTGACGTAGGAGCCCCATGCGTTTGAGCAGGCGCCAAAACATTCCTGGTCGGGGACCAAGCCCACATGGGTGAAGCGGATCTCGGTTTTGTCACCCTTTTTGGCGATTTCAAAAGTGACGTTTGTGCCGTTCCACTCGCGCTTATCTTCGACAAAACCGAGGTAGCTATCCAAAACAAGCCAAACGACTTTTTTGCCGGGAATGAATTCGGTTATCTTCTGTTTGGAAAAATGGAGGTCTTTGTAACGATAAGTAAACTCGTCGCCGAGTTTGTCGGTGCCGCCTTCAATTTCTCCCAACCACCATCCACGAACATTGTTGATGGCAGCGAAGGCTTCTTCCGCAGTTTGGTCGACCGTAAAGGCAGTGGTGAGATTTTGATTTTTCATGGTTCTCTCCAGTTCCGCAGTTTGAGGCGTAGCGTTGAGGGGCTCATCAGTTCGGCTTCAGCGTTCCGTTAGCGCTAGGACGATCGAGGCACCGAAAAGGAGTCAATCGATGCCGCCACGCCCCATGCGGCGATTGGGTCCCGTCACCAAGACTGCTGCGCCCGCGATCTTCATTTTGTTTTAGTATCTTGCTTTACCGACGACGCGCTTTTGTGGATGGCAGCGTGGGCGCTCCGTACGGTGCTTATATCGGCATTTGCATGCTGACCTCGCGCACTGCCGCGGATCAGGCTCAACCAAGGCGGCGAATGGAACGCGCTCATGAGCAGGTACATGGTGACCATTCCGCTCAGCGGCGCCCCGTACCCGGACGAACAGAGCCTGTCCATCGGGCTCCCGACCAGAGCCGTCAGCAGGGCCATGATCGCAAAGGTCGGCGTGGCAGCCAGGCACAGCCATTCGCCTGGGCCGAGGGGCGCCGTGGCGCCCTCGTCATCATGGCTCGCGCCGCCGGTCGAGTGGGCGGGATGGGCCTCGGTCATGCTTTCGGCTCGACGTCGCGCTTTCGGAAGGCGGCTTCTCCGGCGTCTGACACCTCGACCCACTTCGCGTTAGGCGAGGCCTCGGCGTCGTAGTTGTCGTGCCAGTTCCACCACTTGTACGGAGGGGTCTGGGGGTAACCCTCTGGCGAGTCCTCCCAAGTCTCCTGGCGGCCGAGCGGCGTGATGTCGAGGTAGCTCCAGGTGGTCCCCATCGCCTCGTCGCCGCGACTGTTGATGAAGTATGTGCGGAACACCCGCTCGCCGTCACGGAAGAACACGTTGTGGCCGTGCCATTCATCGACGCCGAAGTCCGCGTCGAAACTGTCCGTGATGGTGTACCAAGGCATCTCCCAGCCCATCCGCGCCTTCAGACGCGCGATATCCGGCTGCGGCGCGCGTGAGGCGTAGGCGAGAGTGGTGGCGCGGGCGTTCAGATGGGACAGCTGGGCGACCTGATCGGCGCCCAGGGAGCAGCCGCGGCAGGCGTGCTCGGGCCAGCCGAACACCCCGGGCTCGAAGAAGGCGCGATAGACGATCAACTGACGACGGCCCTCGAACAAATCGAGCAGGCTCACCTTGCCCTTGGGTCCGTCGAACTCGTACTTCTTGTCCACGGCCAGCCAAGGCATCCGCCGGCGTTCGGCGGCCAGCACGTCACGCGAGCGGGTCAAGGCCTTCTCCTTCAAGAGGAGCTGCTGGCGCGCAGCCTCCCACTCCTGCTGCGACACGATCGGGGGTGTGTTCATCGCGAGATGCCCTTTGCCGCGTTCGTTGTCTCTCTCCCTGCTTGTTGCCATGCCATTTTCTCCCATGTTTTCGGAAACAGACTGAGGCGATTCGTTCTGAGAAATTCTCAGAACTTGCCGATGCACACCGCCAGAATTCCTCCCGTGGCCAATTTCTCCAGGGGTTTCGCTCTCGGCGAGCCAAATCCAGAACGTTCGGGGCTGCGAAAAAAGTCACCCCCGAGCCCCTTGGCAGGCTAAGATTTGCGAAAACAGGAGAGTATCCATGGAGGACGCCGCGGCCATGGGCGCAGCCCAGAAGCTGCTCGCCGAGCACAAGGCCAAGGAGCGCTTCAGGACGTTGGATCCGCCCCAGGCGCCCGCGACGATTTCGGACGCCTACGATATCCAGGATGAATATGTCGCGCTTCTTCAGCGAGAGCACGGCGACGCCGTTGGCTACAAGGTCGGGCTGACATCGGCGACGATGCAGGCGTTTTGTGGAATCGACCATCCGATCGCGGGCGTCGTGCTCGCTACCCGCGTGCTTCGATCGGGCGCGACGGTCCGGCGTTCGGATTTCGGGCGGCTTGGCCTGGAATTTGAAATCGCCGTCCGCATCAAATCGGACGTCCCGCTAACCAGCAAGCCGTGGACCACCGAGACGATCGCGTCTCACATCGGCGGCGTTTGCGCGGCCATCGAACTCGTCGATGATCGAAGCGCGGACTATGCGAGCCTCGATGTTCGCTCGCTGGTCGCCGACAATTCCTGGAACGCCGGGATCGTGCTGTCGGAATTTGCAACGACATGGCCTGATCTGGAAAGCGTGCTGGGGCGCGCCACGAAAGACGGAGTTGCGATCGGCGAAGGGCACGGCCGCGACATCCTCGGCCATCCCTTCAATTCGGTCGCGTGGCTCGCCACGCAGCTTGCCTCAAGGGGCGTGGCGCTGCAAGCCGGCCAGGTCGTGATGACCGGAAGCGTGATGAAGACGATATTTCCAGAAGACGACGCCAACTATCGCTTTGATCTTGAGCAAATCGGCTTTGTCGAGGTGCAGGTAAGAAAGGAAAGAAGCACTGGGTGATATTGAATGCAGACCTCGCCAAAGATCACGGATCCGATCAACGACAGCAAATCGGCTCCAGTATCATCGCCTCCTGCCGAACCCGCTGACCTAGACCTTCCCGAGGCCGCCCCGTGGACCGGAAACTGGTCGCACATGATCGCCACGTGGCTCTTTGGAGCGGTCATACTGGCTGGCCTCGTGGCCTTCATCATGCATTTCGGCGCCGTCGGGGTCTTCATGGCGAAGCTCCGTGGTGCCAATCCGCTTTGGCTCGCAGCCGCCATGGGTTGTCAATTGGCGACCTATGTCAGCGCAGCCGGCGTCTGGTTCCGTGCCCTCAAACGGGCTGGGTCGCCGCTGCGGCTGCGGCGCCTGCTCAGGCTTGCCTTCGTTGAGCTCTTTGCCAACCAAGCCGTACCCACCGGTGGGCTTAGTGGCAGCCTCATGGTCGTGCGCGGCCTCATGCGCCGCGGCATCGCCTCCGCGGTCGCCGTCACGGCGCTCTTCATCGCTGCGCTGTCGTACTATGCCGCCTATTTCATGGTCGGCTTGCTCGCTTTCGTCCTGCTTTGGCATAGCGGCGACCTCAATGCCGCCTGGCGAGCGCTATTCATCGCTTTCGCCGTCGCCATCACGGCGCTTGGGACGGCACTCCTGTTGATATCGCGGTCCCGGGACGATCTCATTCCCGCTGCAATCCAGCATTGGCGGCCATTCGCTCAATTGGCGAGGACGCTCAGCCAGGTCCGCCTCGATATGTTGCGCGATCCCCGGCTCATCTTCGAAGCCGTCACTCTCCAATCCGGCATCTTCCTTCTTGATGCCGCGACGCTTTGGTGCACCGGTAGGGCCGTCGGCCTGAACGTCGACGTCGGAAGCACCTTTATCAGCTTCATACTTGCCTCCGTGGTCGCCACCCTCTCGCCGATCCCGCTCGGTCTTGGCTCCTTTGAAGGAACCTGCACCGGGCTTCTTCACCTCATGGGCGGAGGTCTTGAGGCAAGTCTCGCCGCCACACTCATACTGCGCGGTCTGACCCTTTGGCTCCCGATGCTGCCGGGGTTGGCGATGATCCGCCGCGAAGCGATCAAATCCGCGACAATCAGGAACGCTGCAGCTTAGATGCACCGGGCCGCTGGGCGCAATTAAGTTCCGGTTGCGAACAAAAAATGCCCGCGCCGGGCCCATTTGCTCGAAAGCTGCGCAAAGCTTCCCAGGTGATTCTGATAGAATGGCTTTTGGTAGCGAGGCAGTTTCGATTCGGCCGTGCCGAGAATTCCGTGACGCGTTGGCCGGTCGCCATGGTGTGAGGTCGTAGAGACGCGAGGAGGTCGAGATGGATGATCACGCGCAAGCCACGACATTATCCGAACGCGCCGATGCGCTCGAAGAGCACATGATGCACGAGCTCGAGCGCATCGTCGTCAAGTCGGTGCTGTTCAACCTGGCCGACGGCAGACTGGAGGACGACACCGCGGCCGTGCTGGCGCGCAATCGCGGCAAATACCTGATCATGAAGGAGGACCCGCGCCTGCCCAAAATGCCGGCCAAGCCTACTTTGATCGACTATTTCAAAAGCCGGTTCACGTCGACCTCGCATTTGCTGCAGAGCGCCGCGCTCGCCAAGAAGGCCGGCCACAGCGAGAAGGTCATCCTGGCTTGCCTGCTGCACGACATCGCGGTCTCGGGTTTCATCCGATGCGACCACGGCTACTGGGGCGCCCAGATGATCGAGCCCTATGTGGACGAGGAGATAAGCTGGGCCGTGCGCGCCCATCAGGCGCTGCGCTTCTTTCCCGACGAATCCGTCGGCTACCAATATCCGGAGGCCTACACAAAATGGCTCGGTCCCGATTTTCAACCCGAGCCCTATATCGTCGATGAGTACCAACGCGCCCGCGATCACAAGCACTATATGACGGCACGCCTGATCACCCTCCACGACCTCTATTCATTCGACCCCGACGCCAAGGTCGACCTTGACGACTTCACCGACATCATCGGCCGCCATTTCAAGCAGCCGAAAGAGGGGCTCGGCCTCGACAATAGCCCGTCGGCGCATATGTGGCGCACCATGATGTGGCCGACCCAATTCCTGTAGGTTTGGCGGGATCGGCAAATCTGACACTCAGGCGCGCGAAGGCGCCGTTACGGCATCATTGAAGCAAGCCCTGCGAATTCGTTCGCCTCCCGTAGAAACCGGGCGAAGCCGCTTGACTCTCGTTCTTGTTATGTTCCATTCTACTCCAGGCTGCAATCCAACCCGGATATTCTTGCGCGAATTGTCGAAGCAACCTCACCAACGGAGTTTTTCATGAGCGATGTTGACGCCGAGGCGTGCGACCTCCGGATTTACTTTCACAACGACAATGCCACTCCGGTGGATTTCACCGTCGAGCTGATGCATTCCGTGTTCAAGAAGTCGGTGGCGGAGGCGCTTAAACTCACCGCAAAAGCCGACCAGTATGGACGAGCCATTTGCGGCACCTATCCACCCGACATCGCCAATGAACTGATCGAAACCGCCCGGGAACGCATCCGCCTCGCGGCCCATCCGCTGAGGATCACCAGCGAGCCGGTTGGGCAGGCCAATGAACGGCGTGACGTCTGCTGCAGACTTTGCGGCGCGTATGTCGGCGACCACCGGCTTGCAATGAAAGACGCAGCCGCCCTTGTCTGTGATGGCTGCATGCACGAGATCATGAGCGAAGCGTCCGAATTCACGCGCACCACGCCATTCGAGTATGCCTGCGACGCATTGACCTGGCATTTCGTCGGCATCACGCCGGATCAGTTAACGGCGACGTCGCGGCAATTCCCGGGGCATATGCGTGCCGACGTTCAGGTGGCCGTCGACAGGCTGTTCTCCGCATCACCGATCCGGTTTTTTGGCATCAACGAGCGACGCCGCTACGAGACATTGTCCATCGCAGCACTGACTGTCGATGACGATAATGCCCCCGCGATCGCGCCGGCGCAGTATCACGAAGTGGATGTCGGCGAGAGCACGCCGGTGAAATGTCTCGATAACGGCCTGTGGCTCTGCGAAACCGCCGGCCTGCGCTATGCGGTCTTGCTTTCCGCACATCGGGAGTACGGGCACGAGACTGGCATCCGCATCGAGATTGCCGTACCCGCCGGCGCCGACGGCAGCGCGTTCGTGCAACATTGCTTTTCAGAGCTGGAGAGCGCCGTCAACGCGGCACGCTCCTATCGCGGCAAGATCCTGTCACTCGACAGCGACGCGGATTACCGGGGACGCTCAAGCGGCATCATGGTGCACAAACTGCCCGCGGTTCAACGTGAGGACGTGGTGCTGCCGGAAGCCACGTTGAAACTGCTCGACCGCAACGTCCTGAGCTTTGTCGGGAGCCGCGCGCATCTGCGCCGGCTCGGGCAATCGACCCGCAAGGGCATCCTGCTCTATGGGCCGCCGGGAACCGGCAAGACCCACACTATCCGCTATCTGGCGAGCAACCTGCCCGGTCACACCACCCTGATCATCACCGCGGCGCAAGTCGGGCTGCTGGCCCAGTATATGAGCCTCGCGCGCCTGCTGCAGCCGACCATGGTCGTGATCGAGGATGTCGATCTGATTGCGCGCGACCGCGAGCAGATGGGGCCTTGCGAGGAATCGATGCTCAACGAACTTCTCAACCAGATGGACGGACTGAAGGAGGATGCCGATATCCTGTTCATCCTCACCACCAACCGGCCGGAGCAACTGGAGAGCGCGCTGGCAAGCCGCCCCGGCCGCATCGACCAGGCGATCGAGGTGCCTCTTCCCGACGATATCGGCCGCCAGAAGCTGGTTCAACTCTACGGCAAGGGCCTGCCGCTCGACGACGCCGTCACGGGCGAAGCCGCGCAGCGGACCGGGGGCGTCAGCGCCGCGTTCATCAAGGAGCTGATGCGGCGCATCGCTCAGGCAAGCATCGCGCGTGACGGCGGCACCAGCGTCAAATCCGCCGATACCAGCGAAGCGCTCGACGACATGCTGTTCGCCGGCGGCAGGCTCAACGTCAAACTGCTGGGCGGCGCGCGAGAACGGGTGATCGCCGCGCATCAGGCTTGAAGCTTGGTATCGATGGTCCGCTGGGCAGCCTCACCGGACCTGATCGACGTGCCCCTTCGAGAATACCCGGCTGGCAAGCACGTCTGAGGCTTCCAGCGACATGATGTCGTCGGCCGTCAGCAGGCGGTCGAGGTCGGCGACGAGGCGGTTGGCCTGGCGCAACCGCATGCGATCGAGCGCGTTGCGGATCGAGCGCGCATTCGAGAACAGGGGCTGGGTCTTGCGCAGCTCGATGTAGCGAACGAACGCGTCGCGAGCGTCAACGCTGAACTTGTAGTTCATGTCATGCAGCATCAGTTCCGCGATCGACAACAGCTCGTCGTCGGAATAGTCGGGAAAGTCGATGTGGTGCGCGATGCGGGAACGAAAGCCGGGATTGCTGGCGAAGAATTTGTCCATGCGGTCGCCGTAGCCGGCAAGGATCACCACCAGATCCTCGCGCTGCGATTCCATCACCTGGAGCAAAATCTCGATCGCTTCCTGCCCGTAATCACGCTCGTTGTCGGGACGGTGCAGGTAGTAGGCTTCGTCAATGAACAGGACGCCGCCCATCGCCTTTTTCAGTATCTCCTTGGTCTTCGGCGCGGTGTGGCCGATATACTGCCCGACAAGCTCGTCGCGGGTAACGGACACGACCTGACCGCGGCGCACGAAACCGAGTTTATGGAGGATGCTGGCAATCCGCAGCGCTACCGTTGTCTTGCCGGTGCCGGGATTTCCGGTGAACGACATGTGCAGGGTCGGCACCTCCGACGTCAGGCTCATCCGCTTGCGGATACGCTCGATCAGCAGCAGCGAAGCAATCTCGCGGATCCGCGTCTTGACCGGCTTCAGCCCGATCAGCTCGCGGTCAAGCTGGTCAAGCACTTCGCCGATTCCCACCTCGGCGAACTCGCGGCGCAGGTCGACCCGCTCAATCGGCGGCGTCTCGTCCGCGGCCTGCCGGACGGCCGGCGAACCGAATTGCGGATTCATTTGCCACCATAGCGTGCGCCCTCGGGACGATCGACGGCATAGGATTTCGTGGTGTAGCGGATATTGCGGCCTTCGACCTCGTGCCGGTCGAGACGGAACCCCGGCTCGTCTTTCGGCCGGTTGACGATGAACGACAGCCGCTGCGACTCCCAGCCGTGGCTGGAATCGAACGCCGACATCCTGATGTAGCGGTCACCGTACACCTTGCGGCATTCGTTCAGCTCCATCATCACGCCGGCGGCATCGTGAAGATCGAACATCGGCAATCCCCACATTTCCCAGAAACTGTTTCGGGGGTGCGGATCGTCGGTGAATTCTATGTTCACGGCCCAACCCCTGGTCAGGCAATACTGGACTTGCCGGGAAATCTGCTCGTCGGTCAGATCGGGCAGGAACGAAAAACAGCCTTGGGTAACGCGCATGATCCTGCTCCTTTACATCGAGACGGTTGCCGTGGGGACGTAGTCCGGCATGTCGGTGGATTCGTAGTTGAAGGTGACGTCCTTCCAGACCTCGAGCGCCGACTTCAGCGGCGTGCAGGTTTGTGCCGCTTTGGCGAGAATTTCCGGTCCTTCGTGCAGATAGTCGCGGCCTTCGTTGCGGGCGAGGATCATCGCCTCCAGCGCGACCCGGTTGGCCGTGGCGCCGGCCTGGATCCCCATCGGATGGCCGATGGTGCCGCCGCCGAATTGCAGGATCACGTCTTCACCCAGATGATCGAGCAGCTGATGCATCTGGCCGGCGTGAATGCCGCCCGACGCCACCGGCATCAGTTTGTTGAGACTGGCCCAGTTCTGGTCGAAGAACACGCCGTGCTCGAGCCTCGCCGGATTGAAGTCCTCGCGGCAGATGTCGTAATAGCCGCGCGTCGTCGCCGGATCGCCCTCGAGCTTGCCCACCACTGTACCGGCATGGATGTGATCGACGCCCGCGAGCCGCATCCATTTCGCGATCACGCGGAACGAGACGCCGTGGCTGCGCTGCCGCGTATAGGTCGAATGCCCGGCGCGATGCAGATGCAGGATCATGTCATTGCGGCGCGCCCATTTCGCCATCGACTGGATCGCGGTATAGCCGATCACCAGGTCGATCATGATGACGATCGAGCCGAGCTGCTTGGCGAACTCCGCGCGCTCGTACATATCCTCCATGGTTCCGGCGGTGACGTTGAGATACGTGCCCTTGACCTCGCCGGATGCGGCCTGCGCCTTGTTGACCGCCTCCATGCAATACAGGAACCGCTCGCGCCAATGCATGAACGGCTGCGAGTTGATGTTCTCGTCGTCCTTGGTGAAGTCTAACCCGCCCTTCAGCGCCTCGTAAACCACGCGGCCGTAATTGCGGCCCGACAGGCCGAGCTTCGGCTTGACGGTAGCGCCGAGCAGCGGCCGTCCGAACTTGTCCATGCGCTCGCGCTCGACCACGATGCCGGTCGCCGGCCCCTGGAAGGTCTTCACATAGGCCACCGGCAGCCGCATGTCCTCGAGCCGCAACGCCTTGAGCGGCTTGAAGCCGAAGACGTTGCCGATGATGGAGGCCGACAGGTTGGCGATCGATCCGCTCTCGAACAGGTCGAGATCGTAGGCGATGTAGGCGAAATATTGCCCCGGCGAATTCGGCACGGGATCGACGCGGTAGCATTTGGCGCGGTATTTCTCCGCCGCAGTCAGCCGGTCGGTCCAGACCACCGTCCAGGTCGCGGTCGAGGATTCGCCGGCGACCGCCGCCGAGGCCTCGATCGGATCGACGCCGTCCTGCGGCGTCACCCGGAACAGCGCGATGATGTCGGTGTCCTTTGGCTCGTAGTCGGGCTCCCAGTAACCCATTCGCTTGTATTCCATGACGCCGGATTTGTAGCGATCCTTGCCGTGAAGGGTGATGGAGTGCTTGTTCATGTTGATCTCCTCGAGTTGGACCGCGCGGCGCGGTTCGGCAGGATTTTTCTGGTCATTCGGCGGCGGCCGCCATGGCGCCGATACGCGGATCGAGCGCGCCCGAGCGATAGCGTTTCGCCATTTCCGCCAGCGGGATCACCTTGATCTTCGAGCCATGACCCGCGGTACCGAATTGCTCGAAACGTTCGCGGCACAGATCGCGCAGCGCGTCCATCGCGGGTTTCAGGAATTTGCGTGGATCGAATTCGCTCTTGCTCCGGGTTGCGACCTGGCGGAACGCCGCGGTCATCGCCAGCCGGCAGTCGGTGTCGATGTTGACCTTGCGGACGCCGTGCCTGATGCCGCGGACGATCTCCTCGACCGGCACGCCCCAGGTCTGCGGCATCTCGCCGCCAAACCGGTTGAACGCGTCCTGCAGCGGTTGCGGCACCGAGGACGAGCCGTGCATCACCAGATGCGTGTTCGGGAGCCGGCGATGGATCTCCTCGACCACGTTCATGGCAAGGATCTCGCCGTCCGGCTTGCGCGAGAACTTGTAGGCGCCGTGCGAGGTCCCCATCGCGATCGCCAGCGCGTCGACCTTGGTGGCGCGAACGAAATCGACCGCCTGGTCCGGGTCCGTCAGCAATTGATCGTGGCTGACCTTGCCTTCGACGCCGTGGCCATCCTCCTGCTCGCCGCCGCCATGTTCGAGCGAGCCGAGCACACCGAGCTCGCCCTCCACCGACGCGCCGATCCAGTGCGCAATGTCGACGACGCGCCGCGTGATATCGACATTGTAGTCGTAGTCCGCCGCGGTCTTGGCGTCGGCTTTCAGCGAACCGTCCATCATCACCGAGGTGAAGCCGTATTGCAGCGCGGTGGCGCAGGTGGCTTCCTCATTGCCATGGTCCTGATGCAGGCACAGCGGAATTTGCGGATACATTTCCTCCAATGCATCGATCATCTTCGACAGCATGATATCGCCCGCGTAGCTGCGCGCGCCGCGCGACGCCTGGACGATCACCGGCGCGTCGACCGCCGCTGCGGCGTCCATGATCGCCAGCCCCTGCTCCATATTGTTGATATTGAATGCCGGCACGCCGTAGCCGTGCTCGGCGGCGTGATCGAGCAATTGCCTCAGGGTAATTCGCGCCATCGGAGCCTCCGTTCAATCGTTTGCATTGTGCGAGGCGGCGCAGTCGCGCACCGCCATCCTCGACCGAGCCACGCAGCGCATCGCCGCCAAAGCGACAGCCTCCGCGGTGATGCCGAATTCGCGGTAGAGCACATCAGCCGGAGCGGATGCACCGAAGCCGGTCATGCCGATAAAGTCGCCGCCGTCGCCAATCCACCGCGCCCATTCGCCTTCGACCGCCGCCTCGACGCCCAGGCGTGGCGCGCGGCCAAGAACTTCCGCCCGGTATTCCTGCGGCTGCCGGCGGAACAGGTCGAAGCACGGAGCCGAGACGACCGCGGCCCGCGCGCCGTCCTTCGCGAGCAGTTTTGCCGCCTCAAGCGCGATCGAGACTTCCGAGCCGGTCGCGATCAGGGTGACGTCGCGGCCGCCAGCGGGCTCGAGGATCACATAGGCCCCGCGCGCGACCCAATTTGAGTCGTCGGCAATTTTACGGAACGTGGGAAGCGCTTGCCGGGACAGGCACAACACCGAAGGATTGGCTTCGGCGCGCAGCGCGCAATCCCAGGCTTCCGCGGTCTCGACCGCGTCGCCAGGCCGAAATACCAGCAGATTCGGTATCGCTCGCAGCGCGGCAAGATGCTCGACCGGCTGATGGGTGGGACCATCCTCGCCCAATCCGATCAAATCGTGCGTCATCACGTGGATAACGCGAATATTCATCAGCGCCGCCAGCCTGATCGCGGGGCGGCTATAATCGGCAAAGCTGAGGAATGTGCCGCCGTAAGGAATGAACCCACCGTGCAGGGCGATGCCGTTCATAGCGGCCGCCATGGCATGTTCGCGCACTCCGTAGTGGACGTAGCTGCCCTCGAAGGAATCCCGCTGTACCGGCCGCTGCGTCTTGGCCTGCGTCAGATTCGAATGCGTCAGATCAGCCGAGCCGCCGAGCAAATTCGGCAAGGCTTCCGCAATCGCGTTAATCACCAGCTGAGAGGCCTGGCGGGTCGCGATAGTTGGACGCTCGGTAGCGAAGCGATCGCGGAGCTGCGCCATCGCGTCGGCATATCCGCACGGAAGGTGCCGGTTCAGCGCATCGTGGAAGGCCGAGCGCGGCACCGAATTAAGACGCTTCGTCCGCTCGATCCAGGCCTGCCGGGCCCGTCGTCCCCGCGCACCGATCTTGCGCCATGACCTGACGACGGCCTCCGGAATCTCAAAGGGCTGATGCGGCCAATCGAGCGCGAGCCGTGTCTTCGCGATCTCGTCGGCACCGAGCGGCGCACCGTGCGCTTTTTCGGTACCCTGGCGGTTCGGCGCGCCGAAACCGATGATGGTGCGGCACGCAATCAGTGAAGGCCGGTCGCTTTGCCTTGCACACTCGATCGCCGCTGCGATCGCTTCGGGATCGTGGCCGTTGATGCGCTGGGCCGACCAGCCCGATGCCTTGAACCGCGCAAGCTGATCGTCCGAACAGGACAGCGCCGTCGATCCGTCGATCGAGATTTCGTTGTCGTCGAACAGCACGATCAGCCGGTTGAGCCGGAGGTGACCGGCCAGCGAGATCGCTTCCTGGCTCAGCCCTTCCATCAGGCAGCCATCGCCCGCAATGACGTAGGTATAATGATCGACAAAATCGTCGCCAAAACGGGCGTTCAGCAGCCGCTCCGCCAGCGCCATACCAACCGCGGTGGCGATGCCCTGCCCCAGCGGACCCGTCGTGGTTTCGACGCCCCGCGTATGCCCGTATTCGGGATGGCCCGGCGTCTTCGACCCCCATTGCCTGAACGCTTTGAGCTGATCGAGCGTCATGTCCCGATCGCCGGTCAGATGCAATAGCGCATACAGCAGCATCGAGCCGTGACCGGCAGACAGGACGAAACGGTCCCGATCCGGCCATGCCGGATCGGCGGCGTCGAATTTGAGGAAGCGCGAAAACAGCACCGTCGCCACATCGGCCATCCCCATCGGCATGCCGGGGTGACCGGATTTGGCTTTCTCCACCGCGTCGATGGCCAGAAACCGGATCGCGTTTGCCATCTGTGCATGTGCGACGTCCACGCGGCCGGCAATCGATGATGGACCCTGAATATTCATACCGTACGCCTCTTGCGTTCGATCAGTTGCAGGATCAGCGGAGTGAGGATGAGTTGCATCGCCAGGTCGAGCTTGGCGCCATGGATCACGATCGAATTGGCGCGCGACATGAAGCTGTTCGGAATCATCGACAGCAGATAGGGAAAATCGATGCCGCGCGGGTTTTTCAGCCGGATCACCACCATCAACTCGTCGGGAGTCGGGATCCAGCGCGCGACGAACGGATTCGACGTATCGACCGTCGGCACGCGCTGAAAATTGATGTCGGTCTCGGAGAATTGCGGGCAGATGTAGTTCACATAGTCCGGCATCCGTCGCAGGATCGTGTCCGTGACTGCTTCCGTCGAATAGCCGCGATCACCGCGATCACGGTGCAGCTTCTGAATCCATTCGAGATTGATCACCGGCACCACGCCGATCTTGAGGTCGGCGTACTGGGCGACGTTGATCTTTTCGGTCACGACCGCGCCATGAAGCCCTTCGTAAAACATCAGGTCGGAGCCCTGCGGAATCGGTTCCCACTCGGTGAAGGTTCCAGGCGCCGCGCCATATAATTTGGCTTCCTCGTTATCGTGGACGTAGTGCCGCGTGGTGCCGCAGCCGGCCTCGCTGTAATCGCGGAACAGTTTCTCCAGTTCCTCGAAGAGATTGGTTTCAGGGCTGAAATGGCTGAAGTGCCTGTTGCCGTGCTCGCCCTCTTCAATCATTTTGGTCCGCATCTCGGCGCGGTTGTAGCGATGGAACGCATCGCCCTCGATATAGGCCGCCGAGACCTTCTCGCGGCGGAAGATGTTCTCAAACGTCCGCTTCACCGACGTCGTGCCGGCGCCCGACGAACCTGTGATCGATATGATGGGGTGACGGCGTGACATCGGCTTGCCCGGCTTCAGAGAAAAAGGCCGCGCCGCGCAAAGAGCGGAGCGTTGCTGTCATCGAACATCGGCTCAACGCCCTCGTGAAGCGCCACGATGTCACGAACGGCGCGCGCCGAGCCCATGATCAGAGGGACGCGCTGGTGCGGCGATTTCGCCGAAAGCTCCAGAATGCGCCGGCGGCCGGTGCTCGCCGCGCCGCCGGCCCATTCCATCACCAGCGCCATCGGATGCGCCTCGTACAACAGACGCAGGCGTCCCTCGCGGTAGCCGGGCCTGGCGTCGGCCGGATAGAGAAACACACCGCCGTGAGCCAGGATGCGAAGCGCTTCGGCGACCAGCGAACCAATCCATCGCATGTTGAAGTCGACGCCATAGTTGCCGTCGGCGCCGGCAAGGCATTCATCAATGTAGGCGCGCACAGGCCCGAACCAGTGCCGGCGATTGGACGCGTTGATGGCGAATTCCGGCGTATCGGATGCAATCCGGGCGCCCTGTTTGACCAACAGGAATCCGTCCATCTGACCATCGAGAATGAAGATATCGACGCTGCCAGCGAGCGCCAGAACGAGGATGGTTTGCGGGCCATAAACAACGAAGCCCGCGGCACACTGGGCCGTGCCTGGCTCAAAGAAGGTCGACAAGATGCTGTTTGCGCGCGGCCGGATCGAAAAAATGGTGCCGACCGAGATATTGTTCTCGATGTTTGCCGATCCATCGAGCGGGTCGATAGCGACGCAGAGTGGCGCCATGGCATCGAGCAATTCCGGTGCCGTCGACTCCTCGGACAAAATCGCTGCGACCGGACACGCGCACAGCGCGCGGCGCATCATCGCGTCGGCCGCAAGATCGATATCCTTCTGTTGGTCGCCGTCGGGATTGACGCCACGGTTCGCGCCGGTGATGCCGGCCAGCGGTCCCGCCGCAATGAGCGCGGAAAGATCGATTGCCGCGGTTGCGATCGCGGCAATCACAGCGGCGATCGCAGCTCCGTCCGGCGTCTGCGACACCGAGCGATCGAGATGCGAACGCAACGTCGTGCGCTGCTTCATGGCGTTTCCCCTTCAACGCGCCCTTCAGGCATTCCGTGGACCGCGTGGCAGGCGGCTCGTTCCCATCACAGCGCAGTTTGCAAAATTAGTAAAATTTTCTTATCTTTGGCTTATGCCAAGTTTTTCTTATGATAGGGGCCTGCCATGGCGAGCCGATTTGTCCGGGAACTAAGCATCCGCCAGTTGCGCGCGCTGGCCGTCGTTCAGAAGACCCGATCGGTGACGGCCGCGGCCAACCAGCTGCATCTGACGCAGCCGGCCGTGACGCTTCAGCTTCGCAATCTGCAGGAGCTTGCAGGACTTCCGCTGATCCAGCGCACCGGCGACGGCATGCTGTTGACGGATGCCGGCCGGGAAGTCCTCACGCTTTGCGAGCGGGTCGAAGCGGCGATTGCGGACTGCGGGACGGCCCTGGAGATGATGGCGGGCCGGACCGCGGGGCGGGTTTCGATCGGAGCGGTGAGCACCGCGAAGTATTTCGTGCCGTTTGCGATCTCCGGATTTTCCAAGCTGCATCCGGACATCGAGATCCAGCTCACGATCGGCAACCGGCAGGAGACCAGCGACGCGCTGCGCGGCTATGAACTGGATTTCGCGATCATGGGCCGTCCGCCGATGGGCCTCGACATGGATGTGCACCTGATCGGCGATCATCCCCACGTCATCATCGCGCCGACCGCGCATCGCCTCGCGCGGAAGCACCACTTGGCACTGGCGGATCTTGCCGACGAAACATTTCTGATGCGGGAGCCCGGTTCCGGCACCCGCGGCCTGATGGAAAACCTGTTCGAAACCGCCGGCGTCCGGCCGAAGATCGGCATGGCGATGAGCAGCAACGAGACCATCAAGCAGGCCGTGATTGCCGGTCTCGGAATTGCTTTCATCTCCGCCCACACGGTGGCGACGGAGCTCGACGAGCGCCGCCTGGTGACGCTCGATGTCGAAGGCCTGCCGATTATCCGGCAATGGTTCGTGCTTTGCCGCAAGGACAAGGTACTGATGCCGCCTGCGCGTGCGATGCTGGAATTCCTCAGCGCCAAGGGCGCGCAGTTTCTGCCGAGAACCCACGGCAGGATTCGTCTGACCCGCCCATCGGTCCGCACAAAGCGGCGGTGAGGGGGCGGCCTCAGAATGTGGCCTTCAGGCCCGCGTAGAAGGCGCGCGGTCGCGCCGGGCTGAGCGAACGAGGATCGGTGAACGGCGCGCCGCCGTTGGCGAAGTTGGGGACAGCGCCGGTATCGAAGAATGTTCCGTAGGTCGCATATCGGTTGTCCAGGATATTGTCCATGCGGGCATAGATCTGGAACGTCTTGTCGATCTGATAGGATGCATGCAGGTTGAATACCGCATAACCAGGCAACCTCGGCGCCTGATTGGATTCGTCGCCGACAAAATACTGGCTGCTGATGTACAGCGCATCGCCGCCAACCTTGAATGCATCGGTGATGGAATAATCGAAGCCGGCCTTGACCCGGTTGCGGGGGATTGCCGGGATTCGATTGCCCGGCAAAATCTGGACGTTGCCGTTGGCATCGGCGAAGGGACTGTTGGAGCCAACCTGCAGAGCGTCAAGAAATCGCGCGTCGATGAGGGCGTAGCTGGCATACAGCTGATATGCGCTCGACTTAAGATTGACTTCGGCCTCGACGCCCTGCCGTCGCGTCGAACCGACGTTCTGGAAATAGCCGAATCCCTGAAGCACCGGACTTGGAATGGCGAGGATGTCGTCGGTGTTGATCGTGCGGAAAACGCCGGCCTTCCATCCAAGCGTGCCGATGCTGAGGTCCTTGCTGCCGCGCAGGCCGGCTTCCTCGGTGCGGGCCACGACCTGTTTCAGCGGCGGATCCGAGACCAGGAATGATGCGATAATGCAGGGATGCGCGGGGTCCGCGCAGCCCAGTTCCAGCGGGGTCGGCGCGCGATTGGCTTCGGAATAGCCTGCATAGGCCGTCAGGCCCGGAATGATCTTGTAGGTGCCGCCGATGATCGGATTGAAACGGGTGTAGGTATCATTGCCGCTGAGCGAAGTACCGGGCTGTTCCGGAAGCTGGTCCTGCAGGCTGATGTTGGCGACATTGTACCGGCCGCCGCCGGTGATCGAGAACGCATTGGTGACGTCGAACGTATCGAGGGCATAAAGCCCGGTGTACTGATTGGTGGCACGAAGGTCGACCGGGCCGATCGATACCGGACTGCCGGAGGGCCCGAGAAATATTCCGCTGCCGGTGACGACAAAGTTCGGGCCAATCGTTCCCAGTTCCGCGCTGGCCGAGAACCGCGTCACGCTGGAATCGAAACTGGTTCCGACCACGAATTTGTTGGTATGCCCGAACAGCTGATCAGAGTTCGTCGCCTGCAGCGAGACGCCGGTTGTCGTCGAGTGGGTCATCGTTCGATCAATCTCTCCCAATGTCGCACTCGGATCGAAGGGATTGGCGATCTGCACGCCATTCAGACCGTAGGCCGGCGCCACACCGTTGCCGAAACAAAGCAAAGTCGCATCGGCGGTGCAGGGCTGAGTACCGGTCGAATTGGCATCGACGATGCTCTGGTCGTAAATTCTCGCATGCGCCGTTCCTTCGATCGTCCAGGCCGGCGTGGCCTCGACCCTTCCCGTCAGATTGACGTAGCCAACGCGGTTTTCGGTTGTCTGCGGGGTGGTGTAGGTCGCGCCCCAATATTGTTGCAGCAATTCGATCGGCGCCGTCGCGGTCGCCCCGAAATCGTTGTCGGCCGCGCCCATATTGAGATGAAATTCGCTGGTATCATTCCTGTACCCGACATCGCCGTAAAAGCGGCGGACATTGGATGCCGAAAAGTTTCTGAAGCCGTCGTCGTGCAACCCTTCGATCGCGCCATATACGGCGAATTGATCGTACTGCTTGCCCCACTGCGCCGAACTCTGGACACGTCCGAACGACCCGCCCATCGTGTCGATCTCGGCACCGTGATAGTTGAAGCCATCCTTCATCTGCACATTGACCGCCCCACCCAGTGCATTGAGACCGAAAGCGGGATTGTTGGTGATCACGGCGACCGACTAAATCGCGGCGGTCGGGATCAGATCCCAGTTGACGGTGTCGCCGAACGCTTCGTTGATGCGCACCCCATTCTGGTAGACCGCAAGTCCCTGGGGTGTGCCCGACACGGGGGAAGCAACGAAGCCGCGGAATTGCACGTTTGGCTGGAATGGATTGCCGGAGACTTCGTTGACGACCACGCCCGGGACATATTGCTGCAGTGCATCAGAAATATTCGCCGAACGCATCCGCTCGATTTGGCTTAGGTCAACCAGGTTGACGCTTGCCGGCACTTTATCGACGTCGATCCCCGAGCCCGGCACCGGCGTGGTCGGGTACAGCGCAGGACTCGGGGTCGTCGCCGCGGTGCTCGGGGTGGGGGTTGGCGGCGCCGGTCTGAGGCTGCGCCGCGTTGACGTGGAAGTGCGGACCAAGCCGGGCTTGGGTTTAGGCGCCGTCGGAGAGACCACAATGGGGGGCAAGGGTTGGGGCGACGAGGCTTGGGGCGATAAGCCTTGAACATCGCTGGGCGCATTTTGGGCGCGCGCAGATTCGTCCTCCGACGACAGGCCCACCGATACCAGCAACACTACCAACAAACGAGCGCGCATCGGCCCCCGCCCCCACCCGCGCGTTTCCGCCAGCGACGCATCTTTTTCAAGTTTTCGTCAGCGCGCGCGACCATATTAAAGCCGGTCGGCGGATACTCACCATCAATTAGTCCCGCACGTTCCGGGATGGTTTCGCGCCCGAATCGGGAATTTTTCCCGATCCTCGGCATGGCTCAAATCGCCAGTCGCGCGGGCACCAGCGCCTCGATCACCAGTCCCTCCGCCGTCGAATTCATGCTGACGCTGCCCCCGAGCGCTGCGACGCGCTCGCGCATGCCGATAGTGCCAAGGCCCGACTTGAAGTCTGTCGGAAGACCGCTGCCATTGTCCCTCACCTCAACTCGGATTGTCGACCGCCCCGCATCCGAATTCAGAGGGGCGATCGAAACACCGACCGAACTCGCACCGGCGTGACGGAATACGTTGGTCAGCGCCTCCTGCACCACTCGGTAAATCGTGAGCTCCGTTGTCTCGTCGAGTGCCCCGAGCGAAGGCAGCGACACGGATAAGTCCAGGCACACACCGGGATGAGCCTGCCGCCACATGCCGATCAGCCTGTTCAAAGCTTCGCCGAGCCCGAGATCGGCAAGCCCGACAGGCCTCAGCCGCTCCAGAATCTGCCGGTTGACCTGCTGCAGGGCACCGAGCTGCTCCGTCATCGCCCGACACTGCCGCAGCAGGACCTTGGCATCCGCTCCCCCTCCACCGATCGCCGCCTCCAGTGAGGACACATGTGCGCGCAGAGCGAACAAGTACGGTCCAAACTCGTCGTGCAACTCGCTGGCGACCTCCTTGCGTTCGGAATCCTGCAACGAGACCAGCCGTCCCGCCAGCTGCCGACGGTCCTCCATCGCACTGCCGAGAACCGCGACAAGGTGATTGAGCCGCCTGCAGATAGCGGCGAGTTCGGGTGGACCTGCTGGGGCCACACGCGTCGCATAGTCGCCGGCCTCGACCCTCGTCATCGCGCCGGCCAATGCATTGAGCGGACGGAGCGCGCGGTTGACGACCGCCGCCGTGATCAGGAACAGCACGAGTGCGATGCAAGCTCCGACAATGAGCTGGGTTACGATGCCGTCCCAGATCTCGCTGATTTCGTCCGAAGGCTCAGAACCAATTACCAGCGATCCCAGATCGTTGCCATGAGACGTCAGCGGAATTCGTATCGTGGTCGGCTCGGGCCTGACCAGCGCAACGAACCATGCGGGAGGCTGTCGGCCTACCTCGCTTCCCGTAACCCATTCCGCCGTCCGCTCCGAGCGCGGCTTGGCGCCTTCCCGATCGACCTTGATATGGCGAAGCCGCTTGAGACCTTCGAACGTCCGTGCAATCCGAAGATCGGCCTCATCAACTCCGTTTTCGTCGAGTCCCGACAGCAGCGCCTGGGCAAACTCGCCAGCCAGCCGGATCACGCTCTGGTCTTCCGCCTGCACCCGCGGACCAGCTTCCAGCACCAGCCTCGCGATGTTGGCGGCCAGACCAATCAACAGAACCGCCGCGACGAGCAGGTTGAGCCGCGTACGGAGGGAAAGCGTTTGCCACATGAGATCACGAGGAGTCGCGCAACATTGACACAGCAATACACTGGAAGTCTAATCATTTACATGTATCGGCAATGCGGGAGCGGGCGATTCAGGTGAACACGAAAATGGGGCCGGCGCGCTCGAAAGACGTCGCGGACGCCGCCACGCCGCGACGACCACTGCGGGTGCTCATCGTTGATGACCATCCGATCATCGCATCGGCGTGCCGGGCGATGTTTGCCGGCGACCCCGACGTCACGATCATCGAGGCATCCGACGCGGAGAGCGGCGAAGCCGCCTTTACAGCGGAAGGGCCCGACGTCTGCGTGCTTGATATCAATCTTCCAGGTGTCACCGGCTTTGAACTGGCTCGCCGCATCCTCGCCAAATCGCCGCATGAACGCATCATCATGTTCAGCATGAACGATGATCCCGTTTTCGCGAAGCGGGCGATCGAAGCCGGCGCCAAGGGATATGTCTCCAAATCCGGCGATCCGGCCGATCTTGCGCGCGCCATCCGCGAAGTGGGCGGCGGCGGGGTCTTCCTGCCCGCTTCGCTCGCACAAGAAATCGCGTTCGGCGGACCGAAAGTCGTAAGCGACCGTCTGGCGAAATTGACCGCGCGCGAAATCGAAATCCTGCGGTTGCTCGCCGCGGGAAAAAGCCTGTCGGAGATCGCCTGGTCAATCAAGATATCCTACAAGACGATCGCCAACACATCTTCGATCATCAGGCGGAAGCTGGGCCTGAGGACTCCGGCCGAGATGGTCCGCTTCGCAATCGAGGAAAAACTCGGCTAGCGCGAACAACCACCGCATCGGAGCACTTCGTCTGGCTCATGGACGTGACTGAGAGGGCCGTCGTTCGGTCAAATCTGTCCGGGCTGTTCCGCACAACGGTCCCGGTTCCGGATGATGGTGGTGTAACCACAGAATTCGTCTGGGTCGGGAACTTGACTGAGAGCGAAGTGGCGCTCTGAGAGCGAAATGACGCAGTCTTGCCGTTGTTCTCGGCGCGGGTTATTTGAAAACTCGACACGTTTGACGTCGCAAATCTCGGCGGCGCAGGAACCGAACGATCATGACCGTCGAAACCGTTTCCCTCAATCGATCCCACGGTGGTATGCAGGGCGTTTACAAGCACGCCAGCCGCGAAACCGGAACGGGCATGACCTTTTCGGTGTTTGTCCCCCCGCATCAGGACGGCGCGAAGCTCCCGGTCGTCTGGTATTTGTCGGGCCTGACCTGTACCCACGCCAACGTCACCGAAAAGGGCGAGTATCGCAAGACATGCGCCGAACTGGGTTTGATTTTTGTGGCGCCCGATACCAGCCCACGCGGCGAAGGCGTGCCGGGTGATCCGGCCGGCGCCTATGATTTCGGACTCGGCGCGGGCTTTTATGTCGACGCCACGCAGCCGCCGTTCTCGCGAAATTTCCGCATGTGGAGCTACCTGACGAAGGAACTTCCCGAACTGGTCGCCGCACATTTTCCGGTCAATTCCAAGCGGCAATCGATCCTCGGGCACTCGATGGGCGGCCACGGCGCGCTGACGATGGCGCTGTCACATCCCGATCAATATCGCGCCGCCAGCGCCTTTTCGCCGATCGTCGCCCCCTCGCAAGTGCCCTGGGGTATCAAGGCGCTCGGCGGCTATCTCGGCGACGACAAGCAAGCATGGCGCAAGCACGACGCTGTCGCACTGATCGAGGATGGCGCCAGATTTTCAGATCTGCTGGTCGACGTCGGCGATGCCGATCCGTTCCTGAGCGAGCAACTCCGCCCGGAATTGCTGGAACGTGCCTGTGCGAAGGCAAACATACCTCTAAATCTGCGTCGGCAAAACGGCTATGACCACAGCTACTATTTTATCTCCACCTTCATGGCCGATCACCTTCGCTGGCATGCCGCGCGGCTCAAAGCCTAGTTCCCGGCCCAGCACCTCATTGCGGCCTACCGTAGTTGGGCGCGAGCAATCGGTTCCGCAGCAGATAGCTCATGGTGCGCGACCAGGATTCGTCGGTATTGCTGCGAAAGTCTGCACTCATGGCGCTGACGAGCCGCCCCGTATGCGTATCCCGCAGGTAGATATTCATGTTGAGGATGAGGGCGGAGACCTTTTGAACCTGGCCGGTGATAGCGAGATCGGCACCAAGCCGCTGTGCGAATTCCACGTCACAACCGCCGCAAGCCTGCAAGTTGCTGGCGTGTGCCGCGGCATTGACCGGCGCGATGTCCAGCACGACAAATTTGCCCGCGTCCGCCAACCCTTTGCGCAGCTGTTCGCTGATATCCCTGAGCCGCCGCTGTTCGTCCGCCTGCGGCCCCTTCATTTCGCCCTCCAGGCTGGTATCGAGCAGCTCGAAGTCGAATACCGCGGCCTTGAGTGGCTCGGCAGCCGCGGGCCAAGAGACCAACAGGAAAGCCGCGACGAGGAGACCGAACATTCGCATGATCGTGGTCCGTGGATTCAGCGAGCGGATTGTATAAGGTAGTTCGACCAAGTATCAAACCGGAACCAGCTTGATCGCCGGCCGGCGAGGGAACATCCAGGAGAAGACATGATCCGGCTGTTGGTCGGTCTCGTCATCGGCTTGAGCGCGCTGGGCACCAGCGCGCTTGCGGCCGATCCCGTCGAAATCGGCATCGGCTATCTTCGCCGCGCCGGCATCAAGCCGACGCTGTCGCTGGTCGAGCAGCCGGCTGCGAATGACGGCGTCGCCGGCGCGCGGCTGGCGATCGAGGACAACAACACCACCGGCAAATTCCTAAATCAGCATTTCACCCTGGAGGAAATGCGGCTCAAGCAAGGTGATGACGCGGCCGCAGCGGCGGCAGGCCTGGCCGATCGGAACATCCGTCTGATCATTGCCGACCTTCCCGCCGATGCCTTGCTGAAAGCCGCCGACGCCATCCGCGATCGCGGAGCGGTGTTGTTCAATGCCGGAGCGATCGACGATCGCCTGCGCGAGGAAGATTGCCGGCCCGACGTGATTCACGTCGCACCGACACGTTCGATGCTGGCAGACGGTCTCGCCCAGTATCTGGTCTGGAAGCAGTGGAAGCGCTGGCTGCTGGTGGTCGGCTCACATCAGGAAGACAAGCTCTATGCGGAAGCACTGCGGCGCGCCGCCTCGCGCTTTGGCGCCAAGATCGTCCAGGAGCGGGTCTTCGAGGATACTGGCGGCGCGCGGCGCACCGACAGCGGCGTGACGCTGATCCAGCGCCAGATGCCGGTATTCACCCAGCAGGCGCCCGCCTATGACATTCTTGTCGCGGCAGATGAGAGCGAGGTCTTTGCAGCCTATTTGCCGTACCGGACCTGGGACCCGAGGCCGGTCGCGGGATCCGCCGGCCTGGTTCCGAAAAGCTGGGATGCCGCCCAGGACCAATGGGGCGCGGTGCAGATGCAAAACCGGTTTCTGAAGCTGAATTCGCGCCACATGACGGCGCTGGACATGCAGGCATGGACGGCGGCACGCATGATCGGCGAGGCGGCGTCGCGGGTGAATTCAGGCGATCCCAAGGCGGTGCTCGATTTCATAAAAGGTCCGGATTTTTCGGTTGCGGCATTCAAGGGCCAACGGCTGACGCTGCGACCCTGGAACCTGCAGCTTCGACAGCCGATTTTACTGGCGGACGGCCGCATGGTGGTTTCGGTGTCGCCGCAAGAAGGTTTCCTGCATCCGGTCTCGGAACTCGATACGCTTGGCGTGGATCAACCCGAAACCAGGTGCAGGCTGCACTGAAACTGCGATGGAGGTTTTCCGGATGTGGCGCCGTTGCCTTCTCGTCGGAACTGCCCTTTGGCTTGCGGGCACCCTGCCGGCCTCCGCCTTCATCGCCTATGTGTCGAACGAAAAGAGCAATACCGTTTCGGTGATCGATACAGACCAGTGGGCCGTCGTCAAGACGATCAAGGTCGGCCAGCGGCCGCGCGGGATCGAATTCACCAGGGACGGCAAGTTCGTGCTGGTCGCGGTCGGCGACGATGACACCATCCAGATGATCGACACCCGCACGCAGGAAGTGACCGACACCCTGCCCTCGGGGGCCGATCCCGAGTTCTTTGTCCAGGACAAGGCCGGCAAGATTCTCTACGTCGCCAACGAGAACGACAACACGGTCACCATCATCGATCTCGCAAAACGCGCACGGATGGGCGACGTTCAGGTCGGTGTCGAACCCGAAGGCATGGCGATCAGCCCGGATGGCAGGATTCTGATCAATACGTCCGAGACCACCAACATGGCCCATTTCATCGATACCGAAACGCGCCAGATCGTGGCGAACGTCCTGGTCGATTCGCGTCCGCGTTTCGCCGAATTCAAGCGCGACGGTTCCGAATTATGGGTTTCCTCAGAGGTCGGCGGCACTGTTTCCATCATCGATCCGGTCAAGCATGCGGTCACGACGAAGATCACCTTCGATATTCCGGGTCTGCGGAAGGAAGCGATCCAGCCCGTCGGGATCGGTATCACTGCCGACGGCAAGACCGCGTTCATCGCGCTCGGTCCTGCCAATCGTGTCGCCGTGGTCGATGCCGCGAGCCATAAAGTCATCAAATACCTGCTGGTCGGGCAGCGGGTCTGGCACATGGCGTTTACGCCGGACGAAAAATGGCTTCTGGTCACGAATGGCATCTCCAACGATGTGTCCGTCATTGACGTTGCGGCGCTCAAGGTGACCAAGACCATTCAGGTCGGCGAACTGCCCTGGGGCATTACGATTGCGAAGCAATGATGCAACCCGGCATTTCCATCGCTGGCGACAAGACAAACGGCCTGCACGATCCGTCCCATCCGGATGCCGCAGCGCTGGCGATCGAGGGTGTTAGCCACAGCTACGGCCCTCGCAAGGCGCTCGAGAATGTCAGCTTCACGGTTGCCGCCGGAAGCTTTACGGCACTGCTCGGCCTCAACGGTGCGGGCAAGAGCACGCTGTTTTCGATCGTCACCCGGCTATTCGTCATGCAAGCCGGACATATCCGCATTTTCGGTCATGATATCCAGCGCGAGCCCGGCGAGGCGCTGCGCTGCATGGGCGTGGTGTTTCAGCCGCGCACGCTGGACCTTGATCTCTCCGTCACGCAAAACCTGCTCTATCATGCCGCTCTCCACGGCATCCATCGGCGCGAGGCGCGGATACGTTCGGACGAAACCTTGTCGCGGATGGGCCTTGCCGACCGCCACGGCAGCAAGGTGCGCGATCTCTCCGGCGGGCAAATGCGGCGACTGGAAATCGCGCGGGCGCTTCTGCACCGGCCGCGTCTTCTGTTGCTCGACGAGGCGACCGTCGGCCTGGACGTCAAGGCGCGGGCCGAGATCCTCGGCCATGTTCGCCGCCTCGTCATCGAGCAAGGCATCGGCGTCTTGTGGGCCACGCACCTTCTCGACGAGATCGAGCCGACCGACGATCTCGTCATTCTGCATCGGGGACGGATTCTCGCGGAAGGCAAGGTGGCGTGCATCGTCGCGAAAGCCGGCGCGCGTGGCCTCAATTCCGCGTTCGCACAGTTGACCGAAACCGGTCAGGGATCCGAGGGTGCGGTGCCATGAGCGCAGTGATCGCACACGACAGGCGGACAGGATTCTCGTTCGCGCAATATCTCACCTGCATGAACGGTATCGTTTGGCGCGAGGGACTGCGTTTCGTCCACCAGCGCGAACGCTTCATCTCGGCGCTGGTGCGACCGCTGGTATGGCTGTTCATCTTCGCCGCCGGCTTCCGCCAGGTGCTGGGCATCTCCATCATCCCGCCATACGAAACCTATATTCCCTACGAGGTCTACATCGCGCCTGGACTGATGGCGATGATCCAGCTCTTCAACGGCATGCAATCGTCGCTTTCGATGGTCTATGACCGCGAGATGGGTAACATGCGCACCCTGTTGGTGAGCCCGCTGCCGCGCTGGTACCTGCTGTTCTGCAAGCTTCTGGCAGGCACCGCCGTCTCCGTGCTCCAGGTCTATGCTTTCCTGCTGATCGCGTGGTTCTGGGACATCGAAGCGGCGCCGATCGGCTATCTCACGGTGTTACCCGCGCTGGCGCTCTCCGGGCTGATGCTTGGGGCGCTGGGCATGCTGATCTCGTCCGGCATCAAACAGCTTGAGAACTTCGCCGGCGTGATGAACTTCGTCATCTTCCCGATGTTTTTTGCTTCCTCCGCGCTTTATCCGCTGTGGCGGGTGCAGGAGGGAAGCCCGATGCTTTATTACGTTTGCCTGTTCAATCCCTTTACCCATGCGGTCGAACTGACCCGCTTCGCGCTGTATGGAAAGATCAACTGGGTCTCGTTGGCGGTAGTTGGCGGCTGCACGGCCGTCTTCATGATCGGCGCAATGTTCGCCTACGATCCATCACGCGGACTAAGCCGCCGCGGACCTGCTGGAGGCGAGACATGAGATGGCTGACCGCGCTTTGCGTGCTTGTCGCGGTGGCTGGGCCGATCGATCAAGGTCTTGCCGCCGATCCGCGCTACCCCGATTGGCCCTGCGCCCAGCCCAAGGTGCCGGAGGTGTCGCTCGCGGCGGTCTGGAACGGGCCCGCTCTCGGTGACGCCACGACCAAGTGGAGGGACAATCCCAAGGTCAGCGAGCTGGTTCCACGGCTTGCGGCGCGGCGCACCCCGCTCGATCACGCGGAGAAAACGATCGTCGAATTTCTGTCGGAATCGGCCGCCGAAAAAAATGAGAGAGGCAAGCAGCTGTTCGCCGGGCTGTTTGAAACGCTCAACGCCGAGCGCGGCACGGTGATGAATGGACTTGAACGCATAACCCGCAAGCAGCGCGAGGCCGCCGAAAAGGTTCGCAGCGACACGGAGGCGCTGCAGACACTGCAGGATGCGCCTGCCAAGGATCAGGCCAAGATCGATGAACTCGGCAACCAACTGGTATGGGAGACGCGGATTTTCGAGGACCGGCGGCGTGTGATCAAATTCGTGTGTGAGGTGCCGACAGTGATCGATCAACGACTGTTCGCGTTGGGC
Organism: uncultured Alphaproteobacteria bacterium; assembly: GCA_963718925.1. GTDB lineage: Bacteria > Pseudomonadota > Alphaproteobacteria > Rhizobiales > Xanthobacteraceae > Bradyrhizobium. The sequence continues at coordinate 1,044,838 of CAVRAH010000002.1, forward strand.
CGGGTGATCCAGCAGGAAATGGAATAACGCGCACGGCGCACAAGTCCCGCCTTTGTTCCTTTCGCGGCTTAGCGCTGAAGTGGTTTCTCCTCGCTGGCCCGCGGCTCCGGCTGTAAATCGGCCAGCGGCAGGTCGGCGCGCTGCCAGCCGTCGGTGCCTTCGGGATACCAGGCGACGTTGGAATATCCGTAAGTCAGCGCCCGTTTGGCCGCGTTCCACGACATCCAGCAATCGGCCAGGCAGTAGATCACCAGCCGCTTTGCCTGATTGCCGCCGGAGGCGCGGACAAGGCCATCGCGCAGATAATCCTCGGTCGCCGTCGCGAGCGTTCCGTAACCGGTGTCAGGCAGCCAGATGCTGCCGGGAATGTTCAACCTCGGTCTGTCGCGCCAGACCGTGCCTGCGGGAAGATTTGGCGGCTTCGGCGGACGAGGCAGCACGTCGACGAAGGCAGCTGACCCGGAACGCCAGATCGCTTCGGCCTCCGCCGTCGTAAGAACGCGTGCACCGGCCAGCGTTGCGGGCACTGGCGCGCGATAATTGTCCGTGCGGTATCCCTCCGGCTCGGGAGGGTTTTCCTGCGCGTGCCCAAACACCGTCAAAGCGAGCGTCACCGCAATGATGCCCGCAAGGGCCTGCCTCATGGCTGCTTCGCCGTCATCTCCGCTGTGATCGGTCGATCGTTCTCGTCGAGCAACGGCACGCCAAAATCGAGCAGGATCTTGTTGATCGCCGGCTGGTTCTCCTGGATCAGGCGGTTGAGCAATCGTTTCCAGTTCTGATCGGCTGGACGAACCCCCATACCGATGCGATAGATCAGCCGCGGCCCCGACGTTTCCTTGACCAGCAGCGTGACATGGAGCGGTGGATCGGACTGCTTGGCGTAGTAGCCCGCCATCGGTCCCCACAGCACGCCGGCGTCGATCTCTCCCGCCTTCAAATCCTTGATCATCTCACCAACCGAGGAGTCGACGCGGGTGTCGATCATCAGCGGGTACGGCTTGGCATTGGCCATGAGGCCGTTGGCGGCCATGTTGGTCGCGGGCGGCGTGCCTGCGATGATGCCAAGACGTTTACCCTTCAGACGCGTGTCGCCGAGCGATGCGACGCCCTCCAGTCCGCTGCCCGGCTTGGCTACCAGCGCATAGGCCGTGCGGTAATAGGGATTGGTGCCCTGGACGAGCTCATCGCCTTGCGGGAAACCCATGATGACGTCGCATCGATGCGCGGAGAGCGTCATTCGAACGAAGCCGGTCGCCTGCGGGAAGTACATGTAGTCGAGCTTCTTTTGAAGTTTTTCGGCGAACAGTTCGGCGAGCTTGTTCTCAAATCCCTGGCCCTTCTCGTCGGAGAACGGGAGATTGCGTGGGTCAGCGCATACCCTCAAGACCTTGGGGTCGACGAGTTCGATCGATAGATCGGTGTTGTCCGGCGCCTGCTGCTGCGCCTTTGCGGCCTCCCGGTTGCCCGTCACCGCGGCGGCGATGCAAATCGCTGCAATCATCTGCCATCGGCGCAACGCAGCATGGTTCATTGTCGTCTCCTCTGTCGTTTGATGCTGGCGCGCAACCGCTGACGCCTGGTGGATTGGCTGACGCCCATATGCTTCATTTATTTGCCATGCAGGCATCTTCAGCTTTTTCTGCGGCGGGCGGCTTGTCTTCGTGTTTGGCGGGCCGGCCGCGGGGAACCGCGTCGTTGGCGCGGGCCCGCAGATAGACGTAGATGTCGTCGAGATAGCAGATGACGTTCCGGTTGTCGCCAAACGCAGGCATGACGTTTTCCTGCGATGACGAGACGTTCTTGCGGCCGGTGGCGACCACCCCGAGAAAGTCTGCGTAGTCCATGGTCTTCAGCGAATCCTTCAGCGCCGGTGCGTAGGTGGAACCCATGCCGTCGGGGCCATGGCAGACGTGACATTCCGAGTGATAGCGGCGGAACCCGGAATAGGTGTACCAGTCGACGGTGCCATCGGCGGCGACTTTGAAGGTCGGATTACCCTCCTTGTCGAGATATTTGCCGTTCTCGGATTTGACCGCTGTCGGATCGACCGCGGTTTCTGCGACAGCGATATTTCCCCATGCCGCGACGGCCATCGCGGCAACTCCACACCAGATCTTGTGCAAGCAATTGTCCTCGGCATTCGATGACAGAACGAACGTCCCGGCGCGCTAACCGCGCCGGGACGATTGGTTGCCTCACTGCGGCAGGGCGAACACCGTCAGCGTGCCGCCGAGCGCGGTATAGTTGCTCAGCGCCGCATAGCCGCCCACCGCGCCCAGACCCGCGGTCGGGTCGGTCAGGCCCGCCGCAAGCCCGATCCCGGCCCAGCCGCCGACCCCGGACAGCACCGCAATGTACTGCCGGCCGCCATGCTCATAGGTGGTGACGTTGCCGATGATCCCGGACGGGGTCTTGAACTTGTAGAGTTCCTTGCCCGTCTTGGCATCGACCGCCTTCAGGTAACCTTCCAGCGTGCCGTAGAACACCACCCCGCCCGCGGTGGCCAGTGCACCCGACCACACCGAGAACTGCTCCTTGTCCGACCACACGATCTTGCCGGTCTTGCCGTCCCAGGCGATGAAGTTGCCCATGTTGCTGTCACCGGGAGGCGGATACATCGACAGCGTCGCCCCGACATAGGGCTGCCCCGCGGTGTAGCTCACCTTGAACGGCTCGTAGTCCATGCAGACGTGGTTGGTCGGCACGTAGAACAGCTGGGTCTCCGGCGAATACGCCGCCGGCTGCTCGTCCTTGGTGCCGAGCGCGGCCGGGCAGATGCCCTTGACGTTGTGGTCCTCACCCGCCTTGTCGGTCGACGCTGCGTCAAGAACTTTCGGCCGGCCATAGGTCGGCGAGCTCTTGTTCATGTCGACGCCGGAGGTCCAGTTGACCTTCGGATCGTACTTTTCGGCAACCAGCAATTCGCCGGTCGCACGGTCCAGCGTATAGCCGAGCCCGTTGCGGTCGAAATGGGTCAACAGCTTGCGCATGCTGCCGCCGACCTGCTCATCGGTCAGGATCATCTCGTTGATGCCGTCATAGTCCCATTCGTCATGCGGCGTCATCTGGTAGACCCACTTGGCCACGCCGGTATCCGGGTCGCGCGCCCAGATCGTCATCGACCACTTGTTGTCGCCCGGACGCTGCTTCGGGTTCCAGGTCGAGGGATTGCCCGAGCCGTAGTAGAGCAGGTTCAGGCTGGGATCGTAGGAGATCCAGCCCCACGTCGCGCCGCCGCCGATCTTCCACTGATCGCCTTCCCAGGTCTTGAGGCTGGAATCCTTGCCGACCGGCTTGCCGAGCGCGGTGGTCTTCTCGGGGTCGACCAGGATCTGGTTGTCCGGCCCTTCCGAATAGGCCCGCCACACCTGCTTGCCGGTCTTGATGTCATAGGCGGTCATGTAAGCCTGGACGCCAAACTCACCGCCGGAGATCCCGATCAGCACCTTGTCCTTGATCACCATCGGCGCCGAAGTCCCGGTGGCGCCCTTGCTGGGATCGCCGTCCTTGGCCGACCACACCACCTTGCCGGTCTTGGCATCGAGCGCCACCAGCGTGGTGTCGGCCTGATGCAGGAAGATCTTGCCATCGCCATAGGCGACGCCGCGGTTGACCGTATCGCAGCACATCACCGGGATCACATTGGGATCCTGCTTCGGCTCGTACTTCCAGACGATCTTGTTGTCATGCGCCAGATCGAGCGCATAGACCGTGTTCGGGAACGGCGCATGCACATACATCATGTCGCCGATGATCAGCGGACCACCCTCATGGCCGCGCAGCACTCCGGTCGAGAACGTCCAGGCCACCTGCAATTTGCCGACATTGGCCGCGGTGATCTGCTTCAGCTTGGAGTAACGCGTATTGGCGTAGTCGCCTGTCGGCATCACCCAGTCGTTCGGATTCTGCGACATCTTGACCAGTTCGTCATTGGCTTTGACGGTACTGGCGCCAAATGCCGTTACCGCGGCCAGACAGGTTGCAACAAGCACCTTGCGCATAACGATACCTCCCATATCTTTCGCGTTCTATTCTTGTTTGTGCGGCGGGCCACGATGCGCCCCGCACCATCTCCGGCTATGGAATGCTTTGCCAAAGGCCCGGCATCTGCATCCGCTAATTTTCTATCCGAAAGACCCGGCCATTCAGCCAGCGAACCGAGGTCCAATTGAGGCCGGAAACAGCCAAATGCTATGCCCGTCAACTGGAGCCTGCAAATAAATAAAATTACGTCTTGAGTCTCATCCAGCGCATGCTGCAATGCGGTCCGGGGCCCTTCGCGTAATTCCGCCATGGAGACAGAGCGGATGATTCATCGCTTAGCCATTCTTGCCGCGGTCGCCATGCTGGCCGGGCCAACCTTCGCGCAGGAACAGCAAGAAACCTTGCCGGTCAGCGAGATCGCGCCCGGGGTCTTTGTGCACGTTGGCGCCACGGAACTGATGACGCGGGAAAACGAAGGCGCCATCGCCAATGTCGGGTTCATCATCGGCAGCGATGCGGTCGCAGTGATCGATACGGGCGGCAGCCTGCGCGAAGGTAAAGAGCTGCTCGCCGCAATTCGCACGCACACCGAAAAGCCGATCCGATACGTCATCAATACGCACGGCCACCCGGATCATGTCTTTGGCAATGCAGCATTTCGGGAGGAAGGAACCCGCTTCGTCGGCCACAAGAATTTGCCGAGGGCCCTGGCTCTGCGCGGCCAATTCTACATCGATGCTTTTCGCCGCATCATGGGCGACGAGTTGATTGACGAAGTGCGCATTCTACCGCCCACGCTTCTGGTCGATGGTACCCTCACACTCGATCTCGGGCACCGGAGCCTCACGCTGCGGGCGTGGCCGACAGCGCATAGCGACAGCGATCTCACCGTGCTCGATGACCAAACCGGCACTCTGTTCAGCGGTGATCTCGTCTTCCTCGATCACGTACCTGTGGTCGATGGCAGTATTCTTGGCTGGCTGACGGTGATCGATCAGCTCGGCGGGATTTACGCACGACGGCTGGTGCCCGGTCACGGGCCCGTGAGCAATTGGCCGGATGCGCTGGTCGACGAACGCCGCTATCTGGAAAAGCTGGCGGCCGACGTCCGCGCGCTCCTCGCCGAAGGCAAGCCCATCACGGCGGCAGCCGACACCGCCGCCGCGTCCGAGCGATCGCGATGGAAGCTGTTCGACGACTACAATGCGCGCAACGCGACTGCCGCTTTCTCGGAAATTGAATGGGAATAGTCCGCGCAAGGGGCTATGCTGGGCTTGCTCCGGTTGTCGAAAGGACCGCGCCTATGATGGCTCGTCATTCCCGTTTGCTCCTGGTCGCCGGCTTTCTGGCCGCAATGCCGTTTGGCGCCCATCCGATATATGCCGCCACGCCGGAAACGTATGATCCATGGCCCGGCCTCGTCCAGGACATCTTCAACAACCGCGCGATGAACGATGGCACGGATGTCATCGCCATCGAGATGCCATACCGCGCCGAGGACGCCGCGATCGTTCCAGTCACGTTGCGGGTCAAGCTTCCGCCAACCGATGGCCGCCGTGTCGTGGCCATCACCCTGGTTATCGACCAGAATCCGGCGCCGATGGCGGCGCGTTTTGAGCTGGGCCAGGATTCCTCCGTATCCGAGATCTCCACCCGGGTGCGCGTCAATAGTTACACCGACGTCCACGCGGTCGCCGAACTGAGCGACGGCAAGCTCTACGCGACAAAGACTTTCGTGAAGGCCTCGGGCGGATGTTCAGCTCCGGCGGCCAAAAACGCTGACGAAGCAAAAGCCAGACTGGGCCAGATACGATTCAGGCAATTTGCGAAGCCCGCTGATGGTCCTCAAAGCGGCGCCCGCGAAGCCCAGATCATGATCGGCCACCCTAACAATTCCGGCCTTCAGATGGATCAGGTCACGCGGCTCTATATTCCGGCGTTCTTCATCGATGAATTGCGGATATGGCAGGACGACACTTTGGTTCTGGCGATGCAAGGCGGAATCTCCATTTCGGAAGATCCCAACATCCGTTTTTCCTATGTGCCGAATGGCGCGAAGCGCATCCGGGTCGAGGCCAAGGACACCGAGGGCCATGTGTTCGGGAATGAATGGAAAGTCGATAACCCGGGCATATGACGCGGCGCGATACGGCCTGAACCGGCAGGGCACGGCTGCTGACAATGCGCGGCGCTATCTTTTTGTTTGAGCATGATCTCCGCGCAAACGCATTCGCGTTTGTTAGCTGAGGGAAAACCGGTGTCCACTTTGCGCTAACGCGGCCCTCCGGGTCCGGATCATGCTCTAGAAGCACCTCACTTCGGCTTCGGCCTGAGCGCGCCGCAATTCGTTGAGCGCGGCTGCCGCCTGCTCGGAAGATCGGAATTCTCCGCCGAGGTTCCCACGCACCTGGGACATGCTCAAGACGGTTTCGGCCGTGACGTAGCGGTCATAGGGCAAGAGCGACGCGATGACATCGATCGAGCAGGAGCATTGACTGATCGCCTGCCGCGTTTCACCATTCGCCTTCAGGCAGCCGAACACATATTCCGACCGCGTCACCGTGGGATAATCGTTGACGTCGTCGGCGCGTGCTACGATGGCCGTCGTTGCCAGCACGAACAGCAGGCCTGCAGCAAGTCGCATTGATCCGGCAAACCTCATAACGTTCCTCCTGCTGATACGGCGGTGAATTCCCGCTATTATAGGGAAAATCAACGCGCCAAGGAAACGACCCGTCGGAAATTTGTCGACCCAATTGCATTGGCCCGCCGGGCGTGCGAATTCGATGACAAGGGGCAAAATGAAAAATTTCTTCCGCATGCTGTTGGCCGCTGCCGTTCTCGTCGGGGTGTCGGGCGTTCCTTGCCGCGCCACAGAAACCGTTCGGCTTGCGGTGCAGAAAACCGGAACATTCGCATGGGAACTTGCAGTGATCCGCGCCCACGGCCTCGACAAGCAGGCAAACCTTGCGCTCCAGGTCGATGAGCTTGCAAGTCCGGAGGCCGGCAAGGTCGCGTTGCGGGGCGGCGCCGCCGACATCATTGTCGCCGACTGGCTGTGGGTTGCGCGGGAACGCGCCTTGGGCGCCAAAATCAGCTTCTATCCGTATTCGAGCGCGCTGGGCGCAGTGATGGTACCGAATGCGTCTTCGATCCACACGCTGGCGGACCTCAAGGGCCGCAAATTGGCGGTCGCCGGCGGGCCGATCGACAAGAGCTGGCTGTTGCTGCAGGCGTCGATGAAACGGGACGGCATCGACCTGAAGTCGGAGTCCACGATTGTCTACGGTTCGCCGCCGCTGCTGGCGGCCAAAACACTCAGCGGCGAAATGGACGCCACGTTGAATTACTGGAATTTTTGCGCCGCATTGGAAGCCAAGGGTTTCCGGCGGGTCGCTGCGCTCGAGGATCTCCTGCCGAAGCTTGGCGCCCGCGGCCGCACCGCCATGGTCGGCTACGTCTTCGATGAGGGCTGGGGGAGCGCACACCGCGACGTGTTGGCCCGTTTCATCGCCATGACGCGCGCCGCGAAGGAGATTTTGATGACCTCGGACGCGGAGTGGGAGAATATTGCGCCGCTGACGGGCGCCGCTGACGCTGCAACCCTGCGCGCCTACCGCGATCGCTATCGGGAGGGAATTCCACACCGCCCGATCGCAGACGAAGAAGCCGATGCACGCGTTCTCTACCGCGTGCTGGCCGAGATCGGGGGTCCCGAACTTGTGGGGCCGGCCCGGGAACTCGACCCCGGCACGTTCTATCACGCGCTTCCCGGAGATTGAGATGCTCCGCCTTCTGTCCTTCGCCGTGTTTCTCGCCACCTGGTGGATCGCCGCGCTGTTCACCGGGGGAGAGAAGCTGCCGTCTCCACCCGCCGTGCTGACGGCCATCGTTGCCGCGGCCCAATCCGGCGCGCTGTTCATCAATCTCGGCGTGACCTTGGCCCGCGTAGCTCTCGCCTTCACGTTGGCGATGACGCTTGGCACTGCGATCGGTTACCTGATGGGTCGGGTACGCCTCGCCAATCGGCTGGTCGATCCCTGGCTGATCCTGCTGCTCAACCTCCCGGCGCTCGTCATCATCGTGCTTGCCTATATCTGGGCGGGATTGACGGAGGTCGCAGCCATCGCGGCGATTACCATCAACAAGCTGCCTGCCACCATCGTCACCGTGCGCGAGGGGACCCGCGCACTCGATGCGTCGCTTGACGAAATGGCCAGAGTGTTTGCGATTCCGCCCTCGAAGGCGTTCCGGCACGTCATCTTGCCGCAACTGGCGCCTTACATTGCGGCTGCCGCGCGATCCGGCTTCTCGCTGGTATGGAAGATCGTGCTGGTTGCCGAATTGCTCGGGCGCTCGAACGGCGTCGGCTTCGAGATCGGCGTCGCCTTCCAGCTCTTCGATATCCCCCGACTGCTCGCCTATTCGCTTACCTTCGTGGCGGTTGCGCTCGTCATCGAAGCTGCTTTGGTACAGCCATTTGAAACCCGGGTATCGAGGTGGCGTCCCCGTGCAGCTTGAGGTCAATATCGCACGCAAGGCGTTTACAAACGTGGCGGGCGAGCGACACGACGTGCTGGTCGATTTCAATTTCTCGCTCGGCACCGGAGAGGTCGGCGTGTTCGTCGGCCCATCCGGCTGCGGCAAAAGCACCTTGCTGAAGATCCTCGTCGGTCTCGATCACGACTATAAGGGGTGCGTTGCGCGTCCGGCGGACGCACGGATCGGCATGGTGTTTCAGGAGCCGCGGCTCCTGCCCTGGCGATCGGTCGAGGAGAATGTGCGTCTTGCCGCGCCACACGCGGACGAGGCAAGGCTTTCAATGCTGTTCGCCGTTCTGGAATTGAATGCCCATCGCAACCATTTTCCCGGCGAACTGTCGCTCGGCCTCGCCCGGCGGGTCGCGCTCGCCCGTGCGTTCGCGGTCGAGCCGGACCTGCTCGTCTTGGACGAGCCTCTGGCCTCGCTGGATGATACCCTTGCCGGCCGCCTGCGCGACGAGATCGCCACCCTGGTGGACAGCCGATCGATAACGACACTGCTTGTTACCCACAGCGTCGACGACGCGATCCGCCTCGGTGACCGCGTATTTCTGTTGTCGCCGCGCCCGGCGCGGATTCTCGCCGAACTGCCCATTCGCATCCCCCGCAGCGCACGCGGCCAGGCCGAGATCGCTGCGATCCGGGCCGGCATTGCGGACTTGATCAACGGCGACCGCGCGAAGAGAAATGGCATATAGCAGCGCCTGCAGCGCATGCTAGAATACACCGGCGGAGGAACTGGCGATGAAGCGTATTCTTGCAGGTGCGACGCTTGGCCTTGGGCTGCTCGCCGTAACCGCAACGGCGCAGGATATGATGCGCGGCGTCGACCTGACGTCGCCCGACATGGTCTCGGCCGAAATGACCCGCGCCCAGGTCGAGGCCGCGATGGCGACAGCAACCGCCGCGCCGGCCGATTTCACGGGAAAGAGGTTGTCCAATCTCGACCTGTCCGGGCTCGACCTCTCCCGCGCGATTTTTCGCGCGGCGCGGCTCAACAAAACGAAGCTTGCAGGCGCCAATCTCGATCATGCCGTCCTCGACCAGGCATGGCTCATCGAAGCGGACCTGACGGGCGCCAAGCTGAGAGGTGCAAGCCTGTTCGCCGCGCAGATGGCCCGCGCGCGTCTTGACGGCGCGGACCTCTCGAAGGCGCGGGTGGCCGCCGACCTTACCGGCGCGAGCCTGGTCGGAGCCTCGATCGCGGAGGCGCAGTTGGGCGCCGACATGCGCAACCAATCGATGGGCCTGATGCGCGCGGTGCTCAAATCCGCAAATCTGGAGCGCTTGAACGCACGCGGGGCCGATCTGTCGCGCGTTGATCTCGAATTTGCTTCGCTGAAGGGCGCCGATCTGACCGGCGCTTCGCTCAAGGGCGCCCAACTCGGCGGCGCCGATTTGACCGGCGTGACGCTGGTCGGAACCGATTTTGACGGCGCTGACCTCACTTCGGCGAAATTGATCGCTCCGATCGGCATGGATCAGGCAAGGAATTTCGACAAGGCGAAAAATCGCGATCGTCTGATCCGGGACTAACCGGGGAAGCGCTCATCGCGGGAGGATGGATGGTAATGACACGACGGATCCTGGCGGCAGCGCTTTCGCTGGCGAGTGCCGGCCAGCTCGCGGCACAGGGCAAGGGTATCAGGTTCTGGAACCTGACCACGGCGACGGTCTCAAGCCTGCAGCTTTCCCCCGCCGGCAAGGACAGCTGGGGACCGAACCAGACCCTGAACGACAAGGACAAGGAAGTCGATCACGACGAGCGGCTGCGCATCACCGGCATTGAGCCGGGGCACTATGACGCAAGGGTCAGCTATCGCGACAAGCGGCAATGCGTGGTGCGGAACATCGAGATCAAGGCAGATTCGGTGTTCTCGATCGCGGACAAGGATTTGACGGACTGCAGCAAGTAAGCCCACGACGTCCGTTAAGCGCTGCGAGGTCATCCGGCGGAGGTTGCTCCCGGCGCGTCGACCCTGTCTCTGGTATGCGGATATTCGCAACGCCAGCGCACGGCGTTCCATTTCGGATGCTCGCCAATCCATTGGGCGATGTAAGGCGGCGCACCCATGGCGCATTGCCGCAGTGAAGCGGCTCCGGAGAACATCAGATGGGTTTCTTCACAAGTCGCCGGCGACATCACCGCGCAGACCGTCACAATCAGATCGATCGGATTCATGCCGAACATCCTCTGCTTCGCGAACAGCAATATAACCACAAATAGATACGCCGATGCCGTGACGAAGTTTCAAATCCGCGAGAGATTCCGCCTCCTGATACCGCCGGTGGCACGAAACTAGAAGTCAATCCCGAATATCACCCGAGCCTGGTGGCGCTCGAAATTGACCAGATCCAGCGCTGCGCCGGATCCGGCTGGCCGACCCCAAACCTGGGCGCTCCAGGCGACGGTGAGCCTCGAGTTCTCGGACAACTGCCAATACGCGGTCGGCCCGGCATATAGCGCCTGCCCGGCAAAATCGTCCAAGCCGATACCTTCGTATTGCCTGAGATAGCGCAGTTCGCCTCCGATGAGGAACCCGGGGCGGATTTGCGCCATCACAGCGGTGGCGATGCCGGCCGTCGATTGCTGCTCGGGCACCCCCATTCCGTACAGATGGGTCAATTCCGGCTCGTACAACACATTGAACGCGGCCACGATGCGGTTCGGTATCAATTCCCGATCGAGCGCCAACGTCAGCTCGGTGCCGTATCTCCGGGCAGGTGCCGCGGTGATGTCATCAAACAGGTCGGCGTGGGTCTCCAGCGCGAACGTCAGGCCGAACGGCGCCGCATTCCGGTCGAACAACTTGTAGCGCAAATCAAGGGAAGCACCCTGCCAATCGATCTGGTGGCGATCCTCAAAACCGGGGACGCCGTTGATATCGTAAGACGCAAAGGAGCTTCCCACCTCGATCCTGAAATTGTTGCTGGGCACGAATTCCAATTCGAGTTCCTGGTCGATCCCCCGGTAGCTTCCTGCCGTCTTGGAAAATCGCCCCGTGGTCTGGCTCTGGAATTCGCGCTCACCGACGCTGCCGACATCAGTGCCGATCGTGAAGCCGAACAGATGCTCGGTATCGATGTCCTCGGCATACACGCAGGCCGGCACGAGCGTCGAGAAACACAGGATCGCGGTCCGAAACGCTGCAGCGCCAAAAAACATCCACAATCCGAGAGCCGCTAAGGAATGAAAAACGACCGTTTCACTGACCGAGGGGAAATCCTAACACAACGCAAAGATCGATGACGAGGCGCAGAAATGCTCGATTCGCCGGACAAACTGATTGACCGGGTCCCACGTCGACCTGGTCCTGTCCCTGGTCCCTGGCGATGATCGTTTGGAGAGATCGAGTGGCGAAACTGGTCGTGCCGACAGGAAACCGAAAAATGCCGAAGCCTTCGACAAGCATAATTGCTTCGGTTCACATTGCGCTCGCAAAGAAGATTCCCGGCCTGAAGAAAATACAACATCAGCACAGGCACCGTGTGAACGCCGGCCGGACTGGCTGAGAATCAGTTGATTGCCACGCTTGTATTTTGATTCGCTGGACGCGTTGAAAGCCGGACTAACGTCACCCCAAGGCAAGGCGACGGCGGCGGATCTCGTCAATTTTGCCGGCGGCGGCGCCGACCTTTATCTCTTCGACACCAAGGAAGCTTGAAGCGATGGATGTTCGACAGTGAAAACGCCCGGATTCAAGAGACGGCAGCCGCCTGAGCGGTCCGGGCGCCTGCCGCGGCTCGAAGCGCTCGAGCCGGGCAGATCGTCCCGATGCGGCTTATTTGCGCGCTGCGCAGGCGTACATGTTGATTTCCATGCCCACCGACACTTCGACAATCTTTGGAGCTTTCCAGGTCATTCGAGCCTCCCAAGGGATGAAATTGGCGCGTCACTCGCGCGCACGTAAAAGTAAAACGAGCTCACGCATAACGCAAGCATTTCACAGCACATGTAATGTTGTGTGTGTCCGGCAAGACGCATGGGCTGGTGACGGCAGGACGCGGAGAACGGCATGCGCGGCATCAACGGGAGCAGTTCCACATCCCGGTCCTGGCTGATCGCGGCGTTGCTCGTCGCACTCCCCTGCCTTGCACAGCCCGCCGAAGGCCCATCCATCGCACCTGCGCGCATGGCTCGTATCGGCACGGTCGACGAGCGTTTCCAATCCTATAACGTCGAAATGGTCGAAGTGACCGGGGGAGCATTCTGGAAGCCGTATGGATCCGGCAGGTCGGCCGGACATTCGGAACTCTATCAATATCGCCCGCCGATCGATCTGGCCAATCCGCAGCTGCGAAAGCTGGCTGCTGCACTGGCGCCGGCTTACCTGCGTGTCAGCGGAAGCTGGGCCAATGCCACCTATTTCGCCGATCAGGATTCGCCACCGTCTGCGCCGCCTCCCGGATTCAACAGCGTCCTGAGCCGCCGGCAATGGCGGGGAGTCGTCGATTTCTCGCAAGCGGTCGGGGCGCAGATCGTGACTTCATTCGCCGCCAGTCCGGGCACCCGCGATGCCGCCGGCGTTTGGTTGCCGGACCAGGCTCGCCGCTTTCTCAACTACACCTACGCGATCGGCGGACGCATTGCCGCAGCAGAATTCATCAATGAGCCGAACGTTTCCCCGACCGGCGCTGCGCCGGCCGCAGACGACGCGGCAGCCTATGCACGCGATTTCAGGGCCTTTCGCACGCTTGTGAAGCAAAATTATCCGGAGATACTGATCCTCGGTCCCGGCACCGTCGGCGAAGCAGCCTCGGCTGCGGACCTGCTCGTTGCATCCGGCCCCGGCAGCCTGGATGCGATCTCGTATCATTACTATGGAACGCTGTCGGAGCGATGCAGCGGTACGAGCGCCGCCGAGGACGCTCTTTCCGAAGGACGGCTGTCGCGGACGGATCGGACATTCGCCTTTTACAAGTCGCTCCGGGACAGATACGAGCCCGGCAAGCCGATCTGGCTGACCGAAACCGCGGAGGCCGCATGCGGCGGAAACCGGTGGGACGCGACCTTCCTGGATACGTTCAGATATCTCGATCAACTCGGCCGCCTCGCGAAGGCCGGCGTTCAGTTGGTGATGCATAATACGCTCGCGGCGAGCGACTACGGGCTGCTCAATGAGAGAACGCTGGCACCCACGCCGAGCTACTGGGGCGCGTTGCTGTGGCGGCGGTTGATGGGAAACGTCGTCCTCGATCCGGACGCGCCCGTGCAGGCGGGACTCCATGTCTATGCCCATTGCCAGCGCGGAACGCACGGTGGCGTAAGCCTGTTGATCCTCAACGTCGACCGCAGCGCGCCGCGCACCCTGCGCTTGCCCGTTGCCTCACGGCGCTATGCGCTGGATGCGGCCAGCCTACAGGACACCACGGTACGGCTGAATGGCCTTCCGCTTCGACTGGGCTCACAGCATGATCTGCCGCGCATCGCCGGCGCGTGGACGGCTGCGGGCGTCCTGACATTCGCGCCAGCCAGCATCACATTCTTGACCGTGCCCGCAGCTGGAAACAACGCCTGCCAGTAGGGCATGGGACGGCGACTATGACCAGACCCCGCCGGGCTGAACGTAGCAAGACATGTAACCGCCGCGATTTGATTTAAGTTCGCGCCAAACGCAGGCAGGCCTTTTCGAAGCCGTGTCACATCGATTTGGTGGCGGCGATGCCGCCACCAAATTTCGCAGGATCACGCGGCCTTTTTCGATTTTGCCACGTGGGTTGCGATCACATCCATCAGCGCCGGGGACAGGCAGTCATAAGGTTCCAGTCCGAGTTCCTTGAGGCGCGCTCTGATGCCCGGCATCTGTGCCGGATCGACACCGGACTCGATCACCGAGGACACGAACGCCGCAAATTGCGGAGCCGCCGAGCCGGTCTCGGTAAAGAGCTCTGGGTGAATGAAATCCAGACCGTAGAACGGATGCGCCTTGTTCTCGATCCGTCCGAACATATGCGTGCCGCACACCTTGCAGGCATGCCGCTGGATCGTCGCCGACGCATCGATCACGTGAAGCTTGTCGCCGTTTTCGAGAACGGTGACGTTGTCGCGCGGCACGACCGCGACCACCGAAAAGATCGCTCCCGCCGGCTTCCAGCATTTGGTGCAGCCGCAGGCGTGGTTGTGGGCGACGTCGCCCTTGATACCGACCTTGACCGGCCGGTCCTTGCATTTGCAGACCAGGGTTCCGCCGGCGAAATTGCCTGAGCCCTTCTTTACCCCGTTATCAACCGACGGGTGGATGTGAACTGTCATGGGCCTATCCTCCTGTTTGACGTTTTTGGAATTAGAACACGACGACCGAACGGATCGACTTGCCTTGGTGCATCAGATCGAACCCCTTGTTGATCTCCTCAAGCTTGAGGACATGGGTGATCATCGGATCGATCTGGATCTTGCCGTTCATGTACCAGTCGACGATTTTTGGCACGTCGGTCCGGCCGCGTGCGCCGCCGAATGCCGTGCCCTTCCAGACCCGGCCGGTCACGAGCTGGAACGGCCGGGTTGAAATCTCCTTTCCCGCTTCCGCGACCCCGATGATGACCGAGGTGCCCCAGCCGCGGTGGCAGGCCTCAAGCGCCTGTCGCATCACGGTGGTGTTGCCAGTACAGTCGAAGGTGTAGTCGGCTCCGCCGTCGGTCAGCGTGACCAGGTGCTGGACGATATCGCCACCGATCTTGGTCGGGTTGACGAAATGCGTCATGCCGAAGCGGCGGCCCCATTCCTCCTTGCCATCGTTAACGTCGACGCCGACGATCTTGTCGGCGCCTACCATCTTCGCGCCCTGGATGACATTGAGCCCGATACCGCCAAGCCCGAACACGACCACGTTGGCGCCCGGAGTGACCTTGGCGGTGTTCACCACCGCGCCGACGCCGGTCGTCACGCCGCAGCCGATGTAGCAGCTCTTGTCGAAGGGAGCGTCGTCGCGAATCTTCGCTACGGCGATTTCCGGCAGCACGGTGAAGTTCGAAAACGTCGAGCAGCCCATGTAGTGGAAAATTGGCTTGCCCTTGTAGCTGAAGCGGCTGGTGCCATCCGGCATCAACCCCTTTCCCTGCGTCGCGCGGATGGCGGTGCAAAGATTGGTTTTTTGGCTCAGGCAACTTTTGCACTGACGGCACTCGGGCGTGTAAAGCGGGATCACGTGATCGCCGGGCTTCACCGAAGTGACGCCCGCTCCCACCTCACGAACGATCCCGGCGCCCTCATGACCGAGGATCGAAGGAAAGATTCCTTCGCTGTCAAAGCCGTCCAGCGTGTAGGCATCGGTGTGACAGATGCCGGTCGCCTTGATTTCGACAAGGACCTCGCCGGCTTTGGGGCCTTCCAGATCAAGCTCAATGATTTCAAGCGGCTTCTTTGCTTCGAACGCGACAGCGGCACGGGTTTTCATGTTGAACTCCACTTTCGCATTTCAAGACGTCCTTACCTTTGGCTTTTGATACGGCGAACAGATTGCGATCAGATCTTCACTTATTTGCCATGCAGGCATCTTCAGCTTTTTCTGCGGCGGGCGGCTTGTCTTCGTGTTTGGCGGGCCGGCCGCGGGGAACCGCGTCGTTGGCGCGGGCCCGCAGGTAGACGTAGATGTCGTCGAGATAGCAGATGACGTTCCGGTTGTCGCCAAACGCAGGCATGACGTTTTCCTGCGATGACGAGACGTTCTTGCGGCCGGTGGCGACCACCCCGAGAAAGTCTGCGTAGTCCATGGTCTTCAGCGAATCCTTCAGCGCCGGTGCGTAGGTGGAACCCATGCCGTCGGGGCCATGGCAGACGTGACATTCCGAGTGATAGCGGCGGAACCCGGAATAGGTGTACCAGTCGACGGTGCCATCGGCGGCGACTTTGAAGGTCGGATTACCCTCCTTGTCGAGATATTTGCCGTTCTCGGATTTGACCGCTGTCGGATCGACCGCGGTTTCTGCGACAGCGATATTTCCCCATGCCGCGACGGCCATCGCGGCAACTCCACACCAGATCTTGTGCAAGCAATTGTCCTCGGCATTCGATGACAGAACGAACGTCCCGGCGCGCTAACCGCGCCGGGACGATTGGTTGCCTCACTGCGGCAGGGCGAACACCGTCAGCGTGCCGCCGAGCGCGGTATAGTTGCTCAGCGCCGCATAGCCGCCCACCGCGCCCAGACCCGCGGTCGGGTCGGTCAGGCCCGCCGCAAGCCCGATCCCGGCCCAGCCGCCGACCCCGGACAGCACCGCAATGTACTGCCGGCCGCCATGCTCATAGGTGGTGACGTTGCCGATGATCCCGGACGGGGTCTTGAACTTGTAGAGTTCCTTGCCCGTCTTGGCATCGACCGCCTTCAGGTAACCTTCCAGCGTGCCGTAGAACACCACCCCGCCCGCGGTGGCCAGTGCACCCGACCACACCGAGAACTGCTCCTTGTCCGACCACACGATCTTGCCGGTCTTGCCGTCCCAGGCGATGAAGTTGCCCATGTTGCTGTCACCGGGAGGCGGATACATCGACAGCGTCGCCCCGACATAGGGCTGCCCCGCGGTGTAGCTCACCTTGAACGGCTCGTAGTCCATGCAGACGTGGTTGGTCGGCACGTAGAACAGCTGGGTCTCCGGCGAATACGCCGCCGGCTGCTCGTCCTTGGTGCCGAGCGCGGCCGGGCAGATGCCCTTGACGTTGTGGTCCTCACCCGCCTTGTCGGTCGACGCTGCGTCAAGAACTTTCGGTCGGCCATAGGTCGGCGAGCTCTTGTTCATGTCGACGCCGGAGGTCCAGTTGACCTTCGGATCGTACTTTTCGGCAACCAGCAATTCGCCGGTCGCACGGTCCAGCGTATAGCCGAGCCCGTTGCGGTCGAAATGGGTCAACAGCTTGCGCATGCTGCCGCCGACCTGCTCATCGGTCAGGATCATCTCGTTGATGCCGTCATAGTCCCATTCGTCATGCGGCGTCATCTGGTAGACCCACTTGGCCACGCCGGTATCCGGGTCGCGCGCCCAGATCGTCATCGACCACTTGTTGTCGCCCGGACGCTGCTTCGGGTTCCAGGTCGAGGGATTGCCCGAGCCGTAGTAGAGCAGGTTCAGGCTGGGATCGTAGGAGATCCAGCCCCACGTCGCGCCGCCGCCGATCTTCCACTGATCGCCTTCCCAGGTCTTGAGGCTGGAATCCTTGCCGACCGGCTTGCCGAGCGCGGTGGTCTTCTCGGGGTCGACCAGGATCTGGTTGTCCGGCCCTTCCGAATAGGCCCGCCACACCTGCTTGCCGGTCTTGATGTCATAGGCGGTCATGTAAGCCTGGACGCCAAACTCACCGCCGGAGATCCCGATCAGCACCTTGTCCTTGATCACCATCGGCGCCGAAGTCCCGGTGGCGCCCTTGCTGGGATCGCCGTCCTTGGCCGACCACACCACCTTGCCGGTCTTGGCATCGAGCGCCACCAGCGTGGTGTCGGCCTGATGCAGGAAGATCTTGCCATCGCCATAGGCGACGCCGCGGTTGACCGTATCGCAGCACATCACCGGGATCACATTGGGATCCTGCTTCGGCTCGTACTTCCAGACGATCTTGTTGTCATGCGCCAGATCGAGCGCATAGACCGTGTTCGGGAACGGCGCATGCACATACATCATGTCGCCGATGATCAGCGGACCACCCTCATGGCCGCGCAGCACTCCGGTCGAGAACGTCCAGGCCACCTGCAATTTGCCGACATTGGCCGCGGTGATCTGCTTCAGCTTGGAGTAACGCGTATTGGCGTAGTCGCCTGTCGGCATCACCCAGTCGTTCGGATTCTGCGACATCTTGACCAGTTCGTCATTGGCTTTGACGGTACTGGCGCCAAATGCCGTTACCGCGGCCAGACAGGTTGCAACAAGCACCTTGCGCATAACGATACCTCCCATGTTGTGTTTGAAAATTTCACGTACCGCTGGGCTGTGCTCGTCCAGCGTCAACTCCCGCATCGAGGCTGTTCTATCGACAGCACGTCATAGCTTAAGACAGGTCGACAAAGCGGCACGCCGCCCCGGATCGCGGGTCTCGGCGCCTCGTCTGTCAACCAGGCATGTGAATCAGATAGGCATGTGAATCAGAACGGCGCCGTTACGACGGTTTCCTCCTCCCGGATGCGAGCCTCGGGTTCACGTCCAAAGACGGCCACTTGCTCTGTTCTATTTTCGATTTTTCTATCCGCTTCGGCGACTGGAAGCTTGCCCAAGAGGGAAGGAGGTTTGCTCGAAAGCGAAACCAAACGAATTTTTCCGTTGCCAGCCAGCGATTTGCACGAGCGCTGGCCCTCAGGCCTGCTTTCGGGCAGGTCTTGCCGGAGCGGCTACCTTAGTCGCGGGCACGTTCCCCTTGACGACGTCTGAACTAAGTCCGAGGATTGGAACCTGCGGGTCCAACGAACGTTCTGGATGAGGTAGATACCGCCTTGCGGTGACGGACTGCCTGACAAGGCGTCATATTTTGGTCTCTGTTCACTCATGTGGTTGGTTCATGCCAAATTCCGTGCAATCCCTGAGCACCTCCGGACTGACGCCCAAGAAGCAGATCCAGTGCTGGACCGATGCGCTCACCCAGCTTTGCGGCCTATTCGATGTCGATCCTCTCGACGCTCCGTCGCTCGAAGGACACGTCAACTATACTACCGTATCGCGGCTGAAGCTTTGTCAGATCGAAGTGAGTCAGCATCGGATCGCCCACCCGGTTTCGCGGGCGAAGGCAAGCGAGCACCCCTTCGTCAAAATCCTGTTCCAGACATACGGCGTTTCGCATTTCGAGCAAAACGGCCACCGCATCAAGCTGATGCCCGGCGATTGCCTCGCCTATGATGTCTCCTGTCCGCATACCATCATCAGTCCATCGCTGACGCGGCACGAAGTCGTCATCGTACCCACGGAATTACTGCAGGAACGCGGTTTCCATTCGGCGAAGCTGCCGGCCTGCAAGGTTTCGGCGCGTACGGGGACCGGCCGGATCGCGCACGATTTCATGCATGCCGCTTTTGGCGAAGCTCCGAAACTGTCGCCGCACACCGCGCTCGGCGTCGCCGACACGCTGCTCGACCTCTTGCTGCTGCCACTTCGCGAGGCCGGCACGGCGTTTGATCGCGGTGGTCCGGTGGCGCTATACGAGCGGGCTCAGGCCTTCATCCACGATCATTTGCGTGACCCCGATCTCAGCATCGACCAGATTTCTACGGCGTTGGGCTGTACCAAACGCTACCTGCACATGTTGTTCAGCGACAGGGGCATCACGGTCAGCGACTATATTTGGCGAGCAAGGCTAATGAACTGCCGTCAGGAACTTGAAACCCAGGGCGGCAAGACAATCACGGATGTCGCGTTCTCATGGGGCTTCTCAAGCTCGTCACATTTCAGTCGGGTGTTCAGGAATTATTTCGGGATTGCCCCGTCCTCGATCCACAAAGCGCAGCACGCTAACCCGTCTCCGGTGAACATTTTTTCGGGCAACACGGCCGAGCGCCCGACCTAGGCTTTCAGCATCAAGCGTGTGGTGCAATAGCCTACGAATGCGGGACCGCGCCCACACCTCGATCTTGTCGCAGCTTTCCACGACCGCCTTGAGACTCGGGTTGGCGAATTTCCTTATCGTTGCCGGAAAGCTCGAAAGGATGTCGGTCGCAACGGAAAAAGGGCACGGCTTGCCGCGAACCAAAACGCATTGTGCCGCGAGATCGGCCGCAAGTCCGGCGATGCAAGAGAAGCCCGTCCCGGATCATACGATCCAGGACGGACGCTGTAGCGTGCTTACCGCTTCTCTTCCTCGCGCTCCGGCGGATGCGGCGCGGGTGGGCGCGGAGCCGGCGCCATGCGCGGCGGCGCTTCCCTCACAGCCGGAGCAGGCGGCGGCTCCGGCCGACGCTCCTCGACCCGGGGCGGCGGCGCCATCCGTTCCTCCACCTTCGGTGATTCGGGGCGTGGCTCTGGCCTCGGCTCGACGCGCGCCGGTTCGACCCTCGGCGCTTCCTGCGGCACGCGGCGCGGCTCTTCCGCAGGCACCCGTTCCTCGACCCGCGGCGGCGGCTCCCTGCCCATCTCGTTCACGCGCGGCAACTCGCCAGGACGCGGCGGCTCACCGGGGCGCGGCAGCTCGTGCCCCTGCATCTCCTGCGGCCGGCCGGGCGCGACCGGAGTGCGGCTCGCACGCACGACGCCTTCACCCTGGAGTACGCCGGCGCGCGGAGTCGCGGCGATCGGAGGCTCGCCGTGGTTCTGCTTGGAGAACAGCGAGCGATCCTTGCTCGCGATCTCGGCATGCTGGCGCTGCACCGGCGTCGCCTCGATGTGACGCTCTCGCGCGAAAGCCTCCTGCTGCGGCGTCGGCCGCCCCTGGATGCCGCCATTGCCGCCATTGAAGCTGACGCGGCTGACGTTGTTATTGGTCACGACCGTCTGGTTGTAGACGTTGGTGATCCTCACATTGGTGAAGTTGTTGACGGTGCGGTTGTAGAAGAACACGCCGTGATCCCAGCGGCCGCCGTAGTAGCCTTCGCCGGTGTAGCCGAAGCCGTAATCGATGCCGCCATAGAAGCCCACCTCGCGGCCCCAGTAGCCGGGATGGAAGCCGTAACGGCCATAGACCCATCCCCACCACGCCGGCGTCCACAACAGCTCCGGCTGCGGCGGCTCGACCCACGTGCCGGGCACCCAGTAATAGTCCACCGCAACCGGATCCCAAGCCCAATAGCCCGGTACCCAGATGTAGCCTTCCGCCGGAATCGGCGGCTGCTCGTAGTAGGGAAGCGGCGGGGGCGGAACGTCGACGCTCACAGCGATCGCGATCTGGGCATGCGCCGGCACCATGAGATACGTGGGCGCTGCGCCCAGTACGAGTGCGAAAACGGATGATCGAAGGGACTTCATTTGAATGCTTTCATGAAGACGATAGTCAGGGAGTCGGAAGGCAGAGAGGCGAGAGAAGCCGCCCAACGGGGGAGGTCGCTTTCGGTTCCATGCTCCTGTCTCCGTTCGCGAGATTTCCGCATGGCCCAGCATGAACGCGACCACTGAATGCAGCCTGAACGCGGCTTTTCGCTGATTGTCATCGAGCTGTCGCGATCGCGTCCGCACCAACGTGATCACGCGAACGGACCGCGCGCGCCGCTAAATAAATAGAACCCCAGCCCACCTGAGGATATCGACGATGCGATCAGGCAAAAGCTGACAGAATTTCTGCCGGGCAAGAGCCTCGATTTCTATGCGCGGCCATTGCGCGCGTGCTGATACACCGATCGTGAGCCCGACGAGTTAGACCCTTTGCAGGCACTACATATCAAAAAGCAGGTCGTTCTCTATGGGACCGCCTGGAACAGGCAAGACGCATCAGGCGCGAGAGGTAGCTGATCGGCTCATCCGGCAGGAGCTATTAAAACATTGGAGGCCGCGCCGGTTTTTTCCACGCCGGACAACGAGATCTTGGAGCCTGCTTCTAAACTTGTTCGTAGACCGCGCGACTGCTAGTCCCGACGAAATCCCTATCAGGGCCCCGAGGAGCCGATACTGGCAATGGCCAGCCGGGCCGTGAAGCATTTGCGAAGGCGCGCCCGAGGTGCCCAGCTTTGCCCGCAAATTGGCGCGCCACTGAGAACAAAACTGCGAACTCGTATGTTATCGAAATTGTTATATAATTTTTTCGATTCCTTTGGGAGAGCCATCTCACCTGCCACGTCCCCCAATTCGGCGAATAGGCGACGCAAAGCGCGCCCGCGGCTCCCTCACATAGGCCCAGCGCCCCTGAGGACCGCGATCGTCCGCAATGCGATATCGCGCATCAATCCGATCTCCGTCACATCCCGTCCGTCGACGAGCGCTTTTGCAACGATCGCGAGCTCGCGCCAGCATGGGTTGGCCTCCGGTGGAGCCTCGCGCATCCATAGGGCTGTGCGCAAAACAATGTCAGCCCATCTATCGCGATGTCGCGCAATGACGCTCTGCAATAGATAGGTAGCAAGTTTGGCGCGATCACGGCCGCGGGCGCGCTCCAGCATTTGAGCGACCTGCGGGTCATCCTCGAACCAGGATTGTGCGACGGCCTCCAGCTCGGCAAGTTCGTTGCTCTTCCGCAGCACCGATGCAAGCGTGGCGGGCTCACGCATCGCCTTGGGGACCTCGGCGATAAGCCCGGCGAGCGCTTCACCAAAGGCCATGCGCGCGGGTTGCCAATCGGCACCGCCGATAGTTTCGGCGACTTGGAGCAGGCCGAACGGTGGCGCTTCCCGTTTCTCTATACTGAGCGCCAGTTCGTGCGCCACGATGCGATCGAGATATGATCGGGATACGGCAAGCGTAGGGGTATCCATCCCGGCGGCGGCGAGAACTCATCTCGATCTGGCGGCGCGATTCCGGTTCGCCACTCCAGGCATCCGCAATCCCGCCTTTGGTCAGGACCGACGATATCCGCTTTTTCCGTCCGGCCGGCGATATCAACAGGAATCCCTGCGCTGTGGCACCATCCACGGCAGTGGCGACAATTGCCTCGATGCCGCCAGCCTCCCATGGTGCGCAATCGATCCCAGCCGCCCGCGCCTTTCGGATGATCGCGTCGACTTCGGCTCGCTCGTTCTCGGGTCGCCAATTGCGCATCGCGATCAGCCGCCGAACCTCGGTAGGCGTCAGCGAGGCTGCGACCTGCACAAGCGCTCCGGCAACCGCGCGGCGCACAGTCGAATTTGGATCGAGCAGGAACAGAACCGCGGCGCCGCGCGCTTTGGCGTTACCCGCGAGCGCCAAGGCACCGGCCAGAGCGCCGCGGGCTTCCGCCGGCAAGGAATGACCGCTTTCGGCCAGCGCGCCGACGGTCAGGAACGGATCGCCGTCGCAGGCTTCGAGGATGCCGGCGAGAGCGGCGTGGACGTCGGCCGGAAGTGGCCCGTCCGCGTTCTGATTGATAGGCTGCTTTGCCGACGCTGCAGCAAACTCCGGCGATGCCGGGATTTTTGACTGGTGCAGGGCTCCTCCCACGAAGACGAGCATGCGCCCATCGACGTTTCCGGCCTCGACCTGCGCGACGACATCGGCTTGAAAATCCGCGATCAATTTGGCTGCGTCCGAGTAGCCACTATCGGTGCGATAACGTAGATGCTCGAGCAGCCGCTGCAGCAGAAACAGATAACCGATCGCAAGCGGTTCATCCTGGCCGGCCGGAGGCATGTGGCGAGCCGCGCCCGTGAAGGCGGCAAAGACTTCGCGTGGGGAGCTTTCGCAGTACCGATCGAAGGCCTCGTTGAACGGGGGCGGTCGACCCTTGGCGATCGCCTGCGCAATCCGTCTCGCATGTTCATCCGTCGGCGAGGATTTTCGCTGGGTTCGGTTCATCGAGGCGCCTCCGCGAATCATGCGCAACGATAGCCTGGGAGTTGGTCTCGTTCCTTTCAGAGATTTGGATATCCACTCACAAAATCAGCGCCGTTGGCGTGGCCGGTGGTATCTCATCGGGAGACGAAAGCATTGCACTACGTATCGCGATAGGATACGTATTGCTCATGATCAGGGGCTTCAAGGGGAAATTTACCGAGCCGATCCTGCAGGGCCGCATGGTTCCGAAGGGTTTCCCGGCAAATCTCGCCAGGGTAGCTCGCCGAAAGCTGATTTATGGTGGACGCCGCCGCCTTTCTTGAGGCCCTGAACTCGCCTCCCGGCAACCGCCTTGAAGCTCTTAAGGGCGATTTGGCGGGTAAGCACTCGATCCGCATCAACGATCAATGGCGGGTCGTGTTCAGGTGGACCGATGCGGGTCCCGAAGACGTGGAGATAATCGACTATCACTAGTCAGACCGGCCGAATGTGGCCACCGAATAGGAGTTCGCACATGGCAAAGAAACTTCCGCCGATTCATCCCGGCGAAATCCTGCGGGAGGAATTTCTCGTTCCGCTTAAGCTGACGCCATACGCGGTCGCGGCCGCGCTGAACGTGCCGCGTACTCGGATCGAACGCATCGCGCGCGAAGAAAAGCCCGTTACGGCCGACACCGCGCTGCGGCTCGGCAAGTTCTTCAAGACCGGCGCGGCGTTCTGGATGAACATTCAGGCACGCTTCGATCTCGAAACGGCCGAAGACGTGCTTGCGCCGCAGATCAAGAAGATTGCGTCTTACGAGGCGGCGTGAGAGCGATCCAAATCGCGCGTACCGGGTATCTTGCAACCTATAGCTTGATACCCGACGCGACCTTCGCCGCGCCGGTTAAACCGCGAACGACATCCGCGCAGGGTTCGCAGTTTTATTCTGAATGGTGGCAAATTGGCGCGCCGCGGCCGATGAAGATGGGCAATATTGCTTCGCCGTGGCGCTATGACGCTGGAGCCTAACTCACGGAAGAACCCGAGAATATGCGACCGCCCGCGATCTAGCCCTACACCCGCAAGGGCAGTCTTCCAATTGCGCGGTCGCTTCGATGCTCCTTAATGGAAGGGGCCGAACCATCCTAGGGATCGGCGGCATATCCGTTCTCTGGGGTAGGCCGGAAGTTGACGGCCGGGAGCCAAAATGACGCGAATGACCCGGTATGAACCGGCCTCAAGGCTTCAGATCAAATTCCCTGAGTTTCTTTGCCGCCGTGCCGAACTGACCAAGCTGGTAGACGGCAGCGCCCGCCGGCGAAAAAGTGAACGGCTCGAATGGTTCGGCGAGCAGCTTATCGAGGTAGGTTCGGGGTGCGAGGCCGGTGGTGACGTGCGGGTTAAAACGCTCGCCGCTGCTTTTTGGAACAAACGCCGAAACGTACTCGATCAAGAAGGGATCGATGACGCGATCATCGGCCGTTGTGACAAACGCGCCTGAGTTCCCGCTCGGCACCGTAAATGGGGCCACGGCGGCAATCAGGTCATCTTGGAGTTTGAGCAATTCGGGTGTTGGCTTTGCCACGATGCCCGAGAGACCCAAATCCTTGGTCGGAATGTAATAGTATTTGAAGGCCTCCAGCTTGATCCCAGGCACGTTGGCGCTTGCGAGAACCTTGCCAGCGGCATCATAGACCTTGCTGAGGTCCGACGTGCGGACGAAGCGCTGGATCATCGTGACGTGGGGGCGGTGCGTTGCGTCTAGGGCAAACCCTTGCGGGAAAATCTTCAGGTGGCCGGCGTTCACGGCGTCGGCGTGTTGCAGCATCGTGGCGTCGGGCTCCAGCAGGATATCGATTGCAGTAACGGGGGACTGTTCAAACGGGAAGACTTGGCCCCAATCGCTCTTCATGCTTACGACGGTCCAGCCTTCCTTCTTTGCTTCGTCGTAAAGCGCTTGGGTAAAGGCTCCGAGTTTGGGTTCGGGCAACCCCAACGCCGGACCGTAGGCGTATTCGCGCTTCGCATCGTCATGCAGCACCAGCAGTTCGAACCGTGCGCCGTCGCCGCCCTGGGTGTATTCCAGCATTTCCTTGTCGCCCCGGGAATTGCCGAACGCGGCGACCGGACGACGGCCTATGTGCTGGTTGATGCCAACAGGCTTGTCGCCTCGGTCATCATTGAAATTGAGTTCCGGCAAGCGCACGAGAACGGGCTTGCCGTCGCGCATTTCGAACTTCGTCTTGATGCTGCTGCCGACAACCTGTTCGGGCGGTATGCCATAAACGCGGTTCGCCCATGGCCGCATGAACTCGATGCCTCCACTGGAGACGATGAAATTCTTGAAGCCGTTCGCGCGCAGGTAGGACAGCAGTTCGAGCATCGGCTGATAGACCATGTCGGTATAGAGCTGGCCGGTTTTCGGATGCTTCGCTGTGGCAATCCAGTCTTTCACGATCTGCTCAAATTCCGCCGTGGTCATGCCAGCGTGCGTTGCCATGAGGACTTCGAGCAGTGCAAGGTCGCCGCCAGCAAGTGCTGTCTGCAAATCGCCCTTGAGCAGCGAGGCAAACGGCTCAGTGGTGCTCCACTCCGGATGTTGCGGCGCGAGCGCCTTCACGCGGTCGAGCGCAAAATACAATTGCACAGGCACCGGCTGCTCGCACCATAGAGTGCCGTCATTGTCGAAGGTTGCGATGCGTTCGGCGACAGGCACGAAGTCCGGCGAGCCGGGCTTGGTGACCTTCTCGACAAAGGAGATGATGGATTGCTTCGCTGGGCCGTCATTCCACGATGGCAAAGGGTCTGCGGCTTGTGAATTGACGGTGGCGAACGCAAGAGCGCCCATGAGCGCGGCGGCCGTTAGGATGGATTTGAGCACAGTTCTCCGCAAACGGAATCCGGCGGTCCACTTCATGCGCATGATCAACTTCCTTCGTGAACGCTTGCAAAAAACAAAATGGCCCTCGGCGATCGTTCGAAAGACGCCACGATCAACCCGATTGCGCCATCGAAGCCGGCTAAAATCCCCATGATAGCGATTTAAAGTAGGATTCTCGCGCGATTTTCTCTTTGAGCCAGATCAATACCGGCTAAAGCCTCAACTGCGACAATGGAGCAATTTCACAAACAGCTTTTTGGCCCTACCCCAGGGACACGGTGCATACAACGAAATGGAAACGCTAAATGGCAAGATGGAAACACGCATTGGCCGCGATCACGCTCGCGGCGCCCCTATTGGCGTCTGCAGCCGTGCAAGCGCAGCAGCCGCGAAAGCCGAACATCGTCATCATCTGGGGTGACGACATCGGCCAATCCAATGTCAGCGCCTATTCGCGCGGCATGATGGGCTATCAGACGCCCAACATCGACCGGATTGCAAATGAAGGCACGATGTTCACCGACTATTATGCGGAACAGAGCTGCACTGCTGGCCGTGCCTCCTTCATTACCGGGCAGTCAGGCTTGCGCACCGGCATGACCAAGGTTGGTCTGCCCGGCGCCACGCTCGGGCTGCAAAAGGAAGATCCGACGATCGCCGAGTTGCTCAAGCCGCTCGGCTATGCGACTGGTCAGTTCGGCAAGAACCATCTTGGCGACCGCAACGAGTTTTTGCCGACCGTGCACGGCTTCGACGAGTTCTACGGCAACCTGTACCACCTGAACGCCGAGGAAGAGCCTGAGCTGCCGGATTATCCGAAGAATCCTGAGTTCCGTGCCAAATTCGGACCGCGCGGCGTGATGGATTGCAAGGCGTCGGACAAGGACGATCCGACGGTCGATCCGCGTTTCGGACGGGTCGGCAAGCAGGTATGTGTCGACACCGGCCCGCTGACGAAAGCGCGGATGGTGACAATCGACGACGACATCGCCAACCGTGCGGCTGATTACATCAAGCGGATGAATAAGGCTGGCAAGCCGGCGTTCGTCTGGGTGAATTTCACCCACATGCACTTCCGTACCCACACCAAGCCGGAAAGTATGGGCCAGTCCGGGCGGTGGCAGAGTCCGTATCACGACACCATGATCGATCACGACAAGAATGTCGGCACGGTGCTCAAGGCGATCGACGACGAGGGTATCGCCAACAACACCTTCGTCATGTACTCGACCGACAATGGCCCGCACATGAACTCCTGGCCGGATGGCGCGATGACGCCGTTCCGCAACGAAAAGAATTCGAACTGGGAAGGTGCCTACCGGGTCCCGGCGATGTTCCGCTGGCCGGGCAAGATCAAGCCGGGCCAGGTCTCCAACGACATCGTAGCCCATCTCGATATGCTGCCGACGCTGCTCGCGGTCGCTGGAGACACCGACGTCAAGAGCAAGCTGCTCACCGGCTACAAGGTCGGCGACATGACCTACAAGGTTCATCTCGATGGCGACAACCTCGTGCCCTATTTGACCGGACAGGCTCCGAAGAGCCCGCGCGAGTCTTTCTTCTACATCAACGACGACCAGCAACTGACCGGTCTGCGCTACGACAATTGGAAGCTCGTGTTCATGGAACAGCGCGCCCCGGGAACCCTGCGCATCTGGTCGGAGCCGTTCACGAACTTGCGGGTTCCGAAGATCTTCAATCTCCGGACCGATCCGTACGAGCGCGCGGACATCACCTCGAACACCTATTACGACTGGCTGCTTGATCACGCCTTTCAGCTTGTCCCGGCGCAGGCCTATGTCGGTCAGTTCCTGGCGACGTTCAAGGAGTTTCCGCAGCGGCAGAAGGCGGCCAGCTTCAACATGGATGAAGTGATGCAGAAGCTGGGGGAATCGTCGGCGAAGGATTAGACGCTGTTCGATACAAACAATCTGCGGCCGACCACCTGTTCGGCCGGCCGCAGTAACCATCGGACCAAAACATGAGAGCGACGAGGAACTGCCTAATGTCCGACAGCGGCTTGTGATCGTCGGCATCATCGTCCTCCCCGTCCAAGTTTTCACCCCCGGCTTCAGTATTGGGATGAGGCACGCCATGCCTTTATCGCGGCGCTCAAGGCCGTTCCCGACGACGGACCGTCGCAGACACTTGTCAAGCGTCTCGACAGCCTCGCGGTGACCCCGCCGGGCGAGGGTTGAGACGGCGTGTGGCATCTCGAGCAAAAATAGGCATGACAAACAGTCGGCGATTTCGAAAGGTGACCGGGGCTAGACGTCGAAGCAGCACGTGGAGACTCTGGATTTTCATGTTCATGCCCCTTGCCGTGACGAGAAGTGTTTCGGCACAACAGGCCGCGAACGGCACCAACGAAGCACCCATCAACAATGACATCACCAATCCCATTCACCGCCTCGATCTCTTTCTAGAAAATATCCAGTCGGCCGGCGGCACAACGTGGACACCAAAGGTACGCTACGAACGTCCGTTCGATCTAAATGACGGATGGAAATTCGCTGCGCGTGTCGAGTTTACGGCAGTCAGCACCAATGATGGATCTGATCCGCCGGGAACATTTGCCACAGGATTGGGTGACACCCAGTTTCAGGGGGTCTTCAGCAAAGAGCTTGACGCGCGGCAAGGATTTGGCTTTGGACTGAGGTTCTATGCTCCAACAGCGACCGATGACCAGTTCGGTAACGGACGCTGGCGCATGGCGCCTGCTGCCGGGTACCGCTACAGCCTGCCCGAACTATCGCAGGATTCTTATTTTCAGATCGTCACCCGCTACCAGTTTGATTTTGCCGGTGATCCCAACCGAAATCACACGAGCAACCTCCAGTTCGGCCCGACCCTCAACATCGGGCTGCCGGACGGCTTGTCGGTGGCAATATTTCCGTCGACCGACATTCGCTATAACTTCATGACCCGTGAGTGGTTCGTTCCCTTGGATGTCGAATTCGCAAAGCAGTGGAATAAAGGTTTCCTGACCGGCATCGAAGTTGGCGTTCCGCTCTTCGAGACGACGAACCAGCTATATAAGTTCAAGATTGAAGGGCACCTCGCTTTCCGCTTCTGAAGCGCGCCACACGACCAGATTGGCTGCCCGGGCAAGCGCAGGAGGAGTTTTCAAATGGCCGGGCAATGTCGTAAACTCGACATGGCGTGATGTCCGACTTAAGTCCTTCAGGGGCAAGGCGGAAGTGAAATCGGCTCCATAAGACCCGGCTGCTGATTGGAAGTACAAAGGCAAGGTGGGCAAGGACCTCACCGTACAAGAAGGCTATGACACGGCGCGCCAGGTTGGTTTGATCATGTTGGCGAAGGTGCGCGCCGCGCTTGATAGCCTGGATCGCGTGGTCAAAGTCCTTGGGATGGTCAACTCGGCCGAAGGTTTTGGTGACCAGCCGAAGGTAGTCAACGGATTTTTCGATTTGATGGTGGAGGTCTTCGGCGCGGCGATCGGCAAACACGCGCGATCCGCTGTCGGGATGGCGGGCCTTCCGTTCAATAATGCTGTTGAGGTTGAGATGATAGTTGAAGTGGCAGAATGATCGGATAATTGGCTGTGACCGATGTCAGTAACGCTCTGACGCCGAATTGCCAGTTCAATTGTTGAATTAAGAATGGGTGCTCGGGACGGGGGATCACTGGGAGGAAACGATGACATCAAAGCAATTGATGCGACTTATAGGAACTATGGTCTTCGTTGCTTGCCTCTTGCCTGCCCAGGCACAGCAAACGCCCGACCCGCGTGTTGCGGACCTTGTTCAGTCTGGAAAGCTTCGGGTCGCTCTTGGCCTAGGCAGTCCCGTACTGGCCATAAAGGACCCGAAGAGCGGCCAGGTGAGCGGCCCGGCATTGGACCTCGCACGTGTGCTGGCGACGAAAATCGGTGCTGAGCTCGAACCAGTCGAATACCCGAGGCCGGGCGCTATACTGAAGGGTATTCAGAACAATGAGTGGGACGTGACGTTTTTGGTGGCCGATCCTGCTCGCTCGGCCGAGGCCGACTTTTCACCCCCATATATGCAGACCGATTATACGTATATGGTTCCGGCCGGCTCTTCAAAGCGTTCAGTCGCTGATGTCGACCAACCTGGTGCTCGCATAGCGGTCCCACGCGGAGACGGTTCCGATCTGCGTCTGACCAAGATGTTGAAGCACGCTGAATTGGCGCGGGCGGATAGCATTGCAGCCATCATCGACATGGTGCGGGCTGGCCAAGTTGATGCATACGCGGGGCCGCGCGTGGTCTTGCTGAAACTGAGCGACCAAGTTCCTGGTTCTCGGGTCTTGGACGAAGGGTTTGCGGACATTGTCTATGTAGCAATGGTCCCCAAGGGCAAGGCTGGCCGTGTCGCATACGTGAGCGACTTTATAGAGGAGGCCAAGAGCTCGGGCCTGGTGCAGCGAACAATCGACCAATACGGCCTAAAGGGCATTCAGGTAGCAGGCGCAAAAACCTCGAGCGGACGATAGGGCACCAGGCGCACCGCAGCTCCCGTATAGGTAGCTTCGATCGATACGCCACGCATGACGTGGGTGCGGCTCTAATGTCAACCGCCTCCAACCTGAATCGATCAAGTTTACGGGAGGTTGGTCCGGTCCTGCGCGTCGCAGCGCCGGAACGCCACGTCGCGGCGCAGAGAAGAACAATTGCGCAGAAGGGGAGCCAGTCGGCGGCTATATCGTGCTCTGGCGTAAGTGGCGCGCCGCGGCCGATGAAGATGGGCACTACTGCTTCGCCGTGGCGCTATGATGTGGTCCGCCGGGACGCGACGGAATCCGAAACACTACGCTACTGCTTCCGCCAGCAACCGCCGCATGACTTCCGGATCACGTTCGATTGCCAGCAACAGCGCCCGCGCCGGCGCATCGGGCGTGCTTCGATGTTGCTCCCAATCGCGCAGCGTGGTGATCGGCAGGTGAAATGCGTCAGCAAATTGCATCTGCGTCATGCCGAGGCGTTGCCGCAGCACCTTTACGCGCGACACCCGGCGCATCTTAGACAGTTGTTCCGGAGTGAGCGGCTGGGCCTCGGGATCGGATAGCGCAGCGGCCATGACCTCCTCATCGGTCATGGCATCGAGCCGAGTCCAGTCGGTGTCGCCCCGAGGCAACGTATCACCAGGTTTCACGGTCGCCCGCGTAGTACCGGTCTTGCTCATGTCGTGTGGCCTTTCGGGCCGATATGATTCTGCAACTATCTTCGCCACGCAGTGTGACGATCACGAATAGAGTGTGACGATCACGAATAGAACGTCGCCGCGAGCCATTCCGACGACTTGTATACGCTCCTCGCTGTACTCGAAGCGCGCGTCAATTTCTTCTAGATGGTTCGCATCTTCGAGGGCAGCAATCGCATCCACAAAATCCACGCCGTGCTTGCGAAGGTTCTCGGCCGCTTTGCCATTGTCCCATTCATATTGCACACCGCAGATAGTACCGGATACCGGTAGTCGCTGCAAGTAACTCCAGCGCCTTCAGAGGGCGCTCCGGTGTGGATTTTCGCGGAAAACGGAGCCAGTCGGCCACCGCAGCGTGTTGAGGCGTAGAAGTGGCGCGCCATTCAGAATAGAACTGCGAACTCTTATGTAATTGAAATAACTATGTAATTTTCCAATAGGACTCGATGCGGCAGGTCACAGCGTGCCTCGATGAACCGATGGTTTAGGAACCGTCGCTCTATCCGGCTGAGCTACGGGACCGAAGCACCGCTTTTGGAGGCGGGCGCTTGGGCGCTAAATACCAGAGCAAGCGCGGGATCGCCAAGTCCGGCAAATCGTCGATTGGCGAGGCGTTCAAGCTGCAAAAAGCCCGGTCGGTTCCCGGAAGCCCTTCAGCTGGCGGGCCTTTGCCTGGCTGCCCGCCAGGTCGGATTGGGCGCGCTGATAGACCTCCCGGGTGACAAGTATCTGGTCGGCTTTGCTGTTTAAGCTACGGTTCAGGAAACACTCGCTCTATCCGGCTGAGCTGCCTGACCGAAGCCCCGTTTGGAAGCGGGGGCCTGGAATTTCCAGGCCAGAGCGGCTGCCGGATCGGCAGTCTCCGCATCGCGCTTGCTACTCGCAATACCGCTGAACCTTCCTGGCCCGTTCCACCCCGACGCGGGCGAAAGGCAGGGTTCCGGCGTGACAAGCCGGCCGATGATGACGCCGAAGGCGATAACGGGCCATGCCAAATCCGGGGATCACTTCTGCAAAGGCGGCCCGACGCGCACGTCATAATAACACGCCGGGCCTAACCAAGGCGCGAGTTTCTGGGGCCGACGCCTTGGCTACGACTGGCATATGGAGTCAAGGCGCCGGCGGCAAACACTCAGCGAACTTAACCTAACTGTTCAAGGTTACCGCGCAGCCTCGGCGGCGCTCGAATACGATCTGTCTTGGCAATCCTAAACGGTTTGGTGGTGAGCCACCCGACAGAAAGAATTGTGGGCTCGGCCGATGTCCATTTCCCGTGTCCCAATTTACTTTGGATTTACTTGAGCAGGAATCCATCGGCCGGAAAATTTGGACCCGACCCATTCCCATTACCAAGATTTTCTTGACCTCAGGGGTGACGGCCGGGTCGTGCTCTACAAGAGCGCAGATTACCAGAACCCAAAGTGGACCCGGCTGAAGATCCCGAAAGTCCCCGGCTTCGTGGTCAAGTCCACCAAGACGACCGATGACTTTGAGGCGAGACGATTTGGCTTTGCATGACCATCGTTCTCGGAAGCAGTATGCGATGCCGGTTTGGACTCGAGCGTCCGAGAATTATCGAATTCAAGTTAACGCTCTCGCACCGTGACTTGATGCAGGTTGTTAACCGACATCAATTCCAAAAGAGGTTCGCGCTGCAGGGGCTATTACTAACTCCCTGCAGGCCACGATTCCGCTGCATAACCTTTCGCAAGTGATTTTGTCCGTGATCCCGCTCAAACAATATTGCGCTTGGTCTTTCCGGGTTCAAGAGAGAACAATTCTAATTTCACATTTCGCTAACTGGAATTCCTAACACGCCCTCCATTTTATGCATGGTATTCGTGTCCCTTGGAGAGTGGGACAATGCTAAAGCGACTTTTGCCTATGTGGACGGATATCGGTCGCGGCCGAATGCCGGCTGACGATATCGATCAGACGGACGTCAATGCCCGGCTTCAATGGGGTCCAATCCGATGGCTCATTCTATGCGGTGTGGCGTTAATCGCGACGATCCTCATCGGCACTGTGGCCACGGTCGGCGAATTCCGTGAGCGTGCCATCAGGAACAGCGAACGCGAGCTAGAAAATACGGTGCGGTTGCTCACCCGCCACTTCGACCAGCAATTCGAAGACACCGATATCATCGCAAACGACCTGATCTCGAAAATGCAATTTTCCGGGATCGCATCGCCCGAGACGTTCAAGAACCAGATGTCGACTCTCGACGCGCATCTGATGCTGAAATCCCAGGCCAGGGCTCTATCCTATATCGGCGACGTAAATATCTTCGATTCAGACGGACACCTGATTAACTCATCGGGAGGCTGGCCGCTCCCGGACGTCAATATCGCCGATCGGGCCTTCTTCAAAGCCTTCAAATCGGACCCTGAATCAAAAGTTACTTTGGCCGAGCCGGTTCGTAGCGTTTTCACTAGCAAGTGGACCACGGTCATCGCCCATCGGCTGAGTGGACCGAAGGGGATTTTTCTCGGGGTAATGGCGCAGCGAATCGATCCCGTTAATTTTGAGGATTTCTTCGCATCTGTCTCGCTCGGCGAAGGCGCCGCGATTTCCATGTTGCATCGCGATGGAACGCTGCTGGCGCGTTACCCTCATGCGGATTCGATGATTGGGCAAAAATTCAAAAGAGCCACGCTGCTGAATAAGGTTTTGACCGAGGGTGGTCAAAGGACCCTGCGGGTGCGAAGTCCCGTCGATAGTGAGGACCGACTCGGTTCGGCGGCCGAGCTAAGCCATTTCCCGATTGTGGTCGTCGCAACCACGTCGGTTGTGGCCGCGCTGGCCGACTGGCGTGGGCAAACCAGATTCCTGTTCGTTGTCGCCATCCTGTTTACGCTGGCGATCTCCTTCATCATGTTTTTTATTATTCGGCGATTGTCGCGGCAGCATAAAATCTCAGAGCAACGCCTGACGTTGGAAAAGCAGCGGCTCGATACCGCCGTCAACAACATGTCGCAGGGCCTGCTGATGTTCGATTCATCACAGCGCCTCGTCGTCTGCAACCGGCGTTATATTGAAATATATTGCTTGTCGCCGGACGTCATAAAACCTGGCTGCACCTTTCGCGATATCATTACGCATCGGAAAGAAACCGGATCGTTCGTCGGAGATATCGACAAATACTGTTCTAATGTCATTCATAATGTCGCGCTTGAAACAGACGTTATCGTGAAAACCTCAGGCGGTCGGTCAATCCAGATTAGCAACCGGCAGATAGCAGGCGGGGGATGGGTTGCGACACATGAAGACGTTACCGAGCGCCGGCGCGCCGACGAGAAGATCGCGTATCTCGCGCATTACGACGCGCTGACCGACCTGCCGAATAGAGTGCTGTTCCGGGAGCAGGTCGAACGCGAACTGCGGCGAACCAGCCGTGGCGAGCAGTTCGCGCTGCTATATATCGACATCGACGAGTTCAAGGGCATCAACGATTCGCTCGGGCATCATGTCGGCGATGAACTGCTGAAGGCCGTGGCTACCCGCCTCAGGAGCTGTATCAGGGAGACCGATATTGTCGCGCGGCTTGGTGGCGACGAGTTCGCGGTCATCCAGACAGATGTCGGGGGCGCCGACGATGTCGTGGAATTCGTGGCACGTATTCACGAGGCGATCAGGTAACCTTACCAATGCCTCGGCCATCAACTCTCGACCGATGCCAGCATAGGCATCGCGCTGGCTCCGCAAGACGGCGCCGATCTGGAGCAGCTCATCAAGAATGCCGATCTGGCGATGTATGGCGCCAAGGCCGACGGGCGCCGGACCCATCGCTTCTTCGAGCCGGCCATGGACGCCAGCGCAAAAGCCCGGCTCAAGATGCAGCAGGACCTGCGTCAGGCCCTCGTGGACGGCGGCTTTGAGATTCACTATCAGCCGGTCGTGGACCTTCGTCACGACGAGGTAGCTGGCTGCGAAGCCTTGCTGCGCTGGCGCCATCCCGAACGGGGCATGATCTCGCCCGCGGAATTCATCCCGGTAGCGGAAGACACCGGCCTGATCGTTGAGCTCGGCGAATGGGTGCTGAGAACCGCCTGCGCCGAGGCGGCGAGCTGGCCGGATCACGTCCGGCTTGCCGTCAACGTCTCGCCAGTGCAGTTGAAATGCCAGACCCTGGCGCTGAAGATCACCAGCGCGCTCGCGGCCTCGGGTCTTCGGGCCAGCCGCCTGGAACTCGAAATCACCGAGGCGGTCCTGATCCGGGACGACGAGGCGGCGCTGGCCATACTGCATCAGCTCCGCGCCATCGGCGTTCGCATCGCGCTCGACGATTTCGGTACCGGCTATTCCTCCCTGAGCTATCTGAAGCGTTTCCCGTTCGACAAGATCAAGATCGATCGCTGCTTCATCGGCGACATCGCGGAAATCGACGGCTCTTCGGCGATCGTGCAGGCGGTGGTGAACATCGCTGCCGCGCGCAACATGACGACGACCGCGGAAGGCGTCGAGACGCTCGAGCAAAAGGAACGGCTACGCACGCTTGGCTGCACTGAGATGCAGGGCTACCTGTTCAGCGCCGCAAAGCCGGGTCCGGAAGTGAGGAAGCTGTTCGGTACGCGAGCGAAGATGACGTCGGCCGTGGCTTAGTGACAAAAGATTCGTAGTTGCCTGACGAAGCTTGGGCCGCTGCGCAGAACGCCGCCGCGTAATTTATAAAATACCGGCGCCAGGGGAGGATTGAGATGGCTCACGCAAGAGGCTCGGAGCTCGCACATGCTTACGCTGTGCGGCTGATGCAACATTTGGTCGTCCCTACCT
Organism: uncultured Alphaproteobacteria bacterium; assembly: GCA_963718925.1. Taxonomy (GTDB): domain Bacteria; phylum Pseudomonadota; class Alphaproteobacteria; order Rhizobiales; family Xanthobacteraceae; genus Bradyrhizobium. The sequence continues at coordinate 1,081,485 of CAVRAH010000002.1, forward strand.
TCGTCATCGATCCCAAGCAGCGCGTCATTATCTGGAATCGCGCTTGCGAGCGTCTCACCGGCGTCTCCGCATCGGAAGTCTTGGGAACCTCCAGGCACTGGCGTGCCTTCTATGAAGAGCGCCGGTATTGTCTCGCAGATTTGGTGGCCCTCGATCGGCAGGACAAAGTGAGCGAACTCTACCCCGAACACACTGTTCCGGACGACAACGGGCTCGGCTTCAGCGCCGAGAACTGGTGCGTTATGCCGAAGTTGGGCAACCACTTATATTTGGCCATTGACGCCGGCCCCATCCACGATGAAGACGGCAATCTGATCGCGGTAGTTGAAACCTTGCGCGACATGACTGACCACAAGCGAGCGGAAATGGCGCTGAAGACCCTGGCAGCCAAAGACGGACTCACCGGCTTGGCCAATCGGCGTTCCTTCGATCAGGCATTGGAAATGGAGTGGTCGCGCGCTCAACGAACAAAGAAGCCGTTGGCCTTGCTGTTTGCCGATGTGGATCATTTTAAGCTCTTCAACGATCAACACGGCCATCAGAATGGCGACGAGTGTCTGCGTGCACTGTCAGCCGCCATCGGCGAGAATGCCTTTCGACCGACCGATCTGGCGGCCCGATATGGTGGCGAAGAGTTCGCCATCATTTTGACTGAGACCGAACTTGCAGCCGCTTGCAAGGCTGCAGATCGACTTCGCCAAGCCATTTTGGATCTCCGGATAGCTCATGGAGCTTCTGGAGCCGGGCCGTGGGTAACGCTTAGCATCGGCGTGGCGGCGCAGGTCCCTGGCCACGACGTCGGCCCCGACTGGCTTCTTCGGCAAGCCGATCAGGCGCTATATGCCGCCAAACATTCTGGAAGGAACCGCGTGATCTCGGCTGACAAAGTCCTCATGACGTTCGTCCGCGCGGGAGACGAGCGCGATCAGCAGACTGAAATCATAAGCAAGGTGAGGCAGAGAAAAAATGACCCCAGGGGGGGCGCCGCTGGGGTCAATCTTGCTGGACATGGCCCTTGAGTGAACCGAGCGATGTCCAGTTGATGTTTCACTATCGCAAAGCTTCGACTTAGCCGATCACGCGGCTCCACGTGACGGATGTTCCAACTAAACTCAAGGATGAAAGGCCGGGCGATGCCCAACGATCGCCCGGCTAAAATCAATCAAGCAGCTTTGCGCGCCTTCCCTATCGATCCGGTCTTGGCGGCCTGGTTGAACAGCTCGTCCAGCTCCCCGGCTCGGACGGCCGTGATCAGGGTATCGATCACCGCCGGCAGCTTGTCCTTCGACGGGACCACGATGCCCGCCTTCCCCTTCTCGAACTCGATGGGCTTTGCCCCGAACTTGATGGACATCACGACGTGACCAGCCGGGTCGGTGTTCCACCAGGGCCGGACGGCCTGCTGCTTGGTGACGGCCTGCCTTTCGCCGTTGACCTTGGTCCATCGCTGGACGGTCCGGACGTGGTTAGGATCCTTCAGGAGCAGCTTCTGCTCCTCCAGCTTCGAGACGAATTTGGCGCGACGCGTCTGGACCGGATCGTTCCCATTCTTGGGAAGCGCGGTGAACGAGAGTGACTTGAGGACTGGCATGTAGGTTCTCCGTTGTTGGATGAAACCTCGCCGATCCTAATCAGGTGCATGACACTGTACACAGCTCGGCCGAGAGAATTGTCGGCGGCTGAAGGGCAGCCATTAGAACCTGCATTCAGGTCTGACTGATTTCTGCTTTGCATCCCACTCCGGACTGAAGTCGGACATCGCGGCATGTCCGAAAAGTGCAGCCAATAGGCGACATCGCAGGCTTGGCCGCACATGAAAGAGGCCCGCCAACTGAGGCGGCCAATATAGGTAGCCCCGCCCAGCAGGGGGATACTGAGCGGGGCGCTTACACTGAGCTGCGGAGTGGGCCGGCCACCCAATGTAATCAGAATTGGAGTTCGGGCTTAGCGTATTCAATGCTTCCTGAGCGGCGGTTCCTTGATGCAAATCAGCGCGACTTGAGAATGCCATTTTTCGGCGGAGGCTCTTTCGTCTCCTCTTCCGCCAGCAACTTCAAGAGCACTTCCCGCTCCGCGTTGCTGTGCGATTCAGCGAGACGTTTCTTGAACAGGGTAAGGTTCCCCGTATGGCAAGTCTGCGCGCTAGCCGCACCCCCAGGAAGCTGCCGCCCGCCCCACCTAGGACGAAGAGAATTGCCACAGGCCAGTCAACCAAGCCGGAGATCGCATAGCTCACGGCCGTCGTGGCGCCGAACGCGCCAACCGAGACAAGCGACGAACCGATCGCATTGAGCAGCGGCATTGAGGTCGCGCTTACCAGTCCCGGGACGATGAGGAAGCCGCCGCCGATTCCGAAAAAACCGGACAACGCGCCCACGCCAAATCCGATCCCAGCCAAAGGTGGCAACAGGCGGAGGGCCGAATCGCGATCGAAACGGACATCGGGATTATGGCCGCCACGCCGCGGGCGGAGCATCAGCGCCGCGATCGCGATCATGAGCACACCAAAGCCTGTCAGCAACTTTGCGCCGTCAATGGCTTTACCGATCTTCGCTCCCAATGCGGCGCCAGCCACTCCCGCGACCGCAAATACGGTGGCGCATGGCCATTTGACGTTGCGATCCCGTGCGTGCCCGAGAAGATTGATTAGGGCGCTCGCCCCCACGGCGACAGCGCTGGTTCCGATGGCCATGTGCGGCGAGGACATGCCGATGACGTAAACCATGAGCGGTACGGCCAAAATCGAACCGCCACCACCGATGACGCCCAATGTCAGGCCCACGAGCCCACCGGACGCGAAAGACAGGAGTGTCTGTGCTACCGTCATGTCGGGAAAAGCAAGCAGAGTGCCTCCGGCTGCTTTGAAGGATCGAAACGTAGTCAACGTCAGGGCTGTAGCTGCGGGAGCCGCCGGACTTCGGTGCCGCCGTGTCGAGCGGCGCTAGGCACGGGGTATTACCGCTCGAAAAAGTACAATCGAAGCGGTGCCGCGCTGTAGCCTAGCCGGCTGCCCTCTTCAGCTCCTTCTTGGAGAAGTACCAGTCGGTGTATTCATAACCCTCGCTCTTGCGCTTCTCGGCATCGTCCTGTGTCTGCGGGGGTGGCACGATAACCTTGTCGCCAGCCTTCCAGGCCTCAGGTGTGGCGACGCCGTGCTTGTCACTCGTCTGTAGAGCTTCAAGCAGGCGGAGGAATTCCTCGACGCTCCGCCCGTTGCTCATCGGGTAATAGACCATGGCCCTGAGCTTGCTGTCAGGGTCGATGAAGAAGGTTGCTCGCACCGCCGAAGTGTCACTGGCGCCAGGCTGGATCATGCCGTACGCGTGCGCGACCTTCATCGAAAGATCCTCAATGATCGGGAATGGGATCTTGACGCCGAACTTCTCTTCGATATTCCGTGTCCAGGCGATGTGAGCGTAGTTGCTATCGATTGACAGCCCGAGCAGTTCGCAATTCAGCGCTTGAAAGCGCGCATGGTTCTTCGCGAACGCCATGAACTCCGTCGTGCATACCGGGGTGAAATCGGCCGGATGCGAGAACAAGACCAGCCACTTCCCTTTGTAGTCCGACAGCTTCTTAGGACCGTGGGTTGTCTTCGCCTCGAATGCCGGTGCCGGCTCATTGAGCCGAGGCATTGCAGACAGGTGCGGGGTTTGAACGTCATTCATGATACGAGTCTCCTTTAGCACTGAGTGCCAATGGTTTCTGGCTCAGCGGCTTGGGGTGCCGTTGGAGCCGACGATTAATGCATGGCCAAGTCGATGCGACCGGGCCAGCTCAAGCGGCCTTGTGCGTCTGCGTTCCGCAGGACGAAATGCCGAAAAGCCCGTAAGCCGGGCACCAGCCGGCGAGTCCCGTGATTAGCGGCACGAGACCGATCAGGCCGAGCCAGCGCAGGTTGCCTTCAAGCAGGAATGGCACGCTGAGAAGGGCCAGGCCCAGGATGATCCGGATGATGCGGTCGATGCCGCCGACGTTTTTCGTCACGACTCTCTCCTTCGTATCCGTTGTTCGCTATAGCTGGTTCAGTGGAATCTTCAGATCCTAATTGTCCTCAATATTGGCAAGACCGCTTTGATCTGTCTCAATAAAACGAATATCTGATTGAGGAATTTTCTGTAGCCGAAGTCGCATTCCGCTTCGATAATTCGCCGCGGTGCGCAATGATCTAGTAGCCGGAATCATTGGTCCGCGAAACGGGCTTTGAGACGTTTTTGATGGACCTCGGACTTGCTCCAGACGAATGGCTTGGCATCGGCGTTGTAGGCATCGACGAAGTCGTCGATGTGCTCTCTGAGCTGTTTGACCGAGGTGAAGGATTCGCCGCACAGGGACTGTCCTTGCAGGATCGAGAACCAGATCTCCACCTGATTGAGCCATGAGGCCCGGGTCGGCGTGAAGTGGAACGTCACGTTCGGATGCCGCTTGAGCCAACGGTCGTTTTTTGGTTTGTGGGTATTGAGGTTGTCGAGCACGACGTGGATGGCGGTGTCGGGCCAAGCGGCGACGATGTCGTTCATGAAGTCGAGGAACTCGATACGCCGCCGCCGCTTCTTGTGAGCTGCCGTCACCTTGCCGGTGGCCACCTCGAAGGCGGCGAACAGCGTCGAGGTGCCGTTGCGCTTGTAATCGTGGCTATGACCGCCCAGCGCTCGGCCGTTCGGCATTTTCAGATAGCCCTGTGCCCGCTCCAGTGCCTGGATCGAGGGCTTTTCATCGACGCAGATGACAATCGCATTCTCCGGCGGTGCCATGTAGAGCCCGACCACGTCGGCCGCCTTGGCGGCGAACTCCGGATCGTTGCTCTCGCACCAGGATTTGCGCCCGGCAAGGTCGATCTTCTGGGCGCGCAGGAAGCGCCAGACATACTGCACATCGACATCGCCGAGCGCTGCGGCCAAGAGCGGTCCCGACCAGCGGGCATAGCCCTTGGGCTTCGGCTGATCCAACAGCGCCAGAATGCGTTTGCCCGTTTCCTCCGTGTATTTTGGCTCGGCGCCTCGGTCGCCCGTTTCATCGAGACCGCCAAACCGCTTTTCGGCATAGCGCACGCGCCACTTCGATGCCGTTCCGGTCGTGCAGCCAACGGCCCGCCCGATCGCCCGGCTCGCCATACCGTCCGCCGCCAACAGCACGATGCGTGCGCGCTGCCGCAGCCGGTGCTCCGTCTTCGTCGAACGCACCAAGCCCTCAAGCTCGGTGCGTTCCGCCGTCGTCAAAATAATAGCAGTCGCTTCAGGGATGCCGATCATGCATCCTTGAATCACAACTCATTCTTCACCGATAGTGGGTACTAGCTGCTTGGCGGCGAGAGCGTGTTATCGGCCAGCCGGAGCGCTCTTTGGATCGTGTCGCTTGTCTTGCCGAAATCCGCCGGTCGCAATGACCAACTGGTCGTTGCGGAACTCGCCCTCGTCGGTTCGCACTGTGCGCCCGCCATCGGCGATGCCTGTAACCGCAGCCTGGATGAAGATCGCGCGCTGCGCGGCAAAGAATTGCGCGAGCGGGACTTTGAGATCACTCGGCTTGCGCAGTCCGGAAGGGATCCAGATAGCGCTCGGCAGGTAATGCAATTCGTCGCGCTGCGCGATCACGGTGATTTCGGCATCAACGTTCTGCCGTCGCAACTCGCGCAACGTTGCTCAACGTGATTCGTCCCGCATCGAATAACGCTCCTTGGCGCGCAGGAAGGCTGGCAAGTGCCGGTCACGGGAAGCTTCGGAGAGGCGGGCGAAGACCTGTTCGACATCAGGGTATCCAGCGACCTGCGGCATGAGCTTCTGGTCGTAGAGGTCTATGTTGTCGATTTCGGCTTGCGCTGCAATCTCGCAAGCGCAGGCCAAAGTTGGCGGCACCATGCGGCGGATCGCTTCGCTGCCCGCATGGGGATCGGCCGGAACCGGTAGTCCGCGTCTTCCGAGCACAGTGCCGAGCGCAGCTGCGTGCCGACCCTCGGCCTCGACGATGTGCGCGAACGGCAATGCGCCGGGGAACCGCTCGAGGATGGCGAGATAGAAGGCTCTCGCTTTGTATTCGTCGTCGAGGGCTTCGAGCACTGCAGTGTGTGCCGCCGGCGAGAGCGCCTCGGTAGGACCGCTCGCAGCGGCATCAAGGCACCGCCCGTGGCCATGCCGGCGGCGACGTCCGCACGTGCCCGGACCTGCGTGCGCGTCTGCGACACGCCCGCAACATTCCTGAAATTCTATTTGCATGTCGTTCTCACTTGTCATGAACGTAAGTGGCTCGAACAAGTGCGTGGCTCGGTCGAGCCGTCCGGATCGACACAATCGGCACATCGTCATTCGAGCGGCCGGTTGTGCTTCGAACAGAAGCGATATAGGAACATATCTTGTTTTTGCAATATGTTGTCCGCCAGAGCTGCGATCCGAACCACGCCTCCCGTGACCGCTGTAGTTCATCGCTTTCAGGCTACGGCAATGGTTTCGACAAAGTGAATGCGCCGCGGATATCGCCCACCGCAAATCCTGTACCCTGATCGTCCGGATACAGCTCGGCGAGTTTCGCTTTCACCGGCTGCTTTATGTCGCTGCCGTGGCAAGTCAGGCACGGCTCGTCCGTAGGGATCGCCTTCATATAACGGAAGGTGCGCACACCGTTGACATCGGCGATCTCTGAGCGCTCAAGGCTGGTCACGCTGGCGCCCTTGGCTTTCTCGGCCTCGAAGTACGCGAGCGTTTGCCTTTCCCACGCGTCGGGTTTGCTATTGGGGTTACGCCACTTTAGTGAAGTGCGCCCAACCTTCCAGCCACCAGCCGAGACCTCGGCCGCGATCGCGGGAGCCGCAACACTACAGACCTCGATGGCCTTGACCGGACCTTCGGCCTTCATGGCACTGACGAGCTGAGTTTTAAGCTTTTCACCAAATTGGGTTGCAATCCCGCGGGCTTCGATCGTGAGCGCATTATCGCTCGAAGTGGAGCTGTCACCGGCTCTCAGAGTTGTAGAAACTGCGACGACAGCGACAACGCCTGCCATCCAGGTTGAAAGCGCCTTTGTCGTTCTTGCGTTCATGAGAGTTCTCCTCTGCCTACCGGTTCACGCTTGGAAATGTTGCCACCCCGGCTTGCCCTGTGCGTTGACTATGATCAATTCCGCGGGCCCTGAGCTGCTGCCGGTTTGATGACGGTCTCGCCATCCTTTCCAAGCCTCGATGCAATTGGTGCGATCCGATCGGTTCAGCGCTATCCTGGCGGTCCATCACTCGACAGTTTAGCTCGGTTGCTGGCGAGCGATCCTCCAACGTAAGAAGCGGGAAATCCCGAGAGAGAGGAGGTACGCGGCGCCGGCGACGAGAATGATCGTCGCTCCGGAAGGCAAGTTGCTGGCGTAGGAGATGCCGAGGCCGGCAAAGCCAAATGCCGCGCCAAGTGCACATGCAAGCACGATCATTGCGGCAATCGAGCGCACAAACTGGCCGGCAATGGCCGCAGGTAACGTCAAAAGCGCAATCACGAGGATGAGGCCGACGACCTGAACCAGCGAGACGACTGTTACGGCCACCATGCCAAGCAGCATCAAGTAGACCGCTCCGACATTGACGCCGCGGATGCGCGCAAATTCTTCGTCAAAACATACAGCCACGATCTGCTTGTGGAACAGCGCCACGAGTGTAGCGACGATGGCATCGAGCGCAGCCATGACGTAGAGGTCTAGCCGGGATACCATTAGAATATTGCCGAAAAGATAGCTCATCAGATCGACGTTGTAGCCGGGCGTCTGCGAGATGAACACGATGCCGACCGCCATGCCGACCGCCCAGAGGGCGCCGATGATGATGTCCTCGTGTTGCTTCCAGCGCAAACTCACCCCACCGATGATGAGTGCGGCGACGATGGCAGCAACCATGGCCCCCACCGAAGGGGCTGCGCCCATGTAATAGGCGATACCCAGGCCACCTAGGACCGAATGCGCGATGCCGCCGGCAATGTAACCGATACGCTTGACGACCACGAATGTCCCGACGATGCCGCATCCGAAGCTCGCCAGCAGTGCCGCCATCGCCGCATGCTGCAAGAAGCCTTGCGTCTGGAGCGCGCCGAAAAAGTCGGTCACGGGCCGCCCCCAGCCGCCGATGCAACGTGACGCACCATGCTAACGGGCCGCCCGTAGAGCTCTGCGATGACTTCGCCGGTAATCTCAGATGTCGTGTGGCAGATGAGCGTTCGATTGAGACAGGCGATCCGCGTCACATACCGTGAAATGAAGCCAATATCGTGCGAGACGACCACAACGGTGGCGCGTGCATTGATCTGTCGCAGGAGGTCGAAGATATCCTTTTCGACCCGAAGGTCGATGTTGGCAGTTGGTTCATCAAGCAGGAGGAGCTTCGGGTCGGTCGCGAGCGCCCGCGCAATCAGAACGCGCTGCAGCTCACCGCCGGATAGTTCCGACAAGGAACGTCTGCGGAATTCCAAGACCTCGGTCTCGACCATTGCTTGATGGGCCGCTTCTCGGTCCGCTTTCGAATAACTGCCAAGTGTCGGCGCGAGGCCTAAACGCCCGAGCAGGACCGTTTCCTCAACCGAGATCGGGAAGTCGCGCCTGAATGTGACAAACTGCGGGACGTAGCCGACCTCCCGCCGCGCTTCCGCTGGCACGCCGCCCATGACGCGAACCGCACCCTGGATCGGGTCGAGCAGCCCGAGCATAATCTTCAGCAGAGTCGTCTTACCGCCTCCATTGGGCCCCACTACGCCCAGAAACTCGCCTTGTTCCACGGTTAGGGTGACGTTCTCCAGAATCATTGGACCGTCGTAGCGAAAGGAAACGCTATCCAGTTCGATCACCGGACTCATGGCGATTCCATGGCGTTGGCGAAAGCCCCGGCGACGTGGCGCATGTTTTCGATGTAATTCTCGGCGAGCGGATCGACGGCAATCACGTGGCCGCCGATCTGTTGGGCGATCATCTCGGCGCTCGTCCGGCTGAACTGAGGTTGGACGAATACAACCTTAATTCCCAGACTCTTCGCCTCTGAAATGACGCGGACGAGCGTTCTCGGGCCGGGTTCCTTGCCCTCAGCCTCGATCGGTAGTTGCCGCAGCCCATAGGCATCCGCAAAATAACCCCAAGCCGCATGGAACACGAGAAAGGCACGGCCGGCATAGGGTGAGAGCTCGGCTCGAATCTCCGCGTCAAGCGCGTCGAGGTCTTGCGCAAACCGGCGGTAGTTGCGCTCGTAGGCTTCGGCGTCTGCGGGATCGAGTTTAACAAAGGCGTCGCGGATGCGAGCTGCCATGGACTTCACCAGTATGGGGCTGGTCCAAACGTGGGGATCACCGAAGCGACGCTGGATCCCTACCGTGGTATCGACGACCAGCATATCGGGATTGGCGGCGCGGAGCCGTTCCATCCAGACCTGCTCGAATGGTACACCGATTTGGAAATACACACGCGTGCTGCTAAGCGCTGCGACTTGGCGCGGCGTTGGCTCGTAGGTCTCCGGGCTGTCGCCAGGCGCCACCATCACCGAGACATCTGCCTGGCTATCGGCGATCCGCTCGACGAAATATTTCTGCGGAAGGATGCTGACGAAGACCGAGATAGGGCCTGCGTATGCGACCTCCGTCCCCACTAGTACGAGGATCGCGCCGAGCGTCAGGGTCAAGTGTCGCCGCCAATTGTGGGCCAAAGTCGCCACCGTGCAGGGTCAGAAAACCTAAGCGATGGAAGGCTGAATTCGCCGACCAGGTCCTGATCCAGATCAACTCTCAATGGATGAGGCACCCTTGAATTTGGCATGCGCCGACAGCTATGGGATCGCGGCTCTTTCCATCATCAGCGAGAGAAAACGGCTTGAGGTAGATCAATGTTGCAGAGCGGTGGATTGTTATAAATTCTAAATAAGTGGAGTGTCTCATGGCCCAGATCGCTCGACGAAACCGATTACTGCCGTGGTTTATTGGCTTGGCCGGAATTGTGGCGGCTGTGGCCTATACGGCCTACCAGATGTTCTTCATCGGTTGCCAGGCGCCGACGGTCGTTGAACTGATCGTCCTGTTGGTGGTCCCGGCGATCTATCTGATACTGATGTATCTCACCTTCATCAGTCAGGAATGACGGGCAGGGAAACATGTTGGCAGGGGCGCCATGCCCGCGAACTCGATCGCCAACTCAAGAGTTTCGAAGATTAACCGCAGGCTTCTTCTATTCCTTCAAGTTGGTAGTATAGCCACTGCAGGCGGGAGGCGCGGATGACAATAGGGGTCGAGACCGCCTCCGTTCGTGTGGCGCGCAAAGGTCGGATCAATTGGACGCCCTATCTCGCAGGCGCGGGCATCGGCATACTGAGCTGGGCCGCTTTCGCGATTGCCGATGATCCCCTCGGCATAACTACCGCGCTGTCCGCCCTTGCCGGTTATGCTGTAATGCCCCTCACCGGCGCGGAGACCGTTTCGCACAACGCTTATTGGGCGCAAACCGTGCCGAGCCTTTCATATGGCTCGCTGTTCCTATTGGGGGTGATGCTCGGAGGATTCGCTGCCGCGGTGAGCGCGCGGCAATTCCATATCGAGGCGGTACCAGCGTTATGGCGCCGCCGCTTCGGCTCTTCGCCTGCACGACGTTTCGCCGCCGCCTTCGTTGGCGGCGCCATGGAGATGTTCGGCGCGCGCCTCGCCGGCGGCTGCGCCAGCGGTCACGGCATTAGCGGCACTTTGCAGTTAGCGCTATCGAGCTGGGTCTTCACCATCGCGATGTTCGCCACCGCCATCCTCTTCAGCGCGTGTCTTTTTGGCAAAGACGAGGTGCGAAAATGACGCTACCTGTTTCAGGACCAGCGCTGCTTCCAATTGGCGTCCTGTTCGGGTTTATCTTTGGCTGGCTCCTCCAGCGCGCTCGGCTCACCGACACCAACATAATTATCGCGCAACTGCGTTTGCGCGATTACACGCTGTTCAAGGTCATGCTGACCGCGATCATCGTCGGCGGCCTTGGCGTGCTCGTCCTCCATTCCGGTGGCTTCGCTGCTTATCACATCAAGCCGGCCAATTTGTTGGCGGTTGCGCTGGGAGCCATCCTTTTCGGCATTGGCATGGCCCTTTACGGCTATTGCCCCGGTACAGGGCTTGCCGCGACCGGAACCGGTAGTCTGCATGCGCTCGTCGGCGCAGTTGGCATGATCGCGGGCGCGATTACTTTCGCTTTTTCCTACGACTGGATCCAGGCCACAATCTTGCCGATTGCCGCCGCGGGTCCGGTCCGCTTGCCGGAGCTGACCGGCATTCCCGACCTGGCATGGTTCGCAGCGCTCGCTATTGTCAGCGTTCTCTCATTTATAGTGCTTGAGCGTGGGGCCGGCTGACATCCGAGGCAGGATCGCCCTGGGATGCAGCATGATCGCCGTCGGCTGCGGCGACGATGTTTTCGACTTTGTAGAGACCATACGGAAAGATCCCGGACTCGCGATCGAATGCCAATCCCGATTGCATCGTTCGTGAGCGTCGGTGCCGATTCGCGCGATGCAGTACGGAACTCGCCACTGTCTCATGCGCCACGGGGCTTGGTGGCGGAAAGCGCCACGAAGCCGGCACCCACGGTCGTGAGCCGACCCAAATAGCGATCGTAGGGGCTGAGCCAGCGCGCCGCCGGAGCCCAGCGGGGGTAATAGATAGCCCCGCGCACAGTCTCTACCACGAGGCCGGCCTGCTCGGCGAGCTCGCGAAGCTCATGGGCCGTCCGGAACCGTCCTTGGCGCCATAATGGCGAGCCGAGCCACGCGCGAATGCGTCGCCCCGCCGCCCAGTGGCTCCATTTCCCGAGTTCGCCAATAACAAGACGTCCGCCGGGCTTGAGTACGCGCGCAATTTCCTGGAACACAGGTGTCGCATTTTCGACGAAGCAAAGAATTGTGATCGCCGCAACGATGTCGAACTGTTCAGGCCGAAATGGCAGTCGTTCGGCGATGGCAACTTCAAACGCAATGTCTGCATCATGCTGCTTTGCCTCCATCCTGGCCGCGTCGATCATCGCGGCGGAGGAATCAATTCCCGTCACGGTGGCCCCGAGTCTTGCAAGCTGGAGAGCGAAGTCGCCATCGCCGCAGCCCACGTCCAGAACTGTTCGACCACGGACGTCGCCGGCGAGTTCCAGGATCAGTCGCCGTTCCAGCCTCTCGGTGATGGCGCCGATTTCCGAGGCGCGCCAGCGGGCGTATGCGGCTGGCCCCAAAGCCGGTTGGGCATCGCCAATTTGCAGGCTTGTCATCGCTGGCCTCATCCAACTCTCTCCACCTCCGCGTTGGTCCCCGGACGCCCGTGATCACGGTGCAGAAGTCGCACGGGCGCCTCTGACGCGTTGAAGCAGGTCAATATTCGGGCACGTGTCATAGACGGATCTGCCGCAGACGCAGCGCGTTGCTGACTACCGTCAGCGAGCTGAAGCTCATGGCCGCAGCGGCGATGATCGGGTTGAGCAGCAATCCCCATAGCGGATAAAGCGCGCCGCCGGCCACGGGGATCGCAACAGTGTTGAACACGAAGGCGAAGAACAGATTCTCGCGGATGTTGCGCATGATGGCGCGGCTGAGGCGGCGGGCGCGGAGGATGCCGCTCAGATCGCCTTTCAGCAGCGTAACTGCGGCGCTTTCGAGCGCGATGTCCGCACCGGTTCCCATGGCGATGCCGACATCGGCGGCGGCGAGCGCCGGCGCGTCGTTGATACCGTCGCCGGCCATCGCGACCCGGCGTCCGGCGCTTCGGAGGTCGCGGATCTTCTCGGCCTTCTGATCGGGCTGGACTTCGGCCACGATATCGGCGATGCCGAGCTCGCGTCCGACCGTCATCGCGGTGGTTCGGCTGTCGCCGGTCAGCATGACGATGGCAAGGCCCTCAGCCCGCAGCGCCGCCAAGGTCTCGGCGGCTACTGGCTTTACTCGGTCGGCGACGGCTATCAGTCCGGCGAGGCGGCCATCGATCGCCACCATCATCACCGTCTTGCCCTCCTGGCGCATGGCCTCGGCGCGCGGGACGAGCTGGTCGGCGGCGATGCCATGGGCTTCGAGCAGCACGCGGTTGCCGACCGCGACCTGTCGTCCGTCGACCACGCCGGTGACGCCGCGGCCACTCTCTGCCGCGAAGGATTCTGGCTCGGCGAGAATGAGGCCATGGGCCGTGGCACCTTCCATGAGCGCCGCGGCGAGCGGATGCTCGCTGCTGCGTTCGAGGCTGGCGCTCAGGCGAAGGACATCGTCTTCGGCAAAGCCGGCCGCGGCAACGACAGCGGCAAGGCTCGGTCGGCCCTCGGTGAGCGTGCCCGTCTTGTCGACCACCAGCGTGTCCACCTCGGCGAGAAGCTGCAGGGCTTGCGCATCGCGCACCAGAACCCCCGCGCGGGCGCCGCGCCCCATGCCGACCATGATCGACATCGGCGTCGCCAGACCGAGGGCACAGGGACACGCGATGAGCAGAACTGCGATGGCGTTGACCAGCGCGAAGGCCATCGCGGGCGGCGGGCCGAAGAGCGACCATGCCGCAAAGGCCGCGGCAGCGGCCGCCACGACACTGGGCACGAACCAGGCGGAGACCCTGTCGGTGAGGCTCTGGATCGGCGCGCGGCTGCGCTGCGCCGCCGCCACCAGGCTGACGATCCGCGCCAGCAGCGTGTCGCTGCCGACGCGCTCGGCGCGCATCACGAAGCTGCCGCTCATGTTAAGGGTGGCGCCCGTCACCTTGTCGCCGATGGCTTTTTCCGCGGGTAGGGGCTCGCCTGTGACCATGGCCTCGTCGATGGCGCTGTGGCCTTCCAGGACGACGCCGTCGACCGGCACTTTCTCGCCCGGCCGGAGGCGCAGGCGGTCGCCGATGACGATGGCGTCCAATGGGACCTCTTCCTCGCTGCCATCCGCGCGAAGGCGGCGCGCCATCTTCGGTGCGAGATCGAGCAAGGCGCGGATGGCGCTGCCGGTACGGGCGCGGGCGCGGAGCTCGATCATCTGGCCGAGCAGAACGAGCGTGATGATGGTCGCGGACGAGTCGAAATAGACCGCGACACTGCCATCGGCTGCGCGGAAGGAGGACGGGAAGGCCTCGGGGAAGAGCAAAGCGACGAGGCTGTAGAGATAGGCGACGCCGGTGCCGATGCCGATCAGCGAGAACATGTTGAGGCGGAGGACCACGAATGATTTCCAAGCGCGCACGAAGACCGGTGCGCCGCCCCACAAGACGACCGGCGTCGCCAGCAGCAGTTGCACCCAGCCAAGCACATGCGCAGACGCCCAATGGCCGACGTAACCCTGGAAGACATGTCCGAACATCGCGAGGAACGCCAGCGGCACGACGAAGGCGAGCCCGACCCAGAATCGCCGCGTCATGTCCACAAGCTCGGGATTTGCGGCTTCCTCCAGGGTCGGCGCCGCCGGCTCGAGCGCCATGCCGCAGATGGGGCAGGCGCCCGGTCCGCTCTGCCGCACCTCGGGATGCATCGGGCAGGTCCAAATCATGCCCGTTTCCGCCGGCGATATCGGAAGCGCGCAAACGCCGGTCGGGCAAGCCGTGTCGACGGCCGGTTGCGCCAGGTACTTCGAGGGATCGGCCTTGAACTTCGCGAGGCACGAGGTGCTGCAAAAATAGTAAGTATGGCCTTCGTAATTGTATTCGTCGGCGGCTTTGGCGGGATCGACCTCCATGCCGCAGACCGGATCGGTGACAGGCGCCGCTTCCGGCTTGATGTACTTCGTCGGCTCGGCACGAAACTTGTCTCGGCAGGATGCCGAGCAGAAGTAATAGGGCCGCCCTTCATGCTCCAGACGATAGGGCGAGGCCGCCGGATCGACGCTCATACCGCACACCGGATCGGTCATACGACCTGCAGGGGTAGCCATCCGCAGCACGTGGCTATCTGAGCGCGCGGCCGCTGTTTCAACCGAGGGAGTATTCATCGCTGCTTTTCCATCGCTGCTTTTCGCAAGCCGAGCCGAAATCGAGCGTGCGGCGTTTGACCTGGATCAAGGGTCAGCATAAGCGCACGGCTAGGATTTGAACGTTCCCCTTAGTGGCACGTGGAGCAATCGCGATGAAGATTTGGACCTGTATCCAGGTGGTTCTCGCTTGCGGTGCGATATTCGTCTCAGCGGTGGTCGCACCAAGTGGCCATGCAGGGCACGCCAACTCATTAAGCGCACGCTCTCCCGATACTTTCGACTTGACGACCTATCGCCAGATGGAGAAGACCGACCGGCGCAGGCTGGATCTCATTCTCACCGCTATGCGCGAGACCGTTTTCTACGCTCAGGAATCGATGGGAAGGTCGGTTATCTGCGCATCTCCTAAACCGATTCCGCCTGCCGAGCTTATCGAACGCGTCGACAAGGAAATTGCAACGCCGTCGAACCCAGCGATTCACAAGTATGCGGACAACGTCCAACTGGCGTTCATCTTCGTCAGCGCCATGAAGAACGCCGCTTACTGTGATTGATACGGCCAGGATGGCGCTTGTGACGGAGATTTGAGCGACGAAGAGGCTTGGCGCTCTGATCAAACCCGGAGAGCGGCTGCCGATCGTCTGGATGGGATGACGACGATGCCGAGCCTGCGTTCGAGGACCTCGACCATGCCAACCGGGTTCCCGGGCTTATCATGGGGCATTACAACAGCATCGTGCTTATGCTGCAGAAGCACCCCGATGTTCCCCGGTCACCTACGCCCAAATAGGCTCACTAAATAGCTACCCGCCCGAAGCGGTGTTACGACCTTCCATTGCCGACGATGTCAGTGCACCCACTCAGAGCAGCCCCCACGTTGCCATCTATAGCCCCGGGTCGCGAAGGAAAGTCGCAACGCCGGTCCACATAGGAGGCGTTCGCTTGACATGGGTCAATGTGAGCGTAGGGGAATCCCATCAGCCTCATCGTCAATTTCGCTTCGCTCTCAAACGAGAGCGGTCGCATTTCAGGCACGAATTGTACAAGGGTTGGAGAGACCAGAGTGTGCGAGCTGTTCTGCTTGTCGAGCCACTTGCCAACAAGGGCCACCCTGTCCCTTCACACCTTCGCTCAACACGGTGGGTACATCGGACATGCTGTCGATGGTTGGGGCCTTGCCTCTTACGATCGGCGCGACGTGCGGCTTTACAAAGAACCGGAACCGGCCGGTGACAGTTCCTGGCTAACCTTCATCGAGAAGCGGCGTATTCCTAGTCGCCTTCTCATTTCGCATATCCGGCACGCCACGCAGGGCGGAATCTCTCACGCCAACACCCAGCCGTTCATCCGAGAACTCGGCGGTCACGTACATGTCTTTGCGCATAATGGTCGCCTTGATGGCATTGAAACCCGGCACACCGGGGAATGCCAACGCTTCCAACCGCTCGGAGAGACGGATTCAGAAATCGCCTTCTGCGTTCTGCTCGAGCGGTTATCATCCTTGTGGAGCGACGGCATGGTCCCGCCGCTACAGGAGAAATTACCAATTATCACAGGTTTCGCTGCCGAGATGCGTGAACTCGGGCCTGCCAATTTCCTTTACGCCGATAGCGATGTGCTCTTCGCGCATGGGCATCGCCGTATGCAGGCCAACGGCGAGATCGTGCCCCCCGGGCTGTGGCACCTGCAGCGTCGATGCGCCGTCGATACCGACTCGCTCCCGGAATCGGGCGTGACGATCGAAAATGCCTGGCCCGATCAGGAGCTGACGCTCATCGCTAGCGTCCCCTTGACCAGTGAGCTGTGGACTCCTCTTGCCGAAGGAGAGGTCATCGTCGTGAAAGACGGCGCAACGGTGTCGTAGTCAAACAGCATGGTTGCGCCGAATATAGGTCGATCGAGGGACTAGCGTCCCAGTCGGAGATCGGCTCATCAGTGACAGCGAACCTAACCGAACGATCATCCATCTTGCTGCTTCAGCGTGCGAGAACTTAGTAATCTTGCCCGAACCGATCGGAACAAGCTTGACGTGGATCAAGGACCACAGCGCCGCGCCCGTCATGCTTATTAAGCTCGGATCACGCAGAGTCAATTGAACGTGGTTCAGCGGCAAAGTGCTGCTTGCCGAACATGAGTGAGGGAGAAACTTTCGTGACTCAACACAGTATCCCGTTAGGCAGGATCCTCGGGATTCGGATTGGTTTGGATTATTCCTGGTTTGTGATCTTCGCGCTGCTCACCTGGATGCTTGCGGATAGCTACTATCCCGAAGAATTCAAGCATTGGCCGCCGTTGCTGTACTGGTTGATGGGCGCGGTAACGGCCATCATGCTCTTTGTGAGCGTCCTGCTCCACGAGCTCGGGCACTCCGTGGTCGCGCTGCGGTACAAGATTCCGGTGCGCAGTATTACGCTTTTCCTGTTCGGGGGGATCGCTCAGATCGGGGCGGAGCCGCCAAGCGCCATCGCCGAGTTTTTCATTGCCATTGCAGGCCCGCTCGTCAGTCTCGCTTTGGCGGTCCTTTTCTACGCGATACAACCTTTTTTTGCAGGCATAGAGCCGCTCTTGGGTTTGGCCAAGTATCTCGCCTACATCAATTTTGCCTTGGTGCTGTTCAATCTGATACCCGGATATCCACTCGATGGTGGTCGCGTGTTCCGGGCCATCGTGTGGGCGATCACAGGAGACATGGGACGGTCGACCCTCATCGCAGCAAACGTTGGCAGGTTTTTTGCGTTCTTGCTGATCTTTGCCGGGGTCTGGCAGATGTTCAGCGGCAATCTTGGTGGAGGGCTTTGGATTGCGTTCATCGGCTGGTTCCTCGACAATGCAGCTTCCGTCCAGGTACAGCAGGTGGTGTTTCGGGGGCTGCTGACGGGCCATCGCGTCTCGGAAGCCATGAGTACGCATTGCGCCATCATTCCGGAAGATCTGACGCTCCAGCAATTGGTGGACGAGCAGATCCTCGGTGGTGGGCAACGCAGTTTCCTCGTCAACCGGGGAGACCAAACCGTTGGTTTGATAACCTTGCATCGGATCAAAGAAGTACCACGTCGCGAATGGGCGACGACAAGCGCCGCTCAGGCCATGCTTCCCTTCAAACAGTTAAAATGCATCGATCCTGATACCGAGCTGTGGTCCGCCCTCCAGAAGATGGACCGCAATGGAGTCAACCAGATGCCCGTGATCCGGAATCAGCATGTCATCGGCATGTTGAGCCGGGAAGACGCCATAACTTTTCTGCGTACGCTCCAGGAATTTGGAACCTCGTCGGCTCAACAACCGAAACTTGGGCGGCCATAGCTTGCCATCTCGGTGCAAGGGTCCGAAGCGGATTGGATGAAAGAACCTCTCCCTTTGCCTGTTGAAAATACCGGTAACCTTTCCTGAATCCGAAGAAATTCCCGGAGAAGCTGTTATGGTTCGTCGCCGAGCCATCCTTTGTTGGATCTTCATTCTTCTTTCCCCGTTTGCGCTTGCAGAGGAATCTTCCAGATCGGGGGTGGACGACCAGCGAATAAATCCTGCCGTTGCCGAGCGGGCTCATTCCGATTCCGACACGCCTCGCCATGGTCCGGCAGAGCCGGCGAAATCCGCAGGACCGGGTCTGCTTGAGTTGTTACCGCCGGACTCGGTCACGGAACACAGTCTAAGCGTCGGCGACCAGAAAATCGCGTACACCGCCACAGCGGGAACACTCAACCTCCTTGGGCAGAACGGCGAACGGTCGGCGGGCATTTTTTACACCGCCTATGTTGCGAAGGCCCCAACTGGCGTCCGCCCGCTCACATTCGTCTTCAATGGCGGGCCGGGCGCGGCTTCCGCCTTTCTCCATCTCGGAATGGTCGGTCCGAAAGTCCTGAACTTTGGTCCTGACGGACGAGACGGGGCGAACGCAAAACTCGTCGATAATCCTTATAGCTGGCTTCAGTTCACAGATCTGGTGCTGATCGATCCTGTGGGGACCGGCTGGAGCCGGCCAGCGAAGGCAGACGGAGCGAGCAATTTTTATGGCGTGCGCCAGGACGCGCAGGCGATTGCAAAAGCGATAGCGCTCTATGTCTCCCACAATGGCCGTTCGTCTTCGCCCAAATATCTTTTCGGCGAGAGCTATGGAGGTTTTCGCGCGGTGAAGGTGGCTCAGGTGCTCCGGCAAGACCAGGGTATCATCGTGTCGGGAATCATCATGCTGTCGCCCCTTCTCGAGGGATCTTTGACGTTCGACGGGAGCCAATTCGCCTTGGGAGCCGCACTGCAGCTCCCTTCCATGGCCGCTGCAGAACTCGAGCATCGCAAGGCCTTCAGCAAGGAGGCGATCGCGGAGATCGAGCGCTTCGCGCTGACGGACTACCTGACGACCCTTGCCGGACCGTCGCCCACTGGGGAGGCAGCGCGATCCTTCTATGCCCATGTCGCGCAGCTGACAGGTCTGCCGGTCGATGTCGTCCGCAGGACCCGAGGGTTCGTGCGTAAGTCGTATATCAAACACGTGCGTGAACAGGGGCAAGCCATCGTCAGTGCATATGACGCATCCTTTGCCGCGCCTGACCCGTTTCCCGAATCGGACTCCGACGAGAGCCCTGATCCGATCCTCGAAGGCTTCGTTCGCGCCTATGGAGGAGCATTTGCAAGCTACGCACGGGACGAACTGGGCTTTAGGACTGAAATGACCTATGCTTTGCTGGCGACCGACGTGAACGAGAAATGGGACTGGGGCAAGAATCCCGGCGGCGGCGCAGGCTCAAGGGCAAGTGCAAATGGCGATATCCGCGAACTCTTGTCTCTGGTGCCGTCGTTTCGTTTGATGATCGCTCAAGGCTACAGCGATATCGTTACGCCGTATGGCATTGCCAAATATGTCGTTGAACACCTTCCGCCCGAACTGGCATCCAGCCGCGTGCAGTTGAAGCTCTATCGGGGCGGGCACATGCTCTATACCAACCCGGCCTCTCGTTCCGAATTCACCGAAGACGCAAAGGCTTTCCTTGCTGTGCGACCAGACAGGTTTCCATGATCGTTTGCATGATATTCGGAGAATGTCGGCAGCGGAATCTCCAAGTCTGTTTGAAATCAACTTCATGGGACGAGCGCCGAAACCGTTCCAGGCAAGATATCCCGGACCGTTTTGGAGCTTCCGCGTCGATGGCGGTATTTGATCTAAATCATAATACACGAATCTACGTGCTGCAAAAGTGACGCTTGCGACAGCGGGCCACCACTCTCTTACCAAATCGAAGGGCCTCGTGATCGTGAAGCGCAGAATGAAAAAGGAGACGATGTCGTGAAGATGAAAATGAGCGTGTGGCTGATGTCGGCCATATTGGTATTGAGCGCGACTATTCAGGTCAGTGCGCAGCAAACTCCAGAAAAGTCGATGCAGCAAGCGAAAGAGTCCGTGCAGCAAGTTGGACGGGACGCCAATAAGGCGGCCCAAGAAGCCAAAACCGCGACCAGCCGGGCTCTCCAGGCAACCGAGACGGCGACGCAGAAAGTCTCCAGGGAAACGGCCGCGGCTGCGCAACGGCTGGCCTCGGAGGCTGAACTTGCGGTCCAGCGGGCAGAAGACAAGATCGTCGCAGCCAACAAGGCGGCTACCGCAGCAGGAAAGGATATCGCGCAAAAGGCCGAGGAGGCCATCAAGAATGCCGTCGCCGCAACCAAAGATGCTGCTCAGAAGGCGAAGGCATCTGCGGAGAAAGCCGCAGAGTCAGATGCAGCGGCGGCAAAGCAAGGCGCGATCGACGCCAGAGATGCGATGAAAAGGGCAGCGGAAGCTGTGGCCGATGCTGCTCGCGCGGCGGCTGTTGCCGCACGGGATACCTGGAAGAGGGTATAAGAAAGCCCCGAAGCAAGAGCCCGTGGCGGGAGTAGTTCAAAGGCGGAAATCGACAATCTGGCGGCAAGAACCGGCGTGTTAGTTAGGGTTCGGACTCATAATCAGTAGCTGACGCTTTACGGCGAGGCAGACGGCAGCGAGGAAGTTCGTCGCCAACCGGTCGTTTGCCGATCTTGTTTCAATGGCGACGCACGACCTGCACGTCCTCATGCCCTTTGAAGGGCGCGAGCGAATTTTAAATTGGTCAGGTCAAGTTTTCAGTAGATCCCGAACGGATCCTCGACATCGTTTTCTTGAAAAACTCTTCTCGCTCACGCTCAAATCTATGTTGAGTCGCTTTGAAATTTGCCACACGTCGCCTTATTGCTTCGCGTTCGAAGAGCGCATCTTTCGGTTTCGACAAATTTGATTGTAAGACCGCTTCGACTAGTTCAGCCGCCTGTATCGGCTTTACGTCTTGATGAGGCGGAGCGTGGGCTACCCCTTGCGCAAACACCAAAGTTTCTTCGACCAAAAGGTCACTTTTTCTCTGCCATGACTTCATAATACGCTCCTTACCGATCTCTCATCAGAGGACTTTGGGCGCGTCAATGAGATTGGCTTCCTGCTCCGATGTTAAAACGACGAATTAGCCCGTCTTATTCGCCAGCGGGCGCCTGAGAGGTTGGCGAGCGTGGCGTAAAGCGCTGATGCGGCGTAGGATTCGGTTGCGAAGCCAACCCCATCACCTTCACCCGCGAACGCCACGCCCGCCATGACCAATGATACGATTCTGCCATTCTCATTTCCAGCCGTTCAGGCCAAGAAAGTCACAGCTGCCTTCGATGGCGGGCGCCTGACCTCGAATGGGGGCGTGATGCTTCTGGCGATGGCCGAGCGGCGTCTCGGTTTGGCCGACAATCTGGCCCGGGTGTTCCCGGATCGGCGCGATCCGACGCGGGTCGTGCACAGCCTGGTCGATATGTTCCGCGCCCGCATGTTCGCGATCTGCTGCGGCTACGAGGACGCCGACGACCTCGATCATCTGCGGTCCGATCCGGCGTTCAAGTTGGCCTGCGGACGGCTGCCGGACACGGGTCGGGATTTGTGTTCGCAACCGACGCTGTCGCGGCTAGAGAATTCGCCGCGACTGCGCGACGTGATCCGCCTGACCTACACCTTGGTCGACGCATGGATGGATAGCTATCCGTGCGAGCCCGCATCCGTCACGCTCGACATCGACGACACCTGCGATGTCGTCCACGGCCATCAGCAACTCTCGCTGTTCAACGCTCATTATGACGAACGCTGCTTCCTGCCGATCCACGTCTATGACACGGAGAAGAGCCGGCCCGTGGCGGTCGTGCTGCGGCCCGGCAAGACGCCGGGCGGCGTCGAGGTGCGTGCCCATCTTCGACGCCTGGTACGGCACATCCGCACGCGGTGGCACAAGACGCGAATTACGTTCCGTGGCGACGGGCACTATGCTCGGCCGGAGGCCATGACGTGGTGCGAGAACAACGGCATCGACTACGTCTTCGGTCTGTCTGGCACCAAGCCTCTCGCCAGAAAAGTCGACGAGGTCGCTGACGACATCCGCACGCGACGCGCCATCGAGAACCTGGCTGTTCTGCGCGGCTATACCGAGACGCGCCACAAGGCAAAATCCTGGGATCGCGAACGGCGCGCCGTCGCCCGTATTGAGGCGACCACGCTCGGCCTCGACATCCGCTTCGTCGTCACCAGCCTCGATGTCGGATCGGCCGCATGGATCTACGACAGCCTGTATTGCGCGCGCGGCCAAGCCGAAAATCTGATCAAGCTGCACAAGACGCAGCTCGCCTCCGATCGCACCAGCTGCCGTTCGGCGCTTGCCAACCAGGTCCGCCTCGTTCTCCATACCGCCGCTTATTGGTTGATGCTTACCGTGCGCGACGCCATTCCCAAAGCCCGGGAATTGGCCACTGCCGAGTTCGCGACGCTGCGTCTTCGTCTCTTGAAAATCGCCGCCAGGGTCGTCGAGACCACGAGCCGCATCCGCCTCGCGTTCGCCGCGGCATGTCCCGAAGCCGACCTCTTCCGCAGCTTGCCCGGCGCACTGCTGCCGCTCGGTCCTTGACCGGCGGGGCGTGCGCCCCCGTTCGCCCAACCCATCCCTCAAGCGCGTTGCAAAGTACGGATCGTCAAGCGGTGAAAAGCCGAAGGCAATCCTGTGCCCCTCGTCAGCGGAGATCTGCGGCCGCATCAATCGGACCAAAAAACCGCATTCTCACGAATAGGACGGGTTAGCAACCCGCCGGGCATAACCCGGCGGGCTCGAATAACGCCTGGCACTGCTTTAATCGCAAACCTGCACGCGGCGAATGCGCCAACCGTACTTTGTCATGACGCGCCGGCGAACTAGATAGCAGCCGCCCACGTCGTCGCTATAGTAGGCGCCATAGTCGTAGGGATAGTCGTAATATCCGAGGCCATACCCGAAGATGGGGAAGCCGTACCCGTACCCGCCGTAGTATCCGCCACCATAGCCATAACGGCGGAAACCGCCGTGGTGGAAGCCGCCGCCATGATAACCGCCGCTGAAACCGCCGCCGCGGAAAGCACCGCTGCGGAACCCGCCGCCAAAACTACCGCCGTGGAAGCCGCCGCCTCCGCCATGGAAACCACCGCCGCCGAAACCACCACCGTGGCCGCCTCCGCCGCCGTGGCCGCCACCGAAGGCGGAGGCGCTGGTTGTTGAGCCTAGGCCCACCACCGCGACGGCGATCAAAGCCAAGATCGTTTTACGCAACATATATTGTCCTCGTTTTCACTGCTCCGCTAAACGACTAGCGGACAAAACGGCTCCGACCAATCAAACTGACCCAAAAAAGTGCTTGTTAGAAAAAGTATTAGCCATGCGGCCACCCAGCTATTGATTTACATCAACCTCATCCGAAGCATTTTTTTCGTATTTGAGGGGCAACAGCTAAACTCAACTTCCCCGCGAATTGCTAATTTTCAAGAGGATCAAAAAGGGAGGCAGTTCGTGAGGGAAATCATGCTCAATATTTTTGCCCCTGAGGAGATCGTTCGGTTGAAGGCCGTCATGAACGAGGTGGTTCTTGCTCTTCCGAAACAGCATCGTAGCTGCGAGATGCAAGCTTCTATCGCAGAGCAGCTTCTCAAGTTCGCGGCGGGGGGTGAAAAGGATCCCGTCAGGCTCAAGGAGCGCCTACTGCAGACCTTGAGCATCATCCAGCAGCGTTTCTCACATCCTGAAATATCCTGAAACAATCCGCGTGATCGGCGCTCGGGGCAGGAAAATGGAATTAGAGGAATACGTGCATCAGCAGAATCTGGAGCTTTATCGAAAGCTTCTGGCGGAATTACCTGCCGATGATTCAAGCCGGATGACGCTCATGAAACTGCTCGCGGAGGAAAAAGCCAGGGAAGCGGCCAGAGGTAAGATATCTCGTCCGAAGTAACCGGTTTCGCGCCAGCAAGGTCGCGATTGGGCCGCCCCCCAAAATCGACATTTAGGCGCGACAGGGCCGCCAAGCCCCCCAAGCCCCCAACTTGGCGGCCCTGATATTTTCTTGGCAGTGCTGTCACTCAGGTCCTGCCAAGCCAGCCGTGTAAAGTCTCGCTTGCCATTAAACTTCCCTGACATTGCTCCAAATCAATGTCGCGGCATGAAGAGTTCGTATCAAGCGGTCGCTTATGCGACCCGCGTCCAGATTTCTTTGGTGAGGGAGGTGTGATATGGCCGAACAGGAAACTCAGGCTGACAAGGCGCAGCAACCGGGAACGCCGAATCTAATTTCTCTAATTCCACCGGAATTTGCGGCAATGGGGAAGAAGCGTCTGGACGAGCTCTTTGCAGCTCAGACGCAGCAATTTGAGAAGCTTCAAGAAATAAGCCAGAACTGGTTCAATCGGATGCAGTCCGAAACAACGCTTGCGTCCGAGCTTGCGATCAAGCTAACCGCAGCCCGCTCCGTCCCCGAAGTTGCTACCGCCTATCAGGAATGGGCGACCCGGCATATGGAAAGGGCGGCCGAGGACGCCAAGGGCATCTTCGCTGGCGCTCAGAAGTTGGCGGAGTCGGGAGCTCAGCTATTGGCCAAAGGCTTGCGGCCTAATGGCCCCGGAAGCAGCTCTTGACGCTGCGAAGAAGCATGCACGGCCATCAAGAAGCGCGAGCAGCGAGGTTAGCCATGGGAACCTCTTCGAATATTGAAGAGCATCCTCACAGCCCCATTGAGGAGCGCACATCGACAGAGCTCGTAAAACTTGTCAAAAAATTACGCTGGATAGGCATGGAAGAGGAGGCGGAGCAGGTTCAAATCGTGCTGCGCGCGGTCGATCCCGCCGCGACTTTGTTGGCCGGTCCGTGGGACACTGACTAGCATTTGGCGCGGATCGAGGAACAGTCGGTGCATGCGGGCGAACACACGCGGAAAGGCGACGCAAGTAAACTAAGTTAAAGGACTCCAAAATCGGCGCTTTCAGTTTGCCGATCCGGGAGGTCCATGTGGAATGGGAAATCTGTCACTTGGAATCCTGTCACTCGACTGCCTCGTTAGCTCATTTGCAGAGGTTCAACTCATGAGACCGACCAGTTCATTCGCAACGCTCGTCTTCGTCGTTATTGTTATAGGCGGCGCGGTGCTTAGTTACGCGATTTATGGCGTGTCGGGGAGCTGGCAGAGCTATTGGCTGATGCTTGCCGCCTTTGTCGTCGCCTTCATCGTTTCCCTTGCCATCAAGATCGCAGATCAGTGGGAGCGCGCCGTGGTGTTGCGGCTCGGCCGCTTCCAGGCGTTACGCAGGCCGGGACTTTTTCTAATTGTGCCGATCGTCGACGTCATCTCCCATTGGATCGACACCCGCGTGATCACCAGCGCATTCAAGGCAGAAAAAACCCTTACCAAGGATACGGTCCCGGTGGATGTCGATGCGGTGTTGTTCTGGAAGGTGGTAGATCCGAAGAAGGCGGCCCTCGACGTTGCCGACTACAGGAGCGCTATCAATTGGGCCGCGCAGACCGCCCTTCGCGACGTCATCGGCAAAACCATGCTGTCGGATATGCTGGAAGGACGGGAAAAGATCAGCGGCGAGCTGCAGAAGATCATCGATGTGCGGACCGAACCCTGGGGCATCAATGTCATTTCGGTTGAGGTCAAGGACGTGCTGATTCCGCCCGCGCTGGAAGATGCCATGTCGATGCAGGCGCAGGCCGAGCGTGAGCGTCAGGCCCGCGTCATCCTGGGCGATTCGGAGCGGCAGATCGCGGAGAAATTCGGCGAGGCTGCGAAAACCTATGCCGGCAATCCGACTGCATTTCATTTGCGCGCGATGAATATGCTGTATGAGGGGCTCAAGCAGAATTCCACCATTGTCATAGTCCCCAGCACCGCGGCGGAGAGCATGCAACTCGGCGGTATTGCCGGGCTGACCGCGTTGACGATGGGGTTAGGCCAACGCGGCGGCAATACGCCAGCGCCAGCTGAGCCGGTACCGCCAACGTGAGATCTCCGATGGAGTTCAATGTCATGAACAAATCTCAGCCGTTTGCTCTCGGCATCGCGATCGGTGTCCTGTGGGCCTTCTACGTTTCCTGCGCAGGCATCTTCGCCATGTTCGGCTGGGGCACTGCCCTCGTCGAAACTCTCGGATCTCTTTATCTCGGCTACGGCCCATCAATCACAGGTGCGATGATCGGCGCGATATGGGCCTTCGTCGATGGCTTGGTCGCAGGTGTAATCATCGCCTGGATCTACAACCTTGTCGCCAAATAGCCGCTGCCGACAGCCGCGGCGTCGTTTCGAGGACATCGCAAATGGAGGGACTATCAATGATCGACCATGCTGACTCTGGTAGACATGCGCTACGCCGCACGCCGCGCGGCTCTCGCCTTTTGGCTTCGCGTTACATAGCTGCCCTGGCGCTCGGCACGTGGCTGGTAACGGCCGGCGCCGGGTGGGTGCCGGGCTCCTGTGCCGTTGCGGCCGAGGTCGATGCCGCGAGTGCTCCTTCTCCGTTTGGCTTCGCCGATATCATCGAACGCGTTAAGCCGGCGGTCGTCGGCGTCCGCGTGAAGCTCGAGGAGGCCGTCTCATCAGGCGACACGCAACAAGAACTTCCATTTCCTCCCGGGTCGCCGCTGGATCGTTTCTTCCACCAGTTCGGGGTTCCGATCCCCGACAGCCCTGTTCCGAAGTCGGCGACCGGGTTGGCCTCTGGATTCTTCATCTCCGGCGACGGTTACATCGTAACCAACAATCACGTCGTCGCGAACGGTAAGAGCTTCGAGGTGACGACTGATGACGGCAAGACGTACCAGGCCAAGGTGATCGGCACGGACCCACAGACGGACGTTGCGCTCATCAAGGTTAGCGCGCACACCGATTTTCCATATGTGAGATTCGCGGCGGATGAACCTCGCATTGGTGATTGGGTTCTTGCAGTAGGTAACCCGTTTGGACTCGGCGGCACCGTCACAGCCGGCATTGTTTCGGCGCGCGGACGCGATATCGGCTCAGGCCCCTACGACGATTTCATTCAGATCGATGCGCCGGTGAACAAGGGCAACTCGGGAGGACCGTCTTTTAACGTCAAAGGCGAGGTGATCGGGGTCAATACGGCGATCTATTCCCCGTCTGGAGGTTCCGTCGGCGTTGCCTTCGACATTCCGGCCGAGACCGTGAAGCTCATTGTTCAGCAGCTTAAGGACAAGGGTCAGGTTACGCGCGGCTGGATCGGCGTGCAGATTCAACCGGTCACGCCGGCTATCGCCGAAGCCGTGGGTTTAAAAAAGCCTGAGGGCGCACTCGTCGCGATTGCCCAGCCCGGTGGTCCAGCAGCCAGGGGCGGGGTCGAAACCGGCGACGTCATCACTTCCGTGAACGAGCAGGCGGTCAAGGACCCGCGCGGTCTCGCCAGGAAAATCGCCGCGATTGCGCCCGGGACTTCGGCCAAGCTCGGCATTTTCCACAACGGGCAAGAAAAGACCGTAACGGTGACGCTGGGTGAGCTGCCTCGTACCTCGGCACAGGCAAAGGTAGAGGAGAAGAAGGCGCCGAGCGAGCCAAAGATTCTCGGCCTCACATTGGCTCCTGCAAGTGCCGTAGCAGGCGCCGGCGATGAGGGCGTCGGGGTCGTCGAAATCGATCCGAATAGCCGCGCGGCAGAAAGCGGGCTGCAAACCGGCGACATTGTCCTGGATGTCGGTGGCCATGCCGTGAAGACGCCCACCGAAGTCCGCAAGATCGTGGACGAATCCCGCGCTCAGTCGAAACATGCAATTCTGATGCGCATGAAGCGGGGCGATACGACCAGTTTCGTTGCCATTCCCATCGGATAAAGGGCAATCCGAACACGCCGTGTCAGGGCGTTGACCTCGTGTTGGGTCGTCAGAGCTATCAACCTAGACGACCCAATTCTTGTGTTTGAGGCCTGCGGCTATGCATGATGATTTTCTCCGGCTGCGCGGATCGCAGCAGCCGCACGCAGACATCAATCAGGAAGCTTCGGATGCAGATCTCGCGACAGATCAAGGACCCGATCGAAAATAGCGGGTCCGCTTCTGTTTCATCGGATCCTGCTCAATCCGTTCCTTTTGATCTTCCTGACGCGCCCCCTTGGACCGGCAATTGGTACCACTTGATCGCAGCGTGGTTTTTCGGAACTGTGGTTCTCGCGGGGGTAGTGGTCTTCATTTTGCATTTTGGCGACATCAAAATCTTTCTGGCGATACTCCGTCGCGCCCATCCGGTCTGGCTAGCAGCGGCCCTAAGTTGCCAATTGGCGACCTACGTCTGCGCAGCTGCTGTCTGGTTCCGTGTCCTAAAGCGGGTCGGATCGCCCCTGCGATTCTTGAGCTTGCTCAGACTTTCGCTAGTCGAGCTTTTTGCTAATCAGGCCATCCCCACCGGTGGGCTCAGTGGTAGCCTTATGGTTGTACGTGGCCTCACGCGTCGCGGCGTTGCCTCTGCAATCGCCGTTACCGCGCTCCTGATAGCCGCACTGTCGTACTACGTTGCCTATTTCCTGGTCGGCTTGCTCGCCTTTGTCCTGCTTTGGCATAGCGGTGACCTCAACACTGCATGGAGAGCGCTATTCATCGCCTTCGCTATCGTCGTCGCAACTTTAGGGATGGCACTTTTGATCTTGTCGCGGTCCCGAGACGATCTCATTCCGGATGCCGTTCAGCGTTGGGGGCCATTCGCTCAGTTGGCGAAGATGCTCGGTCAAGTTCGAGTCGATATATTGCGCAACCCTCGCCTCATCTTCGAGGTTATAGTTTTCCAGACCGGCATCTTCCTTCTCGATGCGGCGACGCTTTGGTGCACCGGCCGCGCCGTCAGCCTGACTGTCGATGTCGGAAGTACCTTTATGAGCTTCGTACTCGCCTCCGTGGTCGCAACCCTATCGCCCATCCCCCTCGGTCTTGGCTCCTTCGAAGGAACCTGCACCGGGCTACTTCACTTGATGGGCGGGGGCCTTGAAGCGAGCTTTGCCGCCACACTCATACTGCGCGGTTTCACCCTGTGGCTACCAATGCTACCGGGCCTATGGATGATTTGCAGGGAAGCGATGAAACCCGCGGATCGGAGGACCGAGCGGATGAGCCGACGTTGATCGCTTAAGTGAGGCCTCGATGGCGGGCGGGCGTCGTACGCATGAGGATAAACCACTGCGCCGGTGGTTGCGCCCTTAACATGGTCACGTCGCGAGCCATTGCCGGCGCCGCAAGCGCGAGCGTAAGCGCCGTCGCTCCAATTAACCCGAACTTGGTCATGACTGTTCTCCTTTTAGTTTTCAGGCGAGAATCAATACCGAAGGTGACCTCGTTCGTTCTGGAGGATACTTGTCTTGCTGCCGACAGGGTGCTGGTGTTCTGAACCAGCGCTGGGGCCCTCGCCAAGAGCGAGCCTGCCACGCTGCCTCGGTTTTGTTGCAGGAATGATGGCGAGAGCCCGGGCTCCGCTTATCGAATATATGCTTCGGTCGCGTATCGACGCATCATGCGCGCGCTGTTGAAATAGGAACCGATCTTGCCGATCGCCTGCTTCATCATCCAAATCCAGCGCGGTCTATCATCGTAATAGAGCGGCAGCACAGCCTGTTCGAGCTTGCGGTAAAGATCCTCGGCATCCCCGGCATGCGTTTCGGCGCCATCATCGCTGGCGCCGATTGCCCAACCCGTCACGCCTTCGATGTGTGCTTCGAGCCACCAGCCGTCCAGCACGCTCAAATTCAGGACGCCGTTGAGAGCCGCCTTCATCCCGCTCGTGCCGGATGCTTCCAATGGAGGCTGCGGCGTATTGAGCCAGACGTCCGCACCCGAAACCAGGCTCGCTGCGATTCGGATATCGTAATTGGGCAGAAACACGACCGGAATCGCATTTGCGATCTGGCGAATGTGATGATTAATGCTCTCGATCAGACTTTGCCCCAATCCGTCGCTGGGATGCGCAATTCCTGCGAACACAACCTGAAACGCGCGCTGACGCGCAATTGCGACAATGCGGTCGAGATCACTGAACAACAGGTCCGGGCGCTTGTACTGCGTCATGCGTCGTGCGAAACCGATCAGCGGGACGTCGAGCCGCAGCGCGATAGCTGACGCCTCCTTGATCTGCGCCAGCAGATCACGCTTTGCTTCTTGATGCGCATTCCAGATCAATTCATCGGAGAGTTGGTCTGCGCGCGTTAGGACTTCCGGCTCGTGGGCCCAGTGCGGAAAGTGGACTTGATAAAGGCGCGCGAAGCTGGCGTGGGTCCAGGTCGGCGCGTGCACGCCATTGGTGATGGCGCGCACACGGTAGCCGGGGAAAAGCCGGCTTGTCGTTTCGGCATGGCGCTCGGAAACGCCGTTGATACGCCCACTGAGCTGCAGCGCCAGCCGGGTCATATTGAGATGTTCCTGGCCGGCGAAACGCTTGATTTCCGCAATCTCGATGTAATCGTCCAGCAAGCGCTCAACGAGTTGGTAGGGAAACTTGTCAAACGCCGCTTCAAGCGGCGTGTGGGTCGTAAAAATACAATACTCGCGCACCTGTGCATGGTCGTAAGGCGACTCTCCCGGTGCAACATCTTCGGCTGGCTGCCGGAAGTATCGAAGCAAGTGCAACGTCAGAAGCGCGGCATGTCCTTCATTGAGATGATAGGTCTTTATGTCGAAGCCGAGCGCCTGCAACATGCGGGCGCCGCCGATTCCGAGGACGATCTCCTGCTTGAGGCGATAGGCTTCGTCACCACCATAGAGGTGATCGGTGATTTGTCGGTCGTCAGGATTGTTCTGATCGAGGTCAGTGTCGAGCAGCAGTACTGGTATGCGGTGGCCGAGCGGGCAAGTCAGACGAAAGAGCCACGGCCGGATCCACACCTCGCGTCCTTCGATCGGTACCGCCACCATAGCGTCGAGAGGATCGGTGAATTGCTCCGGAGCCCAGGGATTGGGGCGCGCCATCTGGCGCCCTTCGGCATCGATTTCCTGGCGGACATAGCCTGACCGGCTGACCAAGCTCACAAATACCATCGGAAGTTCCAAATCGGCGGCCGAACGAGCGGTGTCACCGGCGAGCACGCCAAGCCCGCCTGCGTAGGTATGCATTTCGGGCCGCAGTGCGATCTCCATCGAGAAATAGGCGATACACGTGCGCCGTAGAAATGGGTCAATAGGGTTCATGCAGACCTGATCCTTCCCTTGGCCGGCGGGCGAATCCGGAGCGCCGACGCCGCCTGTTGTTGAGAGGATGGCATCGGCGCATCCTTGGGTCTCGGCACCTAGCGTACGTCCGCCTTCCAAGGTCCGGACGGAATTCCCTGCGGTCCAGATATCTCGGATGACGCAAATTCGCGCGAGTTGATCTGCGTCAACATGCGACCGCCCGGGCCGCGTCTATTTACCATGCGGGGAGGAAAATGTGATGCGTGTTCTTTTTGCTTCGGCCGAAGCCTATCCGCTTGCCAAGACAGGCGGTCTCGGTGATGTGAGCGGGGCGTTGCCGCGCGCGCTCAGAGAACTCGGCATCGATGTGCGACTGATCCTGCCCGCTTATCGGCAAGCCTTATCGGCCATTGCTGAAAAGTCTGTGGTGGCGCAAATTCCCTGGCAGGACGGGACAATACGACTTATTGGTGGCCGGATGCCTGACAGCGGAGTGCCGGTCTGGCTAGTGGACGCGCCAGCGCTCTATGATCGTCCGGGTACCCCTTATCGGGACGAGGCGGGCCGCGAGTGGCCGGACAACGCGCAGCGGTTCGCCACCTTTTGTCACATTGCGGCGAACCTGGCCTGCGGCGAGGTCGTAAGCGGTTGGCAGGCCGACGTGGTGCATGCGAACGACTGGCACACCGGGCTATTGCCGCTCCTGCTCGCAAAGCGGCCGGACAACCGGCCGGCAACTGTCTTTACGATCCATAATCTAGCCTATCAGGGCCTGTTCCCGCGATCGATCCTGGCAGACATCGGCTTGTCCGACGACCTGTTCACGCCGGGCGGAGTCGAATTCTACGGGCAGGTATCGTTCCTCAAGGCCGGAATTCAGTTCAGTGACCGCATCACGACGGTCAGTCCGTCTTACGCGCGCGAGATCCTGACGCCGGACTATGGCTGCGGACTAGACGGCTTGTTGCGTCACCGTGCGAACGACTTGAGCGGCATCCTCAATGGGGTCGACTATGACGTCTGGAACCCTTCGCGTGACGAGGATCTTCCCGCAAATTTCACGGCCGACGACCTTTCGGGCAAGCGGACGTGCAAGCTTGAGCTCCAGCGCGAACTGGGGCTCACCGTCGATCCCGCCGCGCCATTGATTGCTTGGCTCAGCCGGATTACCGACCAAAAGATGGCGGACATCGTTTATCACGCATTGCACATGGTCCTTGAACGCGACGTGCAGCTCGCTCTGCTCGGCGAGGGAGATCCGGTTCTTGAAGCAAAACTCCTGGACGCGGTGCAGCACTACAAGGGTCGGTTGGCGGTGCGGATCGGTTACGAGGAGCCGCTCGCCCACCGGCTGCTGGCGGGGGCCGACCTGCTCCTGCACCCCAGCCGCTTCGAGCCATGCGGACTGACACCCCTCTACGCAATGCGTTACGGTACCCTTCCGATCGTGCGGCATGTCGGAGGGCTTTCCGACACAATCGTGGATGCAACCGAGTGGACAATCCGCGGCGGCAGCGCGACCGGGTTTGCCTTCCGCGACGCGACCACCTCGGCGATGTTGGGGGGCCTCGACCGTGCCATCGCGTTTTACTCGCGACCGACCCGATGGCGCAAAATGCAGCGGAGGGCCATGAGTCGTGAATTCGGTTGGACCGACTCTGCACGCCGCTATTTTGCCATCTACCGCAAGATCGCACCGAACGCTGCTGCGACGGACCCCGGACCAGGTGCGGTGCCTTTGGCTTCATGCCGCGGCGGCGATTCCAAAACGCGCCAACAAACTTTTCACGAGGCGAGCCAGGACAACATACTTCCTTTGTCGCGACCAGCCATCAGCTCGAGCGTCCCAGGGCTTGACCGATCAGCAGGTTAGAATAACTGATGAACGTTCGGTCAGAATGATTTCGTCGACCACCCCTTGCTCATAGCCTCGATCGGGAATGTCTTCAGGGGACGTTCGTGCGGTGTCGACCGCGATTCGCCATTGGCCAACCGGAGGCGCCGGCAACACGAAGCGACACGGTCGAAGCGCCGCGTTGAACAAAAGGCACAGCGCCGGCGATGTGCCACCACTTCCACCGAGGATCATGCAACCGATCCGGTTCTCGCGGCTATGCCACTCCGGCGGGTACCCGTCGATTCCGAGCCAGACGATTTCGGCGTCCGAATAGAAAGCTTCCGCCCGCAGCACAGAATGTGCCTTGCGAAATGCGATCAATCGGCTGACGAAGCGCTGGAGGTCGGCGTTTTGCTGAGCCAAGCGCCAGTCATACCAGGATATCTCATTGTCCTGGCAATAGGCATTGTTGTTGCCCTGCTGGGTGCGGCGGAACTCGTCGCCGCCCAGCAGCATGGGGATGCCGCGCGAAACCAGCAAGGTGACGAAAAAATTCTTGATCTGGCGCAGCCGGACATTTTCGATCGCTTCAACTTCGGTGGGGCCCTCGGCGCCGTTGTTGTCGCTATAGTTCTCGTCGATACCGTCCCGATTGTCCTCGCCGTTCTCCTCATTGTGCTTATGGGCATAGCTGACGAGATCGTTGAGCGTGAAGCCGTCGTGGCAACTCACGAAATTGATGCTGTTGACCGGACTTTCCTGGGCAGCCTGATAGAGATCGGCGCTGCCGCAAAGCCTTGTCGCGAACGCGCCCGTCGTGCCGGGATCTCCGCGCCAAAAGCGGCGAACATCATCACGAAAGCAAGCATTCCACTCGGCCCAGCGCCGACCGGGAAAGTGGCCAACCTGAAAGGCACCGCCGAGATCCCATGCCTCTGCGATCAGCTTGGTGTGATGCAGCAGCGGATCCTCCGCGACCTGTTCCAATAAAGGCGGATTGGCGAGCAACCTGCCCTCGGTGTCGCGGCCAAGGATGGATGCCAGATCGAAGCGAAAGCCGTCGATGTGGAAGGAGCTCACCCACTGCCGCAGACAGTCGATAATCAGGGAGCGAACGATGGGGTGATTGCAATTCAGCGTGTTGCCGCAGCCCGTATAGTCGACGTAACGGCCAGTTCCTGCTTTCAATAAATAATAGATGGAGTTGTCCAGCCCGCGAAAGCTGAACGTCGGTCCGTTCTCGCCCGCTTCGGCCGTGTGGTTGAAGACCACGTCCAGGATGACCTCGATTCCCGCCCGATGCAGCTCGCGAACCATGGTCTTGAACTCGGTGAGTGGTGCATCGATGCTGTTGGCACTGGCATAACTTGCTTTGGGCGCAAAAAGCGCGACCGGATTGTAGCCCCAATAGTTACGCAGAGGTTTTCTCGTCCGATGCCCAATTTCGAATTCGCAAAATTCCTGCACCGGCATTAGCTCGACGGCGGTTATTCCGAGCGCGCGCAGATAAGGAATCTTCTCAATAAGCCCGAGGTAACTTCCCGGGTGAACCACACCGCAAGACGGGTGAACCGTCAATCCGCGGATGTGCGTCTCGTAAATCACAGTCTCCGACCAAGGGAGGCGTGGAAAGGTGTCTCCCTGCCAGTCGAATCCACCCTCGGCGACCACCGCGCGCGCGGAGCGAACCGCGTCCGGCCGCTCATCTCGGGGATCTGCAGCCCCCAGTGCGTGCCAAGCGGAGGAGTCCGTCAACGCTGCCGCGTAGGGATCGATAAGTGGTAGCCGCGGGTCGAAGCGGTGGCCGTGCTCAGGAGACCACGGTCCATCAACCCGCAACGCGTAACTCTTGCCTCGAAAATCGGCGCTCAGTTGGGCATGCCAAATATCGCCACTGCGGTTGCTGTTCGGATCGAGTGTAATGAGTTCAATCGGCTGCTCGTCGCAGTTGTCAAAAACCAGCAACCCAATGCTGGTTGCATGACGGCTGAATACCGCCAGGTTGAATCCACCATCCGACTGACTGAGCCCAAGCGGAAGCGGCTTGCCCCTACCGACAAGGAAAGTTGCTCCGGCCATAAGGATGTCCTTTGACTCCACGCTCGAATCCGGAAGGGCGATGGAAATATCGATTTGCCACGACCATTTGCATTCAAGTCTATCGCGCGCGCCCGGACTAACTTCGGCCTTCCCTGTCGATATCCACCTCGAACGCATCCGCATAAAAGGACCATTGCGGAATCCTTTTCATGCGTTCGAACCGATGCTTCGCGGCCTGCACCGCTCGATCCAGGCTCCTCGCCCGGCGAATATCGACAATCCCCTCGATGCATTCGTGAGGATGTCCAGTGTCATCGTTTAGCGTCTTGATAAAGCGGACACGGTAGTGGGCCATGACGTTCTCCGCAATCTGTGCAAAAATAATCTAGGATGCGGCATCCAGATTGATTTACGTCAATTGCGGCAACCGACAGCGTGTGCCGGCGCTACGTCGGCCGTCGGTCTCCTTCCAGACATCGTGCTTGCATTGACTTGGCTCAAAACCGCCGGTCGCGACCTCGGCGTTGCGCGATGCTTCGAGCGCACCCACGCCGCCGGCGCGATTGGAGTTCTACGCGTTGATACGAGACCGCGTCGTGGCTGCCGGAGGACAAGAAATGTCAACGATACCAACAATAGCCGTGCCGGCAGATGCGATAGTGCGGGTAGATCCAACGAGGACCCCAGCAATAACGATATCAGTGATAACCAGCCTCGCCCAATCGATAGCACCCGGCCTCGGCATTGCTGGGCAGGATGGCACCAACTGACAGGATTGCCGCGATGGCGGCAATCAAGGCGAACCTGCGCATGTAATCCCTCCTCGAAGTGTTCGCGCAAAGCATAATTCCACAGTTCGGGTCATGATCGCTTGCGCGAGATCAACTCGACTCTGTCGCGCCGTTGGTCTGAAGCCGATGTAAGCGGCGGCCGGAGGTGAGTGCGCCAGGCCGATGGGCCCGATTCATCCCGTGCGATCCAGCTATCGCCGGTCCTTGAGGCAATGGGCATCGCGCCCGAAGTGGGCAATGGGTGCAATCCGCTTCAGCCTTGAGCGAGGGACGACACAAGGAAATTGAAGTCGTGGTCGGACGCCGGAATGCCTTTGGGCCGCGCGACGGCGCTCCAGCGTCCGAGTTCGCTGGTCGGGTGCCTCCTGATCCGGCTATAGAACGCCGGCCGCTTTAGGTGCGAAAGGCCATGATCGCAGGAAACTTGACCTCGGAATGGTCGGGGACGGACACTAACTGACTCTGAACAGGTTTGCGCGCAGTCGCGCAAACCTGGCTACTTCACAAGCGTTACCGGCACGTCGGCCAGATGCAGCAGCTGTGTGGCCACCGAACCGAGGACTAGGCCGCGCACCCCGCCCAGTCCCCTGGTTCCCATGAAGATCTGCGCCACGTTCTCCTCCTGGGCCACCCGAGCGACGGTCTCCGCAATCGCGCCTCGCTCCGAACGGGTCACGTAAGCAACTCCGGCCCCGCTGCAGACGGTAACAGCCTCTCGCAATGCTTTCCGGGTCGCCGCTTCTTCCTGCTGTTCGATCCAGTCCAGCGGCATGATCCCGCCACCTCCGCCCAGGTTGAGCGTCACCGTGTTCTGGACGTTCACGATGACAAAGTTGGCTTTCGGCAATTGATCGATGGCGAGCTTGAGCGCCCGGATCGACGCTGGCGAACCGTCAACGGGTATGAGGATCTTCAAGGTTTAACTCCCTTCCGCCTGAATAAAAGATCTTGACCCAGCGGCTGTCGTTACGTTGTAGTTGATCATCGCCATCGGCGCAGCACCCACTCTATGTCAGCCTTTGCTCGTGGCGTTTGACGATTTCCCGATCGAGCGCCTCCGGGCTTACTCCGATCTGGTTTGCGACAACCTTCCATTCCCTTTCTCCGGAGATCTGTCGCCGCTCCACGGGACATCGAGCCTGGATTGCGAGCCCCCTTTCGGCCAAGATGCCAGGAGACTGTCGCTGACGCGCATGACACCGATGACTTCTCGGCCGATCTCTTTCTCGATGATCGGTCGCCACGGTACGAGGCTGAAGCTGAGCCCGTCAGCGATTACGGCGAAACGCCCGCTGGCGAGTTTGGTTGAGCCGAGGAGTTTGCCGCGTATGATCTGCCCGTCCTTGACCGCGCATCGTTTCCCGGTGGCCTCACCACGATCCGTTGCGTCGCTGATTATAGGTGGCAGCGATCAGCGTTGCACGGTTCATATGATGAACCCGACCCGTATTTTCACTTTGTTGAGAAGCTAACATCAGAGCATTTGCACCCGCAACAGGCATCCTTAAAAGCCGGCGCAATAATCCCTCAATGATGCTGCCAATTGGTTCGATTGCGCCGGAGCAAACTGCGGCGTTAGAGTTCTTTGCCTGAGTCGGCAGGGGGCGTGGATGAACACAGTGGAGCTGCCTTACGCGCGGGTCCGGCGCGCGGTTTTGATCGAGGAGATCAGCGAGCGTACGGGCGGCGGATCGGTTCGGCATCAACGCCAGAACGGTCTCGAAGATGCTGAAATCCACTTCTTTGCGATGGACCTGCCACATTATCGTCCGCCATCGTTCAGAACGAAATCAACTGGCTTTTCATACCGGCCGTGTTGGCGGGGAGAATCAACAAGCTGACAACGTGAGCCGGCCGCCATCATGAAAATTACATTTGGATTTCAATAACATAAGAGTTCGTGGTTTTATTCTGAATGACGCGGCATTGATGGGCGCCAGCGGCGTCTTGGCGCTCGGCTGCACCATTGGTCAGGGCGTCACGGGGATGTCGACGCTCGCGGTCGGCAGCGTGATTGCTTGGCTATCGATCCTCGGCGGCGGCTATCTCGGCATCAAGTTCCTCGAAGAGGGATCCTTCGGCGGCGCGATCCGGGCAATGCTCGCGCGCGGCTGACAAACATCTCACTTATATATTTGCTCGGGCATGGGACGAAGGAAACGATGATCACGCGACGTCGCCTGCTTGAGGCGGCGGACGCGATCGCCGCGGCCATCGGGCCGGGATTGAGCCTCTCGCTGCTTTGGCGCCGGAACTCGGGGACAATGCCTCACGCGTTGCGCTCGCGTGCGCCTGGATGCTCACCGGCTTTTTGTGGGAGCAGGACAATCAGGGCGACGATCAAGACAGCCAGAATTGCCGAGGCGTAGAAACGGCTGATCGCTAGCCCGCCCTCCGCAAGCGGCTTGTCCAGGAGATCGCCAAGGGTCGCTCCAAGAGGTCGCGTGAGGATGAATGCGAGCCAGAACAGCAGAACGCGGGAGACATTCGTCAAGAAATACGCGGCGGCGACGAGCGCCAGGCCCGCACCAAACACCAGCGCGCCGCCCTCATAGCCGAGACCGTTTGTATCGGCCATCCAGTCGCCGAGCGCCGTGCCGAGCGTCTGAGAATACAGGATTGTCATCCAGTAAAAGACCTCGACCCTGGGCTTGGCGATCGTGTCGATGGAGACGGAGCCCTCGAACCAGCGCCAGATAGCCAGCGAAGCCATCAGCGCAAGGAAGAGGATCGTCGAGCCCCCGGCATAGCCGATCCCCATCGACCGGTCCGCAAAGTCCGCCATTGTCGTTCCGACCGTCGTGGTCGCAACGATCGTTGTCCAGTACAGAGACGGGTGAAAGGATTTTCCAGCAATCTGGGCTGCGACCGCGAAAGTGAAGACGCCAAAGAATATGATGGTGCCGATCGCGTAACCCAGATGCATCGACATGGTCACGGCATCGCCGCCGGTTTCTCCGAGGGTCGTCGCGAGGATCTTGATGACCCAGAATGCCAGCGTCACCTCCGGTACTTTGCTCAATGCGGTTCCTGCTGCATCGTTCATGCTACGATCCATTCAACGTCGCGAACGCGATCGGAAATTCCAATCGCGTTCGCCCGTGTTTCAATCAGCGAGCGTTCAATCCGGATTTGCGCCTTCTTCGGCATTCTCCAGCACGCGTCCGGTAATGGCATCGACGCCGACCTCTTGCGTCACGCGGCCGTTCTTGATGTCGAAGGAATATCGCAGGCTACTGCCGCCTTCCTCGCGCTCAAGTTCTTCGTCAGTGATTTTGCCCGCATGCGCCTTGAGAGCGATTGCGCGCGCCTCGGCGATGCTTATTTTTGCTTCCTTCGCCAGTTTTTGGCCGGTGTAAGCCATCGCGGGCCAAGCAAGTGTGAGGGCCAAACCTGTCATAGCGCAAGCTAAGCCATATCGGCGCAAAACATTCATAGACATAGAGTTCTCCAAAGCCCCTTCAACCCCTAAACCCGGACGGGTCGCGGGGATGCGACTCCATCGTGGTTTCGAGATGAAGTCTGAACCGACAGACTTAGGAGCCAATGAGGGAGGAATGCCCGCG
The DNA here is from genome assembly GCA_963718925.1 of uncultured Alphaproteobacteria bacterium. GTDB lineage: Bacteria > Pseudomonadota > Alphaproteobacteria > Rhizobiales > Xanthobacteraceae > Bradyrhizobium. The sequence continues at coordinate 1,121,072 of CAVRAH010000002.1, forward strand.
CCATTGGCCGCGAGGAAACATCGCAAATTCGCTAGGCTGGCTGCCCAACCGCGCAAGGCAGTTCGACACGAGCCCTCACTCCCCGCTGACCGTCGGTACGGTTCGCGACGGTGACGAAAATGCCGTTGCGCTCCGCAATTCGCTGGACGATAGCCAGACCAAGGCCTGTCCCTTCAACATCGGCGGGCGCGGAGCGAAAGAAACGATCGAAGATGCGTTCTTCCGCACCCGGCGGGATGCCCGGGCCAGAATCGACAAACTCGATGACCGCCCGTTCTCCTTCGCGCCGTAAGGAGATATCGACGGTTCCACCCGGCGGCGTATAACGGACCGCGTTGTCGATTAGGTTTTCCAGCAAGACGCGAAGTTCGACCGGCGATCCGCGAAAAGTCGCCTGCGCCTGCTCGATGAGGCCGATGTCGAGACCCTTTCGCCCGGCGATTTCGACGTAATCCGCCACGCAGCCCAGAAGGAGCGGCGCAATCTCGACCGCTGCATTCGACTGGGCGGGCGGGGGTTCGTCGAGTTGGGCCAGACGTAGTAACTGGTTCACTAACCCGCTGGCCCGCCGAACGCCGTCCGTGATTGCCGTCTTGCGTTCGGCTACCGTATCTGGAGCGCCGGACGCAAGGCCGTCTGCTTGGATCTGGATGGCCGCCAAAGGCGTACGCAACTCATGGGCGGCGTCGGCCAGAAATTGCTTTTGCTGTTCGAAGGCGGCGCGCAGGCGAGCAATGAGACGGTTCATGCCCCTCACGAGAGGCGCTACTTCCGAGGGGATTCCGTCCAGCGGGATCGGCTTGTCCGCGCTGGCGCTGCGCTCAACAAGCTCGCGTGCGAGCGTGTCCAGCCGTCCAAGCATTCGGTTCATGGCCCAGCCGACAACAATCCACGAGAGTGGAATGACGATCAGCAGAGGTGCTGCGACCCCAAAGGCCGCGTTGCGCGACCTGTATCGTCTTAAAGCCATCGGTCGCCATGTAGACACGCCAACTCTGGCCGCCCACGGAAATATCACTGAAACCTTGTTTCGACTGGCGGGGAATTTCAACTTCCGGCATCGTTGCGTGGATGATATGGCCATCCGCGTTCCAAATCGTCACCGAGAATTCGTCCTCATGATCCTGATCGGCGGATGGTGCCATATCTTTCCGCAAGCCTTCGCCCGCGTTGAGAGCAATCTGGCGCTGCTGGCCGTCGAGAAATTCCGAGGCCTCATTTGTCTCGAAGCCATAGGCAATCAGAGCCGCTGCCGTTCCGACGAGTGTCAAGAGCAGTGTCATCCAGATGAGAGTCGTGCGACGCAGCGAACTCATGATCTCGACCTTGGTGACATCCAGCCGGCTCCGCGAACATTAAGGATCACGTCCTTTCCGAATTTTCTGCGGATCGAATAGATCAGCACATCAACGGCGTTGCTTTCGACTTCTTCGCCCCAGCCATAAATTCGTTCTTCGATCTGAGCGCGCGAAAGAATGCGACCGGGACGTTCCATCAGCGCGTGCATCAAAGCGTACTCGCGGCCGGTAGAACCTGGACTATATCGCCGACCGAAAGCTCGTGCGTTTCTGTGTCGAGTTCGCTCTGGCCCGAGACAATGCGAGAAATCGCCCGCCCCTGATGTCGTCTCAGCACCGCGCGCATTCTCGCGAGCAATTCACGCAGTTCGAAGGGCTTGACGAGATAATCGTCCGCGCCGAGGTCGAGCCCGGACACCGGTCATCCAGACCGTCGCGCGCCGTGATGACCAGCACCGGCGTCTTCAGCCCATTACGCCGCCGCCTTCAGAAGGTGGAAGCCTTCGGCGTCCGGTAGACCGAGATCCAGGAGAACGATCGAATACCCGCCGTCAGCCAAGGCAGCGGACGCATCAGCGCCGTCGCGCACCCAGTCGACGGACATGCCTTCTGCGCCAAGGGCTTTCGATAGCCCTTGCCCAATCATGACGTCGTCTTCAATCAGTAGCACTCGCATTCAAACCTGTATTCCTACCGGAACTGGTCGAGGGTAACGCGCATTTGTACTGGCAGTTCTGAATGAGAATAAAATGAGGTGATTGACGGGCTGCCATTCTGATCGCCGGTGACGGTGACCTCGCCGACGACGAGCGCTGGATGGTCACGGATTTCGAAAGCGCTTTCCTCAAGAACAGTCCGGAAAGCTGGTTCTTCGACGGCCATTGCAGGAGTTCCGAGCAGGTGGCGCTCAGTATTGCGCTGAGAAGAAATGCGTTTCAAACCCATGCCACTGCGCCTAGGCGGCGAAACATTTGAATTCGGCGGCGATCACGCGATCACCGCGGCTATTGGGTCGGGATTGAGGCTGCTTTCTGTAACACAGGCCGCAGGCCTAGAGGACCAAGGGACCACTGAGCGGTCAACCTATGTCATCGGATTATGGGGTCGGCAGCTGAGGCGCGCTGGTCTCGTCTTTTTCACGAACGGTGCGAAGTTCATACCATAGCGCATTGAGGATGCCGACGGTGGCCGCGAGTCCAAGGCCGAGAATCCAGGCGAAGTACCACATTGTTTTGTCTCCGTTTTCGCTTGCTCAATATGCCGACGATCCCGCGTTCACGACGGTGCTCGAGCTGACCTTGCCCCACAGCACCTTGTAGACCCAGGCGGTGTAGGCAAGCACGACCGGCAGGAGAACCACCGTCGCGATCAGCATGTTGCGAAGCGTCGCGCGGCTCGACGAGGCGTCGAACACCGTCAGCGAATCGTTCGGGCTGGTGCTCGATGGCAGGATGATGGGAAACATCGACAGCCCGACCGTGGCGATGATGCAGGCCACCGCAAGTTTCGAGGCGAGAAAGGTCAACCCCGCGCGGCGCGTGCCAAAACCTGCCGCAGCCAGCAACGGCGCGACGACGCCGAGCAGCGGCACGACCGCGAGCCACGGCGTGGCCCGGAAGTTTTGCAGCCATGCGGATGAATTGATCGCGACCGTCTTGCCCAGCGGGTTTGAGGGACCGTCCCATACGATCGGACTTGTCACTTGATAGCCGCCGAAAGCGCCCAGCCAGATCAGCACGCCCCCACCGGCGAACAGGACCGCGGTGATCAGCGCCGCCTTCACTCCGAACGCCGCCGCACGGTCAGCCACCGGACCCTCCGACTTGAAACTGAGCCATGCTGCGCCATGCATGACCAGCATCGCGAGCGACACCAGCCCACAATACAATGCCAGCGGATTGAGCAGGCCGAACAGCGTGCCTTCATAGATCGGCCGCAGATCGTCGGTGAAATGGAAGGGGACACCCTTGAGCGTGTTGCCGACCGCGACCCCGAAAATCAGCGCAGGAACAGCACCGCCGGCGAACAGGGCCCAGTCCCAGTTCCGGCGCCAGGCAGCGCTCTCGCGCTTCGAACGATACTTGAAACCTACCGGGCGCAGGATCAGAGCGAACAGCACCAGAAACATCGCGAGGTAGAAGCCGGAAAAGCTCAGCGCATAAAGCGCGGGCCAGGCTGCGAAGATCGCTCCACCGCCCAGAATAAACCAGACCTGATTGCCTTCCCACACCGGGCCGACGGTGTTGATGGCAACGCGCCTCTCGGTGTCGTTCTTCGCGACAAAGGGCAGCAGCGCGCCGACGCCCATGTCGAAGCCGTCGGTGACTGCAAAGCCGATGAGCAGGACGCCAAGCAGCACCCACCAGATCAGGCGCAGCGTGGTGTAGTCAAAGAGAGAATGAATCATGACCATTTTTCCTAACCCGATATGTGCGGATCACTCGGCCGGTGCGTGAGCACCGGCTGTCGTTGCGAATTGACCGAGGGAGCCCACTTCGCTGACCGCCTCGGGACCCTTCCCGATCGCATGCAGCATCAGCCGGCATTCAATGACGGCGAGCACGCCATAGACCGCCGTGAAACCGACGATCGTCAGGATCAGATCGACGACACCAAGCTCCGAGGTTGCCAAAAAGGTGGGCAGCACGCCGTCGATGATCCAGGGCTGCCGTCCGAACTCGGCGACGAACCAGCCTAGTTCCGCGGCGAGCCAGGGCAGCGGAAAGGCAAAAAGCGCGAGCCGGAACAGCCAGCGCGGCGCCTCTGCTTCCCGCATCGTGTACCAGAGCGAGATCAGGAACACGGCAAGCAGCACAAAGCCGAACACGACCATAAAGCGGAAGCCGAAGAAAATGTAGGGAACGCTGGGTACGGTTGACCACGCGGCATCGTGGATTTGCTCCGGCGTCGCCTGCAAGGGGTCATCGACGAAGCGCTTCAGCAACAGGGCAAAACCGAGATCGCTGCGGGTCTTGTCGAAGACGCCACGTGCCTCCGCGTCGGCGTGGTTCTTCTTGAGCTTCTCCAGGGCGTCATAGGCGACAAGGCCGTTTCGAATCCTCCCTTCGGCCGTCTTCACGAGATCGAAGATGCCGGGGATCTGCTGGTCGATTGAGCGCGTGCCGATCAATCCCATCACCCACGGGATCTCAATCGCATAATGCGTTGCATGCGCCTGCATGTCCGGGATGCCGAATGCTGTGAATGAGGCCGGCGCCGGCTCGGTCCGCCACATCGCCTCCAAGGCGGCCAGCTTCATTTTCTGGTTGTCGGTGATGGTATATCCGCTTTCATCGCCTAGCACGATGACCGACGAAGCGGCCGCGACGCCGAAGGCAGCCGCGATCACGAATGACCTCTTTGCGAGTTCGATGTGACGGCCGCGCAGGATGTAAAAAGCCGAAATGCCCAGCGCAAAGGCCGCACCGCAGACATAGCCCGCGGATACGGTGTGCACAAACTTTGCCTGCGCCGTCGGGTTGAACAGCACCGCGACGAAATCCGTGACTTCCATACGCATCGTATCGGGATTGAAAACAGCGCCAGCCGGATTCTGCATCCAGCCGTTGGCGATCAGGATCCACAGCGCCGACAGGTTGCTGCCAAGCGCCACCATCCAGGTGACGGCAAGATGGGCGCGCGGGGACAGTCTGTCCCACCCGAAGAAGAACAGGCCGATGAAGGTTGCTTCCAGGAAAAAGGCCATCAGCCCTTCAATCGCGAGCGGCGCGCCGAAAATGTCGCCGACGTAATGCGAGTAAAAGGCCCAGTTCATTCCGAATTCGAATTCCATGGTGATGCCGGTGGCAACGCCAAGCGCGAAGTTGATGCCGAACAATAGACCCCAGAACTTGGTCATGTCGCGCCAGATGATACGACCCGTCATCACGTAGACGGTCTCCATCATCGCCACGAGGACCGATAGCCCGAGCGTCAGCGGCACGAACAAAAAGTGATACATTGCGGTCAGCGCGAATTGCAGCCGAGAAAGCTCGACGAGCAAGGGATTCACCATGGAGATGCACCTTTCGAGAGGTTTGCGATCTTCTAGCCGGTCTGTGCGGTGGTTTACTTGACGTGGGTCAAAGCGCGACCGCATGGATCACGGCATTAAAAAATGATGCGAATATCAGATGACGGAAAGCGGTCTCAGCGCCGCCGCAACCGGGCAACTCCGGCAGACCTTACGGAGAAATCAACCAACCGTGATCGTGATGCACTGAGTTTGTCCCGCAAATCCAGCGCGGCGGGGCTTCGCACCACACTGGGCTGGCAGATCGTGCGCACGTTGTTCCGGATCGGCTTTGCGGGTTCGCTCGCGGTGTTCGCCGGGCGCCTGATCGAGGACGCGACTTTCGACACGATGGCTGTTGCCGGTGCGCTCGCTTGCCTCGCTTTGTCGAGCGGCGCAGGCTTGTTCGCAGATCTTTCCGCGGCGGGCGCCGAGGAGCGGGTCGTCGACAGGATACGAACAGCGCTGCAGGACGCGCTTTCTCGAAGCCCGCCCGCGCGCATTCGCACCAAACCCGCCGGCGCGCTGGTCGCCGGCCTGCAGCGTTATCCGAGTGCGCTTGCCAGCCTCGTCATCAGCCATAGCGCGGCGAAATCCATGCTGGCCATCGGTCCGTCGCTCGCGGCAGCGGCAGTGGCGTTGGTGTCATGGGAAGCGGCGCTTACGCTTTTTCTCACAATTCCGGTCATGGTTGTTTTCTTTGCGACGCTCGGCGGCGTCATCCGCGGCAGAGCCGAGGCGCAAGAGAAGGCCTTCGGCCGACTAGCGGCGCAATTCTCGGACCGCATCCGGACGTTGCCAACCATCCTGGCCAATCATGCCTTGCAGGACGAGCACGACAAGATCGAACGGCGAATGGCCCTCTATGCCGACAGCACGATGGGCGTGCTCAAAGTTGCGTTCCTCAACGCCGGTATCATCGACTTCTTCTCCGCACTCGCCATTGCCGTGCTCGCTGTAATCCTTGGCCTCGGCCATCTCGGGCTCGTGCATATCCCGGGATTTTCGGATCTGGCGCTTTGGCAGAGCCTGTTCATTCTCATCATCGCCGCGGAGTTCTTCACCCCGTTCCGGCGCTATGCCGAGCAGTATCACCTCAAGGCCGAGGGACAGGCCGCTGCCAAGGAGCTGGACTGGTATTTCACCGAATCCGACGCGTCAGAGCGCAAGCCTTTTGCTATCGCCGGAGCGTTCGACATGGCAGGTCTCCCTTTGGCCGGTCTGGTAGCGATTTCGGGGCCGAGCGGCTCCGGGAAATCGACCTTGCTTCGTATGCTCGCCGGAATCGAAACGCCGTTGTCCGATTTCAAATCTCTGCTTCAGGTGTCGGCCGAAGGATGCGATTGGATATCGACGGACATCTATGTGCCGGCGGGAACGCTGGGCGAAGCGATCGCTTGGAATCGCAGAACCCGTGACGACGCTGAGTTGCGAGAGGCGGCCAGCCATGTCGGGCTGCTCGACGAACGACTTCTGCCGGGTGGAACTCAATGCCCGCATTGCCGAGGGTGGCGAAAATCTCTCCGGCGGGCAACGCATGCGCATCGGTGTGGCCCGCATCCTGCTTTCTGATGGCGTGGTCATTGCCGACGAGCCGACGGCCAAACTCGATCCGCAGACGGCGAAGCTGGTCCGGCAGGTGCTGACGGAGGTGGCCGAGCGACGTCTGGTCATCGTCGCTACGCATGACGGGCAGTTAATTGAACGGGCCAGCCGGCATCTCGTCCTGCAACCTCGAGCCGAGCAGGCGGTTGCCGCATGAGCACACGATCAGTCGCCCCCTCGATCGTCGCAGCGGCACCTCCATCGCTGTCCGTTCGCGCCAAGTCACCGTGGCGAACGGCCGTCGTGCTCGCCGCCGCGGCCACAGCCTCCGGGATCCTGCTTACCGGCATATCCGCCTGGTTCCTCGGCGCGGTTGCGCTGGCGGGCCTGGGACCGGCCGCTCTTGCTTTCAATTTTCATACGCCAGCAGCCTTTGTGCGGCTGTTCGCGCTGAGCAAGACGCTCGGCAAATATGGCGAACGGGTGGTAGGACATCGGGCGGCCCTTCTCGATCAGGTGAAGCGGCGCGCGCGACTGTTCCTGGCCATGGCACAAGCCCCGGCCACCCGCGCTGCGGGCTGGCAACTCGGCAACCAGGATCGGTTGGCCGACTATATCGAGGACGTCGAGGACGTCGACTACGCGCGCTTGCGCGTCGGGATGCCGCTAGGAGTTCTGCTGACGGGAATCGCCCTGCTGGTCGGGGCAACGGCTTGGCTGGCCCCCCTAGCACTTCTGCCAATCGCGTTATTGTCGGTCGCGGTGTTGACGACGTTGCGCCGCCTGGTGCCCGCGGTAGGACAGCAATGGACCACCGTGAGAACCTCGCAGCGAACGGCAGGTCGTTTGCTGGGGTCCGCATTGGCCTCGGTTGTACCACTACAGGCCGAACGTGCTTTCCCGGACATCCTCGCCCTCGCCTTCGGTCATTTCAGCAACGCGGAAGCCGAACGGCTTGCTCAACGGCGCGCACTTGCTGTGCTGGACATGCTTGCGGGGCTTGCCGGCCCATTGGCGTCGATCAGCATCTTGGTCGCCGCCTGGCAGGCAGGAAGCCGCGGCAGCGCCCTTCTCATTCCCGCTTTCCTCGGATTTGGCTGGCTCGCCCTTGGTGAGACCGCACATACCGTCTCGCATATCGTACTTGGAAGCGTGCGAGAACGGGCTGGCCGCGAAGGGCTCAAGGAGTGGTCCACCATCACCGCCCCGGACAGTTCGCCATCTTCGTCGGCCATCCTGCGCGAGCTGATACTCAGAAACGTCCCTCGGCAGGCGCCCGACGGCCGCCGTCTCGGCGAAGCAGTCAACCTGACCTTCCGTGCCGGCCACTCTACGGCCCTTGTCGGCGTAAGCGGTACCGGCAAGACGACCTTGCTTAAGCAAATTGCGGGCTGGATCGGCGCCGACAATAACGGGCAGTTAATTGGTGATGGAGTGGTGATGCTTGGCGCCTACCGTCGCGTCATATCGCATCTCTGTCTGCACGATGCCGCTATTCTTTCCGACACCGTTCGTGAGAACCTTTTCGCGCCCGGCGCATCCGAAACGGAATGCTGGCTGGCTCTTGCCGCCGTAGAACTCGACGGCCGTCTCACGAGCGCAGGCGGGCTCGACGCCTGGATTAGTCAGGATATGCTGTCTCTCGGAGAAGCGCAGCGGCTGAATCTCGCTCGCGCGCTGCTCAGCGATTCTCCACTTGTCCTTCTTGACGAACCTGTTGAACATCTGGGCTACGACCAGGCTTCGCGAATCCTGAAGCGGGTGCTGTCGCGGCTAGACAATCGAATTGTCATCTATTCGAGCCATGCCGAGTATCCGGTACCAGGAACAGTTAAAATCTCAATGGGCACTAAACTTCAGCATATCCGTGGAAGCGGATCGTCTTCCAATTCCTCAAGGTAGCGCTCGCCGCCGATCTCCGTTTCCAGAATGACGCGGCCCCGACCGTCGCACATCATACCGATGCAGCTTGCAAATTCGCCGCCTGGCAGCGCGCGCCACAAAGCCAGGATGCTTTCGACAGCCTCGGGCGCCACGACAGCGACGACGCGCCCCTCGCAGGCGAGGTAGTGGGGATCGTAACCCAGCATTTGGCAGACTGAACGCACTGAGTCCCGGACAGGGATGTGCGCTTCGACAAGGCGCACATCCATCGAAGTGGCCGCGCCGATCTCGTGGGCCACGGTGGCAAGGCCGCCGCGCGTGGGATCACGCATGAAGCGGACGTCATTCAAGCCTGCGAGCGGCAAAGCGAATGCCGTAACCGGCGCACAATCCGATTGTACGGAGCCCGACAACTCGAATTCCTCCCGCGCCAGTAGGACGGCCACGCCGTGATCGCCGATCGGGCCACTGACCACGAGTACGTCGCCATCGCGGATTTTCTCCATTCCGAGCACTACGCCTGGCGCGCGCGCACCAACGCCGGTGGTCGCGAGATAAAGTCCGCCGCCTTGCCCACGCGGTACGACCTTGGTGTCACCCGCAACGACCTGCACGTTCGCCGCCCGAGCCGCAACGCCAAGGCTCTTGATGACCCGATCGAGACAGGCAACTTCTAGCCCCTCTTCGATGATCGCGTTGAGCGTTAGGAAACGGGGTTCTGCGCCACTGACGGCCAAGTCATTAACCGTGCCATTGACAGCGAGCGAGCCGATATCGCCACCCGGGAATTCGAGCGGCTGAACAACGAAGGCGTCCGTCGTGATGACAATCGTGTGGCTGGGCGGGAGTTCGATCGCCGCAGCGTCGAGGCCGACATCGAGCGCGGGGTTTGCGAGATGACGCGCGAAGATCTCGTCGATCAACTCACGCATGTAGCGACCGCCGTTGCCATGGGCGAGTGTGATGTGCCGGTCTTCGATCATCGAGCCCTCTTTTGGTGCGAGATATGAGAGGCTTGGCCAAGCGCTTCGATCAATTGTCCGAACGCGAGCCCGCCGTCGTTGGCGGGCAACATCTCGGGCAGGTAGCTGTCGATGCCTTCGATGGCCAGAAGTTCCATCACCCGTTCCGCCAGCCGTCTATTCTGAAATACGCCGCCCGCAAGCCCGACCGCTTCGAAGGTCTCGACCTGCGCAATCGCTTTTGCCTGGCTGACGAGCGCGCCCGCCAGGCTCTCGTGGAAGACACTGGAGCGGACCTCGGGCGCCACGCCTCCGTCCTCAAGCATCGGCAAGAGCGGCTCCCAATCGGTTCGCCAGATCCCATCCGATCCACGGGCGAGCGGCAACGGAATGGGACCGCTTACCTCGCATGCGAGGCTTTCAAGCACCATTGGCCCCTGCCCTTCGAAGCTCGCGACGTTTAGGCCGAGAATCAGCGACGCAGCCGCATCAAAAAGGCGACCGACCGAAGAGGTATGCGATGTGCCGATCCGCTTTCGCCAGATTTCCGCGGCGAACGCCGCGCCCTCGATCGCCGGTGACCAGTCACGCCCGGTTTCCCACATGAGGGCCGCCGCCGATCGCCAAGGCTCACGGCCAGCACTGTCTCCTCCGGCGAGGTGGAACGGCCGCATGCTGGCGACGTGACGCCAGTCGCCAGGCGAGCCGACCAGAGCTTCGCCGCCCCACAAATCACCATCGCCGCCAAGACCCACGCCATCCCACGTGAAGACGAGCCAGCGGGAGACGTCAGGATGTTCGCCAGCCAATGCAGAGGCGTGCGCGGCATGATGCTGCACACGCAGTAACGGCAGTCCACGCGCGAGCGCCCAACGCGTACTGGCATAGCCTGGATGCGCATCGCAAACGATCCGCAGGGGCTCGACGCGATAGAGAGCCGCCAGATCGCCGATCACCTGTTCGAAAACCTTAAGGCTACGCGGGCTATCGAGATCGCCGATGTGCGGCGAAACCACGGCGCGACGACCCCATCCCAGCGCGATGGTCCCTTTCATGTGGCCACCGACAGCAAGTGTGGGCTCGACGAAAGCTTCGGGCAGGTCGATCTCCAGGGGCGCCATGCCGCGGCCGAGGCGAACCGGGCGCGACGTTCCAGCGATTACGCGTACGACCGAGTCATCGGCCGGCCGGAGGATCGGCCGATCGTGGTGAAGGAACGCGTCCGCTACCGCCGCGAGCCGGCACTCGGCTTCCGCCTCGTCGGTGATCACCGGTTCGCCGCTTACATTGCCGGAGGTGGCCACGAGAGGGCGGCCAAACCGCGCGATGAGAAGATGATGCAACGGGCTATAGGGCAGAAAGACGCCAAGCTCGTTAAGTCCAGGTGCAAGGGTGTCACTGAAGCGGCCGGTCCTGCGGCGGCGCGCGAGCACGATTGGACGCGCCGGATCGACGCAGGCGCGCGCTTCGATTTCATTCAGTGTCACATAAGCGCGAACAGCTTCGAGTCCGTCGTCTCCTTGCTGGGGAAATATGACCGCAAGTGGCTTGTGCGGCCGGTGTTTGCGCGCTCGCAACCGCATGACGGCCGCATCGCTCTCGGCGTCGCACATCAAATGATACCCGCCGACGCCCTTCACCGCGACGATGCCGCCCCCGCGGAGGAGCGCTACCGTGGCGGACAAGGCTGAATCTCCGCGCGAGGAGACGTTGGCATTGTGAAAGATGACCTGTGGTCCACAATCGGGGCAAGCGAGCGGCTGGGCGTGGAAGCGCCGGTCGAGCGGATTATCGTATTCCGCGCGGCAATGTGGGCAGAGCTCGAAGCCAGCCATCGATGTGCTTGGCCGATCGTAGGGAAGCGCTGCGATAATGGTGTATCGCGGGCCGCATTGCGTGCAGTTGGTAAACGGATAGTGGAAGCGGCGCTGGGACAGATCGCGGAACTCCGCGGCGCAATCGTCACAACAGAACATATCCGGCGGAACATGGACGTCCGCGTCTTCGTCGGCGTCGCTGGATAGAATGCGAAAGCCACATGAGTCTTCGATGGCCACGTCGTGCGAAGTTTCCAGCCGAGGCCTGGCGAACGATGGCGCCTCCAATACCAGTGCGGTCTCGAAATGCGCGATATCGGCAGAGCGGCCTTCGACATGAAGCAGCACTTTTCCCGCGCCGTTACGCACCCAGCCGGTCAGCCCGAACCGCTGCGCCGTGCGATAGACAAAGGGCCGGAAACCCACGCCCTGCACCCTGCCACTTATGAGCATCCGGCGCGCCGTTCGGCCCAACCGGGCGTCAATATCGTGCGGGGACGTGTTCATCAGCCGTAGAATGCCGGATACCTGACGCCCACCAGATACGGCAGGCGCCCTCGTCGGAGACCATGCAGGGGCCGATCGGATTTCGCGGTGTGCAAGCCCTGCCGAACAGTCCGCATTGGTTCGGATAGATCTTGCCCAGGACCACGCGGGCGCAATCGCACCCCGGCGGCATCTCACCGGCCCGCTTTCGCGTCTCATCGGCGCTTAAGTCAAAGCGCCGATGGGCATCGATGCTTGCCAATTCGGGCTTCAAGGCAAAGCCCGATCGCGGAATGGCGCCAATCCCGCGCCAATTTGCATCGACGATGTCGAACGTCTCGCCGATCAGGCGCCGCGCCGTGGGGTTGCCGCCGGGTCTGGCAACGTTGGGGTAGCAATTGTCTAGAAACGCTCGACCTTCCAGATGCTGGCGCAGCACTGAGTAGAGGGCAGCGAGCAGGCTATCGGCTTCGAAGCCGGCGACGGCCGACGGGATAGCATGAACCTCGGTCACGAAGCGCCATTCTTCAGGACCCATGATCGTCGCAACATGCCCCGGCGCAATCAGGGCGTCGAACCCGGGCTCTTCGCCGCCCAGCAGCATCGCCACCGCAGGCCACGTCAGCCTGCCCGACAACAGGATCGAGAGGTTCGGTGGCAGGCCCTCCGCGATCAGCGCCGCGACGGGCGCCGTAGTGGTTTCGAAACCAGCGGCGAAGAACACGACCTGCCGATCTTGATTAGTCCGAGCGATCTTCGCTGCTTCGCGCGGGCTGGCGACCGGCCGTACGTCGCCACCTGCGGCGCGCGCCTGTTCCAGCGAACGCGGCTCGGACCGTGGTACATTGATGGGCACACGGAGCATGTCGCCAAACGCGACCAGAATCACGTCCTTGCGCTGAGCAAGTTGAACCGCGGCGTGCACATCCTCTTCGGGGCATACGCATACCGGGCATCCCGGACCGGGAATGAGTTCGATCTCGTGCGGCAGGGCGCCCCGCAGACCCGCCTGAGAGATCGAGCGCTCATGGCCTCCGCAGACGTTCATCACCCGGATTCGACCGGCGAGTGGCAGGGCGCTGATCCGCCGCAGCCATTCCTTCGCGCCGATCAGGTGTGCGTTCATCTGCGTCCCGGGACCGGATGGTGGTGATGGTGGTGATGAGCGCCGTCGTGGACGGTGGCGATGCGCGATGCTGCAACATTCCGCACGCCTTCGAACTCCCGCTCCAGCCAGGCAATCCAAGGGGCGAGACTCTCGGCGCGCCGGGCAGAGACCTCGAACACGTCGGCCGAATTGGCGAGCGCGCGAATATGACCCACGGCCGCGTCTGTTGAGAAGTCGTCGAGAACGTCCAAGAGATCGGACTTTGACAGAAGTATGAGGTCGGATGCGCGGAACATCACCGGGTATTTCGCCGGCTTGTCATCGCCTTCGGTGACCGCGAGCAGCGTGACGTTGGCATGCTGGCCAAGATCGAAGTTCGCTGGACAAACGAGATTGCCCACATTCTCGATGAAGAGGATGTCAATGGTCGCAAGATCGAGTGCATGCAGCGCGTCGTGCACCATGTGAGCATCGAGGTGGCAAGTCTGTCCCGTGGTAATCTGTACGGCCGGAACGCCTTTGGCACGAATGCGCTTCGCGTCGTTTTCGGTTTCGAGGTCGCCTTCGATAACGGCGATGCGAAACCTCTCCCCGACGGCGTCGATGGTGGCTTCGAGCAGGCTCGTCTTGCCAGATCCGGGCGAGGACATCAGGTTGATGGCGAGAATGCCGCGCCGCTCCAGATGCTCCCGGTTATGCGCAGCCTCATGGTCGTTCTCGTGCAGTATGTTTTTGAGAACATCGACCGACCCCCCGACCGAGGGCTTCTCCGAGATCGAGCCATTCTTTCCAGTGACCCGGATCACGCCTGGCGTCACCGAACATCCGCACTCCTCGCACATCGGTTAACCTTTCCCGCCTCGTTCAACCTTCCGACGTCGCTTCCGCGTCGACGGCCAGTTCCACCCGCTTCAGCAGCAACTCGTCGCCTGACTTCAATTCGACACGCCAGGCGCCGCATTCGCCGCACAATAGCGCATTGGCAGCCGCCGCTGTCTCCGCACCGCACGCGCCGCACCGCACGATGATCGGCGTTGTTTCGACTTCAAGGCTCGCGTTCTCTGCGAGAGTGCCCGCCCGCGCCACACTGAAGGCGCGCGCAAGCAAAGACGCCTCGACACCCGCCAAAGGACCAATGGCGATCACAATACCGCTCACCGCGACGGCGTCATGCTCGGCCGCCACCCGTTCGACCTCCCGCAGCAAACTCTGGCAGATCGCCAGCTCATGCATCGCCCAGCGCTTCCGCCTCGGCAACCAGCATTTCGTCGTAAAGGTCCCACACGCTCTGGGCGTCAGCCTGCGACATTTTCTGTATCGCGTAACCGACGTGGACCATCACATGATCTCCAGGCTCGATCGCCTCATGTTGGAGAAGGAACAGACTCACAGTGCGCTCGATTCCCTTGGCTTCGCAACGCGCAACAAAGCCGTCACACACCACGACTTGCATCGGAATCCCCAAGCACATCGCGCGATCGTCCCTGTGAGAGAAACAATATTTCTACGCGGACCATGGATGTCGTTATTGACACAGATCAACGACATCAAACCATAGGATGCGCATGCAAAGGAAGGGACAGCTTTAAAAAATCCGAGTTTTCATGCGACCGGAAACTGCCGTAGCCCAAACACTGATCCTCGGGATCGGAAACAGCCTGCTCAGCGACGACGGGGTGGGCGTGCATGTGGTCCGCGCGCTCGAAACCAATAGCCAGATCGCCCATTTGGTTGTGCTTTGCGACGGGGGCACGATCGGCATGGAACTTCTCGCCGAGGTCGAAAAATTCAATTCCCTCATCGCAATTGACGCGATGGAGTTGGACGACGAGCCGGGCGCGATGCAGGTCTTCCAAGGGCTGGACATGGACAAGCAGCTTCGCGGAAGCAAGCGCACCGCGCACGAGGTGGCGTTGTCCGATCTGATATCGGCGGCCCATCTGGCGGGCACTGCACCGCAGCAGCGGGCGCTGATCGCCATCCAGCCGGGATCAATCGATTGGGGCCTCGTCCCAACAAAAGCGGTCGGTGCGGCGATTCCGAAGGCGTGCAAGGCTGTAACGTTGATATTGGAAGGCTGGAACCGATGAACGACGCGAATCTGGGCGCGACCGCTTTTCGTACCGGCATGGCGCAGAGCCTGCTCCACGAGATTGCGGGGCGGCTTACCCTGCTTGCCGAGACAGGCGAGGCGAGCGCCATCGATCTACGCAGCCTGCCGATGACGCCGGCCGATCGTAGCGAACTGGAAGATCGGCTAGGCCGCGGCGAGATCGAGGCCCTCCTTACGGTGGCCGGCACAAGCGAGGTCTGGGAAACAAAATACGCCGGCGTGTGGTGGATTAGGCACTTCGGCGCAAGGGACGAGGTGGCGGCCGAGCATATCGAGGTCACGCCGACCCCGCAGATTCTTGCATCGCACCACGACGACGTGGCTGCGTCTGCGGTGCGCCTAAGGGACTCCCTGGCTGAGCACGCGCCCAAGGCCGGGAGCGAGGACATCAAGCATGGATGATCATCAAACCATTGGTGAACTGCTCGTCAGGCGCGGCGTCTCGCGCCGCGCCCTGCTGAAATACACCAGCTACCTCGCGAGCCTGTTGGCGCTGCCGCCGATGGCGTCGGCGGCGATGGCCGATGCGCTGGCGAAGACCCGGCGTCAGTCGGTAATCTGGCTTTCGTTCCAGGAATGCACCGGCTGCACTGAATCCCTGACGCGCTCGTTCAATCCGACCATCGAGGACATGATCTTCAACGTCATTTCGCTTGATTATCACGAGACGCTGATGGCGGCCTCCGGCACCGCAGCGGAAGCGGCGCGGCTTGCCGCCATGGCGGCCAACAAGGGCAAATATATCGTGGTGGTCGACGGATCGGTCTCCACAAAGGATGGCGGGGTCTATTCGACGAACGCCGGGAAGACCAACCTCGAGGTGCTGAAGGATACCGCGCGGGATGCCTTGGCGGTGATTTCGGTTGGCACTTGCGCGGCATTCGGAGGCATTCCGCACGCAAAGCCAAATCCCACAGGCGCCGAGCCCGTATCCGAAATCATCACCGACAAGCCGGTGATCAATATCTCCGGATGCCCGCCCATCCCCGAAGCGATGGCTGGGACCATCGCCTATCTCATCACCTTCGGCAAACTGCCCGAGCTCGACCATTTGAATCGCCCGAAAGCCTTCTTCGGCGATAGCATCCATGATCGATGCTATCGTCGGCCGTTCTACGACCGAGGGATGTTTGCCAAGAGCTTCGACGATGAAGGCGCGCGCAGCGGCTGGTGCCTCTATGAAGTCGGTTGCAAGGGTCCTGTCACTTACAATGCCTGTGCCACGCTGAAGTGGAACAGCGGCGTTTCGTTTCCGATCCAGTCGGGCCACGGCTGCCTCGGCTGTTCTGAGCCGGACTTCTGGGACAAGGGCGGATTCTATACGCCTTTGCCGTCGAGCACGGCGACCAACGCCGAGATTGTGGCGGGCGCGGCCGCGGCCGGCGCGGCCGTCGGCGCGGCCAGCGCGTGGCTCGCGCGGCGGCGGAGAGACAGAGCAAAGAGGGAGATGCAATCATGACCCTCCTGGACTTTGCGCGAGGGCCCGCACTGGAGATCGCCTTCGCCGTCTTTATGTTCGGCGTTCTGTGGCGGCTGCTATCGCTACTCTTGTTGCCTTGGGCGAAGGACCGATCGGTGGCCCGCGTCGATGCACCATCAGCCTTGGTTGGCGCGGCTTCGGGCTTTGTGCGTCACCTGTGGCCACCCAGGGCGTTCGCGCGCCGTTCGCTATTCGCAACCTTGAACAGCTATGTCTTTCACATCGGACTTGCGATCATTGTATTCGGTTTCGCTCAGCACATCCTGTTCCTTCACGGACTGTTCGGCGTGACATGGCCGCATCTGCCAAGCGGCGTGATCGCGGCGGTTTCCGTGATCACGTTAGCCTCGCTCGTCGCAGCGCTCGTGCGACGGATGACCAGTCCAGTGCTCAGGCTGCTGTCGACCTTTAACGACTATTTCAGCTGGTTCGTGACGCTGCTGCCTGTCGTCACCGGGCTTGTCGCCGTGAGCCACCTTTGGGCACCGTATGAGACACTGCTGGGGATACACATCCTCACCGTCGCGCTGTTCCTGATCTGGTTTCCCTTCGGCAAGCTGATGCACTCATTCCTGGTGTTCTTGACGCGGAGCGAGACGGGAATTTTCTATAGTCGCCGGGGAGTCGAGATATGAGCCAACGTGTCGTTGTCGATCCGATTACCCGCATCGAGGGCCATCTTCGAATCGAGGCGGAGACGGACGCTAGCGGCGCGATTACCGGCGCCTACAGCTCCGGCACCATGGTGCGCGGCATCGAACTGATCCTCAAAGGCCGCGATCCCCGCGAAGCCTGGGCGTTCGCACAGCGCATCTGCGGCGTATGCACGCTCGTGCACGGCATCGCGTCGGTGCGCGCGGTCGAAAATGCAATCGACTACCCGATCCCGCCCAATGCGCAGCTGATCCGCAACCTGATGATTGCCGCGCAGTACGTGCATGATCACGTCATGCATTTCTACCATCTGCATGCCCTCGACTGGGTGGATGTCGTCTCGGCCCTTAAGGCCGATCCCGCCGCCACCTCACAACTCGCCCAATCCATATCGAGCTATCCGAAGTCGAGCCCCGGCTATTTCGCGGACACGCAGAAAAAGCTGAAGGACTTCGTGGAATCGGGGCAACTTGGGATCTTCGCCAACGGCTATTGGGGCCACCCCGGCTACAAGCTGCCGCCCGAGGCAAATCTGATGGCTGTGGCGCACTATCTCGAAGCGCTCGCCTGGCAGCGCGAAGTCGTCCAGATCCACACGATCTTCGGCGGCAAGAACCCCCACCCGAATTTTCTCGTCGGCGGCTCGCCGTCGCCGATCAGCATCGACACGACCAATATGGGCGGCGCGTCGGCAACCGCAGTGAACATGGCGGGCCTGCAGCAGGTCAAGACTGTGATCGGCCGCATGAAGGAATTCGTCGATCAGGTCTATCTGCCCGACACCCTCGCCATCGCCTCCTTCTACAAGGACTGGTTCCAACGCGGCGAAGGCGTCGGAAACTTCCTCACCTATGGCGACTTTCCCGAGAAAGGCATGGACGATCCGTCGAGTTGGCTGATTCCGGCCGGGGTCATCCTCAACCGCGATCTCACGACCATCCATCCTGTCAACATGAACAATCCCGACGAGATTCAGGAATTCGTTTCTCACTCCTGGTACGACTATTCGAATGGCAAGAATGAGGGCCTGCATCCCTATGCGGGCCAGACAAACCTAAACTACACGGGACCGAAGCCGCCCTTCGACCAGCTTGACGTCGCAGCCAGCTATTCCTGGATGAAGGCGCCGCGTTGGAAGGACAAGGTGATGGAGGTGGGTCCACTCGCCCGCGTCCTGATGCTCTACGCCAAGGGTCACGAGCCCACGCGCGAACTCGCGCACATGGCGCTCGCAAAGCTCGATCTGCCGCTGACCGCGATGTTCTCCACGATGGGGCGGACGGCGGCGCGCACACTTGAAAGCAAGATCGTCGTAGATCAGATGCTGACTTGGTTCGACCATCTGCTCGCCAACATCAAGGCCGGTGATCTGGCGGTTCACAACCCCAGGAAATGGGAACCCTCCTCCTGGCCGAACGAGGCGCGAGGAGTCGGCTTCATGGAAGCGCCGCGTGGGGCGCTGGCCCATTGGCTGGTGATCAAAAATGGGCGGATCGCCAACTACCAGGCGGTGGTGCCATCGACGTGGAATGCTGGACCGCGCGATGCAATGGGTCAGCCGGGACCCTATGAGGCGGCCTTGATGGATCGGCACACGCTCCACGACCCCAAGCAGCCACTGGAGATCCTGCGCACCATTCATAGCTTCGATCCCTGCATCGCTTGCGCTGTACATGTCGTGGATCCAAATGGCGAAGAGCACGTGCAAGTGAAAGTAAGGTGACGCGATGAGCGACAAGATCGACGTCGAGGCCGCCGCGAAGACCTTCCTCGCCCATACGGAGGAGCATCTGGTAAGCTACCTGGAAGCCTGCGTGCATTGTGGGCAATGCGCTGAGGCTTGTCACTTCTATGAAGCCTCGGGCGACCCAAGGCACACGCCGGCTTACAAGCTATTTCCTATCGCCAAGGCCTATCGTCGCCAGAAGTTTCCGTTGGCTTGGCTTGGGCTGGCGCCGCGGATCACCGAACACGATCTGACGGAATGGGAGGAGCTGCTGTTCGACACCTGCACAATGTGTGGGCGTTGCACGACGATTTGCCCGATGGGGATCGACATCGCCTCGATTGTCGGCGGCGCCCGCGAGGCTTTCGTCAAGGCCGGATTAGGCCCGAAGGACCTGCTCGCGGCGGCCGATAACTCCCGCGATCATGGAAGCCCGCTGGGCGTGACGGCGGAGAAACTACGCGATCGCATCGATTGGCTTGTCGACGAGTACGAGGTTCCGATCGCGCTCGATAAGGACAAGGCGGACATTCTGCTCACCGTTTCCTCGATCGAATTGATGAAGTATCCCGATTCAGTCGTGGCGATGGCGAAGCTTTTCAACCACGCCGGCGCCAGCTGGACGCTGAGCACCAAGGGCTATGAAGCCACCAACTTCGGCTACCTCGCGGGCAAGGCCGACGTAGCCAAGTTGATGGTCCAGCGCATCACCGACGCTGCCGAAAGCGTCGGGGCAAAAACGGTCGTCATTCCCGAATGCGGCCACGCCTTCGGTGTGCTGCGCTGGTCGGGCGCCAACATGATCGGCCGCCCCCTGCCCTACGCGGTGGTGCACATTTCCGAATTCCTGGCCCAACTGAAGCGCGAAGGCAGGCTGAAGCTCAAGCCACTAGAGGGCTCAATCACCTATCATGATCCTTGCCAGATTTCCCGGCGCGGCGGGGCGGCAGAAGACGCGCGCTATCTTCTTCAGGATTTCGCGAATGATTTCCGTGAAATGACTCCGAGCGGCAACTACGGCTGGTGTTGCGGCGGAGGCGGTGGGGTGCAAGCCATCGAGCGTGCTGCGAATTTGCGTCACAAGGTGTTCAAGATCAAGATGGACCAAGTGGAACAGACTGGCGCCGAGACGATGGTATCGTCCTGCTCCAATTGCCGGCTAACGATGGACGAAAGCAAGGCGCACTGGAAATGGGAAGGTGGCTTGGCCAGCCTCGTCGATTTACTGGCCGATCACTTGATCGAAGGCGGCCCGGCTAACAACGCCGTCGTCAAATCTGGCACCGCAAGCCCCGGCCCATGACCGATTTCGACTCCAGTTATTGGGAATGTGACCAATGCCGTGTTAATATAATAAATGATACCTGAGAAAGGTTGGCGTCCTATGATCACTGAAATCGTCCTGTTTGACCTGCCCAAGGGGATCACGCGCGAGGCGATGATCGCCCAATTCCGCGAGTCGATCCCGCGCTGGCAGCAGAACCCGGATATGATTCGGAAGCACATGATTTTCGATCTCGCCTCCGGTAAAGGTGGCGGCATCTACTTGTGGAAATGCGTTGAGGATGCTCAGCGCTGGCACGACGAGAGCTTTCGCCAGCGTGTTCGTTCCGCGTTCGGATCGGAGCCGAGCTATCAATATTTCGACACCCCGGTCATCGTGGACAATGCCGCGCGCGACATCATGATCGAAGCCGCCTGATCTCTCCCGGTTTCGGGTCCACCATGGCGAGCCGCGATTCCCTCTTCGTCGAGATCACTCCAGAGATGGTCCTGCACACAAAACGTCGCCAGCTGGGCTGACGCTCCACGTGCACCACATCGACCGGCGCGGACGCTATATTTTGCGAGCCACCCAGTTGGCCGCACGTTTTTCGGCGAACGAGGAAAGGCCCTCCGACGCTTCGAAAGTCTGGCGCTTGGCCGCATGCATCCGGACGAGCCGCGCATAGGCATCATCTTCCACGCTCATTCCGCCAAACGAGCTTTCCATGGCCAGCGCCTTGGTTTCGGCCAGCGCCTCAGGACCGTTGGCCAGCAATTGCTCCACGACTTTTGCGCCGGCGGTATCAAGATCGGCCAGCGGCACCACCTCGTGCACGAGACCGATGCGGCGTGCGTCATGCGCGCCAAAACGCTCGCCGGTCAGTGCGTAGCGGCGGACCTGCCGGACGCCGATGGCGTCGCACAGTTGCGGGATGATGATCGCGGCGGTCAGCCCCCATCGAACTTCGGTGATCGAGAAAATCGCATTGTCGGCCGCGATGACCACGTCGCAGGCGGAAATCACGCCAGTGCCGCCGCCGAAGCAGCCGCCCTGAACCAGCGCCACCGTCGGGACCGGCAGCCGGTTCAGCCGCTGCACGGCTTCGAACGTGGCCTGGGACACCGCCTCGTTCTCGGCAGGCGATTGCGGCCTCACGGCATTGATCCATTTAAGGTCGGCGCCGGCCTGGAAGTGCTTGCCATTGCCTTTCAGGACAACAACGCGAAGCCAAGGCTTCCTGCCCAATTCATCCATCGCTGACAGCACGCCATGAATTAGGCTGGCATCATAAGCATTGTTGACCTCCGGGCGGTTCAGCGTGACCGTCGCGACCCCGCGTTGATCGAGGCTCCACAAAACCGGATTAGCAGGCATGGACGATTCCTTCGTTCGACGATTGCGATTTATCGGGTTGGACAATACGCCAGGACCGTAGTGCGAACCATGGTTGGCGTGCCGCTAACTGTCACTTCGCCTCGGTGCCTGCGATGCGGCTGAGCGAGCCACCTAGGCATTGCCTGGGTGGCCGTGACCGCGGTTGGAATTGGAATGTTTGCAGCCGCGGGCCCGCCACCACCGGCTAACATTTAGTGCGCACGGAATTCTGGAAGAAGTTCGAGCTTTTCAAGTGGCACCGCTGGCTTTGGCACATCGTATTTGACTTCGCGGTTGACTGGAATTTCCGCCAACGGCTGCGCATTGATTTTGACTTTGCCGACCCATTGCTCGAAAGAACTCCACTTCACATGGGTATTTGCCAAGGCGGCTTCGTAGACCCTCCACCATTCCGTATGCAGCCCGCCGAGATAAGCATGCGACACGAGAATAAGGTCGGAAAGTCCACTCGCCATTACCTTGTCAACCACAGCAGCAAATTCATTGCCAGTCGAACCGCGCGCCCAGAGGCTGTAATCACAGAACGAACCCGTGCCCATTTCGGCGAAAGGCACGTTGGAGACGGAAATTACCTTGGCCTTATATTCACGCGGCGCATAGATGGCGGCCAACGCTCCGGCGGTGCCGCGACCGAGCACATATTCGATACCGAGCGCGTCGGCGGCGCGCAGGGTGTTTTCGTCGTAAGCGAAATACCGACTGCCGAATACCCGCATTGGTTTATGCGTGATGCGCTCCACCGATTCCTTCACCGCGCGCATGCGGGCGAACTGCTCGTCGTAGGCAACATCCCAGAACGGCTTCTCGGCGTCGATCCCAGAGATCTCATATCCCTTGGCGGCAAGGCGGGCGAAATCATCAGGATATTCTTTCAAAACATTATTCTGCGCCTGGACAAGGGCCGTCAGCCCACGCTGATCGAGTTCGTGCTCCCAATGGCGAATGCCGTCGATCTTCTCGAACTCGATCAGCATGATTAGACCATTGGTCGGCGTTTGCGCGCGGACCGAAGGAATGAAGCCCACCCCCGTCATAGCAATAGCGGTGCAGAATGCCTGCAATCTTATTGCGCGCGCCATCCATGTCATGGGCAGTCTCCCTAAAGAGAGGAGATAACCTATTTCCTAATGGCGGATTAAGTTTTGATTTAGCTCAAATCAGCGTGCAGCACTTCTGCATCCGGCTTAATCGGCGGCGACCCGGGCGATTGGGGTGGGTCATTGTTTCAATCTTACGTACCTCACCGGGACATTCGAGCGAGCGGAGAAGACTTCGGCAAGCCCAGCGTTGCAATTTCTGCCTATTCCTGACTGACAAAAGTCAGGTACATCAGAGTCAAATAGACGACCGGGATGATGATGAGAACGCCGAGTTCGATGCCGATCGGCGCTGGACAGCCGACATAGAACATCTGGTAACCGACGTATATGATCGCGGCGCCAGAATAACAACAATGCCAATATACCATGGCATCAAGCGATTGCGACGCACGATTTGGTTCATGACAGTGCTCCATACGGATGCGAGTATCTTCAGACGTGGATCAACATAGGCACGGACCGTCATTACGTTTTGAGGTGGATCAATACCCCGCCTCGCGTGTCAGCGCGGCTGGAACGAGACGTGTTCCGGCCTCCGGATCGCTTTCACTTCCTGAACACCCTTCCGTCGGAAGTTCTGATTAGGACGGCCCCAGTTCGCCCCCGCGCTGGGGCCGTCTCATTTGTTCGACCATCACCTCTTATTGTCCGGGGTGATGCCGCGCGCGAGGCTCGAACAATCAATTATCTTTTAGGACCAACGTCGGAACCTCCGCTCGCGCCCACCCTTGGTCCTTTGCGTTACCAGAACCAAAAGGAGGTACGCATGACGAATCTCAGATTGATTGGCGCTGCCACAGTCCTTTCGACAGTGCTGGTAGGACCCGCAATGGCTAAGCACGCAGTCCATCCAAGCCACTACGCGCGGAGCACCTATTGCGCGACTATTGAACCAGGAAATCCCTACAGCCCCGCGTACGATTACGAAGCATGGAGCGGCTGGCGAGCTAGGGGTGGCTGGGATAGCCGTGGCGACGATGCTTGCGCCCTTAACCCCACGTTTTCAGGAGGAAGCGCCTTCTAAACGATCGTTGTTATCTCAAAGAGGCCGCCTAGTGGCGGCCTCTTTCGTCTACATTTGGGCTCGTAAGCTGCCGATGCCGAAGGTGTGTAGCGCGTTGGCGGATCTTTAGAGGATCGCGCGTGTTGACGCCCCCAGAGACCGGGGCGACCACGAACGCGGAGCTTTTGGCCATGAGCGCTATTCCTCTTCACCTTCAAAGAAGGTTCGAGCAGCGGTGGGCCGCCAGATTTTTCCGGCCGGTCGCATCGCCCGCTCCTAAAAGCATCGTCTTGAAAGACACCGTCAACAGCTTGGCGCGCCCGAAAAATGCAAAAGGAAAACCCGCTGAGTTGAATCGGCGGGCTTAGTTTCGCGCCAAAACCTGTCGTTCTAACCGTTCAAGCATCCCAGTGATGCACAGGTGTGAGTTCTGCAAAATTCTGCTTTCTTATGCAAATGTCGACAAATTTATACAGAACTTTGCATAGATTTGCAGAAGGGATACTGGTTACCAACGGGTCCATTGGAGGCGGCGATGGCAGGATGGCCGAGGCAGTAGGTCATTCTTGCCAGAGCATTCCGAAACGTTTCAGAGCATTTCGAAGCATTTCGTAACGATCCGTTGCGTCGCAGGTTTTTTTGCGGATTAATTTTGGTCGTTTGCAACGGCCGACGATCTGAAACGAAGTTCGGTCCCGCCGGCCGTTGATCGCTTTCCTACCGCTGGCGGCTGGGCGAAACAAAAGCCGCCGCCACTGATCAGCATGGCTGCCTGTTGGGCGCATGCCGGGCCAACTTCACGACGCTCGAGGCAGTCAAGGCTCCCAGACCGCGAAGCGGCGCGCGGCCGGCGCGGCCTTGACGGCCGCTGGGCCGTCGTGACCAGAATTTAGGGTAGCGCTCCCGCTAGGCTTCATTCGCTCGAATTGCTGTCGGTATCATGCCTTGAGCTTGGCTCAGCATCTTCAGTGCGTGGGGTGTGACAAGAAGATTCTTTGGCCTTCTGTTGGCCTATCGTTGGGGCTCATTGGTACGTGTTGGAATTTCTTTGGTTTCATTGGGTCTCGTTGGTACGTGTTGGCTTTTGGCGGAAGGAGCCATCAAACCGATCATCATGGGCTAAGGCGTTTTGTGCTGGGGCGAGCATCCCCGCACTGAAGGTTGCTGACAATCGTCAAAGTCCCTCTATTGTCATCTGACGGCGCTGGAGCCTTGCACAGAGGCTTTTTCAAAATTCTCTGTGGCGGGACGCCTCCGAGCCGGGATGGCGCTGATTGCGGCTCTGAGCGGTTCTGGGACGCTTTCACCTCCCTGGTGTCTTGTCCCGCGCAAGTAGGGCGACCGCTGCAACATCCGCTTGAATGGACAGGGGAACAGAATTCTCACGGCGCGACGGCGTTCGGCCGCCGGTTGGTTTACGCCGGGAGGGAAGTAAAAGCGCAATTACTTCCCATGAGAATTTTTGCCGCGCTGAGCGCTCGGCTCATGGATCGCTTGTACAGAATATTTTCGTTCGTTCTATTGACCAACCCATGGCGGCGACCCACGCTTCTATCTGTCGATGCCTGGATCTTGTCCATTGCACCGGCCGCATGAGGGAAGGTGAGGCAACTAGCCCGCGCCTGCCAGCGGTCACCCCTCGATGTGAAGGCCGCTGGCGGCGCGGGGCTCATCGTGGCCGTTGAAAACCAAAAACAATGGCTCGCCGGCAGCCCGTGCGTCTGCACAGCCGGTTCGAGATCCATCGCGCGCGGTAACCGGCACGGCGATCGGACTCAAACCTGGCGCCCTTGCTGACCGAAGCACTTCGGGTTGGCGGCGTCCGCTTGGGCGTAGCCGGCGTGTCGCATTTCAGGGCGACGCGGGGCTTTTCTGGTGAAGCGTGCCGCACTCTCATCTTTGCGGCGACCCTTGCGCGTGAAGCCCGCGCGATCGGACAACCATGCCGGGCCGCTTGATAAGACCAAGGACAATACTCCAAGCTCAAGCTATTGCTCTGCTCCCGGCCAGATACGTAAAAGAGGGCGAGCACCGCCGCAGGCCTCGGATTATTCAGTAAGCTCCGAGTTGCCGGAAAATATCCCGATCTCAGAGAATGAACTCCGAGCGCTGGAAATCTTGCTCGGCATCGAATTGAAGGAACTGCTCGCCAAATGCGCCGGCAAGCCTCTCAAATAACTCGTCTATTGAGCAGTTGACAAGCCGTTCAAAGAGCTGCGCAAATGTACTTTGGACGGGTAAAAATCTTGTTTTGACAAACCGTTGGTGACCCGATGACCAAGCATGTTTTCCGGAACACGATCCAGCCCGATGGGATCGAACCCAATAGCGCGGCGCTGTATCTGCGGGTCAGCACCGGCCGGCAGGCCGCGAACGATGTGTCTTTGCCATCGCAACGCGACGTCACCAGGTCCCATTGCGAGACCAACGGCTGGATCGTCGTCGAGGAGTATGTCGAGGCCGCCACCGCGACTGACGATCGACGACCCGCTTTCCAGCAAATGATGGAACGCGCCTGCGACCCCGATCGGCCGTTCAGCAAGATCGTCTTCTATTCGTTCAACCGTTTCTTCCGCAACGGCGCCGACATGGAGCTTGCGATCCGCAAGCTGCGCAAGCATGGCGTTGAGGTCGTATCCGTCACCCAGCCGACCGGCGATGATCAATCTCGGGAGTTGATGCGCCAGCTCATTGGCGTTTTCGATGAGCACACCTCGCGTGAAATTAGTAAGAACACGACGCGTGCGATGCGCGAGTCGGCCAAGCAAGGCTTCTGGAACGGGGCAACACCGCCGCTTGGCTACAAAATTATCGAAGCCGAACGCCGCGGACAGAAGATCAAGAAGAAGCTCGCCATTGACGCCGTCGAAGCTGAGACCGTCAAGCTCATCTACGCCATTTACCTGGAAGGCGATGACACGACCAGCCCGCTGGGAGTGAAGGAGACCACTTCCTGGCTCAACAGCCACGGCTACCGAACCCGGCGCGGATCCACATTCGGCGTCGGACCAGTTCACAAGATTCTGACCAACTCCTGCTACTCCACCGGGCTGTGGCTTTACGGGAAGCGGGACTCGCGCAATGGCGGTCAGCACGATCCTTCGAGCGCTATTCCAGTTCCGGTACCGATTTTGATTGATATCGATATCGCTGAACGCGTTTTGGCGAAGCTCAAACAGAATAGTCCGAAGAATACGCCGCCGCGCGTCGTGAACGGTCCCTCCTTGCTCACGGGTATTGCCGTCTGTGCTTCCTGCGGTTCCGGCATGACCCGCACGGGGACGAACCGTCGCGGAAAATCTTACTCCTACTATAGCTGCGCCGGCTGCCATCAGAAGGGCAAGAGCGTCTGCAAGGGGCGGCATATTCCAGCCGCTGTTCTCGACGATATCATCTTGAGCAATCTCAAGCAGCAGCTGTTGACCCCGGACCGCCTAGCCTCATTGCTGCAGACGCTGGCGGACCGGCAGTCTGCCAAGACCGACGCCGTTGACCGCCGGCTGATCTCGCTGCAGCGCGAGGTCGCTGACACGGACGAGCGCCTGCGTCGGCTTTACCGGTCGATCGAAGACGGCATTGTCGAGCTCGACGACATCTTGCGGGAACGCACCGCAACCCTGAAATCTGAGCGTGAGCGAGCAAAGGCGGCGTTTGATCGCGCCCGCGCTCAATGCGGCACGGTGGCGACGATCGATCCCGCGAAAATCGACGCCTTTGCCCGGTTGATGACTGAAAAACTCGACGACGGCGATACCAATGCCCGCAAGGGCTACATCCGCTCAATCGTCGATGCCATCGAGGTCGACGACAAGGCCATCAGGATCATTGGCAACAAGGACATCCTGCAGGCGGTCATTGCCGGCAAACAGAACGCGAACGGAAATGTTCGTGGTTTTGTACGCAAATGGCGCGCCCGAAGAGATTCGAACTCCTGACCCCCAAATTCGTAGTCTGGTGCTCTATCCAGCTGAGCTACGGGCGCGTTTTTCGCTTCAGATTCGGGCTGAACAGCCCGTTTGTATCCGAAAACGTAATCGGAAGGTCGCGAAAGAGCGCTTTAGCTACCCGCTCCGGCCCGAATTGGCAAGGTCCGGAAAGCGGCGTCTGAGCACCGATTTTCGGCGTCATTGCCGAGGCGATGCAGCGCATCGAACCCGGAATCTCGTGCAATTACCTCTGGATTCCGGGTTCATCGCCGCTGGCGCTGCGCCGGAATGACGGAGCTTACGGTTAGGCCCGCGCCCGCTCGTTGCGCACGCTCAGAAGCTCCACCGGCCGATCCGGTATGGCGATCCGGAAGGTCGCGCCGATGGTTCCCTCCACCAGGTTGATCTCCCCGCCATGGGCGCGGACCAGTTCGGCGGCGATCGCGAGCCCGAGCCCGCTGCCGCCCGGCCGGCCTGAAGGCTGGAATGCCTCGAACAGATGTTCGCGGGTCTTGGCCGGAATACCGGGACCGGTGTCGGACACTTCGATGATCGCGACCGAGCCTTCGCGCCGCCCGGTGATGCGGATCTGCATCGCCGCGGCATCGCTGCGCGGCCGGCTTTCGAGCGCCTGTGCCGCATTTCGCACCAGGTTGAGCAGCACGCGAAACAGCTGATCGGGATCGGCGTCGATCGAAAGCCCGCGCTCGATCGCGCTGATCCAGGTGATCGAGGCAACCGAGGCAAGGCCTGCGGATTCGCGGACCTCGATCACGACGGGCTCGATCAGGATCATCCGGCGGTCGGGAGCGGCTTCCTGTGCGCGGCCGTAGGACAGCGTCGACTGACAGAACGCGATGGCGCGCTCCAGCGAGCGCATCAGTTTCGGCGCGAAACGCTGTACCCGCGGATCGGGCACGGTTGCGAGCTGGTCCGAAAGCAGTTGCGAGGACGCCAAGAGGTTGCGCAGATCGTGGTTGATCTTCGACACCGCAAGCCCAAGTGCGGCGAGCCTGCTCTTCTGATGCAGCATCGACACCAGATCGCGCTGCATGTCGGACAATTCGCGTTCGGCAACGCCGATCTCGTCGCCGCGATGCGACGGCACGATGATCCGCGCCGAGCTTTCGGGATTCTCGTGGAAACCGACAAGGCTCGCGGTCAGGCGCCGCATCGGCCGCACGAACAGGAAATGCAGCGCGAGATAGACCAGCGCCGCGGTCAGGGTCGCGATCGCCAGCGAGACCAGGAGCAGGTTGCGGGAAAATACATACATCGACTGACGCAGCGGCGCCTCGTCGACCACGACCTCGATGAACTGCCCGCCGCCGCCCGGCGGCGGCCCGATGATGCGGATCGCCTGGTTGCCGGTCTCCAGCATCATCTCGAAGGAATCGACGATCGACGACCAGACCGTCAGCGATCGCATGTCGACGTCGTGGTCAATCGCCGGCGGCAAACCGGCGCTGGCCAGAAGCCGCCGCTGCTGCCCCATCTTGATGGCCACCGCCCGCGCGCCGATGCTGTCGAGGATTTGCCGCGCCAGCGAATCCGGAACCATTCCCAACGGGGCGGCATCCAGTACGAGCGCTGCGGTATTGGCCGCCGCCAGGCGGCCGTTCAGCCGGTTCATCCAGAAATTGGCGATCGAGGGCACATAGATCAGGACCTCCGCGATCATGACCAGCGGAATGGTCAAGAGCAGCAGCTTGCCGGACAGGCCGAGCCGGCGCTGCAGCCTTTGCCGCGGCTTTTCTGTGATCGGCTGTAGGTCGGTCGCTGGCATCATAACTTGCTTTCGGAGCCTCACCTTTTTGAGGATGCGTCCGGCCCCCGGGAGCGGTCAAATTAAGGTTTTATAACAACCACCGTTGTCGGAACCCGGGCCCGCCCGAACCCTTACCTATGCCGGATTGGGCATCAACCCGGCAACAACATTGTCCAGGCCCGGCCACGGCCGGCCAGGAGGCACGCCCGCACCCTCTCACGCAAAACACCATGAATGTTGAATTATTCGCGCCAATTGTGCCGTTTCGAAGAACCTTAATTGGACAGCCCGGCAACATTGACGAAAAGGGGTCGCTCCCGTATAAGCCGCGCCAACTGTCCGCGATGACCCGGCCCGACCGGGGCGGTTCGATTTGGGCCGGAAATGGCCCGCTTTGGGCCTGTCAGCATCGGCGGACATATCTCATTTATCAGGCAGATTGCCAACTTTAGCAGGCAAATTGTCAGCGGAGAACGACCCGTGAAGCGGACTTACCAACCCAGCAAACTGGTGCGCAAGCGCCGTCATGGCTTCCGCGCCCGATTGGCCACGACCGGCGGGCGCAAGGTGCTCGCCGCTCGCCGCGCGCGTGGCCGCAAGCGTCTGAGCGCCTGAGCCGGGCTTCCCGGAGAGATCTTATCATGGATCGGCTAAGGCAGCGGGCGGACTTCCTCGCCGTTGCCAATGGCGCGCGGACCGGCGCGGCCGCCTTTGTGGTGCAGAGCCGCCGCAGGGACGATGGCGGCCCGATCCGGGTGGGCTTCACGGTTACCAAAAAGAATGGCACGGCGACCGAGCGGAACCGTATCCGGCGCAGGCTTCGCGAATTGGTGAAGCGGCTGGATGCGGTATCCATGCGGCCGCACAGCGATTATGTGCTAGTCGGCCGACGAGCCGCCCTGACCCGCGACTTCTCCAGCATGCTCGAGGATCTGCGCTCGGCGCTGCATCGAATAGAGCGGCAACCCTCAAGACCGCGCGACGCGAAAGCGTCTTCGGGCGAAGTGGGGGGCCCTTCGCGTCAGGACGACGGGAAAGCGCGCCAAAACAAAGTAGACCTCCGGTTCCGGTCTCAGCCGGAACCGAGTCACAACCAAGATGAATGACGAGACCTGAACGATGACCGACAATCGCAACACCATCCTCGCCGTCATTCTGTCCGGGCTTGTGCTGCTCGGCTGGCAATATTTCTTCAACATTCCGCAGATGGAGAAGCAGCGCGCCGCGCAGCTGGCACAAGGCCAGACGACCAAGCCCGCGCAGGAGGCGGCGAACACGGCCGCCCCGCAGACCGGCGCCGCGCCTGCGCCGTCCGCCACTACACCGGGGGCCAACGCACCGGCGGCCAATCTGCCGAGTTCGGCGGCACCCGTTAGCCGCGACACCGCGATTGCCGCAACGCCCCGCGTCAAGATCGATAGCCCCCGCCTCACCGGCAGCATCTCGCTGAAGGGCGCGCGTATCGACGACCTGTCGCTGGTGCAGTTCCGCGAAACCGTCGATCCCACTTCGCCCGCGATCGTGCTGTATTCGCCCTCGGGCACCGACCATCCCTATTATGCGGAGTTCGGCTGGGTCGCGGCCAGCGGTTCGACGGTGAAAATTCCCGACCAGAATACGATCTGGGAACAGGAAGGTACCGGCAGCCTGACGCCGTCGAACCCGGTGAGGTTGAAATATGACAATGGCGACGGCCTCACCTTCCGCCGCACCATCGCGATCGATGACCGCTATCTCTTCACCATCAAGGATGACGTCAGCAATGTCGGCAACGCGCCGGTCACGCTCTATCCGTTCGCGCTGATCTCCCGGCACGGCGCCCCGACGGTCGCGGGCTATTACATCCTGCACGAAGGCCTGATCGGCTATCTCGGCGATCAGGGCCTGCAGGAATACGCTTACAAGAAGATCGATGAGACCAAGGCGGTCAACTTCAAGGTCACCAATGGCTGGCTCGGCATCACCGACAAATATTGGGCGTCGGCGCTGTTGCCGGATACCCGCGCCCAGCTGCAGGCGCGGTTCTCCTCCAACCTCGTGGGCGCGATCAGGACCTATCAGACCGACTATCTGCAGGACGCGCAGACCATCGCGATCGGCGGCACCGGCAGCGCCAGCGCGCGGCTGTTCGCCGGCGCCAAGGAAGCGAGTGTGGTCGGCATCAATTTTCCGATCGGCGGGCTGGGCGGCTACAACAAGCAACTCGAGCTCAACCACTTCGATCTGCTGATCGACTGGGGCTGGTTCTAT
The DNA here is from genome assembly GCA_963718925.1 of uncultured Alphaproteobacteria bacterium. Lineage (GTDB taxonomy): Bacteria > Pseudomonadota > Alphaproteobacteria > Rhizobiales > Xanthobacteraceae > Bradyrhizobium. Next base: position 1,152,866 of record CAVRAH010000002.1, read on the forward strand.
TTCATCACCAAACCGATGTTCCTGGCGCTCGACTTCTTCTATCACCTGTTCGGCAATTTCGGCATCTCCATCCTCCTGGTGACGGTGCTGGTGAAGCTGTTGTTCTTCCCGCTTGCCAACAAATCCTATGCGTCGATGGCGAAGATGAAATCGGTGCAGCCGCAACTGGCCGCACTGAAGGAGCGCTATCCCGACGACAAGGTGAAGCAGCAGCAGGAGATGATGGAGATCTACAAGAAGGAGAAGATCAACCCGATCGCCGGTTGTCTTCCCGTCGCCTTGCAGATTCCGGTGTTCTTCTCGCTCTACAAGGTGCTGTTCGTCACCATCGAAATGCGGCACGCGCCGTTCTATGGCTGGATCAAGGATCTGTCGGCGCCCGATCCGACCAACCTGTTCACCCTGTTCGGCCTGTTGCACTTCGACCCGACACAGCTGCCCTTTTTCGGACACTACCTCGCACTCGGAGTGTGGCCGATCATCATGGGCATCACGATGTGGTTCCAGTTCAAGCTCAATCCGACACCACCCGATCCGACCCAGCAGATGATCTTCGGCTGGATGCCGCTGATCTTCACCTTCATGCTCGCGGGCTTCCCCGCGGGTCTGGTGATCTACTGGGCGTGGAACAACCTGCTCTCGGTGGTGCAGCAGAGCTTCATCATGCACCGCAATGGCGTGAAGGTTGAGCTGTTCGACAATCTGAAGGCGACATTCGCTTCGAAGAAGGCCGAATCGAAGACCTGACGAACCGCTCCCGAAGTCGTCATGCCCGGGCTTGTCCCGGGCATCCACGTCTGAGGTGCAGGTGAAACAGAACACCTGGACGGCCGGGCATAGGCGAGCGGAAGCGACGCCGTCCTTCGGACGGCTATGCCCGGCCACGACGAATGGAAAGCCTTCGCATGACCGCCGAACCAGATGCTGACCTGATCGAGCAGGGCCGCAAATTGTTCGCCGGCGACTGGCGGTTTTTCTGGGCCTCGCCCTCGATCGAGACGCTGCCGCCGATGGCGGGCATGGAGGTCGCATTTGCCGGCCGCTCCAATGTCGGCAAATCGAGCCTGATCAACGCGCTGACCGGCCGCAACGCGCTGGCGCGGACCTCGCATACGCCGGGCCGCACCCAGGAATTGATCTTCTTCGAAGGGCCCGACAATGCCGGCTTCCGGCTGGTCGACATGCCCGGTTACGGCTACGCATCCGCACCGAAGGCCAAGGTCGCGTCCTGGACCGCGCTGATCCACAAATTTCTGCAGGGCCGCAGCAATCTGGCCCGAGTCTATGTGCTGATCGATTCGCGTCACGGCCTGAAAGACGTCGATCTCGACGTGCTGAAGACGCTCGACAGATCCGCCGTGAGCTACCAGATCGTGTTGACCAAGGCCGATCAGGTAAAGCCGGCCGAACTCGAACAACGCACAGCCGAGGTCAAGGCCGCGCTTTCAACCCATGCCGCCGCCTTTCCGGAAGTGATCGTGACTTCCTCGCAAACCGGCGCCGGGATGCCGGAACTGCGCGCTGCGATGCTGCGCCTGCTTGGGGAGCGCCGCCGATGATGCAATCCCGCTCGTTCCGCATCCTGATCATCCTGGCCGGCGTGATGGGCGCCGATGGCGTCATCCTGGCGGCGGCGTCCGCCCATCAGGACGATGCCGCGCGACTCGTGCCGGCCTCGTCAATGCTGCTGTTTCATGCCGCCGCCGTGCTTGCGGTCGTGGCATTGGCCGAGCGCGGGGTCATTCATGCAAGGATCGGGCTTGCCGCCGCGTTCGGCTTTGTCGTCGCGGCGGCCTTGTTCGCCGGCGATCTGACCTTGCGGCACTTTGCCGGCCACAGCCTGTTTCCTATGGCTGCGCCCACCGGCGGCATGCTTCTGATCGTGAGTTGGCTCACGCTCGCGGTAGCCGCCGCCTGGCCGCGGCGGGGCTGAGCGTTCCTTTCTTCCTTCTCCCCTTGTGGGAGAAGCTGGTGTGCACGAAGTGCGCGCCGGATAAGGGGTTCTCTCCGCGGAGGCAAGCCCTCACCCGTCGCCTCACTTCGTGAGGCGCCACCCTCTCCCACAAGGGGAGAGAGAAAACGAGAGGCACTTTGCGCCCTGCCCGCCAATCGGATAGAAACCGCCCCACCCTGAAGCATGATCCGGAAAAGCAGGAACCGGTTTTCCGAAAAGATCATGCTCAATCCAGAGCCCGTGAGATCGCTCATGACCGACGCGCCAAATATCAGTCCGCTCGATCAGGCCCGCATCCTGTCCGAGGCGCTGCCTCACATGCAGGAGTATGACGAGGAAACCATCGTCATCAAATATGGCGGCCACGCCATGGGTGCCGAGGACACGGCCAAGGCGTTCGCGCGCGACATCGTGCTTCTGGAGCAGACCGCGGTCAATCCGGTGGTGGTGCATGGCGGCGGGCCGCAGATCGCGACCATGCTGAAGCGGCTCGGCATTCAATCCGAATTCGCCGCCGGCCTGCGCATCACCGATGCCGCGACCATTGAGATCGTTGAGATGGTGCTGGCGGGTTCGATCAACAAGCAGCTGGTCGGCTACATCAACGAGGCCGGCGGCAAGGCGGTCGGTCTGTGCGGCAAGGACGGCAACATGGTGACGGCGTCGAAAGCGACGCGCACCATGGTCGACCCGGGCTCGCATATCGAAAAGGTGGTCGATCTCGGTTTCGTCGGCGAGCCCGAAAGGGTCGACCTGACGCTGCTGAACCAGTTGATCGGCCATGAACTGATCCCGGTGCTGGCGCCGCTGGCGACGTCGAAGACCGGGCAGACCTTCAACGTCAACGCCGATACTTTCGCCGGCGCGGTGGCGGGCGCGCTCAAGGCCAAGCGGCTGTTGCTGTTGACCGACGTGCCCGGCGTGCTCGACAAGTCGAAGAAACTGATTCCGGACCTGTCGGTGAAGGACGCGCACAGGCTGATTGCCGACGGCACCATTTCCGGCGGCATGATTCCGAAGGTTGAAACCTGCATCTACGCGCTCGAGCAGGGCGTCCAGGGCGTCGTCATCATCGACGGCAAGACGCCGCACGCGGTGCTGCTCGAATTGTTCACCAACCAGGGCACGGGCACACTGATACACAAGTGATGACGCACGCGGTCACGCCACTGAGAGCCGTCATGGCCGGAATTGTTCCGGCCATCGCCCTCTTCGCGAGCGCCGCGCCCGCCCATGCCGATCTCAAACTCTGCAATCGCATGAGCTATGTGATCGAGGCTGCGATCGGCATCGACGACAAGGCCGCCACCGCCACGCGCGGATGGTTCCGGATCGATCCGGCAGCGTGCCGCGTGGTCGCGCAGGGCACACTGACCGCCGATCGCATCCTGCTCAACGCACGTGCGCTCGGCCTCTACGGCTCGTCACCGATTCCGCAAAACGGCGGCGACACGCTGTGCGTCGCGCCCGACAATTTCGTGATCGCGGCCGCCCGTCAGTGCCGCGCCGGGCAAACGCCCGTACCCTTTACCCAGATCATCCCGACTCTGGCCGATGACGGCAATCTGGTCGCCTATCTGGCCGAGGACAGCGAATATGATGACGAGCAGGCGAGACTCGCCGGCATTCAGCGACTCCTGGTGATCGCGGGCTACGACGCAGCGCCGATCGACGGCGTCGACGGCCCGAAGACGCAAGCGGCATTGTCGGCGTTCCTGAAAAGCCGCGGGTTGACGGCCGATGTCGTGCAGTCGCCGAATTTCTTCGCGACCATGATCGAGGCGGTGCAGTCGCCGTCGTCCACCGGGCTCACCTGGTGCAACGACACGCCGCACAAGGTGATGGCCGCGGTCGGCACCGACGACGGCAAGACCGTGGTCAGCCGCGGCTGGTATCGCATCGATCCCGGCAAATGCCTGCATCCCGACGTCACCGGCCAGCCAAAGCGGATCTTCAGCTTCGCCGAGGCCGTCGATGCCGAAAACCGCACGATCAAATTCAGGGACAGGCCGCTGAACTGGGGCGGCACGACCCCGCTTTGTACCCGCGAGAACAAGTTCGAAATCAGCGAGCAGGGCGACTGCGGCACCCGCGGCCTCGCCTCGACCGGCTTTGTCGCCGTCGACATGTCGAGTGGCGGCAATACGCTGCGCTTTGCGATGCCGTGATCCCCATCGTCGTCCCCGCGAAAGCAGGGACCCATCACCACCAGCCAGGGTTTACATTCCTGATGTCAGCAACGACAAAAACAACTCGCACAGTGCCCATTGCGCCGGCCACGGAGTATGGGTCCCTGCTTTCGCAGGGACGACTGCTTGACAGAACCATAGCGCGATGACGCCCCGCCCCTTCACCGACATCGACACCTGGGTGTTCGATCTCGACAACACGCTCTATCCGCATCACGTCAACCTGTGGCAACAGGTTGATCAGCGGATCGGCGAGTTCGTAAGCCGCTGGCTCAAGGTCTCGGCGCAGGAAGCGCGCCGGATCCAGAAGGATTATTACCGCCGCTACGGCACCACCATGCGCGGCATGATGACCGAACATGGCGTGCACGCCGATGACTACCTCGCTTATGTGCATCAGATCGATCACTCGCCGCTGCAGCCGAATCCGACGATGGGCGCGGCGATCGCGAAACTCCCCGGACGCAAGCTGATCCTGACCAATGGCTCGACCGATCACGCCGACAAGGTTTTGCAGCGGCTCGGCCTGGTTACGCATTTCGAGGCGGTGTTCGACATCATCGCCGCCGAGCTCGAACCGAAGCCGGCGCCGCAGACCTATCACAAGTTCCTCAGGGCGCACGGGGTCAATCCGGCCAAGTCGGCGATGTTCGAGGATCTGGCGCGCAACCTCGTCATTCCGCATCAGCTCGGCATGACCACCGTGCTGGTGGTGCCCGACGGCTCAAAAGAAGTCGTGCGCGAGGACTGGGAGCTGGAAGGCCGCGATGACCCCTATGTCGATCACGTCACCGATGATCTCACAGGATTTTTGGAGAAGCTGGCGCCGGGCCGATAATTTAGGTCATGCCCGGGTGTGCGTTCTTGACTCTCCCGCCCCAAATCCCGAAAAAGCCCCTCCCATTTGCTCGCCACGACCGTTCCTCGCCCAAGGAAATCCCGATGTCGCTTCCCTCCCTGGAATCCACCATCAATGCCGCATTCGATGCGCGCGACGGCGTCTCTGCCGCGACCAAAGGCGAAATCCGCGACGCCGTGGATCATGCGCTCGACCTGCTCGACAGGGGTGAGGCGCGCGTGGCCGAGCGCGAGGCGAGCGGCAAGTGGAAGGTCCATCAATGGCTCAAGAAGGCCGTGTTGCTGTCGTTCCGTCTCAACGACATGAGCGCGATTTCGGGCGGCCCGGGAAAAGCCTCGTGGTGGGACAAGGTGCCCTCGAAGTTCGAAGGCTGGGGCGAAAACCGTTTTCGCGACGCGGGTTTTCGCGCCGTCCCGGGCGCCATCGTCCGCCGCTCGGCCTTCATCGCGAAAAACGTCGTGCTGATGCCATCCTTCGTCAATCTCGGCGCCTATGTCGATGAATCGACCATGATCGACACCTGGTCCACGGTCGGCTCTTGCGCCCAGATCGGCAAGCGTGTGCATATCTCCGGCGGCGTCGGCATCGGCGGCGTGCTGGAGCCGTTGCAGGCCGAACCCGTGATCGTCGAGGACGATTGCTTCATCGGCGCCCGCTCGGAAGTCGCCGAGGGCGTGATCGTCCGCAAGGGTGCGGTGCTGGCGATGGGCGTTTTCCTCGGCGCGTCCACCAAGATCGTCGATCGCGACACCGGCGAAACGTTTGTCGGCGAGGTCCCGGAATATGCCGTCGTGGTGCCCGGCACCTTGCCGGCCCGGCGGCTGAAGAACGGCGAGCCCGGCCCCTCCACCGCCTGCGCTGTCATCGTCAAGCGTGTCGACGAGCGCACCCGCGCCAAGACCAGCATCAACGAGCTGTTGCGGGATTAAGTCAAACCTAAAGCCGGTAAACGAGCCTAACGGTTCGGCCCTGATCCTCTGGCGCGGATCGAAACCGGAGCACCTACAGCCAGGGCTGGGTGCAGTCCAGCGAGCCGGAATTTGTGCCGCACAGCGCTGGCCCATCGGCGGGCGCGCATGTTATGCGGGGGCATGACTGACGCCCTCTCGATTGCCCGCGATCTCATCCGCTGCCCCTCGGTAACCCCGGCCGATGCCGGTGCGCTTGGGGTTCTCGAAAACATCCTCAAAGCCGCAGGCTTCGAGGTGCATCGCGTCACCTTTGGCGAACCCGGCACCGCCGATATCGACAACCTCTATGCGCGGATCGGCACTCTGGGCCCGCACATCACCTTCGCCGGCCATACCGACGTGGTGCCGCCCGGCGACGAGAGCGCGTGGACCCGTGGCGCCTTCTCCGGCGACGTCAAGGACGGCTTTCTCTACGGCCGCGGCGCGGTCGACATGAAGGGCGGGATTGCCTGCAGCATAGCTGCGGTGTTGCAATATCTCGCCGACCATGGCGGCAAGCCAAAAGGTTCGATCTCGTTCCTGATCACCGGCGATGAGGAAGACATCTCCGTCAACGGCACGATCAAGCTGTTGCAATGGGCGGCCGCGCGCGGCGAGAAGTTCGACCATTGCGTGCTTGGCGAGCCCTCCAATGTCGAGACGCTCGGCGATTGCATCAAGGTCGGCCGCCGCGGCTCGCAGTCGGGCACGCTTTATGTCGACGGCATCCAGGGACACGTCGCCTATCCGCATCGCGCGGCGAACCCCGTGCCGGATATCTCACGGTTGATCGTGGCTCTCAGTGACGAGCCGCTCGACCACGGCAGCGCGCAATTTCAGGCGTCCAATCTCGAATTCACCTCCGTCGATGTCGGCAATACCGCGAGCAATGTCATTCCCGGACAGGCGCGGGCCAAATTCAACATCCGCTTCAACGATCTCCACACGCAAGCCACGTTGAAGGAGCTGATCGAGCAACGCCTGGCGAATGCTGCAGGCAACCGGATCCGCGCGCGGATCGTGTGGGAGCCGTCCAATTCCAACGTGTTTGTCACCAAGCCCGGCGCCTTCACCGACCTCGCGGTCGCGGCAATCGAAGAGGTCACCGGCCGCCGGCCGGAATTGAGCACGAGCGGCGGAACCTCAGATGCGCGCTTTATCGCGAGCTATTGTCCGGTGATCGAGTTCGGCCTTGTCGGCCAGACCATGCACCAGATCGACGAGCGCACGCCGGTGTCGGATCTGGAGAAATTGACCAAGGTCTACCGCGGGATTCTGGAGCGGTATTTTGGGTAGAGGTACCCAACCGTCATTCCGGGACACGCGTCTTCGCGTGGACCCGGAATCTCGAAGTTATCGGCGCGAGATTCCGGGTTCGCGCTTCCGCGCGCCCCGGAATGACGGTTGTGTAGCTGGCTACTCTAGTAATCCACCCGCACCAGATAGAGCCCCTCGGGCGGTGCGACCGGGCCGCAGGCGGCGCGGCTCTGGGCGGCAAGTGCTGCAGCGAGATCGTCCGCACTCCAGCGGCCCTCGCCCACCCAGACCAGTGAGCCCACCATCGAACGCACCTGGCTGTGCAGGAACGAGCGCGCCGAGGTCAGGATGTTGACGGCATCGCCATCTCTCACGACATCGAGCTGATCCAACGTTCGCTCCGGCGATTTCGCCTGGCATTCGGTGTCGCGGAAGGTGGTGAAGTCGTGCTTGCCGACCAGTCTTTGCGCAGCCGTGTGCATCGCGTCGGTGTCGAGCGGCCGCGGCAGCCGCCAGGCGCGGCCGATGTCGAGCGCGAGGTTGGCGCGACGATTGGCGATCCGATAAAGATAATGCCGCTGCTTCGCAGAAAACCGCGCCTCGAAACTGTCGGGCACAATTTCGGCACTGAGCACGCCGATCGGATGCGGGCGCAGATGCGCGTTCAGGCCGTCGCGAAACCGGCCCGGCACAAAATGCTTGGCAATATCGCAATGCGCGACCTGCCCGAGCGCATGCACGCCGGCATCGGTACGGCCAGCGCCGTGAACGCGAACCTGCTCACTGCAGATCGCCTTGACCGCGTCTTCCAGCGCGCCCTGCACCGAGGGGCCATTGTCCTGGATCTGCCAGCCGCTGAACGGCGCGCCGTCATATTCGATTGTAAGTTTGTAGCGGGGCATCAGTCTAACCGCATCGGCGGTTTGAGCGCTGAGCCGCGCAAAAATTCCTCCGCCTTCATCGGTTGTTTGCCAGCCCGCTGCAATTCGAGAATCCGCAATGCGCCCTGCTGGCAGGCCACCCTCAGGCGGTCATCGAGCAACTCGCCCGGCGCGCCGGATCCATCGGCGATTTCGCAGCGCAGGATCTTGACCCGCGCCGGCGCGCCTTCGCTTGAGATCTCGCACCAGGCGCCGGGAAACGGCGAGAGCCCGTGAATATGACGAAGCACCTCGCGGGCCGGCTTGTTCCAGTCGATCCGCGCCTCGGCCTTCTCGATCTTGGCGGCGTAGGTGACACCCTCATTGCTCTGCGGCGTGAGTTGCAGTTTGCCGCGCTCCAGCGCGCCCATCGCGCGCACCATCAGGTCCCCGCCAAGCGGCGCCAGCGCGTCGTGCAGATCGGCAGCCGTCATCACGTCCGTAATCGCCACGCGCTCGGCCATCGCGACATCGCCGGTGTCGAGCCCGGCATCCATTTTCATCACCATCACGCCGGTCTCGGCATCGCCTTCCATGATGGCGCGGTTGATCGGCGCCGCACCCCGCCAGCGCGGCAACAGCGAAGCATGCAGATTGAAGCAGCCGAGCTTTGGGGCATCGAGAATCGCCTGCGGCAGGATCATGCCATAGGCGACGACCACGGCGGCGTCCGCGTCGTGCGCGCGGAATTCCTCCAGCGCTTCCGGTGTCTTAAGCGTCGTCGGCGTGAACACCGGGATGTTGAGCCGCGTTGCTTCGACTTCCACCGGGCTCAGTTGCAACTTCATGCCGCGCCCGGCGGGCTTCGCCGCACGGGTATAGACCGCCGCGATCTCATGGCCATGACCATGAAGCGCGTGCAGCGTCGGCACCGCGAATTCCGGCGTGCCCATGAAGATCAGACGAAGGGACATGAAAGAATTCGTGCCTTTGCGAGAGAGCGTTGATTTTTAGCCGTCATGCCCGGCCTTGTGCCGGGCATCCATGTCTTGCGGCTCCAAGACGTGGATGGCCGGGACGAGCCCGGCCATGACAGAGAGATAGCCGAACCCTTACTCCGCCGCGCGCTTGGCGGCCTTGGCAAATTTCTTCAACACGCGGTCGCGCTTGAGCTTCGACAGATAATCGACAAACAGCACGCCGTTGAGATGGTCGATCTCGTGCTGGATGCAGGTGGCGAACAGGCCTTCGGCGTCTTCCTCATGCGCCTTGCCGTCGAGATCGGTAAAGCGCAGGCGCACCTTCGCCGGCCGCTCGACCTCCTCGTAATATTCGGGGATCGACAGACAGCCTTCCTCGTAAATCGAGGTCTCCTCCGACGACGACAGGATCTCCGGATTGATGAAAACCCGCGGCTTCGGCGTGATCTCGCCGTCCTCGTTTTTCTTGGCGAGATCCATGGTGATCAGCCGCAGCGGCTGGGCGACCTGGATCGCTGCGAGCCCGATGCCCGGCGCGTCGTACATGGTCTCGAACATGTCGTCGGCCAGCCTGCGGATCTCCGCCGTGACCTTTTCAACGGGCCTGGAGACGAGCCGCAACTGTTTGTCGGGCAGGATGATGATTTCTCTGAGTGCCATGATTTCTCTAAGTACCTTGGCGGGCGATTTAAGCTGCTGATTTGCCGGGGTCAATGCGCGCAGCCGGGCTGTTTACCCGGGCTTAACCATGAATCCCAAGGAAGCGTTAACCATAAAAATTTACCCCACATTCACCATAAATGTTCCCTCTTCGTTCGTGTTCAAGACCGAATCGGCTACAAGGGCTAAATGAACGAGATTCTTTTCATGATCGGCGAGCTGCCGGTCCGCACCGGCGAGGCGCTGATTGGTTTTGGCGTGCTCGCGCTCATCCTGCTGTTGGTCATCGCGGTCGTGATCGCCCGATCCGGCCGGCGCGGGCTGGAACTGGCGATGGCGCAGGCGATGCGCGCCGACGAGCTTGAAGAACGCCTGAGCGAAATGCTGCGCGCGCAGAGCGAAGCCGCCGGCCGCGTCGATGCGATGGGGCAGGCGCTCGCCGGACGCCAGGCCGAAATGGCGCGCACCGTCAACGAGCGGCTCGATACGGTGACCCACCGCGTCGGCCAGTCGATGGAGCAGACCACGCGCCACACCATGGACAGTTTGCGCGTGCTGCACGAACGGCTCGGCATCATCGACAACGCGCACAAAAATCTAACCGACCTCACCTCCCAGGTGACCACGCTGCGCGACGTGCTCGCCAACAAGCAGTCGCGCGGCGCCTTCGGCCAGGCGCGGATGGAGGCGATCGTCCAGGACGGCATGCCGAAGGGCGCCTACGAATTCCAGCACACGCTCTCCACCGGCAAGCGGCCGGATTGCGTGGTGTTCCTGCCCGATCAGCGGCCGCTCTGCATCGACGCGAAATTTCCTCTTGAAGCGATCACGGCGCTGCACGATGCGCGCTCCGACGAGGAAAAGAAGATCGCCACGCAGCGGCTGCGCGCCGATGTCATGAAGCATGTCGGCGATATCGCGGAAAAATACCTGATTGCCGGCGAGACCCAGGATACCGCGCTGATGTTCGTGCCATCGGAATCGGTCTACGCCGAAATTCATGACGGTTTCGACGATGTGGTGCAGAAGGCCTACCGCGCCCGCGTCGTGCTGGTGTCGCCGTCGCTGTTGATGCTGGCGATCCAGGTGATGCAGCAGATCCTGAAGGACGCGCGGATGCGCGATGCCGCCGACCAGATCCGCACCGAAGTGCTCAACCTCGGCGACGATCTCGGACGCTTGCGCGACCGCGTACTCAAGCTGCAGAAGCATTTTTCCGACGCCAATGAGGACGTCCGCCAGATCCTGATCTCCGCCGACAAGATCGAAAAGCGCGCGGGAAGGATCGAGGAGCTGGACTTCAGCAAGGCCGAGACGTCGGCGGAAACGCCGCGCCTCGTCAAGCCCGGGACCCCCGAACTGTTCCCGGTGCCGCGCAAGCTGCAGGCGGGGGAGTAGGGCCGCCCGCGAAGCTGCCACATATGTTGCTGTCATCGCCCGGCTTGACCGGGCGACCCAGTATTCCAGAGGCCTATCCGTTAGATACTCTATGTTACTTCATCCCCCGGCAATCTGAGGATAAAGATCAATCCAGTTTGGATTATCCTTTTCAATCAACGATATCTTCCACGCACGCGACCATTTCTTGAGCCGCTTCTCGCGATGGATAGCTTGCTCAATCTCGTCGAAGCACTCGAAATAGACCAACCAATTCACATCGTGACGTTTGGTGAAGCTTTCGGCAGCACCCGATTTGTGCTCGTACACGCGACGAATGAGGTCGTTGGTCACGCCAATGTAAAGCGTGCCACCGAGGCGGTTAGCAAAATGTAGACGTAGAAGCTGCGTGCTCCCATCGACCGTCTCTGGAATACTGTCACCGCCCGGTCAAGCCGGGCGGTGACAGTATCATTTGTTCTTGCCGAATCTGCTAACACCCCTCCATGACCGCACCGGAAACTGCATCGGCCTCGCCCGCAAGTGACCCTGCCCCGCGCACTTCGTGGCGCGACACCCTGGCGGTTTACCAGCAACGCCGCGTGCTGATCGTCCTGCTGCTCGGCTTTTCCTCCGGCCTGCCGCTGGCGCTGTCGGGATCCACCCTGCTTGTGTGGATGCGCGAATCCGGCGTCGATCTCGGCACTATCGGACTTTTTGCACTTGTGGGAACCCCTTACACGCTGAAATTTCTCTGGGCGCCAATGGTCGACGCGCTGCATGTGCCGTTCTTCACGCGCGCCTTCGGCCGCCGGCGCGGCTGGCTGGTGTGCTCGCAATTGCTGCTGATCGTTGCGATCCTGCTTCTGGCGCTGACCGACCCGGCGCGCTCGCCCTTGTTCGTTGCGCTCGGCGCGCTTTTGGTGGCGGCGATGTCCGCAACGCAGGACATCGTGGTCGATGCCTTTCGTGTCGAGAGCCTGCCCGAGAGCGAGCAGGCCGCCGGCATGGCGTCCTATGTCGCGGCCTACCGCGTCGGCATGCTGGTCTCGACCGCCGGCGCGCTGTTCCTGGTGAGCGCGTATGAAAACACCGGGATTGCGCGCTCATCCGCCTGGATGTGGGGCTATGTGACGATGGCGGCGTTAGTGCTGATCGGCACCCTCACCGCGCTATACGCCACCGAGCCGGAACAATCGGCGCACGCAGAGGCCGCGACCAGCACCGAGACGGCCTTCGTGCGCGTGGTCCACGCTGCGGTCGGCGCGTTCTCGGAATTTCTCGTCCGAAAAGACGCGCTCGCGGCGCTCGCCTTCGTGGTGCTATTCAAGTTCACCGACGCCTTCTCCGGCACCATGACCGCGCCGTTCGTGATCGACCTCGGCTTTTCCCGCAACGACTATGCCGCCATCGTCAAGGGCGTCGGTCTCGCCGCAACCCTGATCGGCGGATTCGCCGGCGGCTTCGTGGCGCGGCGCTATTCGCTGGGCGCGAGCCTGTGGATCGGCGGCGTGTTGCAGGCCGTCGCCAATCTGTCGTTCTCCTGGCTGGCGCTCGTGGGTCTCAATCAATGGGCGCTGGCTTTTGCGATTACGGCGGAAAATTTCACTAGCGCCATCGGCACCGTAATCTTTGTCGCCTACCTGTCGGCGCTGTGCCAGAATCCGCTGCACACTGCGACCCAATACGCGCTGCTCACCGCACTCGCCGCGGTCGGGCGCACCTATCTGTCCTCCGGCGCGGGCTATGTGGCGAAGGCAACGGGATGGCCGGCCTTCTTCGCGATCTGCGTCGGGGTCGCGGTGCCGAGCCTGATCCTGCTGGCGTGGCTACAGCGGCGCGGGCATTTTGCGGCGCTGGAAGCGGCGAAGGCCTAAACCCTCGCGGTTGTCATCACCCGCGAAAGCGGGTGATCCAGTATTCCACTGAGGTTGCGATCGAATCGAAAAGCCGCAGCGTACTGGATCGCCCGGTCAAGCCGGGCGATGACAGCACAGTTTGCGGCACCGTCCCTCAATGCTTCGTCACCACGCTCCATTTGGTGACCACCGCCTCGCTCATCTGGCCGGCGTCCTGCGCGCAGGCCACCTCCTCGACCCTGAGCGAGACTTCCTTGCCGATAAAGCCTTTCAACTGCGCCGCCTGGGCCTCGCTGGTGGTGACGATCTGAAACGTCTCCGGCCCGGTTTCCAGACCGCAAAGGTCGTTCGGCGGCGGTAACCGGTGTGGCTCGCTGGTGAGCTGGTAGGTGGCGACGCGCCTGCCCTTGCCGCCGCGCAGGCGCATGGCGTTGAGCTCTCCCGACAACACGTCGCCGGCGCGGATCAGCTTGCCCGCCTTCGGCGCGGGTTCGGCCTGCTCGGCCTGCTGCGCCGGAGCCGCGGACGCAGCGAAGATCGTCGCAATAATGGCGCCCAAAGCGAGCCGTTTGGCGAATCGTCGTTTCGTCATGTCAATCGTTTCCGTGTGTGGGTGCTAAAACAGGGTTCGCTGCCGCATCGCAGCCGACAGCGTGCCCTCATCGAGATAATCGAGTTCGCCGCCGACCGGCACGCCGTGGGCAAGCCGCGTCACCTTGACGCCCGCCTCCTGCAACAGGTCGGTGATGTAGTGCGCGGTGGTCTGGCCATCGACGGTGGCATTGAGCGCCAGGATGATTTCCGTCACCCGCTCATCGTGGGCGCGCGCCACCAGCGCGTCGATGGTCAGGTCCTGCGGGCCGACACCATCGAGCGGCGACAACGTCGCCCCCAGCACATGGTAGAGACCGTTGGTGGCGTGCGCCCGCTCCAGCGCCCAGAGGTCGGCGACGTCGGCGACCACCACGATGATCGATTGATCGCGCCGCGGATCGGTGCACACCGTGCAGGGATTCTGGGTGTCGATATTGCCGCAGGTCTTGCAGACCTGGATCTTGTCGATCGCCACCTGCAGCGCCGCGGACAGCGGGGTCATCAGCGCTTCGCGCTTCTTGATCAGATGCAGCGCCGCGCGCCGCGCCGAGCGCGGGCCGAGCCCGGGCAGCCGCGCCAGCAGCTGGATCAGGCGTTCGATTTCGGGACCGGCAACCGCAATTGGCATGTGTCAGCCGAGACCCAATCCGGGCGGCAGACCAAGGCCGCCGGTCAGCGCCTGCATCTTTTCGGCCATCGCCAGCTCGGCCTTGCGCTTGGCGTCGTTATGGGCGGTCACCAGCAGGTCCTCGAGGATCTCGCGCTCGTCCGCCTTGATCAGGGACGGATCGATCTTGACGGCCTTGACTTCCATCTTCGCCGTCATGCGCACGCTGACCAGGCCGCCGCCGGAAATGCCCTCCACCTCGACGTGGTCGAGCTCTTCCTGCATCGCTTGCATCTTCGATTGCAGCTGCGCCGCCTGCTTCATCATGCCGAGAAAATCAGCCATCAACCGTTCCTTCCGAAATTGTGACTAGAGCGAGATGACCCTTCGCTGAATCGTCCTCTCGCTCTATCTTTTTGTCTGAGCATGATCTTTTCGGAAAACCGGTACCCATTCCGGATCATGCTCTAGTCGTCGCCGTCGGAGCTCTCAGCGGGGTCTTCACCGCTAGCATGGGATTCCGGCGGCTCGGGGGCAAGCTTGCGCACCTCGACCACCTTGGCGCCTGGAAACCGCGCCAGCACCTCCTGGACCCGTGGATCGGATTCGGCGGCGCGCTCGCGCTGATTCTTCGCGATTTCGTTTTGCGAACGCAGCGTCGGCTGCCCGGCTTCATTGGAGACAACCACGGTCCAGCGCCGCCCGGTCCATTGCTCCAGTTTGCGCGAGAGGTCGTTGATCAGCGTCCGCGCCGCGCTGCGCTCCAGCGCAACCTCTAGCCGTCCATCCTCGATGCGGACCAGCCGGACATCGGCCTCCAGCGCGGCCTTGGTCAGCAAATCGCGCTTCTCGGCGGCGAGCGCCACCAGTTCCGGAAAGCTAGCTATCCGGAGCGCCGGCGCGGACTGCGCCTCGGCTGACGGCGCGATCATCTGCGGCCGCACTGAGGCCTCGGCATTGGAGCGTGGCGCGGCGGATCGCCCGCGCTGGCGACGCCTGCATCGAGGAAACCGGCGCGGCCGGCGCGCTGCGCGGCGCCGTAATTCCGGAAATCACGGGCGAGGCCCCGCCATTCTGCTCGATCATCCGGATCGCCTCGTCCGGCGTCGGCATGTCGGCGACATAGGCGATGCGCACCAGCACCATTTCCGCCGCCGCCGCGGGCCGCGTCGCGCCTTGCGCCTCGGTGATGCCCTTGAGCAGCATCTGCCACATCCGCGACAGCACGCGCATCGAGATCTTTGCCGCGAAGTCACGCGCGCGCGAGCGCTCGGTTTCACCGAAAGCGACATTGTCCGCGGTCGCCGGCACGATCTTGACGCGGGTGACGAAATTGACGAATTCGGCGAGATCCGACAGCACCACGACCGGATCGGCGCCGGTGTCATATTGCTCGCGAAATTCCTTGAAGGCGCCGGCGATGTCGCCGCGAACCAGATGCTCGAAGAGATCGATCACGCGCGTGCGGTCGGCAAGTCCGAGCATCTGCCGCACGGCGTCGGCGCGCACCGGGCCTGCGGCGTGGGCGATCGCCTGATCGAACAGCGAAAGCGAATCGCGCACCGAACCTTCGGCCGCGCGCGCGATGATGCCGAGCGCTTCCGGCTCGACCTCAACGCCTTCCTTGCCCGCGATATTGGCAAGATGACCCATCAGCACATCGGCCTCGACCCGGCGCAGGTCGAAGCGCTGGCAGCGCGACAGCACCGTGACCGGTACTTTTCGGATTTCGGTGGTGGCGAAAACGAATTTGGCGTGCTCCGGCGGCTCTTCCAGCGTCTTCAGGAAGGCGTTGAAGGCCGCGGTCGAGAGCATGTGGACTTCGTCGATGATGTAGACCTTGTAGCGCGCGCTGGCCGGCGCATAGCGCACGCTGTCGTTGATCTGGCGCACGTCGTCGACGCCGGTATGGGAGGCGGCGTCCATTTCCAGCACGTCCATATGCCGACTTTCCATGATGGCCTGGCAATGCACGCCCAGTTTCGGCATGTGGATGGTCGGCCCTTTCACCGAGCCATCCGGCAACTCGTAGTTCAGGGCGCGGGCGAGGATCCGCGCCGTGGTGGTCTTTCCGACGCCGCGTACACCGGTCAGGATCCAGGCCTGCGGAATGCGTCCGGTTTCGAACGCATTCGAGACCGTGCGCACCACGGCGTCCTGGCCGATCAGATCGTCGAAACTCGATGGGCGGTATTTGCGCGCCAGCACACGATAAGGTTTGCCGGCCTCAGCCGGGCCACCGAGATCGAAGCCGCCCTGGTGGACGCCTTCGGAATCGTGAGGGGTCAGGGGAGCGCCAGCGTCGGTCATCGATCGATCCGCAATTGATTATCTCTCGAAGCCGGCTTTGCGGAACACAGCTTGTGCGTATTCTGATCGCAAAACCGGTGCCCACTTTTGCGGAATACGCATTGAGGCGAAATCAAGCGCAGGACAGATTACCGCTTTTTTGCGCGATTCGCTTGAAAACAGGTAGGAGACTGACGAGCGACCCGATCCGGACCTCGTTAGGGCTGCTTCCTTCCGGACCTGACCCGGTTGGCGAGTGGCTCGTCCACCGCCAATCTCCCGGCCCTTATTTGGGGCCAAAACGTGCGGAAAGCAAGCGGGGTATCGGCTGTCATACCCCGCGAAAGCGGGGTATCCAGTAAGCGCCGGGCCATCGATAATTGATGGGCCGCGGGGCACCGGATCATCCGCTTTCGCGGATGACGACGCCTTGATATGAAACCTCGTCAGTGCCTGAGAAGGGCATTTGGGAACCCTCATGTCCGATTCCGCCTGGACGCTGCATTCACGGCTCAAGGAAGACACCATCGACATCGGCGACCTGCCGCTCTGCCGGGTGCTGGTGATCAAGGACGCGCATTACCCCTGGCTGCTGCTGGTGCCGCGCCGGCCGGAGACGGTGGAGATCATCGACCTCGACGAGGTCGAGCAGGCACAATTGATGACCGAGATCTCCCGCACAGCCCGCGCCCTGAAAGAGGTCACCAAATGTGACAAGCTGAATATCGCGGCACTGGGCAATCTGGTGCCGCAACTGCACGTCCACATCATCGCGCGCCGCTCAAGCGATGCCGCCTGGCCGCGTCCGGTCTGGGGGGTGATGCCGCCGCTCGCGCATGATGCAGAGGAAGTCCAGAAATTCATCAGCGCGCTTCGCCGCAAGATCTGGCTTGGTTGAACAACCTGGTTGAGCAAATGACAGCATTCGATTCGTTTCCGTTGGGGCAGCCGGGTTTCGTCACGAATATTCTCGATCGCGCCGCGCATCTGCGCAGCGACGATTCCAGGCTCTTGGCGCTGGAAGGGCAGCGTGACGCCCGCGCCTATGTGGTCTATCGCGACTCGCTGGTGGTGAAGCGGGAAGCCGCCGGTCCGCGCGCGCTGCTCGGCATCGACGAGGCGCTGAAATTCGGCGCCAATCCCGGCACGATCTTCTTAGGCCTGCGCGATGGCGCACCGGTGTTCGGCATGGGCATCTCGGCGGCGGCTGTCGAAAAGCTGATGACCCGCGAGGATGCCGGCGTCACCGACCTGCGCGGCATGGCGATGCAGGGGACGGTCCCGGCCAACCAGCTTTCGGCGATCGCGATGGCGAAATCACTGGTGAACTGGCACCAGCGCCACGGCTACTGCGCCAATTGCGGCACCCGCACCGCGATGAAGGAAGGCGGCTGGAAGCGCGATTGCCCGAACTGCAAGGCCGAGCATTTTCCCCGCACCGACCCTGTGGTGATCATGCTGGTGACCTCCGGCGACAAGGTCCTGCTGGGCCGGCAGAAGCACTTCCCGCCCGGAATGTATTCGTGCCTGGCCGGCTTCGTCGAAGCTGCGGAAACCATCGAGGACGCGGTCCGGCGCGAGATCTTCGAGGAATCCGGGATTCACTGCACCGACGTCAGTTATTACATGACGCAGCCATGGCCCTACCCGTCATCCCTGATGATCGGCTGCACCGCGCGGGCCACCAACGAGGATATCATCGTCGATCGCGCGGAACTCGAGGATGCGCGCTGGTTCGATCGCACGGAAGCGACCTTGATGATCAAGCGGGAACATCCCGACGGCCTTGCCGGACCGCACCCGTTTGCCATTGCCCATCATTTGGTCGGCCGCTGGCTGCAGATGGACGTGAGTAAGCGCGCATAGCTGGAACCCGGTCATGACTTATCGATTAACAGGGAATATCCGATTCCGTCAGCGGGCAGGGCGGACGTGATGAGCGAGCCGATGAACCTTCACGCCGCCGCGCCGAAAAAGCCTCCGCGGATACTCTGCATCGGCATGCCGGTGCGCGACCTGACGTTTCGCGTCGAGGGACTGCCCGCGCGCGGCTCCAAGGAGAACGCCAGCCATTTCGATGAAATCTGCGGCGGCAACGCGCTCAACGGCGCGATCGGGATCGTGCGGCTCGGCGGGCGTGCCTCGATCTGCGGGCCGATGGGCGATGCGCGCGAAACGACGTCCAAATTTATCTTCGAGAAAATGGCGCAGGAAGGCATCGAGACCAAGCACATCGTGCACATGCCGGGCCTGGTGACGCCGATCTCCAACATCATGATCGATCCTTCTGGCGAGCGCACCATCGTGACGTTCCGCGATCCGGAATTGTGGAAGGTCCACCTGCCCGATGCCGACACGCTGCTCAGGGATTGCGACGCCATCCTGACCGAGAGCCGTTGCGCGACGTTCTGCACTGATTTGTGCGCCGAGGCGCGGCGGCGCGGCATTCCCGTGATCGTCGACGTCGACCGCGCGATGTCGCTGCGGGAGGGGCTGCTCACCGCATCATCGCATCTGGTGTTTTCGAGCGAACCGTTGCAGGAGACCGCCGGCGTCGCCGACGACGGCGAGGCGCTGAAAAAGATTGCCAAGCTGACCCCGTCGTTCCTGGCAGGTACGCGCGGCGCGCAGGGCACGATCTGGCTCGATGAGCACCAGACCCTGCAGCAGACACCGGCCTTCCCGGTGCACACCGTCGACACGCTGGGCGCGGGGGACGTGTTCCATGGCGCCTTGGCCCTTGCCATCACCGAAAAGCAGGATCTGCGCGCGGCGCTGCGGTTCGCTTCCGCCGCCGCCGCGCTGAAATGCACCCGTTTCGGCGGCGCCTTCGCCGCACCGCAACGTGCTGAAGTTGAAGCGCTTTTGGCCCAAGGCCAGGCCGCCGGCGCGGTCTAGCGGGGGCAATAATGGACTTGTATTAGAAGAATTTTCTATATATGAGGGGTTAGAGCCTCATAATTGGAAGAAAGTTCTTCTCATGACCGACCTTGCCGCTCACGCATTTGAGCCCAACCGCCGGCTCGACGCCATCGACCGCAAGATCCTGACCGTGCTGCAACAGGATGCTTCGCTCTCCGTCGCCGAGATCGGCGACCGCGTCGGGCTTATCCTCGACCCCGTGCTGGAAACGCATCCAGAGGCTCGAGGCCGACGGCGTCATCCTGCGCCGGGTCGCGCTGGTCGACCAGAACAAGATCGGGCTCGGCATCACGGTTTTCGTATCGGTGGAAAGTTCGGATCATTCCGAGGCCTGGCTTCGCAAATTCGCCGACGCCGTCAGCGCGATGCCGGAGGTGATGGAATTCTACCGGATGGCGGGCGATGTCGACTACATGCTGCGCGTCGTGGTCGCGGACATGCAGAGCTACGACGTGTTTTACAAGAAGCTGATCGGCGCGGTGCCGCTGAAGAATGTCACGTCGCGCTTCGCGATGGAGAAGATCAAGTCGGTGACCGCGCTGCCGGTGCCGGCGGCGGCGTAAAAAGCTCCCTCGCCCCCGCCCTTGCGGGGCGAGGTGAAGCAACTCAAATCTTCTGATTATATTCGCCGACCTCGGGATGGGTGCGCAAAACCTGATCCATCGCCTCGAACATGTCGCGCATCCTTTGTTCCGCGACCGGACTTTCGACCACGACTACCAACTCGGGCTTGTTGGACGATGCCCGCACCAGGCCCCAGCTGCCATCCTCGACCGTGACACGCACGCCGTTGACGGTGACGAGATCGCGGATGTTCTGTCCCGCGACCTTTTCACCCTTCTTCTGCATGGCCTCGAAGTGCTTCACCACGGCATCGACGACGCCGTATTTGGTTTCGTCGGCGCAGTGCGGCGACATCGTCGGCGACGACCAGGTTTTCGGCAGCGCGTTTTTCAGGTCGGCCATCGACTTGCCCGGCGCGCGATCGAGCATCTCACAGACCGCAATCGCCGAGACCAGGCCGTCGTCATAGCCGCGGCCGAACGGCTTGTTGAAGAAGAAGTGGCCGGATTTCTCGAAACCTGCCAGCGCGCCCAGCTCGTTGGTGCGGCGCTTCATGTAGGAGTGGCCGGTCTTCCAGTAGACGGTTTTCGCGCCCTGCTTCTGCAGCACCGGGTCGGTCACAAAAAGCCCCGTCGATTTCACGTCGACCACGAACTGCGCGTTGGCGTGGATCGCCGACATGTCGCGCGCCAGCATGACGCCGACCTTGTCGGCGAAAATCTCCTCGCCAGTATTGTCGACTACGCCGCAACGATCGCCGTCGCCGTCGAAACCCAGGCCGACGTCGGCCTTGTGCGCGAGCACCGCGTCACGGATTGCGTGCAGCATCTCCATGTCTTCGGGATTGGGATTGTATTTCGGGAACGTATGATCGAGCTCGGTATCGAGCGGCACTACTTCGCAGCCGATCGCCTCCATCACTTGCGGTGCGAACGCGCCGGCGGTGCCGTTGCCGCAGGCAACCACGACCTTCAGCTTGCGTTTGAGTTTGGGGCGCCTGGTCAGATCGGCGATGTAGCGTGCCGGGAAGTTTTCATGGAACTGGTATGAGCCGCCGACCCTGTTCTTGAAGTCGGCATTGAGCACGATCTCCTTGAGGCGGCTCATCTCGTCGGGGCCGAAGGTGAGCGGCCGGTTGGCGCCCATTTTGACGCCGGTCCAGCCATTGTCGTTATGCGATGCCGTCACCATCGCGACGCAGGGCACGTCGAGCTCGAATTGCGCGAAATACGCCATCGGCGTCATGGCGAGGCCAATGTCGTGAACCTTGCAGCCCGCGGCCTGCAACCCCGAAATCAGCGCGTATTTGATCGAGGCCGAATAGCCGCGGAAATCATGCCCGGTCACGACCTCCTGCCTGACGCCGAGTTCAGCGATCAGCGCGCCCAGCCCCATGCCGAGCGCCTGGATGCCCATCAGGTTGATCTCCTTGCCGAACAGCCAGCGGGCGTCGTATTCGCGAAAGCCGGTCGCCTTCACCATCGGCTCGGATTCAAAGGCATAGGTATTCGGAACCAGCACTGATTTCGGCTTCGGGAACATTCAATTGACCTTGTTACGAAATGAACAGGAAAGCAGCGCAGCCATAGCGAATGCGCGGGCCGAGCGGAAGGCGGGGGTACCGCTTCCTGAAGGTTAATTACAGCGAATTTGAGGGGCGAAAAACACTCGTCCGCCGGAGCGGACGATTACTGCTCCAGCACCATCTTGCCGTTGGCGTATTCGAACCGCCTCAGCTTCGACAGGAACGACAGGCCGAGCAGGTTTTCCGATAGCGCATCATCGGGCAGCACCATCGCGTCGACGTCGCGCACCACGAGGCCGCCGATATCGACCATGGCAAGCCGTGTCGGCGCCGCCTTGATGGTGCCGTTGGCTGTCGTCACGGTCGCCTTGTAGTCGCCCCGCGCCGGGCGCAATCCGAACCGCGCCGCGGAGCTTTCGTTCAAGGCGACGACCGATGCGCCGGTGTCGACCATGAAGGCGATCCGCTGGCCGTCGATCCGGCCCTCGGTCTCGAAATGCCCACGGCCGTCGCGCGGGATGCTGAGGCTGCGGTTACCTGCTTGAGCCACCGTCTCTGCTGGAAGCGCTTTTCGTGCAGCCGTGGTGGTGGCAGCGGCTGGCGCTGGCGTCATCTTGTCGGCGACCTGCGCCATGATTGTGCCAAGGCCGATCATGAACGCAGCAAAGATCATTATGTTACGCATCACGCCACACTCGATCAGGGGCCCCGCGGATATCACCACGCGGGCGAGAAAACTTCGACCGACGAAGCCGGCGCGGGCCACCATTTTGGTGAAAAGGATGAGCGAAGTGTTAACGGGGGCTTGCCTCTCCCGGCCTGCCGGAGAGGAAGAAGGGCCGCTCAGGTTCCCCTGGGTTTGACGCGCCGCGTCGGCACGGCGTTGGCCGGATCCTCCGGCCAGGGATGTCGCGGATACCGACCGCGCAGGTCGGACCGTACCGCGGCATAACTGCCGCGCCAAAACCCCGGCAGATCGCGCGTCACCTGCACCGGCCGGTGTGCCGGCGACAGCAATTCCAGCACCAGCGGGATCGCGCCCTTGGCGATCGAGGGATGGGTGTTGAGCCCGAACAATTCCTGCAGGCGGACCGCAATCGTCGGCCCCTGCTCGGCCTCGTAGTCGATCGCGAGCTGCGTGCCGGTGGGCGCCTCGAAATGCGTCGGCGCTTCCCGCTCCAGCCGCGCGCGCAACTCCCAGGGCAAGAGCGTCATCAGCGCGTCCGACAGCTCTCCGGCCGAAAGCTCTTTCAGCGAAATCTTGTCGTAAAGCAGAGGCGCCAGCCATGCCTCGCGCTGCGCGGCGAGTGCGTCATCGGACAGATCAGGCCAAGGGGTCCGTGAGGCGTCACCCTCGGCCTTGCGCAGGAACATCACGCGGTCGCGCCACTGTTTTGATGACTTCGACCATGGCAATTTGTCGAGGCCAACCGAGATCAAACCATCGGCCAGCACGCGGGCGGATTCCGCCGAGGCTTTTAGCGCCAACGGCGCCTCCGACAGCGTAATCGCGTGCAACGTTTTCTTGCGCCGCGCCCGCAGCGCCATCGCGCCACGATCGAACGAAACCTCATCCGCGGTTTCAATCTGGTCGGCAAAGTGCTGCTCGATCTCTCCTTGCGTGATCGGCGCTGCCAGCAGAATGCGCCCCTGGGCGGCGGTACCCGTGAGTTCGGCGACCGCGATATAGGGCGCACGCGCCAGCGCGGAAGCCTGATCAACCGTCGCGCCGCGCCCATTGGCCAGAACAAAACTGCCATTGCCGCGGTTGCGCGCGACACGATCCGGAAACGCCAACGCGAGCATGATTCCGGTCGTAAGCTCCGCTCCCCCTTGCGGAGAGGGAGAAGACGAGGCCACCTGCGAGGCCCAGCGCTGCACGAGAGAGCGCGCGCTATCGGCGCGTTGCGAGCGATCGCGGCGAAATTGATCGAGCCTGGCATCGAGATCGACGCTGTCGCCGCCGAGCCCGCGCTCGGTGAGAACGGCGGCAATCTCGGCGGCGGCCTTCCCGGCGCCCAGGCGGTGCGCGTCGACGATCATCCGCGCCAGCCGCGGCGGCAGCGCCAGGGCCCGCAGGCTCTCGCCTTCCGCGGTAATCCGGCCATCGCCATCGAGCGCACCGAGATCGCGCAACAGGCCATGCGCCTCTTTCAGCGCAGGCTGAGGCGGTGGGTCGAGAAATGCGAGGCTAGAGGGATCGCTGACGCCCCATTGCGCGAGATCGAGCACCAGCGAAGAGAGATCGGCGCTGAGGATTTCCGGCTGGGTATAGGCCGCAAACGATGCGGTTTGCGGCTCGTCCCACAGCCGGTAGCAGATACCGGGTTCGGTGCGTCCGGCGCGGCCGCGGCGCTGATCGACCGCGGCGCGCGAGGCGCGCACGGTCTCCAGCCGCGTCAGGCCGATGTCAGGCTCATAGCGCGGCACCCGCGCCAGCCCGGAATCGACGACGATGCGAACGCCCTCGATGGTCAGCGACGTCTCCGCGATCGAGGTCGCCAGCACGACCTTGCGACGGCCTTTCGGCGCCGGCGCGATGGCGCGGTCCTGCACCGACGCATCGAGCGCGCCGAACAGCGGCACAATTTCAACCGAAGCGTCGTGGACGCGTTCGGCGAGAAAATTCTGGGTGCGGCGTATTTCCGCCGTCCCCGGCAGAAACGCCAGCACCGAACCGGGATCGGCGCGCAGCGCCGTGGCGATGGCCTCCGCCATCTGCCGCTCCAGCGGCGCATCGGCTTTTCTGCCGAGATAGCGCGTCTCGACCGGGAAGGCGCGGCCCTCGCTTGATATCACCGGCGCCTCGCCGAGCAGTTTGGCGACCCGCGCGCCGTCGAGCGTCGCCGACATCACGAGGATGCGCAGATCCTCGCGCAAGCCGGTCTGCGCGTCACGTGCCAGCGCCAACCCCAGATCGGCATCCAGCGAGCGCTCGTGAAACTCGTCGAACAGCACCGCCGCGACGCCGTTCAGTTCCGGATCATCGAGAATCTGCCGCGAGAAAATCCCCTCGGTCACGACCTCGATCCGCGTGGCGCGCGACACCTTCGAACCGAACCGGACGCGGTAGCCGACGGTGTCGCCGACCCGCTCCCCAAGCGTATGCGCCATGCGCTCGGCACTGGCGCGGGCCGCGATCCGCCGCGGCTCCAGCACGATGATCTTGTTGTTCTTCGTCCAGGGTTCGTCGAGCAGCGCCAGCGGCACCCGCGTGGTCTTGCCGGCCCCGGGCGGGGCCACCAGCACGGCGGCGTTGTGGCCCTCAAGCGTGCGCGCCAGTTGGTCCAGCACGACGTCGATCGGCAGAGGCGTGTCGAAACTGCGGGGCAATTGCGGCTCGTATTCGGGTTCTTCCCCTCTCCCCTTGTGGGAGAGGGTGGCTGCGATGCGAAGCATCGCAGCCGGGTGAGCGACTATCTGAAGAGTCAAGTTGCATTGGCGTATGCGGCACGCGCATCGCGTGCTTTTGCGTTGAGACGGACGAGCAGTTTGCGGGCGAGCGCAATGCGAATGACCATTTTTTCCTTTCCGGCGGCGACCAATCTGGCGCGGAACGCACCGAGGCTCTGATCGTAGCGCGAGGCGATTTCGGCGACGAGGAACAGGATGGAGCGTACGCTGGATCGGCCGCCACGGACCGGCCGCTTACCCTTTCTTTTACCACTGTCGTTGGCGATCGGGGCGACGCCGACGAGCTTGGCAATGGCCTTGTTGGAGTAGGTACCGATCTCCGGCAGGTCGGCCATCAGGCGGGCGACGGTGCGGCCGGCGACGCCTTTCACCGAGCGCCAGGCTTGTGCGAGATGGGCCCACAAGGGATCGTCGTCGATCATCGAGCCGATCTCGCCTTCCAGGGTGCGGGACTGGCGCTTAAGCAGGACGATCACCTCGTCGATAGAGGCCAGCATCTCGGCATTGTCGAGCAGGCTGGAGCGGCGCTGCTTCTGCACGGTGAGATCGTCAGTGACCTGCCGGAGCCTTGCCACAAGGGCCTTCAGGCGCAGTTGCGCCGCGCCCGGCAGCGGCGTTGGCTGCAGATCCTTGGCTCGTGCGAAGCGTGCGATGATGCTTGCATCGATCCGATCCGTCTTCTCCAGCACGCCCATCGCCTCGGCATATTGCCGGACGTTGCGTGCATTGGTCACGGCACAGGGCAGGCCCTGCGCCCACAGCGACAGGAACGCCTTGCGCTCATAGCCGCCGGTGGCCTCCATCACCACCAGCTCCGCCTGATGCTGGCGGCAGAACGCCACCAGCGCCGCGATTCCGGCCCCATCATTATCAAAACTGCCGCGGATGGAACCGGGCTCGATGCAGGCATCGAGACTGGCCTTCGAAATATCCACTCCACAAATAATCTTCATCACGGTAACCTGCCTTGTTCGTGCGATCGTGATCCAGCGACTGTTCGGTCGTGCGTGACAACGGCGAAGGTCCCAGGCTCACCCACGGTTGTTGCCGGAGGGGTATCGGGCGACATCGCCGCGCGCTTTGGCCGGTGGCCACCGGCCAAAGCGCTCAGTCGCTTCCATCGCACATTTTCCTCAATGCGCAGATACAAGGGGGTTCTCTCCGCGGATAAAGACCCCTCATCCGGCGCGCTGCGCGCGCCACCTTCTCCCACAAGGGGAGAAGGGAAGAAAGCAGGCATCAGCTCCGCGGTTCAGACGCGCGGCCGACGCTTTCATAGATAAAGCCGTGCGCCGCCATGTCGCCGGGGCGATAGACGTTGCGCAGGTCCACCACCACGGGATGGGCCAGTTCGCTTTTCAGACGCTCCAGGTCGAGCGCGCGGAATTGCACCCATTCCGTTACGATCACCAGCGCGTCGGCACCACGCGCGCAGGCATAAGGATCGTCGCAATATTCGATATCGGGCAGTTCGCGGCGCGCCGCTTCCATGCCGACCGGATCGTGCGCGCGGACCTTCGCACCCATGTCGAGCAGACCGGTCACCAGCGGGATCGACGGCGCCTCGCGCATGTCGTCGGTGTCGGGCTTGAAGGTGAGGCCGAGCACGGCGATGGTCTTGCCACGCAGGTTGCCGCCCGCGGCACCCGCGACCTTGCGCGCCATCGCCCGCTTGCGGTTATCGTTGACCGCAAGCACCGCCTCGACGATCCTCAAATGCACATCGTGATCGAGCGCGATCTTGACCAGCGCGCGGGTATCCTTGGGAAAACATGACCCGCCAAATCCGGGGCCGGCATGCAGGAATTTCGATCCGATGCGGTTGTCGAGCCCGATGCCGCGCGCGACTTCCTGCACGTCGGCGCCGACTTTTTCGGAGAGATCGGCGATCTCGTTGATGAAGGTGATCTTGGTGGCGAGGAACGCGTTGGCAGCGTATTTGATCAGCTCCGCGGTGCGCCGCGCCGTGAACATCAGCGGCGCCTGATTGAGCGACAACGGCCGGTAGATGTCGCCGAGCACCTTGCGGGCGCGCTCATCCGAGGTGCCAACGACGATGCGGTCCGGAAACTTGAAGTCGCGGATCGCAGCACCCTCGCGCAGGAACTCCGGATTGGAGGCCACCACCACATCGGCCGAAGGGTTGGATTCACGAATGATCCGCTCGACTTCGTCGCCGGTTCCGACCGGCACGGTGGACTTGGTGACGACGACGGTGAACCCCTTAAGCACCGAGGCGATCTCGCGGGCCGCGGTATAGACATAGCTGAGGTCGGCGTGACCATCGCCGCGCCGCGACGGCGTGCCGACCGCGATGAACACGGCATCGGCCTCGGCGACGGGGGCGGCCAGATCGGTGGCGAACTCCAGACGGCCGGCCTTCACATTGGCGGCAACGAGCGCGTCGAGGCCCGGCTCGAAAATCGGGATTTCGCCGCGGCGCAAGCCGGCGATTTTGCCCTCATCCTTGTCCACGCAGGTGACGTGGTGGCCGAAATCCGCGAAGCAGGCGCCTGACACCAGCCCCACATAGCCCGTGCCGATCATGGCGATTCGCATCTCAAGACCTGTCGATAATGGTTAACGGGATCGATTTGTGGGGCGGGTCTTAAAGCATTTTGCGGCGGAGAGGAAATCGGAAAAAGCGGGAAAAACGGCATGTCATTTGTATGAATAAAGGGGAATGAAACCGATACGGCCGATGATGCCGCCACTTGCGCCGGAATCGCGCCGAAAAGGAACACCGATGACACCAAACGGCACATCCGCCGTCACCGCGCGGGCCGCGGCGCCGGCAGCGGCTGGGCGGGTCGACTGGGTGGACTATGCCAAGGGCATTTGCATCGTCATGGTGGTGATGATGCATTCGGTGCTGGGGGTGGAACTGGCCGCCGGCGAGAGCGGCTTCATGCATCCGCTGGTCGCCTTCGCCAAGCCGTTCCGGATGCCGGACTTCTTCCTGATCTCCGGCCTGTTCCTATCCGTCGTGATCGACCGCGACTGGCGGACCTACCTCGACCGCAAGGTGGTCCACTTTGCCTATTTCTATGTGCTGTGGGTGACGATCCAGTTCGGCTTCAAGGCGCCATCCTTTGCCGCCGAGACTAGCTGGGCCCATACCGGATTCCTGTACCTCGAATCATTCATCGAGCCGTTCGGCACGTTGTGGTTCATCTATCTGCTGCCGGTGTTCTTCGTGGTCACCAAGGCGACGCGGCGGGCGCCGTCGCTCCTGATCTGGGGCCTGGCTGCGCTATTGGAGATGGCCCACATCGTCACCGGCTGGACCGTGATCGACGAATTTGCCGCGCGCTTCGTCTATTTCTATAGCGGCTATCTGTTCGCAGGTTATGTCTTCGCGCTGTCCGACCGCGCCCGCGCACAACCCCGGCTGGCGCTCGCCGCGCTCGCGCTCTGGGCACTGCTCGACGGCGGTCTCGTCAAATCTGGCTTCAGCGAATGGCCGCTGGTCTCGCTCGCGCTCGGGCTTATCGGGGCTTGCGCTGTCGTCACCATGGGCACACTGCTGGCGCGGGCCCATTGGCTCGATTTCCTGCGCTTCTGCGGCGAGCATTCCATCGTCATCTACCTCGCATTCTTCCTGCCGATGGCGGCGACGCGGACGCTGCTGCTGCGGGCCGGCCTCATCCGCGATGTCGGAACAATCTCGCTCGTGGTCATCATTGCCGGCGTCGTCGGAGCCCTGGCGATCTGGCGGATTGCGCTGAAGGCCGGGGCCCATTTCCTGTTCGAACGGCCGGCCGCGTTCTGGATCGCGCCGAAAAAGCCGCAAGCGGCGCTGCAGCCGGCGGAATAGTCAAAGCGTTTTTGAACGAAGTGGACAACGGTTCGCGTGAAGAAAAGGCGTCAAAACAAAAGATTAGAGCGTCGGTTCTGATTCAATCAGAACCGATCATGCTCTAAGGCACCAGATACAGCGAACCGCTGGTCCGTCCTGCCTCGAGATCGGCATGGGCCTGAGCCGCGTCGCCGAGACGATAAGGCTTTCCGGTCGCCTGCAAGACGCCCTGCCGCAAGGCGGACAGCACCGCGGCGGCAGCCAGCCGGTAATCGTCGGCCCGGTTCATGTAGGCCATGACGCTGGGCCGGGCCAGCATCAGGCTGCGCCGGGGCCCGAGATCCTCGACATCAAGCGGCGGGATGGCGCCAGCCGACTGCCCGATGCTTGCGATAACACCAAATGGCCGCACGCATCGCAGCGTCTTTGCCAGCGTCGTGCCACCCACGCCATCATAGGCAACGTCGACGCCGCGGGCTTCGGTCAGATCGGCCACGGCGCCGACGAAATCGGCATCGCGGCCGACGATGACATGGTGCGCACCAACATGACGCGCCGTCGACGCCTTCGCATCTGAGCCGACCGTTCCGATCACGGTCGCCCCGAGGTTGGTTGCCCAGCGCGTCAACAATTGCCCGAGCCCACCGGCGGCGCTGTGGATCAACACCGTTGTTCCCCGGCCGACTGGATAGACCCGCGTCAACAGCATGTGCGCCGTGATGCCTTTGACAAACGCGGATGCGGCGACATCGTCGGCGACCTGTTCCGGCAACGCCACCGCGCGCCAGGCCGGCAGGTTTCTTTCCGAGGCGTAGGCACCGACGGGAGCGCCGGCATAGGCAACCCGCTCGCCGACCCGCGGCCAGGTGACATTGGCGCCGACCGCCGTCACGACGCCGACCGCCTCGACACCCGGTATCGCCGCCGGCGGCAGCGGGTAAAGCCCCATGCGATGGTAGATATCGATGAAGTTGACGCCAACAGCGGTTTGACGAATCCGGATTTCGTCGCTTTGCGGTGGCGGAAGCTCGATGGTGACCGGTTCGAGCTGGTCGGCGCCGCCCGGCGCCTTCAATCGGATGACAGTGGCCATGGCAAATGCTCCTTGATTCACAAGGGCACTTTGCAGCGGCCTGCCGATATGCGAAATTCCCCAAATACTCATTGTGGATGTGAGATTTTGCACGATGTCCGACTGGGAAGATCTGCGTCATTTCGTGGCGCTGGCGCGGGAAGGAACCCTGTCCGCCGCCGCGAGGCAGCTCGGGGTCGACCACGCCACCGTCGCGCGCCGCGTCGCCGCACTCGAGGCGGACATCGGACTGAAACTGGTTGACCGCCGCGCGCGCAGCTATCAGCTGACGGACGACGGCAGGCGCATCGCGCCGACCGCCCTGCCGATGGAAGAAGCCGCCTTCGCCGTTGCTCGCACGGCGCAGGCCGCCAGGCCGGGCCTGCGCGGGGAGGTTTCGATCAGCGCGCCGCCATCGCTTGCGAACGCGCTGATCGCGCCGCAACTATTCCAGCTGCGTCACCGGCACCCCGGCATCCGGATCAAATTGATCGGAGAAAAGCGAACCGCGTCGCTGAACCGCCGCGAGGCCGACGTGGCGTTGCGCCTGTCCCGGCCCCAGGAGCCGGGACTGATCGCGCGGAAGATCGGCAGCTTCGGCTTCGGCCTGTACGGCGCACCGGGCTATCTGAAGGAAACGCCGCGTCACGCCTTCGCATTCATCGCCTATGACGACAGCATGGACGATGCGCCCCAGCAAAAGTGGCTGCAGACCATGGCCGCCGGCAACGAGATCGTGCTGCGCACCAACGATCTGGAGAACCAGGCGGCGGCCGCGCGAACCGGCGTCGGTCTTGCAGTATTGCCGCATTTTCTCGGCGACGGCGACCCTCGTCTCAAACGCTGCGATGCCGCGCCGGCACCGCCCAGCCGCGACGTCTGGCTTCTGGTTCATCGCGACATCCGTCAGGCGCCGCTGGTGCGTGCGGTGATGGAGTTCCTCACCGACTGCGTCAAGGGCGTGAACTATTCGTCGTCGCCCCGGCTTGGCGGGTGATGACGAACTCTTGTTTTCTCTCAATCGATCTTCACGCCATCCTTCATCTGCGCAAGTTTCTCGCGAAACCCTTCGGCATCGCCGAAATCCGCAAAGCCCTGATAGTACGGATGCGGGCCGAGCACCCGGCGGGCGTGCTTGATCGGACACCAATAGACCTCGGTGCGCGACGCCACCTCGCGCATGAATGCGACCGCGCCGTTGGCGTAGGAGCAAAAGGCGCAATTGATCTTCTCGATGATGTTGAGATAGGCGAGATGATGGCGGTCAAACACGAGGTAGTCGCGGCGCCGTACTCTGGGAATCTTGTAGACCGGAAAGCAGATCGCCTGATAGGCCATGACCCAGACGTCGAGCAGCGCGATGGGGATGATCAGCGAATAGATCACCGGCGAGGTGAGTATCATCAACGGATTGGCGTCGATCAGATATCGCGTTGCCCGCGTCTTGAGCTCGCGGTGCATCCGCAGCACCTCGTTCTCGAATACGATCTTGCGGTTTTCGATGCGGAAACGCAGTTCTTCTCGCCGTTTTGCCAGTTCGACCTCGATTTCGGCCTCGACCGATCGCAGCTTCTCCATCAACTCATCGAGTGCCGCGGCCATGTCCTGTCCTTCGCTGGTCCCTGTCGCCGCAGGGGGTCACGGAACGGCCGCCGATGCAAGCTATTGCGGGGCCCGAAGGCCGGAGCAAAAATCCCGGCACAACAGGTGCCAAAGGCTGTCAATCGGCGCAAAAACACTTAAGTTTCGGCCATGCCAAAGACATCCGAAAAGTCATCCCCAAAAGCCGCCGCCCAGCCCGTCGCCGCCAAAGCCCTCAAGAAGGGCGACCATGTCTTTCTGGTTGACGGCTCCTCCTATATTTTCCGCGCCTACCACGCGCTGCCGCCGCTGAACCGCAAATCCGACGGATTGCAGGTCAATGCCGTGCTCGGCTTCTGCAACATGTTGTGGAAGCTGTTGCGCGACATGCCGCCCGACAACCGGCCGAGCCATCTCGCCATCGTGTTCGACAAGTCGGAAATAACCTTCCGCAACAAGCTCTATCCCGACTACAAGGCGCACCGGCCGCCGGCGCCGGATGATCTGATCCCGCAATTCCCGCTGATCCGAGAGGCGGTCCGCGCCTTCGATCTGCCCTGCCTGGAGCAGGGCGGCTTCGAGGCCGACGACCTGATCGCCACTTACGCCCGCGAGGCCGGCGAGCGCGGCGCGACCACGACCATCGTGTCGTCGGACAAGGATCTGATGCAGCTCGTTACCGACAAGGTGACGATGTTCGACACCATGAAGGACCGCCGTATCGGCGTTGCCGAGGTGATCGAAAAATTCGGCGTGCCGCCGGAAAAAGTGGTCGAGGTTCAGGCGCTGGCCGGCGATTCCACCGACAATGTGCCGGGCGTGCCCGGCATCGGCGTCAAGACCGCCGCGCAGCTGATCGCCGAGTACGGCGATCTCGAAACGCTGCTCAAGCGCGCCGGCGAGATCAAGCAGCCGAAGCGGCGTGAGGCGCTGATCGAGAATGCCGAGAAGGCGCGCATCTCGCGGCAACTGGTGCTGCTCGATGACAAGGTCAAGCTCGACGTGCCGCTCGACGACCTCGCGGTGCACGAACCCGACGCGCGCAAGCTGATCGCGTTTCTGAAGGCGATGGAATTTGCCACCCTCACCCGACGCGTCGCGGAGTATTCCCAGATCGATCCGTCGGATGTGGAGGCCGACGAGAGGAACAGCAGCGGCGCGACCGGCAAGTCCGCCGGTTCATCGCCACCTCCTCCGCGCGTCGCGGGAGGCGACCTGTTTGGAAATCAAGACGCCCCGACCTCTGCCTCGACCGGCAAAGGGAGCCCATCCGGCATCGGGAGGGGCCAGGGCAAACCGGACAAATCGAACGTCGTCCTCACGCCGCAGGCGCTCGCCGCCGCGCGCGCCGAAGAGGCGCGCAAAACCCCGGTCGATCGCAGCAAGTACCAGACCATCCGCAGCCTCGACCAGCTCCGCGACTGGATCGCGCGGGTGCACGATGTCGGCCATTTCGCGATCGAGGCCAAGGCGAATTCGATCGATCCGATGCAGGCCGAAATCTCTGGCATTGCGCTGGCGCTGAAGCCCAACGACGCCGTCTACATTCCACTCAGCCACAAGCAATCCGGCGATGGCAGTGGCCTGTTCGCTGCCGGCCTCGCACCGGACCAGGTCAAGACGGAGGACGCGCTCGACGCGCTGCGCCCGCTGCTGGAATCGGCCGGCATCCTCAAGATCGGCTTCAATATCAAGTTCAACGCGGTGATGTTTGCGCAGCATGGCATCACCCTTCGCAACCACGACGACGCCCAGCTGATGAGTTATGCACTCGACGCCGGCCGCAACGCGCATGGACTCGACGCGCTCGCCGAAACCTGGCTCGGCCACGCCACCATGACGCATGGTGAGCTGACCGGCAGCGGCAAGGCGAAACTCAGCTTCGACCAGGTCGAAATCGACAAGGCGACGGCCTATTCGGCCGAGGACGCCGACGTGATCCTGCGGCTGTGGCGGGTGTTCAAGCCGCGCCTCGTCGCCGAACGCATGACATCGGTCTATGAGACGCTGGAGCGGCCGCTGATCTCCGTTCTGGCGCGGATGGAACGGCGCGGCATCTCGATCGACCGCCAGGTGCTGTCGCGCCTGTCGGGCGAGTTCGCCCAGACCGCCGCGCGCGTCGAGGCCGAGATTCAGGAGATCGCGGGCGAACCGGTCAATGTCGGCAGCCCGAAGCAAATCGGCGACATCCTGTTCGGCAAGATGGGGATTCCCGGCGGCACCAAGACCAAGACCGGCGCGTGGTCGACCTCGGCGCAGATCCTCGATGAACTGGCCGAGCAGGGACATGAATTTCCAAAAAAGATTCTGGAATGGCGGCAAGTCTCGAAACTGAAATCGACCTATACCGACGCACTGCCGACCTACGTGCATCCGCAGACCCATCGCGTGCACACAACCTACGCGCTGGCGGCGACCACCACCGGGCGGTTGTCGTCGAACGAGCCGAACCTGCAGAACATTCCGGTGCGCACCGAGGACGGCCGGAAAATCCGCCGCGCCTTTATCGCCTCGCCGGGCCACAAGCTGGCATCGGCGGATTACTCCCAGATCGAATTGCGGCTGTTGGCCGAAATCGCCGACATTCCCGTACTCAAGCAGGCCTTCCGCGACGGGCTCGACATTCACGCCATGACGGCGTCGGAAATGTTCGGCGTTCCCGTCAAAGACATGCCGGGCGAGGTGCGCCGCCGGGCGAAGGCGATCAATTTCGGCATCATCTACGGCATCTCGGCGTTTGGGCTCGCCAACCAGCTCGGCATCGCCCGCGAGGAAGCCTCCGCCTATATCAAGAAATACTTCGAACGCTTTCCGGGCATTCGCGCCTACATGGATGCGACGCGGGATTTCTGCCGTAGCCACGGCTATGTCGAGACGTTGTTCGGCAGGAAATGCCATTACCCCGATATCAAGGCCTCTAACGCCTCGGTCCGCTCCTTCAACGAGCGCGCCGCGATCAACGCGCGGCTGCAGGGAACCGCGGCCGACATCATCCGCCGCGCCATGATCCGGATGGAAGATGCGCTGGCCGAGAAGAAGCTTTCGGCGCAGATGCTGTTGCAGGTTCACGACGAACTGATCTTCGAGGTGCCCGACGACGAGGTCGCCGCGACGTTACCGGTGGTGCAGCACGTCATGCAGGACGCGCCGTTCCCGGCGGTGCTGCTCTCCGTACCGCTGCATGTCGATGCGCGGGCGGCTGACAACTGGGACGAGGCGCACTAATTAGCCCGCCCCTCCCTCAAGAGCGGGGCGAGGGAGTGGACTGCAATCGCTGAAACACTGTCCTGAAATATTCGACTATCATCCATGCCGTCTTCGAAATGGCATCGCCGGCCGATGCGCGCTAGGTAACGCGCATCCCCGCCAACGAGTCCCGCCATGCCCCACCTCACCTCCCTGCTCGGCTTCGCCCTCGTTTCCTTCGGCATGGTGCTGACGCCCGGGCCGAACATGATCTACCTGATCTCGCGCTCGATCACGCAAGGCGCCGCGGCCGGTATTGTTTCGCTCGGCGGCGTCGCGCTCGGCTTTGTGTTCTATATGCTGTGCGCGGCGTTCGGCATCACCGCGCTGTTGTTCGCGGTGCCTTTCGCCTATGACGCGCTGCGGTTCGCGGGCGCGGCCTATTTGCTGTGGCTGGCGTGGCAGGCGTTGAAGCCCAATGGCCGCTCGCCGTTTCAGGTGAAGAAACTCAAGGTCGACGGCCCGCGCAAGCTGTTTGCGATGGGCTTTGTCACCAACCTGCTCAACCCCAAGATCGCCATGCTGTATCTGGCGCTGCTGCCGCAATTCATCGACCCCGTGCAGGGCAGCGTGCTGACGCAGTCGCTGGCGCTCGGATCGATCCAGATCGCCATCAGCGTCAGCGTCAATGCGATGATCGCGCTCGCCGCCGGATCGATCGCGCTCTTCCTCGGCACCCGGCCGAGCTGGCTGTTGGTGCAGCGCTGGCTGATGGGCACCGTGCTCGCCGGGCTCGCGGTTCGTATGGCGCTGGAGACACGGCGGGCGTAAGACGTGGCTGGCACAACCGGCTGTCATCGCCCGGCTTGACCGGGCGACCCAGTATTCCAGGGCAGCCGTCATCAAGAACGGCACGCGCCGCATTGGACTATTTTGCGCAACCCGCGATGTCGCGGCGTACTGGATCGCCCGGTCAAGCCGGGCGACGACAGCAATGGCTCAATCCAGCTTCGCTTCCATGCCGCGCTTGACGGCGGGCCGCGCCATCAGCGCATTGTACCAGCGCTGGACGTTCGGGAAGTCGGCGAGGTCAACCTTGTGGCGTGGATGGCGCCAGGCCCAGCCGAGGATTGCGAAATCGGCGACCGACAGCGCGCCCGCGACGAATTCGTGTTCAGCAAGGCGGCGATCCAGGACGCCATAGAGCCGCCGCGTCTCGGCCATGAAGCGCTTCAGGCCATAGGCGCGGTCCTGCTCGTTCTCCAGCGCGATGAAGTGATGCACCTGCCCCGGCATCGGGCCAAAGCCGCCCATCTGCCACATCAGCCATTCATAGACGGGGATGCGCTCGATCAGGGATGCGGGGAGGAATTTTCCGGTCTTCTCGCCGAGATAGAGCAGGATCGCCCCGGACTCGAACACGCCGACGCGCTTGCCGCCGGGGCCATCGGGATCGACGATCGCGGGAATCTTGTTGTTGGGGCTGATCGCCAGGAAGTCAGGCGCCATCTGTTCGCCCTTGGTGATGTTGACCGGGAAAACCTTGTAAGCAAGGCCCATCTCTTCCAGCGCGACGCTGATCTTGCGGCCGTTCGGCGTGTTCCAGGTGTGGAGTTCGATGGTCATTTCCTGTCATTTCCCTCAAGAAAATCCGGATAATCCCTAGCCCGGAAGTTCGCGGCCCTACAACCGGCCTTTTCCGCAGGGCGCGTCGGCGCGTGCGCTGTTGATGGCGCTCCTTCCGCTCTGGAATGTACGCCCGCCGACCGGTAGATTGCGCCGCCCCACACGAGAGATCACTTTGTCCAAATCAGCCTCCCGCGCCCGTCTCGCCGAGATCATCCGCAAGCGCTCCTTCGGCCGCGGCGAGATCACGCTGGCCTCGGGCCGCACCAGCAATTTCTATTTCAACCTCAAGCCGACCATGCTGGACCCGGAAGGCGCAGCTCTGCTCGCGGAACTGACCTACGAGGCGTTGAAGGACGATCGCCTCGATTATGTCGGGGGGCTGGAGATGGGCGCGGTGCCGCTCGCGGGCGCGGTCGCGCAGCTCTCCTGGATCAAGGGCCACCCGATCGCGGCGTTCTTCGTGCGCAAGAAGCCGAAGGAGCACGGCGCGCGCCTCGCCGTCGAGGGCCTCGCCAAAGGCGAGAGCCTGGAAGGAAAGCGCGTGGTGATTGTCGAGGATGTCACCACCACAGGCGAATCCGCGCTGAAGGCGGTCGAAGCAGCGCGCGAAGCCGGCGGCGCGGTCGCGCTGGTCTTCACCATGGTGGACCGCGAAGAGGGCGCCACCGAAACCTTCGCGAAGGCCGGACTGCCGTTTCGCTCGCTTTACAGGGCCAGCGAGTTTTTGAAGGACTGAGCGGGCTAACATTGCGCAATCACTCCATCGTCATGCCCGTGATCTGGGCGGGGAAGCACTTTCTTTTTCGCCCTCCGGCCGTTGCTCATAGCTCGTTTACCATCCCGCACTAATGTGACTT
Organism: uncultured Alphaproteobacteria bacterium; assembly: GCA_963718925.1. GTDB lineage: Bacteria > Pseudomonadota > Alphaproteobacteria > Rhizobiales > Xanthobacteraceae > Bradyrhizobium. The sequence goes on from CAVRAH010000002.1 coordinate 1,189,850, forward strand.
CCGACCGGGGCCCAGGCTGCCGCGGCAAGGTTAGTGGCGTCGGGTGGAGTAAGCGTTGCGTAAAGAGTTGCCTTTTCAGCGCATGCGGCGCCGCATGATGCCTGTTGCGACGATCGCCCTTGCCAGCCTGCTGGCGCCGCGCGGAGCGTCCGCCGAAGGCCTGTTCGACCTGTTTTTCGGCGGTTTCCAGAAACAGCAGCAGCGCCAGGTCCCGCCGCAGGCGAACTTTTTCGCCGATCCATTCGGCCAGAACCAGCCGCCCGCGCCGCCACCACGGCCGATCGCCTCGAGCGGCGGACCCGCATTTTGCGTACGCAGCTGCGACGGCAGGTATTTCCCGCTGGCGCGCGGCAACGCGACACCCGTCCAGATGTGCCAGGCGTTCTGCCCGGCGAGCCCCACCAAGGTCTTCTACGGCAGCACGATCGACGGTGCCACGTCCGCCAGCGGCGAGCGCTATGCCGATAGTGAGAACGCATTCGCCTACCGCAAGGCGCTGCGCGCCGACTGCACCTGCAACGGTCGCAGCGCCGCCGGTCTTGCCCCGGTCGACCTGACGCTTGATACCTCGCTGCGCCCCGGCGACGTGATCGCCACCACCGACGGGTTGGTGGCCTATTCCGGCATCAAGGTCGGCAACAACCAGACCGCGGAGTTCACGCCGGTTGCTTCCTATCCCGGCTTGACCGCCGACGTGCGCGCCCGGCTTGGCGAGATGAAGGTGGCGCCGGTGACGGCCGAGACGGTCGGCAATGAAGCACCGCTGCCCGAGAGCACCCGCGACGTCGTGCTGCCCGCAACGGTGGTTCCAAAGACGGCTTCGACGCGAGCCAAGCGCGCGGAAATGAATTAGGCACTCTAGTTCTGAAATCGTCATTCCGGGATGGTGCGCCAGCACCAGACCTCAGATGTGCAATTGCACATCGGGGAATCTCGAGATTCCGGGTTCGATGCTTTGCATCGCCCCGGAATGACGGAGAATGCGAAACGTCTGCCGCCTCACCGCCCGACGATGACGCCGATGACGTTCGGCGCCGACAGATATTTTTCCTCGATCTGCGCACGCGCCGCCGCGCGGTTTTCCGGCGTCAGCAGGCCGCGCTTTTCGGCGAGGATCATCCAGCAATAGCCCCACCAGTCCGTCAGCATGCCTTCGCCTTCGTCGTCAACGAGGTCGTAGCCCTGCTCGGCTGCGAAGATGCGCGCATGCGCCTCGTCGAGCGAATCGAGAAAGGCGTGGTCGGCGTCGGAAAACAGCTCGTCGCTGAAATCGTCGGTCGTGTAGCCCCACACCGACATGCAGACGGCGTTGAATTCCCGGTCGATCGCGTCGTCGTCGACCAGCTGACGGCGGGAGGCCTGATGCAGCCGCGACAGCGAGCGGGCGAAGTCGGCGATGCGGGTGAGCGCGAATTGATCGAAGGCGATGGTGGACATGTAGTCCTCGAAGTCTCGAATAGACCCAAGATGTTGTATCGGCGGCACGCCGAATCACAACGATATATCAAACACTTGCTAAAGTGTTCTTAATTTGTTCTGGCGACAATCCAAATGACGACCGCACCGATCACCCAGGACCTGCCCAAGAAACTACCCAAGAACTACCCAAGAACTCCCCAAGGACTGACTTGCCGTTAGTGCGGATGGAACAAAAAAGCGGCGTTCACTTTGTAACACCGCTCCGGAACTAAACCCGGGTTCCCGCGTGATGTATTCGGCTTCCACAAGTGGGGAAAACATCGTGGTCGGCAGGCAGTATTTCATGCGTCAGGCGACAACGCTCATCAAGTTCGCCCAATCAACTTCAGACCCTCGGATGGTGGCTGCTTTGGTCGAGAAGGCCACCGAACTCAAATCCCACGTCGATGAAGCAAAGCCGCCGCCGGATAAGAGCCCTCGTGCGCCGGATATCGAGCCGTCCTCCTGATTACTCGGGGCAAGCAGATCCCTCACGACGGCCGCCAGCGACCTTCGGCTGGTACAGCAAAGCGCGTCGCAGCTAGTTGCAGACATTGCGCCACTCGTATTGACGAGTGGTTGGGTTGAGAACCTGCCGCTGCGAACATTGGGAGGTTCCGAGCGGCGGAGCTACGAGTGGCTGGATGGGCGCTAGCGAAGCCGGCGGGATAGCGCAAACCGTCGCCGGGCAAATCGGCGGCAGGTCAATCGAGCTACTACAAAGGGGCTGCATTTCACCGCCGACGCAGCGACAGACACAGGACGCCTGGCATTCGGCCGCCTGCAGCAACACAAAAGCTGCGGCCAGCCACGGACGCATTGCACGATCCCTGTTTCGTCTCTCTCGGCGGCCTGTCTGATATCGGCTCACATGGCCGACAATAGCTTGCCCGGATGCGGAAATTTTCCACGCCCTGCCGGCGGATCTTATCACACCAAACCCCACGCCAAACGCGGCGCACTCCGCCAAAGCGGCCCGGTCCTTGCATAAAAACCATGCATGCGGTGCACAATCGAAGCCCACCCGGCGGGTTTTGATCGGGACGCAAGGCGCGTATCATTCTTCGTAACCCAGTCGCAGGATCAAAGATTTGCCAGACCCATCATTCCCCGTGAATTTTCCGGCGCCGGGTCAGCCCGTCGATGAGCTGGCGCTGGCCGAGATCAAGAGCGCGATTCTCGCCAAGCTCCGGCTGGCCATCGGCAAGGACGCCGGCATGGCGACCAGGCACGACTGGTACAAGGCAGCCGCGCTGGCGCTGCGCGACCGCATCGTGCACCGCTGGCTGACGGCGGAAAAGCAGAGCTACGACGCGGGCCGCAAGCGGGTCTATTACCTCTCACTCGAATTTCTGATCGGCCGCCTCTTCACCGACGCGCTGAACAACATGGGGCTCTTGCCGGTGTTCGAGACGGCGCTCGGCGATCTCGGCGTCGGACTTGCGGACTTGCGCAAATGCGAGCCGGACGCGGCGCTCGGCAATGGCGGTCTCGGACGGCTCGCGGCGTGCTTCATGGAAAGCATGGCGACACTGTCGATCCCCGCGATCGGCTACGGCATCCGCTATGATTTCGGCCTGTTCCGCCAGATCATCAACAATGGCTGGCAGCAGGAATATCCCGACGAATGGCTGAGCTTCGGCAACCCCTGGGAATTCCAGCGGCCGGAAGTGGTCTATCACGTGCATTACGGCGGCGGTGTCGAACACGTCGAGGCGAAGGGACGCGACCGCGCGATCTGGCACCCAGCGGAAACCGTGCAGGCGGTCGCCTACGACACCCCGATCGTCGGCTGGCGCGGCCAGCACGTCAACGCGCTGCGGCTGTGGTCGGCGCGCTCGCCCGACCCCCTCAAGCTCGACGTCTTCAACACCGGCGACTATCTCGGCGCCGTCGCCGAGGAGGCGCGCGCCGAATCGATCTGCAAGTTCCTTTATCCGAATGACGAGAGCCCGGCCGGGCGCGAGCTGCGGCTGCGCCAGGAATATTTCTTTGTCTCCGCCTCGCTGCAGGATCTGGTCAAGCGTCATCTCGGGGCCGACGGCCAGCTGCGCAGCCTTGCGCAGAAGGCCGCAGTGCAGCTCAATGATACCCATCCCAGTCTCGCCGTCACCGAATTGATGCGCATTCTGGTCGACCTTCACAATTTCCGCTGGGACGAGGCGTGGAAGATCACGGTCGACACATTGTCCTACACCAACCATACGCTGCTGCCGGAAGCGCTGGAGACCTGGCCGGTGGAGCTGTTCCAACGGCTGCTGCCGCGCCATCTGGAGATCATCTACCGCATCAATGTCGGGCATCTGGCGCTCGCGGAGGCGCGCTGTCCGGGCGACGTCGATTTCCGCGCCTCGGTCTCGCTGATCGACGAGAAGTCCGGCCGAAGGGTGCGGATGGGGCAATTGGCGTTCGTCGGATCGCACCGCATCAACGGCGTCTCGGCGATGCATTCCGACCTGATGAAGGAGACCGTCTTCCACGACCTCAACCATCTTTATCCCGGCCGCATCACCAACAAGACCAACGGCATCACCTTCCGCCGCTGGCTGATGCTGGCCAATCCGAAATTGACCGACCTGTTGCGCGAGGCCTGCGGCGAAGCCGTGCTGGACGATCCCACGCAGCTTTCGCATCTCGAGGCCCGCGCCAGCGACAATGCATTCCAGGAGCAGTTCCGCAACGTCAAGCACCACAACAAGGTCGCGCTGGCGCGGCTGATCGGCGAGCGCCTCGGCATCAACGGTCGACCCAGCCGCGCTGTTCGACGTCCAGATCAAGCGCATCCACGAATACAAGCGGCAGCTGCTCAACGTCCTGGAAGCCATCGCGCTTTATCACGCGATCAAGGACGATCCGCAGGCCAACTGGGTGCCGCGCGTGAAAATCTTCGCCGGCAAGGCGGCGGCGAGCTATCGCTACGCCAAGCTGATCATCAAGCTGATCAACGACGTCGCCGAGGTCGTCAACAACGATCCCGTGATCGCCGGTCGCCTGAAGATCGCGTTCCTCGCCGATTACAATGTCAGCCTCGCCGAGGTAATCATTCCCGCCGCCGATCTGTCCGAGCAGATTTCGACCGCGGGCATGGAAGCCTCCGGCACCGGCAACATGAAGCTCGCGCTGAACGGCGCATTGACCATCGGCACGCTCGACGGCGCCAATATCGAAATCCGCGACCATGTGGGCGCGGAAAACATCGCAATCTTCGGCTTGGAGGCGATGGACGTGGTGGTGCGTCGCAAGCAGGGGCTGGATGCCTCTGATGTGATCCGCCGCTCGCCCGGCCTGTCGCGCGCGATCAACGCGATCGGCAGCGGCGAATTCTCGCCCGATGACGCAAGCCGGTTCGAATCGATCGCGCACGCGCTGCGCCATCTCGACCATTACATGGTGAGCGCGGATTTTGATTCCTATTACGAGGCACAGCGCGGCATCGACGCACGCTGGCAGGTGGTCCCGGCATGGACGCGGGCCTCCATCCTCAATGTCGCGCGGATGCCGTGGTTCTCATCCGACCGGACCATTCGCGAATATGCGCAAGAAATCTGGAACGTGCCGGTGCACGGGACCGTGCCGCAGGCCGCGCAGGAGCCCGGCGCGCAACGCGGGGCGACCGCTTGATCCGACGCGCCCCGTCCTCGCCGGCCTCTTACGTCTCGGGTCATTGAATCCGGCGGATTTGTCGCGATACTGCGCATCATGCTGACCAAGCCCCCACACCTCTTCGATGACGCCACGCGCGTCACCGCCGGCGACAGCCGCTGGCGGGGACGGACCAGCGACGACTATTGGGCCTTTATCGGCCCGTTCGGGGGCGCCACCGCCGCCACGATCCTGCGGGCCATGATCGATCATCCCGAACGATCCGGCGATCCGCTGTCGCTGACCGTCAATTTCTGCGCGCCGATCGCGCAAGGGGCGTTCGATCTCGATGTCCGTTTGGTCAAGGCCAACCGCTCGACGCAGCACTGGTGTGTCGAGCTGACGCAAGGCGGCGCGGAGGTTGGCGCGCTTGCAACCGCCGTGTTCGCCGAGCGCCGCTCCTCATGGTCGCACCAGCAGGCGGAATTTCCGCCGGCCAGGCCGTTCGAGCACATCCGGCCCTTTCCGCGAATCAAAGCCTCTTGGGCCAACCAGTACGAGTTTCGCTTCGTCGAGGGCGATCCGGATTTCGGGGCCACCAAGAAGGACGCGCCGGGAAGCGCCTTCTCCAAATGCTGGATCGGCGACCGCGTGCCCCGGAAGATCGACGCGCTGTCGCTGATGGCGATGTCGGACGCGTTCTTCGGCCGCATCTTTCACGCCCGCGGCGAGCTGGTGCCGTTCGGCACGGTGTCGCTGACCACCTATTTCCACGCCGATGCCGCCGATCTGGACGCGGAGGATATCAGCCGCGTTCTTGCCGTTGCCGACGCCAACATCTTTCACAAGAGTTATGGCGACCAGACCGGCGCGCTCTGGTCACCCGGCGGACGCCTGCTCGCGACCACGACGCAGATCGCGTATTTCAAGGCGTAGCGCTGCACGCAACAAAAAAGGCGGCCTCGCGGCCGCCGCTTTATTCGGTCATTCCGGACGCTCCGTCTTCGGAGCGATCCGGAATCCAGAGGTTACTAGATCGAGATTCCGGGTTCGCGTTTTCAACGCGCCCCGGAATGACGGGGACCCTCACTCCGCGGCGAGCTTGAGGTCCGGTGCGGCGGCGCGGACGTCGGCGTCGACCTTTGCTTCGAACTTGGCGAAGTTCTTCTGGAACATGCCGACCAGCGCACGCGCGGTCTTGTCGAACTCGGCCTTGTCCTTCCAGGTGTTGACCGGGTCGAGGATTTCGCTCGGCACGCCCGGCAACGCGGTCGGCACCGCGAAACCGAAATACTTGTCGGTGCGGAAATCGACGTTGCGCAGCGAACCGTCCAGCGCGGCGGTGAGCAGTGCGCGCGTGACCTTGATCGGCATGCGGCTGCCGGTGCCGTATTTGCCGCCGGTCCAGCCGGTGTTGACCAGCCAGCAATCGACGTTGTGCCGGGCGATCAACTCGCGCAGCATGTTGCCGTAGACCGAGGGGTCGAGCGGCAGGAACGGCGAGCCGAAGCAGGTCGAGAATTCCGGCTGCGGCTCGGAGCCGAGGCCACGCTCGGTGCCCGCCACCTTCGCGGTGTAGCCGGACAGGAAGTGATACATCGCCTGCGCCGGCGTCAGTTTGGCGATCGGCGGCAGCACGCCGAATGCGTCGGCCGCCAGCATCACCACGTTCTTCGGCTGACCGGCGCGGCCGGTGCGCGAGGCATTGGGAATGAAATCGAGCGGATAGGCCGAACGGGTGTTCTCGGTTTTCGAGCCGTCGTCGAAATCCGGCACGCGGGTGTCCTCGTCGAGCACCACGTTCTCCAGCACCGCGCCGAAACGCTTGCTGGCGGCAAAGATCTCGGGCTCGGCTTCCTGCGACAGCTTGATGCATTTGGCGTAGCAGCCGCCCTCGAAATTGAAGATGCCGTCCCTGCCCCAGCCGTGCTCGTCATCGCCGATCAGCGTGCGCTTGGGATCGGCCGAGAGCGTGGTCTTTCCGGTTCCGGACAGGCCGAAGAAGATTGCCGCATCGCCCTTGGGTCCGACATTGGCGGAGCAGTGCATCGGCATCACGCCCTTTTCGGGCAGATAATAGTTCAGCGTGGTGAAGACCGACTTCTTCATCTCGCCGGCATAATAAGACCCGCCGATCAGGACGATCTTGCGGGCGAAATCGATCGCGACCACGTTCTCCGAGCGCACGCCGTGACGTTTGGGATCGGCGCGGAAGCTCGGCATGTCGATAATGGTCAGTTCGGGCACGAAGTCCCTGAGCACGGATGCCTCCGGGCGGATCAACAGCGTGCGGATGAACAGCGAGTGCCAGGCGAGTTCGGTGAAGACCCGGGTCTTGATCTGGAAGCTCGGATCGGCGCCGCCGTAAAGGTCCTGTGCGAACAGCGTCATGCCTTCGGCGTGCTTGAGGAAATCGGCATAGAGCGCTTCGAACTGCTCCGACGTGATCGACTGGTTGCCGGCCCACCACATGTTCTTGTCGGTGGTCGCATCGCGAACCGTGAACTTGTCCTTGGGGCTGCGGCCGGTGAAGTCGCCGGTGTCGGCGCATAGCGCGCCATCGGCGGATAAGACCGCTTCGCCTGCGGAAAGCGCGTACTGGTAAAGCTGCGGCGCTCCGAGGTTCCAGTGCACCCGTTTGAGATTTCTTAAGCCGAATTTGTCGGCACCGAAGGCACCGTTGCGTATTCCCGTCTCTTGCACTGAAAACTCCTCCTCGAAACCGCGTAACTCGATCGCGCGAATGCCGCCAAGACGCGCCGCTGCCGCGGTGACCGTAGCTTCAATATAGCCTTCCCGCCCAGACCCGGCGACCTATTATTGAGGAACGCCCGCCTTGCCAAGCCGATCCCTTTGTATTTGGTTTATTCCCAAGTGGTCCATCGATCCTGCTCGGACCGATCCCGCCACTGTTTTCGGCGCGACAATCGGCCGCGACCTTGGCGATGCCTGACATGGAGCCCTTTGCAGCGCACAATTCTCGGCTCCCAGAGCATGATCCGGAACAGTGGATACCGGTTTTCCGAAAAGATCATGCTCAAACAAAAAGATAGAGCGAGATGACAATTCAACGAAGAGGCATCTCGCTCTAGCGCCCCCTCGCTGCACCAGCAAAGCCCATCGATGGCCGGATTTCATGGGCTCGCCTCACACTTGGTTCGCGGCAAGCGAGAGCCGGCTATTTCGTTGCCCGCGCCTCTTCCGCCAGTTTGACCAGCGCCTTCCGCAACTCCCCCGGACCGGTTACCCGTTCCGGAAAATCCAGCCGCAAGGTTTTAGCTCCGGCCTGCAGGTCGATCCCGTCGGGATCGCACCCCGTGCAGCGCCAGTCGGCCGCTTCCGCACCGAGCAGCTTCGTCGCGTAGAGGTTGGTCGCCTCACGATGATCGACGTTCATGTGATCAATGGCGCCCTGTTCGGCTTCCACAAGCGCACTCGCCTCGGAAATATCGGTCAGAAACTGTTCCGGCTTCAGATCCACGATCCGTCCGAATCCGGCCACCAGATGCAGGCCGCTCGGCCGTAACAGGAAGAAGGAAAAATCCTTAAAACTTACAAAGGTTTCCGCGGATGGATGGGCGTTGAGGTAGCGCCGGCGCACGATCTCAAGATCGGAGCCTGCGGCCTCCTCGGCCCGGGCCCCCAGCATGATCCGTGATCCCTCCAGCGGATCGCCCGCGGCGCGCTCGTCCAGCATCAAGGAGACCCTGGCATCGCCGAGAAGGTTTCGCGTGTGCACGGCCAGCCGCGAAATGAGCAGGATTGGCGAGCCGTCGGGGTGGCTTGCGACATTCACCAGCGAGCAATAGGGATCGCCGCTGCCGGCCATCAGGGTCGCCAGGGCCCCTTGCCGGCTGCGGCGCAACAGCGACCGGGCCAACCGTCCGGCGTCGAAATCAGCGGTGGGTTGCATCGGCCATCTCGGTACATCTCATTGCAGTCAGGGCCTTTTCCGGGCAAAACTAGTGTCTATATAGGCTGGAACCGAGGTTTTGCTCGGTCGTTTCCAGGAACTCGGTCACACTTCAGCCCAGCTTGCATTGCTCGTTGACCATGTTCGAAGCCCACTTAGGCGGCGCATCACCGATTTAGCCGCCGTTTCAGCAACCTAGTACCAGTACCTGAAAGCAGGCTCATGCCCACAATCGCCCTGGTCGATGACGACCGTAACATTCTCACATCCGTCTCGATTGCGCTTGAGGCCGAAGGCTATCGCATCATGACCTACACGGATGGTGCGTCTGCGCTGGACGGCTTCCGCACCAGTCCGCCGGACCTTGCAATCCTCGACATCAAGATGCCGCGCATGGACGGCATGGAGACGCTGCGGCGGCTGCGGCAGAAATCCGACTTGCCGGTGATTTTTCTCACCTCCAAGGACGAGGAAATCGACGAATTGTTCGGCCTCAAAATGGGCGCCGACGATTTCATCCGCAAGCCGTTCTCGCAACGCCTGCTGGTGGAGCGCGTGAAGGCCGTGCTGCGCCGCGCGGCGCCGAAGGATCCCACCGCCGTGCCGAAGGAAACCGATGCCAAGGCGCTGGACCGCGGGCTCCTGCGCATGGACCCGGAGCGCCACACCTGCACCTGGAAGAACGAGCCGGTGACCCTCACGGTGACCGAATTTCTCATCCTGCAGGCGCTGGCCACGCGCCCCGGCGTGGTCAAGAGTCGCAACGCCCTGATGGACGCGGCCTATGACGATCAGGTCTATGTCGACGACCGCACCATCGACAGTCACATCAAGCGGCTGCGCAAGAAGTTCAAGGTCGTGGACGACGATTTCGAGATGATCGAAACCCTTTACGGCGTAGGATACCGCTTCAAGGAAACCTGATTGCAAGGAACTTGATTCCAAGGAGACCTGATTGCTTGGCACTTCACGGGCGGTTTGTTAACTGACGCCGCCGCGCATCTCGGGTAGGATGCGAAAGCAATACGCATCGCGGGAACCTTTGAAACAACTGGCGGTTTTGGCCATTGCTTGATCGAACGCAGCCTGATCCAGGTCTGAATTCCGAGGACGCCTCGCCGTCCGTCGTTCTGGATACCGTCGCCGCGGAAAGCCCGCCCGTGCAGGGCTGGGAGCGGCTGCTCGGCTGGCTGCGACGGGTCGGCCAGTTTTTTTTCACGCTCAGCTTCTCCAGCCTCACCCGCCGCATCGTTTCGCTGAACATCGCGGGCCTCCTCGCATTGGTGGCGAGCATTCTCTACCTCTCGCAATTCCGTGCCGGCCTGATCGACGCGCGGGCGCAAAGCCTGATGGTTTCGGCGGAGATCATCGCCGGCGCGATCGCGGCGTCGGCGACAGTGGAGACCAATGCCATCACCATCGATCCCGACCGGCTGCTCGACCTGAAGCCCGGCGAAAGCTACGGCGGCCAGGACGATTATTCCGGGCTCGATTTTCCGATCAATCCGGAGCGCGTCGCACCGGTGCTGCGGCAGCTGATTTCGCCGACCAAGACCCGTGCCCGGATATACGATCCCAATGGCGGGCTGATCCTCGACAGCCGCAATCTCAGCGACGTGCTCCGCTTCGAACTGCCACCGCCCTCCTCTCCGGGCATCGTCGCACGAACCTTGATCGCCATCCGCACCTGGCTCAATCGCGGCGACCTGCCACTCTATCGCGAACTCGGACCCGAAAACGGCAACGGCTATCACGAGGTCGCCGACGCGCTGAAGGGCCAGAAGCAAAGCATGGTGCGTGTCAACCAGCTCGGCGAGGTGATCGTTTCGGTCGCCGTGCCGGTACAGCGGTTTCACGCCCGCGCGATCAATGGCGCGCTGATGCTCTCGACCCAGGGCGACGATATCGACCAGATGGTGACTGCCGAGCGTCTTGCGATTCTGAAAGTTGGCGGCGTTGCTTCCGCGGTCATGATCGTCTTGTCGTTGCTGCTGGCGAGCACCATTGCGGGCCCGGTGCGGCGGCTCGCCGACAGCGCCGAACGCGTCCGCCGCCGCATCCGGACCCGTGTCGAGATTCCCGATTTCACCCGCCGCCGCGACGAGATCGGCCATCTCTCCGGCGCACTGCGCGACATGACGGACGCGCTCTATAACCGGATCGAGGCGATCGAGATGTTCGCCGCCGACGTCGCCCATGAACTGAAGAACCCGCTGACATCGCTGCGCTCCGCGGTCGAGACGCTGCCGCTGGCGCGTAGCGACACCAGCCGCGCGCGGCTGCTTGCGGTGATCGAGCATGACGTCAAGCGGCTGGATCGGCTGATATCCGACATTTCGGATGCGAGCCGGCTCGATGCCGAATTGCAGCGGCAGGATATGACTTCCGTCGATCTTCGCCGGCTTCTGACAGCGCTGGCGTCCGTCGCAAACGAAACAAGGCGCGGCAACAATATCGCCGTCGAGTTGCGCTTCGAAGGACGCGGCCCCAATGACACGTTCTCGGTACCGGGTCACGATTCGCGGCTCGGACAGGTGATCTCCAACCTGTTGTCCAACGCCCAGTCGTTTTCCGAGGCGGGCGGCAAGGTGCGGATCACATGCCGGCGCGTGCGATCGGACATTGAAGTCGTCGTCGATGATGACGGGCCGGGGATTCGCGCAGACGCGCTGGAGCGGATCTTCGAGCGCTTCTACACCGACCGGCCGCACCAGGGATTTGGGCAGAATTCGGGTTTGGGCCTATCGATCTCCAAACAGATCGTGGAGGCCCATGGCGGACGGATATGGGCCGAAAATCGCGCAGGCCCCCTTGGCGTGGACGGCGAAGCGACGGTCGCAGGCGCGCGCTTTGTGGTCAGGCTGCCCGCGCCATGACGAAGGCCGGCGGCGCCAGCGTCCACGCCTCTGCGGTGCTGGTGGGAAATCGCGCGGTGCTGATCCGCGGGCCGTCGGGATCCGGCAAATCGCGCCTTGCCTTCGATCTCATCCTGGCGGGCCGCTCCGGGCAGATAGCGCCGGCCATCCTGATCGGCGATGACCGCGTTCATCTCGGTGCGCGCGCGGGCCAACTCATTGTCCGGCCAGCGCCGGCATTGGCCGGCCTGATCGAGATTCGTGGGCTCGGTATTCGCCGCTGCGACTTTGCGCATGAGGCCGCGGTCGGCCTTCTCGTCGATCTCGAGGCGGAGGATGCGGCGCGGCTGCCGCCACCCCAAGCTCTCACGGCGCAGCTTTATGGTATAGAAATACCGCGAATCCCCGTAGGAATCGGCTACGAAGCCCGTCCTCTGGTCATTGCGGCGCTTACAATGGCCGTTAGTTCATCTTCTACCCAGCCTTCGGCTGATTGTTCGAAGGGAATTGGTAACCATATAACCCCCACTATCGCGACCGATTAGACCGGCGCACGCTCCCTTCCTTACCCCTATTTTCCGGGAGAATCGCGAAGATCCCCTCTTGCGCGGGGGCTCTGGATGGTCAAAGTGGCGCGTTCGTGCGGTGCACCAAAAAAGCACCCACGAGGAGTTTTCGATGATTGGTCTAGTACTTGTGACCCATGGGCGCCTGGCCGACGAGTTCAAGGCTGCGCTCGAACATGTCATGGGTCCACAAAAGCAAATCGAAGCCGTCACGATCGGAGCCGAAGATGATTCCGATTTGTGTCGAAGCGATATTATCGAAGCGGTCAATCGCGTAGACTCAGGCGACGGCGTCGCCATCCTCACCGACATGTTCGGTGGCACTCCCTCCAATCTCGCGATCTCCTGCATGAGCCGTCCGAAAGTGGAAGTGCTCGCGGGAATCAATCTTCCGATGCTGGTCAAGCTCGCCAAAGTCCGCGAAGAGCGCTCGCTTCCCGACGCCATTGCCATGGCCCAGGAAGCCGGCCGCAAATACGTGACCATCGCGAGCCGGGTACTCGCCGGCAAATGAGCGACGAGGACGCGTCGCCCGACAACATTCCCGGACCAAGTGTCCCGGCGGGCGCCGTTTCCCGCGAACTTCCGATTATCAACAAGCGTGGTCTCCATGCGCGCGCTTCCGCAAAATTCGTGCAGATGGTCGAGCGCTTCAATGCTGAAGTGTGGGTGACGAAAGGCGGCGAGACCGTTGGCGGCACATCGATCATGGGGCTGATGATGCTGTCCGCCGGGCCGGGCACCTCGATCGTCGTCTCCGCGATCGGACCCGAGGCGCAAGCCGCCGTCGATGCGATCACGGAACTCGTCGCCGGCAAGTTCAACGAAGAAGGCGCGTGAGCCTGATCTGAATCAGCACGCTGATGTCGCATCGGCGGCAGTGCGCTGCCTCGCCCCGCTCTTGCGGGTTCGAGACGAGCGAAGCTCGCTCTTGGAGGGTTGGGGTGGACAATTTCCGCAAACTCCGAAGATGCAGTGCGCTCGGTGAGTCCCCCTCACCCGGATTTCTTCGCAATCCGACCTCCACCCGCAGGCGGGGAGAGGTAAAAGGAAATCACTTCCCCGGCGGCACGATATAGACCTTCCAGGTGATCGCCGGGCCCGGGTGTCCGTGGAAGAAGCGCTGCGTGGTGATCGCAACCTGCTCGGCGTCCTTGCCGTTGGCCGCCATCCAGGCCTCGCACACCGGCAACCGCCCGTCCGACGTGTCGCAGATGCCGATAAAGCCGAGCCGCTTGGCCTCCTCGAGCGAGGTCAACCCCGACGACCAGACTTCGCCGGGCGTGTACGGCGCCGGATGATCCACACTATAAAACGTCATTGGCTCGCCAATCTCCGTCGTGCCGGCGACCACCGCCCAGCGCGTGTTGAAACGCGCGTGCCATTCCTGCGTCAGTTCGCGGGCAAGCTGGGAGCGCGCCCCGTAGCTCAAGGCGGCATTGGGATTTTCCGCCATCTCGCGGGCGGCGATGTAGGGCGAGGCGACAAGCGTGGCCAGCGTGAGCAGAAGCCAGATCGCGACAATACGAAACAACGCAATCCTGTGAAGGCGCAGCGCCGGGATGGCGACCAGCGCCAGCGGGGTCAGAAAGAACAGCGAGATGCCCCAATCGGTCTTCATATAGACCGTGAACAACAAGCCGCCGAGCGGCGGCCCGACCGCAACCACGATCTGGATGATCCAGATATTGAGCGCCTGGGACCCGTTTACGCCCGTATTTGCGCCGCGCGACCAGATCCGTGCCAACGTGGCCTTCGGACGACGCACCAAACCTGTCCAGGCAAGGATGAGACCTGCCAGCGCCACCGGCACGGCGAGCAGCGCCAGATTGTGGCCGACATAACCGAGGACGAGTTCGGCACTTTGCGCACGGCTCGACAGTCCATAGACGTCGCCGGCATAGGTCAGCGGCACGAAGTCCACGCCCCGGAGCCAGATCAGATGCGGAATCATCGCAGCGATGGCCGCCGCAATCGCGACCCACGGCGCCGGCGAGCGCAGGAACCTGAGCCGGTCGGGGTGAATGAGCGCGGCAAGACCGATCGCGCCGATCATGGTCAGCACCCAGTATTTCGTCATCAGCGCCAGCGCGCCGGCAAGCCCAAGCCAGAGGCCCGAGCGCGCGGTGCGCTTCTCGAACGCATCGAGATACGCCAGCACCAGCAGCGGCAAAGTCACGAGCTGGAGCAGATCCGGATTGTATTTGAAACCCTTGAAATTGAAGATCGGATAAAGCGCGAGCATCACCACGACGAAGAACGCACGACGGTAGTCTACCACGCGCAATGCGATCAGCCACGAGATCACCAACCCGCAACCAAGCGTCGTCATCGCCAGCGCGTAAGTGGCCCAATCGGTGACCGGAAACATTTTGAACCAGAGACCGGCAACCCAGCCCGCCAGCGGCGGGTGCTTGCCATAGCCAAGCTGGAATTTCTGGCCCCAGGCGAAGGCCTCGGCGACATCCATATGGACGTCCTGTGCCGCCTTGAGATTGATCAGGATGAAGGTCCAGAGCACGGCATGGGCGGTGGCAAAACCGATCACCAGCCAGGGGGCAGCGCTGCGGTTCGTTGCGGAGGCCACCAGCCACGCCGCCAGCCGGCGGAGACTCGGCCGGCGGCGCGGCTGACGCCGCGCACGCATGGCAGCGGGCGAAATTGATGCACTGGACATACCCCGTGGGTAGCGTGTTTTTCACCCAAGTGGAATCAGCTTGGCGTGAAGAAGCCCCGTTAAAATGCCGTAATATGGTTGCCGCACGGGAACGCGAATGCTATCCCGCGGCCATGACATCCATCCCTATTTCGAACATCCGCAACTTCGCCATTGTTGCGCATATCGACCATGGCAAATCGACGCTGGCCGACCGTCTGATCCAGATGACGGGGGGCCTTACGGATCGCGAAATGGCGGGCAAGGAACAGGTGCTCGATTCCATGGATATCGAGCGCGAGCGCGGCATCACCATCAAGGCGCAGACCGTCCGGCTGAACTACCACGCCAAGGACGGCAAGGATTACATTTTCAACCTGATGGACACGCCGGGCCATGTCGACTTCGCCTACGAGGTCTCGCGCTCGCTGGCAGCCTGCGAGGGTTCGCTGCTGGTGGTCGACGCCAGCCAGGGCGTCGAGGCGCAGACGCTCGCCAACGTCTATCAGGCGCTCGATAACAATCACGAGATCGTGCCGGTCCTCAACAAGGTCGACCTGCCCGCAGCCGAGCCTGAAAAGGTCAAGCAGCAGATCGAGGACGTGATCGGCATCGACGCGTCCGACGCTGTGATGATCTCGGCCAAGACCGGCCTCGGTGTTCCGGATGTGCTGGAAGCCATCGTCACCCGCCTGCCGCCGCCGAAGGGCGACCGCGACGCAACGCTGAAGGCGCTGCTGGTCGATAGCTGGTACGACGTCTATCTCGGCGTCGTGGTGCTGGTGCGGATCGTCGACGGCACCCTGAAAAAGGGCCAGCGCATCCGGATGATGGGCACCAACGCCGCCTACGACGTCGAGCGGGTCGGTTTCTTCACGCCGAAAATGACGCAGGTCGACGAGCTCGGCCCCGGCGAAATCGGCTTCATCACCGCCGCGATCAAGGAGGTGGCAGACACCCGCGTCGGCGATACCATCACCGACGACAGGAAGCCTGTCAGCGAGATGCTGCCGGGCTTCAAGCCGGCGATCCCGGTGGTGTTCTGCGGCCTGTTCCCGGTCGACGCCGACGATTTCGAAACCTTGCGCGCGGCGATGGGGAAACTACGCCTCAACGATGCGAGCTTCTCGTTCGAGATGGAGACCTCGGCCGCGCTGGGCTTCGGCTTCCGCTGCGGCTTCCTCGGGCTGCTGCATCTCGAAATCATCCAGGAGCGGCTAAGCCGTGAATTCGATCTCAACCTGATCGCAACCGCGCCCTCGGTGATCTACAAGATGCACCTCACCGACGGGCAGGTGATCGAGATCCACAATCCGATCGACATGCCCGACGTGGTGAAGATCGCCGAGATCGAGGAACCGTGGATCGAAGCCACGATTCTCACCCCCGACGAATATCTCGGCAGCGTGCTGAAACTGTGCCAGGACCGGCGCGGCGCGCAGAAGGAGCTCACTTACGTCGGCAACCGCGCCCTGGTGAAATACGACCTGCCGCTCAACGAGGTGGTGTTCGATTTCTACGACCGCTTGAAATCGGTCTCGAAGGGCTACGCCTCGTTCGACTATCATCTCACCGACTATAAGCCCGCCGACCTCGTCAAGATGCAGATCCTCGTCAACAACGAGCCGGTGGACGCGCTGTCGATGCTGGTTCACCGCACCCGCGCTGAGGGCCGCGGCCGCGCCATGGTCGAGAAGATGAAGGAACTGATCCCGCCGCACATGTTCCAGATTCCGATCCAGGCGGCGATCGGCGGCAAGGTGATCGCGCGCGAAACCGTGCGCGCGCTGCGCAAGGACGTCACCGCGAAATGCTACGGCGGCGACATCACGCGCAAACGCAAGCTTCTGGAGAAGCAGAAGGAAGGCAAGAAGAAGATGCGGCAGTTCGGCAAGGTCGACATCCCGCAGGAAGCCTTTATCGCCGCGCTGAAGGTGGATAGCTGAGGGCGCAATTTCTCCCCCTATCTGTTGGCCTTTTCGCGTTGCACGCTGCTCGTCATGCTCGAACCGGCGCGATGAGGGACATGCAGCCTGCGCATCACTTATCCCGTCGTCCCCATCTTGATCCGCGCCGCCAGATGGATCAACATGGCCCTTAATTGATCACTCGATAAGGGCAAGGAAACGTCATGAACAAGCCCGAAGCGTTGGGCCTTGTCGAGCGCGCGAAAGCGCTGGCACCTTTGATCACAAGCGAGGCCGACGAGATCGAGCGGACGCGGCGTCTCACCCAGCCGGTGGTTTCCGCCCTGATCGAAAACGGGCTCTATCGCGCCCTGCTGCCGCAGAGCCTGGGTGGCGCCGAGGCGCCGCCGGAAGTCTTCATGCAGATGCTGGAGGAGATCGCGAAAGCCGACGCCTCCACGGCGTGGTGCCTCGGGCAATGCTCGGTCTGCTCCATGACGGCGGCCTATCTCGATCCGGACGTGGCGCGCGAGATTTTCGGCAAGCCGAATGACATCCTTGCCTGGGGCGCGATCGCCAATGAAGTGCAGGTGGTTCCCGGCGGCTATCGCATCACCGCGCGCTGGGACTTCGCTAGCGGCTCGCGCCAGGCGAACTGGCTCGGCGCCCATGTCCAGGTCGTCGAAGCCGACGGCACCAAACGGTTGAAGCCGAACGGCACGCCGGAAATCCGCACCATTGTGTTTCCGGCGACGAGCGCCACCATGTACGACGTCTGGGACGTCATCGGCCTCAGCGGTACCGGCACCAACTCCTACTCGGTCGACAATCTGTTCATCCCGGAAAAATTCGCCGCCCTGCGCGACGATTTCACGGCGCTGCGCGAAACGGGGCCGCTATACGGGATCACCACCTACACCATGTTCGGGCTGGGCTTCGCTGCGATCTCACTCGGCGTCGCCCGCGCCACGCTCGATGCGGCCATCGACCTGGCGCGCGGCAAGGCATCGGTCGGCCTCAAGGCGATGCGGGAGAACAATGCCGTTCAAGGCCTGATCGGCCGCACCGAAGGCAATCTGCGCGCGGCGCGTGCCTATCTTTATGCGACGGCCACTGAAGCCTGGCACGATTTGACAACCACGGGAAAGATCACGGAGGAGCGTCGGGCGGCGCTTCGCCTCGCCTCGACCTGGACCATCCATCAGTCGGCCTCGGTGGTCGATGCCGCCTATCACATGGCCGGCGCCACCGCGGTGTTCAAGGCGAACAAGTTCGAGCGCCGCTTCCGCGACATGCACGCCATCGCGCAGCAGATCCAGGCCCGCGACACCCATTACGAGGATGTCGGCAGGTCGATCCTGACCGCGAGCCCCGTGGCGCGCGGACCAACAACTTGAAGCCCCGCTTCGATACCGAATTTTGGCCATCCGTCACGCCCGCGGACACGAACGCGTGAGGGTTGCAGCCTCACGATCCTGCGACCGCAAGAGCAATTACTTGTTAAGCGTTTTCTGGGACCTTGCCTGCCACTCCTGTCGCGAGCTGCGGTTTCCCCATGTTCCAACTTCGATCGATTGCGGCCCGCCTGATGCTCGCCATTTCGCTGACCGTCGCGGCGGCCTGCGGAATCCTCGGGACGTTTTCGATCATGCAAGAGCGCGCCCTGACACGGCTTGCGCTCGACCAGCAGCTCAAGCTGCAATATGACAGCGTCATCGCCGCCCTCGACTATGAAGGCCGGGCCGCGCTGGCGGTCAGTGCCGTGATCGCCAATCTGCCTCCCGTGGCGGACGCGGTTGCCAAAGGCGACCGCGACGCGCTCCTGCCGCTGCTGCAAGCGCCGCTCGCGGCGTTGAAGTCGCAGGGGATGCCGCTGATCAGTTTCCACGCCCCGCCAGCCACGGCTTTCTTCCGGGTTCACGCGCCGAAACTCTTCGGTGAAGACATCTCGGCGCGGCGCGCCACCGTGGTCGAGTTCGAACAAGTCCGGCAAGCCGATCGTCGGCGTCGAAGCCGGGCGGGATTCGCTCGGTGTTTTCGCCATGACGCCGATCATGCGCGAGGGCAAGAGCCTCGCCGTCGCCGACATCGGCGTTTCCTTTGGCAAGCAGTTCGTCGACAGCGCCAAGCAGCGCTTCGGCGTCGACCTCGCGGTGCATCGCTTCGACGGCAAGGCTTTCGCCAGGATCGCCTCGACACTCGGCAACTCTTCGGACGTCACCGAGGGCGAACTCAAGAGCGTGTTCGACGGCGGTACCCTGCGTCGCGACGCCACGCTCAACGGCCATCCGGCCGCGCTCTATCTCGGACAAATCAGGAATTACGCCGGGCAGCCGGTCGCGGTGATCGAACTGGTCAAGGATACCACCGAATATGAGGCGGCGGCGGCGCGCTCACAGCGCAACCTGATTCTGGGCACGGTCGCCATTCTTGTCGTGGCCGCATTGCTGGCGCTGCTGCTTGGCCGCGGCATGTCGCGTCCCTTGACCGCCATCACCGCTGTCATGAACCGCCTTTCAAGCGGCGATACCGAGGTGACGATCCCGGGCTTCGACCGAAAGGACGAGCTCGGCACCATGGCGGGGGCTGTCGACGTGTTTCGCCGCAACATGATCGAGGCGCGCAGCTTGCGCGATGCGCAGGAAGCCGCCAAGCACGAGGCCGAGCTGGAGAAGAAGGCGCTGCAGCGGCAGATGGCCGACCGCTTCGAGGCCGACGTCAAGAGCGTGGTCGGCGCCGTGGCGCGGGCGACGGAGGATATGCAGCGTATGGCGGCGGAGATCACCGCCAGCGTCAACGGAACGTCGGCGCAGGCCGCCGCAGCCGCAGCCGCCTCCGAGGAAGCTTCCGCCAGCATCAACACGGTTGCCGCCGCTACCGAACAGCTCGCCTCTTCGGTGGCCGAGATCGGCCGCCAGGTCACTCATTCCAGCGACGTTGCGGACTCCGCCGTCGCCAAGGCCGGGAAAACCACCGAAATGGTCGCCGGCCTCGCCGCCGCCGGCGAAAAGATCGGCGATGTGCTGCGCCTGATCGGCGCGATCGCCAGCCAGACCAATCTGTTGGCGCTGAATGCGACCATCGAGGCGGCGCGCGCCGGAGAAGCCGGCAGGGGATTTGCCGTGGTCGCTTCCGAGGTCAAGGCCCTCGCCAGTCAGACGGCGAAGGCGACCGAGGAGATCGCCGGACAGGTCGCCGCCATCCAGTCCTCCACCAGCGACTGCGCCGCAGCGATCGGCGGTATCAGCGACACCATCCGGGAGATCAGCGGCATCGCCACCACCATCGCCGCCGCCGTCGAGGAGCAGGGATCAGCGACCCGTGAGATTGCGCGAAGCGTGCAACAGGTCGCCGCCGGCACCAGCGAAGTTGCGGTCAATGTGGCCGGCGCGAGCCATGCGGCCGACCAGTCGCGTACGCTGGCCGATACCGTCCTCTCCGCGTCCAGCGAGCTCAGCCAGCACGCCACCACGCTGTTCGACAGCGTCGATACCTTCCTGGCCGGATTGCGGGACGCCGCTTAGCGCGTCGGCATGGCCGGGACGCCTCGCTAGGAGGTGCGGCGCGCTCCGATAAGTTTGCCTCGCCACCCTAGCGCGATGCAGACTGCGCTCGCACCAAGCAGCGTCAGGCCAAGGTTGAGGCTCAGAATTCTTTCGCTGGCCGAGCAGACATTGCGGTCGATACAACCGCCGGAGATGACACCCGCCGCGATAATGCCGCGGGTGATAAGAAGATAGACGATCGCCGTCAGCAGCAGGTAGCCGGAAATCACAGCGAGTCGGCGCCGCGGCGACGGCATGTCGGTTGGAGCAAGTTCGGTGCGCTCGATAATGTATTGACCGGGCAACGCCTTCGCAGGATCGCGGATTTGCACGGTGGAACCTGTCAGCAGATCGTGTACCGCCTGGTTGCGGCTCGTGGCTGCCAAAATCACGAACGAGTAAAAGCCGAGCAGCCCTTTGATGACGACGCGCGTGCAAGCCTTCAGGAAGCTGATATTGCCGCCATTGTTCTCGTCGACGACCCGCAGATTGTTGAAATAATGCCCGAGCGTGCCGCCGATCCGGGACACCAGAAGCGGCTCATACAGCAACAGCGCAACGATCACCAGAACTCCGAGCGTGCGCGAAAAATTGTCGCTTCCCATGGAGGCTGCAAGCAGCACCGCGCCGTATATCACGATCAGGGCGATGATCCAGTCGAACAGTATCGCGCGAAGCCGGCGTGAGAACCGGGCGTAGCGCGGCGCGGGCATCGCGGAAATATCGGCGTCAGACCCCATGGGAATACCCGGTTGCAAGGCTGCCTGAATCTTACCATGACATGGCGGCAACGGCCCAGAGGCTCACCAAGTCGTGAACCGGAGCGCGCTATCTGCGTTGCGGTGTCTGGTGACTCCAATATCAGGGGAGACGACACGCAAGCGAGCCGCAACCAAGTCGGGCGCACGCAGGAAACAGGCTGTCGGGAAATCCGCTTCCACCTGTCGATGCGGTGTTCTAGGCTGTCCAGCGCCCCCGACAGAGTGTGCGACAGCGCGATGAAGAACACGATAAGGAAGAACGCTGGAAACAGCGTTGCCAAGCGGTCACGCGCGGATTTTTCGGAGCCCGCGGTGGATGCGGTTTTCGGCGCCCATCCAAGGCCCATCAAGGCAAAATTGCTGGCGCTGCGGCGCCTGATCTTCGACACCGCGAAGGCCGCCGAGGGCATCGGCCGGCTTGAGGAAACCGAAGCGTCGTCCTCAACGCCTAGACCGGCCGCCGTCAGGCAACCAGCGAGGTCCTTGCGACTATACCCGCATTCCCGCCGACGTCCGTGCCAAATTGCGCCTGCAACAGGCCAGCGATCTCGGCGTTGGGACGTGGGCGGCTGAACAGGAAACCCTGTCCCTCGTGACAGCCCTCGACGCGCAGGCAATCCAGCTCGGCTTCGGTCTCGACGCCTTCCGCCGTGATGGTGACGCCCAGTCCGATACCGAGGCTGATGATCGAACGCACGATCGCCTGCGCATCCCGATTGGCGGCAAGGTCATGCACGAACGACTGATCGATCTTGATCTTGTCGAAGGGAAAGCTTCGCAAATAGCTCAGACTGGAATAGCCGGTGCCGAAATCGTCCATCGAAATGCGCACGCCGAGCGCGCGCAACGCGTGCAGCGTCGCCAGCACCTGGCCGCTCTTTTCCAGCAGCAGTGTCTCGGTGATCTCGAGTTCCAGCCGTTTTGCCGGCAGGCCGGACTGCTTCAGCGCGTCGATCACGATCGACAGCAGATTGCCGGTGCCAAACTGCAGCGGCGACAGATTGACCGCGACGCGGATGTCGCCCGGCCAGAGTACCGCATCCATGCAGGCGCGGCGCAGCATCAGGCCGCCGAGCCCGTTGATCAGGCCGGTTTCTTCGGCAACGGGGATGAATTCTGCGGGCGCAATCATGCCGCGCTCGGCGTGCGGCCAGCGCACCAGCGCCTCGAAGCCGGTGATGCGTCCGGTCGAAAGGTCGACCACCGGCTGATAATAGGGGCGCAACACGTCCTTCTCGATGGCCTCGCGCAGATCGGCTTCGATCTTGCGGCGGGCCTGAGCGCGCGCGTCCATCCCGGCCTCAAAGAAACTGAAGGTGCCGCGCGAGTCGTTCTTGGCGCGCGACAGCGCCATGTCGGCATTCTTCAGGAGCTTTTCGGACTCGTCGCCGTCGCCGGGCGCCAACGCGATGCCGATGCTGGCGCCGATCACGACCGAATGGCCGCCCAGCAGATAGGGTTCGCCGACCGCCTCCAGCAATTTCCTGGCCAGCGACACCGCATCCTCAGGGCGTGCAAGCCCGCTTTGGACAACGGCGAATTCGTCGGAGTTGAGGCGGGCCAGCGTGTCTTCCTCACGCAGCATCGATCGCAGGCGCTTGGCGACGGCGCGGAGCAGTTTGTCGCCGATGCCGTGACCAAGCGTATCGTTGACCGCCTTGAAATTGTCGAGGCCGAGCATCAGCACCGCAGCCGTGTCCGAGCTGCGCCTCGCATGCAGCAAAATCTTGTCCATGCGTTGCCGCAGCAGGCTGCGATTCGGCAAGCCCGTCAAAGCGTCGTGCTGCGCCATGAAAGTGAGTCGCGCCTCGGCACGCTTGCGCTCGGTGATGTCCATCAGCGCCAGCAACACCGCGGGCCTCTCGCCGTAAACCAGGTGTCGCGAATAGATCGCCAGATCGATCAGCGTTCCGTCGGCCCGGACACGTTTCCAGGTGCGCGCCGCCTGTTCGTCGCTGCTGTGGTCTTGCGTCCATGGTGGCTCGGATGCGAAGGCCTGGACCTGGCGGATGCTGAGCTTTTCGAATTCGGCGCGGCTATAGCCGTAATGCGCGACCGCGGCGGCGTTGACGCCCAGTATGCGTTCGTCGTCCAGCGCGCAGACGATCATGGGAATAGGATTGCTTTCGAACAGCAGGCGAAATGAAGCCTCGCGCTGCTTCAGTTCGGTGATATCGACGCGCAGGCCGATGATGCCGCCATCCTCGGTCAGTCGCTCCTCGATCAGAATGCAGCGGCCGTCGGCGAGGAGTTGCTCGTGGCGCTCGCCGGGCTGATAAAGCTTGGTGAGCCGTTCGGCGATCCATTCCTCCTCGCGGCCGATCGCTTCCGGATAGTCGCCGCGCTCCACACCGATGCGGATGGTGTCCTGCAGTCGCGCGCCCGGCTCGAACAGGTCCGAACTGCGGCTGTAGATTTCCGAATATTTCTTGTTCCAGAGAATATAGCGTCCGTCGGCATCGAGGAACACGATGCCCTGGGGCAGGATATCGATGGCCTCGCGCAGCCGTTCGTGGGACTTTCGCGCATCCGCAACCGCGGCTTCCGCCTCCGCGCGCATGCGCGCGATTTCGCTACTGTCGGCGGCCACATCCCGGTTGCGGCCGGCGCGCTTCGCAGCGGACTTCGCCGGCCGAAGCGGAGAGGTGACGCGCGCGATCGCTGCCGGCTTCTTTCGTTTTGATTTCGGGATTCTTGGCATCGGCGCCCTATTCGCATCCTGCGGCTAATGTTCTCCGATAAGTGTCTGAAAAAATGGTATCCCTTGCCTCCGTCGCGCTTGGTCGCGGGCGTCTCCCGAGGAGGCGTGAGTATCCCGGCTGCCTGTTTAAGAGGCGAAGCTGCGGAGCGAATAGCGGAAAGATAGCCGCCCTGGGAGCGCGCGGCCGTTGACGCCCGCGAATTTGCCGGGGCGCGATCCCCAACCTACGTCGAAACCTTTTCTCGCGCATACAATGCGAAATTAGTGCGCGAAATTTCGTCAATGATTGACAGGGTTATTTAACAGTTAAGACGCCGGGGCAGGGCTGCGCCAATTTCCGCTTTAACCATTCGCGCCACGGATGCGCGATCCGGCCGGGCAATCACCCGACCGTGGTGCTAATCGGAAATCTCGATCCGCGTATTGCGCGGCCCCTGCCGCTCGACCAATACGAACAACGCCGCCGCATGCGAGGGGTGCAACCTGACGCAACCATGCGACGCCGGACCGCCGAGCTGCGCCAGATCATTGGTGCCGTGAATGGCAAAGCCACAATAGAAGAAGATCGCGTGCGGCATCGGCGCGTTGTAGTATTTCCGCGAGAAGTAATACCGCGCAATCGATTGCGGGTGGAACACGCCGCTCGGCGTGCCATAACCGCTTCGGCCGGTCGAAACCGGCCAGTTGTATCGCATCATGCCGTCGACGCTCACGGCCCTGCGCTGGGACGACTTGCCGATCTGGACCACGACTTCGCCACGGGCCGGTGCCAGCGAAAATCCGAATACGACGGCCAGAACCGCAAACGTCAGCCTTCCCCGCCGCCGGCCCGACAACCATTCCATGATTGCGCCCCGACAGCCCCGTCTTGTGGAGGCATGCTGCGTTTTCAGCCGCGCCTTGTAAATACAAGGACGGCTTGCGGCGGCGGACCGTCGCGGTGGCAGAGCAATCAAGCGCTCGCGATTGGCGCGCTATTTCCCGATTGCCGAATTCCATGCCGGGCGGGCGTAATGTAGAGTACCCCTCATGAACCTCCGCACGATTTTCATCCTGCTCCTCCTCGCCGGCGCTGCCGGCATCGGCGTCCCCGCTGCACTGGCGCAGGACAAGGGAAGCGTCAATCCGAAGCCGCTGCCGCCGCTCGCCAATCCGAACGATCCCAAACTCGGCGCCAAGGAGCTGTTCGGCCGCAAGGTCCTCCCCGCAGCGATGCCGACGCGGGTGATAGGCTTCTACGCCAAGGGGTGCATCGCGGGCGCCCAGGCGCTGCCGATCAACGGCGAGACCTGGCAGGTGATGCGGTTGTCGCGCAACCGAAATTGGGCGCATCCCGACATGGTCGCGCTGCTGGAACGGTTGTCGGCCAAGGTACACAAGGATGCCGGCTGGCCGGGCATATTGGTTGGCGACATGTCGCAGCCGCGCGGCGGTCCGATGTTCACCGGCCACGCCAGCCATCAAGTGGGGTTGGACGCCGATATCTGGCTGACGCCGATGCCGGACCGGCGATTGTCGCGCAACGAGCGCGAGGAAATGTCCGCTGTCACGATGGTGCGTCCCGACCGGCTCGATATCGATCCGAACGTCTGGACACCGAGCCATCTCACGGTGATTCGTGACGCCGCGCTCGAGCCGAGCGTCCAGCGCATTTTCGTCAATGCCGCGATCAAGAAAGCGCTGTGCCGGGAAACCAAGGGCGACCGCAGCTGGCTTTCCAAGATCCGGCCGATGTATGGCCACGACTATCACTTCCATATCCGCATCAAATGCCCGCCGGGCGGCACCGAATGCGAGAGCCAGCCGCAGCCGGCGGACGGCGAAGGCTGCAGCGCTGCGGATCTGGCCTACTGGTTCAAGGATGAGATAATTCATCCAAAGCCGTCGCCGGAGCCGCCGAAGCCAAAGCGGCCGATGACGCTGGCGCAATTGCCGGCCGCCTGCCGCCAGGTTCTGGCTGCACCGGATGCCAAGCAATAGAGCATGATCCGGACCCGAAGGGCCGCGAAAAGATCATGCTCAAACAATGAGATGAGATCCTGATCCGATTCACCTCATCGGATCATGATCTCTGGCATCTCGCAAACGGACTATCCCTGCGGGTCCGAAATGCGCTAATGTTCAGCTGCCGCCAGCGCCGCAAGCGCGCGGCACAGCAGGGACGATGGTCCTATCCTTTCATTTCGATCAGGGAGCCAGCAGGTTCGCGGGCCACGACCGCGCGCGGCTCGACAGTGTGGGAAATCATCATGCGCATCAGTGCACGCAACCAGATCAAGGGCACCGTCGTCGAGGTGAAGAAAGGCGCAACCACCTCGCATGTCCGTGTCGATATCGGCAATGGCCAGATTGTCACCTCCGCGATCACCAATGAGGCGGTCGATGAACTCGGCATCAAGGTCAAGGACCATGTGACCGTCGTCGTGAAAGCCTCCGACGTCATGATCGCGGTGGATTGATCATGCGCGCACCACTCTTCATCGCGTTGATGTTGCTCGCGACCGCGCCCGCAAGGGCGGCGGAAGAGCCGAGCGGCTGCGACAAGTTCAAATGGAACATCGATCGAGAGCGTGCGGCGCTGACCGCGCCGGACCGCGTCAAGCTCGCCTCCGGCGGCGAAGTCGCCGCGTTGCCGTCCACCGGGATGATGCTGGCCTTAAGCGCACCGGCGGAGGCCAAGCTGCCCATGCCGCCGGAACGCGCGGCGAAGGAAGGCACTTTTGCCGGCTTCACGAGCTTCAAGGCGCCGCCGAAGGCCGGCATCTATACGGTAAGCCTGTCCGCGGGCGGCTGGGTAGACGTGGTTCAGGACGGACATGCCCTGAAGCCAAAAGCGTTCAGTGGCGCCACCGATTGTGACGGCATCCGCAAGACCATGAAGTATGAGATTTCGGCAAGCCCGTTTGTGCTGCAGGTCAGCGGAATCAAGGAGAATTCGATAGCGATCGCGATCCTGCCGTCCGAATGATCCCGCGCATGATCCGCCAAAGGCCTGCCCTTGGGCAAAGCCCGGTCCCCGCGCCTGATAACGCGAGGGCGTAGGCGTCATGGCCAGAAGAACGGGCGCGTCCTCAGGCATTTAGAGACTTTACCCGAAGCCTCAGCCTGTTATGGTTTTCTCATGCGATATCCCGATCGACCGTAAGTCGCCGGGATCAGTGGAACGGCGCTTCCGCCTGTCGCATTCCACCTTTGACCAATGCCTGACTTCACCCGCGTCAACAGCGGCGCGAGCAGGCACGGAGCGCGCCCATGCATCGGCTTGCCGGACTTTTCGCCGCCCTCGCGATCCTGTGCGGATCGGCCTCCTGGCCTGCGTCCGCCCAGGACAAGAGCCTCACGGTGTTTGCGGCGGCTTCGATGAAGAACGCGCTCGACGACATCGATGCCGCCTATACCGCGAAGACCGGCGTCAAGATCATCGCCAGCTATGCCGCGAGTTCGGCGCTTGCCAAGCAGATCGAACAGGGCGCGCCCGCGGATATTTTCATGTCCGCCGATACAGACTGGATGGACTATGCGGCAGCCAGGAAAGCCATCAACGAGCCAACACGGGTCAACCTGCTCGGCAACAGCATCGTGCTGATTGCGCCCAAGGACTCAGGGATCGACAAAGTCACGATCGGCCCGGGCTTCGATCTCGCAAAGCTTGCAGGCAACGGCAGGATCGCCACCGGCGACGTCAGCGCAGTGCCGGTCGGCAAATACGCCAAGGCGGCGCTTGAAAAATTCGGCGCCTGGCAGGCAGCCGAGCCTAAATTCGCGATGGCCGAAAGCGTGCGGGCCGCGCTGACGCTGGTGGCGCGCGGCGAAGCGGCGCTCGGGATCGTATATTCCACCGACGCCAAGGTCGAGCCCGGCGTTAAAATCGTCGGCGCCTTCCCTGCGGATTCCCACCCCTCCATCATCTACCCGGTGGCCGCGACAACGGCGGCAAAACCGGAAGCCGCTTCCTATCTTGGCTTTTTGCGGTCGTCGGCTGCAAAGGCTATCTTCGAGAAATACGGATTCTCGTTTCTCGTCAGCCCCACAACTTAAATCGCGTGTTTGAACTCTCGCCAACGGAATGGACCGCGATCCAGCTTTCGCTGCGGGTCGCCACGGTTGCGACGCTGGTGGCAACGCCGCTCGGGATCGCCGTGGCATGGCTGCTGGCGCGGCGCGACTTCTGGGGCAAATCGATCGCGGATGCGGCGATTCACCTGCCGCTGGTGCTGCCGCCCGTGGTCACGGGCTATCTGCTGCTGCTGACGTTCGGCAGGCGCGGTCTCGTTGGTAGCTGGCTGGCAGACCAGCTCGGCATCGTGTTCGCATTTCGCTGGACCGGTGCCGCGCTGGCCTGCGGAATCATGTCGTTTCCGCTGCTGGTGCGGCCAATCCGATTGTCGATCGAGGCCGTGGACCGAAGGCTGGAGCAGGCGGCGGGAACGTTGGGCGCGGCGCCGTGGCAGGTGTTCCTGACCGTCACATTGCCGCTGGCGCTGCCGGGCGTGTTGGCCGGGATGGTGCTCGGCTTCGCCAAGGCGATCGGTGAATTCGGCGCCACCATTACCTTCGTGTCGAACATTCCGGGCGAAACCCAAACCATTTCGTCGGCGATCTATTCGCTGATCCAGACGCCCGACGGCGATGCCGCGGCACTGCGGCTGGTGGCAGTTTCGGTTCTGATCGCGATGGCCGCGCTGGTTGGCTCCGAATGGTTCGCCCGGCGCGCCACGCAGCGCCTGCACGGGAATTGATCATGCTGCGCGTCGACGTCTCAAAGCGGCTTGGCGAGTTCTCGATCGAAGCTTGCTTCGCCAGCGAAGGCAGGGTCACGGGGCTGTTCGGCGCCTCGGGCGCCGGCAAGACCTCACTGATCAGCATGATCGCGGGATTGCTGCGGCCGGATCGCGGCGTCATCGCCATCAACGGCGAAACGCTGGACGACACGACTGCGCTGGTGCACGTACCGGTCCATCGCCGCCGGATCGGCTATGTATTCCAGGATGTGCGGCTGTTTCCCCATCTCGACGTACGCCAGAATCTCGATTACGGGCGGCGCATGAACCGCCTTGCCGAGGACGCCGCGCAGCAAAGGCGCGTCACCGATCTGCTCGACATCGGCGGTTTGCTGGATCGCCGCCCCGGCCGGTTGTCCGGCGGCGAGCGCCAACGTGTCGCGATCGGACGCGCGCTGCTGTCGGAGCCGAGGTTGCTGCTATTGGATGAACCGCTGGGATCGCTGGACGAAGAACGGAAAGAAGAGATCCTGCCCTATCTCGTGCGACTGCGTGACGAGGCCGGCATTCCCATGGTCTATGTCAGCCACGACGCCTCCGAAATGCGTCAGCTGGCGACCCAAATCGTGATCCTCCAGCGCGGTCGCGTCACCGCGTTCGGCGGCGCCGAGGTGTTGCCTGCGGCGCTGGCGCGGGCTTGAAATTCGCAAAGTGCAGCCTTCCCTGATCAGAAACTTTTCCGAGCCAATTGATCTAGATCAAACGCGCAGTGAGCCGCCGCGCCTTGCGAATCAAACGCAATCGCAAACCAGAGCTACCAACATTTAAGGCTGCCTCGTTTTTTAGACAGCGGCGCAACTGCCCCTTAATGCTCGCGGCCTATCAAAGGGTGCGGAAGGACCGCCGTGAATCGTCACGCGTCCTCGCTGTCGAGGCGGACATCGCATGTCAGGCAACCTCTTTCTTAAGATCGAACAAAGCCGCTTTTACGATTGGACGATGCGGCTGCCGATCTTTCTTTATTCGCTCTACGCGCTCGTCCACGACGTCATCGGTTTTTCCGGGCAGGTCGCGCAGGCCCCCGCAATGTGGGCGCACCCCGATGCGAGCGTGATCATCGCTACGCTGGCACGGGTCTCGCAGTGGATGTTCGTGGCGCTTCTGGCGGTGCTCCCGCTTTTCCGGCACCGCGCCATCGCGAAATCCACCGCTTTGCTGCCACGGCTTGCCGCGCTGCTCACGGTTTGCATTCCTCCGTTTTGCGTGCTGCTCGAGCGCGCTCCGCCAAATCTTCTTTGCAATCTGATGGCGGTGGTCGCCGGGGTCTCCGCCAGCGTCCTCGGCGTGTTGACCCTGAGCTTCCTCGGCCGCTCATTCAGCGTGATGCCGGAGGCGCGGCGTCTAGTCACCACGGGGCCATACAGCATCGTGCGTCACCCGCTGTACCTGTTCGAACTGCTCGGCGTCGTCGGCATATTGCTGCAGGTATGCTCACTACCGGGGGTCCTGTTGCTGGCGCTGATTGTGGTGCTGCAGATGGCGCGCGCCCGCTGGGAAGAAGCCGTCCTCGACCGCGCGATTCCCGAATTTGCGGCCTACCGCAGACAAGTCCCGTTCCTGATCCCACGCAATGCACGCGGCCTTTTCGCGCTGCTGCGCGAAGACGCAACCGCACGCCGCCGTTCGGCCGTGGTGATGAGCTCGGTATTCGGCTTGCTTGCGGTGGTCGTGGTCGCGCTGCCGCGGCTGGTTGGCTAAGGGACGTGAAATCATGTTCGGTTCGCTGCGATTCCTGCTCGCTTACCTGGTCATTCTGAGCCATCTGGTCGGCACCGAATACGTCGCGCATTTCGGCTTCTACGCGGTGCGCGGGTTCTTCGTCATCTCCGGCCTGATGATGACGGCCGCGCTGAATGAAGTGTACGGCTTTGATGGCGTGCGCTTCTGGACCAACCGCGCGCTGCGGCTGCTGCCGCCCTATTATTTCGTATGCGCCCTGACGCTGATCGCCGTCGCGGCCGCACCGAGCGAGGCCGCCGGATACCTGAAGTTCTGGCGCGGCCTGCCCGACGCGGGCGAACTCCTGATCAACCTTGCGGTGCTGCCGTTGCAATTTACATATGGCTCGATGCGGTTGGTGCCGCCGTTCTGGTCGGTCGCGATCGAGATCGACATGTATCTTCTGCTTTACCTTGTCGTGTCGCGGCAAATGAGCTGGGCCTTGATCGCCCTGACTGCAGGACTGTCGTTCCAGCTGGCCTGCGTCTATGACGCCATGAACTGGGGCCTCACCTACTTTACGGCGCCGTCGGCCGTTTTGCCCTTCGCCGTTGGCGCGGTGTTGTATTTTCTTCGCCGGCACGGCCGATGGGTCGCGACGCCGCGCGCTGCGGGATGTGCGTTTCTGGTATGGCTTGCCAACATGCTCGCCGGTGGCACGGTATTCCCCGCCTCGTACATTTTTGGATGGGGCTACCTGCTCGATACGGTCTGCTTCGCGATCGTCGTCTCCGGCCTCTCCACCCTCTCGAGCCAGCAATTTGGCCCGCTTGTCGAACGCATCGATCGCATGCTCGGAGAATGGTCCTACTTCGCGTTCCTGGTGCATTGGCTTGCCGGATTCCTGGTAGTAGGCATTTTGCTTGACGGCGAAACGCGAGGCTGGATCCTGCTTTTTGCGGTCACGCCGGTGGTGCTGGTCGCAAGCGCCGCTTTTGCGATGCTCAACCGGAAATTCCTGGAGCCGTTGCGCAGCCGGGTGCGCCGTTCTGATCGAAGATCGACGCCGGCGGCGACTGTCGCGGCACCAACCGGCTGATGCCTCACAGCGTTTGGTGGTGCCGAGCTGTCGCGTGCAGCGCTGGCTGCCGCCTCGATATGCCCGCGCCTGTAACCCCTTTTCGGGAACGTTGCGTCCTTCGTTAATGATCTCCGTAAGGGTAAATGCGCGTCGGTCGTTGACGATCGCAATGGCGGGCCTATTCATTTCGGGAGATCGCAACCCAAAGGCACACAATAAAAATGTCCCGCATTCATGCCTCCATGATCGCTTCAATCCTTGCCGCCATTGCCCTTCCGACCGCTGCGTCCGCGGGATGTTACGGCTGCTACGCGCCGCCGCCTTGCGTCACCTGCTATCAGCAGCGGATCGTGCCGCCGCAGTACCGCACAGTTCAGGAGACCGTGATGGTCGAGCCCGGCCGGGTCATCGCTCATCGCACGCCTGCGCAGTATCG
The DNA here is from genome assembly GCA_963718925.1 of uncultured Alphaproteobacteria bacterium. Taxonomy (GTDB): domain Bacteria; phylum Pseudomonadota; class Alphaproteobacteria; order Rhizobiales; family Xanthobacteraceae; genus Bradyrhizobium. The sequence goes on from CAVRAH010000002.1 coordinate 1,221,751, forward strand.
GACCGTCATGGTGCCGCAGACGGTGATGGTGGCGCCCGAAGGCGTGCAATATGAACAGATCCCGCCTCAGTACGGCGTCCGTGAGCGCCTTGAGTTGGTCGCGCCGGCGCGCGCCTACTACGTGGCGGTTGCCCCACGCTGCTATTCTTGCGGCTACTGATATCGAGATCAGAAATAACGAACGGCGCGTGCCCGCCCCGCGTGAGTGCGCCGGGCCAACGCCGTTCTAGATTCCCGCGACCGACGACCAAATCTCCGCGAGCTTGCGTTTGAGCGAACGAAGTTGCGTCTCCGGCGCCATCTCTTCCGGCTCTTCGGGCAGGCGAAGGCCGACGACATTGACCCTTCCGCCGCTGATGCTGCGCGCCACCAGAACAATGGGGTCGAGTCCCAACGTGGCGCCTTCTTTCGGCGCATGGTCGAGGTGAATGTCGAAATAGTCAGCGAGCGTCTGGCTTGATTGCTCTTCGCCGACCGCCACGCCGTAGACCTCGGCCAATTCGCCGAGCGTATGCTCACCGGAGACGGTGAAATCCCCGAGCAGATGCGGATCGGGCGCCGAGCTCGGCAGCATGTCGACGAAGAAGCGATCGAGCGCCTCGGCCTTCTCCGGCGGCGCCAGCAGGTAGATGTAATCCCCCGGGCGAACCGGATCGGCCTCAATGGGCGAGAGGATGTGCTCGTCGCGGATCACCAGCGTCGGCTTCGACCAGGATGGAATAAGGCCACGCCGGAAATACAGGCTCTTGGGACGCACGGAATAGCCGACCAGTTGCTGCTCGAGCTGGCCCGGCAGATCAAGTTCGACCCGCCGCGGACCGCGATCCGCGCGCGGAAGGGCGACATGGAGCCGCCGCGCCGCCGCCGCCAGCGTCCAGCCCTGCAGCAACAGCGAAATGATGACCACGACAATGGCGACGTCGAAGTAGAGATAGGCCTTCGAGAGCCCGACCAGCATCGGGATCGACGCCAGGAAAATCGCGACCGCGCCGCGCAGGCCGGTCCAGGCGATGAAAATCTTCTCGCGCCAGTTGAAGCGAAATGGCGCCAGACAGAGAAATACCGCAAACGGGCGCGCCACCAGCATCAGGACCAGTGCCACGATCACCGCCGGGAAAATGCTGGCAACGAGCCGCTGCGGCGAGACCAAAAGCCCGAGCAGCACGAACATCACGATTTGCGCCAGCCAGGTCGCGGCGTCGAGAAACGTCACCACCGAATTGTGCGCCCGGGTCGGCCGGTTGCCGATGATGATGCCGGCGAGATAGACGGCCAGGAACCCCGATCCGTGCGCAATCTGCGCCGCGCCGAAAATCACCAGCGCCGCGGTCGCGACGAACGGCGCGTGCAGGCCCTGCGGCAGCGCCACGCGATTGAGCGCCAGCACCACCAGACGGCCGCCGATGACGCCGGCGACGGTGCCGAGCACGGCCTCGCGGCCGAGCTCGAGCGCGACACGCATGGCCGAACTGTCGCCAACCGAAATGAGCTCGACCAGCATCAGCGTGAGAAACACCGCGAACGGATCATTGGTGCCGGATTCCGCCTCCAGCGTCGCGCCGACGCGTGGACGCAACCGCAAGCCATGCGCATGCGCCAGCAGAAACACCGCAGCCGCATCGGTCGAGGCCACCACGGCGCCGACCAGCAGCGCTTCGGTCCAGTTCAGATCGAGCGCATATCTGGCGACCGGCGCCGTGATCAGCGCCGTCAGCAGCACGCCGATGGTCGCCAGCATCATCGAGGGCGCCAGCACCGCGCGGATATTCTGAAACCGCGTTCTCAAGCCGCCATCGAACAGGATCAGCGCCAGCGCCACCGATCCCACCAGATAGGTGGTGCGCAGGTCGTCGAACTGCACATGTCCGGGGCCGGAATCGCCGGCCAGCACGCCGATCAGCAGGAACACCAGCAGCAACGGCGCGCCGAAGCGCAGCGCCAGCAGGCTCGACAAAATGCCGGCCATGACGAGCACCGCACCGAGGAGAATAGCTATGCTGACCGAGTTGAGAGAGGCCATGGGCTTTCGCAAATCCTTGCAATTGCATCCTTATCGTCGCCACACTTCGACGCCAACCCATTTCTGCCAACACCCGGTTTGACGGCCTTATTCCGCTCCGTTGGCGTGTCGTGGCGATGGCATCGGCGCCGCGGTTGTGTGAATCTGCGCAGATATTCGAATCAAACCTGACGGGGCGATCTGACCCGAGATGAGATTTTGACGATGGATCTGAACGATCTTAACGACATCATCGATTTCCTGCATGCCACCGCCCGCTCGGTCGGCGCGGAGGTCACCTCGCCGTGGTTCTATCTGCAGTTCGGCCTGATCCTGGCCGCCGCCGGGATTGCCTTTGCGGCCGACCGGGGCATTCGCGCGCGCGTCGACATGACCTCGTTCGCGATGGACTGGCCGCTGCCGTTGCGGCATTTCGCCCGCGTATTGGTCGCCAGCGCTTCGACGGCCGTGTTCGCGATCCTGGTGATCGCCGCACGGGTCGCGATGTACCATTCGACCTGGCCGAGCCGGAGTTACCTCTTGATGGTGGCCGCCAAGCTCGCGGTCGCCTGGCTGGTGATCCGGCTCGTGACGTCGGTGATCCGCAACGCCTTCATCGTCAAGCTGGTGTCGCTGTCGGCGTGGCTGGTGGCGGCGCTGAGCGTCATCGGCCAGCTTGACCCCACCATCGACGCGCTCGAACTCGGTCTCGGTGGTGCTCGGCGGATTGCGGCTGACGCCGCTGGTTGTGATTAAGCTCGGCCTGTTGCTGATCGTCGCGCTGTGGCTGACCAACTTCGCCAGCAATTTCGTGGAAAGCCGGATCAACCGCTCCGCCGACCTGACGCCCTCGATCCAGGTGCTGCTGGTAAAGATGATCCGGATGGGGCTGATGGTGATGGCGATCGCCATCGCGCTCAGCGCGGTCGGCATCAACCTGTCGGCGCTGGCGGTGTTTTCCGGCGCGGTCGGCGTCGGCATCGGCATCGGCCTGCAAAAGATCGTCGCCAATTTCATCTCCGGCATAATCCTCTTGGCGGACAAATCGGTGAAGCCCGGCGATCTCGTCACCATCGGCGACAGCTCGGGACGCATCAGCGCGATGAAGACGCGCTATATATCGGTTGCCGCCGGTGACGGCCGCGAGTTCCTGATCCCCAACGAGGATCTGGTGACGCAAAAGGTCACCAACTGGACCTACACCGACAAGAATACCCTGGTGAAGGTCAATTTCGGCACCAATTACGACGCCGATCCGCGCCTGGTCTGCAAGCTGGCCATCGACATCGCGGCCGCCGCGCCGCGCGCCATCAAATCCAGGACGCCGAACTGCATCCTCGTCGAATTCACCGAAGCCGGGATGAAGTTTTCCCTGACCTTCTGGATTGCCGACCCGGACGGCATGGACAACGTCAAGAGCGAGGTGATGCTGTCGTTGTGGGAGACGTTCAAGCGCGAGGGCATCCGGGTGCCCTATCCGGTGCGTGAAATCCGCGTCCGCGGCGGCACGCTCCCGGTCGAGACCACGGTCGAGGTCCCGAGCTGACATCCCTTCGCATGTCGGTCAGGCTTCCGCCAAAGGGAGCTTCATGGGAGCTTCAGGTTCCCCCCGCACCGCCCCGGGGGCCGCCAAGCCTGGCTTGCACTGACGGCGCCAATCATTAAATTGGACTTTCAAATCATCCTTTTTCCGCAAAGCTGCGATCCCCCCATGAGTTACATCGAAGCCTCAGATACCTCCTTGCGCAAGACCGGGCAGATCAAGCTGCATGGCGCCAGCGGATTCGCCGGCATGCGCAAGGCGGGCGCCCTGGTGGCCAAGTGCCTCGATCAGCTGACCGACATCGTCGGCCCCGGTGTGCCGACCTCGCGGATCGACGACTTTGTCCGCGAATTCGCCTTCAGCCATGGCGCCTACCCCGCCACGCTGATGTATCGCGGCTACCGCTATTCGACCTGCACCTCGATCAACCACGTGGTCTGCCACGGCATGCCCGGAGACCGCATCCTGAAGGAAGGCGACATCGTCAATATCGATGTGACCTTCATCGTCGAGGGCTGGTACGGCGATTCCAGCCGGATGTATGCAATTCCGCCGATCGCGCGCAAGGCCGAGCGGCTGATCGAGGTGACCTACGAGGCCATGATGCGGGGCATCGCCGCGGTGAAACCCGGCGCCACCACCGGCGACATCGGCCACGCCATCCAGAGTTTCGTCGAGCCGCAGGGCATGAGCGTGGTGCGCGATTTCTGCGGCCACGGGCTCGGCCGCATGTTCCATGACGAGCCGAACATTATCCATGTCGGCCGGCCCGGCGAAGGCGTTGTGCTGAAGCCCGGCATGTTCTTCACCATCGAGCCAATGATCAATCTCGGCAAGCCGCATGTGAAGATCCTGTCCGACGGCTGGACCGCGGTGACGCGCGACCGCTCGCTGTCGGCGCAATTCGAGCATTCGGTCGGCGTGACCGCCGATGGCGTCGAGATCTTCACGCTGTCGGAACGCCACCACGAGAAGCCGCCGGCTGCCTGAAGACAACTCGGATTCGAATTTCAAAGAGCTAAGCCAAACCGTCATTGCGAGCGTTAGCGAAGCAATCCACAAGGCGGCAGGGCAAGTCTGGATTGCTTCGTCGCTTTCGCTCCTCGCAATGACGCTGGGACACACCTCCATGATCTCGCCGCGCATGCGCGCGAGGTTTTGCGTAATTTCCCGCCCCCGATATCAGAGGGCGCAGGGAATGCCGGGCGCCCGATGCGCCCGCAGATGGGGTAACGGGCTCCCCGGAGGCCTTCCAACCAAGCCGCACTAGCTACGGCGCTGTTCGGGGCGCGCGTCGCGCGGCTTGGCTGGAAGGCCGGCGGTCGTCCCTCACATGATGGTGTGACGGAGTCGAGGATAGGCCTCGCTCCAAGCATCAAGGAGAGACGACCATGGATCATTATGCAGGAATTGATGTGTCATTGGAATACTCGAGCGTGTGCCTGGTCAACGCGAGCGGCAAGATCGTCCGGGAGGCCAAGGTGGTGAGCGAACCGGGGGCGCTGATCGGCTGGTTCGGTTCGCTCGGGCTTGGGCCCGCCAGGATCGGACTTGAGGCAGGGCCGCTGTCGCAATGGCTCTATGCGGCCATGAAGCAGGCGGGCCTTGCGGTCGAGCTTCTGGAGACGCGGCACGTGAGTGATGCCTTCAAGGCGATGCCGGTGAAGTCCGACCGCAACGACGCGCGCAAGATCGCGCAACTGATGCGGCTCGGCTGGTTCCGGCCGGTACACTGCAAGTCGATCACGGCTCAGGAGATCCGCGCGGTGCTGACGGCGCGCAAGCTGGTGCAGAGCAAACTTCTGGACCTCGAGAACAGCCTGCGCGGGATTTTGCGCGGCTTCGGGCTGAAGGTCGGCAAGACGACACGGACAAATTTTGCCGGACGCATCGAAGAGCTGGTGAAGGGGCATCCGAACCTTCAGGCGATCGGACAGGCGCTGCTTCGGGCACGCGCCGTTCTGCTCGTAGAGTTCAACGGTTTTGAGAAGCGCGTGCGCACGATGTTGCGCCTTCATGAGAAGGCCAGGCTCTTGATGTCGACGCCGGCCGTCGGACCGATCGTCTCGCTTACCTTTGCCTGCGCAATCGATGATCCCTCCCGCTTCACGTCCTCGAAGCACGTGGGGCCGTATTTCGGGTTGACGCCGAAGAAGTATCAGTCCGGCCAGACCGACTACACCGGACGCATCAGCAAGCACGGTGACGCCTCCGTGCGCGAGGCGCTTTATGAGGCTGCCCACATCATGCTGACCAAGCCGATCAAGGGTTGCTCGCAACTCAAGAGCTGGGCAATGCGGATCGCCCGGCGCGCCGGCACCAACAAGGCCAAGGTGGCGCTGGCGCGCAAGCTCGCCGTGATCATGCTCCGCATGCTCAAGGATAATGTGCCGTTCAAGCCGGCTGCCAAGGCAACAACGGCCTAAAACAGCGAGGACAAAAGGGTTTTCGGGCGGGCCATCGCACCGGGCGCCCCCGAAGCGAAGTCCCCTCGCCGGGACGATGGACCAGGTCAGGCCGTCACGCGCGTTGTCGACACATCCAAATCATGTGATCACGTTTTCCGCAGATTGGCCGACCTGTTCCTCTCATGAACCCCATCAGGCGACGGCCCTGCGCCGATCCCGAACAGAAGCAAGTGCCCGGCGAGTGGATAACGCAAAAAGGGATTGACTCTTCGAGGCCCGTTACAGAAGAAGCCGCGCGTGGTGGGTAGAAAGCACGCGCGTTAGTCACCACGGTCACACCGGAAACACCCGGCATTCCCCGCGCAATGGTTTTACGGCTTATTTCGTACTCTCCCCGGTGACCGGGCTTTCTTGCCACCGTCGCCTCGCGGGAATCGCGTCCCGCGAAACTTGACGCCAGCGTCGGGGCGTCAGGACCACACGACTTCGCCGTCCGCGAGCGGGCGCCCTCGTCAGAAGCGCCGCTTGCGTCCACCGCATCCCGCCTCACGTCCGTGACGATCGCGAAACGCCCCTCCCGAGAGGCGGGACGGGGCGAGTTGGTAAAGGTGATTTGCCCGACGGGAAAGCGGAAAATTTTTCGCAAGGGGGCTGGACACGAAAATCGCCGGTCAGCCTGTCGGGCAAATCACGCGGCGTCTCTTGTTGATTGGCCGCGGGCAGGCGACCGGGTGCGTCTCCCCCGCGCTGCGGCAACGCCTCGGACGGAACACCGGATCAAGCCATCAGAAAAACATTCTTCGTGACGCGACGGACTAAGCATGCCGTTGTCGCCTGGCCACCGATTGCGGTGAGCTTCTACCCTGATTTGACAGGGTGTTCCGAACTTATTTCTATAAAATCTATAGACTAAACAAACTAAGGGTGATTTTGGTGCGTTCGGAAATCCGGGGCGATATCATTTCGCGCGCTTTCGCGATGCGCGGTGGATCCGTTCTTCTTGCTTCAAGCATGATTTGGCTGGGGAGCGGAGCGTCGGCGGGCGCGGAAGACATCGCCACGCTGCAGAGGCTGGAAGCGCAAATCCAGCGACTGGAAGAGCGTCACGAAAACGAGATCAAGGCCCTGCAGGCGGAGATCCGGAAACTGCGCCGGCAAAAGCCGGCAGCGGTGGCCGCAACCCGGGCGCCCTCGGCCGAGCAGCCCCGCTCCGCCGTGTCGGCCTCGGGCGTACCGAGCCCGGCGTTGCCTCCCAAGGTACTCATGACCTACGACCGCGGCTATCACTTCGGCTTTTCGGATGCGACCGGCGACAATACGGTCGAACTGTTTGGCCGCCTCCAGCTCGATACTGGAGGCTATACCGGTTACAGCCCTGCGCCGATGACGCTGGACCGCAAGGGTCTTTCCGACGGCATCGATCTGCGCCGGGCACGCATCGGCGTCATCGGGACGTTCATGAGCGACTGGCACTACGCCTTTGTCTACGATTTCGGCAACACCTCGGACAGCAACAATTCGAACAACGGGCTCGCCAGCGCCAACTCGAGCACCAGTCCGACGACGAGCAACACCTTCCTGTCGGGCGTTGAGAACGCGTTTTTGACCTACAACGGCTTCTACAGCCACGGCCAGCAATTTCCGGTGGCGTTCGATTTCGGCATCATGGACGTGCCGTGGACCCTCGAAGAAGCCACGAGTTCGAACGATCTGATGTTTCTCGAGCGCTCTACCGCGCAGGTCATCGCCGCGACGTTCGGCGGCGGCGACTTCCGTTCGGCGCTCGATATGCGCTCCAACAATGATCGCTACTGGCTCGGCGCGTTCCTGACCGGTCCCGATGCGGGCGCCCTGCATACCGCAGGCGCCTCCTGCAACACCGGCACGGCGGCGGTGACGGCGGGCACGCCTTGCGTCACCAGCGCGCAGATGACCGGGCTCGGTCCGCAATTGTCGTTCCTCGCGCGCGGCGCCTATCAGCTCGTGGCCGAGAAGAACGCGACGTTCCACATCGGAGTAAACTACGCCGACCTGTTCGCCCCGCGCGTTGGCGCCAATGTCGCCGCCATCCAGCTTGCCGACCGGCCGGAGCTTCGTGTCGATCCGAGCGCCTTCCTCAACACGGGTAATATCCCCGCCAGCGGCGGGCAGGTCGTCGGCGCCGAAATCGCGGCCTCTTATGACAACTTCTTCGCCGAGGGCGAGTATTATCACTATGTCGTCGAATCCCGGGCTGGGGTGCCGGCGCTGCCCGGCAACCTGCAAGGCGGCATTCCCGGCCCTACCCTCAATTTCGACGGCGGCTATGTCCAGGCGAGCTACAGTATCGGCGGCACCAGACATTACGACCCGACGCGCGGCGCCTATACCGGCGTCATTCCCGAAGTGCCGATGACACCGGGGGGATCTGGCTGGGGCGCGCTCGAATTCGCCGCGCGCTACACCGTCGTCAACCTCAACAGCCCCTATTTGACGACGGCGACGCTCGGTCCGGCTTTTTCCGCGCCGGGGTCTTCACCGGCGGCACCACCACCTACGGCGGCGGCAAGGAGACGACCTATGGCGTCGGTCTCAACTGGTATCCCAACAACAACATGAAGTTCATGCTGGATTACGAGCATGTCGTGGTCGACAATCCGCAAGTCTTCGGCGGGGCGAACTATCGCGGCGGCACGATCGACTGGATCGCGGCGCGCTCGCAGATCGTTTTCTGACCAGGCGCAACGGGCCTCCTGAATTTCCGGGTTATGGCGCGCCGGTGGAAATCCGGTGCACGTAGCCTTCGGACATCTCCGGCCGCCATGCAAAAATCATCGACAGCAGGTCCGCGGCATCTCCAACGCAGTGGCCGGAAAAGCCGGCGCCGCCGACTGGATATAATTTTCAAAATCGATCATATTTATAGACTAAATGTCTCCCGCGGCGTCCGGCCTGCGAGGCGGCCCTTTTCACGTCCGGAATCCGGCCTGTCCGACATGCTTACCGCGAAAGGAAAATATGGCCTCAAGGCCGTGGCGCATCTGGCGGGCTTGAAGCCGGCCGCGATGGCGCAGGCCACGGACATTTCCGAGGCAAACAACATCCCGAAGAAATTCCTCGACGCCATTCTCGGCGAATTGCGCAATGCCGGCATCGTTTACAGCAAGAAGGGTCGCAGCGGCGGCTACCGGCTGGCGCGGCCGGCGGCCGAGATCAGGCTTGGCCAGGTGGTCCGCGCCCTCGACGGCCCGATCGCCCGATCGCTTGCGCGCGGCGAACCTCCTACCAGCCCTGCCAGGATTGCGACGACGTCAAGCGCTGCAAGGTGCGCCTCGCGATGACCAGGGTGCGCGATGCCATGTCCGATATCCTCGACACGACGACGGTCGCCGATATGCTGCTGTTCGGCGACTCGAAAAAAGCGAAGCCGGGCCGCAAGGGCGCAACATAAATTCTGCCCTGCAACGACCGACTTCCTGCACTTCCCGGTTGCAAAACCTGGCCGGCGCGGCATGGTTGTCGCCGATGTCCGGGAAGACCAGCGATACACAGGATGAGCCGACCGAGGTGCCGCATTATCACGGCCATCGGCAGCGGCTGCGCGAGCGGTTTCGCAAAGCCGGGCCGGATGCGCTCAGCGACTACGAGTTGCTCGAGATGGTGCTGTTCACGGCCCAGCCGCGGAGCGACAAGAAGCCGCTGGCGAAATCGCTTCTCAAGACATTCGGCTCGTTCGCGGAAGTCATTCATGCGCCGGAGGCGCGGCTGCGCGAGGTCAAGGGAATTGGCGAGGCGACGATCACCGAATTCAAACTGATCGCGGCGGCCGCAGACCGCATCGCCAAGGGCCAGCTGCGAGAGCGCACCCTGCTGTCGTCATGGAACGACGTGATCGAGTATTGCCGCACCAGCATGGCGTTTGCCGACAAGGAGCGGTTTCGCATCCTGTTCCTCGACAAGCGCAACCAGTTGATATCAGACGAGGTGCAGCAGACCGGCACCGTGGACCACACGCCGGTCTATCCGCGCGAGGTGATCAAGCGGGCGCTGGAATTATCGGCGACCGCGCTGATCCTGGTGCACAATCACCCCTCCGGCGACCCGACGCCGTCGCAGGCCGACATCCAGATGACCAAGGCCATCGTCGATATCGCCACCCCGCTCGGGATATCCGTGCATGACCACATCATCGTCGGCAAGAACGGGCATGCGAGCCTGAAGGGGATGCGGCTGATCTAGCTATCGGGCTGCATTTACCATCTATTAACTCTCTGCTTCGCGCTCTGGCGAATGCGTGAGAGAGTGGTTCATCGGATGAGAGGGGTAGCTCATTCCCGATTGAGAGGGGATCGAGGATGAATCAATTAGCAGAGCGGATGAGGGTCGCGGCTGTTTCGATGAGCCCGGGGCACCTGATCGACAAATTTCTGGAACGGCTTGACGAACTGAGGGACGCGATGGCGCTTGTTGAAATCGACGGATTGGCCCGCAACGAGGCGCGAACCAGCGTGCCGTTCGATTGATTTGGCGACTAAAGCGCGATGGCACGGTCGAACCGCCATCGCGCTTTAGCTTTTTCTTGGCCGGGTTCGGTGGCACAAAGGCCGTTGAAACAAGTCAGCACCGCCCGCCCCCTGTCCACGTCCCCCATTACTGCAGCATCCGCAGAAACTACTGAAGGGTCGAATCGATAAGTGAGGCGGTGGCTTTCTGCACAACCACCCCTCCGGCGACCCGACGCCCTCAAATGCGGACATCCAGATGACCAAGACCATGGTCGATATCGCCGCGCCGCTCGGGATATCGGTGCATGACCACATCATCGTCGGCAGGAACGGCCATGCGAGCCTGAAGGGGTTGCTGTTGATCTGACATTACAACTCCGCTGGATTCGAACCCTTCGTCCGGGGCAAGCGACCAACACGCGTTACTGCCTCAGGACCGAGCGCCCGCGATGAAGCTGTTGATTTTCCTAGAGCGAGATGACTTTTCGTTGAATTGCCATCTCGCTCTATCTTTTTGTTTGAGCATGATCTTTTCGGAAAACCGGTCCCCACTTTTCCGGATCATGCTCCTAGTGGCCGCACTTGCCGCCGGGCTTCTGGCGCTGATCCCGTGGTCAACCTACCGGCGGCATGTCCGTCACAGCAAGCATGCGGCGATCGAATATTACGGCGGCTGGGACGGCTACGGGCTTCCGCTGCATCTGACCCAAAAACTGACCCGGGAAGAGGTCGAGGCGCGTGAAGCGCGCGGGGCCGCATACCTGATCGGCTATTTCGATGCCGACGGAAAATTGATCCGGGACGTCAAGATGCACAATGGAATGGTTTTTTTCGCGCACGAATATGCCTACTACCCGAGCGGACGGCTGAAGGCCATGAAGGTCACCAACATGCGCGGCGAAGTCGTCGTGCGGGAGTACAGCGAATCCGACCTGCCGACGTTTGTCTGGTAACCGGTCCGGATCGTGTGCGCGCCAGCCGAGCGTGGTCCAACCCGCCTAAGGCTGATTTAGGATAATGCGCCAGCCGCACTGGCGGCTTCGGCGGCACGACGCTTCAGCAGGTCACGCTCGCGCTTGTTGCCCGCAAGCTCTGCCGCCGCTTCGAACGCGGCGCGGGCTTCGTCGTGGCGGCCGAGCTTGTAGAGCAGATCGCCGCGGACGCTGCCGAGGAGATGATAGGTCTTGAGCGCGGGCTCATGCGCCAGGCGGTCCACGATCTCAAGTGCTGCTTCCGGCCCCTCGGCCATGCCGACGGCGACCGCGCGGTTGAGTTCGATGACCGGCGAGCGCACCAGTTTTGCAAGCTCCGCATACAGTCCGGATATGCGCGCCCAGTCGGTCGCCGCGGCCGTCGGCGCCTGCGCATGGCAGGCGATGATCGCCGCCTGCAGCACATAAAAGCCGCCGGCGCCGCCGAGCTCGCGCGCTCGGCCCAGCGCCTGCATGCCGCGCCGGATCTGCAACTGGTCCCAGAGCGCGCGGTTCTGATCGAGCAGCAGGACGGGTTCGCCCGTGGCATCCGTACGTGCCGCCGTGCGCGAAGCGTTCAGCTCCATCAGCGCGAGCAGGCCATGGGCCTCGGGCTCATGCGAGGCGATCGAGGTCAGGACGCGGCCGATGCGAAGCGCCTCCTGGCAGAGCTGGGGGCGCAGCCAGTGTTCGCCGCGGGCCGCGATATAGCCTTCGTTGAAAATGAGGTAGACGACCTCGAGCACGGCGGCGAGCCGTTCCGACAATTCTTCGCCGCCTGGGGTCTCGTAGGCCAGTCCCGATTCCGACAGCGTCCGCTTCGCGCGCACGATGCGCTGGGAGATCGTCGCGTCGGAGACCAGAAAGGCCCGCGCGATCTCCTCGGTGGTGAGGCCGCAGATCATCCGCAGCGCCAGCGCCACGCGGCCCTCGCGCGACACCAGCGGATGGCAGGCGGTGAAGATCAGCCGAAGCAGCTCATCGCCGATGTCGTCGTCCAGCGCGGCGTCCGGATCGGGCATGGCTTGCTGCTCCGCCTCCAACTCGAGGGCGACCATCTCGTGCTTGCGCGCGAGCATGCGGGCGCGGCGCAGATGATCCAGCGCCCGGCGTTTTGCCACCGCCATCAGCCAGGCGCCGGGCCTTTCCGGAACGCCGGTCGCGGGCCAAACTTCCAGCGCCGCCACCAGCGCGTCCTGCGTCAACTCCTCGGCCAGCGGCACATCGCGCAGCATCCTCGACAGGCCGGTGATCAGCCGGGGCTGTTCAATCCGCCAGGCGGCGAGGATCGCGTGATCGATGTCGGCGGCCGTCATGGCGGCCGGGTCCATCCGCGGGAGGCGCGCATCAAGGGCCGGCAAACGCGCGGAGCTCGCACGTTCCTTCCCAGCCGGGCATGTGGTCCAAATGGAGCTGCATGAATTCCTTGGCCATCGCCACCGCCTCCTCCTTGTCGCGAAGCTCGAAGATCGCATAGCCGCCGACGACCTCCTTGGCTTCCACGAACGGGCCATCGATGACGCTGAGCTTGCCGTCCTTGATGCGCACCTGTGCGCCGGTCTGGACCGGCATCAGCCCGCCATTGTCGAGCATGCGGCCGGCCTTGATCTCGCGATCGGCAAGCTTGTGCATCGCCTGCATCAGTTCCGGGGTCGGGCCGGCATGCGGTTGAGGGGATTTGACGATATACATAAAGCGCATCTCAAACTCCTTTTCGGGCGAGCCGCCGGCACCTTGCCGCTGAACTGTCTCGCTATTCAAGTCGACGAACCAGCCCGGGCCAGACCGACAGCACCTTGGAAAAAAATCAGACGGCCCGCCGGTGCGGGATTCGACAGAATTTCGGCGTCATCGGCGATTTGACGGTCGAGCGGCTCCAAAAATGCCGATTTCCATGCGCTGAAGCACCCGGAGGCCGCGACGGCCACGAACAGCCGATTGGCGGCCGCGCGGTTTCGCCTCGCGAGCGCGGGAGGCGACCCGCCGGTTGATGTGGTCTTGCTGGAACGTTCCTCTTCCATGGCGACGACCACAGCCGCATTCGCCGACAGCCGCACGTTCCGCCCTTCGACCTCTGCGGCCAGCCCCCAGATCCATGAAATGATGATGACCTTTGTGGCGACCTCCGCCGCTGTCGGCGTTCGGGAGCCTGATCCTGCCGTTTTCCGCGCGATCGACGGTTACGACGTGAACGCTCCCGCTCCGATCACTTGCACGTGCGCCGTTATGCTTTGCCCGACCTTGACTGAAGCAGCTCATCGCGCTGCCTGTTCAGGATTTCGAGTTGCGCCTCTTGATCGGCGATCCGTCGCGATGCCAGTTCCTCGTCCGCGGCGCCGGAAACGGCAGCCGCCTGCTCCTCCAACTGCGCGAGATTCTGCCGGACGGCCGCGATGCGTCGTTCGATCTCGGCAAGGTTCAGCGGAATGTCAGGCATGGATCGTCTCTCCGGTACGAGAAATCTTTAAGAGGCATTTTCGAAGGGCACTGACTTTTTGAACGATGTCGATCTCCTGCCGAAATTTCGTGGAAGGTTTGAGGATTCATTGCCTCAGCATGATCAGTGGATCGGCGCTGTCGGGCACCAGCCGCCACTGCGCATTGTCGTCGGCCTCGAAACGCCAGACCTCGCCGCTCGCCGACATCAGCTGCAACTCGCCCCGCTCAAGCCGCCACATCGTCGGCTTGAAGGCTTCGACCGCGGGATCGCAGTGCGGCTTGAGAAATACCTGGAAGCTGTCCGCGGTCGCTTCCGTGTTGGTCAGCGTCAGGCCGCAGATCGGGCGGCCGCTGCTGCGCACCATCGCCCAGTCGCCGATCATCTGGTCCATCGACTTGGCGAGCGAGCGAGCCGCGGCGAGGTTCTGCAAGATGTAGATGCCCTCGCCCTGCCGCAGGCCCTCGAAGATCCCGCTCTCGACTTCGGTGAAGTCGATCACCGGCTGGCCTGTGGCATCCTGCAGGCGGACGATATCCAGCCCCTTGACGTTCCAGGCGGTGATATCCTTGGTGAAGGGTAACGCCTTCGCGCAACCCGGCTCCAGCTCAAGCCTGAGACCTTGCGGCGTCGCATCACCCTTGAGCGTGACGACGCAGGTCTTGCTGCGTTCGGTGGTGGAGAGCTCCCATTGCCCGACCATGTCCTTCTTCAAGGTCGCGGCATCCTGCGCGAACGCCCGCGGCCCGCAGACCAGCGACGCCGACAGCGCTGCAACCGCGATGCCGAGGCGAGTTCGCATCAGCGGCCTTTCACGGGGGTTTCCGCGATCGGCGTCAACGGACCCTTGCCGGCGAACCAGGCCTTCAGATTGTCGACCACCAGCTGGTCCATGGCATTGCGGGTCACCACCGAAGCGGAGCCGATATGCGGCAACAACACCACGTTCTGCATCGCGCGCAATTCGTCCGGCACCTTCGGTTCGTTGGCGAACACATCGAGGCCGGCGGCCAGAATGGTTCCCGATTTCAATGCGGCAATCATCGCTTCTTCATCGACGACGGAGCCGCGCGCCACGTTGATGATCACGCCGCGCGGGCCGAGCGCCTTCATGACATCGGCATTGATCATTTTCGCCGTCGACGGACCGCCGGGAACAATGATCACCAGCGTGTCGGCCGCTTTCGCCATCTCGATCAGATCGGGATAGTGCTTGTACGAAACGCCAGTTGCCGGATTGCGTGAATGATAGACCACGGGAACGCGAGACGCTTCCAGCCGGCGTCCGATCGCCTGGCCGATCCGGCCCATGCCGACGATCCCGACCTTGCGATCCCGCAGCGAGCCGACGCTCAAGGGAAATTGCTGCGTCATCCAGAGGCCGGAACGCAGATATTTGTCGGCCTTGACGAATTCGCGCAAGGTCGCGATCAGGAGTCCCATCGCGACGTCCGCGACCTCCTCGGTCAGGACGTCCGGCGTGTTGGTCACGATAATGTTATGCTCGCGCGCGTAGTTGGCGTCGACGTGATCGTAACCGACACCGAAAGAGGCGACGATTTCGAGCTTCGGCATCAGCGCCATCACGGCGCCGTCGCAGCGGACCGTAGAGTAGGTGACTGCGGCGCCGCGGATTTTCGCGGCCACCGCCGGATTGAGCCGGTCGAGGTCGGCTCGGGTCTCGAACGGATGCAGCACGAACTGATCGGAAAAGCCCTTGTCGACGATCGGCTTGTTCGGCCCGTAGACCAAGAGGTCGATCTTCTCCGATGAAATATTTCCGCCCACCATCAGTTTTCCTTTCCAAGCGCGCTCTCGTGCCAGCGCCGCAGCACCAAATGCGAGGTTAGCGCCAGCAGCCCATAGATGACAATCCCGGCCGCGGAGAGCAACAGCAGTGCGGCGAACATTCGGGGAATGTTGAGGCGATAACCGGATTCCGCGATTCGATAGGCGAGGCCCGATCCCGCGCCGGCAGAGCCCGCGGCGATCTCGGCCACCACCGCGCCGATCAACGACAGGCCGCCCGCGATCCGCAATCCACCGAGGATGAACGGCAGCGCCGCCGGCATTTTGAGAAAGCGCAGCGTCTGCAGCCGCGATGCGCCGTAGAGCCGGAACAGGCCGGCAAGATTGCGATCCACCGAATTCAGGCCGAGCGTGGTGTTCGACAGCACGGGGAAGAAGCCGACGATCCAGGCGCAGACGACGACAGCGGTTTGCTGCGGCAGGTAGATCAGGAGCAAGGGCGCGATCGCAATGACCGGGGTAACCTGCAGGATCACGGCATAGGGAAACAGCGAATATTCCAGCCATTTCGACTGATTGAACAAGAGCGCCAGCGCGACGCCGCCGACCGCGGCAGCAATGAACCCTTCGAGCGTGGTCAGAAGCGTGGTCAGGAGCGATTGCCACAGCACCGGCCAATCAAGAACGAGCGTGACGAACACCGCCGACGGTGCGGGCAGCACATAAGGCGGAATATTGTTCAGCCGCACCACGAGTTCCCATGCCGCGAGACCCAGCATGAGGACCGCGACGGGCAGCAGGATCCGGACGAGACGGAGAGCGCGGCTGTCGGGCGTCGCCTGCCCGGCGGCCAATGGCGGGGTTTGCAACGAACTGGTTTGCAGGGAGTTCATGGGCCGGCCTGCCCGGGATAGGACGGCGCCAGCGCGTTCGAGACCTCGCGACAATAGGCGGCGTAGTCGACCGAGGTGCGAAAATCATCGCCCCGCGGCTCCGCGGTCCGGATGACGATTTCCGTGCGGATGCGTCCCGGCCGCGTCGTCATCACGACCACCCGCTGCGACAGATACACCAACTCGAACACCGAATGGGTGACGAACACCACCGTCTTGTGCAGATTGCGCCACAGCGCGAGCAGATCGTTGTTCAGCCGGAAGCGGGTGATCTCGTCGAGCGCGGCGAACGGTTCATCCATCAGGAGAATGTCCGGGTCGGTGACCAATGCGCGCGCCAGCGAGACCCGCATCTTCATGCCGCCCGACAATTCGCGCGGGTAGGCGTCGGCAAATTCGGCGAGTCCCATTTGCGCCAGCGCCTGATCAATGCGGGCATTGGCTTCGCCGGCCGGCACATGCGCGAGTTTCAGCGGCAGCCGGACATTCTCCCGCACGCTGGTCCACGGCATCAGGGTCGGCTCCTGAAACACAAAGCCGACGGAATGTCCCCCGCTCAGCGCGACGGCCGGCCGGGAAACACCAACGGTGCCGGATGTCGGCGCGTTCAGACCGGCAATCAGGCGCAGCGCGGTCGACTTGCCGCAGCCGGACGGTCCCAGCAGGGATACGAACTCGCCCTTGCGCACGTCAAGATCGATCGGCCCGAGCGCCGCCACGCCGCTGTCGTAGACCTTGGTGACGCCGCGCAGACTGACCGCAAGGCCCGACGGATCGGGCCCTGTCTCGCTCAAGGCTGCGGGCCCGGCCATCTCGGCGCCTAGTTCTTCGGCCGCAAGTCGAGGCCGACGCCCTTGTTGATGAAGCGAAGCGTGTAGGCCTTGCGATAGTCGATGTCGGGGCGGACGACATGGGCCCGAACCATCTTGTCGAAGAAATTGGCCATCCGCGCGTCGGTCATGGCGCCGATGCCGTCGCGCAGCGTGTCGCCGGAATCGACGATGCCATATTCCTTCATCTTGGCGATGGAGAAGGCGAGCAACTCGTCGGTCATCTCCGGATTGAGCTTCTTGATCATCGCGTTCGCGGCCGCGTTGTCGCCATACAAATAATGGTACCAGCCGACGATGGAAGCATCGACGAAGCGCTGGACCAGGTCCGGCTTTTTGTCGATCAGCTCGCCGCGCGTCTCGATCAGGGTCGAATAGGAATTGAAGCCATAATCCGCGAGCAGGATGATCCCCGGCTTGAATCCGGCGCTCTTTTCGATCGCGTAGGGCTCGGAGGTGACATAGCCCTGCATCGCGCTCTGCTTGTTGGCGATGAAGGGCTGCGGGTTGAAGGTGTACGGCCTGACCTTTTCCTCGCTGAATCCATATTCGGACTTCAGCCACTGAAAGTAGCTGGTAATGCCTTCCTTCGAGACGAACAGCGTCAGCGGCTTGAGCTCCTCGAGCTTGGTGATCTTCGATTCCGGATGCGTCAGCAGGACCTGCGGATCTTTCTGGAAGACGGCGGCGACGGTGACCACCGGCACGTTGTTGGCAACCGCGTCGAACGACATCAGCGTGTTCGCGGCCATAAAGAAATCGAGCTTGCCGGCGATCAGGAGCATGCGGTTGTTGTCGTTCGGGCCGCCCGGCACGATGGTGACATCAAGCCCGTAATTCTTGTAGGTGCCGTCGGCGAGGGCCTGGAAAAATCCGCCATGTTCGGCCTCGGCCACCCAATTGGTTCCGAACGAAACCTTGTCGAGGGCGGTCTGGGCGCCGGCCTGCGACATGGTCAGGGTCAAGGCCGCCAGGACGGCCGTTAACGCTCGCCGTAAAAGAACCGGGTTCATGGTTGGACTCCGTTGGTCTTTCTGGCCCATGATAGGGGAGAAATGGACGCAGATGGCGTCCTCGTAGCCCATACAAACGATCTTGCAAATCCGCCTGATGGAACATTTCGCTCGATGACCTCGCCCGCTCCGCCCCGCGATTGGACCGCCATCCACTGGCCTGATTTCGCAGGCGGCGGACCCGAGCGCTGGATTGCGGTCCTGCCGCTTTCGGCCACCGAACAGCACGGGCCTCATTTGCCCGTCGGCACCGACGTCATGATTGCGCAGGCCTATCTGGCGCGGGTGCGCGAACTGCTCCCCGACGCCGCACCCGTGACGTTCCTTCCGCTTCAGCCGGTCGGGATCTCCACCGAGCACCTCGACTATCCGGGTACGCTGACGCTGCCGACCGAAGTGGCGCTGAAGAGCTGGCTTTCGCTCGGCGAAAGCGTCGCACGCGCCGGCCTCAAAAAGCTGGTCATGGTGACGAGCCATGGCGGCAACAGCGCCGCCATGAGCCTGGTCGCGCAGGACTTGCGCGCGAGCTGCGGGCTTCTCGTCGTCACGACGGGCTGGTCGCGTCTCAGCGGCGCGGAAGGATTGTTCTCCGCGCAAGAAGTCGGCCACGGCATTCATGGCGGCGCCGCCGAGACGTCGATCATGCTGGCACGTTACCGGCAGCACGTGCGCGTTGAGGCGATCGCCGATTTTCCCAGCTCCGCAATAGCCATGGCGAAGGATTTTCGCTGGCTCTCCACGCAGCGTCCGGCGCCGTTCGCCTGGCAGACCCAGGACCTTCACCCCAGCGGCGCCGTTGGTGATGCAAGAGAGGCCTCCGCCGAGAAGGGCGAGCGCCTGATCGATCAGGGCGCGCGCGCGTTCTGCGAGTTGCTTGCCGATGTCGACAGGTTCGATCCGAAATTGCTGTCGAATGGGCCGAAAGTCTGACGGTCCAAAACTTAAGCTAGTGTCCCGAATCCGAAGTTCGCACTCCCTTGCAGCACCCACTTTTGTGAACTTCGGATTCGAAAGGACACTAGAAACCTATGATTTTAGTGTGGTTTTAGTTCAGAAGTTCTCTTGACGAGTTCGTCGCACTACCGGAGAGAACTTCTGAACCACCACACTATCGCAATTCCGGGAAAATTAGCCTTACCGGGATTTAATCCGACCGCTTCGAACCGGATTTGAAGACGCTCCGTCCAACGGGCATGCGGACCACAACGAGCCGCCTCGCACCGGATGGAGTTTCCAAATGTCGATCAAGACGAAAATTGCCGCCCTCGCCCTCGCCACGCTCGCCGTCACCGGCACCATCGCATCCACCACCACGCAGGCTGAAGCCAAGCCGTTCGGCCTGGGCTGGGGCATCGGAGCGGGCATCGTCGGCGCCGCGGTCGTCGGCAGCGCCATCGCCGCCAGCGACGGCTACTATTATGACGGCTATCGCCGCTGCGGCTGGGTTCGCCAGTTCGATGCCTACGGCAACTATATGGGCCGCGTTCGCACCTGCAATTACTAGAGCATGATCCGGACCCGAAGGGCCGCGTTAGCGCAAAGTGGGAACCGGTTTTCCGAAAAGATCATGCTCAAACGAAGAGGTGATATCCGCGCCGCCCACGCGCGCGGCGCGCTTCACGCGAAACGTTCTGATCGTGGATCCAGCGTCCGGCACGGGCGCCTCATCCACCCCGTGTCGCACCCGACCCGCCCGGTTGTCCCGCCGGGCGGGTCAACTTTTTTCCCGGTACCGCGAGCGGCGGCAATGGCGGCATGGTTTCACGTTACGAGTGTGAAGCCGCCGGCGATTGATGTCTTTGTGCTTGATGGTTTCGAGCGAGGCCACCGGCCCCAAATCCGACCAGAAACAAAAGCATGATCGCGATCGGAAGCACCTTGCAGCTTCTGCGGCCTTGGACAGTGACTTGCGAAAGATCAATAATCGCGCCAACGCTTCCCTTATCAATGGCATAACTTCTACCGAGAGAGTTTGATCAGGCTGCGGAATTCCGGCGATCTTCTGCAAGGGAATGCGATGTTCCAGTTCAGCTATCTCTTTCTGATTCTTCTCGCAGCCCTTCCGCTCGGCCGCACCTTTCTGAGCGGGGCAGGCGGCGGTTCGCCGGTGGTGTTCGTGCACCGCCTTTATCGCGACCTCGCTTACATTGCGGCAGCCGTGCTCGGAATCTTCTGCTTCGAGGCGGCAATGACTGTCTCTCTGCAAAACTACTGGTTCGATGAACTCGGCCAGCGCTACCGCTACTGGCTGGCGCTCGGGCTTAGCGCGGGGATTTTCGTCACCGTGCTTTGTTCTGTCGGCATCTTCGTAGGCTACAATTTGCGCGTCCTGTGCCGGCCATTGCCGGCGGTGCCGAAGAGCGCGCCATGGTTTGCGGCCTTCATCTTTGCAGCCGTCGTCGCCTTCAGCGCGGCGACGCTTTGGGTGCCGCTGTTGGGTTTCCTCGGTGCCACCGCGACCGGCGCCAGCGATCCTGTGTTCGGCAGGGACATCTCCTTCTATCTGCTGGCGCTGCCCTGGTACGACGACCTGGTCGGGATGGTGATGTTTGTCCTGGCCGCAACGATCGCGCTCTGGGTGGCGTTCGGCCTTGGGTTCTATCCACGCTCGGGACGGCCCTGGGAACATTTCGCCGATTACCTCACGCAGCGCAGCAGGCCATCGCTGCGCATGACAGGTGGCGTCGATGCCCTAACACAAAACGAGGTGATCTGGGGGCGATGGATACGCCAGGGCCTGGTGCTGGGAGCGCTTCTATGCTTCGCCTCGGGCGCAGCCCGCTTGCTCGACCGCTATCATCTCGTCATCGACGGACATTCGCAGGTCGTTGCCGGCGGCTCTTTTGCCGACGTCAACTTCTGGATTCCGGCCTACAATTTGGTCGTGGCTGGCTGGATTGCCGCCGGCTTCATCCTGATCGCGGCAGCCTGGGTCACGCGGTTTCGCAACTGGTTATCGATGCGGCCGTCGCATTGGCTGGTTCCCAGCGGCCTGTTCGTCGTCCTCTATCTCGGAACGGCGATCGTTCCGGCGACCGTCGAGCACCTTTATGTCGGTCCGAACCAGATCACGCTTGAGCAGCCCTACCTGCTCAGAAGCATCGCCGGCACGCGGGAAGCCTACAATCTCGACGGGGCGTCGATGGAAGAACGGGAATTCGCGGTATCGGCCGCGCCGCTCACCCGCGAGGACCTGGATAAAAGCGGCGCAACGCTGCAGGACGCCCGCATCTGGGATTGGCGCGCGCTTGAACCCCAGCTCCAGCAGATCCAGGGCCTGCGGCCGTACTATACTTTTGCCGGCGTCGATATCGACCGTTACACGATCAATGGCGTCGAGCGGCAGGTCCTGATCACGGCGCGCGAACTCAACGTGGAAAAACTCCCCGATCAGGCCAAGGTCTGGGTCAATCTCGCGCTCAAATATACCCACGGCTACGGTGCTGTAGCCGTCCCCGCCAACGAAATGGACAGCCGGGGCAATCCCCTGCTCTGGGCGCACGATATTCCCATCATCGCCAAGGGCGACCTCGCGGTCAAACAGGGGGCGATATACTACGGGGCCCTTACCCGGGACCGGGTCTATGTCCGCACATCGGAAAAGGAATTCGATTTTCCGCAAGGACAGGCGAACGCCGAGACGGTGTACGAGGGAAAGGGCGGAATTCCGCTGTCAAACTTCTGGCGCAAGCTCGTCGTTGCGCACGAGACCGATGGATTGCGGCTGTTCATCTCCGAATACTTCACGCCGGAAAGCCGGGTGCTGTTGCGGAGAAATATCGTTGAACGCGTCGAAAGGCTCGCGCCGTTCCTGAGCTTCGACCGGGATCCCTACATTGTCGCCGATGGCGATCACTACTCCTACATCATCGACGCCTATACCAGTTCGGCCAACTATCCCTACAGCGACGCCTATCACGGATCGTTGCCGTCACTCCGTGGCCGCAACTACCTGCGCAATGCCGCAAAGGCCGTGATCGATGCCTATAACGGCACAGTCACGTTCTACGTCTTCGACAATCACGATCCCATCATCAAGGCCTATCGGCAGATGTTGCCCGGTCTGTTCAAGGACCGCAGCGAGATGCCGCCTAGTCTCCAGCGCCACATTCGCTATCCCGAGGATTTGTTCACCGTCCAGGCCGAGATGTACGGCACTTACCACATGACCAATCCCATGACCTTTTACAACCGCGAGGACCGGTGGGAGGTGCCGCACGAGCTCTATCGCGATCGCGAGATCGAAGTCAGGCCCTACTACGTTATCGCGCAGCTTCCGAAAGCCGAAAGACCGGAGTTTCTGCTGATGCTGCCACTGTCGGTGGCGGGGAAGAATCAGTTGGCAGGATGGCTCGCGGGCCTGTCGGATGGCGAAAACTACGGCAAGATGGTTGCATTCCGTTTCCCGAAAGGGACATTCATCGACGGCCCGGCCCAAGTCGAATCGCGGATCAATTCGGACAGCCGGTTCTCCGGCGATCTGACGCTCTGGGATCAGCACGGCTCCCAGGTGATCCGCGGCAATCTGATCGTGCTGCCGCTGAACGGCAACCAGCTCATCGCCATCGAGCCGGTCTACATCGAGGCCGAGCAGACCAAGATTCCAACGCTTGCCCGCATCGTGCTGGCACAGCTGTTGCCCGACGACCGCAAGATCGAGTGGGCACGTAGTCTCAAGGATGCGGAGGATCTCCTGGTCGGAGGATCAGCTCGGCCGAACGTCTCCTCCGGCGAGGCGGAAACCAGCGGCAGACTGGATCGCGTGCGCGCCGTGTTCCAGGAAATGCAGCATCAATATGCATCGGGTAATTATGCCAAATATGGCGAGCTCCTGCAGCAGCTGGAAAAGCTTCTGACGTCGCCGTAACCCCTTTGAGAGGTTGCCCGCCGAACAACTTCAAGAGTCCATTGCTCCGCCGCGGGAAAACTCGCACTCCGGGCGACCGCGATCCATCCACAAGGTCAGCATTCGTCGGGGCGCTGGATCGGGGTTTGCGCAATCGGGGCCGACTAAGGCCCGCCGCCGTTCTAAGGCCGCTGCCGTTGACATAGCATAGGTGGGTACCCTATATAATGTCAACCATGGCCCATACTATCAAAGAGAAAAAGAAGCTCTTGGCGCGCGTCGGCCGCATCCGCGGCCAGGTCGAGGCGATCGAGCGCGCTTTGATCGACGAGGCAGAATGCGAGCGCATCATGCATATGATCGCCGGCATCCGCGGCAGCGTCGCCGGCCTGATGGCCGAGGTGGTCGAGGACCACATCCGCACCCATCTGGTCGACCCCGAGAAGAATCCCGGTGCGCTCAACGCGGACGCCGCGGATCAACTGATCGACGTGGTCCATACCTATCTGAAGTGAGAAGATGATGACCGACGCCGAAACGATCTTTCAGATTCCGCCGCACGACCATTTCTTCTTGGGTAAGGATCACGACAAGGCGGAGCGGCGCACCTGGGCGGTGATCGTCCTCTGCACGGTCATGATGATTGCCGAGATCATCGGCGGGGCCATGTTCGGCTCGCTCGCCTTGATTGCCGATGGCCTGCATATGTCGACGCATGCCGGCGCGCTGCTGCTGGCCGCGCTGGCCTATACCTATGCCCGCAAATATGCCGGCGATCGCCGTTTCACGTTCGGGACCGGCAAGTTCGGCGATCTCGCGGGATATTCCAGCGCCATCGTTCTGGCGATGATTTCGCTCCTGATCGGCTATGAAGCCGTATCGCGCCTGCTCGCCCCGGTTCCGATCAGCTTCAACGAGGCGATCCCGATTGCGGTCTTGGGTCTCGTGGTCAATGTCGCCAGCGCCTGGCTATTGTCCGGCGGGCACCATCACGGCCATAGCCATGGTCACGATCATGGGCACGCGCATGGTCATGAGCATGATCACGGCGAGGAGCCGCGTCGCATCGAATTGGGCCGCAGCACGCTGGCTATCGAGGTCTTCGAAGACGACGTGCCGCCGCGGTTTCGCGTCAGCGCCGATGCGGGCAGCTTGCCGACGGCCTCCGATGTCAGCATCGAAACCATCAGGCCGGACGGCAGCCGACAGCTGTTTTCGTTCGAGGCCCGCGACCGGTATCTGGAATCGCGCGACGAAATTCCGGAGCCGCACGCTTTCGTTGCCAGGGTTCGCCTGATGCAGGCGGGCCAGGCCGAGCTGGGTGAACTGGAATTCGAAGAGCACGACCACGGCGATGGCGCGCATCACCGCGACAACAACATGCGCGCCGCCGTCGTTCATGTCGTGGCGGACGCCGCCGTGTCGGTTCTGGTCATTGTCGGCTTGCTGCTGGCCCGTACGTTCGGCTGGCTCTGGATGGACCCGCTGGCGGGCTTGATCGGCGCGCTGGTCATCGCCAACTGGTCGGTCGGGCTTTTGCGCGATACCGGCGCCATCCTGCTCGATCGCATACCGGATCCGCGCATCGCGGAGAAAGTCCGCATCGCGATCGAGAGCGAGGGCGACCGGGTCACCGACCTGCATCTCTGGCGGCTCGGGCCCGGGCACCTCGGCGCCATCGTCTCGGTGGCGACGTCAGGGACGCGCGAGCCGGTGCACTACCGGCAGAGATTGGCGAAATTCGCCGATCTGTCACATGTCACCGTGGAAGTTCAGCACCTTTCGGCGAGCGCCTGAGGCCA
Organism: uncultured Alphaproteobacteria bacterium; assembly: GCA_963718925.1. Taxonomy (GTDB): domain Bacteria; phylum Pseudomonadota; class Alphaproteobacteria; order Rhizobiales; family Xanthobacteraceae; genus Bradyrhizobium. Next base: position 1,246,726 of record CAVRAH010000002.1, read on the forward strand.
CGTCGTATCCGCTCTAGGCAGCTCTCATAGGCCATTGCACGCCATCTGCGTTCAGAGATATTTGGCGATCAGCCTGAAGTCCCGCAGCGCGGCCTGGCCTTTCGAGCCGGAAGCCTTGAACGATCGTTCGAGGCTGTGGCCGATATGATCGTGGATCAGGGCCTTTTTGGCGCTCTCGATCGCGCTCTCCACGGCCTGCAGCTGTTGGGCGATCTGCGCGCAAGGCCGGTCCTGCTCGATCATCTCGATGATCGTTTCGAGATGGCCGTTGGCGCGCTTCAGACGTCGGGCAATCGCGGAATGTTGCTGGTCTGGCATTGCTATCTCCTATCCTCCCGGCAGGATACCAGCGATCCTCCCCGGAGGATAGAAAGATGGACCTTGACAGCCGTACAGCCCGGGCTTACTTGCCGGTTGTGTCTCGGACATCTCGTCGAGGCAGATCTTTCAATCCCAACGAAGAGCACATGGGCAATACACCCTTTGGCAACGCCGCCCCGGCGATGACCGGGCCAGCGATGCCGCAAAATATCAGAATCAATCGCGCCGGCTTCCGCCGCGTGAGTAAGATGGTCGCGCCTCACTGACCCTCCGCTTACCGGCCTGCCGCGCCAAACGCGGACATGGAGGTGAGCGATGTTCAAAACACTCGCAAAATCCGGACTTGCAAATTTCAGGCTGGCTCAGCTGCGGCGTATCGCGCCGGTGCCGCGCCAGGCTGCATTCCCCAATCACCCGCATCTCAACGACAACCTGCCGGGATTTCGCCGCCCGGCGGCAGCGGGCAAGCGCCGGTCTCCAACCCCGGCGCTCGCCTGTCATTGGGTTGATCGCGACGGCCGGCTGGAGTGCTGCTGGCATCTCGGGACCAATAACGCACCGCGCGGTGGGGTCGATGAACGCCAGCGTTCCGCGCCGGGCGGCGCTTCCGGAGGGTCGCCGCTCCAACTGGCGCTGGCCGGCTGAGCAGAAATCCTGCGCCGGGCGATGATCCAGCACCGCCAGCGCAGGATTTCACATAACCTTCTTCGAACTGTCTTATCAGGAGCGCGCCGGCTGCAGCGGTGCGGAGCATGGCTGGCTCCGGGACGCCACCGGGAAGTCAGGCAGGAATTTCAACATGAATGCATCGATTGAGCAGGCCGCGATCAGCCTCGGCATGGCCACCCTGATGGGTGCATGCATCGGGTTCGAGCGCCAATGGCGTCAACGGATGGCCGGCTTGCGGACCAATACGCTGGTCGCGATCGGTGCAGCGAGCTTTGTCGTGTTCGAAAGTCTGTTTCCCGACGACGGCAGTCCGACACGGGTGGCCGCGCAGGTGGTGTCGGGGATCGGCTTCCTGGGCGCCGGAATCATCTTTCGCGAGGGGCTTCACGTCACTGGTCTCAATACTGCAGCCACCTTGTGGTGTTCTGCGGCAGTGGGCCTGCTCGCGGGAAGCGGCCATCCGCTGCACGCGGCGCTGGCGACGGGCTTTGTCGTGCTCGTCAATCTGACCCTGCGGCCACTGGTGCGGATCATCAACCGGCAACCGATCGCGCAGACCGAGACCGACCTGCATTACAGCGTTCGTGTCGTGTGCCGAAGTCCGGAAGAAGCGCATGTCCGCGCGCTGCTGCTGCAGAGCACCGGCAACGGCCAGCTCAGCCTGCGACGGCTCGACAGCACCGATCTCGAGGAGAGCGGGCGCGTCGAAGTCACCGCGCAGCTCACGTCTGCAGCAAAGAACGACGCTGTTCTGGAACAGGTCGTCGGCCGCCTCAGCCTCGAACCGACCGTTTCGGCCGCAAGCTGGAGCGTCGGACCAATGCTGGAATAACTCTCATCAAGAAGCCCCATACTTGCAATTAAGAATGAGTTGCAATACCGCTTGGGAACAAGTGCCGCTTGGGAATGAATGTCACCGTTCTTTGGTCTAACAATCGGCTGGGGTATCTGGGGCGCGTGATGAAGGGGATATGCAAATTCGGGAGCGGCACGACATTGGTGCTGGCGACGTGTTCTGCCGCGATCGCGGGCGACCTGGCCCCGAACCTTCCGGTCAAGGCGCCCGTCGGCTATGTCACGAAGGCCCAGCAGGCGCCGGCCGCGAACGGCTATGACTGGAATGGCTGGTATATCGGCGCCAATGTCGGCGAGACCACGGGCTCCTCCAACTGGTCCGCCACCCAGCCTGGCGCACCAGGTTTGAACGGATCGTTCGATCTTCCCTATCATTTCGATTTCATGGCCGGGACCGGCAGCTACGTTGCCGGGCTGCAGGGCGGATATAATCATGTCTTCAAGTCGCACTGGATGCTGGGGTTCGAGACTGATCTTTCATTCCCGAATTCGGATGTGTTGGTCCCCTTTTCCGTGCGTGGCAGCCAGACCGTCACTTCTCCCTTCACCGGCGAGGTGACCTACGGCGAGGCGGTGATTTTTTCCGGCACCCTCCGGGCGCGCGCTGGCTATGCCTTCGACCATTTCCTGCTCTATGGCACCGGCGGATTGGCCTGGACCTTTGATCAGGTGACGCGCACGCAAGTTGCCGGCGTTCCCGTCGGCGGATCCGCGACACCCGGAACTGTGGACACCTCGCAGCCCTGGCGAGTGGGTTGGGCCGCAGGCGCCGGCGTCGAAATCCCGATCACAGGGAGTTGGACCGCAAAGGCTGAATATCTGTGGACCGGATTTGGCCACCATAGCGAGATGTTTGCCGCAGGCGCGCAAGCCTTCGACTCCGACCTCACGATGCAGAGCTTCCGGCTTGGCCTGAACTACCGGATTGGCGATACGACCACCGAAGGGGTGGACTTCCTGACCAAGGGGCCCTCCGCGCTGGAAACCGATCGCTTCGCCTTCCACGGCCAGTTCACTTACCTCGAGCAGTATGACCCGCCGTTTCGGGCTCCCTATAGCGGCCCGAACAGTCTGATCTCGAATCAGGCCCGACAGACCGCTGATGCGACGTTGTACGCCGGCGTCCGGCTCTGGCAGGGCGCCGAGGCCTGGATCAATCCGGAAATCGATCAGGGCTTCGGACTGAGTGGAACGTTGGGCGTGGCGGGCTTCACGAGCGGCGAGGCCTACAAGGTCGGCGCGGATTTTCCCTATGCGCGCTTGCACCGGGCGTTCGTGCGCCAGACGATCGACCTCGGCGGCGATACGCAGAAGGTCGACGCCGGACTCAACCAGTTCTCCGGATCGCAAACCTCGGACCGGCTGGTGATCACGGTCGGAAAAGTCAGCGTAGGCGACATCTTCGATACCAACAAATACGCTCACGATCCCCGCTCAGATTTCATGAACTGGTCGATTGTCGACACCGGCACGTTCGATTATGCGGCGGACGCCTGGGCCTATACGGTTGGCGCCGCCGCGGAATGGTACCAAGGCCCGTGGACCCTGCGCGCGGGCCTGTTCGACCTTTCGATCGCTCCGAATACGACCACGCTGGACCCGACCTTCGGTCAGTTCCAGTGGATCGGTGAAATCGAGCGTCGATATTCGATCTGGGATCAGCCCGGCAAAGTGGCGGTCACCGGATTCTTGACGCGGGGCCGGATGGGAAGCTTCGAGGACGCGATCCAGCTCGCCGCGCTGACCGGAGGCCCCGCCACGATCTCCGCCGTTCGGCAATACCAGAGCCGGGGCGGCCTCAGCATGAACCTTGAGCAGCAACTGATGCCCAATGTCGGTTTGTTTGCCCGTGCCGGGTTCGCAAATGGCGACGTCGAGCCCTTCGAATTCACCGACATCGACCGCACCGTCGCCGCCGGTCTTGCGGTTTCCGGAAAGCAATGGGGGCGCGATGACGACACGTTCGGCATTGCCGGTGTCGTCAACGGCATTTCCAAAGTACACCAGGCCTTCCTCAATGACGGGGGCCTCGGAATTCTGGTCGGCGACGGACAACTGCCCAATCCCGGAACCGAAAGGATCCTCGAGACCTATTACAGCTTTCCGGTACTGTATGCCAGGATGACACTGGACTATCAGCTCATCGTCAACCCCGCCTACAATCGCGACCGCGGTCCCGTCTCCGTGCTCGGCTTCCGGGTACATGCCCAGTATTAGAGCGGAGACGCTGCATGGGCAGGTTCAGAAAAGATCACCGTCACGAGATCAGCCTTACCATCCAATCTCGATGGCTTGACGCCTTTATCGTTCACTCGTTCTCGCGGTGGCTTTGTGTCTAAGCGAATCGAAGCAGTTCTGCTTGCGTGCGGTTGTATTGCGGCAACGTACGTCTTAACGGCAGATTGTCTCGCTGCCGACGTTGCCTTTCCATACTCGATACCCCTCAAAGCGCCTCCAATCGCGAACTACGATTGGTCAGGGTTCTATGTCGGCGGCCATGTCGGGTACAGCCGAGGATACGGTAGCAACACGCTGTTCGATCCGAACCCGACTGCTACCGGTACGTCATTCGGCAGCTTGTTTGGCGGCATGCAGTTCGGCTACAATTATCGGTTGCCGTCGCGGCTGCTTGTTGGGATTGAGGGAGATATCTCGTTTCCGAATTATCTCGATGACGGCAACGTCGCGTCGCGATCAACTCCGTCCAGCGCGGTTAGCGAAAAGCTCGACTTCGTCTCGACGCTGCGTGGCCGGGCCGGCTATGCGTTCGACCATTGGCTGTTCTACGCCACCGGGGGCCCCGCCTGGTCGCAAGCGCGGTTCCTTGAGGCCTCCGGCCTGACCGGCAACGAGGACAAGATTTTGCGCATGCGCGCCGGCTGGGCGCTGGGTGCTGGCGCTGAACTTGCCATCGCGCCGGGCTGGACCGCGAGATTCGAATATCTCTACGACCGCTTGGGAAAAGCCAGCGGCGCATTTGCATCGGGAACCGGTTACAATTCGACGACACTGGAACTCAATAGTCTTCGGATTGGGCTCAACCGGAAGCTCGACTGGACGGGTGCGGTTAAAAACTCAAGCAACCCCGCCAACTCCTGGGCGATCGACCCCGGCAGCTGGAACGTGCACGGGCAGCTTACTTTCGTCGAGCAAGGCTATCCCGCTTTCCGCTCGCCCTATCAGGGCGCGAACAGCCTGACGGGCGCCAATCAAATCCAGAATACGACGAGCGCAACGGCCTTCGTCGGCTATCGACCATGGGACGGCACCGAAATTTATGTCAACCCGGAACTCATGCAGGGCTTTGGTCTCGACAACACGCTAGGAGTCGCCGGCTTTCCCAACGGAGAAGCGCAAAAATCCGACTTCCCAGCGCCGCGCGTCGACATGGCGCGCATGTTCGTGCGGCAAACCTTCGGTCTCGGCGGCGAGCAGGAGACTGTCGAAGATGGTCCGAACCAACTCGCCGGAAAGCAGGATATCTCCCGGATCACTGTCACCGCCGGCAGGTTCGCTGTTCTCGATCTTTTCGACGGCAACAGCTATTCCCACGATCCGCGCGTCGATTTTTTCAACTGGAATATGTATTGCTGCGGCTCCTACGACGTCACCATGGACAAGATAGGCTACACTTGGGGCGCCGTCGCTGAACTGAACCAGAAATCCTGGGCGTTTCGTGCCGGCTATTTTCTGGTGCCGGTCGTCTCCAACGTCAACAGCTACGACACCCACATTCTCGAACGCGGCGAATACATCGGCGAACTGGAGCTGCGGTATTCGCTGTTTTCGCAGCCCGGCAAGTTGCGTTTGATGGGATGGGCGAACATCGCCAATGCGGGCAGCTACGCTGACGCACTTGCCATGCCGATCAGCACTCCGAATTACCCCGACATTACGCAGACGCGGCAAGCGCGCACGAATTACGGCTTCGTCGTCAATATGGAGCAGGCGGTCACGCGTGATCTGGGCGTGTTCTCGCGTGCGAGCTGGAGTCCCGGTCTGGTCGAGATCATCGGCTGGACCGACTGCGACGAGAGCCTTTCGTTCGGCGCGGTGTTGAAAGGCAATGCCTGGGGCCGACCCGATGACAAGATTGGCGTGGCAGGGGTGGCCGAAGGTCTCTCGTCTATCGCCCGCGCGTATTTCGCTGCCGGGGGTCTTGGGATTTTGATCGGCGACGGAGAGCTCAACTATCGCCCCGAGCAGATCCTCGAAGCCTATTATGCCTACAGTCTCAACCAATGGGCCACACTCACCTTCGACTACCAGTTCATCGATAATCCCGGATATAATGCAGACCGGGGACCGGTTTCAGTCTTTTCCGCGCGATTGCACGCCCAGTTTTGAGGCTCGACCCCGCATAAGATTGCCGTGGCTCGCCTGATATCAGGCTTGTCGGCTGTAGGCCCTTGCGGTTAGATTTGTTGATGTCTGCTCTTAGAGGCGGACACAGAGGCTGCAGACAGTCACTTCCCCCTTTGACCCATCTCGGAGCGCGTTTAAGTAGAGCAATAATCTCTGGTAGAGTATCTTACTCTGGGAAATGCCTCGAGACCCGCAGCGAACTAGACTACTGTCAAATCGTCGCTGGCATGCGCCTTCGACATCTGAAATGAAGTCCTGCCTTTCGTTAGCTTTCCGGAAGTCCTGCCCTTTCAGGTTTCCAGACGGCTATAAACCCATCACAAATCCCGCTTATCTTCAAAGCGGACGGGTCTCGATCCTCTCGGGCCGGTCGTCTGGCGGGTTCGAGACAAGGCAGCGCCTATGACGCTTGAAGATATTTTATCGCCGAGACTGGGGCAGGCGCTGCGGCCGAACATCTGGGACGCCGTTGCGCTGATTCTCGTGATCGGCGCCATGGTGCTGATCGTCTATGGCGGCGAGCAGACCACCCTTCCCTTGTCCGCCCTTGACACCTCTCCGGTGTCGCTCGATCCGACCAACCTGCCGGTCTATGCGTTGCGAACGACGATGCGGATGCTGCTCGCGATCGTCTGCTCGATCATCTTCACTCTCACCTATGCCACCCTTGCGGCCAAGAGCCGGCGCGCCGAGATGGTGCTGATCCCGCTGCTCGACATCCTGCAATCGGTTCCGATCCTCGGATTTCTGACCTTCACCGTCGTCTTCTTCCTGAACCTCTTCCCCGGCCAGGTGTTCGGCGCCGAACTCGCCTGCGTGTTCGCGATCTTCACCAGCCAGGCCTGGAACATGACCTTCAGCATGTACCAGTCGATCCGCAACGTGCCGAAGGATCTGGAGGAAGCCTCACTGAGTTTTCACCTCAGCGGATGGCAGCGCTTCTGGCGGCTCGACGTGCCTTTCGCCATGCCGGGCCTGATCTGGAACACGATGATGTCGATGTCCGGCGGCTGGTTCTTCGTGGTGGCGTCGGAGGCGATCACGGTCGGCAATACCACCGTCACCTTGCCCGGCATCGGCTCCTACGTCGCTCTCGGCATTCAAAAACAGAATCTCCCCGCGATCGGCTACGCCATCCTGACCATGCTGCTGGTGATCATCGCCTACGACCAATTGCTGTTTCGCCCGGTGGTGGCCTGGGCCGACAAATTCCGGTTCGAGCAGACCGCCTCGGGAAACGCACCGAAGTCCTGGATGCTCGACCTGTTCCGCCGAACGCGGGCCTTGCGGGCGCTGACCGTTCCGTTTGCAGCCCTGAACAAGTTCTTCTCGAACCTGCATTTGGCGATCCCGGGCAGTCTGCGGGTGCCGGTCAGGGCCGGCTCGCCGTCGCGCCTGATCGACGCTATCTGGCTGACCCTCATCTGCGCGAGCACCGGCTACGCTGGGTGGCGGGCTTATCAATATCTCTCGGCGACCTTGAGCCCGTCGGACGTGCTTGCCGCCGTGGGATATGGCTTCATGACGCTGGCGCGCGTCATCGTGCTGATCGCGCTGGCGAGCCTGATATGGGTGCCCGTCGGGGTCTGGATCGGACTTCGGCCGAAACTCGCCGAGCGCATCCAGCCGCTTGCACAATTTCTGGCCGCGTTCCCCGCGAACCTCGCATTTCCGGTGTTCGTGGTGATCATCGTGCGCTACAGCCTGGATCCGAACATCTGGCTCAGCCCGCTGATGATCCTGGGGACCCAGTGGTACATCCTGTTCAATGTCATCGCAGGCGCCAGCGCGTTTCCGACCGATCTTCGCGAGGCCGCCGGCAGCTTCCACCTCGGGGGATGGCGGTGGTGGATCAAGGTCATCCTGCCCGGCATTTTCCCCTATTACATCACCGGAGCCATCACCGCCTCGGGCGGGTCATGGAATGCCTCCATCGTTGCGGAAGTGGCGAGCTGGGGCGACACCCACCTGACGGCCAGCGGGCTCGGCGGTTATATAGCCAATGCGACGGAAGCCGGAGATTTCCCCCGGGTCGTGCTCGGCATCGCCGTCATGTGCATACTGGTAACGCTCTTCAACCGGCTGCTCTGGAGGCCACTCTACGCCTTCGGGGAGCGACGTCTTCGCCTCGGATGATTCTCGTCTCTTTGTTTAAGCATGATCTTTTCGGAAAACCGGTTCCCACTTTGCGCTAACGCGGCCCTTCGGGTCCGGATCATGCATTAAGGAAAGCCCATGCTCGATCTTGCCAAACAGACCAACCTGCTCGATATCCGCAGCGTCTGCCGGTCGTTTCCGAAAGGCAGCGGCGAAGAACTTGTGGTCCTCGAAAAGGTCGACCTGACGATCCATTCCGGCGAAATCGTCGGTCTGCTCGGTCGATCCGGATCGGGCAAGTCGACGCTGCTGCGCATCATCGCCGGCCTGATCGCACCATCCTCGGGCGACGCCAAATGCCGTGGCGAAACCATCGTCGGACCGCCGAACGGCGTTTCCATGGTGTTTCAGTCGTTCGCGCTGTTTCCCTGGCTCACGGTCCTGCAGAACGTCGAACTGGGGCTGGAAGCGCTCGGCGTCGAGAGCACCGAACGCCGAAAGCGTGCACTCGCGGCGATCGATCTGATCGGGCTTGACGGATTTGAGTCGGCCTACCCCAAGGAATTGTCGGGCGGCATGCGCCAGCGCGTCGGATTTGCCCGCGCGCTCGTCGTGCATCCGGATCTCTTGCTGATGGACGAACCATTCTCGGCGCTGGACGTGCTCACCGCCGAGACCTTGCGTACCGACCTGATCGATCTCTGGATCGAAGGCCGGCTGCCGATCAAATCGGTGCTGATGGTGACGCATAACATCGAGGAAGCGGTCCTGATGTGCGACCGCATCCTGGTGTTTTCATCCAATCCCGGCCGGGTTGCCGCCGAGATCAAGGTCGACTTGCCGCATCCGCGCAATCGTCTTGATCCGACCTTCCGGCAGCTCGTCGACAGCATCTATGCCCGCATGACGCAGCGCGCGGAAGTCAGAACGCCTGCCATCGAGGGCATCCAGGGCACCGGCGTCGGCATGATCCTCCAGCACGTTTCGTCCAACGTGCTTTCCGGCCTGATCGAGACGCTGGCTGGGCCGCCCTATAACGGGCGCGCCGATTTGCCGGTGCTCGCCAGCAGCCTGCAACTGGAGGCCGACGAGATCTTCCACCTCGGCGAATCGCTTCAACTGTTGCGGTTTGCGCAATTGAGCGAAGGCGATCTGGTGCTGACGGAAGCCGGCATGCGCTTTGCCCATCTGGAAACCGATGCGCGCAAGAAACTGTTCGCCGAACATCTCATCAACTATGTGCCGGTGATGGGCTTGATCCGCCGGGTGCTGGACGAGCGGCCGTCGCACACCGCGCCAGAAGCGCGCTTCCGCAACGAGCTCGAGGACTATATGGCGGAAGATCAGGCCGATGAGACGCTCAAGACCATCGTGTCGTGGGCGCGCTATGCCGAGCTGTTTGCATATGACGAGCAGTCCGAGCTGTTCAGTCTGGAAAACCCGCACTGACGCCCGGATTCTTGGTGCAACTCAATTGCCCTGCTCGCCCCTGAGGTAACGGTTTCTTGCGGTTCGGAGCAGGAGCCCGGGTTGGAGCATCACGCGGAGGTACTGAGGGGCGGCGTCTGGCGGCAGCGGGTTTCGAGTTGGCGGGACCCTGTTGCGATATTGCTGATCCTCGGCGTTGTGATCTTGCTCGGCACCGGCGCGCGCCAGATGGTCGCGCCGTTCGTCGTCGAGCATCAACCGGCGATATCGCTGTCACCCGCTGCGTTGCCGCTTTATGTGCTGCACACCATCATGCGCATGCTTGCAGCGCTGGTGGCTTCCCTGATCTTCACCTTCACCTTTGCGATGCTGGCGGCCAAAAGCCGCCGTGCCGAGATGGTGCTGATTCCGATGCTGGGGACGGTGTGCCGAATTGTTCAGCTATGATGACCAGACCCGGACGTTCTATCTCATCGGCAAATGACCAGTTGGGCGCCGAGACCGAGCTCAATCCACCTCACCCCGCCGCCGCGAACGTGTCCGCGCGCGCCATCTCCCAGGCCTCGCGGAAGCGAGAATCGCTGGTGCCGTCGATCAGTTCGCCCGGGCGGAGCGGCGGATAGAGCTTCGCGAATGTCTGCACCTCGGTCGTGGACGTCCGCTGCGAGAAATGGATCGGCCGCAATTCCTGCGGATGTTCCAGCCCGGCGGCTGCGAGCAGCTCCGCCAATGCGTGCAGGGTGGCGTGGTGATAATTGTAAACCCGCTCGATCTTGTGCGGCACCACCAGCGCGCGATTGCGCGACGGATCCTGCGTGGTCACACCGGTCGGACATCGATCGGTATGGCAGGAGAGCGACTGGATGCAACCCAGCGCGAACATGAAGCCGCGCGCCGAATTGCACCAATCGGCGCCGATCGCCATCGCGCGCGCCATGTCGAAGGCGGTCGCAATCTTGCCCGAGGCGCCGATCTTGATGCGGTCGCGCGCATTGATGCCGACCAGCGCGTTATGGACGAAATTGACGCCCTCGCGCATCGGCATGCCCAGATGATCCATGAACTCGAGCGGCGCGGCGCCGGTGCCGCCCTCGTTGCCGTCGACCACGATGAAGTCGGGATAAATGCCGGTCTCGAGCATCGCCTTGCAGATCGCCAGGAACTCCCAGGGGTGGCCGATGCAAAGCTTGAATCCGGCCGGTTTGCCGCCGGAAAGCCGTCGCATCTCGGCAATGAAAGCCATCATTTCCAGAGGCGTCGAAAACGCCCGGTGATAGGCCGGCGAGATACAGTCCTCGCCCATCGAAACGCCCCTGATCCTCGAAATTTCCGCCGATACCTTGGCCGCCGGCAGCACGCCGCCATGGCCGGGCTTGGCGCCCTGGCTGATCTTGAGTTCGACCATCTTGATCTGGTCATCGGTGGCGATGCGCGCGAATTCCTCCGGATTGAAGCTGCCGTCCCGGTTGCGGCAACCGAAATAGCCGGAGCCGATTTCCCAGATGATGTCGCCGCCATTCTCGCGGTGATAGGGGCTGACGCCGCCCTCGCCGGTATCGTGCGCGAAGCCGCCTTTCCTGGCACCGGCATTCAGCGCGCGCACCGCGTTGGGGCTGAGCGCGCCAAAGCTCATGGCCGAAATGTTGAAGACCGATGCCGAATACGGCTTCTTGCAATCCGGGCCGCCGATGGTGATGCGAAATTTCTCCACGGCACGAACCTTCGGCGCCACCGAATGGTGCATCCATTCGTAGCCGTCGCGATAGACATCTTCCTGGGTGCCGAAGGGCCGCTTGTCGAGCACCATCTTCGCGCGCTGATAGATCACCGCGCGGGTGTCGCGGGAAAACGGCATGCCGTCCTTCTCGCTCTCGAAGAAATACTGCCGCATCTCCGGCCTGATCTCTTCAAGCAGGAACCGCAGATGCGCCGAGATCGGATAGTTGCGCAGCACCGCGTGGCTCTTCTGCGTGAGATCGCGAATGCCAAGCAAGGTGAGCGCGCCGAAAATCATGAGCGGGACGAGAACCAGATCGAACGCCTTGTGATCGACGATCCCGATGCCGAGCAACAACGCCGTCACGACGGCGCAAATCGTGAGAACGATGAAGCGTGGCGAGAACGGAAGCATCAACGTTTCCATGGAACCCCTCAGGCAGTTTCCGCCATCTTGTTGTTTATCGTCGCAGCCTAACGCAGATATCCGAACAAGCTGTACACGATATCGCCGGCAAAGGTCACGGATATGACAACAACTGACGCCGGCGAGGCTACCAAATCAGCCGGCGGAGAATCAATCCGTCCGGTGGCCGGGTATACCACGCCATCGTGCGCCCTTTGCAGTGCAACGTAGCTCGACCCCACATCGTATCGTTGGACCCTCATGGTGGGACGGCGCTATAGCGCCCCTCCTTTCGAGACGCGGCCAGCGGGTCCGTGCGAAGCGCGGCCCGATGACCAACTCCGTCGCGGCTCCTCCAGCGACAACGGCGAAGCCGTTACGCCGGGATGAGGGCGGAAGCGGTGGCTTCGTTCAATGGCGGTGCGGACGCATCTCGTGGGGTATGCCGGTCTTCTCCAGGCCGCTTTGCGCCAGCCACATCTCCGTGCTGCGGATCGCGCGCTCGATATGATCGGACGTTTTCGAAAAATCGTAGGGCGATCCCACCAGCGGACACAAGGGTGGCACCACGAAGTATTCGATGTCGGGAGCAAGGTTTTCCAGCTCGCTCACCAATTGCCTGGCGATGAGCAGCGTTAGCGCATGCAGCGCATTGGCGACCGCGCCGACCGGCGGCGTCGGCGGGGCGCAGGCGTAACCCGTCGGCAAAATGATCAGGCGCCGCGCGCCCTTTGCTACCGCGACCTTGATCGGCGTGTTGGAAGAGATCGCGCCGTCGGCCAGATAGCGGTCCTGGTAGCGCACGGGCGCAAAAGCGCCCGGGATCGCGGTAGAGGCGATGATCGCCTGTGCGGCCGGCCCTTCGGAGATCACGACGCTGTCGCCGGAGACGATATCGGTGGTGACGATGTGAAGCGGGAGCTGGGCGTCCTGCAGGTTGCGGTAGGGCAGATGCTCGTCGATCAGCTTCCGGATCCCGTCGTGCGGGATCAGGAAATCCCGGCGCCAGATAAACCCGAGCATGGTGTGCCAGGTCACCGGGAAAACCTCGTGGCGCCGCAAGCCGCGCCAGATGGTTTCCAGCTGCAGGACCCCCTTCAATGTGGGGTCGCCGGCATAGTAAGCACCGTTCAGGGCGCCGACGCTGGAGCCGACCACCATGTCGGCCGAAACGCCGTGGGCGGCGAGCGCGTGCATCATGCCGACCTGAATGGCGCCGAAGCTGCCTCCGCCTGCGAAGACGAAGGCCGTTTTCGCTGGCGCGGCCTGGTTGGATACGGACAAAGCCCCTGGCGCTCCCGGTACCGACGCGTCGATGAAAGGCCGCGTGACGTTCGACGGTATCTATAACAGGCGGAAACCGGGCCGCATCATCACCATTGGTTGTTTGCGACGGCAGGCCGGATTCGAAAGCCACCGTCGGCCCTTTTGGTGAGGTGACATTCACGCGAAGATTGCTAGACCATCGCAGGCATGGCGACGCCGTCATGGCCTGATTGCTCGCTATCGTGGATACCAAGACGCGGGACTTTACCGAGATGAAAATACCAGCGTTGCCCTTCACCATCACGGACTGGAGCCGGCTTGCCGCCACTATTCATCCGGGCGAAACCGGCCAGGCTTTCTGGCGCACCCTGAACATCGGGGATTTACGCGTCCGGATGGTCGAGTACACACCCGGCTATCTGGCCGATCACTGGTGCGACCGAGGCCACGTGCTCTACGTGCTGGAAGGCGAACTCGATACCGAATTGCGCGACGGCCGTACCTTCAAGCTGCAGCCGGGCATGAGCTACCAGGTGTCCGACTTCGGCGACGCCGCCCACCGGTCATCGACGAAGACCGGAGCGAAGCTGTTCATCGTTGATTGAGCGCCTGCTTCAATGTCAGCGCTCCACGAACGCCTTCTCGATCACAAAGTGGCCGGGCTCGCTGTGGCTGCCTTCGACAAAGCCGCGGGTCTCAAGCATCTGGCGCAATTCTTCCAGCATGGCCGGGCTGCCGCACATCATGATCCGGTCGTCACCGATATTCAGCGGCTCCTGGCCGATATCGTTGAACAGCTGTTCCGAGGTGATCAGATCGGTGATGCGGCCGCGGTTGCGGAACGGCTCGCGGGTGACGGTCGGGTAGTACACGAGCTTCTCGACGAGCAGCGGCCCGAACAATTCGTCGTCCCGCAACTTCGCCACCAGCTCCTCGCCATAGGCGAGTTCCGAGACCTGCCGGCAGCCATGCACCAGCACGATGCTCTCGAACTTCTCATAGACCTCCGGATCCTTGATCAGGCTCGCGAACGGGGCAAGCCCGGTGCCGGTCGAGAGCAGCAGCAGGCGTTTGCCCGGAATCAGATTGTCGGCAATCAGCGTGCCCGTCGCCTTGCGCCCGACCAGGATGGTGTCACCCTCCTTGATCTTTTGCAGCCGTGACGTCAGCGGTCCATCGGCAACCTTGATCGAGAAAAACTCGAGCGCGTCTTCGTGATTGGCGCTCGCCATCGAGTAGGCGCGCAGCAAGGGACGGCCGTCGACCTCGAGCCCGATCATCGCGAATTGCCCGTTCTGGAATCGGAAGCCGGTATCGCGGGTGGCGGTGAAGCTGAAAAGCGTGTCGGTCCAGTGCCGGACAGAAAGAACCTTCTCTCGATAGAACGCGCTCATGTGATTTTATTTTCCGATTGGTGTGCCGCAGGACGAACGGGTTGGCCCCGCCCCGAAGCGAGGCGAAAAACCCCTGCAGCGATTGAGGATTTGTGCTTCACCTACCCCAATATCGGAGATAGTCAACACGCCCTGACGCGCCGTTGAACGCTCAAAATGGCGGCGCGATCCGGCTAAAAAAGCGCTCGTTAAGAACCTTCTCCGCCGGAGCGGTTGCACGTAATTAACTTGCTGAAATTTGCGCCGATCCAGTAGTTAATTGCCGCGCGGAATCGAAAAATTCGTTAGATATAAATCGTCAAAAAGACGGAATGCCAGACCGCCGGATTATGCATGCGCCACTTGCGGGAATTTCGGGCGGGAAAGCCCGCCTTCTATCCGGACCAGGCGGTCTATGCGGAATATGCCTGCGCCGAATTCGGGCTCAGGTTTCAAGACATCGATGGCGGAACGGGACTTCTCTTCAGCGTTGCGTCAGGAACCAGGCGCCTTCATTTCGGCGCCGGACGATGCTCGTGGTATCCGCAAAATAATTCCACCGCCGCCACGCTCGCATCCGACAAGTATTTTGCAAATCGGATCCTTGAAGATGCGGGTGTCGCGACGCTCGGGGGTGAATATTTCTTCCTGCATCAGCGGCACCGTGCGCATCGCCCCGAGGGGCATGAGCGCGAGGATGCCTTCGCCTGTTTCAGCAGCCTGGACGCGAGCGCGTTCATCAAGCCGCTGCAGGGATCGCGCGGCGATTTTGCGCAAGTCGTTCACGGCGAAGCGGCGCTCGAGCGATACCTGCTTGCGGTTTCGAAACATTACGATGCGGTATTGATCCAGCCGATCGTCACAGGCCTCGAATACCGGATTTTCCTGCTCGACGACGAGGTCGTCTTTTCCGC
Source organism: uncultured Alphaproteobacteria bacterium (assembly GCA_963718925.1). GTDB lineage: Bacteria > Pseudomonadota > Alphaproteobacteria > Rhizobiales > Xanthobacteraceae > Bradyrhizobium. The sequence continues at coordinate 1,262,136 of CAVRAH010000002.1, forward strand.
CAGAAAATATCCTCCCTTCGTCTTGGGCGATGGCGTGCGCTCCATCGGCGATCTCCTGACCGCGCACAACGCGGATCTGCAGGCGCGCGGCCTCTCACCAAGCTCCGCAACGGCGATGTCGGAACCTTCGCTCGATGTCGTCCTGCCGGCAGGCGAACGCTGGGAGATTCCGGGGCGGATGAACTTGAGTGCCGGGGGCAGCATGGTGTTCGAGGCCCCGCGCTCCGAGGCGGCACTCACGGCGGCAAGGAAGGCGGCCCAGGCACTCGGCCTGCGCGTCGCCGCCGTCGACATATTTACCGATATCGGCGGAGATCCGGACGCCATGCGGGTCATCGAAGTGAATTCCAATCCATCGATCCGGCTGCTGGAGGAATCGGATCGGGGCGAGCTGATTTTGAAAATCTGGCGCCACACGTTTACGGCCGCGGGCTTATTGGACGATGTTTGACCTGCCGAAATACGGCGACGGCGTTTGTCTGGCGCGGATGGCGGAGCTGCTTGACCGCCTTGCGATCGACCGCGCCAGGCTGCGGCGCAACTCGGTCGTGGTGACGGGCTCCAACGGCAAGGGCTCTACCGCGGCGTTCTGCGCCACCATCGCCCGCGCTTACGGCCTGCGCACGGGATTATTCACCTCGCCGCATTTGTTTCGTTTCAACGAACGGTTTCAGGTCAATGGCGCGCCCATTGGCGATCACGATCTGACACGGCTCGTTGCACGGATCGAGGCCGCCATCGCCGATGTTGCGGCGCGCCTGGGAGAACGCTTCGGCGCCTTCGAAGCCATGTTTGCATTGGCCTGCCTGTATTTTCAGGAAAGCGACTGCGAATTCGCGGTGTTCGAGGCCGGCATTGGCGGCCGCTATGATCCGGTTCGTCTGGTAGCCAGCACCGTGACCTGCGTGACGTCGGCCGATTACGAACATGTCGAGCTGCTCGGCCATTCGCTGCAATTGATCGTTTCCGACAAGAGCGACGCCTGCGCCGCCGGCGGCGCCATCATCTACGGCGAGAATTGCCGCGGCCTGAGGCGACATATCGTCGAATATAATCGCAGCCGTGAAGTCGCGAGCCTGTTTGTCCGCGACGAGATCAGGATCGGCGGCGAAGTCATCTCGGCGTCGGCGCAACGGTTCAATTTCGGATTCGCAGACTATGATTTCCGGTCGCTCGACACGGCGTTGTTGGGCTTATTCCAGTTCAACAACGCGACTATCGCGATCGCGCTGTTGCTGCGCTGGCTGGAACAGACGCGGCCCGTGGAAAGCTTCGCTGCAATCGAAACCGCCGTGAGAACGGGTCTGCGCGAAACGCGCTGGCCCGGCCGTCTCGAAGTCATCGGTCAAAGCCCGTTGACCGTCATCGACGTCGGTCACACGCCCGACGGCATCAACCAATCGCTCGCAAGCCTCAAGCAAGCCTATGGCACGCAAGGGTGGATTCTCGTGGTCGGCGTATCCTTCGACAAGAAGGCCAGCGAGATCGTGGCTGCGCTGGCGCCGTCATTCGACACGATCATATGCACCAAGGCGCACCACAAGGGCGGGGATGCGGCGGCCATCGCCGCCACGGTGCGGAAAATCAATCCGCAGGCGGACGTCCGCATCGCCGCAACAATCGAGGATGCTTTCAGCGCCAGCCAGGCCCTTGCCGCATCGCTCGGCCGGAAAATCTATGTGGCCGGCGGATTGTTCACTGCGATCGAATTCGCCGCCGTCGCCCGCGGCCTGCGCGCAAGCGACCTGGATTTCTTCTAAGGCACGATCGGCCCGGATACCCACCCGTTAACGGCTCGTTAACCATACCCGGCCGATGTTTCCCTGAAAGCAGGGAGCCCCCATGGCCGATACTTCCTCTATCTCCTCGTCCGCCTCAGCCTTCGTCGCAAGGCAAACCGCCGGGCTGAACAAAGCCGCGAGCGAGGCATCGATGAGCTTCACCAACGCCCTTTCCAAGGTGAAAAATTCCGTCGGACTCGCCCCCTCGACGGGCTTTACCGCCGGTCCCAGCTTCGAAGCCAATACCCTGGCCGGGCAAACCAAGGCGGCTTTCAACAACGCCCTCAACGCGACCAAATCCGCGCTGCACATCAAGCCCTAGAAGTCCGGGCAATTCGAAGCTCCGGTGCTGATTTCACCGGAACCGGTCAGTTGCTCGAGCCCTCGGAATCGTCGAGCGCCTTGAAGGCGTCCTCAAGCTGCGGCGAGATCGCTACGTTGAGTTTCTCGCCGGTGGGCAGGCGGGAGACGAACCATTTGTTGTAGAGCGGGACCAGATCGTGGTTCGTGCCGAGCTTGCGAAAAGTTCGTTCCACGACCGCGGCCAGTTGCGGCTCGCCCTTGCGGAACATGATGCCGTAGGGATCATAGGACAAATAATCGCCGGTGACGCGAAACTTGTCCTGCGACTTGTGCCGCGCGATCAGGCCGTACAGCAGGATATCGTCGGTCGCGAACGCGTCCGCCTTGCCGTCCACAAGCATCTGATAGGATTGCTCGTGATCCGGCGACACCAGGATAATGAGGCCGAGCGCGAACTTCTTGTCGATCGCACGCATAGCCTGCTCGTTGGTGGTGCCTTTTGTCACCACCACGGTCTTGCCCTTCAGGTCCGCCGGGGCCGAGATGGTTGAGGCTTTCGGCACCATCAGCTTGGTGCCGGCGACGAACATCAATGGCGAGAAGGCCACCTGCTTGGCGCGCTCGGCGTTGGCCGTGGTCGATCCGCATTCGAGATCGATCTTGCCTTGTACCACGGCCGGGATGCGGTCGTCCGAGGTGACCTTGACGTATTCGATCTTGAGATCGGGGTCGTCGACCTCGACGCCGATCTCGTCGACGATCGCCTCGCAGAGCTCGAGGCTGTAGCCGATCGGCCGGTTGGCCTGATCGAGGAACGAAAACGGCGGCGAGCTCTCGCGATAGCCGAGATGCACGACATGCCTGCTCTTGATGCTGGCGAGCGTCGGGCTGAGCCCCTCGCCGCTACCGGTCTGGGCGCCTGCCGCGGTCGCCAGCAGGCACCCTGCCAGCAGCAGGCCGCAGGCTGCAATCGATCTCCCCGGGGTTCGGCGCATGCATCGCTCCCGTCAATGGCCGGCCATTGCGGGGATTTCGCCGGGAATCATGTCCGGCGGCACCACGTCGTCGGGGCCGAGCGCGTGTTCGGGTGCGAGTTCACCCTCCCACTTCGCAACTACCGAAGTGGCGAGCGAGTTGCCGATCACATTGGTGGCGCTGCGTCCCATGTCGAGGAACGTATCGATGCCCATGATCATCAACAGGCCCGCCTCGGGGATGCCGAACTGGCTCAGCGTCGAGGCGATCACCACGAGCGAGGCGCGGGGAACGCCGGCCACGCCCTTCGAGGTGATCATCAGCGTCGCCAGCATCGCCAACTGGGTGCCGAGCGACATTTCGATCTTGTAGGTCTGCGCGATAAAGATGCTGGCGAACGTGCAGTACATCATCGTGCCGTCGAGGTTGAACGAATAGCCGAGCGGCAGCACGAAGCTCGAGATTCGCGGCGAGGCGCCGAACCGGTTGAGGCCCTCGAGCGTCTTGGGATAGGCAGCTTCCGAGCTCGCCGTCGAGAACGCGATCATCAGGGGCTCGCGGATCAGTCGCAGCAGATGGCCGTATCTGGGCCCGATGACGATGAAGCCGACGATGACGAGGATGCCCCACAGGATCAGCAGCGAGAGATAGAAACCGCCCATGAAGACGACCAGCTTCCACAACACGGCGAGGCCGTTCTTCGACACCGTCGCCATGATCGCCGCCCACACCGCGAGCGGCGCAAACAGCATCACATAGCCGGTCACCTTCAACATGATATGGCCGAGGTCATCAATGACCGAGAGAATCTGCTTGGATCGCTCCGGCATCGCGCCCAGCGCGACCGAGAAGAACACCGCGAACACCACGATCTGCAGGATCTCGTTCTGCGCCATCGCATCCGCAATCGAGGTCGGAATCAAATGGGTCAGGAATTTCTCGATCGAGAAGGCCGATACCGGCAGCCCCGTCGACTGCGCCTTGTCCGGCAGGGTGCCCGGGAAATTCGCGCCCGGCTGCAGCAGGTTGACCATCAACAGGCCGAGCAGCAGGGAGATGAACGAGGCGCTGACAAACCAGCCCATGGTCTTGGCGAAGATCCGTCCCAGTTTGGCGCCGCTTCCCATATGGGCGATGCCGCCGACCAGGGTCGCAAACACCAGGGGCGCGATGATCATCTTGATCAATCGCAGGAACAGCATCGCGATCAGATTTACGCTGTAGGCGATATCGGCCCGGCTATCCGGAAGATAGTTGAAGACCAGCGTCCCCATCACGATGCCAAGCACCATCGCGATCAGAATATACTGCGTAAACCTGTTCGACATCATCTTACCCCCGAAATTTACCAGCGGCACCGAGTTTGGCAGATTTCACCGCTGACGCAACACGCTTCGACCGCTGGCCGGTTTGCCACAATCTTCCCGTTGTGGAATGCGCGCCGGCCGATTAGCGTCTCATGCAACGCACAATGCGCGGCTGCGCGTTTCTTGCGCGCCGACTGCATCAAGAACAGCCACGTCAACGGGAAGGAAATACCATGAGTGAGGGTGTCAATCGCCAGGTCCTGCTTAAGGAAAAGCCGACCGGAAAACTTGGGCCCGAGCATTTCAAGATGTCCGAAGGCACCATCCCGGAGCCGCGAGATGGCGAGGCCTTGCTGCGGGTGCGCTATATTTCGCTCGATGCCGCCAACCGGGCATGGATGCACGGCGCGACCTATCGCGCGGCGATCGAGGCCAACACGGTGATGGCCGGCGGCGGCATCGCCGAAGTCGTGTCTTCCAGGGCGCCGGGACTTGCGCCTGGCGACATCGTGTTCGGCGATACCGGCTGGCAGGATTACGCGGCGGTGCCGGCAAAGCATCTGACCAAGATGCCGAAGATCGAGCCGATGACCTATTTGCTCAGCGTCTATGGCATCGCCGGTCTCACCGCTTATTTCGGACTGCTCGATGTCGGCAAGCCGAAGGCCGGCGAGACCGTGGTGGTCTCGGCCGCCGCCGGCTCGGTGGGCTCGATCGTCGGCCAGATCGCCAGGATCAAGGGCTGCCGCGTCGTCGGTATCGCCGGCGGCAAGGACAAGTGCCACTGGCTGACGTCCGAACTCGGCTTCGATGCCGCGGTCGACTACAAGGACGGCGCGGTGTTCAAGGCACTGAAGGCCGCTGCGCCCAACGGCATCGATGTCTATTTCGACAATGTCGGCGGCGATATTCTCGAAGCCTGCCTGGCGCAGATGAACAATGGCGGCCGCATCGCCTGCTGCGGCGCGATCTCGCAATATGACGGCGTTCCGTCGGCCACCGGGCCGCGCGGCGTGCCCGGCCTCATCGTGGTCAAGCGCCTGACCATGCAAGGTTTCATCGTGATGGACTTCATGGACCGGCGCAACGAGGCGCTGGGTGACCTGCAATCATGGGTTTCCTCCGGCAAACTCAAGGTACAGGAGGATGTCATCGCGGGCCTCGAGAACACACCGAGAGCGCTGATCGGGCTGCTCGCCGGCGAAAACCGCGGCAAGCGGATGGTCAAGGTGTGACGCCGCGGCCCCCGATCGCCGAATTCGGAATATAATTTCTCTGGTGCGGTCGCGCGGCACGGATTATTCTCGGAGCCAATTCGTCAGTATACTGTCGATCTGGGAGGATCATCGTGCGCATCGCCGTCATCGGCGGGGGCCCTGGAGGCCTCTACTTCAGCTATCTCTGGAAGAAGCGCCACCCGGACGCGGATATCGATCTGTTCGAACAGAACGCTGCCGGCGCCACCTGGGGCTTCGGCGTAGTGTTCTCCGAGCAGGCGCTCGAATTCCTGCGCGCCGACGACCCCGACACGGTCGATGCGATCACACCCAGGATGGAGAGCTGGCAGAACATCACGCTCAATTTGCGCGGCGAAAGCGTCGAGATCGACGGCGTCGGATTTTCCTCGATCGGCCGGCTCGCGCTGCTCGGGATCCTGCAGGCGCGCGCCGCTTCGGTCGGCGTCACGCCGCACTACGACACCCAGGTCGTTTCCGTCGACCAACTGGCCGGTTACGACCTGATCGTCGCGGCCGATGGCCTGAACTCGCTGGTGCGCCGTGCCTTCGAGGGCGATTTCGGCACCTCGCTGTCCTATTCGGCCAACAAGTTCGCCTGGTATGGCACCACAAAACGGTTCGAGACGCTGTCGCAGACCTTCGTGAGAACCGACCTCGGCACGTTCAACGCCCATCACTACCGATATTCGCCTGACATGAGCACGTTCCTGGTCGAATGCGATTTGCCGACCTGGCAGCGTTACGGCTTTGCCGACAAGACGATCGATGAATCCAAGGCCATTTGCGAGCAGGTGTTCGCCGCCACCCTCAACGGCCACGAACTGGTGTCGAACAAATCGGTCTGGCGCAATTTTCCGTGGATCTGGAACGAGCGCTGGTCTTTCAAGAATATGGTGCTGATCGGCGACGCCCTGCACTCGGCGCATTTTTCGATCGGATCGGGAACACGGCTCGCCATCGAAGATGCAATCGCGCTCACCAAAGCACTGGAGGCGGAGCGCGATATTGCCGCTGCCCTTGGCCGCTATATGCGCGAGCGTCAGCCGATCGTGAAAAAGCTGGTGACGGCGGCGCGCACCAGCGCCGACTGGTACGCGCATTTCCCCAAGCATATGAAACTGGAGCTGATGGATTTTGCCTACAGCTACATCACCCGCTCGGGACGGATCGACGATTCGCGCCTGCGCGCGATGTCGCCCGCTTTCATGGCGCGCTACGCGGCGGCGCGGCGGCTTTCGGCAAGCGGGAGCAAGGCATGACGTCACCAAGGCCGCCTGAAATCATCGACCAGGTTCCCGCCGACAGCCCGGGCGCGCGCGAGATCGGCTTTTCGATTCCGCAAACCTACAATGCGAGCCGCATCCTGTTCGACAATCTCGGCAAGGGCCGGGGCGACCGGCCGGCGCTCACGGGTCCGGCGGGCACACGCAGCTATTCGGAGCTCTGCGCCGAGGCCGCGCGCTGGGGCCACGGCTTTCTCTCGCTCGGACTGAAGCGCGGCGACCGCGTCCTGATGTTTCTTGACGATACCCCGGCCTATCCGGCGGCGTTTTTCGGCGCGGTTCGCGCCGGCTTCGTGCCACTCTTGATCAACACGCTGACGCCGCCCGACCTGCTGCAGTTCTATCTGTCGGATTCCGGCGCCACTGTTGCCGTTGCCGACGCCGAGTTTTGCGCGCGTTTCGACGGCACGGCCTGCACAGATACCGCCTTGCGCACCCTGATCGTGGTGAACGGCGCGGCGAGCGAGCAGGCGGTGCCGAACATCGTCGTCGCGGAGCGATGGCTGCCGGAATTTCCCGCCGATCTCACTGAGGCCGACACAGATCGCAACGAGATGGCGTTCTGGATGTATTCGTCGGGCTCGACCGGCCGGCCCAAGGGCATCGTCCATCTGCAGCATGACATGGCCTATAGCGATTTGGCCTTCGCGCAGAACGTCCTGAAGCTCGAACCTGACGACATCTGCTTTTCCGTGCCGAAGATGTTCTTCGCCTATGGTTTCGGCAATTCCATCACCTTTCCGTTCGCGGCGGGGGCTGCGACCCTGCTGCTGCCGGGACACCCCAAACCCCAGGCGATCTTCGATGCGATTTCGCGCTATCGTCCGAGCGTGTTCTTCGGTTTGCCGACGCTGTATACGTCACTGACCAAGGCCGAGGGCGCCGTGGTTACCGATTTTTCCTCGCTGCGCATGGCGCTGTCCGCCGCCGAAGTGCTTTCCGCCGAGGTCTTCAACGGCTGGAAGGCGCTGACGGGTCTGGAGATCATCGAGGGGCTCGGCTCCACGGAAGTGCTGCACATCTATCTGTCCAACCGGCCGGACAAGAAAAAACTCGGCGCCGCCGGGCTTCGTGTGCCCGGCTATGAAATCGCTTTGAGAAGCAGTGACGGCCACGATGTCGCCGACAACGAGGAGGGCATCCTGTGGGTGCGCGGCGATTCCAACACGCCGCTGTACTGGAACCGGCCGGACAAGTCCGCCGAGACCATCCGCGAGGGCGGCTGGATCTACACCGGCGACCGCTTTGTGCGCGATGCGGAGGGATTTCATTTCTTCCGCGGCCGCGCCGACGACCTGATCAAGATCTCCGGCCAATGGGTCTACCCGCTCGAGGTGGAGCTTTGCCTTGCCGAGCACCCGCAAGTGCGCGAATGCGCCGTGTTCGCGGCCGAGCTGCCGGACCGGCGGATGACGCTGAAGGCCGTCGTCGTCATGAACAGCCGCAGCTTCGACCAAAACGAGGCAGCCAGAATGCTGCAGGATTTTGTGAAGACAAAGCTCCTGCCCTACAAATATCCGCGCGAGGTGAAATTCCTCGACGAGCTGCCGAAAACCGGTACCGGCAAGATCGACCGCCAGGCGTTGCTGCGGGTTTAGGGGCTTGACTTACCTTTCGTCATTCCGGGATGCGCCTCTTGGCGCAGGCCCGGAATCCATACTCACGATGGTGGTTATGGATTCCGTGCTCGCTCGCTGCGCTCGCGCCCCGGAATGACGATCCATGGTTATGCCTGCAATGACGAGCCTTACCCCTTCAGCCCCGTCCCGCCATAGAGCCAGGCGAGATCGTTGTAGTAGTCCTCCGAGGTCTTCGCGCCCATGACGGAGTTGCGCAGCCGGGCGTGTTCGCCGGCCGGGTGGTAGATGTGCTCGCCGATGGGGCGCGACAGGACTTGCGCGCGCGGCGCGCGGAAGCGTCGCCCAGATCGACATGGCAGATCTCCTCGGCGGTGAGCGCATCCATCAGCCGCATTTGATCGACATAGACCGCCATGCCGCGCGCGGCCTCGCCGACGCCGAGATAATCGAAGGCATGGAAGGCGTTGGGCCCGAGCTGGATGCCGGCGCCGATCTCGCCAAGGGTTGCGGATTTTTCGAGCAAAAATCGAGCGAATGCCCTTTTGCGCGAGGCCCAGCGCGGCGGCGAGACCGCCGATGCCGCCGCCTGCGATCAGAACAGGCCGTGAGCTTGTTTCAGCCATCAGCTTGCCTTCCCGAGATGTTCGAGCGCGTCCTCGGCGCGCAACGGCACCCGCGACGCCTCGTTGTTGAGATCGACCAGTTGTTCGAGCAGCGCCAGCAGCGTCTTGCGGTCGGCGGGTTTCAACGGCTGCAACATCCGCGCCTGCGCGCGATCGACCAACGGCATGATGTCGCGCAGCACGCCCGCGCCGGTTTTGGTCAGGTGCAGCAGCTTGACGCGCTTGTCCTCCCGCGACGGCTTTCGCTCGATATGGCCCTTGGCCTCCAGCCGCTCGATCACGCTGCCCAGCGTCGAGCGGTCGAAGGCGATCACCGCGGATAGCCGCGTCGCATCGATGCCGGGATGGGTACGGATCGCGACCAGCGCGGCATACTGCACCGGCGTCAGATCGAAGGCCCTGCACTCTTCCATGAACAGCGCGACCGCTATCTGCTGCATCCGGCGAAACAGATAGCCCGGCGCGGTGTAGACCGCGTCCATCGTCACGGGCGTTGGCTTACTCGGCATCGGGCTGTCGCTCCGGCGCGGCGTCGGCAAACGCCTGGAGGTTTTTCGCCGCCGCTTCCGCCCTGAGCAGGCGCGGAAAGGCGGTCAGATCGACGCCGAAGCGCCGGGCATTGGCCAGTTGCGGCACCAGGCACAAATCGGCGATCGTGGGCGCAGCGCCGAAGCAAAAGGCGCCGGTTTCACCAGCGATCAGTGTTTCGCAGGCCGCAAGCCCCTCGCGATTGGCCCATGCCGCCCAGCCCGTCACCTGCTCTTCGGGAAGACCAAGCTCGCGCAGCCGCGCCAGCACTTTGAGATTCTGCACCGGATGGGTGTCGCAGGCGATTACTTGCGCGAAGGCGCGAACATGGGCGCGGCGCAGCGGGTCCTCCGGCAGCAGCGGCGGTTGGGGGTGGATTTCGTCGAGCCATTCGATGATGGCGAGCGACTGGGTCAGGATCGCGCCGCGGTCGTCCTGCAAGGTCGGAACCAGCCCCTGCGGGTTGATCGCGAGATAGCCTGGGTCGCGCTGCTCGCCCTTGCGCAGATGGTGCGTCAGGTGTTCCGCGCTTAACCCCTTCAGGTTCAATGCAATTCTGACCCGGTAGGACGCGCTGCTGCGGAAATAGCCGTGCAGCTTCATCGGTGAGCCTCCCTCGAATTTTATCGGCGGCTTTTGGCTGCCGTGATTGACGCTAGCCATATTGTAAGTATGCTGTCAATCTAGCGAAGCAACAAGAACCTCAGGGAGGCCCTGGCCATGGAAGCCGTAGCGAAGACGCCGGAACGCGAGGCGTTCTACAAGAAGATCGACGGCGAAAATCTTTCAGCGCTGTGGAACGTGCTCGGCGACCTGGTCACGCCGGAACCGAAGAGCGCCTGCCGGCCTCACTTATGGAAGTTCGACGCGATCCGCGACTACATGACCGAAGCGGGCAAGCTGATCACCGCCAAGGAAGCCGAGCGGCGGGTGCTGGTACTGGAAAATCCGGGGCTGCGCGGGCAATCCAGGGTGACAACGTCATTGTTCGCCGGCGTGCAGATGGTGGTTCCCGGCGATATCGCGCCCGCACACCGGCACAGCCAGTCGGCGCTGCGTTTCGTGCTCGAAGGCAAGGGCGCCTATACCTCGGTCGACGGCGAGCGTACCGCGATGGAACCTGGCGACTTTGTCATTACGCCGTCGATGACCTGGCACGACCATTCCAACGAAACCTCCAAGCCGATGTTCTGGCTGGATGGTCTCGATATTCCGATGGTGCAGTTCTTCGATGCATCCTTCGCGGAAACCGCGAGGGAAGACCAGCAGAAGATCACCCGTCCCGCCGGCGACAGCTTCGCCCGTTATGGCCACAATCTGCTGCCGGTCGACGAGAAACGCCAATCGAAGACCTCGCCGATCTTCAACTATCCCTATTCCTACACCCGCGAGGCGCTGGAGCAGGCCAAGCTGCGCGACGAATGGGACGCCTGCCATGGCTTGAAGCTGAAATTCTCCAATCCCGAGACCGGTGATTTCGCGATGCCGACGATCGGCACCTTCATCCAGTTGCTGCCGAAAGGTTTCAAGACGGCGCGCTATCGTTCGACGGACGCAACCGTGTTCGCGGCGATCGAAGGCAAGGGTCGCACGCGGATCGGCGAGCAGACCTTCGAATGGGGCCCGCGCGACCTGTTCGTGGTACCGAGCTGGCACTGGGTCACCCATGAGGCCAATACGGACTCCGTGCTGTTCAGTTTCTCGGACCGCCCGGTGCAGCAGAAGCTCGATCTGTTCCGCGAAGATCGCGGCAATGCGTGAGGGTACTCGCGCAGACTTAGAATTCCGTCATTCCGGGGCGATGCGAAGCATCGGACCCGGAATCTCGAGATTCCGGGTCTGGTGCTAGCGCACCATCCCGGAATGACGAATTAACCACTCACCGCCAGTGCAACAGCCGCGTCTCCAGCCAGTTGATCAACTTTCCCACCGCAAGTCCGAACAGCGACAGGATGACGACGCCGGCCAGCAGCTGATCGGTCTGCATCAGATTGCCGGCCTGCAGAACGAAGGCGCCGATGCCGTACTCGGCGCCGATCATCTCGGCGCTCACCACCAATAGTAGCGCGATCGATGCGGTGATGCGGAAGCCTGCGAGGATCGATGGCAATGCGCCCGGCCAGATCACCCTGATCACGATGGCGTGGAACGGCACATTGAAACTCTGCGCCATCCGGATCAGATTGCGCGGCACCGCATCGACGCCGCTATAGACCGAGATCGTGGTGGAAAAGAACACCCCGAGCGCGATGGTGGCGATCTTCGGCTCCTCGCCGATCCCGAGCCAGAGGATCAGAAGCGGCAGCAGCGCGATTTTGGGGATCGGAAACAGCGCCGAGACGAAGGTGATGCCGACGCTGCGCGCCAGGCTCGAGAGGCCGATGCCGAAACCGACAATGATGCCGCTCACAGTCCCGAGAATCCACCCCGTGCCGATGCGCATGATCGAAAAAGAGAGATGCTGCCACAGCGCGCCCGACACCGCGAGCTGCCCGATCGCGCGCGCGACGGAAATCGGCGTCGGCAAAAACAGCGGATTGACGAGCCCGGCGCTGCCGGCCGCCTGCCAAAGCAAGATCGCGAGCGCCAGCGAAACCCAGCCCGCATAGCGCCCCGTTTTGGGCGCAAAGCCCGCGCCGCGGAAGGCGACCGGCCGCAGTTCGGTGTTGCCGGACCGCGCGGCGCGGGCCTGATCATTGGCGCGGTCAAGCATGCTGGAACTCGCGTTCGGCGTCGATCGCCTCCTCGCGGATCAGCGACCACAGCTCGTTCTGCAGCGCGAGCAGCTTTTCCCGCGCCTGGATGTCGCCGCGCTCAGCGCGCGTGAGCGGGATGGTGACGACCTGGCGGACGCGGCCCGGCCGCCGCGACAGCACGACGATGCGATCCGCCAGCCGCACCGCTTCTTCCAGATTATGCGTCACATAGACCGCGCCCATCGCGCCATCGGCGAGCAACCGGACGAAATCCTCCATCAGCAATTCGCGGGTCTGCGAATCCAGCGCCGACAGTGGCTCATCCATCAGCAGGATCGCGGGCCGCACGGCCAGCGCCCGCGCAATGCCGACGCGTTGGCGCATACCGCCTGAGAGTTGCTTGGGGTAGGTGCCGCGGAAATCGGAAAGGCCGGTGCGGCGCAGCGCATCGTCGACAATCGTCTTGCGCTCGCTTGGGCTCAGGCCGGTGTGTTGCAGCGGGAATTCGACATTCTCTTCAACCGTGCACCAGGGCAGCAACGCAAAATCCTGGAACACGAAAGTCAGCGGGTTGAGACTCTCGGGCGGCGGGGCGCCGCGCAATTCCGCCGCGCCCGCACCCGGCCGCAACAACCCGCCCAATATCGACAACAACGTGCTCTTGCCGCAGCCGGAGGGACCGACAATCGCGACCACCTCGCCCGCACCGACCGTGAACGAAACGTCGTCGAGCACTTCGAGCGCGCCGAAGCGGTGGCTGATATGGTCGGCGATCAGGTCCATGGGGTGTCTCGTTGCGATCCGCAGACTATGTCATTCCGGGGCGATGCGAAGCATCGAACTATGATGTGCAATTGCACATCGGAGAATCGTCAACATTCCGGGTCTGGTGCTAACGCACCATCCCGGAATGACGGCCTCTATTGGCACTCGCATCAATCCGGCTTCACATAGTCCTTGGCGATGATCGCGTCGACCGTAAATCCCTTGTCGACAAAACCCTGTCCCTGCATCCATTCGATCTGGTTCGCCACATTCTTCACATCGAGCTTGCCGTCGGGATCGATATAGGCGCAATTGCCGACCACCTGCTCAAGAGGAAGATTGGTGTATTTCGCGATGATCGCCAACAACGGCCTTGTCGCGTCGTTGACCGGCGCCTTGCCGTCGGTGACGGATGCGAGAATCACGTCATGATATTCGCGGTCGGCGCGCTCAAGTGCGCCCAGAAGTCGTGTCACCAGCGGCTTGTTGGACAGCGTCTTCGGCGACGCGAATACCGCCCCCAACTGCCACGGCGTCTCGTCGCCGACCCAGCCCAATAGTTTCGCCCCGCCATCGTCGATCAGCTTGCGCGCGGTCGAGACCGGCAGCAGCGCGGCATCGACGGTTTCGCCTTTCAGCGCGGCCGCAGCGTTCGACAGCGACTGCAACGGCAGCACCTTCACGTCCGCAAGCTTGAAGCCGTATTTGTCGGCGAGCAGGCCGAGCGAATAATGAAAGCTCGATCCCACTTGCGTCACCGCGACCCGCTTGCCCGCGAGATCCCGTGGCGTCCTGAGGCCGCTCGCATAGGCATTGTTGCTGGCGAAATAGCCGATCAGCGGATAGCCGGCCTTTTCGCGGCTCATGCCGCCGATCACCTTCAGCGTGCCCTTGCCTGCGAGGTTATAAAGCCCCGCGGTGAAGGCGGTGATGCCGAAATCGACATCGCCCGACGTCGTCGCAACCGCGATCGGCTGGGCGGCGTCGAAGAATTTCAATTCGACATCGAGGCCGGCGTCGCGGAAATAGCCCTTGTCCTGCGCGATAAACACCGGCGCGGACGACGACAGCCGGAGCACGCCGACCTTTGCCTTGAGCGCATCGTCGGCCCGCGCGGTTCCGGCGGCGGCCAGCACCAGCAGGGTCGCGAGCCGGAGTCGCGAAAACGATACCATCTAGCGTCTCTCGTCTTTTTCCAAGTCCACCGTCGGTTATCATGAAAACAGGCCTCTGCCACCCTGCCTCTGGCAAGGGCGCCGCATGTGGGTCCCCGCGTTCGCGGGGGCGACATAAAGCCGGATTGGTGATTTCGAAATTCGCCGGTCAAACCCCCTCCGGCACCGGCTGATCCCGGCCAATAAAAGCCCCCTGCTCCCTCAGCCGCTCCTGCAATTTGTCCACCGCGATATCGCGCGGCAGCGCGTTGCCATCAAGCGCCATGGCGGCGGCGATGCCGGCGGCCTCGCCCATCGCAAAGCAGGCGCCGGAGACGCGCGCTGCGGATTGCCCCTCATGGGTCATCGACGCGCAGCGCCCGGCGACCAGGAGATTGTCGAGGCCTTCGGGGATCAGCATGCGGTACGGCAATTCGTTGAACCCGCGCGACTGCGGGATCGGCGGAAAGGTGAAGATCACATCGCCCGCGACATGGGATTCCATCGGCCAGCCGTTGACGCCGATACTGTCGTCGAACGACGCGCAGCCCAGCACGTCCTCGCCCGACAGCCTATAACCGCCGACGATGCGCCGCGTTTCGCGAATACCGAGTTGCGGCGGCAGGTCGACGATGTAGGATTTCTCGAACCCGGGCACGGTGCGCAGGAACCCGAACGCGGCCACCGCCTGGCGGCGGCCCTCGATCTCGCCGCGCGTGAGATCGTCCGGCTCAAGCCCATTGATCGCGCTGCCATCCTCGCGCGCCAGCTGGGTAAAGTTCACCCGCCATTCGATCGGCGAGCGCTGCGGCCGCACGATCGCAGCCTTGCGCGGGAAACGATGGGTGCCCGCCGCCTCGGCCTTTTCCATCAGCGCAGGAATCGTCCGCCAGGCATCGCCCGCTTTTTCGGGATCGACGCCGTTGAGGCGGAACATCATCGATGGGTACAACAGGTGGCCCTGGCGATCGCCGACCTCATGGCGCGCGCCGGCCCAGGCCGCGAGGTCGCCATCTCCCGAACAATCGATGAAGATATCGGCCGTGATCGCCTGGCGGCCTGCCTTGGTCTCGACCATCAGGGCGTGGATGCACTTCTCGTCATGCATGACCACGCCGGCGCCAAGCGCGTGAAAGAGGATATCGACCTTGTGCGCGGCCAACAGATCGTCGGCCGCGATCTTGTAGGCCGCGGTGTCGTAGGCCTGCGCCAGGATCTTGCCGAGGATCAGATGCGGCGCGTTGAGCCCGTCGAGCCGGTCGATGCGCGTCAGCAGATCGGACGCGATGCCCCGGACCACCCGATGCATCTGGCCGTAAACATTGGCGTGCAGCCCGCAGAAATTGGTCACGCCCGCCGCCGTTCCCATGCCGCCGAGGAAGCCATAGCGCTCGACCAGCAACGTCTGTCGTCCCGCCCGCGCCGCCGCCACGGCGGCTGCGATGCCGGCCGGCCCGCCGCCGAGGACCACGATTTCATATTCGCCGTAAAGCGGAATTTTCCGCGCGGGTTCTTCGATGGATTTGGGGGACAAACTGGGGTTTCCCGGATGGTGGGTGGGCATGATGCCCCGGACGGGGAATTTATGCCATTACCCCGAGGCTAGCACAGCGTGCCGGCGGGAGCGCGAAATGACTTTCAGCAATTGTGTCCCCGGCCCCGCTGAACTAGCATCACCCCATGTACGTCACCGCCCAAGAGAGCCGGGCCTTGTCGCGCCTTTTCGGCCTGTTGGCCGAAGACCTCGGCGAGCGCGAAGTTCGCGAGCGCATCGGTCACCATCTGCTCGAGCTGCTGTCGGCCGATTATTACGCGTCATTTGTCTGGGACACGCCCTCGCGCAGCTTCGGCCGCGGCGTCTGGCTGAACATGAGCCCGGACAATCTCGCCAGCTACGACGCCTATTATCAATACAACGACCCGATTACGCTGAAGCTTCAGGCGCGCCGCGAGCCGACGCTGGTGACCCAGATCATGCCGCAGCGCGAATTGATGCGGACCGAATTCTTCAACGATTTCCTCGCCCGCGACGGGCTGCATTGGGGCGTCAACGTCTACAGCTATGCGGGACAACGCAACATCGGCGATTTGCGCATCTGGCGCGGCCGCCACCGCGAGAACTTCGATGCGCGAACGCTCAAGCTGTTGCGCCTGGTCGAACCGGCGTTCACGGGCGCCCTGATGCGCGCGGGCGGCGCGCCGTCGCTCAGTGCGCCGGAGCCGATCGGAGGGCCTCGGCTGTCGCAACGCGAACTCGAGGTCGCGCTGATGATTTGCGAGGGACTGCCCGACAAGGTCATCGCCCACCGGCTCGGCGTCGAGCCTTCCACGGTTCGTACCTACCTGAAGCGCATCTTCGACAAGCTCGGCGTCCATCGCCGCAGCGGGGTCGCCGCGTTGTTGGCGAGGCAACGATAGGTCGGCGCTTGCTACAGTTTCGCCGGCGGTGGAATTCGCCCTAACAGCTTTTCGAGTGCCAGCCCGATCGACAGCAGCCGCCGATCGCTGCCGGACGGACCGTCCAGTTCCATGCCGACCGGCAGCTTGCTGGTGGCACCCAATGCAATGGGAATCTGAAGTCCGGGGACCCCGGCATTGCTGCCGGGATCGGTGTTCTGAATATACAGGACGAAATTGGGCACGCTGCTGGCGTCGGGGTTGGCGGCGATGGCGACCTTGGGCACGGTGGGGAATACAATCGCATCAAGATGGTTGTTCGCAAAGGTCTCGCGATAGAGCTGCTGTAGCGCCGGGCGCGCGGTCTTGATCGCGGCCTCATAGGCGGGCTTGGCATCGACGACGGTATTGTCCGGGCCCGGCAGCTTGCGCGGAATCACCAGGCCGTCATAGGTGCCCTTGACGTCGGGGCTGGAGATGCCCTTTGCCAGCTCCTCGATCGAGATGTTTGCACCGCGCTTGAGATAGGCGACCATGTCGTCATAGGCCTCGTACAGCGCGACCGGAAAACCGACCTGCCCGTTCAGCTCCGCAAGCTTCGGCATATCGACGTCGACCACCGTGACGCCGGCCGCCTTCAATTTGTCGAGCGCAGCTGTGAACGCCGCCTTGGTATCGTCATCGAGGTTTGCCATCGTCGCGGCGACGACGCCGAGCCGAACGCCTTTCAGGCCGGCGGCCTCGATCCGCCCGCCACCTGCGATGACACGATCGAGCAGGGCGACATCGGTCATCGAGCCCGCCATCGGCCCCGCCGTATCGCGGGTGTGCGAGATCGGGGCAATGCCGGTTTGCGGGTATCGGCCGACGGTCGGCCGCAGCGACATGCAGCCGTTGAACGCACAGGGAATGCGGACCGACCCGCCGGTATCCGTGCCGACCGCCGCCGGGATGATGCGCGCGGCGATCGCCGCAGCGTTGCCCGACGAAGACCCGCCGGCGATCCTGGTCGTATCGTAGGCGTTGCGGACGCCGAATTCGGCACCGGTCTTGAACGCGGTGTTGTAACCGGAAATGCCGAAGGCCAGTTCGTGCATGTTGGTCTTGCCGATGATGATCGCGCCGGCTGCGCGCAGCTTTGCCGCTACCGGGGCGTCATCGTGAGGCACGTAGCCTTTCAGGGCCGGCGTCCCGGCGGTGGCCGGCAAGCCGGCCACCTCGATATTGTCCTTGATCGCGATCGGCACGCCTCCCAGCGGCTCGCAGTGGCCGCGCCGCTTGTGGGCGGCATCAAAGGCGCGCGCGGCCTTCATGGCGCCGGCCTCATCGAGCGTGATGAAGGCATTCAGTTCGGGGCGGGCTTTTGCCCGCGCCAGCGCGGCGGAAACCAGCGCCACGCTTGTGTACTCGCCGGCACAGATATCGGACGCCGCCTGCGCCGCGGTCAGATGATCCAGATCGATGGCCGATTTCGCCTGAGCGCAGCTCGCGGCGGAGGCCGCTAGTCCTGCAAGGACCATTGAGGTTGCGGAAAAGCGTTTTGGGACAAGGCGCATGGGTTGTCTCCTGGAAGCTGGATCCGCCGGAATCGCGCGGCGCTGCGTGATGCCGACTATAGGTGGAAGTTCCATCTTCGCCTGTCCCCATTTTCGGGGACAAAGGGGTGTCGCGCCGACGGCGCGACCGGTTGCGCTGAGGCGCAAGCTTGTGGAGACTGGGCGAACACCGTCGGCCCCCAAGGGACACCCACATGCGTATCTGTATCTTCGGCGCGGGCGCCGTCGGCAGCCATTTTGCGGTGCGGCTGGCGCTATCAGGACATGACGTCTCCTGCGTGATGCGCGGACCGCATCTTGAGGCGGTGAAGGCAAGCGGCCTGACACTTCGGGTCGGGGACGCCGAATTCAAGGCGAAGGTCAGGGCCTCCGATGATCCGGCGGCGGTCGGTCCGCAGGACCTCGTCATCAGCACATTGAAAGCGAACGCGCTTGAGAGCCTGGTCACAGGCCTGCCACCGCTGCTGCGCGACCACACGGCGATCGTGTTCGCGCAAAACGGCATTCCCTGGTGGTACGACATCGGGCTTTCTTGCGATCATCCGCCGCCCCCGGAGCTTGGCTTTCTCGACCCCGGCGGCCGGTTGCGCGAAACCGTCTCACGCGAGCGGATCATCGGAGGCGTGATCTTCTCGGCCAACGAGGCGGTCGCACCCGGGGTGGTCGTGAATCTTACGCCCGAACGGAACATGCTGCTGGTCGGGGAATGCGATGACCGCTCAAGCGCGCGGATCGAAGAATTGAGAGCCGTGCTCAACCAAGCCTCGATCCAGTCACCCCCGACGCCACGGATCAGGCAGGCGATCTGGTCCAAGCTCTTGACCAACATGTCGATGTCGGTGCTCTGCCTGTTGACCGGACACACTGCGAGAGGGGTGAGGGATGACCCGGCGTTGCACGACGTGGTGCCGCGCCTGCTCGATGAAGCCAACAATATCGGTCAAAGCTGTTTCCCTGACGTCAAGCGCGTCACCCGCTCCGGACCGGCGCCCGACCACAAGCCCTCGCTGTTGCAGGATTTTGAGCGCGGCCGCCCGATGGAAATCGACGCGCTGGTGCGGGCGCCGGCGGCGTTTGCCAGGGCTGCGGGACTGTCGACGCCGATGCTCGACCTGCTGGCGGCGCTTGCCATTCGTCAAGCGCGCGACAAAGGACTGTACCAGGGGTGAACGTTAGTCCAAGAGTATAGACATGATCATCGTGCCAAACAGGATGCCCAGGCATGCACGTCGTCAGAGATAAGGCCTGCGTCATGACGGCGGCGGCGAGCCGCGCTTTGGCATGGGCAACGCTCGCGCTCGCGTTCGGCGCTGCCCCCGCTTTTGCCGTCGAGCAATGCCGGTTCATCCAGGCCAAGCCGGAGCGGGAGGCATGTTACCAGCGTCAGGAAGCGGAACTCGCCGCGAGGCGGAAGCCCGAGGTGGCGGCGGAATCGAAAACGATGCAATCGCTGGAGCAGATGAAGCACGAGGACGAAGCGCTCAACCGGCAGATACACAGCATCTGCCGGGGCTGCTGAGCGGCCGTCATGGCTTCGTCATGGCCGGGCCCGGTTAGATCGCCCCGACCCAGCCCGCGAACGCGTCCAGAATTTCATTCATGACCTCGAGGTCGTTGCGTCCCGAACGCGCCAGCACATGAAAGGAATGATCGGCGCCGTCGACCAGATGCAACGTGGCCGATGGCCCGAGGCGTTGAACCACGGGCTCGAGCAACGCCACTTCTGCGAGACTATCGCGGGTGCCCTGCAGGAACAGCATCGGGACATGGACGTCGGCGAGGTGCTTGGCCCGATCGCTGGAGGGCTTGCCCGCCGGATGCAGCGGAAACCCCAGGAACGCAAGGCCAACTACGCCCTCCAGCTGCGCTGCCGCCTGCGCCTGCGAGGTCATGCGGCCGCCGAACGATTTACCGCCCGCGATCAGCGGCAGGCCCGGACAACATCGCGCGGCTTCGGCCGCCGCAGCACGCACGGTGGCTTGCGCGACCGCCGGCGGATCGGGCCGCTTGCTGCCGTTTTCCATATAGGGAAACTGATAGCGCAAACTCGCGACGTCGCGTTCGGCGAGGCCGTCAGCTACCGCCGCCATGAAGAAATGGGCCATCCCGGCGCCGGCGCCATGGGCGAAGACAAAACATGCGCGCGCCTGCGCGGGGTGTACCAGCAGCGCGGAGACCGAATTTGCGTTGCCTACCTCGATGGTGAGCGGCTGCGGGCTGGAGGATTTCATCCAAAGTGGCTCCTAGCTGCGACGGATCATCCTGGAGATGTTCTCACTATCGATCTTGCGGCGGACGGTGCTCGTCAATTCGAGCGCATCCAGCGCCTTGACGGTCTCGCGGACCAGATAGCTGCCGCCTTCGGCGTCGAACGGAAAGTCGCTCGCGAACACCACTTGGTCGGCGCCGAAATAATCCAGCCCACATCGCGTGGCGCCGACGGCGCCGGACAGCGCGGTATCAGCAAGGAACATCTTGAAATAATCCTCCGCAGGCCGCTTTAGCGGCCCCGGCAGCAGGTCGGCGTCCGCCGGCGGCGTGCGCGCGCCCATCTCCAGTCCCCAGCCCTGCACGATGCGACCTTCGAAATAGGGGATCATCGCGCCCATGTGGTGGGTGATGATCTTCAAATCCGGATGCCGGTCGAACAGGCCGGAGAACACCAGCCGCGCCATCGCAACGCTGGAATCATAGGGCCAGCCAAAGCACCACCAGATCTCGTAGCGTGACTTCTTTTCGGTGGGATAATCAGGCGCCGGGCCGCGGACCGGATGCAGCCAGATCGCGAGGCGGCGCCGGGCGATCTCGGAAAATACCGGACGAAAACGCGGATCATCCAGCGGGACGCCGCGCATATGGGTGCAGAGCTGGAAGCCGGCCGCACCCATCGCGTCGGCGCGGGCGATCTCGGCCACCGCCGCGTCGACATCGTGCAGCGACAGCGCCGCGGCGAAGGCAGGAAAGCGGTCGTGGTGGCGATCGACCAACTCGGCGAGGCCATCATTCATCAGGCGCATCAGCTCGACCGCAAGCGCGCCGTCCGCCAGATCTTCAATTGGCGGCATTGAGGGCGTCAGCAATTGCCGGTAGCCGGCGAAACCATCCATCAGCCGGAAACGGTGATCAAGGTCGTAAAGCGATTTCAGCTCAAGCCAGCGCTTGAGCGGCCCGGCCGCCGACGCCATGGTCTGAAGCCGGGCGAAATAGGCCGCCGGAAAGATGTGGGTCCAGGCGTCGATACGATCGGGCATGCGCGTTTTTCTCGACTTGAGCGTCACGCAATCGTAGGCCGCAATCGCTACCGATGAAAGACGGCTCACGCCTTGACGTCATCGACCGGGGGCATTCCTGCCCAGGCCCGCGCGATCAATCCGCGGATGGCATCGCGCTCGATGGCCCGCGGATTCCAGTAGGGGTTCTTGACGGCCAGATCGGACGCACGGTCGATGTCCTCGCTCCGCATGCCAATGTCGCGCAACGACCTGCGAACGCCCAGCGCTCCCGCGAGTTCGAATAGACCAGAGGCCGCATCGTCGACGCCCAACGCCCGCGCAACTTGCGACATCGCGTGCGGTTCGGCGGATGCGTTGTAGGCCACGGCATGCGGGAGGATGACGGCGTGGGTCTCGGCGTGGGGCAAATCGAACGTTCCGCCGATGGTGTGGCAAAGCTTGTGGTGAAGCGCCATCCCGACCGCACCGAGGCAGCTTCCGCAAAGCCAGGCGCCGTAAAGCGCATCCGCGCGCGCCGCAAAGTCGCTGGCGTCGAATCTGATCCTGGGAAGCGCCTGGGCCAGGCTTCTGATGCCTTCCAGCGCCATCAACGAAACAACCGGATTTCGGTCGCGCGCATAGAGGGCTTCCACGGCATGCGCGATCGCGTTCAGCCCGGACGTTGCGACAAGCGATTGCGGCATGGTCAGGGTCAGTTCGACATCGTAGATCACCGTTTCCGGCAGGATCTTCGGGTCAGATTGCGCCGTCTTCAGGCCGTCGCGCGTCTCGCCGAGGATGGAGGTCATCTCTGAGCCGGCATAGCTTGTCGGCACCACGATTTGCGGCAGATCTGTTCGCAGCGCAATCGCCTTGCCGAGCCCGGTTGTCGATCCGCCCCCGATGGCGACAACACCGTCTACCGCCAGTTCCCTGACGCGAGCCATCGCGCGCTCGGTAACGTTGACCGGCGTATGCATCTCGGCTTGCGCAAAGATTGCGGCCGCGCGATCGCCAAGCATTGCGGCGACGCTTGAAGCCTGCATTGCCTGATTGGGAGTTGCCAGGACCAGCGCGCGTGAAATGCCGAGACGCGCCAGTTCGTCCGGCAATCGGCCCAGCGTCCCGGATCCAAATATGATCCGTATCGGAGCCGCCTGGTAGGTGAAGCCGTCTCGATGGGTAAAGCCTTGCATCGGTTATGCCGCGCCAGCCTCGGCCAAACGCTCGATGCTTGTTTTTGCGTTCGAGCGTCTTGCGAGCAGGACAATCCCGCCCGCGGCCAGGGCCGCACAGCCGATCGAGACGAACATCGGCAGCGAGCTTTGATAGGTCTGTTGCAGCGCGCCCGCCACGAACGGCCCGAGAATGGCGCCGACCCGCCCGACACCCAACTCCATTCCGACCGCCGTTGCCCGGACGTTGGTCTCATAGGCTGCCGCCGTGAAATTGTTGAGGACGAACTGCGCGCCGATGATGAAGAACCCGGCGGCGGCGACGCAGCTGACATTCACGACATGGTCGTTGAGGAACACCAGCGTGAGAACCGCGCATCCGCCAAGGCCCCACCACAGGCCAAGCAGGCCCCGGCTCCGGCCAAAGCGGTCGACGAGGTGGCCGAGAACAATTCCGCCGACGAAGGACATGATTTGCATCAGCGCGCCAAATCCGAAACTGGCCGCGAATGTCTCTCCGCGCTGGATCATCACGGTCGGGATCCATCCCGACAGGCCAAAGATGCAGAACAGGCTGAGAAAAGCCGTTACCCAGATCGCGAGCGTGGTCCTGCGGTAACGCGGCTGCAGCAGCTCGAGGATCAGGTTTCCGGAAGCCTGGTTGCTTTCGGCAGCAATGGTCGCCGACGCATAAATATCCGCGCGCTCCGGCCGCAGCCTTGCAAGCATCTCCCGGATCTCTGCAACCCGTCCCTCGATCGCCAGGAATTTCGGCAACTCCGGCAGCATCAAATGCATGAACGGCAGCAGGAGAAAGGAGATCGACCCGATCCAATAGAGGCTTTGCCAACCCCATGACGGAGTGGCGAAGACGCCGACAACCCCAGCAAGCGTGCCTCCGGCGGCCCAGCCCAATGCGACGCCCCAGAGCGCAAAGGTGTTGGCCACCCGGCGCGGCGCGAGTTCGTTGATATAGGTCGTCGCCAGCGGCAAAAGCACGCCGAGGCCCGTTCCGGTCAACAGCCGCAACACGCAGAAGGTCGCAAACGAGTTGGCAAACGCCGCGGTGAACAGCGTGAAGATGCTCGTGATCCAGAGTCCGGCCAATAGCGTGCCGCGGCGTCCGAACCGATCGGCCGCCACGCCGTGCAAGGCCGCACCGAGCAGGAAGCCGACCAATCCACTTGATATCAGGAGGCCGGCCTGCCCCGCTTTCAAACCCCACGGTCCAGCGACATAATGAATCACATAGGCGGGATTGAAGGTGTCGTACCCGTCGAACAGGGTCAGCAATCCCATGATGGCGCCGAGACGCCAATGGAAACCACTGACCTTGGCGTCCGCCAGTTCTCCGTGCACGTCGATTACTTGCGATGTCATCTTCCCTCCCCGATATTGGCTGGCCTTGTCAGATGGCTGGCGGCTATTCTGCGGCTTGCGCGACCTTCTTGTGCAACGAATTGTCTTGTGCGAGCTTGAACAATCGCAGCGCGTTATCCCGCCCGATCTTTCGCCGGTCGGCCTCGCTGATCGTTGCGCTGTCGAACCATTGCGCGGCGTGATCGATATTCTCGAACGGCCAATCCGCGGAGAACAGGATTCGATCGCTGCCTATTTCAAGCAAGGCGTCGATCAACGTCTGGGTACGGAAATTTCCTGATGTCGTCAGATAGAAATGCTGATTGAAGTACTCGCAGATTTTTTTCTTGGCTTTGTATCGCGGCGGCGACTTCACCCAGGCGTTGCGGTGATCGATGCGCCACATGCTGTAGGGAAGACCTTCTCCCATGTGGCCCAGGATGATGCGCAGCCCCGGATATTGGTCAAACAGCCCGGAACCCATCAAGCGCAGCGCGTGGACAGCGGTCTCCTGACCGAAGGCCCATGTCGGACCCAGCAGCCATTCATGACCCTCATAGATCCTTGAATCCGAGGCGAGAGGATTGCGCGGGTGCAGATAGAACGGCACGTCAAGCTGTTCGACCTTCGCCCAGAACGGGCAATAGCGGTCCAGATCGTAATACGCGGCGGTTTGCGCATCGCCGACCTGCGAGAAGCCATTGACGAGTGCGCCCCTGAAACCCAGCGTCATGACCGCGCGATCGAGTTCGGCGATCGCCATATCCGGATCTTGCATCGGCAGCGCTGCGAAGGCCTGAAAACGCCCGGGACGTTTGGCAACCTCTTCAGCCAAATAGTCGTTCGCCCGGACCGCGATCTCGTTCGCCTTCCTGGCGTCGGGTATCGCCTGGACCGCCGGGGCATTGAGCGAGAGGATCATCATCTCGATGCCCTGTTCATCCATCTGCCGCAGCCGCTTGTCCTGGATGTCGAGCAGCCGTCCCTTGAGTTCGGGCCAATAATTCGCGGGCACGAAGCCGGCAGAATCCGTCAGCGTTTCCGGAATGGCGAAGTGCTCCTCGAGCGCGATCTTGCCCTGCATCGTCGTTCTCTCCGTGGTTTTCAGTATTGTCCCTGCGGCGTCAGGCCGAGCGCGAGTTGACCATACATGGTGCCGACCGCGTCCCAGTTCATGCTGATGTGGCGGCCGACTGCGTTCGCATCGCGCCACGCCCGTTGAACCGGGTTTGCGAGATCCAGTCCGTGCCCGCCGGTCGACGCATTCAGCGCTTCGCTGGCCCGGATGGCGAGCGAAACGGCGAATGCCTGGCCGCGGCGGCTGACGATCCGGTCCTCGACCGTGACCGGCTTGTTCGCTCGAACGCTGGTCGCGCGATCGCGCAAATCGCGCAGAAGTATCTCGCGCGCCGCGTCCGTGGAGGCGGCGGCTTCCGCAACCCGCAACTGGATGGTCGCAAATTCCGCCATCCGGTTGTTGTTCCCGGCAACGGCGCCGCGCGTCAGGCGCTTGCTGGTCGATTCAAGATAGTCCTCGAGCGCGCCTGCCGCGGTGCCGACCGCGACCGAAGCCAGGCAGGACGGGATGTTGCACAACATCGGAATCGAAAAGGTCGGATTTTCCGGGTAGAGCGATGCGCCAGGTGTTTTGCCGGACGTCGTTTCGAGAAATGTCAGGACCCGGTGTTCGGGAACAAACACATCTTTCAACTGCAGCGTCTTGCTTCCCGTTCCAGCCAGGCCGACGACGTTCCAGGTGTCGTCGACGAGATAGTCCGAAGCCGGCACCAGCAGAAAAGCCGGCGTGAAGCGGTCCGCTTCCGTGCGCGATGGCAGAAGTGCTGCGCACAGGGACCATTGCGCATTGTCGCAGCCGCTGGCAAAGGACCAGCGTCCGGTCAGGGTGTAACCGCCATCTGAGGCGACGGCCCCGGTTGCGGGCGCATAGGACCCGCAGGCCAATGCGTCGGGGTTTGAATCCCAGACGTCGCGCTGGGCCTGCTCAGGGAAACTTGCAACCAGCCATTGATGCGCGGCAAGCAACCCGCCTACCCAGGCGGTCGACGCGCACGCCTTGGCAAGATCGATATTCAGGTCGACGAGGACCTCGAAATCGTACTCGTAGCCGCCGAAGGCGCGAGGCTTCACGATGTCGAAGTAGCCGGCTTCGCGAAGGGCGAGGATGTTCTCGGCGGGAACACGTCCGCTTTTTTCCGTCGTGTGCGCCCTCGACTTGATTTGCGGACTTATGCTCGCAATCCGGAGCTTGAGATCGCCGACGCTGGGGCGCTTCCCGAACGGCGCATCGGCGGGTCTTTCAAAAGCCTGTGCGGCAACACTCATGCTGGTTCCTCCGTCGTCTGACATTCACGCGGGCGACGCCGCGCTCTTTCCTTTTCTTTGAGCATGATCTCCGCGCAAACGCTGCGCGTTTGTTAGCTAAGGGAAAACCGTGCCCGCTTTGCGCTAACGCGGCCCTCCGGGTCCGGATCATGCTCTACGCAGCTTTGGTTTCGGCTGGCACGGAAAAGCAGTAGGTCGCATCCTGATAGATCAGCGGGTCGATCGGATCGTGGACGTTGACGAGTTCAGCCTCGCCGATGAAGATCGTGTGCGTGCCATAGGGAACCGCGGCCGCCTTCCTGCAGAAGATATTGATCTGGGCATTTTCGAGGTAACTGATGCCTTCGGCCGAGATCGCCCAGTCCCCGAGCCCGAAGCGCGTCTCCGGTGGAAGCGCACCACTGAAAGCCGCCGACAACGCGACCTGGTCGCGGCGCAGCAGGTTCACGCAGAAGCGGCGTGCCAGCAGCATGATGTCGTGGAGCAGGCTGGATTGATTGACGCAGACCACCAGCGACGGCGGGTCCATCGATAGCGAGGTGACCGCGGTGGCCGTCATTCCGTGCCGGCGGGTCTGGTCGGCCGACGTAATGACCGTCACGGCCGCCGGGAAGCGGCGCATGGCCAATCTGAAGGACGAGCGAAGGTCGTCGGTTGCGGCGTCCAAGGACATGTTTCCCTCTTTCGGTCTCACAGCTCCGCTTCTCGGTCGGATTATTGTCATATCAATATTTGCAAATGCAACTCTTTGTCAAACAAAAATTTTATCTGCAATTTTCTGCTTGTGGAATGGACGCGGTTTCAGTACTTGTCGGTATGCAATTGTTGCATCTCGTCGGAGTGCAAGCGCTTGTACAGACTTTCAAATTCTTTCCCGTACCTCTTGACCCGGGTCGGCGTGCGGATGGGCGAACTGTTTTCGCGCCGCATCGCGCCGTACGGCGTGACGCTGCCGATGTACCGGGTGATGGCGGCGCTCTGGGAAAACGGCGATCAGCGGCTGATCGATCTTGCCACGGTCACGACCACCGAGATTTCGACCCTGTCTCGCCTGATCGGCGAGATGAAGCGGAAGGGCCTCGTCACGCGCAGCAGGCTCGAGGACAACGGGCGCACCGTCGCGATCAATCTCACCTCAAAGGGCAGGCTGCTTCTGGAAGAATTGATGCCGATCGCCATGCACTTTGAAAGCGTCGCCGTGTCCAAGTTCCCGGACGACGAGGTTGCTCGCCTCAAGGTCGCTTTCCGGGAAATCTATGAAAGCCTGGGATCGATCGAGCCCGAAATAGAAGCGACGAAAGCCGCTTCGAAACCCACGCGAAAGATGTCTGCGAACCGGTCGCGATCGAAACTACGTGGGAAAGAATAATTGGCCGGATGCCTGGTTTCCCAAGCGGTTCGGCTGCGACGAGGCGCAACAAAACCGCCCCCGGTGACGTCCTGCTCCACGATAGCGCGAAATCCGTTTCCCGCCTCGGCGAGCTTCATCTTCACCTGCGCTGCCTCGCAGGCGCCACGTTGAGCACGAATTGCCGCTCGATTTCGGCGAGCGATGCAGTAGGCGGCGCGGAGTGCGCACCCGGCGCCCGATCGCCGCGATAGAGTACGCCCAGGCTGAAGCCGTCGTCGCCGAGCGCCAGCGCGGTCGCCGCAGCGCGGTCCTGTTCGACCGAACGGCTCGACGGTCGCACTTTGCGTTTCCATTCCGTTTGCTCCGGGCGGAATGTAACGCACGGACTCAGGACTTCGATGAACGCAAAGCCGGGCCAGCGGATGCCTTCGACGATCAGCTCGGCGAGTCCGTTCGGGTCTCCGGAAAATCCGCGCGCCACGAAATTGGCGCCGGCTGCGATCGCCATCGCCAGCGGATTGAACGGCCGCAAGCCGATACCGCCGGGTGCGATTTCGCTGTCCCAGTCTGGCTCTGTGGTCGGTGACGGCTGGCCCTTGGTCATGCCGTAGACGCGATTATCCATGACCACATAGAGCATGTCGACGTTGCGGCGGCAGGCATGAATGAAATGGTTGCCGCCGATCGAATAGCCATCGCCGTCGCCACCAACGGTGATGATCTCGAGGTCGGGACGGGTAAGCTTCAAACCGGTCGCAACCGCAAGCGCGCGACCATGCACGCCGTGAAACCCGTAGGTAGCCATGTAACCGGGAAGACGCGACGAGCAGCCGATGCCGGAGACCAGCACAATTTCATGAGGAGGCCGTCCAAGCTTCACCAGCCCGCGTTCGAGCCCGGCCAGCACGCCGAAGTCCCCGCAACCCGGGCACCAGACCGGATGCGCGCCGGACGCGAAATCCTTCGTCGAAAATACGCAATGCGGTTCGTCGCGGATGGGTTCGATTGATGACTCGCTCATGATTCTGAATCCGCTTTTCGCCCGTCACCTAAACGACATAGGAGGCAATTTCAGACGACAGGAATGGCCGTGGACCCGGCCGCGCCACGCTTTCGGCGCCGGGCGGAATCGCCTTCTGTCCCACCAGATGGTGATAGAGCTGAGCGCTATGGTTTTGCTCGACGACGATGATGCGGCGCACGCCGGCAAGCGCACGCGCGATCGGTTCGATCGGCAGCGGCGACAGCACCCGTAGCGCGATGACACGGACTTGGTGGCCCATCGCGGCCAGCCGCCGCGCCGCCTCCCGTGCCGGACCGACAGTTGAACCGATGGCAAGCACGGCAATATCTCCATCGCCCCAGCTCTCTCCCCAATAATCGCCGGGATCGAAGCTCGCAATTTTTCTGGCGCGCTTGTTGATCTGGGCGACATGAGCGGCGGCACCGCTCGCGGGCAACCCGGCTTCATTGTGCGTCAGGCCTTCAGCCACCCATTCCCGATCCGGCGTTCCCGGCCGCGGCATCGGCGTGATCGAATCGGCGCCGATCGCGTAGCGCTTGAACGGTTTGCCCGGCGGCGCGCCGTCCGTGCGACGCTTGAGCGGTGCCGGCCGCATCTCCACCGGGTCGATCACCGTGGTGGCCTGGCCGAGCGCCTGATCCGACAGCACGATGACGGGCGACTGCAGCGATTCGGCGACATAGACCGCGTACTCGGTCGTATTGATGCAGTCGGCGACCGACATCGGCGCCAGCACCACCCGCGGCGCATCGCCATGCGCGCCGTAGATCGCGAGATTGATGTCACTTTGCTCGGTCTTGGAGGCAATGCCGGTGGATGGTCCGGCACGCATCACATCGACAACCACGACCGGTACCTCGGCCGCCACCGCCAGGCCCAGCGTTTCGACCATCAGCGAGAAACCCGGTCCGGAAGTGACGGTCATGGCCGGCGTGCCGCCGAAGGACGCCCCGACGGTCATATTGATGGCGGCAAGTTCATCCTCTGCCAGCACCAGGCAGCCACCAAGCTTGCGCAGCTGCGGCGACAACCATTCGACCAGATCGGTCGCCGGCGTGATGGGATAGCAGCCGACGAAACGCACGCCGGCGCGCAGCGCGCCCAAGGCAACGGCTTGGTTGCCGCTGATCAGCCAGCGCGCGGCAAGCGCGGGCGGATTGAGCCGCGCATCAAGCGTCAATGCGGCTGCAGCGACCGCGCCGGCCATGGCGCCCTTGACGTTGGCGGCAATGAGCGATTCGCCCCTACCCTCAAAAATACTTTCAACGGCGGCTTGCACATCATTGGCACCAAGTCCGATCAACGCCCCGACCGCACCGGTGGCGAACATGTTGACGCGCCGGCCGTGCAACGCGCGCTCCTGCCGGGTCACCGACGTATCATTCATCGACAACGCGACCACGCGCCCGTTCGACCTTGCAATGCCGGCCGGGACCGGTCCCGCGTCCGGGTCGGCGATAATGACGCTGGTCTCATCGAGCGGAATCTCGGCCGCGAACTGCTCGACCTTGTCCCAGTCCAGCGCGACAAACAGATCGTAGCGGTCCGGCTGGGCATCAATCGGCTCGGCCGAAATCTGCACCAGCGCAGCCAATTCGCCGCCACGCACCTGGGCGCCGAACAGTTGCGTCATCATTCCGTAGTAACCGGCCGTGGCAGCGGCGCGAAGAAAGACGGCCCCGGCGGTCATCGCGCCGGACCCACCGCTTCCCGCGAATACGACGGCTATGGATGAGCGGGGCACCGTGTGCTCCTCACACGTAACCGAGCCAGCGCCAGTAGGTCGCGCCGAGCAGAAGCGTGAGCAGATAGGCCAGCACCGTGATCGCGATGCCGGTGCGGACAAAATCGCGCACCACGAAGGTTTCGGTGCCGTAGGCGACCATGCCTTGAGGCGAATTGACCGGCAGGATGAAGCCGAAGCTGACCACGAACTGCAGCACCAGGGTCATGCCGAGCACATTGATGCCAGGGGTCTGCACTTTCTGCAGCACCGCGATCACGATCGGAATCAGCGACGACGCCAGCGCTGTTGCGCTGGCAAAGCCGAGGTGGACGATGACCAGGAATGCCGCCATCACAGCAAGAATGGTGAGGGAGGGCAGTTGATTGAGCCCGAACCATTCCACAATGAGGTTGGCCAGCCACTGTGCGGCCTGGGTTTGCAGCAAGGCCGTGCCGAGGCTGATGCCTACCCCGAACAGCACAATCGTACCCCACGGGATCAGCGGGTTCGCGGTTTTCCAGTCCATGATCCCGACGCCGGGCAAAAACAGCAGAGCAACGGCAATGGTCGTCGTGGTCGAACTGTCAAAGGAATGCAGCACGCCCTCGGTCGCCCAGAAGCACAGCAAGATGAGGGAGACGGCCAGAAGGCGGCCCTGCTTGCCGGTCATCGGGCCGAGTTCGGTCAGGGATTTTTGCACGGTGGCATGGCCGCCGGGGATCTCCTTCGCTTCAGGCGGCATCATCGTCATCATGATGAAATAAAGCCCGATCGACATCAGAATCGAAAATGGCGCCGCAGCGACCAGCCAGCTCAGCCATGTGATGTCATGACCCAGCATCTTCTGGATGAAGCCGATAGCGACCATGTTCTGCGCCGCCGCGGTCTTGATGCCGACGTTCCAGATGCTGACCGCCTGGACCGTCGTGATCATCAGGAGGCCGGCGAACCGGCTCTTCTTGTCGACGCCGAAGGCGAGAATGACGCCCATCATGATCGGGATCACCGCGGCCGCTCGCGCCGTCGCGCTGGGCACCAGGAAGGCCAGCACCGTGGACACGACGATCGCGCCGATCACGATCCGGTTGGTTCGAGTGCCGACCCGCGACAGGATCACGAGCGCGATCCGGCGATCGAGGCCGGTGATCGTCATGGCGGCGGCAAGGAACAAGGCGGCGGCCACCAGCGTCAGCGCCGTGTTACCGAAGCCGCTCATGGCGATGGTGAGACCCTGAACCGTGCCGATCAATACATTGGGGTTGGTGATGCTCGGCGAAATGCCGAGGAAGAAGGCCATCAATGCCGCGATGACCACGGCGCTCACGGCATAGTCGAGCGCTTCGGTGACCCAAACGATGACCGCGAAGCCGAACACCGCGAGCATGCGATGGCCTGCGACCGCTAGCCCCGCCGGCGTCGGCAGCAGCAGGATTGCGAGCAGCACCACCGCCGCCAATACCAATCCCCAATTGGCCCTAATCCAGTTTGGCCGTTGGCCAACCTGATCGATATCGCGTGATGATGCCTGCCCTGCAATTCCCATTGATTTGCTCCTCCCAGAGAAAAACAATCTGGCTGAACTGGCAAACGCCGTTTTGCGATGGATCAATAGCCGTCGCAGTGCCGCGGCGAATCTGCATAGCGGCGTGGCGGCTGCTGTCCGCCTCGAACCGCATGTTAACCAAGGGATTTTGCGCCCGGCGGATTGACCTCAATCAAGTGCGGCCGGGCGATACCGCGTAGTTTCCGCCAGCAAATACTGACACATCGCACGATTGCAGTCGTCGATGCCGCGAATCTCGACATTGATTTTACCTGTTCGGTGAGATGGAAAATGGCCGTGCCGAAACCGACGAAGCGAACCTTGTTGATTGGTGCTCTGTTGTTTGCCGTCGCGGGGCTGGCAGCATACTGGCAACGGGATGCGATCATCGGGTGGTTAAGACCCGACAGCCAGAACCAAACGATTTTTCTCTCTGGCAATATCGAAGCTCATCAAAGCGTGCTCGGCTTCAAGACCGTTCAGTCTCGCATTGTCGAGTTACCCTTCAACGAAGGCCAATGGGTCAAGGCCGGCACGTTGTTATCGCGCCTCGACGATTCGGATTACCGTCAGCAGGTCGCCATCTCCCAAACCACGCTTGAGGTGCAAAAACGTCAACTTGCAACGGCCGAGCAGAACTGCGCGGCCGCTCAAAAGCTTCTCGAAAGTGACGCCGCCGATCTTGAGCTGGCGAAGCTGGAATTCACCCGCGCGGACGACCTGATGAAAAAGGGTGCGGGCACTATCGAAGCGCGCGATCTGACCCGCGCCGCATTGAAGAAGGCAAACGCCGGGATCGAGCGTGACGAGGCATTGGCGCAGGCCGCGGAGCGTCAGATCGAGCTTGCAAAGGCCAACATCGTCAACGCAGAAGAGGCCCTCAAGCTTTCCAAGATCGTGCTCGATTATACGGTTTTGGCGGCACCGTTCGACGGCGTGATCACCGTGCGCCAGGCGGAGCTTGGGGAGATCATGGTGCCGGGTACCCCGGTGCTGACGCTGGCCGATCTCGATCACATCTGGCTGCGCGCCTATATCAACGAGACTGATATCGGAAAGATTCGGCTTGATCAGACCGCGACGGTCAAGACCGACACCTATCCGGGGAAGAGTTACAAGGGCCGCGTCTCCTTTATTTCCTCCGCTGCCGAGTTCACGCCGAAAAGCGTCGAAACCCACGCCGAGCGGGTCACGCTGGTCTATCGCATCAAGATCGACATCGACAATCCAACCCACGAGCTGGTTCCTGGCATGCCGGCCGATGCGGTGCTGGAGGCCATGCCGGCAGGCCAGTCATGACCACGCAACCCCCGATCATCCAGGTTGACGGGCTGATCAAGCGTTTCGCGGAATTTACAGCGGTGGATCGGCTGAGTTTCTCGGTGAACCGGGGCGAGATTTTCGGTCTCGTCGGGCCCGACGGCGCCGGGAAGACCGCAACCATGCGAATGCTGGCGGGCGTGATGCGGCCGAATGGCGGCGCCATCGTCATCGACGGCATCGATGCGGTGGCTGATCCGGAGGAGGCAAAGCAGCATGTCAGCTATATGCCGCAACGCTTCGGTCTCTACGAAGACCTCACGGTCGATGAAAATATCCGCTTTTATGCCGATCTGTTCGAGGTTCCCCCGGCAATCCGCCGCGAGCGTGCGAGCCGCCTGCTTGCGGCTTCCGGCATGAGCAATTTCGGTGGATTCAGGGCCGGTCAGCTATCCGGCGGAATGAAGCAGAAGCTCGGCGTTGCCTGCGCCCTCGTGCATACGCCGAAGATATTGCTGCTCGATGAGCCCACCACGGGCGTCGATCCGGTGTCGCGACGGGATTTCTGGCGCATCCTTTATGGGCTGCGCGAAGACGGCGTCACCATCGTGATATCTACCGCCTATCTCGACGAAGCCGAGCGCTGCAACCGGCTCACGCTTCTGCACAGCGGCCGCGCGCTTTATTGCGACACGCCGGCGGAACTCAAGAAACACATGCCGGGCGCGCTGATCGCGATCTCGTCCAATGACGGCCGCGCGGTGCGCAGCGCCATCAGCGGACGGCCTGGGGTCAGTCAGGTGCTGCTGGTCGGCGACGGGGTCCATGCTGTCGTCGACGATGCTGACCTGCGCATTCCGCAGTTGCGCGAGACCCTTGGCCTTGCCGGCGTACCGGTTTCCGACATCGCGGTCGCCTCGCCCAGCATCGAGGACGCGTTTGTCGCGCTGCTGGAAAGCGGAGAAGCGCCGTGAACGAGGCCGGGCAATCCCTGCAGGCGAACGGCACCGATCAGGTTATCGCGGACGATCTCGTCAAGCGTTTTGGCGACTTCGTTGCGGTCGACCATGTCAGCTTCCGGATTTCGCGCGGCGAGATCATGGGTTTCCTCGGTCCGAACGGCGCGGGGAAATCGACGATCATTCGCACGCTGTGCGGGTTGCTCCGGCCCAGCAGCGGCCGCGCGATCGTCGCCGGGATCGATGTCTCGCGCGATCCCGAAGGCGTGCGCCAACGCATCGGATACATGTCACAGAAGTTCTCGCTGTACCGCGACCTCACGGTCGAGGAGAATCTGAATTTCTTCGGTGGCATCTACAACGTGCCGCGCGCCGAGCTTTCCGAGCGCATGCGTTTTGCGGTCGACATGGCAGGGCTCACCGGCCGTGAGCACGCGCTGGTCGGAACGCTCGCGGGCGGATGGCTGCAACGGCTGGCGCTGGGCTGCGCGGTGATGCACCGGCCTCCCATTCTGTTCCTGGATGAACCGACTTCCGGCGTCGAGCCCGCCTCGCGGCGGCGTTTCTGGGATCTGATCCATAGCCTGGCAAGCGAGGGCGTCACCGTTCTGGTGTCGACCCATTACATGGAGGAAGCCGAATACTGCCATCGCATCGCGCTGATCAATCACGGGCGCCTGATCGCAACCGGCAGCCCCGCAAAACTCAAGCAGACGGCGATCGGCGGCGAACTGCTGCTGCTGGAATGCGACGCGCTCGGCCAAACGCTCGAAGCCCTACAGGGCGCGAAAGACGTGCGCGATTGTTCTGTTTTCGGCAATGCGCTGCACGTCCTCGTCGGCAATGCCGAGAAGAGCCTCACTGAGCTTCCCGAACTGCTCGCCGCGAAAGGCTTGCGTCCGCGCCATATCGCGCGAATTTCTCCATCGCTGGAGGACGTGTTCGTGCAGCTTGTCGCGGCCGACGCCGCCCCGGGGGGGAAAGCCGCATGAGGATCCGTCGGCTCAAGGCCATCGCACTCAAGGAATTGCTGCAGATCTGGCGCGACCCCCGCAGCCTGATGATCGCGCTCCTGATGCCTTTCACGCAAATGTTCCTGCTGGGCTACGGCGTGACGCTGGATCTCAAGCACATCCCGATATGCACGTTCGACCGCGAGGCAAGCCAGGACAGCCAGGCGCTGCTCAAGCGCTTCGAGGCATCGAACTATTTCAGGATTTCCCGCAACCTGCAGAGCTATCCCGCGCTGGTTGCGGCGATCGACCGCGGCGATTGCAAGCTCGCCGTCGTCATCCCGCCGGATTTCTCGCAGCGCCTGAACGATACCGGCCGGTCGACGGTGCAAGCCATCCTGGATGCGACCGACGACAACACGGCCAACATCGCCTTCGGCTATGCATCCGCCGTCGTCGCCGGCTATTCGAGCGAGATGGTGCTCGACGCGCTGGACCGCCAGGGCCAGCAGTTCCAGCTCATTCAACCCATGGCCGTCCAGTCGCGGGTCTGGTTCAACGAAGATCTGGAGAGCCGCAACTTCATCATCCCCGGATTGGTCGCGGTCATCATGGCGCTGGTCGGGGCGCAGCTCACCTCGCTCACCATTTCGCGGGAATGGGAACGGGGAACCATGGAGCTATTGGTATCCACGCCGGTCACGCCAAGCGAGGTGATGGTCGGCAAGCTCGCGCCTTACCTTGTGCTGGGCTGGGTCGACGCTGCGTTTTGTCTTGTGATCGCGACATTCTGGTTCGGCGTGCCGTTTCGCGGCACGCTTTTTACCCTGTTCGTCACCACGACCCTGTTCCTGATCGTCGTGCTGGGAATCGGCTATTTGCTGTCGGTCCTGATCCGCAGCCAGATCGGCGCAAGCCAGGTGGCGCTGTTGCTGACGATGCTGCCGACCACGCTCTTGTCCGGCTACGTGTTTCCGATCGATCAGATGCCGACGCTTACCCAGGACATCACGTATCTGGTTTATTCCCGATACTACGTGACCATCATCAAGGCGATATTTCTCAAGGGCGCGGGTATCCCGGCGCTGGCCATGCCCATTATCTTTCTTCTGGTTTACGCCGCGGCGGTCATGACATTGGCCGCACGGGCATTCCGCAAGAGCCTGGACTGAGGCGCGCGATGCTGAACCGGGTCTCGCACATGCTGGTCAAGGAGTTCATTCAGCTCTGGCGTGACAAATGGGGCCGCTTCCGCCTGATCGTGCCGCCTGTCGTCCAACTCCTCCTGTTCGGCTACGCAGCCACCTTCGAGGTCTATCATGTCTCCACCGCGGTGCTCGACCTCGACCACACCCAGGAAAGTCGGGAGCTGATCGCAAGATTTACCTCGAGCGACAGGCTGAACATCGTGCAGTCGGCGACGACCCAGGATGAGATCACAGCCACGATCGACCGCAGCGACGCCGCCGTCGCGCTGGTGATCCATGCCGGCTTTGCCAATCTGTTGCGCAAAGGCCAGGCCGCGCCTCTTCAAGTGATCGTCGACGGCACCAATTCCAATACCGCCCTGATTGCGCTCGGCTACGTCAATACGATCGCCGCCGGGTTTTCGCAGGACTACGCGACCGATCTGGCGGAAAGAATCCGGGGAATAAATGGCTCGAGGCTCGTGCAGGTAAGCATCGCACAGCGTCCCTGGTATAATCCGGATTTCAACGGCCGCTGGTTCTTCGTCCCCGGTTTGATCGCCACGATCACCCTCGTCATGCTGGTCAACCTCACCGCTTTCGCTGTCGTGCGGGAACGCGAGGTCGGCACGCTCGAACAGATCATGGTGAGCCCCATACGACCGGCCGAATTCATCCTCGGCAAGACTGTTCCGTTCTTCGTCGTCGGAATGGGTATCGCCGGGCTGGTCACGATCACGGGCATATTGTGGTTCCAGGTTCCGTTCGTCGGCAACCCGCTCGTGTTCTTGTTCGGCACGACCTTGTATCTTTTCAGTCTGCTTGCGCTTGGGCTCCTGATCTCGACGATCTGCTCGACTCAACAACAGGCATTTGCGACCAATTTTTTCGTCGTGAATCCGCTTTTCACACTGTCGGGCTTCAGCTTTCCGATCTCGAGCATGCCGGAGGTGTTGCAGTGGCTCTCTTATGTCAATCCGCTGCGCTACTATCTCATTGTGATCAGGGGGACCTTCCTCAAGGGTGTCGGATTCGCCGTTCTGTGGCCGGAATTCGCGGCCATGGCGACCATTGCGGCAGTGCTGCTGACAGTCAGTATCCTGAGGTTCAGGAAATCGCTGGAATAACCGCGCCCCCGCCGGGCTTCAGTTCCGAGCCGAATCAAGCCGCGCGGCGGCTTCCGCGCATCTTGATGCGGATCAATGTCTTTCCCGCGCAAGCGCTCAGGATGATGTTGCAAAATTCATGGAGGCAGCTCATGACCGAGGCTCAACTTCGCCAGGACGTCATCGACGAATTCGAATTCGATCCCAGCTTTAGCGGCGAACATGTCGGCGTGGCCGTTGACAAGAACGTCGTAACCCTGAGCGGGCATGTCAATAGCTACGCGGAGAAACTTGCCGCGATCGCAGCCGCACGGCGTGTGAAAGGCGTCCATGCCATCGCTGAAAATATCGAAGTCCGCTATCCGTTCCTGAGCAAGACCGCGGACGATCAAATCGCGCAGCGCGCTTCCGACATTCTGAATTGGGACGTTTTCGTTCCTGTCGATGCGGTCGATGTTCTCGTGCAGGACGGGTGGGTCACCCTTACAGGAGATGTTGACTGGTATTATGAACGAACCGCTGCCGAAGAAGACGTCCGCAAGCTTTCCGGCGTCATCGGCGTAACGAACAATATCAGGATCAAGCCCCATGTCGAAGCATCCGACATCAGGGAAAAGATCGAGTCCGCGCTCAAGCGCCATGCGGAGGTCGAAGCGGACGGAATCCGCATCACCGTGCAGAACGGCAACAGGGTCGTCTTGGAAGGGAGCGTGGACAATTGGGATGAACGCCACAAGGTCGAAAATGCGGCATGGTCAACTCCCGGGGTGACATCCGTCGACGATCGATTGACGATTAACCTGTGATAGCCATCCAGGGTTGGCCGCGCAGAAAGAGGAACTGCCAAGCGTTCAGGTTCTCGGCAATTCGGTTCACCCGCCAAGGCTTCGGGCGAAAGGGAACAGGATGATGACACGACGCCAGGCCAATGCTGGAATTCTTGCCGCTGCGGCGCTTGCCGCGACGCCAGCGGTCGTAGCCGCGCAGGAATTCAAGCCAAAAGACTTGCCGCCGCCGCGAAGCGACGGCAGTCAATCATTGACGGCGGCGCTGAAATTGAGGCGCTCCACCCGCGAATATGCCGACCGGCCGCTGCCGGTGCAGGTTCTGTCCGACCTGTTGTGGGCGGCCTTCGGCGTCAATCGCCCGGCGAGTGACGGCCGTACCGTTCCCTATTGGCGTCATATCATGGTGCTCGATGTCTATCTCGCGATGGCCGATGGCGTCTGGCTCTATGAGCCGAAGACCCACAGACTGCTCCCCTACATGAAGGAAGATCTTCGCGCGCAGACCGGTCTTCAGGAATTTGTCGCGACCGCGCCGCTGAATCTCGTCTATGTCGCCCACGGCGAACGCATGATGGACGTTGCTCCCGAAGAACGCCGTCTCTACGCCTGCGTCGATGCCGGCTTTATCGGGCAGAACGTATATCTGTTCTGCGCCTCCGAAGGGCTCGCTACCGTGTTTCGGGGAGCAGTCGATGGTCCGAAGCTCGGCAAGGCCATGCAGCTTCCGGACCAGCAGTTCGTCACCTTCGCGCAGTCGGTCGGGTATCCCCGCGGCTGACAAGGAATTGCCGATTATCGCATTCTCGATTTGAGCTTGATCGCTTCACCATCGACGACGAACTTGCCGTAGCCGTGATGGTGGATGGTCTTCGGATTCCTTTGCGTCGGGTCGATCCAGGCTTTCAACACCTCGAGGACGAACAGATTGCGCGTGTTCACCAGACGGCTATCAGCCACTTTGCATTCGAGATTGGCAAAACACTCGGCGATCAAGGGCGCGGCGACGCGCTGGGCCGGCATCGGCGTCAGCCCGAATTTTTCGAACTTCGCGACGTCGCGGCCCGAGCAATTGCCGACATCCACGACCTTTTTGGCAAGGTGCGCCGCCGGAATGGCGATCACGCACTCCTTCGTCGCGCGCAACGCGGCAAAACTGTAATCGGCATCGCTGACGACACAGGCAACCAGCGGCGGCTCAAACTCGACCATCATGTGCCAGGACATCGCCATGACGTTGGCGCGGCCGCTGCGGGCGGTGGTCAACAGGACCACCGGCCCCGGTTCAATCAACTGATAGACCTTGGCCAGCGCCAGTTCTTTCATCGACATCGCTGAACCACCCGCTCTCAATATTTGAGGTGAGATCCATCAAGCGGCATCCATTTTTGTCAGCCGCTGG
The DNA here is from genome assembly GCA_963718925.1 of uncultured Alphaproteobacteria bacterium. GTDB lineage: Bacteria > Pseudomonadota > Alphaproteobacteria > Rhizobiales > Xanthobacteraceae > Bradyrhizobium. The sequence continues at coordinate 1,301,707 of CAVRAH010000002.1, forward strand.
GCCGGTGGGGGCCCAAATTCCTGCAGCGTTCCCAGAAACGTGATGGCGTCGTCCCGGCTTAACATGCCGATCACATGCTGACCGCGGATGACAGGCATCTGGTTGACTCCATTGCGATCCATCATCTGGAGGGCGGACCACAGCTCGGCATCGGGATCGACGCATTTCAGCTGTTCCATGGGAAGCATGACCTGGGCGGCGCGCGTCGTCGCCCATTCGGGACGCGGCACTGTCTTGATCCGATGCAACGTTATCAAACCAACGGTCTTGTCTCCGCGGTTGACCAGGAAACTGCGTTGCCCTCCACTGAGGATCTGCTCGTCCACCAATTGCTGGAGCGTCAGATCTTCCGGAATGATGGCGCAATGCGTGCTCATGGCTTCCGAAACCCGACGACCCGTCAGCAGACCTCGCAACATCACTTGCTGTATCTGGACGGAAGCCGCGTTGTCGAGGAACCAGCCGATGAACGCAATCCAGAGGCCTCCACCGAGATTGCCGCCGAACATCTGCCAGACGCCGGCAAAGATCAGCAAGAAGGCAAAGAACCGGCCGACATTTGCTGCGATGATGGTCGACCGGCCCATATTTCCTGTGATCGCCCACACGACGGCCCGCAAGACGCGACCCCCATCGAGCGGGTACCCCGGTATCAGGTTGAACAGCACCAGGGCAAAATTGATGTAGGCCAGATACTTGGCCAGGCCCAACAGCGGCTCCACGCCGCCCAGCAGCGGTTGCGCCTCGTAGAAAAGGATCGCCAAAGTGAGACTGACGAGCGGGCCCGCGACCGCGATAAAGAACTCGGCGATCGCACTCGGCGGTTCCGCCCCGATTTGAGCGACACCCCCGAACAGGAAAAGCGTGATACTGCGAACCGGAATTCTGTACCGCAACGCCACCACGGAGTGCCCGAGCTCGTGGAGCAGCACGCTCACAAACAGCATGATGGCCGTCACCGCGCCCATCAGCCAGTACAGCAATGGCGGCCAATGCTTGAATTCGTCGGGATAGTAGCTGCCCGCCAGCATCCAGGTGAGCAGCGCGAAGATCACGAACCAGGAATAATCCAGGCCGATCGGAATCCCCAAGATCTTGCCTAACGGGATGCTGTGTTGATTCACCAGGATTCTCCCTCACTCACGTCGGCTCTGTTCCAGTACCACCCGCACGTTAGCGCGAATTCGCGCATCCATATAGTCAGCGCCGCGCGCTGCGTTCCGCCCCGATACTCGACCTAGGCACCGGTCACGCCGCGTCGATCGCCTCCTGCGCTTCCCGAAAAGGGCGATCGGTCGTCCAGGTGGCGCCGACCCTGCATGCGTGGAGCGGGCCATGCCCGTTCGCAGATGCGAGAAGTCCACGGTTATGTAGGCCGACGTCCGGCAATGACGCCGCATTGATTCATATCAAAGGCCGCAGCGAAGCAAGCGTGCCAGACTTGTAACATGCGGATCGCGCGAATGCCCTGTCGTCTCCCTGCAGTTGTGGCGGCTATCGTCTCAATCGCAGTTCTGACACCCGTCAACATCGCCAGTGCCGCTGAATCAAGTCCTGCTCCCATCAAGGCGCCGCCGGTTGCCGATCTGGCACTGTTTTCCGTGAACGAGAATTACCTGACCTACTCCTATCTTCCCGAAGGGGCAGATCCGGGCGTACCGGGAAAAACGGCAAAGCAATCTTACTCGTACACCCACTTCGATGTCTGGGCCTACGGCACGAACTTCGCCAACTTCAACCTGATCAAGTCGGACCACAGCGATCCGGCCAATCCCTGTGGTAATTACCATGCCCCCGTATTTGGGTGCGCCGGCGCGACGGAATTGCTGGGCCAGATCCGTAGCACGTTCGGCTGGAACGAGATCTTCAAGACGCACGCCTTTACAATGGGGCACCTGCAAAGCGTTTCGTTCGAGGTTGGCGTCGATGTTGCGACGAAAAACAACTTCGAAGCGCCGAGCAGAAGCGATATCGTCGCCGGTCTGCAGCTCGCATTCGCCCTGCCTTACAAGGGCTACTTCAATGTAGCCCCATTGTACTATCAGGAATGGAATCACGACACGTTCCTGACGCCTGCATTCACCGCGCCATACCCCGGCATTCCGGATGGAAACACGCGTTTCAATCCGACCTGGGCGGTCGAGCTCAACTACTACATGGATCTGGGCTTCCTGCCGCCAAGCCTGCAGTTTTTTGCCATCAGCGGTCGCGCCGGATTCTATGGACCGAAAGGAACGGGCGCGGCTCCCGGCATCGTCAACCCCTATTACGACACCAGGACCGAAATCAGGACCGAACCCATCCGTCTGACGCTCGACGCCGGCAAGGCGCTCTGGGGCCAGAAGTATTCCCAACTCGTTCAGCTGTTTGTTGCCTATCGCTATTGGGAGAACAAATTCGGGCACGATGACGGCAATCCCGCCGACCGGCTTTGTTTTACGGCAGGCCTGAACAACGGGAGCTGCACCGAAAAATCGCTGTACTCCGGCATTACGGTCAAGTTCTGAAGAGAACGCCAGTCCCTTCCGCAACCTTGGTCTTCATGCGAATAAAATCGGCTTCGCCATGCAAAACGCCCGGATGAACGAAGGCGTTCGCCGCGTTTTCACTTGAGCCGGCTGGTTAGCACTCGGCCGACTGTCCCTGCCTTTTCGGCGATTTCGACAAACGGCTGCGGCCGTCCAAACAGGTAGCCCTGCACACTTTGGCATCCGAGCTCGCGTAGCTTTGCAAACTGTTCCTCGGTCTCCACTCCTTCTGCCAGCAGTGGAATATCTAGGCTTTGACCGAGGCTGATAACGGTGCGGACGATCGAATCGGAACGGTTGTTCTTGCCGAGGTCGGTTACGAAGGAACGGTCGATCTTGATGCGGTCGAACGGAAATGCCTGCAGATAGGAGAGCGAGGAATAGCCGGTGCCGAAATCGTCCATCGCGATCTGCACGCCCAACGACTTCAGCCTCAACAGCGCCGAGAGCGCCCGGGAGAAATCGTTGATGAATACCCCTTCGGTGATTTCAAGCTCCAGCCGCGACGGTGCAAGACCGGTCTCGAGCAGAATTTCATGTGCGGCGGTCGGCAGATCATTCTGCGCGATCTGCTCCGGCGAGATATTGACGGCAACCGTGATGTCGTCTCGCCAGCCCGCAGCGGTGCGGCAGGCCTCGCGAAGCACCCAGTTCCCCAGCGGCACGATCAACCCGCTTTCCTCCGCTAGTGGGAATGAAGGCCTTTGGCAGCACGTGGCCGCGCTTAGGCGAGAACCAGCGCAGCAGCGCACCGTGGTTTAGCGGCTGCTAATCTGAAATCCAGCCTCCATTTCTCTCGCGCCAGTCGATGCCCAGTGCGATTGCTCCGAACACCAAGAGCCACCACGGGGTATCTTTTCCTGAAGTATACGCAAAATAGAAGTAGGCGGCTGAACCCAAGAACCAAAAGATGAAAAAGCGCGATCCGGAAACAAGTCGGTTCATGATTGGCGACCTCTGAACAGGTCACACTAACCGCTCTTGGTGACAGTGCGATAACAGGCAGGAACCCGCACTGGGAGTAAGCCCTCCCCAATAAGACGACCTTGAATGCGTTTTGATTGGCCACGCAAGGGGTGGTAGCTTCCGGGACATGATAAAGTCCGATGTCACCTGTCCCAACTGCAAGGCGGGCTACCGCCGCATTGAGTTGGTTACGAGACTAGTGGATCGAATCTAACACTTGGTGCCCCCGTTTGACGGCGGCGATGATTTTGTTTGGGTCCTTGGTCCAGGTAAAGGGCTTTGGGTTTGCATTGGTGTCGTCGAGGAAGCGGTGGATGGCATCTTTGAGTTCCCGCAAGGATCGGAAAACGCCGCGCTTGAGACGCTTCTTTGTGAGCTTGGCAAAGAAGCCCTCGATGGCGTTGAGCCAGGAAGCGGATGTCGGGGTGAAGTGGAAGACAAACCGCCGATGTTTTTCGAGCCACCGCATGACGTCGGGATGCTTGTGGGTGGCATAGTTGTCGATGATGATGTGGATCGTCTTTTTCTTGGGTACTCTTGCCTCGATGACGTTCAGAAACCGGATGAACTCCTGATGGCGATGGCGCTTCATGCACTGGCCGATAACCTTACCCTCAAGAACATCGAGTGCCGCGAACAAGGTGGTGACGCCATGGCGCTCGTAGTCATGTGTCATGGTTCCGGCGCGCCCCTTCTTCATCGGCAGCCCCGGCTGGGTGCGATCGAGGGCCTGGATTTGGCTCTTCTCATCAACTGACAAGACAATGGCATGGTCGGGCGGATCGACGTAGAGGCCGACGATCTCGTGCAGCTTAGCGGCAAACTGCGGATCGCTGGACAGCTTGAACTGGCGGACCCTGTGCGGTTGGAGGCCATGAGCACGCCATATCCGCTGTACCGAGCTGACGCTGATCCCGGCTGCCTTCGCCATCGCCGAACCGGTCCAGTGACTGGCCGCCGGCGGCGGGCCTGCCAACGTCAGGGCGACCACAAGTTTAGACACCTCGGGGCTCAGCGGCGGAATGCGCGACCGCCGCGTCTTGTCTCGCCAAAGGCCCGCGGCTCCTTCGTCGCGGAAACGTTCCTGCCAGCGCCAGATCACCGTCTTGGCCTTGCCGGTAGCTTCCATGATCTCTGCCGTGCCGCGCCCAGCGGCGGTCAGAAGGACGATCTTGGCCCGCCAAACGTGCTTCTGCGGGCTATTGCGGTTGGCGACCACGGCTTTAAGCTTGCTACGGTCGGCTCGGCTCAACTGGATATTCGTTCGTTTGTGCATGCCCTAGACTCGCACACGCGAGTTCTTCAGGGAATCCCCAAGCGAATCGAAGTGTCAGATTTGGACCACTAGGTGCTCTGGGCGAATTCCGTTGCCTAACTTGCGACCATCTTCTCGAGGTTTTAAACGGCAAGACCGAAGTGGCTTTGCGGCTGACGGTGCAACCCGAAAGAACCCGCAATTAAGCGCACGACGTTTCAAAAGGCCGAGCCTAGGGCCTTGATGACAGCTACAACCGTGCCGACGCCGAATGCGGACCCGGATTAAACACTCGCTCGACGTGGCGGTTTAGCGCCCGCAAGCCAATCGACCAAGTAGCCCCTCCGTCGGCAGAGCATGTCATGAGAGGCTTGGTCGGCCACGGCGAACGGCTTCTTGATCCGCAACTGAGAAGTTCCCTGCGACTAAAAACATGTTGTTGTGTTACCGCGCGACGGGCCCTGTCTTTTGGAATTTTTTAACTCGGACCGTATTGCCAAAATCCGTCTAAGTCATTGATTTTATTGGCGATCCCGGCATGACTCGAACATGCGACCTACGGTTTAGGAAACCGTCGCTCTATCCGGCTGAGCTACGGGACCGAAACCCCGCTTTTGAAGGCGGGCTTGAGCTCTAAATACCAGAGCAAGCGCGGGATCGCCAGTCCAAGAACCCATCTCCGGGTCGCGGCGCCCGTTGCACCGGGCTCCCGCAAGGCAATCATTGCCGTCATCAAAGCGGAGGTTCGCCGCGATCGTGACATCGGCCGGTCACGAACGGCGGAGCACTTTTCCGCGGCACGGCCGTGATCGCCGACGGCGGCATGACCACCACGATCCGGCCCGTCGCGTCATCAGCTCCCTGTATTTCCCGGTTGTTCGATTGTACAAACAAACCGGTCTTTTCATCAAAGAAGCAGAGAGCCTCAACATGCCGTTCACTGACCGCAGGACGATTTTGCGCGCCGCCGCGAGCCTTCCCATTCTCGCCGGCGCAACATCGGGCTCGGCGTCCGCTCAGGCACCATCGACCGAGGCGCAAAAACCTGCCGCCGCTTCCGCCCCGCCGCACGTCACCCGCATCCTCGCCCATTACGTGGTCAGCGCCAAATATGACGACCTGCCGGAAAACGTGCGCAAGGAAGGCGTGCGGACCCTGCTCAACTGGGTGGGGGTCGCGATCGGCGGCTCGCACCACCAGACGGTGGACATCGCGGCGTCAGCGCTGGCGCCGTTCTCGGGGCCGCACCAGGCTTCGCTGTTCGGCCGCCCGGAGCGCTTTGACATCATGAATGCCGCTTTCATCAACGGCGTGTCGAGCCACATCTTCGACTATGACGACACCCATCTGAAAACCATCATCCATCCGGCCGGCCCGGTCGCATCCGCGATCCTGGCGCTGTCGGAGATGCAGCCGGTATCGGGCAAGGATTTTCTCAACGCGCTGGTGCTCGGCGTCGAAACCGAATGCCGGATCGGCAACGCGGTCTATCCCAATCACTACGACGTGGGCTGGCACATCACCGGCACCGCCGGCGTGTTCGGCGCGGCGGCGGCAGCGGGCAAGCTACTCGGTCTTAACGAGCAGCAGATGGTCTGGGCGCTCGGGCTCGCGGCATCGCAGCCGGTAGGTTTGCGGGAATCCTTCGGTTCGATGAACAAGAGCTTCAATCCGGGCCGTGCGGCCAGCAACGGCATTTTCGCAGCCGTACTGGCCTCGAAAAACTATACCAGCTCCGACGGCATGATCGAGGCCAAGCGCGGCTGGGCCAATACCATCAGCACCAAGCAGGATTATCGCGAAATCACCGAGGGCCTTGGCCAGCGCTACGAGGCGGCGCTCAACACCTACAAGCCCTTCGCCTGCGGCATCGTCCTGCATCCGGCCATTGACGCCGCCATCCAGCTCAGAAGCGAGCAGAAATTCACCGCCGACCAGGTCAAGCGGATCGAGTTGAAGGTGCATCCGCTGGTACTCGAATTGACCGGCAAGAAGACCCCTCAGGCAGGACTGGAGGGTAAGTTCAGCATCTATCATGCGGTTGCGGTGGCGCTGATCGAAGGCGCCGGCGGCGAGAAACAATTCAGCGACCGCGCCGTGCGCGATCCGGCCGTCATCGAGCTTCGCGGCAAGGTTGTTCCCGTGATCGATCCCGCGATCAAGCCGGAGCAGGTCGAGATGGCGATCGAGCTCGTCGACGGCCGCGTGCTGCGGAAGCGGATCGAGCACGCGATCGGAAGCCTGGAGAAGCCGATGAGCGACGCCGATCTCGAGCGCAAATTCTCCGACCTCGCCGAAGGAATCCTGCCGAAGCAGCAGACGGCGAAGGTCATGGAGCTGTGCTGGAAAGTCGAAGGCCTTGCCGACGCCGGCGAGATTGCGCGGATGGGATCGCGGCCGAGCGCCTGATCGCAACGGTCTGCCGGAAAGCTCGGCTGCTCACAGCCCCGGCTGCTTGCAACAGAGAGAGCGCATTCGCTTCAGGAATAGAGATTGCGGGTCGTGCGGCTTTTCTCGGAGGCGGCGGGCCCGTGAAACGTGCCGAACACGCCGTCCAGCGTGGGATTGCTGACGCCGAACCAGTGTTTCTCGCTGATGAAATGATGACGCAGGTGGTACTGCTTGATCCAGCGCCCCAGCCGCGTTCGCGGCTGGTAGGGAATGTGTGCGACGTAATGCACCCATTCGTAATGAAGAATCGCAAGCATCATTCCGAATAGCGCGGATGCCGCGGCCTGCGTCCCCAACACAAGCGCGAACAGCCCGGCGGCGACGGCGAGGTTCGGCACCAGAAACCAGATCGGCAGAAACAACAGATCGAGCCTGTTAGGCTCGACGTGGTGGTCGTAATGGAGGCGGTGCTGCAGCCTGCGCGCCGGCGGCCAAGAGAGCGGCGGCGCATGGAAGGCGAAACGATGCATGCCGTATTCGCTCAGATAAAACAGCAGCGCTCCGAGCAGGATCGGCACGGGATGCAGCGCCAGCATGCCGGACGGCCAGGCCAGCGTTTCAACTACCACCGCCACCACGAGCGCTGCAACGCTGCCGTGGCGAAGAAACACGAGAAGCATCCCCGGCCTTCCTCTGCAATCCGACGAGTTCGCCTTGCACCTCGGTCAGCGCGATACGGGCAGAGCGATGCGGTGAACGCGGGTGGTTTTTCCGCAAAATATCAGAGCGGCCGTGTCATCGCCAGCCATAACGGAAAGCTGCCACGCGGCTGCCTGGCGTATACTGGCGGCCCGCCGCAAGTTTGAATGTGTCTAGCCCGTCCATCTTCTTGTTTGAGCTTGATCTTTTCGCGAAAACCCGATTCCCCGATTTGCGCGATCGCAGCTCGCGGGTCCGGACCACGCACCGGCGCATGATCCGCCAAAGTGTCAGCGGTTTGGCGATAAGATCATGCGCCTTTAACCAATTGGAGCGCGATCGGACGCAAAACCGGCTTCCACTTTTGCTGATCGCGCTATGAAGATGTTCGCGGCTTATGCAAGAAAAAAGTGCCGGTTTTTCGGGGTGACAACCCGGCCAATAATGACGACAATCCGATCAATCAAATCCGCTCCTGGGAAATTCGTCAGTGATCGCATCACGCACATTCGCATTGCTGATGGCCGCGATTGCCGGCAGCGTCGTGCTGCAACCCTGGCACGCGCGGGCGCAGTGGTGGGGGTCGCGCGGGCCGGCCGATTTCGAGGAATGTGCCGACATCGCCGAGAAGGCCGCGACCAAGGAAGCCAGGACCGCGGCGTTGTCGGAGTGCAACGCGAAATTTGCCGGACGGCGAAAGCCCGGCGGCGGCTATACCTATTTCGATTTCATGCAGAACCGGAATTTCGATATCGCGGGTCCCAATCCGACACCGGCAGAGCAGAAGCACATCGACGAACAATACACCGCCTATCTCGACGATCAGCGACGCAGCAACATCGCGGCGGCATTCGCGGCGAAGCAGCAGCAGCAGTTGCAGCAAGCCTCGCTGAAGAATGAAAACGACAAGCCGCCCCCGACGGCGGCGAGTAACGGCAAACCGCAGACGGCCGTGACCGACATCAAGCGGATGAAGGCCACGGGTTGCACGCGGCATTCCTATTCCTTTTCCTGCGACTGGCCGCGGCTTTCCGAGGGCATCAAGGACCTGAAGAAGGTTTTGTTCGGCTCTTCTTCGAGCAAGGCAAAGCGAAGCTGATACCGCGAAGGCAAGGCCAGGGGCTAAGCAATCCTTGACGCCTTGCGCGGGCGGCCCTTGCGCTGCAGCGCGACAGAGCAGCGATTGAGATGCGACTATAGTCGCAGCGCTCTCCATGTTAGAGAACATTCCAGGGCTGCATAAATGGAATTTTAGAAAGGCTGCGGGTTTTAATAGCAGGATCGAGCGTTAGATGATGGTGGTGAATTCGATCTGTTTAACCGGTGGATGGATTTAGCTGATAATGTTGCGCGGATTCGTCGCGTGAAAGCACCCTTCGGAACGAGCGAAATCACCTGCGATTGATCTGCCAACCAAAGGAGAACGTCATGACCAAGTTCGGGCTGATCGGAGCGACAGCACTCTCGCTCACACTCGCGCTCGCGGCCCCGGCAATGGCTCGCGACGTGCAGCACCACGCCAAACCCAGCGCGGCGGTTAATCCCGCGGCGGTTAATCTCAATGGCGAACCAAACCTCCCCGTCGAAAATGCGCTGCGGTGGGGTTATAGCCAGGGCTACAGCAATTACCCTTCGGGCTACGGTGGTCTCTACGGAGACGGCCGCTACCCCGGCAACACCATTTCCAACAAGAATTACCCCACCTGGTGGTGAGGTTCGACCGCCGCGATCTGGGTTGAGGATCTCTCGCTCAGTTGCGCTGCCGGGCCAGCTGCGGAATGCATGACCTCCGCAGTGCAGGAATCCCAGGACGCCTTCATGAAAATGACGGCCTTCATGAAAAAGCCCCGGTCGACGCCGGGGCTTTTTAATCCGTCAAGTCAGGAGACGTCAGTATTTCGCGACCACCGGACCGCCGAAGCGATAATTGATGCCGAAACGGGCCACGGTGTCGGTCAGCGGGACTGTGCGAGGGCCTTCCGCCTGAACCGTATCAAACGTTGCGCTATCGAACTTCATGTAGAGCATTTCGAACTTGGCCGACCAGTTGGGCGCAAACCCCCATTCGATGCCCCCACCTGCCGTCCAGCCGCTACGGGTCGATGTCGCCGAATCGAGGAGAGCGCTTGTGATTCCGTCCTTGACGCCGACTTCAACCCCCGCAGCCGCATAGCCGCCGGTCGCGTAGAAGAGCAGGTTGTTGGCCGCATACCCAAAGCGCGCCCGGGCGGTCGCCATCCACGTTTCCCTGGTGAAGCTCGAGAAGGCCGGGTTGCCCACCGGCCCAATGTCCGGATTACTACCATATTCGCCGACCCAGGACGCGTCGCCTTCGAAGCCAACTACGAAGCTCGACATCTGCCAGTTATAACCGAGCGTGCCGCCGGCCAGGCCGCCTTTGATGTTGTATCCGTTCGCGTCGCTGAGGCCCGTCGCTCGATCGACGTGGTCGCTGGTCCCAAGCGATCCGCCGCCTTCAACACCGATGTAGAAGCCGGTCCAGTCGTAGACGGCGATGGGGGCGGGTGCTGCCTTGACCGGAAGATCAGCCGCGAAAGCTGCCGTCGGACCAAGAACCAAAGCGGCGAGTGCGCCCAGTATGATGTTCTTTGTCATGATTATCCCTCGAAAGTGTACCGTTGACGCTTGTCTGTTTGCCGGATCAGGACCGCAGGACGATCGATCTCGTCCCGCAGCCAGTTCAACTTAGAATCTCCACTGGATGCCGGTGGAGGCACCGAAAAGGGTGGTGCCGGTCCACAAATGCGGGACCGAAAGCAGGCCGCCGGTCGCACCGAACGCGGAGTGAGAGTCGGTGGTGACAGCACGTCCGCCGGCGCCGAGGTCGTAGTGGGCGCTATACCCGTTCATGGTCGCCGCCACATCGGTGTACCAGGTCAGATTCTGTCCGAACTTGTGCTTGTAATTCGCGGTGACCATGTCGGCGTTGTTGTCGTTGCTGGCATAGGTTGCGAGGCCGTCGGCGGTGGTCAGGTTAAGGTCGTTATGCTGTCCGGGATCGCCAACCGCCTTGAACGCATGCGCCCAGCCGAAGCTCATGCTGTCTTCCGGCGACAATTGCTGGGTCAGGAACGCCCATGTACCTTTTCGCTGACGTTCGTTCTGGAAATCCAGCGCAGGCGGGACGTAGCGGTGGAAGACTTCGAAGATGCCGCCGACCGTGGTCTTGGTCGCGAACGTATAGAGGGCGGCGACCTTGAACGCGTCTTCGTCCGCGACGTCCGCGAAGTATAGCGCCCTCGAGTAGGCGCTGGGGAATGTGATATCGCAGGTGTAGACGTTGCACGTATCGTACGCCCCGCCGCTTCCGAAATTCTGGGGGATGCCCCAAATCGCGGTGATGTCGCTCGAGCGGTTAACATTGTAGTGCCGTTCATAGGCGACGGTGGCGTAGAACGGCCCCCTGGTATAGCTCAGATTGGTACTGATGGCGTTGCCGAACGCGCCGTCGTTACACGCTGTCGGCGACAGCCCGCCGCTGGTTGGATCGTTGCCGCCGGTGCAATCGGATTCGGCTGCGGCGACATTGTCGTTGGTGGTGCTGCGGTTCTGACCCGGCGAGGCCAGGAAATTGAACTGGAAGCCGCTGATCGTCGGCGATTCGTACCAGATCGAGTGGTCGAGCCGCGAGCCGAACTCGACGCGGTTGTCGCCGCCGGTATTGCCCATGATGACATGCATGTCGCCGATCTCGCCCGCGAACGGATTGAAGCCGCCGGTCGAGGTTTCGTAGGGCGCCATCGTCTTGCCGATCTTGATGGCGCCGAATTCGGGCGACGCAAAGCCGATATAGGTGTTGCGGTTGAACATAGCGCCGTTGACGGTGTTGCTGAGATTGCTGTTGCTCTGCCTCGTGCCGGGCGTCGAGGAAAGATCGAAACCGACTTCGAGCTGGTAGACGAAGTTAAGCGGAAAGTTGGGAACGCGCTGGAAGCCGCGCACACCGAGATAGGAAGAATTGGTCGAGATCGCCGGCATAAAGCCCATATTGCCCAGCGGAGTGGGCTCGCTTCCACCGGTCGTGAGAGGGTTATTGTTAATATTTCCGCCGAAGGCCTTCGTGGTGTCGTCGACCGAGATGTCCATGTTGCCGTAACCCGTGATCTCGCCGCCGGGGGTGTAGAAGGTAAGGGGGTTACCCTTCTTGTGCTCGAGATATGCGTGGCCATTCACGTCGATTTCGGGCGCCGTATCGGACCTCGGCGGGGTCGGCGTACCCGTCATGCTGGCCGCGCGCGCTGCGGGGTTAGCGGGAGCTCCGGCCGGCGCCGTCGTCTTCTTCGACTCAACATGGTTGAGCCGCGACTTGAGGTCGGCATTTTCCTTGGCGAGTTTTGCGTTGTTTTTCTCGATCGCGTCGAGCCGCGACAGCACATCGTCGAGCTTGTCGGCAGATGCAGGAATTGCCTGAGACATTACCCCCAAGGCCACAACGGCCGCGCCAACTGCATATTTATTCATCGCCATCCCCCTAGAACGACTTCGCGAAAAAACCCGAATCAAACCTGACCGGGTTGTCGAATACCGTCAATGTGTCCGGTCCCTCACAGAAGTTGCCGCAATCGCGAAGAGAATTTGGAAGTTCGGCGTTTAAACAGCGTCTTTTCAATGGCCTCCCGCACTGCAAGGGCGTTATTGCGTTGCAGTAATCGTTGTGTCGTTTGAGCAACAATCGGGAATAATGTATGCCACGAGGAATAATGTATACCAATTGGTCGCTTGGAACCTTCGCCAAAAGGATCGGAGGTACGGGCTCCCGGAACAGCAACGCGCCGGCAGGAGATGCAGTCAATCCGCCCCAGCCGAGGGCATCGCCAAGTCGCGCCTCAAAGAGGTCTGAAGACTCTCAATTCGTGAATACGTGAGCAGTGACGAGCGCGTGAAATTGCGATGTCGGACTGGGACACATCCGCGCGGCCGGCGTTGTGTCGTCGGGTCCAACATGGTGACGCGGCTGCTTCAACGAATCTGCTCCGGCGTCAGCCCTGGCGAGCCCTGCCCTGCGGCTTCCGCGCGCTTGATCAGCGCAACGATGCGGCGCGACAGCGGGACCTGCAGTCCCCGCCGATCGGCGATCCCGGTGATGACGCCCTGGAGATAGTCGATCTCGGTGCGCCGGCCGCGCTTGAGATCTTCCCACATCGACGAGCGCGCTTGCGGATCGATCTTCATCGTCCGCCCCAGCACCATGCCGAACATGGCGTCGGGCAGCCGCAGCAAATGCGGCGTGAAGCCTGCCGGGACCGGCGTCGACGACACTGGCCTGATGCCTTCAGCCCTGACCGCGGCCAAGCCTTCGGCGATCTGGTCGGCGAACAGCATGCGCCATGAACGCTGCGCGAGCTGCTGTCGCAGCGCCGGATCGGAAAGCGCGTTGATCGCGTTGTTGAGATTGACCAGCAGCTTGCCCCATTGCACGCCCGCGATGTCGCGAGTGGCGCGCATCGTCAGCCCCGGCACCGAAAGCCTGTGCGCGGTATCGACGTCGTCCTGTTCGATCACGATGTCGCCCGACGTGGCGCGATGAAACCGTCCCTCGCCGGCAGCGACCACGTTGAACGGCACCATGGCCGCGAGCACGACGCGCCTCTGCAATCGCCGGCGCAGCAGCGCCGCATTGCCGACGCCGTTCTGCAAGCTGACGACCACGGCATCGGGCGGAGCATGGCGCGCAATCGCTTCCGCGATCTCTGCCGTGTCGGCGCTTTTGACGGTGACCAGCACTATGCCGGCGTCGGCAAAAACCGAGGGGTCGTCGGACAGCCTCAACTGGCGGGGTTCGATTTTCTGTTTCAGACCTTCGAAGCTCGTCAGGCTGAGCCCATGGCTTTCGATCTCCTGGATCACGCGCGGACGCGCCAGCAACGCAACGCCGCGACCGGCGGCGGCATACGTGCCGCCGACAAAGCAGCCGATGCTGCCGGCCCCGGCGACGCCGATCGGTCTATCCAGGATCATCCCGCATTACCTCTGCCCGGTTCGATAGCAGACATTACCGCCCGCCGCCGCTCGAAGCTGACGCGCGCCGCAGCGACGCGGTCGCCTTGTAACCGTCATAACGCGCCATTATGGTTTGCAAAGACGGGGCGGGCACTTCGCAGGAGATGACGATGGGCTTACTCGACGTACTGAACGGGATGCAGAACGGTCCGCGCGGTCCCAGCAATCCGAGCGCGCAATCCGGCGGCGGAATGTCGCCGATGACCATGGCGATCCTCGCACTGCTCGCCTACAAGGCGGTCAAGCACATGAGCGGCAGCCAACCCGGCGCCACGCCGGCGCCGGCACCCAGTGGCGGCGGAATGGCCGGCGGTGGCGGTGGCGGCGGCGGACTTGGCAGCGGACTTTCCGATGTTCTCAAGGGCGGACTGGGCGGCCTGCTCGCGGGCGGCGCTGCCGGAAGCGTCATCAGCGGCGGACTGGGCGACCTGCTCAAGCAATTCCAGCAGAGCGGCCAAGGCGAGACCGCCAATTCATGGGTGAGCGCGGGCCCCAACAAGCAGATTTCGCCCGGCGATCTCGCCAGCGCGCTCGGCGCCGATCAGATCAACAGCCTGATGTCGCAAAGCGGCCTGTCGCGCGAGGAATTGCTCCAAGGCCTCAGCCAGCATCTGCCCGAGGTGATCAACCATCTGACGCTGGACGGACGGCTGCCGACCGAAAGCGAATTGGCGGGCCGGCTCTAGCGAGCATGATCCGGACCCGGAGGGCCGCGTTAGCGCAAAGTGGGAACCGGTTCCTCGCGACAAACGCGAAGCGTTTGCGCGGAGATCATGCTCAAATAGATAGACGGTTTCGCCAATAAATCTCAATCGTGTTTTTCGAGAGGGGACGACAATCATGGGCGGTATCATCTGGATCATCATCGTCGGCTTCGTCGCCGGCATCATCGCGCGGCTGCTTTCGCCGGGTCCGAACAATCCCAGCGGATTCATCCTGACCACGGTGCTCGGCATCGCCGGCGCGTTTCTCGCCACCTTCATCGGCCAGGCCATCGGCCATTACGGTCCGGATCAGGGCGCCGGCTTCATCACCGCGACGATCGGCGCGCTGCTGGTTCTGTTCATCTGGAACAGGCTGGTGGCGAGCAAGATCATTTCCGACCCGTTTGGTAAATGACGGCGTAGCCGTCATTCCGGGATGGTGCGTTCGCACCAGACCTCAGATGCGCAATTGCGCATCGGGGAAACTCGAGATTCTCCGATGTGCAATTGCACATCGTAGTTCGATGCTGCGCGCATCGCCCCGGAATGACATCCCAAATCGTCAGGTGATGAGATGCAGGCCGGCGTCCATCCGCACCACCTCGCCCGTCATGTTGCTTGATTGCGGCGTGGCGAGGAAGCACACGAGGCTGGCGACGTCTTCCGCGGTCGAGGCGCGCTTGAGCGGCACTTTCGCGACCACCGCATCGCGGACCTTGGCCGCGCCGTCGACGCCGCGGCCCTTGGTGAACCAGGGCGTGTCGATATAGCCGGGACATACCGCGTTGACGCGGATCAGCGGCGCCAGTGCACGCGCCAGCGATAGCGTCATGGTGTTCAGCGCGCCCTTGCTCGCGGCATAGGCGACCGAAGAGCCGATGCCGCTGATGCCTGCGACCGACGATACGTTGACGACCGAGGACGCGCGGCCGGACGCTTTCGCGCCGGCTTCCAGCAGCGATCTCGCGGCCCGCACCATCTGGAAAGGCCCGATCGTATTCACCCCGAACAGGCGCTGAAAATCCTCCGCCGAAAGGCCGTCCAGATTGTCGTGCGCCATGTGCTTGGTGGTGCCGGCATTGTTGATCAACGCATCGAGCCGCCCCCACGGCGCGGCTGCCGCCACAATCCTCCGGCAATCCTCATCGCGGGAAACATCGCCCTGCACCACGGCCACCTCGGCGCCGGCGCTGCGGCAGAGATCGGCCGTCTGTTCGGCCTCTTTCTGGCTGGAGGCGTAATTGATGACGATGCGCGCGCCGCCCTTTGCCAGAATGGCCGCGGTCGCAGCGCCGAGACCCGACGCCGAACCCGTTACAATCGCGCACAGACCATCCTTCGACATCGCATTCCTCGTGTGATTTTGAGCATTTCCGCTCACCGCGGCGATCTACCATAGCGCGCGGATAATTCTCTGCAAATCCGACAAAACCCGTTGCACGGAATTAGTATTGGCGCATGCCGCCCTTGCAGGGGCCCTTGCGGACATCAACGCTTGTCAGCTGTGCCGCTTTTCCTCATCATGGCTCGCAAGAAAAGACCGCACCTGAAGCCCGGCGCAATTGGCGCGCGGGAATCGTGGCGGCTAAAGCATGATCCGGAAAAGTGGGAACCGGTTTTCCGAAAAGATCATGCTCAAACAAAGAGATGAGATCATGATCCGATTCAACAGAATCGGATCATGATCGAAACGGGGAACGCCGTGGCGGAAGTTGACAATATCGTCGCGGAGACCGCAGAGAGGATATTTGCGGATCTCGCCGACGCGCAAACCATCAATCGCGACAAGAAGGGCGGCTGGAAGACGCCGCTCTGGCAGGCGCTGACCGAAGCCGGCCTGCCATTGTCGTGGGTTCCAGAGGCGTGCGGCGGTTCGGGCGCGAAGTCTCGCCGAAGGTTTTGGCGTGCTGAGCGCGGCGGGCCGTTTTGCACTTGGCGTGCCGCTCGCCGAGACCATGCTGGCCGGATGGCTGCTGTCGCGAGCAAACATCGCCTCGCCGGACGGCGCGATGACGGTTGCACCGGCAGGCCCGAGGGATCGCGTCAATGTGGGCGCCGACGGCACCTTGTCCGGGCGCGCGCGCGGCATTCCCTTCGCCAGGGACGCCAGACACATCGCGGTGCTGGCGCAAGCAGCGCAAGGCCTTTCGATCGCGCTGGTCGAAGCGTCCGCGTGCCGGATCGAGGCCGGCCTCAATCTCGGCGGCGATGGCAGCGACACGGTGACGTTCGGCAACGTCGCGCCTGCGGCGATCGCGCCCGCGCCGAAGGGTTTTGATCAGACGTCGCTGCTCCTGATGGGCGCCGTCGCGCGAAGCCTGCAGATCGCAGGAAGCCTTGAATCCATGCTCGACATCAGCGTGCGGTACTCCAACGAGCGCGTCGCGTTCGAAAAGAAGATCTCGAAGTTTCAGGCGGTGCAGCACAATCTGGCAAAGCTCGCCGGCAAGTCGGCGGCGGCGATAGCCGCCGCGACCTCCGCTGCCGACACCTTCGCCAACGGCGCAGCGTCGGATGATGCGGCGTTTCTCGAAGCGGCAGCCGCAAAAATCCGCTGTTCGGAGGCGGCCGAAAAGGGTGCCGCGATCGCGCATCAGGTGCATGGCGCGATCGGCTTCACCATCGAGCATATCCTGCATCGCCACTCGCTGCGGGCGCTGGCGTGGCGCGACGATTTCGGTTCCGAGAGCTATTGGGCGGTCGAACTCGGCAAGCGCGTCGCCGCGCGCGGCGCCGACGAATTGTGGCCGCTGGTGGCCTCGCGGTGATTGATTAAAAGTCGGGATTCAAAATGACCGCAGCCCTCCGTTTCGATCCGATCCGCCTGCCGAGCGAATGCGTCGAGCTGCGCGAGGAAGTGCGCGCCTTCCTCGCCGAGGAAATCGCCGCCGGCACGTTCGATCCGCACAAGCCCAACCGCGAGGATACCGACGCGCCGGAATTTTCCCGCCGTGTCGGCGCGCGCGGCTGGCTCGGCATGACCTGGCCGAAAAAATACGGCGGTCACGAACGCAGCTTCCTCGAACGCTATGTGGTGACCGAGGAAATGCGCGTCGCCAACGCACCGACGCGGCGCTTCTTCGTCGCCGACCGGCAGAGCGGGCCGGTGCTTTTGAAATACGCGACCGAGCGCATCAAGATGGACATCCTGCCGCGGATCTGCCGCGGCGAAGTCTGTTTTGCCATCGGCATGAGCGAGCCGAATTCCGGCTCGGATCTGTTCGCGGCCAGGACCAAGGCGACCAAAACCGACGGCGGCTGGCTCATCAACGGCACCAAGATATGGACCTCGTCGGCGCATATCGCCGATTACATGATCGCGATCTTCCGCACCTCGCCGCCGACCAAGGAGAACCGCCGCCACGGCCTGACGCAATTCCTGGTCGACATGAAGACGCCGGGCATCAAGGTCAATCCGATCGGACAGATCACCGGGCAGTTCGAATTCAACGAGGTGGTGTTCACCGACGCCTTCATGCCCGACGATCACGTGCTGGGCGAGATCGACGGGGCCTGGAAGCAGGCGACATCCGAACTCGCCTATGAACGCAGCGGGCCGGAGCGCTTTCTGGAAACCTATTACGTGCTGACCGAACTGGTTCGCGCGGTGGGATCGGCGCCCGACACCAGGGCCGCCGAGGGCATCGGACGGCTCGTGGCGCAGCTGCACACCATGCGGCGGATGTCGGTTTCGGTGGCCGGCATGTTGCAGGCCGGAAAGGAGCCGGTCGTGGAAGCCTCTATCGTCAAGGACATCGGCACGGTCTGGGAGCAGCAATTGCCGCATCGCGTGCGCGATCTCGCAGCCTTCATCGATCCGGATGCGACCAACCACGAGACGTTGGAGAATCAGCTGGCCTTCGCGATCAAGACCGCGCCAAAACTCACCATTCAGGGCGGCACCACCGAAGTGCTGCGCGGCATCATCGCGCGCGGGCTGGGCTTGCGCTAGAGCGCGAAGGGCTCGGAGAGGGATTGCTGCACGCTCTACTTCACCTCTCCCACAAGGGGAGAGGGGCGCACTTCCTCGGTTGTTAGACTTTCATCCATTGGAGATCATATGACAAACTTCACGGACATCGGCGTCGAAAAGATCGGCCACGTCGGCCTGATTGAAATCCGGCGGCCGCCGCTCAACTTCTTCGATGTTTCGCTGATCAACCAGATTGCCGACGCGCTGGAGGAGTTCGATCGCGATATCGAAATCCGCTCGTCGGTTCTCGCCGCGCAGGGCAAGGCGTTCTGCGCCGGCGCCAATTTCAACGATCCGGCGCGGCAGGCGCAGGAGGCGCGCGAGAAGGCCGATCCGGCTTCAGGCCTGGGCCAGATCAGCCATCTCTACATTCAGGCGGTGCGGATCTTCCGCGCCAGGAAACCGATCGTTGCCGCGGTCCATGGTGCTGCAATCGGCGGCGGCCTCGGGCTTGCGGTGTCGGCGGATTTCCGCGTCACCTGCCCCGAGGCGCGCTTCGCCGCCAATTTCACCAAGCTCGGCTTTCATCCCGGCTTCGGGCTGACGGTGACGCTTCCCGAACTGGTCGGCAGGAACAACGCCGAGCTGATCTTCTACACCAGCCGGCGGGTGACCGGCGAGGAGGCCACCCGGATGGGGCTCGCCAACGAATGCGTGCCGCAGGATCAGGTGCGCAACGCCGCCATGAAGCTGGCGCAGGAAATCGCCGAGTGTTCGCCGCTCGGCCTGCTCTCGACCCGCGCCACCATGCGCGCCGGCCTCGCCGAGCGCGTGCTGGCCGCCACCAACCACGAACTCGCCGAACAAACCCGACTGCGCGCCACCGAAGACTTCAAGGAAGGCGTCAAGGCCACCGAGGAGCGCCGCGCGGCGAATTTTAGGGGGCGGTGAGGTCTGATTCGGTCATTCCGGGGCGCGCTAACGCGCGCCCCGGAATGACGGTCTATTTTTGCGCCGCCAGCGTGTCGACGTGCTCAGGCTACGAGACGGAAGGTGACGCCGCCGAGCAGAAATGAGTCGCCGGTCACCGCGTACCCCCTCTGCCTCGCGGCATCGCGCACAGCGGCGATGTCGCCGACCCTAAAGGTCAGACCGCTCATGAGGTCGCTTGCGCCCCTGACGAAACGAAGGCTGCCATTGGCAAGCCTGAGTTCGGGTGCGCCGCCTCGATCCTGGGTGACAGGAATTTCGATGATCCTTCCCCAGTGTTCGGCGAGAGCTTGCGGCTCGGCGCTCTGCATTTCCACGCCGATCAAGGCCTGCGTGACGTCCTTGCGGATCGATCGCTGCCAGTCGGGGCCGGCCGGCGGATAGGGACCGAGACTATCGTCACTGCCGTCGGTGTGGTTGAATTCGATGAACGCCGCGCGGCAATCGCGCGGATGCAACTGCACGCCATGATAGGGCGCGTGGTCGATGACGTTGGCGACACGCACGCCCATCGCTTTGGCGTGCTCCGCGCGTCGATCGGGATCATTGCAGCAAAAAATCGCCATATAGCCGCCGCGACCGCCGGTCTTGTCGAGGAAACGTCCCGCTGCGGTGCCGCCCCGCAACGGCGCGACCACTTCCAAGAGGATGGTATCGACCGGGAGCAGCGCGTTCTCCAGGCCGTATTTGCCGACATTGCCGTCACGATAGCAGACGTTGAGGCCCATGATCGCGGCGATGTCGCCGACCGCGGGTTCAAGATGCGGCGCCACCAGACAGATTTGCCGCAGCCGCAAATAGCGCGAGCCTCGTTTCGGAAGCCCGGCCGCCACCTCAATGGCCTCGGCCATCTATCACTGCCCTTGAAACACCGGCTTGCGCTTTTCGACGAAGGCCCTGGCGGCTTCCTTGTGGTCGGCCGTCTCGCCGGCGCGCGAGTGATGGAAAGCTTCGGCGTCGAAGCAGTTTTCCAGCGACAGCCGCTCGGCGTTGTTGATGTTGCGCTTGATGTAGCCGAGCGTCACCGAGGGTCCCTCGGCGAGCGACATCGCCAATTCACGCGCCGCCGCTGCGACCTCGGCATCAGGCACCACGCGCGTCACCATGCCGAGCGCCAGCGCTTCCTGGGCCGACAACACCGGCGACAGCAGATAGAGCTCGCGCGCTTTCGCGCTGCCGAGCATCTGGGTCAGGAAATAGGTGCCGCCGTAGTCGCCCGACAGCCCGACCTTGGCGAAGGCGGTGGTGATCTTGACCGAGGCCGAGGCGACGCGCAGATCGCAGGCGAGCGCGATCGACAGGCCGGCGCCGGCTGCCGCACCATCGAGCTGCGCCACCACGGGCTTCGACATCTCGTGCAGAATGCGCGAGACTTCCATCGCGCGTCGCAGATTGGTCATCCTGGCCTCGAACGGCAACGGCACCCGCCCCTCGGCCATCGATTTCACATCGCCGCCGACACAAAAGGTGCCGCCCGCGCCCTTGAGCAGAACGGCACGGACCTCGTGATCCTCCGCCGCGCGCCGCGCCGCCTCGACCAGCCCCAGCGTCATATCCGGATTGAGCGCGTTGCGCCGGTCGGGACGATTCATGGTGATGGTGAGCAGGCCGGAATCGAGGTCTTGCAGGACGATGTCGTTCATCGGAGTTGCCTTTGTTGTTATTGGGTCGCTCTTCAAAACCGTCATTCCGGGGCATCGCAAAGCGATGAGCCCGGAATCTCGAGATTCCGGGCTCGATGCTTCGCATCGCCCCGGAATGACGGCGTGACTTCGTCACTCCGTCATTTCTTCACCAGCGGGCAGCGTGACTGTTCGAGCGGCTGGAACGCCTCGTTGCCTGGAATGGTCGCCAACAGCTTGTAATCGTCCCAGCGGCCTTTCGATTCCGAGGGCTTCTTGACCTCGAACAGATACATGTCATGCACCATGCGGCCGTCCTCGCGGATCCGGCCGTTCCTGGCGAACATGTCGTTGATCGGGGTTTGCTTCATGATCTTCATGACGGCGGCAGCATCCGTGGTGCCCGCGGCCTTCACCGCCTTGAGATAATGCGTGACGGACGAATAAACGCCGGCCTGTGCCGCGGACGGCACCCGGCCGATCCGCTGCATGAAGCGCTTGGCAAAGGCGCGGGTATCGTCGTTGAGGTCCCAATAATAGGCTTCGGACAGCAACAGCCCCTGCGCCGTCTCAAGCCCGACGGCGTCGATATCGGTCACGAACGCAAGCAGCGGCGACAGCTTCTGGCCGCCCTTCATGATGCCGAATTCGGCGGCCTGCTTGATCGTATTGATGGTGTCGCCGCCGGCATTGGCAAGCCCGATCACCTTGGCCTTGGAGGCCTGCGCCTGCAGCAGATAGGACGAGAAATCGGCGGTGTTGAGCGGATGCCTGACGCTGCCCAGCACCTTGCCGCCGGACTTCAGCACGACATTGGTGGTGTCTTTCTCGAGATCGTGGCCGAAGGCGTAATCGGCCGTGATGAAGAACCAGGTATCGAGACCCTGCTTGACCGCCGCAAGGCCCGTCACATTGGCCTGCGCGAAGGTATCGAAGACATAATGCACGGTGTAGGGGCCGCAGGCCTCGTTGCTCAGGCGGATCGATCCGGGTCCGTTGAATATCACGATCTTGTTGCGCGCTTTGGCGATCTCGCCGGCCGCGAGCGCCGTTGCGGACGCCGCCACGTCATAGATCATCTCGACGCCCTGATTGTCGAGCATGTCGCGGGCGATATTGGCGGCAAGGTCGGCCTTGTTGAGATGATCGGCCGCGAGGATCTCTATCTTGCGGCCGAGCACCTCGCCGCCGAAATCTTCCGCCGCCATTTTCGCGGCCATCTCGGCGCCGGGACCCGTGATGTCGGCGTAAAGCCCGGACATGTCGAGGATGCCGCCGAGCTTGAGCGGGGGCTTGCCTTGCGCATAGGCCGCGGTGGCGGCAACCGCCAGCGCCGCGCCGAGAATGCCGGTAAGAACCCGTCTCATGAAAGCCTCCCTGTCGACCCGCCGCATTGAAGTCGCGACCGTTATTTCCACGATCGCAATCATGCCGTATGCGTCAGGAAGCGGCAAGCCGCGGTAGGTTGCGTCTTTCCGTCAAGCGGAATGAATTGTTGGCATGAACAGGTCGCCATGCGCGCATCGGCAAAAGCTTCCGAACTTCAATGCGCGCACCGGGCGGCGATCGCGCTCTGCAGCCTCTCCTTCGTTGCCGCTGTCACCCCGGCCATCGCCGCGGGCTGCGCCTTCGAACCGCAAGGCGAGGGCCGCGTCGCCAATGTCATCGATGCGCGCAGCTTTCGGCTGCAGGACGGCCGCGAAGTCCGCCTCGCCGGGATTGAGCCGGTTTCCCCGGAAAAGCCCGCGGCAAACCGCGCGCCGGCACTGGCCACGATCCTGAGCGATCGCGAAGTAAAATTACGCGGCGAAGACGACACGCCGGATCGCTATGGCCGCCAGCCCGCTTTCGTGTTCCTGGCTCCCGCCGAAACCTTGGTGCAGGCGGAACTTTTGACCCAGGGTGAGGCGCTGGTTTCCGCCACCGTGACCGACAAGGAATGCGCACGGGCCCTGATGGCCGCCGAAGCGGCGGCGCGCCAGGCCAAACGCGGCATCTGGGGCGATCCCGCCGCCATAAAAAACACCGAAAGTCCGGGCGATATTTTGGCCGGGATCGGACGCTTTACGCTGGTTGAGGGCAAAGTTTTGTCCGTACGGCAGGCGGGGGCAACGACTTACCTGAACTTCGGGCGGAACTGGACGCGGGATTTTGCTGTAACTATCTCAAGGCGGATGCTACCTGTTTTCGAGGCCGCCGGGATTGTGCCTAAATCTCTCGAAAATCGGCGGATTCGAGTCCGGGGCTTTGTTGAGGCGCGTGGCGGGCCACGAATTGAAGTGGTCCGGGTGGGGCAAATTGAGCTGCTTGGCGGGAACTAGAGCATGATCCGGAAAAGTGGGCACCGGTTTTCCGAAAAAACAAAAAGATAGAGCATGATCCGGAGCCGGAGGGCCGCGTTGGCGCAGGCGGAACCCCGGTTTTCCCCCGTGACAGACGCGGGAAACGTTGGCGCGGAGAACATGCTCAAACACAGCGATTCGATCATAATTCGTTCAGCCTGACCGGATCATGATCTGGCTCGCTGGATAGATAAAAGTAGCGACAAAGTAGCGATAAAGTAGCGATAGAGTGGCGACGTGGTGGATTGTGCGGGACGGCGCGAGGAAGGAATGAGCCACCGGCTTTGGGCTGCGCCCATTGTGCTGTGCGCTGCCTTCGCGCTTGCCGCCTGCGGCGAAATCACCAGGTTCCAGGCCGCGTCGGCCCCGGCGGCGAGCCCTGCCAAGCCCAATCGCACGGTCATCCAAAGCCCGGCCGCCGAAAAGGAGCACGAGCGGATCCTGTCCTCCTATGGCGGGGCCTATGACGATCCGAAACTCGAAGCCCTGATCGGCAAGACGGTCGATCGGCTGGTCGCGGCGTCGGATCGTCCCGACCAGGCCTACAAGGTGACGATCCTCAATTCGGGCGCGGTGAATGCGTTCGCGCTTCCGACCGGCCAGCTCTATGTGACGCGCGGCCTGATCGCGCTGGCCTGCGACACTTCCGAATTGTCCTCGGTGCTGAGCCACGAAATGGCACATGTGCTGGCCAAGCACGCCTCGATACGCGAGGACCAGGCGCGCCAGGCCGCTGTCGTAACCCGCGTCGTCACCGAGATGGGCAGCGATCCCGATTTGACCGCGCTGGCGCTGGCAAAGACCAAGCTGACGATGGCGAGCTTTTCGCGCGCCCAGGAGTTCGAGGCCGACGGCATCGGCGTCGGCCTTTCGGCGCGCGCCCATTTCGATCCCTACGGCGCGGCGCGATTCCTGACGTCGATGGAACGCAACGCCGAGCTGAAGGTGGGAAAGAGTTCGGTCGACCCGCGCGCGCAGGACTTCCTGTCGTCGCACCCGGCAACGCCCGAGCGCGTGGCGAATGCGCAGAACACCGCAAGGCAATACACCTCGCCCGAATCCAACGAACGCGATCGCGATACCTATCTCGCCGCGATCGACAACATCGTCTACGGCGAGGATCCGAGCGAAGGATTCGTTCGCGGCCGCAGGTTCCTGCATCCCAAGCTCGGCTTCACCTTCGCAGCACCGGAAAACTTCACGCTGGACAACACCGCGCAGGCCGTGATCGGCGTGCGCGAGGGCGGCACGCAGGCGATGCGCTTCGACGTCGTGAGGGTGCCGGCGGAGCAGACGCTCGGCGATTATCTCAATTCCGGCTGGATGGAAAATGTCGACAAGGCCTCGACCGAGGATCTGACCATCAACGGTTTTCCGGCGGCCTCGGCCATCGCCCACGGCGATCAGTGGCAGTTCAAGATCTATGCGCTGCGCTTCGGCAGCGACGTCTACCGCTTCATCTTCGCCGCCAAGCAGAAGACCACCGAAAGCGACCGCAACGCGCGGGAAACCGTGAACTCCTTCCGCCGCTTGACGCTGGAGGAGATTCAGGCCGCGCGGCCGCTGCGCATCAAGGTCATCAACGTGCAGCCCGGCGACACCGTGGAATCGCTGTCGCACCGCATGGCCGGCCTCGACCGCCCGGTGGACCGCTTCCGCATCCTCAACGGGCTCGACGCCCACGCCCAGGTCAAGGCGCGCGACCGCGTCAAGATCGTGGTGGATTGAGGCAACCGCAGTCCCCGCCAACGCCGGCTTTCCCTCTCCCCTTGTGGGAGAGGGTGGCGCGATGCGAACGCAGTGAGCATCGCGACGGGTGAGGGGTCTTTCTCCGCGGATGCAAACCTCTCATCCGGCGCGGATAGGTATCCGCGCCACCTTCTCCCACAAGGGGAGAAGGAAAGAAAAACACATCCAAGAATGACGCCCAACAAAAAAGCCCGGTCGTCTCGACCGGGCTTTTGATTGTTGGGATATCTGCGACGCGTTAGGCGGCTTCGTCCGCGACGTCGGCATCCGCCTCGCCGTCGACATCGGCGTCGCCATCCGCCTCGCCGTCGGCCTCAACCTCGGCTTCCGCCTTGGCGCCGCGGCGCGGGCTCTTGGCAAGCTGGCCTTCGATTTCCTTGACCGCCTCGGTTTCGGTCACGTGCTGCACGACGGCGATTTCACGCGACAGGCGATCGAGCGCCGCTTCATAGAGCTGGCGTTCGCTGTAGGACTGTTCGGGCTGCGATTCCGAGCGATAGAGATCGCGCACCACTTCGGCGATCGCGACGATGTCACCCGAATTGATCTTGGCTTCATATTCCTGCGCCCGGCGCGACCACATCGTGCGCTTGACGCGGGCGCGGCCCTTGAGGGTTTCCAGCGCCTTCTTGACCAGCACCGGCTCCGACAGCTTGCGCATGCCGACATTGGCGACCTTCGCGGTCGGCACCCGCAGCGTCATCTTGTCCTTCATGAAATTGATCACGAACAGCTCAAGCCTGGCGCCGGCGATCTCCTGCTCCTCGATGGCCAGGATCTGGCCAACGCCATGGGCGGGATAAACCACGAATTCGTTGGTCTTGAAGCCCTGCCGCTGGGTCAGGGGCTTCTTCGGCTCTTCGACACGCGGGGCGGCCGCCACCGGCTTGGCGGCGGGCTTGGCGGCGGCGACGGGCTTGGTGGCGACCGCAGCCTTGGGAGCGGTGGTCTTCGGAGCGGCAGCTTTGGCGGCGATCTTGGAAGGAGCGACCTTCGAAGCAGTGGCCTTCGAACCGGTCGCTTTCGCGACAGTTTTTGCAGTCTTGTTGGGCATTGCGCTTCTTTTGTTTTTCGAGGATTTGGCAGCCGGGGCCTTGGCGGCTTTCCGGGGATCCTTGAGGGAAGCCCGGGCACGGCTCTTGGATGCGCCGCGGCTGGTCACCGCAGCGGCTTTTTTGGAAGCCTTAGAAGCACTCGGTTTACGCGTTTTCTGTGACACAGCCTGCGCGCGGAACTGCCACGCCCCTGTTGGATGTTTTCACGGGAACCCACAGGGCCAAAGATACGCATGGCTGGGATTCGGCTTAGAATCCAAGCAATATAGCACATTTTCCGTAAAAATCAATGATTTACGCCCCTCCGGGGCGTTTTGCAGGGCGTTTTGGCTACCTCACGGGGATTAGGGTTAAGCGGAAGCGAGATTTCCGTCAGTCGCCGGTTCCAGGCCCGGGGGAAAAATATTTCTCGAACTTGCCGTCCACCCCCTCGAAATCCTTCGCGTCAGCCGGCGATTCCTTCTTCTGGGTAATATTCGGCCAGCTCTTGGCATATTCCGTGTTCACCTCGAGCCATTTCTCGAGGCCGGGCTCGGTGTCCGGCT
This sequence comes from uncultured Alphaproteobacteria bacterium, assembly GCA_963718925.1. Lineage (GTDB taxonomy): Bacteria > Pseudomonadota > Alphaproteobacteria > Rhizobiales > Xanthobacteraceae > Bradyrhizobium. The sequence goes on from CAVRAH010000002.1 coordinate 1,328,487, forward strand.
TGATGGCGTCGGCGGGACATTCAGGTTCGCAGACCCCGCAGTCGATGCATTCGTCCGGATGGATGACCAGCATGTTCTCGCCCTCGTAGAAACAGTCCACGGGGCAGACTTCAACGCAGTCGGTATATTTGCATTTGATGCAGGCTTCAGTGACGACGTAAGTCATCCAAGTCTCCGAACGAGATGGCTCCGAAAGAGGTGGCTCCGAAACGGGTCAATTTTGTGCGGTTGGCGTAGCGCAGGAACACTCAAGCCGCAAGTGAAGCAAAGCGCCCTCTGGCATGCTTTTCGCCGGCATCCCGCGGCCGGCCGAACTGCCCTGAATGGAGATAGTTTACTCCCGCGGCTGTTGCAAATCGACATAGAGCACGCGCGCCGACGACGCATCGCCCCGCCGCTCGGCAAATCCGATCACTTTGAGAAGGCGCACACTGCGATCGAGCCCGATCGTCAGCACGTCGCCGGCCTTGACGGCGTGGCCGGGCGCCGTCTCACGCACGCCATTGACGCGAACGTGGCCGGCTTCGACCAGCGCGGCCGCGCTGGTGCGGGCTTTCACCACCCGCGCGTGCCACAGCCATTTGTCGAGACGCTGGCGCTCCAACGTTTTTTGTTAGTCCTTGCGGTTGGCGGTGAGCTGTTCCTTCAGCGCCGCCAGTTTGGCGAAGGGCGAATTGGGATCGATCGGACGGTCGCGCTCGCGGGGGCCGGCGCTGGTCGCATATTGCCGGTGCGAGGGGCCGCTCTCCCGGCCGCCTTTATCGCGATCGCGCCCGCCTTTGTCGCGGCCACCCTTGTCGCGCCCGCCCTTGTCGCGACCGCCGTTGTCGCGGTCGCCGCGGAACTTGCCTTTGTTGCGGTCTTCGCTCCGTCCCTTGCCCTCAAAGCGCTCGCGGGGCGGACGGCCCCTGTCCTCGCGCGGTTCGGGCGCGGGCGCAGCATCGGGCGCGGCCGCGGTTGCGCCTTCGGCCGGCGCCGCGGGTCGGGACTTGTGGAAATCATGATGGCGGTCGCGCCGTCCGTGCCGGTGCCGCTCGCGTTTGGCGCCGTCGCCGGCTTCGCCGGTCGCGGCTTCGCCGGCGACGGCCGGCTGGGCGGCGGCTGCGGGGCGATCCGGACGGCGGTGCCGGTTGCGATCATGGCGCGGCGGCCGGCGCTCGTCGGAGCGGCCACCGGGCCGCCAGACCTCGACCAGTTCGGGCTCGGCGGGCGCGGCGGTTGCGTCCGCGGGCGCCGCTTCGCTGACGGCAACGGTCTCCGCCGGTGTTTCGGCGGCTGCCTCTTGCCGCGGCTCTTGCTGCGGCGACGCCTCGACAGCACCGGGCTCGGGCGCAGCCTCGATGGCAGCTTCGGCAGAACTCTCCGGCTCGGGCTTCGCTTCGACGGAGGCGGTCTCGCTCGCGCTCGGTTCGCTTGCGCCCGGTTGAGGCGCAAACGCGACATCGGGCAGCAGCGTCACCGAGGATACCGCGATCTCTTCAGCGGCCGGCGGCGCTTCGGCAGCGACGTCAGCGGTCGCTGGTTCGTTCGCTGCTTCGGTCGCCGGCTCCGCAACGCTCTCGGCCGCGGCCTCGGAAGCGGCTTCCGCTGCGCTCGCAGCGGGCGTTGCCTCAGACTCTGCCGGCGCAGCCTCTGATTCCGCCGGCGCAGCCTCCGATTCCGCCGGCGCAACCTCGGCCGCGGGCGTTTCCACCACCGCCGGTTTCGGCGGCGGTGGCGGACGGCGCTCCATGCGATAACCGAGCGCGCGCAGGATCGAGGCAAAATCCTCGCCCGCCGAACCCGTCAGCGACGTCATCGCCTGCGTCACCACAAAGCCGCGGCCGTCGAAGGCGCCGGCGGGCTTTGCGCCGGGCGAGCTCTCACGCCACGCCAGCGCCGGACGAATGAGGTCGGCGAGCCGCTCCAGAATATCGACGCGCACCGCGCGCTCGCCGCATTGGCGATAGCCGAGCACGCGATAGGCATCGCGAGGAAGCGCCTTGTCGACCGGGAACGAGGTGCGGCCACTTCCGGCGAGATGCTGTGCGCCCGACAGCGCCGACAGCTCGACATTGTCCTGTTTCAGCGCCCACAGCAGCGAGGCCAGCGATCGCGCCGCCGGCTTCAACAGCGGCGGGATGTAGATGTGATAGGCGCCGAAGCGCACGCCGTATTTGCGCAACGTGGCGCGCGACGGCTGGTCGAGATCCTTCATCTCGGAAGCGATCCTCGCACGCTCCAGGACGCCGAGCGCCTCGATCAATTGAAACGCGATGCCGCGCGCGATGCCCGTGACGTCCTCGGCCTTGGAAAGCTCGAACAAGGGGCCCAAGAGTTTGCCGATATGCGTCTTCAGCCACAGATCGAGCCGGGTCTGCACGGCCTCGCGCGGCGCGCCGTTCAGCCGCTCGTCGGAGATGATGCGGATGCGCGGATGCAGCGCGTCGTCGGCCGCCATCAGCTTGGCGACGGCATCGCCGGTCCAGCGGATGGTTCCGTCGGACGTGAGCACGAACTGATCGTCGGGGGCGGCGGCTAATTTTTCGGCACGCGCGTCGATTTCGCCGGCCAGCGCCTTTTGCGCGGTCGCCTGCAACGCCTTGGCGTCGGAGCCGGCCTCCGCCGCGTCAGGCGCAAAGGTGAATCCGTCGAGGCGGCCGATCACATGGCCTTCCACGATCACTTCGCCGGTCTTGCCGATTTCCGTATTCAAACTCGCATTCTCCCGCAGGCGGCGCATCAATACACTGGTACGGCGATCAACGAAACGCTCCGTGAGCCGTTCATGCAGCGCATCGGACAATTTATTTTCAACATCGCGGGCGATTCCCTGCCAATGCTCGGGGTCCGCCAGCCAGTCCGGACGATTGGCGACAAAGGTCCAGGTGCGGATTTGCGCGATCCGGCCCGATAGCGTGTCGATATCGCCGTCGACCCGGTCCGCCTGATCGACCTGGGCGGCGAACCAGGCGTCGGGTATCCGACCCTTATGCATCAGGAATCCGAACAGGGTCGTGACAAGCTCGGCATGCGCGGCGGGCGCGATCTTGCGGTAATCCGGAATCTGGCAGGCGTCCCACAGCCGCTCGACCGCGGCCGCGCCATGCGCCATGTCGCGCACTTCCGTGTCGCGCGCGGCGTGATCGAGCACGCGCAGATCCTCCGCGATCGGGGCGCGGGTGAGCGCGTCGTGCGACGGCGACAGCGCCAGCGACACCTGCAAGGCGCCCAGCGAGGAAAAATCCAGCTTCGAATTGCGCCACTGCAATACCTTCACGCTCTCGAAGGTGTGGTTCTGCAGCGCGTTGACCAGTTCCGGCTCGAACGGCGCGCAGCGCCCCGTGGTGCCGAACGTGCCGTCGCGCGTGGCGCGGCCGGCACGCCCGGCGATCTGCGCGAATTCCGACGGATTGAGGCGGCGGAACTGATAGCCGTCATATTTGCGGTCGGAGGCGAAGGCGACGTGATCGACGTCGAGATTGAGCCCCATTCCCACCGCATCGGTGGCGACGAGATAATCGACGTCGCCGTTCTGGAACATCGCCACTTGCGCGTTTCTTGTGCGGGGCGACAGCGAGCCCAGCACCACGGCCGCGCCGCCATGCTGCCTGCGGATCAACTCGGCGATGGCGTAGACTTCATCGGCCGAAAACGCCACGATCGCGGTGCGCCGCGGCTGGCGCGTGATCTTGCGGTCGCCGGCGAATTCGAGCTGCGACAATCTCGGCCGTGTGACGATGCTCGCGCCCGGCAACAGCCGCTCGATGATCGGGCGCATGGTGGCGGCACCGAGCAGCAGGGTTTCGTCGCGGCCGCGCCGGTTGAGGATGCGATCGGTGAAGACATGGCCGCGTTCGAGATCGGCCGCGATCTGGATTTCATCGACCGCGAGAAACGACACGTCGAAGTCGCGCGGCATCGCCTCAACCGTGGAGACCCAGAACCGCGGCCGCGGCGGCTTGATCTTCTCCTCGCCGGTGATCAGCGCCACCGAATCGGGACCCGCGCGATCGGCGATCTTGTTGTAGACCTCGCGCGCCAACAGCCGCAGCGGCAGGCCGATGACGCCTGTGGAATGCGCCAGCATCCGCTCGATCGCGAGATGGGTCTTGCCGGTATTGGTCGGCCCGAGCACGGCGGTAACGCCGGCGCCGGGAACCCGTCCGTTGGCAAGCGTGGGCGGAGATTGCGAAAAAGCCATGTTTTACAGGGTTTCTGCGTCGCTACCGGATTGACAATTGTTTCATAATGCGACGGCTGTGTGGTCGCGGCTTAAGCTTCGGAACGAGTCCGGAACGAATCGCGCCCGAATTGGTGACTCCTATGTACGTCCTGCTTCGTTCACCGCAACATATCGGGCAGATAGCGCGCCCGCGCACTAGATCAAGTTTGACGCGGCCACACAAGCCCGCGGTTTGGCGGCGAAATCCTTAAAATTTGTTGCACCCGGAGTTGAATCAGAAGCGGGGAAGAGTCAAGGTGGATTCGGTGGCGACTCTGACCACCGTCATTCCGGGATGGTGCGTTAGCACCAGACCCGGAATCTCGAGATTCCGGGTTCGATGCTTCGCATCGCCCCGGAATGACGGCGCGAAAAATTAATTCGTCTTCGCCACGCGCGGCGGCGTCGCCGTGGTGATGAACTGGGTGGCTTCCAGCATCGCGGTGCCGAGCGGGGTCGGGATCACCATCCGGAACGGCACCAGGATGCGGGTTCCCGCGACCGGCGCAAAGGCGATTTCCATGTTGCGCTGGGCGGTGAGGTATTTGATCACGGGACGATCGGGGATGTAGCCGGCGATCGGCGAGAAATAGATCGCGCAGACCACGACCGGGCCCTGATAGCCCTTCTCCGCCTTGACGGTTTCCATGCGCTTGAAATCGAGCTTCAGGTCGTAGCGCATGCGGCCGTCGAAGATCGCAGCTCCCGTGCGGCAGGCGTCGGGGCTGAGCGGATCTGACGTGCCGGGCACGCGCAGCATCGATCCCGTCATCGGATCGAACACGCCCTTGCGATGCGCGTCCGTCACCGGGATGCGGTCGGGATCGACCGGCGGTTGCGGTTCGATCGCGAATTCCTTGATGGTGCCGTTGGCGAGCACCATGCGGATGGCCTCGGTCTTTTTCGACGTCGTGGTGGAGGCGTTGTAATTGGTCGAGACCAGCGCGCCGTTGACGACGCGGCCTTGCGCCGCACCCGTGCCGGAACCGGCGGCGAAGGCCTTCAACAGGCCCGCGGTGCCGCCGAAGGCGGAGGCCGAGAACTGGTCGTCCGCGATGTCGATGGTCCAGGCGCCCCGGCCGACGGGAATGCCGGCCAGCGTCGCCTCATATTGCGCGTCGAGCCGGCCTTGCGCGAAAGAAGATTGCGTCGGCCCGGCCAGCCAGAAGGCAACCGCGCATAGCCCACCCAGCGCCCGCAGCAACCAGATGGCCCGCCGGGGCGAACGCTTGCGGGGGGTGGTCACGGAAGGGCGGTCCTCTGGGCGGCGCGATCGATGTGTCATTTAAACCAAAAAACCCGGCAAACAACGCGTATTCCGAGAAGGGCGTTCCCTGGACCTTATCCGGAATCGGCACCGGTTTTGCGACCAGAATACGCAGCCACCGGGATTGCCCGCTTTTTAGGTAAATCACTTAGGTAAATCAGCTGGGCGAGGCCGATGGGCGCGCAAGCACCTAAAGTCTGATGTCGGCTGGGAATACGCCGTTTATATGATGACAAAACCGGCCGAACGGCCTGCAAAACCGGCTTTTTCCGGGGTTTGGCAGACCTTCAAAACCTTGACGCCACCGGCATCTGCCCCTATACGTCCGCGGTTCCCTGGATGGACATGTTTTTGACCCCTTGGCGCTGCGCCGTGTGACACGGACGGCAAGCCGGGATGGAAGAGGATTTCGCAAGATGTCGCGGCGCTGTGAACTGACGGCCAAGGGCCCGCAGGTGGGCCACAAGGTGAGCCACTCCAATATCAAGACCAAGCGGCGCTTCCTGCCGAACCTGTGCAACGTCACCTTCATCTCGGACGCGCTCGGCCGCAACGTGCGCCTGCGCGTCTCCACCAACGCGATCAAGAGCGTCGACCACCGCGGCGGCCTCGACGCCTTCCTGATCAAGGCCAAGGCGACCGAACTCTCGCCCCGCGCGCTCGAGCTGAAGCGGGCGATCGAGAAGAAGGTGGCGGCTACGCCGGTGGCGAAGGCGAGCTGAGCGGGTTCGTCTCGCTAGCTAGACTGAGTTAGCGGTTTGAGAATTTTGAACGGCCGGGTCGAAAGACCCGGCCGTTTTCTATTCAGGGAAATTCTACGATCGGCCACCTCCGCGAGGACCGAACGACGTTGGCTGGCGTCCGCAAGGTTTAGACTCAAGAATTGTTTAGGTTAGGCACTGAAGAGCTTGCGAACTAAATTCCAAAGCCGATGCCAGAAGCCACGTTCGCGATCTCTTGATTGATAATAGGCTTTCCCTTCTTCGTGCGTAGTCAGCATCACTGGTCTCCTAGATTAAAGGTTGCTCGTCGGGCCAAGGTCTAACCGGCCTGACCGAGTATCCACTGCACCAACTGTCAGGCCGGACTCCGAGCTTCTTCGGTGTGCCCTGTAGAGCGCCCGCCATTCCCGACTGAGGTGGATGCAGCATAGGCAACGCCCGTCCGATGTCAAGTTTTGTGTTTCCTATTAGGAAACACTTTTGTCAGATAACTCATGTTGGACCGGCGGCTTGAAAGTGTTACCAATTGGGTAACGATTTGAAGGGCTTGTCTTGGAAATACATTTTTTGGATGCTGTTAGCCAGCGTCTCTTCAGTAGCCGTGACCAATTGAAGACACGGTACGGTCGTGCCGTGTCTAAAAAAATTATGCTGCGAATCTCGGTTCTCCACGCTGCTACCAGTCTGGCCGCCATCCCAACCCGACCACCCTTCAATCTCCGTCGGGTCGATAAATCCGAATACTTGATCGATCTCGTGCCGCCCGACGTCTTGCGATTAGCATGCGAACTCTCGGCCGGTAGAGACCTGCACTCGATTCGATCTGTCACGATTTTGGGCGTTTTCAACTAACGCCGATTAAAAAAGGATGCTTCCTATGGCCGGTAATCAAACTGTCTTTCGACCGGACTACGCGCCTAGTCCAGGTGAACTACTAGAGGAGCAATTAGAAAGCTTGAATATTTCGGCTAGAGAGTTTTCACGTCGGTGCGGACGCTCCGCTAAACTGATTACCGAAATTCTTTCAGGTAAGGCGGCATTGGAGCCGGAGACTGCGCTTCAATTCGAGCGCGTGCTCGACATTGAAGCCAACATTTGGCTCAGGATGGAAGCTGAATACCGACTTAGCTTAGCTAGAAAGGAAGACACTACAAGGCTTTCGGCTGATACTCATTGGGCCAAGTCCTTTCCACTAACCGAACTCCAGAGACGCGGAGCAATCGAGGCGCCTCAAGACGGCGCTGATGCTGTAAAAAAGCTGTTGCAATTCTTCGGACTTGCCAGCGCAGCAGCATGCCGTGAACATTTCTCTGCCCTAGCGCTATCGTATAGACATTCGCCTTCCTTCCGCTCCGAACAAAACGCGCTGTTTGCGTGGCTGCGTCTAGGCGAACTAGAAGCCGAAAAGATACCGACGAAAGACTACGACCGTGCGGCCTTCATGAAAGCGCTGCACGCAATTCGTCAATTAACAACGAGCCCGGCAGAGGAATTCTATCCTCGCATGGTGAAGTTATGTGCAGCGGCAGGCGTGGCATTCGTAGTTCTTCCACCGTTGGACGGGCTAGCCCTTAGCGGTATCTCTCGCTGGCTAACACCACGTAAGGCCTTAGTTCAACAAACACTTCGCCACATGGTGGACGACCATTTTTGGTTCACGTTCTTTCATGAGGCAGCGCACATTCTCTTCCATAGCCGCAAATCTGTCTTCGTCGACGGACAGAGGATCGCAATGAGTAATTCGCCAGAAGAGGATGAAGCCAACAAATGGGCCGCTTCTTATCTTGTTCCGCCGGCAGCACTAGAAGGCTTTATTGCGGGAGGAATTTTTACTCAGCATTCAGTAAAAAGATTTGCGACGGAAATTGGAATTGCTCCCGGCATCGTCGTGGGTCAACTGCAAAAGCGAGATGTGATTCCTTACAGTCATCTCAATAAGCTAAAGCAAAAGTTTCAATGGACTGCTGCTTAGAAGCGGTCGAGCACATCCTCTTTGATATCGCTCTCCCCACTTCGATCGCGGCGATCTAAAATGCGATGGTGCGGCTGTAGATGCGGGCTTGCGAAAATGCGCGGGCAGCAAACACAGTCACGCCTGGCCAGTTCGCCGCCACATGTGCGCGCGGACGCGATTGCCTGACGGGCAAATCACTGACCTTTGTTGATCCCGCGTCCAGCCCTTTTCGCAAAAATATTCCGCTTCGCGTTTTCCGCAAATCAGCAATACATCCCTCATTGTCCCGCCTCCGCTCGAGGGGCGTTTCGCGATCGTCACGGACGTTGGAAGCGGGATGCGGTGGACGCTTGGCGCGCGGAAGACGAACGCGAGGAAAGCGGACGGCGAAGTCGTGTGGTCCTGACGCCTCGACGCCGGCGTCAAGTTGGCGATGATGCTTCGCATCACGCCGACGACGGTGACAAGAAAGCCCGATCACCGGGGAGAGTACGAAATAAGCCGTAAAACCATTGCGCGGGGAATGCCGGGTGTTCCGGCGTGACCGTGGTGACTACACTCGTGTGCTTTCTACACTGCACACGAGGCTGCGGGCGCGCCAGGCGCCCGGCATTCCCTGCGCCCTCTGATCGAGAGGGCGGGAATTTCTTCAGCAAAACTCGCGCGAACGCGCGGCGAGATCGCGAAGGCGTGGCTGCAGGTCATTGCGGACAAGCGATCCATCTTTGCCGTCATTCCGGGGCGATGCGAAGCATCGAACCCGGAATCTCGAGATTCCGGGTCTGGTCCTTCGGACCATCCCGGAATGACGGTGGATGGATTGCTTCGCGGAGCCTGTCATCGGGCGCGCATTTGCGCGACCCGGTGGCTCGCAATGACGCCTTAGAAGCGCTTCGGGGACGACGTTACGCGCCCAAACGAAAGGCTCGAACAAAACGGCAGTCTGTGCTGAGATGGAAAAAGCCGAGAAACGCCCGGGAGAGAACAATGCCCCCTGACAACAGCGCCCTGCCCTCGCGCCGCCGGATTTTGCGGACCGCCGGCCTCGCGGCGGGCGCGGCGGCGACCTCAACGCTCGGCATCGGGCGGGCCAGCGCCGCCACCTATCCCGAACACCCGATCAAGATCATCGTGCCGTTCGCGCCCGCCGGCCCCACCGACATCATCGCAAGAATCCTGGCGCAAAATCTCGGGCCGGCGCTTTCCGGCAATGTGATCGTCGAGAACCGGCCCGGCGCCGGCGGCAATATCGGGATCGGCTATGTGGCCCACGCCGAGCCCGACGGCTACACGCTGCTCGTGATCTCCAGCGCCTATGTCGTCAATCCGAGCCTTTATGCGAAGATCCCCTACGATCCGTTCCGGGATTTCGCTCCGATCGCCGAACTCGGAACCACGCCGAATGCGATCGTGGTGACCGCAAAACTCGGGGTCAACTCGATCACTGATCTGATCGCGCGGGCGAAAGCGCATCCGGGGGAACTGAACTGGGCGAGCCCGGGCGCAGGCACCACGCCGCGTCTTTCCGGCGAATTGCTCAAGCTCGTCGCCGGAATCGAGATGACGCATGTGCCGTTCAATGGAGCTGCGCCCGCGATCCAGGCGCTGCTCGCCGGCACCACGGAGGTCGCCGTCTCGGCGCTGCCGCCGGTGCTGCCCTTTGCCCAGTCCGGCGAGCTCAAGGTGCTCGCCCTCACCGGCGCGCATCGCTGGCCGGATCTGCCGGACGTGCCGACCATGGTCGAGCTGGGGTACAAGGATTTCGTCGCCGAAACCGCGCAGTTCTTCTTCGCGCCGGCCAAAACCGCGCCCGACATCCTCGCAAAACTGTCCGCCAAATCGATCGAAGTGCTTAAAACGCCGGACGCCGTGGCGCAGCTGCGCAGCAACGGCTACGAGGTGCTCGCCAACGGGCCGGAAGTTTTACGCAAGCGCATCGAGCGGGAGGTGCCGAAATGGCACGACGTCATCGTCAAGGCCGGCATCAAGCCGGTGTGATACGCAAATGTTTGAGGCCGTTACTTCGTCGCTAACTACTAGCGCCAATGTCGTCCCTGCGAACGCAGGGACCCATACGCCGCGGCCGCGCCGTTTCGAACGCTGGCTGACGGCTTTATCTCCAAACGAACAACGGTGGTTATGGGTCCCTGCGTTCGCAGGGACGACGCCAGAGTAACCCCAGGAAAGGACCCCTAAGTGAAGATCGTCGACCTCAGCCGTGAGCTCCACCACCGCGCCCCGAACTATCCGGGCCATTCCGCTATCATCCACGGCGTCTGGAAGACCCACGAGGAATCCTTTGCCGATGGCGGCAACGTGCACGGGCTGGCGTCGATGTATTTTTCGATGCCCGACCATGGCGGCACCCACATCGACGCGCCGCGCCATTTCGACAAGCGCGGCACCCCGATCGACGAATATCCGCTGGAAAACTGCATCGTGCCGGGCATCTGCATTGATCTCCGCCACATCGCGCCGCGCGCCGAGATCACGCCTTCCGATCTCGAAGCGGCGGTGAAGAAATCAGGCCACGGCGTGCCGAAGGGCGGCACCGTGCTGCTCTGCACCGGCCATCACGAACGCACCTTTCCGCGCAAGGAATATGCGAGCGAGAATTCCGGCGTGAACGTCGCGGCCACCGAATGGCTGGCGAAACAGGGCGTCGTGCATTTCGGCATCGATTCGATGCGGCCCGGGCCGGAAGGCCGCGAGAATCTTTTGGTGCACAAGGCCTGCTTCGAGCTCGGCATCACCCACATCGAGAGCCTGTGCAACCTCGAAGCCCTGCTCGGCGCCGGCCCCTTCACCTTCATCGGCCTGCCGATGAAATGGCGCGGCGGCACCGCCTCCCCGATCCGCGCGGTCGCGGTGTTCGGGCTGTCGGGCGTTTCCGCCGGGGCGTGAAGAGAATGGTGAGATTAAATTGATCCGTAGCGGCATCGGCGGTGAGCTCCCTCTCCCCGCGGGAGAGGGCTGGGGTGAGGGGGACTCTCGGCATCACTGGTGTTGCGGAGAATCCCCCTCACCGGAGACTTCGCTATCGCTTCGTCTCCGACCTCTCCCCGCGCGCAGGGCGAGGTAAATGAAACCTGAGAAAGGCACAGCATGACACGCGTGATGATCCTCAACGGCCCGAACCTCAATTTGCTCGGCGTGCGGGAGCCGCATATCTACGGCACCACCACGCTGGCAGAGATCAGGGAGGCTTGCGAGCGCGAGGCGGCAAAGCTCGGGATAACGCTTGCCTTTCACCAGTCGAACCATGAAGGCGCGCTCGTCGACCTGATCCAGTCGGCGCGGCAAGATGCCGACGCCATCATCATCAACCCGGCCGGCTATTCCTTCACCTCGATCGCCATGGTCGACGCCATCAAGGCGTTCGAGGGCCCGGTGCTGGAAGTGCACATCTCCAACATCCATGCCCGCGACGAACACCACCGCCATTCGAAAATCTCCCACGCCGCCACGGGGGTGATCTGCGGCCTCGGGCCCTACGGCTACGTCGCCGCGCTGCACGCGCTGGCGGAGCTGCCGAAGAAGGGGTGATGGTGGGACGGCGCGCGATTGCGATTTGCGGGGGCCTCATCCTTCGAGACGCGCGCAAGGGCGCGCTCCTCAGGATGAGGGTCTGCCAGAACCCTCATGGTGAGGAGCGCGGCAACGCCGCGCGTCTCGAACCAGGAGGGACGACGCTCCTCATCCTGAGGAGGCGCACTTCCGCGCCGTCTCGAAGGATGAAGGCCCCGCACTGCAAATCGCGCTACGGCTTGACCGGCGACGCTATCGGCAGCGCGATGCCCTTTTCGCTCGCGACCTGGCGCAGGAGATCCGGATGATCCGAAATGATGCCGTCGACGCCCATCTCGATCAGGCGCGCCATGTCGTCGGGCTTGTTCACGGTCCAGACCACGACCTGAAGTCCGAGCGCGTGGGATTCGGCGATCAGCGCCGGCGTGACGTCGCCGAAATAGGGCGACCAGATCGCACCGCCGGCTGCCCTGACGGTGCGCGGTATGGAGTGGCCGTGTTCGGCCGGATCGAAGCCCGCGGTCCATACCGTGGCCTTGTCCGGAAACACCGTCGGCTCCGCGCCGGCCTGCACGGTGAGGTAAACCGTCGGAATCGCCGGTGCAAGTTTTTGCACCAGCTGCAACGTCCGCCAGTCGAACGACTGCACCATGACGCGATCGCTGAATTTCTCGGCCCTCGCAAGATCAAGCAGCAGCGTGACAAAGCGCTCGGGCTCCGGCGATTCTTCCGGGTGGTTCGGGTCGATCTTGGTTTCGATGTTGAAGCGCACATGGCGATTGCCGGATCTGCGCACGAGCTCGAACACTTCTTTCAGCGTCGGGATTTTCGTGCCCGGCACCGCGTGCTGGTCGGAGAATTGCGCCGCATATTTGCTGCCCGGGCGGATCTGGCCGACGTCGTATTGCTTGACCTCTTCCAGCGCCAACCGGACGAAGGGAATGCCGGGCGGGGCGATGTAGTTGCCGTCGGGCCTGCGGGCGAGATCGGGGTTGAGGCCGCGTTCATGGGAGACCACGATCACGCCGTCGCGCGTCACCCCGATATCGAGCTCCAGCGTGTCGACGCCAAGCGAGAGCGCGTTGGCAAACGAGACAAGCGTGTTTTCCGGAAACAGCGCGCGGCCGCCGCGATGGGCTTCGATGTCGAATGCCAGGGCTTTCGAACTCACGGCTCTTCCACTGGTCATGACTTCCCCGCCGATCAAAAAGCACAAGGCCGCAGCGATCGCGAAACGCTGGAAGATGGCCATGATCGTTCCTCCGGCGCGCGATTGCCGCCTCTTACCTCGCGCCGAACGTCGTCTTGCCGAACAATTCCTTTTGCGTCGAAGGCTGCGAGCGCCAGTATTGCGGCGGCGCTTCGACCTGGCCGCCGAGTTCGGCCGCGGCGTGCCAGCCCCAGCGCGGGTCGTAGAGCATGCCGCGCGCCAGCGCCACCATGTCGGCCTTGCCGGATGCGACGATCTCCTCGGCCTGCTGCGCTTGGGTGATCAGGCCGACCGCCATGGTGGTGAGGCCGGTGGCTTCTCTGATCGCCTGCGCGAACGGCACCTGGTAGCCCGGCGACAGCGGAATCTTCTGCTTCGGCGATACGCCGCCGGAGGAAACGTCGATCCAGTCGAGGCCGCGCTTTTTCAATTCCTTCGCGAATTCGATGGTCTGTTCGAGATCCCAGCCGCCCTCGACCCAGTCGGTCGCGGAGACCTTGATGCCGACCGGCTTTTCCGCCGGAACCACCGCGCGCACCGCGTCGAACACTTCGAGCGGATAGCGCAGGCGGTTCTGCAAGGAGCCGCCATATTGATCGGTGCGCTGGTTCGCGATCGGCGACAGGAACTGGTGCAGGAGATAGCCGTGCGCGCTGTGCAGTTCGATGGCATCGATCCCGAGCCGCATCGCGCGCCTCGCCGCCGCGACGAAAGCCTCGCGCACGCGCATCAAGCCTTGCGCATCGAACGCCAGCGGCGGCAGCTCGCCCTCCTTGTGCGGCAGCGCGGACGGCCCTTCGGTCTGCCAGCCGCCTTCGGCGAGCGGGATCTGCTGCCCGCCATGCCACGGCTTGTGGCTCGATCCCTTGCGGCCGGCATGGGCGAGCTGCATCGCCACCGCGATTTTCGAATGCTTGCGCACCGAGGCGAGGATCGGCCTCAGCGCGGCTTCGGTGGCGTCGTTCCACAGGCCGAGGCAGCCCGGCGTGATGCGGCCGATCGCCTCGACATGGGTGGCCTCGATGCAGAACATCGCCGCGCCCGACAGCGCCAGCGTGTTGATGTGGGTGAAATGCCAGTCATTGGCCTCGCCGTTCTCGGCCGAATACTGGCACATCGGCGCCACCATGATGCGGTTGGGAAGCGCAAGGCCGCGCAATTGAATCGGAGAAAACAGGGCGCTCATGGGGGATATCCGGATCGGAGGAAGGGATCGGCTGGGCGGTTTATACCTGCCGTTTCGGCCAACGTCGAATTTCGAACGCGTGAAGCGCGGCGGCGTGTCTGTATCAACGGCCTGAAGCTAAGGCTTGATCCCGGCGGCCCTGATCACCGTGGCACTTTCCGCGGTCTCACGCGCCACGAACGCGTCCATCTCCGATGGGCTCATCGGCAGCGGTTCCATGCCGAGCTTTTTCAGGCGGTCCTGCATCGCGGGCTCGGCCAAAAGCTTTACGCCCGCGGCATGAAATTTTTCGACGATGTCGCGCGGCGTCTTCGCCGGCATGAACACGCCGAGCCAGAACGCGCTTTCAGCATTTTTCAGGCCGACCTCGCCCGGCGTCGGCACGTCGGGCAGATCGGCGGCGCGCTTGGCCGTCGACACCACCAGCGCGCGCACCCGGCCTTCCTTGATCAGGGGAAGCGCGGTCGCAAGCGGGCAGAAATAGAAATCGATCCGGCCGCCGAGAATGTCGGCGATCACCTCGGCGCCGCCGCGGTAAGGCACGTGGGTGGTCTCGATCCCGGCGGCCAGGCGGAATTTCTCGGCGCTGATATGCACCGCGCTGCCGACGCCGACCGAGCCGAACGAAATCGACCCGGGTTTTGCTTTCGCGTCAGCGATGAAATCCTGCACCGTTTTCCAGGGCCGCGTCACCGGCACGATCATCACATTGGGGCCGGAGCCGATCATCAGCACCGAGGCGAGATCTTTGGTAGCGTCGAAGGTCAGCTTCGGATAGATCGCCGGCGCGATCGCCAGCGCCGAGGATTGGGCGAGAATGCTGTAGCCGTCCGGATCGGCCTTCGCCACCAGCGCCGTCCCGAGCGTGCCGCCGGCACCGGGGCGATTTTCCACCACGATGGACTGGCCGAGTTCGGCGGCGAGCCCGTCGAACACCACCCGCGGCACGACGTCGGCGGCACTGCCGGCGCCGAAAGGTATCGTCGCCTTGATCAGGCGCGACGGCCAGTTTTCCGCTTGCGCCGTCGCGGCGGCAAGAAGGCATCCCAGCACCATCGTCCAACGCATCGACTTGCGCATCAACCGCTCCACTTACTCCACCAGCGTGAATTGCAGCAGCAAAGTACGCTGGATCGGCGAGAAATTATCGTCGGAAACCATCGTCAGCACGGTGTCGCCCTCCGGCGTGACGTGGGCGTCGATGCCTTCCATGTTGTCGACCTCGTCTCCAAGATTGGCCTGGAAGATCGAAGGGCCGTCGATCACCGCGCCGGGCGCGACCGAGGCGAGCGGGATGCGCCGGATGCGGATCGCGATCCCGGAGAGCCACGAAAACTTCCGCTCCAGGATCAGCAACTCGCCCGTGGCCAGCAGCACCGCGTCGCTGACATCGAAATTCTCGGTGCGGCGAACGCTGAACTGTCCGGGCGTTGGACCGCCGACCAGAAAGGCGATGAGATTGCCTTTGGTGTCAAGGCCGCGCTCGGAGAACGCGATCAGCGTTCCCGCCAGCGGCATGCCCTTTGGCACGAACACCAGCGCTTCCAGTCCCTTGTTGTAGGGCAGTTTGCTCGCCGCCGGCGGCAGCGGCACCACCTCGCCGCGCGCGCGCGTGAAACCCTTGCTGAAATCGAAGCGAAGCACCTGGTTGACGCGCTCGAGGCCGATATACACGAAGGGACCGTCGAGCGCGATCGATTCCGAATCGAACCAGCCGCGCGTCTGGATCGGCTTGCCGTCGGGCCCCAGCATCGGCGCCGCCTCAACGTCGGCAAGCCCGGTCATCTCGCGGCCCCGATAGACGATGCTGCCGGTGAACCAGTTTCCCTTGTCGCTGAAGGAAATGAAGCGTTCGCCCCCGGCGTCCAGCCGGATTCCCGACAGCCCGCCGAAGCCCGGGAAACGCGAGGTCAGCACCAGCCCGCTGCGATATTCCAGCGCGCCGAACCGCACGCGCGCGCGGTCGCTTCGGTCGAATGCGGGAATCGGCCGGGCGTTGACCTCGATCGACACCGGTGCGGTGATCGCGAATTCGTCCGGCGATGTCGGCTTTGCCGGCGGCTGCGTCGCGAGCTGCGCCCACGCAATGTCGGACATCGCGACGGTCGACAACCCCGCCGCCGTCGACTTGAGGAAGCGGCGGCGGGAGAGGCGGAGGCGCGGTTCACTCCTCATGGCGAGGAGGCAATCCCTGTCCGCGATCGGTCATCTGATGGCGTTACGAATGCAATCGGCGCCGGGGGCCGTTTTTGACGGGCGCGGCCCCATGGGTCTCGCTGAACAGTTCGGCGAGCTTTTCGGTGATGGCGCCGCCGAGCTCTTCGGCATCCACGATGGTAACCGCGCGGCGATAATAGCGCGTGACGTCGTGACCGATGCCGATCGCGATCAATTCGACCGGCGAGCGGGTCTCGATCTCCTCGATGATATGGCGCAGATGCCGCTCCAGGTAATTGCCAGGATTGACCGACAGCGTCGAATCGTCGACCGGCGCGCCGTCGGAAATCATCATCAGGATCTTGCGCTGCTCGGAACGGCCCAACAGCCGCTTATGCGCCCAGTCCAGCGCCTCGCCGTCGATGTTCTCCTTGAGCAGGCCTTCGCGCATCATCAGGCCCAGATTCTTGCGCGCCCGCCGCCACGGCGCGTCGGCGGATTTGTAGATGATGTGCCTGAGGTCGTTGAGACGGCCGGGATTGGGAGGCTTGCCCGCGGCAAGCCACGCTTCGCGCGACTGCCCGCCCTTCCAGGCACGGGTGGTGAAGCCGAGAATCTCCACCTTGACGCCGCACCGCTCCAGCGTGCGTGCCAGGATATCGGCGCAGGTTGCGGCCACCGTAATCGGGCGCCCGCGCATCGAGCCGGAATTGTCCAGAAGCAGCGTCACCACGGTGTCGCGGAAGGTCGCTTCCTTCTCGTGCATGAACGACAGCGGGTGATAGGGATCGGTGACCACGCGCGACAGGCGCGCGGGATCGAGAATGCCTTCCTCGAGGTCGAATTCCCAGGCGCGGTTCTGCTGTGCCATCAGGCGGCGCTGCAGCCGGTTGGCGAGCCGCGCGACGATGCCTTGCAGATGCGCGAGCTGCTTGTCGAGATAGCTGCGCAGACGCTCCAGTTCGTCGTGGTCGCAGAGGTCTTCGGCCGCGATCACCTCGTCGAATTTCGGCGCAAACGCATGATATTCCGGGCCGCGCGGCTCGTTGGCGCCGCGCGAGTTCGGCCGCGTCGCTTCGCCCGGCGTCTCGTCGTCGCCGAGTTCGCCATCATCGAAGGTATCCGACGTGGAGGCCTGCGCGCTCTCCATCGCGCTTTCCGACATCTCGTCGGTCGAAGCCTGGGCCTGGTCGGCGCTCATTTCCTGCGCGGCGTCGGAGTCGGGCGACCCCTCCGCGCCGGACTGGTCGTTCTCGCCGTCGCGGTTGTCGTCCTGGTTCTCGTCCTCATCGGCCTCGGCGTTGCGGTCGTCGCCGAGCTCGAGCGCGCTCAACAGATCATGCACCGCGTCGCCGAATTTCGCCTGATCCTCGGCAAGACGATCGAGCCGGTCGAGCCGTGCGCCGATCTTGTCTTCCAGCACCGGCCGCCAGAGGTCGACCATCTTGCGGGCCGCCGCGGGCGGCGCAAGGCCGGTCAGCCGCTCGCGCACCAGCATCGCCAGGGCATCGGACAACGGCGCATCGGCGCGGTCGGTAATCTCGTCGAACTTGCCGCGGTGGAAATGATCGTCGAGCATCGCGGTGAGATTCTTGGCAACGCCCGCCATCCGCCGCGAGCCGAGCGCCTCGACGCGGGCCTGTTCGACGGCTTCGAATACGCCGCGCGCCTGCGGATTTCCCGGCATCAGCTTGCGGTGGACTTTCGGATCGTGGCAGGCGAGCTTCAGCGCGATCGAATCGGCGTGGCCGCGCACGATCGCGGCATCGCGCCGGGTCATCTTGCGCGCCGGCTCCGGCAGCCGCGCCTTGCCCGGCGCAAGGCCCGGCCGCTCGGCGGCAAACGTCACCTCAAGTTCCGGCTTTTTTGCGATCGCGCGCAGGCAGGCCGTCACCGCGCGCTTGAACGGCTCGGTCGGCGCTTCCTTCGATCCGGTGCGGAACTTCTGGTTCGACGTCGTCATCGCAAGTCCTTACAGCGCCTTGGTGAACCAGTGACGCGTCACATCGCCGGGATAGCCGTCGATTGCACCGAACGCCTCGTACCCGCAGGCGCGATAGAAATCCGGCGCCTGGACGCTCATGGTGTCGAGATAGGATCGCACCGCGCCAAACCGTCGGGCCTCTTCCTCGATCTTCCTAATCAACGACGTCCCGTGCCCTTTGCCGCGAAACCGTTGTTCGATCCAGAAGTATTGGATGAACAGCACGGTCATCCAGACCTCCCCGACAATTCCGCCGACTATCGTTCCCTTGTCACGCAGCGAGATGGCGAAGCGGCGATATTTCTGCTTCCCCATCTTTTCGTCGTTATAGCGAATGAGCCCGCCAAGGACCGCGCGCTTGGTCTCCCCAATCGTGCGCTCGACGGAGATCGCCGCCATGGCGTCAGCTCAGCGCCACGTTCACCGCTGACTCCGCGAGCTCCGCGTTGAAACAGCGCTGATAGAATTCAGCCACCAGCGGCCGCTCCAGCTCGTCGCACTTGTTGAGGAAGGTGACGCGGAAGGCAAAGCCGATGTCGCCGAAAATCTCGGCATTCTCCGCCCAGGTGATCACGGTGCGCGGGCTCATCACCGTCGACAAATCGCCGTTGGCGAAGGCGTTGCGGGTGAGGTCCGCAAGCCGCACCATCTTGTTGACGATGTCGCGACCTTCGGAGGTGCGGTAGTGATGGGCTTTCGCCAGCACGATCTCGACTTCCTCGTCATGCGCCAGATAATTCAGCGTGGTGACGATCGACCAGCGGTCCATCTGGCCCTGGTTGATCTGCTGGGTGCCGTGATAGAGGCCGGAGGTATCGCCCAGCCCCACCGTGTTGGCGGTCGAAAACAGCCGAAATGCCGGATGCGGCTTGATCACCTTGTTCTGGTCGAGCAGCGTCAGGCGGCCGGAGACCTCCAGCACGCGCTGAATCACGAACATCACGTCCGGACGGCCGGCATCGTATTCGTCGAACACCAGCGCGATATTGTGCTGCAGGGCCCAAGGCAGGATGCCGTCGCGAAATTCGGTGACCTGCTTGCCGTCCCTGATGACGATGGAATCCTTGCCCACCAGATCGATACGGCTGATATGGCTGTCGAGATTGACGCGCACGCACGGCCAGTTGAGCCGGGCCGCGACCTGCTCGATATGGGTCGACTTGCCGGTGCCGTGATAGCCCGTGACCATGACACGGCGGTTCTTGGCGAAACCGGCGAGGATGGCGAGCGTGGTGGCGCGATCGAAGCGGTAATCCGAATCGATGTCCGGCACGTGCGGATCGACTTCGGAATAGGCCGGCACTTCGAGATCGCTGTCGATGCCGAATACCTGCCGCACCGATACCTTCATATCGGGCATGCCGGCTGGCTCCTGAACTTTGGTCATGGCGGCGGTCGTCATCAATCCTCCGAGGTCCCGGGCGCTCCCGAAACCAGATTTGCGGTGTGGCTGCGGATGGGTGCTTGACGGAACCTATCAGAGAGCAACGGCTGGCAGAAGCCCGCGATCCAATCAAAGTTCCGTCGAGTTATCATTAAGATAGGTATTGGACCCGGTTTTTGGAAGGCTGCCCTGCAAATCACGCCATGCTTCACCAAAATCGCCCGTCGGGCCCGGCCCGGCGGCCTCGAATGGCACTTTCCACCCTCGCCCAGACTTATGTTAGGTCTGACCCGGACCGGAACACTTCACCCGCACAGGAATTTTGTGGCTTCATTGATCGACCCATTGATTGCGTTCGTCTCGGCGCATGCAGGGCTGGCCTATCTCACCCTGTTCCTGGCAGCCCTGCTGGAGGCGGTTCCAATCGTCGGCTCGGTGATTCCGGGTTCGACCATCATTTTTGCCCTCAGCGCGCTGGTGCCGGGCGGCGAGCTAGGGCTGGAGTGGGTGCTGGCAGCCGCGATCGCTGGCGCGTTGATCGGCGACGGATCGGCGTTCTGGATCGGGTATCGCGCCCAGCGCGAGATCCTCAGCGCCTGGCCGTTGTCAAACTATCCGCGCGTGATCGCGCAGAGCGAAGCCTTTTTCCATCGCTGGGGCACGCTGGCGGTTTTTTTCGCCCGCTTCGTGCCGCCGATCAGAGCCTTCGTGCCGATCACGGCGGGCGCGCTGGGGATGTCGCCGCCGATGTTCTACGCCGTCAACATTCCGGCGATCCTGCTGTGGGCGCCCGCCCATGTGCTGCCCGGCGTGCTCGCGGTATCGGCGTTGCATCGATATGGTGGGCTTACGCCCCATGCCCATATCGCCGCACATTACTGGATGCTGTCGGTGATCGGCGGCGCCTTGATCGTCGCATTGGTGACCTGGACGATACGCCGCAGGAACGGCGGCGGCATGATCGAACCGGCGAAGCCGGTCAAGTAGACCTCAAAGCCCGTCGGAAACCGCACCGCGCCCTGGGGCCGGGCCGACGTAACGCGCGCGCGGGCGGATCGGCTTGCCGTACTGCAACTGTTCGCTCGCATGCGCCAGCCAGCCGACGGTGCGCGACATCGCAAATAGTGCCAGTTCGCTTCCCGCAGGCAGCCGCAAGGCATGCACCATTACCGCGAGCGCGTAATCGATGTTCACGAATTCGCCGGTGGCTTCCGCGATCCGCTCCGGAACCTCTTTGGTGAATTTCCTCGCGGCGCCGGCACGTGTCAGCGCATCCAGCAGCGACTGCGCGCGCGGATCGCCGCGCTTGTAGACGCCGTGACCAAACCCGGCAAAGCGCTCGCCCAGCGCGACGCGCTCCCGGATCACCGGCGCCACGTCATTGTCAACCAGCGTCCTGACCAGCCGCGAAGCAAGAACGCCGGCGCCGCCGTGCTTCGGGCCCTTCAGCGCGGCAAGGCCAGCGATCACGGCGTCATAAAGATTGAGACCTGTCGAGGCCGCGCAGCGTACGGTGAAGGTCGAAGCGTTCAACTCATGATCGGCGAGCAGCACCATCGCGCGGCGGATCAGGTCGGCGGCGGGCTTGCTGTCAGGTGCCCACACGCGCGCGATCAAGAAATGCAACGGCTCCGCCGACGGCGCAACGTTGAGCATCGTCGCCACCAAAAGCCGCAGGATGCGGCTACCTACCATGGCGCGGCCGTCGGCGGCGCGCGTGAAGGCGCCGGGATCGGCATTTGCGGCCAACGCCAACACGGCGATCGCCCGGTCGATCGGCGCCGCGCGGCGCGCGGCATCCGCGATCGCGCGCATTTCGTCAGAAACATGCGGGATATTGTCTGAAGAAAACGGATCGACACCGGTCACATCCCACAGCAGCGTTGCCGTGTGCTCCAGCGTATCTTTTTCCGCGAGATCGACGCAGTTCACGCCGCGATAGATCGGGCCGTCCTCGGTGATGGTGCAGATCGCCGAATCCATCACCGGCAAATCGGCATCGAAACTGCGCAGACCGCGCGGCTCGGACGAAGGTGCGCGGCGCTCCTTCAACCCCCGGACGTCCTCGGCCCGGTAGCGATGGCTGCGCGAATCCGGCGAAGGCTCGGAGCGGATCAGCCCGCGGCTGACATAGGCGTAGAGCGTAGCCGGCGAGATAGCGAGTTCAGCGGACGCCTCGAGGGCGGAGAGGTACAACGGCGGAGATTTTTTCATATTGATTCATATAATCAAGATTGATCAATCTGTCGAGAGGAACGACCTTGTCCACCTGATAAGGAGATCCGGCCATGAACATCCACCTTACGAAGAGCCAGATCGGTCTGGACGGCGTTCCCGCTGCCGAGACCGTGTTGAGTCATGTCGATGGCGAGCGCGGCGAACTCATCATTGCAGGCGAACGTGTCGCCGACCTTGCGGGCAACTCGAGTTTCGAGGGCATCACCGCCCGCCTTTGGAACGGCGCTACGGGGAAAATGCTGAGCGAAGCCAATGTCCGCGCGAGCCTCGGCGCGGCGCGCCAACGCGCCTTCACACGACTGCCCGACCTGCTGCCGGCGGCGCGCGGCATGCCGATCGTCGACGGCTTTCGCGCCGCCGTCGCGGGGCTACGCGCAGAGAACGGACTGGAATCCGAAGCGACGATTGTCGGCGCGTTTCCAGTTATCGCCGGCGCGCTGGTGCAGCAAGCGAAGTGCCGCGATCCGATCGCGCCCGATCCGAACGTCAGCCACGCCGCCGATACGCTTGCGATGCTGCTCAATCGCAGGCCCGAGCCGCGCGAGGTCGCGGCCCTCGACGCCTATTTCGTGACCGTTTCCGATCACGGCATGAACGCTTCGACCTTCACGACGCGGGTGGTGGCTTCAACCCAGGCCGATCTGTTCGCAGCCGTGACGGCCGGCTATTGCGCGCTGACCGGACCGTTGCATGGCGGCGCGCCCGAGCCGGTGCTGGAAATGCTGGACGCGATCGGGACGCGTGAGCGCATCAAGCCGTGGGTCGACGATGCACTCGGGCGCGGCGAACGGCTAATGGGCTTTGGTCATCGCGTCTACCGAGTACGCGATCCGCGCGCGGATGTCTTGAAGGCCGCGATCGAACGGCTGGCTGCCGACGGCGCCGATCTGCCCTTTGCGGGTGAAGTCGAGGCCTATATCCGCGGGGCGTTGCGGCGGAAGAATCCGAATCGTCCGCTGGAGACCAATGTCGAGTTCTTCACCGCGATCCTGCTCGACGCGCTGGCGATTCCGCGGCAGGCCTTCACGCCGATCTTCGCGGTCGCCCGCGCCGCGGGCTGGACCGCGCATGCGCGGGAGCAGCAGCGCACCGGACGGCTGATCCGGCCGAGTTCGTCCTATGTCGGACCGATTCCTGGCGCGATGCAGGGCTAAATCCTTTGCCACTGCAGATCTGGTCGCAGGGGCAACGCGGCTTAGCCCGCGCGCACGACCGTCTTCAGGTAATTATACGCCTTGATGATCTCGATCAGGCGATCCTCGGTGGAGCGGTCGCCGCCATTGGCGTCGGGGTGATGCTGCTTTACCAGCGCCTTGTATTTGGCCTTGACGGTCTCAAGCGTCGCGTCGGTACCGAGCCCCATCACCTGCAGCGCCTTGCGTTCGGCGTTGAACACCTTTCGGGTTTCGGCCTTGGCCTCGGCGCCGGGACCCGGCCGCCAGCGGCCGCGGCCGTTGAGCTCGGAGAACATGCTGAACGGATCGGCGGCGCCTTCGAGATCGGCCTCTGGACTACCCTTGCCGCGCTTGGCGCTGGTGTTGGCGCCCATCTTCCACGTCGGACGATGGCCTGTCAGCGCATCCTTCTGGTAGCGCGCGACCGCGTCCGGATTCATGCCCTGGAAGAAATTGTAGGACTGGTTGTATTCGCGGACGTGATTGAGACAGAAGTGCCAATACTCCTTGTCGTTGGCCCGGCCCTTGGGCGCGCGGTGCGGCCCCTTGTTTTTGCACTCCGGCCATTCGCACATAGCGGAAGCTTCACGCGCCTGCGCCTGCTGCTTCGCGCTCAGCTTGTTGGGCTTGATGCGAATGAAGTCGAAGAATTTTGATGAATCAATCGGCATGGCTGACTATGACAACGCAATGCGAAAAGCTTCAAGTCTTGACATTGCGAAACTCTCACTCCTGATCCGCCATTGACGAAAGCCGGTCTCGGACGTATTGCCGCCGCCATGAGCACAAAAGACGCTATCACAAACAAGTTGCGCGAAGCTTTCGCGCCCGAGAGCCTCGACGTCACCGACAAATCACATCTTCATGAAGGTCATGCCGGCCACAGGCCGGGCGGCGAGACGCATTTCAGGGTTTATATTGTGTCGCCCGCCTTCGAAGGGAAGAGCCGGATCGAACGTCACCGCATGATTAATGCGACGCTGGCGGGGGAACTCGCGGGACGCGTGCATGCGCTGGCGATCAAGGCCCAGGCGCCTGGGGAGACGGGCTGAGCATTAGGTTGCCGCCGTCATGCCCCGCGAAAGCGGGGTATCCGGTCATCCGGGGCTTCGCGGCAACAGCACCGACGGCACAGGGTACTCGATCGCCCGCTCTCGCAGGACCGATTTGAGGCTAAAACGCCTTTCCGGCCCGCCTTGGCTTCTTTTCCTCGACCTCGGCCTCGCGCGGCACGGCCACGATCCGCAGCGCGGTGATGCGGTTGCGCTCACGCCGCAGCACGCGGAAGCGGAATCCGTGGAACGTGAAACTCTGGCCGCGTTCCGGGATCGAGCGCGCCTCGTGGATCACAAGGCCGGCGACGGTGGTGGCTTCCTCGTCGGGAAGATGCCAGTCCATCGCACGGTTGAGATCGCGGATCGGCACCGAGCCGTCGACCACCACCGACCCGTCGGGCTGGGCGCGAACACCGGCCACCACCACGTCGTGCTCGTCGGAAATGTCGCCGACGATCTCCTCAAGAATATCCTCCAGCGTCACCATGCCTTCGACTTCGCCGTACTCATCGACCACCAGCGCGAAATGGGTCTTGCGGCGACGGAACGCCTTGAGCTGTTCGGAGACCGGGCGCATCTCCGGCACGAACCACGGTGGCAGCGCGATGGTCGAAACATCGATTTTCGATGTATCGCCGTCGGAGGCACGGATTGCGCGCAAGAGGTCCTTGGCATGCAACACGCCGATGATGTTTTCAGGCTTGTCGCGCCACAGCGGAATCCTCGTGTATTCGGTCGCCAGCACCTCGCGCACCAGTTCTTCCGGCGGCAGGTCGGCGTTAACCATCACCATTTCGGTGCGGTGAACCATCACGTCGGAGACCTGGAGCTCGCGCAAGTCCAGGAGCCCGCCGAACATGTCGCGGTCCTGTTTTTCGACCTTGCCCTCGTGATGAAGCAGATCGACCGCACCGCGCAGTCGCTCGATCGGCGACAGAAGAGGCTGATTGTGGCCGATATTGATGCCGACCAGCTTCATCAGCGCGCGAACAACGACCTCGACGACGGTGAGCAGCGGCCCAAGCAAAAAGACCATGACCTTCATCGGCCGCGCGACAAGCAGCGCCACCCGGTCCGGCGCATTGAAGGCAATGGTCTTCGGCAGCACCTCGGCGAAAATCACGACCAGCACCGTCATCACGGCGGTGGCGTAGAGCACGCCGACTTCACCGAACCACGTCGTGAAGATGCCGGTCGCCAAGGCCGAGGCGCCGATAGTGGCGATATTGTTGCCGAGCAATAGCGCGCCGATCAACCGCTCGCGCATTGCGGAGAGGCTGGAGACGATGCCGGCGTCGCGATTGCCCTGCTTCGACAGCCGCAGCATGCTGGCGCGCGACGCGCCGGTCAGCGCGGTCTCGCTCGCCGCGAAAAACGCGGACACCAGGAGACAGACAATCACAATGGAGACCGTAACCCAATCCATGGCGCGATATTCACTTCATCTGTACTTGACGCGATGATCCTTCGAAAAGCCGGTGTCGTCTCTACGCTACCGCAGCCCTACGGGTCCGGATCATGCTCCTTTTTGCTGGAGCATGATCTCTTCGGAAAACCGGTCCCCACTTGTCCGGATCATGCCCTGCGTTCCAGCTTGGCCTTCAGAAAATCGCGCACCACCGACGGTTCGACGTCGGGTGCGATGACGGCGCGGCCGACGGCGCCGAGCAGGATGAAGGTGAGCCGGCCGCGCTTGACCTTCTTGTCCTGCGCCATCAGCGCCATCAGCGCGTCGGCGTCGGCAAGCCCTTCCTGGGCAAATCCGGCGATGTCCTGCAAATGGGTCGGCAGACCGACTTCGGCAAGATGGCGGCTGATTCGCGCGGCGTCCGCTTCGGCGATCATGCCGAGCTGCGCGGACAATTCCGCCGCAAGCACCATTCCGACGGAAACGCCTTCGCCGTGAAACAGCCGGTCGGAAAAGCCGGTCGCGGCTTCCAGCGCGTGGCCGAAAGTATGACCGAGATTGAGCAGCGCCCGCTCGCCGGTCTCGCGCTCGTCGCGCGCCACGATTGCGGCCTTGGCGCGGCAAGAGGTGGCGATCGCGTGCTCGCGCGCGGCGGAGCCTGCGAAAATATCGGCGTGATTGGCCTCCAGCCAGGTGAAAAAGGCGTCGTCGCCGAGCACGCCGTATTTGGCGACTTCGGCATAGCCGGCGCGAAACTGGCGCGGCGACAGGGTGTCGAGCACGGCGGTATCGGCGACCACCAGCACCGGCTGGTGAAACGCACCGAGCAGATTCTTGCCTTGCGGCGAATTGATTCCGGTCTTGCCGCCGACGGACGAGTCGACCTGCGCCAGCAGCGAGGTCGGCACCTGCACGAAATCGACCCCGCGGCGCAGGATCGCGGCCGCAAAGCCGGCGAGATCGCCGACCACGCCGCCGCCGAGCGCGATCACCAGATCGTTGCGTTCGATCTTGGCCGCAATCAGCGCCTCGCTGACCCGTTCGAGACCGCCATAGGTCTTCGAGCCCTCGCCCTCCTCGACAACGATGTGCGAGGTGGCGATGCCGGCCTCCGCCAGCGAGGCCTCGGTCCTCTCAAGCCAGTGCTTTGCGACGTTGCGATCGGTGACGATAGCGCTACGCGCACCGGGCCGCAGCGCGGCGACCCGCTTGCCGAGCGATTGCAGCACGTCGCGTCCGATGATGATGTCGTAAGCGCGATCGCCGAGCGCGACATCGACGGTGATCGGATCCGAATGTTTCAGCGGCGCTGTCATGGCGTGACGCCCATTCTGTCGTGGGTCTCCTTGAGACCGCCGCGGCACAGCCGGCCATGCAGGGCCTCGATGCATTCATCGACGATCTTCTCGTGCGGCACGTCGCGCGACCAGATCGTCAGATCGGCCTGCTGATAGACCGGCTCGCGTTCGCTGATCAGGCGGCCGACGGTCGCCTCGGGATCAGCGGTCTGCAGCAGCGGACGATCGGAACGGCGCTTCACCCTGCGCATGATGATATCGGCATCGGCTTTGAGCCAGATCGAGACCGCCTTGTCGCGGATGCGATCGCGGGTGTCCTGGCGCATGAAGGCGCCACCGCCGGTCGCCAGCACGGCCGGGCCGCTGTCGAGAAGCCGTGCAATCACCCGCGCCTCCCCGTCTCTGAAATCCGGCTCGCCCCGGGATTCGAAAATGTCAGGGATCGACATGCCCGCCGCCGCCTCGATTTCGGCATCGGCGTCGAGAAATGGCATCCCGAGCCGCGCCGACAGCCGCCGTCCGATGGTGGATTTGCCCGCTCCCATCATCCCCACCAGCACGACCGACCGCGCGCCCAGTGCCGCCATAATCTCGGCTTCCTGGGTTGCGCTGGAATTGGTCGGTGAGGTCGTCACAGGCATGCATTCGCTCGATGGCCGCGGGAAGCGGCGTCACGCGTGACCATACTACCCCCGCCGATACCGTTGCCAGAGACTCTTGCAACGGAAAGGCGAACATGTTGGTAGTCGGCGCCCATTCTCAATGGTTAATTCGCCGCCCGAGGCTCTGGCATGCCCAGCCTGTTCCGCTTTCTGACCGTTGTCGCCGTCATCGCCGGGATCGTCTATGGCGTGATTTTCGCGCTGGCGAATTTCGTTAACCCGAAACCCCGGGAAATGACGGTCACTATTCCGGCGGACAAGTTCCTCAAGAAATAGGCTTCGTCAAGGAATCGGCGTTAGGGTTCGCGGATGGGCTCCAAGACCTCGAAATCGAAGACCTCAGACGCCAAACTGATCAACCTGTTCCTCGACATGCTCGCGGCGGAACAGGGGGCAGGCGTCAATACCCTCGATGCCTATCGCCGCGACCTCACGGATTTTTCCGAATTTCTCAGCTCGAGCGGCCAAAACTTTGCCAGCGCCGAAACGCAGGGATTGCGGGACTACCTCGCCGACCTTGACGCCCGCGGCTTCAAATCATCGAGCGTGGCGCGCCGGCTGTCGGCGATGCGGCATCTGTTTCGCTTTCTCTTGAACGAACGGATTCGCAGCGACGACCCGGCGGCCATCCTGTCCGGGCCGAAGCGCGGCCGGGGCTTGCCCAAGGTACTGTCGATATCGGATGTCGATCGCCTGCTGACGCGCGCGAAGGCGTTGACCGAGGCCCCGGAAGCCTCTGCCCTGCAGCGGCTCCGCGCCATGCGACTTTATTGTCTGCTTGAGGTGCTCTATGCCACCGGCTTGCGCGTTTCGGAACTGGTGGCGCTGCCGCTTTCGGCCTCGCGCCGCGACGCCCGCATGATCGTGGTGCGCGGCAAGGGCAACAAGGAGCGACTGGTGCCGCTGAACGAGGCTTCGCGCCGGGCGATGGCCGATTATCTCGCGGCGATGGAAGCGCTCAAGGAAGCGAAGAAGAAAAACGCTGGCGTCTCGAAATGGCTGTTTCCCTCGTTCGGCGAAAGCGGGCATTTGACGCGGCAACATTTTGCGCGCGACCTCAAGGAACTGGCGGCATCCGCCGGCCTCGCGCCGCGGCTGGTCTCACCGCACGTGCTGCGCCATGCCTTCGCGAGCCATCTCCTGCACAACGGCGCCGATTTGCGCATCGTGCAAACGCTGCTCGGCCACACCGATATCTCGACGACGCAAATCTATACCCATGTCGTCGAGGAGCGGCTGAAAAGCCTGGTACGCGACCTGCACCCGCTGGCCGAGAAGTCGTGAGGTGGAGGGTTGCGACCCATCTTGACTTCGGCGACGTCTCACCCGAAAGAGCCCGTTCCCGCCCGCGCTGAACCGGCAAAGCCGCCGGAATGCGCTCTAAATAATTGAAAAGACGCGTTTTCTTCACCCAATCCCAAATCCGCTTCGCACCCCTCAGTTCCCCCCTATATTGATTTGATGCCGGATCAGATGCGCAGCTACCTCGATTTCGAAAAATCCGTCGCCGAACTCAACTCCAAGGTCGATGAATTGCGCGTTCTGGCGGCTTCCGGCAGCGACATCGGCGAGGAAATCGCGCGGATCGAGGAGAAGGCGTCGCAAGCGCTGAACGATCTCTACGCCAACTTGACGCCGTGGCAGAAAACCCTGGTAGCGCGTCATCCGCAGCGACCGCATCTGACCGATTTTATCAACGCGCTGATATCGGAATTCACGCCGCTGGCGGGCGACCGCAAGTTTGGCGAAGACGAAGCGCTGATGGGCGGGTTCGGCCGCTTCCGCGGCGAGAGCATCTGCGTGATCGGTCAGGAAAAAGGCGCCTCAACCGAATCCCGCATCAAGCATAATTTCGGCATGGCGCGGCCGGAGGGCTATCGCAAGGCGGTCCGTTTGATGGAGTTGGCGGATCAATTCGGCATCCCCGTGCTGTCGATCGTCGATTCCGCCGGCGCCTATCCCGGCATCGGTGCCGAGGAACGTGGACAGGCCGAAGCCATTGCGCGCTCGACCGACGCCTGCCTGTCGTTAGGGGTGCCCAACATCGCGATCATCACCGGCGAGGGGATGTCCGGCGGAGCCATCGCGATCACGACGGCGAACCGCGTGCTGATGTTTGAGCACGCCATCTACAGCGTGATCTCGCCGGAGGCCGCCTCCTCGATCCTGTGGCGCGACGGAACCAAGGCGCAGGAAGCCGCGACCAGCATGAAGATCACCGCGCAGGACATGCTGCGGTTTGGCGTGATCGACCAGATTTTGAAGGAGCCGCCCGGAGGCGCGCATCGCGACCCCGCCGCCATGATCGGCGCCACCGGCGATGCCATCGCGCAGACGCTGGCCGACCTGCGCAACCTCGATCCCGATTCGGTCCGCAAGCAGCGGCGGCAGAAATTCCTCGATATCGGCCGGAAGTTGGGGTGAATTCGCCGCTTTTGCGGGAAACCCGGCAAAGCGGCGGGCCCAAGCCCCCCGGCTTTTTCAAAATTCCGCCGTTTTGGCCCCAATTAGGCCCATCCAGCGCTATTTAAGCTCTCTTCACCATTCCCAAGGTGGCAGCTGCCGCAACGCCGTCCCCGGCTTGCGATCAAGGGGGCTTAAGGATAATATTTTATTCAATGGCTTCAGGGCATGGACGCTATTCTTGGGGTGCGACAATTGCCCGTTGGGTGTGGAGCTTTGCATTGATCGGTCGCTCGCTGGTTCGCGCGCTTATCACATTCGCCGCGCTCGCGGCTGGTGTGTTGCTGGCCGGCTGCAACAGCGACGAAATCTCGCTCGCCAATAACGCCAAGGCCAACCAGCCCGTTCCGCCAAAACTCATCGCCGAGATGGTGGCGAAGGACATGGATCTGCAGTCGCCGATCCTGATCCGGCTGTTCAAGCAGGAGGCCGAGCTCGAAGTCTGGAAGCAGGATCGCTCGGGCCGCTTCGCGCTTCTGAAGACCTATCCGATTTGCCGCTGGTCCGGTGATCTCGGACCCAAGGTCCGCGAGGGCGACCGTCAGGCCCCGGAGGGCTTCTATGCGATCACGCCGGGGCAGATGAACCCGCAGTCGGCGTATTATCTTTCATTCAATACCGGCTATCCGAACGCCTATGACAGGTCGCTCGGACACACCGGCTCGGAACTGATGGTGCATGGCGACTGCTCATCGCGCGGTTGCTATGCCATGACTGACGAACAGATCGCGGAAATCTATTCGCTGGGGCGGGAATCCTTCTTCGGCGGTCAAAAGTCATTCCAGTTTCAGGCCTATCCGTTCCGGATGACGCCGCTCAACATGGCCAGGCATCGCAACAATCCGAACATGCCGTTCTGGAAGATGATCAAGGAAGGCTACGATCATTTCGAAGTGACGCGGCAGGAGCCGAAGGTCGATTTCTGCGAAAGGAAATATGTGTTCGATGCCGTGAAGCCGCCGGATGCCAAGCGCGAGCCGGTATTTGAGGCCTCGGCAAAATGCCCCGCTTATGTGATCCCGGATGAAGTCGCCGACGCCGTGCGCGAGAAGCAGGAGGCCGATAATTCCGAGTTCGAAAAACTGGTTGCGCGTGGAACGCCGGTGGCCCGCATCAACACCGGCATCGACGGCGGCATGCACCGCGTGTTTGCCGCCAAGCTGCCCGGCGGCAATACCGGGCTGTCGGATGGTGGTTCAGGCCTGGCGCTGCTGACCCTGGACAAGGCGCCCGGTACAATTCCCCAGCACGTCAATCCTCCGCGCGGGCCCGTTACGTCGCCGGATGAGCCGTTGGCCGCGTCGCTGGCGCCGGCGGCTTCACCCGAGCCTGCGACGCACGTGGCATCTGCAACGCCCGCTGCACAGAATGCCCAGCAGCAAAGTGGCCAATCTGAGGGCTTCTTCTCGAGCTTCGCCCGCAAGATTGGCCTTGGCGCCGCCGCGGATACTACCGCTACCACGCCCCCGCCCGCCCCGGCCAAACCGAAGGTTGCCGACGCCAGGCCGCCGCGCCCGGAAGCTTCGATCCCCAAGACTTCGAAGGCCGAGACTTCGAAGGCCGAGACTTCGAAGGCCGAGACCAAGCAAGCCGCCACCCGTCCGCCCTTGAAGCCGACCGTGACCGATACCGCGGCTGACACGCCGGCGCCGGCGCCCGCGGCGCCCAGCCTGGTCGCGGGCGCGCAGCCGATCGTATCGGCGAATTCGTTCGAGAGCCGCTTCTCGGCCGCCAAGTAAGGCAAATCACCCCTGCATCCGGCCGTCATGCGTCGAGCCGCGATTGGCATCGCCGGCGCATCCTTGCCGTAGCCGTGCCTATCCCAGTAGCCTCTCACCTGTCGGCGCACAAAAGCCGTCAGGCCACGATCGTCCGTGGCATCAAAAAAGGGAGAGCGGCCATGGCTGAATTGGAATTGGCTGCATTGCATCGCCGTCGATTTTTGAAAGGAATGGCCATCGCCGGCGGCGCGACCATCGCCGCGCCCGCAGGCGTTCAGGCGCAGGCTTCCGAGAAGCCAAACGGCAACGCGTCACCTCCTACTGCAGCGGCAAAAGCAAACGAGCGCGAACACCCGCCGGAAGCCGAGCGGCTGACAACCGAGAAGACCGGCTCGGACTTCATGGTCGATGTCTGCAAGACGCTCAATCTGGACTACCTGGCCGCCTGCCCGGGCTCGACTTTTCGCGCGCTGCAGGAAAGCTTCATCAACTATGGGCAGAACAAGCGTCCGGAATGGCTGACTTGCCTGCACGAAGAAGTCTCGGTTGGCATGGCGCACGGCTATGCGAAGGTCGCCGGCAAGCCGATGGCGGCGATGGTGCATGGCGCGGTCGGCACCCAGCACGCGGCGATGGCCCTCTATAATGCCTACTGCGACCGCGTTCCCATTCTGGTTTTTGCGGGCAATCCGGGTGCAATCGACGAACGCCGGCCCGGTGTGGAGTGGTTCCACAGCGTGCAGGACGGCGCGGCCACCGTGCGCGATTTCGTCAAGTGGGACGACTACCCGATGTCGCTGCAGCATTTTGCCGAATTCGACGGTGCGTGGCTATGCGCTGGCCTGTGCGCAGCCTCCGGGGCCGGTATTCCTCACCGCGGATTCCAAGCTTCAGGAAGCCCCGCTTGATGAGCGCGAACTGCGCAGACTGAGGATCCCGCGCCTGGCTACGCCCTCGCAAGCCGCAGGCGATCCGAACTCGTTGCGCGAGGCCGCCAAAATGCTGGTTGCGGCCGAAACCCCCGTCATCATTGCCGATCGCTATGCGCGTTCCCAACCGGCGATGGACGACCTCGTCAGGCTTGCCGAGCTCTTGCAGGCTCCCGTGATCGACAACCGGTCGCGCATGAACATGCCCAACACGCATTACCTTTGCCAATCGGAGCGGGCGGGCGGCTTGATCGCTGACGCCGACTGCATCCTGTCGCTCGAGCCGGTCGATCTCTACGGCCAGCTTAACGTGATGCGCGACCAGCTGGAGCGCACCGAGAGCCCGAGGACCAAGAAGGGCGCGAAGGTCATCAGCATCTCGACCCACGACCTGCTGGTTCATTCCAATTACCAGGACTTCCAGCGTTACGTCGGCGCCGACATCAGCGTCACGGCGGACGCTCAAACGACGTTGCCGTTCCTGATCGAAGCCGTACAGCGTGAGATCGCCTCCGGCGGCAAGAACGCCATCGCCATGCGCGGCGAGAAGATGCGAGATGCGTATCGCCGTTTCGCCGAACGCGCCCGTGCAGAGGCTGCACTGGCATGGGACGCGAGCCCGATCTCCTCGGCACGGATGTACATGGAGCTCTGGGAGCTGCTCAGGAACGAGGATTGGGCGCTGGTCTCGGACGGCGATTTCTCATCGAGGTGGCCGCATCGCCTGTGGCCGCTGGAGAAACACTATCGCTTCATCGGCGGCGCAGGCGGCTATGGCGTCGGCTATCAGCCGGTCACCGCTCTCGGGGCGGCGCTCGCGCATCGCGACGCCGGCGGCCGCGTGGTCGTCAGCATCACCGGCGACGGCGAATTCAACATGGCTCCACATACGCTGTGGACCGCCGCACACCATGGCATTCCGTACCTGACCATCATCCAGAACAATCGCGCCTATCACCAGGAGGTCATGCACGTCCAGCGCATGGCGAACCGGCACAACCGTGGTCTGCGGAACGCCCATATCGGCACCACGATCGACAATCCGAACATTGACTATGCCAGGATCGCGCAAGGATATGGCGCGGTCGGCATCGGGCCGATCGGCGATCCGAATGATCTGTCCGAGGCCTTGCGCAAAGGCATTGCCGCCGTCAAGGCCGGCCAGCCCGCCCTGATCGACGTCATCATGCAACCACGCTGACGGAGGGAGCGATGAAGCACATCATTCTCGCCCTTGCGAGCCTGGCTGTGACGGTCAGCCCGGCCTGGGCCCAGCAAGCTTCCGCGCCGGCGGGCAATATCGAGAACGGCAAGACGCTCTATTTGCAGGTCGGCTGTTATCAATGCCATGGCCAGGCAGGCCAGGGCGCGCAGATGACCGGCCCGCGCGTCTCGCGAACCAAGTTTCCCTTCGAGAGCTTTGTGTATCAGCTTCGCCACCCGGCCAATCAGATGCCGCCGTATGAAGCCGTCGTTCTCTCCGACCAGGACGCGGCGGATCTCTATGCCTATGTGCGGCAGATGCCGCCGCCGCGCGATCCCAACAGCATCCCTCTGCTCAACGCGGGACGTTAAGGGCTCGTGCGGTCCTTACACAATTTGGCGCCTGAGGAGGGGCCGCGCCCTCACACATACTTCCCGTGGCAGTGCTTGAACTTCTTGCCTGAACCGCAGGGACAATCCTCATTGCGACCGACCTTGCCCCAGCTCGCCGGGTTTTTCGGATCGCGGTTGGCGGTTGCGGACGGCACCAGCGAGGCATTGGCGAACGCCATCTCGTCCTCGCCGGTATTGGGATCGAGCTTGTGCACTTCCATCGGCGGCAATGCGGGTTGCTGATCTTCCGGGGGCACGATTTCGACGCGCATCAATTGCGCCGTCACGGCCTCGCGCAGATGCGCGATCATCGCCTCGAACAGGCTGAACGCCTCCGATTTGTACTCCTGCAGCGGGTCGCGCTGGCCGTAACCGCGCAAGCCGATCACCTGGCGCAGATGGTCGAGCATCACCAGATGCTCGCGCCAGAGATGGTCCAGCGTCTGCAGCAGGATGGTCTTCTCGACGTAGCGCATCACCTCGGGGCCCCATTGCGCCACCTTGGCGGCCATGTGCTCGTCGACACGGCCCTCGATGCGCGTCAGCAGCTCCTCGTCGGCGATCCCCTCTTCCTTGGCCCATTCATCGACCGGCAGGTCGACGTCGAGCACGCGCTTCAATTCTTCCTTGAGACCTGCGGTGTCCCATTGCTCCGCATAGGCATGTTCGGGCACGTGCTTGGTGACGACGTCCTCGACGAAAGCGCGGCGCATGTCGGTGACGGTCTCGGCGACGCTTTCGTCCTTCATCAGGTCGACGCGCTGGTCGAAGATCACCTTGCGCTGGTCGTTCTGGACGTTGTCGAATTTCAAGAGGTTCTTGCGGATGTCGAAGTTGCGGGCCTCGACCTTCTGCTGCGCCTTTTCCAGCGCCTTGTTGATCCAGGGGTGGATGATGGCCTCGCCTTCCTTGAGGCCGAGCCGCGTCAGCATGCTGTCGAGCCGGTCGGACCCGAAAATCCGCATCAGATCGTCTTCCAGCGACAGGAAGAACTTCGAGCGGCCGGGATCGCCCTGGCGTCCGGACCGGCCGCGCAGCTGGTTGTCGATGCGCCGCGATTCGTGGCGTTCGGATCCGATGATGTAGAGCCCGCCCGGCTTGATCGCGGTCTTGGCCGGCTTCGACCCCTTGGCGGGCTCGATCTCGACCGTTTCTTCCGCTTTCAGCACGATCTCCCGGAAGCGTTCGACATCGGCCTTGATGCGTTCGATCTTCGCCGCCCGCTCGGTCTCGTCGGTGATCCCCGCGGCCTCGTGCTGGATGCGCATTTCCAGCGAGCCGCCGAGCTTGATGTCGGTGCCGCGGCCGGCCATGTTGGTCGCGATCGTGATCGCGCCGGGCACGCCCGCTTCCGCAACGATATAGGCTTCCTGTTCGTGGAAGCGCGCGTTCAGCACCGCGAACAGCTTGGCCGGCTTGCCGACGCGCGCCGCGGCATAAAGCTTCTCCATCGCGTTTTCGTTGCCGAAGTCGATCTGCTTGTAGCCGTGCTTCTTGAGATATTCGGCGAGCACCTCGGATTTTTCGATCGAAGCGGTGCCGACCAGCACCGGCTGCAGCCGCGCATTGGCGCGTTCCACCTCGGCCAGGATCGCGGCGTATTTCTCGGTCTGGGTGCGATAGACCTCGTCGTCTTCATCGAGGCGGGCCACCGCCACGTTGGTCGGGATTTCCACGACCTCGAGCTTATAGATGTCGAACAGTTCGTCGGCTTCGGTCAATGCCGTGCCGGTCATGCCTGACAGCTTCTCGTACATCCTGAAATAGTTCTGGAAGGTGATCGAAGCCAGCGTCTGGTTTTCCGGCTGAACCTGCACGTGCTCCTTGGCTTCCAGCGCCTGGTGCAGGCCTTCCGAATAGCGCCGGCCCTGCATCATGCGGCCGGTAAATTCGTCGATGATGATGACCTCATCGTCGCGGACGATGTAGTCCTTGTCGCGCTGGAACAGCGAGTGCGCCCGCAACGCCTGATTGATGTGGTGAACGACCGAGACGTTCTCGACGTCGTAGAGTGAATCGCCCTTGAGCAGGCCGGCGTCGCGCAGCAACGTTTCGATCTTTTCCATGCCGGCTTCGGTCAGCGTCACCGTGCGCTGCTTCTCGTCGATGTCGTAATCGGTCTTGTCGAGCCTGGGAAAGAAGGTGTCGATGGTGTTGTAGAATTCCGAACGGTCATCGAGCGGTCCGGAGATGATCAGCGGCGTGCGAGCTTCGTCGATCAGAATCGAGTCGACTTCGTCGACGATAGCGTAGAAGTGCCCGCGCTGGACCATGTCCTCGAGCCGGTACTTCATGTTGTCGCGCAGATAGTCGAAGCCGTATTCGTTGTTGGTGCCGTAGGTGATGTCGCACGCATAGGCTTCCTTGCGCTCGGCGTCATCGAGGCCGTGGACGATGACACCGGTGGTCATGCCGAGGAAGCCGTAGATCTGCCCCATCCATTCGGAGTCGCGCCGGGCCAGATAGTCGTTAACGGTGACGACGTGGACGCCCTTGCCGGCCAGCGCGTTGAGATAGACCGCCAGCGTTGCGACCAGCGTCTTGCCTTCACCGGTCTTCATCTCGGCGATATCGCCTTCGTGCAGCACCATGCCGCCGATCAGCTGCACGTCGAAATGCCGCTGGCCCAGGGTGCGCTTGGACGCCTCGCGGACGGTGGCGAAAGCCGGAACCAGAATATCGTCGAGCGTCTTGTCCTCAGTGAGAGCTTTGCGGAATTCGGCGGTGCGCGCCTTCAGCGCCTCGTCCGAAAGCGCAGACAGCTCCGGCTCCAGAGCGTTGATGGCATCGATCCGGGCCTGATACCCCTTGATCCGCCGGTCATTGGCGGAACCGAAAAACTTGCGGGCGAGCGCGCCGATCATGCCAAATTCCTGTTTTTGCGCTTCGGCAGAGCTGCCGTGACGTGGTCCACCAGGTTGCCTATCAACTCATCGTGACGCATCGCGGGCCGACCCCGAACCGGGGATCATCCGCCAAATGAGTGGGAATTCAGCAATCCAGGGTTCAACGGCCAAAAACGCAGCGAAATACGCGCTATCGCCATTGACTTAGGTCCCGGAGAGATATGGCTGGGCCAGAGCCTTGTCAACGGCGGCCGGGGCTGCCGATCCAACGCCCGTGCAGCCTCATAAGCCCCGGAACTGAGACACTTACATGTCAAGGATTTCATGATTTTGACAGACTTTTCGCGTTGCCAAGGCCCGACGATTGGGCGAGTGTCGCGCCGCCCCGAACAGCCCGGCTGCCCCAAACCGCCACACGGCTTTGAAGATAAGGATTTTCCATGACCACTTCGTCATCAGACGCGAAATTCGGCATGCGCGCCCGCCTCGCCGCCGCCACCGGCTGCCTTGCGATGGTGTTGCTCGCCAGCCTGCCGGCGCGGGCCGAAGAAACCAACCCCGTACTCGCCAAGGTGAACGGCTCTGAAATTCGCCAGAGCGACCTCACGCTCGCCGAGGAAGAACTCGGGCCGAGCCTCGCCCAGATGGATCCTGCGACCAAGAAGGAAAACGTGCTGGCCTTCCTGATCGACATGAAGATCGTCGCCAAGGCGGCCGAAGCCAAGAAAATCGAGGACCGCGACGACTTCAAGGCCCGTCTCGCCTTCACCCGCAACCGGCTCTTGATGGACAATCTGCTGGCGGTCGAAGGCAAGGCTGCGACCACCGATGAGGCCATGAAGAAGGTCTATGCGGACGCCGCCAAGCAGATCGAAGGCGAGCAGGAGGTTCATGCCCGGCATATCCTGGTCGAGACCGAGGACGAGGCCAAGGCGATCGAGGACGAGCTGAAGAAGGGCGCGGATTTTGCCGAACTCGCCAAGAAGAAGTCCAAGGATCCAGGCGCGTCCGACGGCGGCGATCTCGGCTTCTTCACCAAAGATCAGATGGTGCCGGAATTCTCTGCCGTCGCCTTCGCGCTGGAGCCCGGCAAGATCTCCGATCCGGTAAAAACGCAGTTCGGCTGGCACATCATCAAGGTCGAGGAGAAGCGCAACCGCAAGGCGCCCGACTTCGAGCAGGTCAAGGGCCAGATCGAGGCCTATGTAACGCGCAAGGCGCAAGCCGAATACGTGGCAAAGCTGCGTGAAACCGCCAAGGTCGAGCGCATGGACCAGCCGAGCGAGGCGGCGAAGGCCGACGCCAAGCCGGCCGATTCCAAGATGGCGCCGGCGAAGAAGTAAAAATCTGCTGTCACTTCTTCGAAGCCAATAGTATTTACAAACGTCATGGCCGGGCTTGTCCCGGCCATCTACGTCTGGTGTCCCGTTCAGCGAGGCAAGGACGTGGATGGCCGGGCATAGGCAAGCGTAAGCGACGCCGTCCTTCGGACGGCTATGCCCGGCATGGCGATGTCTTTATCTTGGGAAATCTGTCTCATGTCAGCCGTCTCCCCGCTCGCCCCGACCAATGTCCCCGACATGCCCGCGATTTCGGGCGTCAAGCTTGCGACCGCCGCCGCAGGCATCCGCTACAAGGGCCGCACCGACGTGCTGCTCGCGGTCATGGACAAGGGAACGGCTGTCGCCGGCGTCTTCACCCGGTCGAAATGCCCGTCGGCGCCAGTGGAATGGTGCCGCGCCAGGCTTGGTCGCGGCAAAGCGCGCGCGCTGGTGGTGAATTCCGGCAACGCCAATGCCTTCACCGGCAAGACCGGGCGGCAGGCCACGGCGCTGACGGCCGCGATTGCCGCCAAGGCGCTCGGATGCCGCCCCGATGAAGTGTTTCTCGCCTCCACCGGCGTGATCGGTGAGCCGCTCGATGCTACCAAATTCGACGGTGTCCTCGGCAGCCTGGCCGGACAGGCGGTACCCGGCGAATGGATGAGCGCGGCGCGCGCGATCATGACCACCGACACCTTTCCGAAAGTGGCGACGGCGACCGTCAAGCTCGGCAAGGCCAGCGTCACGATCAACGGCATGGCCAAAGGCGCCGGCATGATCGCGCCGGATATGGCGACCATGCTCTCCTTCGTGTTCACCGACGCCCCGATCGCAGCAAGCGCGCTGCAATCGCTCCTGAAGGCCGGCGTCGAAGATACCTTCAATGCCGTCACCATCGACGGCGACACCTCGACCTCGGATACGTTGCTCGCTTTCGCCACCGGCACGGCCGCCGCCGACGGCGCGCCCAGGATCAGCCGCGCCGGCGACCCGCGCCTGAAGGCGTTCACCAAGGCTTTCCGCGCCGTGCTGGCCGACCTCGCCGAACAGGTGGCGCGCGACGGCGAAGGCGCGCGAAAGCTGGTCGAGATCATCGTCGATGGCGCGGTATCGAAAGCCTCGGCGCGCAGGATCGCGATGTCGGTGGCGAATTCGCCGCTGGTGAAAACCGCAATCGCCGGCGAGGACGCCAATTGGGGCCGCGTGGTGATGGCGGTCGGCAAGGCGGGCGAACCCGCCAACCGCGACAAACTGTCGATCTCGTTCAACGGCATCCGCGTCGCCAAAAGCGGCGCGCGCGATCCATCCTATGACGAGGCGGAAGTCTCGAACGCGATGAAAGCGCCGAAGATCCAGATCAAGGTTGCGCTGGGGCTGGGCAAAGGCAGCGACCGGGTGCTGACCTGCGACCTCACCAAGGAATATGTCGCGATCAACGGCGACTACCGGTCGTGAAGCACCTCTCCTCCTTCCCACTCTTCGCAGGGAGGTAACTAATCGTCGATGCGCGCCTGCGCGACGCGCTTCTGAAAGGGCGCCCGGTAACGAACCTGCACGGCATATCGTCCATGCAAACCTCTTCCCAAGACAAAATTACTCGAATTTTACTAGCCGCATTTAGGATCGGTTAACGATCCGGCTTGATCAGATCGGTCGATTTTCGACCGCCTCGTGTTCACGCGATCCGCGTAAGCATTGCTTAACGGCCAACCTTCAGAGTTCCGCTCTGCCGAGAGATCGGCGGAGGCTATTCGATCGCCTTCTCCCGTCCTCGATCCTTGAAATGCCAGAGAATTGCCTCTGCTGGAACCTACGACGATTAGGATGAAGGTCATGCTTCGCGCTTGGTTGTATCGCTTCGCCAGAGATCGCAAGGCGAACGTCGCCGTGATCACTGCGCTCACGCTGGTTCCCCTCATCTTCCTGCTGGGAATGACGCTGGATTTCACCCAGGCGCTGCGCAAGAAGGAGCAATTGGACGCGGCTGCCGACGCCGCCGCAATTGCGGCCGTCAGGCCCGCCATGTTGATGCAATCCGATACGGTGGCCCAAGACACCGCTAACGCGATCTTTATGTCCGTGGCGAACAGTCTTTCCGGCCTGGTTCAGACACCGACGCCGACGATCACCGTCACTGATGTCGGACTTCAGCGCACCGTCTCGGTTTCGTATAACGCCGCATCCCTCAACAATTTTCCCAAAGTGCTCCTGAACAGTGCGTCGTGGCCGATCAGCGGCTCAGCGACGTCGCAGGCGGCGGCCGCGCCCAATATGAATTGGTATTTTGTGATGGATGACTCGCCGTCCATGGGCATCGGCGCGACCAATAGCGACATCTCCAATCTGATCAAGTACACCGCCCCCAACTACCAGCCAGCATCATCGTCGCAGAATTGCGGCTTCGCCTGTCATGAATCCAATATCAGTCACGACGGCGGGACCCAGGATAACCTCGCGATCGCGCGCAACAGGGGCATCACGTTGCGGATCGATCTCGTGACAAATGCGGTCAACCAGTTGCTCAATACGTGGTCGAACTGCCCGCAATCGGGGATTTCGGGGGGCGTCATGCAGTGCATGTCGGCCCTGAATAACACCACCTACAAAGCGGCCCTCTATACGTTCGACGTCGCCCTGAACACACTGGCTACGCTGACCACTCCAACGACGGCTGGAACCAAGGTCTCTAACATTGCGCTGATGCCAGTGTACTACCAGAACTGCGTCTTTTCGGGCTGCTCTTCCACCAGCACGACCAATCCCACTACCGACTATGGCACAGATATCGCCGGCGCGCTCTCCAGCATCAACAGCATCATGCCCAACCCCGGGCTTGGCAGCAACGCGTCAGGAGATACGCCGCAGGAAGTGGTGTTCCTCGTCACCGATGGTGTCGAGGACAAGATCTCTTCAACCTGCCCCAATGCGACCTTCGCCTCCCACAGTCGATGCCAGCAGCCCCTCGACACGACGATGTGCACGACTATCAAGAGCCGGGGCATCAAGATCGCGATCCTCTACACGGAGTACCTGCAACTCAAAACTCCCAATGTCCCGGTGACGGACAGCTGGTACATGACCTGGGTAGACCCGTACGACGAGCCTGTTTCCTCAACCGGCAAGATCGCACAAAATCTGCAAGCGTGCGCCTCGCCTGGCTTCTTCTCCGACGTTCAAACCGGCGGCGATATCTCGCAGGCGCTGACGGATCTGTTCATCAAGGTCGCCTCGAGCACCGCCAGCCTCACGCAGTAAGAGAAGCGCCATGGTCGAAGTGAAAATCGCAAAAAGACGCCGCAACCGTTTCGGCGCCTTTATCACGGACCGAAAGGCCGCCACGGCGGTCGAATTCGCACTCATTGCCGCGCCGTTTCTCGCCATCATCGCTGCCCTCACCCAGACGTTTCTCGTTTTCTTTGCACAGTCGGTGCTCGAAAACGCCGTCCGGCAATCGAGCCGCCAAATTCTGACCGGGCAGGTGCAAACACAGGATGCGAGCCTGACCCAGGCCCAAGCCATGGCCGCATTTCACCAGACCGTCTGCAATAGCGCCGCCGTCCTTTTCACCTGCACTGGCTTGATGGTCGACGTGCAGGTCGCCAACAACTGGTCCTCAGCCAATACCGGCATGCCGATATTGACCTACGACAGCAATGGGAATGTAACCAATACTTGGCAATTCAATCCCGGAAATGCGGGCGATGTCGTTGTTGTCCGCGTGGTGTATCTCTGGCCGGTTTTCTTCGGACCCATCGCTTTCAACATGGCCAACCAAGCCAACGGCAGCCGGGAGATCATGGCATCCGCCGCTTTCCAGAACGAGCCGGCCACTCCCTAGAGGTATCAGCCTATGACCAGCCTGTTATTTCGCGTACGGAAATTTTCGACCGACGCCGATGCCGTGGCAGCGACCGAGTTCGCGATCGTGGTGCCGTTCATGTTGGTGCTTTTGGTCGGCGGCGTCGAGCTCGGGGACGGAATGGCGATCAACGTCAAGGTCAGCGCGACTGCACACTCTGTCGCCGATATGGTTACGC
The DNA here is from genome assembly GCA_963718925.1 of uncultured Alphaproteobacteria bacterium. Lineage (GTDB taxonomy): Bacteria > Pseudomonadota > Alphaproteobacteria > Rhizobiales > Xanthobacteraceae > Bradyrhizobium. The sequence continues at coordinate 1,370,833 of CAVRAH010000002.1, forward strand.
AGAACACGTCGCTCAGCACGGCCCAGATGCAGAACATTCTGACCGGTGCGACGGCCATCATCGCACCGTATCCCGTCAACAGTAGCCAACTCACGGTTACGGTGTCCGAAATCTCCAGCGACGCTAATGGCAACCTGACCCTTCAATGGAGTCAATCGTACAACGGAACAAGCTTCGGACCAGGAAGGCCGAGCATTAGCAGTTCGACAAACCCGCCCTACGGCGCCTTGACATTGCCCGCATCGCTCAACGGAACGGTGGGCAATGCAAACAATGCCAACAATCAAAACGACCAGGTTTCGTTCATTGTGAGTGAAGTCAGTTACGCCTATACACCCAATCTCGGCTATACGATCAGCGGGACCGTAAATCTTGCGGACAGCTATTGGTTGTTTCCGCGCTGTTCGACCGACAGCCCCGCGAACTCGAGCGGTCCGGCGTACTACGACGTCAAATACACCACCTCGACGACGACATGCACCTGTACCCAGCATTTGCAACAAAAGATCTGCTAGCTCCGCGCGCAGCGGCGCTGGGGTAACTCCCGCTTCTTTGTGAAGCCGGGCAGACGGCCACCTCCTGGCCGATCCGATTTGCGCCGTGCAGTCGCGTGACAACTGCACTAGCCAACCCGCCCTTTCGATTTTTCAAGGTTGTGCTCTGGCTAGCCCAGCCTGCCTCAAGTATGGCTTATCTCAATCTTGGACGCGGAGCTGGTCCGTGAAATGCGCCGGCCTACGGATTTCGATTGAGATTGCTTGAGGCAGGCAAGACATGGCTGACATCAAATTGACGCTCGTGGTCGCCTGCGCCCTGGTTGATGCCGACAAGCGCGTACTGATCGCGCGGCGGCCGCCGGGCAAGGCGCTCGCGGGGCTGTGGGAATTTCCCGGCGGCAAGCTGGAGCCCGGGGAGCGGCCGGAGGCGACGTTGATCCGCGAACTGCATGAGGAAATCGGCATCACCGTGAAGGAGGCCTGCCTTGCGCCGCTCACCTTTGCCAGCCACGCCTATGATGACTTCCACCTGCTGATGCCGCTTTATATCTGCCGGCGCTGGGAGGGCGACGTGATTGCGCGCGAGGGCCAGAAGCTTGCCTGGGTCCGTGCCAACAAGCTGCGCGACTACCCGATGCCGCCGGCCGACATTCCCCTGATCCCGCATCTGATCGATTTATTGATGTGAGGGGAACCCCTTCCTGAGGAGGCGCCAACGGGTCGCGCGAATGCGCGCCCGACGACAGGCTCCGCGCCGTCTCGAAGGATGGATGGCATCGGGGCTTCATGGTTCGAGACGCGCGCAAGAGCGCGCTCACCATGAGGGCACGTCTAAATCTTTGCCCGCTTCACCGCCTCCGCCAGGCCCGCTTTCGCCGACCCCGGTCGCAACGGCTGCTGCTGGCTTTCATGCGGCGCCCAGCCCGACAGCCAGATCACATCGAAGGTGGCCCGGATACGGCCGTCGGCGTCGGCAAAGCGCTCGGCGTAGATCTGCGCCATCCGCAGCATCGTCGCGCGGCGGGTTGGCGTCCGCCGCCGCTCGAGAAGGATGTTGGTCGCGCCCATGCGTCTCAAGTCCTGCATCAACGCGAATGCGCTGTCGTAGCGCACGATGATGCGATCGACGTCGGTGACCGGCAGCGCCAGCCCCGCACGCTGCAACAGGCTGCCCAAATCGCGCAGATCGGCGAACGGTGCGACGCGCGGCGACGCCCCGCCTTCGAGTTCGGCTTCCGCCGCAGCGAAGGATTGCCGCAACTCCGTCAGCGTATCGCCACCGATCATCGCCGCCAACAACAGGCCATCGGGCCGCAGCGCACGGCGAATCTGCGCGAACACGCCGGGAAGGTCATTGACGAACTGAAAGGCGAGCGCGGAGACGACAAGATCAAGCGATTCCGGCTCGAGGGGAAGCGGCTCGGATTCCTGGCACGGCAGATCGACGGAGGCGAGTTGATGCAGACGCCCGGCCAGCGCGTTGCGGACCTGATCGCCCGTCGTTCCGACATCGGCCCCGCTCTTGAATTCCCGCACCACCGCGTGCAGCCGCTCCGCCATATCCTCGGCGACGCGGTCGAGCAGGAAGGTCGCGGGTCCCGAGCGCTGCGCGCGATCCTGCCGTGCGCGCAAAAGAGCGCAGTCGAACAGGATCGGCGCAGGGAGCGGGTTGAGAGCCATGCCGGTTGGTACGCCGCCCGCCAATAGCTGACAAATCCAGCACCTTTAGAATCCAAATAGACTCTAAAAAGATACTTTTCAGTACACCCGTTAAAGGCTAGCTTTTTGACCATGGCCACAGAAAAAGCCGAAACCGACCGCGTTCCGATTACGTTGGCGCTCTCGACCATCGCCTATCTCGAAAAACTGGTCAGGCAGGGCACCCACGGCACCAGCGTACCCGGCGTCGCAAGGACCCTGATCGAGGAAGGCATTCGGCTCGCCATCAAGGACGGGCTGCTTTCGATCCGCGACAACGGCAAGGCGCCCTGAAGCAGCCTTCGGGGCGCGCAGCGGTTTGGACGAATTCATGGCCGGGGGGAGCCGGAGTGACGGCTCATAGCGCGGGAAAACAACATGCTTGCCAAACAACCCACCTGGACTGACGAACGCGTGGAACTCCTGAAAAGCCGCTTTGCGGCCGGGCTGTCGTGTCGCGAAATTGCCTGCGATATCGGGGTGAGCCGCAACGCCGTGATCGGCAAACTCGCCCGTCTCAATCTGACGCGCGAAAAAAGCGGTGAGGCTCGACCCGCGGCGCGCAATGATAAGGCAAAGGAAACCCGGCCGAGATCGGTGCCGAGGCTGCAATATCAGATGCTGCGAAAATTGTACGCCGAGGCGCGACCCGCGGCCGACGAGACGATCCACAGCGAACATCGCTGCTCGTTGCTCGAGCTGAGCGCGGAGAAGTGCCGCTGGCCGATCAACACCCCGGGCGCTGAGGATTTCTGTTTTTGCGGCAACAATCCGCTGAAAGGCCTGCCCTATTGCGCAGGCCACACCCGGCTTGCCTACCGGCCAGGCTCTCGCCCGCGCGTCGCACGGGGCTGAGGCTGGGCATGCGGGAGCTCGGTTGCTCGGCATATCCAGCAATCCGCCACCCTTGAGCCCCGCGCGACCCGGCGCTAGCCTCGCCCCCATGGACGCCGAGGCATCACCATCCCGCTCCATCTCCGGCCATTTGCGCGGCGCGCTGAAGGCGTGGCGCGGAGCGGCGTCGCATGCGGCAAAGCTTGCGCTCGACATCGCGCTGCCGACATTGTGCGTGGCCTGCCGCGAACCGGTTGACGGCGACGGCGTCTGCGCTGAGTGCTGGGCCAAATTGTCGTTCATCGCGCCGCCTTATTGCCCGCGGCTCGGCATCCCCTTTGTCTACGATCCCGGGCCTGACATGCTCTCGATGGAGGCGATCTCCAATCCGCCGGCCTATGCGCGGGCCCGCGCCGCGGTGCGCTATGACGACGTGGCGCGGACGCTGGTGCATGCGCTGAAATACCAGGACCGCACCGATCTGGCGCCCGCGATGGGCCGCTGGATGGCGCGGGCCGGGCGCGAATTGCTCGATGAGGCTGACGTATTGATTCCCGTGCCCTTGCACTGGCGGCGGGCGTGGCGCCGCCGCTACAATCAATCCGGCGCGCTGGCACGCGTCATCGAGCGGCAAACCGGCGTCAAGGTGGCGACCGAGGCGCTCCGGCGTATTCGGCCGACCGAGCAGCAGATCGGCCTGTCGCGGCCACAGCGGGCGAGTAACGTGCAGGGTGCGTTCAAGGTCTCCGCCGACCGCCAATCCCTGATTGCCGGCCGCCGCGTCGTCCTGATCGACGATGTCCTGACCTCAGGCGCGACGGTCGACGCCTGTGCACGCGCGCTGTTGCGCGCCAAGGCCGCGACAGTCGACGTGCTGGTGTTCGCCCGGGTTGTGGATAGCCATAAAACTCCCATATAGTCGGCGATCTCATCCCACTAGTGCGGTGAATTTGAAGTTCCTGTCAGTGTCGCTGCAACCCCATCATGGAACTTCAAATTCACCGCACTAGAAGACGTTAAGTTACTAATGCTCCTTTGATTCCGAAGTTCGCATCAGAGGTCGCTGCGGTGATTTACGAACTTCGGAATCGGAGCATTAGAGCGCGTCATGACCGCTGCCATTGAAATCTACACCCGTCCGGGCTGCGGCTATTGCAGCGCCGCCAAATCGCTGTTGACGCGCAAGAAAGCCGCGTTCACGGAATTCGACGTCGCCAAAGACCCGGCGCTTCGCCAAGTCATGTGGGATCGCGCCGGCGCCGGCTCGACCTTCCCGCAGATTTTCATCGGCCAAACCCATGTCGGCGGCTGCGACGAGTTGTACGCGCTGGACCGCGCCGGCAGGCTCGATGCCTTGCTGACGGGCGAAAAGGCCAATTCATGAGCGCTGACCTCACCTTCACCGCCGCCATGGTGCAGATGCGCACCGGGCTGTTGCCGGAGCCGAGCCTCGAACAGGGCACCAAGCTGATCCGGCAGGCCGCCGCGCAAGGCGCCGATTACGTGCTTACCCCCGAGGTGAGCAACATGATGCAGCTTAACCGCAAGGCGCTGTTCGAACATCTCGCGACCGAGGAGGACGATCTTTCGCTGAAAGCGTATCGCGCGCTGGCGGCGGAGCTGAAAATCCATCTCCATATCGGCTCGCTGGCGCTGCGCGCCTCGCCCGAACGCGCGGTCAACCGCTCGTTCCTGATCGGGCCGGACGGTCTGGTGATCGCCAGCTACGACAAGATCCACATGTTCGACATCGATCTGCCCGGCGGCGAAAGCTACCGCGAATCCGCCAATTATCAGCCGGGCGAAACCGCCGTGATCTCGGACCTGCCATGGGGCCGCATCGGGCTGACGATCTGCTATGATGTGCGCTTTCCGGCGCTGTATCGCGCGCTCGCCGAAAGCGGCGCTTCGTTCCTCACCGTGCCCTCCGCCTTCACCAGGAAAACCGGGGAAGCCCACTGGCATACGCTGCTGCGCGCCCGCGCCATTGAAAACGGCTGCTTCGTGTTCGCCGCCGCGCAAGGCGGCATGCATGAGAACAAGCGCGAGACCTATGGTCACTCGCTGATCATCGCCCCCTGGGGCGAGGTGCTCGCCGAAGGCGGCGTCGAGCCCGGCGTGTTCTTGGCCAGGATCAATCCTTCAGAGGTCGAGACCGCGCGAAAGGCCGTGCCGTCGCTGCAGCACGGCCGGCGTTTCAGCGTTGTCGATACCAAAAACGGTCCCGAACATCTGCACCTGGTGCGGGGATCTGCATGATCCACTACAATCTGCGCTGCGAGCGCGGCCACGCTTTCGAAAGCTGGTTCCAGAGTTCTTCCGCCTACGAGGCCCAGGAAAAACGCAAGCTGGTGAACTGCCCTACTTGCGGCTCCGCCAAGGTCGAGCGCGCCATCATGGCGCCGCAGATCGTGAGCAAGAAGGGCCGTGACAGCGCGGTTGCCGCGCCGGCAGCCGCCGCCCCCGAAGTCGTACCCCCCGCGTCCACGCCGCTCTTGATGGCGCAGGAGCGCGAACTGCGCGCCAAGCTCAAGGAGCTGCGCGAACATATCGTCAAGAACGCCGACAATGTCGGCGAGCGCTTTCCCGCTGAAGCCCGCAAGATGCATTACGGCGATATCGAGCATCGCCCGATCTACGGCGAGGCCTCGGCGGATGAAGCGCGCGCACTGATCGATGAAGGCGTCGAAGTGACGCCGCTGCCGGTGCTGCCCGACGACAGGAATTGACGCTTCGCGTCATTCCGGGGCGATGCGAAGCATCGAGCCCGGAATCTCGAGGTTCCGGGTTCGCTCGCTGCGCTTGCGCCCCGGAACGACGGCTAATTTCCTAACTCAGGTCCCCCGTGAACCCTGAAACTCTTTCCTCATGGCAAGCCTGGGCGGTGCTGTCGGCGGTGTTCGCCGCCCTGACCGCGATCTTCGCGAAAATCGGCGTCGAGGATATCAATTCCGACCTCGCCACCTTCATCCGCACCGTCGTCGTGCTGATCAGCTTTGCGCTGATCCTGTTTGCGACCGGGCAATTCAGCAATCCCGGGCCGATCTCGCAGAAGAGCTGGATTTTCCTGGTGCTGTCCGGGCTCGGCACGGGAGCCTCATGGCTGTGTTATTTCCGCGCCTTGAAACTTGGACCGGCGACGCTGGTGGCGCCGATCGACAAATTGAGCGTCGTGCTGGTCGCTCTGTTTGGCGTGGTCTTCCTCGGCGAGCGGCCCTCGCTGAACGGCTGGGTCGGCATTGTGCTGATCGCCGCCGGCGCCGTGCTGATTGCCTTGAAGCGCTAAGCCGCGACCAACAGCGCCACCCCGATCACGATCAGCACGATCCCCAGGAGCTCGCGCGCCGAGATCGGCTGCTTGAACGAATAATACGCCACGCCTTGCGCGAACAACACCTCGACCAGCGCCAGCGTGCGCACATTGGCGGCCGCCGTCAACGCAAACGCCAGGAACCAGAACTGCGAGGCGAACGCGCCCATGAAGCCCGCGAAAACAGAAGGCCTCCACAATCCGAGGATCGCCTTGAGCACGCCGGGCGCACGCGTCAACAGATAGATCGTCAGCACCAGCGTCTGCACGAACAGCCCGAACACCAGCGTGTAGGTCGCCGCGGTCACGAATGACACGCCCGATATCGTAAGGATCGCGCCGCGGAATCCGACCGCCGACAATGCGAACGTCGCCGCCGCGACCAGGCCCAGAACGGTCGGCTTCACATCGGCGAAGACCTTGACGCCGCCGGACCGCAGCGCGGTGATGACGACGCCGATCGTCGCGATCAGGATCGCGATCACTTTAAGTTCGGTGAGATGGTCGCCGAGAAAGACGAAACCGAAGATCGCGGTCTGGATCGCCTCGGTCTTCAGGTAGGCCGTCGTCACCACGAACGAATGCTCGGTCATCGCGAGCAGCATCAACCCGGTGGCGATGATCTGGCAGAGCGCGCCGAGCAGGAGCCACGGCCAGAACGTGGATGTCGGCCACGGCAGTTGATCTCCGGTCGCGACCAGCACCCCTGCGAAGAACACGAGCGAGAACGGAAAGCCGAACAGGAATCGGATATTGGTGGCGCCCCAGGTGCCGAGCCGCTCCGTCAATTGCCGCTGCATCGCATTGCGTGCGACCTGCCCCATCGCCGCGACGATGGTGAAGGGAATCCAGAGCGAGGCGATGGAGAACATTCTGAAATGACGGGAGGGTTAGCGGAGGGGCGCAGGAATCCCGGTCACCGTGAAGCTCCCAGCCCCTGCGGTCAACCCAGGTTATTGCATAAGACATTCCTCAAGCGTCGCTCCCGCGTTCGCAGGAACGACCAGCGGAGGCGACGGGAGCTACATCCCTTCCGCCACCACCATGTAGTTCACGTCCATGTCGGAAGAGAGGCTCCAGCGGTCGGCGAACGGTGAGTATACCACCCCGGTCTGTTCGGTGATCGCCAGCTTGTTGTTATGCAGATGGTGCGCGAGTTCGTCGGGGGTGACGAACTTGTCCCATTGATGGGTGCCGCGCGGCAGCCAGCGCAGCAGATATTCCGCGCCGACGATGGCCAGCGCAAAGCTCTTCCAGTTGCGATTCAGCGTCGAAATCACCATCAACCCGCCCGGCTTCAGCATCGCCGCGCAGCGATTGAGGAACACGCCGACATCGCTGACATGCTCGACCACTTCCATCGCCAGCACGATGTCGAAGCGCTCGCGCACGTCCATCTCTTCAACCGTGGTGCAGCGATAGTCGATCGATAGATGGCCCTTGTCCGCATGCAGTTTTGCCGCCGCGATGTTGCTGGCGGAGGGATCGACGCCGATCACCTGCGCGCCAAGCCGTGTAAACGGCTCGCACAACAGGCCGGCGCCACAGCCGATATCAAGGATGCGCAGGCCGGAGAGGCAATTCAGGCTCTTGACGTTGCGCTCGAACTTGCGGCAGGCGGCGTCGCGGATATAGGTCAGCCGCAGCGGATTGATCTTGTGCAGCGGCGCCATCTTGCCCTTGGGGTCCCACCACTGCTCCGACAACTTCGAGAATTTCGCGATCTCGGTGGGATCGACGGTGGACGCTGGGGCTTTGGGAGGGTTTGCGGAAGAATTCTGTTGCGTGGCCATGGCTGCGCGCCGCTCCTATCGCGCGGTAATGAAATTGCGAAACGCCAGCGGCGAAGCGATGGTTGCGATGGTTTCCCTGCCTTCGCCGACGCCCAGGATCGTCACGTCGCCGTAGTTGAGAATACGGCCGAGGATGCTCTGGTTGACATCGACGCTTTCGACCTTGTCGAGGCTCATCTCGAAGGTCCGGCGCTTGATGAATCCGGCCTTGTGGACGACGCGCAGATTGGTGACGTCGGTCTCGGTGGTCCAGCGATGGAACCAGGCCGTCGCGGCCCAGTACAGCGCCGCGATCGCCACCACGGCGGAGGCCGACAGGCACAAGAGAATGATGCCTTCGGTGATGGTGGCGCGCGACAGCGCCAGCAGGACCAGCGCCACAGCCCAGGCTGCGATCGCCCGCCAGTAGAATATCCAGTGCACGTTGGTCGAATACAGCACCTTCTCGCCCGGCTGCAGGATCTCGTCGATATAACGCCCCATGCATTCAGCCCCAAATACCCCAAAAACCGTGGTCCCGCGCCACCGGGGCTAGACGGAACCCGGTTGCTTGCACCCAACCGCGCCGCTATGTATACGCGCCTTTTGGGCCGCGCGCTTCCGGTTTTGCGTACGGTCACATTACTAATCCTTGCAGGGGAATGCACCAGTCGTCATGAGCCGCCTCGTGATGAAATTCGGCGGCACATCCGTCGCCAACATCGACCGCATCCGTAACGTCGCGCGTCACGTCAAGCGCGAGGTCGATGCCGGCCATGACGTCGCCGTGGTCGTCTCGGCCATGGCCGGAAAGACCAATGAGCTGGTGGATTGGTGCCGCGAGGCCTCGGCCATGCATGACGCGCGCGAATATGACGCCGTCGTGGCCTCCGGTGAGCAGGTCACGGCGGGGCTATTGGCGATCGCGCTGCAGGCGATCGGCATTCAGGCCCGCTCCTGGCAGGGCTGGCAGATCCCGATCAAGACCAGCGACGCCCACGCCTCCGCGCGTATTCTCGACATCGATGGCACTGATCTGATCAACCGGTTCAGGGAACGCAAGGAGGTCGCCGTCATCGCCGGCTTCCAGGGCATCAATCCGCAGACCAACCGAATCACCACGCTGGGGCGCGGAGGTTCCGACACCTCGGCGGTGGCGGTCGCGGCCGCCATTCACGCCGACCGCTGCGACATTTATACCGACGTCGACGGCGTCTACACCACCGACCCCCGGGTGGTTCCGAAGGCGCGGCGGCTCGACAAGATCGCCTTCGAGGACATGCTGGAACTGGCCTCCCAGGGCGCCAAGGTCCTGCAGGTCCGCTCGGTGGAACTCGGCATGGTGCACAACATGCCGATTTTCGTCCGCTCCAGCTTCGACAAGCCTGAAGATATCGACCCGCACGCCAACCAGCCGCCGGGCACGCTGATCTGCAGCGAGGAGGAAATCATGGAAAACCACGTCGTCACCGGCATCGCCTTTTCCAAGGACGAAGCGCAGATTTCCGTCCGTCAGATCGAGGACAAGCCGGGCGTCGCCGCCTCCATCTTCGGACCGCTCGCGGAGGCCAATATCAACGTCGACATGATCGTGCAGAACGTCTCGGAGGACGGCAAGACCACCGATCTCACTTTCACGGTCCCGGCTTCCGACTATGCCCGCGCCCGCGATACCATCACCTCGGCCAAGGCCAGGATCGGCTATGCCCGGCTCGACAGCGCCACCGACGTGGCGAAAGTCTCGGTGATCGGCAGCGGCATGCGCAGCCATGCCGGCGTCGCCGCCAAGGCATTTGCCGCCCTTGCCGCGCGCAATATCAACATACGCGCTATTACCACCTCGGAGATCAAATTCTCGGTGCTGATCGACACCGCCTATACCGAACTCGCGGTGCGCACGCTGCACACGCTCTACGGGCTCGATCAGGTTTAGAAATAATTTATTCTTAGCTACTGCAATATCGGATCTGACGCATCCGTGTAAGCCTCTGGCAGGCGTTTTGCTTGGCAAAACAAGTCTCAGTTCGCTATACGGCCTGATGGGTGAGCCGCCTGCAAACTGTGCCAGAGTTCTGGCGACGCTGATTCGGCCGGTATCCTGGGCTTGCGGCCTCGCCGAATGAATAAAATTGTTGTTTTTCGGTTCTACTGCCAGTTGCCGGCCGCCGGCGGGCTGGCCTCGCGGGGGAGGGATTTGGCACATGCGAAGCGCGTCGGGGGGTCCCCGCGTCTTGCTGAGACGGCTTCGCGAAACCATGGCGGAGCAGGTCTCAGCCCAGGAACGATTGGACAAGATCGTGGTGCTGATCGCTGCCAACATGGTGGCGGAAGTCTGCTCCGTCTACGTGCTGCGCATCGATAACACGCTGGAACTCTACGCCACCGAAGGCCTCAACCGCGACGCGGTGCACAGAACCGTCCTGAGCGCCCATGAGGGCCTCGTCGGTCTGGTCGCGAGCGAGGCGACACCGCTCAATCTGAGCGATGCGCAAAGCCATCCGGCGTTCTCGTTCCGCCCGGAAACCGGCGAGGAAATCTATCACTCGTTCCTCGGCGTTCCGATTCTGCGCGCCGGCAATACGCTCGGCGTGCTGGTGGTCCAGAACCGCGCCAAGCGCACCTATGTCGAGGAAGAGGTCGAGGCGCTGCAGACCACCGCGATGGTGCTGGCGGAGATGATCGCCTCCGGCGAGCTGTCGGCGCTGGCGCAGCCCGGCGCCGAACCCGCGGCGCGGCATTCGCTGCACAAGACCGGCGCGATCCTGTCCGACGGCATTGCGCTCGGACATGTCGTGCTGCATGAACCGCGCGTCGTCATCACCAACTACATTGCCGAGGATCTCCCCAAGGAGATCAAGCGCCTCGACGCGGCATTGACCAAATTGCGCGCCGACCTCGACCGCATGCTGGAGCGCGGCGACGTCGCCGACGGCGGCGAGCACCGCGACGTGCTGGAAGCCTACCGGATGTTCGCCCACGACCATGGCTGGTCGCACAAGCTGCACGAGGCGGTCGCCACCGGCCTCACCGCCGAGGCCGCCGTCGAGCGTGTGCAGTCCGATACCCGCGCGCGCATGCTGCGCTCCACGGATCCTTACCTGCGCGACCGCCTGCATGACCTCGAAGACCTCGGTCATCGATTGATGCGGCAATTGGTGGGACAGGATCACGCCCCTTCCCGGGAGTTGCTGCCCGACAACGCCATCCTGATCGCGCGCGCGATGGGGCCCGCGGCGCTGCTCGACTACGACCGCAAGCGCCTGCGCGGGCTGGTGCTGGAGGAAGGCACCGCCAATTCCCACGTCTCGATCGTGGCGCGCGCGCTGGGTATCCCTGCGGTCGGCGAAGTGCCGAACGCGCCGGGGATCGCCGATCCCGGCGATGCCATCATCGTCGACGGCACCTCGGGCTCGATCTACGTCCGCCCCTCGGCGGAGATCGAGCAGGCCTATGCGGAGCGGGTACGGTTTCGCGCGCGGCGGCAGGCACAATATTCGGCGCTGCGCGACAAGCCCTGCGTCACCAAGGACGGCCAGCCGATCGAATTGATGATCAATGCGGGCCTGACCATCGATCTGCCCCATATCGACGACACCGGCAGCGCCGGTATCGGCCTGTTCCGCACCGAATTGCAGTTCATGGTCGGCCAGAGCCTGCCGCGCAGCAGCGATCAGCTGGCGCTGTACCGGACGGTGCTGGATGCCGCGGGCGCCAAGCCGGTGACGTTCCGGACGCTCGACATTGGCGGCGACAAGGCGCTGCCCTATATGGAGACCGTGATCGAGGAAAATCCGGCGCTCGGCTGGCGCGCTATCCGGCTCGGGCTCGACCGGCCCGGCCTGTTACGCGGCCAGATCCGTGCGCTGCTGCGGGCCGGCGGCGGGCGGGCGCTGCGCATCATGTTTCCGATGATCACCGAAGTCGCGGAATTCGATTCCGCCAAGGCGATCGTCGAACGCGAACTGACCTATCTGCGTCAGCACGGCCACCCGCTGCCCGAGCGCATTGATGTCGGCACCATGGTGGAAGTCCCGGCGCTGCTCTATCAGCTCGATGAGCTCCTGAAGAAAGTCGATTTTGTTTCGGTCGGATCCAACGACCTGTTTCAGTTCCTGTTTGCGGTCGATCGCGGCAACGCCAAGGTTTCCGAACGGTTCGACACCATGTCCGCTCCTATCCTGCGGGCGCTGCGCGAGATCGTGCGAAAGGCGAATGCGGTAAAAAAATCCGCATCCCTCTGCGGCGAGATGGCGTCAAAGCCGATCGGCGCGCTGGCGCTGATCGCGCTCGGTTACCGATCGCTGTCGCTGTCGGCGACCGGGCACGGTCCGGTCAAGGCGATGATCCTCGAGCTCGACGCCAGGAAGGCCGAGGCGATGATCATGCCGCTGCTCGACGCGCCGTCGGGCAGCGTGTCGATCCGGCAGAAGCTGACCGAATTCGCCGAGGCCGAGGGATTGCCGTTGTAGCGGGCGCGGCCCCGCATCACGCGCCCAAGCCTTTTCTAATTGGCGCGCATTCAATTCGCAAAACCGGTATCCCATTTTGCTGAATGCGCCTGTATTCGAGACCAAACCATGTCGATGCTCCCCGAAGCCAAACTCGATATTCTGCTGGCGCACCACGCTTCCCTTGAGGCCCAGTTGCTGGGCCGGGTGAGTTCGGAGGACTATGTGCGGATCACCCGGGAGCTCGCCGAGCTCAATCCGCTGATCGACGCCGTGAAGGCCTACCGCGCCGCCAATGCCGAGATCGCGGGTATCGACGCGTTGATCGCCGACCCCGCGACCGAACCCGAAATGCGCGCCATGGCGGAAGCCGAGCGCGAAACGCTGGGCGCGCGCAGCGTCGATTTGGCGCAGCAGATCCGCGTGGCGCTGTTGCCCAAGGACGCGATGGACGACCGCAACGTGGTGCTGGAAATCCGCGCCGGCACCGGCGGCGATGAGGCCGCGCTTTTTGCCGGCGATCTGTTCCGGATGTATGAGCGTTTCGCCGCCTTGCAGGGCTGGAAGGTCGAGGTGATCTCCGCCAGCGAAGGCACCATGGGCGGCTTCAAGGAGATCATCGCCGAAGTGCGTGGCCGCGGCGCCTTCGCCAAGCTGAAATTCGAATCAGGCGTCCACCGGGTACAGCGCGTGCCCGACACCGAAACGCAGGGCCGCATTCACACCTCGGCGGCGACGGTGGCCGTGCTGCCGGAGGTCGAGGATGTCGACGTCGACATCAAGCCGGATGATTTGCGGATCGAGACCATGCGGGCGCAGGGTGCCGGCGGCCAGCACGTCAACAAGACCGAATCCGCGATTCGCATCACCCACATCCCGACCGGCATCGTGGTGATGATGCAGGACAGCCGCTCCCAGCACAAGAACCGCGCCTCGGCGATGAACATCCTGCGCTCGCGGATCTACGACGCCGAACGTCAGCGCATCGACGCGGCGCGCTCGGCGGACCGCCGCGAGAAGGTTGGCTCCGGCGACCGAAGCGAGCGCATCCGCACTTATAATTTTCCGCAAGGCCGGGTCACCGATCACCGCATCAACCTGACGCTCTACAAGCTGCCGCAGGTGATCGCGGGCGAAGCTTTAGGCGAATTGGTCGACGCGCTGACTACGGAGCATCAGGCGGCGCAACTCGCCGCGCAGGGCGCCGCGGCGTGAGGGCCGACGAAGCTTTCACCGGACTGACCGTCGAAGCGGCACGGCGCATGTTTACCGCGCGGCTTCGCACAGAGGCCATCGATTCGGCCGAACTCGACGCGCGGATGCTGGTCGGCGCGGCGCTGGGCCTCGATTTCACCGGGCTGATCACGGCGGCGGCGCGGCCCGTCACCGCAGAGCAGTCTATCCGTCTTGAGGATTTCGCACGGCGGCGCGCCGCCGGAGAGCCCGTGGCGCGCATTCTGGGGAACAAGGAGTTCTGGGGCTTACCCCTGCAACTCTCACCCGCAACGCTGGTGCCAAGGCCGGACACCGAAACGGTGGTCGAACTGGCCCTCGAAATATGGCGCGCCGAACGCCATCCCGATCGCCGGCTCCGTATCGTCGATATCGGCACCGGGTCAGGCGCGATCCTGTTGGCGCTGTTGTCCGAATTGCCGCAGGCCTGCGGCGTCGGCACCGACATCAGTCCGGCGGCGCTGCGTACTGCACAGAGCAATGCCGCTCACCTCGGGTTGGCACCGCGCGCAGCTTTCGTCGCCTGCGACCATGCGGCGGCGCTGTCGGGCGTCTTCGATCTGATCGTGTCGAACCCGCCCTATATTCGCTCGGCGGACATCGCTGGCCTCGCAAGCGAAGTGCGCGCGTATGACCCGCCTGGCGCGCTGGACGGCGGCGCCGACGGCCTTGACGCCTACCGTATCCTCATTCCGCAGGCGGCTCGCCTGCTGGCCCCCCGCGGCACGCTCGTCGTGGAAGCCGGACTTGGCCAAAGCGGCGATATCCAGGGATTAATGACGGCGGCAGGGTTAATGCCCGAACGGCCTCCCAAGGCCGATCTGGCCGGCATCCCGCGGGCGGTCGCGGGGCGGAAAGCGCCCCGATAAAGCCTGATTGGAACGCAAAAAAACCACTTGGAATATTCCCCGGGAGCGACTACGTTCCATCTACAACATCGGTCCAGGGTTGCTGGCCCCGTAAACGCTGCGGGTGAAGGCCAGAGTTCTCAAAGCGAGAACCCGCCCCGAGTGAAAGGTTCCAAAACGCAGGTCCTTTTGAGCGCGATGGCTTTAGAGAGCTACGCCGCTTCCGACCGCAAAGCGAACGAAAGCCTGATATTGCGCTTGAAAACTCACGCTCGAAACCTGTGCTTGTTTTGGCAGGCGGAATGATTTGATGCGGCCGGCGGCGCACGCCGGACTGGTGGGGAACGCGTCTTTGTTAACCGCGACGTACGGCAAATCTGTGTGGAATTGAGCGGCGCTTCTGATTCGGCGCGCTGGATGCGCGCGTGCCTGATCGGGCGACTCGGCTATGACAATGGTAATCCAAGGCTAGTAACTTCAGGGCTGGAATAAAGGCGACACATGAGAAACGGTCAAAACAAACAGCGGATGCGTAACCGGAACAGCAATCGAAACGATGGCAACCGGCGCGGCCAAAACCCGATGACCCGCGTGTTCGAGTCCAACGGACCCGACATCAAGATTCGCGGCACCGCGTCCCACGTCGCGGAAAAATACGTGCAGCTGGCGCGCGACGCGCGCTCTTCCGGCGACCCGGTCGCCGCCGAAAATTACTATCAGCATGCCGAGCATTATTTCCGGCTGATCGCCGCCGCCCAGGAACAATTCCGTCAGAATCAGCCGCAGCCGCGGACCGAGAATGAAATGGCCGCCGAGGACGGTGACGACGAGGAGAGCTTTTCGAATTTCGGCCAGGAGCCCGGCTTCGTCCCGGTGCAGCAGCAGCCGTTCGTGCCGCGCGACAACAACCCGCGCGACCATCAGCGTGATGGACAACCCTACCAGTCGCGCGACCAGCATCAGCCCCGCGAACACTCCGGCCATCGCGAGCATCGTCCGCAGCCGCAGTTTCAACCCCCGCAGCCCCAGCCGCAGCCGGTAATCCCCGACAACGCCAGCGTTGACCGTCTGCCGTCGTTCATCACCGGACCGCAGCCGCAGATCAGCGGCGGATCAGGGGGCTTCGAGGGCAATGGCGGAGAGCGCGGGGAACGTTTCCCGTCGCGACGCCGCCGCCGGCCGCATGGTCCGCGCCCTGAAGGCATGGCCGCGCCCGCCGCACCCAGCGACGATTTCAATCCCGGGAATGAGTAAGGCAACGCCTCTTCTTACCCTCCCCTGAAGGGCGGGTAAGAAATCAAATTCCGCGATTTCACATTTCGAACTTAACGCCGCAGCTTCGGCGTATCGCCACGCTGGAATGACGACGGCACCAGTACCGGCGGCAACGCCGGAATCAGCCGCGTGCGTTCGCGGTGCGCCGGGATCGCCCGATAGACCTGCTTGGTGGCTTCCACGATATGCACGCCTGCAAATGGCAGCGACAGCGCGGCGCCGACCCGCTCCCACGCCATCGCCGAGCGCAGGAACCAGCCGCCGGCAACCGGCGGCATGAACAGGGCCTCGCCCCATCCGGTCGGCGTGAACCAGGTCTGCCGCAGCAATTGCGTGATCTGCGAGCGCGAATAGGGCCGGCCGTGGCCAAACGGCGTATTGTCGGTGCGCGTCCAGACCCCGCGCCGGTTCGGAATAATCGCCATCATGCGGCCGGACGGCGCCAGCACACGCCACACCTCGCGCAACAGCCCTTCCGGATCGTCGGACATTTCCAGCGCATGAACCAGGAGGATGCGGTCGACCGCGGCATCCGGCAGCGGCAGCGAAAATTCATCGACCAGGGTGGCGAGCGTCGGCCGCGCCGTCGGCCATTTCAACACGCCTTGCGCCGCCGGCATGAAGGCGATGCAGCGCTCCGAATCCTCGCGGAACAGGCCGAGATAGGGCGTCGGATAGCCGAGGCCGAGTACCCGTTGACCCGCGGCATTCGGCCAGCGCGCATGAATGCCGCGATTGATCAGCCGCCGCGCCACGATGCCGAGGCGCTGCGAATAGAAATCCCGGAGATCGATCACATCGATGGTCATGGAGAGAACCTAACACGATGGCGGGCCGACATGCGCGGACGAATCACGCATTGCTCATTCGGCGTTAACACCATATTTCATGCCTATATAAGGGTTGCTGGGGGTCACGCCTCACCCAATCGACGGAGATATCATGGCTGCCGAAATCCGCCTGTTCCCCTGCCTGACCGATAATTTCGGCTATCTGATTCACGATCCCGAGACCAAGGCGACCGCCTCGATTGATGCGCCGGAAGCAGCCCCGATCATTCAGGCGCTCGAGCGCGAGGGCTGGACGCTGACTGATATTCTGATCACCCATCATCACCACGACCATGTCGGCGGCGTCGCCGAGCTGAAGCAGAAATATAAATGCCGCGTGGTCGCCCCCCACGACAAATCCACTAAAATCGCCAACGTCGATCTTCGCACCGGCCAGGGCGACGTCGTGAAGGTGGGAAGCCTGTTGGCGCGGGTGCTGGAAACCCCGGGCCATACGCTTGACCATATCAGCTATGTCTTCGACAACGACAAGGCGCTGTTCGCCGCCGACACGCTGTTCTCGATCGGCTGCGGACGGGTGTTCGAAGGCACCTATCCGATGATGTGGGACTCGCTGCTCAAGCTGCGGGCGCTGCCCGACAATTTCAAACTCTATTGCGGCCACGAATACACCGCCGCCAACATCAAATTCGCGCTGACCATCGAGCCGGACAATGCCGCGCTGAAGGCGCGCGCCGAGGAAGTGAAGCGCTTGCGTGACCAGAACAAGCCGACGATCCCGACCCTGCTTGGCGAAGAGAAAAAGGCCAACGTGTTCCTGCGCGCCGACGAGCCTTCGGTTGCTGCCAGCGTGCGGATGAAGGGCAAAAGCGCGGCCGAAGTGTTCGGCGAACTGCGTGAACGCAAGAACAAGTCCTGAGGCAAGAACAATCCTGATGACTGAGCCGCCTTCCGCCGCCGACATCATCGCGCGACTTGAATTAAAGCCGCATCCGGAAGGCGGCCACTATCGCGAGACGTTTCGCGATGCGAGGCTCGACGCTGAGGGGCGCGCGCGCTCCACAGCTATCTATTTTCTGCTCGCCCGCGGCGAGCGCTCGCACTGGCACCGCATCGACGCAGCCGAGATCTGGCACTACTACGCCGGTGGCGCCCTGACCTTGCAGATTGCCGATGAGGCGGGAAAACGCAGCATCAGGCTCGGTCCGGACCTCGCCGCCGGCGAAGTACCGCAGGCGATCGTGCCGGCGCAGGCCTGGCAGGCGGCCGAAAGCACAGGCGACTGGACGCTGGTCGGCTGCACCGTGGCGCCGGGATTTGAATTTGCAAAATTCGAGCTGGCGCCCAAGGGATGGATGCCGGCGGATTAATTCAACGCTTCATCCGGAACATATCCCTCGCTGCGACCAGGCCGCCACCGGCGATCAGCACCGCGGCGATCGCGATATTGGTGCTTGGCTTGGCAAAGCCGGCCAGAATCAAGAACGATGTCGAGAGCAGCGGCGTCGCATAGGACGCCGCCCCGAGCACGCGGATGTCGCCGCGCTTCATGCCGACATCCCAGGCGTAGAATGCCGCGCCGACCGGCCCGACGCCGAGCGCCGTGATCGCCAGCCATTGCGCAGGCGTTTCGGGCCACACGGTGTTCTCGATCAGCCCATGCACGAGCGCGGCAAGCAGTGCGGTAGCGAGGCAAAATCCCGCCACCGCATCGGTCGACACCGATTTGAGCTTGCGCGACATCACCGAATAGGTCGCCCAGACGAAGGCTGCGACGAATGCCGCGAACAGGCCCGGCAGCTGGCCGGGGGCAAGGCCGCCCGTGCTGTTGCCGGCAAACAGCAACACCGTTCCGGCGAGCCCCAGCAGCGCGCCGATGATGTGGTGCGGCGCCAGCCGCTCGCCCGGGAGAACCGACGAAAACAACACGATCAGCAACGGCCAGAGATAGTTCAAAAGGCCGGCTTCGGCAGGCGGCGCAAAGCGCAACGCGAGGAAATACAGCGCGTGATAGCCGAACAGCCCGCCGACCCCGACGATCCACGCCAGCGGCTCCTGGCGCAACGCACGAATCGCATCTGGCCGCCCGATCCAGGTCAGGGATCCGACCAGGGCGCCGATCGCGAACGTCATCGCCGCCAGCTGGAAAGCAGGGATCTTTCCGGTCGCTACCGTCAGCACGGCCAACAGCGACCACATCAGGATCGCGGTCAATCCGATCAACGTTGCTGTGCGGGAAGTCATCGTATTCCGTCATTCCGGGGCGCGAGTGAAACGAGCGAACCCGGAATCTCGAGATTCCGGGGCTGGTGCTGGCGCACCATCCCGGAATGACGCCTTCGGATCACACCATATATTGCCCGCCATTGATCGAGAGCGTTGAGCCGGTGATGGCTCCCGCCTCGTCGGCGGCAAGGAACACCACGGCGCGGGCGATCTCCTCGGGCTCGCCCAGCCGATTGATCGGGATCAGCGGCAGGATGCTCTTCTCCAATACGTCCTTCGGCACCGCCTGCACCATCTCGGTGTTGATATAGCCGGGACAGATCGCATTTACGGTGATGCCGCCCTTGGCATTCTCCAACGCGAGCGCCTTGGTGAAGCCGATGTCGCCGGCCTTCGCCGCCGAATAATTGACCTGCCCGAACTGACCCTTCTGGCCGTTGATCGAGGAAATGTTGATGATGCGGCCGAACTTTCGCCCGCGCATGCCCTCGATCACCTGACGCGTCATGTTGAACAGCGAACCGAGATTGGTGTTGATCACGGCGTTCCACTGCTCGAGCGTCATCTTGTGGAACGCCCCGTCCCGGGTGATGCCGGCATTGTTGACGAGCACGTCGACCGGGCCGAGATCGGCCTCGACCTGTTTGACCCCGGCGGCGCAGGCGTCAAACGAGCTCACGTCCCATTTGTAGACGGGAATGCCGTTCTCCGCCTTGAATTTCTCCGCCGCCGCGTCGTTGCCGGCATAACTGGCGGCAACCTTGTAGCCGGCAGCCTTCAGCGCCTTGCTGATCGCAGCCCCAATGCCCCGCGTTCCCCCCGTCACCAATGCAACACGTGCCATGTCGAATCCTTCCCTTGGCTCTTTTGCAGTACGCTTTTTATTTAGCTTCGAGATTAAGCGGGCCGTTTGACGAACATCAAGAACAAAACGCCCGGAACGGGTTCCGGGCGCTTCTCTTTAATTCAGCAATGTGCAGGCGCGAAAGAATAATCTAGTCGCAACAGCTGCCGTCTTTTTAGTCGCGTGCAATGCACATCGCGATGCCCATGCCGCCGCCGATGCACAGCGTGGCGAGGCCCTTCTTCGCGTCACGCTTCTGCATTTCGTGCAGCAGCGTCACCAGCACGCGCGCGCCGGAGGCGCCGATGGGGTGGCCGATCGCGATGGCGCCGCCATTGACGTTGACCTTGGACGTATCCCAGCCGAGGTCCTTGTTGACCGCGCAGGCCTGCGCCGCGAAGGCTTCGTTGGCCTCGATCAGGTCGAGATCGCCGATGCTCCAGCCGGCCTTCTTCAGCGCGGCGCGCGAGGCCGGGATCGGCCCGGTGCCCATGATCTTCGGATCGACGCCGGCCTGACCCCACGACACGATGCGCGCCAGCACTTTCTTGCCTTCCTTGGCGGCCTGCTTGGCGGTCATCAGCACGACGGCGGCGGCGCCATCATTGATGCCGGAAGCGCTGCCGGCAGTGACGGTACCATCCTTCTCGAAGGCCGGCTTGAGCTTGGCCATCGCATCCAGCGTCGCGCCATGCCGCGGATATTCGTCGGTATCCACGATGATGTCGCCCTTGCGGGACTTGATGGTGACCGGGACGATCTCGTCCTTGAACTTGCCGGCCTTTTGCGCGGCCTCGGCCTTATTCTGCGAATGAACCGCAAACTCGTCCTGCTGGGCGCGCGTGATCTGATATTGCCGGGCGACGTTCTCGGCGGTGTTGCCCATGTGGTAGCCATTGAAGGCGTCCCACAACCCGTCCTTGATCATGGTGTCGACCAGCTCGACCCCGCCCATCTTGACGCCGGCGCGCAGGTACTGCGCGTGCGGGGCCATACTCATGGATTCCTGGCCGCCGGCGACGACGATTTCGGAATCGCCGTTGAGCAGGGCCTGATAGCCCAGCGCCACGGTGCGCAGGCCCGAGCCGCATAATTGGTTGACGCCCCAGGCCGGGCTCTCCACCGGGATACCGGCGGCGATCGAGGCCTGACGGGCCGGGTTCTGGCCCTGGGCCGCGGTCAGAATCTGACCCATGATCACCTCGGAGACGCGGCCCGGCTCGATGCCTGCCCGCTGCAGCGCAGCCTTGATAGCGACGGCGCCGAGATCGTGGGCCGGCGTGGTGGCAAACGCACCGTTGAAACTTCCGACCGGGGTGCGGGCGGCGCTGACGATGACGACATCGTCTGACATGGACATCTCCTGAGTTTGAGTTCTTTGGGCTCGAGGCCTTGGACGGCGGGCGGCCGGATGGCGGGCCAGTGTCTCCGCCCATCCTGTTAACGTCGTTGAGGCATGTCAATTGGTCGGAGGGTGAAATCTCGCCGCGGCGCATTCAAAATGACGCTCTTGGCACTTTCCTGAGCAGTGACTATGCTTTGGAATTAACCGTGCCGCACAAAACGGTAGCCGAACCGCATTGAAAATGCTTACCTTTGCTGCGATGCGTTGCTTGTCAGCCCCTCGGCCAGCCCGTCGGGTTCCCGTCCTCGGTGTCTATGTGTGAGCCCATGGCGAAATCAGACCAACCCACCACGATCAAGAAGTACGCAAATCGGCGGCTCTATAATACCGGCACCAGCACCTATGTAACGCTCGAGGATCTCGCGGCGATGGTGAAAGAAGGCGAGGATTTCCTCGTCTATGACGCCAAGACCGGCGACGACATCACCCGCTCGGTGCTGGCGCAGATCATCTTCGAGCAGGAAAACAAGGCCGGCCAGAATTTGCTGCCGACCACCTTCCTGCGGCAATTGATCCGCTTCTACGGCGACAGCATGCAGCTGGTGGTGCCGAAATATCTCGAGCAATCCATCGACACGCTGACGCGCGAGCAGGAGAAATTCCGCAAGCAGCTCACCAACACGTTCAGCGGAACGCCCTTTGCTCCGCTCGAGGAACATGTCCGCCGCAACATGGAATTGTTCCAGCAGACGTTCTCGATGTTCAAGCCGTTCGTGCCGCCGCGCATGGGAGCGACGGCCACCGAAGCCGAAAAGGTCCCGGAGCCGGCGCCCGAAGATGACAACATCGATGATCTGCGCCGTCAGATGAAGGACATGCAGGATCGCCTCGATCGGATGTCGAAAGAGCCAAAAAAGGAAGAGTAGTTTTCTCCGCCGTCGCCCCAAAGAAAGCAGGGGCCCTGACCACCACCGCTATTCGTTTCCGCAGGCGCCTGTTCTATCGCTCTGGCGACGGGGCGCACGTATGGGTCTCTGCTTTCGCAGGGACGACCGAGCGTATCAACTCGCCGCCGGCAATGTCACTTCGGCTTCCGCGCCCCATGGCCGCTCGGAAGACGCAAGCCCGATCAGGCGTCCCTGGATGTAGTCACAGCCCCAGTCGCGCAGCATCAGTGCCAACTCTTCATCCTGAACCCATTCGGCGACAGTCTTGATATCAAGCCGGCGCGCCAGATCGATCAGCGTCTGCACGAAGGCGCGATCATCAGCCGAACGCGCGATGTTCTGCACGAAGGCGCCATCGATTTTCACGATATCGACGCCGAGCTTGCGCAGATTCCGGAACGAGGTGTAGCCGGCGCCGAAATCGTCGATCGCGATCCGGCTGCCGAAGTTCTTCAACCGCGTGACGAAGCCGCGGACATCATCGATGTCCTGGATCGCCACGGTTTCGGTGATCTCGACGATCAGCCGCTCCGCGACGCCGGGATGGGCGCGCATCAGCGATTCGATCGAAGCCCACCAGTCCGGATCCATCGTGGTATCGGGCGAGATGTTGAGGCTGAGTTGCACGTTCGGCGAGGCCGCCATTTCGGCCACCACCAGTTCGAGCACGCGGTGGTCGACAAGGCGTATCAGGCCGAGCTTCTCGGCCACGGGGACGATGTCCGGCGCCAGCAGCACCTGGCCGTCATGCTGCTCCATGCGAACCAGACATTCGTAGAACGCGGCGCTGCGCGAGCGCGCTTCCACCACCGGCTCGAACGCCATCGCGATGCGGCGCTCATTCAGTGCGGTGACGATTTCGTCGGTGACGCGAATATTGACGCGGCGCTGGGCGTCGCGCTCGACATTCGGGCGCCACAGCGAAAACGATCCGGCGCGGCGGCGCTTCGCCATATCAAGCGTTTCCTGGGCGCGGTTGATCGCCTCATCGGCACTGCGCGCATAGCGCGGCACGCTGACGGCGCCGATCGATGCCGTAATGGAGACCGGGCCGGATTTGGTCGGCACCACCTCGTCGCGAATGCCGGCCAGAAACCGCTCGGCGGCGACGTTCATGTCGTCGACGGTGCAGTTCTTCAGGACCATGCCGATTTTGTTGCCGGAGAAGCGGCCGAGCACGTCGCCGCCGCGCAACCGCGTGCGAATGCGCGCGGCCACTTCCGAAATCACCGCGTCCGCGACATCGAAGCCAAAGGCGTCGTTGATGCGCGCCAGATGATCGATGCCGATCAACATGAACGCGCAGGAGGCACGAAAGCGCTGGGCTTCCTCGATGGCCTCGGCCAGCGAGGCGATGAGATGGGTGCGGTTGAGTTCGCCGGTCAGCGGGTCGTGCCGGGACAGCTTCAGAAGTTGCTCGTCACGGGCGTGGCGCTCGTTGTTGACGCGGACGATGCCCTGGACGCGCGCCGGCCTGCCGTCGGGACCGGCAAACCAGCAGCCGGTTTCCTCGATCCACAACACGGGAGCGGAGGTGTCCGCGCGCACGCCATATTCGATGCGATAGGGCGCGCCCTCTTCGCCATGTGCCGGCGGTGATTGGGCAAGTGCGTCAATCCGGACAGAGCGCAATGGCTCGATCAGATTGGAAAACCCCGCGCCGCTCGAAAGCGCCGCCATCGGGATATCCGGAAAGACCGAGGCCACGTGATCGCTCCAGACAATCTCGTCTGTCGCGACGTCCCACATGAAGGCCGCCTGGCCGAGCGAAGCGAGGATGGTCGAAGCTGGGGGGAGAACGGGTGTCAAGATCGCCTCGTTTCGGGACAGAGCCGGATGATTCTCGGACCTCAAACATAGGGCCACTTTGGGCCGGACCTTATGAAAAGTTCATAAATATTCCAGAAACCACGTTTTGTGGTGACCTGGAACAAAACGGGCTGGAACCGGCATAGCTCTTGCGAGGATGAATCCAGCAAGGACTGAATGTCCCAAAACGCGACAGTTCAACCCGGATCGTGACTTCCGATGTCAAGCATCGATCGACCAGAGCCCGCAGCAGATGACGGCGTCGAGACCACGCCCGCCTGCGTCGCGCTGGTCCCGGTGATTCCCTCGGCGCAATGGTCGCAGGGCGCCGCCCGGCGGTGGCGGCCCAACTCGATCTTTGTCACCCAGCTGATCGCTACCGCCGAGCAGGCGCCGCAGACGCGCGGCTTGTGGCAGGCAACGCTTGCGGATGCACAGTCCGCCTACCATGCACACCAAGGCCTGGCGCGGTCCGCCGGCAGCCGGACGCGGCAAATCATCTGAGCGAGCAGCATCAGAACGCTTTCAAGCGAAGTCGGACCTGATTTCGTGCGTGGATACCGGTTCGCGTCAAGGAAACGCGTCAGAACAGCAGATTAGAGCCTCGGCTCTGATCCACTCGGAAAACCGACCAGGCTCTATCTAACGCGGCGGCGCGTCGGGCGGCCGCGGCGAGCCGTTGCCGGGCTGCAGCTCGGGCGACGGCACCTCCGGCGATGGCGAGGCTGCCATGACGCCGGGATGGACGGGTTGGGCCTGAGCTTGAGTTTGAGCTTGGGCCAGCGGCACCGATTCGGCGACTGAAGCAGCTGCCGGCGCCGCAGGCGCGGGATCCGCGAATGCGGTTCGGGCTGCAGCGAAGCGTGACTGGCTGCAACCTCCCACGGCGCGCAGCGGCTGTCGCCGGCTGTGTCCCGCGTCGCACGCGCAACGCAATGCCCGACAGGAAATCCACCAGCGCCAACAATGCGAGCAGGAAATAGGTCGAGCTGCCGAACCGCGGCCACAGCAAAAATTCGGCGGCGGCGGCGCCAAATACAATCAGCGACAGCAGATGGTCGGTGAGATATTTTCCGCCAGGGCGCGCGCCCTTGATCACCTCGAGCAGCAACAGGACGATGCCCAGCGCCAGCAGCATATCGCTGAGCGTCAGCGGCCATTCTGCGCCCGACATCAGCGTCAGATTGACGACCGGCTCGGCAAGCGAAACGCCGGGCATCAGGAAGACGATGATGTTGTAGATCGCGAGTGGAATCAGAAGAAGCGGAAAACCGACCATGGACATCGGCGGGGCCTTCTTTAGGAAAACCAGGACATTCCCCGGCGAAGCGCCACTCGCTTCACCGCCTGCAACCGTCTTACCTCACCCGTTGGCCGAATTCAGGCAGGGGCCGGAAGCCGCCTGCCTGATGGTTGATCAGGATTCCTTCTTGGCCTTCAGAACCTGCCGGCCCTTGTACATGCCGGTCTTCAGGTCGAGGTGATGCGGACGGCGCAGTTCGCCGGAATCCTTGTCCTCGGCATAGGTCGGCTTCTTCAATGCGTCCGCCGAGCGGCGCATGCCACGCCGCGAGGGCGATGTTTTTCTACGGGGAACGGCCATGTCGGTGTCCTCTAGGGGTGTTGTCGTAAGGCATCGTCCCATAAAGGACGGCTGGAGCGTTTTTGGCGCAAGCTGAGATGCCGGTAAGGCCGCGCTTATAGAGGATGGAACGGCCCAAAGCTAGGTTCAAAATACGCCAAAACGGCTCAAAAACCGTGATTTTCGCTCCAGCAACGCTGCAATTCCGGCGCCTTTGCCCGGGCCGTGTAGGTTCCGGCCAGACGGCGAACGCCGGGGCCGGGATTGCGCGCGCTGCGCCGGACCGGATTGGGCAGGATGGCCGCCAGCAGCGCCGCCTCGCGCAGCGACAGTGCCGATGCCGGATGGCCGAAGGCATAGAGGGCGCCGGCCTGGGCGCCGAACTGGCCGGTCGGGCCGAGCTCGGCGATGTTGAGATAGATTTCCAGAATCCGCGGCTTCGGCAGGACCAGATCGATCCACAGCGCGAGCGGGAACTCGAGCGCCTTGCGGACCAGGCTGCGGCCCGGCCACAGGAACAGGTTCTTCGCCACCTGTTGGGTGATGGTCGAGCCGCCGCGGGTCACCTCGCCGTCCTCGGCGTCGTCGATCACCTCGCGCAGCGCGCCCCAGTCGATGCCATGATGGCTGCAGAATTTCGCGTCCTCTGAGGCGACCACCGCACGCGGCAGCCAAGGCGACATCGCGCCGAGATCGGTCCATTGCCGCGACATCGGGGCGCCGGTCAGGGAGCGCCAGGCCATCAGCGCCGAGACCGGATGACCGGCGCGATACAGCGGTGCCAGCAAATACGGCAGCACCAGCACGAGCAGCACAATCAGCAGCAAATGTCGGGCAATGCGCAAATTTGACGGTTTCTGGCTCAAGGACGCGGGCTTAACCGGTATCTCTCTGATAGTTCGCGCTTTTTTTCAGCCGATTTAAGGCACCCCGAGCCCTGCAGGCGGAATTGACGAAGCCTGCGTCATAACCGATTGTCCGGCCAACTTGATCAGGAGCTGTTTTTGATGACGACCGGCACGGCACACTCAGACTTTGCGAAGCGCCTCGACCAGACCGCGGAGGATACCGAAGCGCTGCTTGCGAAGCTTCTGTCCGACACCCTCTTGCCGGACGAGATCGCGCGGCCGAGGCGGCTGATGGAGGCCATGCGCTATTCGAGCCTCGGCGGCGGGAAAAGGTTGCGGCCGTTCCTGGTGGTCGAAAGCTCGGCCGTGTTCGGCGTTGAGCGCGAAGCGGCCCTCTTGGCCGGGGCCGCGCTCGAATGCATCCATTGCTATTCGCTGGTCCACGACGATCTGCCGGCGATGGACAACAGCGATTTGCGCCGCGGCCGGCCGACGCTGCACAAGAAAACCGACGACGCCACGGCGATCCTGGCCGGTGATGGACTTTTGACGCTCGCCTTCGACATCATCACCCGCGACGAGGTCCATCAGGACCCCACCGTGCGCCTGTTGCTGACGCGGGCGCTGGCGCGCGCATCGGGGATCGGCGGCATGGTCGGCGGCCAGATGCTCGACCTCGCCGGCGAAGGCCGCTTCGGCGACCGCGAGCCAGTCGACGTCGCGCGGCTGCAGCAGATGAAGACCGGCGCGCTGTTGCGCTACGGCTGCATTGCAGGCGCGATCCTCGGCCAGTCCTCGCAAAAGGAATATCAGGCGCTCGACGACTACGGGCGTGCGCTCGGTGAAGCCTTCCAGATTGCCGACGATCTGCTCGACGTCGAAGGCGACGCCGCGGCGCTCGGCAAGCAGACCGGGCAGGACGCGGCGCTTGGCAAGACCACTTTCGTCACCCAGCTCGGCATCGATGGCGCCAAGCAGCGCGTGCGCGACCTCCTGGCGCGCGCCGACAAGGCGTTGTCGATCTTCGGCGCCAAGGGCGACGTGCTTCGCGCCGCCGCGCGATTCGTCGCCGAGCGCAAGAACTGAAGGCGCCGATGGTTGGCAAGGAAGCCGAAGACCTTGTCCTGCTGCGTTTCCGGCGGATGTGGAAGCCGGTTCGCTTCGTCTACGCCCGGCCACGCGCTTTCATTTCGATGCTGGTCGGTATCCTGGCGTTCTTCCTGTTGCCCGGGACGGTGCGGCTGTTCTCCCGTCTTCTCATTTGCTGGGACATTTTCGCCACGCTCTATCTGGTGCTCGCCTACATCATGATGTTTCGCTGCGGTCTCGCCCACATTCGCCGCAACGCGGTGCATGCAGGACGACGGCCGTTTCCTGATCGTCCTGGTCACTGCGCTCGGCGCGTTCGCCAGCATCGGCGCGATCGTATTCGAACTCGGCGGCACCCATCGCAGCGCGCTAGCGCTGTCGCTGGCGACCGTCACCATCGCATTGTCGTGGGCGGCAGTGCATACCTCCTTCGCCCTGCATTACGCCCATGACTATTACCGCGGCGCAAAACCGGGTGGCCTGCAGTTTCCGAGCGGCGACCAGCACGATCACGCCGACTACTGGGACTTCGTGTATTTCTCGTTTGTGATCGGCATGACCGCACAGGTCTCCGACGTCGGCATCACCGACAAGACCATCCGCCGCACCGTGACCACGCATGGCATCATCTCTTTCGTATTCAACACCGCCCTGCTCGCGTTGATGGTCAACATCGCCGCGAGCGCGATTTGAAGTCATAGCCGTAAGGCGGATTAGCGAAGCGCGATCCGCCTTTTCGGATTGCACGGCGCAATACGCTTCGCTATTGCGCCCCACGGTCCTGATGGTCAATATCGCCGCGATCCGGGCAACCACACCAGGAGCAAGACCGTGAGCTACGACCGTTCCACCGTCGAAGCCGTCGTCCAACACTATTTCGACGCGCTCTATGAAGGCGATGCCGACAAACTGGGCGCGATCTTCCACCCCTCGGCCGATTTGCGCTGGGTGGAAAAGGGCGAGTTGAAAGTACTCACCGTGCCGGACTGGATGGGCTGGGTCAGGAAGCGCCCCTCCGCCAAGGCCGAGGGCAAGCCGCGCGAGGATTTTGTCGTCACCATCGACCGTTCCGACGATTCAACCGCCTTGATCAAGGTACGCTGCCAGTTGCCGCCACGTTATTTCACCGACTATCTGGTGGCGATGAAGCTCAAAGACGGCTGGCAGATCGTCTCGAAATCCTACCGCTACGATCTGCGGGAATAACCGCCGCGCCGTTGACCTCGGTCACCTTCCGGGCAAACTGGCGGGCGAGGATCTGAGGACCGTGGAAGCCCAATTCCAGATATTCCTGATCTTGCTCGCGGTGCTGGCAGGCACCGCGCTCTTGGCGCGGCGGATCAACGTCGCACCGGCGATCCTTTTGCTGCTTGCCGGCGTTGCGCTCGCCTTCGTGCCGGGCATGCCGCAGCTCGAATTGCCGCCGGAACTGGTGCTGCTGGTGGTACTGCCGCCGCTGATCTATTCGGCCAGCGTCGCCATGAGCTGGCGTGAATTCAGATATAATCTGCGCCCGATCATCCTGCTATCGGTCGGCTGCGTAATCTTCACGGCCTTCACGGTCGCCGCAGCGACGCATGTTCTGATCGGACTGCCGTGGAATGTCGGTTTCCTGCTGGGGGCCATTGTCGCGCCGCCGGACGTGGTGGCGCCGCTCGCGATCGCCCGCAAGCTCGGCATCCCGCGCCGCATCCTGGTCGTGCTTGAGGGCGAGGGGCTGGCGAACGACGCCACCGCGCTGATCCTCTATCGTTTCGCGGTGGCGGCGATCTCGACCGGCCTGTTTTCACTGCCGAAGGCGATGGGAGAGTTCGCCGCCATCGTCACCGGCGAGATGCTGTTTGGCGCAGCCGTAGGCTGGCTCTCCTTGCGGGCGCGTCATCGCGCGCGCGATCCGCAGATCGAGATCACGCTGTCGCTGATCACACCCTATGTGGCTTATTGGGTGCCCGAGCATTTCGGCGGCTCCGGCGTAATCGCGACCGTCGCGTGCGGACTCTATATGAGCTGGAACGGACCGCTGCTGATCTCGGCGGCGACACGGCTGCAAGGCATCTTTTTCTGGGACCTCGTGATCTATCTGATCGAGGGCCTCCTGTTCCTGCTGACGGGATTCCAGATGCGGCTATTGTTCGAGAGGTCGAAGGCGTTCCCGCTGGACGACATCCTGATCGCGACCGCGCTGGTCACCGTCATGGTCGTTATCACGCGTTTTGCCTGGGTGTTTCCCGCAACCTACCTGCCGCGACTGATCGAGCGCGTGCGTAGGCGCGATCCCTCACCGCCGTGGCAGTGGGTGTTCGTGCTTTCATTCACCGGGGTCCGCGGCGCGGTTTCGCTGGCGGCCGCGCTGGCGCTGCCCTTCGCGCTTCCCGGCGGCGGCGCCTTTCCCCATCGCGACCTGATCCTGTTTGTCTCATTCGGCGTCATCTTCATCACACTGGTCGGGTTTGGGCTCGGGTTGCCGCCGGTGGTGAGGTGGCTCGGCGTCGCCCAGGCCGGCCGCGACGAGCGCGTCGCGGAACTCGAATCCGAGATCGCGGCGCGGCGCGAGGCGCTCGGCGTCGCGCTCAAGTCGCTCGATGCCATCACCGACAACCGCGACCTGTCCGAGGAGGTGATCCGGCTGTTGCGCGCGCGGCATGAAACCCGCGCCAACCAGCTGCCGGATTCCCTCGATCCCGATGGCCATGATGACGTGTCCGTGGCGGGAACAGCACTGACGCGCGAATTGATTTCAGCCGAGCGGAAATTCATCCACGTGCTGTTGCGCGACGGCAAGATTACCGACGAGACGCGGCGCCGGATCGAACGCGATCTCGATCTGGAGGAAGCCAGCCTTGCCAACCGCGAATACCGGGGGATCCGTCTCTAGCGAGACCGTCCCGGCTTTCGCCGGGATGAAAAAGTGCCCTCGAGCTCAGCTCGAGACGCCGATCAGCATTCGCGTGAGTTCATCCGGCGCCATCACCATGGCGTCATGGCCGGTGGCGATCTCGGCCCAGCGCCATCCCTGCTGCGCCTTGACCCAGTCGCGCGAGGCCTGCAGCGCAGCATAGGATGGATTGGTGCAGTGGATATAGGTCCGCGGCAGGTTGTTGCCGACGGGCCCCTTGATGTTTTGCTTGCTGGTGTAGGTGCCGAGCGGATGCGGCGTCAGCCGGCGCTTGACCCATTCGGTATCCTTGGCGTCGGAAACGCCGAAGGCCGATGGCGGCGGC
Source organism: uncultured Alphaproteobacteria bacterium (assembly GCA_963718925.1). Classification (GTDB taxonomy): domain Bacteria; phylum Pseudomonadota; class Alphaproteobacteria; order Rhizobiales; family Xanthobacteraceae; genus Bradyrhizobium. The sequence continues at coordinate 1,401,450 of CAVRAH010000002.1, forward strand.
GTGGGAAGGCTGAGGCCTCCGCTGGATTCTTCCGCCGCCTTGCGGCGTGCGGCGACAACATCGGGCGGCAGGCTGTCGAACGGGCTCTTGCCGCCCTCCACCATCAGCGAATCCAGATAGGCCAGATGGCGAATCCGGTCGGGCATCGCGTCCGCAACGCCGCTGATCGCAAGTCCCCCGAAGGAATGTCCGACCAGCACAACGTTGGTCAGTTCCTCGGCCTCGATCACATTGGCGATATCCGTGGTGAAGGTATCGAGCGTGATGTCTTTCGAAAGCAGGTGCTTGCGTTCGCCGAGCCCGGTCTGCGTCGGCGTGAACACGCGATGCCCGGCCGCGCGCAGCCGGTCGGCCACCCGGCTCCAGCACCAGCCGCCATGCCAGGCGCCGTGAACCAGCACGAAGGTCTGGGCCGCGGCCTGCCCGGTTGCCGTGGTACTGCCCGCGCCTGCGCCCATTCCTGCGATCGCCATGGTTTTGAGGACGTCCCGACGTTTCATCATCGTTGCTCCCTGCGTGATTCCGGACTTGTTGGCCCCGCTCGTTGCGATCGGCCGGATATCCGTCAAGGCATCAGGGTTTCAAAAAACGGCAAAAATGACAAGCCGTGATTCGGAAGCGGCAACCAGGCGGATCACTTTGTCGCTTGCGTTCCGCCTAACGGCGGCGATAAGCAGGCGATATATCCTTAAGTCTCCGGGGACGACGCCGATGATCCCACCCACTAAACCAGGCGTCACACTACCTCCGCCGATGGATCCGGTCATCGAGACCGACCGTCTCATTTTGCGGCGGTGGCGAGACACTGACGTGGCGCCGAACACGGCGATGCTCGCCGACCCCGCCACGGCGCGATTCATTACGCCGGATGGAAAGGCCGTCACCGACGCGTTCGTCGGCTGGAGGAACGCGGCCATCATGGCTGGACATTGGGCGCTACACGGCTTCGGCCTGTTTGTGGTCGAGGAAAAGCAGACCGGCCGCTATGTCGGGCGAGTTGGACCGTGGTTCCCTGCGGGTTGGCCGGGCTTTGAAGTCGGCTGGGGCATCGCCAAGGGCTTTCGCGGCAGGGGCTATGCGGTCGAGGCCGCAAGCGCCTCCATCGATTGGGCCTTCGCGTGTTTCGAGATCGATAAGATCGTCCACTGCATCCGCCCGGAGAACGTCGCATCGCAAAACGTGGCACGACGCCTCGGAGCGACCATCGAACGCCAGGTCGAACTGTTCGACCATGTCACGGATTTGTGGGTGACGCAGCGCGAGACCTGGACGGCGCAACCCAAACCCTGAATTTGAACCCTATTGCCGTCCCAGATGCGTCGCTTTCTCGACGCGATCGAAGCGCTCCAATGAGAGAATCGCGTCCGCCAGCTGATCGGCGCGGCCGTTGAGCACCGGGCGCGCAAGGGTGAGGAATTTCTGCGCCATCGCCTGGGCGTCCGGAAACGAATTCGGCTCGCCGGAGGGATCGGCATGGATCCGCTCGTGCATGCCGTCGTCGGTGGTGATACTGACGCGCGCGCCGAAAGGATGGTTGCGGCCGATTTCGAGGCGATCGTCCTGCACCACGTCAAACTTGTCCGCCAGCGCATCGACCGCGGGCTCGCCCAGCCGCTCGTAATCGTCCCAGCCGAAACGGCCCTGGTCGAGCGCGACCGCGCCGGTGAAGAACATCGAGAACTGCCCGCCGACGATAGAGGTCGGGTGCCGCTTGGTGGCGGCATCGCCGGTGAGCGTGATGCCGTTGCGATGCAGCCCGATCTCGACGCGCCTGATCTGGTCCGGCGTCAGATTGTGCTCCCTGCGTATCGCGATCAGCGCATCGAGGGCGGCGTGCGTGTAGCGGCAGCTTGGATAGGGCTTTACGCCAATCTTCATGGTCTCGTAGATCTTGCCGAGATCGGCGACGGCCTTGTCCGGGTGGGCGTTGTCGCTGTAGCCGACCAGGAGGCCGTGCTTGCCCTCGATCGATCCGGTCGCGCCGACGAAGTCACTGCGCGCCAGCGTCGCGGCAATCACGCCGTTCATCGCCGCGGCGCCGACCTGGTAGCGCTTGTTCCAGGCGCCATTGACCAGAAACTGCAGCGAGCCCGCGGCCTGGCTGCCCGCGACGCCGAAGGCAGCTACGATCTGCACTTTCGACAGGCCGAACAGCTTCGCCGCGGCCGCCGCGGCGCCATAGGTGCCGGCGGTGGCGGTGGGGTGGAAACCGCGGGCATAATGCGAGGTGGGATCGAGCGCATTGCCCAGCCGGCAGCATACCTCGTAGCCGGCAATGATCGCCGTCAATACATCGCGGCCCGAGGCTCCGACCAGTTCGCCGACCGCGAACGCGGCCGGCACCACCGGCGCACTCGGATGGAGCGAGGAATCCGCATGCGTGTCGTCGAAATCGAGCGAATGGCCGAGTGCGCCGTTGAGCAGCGCCGCGACCGCCGGCGTCCAGGTCTTGGCATCGCCGAACACGGTGGATTCGCCGCTTCCGTCAAGCGCGAGCGCCTCGAGCATTTTGAGCAGCGAGGGCGTGGATTCCGCGTCACGCCGGGCCCGGATCGCGCTGCCGAGGAAATCCAGCGTCAGAACTTTGGCGCGCTCGCGCACTTCGCCCGGAATATCCTCGAATTTGAGATCTGCGACATAGGCGGCGAGCGTTGCGGTTTCATCGGCCATGGCGTTGCCCCGGTTCTCTTGCTCGTGCGGTCTTGGATAGCGGATCTGGTACGGCCGCCGCGGCGCGCCGTCAACATCCACAGCAGTGGGTCAGCCCCTAGCCTAGCGCGGGCCGTCCCATGCCGATCCGGGAGATGCCGGCACGGGAGCGGAAACGCCGGACGCAACGTGTTTCGGTAGCCGCGGATGCCATCTGATTTCCCGCCGTCCGGCCAATTAAACCCTGGCCCTGCAACGCATCCGGATCGGTTACAGCAGCGAATATTGTTTGCGTTCTCGCCTGGAAAGAAGCGGAAGTGCTTCGCCCACGATGAGGCTCTTGAAATACTCGCTCGCCTGATGGGCGACAAAGGCGTCGTCATTTTCAAAGAGCTCGTAAAACAAAAACTGCGCGGGATTGTCCCTGCCCTGACCGATCAGAAACAGCTTCACGCCGGGCTCGCTCTGCGCCTGCGGCAGGAAGCGGCGCAGGGTGGCGACGACCGCGTCCGCTTTTCCCTCCTTGGCTTCCCATTGAGCGACGACGAGAACACCGCTCCGCCCGATTTCGTTCACTGCACTTTGGTTCATGCTGCTCTGGCTCATCATGTTTGCTCCTTCCAGGTTTCGGAATTGAGATTGCCCGTTGGCCGGCAACGCAAAGGCCGTCTTGGTCAACACAGCGGTAGCCCCCAACATCGTGAGGGCGGATCTGCGCGTGAATAGCGCGCTGTGAAGCAGCAGGCATTTTGTTGGGTTGCTGTCAGTCATTGCCATTGCTCCGGTTGACAACCAAACAGTGGCCCCGATGATCCAACAAGGCCAGCGGAAACACTACGGTCACGATCGTAGTGTCGTGCCGGACTTTTCGGTCGCAATCGGCTACAATTGTGGAATGGCGTCACTCAATTTGAATGTTGCCGAAATCGCGGCGCTTGTCGGCGACCTGGCTCGCACGAATATCCTCGCTGCGCTGATGGATGGCCGTGCGCTCACCTCCAAGGAGTTGTCCTACATTGCCGGCGTCACGCCCCAGACGACAAGCGGACATCTGGTCAGGCTTGCGAAAGCAAACCTTCTCGTCTTGATGAAGCACGGCAGGCGGCACTACTACCGGATCGCTTCACCCCTGGTCGGCCAGATGCTGGAGAGCATCATGGCAGTTGCCGGCGCTCAGGCTCCGCCGCTTCGACCACGGCCATCGCGCATGGAAGAGAGGATGCGCACGGCCCGCACCTGCTTTGACCACCTCGCCGGACGGCTTGGCGTAGCGCTGGCCGACACGCTCGTGACGCGCGGTCACGTCGCGCTCCTCCAGGACGGTGGGGAAGTCACCGAGACCGGATTTGCTTTCCTGTCTGAACTCGGCGTCGCCCTGGATGAGTGCAAGCATTCGAGGCGGGTCTTCTGCCGGCCGTGTCTCGACTGGAGTGAACGCCGCGTCCACATCGCGGGCGGCGTTGGCGCCAAATTGTGTGAACGCTGCCTCGAACTTGGCTGGATCAGGCCACTTGAGACCACGCGCGCGCTGGAGATCACCGCCAAAGGATGCCGGGGGCTGGCCGAATGGTTCGGGATCGACTTGGCGGCCGGCGCGAACAATACCCGTTCGTGACACGGTCCGGGGATCATGACCCCGGACCGTACAATTCATCCCGCCTTTTGCAGGTGAGAAAGATAGAGCATGATCCGAAAAAGTGAGAACCGGCTTTTCCTCGCGACAAACGCGGAACGCGTTTGCGCGGAGATCATGCTCAAACAAAGAGATGAGATCATGATCCGATTCAACCTGATCGGATCGTGATCCAGGAATTCACGCCTCACCCGCCCGCGCCGGCACGCGGGTGATCCTGGCGCCGAGCGCGTTGAGCCGTTCGTCGATGCGTTCATAGCCGCGCTCGATCTGGTCGGCATTGTTGATGGTAGAGACGCCCTCGGCGCACACCGCCGCCAGCAACATGGCCATCCCGGCGCGAATGTCCGGAGAGCTCATCAGCGCGCCCTTGAGCCGGCTCGGGCCGGCCACGATCGCACGGTGCGGATCGCACAGCACGATGCGTCCGCCCATCGCGATCAGCTTGTCGACGAAGAACATCCGGGATTCGAACATTTTCTCGAACATCAGGATCACGCCGTCGCACTGGGTGGCCGTCACGATCGCGATCGACATCAGATCGGCCGGGAAAGCCGGCCAGGGCTGATCCTCGAGTTTAGGAACGTGGCCGCCGAAATCGTCCCTGATCTTCAGCGTCTGCTCGGCGGGCACCACGAGGTCGTCGCCCTCAACCTCGCAGGCGATGCCGAGCCGCTCGAAGCCGATGCGGATCGAGCGCAGATGCGTGAGGCCGGCGCGCGCGATGCGCAGCCGCGAACGCGTCACCGCGGCGAGCCCGATCAACGACCCCACTTCGATGTGATCGGGCTGAACCGAATAGCTGACAGCGCCGAGCGTTGCCGGTCCGTGCACGACCATGGTGTTGGTGCCGATGCCCTCGATCCGCGCCCCGAGCGCGACCAGGAAATGCGCGAGGTCCTGCACATGCGGCTCGGAGGCGACGTTGCGCAGATGGGTGGTGCCATGCGCGGCCACCGCGGCCATCAGCGCGTTCTCCGTGGCCGTCACGCTGGGCTCGTCGAGGAAGACGTCCGCGCCCGTGAGGCCGCGGCTTCGGAACTCGATCCGGTCCGATGCGGTGACCGTGGCGCCGAGCTGTTCGAAGGCCAGAAAGTGGGTATCGAGACGACGCCGGCCGATCACATCGCCGCCGGGCGGCGGCAGCATCACCTCGCCGCAGCGCGCCAAGAGCGGCCCCGCCAGCAGGATCGAGGCGCGTATCCGCGCGCACAGTTCGGGATCGAGATCGGCGGCGCGAATGCTCCTGGCGTGGATGGCAAGCGTATTGCGCGCCCGCCATTCGGCGGCAGCGCCGACCGAGCGGATCAGTTCCACCAGCGTTTCGGTATCGCGTATCCGCGGGACGTTGTTGAGGGTTACCGGATGTTCGGTCAGCAACGCCGCGGCGATGATCGGCAGGGCGGCATTCTTGTTGCCGGATGGCTCGATCGTTCCTTTGAGCCGATGGCCGCCCTCAACGATGTATTGAATGGGCGGCACGGGCTGAACGTGCCTCACACATCCACATTCGCGCTGAGCGAATTATCCTGGATGAATTCGCGGCGCGGCTCGACCACGTCGCCCATCAGCTTGGTGAAGATGTCGTCGGCCTCGTCGACCTCCTTGATCTTGACCTGCAGCAGCGAGCGCTCGTTGGTGTCGAGGGTGGTTTCCCAGAGCTGGGCCGGGTTCATCTCGCCGAGGCCTTTGTAGCGCTGCAGCTTGACGCCCTCGCGCCCGGCGTCGGTCACCGCCTCGAACAAGCTCACCGGACCATGAATGGCGGTTTCGGTATCCTTCCGGCGCAACAGACCCGGCTTCGGATAGGCTTCCTGCAGCCTCGCGGCGTAGTCGTCGAGCTTGCGGGCGTCGGCGGATCCGAGCAGCGCGTCGTCGATGATGGCAACGTCCTTCACGCCGCGCACGGTGCGCTCGAAGACGAAGCCTTCGCCTTCGGTGAAGCGGCCGGTCCAGCCGCGCTCGACCTCGTCGGCCAGCGCGTCGAGCCTGCGCGCGATATAGTCCGCGGCGGCATTGGCGGTGGCGACATCGCCGGTAATCCTGGGACTGAGCACGCCGGCGATCGCGGCCTGTTCGATCACCTTGCGGCTATAGCGGCTGTGCAGATTGTGCAGCGTGGCGCGGATAATCCGGGCGTCTTCCACCAACGCCAGCAGGTCGCGGCCTTTGCGGTCCTCGCCGGACGCCAGCTTGAATACGCAATCGTCGAGGCCGGTTTCGATCAGGTAATCTTCCAGCGCCCGCTCGTCTTTAAGATACTGCTCGGATTTGCCGCGGTTCACCTTGTAGAGCGGCGGCTGCGCGATATAGAGGTAGCCGCCATCGATCAGCGCCGGCATCTGGCGGAAGAAGAACGTCAGCAGCAGCGTGCGGATATGCGCGCCGTCGACGTCGGCGTCGGTCATCAGAATGATCTTGTGATAGCGCAGCTTGGAGAGATCGAAATCGTCGCGGCCGATGCCGGTGCCGAGCGCCGTGATCAGCGTGCCGATCTGCTCGGAGCTCAGCATCTTGTCGAAGCGCGCGCGCTCGACATTGAGAATCTTGCCGCGCAGCGGCAGCACGGCCTGGAATTCGCGGTTGCGGCCCTGCTTGGCGCTGCCGCCGGCCGAGTCGCCCTCGACGATGAACAGTTCGGACTTGCTGGGATCCTTTTCCTGGCAGTCGGCAAGCTTGCCGGGGAGCGAGGTGTAGTCGAGCGCGCCCTTGCGCCGGGTCAACTCGCGCGCCTTGCGCGCAGCCTCACGGGCGGCGGCGGCTTCCACCACCTTGCCGACGATGACCTTGGCTTCCGCGGGATGTTCCTCGAACCACGCCGCCAGGGCCTCGTTGAGGACGTTCTCGACCACGGGGCGCACTTCCGAGGACACCAGCTTGTCCTTGGTCTGCGAGGAAAATTTCGGATCCGGCACCTTCACCGAAAGCACCGCGGTCAGGCCCTCGCGGCAGTCGTCGCCGGTCAGCGCGATCTTTTCACGCTTGGCCATGGCGTCGGCATAGCCGTTGACCTGGCGCGTCAGCGCGCCGCGGAAGCCGGCGAGATGGGTGCCGCCGTCGCGCTGCGGAATGTTGTTGGTGAAGCACAGCACATTCTCGTGGTAGCTGTCGTTCCACCACAGCGCCGCCTCGACGCCGATCCCGTTCATCTCGGCGTTGATCATGATCGGGGAAGGCACCATCGCCTTCTTGTTGCGGTCGAGATATTTAACGAACTCCTCGACGCCGCCATCGTAATGCATCTCCTCGCGCTTTTCGACCGCGTGGCGCATGTCGGACAACACGATATTGACGCCGGAATTAAGGAACGCGAGTTCGCGCAGGCGATGTTCAAGCGTCGCGAAGTCGTATTCGACGTTGGTGAAGGTCTCCTTGGAGGCGAGAAAGGTCACCTCGGTGCCGCGCTTGCCGTGGGCATCGCCGACTACCTTCAGCGGCGCCACCGCGTCGCCATGGGCGAATTCGATGAAATGCTCCTTGCCGTCGCGCCAGACCCTGAGCTGCAATTTGCTCGACAGCGCGTTGACGACGGAGACGCCGACGCCATGCAGACCGCCGGATACCTTGTAGGAATTCTGGTCGAATTTACCTCCCGCGTGCAGCTGGGTCATGATGACCTCGGCCGCGGAGATGCCTTCGCCCTTATGGATGTCGACCGGAATTCCGCGGCCGTCATCGCGCACGGTGACGGAGCCATCGGCGTTGAGCACGACCTCCACCGCGGTAGCGTGGCCGGCGAGCGCCTCGTCGATGGCGTTGTCGACGACCTCGTAGACCATGTGATGCAGGCCGCTGCCGTCATCGGTGTCGCCGATATACATGCCCGGCCGCTTGCGGACGGCGTCGAGTCCCTTCAAGACCCTGATCGATTCCGCGCCATATTCGACAGGAATGGAATGCTCTGTATCGGCGATCGATTGCCGGGCAGGTTCTGTCATGTGATGCCTTCGAGGATGTCCCGAATCAGCTGCGCAAAATCAGGCGCTGATTGGCTTATTTCTGCCATGAAAGGCGCACAGCGCCTAGCGCAAAGTCTGTATTAGCAAGTTATTGAATAAATGGGGCTTTTCCACGGTTTTTCAAGGCGCGACGAAGCCGATTCAGCGGGCCGGAAAAAGCGCGATTCGCAAGCCATTTTTTCCGTCTCCCAGGTGCGGTTTTTCCGCGCCGCATGCAGGCCGGCGTGGACGATTTCGGCCGAAAATGCCAGACCGCCGGAGAACTGCTAGAGAAGTCCGATGCCAGCGTCAGCTGAGGTCTGTGGACTTCGGCTGACCTGCTGTGTGTTTGGCGCGACCCCTGGATTGGCCTGACTTGTCCCAGCCTTCAGATCGATACCGGCCGGATATTGATGGCCTTCGCGCGGTCGCGGTGATGCTGGTCGTGTGCTTCCATGCCTTCCCGGAGGCCATGCCGGGCGGCTTCATCGGCGTCGATATTTTTTTCGTGATATCCGGGTTCCTGATCACCGGCATCATCGTGCGCGAGCTGGGTCAGAAGCGCTTCAGCCTGCTCGGCTTCTACGGCAGGCGGATCAGGCGGATCTTTCCGGCCCTGATCACCGTGCTCTTGGCGGTGCTGGTGCTCGGCTGGCTGTGGATGCTGCCGGCGGCCTATGCGCAGTTGAGCTCCGACGTCTTTGCCAGCGCGGCCTTCTTCTCGAACATCGCGCTCATGCTGCAGTCCGGCTATTTCGACCTCGAATCGGGCAAGAAGCCGCTGCTGCATCTTTGGTCGCTGGGCATCGAGGAGCAATTTTATCTGCTCTGGCCATTGATCCTGTTGCTGGTCGCCCGAATGCGCCTTCCCTTTCTGGCCGTGGCCGCGGTGATCGGCGTGGCGTCCTTTGCACTTAACGTGGCGCTGATCGGCCCAGACCCTGTGGCGACCTTCTATCTGCCGTTTACCCGGGCGTGGGAATTGCTGGCAGGCGCCGCATTGGCCTGCGGCTGGCGCCATCTCGGTCAAACCGGCGCCGCCAGCAACTGGCGCGCTGCGGTCGGGTTGCTGCTGGTCGCGGCGGCGGCCGCCGTTCTCGATTCCAAGAGCCCATTTCCGGGCTGGTGGGCCGTTCTGCCGGTTGCCGGCGGCGCGCTGCTGCTGTCGGCGCCGGAGGCATGGGGCTGCCGGCACCTTCTGGCCAGCACCACTTTCGTCAGGATCGGCCTGATCAGCTATCCGCTCTATCTCTGGCATTGGCCGCTCTTGGTATTTTTCGGAATCATCAAATTCGCACCCCTGACCCTGCTCGATCGCGGTCTCGTCGTCGGATTGAGCTTTGTACTGGCGTGGCTGACCTATCGCTTCATCGAAATTCCGTTTCGATTTGGCCGTCCGGCCCTGCTCAGGATCGTCAGCCTGTGTTCGGGCATGGCGCTGGTTGCAGCGGCAGGCGGCGTCATCGTGGAGGGACGCGGGTTCGATTTTCGGCTGCCTCCGGAAATTCGCGAGATGACGGACGTGCGGACGGACTCGTCAAAATGGCGGGTTCATGAGTGCCTGCTCGATCTCAGCCATGAAACCTCGTTTGCCGACAGTTGCGTCGATCGGGGTCGACGGCCGCTTGTTTTCGTCTGGGGAGATTCGACCGCGGGCGCGCTGTTGCCCGGCCTGCGCAAGGCCCAGGAAACCAACGACTTCGGTATCGCGCAGTTTACTTCCAGCTCATGTGTTCCGGCGCTCAATACGGATGTGGCCGGCGTGCCCAATTGCCGCGCCATCAACGACAAGATCCTGTCGATCGCCCGCGACCTCCAGCCCGACATCATATTGCTGCACAGTACCTGGGACAGATATCTCGACGGCGTGGCCGAGACAGTGAAGGCGCTCAAACAGCAGACCAAGGCGCGCATCATTGTGCTTGGTTCGGTACCGTGGTGGAAACGCGGGCTGCCGAACGAGGTGCTCCGCTACTTCATGCTGCATCATCGTTTGATCCCGGAGCGAAGCGACCGAGCCGCGGCCGATTCATCCGGCGCGCGGCTGCGCGAGAAGCTGGTACCGCTTGGCGCGGAGTTCATCTCCGTATGGGACACGCTGTGCAACGCGGACGGCTGTTTGACGCGGATCGGCGACACCGCCAAGGATATTTCGGCGAGCGATCAGGTCCACCTGACCGAGAAGGCTTCGGTGTTCCTGGTGCAATCCATCATCGGCAGCGTGCTCCACGGGCAAAGCCCACGATCATGATCGCAATGCTGGCGCCGGCTCTTGCCGAATGCGCGTCAGACGCGGCGGGCGATCTGACCGGAATCGACGTTGAAAACCTCGCCGGATGCGCCGATGCCGGCAAATGCCGCGGGATCGGCGCCGGTCATCCAGACTTGCGCGCCGAGTCTTGAGAGCTCATCGAACAGCGCCGTCCGCCTGCCGGGATCGAGATGGGCAACCACCTCGTCGAGCAACAATAGCGGGGTAATGCCGGTCATTTCCGCGACCAGACTGGCATGCGCCAGCACCAGGCCGATCAACAGCGCCTTCTGTTCGCCGGTCGAGGCGTCGCGGGCCGGCATGCCTTTCGGCGCGTAGATCACCTGCAGATCGGTGAGGTGCGGACCATCGAGCGTACGGCCCGCGATGGCGTCACGCGCGCGGCCGCTGCGCAGGATCTCCCGGTAACGATCCTCCACCGAGGTTGCGGGTTCTGACATCAGCGCGTTTTCCATCCAGCCGTCGAGCATGATCTGCGCGGAAGGAAACGGCGATGTTTCGCCGCGCGCGCGCAACATCGCGGCAAGTCTTGTCACGGTCTGGCCGCGCATCGCCGCCACGGCGACCGCAAGCTCTGCGGTTTCGCGTTCGATCGCGTCGCACCAATGGTCGTCGTAGTTGCGCACTTCCAGCAACCGGTTGCGCGAACGCAAGGAACGGTCGAGCGCCGACACCCGCGCCGAATGCTCGCTGTCGATGGCCAGCACCAGCCGGTCGAAGAATCGCCGCCGTTCCGACGCCGGCCCCAGAAACAGCCCGTCCATCGAGGGCGTCAGCCACACCATGCGCACGTGATCGCCGAACGCCGCCGCCGAGGTCACCGGCTCGCGGTCGATGCGACAGCGCCGGCTGGTGGCAGCAGCCTCGAGGCCAGGGGCATCGATGCCGGTGCCGAGCGTGGCAAGCCCAAGGGCGCCTTCGACCTCGGCGGAGACTGCCCACGAGCCATCGCCCTGATTGTCGGCGACATCTTCGAGAGTGGCGCGGCGCAGACCGCGCCCAGGCGACAGAAACGAGATCGCCTCGATGCAATTGGTCTTTCCGGCGCCGTTCGGGCCTACCAGCGCCACCACGTCACCGCGCGTCTGAAGGCTCGCCGCGCGATAGTTGCGGAAGTGCGTCAGCGTGAGGCGGTGAATGCGGGAGGCGGTCATGGCTATCTGTCATTGCCGGGCTTGACCCGGCGTCCCACGTGCTTGCTCCAAGACGTAGATGGCCGGGACGAGCCCGGCCATAACGCAATCTAGTCAGCCTTGGAGCGAACAGAAAGAGCCTACACCCGCATCGGCATCAGCACGTAGAGCGCGCCCTTGGAATCCTTGTCCTGCACCAGGGTCGGCGAACCCGGATCGGCCAATTTCAGGACCGCGACCTCGCCCTCGATCTGAGCCGCGATGTCGAGCAGATAGCGCGAGTTGAATCCGATATCGAGCGGATCGGCGGCGTATTCGACTTCGAGTTCCTCGGTCGCGCTGCCGGAATCCGGGTTGGTCACCGACAGCACCAGCTTGCCCGCCGAAAGCGCCAGTTTCACCGCGCGGCCGCGCTCGCTCGATATCGTCGAGACGCGGTCGACCGCCGCCTCGAAATCCTTCTTGTCGACGACGAGTTCCTTGTCGTTGTTCTGCGGGATGACGCGGCCATAGTCCGGAAAGGTGCCGTCGATCAGTTTCGAGGTCAGCACCACATTGCCGATGGTGAAGCGGATCTTGCCCTGCGACAGTTCGATCCCGACCTCGGCCTCGTTGTCCTCGATCAGGCGCTGCACTTCGCCGACGGTCTTGCGCGGCACGATCACGCCGGGCATGCCGGCGGCGCCCTTGGGCAACGGCAGATCGATCTGGGCGAGACGATGCCCGTCGGTCGCTACCGCGCGCAGGGTTGCGGCCTTGGCGCTGCCGGCCGAGTGCAGATAGATGCCATTGAGATAATAGCGGGTCTCCTCGGTCGAGATCGCAAATTGCGTCCGGTCGATCAATCGCTTCATGTCGGCGGCGGCGAGCGTGAACGAATGCGTCATGTCGCCGGCGGCCAGATCGGGGAAATCGTTCTCGGGCAGGGTCTGCAGCGTGAAGCGCGAGCGGCCGGCGCGGATCGCCAGCATCGAGCGGTCGCCATCGCCCTCCAGCACGATTTGCGCGCCTTCGGGCAGCTTGCGCACGATGTCGTAAAACATGTGCGCCGGCACCGTGGTCGAGCCGGCGGTCGCGGTCTCTGCCGCAAGCGTCTCCGTAACCTCCAGATCGAGGTCGGTGGCCTTCAGCGACAGGCGCGCATTTTCGGCGCGGACCAGCACATTGCCGAGGATCGGAATGGTGTTGCGGCGCTCGACCACGCGATGGACGTGGCCCAGCGATTTCAGGAGTTGCGCGCGTTCGACGGTAACCTTCATTGCAATACCCGCCTGATCCGAAGATGGAAAAGCCGGGGCGGCCCCGAAGGCGCGCCGCGGCTTCTGAACCCGAAAGCCCGATCAAAGCTGGATTTGATCAAACCCTTTGGGGGGACCCCAAGGTGGCGCGGATGGCCCGCCAGCGCAAGAGATGCCTCTAGCCGTTCCCCACGTTTTGGCGGGAAAGAAACGGAGAGAATGACGGCATCTGGTCACCCCCCCTACCCCTTGCGGGGAGGGAGGGGGTAACCGCGAGCCCGGGGCTTGTGGCTCACCCCTCCTCCGCCGAATGAAGGAAAGGTTACTCGCTTTGCAGTTGGCGCTTTAGCGATTCGACCTCTTCGGAGAGCGCGATATCCTTGGCGACCAGGGCCTCGATCTTGCGCACGGCGTGCAGGACCGTGGTGTGGTCGCGTCCGCCGAACCGGCGGCCGATCTCGGGCAGCGAGCGCAAGGTCAGAGTCTTGGCCAGATACATCGCCACCTGGCGCGGACGGACGACATTGGCGGTGCGGCGCGACGACAACAGGTCGGAGCGGCTCACATTGTATTGCCGGGCCACCACCCGCTGAATGTCCTCGATCTTGATGCGCTTGGGCTCCTGCGGACGGATCAGGTCGCGCACCTCGCGCTCGGCCATTTCCAGCGTCACCGGCTGGTCGTTGAGCTTGCTGTGCGCCAGCAGGCGATTGATGGCGCCCTCGAGGTCGCGGCCGTTATGGGTGATGGTTCGGGCGAGATAATCCAGCACCTGTTCCGGCACGTCGAAGCTCGCGTGATGCGCGCGCGCGGCAGCGACCCGCGACTTGAGGATGCCAAGCCGCAATTCTTCGCCGAGCGATCCCATCTCCACGACAAGGCCGCCGGCCAAGCGGGAGCGCACGCGGTCGTCGAGGCTCTCGAGATCGGAAGGCGGACGGTCCGCGGCGATCACCACCTGGCGGCCGGCATCGATCAGCGCGTTCAGGGTGTGACAGAATTCGGCCTGGGTCGACTTGCCCTGCAGGAATTGCAGGTCGTCGATGACCAGCACGTCAATGCCGCGCAACGCCTCCTTGAACGCGAGTGCGGTCTGCGTCTTCAGCGCCGCGACAAAGCCGTACATGAACTTCTCGGCCGTGAGGTAAAGCACCTTGCGCTCGCTGCCCGAATTGCCGGCCCAGGTGACCGCCTGCAGCAGATGGGTTTTGCCCAGACCCACGCCGGCGTGGATGTAGAGCGGATTGAACATCACGGGATCGCCGCGACGGCCCTCCGCCACCTGGCGCGCGGCGGCGTGGGCCAGCGTATTGGAGCGCCCGATGACGAAACTTCCGAATGTCAGGCGCGGATCGAGCGGGGAGCCGCCGAGTGCGTCATGGCTCGCGGACACCGGCGCGATCGCGGTCGCGCGCAACTCGGGCGCCGGCCGGCCATCCGGCCGCTCGGCGCGGCGAGGATCGAGCGGCGCGACAGCCTCCTTGGCTGGCGCCGCGCATCGCATCGCCGTGCGCACGGTGAGGTCGATCCGGTGCACTTCCGGCATCTCGGCCTGCCAGCAGGAAAGCACACGCTCGGCGTAATGCGCCTGGATCCAGCTCTTGAGAAAACGCGTCGGAACCGAAAGGTGGACGCTCTCCTGCTGGACGCTTTCCAGATCCATGCGAGCAAACCAGCTTGTATAGACGTCTTCTCCGACACTCGACCGCAACCTGCCTTTCACACGCGACCAACGATCCTGTTCCGTATTTGTCATTGCCTGAGGACTTCTCTGAAGGAGTTTTGTTGACGGTGAAACTGCCGTGCGTATGGCCCGCACGGAGCTGGCCTCAAGCGAGGCTTTCTGTTTCAGCCACAGGCCAGCCGCTCGGCGAAAAGCCGTCAGGCAGATCATCGGCTGGAAAGGAAGCGTTCGCGAGGCTAGCGCGTACTCGACGGTCTGTCCGGAGCTCGCGCAGGAGGCCGCGTGCAAGCGGCATCCATGGCATCAAAACTGGTATCGTTTGAAAATGGCTTTAGCTCTGAATACCGCGCTGATTACGTTAGACATACAGACCTCCCCCCTCTCGCCGCGAATTGCTCACGGCAAGTCGTCATTCCAGATTGTATTCAAATTCGATCGGCGACGCCCGAAACACAATTCGTCCAGTCGTTACGCCGCTTCGCTCGCCCACTCTTCACCCGCTCGCGTGCTTCGCCTTCGATGCGGCCGGCTGGCCCGTGCGTATTTCTCTTGTTCGAAGCCAACGAGACGCGAACGTCTCGCCTGAGAAATTTCGACACAGAACTCCGATACCCATATTGCTATGAGGTTTGAATCCGACAATCGCTTGGAAAGCGTCGCCAACGCGCACACCGCCGCCGATTTGCACGTCCGCCCCGATCCTTAATCCGCGCTGGTCTCAAGAGCCGTGGGCGCTGCGAACGCTCTTAGAGATACATCATGCCTTGTTTCCCGCAACGAAAATGATTCAATGCGCGCGCCGACAAAAACGACTTCGCGCCCGCCAAATCAGCCGGCGATTTTCGTGCAAAGCCGCAAGGTTTTGAATCTGTGCGAAGATTCGAAACGCCGAGGCGCTGTCACATTTCTCACGAATGCCCAAAATAAATTCATAAATTGTTTACGTTCGAACGAGGGCGAAGGGAATTTTCGAACAACTCTTCGCCACTATGCCGATAAGTGACTACGCAAACGCGTTTTTTTTTGCTCGTCGAATGAGGGTAACCCTTCAGCGCTGTTCGATGTTGCCGCGCAATCGCAGTTGCTATTTCAAAAGCATCGCCGATCAAGAGCCGCGATTGATTTTCCGGTCGCCGCCGCCAAGTCGCTATGTACTATGTACGTCTCCCGGCATGGAGTCCGTAAATTCCCGGTGTGCGAACATCTCGTCAGCCGGAGCATGCCGGCGACAAAAACAAAAAAGCCCGGCACAGCCGGGCTTTCTGACGGACTTTATCCGGATCGACTTATTTCGCCAGCTTGGCGATCTGATGCGCGAGCCGCGAGACCTTCCGGCTCGCATTGTTCTTGTGAACGATGTTGCGCTGCGCTGCCTTCATGAGCTCCGGCTCCGCGCGCGCCATCGCCTTCAGTGCTGCGTCGCGGTCGCCACGCTCGATCGCTTCTTCGACGGATCGAACCGAACCGCGCATCTGGGTTCGGCGGGATTTGTTGATAATGGTGCGGCGGGCAATCTTGCGCGTCGCCTTCTTGGCGGAAGTGGTGTTGGCCATGTTCTCAAATGTCCTTCGACAGTGACCGATCGCGGGCGGGCGTGAAGCGTACCGAGGGTTCGCGTGATCGACGCTGATGTGTTTTTCGGGTGTTCTCTGAGAATGCCACTCTCGGAGCATATGCTCAGAGGCCTATATTCATGATCTGGCGGCGATGCTCAAAGAACAGCGGCGGCGGGATTGCGCCCGCCGCCATTGGCGGTCTTATAGAGGGCAGGCCATGCAGCGTCAACGCCTACCGGCCCCTGGGAGGCCCGGAAGCCGACCGCCAAAAGGCCGATAAGGTGCTGATGAGGTTGAATTTCCTTCGCTGCACCGTTAATGGCTGACTGCGCTTTCGGGCGTGAAAGGTATAAGGTGACGCATGATCCGCGGTTTTTTCCGCCTTGTGGGGCTGCTGCTGCTGGCCGGCGGATTTGTCTTCATGGTCTATGACGGGGCGCGCTTTGTCGCCGACAACACCCTGCGTTTCACCCGTTTCGGTCAGTTCTGGAACGATGTCCATCAATCCAGCCAGCAGGCATTCCACGTCTGGGTGGAAGGCAAGGCGCCCTGGCTCTGGAATAGCGTCGTCCGGGTGATCCTGGACCAGCCGGTTTTTGCCGTCATGGGCGTATTGGGAATTCTGCTGATGCTGCTGTTCCGGCCGCGCAAGCCATTGATCGGCTATTCGAGGAACTGACCGGATTGCGGCTGCGGCGGATCGGCCTTCGAAGCTGCCGCGTAACGGGGCTGCCGCAATCCACGTAAAGGCATATATTAGAGCTATTGCTGCCATCAGGTCGCAGGGAGGTACCCCATGTTGTTCATGCGCAAGACCACTGCTTTGCCTAGCGCTGCCGAGGCGCTGCCCGGCCGCGCCAATCCGATTCCGACAGCCACCCGGCATTTCGTGAACGGCCGTCAATTGCAGCCGCCCTATCCGGCAGGCCTCGAGCAGGCGGTGTTCGGACTCGGCTGCTTCTGGGGCGCGGAGCGCAAATTCTGGGAACTCGGCGATGCCATCTACACCACCGCGGTGGGATATGCCGGCGGCCACACCCCGAACCCCACCTATGAGGAGGTATGTTCAGGCCGTACCGGTCACACCGAAGTGGTGCTGGTGGTGTTCGATCCGAAAATGATTTCCTACGATCAGCTCTTGAAGACGTTTTGGGAGAACCACAACCCGACCCAGGGCATGCGGCAGGGTAATGACGTCGGCACCCAGTATCGTTCGGCGATCTACACCTTCAGCGACGCCCAACGCAAAGCCGCGGATGCGTCGAAGGCCGCCTATCAAAAGGCCTTGGCGGCAAAGGGGCTCGGCGCCATCACCACCGAGATCGCGCCGTCAGGCGAATTCTATTTCGCCGAAGACTATCATCAGCAATATCTGGCCAAGAATCCGGCCGGCTATTGCGGGCTTGGCGGCACCGGGGTGTCGTGCCCGATCGGCGCAGGCGTCACGGCCTGATTGCCGCACAGCTTGTGAACCCACCGGCTTCGGCCCCACCTCGCGCGTTTGTATCTGGCGGCAAAAAAACGATTTGTTAACCATAACCGGTGCAAGACTTAAGCTGTCTCGCGAGAGGGGATGGCTCCGGTGCGGGTTGCGCGCGCGTTTCGACTGCCGATCATTGCCGCTATGACCGCGCTCGCTTTGTCGGGCTGCATGCAGACGACCGCGCCCATGGCGGCGGCGCAGCCGCAAGCGAACTCGACTACATGGCTTACGGCCAGCCTTCCTATTCAGCCCCCTCGCCGCGATCTGCCATGGCGGATTCCGGCGGCGCCATCAGCGCGCTTCGCGCCAGCTTTGCCGCGTCCCCGCGGGACAGT
This sequence comes from uncultured Alphaproteobacteria bacterium, assembly GCA_963718925.1. GTDB lineage: Bacteria > Pseudomonadota > Alphaproteobacteria > Rhizobiales > Xanthobacteraceae > Bradyrhizobium. Next base: position 1,419,371 of record CAVRAH010000002.1, read on the forward strand.
TACGCCGCCGCGTCCGCCGCCTATGCGGCTGCGCCGATGCCGGTGGCCCATGATGCAGCCTACAGGCTGGATGCCGGCGACAAGCTGCGGGTCGTGGTCTACGGCCAGGAAGGTCTCACCAACACCTACGCCATCGATGCCGGTGGCTCCATCACCATGCCGCTGATCGGCGCGGTGCCGGCGCGCGGACGGACGCCGGCGGGACTGGCCGCGGAAATATCCGGCAAATTGCGCAACGGCTATATCCGCGATCCCTCGGTCGCAGTGGAAATCGAAACCTACCGGCCGTTCTTCATCCTCGGTGAAGTCGCCGCGCCCGGCCAATACCCTTACGTGCCCAATATGAGCGTCGAAAGCGCGGTGGCGATTGCCGGCGGCTTCTCGCCCCGCGCCCAGCGCGACCGCGTGACGCTGACCCACACCGACAATGCGGGCCCGAGCCGCGCCGTGGTGCCGCTCGGCACACCACTCAGCCCCGGCGATACCATCTTCGTCGGCGAACGCTGGTTCTGACGAAGCACAACGTCATTCGTCATCTTCGCGCAAGCGCACAAGCGCTTGTCGCTAAGGGCGCAGGTGTCACGAGCGAACCCGGGATCTCGAGATTCCCCGATGCGCAATTGCGCATCTGAGGTCTGGTCCGGAGCCTGTCATCGGGCCGCGCTTTGCGCGGACCCGTTGGGACCATCCCGGAATGACGACAGAGTGTCGTCACTTCTTCAAATGCTCGGCGAAGAAGCCAAGGCTGCGCGGCCAGGCCACATCCGCGCTCGTCTTGTCGTAACTTGCCCGTTCGTCGCAGTGAAAGCCGTGCTGCGCGCCGGGATAGACATGGATCTCGACATCGGGCCGCTTGGCGCGGATGGTCTCGACGTCGCTGAGCGGGATACCGGCATCCTTCTCGCCGAAATGCAGCTGGGTCGGCACTTTCGGCTTGTCGTCGGCGAAGCGAACGATGGCGCCCCCGTAATAGCCGATCGCCGCGGACAGGCCTGACAGCTTTGTGGCAGCGGCATAAGCGATGCTGCCGCCAAGACAGAAACCGACGATCCCGACCGGACCGACATTCCTGACGGCATCGATGGCAGCCTGGGTGTCGCGCAGCATCGCCGCCCAGTCGGGATTGGCGACGAACTTGCGCGCCACCGCAACCTCATCCGGCGAATAGCCGGACTGGAAATTCGGCTCGACGCGGTCGAAGATCGCGGGCGCAATGGCGACATAGCCCTCGCTCGCCAGGCGATCGCAGACCGCGCGAATGTGGTGGTTGACGCCAAAGATTTCCTGGATCACCACCACCGCCGCCTTGGGCGCGCTGGCGGGGTCGGCGCGGTAGCCGCCCAATTGAAAATTGTCCGAGGCCGTCAGCTTGATGTCGTTTCCCACGGATCCACCCACTTCAAGAGTTGCACGAAGTTATTTGCGCGGAGCTGGAAAAATCCCACGCCAGTCAGCCTAATACTGCCAGACCCAGTCGTACCGCGCATCGACTTTCCGTCAACCGCGTCAAGCAGCGCGGCCATTTCAGCACCGACAGCGCCTCGCTATAGGCAGGCGGCGGATCGCGCCGAGAATCGCACTGGCCATGGCCGCGCATGTCCCACAATACAAGCTTGTGATGCTTCGAGAGCGGCGCGATCTGGTCCCGCCACATTGCCGATGTCGAGCCATAGCGGTGGGTCGGCAGGATTGTGGGGCCGCTGCCGTGCACTTCATCTTAAATCTCGACCCGCCACGATTGATTCTTGGCATCTTCTATTGCGGGGCCTTCTATCTCGGTCTGTTCGGCTGCGGGAGCCTGCCCACGGCACGCACTGGCCTCGCTGTGTGGGCCTGCCATGCTGATCCCAAATTCCGCCACGCAGTATGACAGCACCATTGCCGCAACGCACAATAATGGTTTTGGAATTTTATTTTCTTCGGCCAATTCCAAATTGCATTGCCTCCAGACTGGATCGCTATCATTCTGCGCACCCACTGGCATCGGCCCGGTGGGTGCCAGCAAAGACAACACAAGTGAGTTGCCGCCGTAAGCGGCTTCATACACCGAGAGGGGAAGAAACCATGCCTAATCTCAACATCAACGGGCGGAATATGTCCGTCGAAGCGGCGCACGATACGCCGCTGCTTTGGGTCATCCGCGAGCAATTGCAGATGACCGGCACGAAATTCGGCTGCGGCGCCGGCCTTTGCGGCGCCTGCACCGTTCACATCAACGGTGAAGCCGTGCGGTCCTGCCAGACGCAGCTAGGCGATGCCGTCGGCAAGAAAATCACGACCATCGAGGGCCTCAGCGCCAAGGGCGATCATCCGTTGCAGAAGGCATGGATCGCGGAGCAGGTTCCGCAATGCGGCTACTGCCAATCGGGACAGATCATGCAGGCAGCCTCGCTGCTCGCGAAGAATTCCGACCCGACCAAGGAAGAAGTGGTGGCGCACATGGACGGCAATCTCTGCCGCTGCATGACCTATTCGCGCATTCAGAAGGCGATCATGCGGGCGGCTTCCGAAATGCGCACCGCTTCGAACGCCGGAACCGAGCGGAGGGCAACATGAATACGCACGTGAAAATCATCCAGGATCAGACCATTGCCGAACCCGCCGATCTGAGCCGCCGCTCATTCCTCGTCGGCTCCGCCGCCGCCGGTCTGGCGCTCGGCTATTCCGCCGTTCCAGGCCTTCTCGGTGCCGATCAAGCGTTCGCCGCGGCGAGCAATTTCGATCCCAGCGTCTGGTATTCGATCGCGCCGGACGGAATCGTCACCGTTACCTGCGGCAAGGCCGACATGGGCCAGCACATCGCGTCAACCATGGCGCAGATCATTTGCGAAGAACTCGGCGCGAACTGGAAGAACATGCGGGTTCAGCTTGCTTCCAACGATCCGAAGTACAATGACCCGGTGCTGGGCGCGCAGGTCACCGGCGGCAGCTGGAGCACCATGATGAACTTCGATGCGATGAGCCGCGCGGGTGCCGCGGGGCGTATCGCATTGACCGAGGCTGCGGCCGCGGCGATGGGCCTGCCGCCCTACTTCAAGGACGAACTGGTCGTCAGGGACTCCGTGGTCTCGCATCCGAAGTCGAAGAAGTCGATGACCTTTGCCGAGATCGTCAAGAGCGGCAAGGCCACCAAGACCTTCACGCCGGACGAACTGAAGGCGATCAAGCTGAAGACGGCCGAGCAATACACCCTGATCGGCGTCTCGGTCCCGCAACTCGACATTCCGTCGAAGACCAACGGCACGGCCAAATACGGCATCGACGTCATGCTGCCGGGCATGGTGTACGGCAAGGTGGTCACGCCGCCGGTGCGCTACGGCGCGACGGTGAAGACGGTCGATGACAGCGAGGCGAAGAAGGTGCCGGGCTTCATCAAGGCGGTCGTCCTCGACGACAAGACCGCGACGACGACCGGCTGGGTGGTGGCGGTGGCCAATACCTATGCCAACGCGCGCAAGGCGGCCGACGCGCTCAAGATCACCTATGACGGCGGCCCCAACGCCAAGCTGTCGAGCGAATCCCTGCTCACCGAAGCCAAGCGGTTGCAGGGGCTTGACGATTCCGGTCTGTTTTTCGTCAAGGACGGCGATACGGCTGCGGCCTTCGGAACGGCGGCCAAGGTACTGGAGGCGGAATATACCACCAACATCAACATCCATGCGCCGATGGAGCCGATGACCGCTACGGCGCAGCAGCAAGGCGATATCTGGCATATCTATTCCGGCAACCAGTTTGCGACGCGCTCCGGTGCGATCGCGGCCGGCGCCGCCGGGGTCGATCCCAAATTTGTCGTGCTGCACCAGATGTGGCTGGGCGGCGGCTTCGGCCGGCGTCTCGAAGGCGATATGATGGTGCCGGCGGTGCAGGCGGCCAAGGCCGTCGGCAAGCCGGTCAAGATCATCTACTCGCGCGAAAACGACATGACCATGGACTTCTCGCGCCCGCTGACGTTCCAGAAGATCAAGGCCGGTCTTGACGGTGACGGCAAGCTGGTCGCGATGAACCACGACGTGGTCAGTGCCTGGCCGACCAAGCGCTGGGGCATCCCTGACTTCCTGTCGCCTTCGGTCGACAAGAAGGGCGCGCTCGATGCGTTCACGGTGAATGGCGCGGACTTCTTCTACTCCGTGCCCAACCACAACGTCCGGGCGATCCTCAACGAGATGGCGCATAACGCCACCCCGTCGGGCCAATTGCGGTCGGTCGCTCCGGGCTGGACCTTCTGGGCGGTCGAAAGCATGGTCGACGAACTCGCCCACGCCGCCGGCAAGGATCCCGCGCAGTTCCGGATCGACATGCTCGACGGCAAGGGCGACAACGCCGGTGGCGCGCAACGCCTGCGCAACACCCTGCTCACGGCGATGGGCCTGGCCGGCTACGGCACCAAGCAGCTGCCGAAAGGCGAAGGCATGGGCGTCGCCTGCGTTTCGTCGCAGGAAAGGAAGACCGCAAGCTGGACCGCCTGCGTGGCCCATGTTGCGGTTGCGCCAAGCGGCGAGGTCAAGGTCAAGAAACTGACCGTGGCCACCGACGTCGGCACGCAGGTGCATCCCGATAACATCCATGCCCAGGTCGAGGGCGCGGCGTTGTGGGGACTTTCGCTCGCGATGTACGAGAAGGCGACGCTGAAGAATGGCGGTATCGAGCAGACCAACTTCGATACCTACACGCCGTTGCGGATGAGTCAGACGCCGGAAGTCGCCGTCAGCGTCATCGCCAACGGCGAACACGCCACCGGCGTCGGCGAACCGGCGGTGACGGTGATCGCGCCTGCGCTCGCGAACGCGATCTTCAACGCCTCCGGCGCCCGCGTCCGCTCGCTGCCGATCACGGCAGAGGCGGTCAAGGCGGCGATGAAGGCCTAAGGCCGCAAAGTCAGCCGACAACAACAATCCGCCGGAGGGACTCCTCCGGCGGATTTTTTATGCCCGGTTTTCCTTGGTTTGGGCCGACACCCGGTCACTCGTTCAAATTTTACCTACAACAAGAGGCAGCCATTCATGATTTCCCTTAAGCCTCGGGGAATGAGTTGTCGGGTAACTTGCTGCCGGGTCACCTGCAGCCGTCAGCGAGGGGTTTATGTCAGCTCAAGCCAACCTGTCTTCGTCCAAGCGCCACCTGCTGCTGGCGTCCGACGACACCGATCAAAGCCGCGAGCTGGCGAATATCCTGCAATCCGTGAGCGAGGTGGACACCGTCTCGACATCGGATCTTCCCGACACCCCGGCCGATCATATCTCGGGGATCGTGGTCGATATCAATCTGCGCTCCGCCGAAAGCGTGCAGCGGGTTCGAAACAAGCTGCGTAACGAAGCCTACCGCGCGATGCCGCGGCTGTTTGTTCTCGCCGGCGCGCTGCACCACGGGTCGATGCAAGCCTGGGCCCTGGGCGCAACCGACACGATAGCGCGGCCGTTCGATGCCGAGGGCATCCTGCAACGCATCCGCGCCGCCTTTCCGGACAGCCATGGGTTCGATGCGACCGATCGCGGCAAGACCCTGAACCGGGGCGTTGCCGCGGCGCACGAGGTGATGGTCAAGATATTCAACAAGCTTCCGGCTGGGGTTCCGCTGAAATTCAGCGACGTCGTAGCGGCTGAAAGCAAGATTCTCAAAGCCATCAAGCACTCCTCGTTGCGAGAATGGCTGACGGCCGTCGGTTGTCATCACGCCGACACCTATCGCCACTGCCTGTTTGTGACCGGCTTTGCCGTCGCATTTGCGCAACATCTCGGCATGCGCGAGGACGACCAGCGCCGCCTGACGCGGGCGGCGCTTCTGCACGACGTCGGCAAGGCCTTCCTCCCGGTAGCCATTCTGGACAAGCCGGGTAAGCTCACCGATGAGGAAACGAGCGAGGTCCGCAAACACCCGCGCCTCGGCTATGATGCTCTCGCAGCCCAGGGCGGGTTCCCGCCGGAGATGCTGGATGTGGTGCTGCACCATCACGAACTTCTCGATGGCACCGGCTATCCCGATGGCCTGCGTGGCGATCGGATCAGCGACATCGTGCGGCTGACCACGATTGTCGACATCTACTCGGCACTGGTGGAAAATCGGCCCTACCGGCTGCCTTATACGCACGCCAAGGCCTTCGCGATCATGGAGCAAATGGACGGCAAGCTCGACCAGCATTTGCTGCAGGCATTTCGTCCCGTGACGATCGGGGCCTATTGATTTCCGGCTGAAGCCTCGCCCTCCTGGCGAGGGTCGTCCTGATACGATGAAATCTCGATCAAGCTGCCGTCGGGATCCCGGCAATAGACCGATCGCAGCACGCCGCGGGCGCCCTGCTTCGCCACCGGCCCTTCCTCGATCGCCACGCCGCACGCCTTGAGGTGCGCCACCACCTCTTCCGGCGTGCTTGACGTGAGAAAACACAGATCGTCGCTCCCGGCGGTTTCATGGTCGGCGGTGAACCATTCGACCTTGTCGGCGTCGCGCGGCCGCACATTGATTTTCTGGTTGCCGAAGATCAGCGATGTCCGGACGGTCTTGCCCTGGCCGGGGTCGAAAACCCTGATCTCCATGCCAAGGATCTTTCGATACCATTCGGCGGAGCGCGCCACGTCGGACACATTGATCACGATATGATCGAGCGCGTTGACCTTAACCGACATGAACGATCCTTTCGCCGTGGCTCAAGATAGGCGGGCCAAGCTGGCCGCGCCGCGGTTTGTTTGTTACAACGCGGACCGTCGTCAATTCAACAAGATCGAACCATGCGAAGCGGGTTCGGCACCGCAGGGAGAAAACGCATGGCGTTACGCCGCACCGCGATGGGTCTGGTCGCACTTCTCTTGGGCGCCCTCGCCTGGCCGATGGGTGCTGCTTGCGCGCTGGATTATCCAACGCGATCGGTCCGGTTCATTGTCGGATATCCGGCCGGCGGCTCGACCGATATCATCGCCCGCCTGATCGGCCAGCGGCTGTCGGAGCGGCTGGGCCAGCAATTCGTCATCGAAAACAAACCCGGTGCCGGCAACAACATCGGCACCGAAACCGTGGTCAAGGCCGATCCCGACGGTTACACGGTGCTGCTCGTCAATCCCGCCAACTACATCAACGCCTCACTCTACGCCAACCTCGATTTCAATTTCATCCGCGACATCGCGCCGGTCGCCTCCTTCGTTCGGGTGCCGAACGTGATGACGGTTGCCAAGGAGGTGCCGGCAAAGACCGTCGCCGAGTTCATCGCCTATGTGAAGGCCAATCCCGGCAAGGTGAACCTGGCGTCGTCCGGCAATGGCACCTCGGTGCATCTGTCCGGCGAAATGTTCATGGCCATGTCGGGCGCGAAGATGCTGCACGTGCCCTATCGGGGCGCGGCGCCTGCAACCACCGACCTGCTCGGCAACCGCGTCCAGGTGATGTTCGACAATATGCCCTCCATCATCGGTCATATCCGCTCCGGCACCTTGCGAGCGCTCGCCGTGACCACGGCGGCGCGCTCGCCGGAACTGCCCGACGTGCCGACCGTTGCCGAGACCGTTCCCGGCTATGAGGCGAGCGCGCTGTTCGGGATGGGCGCGCCGATCAAGACCCCGCCAGAGATCATCGAGAAGCTGAACCGGGAGATCAACGCCGTGCTGGCCGAGCCGGAGATCAGAAAGCGCCTGACCGAACTCGGCGGCGAACCGCTGATCAGCACGCCGGAGGCCTTCGGCGCGATGATCACGGCCGAAACGGAAAAATGGGAGAAGGTCGTCAAATACGCCGGGATAAAGGTGGAATAGGCCGGCTTCGCCAGCGCACGGGGATCCGGCGCCGGCGAATTGAGATCATGTCAGGTTCCACCGGAACTTGTCTTGTCGCCAGATTCCGCCACAGGGGTTGCTTGTGCAGGCTCGGGTTCGGGGTCGAAACCGAACAGCTCGACCAGGTATTTGTAGTATTTGGGCAGCTTCTCTTTCAGCTGCGCCCGCGTTTTGGGCTCATGCATCGATTCCTTTCCCGCCAGGAAGATGCTCGCGGTGACGGCGAAGAACTCCTTGTGGTTCTTCATGGCATATTCTTCTTTGCCGAAGACCTGCTTGCTCATGGCGTCGGCGTGGTAAGCCTTGATGCCCAGATTATCGAACCCTTGCGGCATCAGCTTTGCGTGGTAGGCGTGGAGAAGCTCGTGAAGCAGGACCGGGTCTTCGGCATGCTTGAGCATGACCGGACGCAGCATGATGACGCCAGGTCCGGCGTCGGCGGCCAGATCAACGAAATTCGGATTGCTCCAGCGCAGCTTGCCTTCATCCCAGGTCGTGAAGCTGCTGGACTCGCGCCGGTTTCTGTCGGGTGAGATAGGGCCATAACAAGCGATCGCGGCTGTCTCATCCAGGCAGGTCATCTCGCTGGCGATAATCGGCACCGTATGAAAGAACTGCAGCACCTTGGGGCTCAGGCCGACGCTCTCAACAACGTCGAGCTGACGTCGGAACGCGTCGGCGATGGCGGCGACATCCTTGCGGTCTGAATTCTCGGACAGGTCAAAAACATACCCGCGATAGGTTTCAAAACCTTCCGGTACCGCCAGGGCCGGCTCAGCCTGACCTGAGTTCGGACCCGCGCCTGCAAGGTTGGGGGCGAGCGAGAATATGAAAACCACTGAGCTCAGCAGTAACCTGCGCATTTACTGTCCCCCTACGGTGCTTTTGGCGATTGATGACCGGATCTGGATGTCAGTTGTCGGGGCTGCATCGTAACCATGCTAAGTTGCAGCGCCGTTTCGTTTTTCCTGCTAACTTTGCCCGTGGCATTCCGACGCTGTTAACTACAGAAGGAACGCTTGAAAAATCTGCCGCCTGAAGCACCCAAAGCACAGGAGCCTGCCCATGCAGCCGCACAAGATCGTCTCCCGGGAGGAATGGATCGAAGCCCGCAAAGCCCACCTCGCGCATGAGAAGGAATTTACGCGAGCCCGCGACCGGCTGAGCGAGGAGCGCCGCACGCTGCCATGGGTCAGGGTCGACAAGAGCTATGTTTTCGATGGGCCAGGCGGCAAGATGACGCTAGCCGATCTGTTCAAAGGGCGCAGCCAGCTCGTGGTGCAGCATTTCATGTTCGCACCCGACTGGAACGAAGGCTGCAAGAGCTGCTCGTTCTGGGCCGACCAATTCAACCACATGACGCCGCATCTTGCTGCCCGCGACACCACGCTGGTCGCGATTTCACACGCGCCGTTGCCAAAGCTCGACGCGTTCAAGGCGCGGATGGGCTGGACCTTCGACTGGTATTCATCGGCGAACAACGATTTCAACTACGACTATGCGGTCTCGTTCAGGCCGGACGAGATCAAGTCGGGCGCCAAGGTCTATAATTTCGGAACCTCGAACTTCGGCGTCGAGGAGGCCCCGGGGATCAGCGTGTTCTATCGCGACGAAACCGGCGCCGTCTTTCACACCTATTCATGCTTCGCGCGCGGCCTCGACATGATGAACGCCGCCTACCACTATCTCGACCTGACCCCGCTCGGCCGCCATGAAGAAGGCTTGTCCTACCCGATGGCCTGGCTGCGGCTGCGCGACCAGTATGAGCCCGCGGCCAGCGCGGCGGCGATGCTGTCAGTCGTAACTCGCGCGGGGCGCTAGAGCATGATCCGGAAGAGCGGGCACCGGCTTTCCTCGCGACGAACGCGCAGCGTTTGCGCGGAGATCATGCTCAAACAAAAAGATAGAGCGAGATGACAATTCAACGAAAAATCATCTCGCGCTAGCCGGCGGCCGCGTTTTGCTCGCCCGCAATGGCGCGATCGATGGCGTCGATCAGCACCTGAGTCTCGATGAATTTGGTCCGCGCCCGCTCGGCCTTGTCACGGTCGAACGGCGCGGCGAGGGTCTTGGCAAAAGCGTCGCGGTCCTCGGTCATGCGCTCGCGCGCCTTTTTCAGCGTCTCAAGTCGTTCGCTCATCTGCGCTTCGCTTTCGTTGGTCGCGCACCTTCACTGGCGCGAAGGATATCGGCGGGCGCCTGTTTTCGGGATTTGTGCTGTAGCAAGACGCCGGCGACTGATCGTCGGCCCGCAAGCGCCAATTGTCGATGGATTTCTGGCGCACCCGACACGATTCGAACGTGTGACCTTTGCCTTCGGAGGGCAACGCTCTATCCAGCTGAGCTACGGGTGCGTTGAGGGTTCATTTAGCCGATTGATCCGGCCTCGGCAACGGCCAGCAGGGGCCAAAGGGAGGGTCCGCGACCGCATTTCCCGGTCAGGGTCGGTTGATCGCCACGAAATCTACTGTCGCTAAGCCACGTCCCGCGCGCGCCCGCGGCGTGGCTCGAACAGCTTCCTCACCTCCGGACCCGGCTTTGCGGCGCTGAACAGGTAGCCCTGCATCTCGGTGCAGCCCAGCTTGCGGAGCCGCTCCTTCTGCTCGAGCGTCTCGACGCCTTCCGCGGTCGTCGTCATATTGCGCGCGGCGGCGATGTTCACCACCGCCTGCACGATCGCCGAAGAGCCGTCGATTTCCGCGATGTCGCCGATGAAGCAGCGATCGATCTTGATCTTGTCGAACGGGAAACGCTTCAGATAGCTCAGGGAGGAATAGCCGGTGCCGAAATCGTCGAGCGCGATGCGAACGCCGATGGTGCGGAGCTGATGCAGTATGGCCAGCGCCGCCTCGTCGTCCCGGATCAGGACCGCCTCGGTGATTTCGAGTTCCAGGCGGCTTGCCCGAAGACCCGAGGCCGCGAGCGCGCTTGCGATCGTCAGCGCCAGGGTCTGGCATTTCAACTGCACAGGCGAGACGTTGACGGCAAGCCGGACGTGATCCGGCCAGCTCGCCGCCTCGGCGCAGGCGGTTCTCAGCACCCATTCGCCGAGCTCAATGATCAGGCCGGTATCTTCCGCTACCGGGATGAATTCCGCGGGCGAGATCATGCCGCGTTCGGGATGGCGCCAGCGCAGCAGGGCTTCGCAGCCGGCTACCTCGTCGTGACGAAGGTCCACGACCGGCTGATAGTGAATCTCAAAGCCGCCGTCCACGAGGGCCTGACGCAGATCCTGCTGCATCTTGAGCCGGGCTTTTGCGCTGGCATCCATCGCCGGCTCGAAGAAGCGATGGGTTCGGCGCCCGTCGGCCTTGGCACCGTACATCGCCAGATCGGCGTTCTTGATGAGCTGCTCCAGATCGGTGCCGTCGCGCGGCGCCAGCGCGATGCCGATGCTGGCATCGGTCGAGAGTTGATGGCCGAGGCATTGATAAGGTTGTCTGATCGCCTCGTGAATCCGCGTAACGAATTCCACGACATCGGCGACGCTGCCGGCTTTTGTCTGAATCACCGCGAATTCGTCGCCGCCTAGCCGCGCGACAAGATCGGTCTCCCTGATGCAGCTCCTGAGTCGAGCAGCCACGTCCTTCAGCAACTCATCGCCGACATGATGTCCAAGCAAATCATTGATGCCCTTGAACTCGTCGATGTCGATATAGAGCAGTGCGAATTGCTCGCCGCGATTGATTTGCTGCAGCTCGCGTTCGACCTGTTCCCGGAACAGCACCCGGTTCGGCAGGTCGGTCAGCGCGTCGTAATGCGCAAGGTGCGCAATCTTCTCGTCGGCGCGCCGGCGGTCGGTGACGTCTTCCACGACGTTGATGATATAGCGGGGCTCGCCGGCCTCATCCCGGATGCCGATGCGCTTTGAGGTGATCAAGCGGCTGCCCGACACCTTGCTTACCCAGCGGTGCTCGTCCAGCGTCAGGCCGTCAGTGGATCGCAGCGACTCGTCGTCATCCGATGCAATTCTTTCGGCAAGTGCCCTCGGGAAGATATCGCGCGCGGTCTTGCCGACGATGGCGTCGTTCGACAAGCCGACATGGATCTCCGCCACGCGATTCACAAGCACATAGCGGCGATCGCGCGCATCCTTCACGGTGATCTGTGACGGTATGTGGTCGATAATCTGACGCAGGAATGCATAATTCCGGTCGCGTTCCTGTTCGAGGCTTCGGCGCTCCGTGATGTCTTCCATTGTCGCAACCCAGCCACCCTGCGCCAGTGGCCGATTGACGATCTGAATCGCACGTCCATCCGCGGTTTCGAGGACATGGCGGGTAACTTTTCCCTGCGCGACGTTGGCCAGGACGGTGGAACAAAATTCGTGGACGTCGCCCTTGAAGGACCCCGACTGCTTGCGATGCCGGACAATATCGTAAAAATGGCAACCCGGCTTTACGATGGCCGGCGACAGCCCATACATATCGATATAGCGCTGGTTGCAGACGACGACACGTGCCGATGCGTCATAAAGAATGAGGCCTTGCGTCATATTGTTCAGGGCGGTGTCGAGCCGGTGCTTTTCCTGCTCGAGTCGCTGCTGCGATTCCTGATGTTGCCGCGTCATACGCCTGACGATCAGGAATAGAAGGACGGCGATCACCAATGCGGAGAGGCCGGCTGCGGCGACCATGAGTCTGGTTTGGGCGCGCCAATCCTCCAGCGCTGCCGCAACCGTCCTGGTCGCGACGATCACAATCGGGAAGCGGCGCAATGGGCCAGCCGAGCCGAGCCTTTCCTGGCCATCGACCGGACTTTGCAGGCGCAGGGTCTGATAGCCGCCCACGGCCAGGATCTTATGCAGCAGTGGAGCCGTTTTGAAGTTCTGCCCGATCATCGAATCGGCGTGCGGGTGACGCGCCAGCATCGTGCCGTCGCGATGGAAGAGGGAAATCGCCATGCCGTTTCCAAGCGCGACCGATGCGAAGAAATTTTCAAAATTCGCGGGGTCGATCCGCCTCCCCATCACGCCGAGAAAGACCCCGTTCGGTCCACTCAGCCTGTGGGCAAGGACCGTGGTCCAGCCGCCGGTGAAAAGGCTGCGAACCGGTTCGGCCAAAACCGCCGTCGATTGCGGGTCCGATTTGAAGGTTTTGAAATAGGCCCGCTCGGCAATGTTGGCCGTCGGCAGCGGCCCGTCGCCTGATGAATTGACCAGCTTTCCGTCCGCATCGAAGATATTGACGTCGCCGATATAGGACAAGGCGCTGGTCTTGGACTTCAGCATCAGGTGCGCGTCCGGACCAGACATCTGGCGCTTGAACGCTTCGGGCGAAGCAATCTCGGAGAACCGCATCTTGGAGATCAAATCGTTGGCGATGATCTCGCAATCCTCGAACTGCTGGTCGAAGTGGCGGGTGAGCAGCAGCACTGTATTTTCGAGTTCGCGCTCGCTGTTGCGGAGCGCGCTCTCGCGAAATTCACCGACCATCAACACAGTGCCGATGATAATCGCCGCGATCAGGAAGCCTCCGCAGAGAACAAGCCATAGCACCGGCCCCGGCAGAATCGACGCGGCAGCGTGATACGATCCTACCGGCGCGGTTCGGAGCTTGCCAATCGCGCCCCAGATACTGGAAGCCAATTTCTGCATTCCCCAACTCCTCGGGGGAATATGCATACGATGCATTGATGGCATACCGGTTAGGGAATCCGGTTACCGAAGACTTAACTGACGGCCTTCGAGCCGGGCGCGAACGATCCGCAACACCGCTCGCTGTTCCCGACCACGCCCAATGAAATCGCCGACGAAATTCATCCGTCTCGCTGGATGCCGGAAGACGCCGTCAGCACCGGTAGCATTTTCGGCCTTTATTTCCGGCTCGGGGCCGTCATGATAGCGTAACTCAGTTCACGCGTGGTTGGGGTTTCGGGGCTGCGGCCAGGGATGAACGAGTCCGATATCGTTCGAAACCACGCGACAAGGGGCGGCTCAAACAGGCGTCCGTCAGGGGAGGCAACGATGGATACTTCCGGCTCTGCGAATTCTGCGGGCGCGAGCAGGGCCTGGCCCGTGCTTCGCTCGCTGAGCGGGTATCGCCTTCAATTCCTCAGCCACGATCTGTTTGCCGGCCTTACGCTGGCTGCCATCGCCATCCCCGAGCAGATGGCGACGGCGCGGCTCGGCGGGTTCAGCCCGCAGATCGGTTTTTTCGCGTTTCTGGCAGGCTCGCTCGCCTTCGCGGCGTTCGGCAGCAATCGTTTCCTGTCGTGCGGCGCGGATTCGACAATCACGCCGATTTTTGCCGGAGGCCTTGCCGCGCTGGCCGTGTCCGGTTCGCCGGAATACCTGACGCTGGCTGTTGCCCTGGCGCTCATGGTCGGACTTTTCCTGTTCGCCGCCGGAATTTTTCGCCTGGGCTGGATCGCCGACCTGCTCTCGATACCCGTAACGATCGGCTTTCTCGCCGGAATTTCGGCCCACATCCTGATTTCGCAATTGCCTGTGATACTCGGGCTGCCCGCACCCGAAGGCCCCGTGCTGCAGCGCGTCGCGATCCTTGCAGAGCAACTCGGCCAGGCAAACGCATTTACGCTTGTCATCGGCTTCGGAGTCCTGGCGATCATCGCCTTGTCCGAACAGATCGATGCGCGGATTCCCGGGGCGTTGATCGGCCTGACGCTGGCGAGCGCGGCCGTGGTGCTGCTGCGGCTTGAGAGCCGGGGCGTCAGCGTTCTCGGCACGGTATCAGCTGCGATGCCGACGCTTGCGATCCCGGTCATCTCGGCCGGGCACCTGACGGGCCTGGTGTCGCTCAGTCTCATCATTTCCGTTGTCATCATGGTGCAGACGGCGGCAACGACACGCTCCTTTCCGTCTGATCCCGATGAGCCGCCGGATGTTGACCGCGATTTTGTCGGCGTCGGCGTCGGCAGTGTGCTGTCGGGATTGATCGGCGCGTTTCCTGTCAATGCCAGCCCGCCGCGCACAGCCGTGGTTTCCGAAACCGGCGGACGATCGCAAATCGCCGGCCTTGCCGCCGTGGCGATCGTGATCGCGCTGCTGGCATTCGGCGCCTCGCTGCTGCATCAGATCCCCAACGCCGCGCTCGGCGGCGTTCTGCTGTTCGTCGCACTCCGAATCATTCGCCTCAGTCAGATCGTGATGATCTACCGGCAGTCGCTGGGCGAATTCCTGCTGATCCTGCTGACCGCAGCCGCCATCATCGTTCTGCCGATCGAACAAGGCGTCGGCATCGGCATCGCGCTGTCGCTGTTGCACGGCATATGGAGCGCGACGCGCGCCCGCGTGCAGGTGTTCGAACGCGTGCCCGGAACCTCGATCTGGTGGCCGTCGAGTTCCAATCTTCCCGGCGAACGGGAGTCCGGCATTATCGTCGCTGGATTTCAGGCGCCGCTGTCCTTTCTCAACGCCTACCACTTCCGGAGCGACATCCTGGAGGCCTTGAAGTCTTCGCCGCAGAAGCCGCGGCTGCTCGTGCTGGAGGCGACCGGCATTGTCGAGATCGACTTTACCGCGGCGCAGGTCCTCACCGAGATCATCCGCAAGTGTCATGCCGACGGCGTCGATTTTGCCATCGCCCGGCTTGAATCCGTCCGCGCGCAAGCCGCCGTGGTGCGGTTCGGTATCGATACGCTGCTGGGTCCGGACCGTCAGTTTCATAGCGTGGAAGAAGCGGTCCAGGCGCGCGGCAGGAAAGCGACCATCCATTAGCGCGCTGTTTCGGCGAGAGCCGCTCGGGACGCAATCCGGACTACGCTAAAGCATGATCCGGAAAAGTGGGAACCGGTTTTCCGAAGAGATCATCCGTAAACAAAGAGATTAGATCATGATGCGATTCAACCCAATCGCATCATGATCTAGTGTGGTGGTTCAGAAGTTCTCTTCGCTCGTGGGGCGGGTCCGTCAAGAGAACTTCGGATTCAGGACACTAGGCTGGAACGATCACCTTGCCGATCGGCCACAAGGCGATGCCGGCGAGCTTCACATGGGCCCAGGCGAAGGGGATGCCGATGATGGTCACGGCAAGCACGACCGCGGTCACGATGTGCGCGAGCGCCAGCCACCAGCCGGCCAGCAGCAGCCAGATCACGTTACCGATCAGGCCCAGAGGCCCGGTGCCGATATCGGACTGCCCGGTCAGGCTGTCGCGACGCACGGCCTTCTGACCGAACGGCAGCAGCGTGTAGGCGGCAATATTGAACGCCGCCCTTGCCCAGGGCAGGCCGATGATGGTGATGGCCATGATCACGGCGGCGACCAGCCAGCCAAACGCCATCCAGAGGCCGCCGAGGAGAAGCCAGAGGATGTTCAGGAATATCGAAACCGGAGGCATGTTCTTCTTCTGGCCAAGGTTGACGCGCCTTCGCGCCGGGCGATCTTATAGACCTTCCGATGTGCCGGCGATAGCAAGCAGGATGAGAAATCAGGCGGGAAATGTGCGGGCCGAGGGCTGCAACCGTCATACGCCGCGTCGAAATGGCGGCGCCGAACCGGCGCACGTCCGTCAGCGGCGATAGCCGGCGGGACGCGAATAGGCCGGCCGGTTTTGCTGCGGCGGACGACTTGCGAGACTGACGCGCGCTTCGCTGCTAGAGGGAACCGCCGACTTGAGTTCCTCAAGAAAAATCGGCCTGGAAAAATAGAAACCCTGCGCGAAACGGATTTTGGTGGCGGCCTGCAGATAGGCGAGTTCCTCGAAGGTTTCGATGCCCTCCGCGATGACGGTCATGCCGAGCGCATCGCTCAGCGATTCGATCGCCCGCAGGATGCCCTGGCTGCGCGGGCGCAGATGGATGTCGGTGATGAACGACCGGTCGATCTTGATTTCATCGGCCGTGATATCGGCCAGCGCCGACAGCGACGAATAGCCGATGCCGAAATCGTCGATCGATATCCCGACGCCCAGTTCGCGGAACATCGGCAGGATCTCGGTCTGGAAGCGGGTCTTGGCGACGAAGGCGTCTTCGGTCACCTCGATCATGAAGCGTCGGGGAAACCCGGTCGCTTCCAGCGCCTGCGCAAACGAGCGCATGAACTCCGGCTTGTTGGCCTGCTTGGCCGCGACGTTGATGCTGATGGTGGTCTCCGGTCCAAATGTTTCGTTGATGAGATCGATCGACTTGACGATCTCCGCCAGCACGAGATGCGTCAGTTCATCGATCAGTCCCAGTTCGACGGCGAGGTTGATGAAGGTACCGGGAGCCTGAATCACGCTCTCGTCGTCGCGCAAACGGACCAGCGCCTCGATGCCTTTGATCTCCTTGGTCCGGATGTCGACCTTGGCCTGAAAGGCACAGCAGAAGCGCTTCTCCAGAATGGCGAGCCGCAGCGACTGCTCGACCTTCATCCGCGCGAGCGCCTCGCGCTCCATGCTGGCGTCGAAGAAGGCGGCGGCGCCCTTGCCGTCGTTCTTGACCCGATACATCGCAATATCGGCGTTCTGGCTCAGCGCGTCGTAGCTGCGCCCGTGATCGGGAAACAGGCTCACCCCGATCGAAGTCGAAGCGAATATTTCCGATCCATCGATGAAGAACGGCGCCCTCAGCCGCTGCAGCGTAGCCTGGATATATTCGGAAACCTCATGCTCGCTCTCGATCGGATTGAGCAGCAGCACGAATTCGTCGCCGCTGATCCGCGACAACATATCGGACTCGCGCAGATCCAGTCCGAGCCGCTTTGCGACCTCGATCAGCAGCGCGTCGCCGGCCGCATGGCCGTAATAATCGTTGATGTGCTTGAAATTGTCGATGTCGAGAAAGGCCAGCGCGAACCTGCTGCGCGGCTCGTCGCGCTGGATCAGGCTCTTGGCACGATGCTCGATCACCCGCCGCATCGGCAGGTCCGTCAACTCGTCAAAGTAAGCCGACCGGAACAGATGATCCTCGACAGCCTTTTGTTCGCTGATGTCGGCTGAACTCGAAAGCAACAGGTTGCGGTCCGCGATGCGAACCGGCCGATGAGCCGTAAGAAAGACCTGCCTGCCATGAACGCCGGTCACGCATTCTTCCGCTACAACGGCGCGCCCGGCGCGGAGCAGTTCAAGCCCGACCTCGCGACGGTTGCCCAATTGTTTCGAGGGAGACATGCCCGACTGCCCCGCAGCCATCCCCAGCTGCGCCGCCGCGGCGTCGTTGACCAGCAGAAGGCGGCCGTGCTCGTCCTGAACCGTGACGCCGGTCGGAAGCATTCTGAAGACATCCCTCAGAATACCCAATTCGCTTTCCACGGAGAATTCGCCTTCGCCGTGGCTGTTGGCGGGTTCCGGAAGAAGTATGGTGCGGCTTTGCATGGCCGCCGACGTTGCCAAAGTCTCTTATAGTTTTGGTTAAGTAGAACCCCGCGGTCGCAAGCAGTCGCGCTTTGGATCGGCGCCGCGTGGATCGTCATTAACAGAGTGTCAACGCCTTCGCAAAAACGCCTTTCGGAAACCGGGCCGTCGCTCGACATCCGCAGACCCGATCGGCGACGGAGCCTAGCTCGAAGGTATTCGACATTGCATCGTGCAATGAACGCCGGTCTTCAGGAAGGTGATCTCGGTTTTGCCGTCGAAGGGCTTGAGCGCCGATTTCAATAATTTGCTGCCAAAGCCGGCTTCGCCGATCGCCTCGACCGAAGGGCCTTCGGTCTCGTCCCAGGCGATATTGAGGCGATCCTCAGTCACTGACCACGACACCTGCAATAGTCCGCGCGCGGAGGAAAACGCGCCGTATTTTCCGGCGTTGGTGGCAAGCTCGTGAAATATCAATGCAAGGCTCACGGCCAGCTTGGCGGGCAGAAACAGCCGCTCGCCGTTGAGGGTAAAGCGGACATGCCCGTAAGGTCCGAGTTCGGAGAGCAGCAAATCTTTGATATCGCAACCACGGCCGTCCACCTTGGCGATCAGATCATCCGTCGCCGACAGCGCCCGCATCCGCCGGTCGATGCTGGCCCAGATTTGCGGCTGATCCTGCAGAACCTGGTGAAGCACAGCGTGAACGGTCGATACCTTGTTTTTCAGCCGGTGTTGAAGTTCGTCGATGACGAGCTTGCGGTAGGCCTCTTCCCGGATCAGGCGCTGCGAAATTTCCCGCTGCTTCGAGGCGACCGATCGATAGTGCTCGACGCCCCAGATCGTGAGACCGCACACGGCCATAAAGATCAGCAACAGCACCAGCCTTGCAAAGTCGGTCGGGGCGTCGCCGAAATCCAGGGATACGCCGAACACTCCACCCATGATGGCCGTCCCGATTCCGATCCGATAGCCGCCAAGAGCCGTGGCAAAGAATACGGCCGGGAAATACGGAGTGAAGTAAATGTCCGGCCGGATCATGGAAAGGCACCACCGTGCCGCGGTCGATGCGGCAAGGCAGGCTAACGCAAAGCCAATGCTAAACAGCGGAGAGGGCCGGGATGTTCCTTGCCAGCCCCGCCGAAACTCGTCGATCAATTTCACCATGGTGTCACATCAACCGATCAGCGAATCCAAGACAAGGCCAAGCATAGCGAAAAATGCACGAGCCGAGGCTCGCAAAAAGGCGCCAGCACCGCTCAACAATCGGACATCCGGGCACAATCAGCGACATGGACACCGGTTTTGCCGGACAAACGCCTTCGTTTGTTCGAAGGTCGCGGCCTTGGCGGGTCACGCGCCGTAACGCATGGCTTGCGTTGTTCCGGCAGGCCGGAGATATTTTGAACTCGACACCATCAAAAGGAGGACAACATGGGACGGCTGGACGGCAAGGTCGCGGTGATCACCGGCGCGACAAGCGGCATCGGGCTGCGCACCGCCGAAATCTTCGTCGCGGAAGGGGCGAAAATCGTCACCGCAGGCCGCCGCGCGCCGGAAGGCGAGGCGTTGGCCCGCAGGCTCGGTCCTGCATGCCTGTTCCGCCGGACCGACGTTACGGTCGAGGACGAAATGCGCGCCCTGATTGCCGCGGCGGTCGAGAATTTCGGCCGCATCGATTGTCTGTTCAACAATGCGGGCGGGCCGGCGCAGACCGGCGGGATCGAGGGGCTTGAAGTGGCGCGCTTCGATGCCGCGATGGCGACACTGGTGCGCAGCGTGATGCTCGGCATGAAACACGCCGCACCCCATATGCGCCGCCAGGGTTCCGGCAGCATCATCAACAATGGCAGCATTGCCGGCAGGCTCGCAGGCTTTTCGTCCTCGGTCGTCTATGGCGCCGCCAAAGCCGCCGTGATCCACCTCACCAAATGCGTGGCGATGGAGCTCGGCGAGTCCGGCATCCGCGTCAACAGCATTTCGCCGGGCGCGATCGCTACCGGCATTTTCGGCAAGGCGCTGGGCTTGCCGGTCGAGGCGGCGGAGAAAACCCCCGACGTGATGCGTGAAGTCTTCAAGACCGCCCAGCCGATACCACGCGCAGGCCTGCCCGAAGACATCGCTCACGCCGCGGTATTTCTTGCCAGTGACGAATCCACTTTCATCAATGGGCACGATCTGGTGGTCGACGGCGCCATCACCGGTGGCCGCAACTGGACTCAGCAGCAGCAGGGCTATGTCGCCCTTGGCAAGGCGCTCGATCAGGCGAGAGAGTGAGAGCCCGACAGCAGGCCAAAACGATCGAACCGGAAATCGGCGGCGCTTCCGTAGTTGGGGTTGTCGAATTCATCAGGGCTGCAGACCGCGTCCGTGCATCATCGGGGCCGGCGCAACCGGGGCAGGACGGCATGAACGCTAGGCTCGAAAGAAAACTGCGATTGCTTGCCGTCGTCGTGGCCGCCGGGGCTATCTCGGGCGTCGTCTTCAACGTCGCGCGCGGACACACGCTGCCTTCCGCCATGATCGTGGGAGGCACGTATGGGCTCATTATAAGCCTGGTGCTCGGGAGCATTGAGCTATTCGTGCTGGAAGGCCCGATGCGCGCCTGGCTCAGCGGTCTTTCTTTCGCCGCCAGTCTGGTTGTGCGAAGTGTGATTTACGCAGCGATTACCGTTGTCATTCAATGGTTCCAGGTCGGTGAGGCCCTCGCCGGACTGCCCGCAATGTCCCATGAAACTTTCTGGCTCGGCTTGATCTATTCCATTGTGCTCTCGGTGCTGATTAACCTCGCTTTGGGAATAACCAACATCATCGGCCCCCGAGCCTTCCTCAACTTCGTCACCGGGCGGTATCACACGCCGATCGAGGAAGATCGCTTCGTTCTCTTCGTCGACATTGCGGGATCGACGGGGCTGGCCGAACGGCTCGGCGGCGTCGGCATTCACCGCTTGCTCGATCGCACCTTTCGCCTGCTTTCCCTTTCAGTCATTGATTATCGCGGCGAAGTCCTCAGCTATGTCGGCGACGAGGTGATCGTAACCTGGCCGGAGCGCAGCGGCGCAATCGAGTGCCGTCCGCTGCGCTGCTTTGCGGCAATGCGTGACGAGCTGTCGCGCGCATCCGGCCAGTTGGAACGCGAATTCGGAGTGGTGCCGCGGATCCGCGGCAGCCTGCATTTCGGGCCGGTGATTATCGGCGAGATCGGCGACCTCAAGCGCGCCATCGCCTTCAATGGTGACGTCATGAATACCGCCGCCCGGCTCGAGGAGCTCAGTCGCAGCGTTGATGGCGGCTTTCTGGCTTCCCGCGCGGCAATGCAACGGTTCCATTCCGCGCCGCCGTTTGCGGTTCGCGATCTCGGACGGTTGCCTATTCGCGGCCGCGCCGACGGCATCGATGTGGTCGGCATCGACGCCCCGGCCCTGGCCTGACCCGCTCAGGCGGCCGGCGACAGCGTCACACGCAATCCGTCTTTCGGCTTCGGGATCGGCCACATCTGCCAATCCGGCGTGGTGCCGGGCTGCAGCGAGACGCTGAGATTCTGCAGGAAATGCCGCGCGAAGCATTTCGCCTGCATGTAGGCGAAATGCAGCCCAAGGCACATATGCGCGCCCCCGCCGAACGGCACCCAGGCGAAGCGATGGCGACCGCGCTGCGCCTCGTCGGTAAACCGCAACGGATCAAAGGTGTCCGGATCGGGCCATATCTCCGGCATGTGATGGGTGAACAGCGGATTTACCCCGACCAGCGTGCCCGCCGGAATCGGATAGCCGCCAAAACTGAAGTCGCGCGTCGCGCGCCGCGGGATCGAGGGCACCGGCGGCCGGATCCGCATCGCCTCCTTGAACGCCATTTCGGTGAGCGGCATGGCTTCAAGATTGTCGAATGTCATGGGCGCGTCGGGTGCGATGCGGAGTGCGTTGACTTCGTCGCGCAACCGGTCCTGCCACTTCGGGTCGGCGGCCAGCGCGGCCACAAAGGACGTCAGTGACGAAGTCAGCGTGTCGTGCGCTGCCATCATCAGGAAACTCATATGGTCGATGATATCCTGGGTCGAGAGCAGCGCGCCGTCCTCGTGGGTGGCGTGACAGAGTTGCGAGAAAAGATCTTCGCCACCCTTGGCGCGGCGAATCGGAATCTGTTCCGAAAAATAGGCCACGATGCGGGCGCGGCCTTTGACGCCGCGTGCCATTTGCGTGCCCGGCCAGGGTTGGCGGACCGGCGCGACCGCCGCCGCGACCATGTCGACGAACGCGCGCGTGATCTCCTCGACGTCAGGCCCGATGCTCGTGCCGAGAAACGATGTGGCCGCGAGGTCGAGCGTGAGCTGCTTCATCGCCGGATAGAACAGCATCGGGCCCGGCTGTTGCCGCCATCGCGCCACGCGGGCCCCGATGCCGGCATCGAGCGCCGCAAGATAGGATTTCATCGGGCCGGATTTGAACGCGACCGACAACGCGCGCCGGTGCAGACGATGTTCGTCGAAATCGAGCAGCATCAAGCCGCGCGGAAACAGCCGGCCGAGGATGGTTTCCCAGCCGTAGGTCGAGGAGAACAGCCTGGCCTGGTCGAACAGCACCAACTCGTTGGCTTCTGGTCCGAGCGCGGTAATGCTGGTTTCGCCGAGCACGCGGCTGCGATAGACGGGGCCGTATTTCGCAGCCATCCGTTCGACTTCACCTTTGGGGTCGGCGAGGATCGCCAGCGTCCGGCCGATGACCGGCCAACCCTCGTCACCGGGAATGTGCGCCAACGAATTGCGTTTGGGTGGCTGAAGCGAAATCGCGGGGGAAGCCACACTCTGCATGGACATGGCAATTGCTCCGATTGGCCCAAATGATTTGGCCCAAGTGATTTGGCCCAAGTGAATTAGCCCAAGTCAATTAGCCCAAGTCAATTAGCCCTTGTGGATCCACCGGACCGCGGCTTTGTCATCGCCGCAGGTCCGCGCTGCTGTCATCGGTATAGCCCGGATTGGTAATAGCCCTTTTGTCGTTTCCGGGAAAGGCTGCCGGAAGCCATCGCCGTCACGACTTCTTCTGTTTCGCCGCTTCCTTCTGCAAATCCGGTGCATTGACGGCCGGGATCGCGACACGGCCGGGACCGGTGAGGGAAAGCGCCGCGGCGGCCTTGTCGTTTTCCATGATTTTCGCCATCACGGCCTGCCCTGCGCGCTCGAACACCGCGCGGTTCTCGATCACGAACTTTTGCGACTCGCGTAGTTTGGTGACGTAGCCGTTGATTTCCGGCACCACATAACGCGCGACCATATCCCAGCTGCGCCTGGTATTTTCGGGGTTAGCCCAGTCGTGGGCAAAGCCGATGATGCTGCCGACGCCACCAGATACCTTCATCAGATTCTTGATGGTGTTGACGAGATCGTCGGGGGTACCGATGGTGGAGGCCGCGGTCTCGCCGCCGGCCGTCTTCTCCACGGCGTCCTCGGGCGAAGTGAAGGGTTGCAGGCCCGGCCGCTGCAGCGTGGCGACATTATATTCGTTGTGCCAACGCATCAGTCCGGCACCGGCCTCGCGCCGCGCCTGTTCCCTGCTCTCGGCGATGTGCCAGGAGAGTAGCACTCGCCAGTCGGACCGGCTGACGGTACTGCCGTGCTTCTTCGCGGCGTCCTCGGCAAAGCTCCATTGCGTCGGCAGCGCCATCAAGCCCTGCGTCGACATCGAGCCGAGCGAAATGATGCCGATGCCGTATTTTCCGGCCAGCGTCATCCCCGACGGCGAAATCTGCGAGGCCACCACGAACGGCATGTCTTCCTGCAAGGGGAGGATCTGCAGCGCGGCGTCGTTCATGGTGAACCAGTCGCTCTTTGCCGTCACACGCTCGCCCTTGAACAGCCGGCGAATGATCGCGATGGCCTCATCCTGGCGATCGCGCTGCGTCATCGGGTCGATGCCGAGCGTATGCGCGTCGGAAGCAAGCGCGCCGGGTCCGGAGCCGAAGATGGCCCGGCCTCCCGTCATGTGGTCGAGCTGCACCATGCGTTGGGCGACGTTGAAGGGATGGTGATAGGGCAGCGAGATCACGCCGGTGCCGAGCTTGATCCGCTTGGTGCGCTCGCCGGCGGCCGCCAGGAACATTTCGGGCGAGGCGATGGTCTCCCAGCCGGAGGAATGATGCTCGCCGCACCAGAACTCGTCGTAGCCAAGCGCATCGAGCTGCTCGACAAGATCGAGGTCGCGGCGAAATTGCAGCATCGGATGCTCGCCGATCGGATGGTGCGGGGCGAGGAAGGCTCCGAATTTAAGGCGGGCCATGGGGTTCTCTCCGGACGATTGTTCTTGGTTGATCGCCGCCAAACTATGGCGTGGAAGGGGCCGAGGAAAGAGCAAAGGCAATCGTCGATGGCGTCGCGGCCTATCCGGCATGGCGCCATGCGCGCAGCTGACGGATCGCCGAGGGTGTCAGGCTGTAGGCCGCCACCGTGGTTTCCGAGAAACAGGCGGCCGCAGCAGGCGTGCGCAATAGCCGCATCGCGACGACGCCCAGCGGAATGACGCAGCAGGGATCGGTCAGCAGCGGCACCAGTTCTTCGCGCGAGCCGCGATATCGCCCGGAACCAAAGGCGAGCAATCCGATTTCCCGCAGGATGTCGCGCCTGCGATGCCGTTGCCGCGCTGCATCCAGCAATCCCATCAGGCCGAGCCGCGAGAGGACGCCGGCGCGGCCGTCCGGCTGGACCGGCGGCGTCTCCCCGAGCGATATCCGCAACAATGCGCCTGGCAAGTCGACGCCGCTCAACCACGCGTTCATCGGCTCGACCAGACGTGGATTGGCGTCGATGAAGTGCGGTGTCCCCGTTGCGCTATCCCGGATGTAGTCGAACGACAGCGCGCCGTGCCACTTGAGCGCTTGCCCGATCCGTTCCACGATTTCACGAACCTCGTCGCTGACGACGCTGAGCTTGAGCACGTCGCCGCCGCCGGGTCCCTCGACAAGCTGACGGTAAATATGGCTGGCGACGAGACGTCCGTGGTCGAACACCGCCTGCGTGCGCTCGAGCGACCCAGTAACCGCGGCCTGCACCAGCAAGCCATTGGCAAATCCATCTTGCTGTTGGAGTTGCTGCAACAGCGCGTCGCGCCTGCGTGCGTCGCCGACCCGCCAGACGCCCGCGCTTGCCGTACCGAAGGCGGCCTTGACAAAGAACGGATAGGGCCGCTCGGCCGCGAATTCGTCGGCCGAGTGAACGACATCTGTCTCAGGCTGCGGGACTTTCAGCCGCGTCAACAGCTCAGCGAGACTCGCCTTGCTCTGCACCTGCTCGAATGCTTCGAAATCGGCAAGCGCTACTCCAAGGCCGGGGGGAAGCTGTTTGCGCGCGGCGGCGAACAGGTAGGCCTGCTCATGCACCGGAAGCAGCGCGTCGATACCGCTCGTTTTGACGGTTTCGATGACTTTGACGAGATATCCGTCCGGATCAGCGCCCGATGCAGGTGCCCGATGCACGCGCCGGACAAAGCGCGAGAAACGTCCAAGGCACATCGGATCGCAGGAGATCAGTTCAATTCGGTGGCCGGCTATTCCCAATGCCGTGATGGCCTCCCGCGACGACAGGCTGGAGCCTTCACTGAGAAGAATTTTCGGCTTTTGCGCTGTCATCCGAAACCTTGTCCGGCGAGCACCTTAGAGCGGCCGAAGCAGCAGGACAAAGCGAGCCGATCAGTTGCGTGAGCACGCACCAAGCCGGGCGACCTTTTCGGCTTCGGCCGACGTCGGATTGGTTCCGTAACGGTGATCGGAACCTGTTCACGCGGACAGTGCTGTTTATTTCGTTGGCACTGTTGCCTTGTTGCTCGCCGCCTTCCGCCGCATTTCTGTCACGGACGCGACATGCATGGATCAATTAAGGACATTCGGGAGAATTCTGGGGACTGAAAGCACACGGTCTTTTTATTTTGCAGTGCAGCAACTATCTGCTCTTGGTCGTGTTACAGAATCCCCGCGTTATCTCGCGTTACAGATTCGTCTAGGAGCTGCCGGTGTCCCTTGCCAAGAATATCGAATTCCTGAGGCATCTACCCAAGATGCACGGATTCAATGCCCTGGAAGGCTTTGGGCGCGGCGGCGTGCGGCGAGGTCTGCGTAGTCCCCTTGTCGAAACCAGGGAATTCGGCGCCAATCCGGGCGATCTCAGGATGTTCTCCTTCGTGCCTGACGGCCTGCAACCGGCGCCCGGTCTGGTCGTCGTCCTGCACGGCTGTGGTCAGACCGCCGCCGGCTACGATTTGGGCGCCGGCTGGTCCACGCTCGCGAAGCATTATGGTTTCGCGCTGCTGATGCCCGAGCAGCAGCCATCGAACAACGCCAATGTCTGCTTCAACTGGTTCAATCCGGGAGATAGCCAACGCGGGAGCGGCGAAGCCTGCTCGATCAGGCAGATGATTGCGCGGATGGTGGGCGACCATCAGATCGACCCGCATCGCATTTTCATCACCGGGCTCTCTGCGGGCGGCGCCATGACGTCCGTCATGCTCGCCACCTATCCCGAAATGTTTGCGGCCGGCGCCGTTATCGCGGGGCTGCCGTACGGCGTCGCGACCAATGTGCGGCAAGCGTTGAACGGAATGTTTCAGTCGCCCGCCCGCCCGGCCCGCGAGTTGGGGGATCTGGTGCGCAAGGCTTCGAACCACCGGGGTCCGTGGCCGAAAATTTCGGTGTGGCATGGCAGCGCGGATCGCACGGTCAATCCCGCGAACGCCAACGAGATCGTCAAGCAATGGCTCGACGTGCATCAATTGCCTTCGGCACCGATGTCGGAGGGCACCGTCGACGGCTATCCCCGCCAGATCTGGTGGAATGCGGATGGCGAAACAACCATCGAATCCTACACCATCACCGACATGGCCCATGGCACCCCGCTTGGCACGGCCGACAATGACGAGCGATATGGCACGCAGGGCGCATTCCTGATCGAGGCGGGCATCTCGTCCTCGTATCACATCGCGAATTTCTTCGGCCTGACCGAATGGATCCGCCAGCCCCAAAAGGTTAGCAATCCGGCTGCGCAAACGCCTACCCGCGCAGCGATGGAATCGCCGAGTGCCAGGCTGATCCCGCTGGTCTCACCGCTAACGACATCGGCGCCCGACCTGAGCAAGGTACTTTGGCCGTTGACAACGGTTAACCCGCCTTCCAACCCCTCACCCAAGCGGCAACGCGAGCGCCGCCGCGGTATTGACGTCGGTGCCGTGATTACGCGCGCACTGACGGCGGCGGGTCTCATGAAATAACGGCGGCGCCGGCATCAACGAAACCCGGGATCTGATCCGGGTTCGCTGCCGTCGCTCACGCCGCTCCGGTGAGAAATGGATTGGTCAACCGCTCCTGGCCGATGCTCGATCCGGGACCGTGGCCGCAGATGAAGCCGACATCGTCGCCGAGCGGCAGCAGCTTGTCCTTGATCGACCTGATCAGGGTGGCGTGGTTGCCGCCGGGAATGTCGCTGCGCCCGACCGAACCGTTGAACAGCACGTCGCCGACATGCGCAAAGCGCATTTCCTTGTTGAAATACACCACGCTGCCGGGCGAGTGGCCCGGGCAATGCAGGATGGCGAATGTCAATTCGCCGATTTCGACCTGGTTGCCTTCTTCGAGCCATCGATCCGGCGCGAAATTGCGCACACCCGTGATGCCGAAACGCGCCCCGCTCGTCACCACATTGTCGAGCAGGAATTTGTCGGCGACATGCGGGCCTTCGATCGGCACCTTGAGCGCATCGCGCAGCTCGGCCGCACCGCCGACATGGTCGATATGGCCGTGGGTCAGCCAGATTTTTTCGACCGTGACATTGGCCTGCTTGATTGCGGCCTGAATTTTCGGAACGTCCCCACCGGGGTCGATCACCACGGCCTTTTTGGTAGCCGCGCACCATAGCAGGGTGCAGTTCTGCTCAAACAGCGTCACCGGGACGATGAGCGCGCCGGCTTTTGCCTGGGTTTCGGTTGCCTGGGTTTCGGTTTGCTGGGTCATCTCAGCACAATGCCGATTTTTCGCAGCCCGCCAAGTCAAAGATTCGCGCATTTTCCGTGGAACGCGGCGTCTCCGCGCAGGGCGACTATGGCTAGTGCTCCGATTTCGGAAGTTCGCAAGTTTTGAGGTTCCTATGACGAACTTGTGGCGCAGTTCATAGGAACCTTAAATTCACGGCACTACGCCGGGCGGGCCTTGGATTTCTTGCGCCCGTGGGCGCCCAGGCGCTGCAGCACCACCAATTCGCGCATCCATTCCCGTGCCGGTTTGGCCGGAATGCCGCCCCAGACGGCGCCCGCCGGCACGTCTTCATAGACGCTGGATCGCGCAGCCAGCATCGCGCCCTTGCCAACGGTGACGTGCGGGACGATGCCCGTGCGCGCGCCCAGCACGACAAAATCCTCGATCGTCACGCTGCCGCTGAAGCCGGATTGAGCGACGATGATGCAATGGCGGCCGATCATGCAATTGTGTCCGATTTGGCAGAGGTTATCGATCTTGGTTCCTTCGCCGATCACGGTGTCGCGCATTCCGCCACGGTCTATCCTGGTGCCGGAGCCGATCTCGACTTCATTATGGATGACGACGCGACCGATCTGCGGGACCTTGATGTGTCCCTCGGCGGAGGAGATATAACCAAATCCGTCCTGGCCGATATGGCAACCGGGATGGATCACCACGCCGTCACCGAGATGGGCATAGGTGACCGTGCAATGGGCGCCAATGGCGCAGTTTTTTCCGATCCGGACATGTTCGCCGATCACGGCGTGCGCGCCGATCAATGTGCCCGATCCGATTTCAGCCGACGGTCCGATGACCGCGAAGGGATCCACCGTCACGTCACGCTCCAGCCGTGCCGAGGGATGCACGGCGGCGCTCGGCGAAACACCTTCGGTGCCGAACACCGAGATCGGACGAAGCGCGCTGCGATAGATTTCGCGCACGACTTTGACAAAGGCGTCATAAGGCTTGCGCACGCTCAGCACTGCGACGCGGCCGGGCGCCTGGCTTGCGAAACGCTCACTGGTCAGCACCGCGCCGGCCCCGGTCGCCGCAAGCGCGTGGGCGAATTTGGCGTCCTTGACGAAGGTGAGGTCGTTGGCGCCGGCACGGTCCACCGGACCGATGCCCGTCAGGCGGCGGGACAGATCCGCTCCCGCGCCGGGCTCGGCCCCGGTCAGGGAAGCGATCTCTGCCACACTCAGGCCCGCCGAACGCGAAAAAAAACTGAACTCGGTCACTGTCCCTGCTCCCGGCTATTGCCACGATAGCCCCATAGGCCGCGGTTCCCAAGCCAATTCGGGACCGGCAGAAGCGCGTGCCATCGCACCGTTTGTCTTGCTCTGAAGAAAGCGAGCCGACTTCGCCACTTGCTGGCCTGTCCGGCGTCCCGTCAGGGCGTGTGACGTCCGATTCCCGCCTCGCGGGCGAGCCCTGCGCCGGACGGCGGCAACGCCTCGCGACCACAAAACCGGTTTCCTCTTTTGCCGGCGGCGCTCTATGTTTGTTGCGATGGAATCGCAAGCCCACAAGGTCAATCCGTGCCCGCGCCGGACCGCCGTCAGTCGGAGACCGCGCTTGCGGTCGCGCGCGGCACCGCGCGGCTGTTACGGTCGCTGGGATTTGCCTGCATCAGCGAATTGCCGCTGCCCTCGGGAAGACGGGCCGATATCGTGGCCATCAATGAACGCGGCGAGATCTGGATCATTGAGATCAAATCATCGGTCGAGGATTTGCGCGCCGACCAGAAATGGCCGGAATACAGAGCCCATTGCGACCGGCTGTTTTTCGCTTTCACCCAGGATCTGCCGTGCGAGATCTTTCCCGCTGAGACCGGACTGATCGTCGCCGACGCCTACGGCGCGCATATGCATTGTTCGGCGCCCGAGCATCGACTGCCGGCGCCGACCCGCAAGCTGATGACGGTGCGGTTTGCGATCGCCGCGGCGCAACGGATCAATCGTCTGCTCGACCCGCAAGGGCATGCCGAGTTTTAGCGCACGCTTCGGGTCGAAGCGGCCCACCGTCAATTCAGGATAATGCCGCCAGGAGGCGGCTCGTCGCAGAGCCTCGGGCGTAATGATCGGGTCCGCCGGCGACGGCCTCCCTGGATGAAAGGGACTGACTTCAGGATGCCGCCGATCCGGCCAAGAGCGCGGACAGCCCGCGGCGTGGCGCCGGCGGCGCGGCAGCCGCGTTCGACGGCAGGTAGCCTACTCTTGCCAGCATCTGTACCGTGTATCGGGGCGTCGGCGCTTCAAGCAGCTGATGGATCGCGTGATACTGGTCGGCCACCGCGGGATACTCTTGCAGGGACTGCTCGTTGGGTTGCATCGCCAGTCCGGCGGAGACGCCGGCAAGATTGACGCGGGCATAAGCGCGGCCGGCGTCGATTTGTCTGGCTCTGCCGCCACCTTCCGTGACGATCCAAAGGTAGGCGGGGGTCGATGCGGTGATTGCATCGAAGTCCGCGAGAAGCGCGGCCGTGATCCGTGAGTCCGGAGCCGGAAACTTGCCGGGATCAAAAAGTCCGGTCTTCTCCAGAATGACCGCAATGGGGCTCGTGATCGCTACCCCGTCCCGGTGCACGCCGATTTCGGTACTTCCAAAGCGCGTCAGGCGCATCAACTCCATCATCGTCGGCTCGGTCGTCACCTCGACGCGCCATGCTTCGCGGGCGATCTTGCGAATCTCAGCCAGTCTCGTGGCGTCGCTCTGCGGTCCGCCCGCGCTACCCGCCAATCCGAAGCGAACCGGCAGCGAAGTGACGGCAGCGCGCAGGAGTTCGGCGTCGCTGGCGGAAATCAGGCGCCCGGGATCAAAGGCGCGCCGGTCGGTGCGCCGGTCAAGAACACGTTTGAACAAGGGATCGCGCCTGACCTCCGGCTGCGGCACCAACCGCACCCGGGCGAACGCCCTTCCATCGATCGTCGTGCCCGGTTCGCCCTCGGGAAAGAGGACAATCTCGGTACGGTAACCGCGTTCGGCGGCCGCGAGCGCCATCAGTTCAAGGAACGCGCCCGCGCCCATGAGGATCTGCCTGCCGAAGGGGTCGGTGGCGGGCAGAAGACGGTCGGGGTCAAGGCGGAGCGTGATCTCGTCCGGGGTTCGCAGGTCGGCCATCCACGGCTGCAAGTTGTGCGGGTTGGGTGCGAGGATCGCGTAGGAAAGGACGAAGCGACGAATCTCCAGCTCTGGCTCGGGCCCTTTCCAGGGGGCCACAGCGGTGTCGGGAACGCCGAAGATTGCACCCTTCGCCAATACACCCGCGCCTGCGGCCCCTGCCGCGACGACGATGCCGCCGCCGATCAACTTGATGAACTTGCGACGTTGCATCGGCCCCTCTCTTCGCGCAGCCAACAGCCAATTTTTTGAAGAATTTAGACGCCCTGACGTCGTAAACCTTATTGGTCATGCATCGCCGACGGTGGATTGATCTGAATCAAGATGTGACACGCCTTGGGCTTTGCGGGACGGACTCCGCCGAGGGTCGAAAGCCCGAAGTCTTGTCGTCTCAAAATGACGCCAGCGCACAGCAGGCAGCTTTTCCCGATGATCAGCTGCCCCGCCGCATCCGTCTGCTCCAGTGCCGGAAGCGATCGAGATACAAATAGACGACGGGCGTGGTGTAGAGGGTCAGGATCTGGCTTAGCACCAGTCCTCCGATGATCGTGATGCCGAGCGGCCGGCGGAACTCGCTGCCTTCGCCCATGCCGATGATCAGCGGGACGGCGCCCAGCAGGGACGCCATGGTGGTCATCATGATCGGCCGGAAGCGCAGCAGGCAGGCTTCGTAGATCGCATCGGCCGGTGACAGGCCACGCAGGCGCTCGGCGTCGAGCGCGAAATCGATCATCATGATCGCGTTCTTCTTCACGATGCCGATCAAGAGGATCACGCCGATCATGGCGATGATGTCGAACTGGGTGTGAAACAACATCAGCGCCAGAACCGCACCGACGCCGGCCGAGGGCAGCGTGGACAGGATTGTCAGCGGATGGACGAAGCTCTCATAGAGCATCCCGAGCGAGATGTAGATGGTCGCAAAGGCCGCGAGCACAAGAAACGGCTCGCTGCTGAGCGATTCCTGAAATATCTTGGCGGCGCCCTGGAACGAGCCGCGGATCGTCGCCGGAACCCCGATCCGGTTCATCGTCTCCTCGATCGTCGTCACCGCCGTGCCCAGCGAAACGCCTTGCGCAAGATTGAACGAGATCGTGTTGGCGACCAGAACCCCCTGATGATTGACGACCAGCGATGTCTGGCCCTGTCCGGACCGGGTGACGCTTGACAGCGGAATCATGGTCTCCTGGCTGGTGCTGACCGCCGTCCCGGTCGACGATGCGGTCTTGCCGGTGGCGCCGATCGAGTTGGTCGCGAGATTGCGGACGGCGCTGGCGGCGACCGAATTGACGGACGGGGCCTGCGTCGACGACGCCACCGTCCCGGCCACGGCATTGGTCATTTGCGAACCGCTGGCCGGTCCGCCCGAGGTGCTGACGAAGACGTCCGTCAGCGTCTGCGGGTTCTGCAAGTGTTCCGGCGCCACCTCCATGATCACATGGTACTGGTTGCGCGCCACGTAGATCGTCGAGACCTGACGCTGACCGAAGGCATCGTACAGCGTATTGTCGATCTGGCTGACCGTGACCCCGAGCCGCGAAGCGGTATCGCGGTCGATGGTCACGTTGGCCTGGAGGCCCTTGTTCTGCTGGTCGCTGCCGACGTCGGCAAGCGTCGGCACGGCCTGAAGCGCGGCGACGATCTTCGGCGTCCATTCGTTCAGCTCTTCGAATGTCGATCCCTGCAGCGTGTACTGATACTGCGCATTGCTCGAGCGTCCGCCGGCGCCGAGATCGCCCACCGCCTGCAGGAACAGCGTAGCGCCCGGTACAGCGGCGAGTTCGCCGCGCAGCACGCCGATCACCTGATCAGCCGACAACTCGCGGTCGCGAAGCGGCTTCAGGGAGACGAACACGGTGCCGGAATTGGTCGAGCCTCCGCCCGGGCCCTGCCCGCCACCGGTGAAGCCGACGGCGGTGTCGACCGCGGGATTGCTCCTGACGATGTCGACGAACTGCTTGAGCTTCCGCTGCATCAGTTGAAACGAGATGCTTTGATCTGCCTGAATCGATCCGACCAGCAGTCCGGTATCCTGTTGCGGAACGAAGCCCTTCGGAACGGCTGCGTAGAGATAGAAATTCAGGCCGAGAATGGCCGCCAGAACCAGCATCACAGAGCGCGGATGACCGAGCGCAACGGTGAGCGTGCGCTGATAGAAGTCCAGCACCGCCTCGAAGACGCGTTCGCTCGCACGATAGATCCGTCCGTGCGGTCGATCGCGCTCCCCGCTCAGCAGCGCAGCGCACATCATCGGCGTGGTCGTCAGCGAAACCACCAGCGAGATCACGATCGCAATGGTGATCGTCATGGCGAATTCGCGGAACAGCCGGCCGACCAGGCCGCCCATCAGCAGGATCGGGACAAAAACCGCGATCAGCGACACGCTCATCGACAGCACCGTGAAGCCGACTTCCCTGGATCCCAGCAGCGCGGCCTCCAGCGGCGGCTTTCCCGCATCCAGATGGCGGGAAATATTTTCCAGCACGACAATGGCGTCGTCGACCACGAATCCGGTCGCGACCGTCAGCGCCATCAGCGAGAAGATGTTGAGGCTGTATCCGAGCAGATACATGACCGCAAAGGTCGCGACCAGCGACACCGATATCGCCACCACCGGCGCCAGCGTCGCCCGCCCGCTGCGCAGGAACGCAAACACCACGAGGATGACCAGAATCACGGCAATGATGAGCGTGATTTCGACGTCCCACAACGAGGTCCGGATCGTAACCGAGCGGTCGACCGCGAGATTGACGTCGATCGCGGGTGAGACCGATGCGCGCAATTGCGGCATCAGCGCCTTCACGCGGTCGACCATCCCGATGATGTTGGCGCCCGGCTGCCGGTATACGATCATCATGACCGCCAGCTTGCCGTTGGAAAGGCCAAGGTTGCGCAGGTTCTCTACCGAATCGAGCACCTCGCCGACGTCGGTCAGGCGGACCGCAGCGCCGTTGCGATAGGCGACCACCAGCGATTTGTAGTCCGCGGCCTTGATGGCCTGATCGTTTGAATAGATCTGGTAGCGCTGGTCTCCGACGTCGATGCCGCCCTTCGGACTGTGGGCATTCGCGCTGCCGAGCGCCGCGCGGACGTCTTCCAGACCGATGCCATACTTGTAGAGCGATTGTGGGGCGAGTTCGACGCGCACGGCGGGCAGCGATCCACCGCTGACGCTGACTTCGCCGACGCCTTCGACCTGCGACAACTTCTGCGCCAGCACCGTCGAAGCGGCGTCATAGAGTTCGGCGGGGGTCAGCGTGTCCGACGTCAGGGTGTAGATGAGGATCGGCGCCGATGCCGGATTGAACTTGCGGTAGGTGGGATTGCTCCGCAGCGAGGCCGGCAGGTCGGCGCGCGACGCGTTGATCGACGCCTCGACGTCGCGCGCGGCGCCGTTGATGTTGCGGTTGATGCTGAACTGCAGATTGATGCGGGCGGAGCCGAGCGAGCTCGATGATGTCATCTCGTTGACATCGGCGATCTGGCTGAGGTGGCGCTCCAGCGGAGCTGCAACCGTGGTCGCCACGTCCTCAGGGCTCGCGCCCGGCAGTGTCGCCTGCACCGAAATCGTCGGGATATCGACATCGGGCAGCGGCGAGACCGGGAGCTTGAAAAAGGCGATGATGCCGGCCGCGACCAACCCGAACGTCAGCAGCGTTGTGGCGACAGGCCGACGGATGAACGGGCTTGAGAGACTCATCAGTGAACGTGATCCTCGTTGACCTTACACGCCGTAACGTGATCCGTCCAACGATCGGGATTTGCGGGCCCGGACGGCACGGCTTCTAACAATCGAGATGGCAGATGCGAACCCGCCGCAGGCTGCGCGCCAACGAAATCATGATTCAGGCGCTTTTTGGAGCAGTCGATCGCTTCCCCCGTCCAATCCGACGAATATTCCCGGAGCGGGGGTCCGTGTGTCTCCAACATGCCAAACGCACTGACACCCTTCGCACCCGAGATATTTCTCGACCTGCTGGCCTTCCCAGCCACCGTTGAGGAACGGGACCTTGTCGAATACGCGCATTCCGTGAATCAAGAGGCCGATGCCCCAGGCTGTCCGGTTACCATCAAAACCGGGTTGCGCACCGATCCGGCTCAGAGCCAACGCGACCTGGCGGCGTCCTAACCCCTGTTCGGTGCGATCTCAATCTTGATGTCCAGAATGCCGCGCATGACGCCCGCGAATGCCGCAACGAGTCATGCGCTTGAAATCGCTTGCCGTATCAGAGCGCCAAATCAGGGGCAGACTTGCATCGGCGGCTGCTTGCGTGGGTCGCCGACCTGGACGGAGTGGCAGCGCGGCTGCTCCAGGCGATGGGCCTGCTCGTTGTGGGGATTGAGGGCTTGAGCTGAAAAAGACCTGCCCGGCGGCAGCGGCTGGGGGTTCAGGGCCATCGCGGGCGTCGCCATGGACAACGCCAAGACGGTGATGGCGAACAGCTGGCTCTTGCGTGACATGATGTCCTCCTTCGGTTGGGATGTGCGGTCTTCCACCGCACCAACCCTTGGTCGCGAGGTGTTTGTGGCGGGTTCAAGTTATCGATGCTGGAACCTGTAGGCTGGCATGTGCGCACCGCCTCCTTGCTGACATCGACATGCTGGCCGGGCGAACGGTATGATGGGAATCCCTCCACTCGAACATATCCCAATGCATCACGCTGCCGGATGTGACCCTTCCAGCGCGCAGCCAATCGATGTTTTGTTCATGAGTGATACTCAATCCACCCCCGCCAGCGCGTCGCCATCCGCCAAGCGATCCTTTGCAGCGATGCGCCATCCGGGCTTCCGCGCCCAGTTCATCACCTATGTGCTCGCGATGATGGCGGACAATATCGAGCACGTGATCAGCTACTGGATGGTGTACCAGAAATTCCACTCGCCGGCCCTGGCCGGCTTCGCCATCGTGTCGCATTGGCTACCGTTCCTGCTGTTCTCGGTCGCCTCCGGCGCGCTCGCGGACCGCTTCGATCCGCGCCGGATCATCCAGATCGGCATGGCCCTTTTCATCACCGCATCGCTGAGCTGGAGCTATTTCTTCGTCACCGACACCCTGCAGATGTGGCAGGCCATGGTGATCCTGGTGATCCATGGCTGTGCCGGGGTGCTGTGGCAGACGCCGAACCAGATGCTGCTCTATGATATCGTCGGTCCGTCGGATCTGGAGAGCGCGGTGCGGCTCAACGCGATGGCGCGCTATCTCGCCGTGCTTGTTGGGCCGGCAGTGGGCGGCGCCATCCTGCTGGCGCTCGGGCCGGCACCGGGCATCATGCTCAATACCCTGTTCTATTTGCCGCTGGTGCTGTGGCTGGTGAACGCGCCCTGTGGTCCGCGCTACCGCCGCGGTGCGCCGGCGCCGCGCCGTGCCGTCCGCGGACTTGGCGACATCGTGCAGACCGTGCGCGACATCAAAGGGCATTCCGTCATCGTCTCGATGACGCTGCTGGCCGGCGCGGCGTCGTTCTTCGTCGGCAACGCCTATAGTTCGCAAATGCCGGGTTTCGCCGACGATCTCGGCCACGGCGATCCCGGTGTTTCCTACAGTCTGCTGTTGGCCGCCGATGCCGCCGGCGGATTGCTTGCCGGTTTGGTGCTCGAAGGCAGAGGATTGCTGCCGCCGCGGCAGCGCACCGCGATTGTGCTCGGCATGCTGTGGTGCGTGGCGCTTGCGATCTTCTCGCTGGCCAACAGCTATCCGCTTGCGCTCGGATTCCTGTTTGCCGCGGGATTCCTGGAACTGTCCTTCAACGCGATGGCGCAGAGCCTGGTCCAGATGAATGCTCCGCTCGACAAGCGCGGGCGCGTCATCGGCCTGTTCAACATGTCGAGCCTCGGCCTTCGTGCCTTCAGCGGCGTTTCCGTTGGCCTGCTCGGCAGCCTGATCGGCGTCCACTGGTCGCTCGCGCTGTCGGCCCTCGCTACGCTCGCGATTGCTGCCGGACTACTGGCGCTGCCGTGAAAAGGCAGCGCTGCCACCCAGGCGAAGAAGGTCGGTTGCGTTCAACACCATTCGCGGGGCATGCTCTGGCCGCCAACAAAAGCCCCGGACAAATGCCGGGGCCAAAGGCGCGGAGTAGTTTCTAGCGCGTCACCGGAGGTTCGGTGTTTCCAGTGCTCTCATGGCGCACCGCTCCACTATTTGGCGTTTCCCGGGCTTCCATAGCGCACCGCTCCACTATGATGGACAGTGTGATGATAGTGGTGCTTGTGTTCAAGGCGAGTCGTCCCAGCAGGGACGCCTTTGGCAAAGGTGTCGGTTGAGACAGTCGCAACACACGCAATGCCAATCATAACTGAGGCGGCAATCGAGACGATAGTTCGAAAAGACATGGCCAATTCCTCCCTTAGACTGCTGGGCTTGATCATCATGCCAAACACAGCGCCTTTGGTTGTTTTAGCTTCTGCGAAGCCCATCGTCTAGATCATTCTCGATATTCTTTGAATTGAAGGGATTCACAAAGAGCCGCGGATACCCCAAAAACCAAAGCGACATTGTCGTGCTGGGTAGTTTAAGCGCACACAAGGTGCCGGGGATACGTGGAGCGGTTGAAGCCGCTGGCGCAGGGCTGCTTTATAGGTCAGGCGTGCCGAGTTTGATCGGCGAATACTTTTTGAAGCTGGCTTCGAGCTCACCGATGATCTTCACCACGGGGTCGGCGGCTCCGGTATTGTACGCCGCCACGTCGCGCTCCTCATTCCGATCGGTGAGCAGGTTGATGATTTTCGGCAGGGGTAGTTTCTGCGGCGGGTCATACATGTTCTCCTGCCAGATCAGATGCGCTTGGTGACAGGAACGAGTTCCTGCCGACCGTTCATGGCTTCGACGAGTTCTTCGGTTATCTCTATCACCTCGATGCGATGCAAGATCCGGCGCATCCCAACTATCCGCAGAACCTGTTGAACGTCGTCGGCCCGCGCAACATGGTTCACAGCTGGGCCACCGACAAGGATGATCCCACGGACATGGCGCGCTGGGGCAAAGTCGGCATGCAGAGAATAGAGGATGCCGGTCCGCTCTACCCCAGGCGCACGGAAACGGTAGACGACGAAATTCGCGACCTTGCGATCAATTTCATGGACAAGGCCAAGAAGGATGGCAAGCCGTTCTTCGTCTGGCTCAATCCGACGCGCATGCACATCGTGACGCATCTGTCGCCGAAATATGTCATTCGCGTCGTTCTGACCGTGGGCCAGCCACTTCCGGTCTACCCCGATCAACGGACGTCGTCGGACCGGCCGGCTGGTCCGGTTCGCGCCATGTGCGGACATCTCAAGTCAAGTTTTGAGCGCACGATCGGAAGCCCCGCGGCATCGCTCGAAAACGCCGCGACCGTCACCATTCCTTGAATGTCGGCTCGATGCACCCCCCGCAGACCCAAGGAAAGGTCCAATCGGCGGTACGCCTGGCACTGTCGGGGATGTACCTGCTCCAGGCATCGGCTCGGACCGGATGGATTGACTGCCAAATGACGTCAAAGGTCCCCGAAGAATTTATTTTGCCTATCATGACTGGCTTCGAAAGATGATGATTAGTGTTCATCACAACCTCGAAGCCACTCGGCGCCTTGATTCTCTGACCGTACATGGCCTGCCGGACTGCATCTACGTCGGTGGTGCCCGCTTGGACAACGGCTTGCGCCCACATTCTGAAGCCAATGAAGGTGGCTTCCATCGGGTCATTTGTAATTTTGTCTCGTTGCTCGTTGAAGTCCGCCCACATTTTGATGAACGCTTCGTTTTCTGTTGACTTGATAGAATGGAAATAGTTCCAGGCCGCCATGTGCCCGATGAGGGGGGTGGTGTTCACACCGAACAATTCGCGCTCGCCAATGGAGAAAGCCATGACTGGAATGACGCTAGCGTCTACCTTTTGGGCTGCGAGTTCCTTGTAGAAGTACGTATTTGCATCTCCATTAACGGTTGATATTACCGCGGTTTTTTTTCCCTCCGAACCGAAGGCCTTGATCCTCTTGATGATCTCTTGCCAGTCGGAATGGCCGAACGGCGTATAGATTGTCATAATATCCTCAGACGACACCCCCTCTGCGGTGAGATACGCGCGCAAGATCCGGTTGGTCGTGCGCGGATAGACGTAGTCGGTGCCAAGCAGAACCCACCTGCGAACTTCGCCGCCTTCCTTGCTCATCAGATATCGAACGGCCGGAATTGCCTGCTGATTGGGCGCGGCCCCCGTGTAGAAGATGTTGCGCGAGCTTTCTTCACCCTCGTATTGCACTGGGTAGAAGAGTAGGCCGTTCAGCTGCTCGAAGATCGGCAGAACGGATTTACGGGAGGCGGAAGTCCAGCAGCCGAATACGACCGCGACCTTTTCCTTCGCGAGTAATTCCCGGGCTTTTTCGGCAAAGACGTCCCAATTGGACGCCGGATCAACGATAATCGGTTCCAGTTTCCGTCCGAGCAGCCCACCTTTCTTGTTTTGGTTTGCAATCAACATGAGAACCGTATCCTTGAGTACCGATTCGCTGATTGCCATGGTGCCGGACAGAGAATGCAGAATACCGATTTTGATGGCATCTTCGCCTGCGCGAGCCGCTGGAACGACGAGCACGAGCTGGAAAACGAGCAATCCGAGCACGATGCCTCGTAGGACCACAGCTGACTTCATGTCGATGACCTGACGAGCTCGAAGATGCGGGTTTCCTTTGTCATGCCCTTGGCAATGACCAACTCGAAGGCTCTGAACTGGAAGCAGTGCTGAACCCGCAAATAGACGCCTTCGCTCACAAGGATGGCGGTCCCAAATTGCTTGTTCAGGCCTTCGAGGCGAGCTGCCAGATTCACCGTATTGCCAAGGGCCGTGTAGTTCATGCGCTCAGTCGACCCAAGGTTGCCGACGACGGCCTCCCCGACATGAATGCCAAACCGCGTGAAGAACGGCTTCAGACCCTCAATTTCAAACTGGGAGTTGAGCTTTTCGCACGCCAGTCTGCCAGCAAGAGCTGCCCGGCAGGCTCGCTCGACGTGGTCTGGCTGTGGATTGGGTGCATTCCAGAACACCATCACAGCGTCACCAATGAACTTGTCGACTGTTCCGCCTTCGGCGAGGAAAGCCTCTGTAAGTACGGAGAAATAGCGCGACGTTTGGTGCATGAGAATGTCGGGGTCGGCGGACTCGGCGATAGTCGTAAAATCCCGGACGTCGGTGAAAACGACGGTAATCTCCTCTCGGACTCCGCCAAGCTCGGTGGAGATGGAATTATCAATAATCCGCTGGACGATCTCCTTAGGGACAAAGTGCGCGAACGACCATATGGTGCGCTGCGCGAGTTCCATTGCACTGCCAAGTTCGTGAATTTCCTTAATGCGTGATGTGACTAGCGGGGGGTCGGGTGCAGCCAGGTTCTGGAGTTTCAGTGCCTGCGCCGTTATGCCATTCAAGGAACGAGACATTCCGCTACCAAATATCCAGACAACCGGAATAAAAGCAGCGCCAGCGATGATTGCAAGGATCAGTGCGGTGAACTGGAGCCTTCGAACATCCTGGGCAAAGTCTTCTTGGGCCGCCAGCAACAATATGTTGGCGTTGTACTGCTTACCCAGACTGAATTTCGCCACCCTGAACAGATAGTCCCGCCCGCGGTCGTCACGGATACTTCCGTCGTAGTGGTCGCGACCATCCGACCTTTGCAAGACTGCCGCCACGACCCCCGAGTTGATCTCCTTGATGTTTGGCAATTGCGGTCGGGATGGATGCGTCATCGCATCGACAACGAATTGTGCAAAATTGGGGTGGGCTATAAGCGAGCCGGCCGAATCGAAGATCAAGACGATACCGTGCTCTCCAGGCCGTTGTGCTTGGACGAAATCGCTGAAGGTGTCGAGCTTGAGATCAGCGGCAAGGACGCCGGGGACTTTGCCTCGCAAGGGTGCGCTAACCGTGATCACCGGTGCGCCGATGCTAAACGCAAGATAAGGCGATGAGACCAGCGGTCGGTCGGCTTTCATCGTCTCGCGATACCAGGGCCGCTTGCGCGCGTCGTATCCGTATCTCCATAGATCAAGTTGCCCGACTTCGTTGCCCTGCTGATCTTCGAAAATTCGTCGCATAGGCAGCTCGCCACTGGGGGTGGGGCGGACCAAATTAATCGCAATGTTAGCGTCAGGCGTCGCACGTAGCCTTCCGCGCTGCTCATCGTTGAGATCGCCTATGCGCCGCACCTGCAACCAAGCACCATTTTCGAAACCGGCATAGACACTGTCCATTTGGGGCAGTTCCTGCAATGCGGCTTTGAATAGTGGGATCGCGTGGCCGGTCTCGGTTGTCTCATTTAAATCGGCCACACTGGAACTGGTCGCCAGCACATGCACCAATGAAGCTATGGCGGTTATTTCAGTCTGGAGGCGCCCGAAGGCCTTCGCACTGGTCGCATCCATATAGGCAGATGCGGCTTCCTGCGTAGCCCAACGAAGAGCCCGGACCTGTATTGCGATCATCAGCACGGCTAGAGTGATGATAAACGCCATCACCGCGAAAGTGATTGAGGTTCGAAATGTCAACATCCCGCGCGCGCTCCTCAATCGTAAAGGATGCAGCCGGTAAGTCTCGTCGCCGCGCAATTTGTATCACATTACGGCATGGCTTTTGGAGGTTAGAACACAGATCAAGCTACCCAGCTGCTGTCCACATTTGCAGGCCGCGACATCTGTTGCGGGTCAAAAAGCGAAATTTGGGTCATGCGCCGGTCACTTCCGGTCTTGCCCGATCAGCAGACAATCTCGGTGCCCGTCGGCCTGTCTCAGAATGGGATGGACCGGCCGTGCTCCCGCCCCGAACCGCTCAGAGAATGAGCGGGGGCTTAGAAGCACGAGGAGCACATCGTCATGTCCCATAAGACAGCCGCTACAGTCGCTCACACCATTGGTATCGATACAGGCAAAAACACCCTGCATTTGATCGGCCTCGACGACAAGGGGGCAATCGTTTTGCGGGAGAAGATCGCTCGCGGCCGGATCGCCGCCCGGCTCGCCAATGTGCCGCAGTGCTTGATCGGAATCGAAGCTGGCATGGCGACGCACTATGTGGCTCGCGAGCTAAGTGCGCTCGGCCATGACGTAAAGCAGGTACCGCCCGCTTATGCCAAACCGTTCCGGCAAGGCCACAAGAACGACTTCAGAGACGCCCACGCGATCGCGGAGGCTGTTCAGCGGCCGTCCACACGCTGCGTTCCAGTGAAGACCGACGATCAGCTTGATCTACAAGCCCTGCACCGGGTGCGATCTCGCCTGGTCGGGCAACGAACCGCTGTGATCAATCAGATCCGCGGCTTTCTCTTGGAGCATGGCATTGCGGTACGTCAGGGGCTTCGCTTCCTCCGCCAACAGCTTCCGGACATCCTGGCTAAACGCATCGACGTGTTGTCACCTCGCATGATCAGGATCATGGAAGACCTCAGCGGCGATTGGCGGCGTCTTGATGAACGCATCGAACACGTCACCGATGAGATCGAGGCTCTGGCGCATGGCAGTGAGAGTTGCCGCCAATTGATGACCGTTCCCGGCATCGGCCCGCTCATCGCCAGCGCAATGGTAGCTGCGATCGGCAACGGAATTGCCTTTGCAAGAGGGCGCGACTTTGCCGCCTGGCTCGGCCTGGTGCCGAAGCAGATGTCCACAGGTGATCGTACCATCCTCGGCCGCATCACCAAGCGTGGCAATCGCTGTCTACGCATGCTGTTCATGCAGGGCGCTCGCGTTATTTTGCTCAGGCCAGCAAACTGGGCAAAGCACAGCTTCGGAGCGTGGCTCACGGCCGCCGCAAAACGCCTGCATCACAATGTTCTGGCAACTGCACTGGCCAACAAGCTGGCGCGGATCACCTGGACCGTTTTGGCGCAAGGTCGCAGCTACGAAGCACGCGTTGAGCCGAGAACAGTGTAAGCGCTCGGGTTCAACCTAAGGGCTGATCCCTAGCACCACCAAGCAAAGCAGAAAGATACCTGCCGAGGTCTGCGAGTTGGATTGAGGAGATGGAGAAACGGTCTCGCCGTCGCATCCGTGATCTGGTGGCACTACCGGCCTTTCAGGGCCTTTCTCAGAATGAGATCGGATGTGCGCGGATATCCATGATGGCCAGGAGCACAAAAGCTCCGTTCAAGGGCCGGATACAGAAGCGCAAGACCAATCATCTCCAGATCATCACATTCGGCTTGCAACGCACGGCCGGTCCATACAAATGTGCCACCAACGGTCATTCCGGCTTCCTGTCTGAAGCGGTGCCGCCGCGTCGCGCGGAAGCGTAATGATGTACTCGGTAAATACGCCCGGATTGGTCTCGTGGCAATAATCCGGGACTCCACCTGTATCAAAGGTCGCCGCTGAACTCGTTGCGAGGCAGTCAAGGGTTCGGAAACCATTCCGGCTCTCTGCCAAGCCCGCTAACGAATTCGAAAATTGTTGTGGCCCACAGTCGTCATGAGCAAGGGGAAAGAAAGGGGAGAGTGCTCATGCCTATGAGTAAGGAAGCCGTCCTGGAAAACGTGCGCCGATATCGCGCGATCGCATCTCTGTACCGTCAAACCGCGGCCTTTCGTCCCCGGCAAAGCAGCTCTCTCCTGGGCCACGCCAGGGAATGGGAATATCTCGCGCTGACGGAACTCGAATCCTACTTCACGGCCGGCACACAGGGCTACGACAAACAACCGCAAGTCGCCCCCTACGCCAAGGCGCGATGGGAGACGATGGCCGCCGCGTAAGTCTCATCCGGATCCTGCGGCGAAGTCCAATCCGTTTCGACAAGCCCGCTGCCCGCTATCTCGCCTCTAGCATGCTCCCGCGTATTCGCATCTGGTGAGATGCCTGCAAGTCCACGCTCCGGACAGGAATCAGCGCGGCGCGCGCTTGGCCAGAATCCGTTGCAGGGTGCGGCGATGCATGTTCAGCCGCCGCGCGGTTTCCGAGACGTTACGGTTGCACATCTCGTAGATGCGCTGGATGTGCTCCCAGCGCACGCGATCCGCCGACATCGGATTGCTCGGCGGCTCGGACTTCTGATTGCCGCTCGCGAGAAGGGCCGCAACCACATCGTCGGCGTCGGCGGGCTTCGAAAGATAATCCACCGCGCCCAGCTTTACCGCGGTCACCGCGGTGGCGATGTTGCCGTAGCCGGTCAGCACGATCGCGCGCGCATCGGGGCGCTTGCGCTTCAACGCGGACACCACGTCAAGACCGTTGCCGTCGCCCAATCGCAAATCCACCACCGCAAAGGCCGGCGCCGACCGGCCGATCTGCGCCAGGCCCTCGGAGACGCTGTCGCAGGAAGTCACCGTGAAGCCGC
The DNA here is from genome assembly GCA_963718925.1 of uncultured Alphaproteobacteria bacterium. Lineage (GTDB taxonomy): Bacteria > Pseudomonadota > Alphaproteobacteria > Rhizobiales > Xanthobacteraceae > Bradyrhizobium. The sequence continues at coordinate 1,463,767 of CAVRAH010000002.1, forward strand.
GGGTTTCCATGGCGCGCGCGAGGCGTTCCAGGAACGGCTTGTCGTCCTCCACGATCAGGAGGGAGCGGTCGGCGTGCCCGGTCAGTTCAGCGATGGCGCTCACGATACGGCCTCTTGTGTCAGACATTGCAACATATGGCGTGGCAGCTGGCGCTGCCAAGACCAGAGAAGGTCGATCTGGCGGTTCTCCCGGTGCCTGAGAGGCACTTTAAAGCAATTCCGCGGCGGGCTCGCGCGCCTCGAAACGGCTTCGCGGCCAGGCGATCTGAACCACGGCGCCATGATCCGGGAAAACCCGGTTGCTGAAGGAGACCTTTGCGCCGGTGCGCTCGAGCAGGGTGCGCGCGATAAATACGCCAAGACCCAAACCGCTGCGCTCGCCCTGGGCCTCGTCGCCACTGCGCCTCGACAAATAGGGTTCGCCGATGCGCTTGAGCATGTCGGGCGCAATCCCCGGCCCGTCATCGGAAATGACGATCTCGACGGTTTCGGCATTCCACCACGCGTTCACCTCCACGGTCGTCCGCGCGAAATCGACGGCGTTTTCCAGGATGTTGCCGACACCATAAAGGATGGCCGGATTTCGGGTTCCGGCCGGCTCGGCAGTGCCCGCAACCGCGATGCGGACCTTGATCGCTACGCCGAAATCGCGATGCGGCGCCACCGTTTCCTCGATCAGCGCGGAAAGCGGCATGCGGTCGAATGGCGCGTCGGTCGAGGAGAGCTGGGTGATCTTGGCGAGAATGTCGCGGCAGCGCTGCGCCTGTTCCCGCAACGTCTTGATGTCGCCCGCCAGCTGGCCGTTATCCTGCAACGTCCGCTCCAGCTCGCGCGAAATCAGAAAAATGGTCGACAGCGGCGTGCCGAGTTCATGGGCAGCCGCGGCAGCAAGGCCGTCGAGCTGGGTGAGATGTTGTTCCCGCGTCAGTACCAGCTCGGTCGCCGCCAGCGCGTCCGACAGCTTGCGGGCTTCCTCGGCAACCTGGAAGGCATAAAGACTGGTGACGCCTATGGCGACCACGATCGAAAGCCAGACGCCAAACAGATAGATTGGCGGCAGCACCAGGGGGTCGTCACTGTCCCAAGGCAGCGGAAAATGAAAAAATACCAGAACCGAGGCGCAGGCGACCGCCAGGACTCCGAGCGCCATGGTCAGCCTGATCGGCAGCGCCGTCGCCGAAATCAGGACCGGGGCAAGAAACAGAAATGAAAAAGGGTTCTGTAGGCCGCCGGTGAAAAACAGCAGTCCGGCCAGTTCGACGATGTTCAACGCCAGCAACGCCGCCGCGTAGGCCGGCTCCAGCCGCTGCATCGGATTGAAGCTGATCTGCAGGACGAGGTTGAGCAGCGCGGAAAGGCCGACGATGGTCACACAGGGGGCGACCTCGACGTCGAATTCGAGCCCCTGCACCACGACGAAGATGGCCACGAGCTGGCCGAGCACGGCGAGCCAGCGCAGCCGCAATATCGTGTCCAGACGGACATAGCGGCGCGGATGGCGGAAATCGGAGGCGGCGACGTCTGTCATGGAACTTGAGATTGGCCCATGCCGAAGCTTAGCCGCGTAAGGCGCCGACGACAAATTCGCCGGCCCGGCGCGCTTCCGGGATGCGCAAATTGCTGCGGGAGCCTTGCGCTGGAACCTTGCGCTTATGGCCCCGATGGCCCAATGAACGGCCCGCATGATGAATGATGGTGCGATCATATCCCAGCCTGCCGCGGCCAATCACGGCGAATCGGCCGCGATCGAGGTCGCGCACCTGACAAAGCTCTACAACACCACCCGCGCCGTCGATGATGTGTCGTTCCGCATCGACCGTGGCAGCATCACGGGACTGCTCGGCGGCAACGGCGCCGGCAAGACCACGACGATTGCCATGATCATGGGGCTGGTGCTGCCGAGTTCGGGGCGCATCCAGGTGCTGGGCTGCTCGATGCCCGACCAAAGCGCCGATGTGCTCGGCCGGATGAATTTCGAAAGCCCCTATGTCGATATGCCGATGCGGCTCACGGTGCGGCAGAACCTGACCATCTTCGGCCGGCTCTATGCGGTGGAGAACCTGGGCGAGCGCATCGAGAGGCTCGCGGCCGACCTCGATCTCGGCGATTTCCTCGACCGTGCCAACGGCAAGCTCTCGGCCGGGCAAAAGACCCGCGTGGCGCTGGCAAAAGCGCTGATCAATCAGCCCGAATTGTTGTTGCTGGATGAACCGACGGCCTCGCTCGATCCCGACACGGCCGACTGGATCCGGCAGCACCTTGAAACCTATCGCAAGGAAAAAGCCGCGACCATCCTGCTGGCATCGCACAACATGCTCGAGGTGGAGCGCCTGTGCGACCGCGTCATCATCATGAAACGCGGCCGCATCGAGGACGACGACAGTCCGGACAAGATCATGGCCCGCTACAACCGGACGACGCTCGAGGAAGTGTTCCTCGACGTCGCGCGCGGGCGGGTTCAGGAGGGCGCGCCGTGAGCAGGCTCATCCTGGCCGGGGGTATCGCGCCGCACCGGATCAACGCGATGATCCTGCGCTACTGGTATCTGTTGATGTCGTCGTGGCCGCGGCTCCTGGAATTGCTGTATTGGCCGGCGCTGCAGATCATCACCTGGGGATTTCTGCAGACTTACATCTCGCAGAATGCCGGGTTTTTCGCGCGCGCCGGCGGCACGCTGGTCGGCGCGGTGATCCTGTGGGACATCCTGTTTCGCGGACAGCTCGGCTTTTCCATCTCGTTTCTCGAGGAGATGTGGGCGCGCAATCTCGGCAACCTGATGATGAGCCCGCTGAAGCCGATCGAGTTTCTGATCGCGTTGATGATCATGAGCCTGATCCGGCTCGCGATCGGCGTCATTCCAATGACGCTGCTGGCGATGATCTTCTTCGACTTCAATCTCTACGGCATCGGATTTCCGCTGATCGCCTTCTTCTGCAACCTGATTTTCACCAGCTGGTCGGTGGGGATCTTCGTCTCGGGACTGGTGCTGCGGCACGGCCTCGGCGCCGAAAGCATCGTCTGGACGCTGATGTTCGGCCTGATGCCGCTGGCCTGCATTTACTATCCGGTGACGGTGTTGCCGCATTGGCTTCAATATGTCGCATGGGCGTTGCCGCCCACTTACGTGTTCGAGGGTATGCGGGCGCTGTTGATGGACCACGTGTTTCGCGCCGACCTGATGGTCGATGCGCTCGCCATCAACGTCGTGCTGTTTATCGCGTCATTTGCGGTATTTCTTGCGCTTTTGCGCAGCGCGCGGCGCCACGGCTCATTGATTCAGAGCGGTGAATAAGCCTGCTCTTCCCGGGGATTTGAGCTATCTTCTGCTTGTGCGCCGCGTAGAAATACCGATCTGTGCATTGACGCTTTATTACGCATTCGGCACTATGCTGCGATGCAAAAGAGACGAGGGCTAAATGCCGATTGGTGAATTTGGCGGCGCACCGCCACTGGTGGCCGAAGGCAGTCCGGCGCTTACGACGCCGATGTACTGGATGTACGAAATGGCGCATGCGTCGCTCAATCCAGCGCGCGCCGTTAGCGACGCCACAAAAATCCTGTTTCAGAATCCGCTCAATCCGTGGTCGCATACCGAGATCGGCAAATCCATTGCCGCCGGCTGCGAGCTGTTCGAGCGGACCACGCGCCGCTACGGCAAGCCCGAATGGGGCCTCAACGACACCGATGTGAACGGCATCCGCACGCCTGTCGAGATTCGCGTCATCTGGGAAAAGCCGTTCTGCCGCCTGTTGTACTTCGATCGCAAGCTGACGCGCCCGCTGCGCGCGCCCCAGCCGAGGGTGCTGATCGTGGCGCCGATGTCGGGTCACTATGCGACGCTGCTGCGCGGCACGGTCGAGGCGTTCCTGCCGACCCATGAGGTCTACATCACCGACTGGGCCGATGCGCGGATGGTGCCGCTGACGGAGGGCCGCTTCGATCTGGACGATTATGTCGATTACGTCATCGAGATGCTGCACGTGCTCGGCAACAACATGCATGTGATCGCGGTGTGCCAGCCTTCGGTGCCGGTGGTGGCGGCAGTGTCCGTGATGGAAGCGGAAAACGATCCCTACGTTCCGATTTCAATGACGCTGATGGGCGGCCCGATCGATACCCGCCGCAACCCGACGGCGGTCAACGACCTCGCCGCCGAGCGCGGCATCGACTGGTTCCGCAATCACGTCATCACCAAGGTGCCGTTTCCGCATCCGGGAGTCATGCGCGACGTCTATCCGGGCTTCCTGCAGCTCAACGGCTTCATCAGCATGAATCTCGACCGCCACATGGACGCCCACAAGGACCTGTTCAGGAACCTGGTGAAGGGCGACGGCGACCTGGTCGACAAGCACCGCGATTTCTACGACGAATATCTCGCGGTGATGGATCTGTCGGCGGAGTATTATCTGCAGACGGTCGACACCGTTTTCATCAAGCACGCTCTTCCGAAAGGCGAGATGACCCACCGCGGCAAGCCGGTCGACCCTTCGAAGGTGCGGCGCGTCGCGTTGATGACGGTGGAAGGCGAGAACGACGACATTTCCGGGCTTGGGCAGACCGAAGCGACGCACTCGCTGTGCAGTTCGATTCCCAATCACCGCCGGGTGCATTATGTGCAGAAGGGCGTCGGCCATTACGGCGTCTTCAACGGCTCGCGCTTCAAGTCGGAAATCGTGCCGCGCATCTCCGATTTCATGATGTCGGCGGCAAACAGGAAGCCTTCGCTCGCGTATGCGGCTGAGTAAGCCGCAACCTGGCGACTTCGGTGCGGAACCCTCGGGTTCGCGACCGAATCAGGCACGAATTCAGGGGCGGCTAACCCCCTGAATTGGCCCTTGGAAACCCCGATTCCGGGCCCTCCGAAAGAATGAGTTTTGCTTCAATCCTTGTGGTGCCTGATCGGGTGACTTTCGGCCAATTTTTTTTCGTTCCAGGCCCATCCTATAGGGCCGGTTGGGCGGCCAACCCCTGTATATTGGGCAAATGATTTGTTTTTGCGCCGAGCGATTTCACTGGCGGCGGATATGGCAGAATCCGGGCGAACTCCTGATCCCCGGAATTACAGACATGGCCACTCGCGCCCTTCTTTATCGGCGGCCTTACGAACCTTCTCGTCTTCTGGTCAAGCACGGCTCGCAAATCTACTCGGTTCGGCTGCGCCGCCATCGGCGTGCGCGGCGCTATACCTTGCGCATTCATCCAAGCGACCGCGAAGCGATCCTGACCATGCCGCCACGCGGCACCATCGCCGACGCCAAGGATTTCGCACAGCGTCACGGCGGCTGGATTGCCGCGCGCCTCGGCCGGTTGCCAAAGGCAGCGCCGTTTCTTCCGGGCACCGTGGTTCCGCTGCGCGGCGTCGCGCACAGGATCGTGCATCGCGCCGGTCAGCGTGGCACGGTCTGGACCGAAATTCGCGAAAGCGGTGAGCGGATCATCTGTGTCGCAGGCGGCGCCGAGCATATCGAGCGGCGGGTCCACGATTATCTGAAGCGCGAAGTCCGCAAGGACCTGCAGAGGGCGTCGACGTCCTATGCCCAGGCGCTGGGCGTAAAGGTCAAACGGTTGTCGATCCGCGATCAGTCGAGCCGCTGGGGATCCTGCACATCCGCCGGATCATTGTCGTTCTCGTGGCGGCTGATCCTCGCGCCGCCCTATGTGCTGGACTATCTTGCTGCCCATGAAGTGGCCCATCTCGTCGAAATGAACCATTCGACACGGTTCTGGAGGGTCGTCGGAAGGGCCTGCGATCATGTCGAACGCGCCAAGACCTGGCTCGACACCCACGGCAACGACCTGCATCGCTACGGCATTCAGGACTAGAGCAAGATCGGCGCGCTGCTGCTCATCCGTCAAGCCGCCAGCCGCTCAACGCCCGCCATCTGGAGCAAGTCCGACCTTGCGCGCGAACTGCGGCGCCGGCCGTCGGACGGCCGCGCAGGTATGCGCTTTTGGTCAACTCAAGAATTGCATATGGATGTTGTCAGCCGACGCGCGGAGTTGGATAAGTCGAATATGCAACGCGCGACAGTCCTGGGCCGAGCCGCAACGGCGGCTCTTCTCGTTATCCAGATAGCCGCAACCCCTGCCCGCGCCGACACCATGGAGGCGGCGCTGCTGCGCGCCTATCAGAACAATCCGCAACTCAATGCGCAACGCGCCACGGTACGCGCCACCGACGAAAACGTGCCCCAGGCGTTGTCCGGCTACCGCCCCAAGGCCACGGTGACCGCGAGTGGCGGAGGTCAATATAGCAATCAACTCCTCAATTTGGGCAGCAAAACAACAATCAGAGGATGGGCCGAATGGCCCTCACTCGGTCGGCGTCACCGTGACCCAGACGCTCTTCAACGGCAATCAAACCGCCAACAAGACCCGGGCCGCGGAGAGCCAGGTCTTTGGAGCGCGGGAAGGTCTGCGGCTGATGGAACAGTCCGTTCTATTGGCGGCGGCCACCATCTACATGGACTTTCTGCGCGATGCCGCCATCCTGGAGGTCCAGCGCAGCAATACACGGGTTCTCGAAGAAACCCTGAGACAGACCCGTCAGCGCTACGCTGCGGGGCTGGTCACCCCCACCGACGTCGCGCAATCCGAAGCGCAGCTGGCGGCGGGCCGCAGCCAGCAACTCGCCGCCGAAGCCACTCTGACGACGACGCGCGCGAACTTTCGCCGCATCATCGGCAACGAACCGGCGCAACTCGCGCCGGCTTCCCCGGTGGATCGCTATTTGCCCGAAACGCTGCGCGACGCCGCCGATATCAGCCTGGCGGAAAACCCGAACGTGACGGCCGCGATGTACGGCATCGATGTCAATTTTCTCACTGTGAAAGTCAACGAGGGGGCGCTGTTTCCGACCGTCACATTGCAGGCCAGCGTTCAACGAAACTGGCAACAGACCATCACGCAGATTCGGCAATTCAACGCGTCGGCGGTCGCCCAGGTGAGCATGCCGATCTATCAGGGCGGCGCGGAATATTCGCTGATCCGGCAATCGAAGGAAACGCTGGAGCAGCAGCGCCTCACGCTCGAGCAGGTTCGCGATCAGGCCCGCGCCGATCTTATTACGGCATGGGGCCAGCTATTGGCGGGCAAGGCCCAGGTTACATCCTCGCAATCCCAGGTCGACGCTTCGGAGATCGCCCTGCTCGGCACGCAGAAGGAAGCGACCGTCGGCCAGCGTACGGTACTCGACGTGCTGAACGCGCAGCAGGCGCTGGTCAATGCCCGTGTCGCGCTCGTGGCCGCACAGCATGATCGCGTGGTGGCGTCGTATGCCGTCTTGAACACCCTAGGGCGATTGTCGCCCCAGGTGCTGCATCTCGCCACGCCCGTCTACGACCCGAGCGTTCACTATCATCAGGTGCGTGACAACTGGGTCGGCGTTCGCACGCCGGACGGCCGCTGAACCAAGCTGGCCGGACAATCGCCGAAAGCCGCTCTTCTCCGGGATCGCGCAAACGTAGATCTACCGTCCGAACAGCCGGTCCATCAGCCAACCGTCCAATCCGCTCGCCGCCTCGGGTCGAACCGAAGCTCGCGTCGGCGCCGGCCTGCCAGCGACAATTGCGGGCGGCTGCGGCGAGTTGGCCGCCACGCTGGCTTGTGGCGTGGCCTGCGCGATGTTCGAGAACAATCCACCCGTCTGCGAACCCGGCAAGGCCGCGGCCGGCACGCCCTGGTGGGCTGCTTTCATAAATCTGGTCCAGATCTCCACCGGCAAGCCGCCGCCGGTTGCCTTCTTGGTCGGCGAATTGTCGTCATTGCCGAGCCAGACGCCGGTGACGAGGTTGGAGGTGTAGCCGATGAACCAGGCGTCGCGGAAATCCTGGCTGGTGCCGGTCTTGCCGGCGGCCATCCAGCCTGGAAGCTCGGCCTTGTGCGCGGTGCCGCTGAGCAGCGTCTCCTGCATCATGGTGTTCATCATCGCGACGTTGCGCGGTTCGATCACCTGACCAAGCTGGTCGGGGGCCGCGTATACACCACCTTGCCGTCGACGGTGCGGATCTTGTTCACGACATGCGGGGAGATGCCGAGGCCGCCATTCGCAAACGGCACATAAGCGCCGACCAGCTCGACAAGCGAGACCTCGGAAGTGCCAAGCGCGATCGAGGCATTGGCGTCCAGCTTCGACGAAATGCCGAGCCGGTGCGCGGTGCGCACCACATTCCTGGGTCCGACTTCCAGCCCAAGCCGTACCGCCACCGTATTCAGCGACATCGCCAGCGCCTGGGTCAGCGTCACCGCGCCGAAATATTCATGGCTGTAGTTCTCGGGTTTCCAGCCCTTGACGTCGAGCGGCGCATCCTGCCGGATCGTGTCCGGCGTCAACCCGGCTTCGATCGCGGTGAGATAGACGAAGGGCTTGAAGGCCGAACCCGGCTGGCGCTTGGCGGTCACCGCGCGGTTGTACTGGCTTTCGGCATAGTTGCGGCCGCCGACCATGGCGCGCACCGCGCCATCGGGCGTCATCGCCACCAGCGCGCCCTGGCTGACGTTGAATTTCACGCTCTTTGCCGCAAGCTCGTCGATCACGGCGGCTTCGGCGACCGCCTGCAGTTTCGGGTCGATCGAAGTTTCGACCACGATGCTCTGGTCGATCTGGCCGATGAGATCGTCGAGCACCTCGCCGATCCAGTCCGCCACATAGTTGACCGTGCCGGCGCCAGCCGGTTTCACATGGTAGGAGGGGTGCCCGATCGAAGCCTGCGCCTGCGCTTCGGTGATGAACTTGGCTTCCGCCATGGCAGCAAGCACGGTCTGCGCGCGCTGCTCGGCGCCTTCGGGGTTGCGATTGGGCGCCAGCCGCGACGGCGACTTGACCAGGCCTGCGAGCATCGCGGCCTCTGCCAGCGTCACGTTCTTGGCGGACTTGCCGAAATAGCGCTGGGCCGCAGCCTCGACGCCATAGGCGCCGGAGCCGAAATAGACGCGGTTGAGGTAGAGTTCGAGAATCTCGGCTTTGGAGTGCTTGCGCTCCAGCCACAGCGCGAGTTCGAGTTCCTGCAACTTCCGTTGAAATGTGCGCTCCTGGGTCAAGAACAAATTCTTGGCCAGTTGCTGGGTAAGCGTCGAGCCGCCCTGCGAAACGCCGCGATGCAGGATGTTGGTGACCGCCGCGCGTGCTATCCCCAAGGGATCGACGCCGTAATGCGAATAGAAGCGGCGGTCTTCGATGGCGATGAAGGCCTTCGGCAGATAGGGCGGCAGGTCCTTCAGCGCGACATTGGCGCCGGCCATTTCGCCCCGGATCGCCAGCACGCTGCCGTCAAGCCCGGTGATCTGGATCGTCGGCGGCCGTTTCGGGATTTCGAGCGACTGGATCGCAGGCAGATGGGCGCCGACCCAGACAAGGACGCCGACAAGCGCGATCGCGCCCCACAGGCCGAGCACCGCGCCCCAGTACAGCAGGCGAAACAGACCGCCGCGCGCCTTGCCCGCGGATTTGCGCTTTCGACTCGATCGGCTTACGCGCGGCTTTCGCTCGCGCGGAGCATCGTCGTCATCGTCGCTATCGATGGCCTGGCGTTTGGGGGATTGTTTCTTCGGCTTCTCCTGCTCAGCGGGCGCGACTCGATCCTGCGGACCGAGACGCAATTCCGCAAGCGAGGCGCCGAGGCCGAATTGCGGCTCCTTGCGCCCGCCGCTCTTTTTCCGTCCCCACGCCATACGCAAACGCCCACGCCATCCGATGCGGGCCAAGGTAGCGGGGCGGGTTTAAAGCCGTCTTAAACGATGGTTAATCGCTGCAGCGGCCGGGCTGCGTAACTGACTGACGGAGAAGGCGTTCAGATAGGCTTAACCCTACCGTCGGCGAGAATTTGAGACCGCCATCGCGGGGGAAGCGTTCGCGATGACGGCCTTGGTCCAGACTGTCTGGATGCACCGACGTCAGCCGGCAGCACCGGTATCCTCGAGGATCGGACCGAACAGTTCCCAGCGCTCGCCGTTGAACCTCATCATCTGCAACTGCTTGTTGACCCGATAATCGTTGGGCGTGGTGTTGCCGACGATTCCGGGCAGCGAGAGGTCAAGCTGGACGTTCTTCAGGTTGGTGGCCTGCTTGAGCACGTTTTCGCGGGTCAGATCGTCGCCGCACTGTTTCAAGACATGGACCATCAACTGCGCCGTGCTGTAGCCGTAGGTATTGAAGTTGGAATTCTTGTCGCCTTCCGGGTAGTACTTCGCCATGAAGTCGAAATACTTCTTCATGCCCGGATCATCTTTCCAGGTCGGATCAAGCGGGTCCTTGCCGTAGTTGACGCTGATCACGCCCTTGGAGGCCTCCAGCCCTGCGGGCTGCATCACCGCGCCGACTGAAGTGGCGTTGATGTCGAGGATGTGTATCGGCTTCCAGCCGAGTTCGGCGTTCTTCTTGATGGTCTGGGCCGCAAATTTCGGCGTCGACGCGTCGAATAGCAGGTCGGCGCCGGCGGACTTCAGCTTGAGGATTTGCGAATCGATGGTTGGATCGGTCATTTCGTACGACGCCTCGGCCACGATCATCGTCGCGGCCTTGTCGCCGAGGCCGGCCTTGATGCCGTTCAGGTAATCCCTGCCGAGATCGTCGTTCTGGTAGAGCACGCCGACCTTGGCCTTCGGATATTGCTTGAGGATGTATTGGCCGTAGATGCGTCCCTCGACGAAGTAGTTGGGATTGAACCCCAGCGTCCACGGGAAGTTCTTTGGATCGGTGAATTTGGATGCGCCGGTGGCGGCGAACAGTTGCGGCACTTTCTTGGCGTTGAGGTACTTCTGGACCGCCGCATTGGAGGGAGTGCCGATGATCTGGAAGGTGAGCAACACCTCATCGCTCTCGACCAGTTTGCGCACCTGCTCGACGGCCTTGGGCGGGCTATAGGCGTCGTCATACTGAATCAGCTTGATCTTGCGGCCATTCACGCCGCCTTGCTCATTGATCATGTTGAAATAGGCCGCCTGGGTCTTGCCGATGGTGGCGTAGGCGGAGGCCGGTCCGCTGAATGGCACGGTCTGGCCGATCTTGATCTCGGTATCGGTCGCGCCCGGATCGTACTTCTTCTGCGCATGGGCCGATGACGCCGACAGCGCCAATGCAACCACCGTACCCGTGACGAAATGAAAAAGGCTGTTCCTCATGTCGCTGCCTCACCTGAGCTTTTGATTATGTCGATGATCTGGTCCAACCGTGCCGGATGTCACCGCTCGCGCGATACTGGATGAACGATGATGCCAATGCAAGGCGATGCGCTCTCGAAAGGTGAACGACCTCACGCCAGCCAGACCAGCAGCAGGGCGACGGCAGCGGGCGCCGCCTGGACGAACAGAATCCTGCGGCTGACGCTGGCCGCGCCATAGACGCCGGCGACGATCACGCAAAGCAGGAAGAACACCTTGATCTGGAAGGCAAAACCGGGGATGGCCTGAACCAGTCCCCAGACCAGGCCCGCGGCAAGAAAGCCATTATAGAGACCCTGATTGGCGGCCAGGACCGCCGAATTCAGCCGCCTTCTCGGGCGAGTTGCGAAAGGTCTTCAGGCCCAGCGGCCTGGTCCAGAGGAACATCTCCAGAATCAGAAAATAGACATGCAGCGCGGCGACCAGCGCCACCAAAATGTTGGCAATTGCGTTCATCCTGCTCTCCCCCTAGACACCAAGCGGTTGATCGCCTGAGCCATGATAGCACGCAGCGTCAGGTGATGGCTGGCAGTGAGGCAATGACGATGACAGGCCATGTCGATCCGACCAAGGAAGTTTTCGCCCGGTTTCGCGACAACAATCGCGCAGGGCCGATCCACATGCTCAATCTGGTCCGCTTGCGCGATCGCGCCGCCTATCCCGACGGACGGATCGCCACCGGCGCGGAAGCCTATGCGGCCTACGGCCGCGACAGCGGGCCGGTATTCATGCGCCTCGGCGGCAAGGTGATCTGGCAAGGCAGCTTCGAATTGATGCTGATCGGACCATCCGACGAGCACTGGGATCATTGCTTCATCGCCGAATATCCCAGCGTTGCCGCGTTTGTCGAAATGATCCGCGATCCCGTCTATCGGGAAGCCGTCAAACACCGGCAGGCGGCGGTGGAGGACTCGCGACTCATCCGCTTAAAGCCGCTCGCTCCCGGCAAGACGTTTGGCGAGATTCCGTAAGAGGCCGTGAAAACCGCTGAACGGCCTATGCCGCGGCCTGCTCGTTGGCCAAAAGATGGACCAGCGCGCTCCTGATCGCGGCCTGCCGCGTCGGCGCGGTGATTTGCGCCCCTAGCAGGTCGGTGACGTAGAACACGTCGCGGGCGCGCTCGCCGAAGGTCGCGACATGGGCCGAGGCGATGTTGAGGTTGAGTTTCGAAATCGCCGTTGTCAGCTCATAAAGCAGGCCCGGCCGGTCGAGCCCGGACACCTCGATCACCGTGTAACGGTCCGACCACTGATTGTTGACCGTCACTTCCGGCTCGACCACGAAGGGACGCGCCTTGCCGCGACCGGCAGCCCGGCGCGCCACCACTTCGGGCAGGCGCAGCTTGCCTTCCAGCACATCCTCGATCATCTCGCCGATCCGCGTCGCGCGCCGCCCCTCGTCCTCGTCGCGATCGTATTCCCGTGTGATCGCGATGGTGTCGAGCGCGCGGCCATCGGTGGTGGTGTAGATCTGCGCGTCGACGATATTGGCGCCCGCCGAGGCGCAGGCGCCGGCGATGATCGACAGCAGCCAGGGATGGTCCATCGCGAGGATGGTGAGTTCGGTGACGCCGCGCGCTTCATCGAAGCCGACATTGATCGCCAGCTTGTGGCCGGCCTGCTCGCTGGCGCGCAGGAAGCGGGCATGGCGGATCTTGCGGGGCAGTTCGACCTTGAGCCAATAGGCGGGATAATGCCGCGCGACATAGGCATTGAGCTCCTGCTCCGGCCATTCCGTGAAAGCCGCGCGAAATTCCCGTTGAGCCACGGCAATGCGCTGCGCGCGGTTGACCTCCGAGAACCCCCCGGTCAGCACCGGTTCGGTTTCGTAATACAGCGTGCGCAGGAGTTGCGCCTTCCAGCCGTTCCAGACGCCGGGACCGACGCCCCTTATATCGGCGGTGGTCAGGATCGTCAGCAGCTTCATCTGCTCGACCGATTGCACGACGGCCGCGAAATTTTCTATGGTCTTGCGGTCCGACAGGTCGCGCGATTGCGCCACCGTGGACATCGTCAAATGCTGTTCGATCAGCCACGCGACCAGTTCAGTGTCGGCCGTGTTGAAGCCGAGCCGCGGGCACAGCCGTCGCGCCACTTTCGCGCCGGCGATCGAGTGATCCTCGGGGCGCCCCTTGGCAATATCGTGCAGCAGCGTCGTGATATAGATCACCGCGCGATGCTCGGGGCGAATTTTGCGCATCAAATCGCTGGCGACAATGAATTCGTCGTTGCCGCCGCGTTCGATCTCCTGCAGGTAGCCGACGCAACGCAACAGATGCTCGTCCACCGTATAGTGGTGGTACATGTTGAATTGCATCATCGACACGATCTTGCCGAAGGCGCGGATGAAATGGCCGAGCACCCCGGTTTCGTTCATGCGCCGCAGCACGATTTCCGCGTCGTTCGATGTCAGGATTTCCATGAACAGCCGGTTGGCTTCGGGATCGTCGCGCAGCTGGGTGTTGATCAGCGCGAGCGAACGCGTCACCGTGCGCATGGCATCGGGATGAAAGGCCAGGTTGTTCTTCTGCGCGAGGCGGAAAATCCGGATCAGGTTGACCGGATCGTGCTTGAAGACATCAGGAGCGGCCAGATTGATGCGATTGTTGTCGACGATGAAATCGTCGCTCTCGGGCACCCGCCGCCGGTTGGCGGAGGGCCGGAACCGCGCCATCATGCGGCTGAGCACCGGCACCGGCTTGGCCTGCTGATCTTCCAGCTTGGCGCACAGGATCGCGGTGAGGTCGCCGACCTCCTTGGCGACCAGGAAATAGTGCTTCATGAAGCGTTCGACATCCTGCATGCCGGGGTGCGAGGTATATCCCAGCCGGATCGCGATCTCGCGCTGCATGTCGAATGACAGCCGCTCTTCGGCGCGGCCCGAGAAAAAATGGATGTTGCAGCGGACCGACCACAGGAAATCCGCGCAGCGGCGGAAGGTGCGGTATTCCTGCGCGTCGAACACGCCGCGCTCGAGCAACTCGTCGGTCTCGCGCACGCGATAGACATATTTCGCGATCCAGAACAGCGTGTGCAGGTCGCGCAGGCCACCCTTGCCGTCCTTGACGTTGGGCTCGACCAGATAGCGCGATTGCCCGGCGCGGCGGTGCCGCTCTTCTCGCTCGGCAAGCTTGGCGGTCACGAATTCCGCGGCGGTGCCCTGCACCACCTCCTTGTCGAACCGCGCCACCAGCTCATCATACAGCGGCCGATCCCCGGTCAGAAACCGGGTCTCGAGGATCGCAGTGCGGATCGTCATGTCGCCGCGGGCCTGCCTGATCAATTCATCAACCGAGCGCGTCGCGTGGCCGACCTTCAATCCCATATCCCAGAGACAGTAGAGGATGGCCTCGGCGACCTGCTCGCCCCAGGCGGTTTGCTTGTAGGGCAGGATGAACAGGAGATCGATATCGGATTCCGGCGCCATCAACCCGCGGCCATAACCGCCGGTCGCAACGACCGCCATGCGCTCGGCGCCCGAGGGAATCGGCGAGCGATAGAGATGGCGCGTGGCGGCGGCGAACAGAATGCGGATGATTTCGTCCTGGACGAAACACAGCCGCTCGGCGCAACGCCGCCCGTGCCGGTCTTTCAGCAGCACGGCTTGCGCCGTGGCGCGCGCGGCGATCAGTTCGGCCTTCAAGAGTTTCGCCACGTCGGCGCGAAAGACGTCTTCGCGTCCGGCATGCTGCGCGGCGAGCGCGTCGACCGCGGCGGTAATCCTCGCGGTATCGAAACGTTCGTCGGCCTCAGGCCTAGCCTCTTTGACAACGCTATCCATGAACTACCCCGATATCGGACAGTGCCGAGCCTGTCACGGACATTCAAGAATTGGCAGCCGATCCATGCTGCCTTCCCCCGGCCTGGAGCGCGGCAGTTCCCGTCGCAGGGCGTCGGGCGGGCCTATTTCTTCGCCGGACTATCCGATTAACCGATTGAAATGGGAAGGCATTTTTAAATCGGGAAGAACTGCCATGCCCAACCAAATGGTGACACCGGAGCCATCTTTCATTACATCCGATGCACAATTTTTTCTGGAGCACGATATGGACGCCGCCGAACTCCGCGCCACGCAGGCCCCGATCAAGGAAAAATACAAGAGCGATCCGAAGGCCGCGTTCATCACATTGCGGGCCAAGGGCTCGATCGACAACGAAGGCATCGCCTGCAAGGTCGAGACCGGCCGCGCTTTGGCGGTGGCTGGGCTGCATCCCGCGACCGGCGGTTCCGGGCTTGAATTGTGTTCCGGCGACATGCTGCTGGAAGCGCTGGTCGCCTGCGCCGGCGTCACCCTGAAATCGGTGGCGACCGCCATCGAGCTCCCGTTGAAAACCGGCATCGTGACCGCCGAAGGCGACCTCGATGTTCGCGGCACGCTCGGCATCGACAGGGAGGCACCGGTCGGTTTCGCTGAAATCCGTCTGCGCTTCGACGTGGATACATCGGCGCCACAGGAAAAACTCGACCTGCTTCTGAAGCTCACCGAGCGCTATTGCGTGGTCTATCAGACCATCAAGAACGGGCCGAAGGTTTCGGTGACGATGCAAAGGGTGTGAGGCGTTAGCGTATTCCCCTCCCCCTTGCGGGATCGAGACGAGCAAGGCTCGCTCTTAGGGGTTAGGGGTGGGGGTACCGCGGACTGAGTGCTCGTGGCTTACCCCCTCCCCGAGCCTCCCCCGAAAGGGGGAGGAAGATAACCCTCTGCACGAGCCCCCATGTCCCCCGACCTCACATTCATTCTGATGCTCGTGCTGCGGATGGCGGTGGCGGCCGCGTTCGTGGTGACGGCCTCCTTCATCACCGAGCGATCGGGCCCGGTGATCGGCGCATTGGTGGCGACGCTGCCGATTTCGGCAGGCCCCTCTTACGTGTTTCTCGCCCTCGATCACGATGCGGCGTTCATCGCCCAGGGCGCGCTGGCGAGCCTGCCGATCAACGCCGCGACCATCTTCCTCGGGCTGATCTATGTGGTGCTGGCGCAGCGCTGCAATGCCGCGATCAGCGCCGGCGGCGCGGTCGCAGCGTGGCTCACCCTCGCCGCGCTGGCGCGAATGGTTGCATGGTCGCTCGCCGGCGGACTCGCCGCGAATGCCGTTGCCTTTGCCGTTTGCCTGCCGCTGCTGCGGCGCTTCCGCCACGTCAAGATGCCACTGATCACGCGCCGCTGGTACGACATTCCATTGCGCGCGGGACTGGTCGCAACGCTGGTGGCCATTGTCGTCTCGCTGTCGGGCTGGGTCGGCCCCGGCGTGAGCGGCACGATCGCGCTGTTTCCGGTGGTGTTCACCAGCATCATGCTGATTCTGCACCCGCGCATCGGCGGGCCGGCGACCGCCGCCGTGATCGCCAATGGCGGCTGGGGCTTGATGGGATTCAGCCTTGGGATCGCGGTGCTGCATCTCGCCGCATTGCGTTTCGGCTCCGCGATCGGGCTCTGCCTCGCGCTCGCGACCTGCATCGGCTGGAATCTGGGGCTGTGGTGGTTGGGGCGGAAGAAGCTTAAGCGTTGACCGTCATGGTGAGAGGGGACGTTTATTCCTTCGGCAGTTTCGCCCTCAGCGCATAAAGCGCCTCCAGCGCCTCGCGCGGCGACATTTCATCCGGGTGCAGCGCCTTCACGGCTTCGACCAGCTTTTCCGCCTCGCTCGGCGGCGCGGGCTCGGCGGCTGCCCGCGATGGCACCGCGAACAGCGGCAGATCATCGGCGAGCGCGCGTGCGGCCTGGCCGCGGTCCTGCGCCTCCAGTTTGGCGAGAACCGATTTGGCCCGCGCGATCACGGGCGCGGGAAGGCCTGCAAGCTTCGCCACCTGAATGCCGTAGGAGCGGTCGGCCGAACCCGGCAACACTTCATGCAGGAACACGACGTCGCCCTGCCATTCCTTGACCCGGACGGTCGCATTGAACATCCGCGGCAGCTTGGCCGAGAGCGCGGTGAGCTCGTGGTAGTGGGTGGCGAACAGCGCGCGGCAACGATTGGCCTCGTGCAGATGTTCGATCGCGGCCCAGGCGATCGACAGCCCGTCGAACGTCGCGGTGCCCCGGCCGATCTCGTCGAGAATCACCAGCGAGCGTTCGCTGGCCTGATTGAGGATGACCGCCGTTTCCACCATCTCCACCATGAAGGTGGAGCGGCCGCGCGCCAGATCGTCCGCCGCGCCGACGCGCGAGAACAGCCGGTCGACAATGCCGATCCGCGCCCGCGACGCCGGCACGAAACAGCCGGCCTGCGCCATCAGCGCGATCAACGCGTTCTGGCGCAGGAAGGTCGATTTGCCCGCCATGTTGGGGCCGGTAATCAGCCAGATCTGGCCCGATTTCTGTCCGCCTCCCGGCGAGAGATCGCAGGCATTGGCGATGAACGGCTGGCCGTCGCGCTTTAAGGCCTGCTCGACCACCGGATGCCGGCCGCCCTCGATGGCGAAGCCGAGCGAGCTATCGACCTCCGGCCGTACATAATTGTCGTCGACCGCAAGCTTCGCGAGCGCAGTGGCGACGTCGAGGATGGCAAAAGCATGCGCCGCGGCACGCAGGTCGTCGCTGGCCGCGATCGCCAACGCACAGAGCCGTTCGAAGATTTCCAGCTCCAGGGCGAGCGCGCGGTCGCCGGCATTGGCGATCTTGGCTTCGATCTCGCCGAGTTCCGATGTCGTGAAGCGGATCTGGCCGGCGAGCGTCTGCCGATGGATGAAGGTCGCGTTCAAGGGCGGCGCCATCAATTTCTCGCCATGCTGCGCCGTGACCTCGACGAAATAGCCGAGCACATTGTTGTGGCGGATTTTCAGGCCCTTGACTCCTGTGTCATCGGCGTAGCGCGCCTGCATCGAGGCCACGACGAGGCGCGAGGCGTCGCGCAGATTGCGGGCCTCATCGAGCGCCGGCTCATAGCCTTCGCGAACGAAGCCGCCGTCGCGCTTGATCAAGGGCAATTGCTCCGAAAGCGCGCGTTCGAATTGGCGCGCCAGTTCCCGAGATGGCCGGCGCAGCGCCTCCATGACGGAGGCGATCTCCTGCGGCGGCTGCTCCATCGCGGCCAGCCGCGCCAGCGCCTGATCCGCGGCGAGAATGCCGTCGCGCAATCCTGCAAGATCGCGCGGACCGCCGCGCCCGACCGACAATCGCGCCAGCGCGCGCGACATGTCCGGCGCCGCGCGCAACGTGGTGCGGAGTTCGTCGCGACCCGCGGCATCCGCGACGAATGCCGCGATCGCATCCAGCCGCCGCGCGATGCCGGCGCTGTCGGTGAGGGGGGCTGCCAGCCGTTGCGCCAGGAGCCGCGATCCCGCAGGGGTCACCGTGCAGTCGATGGCATCGAGCAGCGATCCGCGCCGCTCGCCCGCAAGTGTGCGGGTCAGCTCGAGATTGGCGCGGGTCGCCGGATCGATCGTCATGGTGGTGCCGGCGGCTTCGCGCGAAGGCGGCGACAAAGGCGGGCGCTTTCCCACTTGCGTGCGGTCGATATAGGTGACGGCGGCAGCCGCGGCGGTCGCCTCGAGCCGCGACATCGCGGAGAGGCCGTCCATGGTGGCGACAGCGAAATAATCGCACAGCCGCCGCTCGGCGGTTGAACTGTCGAAGACATCGCGGGTCAGCGGCGTCACCGCCGGAAGTTCGCGCAGGTTTGGGCCCAGATCGGGATCGCCATACAGCGCGTCGGTGACGATCACCTCATTGGGGTTGATGCGCGCAAGCGTCGCCGCGAGTTCGCCGGGCGTGCACTCCGTGACGATGAATTCGGACGTGGAGATATCGATCCAGGCCAACCCGATGCGGTCGGCCCCCGCCGATCCGCGCGCGCGGGCGATCGCCAGCAGGTAATTGTTGGCCTTCGCGTCGAGCAGCGTGTCTTCGGTCAGCGTGCCCGGCGTCACCAGCCGCACCACGTCGCGGCGGACCACGCTCTTGTTGCCGCGGGCGCGCGCCGCTGCCGGATCCTCCGTCTGCTCGCACACCGCGACGCGATGGCCTTGCGCGATCAGCCGATGCAGATAATCCTCGGAGCGCTCCACCGGCACCCCGCACATCGGGATATCCATGCCCTGATGCTTGCCGCGCTTGGTCAGCACGATGCCGAGCGCGCGCGAGGCAATTTCGGCATCCTCGAAGAACAGCTCGTAGAAGTCGCCCATCCGGTAGAACAGCAGCAATCCGGGATTGGCGGCCTTGATCTCGAGGTATTGTTCCATCATCGGCGTAACGCGCGCCGCCGCCTCGGCGGCGGGCGCAGCATCTGACGGCGCGGGAAAGGATGGCTGGATCGTCATTGAAGCGTTTTCGAGTGAAGGGGGCACCGGTTCGCATAGCAATCAAGTTTACGCGGATTGCGTAGACTTATCTGCGGTAGAAAACGCGTCAAAGTGAGAACTCTGGAGCTCGGTTCTGATCCAATCAGAACCGGGCTCCAGCTCTCGCAAACTACAGAATTTCCGCCGCCGATCCTATCGCTTTGCCGCGACATGGCGTGTTTTCCACGCCCTCGGCAGGGGCTTGGCGCGCGACCCCGGCTCTGCGGGCATGACCGGCCTCGCGCGAACGCACCGCTGGAGCAGATGCGATCAATTGACCTGCCGCAGGCCCGCTCCTAAAACTTGCCCTCAATTCGAGCCGGTCAGGGGACCGCGGCATTCCAGGGAGAGATCGATGGGTGATGTATTTGTATGCGATGCCGTGCGGACCCCGATCGGCCGCTTCGGCGGTTCGCTCGCCAAGGTGCGCGCCGACGATCTGGCGGCGGCTCCGATCAAGGCCTTGATGGCGCGCAATCCCAAAATCGACTGGTCGGGGGTCGATGAGGTTTATTTCGGCTGCGCCAACCAGGCCGGCGAGGACAACCGCAACGTGGCGCGGATGGCGCTGCTGCTGGCGGGCCTGCCGGATTCGATCCCCGGCCTCACGCTCAACCGGCTCTGCGCTTCGGGCCTTGACGCCGTTGGCGCTGCGGGACGCGCGATCCGCGCCGGCGAGATCGATTTCGCGATTGCCGGCGGCGTCGAATCGATGACGCGGGCCCCCTTCGTGATGGGCAAGGCGCCGGAGGCGTTTTCGCGCTCCGCCGAGATATTCGACACCACCATCGGCTGGCGCTTCATCAATCCCTTGATGAAGGCGCAATACGGCGTCGATGCGATGCCGGAGACCGGCGAGAACGTCGCCGAGGAGTTTCAGGTGTCGCGGGCCGATCAGGACGCGTTCGCGATCCGCTCGCAGCAGCGCGCCGGACAGGCGATCGCGTCGGGCTATTTCGCCGAGGAAATCATTCCCATCTCGGTGCCCGCCGGCAAGGCCGGACCTGTCATCGTCGACAAGGACGAACATCCGCGCCCCGAGACCACGCTCGAAGGCCTGACCAAATTGAAGCCGATCGTGCGCAACCCCGGTACGGTGACGGCGGGCAATGCGTCCGGCGTCAATGACGGCGCGGCAGCGATGATTCTCGCCTCGGAAGCTGCCGTGAAGAAGCACGGCCTTAACCCCCGGGCACGGATTCTCGGTCTGGCTTCGGCCGCGGTGCCGCCGCGCATCATGGGGATCGGTCCGGTACCGGCGACGCGCAAGCTGATGGAGCGGCTGGGACTGAAAATCAGCGATTTCGATCTGATTGAGCTCAATGAAGCCTTCGCCAGCCAGGGGATTGCCTGCCTGCGTCAGCTCGGCGTCCAGGAGGATGCCGACTTCGTCAACCCGCATGGCGGCGCCATTGCGCTCGGTCATCCGCTCGGCATGAGCGGCGCCCGGCTGGCGCTGACCGCGGTGCACGGGATGGAGAAACGCGGGGGAAAACGCGCGCTCGCAACCATGTGCGTCGGCGTCGGACAAGGCGTCGCGATGGCCATCGAGAAGCTGAACTGAGGCTTGGGCCACATCCGAAGGAGAGGCCGCGCGGGCAAGCAAACGCTGCCTGCGTAAGCCAGGGCATGATCCGGACCCGAAGGGCCGCGTCAGCGCAAAGTGGGAACCGGTTTCCCCTTGGCTAACAAACGCGAATGCGTTTGCCCGGAGTCAAACAGATGAAGCTGCGAACCGCAGCTTGAGGGATGTTCGAGTTCCCTTGCGCGTGAGCTTTGCTGCGACCATCGGGAACTCGGGCGCATCGTCACCATCGGATTTAATCGTCGCGGCCATACAAGTCCGCTTTTGGGCGCATAACGGGCTCGCAACAGACGTCGCGGCCATGTCCGCTTCGTGCCGCCAATATCAGACATTGCGTGCTCGGCCTAAACTTGGGTTTTGGCCGCCGAGGATTCGTGACATGAAGCAAAGTAGGCAACGTCACCGTGAGGATGCTCATACGGCCAAGGTCGAGCGAACATAAAACCGATCAGGTCAGAGCAAACTTGCTCACGGGCGCGTGAGGAGGTTTCACCAGACGGGTTCCAACGAAACCATTTTCTTCTTGCAAGAAGCCGCTTTGGTGGCCTGCGAAGGCGGCCCGAAACGAACATCGGTCAGGATCGCCACAAATGATCCACAAACACAAATGATCCACAAAGGAGAATCAAGAGCCTCCTCGAAGCAGTTTAAGATAAGGCTGAGGGCCGATCATGCGTTGTATCAGTTTGCTGATTGCAGACCCCTGTCCGGTGGTTGTGCAGGGTTTGAGGAAGATGCTGGGGGCGCAACATAACTTCAAAATTGTTGCGTGTTGCAGTGACGGCATGAGCTGCATCAAAGCAATTCGGAGTTTAAGGCCGGATATCGCCATTCTCGACATCTCAATGCCTGGCCTGACCGGGTTGGAAATCCTCAGCATCGTTAACTCCGAGGGCTTTTCCACGCGGGTGGTCTTTTTCACCGCATCCGTTGAAGACCGCGAGCTGGTAATATCGGCCGCTGCCTACGGCATAATTCTGAAGGATGCAGCGCTGGAGTCTCTGGTGAAGTCCTTGCAGCAGGTCGCGGATGGACAGAGACTGTTGCCGCTGCCTTCCTCTGATCAGGTATCTCGGGAGCAAATCGCGATCACGGAGAATGCGCTGACGGTGTTAACAGACCGCGAGCACCAGATCATGTGCTTGGTGTCCGAAGGGTTGTCGAACAAGGAAATTGGCCGTCGACTGAATACTAGCGATGGCACGATCAAGGTTCATCTCCATCACATTTATCGGAAGCTGGAAATCAGCAACCGGACAATGCTCGCAGCGCTCGCTATCTCGCAAAATGAGAGCTCCGGCCCGCCGCGGAAAAATCAGGTTCCTCGGATAACAGGGCGGACATTGGCGACCTCCCGACATAGCGAGGTAGTCAAGGGGGACAGTCTACATCGTCCACAATTCCCCTGTGCTTCAACGTGAACAGGCGACTCCTGCGCGGCGCTTACATTTTTATCAAAATTGTTCGCATTCGTTAGTCATAGTACGATCTGTTCGGCGCTCCCGCCGGGCTTTTCGTCTAAGATGTGCGTTGATTGGTGCCAGGGGACCAGGACATGCACAGCGTCGCCAAATATTTGGAAACGGCAGCCGAGTTCGATGAACTGGCGAGATCGACCTCCGAAGCGGTCCTCAGATCACGCTACGCTCACGTGGCTGAATGCTACCGCCTCTTGGCCGGCGACCTGCAACGGCTCATTGAAACAGGTGCTCTCAAGCCGGAACAGCCGTAACCCGTTTGTCGGCCCAAGGTCCGACCTAGCGGGTTACCCCTTAATTCCTCTCATTGCCCATCGTTAAGCTCCCCTACTTGATCCCGCCCAGTTTATCATACGCGTTGCTTTGCGCTGGGGACAAGGACATGCGCAGCGTGGCCGAATATTTGGAGAAGGCCGCCGAGTTCGATGAACTGGCAAGATCGGCCAGCGAATCGGCACTAAAAAAACGCTACGCCGATGTGGCGGAATCCTACCGCCTTTTGGCGACGGTTCGGCAGCGGCTCATTGAAGCAGGTGCTCTCGGGCCGGATGATCCGTAACCATTTTGTTGGTAACGTGATGGCAGGCATCATAGCTGCCGTTACACCTCGCGGAGGATTGGAAGTTCGAGTGGCCCAATGTCCGCGCTCGTTCAATCGCGCCGGTTTGTCCGTGTACCGACGACTTCCGCTCCACGCCTTCAAACAGACCTCGCCTCAGTCCGTCCACAGGTCTCAAAGGTGCACATGCGCAGACCTGCCGCTCAAGCCGCGTGCACCGTGTCGAGAAACTTGCCAAGCTCTGGCCTGAGGCGATTGCTCTCCCCGTAGGAGCGACCGAACCGGGAAGGACTTGCGCGGAGGCAGCACCGGTCTCGCGCGTTCCCATATCCACATCGACACAATTGGCGGCGACCTGCCGATTCACGCACTGACCGGTGCTCCCATCGGCCCGCGGCCCTTGTTGACTTGTCCGACTTATTTGTACAATAGTACAAATAATATGGTCAGAGAACCCGCCAGGAAGGAAACGACGCGCAGGCCGAACATGCGCGAAGCGATTCTCGTGGCCGCGGAGGAGCTGTTCTCGACCAACGGCTTCAGCGCCGTGACGGTGCGCGATATCGCGCATGCTGCAGGAGCAAATCCGGGCAGCGTGACATACCATTTCAAGACCAAGGACGCGTTGCTGCTGGAAATCTACCGGCGTCACTGCGGACCGATGAACCACAGGCGCTTCGAACTGCTCGCTGCCGCCAGGCGGGTGCGCGATCTGCAGGACCGGCTGGAGGCGATCGTGCGCGCCTACGTGCTGCCGGCATTTTCTTCGGGCAGCGATCTGGCCGGCGGCGGAGCGCGTTTCACGCGGCTGCGCGCTATCATGTCGGCCGAGGGAAACGAAGTCACCCGGCGGATCATCGCGCAGACCTTCGACGATACCAGTCACGCCTTCATCGATGCGATCCATGACAGCTTGCCGCATATCCCGCGCGCGGAGATCGTCTGGCGCAGCCATTTCCTTCTCGGGGCACTCTATTATACGCTGGTGACGCCCGAGCGCGTCTCTCGTCTGTCGCGCGGCGATTCCAGCGGGACCGATGCGGGAGATGCGGTCGAGCAACTGGTAAAGGCTACGGTTGCTTCGCTGCAAGCGCCTGCGCTCGACCGGCCCACGCCTAGGCAGCGATCCGCGGCGCCAGCCAAGGCTCCCGCGCATGACGATCACGCGCTGCGCTGACTGGATTTCGCGGGTCCGTCCAGGTTCCTTGACGGGAAAGGGAAATGAAAGGGCGGGGAATGCTTGCAGATGTTGTTGCCGGAGCAGGGGCTCTGAACCAACCGGGGTCGGCCCTCCGCTATTGCTGAAGGAGAGTTCAAGTGATCATCGATGTGCACGGCCACTACACCACGGCGCCCAAGGCCCTTGAGGATTGGCGCAACCGACAGATCGCAGGCATCAAGGATCCGGCGGTCAGGCCCAGGGCCAGCGAGTTGAAGATCAGCGATGACGAGTTGCGCGAATCCATCATCAACAACCAGCTCAGGCAAATGAAAGAGCGCGGCAGCGATCTGACCATCTTCAGCCCGCGCGCGAGCTTCATGGCCCATCACATCGGCGACTTCGAGGTGTCGTCGTCGTGGGCTGCGATCTGCAACGAGCTGTGCTGGCGCGTCAGCAAGCTATTCCCTGACAATTTCGCCGGTGCTGCGATGTTGCCGCAATCGCCGGGCGTGGACCCAAAGACCTGCATTCCTGAACTCGAGAAATGCGTCAAGGAGTACGGCTTCGTCGGCATCAACCTCAATCCCGACCCCTCCGGCGGACACTGGACCTCGCCGCCGCTTTCGGACCGTCATTGGTATCCGATCTACGAGAAGATGGTCGAGCTAGACATCCCGGCCATGATTCATGTCTCCACGAGCTGCAATGCCTGCTTTCATACCACCGGCGCGCACTACCTGAATGCCGACACCACGGCCTTCATGCAGTGCCTGACGTCGGATCTATTCAAGGATTTTCCGACCTTGAGATTCCTGATTCCGCACGGCGGTGGCGCCGTTCCCTATCACTGGGGCCGCTTCCGCGGCCTGGCGCAGGAGATGAAGAAACCGCTGCTTAGGGATCACCTCCTGAAGAACATATTTTTCGATACCTGCGTCTATCACCAGCCTGGCATCGACCTGCTCACCAAGGTGATCCCGGTCGACAACGTCCTGTTCGCCAGCGAGATGATCGGCGCTGTTCGCGGCATCGATCCGGAAACCGGATTCCACTATGACGACACCAAGCGCTATATCGAAGCTGCCACCACACTCAGCGCGCAGGACCGCTACAAGATCTACGAAGGCAATGCACGGCGGGTATTTCCGCGCCTCGATGCCGCGCTGAAAGCAAAAGGAAACTGACCATGAGCGTCGCGATGAACGACCTTGGAATCGTCAAGCGCAAAATCGAGCGGGCGGACAAGGCCGCCGTCGAGAAATTGTCGCGCTATGGCGTCGCCACCATCCACGAGGCGATGGGCCGGGTCGGCCTGATGCATCCCTATATGCGCCCGATCTACGCCGGAGCACGCCTGTGCGGCACCGCCGTCACCGTGTTGCTGCAGCCGGGAGACAACTGGATGATGCATGTGGCCGCCGAGCAGGTGCAGCCGGGTGATGTCGTGGTGGCGGCCTGCACTGTCGACAACACCGACGGCTTTTTCGGCGATCTGCTCGCCACCAGCTATCGTGCCCGTGGCGCGAAAGGCCTCATTATCGATGGCGGCGTGCGCGATGTGATGGATCTCACCGAAATGCAGTTTCCGGTGTTTTCGCGCGCGATCAGCGCCCGCGGCACGGTCAAGGCGACGCTCGGCTCCGTGAACATCCCGGTGGTCTGCGCCGGCGCAACCGTCAATCCGGGGGACGTGGTGGTTGCCGATATGGACGGAGTAGTCATCGTCCCCGCCCGGATCGCGCATCAGGCTGCGGACGCGGCGGAAGCGCGCGAAGCGAACGAAGCGGACAAGCGCGAAAAGCTTGGCCAAGGCGTCCTCGGACTAGACATGTACAAGATGCGCGAGCCGCTCGCAAAGGCCGGATTGAGATATATCGATTGACGCTCGACGAGGGCGCGAAAGAGTCAATAAATGGCAGCAGAAGTAGTTGGCATTTCGTCGATGGCCACTCGTCATGTTCTGACGGAGCTCGGCGCTGCATACCGGCAAAAGACCGGGCAATCGGTAGCTATCGAGTCCGTCGGCGGGGTCGATGCAGCGCGTCGTATTCGAGCCGGAGAGAAATGCGACATCGTCGTGCTCGCAGATGAGGCCATGAGGCAGCTTGAAGCGGACGGATGCATCAAATCAGGCAGCCGCGCCGGGTTTGCCGATTCGGCGATTGCGGTCGCAGTCAAATCAGGCGCAAGGCGTCCCAGCCTGACCGACGAAGACTCGCTCAAGGCAGCCATTCTGGCGGCCCAATCAATTTGCTACTCCACCGGCCCGAGTGGCACGCACGTCATTCGATTGCTGGAGAATTGGGGCATTGGTCAGCTTATGTCAGGGCGAATTGTCCAAGCTCCCCCGGGCGTTCCGGTGGGCACCCTGGTGGCGCGCGGCGAAGCCGAACTCGGCTTTCAGCAATTGAGCGAGTTTCTGGATCTGCCGGGTATCGACATCGCCGGAACGTTGCCACGAGAGGTTCAATCTTTGACCCGGTTTTCATGCGGAGTGTGCGCGCAGGCATCCAACGAAGCCGGGGCGCGTGGTTTCATCAGCTATCTGACTTCCTCGGAGGCGGATGCGTCCAAACGACGACATGGCATGGAACCGGTATGACGACGGCCACTATCAGGCGCGACGCATGGGACCCACGTCGGCGCCTGACGAAACATCGAGAGGACGTGTTTATGTTGAAAGCTGCTGCTGGGCCATTCCAGAAGACCCCAGGATGGCTCGATTGGCATGCCGATCCATCCAAGCCCCGGTTCAAGCTGCCGGCCGGCACCGTTGACGCGCATTGCCATGTGTTCGGTCCGGGCGCGGAGTTTCCTTACGCTCCGGAGCGGAAATACACGCCGTGCGATGCATCCAAGCATCAGCTCTACGCACTGCGCGACCATTTGGGCGTGGCGCGCAACGTGGTCGTGCAAGCGACGTGTCACGGCGCCGACAACCGCGCGATGCTCGACGCTCTCGTTCATTCCGCAGGCAAGGCGCGCGGGGTTGCCACCGTCAAGCGCAGCATCAGCGATGCAGAGCTTGAGACGATGCATGCGGCCGGCGTGCGCGGCGTCCGCTTCAATTTCGTCAAGCGCCTCGTTGATTTTACGCCGCGGGACGAACTCAATGAGATCGCCGGCCGCATTGCAAGGCTCGGCTGGCATGTCGTCATCTATTTCGAGGCCGTGGACTTGCCGGAACTCTGGGATTTCTTCACGTCGCTGCCGACCGCGGTCGTCGTCGACCATATGGGCAGGCCCGATGTCTCCAAGCCGGTCGACGGCCGCGAATTCGAGTTGTTCGTGAAATTCATGCGCGACAATCCGAACGTCTGGTCCAAGGTCAGTTGCCCCGAGCGATTGTCGATTTCGGGTCCGCCGGCACTCAACGGCGAGCGGAATGCCTATCGCGATGTGGTACCGTTTGCCAGGCGCATCGTCGAAACGTTTCCGGATCGCGTGCTCTGGGGTACCGACTGGCCGCATCCCAACCTGAAGGACCACATGCCGGACGACGGCCTGCTGGTCGATTTTATTCCGCACATTGCGGTCACGCCTGAACTTCAACGCAAACTCCTGGTCGACAATCCGATGCGACTGTACTGGCCCGAGGAATCCTAAAGGAGGCACTCCGATGGCACTCGACAAACCCTACAAGGACGTACCCGGCACCACCATCTTCGATGCTGACATGTCGCGGCAAGGCTATCACCTGAATCAGTTCTGCATGTCGCTGATGAAGGCGGAGAACCGCGCGCGCTTCAAGGCCAACGAGCGCGCCTATCTCGACGAATGGCCGATGACCGAGGATCAGAAGCAGGCCGTGCTCGCGCGCGACCTCAACCGCTGCATCGAGCTCGGCGGCAATATCTACTTCCTCGCCAAGATCGGCGCGACCGACGGCAAGAGCTTTCAACAGATGGCCGGCAGCATGACCGGCATGAGCGAGGAACAATACCGCGAGATGATGGTGAAGGGCGGCCGCTCCGTCGAAGGTAACCGCCGCATTGGGGAGAAGAAGTGATGGCCCGTATCACCGCAAGCGTCTACACCTCCCACGTGCCGGCCGTCGGCGCGGCGCTCGATCTCGGCAAGACCGCTGAGCCCTATTGGCAGCCGGTCTTCAAGGGCTACGAATTCTCCAAGCAGTGGCTGAAAGACCAGAAGCCGGACGTCATCTTTCTGGTCTACAACGATCACGCCAATGCGTTCAGCCTCGATATCATCCCGACCTTCGCGATCGGCACCGCCCCGGAGTTTGCGGTGGCCGACGAGGGCTGGGGCCCGCGCCCGGTGCCCAAGGTGATCGGCCACCCGAAGCTCGCCTCCCATATCGCGCAGTCGGTGATCCAGGACGATTTTGACCTGACCATCGTCAACAAGATGGACGTCGACCATGGTCTCACCGTGCCGCTCAGCCTGATGTGCGGCCAGCCGCAGGCGTGGCCGTGCCCGGTGATCCCGTTCGCGGTCAATGTCGTACAGTACCCGGTACCATCGGGCCGGCGCTGCTTCATGCTCGGCAAGGCGATCCGCAAGGCGATCGAATCCTACGAAGAGCCGCTCAATGTGCAGATCTGGGGCACCGGCGGCATGAGCCACCAGCTGCAGGGGCCGCGCGCCGGGCTGATCAACAAGGAGTGGGACACCGACTTCCTCAATCGCCTCATCGACGACCCCGAGGGGCTCTCCAAGATGCCGCATATCGACTACGTCCGCGAGGCCGGCAGCGAGGGCATTGAACTCGTGATGTGGCTGATCGCCCGCGGCGCCATGAGCGACACCAATGGCGGCAAGAAGCCGACGGTTCGGCATCGCTTTTACCATGTGCCGGCGAGCAACACCGCCGTCGGCCACCTGATCCTGGAGAACAACTGACGTGACCACGACCATCAAAGTCGCGCTCGCCGGCGCCGGTGCGTTCGGCATCAAGCATCTCGACGGCATCAAGAACATCGACGGCGTCGAGGTGGTGTCGCTGGTCGGCCGCAGGCTGGAGCCGACCAGGGAAGTCGCTGCCAAATACGGCATCAAGCATGTCTCGACCGACCTCGCCGACAGCCTCGCGCTCAGGGAGGTCGATGCGGTGATCCTGTGCACGCCCACCCAGATGCATGCGTCGCAATCGATCGCCTGCCTGAAGGCCGGCAAGCATGTCCAGGTCGAGATTCCGCTCGCCAATTCGCTGGCCGACGCGCAGGCCGTCGTCGACCTGCAGAAGACGACCGGGCTGGTGGCGATGTGCGGCCATACCCGCCGCTTCAACCCCAGCCATCAATGGGTGCACAAGAAGATCGTCGCCGGCGACTTCAACATTCAGCAGATGGATGTGCAGACCTTCTTCTTCCGCCGCACCAACATGAACGCGCTGGGCCAGCCGCGGAGCTGGACCGATCACCTGTTGTGGCACCACGCCGCGCACACCGTGGACCTGTTCGCCTACCAGGCGCGCTCGCCGATTGTGAAAGCCAACGCGGTCCAGGGACCCGTTCACCCGACGCTCGGGATCGCCATGGACATGTCGATCCAGCTCAAGGCCGAGAGCGGCGCGATCTGCACGCTCAGCCTGTCGTTCAACAATGACGGTCCGCTCGGCACCTTCTTCCGCTATATCGGCGACACCGGCACCTACATCGCCCGCTACGACGACCTCGTGAACGGCAAGGAGGAGAAGATCGACGTCTCCAAGGTCGACGTGTCGATGAACGGGATCGAGCTGCAGGATCGCGAATTCTTTGCCGCCATCCGCGAGGGCCGCGAGCCCAATTCAAGCGTTGCCCAGGTGCTGCCGTGCTATCAGGTGCTGCACGGCCTGGAGCAGCAACTCGGCGCCGATTGAGAACGGAGCGCCCTGCCCGGCAGGGCGCCGAGTTCTGCACGACGCGGGGCCATACAGCGTCATTCGGCCGGAACGGACGCTATGACGACCTACTCCATCACCGCATGTTCCGGCGCCGCCGACTGCTTGCGCAGCGCGGCCTTGGTCGAGCCGATCATGAGCGCGAGCGGGATCGTGCACAGCGTGAAGATCATCACCATCTGGTAATCCAGTGAAAAGGCGATGATCTGCGCCTGCAGGCTCAGCATCACGTCCGCCAGCGCACGCCCGGCGTCGGTGCTCATGTTGATCAGGCTGTGCACATCGGGCATCTGCATCGCCTGGTTGAACGGGGTGACGTGCTCGTTCAAAACAGCGTAGACGCGACGCCCGCCCTCGGTCAGTTGCGCGATGACGATGGAAATCCCGATCGAACTGGCGACGTTGCGCAGCAGGGTGAGCATCGAGGTGCCGTCGGTACGCAGGTGGTTGGGCAGCGTCAGGAACGCTACCGTGGACAGCGGCACGAAGACGAGGCCGAAGCCAAATCCCTGCAGGATGCTCAAGGTGACGATTTCGGGGACACCGGTCTGGTCGGTCCAGCCGGTGATGTAGAACAGCGACAGGCAGGTCAGGCTGAGGCCGGAGATGATCAGCGTCCGCGCCTCGACATATCGCATCAGGCGGCCAACCAGCATCATGGCGACGAAGGTGCCGCAGCCGCGGCTCGCCAACAGCAATCCGGCGGTGATGATAGGGTAGCCGATCACGTTCTGCAGATAAGGCGAGGCCAGCGCCATGGTCGAGAACAGCACCAGGCCCATCACGGCCATGAACACGCAGCCGCCGATGAAATTCCTGTCCTTGAAGATCGCGAACTGGATGAACGGCTTTGCGGTCGTCAGCGAATGGGCAAAGAAATAATAGAAGCCGACACCGGAGACGATGATCTCGGCGATGATCTCGTTGGACTCGAGCCAACCGAGTTGCTCGCCGCGGTCGAGCGCGACCTGCATCGAGCCGATGCCGATCGCAAGGGCCGCAAATCCGAACCAGTCGAACCGCAGCTCGCGATCCGCCTTGGTCTCGTCCATGAAGACTAGAAGTCCCGCGACCGTGACGATACCGAAGGGGATGTTGACGAAGAACACCCAGTGCCAGGAATAGGTTTCGGTCAGCCAGGCGCCGAGCGACGGGCCCATGATCGGCCCCATCATCACGCCCATGCCCCAGATCGACATCGCCTTGGCGCGCTCGTGCAGCGCATAGGAGTCCAGCATGACCGCCTGCGACAGCGGCACCAGTGCCGCGCCGAACACGCCCTGCAGCAGGCGGAACAGCACCATCTGGTCGATGTCCCGCGCCAGGCCGCAGAGCACCGAGGCCACGGTAAATCCGCCCGAGCAAATGATAAAGATCCGCTTACGGCCGAAGCGATTGGCGATCCAGCCGACCGGCGCGGTCATGATCGCGGCGGCCACGATATAGGAGGTCAGCACCCAGTTGATCTGGTCCTGCGACGCCGAGAGGGACCCTTGCATATAGGGCAGCGCGACATTGGCGATGGTGGTGTCCAGCGCCTGCATGATGGTGGCGGTCATGGCGCAGATCGTCACCATGTTCCGGCGCAGGCCAGGAACCGCGATCGGGGCTGCGGCCGAACTCGCCATGGTCGACTAGTCCTGCTTCGCTGCCACCGTCGAAAGGCCGAGGAGCGCTGCCAGCGAGCGGCGATGGCCGGTATCGATGGTGGTATAGGCGCTCATGCCGGCCTTCAGCCTCGCGACTGCCTTGTCATGGCTGTCGAAGTAGATTCGCACCGGCACCCGCTGCACCACCTTGACGAAATTGCCGGTGGCGTTCTGCGGCGGCAGGATCGCGAATTGCGCGCCGGTGCCGGGGCTGAGCGAACCGATGGTGCCCTTGAAGACATGATCGGGAAACGCATCGACCTCGATCGAGACCGGCTGCCCGGTCGCGACATAGGTGAAATCCGATTCCTTCAGGTTGGCGTCGACCCAGGGGTTCGAGGTGTCGATGACGGAGAACACCGGCGTGCCCGCCGCGACGAAGCGGCCGAGCTGAATCTGCTCGACCTGCGTCGCGATGCCACCCATCGGCGCGCGCATCACGGTATGATCGAGATTGCGCTCCGCCTGGTCGAGCGCCGCCTTGGCCTGCGCGTAGGGCGGGAATTGATCGAGCGGCAAATCAGGATTGCCGAGCAGCTGGGTCTTTGCGCTCGAAATCTGCTGCTTGAGATATTCCAGCTGTGCCTTCGCGGTGACAAAGGCGTTCGACGCATTGTCGAGGTCGAGTTGGGAGCCGAAATTGCTCTTGACCAGCGTGGTCTTGCGCTCGACGTCACGCTGCTTCAGATCGATAGCCTGTTGCGCGAGATCTTCCATCTGCTGGTAGATCTTGATGTTGGCCACCAGATTGTCATACGAGATACGGGCTTGGTCGAGGGTGGCCTTGGCCTGCTGCACGGCGAAGCGGAACGGCACTGGATCGATTTCGAACAGCACGTCGCCTTCGTTGACATGTTGGCCTTCGCGGACCACGACCTTTTCGATCTTGCCGGAGATATCCGGCGTGATCAGAACCTTCTGCGCGCCGACATAGGCGTCGTCAGTCGACACGTAGCGGCCGCCGTTGAGATAGAAGATCACGCCCGCCAGCAGCACAGCCAGCGGCAATACCACGAGCAGGAGCGTGCGCCGATAGCGCCGCAAGGCCGCCATCAGGCGGCGGCGCGGCGCCGCGGACATTTTTCTCCCGGGCGCTTGCTGCGGGTTGCCCTTCTGGTCCGGCGGGAATTTGAGTACGGGATCAGCCATAGCGCTGTTCTTTCTTTGCGGGTTCTCCGGCCGGACCCTGGATCGCGTTGCGGACGTTTTCCTTGATCAGTTCCAGCTGGGTGAGAAGGCGATGGGCGTCGGACGGATTGATGCCTTCGAGCGCGGTCGCCGTGAGTTCGGAACGCAGTCCGCTCAATTTGCCGAGTAGCGGTCGCGCCGCCTTGCGCAGATAGAGTCTGTTGACGCGGCGGTCGGCATCGTCGCTGCGGCGCTCGATCCAGCCATTGTCGCAGAGGCGGTCGATCAATCGCGTCAACGTGATTGGCTGCATTTCCATCTGCTCGGCGAGTTCCGACTGCTTGAGGCCCTCGAAGCGTTCCACCTTGGCCAGAACCGCCCATTGCGCACGGGTAATGCCGTAGCGCGCCGCCTGCTTGTCGGCATAGGCGCGTACCAGCCGTTGCAATTCGGCAAGCGCGAACAGGAAATTCATATCTACGGAACCGCGGGGCATGGGTTTGGCCTTTATAAGCTTTTGATATAATAAGCTAGCTTATGAATTTTTCATGACCGCGCCGATGGGACGCTGATCCGCTGAAAGCACATGGCTGACCACGGAACCCGCGATCCGAACCCGAACGGCCGCGTTTGCGCAAAGTGGGTGCCGGTTTTCCGAAAAGATCCCGCTCAAACAAGGAGATGAGATCGCAATCTCCGCGGCCAGACGGGATTTGGGTTTGCTCGCCAAAATGCTAGATTGCCCGGCATGAGGCTGGCCAAACCGACATTTCCCGCGCCCGATCATGATCACGGCCGCTGCACCGCGGACGCGTTGCGGCATGCCGAGCGGGTCTGCGAGCAGAGGGCGCAAAAATTCACGCCGATCCGCCGTCAGGTGCTGGAGGCGCTGTTATCCAGCCACCGGCCGCTCGGCGCCTATGAAGTGATCGACGAACTCGCCAAATCGATGCCGCGGCCGGCGCCGATCACGGTGTATCGGGCGCTGGATTTCCTGATGGAGAACGGCCTCGTCCATCGCATCGAAAGCCGCAACGCGTTTCTCGCCTGCGCGCATGACCATGACACGGCGGCGATGGTGGCGTTTCTGATTTGCGAGCGCTGCGGCTCGGTCGGTGAGATTCCGGCAGCCCTGGTGGCGCAACGCCTCAACGATGCCGCGCGCGCCACCGGCTTTGCTCCCAAAATGTCGGTCGTCGAAATCACCGGCATTTGCGCGCATTGCCAGAGGGTTTAATTCTTGGGCATGATCTTTTCCGAAAACCGGAAAGCCACTTTGCGCTGGCGCGGCCGTTCCGGTCGGGATCATGCCCCAACAACACGGCGGTAAGCCGGCACGAGGGTTCATGTCTGCAGAAAAATCGGCGATTGCATTGGCCGGGCGTCCGCTCAGCCCGGGCGCGGTCGCGCTGATGCTGATGCTCTGCCTGAGCTGGGGGTTCAACCAGATCGCGGTCAAGCTGGCGCTGCCGGATATTCCGCCGATGCTGCAGGCCACCATCCGGTCCGCCGGCGCCCTTCCCATGTTGTTGTTGATTGCGCGCCTGCGTGGCGTGAAGATCTTCGTATCCGACGGTACGCTGCGCGCCGGCCTGTTCGCGGGGCTGATGTTCGGGATCGAATTCGTCCTGATCTATCATGGATTGCTGCTGACATCGGCGTCGCGTGCGGTGGTGTTCCTCTATACGGCGCCGTTTTTTGTGGCGCTTGGCGCCTATCAATTTCTCGGCGAGCGGCTGCGCGCATCGCAATGGGGCGGGCTCGGCTTGAGCTTCGCCGGCGTGGCACTCGCGATCGGCGTTCCCCAGGCCAATGTCGATACGAATGTGCTGCTGGGGGACCTCTTGATCGTCGGTGGCGGCGCCTTGTGGGCGGCCACGACCCTGGTTGTGAAGGCAACCCGGCTCCATCTGGCCCCGCCCGAAAAGGCGCTGGGCTACCAGGTGGCGCTGTCGATCCCGATTCTGGCCCTGGCGGCCTGGGTGTCGGGCGAAACCCTGACCCGGGTTCCCGGGCCGCTGGCGCTGTCGTTGATGGTCTATCAGGCGTTCTGGGTGGTCGGATTAACGTTTTTGCTATGGTTTGCGCTGGTCAAAACCTATTCCGCCAGCAAATTGTCGGCATTTACCTTTATCACCCCTTTGTTTGGCGTCGTGGCTAGCTATTTCATCCTGCACGACACCCTGACCCTGGCATTCGGGGCCGCCGCGCTCCTCGTCATTGCCGGGCTTTACTTGGTTAACCGGCCCAATCCAGTGATTCCGGTTCCCACTGATCCATTGCTGAATGTCACCAAAACCTGATATTCGAGACCCCATGAACCAGCCCGTCAAACCACCGCAGAACGACGTCGCCGGCCCCAGGGCCCGGCACGAAACCACAGAGGTCATGGTCGGCAATGTCGCCGTTGGCGGCGGCGCGCCGATCGTCGTGCAGTCGATGACCAATACCGACACCGCCGACATCGACGGCACCATCGCCCAGGTCGCAGCGCTGTCGCGCGCCGGCTCGGAAATGGTGCGCATCACGGTCGACCGTGAGGAAGCCGCCGCCGCCGTCCCGCACATCCGCGACGGCCTGCGCAAGCGCGGTATCACCACGCCGTTGATCGGCGACTTCCATTACATCGGCCACAAGCTGCTGGCGGAATACCCGGCCTGCGCCGAAGCGCTCGACAAATACCGGATCAACCCCGGCAATGTCGGCTTCAAGAACAAGCGCGACACGCAATTTGCCGACATCATCGAGATCGCCAACAAGAACAACAAGCCGGTCCGCATCGGCGCCAATTGGGGTTCGCTCGATCAGGAACTCTTGACCAAGCTGATGGAAGAGAACGCAGCATCGCCGGACCCGGTCGATGCCCGCGCGGTGACGCGCGAGGCCATGGTGCAGTCGGCGCTGCTGTCGGCCGCGCGCGCCCAGGAACTCGGCATGCCCAAGAACAGGATGATCCTGTCGGCCAAGGTCTCCGCGGTGCAGGACCTGATCGCGGTCTACCAGGAACTCGCGCGCCGTTCGGATTACGCGATCCATCTCGGCCTCACCGAAGCCGGCATGGGATCGAAGGGCATCGTCGCCTCGTCCGCCGCCCTCGGCATTCTGCTGCAGCAGGGCATCGGCGACACCATCCGCATTTCATTGACACCTGAACCCGGCGGCGATCGCACGCTGGAAGTCCAGGTGGCGCAGGAACTGCTGCAGACCATGGGTTTCCGCACCTTCGTGCCGCTGGTGGCGGCATGCCCCGGCTGCGGCCGCACCACCTCGACCACGTTCCAGGAACTGGCGCGCTCGATCCAGGATTTCATCCGCGACGAAATGCCGAGCTGGAAAACCCGCTATCCCGGCGTCGAGGAACTCAACGTCGCTGTCATGGGCTGCATCGTCAACGGCCCCGGCAAATCCAAGCACGCCAATATCGGCATCTCGCTCCCCGGCACCGGCGAAGCGCCGGCCGCGCCGGTGTTCGTCGACGGCAAGAAATTCCGCACCCTGCGCGGACCGACCATTGCCGCCGACTTCAAGGCGCTGGTGATCGACTATATCGACCAGCGCTACGGCGCGGGCGCAAAGCCGACCGCGGCGGCGGAGTAACACGCCGCCCGCCCGGCGACGATCGTCGGATATCCCAAAGGCTTGGTTTGATGGCCTGCGCCGCGCGACTGCGTGGCGCTCGCGATGTCACGTCGATCGATCAGCGCGCTTTGGGCTTCGGAAAGTCGTTCCCGCACCGTAGTCCTACGGAAACCCATTTCATCGTTTGGACAGAGTTGGCGCGTTTATTGGGTTTAACCAGGCCCGGAGCATGATCCGGAAAAGTGCGAAGCGGTTTTCCGAAAAGATCATGCTTAAGCAAAGAGATAGAGCGAGATGACGATTCATCGAAAAGTCATCTCGCTCCAGAGCGCCTCACTCGGAAGCGACATTAAAGTGACACCCCATCTTTTCCAGATCAGTCATAACAAATACGCCGCCATTTCCGACCTCGAAGTTGCCGATCGCGAGGCTATTTGGTCCGAGATGACGAAAGTCTGCGGCGATCTGCTTGGCGACATTTCCCGCGATCTCAAGGAAAACGCCGACTGGCAGATTGAGCTCCTGGACCCGGCCAGAAGGCCGGTATTCAGAATAAGGCTCGTGGCCGAAACATTGGAGTAGTACCCGCTTTCCGAAGTTCGTGATCCGGCTCCGCATCCTCGCAAACGCACTTCGGAAAGCAAAGGACACTAGCAAACTTGTGATGCTGCTTTTCGATTTGAAGTCCCTGATCGATCTTGCCGCGCGTGACACGGGAACTTCAAATCGGCGGCACCAGCGTGGTGGTTCAGAAGTTCTCTCCGGTCGCGCGGCGACCCCGTCAAGAGAACTTCTGAACCAAGACCACGCCAGCGCATGATCCGGAAAAGTGGGCACCGGTGTTTCCTCGCGACAGACGCGGAACGCGTTTGCGCGGAGATCATGGTCAAACAAAAAGATGGAGCGAGATGACAATTCAACGAAAAGTCATCTCGCTCTGGAATCATGGATTGCCGGTGTCCTTTCGAATCCGAAGGCCGCTCCATATTCTGCAAAGAAATTACAAACTGCCGTGATTGCCCGGGAATGTTTGTTCCGGCGCGGTGTACCAATCGGTAGGCCTCCGCACGGGGTTTAACGGGAGAGGCGAATGAGCAAATTTGCGATAGGGCTTTTGATACTGGCCGTATACACGACCGCCCAAATGGCTATTCCCATGGTCGCACCAGCCATGGCCGCGACAAACACCAGCAAGCATATGAAGCACAAAAGGAAGGCCCAGAAGAGGTCTGGCTTCAGCAGTTCCTGGTCTTCCGGTCAAACGTGGCGCGCTACCAGGCCCGCAGGCGAGGTCTGCCCAGGCATCGCCCGAAGCTTCGAGTGTGGGACGTGGCCTCCTCCATTCGATGAGGATCCTGATCGAAAGGTTCCAGGCAGGCTCTGATGGCGGCTAAGCGGACCTGACCGGCCGCGCCGACGATAATCCTCCAAATCGCTGCGGGGAGCTGCTGCTCACGACCGTCGGCACCAGCCCGGTTTAGCCGTTGCGGTCGGTCGATCGCTTGAGCGTTTTTGACGGCGGTTCCCCGAATGCGTTGCGGTAATCGCGGGCAAAATGACCAAGATTCGAAAAACCACATGCAAAGGCCACGCTGGTTACCGAGGTGGTGGCGTCCGGTCTGCTCAACAAGTCGCGTGCCCGTTCAAGTCTGATCTTCTTTGCGAACACCATCGGCGAATAGCCTCGGGCTTTTTCGAAGCTCCTGAAAAGGGTGCGTGCGCTTACCGCTGTCGCCTTGACCAGAGACTCTATCGTGATTGGACGGTTCCAGTTCGCCTCGATGAACTGCTCGGCGCGTTTTACGTGATCGTTAGACCCCTCCGGGGGCTCTCGTTCCAGCAGCCCGCTCCAATGGTGGCGACTTGCGAACAACAGCTGCACAATCACAGCCTGTTCCACTTCCCTGAGCGCCATTGGAGAGACCAGAGATTGTTGGTCGTCGAGCTGGTGTACGAGTAGCTCAATCAGCCGTTGCAGCCCGGACAGCATCTCCTGGCCGGCAAAATCGGCCAGCTCGAATTCCAGCCTGCCGCGAACCGGCGCATCGAGCAAGAGCGCGAGCTTTCGTTCCAATGCCTCCGACCGCACCCGCAGGAAAAGGTTCTCGAAGTCCTCTCCGTATTCCAGCATCGAGACGCGGCCGGCGGATGTCAGACTAGGCCGACCGACGGTAACCGGGGCGGCTTGCTTGCCGCTGTTGGTCAGGCCATGCCCGCGCAGCGGCAGTTGCAGACGGGCAAAATCGCTCTCTGCAAATTTGATCCTGGTCAACGTTCCGCACGCGCCAAAGCCGAGAGCGATGTCGTGGAGTTGGACGAAGTTACCACGCACGTTGAGCTTTTCGGGATAAGGCAACTCGAAGCCGGTTGCACCGTATACGGCGACCAACTGGTGCGCAAACTCATCGACCTCAGAGGTATGGATCGCAGGATACCGGGAAAGAGGGCTGTTTGGCACGGCGATTATCTCAGCTTAAGACCGCCAACATACTTTGACCCGGGAGATTTCCGTTTGATCTATATCAGCCAAAGGGCGTGAAGGCCCCGCGCCAATGTTGTTGCGGATGTTGGTAACGGGGGCCCAATCCTTGGCGGTGGCGGCATTCGCCGCGCGACGACCGGCACGCGCGTGCTAACCGTCTGGTGACTGCCTGACAGGCAAATCACCGTCGTTGGTTGATCCCGCGTCCAGCCCCTTTCGCAAAGAAATTTCCCTTCGCGTCTGACGCAAATCACTTCATGAGTTACCCCGTCCCGCCTCACAAGAGGGGCGCATCGCGATCGTCACGGTTCGTTGGGTGCGGGATGCGGTGGACGCAAGCGGCGCGGCTGAGGAGCGCGCTTACTTGCGGACGGCGAAGTCGTGTGGTCCTGACGCCCCGACGCTGGCGTCAAGTTCTCGAAGGGGAGCGATCCCTCGCGAGGGCGACAGTGGCAAGAAAGCCCGGTCACTGGGGAGAGCGCGAAGGAAACCGTTAAAACCATCCGCGTGCGGGAATGCCGGGTGATCCCGGTGCGACCGTGGTGACTAACGCGCGTGCTTTCTACCTACCCACGCGCGGCTGCGGGTGCAACGGGCACCCGGCATTCCCCACGCCCTCTTCGGGGCGCGAAGGATTTTACCCAACGACTCGGGCGCTTCGCGCCGCGAGGTGCTTAGGCGCATCTGAAATGAGAGCGGGTCGGCTAACCGGCCAGAACCGCGTTGACGCTCCGCCCGGCCTGCGCCAAGCTTGGTCGAAAGCAAGACGATATCCCGGAGGCGCCCCATGCTCCGCGCAGAGGATAACAGGTTCCTCACCGAAAGCGGTGCGGGCACCCCCATGGGCGAGCTGCTGCGGCGGTTCTGGCTGCCGGTGCTGCTGTCGGTGGAATTGCCCGAACCGGACTGTCCGCCAAGGAAGATCACCGTGATGGGCGAAGAGCTGCTCGCCTTCCGCGACACCCGGGGCGTGGTCGGCGTCATCGATCAATATTGTCCACATCGCGGCGCCAATCTTTGGCTCGGCCGCAACGAGGAATGCGGCATCCGCTGCGTTTATCACGGCTGGAAATTCGACACCGACGGCCGCTGCGTCGACATGCCGACCTCCTATCCCGATCTCAACGCCAAGGACCTGATCCGCATCAAATCCTATCCGGTGCGCGAATGGGGCGACATGATCTGGGCCTATATGGGCCCGGCCGGCGAAATGTCTGACTTGCCTGATCTGGAGATGGCGCTGGTGCCGGCCTCGCACCGCTATGTCACCAAGAAATGGCAGGACTGCAACTGGGTGCAGGCGCTGGAAGGCTCCATCGACACCGCGCATTTCACCTACGCGCATTTGAGCTTCGACAAGGACGAGGACGAAATCCTCGATATCAAGAAGCACTTCATCAATCCGCTGGCCCGCATGAACACCGATCACATGCGCTGGATCGCCGAGGACCCGCGTCCCGTGATCAAGATCCTTCCGCATGACGCGGGGCTCACGATCGCGGGCGGACGGCTTGCGAGCGGCGACAACATCTATTGGCGCATCGCCCAGTTCCTGATGCCGGTGCACTCCTATGCGCCGAGCTCGATGCCGGGCGAGAATATTTTCGGGCAGAGCTTTGTCCCGGTGACCGATACCAATTGCTGGATCTACACCTATGCCTGGAATCCGGAGCGGCCGCTGACCGAGGCCGAACGAGAGGGTTACGCCAATGGCAACGGCGTGATGGCGGTGGTCGACGAGAATTACGTGCCGCTGCGCAACAAGGCCAACGATTACCTGATCGACCGCAAGCTGCAGAAAACCAAAAGCTACACCGGCATCAAGGGCGTGTCGGAACAGGACGCGGCCGTGCAGGACAGCCAGGGCCCGATCGCCGACCGCAGCCGCGAACATCTCGGCCCGACCGATCTCGGCATCATGCATTTCCGCAGGCTGGTGATGGAAGCCGCCCGCGCGCTGCGAGAGGGAACGGTGCCCGTGCATCTCAAGCATCAGGACCGCTATGCCGTGCGTTCCGGCGCCTGCGTGACCGACAAGGCCAAGGACCTGCCCGCGGTCATGGTCGAGCGCTTCGGCGAGGAGACCGGCTTTGTCGGACGGCCGCGGATCGCCGCGGCGGAGTGACGGCGCCTCATTCCGGCGACGATGCCGGGTGTGCTGGCGTTTTGCGCGCTTGGACGAGGCAGGAGGGTTGCTGCTATGATGTCAGCCAACAAGAAGATGGAAAACCCATGAGCTGGCTCCCCGACAACGATCCCGTCCTCGGCGACGTCAAATCCTGCGACGCGCTGGAACTGGTCGTCGTGCCGCGCACGCGCGACCTCGGCGACGGCTTTGCGGTGCGCCGCGCGCTGCCGCACGGCAAGCGGCAGATGGTCGGCCCCTTCATCTTCTTCGATCATTTCGGGCCGGTGCAGTTTGTGTCCGGCAAGGGCATGGACGTGCGCCCGCATCCGCATATCGGACTTGCCACCGTCACCTATCTGTTCGACGGCAGCATCATGCACCGCGACAGCGAGGGCAATGTCCGGGAAATCCAGCCCGGCGCCATGAATTTGATGACCGCGGGCCGCGGCATCGCCCATTCCGAGCGCACCCCGGATCTGCAGCGACAGACCGGCCAGAAGATGCTCGGCTTGCAGAGCTGGATCGCGCTTCCGGCGGGGTCGGAGGAAATCGCGCCCTCGTTCCAGCATTACGCGGCCGACGACCTGCCGGTGGTCAGGGACCGCGGCATCACCGCGCGTGTCATCGCAGGGAGTTCGTTCGGCGCGACATCGCCGGTCGCGATGGTGTCGCCGTGGTTTTATACCGAGGTGACCGCTGAAGAAGGCGTCAACGTCCCGCTCGACGCGGACCATGAAGAGCGCGCCATCTATGTGGTTGACGGCGAGGTCGAGATATCAAATGAACGCTTCGAAGGCCCGCGCCTGCTGATCTTTCGGCCCGGCGATCGCATCACCGTGAAGGCGGCCAAGCCTGTGCGGATGATGTTCCTTGGCGGCGACGCGCTGGAGGGCCCGCGCCATATCTGGTGGAACTTCGTTTCGTCCAGCAGGGAGCGGATCGAGCAGGCCAAACAGGACTGGAAAACCGGCCGCTTCGCGGCCGTCCCCAACGAACATGAGTTCATTCCGCTGCCGGAATGAGCTATCCCCATTTCCCTTTTCCGCATTGGCGCATCCCGGCCTGCGGCCGTCTTCGAAAGTTCGACCCATGACCACCATGCTCGCCAGCGACCTGCCCCTGCCACGGATCGGGCGCGGCAAGGTGCGCGACATCTATGCCGTCGGCCGCGACCGCGTGCTGCTTTTGACCACCGACCGCATCAGCGCCTTCGACGTGGTCATGGCCGAGACCATCCCGATGAAGGGCGCGGTGCTGACCCAGATCAGCGCCTGGTGGTTCAACGAGCTTGAGGGCGTGGTGCCGCATCACATGATCAGCGCCGACGCCGACACCATCATCGGCGAAGTACCCGTTCTAAGGGATCATCGCGCCTCGCTCGAAGGGCGCGCGATGCTGTGTCGGCGTACAAAAGTGTTTCCGATCGAATGCGTGATCCGCGGCTATCTTTCCGGCTCGGCGTGGAAGGAGTATGCCGCGCACGGCACGCTGGCGGGCGAGAAACTTCCGCCCGGCCTGCTCGAGAGCGCCAAACTCGAGCCCGCGATCTTCAGCCCGGCCACCAAGGCCGAGACCGGTCACGACGAAAACATCACGGTGGCGCGGATGCGCGAGATCATCGGCGACGAGGCCACCTACACGCTGGAGAGCATGACCCGCGCGGTCTATACACTCGGCGAGAAGATCAGCCGCGACCAGGGCATCATCATCGCCGACACCAAATTCGAATTCGGCCGGGATGCCGATGGCCGCATCATCCTGATCGACGAGGTGATGACCCCCGACAGTTCCCGGTTCTGGGCGGCGGACGTCTACAAGCCCGGCCAGCCGCAGCCGAGCTTCGACAAGCAGCCGCTGCGCGATTATCT
The DNA here is from genome assembly GCA_963718925.1 of uncultured Alphaproteobacteria bacterium. Lineage (GTDB taxonomy): Bacteria > Pseudomonadota > Alphaproteobacteria > Rhizobiales > Xanthobacteraceae > Bradyrhizobium. The sequence continues at coordinate 1,506,669 of CAVRAH010000002.1, forward strand.
CGACGTCGAGCGGCGGGCCGGCCGCTGGAACGGCGAGGCTCCGCCGCCACCGCTGCCGGCAAGCGTGGTCGATGCCACCAGCGAGCGCTATCTCGAAGCCTACCGCCGCATCACCGGTACCGATCTCAGTGTTGCGTCGTAACGGGTACATCTCGCCGCGGTCCCCCATGGTAACCAATTTGCGAGCCCGTTGAGTCGGTCCGCATTAGGGCCTATGCTTGCCGAGCGCGCGCCCCTTTCGGCGTATGTCATTAGTTCATCGGCGTCCGGGAGAACGTCATGCGTGAATTTTGGTATGCGGCGACGCTGGCGGCCGTGACAGTGCTCGGACCTTGCGCACCGGCCATCGCTCAGGAAGATGTGGACCAGAAGTTGGGCACGGTGCATTTCGCGACGTCGTGCAATGAGACGGCGCAACGGCGGTTCGATCGCGCGATGCGATACCAGCACTCGTTCTGGTACGTGGAATCAAAGGAAATTTACGAGGAAGCGATCAAGGCCGACCCCGAATGCGCCATCGCCTATTGGGGTATCGCGCTGTCGCTGCTCAACAATCCGCACGGCGCGATACCGGCGCCCAATCTTCCGCGCGGGCTCGCGGCGATCGAAAAGGCGAAAGCAGTTGGCGCCAAGACCGAGCGCGAGCGTGATTACATCGACGCACTGGCGGTGATGTATGTCGATTACGATAAGACCCCGCAACAGGCGCGCGTGCAGTCCTACCTCAAGAAGATGGAGGCCTTGGCGGCAAAATACCCTGACGACGACGAGGCGCAGATTTTCTATGCGATCACCCTCAATGTGGCGGCGTCGCCCGCCGACAAAACCTACGCCAACCAGCTCAAGGGGGCCGCCATCCTGGAGCCGATCTGGCAACGGCAACCGCAGCACCCCGGCGTTGCCCATTATCTGATCCATCTCTACGATTACCCGCCGATCGCCGCCAAAGGTCTCCCCGCCGCGCTGCGCTATTCCAAGATCGCGCCGAACGCGCCGCATGCGCAGCACATGCCGTCGCACATCTTCACCCGCGTCGGATATTGGAAGGAATCGATTGCCGCGAACCTGGCTTCGGTGCAGGCCGCAAAGGCGAGCAAGGAAGCCGGCGAGCAACTGCATGGACAGGATTATCTCGTCTACGCCTATCTGCAACTGGCTCAGGACAAGGCGGCACGCGGCGTCATCGACGAAATCGAGGCCACAGAGCCCGATCCCGATGCCTTCGGCGGGGCTTTTTCGCGGGCCGCCGCGCCAGCGCGCTACATGGTGGAACGCGGCGACTGGAAGGGCGCGGCCAATCTCGACGTCAAGCCCAGCAAGTTCCCACACGTCATGGCGATCACCTATTTCGCGCGCGCGCTCGGCGCTGCCCGCTCCGGCGATCCGGCTGCCGCAAAGCTCGATGTCGCCAGACTTGCCGAAATTCGCGACAGTCTGCGTGAGGCGAAGAACAATTACTGGGCCGGCCAGGTTGACGTCCAGCAGCAGGCGGCGAACGCCTGGGTGCTTTACGCGGACGGCAAATATGATGACGCATTGCAGGCGATGAGCGCTGCCGCCGACGCCGAGGACCAGACGGAGAAGGCGCCGGTCACGCCTGGGCCGCTGGCGCCGGCGCGCGAATTATACGGCTTCATGTTGCTGGATCGCGGCATGGCGAAGGAGGCCTTGGCGGCGTTCGAAGCCACGATGGCGAAGGAGCCCAACCGCTTCAACGGCTATGTCGGCGTCGCAAAGGCGTCGCAGGCGCTCGGCGACACGGTGAAAGCGAAGGCGGCTTATGAGAAGCTGGTCGCACTCGCGGCCGGCTCGGATTCCGATCGGCCGACGCTTGCCGCCGCCCGGGCCTTCGTCGCAAGCAACTAACCGTGAAGGCCGATCACGAGCGATGAAGAGAATCGCCGTCATTGCAGGAGTCGTTGGCTTCGGGCTCGGTGCGCTCGCCGGGGCGTCGGCGTTCTTCGCTTGGCCGATGCTGAGCCATGGCACGGCAGTGGCGACACCACGCCATCCGAAATTTTCCGAAGTGCAATGGCCCCACCCGACCGACGAATGGGGCAAGGGCAAAGCATTCCGCTGCGAGGCGGCGGATTGCGGGGTCGAGGTCAACCTCTATATCCGGGCCAAGATCGGGTTTTGCAACTGCCAGACCGGCGTTTCCGACGACGCCGAACTCGAGCGCCTGGGCGACTTCAGGCTGATGGGCGAAAAGCTTTCGGCGTTGGGACCGGGACGCCAGATCAATGTCGCGTGGATGAAGGGCCGCAGCCGGGCCTATGCGATCACCGATCCCTATCGCGCGCCGAACTCGGCGCTGTCGGTGGCGTTCAACGACCGCTGCGATGCCGTCGTCGCCACCGCGGTGGTCGATCACGACCATCCCGGGACGATCGAGCCCATTGTCATCGACTTCCTCAACAGCAAGGTCATCGTGCACTGGGCCGAGGTGACGCTCGGTCTTTAGAGCGTTTTCGAGCGAAACCGGGATTCGCCCATTATCGTAACGGTTACCGTAACGATAACGCGCAGAAGTAACGCGGCTAATTGGCTTAGTGGCGAGGGAATCTTAAGGAGTTGTGTCTAAAGCGGTGGATACGAATACCCAACACGGTCATTTCGCCAAATCGTTCATGTCCGCTTTGTCCACCGATCCAGATGACGACGCCGAAATGTTCGACCTCGCGCCAGTCTCGCTCTGGATCGAGGACTACAGCGCGGTCCGCGCGCTGTTCGAACAATGGCGCGCGGAAGGCGTCGGCAACATCGAGGCGTTCCTCGCCGCCGACCCCGATCGCGTCCGGCAGTGCTCGGAGCGCATCCGCATCGTCAAGGTCAACCGCAAGACCCTGTCGCTGTTCGGCGCCCGCGATCTCGCTCATTTGATGGCCAATCTCGGCCGGGTGATGCGCGACGACACCTTCAAGAGCCACGTCGAGGAACTCGTCCAGCTCTGGAACGGGCAGGCCAGCTTCTCCAGCCACACGGTCAACTACACGCTGGCCGGCGAGCGTCTCGACATCCAGCTCAGCGGCAGGATCCTTCCCGGTCACGAACAGAGCTGGGACCGCGTCATGATCGCGATCGAGGACGTGACCGAGCGGGAAAGCGCCCGGCGCCGCCTCGTGGACAGCGAGAACTACGCCTTCGGCCTGTTCGCCCACTCGCCGGTCTCGCTGTGGGTGGAGGATTTCAGCGCCGTGAAACGGCTGATCGACGACGTGCGCGCCCGCGGTGTCGAGGACTTCCGCGTCTTCACCGATGTGCATGAGGAATTCGTCGCGCGCTGCATGAGTGAAATCCGCGTCCTCGAGGTCAACAGCCGGACGCTCGAACTGTTCGGCGCGCCCGACAAGGAGACGTTGCTGCGCAGCCTCGCCGACATTTTCCGCGACGAGATGGGGCCGCATTTCCGCGAGCAGCTGATCGATCTGTGGGACGGCAAGCTGTTCCAGCAGCGCGAAGTGGTGAACTATGCGCTCGATGGCACCAAGCTGCATCTGCTGCTGCAATTCTCGGTGCTGCCCAACCATGAACGCGACTGGTCGCTGGTGCAGGTCGCGCTGACCGACATCACCGCTCGCAAGAAAGCGGAAGCCTATCTCGAATATCTCGGCACGCATGATGTGCTGACGCGCACTTTGAATCGCTCGTTCTATGTCGACGAGCTCAATCGGCTTGAACGCAAGGGGCCGCAGCCGGTCACCATCATCATCGCCGACCTCAACGGGCTGAAGACCGCCAATGACGAACTCGGCCACGCCGTCGGCGACGCGCTATTGCGCCGGGCGGGCGAAGTGTTCGGCTCGCTGGTCGAGAAGCCGGCTTCAGCCTCGCGTATCGGCGGCGACGAATTCGCGGTCCTGTTGCCTGGCACCGACGCCGCCGGCGGGGAAGCCGTTCTCGCCTCGCTCGCCGAACTGATCGAGCTCAACAACCAGTATTATCCCGACTTCGCGCTGAGCGTCTCGACCGGGATCGCCACCAGCCGGCCCGGCGACCGGCTGGAGCAGGTGGTCAAACGCGCCGACATGAAGATGCTCCACGCCAAGCGCTTATATTACTTGCAGGCCAATCGGGACCGGCGCGGAGCAGGCGCCGCGTGAAGCGCCGCCCATGCCGTGCTTGGCAAGCCTGGCGACGAGCGGTCAGACCCCCGCCATCATCACATATTTGATCTCGACATATTCTTCGATGCCGTGATGCGAGCCTTCGCGGCCGAGGCCTGACTCCTTGACGCCGCCGAATGGCGCGACTTCCGTCGTGATCAACCCGGTGTTGACGCCGACCATGCCCGACTCCAGCGCTTCGGCGACCCTCCAGACCCGGCCGAGATCGCGCGAATAGAAATACGAGGCAAGCCCGAACGGCGAATCATTGCACATCGCAATTACATCGGCCTCGTCCTTGAAGCGAAACACCGGCGCCAGCGGCCCAAAGGTCTCTTCCCGCGACACCAGCGCATCGGGCGCGACATTGGAGAGCACGGTCGGTTCGAAGAAGGTGCCGCCGAGCGAATGGCGTTTGCCGCCGGTGACGACCTTGGCGCCACCCTTCACCGCGTCCGCGATGTGCCGCTCGACCTTGTCGACCGCTTCCTTGTTGATCAGCGGACCCTGCGTCACGCCTTCCGCGGTGCCGTCGCCGATTCTCAATGCCGCGACTTTCACCGAGAGCTTTTCGACGAACGCATCGTAGATCTTGTCCTGGGCGTAGAGGCGGTTGGCGCAGACGCAGGTCTGGCCCATGTTGCGATACTTGGAAACCATGGCTCCCTCGACGGCGGCATCGATATCGGCGTCATCAAACACCACGAACGGCGCATTGCCGCCGAGCTCAAGCCCAAGCTTCTTCACGCCGACGGACGCCTGCTGATAGAGAATTTTGCCAACCTCGGTCGAGCCCGTGAAGCCGACGAAGCGCACGGCGGGGTGCTCGCACAAGACCTTGCCGATCGCCGACGAATTGCCGGTAATGATATTGAACACGCCCTTCGGCACGCCCGCCCTCTCTGCCAACAAGGCAAGTGCGAGCGCCGACAGCGGCGTCTCGTTGGCAGGCTTGAGCACCACGGTGCAGCCGGCGGCCAGCGCCGGCGATACCTTGCGGGTGATCATCGAATTCGGAAAGTTCCACGGCGTGATCGCGCCGCAGACGCCGATCGGCTGCTTGATCGCGAGCAGCCGCGCATCCGCCCGCTGCGTTGGAATAGTTTCGCCATAGACGCGGCGCGCCTCTTCAGCGAAGAACTCGACATAGGCGCCGCCGATATCGACTTCGCCAAGCGCCTCCGCGAGCGGCTTGCCCTGCTCCGAGGTCAGGATCAGCGCCAGGTCTTCGCGGTTGGCGACGATCAGCTCGAACCATTTGCGCAGGATATTGGAGCGCTGCTTGGCGGTGAGCTTCGCCCAGGCCGGAAACGCGCGCTCGGCGGCTTCCACCGCCTGCGTCGTTTCCGCCGTGCTCATGACCGGCACTTTCGCAAGTTCGACGCCGTTGACCGGATTGGTAACGGGGCGGGATGGCGTGCCGACCCAAGCACCGTCGATGTAGCAGCGATCGCGCAACAGCGACGGATCTTTCAGGCGGCCACGCAGGCTCTCGGCGGACGATTGCGAAGCGCGTGCGGCAGCGGTCGGGGTCATGGCGTTACTCCTCGGAATTTTTGCGTGTTAAATATCAATTATAGGCCCAAGCGGGCCGCAATGCATCGCCCGCAAAAGCGCGGCTGCGTCGAGTTTTTGGGGGCCGTAATCGCTGCTCGTCATTCCGGGGCGATGCGAAGCATCGAACCCGGAATGACAGATCAGGCCGCGCCACTCATATAGGTTTCGCGGCGGCCGATCATGCGCTCCGCCGCGGCCTTGGCATCGGCCTTGGTGGAAGTCGCGCAGGTGCGATATTCGAGATCCGGCGTTTCAACCGGCTCGCGCCGTCCGAACCATGATTTCGAACCAACCGCCAGAAGCGCCAATGCCTGTGCGACGTTATCAACGGCGCCGAACGAGTGCAGCGCACCCGTCGAGGCATAGCGAACTTCGTAGATGCCCGGACAGATCGGCGCTTCGATGTTTTCGCCGCGCCCAGCCCGGGGATATCGTTTCCATTCGCTCCAGGTCGAAATCATTTAGGCCCCCATCGCGGCATCGAACGCCGGCGCTGTAAAATGCTCAATCAAATACTTAATCCACTTATTGGTCCGCAAGCACCTTTTGTGTTGCGATCTGAATGTCTTATTCCAATTTCGGTTCCCGGTCTGGCGGATATCCCCAGGCATCGATCACGAGATCGCGACCGGGCTGCCTGCCGAGGCCGCGCTCTTGCCCGAACAGGGGCCCGGGAGGAAGATCGCGCACTTCAAAAAATAACCTGGAGGTGACGCCATGCAAAGTAAAGCTCAGATCGATCAGATATTGCGCCAGAAAAGCGACGCCAGGGAAATTCCCGGCGTGGTCGCAATTGCCGCCAACAGCAAGGACGTGATCTATCAGGGCGCGTTCGGCAAACGCGACCTGTCCAAGGACGACGCCATGACGCCAGACAGCGTGTTCTGGATCGCCTCCATGACCAAGGCGATTACGGCGGCGGCCGCCATGCAACTGGTCGAGCAGGGCAAGCTGTCGCTTGACGCGCCGGTCGGCAAGTTGTTGCCCGATCTCGCCGCGCCGCAAGTGCTCGAAGGCTTCGACGCCAATGGCGAGCCGAAACTGCGGCCGGCGAAGACGACGATCACGCTGCGCCATCTCATGACCCACACCGCCGGCTTCTGCTACGACTTGTGGAACGGCGACATGGCAACGTATCTGCAGAAGAAAGGTCTCCCGTCGATCACCTCCTGCAAGAACGACGCGCTCAAAACTCCGATTACGACGGACCCCGGCACGCGCTGGGAATACGGCACCAATATCGACTTCGTCGGCAAGGCGGTGGAAGCGGTGAGCGGCAAGCGGCTTGACGCTTATTTGCGCGATCACGTGTTCGCGCCGCTCGGCATGAACGACACCGCTTTCAAGCTGACGGAATAGATGCGCAAGCGCCTGGTCGGCATGCATGCGCGCGGACCCGACGGTTCGCTTGCGCCGATTCCGTTCGAACTCGAGCAGGATCCGGAATTCCACATGGGCGGCGGCGGGCTTTACGGCACCGCGGGCGACTACATCAAATTCACCCAGATGATCCTCAACAAGGGACGCGGCAACGGCAATCAGCTGCTCAAGCCCGAGACGGTCGCGACCATGGCGCAGAACCACATCGGCGATCTCGTCGTTACCAAGCTGACATCGGCGGCGCTGATGTACACCAATGACGTCGATCTCTTTCCGGGAATGGTGAAGAAATGGGGCCTGAGCTTCATGATCAACACCGCGAAGACGCCGGAAGGGCGCAGCCCCGGCAGCTTCTTCTGGGCGGGGCTTGCCAACACCTATTTCTGGATCGATCCGTCGCGCGACGTCACCGGCGTGATCCTGATGCAGGTGCTGCCGTTCGTGGACCAGAAGTGCGTGGAAGCCTTCGCGGGCTTCGAGCGCGGCGTCTATGCCGGGCTCGATGCGGCCGGCCAGAAGGCGGCGTGAGGGAGCCGTCATTGCGAGGGGGCCGTTTGCGAGCGAGGGAGCGTTCTTCACCTCTCCCCTTGTGGGAGAGCGTAGGCAGCCTTCGGCGGCCGTTCTTCAAAGAGAACGCCGAAGCGGAGCTTCGGCTATGGCGCATCGCAAGATGCGCGGGGGTGAGGGGTGTAGCGCTATCGATAGACCGTAACCTTGTATCTGCGCATTGAGGAAAATGTGCGATGGAAGCGACTGAGCGCTTTGGCGGTGGCACGGCAAAGCGCGCGGCGATGTCGCCGATACCCTCCGGCAACAACCGTGGGTGAGCCTGGGATCTTCGCCGTTGTCACGCACGACCGAACAGTCGCTGGATCACGATCGCACGAACAAGGCAGGTTACCGTGATGAAGATTATTTGTGGAGTGGATATTTCGAAGGCCAGTCCGATGCCTGCATCGAGCCCGGTTCCTCGCGGCAGTTTTGACAATGATGGGGCCGGAATGCGGCGCTGGCGGCGTTCTGCCGCCAGCATCAGGCGGAGCTGGTGGTGATGGAGGCCACCGGCGGCTATGAGCGCAAGGCGTCCTGTCGCTGTGGGCGCAGGGCCTGCCTGTGCCGTGACCAATGCACGCAACGTCCGGCAATATGCGAGGCGATGGGCGTGCTGGAGAAGACGGATCGGAGCGAAGCAATCACATCGCACGCTCCACACAAGGAGAAAGGCGGGCGCGCGCACTGCGCTGAAGGCCTTGTGGCAAGGCTCGGCAGGTCACTGACGATCTCACCGTGCAGAAGCAGCGCCGCTCCAGCCTGCTCGACAATGCCGAGAGCTGGCCCATCGACGAGGTGATCGTCCTGCTTAAGCGCCAGTCCCGCACCCTGGAAGGCGAGATCGGCCGATGACGACGACGACCCTTGTGGGCCATCTCGCACAAGCCTGGCGCTCGGTGAAAGGCGTCGCCGGCCGCACCGTCGCCCGCCTGATGGCCGACCTGCCGGAGACGGACACCAAGAATGGATTGCGTTCGTCGCTTCGCTCCTCGCAATGACGTTGGTAAGGACAGGGTAAGCGACGGTTGGTGGCGGGCGATCCAGTGTACGCTCCATCCTGTTCCTCGTCGCCGAAATCGCCTCGCGCTACGATCAGAGCCTCGGTGCGTTCCGCGCCAGATTGGTCGCCGCCGGAAAGGAAAAAATGGTCATTCGCATTGCGCTCGCCCGCAAACTGCTCGTCCGTCTCAACGCAAAAGCACGCGATGCGCGTGCCGCATACGCCAATGCAACTTGACTCTTCAGATAGTCGCTCACCCCCAACCCTCTCCCACAGGGGGAGAGGGAGCTCACGACGTTGCGGCAGGCAGTTCGGATTTGATTGCTCGCATTGACGGCTAATCCAGACAGGAAATTCGTTCTCGCGGCGCCATCCGCCCGAGGTGTCCAAAACTTTCGCGCCTTGAAATCAGAGGGCGCGGGGAATGCCGGATGCGCGCTGCACCCGCGGTCCCGTGTGCAAAATGGGAGAAGGAAACGCACACGAGCATACAGGTTCAGCGGAGGCACTCCGACATTCCCTGCGCAATGGCTTTACGGCTTACTTCGCGCTCTCCCCGGAGAATCGGGCTTTTTTGCCTCCGTCGCCTTCGGATATGGCCTTTTCCGCCCGGTCGGGCCGACAGGCCTCCGAAGACTTGACGCCAACCACTGAGGCGTCAGGACCACACGACTTCACCGTACGCTTCAGCGCCGTTCGTCAGCGCGCCGTCTGATCGCTCACGGACCCCTAGCGAACCCGCCCTGCCATCATGTGTCACGCCTGACGCTGCCGCGTCCACCGCATCCCGCCCCGCGTCTCTGACGATCCGGATACGCCCCTTGTGTCCGAAAAACCTGCCAGAATGAGCGAACGGGCGGTTCTGCAAAACCGCCCGTCGCTGGAACTGAGCCCGTTACGCCCCAAAGGCGGCAGAGCCTGGTGATCAGAGCGAGGGACAGCTCCGGTATCTTCCTCAACCCGAACAGTTGAAAGGGCTTCGAGCCCGAACCGAGCAAGGAAGGGAGTGGATGATGGCACAGAACGATCTCGTTGTCGTCGGTATCGATGTGGCCAAGGACAAGGTGGATGCCTGCATTCGCCGGTTCAAATTGCGGCAGACTTTCCTGAACAATCCCCAAGGGCGCCGCAAGCTGATTGCCTGGCTTCGCAAATACCAAGTGGGTAAAGCGGTGATGGAGGCAAGTGGCGGTTACGAGCGTGAATGGCGCAACGTGCTACACAACGCCGGCATCGAGGTGCGGATTGTCGATCCCAGGCGGGTCCGCAATTTTGCGCTGTCGGCCGGACGTTTGGCGAAGAACGATCCGATCGACGCGGAGATGATCGCCTGGTTCGCTGAAACGTTTAGCCAAGCACCGGGCCAGATTCCTGATGCCGCGCGTGAGGAACTCGCGGCGCTGGCGAAAGCGCGCAAGGCCCTGATGGACGTCAAGATCCGACTGCAAGCTCAGAACGAGCATGCGGCACCGGAACCGGCTCGGAATGCCCATGCGCGCATCTTGAAGAGCCTCGCCGCCGAAATCGACAAGCTTGAGGCCGCAATCTCCGCCAAGGTCAAGGCCACACCGGAGTTCGCCGAGCGTGCCGAGATCATCCAGAGTGTTCCGGGCCTCGCGCAAACGACGTCCGCAATCCTCATTGCAGGGATGCCAGAGCTCGGACAGGTCAGCGACGAGGTCGCCGCGGCCTTAGTCGGGCTCGCTCCTTATGACGATGATAGCGGCAAGCGGCGCGGCGAGCGCCACATCAAGGGCGGCCGCCGCTGGGTGAGAAACGCCATCTACATGCCCTGTCTCGGCGCAGCGACGCAGAACAACCCGGTGCTTAGGGCTTTCTATCAGCGTCTGATTGCCAAGGGAAAGGAGCCGAAGGTTGCGCTCGTTGCCTGCATGCGCAAGCTGATCATCATCCTCAACACGATGCTCGCACGCCGCCAGAAATGGAATCCTGGCGCTCACGCCATAGCTTGACTGCGAGCCCTCTTACTGCGCTCGGTCCCCGACCAGGCGTATGACCGTCCTCCAAGACCGCTAAACGGGCGGGGTCAAGGCCGTCAGCCGCCAAAGGCCGGGGCGCGTCAGCGCCAGCCTTCAGGCCGACCGATGCCCGGTCTTACCTAACAGCACAGTTGCTTGTGGGACAGGACGGGGAGGGATTTATTGGTGATTTGGGGAGGCGTCAAGGAGAAATTTCGGATATTCAGAAATTTCGGGATGGCAAAGTTCACCCAGCGAAACCTGCGCGCCCGACGCGAGCGCGCCCCTAAATCCATTTCTCGGCAACAAGCCGATCATAGGCGGCCTTGATGTGAACGGGCGCCATGATTTGACGTTTGCGCTCGTTCCAACCTTGTACTGCCTGAACGATCTCATCGAGAGTTGCCTTTGGCTTTTCAACGGCGGTCCAATGGACCGTAGCCAACAACTCCATGCCGTATGGCGTTTCGAAACCTTCGATCAGTCGGCTGATTCGCTCCACGCGCTCGCCGGTTTCGCGGTCGGCGCTCGCATCGAGTAACATATCAGCTTCACCAAGAGCCGTGTTCAAGACCGTGATCTCGGAAGGCCTTGTTCCGTCACCGACGCCGGTGAGGAATGCGCCATCCATCTTGGTCAGCACGTGTCGAAGCGCCGGCGCATACGGCCCGAATTTATGTTTTTCGAACTTGAGCGTGCCTAGGTCCTGTCCCGCGCTGGCCAGGAAATAAGCGAGCTTCTGAACCTCGATTTGAGTCAGCGGGTACATCATCTCGCGATAGATCGACAGCAGCTTGACGATCGCCGCTCGTCCCGCTGTCATTTTTGGTTTTTCAGTTTCCGGCACGAGCTCGCGAACCCGATCGTCGGTTGTTGGGGCAAATAGTTTCACATTCACTTCAGGCAGCTCTTGGAATGCAGCCTCGATCAGTGGCCTGACTTCAGACCAATTCAATCCTCCGTTCCCGCACCCTAGCGGGGGAATGGCGATGGATTTGATCTTGAGCGCCTTGATTTGAAGGATCAGGTCAGCAAGCCCACATTCAATGTCCGACAGGCGTGAAGGCTGCCGCCAATGGCGCTTGGTCGGAAAATTGATGATGTACTTGGGCTCTACAAGCCCGCCATTATCGAATACGAACATCTTGCAAGGAACGACCTCCTTGCGTTTGCAAGCCGCTTCATAAGCTTTGTAGTTAGCCGGCCACTTGCGCCGGAATTGCAGGGCAATTCCTTTGCCCATCACGCCAACCGTGTTCACGGTATTCACGATCGCATCGACGCGCTGTTCAAGCAGGTCGCCCTTGGCGATCTCGACAGCCATATTCGCTCCGCTCAATAGTACCAGCCAGGAATGACTTTGATCTCAGGGCTCCAGCCCGTATCTGCCAGCGCGCCCCGGACTCGCTCCACCATGTTCTCTGTACGTACCGCGATTTGGCCCAACACAGCAAGCGGCACTGCATCACGTACAAGAAACTCGGCTGAGCGAGTTTCCATCCGGAGAGCATAGCGCGGCTTCGAATAGGGATTGTGCCAGTATTTGCAATATCCTCCCAACTTGGGCGCCTCGAAAAGCAGCTCCCAGTCGATCTTGTCGAGGTCCTTCTGGTCGCCAAAGAACTCCGCGAACGCCTTCACGGCATGATAGTTTGTGAACACAAACGAGAGTCCTGCGGCGACTATTGCCTCGACCGTCGTCGTCAGGTGGACGATATCGTCCTGTCTGTAATCGTACCCTTCGACGTTTCCACTGTCGATCGTCTTGAGCATCGGCGACCTAGGTGCGAAATGGAAGGGGACGTAGTCGTGCAGGTTGCCTCCGGGGGCGATTGGAACAAGCTTCAACGAGCGGTGCCCCTGCACCGTCTGGAAGGCAATGTTGGCAAAGTTGATACCTTGGGCAGCCACCTCGTTTTTGGACAGCAGCCCCGAGCCGGCTATCGATCCCAAATTGTCGATCGCGGTTATGTGGAAAAGCGGAGTCGGGGTTGGTTTTGCCACCATAAAATCCGTTTTTTTAAGGCTCTCATGACGATCCACGTCCCCGACTGGCGGTCTGCACAATATTCGAAAGTGAACCGCCCCTACACCGGCAGCCCGTTCTGCTGCGCCAATTCCTTCAGCGAGACCTGCGGCCGCGCGCCGATGTGCTGGATCACTTCGGCCGCGGCGAGCGCGCCCAGGCGCCCGGCATTTTCATGACCTGCACCGCGCGCCAGGCCGAACAGGAAGCCGGCGGCGAACAGATCGCCGGCGCCGGTGGTGTCCACGATTTTCTCGATCGGAAACGCCGGCACCGCGGTGACGCCATCTTTCGACGCCACCACGCAGCCCTTCTCGCTGCGCGTGACGACCGCGAGCCTGGCGTCGCTGCGCAATTGCTTCAGCGCCGTGTCGAAATCCGATGTCTGGTACAGCGAATGCAATTCGGCCTCGTTGGCGAACACCAGATCGACCGTGCCGCTGCGCATCAGCTCGAGAAATTCGTCGCGATAGCGATCCACGCAAAATGCATCCGACAGCGTCAGCGCGACCTGACGACCCGCGTCATGGGCGATGGTCGACGCCTTGACGAAGGCTTCCTTGGCGTTTTTCGGATCCCACAAATAGCCCTCGAGATAGAGCAGCGCGGAAGCCGCGACCTCGGCGGCGTCGATATCGGCCGGGCCAAGTTCCTGCGCCGCGCCGAGATAGGTGTTCATGGTGCGCTCGCCATCCGGGGTCACCAGAATGTAGGAGCAGCCGGTGGCCGGGCCGTCCGCCGCCGGCCTGGTCTCGAAGGCGACCCCCGCGGCGCGGATGTCGTGCGTGTAGAGGCGGCCGATCTGGTCATCCCTGACCTTGCCGACATAAGCGGCGCGCGCACCCAGATTGGCGACGCCGACAATGGTGTTGGCCGCCGATCCGCCGGACATCTCCGTCGCGGGCCCCATGTCCTGGTAGATCGCCGCGGCGCGGGCCTCGTCGATCAGCGCCATGCCGCCTTTGGTCATGCCGTGGCGGCTGAGAAAACCCTCGTCGGTCTGCACCAGCACGTCGAAAATCGCATTGCCGATCCCGAGAACGTCGTATTTTGCTGAAGTCATCCAAGAGTCCTGTTACGGCGAGTCCTGTTACGGCGACTACGGTTGTACGGAAATCTGGGCCAAGCCGGTTTGGGCAGGTGCAGCGGCCTATCACGATCCTCCCTGCACGAGCAAGCGACGCTGGTATAGAAGTGCCGATGATTCGCTCCTTCCTCACGGTATCGACGGGAACGCTGGCCTCGCGGCTGCTGGGATTTGCCCGCGACGCCATGATCGCGGCGCTGCTCGGCACGGGTCCCGTCGCGGACGCATTTCTGGTGGCGTTTCAGCTCGTCAATGTCGTGAGACGGCTGTTGACGGAGGGCGCCCTGAACGCGGCGCTGGTGCCGGCCTGGCTGCGCGTGCGCGAAGCGGAGGGCCCGGTCGCGGCGGCGGCGTTTGCCGGGCGCGTGCTCGGCACCATCAGCGCGGCGCTGATCGTGGCAGCGGGCGTGATCGGCCTGTTGATGCCGTTTGTCATTACCGCCCTCGCGCCGGGCTTTGCCGGACACGACACGCTGCAATTCGCGGTCAGCGATGCCCGCCTGATGCTGCCTTACCTCGCCTTCGCAGGCCCCGCCACGGTGATGATGGCGCTGTTGAATGCGCAAGCCCGCTTCGCGCTCACGGCGTTCTCGCCGCTGTTGTTCAACATCGCGCTGATATCGGTGATGACCGCGCTTGTCGTGCGGCGGCAGGATACGGCCGATGCCGCGCTAGTGATCGCGGCCACGGTCGGGATCGCCGGACTGTTGCAACTGCTGATTCTGGTATTGCGCCGCGGCGGCAACAGCGCCGCAACGCCGCTGCGCATGACATTCGATCAAGAGATGCGCGGCTTTCTCGCCAAGGCGATCCCCGGCATGATCGCAGGCAGCGGACCGCAATTGCTCATTGTCGCCGGTGCCATCATGGCGTCGGCGTCGCCCTCGGCGGTATCGTGGCTCTATTTCGCCAACCGCCTGATCGAACTGCCGCTCGGCATTGTCGGCGTCGCCATGGGCGCCGTGCTGGTGCCTGAGCTGACGCGCGCGCTCCGTGTCGACGATCACAAGACCATGACGCATGCCGAGTCGCGCGGCCTCGAACTCGCGGCAGGCCTGGCTTTGCCGGCGACGCTCGGATTGATCGCGCTCGGCGAGCCCGTGGTGCGGATGCTGTTCGAGCACGGCGTATTCACCGCCACTGACACCGCTGCCACCGCGCATGCGCTGATGTGGCTGGCGCTTGGCCTGCCCGCCCATGTGCTGGTCAAGGCGCTGTCGCCGGCATTCTTCGCGCGCGACGACACCGCCACGCCCCTAAAGGCGACGCTGAAGGGACTGGCGGTCACGATCGTCTTGGCTGTCGTGCTCGGCCAATTGTTCGGTGCGCCCGGCATCGCTGCCGGGATTGCGATCGGCGCCTGGAGCAGCGCGCTGGCCTTGATCCGGCGCGGCGCCGCGACATTCGGTTTCTCGATCGATGCCGCGGCACGCCGGCGACTGCCGCGCATCGTGGCCGCCGCGCTGGCGATGGGCGGCCTGCTGTGGCTGGCGGCGCCGTTCGTGCTGGCAGATGGCGGGAACGCGCATGGCCTGGCGCAGGCCGTTCTTGTGGCTGCGCTGATATCGGGCGGAATAGCGACATACGGCCTGCTTCTGGCTCTGCTCGGCGTCATCCGCTGGGGCGAAGCGGTTAACGCGATCCGGCAAACCCCGGACCCCCGCTTGCGCGACTGATGCCCGCGTGGCATTGGACGGCGCATGGCGCCTGCTGGCATTTGACGGCGCATAGCGCCCATCGGCAATCGACGGCGCGAAGCAGGCACGCGCGGGAAGCTGAACATGGCGATTGTTGAACGGGCGATTGTTGAACGGGTGTTTTCAGGCGTCCAGCCGACGGGCAATCTGCATCTCGGCAATTACCTCGGCGCGATCGTCAACTTCGTGAAGATGCAGGAGACGCACAACTGCATCTACTGCGTGGTCGATATGCACGCCATCACGATGCCGGTCGATGTCTGGGGCGGCCCGGTCGAGCTTGCGCGCAACACCCGCGAAGTGACAGCAGCGTTCATCGCGAGCGGCATCGATCCGAAGAAGCACATCGTGTTCAACCAGAGCCAGGTTTCCGGGCATGCGGAGCTGGCCTGGATCTTCAATTGTGTGGCGCGGATGGGCTGGCTCAACCGCATGACGCAATTCAAGGAGAAGGCCGGCAAGGATCGCGAGAATGCGTCGGTCGGCCTCTACGACTATCCGGTGCTGATGGCGGCCGACATCCTGCTCTATCGCGCCACCCATGTGCCGGTCGGCGAGGACCAGAAGCAGCACCTCGAATTGTCGCGCGACATCGCGCAGAAATTCAACAATGATTTCGGCGATTCCATCCGCAGCCATGGCACCAATGACGGGCTGTTCTTCCCGTTGCCGGAGCCGTTGATCACCGGGCCGGCGACGCGGGTGATGAGCCTGCGCGACGGCACCAAGAAGATGTCGAAGTCGGACGTATCGGATTATTCGCGCATCAATCTGACCGACGATGCCGATACCATCGCGCAGAAGATCCGCAAGGCGAAGACCGATCCGGAGCCGTTGCCGACGGAAGAGAAGGGCCTCGAGACGCGTCCCGAGGCTGATAACCTCGTCGGCATCTATGCCGCCCTCGCGGGCAAGAGCAAAGCGGACGTGCTGCGCGACTTCGGCGGCGGGCAGTTTTCCAGCTTCAAAAATTCGCTGGTCGAGCTCTGCGTGTCAAAACTGTCGCCGATCGCCGCCGAGATGCGGCGGCTCACCGCCGATCCCGGGCATATCGACGCGATCCTGGTCGACGGCGCCGATCGCGCCCGCGCGATCGCGGTCGAGACCATGGAGAAGACCAAGGATATCGTCGGCTTCGTGCGCAAGCGCTAGTTCCATCACGCACCGCAAATGACGCGGCGCACTCTGGCGGTCGCGCTCCGTCGGATCGCAAACCGGCATCCATTTTTTGCGGAACACGCGCCAGCGAGGGCGCTTGTCGGGGATGGCTGCGCCGTGGCAGCATGCGGCTTGGCAGAGCCTTCAGGACATGCATGACCACCCAGCGACGAAGCTACGAGACGGGTCACAAGCCAAAATGCCTTGTCATCGTTGACGACACTGCGGAATGGGACCGCGCGGTCTACTACGCCAGCCGCTGGGCGCTACGGGTTGGCGGCGGCGTGGTAATGCTGCGCATCATCGAAACCGAGGATCAGAACCAGCAATGGCTGGGGGTCGCCGACATCATGCGCGCCGAGGCGCAGGAGGAGGCGAATGCCGCACTCGATCGCGCATCCGGCCGCGCCAACGGCATTGCCGCGATCACCCCGGAACGCGTGATTCGCGAGGGCGACCCGACCGAGCAGATGCTCGATGTCATCGAGAAGGACGTCGACATCGCGACACTCGTGCTGGCCGCCAATCCCGGACCCGAAGGTCCCGGCCCGATCATCACCTTGATGGCCAACGCGGTCGGCACGTTCCCGATTCCGGTCGTCATCGTTCCCGGCGATTTGAGCGACGCGGAAATCGACGCGTTATCCTGAAGTTCCCCTTTTCCACCTGCATGGGAATGGCCGGCATGGGAGCTATCCCGCCCTTGACCGTGCGTTTACCGTCGCCATCTGCTAGAAGACCTTACGCGCCGGACTGGTGCGGTGGATTTGACATTCGCTTCAGTGGCTCCGCTTGTCCGAGGAGCGAATGTCAAATCCAAAACCGCACCAGAATCAGATGTTTCTGGTGCCCCTTTGGTCCTAACATTCGTAAAGCGTACGCCGCAAACGAGAGCGAATGTTAGGACCGGGGCACCTGAACCGGCGACGCCGGAGAAAACCATGTTCATTCAGACCGAAGCCACGCCCAATCCAGCCACCCTGAAATTCATTCCCGGCCGCACCGTGCTCGACGGCGGCACCATGGAATTCGCCAACCGCGAGGCGGCTTCGCGTTCGCCGCTCGCCGAGAGGCTGTTCCGCGTCCCCGGTGTCACCGGCGTATTTTACGGCTCCGACTTCGTCACCGTGACCAAGGATGACAGCGACTGGCAGCACCTCAAGCCGGCGATCCTCGGCGCCATCATGGAGCACTATATGTCCGGCGCGCCGCTGTTGGCCGACGGCACTGCCGGAAGCGACGAGGCTGCCGACGAGGCCGACGAGTTCTTCAGCGAGGCCGACGCCGAGACGGTCGAGATGATCAAGGACCTGATCGAAACCAGGGTGCGGCCGGCGGTCGCCAATGACGGCGGCGACATCACCTTTCGCGGCTTCAAGGATGGCATCGTCTATCTCAATATGAAGGGCGCCTGCGCGGGCTGCCCGTCGTCCACCGCGACGTTGCAGCACGGCATCCAGAACCTCTTGAGGCATTTCGTGCCGGACGTGGTCGAAGTCCGGCCGATGTAATCCCTGCTAAGGATGGGCAACGCGAAAGGCCTGCCCACCGCAATGCGGCAAGAGGGGCTTGGCAAGCACGGCACCAAGGGTGCGGCTTTGCTCGCGCCACAAAGCTGTCCGCGCCGGGACGACAGCTTGAAATAAGCTGATATAACCTCTGCATGCTGATCCTCGCCATTGACACTGCGCTGGATGCCTGCGCCGCCGCCGTGCTCGACACCGAGGCCGGCGAGTTGATCGCGCAGGAATCCCAGGCCATGAAGCGCGGCCATGCCGAAGCGCTGATGCCGCTGATCGGGCGCGTCATCGTGCAATCCGGCGTCGGGTTCGCCGACCTCGACCGCATCGCGGTGACCACCGGGCCCGGAAGCTTTACCGGATTGCGGGTCGGTCTCTCGGCGGCCCGCGGCATCGCGCTCGCCGCCAACAAGCCGGTAGTCGGAGTGACCACGCTGACGGCCTATGCCGCGCCCGTCGTCAGCCAGAACGGCGAGCAGCCGGTGGTTTCCGCGATCGATGCCCGGCACGACCATGTGTATCTGCAGGTGGTCAGCGGAAACGGCAGTTCGTTGATCCGGCCGCGGGTCGCTGCGATCGAGGAAGCGCTCGGCGCCTCGCGGTTCGGGGCGCCGTATTTGGTTGGCAACGCCGCCCAGATCCTCGCCGACCGCTGGCCGCCGAATGCGCCACCGCCTTTCAGGGTCGATGCGCAAGCGGCACCCGACATTACCTGGGTGGGATGGCTGGGAGCCGCAGTCAGTCCGAATACCGCCCCGGCCCGCCCCTTTTACCTGCGTGCACCCGACGCCAAGCCCCCAAAAGACCCGCTGCACCAGGCCCCGCAGCCCACATCGACATGATGGCATGGCTCTCCGAATTATGGAGCGGCGGCACGGCGGCTGTCGAGCCGGCCAGCCTGCGCGATGCGCCGGCGCTCGCGCAGATTCACGCCGCGTCATTTCATCGCGGATGGGGCGAAAGCGAATTCGAGAGCATGCTGACCGAGCGCAACACGCTGGTCCATCGCCTGAGAATGGGACGGAGGACAATCGGCTTTTCGGTGTCCCGCATAGCGGCAGATGAGGCCGAAATACTCTCGATCGCCGTTGCCGAAAGCCATCGCGGCCGTGGCCTGTCCAGCAATCTGTTGCTGACCCATCTTGGCCATCTCGCCGGCCGCGGCGTGCGGAGGGTATTCCTGGAAGTGGAGGAAAATAATCAGCCGGCACGGCGGCTCTATGAGCGTGCCGGATTTACCGTCGTTGGGCGCCGTGAACGCTATTACCGGGACGGCGGCGGGGAACCGTTGAACGCCCTCGTGATGCGACGCGACTTGTCGTAACGCCCGCGCGGTGGCAGAACGTGCTATTGTCAGACACGGAAAACCCAAAACCGCCCTAAACCAAGACTGCCTCAAAATGACCGCACCGAAATGTCCGAGCTGAAATCCACCCCCGCGCTCAAGGCCACCGGTATCGAGGCGCGCTGCGCTGCCACCGGCATGCGCATGACCGAGCAGCGCCGTGTCATTGCGCGCGTGCTGGCGCAGGCGGAGGACCATCCCGACGTCGAGGAACTGTACCGCCGCTGCGTCGCCGTCGACGACAAGATCTCGATCTCGACGGTATATCGCACCGTCAAGCTGTTCGAGGACGCCGGTATTATCGAGCGGCATGATTTTCGCGAAGGCCGCGCCCGCTACGAGCAGATGCGCGACAGCCATCATGACCACCTCATCAATCTGCGCGACGGCAAGGTGATCGAATTCACTTCCGAGGAGATCGAGAAGCTGCAGGCCGAAATCGCCCGCAATCTCGGCTACAAGCTGGTCGACCACCGGTTGGAATTATATTGCATCCCGCTGGACGACGGAAAATCCTGAGCAAAAGCGCTTCCCAGCGAAGTGGTACCGGTTCGCGTGAACAAAACGCGTCGAAACAAAGACCCTGATTTCGACCTCATCATCTTCGACTGCGACGGTGTCCTGGTCGACAGCGAGGTCATTTCATGCCGCGTCCACGCCGACGTGCTCACCCGTTACGGCTATCCGATTACGCCAGAGCAAGTACGCCAGCGGTTTCTTGGACGCACCGCGCATGAGGCGACCGCCGAGGTCGAGCGCGAGCTCGGACGGCCGCTGGCAGAAGCTTACGATCTTGAACGGCGAACGGCATTGCTCGCGGCGCTCGCCGACACCGTCGAAGCTATCCCCCATCTTCATGACGCGCTCGATGCCATCGACGCGCGGATGTGCGTGGCTTCCAGCGCCGCACATGAAAAGATTTTCACCACCCTGTCGCGGACGGGACTCTACGAGCGCTTCGCGCCGAATATTTTTTCAGGCTCGCAAGTGAGCCATGGCAAACCCGCGCCCGACCTGTTCCTGTTCGCGGCGAGCCAAATGGCGGCACTTCCCCGGCGATGCGTGGTGATCGAGGACAGCGTTCCCGGCGTGACCGGCGCGCTGGCCGCCGGGATGACCGTGCTTGGTTTCTACGGCGGCAGCCATTGCGGGCCGGGCGACGGCGAAACGCTTCGCGCGGCCGGGGCAATGGTGACGTTCGACGATATGCGGCAATTGCCTGGGCTGATCGGGCGAATCGCGGCAATTCGCGCCCCGGAACGGCGCCCCAAAATGCTGGATTTTCGCCGCTTTAACCTATAATTGAGCCCTGCGCCGCATTGGCGCCATTTCGGCCCAGCATTCCGGTTCCATGAAGCTGCCGCGCAAACTGCATATCAAGTCATACGGCTGTCAGATGAACGTCTACGATGCGCAACGCATGGTGGACACGCTGGCGGGCGAGAGCTTTGTCGAGACCCCAAATGTGGACGACGCGGATCTGGTGATCCTCAACACCTGCCATATCCGTGAAAAGGCTTCCGAGAAGGTCTATTCCGAACTCGGGCGTCTGCGCGTCCTCAAGGACGAAGCTGCGCGCAATGGCCGCCAAATGAGTATCGCGGTGGCCGGCTGCGTGGCCCAGGCCGAAGGCAGCGAGATTATCCGGCGGGCGCCAGTGGTCGACGTCGTGGTCGGACCGCAAAGCTACCACCATCTGCCGGAATTGCTGGCGCGCGCGAAAGCTGACGGCCGCGCGCTGGAGACCGAATTTCCGGTTCAAGACAAATTCGAATTTCTGCCGCCGCCGAGGCCGGATGCCATTCGCGCGCGCGGAATCTCGTCCTTCGTGACGGTGCAGGAGGGCTGCGACAAATTCTGCACGTTCTGCGTGGTGCCCTATACGCGCGGCGCCGAGGTGTCGCGGCCGGTGGCAAAAATCGTCGACGACGTGCAGCGGCTCGCCGACCATGGCGTGCGCGAAATCACCCTGATCGGCCAGAACGTCAACGCCTATCACGGCGAGGGACCCGACGGACGGATCTGGTCGCTCGGTACCCTGCTGCGCCATCTCACCGACATTCCCGGCATCGTTCGCTTGCGCTACTCCACCAGCCACCCCCGCGATGTGGATCAGGCGCTGATTGAGGCGCATCGCGATCTCGCTTCCCTGATGCCGTTCGTGCATCTGCCGGTGCAGTCCGGCTCCGACCGGATTCTCGCCGCCATGAACCGCAAACATACCGCCGATGATTACCGGCGGGCGATCGACCGGTTTCGCGCCGTCCGCCAAGATATTGCATTTTCATCGGATTTTATCGTGGGCTTCCCCGGCGAGACCGAGGAAGATTTTCGGGCCACCCTCGCACTGGTCACACAAATCGGCTACGCTGGTGCTTATTCGTTCAAATATTCGCCGCGGCCCGGCACGCCGGCGGCGGACATGCGGGAGACGGCGTCAGCGGCGGAAATGGACGAGCGATTGGTGCGGCTTCAGGAATTGATCGACAGCCAGCAATCGGCCTTCAACAAGGCCATGATTGGCAGCACCGTCGACGTGCTGTTCGAACGCTCCGCCCGCAACCCCGGCCAGATCGTCGGCCGCACCGCCTATCTGCAACCGGCGCATGTGATGGCGTCTGCGGATATCATCGGACAAGTGTTGCCGGTAAGGATCGACAGCCTCGAGCGCTACAGCCTGCTCGGCGAACTCGCCGCCCTGCCGCACGGTCGGCCGGCGCAATCCGTTTTTTCGCAAATGACCCCTGCTCAAACGACAACGGGAGCCTGAACCCTTGCCAAAAAGCGCATCGGATTCACCTACGCTTGCTCCCAGCCGCAAACTCGACCGCGACATGCAAATCCCGCCCGAAACGCAATTCGTCATCGACTTCGATGACAATCGTGCGGCCTCAGCGCTGGTCGGGCCCTACGGACAAAACCTGGCGCTGATCGAACGGCGGCTCGGCGTGGTGGTGGATTCGCGCGGCAATCACATCTCCGTCGCCGGATCACGCGACGGCTGCGATGCTGCGCGGCGCGTGCTGGAGACGCTGTATGCACAGGCGGTGCAGGGGCACGATTTGGCGCAGGGCGATGTCGAAGGCGCGATCCGCGCCGTGATCGCACAAGGCTCGCTGTTCGAATTCGACGCCAAGACGGTCAAATCGTCGTTCGAGACCATCAACCTGCGCAAGCGCCCGGTGCGGGCCCGCACCGCCGCGCAGGACTCCTATATCCGCGCGCTCAAGCGCCACGAATTGGTGTTCGGCATCGGTCCGGCGGGGACCGGCAAGACCTGGCTCGCGGTGGCGCACGCGGCGCAATTGTTCGAGCGCAAGGAAGTCGATCGCATCATCCTGTCGCGGCCGGCGGTCGAGGCCGGCGAGCGGCTCGGCTTCCTGCCCGGCGATTTGCGCGAGAAAGTCGATCCGTACCTGCGGCCGATTTATGATGCGCTGTACGACCTGATGGATTCGCGCATCGTCGAACGTGCGTTGCAGGCCGGCGAAATCGAGATCGCGCCGCTGGCTTTCATGCGCGGCCGCACGCTCACCAATGCCGCCATCATTCTGGACGAGGCGCAGAACACCACATCGATGCAGATGAAGATGTTCCTGACGCGGCTCGGCGAAAACAGCCGCATGATCATCACCGGCGATCCCTCCCAGGTCGACCTGCCGAACGGCCAGACCTCCGGTCTCGCGGAGGCCGCCAAACTGCTCGACGGCGTCGAGGGCATTGCCCAGGTGAAATTCACCGCCGAAGACGTGATCCGCCACGAACTGGTGGCGCGGATCGTCGCGGCTTATGAAGGATTGCCGCAGCGACCGGCAACCAGCAAGCCTTGATGCCGAAGACTGCCGCCGAGAGCGCGCTGGGGGCGAATTCCCATCGCAAACAGAATTCCGGACCGATGGCACCGTTTGCCCTTCCCATTTCAGAGGTTCTTGTTGTCGCCGATTGCTGGCAGGCCGAGCCTGACGCCGAGGCCGTCATCCATCGGGCGATTGCGACCGCGGCCGAGTTCGTCGCAGCCGATGTCGGAGGCACCGAGCTCGCGGTCATGCTGACCGACGACGCCGGCATCCGCGCACTGAACAGCACCTGGCGCGGCATCGACAAGCCGACCAACGTGCTGTCGTTTCCGGCGCTGCAGCCGAGCGGCCCGCACGGTCCGGAGGATGCGCCGCGCATGCTCGGCGACATCGCCATTGCCTATGAAACGACGCGAAGGGAAGCCGACGACGAACAAAAGCCGTTCGACCATCATCTGAGCCACCTTGTGATTCATGGTCTCCTGCATTTGATCGGCTACGATCACGAAACAGACGACGACGCCGAGACCATGGAAGCGCTCGAGCGGGAGATTCTGTCGCAACTCGGTATTCCCGATCCGTATGCGGACCGGGAGCGGGTGGACTGAGATGACCGACTCAGAACCGATCCACGACAATCCGCGCAACACACGCAACCTGCCGGCTGTGGTGCAGGAAGGCGAGGTCATGCGTCCCGTCGCCGATCACTGGCTGATGCGGGCGATCCGCACGCTGTTCGGATGGAAGCCGGGATCGGTCCGCGACGACCTGCAGGTCGTGCTCGATGCGAGCACGCCGGACGAGGTGGGCTTTTCCGCCATCGAGCGCACCATGCTGCGCAACATCCTCTCCCTCCATGAACGCCGCATCGCCGACGTCATGGTCCATCGGGCCGACATCGTCGCGGTCAAGCGCGACATTCCGCTCGGCGAATTGATGAGCCTGTTCGAAAGCGCCGCGCATTCGCGCCTGGTGGTCTACAACGAAACCCTCGACGACCCCGAAGGGATCGTTCACATCCGCGATCTCTTGGCGTTCATGACCGCAAGAGCGCGGATATCGGAGACGGGCAAAGTCAAGTCGAAACGCAAGAAGCCGTTCCCCGCCGGCCTCGATCTGCGCGCGGTCGATCTGGCGCTGCCGCTTTCGGACGCCAACATCATCCGGAAACTGCTGTTCGTGCCGCCCTCGATGCGGGCGATCGATCTGTTGGCGCAGATGCAGGCCTCGCGCATCCATTTGGCGCTGGTGGTCGACGAATACGGCGGAACCGACGGGCTGGTCTCGATCGAGGATATCGTCGAACAGATCGTCGGCGAGATCGACGACGAGCATGACAGCGACGAGCCGCCGGCGATCGTGCGGCAGGCGGATAATTCCTTCATCGCCGACGCCCGCGCCAGCCTCGATGACGTTCGTTCCGTGATCGGCGAGGAGTTCGTTACCGGCGAAGCTGGCGAGGAAGTCGAGACGCTCGGTGGCTACCTCGTGACCCATGTCGGCCGGTTGCCGGTGCGCGGCGAGGTCATTTCCGGGCCAGGCAACTTCGAGATCGAGGTGCTCGATGCCGATCCGAGGCGGGTCAAGCGGCTGCGCATCGCCACCCGCAAGGAACGCTCGGCCTTGCGCGCCCAGCGCGAGAGCCGTCGTCGCGAAGTCGGGACCGAGACGGGGCCTGCGCAAGCCAGCGATCATGCGAACCCGCCGGGCAACGGAGCAGGCTCATCGTGACTGCCGCAGGGAGCCTCCGCGCGGCTGGTCTTGCGATCATCCTGGCATGGGGATGGAAGCGCGCCGCCATTGCGCTTGTTGCGGGCGCGCTGTCGGCGCTTGCGATGGCGCCGTTCAATGCATGGCCCGTGTTGTTTGCAACCTTTCCGGTCGCGGTCTGGCTGATCGACGGCGCGGGCGCCGGACGTCTGCGCGGCGCGCCGGCGGCGGCGATGGCCGGCTGGTGGTTCGGGCTCGGCTATTTCGTGCCGGGACTGTACTGGATCGGCTACGCCTTCCTGGTCGATGCGCCCACCTTCGCATGGCTGATGCCGTTCGCCATACTGGGCCTGCCCGCCTACCTGGCACTGTTCACCGCGTTGGGCTTCGCGCTCGCGCGGCTGGTCTGGACCAAGGACGGCTCGCGGGTGATCGCACTGGCCGCAAGTCTCACCTTGAGCGAATGGCTGCGCGGCCACGCGCTCACGGGATTTCCGTGGAATGCGTTCGGCTACGCCCTGACCGAGCCGTTGGCGCTGGCGCAGACGGCATCGCTGATCGGCCTGTGGGGTCAGACATTCCTTGCCGTGGCGATTTTCGCAAGCCCGGGCGTGCTGATCGATGGGAGTTCGCGCGGGCGCAAGCCCTGGATCGCGCCCGCAATCGCCCTGGTGTTGCTGCTGGCGATGGGGATTTTCGGCGCCGTTCGCTTGAGTCTGCAGCCGACGACGACGGTCGCAAACGTCAGGCTACGTATCATGCAGCCCAATCTGCAGCAGGACGTCAAATTCAATTACTCCGCCAAGGCGGAGGTCATGCAAAAATATCTGACTCTGTCCGATCGCGCGTCCGGCCCGCAATCCACCGGCGTGCGCGACGTCAATATCCTGATCTGGCCGGAATCGGCGTTCCCGTTCTTCCTGACGCACGAGGCCGATGCGATGGCGCAGATCGCCGACCTGCTGTCGAAGGGAACGGTTCTGATCACCGGATCGGTGCGCGCGCCCGATATGCCGCCGGGCACGCGAATCACACGCGCCTACAATTCGATCTACGTCATCGATCACGACGGCAGCGTGCTGTCGGTTTACGACAAACTGCATCTGGTGCCGTTCGGCGAGTTTCTTCCGTTCCAGGATTGGCTGGAAAAGATCGGCCTTGTCCAGCTTACAAAGGTGCAAGGCGGCTTCATTCCGGGCATCCGGCGACGCACCTTGGAGATCCCGCACGCGCCGCGCGCGCTACCGTTGATCTGTTACGAGGCAATCTTTCCCGGTGACGTTGTCGAACGCAACGACCGTCCGGGCTGGATCGTCAATCTTACCAATGACGGGTGGTTCGGAATTTCGACCGGCCCCTATCAGCACCTGCAACAGGCGCGCTTGCGCGCGATCGAGCAAGGGCTGCCGCTAGTTCGTGCCGCAAACACCGGCATATCTGCCGTCATCGATCCGCTGGGACGGATGGTCGCACGGCTGGGTCTTGGGCTCGAAGGCGTACTGGATTCCGGCCTGCCTTCTGCCATCCCGCCGACCATTTATGCGCGCGTCGGCGACATTCCTGCCGCCATCATCGTCACCGCCGCCTTAATTTTTGTGATCCGGCGACGTGTCGCGAAGCGAATTTCCTGAGCGCCGTTCACCACTGGTTTTGAATGTTGGCAGAAAGGCCCGCATACGGAAATCGACCAGTTGACAGACCGATGCTGCAATTCGCATGCTGCGCGGCGAAAGCATCCAAGATCAGACCCGTCAGTACATTGCACAAATTTTCTGCACTCATTCCCCGCCGAAACTCCGGGCAGGATTTGACGGCATTGGCGCCTCAGAGATGTTCATTTCGTTTTTCTTCAGCCGACAGGCGTAATCCCAAGGAGTGTTGGCGATGTCGACCAAAGCGCCCAACCCTGTTGACAAATATGTCGGCAGTCGCGTGCGCATGCGCCGCATCATGCTGGGCATGAGCCAGGAAAAGCTCGGCGAGGCGCTGGGGCTCACCTTCCAGCAGGTTCAAAAATACGAGAAGGGGACCAACCGGGTCGGCGCCAGCCGCATTCAGCAGATCTCCGAAATACTCCAGGTGCCGGTATCGTTCCTGTTTGAGGGAGGCCCCAGCGGCACTGCGAGCGCTGAAGGGTTTTCCGAAGCGACCTCGCCGGCTTACGTGTCTGACTTCCTGGCGACTTCAGAGGGGCTGGCGCTGACCCGCGCATTCACGCGCATCACCGATGCCAAGCTTCGGCGCAGCATTGTGGAGCTGGTCGAACAGATCGCGGCGCGCGAAGGTCCCGACAAGCGCTGAATTGCTTGTTTCGGTTTGAGAGCCGCCCAAATCTGGAATATGCCGTCATCCGCCGATTGCGTTAGTTGCGCCGGCGAACGACAAGGCCGATAGCATGCTGACGACAGCCGATCGCTTCGATTCGAAAACCATCCTTGACGGCATCCGCCGCTGGGTCGAAATCGAGACCCCGACGGAAGCGCCCGATCAGATCAACAGGCTCGCGGCACTGGTCGCGGACGGCTACCGCGATTTGCCTGCAACGATCGAGCGCGTCGCCGGACATTCCGGCTGCGGTGATCACATTCTGGCGCGGTCGTCATGGGGCCAGGAGCAACCCGGAATCCTGGTGCTGAGCCATCTCGACACCGTTCATCCGCTCGGATTCATCGCGCGCCTGCCGTTTCGGATTGAAGGCGACAGCGCCTTTGGCCCCGGCATTTACGACATGAAGGGCGGCGCCTATCTGGCGTATCACGCGTTCCGGCAGCTTTGCGCTGATGGCGCGCGTTCAACCCTCGGCGTCACCCAGCTCTACGTCTCGGATGAAGAGATCGGCAGCCCGACCTCGCGCGCGCTGATCGAGGCCGAGGGACGCAAGGCAAAATACGTGCTGGTAACGGAGCCTGCCCGCGACGGGGGCAAGATCGTCACCGGCCGCAAGGGCGTCGCGCGCTTCGAGATCTTTGTCAAAGGTGTCCCTGCCCATGCAGGCACGCGGCCCGAGGATGGCCGCAGCGCGATACGCGAGCTTGCCAATATCATTCAGACGCTGGAGGCCATGAACGATATCACGCGTGGCGTGACTGTTAACGTCGGCGTCGTCAGGGGCGGCACCAAGCCCAACGTCATCCCCGAAGAGGCCTATGCCGAGGTCGATATGCGCGTTCCGACGATCGCGGATGCCGACGAACTGGTTCCAAGGATCCTGAACCTGACCTCGCGGACCGAAGGCGTCAGCGTCAAGGTGACCGGCGAATTGAATCGCCCGCCCTATCAGAAGAGCAATGCGGGTACAGCCCTTTACGAACACGCCAAGGCGCTCGCCGCCGAAATCGGCTTTGAGCTTTCGGACACGTTCACCGGCGGCGGCTCCGACGGCAATTTCACCGCGCCTCACACCGCAACCCTCGACGGCCTCGGTGTCGATGGAAAGGGCGCGCATACCCATTACGAGCAGATGTATATTTCATCGATCGAACCTCGAGCGCGGCTGCCGCACCGGCTGTACCAGACGCTGCGATGAGTGCCGCCATCCGGGATCCCGGAAATCGCAATGCGTCGTCCGGTGACGCTGCCGCCGCTCATCCGCAGGGTTCATTCTTTGGCCGGCGCAAGGGTCACAGGCTGCGCGCACACCAGGCAGACCTGATCGAACACCTGCTGCCGCGGCTTTCGCTCGACATCGGCGGCCCTCCACCGCCCGACCTCGCCGGGCTGTTCAACGCGCCGGTCGATGCTGTCAGGCTCGAAATCGGATTTGGCGGCGGCGAGCATCTGGTCGCGGAAGCCCGCGCCTTTCCCAACACCGGCTTCATCGGCTGCGAGCCTTATGTCAACGGCATGGCGAAGATCCTGGCGCAGATCGAGGCCCATAACATCGGCAATATCAGGCTGTTCGCGGGCGATGCCGGCGAACTGCTGGCATGGGCACCGGAGCATTCGCTGGCCCGGATCGACCTGATCCATCCCGACCCGTGGCCGAAACGCCGGCATTGGAAGCGGCGCTTCGTTCAGGACGCGACCATTGCGGCGATGACGCGCGTCTTGAAGGCGGAAGGCGAATTTCGCTT
Source organism: uncultured Alphaproteobacteria bacterium (assembly GCA_963718925.1). Classification (GTDB taxonomy): domain Bacteria; phylum Pseudomonadota; class Alphaproteobacteria; order Rhizobiales; family Xanthobacteraceae; genus Bradyrhizobium. The sequence continues at coordinate 1,535,656 of CAVRAH010000002.1, forward strand.
CGTCAGCGATATCAGCGATTATTGCGCATGGACGCTGGCCCATTTTTCACGCTCGCCCGATTTCATCTGGACCGCGGAATGTGCTTCCGATTGGCGCGAGCCATGGCCCGGTTACACGATGACGCGATACGGCCGCAAAGCCGAACGCGAAGGCCGACAGGCAACGTATCTGAGGTTCAAGAAGGTGGGCTAGGACATGATCCCGAAAAGTGGGAACCGGTTTTCCGAAAAGATCACGCTCAAACAAAAGAATCTAAAGCACGAGTCCGGAATGACAGCCTCAAGTCACGCCGATTGCCGGGTCTGCCAAAAGCTCACCACCCGCTCGGCGGTCAAAGGCATCAGGCGCACGAAGTTCGATCGCACGTTCTCGATATCCATCGGAGATGGCACCCGGGCCGGCCCCGACCGGAGCAGGATAAGAGCGCGCACGGTCACCCATTCGAGTCCGATCGCCTTGCCGAGGATCAGGACCGGATCGTGACGGTCGCCGGCCATCAGACGATCGAGGGTTGCGATCTTCACGCCCGACATCGCCGATAGGGCGGCAACCAATTCCTCGTACCGGTAGGCCTTGGCAAAACCAAGCAGCGCGACCTCGTTCAGCTCACCGGCGCGATGCAGCGCGAGGATCGTGCGTTGCGCCGGCGCAAAATTCCGGCGGCTCTCCAGCCGATCGACGACGCCGGCAATCTCGCTCATCGCGCGGCTGATCGCCGCCCGCTTGCTGGGCTTGACCGCTTCGAACAGGCGGCGGCGGACGACATCGACCGATCCCGCCAGGAGTTCCTTCAGCAGGTGATCCGAAAGATCGTTGCGCTGGCCGACCGCGAGCGTCAGGACGCCGTCCTTGCCGGCGCGCTTGATCAGCGTGGAATATCCGGCTTGAGAAAAAAACGCCCCTGCATTGGCGGCGGTGCGCCTGACGACATCGCGGTCACCGCGGCGCACGATGACATCGGTGAGGTCAGGTGAAAGCTTCGGCCGCTCCGACATCGCCAGCAGATGTCCCTGGCCCTTGATGCCCGCGATTTCGACAAGAAGCTGCTCGTCGATGACGGGCGACCTTCGCAGCAGCGGACCGGCGATCGATATCTCGTCCTCGCGCGCGAGCTGCCCGACCAATGTGCGGGGCGCATTGGCAAGATCGGACAGTCGCTCGGCCAGATCGGCGCGGACGGGAATCCCGGTGTGCGGAACGAGATCGATGAGGACGCGGTCGAACAGATCAACGTGATCGGATCGGAAATTCGCGGCTCCCTGCAGGAACAGCTCGGCGATCCGGCGCGCCACTTCCGCGAGGCGTTTGGAATCGCCCTGTCTGACGATGTCATCGAGCCCGGGGATCAACGACGGTGCGACGGTCATGAAACACACTCAAACCCGGCGCAGGCCGGGTTTTCGGGCAATCTAGCCAGGGCATGGTGAAGGAAGGGTTAGGCTTGAACCCACCCCTTGAGGCGCGCAAATTCGCCGGCGCCGAGCCTCGCGGGCCTTGCCGGATCGGGGGAAAACCGCTATATCAGCCGCAACTTATGGTTCTCATACGATCGCGTATTGAGAGTGGGCCCCCCGGGACCCGCTCTTTTTTATTACCTGAACGGGCCCCCGCAGCTTATGCCGCCAGGCCCGGTTCGGGCAGACCGGCCGGACCCTTGGCTTTTGGGCCCGGCGCCACCCAACGCAAGTCAGACCGCCCAACTCAAGACCGCCCAAAAGGCAAATTTTGACACTGGACATGACCGATCCAACTGCTGGTTCCGTGGACACCGATCTGCTTGCCGAGCCGCGCCTCGTGGTCGAGCCGGGCGTGGCGGCGCGGGTATCGGCGGTCGCCACTCCGGTGCTGCAGGGAATGGGTTACCGGCTGGTGCGGATCAAGATTTCCGGGGAGTCCGGCTGCACCGTCCAGATCATGGCCGAACGGCCCGACGGATCGATGCAGATCGAGGACTGCGAGGCGATCTCCAAGGCGCTGTCGCCGGTGCTGGATGTCGCCGACCCGATCGACCGCGCCTATCGGCTGGAGATTTCCTCACCCGGGATCGACCGGCCGCTGGTGCGCCGCTCCGATTTCGAACGATATGCCGGCCACCTCGTGAAGATCGAGATGGCGGTCGCCCATCAGGGCCGCAAGCGGTTCCGCGGCACGCTGGCCGGCGTCGAGGGCGGCGCGGTGCGGCTGCAACGCGATGACGCAAAGGCGGGCGAGGATTCCAACGTCCTGCTGGAGATGGAGGATATCGCGGAGGCACGGCTCGTGCTCACCGACGAATTGGTCGCCGAATCGATGCGGCGCGGCAAGGCCGCGGAGCGCGAACTGAAGCGCAATCTCGGGCTTGAGCCGCCACCGGCGCCGCATGCACGCAGCCACAAGCCGAAACCGCCGAAGAAGCCGGTTCCGAAGAATACCAAGCAACACCGCCTCGCCGCCAATGCAGCGCGCAGAGGCGAAACCGATCCTGATAGAGGAGATTAAGCCATGGCAGTCAGCGCCAACAAACTCGAACTGCTGCAGATCGCGGACGCAGTTGCGCGCGAAAAATCGATCGACCGCGGCATCGTGATCTCGGCGATGGAAGACGCCATCGCCAAGGCCGCCCGCGCCCGCTACGGCAGCGAGACCGACGTTCACGCCGAGATCGACGCCAAGAAGGGCGAGCTGCGGCTGTCGCGCCACATGCTGGTGGTCGACCAGGTCGAGAATTCGGCGAACCAGATTTCACTGGAAGACGCCCGAAGAGCCAATCCCGGCGCACAGATCGGCGACACCATCGCCGACACCCTGCCGCCGCTGGAATACGGCCGTATCGCCGCGCAGTCGGCCAAGCAGGTGATCGTGCAGAAGGTGCGCGAGGCCGAGCGCGACCGGCAATACCAGGAATTCAAGGACCGCATCGGCGATATCGTCAACGGCATCGTCAAGCGCGTCGAATATGGCAGCGTCATCGTCGATCTGGGCCGCGGCGAGGCCATCGTGCGCCGCGACGAGATGCTGCCGCGCGAAGTGTTCCGCAACGGGGACCGCGTCCGGGCCTATATTTTCGACGTGCGGCGCGAAACGCGCGGCCCGCAGATTTTTCTTTCCCGCACCCATCCGCAATTCATGGCGAAACTGTTCGCGCAGGAAGTGCCGGAGATCTATGACGGCATCGTCGAGATCAAGGCGGTGGCCCGCGACCCCGGATCGCGCGCGAAAATCGGCGTGATCTCGCGGGATTCGTCGGTCGATCCGGTCGGCGCCTGCGTCGGCATGCGTGGCTCGCGCGTGCAGGCGGTGGTCAATGAACTGCAGGGCGAAAAGATCGATATCATTCCCTGGTCGCCCGATATCGCGACCTTTGTCGTCAACGCGCTGGCGCCCGCCGAGGTCGCCAAGGTCGTGATCGACGAGGACCGCGAGCGGATCGAGGTCGTGGTGCCCGATACCAATAACCAGCTGTCGCTGGCGATCGGCCGGCGCGGGCAGAACGTGCGTCTCGCCTCGCAGCTGACCGGCTGGGACATCGACATCCTGACCGAGCAGGAGGAATCCGAACGCCGCCAGGCCGATTTCGAGAACTCCACGCGGGTGTTCATGGAAGCGCTCAATGTCGACGAAGTGGTCGGCCAATTGCTGGCGTCGGAAGGCTTCACCTCGGTGGAGGAACTGGCGCTGGTCGACGTTAAGGAACTGGCAAGCATCGAGGGCTTCGACGACGAAACCGCCAACGAGCTGCAGAGCCGGGCCCGCGAATATCTGGAACAGCTCGAAAGCGAGCTCGAAAACAAGCGTAAGGAGCTCGGTGTGGAAGACGCATTGAAGACGGTGCCCGGCGTGACCTCGAAAATGCTGGTCAAATTCGGCGAAAACGACATCAAGACCGTCGAAGATCTCGCCGGTTGCGCCACCGACGACCTGGTCGGCTGGACCGAGCGCAAGGAAGGCGGCGAGCAGATCAAGCATCCCGGCATCCTCGATGCCAACGAGATCTCGCGCGACGACGCGGAGAGCATGATCATGCAGGCCCGCGTCAAGGCCGGCTGGATCACGCAAGCTGATCTCGAGAAGAAGACCGAACAGGCCGAGACCCCCGAAGGCCAGCCGGCCTGACGATTGGAGCCATGTCGCCCGGATGCTTGCCCTCGTTGACCCCGAACTCGACAACGGACCACGGACCGGCAGGTCCGCGACGATGCGGATGTGCGCGGTCACGCGTGAGGTGCGGCCGATCGACGAGCTGATCCGGTTCGTGGTCGCGCCGTCCGGCGAGGTGATGGCGGATCTGAAGCGCAAGCTCCCCGGCCGGGGCCTTTGGGTTTCAGCCTCGCATCGTGCTGTTGCGGAAGCCGTCCGGCGTCACCAATTCAGCAGGGGTTTCAAGCGCGACGTCCGCGTGGCGCCCGCGCTTGCCGCTGATACCGAGGCTTTGCTGGCCCGTTCTGTGATCGATGCCCTCGCCATGGCCGCCAAGGCGGGGCAGGTCATCTCGGGCTTCGGCAAGGTCGCGGACGCCCTGGAGCGGCGGCAGATCCAAAGCCCGATCGAAGCCCTGATCCATGCTTCTGACGGCGCGGCGGACGGAATTCGTAAATTGGACGCCTTGGTCTGGCAAAATGCCGGAATTAAGGATGAATCCGGCGAAATTCCGGTGGTGACAGCGCTGACCTCGGAACAATTGGATTTGGCACTTGGCCGGTCAAATGTGATACATGCTGCGCTGCTCGCGGGCCCGGCGAGCAAGACGTTCCTGTCACGCAGCCATATCCTGGTCCGATACCGGATGGCGGATGACGACAGAACCGCCGGCCATGCGACCAAGAATTCGCCGACACAGACTGTGCGGACACGCACGACTAAACAGGATTAGGACTGCTGAATGGTTGATACGAAAACTCCTGGCGACAAGACACTCAGTGTCCCGACCAAGACCTTGACGCTCAAGCCGCGCGTCGAGACGGGCACCGTGCGCCAGAGCTTCAGCCACGGCCGGACCAAGCAGGTCGTGGTGGAAAAGCGCGGCAAGCGCCGTGTCGGCGGCGAGGCCCCCGCGGCCGAAACGCATGCGCCGGAGCCTGTGGCCGCCAAGGCTACGGCGCCGGCCGCCAAGGCACCGGCAACCCGTGCCGCGCCGCCTCCGGCTCCGCCGCGCAGCAATTCCGGCGTGGTATTGCGCACCCTGACCGAGGACGAGCGCTCCGCGCGCGCCAGCGCGCTTGCCGACGCGAGAGTCCGGGATATCGAAGAACGCCGGCTGGCGGAAGAAGAAGCCAAGCGGCGCAACAGCAAGGAAGGCATCGAGCAGGCCGAGCGTGAAGCCGCCGAGGCCCGCCGCAAGGCCGAGGAAGAGCGCCACCGTCAGGACGAGGAAGCCAAGCGCAAGGCCGAGCTCGAAGCCAAGAAGCGTTTTGGCGAGGCCGAAGCCCGGACCACCGCTGCCCCGGCCCGCCCCGCGGTGCCCGTCGCGCGGGCCCCCGGCATCGCGGCCGACATCTCTGACGAGGACGAAGGACCGCGCCAGGTCCGTCGCGGCCCTGGCGGCGCCGTCCGCCCTGCCGCCGCCCCGAAGGCGACCGCTAAACCGGCGCCGCAAAAGCAGCGCGGACGCCTGACGCTGGTCACCGCGCTCAATGCCGATGACGTGCGCGAACGCTCGATCGCGTCATTCCGCCGCCGCACCCAGCGACTCAAGGGACACGCCTCGAACGAGCCGAAAGAAAAGCTGGTGCGCGAGGTCGTCATACCGGAAGCCATCAATATCCAGGAACTCGCCAACCGCATGTCGGAGCGCGCCGTCGACGTCATCAGATTGCTGATGAAGCAGGGCGCGATGCACAAGATCACCGACGTGATCGACGCCGACACCGCGCAGTTGATCGCCGAGGAAATGGGTCACACCGTCAAGCGCGTGGCCGCATCCGACGTCGAGGAAGGCCTGTTCGACATCGTCGACGATTCCACCGATACCGAGCCGCGTTCGCCGGTCGTGACCGTGATGGGCCATGTCGACCACGGAAAGACCTCGCTGCTCGATGCGCTTCGCCATGCCAATGTGGTCTCCGGCGAAGCCGGCGGCATCACCCAGCATATCGGCGCCTATCAGGTGACCTCGCCGGAAAGCGGCAAGAAGATCACGTTCATCGACACGCCGGGCCACGCCGCGTTCACCGCGATGCGCGCGCGCGGCGCCAAGGTGACCGACATCGTGGTGCTGGTGGTGGCCGCCGACGACGGCGTCATGCCGCAGACGGTGGAGGCGATCAATCACGCCAAGGCGGCGAAAGTGCCGATGATCGTCGCCATCAACAAGATCGACAAGCCCGACGCGAGGCCTGAGCGCGTACGCACCGAGCTGCTGCAGCACGAAGTTCAGGTCGAATCGCTCGGCGGCGATGTCGTCGATGTCGAGGTCTCCGCCAAGAACAAGACCAATCTCGACAAGCTGCTCGAGATGATCGCGCTGCAGGCCGAGTTGCTCGACCTCAAGACCAACGCGGCACGTCCGGCAGAAGGCACCGTGATCGAAGCCAAGCTCGACCGCGGCCGCGGTCCGGTGGCGACCGTGCTGGTGCAGCGCGGAACGCTCCGTGTCGGCGACATCGTCGTTGCCGGCGCCGAGATGGGCCGCGTCCGCGCGCTGATTTCGGATCAGGGCGACACCGTCGAGGAGGCAGGCCCGTCGGTACCGGTCGAGGTGCTCGGCTTCAACGGGCCGCCGGAAGCCGGCGACCGCCTCGCCGTCGTCGAGAATGAAGCCCGTGCGCGTCAGATCACGAGCTATCGCGCACATCAGAAGCGCGAGAACGCCGCCGCCAGCATTTCCGGCATGCGCGGCTCGCTCGAGCAGATGATGTCGCAGCTCAAGACGTCGGGCCGCAAGGAATTCCCGCTGATCATCAAGGCCGACGTGCAGGGCTCGCTCGAAGCAATCCTGGGATCGCTGGAGAAGCTCGGCACCGAAGAAGTCGCCGCCCGCATCCTGCATGCCGGCGTCGGCGGCATCTCGGAATCCGACGTGACGCTGGCGGAAGGCTTCAACGCCGCCATCATCGGCTTCTCCGTCCGCGCCAACAAGGAGGCGGCGGCCGCCGCCAAGCGCAACGGCATCGAAATCCGCTACTACAACATCATCTACGATCTGGTAGATGACGTGAAGAAGGCGATGTCCGGTCTGCTGGCGCCGACGCTGCGCGAGACCATGCTCGGCAATGCCCAGATCCTGGAAGTGTTCAACATTTCCAAGGTCGGCAAGGTCGCCGGCTGCCGCGTCACCGACGGGTCGGTGGAACGCGGCGCCAACGTCCGCCTGATTCGCGACAACGTCGTCGTGCATGAAGGCAAGCTGTCGACGCTCAAGCGCTTCAAGGATGAAGTGAAGGAAGTGCAGTCCGGCCAGGAATGCGGCATGGCGTTCGAGAACTACGGCGACATGCGTGTCGGCGATGTCATTGAGTGTTATCGCGTGGAGACGATCCAGCGCTCGCTGTAAGTCCGAATCTTACAAAGCGCGCTGATTTTACAACTGAAACTGCGGCGTCATGGCCGGACTTGTTCCGGCCATTCACGTTTTGCCTGATGCAACAAGAAAGACGCGGGTGCCGCGCGCGCAGCGCGGGCATGACGACGTTGAGAGACCACAATGCCCCGTCACCACAAAAAGAGTTCCGCCGCTGGCGGCTCGCAACGTCAATTGCGGGTCGGCGAACTCGTGCGCCATGCCATTGCGGACGTTCTTTCGCAGGGCAGCGCCCACGATCCCGACCTTGAGGGACACATCATCACCGTGCCCGAGGTGCGGATGTCGCCCGATCTGAAGCTCGCGACCATCTATGTGATGCCGCTCGGCGGCCGCGATACCGACCAGGTGATCGCGGCGCTGGAACGCAACAAGAAGTTCCTTCGTGGCGAAGTGGCGCGGCGCGTTAACTTAAAATTTGCGCCTGATGTCCGCTTCCGGGTAGACGACCGATTCGATGAAGCGGAACGAATAGAGAAATTACTGCGAACATCTGCGGTGCAAAGAGACCTCGCGCCGGATTCGCAAGATTCGGAAGAGTGACCTGATGATCATGACCGGTGCAAACACGCTGATCGAACCGCCAATCGATGATTTGGACGACGTTGCGAAAAATATTTCTTCCGGCGGCGTCCGCGACGAGAATCACGCGCGCGCCGGCAAGCAGCCGCGCCATAACAACCAGCCGCGGCGCGACAAGCGCGACGTCCATGGCTGGGTCGTGCTCGACAAGCCGGTCGGCATGACCTCGACCCATGCGGTCGCGGTCGTCAAGCGGCTGTTCCAGGCCAAGCGCGCGGGCCACGCCGGCACGCTTGATCCGCTCGCCTCGGGCGGACTGCCGATTGCGCTCGGAGAAGCCACCAAGACGGTTCCGTTCGTGATGGATGGCCGCAAGCGCTATCGCTTCACGGTCGCCTGGGGCGAGGAGCGCGATACCGACGACACCGAGGGCCGCGTCACCAGGACCAGCGAGATCAGGCCCTCCGCCGAGGCGATCTCCGCGCTGTTGCCGCGGTTCACCGGCCTGATCGAGCAGATCCCGCCGCAATATTCCGCCATCAAGGTCCAGGGCGAGCGGGCCTATGACCTGGCGCGCGACGGCGAGACCGTCGAACTGAAGCCGCGACCGGTCGAGATTCACCAATTAACCTCGGTAGAACAAATAGATAGCAGCCATTCCGTTTTCGAGGCCGAGTGCGGCAAGGGAACCTATGTGCGGGCCCTGGCCCGCGATATGGGCCGGATTCTCGGCTGTTTCGGCCATATCTGCGCGCTGCGGCGGACCCTGGTCGGCCCGTTCGGCGAAACCGACATGATTCCGCTGGAACAGTTGGAGGCTTTGTGCGATAGAGCCGCGTCTGGCGAGGGCAGCCTCGCCGACGCTCTCATGCCCGTTGAGACCGCGCTGGACGACATCCCGGCACTGGCCGTCACACGGGCTGATGCGGCAAGGCTCCACAGGGGCCAAGCCGTTTTGTTGCGCGGACGGGATGCGCCCAATTGTAGCGGCACAGTCTATGTCACGGTGGCAGGCCGGCTTCTGGCCCTCGCCGAAATTGGCAATGGCGAACTCATCCCCAAGCGCGTGTTCAACCTGACCGGACTGACTGCCAGTCCGGCTCGCAACAATGAAAGTGTTTGACGATGTCGATTACCGCCGAACGCAAAGCGGAAGTCATCAAGACGAATGCCAACAAGGCCGGCGACACCGGCTCGCCCGAGGTTCAGGTCGCGATCCTTTCGGAACGCATCAACAATCTCACCGGGCATTTCAAATCCCACGTGAAGGACAACCATTCACGCCGTGGGCTGTTGAAAATGGTCGCGACGCGCCGTTCGCTTCTCGATTACATCAAGCGGAAGGACGAGGCGCGTTACCAGGCGCTGCTGGAGAAGCATAATATCCGGCGTTGAGTTCTCAAGCTTCACGCGCGCATGTTGCGCGCGTTCTTGCGCTTGGTTTTCGGAAAGCAGCTTTCGGCTTTTCGGCCAAGGCCATGCGCATATCGTGAGCGAGCCAACGATGGCTCGCATCAGGGCGCGATTTTCGAAGCGTTTTCGAACAAATTTCGTGCCCAGACAGAAGTTCGTCCAGCAGCACTCCGGCGACTGGACGATGACGGGCAAGGTGCCCGTCGCGCGGGTCGAAGGCGAGATGCTTTTGCCCGTATCAAATCGGAAGGATGAATGCCATCCCGCACATCGAGACCATGGCAGGATCGCCGGGCGCTGTTCACCCATCGCGATCAGCGTCCCGCAATCTTGCGCATGGTTTTTGTGTGCCGGACTTTCATGCCTTGCGTGAACCCATGAAAGAAAACCGCAATGTTCAATATTCATTCAGTCGAGATCGACTGGGGTGGACGTCCCCTCAGGCTTGAAACCGGAAAGATCGCCCGTCAGGCCGACGGCGCCGTCATAGCAACCTATGGCGAGACCGTCGTGCTCGCCACCGTCGTCGCCGCCAAGACGCCCCGCGAAGGCGTCGACTTCCTCCCCTTGACCGTCGACTATCAGGAGAAGACCTACGCCGCGGGCCGCATCCCCGGCGGCTATTTCAAGCGCGAGGGCCGGCCCACCGAGAAGGAAACGCTGGTCTCCCGGCTGATCGACCGCCCGATCCGTCCCTTATTTGTCGATGGCTGGCGTAACGAGACCCAGGTGATAGTAACCGTGCTGTCGCATGACATGGAAAACGATCCCGACATTCTGGCGATGGTAGCGGCTTCCGCCGCGCTGACGCTGTCGGGTGCGCCGTTCAAGGGTCCGATCGGCGCGGCCCGCGTCGGCTTCGTCAACGACGAATATGTGCTCAACCCGACGCTCGACGAAATCGTTGAAACCCAGCTCGACCTGGTCGTCGCCGGCACCGCCGACGCCGTGCTGATGGTGGAGTCGGAGGCCAAGGAACTCAACGAAGACATCATGCTCGGCGCCGTGATGTTCGGGCACCGGCACTTCCAGCCCGTGATCAGCGCGATCATCGAGCTCGCCGAGAAGGCCGCAAAGGAGCCGCGCGAAGTTCAGATTATCGACGAAAGCGCGCTCGAAAAGGAAATGCTGGCGCTGATCGAGACCGATCTGCGTGCGGCCTACGCCATCCCGGTCAAGCAGGACCGCTACGCCGCGGTCGGCAAGGCCAAGGAAAAGGTGATGGCGCATTACTTCCCGGAAGGCCAAGAGCCGAAATACGACAAGCTGCGCATCGCCGCCGTGTTCAAGGAGCTGGAGGCCAAGATCGTTCGCTGGAACATTCTCGACACCGGCAAGCGCATCGACGGCCGCGACGCCAAGACCGTCCGCAACATCATCGCCGAAGTCGGCGTATTGCCCCGCGCCCATGGCTCGGCGCTGTTTACCCGTGGTGAAACCCAGGCGATGGTGGTGACCACGCTCGGCACCGGCGAGGACGAGCAGTACATCGACGCGCTGTCGGGAACGTACAAAGAGACGTTCCTCTTGCACTACAACTTTCCTCCCTACTCGGTCGGCGAAACCGGACGGCTCGGCGGCACCAAGCGGCGTGAAATCGGTCACGGCAAGCTGGCCTGGCGCGCGATCCATCCGGTGCTGCCGCCGCACCACGAATTCCCCTACACGGTGCGCGTGGTTTCCGAGATCACCGAGTCCAACGGATCGTCCTCGATGGCGTCCGTCTGCGGTGCCTCGCTGGCGCTGATGGATGCCGGCGTTCCGTTGAAGCGGCCGACTGCGGGCATCGCCATGGGCCTTATTCTGGAAGGCTCGCGCTTTGCCGTGCTGTCGGACATCCTCGGCGACGAGGATCATCTCGGCGACATGGACTTCAAGGTGGCCGGCACCGAGGCGGGCGTCACCTCGCTGCAGATGGACATCAAGATCGCCGGCATTACCGAGGAGATCATGAGGGTCGCGCTCGGCCAGGCCCGGGAAGGACGCATTCACATCCTCGGCGAAATGTCGAAGGCCTTGACCGCTGCGCGCGCCGAGCTCGGCGAATACGCGCCGCGCATCGAGACCTTCAAGATCGCGACCGACAAGATCCGCGAAGTGATCGGCACCGGCGGCAAGGTGATCCGCGAAATCGTCGAAAAGACCGGCGCCAAGGTCAATATCGAGGACGACGGTACCGTGAAGGTCGCTTCCGCCGACGGCGAATCGATCAAGGCCGCGATCAAGTGGATCAAGTCGATCGCCTCCGATCCGGAGATCGGCCAGATCTACGACGGCACCGTGGTCAAGGTCATGGAGTTCGGCGCTTTCGTGAACTTCTTCGGCGCCAAGGACGGCCTCGTTCATATCAGCCAGCTCGCGGCCAACCGCGTTCAGAAGACCTCCGACGTCGTCAAGGAAGGCGACAAGGTCAAGGTCAAGCTGCTCGGCTTCGACGATCGCGGCAAGACGCGTTTGTCGATGAAGGCGGTCGATCAGGTGACCGGTGAGGACCTCGAGGCCAAGCAGAAGACCGAAGCTCCGGCGCGCGAAGCCGCCGGCGAGTAAGTCTTGCAAGCATCGAAAACAACGAAGGGCGGCTTTTCAGCCGCCCTTTTTGTTTGGCGGTCTGCCGTGGCGATCGGCGCGCTTCCCGTTGGCTTTACTCGCCGGCGGCGTATCAAGGCTCTGCTTCACCGTCTCGCCCAGCGCCGCAAAATCCGCCTTGCGCGGCGAGGTGCGACGGAACACAAGTCCGATGCAGCGGCCGGGCTGCGGGTCTTCCAGGCGCAGGAATTTCACCCTGCCATTACGTCGCTCGACATCGGCGGCGATCTGCGGAATCAGCGTGACGCCGTAACCGCCCGCGACCATCTGCATCACCGTCGCAAGACTGCTGGCGCCGAACGCCGTGCCCGCGGCGCCGTTGCTGCGGCTCCGCGCAGCGGTGGCGCAAAATGCCAGCGCCTGATCGCGCAGGCAGTGGCCTTCTTCGAGCAGAATCAACCGGGTCTGATCGATATCGTCTACGGCAACCCGCTTGGTCTCCACGCGCGGATCGTCTGACGGCACCGCCAGCAAAAACAGGTCCTCGAACAATTCAATCGTATCGATGTCGGGCTCGCCCACCGGCAATGCGAGCATCGCCGTGTCCAGCGCGCCGCTCTTGATATCCTCGACAAGTTGCCTGGTCTGGGTTTCGCGCAGCTCCAGGCGCAGTTCCGGGAACCGGCTTTGCAACTCGGGGAGTATTCGCGGCAGCAGATAGGGCGCCAGCGACGGGATCACCCCCAGCGTCAGCCGCCCCGTCAGCACGCCGCTGCGATGGCGGGCGAAATCGACCAGATCGCGCGAGGCCGTGAGCACGTCTTCGGCACGGCGGGCGATCTCGCGGCCGACATCGGTCAGGGTGATATCGCCCGGCCGCCGCTCGACCACGGAAACCCCCAGTTTGCGCTCGAGGTCGCGGATCTGCATCGACAGCGCGGGCTGGGTCACGGCGCAGGCTTCGGCGGCGCGGCCAAAATGGCCATGTTTGGCCAGCGCGGAAAGATACTGAAGCTGTCGAAGCGTGATCATCACCATCAGATAAACTGATCGTAAGCCAAAGACAATTCGACTGGACCTGATATCAAATTTCTTCCAAAGTGAGTTATCAGCGGATTTGACAAGAGGCACCTGCGAACGGGACTGACGTCCTTGTTCCGGATCAACGCATCTCCAGATTTCTCTTTGGTCAAATGCGCCCCGCCCGCCCACTGCCGGAAGGAATGGCCGTCATGGTTGACCGCCCCCAATTGACGACCACGGCCGATGCGGAGCGCGGCATGAGCGGTTTCGTCCTGAAATTCCACACTGAAAGCAGCTGGGGCCTCGTCGGCGGCAGTTCCCGGAAGTCATCATAGTTCCATACACAGCAACTCTAAGAAAACGACAGAACACGATCGGAGAGACACATGGACGCAAAGACTGACAAGAGCGCGGGCAAGTGCCCGGTCACGCACAAGTCCAACCGGGACTGGTGGCCGAACCAGCTGGACCTTGGAATTCTCCACCAGCATTCGCCCCTGTCCGACCCGATGGGTGAGGCGTTCGACTACGCCAAGGAATTCAAGAGCCTCGACATCGATGCCTTGATCAAGGACCTGCACGCCCTGATGACGGACTCGCAGGAGTGGTGGCCAGCCGACTTCGGTCACTATGGCGGATTGTTCATCCGCATGGCGTGGCATAGCGCCGGTACGTACCGCATCACCGACGGTCGCGGCGGCGCCGGCGCCGGTCAGCAGCGCTTCGCGCCGCTCAACAGCTGGCCGGATAACGCCAACCTCGACAAGGCGCGCCGCTTACTCTGGCCGATCAAGCAGAAGTATGGCCGCAAAATTTCCTGGGCCGACCTCATGATTCTGACCGGTAACGTCGCCCTGGAATTGATGGGTTTCAAGACATTCGGTTTCGGTGGCGGACGCGCCGATGTGTGGGAACCCGAGGAGCTCTATTGGGGTCCCGAGGGCACGTGGCTGGGCGACGAACGCTACAGCGGCGAACGTCAGCTGGCCGAACCGCTCGGCGCGGTGCAGATGGGTCTGATCTACGTCAATCCTGAAGGCCCGAACGGCAAGCCGGATCCCCTCGCGGCGGCCAAGGACATCCGCGAAACGTTCTTCCGCATGGCGATGAACGACGAAGAGACCGTGGCGCTGATCGCCGGCGGTCACACCTTCGGCAAGGCCCACGGTGCTGGCGATCCATCGCTGATTGGCGCCGAGCCGGAAGGCGCGGCCATCGAGAATCAGGGCCTCGGCTGGAAGAGCAAGTATGGCACCGGCGTCGGCGCCGACACCATCACCGGCGGCCCGGAAGTGACGTGGTCGCAGACACCGACGAAATGGAGCAACCACTTCTTCGACAACCTGTTCAAGTACGAATGGGAGCTGACGAAGAGCCCGGCCGGCGCGCAGCAGTGGAAAGCGAAAGGCGCCGAGGCCACGGTCCCTGACGCGCATGACAAGTCGAAGAAGCATGTTCCGACCATGCTGACCACAGACCTCGCACTGCGCTTCGATCCGGCCTACGAAAGGATCTCGCGGCGCTTCCACGAGCATCCAGACCAGTTCGCGGACGCCTTTGCCCGCGCCTGGTTCAAGCTCACGCACCGCGACATGGGGCCGATCGTGCGGTATCGCGGCAAGCTCGTGCCGAAGGAAACGCTGATCTGGCAGGACCCGATCCCCGCGGTCGATCACAAACTGATCGACGACAAGGATGTCGCCGCGCTGCAAGCGAAAATCCTCGCGTCCGGGCTATCGGTGTCCCAGTTGGTCTCGACGGCCTGGGCTTCCGCCTCGACCTTCCGCGGCTCCGACAAGCGCGGTGGCGCCAACGGCGCGCGCATTCGGCTCGCACCGCAAAAGGACTGGGAGATCAACCAGCCGGCTGAGCTCGCAAAGGTGCTCTCAAAGCTCGAAGCGATCCAGAAGGAGTTCAATGCTTCGCAGTCCGGCGGCAAGAAGGTTTCGCTTGCCGACCTGATTGTTCTTGGCGGCTGTGCTGCGATCGAGAAGGCCGCCAAGGACGCCGGGCAGGACGTGAAAGTCCCCTTCACGCCCGGTCGCATGGACGCGTCGCAAGAGCAGACCGACACCGACTCCTTCGCACCGCTCGAACCCCGCGCTGACGGCTTCCGCAACTATATCAGTGGCAAGAGGCAGTTCACGATGCCGGAGGAGGCCTTGGTGGATCGGGCGCAATTGCTGACGCTGACGGCGCCTGAGCTGACGGTTCTCGTCGGTGGCCTGCGCGTCCTGGGCGCAAATGCCGGACACTCCACGCACGGCGTCTTCACCAAGCGGCCCGAGACGCTGACGAACGACTTCTTTGTCAATCTGCTCGATATGGGCACGCAATGGCAGCCCTCCGCTGGCTCTGCAGGCGTGTACGAGGGACGCGACCGGAAGACGAACGAGGTCAAGTGGACCGGCACCCGTGTCGACCTGATCTTCGGTTCGCAATCCCAGCTCCGGGCGCTGGCGGAAGTCTATGCCTGCGCGGACTCGAAGGAGAAATTTGTGAAAGACTTCGTGGCGGCGTGGGGCAAGGTGATGAATCTGGACCGCTTTGACCTCGCCTGATCGCACGGCGACGATCCGCCGATCGGTCATTGAAGTTGAACAAGCCCTCGCGATAATATCGCGGGGGTTTTCTTCTGTGGGTACATTCAATGCCGTCGCCAGCGATCCGTCCCGCCCGGACTGACGAATATGACGCGATCGCCCGCGTCTGGATGGACAGCTGGGTTTCCACCGGGCTGGAAGATGCCAGCAATTTCCTGCTGGCGAAATTGCGCGCGCGCATCCCGCTCGAGATCGAGAACGGCTGGAGCCTGTTTGTCGCCACCGACGACGGCGCGATCGCCGCGATGCTGGCGTTGCATCTGCCCAAAATGTATCTCGACCAGCTGTTCGTCGCGCCTCGCTATCAGGGCCAGGACCTCGGCCGCAAGCTGCTTGGTTTCACCCGAGAACAGCTTCCCGATGAGATCCATCTGCGCTGCGTCCGCGAAAATGAAAAGGCCTGGCGCTGGTATGAACGCGAGGGTTTTGTCTTTGAAAAGGAAGCGGTCGAGCCGATGACCGGCTTTGTCATGAAACATTATCGGTGGCAGAGGGAAATTACGTCATGATGAAACTCTATTGGTCGCCGCGGTCGCGGTCATTTTCCGCGCTTTGGCTGATGGAAGAGACCGGGCAGCCCTATGTGCGCGTGCTGACCGACATCTCGAAGAGCATGCAGAAGACGGCGGAATTTCTCGCCATCAATCCGATGGGCAAGGTGCCGGCGCTGCACGACGGCGAGGCGACACTGGCCGAGTCCGCTGCGATCTGCGCCTATGTCGCCGAACGCTATCCACAAGCAAACCTCGCGCCGCCGCTCGGAGACCCCTTGCGCGCAAAATATCTTTACTGGCTTTTCTTCGGGCCCGGCTGCGTCGAACCCGCAATGGTGCAGGTCGCAACCAAGATCGAGATGAATCCGGTGGCCGCGGGCTGGGGCGACGCGCAACGGGTGTTCGATGTGCTCGACGCTGCACTGACGAAAGGACCGTGGCTTCTCGGCGAGAAATTCTCGGCAGCGGATATCGTCATTGGATCCGGGCTGAATTTCGCGGTCCGGCTTTTCAAGATGGTGCCGGCGCGCCCTTCATTCGACCGCTACATAGACGCTTGCGCGGCACGGCCGGCCTTCCAGCGCGCCACCGCGCTCGCGGCGGGCTAGGCTACTCGGCGTTGTCCTTCAGGTGCTCCGGCCGAGGCATCGAAATGACATTGTAGCCGGAATCGACGAAATGCGTCTCGCCGGTCACGCCGCCCGACAGATTGGACAATAGGTACAGCGCGGAGCCGCCGAGTTCGTCGAGCGTCACCCCGCGGCCCAGCGGCGAGTGCTTCTGCTGAAAGGCGAACATCGCGCGCGCATCGCCAATGCCCGAACCCGCAAGGGTGCGCACCGGGCCTGCCGAGATCGCGTTCACGCGAATGCCGCGCGGACCGAAATCGGCCGCGAGGTAGCGCACCGAAGCCTCCAGCGCGGCCTTGGCAACGCCCATGACGTTGTAATTCGGCATCACGCGCGTCGAACCGCCGAACGTCAGTGTGATCATGGCGCCGCCGGATGCCGGCATCAGCTCCGCCGCGCGCCTCGCCAGCTCGGTGAATGAAAAACACGAGATCAGCATGGTGCGCGAAAAGTTCTCGCGGCTGGTGTCGGCGTAGCGCCCCTTCAACTCGTTCTTGTCGGAGAACGCAATGGCATGGACCAGAAAATCCAGCTGCCCCCATTTCGTGCGTAGCGTCTCGAACACCGAATCGACACTGGCGGGATTCTCGACATCGCAGGGCAGCACAAGCTCGACCCCAAGCGATTCAGCCAGCGGCTTGACGCGCTTGCCAAGCGCATCGCCTTGAAAGGTGAATGCAAGCTCGGCGCCCTGCCCGGCGAGGGTTTTGGCAATTCCCCAGGCGATCGAATGATCATTGGCGATGCCCATGACCAATCCGCGCTTGCCTTTCATCAGGTCGTTCATTGCCCCTCCGCTGCACTATCTTCCCGACGTCATCGCCCGGCCGACCGGGCGATCCAGTAACACGAAGCGTTTTGGGTAATTTGCGAGCGCCGCGGCGTACTGGGTGCCCCGCATTCGCGGGGCGCGACAACCCTACGCATCCATCCGCTTGAACACCAGCGTAGCGTTGGTGCCGCCAAAGCCGAAGGAGTTCGAAAGCACGGTCCCCAGCTTGGCGTTGTCGACGCGCTTGCGCACGATCGGCATGTCGGCGAACACGGGGTCGAGCTCGGTGATGTGGGCGCTTTCGCAGATGAAGCCGTTCTGCATCATCAGAAGCGAATAGATCGCCTCCTGCACGCCGGTGGCGCCGAGCGAATGGCCTGTCAGCGCCTTGGTGGCGGAAATCGGCGGACACTTGTCGCCGGCGCCGAACACCTTGCGAATCGCCTCGATTTCCGGCGGGTCACCCGCGGGCGTCGAAGTCGCGTGCGGATTGATGTAGTCGATCTTGGTGTTCACCGTCGACATCGCCATTCGCATGCAGCGCTCGGCGCCTTCGCCGGACGGGGCGACCATGTCATAGCCGTCGGAGGTGGCGCCATAGCCGACGATTTCGCCGTAAATCTTCGCGCCGCGCGCCTTGGCGTGCTCCAGCTCTTCCAGCACCACCACGCCGGCGCCGCCGGCAATCACAAAACCGTCACGGCTGATGTCATAGGGCCGGGAAGCGGTCGCCGGCGTATCGTTGTATTTTGACGACATCGCGCCCATGGCATCGAACAGCACCGACAGCGTCCAGTCGAGTTCTTCGCAGCCGCCTGCAAAGATAATATCCTGCTTGCCGATCTGGATGGTCTCGTAGGCGTTGCCGATGCAATGGTTCGACGTGGCGCAGGCCGATGAGATCGAATAGTTCACGCCCTTGATCTTGAACCAGGTGGCAAGCGTCGCCGACGCCGTCGACGACATCGCCTTCGGCACTGCGAACGGTCCGACCCGCTTCGGCCCCTTGGTGCGGGTGATGTCGGCGGCTTCCACGATGGTGCGCGCCGACGGCCCGCCGGAGCCCATGATGATGCCGGTACGGATATTGGAAACTTCCGAGGGCTCGAGAGCGGAGTCCTGGATCGCCTGCTCCATCGCTACGTGATTCCAGGCCGCGCCTCCCCCAAGGAAACGAATCGCGCGCCGATCGATGACGCCGGCCGGATCGAGCGTGGGCGCTCCCTGCACCTGCGAGCGAAAGCCGAGCTCGGCATATTTGTCCGCGCGCGTGATTCCGGACTTCGCCTCGTGAAGGCTCGCAAGCACTTCCTGGGTGTTGTTTCCGATGGACGAGACGATACCCATCCCCGTGATGACAACCCGCCTCATGATCGCCTCGCCCTGTCGTTGTCTTCTTTTGTCATGCCCGTAGTCAAACCGAAAACCACCAAACCGAAAACTGCCTCGCCGGCGGGAGCACGCATCTTACGTTCCCGGCTGCAACGGGGCATCCTGCTTGAACAGCCCGACCTTCAAATCCTTCGCGCGATAGATAATCTCGCCGTCCATGGAAAGCCAGCCATCCGCGATGCCTAACCAGAGCTTCATGCGCATCACGCGCTTGATGTCGACGTTGTACACAACCTTGCGGACGTTCGGCAGCACCTGCCCGGCCAGTTTCAGCTCTCCAAGTCCAAGCGCCCGGCCGCGCCCCGCGCCGCCGGTCCAGCCCAGATAGAAGCCGACCATCTGCCACATCGCGTCGAGGCCGAGACAGCCGGGCATGACGGGATCATTCTTGAAATGGCAGCCGAAAAACCAGAGGTCCGGCTTTACGTCGAGTTCGGCCCGGACCACGCCCTTGCCATATTCTCCGCCGGTTTCGGAAATTTCGCTGATGCGGTCGAACATCAGCATCGGGGGCAACGGCAATTGCGCGTTGCCGGGGCCGAACATTTCGCCGCGGGCGCATGCCAGCAAATCTTCGTATTCGTAACCGCCGCGCCGATCGAGCATGGTGCCAGCCTTTTCCAAAATCCTGATGAAACGCGTTCGAGCGAAACGGACCCGTTTTGGGCGGGAAGCGCGCCAATTATCGCAGATTGGCGCGCAGGTCAGGACCCCTGCGGCAACCGGCGCTCGCCTTCGCCAAACTCGCGTCAGGCCAAGTCCGGGCGCTCTCTATCACAGGCCCCGCAGGTGGCAAAGCACCACACCGGGGCAAATCGCCGCTTCCCCCTTGCCTTGGCGCTTAACCCTGGGCCAACTCCAGTTGCGAAAAACTTGCATCTAACCAGATTTCTTCCTATATTCCGTGCCAGTAGTACTGAGGTAGTGGGTGCCCGACGTGGAAATGAGCGGCAACGGTGCGTTTTTGAATGATGAAGCCGCTGGTTCGGTGCCCCATCCCGCGGGGCGCCAGCCGGCCCTGACCGGCTGTCCGTGGCACGACGTCAACGAAATGCTGCAGGCCGCAGGGCTGCGGCCGACCCGCCAGCGCATGGCGCTCGGCTGGCTGTTGTTCGGCAAGGGCGCACGCCATCTCACCGCGGAAATGCTCTACGAGGAAGCGACGCTGGCCAAGGTTCCGGTGTCGCTGGCAACCGTCTACAACACTCTGAACCAGCTCACGGATGCAGGTCTGTTGCGCCAAGTCAGCGTCGACGGCACCAAGACCTATTTCGACACCAACGTGACGGCGCATCACCACTTCTATCTCGAAAACAACCACGAACTGGTCGACATTCCGGACCCGCATCTGGTGTTGCAGAAGATGCCCGAGGTGCCCGAAGGCTATGAGATCGCCCGGGTCGACATGGTCGTGCGGCTGCGCAAGAAGCGCTGAGTAAACGACTAAACTCGTCATACCCGGGCTTGACCCGCGTATCCATCAATCTTCGTCAAAATGCTTTTTGAAAGCGGATGGATCGCCGGGGCATAGGCGAGCGGAAGCGACGCCGTCCTTCGACGGCTAGGCCCGGCAATGACAGCTTGGCTCAATCCACCTTCTCGTCGGCGTAGACGCCCCACAGCCGCTGCTGCTCGATCCAGCCATCGAAGCCGTTGCCGGCGACGTGGCACCAGCCGTTCGCACAGTGCTTGACCTGGGCCACGACGCCGGCCTGCAGGCGGGCGGTGACGGCGCTGGTCGCATCGGCGCGTTCGTAGAGCGAGGCGAGGTCCTCCTTGCTCTTCATGGTGATCACGGCCGTGCGTCGACCCGACAGCAGCGAGTGATAGACCCAGCCCTCGGCGCCCTCGGAATCGCGAACCCGGCGCCAGTTTTCGAACTCGGCGGTGATCTCAACCGGTAGGCCCGAGCGGGTGTAAACCCAGGCGACGTCATTGTCCTTGGTCGGGCCGGCACGGACGTTCACATGATCGGATTTGAGGCTGACGTAGCGCGGCACGGGCAAACCGCTTGAGGAGAGCGCTGAATCCTTTGCCGAAGATGTTGTGAAGGCCGACGCACCCAGCAGGCAAGCCGCGAGCACCGCCACCGAACAAAAACGCCGCAACCCCATCAACTTGTCCCCTGCGGAGATGCCAGCTCAAATTCTTCGAGCTGAAACACTGCAACCACCGACCCCTAAAAGCCCTGTGCCCGCCCGATTGCCCTCGGCTTGCGAACCCCGGTTCCTCCCGGGGTTCTTGTCTTGGCCCGGCCTTCTGCTAGAGAGGACGGAACACCAAGAGCCAGGAAGAGCCCGAAAGTCCCCGCATGAAACCCACGGAGATATCGGGGGAACCCAAGAGAACCTAACCAAGCGAACCTAACCAAGAGAATCCAAAGCAAACGCCGGGATCACGCGGCAGCGGCAGTGTCGAACACCCGGGTTAATGAGGTCTGAACAACCTCATGAGAGCAGGACATGTCTGTTAAGAAAAAGCCTCTCGTTGTCGTCACCCGCAAGCTGCCGGACTCGATCGAGACCCGCATGCGCGAGCTGTTCGACGCGCGGCTCAATCTCAACGATACGGCGCTAACGTCGGAGCAAATCGCAGAGGCCGTCCGCTCGGCCGATGTCCTGGTACCGACCGTCACTGACGAGATCACCGAAGAGATTCTCAAGCAGCCCGACTGCAGGCTGAAGCTGATCGCCAATTTCGGCAACGGCGTCGACAATATCGACGTCATCGCAGCCCATGCACGCGGCATCACCGTGACCAATACGCCGAAGGTGTTGACCGAAGACACCGCCGACATGACCATGGCGCTGATCCTCGCGGTTCCGCGCCGGCTGATCGAAGGCGCCTCGATCCTCACCGAGGGCAAGAACTGGCCGGGCTGGTCGCCGACCTGGATGCTCGGCCACCGCATCGGGGGAAAACGGCTCGGCATCATCGGCATGGGCCGCATCGGCCAGGCGGTCGCGCGCCGGGCGCACGCTTTCGGCCTGCAGATCCACTACCACAACCGTCGCCCCGTTGCGCCGCGCATCGCCGAGGAACTGGGCGCGACCTATTGGGAAAGCCTCGACCAGATGCTGGCGCGGATGGACATCATCTCGGTGAACTGTCCGCACACGCCGGCAACGTTCCATCTGTTGTCGGCGCGACGGCTCAAGCTGATCCGCAGGGACGCTTATATCGTCAATACCGCGCGCGGCGAGGTGATCGACGAGGAGACCCTGACCAAGCTGATCGAAACCGGCGAGATCGCCGGTGCCGGCCTCGACGTGTTCGAGCACGAGCCCGCAGTCAGCCCGAAACTGGTGCGGCTGGCGAAGGCCGGCAAGGTGACGCTGTTGCCGCACATGGGCTCGGCCACCATCGAAGGCCGCGTCGAGATGGGCGAGAAGGTGATCATCAACATCCGCACCTTCCTCGACAATCACAAGCCGCCGGACCGCGTGTTGCCGAGCATGCTGTGATCGCCGAATCCGTCATCCCGGGATGGTGCGTGAGCACCAGACCTTAGGTGCGCAGTTCGACGCTTCGCATCGCCCCGGAATGACGCCGGAACGGTGGGCGCCCTCACCGATGTCCGCTCAGGTCGGTGATGACCAGCGCATCACCATTGAGCGGATTTAAGGGGTCGCGCGCATAGCGCAGGGTTTCGAACCGCATCGCGCGCGCATCAACCATCAACAGCCGTCCGACCAAGCCCTCGCCGAAGCCGACGATCTCGCGGATCGCCTCCAACGCCATCATCGATCCCAGCACGCCGGCGAGCGCGCCCATGACGCCGGCCTCGGCGCAGGCCGGCACGGTGCCCGGCGGCGGCGGTTCCGGAAACAGGCACCGATAGGTCGGGTTGAACTGGCCTTCGGCGTTCCGCTCATGCGCGCGGATCGTGGTCAGCGAACCATCAAACATGCCGAGTGCTGCCGTGATCAGGGGCTTGGCGGCGAGGAAGCACGCATCCGAAACGAGGTAGCGGGTTTCGAAATTGTCGGATCCGTCCAGCACCAGATCGTAACTGCCGATCAGTTCCATCGCATTGTCGGCGTTGAGCCGCGTGGCATGGGCCGCAAACCTGACGTGCGGGTTTAGCGCGTAGATTTGCGTGGCGGCGCTGTCGACCTTGCGCCGGCCGATATCCGGCGTGGCGTGAATGATCTGCCGCTGCAGGTTGGATAACGAAACGACATCGTCATCGACCACGCCGAGCGTGCCGATCCCGGCGGCGGCCAGATACATCAGCGCCGGCGCGCCGAGGCCGCCGGCGCCGACCACCAGCACGGAAGCCTCCTTCAGGGCCGCCTGGCCGGGGCCGCCGACTTCGCGCAGCACGATATGACGGGCATATCGTTCGATCTCGTCGGCCGTCAGCATTTTGAAATCATGTCCTTCGATATGTCCATCATTTGCTGAACCCCCCGGCTGTTGTTGCCGACCAAGCAGATGTGCTTAATTGCGCTTGCGTCAATGGACCCGAGCCTTGTTGTGAGAAGCCTTGTCATGAGAAGACTTGTCATGAGATCGATGCTGACGGCAACATTGATATTCGTGGCCACCGGCATCTCCGCCCAGGCTCAGTTGCCACCACCGTCCACGTTGGGCGCGAAGTCGAAGCAGGTCGCAACCGTTCCGATCCGGCCGGCCCTGCAAACCCCCGCCGACACCGCCAACGCGATGGCGCAGGCCGAACGTCTGGCGATCCAATCGGATCTCGCCTGGGTTGGCCAGTACAATGGCGCGATATCCGGCGAGGTCAGCGAGCGCATGGTGGCGGCAATCAAGGAGTATCAGAAAGCCGGGGGAGGCAAAGCGACCGGCGTGCTCAACCCAAAGGAGCGCCTGGTGCTCGCCGAGACCGCGAAGCGGCGCCAGGACAATGTCGGCTGGAAGGTCGTGACCGATGCCGGCACCGGCGCCCGGCTTGGCATTCCCACCAAGCTGGTGCCGCAGCAATCCTCCGACGCCGGCGGCGCCAAATGGAGTTCTCCCACCGGGACGATCCAGATCCTGCTTTCGCGGCGCAAGGAGGCGAACCCGACCACGGCGAAGCTTGCCGAGCGGGAAAAGAAGGAACCGGCCGGGCGCAACGTCGACTACACCGTGGTCAAGCCGGATTTCTTCGTATTGTCAGGGTTGCAGGGCCTGAAGAAATTCTATGTGCGCGGCACCTTCAAGGGCGATGAAGTCCGCATCCTCACCATTCTCTACGATCAAGCCACCGAGAATACCGTCGAGCCGGTGGTGATCGCGATGTCGAGCGCGTTCAACCCGTTCCCGGTGAATGCAGGTCCGCCGCCGCGCAAGACGGTTGAATACGGCACCGGCGTGGTCGTCAGCGATGACGGCGCGATCGTCACCGACCGCCAGATCACCGACGGGTGCCTCGCGATCGCCATTGCGGGCTTCGGCAACGTCGATCGTGTTGCCGAGGACAAGGACCACGATCTGGCGCTGCTGCGCCTTTATGGCGCGCGTGGATTGAGGCCGCTGACCTTGGGCGATGGTGCTGCCAGGACTAGTCCTGACAAGACCAATCTCGAGCTCACCGGTATTTCCGATCCGCAAAACCAGGGCGGAGGCAATGCTGCGAGCAGCGTCAATGCGCAGGTCGCGCAAACCAGCGGCGGCGGTGACCTCGCGTTGTCGCCGGCGCCGGCACTTGGCTTTTCCGGCGCTGCGGCACTCGACAGCGACGGCAAGTTTGCCGGCGTTGCGTTGTTGAAGCCGGTCATCGTCGCAGGCCCGGCGGCTGCCACGCCCCCGGCGCAATCGGTGCTTGTGCCTGCGGATTCGGTGCGCGAATTCCTGAAAGCCAGTGGCGTGAATGCGGCCGGCGGATCGTCGGACGCGAAGGCATCCGTGGTTCGCGTGATCTGCGTGAGGAAATAGGCAGGCGCCGTTTGCCCCTGCCGATTTGCCGCAAGTTCAGCGATCAGGCGGCCTTGATGTCGGTGAGGAAGCTTTCGACCTGGCTTCGCATCGTCTCGGATTGCCTGGACAATTCGTCGGAGGCCTGCAGAACCTGATGCGCAGCGGCACCGGTATCGCCGGCGGCCTGCTGGACACCCGAGACGTTAGACGAGATTTCGCCGGTGCCGAGCGCCGCCTGCTGCACGTTGCGTGCAATTTCCTGCGTCGCCGAGCCCTGCTCTTCCACCGCACTGGCAATCGCGGAGGCGATCTCGTTCATCTGGTTGATGGTCGTGGAAATGCCCTTGATGGCGTTCACGGCCTCGCTCGATGAAGTCTGGATCGACGAGATCTGGGCGCTGATCTGATCGGTCGCCTTCGCTGTTTGTTCGGCGAGGCTCTTGACCTCGGCCGCCACCACGGCGAATCCCCTGCCGGCCTCGCCGGCGCGTGCCGCTTCGATCGTCGCGTTGAGCGCGAGAAGGTTGGTCTGGCTCGCGATTTCGTTGATCAGCTTGACGACGTCGCCGATGCTGGAGGCGTCCCTGAACAACCCCTGCACCGTCGCATTGGTGCGATCGGCCTCCGACACCGCCTTTTGGGCGATCGCCGCGGATTGCGCGACTTGACGGCTGATTTCGGTGACGGAATTGGCCAACTCCTCCGACGCCGCAGCGACGGTTTGCACGTTTGTGGAAGCCTCTTCGGTCGCCGCCGCAACCGCCGTTGCCTGGTTGCTGGTTTCTTCGGCCGTCGCCGTCATCGACGACGCCGTCGCCTGCAGTTCAGTCGAGGCCGACGCTACCGATCGCAGCACGCTGGTGATGTCCGCATCGAACGCGTGGGTCAGTTCGCTCAGCCACGCCGCACGCGCAACCCGCGCGCTGATGGCTTCGGCCTCCTTGGCGGCGAGTTCCTTGGCCTTGATCATGTTCTCCTTGAAAATCAAGACCGCCTTCGCCATCAGGCCGATCTCGTCCTTCTTGTCGGTTGCGGGAATCTCGACGGAGTGATCGCCCCCGGCGAGCCGCCCCATGGCACCGACCATTTCGAGAATCGGCGGCACGATCGAACGATTGGTCAGATACACGACCGTGGCAGCGACGCCGATGCCGACACCCATCAACACCCAAAGGAGGGTCGTGAGGGAACTGGTTTCGGCGAGAACGGCCGCGCCGTCCGCATTCAGATTCTCATGTTGCCGCGCAACCATGCCGCCGGATCGCGAGCCCGTGGCGTTCTTCGCTCCCGCAAAGATATCGAGCAGCTTGTCGGCACGAGGAGTAGCCTCGTTGGTCAGGAACCATTGCGCCATGTTCCAGCGGTCCGAGGACCGGATCTCGAACATTTTCTGCGGTAGCGGCGCGAATTTGGCTCGCGCCTCGACCAATGCGTCGAACGCAGTTTGCTGATCGCTCGTCATCTCCGGGCGTCGCTTCGACAGCGCCTCGAGCTTTTTCTGATTGAGCGCCCAGAGTTCAACGAACTCGGTTTTGAAGGCCTCGTCCGCGGTCAGCAGATAGGCGCGGATCGCGCCGATCGCCATCGCCAGGCTGCCGCGCAGGTCGGCGAAATCGATCAGCAGGCTCTTGCGCGCATCGGTCGAGACGATATTGCCTTCGTCGTTGATGATGGAGGTCGCCTTCTGCAGCATGAATTTGACCAGCGGGGCCGCCTCGGTCGCGAGAATCTTGGTCGCGGGCTGCTCATCGATCGTGTGGGCAATCGCCTCAGCCTTGTCCTGTGCCTTGCGCAATTCATCGAGCAATGGCTTGGCCTGTTTCCAGTCGACCTTGTTTTGCTCGACCGTCCAATGGCCCGAGATGCCGTCCATGTCGGAGCCGCGCGTCTGGATCTCGTTCCAGAGCACGGCGCGTTCGGCCTTGAATGCCGCATTGCCGGTGATCAGCCAGCCGCGCAGCGAGGCCAGCGACGCGTAAACCCCCGCCACGAGGTCGCTGGCGACCATCGCGGTCGGGATCCGCAGATTGACGGTCCGGTCGGTGGCTTCGTTGACCGTGCGAACCTTGACGATGGTGATGCTCACGACACCAGCGAGAAGGACACAGAGCACGCCAAAACCGAGGATTAAACGCCCTCGGATATTCAGATTCACGGAAGCCATGGCATCATCCCCAAAGGAGCGCCCGACGGGCGCAACTTGAGAACGATATGCATTAACCATTAAGGTTTGCCTAAATATTGAGCAATCCAGGATTGAAGGGGGCTCGCGCTCTACTCTACCGCGTTCGGCAATAGAGCCGCCATCGCCGGCTACTCATGCGGCCCCGTTATCGCGATGCGCAACAACCATCAGGATGTGTTGAGCAGGTGGCCCCGCGCGCGAAAATGCTTCCGCAGGCCAATCGATGGATGCGACGGCAGCCGCGGTTCGCCTGACTCCGTGTGCAAGGGATTTGCCCCGCTCATCCTCCGCGAAGGCGAATGGTCGGGCGCGCATTCGCGCGACCCGTTGGCTCCTCGCAATGGAGTGGCGAGCTTGTCGCCGCAAGGTTGGCAATTTCATTTCTGGCACTTCGGGCACCAGAAGGTCGATCGTCCGTTCTGGGTGAATCGCCGCACGATCCCGCCGCATCCCGCGGTCTGGCATTTCTCGCCTTCGCGGTCGTAGACCTGAAACGAGTGCTGGAAATAGCCGAGCTCGCCCGAGGTCTGGCGGTGATCCCGGAGCGACGAGCCTCCAGCCTTGATGGCCTGGTTGAGCACCGCGTGAATCGCCGCCACCAGCCGCCTGGCGTGATCGGTGGGTTCGCCCTTCTTGCGGGCCAAGGTCGCAGCCTGTCTTCGCGGCGACAGATGCGCGCGAAACAGCGCCTCACAGACATAGATGTTGCCTAGCCCTGCGACCACGCGCTGGTCGAGCAGCGCGGCCTTCAGGCTGGTCTTCTTGCTGGCGCATGAGCGCGCCAGCATGTTGGCGTCGAATTCATTGCCGAGCGGTTCAGGACCAAGACCCCTGAGCAGCGGCTCATCTTCGAGCCCCTTGCGCGCGATGACCTTCATGTAGCCGAAGCGGCGCGGATCGTTGAAGACAATGGACGCGCCAGATGACATCTTGAACACGACATGGTCGTGGGCGCGGTCCTCGCCCCGGGGATGGTGAAATTGGCCGGGCGTCTTCTTGTCCGCGTTCTCGAGGACGCGGAACGAACCGGACATGCCCAGATGCATCAAGAGCACGTCGCCGGAGGCGAGATCGGCCATCAGATACTTGGCGCGGCGGCCGAGACCGGTCACGGTCTGGCCTTCGAGACGCGCGACGAAGTCCTTCTGGAACGGAAATCGCAGGTCTTTGCGCCGGACTTCCGCCTTCACAATGCGGGCGCCCTCCATGGCCGGCTGCAGGCCGCGGCGGACGGTCTCGACTTCGGGTAATTCGGGCATGGGGAGCATTCACACGGAGCGCGATCAGCAAAAGTGTATGCGGTTTTGCGTCCGATCTCGCTCCAATTATTGTATTTTGCGCACAATCTTCTCGCCAAACCGCTTACACTTTGGCGGATTGTGCGCTGAGATGCTGACGTGATAGCGCCATTGCGGCGGGCACGCTATGGTCCGGGCTGGCGCCCACTTTCCGAAGTTCGCAAGCCCTCGCAGCACCGTCGGGCGAACTTCGGAAAGTGAAGGGCGCCAGCAAAATATACGATTCTAGTGCCGCTCCCCGATTTGAAGTTCCTGATAGAACCTGCCGCCAACTGTGCAGGAACTTCAAATCGGCGGCACTAGCGGAGACGACTTGATGAACCAACCGGACCAAACCACGCATTTCGGCTTCAGGGATGTGCCCCTGAGCGACAAGCAGACGCTGGTGAACGACGTGTTTCACAGCGTGGCGCAGCGCTATGACCTGATGAACGATTTGATGTCGGCGGGTCTGCATCGGGTCTGGAAGGACCTGATGATTAACGCGCTCAATCCGCCGAAGGGCGATACGCGGTTTACGCTGCTCGACGTCGCCGGCGGCACCGGCGACATTTCATTCCGCGCCGCCAAGGCGGCGGGATCGGGCTTCAAGGCCACGGTCTGTGACATCAACTCCGACATGCTCGCGGTCGGCCGCGAACGCGCGGCCGCGCAGCACCTTGATGACCGGGTATCGTTCGTCGAAGGCAATGCCGAGGAACTGGCCTTTCCCGACAGGACGTTCGACGCCTACACCATCGCGTTCGGCATCCGCAATGTGCCGCGGATCGATCGCGCCTTGCACGAGGCGTTTCGCGTGCTGAGGCCCGGCGGCCGGTTCCTGTGCCTGGAATTCTCCACCGTCGACATGCCGGGACTCGACCAGATCTACGATCTGTTTTCGTTCAAGGTGATCCCGCCGCTCGGCCGCGCGGTGACCGGTGACGCCGAGTCCTATCAATACCTCGTGGAATCGATCCGGAAATTCCCGAAGCCCGGCGCTTTTGCCGAGATGATCGGCGCCGCCGGCTTTTCCCGCGTCAGCTGGCAAAGCTTCTCGGGCGGCATCGTGGCATTGCATTCAGGCTGGCGTTTGTGATTTCCGCAATTACCCACATCGCGCGGCTTGCCCGCGCTGGTTTCGTGTTCGCGCGCGAGGGCGTTTTTGGCGTCGTCGACCCCTCATTGGTGCCGCCGCCCGGACAATTGGCCCTGCGGCTTGCGCGGATCATCGAACGGCCCGGCGCCAAGTCCGGTCCGCGATTGTCGCGCGCGCTGACGCGGCTCGGGCCGGCCTATCTCAAGCTCGGACAGTTTCTCGCGACGAGACCTGACGTGGTCGGCGTCATGATGGCGCGCGATCTGGAAAGCCTGCAGGACCGGCTGCCGCCGTTTTCGCAAGCCGAGGCCGAAGCCGTCATCGCAGTCTCGCTGGAACGCCCTGTCGCACAGGCCTTTGCGAGGCTCGGTCCCGCGGTGGCCGCGGCCTCGATCGCCCAGGTGCATCGCGGCGAAACCGAGCGGGAGGGCGTGCGCAGTTCGGTTGCGGTAAAGGTACTGCGGCCCAACGTGGCCGCGCGCTTCCGCCGCGACCTGGCCGATTTTTTCTTCGTCGCGCACCAGGCCGAAATCTATTCGGCAGAAGCGCGGCGGCTGCGGCTGGTCGAGGTCATCAACACCATGTCGCGCTCGGTCGCGATGGAGATGGACCTGCGGCTGGAGGCGGCCGCGCTGTCGGAAATGGCGGAGAATACCCGCGACGATCCGGACTTTCGCGTGCCCACCGTCGACTGGGATCGCACCACGCATAATGTCCTGACCATGGAATGGATCGACGGCATCGCGCTCTCCGATCATTCCCGGCTCGAGCAGTCGCAGGTCGATCTGCCCGACCTCGGGCGCAAGGTGATCCAGAGTTTCCTGCGCCATGCGCTGCGCGACGGCTTCTTTCATGCCGACATGCACCCCGGCAATCTGTTTCTCGACGACGCCGGCCGGCTCGTCGCGGTTGACTTCGGCATCATGGGCCGGCTCGGCGCGAAGGAGCGGCGCTTCCTCGCCGAGATTCTCTTGGGCTTCATCACCCGCGACTATCGCCGCGTCGCGGAGGTGCATTTCGAGGCCGGCTATGTGCCGGCACATCACTCGGTGGAGAATTTCGCGCAGGCCATCCGAGCCATCGGCGAGCCGATCCACAACCGCACCGCCGAAGAGATTTCGATGGCGAAGCTTCTGACGCTACTCTTGGAAGTCACCGGCCTGTTCGACATGCGGACCCGTCCCGAATTGATCCTGCTGCAAAAGACCATGGTGGTGGTGGAAGGCGTCGCGCGCGGCTTCGATCCCAAGCTCGACATCTGGAAGGTCGCCGATCCCGTGGTCCGTGAATGGATCGAGCGCAATCTCGGACCGGTGGGACGCATTCAGGGAGCGATGTCCGGCGCCGGCGAACTGGGCCGCGTGATGGCCAGCCTGCCCACGATCGCTACCCGAGCGGTGGCCGTGCTTGAGCAGCTGGAGACCATGACGCGGGAGGGTTTGACGCTCTCGCCGGAGACCATCGCAGCGATGGGGCGGGCCGAAGGCCGCAAGAGCCGCTGGCGCGCGCTGGCGCTGTGGATCATTGCGCTGACCTTCACCGGGATGCTGTTCGCCATTCGACAACTTTGATTGCAATGCAATCGAGATTATGATAGCATTGCTATCATTCTTTGGCGGATCAGCCTATGGCCAGCCTGACGATCCGGAAACTCGACGACGCCATCCGCGACGCGCTGCGGCTGCGCGCCGCCCGCAACGGCCGCTCGGTCGAGGACGAGGTCAGGGTGATCCTGCGCGACGCCTCGCAGAATAGCCCCTCATTGGCCGCGCCCGCTTCCCGGGCGACGGCGCAGGATCGATCCGGACAACCGTCTCCCGGCGCGGCCGCGGGCCTGCCGCGCGTCACCCTGATCATCGGCGGCGGTATCGCGGCCTACAAGGCGCTGGACCTGATCCGGCGGCTCAAGGAACGGCATATTCAAGTCCGCTGCGTGCTGACCAGAGCAGCGCAGCACTTCGTCACGCCGCTGACTGCGAGCGCGCTGTCCAACGAGCGCTGCTACACCGATCTGTTCGATCCCGAGAGCGAGTTCGATGCCGGCCACATCCGGCTGGCGCGTGACTGCGACCTGATCGTGGTGGCGCCGGCGACCGCGGACCTGATGGCGAAGATGGCGCACGGCGCCGCCGACGATCTCGCCACCGCCATCCTGCTGGCGGCAAGCCGGCCGATCCTGCTGGCGCCGGCGATGAACCCGCTGATGTGGAATAATGCCGCGACCCGTCGCAATGTCGCGCAGCTCGAACGCGATGGCATGGCGATGATCGGACCCAATGCCGGCGAGATGGCCGAGGCCGGCGAGGCCGGCATCGGCCGGATGGCGGAGCCTGTGGAAATCGCCGCCGTCGCCGAGCGCCTGCTCCACCCGCCCCAGCCGCAGCCGCTGGCCGGCCAGCGCGTGTTGATTACCGCGGGGCCGACGCATGAGCCGATCGATCCCGTGCGCTACATCGCCAACCGCTCCTCCGGCAAGCAGGGCTATGCCATCGCGGCTGCGGCACAAGCCGCCGGCGCCGAGGTCACCCTGATCGCCGGTCCGGTCGATCTCGAGGATCCCGCGGGCGCCAGCGTCAAGCATGTCGAATCTGCCCGCGACATGCTGCACGAGGTGGAAGCCTCCCTTCCGGTGGACATCGCGATCTTTGCCGCCGCCGTCGCCGACTGGCGCGTCGCCAATGAGGGGCAGCAGAAACTGAAAAAGACTTCCGCAGGCATGCCGCCGCTACAGCTCGTGGAAAATCCGGACATTCTGGCCACAATCTCGAAGCTGGCGAACAAACGGCCTGCATTGGTCATCGGCTTTGCCGCGGAAACCGAGAATCTGATCGAAAACGCCAAGGCAAAGCTCGCGCGCAAAGGCTGCGACTGGATCGTCGCCAATGATGTCTCGCCGGCGACCGGCGTGATGGGCGGCGACCGCAACACCGTTCATCTCTTGACCCGGCATACCCATGGAACCAATGTCGACATCAACGCCGATATCAAAGTCGATTCCTGGCCGGTGTTGACGAAAGAAGAGGTCGCGAGCGCCTTGGTGGCGCGCATCGCCGAGGCGCTGGCCGAAAAGACCTCGATCGCTTCGCCTTCGAGGGCCAGGGACACGGGGGATCGATCTTGAGCTCCTGCATCAAAATCGACATCCGCCAATTGCCGCACGCTGGCGGCCTTGCCCTGCCCGCCTATCAAAGCGCCCACGCCGCAGGGCTCGACCTGCTTGCCGCGGTTCCGCAAGACGCGCCGACCATCCTCGCTCCCGGAAAACATGCGCTGATCCCCACCGGGCTGACGATCGCGCTGCCTCCGGGCTACGAGGCCCAGATCCGCCCGCGCTCCGGGCTGGCGGCAAAGCACGGCGTCACGGTGCTGAACGCACCGGGGACGGTGGACGCTGATTATCGCGGCGAGATCGGCGTGCTCTTGATCAATCACGGCGCCGCGCCGTTTGCGATCCGGCGCGGCGAGCGTATCGCGCAGATGGTGATCGCTGCCGTGGTCCGGGCGGAGCTCACCCCGGTGGCGGCGCTGTCCGCGACCGACCGCGGCGACGGCGGGTTCGGTTCAACCGGGCGCTGACCCGCCACATGAAAACTGCGGATTCACTTTCATAAAATCGGGAGCGACTTAGTCCCGCATTTTTTTGCGAAGCGATTCACGTTCACGGTCTGGACTCTTACCCGCCGACTCCCGTTGGGGATATTGTCATTTGATTCGCGAACGGGAGCGCGGCCAGCAAAAGTGGGAACCGTTTTGCGTCCGGTTGCGCTCTAATTTACTAATGTGCGCATGATCTCGTCGCCAAACCGCTCACATTTTGGGCGGATCATGCGTGCCGGGCGTGGAGTCGTGCGGTTTGGGGCAAACCATGTCGGGCGTGATCGCGGCGATGCGTCGGACCCTGCTGTCGTGCACATCACTGGCGCGCCACGGCCTGACCGCCGCTGCCACGGCCGCGCTGATCTCGATCCGGCCGGCCGATGCAAGCGAACTGCCGCTCCTGAAAACCATCACCACCTTCATCGATCTGAACCACCAGGAGATCGCGGCGCTGACGACGGCGCTGTCGCTGCTCGGCTTTTCGGTCGTGGCGGCCATTCTG
This sequence comes from uncultured Alphaproteobacteria bacterium, assembly GCA_963718925.1. Taxonomy (GTDB): domain Bacteria; phylum Pseudomonadota; class Alphaproteobacteria; order Rhizobiales; family Xanthobacteraceae; genus Bradyrhizobium. The sequence continues at coordinate 1,569,051 of CAVRAH010000002.1, forward strand.
CTCATGGGAACGCGCGTCCGCGCGGCGAGAAGCGAGGCGCGGCTGCGCGCCGATATCCAGAGCCTGCAAAGTGAGGCCGACCGCTTCCGCGCGCTGCTGTTCGCCGAACCCCAGATCCTGATTGCCTGGGCCGCCGGCGATAACCGTCCGCAAATCAGCGGCGACACCTCGCTTCTGACGTCGCAGGAATCGCCGCAGCGCATTCTTGCATTCGGAACCTGGCTGCCGCCGGAACCGGCGCTGCAGATGGATCACGCGGTCGACGCCTTGCGCGAGTCCGGCGAGGGTTTCCTGCTCAATCTGACCACTTCGAATGGACACGCCGTCGAGGCCATGGGCCGCGCCATTGGCGGCCAGGCCATTGTGCGGATTCGGGAATTGTCCGGTCTTCGCCGGGAATTGGCCGAGACCAACCGCCGCCACAAGGCGCTTCTGGAAGAGACCGAGATGCTCCGCGGTTTCGCCGCCGCAGCCCCCTGGCCGATATGGACCAAACGCGCGGGCGGCGGCCTGCTCTATGCCAACGCCGCCTACGCCCGGGCGACCGAGGCCGCCAACGTCACTGACGCGATCGATCGCAACCTGGAACTGCTCGACAGCGGCGACCGCGGCGATATGGACCGTGCCTTGAACGACAAGGCGATATTTACCGCCCGGTTGCCGATCGTGGTCGGCGGCGAGCGCCGTTTCTACGACGTGCATGCGCTCAATGTCGGCGGCGGCAGGGTCGGCATCGCCATCGACGCCTCGGAGGCCACCGCGCTGAGCGCGGCGCTGGTGCGGATGGCGGAGGCCCATCGCCGCACGCTCGATCAATTGTCGTCCGGCGTCGCCGTGTTCGACGGCCAGCGGCGGCTGGCGTTCTACAACGATTCCTACCGCCGCCTCTGGGACCTGGACCGCGCCTTTCTCGACAGCAATCCCGACAATTCGAGCGTGCTCGACCGGCTGCGTGCCGCGCGCAAGCTTCCCGAGCAGCCGGATTTCCGGGCCTGGAAGGCCAGGCTGCACGAGGCCTACCGCGCCGTCGAGCCCGAAAAAGACACCTGGTATCTGCCCGACGGTCGCGCGTTGAGCGTCGTCACCACGCCAAACCCGGAGGGCGGCGTCACCTATCTGTTCGATGACGTCACCGAAAGCCTGGAGCTGGCGCGCCGGTTCGACGGCCTGATCCGCGTCCAGCGGGAAACGCTCGACAATCTCGCCGAAGCGGTCGCCGTGTTCGGCAGCAATGGCCGCGCGCAACTCTTCAATCCGGCCTTCGCCAGGATGTGGAAGCTGTCGCCCGACGCACTGCGGGACGAGCCGCATATCGAGACCGTGGAAGCCTGGTGCAAACCGCTGTTCGACGATGCGGCGACGTGGCGCACGATCCGTGAAGCGATTACCCGAATCGAGAACCGGGTCGAGGTGCCGCTGAAGCTGGAGCGCAAGGACGGCAGCGTGCTGGACTGCATGACCATGCCGCTGCCCGACGGCGCCACCATGCTGACATTCCAGGACATCACCGACACCGAAAACGTCGAGCGCGCGCTGCGCGAGCGCAACGAGGCGCTGGAGACGGCCGACCAGATGAAGGTCGATTTCGTCCACCACGTCTCCTACGAATTGCGCTCGCCGCTGACCACCATCATCGGCTTCGCGCATCTTTTGAACGATCCGACCACCGGTCCGCTGGTGCCCAAGCAGGCCGAGTATCTCAATTACATCACGACCTCGACCAATTCGCTGTTCGCCCTCATCAACAACATTCTCGATCTCGCCACCATCGACGCCGGCGCGATGACGCTCGAACTCGGCCCGGTCGACATTCGCAAGACCATCGACAATGCCGCGGAGGGAATCCAGGACCGGCTCGCTCGCGACCGCATCGAGCTCAAGGTCGAGGTCGATCCCAACATCGGAAGTTTCGTCGCCGACGGCAGCCGCGTGGTGCAGGTGCTTTACAATCTGCTGGCCAATGCCGTCGGATTTTCGCCACAGGATTCCACCGTCACGCTGAGCGCCAAACGCACCGAGCACAATGTGGTGTTTGCCGTGACCGATCTCGGTCCCGGCATTCCGTCTGACGTCAAGGATAAGGTGTTCGATTGGTTCGAGAGTCATTCCAACGGCTCGCGGCACCGCGGCGCCGGGCTTGGCTTGCCGCTGGTGAAATCCTTCGTCGAACTGCACGGGGGCAGGGTGCGCGTCGATTCGATCGTCGGCAGGGGAACAACCGTCACCTGCGATTTTCCGACCGATCAGGCGGCGCATCGCAACGCCGCGGAATGACCGGGCTTGCGACATTCTCGCTTGCGCTCGCGAACGAGACCGCGACCGCTGGTCTGATGGCCGATCTCGCGCTCTTGATCGGCCCCGGCGATGTCATCACCCTCTCGGGCGACCTCGGCGCCGGCAAGACCGCCGCGGCGCGCGCCCTGATCCGCTATCTCGCCGGCGACAATTCGATCGAAGTTCCGAGCCCGACCTTCACGCTGGCCCAAGGCTACGATCTCCCGGCCTTTCCGCTGGTTCATGCGGACCTCTACCGCATCAACGATGCCGCCGAACTGGAGGAGATCGGCCTGTCGCCACTGCCGGAAGGCACGCTGGTGCTGATCGAATGGCCGGAGCGTGCGCCGTCTGCGCTGCCGCAAGACCGGATCGACATTGCGCTGAACCATCGCCCGGCGCTGGGATCGACCGCCCGCGCCGCTGAAATCACCGGCTACGGAAAAGCCGCCGCGCAAGTCGCCAGACTAAAGGCGCTGCGGCAGTTTCTCACGGAGGCCGGCTTCGCCGACGCCAGGCGTCAGCGCATGGCCGGGGATGCGTCGACGCGTTCCTATGCGCGGCTGATCCGCGACGATGGCACCGTCATTTTGATGAACTCGCCGCGGCGACCCGACGGGCCGGCAATCTATGGCGGCAAGAGCTACAGCGCAGCGGTGCACCTGGCCGAGGACGTCAAGCCGTTCGTCGCCATCGCTGGCGCTTTGCGCGAGCGCGGCTTTTCGGCGCCAGCGATCCATCACGCCGACCTCGACGCCGGCTTTCTGATTACCGAGGATTTCGGCAGCGAGGGCTTTATCGAGGGCGACCCACCGCGACCGATCGCCGAGCGCTATGAAACCGCGGTCGACATGCTCGCTGCGTTGCACCGCGAACCCCTACCCGATGTCCTGCCGCTGGCGCCGCAAATCGCCTACGCCATCCCCACATTCGACATCGACGCCATGCTGGTCGAGATCGGATTGATGCTTGAATGGTATCTGCCGGATCGCGGCGCCGCGCCGACCAACAACATGCGCGCTGAATTCGCCATGCTGTGGGGCGATTTGCTGATCAAAGCGGCCGCGGCACCCAAAACCTGGATGATGCGGGACTTTCATTCCCCCAATTTGATCTGGCTCGGCGAACGATCGGGGATTTCGAAAGTCGGCATCATCGACTTCCAGGATACGGTGCTGGGCCCGGCCGCCTATGATCTCGTCTCCCTGCTGCAGGATGCGCGGATCGACGTGCCCGAACAGCTCGAGCTTGCGCTGCTGACGCGCTACATCAAGGCACGGCACGCCACGGACGATGCGTTCGACCCGGCTGGGTTCGCCGAGATTTACGCGATCATGTCGGCGCAGCGCAACACGCGGCTGCTCGGCACCTTTGCGCGGCTCAACCGGCGCGACGGCAAGCCGCAATATTTGCGCCATCAGCCCCGAATCTGGACCTATCTGACGCGTTCGCTGGCACACCCGGTGCTCGCAGGGCTTCGCGCGTGGTATTCCGCCAACATACCGCCTCCGGGCCCGTAATTTACCGGTTATTAGCCACCTTTCCTCTAATCTGACCCAACCCGTGCTCTGGAGCGTGGGGGGCGGCTGCTTGAGGGCGGAGCGATACATGGCGACAGAACGGCGCAAGGGCGAACGCGTCATCTTCGAGCGCGGGTTTGCCGCGCATATGATGGGCATCGACGGCACGTGGCGGCGCGATTGCATCATGGAAGACATTTCGGAGACCGGCGCCAAGCTCACCATCGAGGGTTCGGTCGAGGGATTGCACCTGAAGGAATTCTTCCTGCTGCTGTCGTCAACCGGCCTCGCCTACCGCCGCTGCGAGCTGGCCTGGGTCAATGGCGACCAGATCGGTGTCAATTTCCTCAAAACCGGCGACAAGAAGAAAAAGGCGGTGCGTCGCGCACCTGCGGAGACTTGAAGGCGATCCATTGCCGCCGTCTTACCACCGTCATGTCAGACGACTATGGCGGTCACCCAATGGTGCGCCTGCGGGATCGCCATGGTATGGTTTGCGGTATTCCTGATAACCCGCGCGTGTTCTGACCGCAGGGCCGATCGCCACTCTTGCGGAATGCGCCGGGTCCAACGCTTCGAGAAACTTCTGAAATGTCCGTCACCCCCACCAAAGCCATGGTCCTCGCCGCCGGTCTCGGCCTGCGCATGCGTCCCTTGACGGAGCGGATGCCAAAGCCGCTGGTGCAGGTGGCGGGCCGCGCATTGCTCGATCATGTGCTCGACAAGCTCGGCGACGCCGGCGTCAGCGAGGCAGTCGTCAATGTCCGTTATTTGCCCGACCAGATCATCGATCACGTCGCCGGGCGCTCAAAGCCCCGCGTGACCATCTCCGACGAGCGTGACCAGGTGCTTGGCACCGGCGGCGGCGTCGTCAAGGCGTTGCCCTTGCTTGGCGCAGCGCCCTTCTTCCTTGTCAATGCAGATACAATGTGGATCGATGGCGTGCGGCCCAACCTGACCCGGCTCGCCGAAACCTTCGATCCCGCGCGCATGGATATTCTCTTGCTGATGGCACCGACGACCAGCAGCATCGGTTACGAGGGAAACGGCGATTATGCGATGCTGCCCGACGGCGCGCTGCGCAAGCGCAGGGAGCTTCAGGTTGTCCCTTTCGTCTATGCGGGGGCTGCGATCATGTCGCCGTCGCTGTTCGCCGATGCCCCAAGCGGCGAATTCTCGCTGACGAAGATGTTCGATTCCGCCAACGAGCGGGAGCGGTTGTTCGGCCTGCGGCTGGACGGCGTGTGGATGCATGTCGGAACCCCCGACGCGGTGCAGGCCGCCGAAGAGGCCTTTCTCGAAAGCGTGGCTTAATTTTACTGTCGTTCCGGAATGGTTCCCAGGACCATATCCGGAAATCTCGCGATTTCCCGATGTGCCATTGCAGATCTGAGGCTCGCGCTAATCGCGCGCCCCGGAATGACAAACTGGACCTCAGCGACTCCCTCCCCATTGCCTCCCATGCCATGATGCAGCCTGATCCCGAATCAGGAAGCCCATGCGCGTTTTCAGCGTTCCAGCCTCAGCGCCGTTCTTGCGCACCGTCATCGCCGCGCTGGTCGATGGCAGGCTGATCGATGGCTTTGAGGCCCGCGCGCATCCGCAACGACTGGCGCAGGCGACGCTCTACCTTCCGACCCGCCGTGCCGGGCGCATGGTGCGGGAAATGTTTCTCGATGAACTCGGCACCGACGCCGCGCTGCTGCCCCGTATCGTCGCGCTCGGCGACATCGACGAGGACGAGCTGGCGTTTGCGGAAGAGTCCGAGTCCTACGGCGGAATGGCCTCGCTCGACATTCCAGCGAGGCTTGGGGAATTGGACCGCAGGCTCACGCTGGCAAGACTGGTGGCGTTGTGGGCAAAGAGTCCGGTCTCCGCACCGTTGGTCGTCGGCGGACCCGCATCGACCCTTGCGCTGGCCGGCGACCTCGCGCGGCTGATGGACGACATGGTCACCCGCGGCGTCGGGTGGGACGCGCTGAACGGGCTGGTACCGGATCAGCTCGACAAATATTGGCAGTATTCGCTGCAATTCCTGCAGATTGCGCGACAGGCCTGGCCGGCCCACCTCCAGGAGATCCAGAAAATCGAACCGGCGGCGCGGCGCGATCTCCTGATCGATGCGGAAGCCAAACGCCTGATCGCCCATCACGGCGGTCCGGTGATCGCGGCCGGTTCAACCGGATCGATGCCGGCGACCGCGAAATTCCTGCACGCTATCGCCGCTCTTCCGCAAGGCGCCGTGGTTCTGCCGGGACTGGATACCGATCTCGACGATGACGCCTGGCAGATCATCGGCGGCATCCGCGATGCCCAGGGCAAATTCGCGACGCCGCCGGCGTCGAATCATCCGCAATACGCGATGCACGCACTGCTGCATCGGTTTGGGATCAAACGCGGCGACGTCGAGATCCTGGGCGAGCCGGCGGCGCGGGGACGCGATGTTCTTGTTTCCGAGGCGATGCGACCCTCCAACGCGACCGCGCAATGGCAGCGGCGGCTGGCCGAGCCCGATATCGCCGGGAAGATTGCGCTCGGCATGACAAATCTCGCCGTGATCGAAGCGGAAAATTCCGAAACCGAAGCGCTTGCGATCGCGGTTGCGCTGCGCGAGGCGCGGCATCTCAACAAGTCGGCGGCGCTGGTGACACCGGATCGCGCGCTGGCGCGGCGCGTGATCGCGGCCCTTGGCCGCTGGAACCTTGCTTTCGACGATTCCGGCGGCGACGCGCTGATGGATACGCCGACGGGAATTTTCGCCCGGCTCGCCGCCGAAGCGGCCGCGAAACAGCTCGAGCCGCCGACGCTCCTGGCGCTGCTGAAACATCCACTATGCCGGCTGGGCGCCGCACAAGGCGCCTTCAAGACGGAGACCGAGGCGCTCGAGCTGGCGCTGCTGCGCGGCACGCGGCCGCAGCCGGGGAGCAGGGGACTGGCGCAGGATCTTCTGCGATTCCGCATCGAGCTGAAAATCCTGCGGGCGGGCAAGACGTCCTCGCTGCACGGCTCGGAACCGCGGACCGCGCTGAGCGACGAAGAACTCGACGGCGTGCATCGACTGATCGCCCGGTTGCAGAGCGCGCTGGCTCCGCTCGAAAACCTCAATCCGTCGAAGCTCCTCGATTTTGCCGAACTCGCGCAACGCCATCGCGACGTGCTGATCGAGCTGTCGCGCGATGAGCACGGCGTCGCTCTTGTCTTCGAGGGCCCGCAAGGAAAGGCGCTCGCCTCGGCGTTCGACGACCTGCTCGGCGAAGGCTCGCAAAGCGGCCTGATGGTGCAGCTGGCAGACTACCCGGAAGTTTTCCAGAGCGCTTTTGCCGACCGCATGGTGCGGCGGCCGGAGGGCACCAACGTTCATCTGAAAATATACGGCCCTCTGGAAGCGCGGCTGACGCAATCCGACAGGGTCATCATCGGCGGCCTGGTCGAAGGCGTCTGGCCGCCGGCGCCGCGGATCGATCCGTGGCTGAGCCGGCCGATGCGCCACGAACTGGGCCTCGATTTGCCGGAGCGGCGCATCGGCCTCTCCGCGCATGACTTTGCCCAATTGCTCGGCGCCGACGAAGTCATCCTCAGCCATGCCGCAAAGGTCGCCGGCGCGCCGGCCGTGGCGTCGCGCTTCCTGCACCGGCTGGAAGCCGTCGCGGGTGAGGCGCGCTGGAATGCCGCGCGATCGGCAGGACAGAAATATGTCCGCTTCGCCAGCCGGCTCGACAGCCCCGAGAAGGTCGAACCGATTGCGCAGCCTGCGCCGAAACCGCCCCGCGCGGTGCGGCCGCTGAGATTGTCGGTGACAGCGATCGAGGACTGGCTGCGCGATCCCTACACGATTTACGCCAAATATATTCTGCGGCTTAACCCGCTCGATCCCGTCGACATGCCGCTGTCGGCAGCCGACCGCGGTTCGGCGATCCATGATGCGCTTGGCGAATTCACCCAAAGCTTCGCCACGGCATTGCCCGACGATCCCGTGGGGACCTTGCGCAACATCGGCCAAAAATACTTCGCGCCGCTGATGGAACGCCCGGAGGCGCGGGCGCTGTGGTGGCCGCGCTTCCTGCGCATCGCTGCATGGTTCTCCGACTGGGAGATCGCGCGCCGCGGCAACCTCACGGGAATCGAGGCCGAGATCAGAGGCGAAATTCCGATTCCGCTCGACAATGCGCGCACCTTCGTGTTGTCGGCGCGCGCCGACCGGATCGAACGGCGCCGCGACGGCACGTTTGCCATTCTGGACTACAAGACCGGGCAGCCCCCGACCGGCAAGCAGGTGCGGATGGGGCTGTCGCCGCAGCTTACGCTGGAGGCGGCGATCCTGAGGGAAGGCGGCTTTGCCGACATTCCGGCCGGCGCGTCGGTCAGCGATCTGATCTATGTCCGGCTGAGCGGCAACAATCCGCCCGGCGAGCACAAGTCGCTGGAGTTGAAGGTCAACAAGGGCGACACCCCGCAGCTGCCCGACGACGCAGCCAACGAGGCGCGAGCCAAATTGGAGGCGCTGATCCGCGCCTTCGAGGACGAAGGCCAGGCCTACACCTCGCTCAATCTGTCGATGTGGTCGAACCGCTATGGCAGTTACGACGATCTCGCCCGCATCAAGGAATGGTCGGCGGCCGGCGGTTTGGGGATCGAGGAATGGTGAAGGCGCCGCGCCAGATACCCAACGCGGTGCGCGCCACCCAGGCGCGCGCATCGGATCCTGCTGCTTCCGCGTTCGTGTCGGCCAACGCCGGCTCGGGCAAGACCCACGTGCTGGTGCAGCGGGTGATCCGGCTGTTGCTCGAAGGTGTGGCGCCGGAAAAAATCCTGTGCGTCACCTTCACCAAGGCGGCCGCAGCCAACATGGCGGAGCGGGTGTTTTCCACTCTCGGCCATTGGGTGACGCTCGATGACAAGGCGCTCGATGACGCGATCACTGAGGTCGGAATAACCCATCCCGACGCCAGGCTGCGAATGACCGCCCGCAAGTTGTTCGCCTGCGCGCTGGAGACGCCGGGCGGTCTGAAGGTGCAGACCATCCACGCTTTGTGCACCCGGCTTTTGCAGCAGTTCCCGTTCGAGGCCAATGTGCCGGCGCGTTTTGCCGTGCTCGACGAGCGCGACCAGAACGAAATGATGGAGCGCGCCAATCTCAAGGTGCTGCTCGACGCCTCCCGTGATCCCGATAGCGCGACCGGCCGGGCGCTCATCTTGGCGATGGCGAGCGCCGCCGACGTCACCTTCAAGGAGGTGGTGCGCGAGGCATGTCTCAGCCGCGACCATTTCATGGCGTGGACCGATGCCGCCGGCGGTGCGGACGCCGCAGCCGTGCAACTATCGGCAGCGCTCGGCGTCACCGCGGGCGATCGCATCGAAGACGTCGAACGCGATATTGTCGATGGGCCATATCTGCCGCGATCGCGCTGGGAAGAGGTCGCCCTCGTTCTCGATACCGGCAACAAATCTGATTCGGACCAGGCGGGCCGGCTTCGCGAGGCGCTTGCCTTTGCCGGCGCTGCGCAAGTGGACGATTATCTTGGCGTGTTTCTCACCGATGAACGTACGCCGCGCAAAACCGTGCTGACGAAGAAGTTCTGCGACAACAATCGGGCGATCGCACATCTGTTCGAACAGGAAATTCTTCGTCTTGATCCCCTGATCGAGCGCCGGCGCGCGGTGACGGTGCGGGACCGCACCCAGGCGCTGCTGCATATCGCGACCGCGGCGGCCGCGAACTACCGGCGCGAGAAGCAGGAGCGCGGCCTGCTCGACTACGACGATCTGATCGACAAGACCCTGGAAATGCTGGACCGCGTTTCCTCCGGCTGGGTGCATTACAAGCTCGACCGCGGCGTCGACCATGTGCTGATCGACGAGGCGCAGGACACCAGCCCCCGGCAATGGGACATCATCGCCCATATCATCTCCGAATTCACCGCCGGCGAAGGCGCGCGCGACGGCGTCACCCGCACGATCTTCGCGGTCGGCGACGAGAAGCAGTCGATCTTTTCGTTCCAGGGCGCGGCCCCTCGTGAATTCGACACCCGCCGCAGATCGCTGGAAAGCAAGTTCAGATATGCCGGACTGAAATTCGATCCGGTATCTTTCACCTATTCGTTCCGCTCGGGCGCGGCGATCCTGCAATCGGTCGACCACGTCTTTCGCGACGAGATCATCTACCGCAGCATCCATACCGCCGAGACCGGATACCCAGTCCACCATTCGCTCGCCGATGCCGGCCCGAGCCTGATCGATCTCTGGGAATTGCAGCTGCCGGACGGCAAGCAGGACATCGAGGGATGGCGCGCGCCGTTCGATGCGGTGTCGGTGACGTCTCCCGAGGTCCGGCTTGCAAGGCGCATCCAGGCCGAGATCAAATCGCTGGTCGGGCGCGGCATCATGACGGGCAGGGCCGGCGACCGCCGCCCGCTTCGCTACGGCGACATGCTGGTGCTGGTGCGGCGACGCGGCAACGCTTTCGACGCGGTGATCCAGGCGCTGAAGCATGCCGGCATCCCCGTCGCCGGCGCCGACCGGCTGAAATTGACCGAGCATATCGCGATCATCGACCTGATGAACCTCGCCGACGCGTTGCTGTTGCCGCAGGACGATCTGGCGCTGGCGGTGGCGCTGAAGAGCCCGCTGTTCGGCCTTGGCGATGACGACCTGTTCAAGCTGGCATGGCAGCGCCGGGGATCGCTGCGCGATGCCTTGCGCACGCATGCTGCGACGGACGAAAAAATCAGGACCGCGCTGGAGCGGCTGGAAGCGTGCGCGCACCATGCTGTGCGCGAAACGCCGTTCGCCTTCTACGCCTGGCTGCTTGGTGGCTACGGCGGCAGGCATCGCATTCTGCGGCGACTCGGACATGAGGCCAATGACGCGCTTGATGAATTTCTCGAGCTCGCTCTCGGCTATGAGCGAAAGGCCCCCGCGTCGCTGCAGGGCTTCATGGCATGGCTGCGCACCGCCGACCTCGAGGTGAAGCGCGACATGGAAATCTCGCGCGACGAAGTCCGCGTGATGACCGTGCACGGCGCCAAGGGGCTGGAAGCGCCGGTGGTGTTTCTGGTGGATACCACCTCATCGCCGTCGGATACCCAGCGGCTGAGGCTTATCCATCTGCCGCCCGACATTGCTGCGCCGCATCTGCCCGGGGTCGTGGTCTGGGCCGGCAGGAAGGCCGACGATCCGCTTCCCGTCGCTACTGCCCGCACTTTGATGCTTGGCGAAACCGAGGACGAATACCGCCGCCTGCTGTATGTGGCGATGACGCGCGCGGCCGACCGGTTGATCGTCGGCGGCTGCATGCCGGGCAACATGAACACCGTGCGCAAGCACTCCTGGTACGATCTGATCAGCAAAGGTCTCGAAAGCGCCGGGCTGCATCTGCAGACGATCGAGACCTCGGACGGCATGGTGAAGCGCTACGCACGGCTTGAAGATGCTACTACTGCGGCCACGGGCGCCGCCGCGACAACCGCGGCTGCGGAAATCGAGCTGCCATCATGGCTGCATACGCCGGCCCCGCCGCAGGCCGCCGCCGATACCCTGCTGCGCCCCTCGGACCCCGCCGAGGATGAAGGCCGCAGCTTCCGGACCGGCGAAACCGTTCAGACCCGCGCTCATGCCTTGCGTCGGGGCACATTGGTGCATCGGCTGCTGCAATCCCTGCCTGATGTCGCAACCGAGCGGCGACGCGACGCGGCGCTGACCTTTCTCGCCCGCAATGCCGGCGATTGGGGCGACAGCGAGCGTGAGACGCTCGCGGCAGGTGTGCTCGCCTTGATCGCAGATACCCGCTTCGCACCGGTTTTCGGCGCCGGCAGCCGCGCCGAGGTCTCCATCGTCGGCCGACTGGAGCGGCCCGGACGGATAGCTGCGCTGGTTTCCGGACAAATCGACCGGCTGGTGGTGACGCCAAGCGAGATCCTGATCGTGGATTTCAAGACCAACCAGGCCCCGCCGCGCTCCGCCGCCGAGGCGCCCTCGGCCTATATCCGCCAGCTCGCACTTTATCGTGCGATGTTGCAGAAGCTTTATCCCCAATTGCCCGTCCGGACAGCGCTACTTTGGACCGAAACACCTGAAATGATGGAGATTTCTGCTCCCGCGCTGGACGCCGGACTGGCATCCGTTCTGCGCGGGGATGTCCGAGCTTGACCCGGCAACGGCGCGTTCATAGGTTTGATCGCATCATCCAGGCGGCGATTCTCAAGGGCCGCATCCATTCCGAACTGAACGAGGTATCCCAATGGCCGTTGGCAAGGTTTCTGACGCCGATTTCGAGTCTGAAGTGCTCAAGGCGACCGGCCCGGTCGTGGTCGATTTCTGGGCCGAATGGTGCGGCCCCTGCCGCATGATTGCACCCGCGCTCGACGAGATTTCCGGCGCGATGGGCGACAAGGTCAAGATCGTGAAGCTGAACGTCGACGAGAGCCCGAAGACGGCCTCGAAATACGGCGTGATGTCGATCCCGACCCTGATGATCTTCAAGGGCGGCGAGATGGCCTCGCGCCAGGTCGGCGCCGCACCGAAGGCGAAGCTGCAGCAGTGGATTACCGCTGCGGTCTGATCGCTTCGCGCAAGTGAACCGATTCTGACGGCCGGCTTTCGCCGGCCGTTTGTCGTTTTGGCTTCCACGCCGTGGCGCGGGCCGCAAAGGCCAATTCTACCCCGGCGGCGTGCCGTTGGCGGATAGCACGTGGCCGGCGAGGTACAGCGAACCCGTGATCAGGATGCGCGGCGGCACTTCGTAGGCGAGCCGTGCCAGCGAGCGCAGCGCCGCCTCGACGCTGACCGCATTCTCCACGCGCATGCCGAGCGCGCGTGCGGCGTCGGCCAGCCTGTCCAGCGGCATGGCGTCATCGCGACCCGGTGTCCGCACCGCGACGATATGGCGGGTGAGACCTGCGAAATTGGCGAGAAACGCGCCGGCGTCCTTGTTCGCCATCATGCCGACAATGACCACGAGCGGACGCGACACCCGCTCTTCGAGATCGCCCAAGGCCGCCGCCGCAACGCGTCCGCCTTCGGCATTGTGGCCGCCATCGAGCCAGATTTCACTGCCCTGCGGCCCCTGATCCACAAGCCGGCCCGATGAAAGACGCTGCATCCGCGCCGGCCATTCCGCGTTGACGACGCCCGCTTCGAACGCCGAAGGTTCGATCCTGAATGCGTCAAGCGCGCGCAGCGTCGCAATCGCGAGGCCGGCATTGTCGAATTGATGACGGCCGAACAGTTTTGGCGCCGCCAGATCCATCAGGCCGCGGTCGTCCTGATAGACCAGCCGTCCGCGCTCGACGCTGACGTGCCACTCCTGCCCCGCCGTATGCAGCGGCGCATGCAGGCGCCTCGCGCATTGTTCGATCACGGCGATCGCCTCAGGCGCCTGCTCGGCGCAAATCACCGGCACGCCGTGCTTGATGATGCCGGCCTTTTCGCGGGCGATGGCCATCAGGGTATCGGCCCCAGAAATTCGGTGTGATCCATGCTGACCGGCGCGATCACGCTCGCCAGCGGTCTGTCGATCACGTTGGTGGCATCCAGCCGGCCGCCGAGACCGACTTCCAGCAAAACCACATCGGCGGGATGCCGCGCGAACAGATAAAATGCCGCCGCGGTTTCGATTTCAAAGATGGTGATCGGCGCTCCCGCATTGGCGCGCTCGCAATGCTCTAACGCACTGCGCAATTCATCGTCATCGACCAGGACTCCGCCGCCGACCCGACCGAGCCGATAGCATTCGTTGATCCGCACCAGCGAGGGCGAGGTATAGACGTGAACGCGCAACGACGCGGCTTCCAGGATCGCGCGCAAATAGGCGACCGTGGAGCCCTTGCCGTTGGTGCCGGCGACATGAATGACCGGCGGCAGTTTGCGTTCGGGGTGGTCAAGCCGCTCCAGCAGCCGGTGCACGCGTTGCAGGTCGAGATCGATGCGCGCCGGGTGCAAGGCGGACAGCCGCGCGACCAATTCGCCGAGCGGCGTCGGCGGCTTGGCCGCAGACGCGCTCACGCGTGGGGCGCTGCCGGCGCCATCTCCGCACCGGATGCGATCGGGGCCGGAATGGCGGCCTGCGGCGCAGGCTTCGACGCGGTTTCTATGGCGGGCGATTTGGTCAACAACCGGCAGAGCCGCGCCAGCGTCGGTCGCAGGTCGTGGCGATGCACGACCATGTCGACCATGCCGTGGTCTTTCAGATATTCGGCGCGCTGGAATCCGTCCGGCAATTTCTCGCGGATGGTCTGCTCGATCACGCGCGCGCCGGCGAAGCCGATCAGCGCGCCCGGCTCGGCGATCTGCACATCTCCGAGCATGGCATAGGAGGCGGTGACGCCGCCGGTGGTCGGATTGGTCAGCACGACGATATAGGGCAGCTTCGCCTCGCGCAGCATCTGCACGCCCACGGTCGTCCGCGGCATCTGCATCAGCGACAAAATGCCTTCCTGCATGCGGGCACCGCCGGAAGCCGCGAATACGATGAACGGCGATTTCTTCTCCACCGCGAGTTCAAGCCCGCGCACGATGGCTTCGCCCGCCGCCATGCCGAGCGAGCCGCCCATGAAATCGAAATCCTGCACCGCGACCACGACGGCGGCGCCTTCAAGCTTGCCGTAGCCGACCTTGACGGCGTCGTTCAGTCCGGTCCTGGCGCGCGCGTCCTTGACGCGATCGGAATATTTGCGTTCGTCGCGGAATTTCAGCGGATCGGCGGTGACCTCGGGCAACGCCACGTCGAACCAGGTTTCGTTGTCGAAGATCGATTTCAGCCGCGCCACCGCGCCCATGCGCATGTGGTAGTTCGAGCCGGGAATCACGAACTGATTGGCCTCGACGTCCTTGTAGAACACGAGCTGACCGGAGTCGGGGCATTTGATCCACAGATTCTCCGGCGTCTCGCGACGCAGGATGTTGCGGATCTTCGGCCGGACGACGTTGGTGAGCCAATTCATTTTTCGCTCCGAATTGCCAGATCACGATTCAATTGGATCGAATCGGATCGTGATCTTATCTCTTTGTTTGAGCATGATCCCCGCGCAAACGCTTTCGCGTTTGTCGCGAGGGAAAACCGGTTTCCACTTTGCACTAACGCGGCCCTTCGGGTCCGGATCATGCTCCAAGTATCCATATCGGATATATGGCGTTACCGAGAGGCCCCGGCAAGCCGCCGGTTGGGGGCTGTCTCCCCACAATTGTGGTCTATTCCGCGGCCTGTTTGGCTCCCCGAACCCCATGCGCCAGCGCGGTCGCGAGATTCGCCACCGCATCGACGGTTTTGGCGGTCGCCCGGCCGTCCGGATCGAGGCTGCCGCGCAAGGCATCGACCAATGCGGTGCCGACCACCGCGCCGTCGGCGTTCTCGGCGATGGCACGCGCGGCTTCGGGGGTGCGGATGCCGAAGCCGACACAGACCGGCAGTTTCGTGTGCCGCTTGATGCGGCCGACGGCCTGGCCGACGGCGGTTGAATTGGCGCTTGCGCTGCCGGTGATGCCGGTGATCGAGACGTAATAGACAAAGCCGGACGTGTTGGCGAGCACCGCGGGCAGGCGCTTGTCGTCGGTGGTCGGCGTCGCCAGCCGGATAAAGTTCAGCCCGGCCTTCATCGCCGGCAGGCACAATTCGGTGTCTTCTTCCGGCGGAAGGTCGACAATGATCAGGCCGTCGACGCCAGCGGATTTTGCGTCGACGAGAAATTTGTCGACGCCGTAGATGTAGATCGGATTGTAGTAGCCCATCAGCACCAGTGGCGTGGTGTTGTCGTCTTTGCGAAACTCGCGCACCATCGCCAGCGTCTTCCTCAGGCTCATGCCGGCCTTCAGCGCCCGCAGTCCCGCCGCCTGGATCGCCGGGCCGTCGGCCATCGGATCGGTGAAGGGCATGCCGAGCTCGATGATGTCGCTGCCGGCCTTCGGCAGCGCCTTGATGATGTCGAGCGAGGTTGAGGGATCGGGATCGCCGGCCATCACGAAGGTGATGAAGGCGGAGCGGCCTTCCTTCTTCAGCGCGGCGAAGCGTGCGTCGATGCGGGTCGTCACTTCTTCTTCCCCCGCAAAATCTCCGCCACTTGCGGAATGTCCTTGTCGCCGCGGCCGGAGAGGTTGACAACCATCAGATGATCTTTCGGCCGCTTTGGCGCGAGCTCCATCACTTTCGCAATGGCGTGTGCCGGCTCCAGCGCGGGAATGATGCCCTCCAGCCTTGAGAGCAATTGAAACGCGGCGAGGGCCTCGTCGTCGGTGGCGGAGAGATAGGTCACCCGGCCGGTTTCGTGCAGCCAGGAATGCTCCGGCCCGATGCCGGGATAATCGAGCCCCGCCGAAATTGAATGCGCGTCCTGGATCTGGCCGTCGTCGTCCATCAGGAGGTAGGTGCGGTTGCCGTGCAGCACGCCCGGCCGGCCGCCGGCGATCGAGGCGGCGTGCAATTGCGTGAGCCCGTGGCCGGCCGCCTCGACGCCGAAAATCTCGACGGAGGGATCGTCGAGGAAGGGGTGAAACAGGCCGATCGCATTGGAGCCGCCGCCGATGCAGGCGACCAGCGAGTCCGGCAGGCGGCCTTCGGCCTCCTGCATCTGCGCGCGGGTCTCGATACCGATTATCGACTGGAAATCACGCACCATCATCGGATAGGGATGCGGCCCCGCCACCGTGCCGATGCAGTAAAACGTGTTGTGCACGTTGGTGACCCAGTCGCGCAGCGCCTCGTTCATCGCGTCCTTCAGCGTCCGCGAGCCCGACTGCACCGGGATCACCTTGGCGCCCAACATTTCCATGCGGATGACATTGGGCTGCTGCCGCTCGACATCGACCGCGCCCATATAGACGATGCATTCGAGCCCGAAGCGCGCGCACAACGTCGCGGTGGCGACGCCATGCTGGCCGGCGCCGGTCTCGGCGATGATGCGCTTCTTGCCCATGCGCCTCGCCACCATGATCTGGCCGAGCACGTTGTTCACCTTGTGCGAGCCGGTGTGATTGAGCTCCTCGCGCTTGAAATAGATCTTTGCGCCGCCAAGGTGCTCGGTCAGCCGCTCGGCGAAATACAAGGGCGACGGCCGGCCGACATAATGCTTGAGGTAGCCGTTCATCTCCGCCTGGAACGCCGGATCGGCCTTGGCCTCGGCGTAAGCCTTCTCCAGGTCGAGGATCAGCGGCATCAGGGTTTCCGCGACGAAGCGGCCGCCGAAAATGCCGAAATGCCCGCGCTCGTCGGGACCGCTCCGGAAGGAATTGGGCAGGGATTTATTCATCGAACCATCAGCTCTTCGGTTGCGCGCGCCGCGCGGATGAAGGCGCGGATCATCTCGGGGTCCTTGATGCCCGGCGTGCGTTCGACGCCGGACGAAACATCCACGCCTCCGGCCCCTGTCACCCGAACCGCCTCGGCGACATTGCCGGCATGCAGGCCGCCCGAGACCATGAACGGCAGCTTGAGATCGAGATTTTCAAGGACGTGCCAGTCGAACACCGCGCCGAGACCGCCGGGACGGGTGGCCTCCTTGGGCGCACGGGCATCGAACAGGATGCGATCGGCGACGGCGGCATATCCGGGCAGGCTTGCGAGATCGGCCGGGGTCGCGACCGCAATCGCCTTCATTACGGGCAGGGCGAACTTCTGTTTGATGTCGCGCAGCCGCGCCACGGTCTCGCTGCCGTGCAGCTGTAACATATCGGGCTGCAAGGCTTCGACGATGTTGGCGAGCGTCGCATCGTCGGCATCGACCGTGAGCGCGACTTTGGCCGCGCGGCGCTTGGCCAATTTGCCGAGCTCGCGCGCGGTCTCGAGGCGGAGATGGCGCGGCGACGGGGGAAAGAACACGAACCCCACCATGTCCGCGCCGGCATCCAGCGCGACGCCGAGCGTCTCGCGCGTGGACAGGCCGCAAATTTTGACGATCAGGGACATGTTTCAAGAGTACGGGTTAGAGGAACCGCGACAGCGCCAAAAAAGCCTCTCGCGCTTGGGCCGCGTTCTACAACGTCGCGCCCTGCTTGTCTCGCCCGGCAGCCCCATACCCGCCGCCCAGCGAGGGGGCGGGCAGTCGCTGCGGATCCGGCCGCGAGGGCATGGTGGCGCCGGCACGCAACTCGGCCAGTTGCGCCCGCACCTGCCGCGCATCGGCCTCGTGCTGGCGCGCCGCGCGCCGCCAGTGGCGCTGCCGAAACCAGGTCGCCGAGCCTCCCGCCAATACGCCCAAGATCGCGACTGCGATGATGACGACGAACAGCGGCAGGGTGATCCCCACCGAGGGGTCGCTGGAATTGAACGGATCGAACGACACCGTTACCGGATGACGATTGGCGACCGCGAAGACGACAAAAATCAGGCCTAGCGGGATCAATACCACAGCCGTGAAGAACTTGCGCATGACCCTCTCTCGCGTTGAAAGGAGAACGGGATCAGCTTCAGGTGCCGGCGTCCGGTCCCCCGCTGTCGCGGTTCAGCCGTTCGCGCATTTCCTTGCCGGTCTTGAAAAACGGCACGCTCTTCTGATCCACCGGCACATGCGCGCCGGTGCGTGGATTGCGCCCCGCACGCGCCGGGCGATGCTTCACCGAAAACGCACCGAAACCACGGAGCTCGACCCGATCCCCTCGCGCCAAAGCCGCGACGATCTCATCGAGAATCGCGTTTACAATGTTCTCGACATCCCGCTGATAGAGATGCGGGTTGTGCTCGGCGATACGCTGAACCAGTTCGGATTTGATCATCGAGACGGGGACCCGGGAAGGTACGGTTACGCATTTCCGTGAAAATGCCTTGGACTGTCAAGACGCTAAATGAAAATGGCGGACGCGAAATCGCGTGACAAACGGCTGGATTCGGTATTGTGACAGCGCCCACAACCGGGCAGCGCACTGCAAAAAACCGGGCTTGCGGTTCAATCGACCCCCGCCGGCCGCCACAGCGCCAGCATGCCGTCGAGACCCAGACGATCGACGGCCTGCGCCATGCCCGTCTGCTCGACTTGCCGTGCGATCGCGCTCAAGCCGAGCGCGTCGAGCGTCACCGCAGCCGCCGTTCGCAGGAAAGTCAGGTCGCCGAAACGCGGCGACAATTTATAGTCGCGCACCGGCAGATCGGCCTTGATGCCCTTCTGCGCCACCAGCCAGGCGATCGCGGTTTTCTCGTCGCCGAGCTGATCAATGAGCTTGAGCCCGACCGCCTGACGGCCGGTGAAGAGCCGTCCGTCAGCGACCTTCTCGAGCAGTTCGTCGTCCATGCCGCGACGCTCCTTCACGAGACCGCGAAACCAGGCGTAGGAATCCTTCACCAGCGAGTCGAGCGCGGCGCGCGCTTCCGGGCTGGTGGGCTCGAAGCCGTTCGGCGCGGCCTTCAGCGGCGAAGACTTCACTTCTTCGACCTTGACGCCGACGGTTTTCAGCAATTCGGTGAAATTCGGAAACTGGAACAGAACGCCGATCGAGCCGACCAGCGAGCTTTGCTGGGCGACGATATGATCAGCGGCGATGGCGGTGATGTAACCGCCCGAAGCCGCCAGTCCCTCGACCACCACGACCAGCGGCTTCTTCGCCTTCAGGCGCACCAGCGCGTCATATAGCTGTTCGGAACCGGCCGTGGTGCCGCCGGGCGAATTGATGTGAACGACGACCGCCGCGGCGCGCGAATTCTCCAGCCGCTCCAGCACCTCGACGCGGTTCTGGTCGCTGCGGATCAGGCCTTCGATATTGATGCGGGCAATCGAGCCCGACGCCGTCAACGCACCACGACCACCGGGCGTCGCGATCACACCGACCATGACGATCGCAGCGATCGCAACCAAGGCTGCGGTCACACGCCAGAACGTCAGCTTGCGCCGTATCCTGCGGCGATCGACGATGACATCAGAGTCGAGCGACATCGAAATCTCTCCCGGAAGTGGTCATGGAAGGGGTTCGCACGGTGTTCTCTGGATACCCCTAATACCTGGTGCCCTAATTACATCAATTGCGGCGCAATATGAAGAAAACAAGGCCCGTTAGGTCGTCCCTGCGATCGCGCAGGGAGGGCCGTAAGTAAAAAAGGCCCCGGTCGAAACCGGGGCCCGTTAGATTGAGGCTCAAGGAAGCCGAAAGGCTTACTTGTCGGTGCGCTGCTTGAGCGCGGTGCCGAGAATGTCGCCGAGTGTCGCGCCCGAATCGGAAGAGCCGTACTGCGCGATGGCCTCCTTTTCTTCGGCGACTTCCAGCGCCTTGATCGAGACCTGCACCTTGCGGGCCTTCTTATCGAACTGGATCACCCGCGCATCGACCTTTTCGCCCACGGCGAACCGCTCGGCGCGCTGGTCGTTGCGGTCACGGGCGAGCTCGGACCGCTTGATGAAGGTGGTGAAGTCGGTACCGGAGATCTTCACCTCGATCCCGCTTTCCTTCACCTCGAGCACTTCGCAGGTCACGACCGCGCCCTTCTTGACGTCGCCCGGCTCCGCAAACGGATCGCCCTCGAGCTGCTTGACGCCGAGCGAGATGCGCTCCTTTTCGACATCGACGTCGAGCACCACGGCCTTGACCATGTCGCCCTTCTTGAAGTTGTCGATCACCTGCTCGCCCGGAAGCTTCCAGTCGAGGTCGGACAGATGGACCATGCCGTCGACGTCGCCCTCGAGCCCGAGGAACAGACCGAACTCGGTCTTGTTCTTGACCTCGCCTTCGACCGTGGAGCCGACCGGGAATTTCTCGACGAACACTTCCCAGGGGTTGCGCATGGTCTGCTTGAGGCCGAGCGAAATCCGGCGCTTGACCAAATCGACTTCGAGAACCTGCACTTCGACTTCCTGCGAGGTCGAAACGATCTTGCCGGGATGCATGTTCTTCTTGGTCCACGACATCTCCGAGACGTGGATCAGGCCTTCGATGCCCGGCTCCAGTTCGACGAATGCGCCGTAGTCGGTGATGTTGGTGACGCGGCCGGTGAAGCGGGCGTTGAGCGGATACTTCGCCTCGATGCCCTGCCATGGATCGTCCAGCAACTGCTTCATGCCGAGCGAGATGCGGTGTGTTTCGTGGTTGATCTTGATGATCTTGACCTTGACGGTCTGGCCGATGGTGAGCACTTCGGTCGGGTGATTGACCCGGCGCCAGGCGATATCGGTGACGTGCAACAACCCGTCGATACCGCCGAGATCGACGAACGCACCGTAGTCGGTGATGTTCTTGACGACCCCGTCGATGACCTGACCCTCTTCGAGGTTCTGCACCAGCTCCTGACGCTGTTCGGCGCGGGTCTCTTCCAGAACCGTGCGGCGCGACACCACGATGTTGCCGCGGCGGCGATCCATCTTGAGGATCTGGAACGGCTGGGAATTGTTCATCAGCGGCGCGACGTCGCGGATCGGGCGAATATCGACCTGCGAACGCGGCAGGAAGGCGACCGCGCCGTCAAGATCGACGGTGAAGCCGCCCTTGACCTGATTGAAGATGACGCCGTGCACCTTCTCGTTGTTGTTGAAGGCCTTCTCGAGCTTGCCCCAGGATTCCTCGCGGCGCGCCTTGTCACGCGACAGCACGGCCTCGCCGAGCGCATTCTCGATGCGGTCGAGAAACACCTCGACCTCGTCGCCAACCTTGAGATCACTTTCGCGGCCGGGCCCGGCGAATTCACGCAGCGCCACGCGGCCTTCGGTCTTCAGGCCGACGTCGATGACGGCCATGTCCTTTTCAATCGCAACAACCTTGCCCTTGATGACGGAGCTTTCCTGCAGGTTGCCGCCAGCAAAGGACTCGTCGAGCATGGCGGCAAAATCGTCACGGGTAGGATTATAGGAAGCAGCAGTCGAAGCCATTTGTTCTCCAGATGCGGGGTTCGCCGGCAATTCGGGTTAAGGGGCGCATCGGACGTGAAGGGCCAGAGTTCCGCAAACTCTAACGACCGCCTCGCAAAACATCGCGAGAGCGGGCCGGCAGCTTGCCTGCACGTTCGATACGTTGATGTCGCGCATTCCGCAAAAGTGGGTACCGGTTTTGCGAAAAGAATGCGCGTGACTTGATGTCCGGGGCCTTGAGCTTATCGATCTCGAAGCCGGGAGCGGGCGCTCCTCCAATGACGGCAACGGTTTAGTTTGGAAGCCTTCAAACGAAGGCGTTCAAACCCGCTGCCGGCCCGCTCGGACGGCCTCGACAATGTCGATGGCGGCCCGGACGCCGCCTTCTATATCCAAATGGGAGTTATCGAGCAAGTAAGCATCCGCGGCCGGCTTTAAAGGCGCCACGGCCCGGTTCTGGTCGCGTTCATCGCGCTTGAGGATGTCGGCCAATACGGCGGCCTCGTCGGCGTCCTCCCCCCGCGCCCGCGCCTCCAGGGTCCGGCGGCGGGCACGCACTTTGGCGTCGGCCACGACGAAGATTTTGACGTCGGCATCAGGACAGATCACGGTTCCAATGTCGCGACCATCCAGTACCGCACCCGGCGGATCGGCGGCAAACTGCCGCTGGAAGTTCAACAGCACCTCCCGCACCTTCGGAATCGCCGACACCACCGAGGCGGCGTCGCCCACGGCCTGGGTCTTCAGCGCGGGATTGCCGAATTTTTCGGGATCGAGCTCGAGTGCCGCGGAGACGGCCAGCATCTCGTTGGTCAGGTCGGCGCCGGCGTCCAGCAGCGCCTTGGCTACCGCCCGGTAGATCACGCCGGTATCGAGATGACGATAGCCATAATGCTTGGCGAGCCGCTTGCCCAGCGTGCCCTTGCCTGACGCGGCCGGTCCGTCAATGGCGATGATCATGAAAACTCAGCCCCAATTGCGCGCATCATCGGAATGAAATCCGGAAATGAGGTGGCGATGAAGGCGGTGTCATCGACCCTGACCGGCTTGTCGGCGGCAAGCCCCATCACCAGCGCGGACATCGCGATGCGATGATCCATGTGGGTGGCGACAAGGCCATCGCCGGGAACATGGCCCTTGCCTTCGACGAAGAGATCGTCACCCAAGATCTCGGCCTTGACGCCGTTGACGCGCAGCATGGCGGCGGTGGCCTCGAGCCGGTCGGATTCCTTGACCCGCAATTCCTGCAGGCCGCGCATGATGGTGGTGCCTTCGGCAAAGCTGGCTGCCACCGCCAGCACCAGATATTCGTCGATCATCGAGGGCGCGCGTTCAGGGGGCACCTCGACGCCGCGCAGCTTCGAGGCGCGCACCCGAAGCTGCGCCATCGGTTCGCCGGCATCAGTGCGAACAGAGCTTTCCTCGATCGAGCCGCCCATCTCGCGCAAGGTCGTGAACAGCCCGGTGCGCAACGGATTGGTCATGACATCCGACAGAACGAGGTCCGAGCCTTCGACGATCAAGGCGGCCACGATCGGGAACGCCGCCGATGACGGATCGGCCGGCACCACGACCTCGGCGCCATGCAGTTCGGGCTGACCCGTCAGCGCGATTTTGCGGCCATGGCTGCCCTCAGGCAAGGAGATGATTTCCGCCCCGAAATGCCTGAGCATCAGTTCGGTGTGGTCGCGGCTGGCCTCGGTTTCGATCACGGTGGTGACGCCGGGAGCCGCCAGCCCCGCCAGCAGCACCGCGGACTTGATCTGGGCCGAGGCCACCGGCGTGCGGTAAAGGATCGGCAACGGGTCGCGTGCACCGGAAAGCGTCAGCGGCAGGCGGCCGCCCTGCCCGCAGGTTCCGACGCGGGCGCCCATCAATTCCAGGGGATCGAGCACCCGCCGCATCGGTCTCGAACGCAGCGACGCATCGCCGTCGAAAACAGCGGTAATCGGGCAACCGGCAACCGCGCCCATCACCAGCCGGCAGCCGGTGCCGGAATTGCCGAAATCGAGCGGAACATCCGGCTGGGCGAACCCGGCCACGCCCACGCCCCTTACCGACCAGGCAAAATCGCCGGTCCGCTCCACTCTCGCACCCAGTGCCCGCATGGCTTTGGCGGTATTCAGGACGTCTTCGCCCTCCAGCAGGCCCGATATGCGGGTTTCGCCAACCGCCAGCGCGCCCAAAATCAGGGCACGGTGCGAAATCGACTTGTCGCCGGGAACGCGGACCCTTCCGGTCAGGGGTCCGCTGGAACGGGCTTCAAGCGGTGTCTTTTGACCGGCTGGGGGATCCGAATGGGTCAAGATTGTGTCCTCTACGGGCGCGGCAGGTATCACATGGGGTGCATCGCGTCACGCGAGCCCCCATCTTCTGCAAAGCACTATTGACAGCAGCGTGCCAACTAGCCAAGTGAAGCACCGTTTTTCAAAAAATTCCCAGGATTCCACCGTGGCCAAATCCGATCTCGGAACCAAACGTATTTGCCCGACGACGGGTAAGAAGTTCTACGACCTGAACAAGAACCCGGTGATTTCGCCTTACACCGGCGAGGTGGTGCCGATCGCGCCGATTCCGCCACCCCGGACCCGCGCCGACGCCGCCGCGCGCGCCAGTGCGGCTGCGGCTGCTTCCGCCGCCGAAGCAACGCCGGAGCCGATCGAGGCCGAAGAGTTGGTGCCGCTCGAGGAAGCTGATGCCGAGGAGAACACCGGCAAGGTCAAGGCCGTCGTTCCCGAATCGGAAGACGACATCGAGATCGACGAGACCATCGAAGACGACGATGACGATGATTCCACCTTCATCGCCGATGAGGAAGAAGGCGACGAGGACGTGACCGATATCATCGGCGACGTCGGCGGCGACGAGGAGACTTGAGATCGGCCCTGAACTGTGTTCAGGGTCTTGCGAGCGGCGCGTCGCCCAAGGCGCGTCGGGGAGTATGATCCGGAAAAGGTGGTAAACCGGTTTTCCGATGGATCGTGCAGACAATCGAGTTAAGGGGCCATAGCTCAGCTGGGAGAGCGCTTGCATGGCATGCAAGAGGTCGGCGGTTCGATCCCGCCTGGCTCCACCAGCCTTCGCAGGCTGCGCTTGCTTCGGCTCGGCAAGCCTTAATCGTAGCGAAGGCTGCCGCGTCGTAGCCCGAAGGGCGAAGACGGGCTCGGCAAGCGCGGCCGTTGCATTTGCGCCTGCCCGCGGCCACTATTCCCCAAACGCGGCATTCAACCGGTCGCGAAGGGCGATCAGCTCGTTCTTCATCGCCGACAATTCGGTGACGGAGCAGGCCGAGGCGGCAAGGATGGCCTGGGGCACCGCCCTGGCTTTTTCTCGAAGCGCCTGACCGCGGGACGTCAGCGCGATCAGCACTTGCCGCTCGTCTTCGCTGCTGCGCGTGCGTTTGATGAGTTCGGCCGCCTCCAGCCGCTTGAGCAGCGGGGTCAACGTGCCGGAATCGAGAAATAGCCGTTCGCCGATATCCTTGACGGGCAGGCCATCGCGTTCCCACAGCACCAGCATCACCAGATATTGCGGATAGGTCAGCCCGAGCCTGTCAAGCAACGGCTTGTAGACCCGGTTGAACGCGTGCGCGGTGGAATAGATCGCAAAACACAGCTGATTGCCGAGCAGCAGTGGCAGGTCGGTTGCGTGTTTCTTGGCCATTCGCCACCTCGTCAGATCACGGAACTCACCGGTGCAATCTGGGGCCGGACCTGCCCGCAATCAATTGCCCCCAATCAAATTGGGCGCCTTCAACATTTATTGAATTGTGTGCAATTCGATTTTGCGCAATATAACTGGCATCGAAACCGCACCCGGAAGGAGACCCCATGTCAGTCAATGTGCTTTACAGAACCAGCGCCAGGGCGACCGGCGGCCGCGATGGCCACGCCGCCACGCTTGATGGAACGCTCGACGTCAAACTCGCCACCCCGAAGGAACTCGGTGGAGGCGGCGGTGCGGGCAACAATCCCGAACAGCTTTTCGCCGCCGGATATGCCGCCTGCTTCATCGGCGCGATGAAATTCGTGGCCTCGCAAGGCGGCCCGAAAGTGCCCGCGGACACGTCGGTGACCTCGACGGTCGGCATCGGCCCGCGCGCGGCCAGCGGCTTTGGCCTGGATATCGAACTCAATGTTTCGCTTCCCGGGGTTCCGCGTGCGGACGCAGAGGCGCTGGTGGAGAAGGCCCACCAGGTATGCCCCTATTCCAACGCCACCCGCGGCAATGTGGATGTCCGCCTCAAGGTCGTGTGACGGCAGATGGCCCGCTGCGCCGACCGGCGGGCCATTCGCCTTCCCGCGAAACCAGCGTAAGGGGAGACGCGCATCTCTCCCGGCATGCGCCTACGCGCGGGAAGGCATTGCTGCCGCGCCCGAACCTCGCTAGCTCTGGAAATCGAACGCTCCTCATTCCAATCGATTTCCTGTTTGAGCGAAGGTTGATTCCATGAGTTCTTCAGCCGCCCCCGGCGCGATGACCGGATTGCGCGTGATCGATCTCACGCGCGTTCTCGGCGGACCCTACTGCACGCAGATCCTCGCCGACCATGGCGCCAACGTGATCAAGGTCGAGCCGCCGGCCGGCGACGAGACGCGCGACTGGGGACCGCCGTTTCATGACGATGACGCGGCCTACTTCGTCGGCATCAACCGCAACAAGCGCTCGATCGGGCTCGACCTCGCCTCCGAGGGCGGCCGCACCGTGCTGATGAAGATGCTGGAAGGCGCCGACGTCCTGATCGAAAATTTCAAGCCCGGCACGCTCGACAAATGGGGCATCGGCAACGAAGTGCTGCGCGCGAAATTTCCGCAACTCGTTCACTGCCGCATCTCGGGCTTCGGCGCCGATGGTCCGCGCGGCGGCAATCCCGGCTATGACGCGATCATTCAGGCCATGACCGGGATGATCGCCGCGACCGGCTCGCCGCAATCCGGCCCGATGCGGATCGGCGTTCCCCTGGTCGACATCACCACCGGACTTTATGCCGCGATCGGCATCCTGATGGCGCTGTCGGAACGGCAGCGATCGGGCCTCGGACAATTTCTCGAGACCACGCTGTACGAGACCGGGCTTGCGATCATGCATCCTCATGCCGCGAATTATTTCATGCACGGCAAGCCGCCGCAGCTCACCGGCAATGAACATCCCAACCTGGTGCCCTATGCGATCTTCCCGACGCGGACCGACAACATCTTCATCGGCGTCGGCAATGACGGCACCTTCCGCAAGCTCTGCAAAGAGATCGGCAAACCCGAGCTCGGCACCGATCCGCGCTTTGCGCGCAACAAGGACCGCATCGCCAACCGCGATGCCTTGCGCGCTGAGCTCGCCGCCGTGTTCAGCCAGCACGACGCCGTGCCGTTGTGCGATCGCCTGCTTGCCGCAGGCCTGCCGGCCGGACCGGTGCAATCGATCGACCAGGCCCTGACCAGCCCGCACACGATCCGTCGCGGCGACGTCATCGAAAAGGATTGGTACAAGGGGGTGGCCTCGCCAATCCGGCTTGAACGCAGCAAGCCGAGCCTGCGCCGCGTCCCGCCGACATTCAGCCAGCATACCAGCGAGGTGCTGAGGGAGTTCGGGTATTCCGAAACCGAGATCGACGCGCTGCTGGCCAAGGGGGTTGTCTGCGGCTGCGAACGCAGGCGTTAACCCCTCCATCACCGCGTCGACGCGGGGTGCGCAGCAGCTCCCGGGCGGGCCCTTGCGGATCCCTTCGGGGGTGCTTGAACACCCCCAAATTATGCCCATATTGGTCGTGATCGGAGGGCCATACGGCCTGCCGGTCGTGTTGGGGTGCCGGAAGGGCCCTGAAACTTCAAAGTCGCTTCGAGAGGACTTTGCAAAAATATGTCTCGTGTTCCTTCGTTATCCAGTCCGTTCTTGCTGGGATTCGACGAAATTGAGCGTGCGCTCGATCGCGTCGTCAAAGGCGCCGACGGTTATCCTCCCTACAATATCGAGCGCTGCGACCGCGCCAACGGCCAACCTGAACGGCTGCGCATCACGCTGGCAGTGGCGGGATTTACCCGCGACCAACTCGATGTAACTATTGAGGAAAACCAGCTCGTGATCCGGGGCCGCCAGCACGACGACAAGGCCAAGCAATACATCCATCGCGGCATCGCGGCGCGCCACTTCCAGCGCACCTTCGTTCTGGCGGAGGGGATGCAGGTGCTCGGCGCGGACCTGAAAAACGGGCTGTTGTCGATCGATCTGGCCCGGCCTGAGCCGGAAAAGGTCGTTAAGACAATTGCTATCAATGAGCACGAATAATGGAACGAGTAGCGGACTCGACCGCTTAGACTCAGAAGGAGTCGAGACGATGACTGAAGGTAATGTTGTGTTGGAGCCTCGCGTCTCGCTGGAGGCGCTGGCCCATCTCGGTGAAGGCCATATCGCCTATGTGAAGCAGGTCCGTTCCGAGGACGTGCCCGTGCTGTTTCCGCAGGCGCCGAAGGTCGCGCCCGGACTGAAACTGTTTGCGCTCCATGCCGCCGACGGTACGCCGATCATGCTGACCGACAGCCGGGAAGCCGCGATCGCGAACGCCTGGAGCAATGAGCTGCAGGCCGTCAGCGTGCACTAGAGGCGAGCCTCGCCGGCATCGCTAAAGCGAGCGCTTGCTCGTTTTACTGACGAGAGCCGTCGCTGCTTGATGAGGCATACGCGGGCTTGACCCGCGTATTCATCGGTCCATCAATCTTCCCAGCAATTGCTTTCCAACAGAAGGAAGACCGCCGGGTCGAGCGGTAACGACGGTTGCCGGCTTTACGCCGCGCTTGCCGGCGGCAGCGCCAGCACCGAATAGATCGCCGGCGCATCGCGCGAGGCGCGCAGTTTCTTGGCGACGTCCTGATCGCGCAACAGCCGCGCGATCCGCGCCAGGGCCTTCAGGTGATCGGCGCCCGCGCCTTCGGGCGCCAGCAGCAGGAACACCAGATCGACCGGCTGGCCGTCCATTGCCTCGAAATCGATCGGGCGCTCGAGGCGGGCAAACAGTCCGAACAGCCTTTCCAGCTTGGGAAGCTTGCCGTGCGGGATGGCGACACCGTAGCCGACCGCGGTGGTTCCAAGCTTTTCGCGCTGCAGGAGGACCTCAAAGATCGCGCGCTCGTTCTGCCCGGTCAGGCTGGCAGCCCGCGCCGCCAGCTCCTGGAGCGCCTGCTTCTTGCTGTTGACCTTCAATGCCGGGAGAATCGCCTCGGGTGCGACCAGATCGGTAATCGTCATGGGGCGTTCCGAGGTAAATTGACCGTCAGGTTGCGAAACAGGGTTCAGCGGGCGGCATCAAGAAGATGGGCGGGAAAGGCGGCCTACCCCCCGGGTCCTAATTGGGGGGCTTCTACTCCAACGCAAGAGCAGTGCCAACACCCGCAGAGTTTTTCCCGACCCCTATCGTTAAGGGCGCGGACCATAGGGAGGGTCGCCGCGGGCGTCAATGCCGATTGGTGCCCTACCCCCCGGAGTTAACCACAGGGGGGTCAATCCAGCCGACATTGCCGTCCGGGCGGCGGTAAATGATGTTCACGCGGCCGCTTGAACCGTGCTGGAAAACCAGGCAGGCGGCGCCGGTCAAATCCAGTTCCATCACCGCTTCCGAGACCGAAAGCCGTTTCAGCGCCGTGGTCGCCTCGGCAATGATGACCGGGCTGTAGCCGGTGATCTCGTCGTCGCCCTCCGCCGGCGCCTCCAGGATATAGCTCGGCGCGTCCAGCGTCTGGGTGTCCATCGCCGCAAGCGCCTCGGAGGCCGCATGGGCCTTGCGGGCCGAGCGGTCCTTCAGCCGGCTCTTGTAGCGGCGCAGCCGCTTTTCGATCATCAGCAGCGCCTGGTCGGCGCTGGCATAGGCATCGGCGGCATTGGAATCGGCTTCCAGCGTAATTCCGGAATCCAGATGCAGCGAGCAGTCGGTGCGGAAGCCGAAGCCATCCTTGCTCAGCGTGATGTGGCCGGAATAGTTGCCGTCGAAATATTTGCGCAGCACCTCGTCGGTGCGCTCGCTGACCCGCCCGCGCAGCGCATCGCCGACGCTGATGCTTTTTCCCGAAATCCGGAGAGTCATTCTGGTGCCTCGCTTCTTGAGCGGAATCGACACTATCGCGATTTCGCCGGGACGCAATCAGGCAGGCTGCGTATCCCGGGACCGGTCGGAGGTTGCGGCGGGCGCCGAGAGCGCATGACCAAGCATGCTTTGCTTGTCGCGCCGTCGCTGTACTGAGGAGGGGATTCGCATCGCTTCACGGTACTTCGCAACGGTGCGGCGGGCGATATCAATGCCCGATTCGCGCAAACGTTCCACGATGGTGTCGTCCGAGAGGATCTGCGCCGGATCCTCCGCATCGATCAGCTGCTTGATATGGTGACGAACCGCCTCCGCGGAATGGGCCTCGCCGCCGTCGGCCGACGCGATCGAGGCGGTGAAGAAATACTTCAATTCAAAACTGCCGCGATTGGTCGCCATGTATTTGTTGGCGGTGACCCGCGACACCGTCGATTCGTGCATCTGGATCGCATCCGCGACGGCCTTCAGGTTGAGCGGCCTCAAATGCGCGACCCCGTGGGTGAAGAAGCCATCCTGCTGGCGCACGATCTCGGTTGCGACCTTGAGGATGGTGCGGGCGCGCTGATCGAGCGCGCGCACCAGCCAGGTCGCGTTCTGCAGGCAATCGCTGAAATAGGATTTGTCGCCGTCCTTGCGGATCGTCTTCGACAGCTCGGTGTAATAGGTCTGGTTAACCAACACGCGCGGCAGCGTGTCGCTGTTGAGTTCGACATGCCAGCCGCCGTCGGGCCCGGGCCGCACATAGACATCCGGCACCATGGTCTGCGTCCGCGCCGAACCGAACTTCAAACCCGGCTTCGGATCGAGACGGCGAATTTCGCCGATCATGTCGGTGATGTCTTCGTCATCGACGCCGCATAATTTTCGCAAAGCCGCGATATCGCGTTTCGCCAGCAGATCGAGATGCTCGACGAGCGCCTGCATCGCCGGGTCATAGCGATTGAGTTCGCGCAGCTGAATCGCCAGGCACTCGCTGAGGGATCGCGCACAGACGCCGGGCGGATCGAACTTCTGCAGCACCGCAAGAACCGCCTCGACGTCTTTCGGCGATGCGCCGAGCCGCTCGGCGGCCTGGCCGAGATCCGGCGGCAGATAACCGGCTTCATCGACCAGATCGATCAGATATTGGCCGATCATGCGCTGCGCGGGGGCTGCGAAAGCCACCGCCAATTGCTCGGCCAGATGGCTGCCGAGCGTCACCTCGGCCGCGACGAAGGCTTCGAGGTTATAGCTGTCATCGTTGGAGGCGCCGCCGCCCCATTCGGTGTAGGCCGTCGGCGCCGCGTCCTGCGCGGTGCGCGCGGCGGCTTCGGCGGGCTCCTCGGAGAACACGTTGTCGAGCGGGGCGTCGAGGGTCTGCTCGATCTCGGCGCGGCTGCCGAGATCGCGGTTCATCCACTCTTCCTGGCCCGGTTCGAAGGCTTCACCGGTGGAACCGCTGGGCTCCCCGATCGGATCGCCGCCATAGCCGGAATCCTCGGAATCGGCGAATTCGGCCGGCTCCGATGTCGGTTCGCCCGCCACCGGGGCCTCCGAACCATCGTTGGCACGCTCCAGCAGCGGATTTCGCTCCAATTCCTCCTCGACAAAGGCCGACAGGTCGAGATTCGACAGCTGCAGAAGCTTGATCGCCTGCATCAGCTGCGGCGTCATTACCAGCGACTGCGACTGGCGGAACTCTAATCTCTGCGTCAGCGCCATGGAGGCCAGAACCGATCCCAAAAGTTGGTCCGATTCTTGCTTAAACTAGTCCCAAGCCGATGTACACGGCTTGACGTATTGGAAAAAAAGACTATGGCGCGCGCCAAGCAAGCTTCCGGCGACGGTTAAAGTCGGAATTCCTCGCCAAGGTAAAGGCGGCGCACGTCCGGATCGTTGACGATCTCTTCCGGTGAGCCCTCGGTCAAAATCTCCCCCGCATAGACGATATAGGCGCGATCCGTCAGGCCGAGCGTTTCCCGGACGTTATGGTCGGTGATCAACACGCCGATGCCGCGATTGGTGAGATGGCGGACGAGATCCTGAATGTCGCCGACCGCAATCGGATCGATGCCGGCGAAGGGCTCGTCGAGCAGCATGTAGTTGGGGCGGGTTGCCAGCGCGCGCGCGATCTCGACGCGCCGCCGCTCGCCGCCCGACAGGGCAATCGACGGCGCTTTTCGCAACCGCGCGATGTTGAATTCGTCGAGCAGGGAATTGAGTTCGGCCTCGCGCTTCTTCCGCGAGGGTTCGACGACCTCCAGCACTGCGCGGATATTCTGCTCCACCGTGAGGCCGCGAAAGATCGAAGCTTCCTGCGGCAGGTAGCCGATGCCGAGCCGGGCGCGCTGATACATCGGCAGCTTGGTGACGTCGTGGCCGTCGAGCTCGATACTGCCGCGATCGGCCTTGATCAGGCCGGTGATCATGTAGAAGACCGTGGTCTTGCCGGCGCCGTTCGGACCCAGCAAACCCACCGCCTCACCGCGGCGGACGTAAATGCTGACGCCGCGCACGACCTGGCGGGTGCCGAAACTCTTTTCCACGCTATGCACAGCCAGATAGCCCGCCCGCGGCGTCGGCCGCGGGGCCGCCGCCGCGCTGGTCCTGGCTGGAGATTTGGCGGGCGGGCGACGCGGCTTTTCGGCCCGGGGCAAATCCAGTTGCTGCACCGGCGCGGCACGGGCCAAAGGCGGCGCGTCGCGCACCGGGCTCGTCATCACTTCGCCCATGCTGTCGCCGAGCGCGGTGATATCCACATGCGCGCGCGCGAAGCCGGGCGAGCTGCGCTTCGCCGGTCGGCGACGGAACATGCCAAGTAAATCCACCATTCCCGCTTCGCTCAGCCTTTCACGGTGTTCCGCGACCCGCCGCGGCGATTTGCGCGCTCGCGCAACATGAAGGAATGGATGTCCCTTGCCCAGCGAAACACCCCCATTTTGAGGTGAATCCCGGAGCCAGTGCATGACCCGCCAAAGTGTCAGCGGTTTGGCGGCAAGGCTCGTGCACCCTCTTGCGTCCATACGCAGATACAGGCTCACGCCGCCGGCTTCAACCTCGCGCACGGCGGCCAGTTTTTAAGTTATTGATATTATTTCTGTTTATTTGAGCCTGCGGATCCTGACGCCGGCGACGATGGCGCAGCACCGGGGACCACCGGGGCGCCCTGGCCCGACGACTGAAACAGGCCCTGGACGCGGCCGGAGTTGGATTCCACCCGCGAGACGCCCGTGGTCATGTCCACCAGCAGCCGATCGCCGCGGAGCACGTTCTTGCCCTGGGTTAGGACCACCCCTCCGAGCATGGTGACGAGGTTGGTCTTGGTATCGAAAACCGCAGTCTCGCCGGTCACGACCTGATCCTTCTGGGTCACGACCACATTGCCTTTCGCCTCCAGCCGCTTGATCGACGAACTGCCGCCGGGACCGGGGGTCGTGGACTGCATCGGCGCCGATTTTGCCGCGGTCTTCGCATTGGCCGCAGGCGCCGGGGCTGCCGAACTCGATTCGTAGAACACCACCAGCGTCCTGGAGGTCATGGTGGTGTCGCCCTGCACCACCTTCACATTGCCGGAGAAGGTCGCTTCCTTTTTCTTGTCGCGCATCTCGAGCGAGGCGGCTTCGATCTGGATCGGCTGGTCGCGATTTTGCGAGAAGCCCTGCATCGCATTGGGAACGCCCGTCACCGCGCTCTGTGCAGCGGCTTGACCCGCAGCGATCATCGCGAGCGCGAAGGCAGCACAGCAGCCGCCAAGCACGATCGGCCGTATCAGAGTGCTGCGCCGAGGAATTGTCATCGGATCATTTGGGGTTGGAGGATTTGCTGGCGACCGAACGCGTATGGGCCGAACGCGCCGGCTCGGGCGCAGGCGCGGCGGACGGCTCCGGCGCGCTCTCGGCAGGCGGCAGCTTGTCGATGTTCATCACGACGTGGCCGTCGAACCTCACCACTTCGCCGCCGCCGGTGATTTTCATCCTGTCGGCGGACAGCGTTCCGTCCGCCCATTTCACATCGACATGTTCGTCGGAGGTCACCGTGCCCTTGCCCATGTCGACAAAGGCCTGGCTCAGCCATGCTTCATAGCCCGTGGAAGTCTGCAAATAGATATCCTTATGCAGATCGAGCAGTTGTTGCTTGGTATCCATCAGCCCGTTGACCGCATCCAGCATGACGGTCGACTGATCCTCCATCAACACCTTGGCCCGCAACGTGTTGAGATCGACATGATCGGGATCGGTCACATCCTGGGTCGCGGTCTTGGCCCAGACCTCGTATGGCCGCCGATCCGGCGTATAGCCCGACAGATGTGGCGACTCCATGGTGATCTTGGTGCCGGAGACGACGAGGTTTCCCATATCGAGCGGCAGCTTCGGCAATAGCATCCGGAACGGATTGAAGATCGACACCAGGATGATTGCCGCCAGCGACAGGGCCACCGCCGCCGGGACGGCGATGCGCAGCACCCGCACGATCCGGCTGTGGCGCTCAGCGATGGCAAAGCGCGCCTCCATTCCGGCTTGATAGGCGGGATTCTGAACCGAATTCACCACTGCTCCAGGCAAAGCAAGACCTGATCATTCTACCCGGGATCGCCGGGTCGCGCAGCCGGAACCTCGTGTTAGGAGTGTGTCCGAAACGGGGCGCAATTGACTGACAGGTGGCTGATACGACGCCTAAAGCGGCGTTCCGGCTCACGAATGCGCGAAAATGTCCTCGGTGTCCCAGCCCTGCAGATCGAGCTTTGCCCGCGTCGGCAGGAATTCGAAACAGGCTTGCGCCAACCCCAGGCGACCCTCGCGGGCGAGCATGGCGTCGAGACGTTCGCGCAAGCCATGCAGATGCAGCACGTCGGAAGCCGCATAAGCCAGCTGCGCCTCGCTGAGCGTCTGCGCGCCCCAGTCGCTCGACTGCTGCTGCTTCGACAGATCGATGTTGAGCAGCTCGCGCACCAGGTCCTTCAGGCCGTGGCGGTCGGTATAGGTGCGACTGAGCCGCGAAGCGATCTTGGTGCAATACACCGGCTGCGGCATCACGCCGAAGGTGTTGTAGAGCGCGGCGAGATCGAATCGCGCGAAATGGAAGATTTTCGTGATCTTGGGATTGGCGAGCAGCGCCTTCAGATTCGGCGCGTCAGCCTGACCTTTGCCATGATCCTTGGGGATCTGGACGACATCGGCGCTGCCGTCGCCGTTCGACATCTGCACCACGCAGAGCCGGTCGCGATGCGGGTGCAGCCCCATGGTCTCGGTATCGATCGCCACCGAGTCGGTATAGCGGGTGAGATCGGGCAGATCGCCGCGGTGCAGGCGTACGGTCATGGCGTTTTCGAACCTCATCGAATCGATACGGTCCAAACTACCGCTCAAATTCGAAAGAGGCGAGCGCGTGGTGCGCCCCGAACGGCAGTGGGAGGGCATCCAAGCACAAATGGTGCCCAGGAAAGGATTGTCTGCCAAGCTCCTGAAGGCAAGCAAAATCAATTACTTAACGCCACCTCGGATGCTTGCTTTGTACCAAGCAAATGTGCCGATGTCGATAGCAGAATTCGTCTTCCCCAACACGCTGCTTACTTAGCTTGCATGATCTTTGCCGCTCTGCTTCGGGCGCGCTCGCGCATTTAACGGAAGCTCGCGCAACACTGATCAAGTGGCGGCCGGAAGATCCCACAACGAGGCCAAGACGGCTTTCAACTCCGGATCGCAACAGAACTCGCAGCCGTCGCGTCGCGGCTTGAGCCTGCGCACCAGTGTCGGCGGTCGCCATGGATCCAGGTGCACATAGTTGGACGGCGGGATAGACGCCATCGGCTTCGACGTCTTCAGTCCCTGCGAGGATGAGCCGCCGAGGGGCTTCGACATCAGCGAAGCGTTAGGTCCAGGCGGCTGGGCCTAGCTCGTTCCCGTCGCTTCCCAATGGCCCCGGCTGCTCGCCCCTGCCGTCCATCATTCGGGCGCTAGATCGTGATTTGCCCAAGCACATCCGCCAGCTCGCGCTTCTGCCGCTGCTGTTCGATGAACCGTCGAAACTCGGTCATCTCCGAACCCGTCATAAAGGCTAACCTTGAGGGGGTGAGTTCTCTTTGGACCCAGAGATATTTCTCAGCACCCTCTGTCGACACGCGCGAGACGGGAGGCTTGGCCATGGGGCGCTGACGGTAATTTGTGAGACCGTAGAAAGAAGCCTTGCCCAACGCGGCTATGGCACGCGGCCAATCGTGGTCGCGTCAGCCATAACAGCGAGCGAGGCGGGCTATGAAACGTGATCTTTACGCAGACGTATCGACGCGCATTGTTGCAGAGCTAGAAGCCGGCGCCGCCCCCTGGGTGAAGCCATGGTCGGCGACGGCTGGCATGAACACGCCATGCAACGCCGTGACCAATCGGCCTTACTCAGGATGCAACGTCGTTCTGCTGTGGATGGCACAGACGGCCGGCTATCGCACGCCGCGCTTTCTAACCTTCAAGCAGGCCCTTGAATTGGGCGGCAACGTGCGCAGGGGCGAGCACGGCACGAAAGTGTATTTCGTGAAGCAACTCCAGGTTCACGACAAGGGATCGGACGACAACTCTGCAACGAGCTTAGTCCCAATGATGCGTGAATATACGGTTTTCAATGTCGACCAATGCGAAGACCTTCCCGAGAGCATCAATACAGGAAAGCCGACGCGGGCTCGCAATCCTGACGCGCGCGACGAGCTTGCCGATGCATTCTTGCGCTCCACGGGCGCCGACATCCGCGAGGGCCACGGCGAAGCGTACTATGTGCCCAGCCAAGATTTTATCTCGATGCCCGGATTCGATGCGTTCAAGGGCGCGGATCATTTCTACAACGTGGCCTTCCATGAACTCGCGCATTGGTCGGGTCATAAATCCCGCCTTGATCGAGACTTGAAGAACCGGTTTGGTCCACGCAATTACGCGGCCGAAGAACTGATTGCGGAACTGGGCGCCGCGTTCCTGTGTGCGGAATTTGGCTTTGACGGTGACGTTCGGAATGCGGGCTATATCGCGTCGTGGATTGAGCTTTTGAAGGCTGACAAACGGGCATTCTTTACCGCCTGCAGTCAGGCATCCAAGGCAGCTGACTACCTGCGCGGCTTGGCCCTTGCCTACCCCGCCGAAAGGGCGGCGTGATGGTACCTGGGGCCCCCACACCCGACCCTAGACAACGCACACACAATGAGCCGCTCTGCGACATCCACCCGCGGACGGGCGCCAGCATCGAAGTGTTCCACGCCGATCGCGCCCTGGAAACATTCGGCCGGTCCGGCACTGGTTGGTTTTGGTGAACGCGTCGGCGCGGCTGTTCGTCAGAACGGTTCGCCTACTGGCCCGTTTGCCACGAGCTATGCAGCATATCGGCCCGCAATGGGGACCGGTTTGAGGACCGAAAGGACACCGCCATTAGGCTCCTGAGAGGAGTGAGTAAGTTAACCTACCTCTTTGGCGGAGAGGGAGGGACACTCCGCCACTTTAGGTCCTATCCGTCTATTTTCCAGGAAAACCAGCAAATCCGGCGGTTTAGAGGGATACATAGCGGACTACAAAGTGGACTACTTTTCGTGATTGCCTCCACCACGCAGCCGATTTTCCTTAGGTGGCGTGGATGGCTTCGCTCCGCAAGTTCCGCATGCAAATCGTCGTTAATACGGCCTCCCACCGGACGGCGTGCCTACGGCCATGCGACTGAAATCAGGGCGTGTCCTGAGTTGCCGGCATCGTCGTCTAAAATTAATGAGCGAAGCCACCAACGGCCGCTTCGCGCCAACACCGGACGTCCTCATAACGACGCGAATGACCTGGTACGGTCATCGCGGGATATCTCAGCATTCGCCTCAACGACTGACCGGATTACGAAGGCGGCCAAGTTGCACGTTCATCGCGTCAGGCGGATTTTTCCCGGCAAATCGATATGTCGGGTCGATCCTTTGACAAGCACCATCTTGTTCCATTTTAGCTCTGCCGCTCCGCTACAGGAGCCCGTTTGTACCTCCTCGACGCGACCGTTCTGAATCAACAGACTGACGGCCTCAAATTGCAATGAGAGGTCGACTTCAAACTGGACCTGAGCGACGAGCGCCTGACCGTAAAATATCTTGATGCTGGGACGATGCTCCGACCTGATCTCATGATCGAATAGTGACACGGTGTGGTCTTCGGTCGACGAATCCTTGGACGAAGCCAGAGCTTCGCAGATCTCCGCACTCTTGCTCCACGCCGCGCCGAGAATATCGCCGAGGTCGACGTCAAGCATCTGATTGACGCAACCACCAAATTGACTATTCACGCTGAGCAGGCACTCGCGGGGGACACTGTGAGCTTGGGCTGCAATCTCGGAAAGGATGGGGCCCGCGTCGAAGCAATCCGATGCGCCTGTACCGCTATCGTTGGCGAAGAACGAAGCCAAGGTAAGTGCTGTGTTAGTCACGCATCGACCATCTTTCGAAAACCTAAAGAAGAGATCCTGATCATCAACCTCTACCGCGAAGGTCGTGAAGAGTGGCGCCACTCTTTGGCGAAGTCGATATGAACTTGATCGTTTGTTGTCCGAAATCGGCCACCGCTACAAGATGGGTTCGAGATGCTGCCAAGTTTCGTCGGCTGCCCCGGTGCCATCTCCAAGCCAACACCGAGGCAATCGAGATCATGACAAGGATCGGGAAGAATACTGCAGTCGGATTGGTCGGCCGAGTGTGTCGCAGTGTCGATTGCCCGGGCCACGTCGCATTGGAGGTCGCCGCTGGCGTGGGCCACCCGGGCCTGCGTGTGCCGTTCCCCGCTGGAGTAGGCCGCCAGCAATGTTCTCGCCGAAAGCTAGGCAGGCCCGTGCCATCGCTGCACCCCGATGGAGTGTCGACGCGCCACGGCACACCGCTGGAGGGCCCGCGCCGCCGAAGCACAGACACCGGCGAGCCGGAATCAGACTGGTCTCTTCCGGCCTGTGCGGTTGATACCGTTAAGGTCACGCAATTCGGGCAGATGAGCGCGAAGAAAAGGAGCAAAAATAGTACTAAATTATGCAACGCGGTCCTGTGCATCGAAGCCTCCCGCGGTCTGTCTGGGGGCACGCCTCGCATCCTAATGGCCGACTGACTCGAGCCTTCGCTCGATAGCACGCGGAAGGATTCATCGTTCCGCCACAGAAAGCCGTTTCCAGCCTCGCTCGATGATCAACATCTCCCGCCTAAGCGCGCACTGGTCGCGTCAACGACCAGGGGCACAACCGCACGCTTCAAGTGTATAGCGGGCACCGCTACAGTTACACCTGCGCCCTCAGGGCTTCAATGCCAATCTGTGAGTGTTCTGGTGCTGGATCAACACTTCATGCGTGCCGTCGCGCGACCAGGCGCAAACCTCAACAGGACCAACCGAATGCTTTCCGAGACGAGCGCCAAACACGCAGAATTGCTAAGGGAGGTTTCTCCCGAAAACGGACATCCCGGGAGAGGCTCACGCGATCGTCCGCTTTGCGCCAAAGGACTAAACCGCTCGCGCGGTAAGGCTCCGCCGCCAAGTTCGCGGGATGGGGAGAGATAACAGGCGCGTCCTGTCTGAAGATGAGGAGTTGCAACCCTCACTCCAGACAGGAGCCTCCCCATGACCGACCAGGCAATGAGCCCGTTACGCCGGCGCATGATCGAAGACATGACGATCCGGAAGTTCGCGCCGAAGACCCAACATGACTACCTTCAAAGGGTCAAGAACTTCGCTGTCTATCTCGGCCGCTCGCCCGACACGGCGAGCTTCGAAGACGTGCGCCGCTATCAGCTTCATCTGGCGACGAGTGGCGCCGGCGTACCTACCCTCAACCAAAGCGTCTCGACACTGCGGTTCTTTTTCAGGATCACGCTTGGGCGCGCCGACATCGTGAACCATACCCAGTTTATCCACGTGCCACGCAAGCTGCCGGTCGTCCTGAGCCCGGAGGAAGTCGCGCGTTTTCTCGATGCGGCGCCGGGGCTCAAATACAAGGCGGCATTGAGTGTGGCCTATGGGGCCGGATTGCGCGTGTCCGAGGTGGTCGCGCTGAAGGTATCCGACATCGACAGCAAGCGCATGGTGATCCGGATCGAACAGGGCAAGGGCAACAAGGACCGCTACGTGATGCTTTCGCCGCATCTGCTCGAGCTGTTGCGCGCCTGGTACAACGCGGCACGCCCGAAGGGGTGGCTGTTTCCCGGAATGAACCCGGTTAACCCGATGACGGCGCGCCAGCTCAGGCGCGCCTGCGATGCCGCCGCCCAGATGGCCGAGATCGGCAAGCAGGTGTCCCCGCACACCCTTCGTCACAGCTTTGCGACGCATCTTCTGGAGCAGAACACCGATATCAGGGTGATCCAGGTCTTGTTGGGACATGCCAAGCTCGACACCACCGCGCTCTATACGCGTGTCGCCACCAAGACCATCCGGGAGATCGTGAGCCCGCTCGATCGCATTACAACCAAGCTCAAGGAGGGCACTGAGCCGCCCGCCTGAGGCGCGGCGCGCGTGTCGCGTCCATCGCTGGAGGTCGCGGATATCTTCCGCGACCACGGTCCGGCATGGCGCCGGGCCAATGCCGGCCATGTCAGCCTCGGCCAACTCAAGGTGATGTCGGCGATCAAGAGCTGCCGCACCGCGGCGCTCGGCGGCCATGTCGCGCGCTGCGAGGAGTGCGCGCACAGCCAGATCTCGTACAATAGTTGCCGCAACCGGCACTGCCCGAAGTGCCAGGGCGCGGCGGCAAAGGAATGGCTGGCGGCGCGCGAGGCCGACCTGCTGCCGGTGCCATACTATCATGTGGTGTTCACGCTGCCGGCCGCCATCGCCGACATCGCCTACCAGAACAAGACCGTCATTTACGATCTGCTGTTCAAGGCATCGGCCGAGACTCTGATCACCATCGCCGCCGACCCAAAGCACCTCGGCGCACGAGTCGGCATCACCTCGGTTCTCCATAGCTGGGGTTCGGCGCTCACCCATCATCCGCATGTCCATATGATCGTGCCAGGCGGCGGCATCTCGCTCGACGGCGAGCGCTGGGTGGCGTGCCACCCCGGCTTCTTCCTGCCGGTGCGCGTGCTCTCGCGCCTGTTCCGACGGCTGTTCCTGCAGATGCTACTGGCCGCACACCAGGCCAACCGCCTCAAGTTCTTCGGCAATCACGCCGCTCTCGCCGACCCGCAGGCGTTCGCGACCTGGCTGGCTCCGCTACGCCGGGCCGAATGGGTGGTCTATGCCAAGCGTCCGTTCGGCGGGCCACAGGCCGTACTGGCCTATCTGTCGCGTTATACCCACCGCGTCGCCATCGCCAACAGCCGGCTGATCGCCTGCGACCGCACCGGCGTCACCTTCCGATGGAAGGACTATCGCGCCGAAGGTCGTGATCGCCAGAAGGTCATGACACTCGCCACCGCCGAGTTCATCCGTAGATTCCTGATCCATGTCCTGCCGCACGGCTTCCACCGCATCCGCCACTATGGCCTGCTCGCCAGCGGCACGCGCGCCGACAACATCGCCCGAGCGCGCCGCTTGCTCGACGTGCCTGCGGCTCAGCCCGAGGCCGGCGATGACAGTCGCGCCGAGGACCCCGATCTCAAGCCGCTCCCCCACCCATGCCCTTGCTGCGGCGGCCGCATGGTCATCATCGAGATATTCCAGCGCGGCGCATCGCCGCGCTATCGGCCGGCGGTTATCGGGATCGACACATCATGACCAGAACCGGTTCGTCGCGACATTCCATTGCGTCTCTGCCTCGCCGTCTCTCGATCGGCCATGACCATGCTCGCCGGCGCAACGCCCCGGGCAACCGACTCATCGATCAATCTCCGCTGCGCGACGCCAGTTCCGGCTATCGCAATCGACCGACCGAGTTCGCCACCCCTTCGACCGCTCCCTACAGCGGTGGTCAACGCACCCCGGCAACGAACCCCCAGCGACGAAATCCCCATAGCGTCTGACGCGACACCTCGCCCGACACCCCGCGGTTTCCTCCCTTGGAGGTTTGCGTACGACGGCCCCGCTGTGTGCGCCGCGCCACCTTCATGGGGCCGACATCCGCAAACCTTCACACTAGCGGACATTGGTCGGCGCGCTTCGTAATCTTCATTCCTTCCGATGCGGATTGCGACGATCGCCCCGCCGATTGGATTTCCGAACGTAAGAAATTAGAGCCTCGGGGTGATTATATTTGGCCTTGAGCGCAGCAATTAACGCATCCTCAGCTTCAATCGTCAGAACTTCCGATCGTTTCCCAAGTCTTAGACCGACGATGTACTCGGTCATAACGTTACCCTCCGCTCTGCAGGGATTCTCCAGATGGCTCCAAAATAATTCCGACAAGTACCGAACTGTCCCACGGACAACACTACCGCCTGTTCAGAGCCACATCGGCACTTCAAGCTGGCGCACACTGCACCGTTTTGGCTTTATTTGTGGTAACATCCCCATCCCAGAAACGGCGAAATACGCCTGCGGCGGAAACTCAGCATAAGCAAATCTGATAAGGCTGCCGTTGCCAAAGAGAGGATGACATTTGACTTATATCGTCAATGAATCCTGCATCAAGTGCAAGCTGATGGATTGCGTGGAGGTATGCCCCGTCGATTGTTTCTACGAGGGCGAAAACATGCTCGTCATCCATCCCGACGAATGCATCGATTGTGGGGTATGTTAGCCGGAATGTCCGGTCGAAGCGATCAAGCCCGACACCGAGGACGGAGCCGAGAAGTGGCTCAAGCTCAACGCTGATTACGCAAAAACCTGGCCCAATATAACGATCAAACGCGACCCTCCTGTAGATTCCAAAGAATGGGAAGGTAAGCCGGATAAGCTTCAATATTTCTCGCCAAATCCGGGCCAAGGCG
This sequence comes from uncultured Alphaproteobacteria bacterium, assembly GCA_963718925.1. Classification (GTDB taxonomy): domain Bacteria; phylum Pseudomonadota; class Alphaproteobacteria; order Rhizobiales; family Xanthobacteraceae; genus Bradyrhizobium. Next base: position 1,611,483 of record CAVRAH010000002.1, read on the forward strand.
ACTGATGCCCGACAGATCGTCATCTGGGTTAAGCCCGGGGCGAGCCACAAAAGCGCTAAGCTCAAAGTGCACTATCCGCTGCGATCAGCCTTGGAGAGTTGAGGGCATGAGCGACACCACCACCGCTTGTCTTGTTTCTCTCGGAATAATCGGTGCCGGCGCTATCTGGATTAACGCCGGGACGACACTCTGCGTCGCCATCGGCGTTGCGACCATTGTTGTTGGATTAATCAGTCTTTTGGCCGAGCTGCGTGGCTGAATGGGTGATGCCTTCGATGCGCGTATGGGAGCATAGTGCCCTAAATCTACTTCCGCTTTCGGCAGCCGCGCACCGACAACGCCAACTACCTCTGGATTCAGTTGTTCTATTCGGCGCTCAATCCCAAGGGGCGCTCCGGCTTCGTCATGGCCAATTCGGCCTCCGACGCCCGCGCCTCCGAGCAGGGGTTGCGACAGAAGCTCATAGAGGCCAAGGCGGTGGATGTTATGGTCGCCGTTGGCCCCAACATGTTCTACACGGTGACGCTACCCTGCACGTTGTGGTTTCTCGACCGGGGCAAGACCAAGACATCGCGCGCCGACACTGTGCTCTTCATCGACGCCCGTCACGTCTATCGGCAGATTGACCGTGCGCACAACGTTTTCGGTACACACAGCCGAACATTGGACGCCGACTGTCAAATGATAAGGACAAAAGTGTCATTGCTCTATCGAGTGCCTAACGACGTAGTCGCAAAGAAACGTTGAAACCTCCAGGACTTGTAATCCCGGCTACGCTAGCAACAGCACGGCGGCACCGGCACCAGCGGCGACGTCCGCAGCAATCGCTCGTAACCCAGCCCTGATCCCAACGGATCGGGAATCGGGTCGTCAGCCGGCAACGTTTCGACGGCCAGACAACTCAGCGGCGTATCCGAATTGAGAGTCAGGCTTGCCAATATCTGTTGAATCTCGTTCGTCGTCCAAGTCGCGTTTCCGTAAAGCGAGTCCGCGAGTCCTCCAAAGAATTGCAGGCGGCTGGGAATATACGGCGCCGGCCGGTAGCTCAAGAGAACATTCCGGAAGTCGAGCCCATCGCTTTGGTAGACCTGCGCATAGATCAGAACGTACAACTGGGTCGCGGGCGGCACCTGGCGAACCGAGCGCCCGTTCTGCACCGGCGTGGCAAAAGCAGCGCTGGCGCTGATCCCGTTCCCACTGTGCATAACCATGCACGTCAACGACGGAGCCGGATGTTGTACGCCGGTGACACGAAGCGGCGATCCGAATCTGCCTTGGGCCGTGCTCCAACCCTGAACGTGGCCGGTGCGCAGTTCGTAAGTGTAGAAACCAAACAATTCCGGCGCTGTGTCGGGGATACCCGGCGGGAGGGGCAAAAGGAAATGCACTGGCGAATCGGACGGGATCAGAGCCGTCATCGCGCCACGGCCTGCGCCATCATCCGACTGTCCCGGCACGATGGTCCGGATAAATTCCGGATCAATAGGCAGCGGCGGTTCCGCGCTTTCGTCGGGATCGCCTTCGGGCGCAGACAAGATAGGATCGGGCGCATAGGCGAGGATTCGCGCGAAGTAACCATCGCGCGGATTATCTGGCGCCCGATCGAACTCGAGCCACAGCGAACGCTGGCGCGGATCTGTCGTGGAGTAATCCGCGGATCGCGTATACGGCGAGAGCGCGATGCCCGCCGAGACCAGCTTCGGCACTTGCGGGGGCGGAGTCGTCATCGGCAGCAGCACGCTGACCGCGAGCGGGGCGTCCGAACTTGCCGGCGCCGGGCTGACAAAGTTCGGCGTAATCGTGTAGCCAAGCGTGAGTTCTGACGGGAATCCTCCTAAGTCTGGTTTGGGTTCGACGACGTCGAAAAACACGAGATCAGTGACCGTACGATCGGGGTTAATCACCGCGTCATGATCGGCCGTAAAGCGGGGCTCGACTTGGCCCACGACGGTCCCATCGCGCTCAATACTAATTCCGGATGGAGACAGCCGGCCCCACGTCCAGTCGCGGTCGATGGATACACGCAGCGCAACAATCCAATGCAACGAGAGGTCCGTATTGGAAGCGAAGGTAACGCTCGAATTGTCGGGAGCCAGGAGGTGCCGCAATTTTCCCGATGCGCCGAACACAGTCCTGCGGCCTGGCCGGCCGCGCAGGACGAGCCCATTGACGTTCAGCTGCAGTTCCGCCGCCAGTCGTCCAATCGGGTTTCCGGGCGCCTGAACGCCCAGCCCGGCGGTCAGAGCGGCGCTCGCCGTCGCCGCATCGAGCAGCGCGGTTGGCTGCAGATAGATGGCCTGCAGCAAATGGCTCGGCTCCACCGGAAGGAAGAGACCGGTTTCGTCCGTCGATTCCTGCCTCAACAGCACGCTCGCTGTCGTACCCACCAGAACGTCGCTGGCGCCGAAGTAGGCGAGCGTCGGGTCCGCGCGCCCAATGGCGGCAAACACTAGGCGCACGTCGCGCGAAGTTGGCACGGGGATGGCGCCCGTGGTCGGCGCGGGCGACAGTGTGTTGACGTTATGGACATCGGTCCATGTCAAGGCCAGCGTCAAAGGCACTGTCGGATCGCTCGGAAACGGGCGCGTCGTCGTATAAACGGGTTGAAATCCACCGTCCGTACCGCCGCCGGGTCCGCCATCTAGGCCGAGCGCCCGGACTTCGAGCGTGATTTGAAGAGTGGCTACATCGGGGTCGGGCAATCCAGCTTCGCGCGTCGCTGCCTGCGCTGCCGGCAAATCCGCCACCAGCTTCGCCGCCGCATTCGGGACACCGGTAAAAACGACCTCAGGATAACCCAGTAGCGGCCGATCGATGTGTAATTGTGTCGGTGCATGCGCCGTGTCGGGAATGACCGGCAGATCTTCCTCGACGCGGACAGCGTGAGGACGTATCCAGCGCCGGAAAGGCATGGTGAAGATCGGGCTTGGTCCCGGGATCACAGAGCCGTCGTCGATCGTGGGTCCCCCGCCTGTATGATCGCCGAGGCGCACGCGGAAATCGTAACTGTTGCCGTACCGGAGGAGAAGGCCGGGGTCGACTCCCGTCACTGCGTAAGGTCCGGCAAACGTGGGATCGCCGATCAACTGGCGCGCCAATACGTCGACCGCGACCATGGATGGGCCTGTCCAATGCGTGTAGTAGCTGGGGAGCCAGTAATCCCCGAGGATCTCTCCATCCGGTTGAGACGGCATCGGCTCGATGTTCAGGTCGCCCGCGAACTTGCCCACCACAGTTGTGCCAACCTGGACGTTGCTAGTGACTTGGCATAACGACGACCAGGCGGCGGTGCCTTTCAGCCGCGCGTCCACGCGGTAGCCGCTGACGCCCAGTGGCGAATCAAGTGCGACCGCTGAGGGATCGAGCTGCCGATTGAGCCAGATCGTAACCTGCTCGTCGTCCCACCCCAGGCGTACGCCAATATCCTTGGCTGGCCGCGTGCCGTCGGAAGTTTCGTTCAAAGGATCGAGAAATTGGGGCTGAATCCCGTGCACCGCTTTGGCGAATCCATCGTCGTAGTTCTCAGCTTCCTGGAAGATGTCGTCGTATGGACCTGGAGGAACCACGGCCGCGACCGGGAACATGACCGGAGAGAACAACGAACGAGGCGACGACAACGGCGAAATGCGAGATGCATATATCTTGAGGGCGTCGGGTATCCCTGTGAGCGCGAAGCCGTCGCTGCTTGCCGCCAGCGTAACGTACACCCATCCCCCGAACTTGAAGAAATCGGCTGCGGGAACGGGAATGGTTAAGGGGTAAATCAACCCTAGCTTTTCAGCCAGCAGGGGCTGGCGCAGGGCCATGGCGATAACTTTTCCCCAAGGGAAGATGGGGTTGGTTGCGGGCTTGATCTTTTTGTAAGGCGGCTTACCCGTGGCGGACTGTAGCAGACAGCGATACGTGTTATCGGTCACGGTCAGCGTGCTGCGGCCGGTCGAAAATCCGATCGCCTCGCGGTACGTGGGCGGCAGATATTTGCGGACCTGACGTCCGGGCCGGCGCGGGTTTGGAGCCGGTGGGGCCGGATCGATGGCGAATACTGTCGCTAGATCGTTGAACAGTCCTTCCGCCGATGCAGGAAATGGCGGAACAATGTTCACCGTGGTCGAAGCTGTCGTGGTCGTCGGAATTCCTGCCAATCCCTGCACCAGGTGGACGTCGAAAGAAAAATGAGCGGTTGCGAAAGAAGGTCCCGGCGGTGTGAGGCCGGCAATCAGAGGATCGAGAGGACTGTCACGCGGAACCGCCAACAGCCTCAGCTGAAGGTTGACGCCATCCCACTCCTGAAGGTAAGGTAGAAGATTGAGTCGGGTCGTTGACATTTTTCTCTCCCCTTACCGGGCACCTCTCACAGAAAATCTATAGAACATCCGGCAGCACACAGGGGCCGCCATTCAGATTGCGTGACCATTCGGATTGCACTTCAAAGTCGATGTTGATCACCCACGCGATGGTGACTTCCACGGCAAACGTGACCTGCGCTGCCGCCCAAACCGTAACCGCCGAACAAGTAGAGGAGGCATCCACTCTCAGAACCGCCATCTTCGCTTCGACGCTAACGTCGACACTGAGGCCTGACATAAACTCTCCCAGGTCGATGGTTCCCTTCAGAAGGGCGCCCACTCCGAGGCCGAGTACATCCCCGAAAATCAGAAATTCTGTTTCGACATAGTAAGCGACAACCTTGAACGTGTCGGCGAGTTTAAACGTAACGCCAATGCCGGCGCCCATCGTGAGCGTGATCACCTGCCCGAAACTGGTGTCCAGTTTGGCATCAAACTGTATCAGACCCACCCCCTGCAACCCCGTGATGTGAGGCAGCTCAGGCGGTACGGCGGGCACACAGGTGCAAAACGGAGTTGGAATAAAGATGGCCGCCGATAATTCGAATTCCGCTCCCACCTCTCCGTTGTCCAGATCGATGTTCCATTCGACTGTTACGTCTGTATCCTGGAAGCTGGCGCCGCACGGAGGCATCAGCTTGTTCAACTCATCGTCCAACGGAAGCTTGAGCCCGATCTTTAGCTCCGGCGAGTTGGTCATGGAGACGCTCATTGGCGTCGGAAATCCCAGCTCCTGTAGGAACTTCATCACATCTTGCACCACGCCGAGCGCGCCGCCGAAGATGACGTTCGAGTTGCCCAAAGTCGAAGCGTTCTTGGCGTCAGCGCTGAAATCTCCGACGAGGCGAATGATCTCCCCCATCGAGCCCGAGCTCATCGCAGCCGCGGAGTTTTTGAGTTGGAAGCTCCACGGCAGTGCGCTCGCGGTATCAATGGCAATCGTAACCACGGCTGCGCTGTAATCGGCGTAAGCCCGTACGTCGCTCGCCTGCGAAATGGTCCGTTGACCGACGGTGACCGGGAAACTTGGGCTGGGCAGCTGCAGCTTGAGATCGCCCGCGCCCGAGATCGCGAGCGAGTAATTGGCGTCGGGGAACGGTATAGCGGCGTCCGTACGGGGGAAAAGCCCGACAGCATTGGCGAGCGAATAAGGATCGGCCAGAATGGGCGCTACCGTGCTGGTGATCTGGAAGGGCGCGGTGGCCTCGATCTTCGGCCGGGGAAAGAATACCCGCTGCGTACCGGTAGCGTGCACGATGCCATATTCCGTGATCGGATTAGTCGGAGTCGCCAGATCGGCCGGATCGGCAAACCGATAGGGCGAATTGGGCGGCGGAGGGGTCGGCGCGGCGCCCGACCGGATGAGTGGCACACCGAGATCGGAGTCGAGCAGTTGGGGAGCAGCGCCAGCAGCAGTCTGCTTCAAGAAGGACCATTGTCCTGCGCCGGTTGGAAACTGTGGGCTCCCCCACGCGCACATCACGAACTCGGGCCCGCCCATGCCCTGGGTCACTCCAACTCCTACGCGGCCGATCCTCATGGGGAGGCCGGAGCCGGCGACGTTGATGGTACAGTCGACAGTGCCTCCCATGGGGCCAACGTTCTTTATCAGTTCCTGATATTGTGCCGGGGTGAGCGCGCCGCCAGACGATTCCGGTGTGAGCTGGACGTAACCGATCTGGTTTGGCGCAGGCACGCCGTCTACTCCCGCGCCCTTGGTAACGCCATCGATCACTAGCGCACCATCGAAGTAGACGCCCGCAACCTGCACGCCGCCGGCATCGGCAAACTGCCCTGTATCGCGGATATTGGTCACGTCGACCATCTTCAGTATCTCGCCCGGGTGAACCGTCAGTGTTCCCCCGAACGCATACTCGCCGTCGCTCGCCGCCTGCCAGCCACTATCGTGTCGAGCCACAACTCCGGTGTTTTTGCGCTGGATGGTGATGGTTCGGACGACCCGCACTCCATACGGATACAGAATGCTGCGAACTTGCACGACTTCGACCGCTGTCCGGCCGATGAGCACATCGAAGCGCGCCTTGCTTACCGCGGTGATGTCGCTGGTTTCGTTCCGCCAATCGCTGAAAAGGCTCTCCCCATACCCAGACAGGTCGAGCCGCGTCACCGGCACCATGGGCCGGGTTCCTCCAGGGCCAAGATAGGGGTTGAAGATGGCGTCCACTTCGGGCCCAAGCACGCTCATTCCGGTGCCTAACCCGTTGAATAATCCGTTTTCCAGTTGAGTGGTGGTGCCTTGGAACGCGGGAGAGTCGGGAAATTGCGGGTCCACTGCGCGCAAACTGATCTGATATCCACCCTTTACGCTTTGCGCTGAGAACGAGGGCCGAATGTAATCGACGGCCGCGCCGGCCGACCCCGGTCCGCTGGGCTTGCTCAGATTGGCCGATGCGACAATGCCGAAGGGCAGCGTCAGTTGCGCGATTGCTGGAGCGGGTGCGGTGCTGGTCGTAAAATTGCCAACCAACGCGTCCAGCGCAGGGGCAGGAGCTAGCCGGACCAGATTTGCAGTCTGTACACGGATCGCGCTCGGTCCCCCGTTGCTTGCAAAGCTCAGTGGTGACGGGAAGCCGGCGGGGTACGGCGGATCGGGCGTTGGCTCGGTGTAAACCGCTTCCCACTGCACCGCGGGAACGGTAAACACTGCCATCGAGTTACTCGAGGTCGCGACGAACATCGAGTCGACCGTGAGACTGCCGGTTGCCTCGCTTGGGTTGTTGGTCCAGGCAACGCCAAACTGATCGACGTTGGTAGAAACGTCGAGCAAAACGATCCCGCTGCGCGTGCCGATGCTCGAGAAATTAATGTTCGTTCCAGCCTTTGCAACCGCAGTCGTCAGCAGCGCGGGAGAGGCGTTCGCGCCGGAAGGCAACAAGTAGGTGAGCGAAGGCGCGGCTGCCGGGGTCCACTGAACGATGGCGGTGATAATCCCGTTGCTACCGGCCGCATCTAGTGTTCGCTGATTGGCGATGACGAAGTTCGCCGCGTAAGGATCGGGCAGCGTGGGCAGTGTGAACTGCAGACCGAATTCCAGCGCAAGGCCAACGCGGGTCAATCCAGCGGTGCCCTGCAGTCCGACGAGGATAATCCCGGTAGCGGGGGTTGTCCGAAAAACAGCGTTCTCGATGGCGAACGCCAATGGCGAAGTGGGATTGACCGCCGGAGGCTGTAACGGCCCCTCGATCACGAATCCCGTAATCGCGGCGGATTCAACGAGAAGGTATAGCAGCTGATCCGAATGCACGTAGACACGGTGACCATTGACGGTCAGGGGACGATCGAAGTTGCCGTCGCAGGCAGCCGGGAGAATCAAAATCTCGATCCCCGCCGAGGACGAGGAATACCGCAGCGTGAACGACGTAGCCCACGTAAGCGTAACTTGTGAAGTAATCGGTCCGCCAGGAACCGCGCTCCACAGCGGAATGGTTTGTCTGGTGCCTAGGCCGAGAACATCGACTGCGACAACCGTGATCAATCCTGGTGAGACCACCAGCGCGGCATTCGTGATTGGCAGAGCATTGTTCTGTCCTGTCCAGGCCGCCGTCAGGCCGGTCTTCGTAAAGATCGCCAGGCTGCCCGCCCCCGACGCCGTGCCCAGGCTGGTGGCCGATGTGATGGCGACGGGAAGTGCCCATCCCACGTGATCGATGTCCGCCGAGCCGGTCGGCTGAAACTGGTTGGATCGTACGTCCCTGATGGTGAACGCAAATTCTGAAGTGGTGGCCGGATATAGAATTTGAGCCGTGACCGCGTCGAACGTAGCGGTTCCCGAGGCGATCGCGAAATCCACCGCTGATCCGTAAACTCGGGCGTTGGCGCTCGACACCGAAGAGACCGCCACGCCGCTCGATGAGAACGTGAAGGTGGCCTTGACAGGCAGATTGGCGACGCTTGCGCGAGCATCATCGCCCGGCCCGGTGCCGCTGGCGGGGGTGCCCGGATTCAGATCCAGTGCAAGCGTACACGCGACCGTGGCGGGAACCACGATCTCCAGTCCGGAGTGCGCCACCGGGCTGCTGAAACTAAGGCTTCCGCCGTGAATAAGGAGGCCGGTAAAACCTCCTGCAGGCGCACCTGCGGCGAGACTTTGCGAGGCAATCCAAACCGAGCCTGCTCCTAGACGCAGGTTGTTGCCCGGGATCAAAAGTCCGCTAACCGGCACGGAAAGGAACGGAGTTCCGCCCGCGATACGCACCAGGTTCACCTGCCGGACGATGCGAAAGAGGTCAATCCAGACAGGGCGGCCAACCGGATCGGCAAACGGACCGAGCGTGAGATCAGGCGTCTGACCGGCGATCGCATCCGGAGTAAGCGAGGCAACTCCGGGCATCGCCAGTGGAGCCGTTCTACGGACGATGGTGAAAGAATTGCCGGCCGTTGCGCCGAGACCCTGTGACGATGCAGCAACCGCATTCTGCAGTTGGTTTAACACAGTCTCCGGAAGAGATCTTGTGAGCGGTGCTGCAGCAGGCGGTTGGGAGTGAATGACCGAGGGTTCAGGAGAGGCCAGTGCGCTGGCCAGGCTGATTCGCGCCTGCTGAAGCTTTCCGCCAGTGGGCGCGCCCGAAACGTTTGTGAGATCCCCGGTGAGCGCAGCAAGCTGCGATAAAACCGCCGAGCGGTCGAGCGCCATGGAAATTCCTCCTAAACGGAGAATCGCTGGGAAGTCGCCGGAAAAAATGCCTAACAACGACGGAACGTTTCACCTGTGTCTGTGGAGCTTGTTCCTCTGCTGCTGCCGTCCTTTGCAGCGGCAGTCCATGCAATGACCGGCACGGTAAGGCGTTCGTTCAGCGGAAGCGGACCTTTTAACAGCCGCATCAGCGAACGGAGTTCTCTCGATGCCAGGTGACAAAGTGTGGAGATGGTTTTTCGTTGCCATTTCGTCCTCCAAGGCAGAGGTATTGGCAAAAAAACTGTTTTCGGCGGTCGGGCCAAAGGCCTGACGCGCGACCACAAAAAAAATGGCACGGTCCGCGGAATACATTTGTAAGCTATCTCACAATTCTGAGAAAAATTTTTGATCTCATGTTGCTATAGGTTGAGCCAGAAAGCACGATCAGGCCTTCGAAATTGAAACCCGTTGCAATATTGAAGGCGTTGTCGTCTCCGAGCGTGTCCGAGACTCCGTCGCGAGCTAAACCGGTCCGGAAGCACCGACACACTGGAGGTCACTCGCAATGAGCGCCACGGCATTTACGCTCGCCTGGCTTGGCGGCTTTAACGCCTATGGCGCCGGATTTTGCGGCCGCCGCCTCCAATTGCAACGTCGTTCCGGTCCTGGTCACAGCGACAAGCGGTCAAATCGTCATGCTGGCAGAGTGGCTGCAGATCTGTGAAGGTGTTCGCAGCGATCGTCCCCGACGACGCCGAGCCCAGCGACGTGGCCGACGAGATCGTCAAGGTCGTCGACATGCCCTTCGGCAAACGCCCGTTCCGGATCCACCACGATCCGACGGAAGACGGCGCCAATGTCGGCTTCACCGTTCTCGACCGCCTGCGCGGCCGGCGGAGAAGGCGACCAAAGCCAATTCCATGGCGGCGATGAGAGATTTCCAGTCCAGAAGCTCTTGCACTTCGGCTTCACCGAGGAACGTCACCATTGTGCCCCCCGCACAGCAAGGGTGCTGCTGCGCACTCCGTTGTGCGTCTATGCTATGCCCGTCCTCGAAATCGGCGCAAGGTCCGCTAAACGGGGTCTGCGACCAGTCCCGCCGGTCCTACTCGCCCACTGATGTCCGACCGCCCCGAAAGCGACCAAGACCGCGCGGCGACGCAATATGTCGCGATGGGTCATGAGGAGACCTTGCATTATTGGTTCGCGGGCGGGATCGATTGTCCTCACTCGACCTTGATGTTCGCCGCTCGGATCACCTTGCCCCACTTCTCCGTCTCTTTGGCAACAAGTTTGCCGAAATCAGCGGGTGATCCAGGAAGCAATATGCCTCCGCCGAGAGCGGCCAGCCGCTCCTGCATCTTGGGATCGGCTAGGGCGGCGTTGATCTCCTTGTTGAGCTTATCGATTATCTCCGCTGGCGTGTTTTTGGGCACGTGAACGCCATACCAATTACTTGCTTCATAGCCCGGAACGTATTCGTTCACCGTCGGGACGTCAGGCAGCGCTTCCGAGCGCGTCAGAGTCGTCACCGCCAATGCTCGGAAATTACCAGCCTTAATATATCCGATCGACGCGGGCATGCTGCCAAACATGACCTGCACGTGACCAGCAAGCAGGTCGCTCAACGCTGGGCCTGAGCCGCGGTAGGCCACGTGAGTCATATGGATGCCGGTCATCATCTTGAACAGTTCGCCGACCAGTTGGGTCACGTTTCCGACGCCGGCAGAAGCCATATTGATCGCATCTAATTGGCTTTGGCGTAGGCAATGAACTCCGGGACTGTCTTGGCCGGAAAAGCTGAGTTGACGACCATAACTTGAGGCTGGCGAATAAGGCCCGACACTGGAGCCATGTCACGGAGGAAATTGTAATTGAGGTTGTCGTACAAGGTCGCGTTGGTTGCAGGGGAAGGGTCTGTGATCAGAAGCGTATATCCGTCCGGCGTAGACCTTGTGACCGCCTCGGTGCCGACATTGGTGTTAGCTCCAGGCCGATTCTCAATAATGAATGGCTGATTGAGGCGTCCCGACAGCCATTCACCCAACAGGCGTCCGAGAATGTCAGTTCCGCCAGCCGGCGCGAAGGGAACGATGATCCTTACCGGGCGCGTCGGATAATTCTCCGCTCGCGCCATCATGGGCAACATGGTCGAGCCGACAAGCCCAGCAATGAACTCGCGTTGCTCCATGCCCGCCCCTGAGCATCAGAAAGCGGCACTGTAACCTTCAAAACCCAATGCTGGAAGGCATGGCACCGGGCACAGATGGATTATCCTTGAACTCGACAATGTCCGGAATGGGTCAAAAGCGACGTTTTGACCTTGGGCCCGCCGCTTCCGGTCTACACCGATCAACGGACATCATCAGACCGGCCCGGTTGGTCGGTTTCGTGCCACAAGCGGTCATTTCTCAGCAGGTCACTTAACTAGGCGGTGGCATCCGATGACGGTGAAGCGGGCGATCGCGGCGACCGCCTGACGCATTGCTGACGTAAAAAAACTGGCCGCAGGGGCCGGGCTGAACCAAAGTCTGTTGCGCGAGAGGAGAAAACTACCCTTCGCGTGGCGGCGGCTAGACCACCTCGGCGAGCGGTTTTCAATTGTAGAAGAACTAGGCCGCCGCTGGATCGCGGACGGGGGGCGACGGCACCGCGGTTCGTCTGTCAGCCCCCGGGGCCGTCCTTCATGATGTAGCCCATCAGGTCGTCCACGTTGTGCTCCAAATCCCGGATGATGTCCTTGACGACGTCTCCGATCGAGATCACGCCCACGACCTTGCCCGCGTCCAGGACTGGCAGATGGCGAAAACCGCGCGCAGCCATCATTGCCATGCAGCCTTCCAGCCGATCGTCCGGCTTGACCGTCACCGGGTTGCCCGTCATCACTTGGCCCACCGGCGTCTGCTTCGCATCGAGCCCGGGCAGCAGCACTTTGATGGCGCAGTCACCCTGGGTCACGATACCGACCAGCACGTCGTCGTCGATGACCAGCACCGACCGGACCCGGTTGTCGCGCATCTGGCGCAAGGCTTCGACGACCATGTCGCCGGAACGAACATGGATCAGGGCGCCACTCTTCTGGGCCAGAGCGCTTTTTACTGTGCTCATCGATCTCCTCTCGTGGACCCTGTCCTACCCCGTCTTGATGGTCCGCATTGAAGGTTAGTCAAAATATCTTGCCTTGTCAGCACCGCGCCGATGTCGCCGGCAAAGCCTGCCACCGATCCCGACAGCGGGATTTTCACCGCCTCGATGGCGTAGCCCTGCAGCACCTTCACCACTTCCAGCTCGAAGCCGCTGCCCTTCCGTTTCGATGGATGTGCCACGTCTATTTCCCTCACCGAGGCAGCAGGTCTTGTTTCGGGATCGGGCTGTAACACCAACCCGTAAACCCCAGACAGGCGCCTCGGCGAAATGGAAGTAATCAAGCGGTTCGGCGACAAGGTATTCGCCCGCGACGTTTCTGCCTCCGTCGCCGGTGCTGACAGAAGGCGCCATGATCACATATGCCCCAAAATGGATTCGCCCCCATGAGAGGTCTGCTCGGGGTCAAACGCTACAGGTCCTTTGCCACTGGGCCGGACGCGAAGTCCGCTTTGGCCCGGAAACCGACCTGATTCCAATGCCCAATCCGGCGGCACATGCTTCTCGCCTCAGTAACCGAGCCGAGGAGTATGGCCATGCAGGATCAAGTCAATGCGGCCCCCGTGCCCAAACGAGTGCCGTGGAACAAGGGAAAGCTGACCGGGGCAAAGCCACCGCTGCGACCAAAGCACGTCTGGTCAATACGGACGAAACTCCAGATCGAGGGCCGCACTCGCGACCTCGCGATGTTCAATCTGGCCATCGATAGCAAGCTTCGCGGCTGTGATGTCGTCGCCATTCGGGTGGAGGATGTCGCCGCCGGTGGATACACGGCGGATCGCGCAACGGTGCGGCAAAAGAAAACCGGCCGCCCGGTCCGATTTGAATTGAGCGAGCAGACTCGCCAGGCGGTCGATGACTATTTGAAGACCGCTAACAAACGGCCCGGTGAGTTCTTGTTCCCGAGCCGTCGTTGTCCCAACCGCAACATGACAACGCGCCAATATGCGCGGCTCGTTTCCGAGTGGATCGGCAGCGTCGGACTGGACCCCAGGCTGTTCGGGACACATTCACTGCGACGCACAAAAGCCACCCTGATCTATCGGCGGACGGGAAATCTCAGGGCTGTCCAGCTTCTCCTCGGGCACACCAAGATCGAAAGCACGGTCAGGTATCTCGGCATCGAGGTCGATGACGCCTTGGCAATAGCGGAACAAGTTGACGTCTGAAATACCCGGGCAGAGCCGACATGCTCTGCCCGCCCCCTAACCGCCGGTTTGTGCCATAAGCCAACTCCGCAGGAGTGATGTCTCTTAGCGCAAAGGCGCCCACTTCGGAGCGGCAGGTGCGAAGATGGTGCGGTTCGGGACGCTTGATCACTCCAAGTATCGAACTGCAGCGATAGATAGAAATTGGCCCTTCAGTTTCGAGGGAGCCCTGCGATTTCCAGGCCGTCGCCAAGGCGGGACATAAACATCGGAGTGAACGGCCAGGCTTGCCGCGCTTCGGCGGCGGTGAGATCGGGATCCTTGCGTATGAGTTGGCGTGCCATGCGCCGCGCTTCGCTGCGCGCCCCTGTCATGGCCGCCGCAGCGACCGCCACACGTTGCGCCCAGAAGGATCCCGGAGAGGCCTGGACACCGCTGACCACCCAGCGTATCGCGCGATCGTAGCGGCCAGCGGCGAAATGCGCGCACCCTATGCCGATGAAGCTGAGATGGCGTAACGGCTCGAATGGCATGAGGTGCAGTGCCGTGGAAAGCTCGCGGATCGCCGTCTCGCTGTCGCCCAAATAAGCCGACATCCAGCCCCGGCGGACCCACGCATAAGCGAGCCCGGGATCGAGCGCCAACGCGCGTTCAAGACGCCGGTCGGCTTCCTCGAGACGACGCGCCAGCACCAGCGCGCCGCTGCTCAAAGTGAGCGTCAAAGCATCGTTTGGTGCGAGCCGGTAGGACTCGTCGGCCAGCCGCAACGATAAAGCCCGATCGCGATCGGGAGTCGAGCTGAATCGGTGCGAGGCCCGCTGTCCCCAGCACCAGGCGGCCACAGCCTTTGGCAGACCGTAGGCTGGCGCCAATTCCTGAGGATGGTCGAGTTTTTCCAGCGCCGCGTTGCATTGTTTTGGCGCCACCGCAAACGCAAAGGGGAACGCATTGAACGTCAGGCGCATGGCTTCGTCGAGATCGACATCGTCCATGGCCGGGTTCTTGCTCCGCTGCATTGTCCTGGACGGCAATTCGCCGAACGCGCGCCGATAGTCGGCCGCGAACCGACCGAACTGACCAAAGCCGTTCGTCAAAGCGATGCCAGTGACGGTATCCTCCGGACCGGCGTGCAGCAAAGCCTGCCGTGCCCGGGCGAGGCGCATGCTGCGTGTCCAGCCGAGCGGCGTCGTGCCGAGAAACATTCGGAAATGTCGTTCCAGCGTGCGTGGAGGGACACCGCTAAAGGCGGCAAGGGAACTGAGCTCGACCGGTTCCGATAAATGACCGCGGAGCCAGTCGAGCGCCCGTACCAGATCCGCCGGTAGCGCCGAGGGATCTGGCGTCAGGCCGATATTCGCTTTCGATTCCAGGTTGGGCGTCGACATGCCGAGACACCCTCAGAACCAGTCACACAGGGAGAATACATCGTTTTTCCGGTTTCGTGGCGAAAATTGTATATCGAAGCGGAAACCGTATAGCGGGCGGTTCAGTGGTCCGCTCAATCTTCCCCGAGCGCAGTTGCGATAATGGGAGGCGGATCATGATGAGAGCATCCCTTTCATTGGCGATAGTATTGATAGGCCTATCCTTCGCCTGTCCGGTCCGTGCCCAATCGGAAGATGACAAGCTCGGCAAGGTGCATTTCGAGACGTCGTGCAATGCGGAGGCGCAAAAGTTATTCGACCGCGGCATGCTGTACCAGCACTCGTTCTGGTACCGCGCGTCGCAGAAAATGTTTGAGGACACGCTGAAGGCAGACCCCGCCTGCAGCATTGCCTATTGGGGAACCGCCCTTAGCCTGTTGTGGAATCCGCATACTGCGCCGCCCGTGAAGAATCTCGCGGAGGGCGCGGCAGCAATCGAGAAAGCGAGAGCGGTCGGCTTCAAGACAGAGCGCGAGAAAGGCTATGTCGACGCGCTGGCGGTGATGTATACCGATTACGACAAGGTAGATCACCGCACCCGCGTCGTAGCCTATGCGAAGGCGATGGAAGGCCTGGCGCAACGCTATCCGGACGACGACGAGGCACAGATCCATTATGCGCTCGCGCTCAACACGTCAGCTTCGCCGGCCGACAAGACCTACGCCAACCAGCTCAAGGGCGCGGCCATCCTGGAGCCGATCGCCTTGCGGCAGCCGCTGCATCCGGGCGTGGCGCACTACCTGATCCATCTCTACGACTATCCATCGATCGCAGATAAAGGCATCGAGGCAGCGCGGCGCTACGCCAAGATCGCGCCAGACGCGCCACATGCTCTGCACATGCCCTCGCACATCTTCACGCGGGTCGGCTATTGGAACAACTCGATCGCATCCAATGTCGCCTCCGCGCGGTCGGCGAAGGAATCGAGCGACTTCGCCGACGAGCTGCATGCGATGGACTATCTCGTTTATGCATATCTGCAGCTCGGTCAGGACGACAAGGCCAAGGCCGTCGTCGACGAGATGAGGACAGTCACCGGCTTCAGCGAGACCTTCATTCCAGGGCCTTACGCCGAGGCAGCCTCTCCCGCGCGCTACGCCTTGGAGCGCGGTGACTGGAAAGCGGCGGAAGAGCTGACAGTGCGACCAAGCCCGCTCGCCAACGTGCAGGCAATCACCTATTTCGCCCGCGCACTCGGAGCTGCGCGGGCCGGCGATCCCGAAGCTGCCAAGCGTGATATCGCGAGGCTCGGTGAGCTTCGCGACAAGCTTCGCGAGGCAAAGGATGCTTATTGGTCCGAGCAGGTCGATATCCAGGCCAGGGTCGCCTCCGCCTGGGTGCTCTACGCCGAAGGTAAAAAGGACGACGCGCTAAAGGCCATGAGCGATGCTGCCAACGCAGAGGACCGTACTGAGAAGCATCCGGTGACACCAGGCGTTCCCAAGCCGGCGCGCGAGCTCTATGGCGAGATGCTGCTTGACAGCGGCAATGCGAAGGAGGCTCTGACGGCCTTCGAGGCGACGCTGAAAAAGGAACCGAACCGGCTCGGAGCCTATGCTGGGGCAGCGAGGGCGGCGGCGCAACTCGGCGACACCGCCAAGGCGCGGCAATACTTCAGCAAGGTCGTCGAACAAGCGGGCAGCGAAGGTAACGCCCGCATCGAGGTCGCCGATGCGCGCAAGTATCTTGCTGGGCACTAGAAACGTGAAGGCAAGCAACGGCGAGAGCGTGATATTGTCGCTTGTTCTGAGCCTACTGGCAGCACCGGCGGGAGCCGGTTCACTGGAGATTGTCGGCTATTCCGGCTATCTCGGCGAGTGGGAGTTGACGGCCACCGTCACGGGGATTGCCAGTCAACCCAAAGAATACGCCGGGCCATTGACGATGAAGCACGTTGGGCTGTGCACTCAAGAAGGCCCCGAGGAGAAGACCGGGGAAATACGCCTTCACATATCGGGCCCACAGCTGGACGCGGTCCTATCGGTTGCCGGGGTTACCTGCAGCTATGGCGGAAGATTGTCGGACGCCTATAACGGTACTCTGAGCTGCGCCGACCGCGAAGCAGTCCCACTTAAGCTATGGGTAAAATAGTGGCTGCAGCCGCGTTCACGTCCGGTCCATACATTAGGGTCATTCGCTACCAAAACGGGCTGTCCGCGCCATGTCCGGTTCACCCCTGTTAGCGACCGAACTGCGGACATCGTTGGTGGTCCGGTTCGTGTCACGAACGGACATTCAGGTAATAACATTGAGGTCCGCTCATGCCTCGAAAACCAAGCGAGTCCCGGTGTACGAGCGTAAGAGCTTCGTCGGCATCGCAGTGCGCGCCGCCCAACCTCATCGCAGAAAAACTGCCGCCGAGGTACCTGAGGGCGTGCCGGTGTTAGCGCAATCGAATCTGAAATGTAATCAATACCCATTGCTACCTCCCGTTCCTGCCAACAAGCAGGCCATAACCAGAAGGCGCGGGACCGCATGGACGTATTTCGTCCCAGAGGGTCGGGCGTCTTAACTAAGAAATGATCCTATCAAACTGCTGCCACCTCTAGAAGACTCTGCCAGAGCTTCGACGAGCTGCATAGTGTGGTTGGGCGTCGCCAAGGTTGGGACAGTTTGCCTTACCTGCAATCCTCGACGCGAAGTTCGTCCGCGATCAAATATAACAGCCCTCGTCCAGCGCTGTAAGCGGCTTCTGCCGATGTCGCATAAGGGTCAAAGAACGAACCCGCTTCGCTGGAGCGCGCTGCGCGCGGAGGCGGTGGCGCCGATCGAGTGACGGGGTGAGGTAAGCGGGCGGCGGTGACAAGCCGGGCGTCCTGTCTTGAGAATCGAGGGGTTCAACAAACTCCACCTCAAGACAGGAGCACCCCGATGAGTGATAAGCCCATCAGCCCGCTGCGCCAGCGCATGATCGAAGACATGACGGTGCGCAACTTCGTCGAGAAGACGCGCAACGATTATATACGGCACGTCAGGACGTTCACAGCCTTTCTTGGCCGCGCGCCGGATACGGCCACGCCTGAAGATCTTCGCCTTTTCCAGCTGCATCAGACGCAGATCGGGGTGCGTGCGCCGAGCATCAATGGCTCGGTTGCAGCGCTGCGCTTCTTTTTCAACGTGACGCTCGACCGCCCCGAGATGGCGCGGCACCTCACCTTCGTGCGGGAACCGCGCAGGATCCCGGTGATCTTGAGCCTGGAGGAGATCGCACGGCTGCTGGAAGCGGCGCCCGGGCCGAAGTACAAGGCCGCGCTGAGCGCCGCCTATGGCGCCGGACTGCGGGTCTCCGAAGTGGTGGCGCTGAAGGTGTCGGACATCGATTCCGAGCGCATGCTGCTGCGCATCGAGCAGGGCAAGGGGCGCAAGGATCGCTTTGCAATGCTTTCCCCATTGCTGTTGGGGTTGCTGCGCGATTGGTATCGCATCGCCCGGCCCGCGGTCTGGCTGTTCCCAGGCCGTGATCCGCTGCTGCCGCTGACGACGCGGCAATTCAATCGCGTCGTTCATGCCGCTGCCGATAGGGCGGCGATCAAAAAGCGAGTGTCGCCTCACACATTGCGCCACAGCTTTGCCACTCACCTGCTCGAAGAGAAAACCGATGTGCGTTTGATCCAGGTTTTGCTCGGACATGCCAGGGTCGATACCACCGCGCTCTACGCGCAGGTAGCCACCAACGTGATCCGCGCGGTCATGAGCCCGTTGGATCGGCTCACGCCGCTGACACCGGAGAACAAGCCGCCGGCATAAGCCACGGCGATCATGGCTCGCCCCGCCCTGGAGATCGCGGATATCTTCCGCGACCACGGGCCCGCTTGGCGTAAAGCCAATGCAGGTCACGTCAGCCTCGGCCAGTTGAAGGTGATGTCGGCGATCGAGAGCTGCCGCACCGTGGCTCTCGGCGGCCATGTCATGCGCTGCGAGGACTGCTCGTACACGCAGATCGCCTATAACAGCTGCCGTAATAGGCATTGCCCCAAGTGCCAGGGCTCGCAGGCGCTGGCATGGATGAAGCAGCGCAAGTCAGAACTGCTGGACGTCCCTTACTTCCACGTCGTGTTCACGCTGCCGGGGCGGATTGCCGCCATCGCCTACCAGAATAGGGCCGTCGTCTACGATCTCTTGTTCAAGGCTTCCTCGCAGACAATGCGCACGATTTCGGCCGATCCGAAGCACCTCGGCGTCAAGATCGGCTTCACCTCGGTACTCCACACCTGGGGCTCCGCGATGACCCATCATCCACACGTCCACATGATCGTGCCGGGGGGTGGGATATCGCTCGACGGCACGCGCTGGATCGGCTGCCGTCCAAACTATCTCCTGCCGGTGAAGGTGCTGTCGCGGCTGTTCCGCCGCCTGATGCTGGAGATGCTGCTCGCCGCGCACGAGGCCGGCCGCCTGCAGTTCTTCGGCGACCACGCCCACCTCGTCGGCAACACCGCGTTCAAGGCCTATCTCGCGCCGATGCATCGCACCAAGTGGTTCGTCTATAGCAAGCGGCCGTTCGCCGGGCCGGAGCAGGTGCTGGCCTATCTGTCCCGCTATACCCACCGCGTCGCGATCTCCAACAGCCGCCTCATCGCCGCCGACGCGACCGGCGTAACGTTCAGCTACAAAGACTACCGGATCGAGGGACCCGGCCGCTACAAGACCATGACGCTCAAGCCGGACGAGTTCATCAGGCGGTTCCTGATCCACGTCCTGCCATGCGGATTCCACCGCATCAGGCACTGCGGTCTGCTAGCCAGCGGCACCAAGACCCAGACCATCGCGCGGGCGCGTCAGCTGATTGCTGCGGTGGCACCTGTGCAAACCGTGCACCAGCAGCAGCCTCCCGATGGTGCCGCGGCAACCGACCAGGCGACCCACCCGTGCCCGTGTTGCGGCGGGCGCATGAACATCATCGAGACCTTCAAGCGCGGCTCGACACCGCATCACCGGCCGACCGGTCCAACCATCGCCGTCAGGATCGATACGTCTTGATCACACTGAAACGACGCACTCACAACCTTGCCCAGCGTCGGTTGCTGACCGGCGCCGACCACGCTCGCGCAAATGCGCCGTCCCGACAGCTACGCATCCCTGCAACCGACACACTCAACAATAGTCTCAATCATAAACCCGAGCTATCGCTGCCTGCCAGCCGCCTCGAAGCACACGGCACCCCCGCGCTCGCACCTTCCGCATCAGCCAAATCCCCATAGCGGAGTGCGCGGCATTCTCCGCGCCCCATCCCCCGCGGGTTCTTTCCTTGGCGGCTTTCGGACGCCGGCCACTGGTGTATGTCGCGCCGCTGTCGCTGGCCGGCATCCGAAACCCTCAACATTTTCGGAAGTGGGTGCTCGCGTTGACGAGGTCCGCTTTGCCCCCGATTACAGACATGTTCAGTTCTGCCTGTCAGGTCGGAAAAGGCGCTGACAGATCACATCACTCGGGGTGTGCCACATAAATCAACGCGAATTCGGTGTGATGGAGTGTTCGGTGGATTTTATATTCTCTGCCTTCCTTTGAAGACAACCCCATCTGTCAGTCAGTCCATCCGACTGTCACCCAAACACTCTGTCTGTCTATTACCTCTGCCTGCCTTCCTCCCTCCTTTCCCTCCTTTCCCTCCTTTCCCTCCTTTCCCTCCTTTCCCTTCCTTCCCTTCCTTCCCCTATCTGACTTTCTTCTTTTCGGTTTCCGCGGGGAGCTATGACTTCAGAAGAAGCTATCGTGTGACATGGAGCACTTTGCGATTTGGTGAACGACTGAGCAGGGCCGCGGCATCATTGCCCCGCCTTTGAAAGCCCATCATATTGACCGTTTCATCGCGTGCGTCATGGCTAACCCCTCGCACGTGCGACAGTTTGCCACAATCCAGGTCACCGTTCCCGGAGCAGTTGCGAGTTCGCATGGTTGGCGCGGCGGCTGCAGGAAAAGGCCGCACTGCTTTCGGCACTGCGATTTTCAGGTTCCTTTCAAACGATTGAGGCGCGTCGCCAGTGCGTGCCCGATCCACACGGCCACTAACCAGCCTGTGATCGAGATGACCAGATTGAGGAACGCGGCCCGTAAGTCGCCGGATTGAACAAGTCGCAATGTCTCAAGACTGAACGCGGAAAACGTCGTGAAGCCTCCGCAAAATCCGACCATGACGAATTGTCTCTGTCGCGGAGTCGCGAACAAGCGGCCATCAGGACCAGTCAGCGCGGCGTAAAACCCGATAATGAAAGAGCCTGCCACATTGACGAACAAAGTGCTCCAGGGGAAGCCGTCGCCGAACTGGCTCGCGAACAGGACGGAGGCTAGATAGCGGGCCACACCGCCGACCACGCTGCCCAGAGCAACTGAAATATACGAACCTGTCGTTTCCCAGATTTTTTGCGCTAGGGTTGAACGACGTCCGTGCGAAACTGGTGGTTTCTCGGCCTGTTTGGGTGACGCTGAATTTGGAGAATTACTGTCTTGCACTGCCGAGCCCCATTTACCCGAACGCGTGGAGACCGGCCGCAAAGCCGCAAGCGACAGCGGTAAGACAAAGCGACAGAGAAAGCGCCACATTCCCGACTGCACGTGCCATTTCGCCGTCGCGGGCAAGCGCCAGGGTTTGCAAGCTAAAGGACGACACGGTCGTGTAGCAGCCGAGGAATCCGGTAACCGCGAACTGCCACGGCCGCATCGCCGCGAAAGTCCCGTGTTCGGCAGCCGACGCCGCCAGAACGCCAATGACGAACGCACCGGTCACGTTGATGACCATTGTTCCCCACGGGAATGTCTCGCCGACACGCCGCGCAACAAAACCGGACAGCCAGAATCTCGCCGTCCCGCCGAGCACGCTGCCAAGCGAAACCCAAAGCGCTCCTACTAAAGTATCCACGTCAGTCCTCGACTTCGTTTCAAATGCGCTCCTCGCCGAGTGCTATTCCTCGGGCCGCTCCAGATCGATCCCTCGAATCAACATATGAACCCGTGCGAGACAAAGACCGGTCGACTGCCAAATGGCTGCGATCAACACCGTCACCGCCAACAGAACAAAGGAAGCAGTCCGCTCTGCAGCGCCAGCGCCGAATTGCTCCAAAATGAAGTAGATACCGCCGAACAGCAGAACAACAAATATCTGCCAAAGGAGCGTGTACCCGTCGGCCCAGCGTTTGTGCAGCTTGATAATTCGAATTCTCTCCGGGTTCATGTGAAAGCCCTTCGTTCGTCAGTTGATCCCTGGGTATCCTCTTCGAGGTAGAAAGCGCTTTGGTGCTTCCCACTCTTGCGATTCTCGTGCCGTGCCGAAACGCGGACGCCGGATCGTTTGCCATAGAAAACGCCGGCTCGGCTTATTTGTGGGCGCTCAATGCACATTCGTCGAATCCGCAATTCTTGTCACGGATCTCTCGTTTACGTCTCCTTTGACACATGAGAAGCCTTTAATTACCATGAAGAAAACGGGGATGGGGCTCCCCGACGACCGCCGCGAGGCTGATAGCTCCTACTGCGCGAAGGCCCTTGAGGCTTGGTCGTGGTGGGTTTCGTTTTCATGGCCCTCCTCCTTCCATATCCTCTTTGGCAACCTTCGCTTCGTTGCTACGGAGGCTACAATGCACAGTCTTTGGCAGGGCGTGATTGCAATCTTTGCCGAGACTAGCTTTGCCTGGACCATCTTGTTCGTGGTCTGCTTTGCGTACCTTCTTGCGTTTGTCTTCGAAGCTCCAATTGAAATCGTTTTCTGCACCCTGGCTTTAGGAGGTCTCACAGCGATGGCGGAGCATATCATGCATCGCCAACGCAAGCCGTAACAGGGCTGGAAACAAAGACGCTCTACGTCTCAATCGCATGACGGGCATGGATTAGCCGCGCTGGCGTATTGTGCCAACGCCCGCGGCAGCTTGTCTGAATGCGCTGCCAGGCTTTGCTCGATTTCGTCGCGCAGTATCCAATCAGCTCCGGTCCACAGGCTCTGCAGGCGAGCGACAATGTCCTGCTGTTCGACAGCAGACGCATTGGCCCCGCCGAGACAACAGGCTAGGAAAGATACTTTGGCGTCGTCGTCCCGAACCAGACCTCGCAATTCGAGCCACGCCTTTCGCGATAGTCCAATGCGGCTCAACAGCTTGAGGGCGCTTCTGCGGCGGCGCAGGCTGGACTCGCTCTCGTACTCCGATGACGGTTGGCGATCTCGCGCGGATATGGTCAGGGCAGTCCGCGCCATCCGCCCCATTTTTACAAGGGCCGTCTCTGCCACCCCTCGGCTGGCATCGTCCTCGAGCGCAGCGATCAATGCGGGGATTGCCTCGACGCGACGGTGAGCGCCTAAAGCATCAATTGCGCCGGTCAGCGCCGGCCGTTGAGCAAGGCGCAGCAGGAGATGAAAGGTTCGTTCGTCGTGCAGGCTTTTAAGCCCCTGAGCGGCGGCGTTGATCACAGCATCATCGCCCATCGCCTCGATCGGGTCGGTCGCTGCGCGAAGATCGTTCAGGAATTCGACCAAAACATCGTAAGCGCGCAGCGCAGTCAGTGCCTCGACCGCGCGGCGTCGAACTTGAAAGAGACCGCTCGGCTCTCGCTGGAATAGCAGAGCGCGAAGGGCCGGCACTGCCGGGTTACCAAAGACGACGACCTCGGAGACGCTCGATTCACCATCGTACAGTGACCTTAGCCGGGCGATCGCCTGAGTCAGATTCTTTGACGACCTCGAAATCATTTCACTGCTTCTCAAGCCGCCCGCCATGAGGGCGTGTTTGGCTCAGTTGCCGGAGCGATTTCGCGCCCCATCCGGACGCCGAGGCGATCCGGCGGCGGGCTCCGTCTCCAACCGAGGTTCCTGGTTCTCGTTTGTTTCGGGTGCGAGTTCAGCCAACCTTGTTCTAGATTGATATAGGCTGCCTTGACCTCTGCGAGGGTCGCTTCCAGCGCTCTCTTCGCACACTCGGCTGCTTGATGACGGCAATACGTGGTTGGATCAATATGACGAGGCATGGCTGGCTCCTTCGGTTGAACAGTCCGTAGGAGTCATCAGCCCTCGGCTTGAAGTCGGTCGGGCGCTTGAGGCGAACTCCATCGCCTTACTCACACTTTACCAAACCGGGAGGTCGGGAACGGGCTGGCGTAGATAGCCGACGAACCGAGTTCGCGCTCGATCTCCACCAGCCGATTGTATTTCGCGAGGCGCTCGCTGCGAGATAGCGAGCCTGCCTTGATCTGGCCGCCGCCCATCGCCACGGCAAAGTCGGCAATGAACGTGTCTTCGGTCTCGCCGGACCGGTGGGAAATCACATACTGCCAGCCGGCATCCCGGCACATCTGAACCGCCTGGATCGTCTCCGAGACGGTTCCGATTTGGTTGAGCTTGACGAGGACGGCATTGCTCGCGCGTTCCTCAATTCCGCGCCGGATAAACCGCGCGTTGGTCACATACAGGTCGTCCCCGACAATTTGTATCCGGTCGCCGAGCATCGCCGTCTGGGCGCGGAAACCTTCCCAATCGTCCTCGGCGAAACCGTCTTCGATGGACACGATGGGATAGGTATCGACCAAACGGCCATAAAGCGCGAGCAAATCTTCGCGCGAAACGACCCGACCATCCGACTTGTCGAAGACGTATCGACCGCCCGCTGCAAACGAACTCGCTGCCGGATCGAGGGCAAGCGCAACATCGTCACCCGGCTGCAGACCTGTCTCGCGAATCGCCGCCACGATCACTTCACAGGCTTCCTCACTGCCCGCGAGATTGGGGGCGAATCCTCCCTCGTCGCCGACCGCCGTGGAATGCCCCGCCTTTTGCAGCCGGGCGCGCAGCGCGTGGAAGGTCTCGGCTCCATATCGCAATGCCTCAGCGAAGGTCGGCGCGCCGTGGGGCACGATCATGAACTCCTGAAAATCGAGCGAATTCTCCGCGTGCCGGCCACCATTGATGACATTCATCATGGGCACAGGGAGGCGATACGGCGGCGCACTGTTCAGATATTGGTACAGCGGGATACCCTTGGCCGAGGCTGCCGCGCGGGCGACGGCCATTGAAACGCCGAGGATGGCGTTGGCGCCGAGCTTCGACTTGTTCTCGGTGCCATCCAGGGCGATCAATGCTGCGTCAACGGTTTCTTGCGATGTCGCATCGGAGCCGACGAGGCGTTCGCGGATCGCGGTTCTGACATTCGAGATGGCGTTGAGAACGCCCTTGCCCCCATATCGGGCTGCATCGCCGTCGCGAAGCTCAAGTGCTTCGTGCCGCCCCGTCGAGGCTCCGGACGGAACGGAAGCGACGCCGCAGTGCCCGCTGTCGAGCTTCACAACGACTCGAAGCGTCGGATTGCCGCGGGAGTCAAGGATTTCAAAAGCGTCGATTGTCTTGATCGCGGAGCTCATTGGTCTAATCCCGGAAAATCGTTGGAAACTCACCGATGACGTCGATGTAAAGCTGACGCTTGAAGGGGACCGCGAGCTCGGTGAGCTCATTGATCGAAACCCATCGCCAGGCGTTGAATTCGGGATGTTCCCCTTTGAGATCGATATCGGAATCGGCTCCCTTGAACAGCATCACGAACCACTTCTGCCGCTGACCCTTCCAGCGTCCATGCCGCGCTTTCCGGGCAAACTCTTCCGGCACGTCGTAGCTGAGCCAGCGCGCGCCTTCGGCGACGATCTCGGCGTTGTTCGTTCCGATTTCTTCCTTCAATTCGCGAATCGCCGCCTGTTGCGGGGTTTCCCCTGCATCGATGCCGCCCTGCGGCATCTGCCACGCCTCGCCTTGCACGTCCGCCCGACGACCGATAAAAATATCACCCCGCGGATTCAGCAGCATAATGCCGACGCCTGGCCGATAGCGGGAATCAGGACCGTCGGGAACTGAGACCTGTTGCTCGCGCGACCCACCACCGGTTCCACCGGGTCGGCTCCATCGTTTGTCGCGAGCTGAGCTTGTTGTTGATCGAGCCATGACGATGCTCCATCCCCCGCGACACGATTGCAGCGGCTTCCGCTTTAACGGTAGGAGTCATCAGCCTTGCGGCGTTTATCGGGGGCACTCCATCCCCTTCAGCAAACATTCTAACAGCGACCGGGCTCCGGCTCAACCGCATGTGCGGGAGGTCGTATCGTTCATCATCGTTGTCATATCGACGCGCTACCGGTGTTCCGAGTGCGATTGCTATTTGCTCTGCAGGCTCAGAGCTTCAACGGACGCGTTGCGCTCCTTTTCGCTCACATCCTCCTCCGCTCTTCGAGACGCCTGCGCCGATATCGAAGCGCGCTCCAACGCCGCCTCCTGCGCACGCAGCCAGGTGAACAGATCGTTGCGCTGGCCGCCGAGCGGGCGAGCCCAATGCAGGTTCTTGAACGCCTTGCTCTCGGCACCCGCCCACCAATATTCCTTGGTTACCATCAGCGACCAGCCGCGTCGGCCACTATGGGTCAAGGTGACGATCTCGATGGTCAGGCCGTGCCTTGGACTGCTGAAACTGTGTCGTTCGCGTTCGAATTCCACGCCATCATGGGTCCAGCGCGTGAGCTTAAAGCCCGGATTCGTGGTGCTCAGGAGCAGATCGAACATCCTGAAGAAGGAAGGACGCTGCAAGCTTTTCATAGTGCCGAGCCTCCTGTCGATCGCGTCTGGATCGCGATTTGGCGCTGCATCGAACTGACTGTATTGCGGGCGTGTTGCGTCATCTTATGCTCCTGCTGCGGTTGGCAACGGCGAATAGAATTCCTGCAGTTGGAGGACAAGCGAGAGCACGGCGACACCGACGACGGAATGGTCGTAAATGATCCCGACAAGAGCGCTGCCGACGGATCATGCGACATGGACCTTCATTTGGAAGTAGCGTGGTCGTCGGAACGCCTTGCACAGCAACCGGCAGTCGGTCGAACGATCCGGGATCGAACCACGGCAATCCGCCAAACATGAAACGATCCATCAGCGCGCGCTCCGTCATGGCGTCGTACCACAGGGCGCGTAGAGACCGGATTGTGAGGAATACAGGGAGCACGAAAATCCCACCGCCAGCCGTCAACGCGGTAGGAGTCATCAGCCACGCGGCGGTTTCGGGGGCACTCCATCCCCATCGAGAACACAACATTACATGGGGTTCGGAGTGGAAACAAGCCAAGCTGCGCCACGTATTGACGGGAACAAAATCGAGACTAACCCGTCCTATTCGTGAGAATGCGGTTTTTTGGTCCGATTGATGCGGCCGCAGATCTCCGCTGACGAGGGGCACAGGATTGCCTTCGGCTTTTCACCGCTTGACGATCCGTACTTTGCAACGCGCTTGAGGGATGGGTTGGGCGAACGGGGGCGCACGCCCCGCCGGTCAAGGACCGAGCGGCAGCAGTGCGCCGGGCAAGCTGCGGAAGAGGTCGGCTTCGGGACATGCCGCGGCGAACGCGAGGCGGATGCGGCTCGTGGTCTCGACGACCCTGGCGGCGATTTTCAAGAGACGAAGACGCAGCGTCGCGAACTCGGCAGTGGCCAATTCCCGGGCTTTGGGAATGGCGTCGCGCACGGTAAGCATCAACCAATAAGCGGCGGTATGGAGAACGAGGCGGACCTGGTTGGCAAGCGCCGAACGGCAGCTGGTGCGATCGGAGGCGAGCTGCGTCTTGTGCAGCTTGATCAGATTTTCGGCTTGGCCGCGCGCGCAATACAGGCTGTCGTAGATCCATGCGGCCGATCCGACATCGAGGCTGGTGACGACGAAGCGGATGTCGAGGCCGAGCGTGGTCGCCTCAATACGGGCGACGGCGCGCCGTTCGCGATCCCAGGATTTTGCCTTGTGGCGCGTCTCGGTATAGCCGCGCAGAACAGCCAGGTTCTCGATGGCGCGTCGCGTGCGGATGTCGTCAGCGACCTCGTCGACTTTTCTGGCGAGAGGCTTGGTGCCAGACAGACCGAAGACGTAGTCGATGCCGTTGTTCTCGCACCACGTCATGGCCTCCGGCCGAGCATAGTGCCCGTCGCCACGGAACGTAATTCGCGTCTTGTGCCACCGCGTGCGGATGTGCCGTACCAGGCGTCGAAGATGGGCACGCACCTCGACGCCGCCCGGCGTCTTGCCGGGCCGCAGCACGACCGCCACGGGCCGGCTCTTCTCCGTGTCATAGACGTGGATCGGCAGGAAGCAGCGTTCGTCATAATGAGCGTTGAACAGCGAGAGTTGCTGATGGCCGTGGACGACATCGCAGGTGTCGTCGATGTCGAGCGTGACGGATGCGGGCTCGCACGGATAGCTATCCATCCATGCGTCGACCAAGGTGTAGGTCAGGCGGATCACGTCGCGCAGTCGCGGCGAATTCTCTAGCCGCGACAGCGTCGGTTGCGAACACAAATCCCGACCCGTGTCCGGCAGCCGTCCGCAGGCCAACTTGAACGCCGGATCGGACCGCAGATGATCGAGGTCGTCGGCGTCCTCGTAGCCGCAGCAGATCGCGAACATGCGGGCGCGGAACATATCGACCAGGCTGTGCACGACCCGCGTCGGATCGCGCCGATCCGGGAACACCCGGGCCAGATTGTCGGCCAAACCGAGACGCCGCTCGGCCATCGCCAGAAGCATCACGCCCCCATTCGAGGTCAGGCGCCCGCCATCGAAGGCAGCTGTGACTTTCTTGGCCTGAACGGCTGGAAATGAGAATGGCAGAATCGTATCATTGGTCATGGCGGGCGTGGCGTTCGCGGGTGAAGGTGATGGGGTTGGCTTCGCAACCAAATCCTACGCCGCATCAGCGCTTTACGCCACGCTCGCCAACCTCTCAGGCGCCCGCTGGCGAATAAGACGGGCTAAGATCATTACTTAGTTGGCGATGGAGTTCGCCCAAACCGCCCTTTTTGGGCTGATAACTCCTACTAAAGCAAGGCTTTGGTAGGAGTTTTTGTATGTCTGGCCTCGATCAAACCGCTTCGCCCAGCATACTCTTTGCCCGGCACGAAGATCGATTGAGCGCACAAAGTGCCGACGCGCCAGTCTTCTTCTCTGATTTGAATCTCGATCAGATAGTGGATGCGGTCACGTCCGGCTGGAAGGACTACGATCTCAAGCCGTTTTTCCATTTTTCCTTAAATAGTGTCGAAACGATTCGCTACCGGCATGAAGTCTTTCAAGACCTGGAAAATCCCCCGACGCTCAACCGGGTAAGATCATTCGCGCGTCAAATGCATGACGTCCGCGTGCTTCTGGATCTGACGAAGACACTCAACGATCGCTTCCACAGGGAACGTTGGTTTCTTCATGCGGTCGAACTCTATTGCGACGCGATACAACAATTCGCTGCCGACTTGGCCGCCGCGCCGCTCAAATCACGCGGGTTGCGCTGCTTTCGCGACTATCTAACCGCTTATGCTGCGGGCCCCATCTTCAAATCGCTCCTCCGGGAGACGAAAGAGCTTACAGCCGACCTGTCCGCAGTGAGCTATTGCGTACTTCTGCGTGCCGGCTCTTTCACCGTTTCCAATTACGACTCGGAGGCTGATTACAGCGCGGAAATCGAGCGGACTTTCGAAAAATTCAAGCAAGGAGCCGTCAATGACTACAAGGTCGACTTCCGCGCCGCGCCGGAGGACATGAACCACGTCGAAGCAAGGATTCTCGAGTTCGTCGCGCAGCTGAATCCGGAGCCGTTCTCGCGCCTGCTCGACCACTATGCGCGCCATGCGGGTTTCCTCGATAAAACGATAGCGGCCTTCGATCGCGAGATTCACTTTTATGTCGCCTATCTCGAATACCTCGATAGGTTCAAGAGCGCCGGGTTGCGGTTCTGCTATCCGCAGCTTTCTCCTACCTCGAAGGAAGTGTGCAACTGCGACGGATTTGATCTGGCGCTGGCCCAGAAGCTGGTCAAAGCGAACAGCCCGACCGTCTGCAACGACTTCTTCCTGAAGGGCAAGGAGCGGATCATCATTGTCAGCGGTCCAAACCAGGGCGGCAAGACGACCTTCGGGCGCACGTTCGGACAATTGCACCATCTTGCCAGCCTCGGCTGCCCGGTGCCTGGGCGAAAGGCAAAACTCTTTCTATTCGACCAGCTCTTCACCCATTTCGAACGGGAGGAGAAGGTCGAAAATCTTCGCGGCAAGTTGGAGGACGACCTGGCGCGAATTCACTTTACGCTGAAACAGGCGACATCCCGCTCTATCATCATCATGAACGAGATTTTCACTTCTACCACGGTCCAGGACGAGATTTTCCTGAGCAAGAAGATTATCGAACGGATAGACGAACTCGATCTGCTTTGCGTCTGGGTCACATTTATCGACGAGCTGGCGTCGTTCGGTCCACAGACCGTCTCGATGGTCAGCACGATCGTGCCGAAAAATCCTGCTTTACGCACTTTCAGGATCGTGAGGCGGCCCGCCGACGGGCTGGCCTACGCGATGGCCATCGCCGAAAACCACCGGCTCACACACGACCACATCAGGGAACGCGTGAAATCATGAAAGCCTTCCTCATGTATCGGGATTGCGATTTCGATCCGCTACAGCTGCTGTCGCGGAGGGAAAGGAATTCGCGTGCGAGCGCCACGGATCAAAGCCTGAACCTGGGGCAACTCCTTCCATCGAACGGGGCGGCGCTGACGCAGGACCTCGGCCTTGACACCCTGTTCAACGCCATGGCGCAGGGCGACAATTTTCTGTTCGAGGTGGCGACGGTCGCACTACTTTCCAGCGTTACCGACCCGAAGGTTATTCTCTATCGCGAGCGTATTCTGGAAGACTGCATCCGCAACCAAGCAACCGTGAGGGAGATGTATCAGATTGCGTGCGAGGCGATCGCAGAGGAAAGGAAACATTACTGGGGACTCTTTCACCGCTATCCCTCCAGCACGCTCCACCAGGCGATCGAGGTGCTGCAGATGTTGGTGGGCAAGCTCAGGCGGTTGCGCCGAATTGCCGGTCATCAGGCTGAACACTTCCAGTCTGAGGGCGTTACGCGATTGTTTGCGATGCTGGAGACAGAGCTCAGCGACGAGTATTTCGCGACCATCGATCAGCATCTGAAGCGGCTACAATTCCGCAACGGCGTCCTCGTGAGCGCACGGTTGGGCAAGGGAAACAAGGCTACAAATTACGTGCTCCGCAAGCCCCGTCACGACCGGCGCAATTGGATCGCGCGCCTCCTGCATCGATCGCCCGGTTACACATTCCATCTCCACCCTCGCGATGAAGCGGGCGCCCAGGCGCTGGCTGCGCTGCAAAACGAGGCGATCAATGACGTCGCGAACGCGTCGGCCCAATCGTCGGATCATATTGTGAGTTTCTTTCAGATGCTGCGGACCGAACTGGCTTTCTACGTTGGGTGCCTGAACCTGAAGCAGAAACTCGGCGGGTTGGGTGCGCCGACCTGCTTCCCTGCCGCCGTGCCTTTCGGACAACGAAAGCTGTCATTCTCGGGGCTTTATGACGTTTGCCTGACCTTGAGCATGAAACGGAAGGCGGTCGGCAACGACCTGAACGCGGATGGCAAGGACCTCATTGTCATTACCGGCGCGAATTCGGGAGGCAAATCGACATTCATACGAAGCCTCGGGGTCGGCCAATTGATGATGCAGGCCGGCATGTTTGTGGCCGCCGAGAGGTTCTCGGCCGAGGTCCGGGACGGCATCTTCACTCACTACCGCCGAGAAGAGGACGCTGCGATGGAGAGCGGCAAGCTCGATGAGGAACTCAGCAGAATGAGCGGGATCGTGGATGCACTATCGCCGCGCTCGATGGTTTTGTTCAACGAGTCGTTCGCTGCGACAAACGAAAGGGAAGGCTCTGAGATTGCTACACAGATAACAAACGCCCTGCTGGAAAGCGGCGTCAAGCTATCGTTCGTGACGCACTTGTATGAATTCGCGCGCGGGCTTCATGACCGGAAGACGTCCAATGCAGTCTTCCTGCGGGCCGAACGACTGCCCGATGGAAGGCGCACCTTCCGTTTGACCGAAGGCGAGCCCTTGCAGACGAGCTACGGAGAGGATGTGTACGAAGCTGAATTCGGCTCGGAGCGCATCCGGCCGCTCCAGCAACAACCGCTCTCCGCGGCCGGGTAGTCCGCGATTGGCCGAGGGCTTCTAGTCAGCCGGGAAGAGTATCGAGGTGTTGCGTTTCGTTGATCCGTACAACGGCGATTCGCCCGCCAATCACGTCGATCTCGTTGATGCGGCATGGCGCTTGGTCAAGTCGCCAATAAGCGGAAAGGGGCTGATCGACCAACTGAAGCAGCAAGGCGCGGTTCACGCTGGTGTGGCCAACCAGCGCGACAGTGTCCTCAACATGCCGGTCGAGAACGAGCCGAAGCGCATCCGCGGTCCGGGCAACCATATCCTGCAGCGACTCGCCGTTCGGGAAGCGGACCAGATGAGGGGTGGCGAACCAAGCAGCGAAGCGCTGCGGATCGGTTTTCTCGATCTCCTCGTAGCTCCAGAATTGCCAGGCGCCGTAATCGATGTCGTTGAGTTCGGTGATGGCTTGGGACTCGACGCCGCAAGCTGTGGCAATGGCGTGGCCGGTTTCGATGCATCGCTGCAAGGGACTGGTATAGACCTTGACCGGCCGCCATGCGGACGCGATCCGCCGCGCGACGGCCTGAGCCTCTGAAACTCCACGATGGGTCAGAGGCAGGTCGGCACGACCGCGAAAGCGTTCTGGTTCGATGCCTTCGACATGGCCATGTCGGATCAGGAGAATCTTCGTCAATGGTTCAATCCCGTTTGAGGCGAAGGCGGTAACTCCTAACGTCGAACAAGCGATTCGGGTGCGCAGGGTGGCATGTCCCCTCGATTGCGGCGTCTGGCGAATATCGCACACGAGGCGCCGCTCGGCCATGTCGATGCTGCTGTGGCCTGCTTGACCCCGCTGTTCGCGCTGGTTTGAGCTTGCCACTGTTCAAATCCCCGCTAGAATTGAGCTGTTCAGAGGGGATGGGGTCCCCCGCAACCGCCGATGAGGCTGATGACTCCTACCGGGCGCCTGGCGTCGGTAGGAGCTTGCCTCGGCACTCCCGCTGCTTCCAGGCTTGTATCGTCGTAAGTGCGCGCGAATGCATCCGTTCGCGCGTGGCCGAAGCGAACCAAGGGACTAGGCAGGAGACTGGCGGATGACTGGCGTTTGGGCACTTGCGGCATTGTGGTTGGGACTCGCGCTGGTCGCGAGCCTTCTGTCGATCTGGTTGCGCATTTCGACCGCTCTGTCTGAGATCGTCGTTGGTACGATCGCGCAGTTGATCATCGGCGCCGCGATCGGATCGGCGGTGCTTGGAACCGACGAGTCGTGG
This sequence comes from uncultured Alphaproteobacteria bacterium, assembly GCA_963718925.1. Lineage (GTDB taxonomy): Bacteria > Pseudomonadota > Alphaproteobacteria > Rhizobiales > Xanthobacteraceae > Bradyrhizobium. The sequence goes on from CAVRAH010000002.1 coordinate 1,644,399, forward strand.
GTTAAATTCCTCTCCGGTATCGGCGCCATAGTCCTCACGTTCCTCGCAGGCGCGGAGCTCGATCCGGTGGTCTTCAAATTGAAGTGGAAGGAAGCGGCTGGCGTTGGCCTTGCAAGTTTCTTCTTTCCGTTTCTGGGCTGCGCGGCGGCAGCGCATTACTTGCTCGGATGGGAAGTGATGCCGAGCTGGCTTGCCGGCGTCGCCATGTCGACGACGTCGGTCGCTGTCGTCTATGCCGTGATGATCGAGTTCGGTTTCAACGTTACCGAGTACGGCAAGACCGTGCTGGCGGCGTGCTTCGTCACCGACCTCGGTACGGTCGTGGCCCTCGGCTTGATCTTCGCGCCATTCACGATGAAGACGCTGATCTTCCTCGGCGTCGGCGTGGTGGTGTTCGTGGTCCTGCCGTGGCTGACACCCCGGTTTTTCAAGATGTACGGAGGTCGCCCGTCGGAATTGGAGACCAAATTCCTGCTTCTTTGCCTGCTTGGAATGGGCGCACTCGCGACCTGGGCCGACAGCGAGGCCGTGCTTCCCGCCTACCTCATCGGGATGGTATTGGCAGGCACCGTCGGCAAGGATCACGCGCTCGTGCGTCGACTGCGAACGCTCACGTTCGGACTGCTGACGCCGTTTTATTTCATTCGCGCCGGCTCGTTCGTCTCGATACCGGCTCTTGTCGCGGCCCCTGCGGCCTTCATCTTCTTTCTTGTCGTCAAGATAGCTAGCAAGGTCGTCGGCGTTTATCCGGTCACGAAGTTCTTCGGGTCGCCGAACAAGGAGGCGATGTACACGACGCTGTTGATGTCGACGGGTCTGACGTTCGGCACCATCTCCTCGCTATTCGGCCTGTCCCATGGAATCATCAACCAAAGCCAGTATTCGGCTCTGGTGGCGACGGTGATTGCGAGCGCCGTGATCCCCACCGTGATCGCCAATGCATTCTATCTTCCTCACCACCTGTTGCCGGAAGCCGGTCCCGAGCAGGCGTCCGAGGATCGAGGAGAAGTCACGCAGCTTCGACCGATGACACGAAGAGCGGAGTAACACGGGAGCGTGCTATGTTCAGGAAGATCCTGCATGCCAATGACGGCTCTGAGCATGCGTTTCATGCCCTCGCTCTGGCGCTCTCAATAGCCAGACAAAATGCTTCAGAACTTCACATGGTGTGCGTGGAGGAGATCGACTACATGCCGGAGTTCATCGAGGAGATTCGCGAGGAGACTGGAACGGCCGCCCGCCGTTTCCACAGGGTTCTGCAGCGGGCGCGGGCAGAAGCCGAAGAAAATCATGTCAAGCTTCATACCCATGTCATTGCCGGGCATCCTGTACGGGACATTGTCGAACTTGCCGAGGAGCTCAAGGCCGAGCTGCTCATTATCGGTGCAACTGGCCACTCGGCGCTGTACGAACGACTGATCGGCAGTCGCGCCGATCGGATCGTGCAACTCGCGCACTGTCCGGTTTTGGTGGTGAAATGACGATGGCCTTTCAAGTACCGCTACGCAACACTCAGAACGAATGAGTGCTCCCGCCAATGGGGCGGCTTTGGCGGGAGACGACGCATTTTTTAGCTTGCAAACGCCCGATTTGACAGATGATGGAGAATGGCAATATGCGGGCACCAACCTCTTCCGGTAGGCTGCCTTGTGTGCTCGCGGTCTGGAGTGGCAATATGCTTGCCTCAGGCATTAACGCTATGAAGTGGATCTGACCATGCAGCTTCCCCGGGACGCTATCTTGCTCCGAATCTTCTTTGGCGAGAACGACAAGGCCGGTCACCTCCCCCTCCACGAGGCAATTGTACTGAAGGCGCGGGAGATGCATCTTGCGGGCGCTACCGTACTGCGCGGGCACGTCGGATTTGGCCACTCAACGCACATCCACACCACCAAGATCCTGCGTCTTTCGCAGGACTTGCCGGTCGTGGTCGAGATTGTCGATGCCCAAGAGAAGATCGACAAGTTTCTTCCGGTGCTGGATACCATGATGTCGAGTGGATTGGTCACGATCGAAAAGGTCCAAGTGCTGCAATACGGAACCGAAATGTCTCTGCCCGCCTGATGCACTTGCATCAGTCCGGACATATGAACGTAAATCCACCAAGACCCTGATTGGAAAACTTGTCATGCCGCAGTACCGATCCCGAACAACCACCCACGGCCGGAACATGGCCGGTGCGCGCGGCTTGTGGCGCGCAACCGGCATGAAGGATTCCGACTTTGGGAAGCCGATCATCGCGGTGGTGAATTCCTTCACCCAGTTCGTGCCTGGCCACGTCCATCTGAAGGATCTTGGCCAGCTCGTCGCCCGCGAGATCGAAAACGCCGGCGGGGTTGCCAAGGAATTCAACACGATCGCGGTCGACGACGGTATCGCGATGGGCCACGATGGCATGCTTTACAGCCTGCCGTCGCGCGAGCTCATCGCTGACAGCGTCGAATACATGGCAAATGCCCATTGCGCCGACGCGCTGGTCTGCATCTCCAATTGCGACAAGATCACGCCGGGCATGCTGATGGCTGCCCTGCGCCTCAACATACCGGCTGTTTTCGTGTCGGGCGGCCCGATGGAAGCCGGCAAGGTCAAGCTGCACGGGAAGACGCTGACCGTCGATCTGGTCGATGCCATGGTCGCGGCGGCCGACAGCCGGTTCAGCGATCAGGACGTCGAGGTCATGGAGCGCTCTGCCTGTCCGACATGTGGCTCGTGTTCCGGGATGTTCACCGCGAACTCCATGAACTGCCTGACGGAGGCGCTCGGTTTGGCTCTCCCCGGCAACGGAACGGTGCTTGCCACACATGCCGACCGCAAGCGGCTATTTGTCGAGGCTGGTCATCTGATCGTCGATCTCGCCAGGCGGTACTACGAGCAGGACGACGCCTCCGTCCTGCCGCGAAATATCGCCAGCGTCAAAGCATTCGAGAACGCGATGACACTCGATATTGCGATGGGCGGATCGACCAACACGGTGCTGCATCTGCTCGCAGCCGCGTACGAGGCCAGGATCGAGTTCACGATGTCGGACATCGATCGCCTCTCCCGTCGCGTCCCGGTCCTGTGCAAGGTCGCACCCTCGGTGCCTGACGTGCATCTTGAGGACGTTCACCGGGCCGGCGGCATCATGGCGATTCTTGGCGAACTCGATCGCGCAGGCCTGATCGACCGCACTGTCGGTACTACGCACAGTGCCACGCTGGGCGATGCGCTCGACCGCTGGGACGTTCGCCGCGCGCGAGGCGATACCGTGCAGTCCTTCTACCGTGCCGCCCCAGGCGGTGTGCCGACGACCATTGCGTTCAGTCAGGAGCGGCGGTTTGATGAACTCGATCTCGATCGCGCGACAGGCGTCGTTCGAGATGCAGCCCATGCCTACAGCAAGGACGGCGGTCTCGCTGTGCTCTACGGGAATCTCGCGGAGGAAGGCTGTATCGTCAAGACCGCCGGAGTTGACCAAAGTGCGCTCGACTTTTCCGGGCCGGCGCGGGTTTTCGAGAGCCAGGACGCGGCAGTCGAAGGCATTCTCACGGGTAAAGTTCAACCGGGAGACGTTGTGGTTATCAGGTACGAGGGCCCCAGAGGCGGTCCTGGCATGCAGGAGATGCTCTACCCCACGAGCTATCTGAAATCGAAGGGACTCTGGAAAGTCCTGCGCGCTCATTACCGACGGTCGGTTCTCCGGCGGCACTTCCGGTCTTTCGATCGGACATGTGTCACCCGAAGCGGCAGAAGGCGGCACGATCGCGCTGGTGCAGGATGGCGACCCGATTGCGATCAATATTCCGAATCGCTCCATTGTCCTCGCAGTATCGAGCGAAGAGCTGTCGCGAAGGCGCGCATCGATGGAAGCGCGCGCCGAAGAGGCGTGGAAGCCGGGAAATCGGAAGAGGCGGGTTTCCACGGCACTGCGCGCCTATGCCGCGCTTACGACCAGCGCCGCGCGCGGCGCGATCAGGGAGTTGCCGTCGACCCGGCGTTCGGTGCCGGCGAGCGCAACGCGCCCTGCCTGATATAGGTCTGGCTGCGCGACCTTCGCTGCTTGCGCTTCGTAGTAACTTCCATTCAGCTCAGGTGAACTTCATGCCACCCATGCTCGCGGCAATCGCGTGTCCGGCCCATACTGAGAAAAAACAGAGCAGGACGGAGCCAAAGGTATTGGCCGCGGCGTAAAGCCATTCACCGTCATTCACCAGGTTGAGCGTCTGCAGGCTGAATGACGAAAATGTCGTGTACCCACCGCAAATCCCGACCATCACGAACTGGCGCGCCGTCGTGCTGGCAATGATCCGGCCATCCGGCCCAGTGAACGTGCTGAAGAACCCAATGATGAACGAGCCCACGACATTCACGAGCAGGGTGCCCCACGGAAAGGTCTCGCCGTAGAGCCGCGCCGTTATCCCGGAACACCAGAATCGCGCTACTCCGCCCAGCGCGCTGCCGACTGCAACCGCCATATAAGCGCTCATGGAGTCGGCAAGGGCGACCGCAAGGCCAGTCGCCGTCGAAAGTATCGCGGCGACCAGCGCTAACTTCGGCCCAAATGAAGATCGAACAGAGGCGGGTAGTTGTTCCGAACTCATCCGAGTCTACCTTAGATGCTGATAGGCGCATCGGGCTCGGATTTCAGCTTCCACGCGTACGTTTTGCGCTGCAATACGTTAATTGACGTATTGCCTTGCCGGCCCTCTGCGCGGATTAGGCGTTACTGTTGAGCGGGCTGGATCATTGAAAATCGAAAAGTGGCGTATCAAATCGTAGAATTGGTAGCGGGGTCCGTTTGGTCAGGACAGCCCAAACCAATCAGCTATTCTACCAGCCATAATTAGATCCGTAGCGCCCCAATGTCCCGCGAAATCTCGCGGCTAGAACACGGTGCTGGTCTTACTCGAGAACCAAGTCCTATTTCATAGGGTTTAGCTTCGAAGAATAGCCGGCGCGCATTTTCACGTTGAGCGGAAGCGGAGCAGCTCTAGTCTGATTGACGTCGACAATATGCGAATAACGGCGCCTAACGCTTACGACCAAGTTGTCCTCGGTGAGCTATTTTGTATAATTTTCACGAGCTCCCGAGCCCTCGCGGAGAACTGCCATGAAAGCTTTCTTGCTCGCCTGTGTAGCTGCCCTTGTCGTCGCGGCACTTGCCGTCGCCGTTCTCGATCGCGTGCAAGAGCCTGTTGAACAGGCCTTCGCGACGACGGGCGTACGACTTTGACGAAATCTGAACTCAACTAGCCGGATGCCGGCCTACTCCGCCGGCGTAGCGGCCGGGTGGGACCGCAAATCATTAGCACCGGCGCGCGCACTTTGTTCTTCAAGCCAAAGGCTGTGGTGCTCCCTGGCCCAATTGATATCGACAGTGCCGCTGCCCATCGCCTCGAAAGCGCCCTCCATGCCGATGGTACCGATGTAGATGTGCGCCAGCATCGCAGCGACGAAGAGGACCGCGACCACCGAGTGTACGATCTGGGCAAGCTGCATTCCTTCGATTCCCGATATGTAAAACGGAAACATCAGCTCGTAGCCGGTGACCGCAACCGCGGTGCCTCCGATCACGACGATCCAGTAGATCGCCTTCTGGCCCGCATTGAAGCGATAGGCAGGCGGATGATCGTGACCGACAAGTCCGCCACCCCTCTTGATCCAATTAGCATCCACCTTGTTCGGAATGTTGCCGCCGATCCACATCAGGAAGATCAGCACCACGCCGATGGTGAAGGGAAAGCTCAGGTAGTTGTGGGCGTATTTCGCCCATTGCGACCATTCGGAGAATGCTTCGAAGCCGATCAGCGGCAACAGCAGCGGACGGCCGAAGGTGATGTTCAGCCCCGAGACTGCAAGGATGATAAAGCATGTTGCGGCCATCCAATGCGCGAAGCGCTCGAACCCCGTGAAGCGGACGATGCTGCGCCCCGACCGGCCGCTCTCGAGCCGAACCATGCCGCGGGTCAAATAGAAGATCACCATCACGGCGATCATGCCGAGGATGGCGATGCCGCCGATCCAGCGCAGCGTGACGTTGCGGAACTCACGCCAATCACGGCCGGCCGGCTGTTCGAGGACGCCCGAGCGCTGGTCGGGAATGCTGACACGTCCCTGGATGCGGTTGAACTCCTGCAGAAGCTGCTGTTCCTTCACGGAGCTTGCGGTCGGGTTAACCAGCTGGGCGTTGACGGGCATCGACGTCGCGATGATCAGCAAGAACGCCCAAGCGCCGAGAACCAGGCGGATATATTTGCCAAAAGACGCCATGAGCTTCCTCCTCGATATTCCCTACTTGCCGCCGCGCCGGTTCAGGACTCGACCGTCTCGCGATAAGCGGTCTTCCAGCCCCAGGCCCCGGAGCCATAGCCGCGCTTGGTGACCCGCTCCTTGTAGATCTGGGCGATGATTTCGCCGTCGCCGGCGAGCAGCGACTTGGTTGAGCACATTTCGGCACAGAGCGGCAGCTTGCCCTCGGCCAGACGATTGGCTCCGTACTTCTCGTATTCTTCCTCGCTGCCATCGGCCTCGGGACCGCCGGCGCAGTAGGTGCACTTGTCCATCTTGCCGCGCGAGCCGAAATTGCCGACCTTCGGATATTGCGGCGCGCCGAAGGGACAGGCGTAGAAGCAATAGCCGCAGCCGATGCACAGGTCCTTGGAGTGGAGCACGACACCGTCGGCCGTCGTGTAGAAGCAGTTCACCGGGCAAACCGCGGCGCAAGGCGCATCGGTGCAATGCATGCAGGCCATGGACACCGAACGTTCGCCGGGCTTGCCGTCGTTGATGGTGACGACGCGGCGGCGATTGATGCCCCAAGGCACCTCGTGCTCGTTCTTGCAGGCGGTCACGCAGGCATTGCATTCGATGCAACGGTCGGCGTCGCAGAGGAATTTCATACGTGCCATGGTCGTTGCTCCTTATGCCGCCGCGATTTGGCAGAGAGTGACTTTGGGCTCCTGCATGCCGGTCGCCGGATCGTATCCATAGGTGGTGATCGTGTTCGCACTTTCGCCGAGAACGATCGGATCGGTCCCCTTCGGGTAGTTGCCGCGAAGATCCTGGCCTGCGAACCATCCGCCGAAGTGGAAGGGCATCCAAGCGACGCCCTTGCCGACACGCTCGGTAACAAGCGCCTTCATCTTGGCCTTGGAATTGCTCTCGGCGCCCGTGACCCAGACCCATCCACCGTCCTTGATGCCGCGATCGGCGGCATCGGCCGGGCTGATCTCGATGAACATGTCCTGCTGCAGTTCTGCGAGCCACGGGTTGGTGCGCGTTTCCTCGCCGCCGCCCTCGTACTCGACGAGACGACCCGAGGAGAGGATGAGCGGGAATTGCTTGGCGATCCCCTTATCTACCGCGGCCTTCTGCACCGAGAAGCCGATATTGGGCAGGCGGAACTGCCTGGCATCCGGGAGCGTGGGATATTTCGAGACCAGCTCGACGCGCGGCGTGTAGATCGGCTCGCGGTGGACTGGAATGGGATCGGGCAGGCCGAACGCATTCATGCGCGCCTTGCCGTTGCCGTAGGGCACACAGCCGTGTTTCAGCGCCACGCGCTGGATGCCGCCCGACAGGTCGAGCGACCACGACACAGCCTCGGGATTGGCGGAATTGACCTTGTTGATCGTCGCCATCTCCGCTTCGGTGAGATCCTTGTCCCATCCGAGCTTCTTCAGCACGGCAAGCGTGAATTCCGGATAGCCGTCCTTGATTTCCGAATCCTTGGAATAGGACCCGTCCGCCAGCAGGCTGACCTTTCGCGTCGTGCCGTCGGGAAGCTTCTCCTCGCGCTCGATGCCGAAACGCGGCCGGAACGTGCCGCCACCGTCCATCGCGCCGAGATTTGTGTTGTAGAGCAGCGGCGTGCCTGGATGCTTGACTTCCGGTGAGCCCCAGCACGGCCAGGGGAGGCCGTAATAGTCGCCGCCGACTTCAGGATCATCCTTGGGCGCCCGCATCGTCAGCATGTCGAACTTCGCCTGGTTCTTCATGTGCGCCTTGAGACGCTCGGGCGATTGCCCGCAATAGCCGGTAGACCAGCTGCCGCGGTTCATTTCCCGAAGCACGTCCTCCGCGACCGGCAGATTGTTCTCGACCTTGATGTTCTTGAACATCTTGTCGGCGAATCCGAACTTCTTCGCCGTCAGATAGATGACCTCGAGGTCATCCTTCGATTCGAACACCGGCTTTACGATCTGCTCGCCCCATTGCAGCGAGCGGTTCGAGGCAACGCGCGAACCCTTGCACTCGAACTGAGTGGCAACCGGGAGAATGTAGACGTCATCCTTGCGCCCGGCCTCCACGGCGAGCGAGGCCCAGGTGGTCGGATGCGGGTCGGCGATGACCAACAGTTCGAGCGCCTTTAGACCGTTCAGAGATTCCGGAATGCGGGTGATGCTGTTGCTGGCATGGCCCTGCACGAATACCGCCCGCACATTGTCTTTCTGCGCGACCTGATCTTTCGGCAGCGTCACCGCGTCGAACCAGCGGGTGAGCGGGATGCCGGGGGTTTCCATCATCTGCTTGGAGTCGAAGCGCGACTTCAAGAAGTCGTAGTCGACTTCCCAAACCCGCGACCAGTGCCGCCACGCGCCTTCGGCGAGGCCGTAATAGAACGGCAGCGTGACGATATCGAGCCCGACGTCCGTCGCTCCTTGCACGTTGTCATGGCCACGGAAGATATTGGCGCCCGCGCCGGCCTTGCCGACGTTGCCAGTCATCAACAATGCGATGCAGCTCGCCCGTACGTTTGCGGTGCCGACGGTCTTCTGCGTCTGTCCCATGGCCCAGATCAGCGTTGACGGCTTCTCCGTGGCAAACATCCTGGCGACGCGCTTGAGCTGTTCGCCAGGAACTCCGCTGACGCGCTCGACTTCTTCCGGATTCCACTTCTCAACTTCCTTGCGGAGATCATCGAAACCGTAGACGCGCTGTTTGATGAACTCCTTGTCCTCCCACCCGTTCTGGAGGATGTGCCACATCATGCCGTAGAGCACCGGGATATCGGTGCCCGGCCGCATGCGCACGTATTCAGTCGCATGGGCGGCGGTACGCGTCAGGCGCGGGTCGATGACGATAAAGTTGGCCTTTTGAAGCTCCTTGCCCTCGAGCAGATGCTGAAGCGAAACCGGATGCGCCTCGGCCGGATTGCCGCCCATGATGACCTGGGTCTTGGCATTGCGGATGTCGTTGAAGCTGTTGGTCATCGCGCCGTAGCCCCAGGTGTTGGCCACGCCAGTGACGGTTGTCGAATGGCAGATACGTGCCTGATGGTCAGTGTTGTTGGTGCCCCAGAACGCGCCGAGCTTGCGGAACAGATAGGCGCCTTCGTTGGTCATTTTGGCCGATCCGAGCCAGTAGACCGAATCCGGGCCGGACTTGTCGCGAACTTCGAGCAGCTTGTCGCCGATCTCATTGATCGCTGTGTCCCAGGAGACGCGCGTCCACTGTCCGCCCACGAGCTTCATCGGATACCGCAGTCGCCGATCGCTGTGCACGAGTTCGCGCACGGAAGCGCCCTTCGCACAATGCGATCCGCGATTGATCGGGGAATCCCAGCTCGGCTCCTGGCCGATCCATACCCCGTTCAACACCTCCGCGGTCACGGTGCATCCAACCGAGCAATGCGTGCAAATGCTCTTGCGAACGGTCGCTCCCAATGTGAGCGGACCTGCCACTGCCGCTTTCGCCTTGCGGACGCCGCCGACCGGCAGCGTGCCCAACGCGGCAAGCGCGCCGCCGGCAAGGCCGGACCGGCGCAAGAAGGTTCGGCGGTCGAGACCATCGGTTTGCCCGGACAAGCCTGCCGCGATTGATCCACGTGGAGCGGGTTCGGAACGCTGTTGTGTTCTCTTGATCAGCACAGCCGCCTCCTTCAACCAGGATAACGATTGACGCGGTAATAGGCTTTCACATGGTCAGTTTCCTTGTAGCGCGTCTTGCGTTTCTCTTCGTCGGTCTCGCTGTCGGCCTGCGCGGGTATCATCAAGGGTGTTGCCAGCGTTGCACCCGCGCCGACCGTGCCGATGCCGACCTTGCGAAGGAAGCCACGGCGGTCGACTGTCGTTTTCTTCTCGTCTCTCATCGCATCTCTCCTGGACCAACGGCGCTGGTCAGTTGGCGAACGTGAAAGCCTCGGATTCTATTTCCAGAAAAACTCGTCCAAGCGTCCCGACCGACCGGTAGACTTTGGCGTTTGCCGCCTTCTCCATGTCGACGAACAAACGTCCCATCCAGCGGGACACATGCTTCTCGAAGAAGGCGCGCTGTGCCTGCGGCGATACCAGGAAGCGGCCGGAAGCAAGGCCCGCCATAATCTCGCACAGCGTCGCCGCGTGATCCTCGGGCTCAAAATTGTTCTCCACCCGCTCGATGCCGAGCGCGGCGAGATCGTCGCGCAGGCGCGACAGCGGGCGTTCGTTGAGAAAGCCGGTCAGGTAATAGGATGCGTAAGGCAGCAACTCGCCACGGCCGAGACCGACGAACAGATCGAAATATTCGCGCTCGACCTCGGTTGCGACCGCAGTCGATGCGGCGTCTGCGAGGGTCGCGTGGGCGCGGCCAAGCGGAGTCGCATCGCCCTTCAGTTGCGCGATTTGTTCGAGCAATGCAGCTGACGGTGCGGAGGAGAGCAAGGTTGCAAGCAGCGCGTATTCTTCCGCACGCCCTGCATCGATCGGATCAACCGCGTCGTCCGTCGCTGCAGGCTCTCCATAGAGATCGGGACGAAGCACCTTGCGCGACACGCCGGTTGCGCCTTCGACCGCAATCACACGTTGCGCCGGCACCCTGTTCCAGTTCGACACTGAGGGCTGGGCAATACCGATTTCTCGGGCAAGCTGGGCAACGCCGCCTGCGACATCGATGGCACGTTCAAGGCCCGCATCGCGCACGCCGACCTCCCATCCTAGGGGCCAACCGCTTGATTGCGTTTGCTTAACAAAGACTAAGCTTGTGTCGGGGAGCGGTCAATTGATAGCCATAGCTTGAGGCTATCGCATTTAGTCGCAGTCTACTGAGGCAACGCTCCGCCATGTGTGCGGCGCGGAGGTGAAGTCCCTTCGCTCGCAGCTACCGGTTGCGATGCAGCAGAATTTGACGGCAATTCCGCGGCTGCGGACTCGTCGAACGGTCGAGGATCCGTGATCGCCTTCACCGGGTTTGATGATTGCGCGAAACCGGCCTCCGCATGAGCCGATCGCGCAGCATCTTCGGCAGTCTCTGCGAGCGGGTTGGGGAGGCTCTCAGCGGTCTCCACCACGCCCCCGACGATGCGGCGGACGAGTGCGTCAACCTGCTCGGCAGAATAGTGGAGCGCACCGAAGCCAGCCATGGCGTTCGGGTCATTGAAGTCCCAGGCGTTTTCTGCCAAACCCACAAAATCGCGGATGGCAGGATCGGCGCTCCAGGCGCGACGAAGTGCCGCATGGCCCAACTCCTGCGGAATGCCTTTGCGCAAGAAGGCCGTGATGTCGGTAGCCGCATCAATCGATTCAATTGGGGGCAAGCTCGAAAGTTCCGTCTCGGCGGGAGCTGGCTCTGCCGCGGCACCGTCGGAGGACACCGACCGATACGCCTCAGCAGCTTCTTCCGGCGCAGGTTCAGCGTGACTGGCCTTCGCTTCTTGCTTGCGACGCGACCAGCGCGCCAGGAATTCCTCGTCGCTCATTCGTGCTCACCTTCGTGGTGACGTCGCGCAAGCGCCTCCGGATCGGCGTGCCGCCGCTCGCGCTTGACGAACTCCGTCTCGACGTGGTGCTCGGCAATGAAATTTTCAATCGCCTCATGCAGCACCTCAGGCATCGGCACAGCTTCGACCAGATTGGCACCGGCCTCCGTGAATGCCTCCCCTTCAGCGGGGTCCGCGGTGACGGCCGAAACAGCGTAGGGCCAGGCACCCTCGGAAGGAGTCAATACGATCCAGACACTGGGAGCGCCAGTGGCAAGATTATCGCGGTAGCGCCCGGTTTCCGAACGATAGAGATCGACCGTCGCGCTCCCGGCATAAAAGAGCGTCGTTCCCTCTTGCTCCCGTAGGACAGTCCACGGCGTCATCTCCGGCTCATCCGGTAACACGCCGATGCCGCGCCAGACAAAATCGATCCATGGGGAATCCGCCTTGCGGCGCTCAACCACGACGCCGACCGGAATGCGCAACAATGGAAGGACGCCGGCGCTCACGTTGCAGCCTCCAGGTGTCTGATCGGCAACCCCGTCAACAGATTCTGCGGCTTCATCCGCACCAGCTGATCGGAAGTCATCGCAAGGATCAGATAGACCGGCTCGCGCCCGACGGCATCAACGACCAGGCCGGTATCGGGAAAGGTGAGCCGGAACAGCGCCAGCACACGGCTTGCGGTGCGGTCATCCAGAGCGTCTCCATGCCAAAGCCGGTCGCCCGTCCGGGTGGCTTCAGCATCGAGCCCAACATACCAGGTGAGCTTCGCATCGCGCAGGGCGGTGAGCGGCTCGATTACGACGTCAATTCCAAGCAAATGAAGGATCCAGAGTTTCATGGCGTCCGCCAGCGCAGCCGGCCCCCGTGTTCCGCCGGTGAAATCGAGCGCAAGATCGAACTGATCGCTGCGCTTCCAGTAGCTGTCGGCATTCCCCTCGCTGAGGACGTCGACCTCGGCGTCGGTCGTTGCCCCCAACATGGACATCAGCGATAACACGGGCGTCGGGCTTGGCCCGCCAATGACTTCCTCGTCACCCAACAGCAGCGAGTGTTCGTGCGGCACGATGCGCTGCGGCCGGAAGAACAGTTCAGCCGCGCGCAGCACGAACGGGTCCTCGCAGCCATCAAGCGCATTTCGCAGGATCACGTGAACAAGGTGGTTCAAAAACAGCGGTGGCAAGTTGACGGATCTTGACCTAACCAATGCAAGATAGGCCGCTTCCAACGTGGGCTCACGCAGCAGAAGCTTGCGAAATGCCAGCACGAATTGCCAGTTCTGCCGCGCATCCGCGTCGGCGATCGCGGCAACCTCCTCCGCAGCGACTGCCCGGCGCGGGTCAGCGAGCAGCTCCTGGTGCAGCCTGCGCTCGACCGCGCAAGCGTCGTCCGGCGGCATCAGTTCGGGGCGCACGAAATAGGCCTTCAGGAACTCATCCGTGACCACGAGCCCGCCGCTCGCATTGTGATCGAGCAGGTGGTGGCCGCAGGCAATCCAGAAATCCCTCATCGTCGTGGCGGCTCCTCGCTCATGTTTGCAAGGTTGAGAGCGCTGTCGGGCGCGATGTCATCCTCTATCTCCATGAAGGAGAACGCCTTGCCGTGACGCTGGTCCTCACGCAGTTGCAATCTGCGGAATGACTCGCGGACCTCGCCATCGCTCGCCGAACGGCGAACCGCGATCAGCGCGCTGATGGGAAGCGTGCAGAGCGATTGCGCAAAGGCGACTTCCTCTTCCGCAGCAAGGCGCGCCGTAGCAGGATCCGGCGCCCCGAACCGCTCCACGAGCTGCCCCGTAAGGAGTTCCACCAACGTCCGGCGATCGTCCTCAGTAGCGTGGACGATTTGCACGAGCGTCGACCAGCCCCAGGACTGCACTCCGAGGAAACCGCTTCGAAACGCCGAGCGGTCCCTGCCGCTCAGCTTCGCCGGATCCCGATCGCAAAAGCGGAACGCGCCCGACACCGCCCAATCGCCCGGGTCGGCCGCCACGTCGAACACGAAGGTGTCGGATGGATCGAGCGCAATGGTGCGCAAGAGCTTCACTAGTGCGGTCCTCCGAGTTTTGGATCGAACCAGGAGGGCGATAGCAGGCTCGTCTTCAGGTCGTGCCGATCTGTCTTGTTTGTGCCGATCCTGCGTACCAGAAGATCGCCGTTGTCAGCGATCGCATGCGTGGTCTTCCGTTCACGCGACAGCTGTCGTAGAAATTCGCGCGCGATGCCGTCGAATCCGTCGATTTGCCAGGCGTCGAGAGCGCGCATCAGATGCCGCGCAAAGCTCTCCGTCACTTGAACCGCGCCGGCCTCACCAAAACCCTCCTGGTCCAGTGCTGAAGCGAGCGGATACACGCCGGCTTCCGTGTCGGCCATCGCAACTGTCCGGATCATGGCGGCGAACACCAGCCAGCGCGGAGGCTCATCCTCTTTTGCGGACGAGGGCCAGCCAAGCCGCCCGCCGCCAACAAGGTCGCCGTCGACACGGATCGCGTCCGGCCAGTCGATCGCGATCTCCTTGTTCGGCGGCGCATACGCACGCAAGGCGTCGGTGAGCGCTACCATTCCCGCGTAGAAAGCGCGACGCGCGGTGCGCAAGGCCTCGCCGGGTTCAAGCACGACTGCGAACTCGGCAAGATCGAACCGTCCCACATAGGTCAGCGTACCTGCCCCGCTCTCGTCGGCGATATCGATGGCGTGGACGAAGGCATCATGACTCTCGCGCAGCCTCACCAGCGTGAACGGCGGAGGCAGATTGATTGGCTCCGAGATCGATGAGCGCCTAGGGGCTGTCGGTGTCAGTCGGACCTCCAGCTTCCTTTTCTTCTCTTGTGAGAATACCTTAATCGAGCAGAAGGGTCGACGCGAGTCCACTCACCGTCGTTCCCAGACCCCTTCAGGAGGTAAATAGCTGCGCATGCCGGATCCGTCGAACACGATCCTGATCTGCTCGTGCGAAGACACGATGCGCCTCGATACGGCCGCCGTTAAGCGAGGATGCCGCAATAGCGAAATCGCCGAGTTCCGCCAGCTCTGCCGGGGTGAGCTTGATATTTTTCGCAACGCGGCGAAGGCGGAAGGACCGCTTATCGTCGGCTGCACCCAGGAGGCCCCGCTGTTTGTCGATAAGTCGGAAGGACGTTCCGGGAAATTGGAATTCGTCAACCTTCGCGAGACGGCGGGCTGGTCCACGGAGGGGACGAAGGCGGGCCCAAAAATGGCGGCGCTGCTCGCCGCTGCGTCCGAGCCTGCGCCTGCTTTTCCATTTGTCACTTTATCGAGCGAAGGGGTGATCCTGATCTATGGCCGCGACGAAGTTGCGGTCGAAGCAGGCCAACTGCTCGCCGATCACCTCGACGTGACGGTCATGATCACAAAGCCGGCGCAGATCACGCCGCCAGCAACGACATCGTTTCCGATCGTCCAGGGAACGATCCGCAACGCAAAGGGCTATTTGGGGGCGTTTGAGCTGACGGTCGACGACTATGCGGCCCCCCGTCCCTCCTCGCGCGGCGCGCTCGTCTTCGAAGCTCCGCGCAGCCGCCTGACTTCGCGCTGCGACATCGTCCTTGATCTCTCCGGCGGAACGCCGTTTTTTCCCACGCATGACTTGCGCGACGGCTATCTCCGCGCCGATCCGCGGGACCCGACCGCGATGCTGCGCGTAGTGCTCAAAGCGCGTGACCTTGTCGGCAGCTTCGACAAGCCGAAATACGTCAATTTCACCGCGGAGATTTGCGTCCATTCGCGCTCGAAGCTGGCGGGTTGCCATCGCTGTCTCGACCTCTGTCCGACCGCAGCGATCACGCCAGATGGCGACCACGTCAAAATCAACTCCGAAGTTTGCGCCGGATGCGGTCAGTGCGCCGCGGCCTGCCCGACGGGCGCAGCATCCTATGCCCTGCCGCCCGCAGATGCGCTGCTGCACAAATTACGTGCGATGCTTTTGACCTACCGCGAAGCCGGCGGTTCCAATCCCGTCGTGCTTGTGCACGACAGTCAGCATGGCAGCGCGCTGATCGACGCGCTCGCCCGCCACGGCGACGGGCTTCCCGCCAATGTGCTGCCGCTTACGGTCAACGAGGTGACGCAGGTTGGATTGGAAGCCGTCGCTGCATCCTTTGCCTACGGCGCAGCAGGGATCCGCTTTCTTCTACGGGCAAAACCACTGCACGACGTCGCCGGTCTTTCGCAGACGATCGCGATGGCTGATACCATCGTTTCCGGACTCGGATTTTCCGGGCACCGGGTCGCGACGATCGAAACGGACGATCCGGATGCGCTCGGCGAGGCGCTGCGCACGATCGAGCCGGCGCCGGCTGTGGGACGTCCCGCAACCTTCAAAACGGTCGGCAAGCGGCGCGACCTGCTTCGCCTCGCCCTTCAGGAACTGCACCGCGTTGCGCCTGCACCGACCGACGTCATTGCGTTGCCCCAAGGTGCGCCGTTTGGTGCAGTCACCGTCAATACGGACGGATGCACACTTTGCCTTTCCTGCGTCTCGGCGTGCCCCACAGGCGCACTTCGCGACGATCCCGAACGTCCGGTGCTGAAGTTCGTCGAAGATGCCTGCGTGCAGTGCGGGCTATGCCAGAGCACATGCCCCGAAAAGGTCATCACGCTGAAGCCGCAGATCGATTTCCGTGCCGCGAGGGCTCCGCCCCTGATCATCAAGGAAGAAGAGCCGGCGCTTTGCATACGCTGCAACAAGCCCTTCGGCGTAAAGAGCACGATCGAGAAGATTGCTGCGAAACTCGAGGGCCGGCACTGGATGTATCCGGCGGGCGACAAGCGGCTGGATGCGGTAAGAATGTGTGCGGACTGCCGCGTGATCACAATGAGCGAACAGCAATTCGACCCGTTCGCCGGCGTGCCTGAACGCGCGCCACCGCGCACGACGGCCGATTATTTGCGTGAGCGTGAGACCAAGCGTTAGCTACTTGGCGGTGGCGCGCGCCAGGAAATCCGTGAGCGCCTTGCGATCCTCCGCAGATCCAATCCGCTGCTCCGGCATTTTTGTGCCGGGCGTATAGGCGTTCGGACCGAGCTCGAACAATCTTGACACGGTCTCGGGCGTCCACACGATGTCCATCGCTTTGAGCGCGTCGGAGAAGCGATAACCAGGCAGCGACGCGATCCTGCGGCCGTACAAGCCCGCAAGCGTGGGGCCCGCGCGTTGCGCGTCTTTCTCGGACAGGGTGTGACAGGCAACGCACGCCCTGAACACTTCGGCGCCGTGATCTCCCACGTAAGCAGCCAGCGGATCGCGCGGCGTGGCTTGCAACGATGAGCCGATCGGGTCGCCGGTCCGCGCGTTCCAGCGCCGGATCTTGCCATCGGCGCCGCCCGTCAGCAATGTTGCGTTGTCCGGCAGGAAAGCGACCGACCACACGGGCGAACCTGGATCGACCAGCGTTCGCGCGATGTTGCGCGCCTTTCGGTCGATGACGGCCACGACGCCGCCAATTCCGGCAGCAGCGATCAATGTGCCGTCCTGAGAGATCGCCAGCGCCACGATCGGCGTCGGACCAGCTTGCACCTCGCTGCTTTCCTGGCCCTCCGCCGTCAGGAAGCGCAGCTTCCCGTCGGCACCGCCCGTTACAATCTCGCCGTCAGGCGCGACCGCCACGGCGTTAAGGGGTGAGGCCAGTGTGATGACATTTGGGGTGCCGCCCGCCAATGGCCAGATCCTCAGCTCACGATCGTAACCCACGCTCACCAGCGATCGGCCATCCGGCGTGAATGCGACGCCGTTGACGTTCTGCGCATGCCCTTCCAGCACCTGCTGCGCTCCGTCCGCGAGCGACCACACGCGAACTGTATGATCCCAGGAGGCAGAAGCTAATCTTGCGCCATTCGGCGAGACGGCAAGTGAAACGATCGGAGCGCCATGGCCCTCGAAAACCCGATCCGGCTGCTGCCGACCGGGCGTCCAGATCGCTACCTTCGCATCCGCACCGGCAGTCGCCATTCGTCCATCCTTCAGGAAGGCAACCGCGTTCACCGCATTAGAGTGAAAGCGGAGGACCTGGTCTGCGGATTCGGTCTTGAGCGACCATCGGATGGCGGCGGTGTCGAAGCTGCCCGATAGAACGCTGTTGCCATCTTCGGAAATCGCAATCGCCCGCACGGGTCCACCGTGACCTGTCAGTTGCGCTTGGGCCGGCGCTGAATAAATCGCCAGCAGAGCGGCAACGATGCGGAGACTGATGCTGAGACTTGGGACCCAATCCATCTGCGGTTTACAAGTCGTCCGAGCATGTCACCGGCGGTTACGCCGGATGTTTGCGCTCGCTCGGTCTCGTCAACGATTGAAGCCGTTGTTCGGTTTCCATGCTGCGCTGCGGGACAGAATGGTCCCGCTACTCAATGCCGCAATAGCTGTTGTCGACTTGAACCCGGCATAGCCTGATCCTATGCTTCATGTGACACGTCGAGGACGACGTCATGCAAATACGACCTAAGACGTATCTGCATTTCATGTCGGCGTGGCGATCACTTCGCGATGCGATACCGCCCCGCCCTGATGACTTGCCTGCTGAAACGTCACCGTCCCTTATCTATACCGCGGTCGTGCTGGTGTTTCTCTTGGCCATTCTGGAAGTAGACGCTCATCGTGGCGAACTGGAATCGCTTGGCCTTTTGGGGCACGGCTACCCAATTCCGGCCGCTTTCTTGGGCCCGTAAGGTTCGCCACTCGACCAAGCCTTCGTTCGACCTCGAAGGTTCTTTCAAGCCTGGATCTATTTGCGAGCCCTGGCTGAGGGTCTGCTGGGTGGCCTTTTGCTTAGCGCTTCGATTCCCGCGGAAAGACTAATGACCGATCGTCAAAGTCGTCGACCGGGAGCTTTTCTGTGCTCCGGCCGCTTTGCATGTCTTGCAATGTCGACATGCTTCCTGTTCCGGCACGCCCGATCGTCGAGACCGTGTGTGATCGCGGGATGCCGGTCACAGCAGCTCCCAGACCGATGGCGGCGATGAAAAAAATAATGATCAGAAGCTTCATGCGAAATCTCCTGTTCGGTTGAAATCTAGGAAACTCTTGCAGATCTGATTAGTGCGAAGTGCGGCGTGGAGGTGTGAGCCGCCTCACACCTCCGGAGATTCTTGCGCTGAGTGCTTGTCAGGTTCCTGATTTGGAACCCGTGCAGATCAAGTCGGCTTCGTCTCCCGAGCGAGATTCGCTGACCGCGCGGGACGGCAAGGCCTGTACTTGGCTCGCCGGTAAAGCCAACAATCCTCAGGAGCCGTTGCAAGACGGCACAGATTGGGGCGCTTATTGCGCAGTGACGTGTGCGCGAACGAAGATGCCCGATCAGCCTCCTCGGTATTGGCCCTCGCCAGTCGGCGATGGGCTCTGTGTCACCCGTCGCGACACGCCTTGCGGTTTAAGAATGGCATTGGATAGACTGCTCATACTGTGATTTCTCCTTGACGCTTTTGGCCGCGGCGACGGGAATGCTTGTCGGCGTCCGCTTGCAGTCCGAACAGATCAAGGCGATCGACGTATGGGCCGCCAATCAGGTCCCGCCGGTGACAAGACCCGAGGCTATCCGCGGCACGATCGACGCGATGCTGCAAAAAGGCGAGGGAGAAATGAGTGGCCGTCGTCCCATGGCTCCAGAATCGGATGGTGCTGACGATCAACGAGTGGATTCGACCGATCAGCCGTTAAGCGAAACACGGCGTCCAGCCAAGAACCGCAATGCGTCAGGCGCTTGTTGGAGAGGTTCCGGATCCGTCAGCATTAATCCGCGTTGGCGCCCCGGCTCTCCATGGATGCCGACACCGACCTCCATTTCGTCCTCGGCGAGGTCGAAGGTCGACTTGCGCACGGCTCGCCAGCGCTCCTTGGTATGTCCGTGTCACTGATATTTTTGTGCCTTGTCTGCAACAAGCTTCGTGTTCCTGGTTGCGGAACCGATTTGGGACTCCACACCAACAGCCAGCTGCGGATAGTCTGAGCAACCGGGGCTGTGGCGATTTCTTTTTTATTTCCAAAGAATTTTGAGCCCGGCGGGCCGCTGGGCATATTACCGGCGGCCCTTTCAAGAGGGCAGCGTGATGGATTGGAAGCTGGAGCTCGACGCACTGATTGAGAGCACGATGGCGCTTGCAAAGGACGTCAAGCCTCAATCTATTTCAGATTTAGCGCCGGATGTCAGGGCAGCCGAGCAAGCGCTTGCCGATACATCGAGGCCGATCCCACTTCCAGCCGCCATTACGCCAATGACCCGCCCAACGTCAGAACGCGATGAAATCCTGCGGCGCGTGAGCAATTTTAGGGCGCATCAGGAAAAAATGGCGCGGGAACGCGAGGACCATTATTTACAAACGAGAGCCAAGATGCTGGCGGCTCTAAGCTAACACCGCCCCGGTCGTTATTCAGAAGAGATGCCCGATGGCCCAAAGCAAAAACGCCGCCGGAGCTGACAAGGGACGAAAATGCGAGCAACAGCGATGATATTTTTGCTTTGCATATCTTCCGAGGCAGTAAGTGCACAAACGACCGAGCAATGCCAGCCGATGCAAAGAGCCGGCGATCTCCTCGATTGTTATAACGGGACTGCGCGGCCGCACACGCTCAGGAAACCCAAACCGCTCAAAGGCCCGGCGGCGGTCCGGCCCAATTGATGGTAGCAGGCGCCCCTTTGCCGTGGCTGCACTACAGGCTGAGCCCCCGGTTTCTTCCAAAGGTCCACTCGATGCCACCGTCGTCGCGCTGCAGGCCGCTGATGTGCCGGTCGATGTACTTCTCGAGGATAGGTTGCCAAGGCACCAACTGGAAGCCGAGCCCGTTGTCGATCATGGCGAAGCGTCCGCTGACGAGGCTACCGTAACCGTCACCCGCAAGAACGCCGCCGGGATCGAACTAACGCCCTCACTCTGGCTGGTGTTCAGGCGCTCGAAGAGCGCGCACAAGTCTTTCCTCATGTCTTCGGCACGTCCATTTTTTTCCGCGGCTTCGAACGCTTCCATGGTTTCGCCGTGGTAGTATCGGAATTCATTCATCAGATCGGCTGGCGCACCGGGAAAGCTGAAATTGTAAATCTCCCGACGAAGCGAAACGTGGTTTTGCGGGATACCGGCGCTCGCGAACCGCTCGATCACGTTGGCCTCAATTCCCCATTCCATCGGGCTGATAAAGCCGTCCTCGGGAGGCGGCGTGTACGCCGCCCTGATTTTAAAAATCTGGGCAACCAGGGAGGGATCGTTGGGAATCCAGTTCGCCATCACGATCCGGCCGCCCGGTCTGGTCACACGCACCATCTCCTTCGCCGCGTCGAACGGCCTGTCCGCAAACATTGCCCCGAAGATACTGACGACGAGGTCGAATGTATCCGCCCGGAATCCAGCCAGATCGATCGCATCACCCACTTGGAAACGAAGATTTGCGAGCCCTTCCTTTCGGGCACGCTGGCTTGCAGCAGCGATAAGATTGCGCGCAGTATCCACGCCCCAAACTTCTGCCCCGAGCCTTGCCGCAGGCAGAGCCGTCGTGCCGTCGCCACATCCGAGGTCAAGCACCTTCAGGCCGGGCTTGATCCCTAATGTGGGGACAAGCGCTTCGCCACTCTCGCGCATGCTCGCGGCAATGCGTGTATAGTCACCTTTTTCCCAAATGGTCTGGGTTGCGCTCATTAACCTACATCTTGGACAATTCGGAGAGCGATTGAACTCGTCGGCGTGTCGCCGAACTCGCGCCGTCTCATTGCATCCCCCCGGAGGCTAAGGCCAAGGCATCCTGTCAGCTTGCACCTAGCACACCTGACCCGGTTCGGGCATGAGGCCGGCCGAATGTACGGTTCGGGTTCAAAAGCCGAAGTCGCGGACTGTCTAGACCTTAGACTGCTTGCCTCCTGAAGCGGGCACAACGACGGCAAGCGCGCATGACGCAACTTGTTCGCGCGGCTTCCGTCGTGTGTACTACTCGCGCGGTCAATCAATCGGGGGAGAGTATGCGTCGCTCAAGCACCTGTGAGCGCTGAAGGATTTATCGGCTAGGACGCTAGGAGGGATTGCCGCGCCGATCATAAAAACCCAATAAAATCAGACATTTCTTGCAAGCCCGATGACGTCGTGTGTACCAGTCTTGTGTTCCGAAGTCGACGGGATTTTAGCTAGGGCGCGGACTCATCAACATGCAACCAGATGCGGATTGATGCGAGCTTGATGAAGGCTAGATAGTCGGCCGCCAGCTTGTAATATCGGGTCGCGACGCGCCGAGATTGCTTGATCTTGTTGAAGAACCGTTCGATCAAGTTGCGCGCTTCGGTGGGATATTGGCCCACTCGCCTTGCTGGCGGGCAAGTTCCCTGATCTAGTCCGCGTCGTATCCGCGATCCGCGAGTAACATCGTGCGTGGAAGCAGGGCACTGAGACGAACCGAACACAGCTGATTGCCGGGCGCCTCACCCGGCGTGGATGAGATAGTCCGGCAGCCCATTGCTGCGTTGGAATTAGGTCCAAACCAATGCCTTACACAACCAAGACCTTAACGGGGCTACGTGGGGCTCTAGGGGGTCTAGTTTGATTTTCAGATGGGTCTAGTCTAGGAAAGCTCTCGCCCCGCGGCCTGCCGTAAGCAGAGCCGCGAAGCAAACCGGCACGACGGTTCGGGTTTACTTCATCGCAATCCGAGTCGTGTCATGCCCGAGGGTTCAGTACTTGTTCTTGCCGCCTTCATGTTCCTTGGGGCGGCGCTCTATACATCGGTTGGCCATGCCGGGGCATCGGCCTACATCGCACTGATGGCACTGTTCGGCATCGCTCCCGCTGTGATGCGACCCACTGCTCTAGCCCTCAATATCCTGGTATCGGCCTTCACTTCCTTTCGCTTCGTAAACGCTGGTCTGTTCCGCTGGCGCACGCTATGGCCGTTCCTAGTTGGAGCCATACCGTTCGCTTTCCTAGGCGGCTCCGTGCACCTTCCAGGGGCATACTATCGCCCGCTGGTCGGGGCCTTGCTACTATTCAGCGGCGCGCGGATGTTGTGGCCGCGCGAACTCAAATCCAACATTAATCCGTGCGACCCGCCGGTTTGGATTGGCGTGCTTTGTGGAATCGCTATCGGCTTCCTGTCCGGCCTCACCGGCACAGGCGGCGGCATCTTCCTTTCTCCGCTTTTGCTCTTCCTCGGATGGTCCGAAACGCGCACCGCTTCCGGCGTCGCTGCGGTCTTCATCCTCTCCAATTCAATTGCTGGCCTGCTTGGCAACGTGACCATCGTGCGCTCCTTGCCACCTGATTTGTGGATTTACGCAATTGCCGTCAGCTTGGGCGCAATTGTCGGCACGATGTTTGGAATTATGTGGCGGCCGGCGATGATCCTTAAGGCCCTTGGCTGCGTGCTGATCATCGCGGGTCTGAAGTTGATCGGGGTTTATTGAGGGCCGACCAAGCTGGCGACCGTCGCTGTTGCTTTTTGAAAGCCCGCCACCCACTCTGCCTGTGTCATCTGTCCGCCGACCCGATGCTTGCTTACCTCGTCTCATCTCAAATCAAGGTGACTTTTTGTCCAAAAGGTCTACGGAGGCTTAGATCCTGATCATCGCTTGCGCAAATTGAGACCTGCCGAAGCCCGGCCACCGCACTGGCGGTGTTTCAACGGCTGTCAGTCCGCGCTAAGATTGCGAAAAGAATAGCAAGAATGAGGGAGGTTGGTCATGGGCTTTGGTCTGGATCATCGGTTAGATAAGCGCGAGCTGTTAAGCGCCACCGTGTCGCTGCTGGTGGCGTCAACGGTTGGCAGCGCAGCACAAACTGCGGCCAACGGACCCATTCGATTTGGCCTGACACCTGTTTTTCTCACCAACGACCTTGAGCTTCTCGGACGCCTGCAATCATACCTCCAGCGCGCGACTGGGCATCCGGTTGAGTTGGTCACGCGGCGGACCTATCAAGAAATCACCACCCTCTTGACCACGGGTCAACTCGATGCGGCGTGGATTTGCGGATTTCCCTATGTTGCCCATCGCGCCGCACTTCAGCTTGTCGCGGTCCCACTGTGGCACCACAAGCCGCTTTATCAGTCTTATCTAATTGTCGATCGTGATCGCAAAGGCAGCGGGATCCTTGATCTGCGTGGTGATATTCATGCGTTTTCCGATCCCGACTCAAATTCAGGATTTCTCGTCACGCGAGCGGCCCTCGCCGAACATGGCCTCAGGCCAGAAACGTTCTTCGCGAAAACGTTCTTCACCTACGGTCATCGCGATGTGATCCGAGCGGTTGCGTCCGGACTTGCTGGATCGGGATCAGTCGACGGCTACATTTATGACGTCGTTGCGGAGATCGACCCTGATTTGACAAGAGATACCCGCGTTCTGAAAGCATCGGAGTGGCTCGGCTTTCCTCCAATCGCCGCGCCAAAAATCCCGATCGATCAAGTCCGCCTGAATGTTTTCACCAAAGCCCTTTGGGAAATGGACGGAGACGAGGAAGGTCGCGCCGTTCTGAAGATGCTTCGCCTCGATGGTTTCGGCGCGGAAGATACTGCCTCGTTCGAGGCCATCGCGGCGAAGGCGGCGCTTGTCGCGGCTTCGGGTTAAAATCCATGAGTATGTCCCTCATTCGCTCCTGGCCAATCACGCTGAAAGTTCCCGTCGCCGTCGCTTCGTTGATGTTGCTCGTCGGGTTTGTGTTGTCCGAGCGAGTTCTCTCTCGCCTTGGCGACACGCAGGAGCGCCACCTCGTCGAGCTATCGCAAAGCTATCTCGATGGGCTGTCGTCGGCGATCGTTCCCTCCATTCTGCGTGAAGACAATTGGGAGATATTCGATGCGATTACCCGCATGCAGGCGATCAACAAAAGTCTGCATCCGACAGAGACGATCGTTACAAACGCCGAGGGTGCTGTCATCGCGGCCTCCGATCCCAGGCAGCATCCCGTCGGCTCGATCATCGAGCCAAAGCGTGCCGGCAGCGAAACACCCGCAAGCTTCAGTTTCAATGTAGGTGCCGATAGTGCCAGCGCCGTCAGGGTGTTGTCCTACCCCGGGCGGGTAGCCGGTATCATCTATGCAGTATTCGACACACGTCATCTCGCGGCCGAACGGCGCGACGTCGTTATTGCGCTCACGGTTACAAACGGGATTTTGACGATATTGCTCGCCGTTGCCGGCTGGTTCCTGGTGGCCCGCATGATGCGCCCGGTAAGCATCCTTTCCGAGCATCTGGGTGTAGCGCAAGAAACCCTCGCGGTGCCTATTCCGGAAAACGTGATAACGAAGACAAGAGGTGAGTTCGGTCCTCTTTTCCGAGCCTACAATGGGCTCGTTCGGTCAATGAAAGAACGAGAGGAACTGGGAAAGCGGCTGGCAGAGGAAAAGCGTCTCGGCAGCCTGGGACGCCTGGCGTCCGCCGTAGCGCACGAAATCAACAATCCCCTCGGGGGCCTGTTCAACGCGCTCTCCACACTCAAGTCGCACGGCCATCTCCAGAGCGTTCGCGACGTCAGCCTCGGCCTCCTGGAGCGCGGGTTGATCGGCATCAGAGACGTTGTCCGGACGACGCTGACGATCTATCGGACGGATGTCGCTCCCCGCGATCTTTCGCCCGCCGATATCGACGACCTCGGCCTCCTAGTCGGTCCGGAGGCGAGGCGGAAATCCGTGGAGATCGCGGTCGACAATTCGCTGAAGGGCGACGTTCCTGTCCCAAGTACGCCCATCCGGCAAGCTGTGCTCAACCTGATCCTGAACGCCGTCGCCGCAGCGCCGGAAGGCTCCGAGATTTGCGTCTCTGCCGACGCTACTCCCGAAGAGCTTGTGATTGCCGTCGTTGACCGTGGGGTAGGCCTGCCGGCTCCCGCCGCCGCCGTTCTCACGGGTCGCTCTGCGACGCCTCCTCCACTCGACGGCGGAGGTCTGGGGCTATGGACCATAAGTCGACTCGTCTCCGATATTGGAGGACAAATCGTGGTGGAATACCCGGCCGCTGGAGGTACGGCGGTCAAGCTAAACATTCCAGTCGCACAGATGGAGTTATCCAATGTCGCTTAGCGAACGGGTGATTGGCCTTGTTGAGGACGATCAAATCATGGGCGAAAGCATCGTTCAAAGGTTGGCCCTCGAAGGCGTGACGGTGAAATGGTGGCAGCGCGGACGGGATGCGGTGAGGGAAATCCCGAACAGCCGGCTTGAGGCAATCGTCTGCGACATCAGACTGCCCGACCTCAACGGCGAGGATGTGTTTCGAGAGACAGCGCGCTCGCCAAATGCACCCCCGTTTCTTTTCATCACAGGTCACGGCGACATTGACCAGGCCGTGCGGCTCATGCGGTCCGGCGCGGCCGACTATTTCATGAAGCCGTTCGAGATCGACGACTTCCTGATCCGGATCGGAGAGTTGATGGGTCCAATGCCGCCATCCGGAACACACGTTCTGGGGCTGGCGCCGAAAATGAAAGAACTGGAGCGGCTGCTAACGCGGGTGGCGAAACTTAACTCCACTGTACTCATCACCGGAGAGACCGGCAGCGGCAAGGAAGTCGCTGCCAGATTTCTCCATGCCATGTCAGGCATCGACGGTCGCCCCTTTATGGCCGTCAATTGCGCGGCCATCCCGGGCGACCTTTTGGAGAGCGAACTTTTGGGCCACGAAAAGGGAGCGTTCACCGGCGCATCCCAGCGGCACCTCGGCTATGCCGAGCGCGCCGGCGAAGGCGTTCTGTTCCTCGACGAAATCGGCGAACTCAGATCCGAACTTCAGGCGAAGCTGCTGCGCCTGATTGAAGACAAATCCTTCTATCGGATTGGTGGTGAGCGGCCGGTTCCATTCAAGGGTCGCCTGGTTGTGGCCACGAATGTGGATCTTCCCAAATTGGTTCAAGCCGGGCGGTTTCGCGAAGACCTCTTCTATCGGATCAACGTCGTTTCGATAAAAATCCCGCCACTGAGGGACCGGCAGCAAGATATTCCGTGGCTCATGGAGCGCTTTTTCGCGGAAAGCGCGGGCCGGATGGAAACGTCGTTGAAGGGCATCAGCAGCCTGACGGAAGAAGCTGCCCTCTCCTACGGCTGGCCAGGTAATATCCGGGAGCTGCGCAACCGGATGGAAAGAGCCGTCGCGCTCGGACTAGGACAATGGGTGATGCCCGGCGATATGTTTCCGGAGGAGAGCGACGAGGCGGACTGTGCATTGCAGATGGGATCGCTCGAGGACGTCCGACAGAGCGCGGAAAAACGCCACATCATTCGCGCGCTGACAGCGACGAGCGGAGAAGTTGGCGCCGCATCCAAGCTGCTCGGAATTGGGCGCACAACCCTCTGGGAGAAAATGCGCCGCCTCGGATTAAGTGGTGCGTAGCGTGGCACGTTCTTAATGCTCAAGGTGACGCACACTGCCAGCCAATCCCTGCCGGAGCTTCAAAAAAGACGTTGGGCTGAGATTGCTATCCGCCGCCACCATGGAGAGATTATTCCCTCCTTCGGATCTGGCCTTCAAGCTTCGTTGCTTCAGCTACGGTGTTCGAAATCGTGCCGTATTTGCGGACGTTGGTATGCAGGAGCTCAAGGCGCTGGTCGGTCTCGTTCGTATCGACGATGAGTTCATAGTCGACCGAAATCATCTTTGGCGGGCTGTCTTGCCTGACACCGTGGAGCTTCACCTCGACGCCGCGCAGATCGAACTTGAGCATCGGCGTCACCCGCTCGATACCCTTGATCATGCAGGCGGCGATGGCGGCAAGGAACAGCTCGGCCGGATTGAAGGCATCCGGCCGGCCCTTGATGTCCGTATCAAGGGCAATTTCGGCTTCTTTGGTGGAAGCGACACTGCCGTGCGAATCGATCCGCCTGGCGCTGACCCGGTATTCCATCAACGCTCCCATTTCAGGCCGCAAGCCAACGCGCGAGGTCATCCGGCTTTGGCAGACCGCCCGCATGCACCACCTTACCGTCGATGACGATACCCGGCGTCGAAGCGATGCCGTAGCTTGCAATCGCCGCGTAATCGGTCACCTTCTCGACCTTGATCGGGACGCCGAGCTTGTCGGCTTCGGTCTGTACCATCTCTGCCATCGTGACGCAGCGTTTGCAGCCAGGGCCGAGGACTTTGACGTCTTTCATGGATCTTCTCCGTTAGCTTATTGGAACAGTGCGTTGAACAGGAAGCCGACCGCGAGGATGCCCGTCCCGACGACACCGACGAAGACCGCGATCAGCTTTATACTGAGTACTTTGCGAAGAATGATCATCTCAGGCAACGACAGTGCAATCACCGACATCATGAACGCGAGCACGGTCCCGAGTGCGGCGCCTTTTGCGAGCAAGGCCGTAACCACGGGGATGATCCCTGCAGCGTTCGAATACATGGGGATGCCGATCAGCACCGCGGCCGGCACCGACCACCAGGCGCCCCGACCCATGATCGTGGCCAGCAGGCCCGATGGCACATAGCCGTGGATGAAGGCCCCGGCTGCGATGCCGGCGATGATCCAGGGCCAGACATTACCGACGATTTCCTTCACCGCCTCGATCCCCGCCTTGATGCGATCAACGGTAGAGATTCGTTGCGGCGGCAGGTCGCCCGCGTCGGACCGGATGTTGCGAACCCACTCTTCGAGCCAATGTTCGAGATGCAGCCGGCCAATGACCCAACCGGAGACGATGGCCACGGCGAGACCAAAGACGAGATAGGTGAGCGCTACTTTCCAGCCCACCAGTCCAAACAGAAGCCCAAGGGCTACCTCGTTCACCATCGGTGCCGAGATTAGGAACGAAAACGTGACCCCAAGAGGCACGCCCGCGCTGACGAAGCCGATGAACAGCGGCACGGCGGAGCAGGAGCAAAACGGAGTGACGATGCCGAGCGAGGCTGCCAGAACATTGCCGACGCCTTCGCGCTTTCCGGCAAGAACCGCCCTGGTCTTCTCCGGCGAGAAGAAGCTGCGCACGACGCCCATACCGAATACGACCAGCGTGAGGAGCATCAGAACCTTTGGTGCGTCGTAGGCAAAGAAGCTGATCGCTTCGCCGAGATGGCTATTGGGATCGATGTGCGTCGATGCGACGACCCAATCCGAGAATGGAATGAGTTGGCTATAGACGATGCCCCAAATGGTCAGGGCAGCGACCGTCCATCCGATCCACTTTGCGGTCGAAGGGCCGGTGCCTGGCGCATGTTCGGTGATGGAGTTGAGGCTCATGCGGCATGCCTTTCCTGATTTGTCGGCATCGCGAGCGCGGCATCGACAAGCCTGATGACTTCCGGAGGGAGGTTCGGAGCCCGGCGATAGCGCACCCATTGCGCATCGCGCCGATCGACTACGAGACCTGCAGTTTTGAGGGCCGCCATGTGGCGGGACATGCGGGATTGGCTGGCACCGAGTTCCCGCATCAATTCGCAGACGCAATGCTCGCGTCCATCCCACACCATGCGGAGGGCTTCGAGCCGAACCGGCTCTGCGAGAGCAGAAAGAATTGTGACTAAATTCATATGCTTACCCATTTAATGCGCTTATGCGCATAACCGCATATAAACAATCTTTGGTTAGTTATGCAAGGCCCCTCAGCAGATTATTTGCAGCAGCCCGATTTATCGCCTTTCGCCCGCGCCTCCTAAATTGGCGGGCAAGGGACGTCGCCATAGGAACAAAACACGCAGCAGTCGCCTTCCTTGGGCTTGAGGCGTGTCCCACAGCCCTTGCACACATAGAAGAACACGCAGGCGTCGGTCGGCATGCTCTCTAAAGCGCGATGCCCGCAGGCAGGACACGTGATTGTCGAGAAGAGTTGCATCGCACCTCACAAGAACTTCGGAAAGATCAGCCAACGGAACCCTGGGGATTAGCCACGGCGGTACCAACGCTTGATGTCTTGGAACGAGGCAACCTGCTGGCAGCTCCTTCGCTTGCGAGTCGGCCATCGCGCAGCTGGAAAATGTGATCGAACCGATCGATAGTCATTTCGTCATGCGTGACGCAAAAAATCGTAGCATCCCGATCGACGGCGATCCGGCGCCGCAGGTCCATCACGATTTTGGCGCGCTGCGAATCGAGCGGCGCTGTTGGTTCGTCAACCAAAATAATGTGTGGCCGGTTGGCCAACGCGCGAGCAATCGCAACGTTGGTGGCCTCCGTTTTCATCGATTTCTATTACGATTTTGCAGCGCTAAACTGATCGTAGGCGCGTAGCGCATCCGCGCCATATACCGCTGCTGGGCCGCCTCCCATGTAGACGGCGAGAGCAGCGGTCTCGGCAACCTCATCCCGGCTGGCCCCATGCTGATGGGCCATCTTTGTGTGATAGGCGACGCAGCCATCACAGTGGACCGCGATGCCGATCGCGAGCGCCATCAGCTCCTTCATTTTCGTGTCGATGGCTTTGGAGCCTGTTGCCGCCATCGACAGTGCGCCAAATGCCTTCATTGTGTTGGGCTCCGCTTGTTGCAACAGCCCAACTCCGCCGACTACATCCTGGGCGATTTCTGCGAAGTCCTTACTCATGTCGTGCTCCTAACCGCGTTCATGCAGATCAAGCTATGGCTTCCAGCGCCAACGCGATTCCCTGGCCGCCGCCGATACAGAGCGTGACGACACCC
Source organism: uncultured Alphaproteobacteria bacterium (assembly GCA_963718925.1). Taxonomy (GTDB): domain Bacteria; phylum Pseudomonadota; class Alphaproteobacteria; order Rhizobiales; family Xanthobacteraceae; genus Bradyrhizobium. Next base: position 1,674,596 of record CAVRAH010000002.1, read on the forward strand.
TTCTTGATCCCGTCGCGCCGCATCGAGTGTATGAGCCGCGTCGTGAGCACTGCGCCTGTCGCGCCGATCGGGTGACCGTGTGCGATCGCACCGCCTTCCACGTTGACTATGTCTGCCGATAAACTGAGATCCTTCATGACCGCGAGGACGATGGCTGCAAAAGCCTCATTGATCTCAATGCGACCAACGTCGCCGATCTTCCAGCCGGCACGGTCGAGCGCCTGCTTCACGGCAGGCACGGGACCAAGTCCGAACATTCCGGGCTCGACAGCGCCGATACCGTAGGAAACAAGGCGCGCTATCGGCTGCAGACCTTTCTTCTCTGCCCAGGAACGATCGGCCACGACCATGGCAGCGGCCCCGGTGTTGAGGCCCGGTGCATTTCCGGCAGTGATGGTCCCGTCCTTGCGAAAGGCCGGATTGAGTTTGGACAGACTTTCGAGTGTGGTATCAGGTCGATTGTGTTCATCCTTTTCGAATTTCACGGGTCCTTTTCGTGAGAAAACCTCAACCGCCGCGATTTCCGCGACGAATTTGCCGGCCGATTGAGCCGCTGAGAACCGCTTCTGTGAGCGCTCTGCCCAGCGGTCTTGGTCTTCCCGGGTGATCTGGTGCGATCGTGCGAGATCCTCAGTATGCCAGCCCGAATGCTGGCCAGAGAACGCATCGTTGAGGCCGTCCATCAGCATCGCATCGAAGATCTGCGCATCGCCCATGCGATAACCCCAGCGCCCGGAGTGCATGAGATAGGGCGCCCGATCCATATTCTCCATGCCACCGGCGACCGCACTATCGATGAATCCAAGCATGATTTCGTGCCCAGCGCTGGCGATTGCCTGCGCGCCCGAGCCGCAAACGCGATTGACTGTCATCGCGGGGACCTCGACTGGGATACCACCATGTATTGCCGCCTGTCGGGCTGGGTTCATCTTGTTGCCGGCCTGGATCACGTTGCCCATGACGACAGTACCAACCTCGCCGGGCTGAAGTTTCGCGCGATCCAATGTCGCTCGGACGACCGCAGCGCCAAGGTCAGTCGCAGGCATCTCCTTGTAGGTGCCACCGTAGGTACCGATCGCGGTGCGCACGGGTGAACAAATGACAACGTCTCTATTAGCCATGGTTCAATTTCCTCATATTGCGCGTTGAAATAGCGCGGTCGATGCAGGCATCTCGCTCGTCAAGGTGTGCAGCAGCACCAGCGCATATCGAGTACCCTTTATGGGCTGCCATCGTCGTCAAACATCGTTGCTGCAATCCAGACTCGATCGCGAAGCGACGGCAGCTGCGCAATAAAGATGGGCCGTTGGCGGATTACTCAATTTAATAGCAAGACGCTTCGGGCCATCAGTTGCGGTGGATCAAAGTAGTGCAGGTAGCGTTGCCAAAGTGATTGACCTCGCTAGGCCGGGAAACTCGAAGCCAAACCAGGTGCTTCTTGAGGCCTTCGCTGAGATCCGGCTTCAACGTCGTCGGGCTTCCGAACAAACGGCGTTGCAGCATGTTCGGATTGCCGAACATAGGTGTGCCCTTCCCCACGCTGCTGTTCTCATCAGTCTCTGATTTCTCTCACACTTTTCGAATGGCCCGACTCCTGCATCGACTGGAGCGTCCGTTCGGACGCATAAACATCCGGGAGCGAAACAATATGAAAAGGTGCGCTAACCTTGTTGACGCCGGCCGCCGCCGATTTCTAAGCGGTGCGGGCCTCGCCGCGGCTGGAGCCGCTGCGACGACGATACTACCTGTTGAAGCCGAGGCGGCGCCTTCCACGGCACGGGTCAATTATCCCTCGAACCGACTTACGAACATTTCGCATTTGAAGGTCAATGAGCCGTTCGACGTCACCTATCCTGATCAGGATGCACCAGGCGTCTTGATCAAATTAGGGGTGCGCGTTCCCGGCGGCATCGGTCCTGATGGCGACGTTGTTGGCTTCTCGACCGTATGCCCGCACAAGGGGTTTCCCCTGAGCTATTCGAAAGCGGACAGAACGTTCAGTTGCCCTGGACACTATGGCCGATACGACTGCGAGAAGGGCGGACAGCAGATCTGGGGCCACGCCACACAAAATCTCGCGCAATACGCACTTCGCGTCGACGCCAAGGGAGACATCTATGCCGATGGCGTCGATGAGCTTCTTTATGGCCGGCTATCCAACGTGCTTTGACGGGAGGACATCATGACCTACAAACGACAGACGGACCGTCTCCCGATCATCCCTGCGGATGCCACGGAGCATAATGTTACGTGCCATTATTGCATCGTTGGCTGCGGATACAAGGCCTACACGTGGCCGATGAACAAGCAGGGTGGATTCGACGCCAAGTCAAACAAGTTCGGCGTCGATCTCTCGAAACAACAAGGTGCTGAGACAGCGGCCTGGTATGCGGCGTCGATGTACAACGTTGTCAAGCAGAATGGCGAGGACGTACAGCTTGTGATCAAGCCGGACGTCAACTGTGTTGTAAATTCGGGCCTCGGCTCTATCCGTGGCACGCGTATGGCCGAGAACCACACTTCGCAGCAGCGCGGCACTCAGCTGCAGCGACTTACTGACCCGATGGTGTGGCGCTACGGATCGATGCAACCGACGAGCTGGGACGATGCACTGGATCTCGTCGCCCGCGTCACCTCTGCCGTTATCAACGAACAAGGTGAGGACGGATTATTCGTCTCGATGTTCGACCATGGCGGATCAGCCGGCGGGTACGAGAATACTTGGGGCACCGGCAAGCTTTACTTTGGTGCGATGAAGGTCAAAAACGTCCGCATTCATAACCGGCCGGCCTACAATTCTGAGGTCCATGCCACGCGCGACATGGGCGTCGGCGAACTTAACAACTGCTACGAGGACGCTGAACTTGCCGATACAATCCTCGCCATCGGTACCAATCCACTGGAGACCCAGACCAACTACTTCCTGAACCACTGGGTGCCCAATCTCCGCGGCACATCACTCGATAAGAAGAAGAAGGAATTTCCGGGCGAACCGGTCGAGGCCGGCCGTATCATTATTGTCGACCCGCGCCGGACCGTGACCATTGCAGCCTGCGAGGCAGAAGCAGGCAAGGACAGAGTGTTGCACCTCGCAATCGAACCCGGCACGGATCTTGTCCTTTTCAATGCGTTACTGACTTACATCGCCGACAAGGGATGGACAGACAAAGCGTTCATTGCGGCCAGCACGCTGCCTGCCGGGCAAGGTGCGGCATTGCTCTCGCGGCCGGGCGGCACGCCGAGCGATCAGCCGCTCACCGACTTCGCCGCGGCCTTGGCAGCGAACAAAACCTCCATCGATGATGCGGTCAAGATTACCGGCCTCAAGGCCGAAGATATCGTCAAGGCGGCCCAATGGATTGCCGAACCAAAATCCGGCGGCAAACGCCGACGCACGATGATCGGCTACGAGAAGGGGATCATCTGGGGCAACGACAACTACCGCGCCAACGGCGCGATCGTAAACCTGGCGCTTGCGACCGGCAACGTCGGTCGTCCCGGCGGCGGCGTCGTTCGGCTGGGAGGCCATCAAGAGGGTTACGTGCGCCCGTCCGACGCGCATGTCGGGCGTCCGGCTGCCTATGTCGACAAGCTCCTGATAGAAGGCCGCGGCGGCGTCCATCACATCTGGGCATGTGATCACTACAAGACCACCTTGAACGCGCTCAAGCTCAAGCAGATCTACAAGCGTCGCACGGACATGGTGAAGGATGCCATGAACACGGTGCCGTGGGGCGATCGCAAGGCCATGGTCGACGCCATCATGGTCGCGGTTCGGCAAGGTGGATTGTTCTCGGTCGACGTCGACATCGTGCCGACACAGATTGGCCAAGCTTCTCATGTGTGGCTACCCGCAGCGATTTCGGGCGAGATGAATTTGACATCCATGAATGGCGAGCGGCGCATGCGGCTCACCGAGCGCTACATGGACCCGCCGGGGAATGCGATGCCCGACTGCCTCATCGCCGCGCGGCTTGCCAACAACATGGAGCGCATCCTCCGCGAGCAGGGAAAGGCCGCCTACGCCGACCAGTTCAAGGGCTTCGACTGGAAAACGGAAGAAGACGCTTTCGCGGACGGCTATGCCAAGCACCAGAAGGGCGGTGAACACGTCAACTACGCCAGGCTCAAAGCAATGGGCACGAATGGTTTTCAGGAGCCAGCGACTGCCGTAACTGACGGAAAAATCGTCGGAACGAAGCGCCTCTACACTGATGGTAAGTTCTCGACAAAGGATGGCAAGGCGTTCTTCATGGCAACGCCGTGGCGCGGCCTGCATGCTCCGGGCAAGGCCGAGGAGAAGGCCAAATACAGGTTCCTCGTCAACAACGGCCGAACCAACATGGTTTGGCAAAACGCGTTCATGGACCAATACAATGACTTCGTCATGGATCGGATGCCCTATCCTTTCATCGAAATGAACCCTGACGATGCGAAAGAGCTAAATTTGGCTGCCGGCGACCTTGTCGAGATTTTCAACGATGCCGGCTCAACCCAGGCCATGGTACAGCCAACGCCTTCCGCCAAACGTAATCAGACGTTTATGCTGTTTGCCTTTCCAACTGGTGTCCAAGGTAACGTCGTCAATGCTGGCGTCAACGAACTGATTATCCCAAATTACAAGCAGACTTGGGCCGACATCCGAAAGATTGCCTCGGCGTCGGAGACGACAAAACGACTATCGTTCAAGAGCCCGGAATACAAAGTCTGATTTCCTCAGTATGAAATTGCTCGCTGGGCGGCGACGGCCGCCCAGGGGGCCTCGGCTGTAGGCTCCATCAGAAGATTGATATCGGTCAAAGTGACCGATACCGATTCGGTGTCAATTATGGCTGTCGCCGGGTTCTTTCTGAAATTTGCCGAATTTCCAGCTCTAGCGGCGCGGCACGTTCGCGCAAAATGGTGAAAGCGTGAACATCTCGATGACGGCGCCGGACCTTGTAACATCCTGTTGTGCCGATCATTCGGGATTTGTCTCGGTTGAGGCTGCGCGAGAGCAAGCGCTGGACGGTGTTGTACCGGTGAGTGGCGGGGAACTCATTCCTTTGCGTTTGGCGCATGGCCGGATCGCGGCCTCGGCTGTATCAGCGTCTCATGCCGTGCCGCCCTTCAACCAATCGGCCATGGACGGTTACGCTGTGCGAACACGCGATTTCAGCAACGGCACGACGACGTTTCCAGTCGTCGGCCGGCAGACAGCGGGTCCACGACTGCGCGACCAATTGCCGAATATACCCGCCGCACTTCGCATCTTCACCGGGGCCCCTCTCCCCGCAGGTTTCGATGCAGTGATCATGCAAGAGCACTGCACGCGGCTTGGGAATTCCGTGACAGTGCCAAGGCAACCCACTCAGGGTGACCACATCCGCTTGCTGGGTGAGGACGTGCGGGACGGAGCAATCATTCTAAACGCCGGCACAACGATCGACGCACGCCATATTGCGATCCTTGCCGCTGCCGGTATTCCAGCCGTACGTGTTTATAGGCGGGTTCGCGTCGGGGTACTTTCAACCGGTAACGAGCTACGAGAGCCGCACGAGCCCCTCACCTCCGGCGAGATCCACGACTGCAATCGCGCAATGCTGTTGTCGCTTCTCGAAGGACCGGCCATTGAACTCACTGACCTCGGTTGCGTTCCCGATAATCCAGCAACCATCGCAGATGCCTTCGATCACGCGTCCTCCAAGTTCGATGTCATCCTGTCGACCGGCGGCGTATCTGTCGGTGAGGAAGATCACGTTCGTACATCGGTAGCGGCGGCCGGTGGCACAATCGCGTCGCTCAATGCCGCGATCAAGCCGGGCAAGCCCGTATCTGTGGGGCGTCTTGGTGATGCGCATTTGATCGGTCTTCCGGGCAACCCGGTTTCCGCTCTGGTGACCTTCTTGTGGTTCGCCCGCCCGATCGTGATGCGTAGAGCGGGACTAATGTTGGATAAGCCGCGGCCCGTTCCGGCCGCTTCTGGATTCGACGAACTGCGACATCCGGGCCGTGACGAATTCGTGCCGGTTATCATATCAGGGCGCGATGAGAGCGGCCGGCTCGTTATCGAGAAACGAAGCCCAGGAGGATCAGCGCGACTGTCGTCGTTGCTTGGCACCGATGGTTTGGCTCGAATTCCTGGTGCTTTCACCGAGGTGACGCGTGGTTGTCTCTTGGATCTCTATTTATTCAATGGCCCATTTGAGCTCTAGGGTTGACCGTGTGAAGGTGAGCTGAATGAATAGCGCTGTCGCCACTCCTCCTATCCTGGCCATAGTATACTCGGACGGTCTCGCTGCGGATCGCTTGATTTCGGATCTTGGCTATAAGATCCGTGATGCAGGCATCGCGGTGGCGGGCATCGTCCAACATAACCAGTTCATCCGCGATCGAGCGAAGTGCAATATGGAAGTCGAGGAACTTGCCTCCGGCATGGTTCTGAAAATTTCCGAAGATCGCGGAAAGGAAGCAAGAGGATGCCGATTGGATCGCGGAGCATTGTCCGAAGCCGCCGCCCTTTTATCTGCATCTATCGAAAATGGACCAGAGCTTGTGATCCTCAACAAATTCGGCAAGCTCGAAGCCGAAGGTCGGGGATTGCGCGACACGTTGGCCGATGCCGTGCAGCTCGGTGTGCCAATTATCGTTGGTGTTCCCTATCGCAACATAGAACAGTGGCGTGTTTTCGCAGGAGGCTTGGCCGAGGAATGCGCCATGGGGTCCTCTCGACCATACGAATGGCTATTGAAGCACGGGCTTGATGTGTATCAGAAACTTGCCAACAGTTCGGCCGCAGCCTTAATCGAAAATCTCGATTAGCGAGTACGACATCCCCATCTTTCATTCGACGGAACGCTAATGCGCATCGGTGATGGTTGGTCGGTGCCCAGCCCAGCGTCTAGGCATCTTTCGCAAGAGTATCGCCATCCGCGCCGTCGCTTGAAGTGCGACCGGCCGCTCTTGTCCTTCGCGATTACAACACTCGATCGTCGCAGGCTCGGAATTTTGCCTGAATCGTTGATCTTGATCAAAAGAGATTCTGGCGATTGCGCGTATTATTATTTTTGTTAAGTCGCCCTCCGCAGTCCCGCAGTTAAGTCGCCCTCCCCCGCAGTTAAGTCGCCCTTCGCATAAGTCGCGCCCCCGCATCGGTAAGGAGCTGCCAACAATGGATCAAGCCCCGAATCCAGAAGTATCGAATCGGCGTCAGTTGTTTCGGCAGTTGTTGGGTAGCGTAGGGGTTGCTGCTGCGGTCGCTGAAACCGCCAAGGCGGCTCCTGCCTCGCCTGAATCTCAAAATCCGCAGATAGCAGACGGCCGCGAGGCGGGTGCCGATTATTACGATCAACATGATCGCGAGGTGTTTGCCTACACGCAGAAGGATGGCAATTTGGCCGTCGAAGGCTTTGAGGGTAAGCGCTGGGTGATGCTCATCGACTTGCGCAAATGTGTGGGGTGCCAAGCCTGCACTGTGGCTTGCAAATTCGAGAACAACATCCCGGAGGGAAGCTTCCGCACATGGGTGCCGGATGTAGAGATCGGCCTTTATCCCGACACTCGACGCGCCTTCCTTCCCCGCCTCTGCAATCACTGCGAACGGCCTTCATGCATCGAAGTGTGTCCCGCCGACGCTACTTGGCAACGGAAGGACGGCGTCGTCGTAATCGACTACGACAAGTGCTGGGGCTGTGGCTCTTGCGTCAATGCCTGTCCTTACGATGCCAGGTTCATCAATCCAATTACGAAGACCGCGGATAAATGCAATTTCTGTTCACAACGTATCGATCAGGGTCTTCTGCCAGCCTGCGTCGAAACGTGCATCGGGGGAGCGCGCCAATTCGGCGACCTGAATGATCCCAACGACCCGGTTACCAGGCAGATCAAGAGCGATCCGGTACAAGTCCTCAAGCCCGGCACGGGAAACCAGCCGCGAGTCTTCTACATCGACCTACACGACGAGTTGCAGAATAATCTCCCCGGTCGCCCGACGTTGTGGTCGGAGATGTTCGAAGACGCGGGCTTCAAGAACCCAGAGAGCGATACGGCTGGAGAATGGAAAATTCAAAAGGAGCCCGACCATGGCTAACCCCTTGACCACTCCTCAAGCCATTGTTCCCGCCGCACCGCTCCACGAATTACTTAATATCGACCACTCGCGTCCGTTTTCTCTATTATTTGGGAATTACTCTTGGCTACTCGGTGCGGCCGGCGGGATGACCGTCATCTGGGCGGTTTATGTTATCGCGGGGCATCGCCAGGGAATCGCATACCGGTTCACAATGCCGCTGGCGGTTGCGCTGATCGTCGCCGGATTTCTCAACGTCCTTTCCGAAGTAGGCCAACCCTCGCGGCTGATTTACGGGTATTTCCTTGGCTGGCAATACTGGGATACTGCGATCATCAAATGGGGAATCATCCTGCTTCCGGCGTACCTGGCGCTGTGCTGGTGGCTGACGTTCCAGGCGATGGACCGTGGCGCGCTCGGCGCCGCCATCATGCGCTTGCATCCGCGACTGCGCTTGCTGGCCGATTTCTTCTCGCTCTGGAGCCGGCATTACTCGGTATTTGAATCGCCTGTTCTTCGTCGCGGCGTCCTCATCGTCACTGTCTTTCTGTCGCTGTTCGCGCCGATGTACTCCGGCATATTCCTCATGAACGAGCATGGTGCCGCGATATGGAATTCGCCGGCGCAGGCGCTGTTGTTCATGGCAAGTGCCGTCGTTCAGGCGGCGCTGATGATGCTCGTCGTTCTACCGGTGCTCGCCTGGCTGGCAACTGGCCATGGCGCACAATTGGTGACCGCACCGCTGCGCTGGACCGCGGCCATCTGCATCGGGATCGAAGCCATCGTGTGGTTCGGCTGGTTCTGGTGGATCGGTCGGTTCGGCGGCATTGAGGATTTGCGCGCCGCCCACCTCTACATGGGGCCCTACGCTTCCACGGTTTTCTGGAACTGGACCGTCGCTGGCATTGTGGGGCCGCTTGTGCTGCTGGTCACGCCGCTCGGCCGCCATCGCTGGGCGCAGTGGATGGCCGCGCTCGGCGTCATGTGGGGGAGCTACGCCGTGCGCATGCTGATTTTGATCGGCGGCGAAGCGTTCAATCGTAGCGGCGCCGGATATCAGACCTTCGCGCCGAGCGCCGAGACTTTGCGTTACACCGGCTTCAGCGTGTTGGCGTTCATCGGCGTCATCGCGGTCCTGCTTTTGGCGCTTCCAGCCGATCGCGCGCCGGAGCTCGGCCAGCGATCCGTGCACTGATCGCACAACTGTCTAACGGGAGTGTTCTAATGGTTAACCGCAGAAGCTTTCTCAAGGCCTGTGCCGTCGGCGGAGTTGGCGTCGGTTTCGGCGGCTTTTACGACACTTTCTACCACCTCATTCCGTTCAACGACCGGGGCCGGAAGGCGTTACACCACGTCTATGGCAACTCTGACAGCCCAGAGTGGTTACGAGACCCAACAAGCGGAAAGCTCAAGCCGAACCCGGACTGGATCCTTCGTCATACGGTGGACCAACAATGTCACAGCGAATGCGGTTTGCGGGTCAAGATCAATCGCAAGACCGGACGCGTGGAACGCATCATCGGGAATCCATACCACCCGCACACCCTCATCGACTACGCCGGGCCCGACGCGCCTCTGCTGACGACGGCAGCTTCGCCTGGAACGGTCTGCGCCCGCGGAAATGCCGGCATCCAATCGGCCTATGATCCATATCGCATCACCGTCCCGCTCAAACGGAAGGGCGCGCGCGGCAGCGGCCAATGGCAGCCGATTAGCTGGGACCAGTTGATCAGGGAGGTGAGCGACGGCGGCAAGATTTTCGCAGACACCGGCGATTCCGCTAGCAAAGATCTCGACGTGCTAGGCTTCAAAGGACTCTATGACAAGCGCAATGAATTAATGGATCAAAACGCGCCGGAGCTTGGCCATCGCACCAACGGTTATGTGTTCCAGGGTGGGCGCATCGTTGGCAGCCGTCTCGCTTTTGCTCGCCGCTTCGGCCAAGCTTTCGGAACGGTGAATACATACGAGCATGTGAATATCTGCGAGGTCAGCCATCACGTCGCGACGGCGCAGGTCTATCCCGGCCAGCATATGACCAAACCCGATATCATGGAGGCGGAGTTTATCATCTTCTGGGGTACGCAGCCGGGCGACGCAAACTTCCCGATGCAGACGATGGCAAAATACGCGGCCGACGCACGGGCCAAGCCCGGTGGACTCAAATACGTCGTAGTGGATCCCCTACTCAGCCGTGGCGGCGTCACCGGTAATCGCGCTTCATGGCTGCCCATAAAGCCGAGTACTGATGGCGCACTCGCCTTGGCGATGGTCCGCTGGATCATCGAAAATGGGCGCCACAATAAGGATTACCTCAGCTACCCGACCCAGAAAGCGGCCGAAGCGAGCGGTGAACTATCGCACACCGATGCCAGCCACCTGGTAATCGATGATCCCTCTCATCCAGAGAACGGCAGCTTTCTCACGACGAAACTCGCCGGCCTCGGAGATGGTGAGCAGGATCCGGAGGCCGATCGCGTGGTCGTGGATGTAGCGCGTCAAGAGGCATCCAAGGCGGGCGAGAGTCCGCGTGCCGTTATCGACTACGCCGGCGTCATCAATGGGATAAGGGTCAAGAGCGCGTTCAGACGGGCACGCAAATCCGCCGAAGCGTTGACCCTTGACGAATATGCGGCAATCTGCGGGCTTAAGGTCGAACAAATCATCGATCTAGCCCGCGAGTTCACCAGTCACGGCCGGAAAGCTGTCTGCGAAATGTATCGGGGCGTGTGTAAGCACCCCAACGGCTATTACAATAGTGTAGCTGTGCTGCTGCTTAATTTGCTCGTCGGCAACATGAATTGGACCGGTGGACTGACCGTGGGCGGCGGTGGCTTCGGCTATAGCAAAGGACGCTATGACATCATGGCCGTGCCCGCCGCCAAGGGCCTGGCGTATGGTGTGAAGCTTTCACGGGAAGAGGCACGCTACGAGGATTCCAGCGAATACAAGCGCAAGGTCGCGGCGGGGCAAAATCCATACCCCGCAAAGCGACCATGGTTTCCGTTGAGCTTTGAAGTCTATTCGGAGCTACTGCCTTCGGCTGTTCAGCGCTATCCATACGGCGTCGATATTCTGATCTGGCACATGGCGACGCCATTTTATAGCACACCTGGTCAGGGCAACGAGGAGTTGTTGGCCGCGGTCAAAGATCCCAAGAATATTCCGCTAATTATCGCATGCGACATCGTTGTCGGCGATACCAGTATGTATGCAGACTACATTATCCCGGACGGCAGCTTTCTCGAGCGCTGGTGTCAAATCGATACGATGCCAACCACCTTGACCAAGGGAACGGGCGTCCGTTGGCCGGTGATCGAACTCACAGAAAAGACCTCCGACGGACGTCACATATGCCTGGAGGAGTTCCTGATTGACGTTGCCAAACGCCTGGGCATGCCAGGATTTGGAGACAGCGCGATCCCCGACGCAAGCGGTCAGACTTGGCCGTTGCATCGCAAGGAAGATTGGTATCTGAAGGCGACTGCTAACGTGGCCTTCGCACCCAGCGGGCCCGACGCGCAGGTCACCGATGTTACCGAGCAAGAGATGCAGGTCAATGATCTCTCCGGCTTCCGCGACTTATTCAAATCGGCGCTCAAACAGGAAGAATGGCCAAAAGTTCTGTCGGTACTGGCAAAGGGCGGCCGCATGGAACCGCGACGCAATGCAAGGCAAGGAGACAAACTCACCCATCGCTTCGCCAAGACCTTGCATTTTTACGCGGAAGAGGTGGCGCACACGCGTAACAGCATGACGGGAGATCACTTCCTTGGTACCACCGCCTGGGTCGAGCCCGCGACGGCGTTGGGCACGCCGCTCGACAAGCTGGATAATCCCAAGGACTGGCCGCTGACTATCATCACCTTCAAAGGAGCGCTACAGAGCCACTCGCGACTGGTTTCGAACTACGCCTTGCGCCAGATCATGCCCGACAATGGCATTCAGGTTGCTGCCGGTGACGCTCGACAATTAGGCATCCGCGATGGGGAGAAGGTCTGGGTAGTGACGCCGCACGGGAAGCGCAGAGGCACGGCACGGGTGGTTGAGGGAATTCGACCTGGTGTGATCACGTTTAACGTAGGTTACGGTCACTGGGGCTATGGCGCGACCAACTACCAGGTCGGCGGCAAGCGTATCGAAGGCGATCGCGTGCGCCGCGCCGGCATCCATCTCAATCCAATCATGCGCCGGGATCCGGACGTCGAGCAAATGGCGTTGATGGACCTCGTCGGCGGCAGCATTGTCTTCTTCAATACCCGCGCCAGACTCGAGAAAGACAGCAGTCATGCTTGAACCCACCGTTTCACGGATGCTTGCGGCGGCGGCAGCAATGCTGCTTCGTCCACCCGGTGCCATCACGATCACAGCCTTAGCCGAGAGCCATGGCATTATTCTTGATCCGGCCTTAGCAAGGCAGGATTTTTATGACGTATTATGCGTGCCGCAATCGGGTCGCTACATCCCACCTTATGCTCACGTGCTAGCACAAGGGCGGGTGAGGAATGATGATTGGTGGCACTTCCCGCCGCCACGCTACGATGGCGGCGATGCCTTGGCACCGTGGTATGAGGCGGTCGGCTTCGATCCATTGCAACTCGATGCCGACCCGATGCTTAAAGGATCTCATCGGCCGCTCGACAATGTCGGGTTCATTGTTGCTTATCTGGCCGGCCTGGTCGCCAGCCGAGATTCAGGCGGCACCGACCCCGCTACTGTCGACGCAATCATCATCACGTTCACGGCCGAGCATGTGGATAGTTGGCTGGATCGCTTTTGCGATCTCCTCGGCGGCAGCGGAAGCCCGTATCTGGAATCAGTGGCCGAGGCCGTGCAGGAAGCCGTACAAGCCACGCGCGAAAGCTGCCCAGCTCCAATTCTTGGGTCCGTTTCGACTCACAGCACTTCGCCGCAAAGCCACTGAGCTTATATAGAGATGGCCTCTAAGTGTCTCACCCGTCGTCACTTGATGCGATGCTGCGCCGGCGGGCTCTTATTTGGGGTCGCAGAAGTTGTACCTAGCTATGCCGCCGACAGGCTTTCCAAGGATGTCGTTTCGTACCAGGATCGTCCGAATGGGAGCAAACGGTGCTGGAACTGTGTCCACTACGTTCCGGTCCAAGGGCCCGTCAGTGCGGGGAGCTGCCAAATTGTGATCGGAAGTTCCAGCCCACAAGGCTACTGCATCATTTGGGCCGAACGCGATCCCACCGATAGTTGCTGAAATCGATTTCGTCTGGATTTATCTTTCTAGGAGCTCAAGAGCCCCCAGTATCACTGTGCTCCGCATCGCTATTCCGGCGCTCAACGCCGCTGGCCGTCCTCACGCCGCGACTTGCCGCGGTGCCCGCGCGTAGCGAGATTGGTCGCCGGCCGGGCCAGATGGAAGTCGTTTCTGTTGCTGTCGCCGGTTCGGGGTGGGGGACAACGTCCATCACCTCATCACGACCACGACCGAGCGCGCAAACTCACGAATGCCGCTACCCCATCGTCCCGACCGACTTGGGTGCCGCATCGCTCCCCTCGTACCAACGCTTTGAGCGATTTATGACCCAGACAACAGTGAGCATAACCGGAACTTCGATCAGCACGCCGACAACGGTTGCGAGAGCTGCGCCGGATTGGAAGCCGAACAAGCTAATGGCAGCAGCGACTGCAAGCTCAAAGAAGTTTGAGGCACCAATGAGCGCAGAGGGACCCGCAACGCAATGCTCTTCACCTGAGATCCAATTCAGGAAATAGGCGAAGCCAGCGTTGAAATAGACCTGGATTAGAATGGGCACGGCCAAGAGCCCAATGATGAGCGGTTGCGTCAGAATCTGCTCCCCCTGAAAACCAAACAGCAGCACAAGCGTCGCCAGAAGCGCGACGAGCGAGAGCGGCTGCAGCCGGCCCAGGAGCCGGTTCAGGGAATCCTCGCCACCAGTTGAGAGCAGCCGGCGGCGCAGCAACTGGGCAAGGATCACGGGCACCACAATGTACAGTACGACTGACAGGACAAGGGTATCCCAAGGCACTGTGATCGATGAAAGCCCCAGCAATAGCCCGACGATCGGTGCAAACGCGAAAACCATGATGGTGTCGTTCAACGCCACCTGGCTCAGGGTAAAATGCGGCTCGCCTTTGGTGAGGTTCGACCAGACAAAAACCATCGCGGTACAGGGCGCGGCGGCGAGAATAATCAATCCCGCGATGTAACTGTCGATCTGTCCCGCCGGCAAATATGGCCGGAACAAATAGCCAATGAAGAACCAGCCTAAAGCAGCCATCGAAAACGGCTTGACCGCCCAATTGACGAAGAGGGTCACTCCGATGCCACGCCAATGCTCCTTGACCTGACCCAAGGCGGCAAAGTCGATCTTGATCAGCATCGGCACGATCATCAGCCAGATCAGGGCCGCAACAGGAAGGTTGACCTTAGCAATCTCGGCAGAGCCGATGACATGGAATACCGTCGGCAAGAAGTGTCCGAGCGCAATCCCGACAACGATGCACAGGGCAACCCAAACCGTGAGGTAGCGTTCGAACGTGGACATGACTAGGTTTGCTCTTTCAGACTTGCGCGGCCTATTGGAGGCTTGGGAACGTCGGATCGCGTCGAAGCCTTGCGACCGCCTTTTCCGATTTGGAGATCCGCTACGAGCGAAGCGCAGAGATCGCTGCGACCGTCGCAGCAGTCTTTCGCCAAGTACATGACGACAGCGCGAAATCCGTCGAGGTCCGCCCGATAATTCATCTGCCGACCGTCGCGTTCAACTTGGAGCAGCCCGGCCCGCGTCAGAATCGCAAGATGCGTCGACATCGTATTCTGGGGGACCTTGCAGCCCCGAGCGATCTCACCAGCGCCTATGGAGTCAGGGTAGGTGGCGACGAGCCGACGAAATGCCGACATACGGGTGTCCTGTGCGAGCGCGGACAGGGCCTGAACGGCGCCACTTTGATCGATAAATCGAGACATATTGAACCATATGCCAAACGATCGAACCCGCGCAAGAAAATGTGTCCATATTTCTGGACGTGCAGGTTGAAAATATCCGCGATTTTTGGCACTCTGCGACAAGGAAACTGAGGATTGTCATCCAGACGTCACCAGATATGTCGATATTTGTGGACACATTACTGGTCACATTTCCAAAACGCGAATCGCCTGGGGTAGCCGAATGAACCGGATTTTGCGGGAAGATGGTGCCATCGAAGGTTTCGGATCGCTTGCCCAGCCGACCCGTCTTGCCGCCGTCAGACATCTGCTGTCGGTTCATCCGGGAAGCTTGTCTGCCGGTGAGATCGCAAAGCGTTGCGACGTTCCTCACAACACCATGTCCACGCATCTCGGAATCCTGAGCCGCGCCGGTCTGATCGCGGTCGAGAAGGACGGCCGCTCGATGAACTACCGGGCGGACGTCACCGGCTTCCGGGAGCTGCTCAGATTTCTCTCGCAGGACTGCTGCAATGGCCGCCCGGAACTATGCGGGGACGCCTTCGAGCTGCCGTCCATAGCCATCGTCGAACCGACGGAGAAGTTCATGAGGCCAGCGTTCAACGTCCTCTTCCTGTGCACCCAGAATTCCGCCCGCTCGATCATCGCAGAAGCCCTGCTCGAGAAGATCGGCAAAGGACGATTTCGCGCCTATTCAGCCGGTGCGCAGCCCGCAAAGGCGCCACTACCGGAGGTGCTGGATCGGTTGAAGGTCCTCGGCCACGATGTCTCCCGCCTTCATTGCAAATCTTGGGACGAGTTCAAGGGACCGGGCGCTCCCCGGATGGATTTCATCATCGCGCTGTGCGACGCCCCCAATGGCCAGTTCTGTCCGGATCTCGGCGGCCAGTTCGTCACCGGCGCATGGCCTCTCCCCGACCCTGCGCAATTCAAGGGATCGGCAACCGAGCGGACCACCCTTTTGAACGAACTATACGCGATGGTCCGGCGGCGGATAGAGATCTTCACCAGCCTCCCGTTCGACTCGCTCGACCGCATGGCCGTGAAGGCGCGTCTGGACGAGATCGGCGACACAACACGCGTCTCCCCTTAAGAGGAATTTCCATGAAGGTTGGCATCAATGGCATGGGCCGCATCGGTAGGCTCGCGCTGCGGTCGGCATTCGGGGGGATTTGGCGTCCCGAGAACGATCCGCGCGCAAAAAACCGTCTTGATGTCGTCCACATCAACGAGGTCAAAGGCGGCATTGCGGCTACAGCCCATCTGCTCGAATTCGACAGCATCCACGGGCGTTGGCACGAATTTATCGGGGTGGAGGCCGCCAGCTCCATTGCCCTTGGAAAGAAAAGCATTGGCTTCAGCGAACACACTTCGCCCGGCGACATCGCTTGGGGCGATCTTGGCTGCGACGTCGTGCTGGAATGCACTGGAAAGTTCCTGAAGCCAGATCAGCTTCAGGCCTACTTTGACCGGGGCGTCAAACGGGTGATAGTCGCGGCTCCGGTCAAAGACGACGCGGCACTCAACATTGTTGTCGGCGTCAACGACCAGCTCTACGATCCTGCCCGAAATCGTCTGCTGACTGCTGCATCGTGCACGACGAACTGCTTGGCACCGGTCGTCAAGGTCATCCATGAATCGATCGGAATCAAGCACGGACAGATTACAACGATCCATGATCCGACCAACACCAACGTGGTCGTCGACGCTCCGCACAAAGACCTCCGTCGCGCTCGATCTTCGATGCTGTCGATGCAGCCCACGACGACTGGAAGCGCTACCGCGATCTCGCTGATCTACCCGGAACTCAAAGGCAAACTAAACGGTCATGCCGTGCGCGTTCCCGTCTTGAACGCCAGCTTGACGGACTGCGTATTCGAGCTGAAGCGGCCAACCACGGTTCAGGAGGTCAATCAGCTTTTCAAATCGGCCTCCGAAAGCGTCTTGGCGGGGATCCTAGGTCTCGAAACCCGGGCACTGGTCTCGGCCGATTACAACAACGACCCACGTAGTTCGATCGTCGACGCTTTGAGTACGATGGTCACGGACGACACACTCCTGAAGGTCTACGCCTGGTACGACAATGAGGTTGGATACGCCTGCCGCATGGTCGATCTCGCCAACATTGTTGAACGAGTGGGCGTGTAATTCCCATGGTCCGAAACTACCTCATCGTCACCGCATCCTATTGGGGCTTCACGCTGGTCGACGGCGCGTTGCGGATGCTCGTCCTCTTCCATTTTTTCCGGCTGGGTTATACCCCCTTCACCCTCGCGTTTCTCTTCTTGCTTTATGAAGCGGCGGGAATTGCCGCCAACCTCGCCGGCGGCTACTTCGCCTCGCGCTTCGGCATCCCCCGCATGCTCGCGATCGGCCAGATGCTCCAGATCGCCGGCTTGCTGATGTTGTCGGCGCTCGATCCGGGATGGGGGGCCGCGGCATCGGTCGCGTGGGTCGTGATCGCCCAGGGCATTGCCGGCGTGGCCAAGGATC
This sequence comes from uncultured Alphaproteobacteria bacterium, assembly GCA_963718925.1. Taxonomy (GTDB): domain Bacteria; phylum Pseudomonadota; class Alphaproteobacteria; order Rhizobiales; family Xanthobacteraceae; genus Bradyrhizobium. Next base: position 1,692,073 of record CAVRAH010000002.1, read on the forward strand.
TGACCAAGACCGCCTCCAAATCCGCGATCAAAGCGACCTCGGCCGAGGGCAGCGGGCAGTTGTTCCGCTGGGTTGCCTGGTTCACCGGTTCGAAGAACGCGATGAAGGGAATCGGATTCTTCGTCGGCGGTCTTCTGCTCGATTTGGTAGGATTCACTCATGCGCTCTGGATGATGGCCGCTCTGCTCGGAATCATTTTCATTGCAGGGCTGCTTCTGCTGCCCTCACAACTCGGCAAGGCGAAATCGTCGAAGACCATCCGTGAATTATTCGGAAAGTCACGCGGCGTGAATCTGCTGGCGGCTGCGCGCATCTTCATGTTCGGCGCGAGAGATGTTTGGTTCGTCGTCGGTCTGCCTGTATTTCTCTACGCCTATGGCTGGAAATTCTTGCAGGTGGGCGGCTTCCTGGCGGCTTGGACAGTAGCCTACGGAGCAATCCAGGCCGTAGCACCTACGCTCGTCACGCGCAGCACCGACGGCCTAAGCCGCGAGGTGCCATCGGCCAGATTATGGGCTGCTATTCTAGCCGCCGTGCCTATTGCGCTGGCCTTCATCATGACCTGGACCGACGTCGCACATCCTGATCTTGTCTTGGTAACCGGACTGGCGCTCTTCGGACTGCCGTTCGCGGTGAATTCGTCCCTTCATTCCTACCTCATCCTGGCCTACGCGGGATCCGAAAAGGCCGCTGAAGATGTCGGTTTTTACTATGCTGCGAATGCAGCGGGACGCTTGCTTGGTATCACGCTTTCCGGCGTGCTCTATCAGGTGGGAGGCATCACAGGGTGCCTGATCGGCTCGGCCGTCATGTTGTTGCTGTGCTGCCTGATCACGCTTCTTCTCCCGCTCACTCCGGTTGTTTCCTCGGCAAGGCAAGCTTCGGCCTCATGATTCCCACCAGTCTTGAACTGGGTATGCAGTTATTCAGTTGCGCGGGAGCCGCGCTCTGGACCACATATAAATTTGTTCGCTGGGAATGCATCTCGACAGCAAATATTTCCGACCAGATCGGCATGGCATTCTGGGTCGTCGCCGCAGCGATGCTTTTCTCACGGATAGGAACGGTCTTCGTAACCTAGAGACGACGTACGCTACGGCACCGACCAGACTAGGTCATACAGTTACTGGCGCGTGTACGTTTCCACGTCGGCCTCCGTCGTTCCGACGTGACACACTCGGACAGATCACATCCCTGGGGGTGTGCCGCATAAATCAACGCGAATTCGGTGTGATCGATTGCTGGGAGGATTTTATATTCTCTGCCTTCCTGAAGACAACCCCACCGTCAGTCCGTCCATCAGACTTTCCCTCAATCACTCTGCCTGTCTATTACCTCTGCCTGCCTTCCCTTCCCTTCCCTTCCCTTCCCTTATCTGACTTTCTTCGCTTTCCGCTTTCCGCGGGGAGCTGTGACTTTAGAAGAAGCTATCGCGTGACATGGAGAACCAAATGACCCAATTCGCTCAACCGAACGATCCGCAGCCCATGATAGCTGCCATCCATACGCTCAACGAAATGGGCGTGACCTTCAAACGCCCGACGCTCTACCAACTCAAAATCGGCGACCTCAGCTACTACCCAGGACGAGGAACAATCTTCAGGGACGGCAGCCCAGCAGCCATGCCCGAAAAGGGCCTAGATGCTTTGGTGGTCATCATCAGTATGAAGCAAGCGCTGCACGCCGCCCCGTCGGTCGCAGAACTCGCCCCGGTTCTAGGTCGCCGCTCCCCATACGGAAAATAGCGGTATAGCTAACGACACCCCCTCCGCTTCCCTGTGCAATTGCCAGTACTGGTCTTTCTTCCGGTGCGCTACCAGCCCGTGACCTGTTGTAGAAAGATCTCGGCACTTTCCTCGAACCTCTCCCTGCACTTAACAGTAAGGAGACTTTCGTGCCGAAATCCCCAACCCCCGCCCCCGCGATCAGCGCATCCAGATACCCGGCTTCATCGCTCCCCCGCATCCCACTTGTCCCGGACGATGTGCTTAAGCGCAACAATGTTTTCTGCACCTTCGACACGCGCTTCCGTCGCGCTGCCAGGTTGCTTCAGTGTTTGTGGTTAAAGGACCACAATATCCCCACCTATATGAAGGTTCGGCAGGAAGGAGAGGCCGCCACAATTAACGGCTTCGCGTCCAATCTCCACCCAGACGCCGCTGACGCCGGCAGGAACTTCCTCAGCCAAGCAATCCATCACCTCGTCCTGCGCGAGCTCCTCCTCCGCGAAGAGGGCGCCGCCATCGACGAGCAGCGTCTTTTCGCAAATGCTCTTTCGTCGATGCCGCTCACATTCAATCTGTTTGGACCGTTGGCCCTCGACCTCGACCTCGCAACCGCCGTGTTCCGCCGATTGCTCCCCGAGTTCGTCTACACCGTCGAGCATATCGCCTTCGAACATTCGCCAGGCCGGCGCGAAAGCCGCTTCCTCCTTGATGGCACCGCGTTCGACCTCGCGGTCCACGTCACCACCCCCGATGGGGAATCCGCCACCCTCTTTATTGAGGTCAAGTACTCAGAGGACATGATGGGCCCGGCCGCCCGGACACGTGATCGCTACGACGAAGCGGCGCGCGCCGTTCATCTCTACAACGATCCGGAGAACCCACTTCTACGTTCACTGGCGCTAGAGCAGCTCTGGCGCGAACACATGCTCGCGCAACTCACTGTTGATCATGGCATTACATCCCGCGCCGTTTTCATGGCAATCGGGCCGCGTCTAAATCGGCGGGTCATGACGGCATTTCGCGTCTACCAGAATGAACTCATTGACCTTGAGCATCAAGACGCAAACCGCGTCGGTTTCGAACCGATAGCCCTGGAAACCTTCGTCGACGCCATCAATGCCGCCGGCGCAACCGAATTCGCTCAATCCCTATGGCGCCGCTATCTCGACTTCGAACGAGTCTATGAACTCTCGCTTCAGGAGATTGGCGGCGACCCCGCGCTCCTTCCTGTCAAGTCCGAGAATAGCCCGGTATCTGCGCTGGAGAAGAGCACCACGCCACCTTTGCTCGATCGAAGCCGCCGCGTCACTTCATCGCGCGCCACTCGCCCACGCCGTCAGACGACGAAGGCGACGGCTTCATCGACGCCGGCAGAGCGTGAGGCGTCATGATCACTGAAACCAGTCTCCTCACGGTTACCGACCACGTCCAACTTCTCGTCAATGCGCTTGCCGACAGCAATGACCACCATCCGGTCGTCAAACTGTTCACGCCGGACGGCGCAGCAACTTGGCTCATTTCCGAAGTTGACCCCGACGACCCGGACCGATTGTTCGGCCTGTGCGACCTCGGTCTGGGCTTCCCGGAATTGGGCTACGTCTCCCTCAAGGAGATCACCGCCCTCCGCGGCCCACTCGGTCTGCCCGTTGAACGGGATGAGCACTTCGTCGCGGAGAAACCGTTGTCAGTTTATGCCGATGAGGCTCGGGCCAGAGGGCGCGTCGTTACCTGATCAGAAGAGCGGCGGCCCGTTGGACCGCCGCTCTTCTTCGACATTGATGTCTTGAAGACGAGCGGCGCATGTCTTGACGCTCGCTCTGCAGATATCCGCCACGGCCGCCCAAGTCATACATCCAAGCCTATTGATCCTACGCGCAATCGCTCCACCTGTTGCGCAAAATTAGCCGGAAAACGGTGAAACCATCTGATCGCACCTCGCTATATTTCTTACCCTGCCCTGTCTGTCTGCCTGCCTTTCCTTCTCTGTCTGCCTTTCCATTCCCCTTCCTGCCTTCCCCTTCCCTGCCTTCCCATTCGCACCTTCCACCACCGTTGACCCTATCGGTCCGGCAAAGGCTAAATGCCCTCAGCGGGATTTGAGGCAATGTGCTTATTATGAACGCCCCATTGCAAAATGGCCCTCATCGGCGCCAATTTGGCGTCTTGGATCGTTTTAGGTCGCAGACCGCCCTCGACCATCGATTGCTTCCAACCAATCAAATCTTCACCGGTCAGTCGCCGGGCGTCGGTGTGGCCTAAGTAATCTCCCAACTGACGCACCACACGCGACCACTCATAGAGCGTCTTGGCGGCGGGCCGACGTTCAGCTGCCCAACCCTTTACAAGATCAGTCAGAGGAAGAGGCTGTTGCGACGCTGCGAATGGCACCACCGCGCTTTGTACCGGCAGGAACCCAGTTGCAGGTACTTCTCCCATCGCTAGCCGTGCCAGCATCAGGCTCGCCCGTTGCACTGCTGCCGCGATGGCTTTGGCGAGGAGGCGTCGACTTTGGTCGTCCACCACCATCCCACGGGTCGCCAAGCATTCATCAGCCCCCTCCAGGCACCATCTCTCCATTTGAAGGATTTGCACGCCGTTTGGGTCGTCAAAGTCAGGATCCAAAATATTATACGACCTCAGTCTCCGAGGAGGCGCGAACAGGCGATTGGCGAGATCAACGTTCCAGGCGGTCTGTTGACTCGGATTGTCCGCGTGCTGCTGCAACCACCGGTCATGAACGACCGCAGCCAACTGGTGGGCCTCTCGTTCGGTAAGCGCCTTTGGGCCCGCGCGTAGATTGGCCCAACGTTCCTCGATTTCAGCGAGGGCTTCGGCATGTCGACGCTTGGCCTCGACGGGGTCGCGGGTCTGCAGACTCCGCTTCTCCTCCCGCTTGCCGACAAGCGCGCGCAGGTCCTCCGGCACACCTTTTCGGAGCCAATAGACACCACTGCTCGGATGCTTCCAGGGACGTGACATAGCAAGTGGCATTGTACCAGCCCTTTGTACCACGAGGCTAGCGTCAAGCCATTGATCTTGCTGATTTCCTTTCAAAACAACGTCTTAAAAGGGGTGTGGTGCCCAGGAAAGGACTCGAACCTTCACGGCCGTTAAGCCACTGGCACCTGAAGCCAGCGCGTCTACCAATTCCGCCACCTGGGCCCGGGCCGGTTAGTACGGATCGCTCGCGCGCTTGTCAAATTGGCGAAGCGCGGCTCATTTCTGGAGCATGATCTTTCCGGAAAACCGGTGCCCACTTTTCCGGATCATGCTCAAATAGGCTGTACAGCGCTGGTTTGATGGCGTATCGCGAAACCGCTGAATATCCGCACTGATCGACCGAATTTGACCCGCAGGAAATGACCTCCCATGGCATCTAATCTGGACACCCTGGTTACGGTTTTCGGAGGGTCGGGCTTTCTGGGGCGAAGCGTGGTCCGCGCGCTCTGCAAGCGCGATTATCGCATCCGGGTGGCGGTGCGGCGGCCGGAACTGGCCGGGCATTTGCAGCCGCTGGGCAAGGTCGGCCAGATCCACGCCGTGCAGGCCAATCTGCGCTACCCGGCCTCGGTCGAGGCCGCGATGCGCGATTCCCACGTCGCCATCAATCTCGTCGGCATCCTGGCCGAGAGCGGGGCGCAGACCTTCGACGCCGTGCAGGCCGAGGGCGCCGCCGCCGTGGCGAAGGCGGCGGCCGCGGTCGGGGCGCGGATGGTCCATGTTTCGGCGATCGGCGCCGACGAGAATTCGCCATCGCACTACGCGCGCGCCAAGGCCGCCGGCGAAAAAGCCGTGCTGGCCGCCATTCCCTCCGCCGCGATCCTGCGGCCATCGGTCGTGTTCGGACCGGAGGACCAGTTCACCAACCGCTTCGCGGCCCTGGCCCAGCTGTCGCCGGCGCTGCCGCTGATCGGCGGCGGCGCGACCAAATTGCAGCCGGTCTATGTCGGCGACGTCGCGACCGCGGTTGCGGACGCCGTCGACGGCAAAACCAAGGCTGGCGCGACCTACGAGCTCGGCGGCCCGGAAGTGCTGACGATGCGCGAGATCATGGAATTCATCCTCGCGACCATCCAGCGTCGTCGCATGCTGGTCTCGCTGCCGTTCGGCCTGGCAAAATTGCAGGCGCTGTTCCTGCAGTTCGCGCCGGGGCCGCTGCAACTGACGCCCGATCAGGTCGAGCTCTTGCGCAGCGACAATGTCGTGTCCGAGGCGACCAAAGCCGCCGGGCTCACGCTGGAAGGACTGGGAATCGTGCCGGATTCGCTGGAAGCGATTGCCCCGCAATATCTCTGGCGCTTCCGCAAGTCGGGGCAGTTCGCGCAAAACGGCGCGTAATACGCGCCCGACTGGAGCTCCCCGGATGCTGCGCAGCGCATAAGCGTGTTTACGCGCGTCTTCGACGCTATGGCGGTGCGCTGCCGATCCGGGGCCCATTCCGGGGACTATTGTCGTTGCGGTCCCGGCTCCGCGGAGCGGCGTAAGAACGCTGCACCGCGTCGGGGACACGAGCCCTTACCGCCCCATCGCCAGTGCGATCAGGCCGAGCGTGCCGACGATGACGCGCCACCACGCAAACAGCGTGAAGCCGTGGCGGGTCACGTAACTCAGGAATGTCTTCACCACGATGATCGCGGTGATGAACGACACCACGAATCCGATCGCAACGATCCCCAGATGGTCGGCCGTCATTTCGGCCCGGTTCTTGTAAAAATCGTAGGCGAACGCGCCGACCATGGTCGGGATCGCCAGGAAGAACGAGAACTCCGCCGCCGCACGCTTGTCGGCCCCCAGCAGCATCGCCGCGACGATGCTGGCGCCGGAACGTGAAACCCCGGGGATCATCGCCAGGCACTGCGCGAAGCCGATCCACAGATACGTCAGCAGGGGAAATTTCGTCGCGTCGTGCTCATGCGGTTTGTGATCGATCTGATCGACCCACAGCAGAATGGCGCCGCCGACGATCAGCGAAAAGCACACCACCCACGGATTGAACAGGACCTCCTTGATGTATTTCCCGGCAATCAGGCCGATCACGACCGCGGGCAGAAACGCCACCAGCACGCCGATCACGAAGCGGCGGTCATCGGGATTGGAGAACATCCCAAGCGCTATTCCCGACAGTTTGACAAAGTAGATGGCAAGGATCGCGAGGATCGCCCCGAGCTGAATCAAAACCGTGAAGCTGTTCCAGAAACTGCCGTCGCCGAGATTGAAGAACCGTTCCGCCAGCAGCAGATGGCCAGTCGAGGACACCGGGAGAAATTCCGTGACGCCCTCGATGATACCGAGAATAACCGCCCTCACCGAATCAGACATCATCATCTAGCGCCCTTTTTCCACGTTCGTGATCCATTGGAGCCGTTATCATCGGTATCGGCTGAAAAAAGCCCGGTTCTTCTCGCTTATTCGCATCCCTGCCGCAACGCCAAAAACGCGAAAACTTGAGGTTGCCTCGGTCAAAAGCTTCTGTAGTTTGGCGCCCTTCTGCCGCCAGCCTGCCGCAGAGAGAAGCTTTCTTAAGACTGCAAATCTATCAAGGGGTTCATGTTCACGCTGTTTCATCACCCATTCTGCCCGCATTCGCGCTTTATCCGCCTGGCGCTGGGCGAAAACGGTCTGGATCTGCGTCTGGTGGAAGAGCGGGTCTGGGAACGGCGCGAGGCGTTTCTCGCATTGAATCCCGCGGGCACGACGCCGGTATTGATCGCCGAAGGGCAGCCAGCCATTCCGGGCGCCGGCGTCATCGCCGAATATCTCGACGAAGCCTACGGCACCGATATGGGCGAGCGGCGGCTGTTGCCCTCCAACTTGGGCGAGCGCATCGAGGTGCGCCGGCTGGTGGCGTGGTTCAACGAAAAATTTTTCGAGGAGGCCTCCCATCCGCTGGTCACGGAGCGCATCTACAAGCGCTTCATGAGCGAGGATGACGGCGGCGGCCCGCCGGCGGCGGAGGTGATCCGCGCGGCCAAGGCCAATGTGCGCTATCATCTGGCCTATATCGGCTGGCTGGCGCGGACGCGGAACTTCCTGGCCGGCGACCGGCTGAGCTATGCGGACCTCGCCGCCGCGGCGCATCTTTCGGCGATCGATTATCTGGGCGACGTGCCATGGATCGAGGACGACGCGGCAAAAGCGTGGTACGCGCGGGTGAAATCCCGCCCCTCGTTCCGTCCGCTGTTGAGCGAATGGCTGGCGGGCGTGCCGGCGTCGCGGACCTATGTGGATCTCGACTTCTGAGCGCGACCAAGCAATTTGCTCCCGCTGATCTCAAGGAAAAGCTCGTCCACCAGGCGCGCGCGCTCGGCTTCGACTGCATAGGCGTGACCGATCCGGATGCGATTGCGGAGGCCGGTCGGCATTTCCGAGAATTTCTCGAGGCGAGCGCGCATGGCGACATGGCTTGGCTGGCCACCAATCCGGAGCGACGCACCGATCCGCGCGTGTTGTGGCCGGGCGTCCGCTCGGTGATCATGTTAGGGGTCAATTACGGGCCCGATGAAAACCCGCTGGCGATATTGGCCCGGCGCACGCGCGGTGCGATCTCGGTCTATGCGCAGGGCGACGACTATCACGACCTGATCAAGAAGCGGCTGAAAGCGCTGGGGCGATGGCTGGTTGCCGCGTCCGGCTGCGAGATCAAAGTGTTCGTCGACACCGCCGCGGTCATGGAAAAGCCCTTGGCGCAGGCGGCAGGGTTGGGCTGGCAAGGCAAGCACACCAATCTCGTCTCGCGCCAATTCGGCTCGTGGCTGTTTCTCGGCGCGATCTTCACGGCACTGGACTTGCCGCGCGAGGAAGCTCAGGCCGATCATTGCGGCTCGTGCCGGGCCTGCCTCGACATCTGTCCGACATCCGCGTTTCCGGCACCTTACAAACTCGATGCGCGGCGCTGCATTTCCTATCTGACGATCGAAAACAAGGGGCCGATCCCGCAGGAGTTTCGCAAAGCCATCGGCAACCGCATCTATGGCTGCGACGACTGCCTCGCGGTCTGCCCGTGGAACAAATTCGCGCAAGCCGGCCGTGAAACAAAGCTCGCCGCGCGCGAAGAACTGCGCGCGCCGGAACTTGCCGATCTCGCAAGGCTCGACGACACGGCGTTCCGCGCGTTGTTTGCAAAATCGCCGGTCAAGCGCATCGGCCGCGACCGCTTCATCCGCAATGTACTGGTCGCGATCGGCAATTCGAACGACGGCGCGTTGGCAATCGCGGCCGAGCGTCTGCTTGCGGACGCAAGCGCGCTGGTTCGAGGTGCTGCGGTATGGGCGTTGTCGCAATTGAAGGGGCCGCAGGAGTTTGCGGCGCTGGCGGCGGACAACCTTGGAAAAGAACCCGACCACAACGTCCGTGCGGAATGGCGGCACGGCGCGGGCGATTTATCGTCCGGCGGCCGGCAGGGCGACGGCCGATAGCGTGGCCGCCCTTGCTTGGTAGGCCTCGAGCGTCAGCTCCCGATCGATCGCCTCGCGCATCGCCGCCATCGTCTGCCGGCGCAAACGAAACTTGGCCGCGCCGTGCATCGCTGCATTCAAGCCCTTCAGTGCAGCGAGAATTTCACCGAGCACGCCCTCGATCGCGTTTGCCGGAACCACACGATCCAGAAATCCGGCGACGACCGCGGCCTCCGGCTCGTACATTTCGCCAAGCGTCACCGTGCGGCTGAGCCAGGCCGGATGCAGCCGGCTGCGCGCCAATTCGATCGCAAAGCCCGGCGGCGTGATGCCGATCGCCACTTCGTTCAGCCCCATGCGGAAGTTCCCCAGCGCGCCGATGCGGACATCGCAGGCCAAGAGAAGAAACGCTCCCATCGGAAAGGCGTGGCCTTCCACCACGCCGACCGTGGGGTAGGGATATGACATCAGCCGCAACGCGAGTTCGGCGCCGGCCTTCACCATTTCCAAGCTGCGAACCGGATCGTTGGCGGCGAAGATCTTGAGGTCGAAGCCGGCCGAAAAAATTCCTTGGCGCGCCGATCTCAGAACGACAATGGCCTTGTCCAGTTCAGCGCGATCCAGCGCCGCATTCAGATCGTCAAGCATGGCGCTCGACATCACGTTCACCTTGCCGTCGTCCATGGTGATCTGGGCAATGCCCGCCTCACATCGATAGGTCACGCGTTCCGTCATGTGCCATGCTCCTTCTGCTGGATGGGCGAAAGTTGACGGCGTGATGTAGACCGGTCAATATAACCCGAGGCGCTCAGGAGAATGTGGTTGCCCGCAGTACCCAGGCATCGGAAACCGATCATCGATGCGGCAGTGACGTTGTTCCGCCGGCAAGGCTATGGCGGCACCGGCCTCGATGACATCGTCGACGGCAGCGGCGCGCCCAAGGGATCGATCTATCACTACTTTCCGGCTGGAAAACCCTCGATCGCGGCAGCGGCCGTCGAGGAAGCCGGACGCAGGGTGACAGAGACGGTTGCAAAACTGGCAGGCGAGACGCGATCGACCGGCGAACTCCTGAAGGCGCATGCGCGGCTTCTCGCCGGCTGGATGCGAAAATCCGGATTTCGCGACGGCTGCCCGATCACGACGGTACTGCTCGAGCTCGCGCCGGCAGATCGAGCGGTGACGCAAGCGGGCCGGGACGCCTATGCGGCGCGGCTCGGAATCCTGACGGCAAAATTGATCGCGGACGGATTTCCTGCGGCACGCGCCGAACGGCTCGCGGGGCTCTGCGTTTCGGCCATCCAGGGCGCTCTTATCCAAGCGCGCGTCGAGCGAAGCGGTGCGCCGATCGAAACGGCTGCGGACGAGTTGGCGAGGATGCTCGATGACATGAACCGTCAAGGCGCCCGGCGGCGCCGGGCACGGCGCGAAAGCATCGAACCCCAAACGATCGATTTGAACAGCCTCACCCGATCTCCGCCACCGCCGCGATGATCCGCGCGATATCCTGCGGCCGCGACAGGCGATGATCGCCGTCCTGGATCATGGTCAGCACCACGTCGTCAGCCGGCAGCCGATGCGCCAGCGCGAAGGCGTGGCGCCACGGCACGTCGGGATCCTGGGCGCCCTGCAGGATCCGAACCGGGCATCCCACTTCGATGGCACCGCCGAGCAGGAGATGCTTGCGGCCCTCCTCGATCAGGCTACGGGTGATCGGATAGGGTTCGCCATATTCGGAAGGGCGCAGCCACACGCCCCTGGTCTCGATCTCCTGCCGGGCTTGCCGCGAAAATCCCTTCCACATCAGTTCCTCGGTGAAATCGGGCGCCGGCGCGATCAGCACCAGCCCGGCCAATGACGCAGGCGTGGCCTGCCGCCTGGCCAATTCGCGCGCCAGCAGCAGCGCCATCCAGCCGCCCATCGATGAGCCGATGACCACCTGGGGTCCGACGCAGAACTGCTCGAACACCGCGACGCTCTCTTCCAGCCAGCGCCCGATGGTACCGTCGACGAAATCGCCGCCGGATTCGCCATGGCCGGAATAATCGAAGCGGACACACGCGCGATGCCGCTCGGCGGCCCATGCATCGAGCGCGATCGCCTTGGTGCCCTGCATGTCCGACTTGAAGCCGCCCAGCCAGAACAGCCCGGGCGAGCCGCCTGAGCGGGCACGGACCGCAATGCGACGCGCCGCGTCCCCTTGGCCCACCTCGATAAAAGTGGGTGGCTGCCCGGTTGCAGCGGAAATGGTCATGGATGGTTACTCCGACTAGCTCTGTTTGAGCGAGCAGGACTGATCCGTCAACGGACGCTCTTTGGGGGCCATCCCTGCGCTTGCGGAACCAAGCCCTGCCCTCTATGTGGGCTGTCTGAACATTCCATCGCTTGTCAGGCGTGACCAAAATGCCTCGCATTTGATGCTTTTGGTGGGCTGCGACGCGAGTTCGCTTGCCCGCGCAGCCTTATTCCTTCAAACTACAACCTTCGTTCACAACTTTGGAGAACTACCCATTCGCCGTCCCAACAGAGCCCCGCCCGCTGCCACCAAAGACGGGCCGCGCACCAATGACGACATCCGCAACGCACAGGTTCAGCTGATCGATCAGAACGGCACGAACCACGGCATCATCGAGACAGTCGCCGCCATCAAGATGGCGCTCGAAGCCGGCATGGACCTTGTGGAGATTTCGCCCAATACCAATCCTCCCGTTTGCAAGATCATGGACTACGGGAAGTTCAAGTATTCGGCGCAGAAGAAAGCCGCAGAAGCCCGCAAGAAACAGAAGATCGTCGAGATCAAGGAGATCAAGCTCAGGCCGATGATCGACGATCATGACTACGATGTGAAGATGCGGGCGATGCAGCGGTTCTTCGAGGAAGGCGACAAGGTCAAGATCACCTTGCGCTACCGCGGCCGCGAAATGGCGCATCAGGAAATCGGCACCAAGCTGCTCGACAAGGTCAAGGCCGATGTCGCCGAGTTTGCCAAGGTCGAGCAGGACGCGCGTTTCGAAGGCCGCCAGGTCGTGATGGTTCTGGCGCCGCGCTGATTCGACCTGTTTCCGTCCCCGCCTGCGCGGGGACCCATACCGACCAAGGTCAGTTGCTGCAAAAAGCCCATACGCATGTGTCTTGAGGATAGAGCACAGCGTATGGGCGCCTGCTGCGGGGCGCCGGGACGACAAGCAGCGAAACTAGCTGCGCGTGGCCTGCCAACTGTCGCTGCACCGGTCGCCGGAGATGATCCCGCTCCACTGGCCGGCACCCGGAATTGCCGACAAGCCGGCCGCCGCCACTGGCCGCCGACAGGCCGACCGATGCAGCGGCAACTAGCCATGGCAAGGCGCGCACGCGTCCGAAATCGGCGAAAACAGCAATCAATTGGGCTGAAATGATCATTTTTCCCTGCCTTTAATGGCGCCGCGAGCCGGCGTCTGGTGATTCGTCGGGCCATCCAATTTCGCGGTTCATCGTTGCCAAGGCGTGACGGTTCTGCCATAAGCGCCAACTTCATCGCCCGGCTGATCAAGGGCTGCCGTGGCGATGTTCTTTGCGGATTGTTTCGTTTGCGAAATAATCGAGCATTTTCAACGCTCTAACGAGCATTTCAGCCGCGAAAGCGCCTTTTGGGGCGGGTTTTTTTCTGCGGCAACAGGAGAGCCAAATGCCCAAGCTGAAGACCAAGTCGGGCGCTAAAAAGCGCTTCAAGGTGACTGCCAACGGCAAAGTGATGCACGCCCAGCGCGGCAAGCGCCACGGCATGATCAAGCGGACGAAGAAGCAGATTCGTCAGCTCCGCGGCACCCGCGTGCTGTTCAAGACCGACGGCGACAACATCAAGAAATACTTCCTGCCGAACGCCTGATCCGCGCTGTTAGCCGAGCCGCGTCCGCGCGGCGATCCGTCACCCTTTTTCACATGAAGGAGATCCGTCATGTCTCGCGTCAAACGCGGTGTGACCTCTCACGCCAAGCACAAGAAAGTCTACAAGGCCGCCAAAGGCTTCTACGGCCGTCGCAAGAACACCATCCGCGCCGCCAAGGCGGCGGTCGAAAAGGCCGGCCAATACGCCTTCCGCGACCGCAAGCGCAAGAAGCGGACGTTCCGCGCGCTCTGGATCCAGCGGCTCAATGCCGCGGTACGTCCGTTCGGCATGACCTACAGCGTCTTCATCAACGGCCTGTCGAAGTCAGGCATCACGGTCGATCGCAAGGTGCTGTCGGATCTCGCGATCAACGAGCCGGCGGCGTTCCAGGCGATTGCCGAGAAGGCCAAGGCTGCGCTCGCGGCTTGAGGCGAAGGCCCTAGCGGGCAGGCTTTGCTGCCTGATGCGAGTAACGCCGGGCGACCTCCGCCCGGCAGAAGGCTGTGAACGAAAGATACATGGTACCGGACTGGTTCCGGTATTTTCGGTCGCAGACCCGCATCTCGCGCTGGTAGCTCAGCTTTTGCGGTGACTTGAGATGGCCGAGGAAGTCGGCTTCGCATTTCTTCTCAACCACCGCGCCGAACTGCACATCGCCGCTCGCGCCGTATTCGCAGGCTTCGAACACCTTCATCGCCGCGTCGCAGCCTTTCGCATCGTTCAACGCGGCGATGACGTCGTCCATCTGGGTCGATTTGGCGGGGCATTCTTCGGCGGCGACGCAGGCAGCACCCATCGTGAGAAGAACGGCCAACCCGGCCAGACAAGTCCTAAAAGGCATCGCGACGCTCCTGATCCGATGCGTTTTGGTGCTTCGATCGCCGAAAGGGTTCAAACCGGCCCGGTCCCGCGCCAGCAATTAAGGGCTTTTTGCTTGACCTTTCAGCCCCGGCGCGGCCACAACCAGCGGCCTTTTGGAAGCAGAGAACTGATCCGTGTCCGACCTCGCAACGCTTGAACAAACCATTCTTGGCCAGATCGCCGCAGCGCCCGACGAGGCCGCCCTCGAAGCCGTGCGCGTCGCCGCGCTCGGGAAAAAGGGCTCGATCTCCGCGCTGCTGGCGACGCTGGGCAAGATGTCGCCGGACGAGCGCAAGACGCAGGGTGCCGCGATCAACCTCGCCAAGGACAAGGTCACGCAGGCGCTGACCGCGCGCCGCGAGATCCTGAAATCCGCGGCGCTCGACGCCCGGCTTGCCTCCGAGACCATCGACGTCACATTGCCCGTACGCGAGACCCCGGCCGAGCAAGGCCGGATCCATCCGCTCAGCCAGGTGATGGACGAACTCACGGCGATCTTCGCCGACATGGGATTTTCGATCGCCGAAGGTCCAGATGTCGAGACCGACGACTACAATTTCACAAAGCTGAATTTTCCCGAGGGCCATCCGGCGCGCGAGATGCACGACACGTTTTTCTTCAATCCGAAGCAAGACGGCTCGCGCATGCTGTTGCGCACCCACACCTCGCCGGTGCAGGTCCGCACCATGCTGAGCCAGAAGCCGCCGATCCGGATCATCTGTCCCGGCCGTACCTATCGCATCGATTCCGACGCGACCCATACGCCGCAGTTTCACCAGGTCGAAGGTCTCGTGATCGACAAGGGCTCGCATCTCGGCCACCTCAAATGGATCCTGCATGAATTCTGCAAGGCCTTCTTCGAGGTCGATCACATCAACATGCGATTCCGCCCCTCGTTCTTTCCGTTCACCGAACCCTCGCTCGAGGTCGATATCCAGTGTCGGCGCGACAAGGGCGAAATCCGTTTCGGCGAAGGCGAGGATTGGCTGGAGATTCTCGGCTGCGGCATGGTGCATCCCAACGTGCTGCGCGCCTGCGGCATCGATCCCGACGTCTATCAGGGCTTTGCCTGGGGCATGGGCATCGACCGCATCGCGATGCTGAAATACGGCATGTCCGACCTGCGGCAGCTGTTCGAAAGCGACGTGCGCTGGCTCAGCCACTACGGCTTCAAGCCGCTCGACATCCCGACGCTGGCGGGAGGGTTGAGCTCGTGAAATTCACGCTCTCCTGGCTGAAGGAACATCTCGACACCGACGAGCCCTTGGAAAAGCTCGCCGACGAGCTCACCATGATCGGGCTGGAGGTCGAAAACATCGAGGACAAGGCCAAGGCGCTCGCGCCGTTCACCATCGCGCGCGTGATCTCAGCCGAGCAGCACCCCAATGCGGATCGCCTGCGGGTCTGCATGGTCGACACCGGCAATGGTGCGGCGGCGGTGCAGGTCGTGTGCGGCGCCCCGAATGCGCGCGCCGGCCTCGTCAGCGTGTTCTCGGCCCCCGGCACCTACATTCCCGGCAAGAACATCACGCTCGGCGTCGGCACCATCCGCGGTGTCGAGAGCCGCGGCATGCTGTGCTCAGCGGCAGAGCTGCAAATTTCCGATGATCACGACGGTATCATTGAGCTGCCGGCCGATGCGCCGATTGGCGCCGGCTATGCGCAGTGGGCCGGGCTCGGCGATCCCGTGCTGGAAATCAACCTGACGCCGAACCGGCAGGACTGCACCGGCGTGCACGGCATCGCCCGCGATCTCGGCGCCGCCGACATGGGCAAGTTCAAGGACCCCGCCATCCGCGCCATCAAGGGCGAATTCCCGTGCCCGGTGAAGGTCACGGTCGAGGATACGACGTTGTGTCCGGGGTTTGCGCTCCGGCTGGTGCGCGGCGTCAAGAACGGCCCGTCGCCGGAATGGCTGCAAAAGCGCCTGGCCTCGATCGGCCTGCGGCCAATCAACGCGCTGGTCGATATCACCAACTTCATGACCTATGACCGCGCGCGCCCCTTGCATGTCTTCGACGCGGCCAAGGTGAAGTGGAACCTCACTGTGCGCCGCGCGCGTGACGGCGAGACCCTATTGGCGCTCGACGGCCGCACCTACCCGCTCGACAGCCATGTTTGCGTGATCGCCGACGATCACGGCGTCGAATCGCTCGCCGGCATCATGGGCGGCGAAGCCTCCGGCTGCTCGGATGCGACCACCGACGTGCTGATCGAATCGGCGTTGTGGAACGAAATCAACATCGCCCAGACCGGTCGCAAGCTCGGCATCAATTCGGATGCGCGCTATCGTTTCGAGCGCGGCGTCGATCCGGCCTTCATGGTGCCGGGGCTCGAGATGGCCACGCGGCTGGTGATGGAGATCTGCGGCGGCGTGCCCTCGGAGAACGTGGTCGTAGGCAAGGCCTTCGGCGACGATCGCGTGATCGATTTCCCGCTGACCGAAGTCAAACGCCTCGCCGGCATCGACGTGCCGTTTCCGGAGATGAAGCTCATTCTCAGCCGTCTCGGCTTCATGGTCGCCGGCACCGGCCCCGTGGTGAAGGTCGCGGTGCCGTCGTGGCGATCGGACGTGCACGGCAAGGCCGACATCGTCGAGGAGATCGTGCGCATCTTCGGCGTCGACAAGGTGCCGATGACGCCGTTCGAACGCGGCGAGCAGCCGCGCAAGCCGGTCCTCAACCCGATCCAGCTGCGCACCCGCCGCGCCAAGCGCGCGCTCGCCGCACGCGGCATGGTCGAGGCGGTGACGTGGTCGTTTATCTCCAGGCCACACGCCGAATTGTTCGGCGGCGGCAAGGGCGAACTCGCGCTCGCCAACCCGATCGCCTCGGATTTGTCCGACATGCGGCCGAGCCTGCTGCCAGGCCTGGTTGCGGCAGCGCAAGCCAATTCCGATCGCGGCTTCCCGGATGTCGCGCTGTTCGAAGTAGGCCAGGTGTTCAGGGGCGACCGCCCGGAAGAGCAACTGACAGCCGCATCAGGCGTGCGTCATGGCTTTGCCTCCTCGCAAGGCCTCGGGCGGCACTGGTCCGGTTCGGCCACGACCAACGCGCTCGACGCCAAGGCCGATGCATTTGCAGTGCTCTCGGCGGCCGGTGCGCCAATGCAGGCGCTGCAGATCGTCCCTGGCGGCGCCGGCTGGCTGCATCCCGGGCGTTCCGGCACCATCCAGATCGGCCCGCAAAACGTGCTCGGATATTTCGGCGAGCTGCATCCGCGCGTGCTGGAGACGCTCGGCGCCGACGGCCCCGTGGTCGCCTTCGAGGTGATTCTGGATCGCATTCCCGACGCCAAACAGAGGCCGACCCGCGCCAAGCCGGTGCTCGAACTCTCGGCCTTCCAGCCGGTGTCACGGGATTTTGCCTTCATCGTCGATCGCGCCGTGAAAGCCGGCGATATCGTGCGCGCGGCGCAAGGCGTCGACAAGAAACTGATCACGGCCGTGACGGTATTCGACGTCTACGAAGGCAAGGGCATCGACGACGGCAGGAAGTCGGTCGCGATTGCGGTCACGATGCAGCCGCGCGAGAAGACCATGACCGATCAGGAGATCGACGCGGTGGCCGCGAAGATCGTCACCGAGGTCAACAAGAAGACCGGCGGCGTGCTGCGCTAGAGCATTTTCCACCTAGCATGCAGCATATCCGGAGTTGCGGAAGTAGTTAGCGCATTCGTCCGGGAGGAAGGCATCGAGAAGACATGCGATGCGGTTCCAGAGGCCCTCGACGGAGCGTTCGGCGGCCTTTCGTAACAGGGCTTTGAGTTTTGCGAAGAGCTGCTCGATCGGATTGAAGTCTGGCGAATAGGGAGGCAGGTAAAGCAGCTTTGCGCCCGCGGCTTCGATGGCTTCACGTATCCCCGGGACCTTGTGGGCGCTGAGATTGTCCAGCACGACGACGTCGCCTGGTTTGAGGGTCGGCACGAGGACTTGTTCGACATAGGCGAGGAAGGCATTGCCATTCATCGGGCCATCGATGACGCATGGTGCAGTGAGAGCTGTGGAGCGCAGGCCCGCAACAAAGGTGGTGGTTTTCCAGTGCCCGTGCGGGATTTTGCCGACCAGCCGTTCGCCGCGTGGAGCCCGACCGCGCAGCCGCGCCATTTTGGTTGAGGTGCCAGTTTCGTCGATGAAGACCAGTCGGTCGGGATCGAGCTTGGGTTGATCTTCCGCCCATGCCATTCGCGCCGCGGCAACATCAGGCCGATCCTGCTCGGCCGCCCGAACGCTTTTTTTGAAGCTGATGCCGTGGCGGTCGAAGAACCGCCAAACCGATCCAAGCCCCGCCTTTTGTTGACGTTCTTCGAGCAGACGACGCTGGATCTCTTCTAGAGTCAGGTCGGGCTCCTGCCGGACCAACGCAAGCAACCATTCCTCATGCTTCTTCAATGGCGACCGGCTCTGACCCTTGTTGGATTTGGCCTCAAAGCTGCCGGTCTCCCGCCAGCGCTTCGCCCAGCGGATCGCCGTCGCATCCCCAATCACAAACTGTCTTGCCGCCGCCCGCGCCGCCGCGCCACCCTCAACAACCCGGATCACTCGAACTCGCAGATCGTTCGAATACCCCATTGCCAGCCTCCTTTGCCTGAGAAGGCTACAGAATCTTATTCGCGGTTCAATGGGAATCCACTCAATTTACAGAAAATGGAAAATGCTCTAGTCTAGAGCATGATCCGGAAAAGTGGGCACCGGTTTTCCCTCGCGACAAACGCGGGACGCGTTTGCGCGGAGATCATGCTCAAACAAAAAGATAGAGCACCGTCATTCCGGGGCGCGCGTTAGCGCGAACCCGGAATCTCGCGCAATCAATCTCCGGATTCCGGGTTCGCTCGTTTCACGCGCGCCCCGGAATGACGATCCGGACGTCGCGGCCACTGGGCAGTTCAAGCGACGTTTTCCGCCATCACCAGATCACAATAAGCGTAACCATCGCGCTCGACGCGTTCGCCGGTCGCGACCGGAAGGCCGTGTGCAAATACCGGCCCTGCCACCACGCAGGTATGAAACTCACCGTTCTCGCCACAAGGATCCACGCCCTCGGGCAAATCGGCCAGCAGCTGCGCGTCAAATTTTCGTCCCGCGAATGAAGCCGGCAATTTCCTGCGATCGACCGTCGCGAGATAAGCCTCCAGGCCGCTTGCAATCATCGCATGCGCCAGCGGCAGGGTCGGCCTTTCCCATAGCGGGAACACGGGCGTGACGCCGGTGCCGGCGAGCTTCTGTTCGCGATAGGCCCTGATATCGGCCAGATACAGATCGCCGAAGATGATGTGGGTGACGCCTTGGCGGACGGCGCTGGCGACCGCCTCGCCCATCCGCGCTTCGTAAATCTCGTTCGGACAGGGATAGGGGATCGGCACGATGCGCGGCGGCAATCCCGCGGCCTCAAGCTGGGCCAGCAATATCTCCTGCCGGACACCGTGGATCGACACCCGGCCGAAGGTCTCGGTCACCGTCGTCAATGCCCCGACGACGTCGAATTCGCCCGCGCGCCTGACTTCATGGAGCGCGAAGGCGCTATCCTTGCCGCTCGACCACGAGATCAGCGCCTTTGGCCGCGACAACGGACCGGTACTCACGTCGCACTGCGACGGCGCGGCTTCGGCGCGCGCGAGGGCGCCGTCGCCGGTTCGCCGAGCGCGCCGATCTTGCGCAGCGCCGCCTCGGCCGCGCGCTCGCCGCTTTCCCAGGCGCCGTCAACCGTGCCCCACAGGGTCTCGTGGGTCGCCTCGCCCGCGAGGAACATGCTGCCGATCGGTTCGGCGAGGATTTTTCGCGATGGCTGCCCGCCGGGCTCGGCAACGGACATCGCGCCGAGCGTCAACGGCGAAGCGTTCCAGCGCGTCGCGCTTGATTTCTTGACCGCGGCGGCGATCTCGCTGCCGAACAGCTTGGTCAGCCATTCCACGGCGAACGCGACCATCGCTTTTTCGCCCTGGCCTGAAAGAGCGTGGCCGAAGGAGCCGGCGACATCGATCACGCACAGCGACGATCCCCCGATATTCGCCGACAACAGCGCGGTATGGGTGGAGTTGCTCTGCTCGATGATGACGTCGTCGCGGGCCAGCCCCAACGGGTTGCCAAGCAGTTGCAGGGCGATGCGGTCGTAGCTGCCGAGACTCAATTTTGCCGCGGCATCGATTTGGCGCTTCGGGATCTCGGGCGTGAACTTGATGTTCCCCGCCGTGAGCACGTTGCTCGACACCGTGACGATGGCGGCGCGCGCAGCGATCTTGCCCGCCGGCGTCTCCACGGCGACATCGCGGCCGCTCCAGCTGATCTGGATTGCAGGCGTCGACAGCGCCAGCGGGACCTGCTCAGCGAGCCTGGCGATCAGGACGCCCAAGCCCTGGCGACAGCCGATCGCGGGATTGCGGTCCTGCGCCCGGCTCTTGTCCAATGCCGAAATATCTCTGAGGTCCTTGCCGAAGGCACTGGCGCCAAGCACGAATTCCGCTGTTCCCGCCCAGTCGCCAAGGTCCTTCGGCAGCACTGAGGCGCAGGACACGTCGGCCTTGCCGCGGGAGGCATCGTCAATGGCGCGGTTGGCGCGCACCAGCGCGGCAAGAAATTCCTCGGTCTCTCCGGCGCGGGCGTTGCGCTGGCCGATGCGAATCTTCTGGCCGAGCGGCGCGGTGAAGATCTCAAGCCCCATATTGCGCGCGAGCTTGATCATCGGGTTGGTGTCGGGATTGTGCATCCATCGCGCGCCGCGATCGAACGGCACGCCGAAGGTCGCGGTATCGGTAAGGCAGCGCCCGCCGATCCGGCCTGCGGCCTCCACCACGATAACCCTGCGGTTCGCGGCCTGGATGCGCCGCGCCGCGGCAATGCCGGCGACGCCTGCGCCGATCACGACAATGTCGGCCTCGCGGGGCAAAGGCGCGCTCCATGCGCGGCGGCCAAGGGCCGGCGCCACCGCGATCGCCGCGGATGCCGACAGGAGTTCGCGCCGCGTCATTGCCATTTCATGGTTTCCGGAATTCTGAAAACGAAGAGAACATCCAGCGAACTTGCCGCATCTGAGCGCAAGCGGCAACCATCATGGTGAATCAATCATGATTGATCGGCCAGTCTCATGAACCAAATTGCAACGGCTTTCGACCATGATAAAGGTTCAAAAAAAGCAGTCAGAAAGGCAGCTTTGGGGGGAAGGACCTTCATGGGCGTGATGCTCGATACCGTCGGCAAGTGGATCGCTTCCTATCTTCAGAAGGAAGTGCCGGGCTATGAGCCGTTCACGCCAAGCGATCCGGAGCATCTGCGCGGTATTATCCAGGAGGGCGATGTCCTCCTGGTCGAGGGCAACAACCGCGTTTCCGGCATCATCAAATATCTCACCCAGTCGACCTGGTCGCACGCCGCGCTCTATGTCGGCCCGATCGACGGCGCGACCGAACATGATGGTGAGCCGCATGTCCTGATCGAAGCCAACATCGGCGAGGGCGTGACGTCGGCGCCGCTGTCGAAATATTTCTCCTATCATACGCGGCTGTGCCGGCCGGTCGGCCTGATGTATGAGGACCGCAACACGGTATGCCGCTATGCCATCAACCGGATCGGCTTCGGCTACGACACCAAGAATATTCTCGATCTGATGCGTTATCTGATTCCGCTGCCGATCCCGCAGCGCTGGCGGCGGCGGATGATCGCGTTCGGCTCCGGCGATCCCACCAAGATCATCTGCTCGGCACTGATCGCGCAGGCGTTCGACGCCGTGCGCTATCCGATCCTGCCCAAGATCACGCGCGCCGGCTCGAGGCAGGCCCGGCGCGAGATCCTGCACATCCGCGATTCATCGCTCTACATGCCGCGCGATTTCGACATCTCGCCCTATTTCGAGATCGTGAAACCCACCATCGTGCACGGCTTCGACTACACCGCCCTGCATTGGGCCGACAAACAAAAGCCGCTCCAGGAGGTAGCGGGCCAATTCGGTGTGTTTCCAGAAACGGTCAGGTCGCCGCCGCTTGTTCCTGAAGCGATTGACGAAGAAGCGCCGCTTCCGGCTATCGAAGTAGCATTTGAAGTTGAAGAGGTGATGCCGGTCGACGCGTCGCCGACCGTGACTGAGCATTTGGCCGCCGTCGATTATGTCCCGGCGTCTACCCCGGAGTTCCCACCGAATATTCATTAGCCGACGCGGCCAGCCTTGCCAACGTCGGCAGATCCTATTCGACAACAGTGCAGCCGCGGAAAATGCGGCTCCCCTATTTGCTTCCTGTGCCGGGCATTTGCATTTGACCCGACTGCTGCACTTTCCCTGATCCCATCTGCGAGCCCATCATCGGCATCATTCCCATCCCCATATGCGGGGCGAGGAGGTCGCTGGCTGCTTTCTTTTGATCATCCGACAATGTCTCGTTCAGCTTGGCGAAAGCCGATTTCATCGCCCGGGTGCCGTCAAGCCGCGCCTGAAGCCATTGCTCTTGCCGGTCAAGACGTTCGGCAATTGTCAAAGCCTTCGGTTGCGCATCGGCCGGCTTGGCCATCATGGATGCACGAACCTCGGCGAGCCTCTTCGCATTTGCGCGCAATGCGTCGGCGAAGCCATTCCACGCGTCCGCTTGAGCATCGGTGATCTTGAGTTCGGCTCGCAGGAAAGCGATGCGGCCTTCAACATGATCGATGGTCGCCATGCCGCCCATGCCTGGGCCCATCATCCCCGCGGACTGCATCATCCCCATGCTGTTCATCATGGACATGCGGCTCATCATGTTCTTCATGTCATTCATCATACCCATCATGGGCATGTTACCCATACCGCCCTGCGGCGCGCCCACGCTGGGCTGGCTCGCTGCGGGCGCAGATTTTGCGCTGTCGGTCGGGAGATGTGAATCGTGTTCGGCGGGGGATTGCGCCCAGGCCGGAACCGTAAGTGCTGCGACCGCAAATACTGTCGCCATCCTCAATCGCTTCATAGCTGTTCTCCAGTTGGTGAGGGTGCAAGAACGCCTTCGTGGCCATGTTGGTGATGCTAATTATCGTGGCCTGAAATCAAAGCTGACGGTTGACCCAGATCAAGCCGCGCCTACCGGAATCGGACCTTGGCAACAATCGGCCCCGGGCAAGCTCCCTCCATCGAACGCCTCGGCGGCTCTTGCCGAACCCTCTCACCATGTCTACCTCTCGCGAGGGCTTCAAAAAGGACAAGACCATCATGCTGGATACCGCCGTCAAGGCGCTGTCTCAAATCCTGTCGCCGCCGATGCGTTCGATCCTGTGGCGATCGATCGGCCTCGCCTTGGTACTGATCGTGGTGCTGGCAATCGGCCTGCAACGGCTGTTGAGCTGGTTTGCCACCTCGGGCGAAGGCTGGGCCGAGGCGATGCTGGGCCC
The DNA here is from genome assembly GCA_963718925.1 of uncultured Alphaproteobacteria bacterium. GTDB lineage: Bacteria > Pseudomonadota > Alphaproteobacteria > Rhizobiales > Xanthobacteraceae > Bradyrhizobium. The sequence goes on from CAVRAH010000002.1 coordinate 1,715,260, forward strand.
CGGATTCCAGACGCCGCTGAATGTCCTTTCCTGGATCGTCTCGATCGCCGCCGGCCTCGGCGTCGTGTTCGGCGCGGTATTGCTGATGCCCGCGATCACCTCGCTGGTCGCGAGCGTGTTCGTCGACGAGGTCGCCGACCATGTCGAGCGCGAGCACTACCCGGCCGAGCGTCCGGGCGCGGCCTTGCCGCTCGGACTTGCCATGACCGAAGGCGTCAAGACCGCGCTATTGACGGTCCTGGTCTATCTGATCGCGCTGCCCTTCGTGTTCATCGCCGGCGCGGGCTTTCTCGCCTTCTTCATCGCGACCGCATGGCTGTTGGGGCGTGAATATTTCGAACTCGCGGCGATGCGGTTTCGCCCCCCCGAAGAAGCCAAGGCGATGCGCAAGGAGAACGCCGCGACTATTTTCACGGCGGGCCTCATCATCGCGGCCTTCGTCTCGATCCCGATCGTCAATCTGGCGACGCCGCTGTTCGGCATGGCGTTCATGGTTCACATGCACAAGCGCCTGAGCGGACCACGGCCGGAGCTGCTCGAGCCCACGCGCAAGACCGGCATGCCGGTGGTGTGAGCTCCTCGTGGTGAGGAACACGTAACGACGCGATTGTAACAAGTGGTGCGGGCGACATTTTTCGAGATTGGGCACTTTTCTGACTTGGCCCGTCTAACTGATGATGTCGGTTCTTGGGGATAAAGCAGACTCAAAGCCGACATCACGGAAACGACGCGATTGGACCCAAACCGGTCGTCAGGCGGGCGCCATCGCACCGCAAGGCCATCGGATTATTGAACGCATTAGCGTGTTGGGCTTTCGTTCGATGATGGCGAAGCCGAGACCTCAAAGTCAAACCCGCCACGATGAAACGGCTCATTGATAAGTTCGAAGTGCCACCACTCCCTGGCATAGGGACGAAAGCCTGCTCCTTGCATGTAGGATCTTAGTGTTTGACGGTTGCGCAGTGCTGTCCCGCCGGCAAGAGCGTTTGATGTAGTTGCCAGCACGTCCAGACAGTCGTAGCCCGTGCCAAAATCGATCGTTCCGTCCTCGAATTTTTCGCCCTTTGGAGAAGTGCATGCCTTAAGGGACTGCGAGGGATTCGGCGGCGGCGCGGATGAAAATGCGGTCGGTACTATACCCAGGTCCACCGTGCTCCCCCGCGAATGAGCTGACGGTTTTGCGAGATACCCAAGCGCGAACAGCTTTTCCTTGTCGGTGCGTGGATAGAATTCGGTCTTCATTTCGGAGTGAGTTGGATCCTTGCTCCACTGAAGAAAATCATCGACAGCCCGCTTCGGCCGATAGCAATCCCAGACGATGAGCGAGAGCTTTTTCTCGGCCAACTTCTTCTGCACCGCTTCAAGGGCCTTTGCGGCGGGCTCACTGAGGATACACTCGGCGGCGAGGTAGCCCCTTATCGATCGGCCTACGAAGTTATGAGATCCTGCATAGCGAATGTCTTGAACAATTGTTGGATCGATATCACGCAAATAGACGAAACCCCTGGGCAAGGCGGAGCCTGTCAAGGCTGGGGCAGGCAGCATCATCAATATCAAGGCAACGCCAACACGGATGGTCATGCTGAATGTGCTCGCCGGCCGCCTTCGCGCAACGGGTTTCCTCTGACTGAAGATGGCCGGCATCGATACTGTAATCCTGAAGGGATGCTAGGCGGTGTCTTCACCGCGCCATCAGAGCGGACCGAGGAAGGCCTCTTGCGGACCACAAAATTCCTTCGCTGCCGCCGCGACAGCGCCGCTGATGATGTCCCGGCGTTCAGACGAGTCCATCTTGAGCTCTTCGTCACGGTTGATGATAGAGCCTGCCTCCAACAGGACGGCAGGCATCCGGGTCGACCTCAGTACGACGAGCTGATCGTAGCTATAGACGCCGGTTTCCTTGTTCAGCAGCGGGTGCTGGTACCGACCCATGATGGCCAGAGTATATTGCTGGGCATATTGCAGGCCCTGGGCCTTCATTTCCTTGGCGACCAATTCGGCGAATGAGAGGCTCGTCTTGAAATCCGGGTTGTTGCGGGAGACGAAGACGGAATAGCCGCTGAAGCGGTCGCTGAAATGACTTTTCTTGCCCTCGAATTCCCAGTCCTCGAGCAATGAGTTGGGCACGGAGTCGTGGTGGATCGAAAGGAAGAGGTTCGCGTGCAGATCGTTCGCCGCGGCGACACGCTTGGCGAGGCTGGGCCTGGCCTTGCCCTCGGTCAACAGCAACCTGGTCTCAGCAAAGCCTTCGGCCTTCAATTTCTCTTCGATCCGTCGCGCAAGGCGTAGATTGAAGACGAACTCGGCGACGTTGCGGGCGCTGGTCGCGCCTTCTGACTCGGCGGTATGTCCCACGTCCAGAACGATCCGGAATTTTGAGGGCTCGCACGCTGATGCGGCCGGCTTCAAGAGGTTCAAATTGGCCGGCCCCAGCGCGGCAAGTCTTACAGTGTGGGGCTTTGGCGGGGCGGCTCGCTTGGCCGAGGTGGCGTGCTTTGGTGAGGCCACGCGCGCAGGCGATTTGCTGTGCTTTGACGAGCCTTTGAAGATGTCCGACAGCCAGCCGGCCTCGCTGACCTCAATCGGCAGAAGCACCAATGCGGCCATCACGGCGAGGGCGGTGCGGCGGCGCGGAACGCCAAAGCCTGAGCGTGCGAATTTTCTACCTGACGACGGCAATCCCTGCTTTCCCCAGAATGATTTTCCGTTCGCGCCTCATGGCAGCACAAGACGACAATAGCAGGGATTTTGAACCAGGAGTTACTGAAAATATCTTGCCAATCCGATTCGACGAGCGGGACAAAACCTCTTTGAGAGCAGTAGCTTATCGCTCACTTACCGCGCCTCGATCTCGTCAAATTTGGAGTGCGCCTGTTCAAATTTGGCATTGAAGAGCCACATCGCATCAAGAATTTCGCGGAAGGTTGCGGATGTTCTTGCCCTGTCAGCCTGTCCAAAGGCGAAGATGCTATTGTTTCGCAGATATCCCATGATCGTCGGGTCGGAAATTCTGTAGCTGACCAGATTGCCTGACTTAAGCGCGGCCCTGGTCGGAGTGGGAATAATTTGCATGAGTTCGAAGAGCTTCATTTGATCGATCGGATCTGGCAGAGTTTTTGCGATTGCGGCTACTTGCGGGAAAATATCGGCGTGGGTGCTCATAAGGGCATCGCGCACGGCGGTCCAGTGGTTAAGCCGATGATCCAGATTACCAACCCGTGCCTCTTCCATCTCGTCGCGACGGCTCAGTGCAGGATCAAAAGCTGCTACCGACTTTTTTATCGCAGCCCACTTCTTTTGACCGATTTGATCTTCGGATGGACCCGTTTGCAAACTTCCCTTGTATTTGTTTGAGCGAGCATTCCCTGCGTTTTGATTGCCATTTGTCTCGGCAAAGAAGAGCCCTAGGCTGATACGGCCTGCCGCTTCGGCATTCGTCGCATCAAGGCCCTTGGCTCGCGCAATCGCAATTCCCAAATCGACGACATCCTTGAATGGCGTATCTGATTTTTGCGCATTGGCGGGTGGCGCGTCCATGAGGTCGAAAAGCTTCCTGTACTCGTCGAGCAGCGGCTCGCTGTCGGCGTCAAAGTATGCCGGAGGGATTCCAAATTTATTGGGCCTTCCGATTTTTGACGGAAGAGCGTCGGTGAGGTCTTTGTACGCGCTCATCATGTCGTTGCGTGCAAGATAGAGCGCTTGTCCCGACAAATTCGGCAGCCGTTGGTTCGAATTGATCTGCGCGCGCCACTGGCCCAGGATCGACTCGAAACTGTTTACTGCATTGGTATACGCATTGAGTGCATCCGATTGTTTTTTCGAGAGCGTGCCCGCCTGACTCATTGCAGGCGAGACGAGTGCCGCGACCGTGATGATGACTGTATCGGTGGCGATGGAAACCGGCGGCGTGAAGAGCCCGAGAGCAAGAGCTACCGTGGGCGCAGCGGCACAAGTTTTTATCCCCAAGGCAGTCTCCGTGCCCAAGTTTCATCGGATGCGACTCTCTGGATCTAAACAGCGAACGCGCCGCTTGGCGAGACGAAAGCCCCAAAGCCTACGCAATCTCCGTTCCTTTTCGGACACGACTGATCTGGCCGATGATGTCCGTTACCGGGGGTGAAGCAGGCCGCCTTGTCACGCGACCCGACCTCCCAAAGCCGAACTCGCCAAACAATCGATGCAATTTTTACCGAACCTATAAGCGGACTTTAGCGGCCTTGCGTATAGGTTGGATTATGTCATTGCGATCCGCGTTTTTTGCAGACCGGAGGGGTGGCCCGACTGTTCTCCTTTGGGGAGATAAAGCGGGCATGCTTGCTTTGCGAGACTTTTTGCGCGGCGCGTGGCTGGTCTCGGATGCTCCTGCACTCGATGGGCTCTGCGAGGCAGTAGATGGCAGGACTATCAGCATCAGAGCAGCATCTGACCAAAGGGACACTGGTATGCGCATGGCCAGTGCCGGCTTGGAATGGAGGCTTCGGCCGGATTTGGCAAAGGTCTTCGCTGAGAAGGTTGATGCGCTGGCGTCATCGGTGGCGGGGCATCAATATCTCGATGCGTACAGCAGCGGTGTAACCGTGGAGGTGTCGACAGGTGAGTATCCCGAAAGTTTGCATCCGGATCGTCCCTGACGGCGCAGCTTAATGAAAAGGCCTTCGCCGAGACTCCGCTGGAGGAGGTCACCGAAGCTGCCCTTCGGATTCAGGAACGTGGCTGCAATCGTAGCGGTTCTTGCATTCGTGGCCGCATTTTTGGCGTTTTACGTCACACACCCGCCGCCTCTAAGACTAACGGGCTCGTCCCTCGGCCCTGACTGGGATTGTGCACCATCGCCATATTCGGAGGCTTGCGTAAAAAGGATTGGTTCCAGCGAAATAAGTCCTGGCCCGGCGGTCAAGTTTTTCGAAAAGGCCGCGTTCAATAACGGATCGAAAGTCCTGGTGCAGCTTTCTGTGGTTCCTGAGAATGTCCGTTGTTGGCACTACCTCACGCGATGTCCGACTTGAGTCCGGAATGCGCACCAAAGCGGACGCCTGCCGACCACTTTGGATTTTTCGATTCACGCAGTCGTCAATGCGCCACCAGCGGGCAGCCGCCCTCCGCCAATGGGCGAAACGCCTGATCGCCCGGGATGGTGGCGAGCATGTTGTAATAATCCCAGGCCCCTTTCGATTCCGACGGCGTTTTCACCTGCGCAAAATACATGTCGTGAACCAGCCGACCGTCCTCGCGCAGCCGCCCGTTCTTGACGTAGAAATCGTTGACCGGCCGCTCGCGCATCTTCGCCATCACAGCCTTCGCCTCGTCGGTGCCCGCGGCGGCAATGGCGCCGAGATAATGGCGGATCGCGGAATAGACGGCTGCCTGAGCCATGGTCGGCATCCTGCCATGCCGCTCAAAGAAACGTTTCGACCAGGCGCGGGTCTCCTCGTTGCGATCCCAGTAGAAGGCAGTGACGAATTTCAGTCCCTGGGCCGCCTGAAGTTCCATGCTGTGAACATCTGAAATGAAGACCAGGAGAGAGACGATGGTTTGATTTTTCGTCAGCCCGAACTCGTTCGCCTGCTTGGTGGCATTGACCATGTCGCCCCCGCCATTGGCAAACGCCACCACCTTGGCGCTGGAGGCTTGCGCCTGCAGCAGATAGGAACTGAAATCCGCGGTGTTCAGGGGATGGCGTACGCTGCCGAGCACCTTGCCGCCGGCCGCCTTGACCGCAGCGGTCGCATCGGCCTCCAGCGAATGGCCGAAGGCGTAGTCGACCGTGATGAAGAACCAGCTATCGCGCCCCTCGGCCACGATCGCCTTCGCAAGGCTCGTGGTGAGCGCGTAACTGTCATAGACCCAGGAGGCTTCGGTCGGGGTGCACGACTTGCCGGTAAAGGCCGTGCTCCCCACCGCGCCCGCAATCGCAATCCGGTTCTTCTCGGCGGCGAGCTGCTCGACCGCGAGCGCCACCGCCGAATGGTCAAATCCGATCGCCATGTCGACCTTGCCGACCTCGAACCATTCCCGCGCAATGGCGGCGCCGACATCGGATTTGTTCTGGTGATCGGCGAACACGATCTCGACCGGCTTGCCGAGAACGGTGCCACCGAAATCCTCAACCGCCATCCGCGCGGCCACCACTGAGCCCGGGCCGCCGAGATCGGCATAGAGGCCGGATTGATCGTTGAGCACGCCGATCTTGACGACATCGTCGGAGATCTGCGCGCGCGCAGCCGGCGTCCCGAGGCTCACAGCGGCCAAAATCAAGACAGGCGGAAGCCGAAATCGCATGGCGTCTCTCCCGATCGTGCGCGGCCCTTGATTCAAGCCTTGATTTAGCCCTTGGCGCTTGGGCCAAGCCTAGGCTCGGTCACAATCCGGCACAAGGTCTCGATCACCCGGGCAAGCGCGATCCTCAGGATGAGGTGGTCACACCGTCTTTTCCGGCCAGCGGCAGAGATCGTTGATCAGGCAGACCTCGCAGCGCGGCTTGCGGGCGAGGCAGGTATAGCGGCCGTGCAGGATCAGCCAGTGATGGGCGTGCAGCATGAACTCGGCCGGGATCACGCGCTCAAGCCCGAGCTCTACCTCAAGCGGCGTCTTGCCCGGCGCCAGCCCGGTGCGATTGCCGACGCGAAACACGTGGGTATCGACCGCCATGGTGTGCTCGCCGAACGCCATGTTGAGCACGACGTTGGCGGTCTTGCGCCCGGCGCCCGGCAGCGATTCAAGCTCGGCGCGGGTGCGCGGCACCTCGCCGCCGAATTCGGTGATCAGTTTTTCCGACAGCGCGATGACGTTCTTGGCCTTGTTGCGGTAAAGCCCGATGGTCTTGATGTAGTCGCGCAACCCTTCTTCGCCGAGCGCCACCATCTTTTGCGGCGTGTCGGCGACTTCAAACAGCGCGCGCGTCGCCCGGTTGACGCCGGCATCGGTCGCCTGCGCCGACAGCACGACCGCAACCAGAAGCGTGAACGGATTGAGATGTTCGAGCTCGCCCTTGGGCTCCGGATTGGCCTTGCGAAAGCGGCTGAAGGCCTCGCGGACTTCGGCCGGTGTCCAGGGCTTTGACCGTTTTGTTGCCGCGCCGGATTGCCCCGATTTGGGCGCGGCTGTTGCGGCCGCCTTGTCGCGCTTCCGCTTCGCCGCCGAGGCCATTTTGGCGTTTTTGGCGTTTTTGGAAACGGTTGACTTCGATTTAGGGGAGGGTCGGCGGGTGATTTTCGGCATGTTCCGGGTATACTGAGCCGCAATGACCGCAGGCAATGATTTTGATCCGGAAGCCGCGCCGGAATTATTCTCGGCGCTGCTCACCCCGCACCGCTCGCTTAATCGCACCGGCTTTCTGGTGGTGATGGCGTTTGTCAGCGTGGTTAGCTTCGCCGCGGGGCTGGCGTTCCTGTTGATGGGCGCCTGGCCGGTGCTCGGCTTTTTCGGCCTCGACGCGCTCGCGATCTACTGGGCGTTCCGTGTCAATTTCCGCCGCGCCAGAGCGAGCGAGGAAATCCTGGTGACGCCGTCGGAACTTCGGGTGCGCCGGATCAGCCACCGCGGTCATGTGATGGAATTCGTGTTCAATCCGCTGTGGGTACGGCTCGACCGGAAAACCCATGCCGAATTCGGCATTGAGAAGCTTTATCTGGTTTCAAGAGGCCGCCACATCGCCATCGCAAGCTTTCTGAGCCCGGAAGAAAAAGCAAGCTTTGCCAATGCCTTAACGGCAGCGCTGCAGGCCGCCCGGCGTGGCCCGAGCTATAATCCGGTGGTCTGAGGTGGTTTTCTTGACGCGAACCGGTACCCACTTCGCTTGAAAACGCTATGAGTCGGAAAACGGGTGGTTTGAACTGAACTGCCGTCCTACATCCGTGGCATGATGAACCTTGCCATGAATGACGACATGAACCTCGCAATCCACGATCGGCGCCTGACCAGGTCCGGATCCCAAAACGCCGCGCTCCGCGACTATGATTCGGTGCGGCGCGCCATCGCCTTCATCTCGGAACACTGGCGCGCGCAGCCGACCATCGAATCGGTAGCGGACGCGGCAAGCGTCACGCCCGACGAACTGCACCATTTGTTCCGCCGCTGGGCCGGGCTGACGCCAAAGGCCTTCATGCAGGCGCTGACGCTCGACCATGCCAAGGGCCTGTTGCGCGATTCCGCAAGCGTGCTCGATGCCGCGCTCGACTCCGGCCTTTCGGGCCCGGGGCGGCTGCACGATCTGTTCGTCACCCATGAGGCGATGTCGCCGGGCGAATGGAAGAACGGCGGCGCCGGCATGACGCTGCGCTTTGGATTTCATCCTTCGCCCTTCGGCAACGCCGTGGTGATCGCCAGCGGCCGCGGCCTGGCGGGGCTGGCATTCGCCGATCCGGGGGAGGAGCAGGCCGCGCTCGCCGACATGCAGCGGCGCTGGCCGCGCGCGACCTATGTCGAGGACCATGCCGGCACTTCGGCGCTGGCGCAGCGCATCTTCGACACAAAACTGTGGCGGCCGGACCAGCCCTTGCGCGTCACCCTGATCGGCACGGACTTTGAAGTCCGGGTGTGGGAGACGCTGTTGAAGATCCCGATGGGCCGCGCGGTCAGTTATTCGGATATCGCCAACAAGATCAAGAACCCCAAGGCGTCACGTGCGGTGGGTGCGGCGGTCGGGAAAAATCCGATCTCGTTCGTGGTGCCCTGCCATCGCGCACTCGGCAAGAGCGGCGCGCTGACCGGCTACCACTGGGGCATCACCCGCAAGCAGGCGATGATCGGCTGGGAAGCCGGTCAGGTGGGGATGCATTAAAGGGCTCCGTCATTCCGGGATGGTGCGCTAGCACCAGACCCGGCAATCACTCCGAAGATCACCGATCCAGCCGCTTCCACATGATGGCCGTGTCGCAAAGCCGGCCATCCGGAAACAGCGCATAATCCGGAACGATCCCGGTTTGGTTCCAGCCGGCACGGATGTAGAGCCGGTGGCCGTTTTCGCCTGGCACCGTATCCAACACAAGAAGCCAGCGGCCATGCCGCCGGGCTTCTTCTTCCACCGCCGCCATCAAGGCGGCGCCGATGCCGTGGCCGCGCGCTGCGCGATGCACCAGCGCATTTTCTTGATGTCGGCGCGGTGGGGCTGGTTGGGCGGCGTATCCAGCCCGAGCTGCACCGTGCCGACGATGTTGCCGTCGAGCCTTGCCGCCAGCAAGATGGTATCACCTGCGGCGACCGAACTTGCGACCTTGCGAAAGAAGCCAAGCGCCAAATCGTGCGAGAACGGCGGCATGAAGCTGACGCTGGCGCCGCCCTCGACGCAGTCGACCAGCACTCCGGCCAGCTGATCCAGCGCCTGATCCGCCACCGGCGCAGCGAGCGCGACGATCTCGGCCTTGCTGCTCACGCCGCCAGATCGAGTTTCGATGCGACCGTGGAATCCGCGTTGAGCCGGTAGATCACGGGAGCGCCGGTCGCCAATTCGCGCGCCAGAATGCCTTCGGGGGAAAGTTTTTCCAGCACCATGATCAGCGCGCGCAGCGAATTGCCGTGGGCCACGACCAGGGTGCGCTCGCCGCGCAGCACGCAAGGCAGAATCTCCTGCACGTAATAGGGCAGGGTGCGCGCCAGGGTGTCCTTCAGGCTTTCGCCACCGGGCGGCGGCACGTCGTAGGACCGCCGCCAGACATGGACCTGCTCCTCGCCCCATTTCTTGCGGGCGTCATCCTTGTTGAGGCCCGACAGATCGCCATAGTCGCGCTCGTTGAGCGCAAGGTGCTTGCGAACGGCAATGCCGGTCTGGCCAAGCTCGGCCAGCGTCAGATCCAGCGTGTGCTGCGCGCGCAACAGCGCCGAGGTAAAGGCGATGTCGAAGATGAACCCCTGCGCCTTCAACTTGCGGCCGGCATCCTTGGCTTCCGCGATCCCCTTCTCGGTCAGATCGGGATCTTTCCAGCCGGTGAAGAGGTTTTTCAGATTCCATTCGCTCTGGCCGTGACGCACCAGCACGAGAAGACGATCGCTCATTGCCTGGGTTTCCGTTCGAATTGAGATTTAAAAATCACCGAGCCCGAGCACGTCGGCCATCGAGTAAAGCCCCGGCTTCCTGCCGCGCGCCCACAACGCCGCCTTGACCGCTCCTTGCGCGAACATCGTGCGGTCCTCGGCCCGGTGCGTCAGCTCGATGCGTTCCATGGGACCGGCGAAGATCACGCTGTGATCGCCGGTGACGGTGCCGCCGCGCAGGGAGGCAAAACCGATATCGCCGGTCCGGCGTGCGCCGGTGACGCCATCACGCCCCCGCGCCGAATGGGCATCGAGCGCGATCTTGCGGCCCGCGGCGGCGGCTTCGCCAAGCATCAACGCCGTGCCGGACGGCGCATCGATCTTGGCGCGGTGATGCATCTCCAGGATCTCGATGTCGAAGCCCTCGTCCAGCGACTGCGCCACCCGCTTCACCAGCGCCGCGAGCAGGTTGACGCCGAGGCTCATATTGCCCGATTTGACGACGATGGCGCGCGAGGTGACGCTCTTGATCACGGCGTCGTCCGACCCCGAGAGCCCGGTGGTGCCGATGACGTGGATAATGCCGCGCTGCGCGGCGATGGCGACATTGGCGATGGTCGCGGCGGGCACGGTGAAGTCGAGGATGGCGTCGGCATTCGCCGACATCGACCAGAGATCCGCCGATAGCTCAACACCAATGGCGGGCAGGCCCGCGAGCACGCCGGCATCCTTGCCGAGCAGCTCAGATCCCGGCGCCTCCAGCGCGCCGGCCAGCACCGCGCCTTTGGTTTCCGAGATGACGCGCGTCAGCGCACGGCCCATCCGGCCGCCGGCTCCCGCAACGATCAAGCGCATGTCGGACATTTTTTTTGGACCTCGCCAGTGCCGCCGATTCGAAGTTCCTACGGTGGTTGCCGCGAGCTATCCTAGGAACTTCAAATCGAAAAGCGGCACTGGATTAATTTTGATTACTGGTGCCCCTTCGTTTCCGAAGTTCGCATTGGAGGAGCCGCTGGAGTTTGCGAACTTCGGAAACGGGGCGCTAGTCCGTATAGCCGGGGCAGGCCTTTCCGGCAACCGATCAGGCTCCCGGCTGCGGCCCGTCATAGCCTTCGATGATCACGAGGTCGCTCTCGGCATGGGGGCTTCGGAGCGCGACCAGGCGGACATATTCCGGCGAATTGTAGCAGGCGACCGCGGTCTCATAATCCTTGAATTCGAGCACCACATTGCGCGAGCGCGACGAGCCCTCCATGGGGACATGTTTGCCGCCGCGCACCAGAAACTTGGCGCCGTATTTTGCAAACACCGCGCCGTTCTGGGCGACGTATTCTTTGTAGCCGTCCATGTTGTGAACATCGACGCGCGCGATCCAGTAACCCTTTGCCATCGGCATTCTCCTTCTTGCTTTAGCAGCCCAGCGCCTGCGCGATCTCGGCCTGGATGGCTTCCGCCGCGGCTTTGGGGTCGGCGGCTTCAATCACCGGACGGCCGACCACGAGATAATCGGCGCCGGCCGCGATCGCGCGGGCAGGGGTCATGATGCGCTTCTGGTCGCCGGTCGCCGAGCCCGCCGGCCGGATGCCGGGGGTCACGAGAACTCATCTGATGACCCACGATCTTGCGCAAGGCGGCCGCCTCCTCGGGCGAGCACACAAGGCCATCGATGCCGAGCAGCTTCGCCTGCCGGGCGCGGGCCTCGACCAGGTCGCTCACGCCGAGCCGGTAGCCCGCGGCATGCAGATCGGCATCGTCGTAGGAGGTCAGCACGGTGACGGCCAGGATTTTCAGGCCCGATCCGCCGCGCGCTTCCACCGCCGCTTTCATGGTCTGCGGGTAAGCGTGCACGGTCAGGAATGTCGCGCCAAGCGCGACCAGGCTCTCGACGCCGCGCGCGACCGTGTTGCCGATGTCGTGCAGCTTGAGATCGACGAACACCTTCTTGCCGTCATCGGTGAGCCTTCGGACCAGCGATAATCCGCCGGCATATGCGAGCTGATATCCGATCTTGTAAAACGTCACGCTGTCACCGAGCCGCGCAATCATCGCTTCCGCAGGCTCGACGCCGGGCAGATCGAGCGCCACAATCAATCGGTCGCGGGAGGCGATGGTTGATGGCTGCATGTCACCTCACATCATGCGTTGGGAAACGTCGATCAGCTGCCGCACCAGCGCAGCCAGCGCCTCGATATCGGCCGGATGCTTCAATCTGTCCATATCATCATAGGCTTCTGACGCGAACGACAGCGCGAGCTGGCTCGGGATGACCATTGCCTGGCAGGCGGACAGGATCATCCGCAGCGCCGCCAGCGACCGCGTCCCGCCGAGTCTGCTGTCCGATGCCGCCGCGATCGCAAAGGCGCGCCCGCGAAACACCTGGCCACGGGTTTCGTGCGCGTCCTGCACGCGGCTCACCCAGTCGATGGTATTCTTGACCAGCGGCGGCACCGACGCATTGTATTCCGGCGTCACGATCAGGACGCCATGATGGGCGCCGATCATGCGTTTGAGATTGATCGCGTTTTTCGGCACACCCGATCTGGTCTGCAAATCGCCGTCATAGATCGGCAGCGGAAAATCACCGAGCGACAGGCGCGAGACCTCGGCGCCGGCTTGCGCGAATTGATCGGCAGCGGCCGCAGCCAGCTTCGCATTGAGCGAGCCGGTGCGCAGCGAACCGGGGATCACCAGGATTTTCAGCGCGGACATGATTTAAATCGGTTCAGGAAGAACCCTCCGCGCGACAACAGCGGACGGCTTAATCCTTCCGATACACCCAGACGCGGGCCGGCGGAAGGTTCATCCAGATCCGCTCGGAAGCCTCCGTCGAGACGCCCGGCAGCGACTTCGGGATCGGCGGCGCCACCGAATAGGTGAACTGCACGAACGGCGCCCCCGGCGCGAGCGCCAGAAAGGCCTCGCGGATCAGTTTCAGGCGCGTCAGCATCGGCTTGGTGACGAGCGGCAGGCCGGACACCACGGCGGATGCCGGCACGCTCAGCACATTCCAGAGCGAATCGCGCAGCGTATAGGCGTCGCCCTGCACCACCTTGGCGTGCGGATACCGATCGCGCAGCAACGCACAGAAGCCCGGATTGTATTCGACCAATACCAGTCGCTTCTGATCGACACCGCGCTCGATCAGCGCGCTGGTGATCGCACCGGTGCCGGGACCGAGCTCGACGACGGGCCCGGAGGAATCGATATCGACATACTGGGCCATGGTGCGCGCCAGCACCCGTCCCGAAGGCATCACAGCGCCCATGTGAAGCGGCTTTTCGATCCATGAACGAAGAAAACGAACCTCATCATCGAGACGAGGGGGCTTCTTCAACGCACGCACGGACGATTGCAAAGGCATTGTCGCTACCAGGCGGGACCGCGCTTCGGCGGCAGTGTCAGAAAATAGTCATAAAGAGGTATAGGTAGCGGAGGATACGGTCAAGACAAACGCGCGCGGAATGGGCAACCAGAGCGCCGGCGGTTTGATGATAAGACCCTGCACGCCCTATCGTTTTGGAGCGCAGTCGAACCGGGACCGACTACCTTGCCTGCCGCTTAGGTATTCGCGCGGTTGCCGAAGAAGTCCTTGACCTTGGCGAAGAAGCCCGCCGCCTCGGGCTGGGTTGCCCCGGAGGATAATTTTTCGAACTCGGCCAGCAATTCCTGCTGCTTCTTGGTGAGATTCTGCGGCGTTTCGACCACGACCTGGACGTACATGTCCCCGGTCTGCCGCGAGCGGAGCACCGGCATGCCCTTTGATGCAATGCGAAAGCGGCGGCCGGACTGCGTGCCCGAGGGAATCTTCACCTTGGACTTGCCCTTGTCGATGGTCGGCACCTCGAATTCACCCCCGAGCGCCGCCGTCACCATCGAGATCGGCACGCGGCAGTGCAGATCGGCACCGTCACGCTGAAAGAATTCGTGGCTCGCAAGCGACAGGAAAATATAGAGATCGCCGGGCGGCCCGCCGCGGACACCGGCCTCGCCTTCACCGGCCAGGCGGATGCGCGTCCCATCTTCGACGCCTTGCGGAATATTGACCGACAGGGTGCGATCGCGTGTCACCCGTCCGGAGCCCGCGCACGAAGGGCAGGGGTCTTCGATCATCTGGCCACGGCCCTGGCAGCCCGGGCAGGTTCGCTCCAGCGTGAAAAATCCCTGCGCCTGCCGCACCCGGCCCGCCCCGCCGCACATCGAGCAGGTTTTCGGCTTGGTGCCGGCCTTCGCGCCGGTGCCCGAACAGGACTCGCAGGTGACCGACACCGGAATCTCGATCTGGGCGGTCTTGCCGAGGAAGGCTTCCTCCAGCGTGATTTCCATATTGTAGCGCAGGTCGGCGCCACGCTCGCGGCCGCCACCGCGGCCGCGCTGCCCGGCCATGCCGAACAGGTCTTCAAAAATATCCGAAAATGACGAGGCGAAGCCGGCGCCGAAGCCATGACCACCGCCGCCGCCCTGCTCGAACGCCGCATGACCGAACCGGTCATACGCCGCGCGCTTCTCGCCGTCCTTGAGGACTTCGTAGGCCTCGTTGATTTCCTTGAAGCGCATCTCGCTGGTGGCATCGCCCGGATTCTTGTCCGGATGCCATTTCATCGCGAGCTTCCGGAATGCCGCCTTGAGTTTGGATTCGTCCGCGTTTCGGTCGACTTCAAGGGTTTCGTAATAGCAGCGCTTGGTGGACATCCGTCAAACCCGCCCGACGTTCATTCTTCATTCCGAAGCTATGCGGCCTGTACAATGCCGCCTTCGGCTTAACGAAAAATGACCCTCATCCTGCGAGACACCGTTTGCGTGCCTGTCGGAGTGAGGGTCATGATATCAGCCGTTTAAGCAGACTTCTTGTTGTTCTTGTCGTCGTCGACCTCGGTGAATTCCGCGTCGACCACGTCGTCCTTTGCGGCATCCTTGGCCGCATCGCTCTCGGCCTGCTGTTTGTACATCGCCTCGCCGAGCTTCATCGAAGCCTGCGCCAGCGTGTTGGTCTTGGCCTTGATCGCCTCGGCATCTTCGCCCTTCAGCGCTTCCTTCAAATCGCTGACCGCGTCTTCAATGGCGCGGCGCTCGGTGTCGGCGATCTTCGAGCCATGCTCAGCCAGCGCCTTCTCGGTGGAATGCACCAGCGCGTCGGCGTGGTTCTTGGCGTCGACCGCTTCGCGGCGTTTCTTGTCCTCGGCGGCGTTGGCCTCGGCGTCCTTGACCATCTTCTGGATGTCGGCCTCGGACAGA
The DNA here is from genome assembly GCA_963718925.1 of uncultured Alphaproteobacteria bacterium. Classification (GTDB taxonomy): domain Bacteria; phylum Pseudomonadota; class Alphaproteobacteria; order Rhizobiales; family Xanthobacteraceae; genus Bradyrhizobium. The sequence continues at coordinate 1,730,461 of CAVRAH010000002.1, forward strand.
CCGCCGGACGCCTGAATCCGGATCTGCTGTTCCTTGCCGGTCGCCTTGTCCTTCGCCGACACGTTGACGATGCCGTTGGCGTCGATATCGAAGGTCACCTCGATTTGCGGCATGCCGCGCGGCGCCGGAGGAATGCCCATCAGGTCAAACTGGCCGAGAACCTTGTTGTCGGCCGCCATTTCGCGCTCGCCCTGGAAGACGCGGATGGTGACGGCGTTCTGGTTGTCCTCGGCGGTCGAGAACACCTGGCTCTTCTTGGTCGGGATCGTGGTGTTGCGGTCGATGATGCGGGTGAACACGCCACCCAGCGTCTCGATGCCGAGCGACAGCGGCGTCACGTCGAGCAGCAGCACATCCTTGACGTCGCCCTGCAGCACGCCGGCCTGGATCGCAGCGCCGATCGCCACGACTTCGTCGGGGTTGACGCCCTTGTGCGGCTCCTTGCCGAACAATTGCTTCACCACTTCCTGGACCTTCGGCATGCGGGTCATGCCGCCGACCAGCACCACTTCGCCGATCTCGCCGGCCGTCAGACCGGCATCCTTCAATGCCTTGCGGCAGGGCTCGATGGTTTTCTGGACGAGATCGTCGACCAGCGCCTCGAACTTGGCGCGCGTCAGCTTCATCGTCAGATGCTTCGGTCCGGACGCGTCGGCCGTGATGAACGGCAGATTGATTTCCGTCTGGGTGGTCGAGGACAATTCGATCTTGGCCTTTTCGGCGGCCTCTTTCAGGCGCTGCAAGGCAAGCTTGTCGTTGCGCAGGTTGATGCCCTGCTCTTTCTGGAATTCATCGGCCAGGTAGTTGACGAGCCGCATGTCGAAGTCTTCGCCGCCGAGGAAGGTGTCGCCGTTGGTCGACTTCACCTCAAACACGCCGTCGCCGATCTCGAGGATCGAGACGTCGAAGGTGCCGCCGCCGAGGTCGTACACCGCAATGGTGCCGGATTTCGACTTGTCCAGACCGTAGGCCAGCGCGGCCGCGGTCGGCTCGTTGATGATGCGCAGCACTTCAAGACCGGCGATCTTGCCGGCATCCTTGGTGGCCTGACGTTGCGCGTCGTTGAAATAGGCGGGAACGGTGATGACGGCCTGATCGACCTTCTGGCCGAGATGGGCTTCCGCCGTTTCCTTCATCTTCTGCAGGATGAATGCGGAGACCTGGGAGGGAGAATATGTCTTGCCGTCGGCTTCTACCCAGGCATCGCCATTGGACGCCTTGACGATCTTGTAGGGGACGAGCTTCTTGTCCTTTTCGACCATCGGATCGTCGTAGCGGCGGCCGATGAGGCGCTTCACCGCAAAGAAGGTCCGCTCGGGATTGGTTACCGCCTGGCGCTTGGCGGGCTGGCCGACCAGGCGCTCGCCATCATCTGTGACGGCGACAATCGACGGGGTCGTCCGCATGCCCTCGGCGTTTTCGATGACTTTCGCTGTCTTGCCATCCATTACGGCGACGCACGAATTCGTGGTGCCGAGATCGATCCCAATGACCTTTCCCATGGTCCTCATATCCTTCTTTTTGCGGCAGGTTGGCTGGGCCCTGACGGCGCACCAATCCAAACCCCCAACGATCAAATACTCGCGATATTGCGACGGTGAGCCTCATATAGGAGGGGGGGCAGGGCCTGCAAGGAGGCGACGCAACCTTGAGCCCTGAAAACCTCCACCGGCGCAAGATAGTGTCGGCGCGGGGCTCCCGGACCGGGGCGCCGGGGCAGGGCAGGGTCACCGGAACGCCGTCTCACGACGCCGCTGTTGCCGACACGGCAAAACCGTTAAAAGCGAACCGACCGATCAAGGGGCCCGCAAGGGGCCGACACCCTGCCGACCACCGAACGGCCTCAATCCAAACCCAGTAGATTGCCGATGACGCACATCCGACTCATCTCAGCCGTTCTGTTCTCATCCTTGGCCTTGCTCCTCACCGCCTTGGGTCCAGCCTCCGCCGAGGACGCGGTTTTCCCGCCGGGCCTCCGGGTCGGGATGGTACCCCTTGTGGGCCTCACCCCCGCCAAGACCTTCGCCGGCTTTGAGTCCGAGGACCAAAGCGTCAAGGTGCTGGTGGCGGAGCTTCCGCCCCAGGCCTATGCCGAAGTCGCGAACGCGCTCAAGGCCAGTCCGGCAAGTGCCGGCGTCAAGCCCGAGAGCATCGAGACGCCTGCGGGAATGGCCTATTACACGGCCGAGACCGCCAAGGATGGCACGAACGTCGTGCGGCGTTATTCGATGATCCTGTCGGGCGGCACCTTCTCCGGCTATGTCGCCGTTCAAATCCCGGAAAATGCCGGCAAGATCTATACCGATGAGGCCGTCAGGCAGATGTTTGCCTCGGCGGTGATCCGCAAGGAAGTTCCGGTCGAGGAGCAACTTGGGTTGATGCCGTTCAAGGTCAGCCAGCTCAGCGACTTCAAGAACGTCCGCACGCTGACGCGGGGCGCCGCCGTTCTTCTCGCCGACGGCGATGAAACAAGCGGCTTCGAGGCCTCACCCTTCATGATCATTGGCATGATGGGATCGGTGCCGACGCTACCGGAGGATCGCGGCCGCTTCGCCGAGCAGGCCGCCACGTCGATCCCCGGGGTGCGCAACGGGCGACTGACCATGTCCGAGCCGGTCCGTATCGACGGCATGCCGGGATATGAGACGCGCATCGATGCGACCAGCGGCAAGGACAATACGCCGGTCACCGTCGTGCAATGGTTGCGGTTCGGTGGCGGACAGAGCTCATTGCGCATCATCGGCAGCGCGCCGCGCGACCAATGGGTGAAAGCATTCCCCCGCTTCCGCGCCGTGCGCGACGGGGTTCAGCTGCACTAGAATCGTCGATCTCCACGCAAACGCATTCGCGTTTGTTGGCTGGGGGAAAACCGGCGCCCACTTTTCCGGATCATGCTCCTTTACGGTCGCTCGCCGACCTGATTTGCTGGCGCAGTTTTCTTAACGGGGAGATTTGACATGCTGGACCGAAGGCAGATTCTTGCGGGCTTAGGCTTGGGCTTGGGCACGATGGCGATCACGGCCGTTGCTTCAAGACCGCTCTGGGCAGCAGCTTCGATCAAGATTGACGATAGCTCGGCTCTCCTGGTGATCGACGTTCAAAACTGTTTCCTGCCCGGCGGCAGCCTCGCCGTGAAGGATGGCGATCAGGTCATCCCTGTGATCAACCGCCTCGCAAAAGGCTTCGCAAACGTCGTGATGACGCAGGACTGGCACACCGCGGGCCATGTCTCGTTCGCCTCTTCGCATGCCGGCAAGAAGCCGTTCGAAGTGATCGATCTCGCCTACGGCAAGCAGGTGTTGTGGCCCGATCACTGCGTGCAGGGAACCGACGGCGCCTCGCTCTCGAAAGACCTCGCGATACCGCAGGCGGAGCTCATCATTCGAAAGGGATACCACAAGGACGTCGACAGCTATTCGGCCTTCACCGAAGCCGACGGCAAGACGACGACGGGGCTCGCCGCCTATCTCACGGCGCGCAAGCTGCAGCGCCTCTTCATTGCGGGGCTCGCTACGGATTTCTGCGTGGCGTGGACGGCGCTCGACGCGCGCAAGGCCGGATTCGAGGCCTATGTCATCGAAGATGCCTGCCGCGGTATCGACACGCAGGGCTCGCTCGCCAAGGCCTGGGCCGATATGGCCAAGGCCGGCGTCAAGCGTATCCAGTCGAGCGACATCGCGGTGTAGAATATTTCAGTTCGACGGCTTCATCCTTCGAGACGCGGCCAACCGGCCGCTCCTCAGGATGAGGTCCTGGGCACTTGGTGAGATATTGGACCCTCATGGTGAGCAAGGAGCGCGGCAACGCCGCGCGTACCACGAGGCCAATCGGAATGCGCTATCAGTTCTGTTCGGCCGCGCCGGCTTTCACGCCACCCTTGGACACCGCAACGAGGGCCGGCCTTAGCACGCGCTCGCCGATCATGTAGCCGGCCTGCACGACCTGCACGACCGTGCCTGCGGGGACCGACGGGTCGGGGACCTCGTACATCGCCTGCTGAAAATTCGGATCGAACTTCTCGCCTGCGGGATCGAATTTCTTGACGCCGTTCTTCTCCAGCGCGTTGAGCAGCGAGCGCTCGGTCAGCTCGACGCCTTCGATCAGGGCTTTCAGGATCGGATCGGCCGATTCCCTGGTCTCGGCCGGAACTGCATCGAGTGCACGCTGCAGATTGTCCGCAATGTCGAGGACGTCGCGGGCGAATCCGGTGATGCCATAGGTTCGCGCATCGGCAACCTCTTTCGCGGTCCGCTTGCGCAGGTTTTCCATTTCCGCAAGCGTCCGCAGCATCTTGTCACGTGATTCCGCGGCTTCCCTGGCAAGCGCTTCGACGGAGCCTTCCTCGGGCTCGTCGGGCATGATGTAGGGCTTGGAAACCACGGGCTCGGGGCCTTGCGCCGGATTGTCCTTCTGCCCGTTGGGATCGGTCATCATACTGCCTTCTCGGAAAATCTTAAGGGATGAGTGGGGAATGGTTGGGAATGCTGGCCGGGATATCGTGCTTTAGGCACGGAAAATCAAGCGCCGGAACGATTTCAACAAAGCCCCCGGGGGGCTTTGACCCGGAGGTGGGTACCGGTCCGCGCCAAGGAAAACCATCAAAAAGTCAGCGCCCGGCCCATATCGGGACAGATCACCCCCCGAGCAGGCGGCTGACGATGCGCGCCGCATAATCCACCGTCGGTATCACCCTTGCATAATTGAGCCGGGTCGGCCCGATGACGCCGAGGACGCCGACAATATGGCCGGCGGCGTCGCTATAGGGCGCGATGATCGTGGAAGAGCCGGACAGCGAAAACAGCTTGTTCTCCGATCCGATGAAAATCCGCACGCCCTCGGCGCGCTCGGCGCGGCCCAACAGATCGATCACGCCGCGCTTGGTCTCGAGATCGTCGAACAATAGCCTGACGCGTTCGAGGTCTTCGAGCGCATGCAGATCTTCCAGGAGATTGGCGTGTCCCCGCACGATCAGCTGCCGATCGTCGGTTTCGCCGCCGGACCAGCTCGCGATCCCCGCTGCGATCACCTTCTGCGTCAGCTGATCGAGCTCGGCGCGGTTTTGTGCCAATGCGGTTTCAAGCTCGAGCCGCGCTTCCGCCAGCGTCCGTCCCCTGATCCGCGCATTGAGAAAATTGGTGGCTTCCGTCAATGCCGAGGAGGGAACGCCCGGCGGCAGCGTCAGCACGCGGTTTTCGACTTGGCCATCCTCGCCGACCAGCACCACCAGCGCCCGCTCCGGCTCGAGCCGCACGAATTCGATATGTTTCAGCCGCGAATTGGATTTCGCGGTCAGCACCACGGCGGCCGCCCGGGTGAGGCCGGATAGCCGTGTCAGCGCTTCGCCGAGCGCGGCCTCGATCGATTGCGCCTTGCCGACGGAGGCAAGCTGGGTCTGGATCGACTGCCGTTCTGCTTCGGTGAGATCGCCGACCTGCATCAGGGCGTCGACGAAGAATCGCAAGCCGAATTCGGTCGGCAGCCGTCCCGCCGACGTGTGCGGCGCGTAGATCAGGCCGAGCGCCTCGAGATCCGCCATCACATTGCGCACCGACGCCGGCGACAGCGGTACGGCGATCAGGCGCGAAATATTGCGCGAGCCGACGGGTTCGCCGGTCGCGAGATAGCTCTCGACGATCTGGCGAAAGATATCGCGCGAGCGCTCGTTGAGCTGGGCGAGCCCGGCTTGCGCAGCGATCAGGCCTATCGGTTCGTGGTGGGCCAAGCGGAAACTCCTGACAACCGACCCTAATCTGTCCATCTTGGGGGCCGGTGACAAGCAGGCAATCGTTACAAAGGACAGGCCGAAAGGCCTTGCCGCTGCGCGCTCTCGCTCCTACAAGCACCGCCAGCCATTAACCCTTGCTGAATTCTTGGAGGTTTCCCATGCGGCCAAGCCGCCGTGCGCCGGACGAACTGCGCGCCGTGTCGCTGGAACGCGGCGTGGTCAAATATGCCGAGGGTTCCTGCATGGTTAAATTCGGCGACACCCATGTGCTGGTGACGGCGACGCTGGAAGAGCGGTTGCCGCCCTGGCTCAAGGGCCAGGGCCGCGGCTGGGTGACGGCCGAATACGGCATGCTGCCGCGGGCAACCCTCGAGCGCACCCGCCGCGAGGCCTCCGCCGGCAAGCAGAACGGCCGCACCGTCGAGATCCAGCGCCTGATCGGCCGCTCGCTGCGCGCGACCGTCGACCTTGAAGCGCTGGGCGAACGCCAGATTACCGTGGACTGCGACGTGCTGCAGGCCGATGGCGGCACCCGGACGGCCTCGATCACCGGCGCCTGGGTCGCGCTCGCCGACTGCATCGGCTGGATGAAGGCCCGCAACATGATCAAGACCAACGTGCTGCGCGACAATGTCGCCGCGATCAGTTGCGGCATCTACAACGGCACGCCGGTGCTCGACCTCGATTATGCCGAGGATTCGGAGGCCGAGACCGACGCCAATTTCGTCATGACCGGCGACGGGCGTATCATCGAGGTACAGGGCACCGCGGAGAAGACGCCGTTCACGCAGGACGAATTCCTCGCGCTGATGGCGCTCGCCCGCAAGGGCGTGGCCCGGCTGGTGGATCTGCAGAAAATGGCCGTGGCGTGATTTCCAGACGCGCTCCCACTCGCATAGACTGAACGCATGCATCGTCGAATCACCGGCCAGCTCGTGATCGCGACCCACAATCCAGGCAAGCTCGCCGAGATGCGCGAGCTCTTGGCGCCGCACGGCGTTACGGCGGTGTCGGCCACTGAACTCGGCCTTACCGAGCCCGACGAGACCGGCGACAACTTTGCGACCAACGCCCGGATAAAGGCTGTGGCCGCGGCCGGGGCCGCAAAGCTCCCGGCCTTCGCCGATGATTCCGGATTGGTGGTCGATGCGCTCGACGGCGCGCCCGGGATCTATTCGGCGCGCTGGGCCGGGGCGAACAAGGATTTTGCCGCCGCGATGGCGCAGATCGAACGCCTGCTGCAGGAGCGCGGCGCCACGCAACCCGCCCAGCGCAAAGCGCATTTCGTTTCCGCGCTCTGCGTCGCCTGGCCCGATGGTCATGTCGAGGAAGTCGAGGCGCGGGCCGATGGAACTCTGGTGTGGCCGCCGCGCGGCAGCGCCGGCTTCGGTTACGATCCGGCGTTCCTGCCGGATGGACATAGCCGCACCTTCGGCGAGATGAGCTCGATCGAGAAGCACGGCCTGCCGCCGCTTGGAAAAGGGCTGTCGCACCGCGCCCGCGCCTTCGTCAAACTGGCGGAGATCTGCCTTGACTAGCGCTGCCGGCCAACAGCCAGCCTTCGGCGTTTACGTGCACTGGCCGTTTTGCCTGTCGAAATGCCCGTATTGCGATTTCAACAGCCATGTCCGGCACGTCGCGATCGATGAGGACCGGTTCGTCCGCGCCTTCGCGCGCGAAATCGAAACCACCGCGGCGCGCGCGCCGCGTCGTGAAGTATCGTCGATCTTTCTCGGCGGCGGCACGCCGTCGCTGATGCGGCCGCAGACCGTCGGCGCCATCCTGGATGCGATCGGCAGGCACTGGCACGTGGCTTCCGATGTGGAAGTGACGCTCGAGGCCAACCCCACCAGCGTCGAGGCCACGCGCTTTGCCGGCTACCGCGCAGCCGGCGTCAATCGCGTGTCACTCGGCGTGCAGGCGCTCGACGACGCGTCGTTGAAGACGCTCGGACGCCTGCATACCGCGCGCGAAGCGCTGGATGCGGTCGCCATCGCGCGCGCTGCTTTCGACCGCTACTCCTTCGACCTGATCTACGCGCGTCCCGATCAGACGCCCGAGCGGTGGACGGATGAATTGAAGCTCGCGATCGCGGAAGCCGCCGAGCATTTGTCGCTCTATCAGCTGACGATCGAAGAGGGCACGCCGTTTTTCGGGCTGCATGCCGCAGGCAAGCTGAAGACCCCGGACGAGGCGCTCGCACGCGCGCTGTATGACGTGACGCAGGAGGTCTGCTCGGCCCACGGTCTGCCGGCCTATGAGATTTCCAATCACGCGCGGCCGGGCGCGGAATGCAAACATAACCTGGTTTACTGGCGCGGCGAGGAATATGCCGGGATCGGTCCGGGCGCGCATGGCCGGCTCGATGTCGATGGCATCAGGCACGCGATATCGACCGAGAAGCGTCCCGAGGCGTGGCTGATGCGCGTCGAGGCCAACGGCCACGGCGTAGTCACCGACGATCGTCTCAACAGCGAGGAGCGCGCCGACGAATTCCTGCTGATGGGCCTGCGGCTCGCCGAAGGCATCGACCCCAGGCGTTATGCGGCCCTCTCTGGCCGCGCGCTCGATCCCCGCCGGATCGCGATCCTGCGCGAAGAAGGCGCCATATCCATCGACGAAAGCGGCCGGCTGCGGGTGACGCAGGCTGGATTCCCGCTGCTTGATGCCGTGGTGGCGGATCTAGCGGCGTAAGCTTCTCTATGCCCCGAAACTCTTCGGCGAACCGGCGACCGGCTCGGCACCGCTTGAGCCGACGCGCATCACCGCAAGGCCGCGCTCATTGGTGCCGTCGGCGCGGAAGCGAAACAGGCCGTCGATGCCGGCAAAGCCCGACGGGTTGAGCAGCACGTCGGACTGGAAACGTTGCCCGCCTTGCGTTCTCGACAAGGCGGCGACCAGCGCCACCGCGTCATAGGCGAGCGTTGCGGTTCGCACCGGCTCGCCGCTGAATTTTCTGCGGTAGCGGTTTGAGAAGCTTCGAAAGCCCGATGGATCCGGCGCGGCGTAGAGGCCGCCCTGCAATTTGGCGCTCGCGAACACGCGCGGATTGTCCCAAAGACCGGTGCCGAGCAGCTGGACGCTCCGCAAATTGGCCCCGGCCGCGGTCAGCGCGTCGGCCACGGTCACGACCGAATCGCCATCATCGGCCAACAGCAGCGCATCGGCCTGGGTGAGCGCCTGCGCCACCCTCGCCGCCGGAGTGTTGCGATCGGCGCCGTATTTTTCGAATGCGACGACACGCCCGCCCTTCTTGCCCACCGCCTGCTTGAAGCTCGCTTCCACGACATTGCCATAGGCGTTCTCGGGCAGCATGGCGGCGAACGATCGTTTTCCGATGCCGGCGGCATAGTCGATGATCCGGTTGACGTCGGACTCCGGCAGGAAGCTCAGGAGATAAACCCCACGGCCGGCCACGCTGGAATCGGTCGAGAACGCGATCACGTTGATGCCGCGGGCACGCGTCACTTGCGCCACCGCCGGAACCGACAGCGCAAACAGCGGACCCAGAATGATTTCCGCGCCTTCGTCGAGCGCCTGTTGCGTCGCCTGCTGCGCGCCTTGCGGGCTGCCGCCGTCGTCCTTGATCAGAAGCTGGAGATTGGGGTTGAGGAATTCCGAGAGCGCCATCTCGGCAGCATTCTTCATCGATTGGGCCGCGACGGCCGCGTTGCCCGAGGCCGACAGCGGCAGGATCAGACCGACCTTGACCTGCCCGTTGCCGACCGAAACCGGCTGCACCGGCCCTCCCGCAGGACCGTTCGCGGGCTGCGAACTGAATGGACTGGAAAACTGGCTGAGGCTCTGCTGCACGCTGGAGCAGGCGCCAAGCATGGGCGCGCCCAGGATCAAGCCAAGCGCGGTCCTTCGGGTTGTCGGAGAACCCGAAACCCTGGACGCTATAGGTGAAGATTTGGGATCGAACGGGCCCACCATGCTATCTCTTCTCTTGGCCGACCTTGATCGTCCGGACTTCGCCCTCCCCCGGAGATCAGGAGGGGTGGATTCAGGCATATTGTCGGCGAATGGTTAACCAAAACAAAAGGATTATGGCCATCCGGCACCGACGCCGGTTGCAGGCCCGCCCCATGATCGCGCGCGGGGAGGCCTAGCTTATTTGGGACACGCACCCTGGTGGCGTAAGCCCTGCATCCCCCTCCTATTTTTTTGACGCCTTTTCTACCGCAGATAAGTCGACGCAATCTGCGTAACCTTAATTGCTATGCGAACCGGTATCCACTTCGCTCGAAAACGCTCTAGATTGCCATTATGCGCGCAAAAGCTGCCTCCACAAACACCCCAGATGGCCTGCCGGGACCCTCGATCCGGACATTTTCCGTGGGCGGGCACGTCCTGACCGCGCCCAGGCCGGTTCCGGGTCTCTATCTGGTGGCAACGCCGATCGGCAATCTCGGCGATATCACGCTGCGCGCCCTGGAAACGCTGGCCGGCGTCGACATCATCGCCTGCGAGGACACCCGCATCACCCGCCGGCTGACCGAGCGCTATGCGATCGCGGCGGAGCTGAAACCCTATCACGAGCACAACGCGGCCATGGCGCGGCCGAAAATCCTCGAACGGCTGGCGCAGGGGGCATCGATCGCGCTGGTTTCCGACGCCGGCACACCGCTGATTTCCGATCCCGGCTTCAAACTGGTGCGCGAGGTCTGCGCGGCCGGGTTTCGCGTGGTCGCACTGCCGGGGCCGTCCTCGGTGCTGGCGGCGCTGTCGGTGGCGTCGCTGCCGACCGACCGCTTCTACTTCGAAGGATTCCTGCCGCCGAAGGAAACCGCGCGCCGCGCGCGGCTGACCGAGCTTTCGCGGTACGACGCCACACTCGTGATGTTCGAATCCGGCAGCCGCGTGCAGGACACGTTAGCCGACCTCGCCGAGATCATGGGCGCACGCGATGCCGCGATCTGCCGCGAGATGACCAAGCTGCATGAGGACATCCGCCGCGCGCCGATCGCCGAATTGGCGCGATCCGCCGACACGCTTGAGACGCGCGGCGAATTCGTGCTGGTGGTCGGGCCGCCGGCAAAGGGCGCGCAAGCCATGACGGAGGATGCGCTCGACGATCTCTTGCGCAACCGGCTCAAAAGCGACAGCGTCAAGGATGCGGTTGCGCACGCGGTGGAGCTATCGGGACGGCCGCGCCGCGAAATCTATGCTCGCGCGCTTGAGCTTGCCAAAGAAGGCGACAAGGAGAGCGAGAAGGGCGGCCATGGCCAAGACTAGTGCAGAGACTGATGGCGCGGCGACATCGGACAAGCCGACAAAAGCCGCTTCGCCCGAGCGCGTCGCGGCGTTTCGCACCGGCCTTTCGGCGGAGGCCCGCGCCGCCGCCTTTCTGATGGCCAAGGGCTATCGCATCCTGGCAAAGCGCTTTCGCACGCCCCATGGCGAGATCGACATCGTGGCGCGCAAACGCAATCTCGTCGCCTTCATCGAGGTCAAGGCGCGCGCCAGCCTCGATGAGGCCGCCTATGCGGTGACGCCGCGCCAGCAGGCGCGCATCATTGCGGCCGCCCAGGCCTGGCTGACGGCGCATCCCGAACATGCCGATTTTGATCTTCGTTTTGACGCCATGCTGATTGCGCCCAGGCATTTGCCGCGCCATCTGTTGGCGGCATTCGACGCCAGCACCTGAAGCTCAACCCCCACAGAGCCAGTCAACGGACCCGCCCATGAAATTGAACGTCGCCGTCCAGATGGACCCCATCGCGCGCATCAACATCCGCGGCGATTCAACTTTCGCGCTGCTCCTGGAGGCCCAGAAGCGCGGCCACGGGCTGTCCTATTACACCCCGGACAAACTCTCGCTGAAAGGCGGGGAGCTGGTAGCGCCGGTGCAACTCCTCACCGTGCGCGACGAGATGAGCGATTATTTCACCCTCGGCGAGCCCCGCCGCGAGCAGCTTTCCGCCTTCGACGTCATCCTGCTGCGGCAGGACCCGCCGTTCGATCTCGCCTACATCACCTCGACCCATCTGCTCGAGCGCATTCATCCGAAGACGCTGGTGGTCAACGACCCCGCCAGCGTGCGCAACGCGCCGGAAAAACTGTTCGTGATGGATTTCCCGCATCTGATGCCGCCGACGCTGATCTCGCGCGATCTCGACGAGATCAACGCGTTTCGCGACGAGCACGGCGCGGTGGTGATGAAGCCGCTGCACGGCCACGGCGGCGCCGCGGTGTTTCGCATCATGCCGCAGGACATGAATTTCGGTTCGCTGTTCGACATGTTTTCCGTGACCTTCCGCGAGCAATGGGTGATCCAGCGCTTCCTCCCCGAGGTCAAGCATGGCGACAAGCGCATCATCCTGGTCGACGGCGAATTCGCCGGCGCCGTCAACCGCGTGCCGGCGGCGGATGACCTGCGCTCCAACATGGTGCGCGGCGGCGCCGCGCAGGCCACCGACCTGACCGACCGCGAACGCGAAATCTGCGCAGGCCTGGGGCCGGCCTTGCGCGAGCGCGGCCTGCTGTTCGTCGGCATCGACGTCATCGACGGCAATCTCACCGAGATCAACGTCACCTCGCCCACGGGCATCCGCGCCATCGCGCGGTTCGGCGGGCCGGATATCGCGGCGAAGATCTGGGACGTGATCGAGCAGAAGCGGGGCTGACCGGCAGGCATCCTCCACTTTCAAGTTCCTTACAGCCACCGCCTCGCGATCTGCGCTTCTTTATGGTTGCAACCGGCCTCGCATCAGCGATGATCTCCGTGGATCTCCACCTGAGGCATTCGCGATGGAGGTTGAGCTGTGAAATCGCCAGAATCGACCATTCGCAAATGGTCAACCGAAGCCGAGCTCCCAAGGCGGCGCCTCGATTATTGGATCGGCGCGATCTGCGAGGGTTTTCTCGAAATGACGGCGACCACGCCTGTCGCCGCAGTCTTCGAGTCCAGTCTGGAAAGCGCTCAACTGGGACCCATCGGCGTCAACCGCGTTCGCGGCAGCGCCCAGGACGTCTATCGCACCCAAACCGCCATCCGGCGATCCCGCGCGAACTATTACTACCTCCTGTGCAAAACCAACGGACCCTGGTCGGTCGCCCAGAACGGCCATATGGCGCGGGTGAAGCCGGGCGATGTGGTGCTGGTGGATTCCAGGCGAACCTACGAATTCCACTTTCCGACATCGGCCGACACGGTGTCGCTGGAACTTGCGCCGTCATGGGTGGAATCCTGGCTCGCCGACCCAAAGCTAGTCATCGGCCGGCCGATTGACGGCGAAGCCGGTTGGGGACGTTCGTTGAGCGGCTTCGTCCGTGAAATGTCGCCGGAACTCGCAGTCGCAAGGCCATTGCCGGCGCAGGTGATGATCGATCAGGTTGGCGCGCTGTTGGCGCTCGCCTCCGGAAGCGACCCCGCCAGTGCAACGGAGACGGGTCTGGCGCTTGCGGCCGTCAAGGAGCGGATCGTCGACGCCATTGCACAACGCTATGCCGAACCGGGTCTGACCGCGGCCATGATCGCGCGCGATCTCGGCATCTCCGAGCGAACGCTGCACCGCAGCCTCAGTCGCGCCGGCGCCACGTTTGCCGGCCTGCTGAGCGATTACCGGATGGCCGCCGCCGCGCGGATGTTGAGCGAGCCTCGCTTCGACCAGCACAGCATCGCCGGAATCGGTTTGCGCGTGGGATTCAGCGATCCCTCGCATTTTATCCGCCAGTGCCGGGCACGCCTCGGCTCGACGCCGGGCGCGTTGCGCCGCCGACGTGCGGACGACGCGACATAGGAGTTTGACTGGAAATGCGTCCACGATATTGGGCGTCATTCCGGGATGGTGCGCAGCACCAGACCCGGAATCTCGAGATTCCGGGTTCGATGCTTCGGCATCGCCCCGGAATGACGGTCTTAGAGGCCTTGGCATAAAGCGGCCATCCGCCTGTCCCTTATCGGCCATCCGCCATCGCCGTCCCGGCCTAGCATTGTGCCTACAAGCACAATTCTCAAGGGAGGACTATCATGGCTGATACTTATGTTCTCGTTCACGGCGCATGGCACACCGGCCACGAGCTGGAGGCCGTCGCGCGTCACATCCGCGACGCCGGTCATCACGTGCACTGTCCGACACTTGCGGGCAACCACAAGAATGACAGCCGCGCCAAGACCGGGCTTGATGACGCCATCGCCTCGCTCGTTCACTACCTTGATACGCATGACCTCAAGGAGGTTCGCCTGGTGGGCCACAGCTATGGCGGCATGGTGATCTCGGGCGTCGCGGATCGCAGCCTCCATCGCCTCAAGCGCCTGGTCTATGTCAATGCCTTCGTGCCCAACAATGGCGACAGCCTCAACGACCTGGTGCCGCCGATCTATGTCGGAATGTTCGACGCGATTGCCGCGGCCAACGATGGCGCGGTGATGCTGCCATTCGAGATCTGGCGCGAAGCCTTCATCAACGACGCTGATCTGGCGCTGGCAAAATCAGCCTACGGCGTGCTCAATCCTCACCCCTACAAGACGTTCACCGACAAGATCGCCCTGAGCAAGCCGCTGGCGGAAATGCAGATCGGCAAATCCTACGTCAACTGCCAGCAGGATATCGCCCTGCCGCACAGCTACCCCTGGCATCCGCGCCTGTCGGAGCGTCTCGGGCTGTTTCGCCTGATCGAATGCCCGGGCAGCCACGAGATTTGGTTCTCGAATCCACCGCGCCTCGCCCAGGCGATCATCGAGGCCGGACGCGACTGAAGACAGTGCCGTCGACACAGGCGAGGCGGCCCTCGTGGCCGCTTCGTTCCCCTAACGTCATCTAACGTCCTCCATTCTGCGCTACCATCCGCTAGGGGGGACGACCAATGATGATGCTCTTCAGAACGATCTCGATCAGTGCCCTGCTTCTTTGTTCGGCCTACGCACAGCAAACGCCGCCTCTTCCGGCACCCATGTTCGATTCCATGCTCGTCATGATTCCGCTCCCGCCCAACGGTTGCGTTTGGGCCGGGCGGCCTTTCAGCGACGGGGCGGGCTTCTGTGTAGCCGACAAGATCCTGCAGACCTGCGCGATCGGAAAGTGGTTGCGCGAAACCTCCGAAGGTTGCCGCGGCGCTCTCGCCGACACGCGATGAACCTGGCGCGGTCGCTGGCGGCCGTCGTCTAACATGTTCCCGTAATGTTCTTGCCCTTCACCCCCGCCTTCCGCTAGCCTCTCGCGCGGCGGAGGAGCAGCAGAACGCGTGCGATCGGGATTCCGCCCGGGTGCATTGAGCAGCTCCACCGTGCTTGGGAGGCAACAGGTGCTTCGATCATGTATTGACAAGCGTCCTTGTGTGTATAAATACACACCATGAAGAGTCGGGACATTATCTCGGCTCTTCAAAGGGATGGGTGGGTCCAAGTGGCTCAAAAGGGGAGCCATGTCCAATTCAAGCATCCCATTAAAAAGGGCCGTGTCACGGTTCCCCACCCGAAAGGGATATCCCGGTCGGGACGCTGAAAAGCATTGAGAAGCAGTCAGGTCTGAAGCTGAGGTAAGGGCCATGCCTAACTATATTGGTCTTATCCATAAGGACGCCGACAGCCACTTTGGCGTATCCTTTCCGGACTTTCCGGGCGTTGTCACCGCAGGCATCACTCTTGATGACGCTCGCGCCATGGCCGAGGAAGCCCTTGCTCTTCATATCGAAGGCCTGGTGGAGGACGGAGAAGCGATCCCCGAGCCTTCGGCCCTTGAAGAGGTGATGTCCGATCCGGACAACCGATCCGGGGTGGCTATTCTGGTTTCCATGAAGAGCGATCAGCCACGAGCCGTTCGCGTCAACGTCACTTTGCCCGGAGATGTTCTGGAGCAGATCGACAGATATGCCGAAGCTCACGGTTACACGCGATCAGGACTCCTCACCCAAGCCGCCAAGAAATTGATGGCCGAAGCGGTTTGAGCGAACGTCCCAACTGTTCCCCTAATGTTCTTGCCGTCTCCCCCGCCTTCCGCTAACCTCTCGCGCGGCAGAGGGGCAGCATGGTCCAACGGGTTTCTACCGTCGCTTTCGAGGGGATCGAGGCCCGGAGCGTCGACGTGCAGGTGCAGGTCGCACCCGGATTGCCGGCGTTTGCCATTGCAGAGTGTGAATGCCAACGATATAGGCTTGGCTTCGCAGATGACCGCAATGGAATTACGAAACATTATCACGGCCTTGGCCCTCGAGGCCACCGTCCGTATGACCCACACAGCACGGACCTTGGGAGCCGCTGGGGGACGCCTAGAATGCGCGGCTGACGGGCCGGCTACAAGGCACGGTGTGGCTATCGCACAGCAGGAGCCCCTGACGGGCCACACGAGCAGGCTGAACATATGAGCACCCCTGTGCGCCCCGAGGCCCCGCGTGCCTATTCATACGTGCGCTTCTCGACACCTCAACAAGCGGCTGGTGACAGCCTGCAGCGCCAGAAGGACAAGGCTGCAAAGTACGCCCTTGAGCACGGCCTGACGCTCGATACCGAATTGAAGATGATGGACCTAGGGGTGTCAGCCCATCGGGGCAAGAACGTACGCACAGGGGCGCTCGCGGGATTTCTGGAGGCGGTGGAGAAAGGCTACGTTCCTGAGGGCAGCTATCTGTTGGTGGAGAACGTCGACAGATTGTCTCGTGACCACGTGATCGAAGCGCAGTCGATATTTCTGCGGATCATCGTCGCTGGCATCACCATCGTGACACTAACCAACGGCGAGGTTTACTCGCGTGAACGCATCAACGCGGAGCCACACGCAATATTGTTGATCGTGCTTGAGCAAATCCGAGCGAACCAAGAGAGCGCGCGCAAGGCACAGCTGATAGGCGATGCAAAGAGGCGGAAGAAGCAGCAGCTCATTGAGCACGGTGTACAGGGCGAGCCTTATACGCGACAGACCCCTGCGTGGATCAGGTGGGACGATGACGCCAAGGAATACACGCTGATCCGCGAGCGTGCGGCCATCGTCAGGGAGATATTTGAAAGGACGGATGCGGGTGATGGCATTGATCGGATAGCGAAGGACCTAAACCAGCGTGGCGTCGATACGTGGGGCGGCAGGACGGGGCAGCGGAAGGCCGACCACTGGAGGGGCAGCTATATCCGCAAGGTACTCCTGAGCACCGCGCCCATCGGCACATTCACGCCGCACACCACTACGCACGACGATGTGACCCGCGCACGGCGGGATGAGCCGATGACCCCGGTGGAGCACATGTTCCCGAAGGCGGTGGAGGATGAGGAGCTTTACTGGCGCGTCAATCGTCGGTTCGCCACGACCGCAGCCCGTGGGAGGAACGCAAGACACGAGCCCAAATCAATCGTTGCTGGGATCCCTGGAGGATGCGTGGCGTGAAGGGCTGAAACGCAACAGCAAGAACAAGCTGCCCATGACGCACAGCGACAAGATCAATGCGGCGTGGACCATCGTGAAAAAAGACGACCCGCGAGACAGCATTTCCGTCACCGTAAGCCTAAGCGGCGCGGGGAAGAGCACGGTCAACAATATGCGCAGCGCGTGGAAGACCCTGAACGACGGGAAACATGGGGAACCCGAGGAGCTTATGGCGCTAAGCTGGGCTCAGGCGCGCAGGAAGGTTGATGGGAAAGATGATTACAAGGAGGTAGAGGAGTGGAGGGAGGCTGAGGCTGAGAAAATCATCGCATCCTTACGCCGAGCGAAGCTGGATGGACCGCTCACGAAGAATTCTGACATCACCGCACTGGTACTATTGAAGCTGGATGAAAACCTTCCAGCAACACTGATCGAAGAGTGGAGCGACCTATACGAGAAACCCTCAGACTTTGACCCTCACGAAGGCCAAGGCGAGGACATTGATTTCTGACCAGCCTACCCAAACACTGGTTGCCCAAATGGGTAGGATGAGCAGGAAAAAGTTCATAACCAGATTGGGGGCGGGACTACCCGGCGAACAGCTAATCCGATTGCGTGAGGTCCTTGTTCGGAAAGTTGATCCGCCCGTAAAACAACGCCTCCACAATTGGTGCGACAGTCCAAGGTGCGCCCATCGACTGAAGGGCGTAATCTTCAACGCTTTCGCCGCGCCAATAAGCTCGCCAACAAAGGTTGAGCGTAGCCACGTCCAGTGTATGACCAAGCCTCAGAAAATCAATCCACCCCAGATCGTGGGTCGAAAACACATAACCGCCAGAAGTAATCGCACGTTTTAGAACGCGATTTGCGACATGGCTCAAGTGAGTTTCCCTATATTTATCCGCTGAAACGCGGTCTTGGAACAAGTACATTGAATGCAGACGAGAGGGATAGGTGGGGAACTGGGAAAATCTGAAGCGTTCTAAATCGTACTCGACCGCATAGCTTTTGACGACGCCAACATGAAACCGCGAAACCATCCCTTGCCTGTGATTGGGGTTATGAACGAACAGTAAATGCTCTGGGGCGGCGTCTTCCTCTGGTGGAGGCATATGTGTCATCCCTCCAACAAGGCCGATGTTGTGCTTAACCATCCAATCGTCGGGGTCTACCCAAACAAAAAACTCTCGTTCTTCTGCGTCATTCACAAGCATGCTTATTCCTCGGAACGCGCGCCAGTCAGACACCTCATTTTTGATCAGACAGACGGCTAATTTCTTTCATAGCCGGTTACCCTGCTTTTATTTAGATTGTCCGTCATTGCCGCAATTCGCGTGCGGACCTCCAGAAGCCATTCGTATGCAATGTTGGCTTGTCTTGCGAGTTCTTTAAATTGCGGAGCAACAAGTTCATCCATCTCGGGCGGAGCGTTTCGCGGCAACCGTTGTACCGCTTGAATGGTTGTTTGCAGCGTTCGTGCTAATTCACCTTTGGCCGCAATATGGTCCAATGCGAAAGCTGTCTGCATTTCAGCTTCGTGCCGCTTATTTTTTTCGTACACGAAATCATCTATCTTGCCCCAAACATCTGTTTGCAGTTTCTCCCGCAATTCGGTCAGCTGTTGCGCAAGGTTGCCATTTCGGAGCGCGCCCTGCCAATTAACCGACAACGTAGAAATCGCATAGATAACCGGCGCGATGCTCTTTTCATCCAATACATGTGCATCTGCCAGCGCATCGAGCAGCTCACGAACATCGCGTGGGCTTAGGACTGATGAGGGCGCCGGAACGGTTGTTGTCGGAGCTTGGATAACCGGCGTTGAGTTTTGAGACTTTGCCGCCTGTGTTTTGGCACCTACGCTGGTATCCACCTTTACACGCACTGATGCATTAATGATGTCGCCGAGGAAGGCAACAACT
The DNA here is from genome assembly GCA_963718925.1 of uncultured Alphaproteobacteria bacterium. GTDB lineage: Bacteria > Pseudomonadota > Alphaproteobacteria > Rhizobiales > Xanthobacteraceae > Bradyrhizobium. The sequence goes on from CAVRAH010000002.1 coordinate 1,749,402, forward strand.
ACGCTCCGAGGGGAGCTATCTTTTACCTCGTATTGTGGAAGGTGCGCATCTCCCTCGACAATAACCTGCCTTACATCAACCGGCTTTTCAAACGCGATAAACAAACTCCAAGAGGCCGTCTCATGTCTCTTTCCATCGGGCGAAACAAAGACGGCAATGTTCTTCAGTGCGTACCAACGAAATACATTCGCAAGTTCAGCAGCGACGGCCAGAGTATTTGCGGCGCCAAATTGTAAATAGAGATGAGTATCGATATTGTGAGCGGGGACCACCGGGGTGTCTGTCTCGGACGATTGGAGAAGTGCTGGCTTGCGATTTTCGTAAGCGGCCCAACCACCCGCCAGCACCGCAGCTGCGATCAAAATAAAAAACACAGTCATGGATGCCAGCCTGCGGTCGATTGTTTTGAATGAAAATGTTTTGTCCGAATTAGCGGCCCACCATTGCGACCAGCGTCTTACAAAAGTATCAGCCCACAAAGAAAATGCGCCGCCGATGATCATAGCCGTCACGAAAACGAAAGGACCAGACAGCGTGATTTGAGCCAACCGGGTCATGGCCGGATCAACATATTGAATTAAAAACTGATCGCTGCCGTGAACCTTGGCCCACTCTTGCCAATTTGCTGAGACAATAGGTGATACAACGCCGGTCCCGACAAGGACCGAGAGTGCCGTAGGTAACCATTTGGGAAATCTCGGCATCGGTCCCGCAGAAAAACCATTTGCCCGCTTACTACGGCGGGTAAGTGCGAAGGCATGTATATCATTAGGATGGAAAACGGAAACGCGCTTCCGTCAGCCGAGTGGCGGCGGCGGCGGTTTACTCGAACTTTTTGAAATTGGGTGCCAGTCAATTTTTTAGGATTTGACGGTCGGAAGAGGACCCATTTTTGTCATTGACACTCTACGATGGCCATCGTCGGCCTGCCCGACAAGGCGGTGTCGGAGGCGCGCGAGCGGGTGCGCTCGGCGCTGATCGCCTCGGGGCTGGCGCTGCCGGCGCGCCGGATCACTGTCAACCTCGCGCCGGCCGACCTGCCGAAGGAAGGCAGCCATTACGATCTCCCCATTGCGCTCGGCCTGATGGCGGCGATCGGCGCGATCCCGCCGGATGCGCTCAGTGGCTTCACTGTATTGGGCGAGCTTGGGCTGGACGGATCGATCGCGCCGGTTGCGGGCGTGCTGCCGGCGGCGATCGGGGCGAATTCGCGCGAGGAAGGGCTGATCTGTCCTGCGGCCTGCGGCGCGGAAGCGGCCTGGGCGAGCCCGGACATCCAGATCGTGGCGGCGAATTCGCTGATCCAGATCGCCAACCATTTCAAAGGCACGCAGGTGCTGTCGCGCCCCTCGCCGAAAGTGCATGCGCAGGAAGCAACGCAGCTCGATTTGCGCGACATCAAGGGCCAGGAGAGCGCCAAGCGCGCGCTCGAGATCGCGGCGGCCGGCGGGCATCACCTCTTCATGTGATTTTCACAATGACAATTGCTCTGCGTTTCGGCCGGATCAGAGACCGAAGCTATGCAGGCAGCGCTTGACGAAATGGGTCCCCTTTTGGCTCTCCAATTCCCCAAGTTTCCCCTGAGTGACTTCAAAAAACTTGGGGCTTTACGCTCGCTGGCTGCTCGGCTGAACGCTCGTGCGCGTGCTTTCCCCACTTGTCCCCACCGCCGCTTGCGTACCGCCTCCGATTACTAAACAGTCACTTGAAACCTCGGGGGGGATTGAAAATGCGTTTCGCGCTTATCTTGCTATTGATGATTGTCGGATGCCGCCCGGCTGCAAGTAGCATTGATAGCGCAAACGAACTCCTCAGCGCTTGCGAAAGCTTAGTTCGCTCGGCACGCCCAAACGGGGCCAATATTGATATTCCCACCAGCGATTATATGGCCAATCAATGCTGGGGCTACGTTCGTGCATTTCAGGAATTATCGAAGATCACAATGGTTGGCCAACCCACCGCCATCGTTATCGCCTGTGCCCCTACTGGGGCTGATGAACTTCAATGGGTCCGGGCATTCATAGCTTACGCCCAAAGGCATCCTGAGCGGCTCAACGAGCCCGCAGCGACGTTGGCTCTTGACGCATTTCATACGGTGTTCCGCTGCCCGGCGCATTAGTCACACGCGCTCTTGAGGCCCCCTAAGAGGTTCTGAGAGCGCTGGCAGTGCCGCACGCCCGCCCCACCTCTGAGCGGTCCTTGGCGTCTCCGAGCCCCCACTGCGCCTCACAGGAGCCAGCTAACTCGTTGAAGGACAAGAACTCCCGGCTGGAGTGTGGTTTTATTGTCACACTTCCCTAGCCATTCCAATGGGTTCCCCGCCTGTGCATCTGCATATCCTGTGGTCCTACTTGCATACCCCAGAGGTGGCACGGGCTCCCTGTGATCCCGTGGTCCCTCTTATGGCGGTGATGTCAATCACCCTCCTCATGGGCCGCCTGTGCCTCCAGCTTCTCAGCCTCCCCTTCGCTTCCGATGCACTTCTTCAGAGCTTCGACGAGTTCAGGGCACATGGTCCGGTCATAGAGCCACAGGGCCTCCGCAGTCACCTCAGGGTTCTCAGAGAGCTTGTTGGTCATTCGCGTCGTGAGGTTCCGGGAGAGCTTGACGGCTGCGTCATGGGCACTCCACGCCATAGGTGTCAGGTCCAGAAGCACTCTGTTGACCTCACTCCATTTGTGCTGTCTGAGCCCCTTCGGGAAGGCGTTGTGTAGCTTCTCACCCATCAGGGTCTTCTCCACTCCTGAGACGTGCTTCTGGTGCCACACAGCAGCCCTTCGCATCTTGGCTAAGGCTTATCGAGCGCCTCATTCCCCGCGAAACTCTTGCGCTTGTTCCGATACTCCGCAGCAACGCGCGATCCCTTGAGCGTACTCTCTTCATTGGAGCGCATGAACCTCAAGGCCATCATCAGGAACAGCGTCGGATCACTGTCGAGCGCTTCAGCGCTGTATTCACGGGCACCGTCCGAAAGGTCAACCACCGTGATCCCGGCGTCCACGATGTCCTCTATTGTCCGTGCGGCCTTGCGCACAACTTGCCTGCTGATGCGGTCCAAGCTCTCTACGAGCAGCCATGAGCCTCTCGGGATCGTGCCCGCTTTCACTGTGTCGAGGAACGCGCCAAGCGCGCCAGTCTCAGCGTTGGCACCTCGGTACGCCGAAACCCCTTTGTCCGTCAGGTTAAGCTCTGTATCGAGCGGGACGCCATGCTTCTCAGACCACTCCCGCGCCATCATCGTTTGCCGGTTGAGGCTATCGCCTTTACCCTGCTCCAGTGTGCTAAAGCGCATGTAGGAGTACGCCTTCGGCACCTCAGACGACGCGGGGTTGCTCATGGTTCTCAGGCCTCCCGTGCTACAAGGAGGTGCTCAGTGAGCGGCGATGTCACGTCAATCATATCAACCCCACGCCTCGCCGCTGTCCGATTAGCCCAGCCGTCCAGCCATAGCCCAGTGGCATCCAACCGGGCCGCCACCCGTGCCACCACCCAAGTGAGGCGTATAGCTCTGGTCAGCGCCCAGCAGGTCACCCGATACTTCACCGTCATCACATTTGCTCCTTGATTGCCACCGAATTGTTGGCATCAAGATAATCTCATGTTGATGATGGGTTCGCCCGGCGCGGGAAAATCGATGCTGGCGGCGCGGCTGCCCTCGATCCTGCCGCCGCTGTCGCCCTCCGAACTGCTGGAAGTATCGATGATCGCATCGGTAGCGGGCGAAATCCGCGACGGCGCGCTGACCGCAAAGCGGCCGTTCCGCAGTCCGCATCATTCCGCCAGCATGGCGGCTTTGACCGGCGGCGGCCTGCGCGCCAGGCCAGGCGAGATCTCGCTGGCGCATCAGGGCGTATTGTTCCTCGACGAATTGCCGGAATTCGATCCGCGCGTGCTGGATTCGTTGCGCCAGCCGCTGGAGAACGGCGAAGTGTCAGTCTCCCGCGCCAATCACCGCGTCACCTACCCCGCGCGTTTCATGCTGGTCGCGGCGATGAATCCCTGCCGCTGCGGCCATGCCTATGAGCCCGGCTTTTCCTGCAAGCGCGGGCGGATCGATCGCTGCACTTCCGATTATCAGGCCCGCATCTCGGGCCCACTGATGGACCGCATCGATCTGCGCATCGAGGTGCCGGCGGTGACCGCCGCGGATCTGATCCTGCCGCCGCCGGCGGAGGGCTCGGCCGAAGTGGCCGCCCGCGTCGCCGCGGCACGCGACATCCAGACCGCGCGTTACGCGGCCATTGGACTAGCTGACATCCGCACCAACGCCGAAGCCCCTAGCGCCGTGCTGGAGACCATCGCGCAACCCGACGCGCAGGGACTGAAGTTGTTGCGCGATGCTTCTGAAACCATGCGGCTGTCGGCGCGCGGTTATCATCGCGTACTGCGCGTCGCCCGCACGCTCGCCGATCTCGACGGCGCGGACACCATCAGCCGCCTGCATCTCGCCGAAGCGCTGTCCTATCGCGCGCTCGCCGACGATGTCAGGCGCGCGGCATAACGACAAAACGCCAGCGCCCTCAACCTGATTTGCCTGTCGGGCAGTCTGTCGATTTTTCTGTCCAGCCCCTCTGCGAAAAATTTTCCACTTTCGCCGTCGGGCAAATCACCTTTACCAACTCGCCCCGTCCCGCCTCACTCGAGGGGCGTTTCGCGATCGTCACGAACGTGGAGGCGGGATGCGGTGGACGCTTTGCGCGCGGCACGACGAACGCGCTTGAAGCGGACGGCGAAGGCGTGTGGTCCTGATGCCCCGACGCTGGCATCAAGTTGGCGATGATGCTTCGCATCACGCCGGCGACAGTGGCAAGAAAGCCCGGTCACTGGGGAGAGCGCGAAGGAAACCGTTAAAACCACTGCGCGGGGAATGCCGGGTGTTTCCGGTGTGACCGTGGTGACTAACGCGTGTGCTTTCTACCACACGCGGCTGCGGGCGCACCAAGCGCCCGGCATTCCCTGCGCCCTCTGATTGGGCGCGAGCGATTGCAGCACAACTCGGGCGCTTTCCGCGCCGCGAGATCGCGGACGCGTATGCGAAATTGGCTGCTGTTTGAAATTCAAATCTGGAACCCCTAGCCGTCATCACTGTACCCCGTCATTCCGGTGCAGCCCACGGGGCTGAGCCCGGAATCCATAACCACGATCGGGAGTATGGATTCCGGGCTCGCGCGGAGCCTGTCATCGGGCGGCGCAGAGCGCCGACCCGTTGGCGCGCCCCGGAATGACGAGTGGCGGGATTTCGTGCAAGTTTTTCGTCACTTCGAGGCGCGCGGCGGCGAAGCAAGCCCGCATCAACCCGGCGGTAACGAGTTTTGTTTACGTTCCGCGCCAACCATAAGCCCTCGCGTATCTGAGGGCCCGGGAAGCGAGTGCGTTCCATGTTGCGTTTCAAGATTTTGGCCTCGGCTGTTCCACTCATCCTCGCCGCGGTGTTCGCGCGCGGCGGGCTGTTGCCGACTTCGCATCCCCGTATCGCGGCCGCCGGTACTTCGATGCAGATCTCCGACCTGCCCTGGCACGCCGATCTCCATGTCGCCTTCACCGACGACCCGGCGGCGGCGACCGTGCGGGTCCGGATATCAGATAGCGCCGAGGCCGCCGATTTCGCCGTGGTCGACGACGCCGAGGATGCGGAACAAGGCGCCTGCGAAGCCAGTCCGGCGACGCGTTTTGTCGCGGTTTCGGCTGCACCGGAGGCCGGCGCGCCCGTCATCTATCTCTCGCATGACGGCCCCGCCGATTACCGGATCTTCGTCAGGTCGAAGCGCTTTTCCGAACGCGACGCGGCAGCGCTCGTCGTCGGCTTCGGCGGCGGCGGACACCGCGAGGTCGAAGCCGCCTCGCTCTGACACTCCTTCTTGAGGCGTGTTCGCACGAAGACGCCTTGCGTTAACCTCTCATCAACCATGTTCGCACCGGGCGGCGAGAAGCCATCCATCCGCAAGCACTTCGCAAGGTCGCCACGCCATCTTCGTCACCAAGTAAACGATGCGTGTCGGACGCGCGCAGCAACCTCGATGTAACCCCAGGGTGGTCGGCGATGGAGCGGATTCTCCGGATCAAGTTGCGCATACGCCGGTTCTCGCGGCGGCATCCGTGGATCACCTTCTCGCTTCGCTCGTTCACGATCTTCTCCGCCACCTTCGGCGGGGCCTACGGGTTCATCGCCGGCAGCCGGTCCGAAAATTCCGGCTACGACCCCAACGCCTTTGCGATCGGCACCAGCTTCCTGTTCGCGCTCGCCTGCCTCGGGCTCGCCACGCTGAGCATGCGGCTGCGTTTCCTGCACAGGAAGCTTCGCAAGATCGCGCTGCATAGTGAAGCGCTGGCCGATCGCAATTGGGAATTGAAGGAAGCCGAGGAACGCGCCCGCAGCCTGTTCGAATCGCAGGGCGACCTGATCGTGCTGCGCGACGCTAGAGGCTGCATCACCTTCGTCAACGACGCCTATTGCGATCTCGCCCAAAAGCCCCGCAGCGCGCTGATCGGCAGCCCCTTTCAACTTACCGTGCTGGAGCAGGGCGACGCCGCGCTGGAGCCGAACGGCACGCGGATTCACGATCAGAAGATCTCAACCGCGCTCGGACCGCGCTGGATTGCTTGGCGCGAAGCGCGGGTCCGCATCGATGCGGGCGCGCCGGCCGAGATGCAAAGCGTCGGCCGCGACGTCACCGACCGTACCGAGACCGAACGCGCGCTCGCCGAAGCCCGCGACCAGGCCGACGCCGCCAACCGCGCCAAGTCGCGCTTTCTCGCGATGGCCAGCCACGAAATCCGCACGCCGCTGAACGGCATCATCGGCATGAGCGGGTTGCTGTTGGATACGCCGCTGACGCCGGAGCAGATGACCTATGCCAGGGCGGTGAAGACCTCCGGCGACGCGCTGCTCGCCCTGATCGAGGAACTGCTGGATTATTCCAAGATCGAGGCCGGCAAGATCGATCTCGAGCATCGCCCGTTCGCGCTGGCCGCGCTAATCGAGGATATCACCGAATTGCTGGCGCCGCGGGCGCAGGCGCGCAAGCTGGAGATTGCCGCCTATGTCGACGAGCGTCTGCCGGGGGAGGTAATCGGCGACTCCGCGCGGCTGCGCCAGGTGCTGCTCAATCTCGCCGGCAATGCGATCAAATTCACCGCAACCGGCGGCGTGGCGCTGATCGTCGAGCCCGGCATCTGGCCCAACGAGATCAGCTTCCTGGTGCGCGACACCGGCATCGGGATTGCGCCGGAGGCGCAAGAGCGGATTTTCCGCGAGTTCGAACAGGCCGACGAGCGGATCGGAAGAAACTATGGCGGCACCGGATTGGGCCTGAGCATCTCCGAGCGCATCGTCAAGCGGATGGGCGGCCGCATCACGCTGGAGAGCCAACCCGGCATCGGCTCGACCTTCGAGGTGGCTATTCCGCTGGCGGCCTCCGACAACCGCGGACAGCAGGCGTTCGCCGTGCCCGATCTCGATGGCCAGTCGATCATGCTGGTCGCGCCGCAAAGCATCGAGGCTTCCCTGATCGAGCGGCGGTTGCAGCGCTGGGGCGGCCAGACCTGCGTGGTTTCGGATATCGCGGTGGCGCGGGCCTTGCTGCCGGAACGGACCTGGCATGCGGTCTTGCTCGACCACGCCCTCGGGTCCGAACAAGTCGAGTCACTCGCGGCGGCGGCGCGCGCGCATGCGGCGCAGCGCATCGTCCTGTTCACGCCGGCGACGCGGCACGAACTGCAATCCGCTTCAATCGCCTCGGCCTTGACCGGCTATCTGGTCAAGCCGTTGCGGGCGGCCTCGCTCGCGGCCCGCCTGACGACGGCGGCGGAAATTTCCGCGCCGAATCTGGCCACCGACGCGCTGGTCGAACCGCCCGGCCAGCCCGAGACGCCGCCGGTCGCCACCATGCGCGGCCTTTCGGTGCTGGTCGCGGAAGACAATGAGATCAACGCGCTGTTGATGCGTTCGCTGCTCACTCGGCTTGGACATCAGGCCGTTATCACCACCAATGGCGAAGAGGCCCTGGAATCCTGGCTCTCGGCGAAATCCGCCGGCACGCCCTATGATCTCGTCTTGATGGACATCCAGATGCCGCAGCTCGACGGCATTGAAACCACCAAGCGCATTCGCGAGCGCGAGGCTGCACAGCCCGGCCGCCAGACCCCGATCCTCGCATTGACGGCGAACACGCTGGTGGAAGATCGCTATGCCTGTTTCGAGGCCGGAATGGACGGCTTTCTGATCAAGCCGCTCGATCGCGACAAGCTGGCCGATGCGCTTGCGGGCCTTGCCGCCGCGCGGCATCTGGCGGCTTGAAGCAACGCTGACAAGCGCGCCGCCTCGGCCTGCCCTTGACGCTGCCGGCGATTCTGGCCGAGCATGGGCTCGGTCCCCGTCCGCTCTCCCCCTGCGGACCGGAAAAGCAAAACAAAAAACGTCCCGGGAGGACTTCGATGAATAGCCGGTTCTTGCGCATTTCCTTTTTGCGGATTTCTTTGACGTTTCTGGCCGTGAGCATCTTTTTTAGCGCGGTGGTGCAGGCGAAGAGCCCAAAGCTGCAAACGACGGACACCATGATCCCGTCGGGCGATGCGGGGATAGAGCTTTTTGTCCGCAACAAGCATCCGGCCGGCCGACAGATGTCCCCGGACAAGATCCTGCTGTTCGTGCATGGCGCCACCTATCCGGCCGAGACCGCCTTCGATCTGCCGATCGAGGGCGTCTCGATGATGGATCTGATCGCCGCGCGCGGTTACGACGTCTACCTCGTCGACGTCAGAGGCTATGGCCGCTCGACCAGGCCTGCAGAGATGAGCCAGCCGCCGGAGGCGAACAAGCCGATCGTATCGACCGCGGTTGCGGCGCATGATCTCGGCATGGCCGTCGACTACATCCTCAGGAAGCGCAAAGTATCAAAGATCGACGTCATGGGCTGGTCGTGGGGCACCTCGATCGCCGGGCTCTACACCAGCGAGCACAACGACAAGGTCAACCGTCTCGTGCTTTATGCGCCGCAGTGGATCCGTAACGAACCGCCTGCGCCCGCGGCCGCCAACGCGCCGCCGCTCGGCGCCTACCGGCTCGTCTCCAAGGAGTCAGCCAAGGCGCGCTGGCTGAAGGGCGTTGCCGAAGACAAGCAGGCGGACCTGATCCCGCCCGGGGTCTTCGACGCCTGGGCAAATGCAACCTGGGCGACGGACCCCGAATCATCGAAGCAGTCACCGCCGATGCTGCGCGCGCCGAACGGCGTCTACGAGGACAGCATGAAATACTGGAGCGCGGGCAAGGCGCTGTACGATCCCGGCAAGATCAGGGTGCCCACCCTTCTGCTTCACGCCGAATGGGACGCCGATCTTCCGAGCTATCTGGCGCAAGGCTATTTCGCCCAGCTCAAGAATGCGCCGTACAAGCGGCTGATCGAACTGAGCGAGGGAACGCATACGGTGATGATGGAAAAGAACCGCATGCAATTCTTCCACGAACTGATGGGCTTCCTCGACGAGGAAAAACCGCTGGCACTGAAATAGCGCCGATAGGAATTCAGAGCCGCCGCAGCGCCACTGTTTCAACCACATGGTCAGCGCCTTTTTTCAGGATCAGCGTCGCACGCGGCCGTGTCGGCAGGATGTTGTCCTCGAGATTGGCGAGGTTGGTGCGCTCCCAGATCGCCAGCGCCGTGGCGGTGGCTTCTTCGTCCGAGAGCGGAGCGTAGCGGTGAAAATACGACCGCGGATCGTGGAACGCAGTGTCGCGCAGAGCGAGGAAGCGCGTCACATACCAGTCACGCAATACCGACTCCTCGGCGTCGATATAGACAGAGAAGTCGAAGAAGTCGGAGACGACCGGGACGGCCTTGCCGTCGCGCGGCAGCCGGCCGGTTTGCAGAACATTGACGCCCTCGACGATCAGGATGTCCGGCCGGTCGATCTCGATCCACTCGTTCGGAACGATGTCATAGGTCAAATGCGAATAGACCGGCGCACGCACCGGCCGCCGCCCCGCCTTGATGTCGCTCAGGAACGCCAGCAGCATCGGCAGATCATAGCTTTCGGGAAAGCCCTTCTTCTGCAGCAGGCCCTGCCGTTCCAGCATCGCGTTGGGAAACAGAAATCCGTCGGTCGTGACCAGATCGACCTTCGGCCGCGGCGACCAGCGCGCGAGCAGCGCCTGCAGTACGCGCGCGGTGGTCGATTTACCGACCGCGACCGATCCGGCGACGCCGATGATATAGGGCACCTTGCGATCCCGGATGCCGAGGAACTGGCGTTGCGCCTGATAGAGCCGGTGGGTCGCATCGACATAGATCGACAGCAGTCGGGACAGCGGCAGGAAGATGTCCTCGACCTCTTTCAGGTCGAGGCGATCATGCATCGAACGCAGCCGCTCGAACTCGCCGGGCTCCAGCGTCATCGGCGTGTCGTCACGCAGCCGAGCCCACTGTTCGCGCGAGAAAATCCGGTAAGGATTGTATTGTTGCTCGGGTGCCCGAATATCCATGGCCTCGTCCCTGATGAATCAATCGCGCTTGCGCGCCGCCTTCTCCTCGAATCCGGACCTGGTCGTACGCTGGGCCAGCGTTGCCTCGACTTCCTCAAGCCTCACGCCGCGCGATTTCAAAAGCACCAGCAGATGAAAAAGCAGGTCCGCGCTTTCGGCGATGAGATCGTCGCGGTCGTTCCCAATTCCGGCGATCACGGTTTCCACCGCCTCCTCGCCGAACTTCTTGGCGCAATGCTCCGAGCCCTTGTCCAGAAGCTTGCGGGTATAGGACGCCTCTCCGCCCGACGCCGCACGGGCATCGATGATGGTGGCGAGATCATGGATCGTGAAACGCGACATCAACCTAAACTCATTACGCCCGGCCAAAGAAGCAAGGCACGCCATCCCCATGGGGATGTAGCACTTCTGTCACAAAGAGTTGTCAGGGATCGAGCCGCATCGGCAGCCCGGCGCGGACCATATGCTCCTTGGCCTCACGTATGGTAAATTCGCCAAAATGAAAGATCGAGGCCGCCAGCACGGCGGTGGCATGACCCTCGCGAATACCCTCGACCAAATGGTCGAGATTTCCGACGCCGCCGGAGGCGATCACCGGGACGGTGATGCTGTCAGCCACCGCCTGGGTCAGCGGCAGGTCAAAGCCCTGCCTTGTGCCGTCGCGGTCCATCGAAGTCAGCAGGATTTCGCCGGCACCGAGCGACACCACTTCCTGGGCATATTCGATCGCGTCGATCCCGGTGGAATTGCGCCCGCCATGGGTGAAGATTTCCCAGCGGTCGGATCCACCCCCGCGCTTCACCCGCTTGGCGTCGATTGCAACCACGATGCACTGATCGCCGAACTTTTCCGCGGCTTCCTTGACGAATTCGCGTCGGCTGACGGCGGCAGAGTTGATCGAAACCTTGTCGGCGCCGGATCGCAGCAGCGTCTTGATGTCGTCGACCGTGCGCACGCCGCCGCCCACCGTCAGCGGCATGAAGCAGGCCTCCGCGGTGCGCCTGACCACGTCCAGCATGATGCCGCGATTTTCATGGGTGGCCGTAATGTCGAGAAAACAGAGCTCATCGGCGCCCGCCGCGTCGTAGGCAATCGCCGCTTCCACGGGATCGCCGGCATCGCGCAGATCGACGAAGTTGACGCCCTTGACCACCCGGCCGTCCTTGACGTCGAGACAGGGGATCACGCGCACCTTGAACATTTGAAAACTCCTACATCTCTGCGCATGATCTTTTCGGAAAGCCGGACCCCACTTTTCCGGATCATGCGCTAGGCCGCGGCCCGCGCGCTGCGGATCAGCGCCAGCGCGGCGGTTGGATCGAGGCGACCGTCATAGAGTGCGCGGCCCACGATCGCGCCGGCGAGCCTCGCGGCGCGCGGTTGAAGCAGCGCCTTCACATCGTCGATGGAGGCAAAACCACCGGAGGCAATGACGGGGATCGAGATGCGGTCCGCCAGCGCAATGGTGGCCTCGAGGTTGAGGCCTTTCAGCAGGCCGTCGCGCACAATATCGGTGAAGATGATCGCGGCGACGCCGGCATCCTCGAACCGCTGCGCGATATCGAGCACCGTCACCTCCGACGTTTCGGCCCAGCCTTCGACCGCAACCCTGCCGTCGCGCGCATCGAGGCCCACCGCGACGCGGCCGGGGAATCGCTTCGCCGCGCTCTTCACCAATTCGGGATCGCGCACCGCCGCAGTGCCGATGATGACCCGGGCAACACCTTTTGCCAGCCATGCCTCCACGGTTTTCAAATCGCGGATGCCGCCGCCGAGCTGCACCGGCATGGTGACCGCCCCCAGCATCGCCTCGACCGCTTGCGCATTCATCGGCTTGCCGGCAAAAGCGCCATCGAGATCGACCACGTGCAGATACTCGAACCCCTGCGCCGCAAAGCTCGCCGCCTGCGCCGCGGGATCGAGGTTGAACACGGTCGCGCGCTTCATGTCGCCTTGCTCGAGGCGCACGCACTGGCCGTTTTTCAGATCGATGGCGGGGAAGAGGATCATGCTGAGCTGCCTGCTCCCTCCCCCCTTGTGGGGGAGGATTGGGGAGGGGGGTAGCATCGAGTTTGGTGTTTGTGGCTTACCCCCCTCCCGAACGCTTCGCGCATAGCCAAGGCTTCGCCTTGGCGTTCTTTAAGACGGCCGCTTGAAGCGGCCTGCTGCTCCCCCACAAGGAGGGAGGTAACAAGAGAAGATGCGAAAGCGCTCATCACGGCTTCCACTTCAAAAAGTTCGAAATCAGGGCCAGCCCGAAACGCTGGCTCTTTTCAGGGTGAAATTGCGTGCCGACGGCGGTGTCTCGGCCTACGATCGCCGTTACCGGCCCGCCGTAATCGGCGCGCGCCAACACGTCCGCCTCATTGGTCGCATTGAGGTGGTAGGAGTGCACGAAATAAGCGTGCCGGCCTTTCGGCCCCAGCGGCAGACGCTCGAGCACCGGATGCTCCCGGACCAGATCGAGCGTGTTCCAGCCCATATGCGGAATTTTCAGATTCGCCTCGCGCGGTGAAATCTTTTCAACATCGCCGGCGATCCAGTTGAAGCCGTCGGTGGTGACATGTTCCTTGCCCCGCGTCGCCATCAGCTGCATGCCAACGCAGATGCCGAAGAACGGCCGCGCCTTGTTTCGCACCGCTTCCGTCATCGCCTCGATCATGCCGTCAAGCGCGTCGAGGCCACGGCGGCAATCGGCGAAGGCGCCGACGCCCGGCAGCACAATGCCATCTGCGCGATACACCACCTCTGGATCGCGGGTCACCACGATCCTGGTTGGATTTTCCATGCTCCGCGCGGCGCGCTCGAACGCCTTGGCGGCGGAGTGCAGGTTGCCGGAGCCGTAATCGATGATCGCAACGCTCAACGCGATGCTCCCGGTTCCGGAAACAGGCCAATGATCTCGTCGCGGGGCAGCGGCGGCGGGCGAGAAAAGGCCTGGCCTGGAATATCCCGTGTCGGCGGTGGCGCGCCGCGATCGACCGCCGGCTGATCGTTGCTCAGCCCGCGTTGTTGGGCGGTCCAGCGATCGAAAAACCGCCGCTCAGCCGCTTCCTCATCGTTGGCGACCACGATATCGAGCTGACGCCAGTTGCGCCGCGACAGCGTCCAGCGCTCAAGGCTCGCCGCTTCAAATCCCAACAACAGCGCGAGCAAGACGTCCACCAGAAAGACCGTTGGCGCGCCAGCGCCAAGGCGAACCATTCCGACATCGACGGCAATCATCAGGACGATCCAGCCGACCAGCGCCAGCCACAGACGGTGCCAGGCGAGCCACACCACGCCGAAAAGCGCGGCCCAAACATGAAAGCCGTCGCGAACAAAGGTGAAGCGGTCGGTCGCGCGGAAATCCGCGTTGTTAGTCACCGGGGCATGAACTGTGTAAACCGGCATGATTACTCTCCGCCGAGAAGCGAGATCAGCCGCCGAGCTGACCTTTGGTGGATGGCACCTCGCCTGCGGCTTTCGGATCGATTGCGACCGCCGCCCGCAGCGCCCTCGCCAGACCCTTGAAGCAGGATTTGGCGATATGATGGCTATTCTCGCCATATAGGGTTTCGACGTGCAAAGTCACGCCGGCGTTGATGGTGAAGGCGTTGAACCACTCGCGAACCAGTTCGGTATCGAATTGACCGACCTTGTCGCGCGGAAACTCGACCTTGAACACCAGCACCGGCCGGCCGGAAATGTCGATCACGACGCGCGACAGCGTCTCGTCCATCGGCATATGGATCGAGGCATAGCGGGTGATCCCTGCCATCGTCCCGAGCGCCTGCTTCACGGCCTGTCCAAGCGCAATGCCGACATCCTCCGTGGTGTGGTGGTGATCGATATGAAGGTCGCCGACCGCCTTCACGGAAATGTCGATGCGCGAATGCCGGGCCAGGAGGTCGAGCATATGGTCGAAAAAGCCGATCCCGGTCGCGACGTTGGACACGCCGGTTCCGTCGAGGTTTACGGTAACCTCGATATCGGTCTCCTTGGTCTTGCGCTTGATGGTGGCGCTGCGCATGAAAAGTGCTTCCCTCAGCCCGAAAACGCGGCTCTTTTAACAGGCTGATGCAGCCTTCGCTACTGCGGGATGGCGCTTTGAGGGCCGAACTTCCGCCTATGGTGACCGAAATCCGGCCTCTTTTTGCAGGCGTTTTCTTAACGCGAACCGGCAACGGCCCCCAGGATCAGGTCCGAGGGCATGCTGCGCTCGAAAACGCCGTGTTGTAACCCCGCGCGCCAGTCCCTAAATCTGGCCGAACACGAGGTACTCCATGCAAGCATCACAACCCTCATCGCCGGTCTGGCACGGCACTACTATTTTGACGGTCCGCAAAGGCGGCAAGGTCGTGATCGGCGGCGACGGGCAGGTGTCGATCGGCCAGACCGTGATCAAATCCAACGCCAAGAAAGTCCGCAAACTCGGCAAGGGCGACGTCATCGGCGGCTTCGCCGGCGCCACCGCGGACGCCTTCACGCTGTTCGAGCGGCTGGAAAGCAAGCTCGAGCAATATCCGGGACAATTGACCCGTGCCGCCGTCGAGCTCGCCAAGGACTGGCGCACCGACCGTTATCTGAGGCGGCTGGAGGCGATGATGATCGTCGCCGACAAGGATGTGTCGCTGGTTCTGACCGGGACCGGCGACGTGCTGGAGCCGGAAGCCGGCGTGATGGCGATCGGATCCGGCGGCAATTATGCCCTGGCGGCCGCGCGCGCCCTGGTCGATACCGACAAGGACGCCGAGGCCATCGTGCGGCGGGCGCTGGACATCGCCGCCGACATTTGCGTCTACACCAATCGCAATGTGACCCTCGAGACGTTGCAGGGCGGCTGAGCATGACGGCCTACGCGTTCCGTCCGATGTCGGCCGCCGACCTGCCGACGGTCCAGCGATGGCTCGGGGCGCCTCATGTTTCGGAATGGTGGCACGACCCCGCGGAGCAGTTCGAACTTGTGAACGGCGATCTCGGCCATCCGGATATGGCGCAGTTTATCGTCACCGCAGACGCGCGGGAGTTCGCCTATCTGCAGTGTTACAATCTGAGCGCCTGGAACACCGGCTTCGGTCCGCAACCTGTGGGCACGCGCGGTCTCGATCAACTTGTTGGTGAAGCCGACATGCTCGGTCGCGGTCATGGTTCAGCGTTCATCCGGATCTTCGCCGACCAGTTGCTCACCGCCGGAACGCCGCGGGTCGTCATCGATCCCGATCCCGCCCACGCGCGAGCGGTCCGGGCCTATGAGAAGGCAGGATTTAGCCGCGATCGAATTGTCGATACGCCGGATGGTCGGGCCCTGCCGATGGTCCGCAACCCGTGACGCTCGCGCGCAACCCCGTCGCCGGCTGCAGTCGGCTACCGATGAAATGCGGCTTGTTCCCGCAACATTTTGAACTTACCTAGGACCCATGACCGACTTTTCTCCCCGTGAAATCGTTTCCGAACTCGACCGCTTCATCGTCGGCCAGACCGACGCCAAACGCGCGGTCTCCATCGCCTTGCGCAACCGCTGGCGGCGCCTGCAGCTCACCGGAAGCTTGCGCGAGGAGGTGCTGCCGAAAAATATCCTGATGATCGGGCCGACCGGCGTCGGCAAGACCGAGATCGCGCGGCGGCTGGCCAAGCTCGCGGGCGCGCCGTTCATCAAGGTCGAAGCCACCAAATTCACCGAGGTCGGCTATGTCGGCCGCGACGTCGAGCAGATCATCCGCGATCTCGTCGAAGTTGCGATCGCGCAAACCCGTGAGCGCAAGCGCAAGGACGTTCAGGCCCGCGCGCAGTTGGCCGCCGAGGAGCGCGTGCTCGATGCGCTGGTCGGCGCCAATTCCAGCGCTGCGACGCGAGATTCATTTCGCAAGAAACTCCGCGCCGGCGAGCTCAACGACAAGGAAATCGAGATCGAGACGCAGTCCTCGGGCGGCGGAATGCCGATGTTCGAAATTCCGGGGATGCCGGGCGCGCAGATGGGCGCGATCTCGATCGGCGATATCTTCGGCAAGCTTGGCGGCCGCACCAAGACCCGCCGGCTGACCGTCGAAGGCTCGCACGAGATTCTCGTCAACGAGGAATCCGACAAACTGCTGGACAACGACCAACTGACGCAGGAAGCTATCGTTGCGGTCGAGAACAACGGCATCGTGTTCCTCGACGAGATCGACAAGATTTGCGTGCGCGACGGCCGGGTCGGCGGCGACGTATCGCGCGAGGGCGTTCAGCGCGATCTGTTGCCGCTGATCGAGGGCACGACCGTCTCGACCAAGCACGGCGCGGTGAAGACCGATCATGTCCTGTTCATCGCTTCCGGCGCGTTTCACATCGCAAAACCCTCCGATCTGTTGCCGGAATTGCAGGGACGCTTGCCGATCCGCGTCGAGCTGGAAGCGCTCACCCGCGACGACATGCGCCGCATCCTGACCGAGCCCGAGGCTTCCCTGATCAAGCAATATGTCGCGCTGATGCGGACCGAAGGCGTGACGCTGGACATCACCGACAGCGCCATTGATGCGCTCGCCGACGTCGCGGTCGCCGTCAATTCGAGCGTGGAGAATATCGGCGCCCGGCGGCTGCAGACCGTGATGGAGCGGGTGCTCGACGAGATTTCCTTCGCCGCTCCCGACCGCCATGGCGAGACCATCCAGATCGACGCGGATTATGTCCAGAAGCATGTCGGCGATCTCGCCAAGAATACCGATCTGAGCCGGTTCATTTTGTAAGCTTTCAAATCTGAAACGGAGGGCGCCGCGAACTCCCGCTCACCTCTCCTATTGGCAGAGATCGATTTGCGCAGCAAATCAGGTGAGGGTTTTTGGCCCGAAGATAGGGCGTAACCCCTCACCCCCGGCGCACTAACCGATCGGATCGCACGGCTTGATGGCAGCGGCGCGTTGCGCCCTACACATCTGTCATGTGATAGTCCGCACCTGACTTAGCCGCTGTTCTCGGGTGCTGAATGAATCTGCGTGTGTGGGAAAACCCGTGGCGCTTGATGCTCGTCGTCAACGCCGCCGTCGTGATCGGCGTATTCCTCCACAAGATCGCGCTTCCGCCCTATGTCCCCTATATCCACCTCCTGGTCGACTATCATTTCGGCTTCACCAAGCGCGCGCTGATCGGCGCCGTCGTATCGCTATTCTCGCATGATGTGCCGGTGTGGCTGGTGTTCGCGCTCGGCGGCGCGGTCTGGCTCGTCACCGCAGGTCTTTTCGTCAGCCTGTTCCGGCGCACCTTCGGCCTCGACGAAGTACATAGGCCGCTGTTCGTCTTCATGGCGGGCTCTCCGTTCTTTCTGAAGAACTTCATGCATACGCTCGGCCATTTCGATATCTACGGCTGTGTCTTCGCGATTGGCCTGTTGATGGTGCCGGCGCGCTCGGTCGCGTTCGTGCTGCTCGCCGCGCTGGCGTCGATGGTCCTGATTCTGATCCACCACATCCATCTCTTGATGTATGTGCCGACCATCGCGGTCATCGTGGTGCTGCGCTATTACCTGATGCAGGGCCTCAACAGGCAAAATTGTGCGATCGGCATTGCCTCCGCATTGTGCGTCGGACTTTTGTTTTTCGCCGCGCAATTCCTGGGAACGATGGCGGTGAGCGAGGCGGAGTTTGTCCGCTATCTCGCAAGCCGCATGGCCGACCCCAGCCGCACTGACCTCTTGAGTTTCAGTTACATCTGGTATCAGCCGCTTTCCAAGGAAATCTCCGATACCTGGGGGCGCATGCTCTCCAATCTTCTGGGCGTGCCCGTATTCGCGTTGCTGGTCTGGCTGCATGCGCCGCTCTGGCGGTATTTTGCCGGCCTGATCCGATCGCTCAGCGATGATTTGCATCGGCGCGTTGTCGTCGCCGGCATTGTCACGGTGAGCGCGGCCTATCTCATCATGTTTGCGATCGTGTTCGATTACTCACGATGGATTTCAAACTGGGCGGTTTGTTTGTTCCTGATCCTGCATGCGGTCAAAGCCTTGCCGGCCGCGCAAACCGCGCCGCCGATATCAGCGAGTGATCAAAAGACCACCATCGTCGGCTGGATCGTGACGCTGATCCCTCGCGTCGGCATCGTCAGACCGTTTTAGGATAATCCCTTACGTCCTCGATCGCCGGATACGCACGTAAAGCGCGCCCTCGCCGCCATGACCGATATGGGCTTCTTCGAAGCCAACCACCAGCGCGCGGAATTCCGGCTGGCTGAGCCACTGCGGCACCTGGCGGCGCAGCACCCCACGCTCGGATTCGGCTCCCGTTTTGCCTTTGCCGGTGATGACGAGCACGAAGGTCAAACCATCGAGGTGAGCGCGGTGCAGGAAACCCGAAAGCGCGCGGTGGGCGCGGGTCTGCGTCATGCCATGGAGATCGAGCCGGGCTTCGATCTCCTTCCGCCCGCGCGAAAGCTGCGAACGCTCGCGGCGCCCAAGTGGTGCCAGCGGCGGCACCGCGGGCTTTGTCGCTCTCGGCGGAATGGCGGGAAGTGAACCTGGCAAAGCGGCCGGCTTCATGGCAACGCGCCCTTCCGTATCCGGCGGGACGCTTTCAGGCCTTGCGGCGCGAGGCTTCTTCCGCAGCGGCTTTGTCTGTTTGGCGACACTTTCCCACAGCGCATGCTCTTCCTCGCTCAAGTGGCGCTTGCGGCGGGGCGGCCCCGACAATTCCGGGATCGAAGGGGGAGTTTTCATCGGCTGCGGCGATAATGACGGACGCGATGGTGGCGAGGTGCCTCGCGATCTGGCGTGATGACGGGCCGGGCCTCCGGAAGCGGCACTCCGCCGGCCACCGCTTGCTTTGGCGCGGCAGGCTGTGACGGCGCGGCGTTCCTTGCGGGCTCCGTGGCGCCGGCCGCATTCTTGGGGTTCGGCCGTGCGGAAATATCCGACGGCTTCGCGCCATTCTTCAGGTCCTCTTGCTTCTGGTCTTTCTGCGCGCCCTTCGAAGGATCAACCTGCGGAAACAGTTTTGCGATCTTCTGCGAGGGCCGCGGATCCGGCACTGGCATTTTGCGGCCGCGGGCGACCGGATCGAGGCTTTTCGGGACAAGAATGACGAAATGCATGTTGTGGCGGAAGCGGCCGGACACCCGGCCGGCATCGGGGCCGGCACCGTAATAGATGTCGGCGCGCGCGGGGCCTGTGATCGCAGATCCCGTGTCCTGCGCCACCATCAGCCGGCGGAACGGCGTCTTCGATTGCTCCGATTCGATCGGCAGTTCGCCTTCGATGAAGAACGGTGTGCCGTAGACGTGCAGCGACTTGTCGACAGCAATCGAGCGGCCCGGCGTCAGCGGCACGCCCTGCGCACCCACCGCTTCATCCTTGTCGGAAAGCGATACCTCGCGAAAGAACACATAGGACCGGTTCTGCCGACGCAGCTCCTTGGCACCATCGGGGTTCTGATCCATCCAGTCCCTGATCTTTTGCATCGACATCTGCTCTTTCGGGATGATGCCGCGATCGATCAGGATGCGGCCGACCGCCGTATAGGGATAGCCATTATACGCGTCGTAATTGATGCGGATGGTCGAGCCATCCTCGAGGCGGACTCGCGCCGAGCCCTGGATTTGCGCGAACAGAAGATCGGTCTGGCTTTT
This sequence comes from uncultured Alphaproteobacteria bacterium, assembly GCA_963718925.1. Lineage (GTDB taxonomy): Bacteria > Pseudomonadota > Alphaproteobacteria > Rhizobiales > Xanthobacteraceae > Bradyrhizobium. The sequence continues at coordinate 1,769,449 of CAVRAH010000002.1, forward strand.
GAGCCAGCAGATTTCAAGGCCTCGGCCGGCAATCGCACCATCCTCAATCTCGGCCCGATCATAATAGGGCACGAGCTTGCGACGGCCAATCTTGCGAAATACCTGTCCCTTGTTCGGCAGGCTGGGCGCATCCTGCTTGAAACCGCGGACAAACAGATTCGACGGGCGGCGATAGACCGGCACGTTGTAGACGTCGGTCTGGGTTCGGGAACCGTCGATGATGGGCTCGTAATAGCCCGTGACGAAGCCCGCATCCTCCCCGAGCCGCGAGATTTGCAGGGGCAGAAAATGTTCCTCGAAGAAAGCTCGAGCCCTGGCGCCATCGGTGATGTCGAGGGCTTTGGCGGCGCGGCAGGGCTTGCGCAGGGACGTGCCGAGCGCCTTGGATTCGGCGGGAGGGTTTCGTTGCGCGGCAATCGACGCACAGCTCGCGCGAAACGCCTTGTACGCCAGCAGATGGTCGTCCTCGCGCCAGCCGGCGATATCAGGCCAGGCGAGCGGCGCATACTGGCTGCCGCTGATCTCGAGCGGCCATTCCAGTCGAGGATAGGGGAGGCGACGGACAGTTGGAAGATGCGTGCGCGCGCTTCGCTGCGTTGAAAGTGTGTGGGCCTTACGCGCAGCCATCGCCGCAAACGGCGCCAGTATCAGCGCGATAGCAATCACACAAAGCGCGGCGGTCTGTCGCAGCCGGCTAGTGACCGCTTCCGGTGCCAACCAGCTTCCAGTTCGGATCGCGTGATGTCGTGTCGCGGGCGAATGTCCAGACATCGGTGATATCGGTAACCTTGTCCGGATTGCCGTCGACAATGGTACCGGCCTTGTCGCGGGTGACCGAAATCATCTGCGACACAAAACGAACGGTGAGCTGCGCGGCACGATCGCGGGCTTCGGCACCGGCAATTTCGGCCTTGTCGATCGACACGAAGCGCGTCTCGGTCTTTTGCTCCTGCTTCTCGCGCTCCTTGATCGCGGCCTCGAAGCTTTCATAGACCTCCGGCGACAGCAGATCCTTCAGCGCCCGGCGATCGCCGTTGGCGAACGCGAGCACAATCATTTCATAGGCACTGCGCGCGCCGCTGAGGAAATGCCGCGGATCGAACGAGGAATCCTGGGTAGCAATTGCGTCAAGCCCCTGGGCAAGCGGGGTGCCCGGCTCGGCGAGGCCTTTCCATCGATCGGTCGGCGGCGCGACATCGGCCGTCGGCGCCAGTGGCGTCTGGTCGATCACCGCACCCGGCATCGGAACCACGTTGTTGTCCTGCGCCCCCTGCACCACATTGCGCGCGGCGCGATCGTATGGCGGCCGCTCGTTTCCGGTGCGTTGCCCGAGGACATTACGCAGGCGCAGGAAAATGAAGACGGCCAGCGCCAGGAAGATGATGGTGTAAATATCCACGTCGCATTCGCTTTCTGATTCTCACGCCGGCGATCAATTCCGGCGGTAGAGCGCTCCCCTCGGGGGCCGGCAGAGATTACATCATGGATGGGTCAGCAGCATGTAGGCACGAAACCTGGCCTGGCCAATGGCGCGTCCTGACATGAAAGTGCCATGCCGGTGGAAACAGGCCAGGCCGATGCACTCACCCATTTGCCACAATGGGAATTGTAGCGCGTTTTTGCCGCTGGGGGAAACCCTGATAATGGCGGGAAATCACGCATATTCAACAATTTAGAATGCACGTTTCGTAACCAGCGAGCCTGGTTTGTCGGGCGCGGCCGCGCCGGGCGATCCTTGGGGTCGCGCTGCGGCGAAATGGCGGCGATTGTCGTCCTTGTGGAGGGTGGCGAGGCTATGATAGCCACTCGCCCCGACAAGGCATTTTGGCATCCGACCTGCGAATTCGGATACAAACCGGCTTTCCGCTCGCTCAAAACGTTCCAGGAGAGACTTCCATGACCAACGGCAACGGCTCGCCTCCCGAGGCGGCCCCTCCTCCCCAGTTGAACGTGCTGGCGCAGTACACCAAGGACCTTTCGTTCGAAAATCCGAATGCACCGGCCTCGCTGGCACCGCAACAGCAACAGCCGGCGATCAATATCCAGATCAACGTCAGTGCCAACAATATCGCCGAGAATGAGTTCGAAGTGACACTTTCGGTCGAAGGCAAGGCGGAGAACGGCGGCAAGCTGATGTTCAGCTTCGATCTTGCCTATGCCGGCGTGTTCCGGATCGTCAACGTGCCCAAGGAAAACCTGCACCCGCTGATCATGATTGAATGCCCGCGGCTATTGTTCCCGTTTGCACGCGAGATCATCGCAACCTCAGTGCGCGACGGCGGGTTCCCCCCGCTGATGCTGGATCCGGTCGATTTTGTCGGTCTTTACCGCCAGAACATGGAACGGCAGGCCGCGCAAGCGGCGCAGGTAAAGCCGAGCTGAGCGCAAAGACTTACGCGCCCAGGCCACCGACCAGAAAATCATTCCAGATCGGCTTGTCGCCGAGCGTGGCGACAAACTCCCGATGCGCTGCGCGATCGGCCTCGGTCACCCGGGCCGCGAGGGGTACCTCGCGTTGCCGCCGCGGCATCTCGCCATATCCGCCCGCGCGCGGGTCGCGGGACTCCGCGGCAAGAATCAATTGCGACTGCCGGGCCCCGATCAGATCGATGTACACCTCGGCAAGCAGCTCGGCGTCGAGCAACGCACCGTGCTTGGTGCGGCGGGAATTGTCGATCGCATAGCGCGAGCAGAGGTCATCGAGACGATTAGACACCCCCGGATGCTTGCGCCGCGCCAGCAGCAGGGTGTCGACCAGCCGTTCGCGCGCGATGGCCGGCCGCTTGATTCGATCGAGTTCGGCGTTGATGAAGCTGATGTCGAACGAGGCGTTGTGAATCACCAGCGGCGCGTCGCCGATAAACTCCAGGAACTCCTCGACCACATGGGCAAATAGCGGCTTGTCGGCGAGAAACTCGCTGGAAAGGCCATGCACGGCGAAGGCTTCTGCCGGCATGTCGCGCTCGGGATTGAGGTGCCGATGAAAGGTTTGGCCGGTCGGCATGCGGTTGAAAATCTCGACGCAGCCGATTTCAACCAGCCGGTCGCCGCGCAGCGGGTCGAGGCCGGTGGTTTCAGTGTCGAGAACGATTTCGCGCATAAAGAGCTGCCGGGAATGACGAATCAGGATCGTCGCGGCGCCATCTTAGCAGCCTCGTCCAGAATGTCGCGGATTCGCGCGCGCGCGGGATCAAGGCCGTGCGAGGTATCCACCACGAAATCGGCGCGCTTGCGCTTTTCAGCATCGGGCATTTGCCGCGCCAAGATTGTGTCGAGCTTCTCGTCGGTCATGTTGGGGCGTTCAAGAATCCGCTGGCGCTGGATTTCCGGTGTGGTGGTGACCACGACCACCGCATCGACCCGCTTTTCGCCGCCGGTCTCGAACAGCAGCGGCACATCGACCACCGCAACCGCTGCGCCGGATTGCTCGGCATCATGCAGGAATTTTTGACGGGAGGCCCCCAGCATCGGGTGAACGATTTCCTCGAGCCGTCTCATTGCGGCCGGATCGTGCACCACGCGCGCCGAAAGTCTGTTGCGATCGACCTTGCCGTCCACGGTGGTGCCTGGAAACGCGGCTTCGATCGCAGGCACAGCCTCGCTTTCGTACAGCCTGTGCACGGTCGCATCGGCGTCATATACCGGCACGCCGGCTTCGGCGAACAGCTTCGCGGTGGTCGATTTCCCCATCCCGATCGAACCGGTCAGCCCAAGGACTATCATTCAAGGATTACCATCGAGCTAGCACCACATCGCCCTGGATTCAGATGCCAAGCAGCCGCTCGCTGCGGAGAAATGCGAGCAGCGGCAAGAGCGGCAGGCCGAGGATGGTGAAGTGATCGCCTTCGATATGCTCAAACAAATGCACACCAAGCCCTTCAAGCTGGTAAGCGCCGACGCTGGACGTGACGGCTTCTCCGGCGTCATCGAGATAGGCCTTGATCTCGGCGCCGGTGAGCTGGCGCATGGTCATGGACGCGATCGCGACTTTCTCGAACAATATCTTGCCATCGCGCGCCACCGCAACCGCCGCGTACAACTCGTGAGTTTGGCCTGCCAGCGCATGCAATTGTTCCGCGGCTTGCGCACGGCCGTCGGGTTTGCTGAAGAGCCGCGTCCCCAGCGCCAGAGTCTGGTCCGCGCCGACAACATAGCGGCCCGGATGTCGCGTCGACACGAAACGGGCTTTCTCGCGCGCGAGAAGTGCTGCGATATCACCAGGCGCGGAGAGGCCGGACGTCTGCTGCATGGCCCGTTCGTCGATTTCGGCCGGGACGGCTTCGAAGGGAATGGCCGCATTGGCCAGCAGCATTTGCCGCGCGCGGCTTTGCGACGCCAGTATCAACGGATCTCTGCCGCGCCACAATGTCATTCCGCAAGCCGTTGTCGCTGCCTGTCGGCAAACAGTTTCAAGACGGCAGCCGCAGTTTCCTCGATCGACCGCCGGGTGACGTCGAGCTGCGCCCAATTGAATTTGGCGCTCAAGCGCCGGGCGAAGGCGACTTCGTCCGCAACGGCTTGCCGATCAATATAGGTATCGTTGTCCCGATCACCCATGCTCAACAGCCGGTTCTGCCGGACTTGAATCAGGCGCTCCGGCGTCGCGTGCAGACTGACCACGAGCGGCTTCATCAATGTCTCCAACTGATGTGGGATCGGAATACCGGGGACCAGCGGTACGTTGGCGGTGCGGATGCCGCGATTCGCCAGATAGATCGAGGTCGGCGTCTTTGAGGTGCGGGAAACGCCCACCAGAATCACGTCAGCCTCCTCCAGCCCTTCGACGTGCTGCCCATCGTCGTGCATCATCGTATAATTCAGCGCGTCGATGCGTTTGAAATATTCCGCATTCAGCGTGTGCTGGGCACCAACCCGTCCTGTCGTCGGCGCTCCGAGATAGGCCTGAAACAACTGCATAACCGGGCCGATGATCGAGAGGCTCGGTACATTGATTTCCTGGCACTTGGCTTCCAGCCGGCCAACGAGATCCTTCTCCAGCAAGGTGAAGAGCACGATGCCCGGCGCTTCCTCGATTTCACTCAACACGCGGTCGAGCTGCTTCTGGCTGCGCACCAACGGATAGACATGTTCGACCGGTGTCACATTGGCATATTGCGCGGCCACCGCGCGCGCCACGGTGATCAGCGTCTCGCCGGTGGAATCGGAGACCAGGTGCAGATGAAAATAATTGCCAGTCGTGGGCACCGAGACCCCTGTGTATCCTGTGAATCGTTGTGGAGCTTACCTGAGAGAATCGCGGAGGTGGCGACGGATCAGGGATAACCCGGTTTTTTCTTCACAGGCCTTTAAATAAGGATAAGTCCGTTCAGTGGCGACGACGATAGTGAGGTTTTGTGGATTTGTCTCTTTATAAGCTGACGACATCGCCGCGCAACCGCTTGAAGCAGATCGTGTTATCGGGCTTATCAAATAAGCAGCAGAAATTGTTGATGGATGTGAACAAGCTCTGAGAAATGACAGGACAATTTTGCGCGGGCCCAATTCACCGCTACTTAGACTCAAACCTAAGATTTTAAAATTATTGTTTTAGATAAGTGGGGCTTGCGGATATGTCTTGCGCAGAGCAAGAGAGAGCGGTCCTCGGCAGTCTCGAGAGACCCTGAAATAATACCTCGATCGCGGAGATAAATTTCGCGCGTTCGCGAGTGAATGAGGCACGATGTACGAATGGATCAAGGCACTGCATATCATCGCGGTCATCGCGTGGATGGCCGGGATGCTCTATTTGCCGCGGCTTTTTGTCTATCATTGCGAGGCGGAAGCGGGGTCGAAGCAGTCCGAGACGTTCAAAGTGATGGAACGGCGGTTACTGAAGACGATCATCAACCCGGCGATGATCGTGACCTGGCTGGCGGGACTGTACCTCGCTTGGGCCGGCCATTGGCTTTCGGCAGGCTGGCTACATGGAAAACTCTTCTTGGTGCTGGTGCTGTCGGGTGTCCACGGCTTTTTTTCCCGCTGCGTCAGGGATTTCGGCGCCGACCGCAATGCGCGGAGCCAGAAATTTTACCGTATTATCAATGAGGTACCTACAATCTTACTGATCGGGATCGTCATCCTGGTGGTGGTCAAACCGGCTTGAGGATGCTGCGATCGGGAGCCTGATTTATCGCCATCTTGCGGAAGGCCGGCTGATTTTCTATATTGTCGATATCCCACCCTACGCAGGCGGATGTGGTTGTGCTCCGGTCTCCTCGTTGAGCCGGCCGCCGCATCAGGTTTGAAGCCTCTCCGGCGCTTTCCTTGCTCAGACCTGCGGACCTTCCTGATTTTTCGTCCGCATTTTCTAAGAAGCCAGCTTGCACCCCTCCCCCAGCTACTCCACAGGACCATCCCAATGCGGGAAATAAAACTTCAAGACCTTAAAGCCCAGACGCCAGCCGAACTCGTTTCGTTTGCGGAGGAAAAAGGGGTCGAAAACGCCAGCACGATGCGCAAGCAGGAGCTGATGTTTGCCATTCTCAAGCAGCTCGCGATCCAGGAAACCGACATCATCGGCGAGGGCGTCGTCGAGGTGCTCTCGGACGGTTTCGGATTCCTGCGTTCGCCGGACGCGAATTATCTGCCGGGTCCGGATGACATCTATGTCTCGCCCTCGCAGATTCGCCGCTTCGGACTTCGCACCGGCGATACCATCGAGGGCCACATTCGCAGTCCGAAAGAGGGCGAACGCTATTTTGCGTTGTTGAAAGTCAACACGCTGAATTTTGAGGACCCGGAAAAGTCCAAGCACAAGGTCAATTTTGACAATCTGACGCCGCTGTTTCCGGATCAGCGCTTCCGCCTCGAGCTAGAAGACCCGACCAGAAAGGACCTTTCTGCAAGGGTTATCGACATTGTGGCGCCGATCGGCAAGGGCCAGCGCGCATTGATCGTGGCCCCTCCGCGCACCGGCAAGACCGTGCTGATGCAGAACATCGCGCACTCGATCACAGCCAATCACCCCGAATGCTATCTGATCGTGCTGTTGATCGATGAGCGGCCGGAGGAAGTCACGGACATGCAGCGCTCGGTAAAGGGGGAGGTCGTTTCATCGACCTTCGACGAGCCCGCGGTGCGCCACGTCCAGGTCGCCGAAATGGTGATCGAAAAAGCAAAACGGCTGGTCGAGCACGGCCGCGACGTGGTGATCCTTTTGGACTCGATCACGCGGCTGGGACGGGCCTACAACACCGTGGTGCCCTCATCCGGCAAGGTGCTGACCGGCGGTGTCGATGCCAACGCCTTGCAGCGGCCGAAACGATTCTTCGGTGCCGCGCGTAACATTGAAGAAGGTGGATCGCTTACGATCATCGCTACCGCACTGGTTGATACCGGCAGCCGCATGGACGAAGTGATTTTCGAAGAATTCAAGGGCACGGGCAATTCCGAATTGATTCTGGATCGCAAGGTTTCGGACAAGCGGACCTTCCCCGCGATCGACATTTCTCGCTCCGGCACCCGCAAGGAAGAATTGATCACCGATCCGCAGCTCCTGAAGAAGATGTACGTGCTGCGGCGGATCCTCAACCCGATGGGAACCATGGATGCGATCGACTTCCTGCTCGACAAGCTCCGCAACACCAAGAACAATGCGGAATTCTTCGAGTCGATGAACACCTGAGCCGGTTACCTGCTGGTTTGGAATTTGAGGCGTCCCTGCAGGCTGCAGAGGGCGCCTCTTTTTTTGCGCTGGCATCTCGACCGGTCTTGGCTGTGGCATGGCTGCAGCACGCCTGGAGCCGGGCCGCTCGCCTGGGTCATCTGATAAGACATTGAAATTGTGAAACTTTAGGCGAGGGGCCTTGGGCAACCCCGAGGGCCGTCATCTTGTGGAATCAGCATGGGCGGCGCAATCGAACCTGGCGCGGATGCCGGGGTAGCCGGCAAACGGAAATTGCGTTGCGTTTTCAATGGCTCAGGCACAAATAGGCGATGCATCCGCGGGAACAGACCATCTTTGCGCTGTCGTCGGGCAGACCGCCGAGCGCGATTTCGATTGTGCGGGTTTCGGGACCCGAAGCGCGGACGGCGCTCACCGCTCTTGCCGGCAAGGTGCCCGAACCGCGGATGGCGTCGCGGGTGCTGCTGCGTGATTCCAGTCGGCAGCCGATCGACGATTCGCTGGTGCTGTGGTTTCCGGCACCGGCGAGCGCGACCGGCGAGAATGTCGCGGAATTTCATGTCCATGGTGGACGCGCGGTGCTGGCGGCGTTGTTCGCAGCGCTCTCGTCTTTCGAAAATGTCCGGGCCGCCGACCCAGGAGAGTTTACGCGCAGGGCATTCGAGAATGGCAAGCTCGATCTTACCGAGGCTGAAGCGCTTGACGATCTGATTCACGCCGATACCGATCGACAGCGGCGCCAGGCGCTGCGCCAGCTAAGAGGCCTGCTCGGTGACAAAGCGCGGGACTGGCGCGCGCGGATCATCGAAGCCTCGGCGTTGATCGAGGCCGGAATCGATTTCTCCGACGAAGGCGATGTGCCGGAGGGACTGATCGCGCCGGCAGTGGCGAGGATCGGGGCGTTGCGGGATGAGATTCAGGAAGTCCTTGCGGCGCAGGGACGAAGTGAGCGTCTGCGCGAGGGCTTGGTGGTCGCGATCTCGGGCCCGCCGAATGTCGGGAAATCGACCTTGATGAATCAGTTGGCGCGTCGCGAGGTGGCGATCGTGTCGCCGCATGCCGGGACGACGCGGGACGTGATCGAGGTTCAACTCGATCTTGATGGTTATCCGGTGACCGTGATCGACACTGCCGGGATTCGGGAAACCGATGATCCTGTCGAGCAGGAAGGTGTGCGTCGCGCGCGGACGCGCGCGGCGGAGGCCGACCTCGTGTTGTGGATGATCGATCCCGAGCACGTGGCGACCGGGGGCGGGGGCGAAGCGCCGGTGTGGGTGGTACGTAACAAGATCGATCTCGACAGCTCGGGTCAGCCGGCCGGGGCGTTGCGAGGGTCGGGGCAGGGGGCCGATTTTGAAATTTCCGCAAGTCGTGGCGATGGGGTCGCGGGATTGATGGCGGCGCTGGTGGCTTTTGCGCGGGATTATTTCGGCGCCAGGGAGGATGGCCTGATTGGCCGGATGCGCCAAAGAGAATTGCTGCAGCAGACGGCGCGGTCGCTGCAACAAAGCATGGAGATGGTGGGGGAGGGAGAGGAGTTGGCGGCGGAGGAGCTGCGAGCGGCGTCAGTTTCCCTTGGGCGCCTGCTGGGTCGGGTCGATGTCGAGGATGTCCTCGACGTGATCTTCAGAGAATTTTGTGTAGGGAAATAATATTACTTAATTCAATTCTTAATTCATTGGTTGAATGTTTCACGTGAAACAAAACCCGCCGGTGAAAATGTGTTTCACGTGAAACAATTCCGCCTCCACCAACTTGCCACTTTCGGGTTGAGCGGCTGCGATATAAAACGCCGGGCATGAACCCGGGTCGAGAATCAACCCGAAACTCATTTGACGTCATCGTCATCGGAGGAGGCCACGCTGGCTGCGAGGCCGCCGGCGTCGCTGCGCGCATGGGCGCAAAGACCGCCCTGGTGACCCATCGGTTTGCGACCATCGGCGCGATGTCCTGCAATCCCGCGATCGGGGGCCTTGGCAAAGGACATCTGGTGCGGGAAGTCGATGCGCTGGATGGCCTGATGGGACGCGTCGCTGACGCCGGGGGCATCCAATTCCGCATGCTCAATCGACGTAAGGGCCCCGCCGTGCGAGGACCGCGGGCCCAATCGGACCGGAAGCTGTACGCCGCCGCCATGCAGGCCGCGATCAGCGAAACCGCGAACCTCGGTGTGATCGAGGGCGAGGCCGACGAGCTGGTTATATCCAACGACCGGGTCACCGGGGTTCGGCTTACCGACGGGCGTCAGCTGTCCGCGGGCGCCGTCGTCATCACGACCGGAACCTTCCTCCGCGGGCTGATTCATCTCGGTGAGCGCAGCTGGGCCGCTGGCCGGGTCGGCGAGGCGCCGGCGTTGGAGCTATCCGCATCATTCGAGCGCGCGGGCTTCAAATTGGGGAGGTTGAAGACCGGAACCCCGCCGCGGCTGGATGGCACTACCATCGACTGGGCGGCGGTCGAGATGCAGCCCGGCGACGATCCGCCGGAGCCATTTTCGGTGATGACCGACCGCATCACCACCCCGCAGATCCAGTGTGGTATCACCCGGACGACACCGGCAACCCATGAGGTGATCCGGGCCAATGTCCATCGCTCCCCGATGTATTCCGGGCAGATCAAGAGCAGTGGGCCCCGCTATTGTCCCTCGATCGAAGACAAGATCGTTCGCTTCGGCGACCGCGACGGACATCAGATCTTCCTGGAGCCGGAAGGCCTCGACGACAGCACCGTCTACCCGAACGGCATCTCGACCTCGCTGCCGGAAGAGGTGCAACTGGCCATCCTCGCTTCAATCCCCGGCCTGGAGCACGTGCGCATGGTGCGCCCGGGCTATGCCATCGAATACGACCATGTCGACCCGCGTGAGCTCGATCCCAGTCTGCAGACGAAGCGATTGCCAGGGTTGTTTCTGGCGGGACAGATCAATGGCACGACCGGCTATGAAGAGGCCGCTGCGCAGGGGTTGGTGGCCGGTCTCAACGCCGCATTGGCGGCTGGCAGCGCCGAACCGGTCATGTTCGACCGTGCCGATGGCTATCTCGGGGTCATGATTGATGATCTCGTCACGCGCGGCATCACCGAGCCGTATCGGATGTTTACTTCGCGCGCGGAGTACCGCCTGACTTTGCGAGCCGATAATGCCGATCAGCGTCTGACCGACAAAGGCATTGCCTTGGGCTGCGTGGGACCGGCACGTTCGCGGCGTCATCGCGCCAAGATGGCCGCGCTGACTGCTGCGAAAGCCCAGACAAAATCGCTGACCCTAACGCCCAATGAAGCTGCGAGATATGGCCTGGCGCTCAACAAGGACGGCCAGCGCCGCTCGGCCTTTGAACTTCTCGCCTATCCAGAGATCGGCTGGTCAGAGGTCCGTGGGATCTGGCCGGGGTTGTCGGCCATTGACCCAGCGATCGCGGTCCATCTTGAGATTGATGCGAAATACGACGTCTATCTCAAGCGCCAGGTCGCGGACGTCGATGCGTTCCGACGGGACGAAGGGCTGATTCTCGCTGATGTCGATTACAGCTCAGTCCCCGGGCTTTCCAACGAGGCGCGTTCGAAGCTCGAAGCCGTCCGGCCGCGCACCGTAGGACAGGCGGGCCGGCTCGACGGATTGACCCCGGCCGCATTGGGCATTCTGGCCGCCTATTTGCGGCGGGAAGCGCGGCGGAAGGCGGCTGAGGGACTCTCTGCCGCCAGCATCTGAATGTTTCACGTGAAACAGAAGCAAAAACTCCGGGGTCATCCCGACGTGACGTGACACACCCGAATGAGATCATGCGTCCAATAGGCTCGGTCTGATATCGTCACGGTACGCGCACTTGCACGCTTCGGAAGATGGGGCGAGAAACCCGTCGTCATTCTTGGAGCCGCCTCCTTCGACCTCACGCCTCCTGTGACAACGGCATGAGAGCCTCAACGGGCAAGATCACCAGACACAAGATCACCAGGCAAATGGCCAAAGCATTGAAATCGACCGACGCTTCGACGCTCGCTTCCGACAAGGCCGCAGCGCTGGCGCTGACGCCCGTTTCACGTGAAACAGAAGCGCGCTTGGACCGCTACGTCGATCTGCTCCGGGAGTGGCAGGCCAAGACCAATCTTGTCGCACCGTCGACACTACCAACTGTGTGGACTCGCCATATTTCCGATTCGCTCCAGCTCCAGGACGTTGCGCCGTCCGCCAAGATATGGGTCGATCTCGGAAGCGGCGGTGGCTTCCCCGGCATCGTGCTGGCTTGTGCGTTAGCGGAAACGCCAGGCGCGCTCGTCCATCTGGTTGAACGCAACGCCAAGAAGGCCGCCTTTTTGCGAGAGGCGCTGCGCGTGACTAACTCACCTGGCAAAGTTTATCTGGCTGACATCGGGGATTGTGTGGACAGAATCGCTGACCGCGTCGATTGTGTCACCGCCCGAGCGGTGGCTCCGTTACACCAGCTCATCGGCTTCGCGGAGCCATTGGTAAGAAGGGGTGCAAAAACCCTTTTTCTCAAAGGCCAAGATGTAGAGGCCGAATTGACCGAGGCCACTAAATATTGGAATATTAGTCCGCATCTGCACTCCAGCCGTACTGGTGGACATGGCTGGATCGTCGAGCTCGACCGCATCGAGCGGCGCAACCCGTCCGCAGCAGCCATGGTAATCCGCGCATGACCGTAATTGATCAGATATATCAAGAGGATAAGGCCCCGCGCCCGCCGGGCCATCCGCGTATCCTGGCACTGGCCAACCAAAAAGGCGGCGTCGGCAAGACTACCACCGCGATCAATCTCGGCACCGCGCTCGCGGCGATTGGCGAACGCGTGCTGATCGTCGATCTCGATCCGCAGGGCAACGCTTCGACCGGACTCGGCATCGATCGCCGCAACCGCAACTGCTCGACCTATGACGTGCTGATCGGCGAAGCCAACCTGCGCGAGTCAGTGGTGCCGACCGCGGTGCCGCGGTTGCATATCGCCCCTTCGACCATGGATCTGTCGGGGCTTGAGCTTGAGCTTGGCTCCACACCCGGCCGCGCGTTCCGGCTGCGCGATGCGATCGCGGCGCTGAACAACAACGTCGCCCCGGAATCCGATTACACCTATGTGCTGATCGATTGTCCGCCGTCGCTCAATCTTCTCACCGTCAATGCGATGGCCGCTTCCGACGCGATCCTGGTGCCGTTGCAGTGCGAGTTCTTCGCGCTCGAAGGCCTGTCGCAATTGCTGCAGACGGTGGAGCAGGTGCGCTCGACGCTCAATCCCAACCTGTCGATCCACGGCATCGTGCTGACCATGTTCGACTCGCGCAACAACTTGTCGAACCAGGTTGTCGCCGACGTCAGGCAGTTCATGGGGAGCAAGGTTTACAACACCATGATCCCGCGCAACGTCCGCATCTCCGAGGCGCCGTCCTATGGCAAGCCGGTGCTGGTCTATGATCTCAAATGTGTCGGCAGCGACGCCTATCTCAAGCTCGCGACGGAAGTGATCCAGCGCGAGCGCGAGCTTCGCACGCATTAGAGCGTTTTCGAGCAAAGTGGGTACCGGTTTGCGTAAAGAAAACGCGTCAAAAAAACCAGAGCCCGATGTCGTTCCGGACAATCCGTTCCAGCGGATTGATCCGGAATCCCGAGACGGTGAAACGAAACTCTCTCGGTATCTCACTTCGAGATTCCGGGTTCGCCCGCTTCGCGAGCGCCCCGGAATGACGGCAGTGGGGTTCCGAGCCGAACTGAAACAGGAGCGCTTGAGTTGAATCCAAGGGAGCTGGCGATGGCCGACGAAGCGCGTTCGCGACTGGGCCGCGGTCTTGCAAGTCTGATCGGGGATGTCGGCGGCGAGGCCGCGCATCTGGATCGGCCGCGCGCACAACGCAAGGTGCCGATCGAATTCCTCAAACCCAATCCGCGCAATCCGCGCCGCGAATTCGCCGAAGCCGAACTCGGCGAGCTCGCCGACTCGATCAAGCAGCACGGCGTGATCCAGCCGATCGTGGTGCGGCCGGTGCGCGGCGCGCAGGACCGCTACGAGATCATTGCCGGCGAGCGCCGCTGGCGCGCGTCGCAGATCGCCGGCCTGCACGAAGTGCCGATCGTGCCGGTCGACGTCAGCGATTCGGACGCGCTCGAAATCGCGATCATCGAAAACGTGCAGCGCGAAGATCTCAATGCGATGGAAGAGGCGCAGGGCTATCATGCGCTGGCCAATGAATTCAAACGCAGCCAGGAAGAGATCGCCAAGATCGTCGGCAAGAGCCGCAGCCACGTCGCCAATATGATGCGGCTGACAAAATTGCCGGCCGAGGTTCAGGCCTATATCGCGCTCGGCCAGTTGTCGGCCGGCCATGCGCGGGCGCTCGTCGGCGTTCCCGATCCCGCTGCCGCGGCCAAGCGGATCGTCGAGGAAGGCCTCAATGTCCGTCAGGCCGAGGCGCTGGCGCATGTCGAAGGCGTTCCCGTACGCAAGCCGCAAAAGGCGCGTGGCGGCAAGGTGAAGGATCCCGATACGGTCGCGTTGGAGAAAACCATCAGCGATGCGCTCGGGCTCGCGGTCAGCGTCGATCACCGCGATTCCGGCGGCACCGTGCACATCCGCTACCGCGACCTCGATCAGCTCGACGAGATCGTGCGAAGGTTGGGCACGAAGGCTTGATCGGTCATTCCGGGGCGCGCGTCGGCGCGAACCCGGAATCTCGCGCCAACAACTTCTGGATTCCGGGGTCGTCCGCTTTGCGCCCGGCCCGGAAAAACGGCACCCTCACCCCCGCCGCTTCGCGTTCACCGCGATCGATAGCAGCACGCGCTGCGCGATGACGGCGGCCAGCGACGCCTGCTTGCGCATATCGAGGGCCGCGGTTGCGAGTTGATCGATGATCAGCGTCAGCCGCGCCACATTGAAGTTGCGCAGCGCGGCCTCGACATTTGCCTTGCGCGAAAAGTGCAACCGCGGAAATCCGCCGTCGAGCAACGCCGATATGGGCGTTCCGTCGGCCACGGCGAGCGCGGACTTGTGCAACCATGCCGCCTGGCGCTGGGCGGCGGAAATGATCACGCCGGGATAGGTGCCTGCTACCATCGCCTTGGCGAATTCGGATTCCACTACGGCGGCATTTCCGGCGAAGGCGCCATCGACGATCGGGTCAATCTTCAGCTCGGAGGCGTCGGCCACGACCGCCATCACGTCGTCGAGCCTGACCTCGCCCTTGCCGTAGGCGTAGAGCGCGAGCTTGCGCAATTCGTTGCGCGAAGCCTGGCGGTCGCCGCCGAGCAGGGCCATCAGCACTGCGCGTGCATCGGCTGCGATGCGCAAATTCGAGGCCCGCAGCTCATCGTCGATCAATTTCGCGAGGTCGCGCTCGCTGTCGGGATAGCAGGCGATCGCAACCGCGGTCCTGGCGCGCTCGCAGGCCTTGCGCAGCGGCGACTCGGGCCTGAGCTCGCCGGCCTCGATCACGATGCGACAATCCTTCAGCGGCGTCTCCGCCAGCGTGTCGACCCCGCTGGCAAAGCTCCGCGAGCCGGCTCGGACGCGGATCGCGCGACGGCCGCCGAACAGCGGGACCGTCAGCGCTTCATCGACCAGCCGCGACGGCTCGGCCGAGAGCTCGTCGCCGTCCAGCCTCACCAATGAAAACGGATCGTTGGGATCATCGACGGCGGACGCCAGCAGCGCATCGGCGCGTTCGCGCACCAGGCCGGCATCCGGGCCATAGAGCAGGATGATCGGACGGCCCGGATCGGGCCGGGCCAGGAAGGCGTCAACTTCTTTTCCGCGGAGCGCGACCATAACCAGACCAGCGTTTGTCCTTCCGGGACGCGCGAGCTACGCGTGGACCCGGAATCCGGAGATTGCGGTGCAAGATAGGGGCACGCGGTTTCCCGTCCTGATCCGACGACCGGTCAGGTGCCAGCGTAGAAGAACGATGCCAGCCGGGTCTGGATGCGTTCCGCGATTTCCTGGCAGGCGCGGTCCTCGGCGTCGCGGAAGGCGCGGGCGCGGGCAAACCGCTGGTAGCTGCCGGGAATGTCGTAAGTGACACGTGAGAATGTCGTGCCGGTCATTACTGATTTGTTGGTCGCGATCTCGACCAAATTGAACTGCGCATCGATACCGTAATTTTCGCTGGTCGGCAGCGCCGTGTTCGGATCGGTCATCAGCGAGGAGCGGCTGGTCTGGAATTTGATCTCGAGCCGGTGGGTGGGCGGCATTCCGGTGGCATTGCCGTAGAGCTTGAATGCCAACGCATTGCGGATTTCCACCCCGAGTCGGGCGTCGCGCGAAGCATTGGGCTTGTCGACCGGCGGGAGATCCACCCCCATCA
This sequence comes from uncultured Alphaproteobacteria bacterium, assembly GCA_963718925.1. Taxonomy (GTDB): domain Bacteria; phylum Pseudomonadota; class Alphaproteobacteria; order Rhizobiales; family Xanthobacteraceae; genus Bradyrhizobium. The sequence goes on from CAVRAH010000002.1 coordinate 1,785,374, forward strand.
GTTTTTCCCGGAGGCCGGGCGTGCCATCGACATGCTCGGCGTACATCGGCTGAAAGCAGCCAGCCGTCAGCGCCGCCAGGGCGGCCACGGCCAAGAGCCGAGCGGCGATGCGGGTCCTAGCCAACGACATTCACGATCCTCATGGGAACAACGATCACTTTTCGGACGGCATTGCCGCCCAAGGCTTGTTTTACCGCATCGAGTGCCAAAACGGCAGCCTCAATTTCCGGATTCTGGGCAGTGCGGGCCACCGTGACCTCACCCCGTTTCTTGCCATTGACCTGAACCACCAGCGTCACGGTGTCTTCAACCAGCAAATCGCGTTCGATTTGCGGCCAATTCGCCTCGGAAACCAGTCCCGGCTGTCCCAGCACACCCCAGCACTCCTCCGCCAGATGCGGCATCATGGGCGCGAACAGTTGAACAAGGATGACTGCGGCCTCCCGGACCGCCCAGCCAAGATCCGGCGAAGGCTGCCCCGGACGGGCCAGCACCTCGCCCAGCGCATTGGAAAATTCCCGGATGTAGGCAAGGCAGACGTTGAAGTGCAGCTTTTCGATGCCGGTGGAGACCTTGTCCAGTGCGCCATGGGTCGCCTTGCGCAGCAATAGCGCCCCGGTGCCGAAGGCGGCCGGCCTGGCCGCTGCTGCGGCGGCGCCGATTGCCGCCGATTCGTTGATCAGCCGCCACAGCCGCTGCACGAAGCGCGAGGCGCCCTGCACGCGCTCGTCGCTCCAAATCACGTCGCGATCGGGGGGTGAATCCGACAGCATGAACCAGCGCGCGACGTCGGCGCCGTAGGTCGCGATGATGTCATCGGGATCGACGGTGTTCTTTTTCGACTTCGACATCTTCTCGATCGAGCCGATGACGACCTCTTCGCCCGTTGTCAGCAGGGTAGCGCGGCGGCCGTTGCCGCCGGTCTCGATCTTGACCTCGGCCGGCGTGACGTAACCGCCGTCGGCCTTCTGATAGGTTTCGTGCACCACCATGCCCTGGGTGAACATGCCGGCGAAGGGTTCCTCCATGCCGATATGGCCGGTGGCCTTCATGGCGCGGATGAAGAAGCGGCTGTAGAGCAGATGCAGGATCGCATGTTCGACGCCGCCGATATATTGATCGACCGGCATCAGACGATTCACGACCGCGGGCGTGGTCGGCGTCTTCTCGTTCCAGGGATCGGTGAAGCGCGCGAAATACCACGACGAATCCACGAACGTATCCATGGTGTCGGTTTCGCGCGTTGCCTTGGCCCCGCATTGCGGACAGTTGACGTGCTTCCAGGTCGGATGATGGTCGAGCGCGTTGCCGGGCTTGTCGAAGGTCACGTCCTCGGGCAGCACCACCGGCAGGTCCTTGTCCGGTACCGGCACGACATCGCATTTCGGGCAGTGGATCACCGGGATCGGACAGCCCCAATAACGCTGCCGCGAGATACCCCAGTCACGCAGGCGGAAATTTACCTGCCGCTCGCCGACGGGCATGTTGCCGCGGACTTCACTCTCCAGCCGCTTGGCGACCTCATCCTTCGCCTGCTCGATCGTCATGCCGTCGAGGAAACGCGAATTGATCATGCGGCCGTCGCCGTCATAGGCGGTGTCGGTAATCGCAAACGTCCTGGGGTCCTGGCCCTCGGGGCACACCACCGGCGTGTTGCCGAGCCCGTATTTATTGACGAAGTCGAGGTCGCGCTGGTCGTGCGCCGGGCAGCCGAAGATCGCGCCGGTGCCGTATTCCATCAGCACGAAATTGGCGACATAGACCGGCAGCTTCCAACTGGAATCGAATGGATGGATCGCGCGGATGCCGGTGTCGAAACCCTGCTTCTCGGCGGTGTCGATAATCTCCTGCGCGGTGCCGATGCGCTTGGTCTCCGCGATGAACTCCGCGAGTTCGGCATTTTTCGCCGCAGCTGCCTGCGCCAGCGGGTGATCGGCCGCAATCGCCATGAATCTCGCGCCGAACAACGTGTCAGGTCGCGTCGTGAAGATCTTCAGCTCACGCTCGCCATCGGGCGTCGTGGCAGGGTCGAGCGCAAAACGCACCAGCAGGCCTTCCGAGCGCCCGATCCAGTTGCGCTGCATCAGCCGCACCTTGTCGGGCCAGCGGTCCAGCGTGTCGAGCGCGTCCAGCAATTCCTGCGAATATCTGGTGATCTTGAACACCCACTGGTTCATCTCGCGCTGCTCGACGATGGCGCCGGAGCGCCAGCCGCGGCCGTCGATCACCTGCTCGTTGGCGAGCACGGTCATGTCGACCGGATCCCAGTTGATCTTGCGCTTCTCGCGCTCGGCCAGCCCTGCGCGCAGGAAGTCCAAGAACATCTTCTGCTGGTGTTTGTAGTAGCTGGGATCGCAGGTCGCGAATTCGCGTGACCAGTCGAGCGACAGTCCGATCGACCGCAGCTGCTTCTTCATCGCGGCGATGTTGTCGTAGGTCCATGCCTTCGGCGCTACCTTGCGCTCGATCGCAGCATTTTCCGCCGGCAGCCCGAACGCATCCCAGCCCATCGGGTGGAGCACGTTGAAACCCTTGGCGCGCATGAAGCGGGCCAGCACGTCGCCGAGGGTATAGTTGCGGACGTGCCCGATATGGATGCGCCCGGAGGGATAGGGGAACATCTCGAGCACGTAATATTTCGGCCGCGGATCGTCGTTTTTGGCGGCGAATATCGCCTTTTCATCCCACTGGCGCTGCCAGCGCGGCTCGGATTCACGTGCGTTATAGCGTTCGGAGGTCATGAAATCATAAAGGCTTTTAGTGGATTCGGGGCCGGCCAAAAGGACGGCGGACTAGGCCACAAAAGCGGCTTTGGGGTCAACGGGTCGTGCGCTCGGCGCGCCCGGCATGCCTCGGGCAACCCGGAGGAACCAATCAGCTCGCCAGCGCGATTGAGCCGCCGCCGTCGGCGGACCGCCCAAGCCCATGCTCGGCGACGGCGTTGCGGCCGCGATGTTTGGCGGCATAAAGGCTGGCGTCGGCGGCTTCGATCAGGTCGCCGGGGTGCTGCCTGTCGTTCGGCCTGGCGCAGGCAACCCCCACGCTGACCGTGACGGTCTGATGGCTGGAGGTGGCGTGGGGCATCGCGAGATCCTGCACGGCCGCGCGCACCAACTCGCCGATCTCCAGCGCCCGGCCGGGATCGGTGTTGGGCAGCAAGAGGCAGAATTCCTCCCCGCCATAGCGCCCGGCAAAGCCCATGGTCTCGGCGGCAATGCCGGCCAGCGTTTCGCCGAGCCGGGCGAGGCAGGCGTCGCCCTCGGGATGGCCGTAGGTGTCGTTGAACAGCTTGAAGTGGTCGACGTCGATCATCAGCAGCGACAATTCGCTGTTGTATTGCTGGGCCTTCATCCATTCGAAATCGAGCCGGCTCTGGAATCCGCGCCGGTTGGCGAGGCCGGATAGCATGTCGATCGACGCCATCACGGTCAGCCGGTCATTGTTGGCGATCAGCTCGCGTTCGCGTTCGGAAAGCTGGGCCGCCATGGCATTGAATGCGCGGGCCAGCGGAACAAATTCAGCCGGCAGCCGGCTGGTTTCCGCGCGCGCGGTCCACTCGCCCCGGCCGAATCGTTTGGCCATCGCCGCGATCGTCTCGATCGGCCGGAGGATGAGCTTCTCCGCCGCGACCAGGGCACCAAGCAGCACGAACAGGCAGACCAATCCGAGTTGCAGATAGGCGGTGCGAATCTCGCGGTTGATGTCGGCGGACACCCTGGTTTTATCGACGCTGACGATCAGACGCGATTGCGTGCCGGCGATGCGGGAGAAATTGACGGCGCGCTGCGAACCATCGGGCGCTGCGAACGAAAATGATCCCTCCTCCTGCTCCGATCCAGCCACTCTTTCGGCGGCGGTGGACCATACCGGCAGCGTATTCAGCGCGCGTCCGACCAGACCGGCCTGATCCTCGGCCGCCGCCAGCACGACACCGGCGCTGTCGACCAGAACCGCCGAGATGCCGGGGCGGCTGCCAAGGTTGCTGATGAACTGCGATATCCAGTCGAGATCGACACTGGCAAGGATCACCGAATCCGCCGCGTCGTCGATGGCCGATACCGGAAAGGCCGCCATCATGATCGGCGCGTGGTCGTGCTTGGTGATCAGAAAGTCGCTGAAAACGAAGTCGCGGGTTTGCCGAACCTTCTTGAAAAAGCCGCGATCGCCGAGATCGAGGCCGACCAATGTGTTGCGCGTCGCGCATTGGACCCGACTATCCTCGCCGACGATCATCAGGCTGCGAATCCAGGGCAGGTCGACGGGAAGACTCGCGCGCAGGATATCGCAACTGCGGCCGGCGCCACCCGTCGATGCGCGGACATAGGCCGCCGATTTCAGCATCGTCTCAACGGAAGAGATGACTTCCCGCAGCGTATTAGCGCTGTGCTGCGCGAGGTTCTTCAATTCGATGGTTACGGCCGCGACCTGCGCGGCGCGCGTCTCCGAGAGCGAACGGGCGCGTTCCAGCATCAATGGCGCCACCAGAACCAGCGCCAGCAACGCCAGCCGCGCGCGGATTCCGACAAGCTTCTTGAGTTTCACTCTCGTGCGGTTGAAACTAGCGCCGAACATCTCAGTCCCCAGACCCTTCTGCAGGGTAGGAGAAAGGATTCAAGAAGCCTTTCCCTAACTCGTTAAAGTTGGAACCATCCCGTAAAATGGCGAATCGGCAGAACGACATGACGCCCGAAAATTCAGCTCAGCTAACCGCGCATTTACCAACCGGGCTTGCCGCGGTCGAACAGGAGATCGCGCGCGCGTGCAGGGAAGCCCGCCGAGATCGTTCGTCGGTCACGCTGGTCGCTGTCTCCAAGACCTTCAATGCCGATGCGATTGCACCGGTAATCGAAGCCGGCCAACGTGTCTTCGGCGAGAATCGCGTTCAGGAGGCCAAGGCCAAATGGCCAGGGTTAATGTCAGCTTACCCTGGCATCGCATTGCATCTGATCGGACCGCTGCAATCCAACAAGGCGAAAGAGGCCGTGGCGCTGTTCGACGCGATCCATTCGGTTGACCGTCCGAGCATTTGCGAAGCCCTGGCCAAGGAATTCGCCACTCAAAAACGGCGACCCGAATTGTTCGTCCAGCTCAATACCGGCGAGGAGCCGCAAAAGGCCGGCGTCGCGCCATCCAAGGCGGACAGCTTCATCGCGAGCTGCCGCGAGAAATACGGGCTGCCGATCTTCGGGTTGATGTGCATTCCGCCGGTCGATGACCCGCCGGCGCCGCATTTTGCGCTGACCGCGAAGATCGCCGCCCGCAATGGACTGAAGAATCTGTCGATGGGCATGAGCGCCGACTTCGCTATCGCGATTGCGCTCGGCGCCACCCATGTGCGCGTGGGTTCGGCGATTTTCGGGAAGCGCTGAGCCTTTGGGCCATTGCCTGTCTTACGCCGGCGGACAGACCTGGACTTGGCGCGCCGTTCACCCAATCACAATCTTCGTCTGCGGTCCGAGCCGTCGCAGCAGCCGCAGCATCGCCGATCTCGTCATCGAAACACATCCCGCCGTGGCAGAAAAATTCTCGCGCGCCAGATGCAGGAATACCGCGCTGCCGCGGCCGGCGACGCGGGGAGAGGTGTTGTGATCGATCTCGACAATGAAATCATAGAGGTGGTCGTCGCGCCTGAGCCGGTCACCGCGGTGATCGCGATCCAGCTGCACCGGCCGGTTGTAGTGGCGGCTGTGGGGGTCCTCGCACCAGGCGTCCTCGGGCCGGATGGCGCGGGTCGGCAGGAAGGTTTGCGGCCGCATGTGCCGGTCGGCGCGCCACCACAATTGCCGCGGCCGGAACGTGCCTTTCGGGGTCCCCCCGTCGCCCTCGCGCTTGTTGGCGATGATTCCGCCGCGTCCTAATGCGACAGGGATCGTTTGTCCGCCAGCCGTGAGCCAGCCCCGGCGGGGATCGCCAGCCGCAGCGCGGATTCTGATCGCGGCCAGCGGCCGATCACATCTTTTTGTTCGGTAAGTAATTGAAATACCGGAATTATCCATGCAACTCGAGGGTCTCCAGATCGCCGCGCGCCAGAAGCTCGATTTCGCGGCATTACAGGACATTCATGTAAATGCATGCGAATTCTAGGGTAGATTGTGTTTTGGCTTGTGAATCCGTAACAGCCGCTTACCTCAAGACGAACAACTTCTGACGTCGCCTGATTACCAACCAAGACCCGGGCCCAAGTCGCTTGGGCTCGCGCCGCCGCCCCAAAAGGATTGTACCATGGCCAACGCCCGCAAGATCCTCATCGTGGATGACGATACCGATCTGCGTGATACGCTGGTGGAGCAATTATCGCTACACGACGAATTCGAAGCCTCCGCCGTCGACACTGGCGCCAAAGGCGCTACCGCCGCCAAGGCTGACGCTCCCGATCTTGTGCTGATGGATGTCGGGTTGCCGGATACCGATGGCCGGGAGGTCGTCCGCTCCTTGCGCAAGGGCGGCTTCAAGGCGCCCATCATCATGCTGACCGGACACGATACGGATTCAGACACCATTCTCGGTCTCGAATCCGGTGCCAATGACTACGTGGCAAAGCCGTTCCGCTTCGCGGTGTTGCTGGCGCGGATTCGGGCGCAGCTCCGCCAGCATGAAGCCAGCGAAGATGCGGTGTTCTCGGTCGGCCCCTATAGTTTCCGGCCTGGCTCCAAAATGCTGACCGGCGCCAATGCGAGGAAGGTTCGCCTGACCGAAAAGGAAACCGCGATCCTTCGCTTTCTATATCGCGCAGGCCAGCTGCCGGTATCGCGCGAGACGCTGCTGCAGGAAGTCTGGGGCTATAATTCGGGCGTCACCACGCACACCCTGGAAACCCATATCTATCGTCTGCGCCAGAAGATCGAGAAAGACGCGGCCAACCCCGAGATATTGGTGACGGAAGCCGGTGGCTACAAGCTGGTGCCGTGATACAATTCGACTAACAATTCGTCATCGCGCAACTGGTTTTTCATGTCGATCGAAGATGATGTTGCCTTGCTCGAGCGTGTCCCGACGCTGCACCTGTTGGGGACGACGGCTTTGCGCATGCTGGCGATCGGCTCCGAGCAACGCGATGTCGCGCGCGGCGACGCGCTCTTCAATGCGGGCGATGAGGCCGATGCCGGATTTGTCGTCCAGCGCGGCGCGTTTCGTATTGAGGACGGCGGCGGTGTTGCGATCGTCGCCGGCCCGGGCGCACTGCTCGGCGAGCTCGCTCTCATCACCGCGATGCAGCGGCCCTCCACCGCGGTCGCACTGGAACATTCATCGGTGATCCGGATCGCGCGCAGCCTGTTTCAACGGGTGCTGGAGAGCGATCCCGCCGCGGCGCGCCGGCTGCGCGATGAATTTGCCAGCCGCACCAGCCAGATCGCCAGCGACATCCTGATGGCGGGCGCGAAGCTGAGCATCTAGCGGCCATCGTCGCGGAGCCGACGAGAGCTACACTTCCAACGTCACCGTCACGGGAACATGGTCGGACGGCCGCTGCCAGCCGCGCGCGTCGCGCGCAATCCGGAAATCGCTGACCTGGTCCCTCAGGGCGCGCGATATCCAGATGTGATCGAGCCTCCGGCCGCGATCGGCCAGTGTCCAGTCCGCCGCGCGGTAGCTCCACCACGTATAGACCTTTTCAGACAACGGGATGCGGTCGCGCGCGACGTCGATCCACTCGCCTTGTGTCTGCGCCGCCAGGAGCTTCTCGCATTCGATCGGGGTATGCGACACGACTTTCAACAATTGCCTGTGCGACCAGACGTCGTTCTCATGGGGGGCGACATTGAGATCTCCGACCAGAATATGGCGATCGTCGCCGCGCGGATGCAGCGGGTCGCACGCTTTCATCTCATCGAGGAAACGGAGCTTGTGCTCGAATTTCGGATTGAGCGCAGGATCCGGAATGTCGCCGCCGGCCGGCACGTAGAAATTATGCAGCACCAGCGGCTTTGACAGCTGTGCGCTGTCGCCGAACTCGACCGAGATATGACGCGAATCGATCTTGTCGCAGAAGGTTCGGATGTCGGTCTTCTCGAACGGCAATTTCGAGATGATAGCGACGCCGTGATAGCCCTTCTGTCCATTCAGCGCGACGTACTCATAACCGAGGCGCCTGAAGCGCTTCAGCGGAAATGCATCGTCGATGCATTTGGTTTCCTGCAGGCACAAAACATCCGGCCTCGCCGATTTGATGAATTTTGCGACGAGGTCGATGCGCAGGCGCACCGAATTGATATTCCAGGTTGTCAGGGAAAGGCGCATGGCGGGCCGGCAATAGAGGAAAGCGTGCGGTGATGACGCACGTCTTGGTCCCGCGATCAAGAATGATTTTCCAGCGGCAGGATCCGGAGAGGCGAAAACCGGTTTTCCGAGAACACCATGCGCAAGCCAAAGGATGGGAGAACGGCCTGATTCAGCTCAGGTGAATCAGGCCTAGCCCGGCGTGCGCGATATGGAATGATCGGTGAAATCGATCTTGAACAGGCCGGGATCGGCTTTCCTGGTGGTGTCCAGATTGTAGACCGCGACCGTGGTGTCATAGCCTTGCGGGTCGGTCACGGTCCATTGCTTGAGCTGGCCATCCTTGGCGCCGACCATCAGCATCAGGCGGCTGGTGCCGATCAGCACCTGCTTTTCCTCGATGGTGACGCTGATGAAGAGGTCGTCCGCGGTCACGCTCACCACATTGGTGTCTTTCATGAGGTCGATGCGGTCCGACAGCAGATATCGCAGCGGCGTCTGCGACAGCGGATAGATATCCTGGGTATCAAGGTTGCGGTCGCGTATCGCCAGCATCGAACCGTCGGCGATAACCGCGATCGGGGTCGGCGGCTCATATTCGAACCGCACCTTGCCCGGCTTCTGGATGTAAAATTCGCCCTTGGTTTTGCTGCCGTCGGGTCCGACCTGGACGAAGTTTCCGGACAAGGTCTGCAGCGACGATAGATAGTTGCTCACCCTGGCGGCCTGCGCCTTTTGCTTGTCATCGAAGCTCGCAAAAAGACTGGCGGGCACATTCCGCCGCGGATCGGGGATCACGGGATTGGGCGCGGTCGTCGTTGCCCCAGTCGTGATAGGCCCCCTCTGACCGTCCGGCCCACCCGTCTCCCGGCTCTTCGGCGCGGGCTTGGGAATCGGAACGTTCTGAGCAAAGGAGGGCGTCGCCACATCGGCAACTGACGCCGCGATCAGAAGTGCCAGGGCGGTGCGGGTGACGCGGATCGGGAAGTGTTCGGCCATTGGAGGTTTCTGATCTCTATTCAACGCGTCATCCTGCCTGACTCTCGGGCCTTTTATCGCGCTTTGGGTCAAAGGAGATATCGTTTTTCCGTGAGAAGATAATGCCGAATCCTCGGATCAAAAGCCGCTTTCTTCTTCTTCGACCAGAATTTCCCGCTTTCCGGCATGGTTGGCCTGTCCGACGATACCCTCAAGTTCCATTCGTTCCATCAGCGACGCGGCGCGGTTATACCCGATCTGCAGCCGGCGCTGAATATAGCTGGTCGAGGCCTTGCGGTCGCGCTTGACGATCGCCACCGCCTGCGCGAACAGGTCGCCGCCGCCGTCGCCACCCATGCCGGTAGCATCGAACACCGCGCCATCCTCGTCGGTCGGCTCCTCCGCGGTGACCGCCTCGAGATATTCCGGCGCGCCTTGCGTCTTGAGATGGCGCACCACCTTCTCGACCTCCTCGTCGGAGACGAAAGGTCCGTGCACGCGGCTGATGCGTCCGCCGCCGGCCATATACAGCATGTCGCCCTGTCCGAGCAGTTGCTCGGCGCCCATTTCGCCGAGGATGGTACGGCTGTCGATCTTCGAAGTGACCTGAAACGAGATCCGGGTCGGGAAGTTCGCCTTGATGGTGCCGGTGATGACGTCCACTGACGGCCGTTGCGTCGCGAGGATCACATGCAGGCCGGCGGCGCGCGCCATTTGCGCCAGCCGCTGCACCGCGCCTTCGATGTCCTTGCCGGCGACCATCATCAGGTCGGCCATTTCATCGACGATGATGACGATGTAGGGCAGCGGCTCGAGGTCGAGTTTCTCCTCCTCATAGATGGCCTTGCCGGTTTCCTTGTCGAATCCGGTGTGCACGGTGCGCGTCAGTTCCTCGCCCCTGGATTTTGCTTCCCCGAGGCGCTGATTGTAGCCGTCGATGTTGCGCACGCCGAGCTTGGCCATCCTCTTGTAGCGTTCCTCCATCTCGCGGACCGCCCATTTCAGCGCGACCACGGCTTTCTTGGGATCGGTCACGACCGGCGTCAGCAGATGTGGAATGCCGTCATAGACCGAGAGTTCGAGCATCTTGGGATCAACCATGATCAGCCGGCACTGGTCCGGTCGCAGGCGATAGACCAGGCTCAGGATCATGGTGTTGATGGCGACCGATTTGCCGGAGCCGGTGGTGCCGGCGATCAAAAGATGCGGCATGCGGGCGAGGTCGACGATGATCAATTCGCCGCCGATGTTCTTGCCGAGACAAAGCGGCAGTTTCGCAACCAATTCGTTGCCGTCCTTCACCGAGAGCAATTCGCGCAGGTAGACCTTTTCGCGGTGCGCGTTCGGCAGTTCGATGCCGATGGCGTTGCGGCCGGGAACCACGGCGACGCGCGCCGAGAGCGCGCTCATCGAGCGCGCGATGTCGTCAGCCAATCCGATCACGCGCGACGATTTGATGCCCGGCGCGGGCTCGAGTTCGTACAGCGTCACCACCGGCCCCGGATGGGCCTTGACGATTTCCCCGCGGACGCCGAAATCGCCCAGCACGCCTTCCAGCGCGCGTGAATTGGCTTCGAGTTCCGCCTTGCTGAGCGGCTGGCGGTCGGAAGCTCTCGGCGCGGTCAAGACCGATACCGACGGCAGCTCGAACCGTTCGGATGATCTGCGCGCGGGCGCGCGGGCTGCGGCCTTCTTGCGCGGGGCGCGGGCGGCCGGAATTTCCTCGTCTTCCTCTTCGTCGTCGAAATCTTCTTCGCTCTGCGGCGCGAGCGAGGGGGTCGCGCGGTCGCCAAGACTGGGCTCCTGGCGCTCGAACGAGGCCGCCCGCGGCGGCGGCGCGCTTGCGACCAGCGAGTTGTAGGCTGCGCCCAGCAACCACAACAGCCGCGCCTTCGCGCTCATCAGCGCGTGTACCGCCCATCCCAGCGAAATTGAGCCGCGGTCATCCTCTTTTTCGTCGAAGGGCGCTTCATCGTCCTCGATCGGAGTCAACTCCTCTTCCTGCGGACGCGAGCCGATGCCGCTCGCAACGAGGAATATCGCGACCATTGTGGCGCCGAGGATGGTCCCGAGCGCCAGGTCAAGGACGATCCCGGGCGGACCGAACACGACGGCCGGCGCGCGCACCAGCGCGTCGCCTACCACGCCGCCAAGTCCGGTTGGCAGCGGCCATGCTCCGCTATGCGGCCAGCAGCTGGCAAAGCCCGCCGCCAATACCGTGCACAAGATCCAACAGCTCAGCCGCAGCGCCTCGCGGTCGAAGGTGCGATGGGTCAGCATTCGCCAACCCCACACCGCGATGGGCAGGATCAGCATGATCGCGCCAAGGCCGAGAATCTGCATCAGCAGATCGGCGCCGATGGCGCCGGGATAGCCGAGAATGTTGCGAATCGGGCGCGATGTCGCGTGGCTGAGGCTCGGATCCTGCACCGACCATGTCATCAGCGCCGCCGCCGCGCCGCCGGAAAGCGTCAGCAGGCCCAGGCCGGCGAGTTCGCGCAGCCGCCGTGCCAGCGACTCGCGGATCGCCGCCGGCAACTGGCCGACGAGGGGGATGACGCGTTCGATCGCCGGCATACTCATCTAGGCCTTCGCGACTGGATTGCGATGCGACCGAATCGAATCAGGATCGCATCCTCTTGTTTGCGCATGATCTTGTCGGAAAACCGGTTGGCACTTTTCCGGATCATGCTTCAGTCCAAAATTTCGACCAGCCGGTGCAGAGCCTCGGCCGTTGATTCACTGTCCGCCACCAGCGCCAGACGGATATAACCGGCGCCGGGATTGCTTCCGTCGGGCTGCTGCCGCGCGAGATAACTCCCAGGCACCACGCGGACGCCGCCATCCCTGTAAAGCTTCACGGTAGCCGCTTCGTCGCCGCCCCTGGCCGACACATCGAGCCACACGCAGAAGCCGCCGGCCGGGCGCCGATAGCCGTAGCGATTGCCGAGAATCTGATCGGCGAGATCGAACTTGATCCGGTACAGCCTGCGGTTTTCCTCGACATGCGCCTCGTCGCCATAGGCGGCGACCGCGACATGCTGCAGCGGTACCGGCACCTGGGGCGCTGCGACATTTCGCAACTCGTGAAACATGCCCAGAAATCTCTTGTCGCCGGCGGCAAAGCCGACCCGCATGCCGGGCAGGTTCGATCGCTTCGAGAGCGACTGGAACGCGACGACATTGGTGAAATCCGGCCCGGCGCATTCCAGCATACTGCCGGGCGCTTCTTGCGTGTAGATTTCCGAATAGCATTCGTCGCTCAAAATCATGAAGCCGAAGCGATCGGCGAGTTTTTTCAGGCGGCCGAAATATTCCCTCGAGGCCACCGAGCCTTGCGGATTCGCGGGCGACGCAATGTAGATCGCCACCGTCCTGGCCAGCGTCGCGTCATCGAGCGCGTCGAGGTCGGGCAGGAATCCATTCGCAAGCGTGGTCGGCAGGTAGATCTGTTCGCAGCCGGCGGCGCGGGCGCCCGCGCCATAGGCGGGATAAAACGGATTGGGCATCAGGATCGCAGGCCGGCCCTTGCGCTCGCCGACGTAGCGCACGGCGGTAAGGGCGGCGAAGAACAGGCCCTCACGGCTGCCGTTCAGCACCAGAAGTTCCGACTCCGGATCGACTGCCCGCGGCAGGTCGAATCGCCGGGAAAGCCAATCGGCCGCCGCTCGCCGGAAGGGCTCGATGCCCTTGGCGATGGGATAGCGGCCGAAATCGGCAATATGCTTGGCCAGCACCGGGCCAACGAAGCCGGGCACCGGGTGCTGCGGCTCACCCAATGATAGTGTTATCAATGGCTTGGCCGGCTGATACGGGGCCAGCAATTCGGTGACCCGCAAGAAGGGCGAGCGTTCGCTCTCCTGACTTCCGGCGCCCTGCGGCGCGCGGGATGAAGCGGTCATGGCCATACTTGTCGCGCCAGCACTCTTGAGGCCGCCGATCGCATTTTGAGACCGGTGGGATGCAGATCAAACCACCATAGATACGGCGAGGTTAAGACGCGATTAACCATCGGTAGCCGCCGATATCCAGACCCCCCAATTCCTGGGAAAAAGAAAGGGGCCCCAGCTTGCGCTGGAGCCCCTCAACGGTCGGGGCATTGCCGGGTATGTGCCCAAACCGTAGTTCTGGACGCGAGCCCCGAGGAGATCGCGCCCTCGGGAGAACTTACATATTGTAGGCGCGCTCGCCGTGATCGGTGAGGTCGAGACCTTCGCGTTCTGCTTCCATGGAGGGACGAAGACCGACGATCACGTCGACGAACTTGTAGAGGATCGCCGAGCCGATGCCCGACCAGAGCAACGTCGCTCCGACGGCCTTGCCCTGTGCGATCATCTGGGTGACGAAGTCATAGGTGCCGGCATTGTTGCCGGTGATGTTGGTGTAGTCGGTGATGCCGACGCCACCGAGGGCGGGGTTGACCAGAATGCCGGTGCCCAGTGCGCCGATGATTCCGCCGATGCAGTGGACACCGAACACGTCGAGGGCGTCGTCATAGCCGAGCGCGTTCTTCACCGTGCTGACGAAGAACAGGCAGGCCGGGGAGACGACCAAGCCCAGCACCAGCGCGCCAATCGGGCCGGCAAAGCCCGAGGCGGGCGTGACCGCCACGAGGCCAGCCACCGCGCCGGAGCAGATGCCCAGCAGCGAGGGCTTGCCCTTGACCATCCATTCGCAGAGCAGCCAGGAAAGAGCCGCGCCTGCGGTGGCCACCATGGTGTTGACGAAGGCCAGCGCCGTGGTGCCGTTGGCTTCGAGGTTCGATCCGGCGTTGAAGCCGAACCAACCCACCCACAGCAGCGAGGCGCCGATCATCGTCATGGTCAACGAATGCGGAGCCATCAGGTCCTTGCCGTAACCGGTACGCTTGCCGATGATCAGCGCGCCGACCAGACCGGCGATGCCGGCATTGATGTGCACGACCGTTCCGCCCGCAAAGTCGAGGGCACCGGCGCCGGCAAGCCATCCGACCGCACCCGTGACCTCATCAAGCTTGGCCTGGGCCGCCGTCTTGGCCGCCGCATCGGTTGCTGCGGCAAGCGCCTTGGCAGCAGCTGCGACGTCATCGGGAGCGGCGACGTACCAGACCCAATGCGCGATCGGGAAGTAGACGAAGGTGACCCAGAGCAGGATGAACAGCATCACCGCCGAGAATTTGATGCGCTCGGCGAAAGCCCCGACGATCAGGGCCGGGGTAATCATCGCGAACGTCATCTGGAAGACGAAGTAGGCGAGTTCGGGGATCACGACGCCGTTGGAGAAGGTCGCCGCCGTCGAATTGGCGTCGATGCCATGCATGAAGGCCTTGCTGAGGCCGCCGATCCAGGGCGTCATGCTGCCGCCGTCGCTGAAGGCCAGCGAGTAGCCGTAGAGCGTCCAGACGACGCCGACCATCGCGACGATCGCAAACACCTGAGTCAGGATGGAAGCCATGTTCTTGGTCCGCACGAGACCGCCGTAGAACAAGGCGAGGCCGGGAATCGACATCATCAGAACGAGCGCGCTGGCTACCAGCATCCAGGCGGTATCGCCCTTGTTGGGAACGAGGGCGACCGGGGCGGCGGCGTCAGCTGCGGGAGCGGCATTCTGGGCTAGCGCGGCATCGACAAAGCCTACGGCACAGAGCAATCCGATTGCGAGGACTGCCCATCCCGCGCTGGTTGGACGTTTGAACGTCATCAATTTAACTCCTGATTGGTAAAGTGGGTGAGCGCGAGGTCAGAGTGCCGCGGCATCCGCCTCGCCGGTCCGAATGCGAACCGCATTTTCGAGGTTGATGACGAAGATCTTGCCGTCGCCGATTTGTCCGGTTTTTGCAGCCGACGTGATGGCCTCGATGGTTTTGTCAACCTGATCCGTGGCGACCGCGACCTCAATCTTGATCTTGGGCAGGAAGCTCACCGCATATTCAGCGCCGCGATAGATTTCCGTGTGGCCTTTCTGTCGGCCATATCCCTTCACTTCCGTCACCGTCAGACCGTGAACGCCGATGGCGGTCAGCGCGTCACGGACTTCTTCGAGTTTGAATGGCTTGATGATCGCCATAACAATTTTCATGGGTACTATCCCCGCTTGGGCTCGATCCAGACGCGGCCGAGCGTTCTCGACTGAGGTTCACCACGCGGAGAAGTTCACAACGCGGGCACAGCCGGGCCGGTAGAATCAAATGCCGTGCCAGATCGGTCGCATTCCCTAACGGACTATGAACGCGGACCTTTTCGGGGTTTGTCGGGTCCTCTCGGAACCGTGCCTCTCGACTGCGCCCAAATGCTAGGCACACCGGCCCATAACATGGGCAGGGCAAGGTCTCGGCATAATTCTGCCCGTCGGGCGGGCAGAGAAACGGTGTTTAGGTAGGCAGAGTTACTGCAAGGCTTCGCCGTGTTGCGAAATATCGAGGCCTTCCAATTCCTGCTGCCGGGAAACGCGAATCGGCACGAAGACGCCGACCAGTTTCAACAGCACGTAGGTGACCGCGGCGGACCAGACCAGGGTGACGGCGACTCCATAAAGCTGGATCAGCACGAGATGCGGATTTCCCTCCACCAGACCGGAGGTCCCTCCGATCGAGGCGGTCGCGAACACCCCCGCCAGCAGGATGCCGGTCATTCCGCCGACGCCGTGGACGCCGAACACGTCAAGCAAATCATCATAATTGAAGCGGCGCTTGAGCCAGGTGCAGGCCCAGAAGCACACGAGGCCAGCGATCACGCCGATCAGGACGCCGTGCCAGGGCGCGACGAATCCGGAAGCCGGCGTAATCGTCCCCAGTCCCGCCACCGCACCCGAGATCATGCCAAGCACCGAGGGTTTGCGCTGGATCGACCATTCGACCGCGCCCCAGGTCAAGGCGCCGGCACAGGCGGCGAGGTGGGTCGCGGCGATCGCCATCACGGCACGCGAGTTTGCACCGAGCGCCGATCCTCCGTTAAAGCCGAACCAGCCCACCCAGAGCAACCCGGTACCCATCACGGCAAGCGACAGATCGAACGGCGACAGATTCTCGGTGCCATAGCCCTGACGCCGGCCGATCACTTTGGCCGCGACCAGGCCGCCGGCGCCGGCGCTGAGGTGCACGACCAGGCCGCCGGCAAAATCAAGTACGCCCGCGGTGCCGAGGAAGCCGCCGCCCCAGATCCAATGTGCGAGCGGAACGTAGACAAACGTGAACCAGCCAATGGAAAACAGGAGATAGGCGGAGAATCGCATGCGGTCGGCGACCGAGCCCGCCACCAGCGCCACGGTGATGATCGCGAACGTCATTTCGTAGAGCATGAACAGGCTTTCCGGAATCGTCTTCGCCGCGGGATTGATGCTGTCCATGGTCATCCCAGCGAGAAACCAGCGATCCAGCGTGCCAAGCCACGGACCATCGCCGACGAACGCCAGCGAATAGCCGAACGCCACCCAGAGTATGGAGATGACGGCAACGGCTGCGAGGCTTTGCGCCATCGTCGCCAGCACGTTCTTCTTCCGCACCATGCCGGAATAGAACAGCGCAAGCCCCGGTATCGTCATCATCAGCACCAGTGCTGTGGCAACGATCATCCATGCGGTGTCGGCAGCGCTGATTTCGGACGTTCCGGCAAAGGCCGGTGTCGCCAAGCTGACGGTCATGAGATTGATCGGCGCAGCCAGCTTCGCTGCACGACACGAAAGTGCCCCCATTTGGTATTTCCCCAGCCAGATAATTCTATTGATCGCAGGCCTGGCGCCGTTGCCGGCTGCGACGGAAGTCTCGCAAACTTAGAGCGCGTCGCTATCGGTTTCGCCGGTCCGGATCCGCAACGCATGATCAATCGGCGTCACGAATATCTTGCCGTCGCCGATCTGCCCGGTGCGCGCGCTGGAAGTAATGACTTCGACCGCCTTGTCGGCGAGATCCGATGCAACCGCAATTTCGATCCGCAGCTTCGGCAGAAAGTTCACCACATATTCGGCGCCGCGATAGATCTCCGTATGGCCCTTCTGGCGGCCGTAGCCCTTGACCTCGGTCACGGTCATGCCGTGGACGCCGATGGCGGTCAGCGCCTGGCGGACTTCGTCAAGCTTGAAGGGTTTGATAATGGCGACAACGAGCTTCATGTTCAGGCCTTCATTTCCAAGGATTCCGAAAGTCGGTCAAGCCTCGATTTGCAGCCATGCAAGTCTGGCATCTTTCTTCACCAATGGCACAAAAAGTTGCGGGCTCGGCCGAAAAAGAATTGCGGAGGCGGGGTTCCGCTAGCTAGCCTCCTGTACAGGCGTCGGCGTCATTCGCCAAGAAGCGATCTGATGGCCCGCGTCCATTGGACCCGTCTGCTTGCTGCAATGCGCAATCTTTTGTTTGAGGTGTTTCCTCGCGCCAGCCGTTACCAGCTCCGGATCAAATCCGCGGCCATGCTTCGCCAGAGAACGCGCTTAGAAGGGGACGAAATGTCAAACCGGTCCTGGTTCTTCGCATTCCAGGGGCAGCAGCGGGGCCCTTATCCGGAAGCCCAACTCCGCGAATTCATTGCCAGAGGCGCGGTCGGCGCCGACACGCTGGTCTGGACCGAGGGCATGGCTAACTGGCAAAGGGCGGCCGACATCCCGGGAATGCTCTCCGGCGGTTCTGGACCTCCGGCGATGCCGCAACTGGGCGGGGCGCCGACCAGCGCGGGCCACGGCAGGCAGCTTTCGATCAAGGTCGGTCTATGGCCTCTCCTGGGCTGGTGCCTGCTGTTTTCCATCGGGATCATGCTGATCATCCCGGCCCCTTGGGCGGCGACAGGTTTCTACCGCTGGCTGGCCTCGCGCATCGAGGTGCCGGGGCGGCCCAACATCGCTTTCATCGGCCAGCCTGGCGACATCTGGTACGTCTTCGTCGCCATGGGGTTGTTGAGCTATGCCGGAGTGAGCGGCAGCTCCACTCTCGAACTTGCGGCGATTGTCGCCCAGGCGGCGCTCTCCTGGATGAACGTGCGATGGATCTCTTCGAATCTCAGCTCGAACGGCGAGAAGGTTCCGATCACGTTCGACGGCGGCGTATGGGTTTACATCGGCTGGTATGTGCTGATGTATGCTTCCGCCATCACCATCATCGGCTGGGCGTGGGTCATCACCGCCTGGGTGAGCTGGATCTGCCGAAACATCAGCGGCACGCGGCGTGAGATTATGTTCAACGCGACAGGACTGGAGCTATTGTGGCGCACGCTGGTGTTCGCCATCGGGTGCGCGCTGTTGATCCCGATACCGTGGGCGCTGCGCTGGTACGCGCAATGGTACGTGTCGCAGTTTGCCGTGGTTGAGCGGAGTGCTTACGTACAAGCCTGATTTCGCTCACTTGCGCTCGCGGAGCGAGCCTTCCTGCGCAACTGAAGCGACCAGCGTGCCGTCCTGCTTGAAGATCATGCCACGGGTCAGGCCACGCCCGCCTTGCGCGCTCGGAGAGTCCTGGGCGTAAAGCAGCCATTCGTCGGCGCGAAACGGCCGGTGAAACCACATCGCGTGATCGAGGCTTGCCGGCATCATGCGCTTGTCGAACAGCGTCCGTCCATAGCGGGCCATTGCCGCATCGAGCAGCGAGAAATCCGACGCATAGGCCAGCGCGCACATATGCAGCGCCGGATCGTCCGGCAGTTTCGAGGCAGTGCGGATCCAGACATGGATGCGGCCGCCCTCGATCTTCTGACCAAAATAGCGGTTAAGCTCGACCGGCCGCAGCTCGATCGGCCGGTCGGACTCATAGTAGCGGCGGATGAATTCCGGCATCTCGCGGAACATCGGCTGCTTTGCCACTTCCTCGGCGGTGAGCTTTTCCGGCGGCGGCACTTCCGGCATCTTGTCCTGATGGCGGAACGCGGTGGGTTCGTCGACATGAAACGAAACCATGATCGAGAAGATCGCATTGCCGTGCTGGATCGCGGTCACCCTTCGGGTCGAATAGCTCTTGCCGTCACGCAGGCGTTCGACCTCATAGATGATCGGGATCTGCGGATCGCCGGGCAGGATGAAATAGCAATGCAGCGAATGCGGCAGCCGGCCTTCGACGGTGCGGCATGCCGCCACCATCGCCTGTCCGATCACCTGTCCGCCGAATACCCGCTGCCAGCTCGTCTTCGGGCTGTTGCCGCGAAACAAGTTCACCTCGATCGGCTCAAGATCGAGGATGGAAATCAGGTCGATCAGTCCTTTGGACATTGCAGCGCTTTCGTTGACTTTTGCGTCATTCCGGGGCGCGCGGCAGCGTGAACCCGAAAATCTCGCACCGGAACGACGACTTGGGGGCCAAGCACCCTTGTTTCGCCTATCTGTTTCGCCCAGCTATAATCAGGTAGCAAGCATAGTTTGATGTCGAAAGCAGGGTCCGATATGTCCGCACAGCGAAGCATTGTCATCGGCGGCGGCGCGTTTGCAGGGCTGGCACTGGCGCTGGCGCTGCGCCAGGGCCTTGGCCCCGATCTTCCCATCATCGTCGCCGATCCGGCGCTTGCGGTCAGGCCGAGCCGCGATCCGCGCGCGACCGCCATCGTCGCCGCCTGCCGCAGGCTGTTCGATGCCATCGGCGTCTGGGACCAGGTCGCAGGCAGAACGCAGCCGATTCTGGACATGGTGGTCACCGATTCCAAACTGGAGGATGCGACCCGCCCGGTATTCCTGACCTTCGCGGGGAACGTCGAGCCAGGCGAACCTTTCGCGCATATGGTTGAAAACCGTCACCTGATCGACGCGCTGGTCGAGCGCGCGGCGGCTGATGGCCTCGATCTTCGCAGCCATGCGGTGACGGATTTCGCCTCGCGCAGCGATGGCATCGACGTCACGCTGGCGGACGGCAGCGTGATCGAGGCAAGCTTGCTGGTGGCGGCCGATGGTGCGCGCTCGAAACTGCGCGCGCGCGCCGGGATCGCCACCCATGGCTGGGATTACGATCAGTCCGGCATCGTGGTCACGGTCGGCCATGAGCGCGATCATCACGGCCGCGCCGAAGAACATTTCCTGCCCTCCGGTCCGTTCGCGATCCTGCCGCTGACCGGAAAACGCTCGTCATTGGTGTGGACCGAGAAACGCGCCGAGGCAGCGC
The DNA here is from genome assembly GCA_963718925.1 of uncultured Alphaproteobacteria bacterium. Lineage (GTDB taxonomy): Bacteria > Pseudomonadota > Alphaproteobacteria > Rhizobiales > Xanthobacteraceae > Bradyrhizobium. The sequence continues at coordinate 1,805,610 of CAVRAH010000002.1, forward strand.
GCATCGTGGCTCTCGGCGAAGCGGAGTTTCACGGCGAACTCGAGCAGCGCTTTGGCCTGCATCTCGGCGAGGTCAAGGCCCTGGACAGGCCGCGCGCGTTTCCGCTCGGCTATTTCGTCGCGCGCTCGTTTATCGGCGAGCGGCTGGCACTGGTCGGCGACGCGGCGCATCTGATTCATCCGATCGCGGGCCAGGGGCTTAATATGGGCCTGAAGGATGTCGCGGCGCTCGCCGAGGTGGTCGTCGACGCCGCGCGGCTCGGCATCGATCTCGGCCAGGCCGACGTGCTCGATCGTTATCAGCGCTGGCGGCGCTTCGACACCATGGCGATGGGGCTTGCCACCAACTCGCTCAATTTCCTGTTCTCGAATGAATCGACGCTGCTTCGCACGGTGCGCGATATCGGGCTTGGGCTGGTCGATCGCGCGCCACCGCTGAAAAGCATGTTCATCCGCCAGGCCGCGGGGTTAGCGGGCGAAGTGCCGCGGCTTCTGAAGGGCGAGGCGCTGTAGGCGTGTTCAGCGCCGTCTCCGCGAACGCCGAGAACAATCAGCGCGTATCGTTGGCGAGGATGAAAGCCGCGACCGAATCGATCAGGGCGGGGTCGAGCGCTCGTTGCGGCTCGTTGTAGGCGGCCAGATTGTCGTCGGCATCCCCGACATCGACCAGAATGTGGTTCATTTCCGGAAGCCAAAGCGTTTTCGCGAGCGGCGCCGCGGCAGCAAGCGCCACGAAATCCAGCCGAGCCACCTGCAGGTCGCGGCCGCCGCCGACAATCAGTGTCGGCCGGTCGATCAATTTCAAGGGATCGATCGGGTCTTCGGTGAAGGCCGAGGCGATGCCGGGCTGCATCGACGGCGCGATCGCCAGGCCCGGCGGCGGTGGATCGACAATCTGTCCGGCCATGATGCTGTCGATCGCCTTCAGGATGGGCTGCAGCACGTCGGGCGGAATTTGCTTCCGTTCAAGCTGAGCCTTCACCAGATCGCCTTGCCGCCGCGCCGCGGTGACCAGCAAGACCAGGCGGTCAACCGGCACGCGTCGCGCGGTCAGGATCGCCACCAGCCCGCCCTCGCTGTGGCCGACCACAACCAGGCGCGAGAACTTTCCGCTGCTGCGCAGATAATTCACCAGCGCCGCCGCGTCGTCGACAAAATCCTTGAAGCGAAAATCCTCCGGTTTTCCGAATTCCGGTTTCCAGCCGCCGGCGCCGCGCTTGTCATAGCGAAGCGTTGCGATCTTGCGCGCGGCCAGCTGCTCGGAGAGCTTTTTCAATGTCGCGGGCTTGGCCTGCGGCCCATTGCCGTCATGGTCGGTCGATCCGGAGCCCGCGATCAGGAGTGCGACGGGCGGGTGTTCGACATCCGGCGGCGTCGTCAGCACGGCGTCGATATTGCCGACGCGAATTTTGGTTTCCTCGCCGGAGGCGCTCGCCATCGCGCCGCAAAGGCCGACGACCGCGAGCGCACCGATGAGCATGCGGAGGCGCATGGCTACTCTATCTTCCTTGCTTCCTCGGGCAGCATGATCGGAATGCCGTCGCGGATCGGATAGGCGAGCTTGGCCGCACGCGAGATCAACTCCTGCCGCGCTGAATCGAATTCAAGCGGACCCTTGGTCACCGGGCAGACCAGGATTTCCAGCAGTTTGGGATCGACGGTTCCTTCAAGGCGTTCGGGCAGGGAAGTCATGCTCAGGTCTCCGGCTTGGCCATGCGACGCTGTAGCATATTCGATCGAAACGTGTAGCGGCCTGGCTCCATCGCAAGGCCAGCCGAAACCCCGGGCCGGGCTGCCAACGGTTGATCCGGGGGAAAAGCCGCAAAACAGCCAATCGTCCGAAAAGACGGGTGCAGAAATCCGGGCCTATGGCGTAAGCCAACGTTAAAGTTTGAAGGTAAAAAACCATTTCCGTATTCCGGATAGTTGCCAAATGGGAGCGCGCTGCGGGATTTTTTCGCTGGCATCGACGACCATTCACGGCCGTTTCAGGCGGACCCCGGGAAACTCGGTAAAAGGAATTCAAAAAGAACCGATACATTGCGAGCGGTCCTGCTAGGCAAATTCCAATAATTCCTCTGTAGAACGACGGGAGTGCTGGGTGAGCCATCATTGGAGCGGTGAAGGATCGACATGTTAGTAAATCGACGTAAGAGCGAACGCCGCGTTTGTAGAAGTTTTGCGAAGATACAGTTCGGGACCGGTTCGTTGCCGCGCGACTGCACGATTACGGACATATCCGCCGGGGGCGTGAAGGTCATCGCCGAACATGTCGACGTTCCTGCCGAGTTCACCATCATCTTGTCGGAAGGCCGGCCCCGCCAATGCCGACTGGCATGGCGCATCGGTTACGAATTCGGCGCTCAGTTCGTCGACTAAGGCGTTTTCGAGCGAAGCGGATACCTGTTCGCGTAAAGAAACGCGTCAGACAAAGGATTGGAGCCTCGGTCCCGATCCAACCGGAACCGATCCGGCTCTGGATCGAAAAGACCCGTCAAGACGTCGAGGCGATCTTAGCGCCTACATAAGCGCGAGCTCGATATCGACGAACCCGCTCAGGTTGTCCGGCCACCGCAACAGGGCGCTCCGCCGGCTTAACCGGAATTTAGGGTTAACCTGTAAGCATTTCTGACCAGTCATGACAGGTCAAAGAAATGCCCCGGCAATCGCTCCAGCAACATCGCTTCACGAGATTTCTCGTGTCCACGGCATTGTCGGCAATTCTGGTCCTCGGGCTTTGTAGCTGCCAGACCGATGGCATGTCGGATATTACGGGGTCGCTGGGTGAGAGAACCGAGAAAAGCCGCAACGCCGAGCCCTCGCACGGGGTAGATTTCTATCGTGACCGCTTTCGTGCCAATCCCGAGGACGCCGACGCGGCGTTACAATACGGAAAGGCGCTTCGGGCCGCGGGGCAGCGGTCCCAGGCGGTCGCCATGCTCGAACAGGCCACGCTCGCTCACCCCGGCGACAAAGCGCTCATTGCGGGGTATGGGCGAGCGCTGGCCGACAACGGCAATTTCCAGCAGGCATTCGAGGTCCTCAGCCGCGCCCATACGCCTGACAATCCCGATTGGCGAATCCTTTCGGTCTCAAGGAGCCGTGCTCGATCAGCTCGGTCGCGGCGAGGAAGCACGGCAATATTATGCGAGTGCGCTGAAAATCGCCCCCGATGAACCCTCAGTGCTGTCCAATCTGGGACTTTCATACGTCCTTTCAAAGGATCTGCCCCAGGCGGAGGAGACCTTACGCCGCGCGTATGGCCACGCGGATGCGGATCCGCGCGTGCGTCAGAATCTCGCGTTGGTGGTCGGACTGCGGGGCCACCTTGCGGAAGCCGAAAGCCATCCTGAAGGCCAACCGGCCGCCCGAGGAGGCGGCGGCGAATATCGCCTATCTGAGGCATGTGTTATCCAGGAAGGCGAATGGGCGGACGGACGCGGACAAGATATCGGCGATCGGCGTCGCGCGGCCTGACTGAGGGTAGCGCGCGCCGTCCGCCATCGTTCTGGCTCGCGAAACGTGCGGTAGGCCGGGCTAACTAACCTCTGGCTCGCAACTTCCTGATGATCGGCGACAGCAGCGAACCTCGGGGCTTCTTGGCGTCGCCGCGGCCGGTCAGCTGTTGCGCGATCTGCACGAACATCTTGCTGATGCGGTGATTGGCGGAGATTTCCGCGATCATCTGGCCGTTGTTGGCCGCCGTGCCGAACATTCGCGGGTCGAACGGAATCGAGGCGATCGGCTGGCTTTCGATCGCCTTGGCGAATTCACGCGGGGTGATTTCCGGGCGCTTGGACATGCCGACCTGACTGAGGCAATAAAGCGGTGGCCGGTCGTTGGGCCGCGCCGCCTTCAGCAAATTCAGCATGTTCTTGGCATTGCGCAGGTTGGCGAGGTCCGGCTCGGCGACGATCAGGATATCGTCCGCGCCAACCAGCGCGCGCCGGGTCCATCCCGACCATTGGTGCGGAATGTCGAGGACAATGCACGGCGTTGTCATGCGCAACGTATCGAAGATCGCATCGAAGGCGTCGGCGCCTAAGTCGTAGACCCGATCGAGCGCCGCCGGTGCGGCCAGCAGGCTGAGATGGTCGTTGCATTTTGCCAGCAAGCGTTCGATGAAAGCGGTATCGGGCCGCTCGGCGCGCGAACACCGCGTTTGCAATTCCCTGCAATGGATCCTTGTTGTAGTCGAGGCTCGCAGTGCCGAATGCGAGGTCGAGATCGATAACGACGGAATCCAGCGCGAGATCATGCGCGATGGCCCAGGCCACGTTGTGCGCGATGGTGGATGCGCCGACGCCGCCCTTTGCGCCGACGACGGCGATGATGCGGCCAACAGCGACCGCCTCCGATGCCGAGAACAAACCGCAGATCGAGCGCACCACATCGAGGGTTTCAACCGGCCCGATCACGTAATCGCTGACGCCGCGACGCACCAATTCGCGATAGGGCGCGACATCATTTTCATTGCCGATCACGACGACGCGGGTTCCGGCGTCGCATACGGTTGCGAGCTGATCAAGGCCAGCCAGGATATCGTTGCTGCCTTTGGTCTCGAGGATGATTACGTTCGGAGTGGGCACGCTGCTGTAGGTTTCGATGGCGGCTTCCATGCCGCCCATCTTGATCGTGAGATGGGCCTTGGCGAGGCGCCGATCCAGGCCGGCCGACTGTATCGCCTCGGCGGTCTCCGCCGTTTCGCAGAAGGCCTGCACCGACACGCGCGGGGCCGGAGCGATGTAATCGTCCGTCGGCGGCGGCGGGGCATCCGGCTGATTTTCGGAATTGTCACGCAGGTAGTTGATCATTTGCCTGAATCGCTGAGTTTGGCCTTTTCGGATTCCGGATAGTCGGTCGCGGTCGTGGAGCCCTTGCGATATTTGTCAAAGCCCTCCGTGCGCCGCGCCGTGTAGGCGGGGGTCTCAGGACGCGGTTGAACGAGATCCGACGGATTGTCGATCATCGCCGCCATATTGCGCTGATAGGCGCAGCCGAAATTGTAATACGACCTGTTCTCGAAATAGCCAGGGTCCTTGATCGACGGCCCGAGGTCCTCAGGCCACAGCCCGCAGGGTCCGGCCACCGCCATGATCTTCGGATAGCTCAGCCGGATCGTCGCCAGCGTTCGCGGGTCGTCGGGGTGATAGTGACGCACCTTAATTCCGCGCGCGGGCACGCCACCCGCGGCAAGGAGCGCCCTGGCTTCCCTGAACGCGCTTTCTGCGGCCCGTGCGTTCGGCGTATCGATCGGCACGTCGGCGACAATGGCGCCGGTTCCTTCGCTAACCCACACCCGGGCGAGTCCGATGACGTCGGCGCGTTGCTCGGCGGACAGGCCGCCGCGCGCGTGACCCACGAAAATCACGACGGAGCGGTCGGCTTCCTGGATCGCGATCGGATGGCGCAGGCGATAGTCCTCGGGAACGCTCGCCGTCACCACTTCCCTGGTGGTATCCGTGCACGCACCGAGCGTGACCGAAAGGCCGAACAACGCGCCCAGCAGGCACAGCGTTCGATGGCGATTGACCGACGTTCTGTTTGTCATCGTTTTCGTCCCCGTCCCGCCGTCTCAGTCGATGATGAAGCCAAAGTTGCCCTGATAGCCCCCGATCGGTTCGGCGCGCGCGGGGATGCCGTAGACCCGGCTGATTTGGGCCAACAGGGTGGATTGGGCATCCGACGCGGGTGCGAACCCGTCATCGGGGCGCGACAACTCTCTCTGGGAAACCGCCCGAACGACATAGGGCGTCACGATGACCATCAGCTCGGTCTGGTTGTTGACAAAGTCTTGGCTTCTGAAGAGCTGCCCAAGAACCGGCAACTGGTCGATGCCGGGCATTCCGTTGACGGCCTGCTTGGTCTGCTCCTGAATCAGGCCGGCCATCGCCAGCGAGCCGCCCGACGGGATTTCCAGCGTTGTTTCCGCGCGGCGCGTCTTGATCGAGGGAATGGTCGTTCCACCTACCCCGCCCTGCAAAGCGTTGTCCTGGGAGACTTCCGACACTTCGGTCATCACCCGCAGGCTGATCCGGCCCTCGGTCAAAACCACCGGCGTGAAGTTGAGCGAGATACCGAATTTTTTGAAGGCGACCGTCTGGATGCATTGTCCGATAGCGCCCGCCGTCGTCGTTTGGCAGGTTACGCCGGTCGGGATTGGAAATTCGCCGCCCGAAATAAATGTCGCGGACTCGCCGGAGATTGCCGTCAGATTCGGCTCCGCCAGCGTTCGCACCACGCCGGCGCTCTCCATTGCCCGCAGGGTCGCTGTGACCGTGGGCAGGCCCGCTTTGTTCAGGGCCGACGTAGTCAGGTTGTTGCCAGAGACGAGCGGCGCACTGTTTGCGGTGAACGGGTTGGCATTGTTGAAATTGACCACTGCGGTGCCGACATTCATGTTGGCACTGAGATCGATGCCCAATTGCTTGATAATGTTCCGTTGCACTTCCGCGACAGTGACTTTCAGCATCACCTGATCGCGGTTGCGCACCACGATGGAATTGACGACCTTATCGGCGCCGCCGACCAGGCGCGCGGCGACGTCGCCGGCCTGCTGGGCCTCGATCGGACTGGATACCGAGCCGGTCAACATGACGCTGTCACCGATGCCGTCGGCCTGGATTCCGGCGGCGGGCAGCATTTGCTTCAGCGCGGCGCGCAGGCCGTTGAGGTCGCGTTTGACGGCGATGTCATAGGCCGCAATCTGCTGGCCTTCGGAATCGAAGAACACGACGTTGGTCTGACCGACGCCTGCACCGATGATGTAGGCGCGCTGCGGCGAGCGGATGACGGCGTTCGCGATCTTCGGGTCGGCGACCAGCATATCCTTGACGTCGCGCGGCAGATCGATGATCACCGATTTGCCGACTCCGAGCGAGAGAAAACGGACCTTCGTGGGGACGCTTGCGGCAACCGGCGCCGCGGTGGTGCCGTCGGTCGCCACGGCCGGGGCCAAGGTCAGATTGAGCGTTATCGCGGCGGCAGCCGAAAACGACAGGGCGCGGATCAGAAAGGCCCGCATCGGCTGATTTCCCCTGCACTTCATATCGCGTGTCCTTCTGGTCACTTCACGGTAATGGTCGAGTTTGAGACGCCGTAGCGGACCACATTGATGCCGGCACGCGGGCGGATCCGATCCTCGGATCCGATGTCCACCTGGTTGAGGTCGGCAATGCTGCGCAGCGCCAGCGACAGCGTGCCAGCCTGGCGCGCTTCGGCGAGAGTCTTCGTTTGCCCGGGCTTCAACTCGAGCGTGACGGTCCTGCCGATGACGGAGTTCTGGCCGTCTCGTTCCTTCGGCGCCTGGTCGATCGCAAGAACGCGAATGTTGGACAGGATGATTTCCGAGACCACGATATCGGTGGCCACGGCCGGATTCGGGTTCTTCTGGCGCCTGGTAAGAATGACGTCGACCCGGTCGTTGGGCAGAATGAAGCCGCCGGCGCCGGTCTCCGGCGAGATCTCGGTCGAGACGGCGCGCGTGCCGGCGGGCAGGATCGCCGCCATGAAGCCCGATCCATCGGCCTTGACCAGCTTCGCTTCCCGGATCGGTTCGCCCGCGATAAAGGGCGCGCGTGCGATCGAGCCGGCGATCTGGGTAGTCGCATCCGGGCGCTCGTTGCGGCGAACGAAGGTGTTGCTTGCCGTCGACGCCGGCCAGGTCTGCCACTGCATGTCGTTTTGGGTGACGGTCTGGCCAAGGCCGATATCGGATTTGGCCACGAGGACGTCAACGGTCTGCAGCTGTGCGACCGGCGCTGCCGGAGGCGGCTTGCTGTCCGATCCACTCGCAAGATAGGCGGCGACGCCGCCGGCACTGAGAGCAATGGTCAGGACGACAATGCGGGCGATATTCATACGCGCTATCTACAGTTACGCAGGGATACTGAACTTGGTGTTGGCCGCAGCCTCTCCTCTAAGGATGACTAAGCAGTAAAGGTATAAGCGAACTTGAGAGGCGAAAGGTTTGCGGAAGGAGATTGGGAGATTTGTCCTCATGGTGAACGGAGGGTTATCGACCGAAGCACGCGAAGCGTTCGCCGGCCGGCGAAGTCCGGATACATCAGCAATGGCTCGGTTTGGGCGGCAAAGTCGCAAAGAGAATCGAGGCCCGGCGCGTCATCGTGGTTGACGGCTGGCGCTTGCCACCTGTCCCGGCGCTCAGGATAAGGATTCACCATGCCGATAAAAGGCACGAAGATGACGCCTCGCGCCAGCGGTGGCGCTCTATCGCAACGCCATCCCGAGCATTTCCTCCAGCACCGCCTGCTGTTGAGCCCGCGGCAAGGGCCTGTCCGACAGGGCGAAGCCTAGAAACGTCCAGTAGAGAATTTGCGCCCGCGCACGAGCCTTGTCCGGCAAAAGCCCGGAGGCCCGGAGCAGGCTTTCAACATAGCTCAGCCGGCGCTGGTCAATGGCCCGCACCGCCGCTCTGGCCGCCGGGTCGACCATGGCCCAGGTGCGGACCGCATTCTCCAGCGCCAGCCTTTCGCCGAACACCCGGCGCAGCAGGAGCTGCAACGGATTGTCGTTGCCGGCGGCGGCCTCGACGTCGGCGATGATTTGCTCGGCGGCGATCTCGCGCCAATGTTTGAGGATCGCGGTGTGGAACGCGCCGATATCGGCAAAGTGCCAGTAGAAGCTGCCGCGCGACACCCCCATCGCCTTCGCCAGCGGCTCGGCCTTCAAGGCCGCGAATCCGTTCTGGGCCAGTGCCTTGAGGCCCTGATCGAGCCAGTCTTTGGCGGAAAGTTGGTCCGGCATGTTTTCCCTGCGACAATCCACCATACACCACTGTATTGACAATCGCCAGCGCCAGGCGCACTCCATACAGTACTGTATGGAGTAATACGATGCGCGATCTCCTGCTGCAATGTGCCGGCGTTGCCGCGATCGCGGCCGCCATCATCCACGGCATCATCGGTGAAACCAAGGTGTTCGCGCGCGCCACCATCGAACCGCAGCGACTGCGCAATTTGCTCAGGCTGGTCTGGCAGGCCCCTACCGTGGCGTGGATCGGCGGCGGCGTGCTTCTGATTGCCGCGCCCTTGATGGCGTCCGAGCCGGCGCGGCATTGGATCGTCGTGACGCTGGCCTGCGTGTTCGCATTCGGCGCGTTAGGCAATGCCTGGGCGACCCGCGGCCGGCACTTCGGCTGGATGGTGTTCAGCGCAGTGGTCGCCATGGCCGTCGCCGGTTACTGAGCGCCGAACCCGCCGCCGCGGCCGCCCCCCAGCGACCTTCATTGATCCATCGCAACAACCAGGAAACCTTCTCATACTAAGAAGCCCAATGCGCGCCCGCCCACCTGCGTCTTTGGCGATTTAAAATCCCTCTAAGGTAGACGGGTTTCGGACCGCCACGCTTGACCTGTCCGCCCGCGGTTGGAAATACAAGCCATGACCACCAGCCCCATCAAACCGACCGATGTGCGCCAGCAGATACCTCTGGGGTTGGCCAAGCGCGGCTATTGCGGCGTTATTCTTCACCTCGCTGCCCATGAAGTTAACTCCGCGTTGTCCGCGATCGAACTCGAAAGCCGGCTGATCGAACTCGGCTTCGTGGAGGGCGCCAGGGTCGAGGTGCTCCACGAAGGTATCGTCGGGCGTGACCCGATCGCCGTCCGCATCGAGAACGTCACTATCGCGGTGCGTCGGCGCGAGGCGATGGCCGTTATTGTCGCCTGACGAGACGGTACAGCGCCATGGAAGCCCCGTTATTGCATCTCGCCCTTGTGGGCACGCCCAATAGCGGCAAAACCTCACTGTTCAATGCGCTGACCGGCAGCCGCCAAAAGGTTGCCAACTATCCCGGCGTTACCGTGGAGCGCAAAGAAGGCTTCTTCGTCACCCCGCTCGGGCGTCAGGTGTCGGTGGTCGATCTGCCCGGCACCTATTCATTGCGCGGCCGCAGCCCCGATGAAGAAATCACCCGAGATATCGTGCTTGGACGCAGCGCCGGCGAATCCGTGCCCGATCTCATCCTCTGCGTGGCCGACTCCACCAACCTGCGGCTAACCATTCGACTGGTGCTCGAGCTCAAGCGTACCGGCCGGCCGCTGATGCTGGTGCTCAACATGTTCGACATTGCGACGCGACGCGGCGTCACCGTCGATGTCGCGCGCCTGTCCGAGATGCTGGCGATACCCGTGGCGACGTCGATCGCGGTGCGCAAGGGCGGCACCTCCGATCTCTTGCGGAAAACCGATGAACTCGCCAGGCAAGCGCCGATCCCCCTGCAGCAAAATCTCTGGCAGCCGCTCTCAGTCGCGGAGCTGCGCGCCACGCAACGCGAGGCCGACCGCATCATCGCGGCGACCATCAGTCTGCCGGCGAGACCTGACACCTGGACGGCGCGGATCGACGCGGTGGTGCTACACCCGGTGGCGGGGCTTGTCATTCTGGCGCTGATCCTGTTCGTCATGTTCCAGGCGGTGTTCGCGTGGGCGCAGCCGTTGATGGAGCTTTTATCGTCCGCCTTCACTGCCTTGGGTCAGCTGGTACACGACACCCTGCCGGCGGGCTTGCTGCAAAGCTTCCTGCAGAACGGCGTGATCTCCGGCGTCGGTAGCGTCATCGTGTTCCTGCCGCAGATCATCATCATCTTCCTGTTCATCCTGCTCTTGGAAGATTTCGGCTACATGGCGCGCGCGGCGTTCCTGATGGACCGCATCATGGGCGGCGCCGGCCTGCATGGCCGGGCTTTCATCCCGCTGCTCTCAAGCTTCGCCTGCGCCATCCCCGGCATCATGGCAACGCGCGTCATCGACAATCGCCGCGACCGGCTGACCACGATCCTGATCGCGCCGCTGATGACCTGCTCGGCGCGCATCCCGGTCTACACGTTGATCATTTCCGCCTTCATTCCCGCCGAACAGGTTTGGGGTTGGGTCGACCTGCGAGGCCTGGTGATGTTCGGCCTCTATGCGGCAGGCATTTCCAGCGCGTTGGGCGTTTCGTTCCTGATCAAGTTCTTCATGTGGCGCGACTACGAGCCGGCGCCGTTTATGCTGGAATTACCCGACTACAAAATGCCCCGCGCGCGCAGCATTGCGATCGGCATCTATACGCGGGCGAAAATGTTCCTGCAGCGGGCCGGCACCACGATCTTCTCGATGATGGTGCTGATCTGGTTCCTGGCGTCGTTTCCGACACCGCCCACTGGCGCCGAAGGCCCCGCCATCAACTACAGCCTGGCCGCGATGATCGGCAAGGCGCTGGAGCCGCTGTTTGCCCCGCTCGGCTTCAACTGGCAGATCGTGGTGGCGCTGATCCCCGGCATGGCGGCGCGCGAGGTCGCGGTCGCCGCACTCGGCACCGTCTATGCGATCGAGGGCGGCAAGGAAGCCGCCGATCAGATCGGGCAAGTGCTGGCCACGAAATGGAGCCTGGCGACGGCGCTGTCGCTGCTGGCCTGGTACATTTTCGCCCCGCAATGCGCATCCACGCTGGCGGTGATCCGACGCGAGACCGGCAGCTGGAAATGGATGGCGATCACCTTCGCCTATATGTTCGCGCTCGCCTATGCCGCGAGCCTTGCGACCTACAACCTCGCCGTCACCCTCGGCGCCGGCTAGTTGCGCGCCCCGCGACGATGCGTCAATACGCTCGATGCTTGTATTTCGTCGGCGGTATTGGGCCGAACTAGAATTGTTCCAGCCGGCAGGCTTTCCACTTTAGTTTTGTTCTAATTCTAATGTGGAGAGATTCCAGACACGCCGTTCCATTTCCAATTCCCAAAATGGTTCGCAACGGTAATAGCTGCCCAAGAAATCGCGGAGCCTTTGATCTCCGCAGATCGGGGGCCCCATGTCGTTGCGTCAGTCACTGCGCTTACCTGTATCGATATTTAGCTCGGACCGATGCTACAGGCGAAGAGCGCTGCTCGCGGCAACCGCGATGTCCATCATCGGCTGTAGCGGCGCGCTGGCGGCGGACGGTGACGTGAACGAAGTCTTGTTGAAAAAAATGGAGGCGATGGAGCAACGCATCCAGTCGCTCGAGGCCGAACTCAAGCAGAAGCAGACGCCTGCCCCCGAAAAGCCGGCCGCACCTGCGGAAAAGCCGACCGCTTCCTCTGAAAAGATGCCAAAGAAAGCGGCCGCTCCGGATCTGAAGAAAAGCGCCAGCGCCACGGTACCATCGGACCCGCCCCAGAACACGCAAAGCAAACCGGCCTCGAAGTCCAAGCCGCTCGATGTCTCGACACCACCGTCCGACCTCCCGATCCTTGGGCTGGCGCCTTCGCCCGTGGCGGGGTTGAGCATTGGGGCTTACGGCGAGGTCAAGTTCGGCTCCATGCAAAATCCGGCAGCCAACGGCCAGTGGCAGAACGGCTTCGATACGGCGCGTATGGTGCTGCTGCCGACCTATGCGATCACCGACAACATCATCTTCAACGCCGAGATCGAATTCGAGCATGCCGGTTCTGGTTTCGACAACGACGACAAGCTGCACGGCACTGCTGAGATCGAGCAGCTATGGATCGATTTCAAGATCGTGGATCAGTTCAATTGGCGCGCACCCGGCGTCGATCTGGTGCCGATCGGCTATATCAACGTGCATCACGAACCGACCCAGTTTTACAGTGTCAACCGGCCCGAGCTCTACAACGGCCTCATACCATCGACCTGGAAGGCGCCGGCCACCAGCGTTTACGGCACTATCACCGAAGATCTGAAGTATCAGGTGATGGTCAGTGCCAGCAACGAGGACTTTGGCGATTCCTTCGACAATCGGACGGCGGCCAGGACCGTCCCTCTACCTGGCACGCCGTATTTCCCAGGCATTGACGGGCTCAATGCGCTGACATTCTCAAACCCGCCGCTGGGCGACTTCCAGCAGCTCTCTAACGCCGTTGCCGTATCCGGCCGGCTTGACTTTACGCCGACATTCCTTCCGGGCTTTGGAGGCAGCGTCAGCGCCTATTACACGCCAAATACGACGCCGCGCGGTGCCCATGACGATTTTGGGAACTTGCTCGGCTCGTCGAGCCTCACCATGTTCGACGCCGAATTCCGCTACCGCGTGCCCAATGCGGGCCTTGAGCTGCGCGGCGAATATGTCTTCGTCGGCTTCGGCAACCCGCAGAATTTGCGCGCCAACAACGATACCGACCCCACCGATAACGTCGGCAAGTCGATGTTCGGCTATTCCGGCGAGATCGCCTACCACATACCGCTCGGAACCTTCATCGGCAGCGACTGGGAGGCGGTGCCGTTCTACAATTACACATATGAAAACTTCCAGACCGGCGGATTTGCCGGAACGGACGCCAATTTGCCGACGGGAGCGGGCCAGCGCCAATTCCACACCGCGGGTGTTGCGGTCTTCCCGTCGCCCAAAGTGGTGCTGAAGGCCACCTATCAAAGGGTAATCGACAAGAGCCTCGCCGGCGCTCTTTCAGATTCCTTTCTCGGCGGCGTCGGATTTTTCTTTTGACCCGAAGAGAGATGCGCCTATCGGACAGCCCCTGGGCCTCTGGCAACGGCCCCGCGGCGGCAGATCAGAATTTGCCTGGAGTGACGTGAATCATGACGCAATGGGTTCGATACACACTGCCGGCGGCGGCGATCGCATCGATCGTTTCGCCTGGCTATGCGATGCAGTACCTTTCGATTGAAGAGGCGCAGAAGCAGGCATTTCCGTCGGCGACGCACTTCACCGAACTGCAGGTAGGCAGGATCTGGAAGGCTGAAGCCGGCGGACGCGTCGCCGGCTTCTTCATCTTCGATCGGGTGATCGGAAAGCACCTCTATATCGACTACGCGGTGGCGTTGACGCCAAACGGCGCCGTTCACAGCGTCGAGATTCTGCAATATCGGGAGTCCTATGGGGGCGAGATCAGAGGCCCGAGCTGGCTCGCGCAATTTGTCGGCAAGACCAGCGGCAGCGCACTCAAGATCAACGGCGATATCCGAAATATCGCCGGCGCGACCCTGTCTTCGACGCATATCACCGAGGGTGTGAAGAGAGTATTGGCAGCCTATGGCAACCGCCTTCGATAGCGTGCGTCGCGCGAGACCCCTGCTCGGCACCTTCGTGGAGATCGAGGTCGCAGGGCTGGCCAGGTCCGGGATGAATACTGCCATCGATGCCGCCTTCGAGGCGGTCGCCGGCGTCCACCGGCTGATGAGCTTTCACGAGCCGGACAGCGACGTCAGCCGCCTCAACCGGGAAGCGGGTATTCGGCCGGTCAGCGTTCACGCCTGGACGTACCAGGTGCTGGAGGCAGCCGTCGAGATGCATCGCCGGTCAAACGGCATCTTCGATGTTGCCGTCGCGCCGGCGTTGCAGGCCATGGGACTGCTGCCGTGGTTGAGCGACGATGTTCCGGTCGAGGCGGAAGCCCGATCGTTTGACGCAATCGAGCTGCTCGAGGGGCGAACGGTCCGCTTTCGGCAGGCCAATATCAGGATCGACCTCGGCGGAATCGCGAAAGGCTTCGCGGTCGATCGGGCGCTGGAGGCATTGCGCGGCTCCGGCGCAGCCGGCGGGCTGGTGAATGCCGGCGGCGATCTCGCCGCATTCGGAGCGGCGCCGCAATCGATTCATATTCGTCATCCGCGCGATCCGCGCCGCTCGATCTGCAGCGTCGAAGTCGCCGACGAAGCGCTGGCATCGACAGCGCGCCGCTTCGATCCCTTTCAATCGGAGGAGACCGCAGGTTCGGCGATCGTCGATCCCGGCAACCGCAAGCTGGCGAACGCCTTCGACGGGGCTACCGTGCGCGCGCCCTCTTGCATGATTGCCGACGCGCTAACGAAGATCGTGATGATTGCCGGAACGGAGGCAACCGAATTGCTTGAGCATTACAACGCTAGCGCGCTACTGATTTCGACGAACGGCGACGTTCAGATCTCCCCCGGCTGGCAGCACGCGGTGTACCTTGCGGCATAAATCTTCATTTCGCTTCGCCATCTACGCGGCTTTCGCGGTCCTGTTCCTGACAGGCGCCGGTTGGCTCGTGGCGGATTGGCAGAAGGATATTTCCAGCGACGAAATCTGGCAGCAGAGCATTGCCTATCTGTTGATGGTGCATGGCGGTGCCGCCATGCTGACGCTGCTTTTGCTGGGCGCCCTCATCCCGCTACATGTGATGCGCGCCTGGCGCAGCCGGAAAAACCGTGTGTCAGGATCCGCGATGACCACGTTCAACGCGACACTGATCGTGACCGCCTTCGGGCTTTATTATCTTGGATCGGAAACGTTGCGGCCCTGGATGAGCTGGATCCACATTGCCGCCGGGTTTTCCGTGGCGCTAGGGCTGCCTGTTCATATCTACTTGGGTAGACGCACAAGCGCCCGTGCCGCACAAAACCAAAGGTTTCCGGCGCCCCAGTGAGCCCCGATAAACCGCCGGCGGGTTTCCTCGTCGGCAGCCTATTTCAATTCGTCGCCCGGCCGCGCCTCATCCCGCGCCCTTCAAGCTCAATTCATATTTCTGCAGGATGCGCTTGACGCCATCGGCAATGTGTTTCGATGATAGCGTGGCGCCGCTGATATTCTTGATGTCGACGTTCAACTGCAGCGGCGAGTTCGCGCTCTTGCCCACGAATTGCGCGCGCCAAGCGGCGTCGCGAACTTCGTATCCATACAATTCCCTGTATTCCATGATCTCGATCTGCTTGACGGTGCCGTTGGCATTGATGCCGACGGCAATGGTGATGAATTCGTGTTTGCCGACGACCCGATCGACGACGAGATAACCGCCGTTCGACGTCCGCCAGATATTGGGCTGGCCCGTGGCGGAGAAGGATGCGCCGGGGAATATCGCCCTCTGTGCCTGCTCGACGGTGAGGTAAGTGGTCGCGTAGGCGGACGTCGAAATCGCGGCGACCGGGATCCACGCCCAGTGACTGGCCTTCATGTCATCTCCCTTAGAAGGTGTATCCGACCTTGAGCCGGAAGCGGAATCTTCTCGAAATCGTTATCGAGGATGTAGCCGTTCACGAGGGCGCCCGGCACCGTGTCGCTGTGCACCGTCGCCCATGGCATCTGCCACAGCGCCGTCGCCGTGACAAAGATCCTCTCGCCGCCATAGTGCAAGGTCGGGCCGAGGTAGTAGCCACTGTTAAACTCGTGGGTGAAGTTGAAGCTGTTGTACTCATGCTCATTCTCGAATTCGAATCCCGCCGACCAGTTCTCGATGAACCGGTACGATACCGCGAGCCCGTAATTGACGTCGGTTTCCTCCTGCCAGCTGCTGGCAAGCCCGGTCGGGTCCGCCGGATCCAGCAAATAGCGAAATTCCGGCGCGTAGGTGAAATTGAAGGCCACCGTCAGCAGGTCATCGAAGAAATTCTTCTGCAGGATGATCTTGTTTTCAGTTTCGTAGAAGTTTTTTCCGAACGTGGGCTCCGTGTAGACGGCGAGACCGAAGGCGTCGGTATAGGGGCTGAGAATCCGGTAAATCGCCTCGCCGGAGACGCCGACAAAGCGCGTCTGGTTGAAGCGATCGTCCGGGCCGACCTGGTAATCTGCAAATTGTTCCGACGGCGTCGTGGCGCCAAAGGGACCATTGTGAAAAGCCTGCATCCAGGCATAGTTGAGGTAGACCGCCACCTGCAGCCGATCGGTCAGACCGTACTCAAATTCGGTTCTTCCTTCGAGCTGATCGAAACTTCCCCCGATCTTCTGGTGCCGCCACGTCTGCCATTGTTCGACCTCCTTCGCGTCTTGCGGCAACAAGTCGGTGGTGTAGACGAAGCCGAACATCAACTCCTCGGCAGACGCCGCGAAACCGATCAGCGAGAACGTGACCGCGAGAGCCAGGCTGCGGCACGGTCTTCCGCCTCGTCCCGGTTCACATGCCTGTCCATCGCTCAGACGAAGCGTCGCGTCATCGCCCGTCGACCGCGGCTTCCCCAGCCGGGGTACGCGCCGATTGAATCTGTGCCGATTGTATCCATCATGCATTGCCAGCCCCATTTTGGGTCCACGCCCGGACCCGTTGATTGGCTGGCTTCCGATGCCTCAGCGGCAAAGGTGGCTGGCTGAAAAATTGTCTGCTCCTACATTCCCAGGCGTGAACCGATTTCGTCTCGTCTGAAAATGCCTCGCGTCCAACACGTCTATTTCGTCAAGATCAGTTTGCCCGTCGCCGTTACTTGCAGGCGGTAATCTTCCTGCTCGTGGCGAATGATGACCATCCTGTCGCTGCCCAGAAG
The DNA here is from genome assembly GCA_963718925.1 of uncultured Alphaproteobacteria bacterium. Lineage (GTDB taxonomy): Bacteria > Pseudomonadota > Alphaproteobacteria > Rhizobiales > Xanthobacteraceae > Bradyrhizobium. The sequence goes on from CAVRAH010000002.1 coordinate 1,822,779, forward strand.
GTCGCGGCTCAAGATCGCTCTTGGCATTTTGCTGGTTGTCCGCACGGCGGCTTGCCTGTCTCTCTGGTTCGGCTCGTCCGACACTGCGCACCCGCCATTTTCACCAACATCCTTATTTTAGAACTAGCTTCGCGCGCGCGAGAGCGTCAACAGCCATGTTTTAGATGCGTTCAAATTCGAAATCGATCCGCATCCACTTAGAGCCCTCGATTTGCTCACTTTAGTTTTGTTCTAATTCTAATGTTGGGCGTTAGAGAGATTCCAATCGGCCGTTGCATTTTGGATTCCAAAAATAATCTGCGACGGTGCTGTGTGCCCCGTCGGATAGCCTGAGATTTCCGGTTCTTTTGGGACTTGCCGGACATCACGCGAGGTCTGGCTTACGTCAACAGATACGCAGAGCAGCGGGCCGCTGAAGATGTCCATTGCGGGCGGGACGCCGATATCGCCGGCCTTGATTATTGCAGCCCGGTGTCGCCGCTGGTGCGCTTCTTGGCGAGGTCCATTTCGGTGACCGCGATCAGAATTTCCGCGCGGGTTTTCAGATCGGGAGCTTCCAGCATCGCCTGTTTTTCCGGCGGCCCGTAGGGCGACATCATCGCCAGCGCGTTGACCAGCGCCTCATTGGGCGCGCTCTCGACGCCTTCCCAGTCGACCTTGAGGTTGTTGGCTTTCAGGAAATCCGTGAGCACCGCGAGCAGGGCCTCGCGATCGACGGCTTCCTCGCCTTTGCGCGCGGTGAAATCGTCGATGTAGGGGAAGTAGTCCACCTTGCACTGCCGATACGGGGTCAGCACCGTGATTTCCTCGACCACTTTGAAGCGCGCGATGCCGGTGAGTTCGAGGATGTAACGGCCGTCCCCGGCCTCGGCGAGCTGGGTGATGCGGCCAACGCAGCCGACGCGAAACAGCTTCGGGTGGGCCTCGTCCGGCGAGTGGGAAACATCCGGCTGGATCATGCCGATCAGACGATGACCGTCGCGAAACGCGTCATCCACCATCGCCAGATAGCGCGGCTCAAAGATATTGAGCGGCATTTGCCCCCGCGGCAGCAGCAGCGCACCGGGCAGCGGAAACACCGGGATCACCTCGGGGAGGTCGCCGGGTCCGCGGTATTCGGCATTGATCGGCATTTGCGGTCCCGGTGCTGGCCTCTAGAGCGTCCTTTGGCGCATCTCATGCCGCAGATCAGCCTACGCAATTTGCGCCAACCCGATCGCGCGACAAAACCGGCGCCTATCCTCGCAGAGCAAGAGCTATGCAAACAAAATCGTCGACAGTCGTTTTCTTCCCTCAACCGTGGCCTCGTCGGTCGGGCCCCACGCGTCGAAAAACTGTACCAGTTGCTTTCGAGCTCCGTCCTCGTTCCATTTGCGGTCACGCTTGACGATTTCAAGCAACTGATGCGTCGCCTCGGCGCGCTTGCCGCTGGCGTTGAGCGCGGTCGCAAGATCGAATCGTGCCTGATGATCGAGCGGGTTTGCGGCGACTTTCTGTTCAAGCTCGGTCACCGGGCCGAGCGCCTTGGCCTGCTCGGCAAGATCGATCGATGCCTGAACGGCCTTGACCGCCGCATCGCCGCGCTTCAATTCCGGCACCATCGCCAGCGTCTGCTTGGCCTGTTCGATGGCGCCGGTCGCGGTGTAGCATTTCGCAAGCCCTGCCAGCGCTGCGATATTGGTGGCATCCGCCGCCAGCACTTCGGCATAGATCGACGCCGCGGTGGCGGAATCGCCCTCGGCCAAAACGGCTTCGGCCTCTTTCAGGACTTCCGCGATATTGGGTTCACCCGGCATGCCTGCGGTCAGCTTGTTGATGAAAGCGGTCACCTGGCTTTCCGGCACCGCACCCATGAAGCCGTCGGCAGGCTGGCCGTTGACGAAGGCGATCACCGCCGGAATCGACTGGATTCCCATCTGGCCGGGTATGGCCGGATGTTCGTCGATATTCATCTTGACCAGCTTGACCTTGCCCTTGGCCGCATGGACCGCCTTTTCAAGGATCGGCGTGAGCTGGCGGCAGGGGCCGCACCACGGGGCCCAGAAGTCAATCAGCACCGGTTGGCGCTTTGACTCCTCGATGACGTCCTTCACAAACGTCTGGGTGGTCGTCTCCTTGATCAGATCGGGCGCTTGCGGCGCCGGTCCGCTGCCCTGCTCTAGTATCGTCACGGGGATCCTCGCCTGATGTCCTGCAGATTAAGTCTAGTCTAGCACGGCCCGGGGGTGTCGGTTCAGAAGTTCACCTTACCCAAATGGCGGTTTGTCCGGAAATTTCAATCGGTTCCGCCGGCTACCGAGGCCCAGGATGCAGGGGCGCCGTTGGCGTGCCGCATCGGAGATCGGGTGGTCGGCGGTCTATCCCCGGCTCATGGTGGCATCGCAGTCGGCTTCAGCCAATGGAATTGAGCAATGACAAGGGCATATTATTCTACCGTGTTCGAACAGCCTGCCCCGCGGATCTGGGAAATCGTCCGCGATTTCAACAACTATCCGGTCTGGGTCGGCGGTTCCGGCGAGAGTCGGATCGAGGACGGCAAGACCGGCGACACCGTCGGCGCTGTCAGGAGCGTGCTCTATCGCGAGCGGCACATCCGGCAACGGCTGCTAGCGCTGTCCGATACCGAGCGGGCGCAAACTTACGAATTCTGCGGCGTCGCCTCGCTGCCGGTGACCGATTTTCAGGCGACGCTGCGCGTCACGCCCATTGTCGATGGGGATCGGGCCTTCGTCGAATGGTGGGCGACATTCGATTGTGATCCCGTTCGCCGCGATGAACTGACCGGGATTCTGCGGGCCTGGTTCGGAAAATGGCTCGAATCGCTACGCGCCACGCTCTCCAATTTGCCCGCGGGACTCCCACAGGAGGCCGCAATAAGGGCAGGTTAGCGCGTTTTGGGCCGATTTCGGCAAATCGCTGCCGATATCGGGCCATCCGGCCGGTTTTCTCCGCTTCGCGGGGCTGTTGCATTCGGGGGCTGCATTTGGCATAGCTCTGCCCGTTGCCGGCGGTCGCTCGCCGCCAATCTCTCGGATGCGGGTGTAGCTCAGGGGTAGAGCACGACCTTGCCAAGGTCGGGGTCGAGGGTTCGAATCCCTTCGCCCGCTCCAGATTTTCTATTGTCCGGCCCGGACACATAGGTAACGAAACTAGAAGTGGCAGAGTTTGACGAAGGCCCGCTGTCCCGGCGGGCTTTTCGTTTTCTGCTGCAAAGCGGGGCAACCATACGAAATTTCTTCGCAATTGGTTCGGGTCTGCCGCAGACGCGTGGCATGCGCTTCTCACTCGCACTGGATGTGATAGCATTTGACGGTCTGATCCACATCATGACAGGTTAAGGTCGTCGTCAGGCACAAAATAAACAACATCGCAGCCGCGTGGCTGCATAGGGAGTGACGCGATGAAATCGGCTTTCAATCGATCTATTCTTGCGCTCGCAGCAATCCTCGTTGTCGCGGGGGCCGGTCAGGCCAGCGCGCAGCAGAAAGGGCTGAAGAAATACAAGTCCGGCACCAAGGAATTCTGGACTCATCCGCCGGACGACTGGTTCCTGGGCGACGAGACCGAAGCCCAAAAGGGTCTGGCGCCGCCGTCGGGGCCGCCGACCGGCGCATCGGAAGCAGAACTCGCTGCATTGATGAAGAAGATCAAGCTGCCGGAGGGCTTCAAGATCGAAGTCTACGCGTCGGGCGTGCTGGCCGCGCGACAGATGGCCTGGGGTGACAAGGGCACACTCTTTGTCGGCTCGTTCGGTCTCGGCAACGTCTATGCCATCAAAGACAATGGCGGCAAGAAAGAGGTCAAGACCATCCTCAAGGGCCTCAACATGCCCACCGGGCTCGCGTTTCGCGACGGGGCGCTCTACGTCATCGCCGTCAACAAGTTGATCAAATACGACAACGCCGAAGCCAATCTCGACAAGCTCGGCGACGGCAAGGTGGTCTATGACGACATGCCTTCCTACGCCGCGCATGGCTGGAAGTATCTCGCCGCAGACAAGGACGGCTGGTTCTATATTCCGTTCGGACCTCCCTTCAACATCGGGATTCCGCCGACCAGCGTCTCGCAGATCCGCCGCGTTGATCCGAAGACCGGCAATGCCGAACTGGTGGCGCTCGGCGTCCGCAACAGCGTCGGCGGCGACGTCGATCCGCGCACCGGCAAATACTGGTTCACCGAGAACGCCCGCGACTGGCTGAGCGACGACACCCCGAGCGACAAGCTCAACATGATCTCGAGGCTCGGCGAGCATTTCGGCTATCCCTATTGCCACCAGGGCGACATACCGGACCCGAAATTCGCGATGGGTCACAAATGTTCGGAATTCACCCCGCCCGTCCTCAATCTCGGCCCGCATGTGGCCCCGCTGGGCATGAAGTTCTACACCGGCGATCAGTTCCCCGCCGAGTACAAGAACTCGATCCTGATTGCGGAGCATGGCTCGTGGAACCGGCATAAATACCAGGGGGCAAGGATCGTCCGCGTCACGGCCGATCCGGACGGCAAGAACGCCAAGCAAACGGTGTTCGCATCGGGCTGGATCGAAGGCGACCAGGGTTATCTCGGTCGGCCCGACGACATTATCCTGGACAAGGACGGATCCATCCTCGTCGCCGACGACTGGGCCGGCGCGATCTATCGCATCAGCTACAAGAAGTAGCAGCCGAAAATCGGAGGCTGCGGTTGCTCGGGAACGGGTGACCGCAGCTTTTGTTTTATTGGCGAGCGAGGGAAGAGGAAACATGACGCGGATCGCTTTGGTCGGGATGCTGTCGGTTGCAGTCATCGGCGGATCGCTCGCCCGCGCCGCCGACCTCGCCGCAGGCAAGCAAAAGGCCGAGCTCTGCACCGGCTGTCACGGCGAGAGCGGCATTTCGCAGACCGAGAACATTCCCTCGCTTGCAGGCCAGCCCGATCAGTTCATTCAATGGCAGCTGGTTTTCTTCCGCAGCGGCAGCCGAAAGAGCGAGCAGATGCAGGGAATCGTCGAGCAGATCAACAATGACGATATCCGCAATCTCGGCGCCTATTTCGCCTGCGCTTGCTCCGCCGAAAGCCCCGCCCGATGACAATCCGGATCTGTCGCGGAAGGGCGCGCAGGCCGCCGCAGGCCGGCGCTGCGCGTCATGCCACACCGACACCTTTGCGGGCACCAAAGCGGTGGCGCGCATCGCCGGCCAGCGCGAGGAATATCTCTTGAAGGCGCTGCACGACTACAAGTCGGGTGTGCGATCCGGCGGCGGCGTGGCGGCGATGGCGGATGTCGCCTATCCCCTCAGCGAGGAGGAAATCACCGCGCTGGCGCACTATCTCGCGCATCTTTGAGGAGCTCACCCTCGAAGGGAGGGTAAGTCACCCCCGCTGCGTCTCATACGCCTTCAGATGCGTATAGGCGGTACGTAGCTTCGGCACCGGCACTTTCGCGGCATCGCCGCGCGTGATCAGATCGCCGATCACGTGATCGGCCTCGACAGGCGCGCCTGCCTTGATGTCGCGGAACATCGAGGCCGTCAGTTGCGAGCCCTCCGCGGTCAGCATGCCGCGCACACGCTCGAAGAATGGACCGCTCGGGATATGACCTTCGGCTGCCGCGACCGCGCTGCATTCATCGAGCATGCCGAGGATAAAATCCTTGCCGCCGGGTGCGGCCAGGATATGGCCGACCGGAGCGCGCATCAAACAGGTCGAGGCCGCGAGCGAGGCGAGGAACACCCATTTCTCCCACATGTCCTGGATGATCTGGTCGCTGGCGGAGGCGCCGAACTTGCCGTTGGCCATCACTTCCGCGATGGCGCGAACACGATCCGAGAGCTTGCCGTCGCGCTCGCCGAAACCGAGCGACTGCATGGGCGCGAGCTGAACGATCTCACGACGCTCATTGAGGGTGACCGCGATGGCGCAGAGGCCACCGAGCACGCGCTCAGCGTCCGAACTTCTGGTCGAGCACCTCCAAATGAAGCATGCCGTTGAGCAGCGGGATAATCACGGTCTTTGGTCCGACGGCAGGAGCAAATGATCGGATCGCATCCTCGAGATCGAATGCCTTGCAGCTCAGCAGGACGACATCGAATTTGTCGTTGAGCTTGTCCGCCAGCACGACCGGCGGATCTTTCAGCGTCACATCGCCGTTGGGGCTTTTGATCACGAGGCCGGCGGCGGCGAGTTCGGCCGCGCGCTTGGGACGAACCAAAAACGTCACGTCACGTCCGGCCTGGAGCATTCTGCCGCCGAAATATCCGCCGATGGCGCCAGCGCCGACCACCAGAATGCGCATCTATCTCTCCTGCATAGACGGTCCTGCTCTGTCGGACCTTATACCATTTCAGTCATGCCCGGACTTGATCCGGGCATCCACGCCTTTCTTCAGATGGCAGCAATGAAGACGCGGATGGCCGGGCACAGGCGAGCCGAAGCGACACGGTCGTTCGGACGGCACCGCCCGGCCGTGACGAACAGGGAAGAAGCGCTACCATTTTTCGCCGAACGGGCGGATTTCGAGCTCGAAGGTCCAGGCGCTGCGGGGCTGCTGGTAAAGCTGCCAGTACGAGGCGGCGACCGAGGCCGGCGGCATCAGCAAATCCGGATTATCCAGCGCTTCCTTGCCCCAGAGCTGCTCGCGGCGCTGGCGCACCCAGGCGGTGTCGACGCCGGAATCGATGATCAGGTGCGCGACGTGAATGTTCTTCGGACCGAGTTCGCGCGCCATCGATTGGGCCACCGCGCGAAGCCCGAATTTGGCGCTGGCGAAGGCGGCAAAACCGCTGCCGCCGCGCAAGGAAGCGGTGGCGCCGGTGAAGAAGATGTTGCCCTTGCCGTGCGGCAACATCAGCCGGGCCGACTCGCGTCCGGCGAGGAAGCCGGCCCAGCACGCCATTTCCCACACTTTTCGGAACACGCGATCGGTGGTCTCCAGGATCGGGAAATTGACGTTGGCGCCGACGTTGAAAATGCACACCTCAAGCGGTGCATGCTTGTCGGCATCGCCCAGGAATGCCGCGACCTCGTCTTCCTTCCGCGCATCGAGCGCGCGCGCCACGATCGATCCGCCCGCCGCCTCGACGTCCCTCACCAGCGGCTCGAGCTTGGCGCCGTCGCGCCGTCCGGCGAATACGGTGAACCCTTCGGCGGCGAATTTCTTGGCGATCTCGGCGCCGATATAGTCGCCGGCGCCGATCACCGCGACCGTGGCGTTGCGTTTTTCCATGACGGGTTCTCCTGCGGCCGACGCCAATGACGGCGGGGTCATTTCCCCAAGACCATCTCCTCGACGTCGCGCAGCTGCTCCTTGCCGAAAAACATTTCCTTGCCGACGAAGAAAGTCGGCGAGCCGAATGCGCCTCGCTCGACCGCGGATTCGGTATTCTCGATCAGTTTTGCTTTCACTGCGGCGTCGCCGGCGCGTGCAAACAGCTTTGCCGCATCGAGGCCGGAGGCCGTCAACGCCTTGAGCGCCACCTCCGGGTCGTCCATTTTCTTCGGCTCGACCCACATATGGTGAAACGCGGCGTCGACGTATTTTTCGAACACGCCCTCGAATTGCGCGGCGATGGCGGCGCGCATCAGGTTGAGGGTATTGACGGGAAAGAACGGATTCCAGGCATAGGGCTTGACGTGAAAGCGCTTCACGAAGCGTTCGGTCTCCAGCGCGTGAAATTCGCGCTTGTTCTTGATGCCGGCAAGCGATTCGGCGGGAGACTTGTTGTTGGTGGCCTTGAAGATGCCGCCGAGCAGGACCGGCACATATTCGAACTTCACGCCGATCCGCTTTTCGATCGCCGGGATCGCCTCGTGACTGAGAAACGCATTGGGGCTGCCGAAATCGAACATGAATTGCGGGGCTATGGCGCTCACGGCGGTCTCCCGGACTCTTTGCTGCCAAAGCATAGTGGCGCAACGGACGCGGCGCGTCCACTGATTTTATGATGACCGTAATATTCTAAACCGCGGCCGCCATCAGATCAGCCGCCGCACGGCGCGCTTGCGCCAGACCAGCATGTAATAGCTCATCTGCAGAAGGAACATGGCGACAAACGTGATCGGATAGGCCGCCCAGACGCCGTCGATGCCGATGGCGCGGCTGAGCAAGACCGCTGAAGGAACCTCGATCGCGGCAACCACAAAGATCGAAATCGATAGCGGCATCCACACCGTTCCGCTGGCGCGCATCGCCCCCGAGAACACGGTCGCCATGCCGAACGGCACCGAACTCCACAATGCGATGTGGAGCAATCGCTGCGCGAGGTCCATCACCGCCGCGTCGATAATGAAGAAGCCCATGATGGCGCGGGAGAACAGATAAGCGAGCGCGACCAGCCCTCCGGTGAGGACGGCGTTCATCAGAAGGCCGGTGCGGACGATGGCGCCGACCCGGTCGACATGGCCGCGGCCGATCGCTTGCGCGCCGAAGATCGACACCGAAATCGCAATCGACATCGCCGGAAATTGTACATAGCTCATGACCTGGTTGACCGCGCCATAGGCCGCGGTGGCGTCGGAGCCAAAGCGGTTGACGAGGCCGAGCAGGACCAGCTCGGCGAGCGAAAACACCACCATTCCGACCGCGGAAGGGATGCCGAGGTGCATGACCTTGCGCACCAGCGTCCCGTTCAGCCGCATGTTGCGCAGGAATGCCGTATCGAAGGCGAGTGGATGCCGGCGGCGGCGCAGGTCGATGGCGAGCCATAGCAGTGTAACCGAGCCGGCCAGCGCCGAGGCCCACGCCGCGCTGGCGACGCCCAGCCGCGGCAGGCCGAACCAGCCCTTGATCAGGGCCGGCGTTGCAGCAAGGCCCACCACCGCCGAGATAGCCAGTGCCAATAACGGCGTCAGGGTGTCGCCGACGCCACGCATCATCGCCGTCAGCAGGATGAAAACAAACGTCAGCGGCATCGCGATCATCATGATGCGCGTATAGGCGTTGGCGTCCTCCAGAATGCCCGGCGGTGTCGCGAGCGCGATCAGGAGTTGTCGGCTGAACAGGCCGCCGAACACGGCGATCATTGCCGAGCCGAGAAGCGCGATCGTCAGGGCCGTGCCCGCGACCGCCTTCACTTTTTCGGGTTCGCCCGCACCCCAGGCCTGACCGATCAGCACCGTGGCGCCCGAGCTCAATCCCATGACGAAGGCGATCAAGAAGAACATCACCGGGAAAAACACCGAGACGGCGGCCAGCGCATCGACCCCGATCATCTGGCCGAGGTAAACATTGTTGATGGTGCCGAACAACGATTGCAGAATGTTGCTCAGCATCATCGGCGCGAGGAAGACGAGAAACGTCTTCCAGAGGGGCGGGGTGTTCGACACGGGTTTTCCTTGGGGATCGGCGTGGCTAATCGACGCCCGCAACATTGCGGTGTCGAAGTTGCAGGATTCAGAGGACTGATTGGCGCGGGGTCACGCCTTCGGAGGGTCGGCGCGGTCGCTGAAGGCGAGCTTGACGGTGTGGTCGCGGATATCGCCGGGCCAGCCGGCAATGAGATCGCCAAAGCGCCGTCGGTCGTTCGCGAACAACGCCCGCGAGGCTTCCTCGAAGCCCGGCAGATTGCCGGCCATCGTTGACATGAAGTGATAGGCTGCTTCTCTTGCGGCGCGGCTGCGATCGCGATCGCCGCTGGAGCGCCGCGCCTCCTCAACGAGCTTTCGCAGCGCCACCGACGCGCCACCGGGTTGCGCCCCGAGCCATTCCCAATGCCGCGGCAGCAGCGTCACCTCGCGCGCGACAACGCCGAGTTTGGGCCGGCCGCGGCCGCGCGGCTCCGGCGCAGCCAGGTCATCGGCGGGCGTCTCGGAATTCGCGGCCGGAAGTGGCAGGCGTGCAACGACGTCGCGTTCGGTGCCGCGAAGGTCGAGATCAATCGGCCGTCCATTGGCGTCGTCAAAGATGACGATCGGCTCCGCGGCAACTTTTTGGGAGGCTTTCATGACAGCCAGCGCGACTTCAGCCAACGGGCCGGAAGCCAGCCGCTGGTGGCCCATGAAGGCGGTGAATTGCTTGGGGGCGGCTTGAATCATCGCAGATGCTCTGGCTTTCAGGTGGTTTATTTGTACCCGGGTAAATAAGGCCGTGTCAATATTATCCGGGTAAAATTTACGAGAGCTCGAATTTTCCGTTTCCTTAAGAGGCGTTCCGCAGCGCCGACCAATCGCCAATCCCGACGTCCGCTGCTACGAGGTCAGCGATCGCCACCAGCTCCGGGGGACCAGCCCATGCTGACCGTCCATCATCTCAACAATTCCCGTTCGCAGCGCGTGCTGTGGCTCCTGGAGGAGCTCGGCATCACTTACGAGATCGTCCGCTATCAGCGTCAGCCTGACATGCGTGCGCCAGCCGAGCTGCGCGCAATCCATCCACTCGGAAAATCCCCGGTCATCACCGACCACGGCAACACCATCGCGGAATCAGGCGCGATCACCGAATACATCATCGACACCTATGGTGAGGGCCGCCTGATTCCGCCGCCGAAAACACCGGAACGGCTGCGCTACACCTATTGGCTGCATTACGCGGAAGGCTCCGCCATGCCGCCGCTGCTGCTGAAGCTGTTGTTCACGCTGATGCCGAAGCGCGCGCCGGCCTTGCTGCGCCCGTTGGTGCGCAAGGTCTCCAATCAGGCGCTGACCACGCTGGTCAATCCGCAGCTCAAGCAGCATATGGCGTTCTGGGAGAGCGAACTGGGAAAGAGCCAATGGTTCGCCGGCAACGAGTTCACCGCGGCCGATATCCAGATGAGCTTTCCGCTGGAAGCCGCCGCGGCGCGCGGCGGTCTGGAGCAGGGTCATCCCAAGGCGATGGCCTTTCTGGAGCGCATTCACGCCCGCCCCGCCTACAAGCGCGCATTGGAAAGAGGCGGGCCGTATTCGGTCGGACGGTGAAGGGTTCGATCCGCGTCATCTCGACTTTTGCGCCTCGCCAACCGACGGCAGCGCCTGCACGATGACGCCGGGCGGCGGCACGTCGCCATCGGGCACAAAGAAATCCGACATCAGCGGGACCGTCGGGTCGACGCGATATTGCTCGAAATCGCGCACGCCGCTCGCATAAAGCACCTTGTCGTCGATGCAGAATTGCCCGGTGAATTCGCGCGACGGCCTGGTGAAGATGGCATAGGCCGCATCCCCCATGATCTCGGGCTTGCGGCTGGCACGCATCATGGCGTCGCCGCCGAGCAAATTGCCGACCGCGGCGGTGGCAATCGTGGTGCGCGGCCACAGCGCATTGACCGCGACGCCCGAGGCTTTTAGTTCGGCCGAGAGGCCGAGCACGCATAGGCTCATGCCGAATTTCGCGATGGTGTAGGCGGTCGAATGCTCGAACCACTTTGCTTGCATGTCGAGCGGCGGCGACAGCATCAGGATATGCGGATTCTGCGCCTTCTTCAGGTGCGGGATGCAGTATTTCGACACCATGAAGGTGCCGCGGGTGTTGATGCCCATCATCAGGTCGAACCGCTTCATATCGGTCGCTTGCGAATTGGTCAGGCTGATGGCGCTGGCGTTGTTGACGCAGATATCGATGCCGCCGAATTCCGCGACGGTCTTGTCGATCGCCGCCATCACCTGCGCTTCGTCTCTGATATCGCAGAGCACGGGGAGAGCCTTGCCGCCAGCGGCGCGGACTTCGTCCGCGGCCGTATAGATCGTGCCCTTGAGCTTTGGATGCGGCTCCGAGGTTTTCGCGGCGATCGCGACGTTGGCGCCATCGCGCGCGGCGCGTAATGCGATCGCAAGTCCGATGCCGCGGCTGGCGCCGGAGATAAACAGCGTCTTGTCTTTGAGCGATGCCATCGGGCGAACTCCGGTTGTTCTCTCAAGTGACGGGATTTCTGTTCCCTCCCCTTTCGGGGTCCTTGTGGGGGAGGGTTAGGGTGCCCACGCCAACACTTTATCTATTTATCTATGCATCCGCGTGCAGGACCCGGCCGCGGGTTTCGGGCAGCGCAAAGGCGGCCAGGAAAAACACGCCGTAAGCCGCAACCGCGAAAATCGCAATGGCGTTGCCGAGCGATGTCTCGACCGAGAGTGCGCCGACCAGGAAGGGAAACAGCGCGCCAATGCCGCGGCCGAAATTGTAGCAGAAGCCCTGGCCCGATCCGCGCAGCCGTGTCGGATAAAGTTCGGTCAGAAACGCGCCGACGCCGGAGAAGTATCCCGATGCAAAGAAGCCGAGCGGGAAGCCAAGCAGCCACAGCACCTCGTTGTTCAGCGGCAATTGCGTGTAGAGCAGGACTACCGCGATCGCGCCAATCGAGAAGATCAGGAACAGGTTGCGCCGTCCGATGCGGTCAGCGAGCCATGCGCCGACCAGATAGCCGACGAAAGAACCGATGATCAGGGCCGCGAGATATCCGGTGGAACCAACAATGGAGAGCTTTCGTTCGGTGGTGAGAAATCGCGGTACCCAGAAAGTGATGGCGTAGTAGCCACCCTGGCATCCAGTTACCATCAGCGAAGCCAGTATCGTGGTTTTGAGCGTGGAACTTGCGAAAATTTCCCAGAGCGAAGGCCAGTCGCCCGACGCTACCTGTTTGGCGCGGGTGGCGGCCGCAATTGCCGGCTCCTCGACGTAGCGGCGCAGGAAGAACACGAGCAGCGCCGGCAGCGCGCCGACCGCAAACATCCAGCGCCACGCGATGTCAGGCGGCAAATAGGAGAACAGGATGGCCTGCGACAGCACTGCAAGGCCCCAGCCCACCGCCCAGCCTGATTGCACCGAACCCACCGCCCGCCCGCGATATTGCGGACGTATCGCCTCGCCCATCAGCACGGCGCCCGCGGCCCATTCGCCGCCGAAGCCCAGGCCCAGCAGCGCACGCGCGACCAACAGCTGGTCGAAGCTCTGCACGAAGGCGCAGACCAGCGAGAAAACCGAGAACCAGAGGATCGTCAGCTGCAGGGTTTTGACGCGGCCGATGCGGTCCGCCAGAAAGCCGCCGAGCCAGCCGCCGACGGCCGAGGCCAGCAGCGTCACCGTGCCCGCGAGGCCCGCGCTACCGGGGTCGACTTTCCACAGCGCGATGATGGTGCCGATTACCAGCGGATAGATCATGAAATCCATGCCGTCGAGCGCCCAGCCCGCCGCGCAGGCCCAGAACGTCCGCCGCTCCGGCAGGTTCATGTCACGATAAAAGGCGAGAAGGCTGGTATCCTCGATCGGGGCGACCTCGATCGCTCCCGACGGCTCAATGGTGCTGCTCACGATGGATGTTTCTCCCGGGCGAAGTTTCTGGCCGGCCTTTACGCGTCCCCCACGACGGCCGGTCAACGTGGGCTGGCGCAAACTCTACGCCGATCCCCATTGCAGGCAACTTCGTAGATCGGCTGCACGGACCGGCTTATTGCCCGGCCGCCTCCGCGCCGCGGGTTCGCGGATCGGGAGCGCCGAGCAAACCATTTGGCGTCACGGCGATCGAATTCGCCGAGGTTTGCCCCATGGGTTCGACCACGTGATGGCCTTTGGCGCGGAGCGCAGCCAGCGTGTCCTCGGCAAAACCGCGCTCGATCCGCACTTCATCCGGCAGCCATTGGTGGTGCAGACGCGGCGCCGCCACCGCAGCGGCGACATCCATATTGTAATCGAGCACGTTGACGATCACCTGCAACACGGTCGAAATGATGCGGCTGCCGCCCGGCGATCCCGTCACCAGCACCGGCTTGCCGTCCTTCAATACGACGGTCGGTGACATCGACGACAACGGCCGCTTGCCGGGGCCGGGCAGATTGGCCTCGAACCCGACGAGCCCATAGGCGTTGGACGCGCCGGGAGCGGCGGTGAAATCGTCGAGCTCGTTGTTGAGCAGCACGCCGGTGCCCTCGGCGACCAGGCCGACCCCGTAGCTGAAATTCAGCGTGTAGGTGTTGCTGACCGCGTTGCCGAGGCTGTCGACCACGGAGAAATGCGTGGTGTTGCTGCCTTCGCGTGGCGGCACCGCCGACAGCGCATCGGTCCACGGCGTCGCGCGTTCGAGATCGATACCTGCCCGCTGCTTTGCCGCGTAATCTTTCGAAATGAGGGTTGCAACCGGAGCGCTGACGAAGGCGGGATCTCCGAGATAGCGCGCGCGATCGGCATAGGCGCGCTTCATCGCTTCGATCATGACATGCAGCGAGGGCGCAGAGCCCTGCTTCAGATCCTGCATCGGAAAGCCTTCAAGAATATTCAATGTCTCGACCAGGACCATGCCGCCGGATGACGGCTGCGGCATCGAGACAATGTCATAGCCGCGGTAACTGCCGCGCACCGGCGCGCGGATGACCGGCTGGTACGATTTGAGATCGTCTTGCGTCATGATGCCGCCGGCGTCGCCGATCGCCTTCACCAGTTTTTCAGCGACAGGTCCTTCGTAATAGCCGCGCGGTCCCTGCGTCGCGATCGCCGACAGCGTTGCCGCCAGATCGGTCTGGATCAGGGTGTCGCCCTCACGCAACGATGTGCCGTCGGAGCGAGAAAATATCTTCGCTGCGGAAGGCCAGCGCGCCAGTCGGCGATGCCAGTCCGGCAGCGTGTCGGCGGTGTCATCGCTGACGACGATCCCATCTCGCGCCAGGTCGATCGCCGGCCGCAGCAGCTCCGCAAGCGTGAATTTCCCCGAGCCGTATTTCTCCAATGCCAGCGCCAATCCCGCCGGCGTGCCGGGAATACCGATGCCGAGCGCGGAATCGCGCGACTTCGCGGGATCCGGCTTGCCGTCCGGGCCCAAGAAAATGCTCGGCGTGGTCGCGGCAGGTGCAGTCTCGCGATAATCGATCGCGACGTCTTCGTGGCGCTCCGCGGAATGGATGATCATGAACCCGCCGCCGCCGAGATTTCCCGCGCGCGGGTAGGTCACGGCCATCGCAAAGCCGGTTGCCACCGCGGCATCGATGGCGTTGCCGCCGCGCCTCAATATGTCGGCGCCGATTCGCGCCGCCGTTTTCTCCTGCGCCACCACCATGCCGTGTTCGGCGACGACGGCATGAATGGCATCGGCGGCAGGCGGCGTGTAGAAGCCGCGGCGGCTCTCTTGCGCTGCCGCCGGCAGCGTGCAGGCGATTGCCAGCACGATGCCTATGACCAGCCTTCGTATTCCTGATGTCACCAGAGCCATCGAAAATTCCGCCGCGGGTTGAGCCGGGTGAGGCCGGAGAAAAACGCCAAGGGGCATTTCGCCACGGATGCTATATGGGTTTCCATGCGAAGAGCAAAACGCCTCCTCGTGATGGGTCAAGGACATTTCGGGTATGGCGGTAGCACTTTCGGATCCACGCATTGCGGGCATGCAGCAGACCTATCCTCCGCGCTCGGCCGTTATCAGCTGGATTTTCTTCGCCTGGGCGGCGGAGCCGTTTTTTACGCTGATCACCACCTTCGTCTTCGCGCCCTATTTCGCGACTCATGTGGCGTCGAATCCCGCCAGCGGCCAGTCGCTGTGGGGTTTTGCGACTGCGGCGGCGGGACTGATGATCGCGCTGCTGTCGCCGGTGCTGGGTGCGATCGCGGACGCGAGCGGACGCCGCAAGCCGTGGATCGCGGGGTTCGGCGCGATGCTGGTGATCGGGTCCTGCCTGATGTGGTTTGGCAGGCCCGGCGACCTCGGTGTCATTCCGCCATTGCTCCTCGCCTACGGCCTGGCGACCGTCGGCGTCGAATTCGCCATCGTCTTCAACAATTCGATGATGCCGACCCTGGTGCCGCCGGACCGGATCGGGCGGCTGTCGGGGACCGGCTGGGCCACCGGCTATGTCGGCGGCATCCTGAGCCTTGTCCTGGTGCTCGGATTTCTCGCCGCCAGCCCCGAGACCGGCCACACGCTGTTCGGCTTGTCGCCGTTGTTCGGGCTCGATCCCGTCACCCATCAGGGCGATCGCATCACGGGGCCGCTGACCGGCATCTGGTTCATCGTCTTCGCGCTGCCGATGTTCTTGCTGACGCCGGATTATCCCGCCAAGCGGCGGTGGCGCGAAGCGGTGCGCGAGGGAATGACGGGTTTGCGGCAAACGCTTGCCGAATTGCCGAAGCACCGATCTATGGCGGCGTTCCTGCTTGCCAATATGATCTACACCGACGGGCTGGTGTCGCTGTTCGCCTTCGGCGGCATCTACGCCGCCGGCACCTTCGGCTGGAACACCATCCAGATCGGCACCTTCGGCATTATCCTCGCCATCGCCGGCACGTTCGGTGCCTGGCTCGGTGGCAAGCTCGATGACAGCCTGGGGCCCAAGCGCGTGATCGCCGGCAGCATGCTGATCCTGCTGCTGGCCGTCATAACCATCCTGATGGTGGACCGGGATTCGATTTTGTTCGTCAAGGTCGCTGCCCCCGTGCCAGGGGGCGCGCTGTTCGCCGCAGCCGCCGAACGCGCCTATCTCGTGCTGGGATGCCTGATCGGCGCGGCCGGCGGCCCACTGCAAGCGGCGTCGCGGACGCTATTGATCCACATGGCGCCGAAGGACCGCACCGCCCAATATTTCGGGCTGTTCGCGCTGACCGGAAAGGTTACCTCCTTCGTCGGGCCATTCTTGATCGGCGTGATCACCGCTGCCACAGCAAGCCAGAAGGCAGGCATGGCGGTGCTGGTGCTGTTTTTTGTGGCTGGCCTGGTGTTGCTGCGGAGGGTGAGGGAGAACGAGGCCTAGGACAGCCTTTTCCCCCGGATGGAAAAGCGCCTCCGCGCTAACGCGCGTCGCTCTGATAGAGCGTATTCACGGTAATCGCGCCCACGACACGCGACACGCATGGGCAGATTTTGCCGTTCTGCTCCTTCTGGTGATCGCTGAAGAAAATGTCGCGATGATCGATCCGCCCGTCGACGGAAACAACGTCGATCGCACAGACACCGCATTCTCCGCGCTGACAATCCGACATCACCTCATAGCCGGCCTCGTTGAGCGCATCCAGCATCGATTTGTTTTCGGGGACCACGACGTCCAGACCGGAACCATCGATCCGCACCCGAAACGGCTCCGTCGGCAACAGACCGCTCGAGCCAAATGTCTCGTACCGCAAATCGGACGGCACGCGGCCGGCCGCCGCCCAGCTACGGCGCGCCGCGTCGAGCAGGCGCATCGGCCCGCATATGATCGTCAATGCATCCGCCGGCAGGCGAGCGAAAGTTTCGTCAAGATCGAGCCGGTTGCCTCCCTCACTCGCATGGAGGATGAGGCGGTCTCCAAGCAAATGCGACAGTTCATCGAGGAACGCGGCGTCTTGCCGTGATTTGACCGCGTAGCGCAGTTCCACCTCGGCGTTCCGGCGCATCAATGCGCTGGCGATGCCGACAATTGGCGTAATGCCGATCCCGCCCGCGATCAGACAATAGGATTTTCGCGACCAGTCGATCTCGAGCAGCGAAGCCGGACTGGATACCTCGATGCGCGCGCCCGGATTGAGCGACCACATATAGCGTGAGCCGCCGCGGCTGTCGGGCGCGCGCCGGACGGCGATCCGGTACCCATCAGCGTCAGTCTCGCCGACCAGCGAATAACAGCGTGTCTGCGGCCGACCATCGATCAGCACGCCGACAGTGACATGACTGCCGATGGGATAGTTCTCGACGCTCATGCCCTCGGGCAGCAGCACGAATTCGCGGATCTCCGGCGTTACGTCGCGAATCGCGTGAACCGTGCATTTCGTCCATTTGTAAGCAAATCGCATGACGCCCTCGAACGACTGATCTTATTGAAGTGTCTTCGTTGTGCGAACCGGTGCTTCCCTTGAGAAGGCTCAATCGGTAGCAGGAGAACGGACCAGCGCCAGCGCCGGCAACAGATCCAGATGGGTTCTGTTGCGCAGCGCCAGCCGCAGGTTTCGTGCAGCAAGGCGTGCATGCTCGCGCATGACCGCCTCCGCTCTCGCCCCTTCCCGATTTTCAATCGCGTCAATGACGATGCGGTGATGATCCTGTGCGATGATCAAAATCTGATGCGCTTCCGGCAGCACGGATTGCGCCATCACGAAGCCGCTGGGAGACGCGAACGGCAACGCGGAGGCGCGGTCGATTTGCCGGATCAACGGCGCACTGTGAGACAATTCCGTCAGCAGCGCATGAAAGCGCGCGTTCAGGGTGACGTAGGAGGAGAACGCTTCGACAGAGATCGGGTCCTGCGTGACGAGTTCGTCCAATTCCGCCAGGCTTTCTTTCAGCGGCTCGAGATCGCGCGCAGACGCTCCACGCTCCGCAGCGAACCTGGCTGCAAGACCTTCAAGCACCCCGCGCAGCTCGATCGAGTCGAGGATGTCGCGTTCGGTGAATGCCTTGACCATGAAGCCGCCGGAGGGGATGGCCGCCAGGAGACCTTCCTCCTCGAGCCGGACCAGCGCCATGCGCACCGGCGTTCGCGACACGCCTGTCGTCTCGACCGCCCAGAGTTCTGAAATTCGCTCGCCAGGCCGCAGCCGGCCCGAAAGGATCAGGTCGCGCAGGGCGAGCTGGGCGCGCACCGTCTGAGATACCGCGCGATCGGGGTCGCGTTCGGTCATCTCTTCACTCCGCCGCCTGCATCTTTGAAGGCGGGTTTTCCCGGGCCACCATGCGATCAATCATGCGCCGTGCCCACATCGCGCCTGTGTCGATGTTGAGATTGTAGAAGACGCGATCGGGGTTCTCGTCGATGGCACGTTGCTGTGCTTCGAGAATAATCTCGTCTTCGCGGAAAATGCCCGCGACGCCCTCTCGGATTTCCGTGGTGAGCCTCTGTTCGGTCAGGCGATGATTGCGCACAAAGGCCCAGAAATAGTGACACGTCCTTTCGGTCTCCGGCGTGATCGTGTTGAGCACGTAGCCGTTGACGCCTTGCGAGCGATCGCCTTCCGGCGCACCCGTGCCGGTTGGAGCTACGCCGACATCGATATTGACGGTGGCCGGGGCCTCGAAACGAATGATCTGCCAGCGATCGACCAATCCCGGCTTTTGCAGTTGCTGGGCCCAAAATGGCGGCGCCTCGATGCCACGCATCCAGCGGGTCACGGTCACTGTCCTGTCGCCATGAGCCACATCAAACGGCGCTTCCGCGACCGCCTCATTGCCGATGCTGCCGCCGTGAACAAATGTCTCGTGCGTGAGATCCATCAGATTATCGACGACCAGCCGGTAATCGCATTTGACTTGAATCGTCTTGCCGTCCCCGGCCCAGGCCGGATCATCGTTCCAGTGCATGTCCGGAACCAGTGCAGGGTCGGCCATCGCCGGATCGCCCATCCATAGCCAGATGAAGCGGTGACGCTCGACAACGGGATAAGCGCGCACGCATGCCGACGGATTGATGGTTTCTTGCGATGGCATGAAGGTACAGCGGCCGGATGAATTGAATTTCAGACCGTGATAGCCGCACACCACGCTATCGCCTTCGAGACGGCCCTTCGAAAGCGGCACCAGACGATGCCAGCAGGCGTCTTCCAGCGCGACTGCCCGTCCGTCGGCCTGCCGGTACAGGACGACGTGCTTGCCGCAGATCGTCCGCGGAAACAGGGCGCGTTTGATGTCGACATCCCAGGCGGCGGCGTACCAGGCATTCATCGGGAAGGGTTGGGCCATCGGAAATACCTTCGCTCAGATCGATTGCATCCATATTGTATACATAAATGCCCGACCATTGCAATATTCCTGTCCAAAAGCGATTAATTTAAGACAGTATGTATACATAAATTGGAAAACAGTCCGGAACGCAGCAGCTTAGGCTACGAAGCGGATAGATGAGGGATGAACGAGGAGCGGGCTGAAGCCTTGCCGACCGCCGTCATTCGCCGATGTGCAATTGCCCATCCGAGGTAGTGCCGCTCGGTGCAGGCCCGGCGTCCGTACGAACTGTCGAGGCTGTGGCTTCCCGGCGCGCAGGTCGCACGCCCAGGTACGACGGCGAACTCAGTGCCGGAAATGCCGCACGCCGGTGAACACCATGGCGATGCCATGGTCGTCGGCGGCCTTGATGACTTCCTCGTCGCGCACCGAACCGCCGGGCTGAACGACCGCGGTGGCGCCGGCTTCGATGCAGGCCAGCATGCCGTCGGCAAAGGGGAAAAACGCGTCGGATGCCACGACGGAGCCCTTGGTCAACGGCTCGGCAAGCTTCAACTCGGCGGCCGCATCGAGCGCCTTGCGCGCGGCGATGCGCGCCGAATCCACCCGGCTCATTTGTCCAGCGCCGATGCCGACGGTGGCGAGATCCCTGGCATAGATGATGGTGTTGGATTTGACATGCTTGGCGACGCGGAACGCGAATTTGAGATCCCGCAGCTCCCGGTCGTCAGGCGCGCGTCTGGTCACGACCTTCAGCGTCATATCGTCGACCACCACGTTGTCGCGGCTCTGCACCAGCAGACCTCCGGCAACCGTCTTTGCCGTCAGTCCGGCCGCGCGGGGATCGGGCAATCCGCCCGCCAGCAATAGCCGCAGATTGCGCCGCGCCGCGACGATGGTGATCGCCTCCTCGGTGGCATCGGGCGCGATGATCACTTCGGTGAAGATTTCGGTGATGGCGCGTGCGGACTCCGCATCCAGCGTCCGGTTAAGCGCGACGATGCCGCCATAGGCCGAGGTCGAATCGCACGCCAGCGCCTTGCGATAGGCGCTGAGGAGATCGGCACCTTCGGCGACGCCGCAGGGGTTGGCGTGCTTGACGATGACGCAGGCCGCGGTGCGCGCCGCGTCGAACTCGGCGATGCATTCATAGGCCGCGTCGGTGTCGTTGATATTGTTGTAGGACAGTTCCCTGCCCTGCAGTTGCCGCGCGGTGGCGACGCCCGGGCGCTTGTCAGGCGTGCGGTAGAATGCCGCCGTCTGGTGCGGGTTCTCGCCGTAGCGCAGCGCCTGAATCAGCCGTCCGCCGAAGGCACGGAAATCCGGCGCCTCGGTCTTGAGCTCGCGCGCGAACCAGTTCGAGATCGCCGCGTCATAGGCGGCGGTGCGGGCATAGGCTTTTGCGGCGAGACGCCGTCGCAGGGAAAGCGTGGTGGCGCCTTGATTGGCCGCGAGCTCGTCAAGCACGGCCTGATAGTCCTGCGCCTCCACGACCACGGCGACGTCGTCGTGGTTCTTGGCCGCGGCACGGATCATCGCGGGCCCGCCGATATCGATGTTCTCGATGCACTCCTCGAAACCGGCGCCCTTATCGACGGTGGCCTCGAACGGATAGAGGTTGACCACGAGCAAATCGATCGGCGCGATGCCGTGCGCCTCCATCGCCTTGGCATGCT
This sequence comes from uncultured Alphaproteobacteria bacterium, assembly GCA_963718925.1. Classification (GTDB taxonomy): domain Bacteria; phylum Pseudomonadota; class Alphaproteobacteria; order Rhizobiales; family Xanthobacteraceae; genus Bradyrhizobium. Next base: position 1,843,945 of record CAVRAH010000002.1, read on the forward strand.
CGGCGTTATCGCGGATCGCGAGCAGGCCACCGTGGACCTTCGGATGCAGGGTTTTCACGCGACCGTCCATCATTTCAGGAAATCCGGTCAGCTCGGATACGTCCCGGACCTTCAACCCTGCGGCCGCGATCGCCTTGGCGGTGCCGCCGGTGGAGATCAGATCGACGCCATGGCTGGCGAGCGCGCGGGCGAACTCGATCAATCCGGATTTATCGGAAACGGACAGCAAAGCGCGGGTCACGCGGCGCGGATGGTCGGTCATGCTTCAATCCTAAATGACGAGTTTGCCGGGTAGCATGGTTTTGTCAGCCACGAAACCGGCGCGCGCAACAAGCAATATATTGGCCACAAATATTACAGCGGCAGTTCCGGCTCGCGGCGCACGCTACGTTTCGCTGAGGTGACCGAGGCCGATGCCGTCGAGCGCACAAAACTCCAGCGGACCGAGGGAGCCTGGCGCGCATCCTGGCGAATCACGATCTGGGCGGTGCGGCGCGGACCATCATTTCCCGCCAGGAACACGCTGTCTTCGAGGTCGACCTTGTCGTCGAGCGCCTCGAAGGTCCAGACGTCACGGTTGGGGAGTACCAGCATGACGCCGCGGGCGTCGCTGAGACGGCTTGCCTTCACCGAAGGGTGCAGATGGAACCGCAGCGCATAATCAGTCTCGCTGCCCTTGATCCGGCCGCCCGGCGCCGGCGACAGGGTGTCCTCGCCGTCGAGCCTTGTGCCGTCATGCGCGAGCATCAGCACCCGGCGATGCACCAGGCCGAACCGGTCGAGATACCCGTCATGCGAGGTGGTCAGCAGCACGCCATTGGCGACGACCTCGCGATAGCTTTCGACATGGCTCGGGCCGCTGACGATCGGCGCGCCCTGCAGCAGCCGCTTCATCGCCGAGAACTCGACGAACTGGCAGGAGGAGGCATCGTGATAGGTCAGCGTCGAATGCGCCGGGGTGCCGCGGGCAAAGCTGCGCCAGTTGTCGCGGCCGGTTGAAGGCATGCCGCAATTGATCACGATCCGGCTCACGCCCGACGATAATTCAAACGACAGGCAGCCGGCGTGGGCGTCTTGGCTGACGCTCGGCGGCGGCGGCGGGCCAGTATCCATGATGATCGTCGTGGTGCCGGCATCGAGCCGCTGAAAACCGGTGTGCGGCATGTTCGCCATCGGCGCGCCATGGGCGTCGTCATAGGCGAGCAGGGTCGCCAGCACATCGGAGGGCGCGCTGCTCATGCCGTTGAACAGTGCGAAGCTGCCGTCGCCGTGGCGGAAGAAGCGCAGCATCGGCATCATGCGATCGATCGCGTTCAACAGCGCCGGAGGTGGTGCAATGTTGCGGGCCGCGAAGGTTTGCCGCAGCGGGAGCAGGTCGATCAACAGCTCGATCAACGCGCCGGGATTGCGCGAGATGTGGCCGCCATCGGGCAGAATCTGTCGCTGCAATTCGTCGGAGAGCTTGCGCGCCGCGGCGCGAATGTGCCGCGCCTGGTTGGCGAGGCAGAGCGAGGCGTAGCAAAGCGCGATCAGCACCTGCAGTCGCGGTACGCCATCGGGAATATCGAACATGGCGTAGCGCAGGTAGCGGATTTCGCGGGTCAGCCCGCGCAAATAGCGCCGATAGAATTTGCCGTCGGTGTCGCTGAGCACGAGCGGAGCCTGCGACAACAGCGAGATGATGCGACGGGCCAGCACGTCGGCGCGGCGGCCCACCGGCCGCTTGTATCCGGGATTCGAAATCCAGTCGTCGACCAGCGCGCGCGCATTGGCGCGGGTGAGCGCGGTATCGGCCGCGCGCAAATGCCGAAGCCATCCGAAGCCGAGGAGCGCCACCTCCCAATCCTCCGACGGCGGCTCAAGATCGAAGATCGAGCGGCCGTGGCAGGTCACGATCTTGCCGGCGAAAACGAAGCGGCCGGCGTAGATTTCGGCGGCACGGGTGGCGTCGGCGGTGCGCAGATCATGCGGAGCGATGATGAGGCGATCGGTGCGGCCCGGCCACAGCCGCGACAGCGCCACCGAGCCGCCGCTCGCACGCGACATCATGTTCCGTGCGAAGCGGCCGATGATCAGCGTCGAGATACGTCTGCGTTGAGCGACCGACACGCCTTGCCTTGATTGGGAGGATTCTCTGGCGAATCCTTTTAATCCGGAAACGCGGCCAAGACACCACCTTGAAACCGCGCGAATCAGCGCGGCAGGGCGAAAATATGGTGCAAAATCAGGATTTAAACCGGTGTCCCGGCTCTCGCATTCGCATCCTGTCCGCAGCGAGCCCTTTTGCGAAGGCCAGAACCCGGGACACCAGCAAGAATATGATTCCAGTGCGGTTTTGGACTTGGCATTGGCGATGAGGACCGGCGGCTAGGCTGTAGCGGATGTCAAATCTGCCGCACCAGCCTCGCGGCGTAAAAGCCGTCGAGGCCGCCCAGCCGGGGGTCAGGGTGCGGGAGGTGGCAGGGCAGCGTGCGCAAATCGCCCTCCGCGGTCAGGATTTCGCCGAGGCCGGCGACCTCGCTGGCCTCGATCGGCACCCGCCGCATTGCCGGTTCGGACGCAAGAAGCGCCGCTATCGCTTGCTCGCCCTCTTCCGGCTCCAGCGAGCAGGTGCAATAGACCAGCGTCCCGCCCGGCCGCAGCAGGGTGACCGCCCTTTGCAGCAGCCGCTTCTGCGCCGCCGCCAAGGGAGCGATATCGGATTCTTGCCGTAGCCAGCCGATGTCGGGATGGCGCCGGATCGTGCCGGTCGAGGTGCAGGGCGCATCGATCAATATGCCGTCGAAATCCCGGTCGGAGTTTCGCTCCAGCCAGTCGGCACCCTCGGCCACCACCGTCTCCGCATCCAGCGCCAGTCGCGCCAGGTTGTCGCGCAGCCGCGCCATGCGGTTGGGCGAACGGTCGATCGCGGTCACGCGTGCCCCGGCCAGGACCAGCTGCGCGGTCTTGCCGCCCGGCGCCGCGCAGAGATCGACGATTGTCTTGCCGGCGACGTCGCCGAACAGGCGCGCCGGCAAGGCGGCGGCGGCGTCCTGCACCCACCAATGGCCCTCGGAGAAGCCCGGCAGCATCTTCACCGAACCCTGCAACAGCGTGCGCACCGATCCAGTGGGCAGCGTTTCGCCGTGCAGACGCGTCGCCCACTGCTCAGGATCGGACTTCACGGTCAGATCGAGCGACGGCTCCTGGCCGATCGCAGCCGCGATGTCGCGCGCGACAGAATCGCCGTAGTGGGCGCTCCAGCGCGCCATCAGCCACGGCGGAACGTCGAGCGTCTGCGATTTGACCTCGTCGATCAGCGGCTGTCCCTCGCGCGCGCAGCGGCGCAGCACCGCGTTGACCAATCCGGCATATTTCGCGGCCCGTCGATCCGACTGCACCAATCGCACCGAAAGGTCGACCGCGGCATGGTCCGGCACGTCCATCCACAGAATCTGCGCGGCGCCGATCAATAGCGCGCTCTGCGCGCGGGGCGCGTCGGTCGGAACGCCGCGATCGAGCAACCGCGACAGAATATGGCCGAGCGTGCCCAGCCGCCGCAAAATCGTCGCCACCAGGCGACGCATCAGGGCGCGGTCGCGATCGCTGAGATTCTTCAGTCCGGGATGCGCGGCGGCGCCATCGAGCTGCTCGTCGAGCGTGCGGTGCTTATGCAGAACGCCGTCGAGAATATCCGCCGCGATCCGCCGCGCTGCTAGACCGGGCACCTCGGATGGCAGGGCGAATCGTTGTGAGGGCATGGAGCGGGAACATCTTGTGATCTTGGACAGCAGTTCGCATTTCAGCTCTTGCCATCAGCGAGGTAAGAATCCTTTTGGCAGCAGAATATGCCAAATGTAAGAATTGCCGTTGTGACTTCACAGGTCCCATGCGACTGCGCGCCCAAATATTATTTGAATCAAGCGGGCTGATCCCGCGGCTGGAATCTCTTCGATGACCGACAATCCTTCACGGCCGGCAACGGCCGCATCAGCGCCGGAACGCAAACCGCTTTCGCCGGCGGCCGAGCGCGCCCTCGCCGAGGCCGAGGCACGAAGGCTGGCCGCCGAGGCCAACGCGAAATCCTTGCCAAAGGAGGTGCAGGGCCCCAAGGGCCCCGAGCCGACCCGATATGGCGACTGGGAAAACAAGGGCATCGCTTCGGATTTTTGAGCCCGGCGCCGCGTTTTCCGGCAGGCAACAAAGCCGGAAACCAATGATTTTCAGACAAAAAGCCGCAACGCGGTGCGGCTTTCCTTTCCCGCGCCCATTCCGGGGCGCATTGCGATCAGCGCGTCACCACCACCGTCGTGCCAACGGACACGCGCTGATACAGGTCGGTGATGTCAGGGTTCAGCATGCGGATGCAGCCATAGGAGACAAAGCCGCCGACCGATCCCGGCATATTGGTGCCGTGGATCGCGTACTCGCCGCCTGCCAGCGTCATCGCGGCGACGCCCATCGGATTGCGCGGCGAGCCACCGGGAATGACGTCCGGTATTTGCGGCTTGTCGCGCTTCACTTCCGCCGGCGGCGACCAGGCCGGATTGCGGTATTTGCCGTCGATGCGGGTGGTGCCGGCCCATTGCTTGCCGGATTTGCCGACGCCGACGGGATAACGGACGGCGTGGCCCGGATCGAGAACGAGATAGAGCCTGCGCTCATTGGTCTTCACCACGATCGTTCCCGGCGAGTAGTCGCCCCTGAAGCCGACCACATCGGGCCGCGCCTGGGCGGCCGTCGTCCCCAACACCCCCGCGCCGATGGTGGCCGCCAGCGCCACCGCAATCCTCAACGACATCGATCTCTCCAATCGCTTCCGCCGCCCCTTCCGGGGTTGCCAATTCGGACCCAAAACCCGCAACGCGGCGGGCTTCCCATCAATTTTTAACCGCGCGCGTTAACCAAACGCTTTCCACGCCGGTGTTTGGGACTGGTTCCGCGGAGGCAGGAAAGAAAATGTTCGAAACAAAGTAAATGACCTGAAAACAACACTCGCCGAAGAAGCGCATCGCCGGGCGGCTTGCCCCTGACAATCGCGTGAGTTGGGTGTGAGCAGGGCCGATGATTTTCGACGAAGCCGCGCTCCCTCGCCCCGCTTGCGGGATGGGAGTGAGGGGCTGCTTCAGCGAATTCTGCAGGTACGGAGTGCGCAGAGACTCCCCCTCACCCGGCGCTAACGCACGGACCTCTCCCCGCAAGCGGGGCGAGGTTTAGGTCGCGACGGCGGCCTTTACGCCGACGCGTCCTTCTTGTTCTGGCGATGTTGCACCAGATCGTCCACCACGGCGGGATCCGCCAGCGTCGAGGTGTCGCCGAGGCTTCCCGGCTCGTCCTCGGCGATCTTGCGCAGGATGCGGCGCATGATCTTGCCGGAACGCGTCTTCGGCAGGCCCGGCGCGAACTGGATCTGGTCGGGCGAAGCGATCGGGCCGATCTCCCGGCGCACCCAGGCCACCAACTCCTTGCGCAGCTCCTCGGTTGGCTCGATGCCGGCCATCAACGTGACATAGGCGTAGATGCCCTGGCCCTTGATGTCGTGGGGATAACCCACCACCGCGGCTTCCGAGACCAGGGTGTGGGCGACCAGCGCGCTCTCGACCTCGGCGGTGCCCATGCGGTGGCCGGAGACGTTGATCACGTCATCGACGCGGCCGGTGATCCAGTAATAGCCGTCGGCATCCCTGCGGCATCCGTCGCCGGTGAAGTATTTGCCCTTATAGGTCGAGAAATAGGTTTGCTCGAAGCGGGCATGATCGCCATAGACGGTGCGCATTTGCCCCGGCCATGACTTGGCGATGCAGAGATTGCCCTGACACTCGCCCGATAGCACCTTGCCGTCTGCGTCGACGATTTCCGGCACCACGCCGAAGAAGGGTCGCGTCGCCGAGCCGGGCTTGAGTTTGGTGGCGCCCGGCAGCGGCGTGATCAGGATGCCGCCGGTCTCGGTCTGCCACCAGGTATCGACGATCGGGCAGCGATCGTCGCCGACCACGCGGTGATACCATTCCCAGGCTTCCGGATTGATCGGCTCGCCGACGCTGCCGAGCAACCGAAGCGACTTGCGCGAGGTCTTCTTCACCGGCTCGTCGCCGCCCTGCATCAGCGCGCGGATCGCGGTCGGCGCGGTGTAGAAGATGTTGACCTTGTGCTTGTCGATGACGTTCCAGAACCGCGAATTATCGGGATAATTCGGCACGCCTTCGAACATCAGCGTGGTCGCGCCGTTCGCTAAGCGGCCCGTAGAGAATGTAGCTGTGGCCGGTGACCCAGCCGACGTCGGCGGTGCACCAGTAGACCTCGCCATCGTGGTAATCGAACACGTATTGGTGCGTCATCGCCGCGAACACCAGATAGCCGGCCGAGGTGTGCAGCACGCCCTTTGGCTGTCCGGTCGAGCCCGAGGTGTAGAGGATGAACAGCGGATCCTCCGCATGCATGTGCTCGCACGGGCATTCCGTCGTCACCATCTCGGAGGCTTCGTGGTACCAGAAGTCGCGCGACGGGTTCATGTCGACCTTGGCGCCGGTGCGCTTGACCACGACGACCCAGTCGACGCCACTGGTCTTGGCGAGCGCGGCATCGACGTTGGCCTTCAGCGGCACCTTCTTGCCGCCGCGCAGGCCTTCGTCGGCGGTGATCACGAACTTGGATTGGCAGTCGTCGATGCGCTGGGCGAGGCTGTCGGGCGAAAAGCCCGCGAACACCACCGAATGGATCGCGCCGATCCGCGCGCAGGCCAGCATCGCATAGGCGGCCTCCGGGATCATCGGCAGATAGATGGTGACGCGGTCACCCTTCTTGACGTTGCGGGTGCGCAGGATGTTGGCGAATTTGCAGACCTCGTCGTGCAGCTGGCGGTAGGTGATGTGTTTGGATTCGGTAGGGACTGTCGCCCTCCCAGATGATGGCGGTCTGGTCGCCGCGGGTGTGGAGGTGCCGGTCGATGCAATTCCAGGCAACGTTGAGGACGCCGTCCTCGAACCATTTGATCGAAATATGGCCGGGCGCGAAGGAGGTGTTCTCGACCTTGGTGAAAGGCTTCATCCAGTCGATCCGCTTGCCGTGCTCGGCCCAGAAGCCGTTGGGATCGCTGACCGAGCGCGCATACATTTCGCGGTACTTGGCGTCATCGACCCAGGCGCGCTTGGCCCATTCGGCCGGTACGTCGTAAATCTTCTCGGACATTCTTCACCCTCCCACCAATGCGGCCCGGCAACGCGAGGCACTGCAATTCGTCTTCATTAAAACAATTATGCGCTCGCCTGGACGGCGCCGACAAGCGGAACAACTACGACCTTCGGCGGGGCTTGAGTCTTGCGCAGGATCAAACCGCGCGATGCGGCCGAGGTTCGACAACTCGACGCGGTATCAGGGCGCGTTTCGGAAGGGCAAAACGCCGCAGGGCAGGTCTGCGCGGCCACCGCAGCGGTAACCAGAAACCACAGCCTTGGGCGGAGGGGCTGGCGCTGGCGGCGATAACCCCCTAAATGGCCCCCCCGGGGTGAAAGCCCCAGCCGGAACAGAACAACAACAGCCGGCATACGAGCATGATCCGGAAAAGGGGAAGCCGGTTTTCCGAAAAGGTCATGCTCAAACGATGATACAGGGTAGAGTTGGAGCAAGGCGTCTAAAGTCATGATGGATCAGCAGAATTTTGAGACTGCGGCGGCCGCTTCGGCCGATCCTGCCGTGGCTTTGGCAAAGGCGCTGGGGCAATGGCCGAAGCCTGTGCCGGCCAAACCGCGGGCCCTCGCCGACCGGATGGCCGCCAAGATAGCCGCCAAGGCGGCTCCCCCCTCGGTGGAATCCCTCGCCCAGGGGCTCGGCCTCAAGCTCGGCGACCAGAACGAACTGACCATCCGCCGCATCAAGCGCGGCAAGAGCTACGCGTTCGTTCGCGCCAACGGCTCGCATATCCGCTGCGCCCGCACCATCCGCCGCCTGCATTCGATGGCGGTGCCGCCGGCCTATGCGGAAGTGCGTTATTCGCCCGATCCGAGTTCGCATTTGCAGGCCGTCGGCCGCGATGCCGCCGGCCGGCTGCAATACCGCTATCACTCCGACTGGGAAAAGGTCCGCGAGCACCGCAAGGCGCACCGCCTGGCCCGGCTGGTGGCGGCGCTGCCGAAAATCCGCCGCAACGTCTCGGCGCATCTCGCCAGTGACGTGCCGACCCGCGAATTCGCGCTCTCGGCGGTGATCGAGTTGATCGCGCGCACCGCGATCCGGCCGGGCAATGAATCCTATGCCCGCCTCAACGGCACCCGCGGCGCCACCACGCTCTTGAAGTCGAACGTGACGCTGGAAGACGATAGCTTCGTGCTCTCCTTCAAGGCCAAGGGCGGCAAGGCCGTGCGCAAGGAATGCGACGCGGCCAAGCTGGTGCGCGCGATTCGTGCATCCTGCGCACCGTGCCGGGCAAGCGCATGTTCCAGTACCGCGACAATTCCGGCACCGTCCGCAGCGTTTCCACCACCCAGGTCAACGCGTTCCTGCGCGAGATCGCCGGCATCAAGATATCGCTGAAGGATTTCCGCACCCTGATGGCGTCCGCCGTGGTGCTGGAATCGCTGTCGCGGATTTCGCCGGCGGCGAGCGCCCGCGGCCGCCGCAAGCAGGTCTTGGAAGCGGTTCGGGCGGCGGCGGATGAGCTCTCCAACACGCCGGCGATCTGCCGCAAGAGCTACGTCCACGACACCATCGTCACCGCGTTCGAGGACGGCATCCTCGAGCGCTTTGCGGCGACCATGAAGGGCTATCGCTCGCAGTCGAAGCGCGAGGCGCTGCTGGCGCAGGTCGTGATGGCCGCGGCGGTGGCGTAGCTACCAGCGCATTTTCCTGATTCGAATTTCAGACAGCCATTGTCCCGTCATTCCGGGGCGATGCGAAGCGTCGAACCCGGAATCTCGAGATTCCGGGTCTGGTGCTTACGCACCATCCCGGAATGACGACGACGGGGGACATACCGGCTCGTTCCCGCGACGCGGATAGCGCCCGGGCTGTGCACGAAAGTGTCCCTCAAAAGAGAAGAGGGCGCAGGGAAGGCCGGGTGCACGGCGCACCCGCGGCCGCGCGTGGTGTAGAAAACACGCGCGTTAGTCACCACAGGTTCGCCGGAACGCCCGGCCTTCCCTGCGCAATGGTTTTAACGGCTTACTTCGCGCTCTCCCCAGTGACCGGGCTCTTTTGCCACTGTCGCCGGCGAAAACTTGTTTTCGCCAACTTGACGCCAGCGTCGGGGCGTCAGGACCACACGACTTCGCCGTCCGCGGAAGTGTCGCTCGTCGTTTGACACTGCCGCGTCCACCGCATCCCGCACCAACGTTCGTGACGACCGCGAAGCGCCCCTCTAGTGGGACGGGATGCGCGGAAAGATGCCGATGATTTGGGGGTGAGATCAACGGCACAGGGCCGCGGCAGATTGGCACGACGGGCAAACCGGCCAGTTTTTCCCTCATGGTGAGGAGGGCATCTTCGCGCGTCTCGAACCATGAGGCCTAGACGGTGCCGCTCATCCTTCGAGACGCCGCTTGCGCGGCTCCTCATTGAGGATGAGGATCACACCCCGCCCATCTTGCAGACGATCTTCCATTCTTCCGCCGTCACCGGCTGCACCGACAGGCGCGAATATTTCACCAGCGCCATGTCGGCGAGTTTCTTGTCGGCCTTGATCGCGGCCATCGTCACCGGCGTTTTCAGCGGCTTGTCGGCCTTGATGTCGACGCAGACGAATTTGCCGGTCTTGTCGGTCGGATCGGGATAGGCCTCCTTGATAATCTCCGCGATACCGACGATCTCCTTGCCCTCGTTGGAGTGATAGAAGAAGGCGCGGTCGCCCTTCTTCATCTTCACGAGGTTTTGCCGGGCGGTGAAATTGCGCACGCCGGTCCAGGCTTCGCCCTTGTCGCCCTTGGCGACCTGCTGGTCCCACGACCAGGCGGAAGGTTCGGATTTCACCAGCCAGTAGCTCATAGTCGATGCCATCGCTTGCTTGTGACACCGGCCATACCAAGACGGAGATATAAGCGCCGTCAAGGGCGAAGCCGCGGCCCACTTGCCAGGAGAGGAAATCATCATGTTCGTCAATCGCCGGAATTTTGTGACGCTCACAGCCGGCGGTGCGGTGGCAGTGGCCGCTTGTGTGTCTGCGGAAGCTGCGAAGCCGGCAATCAAGGCGGTCGCCTTCGACGGATTTCCGATCATCGATCCGCGTCCTGTCTTTGCCAGGGTCGATGAATTGTTTCCCGGCAAGGGGCGGGAGTTGTCCAATGCCTGGCGTACGCGGCAATTCGAATACACCTGGCTCCGCACGCTCGGCGGCCGTTATGTTGATTTTTGGCAGATCACGGAAGAATCGCTGGTCTTTGCCGCCAGGACGCTCGCGATGGATCTGTCCGCGGGCAAGCGCGATCAATTGATGCAGACTTATCTGGCGCTGAAGGCCTGGCCGGATGTAGCGCCGGCCTTGCAATAGCTCAAGGCCGCCGGCATCCGCATGGCCTTCTTGTCCAACCTCACCGACGCGATGCTGGATGCTGTGGTGAAGAATTCAGCGCTCGAGGGTTTTTTCGAGCCGCATCTCTCCACCGACAAAGTCAAGGCCTTCAAGCCCGATCCACGCGCCTACCAGATGGGCCTCGATGCCTTCAAACTCAGAAAAGAGGAAATCGCCTTCGCCGCTTTCGCAGGCTGGGACGCGGCCGGCGCCAAATGGTTCGGCTATCCGACCTTCTGGGTCAATCGCTCGAACGCGCCGGTCGAGGAGTTGAGCGCCACGCCGGATGGAATGGGCTCAGGTCTCGGCGATCTCGTGAAGTTTGTGCTGGCGTGAAATTCACGAACATGATTCGGACCCGAAGGGTCTCGTTGGCGCAAAGTAGGAACCGGCTTTCCGTGAGAGCTGCTTTCCGTAGTATCCGCCATATGTGGTCTTCGCGCCCGCGATAACGACGAGGGCTAGGCCGACATCCGGTGACAAGATATGCGGCCCCTTGTCGCTGGATCGTCTTTCGTTGACCGCTGCGAGGATAGCGACCGTGGCGTCCAATCAGGAGAGCGGCTTTCCGCGTTCAGTCGCCCGGGTAGTTACCGTCCCCATACGGGCCGCTGAACCCGGAAGGATAGGTTGGACGACCTATGCCCATGTCAATATGGGTAATGTCCATCGCAGGCATCTCCTTCGCAGAAGCATCGGTCCGCTTCTCGCTCAAAACCGGTGCAGACTCCACCTCCCCGGCTTGCCGCTTGGAGGTCGATCTCAGCGCGGCCTTCTGCTCGCGCAGGTCCTTGTTCTCCCGGCGTGCAGCAAGTTCCTTTTTGATGGCGGCATTCTCTTTTTCAACGGCCTGAAGGCGGGCAAGAATTTCATCATTCTGCGCCGCATAAACGGCTGCGTTCGTGAATGCCAAGCTACTACTGATCACCAAGGCCGAGAGAATGATCTTTTTCATATTCGCCCCCGCAAAACTTCTTTGGCAATGCCGATTCCGTCAGAGCACTTCGTAAGAGTCTGTCATGGCCCCAGCGCACCGGCATTCAAAAAAGACCGACCTACGGCGTTTTTGCCACCCATGTGACCTTTTGACCACTCTATTTGCTCTTCTGGCGATGACCTCCGGACTACCCCAATAACAGACATCTTCAGACCCGGTCGGCATGTCTCAAGCGTGCCCTGCCTGCGCTGGCGCAGACGAACACAACCCAGGCGTCTCGGTTCCGAGCGCACAGAATTCCGGTGCCTTTTCAGCTGCCCCACCCGCCTTAGGGTGGGGCTCGTTGCTCTGCAAAAGGAAAAATTGGCCTTTGCGAAAATAGCTTTATGGCTGGCCTTCGCGATTATCTCGGAAGCTCCTCAGGAATTAGCTTGCAGAGGGGTTCAGCGCCGGGTCTTCGCCGCCGGGCCTCGACGGGTCAAAGCGGTCAAGCATTCGTGGGGTAACATTGATCGGCCCGTTCACCTGATTATAGGTTCGGCGAAACTCCGAAAGATCACGGCCGAAGTAGGCCTTGCTCCGGTGGTGCTCGGACGCCGCTGCCATTTGAACCGCCATTCCTGAAATCAGCAGCGCGCCGAAGATGGTGAGAGCTGTCTTCTGCATGGTCGTCTCCGTTGGTTAGACATTGGAGGCAAGTGCGCCTCGCTCTGTGGGTCGGGCGTCTTGATGCGACAAGGTCCCCTCATCAATTATGCGGGACCATGGCCTGCAATCTCGCAAGCACGTGTGGTCCGTCTCACATTTCACGAAGTCTTGACGGCCGTCGGCGTCTCCACCCGTAGATCAACCATCGGTGGAGGCGAATCTGCCGTTGGGGTAAGAGAAGCGCGCGGCCGCTCGGCGAAATTGGGCTGCCCGCGCCATGTCCGGTATTCCCCGTTAGCGACCGAACTGCGGAGGTCGCTTTCGCGATTTTCGAGGTCCTTTCACAAGGCAGACGTGATGTTCGGATACCAACGCATCCCTTGCCCGGCTCATATCCACTGATCGTATTTTATCTTGAACCTTTGTTTCGACCCTACCGACCTATCCTGGGCTGAGGCTTGGAGGTCGAGAATGACTACTCTGGCTAGAACTATTTCCCGCGCGTTTCCTGCAGCGTCACCTCAGCTCGAAATTCTCCAGCAGCTTGCGATGTTCTGCGGCGCCGGGATGTTGGTGTGGTTGTTGATGGAAACCTATGGCCTCGATTTGAGCCTCGGATTCTTATGATCCCGAACGAACGGCGCCCGACTTCATGCCCGCGTGAAGCCGAGTCCGCTTGGGGTCAAACGCGCCGTTCTGACCGTGGCCGACCACTTTCGGTCTACTCCGATAAACAGACATCTTCAGACCGGGTCGGCATCTCTCAAGCGTGCCACTTCCGGACTCCTGCACACAGTAAAATCCGGCGGTGCGGGAGCAGGATTCCTCGAAGGTACAGGGCATGCCGGGGAACAAGAGTGGTCCGCCTGCAAAGCAGCCGTCACGCTAGCCAACTAGTTTGCCTCGTGAATTGGGACGCGGGCACGCGCCGCTCGTTTGATCTCACGCAGCGGTGTTGGAACTGCAGCGAGCAGGGGGAACAAACGGCTTTCGTCAGCGATTGGTCCTCGCCCGCTGTTATCGGGCTCATCTTCATGCAAGCGATGGAGTAATCCTGATGAGACGATTGTCGTTGGCCCTGAGCCTCCTGGCTGCGTGCGCCGCGACTGGCGCCTCGGCCGAAACGGTCAACCTGACCGGAACTTACCGGTGCATCCAGATGTGCCGAAACGGCATGCTCGGTGCTCCCACCTTCGTCACGCAGAACGGGGACGCCGTGAACCTCACAACGGAAACGGGTGAGTCCTACCAGGCCTGGCCCGACTGGAACGCGCCCTTAAGCCGAATCTGGATTGATGCGCGCGGCGAGGGTGCCGTCTATTCGCCCGATGGCATGCGCATTCAGTTCGACGATGGCCGCGTCTGGCAGCGCGACATCGGCCCGCCGCCGCCCGTGGTGTTCCGCCGCGCTCCGGTGGTCTACCGCAGGTAGTTTCAAGGGTGGGCAACGGCGAAGCGCGCCGTGCCCACCAACTGGTAAGGTGAGCCCGCCTGCCGATCGATTCAATCTGAAGCATCCCGCGTTCGCTCAGCCCTCCGCCTTGAACGGCCGCGTCAGCAGGCTTTCGATCGCCTCGTCGATCGTCACGGCGCCGCGCAGGATGTCGGCGACCGCGTTGGAAACCGGCATATCGACGCCCTCGGCCGCCGCCAGCTCCATCAGCACGGGCGCGGTGAATTCGCCTTCGGCCAGTTTGTCGCGCGGTTTTGCTTCGCCGCGCCCGAGCGCCAGCCCGAGCGCGAAATTGCGCGATTGCGGGGTTGAACAGGTCAGGATCAGATCGCCTAACCCTGAGAGCCCCGCCATGGTTTCGCTGCGCGCGCCGCAGGCCCGTCCGAGCCGGACCAATTCGCTGAAGCCGCGCGTGGTCAGCGCGGCCAGCGCGGAAGCGCCGAATTTCTTGCCGGCCACGATTCCCGCCGCGATCGCCAGCACGTTCTTCGCAGCGCCCCCGATCTCGACGCCGCGGACATCCGTGGTGTGGTAGGGCCGGAAGGTCGATGAACCCAGCGCCTGCACCAGGTGACTTGCGAGTTCGGCATCATGGGCCGCCAGCGTGACCGCGGTCGGCAGGCCGCGCGCCACGTCCTCGGCGAAACTCGGCCCCGACAGGATGGCCGGCCGCGCCGCGGGCGCGGCTTCCGCGATCACCTCGGTCATGAATTTATGGGTGCCGCGCTCGATGCCCTTGGCGCAGGCGACAAGCGGCGTCGCGTCGGCGAGATGGGTGCTGAGCGCGGTGACCGCCGCGCGCAAATTCTGCGCCGGCGTCGCGACCAGGATCAGCCCGGCCCGCGCGGCGAGACTGATGTCGTCGGTTACCTCAACGTTCGCATCGAGTGTTACGCCGGGCAATTTTGGATTGCTGCGCGTGGCTGATATCTCGGCCGCCAGCTGCGAACTGCGCGCGCAGAGAACAACCTCGCGCCCGGCGCGCGCGGCAACGCCGGCGAGCGCAGTCCCCCACGCGCCGGCGCCGACCACCGCTACTCGATTGAACGTCGTCATCGCACGACCATCGTTAAAACCCCGCGCGCGTATTGGCAAAACCGGCCGGCGCCGTGGCGTTGCTGTCGAGCAGCCAGCGGGCCCGCGGGGCTGTGTCCATCGCGTCGGTCAGGCCTAACGCCAGCCGCTCCGCGCCGGCCCAGGCGATCATCGCGCCATTATCGGTGCAGAGCGCCGGCGGCGGAATGATCAGGGTGGTCTGCGCTTTCGCGGCGACATCCTGCAACGCGCCGCGGATCGCCTGGTTGGCGGCGACGCCGCCGGCAGCGACCAGCGCGCGCGGCGGACCGAACTGTTCGTGAAAAAGCCGCAAGCCGACGCTCAATCGATCTGCGGTCGATTCCAGCACCGCCGCCTGAAAGCTGGCGCAGAGATCGCGGATGTCCTGCGGCTCCAGCGGCGTCAGCCGGGAGGCCTCGTTGCGCACCGCGGTCTTCAGTCCCGACAACGAGAAATTGGCATCGGCGCGGCCGAGCATCGGCCGCGGAAATGCAAATCGCTTTGGGTCGCCGCCCGAAGCGGCGCGCTCGACCTCCGGCCCGCCCGGATAGGGCAGCCCGAGCATTTTTGCGACCTTGTCGAAGGCTTCCCCCATGGCGTCATCGACGGTCGTGCCGAGGCGGACATATTTGCCGACGCCGATCACGGCGACGATCTGGGTGTGGCCGCCGGAGGCGAGAAACAGGCAATACGGAAAAGCCAGGTTGCACGTCAGCCGCGGCGTCAGCGCATGGGCCTCGAGATGGTTCACCGCAATCAGCGGCGTGTTGTGCACCATCGCGATCGCCTTCGCGGTCGTCAGCCCCACGATCACGCCGCCGATCAGGCCGGGGCCGGCGGCGGCGGCTACTGCGGATAGCTGGGCAAAGCCTATGCCCGCTTCCTTCATCGCGCTGTCAACGATGCCGTCGAGCAGGTCGACATGGGCGCGGGCCGCGATCTCCGGCACCACGCCGCCGTAAATGGCATGCTCCTCGGTCTGCGACCGCACGATATTGGACAGGATCCGCCCCGCACCGTCGCTCAGGCGCTCGACCACGGCGGCGGCGGTTTCGTCGCAGGTGGTCTCGATACCCAGCACCAATGTTCGCGTGTCGTTAGCCAATCTGAGCTCTTGTGATTTCGATCAATCCGGCGTTTCCCTTACTCCGGTAGCATTCCGGGGTCGCAAAGTGCAATCGCCCGCTTTCAGAGTTTGACGCATGGCCATTCTCGTCACACGCCCGCATCCGGACGATGAGACCACCGCCACGGGCTTGCGGGCGCGGGGCTATGAGGTCTTGCTGGCGCCGATGCTACGGTTTGAACCGTTAGCCTTCCATGCGGATGCCGACGCCCAATACGGCGCGGTGATCGTCACCAGCGCCAACGCGTTGCGCGGCATCGAACCCCAACTCAAAGGCAGCCGATTGCTCAAGCTGCCGCTGTTTGCGGTCGGCGAGCACACGGCGACCGCCGCCCGCGCAAACGGATTCGAACAGGTGATCTCGGCCAAGGGCGACGCCGCGACCTTGCGCGAGCTCGTGACGGCCAGCGTCAAGGCGAAAGCGCTGAAGAAAACCAGCCCGCTGCTTTATCTGGCGGGGGCCGATCTCGCCCGCGATCTTGCGGGCGAACTCGGCGAATGCGGGTTCACCGTCGTCACCCAGACGACCTACCGGATGATTCCCTTGTCCAGCCTGCCGCGCGAGGTCTGCGACGCGTTCGCGGCCAACCGGATCGAGGCCGTGCTGCACTATTCGAGGCGCAGCGCGCGCGCGTTCCTGGAGTCGGTTCGCGCCGCGGGCGTCGAAATATCGGCGCTGTCGATTCCGCAATGCTGCATCTCGGCAGCCGTGGCCGCGGTGGTCCGCGACGCCGGGGCCACCCAGGTCATGGTGGCGTCATTGCCGGATGAAAATGCCTTGTTTGCGGCTCTGGACCGTGCTTTGCGCCCCTGATCGCGCTACAAGGCATCCCGAACCAAGCCGGTTCGTGTCAAGAAAGTGTCTCAAAACAAAGACAAGAACGGGCCAATTCGTGCAGATTTCGGTCGAAGCCGAAGAGGAACTGGTGTGATGGACGAAGACAGGCCCGAAGATACCTCGCCCTCGCCTGATTCGGGCCGGGCCAAGCGCCCGCCGCCGACCATCGACCTCGAGGCGTCGGAGGTATCGGGCGAGACGCAGGGAATCAACACCGGCGCCAGCGCCGGCGCGCAACCCAGGCGATCCTTTGCTTGGTCTTTCCCTTGGCCTTCGGCCGCAACGATGTCCGCAACCCTGACGGCCGCCGTGACCGGCGCGGTGACGGCGGCGCTGGTGATCGCGGTCGCCTGGATGGTTGGATGGCCGGGCGAGACGGCTCCGTCGACGGCGACGCCACAGGGCAACGCCGCGGCAATCGACACGCTGACGTCCCGCCTCACCGATATCGAGGCGAGGTTGGTGAAGCCTTCGGCCTCAGTACCTGACCCGGCGCTGGCTTCGCGGCTTGATGCGCTGGAAAAATCCCTTGCGTCGCTGCGCACCGAACTCGCAGGCGCCCGCGCGCAGTCCGCGAAACTGGCCGCGGATCTCAATGCGGTCAAATCGGCGCCGCGCGAAGCTGCCTCGTCGCCGGATCTCGCTGCGATCAACGAGCGCCTCAGCCAGATCGAACGCGCCGCCCGTGCCGAAAGCGCCGAGATCGCGAAAGCCGACAACCAGCCGGCGGACGATACCGCGCTTCGCCGCGTCGTCGCGGCCTCCATGCTCGACGTCTCGGTTCGCCAGGGTGAGCCTTTCACCGCCGCGCTGGCCGCGGCGAAGGCGCTCGCGCCCAATCCGGATGCGTTGAAGCCGCTCGATGATTTCGCGGCTTCGGGCGTGCCGAATGCGGCCGGCCTCAGCCGCGAGTTGCTGACGCTGGTGCCAAAACTGTCGCCGCCGGCGCCGGAGAATGCCACCACCGGCAGCGGTATCGTCGACCGCCTGCAGGCGGGCGCCGCAAAACTGGTTCGCATCGAGCGTACCGATACGAACGGCAACGACCGCAGCGCCGTGGTCGCGCGGGTCACGGCGGCCGCGCTGCGCAACGATTACGCCGAGGCGCGGCGCGAGTTGAATACGCTTGAGCCCGGCGATCGCACGGCCGCGCAAGGATGGCTCGACAAGGCCAACGAACGCGACGCCGCGCTCGCCGCCTCCCGTCATTTCGCCACCGAGGCCATGGCGGCGCTCGCCAAGCCGGCGCAATAGGATCTCGATGTACCGGATCATTCTGTTTCTGGGGTTGATCGCGCTCGCAGCCGCGGGTGCGGCGTGGGTGGCCGACCAGACCGGCGACGTCGTGCTGTCATGGGACAGCTGGCGCGTTCATACCACGCTGCCGGTGTTCGCGCTGGCGCTCGGCGTTGCGATCGTCGCGGCGATGCTGGCGTGGAGCATCCTGCGCGCGCTGTGGCGGCTGCCGGAACGGATCCGCCGCAGGCGCGCGCGAACGGCGTCGCGCGCGGGGCCGGCACGCCATCACGCAGGGCCTGCTCGCGATCGGCCACGGCGATTCCGCCGCCGCGCGCAGGCATGCCGATGTCGCGCGCCGCCATGCCGCGGATGATCCGCTGGCGCTGTTGCTGCACGCGCAGTCGGCGCAGCTCGAGGGCGACCGTGAAGCCGCGCGGCAAGCATTCCGCGCCATGGCCGAACGCGAAGACACACGGCTGTTGGGCTTGCGCGGATTGTTCATCGAAGCCCAGCGCGCCGACGATCCGGTTGCCGCGGTCGGAATCGCGGAGGAGGCGCTGAAGCTTTCGCCGGCATCGACCTGGGCCTCGCATGCCGTGCTCGGATTTCGCTGCGCCAGCGGCGACTGGAGCGGGGCGCTGGCCATCCTCGACAACAATCTGGCCTCCGGCCTGATCGACAAGCCGGCCTATCGGCGTCAGCGCGGCGTGCTGTTGACGGCGCGCGCGCTGGAACTGGAAACGGTCGACCGGGACCTGTCGCGCGAGGCCGTGATGGAAGCGGTCAAGCTCGCGCCGACTTTGGTGCCGGCCGCGGTGCTCGCCGCCAAATATCAAAGCGAGGCGCATCAGATCCGGCGCGCGATGCGGATCGTGGAAGCGGCGTGGCTGGCCCATCCGCATCCCGATCTCGCGGATGCCTATGCCCATGTGAAACTCGGCAATTCCGCCCGCCAGCGGCTGGTGCGGGTCGAGACGCTGGCTGCGAAAGCGCCGGGTCATCTCGAAGGCGCGCTCGCGGTGGCGCGCGCCGCCATCGACGCCACCGAATTTGCGCGCGCGCGCGAGGCCTTGGCGCCGTTCATCGCCGCGCCGACGCAACGCGTGGCGATGCTGATGGCGGAGATCGAGCGCACCGAACATGGCGACAGCGGCAGAGCGCGGGCATGGACCTTGCGCGCGGTGCGCGCGCTGCACGATCCGGTGTGGACCGCGGACGGCTATGTCAGTGACCGCTGGCGGCCGGTGTCGCCGGTGTCCGGCCGGCTCGATGCCTTCCAATGGCAGATGCCGTTGTCGGCGCTGCCATCCGACAAGAATGCCGCGATCGACGCCTCGCCCTTTGAGGAGGCGATGCTCGCCGCCCCGTCATCGCCACGGCGCGGCGAAATATCGGGAAAGATTTCGGTCGAGCCGCCGCTGGAGGGCCCCGATGTCGAGGCGCCGGCGGCGCAGGATAATGCTCCGGCAAAAGCGGCCACAGTCGAATCATCCGCCGCGCCAGCGGCCCCGCCGCCAACCGAAGCCGTTCCGCCCGCCGCGCCGCCACTGTTCCGCGCGCGCTCCGATATCCCGAAAGCCGCCGACAAGCCCGCCGCCCCCGCCATTCCGGCGGTGATTCCGATCGTCCGCCCGCCCGACGATCCCGGGATCGACGACGAACCGGTAAACGACGAATTCGCCGAGCAAATCGCGCCCGTGCAGGGCCAGGCCGGCGGCTGGCGCGGCTTCCTGTCCCGCTGGGGCGGGTGACAAAGCGTTTTCGCCCGAAAGGCTGCTTTCGGACTTGATCCGGGGTGGGCATCGGTTCGCGTCAAGAAAACGCGTCAAGAAAGCGACCGCGCGGCCGCGCGGGACCAGCGTTTCCTTGCAAAACCGGGCATTGCCCGATATCAGGTGCGGGCGTTTCGAGGCCGTTGCCAGACGCCTCGCTCACCGGTGTTTTCGAGCGAAGTAGCTGCCGGTTCGCCGCAATAGCTCAGTTGGTAGAGCACGTCATTCGTAATGACGGGGTCGGGGGTTCGAATCCCTCTTGCGGCACCATATGCTGTTCTCCCCAGTTCTCCACCGTTCGTTTTGTACATGCAAGACCCTGAGAAACATGGAGATTTCATGCTTCGCGCTCGTTTCCGTTCGCGCGGGTTCGTTGACAGTCGTAAAAACTGTTGGCCTTCTTGTTGGCCTTTGGCGCG
This sequence comes from uncultured Alphaproteobacteria bacterium, assembly GCA_963718925.1. GTDB lineage: Bacteria > Pseudomonadota > Alphaproteobacteria > Rhizobiales > Xanthobacteraceae > Bradyrhizobium. The sequence continues at coordinate 1,863,910 of CAVRAH010000002.1, forward strand.
TTGCTGATTCCAAAAGGCCAACAAGTGGGAGCGGGGCATGGCGGTCGGAAAACTCACGGACGCAGCTATCAAGAACGCCAAGCTGGGCGAACGGCTTGTGAAGCTGTCGGACGGTGGCGGGCTGCAACTGTGGCTCACGCCGAGCGGCGGCAAGCTCTGGAATTTCGCCTATCGGTTTGGCGGCAAGCAGAAGAAGCTGTCCATCGGCGAATATGGCAAGGCGCCGGCAGGTGTTCCGCTTGAAGCCGCCCGAAAGTGTCGGGATGTGGCGGCGGGCCTTCTCCGCCAGGGCATCGACCCGGCCGGCCATAAGCGCCGGCAAAAGGCGGCACGAGCCGAATCCCAAGCCAACACTTTCGAGGCCGTAGCGGACGAATTGCTGGCCAAGAAGAAGCGGGAAGGTGTTGCCACCGCCACCGCCGACAAGCTGGACTGGCTGCTTGGTTTGGCCAAAGCCGATTTGGGGCCACTCCCGATTGCCGACATTTCGGCTGGCGAAGTGTTGCGGGTACTGCAACCTTTAGAGGCGGCCGGAAAGCTCGAAACCGCCAAGCGTTTGCGCGCGGTCATCGGCGCGGTGTTTCGTTATGCCATCACCACCGCCCGCGCCGATAACGATCCCACGCAAGCGTTGCGCGGCGCAATTGCAGCCCCAAAGCCGAAGCACCGTGCCGCGATAATCGAGCCCGTCGCGTTTGGCGGCCTGTTACGGGCCATTGAAGGCTTTCAAGGCCAGCCGACCACAAAGGCCGCGCTGCAACTGCTGGCCTTGTTGGCTCCGCGACCGGGCGAGCTTCGGCATGCGACGTGGGCTGAGTTCGATCTGGACGGTGGCGTGTGGAACATACCCGCCGAACGGACAAAGATGCGCAGGCCGCACCGCATCCCGCTGCCCGCGCAGGCTGTTGTCATCTTGCGCGCTCTGCATCCGATTACAGGGTCCGGCGCGGCCGGGCTTGTCTTTCCGGGGTTGCGTTCTGTGTTGCGGCCGATCAGCGAGAATACGCTTTGCGCCGCGCTACGCCGCCTCGACTATTCAAATGATGAAATGGTCGCCCACGGTTTCCGTTCCACTTTTTCGACGCTGGCCAATGAAAGCGGCAAGTGGAGTGTCAACGCCATTGAGGCGGCGCTTGCCCATATCGAACCGAACGCGGTGCGCCGGGCCTATGCTCGCGGCGACTATTGGGATGAGCGCGTGAAGCTCATGACTTGGTGGGCAGGCCCAGTCGTCGATGCCAACCACGTTCAGCGGTTCGGTGCGCAGGCAAGCGCGGGCTCGTACCACACGGAGAACGGTATCATTGCTGACTGGTAGCATCAGCCGTTTGGCGAAGCTCGCTGCCGGCCTGCCGCCCAGAGCTAACCCGAGATGATGGACGATGCAGTCCAGCCGGCTGGTCCGGCGTGACCGGACGAGAAGCACCGTCTTGTCAAAGCGTTCGGCGAAGATCCGTCTCCGACAATGCTGGGTGTCGCAACGATACCGGCGTATCACGACCCGAAGCCGCACGCTCCGGCCTGAGCACGGCAGGTCCGAAACCTCACGAACATACCGGCTGTGAATGCGTCGCGAAGGCGATCCACACAGAGGACAACTCGCCACTTGGATACCGGCCCGAGCGGTTACAAGGATGAAATCGTCGAGTTGGGCCACGCTTTCGACAATCAGACCCACGGGGACGAGAGCAGAAATCCGAAAATTGATTGGCATGGTGCTGATTCCTTTTGGAGAACAGCGCGATGCCATCAGCAAACTTCATCGAGATTGAGTCAGACCCCATTTTGGACGCCGATTGACACAACACCGCGCATAACCTCAGCGATGCGAAGCGGACGAGGGAGAAGCCGGCCGTGCAGCGCTCGAACTGAGCGCGAGGCAGCTACCGACGGACGGGTTTCATTTGAACGCCTTGATCACTGCGTCGAAATTGACCTGTAGTGACTTGTCATGATGCAGGATCGGCGGAATCTCGCGATCGATCCCGAGCAGTTCGTAGACCGCCATCTGGGCGACCCGGACCGAATATTCGACCGTGAACACGACGTCCTCGGGGATTTCAACGAACTGGCTGACGAAGGCCAGATTTTTCGACGATTTTGGAACCGGCAGTGGCCGGTCGGTCAACGCACGCGGCATGAACATGCTGGTGATGTAGGGCATGCGGCATGGAATGCAGATAGCCTTGGCGAAAGTCTTGCGGTCGAAATTGAGGTGACCGCACAGTTCGTGGAGAATCTCGGCACCGGTGCATTCCGACATCGGCTTGGCCACGAAATCGCCGATCCGATCCGGGTGCAGCGCGTATCCCCAGAGATCCGATTACGCAGGCCATCGGGTCAGATGTGGGTCTTCGCCAACCACGGCAGATGGCACACCGAGAAGGTCGATCGTGTTGATTGAAATCAACACGGAAGGACGTCACCGTGCGGTAGTTGAAAAATGGGATCGAACCCACCAGAACCGACCGACATAATATCCTGCGAGGAGGCCGGGACCCTTCCCGGGCTCTTCGCCAAATGTGTGGACCGTCGCCCTGATGCGGTTGCCTACTGCGAGTATCGGGACGGTCGTTGGGAAGAGCTGACCTGGCAGGAGATGGCGCAGCGCGTCGCTTGCCTGCGCGGGGCGATCTCGCGCATCGGGCTGCGGCCAGGCGATCGCGCCGCGGTTTTGCTGCCGAACGGCACCGATTGGGTGGCATTTGACCTTGCGGCAATGGCCAACGGCTTGATCACGGTTCCGCTCTATGAGCATGACAGCCGTGAAAACATCGCTTTCGTGCTTGCGGACTCAGGCGCCCGGCTCTGCCTCATCGATACTGCAGCGCGATGGAGTACGCTTGCGCCCCTCGTCGACGCTAACGGAGCCCTTGAGCACGTCTGGGTGAGGGAGGGGCTCGACGGAGTAGCCGTTCCGCCGCCGGGCCACCGGCGGCTCTCCACGCTCCTCGGTGCTCTCGCGGAAAGCCGGCCCGACACCAGTGCCTTGCGCTGCGCTCCGCAGGATGTCGCGACCATCGTTTATACCTCGGGTACGACGGGTCGCCCGAAAGGCGTGATGCTCACGCATTCCGCCATCCTGTGGAACGCTGAAGCGAACACGAAGCTCATTCCGCCGCTGCCGAGCGACGTCTTTCTTTCGATTCTACCCCTGGCCCACGCTTTCGAGCGCACGATAGGCTACTACTTGCCGATGATGGCAGGCTCGCGCGTTGTCTACGCTCGCTCTGTCGAGCGGTTGCAAGAGGACCTCGCGACCATCCGCCCAACGGTACTTGTCGCTGTCCCGACGCTCTATGAGCGAATCTACGAGGTGGTGCGCCGCGAGGCGGAAGCCAGTCCGTTAAAGCGCCGGATGGTTGCGCGAGCTGCGAGCCTCGGCTGGGAGCTGTATGAATATCGGCATGGCCGCGGCCCGGCACCCGGTCTCGTTGCAAGCGGGATGCTCTGGCCGTTGCTCGAACGGTTGGTGGCGCGCAGGGTCCTCGCCGCCTTCGGAGGACGCGCCCGCGTGGCGCTGAGCGGCGGGGCTGCGCTTCCGGCCAAGGTTGCCCAATTCTTCCTCAGCCTTGGCTTGCCGCTCATCGAGGGCTACGGGCTGACGGAGGCGGGCCCCGTTGTCACTTCGACAGCCATCGAGAACAGCCTGCCCGGTTCGGCCGGCCAACCGCTTTACGGCCTTGAAGCTAGAACTCGGCGAGCAATCGGAACTCATCGTGCGATCGCCGGCGGTCATGCAGGGCTACTGGCAAAATGAGCAGGCGACGGCCCAAGCCCTGTCGCCGGATGGCTGGCTCAGGACCGGCGACATCGCGGAGATCCGCAACCGCAGCATCTTCATCACGGGCCGGCTCAAGGAAATACTCGTTCTCTCGACCGGAGAGCATGTCGCGCCGAGCGCCGTCGAGGCGGCGATCCAGAACGATCCGCTGTTCGAGCAGGTATGTCTCATCGGTGACCAACGGCCCTGCGTCGTTGCAATCCTCGTGCTCAATCGCGAAGGCTGGCTCCTGCTTGCGCGTGATCTTGCGATCGATCCGGCTGACCTCAATGGGTCCGTCACCACGGATGCGATCCTCTCACGCATCTCGGCCCAGACGCGCGGCCTGCCACCATTTTGGCAAGTGCGCGCTATCCACGTGACCACTACTCCATGGACGATCGAGGACGGAAGCCTCACGCCCACCCTCAAGGTCAAGAGACGAGTGATTGCGGAGCGTTTCAAAGAGCAAGTCGATTCTCTCTACCGCCGCATCGCACAGCAACGGCAGTCCGCCGCATCGCTTCGTCGAGGTTGAGATCACGAACCTGTCCGGTGACGGGGGGTACTGCGGACATTTCGCTACCACGCCGTAAGACGGGAAACCTTTGCTTCTTGTCGAGCTACGCCCGGTCAGCTCGCGACGCTACCGCGCTCGCAGCCATCAGCGTCGGCTGGCTTGGCGGAGCGCTGCCATGGCCTGGCGATGAAGTCGCGAATGCTCGCGAGGATCTTGCCGTCATCGAGATCGCCGTGGCCGCCAAGCGGAAAGCGGACGAAACATTTGGGCGCCTTGATGAGGCTGTAGAGACGTTGCCCGAACGAGATCGGGATCGTGTCGTCCTTGGCGCCGTGGAAGACCAGCACCGGCGCGGTCACCTTGCCGATCTGCCAATCCGAATGGAATTGATCCTTGAGCAGCCACCGCACGGGCAGGAGTGGGTAATTCATGGCCGCGACGTCAGCAATCGAAGTATAAGGTGCTTCCAGCACCAGCGCCTTGATCTTCCGCTCGGCCGCAAGCCAGACGGCGACGCCAGTGCCAAGCGAATGCCCCCACAGAACGATGCGGTCCGGCGCGATCTGATGATCGGCTGCGAACGCGTAAGCCGCCGCGGCGTCGAGATGCAGCCCGTCTTCAGATGGGCTTCCGGTCGATCCCTCATAGCCCCTGTACGAAACCGCGAGCAGCCCGCTGCCGTCGGCTACGAGACTGCGGTCCCGGCTGACGCGCCAGTTAAGGGTGTCGCCGTTGCCATGGAAATAGATGAAAAGAGGCTTGTCGGGCTTGGGCGCCACATACCACGCGACCAGACGCTCGCCGTCGGATGTCTGCAACGCGACCTCCTGCGCCTCGGGGAAGCCCGCATCTGCCGCGGTAACGTGGTCCGCCAGCTTCGGAAACACCAGCGTCCGCTGCATCACGTACATTCCCGTGCACACCGCAATGTAACCCAACAGCACGGTGACACCGGTCCACTTGGTCAATTTCCAGGTCAATCTCAAAAGCGTGCGCATTTGACCCCTCCTGCCTTCCAAAATAGATGGTCATGGGCAGTCCGAACACAAGGTCGTGACGGCGGTAATTTGCCGCGCTTTCCGGCGGTAAAATCGTTGACCTTTGTCAAGGCGCGCCGCCAGTTCTTGCCCGATCTATAACCGCATGCCCGTTCGCCAGCGGGCGATAAAGCAACGGGATGGACATGCCGACGCCCGGTGTTAAAGCAAATCCGGTCGAGATACCGCGCGACTTCCGGCTCGACCTTTATCGCGGGTTTGCGCTCTGGCTTATTTTTCTGGCCCACATCCCCGGCACCATCTTCAACAGGATCACGCCTTGGAACTACGGCTTCAGCGATCCGGCCGAGGTCTTCATCTTCGTCTCCGGTTACGCCAACGCCTATGTCTATGGGCGCGTGATGGAGCAGCGCGGCTTCGTGGTAGGCGGCGCGCAGATCGTGCGGCGTGCGTTCGAGGCCTACATCGCCCAGATAGTCCTGTTCGTGATCCTTATCGGCGAGGTCTTCTGGCTGTCGCACGGTTCGCATGCGCTCGACGACGCGGTGAACATCCGCATTCTCCACGAGCGGCCCGACGAAAGCATTCTTGCGCTGCTGCAACTGAAGTACATGCCGGTGAATATGAATGTGCTGCCGCTCTATGTCGTGGTGCTGGCGGTCTCGCCGGTGGTCCTTTGGCTGCTGCAAAAGGCGCCCGCGCTGGCGCTGGCGTTAGCCGCGGCCATTTATGCCGCCGCCAACCTGTTCGGGCTCAACCTTCCGTCCTTCCCGCACGGATACTGGTACTTCAATCCGCTGGCCTGGCAATTCTTGTTCGTGCTGGGTGTGTGGTGCGGCCTCGGCGCGGCCGACTGGGTGTGGCCGCTGGTGCGATCGCGGCTGGTGCTGATTCTCGCGGCCATCTACGCGGTGGCCGTCTTCGTTATGTTTCTCGCCTGGAATCGCCTGAACCTTGGCGCCTACATTCCGGAATGGAGCCTTTACGCGTTCGGCAAGACCAATCTCGGCGTTTTGCGCCTGCTGCACTTTCTGACGCTCGCGATCGTCGCCGATTGGCTGATTCCGCGGGACTGGCCGCCGCTGACCTGGCGGGTCGTGCGGCCGCTTATTCTTTGCGGGCAGCATTCGCTGGAGGTCTTCTGCCTCGGGGTGACGCTCGCCTTTGTCGGACAGGTCGCCGTGGTCGGAACGCCGGGCAGCGTCATGACTCGCTTCGTGGTGGGCGTCTTCGGCATCGCGGCGATGATCGGCGTAAGTGCACTGTTGAGCTGGTCTAACTCCACGCGTGTGTCGTTCCGGATCGTGGCCGATGCCGGCGAGGCGAAGGCTGGTGTCGTCGAGCCTCCGGGCGTCGGATCAGCGATGCAACGCGCCGGTTCGGGCCCGCGCTAAGATCGGACCGAGACCGGTCTCATTGTTGTTAGTGGAGCTTGTTTCGGGAATGTTCCCCGCGAGGGTGGACGCGCGCTTGTCAGAAGGCGTCGCGCGATCAGATCGCGCAGGCTGAAGCCTTGCGTGATCCGGCTCACATACCTCTCCCTCCGCTTGCCCTAGTCTCCACTGCATCAACCAGCCAGGGGAGATTTCACATGCGCAAGTTCATTCTGATCGCCGCGATGGTTTTGATGTCCGCAAGCGCCCAGGCCGGCGTGTCGCGAAGCCTGACGATGGCGTCGAACGATGATCCGGCCGCGGCCGAGCAGCCCAAACCGGCGGAAGCGCCGAAGGCCGAGGCACCCAAGGCCGATGCGCCGAAATTCGTCGAGCGGCCCGCCGCCGTCGAACCGACGGCCGATCAGCCCAAAGCCGATCAAGGCAAGCCGGTGGCCGACAAGAAGGCCGAAAAGAAGCACAAGCGTGAATCGATGGAAGCGCGCGTGATCTACGAGCTGCATCGCCACGGCATCTACTGGTAAGCGAGGCTGTCATATCGGATGGGGCATCGGCCCGATCCCTTTTCCTTGAGCATGGTCTCCGCGCAAACGCTTCGCGTTTGTTAGCTAAGGGAAAACCGCTTCCCACTTTGCGCTCACGCGACCCTGCTGGTCCGGATCATGCTCCACCCGCCGGATCGCGCCGACGCTGAATTTATCCGAAGCTGTGTGAAGCCGTTCACAGCGGGGCACTCGCGGCCGCAGTAGAACACGATGCGAACCGCTCGTGGGAGGCATCCGTGACGTCACCAGCCGACAACAGCGCAGCGCCTCGCCAAGGCTTCTGGCCGTCGATCGTTTGGATCTTGCTGATTGAGGTTTTCGTTCTGCTCTTATTGTCGGGCGCCATCGTCGCTTATTTGAACTGGTCGTCCGATGTCGCCTGGGCCGAATTCGTCGCCGCATCCAAACTGCCCGCGCCCGGGCCGACAACGCCAATCCAGACCGTCAAGGGCCATGTGCCCTGCACCCGAAGAGCGTGAGAGCGCAAGCCGGGCCCGCAGCGATGCCTCGATCTACTGCGAAACCGTCTGAACCACGCTGTTCACGGCCCGCGTGCTCGCGACCGGCAGCTTCATGTCCTTGATCAGGGCTTCGTCATATTCGGGCAAGGTTTGCAGCGGCGTCCTGGCTTTCATCTGCACGACCTTGTAGCCGCCGGCCTTCAGGCGGCGAAGCAAAGCGGGCAAGGCTTCGGCCGTATGCTTTTGGAAATCGTGCATCAGGATGATGCCCTTGCCCTGCTTGTCGAGCTTGGTCATGACGGTATTGATGATCTGGTCGGAATTCTTCGCCCTGAAGTCGAAGGAGTCGAGGTCGCATGAAAACATCGCGATGTTGCGCGAGCCGAGATAGGCCATCGCCGCGGGGCCATGCTGCAGTTCCGGAAAGCGGAAGAACGGCGCCGGCGCCGCGCCGAGCGCAAGCTTGACCGCGCTGTAGCCTTTTTCGATCTCGTCCTTGGCGAGCTGCTCGGTCATCTTCTTTGAATTCAGGTTGGCGTGCGACCAGGTATGCGCGCCAACGGTGTGACCAGCCGCGGCCACCTGCCTGAGAATCTCGGGATGGTAGGTCGCATGCTTGCCGATCGGGAAGAACACCGCCTTGGTGCATTCGTCGGCCAGCGCCTTGAGCACGGCGGGCGTGTTAGCGGGCCATGGGCCGTCGTCGAAGGTCAGCACGATTTCCTTGTCGCCCAGAAAGTCGAACTGTTTGAAATGCTCGAAGCCGAAGCCCGGCCCGCCGGTGGTGTCGATCTCCACCACGCGGGCAACGCCAAGCGCGTCAGGATTGGCGCATATGGATTTCGGTTGTGGGGTGGCTGCGGCCTTGTCCGGAATGGTGCCGGTCGCCTCGACCTCGTCACGTGGCGCTACCGATTTGGCAGAGGGGGGCGCTGGAACCGGCGCGGCGGATGCGGCGGCAACGGTCTGGGGGGCGGCCAAAACACCGCGCGGGGATGTCGTCCAGAACCATACGCCGGCGATGACAACAGCGGCAGCGACACTCGCCAACATCAGACCCAACGCGTTACGCATGGTTACTCTTTCCCAAACAACAAAGATAAAATCGTCGTCAGGGCATTTATCGGAAACAGTTATTAACGCTCCACCAACGCGGCCCTGGTTCCCGGGCCTAATTGGCGCCCCGCTACATTCCGCTCACGGCGATTTCTAACGAGTTTTCTAACGAGATGGAGACCGGTTCCCGTCAAGAATGCGCGTCTGAGTGAAGATGTCACAGTTTGGCAGTTGAGTGACTGATGTCACAGTCCGGACCGCGCGGCCAGGGCACTCATAGGCATCAGCAACGCGCCACCGATCCGGCGAACCAACGGGAGCCTAAAATGACCGCATCTTTCACCAGGACGCTTCGCCAGGCAGCTCTCGCGCTGGCCGTCGCCGCCTCCGTCTCCGCGCTGTCGTCGACGTCGGGTTTCGCTTTCAGCGCCGAGGCGCAGCAAATGTGCAGCGGCGACGCGTTTCGCCTCTGCAGCTCTGAAATTCCGAATATTCCGAAAATCACCGCCTGCATGTTCAAGCACCGGGCCGAATTGAGCGCGGGTTGCCGCACCGTGATGGACCGGGATCTGGCCCAGAAGTCCAGCAAGGTCGCGGCTCAGTAATCCCTGCCGCAAGGCTCTTCTGCAACAAGGCTTGCCCGGAAGCTGGCCCGCTTGCTTTCGGCCTGCCACGAGATGCTGTCCGACGCCGATTTGCGCGCTTATCGCGCATTGACATCAACGGCGCTGCAGAATTTGATCGCGCTCGAGAGTGAAGCAGGGCGCAATCAGATGTTTAGAATTCTTTTGATTTTTCCGTTTGTTCTGATGGCCTCGGCGGCATTGGCGCAGCAGGGCCATGATGCCTGCGCGCGCGACGTTTCGCGCTTCTGCCGGGCCGTGATCAATGAAGGCGATTCGGTCGTGCTGGCCTGCCTGAAGCAACACCGCGCCCGGCTCAGCAAGGCCTGCGAAAAGGTTCTGACCGAGAACGGTCAGTAGCCGCCGCAGGGCCAGTCATTCCCCGCTCAAGCGCGCAACGCTTGTCGCGAAGGCTCGCGCTGACGCGCGCCCCGCAATAGCAATTTCCGGAAGTCAGGTGCTGCCGCCCACCGCGGACGAGGTGACCGGCAATACCTCGCCTGCCGCGCGGTCGGGGGTGTCTTCCTTCCAGCGCACCGATCCGAACGGCCGCTCCAGCATGCGGCGGACGCGCACCGGATCGGGCCCGAGATGGAAATCCATGGCGCGCTGATGCAGCGCGCGCTCGGATTGCGTCGAGCGGTTGCGCTGGCGCAGATAATCGAGCCAGGTCGGGCAGTGATAGCGTTCGGTCCACAGTTCGGGGTCGGCGATGTCGCGCGCGATCGACCAGCCATAGGCGCCGTTGCGCTGGCGGCTGAGCTGGACCTCCTGCATGACATTGTGGAAGGCGCGGGCGTTATCCTGCGCGACGCGATATTCGATCTCGACCACCAGCGGTCCGCTGCGGGCGGTCAGCGACAGCTGCACTTCGGGATCGGCCAGCACTTCCGCATCCTCGTTGCGTGCGCCGATCCTCGGCATCCGCAGCCACAGGCCGAGCAGTGGCGAGACCAGCATCAGGGCGGCGGAGACGAGTAGCGCGGCCTCGACGCCGACCATGTCGGTCAGGCGTCCCCAGCCCCAGCTGCCGATGGCGATGCCGCCGGCAATCGACGCCTGAAAGGCCGCCAGCGAGCGGCCTGCGACCCAGCGCGGCGCCGAGAGCTGTACGCCGATGTTGAACAAGGCCACCGCGAGCATCCACATTGCGCCGGCGATCACCAGCGCCGTCGCCGTCAGCACCGGCTCCCGGCTCAGCGCCACCGCCGCGATGGCGCCGGCCATCGACAATGCGCAGGCGCGGATCGCGGCCTCGCCGCTCAGGCGTTTGCGCACCTCGGCGATGTTGAGCGCGCCGAGCACCGCGCCCATGCCGAAGGCGCCGAGCATGATGCCGTAGGTTTGCGCGCCGCCATGCAGGAGATCGCGCGCGACCAGCGGCATCAGCGCCGATACCGAACCGCCGATCAGGCCGGTCACAAAGGTGCGCGTCAGCACGATCTTGATCGAGGGTGAATTGGCGATGTAGCGCACGCCCGAGACGATGGCGCGGTTGAGACGCTCGCGCGGCAGCCGCGACGGCTCGCTGGTGCGGCGCCAGAGAAACAGCACGATCAAAAGCGGAAGATAGAGCACCGCGTTGGCGGCGAAGGCTGCGACCGCGCCGGCGGTGGCGACGACGATGCCGCCGATTGCGGGGCCAAAGCTTCGCGCGATATTGTAGCTGATGCCGTTCAGCGCCACCGCGGAGGGCAGCGTTTCCGCCGGCACCTGCTCGGTGACCGAGGATTGCCAGGCGGGGCCGAACAGCGCCATGCCGCTGCCGACGACAAAACAAAACGCCAGCAGGATCTCCGGCGTAACCAGGCCGAGCCACGCCAGCACGGTGAGGGCGGTTGCGCCTACAAGCGCGATCGACAGCGAAACCAGCGCCACGATGCGGCGGTCATACATGTCGGCGATGGCGCCGGCCGGCATCGAGATCAGCATCACGGGCAGCATCAGCGCGGTCTGCACCAGCGCGACCTTGTCGGCGGATGACGTCATCTGGGTCATGGCCCAGGCCGCGCCGACCGCCTGGATCAACAGACCGAGATTGGACAACAGGCTCGCCAGCCAGATCCGCCGGAACGTGGGATAACGCAGCGGTGCTGCGATGCCCTCGGTGGCGAACATCGAGCGTTCTGACTGTACGGTCATGGCCTGTTCCGTTGGTGCCGGTCGTGGCCGGCGTGATTCCCTGGCGACTTGCAGTGATGCCTGCGAAAGTCCTTGGCTGTCCAGAGGTTGGGCCGCGGCAACAGAGGCCTTGTCGCGGCAAATTGCCGAAAATCGCCCTAGTACCGCCGATCTGAAGTCCCTGCACCACAAGCGGCAAAGTTCTTTCAGGGACTTCAGATCGACAAGCGGTACTAGAATCATTGTCTTGCTAGTGCCCATAGCTTTCCGAAGTTCGCAAAAAGGGTGTTGTTGAGACGGATCGCGAACTTCGGAAAGTGGGCACTGATGTGGTGGTTCAGAAGTTCTCTTCACCGGTGCGGCGAGTCCATCAAGAGAACTTCTGAACCAAAACCGCACTAGAAGCATAGATTTCTAGTGTCCTCTCGAATCCGAAGTTCGCAAGAGAGGGTGCTGCAAGGAAGGTGCGAACTTCGGATTCGGGACGCTGGCGTCACAATTGCGTCAATCCGGCCCCTGATCGGGCCGTCAGCGGGCTCCACCGCCTTCATGGCGCCTGGATTCCGGACCTGATATGATTAGATGATCCTGATCCCGTGATGGATTTTGCGAGGACATTCGTGAGCATTGCCGAAGCCTGGGACATCCCGGCCACGCGTCAGCCGCTGGTCCCCCCTCATCCGCCACGCGCCCCCGAAACCATGACCGCACTTTCGCGGCTCGCGGCGATGCGCGAGAACGCGATCGGAACCTGGGGCCAGCGCGCCTACGAAGACGACATTATCCAGGGTCGCTTCTTCTGGCGCTCCAGCTTTATCCTCAACACGCCGGATGCGATCCGGCATGTGCTGGTCGACAATTACGAGAACTACAGGCGGACGCCCGCCGGCATAAGGGTGCTGCGTCCGATGCTTGGCGAAGGTCTCTTGATCGCCGAGGGCCGCGCCTGGAAGCACCAGCGGCGAACGCTGGCGCCGGCGTTTACGCCGCGCGCGGTGGAGGGGCTCATTCCGCACATGATCGCGGTGACGGATGAAACGATCGCCAAGCTGCAAGCGGCAAGCGCTGGGCCGGTTGACCTGCGCGAGACGATGCAGCGGATGACGCTCGAGATCGCCGGGCGCACCATGTTCTCGTTCGGGATGGAACGTCACGGCGCCACGTTGCGCGACTTCGTGATGGAATATGGCGAGCGGCTGGCACGGCCGCATCTGCTCGACATGGTTCTGCCGCTCGGCTGGCCAAGCCCGCAGGATTATTCGCGCGCGCGTTTCCGCAAGCGATGGACCCGTTTCGTCGGCCAGTTGATGGCGGAGCGCCGCGCCGCCGGCAAGCAGGAGGGCGCGCCAGCGCGTGACCTGTTCGACCTGATGGACGCCGCGCGCGATCCCGAGACCGGCGAGGCCTTCACCGACGAACAACTCGGCGATCAGGTTGCGACCATGATTCTCGCCGGCCATGAGACCACCGCCACGGCGCTGTTCTGGTCGCTCTATCTGCTCGCGCTTGATCCCACGACCCAGGAACAGCTGGCCGTCGAGGTCAGGGGCGCGACCGCGGATGGCGCGCTCGATCTCGACCGGCTTAAATTTGCCCGCGCGGTGGTCGATGAGACCTTGCGGCTCTATCCGCCGGCGTTTCTGATCGCGCGCGCGGCCGCCGCGGCCGATGTGGTCGCGGGCCTGCCGATCCGGAAGAACGATGTGGTGCTGATGGCGCCGTGGCTGCTGCACCGGCATGAAAAACTCTGGCGCGAGCCGAACGCCTTCATCCCCCAGCGATTCATGCCGCCGGCGCCGCCGCCCGACCGCTTTGCCTATCTGCCGTTCGGTGTCGGCCCGCGGATCTGCATCGGCGCGCATTTCGCGCTGGTGGAGGCCACATTGGCGCTCGCCAAGATCATCGGCGCGTTCCGCGTCACACTTCCGGACCAGGAACCGGTGATGCCGGTCGGCATCGTGACGACGCAGCCCGACCGCTCGCCGATGTTTTCCATCACGAAGCGTTGATGGGGGATGACTCGGGCGCACCCGCAATCCCATTTAGGGTTGAGCTCATGAGCGACATACAGGCCCAGTTTTCAGTTCTGAAGCAGACCGCGGATCCGGCGGTCGCGGCTGCGATCGCAGACCTGATCGACAACGGGGAAGACCACGAGCTCAATCGAATCAACGTCCTGGATTTTTCCAAACGCGCCGGTTTCGACGAAGAGCATGTGATTTCAGGCTTCCTTCATGCCGCGCGGCTCGGCCTGTTCGATCTCACCTGGAATGTGCTGTGCCCCGGCTGCAGCGGCGTGCTCGATGCGCACGACACGCTGAAATCGCTGCGCCACGACGACTACCATTGCGGATTATGCGCCTGCGGCTATGAGCCTTCAGTCGACGAGCAGGTCGAGGTCGCCTTTACCGTCAGTCCCAAGATCAGACGCATCGCGGCGCATGACCCGAACACGCTGCCGCTGTGGGAATATTACAAGCAGGTGTTCTGGAGTTCGGGCATCGATCTCGACGAAGGTTCGTTCGCCTCGCTGACCGAGGAAGTGACGCTCGATGCGCTGGAGCTGCCCGCCGGCGAAAGAGCGGTATTGTCGCTGCAGCTCCCGCCGCAATTCATCATCGCTTTCGAGCCGGTGACGCATTCGGCGCATTTCATCGACGTTCAGGGCGAGCCGACCAAGGAACGCCAGCAGCTCGGGCTGATCTACAACAAGGCGCACCCGCCGACCGGGTCGATCACATTGCGTCCGGGCCCCTTGCGGCTTGCGCTCGACAATCAGTCGGGCGTGCGGACGCTGCCCACCGTCTTTGTCGCGGCCGACGCGCTCCACGACCTGCTCGGCAAGCGCCGGCCGTTCCTTACCGCCAAGCGGATATTGTCCAACCAGACCTTCCGCGACGTGTTCAAGGCCGACAACCTCGATATCGATCAGCGCCTCAAGATCACCTCGCTGACGTTCCTGTTCACCGACCTCAAGGGCTCGACCGCGCTGTACGAGCGGGTTGGCGACCTCGCCGCATTCGATCTGGTCCGCGCGCATTTCCGGGCGCTGCTGGAAATCATCTCGTCCGAGAAGGGCGCCGTCGTGAAGACGATCGGCGACGCCGTGATGGCGACCTTCATCAAGCCCGAACACGCGATTGTCGCGGGCTTGCGGATGCGCGCCGCGATGGACGAGCTGAACAGGCAGCGAGGCACCGACGATCTGGTGGTCAAGATCGGCATTCACGAGGGCCCGTGCCTTGCCGTCATGCTCAACGAGCGACAGGATTATTTCGGCCAGACCGTCAACATCGCAGCCCGGGTTCAGGGGCTGGCGACCTCGCAGGCCATCCACATCACCGGGCCGGTGATCGATGCGCCCGCCGTGGCCGCGATCCTCGACAAGGAGGCGATTACGCCGATCCAGAAGCAGGCTGCGCTGCGGGGCATCGCCGACAAGATCGTGGTGTACGAGATACCCTAGAGCGTCGGTTCTGATTGAATCAGAACGGCGCTCCAATCTCTTGTTTTGACGCGTTTTCTTTTACGCGAACCGGTCGCTCGAAAACGCGCTAGTGGTCCGGTTCCAACATTCGCACCGCGTCTTTGCAGGCAGCGTTGCGAATGTCAAATCCACCCCGCCAGATTGACTAATCGTAATGCAGATGCGCCAGCGGCGCCAATTGCGCGCGCCGGATTTCCGGCCCATATACCGGTGGCAGCCGCCGGATGCGGCGGCCAAGCGACCACTCGATTTCGGCAGGAAATGATGCTCGACGGACTTCGCCAATTCATCGCCGATGTAATTTCTCCCACCGCGCACGCACACCGGACATTTGACGATACCGGGTATCGTCTGGCCGCAACGGCGCTGCTGATTCACGTCATTTCGCTCGACGGCGAACCGTCCGAGGCCGAAAAGCGCAAGCTTCACAGCCTGATCGAGAGCCGCTTCGGGCTTGATCCGGGAACGGCGGACGAGCTGATCGCGTCGGCGACGCTGGTCGAGGGCGAGGCGGTTGATCTCTATCATTTCACCAGCGTCATCATGCGCTCGGTCAATGAGGCAGGCCGCTTTCGCATTGTCGAAATGATGTGGGAACTGGTCTACGCCGACGGCCAGGTCAGCGAGTTCGAGGATAACGTGGTCTGGCGCGCCGCCGACCTGCTCGGGGTGTCTTCCCGAGACCGGATCGATCTCAAGCACCGGGTTGCCGCCAGGCAGTCCGCGGCGGTGGCAGGCCATTAGGACTTGCGGGCCGGACACCGTACGGCGGTGCGGGCACCTCGTAGTCTCTGAACGCGCCGCGCCGCACATGAAAAAATTTTAATGTACTTGACCGTCTGGCATTGCGACGAAGCTTTGACCCAAAGGCTGCTGTCTAATTCTGCCCCATTGTGGGCCTGAAGCCGCCGAAATGCTTGCAGGCGGCTTGCATCCCGCCTAAGGCCTATGCTCTCTCGTCGACAGAAGTGGCCGCATATAGTGCAATTTACGAGCATTAAATCGTGACTGAGCGGGTGACGCTGATTACCGGTGCCTCGGCTGGGATAGGCACCGAACTGGCGCGTGTTTTCGCATCCAAAGGCCATCGCCTGGCTCTGGTGGCACGACGCGCGGATCGCCTGGCGGCCCTGTCGGCGGAAATCGCCGCCGCCGGCCGCGGCACCCCGATCGTGATTGCCTGCGATCTTGAACAACCCGACGCCGGTGACAAGATTGCCGACGCCCTGGCTGCCGCAGGGGTGGAGGTCGAATTTGTCGTCAACAATGCCGGGTTTGGCCTGTTCGGCAGCGCCGTCGAACTGGACCGCGCAGAACAGCTGGGCATCATTGCGGTAAATATCCGCGCATTGACCGATCTGTCGTTGCGGTTTTCCGAGCATCTGATCCGGCATCGCGGCGGCGTCCTCAACGTAGGATCTATCGCGGGCTTCCTGCCGGGACCCGGCATGGCCGTGTATTACGCCTCTAAGGCCTATGTGGTGTCGCTCACCGAAGCCTTGCGCGGGGAGCTCGGCCCACGCGGCGTGCGCGTGACCGTGCTTTGTCCGGGTCCGGTGCCGTCCGAATTTCAGACGCGGGCGGGGTTCGAACCCGGATTTGATTCCGCTGTCCTCAATGTCTCCGCCGCCAACGTCGCCCGGGCTGGATATCGCGGATTGATGGCCAATAAGCGGGCGGTGATGCCGGGCCTCGGCATCAAGCTTGTGCCGCTTCTGCTGCGGCTGTTTCCGCGCGGGTTTATCCTGGCGGCCGTTGCCCGCCTTCAGCTGCGAAAGCGCTGACGGCCCCATCCGAAAGGCCCATTTTTGGCCCGTGGTTTGCTTCTCGGTGAATATGCACTCACCCGAAATTAACCCTCACTTAGGTATAGTTGAGGTTTGATGGCCGCGAAAAGAAAGGTCGATGACGTCTCACGCCGTTAGCATCAGTGCCGGAACCGCGCGGCGCCTCGTGGCCGAAGCCCAGCCAGCCGTTGGCGGACCCCTTGATGGACCTTTGGCGGCCACCGAACCGCTTCTGCCGGTACTGATCGTCCTGCATCAGGAGACCTCGACCCCGGGGCGCATCGGCAACGCGCTGCGGGCGCTCGGTCATGGACTGGACATCAGGCGTCCACGCTTTGGCGATGCGCTGCCGGAGACGCTGCAGGGCCATGCCGGCGCCGTGATCTTCGGTGGCCCGATGAGCGCAAACGATCCCGATGAGTTCGTCCGCCGGGAGATTGACTGGATCGCGGTCCCGCTCCTGGAGCAGCGGCCATTCCTGGGGATCTGCCTGGGTGCGCAGATGCTCGCCAAGCAGCTTGGCGCTCGGGTTGCGCCGCATCCGCAGGGCCGCGCGGAGATCGGGTACTACCCGATCCGTCCCACGCGCGCGGGGCTCAGGATCTGTCAGCATTGGCCGGATCATGTCTACCATTGGCACCGCGAAGGATTCGAACTTCCCTCGGGCACCGAATTGCTGGCGGAAGGCGGCGACTTCCCGGTGCAGGCGATCCGATCGGGAAATTCCTTCGGTTTCCAGTTTCACCCTGATGTGACCTACGCGATGATGCATCGCTGGACGACGCGGGGCCATGCGCGCCTCGAATTGCCGGGCGCGCGCCCGCGCCACCAGCATTTCGAAGATCGCGCGCGCTATGACGTGGCCGAGCGCGCCTGGCTGAAGCGGTTCCTCGATGGCTGGCTGAACCGAGTGCCGGCCTCGGTCATGTCGGAAGCCGCGGAATAGCGCTCGCCTCCCCGCGAGCGGGAAACCTCTCACATCGCAAATATGCTAGCGTCAGCCCAGCAGCAACGCATGGGGATGGCGGCATGACCGGCGATGAGTTCGCACAGCTCCTGAACGACTTCACGCTGTCGGCGGAATCCGGAGACGGCGCGCGCTTTGCCCGGCATTTCACCGAGGATGCCGTCTATTACGACTACATCTACGGCGGCCATCGGGGCCGCGCCGACATCGCGCATATGTTGGCCGATCTGTTTCATCGCGATGCGGCCGACTATCGATGGGAGATGTTTGATCCCGTCTGCGACGGCGAGCAGGGCTATGCGTGGTCGCTGTCGAGCTTCACCTCGAAAATCCCGCAGTTCGAGGGCCGCCGCGTCGTGATCGACGGTATCAGCCGGTTCGTCCTGCGCGACGGCCTGATCGCCGAGTATCGCGAATCCGTCAATGGCGGCGTGGCAATGGTGCAGCTCGGCGTCGAGCCTGACCGCATGACAAAAGTGTTCAAGCGCTGGAGCGGATGGCTGAACGAGCGGCGGGAAACGCGGGACTTTCTGGCGCGGGCGAGGGGATCGCGGGCTGGCAGACCGCCAACGTCCGAGGGGAAATAAGTTTCCCTGCGAGTAGTTCGCGGCCCGTCTTCGCCCTTCGGGCTACGACGCGGCAGCCTTCGCTACGAAAGGGCTTGCCGAGCCGAAGCAGGCGCAGCCGGCGAAGGCTGGTGGAGCCAGGCGGGATCGAACCGCCGACCTCGTCATTGCGAACGACGCGCTCTCCCAGCTGAGCTATGGCCCCATCGCGAGCCGCCTCATGAAGGGAGACGGCCAACAATCGGCGCCATTTACAATCCGCGCCAAGGTCAAGTCAAGAACGCGAAATCGCGGTTTTCCGGGGCTTTTGGCAGGAACTTCCCTTGTTTGCCAGGGATGGAACCGATATTTAGCAGGAAGTCGAATCCGCGACCTACCTTGCGAGTAATCCCCGCCATGCGTGCCGTTCTCGACATCGTTCTCATCGTCCTGGATCTCTATGTCTGGCTCCTGATCGCCTCGGCCATCCTGTCGTGGTTGATCGCCTTCAATGTCGTGAACACGCGCAACCAGTTTGTGTCGGCGGTGGCAGAATTCCTGTACCGGATCACCGAACCGCTGCTGGCGCCGATCCGCTCCTTCATGCCGAATCTGGGCGGGCTCGATATCTCGCCGATCATCCTGATCCTGATCATCATGTTCATCCAGCGGGTGATCACCTACTACATCTACCCCAGCGTCTTCTGATCGCGTGCGTGGATGGCTGATCCTCGACCTGATCCTTGGCGCACTTCCAGCCAGGGCATCAGCGTCGCATTGCGGGTGACGCCGCGCGGCGGCCGCGACGACATCGACGGTGTCGAGACGCTTGCCGATGGCCGTAGCGTGGTCAAGGTGCGCGTCCGCGCCATCGCCGACGGCGGCGAAGCCAATCGCGCGGTGACGGAGCTCTTGGCCAAGGCGCTCGGCGTCCCCAAGGCCAGAGTGCGCATTCTGTCCGGCACGACATCGCGCCTCAAGCAGGTGGCCGTCGATGGCGATCCGACCGGTCTTGGCGACGCCTTGCGACGGCTAACGGCAAAAAACTCGGACTAGATCATGATCCGATCAGGTTGAATCGGATCATGATCTCATCTCTTTGTTTGAGCATGATCTTATCGGAAAACCGGTTTCCACTTTTCCGGATCATGCATCTAGCTCAAGGACCAGGGAACCAAATGACGGCCCGGATCATCGATGGAAAACGTATCGCCGCCGAGCTTCGCGCACGTGTTGCCGCCGAGGTTGGGCGGGTGCAGCGTGCGAATGGGCTCACGCCCGGTCTCGCGGTGGTGTTGGTTGGCAGCGATCCCGCCAGCCAGGTCTATGTCCGCTCCAAGCACAAGCAGTCGCAGGAAGCCGGCATGGCGTCGTTCGAGCACGTGTTGCCGGCCGAGGTCGCGCAGGATGATTTGCTGGCACTGATCGCGCGGCTCAATCGCGATCCTCTCGTGCACGGCATTCTGGTGCAACTGCCGCTGCCCAAGTCAATTGATACTGAAGCGGTCATCAACGCCATCGATCCCGCCAAGGACGTCGACGGGCTGCATCCGAACAACGCCGGGCGGCTTGCCGGCGGATTTGCCGCGCTGTCGCCGTGCACGCCGCTCGGCTGCATCATCCTGACCAAGAGCGTGCATGCCTCGCTCGAGGGCATGAACGCGATCGTGATCGGCCGTTCCAACCTGGTCGGCCGTCCGCTCCTGCAATTGCTGCTTAACGAAAACGCCACCGTGACGATCGCGCATTCGCGTTCGCGCGAACTGGCGAAATTATGCGCCCGCGCCGATCTGGTTTATGCCGCCGTCGGCCGACCGGAAATGGTGCGCGGCGACTGGATCAAACCGGGCGCAACCGTGATCGATGTCGGCATCAACCGGCTGCCCGACGCCGACGGCAAAACCCGCCTGGTCGGCGATGTCGCCTTCGCCGAAGTATCGCAAGTCGCGGGCGCGATCACCCCGGTGCCCGGGGGCGTCGGTCAGATGACGGTGGCCTGTCTTCTGGTCAACACGCTGCGCGCGGCGTGCGCGATTCACGGATTACCCAAGCCCGCGGTGTGAGCACCGTCGTTCCGGGGCGCGAGTGAAGCGAGCGAACCCGGAACCTCGAGATTCCGGGTTCGACGCTACGCATCGCCCCGGAATGACGACTACGTCGTCACTTCCCCTTCGCCCGCGCGATGCCTTCCGCGATCAGTTGATGCGCGTCCTCGGCGCCGCCCCAGCGCAACACCTTCACCCATTTTGCGGGTTCGAGATCCTTGTAGTGCTCGAAGAAATGCTGGATCTGCTGCAGCGTGATGTCGGGCAGGTCGCTGTAGGTCCTGACCTTGTCGTAGCGCTGGGTCAGTTTCGACGACGGCACCGCGATGATTTTCTCGTCGCCGCCGGCCTCGTCCTCCATCAGGAGCACGCCGACCGGCCGCACGCTCATTACGGCGCCGGGGACGATCGCGCGGGTATTGGCGACCAGCACATCGCAGGGGTCGCCGTCATTCGAGAGCGTGTGCGGAATGAACCCGTAATTGCCGGGGTAACGCATGGCGGTATAAAGAAACCGGTCGACGACGAGCGTGCCGGCCTCCTTGTTCAACTCGTATTTGATAGGCTCGCCGCCGACCGGCACTTCGATGATGACATTGACCTCGCGCGGCGGATCGATCCCGATCGATATGGCATCAATGCGCATGGATGGCTCCGCTAGGCTTTGGGGTTAGGTCCCGGATCGAGGCGGACGGCGTTGGCTCTATCGGCTTGCACGCGTCTTCTTCGCGCGAGCCGGCATCCAGTTCGCGCGAAAACGCCCTCTCGGATAGAAGCACGCTTTCCGGATCAGGCGTGCTTCGGATGGCGAAACTCAATTGGTCCAGGCGAAGGCGACCTTGTCGAGCGACTTCGGCCCGAATTTCTCCGAGGAGCGCGCCACCATGCGGCCGCCCAGCGCACGGTAAAACTCGGTCGCCGGATCGTTGTCGGAGAGCGCCCAGATCACCATGCTCTTCAGGCCGCTCTGCAACAGGTCGCGCCTGGCCGCGGTGAACAGCCGGCGGCCGAAGCCGAGACCCTGAAATTCTGGTCGCAGATAGAGCTCGTAGATCTCGCCTTCGAAGTGCAGGCTGCGGGCGCGGTTGCGGCCGTAATTGGCGTAGCCCGCGACCTTGTCGCCGAACACCAGCACGCTGACGCGGCTGCCCTTGCGGATGGCGCTGTCCCACCATTGCGGGCCGCGGCGGTTGATCAGCTTCTCGAGTTCGGCGCCGGGAATAATGCCCTGATAGGCCGAACGCCAGGCTTCGTCATGGGTGGACGCCACCGCGGCCGCGTCCGCAGCTTTGGCCGGTCGAACCTCGATCAGGGTTGTGCTCATGAACCCAATCAAAGCAAGTCGGCGCGTCGGCTTCAAGGTCTATCATTAATTATCAGTTAACCTGTGGATTTTCTGCATCAGTTTTCTTCCCCAACTGTACCGAAAGTGGACAGACTGATGCCTCAGGGAGCATCCGGCCCGGCGGTTGGCAGGATTTGGCTGGCATGGCCAAGCCCGGCCGCGGCTTTGCAGAGGTCGTCTTCACCGAAAAATGTCCAGGATTTGATTCGCCGTGGCTACGCTGTTCGCCGATCCAGAAATCCCCATCTCCGTCGTGCCGGGTAAGTTGATGCCGTCATTCAAGGTGCTTTTCGCTCTGGTCGTGCTGGGTGCGCTCTCGACGCAGGCCGCGACCGCGCAAGGTCGGACAGGTCCGCAAGGTCCGGAGGCCGAGCCGAATCGCGAGCAGCAATGGCTGGTACCGTCGCCGGATCCGGACACCGCGGCGCATGCCGTCTTGTTCCGCCCGCCGGGCGAGGGACCGTTTCGCCTGGCGCTGATTGCGCATGCCTCGACCCAAAACGTTCTGCGTCGCGCTCAAATGCCGCAGCCTGAATACCGCGCGCTGGCGGCATGGCTGGTGGCCAGGGGTTTTGCCGTGCTGGTGCCGGAGCGCCCGGGCCACGGCGCCACGGGCGGAAAATATCTCGAGGACCAGCGCGGCTGCGACGAGGCCGACTATTCCCATGCCGGGCGCGCCACCGCCGAGGAAATATCGGCGGCGTTGAACTATCTGCGCGGACAACCCTTCATCCGAAGCGACGGTGCGGTGGTTCTCGGGCACTCTGCCGGCGGCTGGGGCGCGCTGGCGCTCGCCGCGGCCGATCCGGCCCTGGTCGGGACCATCGTCGTATTCGCCGCCGGCCGCGGCGGCCACGCCAACGACTTCCCGAATCAGGTCTGCGCGCCGCACACGCTGATCGCTTCGGCCGCCGAATTCGGCCATGGCGCGCGGGTGCCGGTGACCTGGCTGGTCGCGGCCAATGACAGCTATTTCCCGCCCGATCTGTCGCGGAAACTGGCCGACGCGTTTCGCGCCGGTGGTGGAAAGGTAGACGTTCACGTGCTGGAGCCTTTCGGAAGCGAAGGCCACTGGCTGGCGGAATCGGAGCGCGGCGTCAAAATCGCCGGGCCGGAACTGGATCGCGCGCTGAGAGCGCCCGCGTCGGGCACGGTCAAGAAGCGATGACGCGATGAACCGCGCGATGAACCCTTGGCCCGACGATGATGTGATCCTCTATGACGGCGTCTGCGTGTTCTGCTCGCGCTGGATCCGCTTCATCGCGACGCGCGACAAGGACAGACGCTTTCGCTTCACCGCGATCCAGTCAGCTTACGGCGCGCATCTGGCACAGGCGTTCGGCATCGACCCGCAAGACCCCGACACCAACGCCGTGATCCATGGCGGTATCGCCCGGTTCAAATCCGACGGCGCGCTGATGGTGCTGAGCCATCTGCCCGGCTGGGAATGGACGCGGGTGTTGCGTGTGGCGCCGAAACCGCTCCGCGATGCCGTATACAATCTGGTCGCGCGCAACCGCTACCGGATTTTCGGCAAGTATGAGGAATGCTTTGTGCCGGATGCGGCGTTCAGGGAGAGGGTGATTGAGTAGGCACGCCGTCATTCCGGGGCGATGCAAAGCATCGAACCCGGAATTTTGAGATTCCGGGGTCTGGTCCTTCGGACCATCCCGGAATGACGAGTTCAGCTAACAAGAATCTCCCGCGCCGCCCGTTCCCCGCTGTCCCTTGCCCCGTGCGCGGTCGAGAAAAAGTTCGGCGAGGTCGCCTCTCCGGCGAAAAACAGGCGGCCGTCGACGGGCGCGGCGAGCACGGCGCGGTTGCCGGCGTGGCCGGGCAGCGCATGCGAATAGGAGCCGCGCGCGAACGGGTCGTGCGCCCAGCGCGATTCCGCCAGTGGCTTTAGGCGGCGGCGGTAGTCCGAGCCGAGCAGCGCAACGATCTCGTCGATCGCTTGCGCCGCGAGCGCGCCATCGCCGGCGTCTTCCAGCTCGCGCGCGAAACGTCCGCCGAAAAAGCCTTCGATGCAGGCTTGGCCGAACGGGCGCAGATGATAGCCGCCCACCGCGGTGCGCATGGTGGCGCCGCGCAGATTGCCGTCCCTGGGCAAGGCCTCCGGCTGCTCCAGCGCCAGCGTCACCTTGTCGGCGAGCCCGAGCGGCAGGCCGCGTGCGGCGTCGACTTTCGCGGGCAGCGTCGGATGAAACCGGATCGCCGCGTCGGCGATCAGATTGGTCGGCACGGTGATGATCACCTTGGCGGCCGAAAGCGTGCCTTTCGAGGTTTCGATCCGCACACGCGGTCCTGAATGATCGATCCGGGTGACTTCCGTGTTGAGGGACAGCGGGCAAGGCGCGCCATAGGCTGCCATCAGCGCGCCATAGCCGCGCCGGATGCGCCAGTTGATCTCGCTGTCTTCGTAGGCGTCCATGTCGAGGATAGAGACCCGGTCGAGCTCGGCGCCATTCACATAGGTCGAGATCGCATCGATCATCGGGTTCCAGCGGTTGCCGGGTTCGAGACAGAGGTTCGCCGGCTGATCGCGGCCGCTCTTGGCGGCCTCTTTGGCGGCTACTTCGGCGCACTCGTAGAACGCGTCGAGCGCGCGGATGAAGTCGAGGCGTTGCTCGCGCGGAAACACCGCATCAAAACCCTGCTCGCGCCACGGCGGACGGGTCTTGTCGATTTCGAAATCCAATTGCTCGGCGATTTGAACGAACGAGTTCTGGTCCGCCGAATGCAGCCAGCCGCAGCCGACGTCGAAGGTGATGCCTGGCGCCGCCATGATGGTGTAGCCGCGGCCGCCGACGCGGTCGCGCGCTTCCAGCACGATGACCGAAAGGCCGGAATTCTCCAGCGCGCGCGCCGCGCCGAGGCCGGCGGCGCCGGCGCCGATGATGGCGACATCGACTTCGGAGGGGAGGGACATCAATTATCTCACCATCGTCATTCCGGGATGCGCCGCCCGAACTCGGGTTTACCCGAGTTCGGCGATATCGGCTGTCCAAGTCGGCAACACCCGACTTGGATTGCGCAGACCCGGAATCCATACTCCCGATGGTGGTTATGGATTCCGGGTTCGCGTCTTCGACGCGCCCCGGAATGACCATCAATATTGAAACGACGCGACCAAGCCAATAGGTCGCCTTACGCCACCGCCTGCTTGGCCTTTTCCGCGCGCTTGCGGTCGTTGGCGTCGAGGAACTTCTTGCGCAGCCGGATCGACTTCGGGGTCACCTCGACCAGCTCGTCGTCCTCGATATAGGCCAGCGCCTTTTCCAGCGTCATCTTGATCGGCGGCGTCAGGCGCACCGCCTCGTCTTTCGAGGTGGTGCGGATGTTGGTGAGCTGCTTGCCCTTCAGCACGTTGATCTCAAGATCATTGTCGCGGGTGTGCTCGCCGACGATCATGCCCTTGTAGACCTTCCAGCCGGGCTCGATCATCATGGGGCCGCGGTCTTCCAGCTTGAACATGGCATAGGCCACGGCCTCGCCCTGATCGTTGGAGATCAAGACGCCATTGCGCCGGCCCTGGATGTCGCCCTTGTAGGGCGCGTAGCCGTGGAACAGGCGGTTCATGATCGCGGTGCCGCGGGTGTCGGTGAGGAGTTCGCCCTGATAGCCGATCAGGCCGCGGGTCGGTGCGTAGAACACCAGCCGCAAACGATGGCCGCCGGACGGGCGCATCTCGATCATCTCGGCCTTGCGTTCGCTCATCTTCTGCACGACGACGCCGGAATGCTCCTCGTCGACGTCGATCACGACTTCCTCGATCGGTTCCTGCCACTCAGAGGTCACTTCGTCCTTCTTGAGAACGACACGCGGTCGCGACACCGAGAGCTCAAAGCCTTCGCGGCGCATGGTCTCGATCAGGATCGCAAGCTGCAATTCGCCGCGGCCGGAGACTTCCATGGAATCCTTGTCGGAAGCTTCGGTGACGCGCAGCGCGACATTGCCTTCGGCTTCGCGCAGCAGGCGGTCGCGGATCATGCGGCTGGTCACCTTGTCGCCTTCGGTGCCGGCGAGCGGTGAGTTGTTGACGATGAACGACATCGACACTGTCGGCGGATCGATCGGCTGCGCCTTCAGCGGCGTGTCGACGCTGGGATCGCAGAAGGTGTCGGCCACGGTGCCCTTGGTGAGGCCGGCAATGGCGACGATGTCGCCGGCTTCGGCCTCTTCCAGCGGGGTGCGCTCGATGCCGCGGAAGGCGAGGATCTTGGTGATCCGCCCCTGCTCGATCAGCTTGCCGTCGCCGCTCAATACCTTGACGGCCTGGTTGGGCTTGATGCTGCCGGAAGTGATGCGCCCGGTAATGATGCGGCCGAGATAGGGGTTGGCCTCGAGAATGGTGCCGATCATGCGGAACGGCCCTTCCTCGACGGTCGGCGGCGCGACGTGGCGCAGGATCAGGTCGAACAGCGGCTGCATGCCGGCGTCCTTCGGACCGTCCGGGCTTTCCGCCATCCAACCCTGCTTGGCTGAACCGTAAAGGATCGGGAAATCCAGTTGCTCCTCGCTGGCGTCGAGCGCTGCGAACAGATCGAACACCTCGTTGATCACCTCGGTCGGCCGCGCGTCCGGGCGGTCGACCTTGTTGATGACGACGATCGGCTTCAACCCGACCTTGAGCGCCTTCGACACCACGAATTTGGTCTGCGGCAGCGGGCCTTCGGCGGCATCCACCAGCACCAGCGCGCCGTCCACCATGTTGAGGATGCGCTCGACCTCGCCGCCGAAATCGGCGTGGCCCGGCGTATCGACGATGTTGATGCGGGTATCCTTCCACTGCACCGAGGCGGCCTTGGCCAGGATGGTGATGCCGCGCTCGCGCTCCAGATCGTTGGAATCCATCGCGCGTTCGACCACGCGCTGGTTCTCACGGTAGGTGCCGGACTGCTGCAGCAGGCGATCGACCAGCGTGGTCTTGCCGTGGTCGACGTGGGCGATGATGGCGACGTTGCGAAGCTTCATGTTGGCTCTATCTGCGTCAGACAATGGGGGAGCGCGATCTCACCGGAAAACCGGGACCCACTTTTCCGGATCACGCTCGAAAACCTTGGAGTTTTGAAATGGGCGCAGGCGCCCAAAAAGGATGCCCGGCCAAAGGGACCGGGCACGCCTTACTCGTTGCGGCGCAATATAGTCAGAAATTGCCGGAAAACAATGCGTTGTTTGCGATTTGGTTAGCTGATTTTCGCGCCAAACCGGCCCCGCATCAGCCATTATCGGCCCGGTCTGCGGGATATACCCCGTGCAGCACTTCTTCGAAGTGGTTTTTGACGGTTTCGTTACAGAGACAGGCCCGCATCTGCAGCGCCTCGCGGTTGCGTACCAGGATCGAGCCGCGGCGGGTTTCCAAAACCCCCTCCGCCCTGAAGGTCTGGATCACCCGGCTGGCATAGCTGCGGCCGACTCCCAGCAGGGTCGCCAGCTGCTCATGGGTCAGCGGCACGATGTTATCGCCATTGGTGCGCTCCATCGCCGAGATGATCCATTTCGCCGTGCGCTGTTCGATCGAATGGATCGCATTGCAGGCGGTCGACTGAAACATCTGCGCCAGCATGCAGTCGGCATAGCGTGCGAACACATTACGCAGCGAGGCTGAGGTGGTTTTCGCGGCATCCAGTTTTGCGACCGGCAGGCGGACGAACGGGCCGCCGAATTTGACGGTGATGCGCGTATAGGCCGGCAGAAACCCAAGGCTGACGATTCCACCGACGGCGCCCTCGCGGCCGACCAGAATGGTTTCGACGTCGCGGCCGTCCTCGTTGGCGACCAGATAGGAAGCGAGGCTGGCGCCGCAGGGGAAGTGGACAGTATCGACGTCATCACCGGGGTTATAGATGAGCTCATTGGCTTCGGCATCGTCGTGCGCAAGATGCGGGGCGATTAACGCAAAGTCACCAGCGTTGAGCCGCCGCAACAGGTTGTTGTTGGGCCGTTCGGTCCCGTTGGACGCCATTTCCGGTGAAATCATCAGCCGTTCCCCGCTTCGCGGACCTCACAATAGCCGCTCACATCGAATTGTTGCGTGCACAAGTGCACAGACAAACGACCCAGCGATGTGATGGTTTCATGTGGGAACCGGTTGGTGGGCCTCTTATGCGTCGGCGGCGGATCCGACCGGAGTTTGATTCAATGCTTAGTTCTGGAACTTTTGTTAGCGAGATGATGGACGGATCAACCGATCGCATGCCCGACGATGTCCTGATTGTCGAGGATGACCCGATCATCGCGCTCGACTTTGAAGACACGATTCTTGGTTTCGGGGTGAAGACGATCCGGATCGCTGGAAACGTTACCCGAGCCCTTGAGATGATCGAGGATCGCGCCCCGGATTTTGCGCTGCTCGACGTCGGACTGGTTCGGGAGAAGAGCTTTGCGGTGGCCGAGCGTCTGGATGCGTTGGGGATTCCGTTCGCCTTCGTCACCGGATATGGCGACCATTTCAGGCTTCCCGCAGCGTTCGCGCAGAAGGCGAGGCTCCCCAAGCCCTGTGCGTCCGACGCGCTGGCAGCCTTGCTGCAACACTGGTCGAATCATCGCGCCAAACGCTGATCGCTTGTGCGAACCTGCTCGGGATCCACGGATCGCCAGGAAAGAGGGGCGGGTCGTCAGCCCTGTTTGGGATCGAGCGTCGTCGACCACAGCGCCGCGTCGGCGCGGTCACGCAAGGTCACCGTCATTTGCCCGGTCGCGCCGTCGATCCTGACGTGACCGAAAAACTGCATGCCGGCGGACGGCGGCAGGTTCTGCCTGTCCGGACCTGGCGCCTTGAAGAACTTCACTTCCGGCCCAAACGTATGATCGAGTTCCGCCGGGCCAAACGTTCCCGCATGCAAGGGCCCGGAGACGAATTCCCAGAACGGCTCGAATTCCCCGAATTGCGCCTTGTCGGGGTTGTAGTAATGCGCCGCGGTGTAGTGCACGTCGGCCGTCAGCCACACGGTATTGGCGACGCCCGAGGTCTTGATGAAACGCAGGAGGTCGGCGATCTCCAGCTCGCGGCCGCGCGGCGGACCGTCGCCTTGCGCAAACGCTTCCGAACCCTTCTTGTTCGCCGCATCGTCATAGACGATCAGGCTGAGCGGCATGTCGGAGGCGATCACCTTCCAGGTGGCGCGCGAGTTCAACAGTCCGCGTTTCAGCCATAACAGCTGGTCGGGTCCGAGGAAGTAGCTGTCGGGGCCGTAAGTGGTTTGCAGGTTAGGACCGTTGGGGCCGCGATAGCTGCGCTCGTCCAGCATGAAGACGTCGAGATGCGGCCCGTAGCTGAGGGTGCGATAGACCCGGCCCGGCTCCACGATGCTTTCGCGCATCGGATACATCTCGTGGAAGGCGCGGGCCGAGCGCGCCGCCAGCAGGCGGATGTCGCGCACCTTGTAGGCGGCGGGAAGCTCCTCCGAGGCCGACCAGTTGTTGGTGACCTCGTGATCGTCCCACTGCACGAAGATCGGAACCTCGGCGTTGAAGGCGCGCACATTCTCGTCGAGGAAATTGTACTTATGGGCGGCACGGAATTCATCGAGCGTCTCGGCGACTTTTGCCTTCTCGGGGATCGTGAGGTTCTTCCACAGCCTGCCGTCGGCGAGGTTCACCTCGGATGAAATGATGCCGTCGGCATAGATGGTGTCGCCGGAATGCAGCAGGAAATCCGGGGCGTGCTTGCGCATGGTGGCGAAGGTGACCATGCCGCCGTCGTCGGGATTGATGCCCCAGCCCTGTCCGGCGACATCGCCGCCCCAGACGAAACTGACGTCGCGGCGATCGGCCGGCGCGGTGCGAAAGCGGCCTGTCACCGGCTCGCCGGAAATGTCCGGATGCGACAGATCGCGGAATTTGACGCGGTAGAAAATATCCTGTCCGGCGGGGAGGTTTTCCAGCAGCATTTTCGCGGTGAAGTCGCTCTCCGGCAGCGCCGCGATCGGGGGCAGAACCCTCGCATGGCTGAAGGACTCGGTGGTGGCGACCTCCACCATCATGTGCGAGGGCCGGTCGGCGCGCGCCCACACCACGCCGCCGTCGGTGCCGACATCGCCGGATTGCACGCCATGGGTCACGATCGGCCGATCGGCGGCGCGGCTGAGATAGGGCATCGCCAAACTACCGAGCACGCCCGCGCCTGTCGCAGCCGCAGTGGACAGAAAACGTCGGCGGGAAACCGCGCGCGGGAGTTTGATCGTCATACTGGCCCTGCAGGTCGGTCGAAAAAAAGAGAGGTCGTGCAAAAAGACCTAGGGAAGAAATATGACGGCGCGATTGCAGGAAGACGGCGATTTACCGCGGGTGACCGCCTACAAGGTTCCGGTCGCACGGAACTGCGCGCCCGCCCTTTGCAGGTTCTGTGGCAGGCTCGCCAGCAGCGCCCTGCGGTCAGCCACCGCGTGGTGGAACTGCTCAAGCGCGATATTGAAGGAGGTCAACGCGCCTTCCTCGATGGCGCCGTGCTCGTAACAATGCAGCGTATCGCGCAATATACCGTCGGCCTCCGCCTGCATGTTGTCGAGCTCTTCGGCGGAATCGCTGCGGCGCGCGGTTGCGATCATGTCCAGCAGCCGTTCGCGAAGCGTTGAGTTGTTGCTGCGCTCGTCCTTCTTCAGATAGCCCGCAAACCAGGCGCCAGCGGAGCCCATCGCCGACAGCGCCATCAGCCCCCACCAGATGAAATCGCTGTAGCGATCGAGAAAGGTCTTTTCCTCGCCATCGACAAAGGCCGCCGCGCCCGGATGAACCGGGATCGCGGCATCCTTGTCGGTATCCGGCGTTTCGATTTTCGCAGCCAGCGGGAATTCCGCCATCACCGTCTGCCGGATGGCGAATAATTGCCGGGTGAAGGCGGCAATCGTGGTTTCCGAGAGATCCTTGCGGGCCACGATGTGGTGCGAGAAGCTGATCGTCTTCACCTCTTCTTCCGGCCGGTCGGGTGCGCCGCCAAAGGCGCCGGCAGGAATTTCAGAGGCCTCGTACACCGGGTGATTTTGCGCAATCGCCTCCGCCGAATCGATCGCGAGGAAGGTTGGCGTCCGGCCATCGCGCGTCGACGCGGCGATCGCCTCGGTCGTAATCTTGCTGTTGACCGGACCCGCGGCGAGATAGGCATCCGCCTTCTGGCCGCGGATGGCGTCCACGGCCTCGGTGGTGGCAAACTGTATGATCTCGACCTTGCCGGGATCCACGCCATATTGCTGCAGGATCACCTTGAGCAGATCGACATTGGCCTGGGTGCGGCCGATGACGCCGACGCGGCGTCCGGCGAGTTGCGCAATCTTGGTGATCTTCGGGCCGGCCTTCTTGCCCTTCACGGCCGCAGGCACCCACAGCACGGCGACATTCTTGCGCAGTGTCGCCACGGCCTGCGCATTTTTCGGCACGTTGAGGTCGCCGCGGATGATGGCGAGATCGGCCTTGCCGTCGGCAAGCGTCTGGGCGCTTGTGACGGCGCCGTCAGTCTGGATGGGCCGCAAACGGATATGACTGTGCGCCTGAGCAAACGCCTGGGTCAGCGCCTGAACGACCTTGAGGTCATCGCTGTTGGCGGGGCCGACCGCGATCCGCAGGGTCACCGGTCGCACCGCATAGTAATAGCCAGCCGCCAGCGTGCCGATGATGGCGAGGATCGCGGCCAACACAATGAGCGTCACGCTGCGCTGCGCCGAGCGCGGCGACGGCACTTTCGCCGGCACGGTGGGTTCGAGGCCGCTGGTCATCGATCTGGCAAACAATCGCTGGAGGTTCAATTTCCCCTGCCGCTGCGGTTAGATCGATATTGTAGCAAATTTCACGTCGCCGCGCAGTTACATCGGCGTCATGGTTACCGGCCGGCTCCAAAAGGGCCATTTTGAACTGGTTTGACGCGCCGCCTGCGGGGATCAAACCGGTCTCGTTCGGTGTTAGGGTAAGGTTCGGGTCATACGGGAGGTGATGATGGCGGAACGGCTGTCGGCGGAGGCACGGAAATCGGCCCTCAAGGGTCTGCCGGGGTGGACCGAGGTGGCCGGCCGGGAGGCGATCGCACGAACGTTCATCTTCAGGGATTTCAACGAGGCGTTCGGGTTCATGAGCCGCGCCGCGCTGGTGGCCGAAAAGAACGACCATCATCCGGAATGGCGCAACGTTTACAAGACGGTGGAGGTGGTTCTGGCGACCCATGACGCCGGCGGCGTCACCGCGCGGGACATCGAGTTGGCAAAGGCCATGAACGCGATCGCGGCACAGCTCGGCGTCACCTGATCCGGTCCCCGCCCGTCTTGCAGGCAGGAGGCGACATACCCAGCTAAGCGGCGCTGTCCAAGGGAGCCGTCGCTTTAGGGAGTCTTGGGTTAGGGAGTCTTGGCGATGATGTCAGAACATACCGTGGGTTTTGAGCCGGCCGACGAGCTGGCGAAAGACCGCGAAAGCGTGCGACGGCGCTTCTGGATCAAGTTCAAGCGGGTGGTGGCGAAGCTTCCCTTCGCCGAGGACTTGTTGAGCGCCTATTACTGCGCCTTCGACAAAGAGACGCCGCGCCACGTCCAGGCGGCGCTGTTGGGGGCGATCGCCTACTTCATCCTGCCGTTCGATTTCATTCCGGACATGCTGCCGGTGCTCGGCTTCACCGACGATGCCGCCGTGCTCGCCACCGCGATCCGGATGGTCGCCGCGCACATCACCCCGGAGCATCGCGACGCCGCCCGCGCCGCACTGAAGCGAGGCATCGAGTCGGAGTATTAAGCGCCAGCCGTGTTGAAGTTGTACGAAACGCATCCGGTCATTCGCTGGTTGATGACCGACGCCCGCAGGCGAACCGAGGCGAGCGAATTTCTCGAGGCCTTTGCCCATGAGCTGCGCGCGGCCGGGGTGGATGTCTCGCGCATCACCACCGGCGTTCCGATCCTGCATCCGCAGATTTTTTCCTTCAGCGGCCTGTGGCAGCTCGAGACGGGCACGACCGAGCGGCTGTACCGCGCCGGTCCGGATGCCCAGGCGACGATGACCAAGAGTCCGATTCGGATCGCCTATGAAGGCGGCGGCCCGGTCCGCTGCGATCTCGCCGCACCGGCGCAGGACGGGGAATTCGCCATTCTCGGTGATCTGCGCCGCGATGGT
Organism: uncultured Alphaproteobacteria bacterium; assembly: GCA_963718925.1. Taxonomy (GTDB): domain Bacteria; phylum Pseudomonadota; class Alphaproteobacteria; order Rhizobiales; family Xanthobacteraceae; genus Bradyrhizobium. The sequence continues at coordinate 1,896,655 of CAVRAH010000002.1, forward strand.
TACACCGACTATATCGTCTACGCGGTGCCGTTCGCCGACGGCAGCCACAAGGCGCTGTCGTTTGCCACCATGCGTCGCGGCGGATTCAATCGTGACGAACTCGCGCTGTTCGAGGCCACCATCCCCGCAGTCGCATTCAATCTCGAAGTACAGGCGCTGCGGCGCACCGCGCGGACCTTGCTGGATACCTATGTCGGGCGGCAATCGGGAGGACGCGTGCTCGAAGGCCAGATCCGGCGCGGCGCCGGCGAGACCATCCGGGCGGTGGGTGATCTGGCTCTGCGATCTCCGAGGATTCACCAATCTTTCCGAGACGCTGCCGCGCGACGCGCTGATCGACCTGCTCAACTGCTATTTCGGCCCGATGTGCGACGGGGTCGCGGCGCAAGGCGGCGAGGTCCTGAAATTCATTGGCGACGCCATGCTGGCGATTTTCCCGATCGGGGCCGATGCCGCACAAACCTGCGCCGCAGCACTGCTTGCGGCCGGGCAAGCGCAGACCGCGCTCGCGAAGGAAAACCTGCGGCGTCAAGGCTCAGGCCTGCCGCAGATCGATTACGGCCTGGCTTTGCATGTCGGCGACGTCTTGTACGGCAATATCGGCAGCGACACCCGGCTCGATTTCACCGTCATCGGTCCGGCCGTCAATCTGACGGCCCGCATCGAATCGATGTGCCGGCAACTCGGCCGCTCGCTGTTGCTGTCGTCCGGTTTTGTCAGCGTCGGCGGCATTTCGGCCGAATCCCTCGGCAGCTTTCCGCTCAAGGGCATAGCCGCTGAGCAAGAAATTTTTGTGCCGAGGATCGGCTGATCGGCCCGATCAAGGCTGGCTGGATTTGCTTGGCCCGGAATAACGAGAGCCGGGGTGCGGATCACCCCGGCTCAAGATCTATCTCTGTACCTATCGTTTCGACGCAGGCTGAACCTGGGCGCGGGCTTGTTCGGCTTCCCAGGCTTTGAATTGCCTGAAGAGCGCTTCCTTGTCGGTGTCGGTTGACACCTTTCCCGCCGCCGAACTCTGCTTCAGAAATTCGTCGAACCGGCTTCGCCCCACAGGCTCGATCCCGTGGCTGTCGAGCCATTGCTGCGCGTAGGGCAAGCGGTTCCAGCCGGCCAGCGGCGCCGACAACGAAACTTCCTTCCACTTCGGATGGAAGGGCGGATGCTGGAAGGTCGGGAACTTCGTGAAGAAGGCGTCGACGAACTGCGAGAGCTTGCGATAGCGATCGGTATTGGGCGCCCAGTTATAGGCCGCAAGCAGCGCCGGCACGGCGATGGTATCCACCTTCTCGCCTTCAGCGATCAGGTTCGGATAATCCTTCGCGGTCATCGTTGCCGGCAGGTAGTCACCCTGTAGCGGCTTTTCATAGTCGACGTTCACGAGGTGGAAACGGCCGTCATTGCTGAAGTTGGAGACCGACTTGTACGGCTTGCCCCCCACCACGATGACGGCGTCGACCTCGCCCGCCTTCAGTTTCTCCATCGCAATGCGTTGCTCGATATAGACCCAGTTCGCCTTCATCCCGATCCGGTCAGCAACCGTCAGCACGGTGACGAAGGTGCTGCCATTGGGCAGGTCGACGCTGACAGTCTTGCCTTCGAGATCCCTCAGGCTGTGCACCGATTTCGGTGCGATGACCTGCATCTCTTCGTTGTAGAGCTTCGTTACATAGGTGAATTGCTTCTTGATGTCCTTGGCGAAGCCTTTCCTCTCGAGATAGTCGAGCGTGTCGGCCCGCACGATTCCCAAATCGACCCCTTGCAGGAACAGGATATCGGCGACGCTCTGTACAGAGCCGCGCCCGACGATCGGAAGTACGCGCAACTTGTTTCCGTCGTCGAGCACGGAGGCGAGGTCGGCACCGAACTGCACATAAGTGCCGCCGATGGTGCCGGAAATCAGCGTTACCGTGTTGGCGTTCAGCGCCTGCTTGGTGGCAGCCGAGCCGAATTGAAAGATGGCTTTAAGACTGTCGCTGACCTTGGCCGGGTCGGCCACACCTTCTTCAGCCCGCGCCGCAGTGCCGCAGGCCATCATCATGGCAACGAGTGCCAATCCAATCAGACGTCGCATTTTTGCTGGTCCCCAGTTGAAAGAATTACTGCAATTGACTGAGACGCCGCTGCGCATCGGGCGAGCCGAGCTGCGCAGCCCGCTCGTACCAGATGCGCGCCAGCGCCGGATCGGTATTGATGTTGCGAGCATCCTGCGTTCCCAGCACCGCGGGATCGTAGGTCTGCGCCAGCATCAGCGCGGCGCTTGGCTCCTGCGCCTCCGCGGCCCGTTCCAGCAACAGGCGCGCGGGCGGAATATCGCCGGTCGCAAGCAGGCCCTTTGCGCGCGTCATCAGCGTGACGAGTTCGTCGGCGCTGATTCTTCTTTCCGGCGGAGCAACGGTTGCCGGCGGTGCAACCGTTGCCGGCGGGGCAACGCTTGCCGGCGGAACAGCGGCAACGGACTGGCGGATTTCCGCCGGAGCAAGGCTCTGATGGGCTGATCTGAGGGCGAGCGCAATTTCGTCGCGCGTCGGCATTTCCTTTGGCGTCTGCGCCGCGGCCTGAACGGCCGGCGCCGGCGAAACGGAGGCCGGTTGACCGTCGGACAGGCCGATCAGCGAAGCCGTTGCGTTCGCAAAAACCGGGAAAGGATTCCTCGCGGACAGGACCGCGAACGCGGCCGCCGCTGCCGCGGTCACCATGACGCCGGTCCGGAACGGTCGCCGCGACTTGATTGCCCTGTTCCGCACATTTCCAAAGGCAGGCGGTTTGGGAGCTTCCTCAAATCCAGATAGAAAGAGTGGAACGGGATCGTCGGGGTAGTGATCTTCTCTGCCCACGACCGATCGGGACGAGCGGTAGGGCATGGACTGGGAACTGAACTCGTCTAAGTCAATTGGCCCGGCATGTTGTTCGCCGTCCGAAGTGAACCACGTTTCCTGCGCCATTGTCCTGGCCTCCCGCTACTACGCAACTTCGGGCATTCCGGACTCCGCTTCTTGAAAATCTTCTAGCCCAAGCGCCCGCTACTGGAACCCGTAACTCGCATTTCGAATCCGTCCAAAAAGCGACAATCGCCGGCACGATTTGGGAGATATTTTGATTTCATTGGGGCGCGTTAACCATATGGTTAAGCATATGGTAAGGATGATCCCCGTATCACGGATGCAGGATCACTTTTCCCATCGCCTTGCGGCCGGCGAGTACTTTTAGGGCATCGGCGGTTTGCGCCAGCGGGAACGTGCGGTCGACATGCGAGGAGATCTTGCCCTCCGCGGTCCACTTCACGAGCTTTTCCAGATTGGCGCGATTCTTGTCCGGATTGAGCCGCGCCCACGCGCCCCAGAACACGCCGCGAATATCACAGCCCTTCAGAAGCGCCAGATTGAGCGGCATTTTCGGAATGTCGCCGGCGGCAAATCCAATCACCAGGAAGCGGCCTTCCCATGCGATCGAACGAAGGGCGGCCTCGGCATAGCTGCCGCCGACGGGGTCGAAAACGAGATCGACCCCTTTGCCGCCGGTGAGCCGGCGCAAGCCTTCCTTAAGATCTTCGCTGGCGTAATTCAGGCCGAGCTCGGCGCCGTGGGCTTTGGCGAATTCCAGTTTTTCATCTGACGACGCGCAGGCGATCACCTTCAATCCGAGATGCTTGCCGAGCTCGCATGCCGCCAGACCCGTGCCGCCGGCGGCGCCCAGCACTGCCATGGTTTCGCCGGGTTTGAGGCTGGCGCGATCTTCGAGGGCGTGCAGCGCGGTTCCGTAGATGATGATGATTCCGGCGGCGCGGTCGAAATCCAGATTGTCGGGAATCTTGACGATGGAGTTCGCCGGCAACGCGATCTTTTCGCGTGCGCCGTTATGGCCGCACGAGGCCACGACGCGGTCGCCGGGCTTGAGATCGGTCACCCCCGCGCCGACACTTTCAATCACGCCTGCGACTTCCGCCGCCGGCGAAAACGGGAACGGCGGTTTGACCTGATACTTGCCCTGGATCATCAGCAGGTCGAAGAAATTCAGCGCGGCGGACTTGATCGCGATCACCGCCTCGCCGGGTCCGGCCACGGGATCGGGCACTTCCGTCAGCACGAGATCGTCGGGGCCGCAATATTGCGAGCAGAGAATGGCTTTCATGGACTTTACCTGAGTTTCGAACGCGCAAGTAACGCGGTACGTTTCATGCCGGATTTGAAGCCGGGCTACAATCGGATTCGAAGGGCGCGCTCCTTAAGGATGAGGATCGGCTGTCGCTGGAAAGGTTTAAAACGATGTTTGAAAAAGGCCTGCTGGCGGGAAAGCGGATATTGGTCACCGGCGGCGGCTCCGGGCTCGGCGCCGCGATCGGACGCCGTTTCGTCGAGCTTGGCGCCGAACTGATCATCTGCGGCCGGCGGCTCGAGGTGCTTGAGGCGACGGCGATCCAGATTCGCGGCGATCTCGGTGGCAAGGTCGATGCGATCCGATGCGACATTCGCGATGGAACGAGCGTCGATGCCATGATGGATTCGATCTGGCGCGATGCGCCGCTCGACGTCCTCGTCAACAATGCTGCCGCGACGTTCATCGCGCAGACCGAGCAATTGTCGTTTCGCGCCGCGGATGCGGTTCTCGCGCCGACGCTGCATGGCGCGATGTACTGCACGCTCGCGGCCGGCAAGCGCTGGATCGAAAGAGGGCACAAGGGCGTGGTGCTGAGTATCCTCTCGACCTCGACCATTACCGGCCGAGCCTTCACGGTGCCGTCGGCGATGGCGAAGTCGGCCGTGCTTGCGATGACCAAGAGCCTCGCGGTGGAATGGGGACCCAAGGGCATCCGCAACGTGGCGATCGGGCCCGGCGCGTTTCCGACCGCGGGCGCGACGGGCCAGCTTCGGCCCGAAGGCCGCGACCAGGACTGGGCCTCGAAAAGCCCGCTTCGGCGCGTCGGCGAATATGGCGAGCTGGCAAATCTCGCGAGCTTTCTGATCTCCGATTCCGCGGGCTACATAAATGGCGAGATGGTGGTGCAGGACGGCGGCGCGCATCTGCGCGGTTCCGGCGCCGAGGATCTGCTGCAATGGACCGACGCGCAGTGGGAGAAGCAGCGGATGTCGCGGTCGAAAGACCGGGCGTGAATGGCGCACCGATGGCTGAGTGGAGCCCGGATGCTCTGTTCGGGGGGCCGTAACTGCCTTCCCAATCGGACATTTCCCGGCTATCCATCGGTCCCGTAACCATGCGATGTCGGGCCATCTTCCAGTCACAATGATAAGGGACCAGATTTGGCGATGTCCGTGCGGCGAATGCTGACAGCTCTGGTGGTGGGTGCGCTGGTGTGCGGGGTCGCAGGCCTTGCACAGGCGCAGAGCGCTTCGCCGAAAGGCGCGGCCAAGCAAGCCGCGGCCAGACCGGAACCGGCCGCCGCGGGCGGCGCCGAGCCGACATTGATCGGCCAGTTCGGCAGCTGGGGCGCCTACACCGCGACGCCGAACGGGAAGAAGGTATGCTTCGCGCTGGCGAAGCCTTCTTCATCAAAAACCAATCCCCCGAATCGGCCGCGCGACCGGGCCTATGCGTTCGTCTCCACGCGCCCGGCTGAAAAGGTTGTCAACGAAGTCTCGATCATGATCGGCTATGCGGTGAAACCGGGCTCGGAATCGACGCTCGAGGTCGGGGGGGCTTCCTACGCGATGTACACCCAGGGCGATGGCCTCTGGATCAAGAACGCCGCGGAGGAAGAGCGCATGGTCGATGCCATGCGCAAGGCCGCCGATGCTACCGTCAAGGGCATGTCGGCGAAGGGTACCGAGACCACCGATGTCTTCTCGCTGAAAGGGCTTTCCCAGGCGCTCGACCGGCTGGCGCAGGATTGCCGGCGCTAGGCTGATTTCAGCGTCAAAGCGCCGTTGTCCGACGGTCGCAAAAGGCCTATTTGATGGTTATCTCTCCTCATGGTGAGGAGGCGCGCTTGCGCCGTCTCGAACCATGAGGCCCCGCTCTCATCCTTCGAGACGCGGCGAAGACGCCGCTCCTCAGGATGAGGGAGAAATCTCTCCAGACCATGGAACAATGACCGCAGTTTCGACCAATAGCGCGCTGGACTCACCGACCGCATCTGCGCCCGCGCGCATGGACGCGCCGCTCGAAAAGGTCGCGCTGGAATCCTACGTGCCGCCGGCAAAGCCTTCGCTGGTCGGTCTGTCGCGCGCCGAGATTGCCGAGCGGTTGGCGGCCATCGGCGTGGCGCCCGGGCAACGCAAGATGCGGGTGCAGCAGCTATGGCACTGGATCTATGTGCGCGGCGCGCAGGCGTTCGAGGAGATGACGAGCATTTCCAAGGAAATGCGCAGTCAGCTCGAAGCGCATTTCACCGTCGCCCGCCCCGAAGTGGTCGCCGAGCAGATTTCCAGCGACGGCACCCGCAAATGGCTGTTGCGCCTGCCGAGCGGCGACAGCATCGAGAAGGCGCATGAAGTCGAGTGCGTCTATATTCCGGAAACCGATCGCGGCACGCTGTGCGTTTCATCGCAGGTGGGTTGCACGCTGAATTGCTCGTTCTGCCATACCGGCACGCAGCGGCTGGTGCGCAACCTGACCGCGGGCGAAATCGTCGGCCAGATCATGGTGGCGCGTGACCGCCTCAATGACTGGGCCGACCGCGATACGCCGACCGGCGGCCGCCTCATCACCAATGTGGTGATGATGGGGATGGGCGAGCCCTTGTATAATTTCGACGCGGTGCGCGATGCGCTCCTGATCGTGTCGGACAATGAAGGCATCGGCATTTCGCGCCGACGCATCACGCTGTCGACCTCCGGCGTGGTGCCGAACATCAGCCGGACCGGCGAAGAGATCGGCGTCATGCTGGCGATCTCGCTGCATGCGGTGCGCGACGAATTGCGCAACGAGCTGGTACCGCTGAACCGCAAATATCCGATTGCCGAGCTGCTGCAGGCCTGCCGCGACTATCCCGGCTCCTCCAATGCGCGGCGCATCACCTTCGAATATGTGATGCTGAAGGGCGTCAACGATTCGCTCGATGATGCCAAGCTCTTGGTGAAGCTGTTGAAGGGGATTCCGGCCAAGATCAATCTCATTCCGTTCAACCCGTGGCCGGGCACGGCTTACGAATGCTCGGACTGGGAACAGATCGAAAAATTCTCCGAATATATTTTCAACGCCGGTTACTCCTCGCCGGTGCGCACGCCGCGTGGCCGCGACATCCTGGCCGCCTGCGGCCAGCTGAAATCGGAGACCGAGAAATTGTCGGCGCGCGAGCGGCAGGCGCTGCGCGCCATGGCGATGACGGATTAGGCGACATGATTCTAGCTATCTGTCCTTACGTCATTGCGAGGAGCGTAAGCGACGACGCAATCCAAATTGTTTGCCGCGGGCCGGTTTGTGGATTGCTTCGCTGCGCTCGCAATGACGGTGGCGTCCCATGGCACTGATCGGCCGGTTGTTCGTCATTCTCTTCGCGTTTCTCGCCGCCAGCCTGGTGGCAGGGATGATCGTGGTCGGCGCGATCATGTTTCCCGAATTCAGCGATCTCGGTGCCGGCCCGGTCGATCCTGGTGCGCTGAACATCCTGCTCGGTTTCGGCTTCATCTTCGTCAGCGGCTTTGCGCTGCTGCCGGCGATGATCGTGGTCGCGATCACGGAAGCCTTTCATATCCGCGGCGCGCTGACCTACGCGGTCGGCGGCGGCATCGTTGGCCTGGCGTGCTATCTCGGCCTCGTTCCCTTCGACCCCGAGACGCTGCGTTTCGAGGGCATCGTGCGGCGTCATCTCGAAATCATGACCGGCGCCGGCATCGTCGCCGGCGTGGTCTACTGGATGATTGCCGGCCGCAATGCCGGTGCCTGGCGCGAGCCGCCACCCCAGCTGACGCCGCCGCCGCCGCTGCCGTCGCATTCACCTTCGCCGCCGGCGCCTTGAATAATGGGAATCGTCCTTATTTACTCCCCCTCCAGGGGAAGGTGAAGATGCAGCCACAGCCAAGCCTTTTCATCGTGAACCCCCTCGGCTAAACCCCGCGCGATGAACAGGACCGGACTAATCATTGCGCTCTCTTTGGCGCTCGCCGTCGGATTGCTGTTCGGGATTTATCCCGAGCTAGATCTGAGGCTCGCCGCGTGGTTCTACGATGCGCCGAGCCGGAGCTTTCCGCTCAAGCTCAACGCGCTGGCCGCAATCGCGCGCGACGGCGCGATGTGGATCGCATGGGGCCTGGCGCTGCCGGCGATCGTCGCGTTGCTCGTGAAGTTGGCGCGGCCGGACCGGCCGCTGTTGATGTCAGGCCGCGCGATCGTCTTCCTGCTGATGACCCTCATCCTTTCCGCCGGCGTTCTCACCAATCTCACCTTCAAGAGCTATTGGGGCCGGCCGCGGCCCGTGACGGTGACGCAATTCAACGGATCGGAGCCGTTCGTGCCGTGGTGGGATCCGCGCGGAAGCTGCGGGCGCAATTGCTCGTTCTTCTCCGGCGAGGGTGCCACCGCCTTCTGGACCTACGCGCCCGCGGCGCTGGCGCCGCCGGCGTGGCGGCCCTTGGCCTATGCCGCCGCGACGGCGTTCGGCGTCGCCACAAGCCTGCTCAGGATGGCGTTCGGCGGGCACTTCTTTACCGACGTCGCCGCCGCCGGGCTGGTCACGTTTCTGGTGGTCTGGCTGGCGCACGGCTATATCTACCGCTGGCCGTCGACCCGGCTCACCGATGAAGGCATCGATGCCGCGCTGACGCGGCTGGGCACTCGTTTCCGCAAGCCGGGGTAGTCCTGCTCCGGTCGTTCGGGCGCCATCCGCTATTAAAGGCGTGCCGACCGCCGCGAAATTTGATATTCGCGCACTCAATTCGCAAGAAACATCAGTCATTACCACCGATTGGAAGCTTGATGAGCACGATCTTGAAAGGCCTGCCCAAGGGGGAAAAAGTCGGCATTGCTTTCTCGGGCGGTCTCGACACCAGCGCGGCGCTGCTGTGGATGAAACAGAGAGGCGCCCGCGTCTTCGCCTATACCGCCAATCTCGGCCAACCCGACGAGACCGACTACGACGAGATCCCGCGCAAGGCGCTCGGCTTCGGCTCCGAAAAAGCCCGACTCGTGGATTGCCGCACGCAATTGGTCCACGAAGGTATCGCCGCGATCCAATCTGGTGCCTTCCACATCAGCACCGGCGGCGCGACCTATTTCAACACCACACCCCTCGGTCGCGCCGTGACTGGCACGATGCTGGTCGCGGCCATGAAGGAGGACGGCGTCAACATCTGGGGTGATGGCTCCACGTTCAAAGGCAACGATATCGAGCGCTTCTACCGCTACGGCCTGCTGACCAATCCGAGCCTCAAGATCTACAAGCCCTGGCTCGACCAGCAGTTCATCGACGAGCTGGGCGGCCGTGCGGAAATGTCGGCGTTCCTGACGGCCAATGGCTTCGACTACAAGATGAGCGCCGAGAAGGCGTATTCGACCGACAGCAATATCCTCGGCGCTACCCACGAGGCCAAGGATCTCGAGCGCCTGGACAGTGGCATCGAAATCGTCACTCCCATCATGGGAGTGCCGTTTTGGCGCGACGACTGTGTCGTCAAGGCCGAAACCGTCTCGTTGCGTTTTGTCGAGGGGCAGCCCGTCGCACTGAACGGCCAGACGTTCGCCGATCCGGTCGCGCTGTTTCTCGAGGCCAACACCATCGGTGGTCGACATGGCCTTGGCATGAGCGACCAGATCGAGAACCGCATCATCGAGGCGAAGAGCCGCGGCATTTACGAAGCTCCCGGCATGGCGCTGCTGCACATCGCCTACGAGCGGCTGATCACCGGCATCCACAACGAGGACACCATTGAGCAATACCGGATCAGCGGCATGCGCCTTGGCCGGTTGCTCTACCAGGGGCGGTGGTTCGATTCTCAGGCCCTCATGCTGCGCGAAACCGCCCAGCGTTGGGTGGCCCGCGCCGTCACCGGCGAGGTCACGCTCGAGCTGCGACGTGGCAACGACTACTCGATCCTGAACACCGAGAGCCCCAACCTGACCTATCAGCCGGAGCGGCTGAGCATGGAAAAGGTCGATGATGCGGCGTTCACGCCAGCGGACCGTATCGGCCAGCTGACCATGCGCAATCTCGACATCACCGATACCCGCGCCAAGCTGAATCTCTACGCAGAGACAGGCTTGCTATCGATTGGGGACAGCTCCCACATCTTCAAACTCGATACCGACAAGGGCTGAGAACGGCACGGACGCGTCCTTAGCCGTTTGACAAGATCGTAGGGGCAAACGCGCTGCGGTTGCGCACGCTCGGCCAGCGCAAGCGGGGACTGTAACGGTCGCGGATCTATTTCACCCGCAGCGCGTCCAGGAGCGAGCGGAACGCGCGCGCGTACTCCGCGCCGGTCTTGCCGATATCGCGACCCGTCGAGCAGGCCACGGCGGCCTCCGTTACCGCGCCGAGCAACAGACGCGCCAGAGGCTCGACCGGCTGGCGCGCGATCACGCCGGCATCCATCGCGACGGCAAGCGCGCGCGGAAACTTGCCGCCGAAATGCCTGGCGTCGATTTCGCGCCAGCGCTCCCAGCCGAGCACGGCCGGGCCGTCGCGCAGGATGATTTGGCCGGTGGCGCCCTTGGCACAGGCCAAGAAATAGGCCTGCGTTCCTGTCGCCATCGCGGCCAGCGCGTCGTTCTCCATGCGCGAGAGGCGGTCGAGGTCGGAGACGAGTTCGATCGAAACCTGCTCGAACACCGCCTCGAACAGCGCCTCCTTGGTCGGGAAATGATGATAGACGGCGCCCTTGGCGACACGCGCGGCGGCGGCGATATCGTCCATCGTGGCCGCGGGAAAGCCGCGCTCACCGAAGATGCGCTTTGCCGCTTTGACGATCGCCGCCTTTGTCTTCTCGCGCCGCTCGACCTGGGTTGCCATGGTCGTTTTCTAACGCAGTTCCATGCTCAAGCCAATTGATTTACCGACCAGAAGTCGGTAAATACCGACCTGTAGTCGGTATTTAGGGAGACTGGAGCATGCCATCGCTAACTACGCTGCAAGCCTTTGCCGCCACTGTCGAATCCAACGACCATGTCGGCGCCATCCTGAAATTCTACGCGCCGGACGCGCGAACCCTTGAGAACGACGGCGCCCCGCGGGTCGGCCGCGAGGCGTTGGCCGAACGGGAGCGCGCGGTGCTGGCGTCGGTAGCCGGCGTCAAGACCAAGAGGCTGGGGCCCATCCTGATCGACGGCGACCAATCGGCGATCCGCTGGCGCTTCGAATTCACCGGCAAGGACGGCAAGGTCCGCGCCATGGAAGAGGTCGCCTGGCAAACCTGGCGCGGCGAGCAGTTGATCGAGGAGCACTTCTTCTACGACCCGCAGCAGATGAAGGGATAGGCCGGACGCCTGAAATAGAAATGGCCGGGATTGCTCCCGGCCATTTCGTCTTGCATGAATGCGGATGCCTCACCGCGGCGGGACGGTGCCCGGGGGTGGAGGCGGCAGCGACGCCACGCCGCCATTGAGCAACGGCGTGATGCGGCGGACGGTGACGCGCCGGTTGATCCGGCTCGGTCCGTCGGTCTGCTCCTTGAGATATTGCGCGCCGTAGCCCTGCGAGGTCAGGTTCTCCGCGGGCACCCCGAACTGCTGGGTCAGCAATTCAGCCGCGGCTTCGGCGCGCCGGTCCGACAGCGAGAGATTGTCGACGGGGTTGCCGACCGCGTCGGTGTGACCTTCGATCAGGAACACCTCGCGCGGGTTGCGCGTGATCGCCCGGTTGAGGCCTTCTGCGATCACCTGCAGCCGCGCCGCCTGATCGGGCGGAATCTCCCACGATCCGCTTTCGAAGTTGATGGTGTTGAGATCGATGCTCGGCATCAACATCCGCACGTTCGGGCTGTAGCGGATTTCGTCGAGCGTATAACGCCGCTCGATCCGGTCTACCGGCGGCGCCTCCATGGTTTCGTAGATCAGGTCGGGCGGCGCCTCGTCGGCTTCCACGATGTATCGGTTGTAGGGAATCCGGATCACCGGCGGGGGCAGGTCGACATAGAATCCGCCGACATCGTGCGGATCGCGGAAGCTGTCGTCGATGAGGATGATCTCGCGACCGTCCCGATCCCGGCGAATCCGGCGCAGCAGCTGCCCGTCGCGGCCGACCACGGTGATGATCTCCGAGCCATCGGGACGAATCACGACGGTGCGGGTCTCGCCGCCGACCTGCTGGGTCTGGATATCACGCGCGCCGTAACGGAACCGGTCGTCTTCGTTGTGGCGAATGAACGACTGGCCGCTGGGATCGACCACGATGACCCGGCCGGGTTCGGTGAAGACCTTGCGGCCGCCCTGATCGCTTTCCTGCCGCGCGCCACGGAAATCTTCCATGCGGCGCGGTCCCTGCGGCGCTGCCCCCGGCGCAATCGGGGTCATGGCCTGCGCGGGCGGTGGCGGCGGCGGGATCGGTGCGGTGACCGCTGGCGGCGGCGGACGGCGCGCCATCATGGCAGCGCCTCGGGGCGGCAGCGCGGTCTGCCCTCCGGGCGGAGGGGCGACTGGAGCGGCGTTTGGCGCAGGGGTAGCCGGAGCCGGCCTCGAGGCAGGGGCGGCTGGAGCCGGAGCCGGAGTGGCTGGGGTCGGCCCGGTGTGCGGTGGAGGCGGCGGAGGCGGCGGAGGTACGACTGCGCCTGCGGGCGGCCGCGGAGGTGCGACTGCGCCCGCAGGTGGCCGCGGTGGCGGCGCCATTTTCTCCCGCTCTTTTGCTCTCTCGATCTCCAGCTGTCTTTCCCGCTCCTGCTGCTGCATGGCGGGCCCAGCCGGAGGCTTCGGCGGCGCGGGCGGCGGGGCTGCCGCAGGCGGCGGAACATGCGCCGGGGGCGCTGCAACGGGAGGCGCCGGGGGTGCGGGACGCGGCGGCGGGGGTGGAGCAGGCTTGGGCGGCGGTGCGGCGACCGGAGGCGCCGGGCGCGCCGGCGGCGCTCCCTTCTTCTGCGGCTCCTTGGGCGGTTGTTTGGGCTTCCCGTCGGGACCAAGTTCCTCCCGGGCCTGTGCTACGACCAGCGGCGCAGTCTGCGCGTGCGATGGGGCAGCGGTCAGTTGCAGCGCCGTGAGAGCTGTCGTGGCAAGCAGCAAGAGTCGAAGTTTTGTCATGATGGCTGGGGTTCCCGGAAAATTCTTGGCAACAAGGTTCTTGGCAACAAGGTTTGTCAACAAGGTCTGTCAACAAACTCTGGCGATCAACAAACAAGCGTTAGGCCGGATTGTGGCGTCCTTCAAACGAGAATTTGGATTTATTTCCGACAACGCGAAGTCCGTATGCGCGTTTGTTCATTGCGCATTCAGGCGATCATTTCAAATTGGAGTTTTGCATTTTCCCCTTGCGGCTCTTCGCTGCACCTTGGGCCACAGCTATAACGACGCCCGCAAAGCGATATTCCCTTCGCAACGAGCTCAGCCCGGCGCGTGACAGACCGCTTCGATGTTGTTGCCGTCGGGATCGAGCACAAAGGCGCCGTAGTAATTGGGATGATAATGCGCACGAAGGCCGGGCGCGCCATTGTCGCGCCCGCCCGCTGCGATTGCCGCCTCGTGGAAGCCGTTCACGGCGGAGCGATCCTGCGCAAGGATTGCGACGTGTACCGGCTTGTTCAATCCGCCTTCGCCGCCGATCCAGAAATCCGGCTTGCCGTTGGCACCAAAACCGGCCGCGGGATCATGACCGGTCTGTTCCTGCGTGACCTCCATGACGAGGCTGTAGCCAAGGGGCGCCAGCGCCTTGGTATAGAAAGCCTTTGCGCGCTGATAGTCGGAAACCGGAAAGCCGATATGGTCAATCATCATAATCTCCCGGGCCTGAAGATCATTTAGGCAATGAGGCCGGTGCCGGCCGCGATTCAGCCGCGCACCAGCATCGTATTGCTGCGGGTACTGCCGGTCTCGGCATAACCGCGTGCGCGCATGTCTGCAATGCAGTCCTTTAGCCATTCGTTCCGCGACAGATGTTCGATCACCACCGCACGCGGCCACAAGCTTTGCGGCGTCTCCTTGAAGAAGCCCGTCAGAACGCGATCTTCAAATCCCTCGACATCGATCTTCAGGGCATCGACGTGATCGATGCCGGCGTCGTCGAGAATGCGTAGCAGCCGCAATGAAGGCACCTTGATGGCATTGCCCGGGCGGTCAGCTGATACGATGTGGCTGGCGCCAAGATTGTCGCCGTCGGTCTCGATCATCAGCTCGCCGTCCGAAGGGCCGGCGGCGGCGGCCACCAGACGAACCTGCGTGAAGCCCGATGCGGCGCGGTTGAACGCCAGCCGGGAATGTGTGACGGGATGCGGCTCGATCGCGATCACCTTACCGGAGGTGCCGACGTGACGCGCCAGAGGCATGGCGTAGGTGCCGACGTTGGCGCCGACATCGACGAACACGCCGCCGATCGGCGTGCGTGAGCGCAGAAAATCCAGCTCTTCGAGATTGTAGTCGGGATTGAACAGGGCGCCGCGCTCGGTGGCGCTGGCCTGGTGATAGAACCGAAAGGACGCGCCCTGATATTGCACGTCGACCGGTCCCGCGCGCAGGGCGTTGATCAGCCGCGACAGCATCGGGCGGAACGCGCCGCGCTTGAGCCGCGAGTGATGCGCAAGCGAGATGACCGCGGCCTGCGCGCGCGTCGGCGCGAACGCACCGAACGGCGGCGACGCCGGATCATTGGCAGGCGCAATACCAGCGGGAAGCGTGGATGAGGTCACAGATCTGCTCGCGAGAGGAATGCCGCGCCTACTTAGCCGACTTTGCCGGCGGCTCCAACGACAGAACGATTGGCATGGTGCCCCGGGGCCGCGGCTGTCTTCAAGCTGGACGCTACGTCCGAGGGTTCGCCCGAAGACGTTGAGCGCAAATGCTGCCATTGAAGCCAAGAGTCACTCTCGGGGCGCCGGTACCGTTCTGGTCCTCGGCGATGACTTGGGTGACGATTCCCTCTCGCGACACGATGACGGTCATCTTGCAAGATCGGGGATCGTCGCTGACGTAACCGGGCGTTTCCCCATCTCCGTAGAGACCTCCGGCGGCTGCTTGAATCCTGTGGTCCACAGCCGGTTCCACCGAATCATCAAGGTCCCAGACATACGAGGTTTCGTCGTTGTCCGTCTTGCTGCGGCTGATGGGCTTGCCAAACCGAGTGACGATGGAAGTCACATTTTGCCCGACGAATTGATCGCCAAGCCGCGACGTCGACGCCATCTCTTGCCGCGGCATCGAGCAGCCGCCGAACACGGCGCATATCGCGACGATCTTGAGAATTCTCATTTTTGGTCCCTAGACTCGCCGGATCATTTCCCAACCGGAAGGCGGGGGCAAGGGAAATTCGGCCCTGTCTACGCCAGCCGCCGCGCGGCAAAAAGCCGAACTTTCGCTCGGGCTGCGACGTGTTGCGTCTCAGACCTGCCGCTCGACCATCTTGAGCTTGAGTTCGGCGATGGCCTCAGCGGGATTGAGTCCTTTCGGGCAGGCCTTGGTGCAGTTCATGATGGTGTGGCAGCGATAGAGCCGGAACGGGTCCTCGAGATTGTCGAGCCGTTCGCCGGTGGCTTCATCGCGGCTGTCGGTGACCCATCGGTTCGCCTGCAGCAATGCGGCCGGGCCGAGATAACGGTCGCTGTTCCACCAATAGCTCGGGCATGAGGTCGAGCAGCAGGCGCAGAGAATGCATTCATAGAGGCCGTCGAGCTTTTCGCGGTCCTCGTGGCTCTGCCGCCATTCCTTCTGCGGTGTCGGCGAGGTGGTCTTCAGCCATGGCTCGATCGAGGCATACTGCGCGTAGAAATTGGTCAAATCGGGCACCAGGTCCTTGACCACCGGCTGATGCGGCAGCGGATTGACCTTCACCGCGCCATCTTTCACGTCGTGCACGGACTTGGTGCAGGCCAGCGTATTCTGGCCGTCGATGTTCATGGCGCAGGAGCCGCACACGCCTTCGCGGCAGGAGCGGCGGAAGGTCAGCGTCGGGTCGATGTGATTCTTGATCCAGATCAGGCCGTCGAGCACCATCGGGCCGCAATCGTGGGTATCGACATAATAGGTATCGACGCTGGGATTTTTGCCGTCGTCCGGATTCCAGCGATAGACTCTGAATTCGCGTGTTTCGGTGGCGCCGGCCGGCTTCGGCCAGGTCTTGCCGCCTGATATCCTCGAATTCTTTGGCAGTGCGAATTCAACCATCGGATCACGCCTTCGCTGTCGTCTCTTTAAATCGTTTTGCGCACGATCTTTTCGGAAAACCGGTTCCCACTCTGCGCTTACGCGGTCCTTCGGAACCGGATCATGCTTAGTACACCCGCGCCTTCGGCGGGATGTACTGAACGTCATTGGTCATGGTGTAGTCGTGCACCGGGCGATAATCGATCGACGTATTGCCGCGATCGTCGATCCAGGCCAGCGTGTGTTTCATCCAGTTCTTGTCGTCGCGGTCGGGGAAATCCTCGCGCGCATGGGCGCCGCGGCTTTCGGTGCGGTTCACGGCCGAGTCCATGGTCACAACCGCCTGGACGATCAGATTGTCGAACTCCAGCGTTTCGATCAGGTCCGAATTCCAGATCAGCGAGCGATCGCTCACTGAAACATCGCTGATGCCGCCATGCACCTTGTGAATCAGGTTATGGCCTTCCTGCAGCACCTCGCCGGTGCGGAACACCGCGCAATTGTTCTGCATCACAAGCTGCATGCTGTCGCGCAGCTTCGCGGTCGATGTGCCGCCGAAGGCGTTGCGGTAGCGATCGAGCCGACCGAGCGCCTTGTCGGCGGACCCTGCCGGCAGATCAGGCTGCTTGCCGTTGGGCGTCAGCTTTTCAGCGCAGCGCAATGCGGCGGCACGGCCGAACACCACGAGGTCAATCAGCGAATTGGAGCCAAGACGGTTGGCGCCATGCACGGAGACGCAGGCGGCTTCACCCACCGCCATCAGCCCTGGCACCACGAAATTGTCGTCGCCGTTCTTCTTGGTCAGCGCTTCGCCATGGAAGTTGGTGGGGATGCCGCCCATGTTGTAATGGGCGGTCGGCACGATCGGGATCGGCTCGCGCGTGACATCGACATTCGCAAAGATCCGCGCCGATTTCGGAAATGCCGGGCAGCCGTTCGTGCAGTACCTTGGGATCGAGATGGTCGAGGTGCAGGAAGATGTGGTCCTTCTTCTTGCCGACGCCGCGGCCTTCGCGGATCTCGATGGTCATCGCGCGGGAGACCACGTCGCGGGAGGCGAGATCCTTGGCCGACGGCGCATAACGTTCCATGAAGCGCTCGCCTTCCGAATTGACGAGATAGCCGCCCTCGCCGCGCGCACCCTCGGTGACGAGACAGCCGGCGCCGTAGATTCCGGTCGGATGGAACTGCACGAATTCCATGTCCTGCAAAGGCAGCCCGGCGCGCAGCGCCATGGCGCTGCCATCGCCGGTTTGGGTGTGGGCGCCGGTGCAGGAATGATAGATGCGCCCGTAGCCGCCGGTGGCGAGGATCGTGGTCTGGGCGCGGAAGCGATGCAGGGTGCCGTCATCGAGATTGAGCGCGATCACGCCGCGGCAGCTGCCCTGGTCGTCCATGATCAGGTCAATGGCGAAATACTCGATGTAGAATTCCGCCGAGTGCCGGAGCGCCTGGCCGTACATGGTGTGCAGCATGGCATGGCCGGTACGGTCGGCGGCGGCGCAGGTGCGCTGCGCCTGGCCCTTGCCGTAGTCCACCGTCATGCCGCCGAACGGCCGCTGATAGATCTTGCCGTCCTCGGTGCGAGAGAACGGCACGCCCCAATGCTCCAGTTCGTAGACCGCCTCCGGCGCCTGACGCACCATGTATTCGATCGAATCCTGATCCCCGAGCCAGTCCGACCCCTTGACGGTGTCGTACATGTGCCAGCGCCAGTCGTCCGGATGCATGTTACCGAGCGACGCGGAGATGCCGCCCTGCGCCGCCACCGTATGCGAACGTGTCGGAAATACCTTGGTGATGCAGGCGGTACGCAGTCCGGCTTCGCTGCAACCGACCACCGCGCGCAGGCCGGCGCCGCCGGCACCGACGACGACGACATCGTAAGTGTGGTCTTCAATTGGGTAGGCGTGACCGTTGGCGGCGGGGCCACCACTGCCATTCGCGGCGTTGCCATTTCCGCCTGCGGCCATGGGTTACACTCCGGATGACAGTTTAAGGATCGCGTAGATCGAGGCCAGCGCTACCGCAATCGAGAAGAAATTGTTGGCCATGATCGCGACAAGCTTCAGCGTCTCGTGGTGAACATAGTCCTCGATCACCACCTGCATGCCGATCTTCATGTGCCAGGTGCTGGCGACGATGAACAGCAGCATGATAATGGCGACCAGCGGCGAGCCGAGAATTTGCGCGGCGCCGGCCTGATTGCGGCCGAGCAGCATCATCACCACCACGATGACGGGCACCATCAAGAGCACCATCGCGACCGCAGTGACGCGCTGGCGCCAGAAGTCCGAAGTGCCCGAATGCGAGGCGCCGAGATTGCGGACGCGGGCAAGCGGCGTGCGCATCGACGTCGTCGCCTGGGTATTTGGTGCGCTCATCGTCCACCCCCGATCGCGTAGGCAGCGATCCACAGCAGCACCGTCAGCGAAATGCCGCCGATCAGCGCGCCCCAGGTCAGGGTTTCGCGCTCGCTGGCCTTGAAGCCGTAACCGAGGTCCCAGACAAAATGCCTGATGCCGCTAAGCAGATGATGCAGCAGCGCCCACGTATAGCCGAACACGATCAGGCGGCCGAGAAAGCTCGAGGTAAAGGCCTGCACGTGGGCGTAGGCGGTCGGTCCGGAAGCGGCGGCGATCAGCCACCACGCCAGCAGCAAGGTGCCGAAATACATCGCGAGACCGGTTGCCCGATGGACGATGGACAGCGCCATCGTCAGGGTCCAGCGGTAGGTCTGCAGGTGTGGTGAAAGCGGTCTTTCGATCCTGGCGGTCATCTGCGGGCTTTGGCGGTTTATGGGCCGCATGGGCCCTTCGGGGATCGCGGTAGACGAAGTCTATTTACGTAGTCGAACCAGTCTGCGCAATCACGAAATGCCGAGAAGCCGAACCTGAGTTCATTATTAGATCAGCGACGAAACGAAGCTGATCAGCGGCTTGGTATACCAAGCCGTCGTGGGTTGCCGAAAGATCGAATCGAAGTTCCGTTATTGACCAGGCTTCAGGCGGACTACTGGATGTGCGCCAAAGCTTCGACGGTGCGCCACCGCTCCAGGAGGTAATCAACAAATATCCGGGTCTTTGGCGATTCCAGCCTGGACGGCTGAAACAACAGATGCAGAGGCGTCGGCGGCGGCTCGTGGTCGCGGAGGATGCGCTGCAAGCCTCCTGCCGCGATATCGGCCTCAACCTGCCAGGACGGCACTCTCACTATTCCGGCGCCTTCTTTCGCGGCCGATACAAGGGCGTCCAGGCTATTCATCCAGAGCCGGCCGGCTATGCGAATTCTGCGTTCGGTCCCCACGCCCTCCCTGAAGCGCCACGCGGCAATCCCGGGCGTATCGGAGAACACCAGACAATCATGACGGCTGAGATCGGCAGGCGTCCGCGGGACCCCGCGGCGTTCCAGATAGGCGGGTGAAGCGCAGACAATCATCCTGAGATCGGCGAGCTTGCGCGCGACCAGTTGCGAATCCGGCAAGTGTCCGACGCGAAGCGAAAGGTGAATGTCTTCTTCGACCATATCGACGGCCCGGTCGACGAGCAGCAGATCAAGGGTCAGCGCAGGGTAGCGGCGCAAGAATTCTGCGAGTAGGGGTGCGATCAGTAACCGGCCCATCAGGGTTGGCGCACTGATGCGAATCCGCCCCGAGGGTTCGTGCCGGCCACGCGACAGCGTCGCTTCGATCTCCTTGAACTCATTGAGGAGCGATTTGGCTCGTTCATAGAGGATCCGGCCATCCAGCGTCAGCGCAAGGCGACGCGTCGTCCGCAGCAGCAATTGGGTTCCGTATCGTTCCTCCAGCGCCGAAATCTGGCGGCTGACCGACGTCAATGAACTCGGAAGCGTTCTGGCCGCACCGGACAAGCTGCCGGCATCTACAACCCGTACAAAGGTCGCCATGGCGCTCAATTGGTCCATTTCTTATCCTTCCGGTTTTCGGAATAGATATTCCAGAATTTGACCAATACCCCCGAATTTAAGAAGGGTCTAACATCTAAAACAAATCCAACCCACGGACCCGGCATGGTCTCTATTTCCGGCAGGCAACCGAAAGCCATCGCTCCGCTCGGCGAAGACCTGATCGGCCCGCTGGCCTTCTCACTGGTGGGATTGCTAACGCACTGCCTCGCGTTGGTGATACAGGGTGAGCCATCCCTGGTGTCGCTTCGGTTTGCATTGATCGCGGGCGCCGCCCCGGTGGCTGTAATTGCCGCCTTACGATTGATCGCTAAGGCGGACCAACTCATGCGCTAGGCGCAGGCGGGGATGATCATGGTTGGACTCAATCCTGCCGAGCTTCTCGAACTGGCGCTTCTGCTGGTGGTGGTCGGCACGCTGTCTGGATTTCTCGCAGGCCTGTTCGGCATCGGCGGCGGTGCGATTCTGGTTCCCGTGTTTTATGAATGTTTTCGGTTGGCCGGCGTGCGGCTTGAGGTGCGGATGCCACTGTGCGTCGGCACGTCACTCGCCATCATTATCCCGACCTCGATCCGTTCCTACCGCGCCCATCTCGCGCGCGGCGCGGTGGATATGGAGGTCGTGCGCGCGTGGTGGCTGCCGGTGCTGGTCGGCATCCTCGCCGCCAGCGTGACCGCGCGCTATGCGCCGGAGCGGCTGTTCAAGATCGTATTCGTGATGGTGGCCTGGTCCGCGGCGGTGCGGCTGTTGCTGGCGCGCCAGACCTGGAGGCTCGGCGACGACCTCCCGCGGGGAATGCTGATGAAAGTCTACGGCTTCGTCGTCGGCCTTCTTGCCACGCTGATGGGTGTCGGCGGCGGGTTGTTCGCGAATTTGCTGATGACGTTCTACGGCCGGCCGATCCATCAGGGGGTCGCGACTTCGTCGGCGCTGGCGGTGCTGGTCTCGATTCCCGGAGCGCTCGGCTATGTCTATGCCGGCTGGCCCGTGGCGGCCCACTATCCCGACGTGCTGGCGCTGCAATCACCGCTCGCGATCGGTTACGTCTCGCTGATCGGCGCGGTGCTGGTGATGCCGACCAGCCTGCTCACGGCGCCGCTCGGCGTCAGAGTGGCGCATGCGATGTCGAAGACAACGCTGGAGCGCGCCTATGGCAGCTATCTCTTTATCGTCGGTGCCCGCTTCGTGATCAGCCTGCTGTGACAGCATCCAGCCCCATCATCGGGCGGGTGGGGCGAAAACACGCAGGCGGTGACCATCCGGGTCCAGTGCGACAAACGTATGCCCGAAATCCATCGCGGTCGGAGCTTGCGCGATTTTCAAACCGCGCTCCTTCCAGTCCTCATGGGTCGTGCGCACGGTGTCCGCGTCCGCGACGGTGAACGCAATCTCCCCGCCGCCGGCCGCAGTAGCGCGAGGTTCGACATCCTGCCGTCGCCACAGCCCCAGCATAACGTCCGGGCGGAGCGGTAGCATCGCGAAGCTTGGGGAAGATTCCACGGCGGGTCGGCCAAGCAGCCTCTCGTAGAAGCCGGAACTGACGCTGGGATCCTCGACATAGAGCACAACAAAGCTGAAATCGGTCATGGGAGGCTTCCTTCGGGTTGGTCTGGCGACGGCGATCATTCGCGGCCGCCGCAAACCACTACGAAGTGACCCTGCCAATTTCTGTCAGTAGGCTTCAGGGCCGCTATTGTTGCGGAAGATCCTGTGTCGCGCGCCACTCCCGGAGCATTGCCAGCCGGCG
Organism: uncultured Alphaproteobacteria bacterium; assembly: GCA_963718925.1. Classification (GTDB taxonomy): domain Bacteria; phylum Pseudomonadota; class Alphaproteobacteria; order Rhizobiales; family Xanthobacteraceae; genus Bradyrhizobium. The sequence continues at coordinate 1,918,493 of CAVRAH010000002.1, forward strand.
GCGCGGATAGCGCACGTCGGAAATTTTGAGCGAACGAATCCGGTCGGTTCGGAAGTGCCGGTAGTCATGCCGCATCTCGCACCACGCGACGACGACACGAACACGCTCGAAAAATCCCAGTGCAAACGGCCAGATCGTTCGCCGGGTGCGGTTTTCGCGGTCATCGACGTAGTTGATGCGCAGCTTGCGTTCGGTTCTGATCGCTTCGCGCACCGTCGACAATTCAGTGTCGCCAGCGGCCGAATGTTTGGCAGGCCCGATCAGCAGCGTCGATGTTTCGAGGCTTCTCTTCAGGTCATCGGGCAAAACGGCCGCGATCTTTGAAAGGGCATTGCGCGCCGCCTTGCCGAGCGGCTCGTCGGTGCGTGCGGCGACCCAGCGACCGCCCAACACTAGGGCCTCGATTTCGTCCTCGGAAAACATCAGAGGCGGCAGCATGAAGCCGGGTCGGAGGATGTAGCCGATCCCGGGCTCGCCATCGATATGCGCGCCCTGAGATTTCAGCGTTTCGATGTCGCGGTACAGCGTGCGCAACGAGATGCCGAGCTCATTCGCCAACGAAGCGCCCGCCACCGGGAACCGGTGGCGGCGCAGAACCTGGATCAGGTCGAGTAGCCGTTGAGCACGTGACATGCCGATTCCCCTCCGGGAACCAAACCTAACATGCCCTGCTGCCGATTTCTGGCAGCATCACCTTTCAGCGGAGGGGCCAGGCATTGCTGGGGTCATTTCGCCTTGGCGTAGATGTCCGCATAGGTGTCGCGCAAGATATTCTTCTGCACCTTGCCCATGGTGTTGCGCGGCAGTTCGTCGACGACGATCACCCGCTTCGGCATCTTGAACTTGGCCAATCTTCCGTCCAGCGCTCTCAGCACGGAAGCCTCGTCGACCTTGGCGCCCTTGTCGCAGACCAGGACGGCGGTGACGCCCTCGCCGAAGTCGGCATGCGGAACGCCGATCACGGCGGACTCGATCACGCCCGGCATGGCGTCGATCTCGCTCTCGATCTCCTTGGGATATACATTGAAGCCGCCGGAGATCACGAGATCCTTGCCGCGGCCGAGAATGTGCACATAGCCCTTGGCGTCGATCTTGCCGAGATCGCCGGTGATGAAGAAGCCGTCGTCACGGAACTCGGCGTTGGTCTTCTCCGGCATCCGCCAGTAGCCCTTGAAGACGTTGGGGCCCTTGACCTCGATCATGCCGATCGCTTCGCGCGCCAGTTCCCTGCCGGTTTCCGGATCGGTGACGCGCACCGAGACGCCGGGCAGCGGATGGCCGACCGCGCCGGCGACGCGCTCGCCTTCATAGGGATTGGAGGTGTTCATGTTGGTCTCGGTCATGCCGTAGCGTTCGAGCACGGCGTGACCGGTGCGGGCGAACCATTCGCGATGGGTATCGGCGAGCAGCGGCGCGGAGCCCGAAACGAACAGCCGCATATGCTTGGTAGATTCCTTGTTCAGCGCCGGGCTTTGCAAGAGCCGGGTGTAGAATGTCGGCACGCCCATCAGCACGGTCGCGCGCGCCATCAGCTTGATGATCGCTTCCGGATCGAATTTCGGCAGGAAGATCATCGAGCCGCGGGCGAACAGCGTGACATTGCTCGCCACGAACAGGCCGTGGGTATGATAGATTGGCAGGGCGTGGATCAGCACGTCCTTGTCGGTGAAGCGCCAATAGTCGACGAGCGTCAGTGAATTCGACGCGAGATTATCGTGCGTCAGCATTGCGCCCTTGGAACGACCCGTGGTTCCGGACGTGTAGAGAATGGCCGCAAGGTCGTCGTTTGCGCGGGGCAGCGTTGCGAATTCCGATGTCGCCTTGGCGGCCGCCTCCGTCAGCGATCCCTTGCCGTCGGGCCCGAGCGTTTCGACCCTGGCGCCAACCTTCGCCGCGATGGCGCCAATGCCTTGCGCCTTCGACGGGTCGCATACCACCAGCGAGGGCTCGGCGTCGGTGATGAAATATTCCAGCTCGTTCAGCGTGTAGGCGGTGTTGAGCGGCAGATAGACCGCGCCGGCGCGCACCGTTGCAAGATAGAGCACGAGGCCCGGCACCGATTTTTCGGTCTGGGCTGCCACGCGATCGCCCGGCTTGACGCCGCGATCAACCAGCACATTCGCCATCTGTCCGGCGCGTGAAATCAGCTCACCATAGCTGATGCGCTGGCCGTCGATCATTTCGATCGCGAGACGGTTCGGATCGTCAAGGCCGTCGAACAGGCGGCAAAACAGGTTGGCGTTCATGATGGTCTTCTCGGGCGCATTCATGCATCATTCCGGTGGGCGTCGCGGTCCAGTCGGACCGCATAATCTCACTATCTCAAGGGCTTCCATAGCAAAGACGCCCTTCACAAGGCAACGGAGACGGTATGCATGTCAAAAAGCGGTAAACGCGTGGCCTGGGTGACCGGCGGCGGCAGCGGGATCGGCGAGGCCGGGGCCGAAGCGCTCGCCGCCGATGGCTGGACCGTGGTGGTTTCGGGCCGCCGCGGGTCCGCGTCAATGAGATCCTGATCAGTCCGACATGGAACCAGGGTTTTACGCCGGCCAGTCGGGACCAGCGCCGGTTTTCCCGTCATTGCGAGCGTGAGCGAAGCAATCCATAGGGCAACCAAGCAGGGCTGGATGGCCCGTCGCTTGCGCTCCCTTGCGCAAAACGCTTCGCGTTTGTCGCAGGCAATGACAAGGGGTGCCCACGTCCGCCGCAGCAAAAAGTTTCAAACCTTCGAAAATTTATTCCTGAAACCACGCCAAAAACCTCCCGTAACTCGGCCCGACGGCGACGCAGGCAACCCAACCATCGGCCAGCGTTGCTGTTGCCCCTCATCGCCGGCGGAAATCCGCCGGTCACGCAATCAATCGGGAGACGTTTCCATGTCCAAGCGTATTGCACTGTTGTCCGCCGCCGCCTTCGGCGCACTTGCTCTCACCGCCACCATCGTTGCGCCCGTCAGCGCGCAAGAGAAGACCGTGATGGTTGGCGGCGCCGCGATGTTCCCTTCCAAGAACATCATCCAGAACGCCGTGAACTCCAAAGACCACACCACGCTGGTCGCGGCGGTGAAGGCTGCCGGCCTCGTCGACACGCTCGAAGGCAAGGGCCCATTCACGGTTTTCGCGCCGACCAATGCCGCGTTCGGCAAACTGCCGGCCGGCACGGTCGACACCCTGGTGAAGCCCGAGAACAAGGCAACCCTCACCAAAATCCTGACCTATCACGTGGTCCCGGGCAAGCTGGAGGCTTCCGACCTGACCGATGGCAAGAAGCTCAAGACCGTCGAGGGTGAAGAGCTGACCGTGAAGAAGGCGGACGGCAAGGTGATGATCGTCGACGCCAAGGGTGGCACCTCGACCGTCACCATCTCGAACGTCAACCAGTCGAACGGCGTGATCCATGTGATCGATACCGTTCTGATGCCGGCGTCGTAACCCGAGCGCGGGTCCCGATTTCATCCCCGTCGGGATATGCGAGAAGCGAGCCGGGGAAGCCCGGCTCGCTTTTTTGTGACCGCCATGCCCGGCCCATAACAATCCGGCGGCAGCTTGGAAGTAACGAAGTTCGGGTTTTCGGCGTATAAGGGATATCTGCCTTTAGCGATGGGATCGCCATGTCCAGCCTTGCAGCCTCTGACGCGCATTCATCAACCGCCGCAACCAAGGCAATTCAACCGGCCTGGGTCCGGACCATGCATTGGATCAATGCGGTGGCGATCATCCTGATGATCATGTCGGGATGGCAGATCTATAACGCATCGCCGCTGTTCAATTTCACATTCTCGCGTTCGATCACGCTGGGCGGCTGGCTGGCCGGCGCGCTGCTCTGGCATTTCGCGGCGATGTGGCTGTTGATGGTCAATGGCCTTGCCTATCTCATCCTGGGCTTTGCGACCGGGCGCTTCAAACGGAAACTGCTGCCGATCACCCCCGGCGGCGTGATCGCGGACACCAGGGCGGCGTTGACCGGCAAGCTGTCGCATGACGACCTGAGCAAATACAATCAGGTGCAGAAGCTGCTCTATGCCGGCATCATCGTCGTCGGCGTGCTGATCGTGCTGTCCGGACTGTCGATCTGGAAACCCGTGCAGTTGCAGTGGCTGACCGCACTGTTCGGCGGCTACGATGTTGCACGTTACGTACACTTTATCTGCATGTCGGCGATATGCGCGTTCCTGGTAATTCACGTTGCGCTGGCCGTGCTGGTGCCGAAGAGCCTGCGCGCCATGATCATCGGCCGCTGAAAATCAGGGAGGACATCATGGGCAGACTCCGCAAGCTTTTGATCCCGGGCGTCGACAAGCAATTGCTGGTCCGGGACGCGACGAAAGTGATGCCGGACCTGGTGCGGCGACGCTTTATCAGTGGCGGCGCAAGCCTCGGCGCGTTGACGCTTCTGACTGGCTGCGACGTCCTGGACAGTTCATCCGCCGAGGAGATGCTGAAGAAGGTCTCGAAGTTCAACGACGCCGTGCAGGCATTCATGTTCAATCCCGATGCGCTGGCGCCGACCTTCCCGGAGAGTGCGATCACCAAGCCGTTCCCGTTCAACGCCTATTACGAACTCGACGAGGCGCCCGAGATCGACGGCAAGGACTGGAGGTTTGAGGTGCGGGGTCTCGTTGACAACAAGAAATCATGGACGCTGGAGGAGCTCTACAAGCTGCCGCAGGTCAAGCAGGTGACGCGCCACATCTGCGTCGAGGGCTGGAGCGCGATCGGGAGCTGGACCGGGACGCCGCTGCGCGATTTCCTCAAGCTGGTCGGCGCCGATACGCGGGCGAAATATTGCTGGTTCCAGTGCGCGGACAAGGAGGGCTACAACTCGCCGCTCGATATGCGCACCGCGTTGCATCCGCAGACCCAGATGACGTTCAAATTCGCCGATGAAATCCTCCCCCGCGCCTATGGCTTCCCGATGAAGATCAGGGTGCCGACCAAGCTCGGCTTCAAGAATCCGAAATACGTGACGTCGATGGAAGTCACCAACGACTACAAGGGCGGTTACTGGGAAGACCAGGGATATAATTCATTCAGCGGGAGCTGAGCGCTCCAGCGCATGGCCGGGCCGGATTATCGCCGGCACACCCGTTGCTATCCCAAACGCGGCATGCCGGGCGGCCGGACTTCCCGGGTTTGTGCGGCCAGGCGAATTGCGGCATTCGGCGCGCCAAATCCCTGATAATTCCGGCGCTGGACGATCTCGAAGAAAAATCGTTCGTCGAAAATCGGGGTGTAGATCTGGAAGAATTCGCCGTCGCCCTCGCGGTCGTACAAGATCTGGTTGTCGCGAAGCGCTGCCATCGTCACGTCGTCGAGATCGTATTTGGCTTCGAGATCGTCGTAATAGTTGTCGGGAATTTTCAGGAATTTTGCGCCACGCGCGCGCATGCCGGCCACAGCGGCGAAAATATCAGCGCACGAAAATGCGATGTGCTGGACGCCTGAGCCAAAAAATTCATTGATGAAGCGGGCCGAGAGGGTGCGGGTCGCCGACGAACCGTTGAGGATCACGCGCAAGGCCTGGGTGCCGTTGATGAGCGCCTGGCTCTGCACCAGCCCTGCCGGATCCGCGATCTCCATCTGTGGCAGTCGCCGCAGATCAAGGATTCCCGTGTAGAACAACAGCCAGGACAGCATCTCGTCATAAGGCATCGACTGCGAGATGTGATCAACCGCATTGAGGCGGTCGGTGGCCGCATTGCTGCGCAGCGCCTCGAAGTCGGTGTCCCAGTTCTTGCCGGAGGCGTCCAGGAAATAGAGCAGGCTGCCGCCGACGCCCCGGATGGCGGGAATTTCCAGTTCGCCCGGCCCGACCGGTTGATAGAAGGTGCGCGCCTTGAGCGCTTCTGCGCGCGTCATGGTTCTGCCGACGTCATCGACATCGATCGCGATCGCACAGACGCCCGGCCCATGGGTGAGGTAGTGCGAATGGGCAAACCCGTCCGGCTCACAATTGACCACGAGCTCGATATTGCCCTGCGACCAGCGTTCGACGTCCTTGCTGCGGTGGGCGCCGGTCTTGCGAAATCCGAGTTGGCCAAACAGTGCGACCAGATCCCGGGCCTTCGGCTCACTCATGGCAAATTCGATGAAACCGACGCCGCGGCTGCACGCTTTCGGCTGCAACCTCGCCACCGATGCGTCGGGCGATTTCTCCGCAAGCTGATCCTGCAGCAGAATCAGCGAACGCAGCCCGTCCGTCGCGGTGCGGACTGCGGAGCCGGAGCGAAACTGATCGTTGAAAATCTCCAGCGACAGCGGGCCGCTGTAGCCGGTTGCCAGCACAGCTTCCATGAAGGCCTTGACCGGCAGATCGCCTTGACCCGGGAAGCAGCGGAAATGGCGGCTCCAGGATAACACGTCGAGGCCGAGCTTCGGCGCGTCCGCGAGCTGGACCAGGAAGATCCTGTCCGCCGGAATCGATTGAATCGCCGTCACCGGAAACGACGGCGCCAGTGCGTGGAAGCTGTCGAGGATGATCCCGATCGATCCGTGGTCGGCGCGGCGCACGATTTCCCAGGCATCGCGATAATCGTTGACATGCCGTCCCCATGCCAGCGCTTCGAAGCCGACGCGCAGGCCGCGCAAGGCGGCGCGTTCGCCAAGCGCGCGGAAATCCGCCGCGGCGCGATCGATGCCGCCGAGCGCGTCGGGCGAAATATTGCTGCAGACCAGCAGCAAATCGGTCTGCAATTCCTGCATCAGGTCGAACTTGCGCTCGGCCCTGGCGAAGTTGCGCGTGCGCTGCGGCTCGGGCATGCCCTCGAAATCGCGGAACGGCTGGAACGCGCAAATGGCAAGGCCAAGATCGCGGCAGAGCTTGCCGACGTCGCGGGGACTGCCATTAAACGACAACAGGTCGTTCTCGAAAATCTCGACGGCATCGAATCCCGCGGCGGCGATGGCGCGCAATTTCTCGTCGAGGGAGCCGCTCAGCGAAACGGTGGCGATCGAACGCGAGGTCATGCTGCGCTGTCCTTCATGGTGCCGCCGAGGAACAGTTGCCCGATACGGGGGTCGTTGAGCACCCGCTCCGCCTTGTCGACCAGGCGGGTCTGGCCGAGCTCCAGCACGATGCCGAAGTCGGAGATCTCGAGCGCGGAGCGCGCGTTCTGCTCGATCATCAGGATCGATACGCCGCGGTCGCGCAGCTCCCTCAGGATATCAAAGGTCTGTTGCACCATCAGGGGTGAAAGACCGATCGACGGCTCGTCGATCAGCACCAGCTGCGGATTGAGCAACAGGCCGCGCACGATTTCGAGCTGCTTCTGCTCGCCGCCCGACAAAGTGGAAGCCTGTCGCGCCGCCTTGTTGCGCAACGCCGGAAACCGATCGAGCGCCGCTTCGATCCGCGCCGGCAGATCGGTGATGTCACGCCCGGCGGCCGCCGCACCAAGCGCGATGTTGTGGCGCACCGACAGTTGCGGGAAAATGTTGCGTCCTTGCGGCACGTAGCAGATGCCCGCGGTCAGCAGCTCGCGCTGGCTCAAGCCGGTGACGTCGCGCCCCTTGAACACGACCTTGCCTTCGCGCAGCTTGAGCAGGCCGAAAATCGCCTTGAACACCGTGGATTTGCCAGCGCCGTTCGGTCCGATCACGGTGGTGATGGAGCCCGCCGGCACCGAGAAGCTGGTGCCGTTGAGGATCGTCATCTTGCCGTAGCCGCCGACCAGGCCTTGAACATCCAGGATGGTGCCGCTCATGGACTGCTCCTCAATGTCCGAGATAGGCTTCGATCACGGCGGGGTTGGCGCGAACTTCGTCGGGTGGTCCCATCGCCAGCACCTTGCCTTCGGCCATCACCATCACCCGCGAGCACAGCGACATCACGAATTCCATATTGTGCTCGATCACCACAAAGGTCGCGCGCTTCTCGCGATTGATGGCGGCCAGTCGCTCCCTGAGATCGGCGAGCATCGTGAGGTTGACGCCGCCGGCGGGCTCGTCGAGCAGCACAAGCCGTGGGCCGCCCATGAAGGCCATCGCGGCGTCGAGCAGTTTCTGCTGGCCGTAGGACAGGCCACCCGCGGCAAGGCCGGCGAGATGATCGAGCTTGAAGAAGCCGATCATCTGATCGGCGGCCTCGGTCAATCCCGCGTCAGAAGGGCCGAACAGGCGGGACATCATGTTGCCCTGGTGCTCCTGCCCGGCAAGAATCAGATTTTCCCGCACCGACAATTTTGGAAACACCTGCAGCAACTGGAAAGTCCGGCTGACGCCGAGACGGTTCAGTTCGGAGGGACGCATTCCGGTGACGACCTTGCCGTCGACCTTCACCTCGCCGCCAGTCGGCGTCAGCTGGCCGAGAATGCAGTTGAAAAGGGTCGACTTGCCGCAGCCATTCGGTCCGATCAGGCCGAGAATTTCGCCCTCGCGAACGTCAAAGCTCACGCCGTCGACGGCCGTGATGCCGCCAAAGCTTTTGCGGATGTCGGTGACTTCGAGGACCGTCGTCATGGCGCGGCCTCAAGTCCGGATTTCGCGACGGCGCGCAGCGCGGACGCGGCTTTGGCGCGGCGCTCCGCAAGCCAGCGGTCGAGGATGCCGAGAATGCCTGACGGCGAATAGATCAGGAGCCCGATGACGGCAATGGCATAGAGCATCAGGTAATAGCCTTCGGTGAAACGCAACCATTCGGGGAGCAGCACCGCGATCATCGCGCCGAGAAACGGCCCGAAGAAGAACCCGGCGCCGCCGACGATCACCATCATCAAGAGATCGAGCGAGAGCGACAGATTGAACGGCACCGGATCGATATATTGTGTCAGCGGCGCGTACAGCGTGCCGGCAATGCCGCCGAGCGCCGAGCCGATCGCGAACGCCATCAACGTGTAGCGTCGTGTATCGATCCCGAGCGACAGCGCTCGGACAGGGTTCTCGCGCAGCGCCACGAAGGCGCGGCCCCAGGGCGAGCGGATCAGCCACCATAGCGCCCCCGAGACGATGCCGAGCGAACCGAGGCAGACGTAATAGAACGGCAGCGGCCGGTTGGTCGCAAAGCCGAAAATGGTCGGCCGGGGAATATTGCTGATGCCGTAGATGCCCTTGGTCAGCCAATCCTCGTTGCGGAACACCAGAAAGGCCAGTGTCGAGAATGCCAGCGTCACGAAGGCGAGATAATGGTGCTGCACCCGCAGTGCGGGATAGCCGAGCAGCCAGCCGACGACAAAACACAGCAGCACCGAAACGCCGAGCGCAGCCGCCAACGGTGCGCCTTGCGTGGTCATGATGGCCGCGGCATAGGCGCCGATGCCGACGAACGCTCCCTGGGCGAGCGAAACCTGTCCGGCATAGCCGAGCGTCAGATTGAGACCCATGGCCGCGATGGTCATCACCGCCCATTGGCTCAGGATGAACAGCCCGTAGCGATTGAAATTCAAGGGCACCGCGATCAGCCCGGCGATCACCATGATGCCGAGCGCGATGCGCCAATATTTTGTCAGGCCGTTCATACCGTGCGCTCTTCCGCGCGGCCGAGGATTCCCTGCGGCCGGAACAGGATGATGACGATCAACAGGATCAGCGGCACCGCGGCCCGGTACTGGGTCGAGACATAGGCCGCGGCAAGATTATCGACCACGCCGATCAATAGGCCGCCGGCGATCGCGCCGCGCACCTGATTGAAGCCACCGACGATCGCCGCGATAAAGGCCGCCTGCCCCAGCACTTCGCCGCTGGAGAATTTTGCAAGATAGATCGGCGTGATCAGCAGCGAGGCCAGCGCCACCAGAAAGGCGTTGATCAGGAAGGTCAGCAGGATCATGCGCTCGACCGGGACGCCGATGATGCGCGCCACGGTCGGGTTCTGTGCCGCCGCCTGCATCTGGTGGCCGATCGAGGTGCGGTTCAGCAGCGTGGTCAGGCCGACCACGGCCAGTATCGCCAGCGCAAGCACGCCGAGACTCTGCAGCGACACCATGCGGCCAAAGATGGCGATGTCGCCGGCGGGTACCAGCGACGGAAACGGCGATGCTTCGGCGCTGAAGAATTGCTTCACGGCTTCCTTGATGCCGATGGCGAGCGCCATCGTCGCGATCGCCAGCGGCAATACGCCGTGGCGAAGCATCGGATCGACCAGCAGCATCTTGAATCCGAGTCCGAGCAGCAATAGCGACAGGAGAATGCCGATCAGGATCGCCAGCCAGAATGGCGCGCCGGCGTGCATCGCTGCCAGCATCAGGAATGCCGGCAGCATGACGAATTCGCCTTGCGCGAAATTGATCGTCTGCGAGGTCTGCCACAGCAGCGTAAAACCGACCGCGACGATGGCGTAGATCGCTCCGGTCGCAAGACCGGCTACCAGCAGATCGAGCAGATTGGACATGCTTCCCATGACCTTCAGTTACGGACGATACAGCGGATTGGCTCGTCGAGGCGCCGGCCGTCTCCGGCGTGAGGCAATGAAATCCCGGTTCAATTCAGCTTCGGCAGCACCTGCTTGACGACCTGCTTACCCTCGACGATTTCCACCAGAAAGCCCTGACGATCGATGTCGCCATTCTGGTCGAAGGTCACGTCCATCAGGATACCCGGCTCATTTGCCGCCTTGATGGTGAGACCATGCAGGGTATCGGCGAGCCCTTTGGCGTCGACCTTGCCCATCTTTTCCGTGGCTGCCTTGATCATGTAGATCGCGAGATAGCCTTTGATGCCGTTATGGTCGGGAATGTAGTTGTACTTCTTGACGAACTTTTCGCGGAACGCCTTGACCAGATCGACCGGCGCATCGGTGGTCAATCCGACATGGCCGCGGGCGCCGTTGGCGGCATCGCCGGCGAGATCGACGACCTTCTGGCCGACCAGCGTCGTTTCGCCGATCAGCGGCGTGGTCACGCCCTGGCGCTTCAGTTCCTTGAGAATCCGCGCGCTTTCTTCCTCGTTGAGGTAGATGAAAACCGCATCGGGGCTGGCTGCCTTGATCTTGCTGACGTCGGCGGCGAAATCGGCTTGACCTGCCTCGGTGGACAGATCGGCGGCAACCTTGATGCCATAGCGCGCAAATTCCTTGGCGATGACGTCGCGTCCGCCTCTGCCGAAATCGTTGTTGACCCAGACGATCGCCACCGACTTGGCCTTGAGTTCGTCGTTGATATATTTGGCGACCTTCGGCATCGACGATTGCTGACCGAACGAGGTGCGGAACAGGAATTTGTTGCCGGCTTGCGTCAGTTCGGCAGCTTCACCGCCCATGATCTGCGCGACGCCGGCTTCGGCCGCGAGCGGCGCCGTCACCTTGACCGATCCCGAGTAGCCCGGGCCGAGCAGGGCATAAGGCTCGCTGTCGAGTGCCTTCTGGACCTGGGCGCGGGCCACGCCGGGATTGGATTGCGAATCCGCGTGGGTGACTTCCAGCCGGTGGCCGAGGATGCCACCCTTGGCATTGATTTCCTCGACCGCCAGATCGATGCCGTTTTTCCAGTTGGTACCGACGGTGGCGCCGCCGCCGGATAATTCGGCGACGTCGGCCAATTTGATCGGTGTGCCGGATTGCGCGAACGCCGCTCCGGTCAAGACGGTCGCGAGCAAGGCGCTTGCCAAAATTCCTGGCTTCATTCGGTTTCTCCCTTGGGATCGTGCGGTTCATCGTCGCGGCCTTGTCTCCAGCCGCTTTGTTACGCTGCGTGTGAAGCGGAGTATCCTTTTGCCATCATGCCGTCGAATGCAATTCCCATCTCGTCGGTCGAGGGTGCAACCCCCGTGAATAATTCGAACGCGTCGGCGGCCTGATAAATGGCGAGCTCGCGCCCGGTCATGACTGTAGCGCCCTTGGTCTTGGCGGCGCTCAACAGCGGTGTCCAGAGCGGTGAATAGACCGCATCCGCGACCCATAGTCCGGCATGCAGCATCGCATCCGGAACCGGCATGCCGCGGCTTGGCAACATCCCGACAGGCGTGCCGTTGACCACGCCGGCAACCCCGCACAATGCGTCCTCGACGCTCTCTGCAACGCTTACCTTCCCTCCGGCTTCGAGCTGAGCCGCCAGATGCTCGGCCTTGGCGCGCTCGCTATCGAAGATGCGCAACTCGCTGACGCCGAGGCCGGCCAGCGCAAACGCGATCGCCTTGCCGACACCGCCGGCGCCGATCACAGCGACGGCGCCATGCGAGGAAGCGTTAACAAGGGGGGAAGCAGCTCGCGCAAAGCCGGTCGTATCGGTGTTGTAGCCGACCAAGCTGTCATCGCGGACAATGACGGTATTGACCGCGCCGATCTGCGCTGCATCGGGCGACAATTCGTCGAGCAGATCGACCACGGCTTCCTTGTACGGAAAGGTGACGTTGATTCCGGCAAAGCCCAGCCGCCGAACACCCTCGAGCAGTCTCTTCAATTCTTCTCGCCCGGCACCGGCAACCTCGATGAGCTGATAATGGCAGCGAAAGCCCAGTGCCTCGGCCGCCCGTTCGTGCATGGCCGGTGAGGCCGAATGCGCGATCGGCGCGCCCAGCAAGCCGGTCAGAAGCCGGCGGTCGGAGCAAGATGCATTGCAGGTGATGGACTTCATCGTCTCATTATCATCGGCGCCGGTCTGGGTCGGCGAAACGCCCCATCGAAATCAGCGCCAAGATAACGCCGAGGCAATCTAACACAATTACCCTGTTATTCGACAAACGTAACATCATGTTACTTTTTGCGGATCCGCAGGGCAGATGGCTTTGGCGCGGTTCCTGCCGGGCCGACTGCCCGCATTTCCGAACGCAAGCAGTCAATGAAGTGTTCGGTGTAGAGCGACAGCGCCGCGCCTCGCTTGACCGCAATGTAAGTGTCGAATTTGGTCGGCTCGACGATCCGCAGCAGTTCGACGCCGGGGTAGCCGCCATAGGCAACGGTGAATTGATCGATGACGGCGATCCCAAGCCCGGCCTTCACCAGCGCGCAGACCGTGGTGCCGAAACGCGCGCGGATGGAGATATCGTAGCTGAGCTTCTTGCGGGCGAAGATTTCGGCCATGATCCTCCCATAGGGGTCGCTGGGATCGATCCCGATCAGCGGATAGCGGATGATTTCCGCGGCCGAGATTTGCTGGCGCCCCGCAAGTTCGTGCCCGCTCGGCACGATGCAGAACAACTCGCCCGACGCCAGCGGCAGGAAGTCGAGGCCGGAGTGATCGAGCCGATAGCTCATGGCGACGCAATCGCCCCTGCCGAGCAGCAAGTAATCGACGGCTTCCTCGATCTTGAGGATGTTGATGTCGATGCGCAGCTCCGGGTAGCGCCGCCGGACTCGCTCGATGGCGCGAGGCACCATGATCTGCGAAATGCTCGGTACCGAACCGATACGCAATTCCGACAGCGCGCCGCGTCCGATCTTGGAGATGATTTCGGTGAGATCATCGACCTTCTTGTAGACCCCGTTGATCTGTTCGAAGATGCTCTGTGCTTCAGGCGTGGGGAAATAGCGTCCATTCTGGCGCTGGAAGAATCGGACGCCGAGCGATTTCTCGGTGTATTTGACCAGACGGCTGATGCCGGGTGCCGACACGTTGAGCAGCTTGGCCGCGCCGCCGATGGTGCCTGTCACCATGACGGCGCGGATAACTTCGACCTGGCGCAGCGTCATCATATTCCCGGAACCCCAGCCTTGGCGCTCCAGAGATTATTGAGAAAGCACCTCTGCCGCCAGCAGAGAAGGAGCGCCGCCCGGGCGGGATATCACATCCGTGGACGCAGTCTCCCCTGAAGCGCTGCGGCGATCGCGCCCAGCACCAGCAGCAAAGCCGAGGCATTCAAGGCATAGGACAGGCTGCCAAACGCGTCGGTGACGGCGCCGACCGCGATCGGCCCCAGGGTCTGGCCGATGCCAAATGCGATGGTCATCGCCGCAATGCCCTTGGACCATGCCGCCGGCGGATAGTTGAAACGCACGAAGGCGGTGGTCGATCCCACCACTGCGAAGAACGCGACACCGAACACCAGCGCCGACACCGCGAGTAACAGCGCGGAATGCCCTAAGAGCGGCAGTGCCCGCGCCAACCGCGTTGACGCCGAGGATGATCGCGGTGGAGAGACCGCCGCTGTCACGCGCCAGCACGCGGCGCCACAGCCACGGGGTTACGAACGCGCTGACGCCGATCAGGCACCAAAACGCGCTCTGCGCGACCGCGCCGCCGCCGGCATCGCGCACATAGGCGATCATGAAGGTCATGTAGGCGATGTATCCCGCACCGAACAGAAAATAGCCGGCGAGATAGATCAGTACCGGCCGGAGCGCGAATTTGGCCGGTGCCCTGCTGGCCATGCCGGCCTTTGTATCGAGCGGTGCCAGCAACAGCGGAACGGTCATGACCATCGCGAGCAGTGTCATCGCCCACCAGACGATCCACCACGATCCCGCGCCGCAAGCCTGCAGCACAAAGGGCGCGACCAGCCCTGAGGACAGGATACCGAGCCCGGGTCCGGCGTAGAACAGGCTGAGCAGAAAATTCGCCCGCGCCGGCTGCGCTTGCGCGATCGTCGCCGCCAGCGCGGCCCCGGCGACGAACGCGGCCGCCGCACCGACGCCGGCGAGCAACCGCGCAAAGCTCAACACGACAAAATTGCCTGACAGCGCGCAGAGCGCCAGCGACACCAGGCAAGCCAGGGTTCCCCAGCGCACGGCGGCGGCCAGCCCAAAGTGCTTGATCAGTTTCGACGCCATCAAGGCGCCGGCGAGATAGCCTGCGGCGTTGATGGTGTTCATGAAGCCGGCGGCGGAATAGGACCAGCCCAGCGTCTCGCGCATGTCCGGCAGCACCAGCGAATAGGCGAAGCGGCCGATGCCGAGACCGACCGTCGGGGCCAGCGAGAGAATCAGGATCAGCCGCGCGGGGTGCTCGGGCGGCTTTGAAAAGTCGGGGGTTTTCACGGGAATCTCCGGCAGCGCACGCATTCTGGCAGGGTCGGCCGGGATTGCACAGGCACGCGGCGGCAATGGTGTCTTGCCATCGGCGCAACACCGCTTTAGCACTCCGCGCGCGCATTATATTCTCAAAAGGCAATTCGATCATGGCGACCCATAAACTGCTGCTTCTCCCCGGCGACGGCATCGGCCCTGAAGTGATGGCGGAGGTGAAGCGCCTGATCGACTGGATCAACGCGCAGGGCATCGCGCATTTTGCGACCGAGCAGGGTCTGGTCGGTGGCGCCGCCTATGACGCGAGCCGGGAGAGCATCACGGATGCGACCATGGCCCAGGCGGCAGCGGCCGATGCCGTGATCTTCGGCGCGGTCGGCGGCCCCAAATGGGACAGCGTCCCCTATGAGGCGCGCCCCGAAGCCGGGCTGTTGCGCCTGCGCAAGGACCTCGGCCTGTTTGCGAACCTGCGTCCCGCGGTCTGCTACCCGGCGCTCGCGGAGGCGTCGAGCCTGAAGCGCGAGGTGGTCGAGGGCCTCGACATCATGATCGTGCGCGAGCTCACCGGCGGGGTGTATTTCGGCGAACCCAAGACCATTACCGATCTCGGCAACGGCCAGAAGCGCGCCATCGACACCCAAGTCTATGACACCTACGAGATCGAGCGCATCGCCCGCGTCGCGTTCGATCTGGCGCGCAAGCGCCGCAACAAGGTGACATCGATGGAAAAGCGCAACGTGATGAAAACCGGTGTGCTCTGGAACGAGGTCGTCACCCAGGTCCATGCGCGGGAATACAAGGATGTGCAGCTCGAGCACCAGCTCGCCGATTCCGGCGGCATGAATCTGGTGAAATGGCCGAAGCAGTTCGACGTCATCGTCACCGACAATCTGTTCGGCGACATGCTCTCCGATATCGCGGCGATGCTGACGGGCTCGCTCGGCATGCTGCCGTCGGCCTCGCTCGGAGAGGTCGACGCCAAGACCAAGAAGCGAAAGGCGCTGTTTGAGCCGGTGCACGGCTCGGCGCCCGATATCGCGGGCAAGGGTCTCGCCAATCCGATCGCGATGATCTCCTCGTTCGGAATGGCGCTGCGCTATTCCTTCGATATGGGCGCGCTGGCCGACAAGCTCGACGCGGCGATCGCTGCGGTGCTGGCGAACGGCCTGCGTACCGCCGACATCAAGTCCGAGGGTACCATGGCGGTATCGACCGCGCAGATGGGCGAGGCGATTCTGAAAGAGTTGCAGGCGCTGCACGCTTGAAGGAATTATCCGTCATGTCCGCGCATAGCCGTCCGAAGGACGGCGTCGCTTCCGCTCGCCTATGCGCGGGCATCCAAGTCTTCTCTTTGCTCTGAGGCAACTACTGCGGAAGCGGGAAGCTCGTCGGGTAGCCGCCCATGTCCGACGGTGGGTTGAGCGGCTGGCGGTCGATCGGGCGATTGTTGTTCTCGCGCCCGAACGAGGGATAACCGAGGTCTGGCGGATACGCGTAGTCGGTGAATTTGCGGTCGCCCGGCAAGACCTCGACGCCGGCGTCCAGCCAGGAGCGCTTGGTGACGTAAATGCGGGTGTGCGGGCCCTGCTGGTAGGACACGTTGGGTCCATTTGGGCCGTAATAGTGACGGCCGCGGTCGTCATATTGATGCTTGTCCTCCCTCTGCGCAGCGGTCTGCTTTCGGGTAGCGGTCGGCGCCTGCGTCTGCGCACTGGCCGGCGTCGTGTCGAAGCCGATCGCGACAAGGGCGACAGCGGCAAGCAACACCGCAAGTTTGTTCGCAGCAGGAAGTTTGGGGGTCATCAGGTCCTCATGGGGCGGGCAGGCCGCCATATTCGTTTCGGCGGTCATTCTAGCTGTCGGGCATGCCGTCACAAGGTCAATCGAGCCACACTGCGTCAGAATAATGCCGGACGGGACGAAAAAGTCGCATGAAAACCAGCATCTTGGCTGATGGACCGGTTTAGAGGGGGCCGCGCAGCCGGGGATTGTCGGCGCCCATCACCCAATCCACCGAGACGGCCGACGCTGCTTGTGTGGCGCAGCTGCCTCGCTTCAGCTCGGCGCGGGCGAATAACTCGGCCAGTTTCGGCTCATT
The DNA here is from genome assembly GCA_963718925.1 of uncultured Alphaproteobacteria bacterium. GTDB lineage: Bacteria > Pseudomonadota > Alphaproteobacteria > Rhizobiales > Xanthobacteraceae > Bradyrhizobium. The sequence goes on from CAVRAH010000002.1 coordinate 1,935,420, forward strand.
TCCGGCCGCGAGCAGGGTCAGCCGGTTCAACATGCAGCCGATGGCGGCGCGGCGGGCCGGTAATCCGCTGCCCTGACACGACCAGCCGGATATTTGCAAGGCGGGATCGCCAAGACGCTTGATATCAAGACGCTTGATAAAGCCAAGGCAGGCTTTCGCCCCGCCAGGAGTGCCCGTGAGGCGGAGCAGCGTCACCGTGCCGAACTTGCTGTCGACCACGCCAGCCGCTTCCATTTCGCGCCCGCCGTCGGCGCCCATTCGGGCGGCGATTTCGGCCTCCAGGGCTTCTGGCGAGAGGGCTTCCGGTGGGCCGAACTCGCCGCCGGGACGATAGATTTCAAGTTCCGCCACAGGCTTCTCGCCCTGGGGGCCCCAATGGAAGACGTCCTTGCGGCCGCCTTCGGGGTGCCGGAAGATATCGTAAGTCTCTGATTTTTCGGGCGGATCAAGCGAGCTGACGGCGAAGGCCGGTTGCGAGCGCGAGGCTGCACTCCAGCCCGGCTTGCCGGCCGGTTCGCCGGTCGCGGCCGTAGCCAATTCGTCCCATAGATGCACGCCGGCCATGCCAAGCAAGGCCAGCGCACCTACATAGGCAATCAAGCGCGCCAGCGTGGCGCAACATTCATCGGCAAAGCTGGTCAGCGCCGGATGGATGCCGGCGTGATATTGTGGGTTGTCGGGGGTGGCCGAAAACGGTTGCATCAGATGCCCGGGCGCCGCTGAGCGCCGGGGGGCGGTGCCCATGACTAAGGTTGTGTCTAACGTTGTCTTAACGGCGTTTCTCGCATAGAAGCGCTGCCTCTTCCCTTTCCACCTCGGATCGGGGCGAGGCATTTTTCTTCGGAGAGTGAACGATGGGTTACAAAGTCGCGCTGGTCGGAGCGACCGGCAATGTCGGGCGTGAAATGCTCAGCATTCTTGACGAACGTAAATTCCCGGCTGACGAGGTGGTGGCGCTGGCGTCGCGCCGCAGCACGGGCGTCGAAGTCTCGTATGGCGACCGCACCCTGAAAGTCAAAGCGCTCGAACACTACGACTTCAGCGACGTCGACATCTGCCTGATGTCGGCAGGCGGCGCGGTGTCGAAGGAATGGTCGCCGAAGATCGGCGCCGCCGGCGCGGTCGTGATCGACAATTCGTCGGCGTGGCGGATGGATCCGGACGTGCCGCTGATCGTGCCCGAAGTCAACGCGGATGCGGTGAAGGGCTTCGTCAAAAAGAACATCATCGCCAATCCGAACTGCTCGACCGCGCAGCTCGTGGTCGCGCTCAAGCCGCTGCATGACAAGGCGGTGATCAAGCGCGTCGTGGTCTCGACCTATCAATCGGTCTCGGGTGCCGGCAAGGATGCGATGGATGAGCTGTTTTCGCAGACCAAGGCCGTCTACACCAACAGCGAACTGGTCAACAAGAAATTCCCGAAGCGTATCGCGTTCAACGTCATCCCCGAGATCGACGTGTTCATGGAGGACGGCTACACCAAGGAAGAGTGGAAGATGATGATGGAGACCAAGAAGATTCTTGATCCCAAAATCAAGCTGACCGCGACGTGCGTGCGGGTGCCGGTGTTCGTCGGCCACTCCGAAGCCGTCACCATCGAATTCGAGCATCCGATCTCGGTCGATGAGGCGCGCGACATCCTGCGCAATGCGCCGGGCTGCCTCGTGATCGACAAGCACGAACCCGGTGGCTACGTCACGCCCTATGAGGCGGCGGGCGAGGACGCCACCTACATCAGCCGCATCCGCACCGACCCCACCGTCGACAACGGTCTCGTGTTGTGGTGCGTTTCGGATAATCTGCGCAAGGGCGCGGCGCTGAACGCGGTCCAGATCGCCGAATGCCTGGTCAATCGCAAGCTGATCAGCGCCAAGAAAAAGGCGGCGTAAATTTCCAGCAGGAGCCGGAAGCGCGATGACCGAACAACCGGCTCCGTATCGGCCCAATCCCGTGCTCAGGCCGATTGAGCGGGGCATCGAGAGCATCTTGTTCAACAGCCGCTGGCTGATGGCGCCGTTTTATATCGGCCTCGTCATCAGCCTTGCGGTGTTGTTGCTCAAGTTCTGCATGATGCTGTGGGAGTTCGTCGTCCACGCGCCGGGCTCCAAGGAGACCGACATCATCCTCGGCGTGCTCAGCTTGATCGATGTCTCGCTGGTCGGCAATTTGATCGTGATCGTGGTGTTCTCGGGCTACGAGAATTTCGTCTCGAAGATTGATCCCGGCGGCCATCCGGACTGGCCGGATTGGATGACCAAGGTGGACTTTGCCGGACTGAAACAGAAGCTGCTCGCTTCGATCGTGGCAATATCGGCGATCCAGGTGTTGAAGGCGTTCATGAACATCGACGCCGCTTTTGACGCCACCAGGATGGTCTGGCTGGTCGGCGTGCACCTGGCATTTGTGATTTCGGCGCTGCTGCTGGCGTTGTCCGACCGGTGGGGCGGCGATCACGGTGGCAAATAAGCCGCGAGCAGCCGCCTCAGGACGAGGCAAACATCTCCCTGACGCTGCGAAACTCCTTCGCTTCCGGATCAAGCACGAACAGCGAGCCCTCGGCCACGCCGAAATAGGCGCCGTGCAGATTTAGCTCGCCGCGCGCCACCGACGTCTGCACGAAGGGAAAGGTCGTCAGGTTCTCCAGGCTGCGGAACACGGCCGCCTTCTCGATCCGGACGGTGAACTCGGCCATCGTCTCGTGGTCGCGCTGTCCGACCTTCTCGCCCGGCTTGATGAACATCGACATCCACCGGCCGATGAAGTCGCCGGGCGAAAGCGGCTCGTTCTTGTCGATGAAGGCGCGGATGCCGCCGCATTGCGCATGGCCGAGCACCACGATGTGTTTGACGCGCAGCGCCCGGACCGCATATTCGAGCGCCGCCGAAACGCCGTGCGCGCCGCTGTCGGGCGCATAGACCGGCACCAGATTGGCGACGTTGCGCACCACGAACAATTCGCCCGGGCCGGCATCGAAGATCACCTCCGGCGAAACCCGGGAGTCGCAGCAGCCGATCACCATCACTTCCGGGGCCTGGCCGCGCTCGGACAATTCGCGATAGCGCGATTGCTCGGTCGGAAGCCGCTGCGAGGTGAAGGCTCGGTAGCCGTCAAGCAGATGTTGCGGGAAAGGTGACATGCGCATTGCTAACCATGGGCTGCGAGCCGGAACAAGGCTTTCGGACGAAGGTCTGAAATGTTAAAGCATGAACCGGAAGAGTGGACACCGTTTTTTCGTCGGGACAAGCGTTGAACGCTGGCCCGAAAGATCATGCTCAAACAATAAGCTGCCGCTAAATCGGCATCGACGAGGTCGAAACCGGGTTTTACACAGGCTGGCAAATTCAAAGGGAACAAAATCATGGTCCGACCGCGCCGCAGCCTTCTGTTCATGCCCGGATCGAACGCGCGGGCGCTGGAAAAGGGCCGCAATCTCCCCGCGGATGGCCTGATCCTCGACCTCGAGGATTCAGTGGCGCCGGAGGCCAAGGCGCTGGCGCGCGACCAGATCGCGGGGGCGATCGCGGCCGGCGGCTTCGGCCGGCGCGAGCTCCTGATCCGCACCAATGCGCCGGACTCGTCGTGGTGGATCGACGACGTCAAGATGGCCGCCAAAGCGCGGCCCCACGGCATTCTGGTTCCAAAGGTTTCCAGCGTGGAGGATCTTGCCACCATCGCACGAAGTCTGCGCGATGCCGATGCCGATCCGTCGATGCGGGTCTGGACGATGATCGAGACCGCGCGTGCGGTCCTGCACGCCGAGCAGATCGCCGCCGCCTCGCGTGGTGTCGAGCCGCGGCTGGCCGGTTTCGTATTCGGGCCGAATGATATCTCGCGCGAGACGCGGATACGAATGCAGCCGGGTCGCGCCACCATGCTGCCGCTGATCACGCACTGCATTCTCGCCACTCGCGCTTATGGTCTTGAAATCCTCGACGGCCCCTACAGCGATTTCAGCAATTTCAACGGCTTTGGGCAGGAGTGCACGCAGGCGCGTGATCTCGGCTTCGACGGCAAGACGCTGATCCATCCGGGTCAGATCGAGGCATGCAACGCCATCTTCACGCCGCCCGCGGAGGAAGTCGCCCATGCCCGCAAGATCATCGCGGCATTCGAGCTTCCGGAGAATGCCTCGCGCGGCGCGATCTCGCTCGACGGTCAGATGGTTGAGCGGCTGCATGCCGATATGGCGAGGCGCACAATAGCAATCGCGGATTCGATTGCGGCTTTGACACAGCACTAGTACCCGCTTTCCGAAGTTCGTGATCCGGCTCCGCATCCTCGCAAACGAACTTCGGAAAGCAAAGGGTACTAGCAAACTTATGATTCTAGTGCCGCTTTTCGATTTGAAGTTCCTGATCAATTTTGCCGCGCGTAACGCAGGAACTTCAAATCGGCGGCACTAGATGGCTTGGTCCGCGATCCGGTTTACCGGATCGTGACAATGGAAAGCGGCGCGATTCCCCCCGCGTTGTGCAGGCGGATCAGGAACAGTGCGGCCACGGCGATCAGAATCGCCAGAGAAATGTGTATCCAGGCGGAGCGCGAGATCTTCATTTGTTCACCGCTTCGCCCAGTTGCTCGATCGTCGGCGCGTTGAGGCAATATCCCTTGTAGTGCTCGGCAGAAGTGCCAGCGGCGAGATCGCGGTCGCATTCGCGCTTGTGCTGGCACAACGCGCAGACGCGCTCCATGTCGTGCAATACGAGGGGTTCGACGCGCGCCAGATCGTTTTCGTCGATGCCAAGCGCCTTCAGCAGTTTCGGCAATTCATCCGCAGCATGCGGCCCGTGACGCACCAATTCATTCAGATCAGCGGGCGAAACCCGCAAGTCGTTTGCGATGCGGTCAAACTCTGCCGTGTTGAGCTGACGCATCTCGTTCAGCTCCTGCCGGTGCTTGAGCCAATCGCTAAACGTATGGGTCAATCGTTCCACTAGAGCGGTCATGGGACACCTCCGATGATGCGCAATAATGCATAAGTGGGGGTGGGCATCGTTGCGGTAGATCAAACAAATGAGGGGGCACCGAACAGCGTGCGAAGCGTTCGTGGCGGTCATTCCGGGGCGATGCCAACGGATCCGCGCAAAGCGCGGCCCGATGACAGGCTCACTATCGAACTACGATGTGCAATGGCACATCGTAGAATCTCGAGAATTCCGCTTCGCGCCGCCCGGAATGACGGCTTCTAGATGGAGCCAAACCGCTCCGCCGCCCATGCGTAGAGGCTGCCCGCAACGGGAGCCGTGTTGCCGCGGCCCTTCGGCGAAATGTGAAACCCGATAATGTCGGGATCGCCGATCAGCGCTGAAATGTCCTGGGGCTCGAAGAACAGCTTCGGTTCGGCATGCACGGCATAGAATGACTTCTTCGGCAGGGCATAGTGCAGTTCGCCGGCGCGGCGGGCGAGCGCGGTCAGTGCCGCGGGACCATAGATCGCGACGCGAACATCCGAGAGCCGCCTTGAGCCGCGAAATTTGCGAAGCGCGAAGATCAGGCGGTGGCGCAGCGCCAGCCAGTCCGGCGTCAACTCGTCCTGCTGCATCAGCGAAGCGAAGGCCGCGACGATCGGATCGCTCGCGGGCAGATAGAGCACGGAATTGCCGAGCTGGCGCGGCCGCTCCCAGGCGAAATAGGGTTTTGCCGGATCGATCTCGACCGGCTTCTTCAGCAGCACGTCGGCGTCGAGCCAGAGACCCGCGTTCGCCGCCATCAGCCGCATCCGGAAAAAATCCGAGAATTGCAGCGTGGTCCAGTCGCGCCATACCCCATCGGGGCCGGTCGGGCGCAGTCGTTCGGCGAAACTGTGCGGCAGGATCGCTTCGGCCTCGGCATTGCCGACGCCGTCGGGCAATTGTGCGAGCGGTTCAAAACTGTAGACGGTGACCTTGTGGCCGGCCGCGACCTGCGACCTCAGGCATAGCCGTCGGAGCGCATCGAGCGGGCCATGCCAGAAGGTGACGATTTCGGGTCGCAAGCGCGCGATCAAGCCCAGGCGCGCGCGGTCTTCGCTTTGGCCTCGTAGGCGTCGATCGAGGACTTCTTTTCCATGGTGAGGCCGATATCGTCCAGCCCGTTCATCAGGCAGTGCTTGCGGAACGGATCGATCTCGAATTTCACGGTGCCGCCGTCAGGTCCGCGGATTTCCTGATTGGCAAGATCGATGGTCAGCGTCGCATTGGCGCCGCGCTCGGCATCGTCGAACAATTTGTCGAGGTCGTCCTGGGTGACGCGGATCGGCAGAATGCCGTTCTTGAAACAGTTATTGTAGAAGATGTCGCCGAAGGAGGTCGAGATCACGCAGCGGATGCCGAAATCCAGGAGCGCCCAAGGCGCGTGTTCGCGGCTCGAGCCGCAGCCGAAATTGTCGCCGGCGACCAGGACCTTGGCGTTGCGATAGGCCGGCTTGTTGAGAATGAAATCCGGGTTCTCGCTGCCGTCATCCTTGTAGCGCTGTTCCGAGAACAGCCCCTTGCCAAGGCCGGTGCGCTTGATGGTCTTCAGATACTGCTTGGGAATGATCATGTCGGTATCGACATTGATGATCTTTAGCGGCGCCGCGACGCCTTCCAGCGTGGTGAATTTGTCCATCGAAAAAGCACTTCTCGGTTGGAATTGACGATAGGCGTTTGACGGGCGTAGTTTATCGCGAATGCCGCCGGCATAAAAGGGCAAAATCCTCTAATCGGCCGCCGCCTCGATCGCGGACATGTCGTCGTCGGAGAGACCGAAATGATGGCCGATCTCGTGAATCAGCACATGGCGGACGATCCGCCCCAACGGTTCATCGTGTTCGGCCCAGTAATCCAGGATCGGTCGGCGGTAGAGCCAGATCATGTTGGGCAGCCGCGCGATATCGTCATGGCTTTGATGCGGCAGACCCACCCCATGGAACAGGCCGAGCAGGTCGAATTCGCTTTCCGCACCCATCTCGTCGAGAACTTCTTCGGTCGGAAAATCGTCGACGCGGATGATCACCCCTTCGCACAGGTCTCGGAAGGCTTTCGGCAGGCGCGCGAGGATTTCGTGCGCCATGGCCTCCATTTCCGCGAGCGACGGGGCCTTGGCTGATGTCCACATCGCCCCTGTTTAGAGCATGATCCGGAAAAATGGGAACCGGTTTCCTCGGAAATGAACGCTAGCGTTTGCCCGAAGACCCTGCCCACGCAACGCGACCCGGCGGCGGTGCCTGCCGGAAATGGGTCCGCCCCGCAGTTGACGCCGCCGCGGCAATCGGAGACCGTAGGGCCGGCAACGGGTTTGGATGGGCGTCACGATGCGTATCAGGACTTTGGCAATATCGGTGGCCTTTGCAGGCGTGTTTTCGCTGCTCGCGGCCGGTGCCGGGGCGCAGACTGCGCCACAGGGGACGCGGACCGCGCAGGCGTCGCAATCCCCGGCCGACGAGCGCGCTATCCAGCCTCCCGTTCGGCGGCCACCGACGCGGCTTCGCATCTATCCCCGCTATCAGGCGGAACCCGAGGGCGTTTACCCGCGGTATTTCCCGGGCTCGAACGCCGTCCGGGTGTGCAACGCGACCTATGTGCAGGAATACCGGCCCAGCGGCACGGTGATCGTGCCCCGCATGAGCTGCGTCTGGCGTCGGGGTTAAGCGCTTCGGCGCGATCGATGCCGTCGCACGGCGCCGATCAACCCAACGCCGACCACCAGCGCCGAGGCACCATAAACGATGATCGCCATGACCAGCTGCGTGAAGTGGCTGGCAGTGCCGGGACCTTCACCGGGCCCCTGGGAGGCGAGCGCGGCATTGGTGGCGAGCAAAGCTGCGGCCGCCACGAATGCAACCACAATGGGTAAGTTCCAATGCGATTTTCGGAGTAGGGCCATGATGATCTCGCGTGACGAGAAGTCTGCCGAAGATACGGGTCGAAGCCTATGCCGGTTTTGAACGACATCGCGAGAATTGTTGGTGCCGACATCGGTGGCGCTGCCGGTGGTGAGCGCGTTTGAAGCGCTCTAGACAAATCCCTTCGCCAACAACACGACGCCTTGCGCGCCGGCTTTGCGGTCCCTCGAGATTTCCGGATATCCCGGAGAACTTGCAGCGCGTGTTCCGCAAAGGTGGATGCCGGTTTTTCGGCCAGAATACGCGCAAATAATTAGTGGAATGCATTTTCATGCGGCTAACCGATGCCACTTAGCCGGAAGATGCGTTCGGCGCGGAACGCGGCCTCGTCGGGAAACGACATCAGCACCAGCTTGTCGCGATCCCACGTGCCTTCCAGGATCGCCGGGCTTTCATCCGTCGACAGCAGCCGTCCGCTGAATTTCTTGAAAACGCGAAGAAGCGCGCCTGATAGCGATCGTAGGCGGCGCGGTCCGTTATCTTGAGCTGCACGATCACATACACAGTCATGACCAGTTCCTATCCGGCGGCGGTCGCCGCCGAACTTATTTTGATGCGGGCAAGGATTGCAAATGCATGTGCCGAAGACAAATGCGTGCCTGCCTCCTGTGTCTGCCGAGTGTCGGAACGTCTCGGGGAATCTCATATGATGGCGATCATATGTCGCGCGATCATCTTGCGGCGAACGATCACGCTTGCGTTGGCGTGAGATTGCGGCACGTGCATTCATGGCACGTTCAGGTTGCCGTTCTTAAGGTACAATTGGGAACGATCACATATCGATGGATGGCGAAGGCGGCCCGCTGCACGGCCAGGCCTGTCGTTGCCTGCAACCCAGGGGGACTTCACGCATGTTGAACATTCCGTATATCGGGCGCGGCCTTGTCCGTTGCTCGTCGCATTACTCGTTACGCTTGATGGGCCTTGCGGCCGTGGCGCTGTTGACTCTGTCGGTCGGCAGTAGCGAGCGGGCGCAAGCGATGTCGTTGATCAATCCGGGTGCCGCGGCTGCGGCCAACGTCGCCGCGGACGGACTGACGATTGAAGTTCACGGCAGTGGGCATGGCGGCGGTGGTGGCGGCGGACACGGATTTGGTGGCGGTGGGCATGGCTTTGGTGGCGGTGCCTTCCATGGTGGCGGATTCCGCGCCGGCCCGATGGTCAGTGGTGGCGGCGCTCGCTACGGCGGATTTCGACATGGCGGCCAACGCTTCGGCCACCGGCACCACTTCGGCCGCTTCTTCGCGGGAGGCTTCTACTACGACGACTACCCGTATGACGATTATCCCTACTACGACTACCCCGCCTATTACGCCTACCCCGGCTGCCACATCGTCGTGACCGCTTATGGTCCGCGTCGCATCTGCGGCTATCACCACTGGCGCCATCACCATTACCGGCACCATCATTATCGCCGGCATCATCGCGTCTACCGATGAGGTTCGAGACGGTAGGCGAGATAAATCAGGCGCCCCAAAAGGGCGCCTGATTTTTTTTTTGCGGCTAGAGCATGATCCGGAATAGTGGGCACCGGTTTTCCCTTAGCTAACAAACGCGAAAGCGTTTGCGCGGAGATCATGCTCAAACAAAAAAGATAGAGCGGGATGGCGATTCAAAGAAAAGCCATCCCGCTCTAGGATCATGGCCGCTTGATCTCCTGTCGACGCGTTCTCCCGCGCGAACCCGTAACCGCCGTCGGATCAGGCCCGAGCGGTTCAAAAACTATCCCAATCCTTGATCCGCCAGGGCTTGAGTTTCCATGGCGTGAGATTTTCCATCCGCCACTGCTCCCAGCGCTCCGGCGGCCAGTGGCTGAGACGCGACGTCTCCTGGACCACCTTCTTGACCACGCGCGGCATGACCCGACGCCGCCTTTGCTGCGTCGCCTCGCTGATCATATCGACAAATTCGGGCTTGTCGGCCATGGCCGGCTCCCTCGGAACGCCTCGCTATTGAGCCGACCAGTCTGCTCCCAACTGCTTAACGACTTCCTTCGCCGATGCGGAGATGTTGAGGCAAGGGGGCGATAGGCCGGCTACCGCCACTCCCTGACGTCGACAAAATGCCCGGCAATCGCGGCCGCCGCCGCCATCGCCGGCGACACCAGGTGGGTGCGGCCCTTAAAACCCTGGCGACCCTCGAAATTGCGGTTCGAGGTCGAGGCGCAGCGCTCCTCCGGCTTCAGCTTGTCCGGATTCATCGCCAGGCACATCGAGCAACCCGGCTCGCGCCAGTCGAAGCCGGCCTTGATGAAGATCTTGTCGAGGCCTTCGGCTTCCGCCTGCTCCTTCACAATCCCCGAGCCCGGTACGATCATGGCGTAGACGCTGGCGTTGACGGTCTTGCCCTCGGCGATCTTCGCTGCGGCGCGCAGATCCTCGATCCGGCCGTTGGTGCAGGAGCCGATGAAGACGCGGTCGAGCTTGATGTCGGTGATCTTGGTCCCTGCTTTCAGGCCCATGTAATTCAGCGCGCGATGTTTTGACAGCCGCTTGGCCTCGTCGGCAATCTTGTCGGGATCGGGGACAAAGCCCGTGATCGACACCACGTCCTCGGGCGAGGTGCCCCAGGTCACGATCGGCGGCAGCTTGGCCGCATCCAGCCGGATCTCGTGGTCGAAATGCGCGCCCTCGTCGCTTCGCAAGCCTTCCCAGTAGCGCATTGCCGCATCCCAGCTCTCGCCCTTCGGCGATTTCGGGCGGCCTTTCAGGAATTCAAATGCTTTCTCGTCCGGCGCCACCAAGCCGGCGCGGGCGCCGCCTTCGATCGACATGTTGCAGACCGTCATGCGGCCTTCCATGGACAGCGCGCGGATCGCCTCGCCGGCATATTCCAGCACATAGCCGGTGCCGCCGGCGGTGCCGATCTCGCCGATGATGGCGAGGATGATGTCCTTGCCGGTGACGCCGTCGGGCAATTTGCCATCGACAACGGCGCGCATGTTCTTGGCCTTCTTCTGGATCAGGGTTTGCGTCGCCAGCACATGTTCGACCTCGGACGTGCCGATGCCGTGCGCCAGCGCGCCGAACGCGCCGTGGGTGGAGGTGTGGCTGTCGCCGCAGACGATGGTGGTGCCGGGCAGCGTAAAGCCCTGCTCGGGGCCGATAACGTGCACGATGCCCTGACGCTTGTCGAACTCGTTGTAATACTCGATGCCGAATTCCTTGGCGTTCTCGGCCATCACCCGTATCTGCTCGGCGCTTTCAGGATCGGGATTGGGTTTGGAGCGGTCGGAGGTCGGGACGTTGTGATCGACCACGGCCAGCGTCTTTTCCGGCGCGTGGACCTTTCTCCCCGTCGTGCGCAGGCCTTCGAACGCCTGCGGCGAGGTCACCTCATGGACCAGATGGCGGTCGATATAGATGAGGCAGGTGCCGTCATCGGCTTGGTGAACCAGATGATCGTTCCAGATTTTGTCGTAAAGGGTGGTCGGTTTCTTGTCAGACATGGGGTCAGGCCTTGAATCGCGATTAAAATTAGATCCGAAAATGCGATCGCACGCGAAATGCGGCGCGCCGGGCGTCAGGCCGTAAGAGCGGCGGTCGTCAACCGACCGAAGAAGCGCCATGGCAAACGGCTGCGGTCGTCGAGGACGACGCGAGAAGCGATTGTTTGGCGATCTGGGAACATTTCAAACCTATAGCACAGGGGTCAGCGAAGCGCGATATGCGTTTGCCACCACCGTCATTGCGCCGACCCGTTGGCTCGCGATGACGATAACGCAACAAAAAAGCGCGGGTAAACCCCGCGCTTTTCGTCAAACTCACTGCTGTCCGCGATTACTCGCCGACGGCGGCGGCGCGTTCGCTCTTCTCGACGATGCGGGCCGACTTGCCGCGCAGGTTGCGCAGGTAATACAGCTTGGCGCGGCGCACCTTGCCGCGGCGCACCACCTTGATCGAGTCGATCATCGGCGACATCACCGGGAATACGCGCTCGACGCCTTCACCGTAGGAAATCTTGCGCACCGTGAAGCTCTCGTTGAGCCCGCCGCCGGAGCGGCCGATGCAGACGCCTTCATAGGCCTGCACGCGCGAGCGATCGCCTTCGACCACCTTGACGTTGACGATCACGGTGTCGCCGGGGCCGAATTCCGGAATCGCCTTGCCGGCGGACAATTTCTCGAATTGCTCTTTTTCGAGCTGTTGAATGAGGTTCATCGCAAAATCTCCATCGGCGGCGCGCCCCAGCCGCGAAATGCGCGGGCTGCGCGAAATGTTCGTTTATCCTGCGCGGATTTGGCGCCCGTATACGGCAAAGGCGGGGCGTTGTCACCCTTTCGTCGTGTTTTTTGGCGGTTTTTGGTCCCTGTTTTTGGCGGCCCAGAGGTCGGGCCGCCGCGCTTTGGTCAGGGCCTCCGCCTCTGCCAGCCGCCAGGCCGCGACCTTGGCGTGGTCGCCCGAAATAAGGATTTCCGGGATAGGCCGGCCCTCGAAGTCCTGCGGGCGGGTGTATTGCGGATATTCCAATAATCCGTCGGAAAAGCTCTCTTCAGTTCCGGAACTGGACTTTCCCATCACCCCCGGCAGCAGCCGGACGCAGGCGTCGATCAGGGCCATGGCGGCGATTTCACCGCCCGACAGCACGTAATCGCCGATCGAGACCTCCTCCAGCCCGCGGGCTGCGATGACCCGCTGGTCGACGCCCTCGAACCGGCCGCAGACGATCAGCGGGCCGGGTCCGGCAGCGAGTTCCACCACCTGGAACTGGGTCAATGGCCGACCCCGCGGGCTCATCAAGAGCCTTGGTCGGTCCTTTGGCCGGTCGGGACCGCTATCGGCCGTATCGATCGCGGCCGCCAGCACATCGGCGCGCAGCACCATGCCAGGGCCGCCGCCGGCCGGGGTGTCGTCGACGCTGCGGTGGCGGTCGGTAGCCGAATCCCGGATATCGCGCGCCTCCAGGACCCACAATCCGGACGCCAGCGCCTTGCCGGCAAGGCTGACGCCGAGTGGCCCCGGGAACATCTCCGGGAACAGGGTCAGTACGGTCACGCGCCATATCTTTGCTTCAGAGGTTTTTGTCTCGGTTACCATGCTCACGTGCCTGCTCTCGAAGGCTCGTCACCCTCGATCTCCCCGGGCAATTCGATCACCACGCGCCCGCCGGGCAGATCGACCGTTGGCACCACCGCGTTGGAAAACGGCAGCAGCATGGTCGCGCCGTGCAGCGGCGCGATTTCGATGATGTCGCCGGCGCCGAAATTATGGATCGCAACGACGCGGCCGAGCGGTTCATCTTTTGCCGTCACCGCGGCGAGCCCGATCAGGTCGGCGAGGTAATACTCGTTCTCGTCGGTGGCCGGCAGCTTTTCACGGGCGACATAGAGCTCGATGCCGTTGAGGCGTTCGGCCTCCTCGCGCGTCGTGATGCCCTTGAGGGTTGCGACCAGATGGCCCTTGGCCTCGCGCGTGCTCGTTACTTCGAAATGGCGCGCACCGTCCCTGGCCGCAAGCGGCCCGTAGCGCTTCACGGCAAGCGGGTCTTCGGTAAAAGTCCACAGCCTCACCGCGCCGCGCACGCCATGGGCGGCGCCGATACGGGCGACGCAGATGTGTGAGGGGGACATCAGCGGGCCTCATCCTTCGAGACGTGCGCAAAAGCGCACTCCTCAGCATGAGGAGCTATAAGTAGCTCCCCTCGACGAAGCGTTGGTTCCTCATGCTGAGGAGCACGGCGAAAGCCGTGTGTCTCGAAGCACGAGGCCGAAATCATTCTTCGACCTTACGCCGACTTGGCGGCGGCTTCGGCTTGTGCCTTGCGCTCCTTGCGCGGCACAGCCTTTTCCGGATTGTTGCGCGCGGTACGCTTGACGACGCCGGCGGCATCGAGGAAGCGCGTCACGCGGTCCGACGGCTGCGCGCCCTTGGCGAGCCAGGCCTTGACCTTGTCCATGTCGAGCTTCAGCCGCTCGGTGTTGTCCTTGGGCAAGAGCGGATTGAAATGGCCAAGACGCTCGATGAAGCGGCCGTCGCGCGGAAAGCGCGAGTCGGCGACGACGACGTGATAGACCGGACGCTTCTTGGTGCCTGCGCGAGCAAGGCGGATAACGACTGACATCTAGTTCTCCTTTGAGGTGTCTGTTCGAATGTTGAGTGAATTGATCGCGATTATTTTTTCTTGCCGAGACCGGGAAAGCCGCCGAGCCCCGGCAAGGTCGGCTTGTTGCTTAAGCCCGTAAGTCCCGGCAGATTCGGCAGGCCCGAGCGCAGACCGGCGGGAAGGTCCTTCGGCAGCGCGGGCATTCCGCCCGGCCCTGCACCTCCGGGCATTTTTTCGGCCAGCGCCTTCATCTGTTCGGGCGACGGCGTGCCGCCGCCAAAGCCCATCGCCTGCGCGATGCCGGCCAGCGGGCCGCGCTTGCCGGAGCCCATGGCCTTCATCATGTCGGCCATGTTCCGGTGCATCTTGAGCAGCTTGTTGAGGTCCTCGACCTTGCCACCGGCGCCCGCGGCGATCCGCTTCTTGCGGCTGGCCTTGAGGATGTCAGGGTTTTTCCGTTCGGCCCTCGTCATCGAATCGATCAGCGCGACCTGGCGCTTGATGATCTTGTCGTCGATCCCGGCGTTCGCGATCTGATTCTTCATTTTGGCGATGCCGGGCATCATGCCCATCAATCCCGAGATGCCGCCCATATTCGCCATCTGCAGCAGCTGCTCGCGCATGTCGGTGAGGTCAAACTGGCCCTTGCGCATCCGTTCGGCGGTGCGCGCGGCTTTTTCGGCATCGATATTGGCGGCGGCCTTCTCCACCAGCGACACCACGTCGCCCATGCCGAGAATCCGGCCAGCGATCCGGCTGGGGTGGAAATCCTCCAGCGCGTCGGTCTTTTCGCCGGTGCCGATCAGCTTGATCGGTTTTCCCGTGACCGCGCGCATCGACAGCGCCGCGCCGCCCCGGCCATCGCCGTCAACTCGTGTGAGCACGATGCCGGTCAATCCGACGCGTTCGTCGAACGCGCGCGCGAGGTTGACGGCGTCCTGGCCGGTGAGCGAATCCGCGACCAGCAGCACTTCGTGCGGATTGGCCGCGGCTTTGATCTCGGCCGCTTCCGTCATCATTTCTTCGTCGAGCGTGGTGCGGCCGGCGGTGTCGAGCAGCACCACGTCATAGCCGCCAAGTTTCCCGGCTTCCAGCGCGCGCTTGGCAATCTGCGTGGGCTTCTGGCCGGCGACGATCGGCAGGGTCTGGATCTCGAGGTCGCGCCCGAGCACCGCGAGCTGTTCCATCGCTGCCGGGCGATAGATGTCGAGCGAGGCCATCAGCACCTTGCGCTTGTCGCGCTGGGTCAGGCGGCGGGCGAGCTTGGCGGTCGTGGTGGTCTTGCCGGAGCCCTGCAGGCCGACCATCATGATCGCGACCGGCGGCACCGCGTTGAGGTCGATGCTCTGGCCGTCGGAACCGAGCGTGGCGATCAGCTCGTCATGGACGATCTTCACCACCATCTGGCCGGGGGTGACCGACTTGACCACGGTGGCGCCGATCGCCCGCTCGCGGACCTTGTCGGTGAAGCTTCGGACGACGTCGAGCGAGACGTCGGCCTCGAGCAGCGCGCGGCGCACCTCGCGCATCGCGGCATCGACGTCGGCTTCCGTGAGCGACCCGCGCCGGGTCAGCCGATCGAGAATGCCACCAAGCTTTTCCGACAGATTGTCGAACACGTATTTTCTTCCTGCTGCCTCACCCTGAGGAGCAGGCGTAAGCCTGCGTCTCGAAGGGCCGCGATTTTGCCGTAGTCTCATCCTTCGAGACGCCACTTTCGCGGCTCCTCAGGATGAGGGATCTTCCAAACACGTTTGCGCCCGAGGGCGCATCGCGCTGTCGGGCGTTGACCTCCGGCCTCAGGGACCGGGCGGCGGGTCGAAAAGAACGTCTTTTCGAGAAGTGCGGGCGTTTAACTCCCGCAAGCCCCAAAAGTCAAGGAAAGTCGCGGTCAAATGGCATTTTTGTGAACCTCGGGGGGCTGGCTAGCCCCTTGCAGAAACGAACGTTTTTGTTGCCAATCCGCGCCATGAGCTCCTCTGGCAAGACCTATGTCGGACCACCTTCCGATCATTTCGACGGGGAGCGCTTCTTCGATCCCGATGGCGTGCCGCCGAAATCGCTCCGTGACGTGCTGCGCTGGCAGTTCAGCCGCGACCGGCAGCGGCAGGCCTGGCCCAAATGGGCGCCGAGTCCGCACGCCGACACGCCCCCGGCGCGTGTCGAAGGCGACAAGGTGCGGTTGTCGTTCATCGGCCACGTCAGCTGGTTGATCCAGACCGCGGGCCTGAACATTGTGGTCGATCCTGTCTGGTCGGAACGCGCCTCACCGTTTTCCTGGGCCGGGCCGAAGCGCGTCAACGACCCCGGCATTGCCTTCGACGCGCTGCCCCCGATCGACGTCGCGCTGGTGTCGCACGGCCACTACGACCATCTCGACATTGCGACGCTGTCGAAACTCGCGGCGAGATTCTCCCCGCGCGTGATCACGCCGCTCGGCAATGATGTGGCGATGCGCCGTTCCTACCCCGCGGTTTCCGCCGAGGCGTTCGACTGGCATCAACGCGTCGAACTCGGTAGCCGCCTCGCGGTGACGCTGGTGCCGACCCGGCACTGGTCGGCGCGCGGACTGTTCGATCGCAACACGGCGTTATGGGCAAGCTTTGTGCTGGAAACGCCGGCGGGCAAGATCTACGTCGTCTGCGATTCCGGTTACGGCGAGGGCACGCATTTCCGCCGCGTCGGCGAGGTGCATGGTCCGTTGCGGCTCGCGATCCTGCCGATCGGCGCCTATGAGCCGCGCTGGTTCATGCGCGATCAGCACATGAACCCGTCCGATGCCGTCAAGGCGCTTGGCGATTGCGGCGCCGAGCAGGCGCTGGCCCATCACCACGGCACGTTTCAACTGACCGACGAGGCAATCGACGCGCCAGTCGAGGCGTTACATGCGGCGCTCGACGAGGCCAACATTCCGCGCGAGCGCTTTGTGGCGCTGAAGCCGGGGCAGGTGGTGGAGATTTAACGCAGGCAATTCCGGACAGTAACGTAAGCCTCATGCTGAGGAGGCGCTTTAGCGCCGTCTCGAAGCACGAGGCCCGTCTCGATCCTTCGAGACGCGCGCGAAGGCGCGCTGCTCAGGATGAGGTCGGAGAGTCGGGGCTCCAAAGGCTATTGCTTGATCGCCCAGGAAACGCTCACCGTCACCTGCAGCGTCTCCTCACCCTGTGCTACCGGTGCGCCAGCGGCGGCCATGGGGGCGGCCATCCGGCGATAGAGGATCGGGCCGGGCGCGCCGCCTTCCGAAATGCTGAGCGGTGCGCCAAGCGTGACGCCGGCGGCCTTGGCATAGATTTCAGCCTTGCGGCGGGCATCGGCGATCGCCTTTTCGCGGGCCTCGTCGAGAAGTTTCGACGCCTGTGACACCGTGAAATTGATGCCGCCGATCTCGTTCGCGCCCGCGCCCACCAGCGTATCGATCACATTCGCTACCTTGGTGATGTCGCGCAGCCGGATCGTCACCCGGTTGCTGGCGCGGTAGCCCGTGATGGTCAATGGGCCGCCGGGCCGGCTCGACGAGCTTTGCGGCTGCAACGAAAGCCGCGAGGTCTGGTAATCCTTCTCATCGATACCGGCGCCCTTCAGCGCCAGCAGCACCTTGCCCATCGCCGCGTTGTTGGCCTCCGAGGCTTCGCGCGCGGTCTTGCCTTCCGAGGTCACGCCGCCGTCGATCTGCGCCAGATCGGGCGGCACCGACACCTGGGCTTCGCCGGTGACTGAAATCGCGGCCGGCGGCTCGGTCTGCGCCCGCGCGATTGCAGTCGGCAGCGTGGTCACAGCAACGGCCGTGGCGAGCGCGGTCGCGAGGCAGATGCGGTGCTTCATCGGACTCACTTCAGCGGCACGTAGACATTGATCACCAGCCTGTCCTCCGCCGTTTTCAGGGGATCGGTGATGTATTCCTCGATGAAAGTGTCCTTCGCTTCGAGTTTCTTGTCGTCGAGGTGATTGGTGATGGCTTCATAGGTGTTGTCCATATTGTCGTAGGATCCGCGGTGGACAAACTTCAGGGCCTTGCCGTCGGGCGATTTGCCCATGCTCATGGCCTTCGTCAGATTCTTCGGTTCCTGATCGACCGGGATCTCCGCCAGATAGGTGAATCCGGAATCGTCGGTGGACGTATAGACGATCATCGAATTGCCGGACGGCTTGATGCCCTGCTTGTCGAGCAACGCCGACAGCGACTTGAGTGATTCAACAAGGGTGTCGAACGCGGAATCCCAGTTGGCGGTGCCCTTGATGACGACCACCGTCTTCGGGGTCAGGGTGATTTCCTCGCCGAACGGATCGGCGGTCTGGACCGGCGCGGGCGCTGCCGCGGCTGCCGGTGGAGCGGCCGTTGGGCCGGCTGACGGGGCCGGTGCTGCTGGTGTTGCCGGCGTGCTGGCAGCCGGAGGAGCCGGCGTCGGCGCTGGCTGAGCCAGCGCGGCGGCAAAGCCTAACGAAATCGCGGCCACCGGGACTAATGCGACCATGGCGAGGCGGAATGGGCGGGGGCAACTCATCAGGTATTCTCCCTTGTTCGGCACGCGCGCCTCGCCTTGAGTGCCCCGGGTCACGTCGGCTAAGCGCGTGGCGAACCACCGGCATGCTAACACGCCAGCTCGTCTTTCGTCCCATAGCAGATATTTCATAGGCCTCCCCGCCCGGTAAAGGTCCCCGACACAGATTCACCACACTGGTGCCCCGCTTTCCGAAGTTCGCCGGCCTCATGCCGCAACACCTTTGCGCGAACATCGGAAAGCAAAGGGGCACCAGCAAGTCGATGGATCCAGTGCCGCCTATCGACATCAAGTCCCTGGTACGAATTCGCCGCTTGCTGGGGAGGGACTTCAGATCGGCGGTACTGGCCAATCCGCCACCGTTCGCCATATAAGCAGGCATAATTCGGGAAATCTCATGAGCGCGCTCGCCAACCACACGTTTGCCAAGATGAACGGGATCGGCAACGAAATCGTCGTGGTCGATCTGCGCGACGCGCCCGCACCCGTCACGGCGGAGGAAGCCCGTGCGGTGGCCTCGCCCGCGGGCGTGCCTTACGACCAGCTGATGGTGCTGCAGCCGCCGCGCCTTGCCGGCACCGAGGCTTTCATCCGCATCTATAACAATGACGGTTCTGAAGCTGCCGCCTGCGGCAACGGCATGCGCTGCGTGGCGCGCCGGCTGTTCGAGGCCACCGGCCGGACCGCGGCCACTTTCGAGACCGGGGCCGGCCTGCTGAATTGCTGGCAGGGCCCGTCCGGCGATCTCTACACCGTCGACATGGGGCCGCCGAAATTCGGCTGGAAGGATATTCCGCTCGCCGAGGAGTTTCGCGACACGCGATCAATCGAGTTGCAGATCGGCCCGATCGACGCGCCGGTGCTGCACACGCCATCGGTGGTCAGCATGGGCAATCCGCATGCGATCTTCTGGGTCGACGACGTCAATGCCTATGATCTCGCCCGCTTCGGGCCGCTCCTGGAAAATCACCCGATCTTTCCGGAGCGCGCCAACATCACGCTGGCCCACATCGTCGATCGCGATCACATCACGATCCGCACCTGGGAGCGTGGCGCGGGATTGACGAAAGCCTGCGGCTCGGCGGCCTGCGCCACGGCGGTGGCCGCGGCGCGGCTGAAACGCGCCAGCCGCGCGGTGCGGATCGCGCTGCCCGGTGGCGAACTCTCGATCGAGTGGCGGCAGGGTGACGACCACGTGCTGATGACGGGAACGGCGACGTTCGAATATGAAGGCCGCTTCGATCCCGCGCTGTTTGCGCCCGTCGCTTAAGATCATGAGCGTCGAAATCGTCACCTTTGGCTGCCGCCTCAACGCCTTTGAATCCGAGGTGGTTCGCGTGGAGGCCGCACGCGCCGGGCTCACCGAGACCATCGTCATCAATAGCTGCGCGGTCACCAACGAGGCGGTGGCGCAGGCGCGGCAATCGATCCGCCGGCTGAAGCGCGAGCGGCCCTCGGTCCGGATCGTCGTCACCGGTTGCGCGGCGCAGACGCAAGCCGAAATGTTCGCATCTATGGCCGAGGTCGATCGGGTCGTCGGCAATGATGACAAGATGCGGGGGGAAGCCTGGCGCGCGACGCGTGCGGCGCTCGACAGAGCCGAGACGTTCGGCATCGCCGCCAGCGAAAAGATCGCGGTCGCCGATATCATGGCGGTCCGCGAGATGGCGCCGCATCTCGTGGAGGGATTTCAAAAGGACCTGCCGCGGGTGTTCGTGCAGGTACAGAACGGCTGCGATCACCGCTGCACCTTCTGCATCATCCCCCATGGCCGCGGCAATTCGCGCTCGGTGCCGATGGGCGCGGTGGTCGCCCAGGTCCGCGCCCTCGTCGAGCGCGGCCACGCCGAGATCGTGCTGACCGGCGTCGACTTGACAGGCTATGGCGCCGATTTGCCGGGCATGCCGAAACTTGGCCAACTGACCAAGCAGATCCTGCGGCACGTGCCGGAGCTGAAGCGGTTGCGGATTTCATCGGTTGATTCGGTCGAGGTCGATCGCGACCTGCTCGATGTGATCGCGGAGGACGCTCGCCTGATGCCGCATCTGCACCTATCGCTGCAGTCAGGCGACGATCTGATTCTGAAGCGAATGAAACGGCGGCATTCGCGCAAAGATGCGATCGATTTCTGCGACCTCCTGCGGCGCCTGCGGCCCGACATCGCACTCGGCGCCGACATCATCGCAGGCTTTCCGACCGAAACCGAGGAGATGTTCGTCCGCTCGCAGGATTTGGTCGGCGAGTGCGGCCTGACATTCCTGCATGTGTTTCCCTACTCGCCGCGTCCCGGCACGCCTGCGGCGCGAATGCCGCAGGTTGCGGGCCGCGAGATTCGCGATCGTGCCAGTCGCTTGCGGGCAGCGGGCGAGGCTGCGCTGCAGAGACGGTTCCAATCGGAAATCGGCGCGACGCGCCAGGTTCTGATCGAAAGCGCCACGCAGGGCCGCACCGAACATTTTCTCCCGGTAGCGATCAGCGGGGAGACGCGCGGCGCGGTGCGGACGCTTGTCATCAAGGGAAGCGACGGTGCGCGGCTGACGATGTGAGGGCGCGCTCGCCCGGTCCCGCCGTCATTGCGAGGAGCGATAGCGACGAAGCAATCCACGCTCCCTTTGGGGCCTTGTGGATTGCTTCGCTTCGCTCGCAATGACGAACTCTACTCCTCGTTAAACCCGCAGGCCCTGAGCCGCTCATGCATATGGCTGGGCGCCGGGGCCGTCACGCGCACCGGGTCCTTGTTCTTCGAATTCGGGATCACGATCTCGCGCGAATGCAAATGCAGGCGCGGCTCGCCGAAACGCGGACCGTTCCCATAAATATTGTCGCCGACGATCGGCCAGCCCATCGCGGCCGAATGCACGCGCAATTGATGGGTGCGGCCGGTGACCGGTTCGAGCGCGAGCCAGGTAAGGCCGCTGCCGCGCCCCAGCACTTTCCAGTTGGTGATGGCCGACTGTCCTTCCGGATCGGGCTTCTGCCACCAGCCGCGCTCGGCGTTGAGACGGCCGAGCGGCATGTCGATGGTGCCTTCGTCCCCGGCGGGACCGCCTTCGACCACCGCCCAATAGGTCTTTGCAATTTTGCCATGCTTGAACAGAAGGCCGAGCGAGGCCGTCGCCTTGCGATGACGTCCGAGCACGAGGCAGCCGGACGTATCCTTGTCGAGCCGATGGGCCAGGACCGGCGGGCGCGGCAGGCCAAATCGCAGCGCATCGAATGAGGATTCGAGATTGGCGCCCCCCTTGGGACCGCGATGCACCGGCAAGCCGGCCGGTTTGTCGATCACCAGCATCAGCCCGTCGCGATGGAGCACGCGGGCCTGGATTTCATCCGCGGTCAGTTCGGGAACCTCGATTGTTCGGTCAAGACTTTCGCTCATGGCCCGAAACCGCTAACACACGCCCCGCGCGGTGGACACTGGATATGAACGAAACCAATCCGGAAAATACAAAACTGAGCTGGTGGCGGCGGCTTTCCAGCGGCCTGAAACGCACGTCGAGCTCGCTCGGGGCGGCGGTCGCCGACCTCGTTACCAAGCGCAAGCTCGACCGCGCGATGCTCGAGGACATCGAGGACGTGCTGCTGCGGGCCGATTTGGGAACCGAGGTCGCGGCGCGCATCGCCGCGGCCGTGGGCGTCAGCCGTTACGACAAATCGATCTCGGCCGATGACGTGAAATCGGTGGTCGCGACCGAAGTCGAAAAAGTTCTCGCGCCCGTGGCGAAACCCCTTGTCATCGACGCGACAAAGAAACCGTTCGTCATCCTCGTGGTCGGCGTCAACGGTTCCGGCAAGACCACCACCATAGGCAAGCTGGCGGCGAAGCTTTCCGCCGAAGGCCGCAAGGTGATGCTGGCCGCCGGCGACACCTTTCGGGCTGCTGCGATCGAGCAATTGAAGGTCTGGGGCGAACGCACCAAATCGCCGGTCATATCAGGCGCGCAGGGCTCGGATTCCGCGAGCCTTGCCTTCAACGCGCTGACGGCGGCACGCGAGGGAAATCTCGACGTGCTGCTGGTCGATACCGCGGGCCGCCTGCAGAACAAGGCCGAATTGATGAACGAGCTGGAAAAGGTTGTTCGTGTCATCAAAAAGGTCGATGCCTCGGCACCGCATGCGGTGCTGCTGGTGCTCGACGCCACGGTGGGACAGAATGCGCTGTCGCAGGTCGAGGCGTTTCACCGTACCGCTGATGTCACCGGCCTTGTGATGACAAAACTCGACGGCACCGCGCGCGGCGGCATCCTGGTGGCATTGGCGGAGAAACACAAACTGCCGGTGCATTTCATCGGCGTCGGTGAGGGCATCGACGATCTGGCGCCGTTCACCGCGCGCGACTTTGCGCAAGCGATCGCGGGGATAGAATCTTAGATTTTACTTGTCATGCCCCGCGCAGGCGGGGCATCCAGTACGCCGCGCCGTCGGTAGAAAATCGAAACGGCGCGGAATACCGGATCATCCGCATTTGCGGATGATGACGGGAGCAACAGGTGATCCATGGACAAGACCCAGCCGCATCCGCTGTTCAAGCTCGCGACCGAACTCGGCCCGCTGCTGGTGTTCTTCGTTGCCAACGCCAAGTTTCATCTGTTCGTCGCCACCGGGGCCTTCATGGTGGCCATCGTGGCGGCGATGATAGCTTCTTACGTGGTGACGCGGCACGTGCCGCTGATGGCGCTGGTCACCGGCGTCATCGTCATCGTGTTCGGCACGCTCACACTGGTCCTGCACGACGAGACCTTCATCAAGGTCAAGCCGACCATCATCTACGGCCTGTTCGCCGCCATTCTCGGCGGCGGCCTGCTGTTCGGCCGCTCCTTTATCGCCATCATGTTCGATCAGATGTTCAATCTCACGCCGCAAGGCTGGCGCATTCTCACCCTGCGCTGGGCCCTGTTCTTTTTCGCGCTGGCGATCCTGAACGAGGCCGTCTGGCGCACCCAGACCACCGATTTCTGGGTCGCGTTCAAGGTATTCGGCGTGATCCCGCTGACGATGGCTTTTGCGGTCACGCAGATGCCGCTGATCAAGCGCTACCATCTGGAGCCGGTGTCGCTGCAGGCGAGCGAGGCGGCGGAAGGGGATGTGAGCCAGGGGTGAGGCTCGGCATCTTGCGCGTCATTCCGGGGCGCGAGCAAAGCGAGCGAACTACGATGTGCAGTTGCACATCGGAGAATCTCAAGCTTCCGGGCCCGGTTCCTTCGGACCATCCCGGAATGACGACTGCGTCGTCACTTCAGCGCCTTGTCGATCTCGGCCCTCAGCACGGTGTTGATATTGTCTGCCGTGACCGGGCCGACCATCTTGTAAACGATGGTGCCTGCACGCCCGACAATGAAGGTCTCCGGCACGCCATAAACCCCCCACTCGATCGAGGCGCGGCCATTGGCGTCGACGCCGACAATGCCGAATGGATTGCCGTAGCGGCCGAGAAAGCGCCGGGCATTATCGGGGGCGTCCTTGTAGTTGATGCCGACGACCTGCAGCCGGCTGTCGCGGCCGAGTTCCGTCAATAGCGGCGCCTCGTCGTGGCACGGCACGCACCACGACGCCCAGACGTTGACGACGCTGACCTTGCCTTTGAACACGGAAGGATCCAGTCCGGGCACCTGCGTGCCGTTATTGACGAGCCCTTCCAGTGCGGGGAGGGCGGTTTGTGGCGCGGGATGGCCGATCAGGGCGGATGGGATGCGCGACGGGTCGCCGCTGCCGAGCCGGAACCAAAAGATCGCGGCAAGGCCAGCGAAGGCGAGGAGTGGCAATGCCATCAGCCAGCGCGAGGTTCGTTGGCTTGCAGCCTTGGTCGAAGGTTCGCTCATCTCATGTCCGTCGCACTGCGCCCGGAGCGTCTCACGGCGCCTCCGGCTTCGAGTTCGCGCAGATGTCGCGTCTGGCGCCGATAGTCGATCGCGATCCAGGCAACGAGCACCAGCACCACCACCGCCACCAATAAATAGGACGTCACGATGAAGGGCGCGTAGGGGCCAAGCGACATCGGGTTCACGCCGAACGCTGGCTGGTTTGCGCCACTTGTATCAATTGCAACGCGCGCACCCGGCGGCGCAGGATCTCGTTGCGCATCGCAGCCATATGCAGGGTGAGGAACAATAGCGAAAATGCCAGCGCCATCACCAGGAGCGGAATCAAAAAGGCGCGATCGAGCGACGGCCCGCCCATTCGCATCACCGACGCCGGCTGATGCAGGGTATTCCACCAGTCCACCGAGAATTTGATGATCGGAAGATTGATGGCGCCGACCAGGGTCAGGATCGCGGCGGCGCGCGCTGCGCGCGACGGATCTTCCACGGCGCGCCACAGCGCGATCAGGCCGAGATACATCAGAAACAGAATCAGCACCGAGGTCAGCCGCGCATCCCATTCCCAATAGGTGCCCCACATCGGCCGGCCCCACAGCGAGCCCGTCACCAGCGCGAGAAATGTAAACGCCGCGCCGATCGGGGCGGCGGCCTTGGCGGCGACATCGGCCAGCGGATGCCGCCACACCAGCGTGCCCAGCGCGGAGAGGCTCATCACGCCCCAGACGAACATCGACAGCCAGGCATTGGGCACGTGAATGAACATGATCTTCACCGTGGCGCCCTGCTGATAGTCGTCGGGCGCCATGGCCGACTGGTAGAGGCCGATCGCGAGCAGGATGGCGGTCGCCGCCGCAAGCCACGGCAACATCCGCGTGGCCAACGTCAGGAACCGGGTAGGGTTGGCGAGATCGATCAGCGTCATGACATCCTGTTAATGGTAGCGGTCGCCACAGGCAATCAACATGAAGGGTTTCAGCGAGAGTTGATCGGCATCAATGTCAGTCCAGCCCGTGCCGCAGGCTCGCGGCGGCGGCGAACGGTCCAATGACAAGACTGAACAACGATAGCGCGCACAGGATCGAAAACGGCGCGCCGAACGACAAAGGTTCCGTAATCGCGGCTTCAGAGGCTGCGACGCCAAAGATCAGCACCGGAATCGACAGCGGCAGCACCAGCACCGCAAGCAGCAGTCCGCCGCGATGCAACGTCACGGCGAGCGCCGCGCCGATCATGCCGGTAAATGTCAGCGCGGGCGTACCGGCGAGCAGCGTCAGCGCGACGGCCGATGTCGACGTGGCGTCGAGATTCAGCAATAGCCCCAGCACCGGGGTTGCGATAACCAGCGGCAATCCCGCAGCCAGCCAGTGTGCCAGCGCTTTGGCCGCGCACGCCAGTTCCAGCGGTGTCTGGCTCATCACGATTAGATCGAGCGAACCGTCTTCGTGGTCGGCCATGAACAGGCGGTCGAGGGTGAGCAGGCTTGCCAGCAGGGCGCCGAGCCAGAGGATCGCGGGACCGAGCCGGGTCAGAAGCGCAAGGTCGGGGCCGACCGCGAACGGCATCAGCACCACGACGGTGAGAAAGAACAGCACACCGATCAGCGCGCCGCCGCCGACGCGAAGCGCGATTCTGATGTCTCGGCGAATCAGTGCGGCGAGCGCGGTCATGTGAAGCCCCGCCTTGCATTCCAATCGTGCGGATGTCGGCCGGTCCGCGCACGCATGTCGCTCCCTCCCCCCTTGCGGGGGAGGGTTGGGGACGGGGGTAGCCCCGGGAAAGGTGTTCGAGAGAAGTGCTGCTGCGACAGAAGCAAGAGAGGGCGGTTGCCATGCCAGATAGAGCGCGTCGTGCGGCACCCCCCTCCCTGACCTCGAGAGCGAGCTTCGCTCGCCTCGGACCCCGCAAGGGGGGAGGGAACAGAGAGTTCAGCGCCGAGTGGAGTGCAGTTCTGTGCCCTCACGATGAGCCCCCAATTCGCAGTTCGCGCGCGGGAACGCCTAGCGAAGTGTGGGTAGCGGCAATGATCAGGCCGCCGCGCGCCAGATGATCCCCCATCAGCGTGGCGAACAGGGTCTGCCCGGCGGCGTCGAGGGCATTGGTCGGCTCGTCCAGTAGCCAGACCGGCCGCCGCACGGCCAGCAACCGGGCGATCGAGAGCCTCCGCCGCTGTCCGGCTGATAGAAATGCCGCCGGCAACCCGGCGGCATGATCGAGCCCTACCTGCTTGAGGATGGCTGCCGGATCGACCGCCTCGCCGCCCAGAAAATCGCGCCAGAAGGCGAGATTTTCCGACACGCTCAAAGCCGGTTTGATCGCGTCACGGTGGCCGAGATAATGCGTCTGCTCGGGCAGGGTCAGTTCTGTCTCGCCGCCCTCCAGATCAATCGATCCGCGGGATGGCGTCAGCAGGCCCGCAATCAGGCGCAGCAGCGAGGTTTTGCCCGACCCATTGGGGCCGGTGACAGCCAGCGCTTCACCCGAGGCGGCCTCGAAATCGAGACCGGAAAAGACCTCCCGGCTACCCCGCACACAGCTGATATCGCGTCCCGAGAGCCGCATTTTGCCCTTTCCCAGCCCTCTCAAAACTATGGGTACCGCATCAGAATTCTTGGGTGGCGCAATGCTGCAGCACGATTGTCAGTGTGGCGGTGCTTCTGGAAAGATTCTATAAGCCGGAACTTGATGCAGCACACAATCCACCGCTGCAAGCTTCTCGGCCAAGCCTCTCCGCTGGTGTTCTAATACCCGTACTGGGTATAACTGACAATTTGGGATTGCCTCACATGACCTCGCTCGACAGCTTCAAATGCCAAAAAACCCTCAAGGTTGGCGGCAAGACCTACGTCTATTACAGCCTGCCCGCCGCCGAGAAAAACGGTCTGAAGGGGATCTCCAAACTTCCGTATTCCATGAAGGTGCTGCTGGAAAATCTGCTGCGCAATGAAGACGGCCGCACCGTCAAGAAGGACGACATCCTCGCCGTCTCGAAGTGGCTGAAGAAGCGCGCGCTCGAACATGAAATCGCGTTCCGCCCGGCACGGGTGCTGATGCAGGATTTCACCGGCGTACCGGCGGTGGTCGATCTGGCGGCGATGCGCAACGCGATGCAGGCGCTCGGCGGCGACGCGGAAAAGATCAACCCGCTGGTCCCGGTCGATCTCGTCATCGACCATTCGGTGATCGTGAACTTCTTCGGCGACAACAAGGCGTTCGGCAAGAACGTGGTCGAGGAATACAAGCAGAATCAGGAGCGCTACGAGTTCCTGAAATGGGGCCAGAAGGCGTTCTCGAATTTTTCGGTGGTGCCGCCCGGCACCGGCATCTGCCACCAGGTCAATCTCGAATATCTCGCGCAGACGGTGTGGACCAGGAAAGAGAAGATGACGGTCGGCAAGAAGACCGGCAGCTTCGAGGTCGCTTATCCGGATTCGCTTGTTGGTACCGACTCCCACACCACCATGGTCAATGGCCTTGCCGTGCTCGGCTGGGGCGTTGGCGGTATCGAGGCGGAAGCCTGCATGCTGGGCCAGCCGTTGTCGATGCTGCTGCCGGAAGTGGTCGGCTTCAAACTCAAGGGGCAGCTCAAGGAAGGCGTGACCGCGACAGACCTGGTGCTGACGGTGACACAGATGCTGCGCAAGCAGGGTGTGGTCGGAAAATTCGTGGAATTTTTCGGTCCCGGTCTCGATCACCTCTCGGTCGCGGACAAGGCGACCATCGGCAACATGGCGCCGGAATATGGCGCGACCTGCGGCTTCTTCCCGGTCGACACCGCGACCATCGATTATCTCAAGACCTCGGGCCGCAAGGCGGACCGCGTCGCGCTGGTCTCGGCCTATGCCAAGGCGCAGGGCCTGTTCCG
Source organism: uncultured Alphaproteobacteria bacterium (assembly GCA_963718925.1). Lineage (GTDB taxonomy): Bacteria > Pseudomonadota > Alphaproteobacteria > Rhizobiales > Xanthobacteraceae > Bradyrhizobium. The sequence goes on from CAVRAH010000002.1 coordinate 1,963,506, forward strand.
CACCGCAAAGTCGGCGGACCCGGTATTCACGACCACGCTGACGCTCGATCTCGGCGATGTCGTGCCCTCGATGGCGGGGCCGAAGCGCCCCGAAGGCCGCGTCGCCCTGCCTGCCGTGGCGGAAGGTTTCTCCGCGGCGCTGGCGAGCGAGTACAAGAAGGCCACCGATGCATCGAAGCGCTATGCGGTCGAAAATCGCAATTTCGATCTCGGCCATGGCGACGTTGTGATCGCGGCGATCACCTCCTGCACCAACACCTCCAATCCGAGCGTTCTGATCGGCGCGGGACTGCTCGCCCGCAATGCTGTCGCCAAGGGTCTGAAGGCAAAGCCCTGGGTCAAGACTTCGCTGGCGCCGGGCAGCCAGGTGGTCGCCGAATATCTCGCCAATTCCGGATTGCAGAGCGATCTCGACAAGGTCGGCTTCAATCTGGTCGGCTTCGGCTGCACCACCTGCATCGGCAATTCGGGTCCCTTGCCGGAAGAGATCTCGAAGTCGATCAACGATAACGGCATCGTCGCCGCCGCCGTCTTGTCGGGTAACCGCAATTTCGAAGGCCGCGTCAGCCCGGACGTGCAGGCCAACTATCTCGCCTCGCCGCCTCTGGTCGTTGCTTACGCGCTGGCCGGAACGGTCACGAAGGATCTCGCGGTCGAGCCGATCGGCACCGGCAAGGATGGCAAGCCGGTCTATCTGAAGGATATCTGGCCGACCTCCAAGCAGATCAACGCGTACATGAAGAAATTCGTGACCGCGACGATCTTCAAGAAGCGCTACGCGAACGTGTTCAAGGGCGACACCAACTGGCGCAAGATCAAGACCGTGGAGAGCGAGACCTATCGCTGGAATATGAGCTCGACCTACGTGCAGAACCCGCCCTATTTCGAAGGCATGAAGAAGGAGCCGGAGCCGATCGTCGATGTCGTCGATGCGCGGATCCTGGCGATGTTCGGCGACAAGATCACCACCGATCACATCTCGCCGGCGGGCTCGATCAAGCTGACCTCTCCGGCCGGAAAATTCCTCAGCGAGCATCAGGTACGCCCCGCTGACTTCAACCAATACGGCACGCGGCGCGGCAACCATGAAATCATGATGCGCGGCACCTTCGCCAATATCCGCATCAAGAACTTCATGCTGAAAGGCGCCGACGGCAACATTCCCGAAGGCGGCCTGACCAAGCACTGGCCCGACGGCGAGCAGATGTCGATCTACGACGCCGCGATGAAGTATCAGGCCGAGCACGTTCCGCTGGTGGTCTTCGCCGGCGCCGAATATGGCAACGGCTCATCGCGGGACTGGGCCGCGAAGGGGACCCGGCTGCTCGGCGTTCGCGCCGTGATCTGCCAAAGCTTCGAACGCATCCATCGCTCCAATCTCGTCGGCATGGGTGTGCTTCCACTCACCTTCGAAGATGGCGCGTCGTGGCAGTCGGTCGGGTTGAAGGGCGATGAGACCGTAACAATACGGGGCTTGCAGGGCGACCTGAAACCGCGCCAAAAGCTTACCGCGGAAATCGTGTCGGGCAACGGCGCATTGCAGCGCATTTCGTTGCTGTGCAGGATCGATACGCTTGACGAGCTCGACTACTATCGAAACGGTGGCATCTTGCACTACGTGCTACGCAAGCTTGCTGCGTGATCGTGATCGACGGCTCACTGCGAAGTGAGTAGCGAGGGAATTGAAGGCGGCCTAAGAAAGGTCGCCTTCTTTGTTGAAGGGCTGGCGGCCGTAGGCTGCGAAAAGGGTTGAAAAGGGTTAACGGCGAAAAAATACCAACGGCGGCTAACACGGATATTCCCGGTTCCCAGTATGACAGCAATGATGGCCTATAATTGCATTTCGCGGTGGTCGGGCGCGCTCGGCGTCTGCGCGATCGTGGCAATCATCCGTCCAGCCCTTGCCGAACCTCGCGCGGTGGTAGAACTCTTCACGTCGCAAGGATGCTCGTCATGCCCGCCCGCCGATCGGGTCATCGGCGAACTCGCCAAAGATCCTTCGGTGATCGCGTTGAGCATGCCGATCGATTACTGGGACTATCTCGGCTGGAAGGACACCCTGGCGGATGCGCGCTTCAGCGCCCGTCAGAAAGCCTACTCGCTGATGCGCGGCGATCGCGATGTCTACACGCCGCAAGTGGTTGTCAATGGCGCCGCCCATGTCATCGGCAGCGACCGCGCCGGGATCGAAAGCGCGATCGGGGCTACCAGAAAAACCGATGGCGTGATGTCGGTGCCGGTTTCCATGACGCTGGCGGGCAAGCAGATCACGGTGTCGGTGGCGGCCTCGACCAAGGTGCCGGCCGCGACGCACGGCGAAATATGGATTTATTCGATCTCGAAGGCGGTGCCGATATCGATCGGGCGCGGCGAGAATCGTGGTCGCGAACTCACCTATTACAATGTGGTGCGCAACGTGCTGAAGGTCGGTGACTGGAACGGCAATGCCGGCAGCTGGACCGTGCCGTTGGAAAACATCTCCCGCGAAGGCATCGATGCCGCCGCGGTCTTTGTCCAGGACGGCAGCCGCGACAGGCCAGGCCCGATGCTGGGCGCGGCGTATACGTCGCTTCACTAGAGCAAGATCGGTTCTGATTGGATCAGAACCGACGCTCTAGTTGTGGAGCCTCAACAGGTTATCCTCGGAAAGGGCGAGTTTGCTGATTGGTGTTTTTGATTTTATTCCGCCGTGCGGTCGATGCCAATTGTATCGGTGCAGCCAGATGGGGAGTTCCTCGGCGCGATGGTCTGACGTGGGATAGGCCTGGGCATAGGCCCACTCTCTGAGTGCGGTCTGGATAAAGCGCTCGGCCTTGCCGTTGGTTTTGGGCGTGTAGGGCCTGGTGCGGATATGCTTGATACCCAGCGCTCGGCAGGCATCGCGGAAAGCAAGGGACTTATAGCAACTGCCGTTGTCGGTCATGACGCGGGAGACGGTGACGCCGAGGCTTTTGTAATAGGCGACGGCGGCTCCAAGAAAAGGAACGGCACTGCTGGCCTTCTCGTCAGGAAAGATCTGCGAGAAGGCGACACGCGAGGCATCGTCGATACAGACATGGACGAACTCCCAGCCGACGCCGCGACTGTTGCTCTGGCCGGTGCGATCGCCGGTGATGCGGTGGCCGATCTTGTCGAAGCGGCCGAGCTTCTTGATATCGATGTGGATCATCTCGCCAGGATGGGCGCGCTCGTAACGACGCACCGGCTCGGCCGGCTCCAGATCGCGCATACGGTTCAAGCCCAAACGCCGCAGGATGCGACTGACGGTTGCCGGTGAGACTGCGAGTTCGATAGCGATCTGCTTGCCTGTAAAGCGTTGCCGGCGCAGAGCTGCGACTTGCTCGACAATCGCCATCGGTGTCGGCCGATAGAGGCGCTTGGGCCTCGACGAGCGATCCATCAAACCCGCTCGCCCTTCCGCCTTGAAGCGGGCAATCCATTTGCGTGCCGTCCGCGGGCAGACACCTGCGGCATGTGCGGCGGCCTCCGGTGTCTGCCCGCTCAGCACAGCCTGCACCAACCGCTCTCGACCAATCGGCGTCAAACGGGCATTCTTGTGGATGTTCATCCGGTCCTCCGGGAAGGGTGAAGCCTCGACAACTTCAGCTTCCCCGGTCCGGACCGGATGGACAACCTATTGAAAGCTCACATCTAGTCTCCTGTTTGACGCGTTTTCTACCGCAGATAAGTCCACGCAATCTGCGTAAACTTGATTGCTAAGCGAACCGGTATCCACTTCGCTCGAAACCGCTCCGAGAATTAATCTGCGCGGTGTCTTCGCGCGAACCCGTTCCGTCACGGGTTAGCTGCGAGGCTTCGCCGGCGAGCGGTGCTATTGCTTCGTCATCACGAATTTGCCGACGCCATCCACATGGGCCTGATAGCTGCCACGGATGGTCTTGCTGTCTTTCGAGGCAGTCCCCTGCATTCGAATATCCCAATTCGGGCACACGATCTGCAGCGCCACATGCTGATTTGACGCGAGGAAATTGCCGGTGACGGTGCAAGAGTCCTTGTCCTCATTCTCGTAAGTGCCGGAAAAACGCCCGTTCTTGTTTGCGAGCGACATGGCGTTCTTCGAAGTGTTGGACCAGGTTACGGTCCAGCGCCCCGCAAGATCGTCAGCGCCAGCCTTGGCGGGACCGAAGCCGGCGAAAGATGGCCACAGAAGGCAAACCAGGGCCGCCATGAATCTCAGCATCTTCAACCCCCCGTTCGACGAGGCCATCGATAGGCAATTGGGTGACGGACCACTGGGTGACTGACTACGTTTCCCCGTGTCCACGATATCACCCATTTTCAAAAGCGCGATCCCGGCGCGGGCTGGCCCAATTTCAACAGGGCCACGACCAGGATGCGATCTCTCATCGAGCGGAATGGACTGAAGGCCTGGAGCAGACTGGTTGCGGCGTAGCGATAACGCCTCGACCGGCGGCATCGGAACAAAGGCCTGTTTGTCGTCCAAAAAGAAAAAGGACCAACTCGCGTTGGCCCAGTATGGGGATAAAGTATTCTGCGAATAGGCCCGATCCCGACGACCCGGGGGGCTGGGGGCTGAGGAATCCGGTACCGAAAGGACCGGGCCAACGCAGGCTGCCCTTGTCGCAACCTAGAAGGGCGTTCGCTGGGCGGAAGTAGGGCGGTATTATGATTCCGCTAACGATCCCGTGACGGTCTCGATCTGTAATTACAGACCGGGGTTTCTCGCCGGATCGGGAACTGTCGGCTGCAGTGAATTAAGCGCTCCCCGCCACGGCCCTCTTGCGGCGGCGATCAGTCGGCGCAATCATGTCGCCAAGATGACAGGAGATGCGCCATGAGTTCGATGTCGGAGGAAGCCGATCCAAGCCAGGTACGCGCAGCGGCGCGCATTGCCGCTGCGGGTGCCTTGCCAAATCGGGTGACGTTCAATCGTCTCGAACTCAATCGCATCCTGAATTTGTATGGGCGCATGGTCGCCGACGGTGAATGGCGCGACTATGCCATCGATTTCCTGCGCGACCGCGCGGTGTTCTCGGTGTTCCGCCGCGCCTCCGAAGTTCCAATCTACCGCATCGAAAAGGATCCGCGGCTCGCGCGCAAGCAGGGAATCTACAGCGTGATCTCGGCGAGCGGATTGATCCTGCGCCGCGGCCATGAGCTCGATCGTGTATTGTTGGTGATCGACCGCAAGCTGGCGGTGGTCTAGCCACACGAAGTCTCCTCATCTTGAGGCGCGGGCAGTCAGCCCGGATCGGATGCCGGCACCGTTGTCGCGCCCTCACCGAGCGCGCGCTGCATCATCACGGTGTCGAGCCAGCGGCCGAACTTGAAACCGACATTCGGATGGGTCCCGATCATCTGGAATCCGCACCTTGAATGAACGCCGATCGAGCCGGCATTGGCGGAATCGCCGATCACGGCGATCATCTGGCGAAACCCGCCCGCCTCACATTGGGTGATCAGCCGTTGCAGCAATTGCAGGCCGATCCCGCGCCGATGGATGGCGGGCTGCAAATACACCGAATTCTCCACCGTGAACCGGTAGGCCGGGCGCGGCCGATATGCGCCGGCATAGGCGTATCCGACGACACGGCCGTCGAGGGTTGCGACGAAATAAGGGAAGCCGCCGTCCATCAGCGCGCCGAAGCGACGCGTCATCTCGGCGACGTCCGGCGGGATGAGTTCGAACGTTGCGGTGCCGAAGCGGACGGCGTGCTCGTAGATCTCGGTAATGGAGGGCAGGTCGGCAGCGACCGTGGGTCTGATTTCAAGCGAGGACATGGCGCGAACACTATTTTTGCCGATCGCAAAAGAAAAGCCCCGGCCGCGAGGCCGGGGCTCTGGATTTCTCAGCTCAAGGGCCAGCCGTCAGTCGCGCTGACCGAGCAGTTGCAGCAGCAGCGTGAACAGGTTGATGAAGTTCAAATAGAGCGACAATGCGCCGATGATCGACGCACGTTCCGCCACGTCACCGCCCTGTCGGGCATAACCGTAGATGTACTCGTTCTTCAGCCGCTGGGTATCCCAGGCGGTGAGGCCCGCGAATACCAGCACGCCGACCACGGACACCACGAACTGCAGCATCGAACTGGCGAGGAACAGATTGACCAGGCTCGCGATGATGACGCCGAACAGGCCCATGATCAGGAACGATCCCATCCCGGTCATGTCACGCTTGGTGGTGTAGCCATAGAGGCTCAGGGCACCGAAGGTGGCCGCCGTGATGAAGAATACCCGCACGATCGAGGTGTGCGTATACACCAGGAAGATCGAGGACAGCGAGATGCCCATCAGCGCCGAAAACACCCAGAACAGCATCTGGGCGGTCGCAGGAGCGAGACGGTTGATGCCGGCCGAGATCACGAACACCATGGCGAGCGGCGCCAGGATGAACAGCCATTTCAGCGGGCTTACGAACATCGCGTAGCCGAACGGCGTCAGAAACGCGCTGCCGATCTTGGCGGCGGCGCCCGACGGATCGTTGGTCACCGCTGCCATATAGACGCCGAGCGCGGCAAGGCCGGTGATGGCCAGGCCGATGCTCATGTAATTGTAGATGCGCAGCATGTAGGCGCGCAGACCGGCGTCGACGGCCGCGGCGTCAACGCGCCCGGCGGCGCGGCCGAAAGGAGAAGTATAGTTGCGGTCTAGGTCCGACATGGTCGAATTCCTGTTGGTTGTCCGGCGGAGCGCAAGGGCTTTGCGGCGCCAGCTAGAAATTATCCCAGATACCACCCTTCGCTGACATTAACTTTGTGTCATCAAACGATGTCTGGTCCGAGCTGATATCTGGGAAACTAGCACATTCACTGCAAGCGTCCATGCGCGGCCGAATGTCGCTACGTGCCCACGAATTGGTCTGGGCCGGACAACCAGGCCGCGCCGTTTGTATAAAATTTATATTATAAATTTCGCAGTACCGCGGCCGGCTTCTGATTCAGCGCCAGCAATGTTCCGGCAAGGCCCAATCCCACCGTGACCACCAGTGCCGCCAGCACCACGCCGGCGGCGCTGCCGGCCTGCCAGATGAAGCTCAATGTCATGAGCCGGGTGACGATCAGCCAGGCCGCAACCGAGCCGGCGATCACGCCGAAAACTGCGGTCGCAAATCCGATCATCAGATATTCCAGCGCGTAGGCGCCGAGCAGCCGCGCCCTTGTAGCGCCGAGAGTCTTGAGGATGACCGCGTCGTAGACGCGATGGCGATGGCCGGCGGCGAGCGCCCCGCCCAGCACCAGGACAGCCGCGATCAGCGTCACGGCGCTGGCACCGCGGATCGCCAGCACCAGATTGGTGACGACCGTGCCGATGGTTTCCAGCGCCTCGCGGACCCGCACGCTCGTCACCATCGGGAATACGTCGGCCACCGACTTGATGATCGCCGCGTCGCCGGCGGAATCCGGATGGGTTTCGGTCAATGTCGCGATATGGGTGTGCGGTGCGCCCTTAAAGGCATTGGGCGAGAACACCAGCACGAAATTGATGCCGAGGCCCTGCCAGTCGATCGTGCGCATGTTTCCAATTGTTGCTGGGATGTCACGACCGAGCACGTTGACCACGATCTCATCGCCGAGCTTGAGCCTGAGCCCGTCGGCGATCTTCTTCTCGATCGAGATCAGCGGCGGCCCGTCATAGTCCGCGCCCCACCATTTGCCCTCGACGATCTTCGAGCCCTTGGGGATTTCGCCGGTCGCGGTAAGGCCGCGGTCGCTCTGCAGCACCCATTCGCTGTCGGTCGAGGGTTTGAGGTCTTCCGCCCGGACGCCGCGGGCGGCGACGATGCGCCCGCGCAGCATCGGCACCTCCTCGACGGTCGATTGCGGCGCGGTCTGTTTCAGGAAGGCGCTGAAGCGGTCGGCTTCGGTGGCGGGAATATCGATGAAATAGAACGATGGCGCGCGGTCCGGCAACGCGGCGAGAAACTGCCGCCGCAAATTGCCGTCGATCTGGGTAATCGTGACCAGCACGGCCAAACCAAGACCAAGCGACATCACGACCGAAGGCGTCAACGCGCCGGGCCGGTAGATATTGGCGATCGCAAGCCGCAGCATGGTGACCCGTGTCCGGGGCAGGCGGCGCGCCAGCGCCATCAGGCCCGCGGCGATGCCGCGCAACAGCACGAACACGGCGATCGAGGACACCACGAACACGGTCGCGACGCGCTTGTCATAGGCTAGCCCGATCACCACCCCGATCAGAAGCGCGATCACCACGGCCATCAAGGCGAGGTAGCGCCAGCGCGGGCGATGCCAGGGGCTGGTCACCGCTTCGCGGAATAGCGCCGCCACGGGTACGTCATGCACGCGACCAAGCGGCCACAGCCCAAACGCAAGCGCGGTCAAGAGGCCGTAGACAAGCGACAGCACGAGTTCATCCCAATGCAGCGCCGGCACCACCGGCAGCGGCAACAGCGTACCGAACACGTTGACGATGAGAAACGGGAGCGCAGCACCGGCGGCGAGACCGATCACCGAACCGATCAGGGCAAGTACGGTTACTTGCGTCAGATAGATCGCAAAGACGTCGCGGCCGGTGGCGCCCAGGGCCTTGAACGTGGCGATGACGTCGCGGCGGCGATCGAGATGGCTCTTGACGGCGTTGGCGACGCCAACGCCGCCGACCAGCAGCGCGGCAAGGCCGACCAATGTGAGGAACTGGGTGAAGCGGCTGATGGTGCGCTCCAGTTGCGGCGAGGCATTGTCGCGGGTGCGGATCTCCCAGCCGGCCTCCGGCAGGGCATTTCTCGCATCGTCGGCGAGTCGGGTCGCACTGCGATCGCCGCTGGGGTTGTCCGGCAACCTGACCCGATAGGTCCAGCGTACCAGGCTGCCGGGCTGCAACAGCTGGGTGGCGCGAAGCCCGGCGTCGCTGGTCAGGAATCTGGGACCGAAGCCGAGCCCGCCGGCGAGCTTGTCCGGCTCAGCGCTGACGATGCTGCGGATCTGAAATGTCGCGTTGCCGATGCTGACGCGGTCGCCGAGCTTGAGATCGAGCCGGGCCAGCAAGGTCGAATCGGCCGCCGCGCCGAATGCGCCTTCGCGCTCGGCCAGCAAATCCGCCACCGGCAGTTTCGGCTCGAGCGTGAGCTCACCCAGCATCGGGTAGGTCGCGTCCACGGCCTTGATTTCGACCAGTGCAAGCCGGCCATCGCCCGCGCGCGCCATGCCGCGCAGCGTCGCGATGACGGAGACGTCGCCGCGGGAACGAAGAAAGGCGACTTCATCCGGTTTGGCCTCGCGCTGGAACAGGGAAAAGGCCACATCGCCGCCGAGCAGCGTGCGGCCCTCGCGCGCCAGTCCCTCGCCGAGGCTCGCCGAAACCGAGCCGACGCCGGCAATCGCCATGACGCCGAGCGCGATACAGGCGATGAAGACGTAGAAGCCGCGCAAGCCGCCGCGCAATTCGCGCAGCGCGTAGCGCAGGGGAAGCGAAGCGGGACGGCCGCCGGAGACGGGTTCGGAAGCAATCGTCATGAAGCGGTTTCGCGTTCCGTAACCTGCCCATCGATCCGGCCCGAGCGCAGCCGCACCACGCGGTCGCAGCGCTGCGCCAGCGATGTGTCGTGGGTCACCAGCACCAGCGTCATGCCGCGCTCGGCGTGTTTGGTGAACAGCAGATCGACGATCTGCTTGCCGGTGGCTTCATCGAGATTGCCGGTGGGCTCGTCGGCCACCAGGATGGCGGGATCGGGCGCCAGCGCGCGGGCCAGCGCAACGCGCTGCTGCTCGCCGCCCGACAATTGCGTGGGATAGTGATGCAACCGGTCGCCGAGACCGACCGATATCAATTCCTGCTCCGCGCGCCGCGACGCATCGGGATCGCCAGCCAGCTCCAGCGGCACCGCGACGTTTTCCAGCGCCGTCATGGTCGGAATCAGATGAAACGACTGGAACACGATGCCGACCTGGCGACCGCGAAAGCGCGCCAGTGCATCCTCATCGAGGGCATTGAAAGGGGTGCCGTTGACTACCACCTCTCCGCTGTCAGGTCGTTCCAATCCCGCCATCACCATCAGCAGAGTGGATTTTCCCGAGCCTGACGGTCCGATCAGGCCGATCGCCTCGCCCGATGCCACGGAGAGGCTGATGTCCTTGAGAATGTGGACGCGCGCCGCGCCCGCGCCGAGCGAGAGGTTGACGTTCGAGATGGAAATGGTGTCCGACTTGAGGCCGGTCAGTGATGAGGGTCCGATGAGACTGTCCATGGCTCGGTCATATGGTACTTCCGGTGGTGCGGTCGAGAGGCGGACCGTGATGTTCGTGCAAATGCTCGTGTTGGGCCTGGCGCTGATGGCGGGGGAACCGGTCCCTGCCCAGACCTCGGCGGCGATTGCGGCAAGACCGATCAAATTGGTCGTGCTTGGCGATTCGCTCAGCGCAGGATTTGGCCTTGCTGGTTCCGACGCGTTTCCGGCAAAGTTACAAAAGGCATTGAAAGTCAACGGGATAGAGGTTGAAATGGTCAACGCCGGGGTGTCCGGCGACACCAGTTCCGGCGGCCGCGACCGGCTCGACTGGTCGGTGCCGGCGGGGACCCAGGCCGTGATCGTCGAGCTTGGTGCCAACGATGCGTTGCGCGGCACCGATCCTGCCGTCACCCGCGCGGCATTGACGGACATCGTGACGCGGCTGAAGGCGCGCGGAATTGCGGTTCTGTTGTGCGGGATGCTCGCGCCGCCGAATTACGGCAGCGATTATTCGGCCCGTTTCAATGCGATCTATCCGGATCTCGCCAAATCCTCCGGGGTGCCATTGTATCCGTTCTTCCTCGAAGGCGTCGCCGCCGACGCCAAGCTCAATCAGGCGGACGGCATGCATCCGACCGCCGATGGCGTCGACGTGATTGTTCGGCATATCCTGCCCACCGTGCAGGCATTTCTCGGCACCATATCCGGGCAACGCAGTTGAAAAACGGGCAGCGATAACCCTAACGCGACGGATTTTCGACAGGTTTCAGATCCGTTAACGCCGCATGCTTCGCAGAGTCATATAACTACGGTAGAAATCAGTATCGGTGATTCGTCACCGGACTTGTTACAGGGCGTGATCTCAAGACAAACCAAGCCGTTTGTCCGAGAAACCCGGTGCCGACCCCGGATCTGGTCCGGGACAGGCTTTTCGGGACCATGCCCCAGCATCGGGAGTCTTGCGATGCCGCGTCTGTTTACTGGACTGGAAGTTCCGGCCGAGATCGGCCAGACACTTTCCAGCTTGCGTGGCGGCCTGCCGGGCGCGCGCTGGATCGACCCCGAAAATTATCACGTTACCCTGCGCTTCATCGGCGATATCGATGGCATAGCTGCCAACGAAATTGCCTCGATGCTGTTCAGGGTCAATCGCAAGCCGTTCGAGGTGGCCGTGCAGGGCCTCTCCAGTTTCGGTGGAAAAAAGCCGCGTGCGGTGGTCGCCAATATCGCCCCGAGTCGGCCGCTGATCGAGCTTCAGGCGGAGCTGGAGCGGCTGATGCAGCGGATCGGTCTGGATCCGGAGGGACGCAAATTCACCCCCCATGTAACGCTGGCGCGGCTGCGCGACGCCTCCAACCAGGACGTTGCGGACTATCTGTCGGTGCGCGGCTATTTCCCGACCCGGGTGTTCACGGCGTCGCGGTTCGTGCTGTTTTCCTCGCGCGCCTCGACCGGCGGCGGACCCTATGTGGTCGAGGATTCCTACGCGCTGAGCCCGTGAGAGGCGGCAAAACGGCTGCCCGAAAAAGCGCGAAGCGCCGCTGGCCGCCGCCTGAAGCGAGATGACGAGCGTCCATCTTAAGTTAGATCGTTATTTGCCGCGATCTCAGCGGCTCGTTAGCGTGCTCGATGCAACCGCAGCTCCGAGACGCCGGCCATGAGATCGACGCCGGTATTTCCTTCGACAGAGAGGGGCTGAAGCGCCACCGAGCGGTTCGAACCGCCAACCAGCGCGTTTGCTCCAAGTCCCACGCCTATTGCGGCGTCGGCGCTGACGCCTACATAGGTGCCGGCCAGGGCGCCCCGGTAACTCCGATTCACAGGGGCGAACACTGCCCAGACCATCCGGCCTCCGCGGGAGACACCCACGTCGAGGCCAACATTAGTGACGGTTCCGTAATAAGTTTCCGGCGGCCACGGCCCATCTGGCGCGTAAGTGCAGGAGAGTTGTTGGCGCGAGACAACGATCAATCCGACCGTCGGCGCCAGATTGCACCGCAGCGTTCCGATCTTGGCGCGAGATTGCGCCGAAGCGTCGTCGGCGACCGAAACCATGCCAGCCGCCAGAAAAATAGCTGCGATCCTTATTCTAGATTTCATTGCCATTCCTTTTCCGCGCATCAGAGAATTTGGGGCACCCGCGTAATGAGTGCCCCGCCTAAGAACATTCGTCCATCGCGGGCCGGAAATACTCTAAAATCTAAATTATGAAACGCCGAGCGCCAGGTGAGGCGGCGCTCGAATACCTGTCCGCGCATAGCCCCTGCACCAATTCACGGCTTGCATTTTTCTTAAGCTTAGGGCCGTAAAAGGGGCCATGTTGTCTCCCCCATCCGCCTCGTTCCGCTCCCATTATCAGGACCTCGTCTCCTCCGGCGCAATCGAGCCCGATGCCGCGCAGGAAGAGGTTGCAGAGGCCTTTGCCGATCTCGAGCAGCGGCTTTCGGGCTACAAGCCGCTGCGCAAGCAGGGGCTGCTCGGCCGGCTGTTTGCCGACAAGGACGACGCGCCGCCGCGCGGCCTCTACGTTCACGGCGAGGTCGGGCGTGGCAAGACCATGCTGATGGACATGTTTTTCCAGCAGAGCCCGGTCGAGCACAAGCGCCGTGCCCATTTCCACGAATTCATGGCCGAGGTGCACGAGCGGATCTATGACTTTCGCCAGACCATCGCGCGTGGCGAGATTGTCGACGGCGATGTGATCGCGCTCACCGCCGCCTCGATCTTCGAACAGGCGTGGCTGTTATGTTTTGACGAATTCCACGTCACCGACATTGCAGACGCGATGATCCTGGGGCGGCTGTTCAAGAGGCTGTTCGAACTTGGCACCGTGGTGGTGGCGACGTCCAACGTCGCGCCCGACGATCTCTATAAAGGCGGCCTGAACCGGGCGCTGTTTCTGCCTTTCATCGCGCAGATATCCAAACATATGGACGTGTTGCGGCTCGATGCGCGCACCGACTTCCGGCTGGAAAAGCTTGCGGGCGTGAAAATGTGGCTGGTGCCGGCGGACGCCGCCGCCGATGCGGCGCTCGACAAAGCCTGGGCAAGCATGACCGGCAGCGCGCCCTGCAAGCCGCGCGAGATTTCGATCAAGGGCCGCATCCTGCATGTGCCTTGTTCGGCGAATGGCATCGCGCGGTTTTCTTTCTGGGATATTTGCGAAAAACCGCTCGCCGCATCCGACTACCTTCGGCTCGCGCGCGACTACCACACCATCATGGTCGACCGCATTCCGGTAATGGATTATGCCGAGCGTAACGCCGCCAAGCGGTTCATTTCGCTGATCGATACGCTGTACGATAACGGCGTGAAGCTGATGGCCTCGGCGGAAGCTGATCCGCTGTCGTTATATGTCGCGACCGAGGGCAATGAGGCGAACGAATTCAAGCGGACCTCGTCGCGGCTGATCGAGATGAGTTCGGAGAGCTATCTGGCGCTGCCGCACGGACGCAAGGATTCCGTGGCCAGCGGCTCGAGCACGGGGCTTGTCGAAACCTAGCGGTCATTCCGAAACGCGAACAAAGGCGAGCGATCCCGGAATCCCACTCCGACAATCTCCGGTACCGGGTTCGTGCCTCGCACGCCCTGGAATGACGGACAGGACTGATCGAAATCGAGGCAGCACTGACAATTGAGCATGCCCCGGCTTGAATGGGTCGGTCGAAAGGGATAACCAGCCAGTCAAACTTCCTTCCATCCACCTCCGTACGTTCAAAGGACAAATTTCCCATGGCGCGCGACAAAATTGCTTTGATTGGCTCCGGTCAGATCGGCGGAACGCTGGCCCACCTCATCGGCCTGAAGGAATTGGGCGACGTCGTGATGTTCGACATCGCCGAGGGCGTTCCGCAGGGCAAATCGCTGGATATCGCGCAGTCTTCGCCCGTCGACGGGTTCGACGCGCATTTCACCGGCGCCAACTCCTATGAGGCGCTCGACAACGCCAAGGTCTGCATCGTCACCGCCGGCGTGCCGCGCAAGCCCGGCATGAGCCGCGACGACCTCCTGAGCATCAATCTCAAGGTGATGGAGCAGGTCGGCGCCGGCATCAAGAAATACGCCCCCGACGCTTTCGTCATCTGCATCACCAACCCGCTCGACGCCATGGTGTGGGCGCTGCAGAAGGCTTCCGGCATGCCGCACAAGAAGGTGGTGGGCATGGCGGGCGTGCTGGATTCCGCGCGCTTCCGCTACTTCCTCGCCGACGAATTCAACGTCTCGGTCGAGGACGTCACCGCCTTCGTGCTCGGCGGCCATGGCGACAGCATGGTGCCGCTGGTGCGCTATTCCACGGTGGCAGGCATTCCGCTGCCCGATCTGGTCAAGATGGGCTGGACCTCGCAGGCGCGGATCGACGAGATCGTCGATCGCACCCGCAATGGCGGCGCCGAGATCGTCAATCTCCTGAAGACCGGCTCGGCATTCTATGCGCCGGCGGCTTCCGCCATCGCGATGGCCGAGAGCTATCTCAAGGACAAGAAGCGCGTGCTGCCCTGCGCCGCCTACCTCAACGGCGAATACGGCGTGCGGGACATGTATGTCGGCGTGCCCGTCGTCATCGGGTCGAAGGGCGTCGAGCGCATTGTCGAGATCGAACTCGCCGGCAAGGATCGCGAAGCCTTCGACAAGTCGGTTGGCGCTGTGCAGGGTCTGGTCGACGCCTGCAAGAAGATCGCGCCCGATCTGCTCGGCCGCTGATCGCGTCGAGACGATCGGCTGATGGATCGAGCCAATCGATCCGTCGTCAAAATCCGGGTTCGCTGCCGTTCGCGGCGAACCTGGAATCGAGACGCCATTAAGGCAATGGAATTCCAAGGGATTTCGAATTTGCACTTATCGTGGCATATGGTATACCAACGCCAAAGCGCGGTTCATTTGCGCATGAGGGTTCGGGGAGCGTCTACATGAACATCCATGAATACCAGGCCAAGGCCCTGCTGCACGAATTCGGGGTGGCGATCTCGAAGGGGGTGCCGGTGCTGCGGGCCGCCGATTCCGACGCGGCCGCGAAGGCGCTTCCCGGCCCGGTCTGGGTGGTGAAAAGCCAGATCCACGCCGGCGGCCGCGGCAAGGGCAAGTTCAAGGAGGCCTCCGCCGGCGACAAGGGCGGTGTCCGCATCGCCAAGTCGGTCGCCGAGGTCAATGAATTCGCCAAGCAGATGTTGGGGGCGACGCTGGTCACGGTGCAAACCGGGGCGCATGGCAAGCAGGTCAACCGGCTCTACATCGAGGAAGGCTCCGACATCGACAAGGAGTTTTATCTCTCGATCCTGGTCAATCGCGAAACCTCCGAAGTGTCGTTCGTGGTTTCCACCGAAGGCGGTGTCAATATCGAGGACGTCGCCCACAACAATCCTGAAAAGATCGTCAGCTTCTCGGTCGATCCGGCGACCGGCATCATGCCCCATCACGGCCGCACCGTCGCGAAGGCGTTGAAGTTGTCCGGCGACCTCGCCAAGCAGGCGGAAAAACTGGTGGCGCAGCTTTATGCGGCCTTCACCGCCAAGGACATGGCGATGCTGGAAATCAATCCGCTGGTTGTCACCAAGCAGGGCCAGCTGCGGGTGCTCGATGCCAAGGTATCGTTCGACGACAACGCGATGTTTCGTCACCCCGACGTGGCGGCGTTGCGCGACGAGACCGAGGAGGACGCCAAGGAGATCGAGGCCTCGAAATACGATCTCAACTACGTCGCGCTCGACGGCACCATCGGCTGCATGGTCAACGGCGCCGGCCTCGCGATGGCGACCATGGACATCATCAAGCTCTACGGCATGGAGCCGGCGAACTTCCTCGATGTCGGCGGCGGCGCCAGCAAGGAAAAGGTCGCGGCCGCCTTCAAGATCATCACCGCCGATCCCAGTGTGAAGGGCATCCTGGTCAATATCTTCGGCGGCATCATGAAATGCGACATCATCGCCGAGGGCGTGGTGGCCGCCGTGAAGGAAGTCGGTCTCAAAGTGCCGCTGGTAGTGCGGCTGGAAGGCACCAATGTCGAGGCCGGCAAGAAGATCATCCGGGAAAGCGGCCTCAACGTGCTGTCGGCGGATGATCTCGACGACGCCGCGCAGAAGATCGTCAAGGCCGTCAAGGGAGGGTAAGCCGATGCCCGGAGACCATCTCGCTGCACCGACACCGCTTCAGGAGCATCGCAAGCTCGCGGTGTTCGCCGGCGAGTGGGCCGGCGATGAGACGGTGTTTCCCTCGCGCTGGACCGAGGGCGGGCCCGCCACCTCGCATGTTGTGGCCCGCATCGACCTCAACGGCTTTTATCTCATTCAGGATACGCGCCAGACCCGCGACGGCAAGGAAAGCTTCGCTACCCATGGCGTGTTCACCTATGACCGCGAAGACCGGCTTTACAAATTATTCTGGCACGATTCGCTCGGCTACTATCCGCCGTCGCCGGCCTCCGGCGGCTGGACCGGTCAATCGCTGATCCTGGTGCGCGGCTCGCTGCGCGGCAATGCGCGCCACGTCTACGAAGTCATCGACGACAACAGCTACTCCATGAAAATACAGTTTTCGCCTGACGCGGAAGGATGGGCCGATGTGCTCACCGGCGTCTACCGGCGGATTCACTGATCCCTTACCGATCGTCTCGCGAAAGCAATCCCAACCATGTCCATTCTGATCGACAAGAACACCAAGGTCATCTGTCAGGGCTTGACCGGCAAGAACGGCACGTTCCATTCGGAAGCCGCGGTCGCTTACGGCACCAAGATGGTCGGCGGCACCTCGCCGGGCAAAGGCGGCTCGACGCATCTCGGCCTGCCGGTGTTCGACACCGTGGCGGAGGCGCGCGAGAAGACCGGCGCCGATGCATCCGTGATCTATGTGCCGCCGCCGGGTGCGGCGGATGCGATCTGCGAGGCGATCGACGCCGAAGTCCCGCTGATCGTCTGCATCACCGAAGGCATCCCGGTGCTCGACATGGTGCGGGTGAAAAGGTCGTTGAGCGGATCGAAATCTCGCCTGATCGGGCCGAATTGCCCGGGCGTCATGACCGCGGGCGAATGCAAGATCGGCATCATGCCGGCGAACATCTTCAAGCCCGGCAATGTCGGCATCGTGTCGCGCTCGGGCACGCTGACCTATGAAGCTGTGTTCCAGACCTCCCAGGAGGGCCTCGGCCAGACCACCGCGGTCGGCATCGGCGGTGATCCGGTCAAGGGCACCGAATTCATCGACGTGCTGGAGATGTTTCTGGCCGACCCGAAGACGACCTCGATCGTCATGATCGGCGAAATCGGCGGATCGGCCGAGGAAGACGCCGCCCAATTTCTGAAGGATGAGGCCAAGCGCGGCCGCAAGAAGCCGATGGTCGGCTTCATCGCCGGCGTCACGGCGCCTCCCGGACGCCGCATGGGCCATGCCGGCGCGATCATTTCGGGCGGCAAGGGCGACGCTGGTTCCAAGACCGCGGCGATGGAATCGGCCGGAATCACCGTGTCTCCGTCGCCGGCAAGGCTCGGAAAGACCCTTGTCGAAAAATTGAAATCTTAATTCAGTTTTTGGTCCTTTTCGGCGCGAATTCTCGCCTTAAATAGGGTAAAGGTTCTTTACCCTGCTGGTCCGGTCGCCGGACCAGTCGTCGCGTCATTTTCCATGCGCGAACCGAAAATCACCAGGACGCCCCCATGTCTCGCCAGGACGCGAACGCTGCTTTTGCCCTTTCCTCGTTTTTGCAGGGCACAAACGCCACCTACATCGATGAAATCTACGCCCGTTACGAGAATGATCCCTCCTCGGTCGACGCCGAGTGGCAGGAGTTCTTCAAGAGCCTGAAAGACACGCCGGCCGACGTCCGCAAGAGCGCCGAAGGACCGTCCTGGGGCCGGGACAATTGGCCGCTGACGCCGCGCGACGAACTGACCTCCGCGCTCGACGGCAACTGGCTTGAAGCTGAAAAGGCCGTCGGCACCAAGCTTGCGGCCAGGGCGCAGGCCAGGGGCACTGAGCTGACGGCGGCCGATATCCATCAGGCCACGCGCGACTCCGTGCGCGCCCTGATGCTGATCCGGGCCTACCGGATGCGCGGCCATTTTCACGCCAAGCTCGACCCGCTCGGCATCGAGGCGCCGCGCGACCGTGAAGAACTCGACCCGCGCTCCTACGGGTTTACGGAAGCCGATTTCGACCGCAAAATCTTCCTCGACCATGTGCTTGGCCTCGAATACGGCTCGCTTCGCGAGATCGTCGCGATCTGCGAGCGCACCTACTGCCAGACGCTCGGCGTCGAGTTCATGCACATCACCAACGCCGCGCAGAAAGCCTGGATCCAGGAGCGCATCGAGGGGCCGGACAAGGAGATCAGCTTCACCCGCGAGGGACGCCGCGCGATCCTCAACAAACTGGTCGAAGCCGAAGGCTTCGAGAAGTTCTGCGATGTCAAATTCACCGGCACCAAACGCTTCGGTCTCGACGGCGCTGAATCGCTGATTCCGGCGCTGGAACAGATCATCAAGCGCGGCGGCAATCTCGGCGTGAAGGAAATCGTCGTCGGCATGCCGCATCGCGGCCGGCTCAACGTGCTGACGCAGGTGATGGGCAAGCCGCATCGCGCGCTGTTTCACGAGTTCAAGGGCGGCTCGGCCAATCCCGACGCGGTCGAGGGCTCCGGCGACGTCAAATATCATCTGGGTGCATCGTCGGACCGCGAGTTCGACAACAACAGGATCCATCTGTCGCTGACCGCCAACCCTTCGCATCTGGAAATCGTCGATCCGGTGGTGCTCGGCAAGGTGCGCGCCAAGCAGGACCAGCACGGCGATCCGCCGGACATGCGCATCTCGGTGCTGCCGCTGCTGATGCACGGCGACGCCGCCTTTGCCGGCCAGGGCGTGGTGGCGGAATGTTTCGGGTTGTCCGACCTGAAGGGCTACCGCACCGGCGGGTCGCTGCACTTCATCGTCAACAACCAGATCGGCTTCACCACCTATCCGCGCTATTCGCGCTCCTCGCCCTATCCGTCCGACGTGGCGAAGATGATCGACGCGCCGATCTTCCACGTCAATGGCGACGATCCGGAAGCGGTGGTGTTCGCGGCCAAGGTTGCGATCGAGTTCCGGCAGAAATTCCACAAGCCGGTCGTCATCGACATGTTCTGCTATCGCCGCTACGGCCACAATGAGGGCGACGAGCCGGCGTTCACCCAGCCGGTGATGTACAAGAAAATCGGCTCGCATCCGACCACGCTCGAGATTTATGCCAAGCGGCTGATCGCCGAAGGCGTAATGACCGAAGGCGAGGTGGAAAAGGCCAAGGCCGACTGGCGCGCACGGCTTGACGCCGAATTCGAGGCCGGTTCGGGCTACAAGCCCAACAAGGCCGACTGGCTCGACGGCAAATGGGCGGGCTTCAAGTCAGCGGATCAGGAAGAGGACGCGCGTCGCGGCGTCACCGGCGTCGATATCGCGGTGTTGAAGGATATCGGCCGCAAGATCACCAAGGTGCCGGACGGCTTCCGGGTTCACCGCACCATCCAGCGGTTCCTGGATAACCGGGCGAAGGCGATCGACAGCGGCATCGGCATCGACTGGGCGACCGGCGAGGCCTTGGCGTTCTGCTCCCTGCTGCAGGAAGGCCGTCACGTGCGGCTGTCCGGGCAGGACTCCGAGCGCGGCACGTTCTCGCAACGCCATTCGGTGTTGATCGACCAGGAGGACGAGAGCCGCTACACCCCGTTCAATCACCTCGGCGGCGATCAGGGCCACTACGAAGTCATCAACTCGCTTCTGTCCGAAGAGGCGGTGCTCGGTTTCGAGTACGGCTATTCGCTGGCGGAGCCGAATGCGCTGGCGATGTGGGAAGCGCAGTTCGGCGATTTCGCCAACGGCGCGCAGGTCCTGTTCGATCAGTTCATCTCCTCGGGCGAACGCAAATGGCTGCGCATGTCGGGTCTGGTCTGCCTGCTGCCGCATGGCTATGAGGGGCAGGGACCGGAGCATTCATCGGCGCGGCTCGAGCGGTACTTGCAGATGTGCGCGGAAGACAACATGCAGGTGGTCTATCCGACTACGCCGGCCAATTACTTCCACGTGCTGCGGCGCCAGCTGCATCGCGAAATCCGCAAACCCCTGATCCTGATGACGCCGAAGTCGCTGCTGCGGAACAAGCGCGCGGTCTCGCGGCTCGACGAATTGGGCAACGGAACCACGTTCCACCGCATCCTCTACGATGACGCCCAGATGCTGCCGGCCGAAAAGATCAAGCTGGTCGGCGACGACAAGATCCGCCGCATCGTGCTGTGCTCGGGCAAGGTCTATTACGACCTCTACGAGGAGCGCGAGAAGCGCGACATCGATGACATCTACCTGATGCGTATCGAGCAGCTCTATCCGGTGCCGCTGAAGGCGCTGGTGGCGGAGCTCAGCCGGTTCAAGAACGCCGAACTGGTCTGGTGCCAGGAAGAGCCGCGCAACATGGGATCGTGGCACTTCATCGAGCCTTATCTCGAATGGGTGCTGAACCAGGTTAACGCTCCGCACAAGCGTCCGCGTTATGCCGGGCGCGCGGCGTCGGCGGCAACCGCCACCGGTTTGATGTCGAAGCATCTGGCACAGCTCAAGGCGCTGCTGGATGACGCGCTGAACTAAGAGAAACTTTCAATCCGTCATGCCCCGCGAAAGCGGGGCATCCGGTAATCCGCGCTGCCTGTCATAACCGTCGCGGATTACCGGATGCTCCGCTTTCGCGGAGAATGGCCAGGCAAGGCATTTGAGGAAGCAAACCATGACTGAAATTCGCGTGCCGACGCTCGGCGAATCCGTGACCGAAGCCACCATCGGCCGTTGGTTCAAGAAGGCCGGCGACGCCGTCGCGGTCGATGAGCCGTTGGTCGAACTGGAGACCGACAAGGTCACCATCGAGGTCCCGGCCCCTTCCGCAGGAACACTTGGCGACATCATCGCCAAGGATGGCGAAACCGTCGCGGTCGGCGCATTGCTCGGGCAGATCAATGACGGCGCGGCGGGAGCCGCCGCCAAACCGGCCGCGGCGCCTGCCAAGACGGCGCCGCCGCCACCGGCTGCAGCGCCCGCCCCGGCCGCGAAGGCTTCGCTCGCCGATGCCCCGCTGGCGCCATCGGTGCGCAAGCTGTCCGCCGAGACTGGCATCGATGCCGCGACCGTCCCCGGTTCGGGCAAGGATGGCCGCGTCACCAAGGGCGACATGCTGGCCGCGATCGAGAAGGCGGCTTCCGCCCCGACACCGGTCAATCAGCCCGCCGCGGCGGTGCAGGTCCGCGCGCCCTCGCCCGCCGACGATGCGGCGCGCGAAGAGCGCGTGAAGATGACGCGGCTGCGCCAGACCATCGCGCGCCGGCTGAAGGACGTTCAGAACACCGCCGCGATGCTGACGACCTTCAACGAGGTCGACATGAGCCACATCATGGCGATGCGGGCGCAGTACAAGGACGTTTTCGAGAAGAAGCACGGCAGCAAACTTGGATTTATGGGCTTCTTCACCAAGGCCTGCGTGCAGGCGCTGAAGGACATTCCGGCGGTCAATGCCGAGATCGATGGCACCGATCTGATCTACAAGAATTACTACCACATCGGGGTTGCGGTCGGGACCGACAAGGGCCTCGTCGTGCCCGTGGTGCGCGAATGCGATCACAAGTCGATCGCCGAGATCGAAAAGACCATCGCCGATTTCGGCCGGCGCGCCCGCGACGGCCAGCTCAAGATCGACGAGATGCAGGGCGGCACCTTCACCATCACCAATGGCGGTATCTACGGTTCGCTGATGTCGACGCCGATCCTGAACGCGCCGCAGTCCGGCATTCTTGGCATGCACAAGATTCAGGAGCGCCCGATGGCGATCGGCGGCAAGGTCGAGATTCGCCCGATGATGTATCTGGCGCTGTCCTACGATCACCGCGTCATCGACGGCAAGGAAGCGGTGACGTTCCTGGTGCGCGTCAAGGAAAACCTGGAGGACCCGGCGCGGCTGGTGCTGGATCTCTGACGGATCGCGTGTCTCGAACTTCGGCCGCAGCGCCGTTGCGGCTCTTCCCGTAACTGCGCTTGAATTGTGGGGGTAGCTTTGACCGACAAGGTTGTGATCATCACCGGCGGAAGCCGCGGCATCGGCCGTGCCACTGCGATCGCGGCTGCCAGCCGCGGCTATCGGGTCTGCGTCGGCTATGCCAGCAATGCAGCCGCGGCGCAGAGCGTGGTCGCCGACATCGAAGCCAAGAATGGCAAGGCTGATCGCGGTCAAATGCGATGTCAGCAGCGAGAAGGACATCCTCGCTTTGTTCAAGGCCGCCGATGGGTTCGGAACGTTGGGGGCGCTCGTCAACAACGCCGGTATCGTCGGGACGACGTCGCGGGTCGACGAGATGTCCGCCGAGCGGATCCAGCACATGATGGCCGTCAACGTCACGGGCAGCATCCTCTGCGCCCGTGAAGCAGTGAAGCGGATGTCGACGCGCCATGGCGGCAAGGGCGGGGTCATCGTCAACCTGTCATCGGTCGCGGCGAAACTCGGTTCGCCCAACACCTATGTCGATTACGCCGCGTCCAAAGGCGCGATCGATTCCTTCACCCTCGGCCTGGGATATGAAGTCGCCGGCGAGGGCATTCGCGTCGCGGCGATCCGGCCCGGGCTGATCGATACCGAAATTCACGCCTCGGGCGGCGAGCCCGATCGCGCGCACCGGCTCAGCCATATGGTGCCGATGAAGCGCGTCGGCACGGCGCAGGAAATCGCCAACGCCATCGTCTGGCTGATGTCGGACGATGCCTCCTATGTGACCAGCGCCATTCTTGACGTATCGGGCGGGCGCTAAGACCTGTCACACATTTCAGCTACGGGACTTCAATCATGGCCACTTACGATCTCGTTGTCATCGGCACCGGTCCTGGCGGATATGTGTGTGCGATCCGCGCAGCCCAGCTCGGCATGAGGGTCGCCGTCGTCGAGAAGAACGCGACGCTCGGCGGCACCTGCCTGAATATCGGGTGCATGCCGTCGAAGGCATTGCTGCATGCCTCCGAGATGTTCGAGGAGGCGGCGCATTCCTTTGCGAAGATGGGCGTCAGCGTTCCCGCGCCGAAACTCGATCTGCCCGCGATGATGAACTTCAAGCAGCAGGGCATCGACGGCAACGTCAAGGGCGTCGAGTTCCTGATGAAGAAGAACAAGATCGACGTCATCAGCGGCAGGGGAAAGATACTCGGCACCGGGAAGGTCGAGGTCGCGGGCAATGACGGCAAGACGCAAGTCGTCGAGACCAGGAACATTGTTATCGCCACCGGCTCGGATGTCGCGCGGCTGAAGGGCATCGAGATCGACGAGAAGCGAATCGTGTCGTCGACCGGCGCGCTTTCGCTCGACAAGGTGCCGGGGAAGCTGTTGATCGTCGGGGCCGGCGTGATCGGGCTCGAGCTCGGCTCGGTGTGGCACCGGCTCGGCGCGCAGGTCACGGTGGTGGAATTTCTGGACCGTATCCTGCCGGGCATGGACGGCGAGGTCGCCAAGCAATTCCAGCGCATCCTCGAGAAGCAGGGCTTTGCGTTCAAGCTCGGCGCCAAGGTCACCGGCATCGATAGTTCGGGCAAGACGCTCGTCGCTCAGGTCGAACCGGCCGCCGGCGGGCCAGCGGAAAAACTCGAAGCCGATGTCGTGCTGGTCGCGATCGGCCGCGTCCCCTACACCGAGGGCCTCGGGTTGAAGGAAGCCGGCGTCGCGCTCGACAATCGCGGCCGCGTGCAGATCGATTCGCATTTTGCAACCAGCGTGAAAGGTGTCTATGCGATCGGCGATGTCGTCGCGGGTCCGATGCTTGCGCACAAGGCCGAGGACGAAGGCGTCGCGGTTGCGGAAATCCTTGCCGGCCAGGCCGGGCATGTGAATTACGACGTCATCCCGGGTGTCGTGTACACCACGCCGGAAGTGTCGTCGGTCGGCAAGACCGAGGAGGAGCTGAAGCAAGCCGGCGTGACCTACACGTCAGGCAAATTCCCGTTCACCGCCAACGGCCGCTCCAAGGTCAACCAGACCACTGACGGATTTGTGAAAATTCTCGCAGATGCGAAGACCGATCGAGTCCTCGGCGTGCATATTGTCGGCCGCGAGGCCGGCGAAATGATCCACGAAGCCGCTGTTTTGATGGAGTTTGGCGGCTCCGCCGAAGATTTGGCGCGGACCTGCCACGCCCACCCGACCCGCTCCGAAGCGATCAAGGAAGCCGCGCTTGCGGTCGGCAAGCGCGCCATCCATATGTGATCGACGCCGGGCAGAAGCCGGGCCAGGATGAGATTGATGCTGCGCCGCCTTCTTCAACCGATCTGGGTCCTGCTCGCGGTCATCTTTCTGATCGAGGCCTGGCTGTGGGATCACCTCGAGCCGATCGTGGCGTGGGTGGTGGAGAAAATTCCGCTGCGCGCCTTCAAGCATTGGTTGGCCGAGCGCGTCGACACGCTGTCGCCGGCGATGACGCTGGTCGTCTTCGTCGTGCCGTTGATTCCGCTGTTTCCGCTGAAGCTGGTCGGATTCTGGCTGCTCGCCCATGAATATTGGATGAGCGCCATCTTCACCATCATGTTCGCAAAACTCGTCGGGGTCGGCGTCACAGCTTTCCTGTTTGACGTGACGCGCTCGAAGTTGCTGGAGATGGGATGGTTCGAAACGCTCTATGAATTCGTCCTGGCGTTGCGGGCGAAGGCGGCGGCGCTGGTTGAGCCGATCAAGCGGCAAATCCTGGAGATCCTGCGCGGCGACGGCGCCGGCTGGTCATCGCGGATGCTGCGGCTGATCCAGCGCTTCCGCAAGAGCGTGCGCGAAGCGCGTTAGAGCGCGTTTGTCGAGCGAAGTTCTGGTTCAATCAGCCGAGGATGCGCTGGCCGCGTCGAACGAAGGCTACCCCTTTACAAGGCCAGATGCAGCGCGTGCGGCGCGACCATCCCGAGCGCGGTGAAGCCGAGGCCGGCCAGTGTCAGCAGGCCGGAGATCCAGGCCAGCGCGATCATGCCGGTGATGATGGTGGCCGAAGCCAGCACGATGCCGATCTGAAAGGCGGCGGAGGCGAGCTCGAAGTGATGATATTTCGCGGTGGCGAGATCGCGCTCCTCCTCGGCATGCTTGGCGCGTTCGGACAGTTGTTCGGTGCCTTCGCCGGTTTCAGGCTCCGAGCGGTAGCGCGCGGCGGTCTTCTGCCATTCGTCGATCTGCTTTTGCAGCGCCGCCTTGGCGGCATCGTCGCCCATCACGCCGAGGCTGAGCTTGGCCTGATCCGACGTCGCTTGCAGCACGGTGCGCCGGATGCTCTTGGCCTGAAAGAATGCCCACAGGTTCGAGGCCTCGACATTCTTGGCGATCGATTCGGTCTGGGCACCCTTGCCCAGCGTCTCCGATAGCGCAAGGAACAGCGCGATCACGGCGATCAATAGCGCAATCTTCCTGTTTTCGCCGGACGCGTGTTCGGCGTGCTCGGCGTGCTCCATGCTTTCATGTGCGCTCATGATTCTCCCCCTGCTCGGCAATTCAACGATGGACCGAACGACAGCATCCGCGCAAGGGGGCAAAGATGTGACGGCAACGCGTCAGGCGTGAAACAGGGCGATCTCAGGCGCGGGGATGCGCCGTTTTGTAGACTTCCAGCAGCCTCTCGCTGTCGATCCCGGTATAGATCTGCGTGGTCGAGAGCGAAGCGTGGCCGAGCAATTCCTGGATCGCGCGCAGATCGCCGCCGCGGGACAGAAGGTGGGTTGCGAAAGAATGTCGCAGCGCATGCGGCGTCGCGCTGTCGGGCAGGCCAAGCGCGCCGCGCAGCCGTTCCATGGTGAGCTGGATGATGCGGGGGCTCAGCGGGCCGCCGCGGGCGCCGACAAAGACCGGCCCCTCGGCGGGCAACGGATGCGGACACATCGCCACATAATCCTGAACCAGCGCCAGCACATTCTGCAGCACCGGCACCATGCGCGTCTTGTTGCCCTTGCCGGTGACAACCAGCACGTCGCCTGCGCCGGGCAGCGGCACATCGCGGCGCTTCAAGCCGAGCGCCTCGGAGATGCGCAGGCCCGAGCCGTAAAGCAGCGCCATGACGGCGGCGTCGCGCGCCCAGATCCAGGGATCGCGGGTCTCGCCGGCGCGTTCGTCGGCGTCGGCGAGACGTTTGGCCGCCGCCATCTGTATCGGCTTCGGCAGGCTCTTGCCGATCTTGGGCGCGCGTATCGCGGACAGCGCGCCGACCTTGCCCTTGCCCTCCCGTTCCAGGAAGCGGCCGAACGAGCGCAGGCCCGCCAGCGTCCGCATCAGCGACCTGCCGCCGATATCGCAGGCGCGCCGCATCGCCATGAACGCGCGGACGTCGGTGGCCTCAAGCGCCGCAAACCCGGCAACCGTTACGCGTTGGCCCCAGTGTTCGCCGAGGAACTGAAGGAACTGACGGACATCGCGGGCGTAGGCCTCCGACGTCTTCGGCGACAGCCTGCGCTCGGCGCGCAGATGCGAAAGCCACCGCGTCATCTCCAACGTCACATCGTCGGCGGCGCAGGCGAGTTCGATGGGCTGAACGGCTGGGATTGGCTTCGCCATCTGTGTCTTTGGGATTCTCGACCGAATGGCCGATACTATCACATCCTTCTCGTTTATCTTTGGTGAACCGCAGCGACGGGTTCGGATATTCGCGCGCAATACCAGGCCGGGCGGCTGGCCCTATACGGTCCGTGACCCTAAAGCGAGATGACTTTTCGTTGAATCGTCACGCTCGAGCATGATCTTTCGGAAAACCGGTGCCCACTTTTCCGGATCATGCTCTAGATTGGCTCAAACCCTCTGATCTGATTCTCCGATGGACCACTCCACACGTGCCTCACCGTCATCCGCATCGTCGACGCGTGTCGTCGACGTGCTGGTGCCGGTCGCGCTCAACCAGAATTATTCCTACCGCGTGCCGCGCGGCATGGAACTGGCGCCGGGTGACGTCGTGTGCGTGCCGCTCGGGCCGCGCGAGGTGGTCGCCGTGGTGTGGGCTGAAAACAGCAATCCCGACCCGCGCCTGCACAATCGCCTCAAGGACGTTGGCGAAAAGCTCGACGTACCGCCGTTGAAAGCGGAGCTGCGCGCGCTCGTCGATTGGGTGGCCAACTACACGCTGTCGGCGCGCGGCATGGTGCTGCGCATGACGTTGCGGATGGGAGAACATCTCGGCCCCGAGCGGGTGCGGATGGGCGTGCGGCTGGTCGGCAAGCCGCCGCTGCGCTTAACGCCGGCGCGGCGGCGGCTCATCGAACTGTTGTCGGACGGCCTGTTGCACGGCAAGGCGGACGCTGCGAAGGAAGCCGGCGTCAGCGTCGGCGTTGTCGATGGCCTCGTCGACGAGGGCACGCTGGTGACGGAAGCCATGCCGCGCGCGCTGGCGCCGCCCGCGCCAGATCCGTCATTCGCGTTGCCTGAATTTTCCCGTCAGCAGCGCACTGCCGTCGATGCGATGCGGGCGTTGGCTGCGAACGGCAGCTTTCACGTCGCGCTGCTCGACGGCGTCACCGGCTCGGGAAAGACCGAAGTCTATTTCGAGGCGATCGCGGAGGTGATCCGGCGCGGCAAGCAGTCGTTGATCCTGATGCCGGAGATCGCGCTCACCGGCCAGTTCCTCGACCGCTTCGCGCGGCGCTTCGGCGTACGGCCGCTGGAATGGCATTCCGAACTGACCCCGCGCACGCGGCAGCGCAACTGGGCCGCGATATCGGCGGGTGAAGCGCCTGTGGTGGTGGGCGCGCGCTCGGCGCTGTTTCTGCCTTACGCCGATCTCGGGCTGATCATCGTCGATGAGGAACACGACCAGGCCTACAAGCAAGACGAAGGCGCCCACTACCACGCCCGCGACATGGCGGTGGTGCGCGCGCATATCGCGAAGATTCCGATCGTGCTGGCCTCCGCCACGCCCTCGGTCGAAACCGAGGTGAATGCGCGCAAGGGCCGCTATCAGCGCATCGTGCTGCCGTCGCGATTCGGCGGCCAGCACATGCCGCACATCGAGGCGATCGATCTGCGGCGCGAAGCCCCGCCGCGCGGCCACTTCATCTCGCCGCGGCTCGCCGAACAGATCCGGTTCGCGGTCGAGCGGCGCGAGCAGGCGCTGCTGTTCCTCAACCGCCGCGGCTATGCGCCGCTGACCCTGTGCCGGGCCTGCGGGCATCGCTTTGCCTGCACCATCTGCGACGCCTGGCTGGTCGATCACCGGTTTCGCCAGCGCCTGGTTTGCCACCATTGCGGCTTCTCGATGCCGCGCCCGCATGTCTGCCCGAATTGCGCGGCGGAAGAATCGCTGGTCGCGGTCGGTCCGGGTGTCGAGCGGTTGCAGGAAGAGGCAGCCGGGCTTTTTCCGGATGCGCGCACCATGGTGCTGTCGAGCGACCTGATCACCTCGATCGAGACCATGCGCAGCGAATTGAACGAGATCGCCGAGGGCCGCGTCGATATCATCATCGGCACTCAATTGGTGGCCAAGGGCCACCATTTTCCGCGGCTCAACCTGGTCGGCGTGGTGGACGCCGATCTGGGCCTGAGCAATGGCGACCCGCGCGCCGCCGAGCGGACCTTCCAGCTCCTCAACCAGGTGATCGGGCGCGCCGGGCGCGACCAGGGCAGGGGCGTCGGGTACTTGCAGACCCATCAGCCCGACCACCCCGTGATGAAGGCGCTGGTGGCGTGCGACCGCGAGGCGTTTTATGCCAGCGAAATCGAAGCCCGCGAACGCGCCCACTATCCGCCGTTCGGCCGGCTGGCAAGCCTGATCATTTCCGCGGGCGACCGGCCCACGGCGGAAAGTTTTGCGCGCAAGCTTGCCGCGATCGCGCCGATCGACGAGCGGATCAAGGTGCTGGGCCCCGCCGAAGCGCCGCTCGCCGTGATCAAGGGCCGCTACCGTTTTCGCCTGTTGGTGAAATCGCTGCGCAACGTCGATCTGTCGGAATATTTGCGTGAATGGCTTGCCGCCGGCCCCAAGCCCAAAGGCAATCTCAAACTCGAGGTCGACGTCGATCCGCAGAGCTTTTTGTAGTCTGGCAACAGGTTGTCATTCCGCGAGCGCGCGCAAGCGCGAATCCGGAATCTCGAGATTCCCCGATGTGCAATTGCACATCTGAGGTCTGCGCCAAGAGGCGCATCCCGGAATGACGATGTGGGTTTGGAAAGAAAAGGCCTGCCGTCATTTCTGGCGGCAGGCCGTTTTCGGCGTGCAGGAAAATCCTGCTCGCTACGCAGACGCAACGCTTACAGAACTTTCTCGGACGAGGGAGGCGCGGAGGCGCCTTGAAGAGGTTACATGACCTCAGCGACGACGCGGCCGACGCCAGCGCCGGTCAGGCCGATCGCGCGGGCAGCCCCTGTGGACAGGTCCAGCACCCGGCCGCGGATAAACGGGCCGCGATCGTTGATCGTGACGACGACGCTGCGGTCGCCATGGGTGACCCTGAGCTTGGTGCCAAACGGCAGGGTACGGTGCGCCGCGGTCATGGCGTTCTGGTTGAAGCGCTGACCTGACGCCGTCCTGCTGCCCGCTTCGTTGCCGTAATAGGAGGCCATGCCCGAGAAGGTCCGCCCCGAGCCCGACATCGGGGCGATTGCGGCATTGGCGTCGCGCCAGGCCGAGGAGCCGCCCGATACGTGGTGGAAGTGGTGATGGCCGGTGGTGCCGGTAGGACCTGGCCGAGGCTTCAGTGGCACTACCTCCGGCCAGAACAGTTGCGGCGAAAAGAACTAGCGCCGTGCGAGACCGGGTTACATTTCCCAGTGCCTGCTTCTTGAGTTTCAACATATATCAGTCCCCTAAAATAGTAATGCCACATCTGCGGCAAGTGGAACCCCTGCTCCGTTTTGTGTAGGTGCCGTTTGGTGGGCTAATGAGGCATAAAAGGGGCAGTAGATCGTTTTATCTCCCTCTGAAACATCTTGTTATCGAGTAGAGATAATCGATGGAAGTTCCGTAATATTGATGTTCAACTAATTATTCATGATATCATTACTTGATAATACTGATAATTGAAGTTTTCGTGGCTAACGCTATGGTCTTGGCAAGTAATGCGACAATGGAATGGCTCGGCGCCGGCCCGCCCATCCCTTTCGCCGCGGACGTGCGGCCTAAACATCAGGGCGCGGAACGATGGCCGCCGTCGGGGCCCGCGACGCTCGGTCGCGCTCGCAGCGCGGGGTAAATCCGCCCGGGCAGACCCGCTGAAAAAAGGGCCTACAATCATTGTCGACGAGCCACATGCGACAAGGCATCGCCATGGCCGCCGTCATGTTGCACCTGCGCTCTTGCTATGTTAGCAAAGCCGCGATTTTAACGGTCCCGGCACAGCCTGTGCCGGTCGAAAATCGAAGTCCCGCTTGAATTCCAAGGGCTTGGATCGCTAGGCGCCGCATTGTGGCGACGGTTTTTCCCTTGCGAATTTGACAGCAAAAAGAGCGCGCTTGTGGCTGCTGAAGATCCGTCCGTTTCGGGAGTGTCCGGTCGTTATGCAACGGCCTTGTTTGAACTGGCGCGCGATGAAAGATCCATCGACGCGGTCAAGGCCGATCTCGACAGGTTCGACGCCATGCTGGTGGACAGCGCCGATCTCAGGCGCCTCGTCCGCAGCCCGGTTTTTTCCGCCGATGCGCAATCGAAAGCGTTGACCGCGGTGCTCGACAAGGCCGGCATTTCCGGCATTTCCGCCAAATTCCTGAAAGTTCTCACCGCCAACCGCCGGCTGTTCGCGGTCGGCGACGTGATCCGCGCGTTCCGCGCGCTGGTGGCGAAGTTCAAGGGCGAGGCGACCGCCGACGTTACGGTGGCCGAAACGCTCAGCGACAAGAATCTCGACGCCCTCAAGACCGCGCTGAAGTCGGTGACGGGCAAGGACGTTGCGCTCAACGTGAAGGTCGATCCCTCGATCATCGGTGGCCTCGTGGTCAAACTAGGCAGCCGCATGGTGGATAGTTCGCTTCGCACCAAACTCAATTCGATCAAGCACGCGATGAAAGAGGCAGGCTGATGGACATCCGCGCCGCGGAAATTTCCGCGATCCTGAAAGACCAGATCAAGAATTTCGGCCAGGAGGCTGAAGTTTCCGAAGTTGGACAGGTGTTGTCCGTCGGCGACGGCATTGCCCGCGTCTATGGCCTCGACAACGTCCAGGCCGGCGAGATGGTCGAGTTCGAGAACGGCACCCGCGGCATGGCGCTGAACCTCGAGACCGACAACGTCGGCATCGTGATCTTCGGCGCCGACCGCGAGATCAAGGAAGGCCAGACCGTCAAGCGCACCCGCGCCATCGTCGATACGCCTGTGGGCAAGGGCCTGCTCGGACGCGTGGTCGATGCGCTCGGCAATCCGATCGACGGCAAGGGTCCGATCCAGGCCACCGAACGCAAGCGCGTCGACGTCAAGGCGCCCGGCATCATTCCACGCAAGTCGGTCAACGAGCCGATGGCGACCGGGCTGAAGGCGATCGATGCGCTGATCCCGATCGGCCGCGGTCAGCGCGAGCTGATCATCGGCGACCGCCAGACCGGCAAGACCGCGATCGCGCTCGACACGATTCTCAACCAGAAGCCGCTCAACGCGCAGAGCGACGAGAAGATCAAGCTGTATTGTGTTTACGTCGCGATCGGGCAAAAGCGCTCGACCGTGGCGCAATTCGTCAAGGTGCTCGAAGAGCAGGGCGCGCTGGAATATTCGATCATCGTCGCGGCCACCGCTTCCGATCCGGCCCCGATGCAGTACATCGCCCCCTTCACCGGCTGCACCATGGGCGAGTATTTCCGCGACAACGGCATGCACGCGGTCATTATCTATGACGACTTGTCGAAGCAGGCCGTCGCCTATCGCCAGATGTCGCTGTTGCTGCGCCGCCCGCCGGGCCGCGAAGCCTATCCTGGCGACGTGTTCTATCTGCATTCGCGCCTGCTCGAACGCGCCGCCAAGCTGAACGACAGCCATGGTTCGGGTTCGCTGACGGCGCTGCCGGTGATCGAAACCCAGGCCAACGACGTGTCGGCCTACATTCCGACCAACGTGATCTCGATTACCGACGGCCAGATATTCCTTGAGACCGATCTGTTCTTCCAGGGCATCCGCCCGGCGGTGAACGTCGGTCTGTCGGTGTCGCGCGTCGGATCGTCGGCGCAGACCAAGGCGATGAAGAAGGTGGCCGGCAAGATCAAGGGCGAGCTCGCGCAGTACCGCGAAATGGCGGCGTTCGCCCAGTTCGGCTCCGACCTCGACGCCTCGACGCAGCGCCTGCTCAACCGCGGTTCGCGCCTGACCGAATTGTTGAAGCAGCCGCAGTTCTCGCCGCTGAAGATGGAAGAGCAGGTCGTGGTGATCTGGGCCGGCACCAACGGCTATCTCGACGCGTTGCCGCTCAACAAGGTGCGCGCCTTCGAGGACGGTCTGCTGTCGCTCTTGCGCGGCAAGAATGTCGACATTCTCAACACCATCCGCGAGACCCGCGATCTGGGCGACGACACCGCCGCCAAGCTGAAGAGCGTGGTCGAGGGTTTCGCCAAGACGTTTGCTTGACGCCGTCATGGCCGGGCTTGTCAGCGCGAGTCGGGTTCTACCCGACTTGCGCAAGATGAATGGAAGGACGGAACTCGTGAAACGAGTTCCTATGCATCCACGTTTTGCGCGTGGATGAAAGGCTAAGACGTGGATGCCCGGCGCGAGGCCGGGCATGACGAAAGAAAGGTTTGCGACCTGATCGGGGATCAGATCGCCGGGGTGAACTAAGAATGGCTTCACTTAAAGACATGCGGGTCCGCATCGCCTCGACCAAGGCGACGCAGAAGATCACCAAGGCGATGCAAATGGTCGCGGCGTCGAAGCTGCGCCGCGCGCAGACCGCCGCCGAGGCCGCGCGGCCCTATGCCGAGAAGATGGACGCGGTAATCTCCAGCATTGCCGCCGCCGCTGCGGGCTCGCCGGGTGCGCCGGCGTTGCTGGCCGGCACCGGCAAGGACCAGGTGCATCTGCTCCTGGTCTGCACCGGTGAACGCGGCCTGTCGGGCGCCTTCAATTCGTCGATCGTCCGGCTTGCCCGCGAGCACGCGCTGGCGCTGATCAATCAGGGCAAAGAGGTCAAGTTCTTCTGCGTCGGCCGCAAGGGATTTGAGCAGCTGCGCCGCACGTTCGAAAAGCAGATCGTGGAAAGCGTCGAGCTGCGTTCGGTGCGCCAGCTCGGCTTCGTCAACGCCGAGGACATCGCCAAGAAAGTCATCGCGCGGTTCCAGGCGAGCGAATTCGACGTCTGCACGCTGTTCTATTCGCGCTTCAAGTCGGTCATCGCCCAGGTCCCGACCGCGCAGCAGATCATTCCGCTTGTCGTGGAAACGCCGGCGGCCGGTGCCGGGCCGGCGGCCGCTTACGAATATGAGCCGGAAGAAGACGAGATTCTGCCCCGGCTGTTGCCGCGCAACCTCGCGGTGCAGGTGTTCCGGGCGCTTCTCGAAAACAACGCCTCGTTCTACGGCGCCCAGATGAGCGCGATGGACAACGCCACCCGCAACGCCGGCGACATGATCCGCAAGCAGACGCTGATCTACAACCGGACCCGTCAGGCGATGATTACCAAGGAACTGATCGAGATCATCTCCGGCGCCGAGGCGATCTGACAGCCGCGTTTGAGATTTAAGAATTCGAAGGAGAGAGTTTTATGGCTACACCCGCCAATCAGACCGGACGCATCACGCAAGTCATCGGCGCCGTCGTCGACGTGCAGTTCGAAGGGCATCTGCCGGCCATTCTGAACGCGATCGAGACCAAGAATGCCGGCAACCGCCTGGTGCTCGAAGTGGCGCAGCATCTCGGCGAATCCACGGTGCGCACCATCGCCATGGACACCACCGAAGGCCTGGTTCGCGGCCAGGAAGTCACCGACACCGGCTTCCCGATCCGCGTTCCCGTCGGCGCCGGCACGCTCGGCCGCATCATCAACGTGATCGGCGAGCCGGTTGACGAAGAGGGCCCGGTCAAGGCCGAGGCCATGCGCGCGATCCACCAGGAGGCGCCGAGCTACACCGACCAGTCCACCGAAGCCGAGATTCTGGTCACCGGCATCAAGGTCGTCGACCTGCTCGCGCCTTACGCCAAGGGCGGCAAGATCGGCCTGTTCGGCGGCGCCGGCGTCGGCAAGACCGTGCTGATTCAGGAATTGATCAACAACGTCGCGCGCGCCCATGGCGGCTATTCGGTGTTCGCCGGCGTCGGCGAGCGTACCCGCGAAGGCAACGACCTCTATCACGAGTTCATCGAATCCGGCGTCAACAAGAAGGGCGGCGGCGAAGGCTCGAAATGCGCGCTGGTCTACGGCCAGATGAACGAGCCTCCGGGCGCCCGCGCCCGCGTTGGCCTCACCGGTCTGACGGTCGCCGAGCACTTCCGCGATCAGGGCCAGGACGTGCTGTTCTTCGTCGACAACATCTTCCGCTTCACCCAAGCCGGCTCCGAAGTGTCGGCGCTGTTGGGGCGTATTCCTTCGGCGGTGGGTTATCAGCCGACGCTTGCCACCGACATGGGCGCGCTGCAGGAGCGCATCACCACCACCAACAAGGGTTCGATCACCTCGGTGCAGGCGATCTATGTGCCGGCCGACGACTTGACCGACCCGGCGCCCGCGACTTCGTTCGCCCACTTGGACGCGACCACGGTGTTGAACCGCGCGATCTCGGAAAAGGGCATCTATCCGGCGGTCGACCCGCTCGACTCGACCTCGCGCATGCTCTCGCCGCTAATTGTCGGCGATGAGCATTATCAGACCGCGCGCATGGTTCAGCAGGTACTGCAGCGCTACAAATCCTTGCAGGACATCATCGCCATTCTCGGCATGGACGAATTGTCGGAAGAGGACAAGCTGACAGTGGCGCGCGCCCGCAAGGTCGAGCGTTTCCTGTCGCAGCCGTTCTTCGTCGCCGAAGTCTTCACCGGCTCGCCCGGCAAGTTCGTCGACCTCGCCGACACCATCAAGGGTTTCCGCGATCTGTGCGAAGGCAAGTACGATCATCTGCCGGAAGCCGCCTTCTACATGGTCGGCAACATCGAAGAAGCCGTCGAGAAGGGCAAGAAGCTCGCGGCCGAGGCGGCTTAAGAAGAATCTCCCTCTCCCGCTTGCGGGGGAGGGCGGGGAGGGGCTCTTGCCTTCTCCCGCAATGATGACCCCCACCCGACCGGCTTGGCCGGTCGGCCTCTCCCGCAAGCGGGAGAGGTGAAGCAGGCAGAGACACCATGGCCACCTTTCACTTCGACCTCGTTTCCCCCGAAAAGCTCGCCTTCTCGGGAGATGTCGATCAGGTCGATATTCCCGGTCTCGAGGGTGATTTCGGCGTGCTGGCCGGACATGCGCCGGTGGTGGCTGCGATTCGACCGGGCATCCTGACGGTCATCACGGGCAGTACCAAGCAGAAGATCATCGTGCTCGGCGGTCTTGCCGAGGTGTCCGACAAGGGCCTTACGGTGTTGGCCGATGTCGCCACCTCGCTGGAGGAGCTGGATCGCGCCGAGTTCGCCGACACGATCGCCGACATGCAAGCCAAGCTTTCTGAAAAGGAAGGCTCCGAGCTCGACCATGCGATCGAGCGGCTCGATCATTTCAAGAGCATCCAGAACCAGATCAGCACGACGGCGTTGCACTAATCCGGCGTCGGCGAGCCAGCGCTCTTTGCGAACGCTGCGAAATGCTGAGCCACCGCCCGATACACATCGCGTCGGAACGGCACGACGAGATCGGCTACACGATCGAGCCGCTCCCACCGCCATTGATCGAACTCCGGCGGCTGGTCATTGCGCGAGGTCAGCGGATCGATCTCCGCGTCGGAACCGGTGAAACGCAGCGCGAACCATTTTTGCCGCTGGCCACGGAATTTTGCCAGCCGGTGTGATGATGGCCCGGGCAACGGCGGAAATTCGTAACTGATCCAGTCGGTTTCATCGAGATATTCGGCGTTCGCCACCCCGGTCTCTTCCCAGAGCTCGCGCATCACGGCATCGCGCGGATTTTCGTTGGCGTCGATGCCGCCCTGCGGCATCTGCCACTCAAGCCCGGGAAGAATGATCTCCGGTCCGTCGTCGCGAAACCGTCGCCCGATCAGGATGAGACCGGCAGCGTTGAACAGGGCGATTCCGACGTTTGGGCGATAAGGCTTGTCATCTGACATTTGGATGCTTCTGAAACCGAAGCCAATATCAGACTTGGCAGAGGGAACTCAAGGAGCCGGATCACTTACGCGACGGTCGAGACCGATGAGCCGGTCTGGCTAATTTGCGCGGTGATCGATGTCGACGCCGTTTCGGACTGCGCCAGCGAGATCGAGCCGGTGTTGAAATCGATGGCAATGGTCACGGAGCTCGATTGCGCTGTAACCGAGCTCACCGACAATGTACCCGCTGCTGACGACGCCTCCACGCTTGTTGTCGCGGCGCTGTTCTGCGCGATCGAGATGTATTCGACATTTCCTGTCTCGGCTACGGACTCACTCAGGCCCGGACCACCCTGCAAGCCACCCACGAATTCGTCGCTCCGGCCAAAATGCTCGTCGAGAAAGTTAAATCCGTTCGGCCCAAAGATAGTGATTCTGGACGATCCGTCGACGTCACTTGCTAGCGCCGCAATCGTATATCCGTCGGCCTTTAGGCCTGTCGCGAAGCTGCGGGCGACTTGGACCGGCTGGTCAGCCTGAGAGGCGTCGCTCGCCGGCGAACCGCCGGTCAGTTGCTGGAAGGCCTGGTTGACGTCAATCTTGGAAGTATCGCCAGTCGACGAACTGTCTGCCGAGTTCGCCTGATCGCCGCAATTCGACAAAGGACTGCAGCCGTTCGGCGACCACCTGGTCGGTCGTGGCCTCCGCCAGAATCGCCTTCACATTATCGGAAAGTTGAACGTTGGTCGCAGCGCCTCTGTCACTGCCGCCCGCGGTGTCGGAAAATTGCGGGGCGTCCTTCGCTGGAGTTGAGAGCGTGTTTGCAAGGAACGTGGCGGCACTATTGCCGGAAGAAGCTGCCGTGGAAATCGTGCTCATGGGCTCCCCGTGAGATGAGAGTCATCCTCGGATGGATCGAAGTTTCAGCGCGAATTATGAAAATTCAGTTTCCTGCAGCTTGTGGGAGGTCATAAATTCAATCTCTACGCTATTTGCCCGCCAGCCTGGAAAATTCCTTGACCACGCGCTCGTAGACCGGGCGCTTGAACGGAACGATCAG
Source organism: uncultured Alphaproteobacteria bacterium (assembly GCA_963718925.1). Lineage (GTDB taxonomy): Bacteria > Pseudomonadota > Alphaproteobacteria > Rhizobiales > Xanthobacteraceae > Bradyrhizobium. The sequence goes on from CAVRAH010000002.1 coordinate 2,000,864, forward strand.
GTCAGGGAGATTTTTCATTGGCTCCCAACGCCAGCTGACGAACTCTGCCTTGTGGCCGCCGCCGGGGCTGGCGACATTGATCTCGCTGTCTTGTCCGGTGAAGCGCACCGCGTACCATTTCTGGCGCTGGCCACGATAGCGGCCCTTCCACGCCCGGCCGGCGACGGTGCGTGGAATATCATAGATCAACCAGTCGGCGACCTCGCCGAGCTTTTCCACCGAGCGGACGCTGGTTTCCTCGTAGAGTTCGCGCTTGGCGGCCTCCCAGGTATCCTCGCCGGGATCGACGCCGCCTTGCGGCATCTGCCAAACGTGGGATTCATCGACGTGCTCGACACCGCCGGCGCGGCGACCGATGAAGACCAGCCCCGCCGCGTTGATCAGCATCATGCCGACGCATGTTCGATAGGGCAGATCTTCGTAACGCGCCATTCCGTCCAAGCCTCCTGGGAAGTCGCACCGTCCGGAAGTGCCCTAGCCCGATTTTGATTTCAGCATCGCGGTTGTCAATGGCACAAGCATGATGCCATGGCTTTCAAGCGCCCTGGTCCAGACGCTAATCCGCTCAATCGAAATCGGCAACGCCGAGGCGATGCCAACCGCCACGCCGCGTTCTTTCGCCTGTGCTTCAAGTTTAGCCAGCGCCCGGTCGATTTCCATGGCCGTCGGCACCGCGTCGATGGAGAGGTCCGCCTTGGCGAAAGGCACCGTCTGGGCCGCCGTCAATGAGGGCGCGACACTGCGCGGCGCCGATCCGTCGTCGAAATAGCCAAGGCCGCGCTTGGCGGCCTCGTGGATGATCGGCTGCATCACCGCGTCAGTGACGACAAAGCGCGCGCCCATGAAGTTGGCTATTCCGGCGTAACCCTGGAACCGGCTGAGGTGCCAGTATAGCCGGTCGAGGTTCTGTTCGGGCGCAAGCGTCGTCAGCAGCGTTTGCGGCCCCGGATCGTTGTCGGGATAGTCGAACGGCTCCATCGGAACCTGCAGCAGAATCTCGTGGCGTTGCGCGCGCGCCCGTTCGGCCAGTTTGGTGGGGTCCGAACCATAGGGCGTAAACGCCAGCGTCACCGCGGCGGGCAGTTTCATGATGGCGTCGGTGGTCTTGGCGGCGCCGACGCCAAGTCCGCCCACGACGATCGCGACAACCGGCATTTTTGCTGCCTTGGCCCGGTCTGCTTCGGCGGCGTAGACCGTGAACGGTTTCAATCCGTCCGAAGCCATCGGGATCATGCCGTAACGCGATTTTTCGAGCAGGCGCGGATCGATCCCGGCCATCATGGCGGGGGCGGCGTCAGCCGCGGTCTTATCCGCAGTCTCGCCGGATATCGTCACGTCGTGGCGCACGCCGCTGGACCCGTCGATAATGGTGACGGTCTTTTGCTCGGACGGCCCTGTTGGTTTGGTTGCGGATTTCGCGCCCGGTTCGGAGCCGCCGGCGGGCGCCATGACGGGCTTGTCATCGGCCGGGCCGGGCGGCCGGACTGCGATGCGGGCGACCGGTTCGCCGCCCAGCGGATTGTCGTTGAAGAGGGCGAAGCCTGCGAAGCCGGCCAGAAACAGTCCCAGCAGCACCGCGAGCGCCTGCATTCCGGTAAAGGGCAGCCGGAACCGGCGCTTGTCTCGCGTCGCCGTTTCCTGTCCGAGCGGAGCGCTCAGATCATCGGCCGTCTCTGCCATCGAACTCCCCAAATCACCGGGCCGACGATACCACGGCGGGACAAGACCGCGGCAGGTGCCGCGCTCTGGCCCCGTGCAAAGACGGTCCGCAAGCCGGAGGCGATCCATTCGCACCGCCCGGCGTCTGACCACTTCCGGCCGCGGCAAGAGCCCAAGACTCAAGTGCGTCAAGGCTCACGTCCTTTAGGCTCTAATCTTTTGTTCGGACGCGTTTTCTTCGCGCGAACCAGCATCCAGCCATGGCCTGAGGCCAGCGGCATGGTCCGCTCGAAAACGCTCAAATAAGAAGGGCGGCCCAAAGGGCCGCCCTTCTCGAGACAAGCAGGCGGAATGGGATCAGTTGGCTTCCTTGTTGGAAGGCTTGTTGTCGATCGCAGCCTTTTCGCCGGTAGCCGGCGCGCTGGCGTTGACCTTTACGCCGCGAAGCAGATCGTCGGCCATCTTCAGGGCCTTGTCGTCCTTGGCGTCCGGCGGCACGTAGGATTGCGAACCGGTCTTCTCGTCGCCATCGTTTTTCAGGTGGCCGCGCAGCGAGGCTTCACCCTTGGTGTCGGTCCGCGATTTCAGCTCTTCCGGCACGTCCTGCAGCACCTCGATGTCGGGAACGATACCCTTGGCCTGGATCGACTTGCCGGACGGCGTGTAATAGCGCGCCGTGGTGAGCCGCAGGGCGCCGTTGCCGGAGCCAAGCGGTATAATCGTCTGCACCGAGCCTTTGCCGAACGAGCGCGTGCCGACCAGGGTCGCACGCTTGTGATCCTGCAGCGCGCCGGCGACGATTTCCGAGGCCGATGCCGAGCCGCCGTTGATGAGAACGATCAGCGGCTTGCCCTTGGTCAGATCGCCCGGATGAGCGGAGCGGCGCTGGGTTTCCTCGGCATTGCGTCCGCGGGTCGAGACAATCTCGCCCCGCTCCAGGAAGGTGTCGGAAACGGTTACCGCTTCTTCCAGAAGACCGCCGGGATTGTTGCGCAGGTCGATGATGAAGCCTTTCAGCTTGTCACCAAGCTGGTTGTTGAGATTGTTGATCTCCCGCTTGAGGCCTTCGGTGGTCTGCTCGTTGAAGGTGGTGATGCGGATATAGCCGATATCGTCGCCTTCCGCATGCGCGCGCACCGAGCGGACCCGGATGTTGTCGCGGACCAGCGTGACGTCAATCGGGTTGTCCTGCCCCTTGCGGATGATCTTCAGCCAAATCTTGGTGTTGACGGGGCCGCGCATTTTCTCGACGGCCTGGTTGAGGGTGAGGCCCTGAACCTGTTCGTCATCGAGGGTGGTGATGATGTCGTTGGCCATGATGCCGGCCTTGGATGCCGGCGTGTCGTCGATCGGCGACACCACCTTGACCAGTCCATCTTCCATGGTGACCTCGATGCCGAGGCCGCCGAACTCGCCGCGGGTCTGCACCTGCATGTCGCGGAAGCTCTTGGCATCCATGTAACTGGAATGCGGATCGAGTCCGCTCAGCATGCCGCTGATCGCAGACTCGATCAGCTTGCTGTCATCGGGCTTTTCGACGTAGTCGCTGCGGACCCGCTCGAACACATCGCCGAACAGATTGAGCTGGCGATAGGTGTCCGAGGTCGAAGCACGCGCGCTCGATCCCATCATCACCGACCGCGGCTGGGTCACGAAGAGCGTCAACGCCGCGCCGGTGACGGCGCTGAGGAGAATTACAGAAGTCTTGCGCATCATCCGCGAACCTTTTCGCCTTCATTTGCGGCCCACCATGGGCCTGGATCAATGGGAGTGCCGTCCTTACGGAACTCGATATAGAGCACGGGCTGGCTCGCGTTGGTCGCGAGTATTGACGCGACCTGGGACGTCGTCCCCATGGTCGCGACCGGCTCCCCCGTAAGTACAAACTGGCCGATGTTAACCGAAATGCGCTCCATCCCGGCGATCAAAACATGATACCCGCCACCGGCATTGAGGATCAAGAGTTGTCCGTAGCTGCGGAAGGGACCGGCGTAAACAACCCAACCGTCACACGGGGTTGTGACCTGCGCTCCGGGCCTGGTTGCCAAAGAAATGCCTTTTTCTACGCCACCGGCGCCATCGGAACCGCCAAATTCGCGGATTTTGACCCCGTTAACCGGCAGCGCGAATAAACCCTTGGCGGAGGCAAATGCGATCGCCGGGCTCAGCCGGGCGGGGTCTTTCAGCCCGCCCAGATTCGGCTTGCCGTTGATGGTTGCAGGTGCCCCCTGCAGGCTGGCGGTCGCGGCCGCTTTGGCGGCGCTCTTCAGATCCTGTTCCATTTTGCTGATCAGGCCCTGGAGGCTGTCGACCTGCCTGGACAGCGCAACGGCGCGTGCGCCTTCCGCTTCCATGTCCTTTTCGATCGCGCTCTGCTTTCGCTGGCGCTCATCGACGAGGGCTGCGAGCCGGGTCTGGTCTTCCCTCAGCTTGTCGCGGTCGGCCGCAAGGCGGTCGCGCTCCGAGGCGATGGTCTTGCGAAGCGCAACCAATTCGGAGAGGTCGCCGGCCAGCTTTTCCGCGCGCGCGCGCAACTCGGGCACGACGGATCCGAGCAGCATGGCCGTCCGAAGCGATTGCAACGCGTCTTCGGGTCTGACGAGCAAAGCCGGAGGCGCTCGCCGTCCGGCGCGTTGAAGCGCAGCCAGCACCTCGACAATTTCGGCGCGGCGCGAATCGAGCGAGTCCTTGATCTGCTGCTCGCGCGAATCGAGCGGAGGCAGCCGCGCTTCGGTATCGCCGATCCTGGTCTCGATGGTGCGGACCTGGGCGGCGATATCGATCAGCTGCGCATTGAGCTTGCTGCGGTCCTGACCGATCGCCGCGATATCGGCCTTGAGCTTCTGCTGCAGTTCGGCCGCGCTCTTTTGCTGCGCGCGGGCCGCTTCGAGTTCCTGTTCCCGCTGCTCGATGGTATCGGGCGAGGGGGCTGCCGTCTGCGGCGTTGGTCCCGCGACCTGGGCAGCCGTGGTAGTCGGGCCCAGCCCGGCAAAGCCTGCGGATAACAGAGCAACCGAAAGCGAAATGCGGGCCGAGAGGAGAGGACCGCCGCGGGCGGTGTCAGGGTAGGAGGGAATGTTCCGCGCTGCCTGCATCGATTCCGAATCAGTGCGTCTGCACTTGGGTTGCGCGCCTCAGGCGCGATGATAGGGGTGGCCCGCCAGGATCGTCGCGGCCCGGTAAACCTGTTCCAGAAGCAGGACGCGAACCATCTGGTGCGGCCAGGTCGCGGAGCCGAACGCCATTGTCAACTTTGCCATGCGCCGCAAATCGGGCGAAAGTCCGTCCGCGCCGCCAATTATGAAAATAGTATTGGCGACCTGATCATCCCGCCAGCGGCCAAGATGCCGGGCAAAAGTGCTGCTATCGACATTGTCGCCGCGCTCGTCGAGCACGACCAGCAGGGATTTTACGGGGATGGCCGCCGAAATCGCCGCAGCCTCCTCGGCCATCCGCGAGGCGGCGTCGCGTGCGCGGCTTTCCGGTATTTCATGAACCTCAAGGCCGCGAAATCCGAGTTTGCGGCCGATGTCGTCGAATCGTTCCCGGTAGCGTTCAGCCAGTTCCCGCTCCGGGCCCTGCTTCAGCCGCCCGATGGCAATGACGACGAGGCGCATGGTGCATTTTCCGCCTGAAGCGTTTTCGAGCGAAGCATGCCCTCGGACTTGATCCGCGGGTGGATACCGGTTCGCGTGAAGAAAACGCGCCAAAACAAAAGATTAGAGCTTCGGTTCTGATTCAATCAGAACGATGAGACTCTAGGCTTGCCGTCGGATGATCCGAAGGCCGCGTCCGTCTGCCGCATAAACTTCTCTCGATCAACCGGTGGCACGCATTCTCTCCGCAAAAGCGAAAATCCGCTTCTGCGGCACGCGCACTGCGCCCCGGCACGCGCCCGGCCCATTCAGATCGGCCGGCTAGATCGCCTTCGCCGCCGTCGGGCCTTGTGTCCACAATCTTTCCAGATTGTAGAACTCACGCACCTCGGGTCTGAAGATGTGTACGATCACATCGCCGGAATCGATCAGCACCCAATCGCAGTTGGGCAAGCCCTCGACGTGGATGTTCTTGATTCCGGTTTCCTTGAGGCCTTTGGCGACGTTTTCCGCGATCGCGCCGACGTGCCGGTTAACCCGGCCCGAGGTGACGATCATATAGTCGGTAAATGCAGATTTGCCGCGAAGGTCGATGGTGACCGTTTCTTCCGCCTTCATATCGTCGAGGCGGGAGAGGATCATATTCAGCGTCTTGTCGGCGTCGGGTTGCGCCTGCAAGGCCGCAGCTTGTGTCGATGTTTTACGCGCGGTTTTGGTTGCCTTGGGTAAAACAGACTTTGACAATACAGATGTGGCCAGGGACCATTCCTTTCACTGTATCGCGAACGCCGAATCCTTCGGACGCCCGCTGACCATACTATGCATGTGGGGTTAACGGATTCAATATCCAGTACCCCGTTTCGGAAGTTCGTCACCCATCAAGCGCGCCCGCCCCGTCACTTTGTCCTCCAACTGCCGTCCAGGTTCCGCAGGCCGGTCGAAGAGAGGCTCAATTTCATGCCGGTCAGAAAGACCCAGGCCGGCGCAGGCTGGTCGGCGAGCCTGCCGGCCTGATTTTCGGGCAGTCGATAGCGCGCAAGCGCCTGTGCCGCGGGTGAAGCCAGAGCACGAAAACTTTGCGGCGGACGGTCGATCACAGCGATCGGAACCTCGGATGCGATGCTCCGCCAGTTTTGCCAGCGGTGGAATTGCGCAAGATTGTCAGCGCCCATGATCCAGACAAAGCGCAGGCCGGAAGCGCGGCGGCGCAGATATCTCACAGTGTCTATCGTATAGCGCGTCCCGATGACGGATTCGAGACAGCTGACGTCGATGCGCGGATCGCCGGCCATCCGGCGCGCGGCCTCGGCGCGTTCGTCGAGGTCGTGCAGCGCCCCATATTCCTTGAGCGGATTGCCCGGCGTCACCAGCCACCACACGCGATCGAGCTTCAATCGCTTGATTGCGAACAGGCTGATGGCGCGATGCGCGACATGGGGCGGATTGAAGGAACCGCCGAGCAGGCCGATGCGCATGCCGTTGGTGTAAAGCGGAATGGCTGAAGCAGCAGATTGCGACGCGACTGAAGCTGGCTTCAACGAGTGCCCCGTTCCCGAAATTCGTCATCCTTCGCGACACTCTGCCGCCGCATGGGCGAAACTTTGTTTTTTTTGCGCGCTTTCCTCACGCGAACCGGTTCCCGCCCGCGGATCAAGTCCGAGGGCATGCTTCGCTCGAAAACGCCATGACCGATCACGGCCGGGTCTGCCCGGTGCCGTGGACACGGTATTTGAAGCTGGTCAGTTGTTCCGCACCGACCGGGCCGCGGGCATGAAATTTACCGGTGGCGATGCCGATTTCGGCGCCGAAACCGAATTCGCCCCCGTCGGCGAACTGGGTCGATGCGTTGTGCAGCACAATCGCCGAATCGACTTCGTCGAGAAATTTGCGGGCGGTGGCTTCGTCGTCGGTCACGATCGCATCGGTGTGGTGCGAGCCGTGATTGTGGATGTGAGCGATCGCCTCGTCGACGCCGTCGACAACCCTCGCCGCAATGATGGCGTCCTCGTATTCGGTATCCCAGTCTTCGTCGGAAGCCGGCTTCACCCTGGCATCGGTTCGTTGCACGGCGTCGTCGCCGCGCACCTCGCAACCCGCATCGATCAGCATCTCGACCAGTGGCTTGAGACTGGTCGATGCACCCTTCCGATCGATCAGCAAGGTTTCGGCCGCGCCGCAGACGCCGGGGCGGCGCATCTTGGCGTTCAGCACGATCGATTTTGCCATTTCCAGATTGGCGGCATGATCGACGTAAACGTGATTGACGCCCTCCAGATGCGCGAACACCGGCACGCGCGCTTCCGCCTCGACGCGCGCGACGAGGCTCTTGCCGCCGCGTGGAACGATCACGTCGATGGCGCCGTTCAGCCCCGTCAGCAACAGGCCGACCGCGGCGCGATCGCGTGTCGGCACCAGGGTGATCGCGGCCTCGGGAAGACCGGCTTCACGCAACCCCTGCACCAGGCAGTCATGGATCGCGCGGCATGACCGGAAGCTGTCCGAGCCGCCGCGCAGGATGACGGCGTTGCCGGATTTCAGGCAGAGCACGCCAGCATCGGCCGCGACATTGGGGCGGCTTTCGAAGATCACGGCGACGACGCCGAGCGGTACGCGAACGCGTTCGATGATCATGCCGTTGGGGCGCTGCCAGCTCTCGGTCACGACGCCCACGGGATCCTTGATCGCGCGCACGGTCGCGACGCCGTCGGCCATGGCATCGATGCGGCCTTGCGTCAGCGTCAGCCGGTCGATGAAGGCCGAACTGGCGCCACTGGTGCGAACTTCGGCGACGTCCTCGGCGTTGGCCGCGAGAACGGTGGCGGCGTCGGCGCGGATGGCGCGCTCGATCGCTTCCAGCGCGCGGTTCTTCTGCGCAGGGGAGGCGAGCGCCAGCACCCGCGCGGCGGTGCGTGCCCGGGCGGCCAGGTCGGTCATGAGGGTCGGCAAATCGTCGTTGCCGTCGATTGCCTTCAAGGGCGCCGTCATGTCGGTTCCAGCATCAGTTAAGGCTATGTCCTAGCATGGAAATCCGTGTTTTGCGAAGGGCGGCGCGGCATGGCAGGAAGGCGGACGCCGGCGGACCGGCGGCCCGCGGCCGCTCGGCCACTGGCCTAGAGCCCGGTCGATTCTGAATCAGAACCGATGCTCTAGCCTCTTGTTTTGATGCGTTTTCTCGACGCAAACCGGGTGCCAGCCTCGGATCAGGTCCGAGGGCATGCTTCGCCTGAAAGCGCTCTACTTGGCTGAAACCGCAGCGTTGGGACCCACCACCAGATCGTCGCGGTGGATCATTTCCGCACGTCCCGAGATGCCGAGGATCGCCATCACATCCGGGGACGAGCGGCCCTTGATCTTTTCGGCATCCTCGGCGTCATAGGCGACCAGGCCGCGGCCGACCTCGTGAGTGTCGGGGCCGCGCACCACCACGGCATCGCCGCGGGCAAATTGCCCGTCGACCCGGATCACGCCAGCCGGCAGCAGGCTCTTGCCGGCGCGCAGCGCACTCACCGCGCCGGCATCGATGGTCAGGGTGCCCTTGGGTTCGAGCGAGCCCGCGATCCATCGCTTGCGCGCGGTCACCGGGTTAGCCGGCGTCAGGAACCAGGTACAGCGCCCGCCATCGGCGATGGCCTGCAGCGGGTGCTCGATCTTGCCCGACGCGATCAGCATATGCGTGCCGGCCGTGGTTGCGATCTTCGCCGCCTCGATCTTGGTGTACATGCCGCCGCGCGACAGTTCGGATTCGGCTGCCCCCGCCATGGCTTCGATTTCCGACGTGACCGACTCCACGATCGGGATCAGTTTGGCGTTTGGATTGGCGCCAGGAGGCGCATCGTAAAGGCCGTCGATATCGGAGAGCAGGATCAGGAGATCGGCGCTCGCCATGGTGGCGACGCGGGCGGCAAGGCGATCATTGTCGCCGTAGCGGATTTCGTTGGTGGCCACGGTGTCGTTCTCGTTGATGACCGGCACCGCGCGCCACTCCAGGAGCTTGGCAATGGTCGAGCGCGCGTTGAGATAGCGGCGGCGCTCCTCGGTGTCCTGCAAGGTCACCAGGATTTGCCCGGCGCCGATGCCGTGATGGCCCAGCACCTCCGACCAGATCCGCGCCAGCGCGATCTGCCCCACGGCGGCAGCGCCCTGGCTCTCCTCGAGCTTCAGCGGGCCGCGCGGCAGCTTCAGGCGGCTGCGTCCGAGCGCAATCGAGCCGGAGGAGACGATCAGGAGTTCGCGTCCCTCGCGGTGCAGTTTGGCCAGATCGGCGGCCAGCGCCGCCAGCCACGCGGTGCGCACTTCGCCGGCATCGGAATCGACCAACAGTGACGAGCCGACCTTGACGACAATGCGGCGGAAGTTTTTCAGCGCGGGGCGGGCCATGGATAAGACTTTGCGGCAGAGCTCAAAGAAGGAGATGGCTGGGGTACGGATAGACGATTCATGCGTCACACGTCAGGTGGTTTGCGTCGCCCAGGGTTCGGCCTGCGCGCCGCTTTTGGCCTTGCCCGATACCGGGGCTTCGCCGATCACCTCGGCCAGCCGCCGCAGCGCCTCTTTGACTCCCTCGCCGGTGACGCCCGAAATCAAGAGCGGCGTCTTCTTGGCGGCACGTTTCAGGCGATCCTTCTGCTTCTTCAACTCGTCCGGCGTCACCGCGTCGATCTTGTTCAGCGCGACGATCTCGATCTTGTCGGCGAGATGCCCCTCATAGGCCTCAAGCTCGTTGCGCACCGTCTTGTAGGCCTTGCCGGCGTGCTCGCTGGTCGCATCCACCAGATGCAACAAGACGCGGCAGCGCTCGACATGGCCGAGAAAGCGATCGCCCAGGCCTGCGCCCTCATGGGCGCCCTCGATCAACCCGGGAATATCCGCCAGCACGAATTCGCGGCCATCGGCATTCACGACGCCGAGCTGCGGGTGCAGCGTGGTGAACGGATAGTCGGCGATCTTCGGCTTGGCGGCTGAGACCTTGGAGAGGAACGTCGATTTGCCGGCATTGGGAAGGCCGACGAGGCCTGCGTCCGCGATCAGTTTCAGCCGCAGCCAGATCCAGCGCTCCTCGCCGACCTCGCCGGGATTGGCGTTGCGCGGCGCGCGATTGGTGGAGGATTTGAAATGCGCGTTGCCGAAGCCGCCATTACCGCCCTCCGCGAGCACGAATTTTTCGCCGAGTGTGGTGAAGTCATGGATCGGCGTCGTGCGGTCCTCGTCAAAAATTTGCGTGCCGACCGGCACCTTGAGCACGATCGGCTTGCCGTTGGCGCCATGGCGATCCTTGCCCATGCCATTGGTGCCCTTCTGCGCCTTGAAGTGCTGCTGATAGCGATAGTCGATCAGGGTGTTCAGTCCATCGACCGCCTCGACGATCACGTCGCCGCCGCGTCCGCCATTGCCGCCGGAGGGGCCGCCGAACTCGATGTACTTCTCGCGGCGAAACGCCACGCAGCCGTTGCCGCCGTCGCCGGAGCGGATATAGACCTTGGCTTCATCGAGGAATTTCATGGCCCATAGGTAAGGCAGGGGCGCCGCTGCGGCAACCGTTAGCTGCCGTAATATTGGCAAGAAGCCTTAATTTATCGGCCCTTTTTGGGGCCCGCGCGAGCGCCGCCGAATTGTCGGGTGTGTGCAGGTCTTCCATTCGGGAATCCAGCGCGCCAGCTGCGCCAATTACGGCCGAACCGGCCGCCGGCGAAGGAGAAACTTCTGCAATCCCTCCAGCACCTGCTCGCGGCGCTGATTGAACACGGTGCTGCGCAAGGAGATCACCCCGGTGCTGCGGCCCGGCGTCAGTTCGCTCACTTCGAGCGCGGGATAGATCGTGTCGTCGGCAAATACCGGCTTCAAGAATTGGCTCGACTGTTCGAGGAAACCGACCAGCGATTCTTCCACCATAAAGGGGAACAGCCCCGCTCCCGATGCGGTATGGATCAGGGTCTGGAAGCCATGGGCCAGGAGGTTCGGCATTCCGCGGGCGCGGCAATATTCGACATCATAGTGCACGGGGTGGGTGTCGCCGCTCGCGGTCTGAAAGGCCGCGAACACCGCCGACGTCATGGTGCGGCTCGGCATGACAAAGCGCTCGCCGATCGCGAAATCCTCGAACCAGCGTTGCTGCGGCACCATGCGATGCGTGGCGGGGTCGAAATCGGTCATGCGGGTTCCTGCAAGGTTGGCCGGTGGCCTACCGGTATCGCAGAGGTGGGCTGGCGGCAATCAGGCTTGTTCCGTGCGCCCACGCCTTTAAAACACCCTCGCCATGACCCTGCTTGAGCGAATCTCGATCCAAAGCGACGAACGCTCCGCACGCCTTGCCGGCGTCGGATTGATGCTGCTGTCGATCTTCATGTTTTCGTTCGGCGACGCCATCGGCAAGTTCATCGTCACGACCTATTCCGTCGGCCAGCTATTATGCTTGCGCGCCTGCGCGGCGCTGCTGGTGCTGTCACCGCTGATCTGGCGTCATCGCGCAGCGTTCGCCCCGCTGGAGCGACCGCGGCTGCAATTGCTCCGGGTCTTGCTCTCGACGTTCGAAGTTGCTGCCTTCTTCCTGGCGACGGTCTATCTGCCGCTTGCCGACGTCACCACCTATTATCTCGCCTGTCCGATCTTCGTCACCGCGTTGTCGGCGATCGTGCTGCGCGAGCGGGTGGGCTGGCGGCGTTGGAGCGCGATCGTGATCGGCTTCTGCGGCGTGCTGATCGCACTGCGCCCGTCGTTGCAAACCATCTCCTGGCCGGCGATGATTGCGCTCGGCGGCAGCGTGTGTTTTTCGGTTTTGATGTTGATCACGCGGCTGTTGCGGGCGACGCCCGACGTCGTGATGGCGACGTCGCAATTTTCCGGCACCCTCATTTTAGGCGCGCTGATGTCGCCGTTCGGATGGGTTACGCCGAGCCTCGGCAGCCTCGCTTTGTTTGCGGTCGCCGGCTGCGTATCGGTAAGCGCATTGTTGTGCGTCAATCGCTCGCTGAAACTGGCGCCGGCGAGCGTCGTCGTGCCCTATCAATATTCCATGATCGTGTGGGCGATCATGTTCGGCATCATCGTGTTCGGTGACGTGCCGTCATGGCCGACAATGGCCGGCGCCGCGATCATCATCGGCGCCGGACTTTACATTTTCCTGCGCGAGCGAAATCTCGGCCATCAGGAAACCGCGGTCAGCCCGCCGGCGTGAGGATGGAAGCAATCACCGCTCGCGCCGGATCGAATTGCCCCAGCTCTTCAGCGACGCCCAGACGCCACGGGAGAGGCGGAAGCAATCGACCGGCGTCGACGATCCCAGCGCCTCGAAGCGATGCAGTTCGACGCCGCTCCACTGGAAGCCGCACTTCTCCAGAATGTTGCGCGAGGCCGGGTTGGCGACGCGCGCGCCCGAGATCAGCTGCTCGACATCGAATTCCTCGAAGGTGAAATCGATCACCGCACGCGCAGCCTCGGTGGCAAAGCCCTGGCCCCAATACTCCACGCCGAGCCAGTAGCCGAGCTCCGGCATCTCCGGCTCGCGCCAGTCAACGCCGACCATTCCGATCGGCGTGTGATTGTTCTCGATCAGGAACACGGTTTCGCGTTTGTCCTGGGCGATGCCGCGCACGAACTCCACGGCATGGTCCTGCAAATAGGGATGCGGCAGGCGGCGGGTATTCTCCGCGATGCGGCGATCATCGGCGAGACGCGAGATTGCCTTGACGTCCGCGAGCGTCGGTCTGCGCAGCACCAGCCGTTCGGTCTCGAGGACACACCGCTTGGCCTGTCGCAATGTCGTGGTCGGAAAATCCTGCAGCATCTAGAGCTCCTGGAACCGCAACTCTTGGCTTGTGGCGCGCGTCCTGGCGAAACGCCGCAACAAAAAGGGGAGGCCGGTTTCCCGCCTCCCCCTTGGAGCCTTAGCGAGCTCCGCCGGTTCAACAGGACCCGGCGAACTCATTGTGTCCACCGTTTACTCGGCCGCAGCTTCCGTCATCGGAACCACCGATACGAAGGTGCGGCCGTTGGCTTTCGCACGAAACTCGACATGGCCCTCGACCTTGGCAAACAAAGTATGGTCCGTGCCCATGCCGACATTAAGGCCGGGATGCCAGGTGGTGCCGCGCTGACGCGCGATGATGTTGCCGGGAATCACATGCTCGCCGCCATAGGCCTTGATACCAAGGCGCTTGCCCGCTAAATCACGGCCGTTACGTGATGAACCGCCTGCTTTTTTGTGAGCCATGGCCCGTCTCCAACTTCTATCTAATCTCTAGATCAATTCCTTGACGGAATCATTTCACTTTATGTCACGCTAAACTGAAGCGTTTCACTTCTTGTCGCTTTTGCCCTTCGTGGCGGCCTTCTTGGCCGGGGCCTTTTTCGTCTCACTCTTGGCGCGCGGATTTGTCGCGGCCTTCTTGGCAACCGCTTTTTTGGCGGGCGCCTTTTTCTTCGCGGCCTTCGGCGCCTCGTCGTCGCCATCCACCGGGGCTGCCGCAACCACCTTCTCGCGCTTCGGGCGCGGTCCGATGGTCGGCTTGTTGTCGTTGGTCAGGATCTCGGTGATACGCAACACCGTGATCTCGTCGCGGTAGCCGCGCTTGCGGCGCGAATTCTTGCGGCGGCGCTTCTTGAACGCGATGACCTTCGGGCCGCGCTTGTGCTGCAGCACTTCGGCGGCAACCGAGGCGCCGGGGACCGTGGGCGTGCCAAGCACCGGCGATTCGCCGCCGACCAGCAGAACTTCGCCCAGCTGCACGATCGTCCCGACATCGCCGGCGATCTTGCCTATCTCGAGCACATCATCCGGAACGACGCGGTATTGCCGGCCGCCGGTTTTGATGACTGCGAACATCGTTTTATTCCTTCGTGTTCGATCCCGGCCTCGGACGGGTCCGGGCCGGCTTTTTCTTCAGTCGTTATGGATTCACCGAGACGATCATATGATCGCCTCGAATTTCCGCGCGATCGGGCAAAACCCTTTGAAGCACCGCGCAAAAACAAACAGCGCGAGAAAGATCCCGCGCCGGGTGCGGGACTTATAGCCGCTGGCGGCCCCGAGTCAAGGCAAACTGGGCCAAAAGGACGCCAAATCTGGAGGATTTGCCGGGTTTTGGCCGGCCTTGACGGCCCGCCGGGGCCGCGCCGGTCCAGCCGTGAAACCAACGGGTTCCCCGTTGGTTGTCCCCCAATTCCGGCATTGGCAGGGCAAAATGGCTGAGGACACATTGATCACCGCAGGCATTGGCCGGCACGGCGCCGGTCGTCTGCCATCGGTGGATGTGGACAGCTTCAATATCGAGTTGAAGGATGAGGACGGATTCCTCGGCGACCGCGCCAGCAAGGGCGCGTTCCGCAAGATACTGGACAGCCAGCGCAAGCCGCTGAAGAAGAACGGCGATGATCCGCTCGGCGACAAACCCGCTGACGTCATCAGCAAGGGAACGCTCGATGAGGCCCTGCTGGGCGAGGACGTTGAAGCCGCCGCGCTGGTGCACGGCGCGATCGAGGAATTCGCCAACGAATTGGCCTATGTGACGTCGCGCTTCCTGAAGACCAAAGCCTGGGCCGATACTGAGCGCATCGTGGTCGGCGGCGGCTTTCGCCATAGCCGGGTCGGGGAAGTCGCGATCGCGCGAGCTGACAATTTGCTCAAGGCAGAGGGATTTCGGGTCGACCTGGTGCCGATACGTTTTCACCCCGATGAAGCCGGTCTGATCGGCTGCCTGCATCTGGCGCCGTCGTGGATCTTTGAGGGCCATGACGGCATCCTCGCGGTTGATATCGGCGGCACCAATATCCGCTGCGGGCTGGTGGAAACCCGCTGGAAGAAGGCGCCGGATCTGTCGAAGGCGTCGGTTTGGAAGTCCGAGCTCTGGCGCCATGCCGACGACGAGCCGACGCGGGAAGGCGCCGTCAAGCGCCTGGTCAAGATGCTGAACGGGCTGATTGCGGAGGCTGACGCGGAAGCCCTCAAGCTTGCCCCCTTCATCGGGATCGCCTGTCCCGGGGTGATCAACGACGACGGCTCGATTGCAAAGGGCGTGCAGAACCTGCCGGGCAATTGGGAGAGCAGCAAGTTCAATCTGCCGGTGAGCCTCGTCGAGGCGATCCCGGAAATCGGCGATCATGATACCACGGTGTTGATGCACAATGATGGTGTGGCGCAGGGGCTTTCCGAAGTTCCGTTCATGCAGGATGTCGAGCGTTGGGGCGTTCTGACCATCGGCACGGGACTAGGCAATGCACGCTTTTCCAACCGTCGGAAGGACAAGGACGACAGGAAGGAAAAGGACGAGAAAAAAGAGAAGAAGAGCAAGGATTGAAGCCGGGCTGCGCTTCGATATGGAGCGCGATCGGACGCCGCGCATGATCCCGCCCGCGGATCAGATCGGAGCCCGTGTTTTTGCGGGTCGCGCTGACGCAGTAACCTTGAAAGGTTAGGTTAAAACGGGGATCGCGTTGCCGCGGGTGGGGGGATCGCTACGGTCAAAGCGTCGCTCCGGCTGGCCAGCGAAGCCGCACTTCCGGCCTGCAATTTCAATGAGCGACACGGGACCGCCGGTTATTTTCATTGCGAAGTGTCAATGACAATAGCCATGCGGTTACGCCGTGGCGAAGCATTGAGGTATGCTGAACACGACCTAGCGTTAACGGGTCCCCTTTTGGGTTCTGAAATCCCCAAGATTTCCCATTGGCGACTTCAAAACTTCCGGGCTTTACGCCCGCTGGCTGCTCGGCTGCGAGCGCGTGCGTTCAACGCTGGTATTGGGCCTCTCCAAGGCCCTCGGCCCCGTTAACGTCGTTTAAGTAGAGCAGTTGTCTTCCTGCGCTCCACATGTGACTCTTTTGTTTTGGGCGTACATCGGAGCAGTCAACGGTGGAGTTATTGTCTCTGGAATGTCGGCCCGCAGATTTACTGCGTTCGTTGATGACCGCTCGCACGCTTCTATGCGAGAAGCATTCTGACCTCGTCGCGCCGCTTGACGTTCTGATTGAGCGCGTCCTTCAGCACGTGGATGAGGATGACGTTCGCGCCAGTGCAGTAGAAGCTGCGCGCACCGTGGCACGCATTCTCTTGATCCACGGTGGTTCTGCCGCGCGTGAGGCTCTTGGCATCCCCCCACCTGATCCCGTTCGGCAGGCGTATTGGCGCAATCAGAACTCCCCCGGTTCTGCAGAGATTGCAGAGACCCTCAATTCAGTTCAATTGGAGATTTCCGATAAGGCCGCGTGCTGCCCCGGAGGGCGTGGCTACTGGGTCTCCGCATCCCTCTGGCTTCCGGCAGAAGATGCGAACGTCCCGTCTGACTTCAGCCCCAAGAGCGCAAGAGACGGCGGCTAACAGGCCGTCTGAGGCTTTGTTGCTCATACCCGAGCAGCCTTTGAACGCGAAGGTTCTCCGGGCTTGGACTGTGGTTTTATTATCACACACGGACCCTTGGTCGGAACCCTCCTCACCCCTGTGCACCGTGCACAAGCATGGTCCTAGGTGCACACTTCAGGACCTCCTAAGCCCCTCTCAGCACCTCCGCTGAGCAACCACAATGGCCACCCTCCACAGCCCTAGGCTCCACAGGCCTCCTAGACCTCAGGAGCCCCCTCGGTCAGCTCTATCCCCGGGACCTCCAAAGGTGTCCCAAGGCTCGCGCGTCTGTCCTGCTCCCTCACGAGGTCCGCGTGCTTTCGCGAGAGGTACGCGCGGGCATCTTGGTTCTGCTCAAGGCTCTCCATCAACTGCTCATCCGACATTACCAGCAGGGCCGCCTTGGGAACCGTAGGAAGCTCAAGAGCCTCATCGCCATCATCGTCATCATCGCCGACTTGCATGACATGCGCCTTCAGATGACCCACGAGCGGCTGGGGTAAGTCGCGGTCATATAACTTCAATGCAAGCGCGGTGACCTCAGGGTCTCTGGAGAGAAAGTTTGTCATCTTCTTCGTAAGCTGGTTCGCGAGGGTCGCGGCCTTCTCCTGCAAACTTCGTTCTTCTCCCCCGTCAAGCCCAAGGTACGCGGACCGCGCTGCTCCCCAAGTGTTGTCCTCCAAGGGTCCTAGCTTGCTTCGCAGACTTGCGGCTGTCAGGCCCGTCCCATGATAGGCATCGCGCACCTCCTGCATATAATACGCGAGCCTTAAGCTCACGTTGGCTTCTAGCGACACCTCAGGCGCGCTTCCCCAACCGAGAACGGTTCGTTGCCACGCTGCTTCAAAGCGGTCCTTCGAGGACATTTCGAGCTTGTCCACCTCGTTGCGTCTCAGGCTCTCGGCGACCGCTTCACGCACAGTCCCTGCAAACCAATCCGCTTTGATCGTCCCTTCCCACTTGCGTTGCGAGTAGGCTTCCAATCGGTGGTGCCCATCTACACAGACCCAAAATCTCCCCAGCTTAACGACCAGGATGGGGTCAAGCTCACCTTTGGTGCCCATGCGTCTCTTCAGCTTCTTTACGCACTTCGCATCGCCCTGATCTGCTCCAGCACGATCATCAACATGGCGTACGGTTCCTCATTGAGCCGCTGTCTGGAGTAGACCTCACCATTGGTCAGAGTGACGATAATTATTCCCGACAAGATCAACTGCGAGAATATTGTCTGTGCCTCCAACACATGGTCTCGGGAAAGCCTGTCGATGTTCTCAATCAACAAGTAGCTCCCCGGTGGTACGTGGTTGTTCTCCACCGCTCTGAGGAACCCACCGAGCGCCCCGGTAGTCGCGTTCTTCCCTCGGAACGCAGACACGCCCGCGTCAGTCATCTTCAAATCTGTGTCGAGCGTCAGCCCGTGCTCAATGGCGTATCGTTCCGCCTTCTCAGTCTGCCTTCGGAGGCTGTCTCCTAGCGCCTGCTGCGGCGTAGAGAAGCGCACGTAGGAATAGGCTTTGGTGACAGTGAGCACGGGCAAGGTCATGGCCTCAGGCCACGCTCAGGGGTGCAGTCAGAGGCTTAAGCACCTCCCGCATGTCAACGCCCCGCGCTTCCGCTCTGGCCTCCAGCCATCCCTCAAGGCACTCTCCGGCGCTCCCAAGTCGCTCGGCTGTGTGCGCCATCGCCCAAGCGAGACGAACGGCTTGCCTGATTGTCCAAACAGTAGTGGTGTGGGGGAGTGCCATTGCGGTTCCTCTGTGATGCCAAGAGGAAAGGCGGACACCGCCCTTCTATGCTCTTGTCACTCACAACATGCAATGTTCGCGTCTGGCGGTCCCACCCATTTCAGGCCGCGATGCACCTCGCGCGCAGGAATTTCGCGGGGCGCGCCTTGTCTGGTCAGCCGTCCTCGCCTAGAACTCGCCCCGACCTTGGGGCACGGCTCGCGCCCCGCGGCACTTGGAGAGGTGGCAGAGTGGTCGAATGCACCGCACTCGAAATGCGGGTGCACCCATTTCAGCCTGTAGCGGCCTGTTCCGCATGATCCTGTTTTCTTTGGGGATTTTGGCGACGTCGTCCATCGCCGATTGGCTTGTATCATACGCTGCCACCGGGTTGGGTAGCAAAAGGGTAGCAAGATGTTCAGTGTTCGTTCGCGAGCAACCGGGACGATTATAACCTTGACAAAGCAGTTACCATAGGTAGGATGGGGTCATAGGAGCAACCCCATGTCGAACCTTCAAAACCCGATTTTCACCGATGAAACCAAAGCCCGCGAATGGCTTGAGGCTCGGGTTTGGCCGCATGGTCCGGTTTGCCCCCATTGCGGCAATGCCGATCAGGACAAGATTACGGGCCTCAAGGGTAAGGCTCACCGCCCCGGCCTCTACCAGTGTGCCGAATGCCGCGAACAATTCACGGTGACCGTAAAGACCGTCTTTGAGCGCTCTAAAATCCCGCTCTCGAAATGGCTGGCCGCCCTCTTCCTGATGACCGCTTCCAAGAAGGGCGTTAGCGCCCATCAGGTCCACCGTATGCTCGGGATCAGCTACAAATCGACGTGGTTCATGATGCATCGCCTGCGTAAGGCAATGCGCCCCGCCAGCCTTTCGCCCATGGGCGGATCTCGTAAGGTCGTGGAAGCCGACGAAACCTATATCGGCAAGTTGGCTGGTAGCCCGAAAGGCCGCCGCAAGCCCGGCCCTGCCTTCAAGAACATCGTCATGACGCTTGTGGAGCGCGGCGGATCAGCCCGGAGCTTCCATATCGACGCTACCACGCTCAACGAAGTTACCAAGATCGTTCGCGAGCGAGAACGTCAAGCAAGAAACCATCATCAATACCGATGAAGGCGTTTGGTACAAACAAATCGGCGGTCACTTCCTGAGCCACGATACGGTCAACCATAGCCGTTACGAATATGCCCGTGACGACATCGCCACGAACACGGTTGAACGCTATTACTCAATCTTCAAGCGCGGCATGAAAGGCGTCTACCAGTATTGCTCCGAGAAGCATCTGCATCGTTATCTTGCCGAGTTTGACTTCCGTTATTCGAACCGCGCCAAGCTTGGCGTTGATCATGCGACCCGCGCCGCGTTGCTGGCGACTGGCATCAAGGGTAAGCGCCTGACCTATCGACGGCCTAACAGCAAAAACCAAGCCGCGCCGTTTTAAGCGTATCGCAAAGCGCTTCCTGCGCTGGCGCGCTAAGCAAATCCGCGCCCGTAATAAATAGTTGTCTTGTAAACATCGGATCGCGCTCGCGGGCCTAGGCCATTGGCCGATTTTTTTTGCTTGGGAATCCCTGAGGAGTCACTGATACTTAGGCCCAATAGCGGTGCCGTTATCACCCTGTTTTCCCCCTCTTTCCACCATATTTAGTATTTGATTCAGGAACTCGTACTAATCCTTGACCTACGCGTTGGAGTCATCAGAAACTCCACACTGACACTGGAAAAGGAAAAGCCACCAAAGACTGGCGGTCCTTGGTGGCCTCTTTCCGATCCAGCCTCATACTGCAATGTGGGCAGGTATGGGACAGGGCGGTACAAGCTTTCGATGAGTTGAGTAGACTCCCGTGAGACGTTCTGGTCAAGCCCACTTCTCGATCTACGAAGTGGACATCAGAAATGTCTTTATACCCGGTTAATCCACCACAAAGGTCCTACGTGCCGATCTATTGGACCGGCGCATCGGGAACCCGTTATGAGTTCCAGTTAGATCGCGTCGGAACGGTCTATCGACCCATCCAAGGCGTCTACATCTTTTCCAGCGAGGCCTTTGCTGGAAGCCACAGCGCAATCTACGTCGGCGAAACGGATAGCTTCTACCGCCGCTTGTCTGACGAGCTGCAGGGGCATCATGCGCTTCAGGCTATTGGCCTGCATGGGGCCACACACATCAGCACGCTCTACGTTGCAGGCGATCGTGCCAACCGGCTGTACATCGAAACTGATCTTCGGACAGCCCTCAAGCCGCCCTGCAATAAGCAATAGCTGATTTTGAGGGGTTCGGCTCATTTGCCGGACCCCTTTTTTGCTTTGGCCTTTTTGGCCTTCTTCTTCGCAACCCGATGTTGCGGCGGGGCCTTGGCAACCGCTTCAGCGGCGCGCTCAAAGCGCGCCCATGCGTCAGGATGAAGCTCAACCGATTTTTCCTGTTTGGCTGTCATGGCAACTTTATCGGATAGAATTGTCTATTCGTCTTCATCTCGAAAACCACAGGACCGTTGTTAGCGCGCGCTAAATTCATGATCCTTTCGTGCCGAGATACAATGTGACACAGGGTAATCCAGCGATCAGTCAGAGCGGACGGAAGATAGAAGCACTTCATAGCATGCTGCTTTACCGCTAAGAGTTCACTGGGGACCAAGTGCCATTTGCGATCCTGGCTCAGACATATCCATTTGCGCGGACCAACGATATTCATCCAAACGTCATCGGGCGTATTACCAGCGAAGCCCTCGCCCTGATGCCATTTTATCAGAACTGGTGCCTTCAACGAAGCCAGCGCCTTAGGCAATCGGGTTCCGAACGTCCTATCGAAAAAGAATACTAATGTATCCACTTGTGAGGCCGATCAGGATCAACCTCTATGCCCTCAAAGCGCAATGCGGTCGTCACCAAATCACTCGAGAGTTCGTAATCTTCGGCTATGTCGCCTATACCCTCGCCGCTTTTCCAGCGGTCTCGGAGCACCCACGTAGGTATGCCGTTCACATGCGGCGATCCAAACGCAATGCGCGGGTCAATGCAGACTGGGCTATCCATCCCAGCAACCCGCCATCGCAGCACCGTTCCAATTTCAGAGTCGTACTCAAATTCCTGCAACAAGCCGCTTAGAATCTGATTCCAAGCCAACTGACCGTGTTCGGTTACGTTTAGAAGCTTTTCCTTTTCTGACTTAACGATTTGATCATAGTCCAAGAAAAGCTCTTTACCGTCAGTCTTGAAGCGATATTGGGCGAACGGGAAAGGCGAATCGAATGCCGCCGATAAATACTTCCGCGCATCTCGGATGGTATCGAGCCGAACACCCGACTTCCTCATTGCGGCGACGACGCCAACTTCGATTAACTGCAAATAGGAAAGGTCTTCGCGTGCATCGCGCCCCGTTACTACACGGTGGTTGCCTCGCACCTTCTCCCAATTCCTGATGGTTTGATTGGACGTGCGGGCGTAGCGCGCCGCTTCCATGATGCGGTACGCCGGTGCATTCAAGCGCTCACGCCACAATTCCGAATGGGCTGTCGCCACTGTCCCGCCTTTACGGCCCCGCCCTCGACGGATCGCAAATTTGCATATTCGCCCCGACTTCTCAATCGGACGTTGATTCGATGGTTTCCTGACCGTTTTGGCGCGCCGTTTGGCCATGCCAATCCACTTTCAGGAAACAAACTGCGTTGCGGGCGAGCCAACTCTCAGCGAACCGCCAGAAACAGACGGAATCTCAACATCTTGTTGTTGCTTTGTCAAGGTTATATTTCCCGCAACCGGGGTAAAACCATATAAGAAAGATTAGGGGGCGGATTTATCCGCCTCCCTGGAAAGTTTCTCTGCTCGCGCTTTGCCCGCCCCTGCACGCGATGCACTACAATTTTGTCCGCGTGCATCAAACCCTCAAGACGACGCCCGCTGAGGCGGCTGGCGTCACGACGCGCTTTTTGCGGATGGACGGTGTGGTGGACCTGGATCGATGCTTGGGATTCGCGTGAAGCACGGCAAATAGGGCTCGTGGCCTGACTCGGGTAGCAGCACTTACCAATTGCAACTTAGGATTCAACTCGCGGACGGCGAATCATCTATCGATCAAAACAAGCCTACAACGGGCATCAAGAACAGGGAGGTATCGATACAAACACACGCACAGGAGCTACCGTTATGCTTACCCTTACTTGGATCAAGTCAGTCAACAATTCCTGGCTCGGGCTCGATTTCCCTAACCTGTCCGACATCACGACTACCGGCGTTTACGTGATCTGGCACGGCGGCCAGACACCCCGCACGGTTCGAGTCGGACAAGGTATCATTCGAGATCGCTTAAGCGCCCACAAACGCGATGCCGCGGTGTTGCGATATCAGCCACACGGCCTTTGGGTCACATGGGCAGCGGTACCGGCTCATCAGATGGATGGCGTTGAACGGTATCTGGCGAATCTTCTGAGCCCACTAGTCGGAGACGCCTTCCCGAACGTGACGCCTCTGGCGGTGAACTCACCGTTTGCGGCATAGCCAGATTCGGCGCGCCGAGGATCGCGTCAAGCAACTCGCGTACTCGTCGATGGCTTGAGCGGCGGCTGTTGGAAGCGATCGATGGCACGGATAAATCGGAAGAGCGCGTCCTTGTGTTCTCTGGCGCCACCGGATCCGACAAGCGTGAAGCCGTCAAACGCGCCTTCAACACTGATCCCGAGGTCGAGCCTGTCCGCATTCTGCTCTGCACGGATGCCGCCCGCGAGGGCATAAATCTGCAGACCTATTGCTCGGATTTGATTCATTTCGACCTGCCCTGGAATCCGTCCCGGCTGGAGCAACGCAATGGTCGCATCGATCGCAAACTGCAGCCGGCAAAACTCATCGTCTGCCGCTATTTCAGATATGAGCAGCGCGAAGCCGACATTGTTCTTGATGCGCTGGTGCGCAAGACCGAGGCGATCCGGAACCAGCTCGGCTCTGTCGGTCAGGTGATCGAGGAACGTGTGACCAAGCGGCTTGCGGAGAGTGGCATCCGGCAGGGCGCGGCTGCGGAAATTGCTAAGTGCCATTGAAGCGGAGAGCGATGCCGAACGTCTCACCCGAGCGCGGGCCGAAATGGACGATGACGAGCGCGTGCGCTTCGATAAGATTACCAAAGAGCAGCGTGAACTGCAGCGCGTGTTGGAGGATTCGCAGGAGAAGGTCGGAGTCAACCAGGACGATCTGCGGCACGTAGTGGCCGTCGCGCTCGATCGGGCGGGATATCACCTCGACGAGGCCTGGACGGACACCGTGGGCGCCGTGCAGACCTATCGTTTCGATCCCTCGCATCTGGCCTTCAAGGGCGAGGGCGGCTGGGGCGATGCGTTTGACGACCTGCGCATCCGGCCGCGCAATCGCGGCGAGCGCTATTCGGATTGGCGGCGCAACGCGCCGATCCGCTCGATTTCCTTCAAGCCGCCGGTGATGCCGGACGGCCGGGACGCACCCAACGTAGTCCAGGTCCATCTCGAACACCGGCTGGTCCGGCGGCTATTGTCCCGCTTCGTCTCGCAAGGCTTTGAATCAAGCCTGTCCCGCGTTTCCGTGATCATGGGGCCGGGCGCGCAGCCGCGCATTGTGCTCATGGGGCGCCTCAGCCTCTACGGCAGCGGGGCCACACGCCTGCACGAGGAGGTCATTCCAATCGCTGCGATCTGGACCGAGGCCGAGCGTTACAAGAAACCGCTGAAGGCGCTCGGCGAGAGCGGTGAAGCGAGGACGCTCGATCAGTTGGAGCACGCGTTGAGAACCGCGACGCCGGCGCCACCGATGGCGGTTGCCCGCGTCCAGGCGATGCTCGAACATGATATTCGGGATTTGCGGCCCGCGCTGGAGCGGATCGCCGGCGAACGGATCGCCACCAACACCGCCTTGTTACGAAAGCGCGGCGAGGAGGAAGCGAAATCATTGCGCGAATTGCTGGAACGCCAACGTGGCCGAATTTCCAAGGCGGCGGCCGAATTCGATCCCAACCAACTCGCCCTTCCCGGTATCGCCGAGGAGGAGCGCCGCGAACAGGAGGCTGATCGCCGGCACTGGCGAACGCGGCTGGCGCGCCTCGATCAGGAGCTGGAAGCCGAGCCGGAGCGCATCCTGCGTTCCTATGACGTCACCGCGCATCGGCTTGAACCAGTCGGCCTCGTCTATCTCTGGCCGGTTTCGGGCTGAGCAACATGGCAACAGAGACCTATCGCGATCCCGCGCTGGAATGGCTGGACCATGTGCAGCCAGTCGGTCTCGTGGTCGCGCCGGCCGTGCTCAAGGATTTGATCCTGGAGCCAACTCCGCAGAGCCAGATCGACAGCGCCGAGGTGGAACTCCTGATTGATCCAGACCCTGCGAAGCCGGCGCTCGCCGATCCTTGGGCCTTTGCCGAAGGGATTCTCGGCTGGGAGGCCCGCGTGGTTGCAGGCGCGCCCGGCGGCCCGGCTCTGCCCGAAAGCCTGAGCCTGCGGCTGCCAGAATACGATACCACGCTTTCGCCCGATTGGGCGGTCGCCGAACCCTCCGGCGGCGAGCAGCCCTGGCAATTGCTGGTCAGGCTGGAAAGGGCTGGCGTCGATCCCGATCAGCGCGGCACGCTCGGCGGATGGGAGGCGAGCCCGCATCAGCGCTTCGAGCGGCTGTTGCGAGAGAGCGCCGTCTCGGCCGGGCTGATGATCACGGACAAGGA
The DNA here is from genome assembly GCA_963718925.1 of uncultured Alphaproteobacteria bacterium. GTDB lineage: Bacteria > Pseudomonadota > Alphaproteobacteria > Rhizobiales > Xanthobacteraceae > Bradyrhizobium. The sequence goes on from CAVRAH010000002.1 coordinate 2,025,860, forward strand.
TACCTTCAGCGCGACCACCTCGGACACGCGCAATCCGGCCCCATAGGCCACACTCAATGCCGCCTTGTATTTGAGCCCCGGCGCCGCATCGAGAAAACGCGCGACTTCCTCCGGGCTCAGGACGACCGGCAGCTTGCGTGGCACGTGGATAAACTGGGTATGGTTCACGATGTCGGCGCGCCCAAGCGTGATCCTGAAAAAGAACCGCAGTGTCGAGACGCTTTGGTTGAGGGTAGGTACGCCGGCGCCACTCGTCGCCAGATGAAGCTGATAGCGGCGCACGTCTTCGAAGCTCGCCGTGTCGGGCGAGCGGCCGAGATAGACAGCGAAGTTCTTGACCCTTTGAAGGTAGTCATGTTGGGTCTTCGGCGCGAACTTCCGGATCGTCATGTCTTCGATCATGCGCCGGCGTAACGGGCTCATTGCCTGGTCGGTCATGGGGAGGCTCCTGTCTGGAGTGAGGGTTGCAACTCCTCATCTTCAGACAGGACGCGCCTGTTATCTCTCCCCATCCCGCGAACTTGGCGGCGGAGCCTTACCGCGCGAGCGGTTTAGTCCTGTGACCCCCAGCGGACATTACCCCAGTTGATGCCTAGTGGCGGCGGTCTGCTCCAAAATCTGCAAAGGATTACAAACTGGTGCAATTGCCACGGGATTTTTGTTCCGGTGCGGTGTAGTACCATCAGTGGGCCTCTCCCTTTGACCCTTCTCTGACATCGACTGTCCATCGCCGCATTCGAGATCGCCTCGATTTGCGCGGCGGGCAAGGCGTAATCCTTGTCCCTTTTAGGTTGCAGATCGATTGCCGGACTTTATGCCAGCGAATTTGAACACCTTAGCCCACTCTTCGGTAGCTGCGGCGATCAGACCTGAAAGCGTTAGGTTTTGCATTTTCCACCGGCGTCAAAGGATGGCGTGCCCCCCATCTGGCTGGCCACTGCATTGCAGGCCGCTCTCGTCACCCCATCTTGGCAAACCTTAAAACCACCACCAAAGGCGATTGTGCAGGCGCCAGTAGCCGGGGGCGTTTTAGCGGTAGAATCGGTAACTAATGTCTTGTTGGTTTTACGGAGAGCCGATTTGACGTGCTTCTCGTGTTTAGCGTCTATTTTAGCCTGCGACATCGTTGCTTTCTCCAAGTCTGCGACTAGTCAGAACCATTGTACAGTCGACTAGTGCGATATAATTGAAATGGGACTTGTACTCAGAGCATTGGTTAAGGCAGTACCGGTCTGAAGTGCCACTAGAGCACCTTGCGCATCGCTACTTCCGGGGGGCCCGATCACCAGGTTTAGGGTATGGGTCCTGGTTTTCGTCAGCGATACAAGCGATCCCGTGGTGGGGCTGGGTCCCTTAAAACGTAGCAGCGTCCAGCTCGGGGAAGCCGACGCATTCGTTGCGATAATGAATTGAGCTTGATGGGAGAGCGTATCCACTGGCGGATCTACAAACACCGACAACGCGATTGCGGTATTTTCCAAAGCAACCCGGCTCTTTTTTGTCACATCCCCCCAGACCATCAGGTCCCTGATGGTTCTTTGAATGTCGTGAATGGTCTTTACGACAAATGCTACCGTTCTTCCGTCCAGGTTCTGCAGGTCGTGTTCGGGGGGTGTAAGAGACGGAGCTGGCGGTGGAGCAGATGGAGCCGGCGCGGTAGGTGGTGGAGCCGTGGGTAGAGGCGGACCAGGCTGAAATGTGAAAAGATCGCAGGTGACGACCGCCAAGTCCATTTGAATGACAGCGCGTATGGACGATTCCCGATTTCTCAAATTCGGACGCACACAATCAGGCATTTTCGGTCCCACCACCGTTATGCCTTTCGATGTGCTGATTGTCGGACCAAAATTGAGATTACTGAGCGCCAGCCCGACATCCTTGATCGCCTTCGCGACCGTAGCAGCCGCAGCGCCGGTTCCGGACTTTGGCGGCTTATGGTAGCCGATATCTAGAAAGTGATGGTCGACCGGGCTAAGAGATTGCGTGATCCATTCCTTAATTCCCAGCTCGCTTTGCAGGTCTATATGGTCTGGAAAGAGGCAGCTGTCTGGATGACTTCCAAACTCGTGAGTCAACTCGTCCATAGATACGCTGAACATTATCGTTTCGTTGCGCGTGGCGGTATTGTTCAGTTGGGCGCCGAGGCCAATGTTGAACGATTGTGCAAAGTTCGTAACCACCAGAGGGACTGTGACAGCCCTCATTGGTGTAGTGAGGACTGCTCCAGGCGTAAGCTGCGATTGATCGGTGACGATGAGGTTTAGGTTCGCCTGAGCAGTCCATGTGCGCAGCCATTCATAGCCTTCGGGGGCGCTGAGCGGTTCCGCGAAGGCCTGATAAAGATCGCATTTGACCCTTCTCACCAAGTGGTCAATTTGGGGACCGGTCGCGGCTTCATCAGCCTCGGGCAAGCGGACACAACTGGCCAAGGCGGATACCATTATGAAGAACATGACCAACTGGAGTGGCCGGGTGAGCACGTCGGCTAGATGATGCCAAACTCGGGTGCGCTGGAAAATATAGAGCGCGATCATTATCGCGGGCGCGCTGGCGAACGCACGGGTCTGCGGCTTTGTGGATTTCGATTGAGCGGATTGGCGCACTGTCACGCTCCAAAGGTTGTAGGGATCACTCTTCTTCCGAGATTCCGGAGCTGACGGCGGGCACGCGATCGGCGCTGTGTCGCAAAACCTCCCGGCCCGGCGTTAGGCGTTGATCGTCAATGCGCCTTGCAAGGTTGCCGATTTCGACCCGCCGTCGTCGACCACGACATCCCAGGGCCCATCCGGCGGGGTGGTCTGCTGGCTCACCGCAATATCGCACGTGACGCTGGTCGGGTTCGAACGCACATTCGTACCCACGATTTGAACGCCGCCCCTGACGATCTTGGCATGGGTGACGATGTTCAGATTGTTTCCCAAGACCTGGAGGTGGATCGTCGCGCCATCCGTGGCGATCGAGTGGGTGGTCGGATCGATGCCTGTTACCGTCGGCATCGGCGTACTCCCGGCCTGAGATGCCGCCGAGGTCGCAGTTCCGGCGCCGAGGTAGAAGCTGGTGATCGCGGTCATCAGCGTGCCGAGCAATACCAAGAGTTGCTTGGCAAAATCGTCGCTGGTCGGGTTAGCCTTGCTGTAGGTCACGTCATACAGCGGCTGGTTGTCTGCCGTTGCCTTCCCATTGGGAAAGGATTGAATATTTGTTTCCGCCGGATGATTTTTGATAAACTGTAGCCGTTCAGCGTCCGGCAGATTTTCAATTCTATATTCCGTTCCGTACTTGACACCGTCGTAGAGGAAGACAGCGAGGATTGCGAACAGCACGATGAGCGAAATCGCAATCACCGATCGGATCGAGCCCTCCGGCAGTCCCATGGCCTGATCTTTGTTCGTCAAGCCGAGAAGGGAAAAGACCATCGACACGATCGTCAGCACCAAGATCAGCAGGATCACGCCGCCGATGGCGAGCAACGGAAGTTGCGCTTGTTCGCCGCCACCGATTTGCTTCAGAGTGTAGAAGCCGTAGGCAAGCGCGCCGACGAGCAAAACGATCAACAGGCCTAAGCCAGGCTTTCCCAAGTCCCATTTCATCGAGCCCTCCGTTTCTTGCGTGGGTGAGTGCGGGGATCGGCCGTCGAGTCATGATCAGCCACAGCATAGTGCACCGCGATGTCGGCACTTGGCCTTGCTTGGAGCCGGCCGAAGTGTCTGCTGGGCTTCCGTTTCCCCAAGCAGAGCGATGATCAAGCGAAATTTCGAACGACCAAAATCAATGATAGTCGTATTGCAAGAATAAAACAACCAATGGTAATGTGGGTTCCGGGTAGGCATTGGGGGCACGCTAAGCGCCGGCCGATCGTATTGCTTTGTATGCCGTTTGCGGCTTTGGCCGAAGCGCAAACGACCGCCCCAGACCGCCAGCTTACGCCCGGATCGATCGATACCAGCTTGACGCGGAGCTATCTCTGCTCTCACCGCATTTCGGATCGGCGCCGCGTGCCGACAAGTCTCAGGAAGGAAGAAGGTCTTCGCTGCCAACAACGTCCCCATATCGACGGCCGCAAAATACGAGGTCGACCACTTAATTCCTTTGGCGCTGGGCGGCGTCAACATGTGCGATCAACCTCAAACCGCCAAGGCACTCGGCCTCGAGATCCCACCACAGCTCCTGGCCCGCGCAAACGAGGTTATCGAATAACAGCGGCGTTTGCTGCGGTGCTGGAGTCCGTTAGTGGCACCGAACGGACCAACCGGGCCGGTCTGATGATGTCCGTTGATGGGGGGAAGACCGGAAGCGGTCGGAGGGGCGTCAAACCGGCGCTTTTGACCCAGACCGGTCATTCCCCTAGACAGGCTGTCCCCCCTGGTGGATCATGCGTCGGTAGGCGAGCCAGGGGCGCCGCCATGGACGTCGGAGATTGGCTGCGGAGGCTTGGCCTCGAACAGTATGAGGCCTCATTCCGCGAGAATAAAATCGACGACACGGTCCTGCCGAGGTTGACGGCCGAGGACTTGAAGGATCTTGGTGTCGGATTTGTCGGACATCGTCGTAAGCTGCTCGACGCCATCGCCGCCGTGCGCGCTGAAGCGAGCGCACCAACGCCGCTATCCGACGCGCCTCCGGCAACCGACAAAGCCGCCCAGGACACCGCCGAGCGCCGCCAGGTCACCGTGATGTTCTCGGACCTTGTCGGTTCGACGGCGCTCTCTGCCCGTCTGGACCCAGAGGACCTGCGCGAGGTGATTTCGGCCTATCAAAGGTGCGTCGCCGAGACCGTGCGCCACTTCGGGGGCTTCGTCGCCCGATATATGGGCGATGGGGTGCTGATTTACTTCGGCTACCCGACAGCGCATGAAGATGACGCCGAGCGTGCCGTTCGGTCCGGCCTCGCGTTGATCGATGCGGTTGCCGCGCTCCCGGCTCCTGAGCCCCTACAGGTGCGGATAGGGGCTGCCACCGGGATAGTGGTAGTCGGGGATCTTGTAGGGTCCGGCGAAGCGCAGGAGCACGATATTGTAGGGGAGACGCCGAACCTCGCGGCACGCCTTCAAGCCATCGCCGAGCCGAACACGGTCGTCATAGCTGAGGCCACGCGCCGGCTCCTCGGCAATCTCTTCGAGCTGCGGGACCTCGGGCTAAGGGAGCTGAAGGGGTTCGCCGAGCACGTACGAGTTTTTGCGGCGCTGCGGGCAAGTTTTGTCGAGAGCCGCTTCGAGGCGATGCACGCCGGCGGCATGACTGCACTCGTCGGACGAGAAGAAGAGCTTGAACTGCTCTTGCGGCGCTGGGCGAGAGCCAAGATCGGCGAAGGCCAGGTGGTGCTGCTGTCCGGTGAGGCCGGGATCGGCAAGTCTCGGCTGACGGTAGCGCTGCTTGAATGTCTGGCTGCCGAGCCGCACACGCGCTTGCGCTATTTCTGCTCCCCGCAGCTCACGGACAGCGCGTTCTATCCCATCATCAGCCAGATGGAGCGGGCTGCTGGACTTGTCTATGATGACACCGCGCAAGCCAAGCTCGACAAACTCGATACCCTGCTGGCGCAAAGCCTCACGTCGCGAGAGGATGTGGCGCTATTTGCCGAAATGTTGTCCCTGCCCAATGATGGACGTTATCCCACGCTCGAACTAGCCCCACAGCAACTTCGACAACGAACACTTGAAGCACTCACAACGCAAATCGAGGCGTTAGCTCGGCGAAATCCCGTGCTGATGATCTTTGAGGATGCGCACTGGGCCGATCCCACGAGCCTTGAAGCGTTCGGTCGAACGGTGGACCGGATAAGAGCCCTTGGCGTACTGCTGATCATTACGTATCGGCCCGAATTCGAGCCGCCCTGGATTGGGCAGCCGCACGTCACAACACTCACCCTTAATCGGCTAGGGCAGCGCGAAATCTCTACCATGATCGACCGTGTTACCGGTAACAAGCCGCTGCTCGCGAGTATTAGGCAGGACATCATAGAGCGCACTGATGGTATTCCCCTTTTCATCGAGGAGATGACCAAGGCGGTACTTGAGGCGAGTGACCAGGAAGGTGCCGAGCGCGCGGTTGCGTCCATCCCCGCGCCGTCTCTTACCGTTCCCGCGAGCCTGCACGCCTCACTCATGGCGAGGCTTGATCGGCTTGGGTCAGCAAAGGAGGTTGCGCAGGTCGGAGCGGCGATTGGGCGTGATTTTTCGCACGTGCTGCTGACTGCTGTAACGCCCAAATCCGAAGCGGAGTTGAATTTCGCGCTTGATCGTATCATTGTCGCTGGTTTGTTGTTTCGGCAGGGCAGCCCGCCGTTCGCAACCTATCTGTTCAAGCACGCCCTGGTTCAGGACGTGGCGTATGGCACATTGCTGCGAGAGCCGCGCCGCGCGCTGCATGCCCGCATTGCCGAAACGATCGAAAATGAATTCGCCGAAATCGCCGAGAGGCAACCGGAGCTTCTGGCTCGTCACTATACTGAAGCCGGGCTAATCGAAAGAGGCGCACTTCTATGGGGCAAGGCGGGACAGCGGGCGTTGGAACGGTCGGCGTTCGCCGAAGCCGTAGGTCAGCTCAGGCGGGCTCTTGACCAAATAGCGACCCTGCCGGCCACGCCCGCGCTGCGCCGAGAGCAGATCAACTTTCAGGTCGCGCTTTCAAATTCGCTCTTCAACGTGAAGGGATTTGGAACAGAAACGACAGCAGCTCTTGAGCAAGCAAGTCTTCTTATTGAGCAAGCTGTCGCGCTCGGAGAGCCTCCTGAAGACCCGCTGCTGTTGTTTGTGGTGCTTTATAGCTCTTGGTACGCGAATCTTATGGCGGCGAACTTCGACGCATGTCGCGATCTTGCCGAACGCACGTTGACACTTGCTGAAAAGCAGAACGCTTTGGTTCCACTTATCGTTGGGCACCACATAATGGCCGGCACCTTGTCTATCGTCGGGGCCCCAGCGCAAGGCCGAAAACACTGCGATCACGCGCTTGCTCTTTACGACCCTGTTGAGCACGGTTCAATGGCGATGCGATTTGGCGTTGACCTCCGTGTGGCAATCTTGTTCCACAGGGCGGGAATGCTGGGGGCCCTAGGATACCCTGCGGCGGCAAACGCGGACGCCGAGGACGCACTTAGTAGCGCCCGCGCAACGGGTCATGCTTCGACCTTGTTATTGGCGCTGGTCGCCTTAGAGAAATTCTACCTGTTTTCGGGGAACTACACAGCGGCAAGCGCGGCACTAAACGAACTTGAGACCTTAGCCGATGAAAAAGGCGCGTCTGCCTACAAAACAGCCGTAAATACGGGACGCGGCCGCCTCTGGGCCCTTACGGGCAAGCCCGCGGAGGCAGTTCAGATGCTCCCTTCCGGGCTCGCTGACGCCGCGCAACGGTCAACTGGAACCACCTTATTCCAATCGTTAAATCAGGCCTGCTTAGCCCGCGCTTATGCGGAACTCGGTCAATTTGACGAGGCTTGGCGTCGTATTGACGAAGCGAAGACTGCGATGGAAGCAACCGGGGAAAGATGGTGCGAGGCCATAGTCTATCTTACGGCTGGCGAAATCGCACTGAAATCGCCTGAGCCGGATGCCGCGAAGGCGGAAGCCTATTTTGAGCGCGCGCTCACTGTTGCGCGTCAACAGCAGGCGAAGTCATGGGAACTGGTCGCAGCAATGAGCATGGCGCGGCTCTGGCGCGATCAGGGCAAGCCGCAACAGGCTCGTGAATTGCTGGCTCCCGTGTACAGCTGGTTCACCGAAGGCTTCGGCACGCGCGATCTAAAGGAGGCCAAGGCGTTGCTAGATGCACTAACGCGTTAAGGCCGAGACCAAATTGAGGATACGGTTTACTGTCTCCTGCTAACTGAGCGAGACCAATCGAAGGAGGGCGATATGCGTGAAATGATCGGCGGTTGTCTCTGCGGTCAGGTTCGGTACTCAGCGAATACGGATCCTGGCTTCGTCGGGGTGTGCCATTGCGAGCGTTGCCAAAAACAGACGGGAACGGCTTTCGCGGTCCTAGTCGGAATTCCGAAATCAGCAATTTCGATACAGGGGCGGCTTAAGACATTTCGCGACCAAGGCGACAGTGGTCAACCCGTTGAACTAAACTTCTGTCCGGAGTGCGGCTCGCCAATCCTGTTTGACGCCGCCGTTTTTCCGAGTAGCGCCTTTATTTACGCTGGCACGCTCGATGATACGAGTTGGCTTGATCCCAAAGTGCACGTCTATTGTGACAGCAAGGAGAAATGGACACCGATACCCGAAGGCAGTCAAAAGTTCGCGAAGATGGCCGTCAGCAGATGAAGGTTCAATCACAGCAATTCATCCAGGGAGGAGGCAGGAATGATAAAAGTCCAAATGAAGTGGTCCACGATGGCAGTGCTGACGGCATGTGCGGTGCTGTCTACAGCTCCAGCGAATGCTCAAAAGAAATATGACCCGGGAGCGAGCGATACCGAAATCAAGATCGGCCAAACGATGCCATTCAGTGGGCCGGCCTCGGCCTATGCAACCATTAGCAAGGCGGAGGCCGCCTATTTCCGCATGATCAACGAGCAGGGCGGCATCAACGGCCGCAAAATAAATCTGATCACCTATGACGACGGCTATAACCCAGCGAAGACTGTGGAGCAGACGCGCAGGCTGGTGGAAAGCGACGGGGTCCTGCTGATGTTCGGGAGCTTGGGTACGGCGCACAACGCCGCCGTGCAAAAATATCTCAACGACAACAAAGTGCCGCAACTATCCCTGGCAACCGGCGCAACGCGCTTCTCCGACCCGGCGAATTTTCCGTGGACGATGGCCGCAAATCCTAATTATCAGACCGAAGCCAGAATCTATGGGCATTACATCCTCGCAAATCACCCAAACGCCAAGATTGGCGTCCTTTATCAGAACGATGATTTCGGCAAAGACTACGTCACTGGGCTCAAGCAGGCCCTCGGCGACAAGGCTGCATCGATGATCGTTGCCGAAGCGGCCTACGAACCGACCGAACCGACAGTCGATTCCCAGATCGTTAGGCTGAAATCTGCCGGGGCCGACGTTTTCTACGACATCTCAACTCCGAAATTTGCTGCGCAGGCGATCCGAAAGATCGTCGAACTCAATTGGAAGCCGGTCCATATTCTGACCATCAATTCCTCTTCGGTCGGCGGAGTGCTGAAGCCCGCGGGGCTCGACATCTCGCGAGGCATTATCAGCGTGAATTGGGGTAAGGACCCCGGCGATCCGACATGGGACAACGATCCCGGCATGAAGAAGTGGCGCGCCTTCATGGACAAGTACTATCCGGAGGGCGACAAGAATTCGAGCTTCAATACCTACGGATACGGCGTCGCCCAGACGCTCGAAGCCGCGTTGCGAGCCTGCGGTGATAATCTCACCCGCGAGAACGTGATGAAGCAGGTCACGAGCATGAAGAATGTCGAGACCGATCTGTTGCTGCCGGGTATCGTGATGAACACCTCGCCAACTGACTACCGCCCGATCAAGCAGCTTCAGATGATGCGGTTCAACGGCGAGCGCTGGGAAGGCTTTGGACCAATTATCACTGACGATTTAAGCGGATGAGATGGCCTCGCGCGGTGATGGTGGCGGCCAGACCGCGCGACGTCTCTTTGATGGTCGCCTTATCGCAAGATCATTAGGTTTGAACTGATAAGCCGCCTTCGGGCGGCCCTTTCTTTTGGCTGCCACGCCGTGGGCAATGTCTCCTAATGGGCACTTTTGAGACATGCCGAATTACCCTGAGAATGTCTGCTAATCGGGTGAAGACCGGAAATGAACGGCGCGCGGTCAAAGTGACGTGATTGACCCACGTCGGAAGTTCACGTGATTAACGCGGTGTTGCGGATTCTTGCGCAGAAATTCCGGTCCTCAGCCGCTTTTCGAGCCGGTCGCCGCGATGGTAGTCCTGGCTACCTCCCCCAGCATCGAAGCGATTGCTGAAGCCGAATAGTGGCGACCGCTCGGGGTGACGCAACCACGCTCGGCCAGATCGGCAGCGATCTTGCGAAGGGGTTGAGGCTGCCCATCTAGATTGCCGCGCAGTTGCCGAGCCAAAGCGACTAGCTCGTGCCCACCTTTCCGCTCAGCGTAGGCCTTCCGGCCTTCGCACTTGCCCTGAGCCCGCCGTATGCGGTCGCGGGCACCCTTAAGTTTGGCAACGGTCATTGCCTTGTCGAATTCAGACACAGCACCGAGTATCTGTCGGATCAAATTTGATGTGGGGCCATCATCGAGGAAGGATGACGGGCTGTCCGCAGCAACCAGCGTCACGCCCAGGCTCCGCAGCATTGCGTAGCCGACTTCCTGGACCATGAGATCGCGGGCGAAGCGGTTTGCCGTCTCGACGACGATCGTGCGGACGCCATTGTTGGCGATCCGGGCGAGTAGCTCAGCAAAGCCGGGCCGCGCCTCTATCGGGTCGGCCACCGCTCACCGCTGCGTCGTAGAACCAGTCCACGATCACCGCGCCGGAAGTCTGGGCATAACCCTCGATTGCCTTCCGTTGCCGCGCCTCGCTATCCTTCCCGTCTCCCACGTTGGTCGCAGACGAGGTGCGCATGTAGCCGACGACTTCAACCCGTTTTCCTTTGTCCGACATGACGTCTCGTTTCGTACTATTTTCTTCAGAATACAGTACAGCAGACGTGTCAGGCGTCTGGAGCCTTTTCCGAAATTAAGGTTATTGGTAACCTCGCGCGCAAGAGGTTGAGGCACATATCGGCATCGTAGGCTGAGGGGAGGATCAAGGATTAAGGAAAATCTCGCGCGCGCGTATAAGGTTAATAAGTGAGGTTAACGCCGCCGTATCTTGGATCGATTTATCTTAACTACCACCTTCAATCGCTAAATTTAGACCATTGGGCTTGGCCTGACCGTCGCAGCAAAGCACCTGTCGCAGCTACTTTCTAGGAGGGTCAACTCCTGCGCGGCGTACCCTCCCGCCGCCGTACAATGCTTTTGCCCTTCTATAGGATTAGCTGCGACGCCTGCGACGGTGCGACGGCTCGGAGCTATCAGCGGCGGCGAACCCATCCGCCAGGGGCGGCAGGCCAACCCGAATGCCGTTGCCGGACGGCCCACCTGGGCCGTTGTCAGGTTGTCGGGTCAACTTCGCACGCAAGCTTCCACACGAACCCACGGCGATTCTTCGGGCCGCCCGACCGTCGATCCTCGACCTTGTCCCATCCGAGCTTGCGCATCGCCGCCGCAATGCCCTTGCCGTCGTTCTGGCGGTTCGGCGGCGAGCACTCGACAACGTATTTCGTCGAGACCCATACGAAGCCTTCCTCGGTCTCGGTTGGCTTGAGAACCATCGCGAACGCCTCGGCCTCGCCGCACTTGAAAAGCTTGTCTCCCCGCGTCGTAAGCTGCACCCGCAGACTGTCGAAAGCGTCCGATTGCTTGCGTCGGTGGGCAGCGAGCACGGTTGACGCGATACCGGATAGTTTCTCCGCCAACATGTCGGGTTGCTCACGGGTCGCGGCGATAGCCCGGGCTTCCGTCTCAAGTGACGGCGGCAGGTACAGCGGCGTCCCAAGCACCTGATATTCAAACATAGCCTCGGCAAAGAGTTGATCGCGGTCGCGTTCCAGCCTTTCAATGTCAATGTCGCCCACGAGGACCGGCCACCAACGCCGCTGATCTCCCGCGTTGAGATATTCGATCAGCTCGCCGCTGGGCGTGGTGTTGAAAGTGCCGACGAAGACGCAGACGCGCGGCTGGATTTCTTCAAAGCGGCCATACGCGGGCCGGGCGCGCTCTTCCTGTTTGGAGATAAAGTTCTTGACGGCAAATTGATCCGCCTTCTTCATCCCCGCAAGCTCGGCTATCTCATAGAACCAGACGCCCCTCGTCAACTCCTGCTGCTTGCGCTCATCGGTGTGCAGGATGGGGCTATCGGAAAAGTTTTCGTTGCTACCGTGGCGGCCGGAAGCCAGCACCTGTACCACGCTCGACTTGCGGGCCCCCTCGGGGCCTTCGAGCACGAGCACGTGATCGAACTTGCATCCGTGTTCGTGGATACGCTGCACGGCGGCCACGAGGACGATACGGCCCTGTTCGTCCACGAGCGGAGTTGACTTCACGCCGCAATAGGTCGTTAGCCATTTGCCGAGACGCGGCACGCCATCCCATTCGGGAAGCCCGGTGAGATAATCGAGCACTGGATCATAGCGGTGCTCTTCGCATTCCCGGTTGATGGCATCATAAGATGCCTCGCCGCCGGGATCGAGCCCGAGGCGAACGAAAGACATCTCTCGAAACTTGCGCGTTACCATGTCGGAGACGTCGCCGACGAAACCGCCGAGGTTAGTCCCGTTGATTGTCTTCCGGTTATGGAAGACATCAAGCTTGCAATCGATGCCAAGTGCTGAAATCGCGGCGAGTGCGTTCATCATCGATTTCTTGGGGCCGCTTCTCGACATTTCCGGCCAATCAACCCGAATTCGTGTGACAAGTTCGCTTGGGACGTCTCCTTGATCTGTTGGGGGATTTGATACGGACAGAATTGCGACGGCCTTAGCTTCCGCTTCGGCCTTCTGTTCTGGAGTGAGCTTCTTACGTGGCATTGGCCTGCCCCCTCTTTTTACGCGGGCGCGGGCGGCGATCGCGAACTACTGGAAACGTTCGGCCGTGGATGGTGACAAGCGTCGGTCCTATCGGCGTGATCTCGCCCGGGTCATCGTCGGCGAACTCGGCTGCAGCCGTAGAGGCGCCAGGCGCGACATGCCGCTTAGAGGCCTCATTTGACGCGGAAAAGATCCCGGGAAACCCGGATACGCGGGAATTGATCAATGCGATCTCATTCTCTGACGAAGAGCTAGTTCGAGATTTCGGCAGTTGGTCGAAGGACCGCTTTGCCTTTGAAGTGTTCAGGGAGAGCCTTAATGCGCTATTAAAGCACTACGAACCAAAGGGTGAGCCTGTTCCAGCACCGAATCCTGACGGGCTGGCTGAACTGCTCTTCGGGGAAAATCCCTCAGCAGAGCATGTAGGTCGGTTCTTGGTGGGCACCTGGATAAGAGAGCAACCGAAGCGCGCGTTTGCCGAAAGGAAGAAACGCTCATGAAAGGGCATATTCGCGAACGTTCCCCCGGCCACTGGGCGATCATCATCGATTTGCGCGACCCGGAGACCGGAAAGCGAAGACGAAAGTGGCATTCCTTCCAGGGGCCCAAGCGCGAAGCCCAGGTTGAGTGCGCGCGTCTAATATCCGAAATGAATGGCGGGACATACCTTGAGCCGAGTAAGACCACCTTTGGGCAGTTTTTGGAACACTGGCTTGATCATGTGAAATCGCAGATCTCGCCGCGGTCGCATGAGCGCTACTGCGAGATTGTTCGCAAGAATATAATCCCGGCGCTTGGTGCCGTCTTTCTGAACAAGTTGCGGCCAGCACAGATTTCAGCGGCCTACAGCAAGGCGCTTGAGAGCGGGCGCCGGGACGGCAAGGGTGGCCTGGCTCCGACCACTGTCGTATATATGCATCGCCTTATTAAGCAGGCCTTGGGACAAGCGGTCCGGTGGGAATTGCTGGCGCGAAACCCAGCTGATGCGGTCGATCCTCCGAAGGCCGAGCGGGGGTCATTGACGACGTACGACATGGCCCAGACCGTCAAGCTGCTCGAAGAATTGCGCGGATCGCGGCTTCGCTTGCCGGTTCTCCTCGGAGCGATGTGCGGGCTGCGGCGAGGGGAGATAGTCGCGCTACGATGGAGCCACGTCGATCTTGCTGCGGGCAAAATGGCGGTGGTGGAGAGTGCGGAACAAACAGCCGGAGGAGTTCGGTACAAGCCGCCAAAATCGGGTAGGGGTCGCACGGTTGCGCTTTCGGCGATGGTTCTGACGGAGTTGCGCCAGCATCGCCTGGCCCAGGCCGAAGAACTGTTGCGGCTTGGCGTGAGGGCTTCCGACGCGACGTTTGTTTACACCCGCCAAGACGGGGAGCCGATGCAGCCACGCAGTCTCTCGCAAATGTGGTCCACTATCACGACGACACTACCGCGCATCCGGTTCCATGATCTTCGCTATGCCCACGCGACGCACCTGTTGGCTGCTGGCGTTCACCCGAAGGTCGCGAGCGAGCGATTGGGCCATTCCCGCGTCGGCATCACCCTCGATCTTTACAGTCATGTCTTGCCGGGCATGCAAGAGGACGCTGCGGCGCGCGTTGACGAGGCGTTTCAAATCGCCTTAAAGAAGCGCGCCGACGGTGTTGGGTAGCAAAACGGTAGCAAAAGCTACTTTCGTCTTTGACCATGACGAAACATTACTCAATACTTTCAATGGCTTGGAGAGGTGGCAGAGTGGTCGAATGCACCGCACTCGAAATGCGGCATAGGTGCAAGCCTATCGGGGGTTCGAATCCCTCCCTCTCCGCCAGAAGCTCGTTTCAGAAAATTTCATCCAGTCCCAATTCCTGACACAAACGCATGCAATACTAAATGCTTGTGTGGAGTTTGGCGTTCCATTCAATTCCATCTCGTCTCGCCAAATCTCACGCCTAGGTGTATGCAAAAGTGTATGTAGGGATAGGCGAAGTCCTAGAACGAGATGGCGAGGGGTTACGGCAAACTGACCGCCAAGAAGGTCGAACATCTGGCAACGCGCGGCATGCACGCTGATGGCGGCGGCCTGTATCTCCAGGTGGCGAAGGGCGGTTCCAAGAGCTGGTTGTTCCGATACAAACTTTATGGACGCACTCGCTGGCACGGCCTCGGGTCACTGCGCGACGTGAGCATTGAAGAGGCGCGCGAGAAAGCGACTGACGCTCGCAGGGTCCGGCGCAATGGCGCTGACCCGATCCAAGCTAAACGCGAGGCGGAAGCCGCTGCCCGCATCGAGGCCGCCAAGGCGATCACGTTCGGGGCGGCTGCGAAGCGCTTCATCAAAGCCAATCGGGCGGGCTGGAAAAATGCCAAGCACGCCGACCAATGGCTCATGACGCTGCTCGGAATCGACCAGAAGGGCAAGCCGACCAAGAACGACTACTGCAAGACTATCCGTGATCTTCCCATCGGCGCGATTGATACGACGCTGGTCCTGCGGATCATCGAGCCGATCTGGGCGAGCAAGACCGAAACGGCCAGCCGCATTCGCAGTCGCATAGAGCAGGTGATCGATGCCGCCAAGGCGAAGGGCGAGTTTAAAGGCGAAAACCCTGCACGCTGGAAGGGGCATCTCGATAACCTGCTCCCGGCCACGTCGAAGGTTCGCAAGGTCCGCAATCATCCAGCGCTGCCTTATCGGCAATTGCCCAACTTCATGCGCAGGCTCCGCGAGCGTCATGGTGCCGCTGCGACAGCTCTCGAGTTTCAAATCCTGACGGCCGTCAGGCCCGGCAACGCAGTAGCGGCAAAATGGGACCAGGTCGAACGGCAGACTTCAGTCTGGACCATTCCGGCCGCATTCATGAAGAGCGATGCCGAACATAGAGTGCCATTGAGCAAGGCGGCGCTCGCCGTGCTTGATCGCATGGAAGTTACGAAGGGTGACAGCGAGTACATCTTCCCCAATAGCAAGGGCAAGCCTCTGAGTGACGCCTCGATGGCTGCGGTGATCGACAGGATGAATGAGCTGGAGCGGTGCTGGATCGATCCGAAGCTCGACCGTGAAATCGTGCCACACGGCTTCCGGTCATCATTCCGCGATTGGGCTGCAGAGCACGGCTATGACGATCCCGTCGCCGAAGCTGCGCTCGCGCATAAGGTCAGTGACGAAGTGGTCGCGGCCTATCGGCGCACGACCTTCTTCGATTTGCGCAAGCGGATGATGGAGGACTGGGCTGACTATTGCGCCCGACCGTCCAGCAGCGTTGACACAGCCAGGCGTTCCGGGCGCAGTCATGAAGCCGGAGAAGCAGGATTGGCAATGCCGATTTCTCGATGAAGAGCGACTGGCTATCCTTGCGGCTGCGCCTTCTCCGTTGCCGGACGCCGTTGATCTTGACGCTGCGATCAGCGAGCTGGAAGACTAAGCGAGGGAAAAGCTCCCGTTTCACAGAAGGCGTTAAGCGGCTCGATGAGCTGGTCTGATCTCGTTGATAAGGACGGTCTTATCGAGCTTCACCTACCCAGCCTAGCAGGGCGCGCGGCCCGTCTGATTGCCATTAGATCGACGTGTCGGCCCATTCACACCCGCGACCGACATCACCTCATCCCGGTTGTCAGTCTCGGTCAAAACCAGGGCAGGTTTTGACCGAGACCGACACTTGTTGGCCGTGGAGATTTAAAGCCTGCTCCTGCAACCACTCTTGTTATAACTCAATCACCATCCCGGTCTAGCCTATGCTAAACAATTGCAATCTCATCTCGAACGACATTGGTTCGCGAGGATAGCGATGCTCCCCGAAACCCGATACGCCAAGAGCGGCGACGTCCATATCGCCTATCAGGTCATTGGGAACGGCCCAATCGACCTGGTGTTTGTGCCGGGATTTATCTCGCATGTCGACCATGTCTGGGAAGAGCCGCGCTGGGCCGGGTTTCTTGAACGACTAGCGTCGTTCTCCCGTTTAATCTGCTTCGACAAGCGCGGCACGGGCGTGTCAGATCGCATTTCAGGCATTCCAACGCTCGAAGAGCGAATGGATGACGTGCGTGCGGTGATGGACGCGGTCGGATCGGAGCGCGCCGCGTTGTTTGGAATTTCCGAGGGTGGCCCAATGTCGCTACTCTTTGCCGCCACATATCCCGAGCGCACCGTTGCTCTGACGCTATTCGGCTCTTACGCGCTGTTTCCAACCGCAGTGATGTCCTCCGAAAAGCTTGCCGGTTTCCTAATCCAAGTAGAGGAATCCTGGGGAACCGGGAAGTTCGTCCCAAACTTCGCACCGAGTCTGGCAGACGATGTTGCGTTTCGTAACTGGTGGGCGCGTTTCGAACAACTCGGCGCCAGTCCGTCGGCCGTTACTACTCTGATGCGCATGAATAGTGAAATCGACATCCGCGGCGTCTTGCCCGCAATACACGTCCCCACGCTGATCATGCACCGGGCCGGCGACGCTCGGGTGAACGTCGCAGCGGGCCGTTACTTGGCTCAACACATCGATGGTGCGCGCTATGTCGAGTTGCCCGGGAAGGACCACCTGTTTTGCGCTGGAGACTCACAGCGGATCATTGATGAAATAGAAGAATTTTTGACCGGCTCCCGGTCGCATTCCGAAACAGAGCGCGCGCTTGCGACGTTGTTGTTCACGGATATCGTCGGCTCGACCGAGCGCGCAGCTTCACTCGGTGACCGCGAGTGGCGCCATCTGCTGGAGGCGCATCACACATGCGTGCGTCGGGAACTCGCCCGATTCCGTGGAAAAGAAATCAAGACACTGGGAGACGGCTTTCTCGCTACGTTCGACGGTCCTGCCCGTGGCGTCCGGTGCGCGGAAGCGATCCGCAACAGCGTGCGTGGCCTTGGTCTGGACGTTAGGTCAGGATTGCATACCGGCGAAATCGAAATTCTGCCGAATGACGTAGGCGGAATTGCCGTACATGTCGCCGCGCGGGTTGCTCAACTGGCGGGCGCAGGAGAGGTTCTGGCTTCAAGCGTTCTCAAGGACCTGGTGGCAGGCTCAGGTCTCAGCTTTGAGGACCGCGGCATGCACTCACTCAAGGGGCTAACGGACGAGATAAGGATCTTTGCGGCCGGAACGCCGACAGTGATGTAACAGCAAACCTACGGATGTCCGCAGCGGGTCGATACTGTTGAAAAATCTTTTTGGACTGGCGAAAGAAATTTGTCAGCCTTGCTGGTGCCTCCCAAGCGCCACGACGTGGGGGACCGTATCAATTCACACAAAAGCGATCAGTGACCTTCGTATAAGCAGCGGAGAGTCTAAAAACTGATCTTCGCGAGATTTTTGCAGCCACTCAGTTTTCGACTTTTTCAACAGCATCCGTCAATCGCGTCGTTTTGACCCTCCACGGGCCACTTCTGGTCTGTACCGAGAAACGGACATCGTCAGACCGGCCCGGCATGTCTCAAAGGTGCTACTAACCGACATTGCGTGCCGCCGGCCGGATTGAATAGGCACGTTCACGAGCAGCACCTTTAGTGTGAGACAGGGAAACGGTCCCCAAGGTGCCCACCCGGGACATTTAGAGGTGTGCAGGTCGCCTTGGCCGCAATATAGTGCGCTGAAAGGTTCTCGATCGTCATGAACCAAGACATTCGCTTCTGCACTGCCAACGACGGTGTAAAGCTAGCCTATGCCGTCACTGGCGACGGGCCTCCGCTGGTTATGGCATCTACCTGGCTCACGCATCTTGAGCATCAGTGGCGAAGCCTTGCATGGCGTCCCTGGCTCGACGCATTTCAAAAATTCACTGTTTTGCGACATGACTCGCGTGGGTGCGGCCTATCAGATCGCGATACAGACAATCTTTCGTTCGAGAACTGGGTGAGTGATTTCGCTTGTGTAGTCGACGCGGCGGGATTTGATCGTTTCCCAATCGTAGCGACATGCTGGGGAGGGCCGGTCGCCGTTGAATATGCTGCACGTTACCCGGAACGTGTCAGCCACCTTGTTCTTTATGGCACCTACGCCCGCGGGCGTTTTCAGGTTGGGCAGCCAGAAGTGACCAAGAAGGCGCGGCTTATGCTTGAGCTCACACGGCAGGGATGGGGCCAAGAGAATAACGCCTTCATGCAAGTCTGGTCGTCGACTTTTCAGCCCGGTGGCTCACTGGATTATCTACACTCCTGGGCTGAACAAATGCGACTTGCGACAACCGCAGAAAAGGCGGTTCGCTTGCTTGAAATTGGCTGGAGCGCGGACGTCCGCGAGGCGGCTCGCAAGCTGAAGTGCCCTGTACTTGCGGTGCATGCCGAGCGCGACCGCGCAGTTCCTATCTCAGAAGGCCGCCTGCTGGCGGGCCTCATCCCGCACTGCCGTTTCCTTCAGTTGGACAGTCAAAATCATGTGCCGCTGCTGGACGAGCCTGACTGGCCACAGCTGATCGCTGAAATCCAATCATTCCTAGCAAAACCGAATAAAGCGACATCGATGCGTAGCGTCCTGCCGCTCGATGAGCTTACTCCGCGTGAACGCTCTGTCCTTGAAGCCATTGCCGACGGGCTCGATAACTGCGAGATCGCCACCGCTCTTGGACTGTCGGAGAAAACAGTACGCAATCATATCACCCGGGTATTCGACAAGATTCAAGTCCAGCACCGCTATCAGGCGATTGTGCGTGCACGCGACGCGGGACTCGGAACCCGGGCGGGTGCCCGCTGAAGTCGGGACAACTGTCCTTAGTTTCTGAGAAATAAGTTTATCTGGCCGGGACCTTCGCCCCACGATAAGAGAGGTCTCGATCCTCATCCTGCACGCGAGAGCGCAAGCTGCGCCCTCGTAAAAAGTGGAGAGGATAGATGCCCAAATTCGTAATCGAGCGTGATCTCGCTGGCGCAGGCAAGCTGCCCAGGGAGGAACTGCAGGCTATTTCACAGAAGTCATGCGGCGTGCTGCAGAGCATGGGGCCCCAAATCCAGTGGGTCCAAAGCTTTGTGACTGATGACAAGATCTATTGCGTCTATGTCGCGCCCGATGAGGCGTCGGTGCGGACGCATGCACAGAAAGGGGGCTTTCCTGCCAACAGCATCGCCAGGGTACGCTCAGTAATCGATCCGACCACGGCCGAGGCTGTGGCCTGAAGCTGATCTAGACATCGAAACCGTTGGCCTCGCAAACAGTGCGTTCGGGCTTGCGAGGCCCACGTTTCTCGCGCCCTTCTCGCGACGAGAATCTCAGTTCAGGGTCAGTCGCTCCACCTTGACTATGCGCCGACCACTTCCGGTACCCCCGATTAGCGGACATTACCAGAGCCGGTCGGTATGTCGCAAACGTGCGCAAGGTGGGGATGTCGGCTAAATGCGAGATCCGGGCATGGAACTGCTGACTTTCGGGTGACGATGCAGTTAGCCAAGCTCCGTCCATAGTTGGGTGGCGATCCTGATCTCGGGTCCCTCCCATTCGTCCAGCGGGCTCGCGTTCGCTCGATCAAGTACGGTCCTCGCTTCTTCTCGCCGGCCTTCCTCCGCAAGCAACCGGGAAAGTTGCGTAGCGGCTCTCAATCGATAAACAACGGCTCCCTGCTCGGCGGCTAAGCGTGCCGCAGTTCCGAAATGTCGCTCCGCTTCCCGCCCATCGCCGGCCGATTGTCTCAAAACGAGTTCTCCACGTAGCCGCCATAGCTCGGGAACGAAAACACCTTCTTCCGGAGTCCTCGATCCCTCGAGCAACCGTGTCACCAGAGCCAGCGCTTCAGAGTTGCGGTTCGCGGCGGCGAGCGTATCGGCCATGATGATGCCAGGAAGCATCCCGAGGAACCCGTAACCGAAAGTCGCGTCGTAGGATGGTTCCATCTGTTCGAGCGCTGCTGCTATATCCCCCTCCAGCGCGCGTGCCGCGCCCAGCATGAACGATCCGACGGCCCTGGTAGCTGGAAAATCGTACCTGACCGAGACCTGCATCAGTCGTTCGGCGAATTCGCGGCAGCCGCCCGGATCCCCGACAATATGAAGCGCGAAGCAGCCGACGCTATTGAAAAACGCCAGCGTCAACGGATGTTGCAGGGAATTTGAAAGCGCAAGGCCATCGTCCAGTGCCGGTCTTACGCTGCGAGAGCGACCCGCCAGTCCCAGCGCCAACGACCGTACGCAATAGGCGCAGGCTCCCGGATCATGTCCGGCATACACGTAGGAAAACTTGTGGTGACGATCGCGATCGTATTGTTCGATGCCTTCTGCCGTGTACCGGAGCATCTCCTGGGTTTGGCCCTTGAAATAGACAAAACCCCAGCGATGATGCAGGGCTTCAAATTGCAAATCTTCGTCGCCAATCTCCCGGCTGATGGTCATCAGCTCGTCACCTCTCAACTCGGCCTTGTCGAGTCGCTGATTCCTCGCCGCGTTCAGATACAATCCCCAGGTCGCCTGAAATAATTGCGGTTTAGCGCTTGCCGTCGTGGCGAGAGTCCGCGCTTCCTCCAGCGCCAATTCGGTCTCGCTGGATTGCGGACCTTTGTGAAGGGAGAGCGTCGCCCCCAGCCTCAATTGCGCTTCAAGTTTCAGATGCGTGCGCCGTGCCGGATCGGCGACGCGCTCTGCTTCCGCGAGCGCGGAACTGAGATTGGCGACGAACTCGGCAAACGCCAGACGCTGGCCGGAACGATCCGCAGCAAGCAACCAGAAATCGAACGACTTCTCCCGATCATCGGCGCGGCTGTAATGGTGCGCTATCAACGTAGGTTCGCTTTCGCCCGTCGCCGTGGATCGTGATTCGAGATGGCGCGCAATTTCATTGTGCAGTTGTTGCCGGCGGCTGCGTGAAAGGCTCTCATAAGCCGCTTCCTGCACTAGCGAATGGTTGAAGCTGTAACTCAACCCGTCTTCGTCTCCGGCCTCGAAAATGAGCCCCAATTCGCGCAGGCGGACCAGGGCCGCCCGCAGGTCGCTGTCGCTCGCACCGGCGACCGCTTCCAGCAACGCGAAGGAGAACTGGCGCCCGAAAACCGAAGCGATCTGGGCGATGTCCTTGGCATGACCCAACCGGTCAAGCCGCGCCATCAATAAATCCTGCAAGGTTAGAGGAACCGCGTTCGGGCCGACCAACCGCAAATCCATCACGGCCTTGGTCAATTCCTGGGCGAACAGCGGAACGCCGTCACTTCGCGCGATGATCTCCTGGACCAGGGAATCGTCCATTTGCATTCGATTGGCGACTTGCCGGATCAGAGCGGCACATTGAACTTGCCCTATCGGCTTGCAATTGATTTGCGTGCCCTGGGCATGCTCGGACCAGTTGGTCTTGAGTTCCGGACGATGGGTAATCAGCACCAGCGCGTGTTCCCGCCCGATCCGCTTTAGCAAACGGTCGATCAGCGTCTGCGTGGTCTGGTCGCTCCAGTGTGCGTCTTCGAGCAACAACAGCACCGGGCCGTCCAGCGCCATCATCAACAGGTCTTCGACGATGGCGAGCGTTTCGTTCTTGCGCTGATTGGGAGTCATCTCGACGGGAGACAGGGTGTCTTCGACCGGAATCTCGAGCAGTTCGGCCAGCAGCAAATTCGACGAACGCGAGTGTCGGCCAACCCGTTCAAGTGCCCGCCCGATACGATCCATGTTTTGCTGGGTCGACACGCCACGGCCGATGTCGAGCCGGTGACGCAGCAATGTCTTGATCGGAAACAGCACGCTGTTGCGGTGATAGGGCGAACATTGGCAGCGCAGCAAGCGATGGGGTTCCTCCCGCACCCGCTCGGCAAGAGCCTCCAGCAAGCGCGACTTGCCCATCCCGGCTTCGCCGGCCAGCAGCACGACGTGTCCGTCTCCCCGGGTCGCGCGCTGCCAGGAGTCGTACAAGAATGCCAGTTCGCGCTCGCGTCCGACCATGGGGCCCGCGGCCGCGGCGTGCGCGGCGGCGAAGCGGCTTTCGGTCGCGCTCTCGCCAAGCGCTTTCCAGACCAGCACCGGCTCGCTAAAACCCTTGATCGCCTGCTCACCGAGTAACGAATAGTCGAAGAAATCCCCGGTCAGTTGATGCGTCGAGGAGCTGACCAGCACGCAATCGGGTTCGGCCGCGGACTGAAGACGCGCCGCCATGTTGGGCGTGTCGCCGACGACGGTCTCCTCGCCGGCGGCGCCAACACCAGATCCGCCACCAGTGACGACGAGCCCGGTCGCAATTCCGACGCGGCACTGCAACGGCAGTCCATCCGGCCGCTTCAGCCGTCCGACTTTCTCCACGGTTTCAAGACCGGCCCGGACTGCCAGTTCGGCTGCATGCTCCAACGCCAGGGGAAAGCCGAAATACACCAGTATTCCATCGCCCAGATATTGCGCGATATAGCCGTCATATTTGCCAACCGCGGCAACGCAGGCCTCCCGATACTCGCGCAGCAAGCGGATAAGGTCTTCGGGATCCAACTCACTTCCGAGCGCGGTCGAGCCGACCAGATCGATGAACACCACGGTGACCTGGCGGCGCTCGGCCAGAGGTGTGGGTTGAGGCGACAGCTGGACCGGCGCGGTTGAAACCGGGGATGAAGCCGCGGCCGGACGAAACTTGCCCGCAGCCGCCAGGAATTTGCGGCGGTGGCCGAGTGATAGCCCCAATTTCTCAAGGTCTTGCTCGGTCAGGTCCGGGACCACCGTCAGGTCGATATCGTGACCAGCAAGAACCGCGCTGTATTTTTCGAGGCCTAAGCCCTGCAGCCACAGCATGAAATCGGACATCGAAATTTCCTACAGAAGATGGTCACTTGCAGCATTATCCGCCAATACCAGACATCGACCCTGCGATGATCTGATGGACGCCGTCCAGCATGAAATGCGCTACTTCCCTTACACAGGAGATTTCATTTCTTCTTCTGCACGATGAACGTGCGCTGCAATGCGGCCGGCGATGTCGACGGCGTGGGTTGCGATCGCAAAATGCGCGGCCCCATCGATCGTGGCCAGAGTGGCGTTGCTCGTGAGTTCACAAAGCAACGCGTTCGCGCCCTGCACGGCTTGAGGACTTGCCCCACCCCGAACGACGAGAAGGGGAATCTTGATGCTGTCGAGCAAAGCCGCCGACAGCGGGAAGCCATACGCATCGGCCCAATCGAGAATATTGACCGGCGTGGTTTCCACGGCATAGGCGCGCAAGCGCGGCGGCCATGAGGCAAAGGTGCCGGCTCCCCCGTAAAAGTCGATCATCGCGGCGATCGCTTCGACATTCCCGCCCGCGAAGTCGGCGAAATAGGCGTCGGTCATCCGATTGAACGCGCAATAATGCTGGTGCTCTTTTCCCTCTCGCAAAATGCCGACAGCCGGCGCCTCGATGACCACGAGGCTTGCGAGAGATACCCGGTTGCGGAGCGCTACAGCCAGCGCCACGAGGCCACCAAAGGAATGGCCGACAAGATGAACGCGGCCGCCGGCCCTGCGAATAACCGACTCCATTGCTTCGGCGTTGCGTGAAATCGAGGGATCGCCTGGGTTGCGTCGTTCGCCGGTTCCACCATAACCCAGCAGACTCGTGGTGACGCTTCGAAACTCGTTGCCCCACGCGGCGATGATGGGCCGCCACGCCGCGCCGGTGCTGCATGATCCCGGCAGCAGCACCACGGCAGGGCCAGATCCGCATTCATCGTAATCGATGCGGCCCTGCGCTTCGTCTATCATGGCGAACGTCCTTTCTGCCGGTGTTTATCTATCGAACAGACTTGCGCCAGGGCAGCAGCATCGAAACACGGTCCTTATAGCGGCGATAGTCCTCGCCGAAGAGATCGACCAGATCACGTTCCTCCAGCAGGATGCCGACGAAGATGTAGGCCGTGGTCACAGCCGCGAACAGAAGATGCCCGACTGTCATGGTGGCGGTGGCCCAAAATGCGATTATGAAACCGAGATAGATTGGGTGCCGGACGAACTTGTAGAAAAGTGGAGCGCGGAAGCGCGGTGTCGGCATCGGATCGCCGGTCAGATGGTTCGCGACCTGGTGTAGCCCGAACAATTCGAAATGGTTGATCAGGAATGTGCTGGTTAATACAATCAGCCAGCCGATGAACGACAGGCCCAGGATAGTCATGGCGATCACCGGATTGGGGATTTCCCAAACCACGGCAGGGATCGGACGCCACTGCCAGAACAGCAGGACAAGCGCGAGGCTGGAGAACAACACGTAGGTGCTGCGCTCGACCGGCTTCGGCACCAATCGGGTCCACCATTGCTTGAATTGCCTGCGCGCCATGACGCTGTGCTGAACGGCGAAAACCGACATCAGGACAAGATCGACGATGATCGCCTCCGGCATCGGCCCGACCGCACCGGAGTCGATGGTCTTAGATACCATCAGGCGCGATACGAAGCCGATGGCGTAGAGGAATGTCACAAAGAATATGGCGTAGGATGCAAATCCGTAGACGAAGGACAGGAACCTGCCGACTGGACCGCCCTTCGTTTCCTCGCCTATGGCCTGGATTTGGGTCATGATCTCTCTCCTCGGTCGGACTGCGTCTGAAGCCACGAAGATGCAGGGACGTGGGATCAAAAGGCTTTGCCCGGAGCCCGATTTTTGCTTGAGATGAGCTTGATTATTTCTTGAGACGCGCTCGGGTTGGGAGCACCGCCGTTGCAATTTATCTTTGATAATCATAGGCTTGATACCGAACGGCGGGAGTTGCATCGGGGCTCGGAGCGCATTGCGGTCGAGCCGCAGGTGTTTGACCTGCTGATTTATCTCCTGCAGAACCGCGATCGTGTCGTCAGCAAGGATGATCTGTTCGCTTCGGTCTGGGGTGGGCGCATTGTGTCGGAGTCGACGCTGACCAGCCGCATCAACGCCGCGCGCAAGGCAGTCGGCGACAGCGGCGAAGACCAGAAGCTGATACGCACCGTGGCGCGCAAGGGCGTCCGTTTTGTTGGCCTCGTTGATATCAGGTCAAACAGCGCCAACCTCATTCATGCCGCGGAATCTCCGGATGAGATCCTTGAGCAGCCGCGCCCAGCGATGCCGCTGCCCGATCGACCCGCGATCGCTGTGCTTCCTTTCACCAACATGAGCGGCGACCCCGAGCAGGAGTATTTTTCCGACGGCATCAGCGAGGATATTATCACCGCGCTGTCTAAGTTGCGCTGGTTCTTCGTGATCGCGCGCAACTCGTCCTTTACCTACAAAGGCAAAGCTGTTCACATGAAGCAGGTCGCTGAGGAACTCGGCGTCGGCTACGTTGTCGAGGGCAGCGTCCGCAAGGGCGGCGACGGCGTGCGCATTACGGCGCAGCTCAATGACGTGGCAACTGGCAGCCATCTCTGGGCGGAAAAGTACGATCGCAGTTTGGCAGACGTGTTCGCGGTACAGGATGAAATTACCGAGGCCATTGTCGCTGCGATCGAACCACAACTCTATGCCGCGGAGAATTTTCGTGCCCGGCGCAAGCCGCCGGACAGCATGGATGCGTGGGATCTGGTGATGCGGGCCTTGTCGCATTATTGGCGGGTGACGCGACAGGATAATGTTGTCGCACAAGCGCTGCTGGAGAAGGCAATCGCCATCGATCCGAACTACGGCCAAGCTCTCGGAGTGCTGGCCACCAGCTATACGTTCAGCGCGCACATGGGGTGGGCGGATATGGCAACTGTCGTGCCGATCGCCGAACGCGCTGCGCTAGCGTCGATCCAGGCCGACAGTGAGGACCCTTGGGCGCATCACGCACTTGGCAGCGCATCGTTGTTCAAGCGGCGCTTCGAAGACTCGCTGGCCGCGTTCGAGTCGGCATTAAGTCTCAATCCAAATTTCTCGCTAGCCCAGGGTTATTACGGCCTGGCCTTGTCGTATTGTGGCCGCTGGCAAGAGGCCAGCGTGGCGGCGCAACGAGCGTTGCGACTGAGCCCCCGCGATCCCTTCGCGGCAATTTTTTGCGGCATCGCTGCCTACTCTCACTTTGTCGGACGCAATTATGATGAGGCGATACGCCTCGCAAGCGAGAGCATCCGGCAACGCGGCGACTTCGTCGGTGGTCATCGGGTATTGACTGCAGCTGCCGGCATGGCGGGCCGCGACGATTTGGCCAAAGCCGCATTGCTCGAGCTTGAACGGGCGCAGCCTAATATTTCCCTTGGCTGGCTCGCCAGCCATATGCCGATCCGATACGACGCCGATCGCGAACATTATTTGGAAGGGTTCCGTCGTGCGGGTTTGAATTAGTTGCGATTGGATGTTAATCGGCGTGAGGCCCGTTCCAGGTAAAACTTGGAAGTCAGACCGCCCGGTTGCAGGGTCTGCTTTACCCCCAAGCCGTGTGGAAACGTTTTTCGTACCCCAATAACTGCAAGTAACCGGGCGTGATGGACCTTGAGGCGATCGGCTGAGCCTATTTTTGCTGTATCGGGTCTGGAGTCAATCCGGGCGCAGCCTCGGGCCATGCCGCGGGCACCATGACGCGCTCCTCAAGCCCGGATCGCCGCGAGGAATGGTTTGATACCGACGATGTTCATCACGCGCGTGAGGTTGTAGCCGAGCACGTGCAACGCCATCTCAGTCGCCACTTTGGGCAGCGTCTTCATCAGAAAGTGCGTCGCCCCCATCCGCATCTTCAGCGTGCCAAACGGATGCTCGACCGTCTCGCGACGAGTACGCATTGCATCCGGATTTCTGTCCAGGCGCGCCTGCACAGCATCGACAACATATTTGAATAAGCGCCCGAGAGTGACCCCTCCACCGCAAATTGGATCAATAGCTTAACGTGCCGATCGGCGTCGGGACCCCGCGCCAATTCACACCCTTGGACAGCAATTGCTGACAAAGATCTGCGCAGGGGGCCGCGGGTGTTGTACGGGGGCTTTCCGGTCGGCAGCAAGCGGCGCGATGGCGGGCAGCGCTGCGATATTTGGAGTCTCCGCGCCGCCCGCCATCAGTCATGCCCGATCTGTGGCGTTTCCTGCGAGATGGTGGGCGCATCTGTCGCCCGTTCCACAGCGAATGCCTCCTTTCCCTTTGCGGCCCAAAGCGCTCGCGCCCGCTCGCCCTGATCACTTTTGATCTTGTCGGCCATCCAGAGCAACGCGCCGTAGATCGTGGCGCGGTCGTCGCCGGTCAGGTCCACGATACCCGATTTGACGACGAGGCCGCCCAGTTCGATTAGGTGCCGTGTGCGCTTGCGGCGCTCGACTTGCCATGCGCGCATATCATGCCGCGCCCTTGCTGCCTGTTGACGGTTGCGCGCCGCCCGGATGCGCCCGCGCGCCGCCAGTGTGGCGCTCAGCTGCCGGTGCAGTTTGTCGCGGCCGGCTCTGAAAGAAAGCGGCCCCGCGTTTTGCCCAAGCCTCCTTCCTTGCAGTGTCCTTCGTCTCGGCCAGCATGATCAGAGCGCCTGCCAGTTCGTCGGCGCTGAGGCTATCTGCTCCCGCGGCGATCACGAGTTCGCCGAGCTGCTGCACCTTGCGGCTCTTGAGGTCTCGCGCTTTGTCCTGAAGCGCTTGCAGTTCCCCGTCGAAATCTCGCGGCTTACGCATCACCTTCTCCAGCAATGTTGATGAGGGGATGATAGTTGAGCGCTGGGCATAATGCTGTAAGGTCGTCAGGACGGCCTGGGACGCGGTAGTCCCGCCCGAGAATTTTTCGAGGGAGGGCGCGCTTATACGTCGTTCCGACGTGCGCTCGACCGTGGCACTGATCTGATCGCGATGGCGATCTATCATCTTCACGTCAAGGTCATTGGCCGCAAGTCCGGCTCCAGCGCGGTGGCGTCAGCCGCCTACCGCTCGGGCTCGCGGCTGCGCGACGAGCGGCTCGACCGCAGCCACGATTTTTCTGGCAAACGCGGCGTCGTCCATTCCGAGGTGATGCTGCCGGAGCATGCGCCGCAGGCTTGGAGCGCCCGCCAACGGCTGTGGAACGATGTCGAGGCGTTCGAAGTCCGGAAAGATGCCCAGCTGGCCCGCGAAGTGGAATTCGCCCTTCCTCGCGAACTGACGCAGGCGCAAGGCATTGAACTCGCCCGCGACTTCGTTCGGGGCGAATTCGTCGATCGGGGCATGATCGCCGATCTCAATGTGCATTGGGATATGGCCGAGGACGGTATGCTTAAACCCCATGCACACGTCATGCTGACCATGCGTGCGGTGGATGAAAACGGTTTCGGCCGGAAGGTCCGAGACTGGAACCGCACCGAGATGGTCGAGCGCTGGCGCGAACGCTGGGCCGAGCTTGCCAACGAGCGCATGGCTGAACTCGATATCGACGCGCGCATCGACCATCGCAGCCTTGAGCGCCAAGGCATCGCACTGGAGCCGCAGAGCCAGATCGGCGCGCCCGCGCAGCGCATCGAGGGCGAGGGTGCCGAGACCGCCGACCGCGTCGAACTGCACCGAAAGATCGCGCGCAACAACGGCGAACGCATCATCGCCGATCCGTCGGTCGCGCTGGACGCCATCACGCATCAGCAATCGACGTTCACGCAGCGCGACATGGCGAAGTTCGCGCACCGGCATAGCGACGGCATCGACCAGTTCAACGACGTGATTGGCGCGATGCGTCGCGTCCCAAATCTGGTCGAACTCGGTAAGGACGCTCGCGGTGAAGATCGCTTCACCACGACCGCGATGATCGAGGTGGAACAGCGCCTGCACCGCGCCGCCGAATTGATGGCCGAGCAGGAGCGACATGCGGTGCGTGACGCGGATCGCGAAGCGGCTTTGGCGCGAGCGGGATGCGCGCGGCCTTGTCCTGTCGGGCGAGCAAGCCGACGCGCTGGCGCATGTCACGAATGGGCGCGATTTAGGCGTCGTGGTCGGCTATGCCGGAACGGGAAAAAGCGCCATGCTGGGCCTGGCGCGGGAGGCCTGGGAATCGGCCGGCTATGAGGTCCGGGGCGTCGCGCTGTCCGGCATCGCGGCGGAAAATCTCGAAAGCGGATCGGGCATATCGTCACGCACCATCGCCAGCATGGAACACGGCTGGGAACAAGGACGCGACCTGCTCACGTCGCGCGATGTCCTGGTGATCGACGAGGCGGGCATGGTCGGCACGCGGCAGTTGGAGCGCGTGCTGTCCCATGCCGCCGAGGCTGGCGCGAAGGTCGTTCTGGTCGGCGATCCGCAACAACTGCAAGCCATCGAGGCGGGCGCGGCGTTCCGCTCGATCCATGAGCGTCATGGCGGCGCCGAAATCGGCGAGGTTCGCCGCCAGCGGGAGGACTGGCAGCGCGACGTCACGCGCGATCTCGCCGACGGCAAAACCGGGAATGCGCTTGAAGCCTACCGCTCTCGCGGCATGGTGCACGGCGCGCAAACCCGCGAGCAGGCGCGCGGCCATCTGATCGACCGCTGGGATCGCGAGCGGCGGTCCGAGCCGGAGCGTAGCCGGATCATCCTAACCCACACCAACGACGAGGTCCGTGCCCTCAACGAGGCCGCACGGGAGCGGATGCGGGCGGCAGGCGATCTGGGCCATGACGTGCGCCTTGTGGTCGAACGCGGCGAGCGAAGCTTCGCCGGCGGGGATCGCGTCATGTTCCTGCAAAATGAGCGCGGCCTCGGCGTGAAGAACGGCACGCTCGGCACCATCGAACAAGTCAGCGCGCAATCCATGACCGTGCAGACGGACGATGGTCGATCCGTTCGCTTCGACTTCAAGGATTACAACCGCGTTGACCATGGTTATGCTGCAACCATCCACAAGGCACAAGGCATGACGGTGGACCGCGCCCATGTGCTGGCGACGCCGGGCCTGGACGCCCACAGCAGCTATGTCGCCCTGTCGCGGCACAGCGACGGCATGGAGCTGCATTATGGCCGCGACGACTTTGCCAATTCCGACCGTCTCACCCGTACCCTATCGCGCAACCGGGCCAAGGACATGGCCTCGGATTACGAAGAACGCGATCCAGCGCAGCGCTATGCCGAGCGGCGTGGGATCACCTTCCGTGAGCGCGTGGCCGAGATCGTGCGCAGGGTCGTGCCGGAGAAGCTGCGCGACAGGATCGATGGCCTGCTCGACGGATTGCGCTCGCCCGGAGACGGCGCGGCTGGCGGGAACGCCGTGCAGCCGCCGGAAAGAGGAAATGCGGGCGTGGACGCCGCGAGGCGCGAACCCGCAGCGCCAGCAAAAGAGGTTGCCGATGATCCGGAGGCGGCGATGCGCCGGGCCCGCACCAAGGCGCTGGTGCGCCATGCCCGCGCCGTGGATGTGATCTTCGAGGCGCAGGAAATGGGCGGCAAGGCCAGCCCGGAGCAGGTGAAGGAATTGCAGGAAGCCCGCAAGGTCTTCGAGGGAGTGCGGCCCTATGGCTCGCACGACGCCGAAGCCGCCTACAAGAAGAACCCGGATCTTGCCCACGAGGCTGGGTCAGGCCGGGTCAACCGCGCCATCCGCGCCCTCCAGCTCGAAACCGAGCTGCGCATCAATCCGGGTCGTCGCGCCGACCGCTTCGTGGAGGACTGGCAGAAGCTCGACCAGGCCAGTCTGCGCCAGTATCAGGCGGGCGACATCTCCGGCTACAGGGCCGCGCGCTCGGCGATGGGCGATATGGCGAGAAGTCTCGAGCGCGATCCGCAACTGGAGTCCATCCTCGCCAATCGCAAGCGGGAGCTCGGCATATCGTTCGAATCGGGCCGCCGGCTTGGCCTTGAACTCGCCTTCACCCACGGCATCGACCTCGGCAGAGGCCGGGGCATCGGAATTTGACCGTTCTGTTTTCCGCCGTCTCTACGCCACAGTAAGGCGACACGTAAACTGCTCTTGCGCGTCTGCAGCGACCTGTCCTCTCTGGATCAGGGACAGTCAGAAACAGCCAGCAGGAGGCAGCGCGGCCATGCGCGAACCAGATCGTATCATCCGTTTGAAGACCGTCCTCGCTAGGACCGGGCTTTCCCGGTCCACCATCTACCGCAAGATCGCCGAAGGCACCTTCCCGGCTCAACTCAAAATCAGCGTCAACGGCACCGGCTGGCATGAATCCGATATCAATCGCTGGATCGCCGATCCCGCTTCATGGTGCGCGAAACGCGAATTAGATGAGGTCCGGTGAGGTCGGTGGTTGTACCATTTCCTCGCACGGGTCCTCCGGGCCTCCACACTCATCGCTTTAGACCGCCACCGAATTCTGGAAAATACTTAACTTACTGGCGCGTTCCTCTCCGCCTAGGCCGCGACACTCTCACTGGCCAAAATCAGCAAATCCGCTGGAACATGGAAACGCTCGCGCAAGCGCTTTACCATCGTCATGCTCAATTCGCGCTTGCCCGACATGACCTCGCTGACACGGCTCGCCGTGCCCAGAAGCGGCACAAGATCGGCGCGCGTCAAATCATGCTGCTCCATCAGATAGGTCAGCAAATCGGGCAACGGCGGCGCTTTGCGCGGCCATCGCGTGCGTTCATATGCCTCGATTAGGCGAGCCTGCGCCACCATGCGCGCGCGGTCGTCAGCCTCGCTCGATCGCATCAGCTTGCTAACAAGCGCCTTGGCCGTCTCATGATCGGCCTCATTCTGGATAATAATCAAAGTCGCCTTCATCACACCGCCTCCGCATTCACCTTATCATAGTCTTCATGACTCCCGAAAAAGCGGATTATCAACACGCCGTCGCGATATTGTACCAAGGCGATCAAGCGGTAGTCGTTGGCCTTGATATTGAACACTACGCGCCCGCCTTTTAGGATGCTCGCCTTGGGATGCGAACGCTTCACGTCCTGCGGCGTGCGCCAGTTCGAAGCCTCCGCAATCGCTAGCCATGCCCGGTACTGGGCCCGCGCCGCGTCGATGCCTCGATGGCCGGAACGTTCGGCAAAGTAGCGCTCAACAATGTCCGCGCCGATAACCAGCATGAGCGCACGCTAGCGTGGAGTTCCCAAAAATGGAAGAAGGGATTTCCATTTTTGGGAAGAATATGCTGGTGCTAAAACTCTGAAAGACGGCCGATGAAATCGCTGGTTCTCAACGGCGAGGTGTATGTATAAGTGTATGTAGCCAAAAGGTGCGTGCTACCGATCCAGACAAAATGGGCGTTTCTTTCATTTTTGGGCGGACTCCCTCTCCGCCACAAATTCGAAAAGCCCTTATTTGGCGGGTATTTCTGAGAAATAAGGACTTTTGTAACGCTCCGTTGGTACAGTGGAGTGGTACAAAGTGGTCCTGCCAATGTCGCGCCCCTGGCGTCATCCCCGCACCGGAATGTACTGGTTCCGCAAAGCGATCCCAGGCGACTTGCGCCAAATCCTTGGCAAGCGGGAAGAGAAATTTTCGCTCCGGACCAGGAATCCCGGCGAGGCCCAGGCGCTTCACGCAAAGCGAGCCGCCGAGATCGCCGAGAAGTGGGCCCGGCTGCGTGGAAATGCTCAACCGGATCACGCTGACCTTTTTGGGCTTGCTGGCGAATTCTACCGTGACATGCTCGCCAAGAATCAGCGCGATCCGGGCGGCCCTGGCCGGTGGCTTGCCGAGATCGAAAAATATTCGCGCGCCCACTCTTCGCCGCTCACCGGCTTCTATGACGTCATCCGCCAGAATCGCGAATTCCGATATGGTCCGGACGCTCGGAAGTTTCTCGCGGAACGCGGCTATGTCCTCGATCAGGCACAGTTCACGACCTTCGTGAAAGCCTTTGCCGATGCGGCCAAACTAGGAGCAGAGCAACTCCTGAAGAATTCCCTGGGTGATTACACCCCGGACGAACGCGCTCAGCAATTTCCTAAGTTCGAACCGCGCAAGGTCGGGCCCGAGCTCGATCTGTGGGCAATGTGGGAGAAATACTCGCCGCGTCTGAAGCCGGCGACCCGAAAGCGTTGGCGGTCCGTCATGCGCGCCGTCGAAAGGCGCTTTGGCCGCGACCTCGCCAATTTGAGTTTCGAAGGTTTGGTTTCCTGGCGGGACGAGATGGTCGTGCAAAATCTGCACCCCACGACGATCAGCGAAGTTTACCTGGCCGCCGTCAGATGGATTCTCAACCGTTGCGTTAGAGATAGAAAACTTCTCGCCAACGTCGCGTTCGGGATTGAGGTCGAAAAATCGAATGTCCCGAAGCTGCGTGATCGTGAATTCACGATGGAAGAGGTGAGGCTCATTCTTCAGGCAACGCTGAAGGCACCATCACCGCTGATGTCGAAGGAAAATGCGGCGGCGCGTCGATGGATTCCATGGATCTTGGCTTACACCGGCGCTCGCCTCAATGAAATCACACAGGCCCGGCAATCCGATGTCAAACCCGAAGTGAACCCGGATGACCGGACCGAAGTCATTTGGATGCTCGACATCACTCCCGAAGCGGGGACGGTCAAAACCGGGATGGCCAGAAAAGTCCCATTGCATCCCCACCTGATCGATCAGGGCTTTTTGAACTACGTTCAGACCCGCGCGGGTCTGCCGCTATTTTATGATCCGAAGCGGGCACGCAAAAAAAGCGAAGAGAATCCTTATTATAAAAAAGTCGGTGAGAGGCTTGGTGAGTGGGTGCATTCCGTTGGGATCGCAACGGAGGTTCAACCGTCGCACGCGTGGCGGCATCTTTTTAAATCGGTCGGTAGATATGCGAGAATACCGGAAGACATTTTGGATGCTCTTCAGGGCCACAAGCCTCGCGGCGAAGGAGCAAAGTACGGGAGCCATTGGCCGCAAGTGAGTCACGGATGGATCAAGCAGATTCCGCGTTACGAACTGGATGCTCCCAGCATTTCCGATATCGAGGCGAAGGTCCCATCGCGATCGCGGACGGCGAAAGTTTCACGCTCTGCCAAAAAACGGGCCGTGGCATGAATAGGTTCACCGCTCGAATTGTGCCAATGGCGCCTCGAATACGTCCGTACCCGGTCCTAATTTTCGAGAGCCTTGGCCGGAATAGGACCGGGCATGGACGCAATTTTCGAAAGCTGCTGAAATAGGTGTCGTGCCGAGCGGCCGCTGATCAGGCACCGACAGAGCGTTGCCCTCCGAAGATGGACCGGCGAGACTCCTGATCCCTTTAAAACTAAGCCTATCGTAGCGACCGGAGCGTCATTTCCGCGTTTCAGGCACACCCGGGCCACGTTTGGCAGCGTTCGCCCGACAGTCAGCAAACTAACCTGCGGTCTTGCCTCTCCCCGAGTGCAGGACTTCGAATTCTGCGTAAACTATGGCAGGGTTAAACTTCGGACTGTCAGCAAACTCGTGAAACGACCGGATGGATAGACTATAGCGATGCAACTTCTGCACATCCTGCAATTATTGGTGTTAATGACGTTGGCGAACGGCACACCGATCGTTGCGAAGAAGATTTTCGGCTCGCGTTTTTCGTTTCCACTGGATGCCGGAACTATATTTTTTGATGGGCGGCCGTTGTTTGGTCACTCGAAAACTATCCGCGGGACTGTGGTCTCGATCCTCGTCACCACCGCGAGTGCACCGCTAATCGGCATGGACCTGACGATCGGAGCCATGGTAGCGGGCCCGGCAATGGCCGGCGATCTGTTCTCCAGTTTCGTGAAGCGCCGCCTAAACTTGCCGTCGAGCGGCCAGGCGCTCGGGCTCGATCAGGTGCCCGAATCCCTATTTCCTATGCTGGCATGCCGCGATGCACTTTCATTGACGATCGCAGACATAGCGGTTGGCGTCGGGATCTTTTTTATTGGCGCGCTAATTCTGTCCCGTCTTCTATTCCGGGCCCACCTGCGCGACGAACCATATTAGCGGGACGTTAGCCCGAATGAAGGCAATGCAGGGTGATTTCCGGCGGACAGTTGAAACGAACAGGAACGACGCTCGATCCAGCACCCACGGACGTGTAGCCAGTCATGTTGTGATACTGCCAAGCTCCCGCCCCCATCCATCGAGGCAATACAGCGTCAAGTATGATCGGAATAGATCCTGGCAGACAGATCTGGCCACCGTGCGTGTGACCGCTCAGCAACAAATTGAAATTGGCATGAGCCGCCTGGCGATAGATTTCCGGTGTGTGCGACAATAAGATGGAGAACTTGCCAGACGGTATTTGCGCTGCAGCCTTTTCGATATTGTCGACCTTGAAGCAGTGCGCGTCATCAATTCCGGCTAGATAGATCTGCTGATTACCGCGCACGATCGCCTCGCTCTCGTTGAGCAGCATCCGTATTCCCATGGCTTCCAGCCCCGGAACCATTTGGATGGTATCGTGGTCGCCCATTACTCCATAAACGGGCTCCTTTAGATGAGCTCGCACTCCTGCAATGCCATCCAAGGTTGCCTCGAACGGTCCAAAATTCTTCCCTCGATAGTCGCCGGTTAGAACACATAAATCGTAACGCATGTCGCCGACGAGTTCGATCAGGCGCTGCATGGCACCTTCATTCATGTCCACATGCATGTCGCTAAGGTGGAGTATGGTGAAACCGTCAAAAAGCGGCGGCAACTCCTTGAATATAAAGTTATTGCGCTTGACGAGAATGCGTCCTGTATTCCGGCGTCCGCGCCAGTAGAGACCGGTCAGTTTCAGTGCGTTTCGAATGACAGAATGGACCGGATACCAGCTCTCTATGTGAAAGGAGAGCAGGCCTTTGCCGAAGATTTGCGCCTCATGGTCCGTCTCGATACCCAATCGCTGTCTCGCGCGGAGCGGTCCGAGACGTTCCTCCAATTTGTGCAAGATATCTTCGTCCATGGAATAACTTCCTCGGAGATCGGCTCGACCTTCCATGGGGGAGCATGAGGCTTCGCCAGACACTACAGAGTATTCCCTTCGGGCAGATAGCCCCTCCCCAGTCCCTTAAGGGATGGTGCCAAAGCAGGGCAATTCATCAGGGCTTTGCTGCTTGATGTCCTAGGTAATCGGGCCCCGCACCCATGGCAGCTTAACTCATGTCCACATGCATGTCGCTAATGTGAAGAATGGTGTAAATGATAAAATCGAACCGCCACAGTCTCGGCACGATCGGAACGTGCTGCCCTTCCTGAGAGAAGGGTGACAGTTCATTCCGGAGACATGGGTTACACAATGGGGCCTTTTGCGAGGAGAGCAAAATGCCCTGGCAGGAGTGTAATCCTATGGATGAAGCGGCGGCGCCTAATGGCGGACTGGGCAACATTCTGTGGTCGCACACCGTCAAGAGGTGGAGTGGTTAGCATAAGGCGTGTATAGCTATCCTGCGCCCTCCGAAGGCAAAGGTCACACGTTCGAATCGTGTCGGGTGCGCCAGGGAAATCAAATAGTTATCGTGGGTGACGGGCGATCGACAAACGATTAGCAAACACATAGCAAACAGCGCTTGGCCCGAAATCGGAACAACGCCCAGCAAGATGTCCGTGACGTGTGGGTCAAAACCACATCGCGCTTCCGGACCTGGAGAGCCGCTGCGGGGTCAGCGGGAAGCCATCTGAAGGTGGATGTCCGCTATTTTCGGAAGAGCAGATCGACCTTCTATGAAGCCCACAACGGAGGGCGGCGGCCGGCGACTCTGAAAGCCGCCCTCGACGTGGCGCAAGAACATGCCCATGAGTTCAAGGATATTCCATTGCTGATCCGACAGCTTGCAGCACTCGGAGTACCGCCGAGTTTCCGAGCCGCAACCGCAAAGCTCGTCATCCTTGCACTCGATCAGCCGGTAGTAAGCTTGCACTCCGGGGTCTACGCCGAATAGGCCGTATTGCTTTCCCGGCCACCGGCAGAGAACCTCTAAGTGCAGATGACGCAGCGCCCAAACACTGTAGAGGTCCAGCAACGTCCTGAGGTCCCCGCCTTCGGACCACGCGCCTTCGTACGGCGAGAACGCGCAGACCGAACCGTCTTGGAAATTTGTATGTCGTGGGCCGATCCATCTAGCCTCAGTGCCGATGGTCCAGAACCCCCAAGCGCGGGGTCCCAGGCCCTGCCGGTAGGGAAGGGCTACGAGAAACGTGGCCTTCCGCACCAAACCCGAGATGATCGAGCTTCTTGCGAGAAGCCACATTCCGTCATCGTCCGGGAAGGCGCGGGCCGTAGGGTACGCCTCGGCAAGGCGAGTTACCTGGTTTTCGTAGGCAGCGCGGAGCACATCGACGCCGACCCGTGATGCGGCACGGGCCGGCCGTGATCCATCAGAAGGCCATGCCGGTGATCCTGACGACCGACGAAGAGCGCGACGTTTGGATGCGGGCACCATGGGATGAAGCGAAGGCGCTGCAGAGACCATTGCCGGATGACCGGCTGAAGATCGTGGCGCGGGGAAGCGATAAAGAAGATCAGGCGGCGGCGTGAATGCTCATCGTGGTAAACCAGCTTTTAACCTAAGTCGGCTTTTCTAGAGTTGGGCATCGGGGGTGCGTGTGCTGGCTTGCGGGCCAGCCGAAAGCACAGGCATGCCACAATGGCCTTCGACCCCGAAGAGTTAGTCACACTGACAGATCATGGCACGATGAAACTGCGCTCGGCGGTATCCCGAGCGATGACGTTGCTACCCAAGGAGCGCAAGCGGGCGACCATCGTTCGCGAAGGCGATCCAGCGATCCTAAATTACGACCAGATCAAGAATCTTGCGGCGCAGTGGGACGAACAGCTCGTGTCCATTGACTAAATTCGCCGCCAGCAGTTTCGGATCGGGCTGCGCCCCCCATAAGCGGCCCGAGGCACGGCCCCGTCACCCCCCACTGATCTCACAATGGCGGGGCCGTGCTTTTGATCCCTCACAGATCAGCACTCTTGCGCTATCGTCCTGCTCTTGGCCACCCGTAGCCTTACCGCTTCGCCACCCTCTTCGG
The DNA here is from genome assembly GCA_963718925.1 of uncultured Alphaproteobacteria bacterium. Classification (GTDB taxonomy): domain Bacteria; phylum Pseudomonadota; class Alphaproteobacteria; order Rhizobiales; family Xanthobacteraceae; genus Bradyrhizobium. Next base: position 2,063,996 of record CAVRAH010000002.1, read on the forward strand.
CACCTTCAGCATCATGCGCCTAGCCTTCGTTTCCGCCCGCTTTTTGATTTCGTCCTTGATCTTTTCAATCAGACTTCTTGTATCGGGCCTGTGAATTTTGAGGGGTTGAGGTCGAATTCATGGCGTTCCCCTCCCGACAAGACAAACGGTTCGAGACTATCCGTACAACCGGGGCCGAGATGTCCGCCTGAGCGGATTGGCATTTTTAGCCGCTCAGGTTCCTTCTTGAAACAAAAGTTGAGGGGATAATTCCAAAAATTGACTTGATCTTTCTTTTGCATCGAAAATGTAAGAAGGCATGACCGATCAACAGTTGGTTCTTCAAGCCGTCAACGAAGCGCAACGCATACTGGAGGAATACCTCGAACCACGACCCCAGAACAACGAGCGCATTCTCGCCGAATTGGTGGAAGTTCTCGAACAGCCCAATTTGGTTGTCGCCGTAAGTAGATTGCAGCAACGAGTAATCTTTGAGGATGACGAAACAGATTAGGTCAGTTGCGTTGGTAGCTTGCGTTGTCGCCGCGTTCTCGCCAGTCGCGGTGCCATATGCACAGGCGAAACAACAATGCAGTCTCGCGATGCCATCAAATCCGCACTCGGGCTGGTGGTCCTATCGTATCATTGATGGGCGAAAATGCTGGTACGAAGGCAAGCCCGGGCTCTCGAAATCGTTGCTGGAATGGCCGCTGGGGACTTCCTCGCAACCAACCTCTGCCGAAGAATTGGCAAGGGCGGCACCCGCGGAAGATTCTAGCGATCCAATGGATGCTCAAGCGTCGGCACCCAATGACTTGATCACTTTCGAAGAGCTTTGGCGCACTAGGGTGGAAAAGCGTTAGAAAAAATGTAGAGCACGGGAGCAGTGTGTCATGCGTGCGACGGGACCAATCATGGACACAGCGCTCTCGTTTCTAATTTCGGCAGGAATAATTGCCTTTGGCGTTTGGGTTTTGGTCAGCGCCAACAACGCGGGTTGGCCATTGTCTTGGGCGCTATTGGGACTGCTGCCAGTGGTAGTAGGTTCGGCCAGCCTTTATCAGGTAATTCGCGAGGCCAAATCTGGGTAGCGCTATTCGGAAACTGACGTAGCGAATGTGCGGGCCGCCTGCCGGATGGGGTTAGAGGACTTGGTGTCGAAGCGTCGCGACCGGCCCTATCAGACAGGCCGGTCGTAGCATTGGATCAGGGTGAAGAACCGGAAGCACCCCTCGATGAAGCGGGTGATGGGAGTCGTTTCGATAAAGCTTTGAAAAGGGTCCGCCAAGCGCGACAGCCACGGCCCGTCAAACTTAGGTGATGACGCGGGACGCATCCACACCGTTTTCAGCCCATGTCACTTTGACGAATGGTAGAATTAGCCAGCGCCGCTTTTTCATCGTGTTGCCTGACGATTTCTGTCATCAGATAAAACCGATAGATCAGATGAAATCCCACAAAAACCCAAAAGATCCCACCGATTGCGGATTCCGACGAAGTCGCCCGGGCATTCCGGGATGATGCCGCCCATGGATTCCGACATGATGTCGCCCAGGGCGTGTGCCTCGCTGGCTGTTGAAGTTGTGGCACTGCTCGTTGTGAATGGTCAATCTTTTTTGGCGGGCTTTTCGCGGACCCGGCGTAGGCTGTCTCCGGTGAGATCGATACGGTGGGCGTTGTGGACGAGGCGGTCGAGGATGGCGTCGGCATAAGTCGGATCGCCGATGACATGGTGCCATTTGTCGACCGGGAGCTGGCTGGTGACGATCGTGGATCGTCGTCCATGGCGTTCTTCGAGGATTTCCAGCAGATCATGTCGTGCGGCGGCATCGAGAGGTTCGAGACCCCAATCGTCGAGTATGAGGAGTTGTACGCCCCCGAGTGCCCGCAGGAGCCGGGCATAACGGCCATCGCCGCGCGCCAGCGCAAGATCGGCGAAGAGTTTGGGAACCCTCTGATAGAGAACGGACCGGTTATTGCGGCAAGCCCGGTGTCCGAGAGCGCAGGCAAGCCAACTTTTGCCGACCCCGGTCGGGCCGCTCAAGATGACGTTATCGTGGGCGTCGATCCAACGACCCTCGGCGAGCTTCTGGAACAACGCCCGATCGAGACCACGCGTGGCACGATAATCGACATCCTCGACGGCTGCCGGGTGGCGAAGCCTTGCATATCGGAGCCTGGCCGTCAGCTTCCGGTCGTGCCGGTAACTCATCTCGCGGTCGAGCAGCAGCGCAAGCCAATCCGGATGCGGGAGCGCCGCGGCGTCGCCCGATGCGGCGATTTCACCGAAGGCTTTGGCCATGCCGAACAGCCCAAGCTGATTGAGCTGATCGAGGGTAGGATGGGTGAGCATATGGTCTCCTCAATGGTAATAGCGCGAGCCGCGGATATTGGGGTGGAGGATCGTCACGCCGTCCGGGCCGCGCGGTCTGCCGGCGTGGCGGTCCAAATTGTTGTCGAGGATTGATCTGACCGAGCCGTAGGTCCGCGCCCCGATATCAAGCGCACGCGTGGCAGCGGCCTCAACCCTCGCCATGCCGAACGGCTTGACCAGCCGCACGATTCCCAGACAGGCTCGAAAGCCCTGTTCGGGATGCGGACGATGCTCCAGTATCAGCTCGCACAACGCTGCAGTCGCTGGGCCGATCGCGGTGGCATCTTTACGGATGCGATCGAGCGTCCAGTTGGCGTAACGCCGGTGGCTGGAGGGCATGTGTTCTTGTACGGTCGTGTGTTTGCCATTGCCGCTCGAGCGCAGATGCGCGGCGATCCGCTCGCCTCTGGCAAATATCTCGACAGTACGGCCGGTGAGCCGGACCTCGACCTCGTCGCGGGCGAAGCGATGCGGCACGCTGTAATAATGCTTGTCGACATCGACGTGGTAATCGATTCCGACACGGCGGGCGCGCCATTCGGCGAACACGTAGGGCTCGGCCGGCAATGGTTTGAGCGCGGGCCGGTCGAGGTCTTCGAGCAGTTGGCGCCGCGTCACGCCGAGACGCCGGATCTGGCGTTCGTCGTTCAGCCGCGCCAATAATTCTGTGATGGCCTCGTTCAACTCGCCCAAGCTGTGGAATCGCCGATTGCGCAGGCGGCCCAGAATCCAGCGTTCCATGATCAGCACGCCGACTTCGACTTTGGCCTTGTCGCGCGGCCTGCGCGGCCTTGCGGGGAGCACGCCGGTACCGTAATGCGCAGCCATCTCCGTATAGGTCCGGTTGACCTGCGGCTCATACAAACACGCCTTGATGACCGCGGTCCTGGTGTTGTCCGGCACCACAAGCCGGGGCACACCGCCGATGGCCTCGAAGGCGCGCGTGTGCGTACCGATCCAGTCGGCGAGCGATTGCGTCCACGTCGCCTCCGCATAGGTGAAGTTCGATGCCCCCAGGACGGCAACAAAAATCTGCGCCTTCCTGATCTCCCCGGTCAGTCGGTCAATCACCACCAGGACAGTGTCGCCGGCGTAATCGACAAACAGCTTGTCGCCGCCCAAATGGGTTTGCCGCATCGTGACCGAGATCTTGCCTTCCCAGGACCGGTAAAGCTCGCAGAAGCGGCTGTAGCGATACCCGTCCGGGTGAGCCTCGATGTACTCGTCCCACAAGATCGACAAGGTGACGTGCTTGCGCTTCATCTCCCGGTGCAGGAGCGCCCAGTCCGGCTCGGCACTGCGCCGATGGCCCTGCTTCTTGCCGGCATTCTTGTAAAGCCTTGCTTCCAGATCGCTGTCCGTGATGGTCTCGGGCAACGGCCAGATCAGCCCGAGCGATTGGAAACGGGCGATCGTCGCCCGCACTGTCGACGATGCCAAGCCGGTGCGGCGCGCCACCTCCCGCTTGGAAACTCCGGCAAACGTCAAACGTAGGACTTCGCGCACCACCCGCATCGCAACCCTCTCCGCTGGCATCGATCCACTCCCCGGCAAAAGCCAAAGAACGGACCCTACACACAGCCAGCAGAGGTCTCCGAAATCACCGTCCCCCCCGGGCGACATCATCCCGGAATGGTGGGCGAGGATTAATCGGAATGCCGGGCGACAATTAATCGGAATAGGTGGGCGGCATCATCTCGGAATCGGTGGGCGACTTGCTCCGGAATTCGCACACCGATCATTGACCAAAATGAAAACACTCCGACGACGCCTTCAAATATAGTGTACAGCCCGAGAACACCAATGACGTATAGCGAATAGAAATATGGAAGAAATCCGAGCACAACTAAGAGAGTTTTCCAGCTCCTCTTCTGCCTCACCGATACAATAAAAAAATAAGTGAAAAGACCCACTGAGGCAGCGATGCCGCCTAGCACCGGTGCGTAAGTGAAAAAGTAGTGATCTAGGGACCAACCCAATCGGACGAATTCGACAATACCGTAAATCATTGCAGCAAGAATGGGCACTTCGATTTTGGCAGCGACGATATCGCCTTTCGTACCCCTCAGCTCGGGTGCAACAATAAAGGAATCCATTCTTAAATCCCCTTCTTTCGTCAATTTAGATACTTAGGTGCTTTTTAATCCTAAGCCGGTTCAGAAGTTTGAGAAGAAGCCGACGCACTGTGACGTTAGTAGGATGATCGCGACGCTACCGAACAAAAAGTGTCTCCTTGAGCCTTGTCGGCTGATCGTCGGCGTTCTGCCTTGATTAATCCGGCTGCTCGCAATCATCTTGCCTCACACCCTCATAACGCACTTAAATCATCCGGCACGTCGCCAAATTTTCGCAACACAGTCGCGTCGCGAAAGTCGCCGGTAGCTGGATCACCAGTGCGACTGAATGCGACCGCACCTGTATGACCCAATACCTTCCAAAGACCTTGCGCACGCTCTATTGCGGCTGCTGGGCTTAGACACTCAATTGGTTCACCGACAACAACGCTGCCATCAGCAACATCGAACGGCAACGCCACGAAATATGTAATTCCGGCCATGGCTCACCTACTCAATCGTACCAATCTTTCCTATCACGCGGCACGGGTTCAAATTTGCCCCGTGCGTAGCCGTTTGAGACGGCGGCTTGTAGCTCCTCAATCTGCGCTTCTAGGAATTCGTTCGTGACGATCAACGCTTTCACGGCGTTGCGGACATTGCCGCCGCAAGCCGCAATGGCTTGGTCGGTCGCGACTTCAAGCCGGTCGGGGTCGGACGGCAGGGGCTCTGGATCAGTGGGCATGGACACTATCGCTGGCGGCTGCCTCGGATATTGTTCTTCTTTCGTTCTTCTGTCAAACTGATTTCGCCACGGTAGTAAGCCTTGCTCGCATCAACTAGGTTGTCAGAGGTCAGACGACTACCGCCTGCACAAGATGATTTTTAAACGGCGGTGTCTGACTATCAGTCGTACTGCCGCCGATAGGAAGCGTAGGATGACAAGTACACCAGTCCGTAAGGACCAGTTCGAGATCACACCAAAAGGCATCACGCATAACCGCAGGCTGGACGGCTACCCCCGAAGAAACGAATCATCCGAGTCGTTTTCGCGTCTTGAGGCTGGTCAGTTCATCAAACTCGCCCAGACCTTTAATACCTTTCTCAAATCTTATTCGTCCAAGCTCGATCTGAACAAAGACGTGAAGTTCGCAATGGGTGAGACCTATCTTTATGTGATCCGGGGCGGTTTACTGAAGGCAGCCAGAAGAGCCCTTCAAGATGTTCAGAAATAGTCCCAGATGACGCCCAGAATAGCGACGGCGCTCTTCCTGCTTCTGCTGGCCGCCGAAGCACATTCGGAAACCGTTGACGTAAAATATCGTGGGCCGGTCGATTTGAAGACGTTCGTCTGCACCGACACGCCGCGCTCATCGTTCATTCAACGTGTTTGTTACGACAAACCGCAGAGCTATATGGTCATTAACCTGCGCGGAACGTACTATCACTACTGTGAACTGCCTGCCGCGGCGTTTGAAGGTTTGATGGGCGCACCGTCGATGGGCCAATTCTACAATCAAAATATCAAGGGGTCCGGCTCGGACGGTCCGTATGATTGTCGGACGCATCGGGTGCCGAGCTATCCGAATAAGTGAGGTTGGTTCGAGATATGCCCTCCACACCCTCCTCACCTTTTGATGATCACCTAGCCCGATCTATTCACGAGAGCACGGTCGTTCTTGACGTCTGACAGGGGGCTGGCGGCTGGCGTGGGTGACCGTCCGGCCTTTTTTCACCGGGTTCTACATCAAGCTGTTTTGTACGCGTTGGAGGAATGGGGCGGGTGAGCGGGCGCATGCCCAGTCGGTTATAAGTCGCTGGCCAAGGACGCCCGCGAGGCTGGACCAATCCGGCTCGCGTTCTGTCTGTTGCATACCAGACGGAAGTTCGTGAAGGTGTACAAGACAACGAAGTCGCCATTCGCACAGGAAGTGATCGAGCGGATCGCAGCGATTTACGCTATCGAGCAACGTGTCCGGGGCACGAGCGCCGAGATACGATTGGCTGCTCGCAAAAGCGAGGCCGGGCCGCTGATGGCGGAATTGAAGGTGCGGTTGACCGAAGTGCTCAAGGATATCTCGTCCAAATCCCCGCTGGCGGAGGCCATCAACTATACGCTGGGCCATTGGGATGGGCTAAACATGTTCCTGACTGACGGTCGGGTGGAGGTTGACACCAACACGGTTGAGCGTTCGATGCGTCCTATTGCACTTGGAAGAAAAAATTCGTTATTCAGTGGAAGCGAAGTGCCGGCGCCGAGAGCTGGGCGATTTTAGCTTCGCTCCTTAACACAGCAAAACTCAACGGGCTCGATCCGCAGACTTATCTCTGCGACGTGCTCGAGCGGATCGTGTCAGGCCGCACCAAGAACCATCAACTCCACGAACTGTTGGCCTGGAACTGGAAAGCAGACCGCGAGGCACCTAACCGAGCCGCTGCATGAGTGCGCGTCGTCGCCGCTCAGCCCACCCGCCGATGACGGCGGTGGCCATGCCGCTCGACAAGCTTGACCTATGGCTGCAAAGCAGAACCGGCGCCGCCGCCACGAATTTGTCTATGCTCGACGGCTTCGTGACCGCGGTTGTAGCTGGGCCGGTGTCGATGGATCCGCCTGAGTGGATCTGCCCTCTGCTCGGCATCGAGGTCGACGCCTTCAATCATGGCGGCACGCCGGAGTTCGCGGCGATTTCGGCCGTGGCGGTCCGCCATAATGCGATCGTTGAGACGCTTACCAACGCGCCAAAGACCTTCGAACCGATCTTCGCACGTAAACCGAACCGCGACATCGATGCGGGTCCTTGGTGCGAGGGCTTCTATGCCGCTATGAAGTTGAGACTATCGGCCTGGGCGCCGCTCAGAAATCTTGCCGATATCAACCACGGTCTGTTGTTACCCATCCTGTTCCACTGCGTCGACGATCAGGGGCGCCCGATGCTCGGACCGCCCGGGAATGGACCGGAAACCGAACAGTTCCGGCGAACGGCCTACAAGGATATTCCGGCCATCGTCGAAGAGATGCGTCAGTACTGGATGCCGACACGCTTCAAGACCCGATCGTAGCCGCCGGGCGGACGTGGAACCTCATACCGCTTACGGTCATATTACGATCCCAGAACGCGGCCAGCTACGGTGCTTGAGCGTAACCGCGCTCCGTAAAGTGCTTCCAGAGAACGCCCTCGCCAAGGCGCGAGGCCAGACCACGGAACGAAAAATACGGTATCAGGACCAACAACAATAGTACGCATACAGCGATGGCCTCCGGCAGAGTGCCGTCCGCCATTTCGCCTAATACATCGCGAACGGCACGTCCGTGAAAAAGGCCCAAAACAATTTCCTCGACGGCGTTCAAGGCGACCAAAAATATCAGAAATAGGAAAGACGTTTTTATAATATCGACAACCAGAATGCCGGTCTTGTCGCTGGGTTCACCAACTTTAATTGCTTGAAGAACCAAAATGAACTTGCCCAAAATAAGGGCTTTCACAAGCGCTAGGCCGAATGCCGTGAATTCGATCCCCTCGGTACGGAGAATTGCCGATTTGTAAAATAGCAACGCGCCAAAACAGACAAAGAGGTAAGCTGAAATTGCAAGATATTCTACCAACTCGCGACGCACATGCTGTGCTAGCTTTGCCTGTCGCAACAACTTGGATATAGGCGGCACCCTCGTCGCATCTGCCCAATCAGACATTCCTTCTGTCCAGACCAAGCATTCGCCGTCCGTGCGTCTGCACTTTTCAACCACACCCGCCAATGTTGTAGGGCCGATAGTTGTGTCGTTCTCGACGTAATACCAATCGGCATCCATGGACGCGCCTTTCTCGGTGCGAAGGTATCTTGGTTCAGGGCTACTCTTTACCACGCTTCACTCAGTTCGATTCCGCAAGTTCGACCCGCTTGGTGACACCCATCCCTTTCCCGCACATTTCTCGCATGGTGCCGGATAGACTCTGCGACCCGGTTGGACCGGTTGCTTTACCGTGGGAAATCCGGTGCCGTTGCAGGCGGCGCATTTGACTTCTGGCAAGACCTTGTTGGACTTTGATTTCTTCATAAAAATTCATTCTTCAAAAAAGTGAATTCTACCCCTTTCGCAGCTGGAAACCAGCACCTTCGCCGCCTTTGCCGTGAGGGCGGATGTATTTCTCTGGCCTGTAAGGCCTCGGAGCGACAGCGGTTCCGGGGCCTTTCTTTTGTGCAGGAACCATTGCCAATTTCGTGCTTAAACTCCCGGTGCCCTTGTGATGGGAGGTACGTATGCCGAGTAGCGGCTGGTCGCCAAGAATCGTACCCTACGGTGCGGAATCCGAGGCAAAGCGGCCACCGATTCCGACTGAAAGCGGCCACCCTGTTGATAGGGTGAGGCGGGGCAAGTTGTCGGCAATCTGAACGGGGCAAGGTCCTCCTTTTGCGGTCCACGCAATGGGAGGTCTGATGCCCGCCGAGAGATTGCCGATGCGGAAGATTCGAGAAGTTCTGCGCCTGAAGTATGCCTGTGGGGTGAGCGATCGGGTGATCGCCCGCTCGGTCGGGATCGGTCGCACGGCGATCGCGGAATATGTCCGCCGCGCCGCGGTGATTGGCATCACCTGGCCGATCCCGGAGGAGCTCGACGACACGGCGCTGGAGCGCAAGCTATTTGCGCCGGCCGGCTACAACCCACCGCGATCGAAGCCGCTTCCGGAATGGGGATACATCCATGCCGAGCTGCGCCGCCGCGGCGTGACGCTGGCGCTGCTGTGGGAGGAATATCGCGGCCATCATCCCGACGGCTACGGCTACAGCCGGTTCTGTGATCTTTACGTCGAATGGCGCCACGGGATCACGGCGACCATGCGGCAGACCCACGCGGCCGGCGAAAAGCTGTTCGTGGACTTCGCCGGCGATACCGTGCCGGTGTTCGATGGGCTCACCGGGGAGGTGCGCGCCGCCAAGATCTTCGTCGCGGTCATGGGAGCGTCGAATTACACCTTTGCCCAAGCCCGGTTCAGCGAGGCTCTGCCCGACTGGATCGGCGCCCATGTGGATGCGCTCACCTTCCTGGGCGGGGTGCCGAAGGCGCTCGTCTGCGACAATCTGAAGGCCGGGGTGACGGTGGTGAGCCGCTACGAGCCAGGCGTCAACCGGACCTACCAGGATCTTGCCGCCCATTACGGCACCACCATTATGCCGGCGCGGCCCCGCAAGCCGCGCGATAAGGCCAAGGTGGAGGCGGCGGTTCTTATCGTCCAGCGATGGATTTTGGCGCGGCTGCGCAACCGGCGTTTCTTCTCGCTCGCCGAGTTGAATGTTGCGATCCGCATCCTGGTCGACGAACTCAACGCCCGCCTGATGCGCAAGCTCGGTGCCAGCCGCCGCGAGTTCTTCGACACCATCGATCGTCCGGCCCTGATGCCGCTGCCGGCCGAGCCCTATCAGTACGCCGAATGGCGTCGTGCCCGTGTGGCGCCGGATTACCATGTCGAAGTTCAGGGGCACTTCTACTCGGTGCCATCCCGCATGATCCGCCAGGTCGTCGAGGTGCGGGCCACCGAAGCCACCATCGAGGTGTTCCATCGCGGCACCCGCATCGCCAGCCACGCACGCTCGGGCGTGAAGCGCCGCCACACCACGATCCCCGAGCACATGCCGAGCGCGCATCGCCGATACGCCTTCTGGACGCCGGCGCGTCTGCTGGCCGCCGCCGAGAAAGTCGGTCCGTCCACGATCGCGCTGTGCGAGGCGATCATGCGGACAAAGCCGCATCCCGAGCAGGGCTTCCGATCCTGTCTCGGCATTCTGCGGTTGGAAAAGATCTATGGGACGCAACGTCTCGAAGCCGCATGCCGCCGTGGGATCAGCATCGGCTCAGCGAGCTATCGGTCGATCGCCTCGATCCTCAAGACCGGCCTGGACAAGGCCTTCCTTCCCGACACCACCCCCGACGCCGATCCCATTCAGCACGGCAACATCCGTGGCCGCGGCTACTACCACTGACCAGCAACAAGGAGACCTTATGCTCAGCAACCACACCCACGAACGTCTCGCCGCTCTCGGGCTCGCCGGCATGGCCAAGGCCTTCGATGATCAGCAACGCCAACCGGACGTCACCGCGCTGACCTTCGAGCAGCGCCTCGGCCTGATGATCGATCGCGAAGCAACCGAGCGAGAGAACAAAAGGCTCATCGTGCGCCTGAAGTTCGCCTCGCTACGGCAGACCGCAATCGTCGAAGATGTCGATCTGCGCGCTCCGCGCGGCATCGATCGCGCCTTCTTTGCCAAGCTCGTCGATGGCGATTGGATCGGCCGCAAGCAAAATTTGCTCATCACCGGGCCGACCGGCGTCGGCAAGAGCTGGATCGCCTGCGCGCTCGGCCACAAGGCATGCCGCGATAATCGATCGGTCTTATACCATCGCCTGCCAAGGCTGTTCGAAGCTCTTGCGCTCGCCCGCGGCGACGGACGCTATGCGCGGCTCCTCAAGACGCTATCAAGGGTCGATTTGCTCATCCTCGATGATTGGGGCCTCGCTCCGCTTACCGGCGAGCAGCGCCGCGATCTCCTCGAAGTCGTCGACGACCGCCACCAGCGCGGATCGACCATCATCACCAGCCAGGTGCCAATCGAGCATTGGCACGAGGTCATCGCCGACCCGACCATCGCCGACGCCGTCCTCGATCGCCTCGTCCACAACGCTCACCGCCTCATCCTCAAAGGAGACAGCATGCGAAAAATAACTGCCCAACGTGCCAATCTTGACGCCGCCAAGAAAAGCTGACCCAACTCCTCATGCCGGCAACGACACCCCGGCCGCCTTCGTCGGAACAGGTGGCCGCATTCGATCGGACCGCATGGTCGCGTTCAATCGGAATCCCTGGTCGCAATCCCCGGAATCCGCACTACGGGGCGGACCAAACCGTTTACCTCGTGATCGACCGCTTCGACGGACTGGGTACCGTCTACCGCGAGACCGAAGTCGAGCGGGCAGACCTCGAAACTATTATCGCCGACCTGATGTCGGGACAATTCAACGACCCGATCCGCGTTGTCGCCTTTAATACGCTTGAGCATTGGTCGGAGGATGTCACAGAATATATCGCCTTCGAAATTCAAACCCGCTGCGATATCGAAGGCGTTGCAGTCCCCGAGCACATCCGCGATTTCGTCGCGAGCTTCACCGGTCCTGATCGTCAGCTCACGCTGCGATTGGTGTAGAGCGTGTGGCGCGGCCATGGACCGAACGGGAGATGCTTCGGCTGAGAATATTGGCCAAGAGGAATGTCAGTGCAAATGAGATCGCAAAATCGCTCAACCGGCATGTCGGGTCGGTGAAAAGGAAAGCCCGCGAATTGAGTCTCATCCTCTTCAAAAAGGGTGGAAACTAGATGATCTTCGATCCCCCGGATTCGCTCTATGGATTGGCCTGATTATCTTCGGGACCAAGCGGCCATGTATCGGCAACTTGCCGAGCAGGCAGACGATGTTGTCGTCAAGAACGAGATGCTTGAGTTGGCATCCGTTTGCGAGGAAGTCGCCAATAACATCGAAGATCATCTGACGGGCGGGTATGCTCTGATGTGTGGCAAGTCATCAAGTTGATAAGCGCTACTGAACATAGATCAGCTTGTCGCATCTCGCTCGCCTCCGTTCGCACCACTGACGAAGGCAGCGATAGAATAACGAAGGGACTGATTTTAGATCAGCTGCAGCACGATCCATACAATTAGCCACAGCCATCCAAGCGTCGCCAAGGTGATGACAGCCAAGTATCCCGCATGCACGAGCCTGACCGCCAGCAAAGGCACAGACCCTGCTAATTGAAGAGGAATGTTTGGGTCGATTACCTCGGACTTCGCGGTAATATTTCGCTCAGCTTTCATCGGGGCGTACCGCTCCTACAGCTAACGTGAAGCGTCGGGGCGACAGTTAATAGAGCAAACGGAGATTGATGCCAGGCGCTGCGGGCTAATGATTGAGGCGGAATGTTCAGTGGGCGCAGATGCGCCCCCTCAGACTTTTACGGTCTTCGGTCATTGTCATCGACCTTCGGGTAGATTTCGGCACGATGCCTTTTATTTCGTGAAAATTCCTCAGCCTCGCGGACCTGTTTGCGAAGCTGCTGTAGTTCTCTGAATTGAACGGCAATATCGCTTGGCTTCTTAGACTGTTTTGGGAAATCAAACATTTATCCATTTCCTCGTATTTTTTATTAATGGCATTTTATTGGACTTGCGCATTGATGCGGATCAATCAGGCGATCCGAATGACCCAAGCGGGCCTCGCCTCTTAAAGGTGACTGCTGCGTGAGAAGGTAGGCGGCGGGCCATGCTCGGGTGGACGCCGCATCCTGCTTTGATCCGAGTCAACATGCTGCCGAGACCCCGTGCCATACAAATTTAAACCGAGACAGGCGAGGTAAGTGATGAGGTGCATGGTAACTCTGAAGGACGGCGACGCGATGGAAAGAGCGATGGGCGCGCTGGCGAAGTATAGATACACAGCAGGTGGCGAGCCCGTCGCGCCTTCGGGCCATCCAAGAGCGTGGAGCAGGTGGCTTCTTGAGATTGACTCGGCAGAATTCGAGACGATCCGCGACCACGTCGATGACGGCGATATTGTTGATATGAAGCCCGTCAGCGAGCGAGCAAGCTCCGAGATCCACTGAAGCGTGCGGTGCCGGGAATGAAAAGGTTTTCACTATGAAAACATACGTCGCCTGTATTGGCGAAGAAGCTGTATTGGCATTTCGTGCGGAGAATGACGATGATGCGCACGCTATGATCGATGACAAAGAAGGCAGCATTCGATCTGATTTAAAGGCGCTGGTCGGTGCGGACGAAAAGCCACTATGGGATGGGAAGTCTGCCATCCAGATGCGAGAAGCGACGGCAGCACAACACGCCGAGTGGGAGCAGTCTCGCGACCAAGCAATCAGCGACGAGGAAATTGACCTTGATGCTGGCGAAGATCCCGATGATTGGAGCGTCTATTTAACGGGCATTCCTCACACTAAGTAACTTCTCCGCAGCGCAATCGCCCACAGCGCGGCGAGCCAACGCAGGTTGGTTGGTTGAGGCCTTCGTCCAAACGGAAAGTCCGCAATTTCTATTTGTTCTTGAGACTCAGGATATGAGCAATCAGGTCATTTGACTCGGCGCTCGAAACTATGAAGTCGGGCATATTCCTGTGGTTTGAATGGAGAAAGACATTCAAAGAAATTGCGGTGGTCGAGGGTAGGTCCGCAATGCTCTGGAAGCTTGGAGAATCTGCCTTGTCAGGAAGGGTCATCGGCAGAACGCGATGGCATAAGCCGCATCAGAAGCTTGACCCAGATCAAGGTCCTTGGGACGACTTCGGACTCTTCTAAAGAAGTTGCACCTGTGGGCGTCGGCTATGTCCGTAAGAAGAGTAACGCTCTGGTTATGTGCCACAGCGTCACGATAGTCGGATTGCGCTGACCCAATTCTAAGTCACTGACGTAAGCTCGATCGACGCCCATACGTTCGGCTAGTGCTGCTTGAGTAAGACCTGCGGCTGGTGCTCGGAGCTGCGCGCTCTCTCGACGCGCTTGCAAATCAGGGGACGACTCGCTGCTCCCAGGGCTTATTACTCGGCTTCTTCAGCATCAACACGCGCGCGGATTACCCGTGCGCGAATGAGCGCTGCCAGAACGTCGAGTTCGGCGGCGAACTGTTCGCCGTTTTTCTCCGCCACGGAGAACGTCTGCCGACCGCCAGTCAGCGGGCGAATTGAGATATCGAACGAATTCTCCGGCGCTTCGTCTGCCGGCCGGGCAAGCCGGTATTCTGCCTTTACAAACCGGAGGTCGCAGAGCGGTTCTGCCTTGTTCACGTGGTCGTCTCCTGCATTGCTCGCGCGCCGTCCTGATCCCGGGTGGTCTCTTTTCCGAAGGCGCTTTCGACCGACGTTTTCAGGCTGTGAATAGCGCCCTGGATCGCCTGTTCTAAGGTGCTTTCCCGGTGTGTCACGACGATGGGCTCGCGGCCGTCGCGGCGCACCTCGATCATGCAACATTTGTCGTCATGACCGGTCTTGTCACCGATGGCATCGCTAAGGTGCACATCGACCCGCCTGATACGGTCGCCGTAGCGGTCCAGCGCGGCATGGACCTCAGCCCTCACCTGAGCGTAAGACTGCTCGCTGCCTTTGATGTTGCCGTCTGTCCTGACCTCGATAAGCATCGTCGTCTCCGTCGTTACATCGCGTGGAAGGCGATCGCGCTATTTGATGCGGCGCCCCTTGAAGAAACCCTTGTTCGTCGTGCTTTGTCTTATGTTCGCGGTCTGGCCTTGCTCGGCCGGATTTACATCAGCATGCTTGAGCGGCTCGCTTGACGGAATTTCGGAGTGGTCGCCCGGGCCTTTTTGGCTGTGGTTTGCCGGTGGAACCGGCGGCATGTGCCCATGCTTTGACATTGGAGTCTCCATGACGTTCCCAAGACCATCGCTGTTCAATGGGAAGATGGGCAGAATGGCAGGTTGTTTCGCTTCGAAGCCGGACGGTAGATCCACCGCCATACTCCGGTATGGTCAATTGTGCGCAGCCAGCATGGCTGAGTTGTTGCGGCCTTATCTTGATATAACGCAAGGGACACAGAGCCGTTATTATCTGTTTCTCGCACCCTCGCTCCTGATAGGGGTTATCTGACTTGGGCGAGCTTAACGACCCAAGCGTCACGCAAGCTCTGAGCAACGTACTTGAAAACAAGTCGACGCCCGGCTTCTAGTGCCGGCATCCTGATGCATCGCCAGGCCGGCAGCGAGTTGGAGGTCCTGCTGGTACATCCTGGCGGACCGTACTGGCGCCACAAGGACGACGGAGCCTGGTCTATTCCGAAGGGCGAGATGAATGATGGCGAACACGCCGAGATCGCTGCCCGCCGCGAATTCCTGGAAGAGATTAGGTTCCGATCTCGCGGGTCCCCTTGAACCGCTGGGCGATATCCGTCAGCGTGGAGGCAAACGGGTGACCGCTTTCGCCGTCAAAGGCGATCTCGACGTTGACGCCCTCAAGAGCAACACGTTCGAGATCGAATGGCCGCCGAAGGGCGGGAATGCTACTACCGTTGTCGCAACCCGCGGCATCGCGCCTCGCAAGGTCACCGCCGGCGAAGTACTGAGCCGTGATCGTGGCGCAGGGTCAGTGGACCCGCACGCCTGGCAATCAGTTGGGAACGCCGAGATCTATGTCGCCAACATCCGCGATGCCATGGTTGCAGCCGATCCCACCAACGCCGCGACGTACAGAGCCAATGCCTCGGCCTATCTGGCCAAGCTGAAGGCGCTCGACCTTGAAGTTCGCGAGGCGCTCGGGACGATCCCTGTCGAGTGGCGCAGAGTGATTTCGACCCATGATGCCTTTGGCTATTTCGCCGCCGCCTACGACATCACGTTCATGGCGCCCCAGGGCGTTTCGACCGAAACCGAGCCAAGCGCGCAGGACGTTGCGAGCATTACCGGCAAAAAGTGAGCGCGGGCGTCGTCAAGAATCGCTGCTATTTTGCAATGGATGCTACGCGTCCCAACGATCTAAGCGACGGCACACTGGGACGCCGGTTCTACGTTATTTGCGAATCCGACCGATTATTTCGGGCGATTTCGGCGGGGCACGGCGGCGGGCGCGACTTGAAAGGCATCGCGGATTTCGCAAATGGAAGGCGGCGCGCAAAGAACTTCGGCAACGCGATGGATTCGAGACTGACGGCCGGCGGGGCTTATGTGACGAGCGAGATAAAGACGTCTTTCAAAGGCTACTACCGCGTTTCAGCGAAACAAGACGCGGTTTTGATACGCTCATTCGTTCAGTTTGACGGCGAAGGCGAGACCCCAAACGCCGGAGAGCGCGAGATCGGTGGGCATCCGGCCGAATTGTTGAGGAACGTCTGTCTTCGAAAGGATCCGCGCAGTCCATACGCAAATCATGACGGTTACGTTCCTTTTGGAACGCCGGTGGAATACGCTGGCGGCCGCAGCAATGGCTGCACCAGTTGGTCGCCGTCGGATGCCGGGCAAATTATCGCGCTGGTGAGGGACAATCCGACGACACTGTACATCTATCCTGATGCCGCAGACGTCGACGCCGTCACGCGAGCCGTGGCGACCGACCACCGGTCGCTGTTGGGGGCTGGACTTTATTGGAACTCTTCCTGCTTGAAAGAAATCGGCTCCCCAAAATTTTGGCCAAAAGAAACCCTCGATCCAATTCTCGCCAAATACAAGAAGGATCATCCGGCACCTGCGCAACAGCCAACGCCGATTTGCAAGGCGCGGTGAACTTTGTCGCCCGTACTTAATCTCTTGGGAATGGCGGTCACAGTTCGAGCCTACCGCAACGGGCGCGCCTTAGGGTGACGAATTGAGGTTCGCGCACTCAATCCCGATGGCGTCCGCGAGGCAGCGCTCGCGCACAAGTACAAACAAGAGAGCATGCCAGCCTACCAGCGCGGACAAGAGCTCAAGAAGCGGCGCGCGCTCATGAAGGATTGGGCGCGGGATCAACCTGGCTCTGCTTTCGCGAAGTTGGTTGATCTGCGCCGTGTACTCACGAAGCCGATCGCGTACCACATCGGACCTGATATCCGCCTTGCTCCTACAGCTACGCGAGCGTCGCACGGAATGACGCGATGGGCCAAATCGAAATCAGCGAAGGCCGCGAAGCGCCCATGCGAACCTGGACTGTAACCGGGTCGTAGATCTTAAGAAGTGTTGCGCGAAAGTAACAGTTTTGCCGTCGTGCATGCGCTAAGATCGCTGCCTGATTTGGAGCAACATCCATGCGCCTTGTCTTTGTTGTGACTGCGGCGGCGGCCTTGCTGTTCTGCACGCATGATGCGTCTGCCTTCTCCATGGACTCCTCGGCAGGTACGGCCCCCGACGGTTCATCGAACTATGCCGATCCCGACGAGCAAATTCGTTCCATGTTGGGCGGCAAAGACGATGATAGCCATGATCTCGGGTACGATGCCAATTCGCGCCACATGAAGCGGCCGGCACAGGAGATAATAAACGGCCAGGGAGTACTGATTCCCTTGACGGTGCCCTCCAGCCGCTGAAATCCTGCGCGACGAACGACCACCCGACGTCTCTGTGGCCTAAAACCGCGTCGGGGCATCATCCGTCTGATTAGGTCCGCAACGGTTATCCCGACCGAACCTGCCAGCCCGCGTGCCAACTGATGTCGGCTTTGACCTGAAAGCGCTCCAAAGCTTTCGCGCGGGAGATAAACGTCAAGAACCAAAGGTCGCACCGGGCACACAATTGTCCCCTCGCGCCGCCGATATTGCGAAAGCTCTCGCGGACGCATTGCGATACGAAACAATTCAGGCATGCTCGGAGTCATCCGGAAACAACAGGATGTTTCGCCAATGTCTGCTGATTCCCTCGCGTTGGAAGCGCCGCTTGTGGCCTCACCGAACCAGACGATGAGAGCCATCCAGGTCTCCCGCAAGAAGCTCTACGAGCTCATCAACACGGGTGAGTTGGAGAGTTACACGGAAGGCAAGTCGCGCCGGATCACGGTCAAATCGATCAACGAATACATCGAGCGCCGGCTAGCTGCGGAAACGGCGCGTCGCGGCCGCGCTGCATCAGATCGAAATCATCCGTCACGTTCTTAAGCACAAAGCGCGGTTTGTGGCCGCAAGCCGGTCGGCCGTGCTCCGGACTTGATCGGATGAACCGTGATGCAAGCATCTCAACGCCGATAAGGGATGCGCAGAAGGCGCTCTCGCTCGCCGGTCGGATCGTCGCAACAGCACCGGCTACACCGTCTGCGCAACTCGATGCTCTGCAGAAAATGGCGGATCACCTGCGCCAGTATGTGCAGGGCGGCTGGCTCAATCCGGCGACCGTTACGGACAAGATTTTTGAAGTCGCGGAACTGCACGGGTTGGCCGGCGAGCCCGGCAGCGACAAAGAATCGGCAGTTATGCAAATCGCGATGTCGGCAAACCTGCCGATCGAGCTTCATCCGATCGCGCGGTCCGACAGCAGGTCTGACAGCCGGCCTTTGCCTACACCGCCGTTGTTGGAAACCAAGACGCCAGCAGTCTGGAAGGGGACTGAGCCGCTCAAGCAGCGCTGGTTGGCGGTAGCACGCATTCCGTCAGGCGATCTTACGCTCTATTCAGGCAATGGTGGCGCCGGCAAGACGGAAACAGCGGTGCAGTTGCTTGTCTCCGTCGCCGCTGGGCTCGGCGACTGGCTGGGTTGCGTGGTCGAGACTGGGCCGGCGCTGTTCCTCAGCTGCGAAGAACCTGAGGCCAATGTTCGTGACCGGATCGAACGCATCTGCAGGCATCGTCACATCGACCCGCACGCGATAGCAGATCTGCACCTGCATTTTCCGGACCTTGAGGCGACCTGGCTTGCGACTGCGGACCGGATCGGCAAGGTCACGAAAACCGCGCTTCTTTTGCAGGTCGAAGCCTGGATCACTGCGCACCGGCCGATCTTGGTCATCATCAATTCGATTGCTGCGGTGTTTGACGGCGAAGCCATCGCGCGTCGCCAGGTCCGTTGCTTCCTCGCAATGCTGCGGAAGATCGCCCGCGAAAATGAGACAGCCATTGTGCTGCTCGATCACCCGTCGGTGCGCGGCTTGGCCGACGGCTCCGGGACTGCGAATTCTGTCGACTGGCGCAACTCCGTCCGCTCCATGTTGCACCTCTCAGATGTCGACAAAAGCGATCCGGATCTCCGAGAACTCGAGGTCAAGAAGTCGAACTATGGGCGCGCCGGCGAGAAGATCAAACTGCGATGGAACGGCTTGACGTTCGTTCCGGCGACGTCTGGCGACGGCTCTCCTTACCGGGCGGCCGCCGAGCGCGACGTCGACGAGCTTTTCCTCAAACTGCTCGACAAGCGCATCGCCCAGGGCCGACCGGTCCGACCAAGCACCGGCCGCGGAAGTGCACCATTTGAGTTGGCCGGCGATCCCGAGGCGAACGGCGTATCGGCAGAAGCTTTTCGTGCAGCCATGGAGCGATTGTTCACGGCCGGCAGGATCGTGAGCGTGGAAACGGGTCCCGCGTCGAAACGCCGGAAGCACATCGAGAGAGCATCCCGGTGACCTTCCATCGCCCCTTCCATCGGTCTTCCATCGCTTCCAACGCCCATTCGAACGCCCCTGCCGACGATCATTCCATCGCCTGCCATCGCCCCTTCCATCGGCGGTGTTCCATCCCCCCACACCCCTGCAGCGATGGAACGCTTCGCTCCGCTAGTGCTGCGCTGGCGTTCACAGAGCCTCGATGCAATTGGAGGTGGGCGGTGAGAGGCGCGGGCTAGCAGACGAGTGCTGGGAGTGACGGCAAGATAAAGCGAACTGGCGTTCGCTGGCTCTCTTCGGTCGCAAGGGCTTGTCTGCACATTGGATTTTGCAAGTTTTCGCGACGTCAAAATGGCCCAGCGCAATGTGTGCAGGTGCCGCCCTTCGCATTTTCCTGATGAACTTCAATCTTGTGAGAGATGGCGCTCACAATGTGTGCCGAGGGGGAGCCTCACTGCTTTTCGCCGTCGTTCGCGTTGATGCGACTTGATGCGATCAGTGCTCGGCAGCTCTTGTGTCGACTTTTTCCGGTGTCAATCGTCGCGTCATGGCACGCGATGACAGTGAGAATTTCCGGATCAGACCTGGCCGGTCTCGTAACGGTGGAGCACGTATCAATCCGCGGACACAGCCGTTCCTCAAGCATGCACAAGGCCGCCGAAGATGAGAGATACCAAATGACGACCGATATCATCCGGCAAATTGCTCTCACGGGATGTCGGCGCTCAGAAATGATCAAGCTACGGTGGACCGAGGTCGACATGGAGGCAAGCTGCCTGCGCCTAAACATAGTAAGGAGGGGGCCTCGACCCGCGCCATCGGGTTGCCTGTGGTAGAATATCTCGAGAAGCGATGGGTGGCCAAGGCTGGCAATCACGTCTTCCCAGGTCAGGGCGACGATTATGCGTTCGGCAGTTTCCCCAATCACTGGGAGAAGATCTTCCAAAATACTCAGCTCGCCGATATCACACCGCATGTATTGAGGCACAGCTTTGCAAGCATCGCTAACGATCTTGGATTCACTGAGG
>CAVRAH010000003.1:0-476953 GCA_963718925.1 uncultured Alphaproteobacteria bacterium
CGTGACCAGGACTATGTGATCGTCCGTCTGAACTCCGGCGAGCAACGCCTGGTTCACGGCCGCTGCACCGCCACCATCGGCGCGGTGTCGAACCCCGATCACATGAACATCTCGATCGGCAAGGCCGGTCGCAACCGCTGGCTCGGCCGCAAGCCGCATAACCGCGGCGTCTCCATGAACCCGGTCGACCATCCGCATGGCGGCGGCGAAGGCCGCACCTCGGGCGGCCGTCATCCGGTCACCCCGTGGGGCAAGCCGACCAAGGGCAAGAAGACACGTTCTAACAAATCGACCAACAGATTTATTCTCATCAGCCGCCACAAGCGGAAGAAGTAAGGAACGCCGGACATGGTTCGTTCAGTCTGGAAAGGCCCGTTCGTTGAAGGCTCTCTGCTCAAGAAGGCAGATGCCGCGCGTGCGTCCGGCCGTCATGACGTGATCAAGATCTGGAGCCGCCGCTCGACCATCCTGCCGCAGTTCGTCGGCCTGGTGTTCGGCGTCTACAACGGCCAGAAGCATGTGCCGGTATCGGTCAACGAGGAAATGGTGGGGCACAAGTTCGGCGAGTTCTCGCCGACCCGTACCTTCCACGGCCATTCTGGCGACAAGAAAGCCAAGAAGGCTTGAGGACTAAGCGATGAGCAAACCAAAGCGCGAACGGAGCCTCCCGGACAACGAGGCCAAGGCGGTCGCCAGGATGCTGCGGGTAAGCCCGCAGAAGCTGAATCTTGTCGCGCAACTGATCCGCGGCAGGAAGGCTTCGGCGGCGCTTGCGGACCTGCAGTTTTCGCGCAAGCGGATCGCGGTCGACGTCAAGAAGTGCCTGGAATCGGCGATCGCCAATGCCGAGAACAATCACGACCTCGATGTCGACGATCTGGTTGTCGCCGAGGCGCATGTCGGCAACGGCATCGTGATGAAGCGTTTCGCACCGCGCGGCCGTGGCCGTTCGGGCCGTGTTTTTAAACCGTTCTCGCAGCTGACGATCGTTGTTCGTCAGGTCGAGGCCGAGGCGAGCGCTTAAAGAGAGCGCGGGAGAATACGATGGGTCAGAAGATCAATCCAATCGGGCTGCGTCTTGGCATCAACCGGACGTGGGATTCCCGTTGGTTCGCCGGCAAGAACGAATACGGCAAGCTGTTGCACGAGGACGTCAAGATCCGCGAGATCCTGCACAAGGAGCTGAAGCAGGCGGCGGTCGCCAGGATCGTGATCGAGCGTCCGCACAAGAAGTGCCGGGTGACGATCCACTCGGCGCGTCCCGGTGTCGTGATCGGCAAGAAGGGCGCCGATATCGACAAGCTGCGCAAGCGCGTTGCCGATATCACCGCCTCCGACGTCGTCATCAACATCGTCGAGATCCGCAAGCCCGAGCTCGACGCCACGCTGGTTGCCGAATCGATTGCGCAGCAGCTCGAGCGCCGCGTCGCGTTCCGCCGCGCCATGAAGCGCGCCGTGCAGTCGGCGATGCGGCTGGGCGCCGAAGGCATCCGCATCAACTGCTCGGGCCGTCTCGGCGGCGCCGAAATCGCGCGCATGGAATGGTATCGCGAAGGCCGCGTGCCCTTGCACACGCTGCGCGCCGACATCGATTACGGGGTGGCGACCGCGTTCACCACTTTCGGCACCTGCGGCGTCAAGGTCTGGATCTTCAAGGGCGAAATCCTCGAGCACGATCCGATGGCCCAGGACAAGAAGATGGCCGAAGGCGACACTGCGCGGCCCCGCCGCGACGCGGCCTGAAGCGAATAGAGAAGGTTTGAGGGCTTAAAGCCATGATGCAACCCAAGAAGACGAAGTTCCGGAAGGCGCATAAGGGCCGGATTCACGGCACCGCGACTTCGGGCGCGACGTTGTCGTTCGGTCAGTTCGGCTTGAAGGCGATGGCGCCCGAGCGCATCACCGCGCGTCAGATCGAGGCCGCCCGCCGCGCGCTGACCCGCCACATGAAGCGCGCCGGCCGCGTCTGGATCCGCATCTTCCCGGACGTGCCGGTGTCGAAGAAGCCCGCCGAAGTGCGCATGGGCTCCGGCAAGGGTACGCCTGAATTGTGGGTGGCGCGGGTGAAGCCCGGCCGCGTGATTTTCGAAATCGACGGCGTCACCGTGCAGACGGCGAAAGAGGCGCTTTCGCTCGCCGCCGCCAAACTGCCGATCAAGACGCGCTTCGTGGCGCGCATTGCGGAATAGGGAAGTGGTCATGGCCGAGATGAAAGTTGCCGATATCCGCGCGATGAGCCCCGATCAGATGGACGACGCCGTGCTCAATCTGAAGAAGGAGCGCTTCAACCTGCGGTTCCAGCGCGCCACCGGGCAGCTGGAGAACACCTCGCGGCTGCGTGAAGCCCGCCGCGACATCGCCCGCATCAAGACCATTGCCGCGCAGCAGCGCGCGAAGAAGAAGTAGGGGGCTGAAAATGCCGAAACGTACGCTCCAGGGCGTGGTCGTCAGCGACAAGCAGGCCAAGACGGTTGTGGTGCGCGTCGATCGCCGCTTCACCCATCCGATCTACAAGAAGACGATCCGCCGCTCGAAAAACTATCACGCGCACGACGAGAACAACCAGTTCAAGCCGGGCGACATGGTGTGGATCGAGGAGAGCAAGCCGATCTCGAAATTGAAGCGCTGGACCGTGGTCCGGGGCGAACATCAGAAAACGGCCTGAGGCAGGTCCGGCCTTGGCCGGACGATCTTGGGATTTTTTAGGCGCAACTTTGCGCATCAGAAAGAGGACGAGGTGCATCAATGATTTAGATGCAGACCAACCTCGACGTGGCCGATAATTCAGGCGCACGCCGTGTCATGTGCATCAAGGTGCTTGGGGGCTCCAAGCGCCGCTATGCCACCGTGGGCGACGTTATTGTCGTGTCGATCAAGGAAGCTATCCCGCGCGGCAAGGTAAAGAAGGGCGACGTGATGAAGGCCGTCGTGGTGCGGGTCCGCAAGGACATCCGCCGCGCCGACGGTTCCGTCATCCGCTTCGACCGCAACGCTGCCGTCCTGATCAACAACCAGTCGGAGCCGGTCGGCACCCGTATTTTCGGGCCGGTGCCGCGCGAGCTTCGCGCCAAGAACCACATGAAGATCATCTCGCTCGCCCCGGAGGTGCTGTGATGGCTGCCAAGATCCGGAAGGGTGACAAGGTGATCGTGCTGTCCGGCCGCGACAAGGGTCGCACCGGCGAGGTGTTCGAGGTGCGTCCCGCCGAGAGCAAGGCGCTGGTGCGCGGCATCAACCTGGTCAAGCGCCACCAGAAGCAGACCCAGGCGCAGGAGGGCGGCATCATCTCGAAGGAGTCGCCGATCCACCTGTCCAACATCGCGATCGTCGGCAAGGACGGCAAGCCGACCCGCGTAGGTTTCAAGATTCATGCGGATGGCAAGAAAGTACGCGTTGCCAAACGCTCGGGAGCAGAGATCGATGGCTGAGACCGCATACGTCCCGCGCCTGCGCGCGGAATACGACAAGAGCATCCGCGGCAAGCTGACCGAACAGTTCGGCTATGCCAATGTGATGCAGGTGCCGCGCCTGGATAAGGTCGTGCTCAACATGGGCGTCGGCGAGGCCGTCAACGACCGCAAGAAGGCGGAACTGGCGGCGGCCGATCTGTCGCTGATCGCCGGCCAGAAGGCGGTCGTGACTTATTCGCGCATCGCGATTGCGACCTACAAGCTGCGTGAGAACCAGCCGATCGGCTGCAAGGTCACGCTGCGCAAGGCCAAGATGTACGAGTTCATCGATCGCCTCGTGAACGTCGCACTGCCCCGCGTGCGCGACTTCCGTGGCCTCAATCCGAAGAGCTTTGACGGCCGCGGCAACTATTCGCTCGGCATCAAGGAGCACATCATTTTCCCCGAAATCGACTTCGACAAGATGGGGGAAACGTGGGGCATGGACGTCACGGTGTGCACCACCGCGCGCACCGACGACGAAGCAAGGGCATTGTTGACCGCATTTAATTTCCCGTTCCGGCAGTGAGACGCTGACAAGAAGCCTCTCAAACGCGGAAACCCAGGAGCCAAGCATGGCAAAGAAGAGTTCGATCGAGAAGAACAACCGGCGCAAGCGGATGACCAAGAACGCCGCCCCCCGGCGCGCGAAGCTGAAGGCCATCATCGCCGACAAGACCAAGCCGATGGAAGAGCGGTTTGCGGCAACCCTGAAGCTTGCCGAAATGCCGCGCAATTCGTCGGCGACCCGGATTCGCAACCGCTGCGAGATGACCGGACGTCCGCGCTCGATCTATCGCAAGAACAAGCTTTCCCGCATCGCGCTGCGTGAACTCGGCTCCAAGGGCCTGGTTCCCGGGCTCGTGAAGTCGAGCTGGTAAGGAGGGTCGGACATGTCAACGCACGATCCGATCAGCGATCTCATCACCCGCATCCGCAATGCCCAGATGCGCGCCAAGCCCAAGGTTTCGACCCCGGGCTCGAAGATGCGCGCCAATGTGCTCGAAGTGCTGAAGGCCGAAGGCTACATCCGCGGCTACGCCAGCGTCGAGCATGCCTCGGGGCGCAGCGAGCTGGAGATCGAGCTGAAATATTTCGACGGCGAGCCTGTGATCCGCGAGATCGAGCGGGTGTCGAAGCCGGGACGGCGGGTTTACGCCTCGGTCAAGAACCTGCCGCGCGTGAACAACGGACTCGGCATTTCGGTGTTATCGACGCCGAAGGGAATCATGGCCGACCACGACGCGCGCGACGCGAATGTGGGCGGCGAAATTCTCTTCACGGTGTTCTGAGAAGGGACTTAGACCATGTCACGCATTGGCAAGAAGCCGGTGACGATCCCGTCGGGCGTTACCGCGACCGTCGAGGGGCAGACCGTCAAGATGAAGGGGCCGAAGGGCCAGCTTCAGTTCGTCGTCCATGACGACGTCGAGGTGAAGTTCGAAAACGGCGCCGTCAAGGTTGCACCGCGGGTCAAGACCAACCGCGCGCAGGCGATGTACGGCACGGCGCGCGCGCAAGTGGCCAATCTGGTCGCCGGCGTGACCAAGGGTTTCGAGAAGAAGCTCGAAATCACCGGCGTCGGCTACCGCGCCGCGCTGCAGGGCAAGAACCTGCAGCTCGCGCTCGGCTACAGCCACGACGTCGTCTATGCGATCCCGGAAGGCATCGCGATCGCGGTGCCGAAGCCGACCGAAATCACCATCACCGGCAACGACAGCCAGCGCGTCGGCCAGGTTGCCGCCGAGATCCGCAGCTACCGTCCGCCGGAGCCCTACAAGGGCAAGGGCGTGAAATACGCCGACGAATTCATCTTCCGCAAGGAAGGCAAGAAGAAGTAACGGAGCCGGTCATGTCGAGACTCAAGATTACGAATGCCCGGCGCAAGCAACGCGTGAGGCTGTCGTTGCGCCGCTCCGCCGGCGGTCGCCCGCGTCTGTCGGTGTTCCGCTCGTCGAAGCACATCTACGCCCAGGTCATCGACGACCTGAAGGGCGAGACGCTGG
The DNA here is from genome assembly GCA_963718925.1 of uncultured Alphaproteobacteria bacterium. Lineage (GTDB taxonomy): Bacteria > Pseudomonadota > Alphaproteobacteria > Rhizobiales > Xanthobacteraceae > Bradyrhizobium. Next base: position 5,456 of record CAVRAH010000003.1, read on the forward strand.
CGTCGGCTTCCTCGCTGGAGAAGGCGCTGCGCGAAGCCGGCAAGACCGGGGCGAACATCGACGCGGCCAAGGCCGTCGGCAAGCTTTTGGCGGAACGCGCCGTGAAGAACGGCGTCACCGAAGTGGTATTCGATCGCGGCGGCTATCTCTATCACGGCCGCGTCAAGGCGCTCGCGGATGCCGCGCGCGAAAGCGGGTTGAGCTTCTAGTTGGATTTAACGGACACAAGGCCTTTCGAGGCAAGTCTTTCAAGGATCGGAAAACACCATGGCAGGTGAACGCGAACGCGGTGGCGGCCACAGGGGCGGCCGGGAAGAGCGCGACAGCGAGTTCGTCGACAAGCTCGTCCACATCAATCGTGTGGCGAAGGTCGTCAAGGGCGGCAAGCGCTTCGGCTTTGCGGCGCTCGTCGTGATCGGCGACCAGAAGGGCCGGGTCGGTTTCGGCCACGGCAAGGCGCGCGAAGTTCCCGAGGCGATCCGCAAGGCGACCGAGTTGGCCAAGCGGAATCTGACGCGGGTCGCGCTGCGCGAGGGCCGCACGCTGCATCACGATATCGCCGGCCGTCACGGCGCGGGACGGGTTTATCTGCGTGCGGCGCCGGCGGGTACCGGCATCATCGCAGGTGGCCCGATGCGCGCGGTGTTCGAGACGCTCGGTATTCAGGACGTGGTGGCCAAGTCGATCGGCTCGTCGAATCCCTACAACATGGTTCGCGCGACCTTCGACGCGCTGAAGCATCAGGATTCGCCGCGTTCGGTGGCGGCGCGCCGCAACATCAAGGTGTCGGCGCTGCAGTCGCGCCGGGTCGGCGGCGACGCCGAAGCGGTTGCTGAATAGGAAAATCGCGCTTCTCGCGCGCTACGGAGTTGAAGACGATGGCCAAGGCCACAAAGACGATCAAGGTCGAGCAGACCAGCAGCGCGATCCGCCGTCACCACTCGCAGCGCGAGACGCTGATCGGCCTCAAGCTCAACAAGATCGGCCGGACGACCGAGCTGCAGGACACCCCTGCCGTTCGCGGCATGATCGCCAAGGTTCAACATCTCGTCCGCATCGTCGGCGAGTAATAAGGAGACAGGGCGATGAAGCTCAGCGATATCGCCGACAATGCCGGCTCGCGCAAAAAGCGGATGCGCGTCGGCCGTGGCATCGGCTCGGGCAAGGGCAAGACCTCGGGCCGCGGCGGCAAGGGCCAGACCGCGCGCTCCGGCGTGCGCATCAAGGGCTTCGAGGGCGGCCAGATGCCGCTGCACCGGCGCCTGCCGAAGCGCGGCTTCAACAACATCTTCCGGCTCGAATTCGCCGAGATCAATCTCGACCGCATCCAGCAAGCCGTTGACGCCAAGCTGCTCGACGCCAAGGCCACCGTTAACGCCGAATCGCTGGTGAAGGCCCGCGTGATCCGGCGCGCCAAGGATGGCGTGCGGCTGCTTGGCCGTGGCGAACTCAAGGCCAAGCTGAATATCGAGGTTCACGGCGCTTCGAAATCCGCCATCGCGGCGGTCGAGAAGGCCGGCGGCACGGTGAAGATCCTGGCCCCGGCAATGAAGGACGAGGGCGAGGCGGCGTAACATCTGCGTCATCGCCCGCCTCCAGCGGGCGATCTGCACGACGGGATGATGGACTTATCAAAGCCGAGCACCAAATAATGCCCGGCGTCCGCCGAATGTCCCGCCTTCTCGGGGACTGACGGCGAAAGGGGCGCGCGGGAGAAAGCCAAAGATGGTCTCAGCAGCGGAACAATTAGCGGCAAACCTCAATTTCGGCGCGCTGGCCAAAGCCGACGAATTGAAGAAGCGAATCTGGTTCACCCTGGGGGCACTGCTGGTTTACCGGCTCGGCACCTACATCCCGCTGCCCGGCATCGATCCCAACATCTGGGAGCAGGTGTTCCGCTCCCAGGCCGGCGGCATTCTCGGCATGTTCAACATGTTCGCGGGCGGCGGCATCCACCGCATGGCGATCTTTGCGCTCAACATCATGCCGTATATTTCGGCCTCGATCATCATTCAGCTCCTGACCACGGTATCGCCGCAGCTCGAGGCGCTGAAGAAGGAAGGCGAGGCGGGCCGCAAGACGCTGAACCAGTACACCCGGTATCTCACGGTTCTGCTGGCTGCGTTCCAGTCCTACGGCATCGGGGTCGGGCTCGAGGGCGCCGGCAATGTCGTCAGCGACCCCGGCCTGTTCTTCCTGCTGTCGACCACGGTCACGCTGACCGGGGGCACCATGTTCCTGATGTGGCTCGGCGAGCAGATCACCTCGCGCGGCATCGGCAACGGTATCTCGCTGATCATCCTGGCCGGCATCGTTGCGCAGCTGCCCTCGGCGCTCGCCAACATGCTGGAACTCGGCCGCCAGGGCGCGCTGTCCACCGGTCTTATTCTGATCGTGATCGTGATGGCGGTCGCGGTGATCGCCTTCATCGTGTTCGTGGAGCGCGCGCAGCGAAGGTTGTTGATCCAGTATCCGAAGCGCCAGGTCGGCAACAAGATGTTCGAGGGCCAGTCCTCGCACCTGCCGCTCAAGCTCAATACCTCGGGCGTGATTCCCCCGATCTTCGCCTCCTCGCTGCTGTTGCTGCCGACCACGGTAGCGAATTTCAACGCCGGCCATGGCCCGGAATGGTTCCAGTGGATCACCACCCAGCTCGGCCACGGCCGTCCGCTGTTCTTGATTCTCTATCTGGCGTTGATCGTATTCTTCGCGTTCTTCTATACCGCGATCGTGTTCAACCCGACCGAGACCGCCGACAACCTCAAAAAGCATGGCGGCTTCATTCCGGGCATCCGGCCGGGCGAGCGCACCGCCGAATATATCGATTACGTGCTGTCGCGAATCACGGTGCTGGGGGCGATCTATCTTGCGGTCGTCTGCCTGATCCCCGAAATTCTGATTTCCTACGCCTCGGTGCCGTTTTATTTTGGCGGAACGTCGCTGCTGATCGTCGTCAGCGTGACGATGGATACCGTGGCGCAGGTTCAGGGATATCTGCTCGCCCATCAGTATGAAGGGCTGATCAGGAAGTCGAAGTTGCGGGGGCGTCGCCGCTGACGCTGCGACTTTTGCAATAGCGTCGCTTTCGCGATTCCGCCTGGCGCTTGTTGTAATTGGCGCTTTTGTTGATTTTGAATTCTGGGTGTGCGGTCAATCGCTCACCGAGCCGGGGGGCGAACGCATATGAGACTGATTCTTCTGGGCCCTCCGGGGTCGGGCAAGGGAACGCAAGCCCAACGGCTGATCCATCGCTACGGCATCGTCCAGCTTTCGACCGGCGAGATGCTGCGCGCCGCGGTGGCGGCGCAGACGCCGGTCGGCATCAAGGCCCAGGGCATCATGGCAAGCGGCGGCCTGGTGCCGGACGACATCGTGATCGGTATCATTTCCGACCGGCTGGACCAGCCGGACGCGGCGCGGGGCTTTATCCTCGACGGCTTTCCGCGCACCGTGCCGCAGGCGGTGGCGCTGGATGAACTTCTGAAGAAAAAACACATCAAGCTCGACGCCGTGATCGAGCTGCGCGTCAACGAAAGCGCGTTGCTGCAGCGTGTCGAGACCCGGGTTGCGGAGATGCGCTCGCGTGGCGAGGAAGTCCGCGTCGACGATACCCCGGAGGTGCTGACGAAGCGGCTGGCGAGCTACCGCACGCTGACCGAGCCGCTGATTCACTATTATTCGGAACGCCGCAAATTGCTGACGGTCGATGGCATGATGACCATCGAGCACGTGACGCAGGAGATTAACCGGATCCTCGCCGCCATCGGCGCTGTGGAAACGAAGGCGCCCAAAAGGGCAGCCAAAGCCAAGACGGCGGTCAAAAGGGCGGCAAAGGCCGCGAAACCGGCCGCCAGGAAGGCCTCCAAATCCGTGCGGGGAACCGCTCGTGCCCCCAAGAAAGCCGCCAAAGGGGCCTCAAATCTCGCCGGAAAGGCCCGCAAACCGGCCTCCAAAGGGGCAAACAAGGGGGCAAAGAAGGCCGCTCGCAGGGCGTCCGGGGGTTCCAGGAAACGTCCCGCCGGAACGGCCCGGAAGCTGGCGAAAAAGGTCACGAAAAGGCGAGCTAAGGCATAGAGACGGTTGACGAAACCAAGTTGAATCCTTTAATAAGCCCGCATCCAGTCGGATAGTTTCAGACGATGCCGGGCCCCGAGACAGTCAAGGGGAAGGGCGTCGTGTTCGCGTTTGTGAACACCTGCCCGAGATAGCAAAAAATGGCCGCGTCCTGTTCAGGGATCGGCGACAGGAGAGAAGTCCGTGGCCCGTATTGCCGGTGTGAATATTCCGACCAACAAGCGCGTGGTGATCGCGCTCCAATACATCCATGGCATCGGCCAGAAGAATGCGGCCGAGATCATGGAGAAGGTCAAGATTCCCGATGACCGCCGCGTCAATCAGTTGACCGACCAGGAAGTTCTGCAAATCCGCGAAGTGATCGACCGCGACTATCTGGTCGAAGGCGATCTGCGTCGCGAGACCGGCATGAACATCAAGCGTCTGATGGATCTCGGCTGCTATCGCGGCCTGCGCCATCGCCGCGGGCTGCCGGTGCGGGGCCAGCGCACCCATACCAACGCGCGTACGCGCAAGGGACCGGCCAAGTCGATCGCCGGCAAGAAGAAGTAAGAGGCCGATAGCGAACAGGGGCGTGGCGAATTGGTTTCATTCGCTACCCGCTCCGCTACCCGCATTTTCAGGTGTAGCCGCTGGCATTACGGCGGCGTTGAGATCGTTAGGAAAGGTTCTGGAATGGGCAAGGAAGCCACCCGCGTACGCCGCCGCGAGCGCAAGAATATCGCCTCCGGCGTTGCGCACGTGAACTCGTCGTTCAACAACACGACCATCACCATCACCGACGCGCAGGGCAACACCATTGCCTGGTCGTCGGCGGGAACGATGGGCTTCAAGGGTTCGCGCAAGTCGACCCCCTATGCCGCGCAGGTCGCGGCCGAGGACGTCTCCAAGAAGGCGCAGGAACACGGCATGCGCACGCTGGAAGTTGAAGTTGCCGGCCCGGGTTCGGGCCGTGAATCGGCGCTTCGCGCGCTGCAGGCTGCGGGCTTCACCGTCACTTCGATCCGCGACGTGACGACGATCCCGCACAATGGTTGCCGTCCGCGCAAGCGCCGGCGGGTTTGATGCATTGAGTGCAGGCGGCTTTGCCGCCTGCGAAACGTTTTGAGAAGCATTGCAGGCCGCGGACTGATCCGCGAGATCTCCAACGCCAGTGATTTGGTTTGCAAATCAGCTGGCCCATGGGTGAAACAGTGACGATCCAGAAAAATTGGCAAGAACTTATCCGGCCGAACAAGCTGCAGGTAACTCCGGGCACCGACGCGACCCGTTTTGCGACGCTGGTCGCCGAACCGCTCGAGCGCGGCTTCGGCCAGACGCTGGGCAACGCCTTGCGCCGCATCCTTTTGTCGTCGCTGCAGGGCGCCGCGGTGCAGTCAGTGCACATCGACGGCGTGCTGCACGAGTTCTCCTCGATCGCTGGCGTTCGCGAGGACGTCACCGACATCGTGCTGAACATCAAGGACATCTCGATCAAGATGCAGGGCGAGGGCCCCAAGCGCATGGTCGTGAAGAAGCAGGGTCCGGGCGTCGTGACCGCCGGCGACATCCAGACGGTCGGCGACATCACCGTGCTCAATCCGGATTTGCAGATCTGCACCCTCGACGAGGGCGCCGAGATCCGCATGGAATTCACGGTCTCGTCCGGCAAGGGCTATGTCGCCGCCGAGCGCAATCGTCCCGAGGACGCGCCGATCGGCCTGATCCCGGTCGACAGCCTTTTCTCCCCGGTGCGCAAGGTCTCCTACAAGGTCGAGAATACCCGCGAGGGCCAGATCCTCGACTACGACAAGCTCACGATGACGATCGAGACCAACGGCGCGATCTCGCCCGATGACGCGGTGGCCTATGCCGCGCGCATCCTGCAGGATCAGCTCAACGTGTTCGTCAACTTCGAGGAACCCCGCAAGGAAGTCGCGCAGGAGATCATTCCCGATCTCGCCTTCAATCCCGCCTTCCTCAAAAAGGTCGACGAACTCGAATTGTCGGTGCGTTCGGCCAACTGCCTGAAGAACGACAACATCGTCTACATCGGCGATCTCGTGCAGAAGTCGGAAGCGGAGATGCTCCGCACCCCGAACTTCGGCCGCAAGTCGCTGAACGAGATCAAGGAAGTGCTGGCCCAGATGGGTCTGCACCTCGGCATGGAAGTGCCGGGCTGGCCGCCGGAAAACATCGACGAGCTCGCCAAGCGCTTCGAGGATCACTACTGATTTCGTCATTCCGGGGCGCGCGTGAGCGCGAGCCCGGAATCTCGAGATTCCGGATCGCCGCTTCGCGACGTCCGGAATGACTGGGGCGAACGCAGGCGGCCCACCTGAGCAACGTGTCCGACGAGCCGTCGCGACCGAACAAGTATTGAGGAATATATCATGCGTCACGGCAAGGTTCATCGGAAGCTCAACCGCACCGCCGAGCATCGGCGTGCGATGTTCGCCAATATGTGCGCGGCGCTGATCAAGCACGAACAGATCGTCACCACGCTGCCGAAGGCCAAGGAATTGCGCCCGATCGTGGAGAAGCTCGTCACGCTCGGCAAGAAGGGCGGGCTTGCGATGCGCCGCCAGGCCATCTCCGAGATGCGCGATGCCGATCAGGTCAAGAAGCTGTTCGACGTGCTCGCCGCCCGCTACAAGGACCGTCATGGCGGCTATACCCGCATCATCAAGGCCGGCTTTCGCTACGGCGACAACGCGGCGATGGCCGTGATCGAATTCGTCGACCGCGACGTCGATGCCAAGGGCCTCGATTCCGGCCCGGTGCAGGAAAAGGCCGCGGAAGCCGCGTAAGATTCTCTCGGATTGGTTTTGAAAAGCGGCGCCTCGGCGCCGCTTTTTTTATCATCGCCGCCGAATTTTCATCGATGGTAGTCTTGCGCGAATGGTATGCCTCGCCGAAATATGCCGACGCGCTCAAGCGCCGGGGCACCGCGCTGTGGCGCCGCCTGTTCTTTGTCGGGGGCTGGCGGTGGCGACGTAGGATCGTAGGGATCGGGACAGAAAAGATGAGCCGATTCTGGAGCAGCTTGACCCACGACTTGCGGCCTTATGTACCGGGCGAACAGCCCCGCATGGTGGAGTTGGTCAAGCTCAACACCAATGAAAGTCCACTTGGTCCTTCCCCGCGCGCGCTGGAAGCGATCCGCCGCGAGGCGACGGATAGTTTGCGCCTGTATCCGGACCCGCAGGCCACCGCGCTGCGGGCTGCCCTGGCTACCTACCACCAGGTGCGACCCGAACAGGTGTTCGTTGGCAACGGCTCGGACGAGGTGCTGGCGCACGCCTTCGCCGCACTGCTGAAGCATGATGCGCCGTTGCTGTTCCCGGACATCACCTACAGTTTCTACCCGGTTTATTGCCGCCTGTTCGGCATTGTATGCGAGGCCGTGCAGCTCGATCAGGCCATGCAAATCCGCGTTGCCGACTATCGCCGGCCGGCCGGCGCGCTCATCCTGCCTAATCCGAATGCGCCAACAGGGGTTGCGCTGTCACGGGCTGAAATCGCTATCCTGCTTGAGGAACATCCTGACGCTCCCGTGGTGATCGACGAGGCCTATGTGGATTTCGGCGCCGAGACCGCCATTCCGCTGGTCGCCTCCCACCCGAACCTTTTGGTCGTTCAAACCATGTCCAAGTCCCGGGCCTTGGCCGGGCTGCGGGTTGGTTATGCGATCGGCGACGCCGATCTAATCGAGGCGCTCACCCGGGTGAAGGACAGCTTCAACTCCTATCCTCTTGGCCGGCCCGCCCAGGCCGGCGCCATCGCATCCCTGGAGGACGAAGCCTATTTTCAACAGAGCCGAGCTCGAGTGATCGAAGGCCGAGAGCGGCTAAACCGCGGCCTGGACCGGCTTGGCTTCGAAGCGCTGCCGTCCTCCGCTAACTTCGTCTTCGCGCGTCATCCGGCGCATGAGGGTGCGGCGCTGGCTGCCGCGCTGCGCCGACGGGCGGTGATCGTCCGCCATTTTCCCGCGCCTCGCATCTCCGAATATCTGCGGATAACCGTGGGCTCAGACGAGCAAATCGACCGGCTGTTGTCGGCCCTGTCGGACATCCTCGGCAGCGAGCCTGCAGCTGCCTGATTGCGCCGCCTCGACTTCGCTACCACCCCTCCAGCACGATCTTGCCGCGCGATTGGCTGGATTCCAGCAGCGCGTGGGCGCGCTTGAGGTTGGCGGCATTGATGGTGCCAAAGCTCTGATCGAGCGTGGTGCGCAGCACGCCTTTGTCGATGAGGTCAGCGACGTCGTTGAGCAGATGGTGCTGGCCGATCATGTCAGCCGTCCGGAACGAACTCCGGGTGAACATCGATTCCCAGTGTATCGAGATCGCCTTGCCCTTGAACACGCCGACGTTGAATTCCGGGGGATCATCGATCAATCCATATTTTCCCTGGGCGGCCATGAGTTCCGCAATCGCCTTGTAGTGCTGGTCGGTATTGGTAAGGCTTGCAACCAATTCCACGGGTGGGACTTTTAGTCTTTCGATCTGCTCCATCATCGGTTTTGCATGATCGACGATGGCATGGGCGCCCAGTTCGAGGCACCACTTTTGCGATTCCGCTCGCGACGCCGTTGCGACGACCGTGAGGCCGGTAAGGCGGCGCGCCAACTGGATCAGGATCGAGCCGACACCGCCGGCGCCGCCGACGATCAGCAGCGTGCGCGGGTCGAAGCTCTTGCCGGGCACCACTCCCAAGCGATCGAACAGCAATTCCCAGGCGGTGATCGAGGTGAGGGGAAGGGCGGCAGCCTGCGCGAACGACAGCGTCTTCGGTTTGCGGCCGACGATGCGCTCATCGACCAGATGAAATTCCGAGTTGGTGCCTTGCCGCAGGATCGAGCCGGCGTAGAAGACCTCGTCACCGGGCTTGAACAGCGTCACGTCGGGGCCGACCGCATCGACCACGCCTGCGGCATCGTAGCCGAGGATCTTGATTTCGCCCTCGGGCGGTGCGGCACGCTTGCGCACCTTGTAATCGACCGGATTGGCGGAGATCGCCTTGACGGCAACGCGGATGTCGCGGCCCGTCGGTTCCGGTTTGGCGGCCTCGAAATCGATCAGGGCATCAGCGGCATCGATGGGAAGGGATTTCTTGTATCCGACGGCCTTCATCTGGCGGTTCTCCTTAAGGTCAGCGGCAACACCAAGCCGGCCCTCTTCTACCACCTGTTGCCGAGCCGTTGGAATCGCAAGGTTTGAGCGGGAGGTCCGGAGCGATGACGAAGCCGAATCGGGTCCATAACGGCCGGGCAAGGCCCTCCATCACTTCATTTCGCGACCCGGGAAGCCTATATTCGGTCCACAATCTTCGGGAATCCCTTCATGGCTGCAGTTCGAATTTTCGCGGCGTTACTGGTTTCGCTGCTCTCCACAGGCGTGGCAATGTCGCAGGAGCGGCGCGTGCCGGCCTCGGCGGCGGAACTGCGGCTCTCCTACGCCCCGATCGTGCAACGGGTGCAACCGGCCGTTGTCAACGTCTATGCCGCCAAGGTGGTGCGGGACCGCAATCCGCTGCTCGATGACCCGATCTTCCGGCGTTTCTTCGGCGTGCCGGGCCAGCAGCCGGAGCAGATGCAGCGATCGCTCGGATCGGGGGTGATGGTGGATCCATCCGGTCTGGTCGTGACCAACGTGCATGTCATCGAAGGCGCCGACGAGGTCAAGGTATCGCTGTCGGACAAGCGCGAATTCGAGGCCGAGATCGTTCTCAAGGATCCCCGTAGCGATCTGGCGGTGCTGCGCCTGAAAGACTCCCACGAAAAATTCCCGACGCTCGATTTTGCCAACTCCGATGAATTGCAGGTCGGCGACGTCGTGATCGCGATCGGCAACCCCTTCGGCGTCGGGCAGACCGTTACCCATGGCATCATCTCGGCGCTGGCGCGAACCCAGGTCGGCATCACCGACTACCAGTTCTTTATTCAGACCGACGCTGCTATCAACCCGGGTAATTCGGGCGGTGCGCTCGTCGACATGACCGGCAAGCTCGCCGGCATCAATACCGCAATTTTCTCGCGCTCCGGCGGTTCGCAAGGCATCGGTTTTGCGATTCCAGCCAATATGGTGCGCGTCGTCGTGGCTTCGGCCAAGAGCGGCGGCAAGGCCGTCAGGCGGCCGTGGCTTGGCGCGCGCCTACAGGCGGTAACGCCGGAGATCGCCGAGACGTTGGGGCTTCGCCTGCCGAGCGGTGCGCTGGTCGCCAATGTTGTCCCGGGCAGTCCGGCGGCACGGGCCGGGCTCAAGCTGTCCGATCTGATCGTCGCAATCGACGGCCAGGCGGTCGACGATCCCAATGCCTTCGACTACCGGTTTGCGACACGGCCGCTCGGCGGAACGGCTGACATCGACGTGCGGCGCGCCGGCAGGCCGGTGAAACTGACGGTGCCGCTTGAGACCGCGCCCGATACCGGCCGCAACGAAATCGTCCTGACGACGCGCTCGCCGTTCCAGGGGGCGAAGGTTGCCAACATCTCGCCGGCGGTCGCTGATGAGCTGCATCTGGATGCCGACACCGAAGGCGTCGTGATCACCGATCTCACCGATGGCGGAACGGCCGCCAATGTCGGCTTTCAGAAGGGCGACATCATCGTTGCCGTCAACAATCAGAAGATCCTCAAGACCAGCGATCTCGAAAAGGCGACGCGCGACGCTGCCCGGATCTGGCGTATCAGGCTGGTGCGCGGCGGCCAGCAGATCAATGTCACGCTGGGCGGATGAGCCCGAAAAGACCACGCGAGGGTACAAGCCTGTTCGCCGCCGCGGGGATGGAGCAGGATGCGCCGCATCCGCTCCCTGACAGACTGCGTCCGCGAGCGCTGTCGGATGTCGTTGGCCAGGATCACATCCTGGGGCCGGATGGCGCGCTGACGCGCATGCTGGCGACGCGCACGCTGGGCTCGCTGATCTTCTGGGGCCCGCCCGGCACCGGCAAGACCACGGTGGCGCGGCTGTTGGCGGATGCGACGGAGCTGCATTTCGAGCAGCTTTCGGCGGTGTTTTCCGGGGTCGCCGACCTGAAGAAGGCGTTCGATGCGGCGCGCGCGCGGCGCGAGATGGGCAAGGGGACGCTTCTGTTCGTCGACGAGGTGCATCGGTTCAATCGCGCGCAGCAGGATTCGTTTCTGCCGGTCATGGAAGACGGCACCGTGGTGCTGGTCGGCGCCACCACCGAAAATCCCTCCTTCGAGCTCAACGCGGCGCTGCTGTCGCGGGCGCGCGTCCTGGTGTTCCACTCGCTCGATCCGGCCGCGATCGAAAAGCTGTTTGCGCATGCCGAGGCGGTCGAGGGCAAGAAGCTGCCGCTCGATACCGAGGCGCGTGCCGTGCTGGTGCGCATGGCCGACGGCGACGGTCGCGCCGCGCTGACGCTTGCGGAAGAGGTCTGGCGCGCCGCGCGCGAGGGCGAGATCTTCAACGCCGTGCAGCTACAGGAGATATTGCAACGCCGCGCGCCGATCTACGACAAGTCGGCCGACGGACACTACAACCTGATCTCGGCGCTCCATAAGGCGGTGCGCGGCTCCGATCCCGATGCGGCGCTGTATTACCTGGCGCGGATGCTCGATGCCGGCGAGGACCCGCTGTTCCTGGCGCGGCGGGTGGTCCGCATGGCGGTCGAGGACATCGGTCTCGCCGATCCCCAGGCACTCGTCGTCGCCAATGCGGCGAAAGACGCCTACGATTTCCTGGGGTCTCCCGAAGGCGAACTCGCGATCGCGCAGGCGGTCATCTATGTCGCCACCGCGCCGAAATCGAACGCCGCCTACAGGGCGTTCGGCGCGGCGATGCGCACCGCCAGGCAAGCGGGCTCGTTGTTGCCGCCGAAGCATATCCTCAATTCGCCAACCAAATTGATGGAGGAAGAAGGTTACGGCGCGGGCTACGAATACGATCACGACACGCCGGAAGCTTTCTCCGGTCAGGACTATTTTCCGGAAGCGCTCGGACGCCAGACCTTCTACAATCCGCCCGAGCGCGGCTTCGAGCGCGAGATCCGCAAGCGGCTCGAATACTGGGCGAAGCTGAGAAGTGGAAAGAAATCATGAGCCGTCGCACCAAAAGACCCTTGGCAAAACGTGCCCCGGGCGATCGCCCGAAGGGCGCGCGGCCCTATCGGGGTTCGCAGGCCGAGCGGCCAAAGGCGCATCGTCCTGGCGGCAAACCGGTGCGCTTTTCCGTGCCGCGCGCCGGGAAGCCGGCTCCGTTCATCGCCAAACCTGAAAAAATCGTGGCCGAACCGCCGCCGTTGCCGACAAAGGTTCAGACCGTGGTGGTGACGGCGGACGAGAACAACATGCGGGTCGATCGCTTTCTGGAAGCGCGCTTTCCCGGTTTGTCGTTCTCCCACATCCAGCGCATCGTCCGCAAAGGCGAGCTGCGCGTCAACGGCAAGCGTGCCGACAGCAAGGACCGGCTGGAGGAGGGGCAGAGCGTCCGCATTCCGCCGCTCAAGCTCGATGCGCCCAAAGGCGCTGGTCCGCTCTCGGAGGCCGCGACCAAGACGTTGTCCGCGCTCAAGGACATGATCCTGTTCGAGGATGCCGACGTCATGGTGCTGAACAAGCCCGCGGGCCTTGCGGTGCAGGGCGGTTCCGGCACCACGCGGCACATCGACCAGATGCTGGAAGCGATGCGCGACGCGAAGGGGCAAAAACCTCGCCTGGTGCACCGGCTCGACAAGGACACTGCGGGTTGTCTGCTGGTTGCAAAAACGCGTTTCGCCGCGACCGCGCTGACCGGATCGTTCCGCCATCGCTCGGCGCGCAAGATCTACTGGGCGCTGGTGGCGGGCGTGCCGAAGCCGAAGCAGGGCCGCATCTCGACCTATCTCGCCAAGGAAGAGGGTGAGGAAGACACCATCATGCGGATCGCGGCGCATGGCGACGAGGGCGCCAGCCACGCCGTGACCTATTATGCTGTCGTCGAGACGTCGGCGCAGAAGCTCGCATGGGTATCGTTGAAACCGGTCACCGGGCGGACACACCAGTTGCGCGCGCATATGGCGCATATCGATCACGCCATCGTTGGCGACCCCAAATATTTCAACAAGGAAAACTGGGAGTTGCCGGGTGGTTTGCAGAAACGACTTCATCTGCTGGCGCGGCGGATCGTCATCCCGCATCCGCGCGGCGGCGTGATCGACGTCACCGCGCCGTTGCCGCCGCACATGTTGCAATCGTGGAACCTTTTGGGCCTCGAGGCCGACAGGTTCGACCCGATCGAGAACGCGCCTGAAGAATAATTTAACTTGCGCTCGCGCCAGGGTATCACGACATAGTTTTGATGAAACGATTATCGATCCTTGGCTGTCTGGTTGCTGCGGCGCTTATCACGGCTGATGCCGCATTCGCGCAGATCATTCCGCCCGGCGCATCGCCGTTCAATCCGCCGCTGCCGCCACCCCCGCCACCGCCGAAGATCGAGGTGCCGGTGGTGCCGCAGATGGATGTCCCGCCGCGCCAGAGCTACGTGCCGGCGCCGCGTCCGTCCTTCAGCGACCGGATCACGGGTTGCCTGAATGATGCTGCCGCGGCCGGGCTCGGCCCGGGCGATCGTGAGGAATATTCGCGCAACTGCGCCAACAGATAGCGGTAGCTCGCTTTAATTCCTGTACTGCGCCAGGAACGCGCGCAGCGAATCGTTCGGGCTCTCGACGTCGTAGATCACCCAGCCATCACCGCCGTTGACGAGAATGAAATTCATGGTGACCGCGCGCCCCTGATTAACGAAGGCCACTGCGACATAGGTCTTGTCGAATTGCTTGCGCTGGATCGATATCGAGATCGCGCCGAGCTTCCAGGTCGGGCTTTGTACCAGAAAATCGTAAGGCGCTTTGCGCAGCGAGCGCCAGGCCTCGCGCAGGCTCGGATCGAAGAACTGGCGCGCCGCGGCGGCGTCGCGTGGCAGTCCGCTGGAGAGTTCGGACAAGCGGTCGCCGTAATAGGCGTAGACGTTCCGCACCAGCAATTCCGGCGAACGGAATCCGGCCTCCGCGGTCGAGATCGTTGCGCCGGCAAGCAGGACAAGGCCGGCCAGCGGAACCGATATCGCCGCCAAGATCTTTCCAAAGAGCTTCGCGATCACCCGCGAGCTCGCTTTATTTGCGTCCATCCTTGTCGTACCCTGCCGACAGATATCACCGACGCGGGGAGCCCGAAAACCACAAAATGCGTGAGCTCTTCGATGAGGTCGCCGGAAAATCTCCGCTTGATCCGCAGGAGGCCGTGCGGCGCACGACGCGCGGGCCGCAGCGCAAGCGCTTCTATGCCGCTGCCGGCATCGGCGAGGGGAAAAGCGGATTCTCCATCACGCTTGATGCCAAGCCGATCAAAACGCCGTCCGGCCGCCACCTGATCGTGCCCGAGCGCGCGATCGCCGAGGCGATCGCGGCGGAATGGAATGCGCAAGCTGAGGCCATCGATCCCCTGACCATGCCGCTGACGCGCCTGGCTAACAGCGTCGTCGAGGGTGTGGTCGACAAGGTCGACGCGGTTGCCGACGACGTGGCGAAATATCTGGGCTCCGATCTGTTGTTCTACCGCGCCGGCCATCCCGAGGCGCTGGTTGCGCGCGAGGCCGCGCATTGGGACCCGATTCTGTTCTGGGCGGCGGACGCGCTGGGCGCCCATTTCATTCTCGCCGAAGGGCTGGTGCATGTGCGCCAGCCCGATTCAGCGATCGCTGCTGCGCGCGCGGCGCTGCCACCGGATGCGTGGTCGATCGCGGCCTTGCATGTGGTGACGACATTGATCGGCTCGGCGCTGCTCGCGCTAGCGCTGTTCCATGGCGTCATCGACCAGGAGCAGGTCTGGGCCGCGGCCCATGTCGATGAGGACTGGAACATCGAAAAATGGGGGGTGGATGAGGAGGTGGCGGCGCGGCGCGCCGCGCGTCTGGTCGATTTCAACGCCGCAGCAAGCATCCTGAAGGCGCTGAACAAGAGCACATGATCCGCCCAAGCGCGCGCCAATTCAATATTTGAGCGCGATCGGGCGCAAGACCGGTACCCACTTTTGCTGATCGCGCTCTGGGGTTAACGACAGGTTTACGACACGCGGGGTAGCTTCGGCCGGGCCTGACCCGGTGAAGTCGATGTCGATTGTCATTACGCCAAATGTTCCGCCCGTCGCCGCCCAAGGGGTGACGGCCGATATTGTCCTGCAGCCGGGCAGCGTGATCAGCGCCCGGGTGCTGCAGGTCCTTGGCAACGACCAGGTCCAGATTTCGATCGGTGGCCAGCCGATCGACGTCGTTTCGCAAGTTCCCCTGCAGGCCGGCCAGACCCTGCAGCTGCAGGTTTCGCAGACGGCCAACGGAATTGCCCTTGCGGTCGTCAACCAGCAGGGCGGCGCCGCCGCGAGCCAGGCCCCCGCCGGTGCGACCGTGACCCTCGATACCGTCACTCTGGCGCCCAGCGCGGCGGCGATTGCGGCGCTCGCCACGCCTGCAACCACGGCGGTGAACAATCCGCTCACCCCGCAGGAGACGCTGGCGGTGTCGATCGCGGCGCAGAGCGCGGCAACCCAGCAGACCTCGCTGGCACCGCTGTTTGCCAATCTCGGCGTCGCCGCGGGATTGCCGAGCCTGCCGCCGCAGGTCCAGCAGGCTGTGGCGCAGGTGCTGGCACAGCAGACACATCTCGATCAAAATCTCACCGGCAGCGACATCAAGCAGGCGTTCCAGACCTCCGGGCTGTTTCTGGAAGCATCGTTGGCCTCCGGTTCGGTTTCGTCATCGTCGGTCACGCCGGACCTCAAGGCGGCACTGATCGTGCTGCGCCAGGCGCTGACGACATCGCTGGCCGATGTGGCGGTTACATCGGCGCCCGGCACCACGGTTGCGGCGTCGGCGGCGCAGCCGGGCGCGACACCGGCGGCGGTGGCGGCACAGCCGGGTACGACCCCGCCGGGGACAGCGCCGCCGGGGACAACGCCGGCAACGGCGGCCCAGCCGGGAACCACACCGGGAGCCGTGCCGGTGCAGGCCGGACAGCCATCCGCTTCACCGTCGCTGCAGCCGGTCACCATCATTGCCGGACCGGAGACACCCGCGATTGCTTCGGAGGTCGCTTCGCCCACCATCGCGCCACAGCTCGCGTCGGCGCCGTCCGCCGCCACGCCAGCGGCGACAGCGCAAAGCGCCTCGCCGGCGATCGCGCAGGACATTCTCGACCTGACTTCGGCAAACCAAATTCTGCCAGCTGCATCGACGCCCGCGGATGCGGCGGCGCGGGCGGCTGCAAGCAATGCGGCGCTCAATCTGCTGCAGGAAACGCTTCAGGCGAGCCCCCTTACGGTGGGGAATTCGTCGAACCTCGTGTTCGAAAACAGCCAGATGCTGGCGCTGATGCCGGCGGTGACCGGCGCGCGGACGCCGGCGATCGAGGACGCCGATTTCGCCCGCACCAATCTGCCGCCGCCGCCGATCAACGGCGCATTGCCATCAGCGCAGCCCGTCATGCCGGCGACGATCGTATCGCATGCGCCGGTCGAAGCGACGCTGCAGCATTTATTGACCGATACCGATGGCGCGATCGCGCGGCAGACCTTGTTGCAGGTCGCTTCACTGCCCGGCCAAACCGACACGACCGCGGCAAGGCTCGACCCGACTGTGCCGCGGTGGAATTTCGAAATTCCGTTCGCCACGCCGCAGGGCACCGCGCTGGCGCAATTCGAAATTTCGCGCGACGGCGGCGGCCGCGAGGCGAATGCCGCCAGGCAGGTCTGGCGGGCGCGGTTCTCGCTCGACGTCGAGCCGGCCGGTCCGATCCATGCGCTGGTCTCGCTGAGCGGGGAGCGGACGTCGGTGCGGATGTGGGCGGAGCGGCCTGCGACCGCGTCGCAATTGCGCGCGGGCGTGTCGCAACTCAGCCAGGCCTTGAGCCGCGCCGAGTTGAAGCCGGGCGAAATCGTGGTCCGCGACGGCGCGCCGCTGCAGCCGGCCTCGGCGCCGGCGGGTCATTTTCTGGATCGGGCGCTATGAGCGTGAAAACGAAAAGCCAGCTCGCGGTCGCGCTGCATTACGACAGGTCGGGCGCGCCGCGTGTTGTCGCCAAGGGCAGGGGAAGCATCGGCGACAAGATCATCGAGGTCGCCAGGGCCAATAACATTCCGATCGAAGAGAACGAAGTGCTGGCGGGCGCGCTCTCCAATGTCGAGCTCGGCGACGAAATTCCGGCCGAGCTCTACAAGGCGGTCGCGGAAGTGCTGATCTTCGTGCTGCGGCTGTCGGGACGAATCCGCTAGCTTTCTCTTTCTCCGCGCGTCACTCGAGCTAACGCCGGTCGAGCGCAAGCGAGACCGCCCTGACGTTGGTCCCTTCGGGATGGATCGACACCGTCTGCCGCCTTCCGTGGGTCGTCAGCGACAGCTCGGCCGAAAAGTTTTGACCCCTTGCCGAAGCCTCGATGCGATCAGCGGTGGCTCGTCCCGAAAGGGTGCCGGAGGCGTTGCGGCTGGCTTCGGTCCAGGAGCCTGAAATCGCGCCGCCTCGGTATTCGGCCTCGCTCGCCAGATCGAAATTATAGCTCGGGCTGGCGCACCTCAGATTGAGGCGAAGTTCAGTGCCGGTTCCGATCACGTTATAGGACGCGCGGCAGCGCAACCGCTCCTGTTGACCATCGGTTGTGTTCAGCACGCCACTACCGGTCCACGAACCTGCCATGGCTGTGAAGGGAGAAACCGCCGCCGCCTGTGCGCTTCCGGCCAGACACAGCGAAACCAGCAGTAACCCCGCCGATGCGACATTGGATTTGGACATTTTGGGTCTCCATTGCTTAAGGGCTTTCGTGAGCCGTACCGATCTAAACGCGGGAACAGCGAACGGGTTCATCGGGTTCCGGACCTCTGGCCTGCGTCGCGGCGCTGGACTAGGTTGAGGTCATCACGATCAAGAGAAGCCGGAGGAAATCATGAAGTCTGCACTCTTTTTGTCATCGCTCACAATTGCCGCGGCCGGCGGCTGGTTGGCCGCCACGATGTTTGCTGCGCCGGCGACCGGCAAGGAGCCGCGCTTTCCGCAACTCACCATGGACCAGCTCAGCGACGCGCAAAAACCCCTCGGCGAGCAGGTCATGAAGATTTCAAGCGTCGGGATTGGCGGACCCTACAATCCGCTGATGCGCAGCCCGGTGCTGGGACAGCGGCTGTTCGATCTGTTCCATTATCTGCGCTGGGAGACGTCGGTGCCGACCAGGCTCAACGAGTTCGCGATCCTGATCATCGGGCGGCAATGGCGCTCGCAGGTCGAATGGTACGCGCACGCGCCGCTGGCGGCGAAAGCCGGGCTAAAGGCCGATATCATCGCCGAGCTGAAAGAAGGCAGGCGGCCGTCGAACATGGCCGAGGATGAGGCGGTCGTGTACGATTTCGTCACCGAGCTCACGTCAACGCAAAAGGTCAGGGATGAGACCTATGCGCGGGCGAAGAAGGTGTTCAACGACCAGCAGATCGTCGACCTGACCGCGGTCGCCGGCAATTACGTGATGGTGGCGATGATCCTGGCGATGGCGGAAGAGACCGTACCGCCCGGCAAGGAACCGCCGTTCAAGATGGGAGAGAAGTAGGGTTCGCCTGCCGACATTCGTCATGGCCTCATGGTTC
Organism: uncultured Alphaproteobacteria bacterium; assembly: GCA_963718925.1. Lineage (GTDB taxonomy): Bacteria > Pseudomonadota > Alphaproteobacteria > Rhizobiales > Xanthobacteraceae > Bradyrhizobium. The sequence continues at coordinate 24,132 of CAVRAH010000003.1, forward strand.
GAGACGCGCGGCGTTGCCGCGCTCCTCACCATGAGGGTCCAGAACCTCATCCTGAGGAGGCGTGAAACGCCGTCTCGAAGGATGAGGCCACGGTGTCAAACCGTGCTGGTCTTCGCGCTCGCCTTGGCGTCCTGGCCGATGCGGCCGAGATGGGTGAAGCCAAATCCGGCGGAATATTTCAGGCCGTAGCCGAGCGCGCGGTCGATGCCGATATGCGCGAGCCAGATCATCGCGATCGACAACGTCAGCGGCGAGTCGAGACCGAAGCCTGACGTCATCAGCACCATCGGCGCCATGTAGCTGTGCGCGGAATTGTAGACGACGGCGCCGGCTTTTGGGCCCGCGAGATACCCTAGGAAGCTGAGATCGGGCGCCAGGAACAGGACGGCGTAGATCCACCACTCTCCGCCCCAGACCGCATATAACAGCGTCATCCCCGCAAACAGCATCAACCCCTCCAGGCGGAGCAGCGTGCGCAGTCCCCCTGATACGGTGCCCGTGGTCTCCTGACTTGCGGTATCGGCCATCGGCTTGGTCCAGGTTTTGGGGTCTCGGATATATCGTGCGGCGGGCGTGGCTGGAAGGGCGTTTCCCGCCCGCAAAAGGCCGTGTTAGAACCCAACAGCGTTTTCGAGCGAGGACCTGATCCGGGGGCAAGACCGGTTCGCGTCAAGAAAGCGCGTCAAAACTGAGGATTAGAAGCGGGCGGGACTTAAAGACATGAAAGATATCCTGGATACCCTTGAAGAACGGCGCGCCGGCGCAAGGCTGGGCGGCGGCGAGAAGCGCATCGAGGCGCAGCACGCTCGCGGCAAGCTGACCGCGCGGGAGCGCATCGAGCTTCTGCTCGACAAGGGCAGTTTCGAGGAGTTCGACATGTTCGTCGAACACCGATCGATCGAATTCGGCATGGAAAAGACCAAGGTGCCGGGCGACGGCGTCGTCACCGGCTGGGGCACCGTCAACGGCCGCAAGACCTTTGTCTTCGCCAAGGATTTTACCGTGTTCGGCGGCTCGCTGTCGGAAACCCACGCGCAAAAGATCGTCAAGATCCAGGACATGGCGATGAAGGCGCGGGCGCCGATCATCGGGCTCTATGACGCCGGCGGCGCGCGCATCCAGGAAGGCGTCGCAGCACTCGCCGGCTATTCCTATGTGTTCCGCCGCAATGTGATTGCGTCAGGCGTGATCCCGCAGATCTCCGTGATCATGGGGCCGTGCGCCGGCGGCGACGTCTATTCGCCGGCCATGACCGATTTCATCTTCATGGTGAAGAACACCAGCTACATGTTCGTCACCGGGCCCGACGTGGTGAAGACCGTCACCAACGAGGTCGTCACGGCGGAGGAACTCGGCGGCGCTTCCGTGCACGCCACGCGCTCCTCAATCGCGGACGGCGCCTTCGAGAACGACGTCGAGGCGCTGTTGCAGATGCGCCGGCTGATCGACTTCCTGCCGGCCAACAACACCGACGGCGTGCCGGAATGGCCGAGTTTTGATGACATCGGCCGGGTCGACATGTCGCTCGACACGCTGATCCCCGACAATCCGAACAAGCCCTACGACATGAAGGAATTGATCCTGAAGGTCGTGGACGAGGGGGACTTCTTCGAGATCTCGGAGGCCTTTGCCAAGAACATCGTGACCGGCTTTGGCCGCATCGCCGGCCGCACCGTCGGCTTCGTCGCCAACCAGCCGATGGTGCTGGCGGGCGTGCTCGACTCGGATGCTTCCCGGAAGGCCGCGCGGTTTGTCCGTTTTTGTGACGCCTTCAACATTCCGATCGTCACCTTCGTCGACGTTCCCGGATTTTTGCCGGGCACCGCCCAGGAATATGGCGGGCTGATCAAGCATGGCGCGAAACTGCTGTTCGCCTATTCACAATGCACGGTGCCGCTGGTGACGGTGATCACGCGCAAGGCCTATGGCGGCGCGTTCGACGTGATGGCGTCGAAGGAAATCGGCGCCGACATGAACTACGCCTGGCCGACCGCGCAGATCGCGGTGATGGGCGCCAAGGGCGCGGTCGAAATCATCTTCCGCGCCGACATGGCCGATCCCGACAAGATCGCCACGCGCACCAAAGAATATGAAGACCGCTTCCTGTCACCTTTCATCGCCGCCGAGCGCGGCTATATCGACGACGTCATCATGCCGCATTCGACTCGGCGGAGGATTGCAAGGGCCTTGGCGATGTTGAAGGACAAGCATGTCGAAATGCCGGTGAAGAAGCACGACAATTTGCCGTTGTGAGAGATGACGAAGAAGAAGTCAACAAAGGCGTCAATCAAGGCTGAAGCGACGGCAAAGGCGGAGCTAGTTGCAAAGGCGACATATCAGCGGAAACATACCTCTACCGAGGTTATTCCACCCGACGTAACGCGTGCTAAAGCCAGCGCATGGCTTGATATGATTTCACCGATCACGGAGTGGGCAGGTCTCAAGGGAGATCAGCTTCGAAGTAAACGAGCGTTACTTAGGATACAGCAGGAAGAGACTCTTTTGCGGGTGGCTCAAGCTGTTCGGCTCCGGATCGAGGGTAAAGATATCAAACCTGTTCCGCCCAAAATCCTTGTTCCGGCTCTTGAAAAGGCCGCATTGGAAGAGCCCTCAGATGATGCGATGATCCGAAGATGGGCGGAATTATTAGCATCCGCATCACAAGAAATAGCGGTCCAACCTCGCTTTGTAAGCATTCTTGGTGAATTGGCCACAAGCCAAGCCGATTGTTTGGAGGTGATCGCTTTCAACCATTTCGAGAAATACAATTTTCCTGGCAGCGAACTTACGGGATCGCCTTACGATTTTGCAGAACACGACTATCGAAGAACTATTGAAGGTCAAGTTATTACTTTTTTGGAAAGTGGTTCGAACATTGAGGACTTGACAGATCGAATTGCGTCCAAACTAAACCGTCCAGGTGTTTTTCCTGAACTGATAGTAGTCCATGTGGGAGAAACGGATGATTGGTACGAATATGATACCGTTCGACAAACCGGCGTTCGACGGGAAAGCGACCTTGCGATATTAGAATCCCTCGGACTAGTTCGCCGCGCCGCGATCGAATTCTTTGTCGAATTGAATAACCCGGCCGGTGTGGTTGCTGAAATCTCCATCTACTATTTTCACCTAACGCAATTAGGTGTGGAATTTTGCGAAGTTTGCTCGCGCGGACAGATAGTTGAATTGGAAAGAATCGACGAAGCGAGCCGTTTAATGCGGCTTGAGACGGATTCGAGGGAGCTTTAGGCGCGAACGTGGTGCTGATTAGAGCGCGCAAGGCTGATTAGCGTGGCGTAATCCGCCGCTCTCTGTTTGCCGTCTGCGTTGATGGTGGGTTACGGCTTCGCCTAATCTTACTGCGTCACTAGACTAAATCCTCATGGTGAGGAGGCGCGCAAGCGCCGTCTCGAACCATGAGGCCCGTATGTATTTCCCAGGCCACATCCTTTGAGACGCTTGCTGCGCAAGCTCCTCAGGATGAGGTGATAAAGCCGGTTATGACGCAGTAAGACTAACCCACCCTGCAATTCGAGGGCTTGTATCGGTTCTGTCGCCGCCTACACTTCGAGCCCAAACGGAGCCCCGCGCCATGACCACGCTGTTCGCCTTCCTGCACCATCTCTGCGCCTTCACGCTTGTGTCAGCGCTCGCGATCGAGTTCACGTTGATCCGCTCCGAGTTGACGCTGGCTTCGGCGCGCCGGCTTCTGATGACGGACATGGTGTATGGCATCGCCGCGGGCGCGCTGCTGGTGGTCGGGCTGTTGCGGGTGTTCTTTTTCGAGAAGGGCGCGGATTATTATTTTCACAGCCACGCTTTCCTGACCAAACTTTCGCTGTTTGTCGTGGTGGGATTGTTGTCGATCATCCCGACCATGGAGTTTCTGTCGTGGCGCGGGGCGGTGAAGGCGGGGCAGGCGCCGGTGATGGAGGCTGAGAAGCGCAAGCGAGTCACGGCGGTCGTTCATGTCGAACTCGCGGCGATCGTGGTTATCCTGCTCTGTGCCGCCATCATGGCGCGCGGTGGATGGGTTTAGGCGACCGCGGCCAGCCGCGTCGTCCCTCGTTCACCTACGACGATTGAGTGCGCGAGCTCCGACCTGAACGCCGAGTTCAGGGAGCATTCATCTGGAATCGGCGAAGCTCCCTGCATCGGAAACGGGATGCAGGGAAGTACGTCATGGAGCGCCGGGGTTTTCTAAAATTCACCGTTGGATTTATCGCAGGCGCGGCCGCGTTGGCGGTGAGCGCGCAAGCGGCGCCGTTGCCACCGATTTTGGCTGAACAGGCGCTGGTGCCGTCGCACAGCGAGGGCGCGAAACCCGCGGTGGTCTCGCAGGACGACGTCGATCGCCTGAAGCCGGAAGAAGTCCTCTGGGGTCATCACTGGCACCACCACCATTGGCACCGCCATCACTGGTACCGCCATCGCTGGTGAGGGCCTCGAAGGTCCGGTCGTCATCCCCGTGTAATCCAAAATCGTATTTTCGCCGCGTACCAACAGGAAAGGAAGGATCATGAAGTTTCTTGCTGCATCTGCATTCGCCGTCGGTCTCAGCCTTGCGGCGATGACCGCATCGCAGGCGATGCCGTTGGCCCCGCTCGATCAGGCCGCCTCGGCTGACACCATCCGTGTCGCGGGTGGCTGCGGACCGGGCTGGCATCGCGGGCCCTATGGCGGCTGCCGTCCGATGTACAACTGCCCTCCCGGTTGGCATTCCGGCCCGTTCGGCCGCCGTTGCTTGCGCAACTGGTAAGATCCAGCGAAGGCAGGGACCGCAACACGAGCGCATGATCTCTTGCGGGTTTTGCGCGGGTCCCTGCGTCCCGTTCTATTGACCGCGCGCGAGAGATCAGGGCGCGGAGATTTTAGCGCGTGGAAATTCTCAAGCGGCTGTGCCGAAGCGGACCTTCCAGATCGTCGGGGCGCCGATGCAATACCAGGCTGCAAGGCCGAGGTCGCAGACGGCGCATCCAATCGAGGAACTCGCCTCGAAAGGAATGATCGGGTTTCCATAGAGATGGTGCGCGATGTCCCAGCATGTGTGGAGCGCCCAGCCGATGGCGATGGCCCGATAGTTGTCCAATCCTCGATAGGCGAGCAGGGTAATGACGGCGCAGAAGCCGAACTCCCAGAGCCCGAATCCGCCGCTGAGGTATGCGGCTCCAGCGCCCGCCAGAAATATCGCGCTAAACTTTTGCCGCGCCGGTTCAGGAATCAATGAGCACAAAGCGACGAAGGCGGTCGACACCAACAGAGGAGGGAACAAAATCGTTGCCGTGAGATCAAGTTGCGACTGAGGCGACATGGATACACCTTTATACTTCCGGCACGGTCGCTCGACGGCGAGAGGATTTAGACCTCGCTAAGTATCTTCTCGATCGATGCCAGCCGCGATTTCATTTCCGCAAAATCCGACTGCAGGGCAGACAGCGACGCGGCGCTCGCCGACTGCGCGGTCGCGGCGAGCTCGGCGAGCTTCCGATAGGCATCCTGATTGTCTGCCAACGCCTTGGTTTGCCGCGCGGCAGAAAAGTATTTCATGCCGAAGACGAACACGATCGTGAGAAGCACGAGCGCCGTCAGGATGGAAAAGACAGTGGAATGGTCGGTCATTCTTGGTCTCCCTTTCAGTCGGGTTTGGCGTTTTGGGGCGTCAACGTCTTGACGGCTTCAACGATCGTCGAAGGTCTCAAGTCGATGGCGAAATCGGTAGCGGCAAAATAGTTGAGCGCTTTTCCATCGTCCGAAAGTTCGAGTTTGCTGAAGACCAGTCCGGCGTCCTCCAGCTTCTGCAAATGCAGATGGAGCAGGGGGCGGCTGATGCCGATCTCGCGCGCGAGCCGGCTCACATAGTTGCGTCCGCCAGCCTTTAGCGTAGCCACGATCCGCAGCCGGTGAGGATTGGCCAGCGCCGCCAGCACAGCCAGCATGTTGTCGCCCGTCCTCAACTGAAGCGCTCCTATTTCATATGTAAGAAATATCTTACATATGAAATACGGTCCGTCAACAGGCCGTTTGTGGCCGGCCGGCAGTCAGGCTTTCGGGCAGGGTTCACACTGTGACGCAGACCCGATCAGGGCGCTCGTCCATCAGCAGGGCGCGTCGGCCCACGCTGCAGCGGCTACGTACTCATCGGTCGGCGCCCTGGCACTGACGCTTGCGCGGGCCTACTTCGCCAGAAATGCGAGCATCAGCTCGTTGAATTTGGCGGGCGCGTCGAGGAATACCAGATGCCCGGCATTCTGGATCACCTCGGCGTGGGCGTTGGGCATTTGGGCCGCGAGCGCCTTGGCGAGATCGGCGTTCTGGCCCATCTTCGGCCGTAACGCCTCCGGCGCATTCGGCCTGCCCGGCGCGTTGTGGTCGTCGGCGCCCATGATGAACAGCGTCGGCTCGGTAATCAGCGGAATCTCGTGCGCCACCGGCTCGCGGTAGATCATTTGCCCCGAACTGACGAAAGCGTGCAGCCAGCGCGGATATTCCGCGGAGCCCTTGATGTTGAATCGCGCGTCGATGAATGGCGCGATCTGGTCGGGCGGAATTTTCGGCGAATAATTGTTTTCAAGCTGCTTGCGGTAGCCTTCCGCCGTGAGCTTGTCCTCGTGCTCGAGGATCTTCTCGGTCGGCGTCGGCGGCACATACATCCGGTAATCTTCAAGGCCGATCGGGGCTGCGAGCAACAGATGGTTGATCCGGTCCGGATAGGCGCGCGCGATCCGCACCCCCAGCATCCCGCCGAGCGAATGGGCGACGATATCGGCCTTGGCGATCTGCAGATGGTCGAGCAGCGCCACGGTGTTGCGCGCCAGGTTGTCGAAGTGCAATTCGCCGGCAGGCTTGGAGGATTTGCCGAAGCCGACCTGGTCCGGCACCACCACGCGATATCCGGCACCGGTCAGCGTCTTGATGACCGGCGCCCAGTAACTTCCGGGAAAATTGCGGCCGTGCAGCAGCACCACGACGCGGCCATTCGGCTGCGCCGGCGCCACGTCCATATAGGCCATCCGAACCGGCTCGCCCTCGCTGACGAGCGGCAACAGGCTCACGGGATAGGGATAGGCATAGCCTTCGAGGCAGATGCCGTAGGGCTCGCGCTGTTCCGCGGCATGCGCGGACAGCAACGGCAAAGCGAGGAGGGCGGCTGCAGAGATCGCTAGAAAGAGAACACGAGGCATCGGAGGCTCCAGACAAAGGGCAGGCATCTATCGTCATGGCCGGGCTTGACCCGGCCATCCACGTCTTCCTTCTTGCATCAGCTAAAAACGTGGATGCCCGGCACAAGGCCGGGCATGACGATAACTGACATAGCGTGCGGCTATTTGGTATCCCCGAACAGCGCCGCAAACCGCTTTTCGCCGTTTCGCGAAAAATTGACCACCCGGCTGCCCGGTGTGGTATCGCGCGCGGCCCATTTCAGTTCGGTGAACCGCGTCATCAAGGCGGCGCCGAGCGTGCCGGCGAGATGATGGCGCCGCTCGCTCCAGTCAAGGCAGGCCTTGCAGACCGGGCGGCGTGGATGGGCGAGGGTCTCGGGGGCGATCTGCAAGGCCCTGGTCAGGAAACGCTGGCCCTCGGCGGTGAGTTCGATGTCGTGCTTGTGTTGGCGAACCAGCTTCTGCCGTTTCATGCTGTCGAGCATCTGCACGCCGAGATCGCCGGCCAGATGATCGTAGCAAACCCGCGCCCGGCGCAGCGCCGGATCCTTCGGCCCGGTGCGCACCCGCATGTGGCCGGCACGGGCGGCCAGCCCCGCGAGGCCCTCGAGCACGCCGGCGACGTCGGGATCGGTGAGGCGGTAGTAGCGGTGGCGGCCCTGCTTCTCCTGCTCGATCAGGCCGCCGGTCTCGAGCTTCGAAAGGTGAGAACTGGCGGTCTGCGGCGTGATGCCGGCCTCCTGCGCAAGCTCGCTCGCGGTCAGCGCGCGGCCGCTCATCAGCGCCGTCAGCATGTTGGCGCGGGCGGGGTCGCCGACCAGCGAAGCGACCATGGCGATATCGGGACCTGCTTTCATAGTTCGATGATAAACGAAGCATTCGCGCCGGGCAAGCGGCTATTCTCAAGTTCTGACTCCGGTGCTTCGGCTCGTCATTGCCTGCGACAAACGCGAAGCGTTTGCGCAAGGGAGCGAAGCGACGAAGCAATCCATTCTTCCTCTGTAACCATGGATTGCTTCGCTTCGCTCGCAATGACGGCCGAGCCCTTGCGCGACACAAACACCCGAGGTTCACATGACCGTGACCGTTTTCATCCGTTACCAACTCGATCCGTTCAAGCGCGCGATGTTCGAGCAATATGCGAAGCGCTGGCTCACCATCATCCCGAAATGCGGCGGCGATCTCCAGGGCTACTGGATGCCGCATGAGGGCACCAACAACATCGCGTTCGCGCTGATTTCCTTTGAAAATCTCGCTGCCTATGAAACCTATCGGGCGCGGCTTCGCGCCGATAAAGAGGGCATGGACAATTTCAATTTCGCCGAACAGAATAAATTCATCCTCGCCGAGGAACGAACATTTTTGCGCAAGGTGACGTTATAGATCATGTTTAAAATGTCATGCTTGCGCGAAGGAGCTGCCAATGATCGCTGTGATCTTCGAAGTCTGGCCGAGGCCGGAGCATAAGCAGGAATATCTCGATCTTGCCGCCGAACTCAGGCCGATCCTCGAAACCATCGACGGCTTTATTTCCATCGAACGGTTCGAGAGCCTGACAGAGAAAGGCAAAATCCTGTCGCTGTCGTTTTTCCGGGATGAAGCGGCCGTCGCCGCGTGGCGCAATGTGCCCCAGCATCGCAAAAACCAGAGCAAGGGTCGTGCAAAGATCTTCGAGAATTACCGGCTGCGCATTGCCGGCGTGATCCGCGATTACGGCATGAACGATCGGGAGCAGGCACCGAAGGACAGCCGTGCCGTTCACCCCGCGCAGTAGCAGGTAGGACCAGATTGTAGGAGAGGTAGCATGTCGATCACGATAGCGGACAAGCGCGCCACATTCCGGAAGATGCACGAGACAGGGTGCTTTGTGCTGCCCAATCCCTTCGATGTCGGAAGCGCGAAGGCGCTGCAGAATCTGGGCTTCAAGGCATTGGCCTCGACCAGCGCGGGTTTTGCCTGGACGATCGGCAAGGCCGACAACCGTGTGACGCTCGACGACGTCTGCGCGCATCTCACCGCGCTGTGCGCCGCGGTCGATCTGCCGGTCAACGCCGATTTCGAGGGCGGCTTTGCGCATGAGCCGGAGAAGGTCGCGGTCAACGTCGCCCGCGGCGTCAAGACCGGCGTCGCCGGCTTGTCGATCGAGGATTCTACCGGCGATGCGGCCAAGCCGCTTTACGATCGCGCGCATGCGATCGCACGCATCAAGGCGGCGCGTTCGGCTGTTGATGCCGACAAGAGTGGCGTCCTGCTGACCGGCCGCTGCGAGGGTTTTCTGGTCGGCGAGAGCGATCTGAACATGGTGATCGACCGGCTGTGCGCCTATGCGGACGCCGGCGCCGATTGTCTCTATGCGCCGGGCATCAAGACCCGCGAGCAGATCTCGGCGGTCGTGAAGGCGGTCGACCCCAGGCCGGTCAATCTCCTGATCGGCGCAACCGGCCTTTCCGTCGCGGAAGCCGCCGAGCTCGGCGTCCGCCGCATCAGCGTCGGTGGCTCGCTGGCGCGCACGGCGTGGGCCGGCTTCATGCGGGCGGCGCGCGAGATCGCGGAGCAGGGGACCTTCACGGAATTGGGCAAGGGCTATCCCGGCGGCGATTTGAACAAGATGTTCAGCTGACGCTGAAATCACGCAGCATGGCGGGCAGGGATTGTCCGCCATGTCAAAGAGGATCCACTGCGCGTCTTACTTACTCGCCGGCGCGTTGCTGGCGGGCGCCGGAGGCGGCGCTGTCTGTGAAGGCGCGGCGCCCGTGGTCATGCCCTGACCCGTGTTCCGCGGGGTCACGTCGCGCATTCCCGGAGGTGCTGCGGGCGGTGAGGCCGGCGCGGTGTTCTGAGCCGTCGATGAGGTTGCGCTCGGGTGCGTCGACGAGTTGTTCAAGCCGTAAAAGACCACGCCCAGCAACACAGCGATGCCGAGCACCAACAGCGCGATCTTGCCGCTGCCGGCCGGACCTTCGGCGAGTTCCGGATCCATCTGCAGGTCGCGCTCGAGGCGGGCTTCGCGACCAGGACCATCGTCGCCGAAACTGGGGCGGGAAGCATCTCTGACACGAAGGGGATCGTCCGGATAGGGTTCGTGGGCCATGACGGTTGCCTCCATGATCTATCCCGCGACAACAGCCAGTGCCCGGGCAGGTTCCGCGAATGGGGCCCGCCTTCTGGCCCGTTCAATCTGTTCAGAATGGAACCCACAACGTAGGTTCGAAACATTCCTTCCATAAGGATTTTAGAATGTGGAACCTGCTGCCAAGCGATACCGTCTTGCACGTATTGTCGCTCGTGGCGCTGGCGGCGCAGGCGATGACGGCGGCCCTGGCTGCCGGCAGGCGCAGCATGGATTGGGCCGGCGTGTGCATGCTCGGCTGCATCACCGCGCTCGGCGGCGGAACGATCCGGGACGTCCTGCTCGGACACTATCCGCTGCCCTGGGTGGAAAACCCGTCCTATCTGGCGCTGACGGCTGGCGCAGCCCTGGCGACCATCCTGATTGCGCGAACCGTGCATCGGCTGTACCTGGCGTTTCTCGTCCTCGATGCGATCGGGCTCGTGGTCTTCACGATGGCCGGCTGCGACGTCGCCTGGCAGATGAACGCGTCGCTGCCGATCGTGATTATCGCAGGGATGATCACCGGCTGCGCGGGCGGTGTCCTGCGCGACATCCTCTGCAACGACGTGCCGCTTCTGTTTCGCTCCGAACTCTACGCCAGCGTTTCCGTGGTTACGGGCCTGTTTTACGCAACGGCATTCGGCCTGAAACTGAACGATGAAGTCTGGACGGCCCTGACATTCGTGCTCGGCCTGTCATTTCGTCTGCTGGCAATCCGCTACAAATGGGAGATGCCGAAATTCGTGTTCAAGGAGGATTGACGCTGAAAGTTGATCCGTCATTCCGGGTCTGGTCCTTCGGACCATCCCGGAATCACTTCAGCGCCGCGCCTTTGCCACCTGCGCCGGCGTCACCGCAGGCGCCGCATTGCCCCAGGCATTGCGGATGTAGGTGGTGACATCGGCGATCTCCTGATCCGACATTTTCGTGGCGTAGGCCGGCATCGATCCCTTGTTGGGCGCGCGCGGCGTCGTGATGGTTTCGGCGCCGTCGAGCATGATCCGAAGCGCGCTTGCGGGATCGGCGGACTGCAAATTCGCGTTGCCGGGCAATGGTGGATAGATCCGCGGCGCGCCGCTTCCATCCGCCTCGTGGCAGGCGATGCAGGCGGATTTGTACAGCTTCTCGCCCTCCGCCATTTGCGCCGGCGGAGGCGGCGCGACCGCGGGTTCAGGCGCGCCGGGTGAAAGATCCTTCAGATAGACCGCGATCGCGCGAAGATCGCCATCGCTCATGCGTGAGGTCGAATTGAGCACGACTTCGGCCATCGGCCCGTCGGCATGGCTCTTCGCGTTCCGCCCGCTCTGCAGATATTCGACGATGTCGTCAGCGCTCCAGGATTTCAGCCCGCTGCGGCCGGCGCCATCGAGCCGCGGCGCAAACCAGCCCTCCACCGGGGCGCCGCCATATTTCTGGCCGCGCTTCTCGGCGCCGAAGAAGTTCCTGGGCGTGTGGCATGCGCCGCAATGCGCTGCGCCCTCGATCAGATAGCCGCCGCGGTTCCACTCTGCGCTCTTGTTCTGGTCAGGCTCGAAGATGCCCGGCCGGAAGAAGGCGGCGTTCCAGACGCGCATGACCACGCGGTAGTTCAGCGGCCAGCGCAGTTGCGGGGAGGGTGGCGTGTTTCTGACCGGCGGGAGCGTTTCGAGATAGGCCCGGATCGCCAGCACGTCGGGCTTGATGAGCTTTGTGAAATGGGGATAGGGGAACGCGGGATAATAACGGGAGCCGTCAGGCGCAACGCCGAAACGGAGCGCGCGGAGAAAGTCGTCATCGCTCCAGGCGCCCAAACCGGTCTCGCGATCCGGCGTGAGGTTTGCCGAATAAACCCCGCCGAACGGGGTGTCGATGCGTTTTCCCCCGGCGAAGGGTTTTGAGGGATCGGCGGTGTGACAGCTTCCGCAGTCGGCGGCGTCGGTCAATGCCTTGCCGCGCGCGACCGTCTCCACCGAGGGCTCGGCCCGGGCTAGGCCAAGGCCTAACGCAGTGCACAAAATCAAGGCCGCGAGAATCGTCCGCATTCCGCAATCCCGTCGTCGCATCGATCTCTCCCCTTGGCGGCACTATAGCGGGAAATGACGTCAACGCATGCATTACGTCGTTTCGTGACAGCGTTTCGCCGCGACACAACCCGAAAACCAAAAGGCACCGCGCCGGCACGAAATTGCGTTTTGCTGCCGCGGGTCTGCCTGCCCCAGATTTGTGATGCGATCGGTACGAAAACCGACATAGACTGGATTTCGCAATTGGCGTGACTAGCTAAAAATGAGCCGACCGAGCCAAGGCTTAAGACGGCGCAAGAGGGTGGAATGGGAATCAACCAAGGTCCGATCAGTCTCGATCAGAAGTACACCCAGGGGTCCGGCCACGTCTTCCTGACCGGGATTCAGGCGCTGGTCCGCCTGCCGATGGCGCAGATCAGGCGTGATCGCGCCAACGGTCTCAACACCGCGGGTTTTGTGACGGGCTACCGGGGTTCGCCGCTCGGCGGGTACGACCAGCAATTGTTCGCGGCGCGAAAACACCTTGAGCAGTACAACGTCAAATTCCAGCCCGGCGTGAATGAAGACCTCGCCGCCACCGCGATCTGGGGCTCGCAGCAGCTCAATCTTTCGCCTGGCGCCCGGCACGATGGCGTGGTCGGGATCTGGTACGGCAAGGGCCCCGGCGTCGACCGTTGCGGCGACGTCTTCCGCCATGGCAATGCCGCGGGCTCGGCGAAAAACGGCGGCGTGCTGTGCATTGCCGGCGACGATCACGGCGCCAAGTCCTCCACCGTGCCGCATCAGTCGGACCACGCCTTCATCTCCGCGCTGATGCCTTATCTCTACCCCTCCAGCATCCACGAAATGATCGAGATGGGGCTCTTGGGGATCGCGATGTCGCGTTATTCCGGCTGCTGGGTCGGCATGAAGGTGATCACCGAGACGGTGGAGACCACGGCCGAGATCGATCTCACCGACGAGATGAAGCCTTTTGTCATTCCTGCTGACTTTGAAATGCCGCCGGGCGGCCTCAATTTGCGCTGGCCCGACGACCGCTACGACCAGGACCGCCGCTTGCAGGACTACAAGGGCTTTGCCGCGATCGCCTTTGCCCGCGCCAACAAGGTCAACCGCATCACCATGGATTCGCCGAACGCCCGGTTCGGCATCATGGCCTCGGGCAAGAGCTACGAGGACATCCGGCAGGCCCTGCGCGAACTCGGCGTCACGCCCGAAGTCGCCGCCAAGATCGGGCTCAGGCTTTACAAGATCGGCATGCCCTGGCCGCTGGAGCCGGAAGGCGTGCGCGAATTCGCCGTTGGGCTTGAGGAAATCTTCATCATCGAGGAACGCCGCGAGATCGTCGAAAACCAGGTCAAGCAGGAGCTGTTCAACTGGCGCGACGACGTCCGCCCGCGCATCGTCGGCAAGATGGACGAGCACGACAAGCGCTTCCTCCCCTTTGCCGAGGAACTGAGCGTCGCCTCGCTGGCAAGCTCGTTGACCGAGCGTCTGTTGCGGCTGAACCTCAATCCCGAGATCGCCGCGATGTTGCGCGCGAAAGCTGACTGGTTCAACGGCCGTCAGGCCAGCCAGATGCAGGCCGTGGCGCCGGTCACCCGCACGCCGTATTTCTGTTCGGGCTGTCCGCACAACACCTCGACCAGGGTGCCGGAGGGAAGTCGCGCCTTTGCCGGCATCGGCTGCCACTTCATGGCGCTGTGGATGGATCGAAACACCGAGACCTTCACCCATATGGGCGGCGAGGGCGTGCCCTGGGTGGGGGTTGCCCCGTTCACCAACGAACAGCACGTCTTCGCCAACCTCGGCGACGGCACTTATTTTCACTCCGGCAGTCTGGCGATCCGCCAGGCGATCGCCTCCAAGGCCAATATCACCTACAAGATCCTCTACAACGACGCGACTGCCATGACCGGCGGCCAGCATGTCGACGGCGAACTCTCGCCGCAGCAGATTACCTTCCAGCTGCACTCCGAAGGCATCCGCGAGATCTATCTGGTGTCGGAAAACCCCGACGCCTATCCGGCGTCCGACATTGCGCCGGGCACCAAGACCGCCCATCGCGATGAGCTCGATGCGGTGATGAAGACGCTGCGCCAGGTGAAGGGTGCTTCCGCCATCGTTTTCGTTCAGACCTGCGCCGCGGAAAAACGCCGCCGCCGCAAACGGGGCACGCTGGAGGACCCGCCGCGCCGCGTCCTGATCAATCCCGCGGTCTGCGAAGGCTGCGGCGATTGTTCGGTGCAATCGAACTGCATCTCGGTGGAACCGCTTGAGACCGAGCTTGGGCGCAAGCGCACCATCAACCAATCGACCTGCAACAAGGACTATTCCTGCCTGAAAGGCTTTTGCCCGTCCTTCGTCACCGTCGACGGCGGCAAGCCGCGCCGCCGCGCGCCGGCCGATCTCGGCAATATCGGCGATCTGCCGGAGCCCGCCTCGCGGCCGTCGCTGGAGCGGCCCTATAACGTCGCCGTCGGCGGCGTCGGCGGCACCGGCGTTTTGACCATCGGCGCGCTGCTCGGCATGGCGGCCCATATCGAGGGCAAGGCCAGCATGATCCTGGACATGTCCGGCCTGGCGCAAAAGGGCGGCGCGGTATTGAGCCACGTCCGCCTGTCGGAACACACCGCCGACGTCACCTGTTCGCGCATCGTCACCGGCACCGCCGATCTCGTGATCGCCGCCGATGAAGTCGTGGCCGCCGCCAAGGAAACCATGACGCTCTGCGAATCCAGCCGCACCACCGGTGTCATCAACAGTCACGTCATTCCGACCGCGGATTTCATCCTCAACCGCGATTTCGATTTCCAGGCCCGCAAGGTCAATCATGTGCTCGAAACGGCCCTGCGCAAGGATTCCTCGTTCCTCGATTTCACCAAGCCGGCGGAAACCCTGCTCGGCGATTCCATCGCCACCAACATGATGATGATGGGCTATGCCTATCAGAAGGGTCTGCTGCCGCTGTCGGCGAGCTCAATCGAGCAGGCGATCGAGGTCAACGCCGTTGCGATCAAGATGAACACGCAGGCCTTCCGGCTCGGCCGTCTGGCGGCGGTCGACCCGGCGCGGATGACCGCGATGATGAAGGGCCAGGACGACACGGCTGCAACGAAAACGCAGGAGGCGATGTCGCTCGATGAGATCATCGACCACCGCAGCGGGTTGCTGACGAAATATCAGAACGAAAAGCTCGCCGCGCGCTATCGCAATCTGGTGATGCAGGTGCGTGACGCCGCGCGCAACGGCAGTTTCGGTGACGCATTGCCGCGCGCGGTCGCCATTAACTACGCCAAGCTGCTCGCCTACAAGGACGAGTACGAGGTGGCGCGGCTTTATACCGATGGCGGGTTCGAAAAGCAGCTTCGCGATCAGTTCGAGGGCGACTTCAGGATCAGCTTCAACCTCGCGCCGCCGATCCTGGGCGGCGGCACCGACGCGCTGGGGCGGCCGAAGAAGCGCGCGTTCGGTCCTTGGATGTTACCGGTGTTCCGTTTGCTCGCAAAAATGCGCGGCTTGCGGGGCACGGCATTCGACATTTTCGGCTACAGCGCCGACCGCAGGCTCGAACGCGATCTGATCGCCGGCTATGAGAAGGATGTGGCTCACGTGTTCTCCGTGCTGTCACCGCTGACGCTGGACACGGCCATCGAAATTCTCTCGCTGCCGGACCGCATCCGTGGCTACGGGCCGGTCAAGGAAAAGGCGGTGCGGGACGCCAAGGCGCGTTACGCGCAGCTCGCCGCCGATCTCGCGAGCCCGCCTCCCGCACCGCGCCAGATCGCGGCGGAGTAGGCTTTTGACCCTTATGGCGAGACGCGCATCCTCGCGCGCCTCGAACCATGAGCCGGCAGTCCCTCAGAATGGTTGGACATTCCGCATTGCGGGATCGTCTTGCGCCGATGAGGGCGCATGCCGATAGACCGGGCTTGATGCGGGCGGGCACCGCCCTTCGGTGCTCGCCCGCCCGCTACGCACGGCGCTGTGGCCCGCTCGGCGTCCGTGGTGTCGCGTCATGCCCGGATTTTGCGTCGCAGCGAATTGGCGCGACGGGCCATCGCCGGACTTTCGCACAAATCGAATGCGGCAATATGGGCGGAATGTACCTTTCGGTCGCCGCAAGCTGATTGTAGCATCCATGAGGCGCCAAAAACTTTCACACAAGAGCAAGGAAACAACCAACGAGGGGACAATTCAATGACCATGGCAATCACGCATGCGACGTTGTCCGAATCCGACCACAGTGCGCAGCTGCGCAAGGCAGTCGTCGCATCAACCATCGGTACCGCAATCGAGTGGTACGACTTCTTCCTTTATGGCACCGCTGCCGGGCTTATCTTTGGCAAGCTCTACTTTCCCAACGAAGATGCGCTGACGGCGACGCTTGCGGCCTTCGGCACCTATTTCATCGGCTTCGTCGGGCGCCCGATCGGTGCCGCGATATTTGGTCATTACGGTGATCGTATCGGCCGCAAGGCGACGCTGATCGCCACGCTGCTGTGCATGGGCATCTCGACCTTCCTGATCGCTTTCGTGCCGACCTATGCGTCGATCGGGATCTGGGGCGCGGTGATCCTGACGGTGTTGCGGATGCTTCAGGGCATCGGCGTTGGCGGCGAGTGGGGCGGATCGGTGCTGCTGGCGATGGAATGGTCGCGCACCCACGGTCAACGCGGCCTGGTGGCATCCTGGCCGCAATTCGGCGTGCCGTGCGGTCTGTTCCTGTCAAACCTTGCCGTCCTTGCATTCAGCCAACTCACCGGCGACCAGTTCGTCACCTGGGGCTGGCGGCTTCCCTTCGCGCTCTCGATCGTTCTCGTCGGCATCGGACTGTGGATCCGCCTCGGTATCCTCGAGACGCCGGTGTTCCAGCAGCTTCTGGACAACAGGAAGATCGAGAAGGCCCCCGTCGTCGAGGTCTTCAAGAAGCATCCGAAGGAGATATTGCTGTCGGCCTTGCTGCGGATGTCCGAGCAGGCGCCGTTCTATATCTTCACTGCATTCATCTTCGCCTATGCGGTCGGCACTTTGAAAATGTCGCGCGATCTGATCCTGATCGCTGTGCTGGTCGCCTCGTGCGTCTCGTTCGTCACCATCCCGCTGTCCGGCCACATCTCCGACCGCATCGGGCGCAGGAAGATGTATCTGATCGGCGCGGCAACGGTTGGCCTGTTCGGCTTCCTGTATTTCGGCATGGTGGACACCGCGATCCCGTCGGCAGTGTTCGTCGCGATCGTGCTGTCGCTGATCCCGCATGACATGCAATATGGGCCGCAGGCAGCCCTGATCGCGGAGGCCTTTACGCCGCGATTGCGCTACAGCGGTGCTTCACTGGGATATCAGCTCGCGTCGGTGATCGCCGGCGGTCCGGCGCCTCTGATCGCGACCGCGCTGTTCGCCCACTATCACTCCGGCTATGCGATTTCCATCTACATCGCCGCCTGCGCGGTCATCAGCCTGGTGGCGGCGGCGTTGATGCCTGACTACACGGGCCAGGACATTTCGATGGAGTATGACGACTAACGCAAAGGCGTAGAGCCGATCGTTGAAGAGGGCCGGGCTCGTCCTGGCCCTCTTTTATTCTTGTGGGCCACAGCATGCTAAACCGCCGCATAGGTTGGCAGCCATCCGGCAGGGCGCGCGGCGCGGGTCGAGCGTCAAACTATACTCTCAACCAGGGTGATTACCATGTCCGCTGGGCTGTCCAGGATCCCACGCAGCGCTGGTCTCCGGACCAGCCGATCCAGGTCCCTCGGCCTAGAACCCCCGTTAGCTTGCCGGACCCAGATGCGTGTTTTTCCTGCATGGCAACGGACGCACGAACCGCTCCCGACCTCGTGACATTGCCCCTGAAGGTCTCAACGTTAGGCGATGTTATCACGCCGTTCTCGATGTTGACCGAATAGCTGTAAGCCGGACCGCAATCTCCGCTTTGCGTAACAAAGGTAATGTTCCACTGGCCGTCATACGAAGAGCGGGCCTCAGCAGAAATGGCCAACACCAGGCAAGCACAACTTGCCAGCAGAGCGAGCAGATGTTTATTCATGACAGAAATTCCATGGAGTGTGCATTCGTCGCAAAGCCAGCAGCGGAGCGCCGCGACGTTTGTCCTGCAACTTCGCTTCAGACGGCTTGATACAGATCAAGTTTGGCTCGCCACAGCGTCACCAAAAACTCGAGTCGGCTTTGGGTCCGGTATGCCGTTGGCGGGCAGATCGTCGTCCAGGCAAATTTCTCGTGCCGGCCTTCCCGGAAAAGTTTGCAAAGTTGTGAACCTGGCCAGGCTCTGGTTCGTCAAATATATCGACAGCCGGCTGGAGATTACGTTTCAAGGCGTCGTCGCCGACTTGCTTCCGACAGAGCGAGGTCTGCATGAACACCGATGGAAACCAGAACATCGTGCTTCGCCACTGCCTTGTCCGCACCATCGTTTTCGTCGTTATCGTGCTTGGCTGGGCGGCGATCCAGGTGCGTCACCTGATCTCCGATCCCCCGGGACAGGGGATGTTGTGGTTACAGCTGCTCGCCGGAATAGTCGCGGTGATCCTGGGTTATGTCGGAGCCATGGCCGCGCTCCAGGCCCTTGCGGATCTTCCAGTGCTGCTGACAACCGAGCATGGCGTTGCAGCCTATAACCCTTGGGGACCGATATTCATACGCTGGTCGGACATCGCGACATTCGAGCCCGGGAATTTTCGATGGCTGAGGATCAGACTGCGTGATGGGGCCGAGCCGGAGGGAACGGCCTGGGCGCGCTTCTTGAGCGTATCAATCCGGGCGCGTCATACGCTTGCGGTTCAGATGTACACGACAATTCCTCGTCCCCAGGACGTGGCAACAGCCTTGATGGAAATGAAAGCACGGCTTTCCGATCGCCGGGATTCATAGCGCAGAGCTGAACCCGCCACACAGCGACCATCGGAATGGCGTTGTCATGACAAGGCGCGGCCAACTGATTTGCCCGTCGGGCAGTCTGTCGATTTTTCTGTCCAGCCCCCGCGCGAAAAATTTTCTACTTTCGCCGTCGGGCAAATCACCTTTACCAACTCGCCCCGTCCCGCCTCACTCGAGGGGCGTTTCGCGATCGTCACGAACGTGGAGGCGGGATGCGGTGGACGCTTTGGCGGCGCAAGACGAGCGGCGCTTGAAGCGGACGGCGAAGTCGTGTGGTCCTGACGCCCCGACGCTGGCGTCAAGTTTCGCAGGAAGCAATTCCCGCGAGGCGACGGTGGCAAACAAGCCCGGTCACCGAGGAGAGCGCGAAGTAAGCCGTAAACCATTGCGCGGGGAAAGCCGGCGTGATTCCGGTTGAACCTGTGGTCCTACCCCCGTGCTTTTTTTTGCACGGGACCCATGGGTGCAATCGGCACCCGGCTTTCCCTGCGCCCTCTTATTTTCGAGGGCGGTCTGCGCAACAGCTCGGGCGCGATTTACGCCGCGAGAATGCTGTGGCGTGACCTCGGTGTTGTTTGGGGCCTTCTCGTCATGGCCGGGCTCGTCCCGGCCATCCACGTCTTTCGCTGCCTCAGCCAAGACGTGGATGCCCGGCACAAGGCCGGGCATGACGAGCTTGGTTGAGCGCCCAGCTCGATTGGCTGAATTTTGAATCAGACTCTCAGGGTGAGGCACCGTCTCGCCGGGCGGAATATTCACCGCTTGCCAAGGCGGCTCCGGCAGGCCAAGAAAATGGCCGGGAACAAGAAACGCCAGCGGAGAATGAATTGAGCATCAAGGGCAAGGCCTATATCGCCGGGATCTTTGAGCATCCGACCCGGAATGCCCCGGACAAATCCACAGCCCAGCTTCACGCCGAAGTCGCCAAAGGTGCGCTGGAAGACGCAGGCCTGACGAAAGCCGATATCGACGGCTATTTCTGCGCCGGCGATGCGCCGGGCGGGGTGATGGCGATGGCCGATTATCTGGGCCTCAAGGTCCGCCATTTCGACTCCACCGACACCGGCGGCTGCTCCTATATCGTCCATCTCGGCCACGCCGCCGAGGCGATCGCCGCCGGCAAATGTTCGATTGCGCTGATTACGCTCGCCGGCAAGCCGCGCACCGGCGCCATGCCGCCGCGCGCGAGCGGCGCCGAGGTCGATTTCGAAGCCGCTTACGGCGCCACCACGCACAACGTTTACGGCATGTGCGCCATGCGCCACATGCATGAGTTCGGCACCACCAGCGAGCAGCTCGCCTGGATCAAGGTCGCGGCCTCCCATCACGCGCAATACAATCCGCACGCGATGCTCAAGGACGTCGTCACGGTTGAAGACGTGCTCAACTCGCCGATGATTTCCGATCCGCTGCACCGGATGGATTGCTGCGTCGTCACCGATGGCGGCGGCGCGCTGATCGTCACGACGGAGGCCATCGCGCGCAGCCTGAAGAAGCCGCTGGTGCGCATGATCGGGCATGGTGAGGCGCTCAAGGGGCCGCGCGGCGGCAAGGATCTCGATCTGACCTATTCCGCCGGCGTCTGGTCCGGCCCGCGCGCGTTCGGGGAAGCCGGCGTGACGCCGAAGGATATCAAATATGCCTCGATCTATGACAGCTTCACCATCACGGTCTTGATGCAGCTCGAAGACCTCGGCTTCTGCAGGAAAGGCGAGGGGGGCAAGTTCGTCGCCGATGGCAACCTGATTTCCGGCGTCGGCAAGTTGCCGTTCAACACCGACGGCGGTGGGCTGTGCAGCAATCATCCCGTCAACCGCGGCGGCATGACGAAAATCATCGAAGCGGTGCGGCAATTGCGCGGGCAGGCGCACCCCAAGGTGCAGGTGCCGAACTGCGATCTCGCCATCGCCCACGGCACCGGCGGTCTCCTCGGCGTTCGCCACGCCGCCTCAACCTGCATTCTGGAGCGTGTGTGATGGACAGCGCCGTGAAATACCCGACGCCGCAAGGCAATCCGGAGACGAGCCATTTCTGGGAAAAGACCGTCGACGGCAAACTCCTGATCAAGCGCTGCCTCGCCTGCGGCGAGGCGCATTATTTTCCGCGCTCGATCTGCCCGTTCTGCTTCTCCGACAAGACGGTGTGGGAGGAAAGCTCGGGCGAGGGCGAGATCTATACCTTCAGCCTGATGCGCAAATCCGCGAGCGGGCCTTACGCGATCGGTTACGTCACGCTGAAGGAAGGCCCGTCGCTTTTGACCAATTTCGTCGACTGCGACATGGCAAAGCTCAAGATCGGCCAGAAGGTCAAGGTGGTGTTCAAGACGACCGACGGCGCGCCATTGCCGTTCTTTACGCCGGTGGAGTGAGTTGAGCGATCATCACGCCACGCAAGAGATCGTCATCCCCGCGAAAGCGGGGATCCAGTAAACGCCGGTGATTACTGGACCCCCGCTTTCGCGGGGGTGACAACAAGAGGTGGCTGCGACAGAAGAAAGATTCGGGAGAAGATAACATAATGCCGATCAACTACGATGAGCTGATGGCGCTCAAAAATCTCGGCCAGAAATATGCTTACGGCGATCGCGAGGTGATGCTGTACGCCTACGGCATCGGCATGGGCGCGGACCCCATGGATGAGAGAGAACTGGCGTTCGTCAATGAGGCCACGGCCACGCCACGCGCCTTGAAGGTCGTCCCGACATTTGCATCCGTAGCAGCCTGGGGAGCCAGTCCCGGCGAGATGAATCTCAATCGCGTCATGGTGGTCGACGGCGAGCGTGACATCACCTTCCACCGGCCGCTTGCGGTGGCAGCAAATCTCGTCGTCGATTCCCGCGTGCTCGCCGTGTTCGACAAGGGCAAGGACAAGGGCGCGGTGATCCGGCACCAGACCGTGCTCAAGAACGAAAAGGGCGAGGAACTGGCGACGCTGGTGGCTTCGCGCTTTGCGCGCGGCGATGGCGGTTTCGGCGGCCCCTCCGAAGGCCAACCCGAACCGCACAGGGTGCCGGCCCGTGAGCCCGACAAATCCATCGATATCCCGACGCGGCCCGATCAGGCGCTGATTTACCGGCTTTGCGGCGACCGCAACCCGCTGCACTCCGATCCCGAATTCGCCCGCCGCGCCGGCTTCCCGCGGCCGATCCTTCATGGCATGTGCACCTACGGCATCACCTGCCGCGGCATCCTGCAAACCTATGCGGACTACGACGCGAGCGCCTTCAAGCAGCACGCCGCGCGGTTCTCCTCGCCGGTCTATCCCGGCGAGACCGTGACGCTGGACATGTGGAAAGATGGCAACGTGATTTCATTCGAGGCAAGGGTGAAGGCGCGCAACGTCGCGGTCATCAAGAGCGGCAAGACGGTGCTGCGGTAGAGCGGCGAGGGCGGTGCTGAGTTAACCCGTCATTCCGGGGCGGTGCGAAGCATCGAACTACGATGTGCAATTGCACATCGGAGAATCTCGAGATTCCCCGATGCGCAATTGCGCATCTGGGGTCTGGTCCTTCCGACCATCCCGGAATGACGGCAACTAACAGGGAGCAAACACCATGGGATTACTCGACGGCAAGGTGGCGCTGATCACCGGCGCGGGCGGCGGGCTCGGCGAAGCCTACGCCAAACTGTTCGCGCGCGAGGGGGCCGCGGTCGTGGTCAACGACCTCGGCGGACCGCGCGACGGCTCCGGCTCCGATGTCTCCATGGCGCAAAAGGTGGTCGACGCGATCAAGGCGGAGGGCGGCCGCGCGGTTGCCAATGGCGCCGACATTTCGACGATGGCGGGAGGCCAGTCGGTGTTCGATGACGCCATCAAGAATTTCGGCCGCGCCGACATTCTCGTCAACAATGCCGGCATCCTGCTCGACCAGACCTTTGCCAAGGCCACCGAAGCCGCCTGGGACAAGGTGTTGAAGGTGCATCTGAAGGGCACGTTCTGCTGCACCCAACCTGTGTTCAGGTGGATGCGCGATAATGGCGGCGGCGTCATCGTCAACACCTCCTCGACGTCGGGCCTGATCGGCAATTTCGGGCAGAGCAATTACGGCGCCGCCAAGGGCGGCATCTGGGGCCTGTCGAATGTGCTGGCGATCGAAGGCCGCAAATACAACATCCGGGTCTGGACCCTGGCGCCGGGCGCGCTGACCCGCATGACCGCCGACCTGCCGCGCTATATCGAGAACCCCGGCATGGCGCTTGGACCTGATGGCATCGCGCCGGCCGTGCTATACATGGTCAGCGAATTGTCGGGCGATCAGACCGGCAAGGTGCTCGGCGTGTCCGGCCCGCGCGGCGTGCGCGAGATGCGGATGATGGAAAAGCCGGGCTGGAAACCGCCGCATGCGGGATGGAAGGCTCAAGACGTGGTTGAACATGCCAGTGAGATTTTCTTCTCCGAGGAGGAGATCAAGATGGGCGCCCGGCGATTCTAGTTTGAAAGTCGTTCCGGGGCGATGCGCCGAACCCGGAATCACGAGGTTCCGGGTCTGGTCCTTCGGACCATCCCGGAACGACGGACCCACCAACAAGAGGCACAAATGACAAAACTCACCCATAAGGCCGCAGGCACCTTCGCGATCGCGCCGACGCCGTTCCATGATGACGGCCGGATCGATGAGAAATCGATCGACCGGTTGACCGACTTCTACGCCGAGGTCGGTTGCGAGGGCGTCACGGTGCTCGGCATCATGGGCGAGGCGCCGAAGCTCGAGGGCTCGGAAGCCGAGGAAGTGGCCAGGCGCTTCATCAAGCGGGCCAAGAACATGCAGGTCGTTGTCGGCGTCTCCGCGCCGGGATTTGCCGCCATGCGCTCACTGGCGCGCGCTTCGATGGACGCCGGCGCCGCCGGCGTGATGATCGCGCCGCTGCCGAACTTGCGCACCGACGACCAGATCATTGGCTATTTCAAGCAGGCCATAGAGGCGATCGGGAGCGATATCCCCTGGGTGTTGCAGGACTATCCGCTGACCCTGTCGGTGGTGTTTACGCCGGCGGTGATCCGCAAGATCGTGATGGACAATCCATCCTGCGTGATGCTCAAGCACGAGGACTGGCCCGGGCTTGAGAAGATTTCCGCGCTGCGCGGTTTCCAGAAGGACGGTTCGCTTCGGCCGCTGTCGATACTGACCGGCAATGGCGGGGTGTTTCTCGATTTCGAGATGGAGCGCGGCGCCGACGGCGCGATGACCGGCTACGCATTTCCGGAATTGCTGATCGACGTCGTGCGGTTGTCGAAGGAAGGCCGCCGCGATGCCGCGCACGATTTGTTCGATGCGCATCTGCCGCTGATGCGCTACGAGCAGCAGCCGGGCGTGGGACTGGCGGTGCGAAAATACGTGTTGCAAAAGCGCGGCGTGATCGCCTCGAGCGCACAGCGCAAACCGGGCTCCAGCATCACCGCGACCGCGAAGGCCGAAGTAGATTACCTGCTGTCACGTGTCGCGCGGGTCGATAAACGCGCCAACCTGCAGCCGCAATCCAGCGCGGCCGGTTGATTGCATGGCCACCGAAGCCGTCGTCGCGCCGCGCCCCGCGTCCACGATCCTGCTGCTGCGCGACAGCGCGCCCGACGACGAGGGTCGCGGGGGGATCGAAGTCTTCATGATGGTCCGCCATTATGAGATCGATTTTAACTCCGGCGCGCTGGTGTTTCCCGGCGGCAGTGTCGACAAGGGCGATCAGGAGATCATTGCCCGGCCGGAGCTTTATTCCGGCGGCGAGGGACTTGATGCGGCCGCCCTGAGTTTCCGGATCGCCGCGATCCGAGAGACTTTTGAGGAAAGCGGCATTCTGCTCGCGCGTGCCCGGGAATCGAAAACCCTTGTCGACGCCGGGCGGGCCGCCGAGATCGCAGCGTCCGGCCGCGCCGCGCTGACCGAAGGCAAGACCACCTTCCTGCAGGTGCTCGCCGACAACGGAATGCGTCTCGCGCTCGACGAGCTGGTGCCCTATGCGCACTGGATCACGCCGGAGGGCATGCCGAAGCGGTTCGACACCTGGTTCTTTCTCGCCGCTGCCCCGCCCGAACAGGTCGGCGCGCATGACGGCAGGGAATCCACCGATTCGATCTGGCTGTCGCCGCGCGAAGCGCTGGCGGGCGGCGAGAGCGGGCGGTTCAAACTGCCGTTTCCGACCACGCGCAACCTGATCAAGCTCGGCAAGCAGCCGAATGTGAAAGCGGCGCTCGACAACTCCAGGGACAAGAGGGTCGTCACCGTGATGCCGGTCATGACCAGGCTGAACGGCGGCCGGCAGCTCCGCATCCCGGCCGAGGCCGGCTATGACGGCGAGCTGTTCGAAGTCGGTGGGGTGTGAGCGAGCCGGCGGCATGACGCCGATGGCGCCCTTGCCGGTCGAAACAAATCTCGGCATCCTGCCGGCAAGCAGCGCTTTCAAAGCGCCGCAACAACGATCAGGGCAGGGCACGCAGCGTGAGGATTCGACGCCTTGGCGCGAGGGTGGGGACGTGGCTGATCGCGCTTACGCTCGCGGCTGCAGGACGGGCGCAGGACGCTTTCCCCGATCATCCGGTGCGGGTCGTCAATCCCTATTCGGTTGGAAGCGTCGCCGACGTGTTCGGACGCATCGTCACCCAGAACATGGCGGCGCAGTGGAACGGGTCGATCATTCTGGAATCCAAATCCGGCGGCAACGGCTCGATTGCGGCCGAGGATGTCGCGCGCGCGGCGCCCGACGGATACACATGGCTGTTGGTGACGACATTCTTCACGACCAGCCCGTCGCTCAACGTCGTCTTGCGCTGGGACCCGGTGCGCGATTTCATCCCCATCGGGCAGATATGCCAGGCTCCGAATTTCTTCATCGTGCCGACTTCGTTGCCGGTGAAGAATGTAGCCGAATACGTAGCACTGGCCAGGGCAAAGCCCGGGACCCTGAACTACGGCCATCCGGGCAAGGGGTCGACGGGCCATTTGGGGTTTGAGCTGTTCAAGCGGCTGGCCGGGATCGACGTCACCCCGATCGGCTACCGCGGCTATCCGCAAATGGTGGCGGATATCTCGAGCGGCCTGATCACCTCGACCTTCCTTTCCGCCAACCAGGCGCTGGCGCAGGTGCAGACCGGCGCCATCCGAATTATCGCCACGATCAACGACGGCCGCTCGAAATACTTTCCCGATGTGCCGACCATGGCGGAACAGGGCTTTGCCGAGGCGCAGGTGACGCCGTGGTTCGGCATCGTGGTACCGGCCGGCACGCCGCAGCCGGTTGTCGATCGTATCAGCAAGGCGCTGGAAGCCGCACTTGCCACGCCGGAGGTGCGGCAAAAGCTCGACCTCGCCGGCTGCCTGGTGAAAAGCGTGCCCCTTGCGCAGTTCGGCGATATCATCAAGTCCGACATCGCGCTTTGGGCGAAGGTCATCAGGGACGCCGGTATCCCCCCGGATTGAGCGTCTGCCGGGCTGCCAGCGATGCCTCGAGGCAGTTGCCCGGCAGCACCGCTGGCGCATGGCAAGTTCCCCGGGGGTGGATTCCGTCGTATAAACGGGGGCTTCCCTGAGTTGGTTCCGATGCCTATGGCCTTCGCTGCAATCGTCCGACGGATACGGTCGTTCTCGCTTTCGATCGGCCAGCTGACCTTTGGCAGCTTCCTGCTCCTGCTGGCGATGATCGTAATGACAAGCGTCGCCAGCGTGGTTTCGATCCGCCACATCGGCGCGACCTTTGCCGAGTTGCAGCACCTTCAAAGTCTCGGTGATGTCGTCGACGAAATCGACCGCCGCACCAATGAACTTCGGCTGGCGGCCCACGATTTCGTCACAGACCCGGCTGCCAGTTCCAACCAGTTTTGGGAGGCGGCTTCGTCATTGAGCGCGCTGTTGAAGAATACGCGGCTGCAGCTTGCCCCTGAGCAACAGGAGATGATCGACGGCGTTACCCAGCGGCTCGCCAACTACCGCAGCGGCATGCAACGCGTCACTGCGTTGATCGGGCGCCGCGCGGAACTGATCGCGGCATTGCCGCCGATCCGCGCGCGGTTCGAACAGGCCATTTCCGAAATCCCAGACCGGGCCACCGCGAGAAGCCTGTTCCGGGCGCAAAATCAGATTGCCGCGGCCTTGCTGGCCCACGATTCGGAATCCGCCGAGCAATCCGCGCAGGCCATGCGGGCGCTTTCGATCGACGATCCAGCGCTTCGCGCCGCGACCAATGCCTACGCCGATGCGATCATTTCGGTCTCGGAGACCGAAGGCCAGATAGCCCAGCTCGACCGGGAAGTGCTGGGCACCGAGGGGCAAATGATCAGTCGCGTGACTGATTTGCTGCGCGACCTCGGTGAAAGGAGGGGGCGCGTGCTGGCCAGCGATTTCGCCAGAACGTTGGCCCATGATAAATGGCAAAGCATTATCCTCGGCCTCGCCGGCGTGCTGATCGGGCTCGCCGCCGCACTGTTTGTAGTACGGAGGACCGTTCGTCCGCTCAAGGCGATCGCCGGAGCCATCCGCGCGCTCGCGGGCGGTGAGAAAAACGCATCGATTCCTGCAACCGGCGTCAATAACGAGATCGGCGATATCGCACGCGCCGCCGAGGTGTTTCGCCGCTCGCTTGTCGACACCGATACTGCTCGCGAGGCGGCAATCCGCGCCTTGGCCGAACAGCGGTTGGCCGAAGAAAGTTATCGCAAGCTGTTCGAAGGCTCCGTCGACGGAATCTACGTCACGACGCCGGCCGGTGCACTCCTCAACGCCAATCCGGCGCTGGCGCGGATGATGGGGTACGACACGCCGGAGGAGCTCATCCGCGGCATCACCGATATCGCGCATACGGTCTACGTTCACCCCGAGGCGCGCGAGCAGTACCGGTTTCTGATGCATCGCGACGGCATGGTGCGCGACTTCGAGTACCAGGTGCGTCAACGCGGGGGTGCGATCCTCTGGCTTTCGGACAGCGCCACAGCCGTGCGCGATGAGGGCGGCGAAGTCATTCGCTACGAAGGGACGGTGCGCGACATTACGGACCAGAGGCGCGCCGAAGAGACGATCGCGGAGGGCCGCCGGCTGTTGCAACTCGTCATCGACACCGTTCCCGCCGTCATCAACGTCAAGGATAAACAGCTCCGCTATGTCCTGATGAATCGCTACATGGCCGGCATTTTCGGAATCGAGCCCACCGATGCGATCGGCCGTACCACGACCGATTTGATGTCGCGCTACGGTGCGCAGAAAACCGATGAAAACGACAGGAGGGTGCTCGCGGCGGGCAAGGAGCTCGGATTCTATGAGGAAGAATACCTCGATTCCACCGGCAATCTGCGGCACTGGCTGGTAAACAAGCTTCCACTGCTCGATGCTGGCGGCGAGGTCGAGAGCATCGTCACCGTTGCGCTCGACATCGGCGAGCGCAAGCGCGGCGAACAGGAGATGCGCAAGGCGAAGGATTCCGCTGAAGCCGCGTTGCGCAATCTGCGGGAAACCCAGAACTCGCTGATCGAGGCGGAGAAGCTCGCAGCCCTCGGGCGCCTGGTAGCGGGCGTTGCACACGAAGTCAACAATCCCGTCGGCATCAGTCTGACGGTAGCATCGTCGCTGGAGCGCAAGACCGCGTTGTTCGCCAGCGAAGTGGCGCGTGGCGATCTGAGGCGATCAAGCCTCAATGAATTCCTTGAAACCAGTCGTGACGCATCATCGCAGCTGGTGGCCAATCTCAATCGCGCGGCCGAACTGATCACATCGTTCAAGCAGGTCGCTGCTGATCGCAATTACTCGGATCAGCGGACCTTCGACCTCGGCGATTTGACCGAGCAGGTGGTCATGAGTCTGCGGCCCGGCCTGCGAAAGCGCCATTTGACGCTGACCGTCGATTGCCAGCCCAACCTCACCATGAACTCCTATCCCGGGCCCTATGGACAGGTGCTCACCAATCTATTCCTCAACGCGGTTGCGCACGCATTTCCCGACGGCAGACCGGGCTGCGTCGATATCACGGTGCGGGAGTCCGGCAAGGACGATGTCGAGATCATCTTTTCCGATGACGGTTGCGGCATGAGTCTCGATGTCCGGCGCCGGGCGTTCGACCCGTTCTTCACGACGCGCCGCGACCAGGGGGGTACCGGACTCGGCCTGCACATCGTCTACAGCATCGTGACCAACCGTCTGGGTGGCCGGCTGGAACTTGATTCCGAGCCGGGCCGCGGCACCCGAATTCATATCATCCTGCCGCGTGTTGCGCCGCTGAAGCAGGCTGCGGAGTAGCGTCACTTCGTCCGAAAAAGCGCTAATCCGTCTCGGTGAGCTTGCGCAACGTCGCCTTGAAAATCTGGCTGGCCTTGCCGACAAGCGCCGTGCCGTTCATCTCGGCGGCGGTGTCGGTAAACGTGCCGGAGACGCCGATGCCGACCGGGCTGGGCCCGCCGAACAGCGGATTGGCGTCGGGACTGGAAGTGTGGCGCTGGACCAGAACCTCGCCCTTGAAGGTGTTGCCCTTCACCGAGTAGCTGCCGGTATAGAAGAGATAAGCATCGCCGCCGAGGATCTTGCCGTCCCGGAACATGACCACGCCGCTGCCTTTGCCGGAACGCCCGTCCTGCAGGACGACATGGATCGAGTACAGACCATTCTTCATCACGTAGCCGATCGGAACAACCCGGCATCGCGGAGCCGGTCACTTCTTATGCCAAAATGAGGCATCCAGCGTCAACGCGGCAGGTTGACCACGGCCATGGGACCCGCGGCTTCGCGGGCGCGGGCCTTAGGCGTATTTCTTGTCGCGTTCGAGAAGTTCGATCGAAATGCCCTGCGGCCCGCGAATGAAGCAGATACGCACGCCCGGCCGGATGGTGGTCGGCTCCTTGGTGAATTCGACGCCCTTGGTCTTGATCTCGGCGGCTACCGCGTCGATGTCCTTCACCGTGAGCCCGAAATGGTCGAGTCCCTGATAGGGGGGCACCGGCGGCGAATTGACGCCGTCGCCTGTCTCGACCGGTGCGATGAACACCATGGCGCCGCCGAGCCTGACGTCGATACGTCCGGGGCCGCGCACGATCTCACCGCCGAGAATGTTTTCAAGCCAGGCCGCCGTCGCCTCCGGATCGGGACTGCGCAGATGGACGTGGTCCCAGGTCACTACCGGCATCTTTGGTCTCCAATGGGCAGATTGGCGTCGCCTGCCGCGACGATCGAGGAAATGCGATGCGCTGATCGCGCGGATCAATTTTAGCGGCCAGATCCGGGCGTGGCTATCCCCTTCGCGCCCGGATCGGCCGCCAACTCCATTAGAGCGAGATGACTTTTCGTTGAATCGTCATCTCGCTCCATATTTTTGTTTGAGCATGATCTCCGCGCAAAGGCGTCCCGCGCTTGTTAGCTAAGGGAAAACCGGTACCCACTTTTCCGGATCATGCGCTAGCGTCGGATTATAGTCGCTTGTCGATGGAACCATTTCCGCGCTCGTGGATTAGGTATCCACGGCAGAACCGCGCAGTCGGCAGTCGTGATTGGAGCCGTGCGGTGTAACGCCCGCGCGGCTCTTTTGCAGTGCGGTGCAATACTCGCCGCAGAATGCGATGGCTCGACGATGATGAAGGAAGCATTTTACCTAATCGAATCGGAAACGACAGGGCTCGCTGGACTGGCGAGCCTCGCCAGCCGGCATTTTTCCGGCCAGCCCGAGGGAATGACCGCAAGCCATTTCAGGGCGGTGGTTGGCTGGCTGCCGCTTGTGGTAATCGTCGCAGCAGGGGCATGGCTGCTGCTGACTGACCACGCTCGAAGACGGGCAGAAAGCGTGCCAATACATTTACATTTGGCGACCGCCGTCGCAGCTCTTGCGTCGCCGCATGTCACGGTTGGTCTGGCGAAAGACAGGTCATTCGATCCCGCCACCGCCGAGGCGATCACCCCCGAGCAACCCGTACCCGTCAACGGTTTGAAGATTTCATCGCAGTCGTGGCACAGGGGCGGGTTGGGGTCCAACGCATTTGTTACGATGACGCTGCGCAATACCAATGACTACGCGGTCAGGGATATCGAGCTTTCCTGCGCCTTTGCCCGCCCGGACGGCAGCCATTTGACCGACCGCACGCGATTGATTCATGACACGGTCAATTCGAAGAGCCGGAAAACCTTTACCCGGATGCATGTCGGCTTCGTCAACGTCAATGCCAGCAAAGCAAAGTGCTCGTTACTCGCGGCCAACCACATCTAGATCGGGGTAATTTTGTAAAATGCGGCGTAACCAGGCGGTAACTTCGTTAAAGGCTGCCTCCTGAGGGCAGGAACCAATCGTGCTATCCCCGGTTGAGCCAATAGTCCGCATGATGGCGCGGACGGAGCAAACCGAAATGCCCCTGGCGCGATATTTTCTTTTCGTCGGTGCAGCGTTATTGACACTGCTCTTCATTGCTGATGCGTATCTGCCGCAATTACCGTCAGAGCAGCGGACAAGCGCAGCGGCCCACCTTTCCGTGATACGGATTCACTCGGATCGGAAATGGCCGGAGCGCGTTGTCTTCGATACCACTCGTCCTACGATCGTTCCCGCGACAACGGGGTTGACGGAGGCGAATGTCCCGGCGCCGGCCAGCGTCGCCGATCTCCCTGCGAAGGTGCGGGTGCGGGAAGCCTTTGCGCAATTGAGGCCGCCCGGTTCAAATCAGCTGCAGCCGGCCGATCCCAGAAAGCCGAAGCTGCAACGGAAACACAAGGCGACGGCGAGGGGCAACACCGGCCGCCCGACCATTCTGGCCGCTCAGCAACCGCGCTTCGGCTTTTTCGGCAGCCGCATTTGGTGAGCCGTCTCGCCCTCGCGCCGATCAAAATCCCGCAATATGAGCCGCCCATTGCTCGGCTGCCGAGACAGAAATGCTCTTCCGCTTGCATTGGCGGGTCTTGATCGACCCGCGGCCGTTCATCTAGATATGGCGGCCAGGCACGAAAACCTTGGAACCGAGGTAACAGGAATGCGGATGCGCAAGCTGGCCCTTGCGGCGATCATTCTGGCACTGGCAGGGAGCACTCACGCCATCGCCCGAGAAAGCATTCACGGGCATTCCCGCCACGCTCTCCATAGCGCGGCAAAGCCTGCAAATCCACCGGACACGCCGTCCGCAACGGGCGCGCCTGAGCCGTCCGACCAGCGCCATCCCGAAGATCTCGCGCTCGATCAAAAGATCACGAGCATTTGCCGCGGCTGCTAGACCGGCGTCACCACGACGAGCGCGCCCCCACGCGGCGCTGCGACGTTGCCGTCAAAAGCGGACGGATATGCCCGTGTAAATCTGCGCCTTCGGCGCGGCGCTGTTGAGGCCGAGGTTGAGGGCGACATCAAGGATCGTATGCTTATCGACGCGGAAGTTCATGCCGAGGTCGAATGTGTAAATCGGCGGTGTCGCCCGGTCGCTGCCAACAGCCGAGAAAAGTTCGACTGTGGCGTTGGCGCCTTCGACCCCGGGGAGCGGGTGGCTGACCCCGACAAGATTGGCGAAGTTGGTCTCCCTGTGGTTTTGCGGGTCCTTCACGGCATCCACCTCGGTCATCAGGGTGAGGAGGTAGTCCTGGGGGAGGCGCAGGGCGAGAGGCGCGATCAAGCCGCCCTCAACTGCCCCATTGCTGATGACGGGAGCCGAAGAGGGCAGCTTGACATAGGGAATGATGGCGAAACCGACCGGACCGTCATCGTTGCCGATCAGATTCATTTTCGTCCGCAGGACAATATCGCCAATGCCGGCGCCGTTCTCCACGCTGGCCCCGGGTGCGGCGTCGAAGGATCGCGAAGCCTGCAACCCGTTGAACTGGACTTCGACATCCGCCCAATTGGTGATGCCGATCTTGAAATTCGGGTCGAGGGTTTGAACGCTGTGCGTGGTGATCCCGAAATATTTTGAATAGGTATAGTTGATGGTGTCCATTTCGAATTCGAAATGGCCGGCGTCGATGGTGCGGACGGAAAATCCCTTCGCCGGTCGATCGGGCGTAAATTTTCGCATCTCGTCGTCGGGCGTTGGATTGAGCAGCGTGTAGCCGCTCTTGTCGGGAACGTCCGGATCGGGCGCTGTTTGATCATCGGCATGCGCTGAAGGCGATAGCGCCATGACGGCGATTGCCAACAGACACATCTGCGCTGATTTGGCCGGAAATTCCCCACGCGGCAGAATTCTCAAAATAGCCGTCGGCGCCACTAAAACCGGTCCACATCACATTGCCGCGAAGGGCAGGGTGGCCCCGCCTCAGGCTCCGCAACCTTATCTTTGAAGTTGACGATAAAATAGCGGTAGCGGGAATGCCCTTTCGGAAGCGTGGAATTCGCTCCGCATATCTGCATATCTCCGGTCGCGTTCGAGGGCTAACCCGATGCAAATAAATAGGCATCGGCTGAAATCTGCGCCGAGCCTACATGCACGCAAGGAAATCGCTGCGCGCCGCAGGCATGTCACAAAATGGCAAACAATGCCGACGAGCGGATTTGGCTTGTCAGCTTCATGCACTACGAACCGGTCTTTCGGGCCATCGCGCACGGAACAACTCGCCGGATGTTCGCTTTTTTATACGGGCCATGATGGCCGCGCTTGGTCCGTGGCCCGGCACGGCACCCGCCTCAAGCCCCCATACCTCCGGGCGGGGCCGTGCTCCAAAACCGATAGCGATTTGCCCCTACCCACGCCGCCCGGAAGCGCACGTCCCTCAAAGCCGCAATTCGCTGGAGTTAAACGGCAATTCCGAGAACTCAGTCCTCGAATGGTGGGTTCCGCTTCCGGACGTGGTACTAACCGCATATCAGGCTTGCATATCAGCGACGTGCCCAGTCTCCAGAGACTGCGTTGACTGGGAATGGCTCGAAGGAAGACCGCCCAAGAACTCCACCGGCTGATGTCTGAAGTGATTTCCCTTCGGAAAGAGTGGCTCAATCCGAACTTGCAGCCACGGTGTCGAGATCGCATTCGTTGGCGGCGAACGGAGGCGAAGGCGATGACTTGCGGAACAAACCAGCAAAGCGGCGCGAGCTATCGCCAATTTTTGGTGACGGCCGGGCCGGTCAGGCGGCGGCGGTTGCGGGCTGACGGTCGGTCGGCTTGGCGATGACCTCAATCCCGTCGTTGAATGTCACACCGAGAACGAGTTTTGGCAACTGGTTGTGTCCGTCGAGCCGTCGCCAGCTTTTCTGTGCGCCCTCGAGCAATTTGAAGACCATGGCGAGCGCGGTCCTGTTGGACAGGCAGCCTTTCGATCGGATCGTGCGGTGGCGCACGGTGGCGAAGGTGCTTTCAATGGGATTGGTGGTCCGCAGGTGTTTCCAGTGCTCGGCCGGAAAGTCGTAGAACGCCAGTAGCGTGTCCCGATCCTTGCTCAGGCAGTCGGCCGCCTTCTCGTATTTGGGCGTGTAGCTCTCGATGAAGGCGTCGAACGCCAGTTCGGCGGCGGCCTTGGTTTCGGCCATCCAGATCTCCTGCAACGCGCGCTTGGCTTTCGGCTGCTGGCTCTTCGGCAACTTGGCGATCACGTTCGCGGTCTTGTGCACCCAGCAGCGCTGCTCGCGCGTTTTCGGCCAGACCTCGCCGGCGGCCTTCCAGAACCCGAGCGCGCCGTCGGCGATGGCGAGCCACGGCGGCACGTCGAGCCCGCGCCGCTTCAGGTCGAGCAGCAGATCGCGCCAGTCCTGCGCGCTCTCGCGGGCGCCATCGGTGAAGCCGACCAGTTCCTTGCGGCCTTCCGGCGTCGCGCCGATCAGCACCAGGATGCACTGCTTTTCGTCTTCGAGGCGTGCCTGGAGATGGATGCCATCGGCCCAGATGTAGGCGTAGCGCTTCGCCGACAGATCGCGCTTCTGCCACGCGGTGTGTTCGTCGAGCCAACCGTCCTTCAGGCGGCCGATGGCGGATGCCGACAACCCGGCAGCGTCCTTGCCGAGCAGCGCCGCCAGCGCCTCGGAGAAGTCGCCGGTCGAGATCCCCTTCAGATATAGCATCGGCAACAGCGTCTCGATCGACTTTGACCGGCGCATGTAGGGCGGCAGGATCGACGGAGAGAACCGGATGCGGTCGGGGTCGGTAGCGGCCGCCTCGCGATCGCGTACACGCGGCTGGCGGACGGCGACCGGACCGATACCAGTCATCACTTCGCGCTCCGGCAGGTGACCGTGGCGGACGACGCGCTGGTGGCCGTCCGCGGTCTTCAAATCGGCATGCTTGCCGAGAAAGTCCGCGACCTCGGCCTCTACCGCCTGGGCAAGCAGGGAACGCGCCCCATTGCGCAAGATGTCGGTGAGTTGATCCTCGACGTTTCCTGGCTGAATCAGCTTGATGATGTTATCTTTGGACACGGCATATCGCTCCTTCGGTGGAGAAGTGGAGGCGTCAAGCACCCCCACGATATGCCGCCTTTCCGATTCCCGCCGTCACCAACTTTCGGCGATAGCTCAAGCGGCGCAGGCGGAAACCACTTCCCCCGACCGCTAAATAATGCGCGCGAAAAAATCACCCTCTGCGAGATGCGCGCCTCGGGCGTTCGCGCCCTGCTGATCTATTGCTCGGACTACAAGTGCAGCCATTGGACCGCGATCTCCGGCGACCGATGGTCGGATGATGTCAGGGACGCGTTTTCGTAGCCGATCCGCTCCTGATTTAGTCGGTATCAATCGGAAAATCTGCAACGTTGGCGGGAAATAGAGCTTGTGTGCGGTGCCGAGCTATCTAAGCTCAAGATATTTTCGACAATAAATCAGCGGAGGATTTCCTATGCTTCGAATTTCAGCCGTCATTATTGCCGTACTAGCGCTGATGGGAGCGCCTACTATTGCCGCAGCACAGTCCCAAAAAACCTCCGGCACATCGGGATGTTACAACGCAGCAACATGCGACGTGCAATGCCGTAGGACGGCAGTCGGGAAAAACTGCGCAAAGGCTTGCCAACACGCACAGGCAACTAAGCCGGCCTGCTAATAGCATAGCTCGTAATTCGCGATCAGCGGGGGATCGATGGCCGGATGAGGTCCGGCTGAGCGACATCGAGCGGCAATTCGTCTGCCAAGGTTGCGGTCGCCGAGGTGCCGACGTCAGGCCGGATTGGCATTCCGTCGAGGCATATGCCTAGCCCGTCGGGTGGGGCAGTCCTCGGAGCGATCACGGGGCCTTACTTTTTTTTGCACGAACCGTTGACAGTTTCGTGTTTAAATCCAAAATGGTCAGTTCACGCTTCGACTGGTGAAGCCCTAAGCCGGGGGTGAGCGTGAAGAATAATGATCTTGCAGCATTGTCCGTCGACCAACTTTGGCGCCTGCGCGCAGAGATCGAGGGGCTTTTGTCATCGAAAATGGAGGCCGAGAAGCGAAAGCTTGAGCAACGTCTTGCTCAGCTTGACCGGCGCACCGAGCCTAAAAAAAGAGTACGGCGACCTTACCCGACGGTTCGTCCAAAATATCGCAACCCGGAGTGCCCCTCGGAAACCTGGTCTGGTCGAGGCAAGCAACCGCACTGGGTCCGCGCGCAACTAGCGTCAGGAAAGAGATTAGATGATCTGCTTATTTCACAGATGCACTGACGGCCGGTCGCCTCTTGTAAGAGGACTGTAAATCCGTTTCCTATTGTCAGATTTTCTTGGCGCGCAACGGGACTCTGCCCTTCGAACTTCGTCGCGAAGCCTTTGCAACTCCAGATAACGATTCTCTAAGGTGGCGCTCGATATCGTTCGAGTAATCTTCGCTGACGTCGATCCGTGGCTCTTCATGACTATTCCCCCTCATAAATTAAATGGGTACCAAAAGCCGCCGTAAGATTTGATCGCCTTCAAAAAAACCATCCTAGTGCGACGCACAAATAACGTCGCGATGAAATTATACACTTTGGACATGTCGATTGGGCAAAATTCTGCCTTCACTTTAACTAGCCTCACCCTTGAGAGATGAAGTTCGTCACAGAGCGTGCAAGACATGCCAGAAAGAATGTCGCGGAAATCGTCCCGCGCTTTAGCTTAGATGGTCTCCTGGACCACTGAAGACTTGATCTCCGGCGAGAAAAGCCCGGGCCTCGGCGAGAACCCCGCGGGCTATATCACCTGTTCGCCGGAAGGCCGGCTCATGGTCATGGTCTTGCGAGGCGATCGCACGAAGCCGGCAGGGCTGGTTCCGACCGACGCGGAGAAGATTGCCCTCTACGACAGCATGTTCGCTTATGCTGGAACCTTTTCGGTCGATGACGAGAGGGTGCTTCACTACTTCGACATGAGCTGGAACGAAGCTTGGACCGGAACAACGCAGATTCGATTTCTAAGGCTGCAAGGAGACCAGCTCACTTACATTTCCGCGCCAGCGTGAAATCCGATGAATGGCCGGGGTTGCGTGCACATCGTTACCTTCCGGCGCGCGGCGTAAGTCGAGATGACTTGCTTCGAGGCACGACCAGTTCCAACTTCTGACAGGTACAAATGCGAGGTGCCGCTAACGTCGAGCGAGCCGCCTGACCCGCACCTCCGGCTATCATCGTAGAACGGCTTCGCGCAGCGGGATTCGGGCGACCGTCATAGCGTGTTCTGTGCCCTTCCTGAGAGAGGGGTGACATTTCATTCCGGAGACATGGGTTACACAATTGGGCCTTTTGCGGGGAGCGCAAGATGCCCTGGAAGGTGTGTAAACCCATGGACGAGCGACTGAAGTTCATTGCCAGGCTACTGGATGGCGAGCAGATGGCGGGGCTGTGCCGTGAGTTCGGCATCTCCCGCAAGACCGGCTACAAAATCCTCACACGCTATAACGCGACAGGCCTGGAAGGGCTTACCGACCGCTCGCGGCGGCCCTATCGCCATGCCAATCAGCTCCCGATCCAGATCGAGACGCTGATCGTGCGCGTCAAGCAGGACAAGCCGAACTGGGGAGCCCCGAAGATCAGGGAAAGACTGGCCCGGCTTTATCCCGACGTGCACGCGCCCGCGATCAGCACCGTACACGCGGTGCTCGATCGTCATGGCCTGGTCAAGCGGCGAACCAGACGACGTAACAGGGCCCAGGGCACGACGCTCTCTCGTCCGGCCCAACCGAATGAACTGTGGTGCGCCGACTACAAGGGTGAGTTCATGCTTGCCGATCGGCGATACTGCTATCCGCTGACCATCACCGACTTCGCCAGCCGCTATCTCATTGCCTGCGAGGCGCTCTCCACCACCAGGGAAGTCTATGCCTTCTCGGTGTTTGAAAGCGTGTTCAAGGAGTTTGGCCTGCCGCGGGCCATCCGCACCGACAACGGCGTTCCCTTTGCCAGTCCCAATTCCCTGTTCAATCTGTCAAAGCTCTCCGTCTGGTGGCTCAGGCTCGGCATCGAGATCGAACGGATCAAGCCCGGCCATCCGCAGCAAAATGGCCGCCATGAGCGCATGCATCTGACCTTGAAGCTGGAGGCCACCAGGCCGGCCGCCCAAAACTTCCTGCAGCAGCAGGCCAGGTTCGATGACTTCATCGACGGCTACAACAACGAGCGACCCCACCAGGCGCTCAACATGCAGTGTCCGGCCGAGCGCTATCAGCCCTCGTCACGGCCATATCGCGGCTTGCCAGACCTCGACTATCCGCTTCACGACAAGGCAGCCACCGTCACCACCTGCGGCCGCATCTGCTTCAACAACCAGAAGATCAATCTCAGTCAGGTGTTCGCCGGCCAGACCGTCGGCATCAAGCAAACCGACGACAGAATTTGGCTGGTCAGCTTTATGGATTATGATCTCGGTTACTTCGACGACGAGACCTGCAGGCTCGAACCCCTTGCAAATCCCTTCGGACCGAAAGTGTTACCTATGTCTCCGGAATGAAACGTAACCCATGTGTCCGGAACGGACCCTGTGCGAAGTGGCGCGCTCGGAGAGATTCGAACTCCCGACCCTCGGATTCGAAGTCCGATGCTCTATCCAGCTGAGCTACGAGCGCGTGAGGGGTCGATTACCAGACTTGGCAGGGCAGGGCCAGCAGCCCCGGTTTCGAGGCGCACTGCGGCGGCGAAGGAGCACGCCGAATCATTCCACACAAACCAGCCTAGAAGCACGGGTATCGGCCACCCTGTGCGCGATAGGCCGCGGCCCCCCGCGCGCAGAAGTTGGTCGAAGGGCCATCGTAATAAGCGAAGGTGCCCGGGACCGGGCCGGGCCCATAATTGTGGCTGTAGCTGATGTCATAGGGCAGGCCGTAGCCGTGCATCTGTCGGCGCGCCTGTGCCTGGCTCGGGATCGCGGCCAGCGCCGCCAGGATGGCGGCGGCGCAGCTGAGCTTTAGTCTGGTCATTTAGGGTCTCCGGAAGAGAGCGGGCACATTCTAGGCCAATCGGGGCTCCCATCCAGAGGGAAAATCGACCTCAATCTGCGGAAAATTCGCCACAGGGGGCGGATTTTTGGCTCCGCCCGCATGCTTAACGAAATTCCAACACAGTCCCGCCAGAGTTGCGCGGTCTGGTCCGCCCCAGGACCGATTTTGCCCTTCTGGATGGCTCCAGGCTACCGACCGCCCCATGCGCATCACGCTGCTATCCCTGCTGTTCCTCTCGTCGCTCGCTGCGGGCCCGGCCCGCGCCGATCTGCATATCACCCGGGATCACGGCGGCTATGTCGAGGAATACAAGGCGAAATACGCGCGCATCCGCGACCATAAGGAACGGGTCATCATCGACGGCATCTGCAATTCGGCCTGTACGCTGGTGTTCGGCATCGTGCCGCTGAACAAGATATGCGTGACGCCGCGCGCCAGCCTCGGCTTCCACCAGGCCTATTACGACAAGGCGTTCACCTTCGGCATCAAGGTCACCAGCACCGAGGGGACCTCGGACCTGATGTCCTATTATCCGGATACGGTGAAGGACTGGATCCGCCGCAACGGCGGGCTCACCACCGAGATGAAGAAGATCAAGAACGGCGAGGAACTCTGGAAGATCGTCGATCCCTGTCCGGAAGAGTGGTGACGCCTTACGCGAGCTCGATGGTTCCTGACATCACCGGCACGCAGCGGCCGCCGATATAGGTCGCGGTCACCGTGCCGTTCTTCTTCTCGGCCACGGCTTCCAGAAGGCTCGGCCGTCCCATCTCGACACCTTGAGCGATGGTTTTTGAAATCCGCAAATCTGGCTCCGGCCGCAGTTTGGCCAATAGTCCGATAAGCGCAACGTTGGCGCTGCCGGTCGCAGGGTCTTCGGGAATTCCGTGATGGGGCGCGAACATCCGCGCCCTGATATCGAGCCCGCTTTCCGCAACTTGCGTGTAGATCAGAAGGCTCGTCACCGGCTGCCTGGCGATATCATGCGTGAAAACGTCAGAACGCGCGGTCGCCGCCGCGAGCCTCGCGCGATCTTTCAATTCCGCAAGGATAAACGGCGCGCCGCAGGAGGCGATACGGGGAGGGTGATTCCTGGTCTCGATGTCGTCGACCGATAAAGAACAGGCTGCAGCGATCAGCTCGGCCGGCACTTCCGCGCCGAGCGTCAGCAGTTGCGGAGAGGCCAGCCGCGCGCCCGTCACCACCGCGCCTTCCTTCAACAGCGAGATCGGGACAATGCCCGCTTTTTCCTCGAACAGAACGCTGTCGCTACCGACCGCGCGGCCATAGCTCGTCCCGGTGCGGGCGAGCGCGAACGCGGTGCCGACATTGGGATGGCCGGCGAACGGCATTTCATA
This sequence comes from uncultured Alphaproteobacteria bacterium, assembly GCA_963718925.1. GTDB lineage: Bacteria > Pseudomonadota > Alphaproteobacteria > Rhizobiales > Xanthobacteraceae > Bradyrhizobium. The sequence goes on from CAVRAH010000003.1 coordinate 64,893, forward strand.
GCGCGGCGTGAAGATCCTCACCTTTGCAGTATGCGCGGGCTCTTTCGGCGGCAGCACAAAGGTCGTTTCCGCCAGATTGAATTCCGCGGCGATGGCCTGCATCTGTCCGCCCGACAATCCTTCCGCGTTCAGCACAACGCCAAGCGGGTTGCCGGCAAATTGCGTGCCGGTGAAGACATCGACGGTGACGAAGTTCAGCTTCAGGAGAGGTCCATGCGCGGCGCGAACATCCATGGCGTTTCCTCGTTCTCGATTTTCGTCATGCGACAGGTGGCGTGCTGCCCCGTGTGTTTCACGATTGCCGCATAGCATATGTTCAGGCAATCAAGGCCGCAAATGAGCAGAGACATCGAAAAATTGGCCGCGCGCGCGGCGCCGGCGATTTTCGTCGTGCTCTGGAGTACCGGCTTCATCGCCACCAAATACGGACTGAACAATGCCGGTCCGCTGACGTTTCTGGCGATCCGCATGGCGGTCGTGGTGGCGCTGATGGCGATCATCGTTGCCGCCACAAGGCCGCAATGGCCCGATCGCCCCGGCATCGCCCACAGCGTGGTCGCGGGACTTCTGGTGCACGGGTTTTATCTGGGCGGGACCGCGGTCGCGATCGCGCATTCGATCCCCGCCGGGCTCTCCGCTCTAATTCCGGGCCTGCAGCCGATCCTGACCTCGACGCTGGCCAATCGCTGGCTTGGTGAACGCGTCACGCCCCTGCAATGGACCGGGCTTTCGCTGGGCCTCGCTGGTGTGGTGCTGATCCTGCATGATCGACCGATGAGCGGGGAGGCGGGATGGGGCTGGCTTGCCTCGGGCGTGTCGCTGGTCAGCATCACCTTGGGGACGCTCTACCAGCGGCGCTATTGCGGAAAAATCGACTGGCGCGCCGGCAACCTCGTCCAATACGTCGCCGTGATGATTTCTTTCGCTGCCGCGGCCGGTATTCTCGAGAACCATGAGGTGCGCTGGACCCGCGAGTTCGGGCTGGCGGTGGCCTGGCTCGCGGTGATGCTTTCGATCGGGTCGATCGGAGTGTTGTATTGGCTGATCCGCCGTTCGGCCGCCACCTCGGTGGCGAGCCTGTTTTACCTGGTGCCGGCGGTGACCGCCGTGATGGCTTACGTGCTGTTCGGCGAGCGGCTCGATCCGGTGGCGATCACAGGCATGGTCGCCTGCGCCGCCGCGGTGTTTCTGGTCAACCGGCGCGCGAGGACCTGACGGCGAAATCCTTAAGCAAAAGCCTCCGGCTCTGGTCCGGAGGCTTTGCGTGGCAAGCCTTCAGCGCTTGGACTTCTTGGCCTTCTTTTTCTTCTTGGCGGCTTTCTTGCCGGTCTTCTTGGGGGATTTCTTTGCCGAGGATTTCTTGGCAGCCTTTTTGGCCTTCTTGGATTTCTTCGCCGCCTTCTTCGGCGCTACTTTCTTTGCAGCTTTCTTGGCGGCTTTCTTTTTCTTCGCCTTTTTCACCGCCGGCTTGGCCGCCATTTTCGGCGGCTCGGCGGGGGCGCTCATCGCGTCTATCGTCGGTTCAGGAACGGGTTTGTCGTCGTCCATATCATCCCCCAGGGTTTATCAAAGCAATAACGATACCGGGATTCGTAGAGCTGTCAAAGTGACGACGGCGTAGCTCAACTTGCACGGAGCCTGGCGTAGGCCTGGAGCGCGCGTGCGCGTCCCCCGCTATGATCGATGATCGGTTCGGGGTAGGTCCTGCCTAGATACACCCCCGCGCCTTTGAGCTCGATCGGTGTAGCGCTCCATGGTCGGTGGATCAGGCCTGCCGGCAATCGCGCAAGTTCCGGCACCCAGCGCCTGACATAGGCGCCGTCGGGATCGAACTTCTCGCCCTGCAGGACGGGATTGAAGATGCGGAAATAGGGGGCGGCGTCAGCGCCGGAGCCAGCGACCCATTGCCAGTTGGCGGGATTGCTGCCGGGATCGGCATCGACCAGCGTATCCCAAAACCACTTTTCACCCTCGCGCCAGTCGATCAGAAGATGCTTGACCAGGAATGACGCGGTCACCATCCGCACCCGGTTATGCATGACGCCGGTGTGCCACAACTCACGCATCCCGGCATCGACGATGGGATACCCGGTTCGGCCGCGCCGCCAGGCGCCAAGCGCCCCACCGTCGTGCCTCCACGGGAAGGCGTCGAACGAGGGCTGCAAATTGCGGGTCGAGAGGCCCGGCGTGTCAAAAAGAAGATGGCGGCAGAATTCGCGCCAGCCCAATTCGCTGAGAAACTTGTCGATGTCGCCTGACTGGATGCGCTCGGCCATGGCAAAATGCGCGGCGTGCCAGACCTGGCGCGGGCTGATCTCGCCGAAGCGCAGGTGCGGGGAGAGTCTCGATGTGGCGTCGTGATCGGGCCGGTCGCGCCGGCTTGCATAGCCAGTCACACCAGTTCGGAGAAATCGCTCCAGCCGCTGCTGGGCGGCTAATTCGCCAACCGTCCATGTATCGCGCAGGCCGCCAGCCCAATCCGGCCGCGTCGGCTCGAGATGCCAGCTTTCGACGGCATCGCCAGCAAGGGGCGGCCCCGGATGCAGCCTGTCCGGTGCAGGCAGCGGCTTTGGCGGGTCGCCCAAAGCCTGCACCCGCCGCCAGAACGGCGTAAAGACCCGCAAGCTCCGGCCCTCCTTGCTACGGATATTGGCGGGAGCTGCCAGAAGGTCGCCGGGGAAGCTTTGCGAGGTGACGCCGATCTCCTTCAGTGCCGCGGCGACGTCGCCGGCTGTGACCTGGTGCGGTGCCTGCGCAATCTCATTCCAGAGAACCGCGCCGGCGCCGGTGGCGAGCGCCATCTCGGCGATGATCTTTGCCGTGGGCCCCTTGCGCAACACCAACTGCGCCCCGAGCGCGCCGAGGCGCTTCTGCAAGGCCCGCAGCGAGTGCGCCAGCCACCAGCGCGCCGCGCCGCCAAGCGGCCGCGCATCCGCCGAGCCGTTCGGTTCGTCGAACACGTAGAGACAAATCACTGGCCCGCCCGTGCTCGCCGCGGTGTGCAAGGCCGGATGATCGGAAAGACGTAGATCTTCGCGAAACCAGACGATGGAGGGTGGGGCGGGCTGGCTGGCCATCAGGCGCTCAACTCGATAGGTGACGCTTCAGATCCGCACAGGAAGGAATATTGCAACCCGGCGCCGAGTGATACGTACTACATCATGGACGCGCGCAAAATGCGCTGGAGGTTGTCTTGAACCGCTATGTCGTTCTTTATCTCGCGACGCTGATCGTCCTTATCCCGATCGATTTTCTGTTCCTGGGGACGGTCGCCAAGGGCTTCTTCACCTCGGAGGTCGGCGACATGCTGGGCGAGGTCAGGCTCGCGCCGGCGATCCTGTTCTATCTGCTCTATGTGGTCGGGATCCTGGTTTTCGTCAGCGGACCGATAGGGGTCACCTGGCAATCGACGCTGGGCTATGGCGCCCTGTTCGGATTGTTTTGCTACGCGACCTTCGAGCTCACCTCGCTGTCGCTGCTCAAGCACTGGACCTGGCCCGTGGTCGCGGTCGATGTGTCCTGGGGCGCCTTCGTGACGGCGCTGTCGTCGACCGCCGGCCTATTGATCGCCAACCGGATCGCGCCGGGGATTTGAGGCTGTCATTCCGGGCTCGATGCCGCGCATCGCCCCGGAACGACATTCGCGTTGCTATCCTTCACTTTGGCTGCGGCACAATCCGGATATACGGCTTCGGCGATTTCCAGCCCGCCGGATAGATGGTCTTGGCCTCCTCGTCGGAGACCGAGCCCGAAATGATCACGTCCTCGCCCTGTTTCCAGTCGGCGGGCGTTGCGACGCGATGCTTGGCGGTCATCTGCAGGGAATCGATGACGCGGAGGATTTCCTGGAAATTGCGCCCCGTCGTCATCGGATAGACCAGCACCAGCTTTATCTTCTTGTCCGGTCCGATGATGAAGACGTTGCGCACGGTCTGGTTATCGGCCGCGGTGCGCGTGGCGACGTCGCCGGAGGCAGAGGCCGGCAGCATGTCATAGAGCTTGGAGACCTTGAAATCGGTGTCGCCGATCATGGGATAGTTCGGCGCGGCGCCTTGCGTCTCGCGGATGTCTTCAGACCACTTAGCATGATTGGCGACGGGATCGACGCTGAGCCCCATCAGCTTGACGCCGCGCTTGTCGAACTCCGGCTTCAGCTTGGCCAGCGCGCCGAGCTCGGTGGTGCAGACCGGGGTAAAGTCCTTCGGATGCGAGAACAAAAGCGCCCAGCTGTTACCGATCCAGTCATGGAATTTGATCTTGCCCTCGGTGGTTTCAGCCTCGAAATCCGGGGCTACAGCGCCAATTTGGAGTGCCATATCGCGACCTCATGCCATTCAAGTTACAGGTGAATTTTGATGTTTTAGTATAGGGGCGGGAATTGCCGAACGGAATGACCGTGGCAAAAAGGGTAGATATTTCTCAAGTCAAGTGAACTCCTAGCACCTTTTTTTGATCCGCGCCTATGGGGCGAAACAAACCCCTCCGCCATAAAAGTGCCGGCCGCCCCGATATTGCCTTTTATGGCGCCCATCACGCCCGGCTCGCTTGCGGCTCCTCGAACCGTGACCGACGTCACAGCGACAAATCCGCAACCATCTAGAAGTCTCGGAATCCAAGTTTCGAATCATTAACCACTCGTTTACGCCTGCAGGCAAATGCTGGCCCAGAACAAAAGACTGAGAAGAGTAACTACCGATGTCTGCCCCCCTAGTGACCGCCGCCGAGCCGACCGCCGTCCTCGAACCTTCCGACATTTCCTGCCGCAACACCGCTGCCCTTGCCTTGACCGTCGTGCGCGACGGGGTGATCACCGGCGAAGGGCCCACCACCAGGGGCCGGGTGCATTTCTCGCGTGCGCTCGATGCCGATGACGCCGCCTGGTGCGAGCGCATTCTGACGGCGACCGCGGTCGAGCATCAGCCGGTCAGCCGGGCGGAGGCCGAGGCGCTGTTTGAAATCGACGACGCCGCGGCCGAGCGCAGCGACAATGGACGTTTCGACGACCTTCTGGCCAAGGCGGTGGTGCATCACGCGGCCTCGGCGTCCGGCCTGCCGGTGCCGCCGCGCACCGTCGCCCTGTCGCCGGAAACTTCAATCGAAAGCTGGGCGCCCACCAAGCCGGTCAATGTCGATACCGAGGTGCTGGAGTGGATCGCAAGCCAAATGCGCGGCAGGCGCTGCGGCAACCGCACCCTGATAACGCTGGTGGCCACCATCGTCGGCGCGACCCTGCCGTTCACACAGTTGCCGAACGTATTGGACATCGGTGCGTGAACTCAGCGCGCGACGGCTGGTTTCGAGACGGCGGGGTTACTTCCCCGCCGTTTTTTGTTTGCCAGCCTCGGGATCGAGCCCGACGGTCCGGCCCGCAAAGCCTGCCGCGTCGAAATAGCGTTGCGATAGCACGCGCTGGAATTTCACCACCGTCTTCAGGCCGTTCGCCGCGGGCTTGGAAACGATGGTTCCGCCGAAGGATCTGGGAACGACACCGTTCGGCAAGGCCTCCGACATCACCCGGCCCGTCAATCCGCCCGCATTTGCCGGGTGCAAACCCAGCAGATGGGCGATGGTCATGCCGACATCTGCATTATTGACCGGCAGGGGATCGGTGTAGCCGGCCTTGAAGTCCGGTCCGATCGCCGCCATGAAATTCAAGGTGTCGCCGCGGCCGAAACTGCCATGCATGCCCTGGCCCTGGCGCAGCACGGTATCGGCGACCTCGACCGAACAATTGCTCGGCTCGTTGCATCCCTCCACGTAGGAACGGAAATTGACCACGATCGATGGGGTGGGCGTGACCGCCTTGCCCTTGAGCCCAATCTGCGACATCGGCAGCGTGCCGGGAAGGCGCCCGAGCTTGTCGTCCACGAACAGTCCGCTGACGTAGTCCTGCTCCAGCAAGGCCTTGATGACGCGCTCCGCGAGCTTCTTGTCCCCTTTTGGCAGGTAGATCAGGTCCGATCCGCCATTGGTGGCCACCACCAGATCGGGCTTCGCCGGATCCTTTCCCAACAGGCCGTTTCCGGCCTTGGGATGCGCAGTTCCGGCGACCCGCGCATTCCTGTCGTTCGGATCATACAGCGGCAGATCGAGCGCCCTGGCCAGATCGATGGCGACAAAGCCCATCGGCAAGGAATCCTTCGGCGTGTCGCCATAGCTGATATTTGCCGAAGGACTGGTCTTGCTCTGCTTTGAGATCGTCGAGAAGCCGTGATCGGAGGCGATGATGATGTCGGTAGCCGCGGCAAGACCGAGATCGTCGAGCGCCTTGCGCAGTTGCGCCAGATTATTGTCGGCATTCTTGATACCGGCGAGCGAAGTAGGACCGTTGATGCCTGGCGTGACGGTGTTGAGGCTGTCGCCATTGTTGTGCTGGCTGCCGTCCGGATCGCGCGACCAGAACACGAGAACGAAGGGCTTGTTGCGCGCCTTGAACATCGGCAGCACGACCTTGGTGGCGACATCGGCGAAATAGGCCTGCTGGGCGGTATTCGGAAGCAAGGCGCCCGGCGTGCGGGCATCGCCGGCCTTGCCGTTGTCGCCGCGCGAAGGCGTCGCGAGCGGAAGACCGGCCTTGGTTAGCGCAGCCTTCATCTCCTCGGAAAGCGGAACGCTGTTCTTGCCGCCGGTGGCGTCGTCGACCACGATCGAATGCAGGCCGTCGGCGCCGGTCTTGTCGGTATGATCGAAAATCAGGGTGGGACCGAGTTTGCCGAGCGCCGCCGTTGAGAACCCCTTGGCGCGCGCCATCCTCAGCACGGTGTCCTCGTTCAGATAGTCGCCGGCGAAATGCTCGTCGGCGTCGAGGATCACCGGATCGACTTCGAGGAATGGCGTGACTGTTCCGTCTGCGGCCCCAACAGGATAGCCGGTGTAGATCGTGTTGGAGAAATCGCCGGTATCGCCGAGGTAGTGCCCGGTGGCCATCGCCGAGGCGTTGGCGGTGGTGAAGGTCGGAAACAACGAGTGGGAATTCCTGAAATTGACGCCGTTGTCGCGGACCGCGGCCATTGCAGGCGCGGTCTCGGGCGTCACGATCCGCCCGCGCAGCCCGTCCGGCACAAACAGGATGATGTTATGCGGCGTGCTGTTTTGCGCAAACGCCGGGCCGGCGGACACCAAAGTCAGGCCAGCGAACAGCGTCACGACTGAACGGCGCATTCAAATCTCCCGAAGAATCCGATTGGCGGCTTTTTTTGCCGTTGCGTCTGTCTAGATCATGATCCAACCAGGTCGAATCGGATCATGATCTCATCTTTGTTTGAGCATGATCTCCGCGCAAACGCGTTCCGCGTTTGTCGCGAGGGAAAACCGGGTCCCACTTTTCCGGATCATGCTCTAGGTTTGCGGCGTGACATAATTGTTTGTCGGCTTTGTATCGGCTTCCGGTTGGGCGGCGGCGGCGGGCACGGCGACCTAGCCAAAGGTCTTGTTCGTCGCCCTCAGCCGCTGCGCCAGCACGCGCATCACCTTCAGAGCAAAATACGGGGTCTGACTTACAAGAAACAGGAATTGCTTTTCGGACACCGCTACCAGTTCGACGTCGGTAACCGCGACAGCGGTCGCGCTGCGCGGTTCATTGTCGATCAGTGCCATCTCGCCGAAAATGCTGTCGGCACCAAGTTCGGTGATTGTCCTGTTGCCGATCTGTATTCGAACCTGGCCGCTTTTGATGACAAAGAGTTCGCGGGCTTCGTCGCCTTCCCGAAAGATGACGCTGCCGGCCTTGAAGAATTGCGAATCAATATTGTTGCCCGTCAGTACGCTAAAACCCGTATCTGGCTTCATTGTCGGCCCCATTTGATAAATTCACGCCATGCTAGAGGTCTGGGGACCGCGGAGCAACAATCTGCGGGATTTTGTGGCTCCGACCTGGCCCGATCTTCGCGTTCAAAGCGCACGGCCCGATCGAGGCATGTTGCCGCGAGACGGGGACTGTTAGGTGCGTTGCCGGGCGATGGGCCGACAATTATACGCCTTGCGAAATCCGGCGGCCTTGGCATCGTCCTCGGAACAGAACCAGCGATCCGGATGCGTCAGCGCTGGATAACTGCGGCACGCCTGCAGGTGATAAATGCCCACATTGCCGGTGACATGCGCGCGCAACGCAAATTTGCCTTTGACGCTGCAACCTGACGGCATCGCGGGCTCGTAGGGGAAGAGCACGTCACGTATTTCGCGATCCTTGTCGGCCCGGCATGCCCCGCCGAGCAGGGCGCCGTCCTTTCGCCCACCGCGGAATTCCTGCGGCGCTACGAAGCAGCCTTTCCAAAGCCCCCGGCGGTTGTCCCTGGCATCGGCTTCATCCGCCTTGTATCGGCCTCGTGCAGAGGGTTCGAAATTCAAGGCAAGCCCCTGGCTTACAAGGAGTTGGTTCAGGCTCGTGGTTCCACCCTCGACGGTGCAAACACCGATGTGCCATTTTTTGTAAATGGCATCTGCACCGAGATCCTCGCAACGGACCTCGTGGCCACCAATCAGGCTCGCGAGCCGATCGCGTGCGTCAACACCGCAAGCCCAGGTGTCGGCGTGGTCGTCGATGCAGACCTGGTCGAGCGCCGGTGCATCAATGCCGTCGAGCCGATACGTCACATCGGCGAGGTCAATGGTCCCGCCATCCCTGACGATCGGGCTGGCGGCGAAGCTTTGGCTGGCTGCGAAAATCGCCAGTATCAGGATAAGCCAGCGCATCGATGGCAGGACTGTTGCGATGAGGGGGTGCAACAGCATCTTATGGTCCGGATGAAGTCCAGGCCACACTGATTCTGCCCCGTCGTCGCGGGACCGGCCTCGGTGCGGGCCATCTCATGGTAGCTGCTCGAGAATCGGTTTTCCGGCATATCAGCCGTTGCCTCCGCTTGGTTTTGCTGTACGACGGAATTGTTACGTCCGTCCCCGCGTGCCAGATTATGGGCGCACGGTCCCGCCCCAGAGGTTGCAAGTAAGCCAGCAAATGTTCAAACGAATTCTGATCGCAAATCGCGGCGAGATCGCCTGCCGGGTCATCAAAACTGCCCGCCGCATGGGGATCGAAACGGTAGCCGTCTATTCCGAAGCCGACCGCGACGCCCTTCATGTCGAAATGGCCGACCATGCGGTTCTGATCGGACCACCAGCCGCCGCCGAGAGCTATCTCGTGATCGACAAGATTGTCGAAGCCTGCCGCAAGACGGGCGCAGAAGCCGTGCATCCCGGCTACGGATTCCTGTCCGAGCGCGAGGCCTTTCCGCGCGCGCTGGCCGCGGCCGGCATCGTGTTCATCGGCCCCAATCCGGGCGCGATCGCCGCGATGGGCGACAAGATCGAGTCCAAGAAGGCGGCGGCGAAGGCCGACGTCTCGACCGTGCCGGGGCATCTCGGCGTCATCGAGGACGAAAGGCATGCCGTAAAGATCGCCGACGCGATTGGCTACCCCGTCATGATCAAGGCCTCCGCCGGGGGCGGCGGCAAGGGCATGCGGATCGCGTATTCGACCTCCGAGGTCGCCGAAGGATTTGGCCTCGCCAAGGCCGAAGCCAAGGCTTCGTTCGGTGACGACCGGGTGTTCATCGAGAAATTCATCGTCGATCCCCGCCACATCGAAATCCAGGTATTGGGGGACAAGCATGGCAATGTGATCTATCTCGGCGAGCGCGAATGTTCGATCCAGCGCCGCAATCAGAAGGTGATTGAAGAGGCGCCCTCGCCATTGCTTGACGAGGCCACCCGCCGCAAGATGGGCGAGCAGGCGGTCGCGCTTGCGAAGGCCGTAAAGTACGACTCCGCCGGGACCGTCGAATTCGTCGCCGGCCAGGACAAGAGCTTCTATTTCCTCGAGATGAACACGCGGCTCCAGGTCGAGCATCCCGTGACCGAGTTGATTACCGGCATCGATCTCGTCGAGCAGATGATCCGGGTCGCGGCCGGCGAGAAGCTCGCGCTTTCGCAAAAGGATGTCCAACTGACCGGATGGGCGGTGGAATCTCGGGTCTATGCGGAAGACCCGTTCCGCAATTTCCTGCCCTCGATCGGGCGGCTGGTCAAATACCGCCCGCCGTCCGAGAGCAGCGCCGATGGCATCACCGTGCGCAACGATACCGGGGTGCAGGAGGGCGGCGAGATCTCGATCTATTACGATCCGATGATCGCCAAGCTCGTCACCCACGCGCCGTCGCGGGCCGCGGCCATCGAAGCGCAGTCGACCGCGCTGGATTCGTTCTACATCGACGGCATCCGCCACAACATTCCGTTCCTGTCGGCGCTGATGAATCACCCGCGCTGGCGTGCGGGCAGGCTTTCGACGGGTTTCATATCGGAGGAGTTTCCGAAGGGATTTGCGGTTCGTGTGCCGGAGGGCGAGGTCGCGCACCGGCTGGCGGCGGTCGCCGCCGCGATCGACCATGTGCTCGGCGAACGCAAGCGGCAGATTTCCGGCCAACTGACCGGGCGTCCGGTGCAGCGCGAGCGCCGCCGCGCGGTCTGGCTTGAGCGCGAGGAGATCGCGCTCGAAATCCAGCGCGAGGCCGGTGGTCTTTCGGTGCGCTTTGTCGGTGCCGATGGGGCGCTGGGCCGTCCGCACCGACTGCTTTCGCCCTGGACGCCGGGCGATACCGTCTGGCAGGGCACGGTTGACGGTCAATTGGTCGCGATGCAGGTGCGGCCAGTTCCCAATGGCTTCCGGCTGGCGCATCAAGGATATGAGGTCGCAGTCCAGGTCTTCACCGAGTCCGAGGCGACGGCGGCCCGGTTGATGCCGCTGACCACGGCGGCCGATACCGGCAAGAAATTGCTGTGCCCGATGCCCGGGCTCGTGGTGTCGATCGCGGTCGCCGAGGGCCAGGAGGTCAAGGCGGGCGAAACTTTGGCCGTGGTGGAGGCGATGAAGATGCAGAACGTGCTGCGCGCCGAGCGCGACGGCACGGTGAAGAAGATCCACGCGACCGCCGGCGCCACGCTCGCCGTCGACGCGCTCATTCTTGAATTTGCTTAGGGTAGTCATTCCGGGGCGATGCGCAGCATCGAACCCGGAATCTCGAAGATTCCGGGTCTGGTGCTCACGCACCATCCCGGAATGACGGACCCGGGAGTTGTTTGGTCGTTTCACCGAGCGTTATGACGACGTATTAGGGAAACTAGGATGACGTTCCGAAAGCGCCGCGATGCCTTGCGTTCGATCCTGTCGGGATCAACATGCGTGCGGCCGGGCTCGGTCTACGACGCGATTTCGATCCGCATTGCCGAGGATCTCGGCTTTGAGGTCGGCATGTTCGGCGGCTCCGTGGCTTCGCTCGCGGTGCTCGGAGATCCCGATATCGCGCTGATCACGCTCTCCGAACTTGCCGAACAGATGCGACGGATGTCGCGCGCCGCGGCATTGCCGGTGCTGGTCGACGCCGATCACGGCTACGGCAATGCGCTGAACGTGCGCCGCACGGTACAGGAACTGGAGACGGCCGGTGCCGCCGGCCTCACCATCGAGGACACGCTGTTGCCCCAGGCCTACAGGGAGTCGCGTACTCAACTGATCTCGCTGGAGGAGGGCGTCGGCAAGATGAAGGCGGCGATGGATGCGCGCGGCGATCCTTCGCTGGTGATCATCGGGCGCACCGGCGCGGCATCGGTCACCTCGCTCGATGACGCGATCGCGCGCGCCAGGGCCTATGAGGCGACCGGCGTCGACGCTCTGTTCTTCACCGGCATCAAGACCTCAGCCGAATTGGAAGCGATCGCGAAGGCGACGAGGTCGCCGATCGTGCTCGGCGGCGCGCCCGAGAATATGTCCGATCCGGCCAATCTTGGGGATCAGAGGGTACGGATCGCGCTGCAGGGCCACGCCCCGTTCGCAGCCGCCACGCAGGCGGTCTACGAGACGCTTAAAGCTTTGCGCGAGGGGACCTCGCCGAAGCACCTGAAGGGACTTGCATCTGTCGAACTGACCGGCCGCGTGATGCGGGACGCCGCAACGAAAGCACGGGCGGGCGAATTCCTCGGGATCAAGTAGGATGAGCCGCGCCATCCTGCTCGTGTCGATCCGCGGCCGGGTGCAGGGCGTCGGCTACCGCGCCTGGGTCGAGTATCAGGCGACGGCGGTCGGACTAGAGGGGTGGGTGCGCAACCGAAGCGACGGCAGCGTCGAGGCGTTGTTCGCTGGATCGGGCCGTGCGGTTGCTGACATGATCGCGCTGTGCAGGCACGGCCCGCCCGCAGCGCGCGTCGATGTCGTGCTCGATGAGCCTGCCGGTGCAGACGAACTCGATCTGCGGCGCGCGGGCGAGTGTTTTTCGGTGCTGCCCACGATATAAATCAAGGGGGTCAGGGAAGGCGACGATGAGGGCGAATTTCATGATGCCAGGTGTCGGGTGCGCATGCGCGATTGATCGCCTGGCGCGCCATCTTGCGGTCGCTGTCATCGCGTTGCTCGTCGGTCTGATCGAAGCATCTGCGCAAGCGCCGTCGCCGCCGGTGACCGGCGTCGATGCCGGTCTTCTCGAAGATGTCGTGATCGGAAGCCGCATCCTCGCCGATTTCGGCGTGCTCGACGGGTTCGGTCACGTCAGCGCGCGCCATCCCACCAATCCCAGCCACTTCCTGATGGCCCGCTCGCTGGCGCCGGCGCTGGTCACCGCCGACGACATCATGGAGTTCGACCTCGACGGTAATGCCGTGGACGGCCGCGGCCGGACCATATTCCTGGAGCGCTTCATCCACAGCGAAATCTACAAGGCGCGGCCGGACGTGATGGCGGTGGTTCACACCCATTCCCCGGGCGTTATCCCCTTCAGCGTGACCAAGGTTCCGCTGCGCGCGATGTTTCACAACCCGTCCTTCCTGGCGGCCGGCGTGCCGGTGTGGGACATCCGCAAGGAATTTGGCGAGACCAATATGCTGGTCAGCGATTCCGCGATCGGCAAATCGCTGGCCCAGATGCTCGGCGACAAATCGGTGGTCTTGATGCGCGGCCACGGCGACGTGGCCGTCGCGCCGTCGGTCAAAATGGCCGTGTTCCGCGCGTATTACACCGACGTCAATGCAAAGCTGCAGGCACAGGCCATCGCGCTTGGAGGTGAGGTCAATTATCTGACGCCAGACGAGGGCGAGAAGGCCGACAAGATCAATTTCATCGTGCTCGACCGCATCTGGAACCTGTGGAAGATGCGCATTCTGCCCACGCTGGCGAAATAGGGCGCGGCAACCGCACACACGTCAACGGCATTCGACGAGCCCCGGCAGGCAGGCTTCGCGCGAACCGCAGAGCTATGTCGCCTCACGCAGGCGCTGGGTTACCGGGGCCGAACACTTCCTCGAAGGCCTGCCGGAGCGCGATATCGACATCGGCTGTGGTCAGGGTGTGACCGAGATCGGCGAGGCTGGTAACCCCATAGCGCGGGTCCGTTACGCCGCAGGGGACGATGGCTGCAAAATGGGTCAGGTCGGGCTCCACATTGATCGAGATGCCGTGGAAGGATACCCAGCGCCGCAGCCGCACGCCGATGGCCGCGATCTTGTCCTCAAAGCCTGCACCCTTGTCCGGCCGGGCGACCCAGACGCCGACCCGGTCCTCACGGCGTTCGCCCCGCACGTTAAAGGCTGCCAGCGTGCGGATGATCCACTGCTCGAGGCCCGCGACATAGGCCCGCACGTCGGGCCGCCGCCGCTTCAGATCGAGCATGACATACGCCACCCGCTGGCCGGGGCCGTGATAGGTGAGCTGCCCGCCGCGCCCGGTCTCAAACATCGGAAAGCGGGGATCGAGCAGGTCGGCGGCCTTGCCACTGGTCCCGGAGGTGTAGAGCGGGGGATGCTCCAGCAGCCAGACCATTTCCGGCGCCCGTTGTGCGGCGATATCCGCCACCCGTGCCTCCATGGCCGCGATGGCCGCAAGATAGGGCACCGGCGCATCGGATATCAGCCACTCGACGGCCCCGCCATTGGCGGTGCGCGCGAATGTCGTCAAATCGAGGCTTTGGCGATCATTAACCATTGGCTAACCATAACGTGGTGATCTGGAACCACGCAATTTTGCGTTTGTCAGTTCGGGTCGCTTTCCCAGTGCCAACCCTCGATAAAGTCAGCGTCGACCTCATGGTGGTCCTCGGGACCACGACGATGCCGATTCATCAGGTCATGCGCCTGAGCCGGGGTGCCATCATCGAACTCGACGCCACCGAGGCGGACGAGGTCAAGATCCTCGCCAACACCTTGCCGATCGCCAGCGGCGTCGTGCTTGTCGATCGCAACCGGATTGCGGTCGAAGTCAAGCAAATGCTGCCGAAATCGCCGGGCACCCGCTGAACCGGCAGTCCGAAGCCGGCCGTAGCTGAATCACCATGCCGGCAGGCCTTGTCCCCCCATCCCTGATTTGTTACATCGGCGCCGTTGATCCGGTCCGGCGCAAATCCCGTGCCGATCTGTCTTAAGCGCTCGTGGCGGAATTGGTAGACGCGCTGCCTTGAGGTGGCAGTGAGTAACATCGTGGGGGTTCGAGTCCCTCCGAGCGCACCAAGCGCGTAACCCATTGAAATATAAGATGGTTGCCTTTGAAAGTTACTCCGAAAGGCACTTAAGCCATTCTTGGGCGAGCGTAACCCATTGAAATTGCTAGAAAGTGGTGCGCCGCCTTAGAAATGTTGACCGGCTGTTTCGGTTGCTTCGCTACAGCAAGTTTTCCTGTGCCAAGGCCGCCGGACCCGCGACCAAAGCTTCATGGCTCTAGACGAACCTAAGATGATATCGGTGGTTTCAGATCGCCCGGTCGATAGCTGCGGCATCGAATGGTCGCTGGAATCCGAAAAGGGTTCGCTCCATGCCTCGTCGCGCTGCCAAGATTACTCAAAGTGAAATTGCCCGCGTGATCCGCGCTGCCAGGGAGGCTGGCGCAACGGAAGTGATCATCGACGGTGAGGGGCAAATTCGCATTGTACTTTCGCCAAATGTGTCGGCGGCTTCGACGTCGCCACCCGAGGACGACGACGAGGGTACAGTCTGGACAATGTCCGTGCCTACAAGAAAGGAACGGTGGTCATCTCGCGATGCCACTTCTTGGCGCGATATTCCAAAACACCTGCTCAGACCTTGATCTGCTCAATCGGCAGGTACTTGTTCGTTGTGATCTGTCCTGGCCAACGATCACAACCACCGCGTAGGCCTAAATTGGCCACGTGTGTTTCGGCATACGGCAGTTTATCAGCTTATCAGGGATGCAGCTCGTCATTTGTCCCACACGGCTGACCGGAGGACGAGAAGACAGAACCTTTGCATCAGGGCTTCGGGTCGCCCCCCGCCACCATGCGCTACGACCTTGCGCGTCAAACTACGATTTTCTGCGATCGCGTTCGCTAGGTGGTAGCGCCCTGAGTAGCTCACAGGCGACGCAATGTTACGAGCCTTCGCGGAATGAGCGGTTATGGAATGGCCGCTTCCAAGGGCAGAGCAGATATCGTTCAAAACAATGCCCACGGATGGCCAATTGCGAAATCCTTATTTCGACGTCACTCCATCGTCAACGCCAACCGAGTGCGGGAGCGACGTGGGTTAAGATCGCTTCGATCACGTGCGCGTTGTAGGCGACGCCCAGCTGGTTGGGGACGGCTCGGATGCACCTGCTGGGCGATGTGAGATGTGGGCAGGAACGGAAATGCCGCGCTAGATTGCGGCGGTCCTCTCCTGGCCCTGGTTGCTGCCGATTTGCAGGACGGCCCTGGTCTCCGCCTTTCCTGACCGGCGGCGCCCAAAAGCTACTCGATTTGCTCACCTCTCGGCCGCCCCGGACTCGAAATGACACTCTTCATCGGAGCCGTCGAACGAAGTGAAGATCGAGGCCGGACAAAGGCGCGCCGACCTGCAAGTGCCAAGGCCGAGACTTGGCGCCAGGAAATCTTTGACATTTGTCCATCCTTTTCTGATGAGGGCGCCGCGGAGGACCTGTGTGGTCGCGCCAAGAGACGGCCGGCCGCGACGCATTCATTCCGAAGGAGATGCGAATTTCCGGAGCAGGTCCGAAAGTCGCATCTCATCGCTGAACCGCGGACCCTACGCCGTGGCGGCCTTCTGGGCCGCCGCGAAGACATCGCGGGGAAGCGTTGTGCCGGCGACGTGCTCCGTGCCCGCTACGCCGAGGTCCATCCAGCCCGCGTTGACGGCGTCGAACATCGCTTCAGCCGGTCCGGTTTGGCCCTTCGGGATGCCGAACTGCTCGAACGCTGCCGGCCACTCGGCCCGCGGGACAGCGAAGGCCTTGACTTCGCGCTGCATGACATCGCCCAGTTGCGCTGCGACTTCATCCGCGCTGACCATCGAACCAAGTTCGATGACGCGATGCCCCGACCACGCCGGCCCGGTCAGCAGCGTCGCCACCTCGGCACCGATGTCGTTCGTCGCGACCATCGTCGATTTCCGGCTGGTCGGATTGTAGTAGACTGGGAGCGTGCCGCCCTGGGCGACGTGCAGCCCGTAAAGGAAGTTCTCGAAGAACCCGCCGGCGCGCACGACAGCGACCGGCGACGCCAAGTCGCGAAAGCCTTGCTCCAGCAACGACAGGGCCGTGATCATCCCCAGCCCGCTGGTCCGGTTCGCCCCCATCGACGAGAGCGCGAGCACCCGCGGCGGCGCGGCCTTGGTCAGCGCCTCGACATAGTTCGCGATGACGCCCTTGGCTTCCTTGAAGTCCGGCGAGGGGGCCCAGACGGCCGGCAACATTACAAACGCGCCGTCGACGCCCATGAGCGCCCGCTCGATGGCGGCCGCATTGTTCCAGTCGCCGTCGACCAGTTCGACGCCCTGGTCCGTCCAGCTTGCCGCCTTCGCGCGGTCGCGAACCAGCGCGCGTACTTTCTTACCTTGCGCCAACAGATGTGTGGCTGTTGCGCCGCCTACTTTTCCCGTAATTCCCACAACTAGAAACATGCGTATTCTCCCGGTGCTAAATGGTCTATATTCTAGGGTAGGTCTCATATAAAGACCTTAGACCTGCACCGTAAGGAGGCAGTTTTTTGTAACCAGGAGAGAAAAAGGGAACCCGTATGAGCGACGCATTGAGCGCGATCGAGCAATTCAGCCGATATCAATCGGACGACGCCCAGTCAGTAGAACCTGTACATTGCCCGGTGCGTGACGTGCTCGACCGCATCGGCGACAAATGGAGCATACTCATGATCATGACCCTCGCGACGCGACCGCAGCGCTTCAGCGAGCTTCACCGAGCCATCCGCGACATCTCGAAGCGCATGCTCACCCAGACGCTGCGCGACTTGGAGCGCGACGGACTTATCACCCGCCATGTCTTTCCGACCAAGCCGCCGAGCGTTGAATATTGCCTTTCCCCGCTAGGCCAATCCCTGCTGGACCCGATGGCGAGCCTCATCGATTGGGCCGACCGTCGTTATTCCGATATCCATGCCGCGCGCGTCCGCTTTGACGGAGCACCCTGTGATGTCCAGCGCTAGTGATCTGAAACAGAAGTTCGCATCATCGCATGTGTGAGGTCTGGCGGCGTGCTTCAGATGGAGATACCAGCGGCCGGCTCGTTGACTCGCTGCCGAGAGAATGGATGTCGGCATTCGTTACGGTGATGGCCGCTGGCCGGACCTCAAGTCTACCTTCCTGCTGCGCGACGCGTCGGGCACTGCTACCATGGATCTACGCAAGCGATGGGCGGGGACAAGTCGATGAATTTGCGGCAATTGCTACGGTCGGCCGTGATGGCATTGCTCCCTTTGATCGCGGCGCCCTCGGTTGGCGCGTTAGCCGACGGCGCATTCGACATCCCAGCCGGCGCACATTTCAACCCGCAAAAGCTTGAGCGCATTGGAGAGTATTTCCAAAACGAGATCGCGACCGGAAAAATTCCTGGAGCGATCATTCTGGTTCAGCAACACGGGCAGCCGGTCTATTTGCAATCCTTCGGCGTCCGTGATCTGAAGTCCAAACTGCCGATCACGCCGGACACCATCTTTCGTCTTTTTTCGATGAGCAAGCCCATCACGAGCGTCGCGGCCATGATGCTGATCGATCAGGGCAAGCTGGCGCTGGGCGATCCCATTGCCAAATACATTCCCTCCTTCGCAAATGTAAAGGTAGGTGTCGAAAAACAGTCGGATAATGGCGAACGCAGCTTGGAATTGGTCCCGCTGAATCGACCCATAACCGTCGAAGATCTGATGCAGCAAACCTCCGGCATCACTTATGGCTTTTATGGCGAGAGCCTGGTCCGCAGGGCGTATCGCGACGCAAATATTTACGCGGGTGATTTCGACAATGCCGAATTCGCCGAGCGCATCGCGAGGCTACCTTTAGCCGAGCAGCCGGGGACCTTGTGGGACTATGGCCATTCGACCGATATTCTCGGACGCATCATCGAAGTTGCGTCGGGACAGACACTTTTCGAGTTCGAAAAGGAGAACCTTCTGAATCCCCTGGGCATGACCGCCACGAGCTTCTATGTGGTTGATCCGCTGAAGCACAGCCAGATCGCCCACCCGATGCCCCATGACAGCGATTTTAGGGTCGGCTTCGAGAGCAGCCCCGAAATCTACATGAAATGGCAATCCGGTGGTGGCGGCATGGTCTCCACCCTCGCAGACCTTGCGCGGTTTTCACAAATGCTGCTGAACGGTGGCACGCTCGGAGGCAGGCGTTATCTCAGCGCTGCAAGCTTCGCCGTAATGACGAACGATCATGTCGGACCTAACTCAGGCGTCGCGCGCGATCATTTTTATTGGCCTGGCGATGGTTTCGGTTTTGGTCTCGGCTTCGGCGTGCGAACCGACCCTGGCAACGCGAAGCCACCGCCACCTGGCTCCATAGGAGAGTTGAAGTGGGATAGCGCTAGCGGCTGCTATTTCGTGATCGACCGCAAGCAGGACATGTTTTTCGTGTTGCTGGAGCAGACACCGTCGGAACGGCAGCCGATCCAGCGTGCCGTTAAGAAGCTGATTTATGAAGCGCTTGAGAACTAAAACGATGCTGGTCACTGCATGTTCTCGACGGATTGATGTGAGTGGTCGCGACATCAAACGCGAAGTTGGTCGGCGAAATTGACCTACATCAACGCAATAAAGATCCCCCAGGCGGACTATTATTAAATGCGCTACATGACAAAACACGCGGGCAAGTGGGTGCTGGTCGTCGGTGTTACTTTGAGCCGCTGTGCTATGGCCTCGGCGCAAGACCCTGATGCCGGCAAGCTGGAGTTTCAGTCTTCTTGCTCGACATGCCACGGCATTGATGGAAAGGGCAAAGGACCGCTCAGTGAAGAGCTTAGGGTAGCGCCCGCTGATTTGACTGTTCTGGCGAAGAAAAACAACGGGGTGTTTCCTGTCAACGCCGTCTATGAGACCATCTATGGAATAAAGCGGATCGTAGCTCACGGTCCTCCAGACATGCCTATTTGGGGTTACCGATATTATGCTCGAAATACGTCACCCGGTTCAAAGAACCCAGATCACTATGTCGAGCTTTCCTCCGATTCAGATGCCATCGCACGAACCCGCTTGCTCGCCGTTATCGATTATCTGAGTAGAATTCAGCAGAAGTAGCGGCTGCGCTCTCGCATAGCCAGGCCCAGCTTAAATATTAATGCATCTCGGTCGGCAGCTAAAAGCCGCGATTTCTGCTGCTGATTTGGTCGGGTGTTTCGCGCTGGATGCAGGTCAACAGCAGGCTCTGATAGACTTCGGCTCGAACGTCTAACGAACGGAGACCGACATCAAACTTCCAAACACGAATTGGTGTATTCGGTGTTTTGCAGAAACCTACCCGGCGACAAGCCGAAACTCAAACCTTCACGGTACCTGAATCTAAGGCGCCTCAACCACCAGCGGCGAAACCTGCTCGAATGGATGATCCTTGCCGAGTAACCGCCGTTCACAGTTCGGTATAATGCGCCGCCACTCCGTGCGGTCGCGAGGCGTCAGGATTGATTTTTGTGGGATAATCCTTAGAAAGCAAAGGGAACGAAGCTTCAGCTTCGAACGCAGCGCTAGGCTCGCGATCCTGCATAACTGGCGGCGGCAAATGCCCTTAAGGGTATCGCCGGTATGAGGAATGCGACGGGAGGGTGGCTTGGCTCAGGCAACGACACTGCGGGCGCTGCTGCAGAGGGATGGTTGTTTGACCCTTCCGGGCGTCTACGACGGCATTTCGGCAAAGGTGGCCGCAAGCACAGGCTTCGACGCGCTGTACATGACGGGATACGGCGTCGTCGCGTCCGCTCTCGGTGTCGCGGATGCAGGCACCGCGACATTCACGGAGATGCTTGATCGCGTGCGCTGTGTCGCTGGTGCAATCAGTGTTCCCTTCATTGCCGACGGCGATGCCCCCGGAAAGTTGCGCGGGATAGTGATCCGCAAACTGCGCCAGCCAATCGCAAATTCTCGGCACGAGCAAAGAAGCAATCGGGAAAAAAGAAGCCTAAGAAAGAAAAGATCAAGACAATCGCCGCTGCGCCAAGCCAAAAGGGCTCGGCGACGGGATGGCAGCCGGCGTTAGGGTCGGACAAAAAGAAATAGAACGAACGGCTCGCTTTAGGCGAGCCGTTTTTAGTGTGCCGAGTATGAACGACAGCTTGGAGGTGGAAGTCCTCTACCCAGCCTGATGGCGGCGAAGGGTTAGCGAAGCGCAAGGGTCTTCATCGTGAGGTGGGATCTGAAGAAAGCGGGGAGCAAATCCACGCTGCGAGGAATGTCGAGCCGGCCGCGCTCAAGCGTTCGACGCTCCGCCGGAAGCCCTCATGGCCCTTGGCGGCTCGCGAACAGTCCCGCGCTCACCATCGCTCTGCCAAACAGCCTCTTCGCCTGGCGCATCGCTACAGGCCGGTCGCGCCCGACAAAAAGTAGTCTGTTGGCTATAGGCAAAGGCGTAGATGAAGAATGAAGGTAAATCCTCCGGATCTAGAGGGTCTAGACGATTGAGATCGCACGGTTAATGTTCGCCCTTGATAGCGAGACGCTCGTTGAACGAGCGGAGATTGATCACCGTTCTCTGATGAGTTCCGTTTCCGATCTCTTCTATCTCATCGCTCGCAGATACCTTGAACTCAATTCGCTTCCCTTCGACCTTGATCACCTCGGCTTCGGCACGAACATTATGACCGACAGGTGTAGCGGCAAGGTGCCGTACGTCTATTGCGGTACCGACCGCACTCTCACCCACCTCCAGAAATGGTCGGATCGCATTGAGAGCGGCGTTTTCCATCATCAAGATCATAACGGGGGTCGCTAACACCTGCGGCAGCATAGCGTCCTTGAATTGATTGGCGAGATGCTCAGGCAGCACACGCAGCGTGAACGTTCCTTTCGTTCCCAGCGGTATTTGGCGCATTCAATTGTCTCCCATTCGCCAGTAATGATTCTTGGCGTGGTCTAGTTGGGTCGAAGTCCATGAGCGAGGCCGTACCATACACTCCCAATAGGCTTTAACGCGATCAACTCCGCTCTCAAGTGGCGTCAAAGCGCTTGAATTGGTCAATGTTCCGGCCAGAGCAGTTGCCTGCCGCCGCGAGGCTTTCGCGCGCATCTGGCCCGAGATCATCAACTGGATCAATGCGCAAGGGGCAGGTGCCAGCGCACGTCGACGACCGCGCGCTGCGGGTTCGATGCCGCCGGCCACGATGGCGGCGGTGGCAAGAGCAATATGCTTGATCAATTCTGATGTGGCGCTGGCGTCGCGATTTCTGGCTACAAAATAGGTGAGGCTAAATATTAGACGCCTCTAGGGCTGGTCACAGTACCTTCGAACTGGACTTCGCCAAGATCGGCTACGACGGTGTCTGCTCCATGCTCGAGCAGCTCCGGTACGCGGGCTGCGGATCCGACGCCGATGACCAGGCCGAAATCGCCGGCGCGGGCCGCTTCGACCCCCGCTACGGCATCCTCGAAGACTGCTGTACGCGGAGGCACCGCGTTGAGACGGCGTGCAGCTTCCAGGAACATGTCGGGAGCTGGCTTTCCAGGAAGACCCAGTCGATCGAGGTCGATGCCGTCGACTCGTGCATCGAACAGCGCTGTCAGACCGGCGGCGTTCAGAATCTCCGCGCAATGGTGGCTCGATGAGGCGATGCCGATGCGCATGCGGCGTCTGTGGGCCTCGCGGAGAAGGGGTTCGGCGGAAGCGGACACGTGTACTCCTTCGTGTCTCAGTAGCTCCGCAAAATAGCGATCTTTGCGGCCGGCGAGCCCGTGGGCGGTTTCCCGGTCTGCCTGGTCCCCCGGTGCTCCCGCGGGGACGGTGATACCTCGTGCCGCGAGAAAGCTTGCCACGCCTGCGATGCGGGGTTTGCCGTCGACATAGCGACGATAGTCGTTCTCTGGGTCGAAGGGCACAAATGCCCCGTCCGTCTCGCTCGCTCGCCGGGCCAGAAACTCGTCGAATAGTTGTTTCCACGCCCGGGCATGGATCGTTGCCGTTTGCGTGATCACGCCATCCAGATCGAAGATGAGCGCATCGAAACGCCTCACATCTATGATGACCATGGCCAGAATCTTCGATCGCTGTCACGATCCACACGGAGCACGATCATAGGACAGCCGGTGTCGCAGATCACGCGTTGCATTGTCCGGGCGCGACCGGGTTCCAGCGCGCCGCGCCAGCCCAGAACGATGAGGTCGCTCTGCCGCGCGAAGTCGACGATGGCTGCGCCGGCCTCTCCTTGGGCGACTGCGAGACGCATCTCGGTCCCGTCCCTTGCGCCCCCGACCGCGCACAGTCGCGCGAGAAATTCCCGCGCCCATGCCGGCCACTCATGCTGGGGCTGATCGACATAGCGCGGGGAGACCAACGTCCCGGGCTCAGTTGGCGTCTCAGCTCCCGGCGTCGCAACGTGCAGCACGACGAGCTCCGCCGCAGCCTTTAATGCGAGGTCCGTTGCGGGACCTATCGTCGCAGCGCTCGTCGGAGTACCGTCATGCGGGACGAGCAGCCGATGCAGCGCCCATCGTTTGCGTCCGCGAGCCGAAGGGACGAGGACCACAGGGCAGGGCGCTGCGCGGAGAACCGCTGCCGCCACACTGCCAAGCGCACGCCACCGGAGATCTGTCCGAATCTGGGGGCACATCACAATCATGGCGGCGTGGCGTTCTCCGGCCGCTTTGACGATTTCCGCCGCCGCCGCACCTTGCCGATGTTCGACTATGAGGCCGGGCACATCTTCGCCCGAGAGTCTCATGCGCTCGACCAGCGCGGCAGGTGTTAGGGCGTCATCGCTCACATGAAGAAGCGCGACCGTGGCGTTCAGCAGTTCACCAAAACCGCGTGCCACCGGTATCGCCGCCGTCGCATCAACAGAGCCGTCGAGAGGAACCAACACGGTTTTCGCGGATGTCATTGCCCGATCTCCCAATTGGCCCAGCCCGATTCATTCCCGTGCAAAACCACCCGTTGGCCGCCGCGAACACGACAAGCGGGTCCCTCGAGCACGGCGACAGTCAATTCGTCCCCCTGCTTGACGGCCACTTCGATCCGCCTCGGATCAGCTTGCAGGCGCACACGCAGCAAGCGGCCTCGCCATTGCACTGGAAATGCCAATTCGGCCCAGCCCGGAAGCAGATGGGGGTCAAGGACAATGCCGTTCTCACGCAGGCGCAGGCCCGCAACACCGAACACCACTGCCTGCCAGAGGGCGCCAAGTGCGGCCATATGCACGCCGCCTGCCGCATTGCCCATGTTGTTCGCCAAATCGATCTCTGCAGCCTGACGGAAATAGGCCTGTGCCAGGGCTCGATCGCCCAGCCGGGCAGCGACGAGGGCATAAAAAGCTGGACTCAGCGAGCTACCATGCGCGGTGCGAGGCTCGTAATAGCGGAAGTTTGCCTCGTGTACCGCGATTGACCATTTTTCCCACAGCAGCGCGCTCAATGCCACAACGTCCGCCTGCTTGATCGCCTTCGAGTGGCGGATGCGTTCTGGTCCAAGGCACATATCAATCGGCGTCCCGCGGTCCCGCTGCGCGGCGACATCGACCTCTTCGAGCTGGAAGTAGCCTGCAAACTGCTCGAAGAGCTTGGCTGCTGGATCGAGGCCTGTCACCAGTGCCCTCGCCAACGCGCGCCACGTCCCGGGTTCCGTTCCGGCAAGGTGAAGGTCGGTGCATAGCCGCTCCCAGTCGGTGACTTGCTCGCGCTGCAGGATCTCAATGGTATCCGCGGCACGTTCGAGGTTGAAAATCGCCATCGCGTTTGTATACGCGTTGTCGTCGACCATTTCGTGATATTCATCGGGGCCGATCACTTGCCGGATATGGGCACGACCGTCAGGCTCGACTTGCGCCCGGCTCGCCCAAAAGCGAGCCGTCTCCACGAGGATCTCGGCGCCTGCTTCCAGCATGAAGGAGTCGTCCACCGACGCGCGCCAGTACTGCCAGACGGCGTACGCAATGTCGGCGCTAATGTGGTGCTCTCGTTCCCCTGTAAGGATCGTTACAATCCGGCCATCGGGCAGGACCGCGCGCCTCGGAGTTGTCTCATCGCCGGTATCGGCAGATTCCCACGCATACAGGGCTCCTTCATAGCCGTGCTCCTTGGCTTTTCGCCGCGCGGCCTCCAGCGTGTGGTACCGATACATCAGGAGAGCCCGTGCCGTCGGAGGGTCGGTGAGAATATAAAACGGCAGCATGTAGATCTCTGTGTCCCAAAAGACGTGGCCCCGATACGCTTCTCCCGTCAGGCCCCGGGCACCGACCGAAACATGCTCGTCGGCAGAATTGGCAGCCGCGATCAGGTGATAGGTCGCGAAGCGGAGCGCGCGTTGAGCCTCTTCGTCTCCTACGATGCAAACCTCGGCTTCTTCCCATCGACGACGCCATGCGTTGACATGCGCCGCCCCGGCCGTTCGAAAGCCATGGGGGCCGATCGAGGCGATGTGATCCCGCGCCGCCTTCGCGGGATTCGCAACGTCACGTGAGGTGAAGACGGCGAATATCCGATCGAACCGCATGGTTTCGCCGAGCGTTGCCTCCCATGACCACCGCTCCTCACGGCCGTCTGGTCCCGTCTCATGGCGCGGCGGTACCGAGGAGCCAAGGCTGCGCACCTCCGATGCTGTGGCGATTCCGATCTCTTTGCCGGCAACACGCATTAGCAAGGCGCCGGACTCGGCAACGACCTCCTCAACGTCGGTGCCCGCCGCACCCGAAGCGAAAAGATGTGCCGTGAGGCTGAGCCTCCCCGCGTAGTTCTCAGCCGTTATCGCAGCGGATTGCAGCAGCACGTGCCGATCGGCAAGGGAGGTTAGCTGAACATACGTCAATCGAGTGACGCGACCGCTCGGGTCTTGCTGGCGCCATTCCCGCCACAGAACGCCACGGCGAAGGTCAAGTCCTCGTCGGTGCGCGAGCGCGCGGCCTGCCTCAAGCGACAATCGTTCTTCTTCCACCTTCACTTCGATGTGCGTCCAGTCGGGTAGCACTGCGAGCCTCGGCCCGAGACCTCCGTCCGGAACAAAAACTCCGGCCACAAAGGTCGACGGATGCGAGAATCTTGTGCCCTCGGCGATCGAAGCCCTTATACCGAGATATCCATTGCCAATAGCAAAGAGCGACTCAATTTCGCGCTCTAGCGCTGGGTTCACGCCATCTTCAACCAATAGCCACCCCGGATCCGCAGCCGGGGAAAGCAAGAAATCGCTCGTATCGGCTAGGCAATTAGACACCGGCATCTGACCTGCTCTGTCCAACATGGGCTGCAGCTCACGCCTTTCACAGCATCGGAATATTGATTCTGATCAACATGCGTAGTCGGCAGCAGACTTGAGCCAAATCAAAGCGGGCTCGTTCAGCTAGCACTAATTTATTTAAACTTGTTCTCGTGGTGTTGCCGATGCGTATCGCTCAGATTGCCCCTCTTTACGAACGCGTGCCACCCAGGCTTTATGGCGGCACGGAACGCGTCGTTTCTTTTTTGACTGAAGAACTCGTGCGCCACGGACACGATGTCACGCTGTTTGCCAGCGGCGACTCCCAGACATCGGCCACGCTCATCCGCTGCTGCGACATAGCGTTGCGCTTCAATCCTGCGGTGCGCGATGCGTTGCCTTACCACATGATCATGTTGGACGAGGTCCGCCGCAGGATCGACCAATTCGACGTGTTGCACTTCCACGTCGACCTGGTTCACGCTCCGTTGATGCGGGACCTTGCCGATCGGACCCTGACGACGCTCCATGGGCGATTGGATCTGCCTGATCTTGCGCCTTTCTATGCAGCCTTTTGCGATCTCCCGCTCGTCTCGATCTCGAACAACCAGCGGGGATATTTGGGCAGCGCTCACTGGGTCGGCACCGTCTACCATGGGCTGCCTAGAGATCTTCTGCCGTTCCGCTCGAACGCTGACGGCTATCTTGCATTCCTCGGCCGAATTTCGCCCGAGAAACGTCCCGATCTGGCAATCGAGATCGCCGCAAGGAGCGGAATACCGCTCAAGATCGCCGCAAAGGTGGATCGTGCGGACCAGGCTTATTGGGAGACGAAGATCCGCCCAATGGTCGCGGACAATCCTGACGTTGAGTTCATCGGCGAGATTGGCGAGCGCGATAAGGCGGATTTTCTCGGCGGGGCCGCTGCCCTGCTTTTTCCGATCGATTGGCCTGAGCCATTCGGGTTGGTCATGATCGAGGCGATGGCATGTGGCACGCCCGTGATTGCATATCGCCGCGGCTCGGTTCCGGAGGTCGTTGAGGAAAATGTCTCAGGTTTCGTCGTCGATACAATCGAAGAAGCAGTAACGGCGGTTCGGCGAATCCGAGACTTAGATCGCGTCAAGGTGCGCGCCGAGTTCGAGCGTCGCTTCACTGCCGAGCGAATGGCGCATGACTATGTCGGTATCTACCGACAGCTTCTCGCTGCGCGCAGTCGACAGGCGAAGGCTACGACGCTGAACGGAAGGCACAGCGCGTGGCAGGCGGCCCGGCTATCACGATCGCCTAAACTCGTGGATGAAGCTGAGGCACAGCCCCTCAACGCATCAAAGTAGAACAATTCTCTCCTCGGCCAACATTGTCGAGTGATGATTGTCGAGCGGCAGCCTTTTGACGAAGAATGCGTCCTGTCAGTTCGGGAGATCTGGAGAAGCGGTTCGTCAAAATATTCCTGAGTAGGAGGCGAAAATGCACTTTTTCTCCACATACGCCAGCATGGGCTTCGCAGACGCTGTTGCCGCCGCGAAAGAGGCTCTTAAGCGTGAGGAATTCTCGATCTTGGCCGAAATCGACGTGCGCCAGGTCTTAAAAAGACATCTCTCCGTCGATTTGCGTCCTTATCTTATTCTAAGCGCCTGTAGCCTCCCGCTACTACACCGGGCCATCAAAGCCGACGATGCGATAGGCTCGACGCTGCTGTGCAACGTAGTCGTTCAGGAGCATAGCGACAGCTGCGTTGAAATTTCTGTCGTGGATCCAGCGTGCACCATCGGAACGATCAACCACGTTGAGATGATCTCGATCGCTCAAGAGCTGCAGTCGCTGGTGCGGAAGGTGATGGACGATATCGAGTTGGCTCCCAAATTCCATCGTGCGGCATAGGCTCCGGACTCGCGTATCTGAACGGCCGTGTGGGAGGTTTTCCGCCAGGTGTCCCACGTTGACTTTCCGATTGTGCCGCCTGCGGCCTTGCCGCAGGTTGAGGCGGGGCGAGCGACATGTGGATATCGAAGATGCAATATTCGCTAATCTATTTATCGTAAAGATCACAAAGGGACGACCGACTTTCTCAACTGGTTATTGTGCCAGTGGGGACGCCTCAACGCCTGGTTACGCGCATGCGCTAGGGAGCTGCCGTGCTGAATGATGCCTTGACCGCTTTTGTCACGTTGCTGGTTGTGGTCGACCCTGTCGGCATCGCGCCGGTGTTCCTGTCCGTGACACATGACGCGGTCCCGGCGCGACGCGCGATTGCCGTACGCGCGCCGCTGATCGCCGCCACGATCCTGATCGGCACGGCGATCGGCGGAAACTGGCTCCTGAATCGCCTCGGAATAGGCCTATCGGCGTTCCGGATCTCCGGCGGCATTCTCTTATTTGCGATCGCGTTTGAGATGGTGCTCGGCACCAGACCGTTGCGCGAAGCCCGGCAGGCCGAAAGGGCCATGACGGAGCAGGTTCGCGATGTGGCTGCGTTTCCGCTGGCAATTCCTCTAATCGCCGGGCCGGGTGCGATCACGGCGACGCTGCTCCTGGCGGGCCGCGCCGTGAACGATCTGTGGGCGCTCGCAGTGTTGATCGGGATCATCGTCGCGGTTGGCTTTGCTTGTGCGATCGCTTTCCTGCTGGCGGAAAAGGTTGCCCGCGCGCTCGGCGTGACGGGCAATATCGTACTCGCGCGCCTGCTCGGCGTGCTGCTCGCGGCGCTGGCGGTTCAGTTCGTGATTGACGGTTTGCGAACGGCGTTTGGCGAGGCGCGCGTTGTTGTCAGAAGCGATTTTAAAGCAGGTCTTAAGCTCGACGTAGCTCGGCGTCCCGTCGATGCTTGTCTCGCCGATGCAGGCCGCTTTGTCCTCCTTTGCGAATTGGGTCCATTGCTGGGCCAGCCGCTGCCTTGCATCCTGTTCGTCTCTCATGCAGGGCCCGCCGACACTTGAGCCAGATCAACTGTTATTCGGCGCGGGACCCCAGTCCATGCATAGCAACGCATTGTATCGACGAATTAATTGTGCGTCCGACCAGGGTCACGGTTGGGAGCCGATTAGGGGTCAAATCGCAAGCCGATTCACAGCCGGTCGGCGCAATCGCAATCAAATGGCTGTTGCGGATGCCATATGCAGAGATCCCTTGCTGGATGTCCTGTGGCAGGCTCCGAATGAACGGGCTCTGCAAATACTTGTCGCGTTCGAAATAGGGGAATCCTGTTTTTTCCTTCGCAAGCGCGATCGATGCGCGGTAAGCAGCGTGACAGATGCAACGCATGATTTCGGCGGCCAGAGATATCGAGCGATCGCTGCCGTAGGTCAGGCCGAGCATGACGAGAGCATCGGCGAGCCCGGTAATGCCGAGGCCGATGCGCCGCGAGCAACGCGCATTCTCGGCCTGTTCGGGAAGCGGAAATTGCGATGCATCGATGACGTTGTCGAGCAGCCGCACGGCGATCTGCGCAGTTTCCGCAAGGTTTTTGAAATCGATATGGGCTTGTGGCGTGAAGGGTGACTGCACGAAGCATGTCAGGTTCAGCGAGCCGAGATCGCAGGCGCCGTACGGGGGCAGCGGAATCTCACCGCAGGGGTTCGTGGCGCTAATTCGCTCGCGATACCGGAGATTGTTGAGCTGATTGATACGGTCGATGAAGAGTACGCCGGGCTCGGAGTAGTCATAGGTCGCTTGCAGAAGCCGATTCCAAAGCTGTCGCGCAGAGACGCTCCGAATGACACGGCAGGGCACCGCCGGGGCGTCGCCGGGCCATTCTCGCAAGATCGTCTCGCCATCTCCGTCGAATACCGCGGCAGGATATATCAATGGCCATTCGGCATCGCTGCGCACCGCCGCCATGAAAGCATCCGTCACCTGGACTGACAGGTTAAAGCGACGCAATTGTCCCGGCTGCTGCTTGACCGTGATGAACTCTTCGATGTCGGGATGATCGCAGCGCAGCGTCGCCATCATGGCGCCGCGTCGGGCGCCAGTTGACAGGATGGTTCCGCACATGGCCTCCCAGATCTGCATGAAGGACACCGGACCGGACGCCACGGCTCCGGCGCTCTTCGCCAGGGTGCCACGGGGCCTCAGGGTCGAGAAATCCAGCCCGATGCCGCCACCCTGCTGCATCGTGACCGCGCCTTCCTGCAAGGCTTTAAAGATGCCGGGGATCGAGTCTTCGATCGGCCCCATCACAAAGCAATTGAAAAGTGTGACTTTTCGTGCCGTTCCGGCGCCGGCCTGAATGCGGCCGCCGGGTAGAAACTTGAAGTCCTGCAAGATGCGGAGATAGCGAGCCTCCCAACCGACGAGATCATCTTTCTCCACAGCCGCGAGCGCATGCGCGATCCGATGCCAGCTATCCGTGATCGTGCGCTCCTGCGCGTACCGATACTTGGTCTGCCAGACGTGGCGGGAAATATCGGCCAAAGCTTCGTTCATCTAGAACCTCTGACCGGTCAGATCGGCATGGAATAGGCTTCAGGCCGGCGTTTCTTGGGTCTCCTCAAGAAGGCGCCGGACGCTCTTGAGGGGGTCAAGAGCATCCGGGAGTGGGCGGGTGGGCCTTGGGGGGAGGGACCATCCGCCAAATTGAGACGAACACACCACTACAAACTTGCGCCCTTGCGATGGATCAATATCGCGGCGCATGTGTGCAATCCTTTGCAGACAACAAGTCCCCAAGATTGGTTGCACCATTCCAAATTCGACGGCTCGACTTGTCTCAACGAGCCGCCGGCCAAATATCTTCTCGGTATGCCCCTTGTCGCTGATTTCCTGGAGGAAGGTCTTTTGATGTTTGGTTATTGCTGCCGCGAATTCGAAATCGAGCGTCTTTAAGCGAGCCGACGGGGGACGCCTGGTCGTTGATATCGATGGCGATTTCAATCGAAGCTCCCCAGCGGAAGCAGGCGGGATGCCGATTGTTGCTTCGCTTCAGCAGTGCGAATCGATCCAGGAGGTAATGTCCGGCCACACTTGGGTGTGCGCCTGACGTCCGATCAAGATCCCGAGGTGCTGCAAGCAGACGCCGATCTCGCCCGGATATTCGATAATGCGAGCGTCGCCTGCGGGCATTGCGTCTATAAATGGCTTGACCGAACCTAGAGGGGCGACCTCGTCTGCCATATTGATGACCGCAAGCGTGGGCACCGAAACGCTTTGTGCACCGACCAAGGTGCCATCAATCTTCAGTGCGCCTTGGCAAAAAAGATTCTCGCGATAGAGCCACTCGATGAGCTGATGGACCAATTTGCCCGGAAGGGCAATCTCGTCGAGAGCCCAGCGCTCGACCCGTGCATGAATTTCCATTGCGTGGCTGTCGGTGACGCTGAATGTTGAGTCCTTCAGCCTCGACCATATGAACGTGTCGGGAGATGCGAGGGCGCTGAAATGAGACAGAAGCGAGCCCGGACACGGCTCAGCTTCGCCCAGACCCAACGGCACCAGGGAAACCAGCGACATCCCGAAAACGGCTCGTTGCCGGCCGGAAGCATAGCGGAGCACCAAGCAGCACAAGACCGCGGATGGAGTCAGGCGCCAAACATGGCCGCCAAGGTGCCACCAAGCGAATGGCCAGTCAGAAAGGGCCTTACGCCCGCGCTCTCGCCTGAGATTTGCGCGACGCAATCGCCGATGGCCTTTGTAATTCCGAGAGACCATTGTTGCTGGTCGTTCGAGATGCGGGCAGCCATTCCAGGAGACGTACCCGCAAACCCTGTTCCAGACAGCAGCGGATCGCGCTCGCTGTGGGAGTAAGGTCCCAGATGTACGGGCGCTTGATCGGAGCCGCAACAATGAGCAGGGATTGCGATGTATCGTTTTTGGCGTAGTCGCGAAGGCGCCAAAATGGACCCGAGGCAATGATCTGATATGGACATTCGTTTGGGTCGAGCCCAAAAGCTCCCAATGCGTACCCCTGTGCGCGCCGCAGAATGTCGGTGATGCCGAACTGCGTCCGGCCGCAGGCGTCGAGCAACGCATCGATCGGAACGCTCTCAGCTGCCACAACTATACTCTCTTTCGTCGATCAACGACCCAGTAAATTATGCGCATGTCCGACTACTGCAGATCGGGACCGTCGGTGATTGCAGCGCTGATTGAATCGTCGCCGAGCAACTCGGCTTCGCACAAGCCCTTGCCAATTATCAGCTCCGAGCAACCCTCGGCTCCGTCTACGGTATAGTCGATAGCCAGGGCGACCAAGTAAATAGGCGCGACGCAGCCCGTTGATTACACGTGATGCCCTGAGACCGCCCGCAACGCTTCACCCGAAAGCTCTTTGCTGACCTTGTGCGAAATGTCGCCGAGGCTCAGCATCCCGATCACTGTCTTGTGGCTGTCCGTCACCGGCAGGCGGCGGATTTGTTTCGCTTCCATGGTCTCGATCGCAACCTTGATGTCGTCATCCAATGAACAGCATAGCACATCTTCCGTCATGACATCCTTGGCGGTCATTGTCGTCAGGTTGCCGCTGCCTGCGAGCGCGCGGCAGGTAATGTCGCGATCGGTGACTATTCCCACCAACCGACCGTCTGCATTGACGGGGATCGCGCCGACGTCGCTGTCGCGCATGCGCTTCGCGATTTCCTTCACCGACGCGCCGGATTCGACGCAGGTTGTACCTTTGTGCATGACGTCTTTGACTTTCATGTCGTCCTCCCCAGGCGCAAGGTGTTACTCCGTGAGAAACGATATCATCGCGGGCGCAGTCCGCGCACTCATTGATCTGTGTCAAGATCGAAGCAGCTCGACGGAGACAGTTTAAGCCACAGGCAAACCACGAAATCCCGAGATATCGCGATGCATCGACATATTCTGATCCCGACTGACGGCTCGGAGCTGTCGCAGAATGCAATCGAATATGGCATGGCCTTGGCGAAGGCAGTTAAAGCCAAAGTCACGGTACTAACTGTGTCGGTGCCCTTCCAGACGTTTGTGGTTGAGACAGGCATGATTAGCGATACGCCGGAAGATTACCGGAAGCGCACGGTGACCCTCGCCACAAATTACCTCAACGCGGCGAAGGAGGCCGCATTGGCAGCCGGCGTGGTCTGCGAGACGATGCACATCGAGCACGATCAGCCATATCTGGCGATCATCGAGACGGCGGCACAAAAATCCTGCGATTTGATTGTCATGGCTTCGCATGGCCGGCGCGGTATTTCCGCGGTCGTGCTCGGGAGTGAAACCGTCAAGGTGCTGACACACAGCACCATCCCGGTTCTCGTCGTTCGCGCGCCGCACCAGGGCTTCTTCGCGCCGCTGGCATCATTGACCTGACGGGTGGTTTGGGACAGCCGTTTGACGGTGCCCGTCCGCGGCAATCTCCGCTTCTTGTTGACGGAGGGGAACGAAATCCTGAACGTTTCTGCCCCTCCGCGCTTATTAGCGAACTACGTCTTCGCGCCGGCCGGTCTGAAGCTTGCCGCAACGGCGCCAGCCTTGACGAACGCATTTTTCATGTCGCCGGTCGTCATAGCGAGTATTGTCTTTAAATCCGTTACGCCACCGCTCGCGGCGGTAACGATAGCTGAGACTGCCGCCCCCTCAATTGGGCCCTCAGAAACGACCAAGAAGTCATATTCGCCGAAAGTCATGTAGTAGGCGAGAAGCTTGCCTCCCGATTTCGCGAACAATTGACTCACAGCCTCGGCTCGATCCTCCGGCTTGGCCAGCATCCCCTTGACGGCGTCTTGTGTGAAGCGACCCTGCGTGATGAACAGCGGCATGATATCCTCCTGTTGCAGTTTCGCATGGATATAGGGGGCATAATTTTTTTCAAGCACCTTGCGCGAGATCAATGCCTTGTTGCCGACATGGCACATCTTTTTTTTAAAATTCATGGGTGTCGAGAGGTGCTACAATGCGCTGGATGACGCAAAGATGGATCGGCTCAAAAAAGGACGAAACGCTCTGGGACGTAGCGATTGATGCAATGATCGCACTGTTCGGTGCAGTCGTAGTTACGCAATTCATTCGATCGTTCGTCTCTATAGACGAATACCGGTCTGAGATTTTCAAGTTCAGTTGAACAGGAGGTGGATCATGGGCATTGCAATTTCTCTCGCCCAATACCTCGCCGAACGAGGCGTTACATACGACGTGGTGGAACATCCGCATGCCGTGACAGCTTCTGAAAGCGCCAGGACGAGCCATATATCGCTCAATCGCCTGGCCAAGGCGGTGGTGCTCAAGGGAGATGAAGGTTTCATGCTGGCGGTATTGCCGGCCTCCACTCACATTCAGTTCGGTCAACTCCGCAAGCAGCTCGGAGCCGATGTGGATATGGCCAACGAGGAGCAGATTGAAACGCTCTTTGTCGATTGCGAACCGGATGCTGTGCCTGCGCTCGGGTGCCGCATATGGGCTCAATCTCGAACACGCCGCGGGCCACGCTCAGCGGATCCATTGGGAACCGGGGCGGCAACTCCTTAAAGACGTGATCGGCAAATTCCCGGACGCTGCGATCCTTCACAGGCTTCCCGGTCATATGCCAGCCTTCATAATAGACACCGCGCACGAGCATCTGCAGCTGCGCGCCGAGATGCACCACGACCTCCGGCGGCAACCGGTCGCGCAACGCATGCAACACGGCCCGCAGCGCAATGTAGGCGTGGTGGCGATCCTCAAAGTGCAACTGCTCAGCGACTGCCCCGAGCCAGGCGTTGGTTTCCTGAAAGGTGTGATCCAGTGCGGCGACACCCGATGTGTTCATGACGCTCTCCGATGACAGGTTTCGATCTACATCTGTCGTCTCTCGATAGAAAAGCGCAGTCTATTCACGGCGCGTTGGGCGCGGGTGATGTGCGTCAAGCTCAATTCAATGCGAGTGACTTCTGCGTGCGATCAGGCCTCCTCCGCCGCGAAATGGACAGGGCAACGATCGCGGTCACCGTCAAGGCGCACCTGGTGCGGCGTATGGTTCGGCCCAGATCGTGCGGAGATCAGCTGGTAGCGCGTATCGTACGTGCTCGATTTCACCAGCCGTGACTTTCTTCGTTAACAGTTCAAAGACGGCCATGACCGCTTGCTCCGTGTTGGGCAGCGGATCTTGCTCGAAATCTCGATCAACGCGCGCCAGTAAGGCGGTCTTACTGCGTGCCCGCATGGGAGTCCCTGATGGCCGCCACTGTTCATAGTAGATGCCGCGGAGCAATGTTGGGAGTTGGGCGCCGAGATCGACTGCTTCATTGAGCTGTAACCAATCTCGCAAGGCATGAAGGACGCCCTTCAGCAGCCGATAGGCCCTTGGCTTGTTGTGCCTTTCGAGCCGTTCGTCAAGATCGTTGATACAGGTGTGAGTGAGTTCGAGTGTGTGCTGCAGCCCTTCGAGCCCCTTGATGCTCATATTCTCCTCCCTTGTCGGAAGACAACCATATAAAGATCTTCTGTCGCCTCGTGCCGACTAAGTCGCCGCTGGCACGAAGATGCCCCGTCCATGCAGCTTGCCATGATCGAGGTCGTCCATGGCGTCATTGACGGCATCGAGTGAGTAAATGCGTGTCTCCAAGGCAACGCGGCCTTGGGCGGTGAGTGTCATCAACTCGTCGAGATCGTTATAAGTGCCGACAAGGTTGCCGACGAAGTTGATCTCCTGCGAAATCATGTCGATGGCCGGTACGTTGACCATGCCGCCGTAACCGATCACATAATAGGTGCCCGCTCGCCGCAGCATTGCTATGCCGTCCTCGATCGCGCCACCTTCGCCGACGAAGTCGATGACCGTCTCGCAACCGGCGCCGCCCGTGATTTCCTTGACCTTCGCGACCTGGCCGCCATTCGCGAGCACAGTGTGATCGGCGCCACATTTTTTTGCCAGATCGAGTGCGGCTTCCGACCTGTCGACGACGATTACATCGGCGGCTGTCAGCGCCTTGAGCGATTGGATGCCAATGTGTCCAAGGCCTCCGCCGCCACCGATCACCACCGCATGTGTCCCGGGAAACAGGAGCGGGATAGCTTTTTTCACCGCGTGGTAAGCGGTGAGCCCGGCATCGGCCAGTGCCGCAACATCCTGCGGCCGAGTCTTGGGGTTGAGCTTGACCACGGCTCTGGCGCCGGTCTTGAGAAACTCGGCAAAGCCGCCGTCGATGTCGATGCCGGGGAAGGCGCCATGGCTGCAATGCATATCGTCGCCAGCGCGACAATGTCGGCAAAACCCGCATGATATCAGAGGATGAACGATGACAGTGTCGCCGACGGCGACGTGCTCGACGGCGGAGCCGATGGCATGTACCCAGCCGGCATTCTCGTGGCCGAGGGTGTAGGGCAGTTTGACGTGGCTCTTGTCCTTCCACTGGCCTTCGACGATATGGAGGTCGGTTCGGCAAAGCCCCGCGCCGCCAATGCGCACGATGACATCGTGCGGCTTGGTGATCTTCGGCTCAGCGACTTCCTCGACTTTGGGGCGTTGCCCGTAGGCATGGAGGCGGACGGCTTTCATGGCGGCTACTTCTTCTGAAGGGTGTAGCGTACGGTCTGCACGCGAATGAACCCGTCCTTGAAGACGAATGTATCGATGCCGTCGTCGATCTTGGTTTTGGCGGAATCGGCGGTCCATTCAAGGAGCAGAATGTCATTCTCGTAAAGCTGCGTCTTCAGGTTCCATTTTGCCTTGGGCACATCGGAAAGCAGTTTCGTGAAGGCTTGGCGGATGCCCGCCTTGCCCCGCAGAACGCCCGCGGGTGTCATGAAGAAGGCATCGTCGCTGTAATCCGCCACGATACCGTCGAGATCTTCAGCGCCCAGTGCCTCGGCGTGATGTTGGAAAACTTGCTGTGGTGTGCGTGTAGGCATGGCGTCCTCCTCTTGAGATTTGGATGCATAACCGCGTAGCCGTGGTCTTCATAATTCATTCTGGGCCCCGCAAGCCGCTTTAAAATCTCGCCATCGAGACCTAGACGCCATGATCTGGATCAATTGTTGTGTGACAGGGGATGCGCGGCAGAGGGTGGGGCGCTGAAATTCGTCGCGGGTCGTTTCGCCATTCGGCACGCGCGGCTTTCGCGATGCGGTTGCGCACCCCCTCCGTGAGAGGCGCGTCAAAAGTGGCATCGACTGGCAGGTCCTGTCGCAGCGCGCCAACCGCAGAGGCCGAACAGCGCTGCGCGCTGCCCGCAGCCCGGTAGAAGAGATTGACGATGTGGGCGAGTTCCTCGGCGTCTTCCTCGACGGTCAATGCGGACGTCGTGGTCACCGTGATGCGGCCATTGCATTGGCGCCAATGCTGCGACAGGCCGGAGATCTTTCGGCCGTTAATGGACATATCGTAGCGTCCGGGGCAGAAGGCGCTGGGTCTGCTGCACGTTTCAACCTTCAGTCCGTACAATTCCAGAACAGTGCGGATCAGGTTGGTCAATTCGGTATAAGCGGAATCGATCGTGATTTCCGTGGTAGCGGTCCGGGCAAGCGCAATCTGAAGCGTCCCCTCTGAAACCGGGCAGGCGCTGCCGCCGCTCCGGCGGGTCAAGACGGGCCATCCTTCGGCAAGAAGCCGGTTCGCCGCGGCCGCAAATTTTGGCAAACGGGTGTCGCTGCGACCGACGATCAAGGCCTGCGGAGCCTGCCATACAAGCAGCACGCGCTGGCTATCGCGCGTGATCTCTTCGGCTAGTTGCTCCTGTCGTGCAAGACCGAGTTCCGCCGTTTTGAAATCGCCGAAAAATACCGCTGACGGCCCGGCACTGCGTCCGGGCACAGCGGCGGTGGACGCCGATGCGCTAATGACGTCAGACACCATCAATACGTCCGATCACGGTTCCAGGCCGAACGACGCCGTCCTTCGGCACAACAATATGCAGGCGTCCCGCACCGGGGGTCGCGATATCGAAGGTGGATTTCTCGACCATCAGCTCGGCGATGGTCGCACCCTCAGGGACGTTGCCGCCATCTGCATAGAACCAATTGGCGACGATGCCCTCGGGCGTCTTCTCCGTGTCCCAAAGGCCCTTCGGAACAACGATATCGGTCATCTCAGGCGGCCTTGCCGAGCGACCCACGAACTGCAGCAGCAATGTCAAGCGCGTCGGGCAAGACAAATTGCTCCATCGGCCGGCTATAGGGAATTGGAACGTCCGGCACTGCAAGCCGTCGCGGAGGGCTTTTAAGGTAGGAGGGATTTTCCTCAACGACCGACGTAATGATCTCGGCGGTCAAACCAAAACTCTTGTAGTCCTCGTCGACAACAACGAGACGGCCTGTCTTCGCCACGGATTTTATTACGGTCTTGCGATCGAGCGGCACCAGCGTGCGCAGATCGATGACCTCGGCGTCGATGCCGTCGCGCGCGAGCGCATTGGCTGCGTCCATGGCATGGTGCACCATCATGCTGATGGCAACGATGGTGACATCCTTGCCTGACCGCACGATTTTGGCTTCGCCGAACGGCAGCACGTAGCTCTCCTCCGGCAGTTCCGTGGCCGCTCCCTCGGGAGAGGCCATCCAAGCAAGGCCCTGGAGGCCCTTGTGGAACATGAACATCACCGGCCCGTCATCGCGGATCGCGGCCGTCATCAGGCCCTTTGCATCATAGGCGTTCGAAGGTGCGACCACCTTGAGCCCCGGCAGATGGGCGAAGGTGGCGTGCAGCGTTTGCGAATGCTGGCCGGCATCGCTGTAGCCGCCACCGGTCGCCGTCATGATGACCATCGGCACCTTGCAGTTGCCGCCGGAGAAATAGATGTTCTTCGCTGCGAGATTATAAATCGCGTCCATGCAGACGCCGAAGAAGTCGACGAACATCAGCTCGACGATAGGCCGCATGCCCGCCATCGCGGCGCCTACGCCTGCGCCAATGAAGGCAGTTTCTGAGATTGGCGTGTCGCGGACGCGGGCGTCGCCAAATTCGCCGAGAAGGCCGCTCGTTGCGCCAAAAATCCCGCCATAGGATCCAATGTCCTCGCCCATGACGAAGACGTTCGGGTCGCTCCGCATTTCCTGCGCGATCGCTTCGGAGATCGCCCGCGAGACAGTCATTATGCGATTGCTTGACATGATGTTCTCCTGGAATTGTTAGAGCCGGTCAGGCGAAAACGTGAGTGAGAGCTTCCTCGGGCGCCGGATAGGCCGCTTTTCGTGCAAAGACGAACGCCTCGTCGACTGCCGCCTTGGCGCGCGCGAGTGCGGCATCGGCCTCTGCAGGCGCGACCTCCTTGCTGTCGATCATTGCCTTGCGAAAGATGGCAATGGGGTCCTTGGCCTTGAGAGCCGCGACCTCACCCTTTGGGCGGTAGGTCTCGGGATCGCCCTGGAAATGGCCGTAGTAGCGGTAGGTCTCGACCTCGATCAGGGTTGGCCCGTTTCCGGCCCGTGCCCGGGCTACCGCTTCACCCGCGACGTCGAACAGCTTGAGCGTGTCGTTATCGGCGATATGGAAGCCCGGCATGGCGTAACCTGCGGCGCGCAAGCTGTTATCGGCGATCGCCGTTGACTTGGCCTTGGGCACCGATATCCCCCAGGCGTTGTCTTCAATGACGAAAATCACGGGCAACTTCCACAGGCCAGCGAGATTGAGCGCCTCGAGGAAGCCACCCTGATTGGCCGCGCCTTCGCCGACATAAGACACCGCGACCGCGTCGGTGCCACGTAGCTTAGCCGCAAGCGCGGCGCCAACGGCCGGCCCCGCGCCCTGGGCGATAATGCCGCTGCATACGAAATTGACCGCTGGGTCGAGGAGATGCATGTGGCCGCCGCGTCCGCCTGCAAGCCCCGCCTTTTTCCCAAAGATCTCGGCGGTCATCTTATTGAGGTCCACGCCCTTGGCGATAGCGACATGATGCGGGCGGTGGGTGGCGGTGACTGTGTCGTCGGCGCGCAGATGAACGCAAACGCCTGCTGCACAAGGTTCCTGTCCCGCAGCGAGATGCATCTCGCCCGGCAGTGGACCAGCACCGATATCAAACTTCGGCTGTTTTCCCTCCATATAGGCGACGGCTATGGTGTCCTCATAATACCGCGCCTTCTCCATCACCTCGTACATCCACAAGAATTGCGATTTGCTTGGCATTTGAAGCCTCCCTGGGGCATGCGTTTCACGCGCGGCTCTTCATGACCGTCCGCTTGGGCGTAGGCTGACAGAGATGGCTGGGGCGGATTTGATCTCGCGCAAACACGCAAACACGGAGGACGAGTTTCGGAAGAGTGGAGTGCTAGGGCCTGCGCCGTGGTCGAAGTCGAGGTCGGCCCGCTGCGACGGCGCCTGCGGGCGGCCGCTCAAGAAGGCACCGCGGCAAGCGCGACGCTATCCCGCGCGCGGCGGCTCCTCTTCTTCGTTCTCTGCGAGGATTGCGATAATTTCCGACGCCACGCCTCGTACGGGCTCGCCGGCGCCAAACACGTCCGGGTCGCCTTCGAGCCACACTGACGCCTGTTCGAGGTCCGCGATCGTCGGTCGCAACGACAGGATTGCCAGCATCTCCGCGGGATCAATATTGCCCAAGACCCCCGTGATGTCATTTCGTGTCGCCAGCGCGGTCCCGCCGGAATTGGATTTTGGCATCGATGCCTCCTGAATTGAGCAGCCATGTCTATCGTGACGCCCCGACCCTTTGGTGGCCAGATGACCAGATTGGACATCGGCGGTCTTGATCAGGATCAATCGTGCACCGGCTGCGACGAGGCTTGATAGTCGGTGGTCGGCCTCTGAAGGCACTCGGGAAATTGAGCCATGCAAGCAATGATCGCCGAGCGCCCCGAAGCTCCAGATCGCGACGAGCCGACGCCGCGGCGGCTGCCCCGCCATATTTTGGTGCTCGGGATCATCAGTCTGCTTACGGCCATGTCTTCCGCGATGGTCTATGGACTTTTGCCGGTGTTCTTGGTGCGGGTGCTGGGTGCCACCGTGGCCTCGGTCGGCGTTATCGAAGGCATTGCGGAAGCGATGACTTCGCTTGCGAAAATCGTTTCGGGGTTTGTCAGCGATCGGATGGGCCGGCGGAAGCCGCTGGTTCTGTTGGGCTACGCCGTTTCGGCTATCAACAAGGTGATGTTTCCGCTTGCCGGCGACGTGTTCACGGTCTTGGTGGCCCGCGTCGTCGATCGCGGCGGCAAAGGCATG
Organism: uncultured Alphaproteobacteria bacterium; assembly: GCA_963718925.1. GTDB lineage: Bacteria > Pseudomonadota > Alphaproteobacteria > Rhizobiales > Xanthobacteraceae > Bradyrhizobium. The sequence goes on from CAVRAH010000003.1 coordinate 105,535, forward strand.
CGCGACGCTCCGCGCGACGCGTTCCTGACCGATGTGACGCCGGTGAGGGTCCGAGGGTCAGGATTTGGCTTGCGGCTCGCGTTCTACACGACTGGTTTTGTCATCGGGCCGCTCGCCGCGATCACCCTAATGAGATTGAGCGCCGATAATTTCCAATTGGTGTTTTGGATTGCCGTCATCCCCGCCTTCATGGCCGTCCTCGTGGTGCTTTTTGGCCTGAAGGAACCGGTGCGCAACTTCCCTGCAGGGTCCTTTCGAATGCCGCGAAAGGCCGACTTTGCCGGCCTTACAGGCCCTTTCTGGTGGGCGGTTGCCATCGCGAGCCTGTTGTCGCTGGCGCGTTTCAGTCATGCGTTTCTGGTGCTGAAGGCGCACCATGTCGGCATCGACGCTGCATTTGTACCGATCATGCTGGTTCTCATGCATTTGGTGTACGCGGCGACAGCTTACCCGTTCGGCATTCTTGCAGACCACATCGATCGTTGGCTGCAACTGGGTATCGGCGCTGGCATCCTCGTCGGTGCCGACATCATGCTGGCGGTTGCGCAAGTCGGCTGGATGAGCGCAGCCGGAGCCGGACTGTGGGGGCTGCAGATGGCGGTGACGCAGGGGCTGCTGTTGGCATCCGTTGGTGACGCGGCGCCAAGGGAGCTGCGCGGGACAGCGTTTGGGATCTATGACCTGGCGGTTGGCGTCGCGACCTTCGTCGCAAGCTCGGCCGCCGGGGCGCTATGGATGGCTGGCGGCCCGGAATTGACATTTGGCTTCAGTGGTCTGATCGCGGTGGCGGTTATTGTGCTGCTATTGTTTCAGCCAGCGCCGAGGCCGGTCAGCCGGTCCTCATGAACGGCAGATTTGGTGGGGCGTGTTCTCATGGCATCGGAGAGCGGATCGGGCGAATTTGATGGCTTAACGGCAGGCTCAGGCGGGCCGCGTCCGGCCCGCGTTTTCGTCGCGCTCAAGACGGCGCCTGAGATTGCCGGCGAACTCGCGCAGATGGCGCGAGAACTGGAGCGATTTCCGGTTCGCCTGATCGCACCCGCCGACATTCATCTCACGCTGGTGCCGCCATGGAATGAGGTTTCGATCCCGGATGCGTTCCGGCCCGAGGCATGTATCAATCGGCGTGGCACAACCTCGCTGCGCCGCTACGTCGATCTCTTCGAGCTGGAAGTACCCTGAGAACTGCTCGAACAGCTTGGTCGCGGGATCGAAACGAGTTGCCAGCGCCCCCGCCACGTCGCGGGCTCCTTCCCGGCGAGGGGAAGGTGGGCGCATACCTGCTGCCAGTCGGCGACTTGCTCGCGCTGCAGGATCTCAATGGTATCCGCGGCCCGTTCGAGGTTGAAAATCGCCATCGCATTTGTGTAGGCATTGTCGTCGACCATTTCGTGATACTCATCGGGGCCGATCACTTGCCGAATGTGGGCGCGACCATCAGGCTCGAACTGGGCCCGGCCTGCCCAGAAGCGAGCCGTCTCCACGAGGATCTCGGCGCCTGCTTCTAGCATGAAGGAGTCGTCCATCGACGCCCGCCAGTACTGCCAAACGGCGTACGCAATGTCAGCGCTAATGTGGTGTTCTCGTTCCCCTGTAAGGATGGCTACGACCCGGCCATTGGGCCGCGCTCCGCGGAGTTGCCTCATCACCGGTATCGGCCGATTCCCATGCATAGAGGGCTCCCATGCATAGAGGGCGCCTTCATAGCCATGCTCCTTGGCCTTGCGCCGCGCTGAATCCAGTGTGTGGTAGCGATACATAAGGAGAGCCCATGCCGTTGGAGGGTCGGTGAGAACATAAAACGGGAGCATGTAGATCTCTGTGTCCCAGAACACGTGCCCTCGGTACGCCTCTCCAGTCAGGCCACGTGCACCGATCGAAACAAGGTCGTCAGCGGGATTGGCCGCCGCAATCAGGTGATAAGTCGCGAAGCGGAGCGCGCGTTGAGCTTCTTCGTCTCCCACGATCCGAACATCGGTTTCCTCCCATCGACGACGCCATGCGTCGACATGCGCCGCCGCGGCCGTTCGAAAGCCACGCTCGCGTATGGAGCTGAGGTGATCCCGCGCTGCCTTCGCAGGGTTCGCAACGTCGCGTGAGGTGAAGACGGTGAAGACGCGATCCAGCCTTATGGTTTGACCAAGCGTCGCCTCCCATAGTCCTCAGCCATCAAGGCGCGGGGTCCGCTGACGCCGAGCTGGCACCTGCCAAGCGCGGGGTGTGGCTCCGAACTGTCGAGAGGAATGAAGCTAGATGGTGTTGCTGAAAGACCGGTTCCGCACGGAGGGTGGAGGATCCGTCCTTGAGGACAAGGATGGCACGACCGAGCGCGCCCAGGTGGCAGCGTCTCCCCTCGGCTCAAACGCCCAATCTGACACGCTCAAATCCCTAAACCGGGATGAACTTTGCATTCCCGAGATGATGCAGGAGGTGAGGACGAGCGTTTTGCCAGACGTTGAAGGCGCTGTGCCGACTTCCGTCCCGGGAACGAGGCGGGACCCTGACACGCTTCCGCCGCGTGACCTGGTCGATACCTATTTCCGCGAGATGGGCGGCGCCGAGCCGCTTTCGCGGGGCGACGAAATCGCGCTGGCCAAGCGCATCGAGGCGGATGAGCGGGCACTGCTGATGGAGCTTTGCCGCGTGCCGATAATTGTCGAACACATCGTGCGCTGGGGACAGGAGGTCGCTGAGGGTCGCCGCCGCTTGGCCAGTATCTTCGATCCGTCCGCGACCGAAGAGGGGAGCAAGGCCGCCGCGCAGCCTGACCTGTCGCATTATGTCGACAGCCCGAGACTCCAACCCGACGCGGCGGAAGTCGCTGGCGCTCCGGCCGAAGAGACGGATTTCGATACCCCTGTGGAGGCCCGACAGGCGCCTCTCATTGCGGCTCAGCTAGAGCAGCTTGGCGTGCTCGCTAACGAGATCATGTTACTTAGCCGAGAACGGCTTTCGGCTTTTGCCGGGGGCCGAGACCCGCGCGAGGCGGCATGCGCCCGGCTGCAAGAGCTCATGTCTGGGTTTGCCGACAAGACGGCTGCACTCAACCTGCATCCGGATCGCGTATCCGAGCTGATCGGGAAGCTCGAGCGTGAGCAGAAACTGTTGCTGTGCGCCGGGTATTGCGGAGCCGAGCGCAAGGATGAGCTTGAAAATCCCCAAGAGCGCAAGCTTGAGCTGGATTGGCCGAGCGAGCCGATCACACAGCCCGCGTCAGGTTGGCATCCGTCTGCGCAGCCGCATGCCGGGCATTTTGCTGGGTCTAGCGGCGAGTTGCCTGCGCTCGCGATGCGTGTGGGATTATCGGTTGCAGAATTTCGGCGCGCCGTCGCCGCGGTCGGAAAGGCACAACGGGAGCTTGGGGCCGCGCGCGAACAAATGCTGAGAGCGCATCTTCGTTTGGTCGTTTCGATCGCGAAGAAGTATCGCCGCAATAGTTCCCTGGAACTTCTCGACTTGATCCAGGAGGGCAACATGGGCCTCATGCACGCGGTCGAAAAATTCAACTACCGTCGCGGCGTAAAAGTCTCGACCTACGCTGTGTGGTGGATTCGACAGTCGATCACGCGCGCTATCTTCGACCAGGGTCGCACCATCCGTATCCCGGTGCATATGGCGGAGACAGCGAGCAAGGTCCTGCGCGAGAATCGCAAGCTTTTGCAAAAAGACGGGCGGAAGCCGGAAAAAGGCGAGATCGCAGCGAAGACCGGGATTCCCGTCACCCGCGTCGAGCAGATCCTCTCAATGGTACAGGAGCCGATTTCGCTCGATGCCCCGATCGGTGAGGAGGGGGATGCGACCCTGGGTGACCTCATCGAAGCGACCGATGCGGTCGATCCTCACGCCGCGGCGTAAGCAAGCGCGCTGCGAAGCGCCATTGTTGAGGCGCTTGCCGAGCTGAAGCCGCGCGAGCAGCGTATCTTGTGCATGCGGTTCGGCATAAACGGCATGGCCGAGCACACGCTCGAAGAGATTGGAAGGGAGTTCGGCGTCACCCGTGAGCGTATTCGACAGATCGAAGCCGCGGCATTAAACAAGCTGCGCTCTCGCAGACTTGCGAGTTTCGTGGATAACGGATCGTCGCCGAACGTCGGCTGATCGCACTAGCCGGAAGCGTACCTCGACCTCGATCAAGCATGCCGGCCTAAGCATGGCCCGATCGTCGAATGAGGCATGCGGGCGAAGGGTCGGGGTCGGATTGACATGCCTCAACGACATGGACGGCTGCCGCGCCAGGAATATTCATTGTCGTGTGCACGCCGATAGTGGGCGGCTCAAGTGTTCGTACACGAGTTTGAGATGAGCGGTTCTGATGGGATGGGCGGATTACTTGTCAAGAACGTGGCAATTTAACCCATTGAGATGCAACAGATTGAAGACTGCAGACCCGAGAGCCCGGGTTGACGCCGAGGAAGAACACATCATGCCCAAAACCAGCGGCCGAAGCGCAAGGTCAATAAGCAAGAGGACGGACGGAAAAGCCTGGAGGACGCACTCCAAGAAGGACTGGAGGAAACGTTCCCGGCTTCTGATGCGGTGGCTGTAACCGAGCCAGCATCCACACCGTGTGACGACAACCGCGACCGAGCGCGACCAACGATACGGATTGCGTAACGTTTCTGCAGTGGGCGCTGCCCCAACTGGGGCTGCGCTGGCCAGGCTTCCGCAAGGTGCGCCGCCAGGTCTGCAAACGGATCAAGCGGCGGATGAGCGATCTCGGAATCACAGACCTTGTCGGTTATCGTGCGCTACTTGAGACCGATCCGGCGGAGTGGGGGGCTATCGACGAATGCTGCCACATCACTATCTCCCGCTTCTTTCGTGACATGCATGTGTTCGAGGTGTTGCGCAGACACGTGCTCCCCGACACCGCAGCGCGCGCCTTGTCCGGCGCCGGATGGGCTATAGGCTATGTAGGCGGCATCCTCAGTCTCGTCCTGGTGCTCGGCTTTCTTGCCGCCAGTCCAAATACCGGGCGCACGCTTCTCGGGTTCATGCCGCTGTTCGGTCTCGATCCCGTCACGCATGAGGGCGACCGTATCACCGGCCCTTTGTCCGGCATCTGGTTTGTCGTCTTCGTGCTGCCGATGTTTTTGCTGATGCCAGATTATCCCGCCAATCGTTTGGTGTGCGATGCGCTGCGCGAGGGATTGACGGATTTAAGGCACACGCTTGCAAAATGCCAATGCGCAAATCGATGGTGGCGTTTCTGCTCGCTAACATGATCTACACCGACGGCCGGGTTTCGCTGTTCGCGTTTGGCGGCATCTATGCCGCCGGAACCTTCGGCTGGAATACGACTCAAATCGGCAGCTTCGGTGTTATCTTGGCAATCGCCGGCGCTTTTGGCGCGTGGCTTGGGGAAAGATCGACGATAAATTCGGACTGAAACGCGTGATGGCCGGCAGCTTGCTGATCCTGCCGGCGTCGAGCGTGCGATTTTACTGGTGGACAAGCAGACGATTTTTTCAGCGAAGCAGCGCCACCGGTAACTAATAGTGCGCCGTTTTCCGCCGCCACCGAACGCGCCTATCTCGTGCTCGGGTGCATGAGCGTTCGATAGTTGTCCCTCACCCTGATCGCGAAAGCCGATCAAGGGGCGGCGCGTCATACAAAGCAGTGATCTCCCCTGCGAACTTTCGCTGTACGACGTCCCTTTTGACCTTGAGGGTCGGCGTCAGCAGCCCGGCTTCGATCGTCCACGGCTCCAATGTCAGGTGTACGGCGCGAACCTGTGCATACCTGGGTAGAAGAGCGAGAAGCGGCACGATCCTTGCAAGCACTTCAATCTTGCTAACGGCATGGTTAGGCCGCTCCGGGTCTAGTCCTTTTTCGGCAGCGAAACGTCTCCATGCGTCAGCATTCAAGACGATGACGGCCACGAGAAATGGACGGCGATCGCCGACCACCACGGCCTGCTTGAATAGCCGATCGCGGGTGATTTCTGCTTCCACGACGTTCGGATTAACCTTCTCGCCGACAGACAGGACGATCATCTCTCTGAGGCGCGCGCGGATGAAGATGCGGCCGTCCTTTATCTCGGCAACATCGCCGGTCGAGAGCCAGCCCGCCCAATCGAGTGCGCGCGCCGTCGCGTCAGCTTCCTTCCAGTAGCCCGTCATCATTGAAGGCGAGCGCACTCGCAGTTCGCCTTCTGGGGTGAGCCTCACTTCAATCCCTTGCAAAGGATGCCCGACGGAGCCGGGCATGTTGTTGTCGAGTCCGTTCGCTGCAACCACTGGAGCTGCCTCGGTGAGGCCGTATCCTTCGGTCAACGGCAGGCCCAATCCAATCAATAGTTGAGCGACGTCCTGATCCAGCGGCGCCCCGCCGCTGATCGCGACACGAAGTCGTCCGCCGAAGGCTGCCAGCACCGGCAACGAGACGTACTGCTTAAGGATGGGCCCGAGCAATCGCGCCGTAAGCCCCGGACTGATCTGGTGCTGCGCGGCCTCAAAGCGGCGCCATCCCAGAGACGCAGCGAACCGCAACAAAGTCCGCTTTGCGAAGCTCCCTGCCACATTTGCCCGGATTGTGGCAGATATTCGATCGTAGAGAATGGGAACGCCGACCATCACTGTTGGACGGACCGTGACAAGATCTTCGCGCAAGTCTTCTGTCGACCGTGCGTACGCGACGGTGCAGCCGCCCAGCATGGGAAGGTAGTAGCCGACTGTGCGCTCGAATGCATGGGCAAGGGGGAGAACCGACAGAAATACGTCATCTCGCCGTGGCGGGACGATCGCGGCTGAACCCTCGGCATTCCACAGCAGGGCGAAGTGGGACAACATCACACCCTTGGGCTTGCCTGTGGTGCCGGAGGTGTAGATCAGTGTCGCGAGATCGCTCGGTGCTGCCGGATATGGAAGCGGCGGCTCGGAGGCGGTCGAGAGGACATTGGCAAGTTTGCGTACACTCGGTTCGAAAATTGGCGTACTAGAGCCAGCGCCAACGTCGCGGACCCACACGCATTCAAGCGACGGGAATTCCGAACGAAACGGCCAAAGTGACTGCCAGCGCGCCTCGCTATCGAGAAGAACCAGACGGGCCCCGGAATGGCCAAGGATATAGGCGTTGCTTGCGGCGCTGTCGTGTGGGTAAAGTCCAACGACAATCAAGCCAGACGCATGCGCCGCCATGTCGAGACACACCCAGTCGACTCCGTTGGGGAGTAGAATCGCAACACGGTCTCCGGTTTCAAGTTTCTCCCGTGCGAGCGCAGCACGGAACCTGTGAGCGCGTACGGCAATCGCCTGCCAAGTGTGATCGCACCAATTTTTGGTAACAGGATCGTAGTCTCGGTAGGCAATGTCGGCCGGGCTGCGCCGGACACGCTCGCAGAACAGCCCCCACAATGTACCCGCCTGATGAGCGGCGACTATGTCACCATCGACAATGGCGGATTGCCGGGGCATCGTTGTCACCATAGAGCTCATCGCGATCACACTGATTGGACATGATATGGGTGATACACTCGACGGTTTATGGTGAAGGGGGTATGTGAAACCGTCAGCTTAAACAAAAACCCATGATACCTTGTATAAAGGCTGCCTGCCGCTGCGAGATTGATCAGTATCAAGAGCTGTCCAGCCCGGCGCCTATACGGCGCGGAGCCTGTCGGGACTGATCTGTAAATGCGGCGTCCTCAAGCTGGGCGCGCCGCTTTCGATCGAGCAGCTTTACGACCGGTACCGCCTCTACAACGCAACCACGATCAGATCTCTGCTCGCGAGCGGACTACCCAAGGATGCTTCCCTCGAGGACCAGTGGTTGGTGAAATACTCCCGCGCGACGAAGATCAAATTTGTCGGCGTCTGGGATACCGTCGGCTCTCTTGGGCTTCCGCTAGGAAGCATAGAAGCCAAGGATTAGGTATCGGTTCCTGGATACTCACCTGCGTCTCGACAACGAAAGCGCCTTTCACACGCTCACGTTGGATGAGCATCGGCAGGACTTCGAACCGACGTTCTGGACCAAGACCGTGAAGGCCGGCGAAACAGGCGCTGCAGATCGGACGATCGACACAGTGGAGCAGCGCTGGTTCGTCGGCGCTCACGCGAACGTCGGCGGCGGGTACGCGAGCGATCCCTTGGCGCAACTTCCTTTGAAGTGGCTTATGGACAAGGCCGCCGCCACGGGACTCGTTTTCCGCGACCAGGTCGTCATCGACACGGCTCAGGTCGCGCCACCCATCAGCGACTTCTACCGCGAGTTCGCGCACGGTTTCTATCGCTTCGTTTCGCGACGATCCGACCGGCCCGTCGGTATTCCGCCCGAAAAAGGAACGCTGGGCACGACGACGCGGATCAGCGAAACCATCGATGGATCGGTGTTCGAGCGCTGGCGGGTGGATGAGAACTACCGTCCCCCGAACATCGTCGAGTGGGCCGAACGGAAGTCGGTCGAGCCCGCCAAGCTGAATGGCGCGGTCTTGGCTACTGATCCGAAGATGAACGTGCCGTAACGCTTTCGACCAGGAGCAACCGCGGCCTCGGATGCATGTCGGTTACCAAGATCAACGGACCCCGGCCGGTAGCCAATTCGCTGGCACGAAGCCAATGCCTCTGACGCGACGGATCGTGAGGTCGCCCGAGGGGCCGCGGCACTCGCTAGAGAGCTACTGCAGCCAGGAACATGATGCCGCCTTCGACGCGCTGCCGGATGCTTTGGAGTTTGGCGAAGTGTTTGCCTGCTGCGCGGAGGGTCGCCTCGTTGAACACGTGAAACAGCTGAAGGATGTCGGCGACATCCTTCTCGACAAACCCGAGCATCTCCGGCGAATCCGCACCCTTCCGCTTCAGCAGATAGCGGATCTTGGCGCGGCGCGACGGCCCGGTCCTGTTGGGCGTGAGCTCGCAGTTCGGGTCGGCTTCCAGGACGTCATCGTTGTCCGCTCATTTGTCGAGGATTTCCGGCGGCTCGCGGGGAATAGGCGCTCGCTCGAGTCTTTCAGAGCAGGGGTCATGAAAACGATGCGGAGGCGAGGATCCTCTCACTCAGCTTGTCGCTCAGAAGATAGTTGAGATAGGCAAGCGCGGTATCCGCGATCCCGCCGAGATATCCATCATTGCAGTTAGGGAGATTGGTCTCTCATGAGGTCGTCTCTTCATGGCAACTTTGTCTTCGGATAGGCTTTAACGCGATCAACTCCGCTCTCAAGTGGCGTCAAAGCGTTTGAATTGGTCAATGTCCCGGCCAGAGGTTGCCTGCCGCCGCGAGGCTTTCGCGTGCATCTGGCCAGCGATCATCAACTGGATCAATGCGCAAGGGGCAGGTGCCAGCGCACGTCGACAACCGCGCGCTGCGGGTTCGATGCAGCTCGCCACGATGGCGGCGGTGGCAAGAGCAATATGCTTGATCAATTCTGATGTGGCGCTGGCGTCGCGATTTCTGGACACAAAATAGGTGTGGCCAAATATTAGACGCCTCTAGGGCTGGTCACAGTACCTTCGAACTGGACTTCGCCAAGATCAAGCGTGATCGTTCAGCCAATACCTACGGGTTCGCAGCAAGGTTGTTATTGAAGTGCCGTGGGTCATTCGAAACCTCGGCTCCTGCCCAACGCGGCAGTTCGAGCTTAACGTAACATTCGAACCTGAGCCACAGCCGTGCACCAACTGTGGGCTACAATGATTTTGGCTCGTATCGAGTCCGCTAAACCAAGGTTCGATCTGCGAAACCTTCGAATGTTCGCGGTGCAGCAGGCCGATCAATACACAATCGAGTACGGAACAACCGCGCCTTGGGCGCTGCACGTTCACCGGACCGGGTTTCGTTGCCGTTCTTAGTTCGCATGCTCCGCCATTGACCGGAAATAGTGTTCGGCGTGCTGGTAGAAATTCTCCGCCGCGATCCGGTCTCCGGTCAGAGCTTCGGCGCGGGCCAGGACCAGGTAGCGTTCATAGTTCCTTTGTGCGTTTTGAGAGTTCCTCGCCTGGTCGCGGGAATGTCCGGGAGATTCAGTTCTCCGTGACTTGGATCTTCGCGGCGTTGCATTGGTCATAGGTTTCGTATTTGGGCGCGGCTGTGCTGCCGCTGGTTTAAGTTCAGGAATGTTTTTCATGTTAGTCCGTATGCCGCCACCGGCGAGGCCGTGCGACGTTCGTTCGAGGAATTATCGAATACCACGCAGTCGATGGGCGCGCTGCGGCGCAGCGATCAAACTTCGACAGGTACAGGGAGTTGGGCTCGGCACTCGCTCAAGACACAGAAAACTGGCCGAACAGATCCCGATCGACTAAACTTATATAGGAGAGCAAAGTGGCGATTTCAAGTTGCCGGATGGGGGCACCGTCGGCTCCGGCTCAACTGCGTGCTCAGGAAATCTTGGGTGGGCTGGTTCTGACCGATGGCGGCTTAGAGCGGATTGCGATTGACCACGAACGTGCCTCGCGATGACTCCAGGAGCGCCGCGCTGGTGTGTCTTTGCCCGGAAGGCCTGGCAGCGCCCACCGCGGAAAACGAATCCTCAGGCTCGGTAGCTGGCAGGGATTGAATGTTGCAGCGTGTTGTCTATTGCTGTCGCGGCCTCTCAGGGACAGTCTGCCCAATTGGGGACCGCGACGACGGGAGAGCAGCATGAGCAAACCAGGTATCGACGGACGCCACCGTAACAAGGATGGAGAAATCAGCGGCAAGCACGGCAACACACTCGTCCGCACGCTTCGTAAAATGTCTGGGCAAGGATTTGCAGCGGGGTATCCGGAAACCGCGAAACTGAGCGAGGTAATGCCTCAGCTAAATGAGACTTCACTAAGCCAACTCCGCCGCGATCACGAGACGGACCACTTGGAGCCCAAGATTGCACAGGCATCGAAATAAAAGGGCCTCGCTGTCGAGCTCGGTGAGGGCGAAGAAATGACCCCGGTGGTCGGAAGCCCTCCATGGACGCCAGAGGAAGACGATCGCCTTCGAAAGCTAGCGTTGACGGGCACAAGTGTCGTCGCGATGGCAAAGCAGATGCACCGCAGCGGTCCGCAACAGCGCTGCCCGGTTGAAGATAGTGGTGGCAAAGTCGCGTAATCAGGGGCTGGGGCTAAAGACGAAGAAATGACGGCGTAATGCCTAGGGTGCGCTGGACGCTTGAAGAGGAAGAGCGGCTTCTCAATTTGATCGCCGCAGGTAATCCTGGACAATGATAAGCGGCACGCTCAAGCGCAGCATGAAGTCCGTCAAACTTCACGCGAAGACGCTCCAGGTGGCGCAAAAAAGACTGCCCGAAGAACTCAGGCTGAAGGCGAAGGGGAAATGACTGAGATCATCCGGCAACGCGCCTCGCACCTGCTCGATCTCACCGGCCGCAATCTTTTTCGACAACAATTCAAAGACGGCCATGACGGCTTGTCCGGCGTTGGGCAGCGGATCCTCATCAAAGTCTTCGTCAATATGCTGCCCCTTGATGCTCATAATTTCCTCCCGGAGAGGGGAGTAAGAAAGCCCTCTACTGCCTCGTTGATCTGCATCAATTGATCGGCGTTTGGCCATGAAACAATTTTGCGCATCAACACCAGAGGCAGAAACGACGAGTGCCAGTCGACCGGCTTCGTGGTGGATCGGTTTCGAGCGGCGGAAGCCAAGGGTTTGAGGAGATGAGCCATGGGAAACAACCGCACGTCTGGATTGAATTTTCCCCTGAGCGCGAAGGTATCGCCCAGAGAAATCGACGCCGGCTTGCGCCGATTTATGCTCAGTGTTTACAACTACATGGCGTCCGGGTTAGCTCTTACCGGCGTCGTCGCTTACATGGCCGCTGGGTCTGGGCTTTACGCATCGCTCGTTAAGATACCGGTGCTTTTCTGGGCGATAGTGCTCGCTCCATTGTTGCTGGTCTTTCTTCTCAGCTTCCGTATCGAGAAGATGAGCGTGGGCGCAGCGCAGGCAGCATTTTGGACATATGCGGCTCTGGTCGGGCTTTCGCTGTCCGGAATTTTTGTCGTCTATACGGGCGCGAGCATTGCTCGCACGTTCTTCATCGCGGCAGCAACGTTTCTCGCCATGAGTTTGTACGGCTATACGACGCGCGCCGACCTTGCGCGCGTCGGTTCGTTCCTGCTGATGGGGCTCATCGGCATCGTCATTGCCAGCCTCGTTAACATGTTCTTGTTGTCGTCGACGCTTCAGCTCGCGATCTCAATAATCGGCGTCATTGTGTTCGTGGCGCTCACGGCCTACGACACGCAACGCATTAAGGAGGTATATTTGGCGAGTGACACCCTCGTGATCGCCGGAAAGAAGGCAATCATATGCGCGCTCACGCTTTATCTTGATTTCATCAACCTGTTCTTGATGCTGCTGCAGCTCTCAGGCGAGCGGCGAGAATAATCGGGCTGGTATTTTTTCCAGTTGGCCCAACCGGCCGCACATGCCGAAAGCGATCCCTTAGTTTTAATGGCGGTCTAGTCTCATCGAGATCGCCGAGAATACTGCGCGCTCACGGATGTCCGGGTGAAACCGATATGAGACGACAAATGCCCGGAAAGGGCTGGCCAAGCTCGCCTGCGCAAGCGCGCCAGCTGCAGGAACGGTTGCGCGGACAAGTCGTCGCCGAGGATAAACTTGGGATCGTGCGTGAGGTGGCGGGGGTCGATGCGCATTACAGCGGGAACTGCGTTTGCGCAGCTGTCGTGGTGATGGGCTTGCCGAACCTTGCCACGGTCGAAAGCGCTCTGGTCCAGCGACTGCTCACCGTTCCTTATCTTCCTGGTTTGCTATTCTTTCGAGAAGCGCCAGCGATTACCGAGGTCCTGAATCAGCTGTCCAAAAGGCCGGATCTATTACTGGTCGACGGTCGAGGACTGGCGCATCCACGCCGTTTTGGCCTGGCATGTCATTTGGGTGTGCTCGCCGATGTGCCGACAATAGGAGTGGCCAAGTCGCGCCTGATCGGTACGTATGAGGAACCGGGTATCGAGCGCGGCGCTTGGTCACCGCTGACCGATGGGGGCGAGACTATCGGCGCTGTGCTCCGCACGCGACGTGCGGTGCGGCCGGTGTTCGTGTCGGTCGGCCATCGGATCAGTCTGCGAACCGCCATCGATCTTGTGCTCCGCTGCACCAGCCAATTCCGTCTGCCTGAGCCAATTCGTGCCGCTGACCGGCTATCGCGCCACCATTCATGTGAAAGCGCTGTCCGCAAACCAGTGCGTGTCATCTGACCTCTGGCGTCGGACTGCCACACTTGCCATGTCATTGAGCACCAGCGCCAGTTCTTGGCCGGGTTACAGCCAGCCGGCGTCACTTGGAGATACAATCGACTCCGGTCGCCGTGCCGGCCGGGGCTCTTTGATCTCGACGTTATTGTGGCGGACGCAACTCAGATCTCCTCCGATGACGGGAACGCTCAATAAACGCGCGAGCTTCGTTGTACGCCTGCCTATAGGAATCATCATACTCTTCCTCGTAGGCTCCGTGGAAACCCTCGTAGTAAGCCTGCTCGTAAGCTAGCTCGTACGCATCCAGAAAGGCTTCGTCGTATGCTTTGTTGTAGGCCTCCGAGTAGCCCTTACCAGCTGCTGTGGGTCCTCCGGCGATCTTCCGTGCGACAACGTGGGCGTGGAAGCACGCCAGGTCGTCGGCCCGGTCCTTGATCCCCTGCCTCACCTCCTCTTTCATTTGCCTCGTCATCAATGGCGTCACGGAATCCTCATTGCCGTCCCCCGGCTTGGGTCTACGGATGCGCCAGGAATTATCGGCTAGTTGCCGGTCGCGCCCTCCACCTGCCTTTGTCCATTTCGTCGGCACTCGAAATTAAGTTGATCGCTGTGGCCAGAATTGATCTCTATCAAAACAGCCTGAGACTTCCGTCATTAGAAAAATCAATCAAGTAAATGGTGCGTCTGCCTGACAGCCATCGGCTCAGTCGTGGAAACCGATGAGAGGGCAGCGGGTTAAGCCTTGAGCGATTCGGCTACGGATGAGAGAGGCAGTGTCATGGCAATTTGCGAAACCTGCGGGAACGATTACGACAAGGCGTTTCAAGTGATCCAGAGCGGCAAGGCCCACATGTTCGACAGCTTCGAATGCGCGATCCACGCACTGGCGCCGACCTGCACGCATTGCGGCATCCGGATTGTCGGTCACGGCTTCGAGAAGGAGGGCGCCTTCTTTTGCTGCGAGCATTGCGCCGAAGGCGAAGGCGTGCGCGGCTTTCGCGATCGAATGTGATTATTTTGGGCGGCAAAAAATGTTATTTGGGCGGGCGAGCCTGCCGTTATGGTTCGGAACAACCGAGAAATATGCGGCTGCGGATTCCCGTTTGGATTCGACATGGTCGTGTGACGGTGCTCGACAAGACGACCGCGCGGCTCGACAGCGAGGTAGGCGCCGGCAGCGGCTTCTTCACGGAGGTTCGGCGTGAGGCGAATCCTCCACGTCGATATGGATGCATTTTTCGCCGCGATCGAGCAGCAGCGGCGTCCCGAGCTGCGCGGCAAGCCCGTCGTCATCGGCGGCCACGGCGATCCGACCGAACGCGGCGTCGTGTCCACTGCCTCCTATGAGGCGCGGCGCTTCGGTATTCATTCAGCCATGCTGCTCCGCACGGCCTATCGCCTGTGTCCCGATGCCGTCTGCCTGCCTGTGGACTTTGACAGCTACGCCGCGATCTGGCAGCGCATCAAGGCGATCTTGCACGAGTTCTCACCCACGTGTGAGGGCAGCGGGGTTGGATGAAGCCTACCTCGACATTTCGTATCGTGACGAACCGCCCGAGCAAATTAGGGCTGCGATCAAAAAACGCATCCGGACCGAGACCGGCCTCTCTTGTTCGATTGGCATCGGCCCTAACAAGCTGTTGGCCAAGTTGGCGTCCGATAAGAACAAGCCGGACGGGCTTACTGCGATCGCGGAGGGCGACATAGCGACAAGGTCTGGCCGTTGCCCGTGCGCAAGCTATTGGGCGTCGGGCCGAAGACCGAGGCGCGGCTGGCCACGCTGGGTGTGACCACCATCGGCGCATTGGCGGCCACCCCTTTGCCTACGCTGCAGCACAACCTTGGCGAAGCGCACGGCCGCTCGCAAGGCATCGATGAAACTCCACTGATCACTGCTTGGGAGCCGCATTCCTTCGGTCGGCAGATCACCTTCCAGAAAGACATCATCGGTACGCGTATGATCGCAAAGCAACTGAATACGCTCGTTGAAACCGCGCTCGACGATGCCCGCGGAGGAGGCTACCTGGCTAAGACCGTGACGGTAAGAATTCGATTTTCCGATTTTAAGACGCTGAATCGGCAGGTCACGCTGCCGCGCCCGAGTAGTGCGCGGCGGACGATCGCGCGTGCGGCCCGCGAGTGCCTCAAGCGCATTGCGTCCGAGAAGAAGGTACGGTTGATTGGCGTTCGACTGAGCGGTCATCGTCCCCCTCGATCGTAGAACGGGCCACGAGCCGGGCCCCGTTGCGGCCTCCGCCGCTTGATCCGCGTCAATCCGCGCCTCATCAGCGAGGCTACCGTGCACCTGCGAATGCGCATTTTCGATTGCACAGGAAAATGCTGCCATGACGACCGATACCGCCGCTTTCACGGACGCGCAGCGGCGCGGCATGTTCGAACCGGTCTATCTTCGCCTGTTGCGGCCAGGCGAGTTGGTCGAACGCGTGCGCCGGTCACGCCAGCATCTGCAAAATTGCGATCTTTGCGCGCGCTATTGCCGGGTCGATCGGCGGCAATCGATCGGCGGCGCGATTTGCCGCACCGGCGAGCGAGCGGTCGTCTATTCGGCTGGACCGCACCATGGTGAAGAGGACTGTCTGCGCGGCTGGCGAGGCTCCGGAGCAATCTTCTTCTCCTGGTGCAACCTGCGCTGCGTTTTTTGCCAGAACTGGGAGATTGCCTGGCAGCGTGAAGGCGGGGAGGCGAGCAGCTCGCCCTGATGATGGTAAGATTGCAGGCGCAAGGCTGCCACAACATCAATCTTGTCACGCCGAGTCATGTGGTCGCGCAGATCATTTCCGCCGTAAAAATCGCGGCGGAGCAGGGCCTGTACCTGCCGCTCCTCTACAACACCAGCGGCTACGACAGTTTGGAGGCTCTCACCCTGCTCGATGGCGTGGTCGACATCTACATGCCCGACATGAAGTACGGCGATGAAAAATTGGCGCACAAGTATTCGCACGTCCGGGATTACGTGAACGTCAATCAGGCTGCGGTGCGCGAGATGCATCGGCAGGTGGGCGATCTGGTGATCAACGCAGAGGGACTTGCCCAACGCGGTTTGCTCGTGCGCCATCTGGTTCTGCCCAATGACATCTCCGGCGTAGAGACCGTGCTGAAATTCTTGGCCGAGGAAGTCTCGGCCAACACCTACCTCAATCTGATGGGACAATATCGCCCGTGTTACCGGGCCGGCGAGCATCCGGCGCTTGACCGCCCGAGCACGTAAGCCGAGTTCTCCGAGGCATTGGCGCTCGCCCGGCGCTACGGGCTGCGTCGCCTCGATCCGGATTCATTTCGGTACGAAACCCCATAGCATTTCTTGTAGCGCTCGCGGCAGGCCTGCAATCCCAGAGTGTCCCTGCGCACCGCTTTGGCCCAAATCTATGCGGAACTGAGTGCCACTACGACCTTTCCGCCAGCCAGGCCAGAATTCGGGCAGGCAGGTCGTCGCGATTGGCGTGTGTCACCTCCCACAACTCGCATTCGGGCCGGCGCTTGACCTCCGCAATGAAGCCTCCTCCATATGCGCCGACAGTGGCGACCATCGGCGTATATCCCGATATCAGGACGCGCATGGCCGAGATAAAGCGATCCGAAAGGCATTCCATCTTGCCGATTTCGTCCACGAGATAGACGCGAGCAAGAGGATCGGGGCGAAGCAGCTGGGCCGCCTCGTCCAGCACCGGGACGTCAACGCCGTATTTGCCGACGCGGTGGCGCTTCGGAAAATCAACATGTGCGATGATGTGCGCCGTCCCATCGAAGTGCACCAGGCGAAAGCCGCGTCGTTCCCCGTCTTCGCGGATCTCTTCAGTGTAGAAGCCTTGCAGCCCCTTGTGGCCGAGCTCGTCGGCAGTCCGTCGGATCACCGTTGTCTTGCCGATGCCGGGCTTGCCGGTGATGAGCAGGACGTGTCGCTTGTGGTTGCGGTTCTCGGACATCGCCGTTTCTCAGTTCGCGGGCGTTGGCAACTCCGCTCGTGATCGAAGACCTTGGTGGACGCGCGAACAGAAAAGCCCATGCTCCGCAGCCGATTTCGCGCCCTTGACCTAGTACCCACTATCGGTGAAGAATGAGTCGTGATTCAAGGATGCATGATCGGCATCCCTGAAGCGACTGCTATTATTTTGACGACGGCGGAACGCACCGAGCTTGAGGGCTTGGTGCGTTCGACGAAGACGGAGCACCGGCTGCGGCAGCGCGCACGCATCGTGCTGTTGGCGGCGGACGGTATGGCGAGCCGGGCGATCGGGCGGGCCGTTGGCTGCACGACCGGAACGGCATCGAAGTGGCGCGTGCGCTATGCCGAAAAGCGGTTTGGCGGTCTCGATGAAACGGGCGACCGAGGCGCCGAGCCAAAATACACGGAGGAAACGGGCAAACGCATTCTGGCGCTGTTGGATCAGCCGAAGCCCAAGGGCTATGCCCGCTGGTCGGGACCGCTCTTGGCCGCAGCGCTCGGCGATGTCGATGTGCAGTATGTCTGGCGCTTCCTGCGCGCCCAGAAGATCGACCTTGCCGGGCGCAAATCCTGGTGCGAGAGCAACGATCCGGAGTTCGCCGCCAAGGCGGCCGACGTGGTCGGGCTCTACATGGCACCGCCGGAGAATGCGATTGTCATCTGCGTCGATGAAAAGCCCTCGATCCAGGCACTGGAGCGGGCACAGGGCTATCTGAAAATGCCGAACGGCCGAGCGCTGGGCGGTCATAGCCACGATTACAAGCGCAACGGCACCTCGACGCTGTTCGCCGCCTTCGAGGTGGCCACCGGCAAGGTGACGGCAGCTCACAAGAAGCGGCGGCGGCGTATCGAGTTCCTCGACTTCATGAACGACATCGTCGCCGCTTGGCCCGACACCGCCATCCACGTCGTGCTCGACAACCTCAATACCCACAAACCAAAAAACGACCGTTGGCTCAAGCGGCATCCGAACGTGACGTTCCACTTCACGCCGACCCGGGCCTCATGGCTCAATCAGGTGGAGATCTGGTTCTCGATCCTGCAAGGACAGTCCCTGTGCGGCAAATCCTTCACCTCGGTCAAACAGCTCAGAGAGCACATCGACGACTTCGTCGATGCCTACAACGCCGATGCCAAGCCATTCGTCTGGAGCAAGTCCGAGGTCCATCAAAAACGTCTCAAAGCCCGTTTCGCGGACCAATGATTCCGGCTACTAGCTCAATAGCTGCAAAGAGCGCGAGTACTTATTTGTTCTCGCAAATGCGCAGGCGCGCAGGCTGGCTTGCGGCTTTAGGTAGGCACGGGAGGTAGGCACTTGCCGTGGTATAGGATAAAAGTGGTAACGAAAGTGCCGGGCAATGCGGCTGAAACGCAGCGCCGCCGCGAGTTGCTGCGGCCTTTGATTGCCACGTATGGCGGCAAGGACGTCTTGCCGGCCTGGAAAAAGCGAGGCGCACCCATGACCGGCCAACGAGATCCGCACACTCAAGTCCACGACGAGAAGCCTGCCGGGATGCTTGGCGATCGGCTCCGACTCATATTCGACTGGTACAAGGGCATGGTCGACGAGAGCACGGGCCGCCTTCTGTACCTGTACGACCCGGAGAACGACGTCACGATCGGCGACGGCGAGCTCATTCGTGACATCGCGGCGATTTGGGATATCGAAGTGCTGAGTGCGTTTCTCGGGCGAGACGACCTCCGACCCCTGATTCGGCGGTCACTCGGCTACTTCAGACGGCTCATCGTCGAACGTGACGGATACACGATCGTCGCATCGAGAGGGAGGCAATCTTCGATCGCCCACAGCGCCTTCCTGGCTCTCGCTCTCTCTCGTTCGGAGTTTCCCGACAAAATACAGCGGCTCGCACCGCTCATCGACGGCATCCTCCGCCAGCAGAGGAAAGACGGCTCTTACAAGATCTTCTTCGATGCCGAGCTGGATAGCGGTGAGGAGCTGTATCCCGCCGAGGCGATGCTGTCGCTCGTGGAAGCGTACCGCCTGACGAGGGATGCCCGCTACCTCGACAGCGTCGAACGCAGCTTCGCCCATTACAAGCGCGCATACTATGACCGGGGCCGGGTACAGCCGGACTTCCTCGTGTTCTTTGCAAACTGGCAGTCGCAGGCAGGCCGACTGCTTTTCGAGGCCACGACAAAGCCGACGGTGAAGGATCTTGTTCGTGCCTTCCTCTTCGAACTCCATGACCTGGCGATCGAGAGCGGCTTCTACGATCGTGTGGCGCGCCGGCCGGAAGCGCAGGCGTGCGTCGAGGTTGCATGCGGGCTGGAAGGGCTCGCCGATGCGTACGCGATCGCCGCCTTGAGTGAGGATCGGCGGACGGGGGACTATCGGCGATGCGTCCTGACGGCACTCGGCTTTCTCATGCGCGCCCAGCGGACGACCAGCTGCACCGACAGAGAACGGGGTGGCTTTGGCGGCTCGCTCGCAATTCGCGAGCAACGGATCGACGTGACCGGCCATGTGGCGAGCGGATTCATCAAGAGTGTCGAGAACGGGATCGACGCACCCGCGACGCGATCGGCGCTTTTGCGAACGGTTCGTGGTGTGGGATAGGCGAGCCTGCGCTGGGCATTACGTGCTCAGACGCCGCTTGTAGTAAAGCCAGCCTTCGCCCTCGCATTGGGTGCAGACACCGCTATCGATGCGACCACTCGCGCCGCAGTCGGGACATTCCGTCCACTCATCGGCCGCGAGCGCGCTTCGAATAACGCCAGGGCACTTCGCTCCGAATGGCAGCGGTTTCGCGCACTTCTTGCCAATCTGATCAAACACCCTGACCACCACGTGGCATCGAGGGCATATCCCCACCGGGCGCTCACGCTTGGCAGTGCTCAGTCCTGCGGTTGCTTCCATCCTGCTCTCCGTGTCGGGACGCAAAATGAACGGTCCCTCGTACCCTGACCATCTGCGCTTGTTATTGACCGGGATCAAACTCTGCTCCGGGCTTCGCTGTTATCTTTTGATGAGCTTGGCTGGCACCGCAAACCTCGTGCACCTCAGCGCCATGCAGGCCGCGCTGCTTGAGAATTCTCAGACGAGGCACGGACATGGCCGAACGAACCTGCACCTGGACCGGAGCATCGGGACGAAAGTACGTCTACGACGTCTACCCGCGACATCCGAAAGTGCCGCCGCATCAAGCCGGAAACTTCATCTACGCGAAGATGAACGAGCAAAAACGGTGGGTGCCGATCTACATCGGGCAAGGCGACCTTACGCAACGGGCGGCAGCCGAGCGTGACCGGGCGGCATGCATCGAGGCAAAGGGCGCAACCCACGTTCATCTGCACGTGAAGTTCGACAAGGAAGACCGCTTCGCGGAGGAAAAAGACCTGCTGGACAATTTCCCGCAGGCCTACATTCCGGACGGATGCAATGAGGGGCAGGCGCGCTAAGTCTGGACAGGACTGCAACGGGAGAGTGATGCCATGGCAAAGTCATTCAACTCCCATCCCGCTCAATACTGGCACAAGCTGGACGATGGGCGCATTCAGTGCGATCTGTGCCCTCGCTTCTGCAGATTACACGAGGGTCAGCGCGCCTTCTGCTTCGTGCAGGCGCGGCAGGCGACCAGATGGTGCTGACGACCTATGGTCGCTCCAGCGGCTTCTGCGTCGACCCGGTCGAGAAAAAGGCGCTCAACCACTTCCTGCCGGGGTCGCCAGTGCTGTCGTTCGGGACCAGCGGCTACAATCTGGGCTGCAAGTTCTGCCAGAACTGGGACATCAGCAAGGCGCGCGAATATGACGTGCTCGCCCAGCGCGCTTATCCCGAGGACATTGCGCGGATGGCGGAGCGGCTCGGGTGTCCGAGCGTCGCCTACACTTACAATGATCCGACGATTTTCCACGAATACGCCATCGATACCGCAATCGCGTGTCATGCGCGCGGTATCTAAAGGTACCGCAGGGGGTGCAGCGCGAGGGTCATCGGTTCGGCACTAGGATGATCTTCTCGGACCGGCGCATCTTGGCGAGTTCACGCGCCTCACGGCATGCCTCCTTGAAGATGACCGGCTTGTGGGTCGTGAAGACGTGGTCACGGATCGCGGGGTCCGCTGAGACAATCCGGAAACTCCAGAAGGCGCGACCGACAGGCTTTCCAAACCGACGTTCGTAGTCCTTGGTGTCGATCGGAATTTCGGTGCTCATGGTTTCGCGTGTTGCAAAATAGGTACGCAGTTTTCTGACACAGGCCCCAAGGGCGGGGCCATAACGTCCTACAGAGTAGTGAGCGACGCAAGACTGAGGCGTGATCAGCGTGCCGACCATGGTCGGCATTTGAGATCACCGGCAAATGGTGCACACAGTGCGAAGCAGAATGCCAGACCGCCGTGATCGAGGAGGCCAATTACGAGGCTCGACAAACGGCCGCAGACGGGCCGCCCATCGCGTTTCGGGGTCGGCCGCTATACCGCGGAGATCCCACCTCGCAGCGCAAGCAAGCGGATTGCTTTTTCGCTTCATTTTTGATCGCGGAATTCTTTCGCGTCATTTGATCAGTCGCCAGCGATGACGACATTGCTCGCAGCCAATGCCCTGCTTCCTGCTCGATCGGTTGCGACCACCGAGCAGCTTATCGCATGGCCGATGTCGTCAGGTCGCAGCGTGTATTTGGGATCGGTCGCGCCAGCTATGGGGACGCCGTCAGATAGCCATTGATAGCCATAGATGACGACACCGTTGATGCCGGTTTCCCACTCGCCGTCGCTAACGGTGAGCGTATTGCCTGCTTGGTTCGGATTGCCAGTGATGCAAGGTGCGACAAGGTTAAACATCGAAATTCTCCCGCTTTCTGTGCAGCGCGCCTTGCTGATGCTACGCCTCGCACCGGCTAACGTCACCACCGGGCGACCACCACTGACACCTCTGACGCCTCCAGCGACGCCGCACCCCCCGCGCGGAAAGGGCATACGGTGGATTAAGCCCAGGTAACGGGAAGGAGGCCCGGCGGCCGGCTATCGAATGCACACATCTTTGTTGCAGAGATTGATGGAGACTGATTCCCTGGTGGGTGTTGGATTCGCGGAGGGTGGTCTTATGTCGATGGAGATTGGACTGGGGCGATTTGGCGATCGTCGCCTGGAAAAAGGGGGGCGTCGTTGCATGCGGCCCTCGTTCGGCGGCCTTGTTCGTGCATTCGGCGCCTTGCAGGGAACCGGGCACAGGAGGTGCGGTTCACGCGTTTTTTGCGCAACGAAAGGGTAGGTGTCGCAGAGATGGCGAGCCATGCGGCTTCGCGCACGGCGGCGCGTGTTGCTGGTCGCGAGATCATCGTGGTTCAGGATAGCAGCGAACTGGCGCTTGGCGGACGGCGTGCGCGAGACAATGGGTATGGACCTGTTGGCAAGGGCGGCGGAGTACGTGGGCTGCTGTTGCATGCTGCGCTCGCGCTTGATGCCGGCAATGGTGCGTTGCTGGGTCTTGTTGATGCCCAGGTCTGGAATCGGGACAAGGGCGTGGTGACGCCCCGGCGCTCGCGAGCAACAGCGGACAAGGAGTCCCAACGTTGGCTCTCGGTGGTGGCACAATCCGGCGCGGTATTATCGAGCGCGCGTAGCGTGACCGTCATCTCCGACCGGGAAAGCGACATTTACGAGCACTTCGCGCGACGTCCGGCGAATGTGGAGCTAATTATCCGGGCATCCTGGAACCGCAAGATCGAACTGCCGTCCGGGACATCTGCGCAGCTGTTTGCGTTTGTTGATAGCTTACCGGAGGCGGCGCGGTTCAGCGTGAAGATTCCTGCGGCGCCGGGCCGCAAGGAGCGGACGGCTGAGCTTGCCTTGCGCTTCTCGCCTGTGACGTTGTGCAGGCCACATCCAAGCCCCGCCCCTGATCTACCCGCTACGATCCGCCTGACCATGGTGGACGTTCGGGAACTGCCATCGAAGTATAATGGCGAGCCGATCCATTGGCGGCTCCTCACCACACATGTTGTGAGAAGCGCAAAACAAGCACGCCGGATCGTAGATCTCTACCGCAGGCGCTGGACCATCGAGGAGTTCTTCCGCACGCTCAAGTCCGCGGGTTTTGATATCGAGGAGGCTGACATTGGCGAACCCAAGGTCATGATCAAGTTCGTCGCCGCAGCCGCTGTGGCGGCGGTCACGATCATGCAGTTGGTCCGCGCCCGTGACGGAACGACCGAGGAAGAACTGGTCGAGGCTTTCGACCCGGATGACCAGCCTGTGCTGGAAGCCCTGTCTTCTCAACTCGAAGGGACCACTGCCAAGCAAAAGAACCCACATCCAAAAGGTACACTTGCCTTCGCAGCCTGGGTCATTGCTCGGCTCGGTGGATGGACCGCCTATTATGGAAAGCCCGGTCCAATGGTGATGCGAATAGGCCTCGAAGCCTTCCGCCGCATCAAATTCGGCACCACTCTGAGGCTCGAAAATGTGTGAATCGAATAGCCGGCGGCCGGGGGAGGCGCATAGGTGCCGAGTGGAAGTCGATGGCGGTGCTCGACGATCCGGGTTTGACCCGGTCAGACATTGAGCGCGCCTCGGCCAATGAGGCTTTAATTCATCCGGCTTGAACAAGAGAAGACGCAGGCTTGTGCCACGTCGAGTACCTCGACCGCATTGTCCTGGACCGCAAGGTGCGTCTTTTAAGCGTGCGCCTCGGTGGTTCGAGCCTTCAGGCCGGACGGCGCGCCAAGTGGAGCGTCTCCTCGCACCAGGGGCAGTAGGCGGCCCCTTTGCGGTCGGTCTCCCCCAGGGTATTGCTGAACCACATGACGCAGCCCGGATCGGCGCAATGGCCGAGCCCGAAGGTGTGGCCGAGCTCGTGCATCGCCTCCTTGAAAGCGCGGCCGCGAAAGTGCTCGTCGTCGGCGTCGAGATAGAGCCGGAACAGCGAGATGACGCAGGCGTCTCCGCTCGGCTGGGCAATGCCAAAGATGAAGTTCAGATCCCCGGCGTAGAGGTCGACGTCGGTGACGGCGAGCACGCGCTCAGCCCTGACCGAAAGCGCCAGGCCGAGCAGGGCATCGGCATGGAACTGGCCGCGCCTGGCATCGAATGCCCCCTGCGGCAGCGCGCGCCGCCCGGCCAGCTCGACATCGAAACCCATGCCGCCTAGGTCCTGCGCCAAGTCGTCGAGGGCGCGGCGATCGGGGTTGCCCACCGGCAGCAGGGTGATGCGGGGCATGTCGGTCATGGGATCGATTGACTTCGCTCCAGGCCGGAAACGCACCGCGAGCGGCGCCGCTAACAGGTCGTGTGGAACAGCCCCGCGACCTGCTCCGTCTTGCGCAAGTCGTTATAGAGGTCGATGGCGTCCTGCGTCGGCAGCACATGCACACCCACGCCTTGCTGCTTCAGCAACTCGAGCGTCTCGGGACAGATCCCCAGCCGCTTCAACATACCTTGTGACAGCACGATGGTCGTAGCGCCGTGATCCAATAGCTCGCGTACATCCGTGGGCTGAATGCCAGGCGTGTGTTCCGTCCCCGTCTCGCGCCAATCCCACTCCCTGGCGCCGCCGGGAAAGAGCTTGGCATCCCTGAACGTCCCGGCGCCCTCTACCTCGATCTTCCCCCAGGCAAGCGCCATGATGCGTGGGGAGCGCATCTTCGCCTCGGCGGCGACGGAGGAGGGCGGTGCTTCGGACATAGCGCAAACGATCGTGGCGTTTATCGGCATGATGACTTTAAAATTTAGCCCGGCGGGCGCCTGGCCCATTGACGAGGGTCAAGAGCTTACATGGCCGAACATGGTAACGGGCGCGCGTGCGCGTGGCGGGAGGCCGCGAGGAGGGGACACCTGCCTGCTCCCGAGGCGCGGCGGCAGGTTCTTCGGACCAAAGCATTCGAGGCAGCAGTAGCGGAAGGAGCACATGCGAGCCCTGATCGTCAGCTCCGATCGTTTCGAAGACAGCGAACTCTCCGAGCCGCTGCAACAGTTGCAGGCAAAAGGGGTGGAGGTGGACATCGCCGCGCCGCAGCAGCGAGCGATCACCGGTAAGCACGGACACAGGGTGAGTGCCGGCCTGGCCCTTAGCGCTGTGCGGGCAGAGGATTACGACCTGCTGCTGCTGCCCGGCGGCGAAGCGCCGGCGAGCCTGCGGAAGATCCCCGAGGCGGTGGCCATCGCCCGGCATTTCCTTCAGGCCGACAAGCCCGTGGCCGCGATCTGCCATGGGCCGCAGCTCTTGATCGCCACCGGCCTCATGACGGGACGCACCGCCACCTGCTATCGCGCGGTGAGACAGGAGTTGGAGGCCGCAGGGGTGAACTACCTGGACCGCGAGGTGGTCGTGGACGGCAATCTCGTCACCTCGCGCCAGCCGGCCGACATTCCCGCCTTCATGCGAGCGATCTTCAGGATTACGCGACTGTCGCGCTGAGACCGGGGCAAGACCATGTATGGCTGGCAGATTCCCCCACCCAAGAAGCCGAGCAAGAGCAAGGCGGATCTTGCCCGGGAGCGCCGCGAGAAAATCGCCTCGCTGATCAAACAGGGCCTGCTCAAATCCGAACGTATCAAACAGGCCCTGTTGAAGGTGCCGCGGGAGGATTTTATTCCGGAACCGTATCGGGACTATGCCTACCTGGAGGTGCCTTTGCCGCTGCCGGGGCTCGCGGCGACCATCTCCTGTCCGCACAGCTATCCGCTCTTCTATGAACCGCTGGGACTGGACCAGGGCCACAAGTTTCTCGAAGTGGGTCTGGGCTCCGGCTATGGGGCAGCGGTCGCGCGCGAGGTGGTGGGCGAGGAGGGCCAAGTGGTCGCGATGGAAATCGACCCTGTGACCTTCAAATACGCCAAAGCCAATCTCGAAAGGGCGGGCTACCGAGATGTTGTGCTGGTGCTGGCCGACGGCGGCTTGGGCTATCCCGGGCTGCAGCCCTATGACCGGATCGCTATCACC
Source organism: uncultured Alphaproteobacteria bacterium (assembly GCA_963718925.1). Classification (GTDB taxonomy): domain Bacteria; phylum Pseudomonadota; class Alphaproteobacteria; order Rhizobiales; family Xanthobacteraceae; genus Bradyrhizobium. Next base: position 131,551 of record CAVRAH010000003.1, read on the forward strand.
GCCGCCTGTACAGAGATCCCCCCGCCGCTGCTGGAGCAGCTCTCCGTTGGCGGAAGGCTCATTGCGCCGGTGACCGGGGCCATCGGGCAGGATCTGACCGTCTTCGAAAAATCCGCGACCGGTGTTTCGCAGAAGGTCATCTGCACCGTGCTCTACGTCAATCTGCGCGGGCAGTATGGCGTTCCGGGGGAGCAGGAATCATGACCAGGCGCTTATCACCGCCTCTAATCAGGGCATGGACTTCGAATAGGTCCCTCATGACGAGCCAGCCCGTGATCAGCTTGCCGCGATCGATAGCTGGTCCACAGAGGAATTCGAAACACCTAACCCGATCGAGGCTAAGGGACTCCTGAACGAAGTGTCTTGAGTCTGGTATGGCAGATAGTGTTGCAAAAGTCCCAAAACGCTACGCGCCATATTGGTCGACGCCCATGTCTCATCGATGAAGACAGGCTTGTCAGGATCGAGGTCGATCTGGCCGTCGAACCATTCCTGCCGCTTCTTCAGGATGTCCGGCCGCTCCTGCTCGGCGGCGTGCGCGGTCTTTTTTTGAGCGTGATCCTCCGGCGCTGGAAGAAGCGCGACAACGCGGAGACGCTGAAGGCATGTCCATCGGCCGCGAGCGCCGCCTTCAGCTCCTCCAACGTACTGTCCGGCTTGGCCGCAATCAGCGCGAGGATGCGTTCGGCATGCGCTTCGATCGCCTGCGAGCGTCGATCGCCGCCTGCGGCTTCGGCGTCACCTCGCCCTTCTCGCGCGCTTGCGCTACCCAGCGGATCGCGCTCGAAACGCCCACTCGAAAGTGCGCCGCAGCCTCCCGACGCGACATGCCGCCCTCAACGGCGGCGACCACGCGCCTGCGAAGATCGACCGAAAGAGATGTCGCCATGCCCGCTGGCCTCCTTCGCCAGCAGGCAGCTTGAATCAGAACCGGCCTGATTTGGGAATCCCAAACGATTCAAACTGGTCGGGAACCGCTCTAAGGCTTGCTTTCTGGCGGGATCTGAAACGCTATACGCGTTGATTATTCATTGGCGGGAACTGCTTCGCTACGCGCTAACCCAGGCAATACTAATGACCATAACAGTAATAGCGAAACGCCGGTCGCAGCCCCTGATCAGGGCAACCGGAAACGTGCGAAAGCCGCCCGTGAGAGCTTCGCAATCATCAGCTCGGATCGCTATGATGCCCCGTTGGCTTCGCCTGCATCTTCCGCGAGCTTCAGCCACTCCGCAGCCATCCCTCTGAGGACGGCGCGAGATTGACGATCGGCCGCAATCTTCGCCAGTGCAGGCAATGAGTGGCATAGGCGACGTGTTGCTCCCTTTTGTCGATTGATCGGTCCGCCATCCGTCGTCCCACCGAGGTTGCTCAACTTATTTCGGCGTCACCGGCGGGCGTGACTGCAGGGACATCGTCCTGCATTTCCACGAGGCCCATATCGATCAGGATCCTAAGGTCATCCGGGCTGACCGGCATTAATTTCGTGCGCTGGCTCTTTATGTCGCGCAACGTCCAGCGAAGGCGAACAGTGTCCTTGAGCTCGAGACCGGCAAGGCCTGTCTTTGGTTCCGTCATCTTCGGGTCCTATCCGATCATGGCCGGATGGTCGAAAGTATTACGCGCGAATGCGCCCCGAAAGGGGATGGATTTTTAAGCAAATCAGGCGCGGGTGTCCGGAGGGAGCTGCATTCGCGCTTCCAGAAGAGTACCGGGTATTCCGAGAGTGCGGGAAGCCCGCGAAGGGAGGCCCGACCTCGCGTCGTACCTCGCCGCCAAATCCAGCAAACGCCTCTTGGTGAACTGATCGGCATTTTCAGCAAGGCTGCGGCAGCGATTTGCCTGCTCTTTCAAAAAGGAACTGTCCATTTTCAACTCCAACACAACTAACGATTTAACTTGGCACGGCTTGCTTGGCCTCTTCTAGTGTCCGCGCGGATTCGGGTTGAGTATTCCCCTCATTTCCCCTTCGCCTTCCGTTTGATCGAAGGTCCTAATCGGGCCGCTCGCTTGAGGATGTAGGCCGGCGAGCGTTGAAGGTGATCGGCTATGGCTTCAAGGGTTCGCGATTTGGCCAGCTGTATGAGCTCTCGGTCGGTCTCCATCGACCACGCTGAAGCAGAAACTTTGCGTGCCATTCTTAGCCTTGGTCCTTTTTGCCTTCAGCATGACGTCGAACTAGCGGCCATGGTCTCCGATTTTGCTCTTTTGAGCATTTGCATGGGCAACACCGAGCCGCTCGGACGGGAGAGAAAAGCGTGGCGCACCGAACGACAAATCGCGCCGCGGTTTCTTGCACGAACTTATGCGGGTATAGATCGCGGCTGGAGAACGCTTCAGCTTTCGAGCGATCAAGCTGACCTTCGCCCCGGATGCGACAAGCTCGTGCAGCTGTGCTACTTCAGCCTGTGTCCAGGGGCGGCCCGCCGGCCGTGGTCCTGTCATCTGCCAAAATCCCTAAACGAAAACGGCATTTTAATCGCAATAAACCCGCCGCCGCAATCCGGATTCCCCACGTGGGGAGTTGTCAAATCGGCAAATCAGCGTGTTGTGGGGCTGGGCGGCGCGACAGATCCTGAAGCCACTATTCGGCAAAGCTGTTGAACGGGACGAGGCAGCGGTTCTCCGGCTTCAGCCAGCCCCGCCAGTGCGGCGAGGCAGTGTTGCGAATATTGGTGACTGGCGGGCCGCCCGTGCGCGGTGGTGGCGGCATGCCCCAGCGCATCATGACCAGCTCGCGGCCGTCGCCAGCGTTGCGCGCCACCGGGCAGGGTAGTCAGGGAACACGCCCGGCAGACTTGCAACGCACGGCCGGTCCATACAGATGTGCCAATAGTTGCACGCTTGGTCTGAAAAGAAAGAGACGGCCAACTGGGCGGCCTCTTATGAGATCAACCGACGATGTAGGCCGCCGAACCGGTCGCGATTTGCTCGTCCGTGTCGTTCACAAGCTCCATATGGGCCACCGCAACGCGGCCGCCGAGCCGAACTACGCGACCCGTGGCTACGAAATAATGGCCGCGTCCTGGCCGCAGGTAGTCGATGCGGAGGTCGATGGTGCCAATATGCGTATTTCGCAAAAACGGGACAGCGGTTTCGCTAACTGACGGACAGTAGTTTCGCTAAATCGCGGACAGCGTTGCGGCGCTGGCTTTCGGTTGCCTGGTTGTTGAAGTCAATTGGTATTCGTTTCGCTGTTTTCGATTTCGGTCAAGGGGCGCGCGGCCTTTTTCCTTCGCATGCTGTCGCCTTCGAGGGCGATACGGTGGGCGTTGTGGATGATCCGGTCGAGGATCGCATCGGCGATGGTTGGCTCGCCGATCATGTCGTGCCATTGGGCAACGGGCAGCTGGGCGGTAATCAGGGTCGATTTGCGCCGGTAGCGCTCTTCGAAGATTTCCAGGAGATCGAGGCGCTGCTGGTCATTGAGGGTGTGGGTGCCCCAGTCATCGAGGATGAGCAGCTGGACCCGCGCGAGCTTGTCGATGAGGCGTGGGAAGCGACCATCGAGACGGGCCATGGCGAGATCTTCGAACAGGCGCGGCATCCGCAAATAGAGGACGGAATGATCGAGCCTGGCTGCCTGGCGTCCGAAGGCACACGCCAGCCAGGTTTTGCCGGTACCGGTCTGACCGGTCACGATAAGGTTCTCATGGGCTTTCAGCCAGGCGCCTTGCGCCAGCTGCAGGACGTTGCGCCGGTCAAGCCCGCGGCGGGATGCGAAGTCGATATCTTCGATGCAGGCTTCGACGAAGCGCAGCTTGGCTGCGGCGAGACGATTGGTCAGGCGTCGGTCGGCGCGCATGGCGGCTTCGCGATCAAGCATCAGGCCGAGCCACTCGTCGCGGCTGAGATCGGCGGCGTGGTCCTGTTCGGCCAATTGACGATAGGCGACCGCCATTCCGGCAAGGCCGAGGGCCTGCATCTGGTCGAGGGTCGGGTGGGTCAGCATCACGATCTTCCTTTCCTTCATTGATAATAGGCGCCGCCACGGATGTTGGCGTGTGAGGGTGTGGCTTTGATGGGCTCGGTGGCAGGGCTCGCGCGGTCGAGCCCGGATTTGAGGATGGCGCTCACGGAGGAGTAATGGATCGCGTTGATGGCGAGCGCCCTCTCACAGGCCGCCTCCAGCCGATCGCGCTCATAGCGCCGCGCCAGAGCGATGATCCCCATGGCGGAGCGATAACCCTGCTCGGGATGCGGGCGCTCACGCATCATCCGCTCGACCAGGCTAGCGGCGTTGACGCCGATCCGCCCCGCCATCTTGATCAAGCTCGCTGGCGTCATATTGGCGTAACGCTGATGGGCCTTGGGCATGTGCTCGTTCACGGTGACATGGCCGCTGCGCTGGGAACGGCGCACATGGCTGGCGACACGGATGTGATCCTGGAAGATCTCGACAGCCCGATAGGTGAGCCGGACGTCCACCCGACGGCCGATCAGCCGGTGCGGCACCGAGTAAAAGGTCTTGTCGACTTCGACGTGATAATCGGGATGCACCTTGGCCGTTTTCCACTCGGCGTATTCGAATGGCTCGCTCGGCAGCGGCGCCAGCGCGTCGCGCTCGATCTCCTCGAACACCTGCCGGCGGGATTTGCCGATATGGCGCATCGGCCGATTGCGGATTCCGACGAAGTCGCCCGGGCATTCCGGGATGATGCCGCCCATGGATTCCGACATGATGTCGCCCAGGGCGTGTGCCTCGCTGGCTGTTGAAGTTGTGGCACTGCTCGTTGTGAATGGTCAATCTTTTTTGGCGGGCTTTTCGCGGACCCGGCGTAGGCTGTCTCCGGTGAGATCGATACGGTGGGCGTTGTGGACGAGGCGGTCGAGGATGGCGTCGGCATAAGTCGGATCGCCGATGACATGGTGCCATTTGTCGACCGGGAGCTGGCTGGTGACGATCGTGGATCGTCGTCCATGGCGTTCTTCGAGGATTTCCAGCAGATCATGTCGTGCGGCGGCATCGAGAGGTTCGAGACCCCAATCGTCGAGTATGAGGAGTTGTACGCCCCCGAGTGCCCGCAGGAGCCGGGCATAACGGCCATCGCCGCGCGCCAGCGCAAGATCGGCGAAGAGTTTGGGAACCCTCTGATAGAGAACGGACCGGTTATTGCGGCAAGCCCGGTGTCCGAGAGCGCAGGCAAGCCAACTTTTGCCGACCCCGGTCGGGCCGCTCAAGATGACGTTATCGTGGGCGTCGATCCAACGACCCTCGGCGAGCTTCTGGAACAACGCCCGATCGAGACCACGCGTGGCACGATAATCGACATCCTCGACGGCTGCCGGGTGGCGAAGCCTTGCATATCGGAGCCTGGCCGTCAGCTTCCGGTCGTGCCGGTAACTCATCTCGCGGTCGAGCAGCAGCGCAAGCCAATCCGGATGCGGGAGCGCCGCGGCGTCGCCCGATGCGGCGATTTCACCGAAGGCTTTGGCCATGCCGAACAGCCCAAGCTGATTGAGCTGATCGAGGGTAGGATGGGTGAGCATATGGTCTCCTCAATGGTAATAGCGCGAGCCGCGGATATTGGGGTGGAGGATCGTCACGCCGTCCGGGCCGCGCGGTCTGCCGGCGTGGCGGTCCAAATTGTTGTCGAGGATTGATCTGACCGAGCCGTAGGTCCGCGCCCCGATATCAAGCGCACGCGTGGCAGCGGCCTCAACCCTCGCCATGCCGAACGGCTTGACCAGCCGCACGATTCCCAGACAGGCTCGAAAGCCCTGTTCGGGATGCGGACGATGCTCCAGTATCAGCTCGCACAACGCTGCAGTCGCTGGGCCGATCGCGGTGGCATCTTTACGGATGCGATCGAGCGTCCAGTTGGCGTAACGCCGGTGGCTGGAGGGCATGTGTTCTTGTACGGTCGTGTGTTTGCCATTGCCGCTCGAGCGCAGATGCGCGGCGATCCGCTCGCCTCTGGCAAATATCTCGACAGTACGGCCGGTGAGCCGGACCTCGACCTCGTCGCGGGCGAAGCGATGCGGCACGCTGTAATAATGCTTGTCGACATCGACGTGGTAATCAATTCCGACACGGCGGGCGCGCCATTCGGCGAACACGTAGGGCTCGGCCGGCAATGGTTTGAGCGCGGGCCGGTCGAGGTCTTCGAGCAGTTGGCGCCGCGTCACGCCGAGACGCCGGATCTGGCGTTCGTCGTTCAGCCGCGCCAATAATTCTGTGATGGCCTCGTTCAACTCGCCCAAGCTGTGGAATCGCCGATTGCGCAGGCGGCCCAGAATCCAGCGTTCCATGATCAGCACGCCGACTTCGACTTTGGCCTTGTCGCGCGGCCTGCGCGGCCTTGCGGGGAGCACGCCGGTACCGTAATGCGCAGCCATCTCCGTATAGGTCCGGTTGACCTGCGGCTCATACAAACACGCCTTGATGACCGCGGTCCTGGTGTTGTCCGGCACCACAAGCCGGGGCACACCGCCGATGGCCTCGAAGGCGCGCGTGTGCGTACCGATCCAGTCGGCGAGCGATTGCGTCCACGTCGCCTCCGCATAGGTGAAGTTCGATGCCCCCAGGACGGCAACAAAAATCTGCGCCTTCCTGATCTCCCCGGTCAGTCGGTCAATCACCACCAGGACAGTGTCGCCGGCGTAATCGACAAACAGCTTGTCGCCGCCCAAATGGGTTTGCCGCATCGTGACCGAGATCTTGCCTTCCCAGGACCGGTAAAGCTCGCAGAAGCGGCTGTAGCGATACCCGTCCGGGTGAGCCTCGATGTACTCGTCCCACAAGATCGACAAGGTGACGTGCTTGCGCTTCATCTCCCGGTGCAGGAGCGCCCAGTCCGGCTCGGCACTGCGCCGATGGCCCTGCTTCTTGCCGGCATTCTTGTAAAGCCTTGCTTCCAGATCGCTGTCCGTGATGGTCTCGGGCAACGGCCAGATCAGCCCGAGCGATTGGAAACGGGCGATCGTCGCCCGCACTGTCGACGATGCCAAGCCGGTGCGGCGCGCCACCTCCCGCTTGGAAACTCCGGCAAACGTCAAACGTAGGACTTCGCGCACCACCCGCATCGCAACCCTCTCCGCTGGCATCGATCCACTCCCCGGCAAAAGCCAAAGAACGGACCCTACACACAGCCAGCAGAGGTCTCCGAAATCACCGTCCCCCCCCGGGCGACATCATCCCGGAATGGTGGGCGAGGATTAATCGGAATGCCGGGCGACAATTAATCGGAATAGGTGGGCGGCATCATCTCGGAATCGGTGGGCGACTTGCTCCGGAATTCGCAGGCCGATTGTTCAGCTCCTCCAGCAAGCCGCCGATCGCGTTATTGAGATCGGTCAGGTTGAAGAACCGCCGATGGCGCAGCCGTGCCAGAATCCAGCGCTCGACAATCAGCACCGCGCCTTCAACCTTGCCCTTGTCGCGCGGCTTGCGGCTGCGGGTCGGCAAAATCGTCGTGTCGTAGTGCTCGGCCATGGCGGCAAAGGTTTGGTTGAGCGTCGGCTCGAACCACAGCGCCTTGACGACGGCGGCCTTCAGATTGTCGCAGACGATCGCTTTGGGAACCCCGCCGAAGTACGACAGGGCCCGGGTCTGGCCTTCGATCCAATCTGGCAGTCGCTGACCGAAGCTCGCCATAGCGAAGGTCAGCGACGAGGCCCCGAGCACCGCGACAAATATCTGCGCCTGGCGGATCTCGCCGGTTTGCGGATCGATTGCCTCTACCGTCGGGCCGGCATAATCGGTCTGCATCACCGCACCCGCCGCGTGGCGGTGGCGGAAGGTGGGGTTCGCCCGGCGCTGATAGGCGGCAAACTTGTCGCAGAACCAGGTGTAACCATAGCCGTCGGGATGTGCCGTCCGGTATTCCTGCCAAAGCAGCGTTAGCGTCACGCCCTTGCGCTTGAGTTCCTGCGCCACCCGTGGCCACTCGGGTTCGCTCAAGTCCTGTGGCGGCCGCCCGACCCGCCGGAACAAGGCCCGCTGTAACGCCGCCTCGCTCTCGTAAATCGGCGGCAGCGGCCAGCTCAAGCCCGCCTCACGCGCCCGCAGCAGGTAGGTGGCAACCGAGGTCTTGCTGATCTGCAGCCGTTCCGAGATCGCCCGAACCGACAGGCCTTGCTCGTAGGTCAGCCTCAGGATCGATCGTAAGTCCTTCACAGTGGTTCGTTTCGCTTGCTTCCGTCTCGGCATTGCCCCTCTCAAAATCAGCTTGAGAGAGAACATTGCCTGAACGGCGCTCCCGAAAAACCAACCCCCGCAACTGTCCGCGATTTAGCGGAATCCCTGTCCCGGAATTACTGAAATCGCTGTCCGCGAATTACCGAAATCGGTGTCCGGATGTTACCGAAACACGCAGCCAATATCCGGAAAATGTCGCGCGGGCGTCTCTTCGGCTTTGCGGGTGATCGAAGCCAGAGCGATTGCGAGGCCGCCGACTACGTCCAGGGTGGCCGAGATCACACCGCCATGCAGAATTTGGCGGACCGGGTTGCCGACCAACTCGGGCCGCATGTCGAACCTCAGTCGCGGCGCCTTGAAGTCGAGCGAGTTGATTCTGAGACCGAGCACACGATTGAACGGGATGACCTGTTCGAAGGTCCGCCGGAGTTCCGCCTCAATGCTCTCAACTTCGCGTGGGCTGCCCATATGAATTATTAGTCCGTAAAAAGCGGCACCGATTTGTCCCAGATCAATGCGATCAAGAGCATCTGCCCGTTAATGAAATAGCTACCGTCTCTCTCGGTGGCGGCACGGTTCCGCCGCCCCCAAGGCTCCCTCTAATAAGACGGGACCGTGCTGACTTTGGCTCGGGTATTCCTTGGGGCAAGAGGTGGAGGTGCCAACGCCATACTGGCGAAAATCGTATGAGCCAACGCCCCAGCACTCCTACCTCGCAGATTGGGTAATTGCCGCGTCGTTCCTGGCGACACTGCTGCTTGTAGCTCATCACGTGTAAGAGGGTGCCTTAGATCAGCAGGGCAAGCTACTCAGTCGGGCGCGCTTGGAAGCAGGGATTGTCTATGGCGAATGCCACGAATTTGGCCTCCGCCTGCACCACGACCAGTTTCTTGGCGACGTGGGGGGCATATACTCGCGGCAGGTTGACTGCTCTACACCGACCAATACTGCGGATGGCGATAGACCGCGGAGCGGTCGCCCCAGTCGAAAGCCTCGCCGTCGAGTTCCGATGGGCCGCTCCTAAGTTCTTCTAATGTTAGGTTCGTTGTGTAGACCTTACGCGCCACATCGTACTTCAGCGTATCCCAAGGCACTGGATAGTGGTGTACCTCACCTTTGAGTAATCCGCCGCATCTCACGACCGCGTAGGCAACTGTTCCGCTGTTCTTTTCAAGCATCAGCCGCTCGATCGTGCCGATTTTCTCATCGCCGCGACCGTAGACCGATGCAGTCTCTACGTGATCGCTGGGAACCAGGGTATGAGCCATGGCCACCTCCCTGCCATTCTTCGCCACCGAACATTCCACGTTCAGTAGCCCAAAAAAGTGTGCATTAATCGGATCATCGGCAATTGATGTGGATCAACGGCCTAGGTGACATCACCTGATTGGGCATCAAGGGTGGCGCAGCCTGGGCGGATACCAATTATACGACGAGCCAAAACCTAATCGTCGGCGGTCTTGGTGCTGCGGGTACGCTGAACGGTTCTGTCAGCAACACGGGCTTCGGTCACCTCTAACCTGCCGTTCGGCGAACGGACCAACGTGTTCGGTTCTGAGCGGCTGACCCCCAATCCCTTCATAAATCAGGCTCGGACGTATTGTTTATGCGATCGGCCGAGATTGGTCACCAATCCGCCACCCGTCGTTGACGAACCACCACCGCGCGCCGCCGGGTGCGGAAACGTGATATGGTTCACTCCACGAAAGATTGGAAGAATTCCTTCCCGATGACCTCACAAGCCATGCTGCCCGCCTCGCCTCTGCGCCCGCGCTATTTTATCATGGCGGTACTCTGCGTCATCGTGATGATCGTTGCGATCATTGGGCCGAGCGACTGGTTCCTCAACTGGGTGCATGTGATGTTCGGCACGCTGTGGACCGGCATCGACCTGTTCATGGGCTTCGTGGTCGGCCCGGTGTTGCGCACGCTGCCGCTGGAGACCCGCCGCGCCGTGCTCAACGAACTCATCCCGCGCACGCTAGTGCTGATGCCAACGCTCTCCATCGTCACCGGCACCGCCGGCTGGTTCCTCGCCAAGCGCCTCGGATATCTAGAGATTGCCTATCCGGAATTTTACTGGGTGGCGGCCGCGCTCGCGATCCTCACGGTACTCACCTTACAAGGGCTTGGAATCTTGCTGCCGACCAATCTCTGGGTTTATTTCGAGTTGCAGAAGCCGGAGCCGAACCTCGCGCGAATTGGCGTCATGATGCGGCGCTTATTCCGCGTGGTGGCGATCCAGGGCACGATGCAGGTTGCAATGATCGTGGTGATGGCGCGCTTCGCGACCGGGCTTTAGAGCATGCTCCGGAAAAGTGGACACCGATTTTCCGAAAGGATCATGCTCAAGCAAAGGACAACCGTCGTCGGAAACTGAAGCGAAAGAGAGGAGATCGAAAATGCAAGACCATGTTTATAAGATTCTCGAACTCGTTGGGTCGTCGGACAAGAGCATCGAAGACGCAATTCAGAACGCCGTCGCGCGCGCAAAGACAACCATTCGTGACATGCGATGGTTTGAAGTTGTTCAAACACGAGGCCACATAGAAAACGGCAGCGTTCATCACTATCAGGTGGTGCTGAAAGTCGGCTTCACGCTGGAAAATGCATAGTGGATGATGACATTAGGCTGGATCAGTCGACCCGGCCTCTTGAGGTGCATAGCAACTCGGCTTCCTCACAGATGTGCCGGCATGCGCGCGGCTGAGTTCAGGTCGCAAATATTATTATATGATCCCAAGAAAAATGATCCAGATCAATGCTCCTCGGGCAATCGGAGTGCAGGCATGTTTGCGTAACCTCCCTGATTGCCTTTCGCGCCTGAACAAGAAGCGGTTCAACTGTGTTGGCCATACTGCTATTGGCAAATTTGCTATCGGCAGGTCTGGGCAAGGTTCACATATCGAGGGTCGTCACATGGCAACCATTAGGCAACTGCTCGACAAAAAGGGCCAAGAGGTGTTTTCAGTTCGCCCGGACGAGACTGTTTATGATGCCATAAAAAAGATGGCGGACGAGAACGTTGGTTCTTTGACTGTGATGGAGGGCGACAAGCTCGTCGGCATCATTACGGAACGCCACTATGCCCGGAACGTGGTGTTGAAAGGCCGCGCATCGCCCAAGACTCTCGTCCGCGACATTATGGAAACTAACGTCGTTTTTGCGCGACCTGATCAATCCGTGGAAGCCTGCATGGCCATCATGACCGAAAAGGCCGTGCGCCATCTTCCCGTCATCGAACAGGGAAAAGTCGTAGGCATGATTTCCATTGGGGATCTGGTGAAAGATATCATCAGCGATCAGACATTTGTCATTGATCAGCTTGTGAACTTTATACACGGTGCCAGATGACGTCAGTTCGAAACCTGCCTCGCCGACTTGGCTCGCAGATTTGACTTGCATGAGCAGATGCAGAGCGCGCCTTGTCATCCAAAGCGGATGGACCGATCTCAATCGCAACTCGACAGCATCTCCTGGAGCATCACCTCGACCGAGCGGGGCGAGATTTCGAGTTCGGCAAATCCAGGCAACTCCGGCGCCGACACGGTGTCGATCTGCATCAGCTCCACCTGATTACGGGTAAAGGGTGGATTCGGGAGGATTTCGGAGGCCCATGCGAGCGCGTACCAAACGGCAAACGGGATTGTAATCAGCACGGGCGAAACGCCGGCCTGGTGCGCAACGGCTCTGAGAAACTCTTCGTAGGAGTAGACGCGCGGGCCGCCGAGCTCGAAGATCGTTGAAGGCGTCTCGCCTTGCTGCATGACGCGGCCGATCGCCTCGGCAACATCCTCCACATACGCCGGCTGCAATCTGGTCAGGCCGCGGCCGAACATCGGATAGATCGGAAGCCGGCGGAGCAACTTGATTACGGTCGTGAGAAAAGCGTCGTCCGGCCCGAACATCACCGCCGGTCGGATGATAATTGCGCCGGGGAAAGCGGTCCGGACCGCCAATTCGCCTTCGCCGCGCTTTCGGATGTACCGCGATCGTGAGGTGGTGTCGGCGCCAATTCCTGAAACGTGAACGAGCCGCTCGGCTCCCGCCGCGTGCGCTCGCGCTGCCACCCGTTGGGCCGCCTCGACGTGCACGGAGTGAAAGGTCTCCTCTCCGTGCTCGACGTAAAGACTGACCGCATTTACGACGCCGTAAGCGCCGACAAGCGCATCCGCGACTGATCGCTCGTCGTGAATATCGGCCGCTACGGATTGAAGTTGCGGATCATCAGGGCCGAAATGTCCGCGTCGCCGATCCGGATGCCTAGACGCAATCCGCACGGGAAATCCGTGATCGCGCAGACGCGAACGACGCGGCGGCCGAGAAAGCCGGTTCCGCCGAACACGGTGACGGTGCGACCGCTCGTTGCGGCCATATGGTCATTTCCTTTTCAGCCCGGAAAGATACTCGTCGAAGTAAAACTCCGTGTCTAGGGTTATGCCACTGGTTCGGGTCATTCGCGACGGGGTCGGGCCGCCAGCAAGTCCGGCCATGTCCGCCATGTCGCCGGAAGATGGGGTAATCGGCCGGCCCAGCTTGTGGATAGCTGAAGATTTTGGGTGCTGCGCTTCAGGCTGATGGTGAAACGAGGTCCGTAGTGACGGCCTCAAGCATCAGAAGGAGAAGCGCAGCATGGGCCATTTTGCTGGACTGGACGTTTCGGTCAAGGAGACGAGCATCTGCATTGTGGATGACACAGGCAAGATTGTTCGGGAAGTTTTCACTCGGCGTGGGGTCCGAGCGCCGATCGGCATCCTAAGTACCTGATCGACTTCACGACTACGGGGTCAATGTTGGGCTCTGACGCAATCTCGGTGATGTTCACCGCCGCTCAGGTCGCGCCGATCAATCTTGCCTGAAGGAGATCGATCTTTGCTCTGCCGTACATCTGTCGCTTGACGAGCTTGAGCTTGGTGATCTGGCCTTCAGTCTGGCCGTTCGACCACGGCTGGACCAGGGCAGCATGGACCGCGGCGATGTCTTTGGTGACCCCCGAAGCGAAGGAACCGATCAGGCTGTCGCTTGCGGCGGCAATCCAGGGAACGAGATCAGCCTCTTTCCTATTTCGGATCATGGTGTGAAACCGATCGGTGAGTGTTCGCGCGGCGACCAGCGTCGGCACACCGGCCTCGATAGCCGCTATGGTGACGGTATCGGCTTTGCTCATGTGATCACGCGCCGATGTCATCAGCCTTGCGATCGTTCGAGCCGAGGGCACCTTCTGCAGTTGCTGATCGCTGGCCTTTTCGGAGCGACGGCGTCGGGTCGCCCACTCACCGACCACCCGCTGCGAACCGCGGAAGCCATCCAATTTGAGCCTCCGCCAGAGTTTGGCGCCGTTCCGACAGCCTCCAGCCCATTGTGCATCGAGCAGAGGCAAGTGTGCATCGAGCGAGCTTTGCCGTGTCCTGAAGACGTCACCGCTATCGCCCCGAAGGACTTGGCGGACACGATTGCGACTGTGGCCGGTTTTACGAACGATCTGCTTGATGGCCGTGCCATCCTTGGCGAGCGCCAAGATAGTGGTAATGGTCTCCTCACGTCGCAAGTAACCCTCGTATTGCAGTCGTTCCGCGCAGGTCAGAAGCTCTGGATTGATCGTCGTTGCGCCGATCGCTGCACGGATCGGACGCATCGATTTACGGACGGCGCTCAAGAAAGCCGAGCTCGCGTTCTCCATAAGATGCCATCGATCGGCAACCTGGATGGCGCAGGGCAATGCCTTTGAAGCTGCTTCGCCGTATCCGCCACCGCGGTCGCGAGAGAGGACCGTAATGTCGGGATGACCAGCGAGCCAAGCCTCAACTGTCGCCATCTCTCGATCTGGCAAGAGCGTCACGATGCGTCGTCGCTCCAGGTCGCATACGATTGTTCCATAGCTGTGGTTACGTCGGAAGGCCCAGTCGTCGATGCCAACCACGTTCAGCGGTTCGGTGCGCGGGCAAGCGCGGGCTCGTACCACACGGAGAACGGTATCATTGCTGACTGGTAGCATCAGCCGCTTGGCGAAGCTCGCTGCCGGCCTGCCGCCCAGAGCTAACCCGAGATGATGGACGATGCAGTCCAGCCGGCTGGTCCGGCGTGACCGGACGAGAAGCACCGTCTTGTCAAAGCGTTCGGCGAAGATCCGTCTCCGACAATGCTGGGTGTCGCAACGATACCGGCGTATCACGACCCGAAGCCGCACGCTCCGGCCTGAGCACGGCAGGTCCGAAACCTCACGAACATACCGGCTGTGAATGCGTCGCGAAGGCGATCCACACAGAGGACAACTCGCCACTTGGATACCGGCCCGAGCGGTTACAAGGATGGAATCGTCGAGTTGGGCCACGCTTTCGACAATCAGACCCACGGGGACGAGAGCAGAAATCCGAAAATTGATTGGCATGGTGCTGATTCCTTTTGGAGAACAGCGCGATGCCATCAGCAAACTTCATCGAGATTGAGTCAGACCCAATGTTGGGCGCCTATTCACATGGCAGATTTCCTGATGTCCGGCCGGAGTTATTGGTCTACTTTGTGATATCTGCTTCGAGCGCGATCCTCAATGCGCTGCCGCGCCATGATGTCATTGCTTTCAGGGCCGGGACGCTGCCGTTGTGCCTTACCGCGCTTCGCTTTCCGCAATTTCAGATCGAGCGCCTCCAAAAACGTCTGCCTCACGCGAATGCGGGCGGGTGCTTCGCGTACCACCCGAAGCCATCTTTCCACGCTGACGCGCAGCATGGGGCGCCGAACGTGTGCCGTGACGGGTCTGTCCGAAACCTGAACGCCCGGTAAGGTATGTAGCTTGAGCGAGATCGGATGATGGTCGGAAGACCCGCGCGCCAGCACCTGAGCATAGGAACAGCGCAAACCTCGCGCCATGCAACGATCGAGGCGGAAGGAAATGATGTCGTTCGGACTGTGTGTGGATTGGCGAGGCCCGACATCCTTGAAGCCGGCAAGCTTGATCGGCCCGACCGCGTTGTAGTCGCCGACAATGGCCGCTGGACCATCGAGGGCATTTGCGATGTGCACCAGTTGCCACCGGTTCAGGAACTGGCCGTGCGAAAGATGCACGTTGGCGAAAGCCACGTCACCCAGGTGCACGATTTGTGCGACGCGAGGCGGCACGCGACCGGGCACCTGCGAAACCGGCAGGCGTAGCGCATAGGGCCGCAGCAATGGATGCGGGCTCCACACAGCCAGACCGTAAATGCGGCCTTCCAGTGGTTCGCGGAAAAAAGATCCGCCGACCAGGGCCGGTAGATCCGCCATTTCCTCGATCGCTTCCTGCAAGAAGAGAAGGTCGGGATGATGTTGCTCGACGAGAGCGGCTACATCCTCTACCCCCGCGCCAGTCAAGCGCAACAAGTTCCAGCTTATGACTTTCAAGCTTCTATTCCCGGCTGGCGCTCTTCAGTTCTCATTCATTGACGCAGATCAACACCGTAGGAGCAGCGTGGACTTCGAAGGGTGGTAATTCCCAATGATCTCAATCGATCACTTCAGGCAAGAATTGACGGTGCAGATGGGTCGGCATTTGGCTTAATCTATCTGGTCAACTAGCCTAGTACCCACTATC
Source organism: uncultured Alphaproteobacteria bacterium (assembly GCA_963718925.1). Lineage (GTDB taxonomy): Bacteria > Pseudomonadota > Alphaproteobacteria > Rhizobiales > Xanthobacteraceae > Bradyrhizobium. The sequence goes on from CAVRAH010000003.1 coordinate 147,258, forward strand.
GGTGAAGAATGAGTCGTGATTTAAGGATGCATGATCGGCATCCCTGAAGCGACTGCTATTATTTTGACGACGGCGGAACGCACCGAGCTTGAGGGCTTGGTGCGTTCGACGAAGACGGAGCACCGGCTGCGGCAGCGCGCACGCATCGTGCTGTTGGCGGCGGACGGTATGGCGAGCCGGGCGATCGGGCGGGCCGTTGGCTGCACGACCGGAACGGCATCGAAGTGGCGCGTGCGCTATGCCGAAAAGCGGTTTGGCGGTCTCGATGAAACGGGCGACCGAGGCGCCGAGCCAAAATACACGGAGGAAACGGGCAAACGCATTCTGGCGCTGTTGGATCAGCCGAAGCCCAAGGGCTATGCCCGCTGGTCGGGACCGCTCTTGGCCGCAGCGCTCGGCGATGTCGATGTGCAGTATGTCTGGCGCTTCCTGCGCGCCCAGAAGATCGACCTTGCCGGGCGCAAATCCTGGTGCGAGAGCAACGATCCGGAGTTCGCCGCCAAGGCGGCCGACGTGGTCGGGCTCTACATGGCACCGCCGGAGAATGCGATTGTCATCTGCGTCGATGAAAAGCCCTCGATCCAGGCACTGGAGCGGGCACAGGGCTATCTGAAAATGCCGAACGGCCGAGCGCTGGGCGGTCATAGCCACGATTACAAGCGCAACGGCACCTCGACGCTGTTCGCCGCCTTCGAGGTGGCCACCGGCAAGGTGACGGCAGCTCACAAGAAGCGGCGGCGGCGTATCGAGTTCCTCGACTTCATGAACGACATCGTCGCCGCTTGGCCCGACACCGCCATCCACGTCGTGCTCGACAACCTCAATACCCACAAACCAAAAAACGACCGTTGGCTCAAGCGGCATCCGAACGTGACGTTCCACTTCACGCCGACCCGGGCCTCATGGCTCAATCAGGTGGAGATCTGGTTCTCGATCCTGCAAGGACAGTCCCTGTGCGGCAAATCCTTCACCTCGGTCAAACAGCTCAGAGAGCACATCGACGACTTCGTCGATGCCTACAACGCCGATGCCAAGCCATTCGTCTGGAGCAAGTCCGAGGTCCATCAAAAACGTCTCAAAGCCCGTTTCGCGGACCAATGATTCCGGCTACTAGCCTACTGGCGCCGGTAGCCCCTAACCTTGAGCCAATGGGCGCAATGGTCGCTTATCAGCCAGTTTTTGATTGATTGCTCGTCTAAGAAGCCGGTTACATAGTCAATTTTTCCGCCGGGGCAGTGGCATTTGAGCTGCCAGTCGCCTTCGAAGACTTTCTCTGCTTTGAAAATTACAGGTATGTTGATCATCTTGTACATATGCGACCGCGGCGGGTCGAAACAAGGTGCAAAACGTCTCCACAATCAAACGGACTAGGTTGGGGATCCACTCATTCAGATTTGCTGTCAAACTTAGCAATTCTGCGGGCGTGCTCCCACAGTTCGACATTACTAACGTCGGCCATTTGCTCAGCGCGTTTCTTCGCCGCGTCGTCGTCGACGCACTCGAGGTCGACAGCTTTAATGTGATGGCGGTCACGGGCGATAAGATACGCTGTATAGTGTGACATAGGCGACGCTCCTTGATTAGGCGGGAGCATGCAGGATTCTCTGTCACCGATAACAGCCAACAGCAGGCGATGATGGGGTCAATCTGCTCCGGCTTTATGTTCAGAACGCGACCCAATGGAACTTTAGGAGGATTTTATGGGTCGAGTGACGTCACGATCCAGATCGATCTAGGAACTAGGACCCGGCGCCGCCTGCACGAACAGAACCCGCAGGTAGCGGTTGCCGCGCCTGGATATCTTGCCGAGGATGGTTCGGTCCCCGGTCGAGATCTGTTTGGGGGAACGAGTCCCAGCCAGGCGGCAAAGTCACGGCCCTTGTTGAACACATCCCCGGCGCCGATCGCCGCCACCATCGCGCTGGAGATGATCGGCCCAATGCCGGGAACGCTCATCAGCCGACCACATCCCGCGTCATGGCGCGCGATCGCTTCAATCTCGTCCGATAGTCGCTCGACCCGCTCGTCGAGCCGACGCCAGTCGCCAGCCAAATCTTCGATAATGCGCACCATACGGGGTGACAGGACATCTGGCGGCGTGGCCAGGATGCGCGGCAGTTCGCTACGTAAAACCGTAACCCCTGGCGCACCGCAACGTCGCGCTCCAGCAGACGGATTTGATTGATGATGCCGGTGCGCTGGCTGACCAACCGCTCCCGTACCTGGTGCAGCGCCTGTAGGTCCAGTTGATCGGCGGTCTTCGCCGGTCGCTGCACCGCCTCGGCGATGGCCTCGGCATCACGGAAGTCATTCTTCTGTCCCTTGGAATAGGGACGAACATACTTCGCCGGCATCAGCCGGGCATCGTGGCCTAGTGCCCTAAGTTTGCGACTGAGATGATGTACGCCGACGCAGGCTTCCATGCCGACCAGGCACGGCGGCATGTTGGCAAAGCGTGCTTCTACCTGGCCACGTGACCACTTCTGCCGCAACACAATGGCACCACGCTCATCGTGGCCCACGATGTGGAAAGAGTTCTTGCCGATATCGATGCCGATCACGACGATTGCGCTCTCCAACTTCTGGGACATGGTGTGCTCCTTGTCTTTGGCGCCCCTTCCGAGCATCCTATTGCTGGTAGGGCAGGAGCACGGCCGGACCATCCCATTAACGGACATTGGCTTTTCGATTTCCCTTGCATAAAAAAGCCCGGATGATGCCGGGGCTCTGTTGCGTGAATCGGAAGAATCGACCGAAAGCACCGATGAAAGGCAAATTCTATCTAACAGTTCAATTCCCACCCGCGGGAGCCAGAGGCGGCCCCGGCCAATCCGGCCTAGTTAAGCGCCGTAATTCCTGTGGTTCCAACTGGCCGCTTTTATTGACATCAAGGCGATCAAAGGTCTGCGACATAAAATCCATGAACTCTTCTTTAGAGACAGTGCCGTTCTTATCTTTGTCCATCATCTGCATCAACTGACGGACATCGCGCGTTGCTGTTATGTCGGTATGTTTGCTCTGAGCAAGTGCGGAGGTCGAGATCGCCCCCAGAGGGACGATCCGACAAGAAATGCGATGTTGCGGTTTATTGACATCTAGCTCTCTTTTTCGCTTCGAAGTTGTTTTTTACGGAATGGCGCTGAATTAACGCCCGCTTGATAGGCCGTAGGCATTGCACCATGCCGTTTGAAAAACTCATTTCCGAACTCGCGGGTCTCAGACGTGCGATCCCAATAGAAAGAATCGGTGAAAAGAAGGTCATGTGCATGAGACAGGCCTAGTTGTCGTGGAGGGAAGGGCCTCACCCAAGGGGAACAGTCGTTAGGCAGCCGCGGTTCGGACACTGAGCCGAAATGCCGCGTCGATCCGAATAATGGCTGCGCGTCGGGCGACGAACATGACTAAATCGTTCATCGCACGGCGTCTGACCCGAGGGAGGAGCCCGGTGCGTTAGCAGCGCTCGCCGGGATCTGTGCGGGGGGCGAGGAGAAATCCTCGTCCCTACCGCCATGCGCGAGGAGCGACCGTGCGGCGCGCAATGATCCTAGCTGGACGGCGCGATTTGCCCATTTAACGCCACTGCCGCGAAGGGGATGGCGGCCCGCGGACCCTCTTGAAATGGTCCCAAAGTTGATCGGTTTCATGTTCGAGCTGTTCGAGGTGCTTCCTCGTGGATTTGGTCATGCCCTGAATGGCGACATTCTTGAGAGCAGCTTCGGAAGTTCCGACCGCCTCTAAAAATGCCCTGGCGTTTTCGATGCCCTTCTGTGCCAATTCAAGCAAGCCACGATAGTAGCTCTCGTCGTCGCGTGCGTTCATCTGTTCCTCCTGGGTTTATTAGATCGTGGGCTATCGAATCGCCGAAAGCTAGACGGGTTGACCGCATAATGCCGGAGCACATTAAATTTTCTAATTGGAGAGAAGCAGGACTGCGGGCGTTCGAGGCAGGACGGTTCGCCGGCGTCAGGGCAAATTCTTCTCTTTTAACTCAGGAACCGGAGCCACCGGAACATTTGACGTAGATCAACGCCGCCGATCCTCCGCGATGTTGAATGGGTTATGATTTGCGGTTTTCGATCGTCCGGCGCTTAGTGATGTAAGTACGAGATTCCTTGCAGTCCATTCGCGGTGACATGCGATGATCACTTTCAACGTTGTCAAAGAGCAGCACGGCTGGGCCATCCGGATGGATAAGCGCATGATGACGCCCTTCTGGTCGAGAGATTTGGCGATCCGCGAGGCGAACTGTTTGGCCCGCGCCATCCGCTGCCATGGCGAGAGCGCGGAAGTAATTGTCGAGGATGCCGTCCCGAGCGAGCCGCTTACGAAGACCACGGATGCCAGATCCGTCTCGGCTTGAGGCCGCTCTTGAAGGGTGTGGGACGCTGGCGTGGCCGGCGGCCAGGCCCACGTTGAAGGGGCCGCAAGACCATGCTCGCCGAGATCGATGACTTCGCGGGCCTGCGCAGACCGCACCTCAAGAGTGCGCTGAGCTTGCGGTTTCGGCGATGGCTGGGGGCAGGTGGACCGTCCCCGCCGTGGGACGACGGAGCTCCCATCCGGGCCGAGCTGTTTAGCGTTGAGCGGCTTGAAGAACACGCGCACAGCCTTGCCACCGCGCAAGCCGTGATGCCCGACCGTGTGAAGGGCCCCTCGTTGACGATGAGGCTTGCCAACAATGAGGCTGTGCTCCTCGCGGCCTACCGCGACGTCGCCAAGGCTGTCGATGCGGGGGCGGCCATCACCCCCGCGGCCGAGTGGCTGATCGACAATTTTCATGTGGTGGAAAAGCAGATCCGGGAGGTCCGGATCGATCTACCGCGCGGCTACTATCGGCAGCTGCCCAAGCTCGCCGGCGGACCCTTCGCGGGGTATCCGCGCGTTTTCGGCGTGGCGTGGGCGTACGTGGCCCATACCGACAGCCTCTTCGACCCGGAGATGCTGCGCCGCTACCTGCGCGCCTATCAGGAGGTGCAGCCGCTGAGCATTGGCGAACTGTGGGCGGTGGCGACAACCCTGCGCATCGTGCTCGTCGAGAACCTCAGGCGGATCGCCGAGCGGGTCGTCGACAGCCGGTCCGGGCGCGGCGCCGCGGACGTTGTGGCGGACCGGTTGCTGGGGACTGGCGGGCGCGTCGTCGAACCAGCCGGGGCCGTGCTTCCGCCGCATCCCCAGACAACGTTCCCAGACAGTTTTCTCATGCAGTTGGTCCATCGCTTGCGCGACCAGGATCCCAGCATTGCGCCGGCGTTGGAGTGGCTCGACAGGCAACTGGCCCGGCAGGGAACGGCTGCCGAAGCCGTCGTCCGCGGCGAGCACCAGAGGCAGGTCGCCGGCAGCGTCACAGTGCGCAACATCATCACCAGCATGCGCCTCATCACCGACGTTGATTGGACGGAGCTGTTCGAGCGCGTCAGCCTGGTCGATGACGTCTTCAAGGCCGGCAGCGCCTTCGAGGACATGGATTTCCCGTCGCGCAATCTCTATCGCAGCGCAGTCGAACACCTCGCTCGCGGCTGTGAACTCACCGAATTGGAGGTAGCCCACGCGGCAGTGGAGACGGCGAGGCGCGCGTTCGAGGCGAGTGCCGATGACGGCAACGTCCGCCTGACAGATCCCGGCTACTACTTGATCGCGGGCGGGCGAGCCGGGTTCGAAGCGGCGATCGGTTTCAGGTCGTCTCCTCGGGGCTGGCCGCGACTGGCCTATCGCGCGCTGGGAATCGGCGGCTACGTCGGCTCCGGCGCGATCGTCGCAGCCGGCCTGCTGGCCGTTCCGCTGTCCGTCGCCGCATTGGGTGGCCTGGAGTGGAGATGGCTGCTGCTGCTCGGAATTCTCGGATTCGTACCAGCGATCGACGTGGCCGTTGCGGTCGTCAACTACCTCGTCACCCGAGGTTTCCGCGCCACCTTGCTGCCGGCGCTCGAGCTGCGTAGCGGTATCCCCGCGGAACTGCGCACTCTTGTCGCCGTACCGATGCTGCTGACCTCGCTCAAAGCAATCGAAGAGCAGATCGGCCGGCTCGAGATCCACTACCTGGCAAGCGCTCAGGGCGATCTTCATTTTGCGCTGCTATCCGATTGGCGCGATGCGCCAAGCGAGCACAAGGATGGCGACGATGAGCTGCTGACTGCTGCGAAAGACGGCATCGCGAGGCTGAACCAACGCTACGGACCTGCACCGGGCGGCGACCGCTTCCTGCTGTTGCATCGGCGGCGCGTGTGGAGCGAATGCGAAGGCTGCTATATGGGGTGGGAACGAAAGCGCGGCAAGTTGTGCGAACTCAATCGGCTCCTGCGGGGCGCCAAGGACACCACATTCGTGGCGTCCCCCACTATGCCCAATAATGTGCGGTACGTCATTACGCTCGATGCGGACACGCGGCTTCCGCGCGAGACGGTCGGACGGCTCATCGGCAAGATGGCGCATCCTCTGAACCGGCCGCGATTTGACGCAGATCTGGGGCGAGTCGTCGAAGGCTACGGTATCCTGCAGCCGAGGGTCACGCCTGCACTGCCGGTGGGGCGCGAAGGCTCGCTCTTTCTGCGCGTGTTCTCCCGCGCAACCGGCATAGATCCCTACGCCGCAGCGGTCTCGGACGTGTACCAGGACCTCTTCGGTGAAGGCTCATATACGGGCAAGGGCATCTACGACGTGGACGCCTTTGAGGCGGCGCTACACGGACGTGTGCCCGAGTCAACGCTCCTCAGCCATGATCTGTTCGAGGGGATATTCGCCCGCGCCGGCCTGGCCTCTGATGTCGAGGTGGTGGAGGATTTTCCTCCTCGCTATGACGTTGCCGCTCTTCGCCACCACCGCTGGGCGCGGGGCGACTGGCAGCTGCTGCCTTGGCTCTTCGGACCTGGGCCCAGACGGGCCGATCATCGGCCGCTGTCGGGAGTTCCCGCGATCGGCCGCTGGAAGATGCTCGATAACCTGCGGCGGTCGCTGGCTGCGCCGGCGATTGTTGTGGCCCTGATCGCAGGATGGGCCATGCCGCTTGAAGAAGCGGTGGTCTGGACCGGTTTCATTCTATCGACGATCGTGCTGCCGCCACTTATTCCCGTGATCGCGGAGATCGTTCCGCGCCGCCCCGGCGTTACACTGCGCAGTCATGTCCGGGCTCTGGGCGCGGACCTGCGCCTTGCGCTCATCCAGTCTGGCCTGATGATCGTCTTCCTGGCTCACCAGGCTTGGCTGATGGGTGACGCAATCGTTCGCACCGTGGTACGGCTCGCCGTTACGCGTCGCAACCTTCTCGAATGGGTCCCTGCGGCCCACGCGGCGTTCGGGCCGCGTCCACGCGCGCTGGGTTTCTACCGCCGAATGTCGGGAGCCTTGGTCATCGGCGCTGTGGCCGTGGGCGTGGCTTGGTTCTGGGGACGACAGACGTGGCCCTTGGCCGCCGTGTTCGCGGGAGCCTGGTTCGCCTCTCCGACCGTCGCACTTTGGGCGAGCCTGTCGCCTCGAGTCTTGGGTAGGCGTCCGCTGGCCGTCGCCGACGCGCATAGTTTGCGCCGTATAGCCCGAAGGACATGGCGCTTCTTCGAAGCATCGGTCACGCCGACCGAGAACATGCTTCCGCCAGACAATTTGCAGGAAGCCCCAGCGTTCGTGGTAGCCCATCGCACATCGCCGACCAATATCGGCCTCTATTTTTTGTCGGTAGCGTGCGCGCGGGACTTCGGATGGATCGGGACCCTCGAGGCTGTGGAGCGGCTCGAGGCGACGCTCGCGACCATGGACCGGATGACGAAGCACCGGGGCCACTTCTTCAATTGGTACGATACACGTGACCTGCGTCCGCTCGATCCGCAGTACGTGTCCGCGGTCGACAGCGGGAACCTTGCTGGACACCTGATCGCGCTCGCCAACGCATGCCATGAGTGGAGCACCTCGACCACGTCGGAGCAGCAGCGCATCCAAGGCGCGGCGGATGCTCTCGACCTGGTCCGGGACGAGGCTCGCCGGTTGCGCGACCTGCGCAAGTCCCAGGCGGTGTCATGGCGGCGGCTCGATGACGAGATCGGACGGCTGGCATCTGGCCTGCTTCAGGCGAGCGCACGCGCCATTGATATCGAACAGCGGCTCGCGGAACTTTCCGATCAGGCCGCGATCCTGGCCGACGCCGTCCATCTGACCGTTCTCGAAGAAAGCGACCAGGCGGGCGCGGACCTGCAGTTCTGGGCGGATGCAGTAGGTGCCTGCATAGAAAGTCACCGGCGCGATCTCAGCGCGACTAGCGCAGCCTCGCTGCAGGCGCGGCTGAAGTCGCTGGAGGAAGCCGCGCGGTTGACAGCGCTGTCGATGGAGTTCGACTTTCTGCTCGACCCCGACCGGCTGCTCCTCTCAATCGGATATAGGGTGCCTGAGGGCGAGCTCGATCCGCGCTGTTATGACCTTCTCGCCTCGGAGGCGAGGCTGGCAAGCTTCTTGGCCATCGCTAAGGGGGACGCACCGGCGCGGCATTGGTTTCGGCTGGGCCGTGCGGTGACTGCGGTAGCAAATGGCGCAGCACTGATCTCGTGGTCGGGCTCAATGTTCGAGTACCTGATGCCTTCCATCGTGATGAAGGCGCCAGCCGAGAGCTTGATCGAGCAGACCAATCGGCTGATTGTCCGCCGCCAGATCGAGTATGGAGCGACGATGCGGGCGCCATGGGGCGTCTCGGAGTCCGCATACAACGCGCAAGATCTGGAATTTACTTACCAATACTCTAACTTCGGCATTCCAGGTCTCGGCCTGAAGCGAGGGCTGGCGGACAATGCCGTGGTCGCTCCCTACGCCACTGCCCTGGCGAGCATGGTCGACCCTCAGGCCGCCGTGCAGAACTTCGAGCGGCTCGAGGCCCTCGGCGCCCGCGGCCGTTACGGTTTCTACGAGGCGCTGGACTTCACGCGAGCCCGCGTTCCGGACGGAGATCGCGTAGCCATTGTGCGCGCCTTCATGGCCCACCACCAAGGCATGACGATCACCGGGATTGCGGATGCCCTGCTGGACGGCGTGATGCGAAACCGCTTCCATGCTGAGCCGATCGTTCAGGCGACAGAGTTGCTTCTGCAGGAGCGCGTGCCACGCGAGGTCACGGCGACTCCACCGTTGGTCTCGGATGCGATGTCGGCGGCCAGGATCCGCGAGATCGAAGAACCCGGCACCTGGCGAAAGGCCAGCCCGTACAGCGCCACGCCGGCCACGCAGCTGCTGTCGAACGGCCGCTACTCCGTGATGCTTACGGCGGCCGGGTCCGGCTACAGCGCCTGGCGCGACCTAGCTGTGACCCGCTGGCGAGAGGACGCCACCTGCGATGATTGGGGCTCGTACATCTTCTTGAGGGAGATCGCGAGCGGCAAGGTCTGGTCGGCGACCTACCAGCCGATCGGTACCGAGCCCGAAGCGTACGAGGTCACCTACAACGAGGATCGCGCCGAGTACACGCGTCGGGACGGGGCGCTGGTAACCAACCTGGAGGTGCTGGTCTCCGCCGAAGACGATGCGGAAGTGCGCCGCGTGACCATCTCCAACCTCGGCGACCGACCTCGCGAGATTGAGGTGACTTCCTACATCGAACTGGCTCTGGCACCGCAGGCCGCAGACGTGATGCACCCCGCGTTCTCGAAACTGTTCATTGAGACCGAGCATCTTGCTGGCCTCGGCGCCGTATTGGCAACCAGGCGGCGGCGGGCGCCCACGGAGCCGGAGGTCTGGGCTGCGCACCTGGCGGTTGTCGACGGACTAGCGGCGGGCAAGCGCGAGTTCGAGACCGATCGCGCGCGGTTTCTGGGTCGCGGCGGCAATATTCGCGCGCCGGGCGCAGTGATGGACGGACGGCCTCTCTCGGGCTCGACCGGTGCGGTGCTCGATCCGATATTTGTCCTGCGCCGCCGGGTGCGGATCGCGCCGGGCGCGACGGCACGGATCGACTTCTGGACGATGGTCGCCTCCACACGCCAGGAGATCCTCGATCTTGCCGACAAGCACCACGATATCGGCGCCTTCGAGCGCGCCGCCGCGCTCGCCTGGACGCAAGCCCAAGTGCAATTGCACCACCTCGGCATTACTCGCGGCGAGGCCGGGCAGTACCAGCGTCTGGCGGGTCACCTCGTCTACGCGGCGCCCGTGCTGCGCGCATCGTCGGAAACCATCGAAAGCGGGAGTGGTGGGCAGCCGGGCTTGTGGGGCATGGGCATATCTGGCGATCTGCCGATCATCCTGGTCCGCATCTCCGACATCGACCAACTCAGTGTGGCGCGCGAGGCGCTTCAGGCGGTGGAATATTGGCGGATGAAACGGCTTGCGGTGGACTTGGTTATCGTCAACGAGCTGGCCTCCTCCTACGTTCAGGATCTCCAGACCGCGCTGGAGACCCTGGTGAGGGCCAGCCAGTCCCGGCCCCAGATGGGAGAAGATGGGCCACCCGGACACACCTTCATGCTGCGCGCCGACCTGACCTCGCCGGAGGCGCTGGGCCTTCTTGCGTCCGTCGCGCGTGTTATCCTGGTCGGAGCGCGCGGACGGCTCGCCGATCAGCTTGAGCGCGCGCCCGTAGCCAGGCCTTTGCCCCGGGTCACGGCACAGCGTGCTTTGCCCGCTTCCGAACTTCAGATCTCGCGACGACCGCCTGGCGTGGAGTTCTTCAATAGTCTGGGTGGCTTCGCCGAGGGCGGCCGCGAGTACGTGACGATTCTCGGCCCAGGCCAATCGACGCCAGTGCCGTGGATCAACGTGATCGCCAATCCTACCTTCGGTTTCCTGGTGTCCGCGGAAGGCGGCGGTTACGCTTGGTCCGTAAACAGCCGCGAGCATCAGTTGACGCCTTGGTCCAACGATCCAGTCACTGATCAACCGGGCCAAGTCTTCTATCTTCGAGATGAGGAGACTGGACATCTCTGGAGCCCCACGGCGCTGCCGATCCGGGACGAGGCGGCCACCTATTCGGCGCGCCATGGATGGGGTTACAGCCGTTTCGAGCACACCTCGCACGGCATCGCTGCGGAGCTACTCGAGTATGTACCGCTCGCCGATCCGCTGAAGATCTCACGCTTGAGAATGCGCAATCTTTCGGGCCGCACCAGACGGCTGTCGGTGACGGCTTACGTGGAATGGGTTCTCGGTGCGTCCCGCGGCGCGGCGGCGCCATCGATAACCACGCGCATCGATCCGGAAAGCGGGGCGATGATTGCAAACAACCTGTGGAATCCGGCCTTTGCGAGGCGCTCCGCTTTCGCGGACCTGGCCGGGCGCCAAACGAGCTGGACAGGTGATCGCCGGGAATTTATCGGCCGCAACGGGGCGCTCGCCTGGCCGGCGGCCCTGATTAAACGGACTCCGCTGTCGGGGCGGGTCGGCTCCGGACTCGATCCCTGCGCCGCTCTCCAGACCACGATCGAGATCGCGCCGAACGGTGTTGCCGAAATCGTCTTCTTCCTGGGCGACGCCCAGGACAAGGCGGAGGCGCAGTCGCTGATCGCGCGCTACCGTCAGGCCGACCTAGATGCCGTGCTCGCTGAGGTCCGTGGATTATGGGATGAGATCGTCGGCGCAGTCCAGGTCAAGACGCCGGACCGGTCGATGGACATCATGCTCAACGGCTGGCTCGCCTACCAAACGCTCGCCTGCCGCGTCTGGGCGCGATCGGGTTTCTACCAAGCCAGCGGCGCCTATGGTTTTCGGGACCAGTTGCAGGACTGCATGGCGCTCGCCACAATCCGCCCATCGATAACCCGCGAACATCTCCTCAGGACCGCGAGCCGCCAGTTCGTCGAGGGCGATGTCCAGCACTGGTGGCTTCCGCACTCAGGCCAGGGCGTGCGCACGCGCATATCGGATGACCGCGTGTGGCTCGCCTACGCCGTCGCGCACTATGTGAGAGTCACCGCCGATGCCCTCGTGCTCGATGAAGTCGTCCCCTTCCTGACGGGTCAGGAGCTGCAGCCAGGCGAGAGCGACAGTTTCTTCCAGCCGACCGTCTCGGACCAGACCGCCAGCCTCTACGAGCATTGTGCCCGTGCGCTGGACGCGAGCCTGGCGGTCGGCAACCATGGTCTTCCACTGATCGGCGGCGGCGATTGGAACGACGGCATGAACCGCGTCGGCGAAAGCGGTCGGGGCGAGAGCGTCTGGCTTGGCTGGCTGTTGCACGCCGCGCTCGACGCCTTCGTAACTATCGCCGATGCGCGCGGTGACGCAGCGCGGGCGGCGAACTGGCGCAAGCACAGAGAGGCGCTGACGACTGCCTTGGAAAGTGAGGCTTGGGACGGAGACTGGTATCGGCGCGGCTGGTTCGATGACGGCACTCCGCTCGGCTCGGCGACGAACGAAGAGTGCCGCATCGACTCTATTTCCCAATCCTGGGCAGTGATCTCCGGTGCGGCGCGGCCCGACCGCGCGGCCCAAGGTATGAGGGCCGTCGACCGCGAGCTGATTCTGCACCACGACGGGTTGGCGTTGCTGTTCTCGCCGCCCTTCGACCGCTCGCCGGTCGACCCTGGTTACATCAAGGGCTATCCGCCAGGCGTCCGCGAGAATGGCGGCCAGTACACACATGCCGCCCTCTGGTCCGTGATGGCCTTTGCAGGTCTCGGAGATGGCGACAAGGCGGCAGCGCTCTTCTGGATGCTTAATCCGATCAACCACGCCCGCACGCGCATCGACATGCACCGCTACAAGGTGGAGCCCTATGTCGTCGCCGCCGACGTCTACGCCGCACCCGGCCATGTCGGGCGTGGCGGCTGGACTTGGTACACGGGCTCGGCCGGCTGGATGCAGCGCGCCGGCGTCGAGTGCATCCTCGGACTTCGCATCGAAGGCAGTGTTCTGCGTCTTGACCCCTGCATTCCGAAGTCCTGGCCCCGGTTCGAGATCACACTCCGCCACGGCGCGTCACGGTACGAGATCGTGGTCGAGAACCCGCAAAGCGTACAGCGAGGCGTCGCGGCGGCGGAGCTCGATGGCGCGAAGATCGCCTCGCGGCCGCTCTCCTTCCCACTCAAAGACGACGGCGCCATCCATCGGCTGCAAGTCTGGCTGGGCTAGTCTAGTGCAACTTACCACGGCCGCAGAGGATACTCCGTACCAGCACGGTGAACTATCTCGATCGAGGCCGGTCCATTTGGAACCGCTTTCGAACGAGGTATCAGCGATACCTCCAAAGGAGGGGGATGTCCCGGGTTCTGTTGAATTTCTGAAGAGGTCGGCGTTGCCCACCTTGAGCCGGTAGGCTCGGGGTGCTGATTCCACAAAGGAGAGCAACGCCATGACGAGAGATATCACACCGGCTGGTTGGTCGGCGACCGGGGCTGTGGACGAAGCGTTTGCAGAAGTGCGGGCGAGCTTCGATCGGTTCTGCCTTGCGGCAGGGATCGAGGCGCTCGGCACGATGATGGAGGCGGATGTCACGGCGGCCTGCGGGCCGCGCCACGGTCGCGACGCGGCGCGGCGGGCGCACCGTTGGGGCCGAACGCGGGGACGGATCGGCTTCCACGGCGGCAAGATCGAGGTCGAGCGCCCGCGGGTCCGGGGCGTGGACGGCCGCGAGGTCACGATCCCGAGCTGGGAAACGGCGGCGGAGGAGGATTGGCTCGGTCGCTGGGCGATGAACCTGATGCTGATCAATGTGTCGACGCGCCGGTTCGGCCGCGCTGTCCGGCTGCCCGAGGGTGACGTGCCGGCACCGCCCGGATCGGGGGTTTCGAAGTCGGCGGCCTCGCGGAGGTTCGTAGCGCTGTCGGCGGCGCGGCTGGCCGACTTCATGGCTGCCGATCTATCCGCGCTCGACCTTCTGGTGGTCCAAATCGATGGGCTGCATCTCGGCGACGATCTCGTGCTGGTCGCCGCGATCGGGGTCGACGGCGAAGGCAACAAGCATCCGCTGGCTCTGGTGGAAGGGGCGACCGAGAATGCCGCAACGGTTCAGGCCCTGCTGGACAACCTGGTCTCGCGCGGGCTCGACCCGACGGTGCCAAGACTGTTCATCGCCGACGGCGCGAAAGCGTTGTCGAAGGCAATCCGCCGCACCTTCGGTTCGGCTGCGGCGATCCAGCGCTGCCAGATCCACAAGGCGCGCAACATCATGGAACGCCTGCCGAAAGAGCACCATGCGGCCACCCGTCGGGTGCTGCGCCAGGCCTGGGAGCTCGATGACGCTGACAAGGCTGAAAAATTGATCCGCAATCTCGCGCGTCGACTCGACCAGCAATGGCCCGGCGTAGCGGCCAGCATCCTCGAAGGCCTCGACGAAATCCTGACTGTCGTCCGGTTGAAGCTGCCGAAGGAGCTTCGTCGATCGCTCGCCTGTACCAACATCGCCGAGAACATGATGGGCACCATTCGCCGCGTCACGCGCAACGTCAAACGCTGGCGGGATGCCGGTATGGCCTTGCGATGGGTCGCGGCCGGCATGATCGAGGCCAACAAGGGCTTCCGACGATTGAAGGCGCATAAGCAATTGTCGGTTCTGCGTGCGGCCCTTCAAGCTCACCACGATCGCATGACGATCAACCCCGTTGCCCACGCCACGAGGGCCGCGTAACATTCATTCCGGCAACGTCGGCCACGACGTAGTTCAACAGCGATCGGGACATCCCCCAAAGGAGCGTGTGCACTGATTACGTCCCCGCCAGAAAGCGTCACATTCCGAATGCTCGCTTTGGGTAGAAATCTGCTTTTCAGGAGGCCATCACCTCAACAGCGAGGCGCCGGTCATCTCGGCGGGTTTTGTGAGGCCCATCAAGGCGAGCACCGTGGGGCCGATATCCGCCAGCCGGCCATCGTTAAGCGAAACGCCGGCGCGACCCATCAGCAACAGCGGCACCGGGTTCGTCGTGTGAGAGGTGCGGGGGCCGCCGGTTTCAGGATCACGCATCATTTCACAATTGCCGTGGTCAGCGGTGACAAGCAGGCAACCCGCGGCCTCAGCGGTTGCCTTTGTGAGCCGGCCCAAACCTGCGTCAACTGTCTCGACGGCCTTGATGGCAGCGGCCAAATTGCCGGTGTGGCCGACCATGTCGGGATTGGCATAGTTCAGGACGATCAAGTCGTATCGACCGGAGCCAATCGCAGCTACGGCCGTGTCGGTCAGTTCGGGAGCGGACATCTCCGGCTGCAGGTCATATGTTGCGACCTTGGGGGAGGGGATCATGATTCGGTCCTCACCTGGATATTGGTCTTCCCTGCCGCCATTGAGAAAATAGGTTACATGCGGATACTTCTCAGTCTCTGCTATCCGTAATTGCGTACGGCCGGCCGCCGATACGACCTGGCCCAGAACATTGGCCAATGCTCGTGATGGGAAGATCGCCTGCATCAACGGCTTGAGCTGTTGGCCATACTCCGTCATTCCGGCGGCAGCCGCGATATCAATCGCGCGCCTGCGAGGAAATGCGGAAAAATCCGGATCAAGGAGCGCCGTAAGAATTTCGCGTACTCGGTCGGCGCGAAAGTTGAAGCACAGCACGCCATCGCCGTCCTTCATGCCACGGTAGCCGCCAATGGCGGATGGCACCACGAACTCGTCGGAGACGTTGCGTGCGTAGGACTCGGCGATCGCGGCTTGAGCGGTATCGAAGCGCGGCCCTTCCGCTTCCGCGATTGCGGCATAGGCCTTGGCGACGCGATCCCAGCGATGGTCGCGATCCATCGCGTAATAACGGCCGCAAATCGTGGCGATCGGCACAGATGTCGGCAGTGCTACGGCGAGACGATCAATTTCCTTGGCTGCTGATTGTGGGGGCGTATCACGCCCATCGGTAAAAGCGTGGATAACCGTGGTCACGCCTGTCTTGGCAAGCATATTGGCGATAGCGGCGGCATGATCCTGATGCGAATGCACACCTCCGAGTGAGGCCAGCCCCAGCAGGTGACAGGTGCCTCCGCTCTGCTGAAGGCGCTCAATCAATGCTGACAGCGCCGGCGCGCTCAGAATTCGGTTGTCGGCAATCGCTTCGGTGATGCCGAGCAAATTTCCCTTCACCACCCGGCCCGCTCCGATATTGAGGTGTCCGACCTCGGAATTGCCCATCTGTCCCTCAGGCAACCCGACATCCGTGCCTGATGCACGCAAGAGGGCGTGGGGGCATGTCTTCCAAAGATGGTCAAACGTTGGGGCGTCGGCTTGGCGTATCGCGTTGTCGGCGACTTCCTCCCGCCAGCCCCATCCGTCAAGTATCACCAATACTACAGGGCGATGTCGCTGCATCTAGGCTCCCCTTCAATCCGGCGAATACGCCCTTGATCCAGGCCGTGTAGGTCGGTGCCTTTTGGGACTTTTGCAACATTATCGGTCCAAAAGCCGACTTGAGGGGAATGGCCGCTAAGGTTGGCCGGGGCCCGTCGATGCGACACGTTTCCAACATGGCGAACTCAAGCTAGTTCCAAGTATCGGCGCATGACGTACCCTGCGCTCACGTTTCCTAGGAGGCTGCTATGGAAAAGCTCATCCATCAGCAAAATCTTGAACTCTATCGGAAGCCCTTAACCGACCCGAACGATAAGGATGAGGACCAACGCCAGATGCTCTTGAAGGCTGCTGGCCGCCGAAAAGGCCAAGGACCGACAGCCGCCCCCCCAAGAACAACTAAGGTTGCGTCGCAGTATTGATGTCGGTCAACACATATGCGGTTAACCGCGCAAATGATTATAGGGGCTTGCGTGACCGCCGCTTCTCCGCTGGCTTGCTTTATTTACGACTTGGCCAATACTCGACATAGCCGCGTCCCGCGTGGGCGCTCGATCAAAGCGAGGGTGTGATGGCCAAACGGACCAAACGCGCAACAGCACTGAAGGCAAAGACTCGTACAAAGGTGGCAAAGAGAGCGAAAAACCCAAAGAGGCGAGCCGCGAAGCGGCTGGTCAAGACGAAGTCGAAACGGCAGAAACCGAACGCTAAGCCGAGGCGGCTGGTTGCGAAGAAGTCGACCTCGAAACGTCACAGAACACCTACCCAACAAGGCACTCTGCAGACCGAAACGACGATTGTAGACGTGATCGAGGAGCCGGTTCCGGGTGTATTGGTCGTGACGGAGTTCGTGGAGACGCATACCAAACCCGACACGGCGAAGCCGCTTGATGTCGATCAGACAGCCGGACCAGAGTCGGAAGAGAAATAGCGGTGAGTGGCGCACTCTCTTGCCATTGATTCTTCGAGTCAATCGCTGATGCTGCCCGCACTTCGATGACTTACGGAAGCCTGGCTGTCCCGGTTTCCTCGACGGAATATCGTCGACGGGCGGGTGGCAAAATCGACTCAGTGACTCGCTTTAAGTTAGTGAGGTGGTATGTCCGCGGGGAACTGACCTAGATCGCCGTTCAACTTGTAAATGTTCGAACCCTTAAGATCGTAAAGCTTTTGACCTTTGAGGCCGAAGACCGCGTCGCCCGTTACCACGCCGACATGGACGCCTTTGCTGTTGAATATAATGCCGTTCACGACCGACCTCCTATAGGGGTGCCTCACGGCAAAGGCTGCGCTTGTTGGGCGGCGATAGCGAGACAAATCGCACTCGGGCTATTTCCCCTTTGATCTTCATGGCGTACCGCACTTGCATCGTGCTTAGCGTGCCACTTCCCCTTCGCCTTCAGCCCACCGCATCTCGACTTCGGCGGAAAAGTCGCACCCCCTCAGTTTTGTTGCACAGGTTGTAACGGTATCGAATGACGCCTTTGCCTTCAGCGTCGGGGGTGCTTTTCTCGAGCTTCATTGTCTCGTTACACACTATGCAGCTAATGAGATCGATCAGCGGGCTTTTATCGTCGTTCAATTTGATGTTCCCACTGTGCTCATTTCCCCTTCGCCTTCAGTGCGGCGATCCGCACACGGAATTTCCCGATCGCCTTAAGGATATCGTGGCGTACCGGCCACGGAGGGAGATTGCGGGCAGTCTTTAACAGCTGCGCGGCCATCTCCTCTAGTACCTCGTCACAGAGGTTTTGACTTCTTTGGCGTGGGGCTGAGGCAACTGCAGGTTTCGGATAAGCGCGCCCCATTCTGGCGCGTGCTTTGTCGGTTGTGAACATCCATTTGATGCGGGCCTTTGCCGCGTTGCGCTGTCGTTCCCAGACGGCGATTTCGGATTTGAGCTGCTGCTGGGTTGCGATGCGCCTGTCCAGGCACTGGCCGCGCAGCACGCCGATCTCGATCTCGACCATGTTCAGCCAACTGGCGTGCTTGGGCACGTAATGGAACTCCAGCCGGCGCAGCAGCCGTCTTGCTTCGTAAGGGGGGAAGGCCTGGTAGAGGGCACCGGCCGAATGCGTCGATAGATTGTCCAGCACGACCCGGACGCGCTCAGCTTTGGGAAAGTGAGGAGGAAGATGAACAGGTTGGCCGTGCCATTGCGCTTGTACTCGCAGTCATAGCGCTCAAGTTGGCCCGGCTGGGCTGGGATCGGCAGGCGGACCTCGCCGATGAGCTGCGTCGGGCTCTCGTCGAAGCAGACCACCGGGCGTTTTGGATCAGGAGCCTCGGCGTAGAGGTCGAGCACGTCCTCCATCCGGGCGACGTATTCGCCATCCACCTGCGGAATGCACCACATGTCCTTGCGCCAGGGCTTGAGGTCGTTTTCGGCCAACCGGCGGCGCACCGTCTCGCGCGACAAGTCCTCGTGCTCGGTAAGCTTGACCATCGCGCCGGCAAACAGCTCCAGTGTCCAACGGGAACGGCCTTGGGGTGGGCTCGAACAGGCTGTCGCCACCAGCAGGGCCTCCTCTTTGCCAGATAGCTTGCGATGCGCCCCCGGGTGCGGCTCTTCGCTGAGTGCTGCTTCCAGGTTGCCAAGTACAAAGCGCCGCTTGGTCCGGTAGCCGGTGGACCCACCGACGCCAACGCTGATCGCGATCGCCTCGTCGCTGGCGCCGGCGGCCAGTAAAATCTGCGCTCGCTTTAGCTTGCGCGCCGAATGTTTGCCTCCGCTCAGAAGCGTCTTGAGCTCATTGCGTTCGGCTTGGCTGAGCTCGACCCGATAGCGTACATTCATCCGCGTCTCCTCCTCGTTCGAGGCACGGACGAACAGCTGAATCGGATGGCCTGAGTGAGTCGCCCTGCAAAAACCTTCACCGCCAAGCAGGGCCAGTATCTGGCGTTTATCCACCTCTACACACGTCTGCACCGCCGGCCTCCGGCCGAAACCGACATGCAGCAATATTTTCGCGTCAGCCCACCTTCGGTCCACCAGATGGTGCTAACGCTGGAGCGCAGCGGGTTCATCAGAAGGCAACCGAGGGTCGCTCGCGGCATCGAAGTGCTCGTTGATCCAAAACACTTGCCCGAGCTACTATGACTCCCGGATTCAACCTGTCAAAATCACTGTGCCGAGGTACTAGGTCTTGCATCTTTGTTTGTAGCTCGTAGATTTTTTGGCCATTGAGGTCGAAGATTGCCGCGCCGGTCACTTCTCCGCCGTGGAGTCCCTTGCGTCGCGTGATCATGCGTCAACCGATATGCCGAACTCGTTGCAACCTGCCTGCTCATGCGCATTCGATCCAGCATGGAGATCGGAAACAACCCGCAGCTTCTCCTCCAGCTCCCAATTCTGATGCGCACCCACCATCGGTGAATGTGGCTAACCAGCGGATTTCCTGAACGCTTGTTTGCAGGCCGAATGACACTGCTGGTGCTGATCGTTTGCAAGGGCGCATTTCTGTGGCGGCTTATGATGCCGAACGGAGCCGAAGCTCAGCTATAGATTTCAAACAAGCCGGCGCCGCCCTGACCGCCGCCGATGCACATCGTCACGACGCCCCACTTAGCCTTGCGCCGACGGCCCTCTTGCAGGATGTGGCCGGTAAGCCGCGCGCCGGTCATCCCGAAGGGATGGCCGATGGCGATCGCGCCGCCATTGACGTTGTACTTGTCAGGATCAATGCCAAGCTGGTCGCGGGAATAGAGGCATTGACTAGCAAAAGCCTCGTTGAGCTCCCAAAGATCGATGTCGTCGATCCTCAGGCCGTGACGCTTCAACAGCTTCGGCACCGCGAAGACCGGGCCGATGCCCATCTCGTCCGGCTCGCAGCCCGCCGCCGCCCAGGCGACAAAGCGGCCGAGCGGCTCGAGGCCGCGCTTTTCTGCGTCCTTGGCTTCCATCAGAATGACGGCCGCGGCGCCATCCGACAGCTGGCTGGCGTTGCCGGCGGTGACGTATTTGCCGGGACCTTTCACCGGCACGAGCTTGGCCAAGCCTTCCTTGGTGGTGTCCGGCCGGTTGCACTCGTCGCGGTCGACGACATAGTCGACGATACTCTCGGCCTTGGTCCACTTGTCGACCACCTTCATCTTGGTCTTCATCGGGACGATTTCGTCCTTGAACTTATTGGCCTGCTGCGCCGCGGCCATGCGGCGCTGCGATTCCAGCGAGTACTCGTCCTGGTATTCGCGGCTGACCTTGTAACGCTCGGCGACGATATCGGCGGTGTCGATCATCGCCATGAAGATGTCGGGCGCGGCCTTGAGCAGATCCGGATCGATCAATTCCTTCGGCGTGCCGCCGCCGGGGACCGAGATGCTTTCCACGCCGCCGGCAACGATACAGTCGGCGCCGTCCGAGCGGATGCTGTTGGCCGCCATTGCGATGGTCTGCAATCCGGACGAGCAGAAGCGGTTCACCGACACGCCGCCGGTCGATTTCGGCATGCCCGCAAGCAGCGCGGCCTGGCGGCCGATATTGGGTGCGCCATGCGCGCAATTGCCGAGATAGTAGTCCTCGACGTAATCCTTGTCGACGCCAGCGCGCTCAACGGCTTGCTTGATGGCGTGGGCCGCCATGGACATCGGTGGGGTAATATTGAACCCGCCGCGGGCGGATTTTGCCAGCCCGGTACAGGCATATGAAACAATGACGGCTTCACGCATTTTTTGATCTCCCTTTGAAGTGGCGAGTACGGCTCGCGAAAAAATCGCAGCTCAGCGGAAAAAAATACAATTCATGAAACGATGCTCAATGAGCTTTGGCAGCATGAGTTCGACCCCGACCTAGCTAGCCGGAATAGCGGCGGATCAATCGAGCTTCGGTTTGATGGATCGGCGGCGGCTTTTTTTAGGACTTCAACAAACCGGAAAGCCGCTCGATCTGACAGGACAACCAAGCCAACTCCGCTCCAAAACCGACATCGTCGCTCTCGGCCTTGGAATCTAAAAGCTCAATGATCATCGCGGACATTGCGATATCTATCAGGGGGGCGCTTTGCGGGGCGCTAGCCATGTATCGGAAATCGACGGGACGCCGCGATCAGTTATCCATCGACCTTGGGACCGAGTCGATGCCGGAATTGGAACCGGGCACAAAACGCCGTGCTTCGGTTATACGTGCGCCGCCATGGTCGGGTGTTTTGTGGGCAGCACCTTCGCGAGCTTGTCCGAGGCATAGCCGAACAGGGCTCCGATCACCATCGAGACAATGAGCAAGACCAGCGGGTTGGCGAACGAAGGCGAGACCAGGTTCTGCAATGGGCCGGTGGCCGGCGCGGCGGATGGCTGGTGCAGCGAGTACGCCACCAGCGCAGCATAACCGTAGACGTTGGCCGGTACCACGGACAGCAGATCGATCGAGGCGACGATGACCAGGAAGAACACAGTGACGCCGACGACGATCGCTGGCCAGACCGCTCCCAAACCAGGGACCGGGACGTTGACGATGATCAACAGAGCGACCCATGCGACCAGCGCACCATAGGCATTGCCGATGATCGTCTTAACGAGTGCATTGGTGTTGGCGCCGCTGTGGAAGAAGCACCCCCAGCCAATGAAGCCCGCCCACACGAGGACGAAACCACTCAAGGGCCCCAGCGCGAGAAATGCCCAAATGCCTCCGAGAACGGCGATACTCACCGAGAGAGCAATCACCTGTGTCATGGCGTACCTCCCATGTAATGTGCTTTGTGGTGGAGCGGTACTGCGGATGCCGTGCATCGTCGCTGTTCTTTCGCTCCAAGACCAAATATAGCACAATTCCGATGAGTTGTTCGGGAGATACTGTAAATTGGCGTCCAACCGTGACCTTGGGAGTCGGCGGCGCGGGTCGCTGATTTACACCAGTTTCTGCCGATATGGACCACATCGCAACCAGGCCGCACGACATCACCCGGTTCCGGATCGCCGCCCTCAGTCTGGACGACTACGCCGCCGGGCTCGCCTACATGGCCGGGCTCGCTCATGACGCTGGGCAATCAGCCTACGATCTGTTCAAGAACTACCCGCAGTCCCCGACCTGAAGAAAGTGACCGCCGACGCCTCCGGCTTCGTCGCGCTGACGCAAGAAGGCATGGCCGGGACTTCTCAGGACCTGCCGGCGGCCGAAGCTGCTGCTGCCGGTGTCCTTCTGTGCTCCTCAGCTTTTGTGGTGCGCTCCGATATCTGATGGACAACTGGCAATTGCAGCACAGTCGCTCGCTGGCCTTCGACGAGCAGCGTCACCAGGACATTGCTTCCATCGGGAAATTCGATCGCGTCGTGATGGCGATGCGGCACATTTGGTTCGACCACACCAAACTTGGCAACGCGGAAGCTGGTTGTTCTCGTCCAGATCCATCCCTGGGCGTACCTAACGTCTTGCTCGAAGGCTAACTCGGTTCCGGGAAGCAGGCAGACCGCCACCCCGGATTCGCCTTCTGCAGCAAAGCCACGGGTCGGGGTCCTGGGGAACGTTGTGGTGATGAGCGTCTCTCCAACTTTGGCGGGACGCGATGCCACGGCATGCAGACTATAGTCACACATCAGATTTGCTCCTCTTTCGAGATAGCGCACCCGCACCCGCGGTGGCGCGGGCGTCTATCAGTGTGGTCCAGTGGCGAATCTTACCCAGCTTATGGGCAATTCTAGGCCGAGCGGTGATTGCCTCAGTATGCGCCTCCAGGGATCTCAACGCGAGTTAATTCGCGGATATTTGGAAGGAAGCTAGGCACCAGCCCATACTCCGGGCCCGCCGGCTCACCCCGACGGGTTTTGCTTGCCTTCCAAATCGGCATGAGGTTGTCTTGAGGTCCTATCGGATATGGGAGACGACCAAGGTGGCAACCGGAACGGTGAAGTGGTTCAACGCGACAAAGGGCTATGGATTCATTCAGCCCGATAACGGCAGCAAGGATGTGTTCGTGCACATCTCCGCGGTCGAGAAAGCTGGGCTCAGCACACTCAATGAGGGTGCAAAGGTGAGCTATGAGGAAGTGCCCAACAAGGGGAAGACCTCGGCGGAGAATTTGAGGGTCGGGTGACTTCGGAAGGGCATGGCGAAGCCCGCCGGTTCACGCCGGGGGGGGCGGTTCGCTGCGCCGGGTATCTGTAGTCCCAATTGCGCGTCGCATCGAGGCTTTGGAACCTTTGAAGGCATTGTATGCCGAGATATCCGCCACTGGCGGGTGATCCATGGGGCTTCGCATGAATATCTTTCCGGTACTCGTCGTCGGCCTGGCGCTTTCTCTCGCGGCATGCGGCAGAGATCCTGGCCCGAAAGGTGATCCTGGTCCGCAGGGCCCGGCCGGCCCTCAAGGCGCGCAGGGTGTGCAAGGCATTCCGGGCGCACAAGGGCAAGCTGGCGCCCAGGGTCCGCAAGGCTCCCAAGGTGCGCCAGGAGAAAAGGGCGACAAAGGCGAAAAGGGTGACGCGGCGATCGTCAACGTCCGCGCCGTGCAGGCCGACGGCTCTGTAAGCTGCGAGGCAAACGAAACGTTGGTCTCTGTGTTCTGTCCGAGTGGCGGAACTCCGGACGGAGCGAAGTGCGGTACGGCGCCGACTGTTGGCCTTTGTTTACGAAAGCCCTAGGCGACGTGCATTTCCGTGTTCAGCAACCCGTTGCAGTGCGCCACGAAGATTCTTAACCCAGTCCGGTATTGAGCTAATGTAATCTGATATCTGCTTGCACGTCTTTGCAATATCGGGTGAACAAAACCAAATCGCTGGCTCACGAATTGTTCCAACAGCTCCGGGTTGGTCGCGCCTGGCCGTTGGTACTCCTCGCCGGTCCTGTGGCCGTTATGCAATTGTGGTCATTCCATTCGAGGAACGGCGTATGAGGGAAGAGTTCGGCCAAGCTTACGCCGACTATTGTCGGCAGGTGCGCCGGTGGCTCTAGACGGCCGCCTTGATGAAGGTGTCGGTCGCCGCCAAAATACGCGGATAGTGCTGGCTGCGCGCTTGTACCTCTATGCGCGAGCCAAAGCCACATGAGCAGCTTCGTCTGGATGAAGGTCCTGGAGTTGGCACCGGAGCGCTACGATCGAGGCATTCGCATGCTATCGGGCGGGCGTATCGAAGAGGCGTACGAGCGCATCGCAGCGTTGGTGGCGGCGCTGGGTAAGCGCATCCTCGACATCGGCTGTGGCACCGGAAGCGTTTCGCTGGCGTGCGCTGCGCACGGCGCGACGGTGACCGGTATCGATATTAACGCGGGCATGCTGGAGGTGGCCCGGCATAAGCGCGGGCCGGCATCAGGCAGCGTGGCGTTTCTGCAGCTCGGCGCGGCCGAGATTGAGGATCGCTTTGCGGAGGGAAGCTTTGATGCGGTGGTGTTCTGCTTAGCGATGAGCGAGATGTCGGCCGAGGAACAGGACTACGCACTTCACGTCGCCTATTCGCGCCTAGTGCCGGGAGGCGCGCTGGTGATTGCCGACGAGACTATGCCCGAAGGTGGCGTTTCGCGCCTTGTTTATCGGTTGCGGCGGGTGCCGGTCGCGGCGGCGGCGTATCTGCTCACCCAGACCACGACGCGGCCGGTGCGCGGCCTCTGCCAACGGGTGCGCGCGGCCGGGTTTCGCGTGGTCGAAGCGAAGCGAATGTGGTCGGGTAGCTTCCTCATGATCCATGCCGTCAAGGAGACGCCATGAGACTCTCCGACCTGCCGGGGTACCTCCGCGATCGGCTGCTCGGGCTCTTTCCGCACCGCGCGCCGACGGGGCTTCTGCGTATCGGAAAGCCGGGCCGCGACTTGCCGGTGCTGGTGACGGGCAACTACACGCTCACCGTGCGCCGCGTCCGGAATGCGCTGCGCGGTCACGATGCTTGGCTGCTGGTGGCCAATAGCAAGGGCATCAACGTGTGGTGTGCTGCGGGCGGCGGCTACCTCACCCATCATGACATCATTTCGGTGATCCGCACCTCGCACATCGCCGATAAGGTCGATCAGCGGGAGGTCATCCTTCCGCAGCTCTGCGCCACCGGCGTCGAGCGCCGACGCATCACTGACGCGACGGGCTTTGCCACGCGCTGGGGACCGGCGCGGCTCGAAGACCTGCCGGCTTTCCTTGAGCGCGGGGCACGGGTCATCAAGAGCTGGCGGTTTATGCGCTTTCCGGTGTGGGAGCGCATGGAGATGGCGATGCTGTGGTGCGTACCGATGCTGATTATCTTGTTGCCCATTTTGGCGCTCATCGTCGGGCTCCTTACGACGACGGTAGCTGGAGCAGCGATCGCGATGTTGGTGTTCGGCTTGTTTGGCCTGCTTCCCTGGTTACAAGTTCAAGGGCGCAGGCGCTTCCTGACTTTCGTAGTCTTTGCCGTTGCGGCTGCGCTCTTCGGCTGCGGGATGCTACTCGCACTCGGGGCGGCCACGTCGGCGCACCTCGTTGCTGTAAGCGGATCGGCTATCGCCGCCATGGCGGTTCTTTCGATTGATCTCGCGGGAACCACGCCCTGGTACGGCAGCTACATCAATACCTTCCACAACGAGGCGCACATCGAGCTAGTCGCCGACCGCTGCACGGGCGCCGCAGAATGTGTGCAAGTGTGTCCCCGCGACGTTCTCAAGATGAATGGGCGGCAGCGCAAAGTCGAGATCAACAGACCAGATCAGTGCATCCAGTGCGGCGCCTGCATCGTGCAATGCCCGGAAGATGCGTTGCGCTTTCGCTATGACGATGGCCGCGTGGTCGAAGCCCCGACCATTCGTCGCACGCGCGTGAACCTGCTTGGCAGACGCACAGTCGAGGTGCCCAATTGACGCCCAAAGACTTTGTCGATGTCGACCATGCGCGAGTGACGACGTATCGTGATCGGCAGGGCTGACGGTCTTTTCTTCGCCAGGCCGACGACGTCACTCTCACGAGATACGTCAAAATTCGACTGATTGATGCCGATAGTTGCTGGAACCGGCAGATTTGAAGATCGTGGAAATTCTCTTGTGAAATCAAGAGCGAAAGTTTCTGACGGATCGGGAGACGGTTCTTCGTCGTGCGCAGAAAAGATTTGCGCTGTTAGATCAACGCGTTACCATGGCTTAAAATGATCGAGTGGGAGTAGGGGACGACTTCATCGGCACGGCGTGCCAGACGCCTCGGCGAGCCAATCGGTGTAACCTTCCAGGAAACAGCCCCTAGGGCGCGATAGCCACCGGGTCGCGCGGACGCGCGTCCGATGACATGGCTCCGCGCATTGCACCACCGTGGAAGGATTGGTGGATTTTCACGCCGAGCCGGAACCACCTGCCACGATCTTCTCATTCAGTTTCTGATCGACGATCTCGACCGTGCGATCGATCTCGGCATTGGGCATGCCAAGCTGATGCGAGATCAACTTCACGAGCAGGTCGACGCGCTCGATGAAGGGGGCTCCGCTGGCCACCGCGCGCGCGGCGGAAGAGGGTTTGAGAAGGCTTTCCGCCGCCTTGGCATATTTTTCGAAGGGAACCTGGTCCTTCGCCTCGGCGCCCAGGCGCCGGGCGATGGCGTCGACGTGGTCATAGATCGACTGCGAGAGCTTCAAATCGCTGTGCACGGCGTCGCGGATCGACCGCGGTTCGTGCAGCGTGATGCAGCGGTAATTCCCGGTCAACAGCATCGACCATTTTGCCAGCGGCACGAACAGCGAATCGAACACCTTGAGTTTTACGGGAACGTCCAGCCCATCGAGCTTCACCGCGTCGATGTCGGCTTCCAGCTCCCGAAGCAGCAGGTTGTGTTTCTCGTCCTCGAAAACCGCCGCCTTGAAGTTCGTGGCGAGGCCGACATGCAGCACATTCGCCGCCTCTTCCGGCGGACGGAAGGCCTGCGGATCGGGCGAGCAGAGCGTCACCAGTCCCGGTTTGAACCGCTCCCATATCTGGGCATTGGTATAGGCCTCCTCCAGCTCCATTTCCGCCAGTGCCGCAATCCGCTTGAGATAGGGCAGCGGCGGCATGTTCATGATCGAAAGACAAGGCAGCTTCGCTGCGGCGATCTTGATCATCAGCACCCGGATCGTATGGTTGGTGTATTGCGGTTCCTGCATGGCAAGACCAACCAGATCATAACGCGAAACGTCGACGTCGCCGGGCGTAACCGCGTCCAGTTTGCCGGGCAGATTGCGCGAGAAAATCGCCCGGTGCATCGCCTCGTCACGCAACTTGATGCGAACTTCCGTACCGTCGCGGTTGATGAGTTCTGCCGTCTTGTTCCGGCAAACCAGCGTCACGTTGTGACCCGCCATCAACAGCTTGGTCGCCAGCAATGAGCCATACGAGGCTCCAAGGATCAGAATGTTGCGCGCCATAATTCTCTGTTCCACCGATTACCCGACGTCCCGCCCGCCGCAGGCCGAAAAATTTCCGTCAAGCATCCACATCGGTGCCTAGCGCAAATTGACAGGCATGACAATCACATCGCGATTCCCGATGTCATCCTCGGTTCCACCATCGTCTCAACCCCGCGACACTTTCTCGAAGCGCCTGATCAGCCGCTCGCGCTTGAAGCGGGACAGCCGCTTGATCCAGAACAGGCCGTTCAGCTGATCGATCTCATGCTGGTGGCAGACGGCGCGCAGACCGCGCGGTGGATCGGATTAGCAGAAGCTGCGGTGTTCGGTGGCAAACGGTGCCGGAATAGGCCTCGGGGCGTTTCGATGGTCCCTGATCGGGGACACTTCCCTCACCCATTGCGCTCGCGTGCGCCTGGATGTGCGCCGGCTTTTTGTGGGAGCAGGACAATCAGAGCGACGATCAAGACAGCCAAAATTGCCGAGGCGTAGAACCGGCTGATCGCCAACCCGCCATCCGCAAGCGGCTTGTCCAGGAGATCGCCAAGGGTCGCTCCCAGAGGGCGCGTGAGGATGAAAGCGAACCAGAACAGCAGAACGCGGGAGACATTCGCCAGGAAATACGCGGCGGCGACGAGCGCCAGGCCCGCGCCAAACACCAGCGCGCCGCCCTCATAGCCGAGACCGTTTGTATCGGCCATCCAGTCGCCGAGCGCCGTGCCGAGCGTCTGGGAGAACAGGATTGTCACCCAGTAAAAGACCTCGACCCTGGGCGTGGCGACCGTGTTGACGGAAACCGAACCCTCGTACCAGCGCCAGATGGCCAGCGAGGCCATCAGTGCCAGGAAGAGGATCGTCGAGCCTCCGGCATAGCCGATCCCCATCGACCGATCCGCGAAATCCGCCATTGTTGTTCCGACCGTCGTGGTCGCGACAATCGTGGTCCAGTACAGGGAGGGGTGAAAGGATTTTGCGGCAATCTGGGCCGCGACCGCGAGCGCGAAAACGCCAAAGAATATGACGGTACCGATCGCGTAACCCAGATGCATGGACATGGTCACGGCATCGCCGCCGGTTTCTCCGAGGGTCGTTGCGAGAATCTTGATGACCCAGAATCCCAGCGTGATTTCCGGCACTTTGCTTAGCGCGGTGCTTTGCGCGTCGTTCATGCGACGATCCCTTCAGCGTGACGAACGCGATTGGAGTTTCCAACCGCGTTCGCCCTTGTTCCAATTGGCGAGCGCTCAATCCGGATTCTTGCCTTCCTCGGCGTTCTCCAGCACGCGCCCGGTCATGGCATCGACGCCGACCTCTTGCGTCGAGCGGCCGTTCTTGATGTCGAGGGTTCTTCATCCAGTCGACTGCGTGTTTCTTGCTGTTCATCGGAGCAATTATGGGCATCGCCATGCACCGGTCGGGTGGTTGATCGGCTGCGTTCCGCCTTCCCGTGTCACGGTCGCAACGGGACGCCGTGACGTTTCATCGCGCAACCCCCGTACCCGGGGTATTGAAGAGCAGGCCTGTCGGCACGGGCGATCTCCACTCTGAAGGGGCGGGCGGGTTCGACGGGAGAGGCCTGCTCAGCCGGCCACCGGCGCCGTCTGACGCCGGACAAAAAATGCCTCGCGGCTGGCCTCGGCCGATTTGGCCGTGGCGCGGATGCGAAGAAGATCCTTGCGCGATACCAGGCCGACCAGGCTTGTTGTGCCGCGGTTGACGATCGGTACCCTGCCGACATCGGCGGCCACCATGCGGTCAGCGAGATGGGATACCGGTTCATCCGCATAACCGACGATCAGCGAGGAGTCCGAGGCGCGATCGAACAGGGTTTCCTCGCCATGCGGCGTTTCCGCCCGCCAGCGCAGCACGTCGGCTCGGCTCACCATGCCCACGACCATGCCGTCGGCATCGAGGATCGGATAGGATTTGTGGCGGCGGCCCTCGTCGGCGAAAAAGGCAACAGCCTCGTCAATCTTCATCGACGCCGGCAGGGTGTCGACCTCGGACACCATGACCTCGGCAACCCGCAGAAGCTCGAACGGGTCGATACTGTATTCGCGTACGACATGCTGGCCACGTCTGGCGATCTTCTCGGTCAGGATCGAACGCTTGAGCAACAGCACTGTGACGGCATATGACGCACCGGTTGCCAGCAGCAGCGGCTCGAGTAGCGCGAAATCGCCGGTCAACTCGACCGCAAACAGGATGCCGGTGAGGGGCGAGCGCATGGTGCCGCCCATCATTGCCGCCATGCCGACCAGCGCCCAGGCGCCTGCGTCGCCCGGCAGATACTGACCCTCGAGCCAACCGGCGCATCCACCGAAGATCAGCAACGGTGCGAGCACGCCGCCGGACGTGCCCGAGGCGAGCGCGACGATCCAGATGATCGATTTCACGGCGAGGATCCGCGCGACGTCCGGCACGCCAAGATGGCTGTTGAGCAGATCGCCGATGACGTCATAGCCGACACCGAGTGCGCGCGGTTGCAGAAGTCCACCCAGTCCGACGACCAGGCCGCCGATCGCCGGCCACCACATCCAGTGCATCGGCAGCCGGCCGAACAGGTCCTCCGCCTTGTAGAGCAGGCCGGTGAGAACTCCCGATTGCAGTCCGGCGACGACGCCAACGCCGATACAGAGGAAAAGTCCCCACCACGGCAGATCAAGATGGCCGGCGAACGGAAACAGCGCGCCGCTGCCGAGCAGCAGTGGACGCCAGGCGATGGATACGGTGCTGGCTGCGATGACCGGAAGCAAACTGCGCGGCTTCCATTCGAACAGCAAAAGCTCGACCGCCAGCAGCACCGCGGCAATCGGTGTGCCGAAGATGGCCGTCATGCCGGCGGAGGCTCCGGCAACAAGCAGGGTCTTGCGCTCCGCGGCGCTGAGGCTGAAGCATTGTGCGAACAGCGAACCGATCGCGCCACCCGTCATGATGATCGGGCCTTCGGCGCCGAAGGGCCCTCCGGTGCCGATCGAGATCGCAGAAGACAGCGGCTTGAGCATCGCCACTTTGGGCTCCATGCGACTGCCGCCGATCAGTATGGCCTCGATGGCTTCGGGGATGCCGTGACCCCGGATCTTCTCGGAGCCAAAGCGCGCCATCAGCCCGATGATGAGGCCGCCAACGGTAGGCGCCAGGACCATCCAAGGGCTGGGTTTAAGGTTGGCGAGCGATATGCTTTGCGTGCCGAATGTCTGGAACCATACCAGGTTGGTGACGAGGGCGATCGCTCGCAATAGCAGCCAGGCCGCCGCCGCGCCACCGGTGCCGACAACAATCGCCATGGCGATGAGCATCAGAACGCGGCGATCGGTGGTGAAATCACCGAGTCGAGGCAGATGCCCCGGCTTGGCATTGGCGGGCGTGGTGCGATGCATAACGTTTCCTGGATTGGGAGCGTAGCTTGGCGTTCGGCGGGCTAGATGGCAGCTTGCGCGGCCCGATTTATATCGCACTACGATATAAATCAATGGAGGATCATGCCTGGGGCCTCGAAGTTGTCGTGGGTTTCGCAATGGTCGTTAGGCAGCAGACAGCCAAGTGCATCCTCGCCTGCGGTCAGCCCGCCGGGCAAATCAACCAGCCGTCGCACAAATCGCGTGTCCAGCCCCAGTTCGAAAAAAATTCCGCTTTGGGCCTCGCTAAAATCAGCATTATTGATTCCGACGTCCCGCCTCACCAAGGGGCGTATCGCGATCGTCACGGACGTTGGGCGCGGGATGCGGTGGACGCTTTGGCGACGCAAGACGAGCGGCGCCGAGGCGGACGGCGAAGTCGTGTGGTCCTGACGCCCCGACGCTGGTGTCAAGTTTTCGCTGGGCAACCAGCGAGAGCGACGCTGGCAAGAAAGCCCGGTCACCGGGGAGAGTACGAAGGAAACCGTTAAAACCATTGCGCAGGAAACGCCGGGTGATTTCGGCCGAACCTGTGGTGACTAACGCGCGTGCTTTCTACCCACCACGCGCGGCTACGGGTGCGGCTGGCACCCGGCGTTTCCTGCTCCCTCTGTCTTTGGAGGGACACAGCTGACGCACAACTCGGGCGCTATCCGCGCCGCGGGATCGCAAAATCGCGTTTGAGGCCTCTCGCCCGGTTCCGTCCTTCGAGACGCCGCGCAAAGATGCGCGGCTCATCAGGACGAGGTCGTCAGGCGCCGCGCGACGCGAGTCCCTCGTGGTGAGGAGGCGCGCCTTGCGCGCCGTCTCGAACCATCAGGCGCGTTGCTCCGCGTGTGTGCCGGGGAGCTTTTCGTTGAAACCTGAAGCTGGAAAAGTGGATTGCGTGCCAACGCGCAAGGTCCTCATATTGGCACGCGAGGCGAAACTTCATAGATTGATGCCCTCCGTTCTAACGAAAGAAAAACCCGATGGCACGCGTGCGCTGTATCACCGAAATGGGCATGGGCGTTGACGTTCACGGCAAGGACGCCACCAAGGCGGCGAGGCGCGCGGTCTCGGACGCCATCCGCCACTCCAGCCTCGGTTTCTTCCGGATGGTGGGCAAGACCTCCAGCGACATGTTCGTCGATGTCACTATCGGCGTGCCGGACCCCGGCGCGGTCGACACCTCGGCGGTGGCGAAAGAGCTGCCTTACGGCACCGTGACCGTGACCGCAGTCAAGGGCGGGCTGGAGATTCCTGCGGAGCAGGGCAGTGATGCCATCATCATCGCCAATGCCGCCGTGATCGTCAGCCTCGATGACGGCGCGCCGCGCTAGACCCAAACATTGGCCACGCAGTCCACCAGATAGAGAGAACAAGCCGCGATGCCCGATCTTGCCGCATTCCCGATCACGAAACGTTGGCCGGCGCAGCATCCCGACCGGCTGCAGCTTTACTCGTTACCGACGCCGAACGGCGTCAAGGTCTCGATCATGCTGGAGGAGATCGGACTTCCCTATGAGGTGCATCTGGTCGACTTCAACAAGGACGACCAGAAGACGCCGGAGTTCCTGTCGCTGAATCCGAACGGCAAAATCCCTGCCATCATCGATCCGGATGGACCGGGTGGTGAACCTCTCGGGCTGTTCGAGTTGGGCGCGATCCTGCAATATCTCGCCGAGAAAACCGGCAAGCTGCTGCCGGCTGACGCGGCGCGCCGCTACCAGACCATCCAGTGAGTGTACTTCCAGATGGGTGGAATCGGGCCGATGTTCGGCCAGGTCGGCTACTTCCACAAATTCGCCGGCAAGGAGATCGCGGACAAGCGGCCGCTCGAGCGCTATGTCGCCGAATCGAAGCGTCTGCTCGGCGTGATCGAGGGGCGTCTCGGCGGACGGCAGTGGATCATGGACGACGATTACACCATTGCGGACATCTCGATGCTCGGCTGGGTGCGCAATCTGATCGGCTTTTACGGCGCGCGCGAACTGGTCGGGTTCGATGATTTCGGCAACGTCTCGGCCTGGCTCGATCGCGGCCTGGCACGACCCGCGGTGAAACGTGGGTTAGAGATTCCGAAACGGCCCTGAGCGGGAAGGGCGCCGCCGCAGTTTCTTCCCTTACGACAGAAGTGGACAAATCGAAAGATGACGAAACCGGTCACCATCTACGGTATCAAGAACTGCGACACCATGAAGAAGGCCCGCGCCTGGCTCGATGGCCATGGCGTGGCTTACGGCTTTCATGACTACAAGACCGAGGGCATCGCCAAGGACAAGCTCAAGCAGTGGAGCGACGAAGTTGGCTGGGAGGCGCTGCTCAACCGCGCCGGCACCACGTTTCGCAAATTGCCTGATGGCGACAAGGAGGGGCTGAACGAGAAGAAGGCGCTGGCCCTGATGCTGGCGCAGCCCTCGATGATCAAGCGGCCGGTGCTCGAGTCCGGCGGCAAATTGCTGGTCGGCTTCAAGCCGGAAATCTACGCGAGCGAAGTGATAGCTTCAGGCGGATCGCGGCGCGGCAAGACCTGACTCGGCTCGATATGAAAGCCGCAGCAGCTAACCGAACACGATCTGATCGCCGGCCGGAATGCGGCCAGGCGCGCGATGGAAAAGGTCGCGATCGATAACGGCGAGCAGCTTCGCGACCGGCAAGGCGTCATTTCCCCGCATCAGGTTTTTGATTTCGAATCCGCCATCCTCGCAGATCGTCTTCAACGACGCGATCACATGGGTCACGCCGCCGCCATCGGAGAACGGCAGCAGCAGTCGTTCATAGGCGACGAGTCGCCCATAGATGTCGTCGATGTTGGAGATGGTGTAGACGGGAAGCGCACGCTTCAGACATTCATGATAGATCGGCATCACGACGGAAGAGAGCTTGGCGCCGAGATATTCGTCGAGATATCGGCCCTTGCCGCTGTGGCCGTAGGCGGCCGACATTCGCGTGCCGTTGCTCTGGATCACCAGACGCGGAAGCGAGTGTGCTGCCTCAACGGTGTAAAAGACGAGGTCCGGAAGCTCGTCGGCGAGCCGCTCGGGCTGGTATCCCGCGATATGCGGCAGTTGTTGGATACGGGCATAAAGCCGCAACCACGTGTTCAGGAGATCACGCTGCTTGATCGATTTGACGATCGTCGGGTTGGCGCTTTCGAAATCCAAGGTTGCGGGTCCGGTCTCGATGCAAAGGCCCACCATCGATCCCAAGGCGGAAATTTTTAATGAAAACCAGAGAATGCAGCGAAACACCGTTAACGACAGCTTTCCGCCTTGCCTGATCGGCCGCTCAACAACAGCCCTGGGGCGAAGCGCTCGATCGTCTGCTCTTGACCGCTTTTGCCATTCGACTAATGGCCAATCGGGCCGCCGCGCGCCTGCGGCTATGCCCAGCTTTCCGCCTTGCGTAAGGCGGGCCGTTGACGGCATATTCCGGCCCGGAGGCGGCAGGTCCCAAGGCGAATTTCCAGGACGCCTGGGAGAACCTGCCGGTAAGAAAAGATTGGCCAGCCGCGATGGGGCGTCACGGCGATGGCTGATGGGGGAAATTTGATTGGCTGATGAGTTCATTCTCGAAACCCACGGATTAACCAAGGAATTCGCGGGGTTCTTTGCCGTTCGCGACGTCGACCTCCGGGTCCGCCGCGGCAGCATTCACGCGTTGATCGGCCCAAACGGCGCCGGCAAGACGACATGCTTCAATCTCTTGACCAAGTTCCTGAAGCCTTCGGCAGGTCAAATCCTGTACAAGGGGCAGGACATTACGGCGATGGCGCCGGCCGATGTGGCGCGCCTCGGTCTGGTGCGCTCGTTTCAGATTTCGGCGGTATTTCCGCATCTGACCGCGCTCGAGAACGTGCGGGTCGCGCTGCAGCGTCAGCACGGGCACTCCTTCGATTTCTGGCGTTCCAAGTCCGTGCTCGACCGCTTCAACGGCCGCGCCCGTGAACTGCTCGACGATGTCGGCCTCAGCGAGTTTGCGAAGACGCCGGCGGTCGAGATGCCCTATGGGCGCAAGCGCGCGCTCGAAATAGCCACCACGCTGGCGCTCGACCCGGAAATGATGCTGCTCGATGAGCCGATGGCCGGCATGGGACACGAGGACATCGACAAGATCGCAGCCCTGATCAAGCGCATCTCGGCGAAATACACGATCCTGATGGTCGAGCACAATCTCAGCGTCGTCGCCAACCTGTCCGACATCATCACCGTGCTGACGCGCGGTCATGTGCTGGCGGAAGGCAATTATGCCGATCTGTCCAAGGATGCGCGCGTCAAGGAAGCCTATCTGGGGGCAGGGCATGGTTGATTCGAAAACGGCCGATGCCGCCACGAAGTCGGCGCCGACATCCGGCGCGTCGGTGCTGTCGGTTCAGAATCTAGAGGCCTGGTACGGCGAGTCCCACATCCTGCACGGTATCAATTTCGAGGTGAAAGCCGGCGAGGTCGTCACCCTGCTCGGACGCAACGGCGCCGGCAAGACCACCACGCTGAAATCGATCATGGGGATTATCGGCAAGCGCACGGGCTCGATCCGTTTCGATGGCCGGGATATTACCCGCGCCTCGTCGGACAAGATTGCGCGCCTGGGAATAGCGTTCTGTCCGGAGGAACGCGGGATTTTTGCCAGCCTCGACGTTCGTGAAAACCTGCTGCTGCCGCCGGTGGTGCGCAGCGGCGGCCTGTCGCTGGACCAGATCTTCGAGCTGTTTCCCAATCTCAAGGAGCGGCTGAACAGCCAGGGCACCAAATTGTCGGGCGGCGAGCAGCAGATGCTGGCGATCGGACGGATCCTGCGGACCGGCGCGCGGTTTCTGATGCTGGACGAGCCGACCGAAGGTCTCGCGCCGGTCATCATTCAGCAGATCGGCCACACCATCAAGCGTCTCAAGAACGAAGGTTTCACAATTCTTCTGGTCGAGCAGAACTTCCGGTTCGCCGCAACGGTGGCGGACCGCTACTACATTGTCGAGCACGGCAAGATCATCGACGGTTTTGCCAACGCCGAACTGCAGGCCAATATGGAAAAGCTTCACACCTATCTCGGCGTCTGAAGAAGAGCGGGAACGATCCACAGAGGGACCACCATGAAAACCAGAATTGTCACATCATTGCTGCTGGGCACGGCGCTGAGCTTCGCGGCCGCAAGCCTCGCTGCCGCCCAGGACAAGACCGTCAAAATCGGCGCGCTTTCCGATCAATCCGGGCTTTACGCCGATCTCGGCGGGCCCGGCTCGACGCTCGCCGCCCATATGGCGGTCGAGGATTCCGGTCTTGCCGCCAAGGGCTGGAAGATCGACATCATTTCCGGCGATCATCAGAACAAGCCCGATATCGGCACCGCCATCGCGCGGCAGTGGTTCGATGTCGACAAGGTCGACGTCATCGTCGACGTGCCGAATTCCGGCGTGGCACTCGCGGTCAACAATATCGTCAAGGAAAAGAACGGCGTCTACATCAATTCCGGCGCGGCGACTTCCGATCTCACCAACGCGCAATGCTCGCCCAACACCGTGCACTGGACCTACGACACCTACATGCTCGCCCACAGCACCGGGCAGGCGCTGGTGAAGGCCGGCGGCGACACCTGGTTTTTCCTCACCGCGGATTATGCGTTCGGTGCCGCGCTGGAACGCGACACCACCGCGGTCATTCTGGCCAATGGCGGCAAGGTACTCGGCAGCGTCAAGCATCCCCTGAATACCGCCGATTTCTCTTCGTTCCTGCTGCAGGCGCAGTCGTCGAAAGCCAAGGTCATTGGGCTCGCGAATGCCGGCGGTGACACCACCAATAGCATCAAGCAGGCGGCCGAATTCGGCATCGTCAAGGGTGGGCAGAAGCTGGCGGCTCTTCTGTTGTTCATCACCGATATCAAGGCCATCGGTCTTGAAACAGCCCAGGGGTTGGACTTCACCGAGACCTTCTATTGGGACATGAACGATCAGACCCGGGCATTCTCCAAGAAATTTGCCGCGCGGATGAAGAACGGTGCACCGCCGACGATGGTCCAGGCCGGCGTCTATTCCGGCCTGATTCACTACTTTAAGGCTCTGGAAGCGCTTGGCGGCAATCCGCACGACGGCGTCAAGGTCGTGGAAAAAATGAAATCCATCCCGACTGATGATCCGCTGTTTGGCAAGGGCGAGATTCAACCCAACGGCCGCACCATCCATTCGGCCTATCTGTTCGAGGTGAAGAAGCCTTCGGAATCCAAGGCCCCCTGGGATTTCTACAAGCTGATCGGCACGGTTCCCGGCAACCAGGCATTCACGCCGCTGTCGGAAAGCAAGTGTGCGATGCTGAAGAAATAGCGGCCAGCCCCCGTCGGCCTCGGGCCGGCGGGGATTGTCCGGCGTGACAACGGGATAGAGCGCGAAAGATCGATCGATATGCAAGCTCTCTACGCACAGCTCCTGGTGGGACTGATCAACGGCTCGTTCTACGCGCTGCTCAGCCTTGGGCTGGCCGTGATCTTCGGAATGCTCAACATCATCAATTTCGCGCACGGCGCGCTCTACATGATGGGCGCGTTCGTTGCGTTTTTTCTACTTAACGGAATTGACGTTCCCACAATGACCTCGTTCTTGAATGGGTCTTGGTTAACTCTGTTCAACGACGTGTCGTTGCCGCTAGTGGGGACGATAAAGCTGCGCCCGCTGGAGTCGTTCCACGTTGGCATCGGCCTTAACTACTGGTGGGCGTTGATTATCGCTCCGATCGTCGTCGGCATCTTCGGAATGATCCTCGAGCGAACCATGCTGCAATGGCTTGCTGGCCTTGACCATCTCTACGGATTGCTTTTGACATTCGGCATCGCGCTGATCGTGCAAGGCGTCTTCCAAAATTATTTCGGCTCGTCCGGCTTGCCTTATGCGATCCCCGACGAACTGAAAGGCGGCACGAATCTCGGCTTCATGTTCCTGCCGATTTACCGGGGCTGGGTGGTAATCTTCTCGCTCGTCGTATGTTTGGGAACCTGGTACCTGATCGAGCGAACCCGGCTTGGCGCCTACCTACGCGCCGCCACCGAGAATCCGACGCTGGTGCGCGCCTTCGGCATCAACGTGCCGCGAATGATCACGTTGACTTACGGGCTAGGCGTCGGCCTTGCGGCGCTCGCCGGCGTGCTGTCGGCGCCGATCAACCAGGTGCGTCCGCTGATGGGCGCGGATCTGATCATCGTGGTGTTCGCGGTCGTGGTGATCGGCGGCATGGGCTCCATCATGGGATCGATCATCACTGGCTTTGCGCTCGGGGTGATTGAGGGACTGACCAAATACTTCTATCCCGAGGCTTCCAACACCGTGGTATTTGTCCTCATGGTGCTGGTGCTGCTTGTGAAGCCTTCTGGACTGACGGGACGGGCGACCTGACATGACGGCGATGACCGACGATACAATACCGGTGACCGGGCGGACGATCCGCGACGAGATGATCGCCTTCGGCATCATGACCGCACTGCTGGTGGTCGTGCCATTGACCGGCGTCTACCCGTTCTTCGTGATGCAGGCGCTGTGCTTTGCGCTGTTGGCTTGCGCCTTCAACCTCCTGATCGGCTATGGCGGATTGCTGTCGTTCGGCCACGCGATGTTCCTGGGAACCGCGGGTTACATCACCGCCCACGCATTGAAGGTCTGGGGGGTGACGCCGGAACTTGGAATTCTGGTTGGTACCGCCGGCGCCGCAGGCCTTGGCGTCATCACCGGGGTCATCGCGATCCGCCGCCAGGGCATCTATTTCGCCATGATCACGCTCGCGCTGTCGCAACTGCTTTATTTCATTTATCTGCAAACGCCGTTCACCCATGGCGAGGACGGCATCCAGGGCATTCCGCAAGGCTATTTGTTCGGGATATTCAACCTCGCCAAGCCGACCGTGCTTTATTACGTCATCGTTGCCGGCTTCCTGTTCGGTTTCCTGGTCATCTTCCGCACCATCAACTCTCCGTTCGGCGAGGTGCTGAAATCGATCCGGGAGAATGAGCAGCGGGCAATCTCGCTCGGCTACAAAACGGACCAATACAAGCTGCTTGCCTATATCCTCTCTGGCACCCTGGCGGGCTTTGCCGGCTCGCTGAAGGTATTTGTGGCACAGAACGCCTCGTTGACCGACGTGCACTGGAGTATGTCCGGCGAAATCGTGCTGATGACGCTGGTCGGCGGCCTCGGCACTGTATTTGGCCCGGTGGTCGGTGCCTTCGTGATCATCGCCATGC
Source organism: uncultured Alphaproteobacteria bacterium (assembly GCA_963718925.1). Classification (GTDB taxonomy): domain Bacteria; phylum Pseudomonadota; class Alphaproteobacteria; order Rhizobiales; family Xanthobacteraceae; genus Bradyrhizobium. The sequence continues at coordinate 186,276 of CAVRAH010000003.1, forward strand.
AGCAATATCTGGCCGGGTTCGGGCAGTGGGTGACGGTGATCCAGGGCGGCATCTTCGTCGCCTGCGTGCTGGCGTTCCGCCGCGGCGTGGTCGGCGAGATCGCGCATTATTTCCGGCGATCGCTCTAGGCGGGCGGTTTGCGGGACATTTTCGAGCCCCACAAAGCGGTGGATGACCCGGTTCCAACAACCGCCTGCCTTTCGCCCGAAAGTGGTTTATGACAATCATGTGACGGGCCGCCTCAGCGGGCCGATTTTGCGACAATGGACATAGCCTATGCTGCGTTGGTTTCGCGCCTTTCTTCCGAAGGAAGAACGGTTTTTCGATCTCTTCGCCCGGCACTCCCAGGCCGTGCTGCAGGGCGCGCTGGCGTTGCAGGGCATGCTCCGCGGCGGGGAGGAAACGCCGGTATTCTGTCAGCGCGTCAACCAGCACGAGAATGACGCCGATAACATCACGCGCGAGGTGCTCACCGCGGTGCGCCGGACGTTCATCACGCCGTTCGACCGGGGCGACATCAAGAATCTGATCACCTCGATGGATGATGCCATCGACCAGATGCAGCAGACCGCGAAAGCCGTGGTGCTGTTCGAGGTCCGCACCTTCGAGCCGCCGATGCGCGAAATGGGTACTCTGCTGGTCGAGTGCGCCAATCTCGTCGGCCGCGCGCTTCCCTTGCTGCAGTCGATCGGCGCCAACGTCGCGATGCTGACGGCGATCACCGAGGAGCTTACCAAGCTGGAGGGCCGCGTCGACGACCTCCACGATATCGGGCTGAAGGAGCTTTTCCTCAAGCACCGCGATGCCAACGCGATGGACTTCATCGTAGGCGCGGAGATCTACGATCATCTGGAGAAAGTCGCCGACCGGTTCGACGACGTGGCGAACGAGATCAACAGTATCGTGATCGAACAGGTATAGGGCAGGGCCGCGCAGTGGATGCCACGCTTGGTCTTCCGGTTCTGGTCGGATTAATTGCCGTCGCGCTGCTGTTCGACTTTCTCAATGGATTGCACGACGCCGCCAACTCGATCGCAACGATCGTGTCGACCCGGGTGCTGCGGCCGCAATACGCGGTGTTCTGGGCGGCGTTCTTCAATTTCGTCGCCTTCCTGGTGTTCGGGCTCAATGTCGCCCAGACCATCGGCGTCGGGATCATTGAACCCAGCGTGATCGATGTGCAGGTCATCTTTGCAGCCCTTGTCGGGGCGATCGTCTGGAATCTGATCACTTGGGCATTGGGGATACCGTCCTCGAGCTCGCACGCCTTGATCGGAGGGCTGGTCGGCGGCGGCATGGCCAAGGCCGGACTTTCGGCCGCGGTCTGGAGCGGCCTGTCCAAGGCATTGCTCGCAATCGTGCTGTCGCCGCTGATTGGTTTCCTGCTGGCGCTGGTTCTGGTCGCGATCGTGTCGTGGGCGTCCGTGCGCTCGACGCCGTTCGCCGTCGACCGTGCCTTCCGGATCCTGCAGTTCGCTTCCGCCTCGCTCTATTCGCTCGGTCACGGCGGCAACGATGCGCAAAAGACCATGGGCATCATCGGCGTGCTGCTGTACTCGCAGGGAAAGCTCGGTGCGCAATTTTCGGTGCCGTTCTGGGTGGTGCTGGCGTGCCAGGCGGCGATGGCGCTGGGCACTTTGATGGGCGGCTGGCGGATCGTCCGTACCATGGGCCTGAGGATCACCAAGCTGACGCCGATGCAGGGATTCTGCGCGGAGACCGGCGGCGCCGCGACGCTGTTCATGGCGACCTTTCTCGGGGTTCCCGTGTCGACAACCCACACCATCACGGGCGCCATCGTCGGCGTCGGCGCCGCGCGGCGGGTCTCGGCGGTGCGCTGGAACGTGGCGAGTTCGATCGTCTACGCCTGGGTGATCACCATCCCGGCCGCGGGCGGCGTTGCGGCGCTGGCGTATTGGGCCGTGCCGTTGCTGCGATTTTTGGTCCCCTGACTGGAGTAAAGCCGCGCAATCCATATATGGGTTGGTGCCGATCCTGCTTGATCCGGCCCGGTTTCCCTGCCAAACGCTCACCCCTATGTCCGACCTCGCTCTCACTGCCGAATCGCCGTCCCGCTCGCCTCTCACAGCTGAAGTGGCGCGCCGGCGCACCTTTGCGATCATCTCGCATCCGGACGCCGGCAAGACCACGCTGACCGAAAAGCTGCTGCTGTTCGGCGGCGCGATCAATCTCGCCGGGCAGGTCAAGGCCAAGGGCGAGCGGCGCAACACCCGATCCGACTGGATGAAGATCGAGCGCGAGCGCGGCATCTCCGTCGTCACCTCGGTGATGACCTTTGAGTTCGAAGGCCTGGTGTTCAACCTCCTGGATACGCCGGGCCACGAGGATTTCTCCGAAGACACCTACCGCACGCTGACCGCCGTCGATTCCGCCGTCATGGTGATCGACGCCGCCAAGGGCATCGAGGCGCGGACGCGAAAACTGTTCGAGGTCTGCCGCCTGCGCGACATTCCCATCATCACCTTCATCAACAAGATGGACCGCGAGAGCCGCGACACCTTCGATCTCCTGGACGAGATCGAAAAGACGCTGGCGCTCGATACCACCCCGATGACCTGGCCGGTCGGCCGCGGCCGCGATTTCCTCGGCACCTACGATCTCTCGACCGGCGGCGTGCGCCTTTTGGAAGGCGGCGGCGCCAAGACCGGCGCGGCGCAACAGATCGACATTGCGGAGCTCGCTGGCCGTAACGCCAATCTCGATGTCGGCGCGATCAAGGAAGAACTCGCGCTGGTGTCGGAGGCCTGCAAGCCGTTCGGTCTCGAGGCGTTTCGTGAGGGACATCTGACGCCGGTCTATTTCGGCAGCGCGCTGCGCAATTTCGGCGTCGGCGACCTCCTGGAGGGCCTCGGCCGTTTCGCGCCGCCGCCGCGCGCGCAGGAAAGCAATCTGCGCAAGGTCGAAGCGGCCGAGCCGCGCATGAGCGCCTTCGTGTTCAAGATCCAGGCCAATATGGATCCGAACCATCGCGACCGCATCGCATTCGCGCGGCTGTGCTCAGGCAAGCTGACCCGCGGCATGAAGGCGAAACTGGTGCGCACCGGCAAGAACATGTCGCTCTCCAGCCCGCAATTTTTCTTCGCGCAGGATCGCGCATTGGCCGACGAGGCATTTGCCGGCGACGTCGTTGGCATCCCCAATCACGGAACCTTAAGGATCGGCGACACCCTGACCGAGGGCGAGGATCTCACCTTCGTCGGCGTTCCCAGTTTTGCGCCGGAAATCGTCCGCCGGGTTCGCCTCACCGACGCCATGAAGGCCAAGAAGCTCAAAGAGGCCTTGCAGCAGATGTCGGAGGAGGGCGTGGTCCAGGTATTTCGCCCGCGCGATGGCGCGCCCGCGCTGGTCGGCGTCGTCGGCCCGCTGCAGCTCGACGTCCTGAAGGCGCGGCTTGACGCCGAATATGCGCTGCCGGTGGAATTCGAGGTCTCCGAGTTCCAGCTGGCGCGCTGGATTTCGTCGGACGACCGCAAGAAACTCGACGCCTTTATTGCCGCCAACGGTTCCGGCGTGGCCGACGACGTCGATGGCGATCCGGTGTTCCTCGCCAAGAACGAATTCTATCTCGGCTACACCAGGGAACGCGCCGAGGGCATCACCTTCTCCAGCATCAAGGATGTGAAGAAGAAGGCGTAGGGTGAGCCGAGACGCGCCGCGCCTGACCGTCGTGCCCCGCAAGAGCGTCGCGGAACCATCGGCCGAGAGCGCGCGGATGTGAACGAGGCCAGGCTTGATACGGCTCACTGAGCGTATCATCCTGCGCGACATAAGCTTGGTTGTGCTGCTCCGAGGGCTCGTTGCATGCTCCGTCGCATTGCCATCGGTCTCATCGTTGTCATCGCCGGATCAGCCATTGCCGGACCGGCCGATGCAAGGCGGCGGCATCCCATCGATGCCACCCCGTTTGCGCATGCACCCTGCAGCGTATTGTCCGGGAGGCCATGCACGCCGTATTTCTGCAGCGTGCTCAATCGCGGCCCCTGCATTCCCGAGATCGACTATCCCTACGGCGAGAACCTGCAACTCACGGTCGAGAGCATGCCTTCGAAGGACGACGCTGCCAAATACCAGAAGCCCGACCACGATCTCGACAGTATCGGCGACCTTTTTGCCGCGTTGCGGTCCTGCTGGACGCCGCCCGAGGTGCCGGCCGCGAAAGAGGGCATGCAGATGACGGTGCGCTTCAGCTTCAAGCGATCCGGCGACATGATCGGGCCCCCGCGTGTGACCTACGCGACGGCGGGGGTGGCTCCGGATGTCCGCGACACCTATTTCAAGGCGATCAGCGCCTCGCTTGAGGCCTGCGTGCCGCTGAAATTCACCGGCGGTCTCGGCGGCGCGCTGGCCGGGCGGCCGATCGCGATCCGCTATGTCGATAACCGCGAGTTCGACAAGCAGCCGGCCACGCCGTGACGGCCCGGTGGGCCAGCCCTTCCGTTCTCGTGCATTGCCGTTTGGGCCCGGGAAGTGTTACCCGATGCCGACAGAAGCCGGCATGCGGAGGAGAACATCATGGGACTGGCGGTGATGATCCTGGGGCTTGTCCTGTTCCTCGGCGCCCATACATTGCCGGCCCAACGCGAACGGCGTGCGCGCCTTGTCGCTTCACTGGGCGAGGGTACCTACAAGATCGGCTACGCGCTGGTATCGCTCGCGGGAATAGTGCTGATCGCCTGGGGGTTTGGCCATTATCGAGCGGCCGGGATGATCGATGTCTGGGAGCCGCCCAAGGCGCTCAAGCACATCACCATGGCGTTGATGCTGCCGGCCGTTATCCTGGTGGTGGCGGCCTACATCCGTGGCCGCATCTACACCACGCTGAAGCATCCGATGCTCGCCGGCGTCAAACTGTGGGCGGCGGCGCATCTCATCGCCAATGGCGATCTTGGCGGCATCATTCTGTTCGGCTCGTTCCTGGGATGGGCGGTGTTCGACCGGATCTCGCTCAAGCGCCGAATCGACGCAGGCGCGCCACCGATCCCGGTCGGCGGTTGGGGGAACGACTTGATTGCGGTAGCGGTCGGGATCGTCGCCTATCTGGCGCTGGCGTTTTCATTTCATCCCGTCGTCATCGGCGTTCCCCTCGTAGGAGTTTAGAAGATGTCAGTCCAGTCCGCGATCAAGCGCAAGACCGCACCGGATATTCGCGCCCGCAAGAATGGCGAGCCGATCGTGATGCTGACTTCGTATCACGCCCATACCGCAGCCCTGGTCGATCGCTATTGCGATGTCATCCTGGTCGGCGATTCCCTTGGCAATGTGATGCACGGCTTCGAGACCACGGTGCCGGTGACGCTCGATATGATGATCCTGCAGGGTCATGCGGTCATGCGCGGCTCGCAGCATGCGCTGGTCGTGGTCGACATGCCCTTTGGCTCCTATGAAGCCTCGAAAGAGCAGGCGTTTCACTCCGCCGTGAGAATCCTGAAAGAGACCCATTGCGGCGCGGTCAAGCTCGAGGGCGGCGCGCGGATGGCCGAGACCATCGCGTTTCTTGTCGAGCGCGGCGTGCCCGTGATGGGCCATATCGGATTGACGCCGCAGTCGATCAATACGCTCGGCTCGTTTCGCGCCCAGGGCCGCGAGGAGGGCAGTTGGGAACCGATCGAGAATGATGCCCGCGCGGTATCGGAAGCCGGCGCCTTCTCGGTCGTGGTCGAGGCGGTTGCCGAGCCCCTGGCGCGGAAGATCACCGAGACCATCGCCATCCCCACCATCGGCATCGGCGCCAGTGCCGCCTGCGACGGTCAGGTGCTGGTGCTGGAGGATATGCTGGGATTATCGCCGCGGGCGCCGAAATTCGTCCGCCGCTACGGCAATCTCGGTCCGATGATCGAGGCGGCGATCGAGGGCTATGCGACCGATGTGCGCTCGCGGGCTTTTCCAGGGCCCGAGCACGTTTACGGCATGAAAACCAAGGGCTGAGACGAGGAACGCCCACGAACCGCCGGTGCCGACCAGGAGGACGCGCGATGGTGCAGGGGGCTGTGGTACGTAGAAGGCTGACCGGCGGGGTGGGCAAGTTCCCCGCGCCGTATCGTCAACGCTTTGATTGGGCTAGCTTTGCCTTGCCACCGCCATATCGCTAGGGTATCGCCGCCGCCACACTGGGACCAGGTTTTCGGCAGCGCCTCGTTGGGGCGTGGCCTATCGGGGATGGGATTTCTCTAAGTGTCTGAATTATTTGACGAAGTCGACGAGGAAGTCCGCCGCGATCAGCTCAAGAAGCTGTGGGACCAATATTCGATCTACATCGTCGCCGGCGCGCTCTTGATCATCGCCGCGGTGGGCGGCTGGCGCGGCTACCAGTATTTGGAGGCAAAGAAGGCGGCCGAGGCCGGTAGCGCCTTCGACGCCGCCGTGGATCTTGCCGAGCAGAACAAGCATGCGGAGGCCGAAGCGGCCTTCAACAACCTGGCCGCGACTGCGCCATCGGGCTATCGCATGCTGGCGCGGCTCCGCGCGGCAGCGGAGCTTGCCACACGGGATCCGCAGGCAGCCGCCAAATTGTACGACGATATTTCTGCCGACCGCAGCGTCGGGACGGCCGTGCAGGATCTTGCCAGGATCCGCGCCGCCGGATTGCTGCTGGAGACGGCGAGCTATTCCAACATGCTCCAGCGCCTCGAGTCCGCGACCAAGCCGGAGGCGACCTTTCGCCACACCGCGCGCGAATTGCTGGCCCTGTCGGCCTGGCGCGCTAACGATACCGCGGCGGCGCGGCAATGGCTGGACCTGATTGCCAATGACGGAGAGACGCCGTCAGGCCTGCGTTCGCGCGCTGAAGCGCTGCAGGCGTTGCTTCCCCCGGTCGCGAAGAGCTGACGGGCAGGAAACCGAGTTGAACGAGACATCGACCATGCGCCGTTTGCAACGTCTGATCGCGGCCTCCGTCCTCATCGCGCTGTCGGGCGCGGTGGCGGGCTGTTCCAGCAACATCAGCAGCTGGGATCCGATGGATATGCTGGATTGGCTCGACACCAAGAAGAAGCTGCCGGGCGAACGCAAGCCGGTTTTCCCCGATGGCGTGCCGGGCCTGGAACAGGGCGTGCCCAAGTCACTTTACAAGGGTGCGCAGCAACAGGAGATCGATCAGCAGAATGCCCAGGCCGCAGCGGCCGCTGCGCCGCCGCCTGCCCAGGACGCCAAGTCGAAGCGATCAGCCAAATCCAAGAGCAAGCAACCCGCGACCGCCAACGCGGACCCCGCCGCCACGCCTGAAGAAGACGGCACGGCGGCAGCGCCGCCGGCGCCCAAGCCGAAGAAGATCGTTCGCCAGCGCACCACCGCGCCGCCGCCCGATCAGCCGGCCGACGCGCAACCCGCCACGCAACCGGCCCAGCCGACGCAACAATCCGCTGCGCCATTCCCGGCGCCGCTGCCGGGCAGTACATTCCAGCGCTGATTTCGGCCTCCCATCGCATTTATATTGCGCGCGTCCTAAAGAGCATTCTCCGTAACATGCTCTAACTCGAGTTCCCCACGCGCCTGGATCGCTTATGCCCTTTACGATTGCCATTATCGGCCGGCCCAATGTCGGAAAATCGACGCTGTTCAACCGGCTGGTCGGGCAGAAGCTCGCGCTGGTCGACGACGAACCCGGCGTCACCCGCGACCGCCGGGAAGGCGCGGCGCGCCTTGGCGATCTAGAGTTCACCGTGATCGACACCGCGGGCCTCGATGAGGGCGCCAAGGGCTCGCTGACCGCGCGAATGCAGGAGCAGACCGAAACCGCCATTGGCCTCGCGGACGCCTTGATGTTTGTGGTCGACGCGCGTGCAGGGCTGACGCCCAACGACCGCGCCTTTGCCGATTTCGCGCGCCGCGCCAACAAGCCGGTGGTTCTGGTCGCCAACAAGAGCGAGGGCAAACAGGGCGATGCCGGCGCGATGGAAGCCTACGCATTGGGTCTCGGCGAACCGATCCAGATTTCAGCCGAGCACGGCGAGGGCCTCAGCGATCTCTACGACGCGCTGCGCTCCCTGATGCCGGAGCCCGCGGACGAGGGCGAGGAGTTCGAAGATGACGACATCATCGAAACGGATGAGGATCTGGCGAAGCGGCCGATACGCGTGGCCATCGTCGGCCGCCCCAACGCCGGCAAGTCCACGCTGATCAACCATCTGCTTGGCGAGGAACGGCTATTGACCAGCGCCGAAGCCGGCACCACGCGCGATTCCATCTCGGTGGAAATCAACTGGAAGGGTAGGGACTTTCGGGTATTTGACACCGCGGGCCTGCGGCGGCGCTCGCGCATCGAGGAAAAGCTGGAGAAGCTTGTCGGTGGCGGATGCGCTGCGCGCCGTGCGCTTTGCCGAGGTCGTGGTGTTGATGATGGACGCGCAGAACAAGTTCGAGGAACAGGACCTGCGCATCGCCGACCTGATCGAGCGCGAGGGCCGGGCGCTGGTGATCGCGGTCAACAAATGGGACTTGATGGGACGCCAGGCGGGGCTGATTTCGGCGTTGCGCACCGACGTCGATCATCTGCTGCCGCAAGTCAAGGGTGTACCGATCGTTGCGGTGTCCGGCCTGATGGGCGAGGGCATCGATCGCCTGATGAGCGCGATCGAAGACGCTTACGCCGTATGGAACCGGCGGGTGCCGACGGCTGCGCTCAATCGCTGGTTCGAGCAAGCGGTGGACGCCAATCCGCCACCCGCGGTCTCGGGCCGGCGGCTGAAGCTGAATTACATGACGCAAGCCAAGGCACGGCCGCCGAGTTTCGTGCTGTTCTGCTCGCGCGCGGATGCCGTGCCGCAATCCTATCTGCGCTATCTCGTCAACTCCTTGCGCGATTTCTTCGAACTGCCGGGCACGCCGGTGCGGATTTCGTTGCGCGAGAAGGCCAACCCCTTCGCGCATAAGCGCAAGCGGCCATCGTGAACGAACGGGCACAGGCAGCCACGGCCGAAGCTTCACCGGCGGCTCCGGCACGCGGCGCCGCGGTGGCCTTCATCTTCGTCACCATCCTCCTCGACATGTTCGCGGTTGGCCTGATCATGCCGATCCTGCCAAAACTCGTCGAAAGCTTCGTCGACAACGATACCGCGCGCGCGGCCCGCATTTTCGGCCTGTTCGGCACCGCTTGGGCGCTGATGCAGTTCTTTTTCTCGCCGATCCTCGGCGGACTATCGGACCGCTTCGGCCGAAGGCCGGTGGTGCTGTTATCGAATTTCGGGCTTGGGCTGGACTATGTCCTGATGGCGCTGGCGCCGTCCCTGATCTGGCTTTTCGTCGGCCGGGTGATTTCGGGCATCACCTCGGCGAGCATTTCGACCGCCTTCGCCTATATCGCGGATATCACGCCGCCGGAACGCCGTGCCGCGGTGTTCGGCAAAGTGGGGGCGGCGTTCGGCGCCGGATTCATTCTGGGCCCGGCGGTCGGCGGCCTGCTCGGCGACATCGATCCTCGCCTGCCGTTCTGGGCGGCGGCAGGCTTGAGCTTCGCCAATACGCTCTACGGCTTGCTGATCCTCCCGGAATTGCTGCCGCGCGATCGCCGCTCGCCGTTCCGCTGGAAAAGCGCGAATCCAATTGGCGCGCTGCATCTGTTGCGCTCCGACCGCCTCCTTGCGGGTCTCTCGGTGGTGAATTTCTTTGCCCAGCTCGCGCATGTGGTGCTGCCATCGACCTTCGTGCTCTATGCGACCTACCGATATGGCTGGGATGCGACCACCGTCGGCCTGACGCTCGCGATGGTCGGCATCTGCGCCATGGCCGTGCAGGGAGCGGCCATCGGGCCGATCGTCCGGCGTTTGGGCGAGCAACGGGCGCTGCTGCTCGGGCTCGGCTGCGGCACCGCCGGCTTTCTGATTTTCGCGCTGGCGCCAACCGGCCCGCTGTCCTGGCTCGGCATTCCCGTGATGGCGTTGTGGGGCGTATCTGGGGCGGCGCTGCAAGCGCTGACGACGCAACTGGTCAAGCCCGAGCAACAGGGCCAGTTGCAGGGCGCCACGACCAGCGTGCAAAGCGTGTCGCAGCTTCTGGGGCCGTTTCTGTTTACGCTGACATTCGCCTATTTCATCGGCGCGCAGGCGCCGGTGCAATTGCCGGGCGCGCCCTTCCTGCTCGCGGCGGCGCTGTTGCTGCTGGCGCTCGTGATCGCGGTGCGCACGCTGGCCGGTCGGAACGAACGTCCGGGTCATGGCGGGATGGTGCGTTAGCACCAGACCCCGGATGTGCAATGGCACATCCGGAAATCCCGGGATTCTCCGATGTGCAATTGCACATCGTAGCTGATGTTTTGGCGCGCCCCGGAATGACTGCTACGCAGTCATTTCTTCACCAGCGGGCACTCGCTTTCGCTGAGCGGCCTTGCGGCTTCCTCCGCCGGGATTGTCGCGACGAGCTTGTAGTAATCCCAGGGATGCTTCGACTCCTCGGGCTTCTTGACCTCGAATAAATAGGCCGGAACTAACTTGCGGCCGTCGACGCGGATGGTGCCCTTGCCGAACAGGACATCGTCGGTCGGCAACTCCTTCATCTTGGCGACGACCTTGGCGCCGTCATGCGGATTGCCGCCCATCGCCTCGAGCGTCTTCAGGTAATGCAGCACACCGGAATAGAGTCCCGCCTGCGTCATCGACGGCATGGCACCGGTTTTCGTCTGCGCCGAAAACCTCTTCGACCAGGCACGGGTCTTGTCGTTCATGTCCCAGTAGAAGGATTCAGCGAAGGACAGACCCTGCGCTGTCTTGAGCCCCAGTGAATGCACGTCGTTGATGAACAAGAGCAGCGCGGCGAGCTTCTGGCCACCTGCGACAATGCCGAACTCCGCCGCCTGCTTGATCGCGTTGCTGGTGTCGCCGCCGGCGTTGGCAAGGCCGATGACCTTGGCTTTGGACGCCTGGGCCTGCAGCAGGAAGGAAGAGAAGTCCGATGTATTGATCGGGTGCCTGACGCCGCCGACCACCTTGCCGCCATTGGCGACGACGACCGCGGTGGTGTCGCGCTCCAGCGCGTAGCCGAACGCGTAGTCGGAGGTCAGGAAGAACCAGGTGTCGCCGCCGGCCTTGGTCAGGGCCGCGCCCGTGCCATGCGCAAGCATGTAGGTATCATAGGTCACCGACAGCGTGTTCGGCGTGCAGGCCTTGCCTGTCAGGTCGGCGCTCGCGCCGCCGGAATTGATCAGGATGGCGTTCTTTTCTTTCACCAGCGCCGAGACTGCCAGCGCGACGCCGGAGTTTGGCGTATCGACGACCGCATCGAGCTTGTCGACGTCGATCCATTGCCGGGCGATGTTGACGCCGACGTCAGGCTTGTTCTGATGGTCGCCGCTCAAGACGTCGATCCTCCAGCCCTTGGCGGGAAGGCCGGAATCCTCGACCGCCATCTTGACTGCCACCACCGAATTGGGCCCGCCGATGTCGGCATAAAGGCTCGACATGTCGTTGAGCACGCCGATTTTCGCCGTCTTGTCCTGGGCCAGCGCGGGTGTCGCGAGCCCCAATCCTGCGAATATGAGAATCGCGGCGCAACGCCGCGCGAGTATCGTCCCCATTGGGAAACCTCCACGTGTTGAAACGGGCTTGCCCTCTTTCGGAGCCTTGCCCTCGATTTTGAGCGACCAGGCGGTCGTCTCCGAAGATAGTCCCCTTTCTCGTGTCCGGCGGCAATGCGTTATCGCAGCGCATCCGAGGTTAACCTGAATTTCTGGATGCGCTTTCCGTTATCGACCTCGGCCGTGTAGACGTTGCCCTTGGCGTCGACCGCCATGGCGTGGACCCAGTGAAACTGCCCGGCGTTGCGGCCGCCGCGTCCGAAGCTGCCGACCACCGTACCGTCCGCGCGGTTGATGATGCGGATCTCGTTGTTCTCGCCGTCGGCGCTCAATAGATAGCTCTGTTTCGGATCGGGCCAGATCGCAATATCCCACACCGCGCCATTGCCGAGCGTGTTCTTCTCATAGAACCACTCCTTCACGAAGCTGCCGTCCTTCCGGAACACCTGGATGCGGTTGTTGATGCGGTCGCAGACATAGACAAGCCCGTCATTGGCGATCTTCACGCAATGCACGGGATTGGCGAATTGCTGCGATGGTGGCGCTTTGGGATCATAGGGCGGTTGCTTGTCATCAACGGGCGGATTGCCGTAGGCGCCCCAATGACGCTTGTAGGCGCCGGTGGTGGCGTCGAACACGATGACGCGGTGATTGCCATACCCGTCGGCGACATAGATTTCGTTCGCATCCTTGTCGATCGCGGTCTCGGCGGGCTTGCCAAGCTGGGTGATGTCGTTGCTTCCCTTGCTCGGCGCGATCTTGCCGATCTGCATGACGAACTTGCCGTCGAGCGTGAATTTCAGGATGGCGTTGTCGTTTTCGGCATTGCCGCCGATCCAGACGAAGCCGCTCTCGTCGACTTCGATGCCGTGCTCGCGCCCGACCCATTCATAGCCTTCGCCGGGGCCGCCCCAGGCGCGCAGGAGATTGCCGTCGGCGTCGAATTCCAATACCGGCGGCGCCGGAACGCAGCATTTCGAGCGCGGCGGCGTCAACGTGGCGCCCTTCTCGTCATCGGTCAGCGAGCGCGGCCGATGGATCATCCAGATATGGCCGTGTGAATCGACGGTGATGCCGCCGACCTGGCCGAGGATCCAGTTGTTCGGCAACGGTTTCGGCCAGGACGGCTCGACGGCAAACCTCGGAATCTCGCTGGCATGCGTCTGCGCCGGTGTGCTGAGCAGCAAGGCGGCGATACAGATGGCGACGATTTTGCAGAGAGCTGCGATACGCAACAAATGGCTGCGGCCCTGGTTCGGCATCATGGAGTTCTCCCGTGCATTTTCTTGGTGTTATTTGAGTGAGGCGCAGTGAATAGCGGAGGCGCGAGGGAGTCAATTGTGCGGGAAGGGCAATGCGGTTGCGTTAAGGATAGCTGTCATCACCCGCGAAAGCGGGTGATCCAGTACGCCGCGGCCCCTCGGTTTGATCGCAACGCCTCGGGAATACTGGATCCCCGCTTTCGCGGGGATGACCGCCGGGGGCTCCGAAATGCAATGCTCGTCACGCCTACGCCGGCGCGCGAAAACTCATCAGCGTGCGGGTCTTGTAATCGTAGAGTTTGCCGGTCTCGCTCCATGACGGCAGGCACATCGGTACGATGAATTCCGCGGCCTGCTCCGGCGTATCCAGTGTCAGCGGATCCTCGCCGGGGAACACGGCGGCGCGCATGCGGGTGCGGATCGGGCCGGGGCTGAACAGGTTGACGCGAAGCGCCGTCGAGGCCGTTTCGTTGGCCCAGACCCGCGCCAGCGCCTCGAGCGCGGCCTTGGAGGCTGCGTAGGGACCGAGATAGGCCAGCGCCTTGCTGGAAGCCGCCGACGTGATGAACACCGCACGGCCGGCGTCGGATTTCTTGAGCAGCGGCTCCATGCAGCGGATCAACTGAAAATTGGCCGATACGTTGATCGCCATCACATCGTTCCACGGCTTCAGCTCGATATGGCCGAGCGGCGAGGAGGGGCCGGCGACGCCGGCATTGCCGATGAGGATGTCGAGCTTGCCGTGACGTTCATGCAGCGCCGCACCGAGTTTTGCGATGCCGTCGAAATCGGTCAAGTTGAGCGGCACCAGAGTGGCGCTGCCGCCGTCCTTTCGGATCTCGTCGTCGAGCTCCTCGAGCCCGCCCTGGGTCCGTGCTACCGCCACGATATGCGCACCCGCTCTGGCCAGCGCGCGTGCGGTGGCATAGCCGATGCCGCGCGAGGCGCCGGTGACGAGAGCGAAACGGGAGGCGAGGGGTAGGGTCATGGAAACAGCTTTCTCCGTCATGCCCGGGCCAAAAGAGCGAAGCGCGTCTTCGGGCTAGATGTTCCGGGCATCCACGTCTTTGCGGCTGGTTTTTATAGACGACGGCCGGGACAAGCCCGGCCAAGACGAAAAGTTACCCGCGCGGTCATTCCGGGTTCGCGCGTGCCACGCGCGCCCCGGAATGACGCTACGCGTCAGCTCGCTTCCGCCAATAGCGACAATTGCCGAGGCTGCGGCTCGACCTGGGTCTGGTCGGTGAGGTGCGTCGGGTAGGCGCCCGTAAAGCAATGGTCGGAGAATTTCGGATTTAAGGGATCGCGGCCGGGCTCGCCCATCGCGCGGTACATGCCGTCGATCGACAGGAAGGCGAGAGAATCGGCGCCGATGATCTCGCGCATCTGCTCGAGGTTGTGGGTTGCAGCCAACAGTCCGCCGCGGTCCGGCAGGTCGATGCCGTAATAGTCGGGATGAATGATCGGCGGCGAAGCGAGGCGGAAGTGCACCTCGCGGGCGCCGGCGTCGCGCATCATGCGGACGATCTTCTTCGACGTGGTGCCGCGCACCAGCGAATTGTCGATCAGGATGATGCGCTTGCCTTCGATCGCCGCGCGATTGGCCGAATGCTTCATGCGCACGCCGAGCTCGCGCACGCTCTGGGTCGGCTGGATGAAGGTGCGGCCGACATAGTGGTTGCGGATGATGCCGAGTTCGAATGGCACCCCGCATTCCCTGGAGTAGCCGAGCGCGGCCGGCACGCCGGAATCCGGCACCGGCACCACCACGTCGACCTCGACATGGCTTTCGCGCGCGAGCTGCGCGCCGAAGGCTTTTCGGACCTCGTACACGCTTCGCCCGCCGACGATCGAATCCGGCCGCGAGAAATAGATGTATTCGAAGATGCAGGGCCGCGGCGGCTTCGGCGGAAACGGCTTGTGGCTTTGCGCGCCGCGCTCGTCAAACACGATAATCTCGCCGGGCTCGACGTCGCGGACATATTTCGCGCCGATGATGTCGAGCGCGCAGGTCTCTGACGCCAGAATCGGACAGCCGTCGAGTTCGCCGAGCACCAAAGGCCGGATGCCGAGCGGGTCGCGCGCGCCGAGCAGCTTCTTGTTGGTCAGCGACACCAGCGAGTAGGCGCCTTCGATCGCGCGCAGCGCCTCGATGAAGCGGTCGATGAAGCGGCTGCGTTTGGATTGCGCGACCAGATGCAGGATCACCTCGGTATCGGTGGTGGATTGCATCATGGCGCCGCCCCGCACCAGGTCGCGGCGCAAGGTCAGTCCGTTGGTCAGGTTGCCGTTGTGGCCGACCGCAAATCCGCCGGCGTTGAGTTCGGCGAACAGCGGCTGCACATTGCGCAGGATGGTCTCGCCGGTGGTGGAATAGCGGACGTGGCCGACGGCGGCATTGCCGGGGAGGCGCTCGATCACCTCGCGGCGGGAAAAGGTGTCGCCGACGAGACCGAGGCGCCGCTCGGAATGAAACCTGCTTCCGTCGAAGGAAACGATGCCCGCAGCCTCCTGGCCGCGGTGCTGAAGGGCGTGCAGCCCGAGCGCGGTGATCGCCGCGGCCTCGGGGTGGCCGAAAATGCCGAACACGCCGCATTCCTCGCGCAGCGTGTCGCCTTCAAGGTCCGAATCTTGGAGGTCAATGTCTTCCAGATAGAGGGGGCCTGGGGTCGGCCCGCGTTGGTCGGCGTCGTCGGAAGGGCTCTTTATCTCGTCCATCGCGCCTCTCTTTTGGCCTCGTATCAATGTCCCGCGGGCTTCTCGATCAGCTTTTTCAGGCTGTCGCGGGCAGGCTTGCTGTAGCCATCACCGGACGCCGGAGCCGCCTGGTCCGCATCAGTCTGTTCATCATCTGGTTTATTCTTCTTGAATCTCTTCAAGATGGTGTTCTCGGGGTCATCCGGCAAGAGCGCCATCAGCCAATCCCCGGTTCCCTGCAGCACCATCCGGGACTTCGCGCCAGTCACCCAATCGGGCCGTTGCTTGTCCGGAACCAGCCAGCTGAAAAACAGGAAGGCGACAACGACGATAAGCAAGCCGCGAGCCAGTCCGAACAGGAATCCGAGCGTGCGGTCCAGCGCCCCGATCCGGGAATCCAGGATCATGTCGGAAATCCGCACCGTGATGACGGAGACCACGATCAGGGTGCCGATGAAGACGCCGGCCACCACGGCCACGCTCGCAACCGTGTCGTTGTTGAAATAGGCCTTGGCGGTCGGCAGCAGCTTGGAAAACGAATAAAGCGTGACCAGCGCCGCCGCACCCCAGGCCGCTATCGAGAGAATCTCGCGCATGAAGCCGCGTACCATCGCGAGCAGGCCAGAGATGAGCATCACGGCGAGCAGGACGAGATCGAGGATCGTTATCGGCATCGGCTGGTCAGGTCCGCATCAAAGTACAAAGCCGCGAATCGGCGTGTTCGGTGCCGCCTTAGGTGACGGTCTGGGGGCGCGCCCCGCAAGGCCGGAAATTTCGCCATCCGGCACTGCGCGGGGGTTGTATAGCGGCGAGGGCGGCTAACGTCACGCCCAGCTAGCCTTCCTGGCGCCGGAATCTCGCAGGTGTGGCATTTTTCTCCGTACTCTCGGGGCTGGTCCCCTGTTGCCCTTGGGCGAGCCGCGCGCGGCGATTTCCGCGACCAGGCTGGTCAATCCGCCCACGGTATTGAGGGAAAGGCCGGAGTCGCCGCCGACCTCGCCGCGGGCCGATTCGGGCAGGACGGCGCGGCCGAAACCGAGTTTGGCCGCTTCCTTGAGCCGGGCCGAGGTTTGTGCCACCGGGCGGACCGCGCCCGACAGCGAAATCTCGCCGAAATAGACCGCATCGGTCGGCAACGGCGCATTGACCAGCGACGACACCAAGGCGGCGGCGGCGGCAAGGTCGGCGGCGGGTTCCTGGATGCGCAGGCCGCCCGCGACGTTCAAATAAACGTCATGGCCGGACAGTTTGACGCCGCAATGGGCCTCCAGCACCGCCAGCACCATCGACAGCCGGCTCGGGTCCCAGCCCACCACCGCGCGGCGCGGCGTGCCGAGCGAGGTCGGCGCCACCAGCGCCTGCAATTCGACCAGCACCGGGCGGGTGCCCTCGATGCCGGCGAATACGGCAGTGCCGGGACTGCCGAGATCGCGCTCGGACAGAAACAGCTCGGAAGGGTTGGAGACTTCGCGCAGGCCTAAACCCGTCATCTCGAACACGCCGATCTCGTCGGTCGGGCCGAAACGGTTTTTCACCGCCCGCAGGATGCGGAATTGCTGCGAGCCTTCGCCCTCGAACGACAGCACGGCATCGACCATGTGCTCGACGACGCGGGGGCCCGCGATCTGGCCGTCCTTGGTCACATGGCCGACCAGGATGATCGCCGCACCTGATTTCTTCGCAAAACGAATCAGCGCCTGCGCCGAGGCGCGCACCTGCGTCACCGTGCCCGGCGCGGATTCCACCGTGTCGGTCCACATGGTCTGGATCGAATCGATCACGATCAGGCGGGGCACCGCGCCTTCGGACAGCGTCGAAACAATATCCTCGACCGAGGTTTCAGCGGCGAGCTGCACCGGCGCATCCGCCAGCCCCAGCCGCTCGGCGCGCAGCCGCACCTGGGCGACGGCCTCTTCGCCGGAAATATAGACCGCGCGGTGGCCGGCGCGCGCCATGAGGCTGGTCGCCTGGGTCAAGAGCGTCGATTTGCCGATGCCGGGATCGCCGCCGACCAACAGCACCGAGCCACGCACAAAACCGCCGCCAGTGACGCGGTCGAGTTCGGCCATGCCGGAGGCGAGGCGAGGGGCGTCCTGGCTCTTGCCGGTCAGGCTTTCCAGCGCGAACTTTCGGCCCTTGCGCTTGCTGCGGATCGAGACCGGCATCGTGGTGGCGCCGGTTAAGTCCTCCTCGACCAGCGTGTTCCACTCGCCGCAGGAGTCGCACTTGCCCTGCCAGCGGTTATACGCCGCGCCGCAGTTCTGGCAGACGAAGGAAAGGGCGTTCTTGGCCATGAAGAAGCTGAATCAGGTTTGTTGTTGTTCCTATTTTGTTCTATATCTCATCTGAGATCAGTTCGCGATAGAAAACTCGCTTAGCGCCGGGCTCCGCGCACAAGTTCGTGCGGCTTTCCAATCTCCGCAAAGGCACAGGCAGAATTAGCCATTTAGGAACGCTCGTTCATTCAGGGGGGCGTCGATGATCGACTGGAAAAAATATCGGGAAAGCATCGGTTACACCCAAGCCAGAATGTCGAAGGACGCTAAGGCTTGGTACGCTTTAGCTCTCGGCTATCATCGAGCCGCAGAGCTTTTGAATGATTTTCCAAATCGCATTCCGTCTGACACGCGCCCATTTGCATTTAATGCAGCTCTCTCAATCGAACTCATACTTAAAGCAATTCTCGGCCGAAGATTTATCGATATCCCAAGTAGGACCGGCGGCCACGATCTTCTTGCATTATCAGACATGGCGCGGATCCCGATAAGTGAGTATCAGAGGAAAACGCTTGATCTCTTAACCGCGACAATCATCTGGTCGGGGAGATACCCTGCGCCCAATAAGCAAGCCAAATGGGACGAGTATCAGGACTTTACCTTCGAATCCCACGTCGTCCGCGAGACAGTCGGGAACGTGAGTCGTGTCATGGCTAATCAAGACACGTTTCCTGATTGGAATAACTATTTCAAAATCTGGAATCTTTGCGCTGCTGAATATGCGAATAATGCCTAGCTTCTAATTTCTGGCCCTTGTTTTCTGCTTAATGAGGCGCTTGCGGCAATATTGCCGAACGAAAATGCCTGAGATGATGATCTCTGGAGTTATCGTGGGTGCACTCCCCCTACTTGGCCGACACAAACGGCACCGCCGCACCCGGCACCATGGTCGTTGGCAGCACGCCGTTCCAGCGTTCGGCCTGCACCAGCGTGACGAGGTTGGGATTGGTGCCGAGCGCGCCTTGGCGCGGGCCTCGATGGCGGCGGCCTGGGCTGGTGGCCTTGCAACACTGCCGGAGAGAACCACCACTCAAGAGGATTTCATGAAAACGCCGTCCAAAGCGTAGATAGGCCGGCGGCGAGCATGATCGCGTCCATGACCCGCCGAAACACCTCCGGCTCGAGCCGCACGACAAACCGCTTGGCGATGAAGGCGCCTGAACATCAGTGAGGAGCCGGCGATCACGCCCTGTAGCGCGACATCAAGCGTTAGGGCGCCAAAGCGCTGAAAGGTCACCGATTTGCTCAGGTAAAGCCCGAGCGAGCTTGCCGCTTCGGTCGCGAGAAACGCGCCCCTGGTGAGGCCGTAAAATAAAAACAGCGGCACGCTCAAGGGACCGGTCGAAACCACGATACCGGTGAGATATCCGATCACAGCGCCGCCGAGGCCCACGTGCCAGAGCGACAGTTTGAACTGGTGCCGGGCGAGGAAATGCCGCGCCGGGACCATCGCAATCAGGAACAGGCCTATTGCCACATCGACGGATCGCGACGGCAGCACCAGCAAGGTGCGCGCGCCGAGCGCTGCGGCAGGGATGCCGGTCACGGAATAGGCGGCGCAGGCCCGCCAGTCGACCTCGCGCCACCAGGCGAGGATGCGCGACAGATTGGCCATCACCGCCGCGATCGCCATGATCGGCACGGCCTGCTTTGGACCGTATTGATAGATCAGAACCGGCATCAGCATGATCGACGAGCCGGTGCCGACAATGCCTGAGATGGTGCCGGCGACGAGCCCGACCGCGAGGACGAAGAGGAAGTTCAAAGAGCTTGTCTCCCGCGAATTGACTGGGCTACCGTAGCGAGCGAGCAAAAGGGGCGATCCATAACGCACCAACTCGAGGGAGGCTAGGATGGTCAAGTCCAAATCCAAGTCCAGCGACCGCCATGCGCGTGGTCAAACTTTGGAAGCCGCCGCCGGAAACGGCTTGATCGACCGTCGCGCGCTGCTGGGCCGCGGCATGGTGTTGGCGGGCGCGATGGGGGCAGGCATTGGTCCGTCATCGGCGGCCGCGGGCGCCGAACCGCTCACCGACGATCCCTGGAGCCTTGAAGTCGGCGACCCGATGCCGCTCTACCAGGTGCCCTCGAAGTTCGAGGCGAAGGTCGTGCGCACGCTGAGCAATCCCAATCACGAGCCGCGTAATTCACACGCGCGCACGCCGCACCATCTCTTGCAGGGAACGACGACGCCTAACGGGCTGCACTTCACCATCAATCACGGCGGCGTCCCCACCATCGATCCGGACAAGCATCGGCTCGTGATCCATGGCCTGGTGAGGCAGCCGCTGGAGTTCACGCTCGAAACGCTGTCGCGCTATCCTCTGACGTCGCGCGTGTCGTTTCTCGAATGCGGCGGCAATAGCGCCCCGATGTTTTCTCCCGAGCCGATGCAGGAAACCGTGCAGGCCCTGCACGGGCTCGTCTCCTGCGCGGAGTGGACCGGAGTGAAGCTTTCGACCCTGCTTGAGGAAACCGGCATCGATCCCAAAGCGAAATGGCTGATCGCGGAGGGCGCGGACTCGCCGCATCTGAGCCGCAGCGTGCCGGTGAAAAAGGCGCTGGATGACGCCATGATCGCGCTCTACCAGAATGGCGAACGCCTGATGCCCGGCAATGGCTATCCGATGCGCCTGCTGCTGCCGGGCTACGAAGGCAACATGAACGTCAAGTTCCTGCGCCGCCTCAAGCTCGTGGAACAGCCGGCCATGAGTTACTACGAGGCGCGGACCTATTCGCAAATCCTGCCGAGCGGCAAGGCATACCGGTTCTATTTCCTGCAGGAGGTCAAATCCTTCATCACCAGCCCTTCGCACGGCATGACGTTGAAGGAGCCCGGTATCTATGAGATTTCGGGCATCGCCTATTCCGGCACCGGCCGGATCGAGAAAGTCATGGTCTCCGCCGACGCCGGTCAAAGCTGGGCGCAAGCAGCGCTTCAGGATCCGGTGCTGAGCAAGGCCTTCACCCGTTTCCGCTTGCCGTGGCGCTGGGACGGTGGCCCGGCCACGCTGCAGAGCCGGGCATGGGACGAAGCCGGCAACGTGCAACCGACCCGCGCCGAGTTCGTGGCCGCGCGCGGCCAGCTGGAAAAACCGGCGCCGGTGCTGGCCTTTCCCAACCAGCACTACAATTCGATCACCAGCTGGGGCGTCCGCAATAATGGGGAGGTCAAGCATGTTTACGCCTAGGCGCGCGATCTTCACCGCCTCTTTGCTGCTCGCGACGACGACCTCCGCATCGCTGGCCGAGACGCCCCATCTCGGCAAGCCGATCGACGAGGCCGCCATTGCCAACTGGGACATCAGCATCCTGCCCGATGGCGCCGGGCTGCCGAAGGGCAGCGGCACGCCGGCGCAGGGAGCTGTGATCTATGCCGAAAAGTGCTCAGCCTGTCATGGCGACAACGGCAAGGGTGGTCAGGCCGCCGCCCTGGTGAGCGACAAGAAGATCGACGGTATCTCCGCGGCGCAGAAAACCATCAAGAACTTCATCGGCGATTCGACGACGATCTTTGATTTCATTCGCCGCGCCATGCCATTTCAGGCGCCGCGTTCGCTCAGCGATGACGAAGTCTACGCGCTGACGGCGTACATCTTATCGGAGAACAAATTGATCGGCGCGAGCGATGTGATGGATGCGCAAACCTTGCCGAAGGTGAAAATGCCCAATCGCGATAACTTCATTATCCGGTTTCCGGATCGCATCTAGGGCGTTTTCGAGCGAAGCGTGCCCTCGGACTTGATCCGGGGGATACCGGTTGGCGTAGAGAAATGGCGCCAAAACAATAGACCGGCGCGCACCGATTCAGCTCCGTCGCCAGTCGGCGCGGCTCGGACCAATTCAGGCCACCGCCGTACCGACGCGAGCCCTCTCGGCAGCAATCGAAGCCGACCCGAAGCGAATGGTCCATTGCGCCACGGACAGCAACAGAGCGTCGAAAACCTCCAGACCCTGTTCGAGCTCCTGCTGGGTGAGCGGCGGGCATGCTGGCCGACTGCGGATGATCATGGTCGTGGTTGACCAGCTCAGCCGGGAGGCCTTGCAGGCCACGATCAGGCCATACAGCCGGTCGCTTTTCATCAGGGATTCGATCACCTCGATCTTTACTTCCGACATGAACGAAAGCGCGGCCACCACATGGGTCAATTTGTCCTTCACCGCGAACCGGTTCACCACCGAATCGCTCAGCTTTCCGGCGCGGTTGAGCGTAGCCACCTCGTTGATTGCCTCCGTATAGTCGATGGGCGCCGGCGGAACGGCGCTGGCCGCGATCGGCGATTGGGCCTTCTCCGCCATGGCAGGTCGCGTCGCCGTCAGAAACCGCGCCCGCACCGCGTCGGTGGCCATGTCGAGAAGCTCCCGCAACAGCTTCGCGGGAATGTCCAGGCGAACGCCAAGCCTTTCGATCAGGCTTTCGTCACGCTCCGCTCTCCCGACCAGCGTCGCGTAACCGCATTCGGAGAAACGTGCTCCGCCATTGCGGGCGAGCGCGTTCGATACGTTGATGTTGCCACGTCTTAGCAGCGCATCGGTCAGCTTTTCGTTGAGCGCCTTTCTGCCGGAAATCGCCAATAAATGCTGCTGGCTGAGCGTATTTGCGATCTCGAGGAGATGTTTTTCCGACAGGCGGCTGGACCTTGTCAGCACCGGCGCGGCAACCGAGGCGTCATCGTGAAACGCGAGCCGGCGGACCGTCTTGAGCGGAGCCACGTCGATTTCGGAGAGAATGGCGCTGAACTGGGCCAGCGTTTGTGCGTCGACGCGCTCGATCAGCCGAACGAAAACGTCGTCGAAGACACTTGCCTGGACTTCTTCAAGGCGACCGGCATCGGCCTGGAACAGGTCCGTCACCTTTTTGAGAATTTGCGCCTGCCGCGCGGGCGCCCCGATCCTGATGACGTCTTCCAGTTCCGCGATCAAAGGCGTCGATGCTGCCGTAGCCATGACAATTCAGCCCCAAAATGAACGACCCGGATTTGATAGCCGCCGGTTGAAACCCCAAAAACATCCGCTCGCCTCACGCCACAAGCGCCACGTTGCGGAAAGCCCTGAGAAGCGAGCCTTCCAGCTTTCCTTCCATTCCGCACAGAACCTCGTAGGCCTTTTCACGGGACATCGGCGGTCTGTACGGCCGCCGCTCAACAAGTGCCGCGAAGATGTCGGAGATGGTCAGCAATCTGACCAGGTCGGAAATCTTTCCCGCAGTCAGCCCATCGGGATAACCGGAGCCGTCGAGGTATTCGTGGTGGTGCCGCACCCCGTCAAGAACTTCCGGGCTGATGCCGACGAGATCCTTCAGCAGTTCATGCCCGATGACCGGGTGGCGCTTCATGATCTCCTCTTCGACCGGGTCGAGGCGTCCGGCCTTGTCAAGGATCGACAAGGGAATGCGTGCCTTTCCGATGTCGTGCAGGGTTGCCGCCATTCCGAGCCGCTTGACGTCCGGATAGGTGAACCCGAGGTCCAGCGCAAAGCCGACCGCCACGCCTGTTACCAGCAGGCAATGCTGGAACGTTCCTTCGTGATACCGGCGAACGTCGTCCAGCCACGCGCCAAGCCCATTTTGAGTGATGCCGTCGACGATCTGGGTTGTGGCGTTTTCGGCCGATGAAAGGTTAATCGATTTGCCGTTCCGTATCGCCGCGAACATGGCCGCGAAGGCCTCCGCGCCGACGGCGATTTCGGGTGAAGCAGGGGCAAAATCGGTCTTTGCCGCCTTCGCCGCGACTTCGATCTCTGCCAGCTTGAAGACGATCTCCCGGGTGCTGCGAACCACCGAGGTCGCCCCGAGCGCATAGGCCTGCGCGACCATGTGTTGAATGTGGCTCTGAACGACAAAAAGCTTTTCGGTGATGGAGCGCAGCCCGCGCAAGACCAGCTTGATCTGTTCGACACGCGCCGCTTTGCGCAGGTCGGCATCGACCATCAAAACGCCGTTTGCGATCTGCGCTTCGCCATCTCCCAGGAGCCGGGGAGCCACGTCATAGCGAGGCTCCAGCATGGCGCGGATGGCCGGAATCTTCGAGGGTTCATCGGTGACGAAATGAACGAGCATTTCAGGGGCCATCCCAAAATGATGCTGTGGCCGCTTAGTTGCAAATCAAGCCAGTAGTAACCGTTCAACCTAGCGAAACTTCCCTAACTATTGGCTAAGCGTGCGGTCCCGATTCGAACGGGAAAACCTCTGGCCGCGCGTTTGCGGCGAGAGTCGGATAGCGGACAGAAATCTGAAAAGGTCAACAAGGCTGACCTTCCAGCTATACCGCGCTCGTCCGCGCATCCTGACGCTACTTCAGCACGATCCACGCCGGCGCGTGGTCGCTGGCGCCTTCTTCGCCGCGCAGGGCGCGTTCGACGCCGGCCTTGTTCAGCCGCGGCGCAAGCGCCGGACTGACCAGCAGATGATCGAGCCTAAGGCCCGCGTCGCGCGGCCAGCGGTTGCGCTTGTAGTCCCAAAACGTGAACATCGGACTGGTCGGATGAAGCTGGCGGATCGCATCCGTCCAGCCTTGCGCCACCAGCTGCTTGAACGCGGCGCGGCTTTTGGGCTGGATCAGCGCGTCCTGGTCCCACGATGTCGTCGGATAGATGTCGAGCGCGGCCGGCGCGACGTTGTAATCGCCCGCCAGCACCACGGGGATGTCCTGCTTGATGAATTTCGCGGCGTGCGAATTGAGCCGCCTGAACCATGCGAGCTTGTAGTCGAATTTCGGCCCGGGCTGCGGATTGCCGTTCGGCATATAGATACTGGTGACGATGATGCCTTTGACGGCGGCCTCGATATAACGCGCCTCCCTGTCGTTTGGGTCGCCGGGCAGCTCTGTCCTGATCAATACCGGATCGGCGTTACGCGCGAGGATCGCAACACCGTTCCAGGTCCTTTGTCCGCGCCATACCGCGCCGTAGCCGGCCTTTTCGATGGCGGAGGCCGGAAACTCGGCGTCTGCTGACTTGAGTTCCTGCAACGCGACGACGTCGGGTTTGGCCCGTTGCAGCCACAGCAAGAGATTCGGCAGGCGCCGGTTGATATTGTTGATGTTGAAGGTTGCGACTTTCATCGGCGGATCGGCTAAGGTCGCGCAAAGGTAGCAGGAGATTTCATGAAGAGGCTATCCGTCGCCGTTGCCGTATTCGCCATTGGATTTTCCACGACAGCCTTTGCGCAGAGCCTGACCGCCGAGCAGCGGGCCGCCTGCAAGGGCGATTACGACAAGTACTGCACGGGCACCATTCCCGGCGGTGGCCGCATCATTGCGTGTCTCAACAAGCAGCGCGATACGCTCAGCGATGCCTGCAAGAAAGTTCTCGACGCGCAGAAGTAGGGGGGAGCTAGGTGGACGTCGCGGCGCGATCGGCGGCGCCGTCAGCCGTGCCGCCCTTGTAGATCCGCGCGTAGCGTGAACCGAGGCTTGTCAGCACCTCATAACCGATGGTGCCGAAATGATGCGCGAGTTCGTCGACGGTGATGCCTTCGCCGATCAGCGTCACCATCTGACCGCGGCGCACGGCATTCTTCTCGAGATCGGTGACGTCGACCGCCATCATGTCCATCGAAATGCGGCCGGCGATCGGGCAACGTTTGCCGGCGACCATCACCTCGGCGCCGCGTGTGCCGTCGTTGCTGCCGCCGGCGCGGAAATAGCCGTCGGCATAGCCGGCCGAGACGATCGCGAGCCTGGTCGGCCGTCGCGCCGTCCAGGTCGCGCCATATCCAACGGTTTCGCCTCGCTCGACGTCGCGGATCTGCACCACGCGGGCTTTCAAGTCGACAACCGCCTGCATCGGGTTGTCGGCCTCCGGCGTCGGATTGACGCCATAAAGCGCAGCACCCGGCCGGACCAGATCGAACTGGAACGGGGCGCCCAGGAAGATGCCGGATGAATTCGACAGCGACGCCGGCACGCCGGAGAACAGGCTGGCGATCTCGCGAAAAGTCGCGAGCTGTCTGGCGTTGAGCGGATGATGAAGGTTTTCGGCGCAGGCGAGGTGGCTCATGACCAGCGTGATGCCGTGATCGCCGGCGTTGATCCTGGGAATGATTCCTTGCGCATCGGCGAGCGTGAGGCCGAGCCGATTCATGCCGGTGTCGATATGAATGGCGGTGCCGCCTGCCCAGCCGGTGCGGCGGCAAAACACGTCCCATTCGGCGAGCTCGTTGAGATCGCCGATCACGGGCCTGGCGTCGATCTTGGCGTAGGCGTCGCCGGTGTTCTGGATGAAGCCACCGAGCACGTAGAGCGCGGCCGATGGCACGGCGGCGCGCGCGGCGCGCGCTTCATCGAGCGTTGCGACGAAGAACGTCTTGCATCCGGCGAGGGCAAGCGCGCGCGCAACCGGTTCGAGACCGCAGCCATAGGCGTCAGCCTTGATGACGGCCGAGCATTCGGCCGGAACGGCGGTCTTCTCGAGCTTGCGCCAGTTGGCGCAGATCGCATCGAGATCGACCGTCAGCACGCCGGTGGCGGCAGCCAGCGCCGCCGCCCTGATGGCTTCGGGCGACAGAACGGAACCGGCCGGGACCGATTTCGGATCGGAGACGATGTTCATGCTGCACTTTTACGCGCAGCGGCGTGGCGGTTCAACCTGCCGGGGGTACGCGGTAGGGCAAATTATCCTCTTCCACGAAATCACTAAATCGCGTGTATTGCCCCTCGAATTGCAATCTAACGGTACCCGTCGGTCCGTGGCGTTGCTTGGCGATAATGACTTCAGCCTTGCCGAGAGCCAGATCCATTTCGGTCTGCCATTTTTCATGTTCGGCCGAGCCGGGCTTGGGTTCCTTGTTCTGCAGATAATATTCCTCGCGATAGACGAACAGCACGACGTCGGCGTCCTGCTCGATCGAGCCGGATTCGCGCAAGTCCGACAATTGCGGGTGCTTGTCGTCGCGGCTTTCAACCTGTCGCGACAATTGCGAGAGTGCGATCACGGGAATGCTGAGCTCCTTGGCGAGCGCCTTCAGGCTGGTGGTGATTTCCGTGACTTCCTGCACGCGGTTGTCGTTGCCGCGCTTGCCCGAACCTTGAAGCAGCTGGATGTAGTCCACCACCAGGAGGTCGAGGCCCTTCTGCCGCTTCAGCCGGCGCGCGCGTGCGGTCAGTTGCGAGATCGAAAGGCCGCCCGTCTCGTCAACATAGAGCGGCAGGTGTTCGAGCTCGATTGTGTAGTCGCGAATCTTGTCAAATTCGTCCTGGTTGATGCCGCCGCGTCGGATCAGGCTCGACGCAATGCGAGTTTGCTCGGCGAGAATACGGGTGGCGAGCTGCTCCGCGGACATTTCGCAGGAAAAGAAGCCGACGATGCCGCCATTGACCGACCTCATCGTGCCGTCGGCCTGGACTTCCGCGCGGTGTGCC
This sequence comes from uncultured Alphaproteobacteria bacterium, assembly GCA_963718925.1. Lineage (GTDB taxonomy): Bacteria > Pseudomonadota > Alphaproteobacteria > Rhizobiales > Xanthobacteraceae > Bradyrhizobium. The sequence goes on from CAVRAH010000003.1 coordinate 213,394, forward strand.
TTGGCGATATTGTAGGCGATGTTGGTGGCGAGCGCGGTCTTGCCCATGCCGGGACGCCCGGCCACGATGATCAAGTCGGATCGCTGCAGGCCGCCCATCTTTGAGTCCAAGTCACGCAGCCCGGTAGCAATGCCGGACAATTTGCCGTCGCGTTGGTAAGCATTGGCTGCCATGTCCAGTGCGACTTTCATCGCCTGGGCAAAGCGCTGGAAGCCGCCGTCGTAACGGCCGGATTCCGCGAGTTCGTACAGCTGGCGCTCGGCATCCTCGATCTGCGCGCGCGGCGCAAAATCGACCGGGGCGTCGAAGGCGACATTGACCATGTCCTCGCCGATCCGGATCAGGTCGCGGCGAAGGGAAAGTTCATAGATGGTCCGCCCGTAATCCTGGGCGTTGATGATGGTGGTCGCTTCAGCGGCGAGGCGGGCGAGGTATTGGCCAACCGTCATGCCGCCGATGTCGGTTTCAGCAGGCAGGAAGGTCTTCAGCGTGACCGGGGTTGCGACCTTGCCCATCCGGATCAGGCTGCCGGACGTCTCATAGATGGTCTGGTGGATCGGTTCGAAGAAATGCTTGGGCTCGAGAAAATCTGACACCCGGTAAAACGCGTCATTGTTGACCAGGATCGCGCCCAACAGGCTCTGTTCGGCCTCGATATTGTGCGGGGCGCTCCGATAGGTCGGAGTTCCCGGGTCGGGGGCGAGCTTGAGGACGTTCGAATCAGGGAGGGCCATGAGGGTCGAGTGTTCTTGCAACTTTGGCGGATGAGGGGCAGCGATAAAGCGCCTGTCCCGTGGAAACCGGAAGCGAAAGCTCGCGGCTTATGCACCGTTCATTAAACAAGTGGATGATTCCCGGCCTCAGGACGCGGGGTGCTTGACGGGTTTTCGGCGAGACGTCCGGGACCAGCGTCCGCCAATCAAGCTGGGAAAAAATCTCGCGGCGGGCTGAACCTTATCCGGCCCGAGCATACTTACCATGAGGGCATGGCGAGGGGCACCCGCCGCGTCCTGGGCGCGGATCAGATCAGAATGAGATAGATCAGCGCGAACAGGGCCGCTCCGATTGCGGTGGCGATCAGGGCGAAGTCGGTGCGGACGTCCGCTTTCGGGTCGAGGGATGGCTGGCGGGTTTTCTGGGCCATCCCAGAGATTTAGGGCAAGCCGGTCAGGTGCTTTGTGAAGCAGATCACACCCGGCCGATTTTCTTTAGGTCGTGTCCGGAACCAATCGGCGGCATCGGGATTAATACGGGCTTGGTTTCTCGGATACAGGTATAGACAGGGACAGGCGATGAGCCAGCAACTTCAATCATGGCGAAGCGGACGCGGCCAGGTTTTGTGGCTGTCGATGCTGGTCGACACCATGGAAAACCTGTCACGCCCGGAATGGCGCGCGGTTGCCTGCGATGATCAGGAACTGGCTGAAGTGCGCGCCCAGCTTGCCTGGCCGGCAGCGGCCTACCCCGCCTGCGCATCTCGATTCAGCCTGCGAAACTAGGACGCACGGCCACTTTCGCTGATCATTCGCCCGCAATCTGCAGCCGCGGCCTTTTTCCCCGCTCCACCCCGCGCAGTCTCGCTTCCTCGCGCACGAGGTAGTCGCGGGTCATCGGCACCACGCCTTGGCGCTTGGTGAGCTGGATCTGGAGATTCATCATATTTTGCTTGCGGAACGACATTTCGGAACAGGCGAGGTAGAACTCCCACATCCTCGCAAAGCGCTCGTCATAAAGCCGCACGGCTTCTTCCCGCCGAGCCATGAAGCGCTCGCGCCACGCCTTCAGCGTCTCCGCATAATGCAGCCGCAGTATCTCGATATCGCACACCAGAAGGCCGGCGCGTTCGATCGCGGGCATGACTTCGGAAAGCGCGGGGATGTAGCCGCCGGGGAAAATGTACTTCGTGATCCAGGGATTGGTGACGTCCGGGCCGTCCGAACGGCCGATCGAATGCAGCAGCATCACGCCGTCATCAGTAAGCAATTCGGCGCATCGCTTGAAGTAGGTGTCATAGAAATCGACGCCGACATGCTCGAACATGCCCACCGACACGATGCGGTCGAACGGGCCGGGGATGTCGCGATAGTCCTCGAGGAAAAACTTGGCCGATTGCGCGAGATTCTTTTCGGCGGCGCGGGCATTCGACGCCTGTAGTTGCTCGGTCGATAGCGTAATGCCCGCAACATTGGCGCCGGTCACCTCGGCCAGGTACAGACCAAGGCCACCCCAACCTGAACCGATATCAAGCACCTTGTCACCGCGCCGGATCAAGAGCTTGGCGGCGATATGGCGCTTCTTGGCGAGTTGGGCGTCGTCCAGCGTCGCGTCCGGTCTTTCAAAATAGCCGCAGCTATACTGCTTGTCGGCATCGAGAAAGAGTGAATACAGCCGTCCGTCGAGGTCGTAGTGGTGGGCGACATTGTTTTTCGAGCGACTGCGCGGATTGAACTGCCTGATATGCCTGATCAGATAGCGCAGCCACCACTGCAACTTGGCCCATCGCGGCAAGATTTCCGGCTGATCCATCAGGATCGCCAGCGTATCCGCAATCGAGCCTTTCTCGACCACGAAGCTGCCTTCCATGTAGACTTCGCCGAGCGCAAGTTCAGGGTTGATCAGAATCCTGCGTTCGGCATCGGTGGTCAGGAATCGTACCGAAACCGGCTCACCGGTCCCATCGCCGCAGCTGAACTTTGCCCCGCTCGCGGTCGTGAATATCATCGAACCGCGGCGAATGAATTGCTGCAGAAAATAACGCAACAAACGGTCCATCGAAACCACCAAATAGCGATCCCGTAGAAACTTAAGCGCCGGCCGTCACATCCGACGCACGGGACTAGAATGGTTCCCCCGCGTCCGTTGGAGATATAAGGGTGATGGAACCCGCGCGCTAGTGCATTGTACACAAAGCGGATATTCCGGAATGTCGCGTTCACGCAGTTGCGTCATAAGTGCGCTTCCATTCGCGGGATAATCGGCTAAAAGGTGACCGCCGCCGGTGCTGTTTGAGGGGCGCCGGAAGCGATTTCCGCATCTGGAGAATAGGGAATGTTGAGCCGAGCGCTCAGTTTAGCGGCGGTGACGCTTCTGATCGGTTGCTATGCGGCGCCTCCGGCGTGGGCGCAGGCCCAGAATCTCGAGGCCGGCAAGAGTGCTTCCCAGCTTTTCGCGGAGACCTGCAACGCCTGCCATAAGAGTCCGCGTGGCCTCCTGAAGACGGTTTCGGCCGGATCGCTCGCCGGCTTCCTGCGGCAGCACTACACGACCAGCAGCGACATGGCCTCGCAGCTCAGTACCTTCCTGATTTCCAATGGTGTGAGCGACACCCGCTATCAGGCAAAGCAGGGGGCTGATACCAAGCCTGCCAGCGGAACCGAGCAGGTCGACCGGCAGGGCCGCAGATTGCGACCCGCGCCCTCCCAGGAGGCCGCCAGGCCGGATGCCGACGCACCCCCGCCGCCGGCCGAAGCCGGCCGTCAAGGCCGTAACGCCAAGCGGCTGGCGCGACCCGGCGAGCCACCCGACGCGGCGCGGCCTGCTGCGGAGGCACCGGCACAAGCGGCGAGCGAGCGCGGCCCCGATGGCCGCAAGCTGACGGCCAAGCAACGCCTGAGCAAGCATGGCAAGCCGGAAGAAGAAGTACCGACTGCCAGGGACGAGCCGGCAAAGCCCGAACCGGCTATGGATGACAAGGCCAAGGCTGAAACCGCCAAGGAAGACAGCGGCAAATCCGAGGCAACCAAACCGGCCGGTAAGGGCAATTCTGAGGCCGCCAGAATCGAGATGCCGAAAGAGAGCGGCGGCGCCAGCGCGCCCGTGCTGCGGCCCGATCCGGTCCCGCCTGTTACGCCCGCGCCGCCGGCGGCATCGGTGGCACTGCCAGCCGCCGCTCCTCCAGTAGCGGCACCCTCCGCACCGGCTCCCAGCACAGCGCCCGAGCCTGCCGCAGCACGGCCGTCGGCGCCTGCGCCCTCTGAGGCACCCGCAGCCGTGGCGGCTTCCGCGCCGCCGCCGGCACCACCGGTCGCCGCCGGACCACCCGCTCCACCGATCTCGCAATAGAGCCTTTCCGAGCGCCGGCAGGAATCCAAAGCCCGGCCTGATTGGGCCGGGCTTTGTCGCGTGTCCTTGACTGAGAGCATGATCGGTCCTGATTGAATCAGAACAGCCTCTCTGGTCTTGTGTTTTGACGCGTTTTCTTCACGCGAACCGGTATCCACCCCCGGATCACGTCCGAGGGCATGCTTCGCTCGAAACCGCTATCGAGCGGCGTCACTTCTCGGAAGCAGCGTTTTCCTGCGGTTCCACGTCGTCGCGGCGGGCCTCCGGATCGAAGAATTCGCCGGCGGCGGCGAGCGCTTCGGCGGCTGCATCCTGATCTTCCTGACGCGTCGAGATATCCTCGCCGCGGTTGATGCGTTCGGCTTCGTCCGCGCTTCGCGCGACGGTGACGGTGACGCCGACTTCGACTTCCGGATGCACGGCGATGGCAATCTCGTGCTTGCCGATGGTCTTGATCGGCGCGTCCAGCATGACCTGGCTGCGGCTAATGGTGACGCCATCACTCAGGAACGATGCGATGATGTCACGAACGCTCACCGATCCGAACAATTGACCGGTCTCGGACGCCTGACGCAGTATAATGACGTTGCGGCCGTTGATCTTCTCCGCGACCTTGGTTGCCTCGCCCTTGGCCTGCAGGTTGCGGGTTTCGAGTTCGGCCTTCATGCCATCGAACTTGGCGCGATTGTCCGCGGTGGCGCGCAACGCCTTGCCGCGCTTGAGCAGAAAGTTGCGGGCAAACCCGTCCCTGACGCGGACGACCTCGCCCATATGACCGAGCTTGGCGACGCGTTCCAGCAAGATGACTTCCATATTCGTTCTCCTTTTGAGGTGATCAGGAATTAAGTGGTTGAGTTGAAGGCCAGGATTCAGGACGCGGGGAGCGGCGGCGGTCTCCCCTGCAGATAACGCCGACGAATTCCGAACAGGGCGTCGGCAACCCCGAGTATCACCATGGCGAGAACCGGCCAGCTGAATATCACCACGATGGCGTAGGTGCAGGTGAGCCAGAGTGCGCGATTTTTCAGCGCGAGCGTCAGCGTGTGCAGCACCGCGAAACCGGTGAGGGCGTAGGCGATCAGCAAGGCCGCGGTGACGGTCTGCGCCAGGATCGCAAGCAGCCCGCCGGAGAAACAAAATGCGATTGCGGCACATAGCGCTGCGAGGGTCAGCGGGGGCAACGACGCGCCTCTCAGGTCAGGCCACGGGCGGTGCAATCGTCCCGATGTCGCGGCGATTTTTGCGGCGAGCCAGAGGTTGAGCGTCAGCGTCATCGTGACGAAGATCGCGGCTGCCGCCGGCGCGATGGCCACCAGAGCATCGAGCATGCGATCGGTGGGCGTAACACCCACCGTTTCCAGAAGCTGCGCCCAGGCGGAGCGCATCGTACCGGTGATGGATGGTCCGTCAGAGCCGATCGTGAGCAGCGTGGCAGTTATCATTAACGTTGCAAAAATCACGATCCAGAGCAGGATTCGACCGACGGGATACCATTCGAGCGCCGCTGCATCGCTGGCAGGCTGGATGCCGGTAGTGAGTGGCCGCCCGAGCAGCGCAAGATGACCGAGCCACCAGGCCGGCAGCGCGATCGCGACAAGGAAGGCAATGCAATAGGGAAGGCCGAAGATCGCGCCGAGAACGCTGGTCGCGGCGATACCACCGATGGTGGCGCTGAGCGGACCCCATCCCAGCGCCGCCACCATGAGCGGCAGCGGTGCAAGGTAGAACAGCAACAGCGAGATCAGCGCGCCCGAAATGATCGAGGCGAACATCAACGCCGACGCGCAGCCGGCTGCCAAAGCTATCAGTACGGTCGCGATCATCAGCTGTCCCGCTCCTTTCGAGCGGTTAGAGGTCTTGCCAACCCCAACCATCGGCAACCGGACGACCCGGAAGCCTTATGAAGATTGGTGATCCGCGGCGCTGAAGCCGCGGATCACGATTGTCTTAGCGAATAACGTAAGGCAGCAGACCGAGAAAACGCGAGCGCTTGATGGCGCGCGCGAGTTCGCGCTGCTTCTTGGCGGAGACGGCGGTGATGCGGCTCGGCACGATCTTGCCGCGCTCGGAAACGTAACGCATCAACAGCTTGGAATCCTTGTAATCGATCTTCGGCGCGTTCGGACCCGTGAACGGGCAGGTCTTGCGGCGGCGGAAAAACGGACGGCGTGCACCAGCTTCGGCCATGATTCTTACTCCTCGATCGCTGCGTCGGCATCGTCACGCCCGCGGCGCGGACGGTCGCCGCGGTAGCCACCGCCGTCGCGGTCGCCTCGGAATCCCCCGTCGCGGTCGCCGCGGAAGCCACCGCCGCGGTCGTCGCGGTCACGGTCGCGATCGGCCTTGCGCATCATCGCCGAGGGACCTTCCTCATGCTCTTCGACGCGAACGGTGAGATAGCGGATGACGTCTTCGCTGATCCGCTCCTGCCGCTCGATCTCGGCGACAGCGGCCGAAGGCGCGTCGATATTCAGCAGGACGAAGTGCGCCTTGCGATTCTTGTTCATGCGATAGGTCAGCGAACGCACGCCCCAGTTCTCGGTCTTGGTGACCTTGCCGCCCGCCTGTTCGACGATGCCGGTCATCTGGGTGGTCAGTTCTTCGACCTGCTGGGTGCTCGCGTCCTGACGCGCGAGAAAAACATGCTCATAAAGAGGCATGGGTGTCCTTTCCATGTGTTGGCGCGGGTCACGGCGGCAAGCCCTTCGAACCCTTCGGAAAGGACTCGATATGCTCAGAAGGCGGAAGCACGGGACGACGGACCGACTGGCCCTACCACATCAAGTTCGCCGATACGGTGAAATTGCTGAGACCGTCCGTTCAGCTCCCGGCCGGGATCCACGGATGGCGCGGTTTATACGGATTTTGAGCGCGGAGGCAAGGGAAAGCCACGCGACCGACGGACGTTGGGGTGGAGCCGGGAGCCAAGGGCGGCTTGACACAAGCGGCAAGAGCGGTGTCTTTCGGCCCCGACTTGCGGGGGCAATCCGCCAAGGGAAATCTTGTCCTTGTCGAATTGTACTCTAACATATTGAAATAGAACATAGATTTCTCGTCCGCCCGCGCGTTTGGCGGATTGTGGATGGGGATCAAGTGCCAGGGACATTAATGACGGCAGCATTCACTTTTCCGGGGCAGGGCTCCCAGGCGGTCGGCATGGGCAAGGCGCTCGCGGAGGCCTTTCCGGCCGCCCGTGCCGTCTTCGATGAGGTCGATGCGGCACTCGGTGAAAAGCTCACGGCCATCATTTGGGACGGTCCGGCCGAGACGCTGCAACTCACCGAGAATGCCCAGCCCGCATTGATGGCGGTCTCGCTCGCCACCTTGCGTGTACTTGAAAGCGAAGCCGGCTTCTCGGTTGGCTCGGACGCGGCCTTCGTTGCCGGACATTCGCTCGGCGAATATTCCGCGCTCGCCGCGGCCGGCAGCTTTAGCATCAGCGATACCGCGCGGTTGCTGCGCATTCGAGGCATTGCCATGCAGAAGGCGGTGCCGGTGGGGGCCGGCGCAATGGCGGCTTTGCTTGGTCTCGACTATGAAGCGGCGATGGCGGTGGCGAACGAGGCTGCGCAGGGGCAGGTCTGTCAGGCCGCCAACGACAATGGCGGCGGGCAGGTCGTGGTTTCCGGCGACAGGGCCGCTGTCGAGCGTGCGCTCGAGATCGCCAAGACCAGGGGCGCCAAGCGCGCCATGTTGCTGCCGGTGTCGGCGCCGTTTCATTGCCGGCTGATGCAGCCCGCCGCGGACGCCATGGCGGGGGCGCTCGCCGGGGTCAGCATCAAGCGACCGGTATCGCCGCTGGTGTCGAACGTATTGGCCGCGCCGATTACGGAGCCCGACGAGATTCGTCGCCGCCTGATCGAACAGGTCACGGGAACGGTGCGCTGGCGCGAGTCCGTCGCTTACATGGCTAGCCACGGGGTGACGCGGTTTTTCGAAATCGGTGCCGGCAAGGTACTGAGCGGATTGGTCAAACGCATTGCCGCCGGCGCTATCGGGATTTCGGTCGGTGGTCCCGGTGATATCGCCGCGGCGAAAGACGCGCTCATTGCCGCGCGGGCTGCCTGAGGGGGAAGACATGATGTTCGATCTCACTGGCAGGAAGGCGCTCGTCACTGGCGCGAGCGGGGGCATCGGTGGCGCAATCGCGCAGGCGCTGCACGCGCAGGGCGCGACGGTGGCCGTTTCCGGGACGCGGCGCGAGGCGCTGGACACGCTTGCGGGGAAGCTGGGCGAGAGGGTTCATGTACTGCCTTGCAATCTCTCCGATGTCGCGGAGGTCGAGGCGCTGGTGCCGTCGGCAGAGCAGGCCATGGGCCAGGTCGATATTCTCGTCGCCAATGCCGGCATCACGCGGGACAATCTTTTTGTGCAGCTGCGTGACGAGGATTGGGACGAGGTGATCAAGGTCAATCTGACGGCGACCTTCCGTTTGGCCCGCGCTGTGACCAAGCTCATGATGCGCAAGCGTTTCGGCCGCATTATCGCGATCACGTCCGTCGTCGGTGTCACCGGCAATCCGGGCCAGGGCAATTACACCGCGTCGAAGGCCGGACTGATCGGCATGATCAAGACGCTGGGCGCGGAATACGCCAAGCGCAACGTGACCGCCAATTGCATCGCCCCCGGATTCATCAAAACCCCAATGACCGACGCGCTGAACGAAAAGCAACGCGAAGCGATCCTGTCCAAGATTCCGGCTGCGCAACTCGGAACGCCTGAGGAAATCGCCGCGGCGGCGGTCTATCTCAGCTCGAACGAAGCGGCATATGTCACGGGACAGACCATTCACGTCAATGGCGGAATGGCCATGATCTGAGGTGCGGCGAATCCCTCTCGGGGAGGCGAAACGCCGCTTGTGGCCGCCAATCAAGGCTTGTAGTCAAGGCTTGGGAAGTATGATAACCGAACCACCGGCGGATGGGCAAAGAACACCATTGCAGGATATTGAAACCCTGTATATTGGCGATGCGGAGCCTGCCGTCGTTCGCCGGGTCCGTGTCGGCCATGACGGGGCCAAATCAAGACTATGCGCGATTGCGAAGGAAATTAACGACCACGATGGCTCGTACGTCTTGGGTCGGGTCCAATGGAACAAGCACGAGGTTGAACGATGAGTGAGATTGGCGAGCGGGTTAAGAAGATCGTGGTCGAACACCTTGGTGTTGAACCCGAAAAAGTGGTCGACAACGCAAGCTTCATTGACGACCTCGGCGCCGACAGCCTCGATACCGTCGAGCTTGTGATGGCGTTTGAAGAAGAGTTCGGTTGCGAAATTCCCGACGATGCCGCAGAGACGATTTTGACCGTCGGCGACGCGACAAAATTCCTCGAAAAGAACGCGAAGAGCTGACGCCCCCGCGCGGTAGTGACGGAGCCGGATGGACCGTGATTGCGCGGTCCATCGGCTTGTTGTCAGGGGCCGCGAATCCTGGGCTGGAGTGGTCAATATGAGGCGGGTTGTCGTCACGGGCCTCGGCATGGTTACCCCACTTGGCTGTGGCGTCGAGCCGACCTGGAAGCGCATGCTCAACAGCGAAAGTGGCGCGCGGAAGATTGATACATTTGACGTCTCCGATCTCACCAGCCGGATCGCCTGCGTGATTCCGCGCGGCGACGGCACGAACGGCACATTCAATCCCAACCAGTGGATGGAGCCGAAAGATCAGCGCAAGGTCGACGATTTCATCATCTTTGCCATGTGTGCGGCGCGCCAGGCGCTCGATGATGCGAATTGGCATCCTGTGACCGAAGACGATCGATGCGCTACCGGCACCATGATCGGCTCCGGGATCGGCGGCCTGTCAGGTATCGCCGATACGGCGCTGCTTCTGAGCGAGCGCGGACCACGCAAGGTATCGCCATTCTTCATTCCTGGGCGCCTGATCAATCTCGCCTCGGGCTATGTGTCGATCGAGCACGGTCTCAAGGGTCCGAACCATGCCGTGGTGACCGCCTGTTCGACCGGCGCGCACGCGATCGGCGATGCAAGCCGGCTGATCGCGCTCGGGGACGCCGACGTGATGGTAGCCGGTGGAACCGAATCGCCGATTTGCCGGCTGGCGATGGCGGGTTTTTGCGCGTCTCGCGCGTTGTCGACCGCTTTCAACGAAACCCCGGAAAAGGCATCGCGCCCCTACGACAAGGATCGCGACGGCTTTGTGATGGGTGAGGGCGCGGGCGTCGTGGTGCTCGAGGAATACGAGCACGCGAAAAATCGCGGAGCAAAAATATACGCTGAGATGATCGGCTACGGGTTGTCCGGAGACGCCTATCATATCACCTCGCCGTCGCCGGATGGCGACGGCGCATTCCGCAGCATGGGCGCCGCCATGAAGCGCGCTGGAATCACTGCTTCGGATATCGACTACATCAACGCGCATGGAACATCGACGCAGGTCGGTGACGAGATCGAACTGGGGGCTGTGGAGCGTCTGCTGGGCAACGCCGCTTCCAGGGTATCGATGTCGTCGACCAAGTCGTCCACGGGGCATTTGTTGGGTGCTGCGGGCGCGATCGAGACGATCTTCAGCATCCTGGCGATTCGCGATAACGTCGCCCCGCCGACGATCAACCTTGAGAACCCGTCGGTGCAAACGGCGATCGATCTCGTCCCGCAGACGCCGCGCAAGCGCGAAATCAACGTTGTGCTATCGAATTCCTTCGGTTTCGGAGGCACCAACGCGTCCGTAATCTTGCAGCGCGTGGCCAACTGACGCGCGCCCTATTGAGCAATAGTCCACTGTTTCGCCGCGTTTCGGTGATATTTTTGGATGCGGGCGCAGACTACCGGCCGATGCAGGAATTTTGCGAGGCCACGATCGAACCGACAGGATTCAGGTTGCATCGATGAGTGAGAGGCCGCCCATTTCGCCACGGAGTCCGCGTGCCGCGCTGGAGCCCGAGCAGGTTCCGCCGCCGCCAAAGCGATCCGATCGCGCCCGAAATCCATTCGTCGTTGTCGGCAATGCCATTATCACCGTCGTATTGGTTCTGATGATCGGCGCCGGCGGCGCCTACATCTACGGCAAGCAGAAGATCGAGGCTCCAGGCCCGTTGCAAGAGGACAAGGTCGTCAACATTCCGGCACGGGCGGGAATGACCGACATCGCCGATATCCTGCAGCGCGAAGGCGTGATCGATAACAATCGCTGGGCATTCATCGGCAGCGTGTTTGCGCTGAAGGCGCGTTCTGACCTGAAGCCCGGCGAATATCTGTTTCAGAAAAACGCCAGTTTGCGCGATGTCATAGGCACCATCGTGGAAGGCAAGGTGGTTCAGCACGCCGTCACTATTCCTGAGGGGTTGACCTCCGAACAGATCGTGGCCCGGCTTTCCGAAAACGACATCTTCTCCGGTTCGGTGCGTGAGGTGCCGCGCGAAGGCACGTTATTGCCGGAAACCTACAAATTTCCGCGCGGCACCCCGCGCGACCAAGTGATCGCGCGCATGCAGCAGGCGCAAAAGCGCGTGCTCGCGGAGATCTGGGACCGCCGCAATCCGGATATTCCGATCAAGACGCCGGAGCAGCTGGTTACGCTGGCCTCCATCGTCGAAAAGGAAACCGGCAAGGCGGACGAGCGCAGCCGGGTTGCCGCAGTATTTGTCAACCGGTTGCGGCAGAAAATAAAGCTGCAGTCGGATCCGACCATCATCTACGGCCTGGTCGGCGGCAAGGGGACGCTGGGCCGGCCGATCAAGCGCAGCGAAATCCAGCAGCCGTCGCCCTACAACACCTATGTGGTTGACGGCCTTCCGCCTGGTCCCATCGCCAATCCGGGGCGGGCCTCCCTGGAGGCGGCTGCCAATCCCGCGCGAACCCGCGACCTGTTCTTTGTCGCCGACGGTAGCGGCGGTCATGCCTTCAGCGACACATACGACCAGCACCAGAAGAACGTCGCCAAACTTCGGGCGATGGAAAAGCAGATTCAGAACGATACGGTCGAGCCGGCTGACGAAGCCGCGCCGGCCGCAGCGGCGCCGGCCGACGCCAACCCAACGGCCACGACGCCAAAGCCGGCCCCGGCAAGGAAGCCGGCGCGGAGTGCGTCCCCGGCCCGGCAGGGCGCGGCACAATCGACGCTGTCGCCCCCGGTGGTTCAGCGATAGGGCGTACGGGCCGGTACCAAATTCCACTTTTGCCTAATACGCGCTAAGCTCGCCCAGTTCTTGGCTTGCGAATCTTAAGCCCGTACCCCTTATCCGGAGAGTTTTACGCGATGGCACTGTCGAGCATGACGGGCTTTGCCCGAAGCAACGGCGCCAGCGGACCGTACGCTTTCGAATGGGAGTTAAAGTCGGTTAATGCCAAGGGCTTCGACCTTCGGATGCGGCTGCCGGCGGGATGGGACGATCTAGAGGCCTTCGTCAAGAAGCGCGCCGGTGAAGTGCTGTCGCGGGGCACGGTGTACGCCAATTTGAACGTCAAGCGCACCAACCCGGCGTCGGCAGTCCGCGTCAACGAAGAGGTTCTGGCGTCGATCGTGAGGGTTGCGGGCGTGCTAGCCGGCAAGATCGACGCAGTGGCGCCAAGCATCGATGGGCTCTTGGGCATCAAAGGCGTCATCGAAGTTGTCGAGCCGGAAAGCGACGAGGCGGAAGACAAGGCTGCCAAGGCTGCTGCTGCAGCGGCATTCGAGCAGGCGCTCGCCAATCTCGTCGAAATGCGACAGCGCGAGGGCGTCTCGCTCGGCCAGGTCCTGTCGCAGCGAATGGATGAGATCGAGCGTCTGGCGAAGCGGGCCGAGGCCGCGCCAGGCCGCAAACCCGACGCGATCAAGGCCCGGCTCGCCGAGCAGATCGCGGCGTTGCTCGAATCATCCGACCGTTTCGACCCCGATCGGCTCAATCAGGAGGCGCTTCTGATCGCGGCAAAGGCCGACATCCGTGAGGAACTGGATCGAATCGCCTCCCACATCGCGCAGGCTCGCGAGATGATCGCGAAGGGCGGCCCGGTCGGGCGGCGATTGGACTTCCTGGCGCAGGAATTCCATCGCGAGGTCAATACCTGCTGCTCCAAGTCCAACGATCTCGAATTGACCAATACCGGTCTTGCAATGAAGAACGTGGTGGAGCAATTCCGCGAACAGGTCCAGAATTTGGAGTAAGGCATGGCGGCGGCTGGTCACGGCTTTGACAGGGTTGAACGGCGCGGATTGATGTTCGTGCTGTCGTCGCCATCGGGCGCGGGCAAGACCACGCTGTCGCGTCTGTTGATCGAGCGGACGCCCGGCCTGAAGATGTCGGTGTCGGCGACGACGCGGCCGATGCGGCCCGGCGAAGTCGATGGCCGCGACTACCTGTTTGTCGACAAATCCAGATTCGAACAGATGGCAAAGCGGGATGAACTGCTCGAATGGGCGACCGTGTTCGACAATCGCTACGGCACGCCGCGCGTGCCGGTCGAGGCCGCGCTGTCGGCAGGACAAGATGTGCTGTTCGACATAGACTGGCAAGGCACCCAGCAACTGCGGGAAAAGGCCCGGGCGGACGTTGTCAGCGTGTTCATCCTGCCGCCGTCGGCCGCCGATCTCGAAAAGCGGCTTCATAGCCGCGCACAGGATAGCGATACGGTCATACGCGGGCGCATGAGCCGCGCATCGCATGAATTAAGCCATTGGGCGGAGTACGACTATATCGTCATCAACCACGATATTGATGAGGCGTTCGCCGAGGTTCAGTCGATCCTGAAGGCCGAGCGGCTCAAGCGCGAGCGCCGCACCGGCTTGACGACGTTCGTGCGGGAACTGCAGCGGCAACTGGAGAATTAGCCCAACGTCACGTTGGCGATCGTCTGGACATCCGCGAGAGGAATTCCGTCATCCCGTCGTCGGGGTCGCCGGCGTCGAGCCCTCGGGAAAATCGAGGCCGGAGCGGGATAACATCCGCGTCAGGATAATCCGATAGCGCGATACGATCGTCGTCGGTTTGCTCCCAGACCGGACGCCGACGCGCACGAATTGAATTTCGTCGCGGGCCGCGCGCGCGGCTAAATTTGAAGAAGAGGCCTGCCACGATGCTACCGAGAGCAAGAGGTCCAACAGCAGCGACGAACCACCTTGGGATCGGGCCGGGCTGACTTTGCGAAGAAGAATCCGCGGTGGCCAGAGTACCCGCGGCGACGGCGGGCGCCGGCGCAGCCATGGAATTTGCCGGCATGTCGGCCGCCAAACTGCTTGCCGGCCGAGGAGTGGGTGCGGAGCCTATGCTCGACGGGTCGAGCCAGCGCGAAGCCACGACAGTCGACGCCGTGTTCTTATCCGCAGCACTCGCTCGCGGGGTATCGTTCAACGCCGGCGCAACCGCGGGCCAAGGGCTATTTGGTCCGTCATTGCGGTTCGTGTGCGGGGGTAGTTCGGCGCGGGCATCGGCGACAGATCGTTGCATTCCCGCATCTGCTTGCGGCGCGGGCGGCTGCGCCGACGGCGAGGCTTTCTGGGGGGCAGCTTGCTGAGGCGCAATTTGCATAGGGGCAGCTTGCGAGACCTTGTCGCCCTCCTCACGGAGATACCAGCATTGGCGATTGGTAGAGTGATCGATGCGGTAATGCCAATGGCTGCCCGGGGGCGTGTGGCCCTTCGGACCGGAAAGGCAGTTGTCAGCCGCGACCGTCTCGCTGTGCGATGTTGTTGTGACCAGGGCGCCGACGAGAATGCCGGCGAAAACGGCTGACACGAATTTCGCGGTTCGGTTTGGCATGAGCATCTCCTACGCAATACTTTGCCCGCCAAATCTCCTCAAAAACTTGGGTCGCAATGCGCCGCAAATCCGGACAGCATGGGGCTTAATTCGGGCTCGCCCCCGTCGCCCTGAAGCCTCCTGAAAAACAGTTGTTGGTGCTATTGTTTCGACGAGGCCCGGCACCCGGCGCATCGATCGCTTGAACGTACCCGAGCCGCCGCGGCCGGAAACATGGCCGGAACCGGCGAGGCGACGAAGCCCTCCGCCTCAGTTCTTCAGCACAATCCGTCCCACGACCTTTCCAGCCCGCAAGGCGTCGATCCATTTCTGGACGTCTGCCATCGGCTCCTCCTTCATCGGGGTCGGCTTGATCTTCCCGGCGCGTGCCAGCGCCATCAACTCCTGCGCCTCGGCCAGCGTCCCCACCATGAAGCCCTCGATGGTCATGCGCTTGTAGACCCATTGTACCATCGGCAGGCTGAAATTGCCGCCCATCAATCCGGAAACCACGATCTTGCCGCCGCGGGCGAGTACGGAAACCGCAAACGCCATCGACTTCTCGTTGCCGGCGAAATCGACGACTTCGTCAAAACCCCCTTCGGTTTCCCTGAGGATGCGCTTGACCACGTCTGCTTCGGAAGGATCGTAAGCGACGGTGGCGCCGTTCTGCAGCGCCGTTTCGCGCGCGGCGGGACTTAAATCCGCCACCGATATCTTTTGCTTGAACATGGCATGGGCAAAGGCCAGCCCCATCATGCCGACGCCGCCGAGCCCGATGAGAAGCAGGTTGCGCTGCCGTGGCCGGTCGACCAAGCGCTTCAGCGCACCGTAGGCAGTCACACCGGAGCACATCAGGGTCGCCGCCTGATTGACCGGCAGCGGATCATAATCCAGCAGGTATTTTGCGTCGGGCACCAAGACATGGCTTGCAAAGCCACCGTCGATGGTGACGCCGAGAAAGCGCTGTTTGGCGCAGAGATTTTCATCGCCCTGGAGACAGTCGCGGCATTGGCCGCAGCCGATCCAGGGGAATACCGCTTTCCTTGCGCCGACCAGCTCCCTTGGCACATCGGGACCGACTTCCTCGACGATCCCGGCGATCTCGTGCCCCAGCGTGAACGGCAACGTCATGCCGCGCGTGGTGTCGAGCTTCTTGCCGCCGCCGAGATCAGCGTAGCCGTCCTGGATATGAAGGTCGGAATGGCACAGTCCGCAGCGCTCGATCCGGACCAGGACTTCCTTGCCCATCGGCTTCGGTGTCTCGACGATGGTTTCGCACAGCGGCGCATCGAATTTGACAAGCGACTGACGGCGCATGAGCGACATGGATTTCCTCCTCGGGGGACCTTCAATTTCTGCTGCGTATATTGGTCAATTCGCGGGCCATGGCAACAAAGCCGCTCACCGGAACGGTTTCGGCGCGCCGGGTCAAATCGACCTGCGCCGCCGCGGCCAGCCGGGCCGGATCGACCGCCAATGATTTGAGGCTCTGCCGCAACATCTTTCGCCGTTGTCCGAATGCCGCCGCCGCCACCTGCTCCAGCGCGCGGCGGTCGCACGCCTCCGGGGCAGGGCGGGGCACCAATCGCACCACCGATGAGGTGACCTTGGGTTGCGGCACGAAAGCGGCCGGAGAAATATCGAACAGGATTTTTGTCTCAGCACGCCAGTTCGCCAGGACGCCCAGCCGCCCATAGGCTTCATCGTTCTCGCGCGCGACGATGCGTTCGGCCACTTCGCGCTGAAACATCAGCACCATCATGTCGTACCAGGGTGGCCACGGTTCGATCGACAACCAGTCGATCAGCAGTGCGGTCGCGATGTTGTAAGGCAGGTTGGCGACGATTTTTGCGCGGGTGGCCCCAAGCAGCGGCCGCGGATCGAAATGCTGCGCGTCGGTGCAGACGATCTCCAGGCGCCCCGGATATCGCCTTGAAATCTCCTCGAGGGCCGGGAGGGCGCGCTGGTCGCGCTCCACCGCGATCACATGCCGGGCGCCCAGCGCCAGCAAAGCGCGCGTCAATCCACCCGGACCGGGACCGATCTCGACGACGGTTGCGTCCTCAAGGGGCCCCGCGGCACGGGCGATCCGCGCCGTGAGGTTGAGGTCCAGCAGGAAATTCTGGCCGAGCGATTTGCGAGCTGACAGGGCATGCTGGCGAATGACCTCGCGAAGCGGCGGAAGGTCATCGATCGCGCTCATGCCGGCTGGGCCGTCGCCATGCGGGCGGCCAGCCGTAGCGCAGCGATCAGGCTCGATGGGTTCGCCTTGCCGGTTCCGGCAATGTCAAAGGCGGTGCCATGATCGGGCGATGTCCGAATGAACGGTAATCCCAGCGTCACGTTGACGGCGTCCTCGAATGCCAGTGTCTTGACCGGGATCAGCGCCTGATCGTGATACATGCAGATCGCGCAATCATAGGTTTGGCGCGCCGCCTCGTGGAACATGGTGTCCGCCGGCAGCGGTCCCCTGATCGCGATGCCTTCGCCGCGCAGGATGTCGACGGCGGGCGCTACGATGGTTTTGTCCTCCGTACCAAGCGAGCCGTCTTCGCCGGCGTGCGGATTGAGACCGGATACGGCGAGGCGTGGATTGGCAACGCCGAAGCGGGCTTTCAAAGCCGCCACCACGATGCGGGCCGTCGTGACGATCAACTCGCTGGAAAGCTGCGCCAGCGCATCACGCAGCGAAACATGGATCGTCACGGGCACCACGACGAGGGCAGGGGACCACAGCATCATGACCGGCTGCGGCGTATGGCCTCCCGTCGCCGCGAGCTCGGCGAGATATTCGGTATGCCCGGGGTGCCGAAACCCGGCGCGATAGAGAACGTTCTTGGCGATCGGATTGGTCACCACAGCGCTGGCCCGTCCGGCGATGACGTCGCCCACAGCCTGGCGAATCGACGCCATGGCGGCGTCGGCGCTCGTGCCGTCAGGGGTACCCGGCTGGGCCGTTGCCGGATGGCCGGTCGCCACCACCGGCAGAGCGTTGGCGAAGGCATCGCATGCCTCCTCCGCGCGAACCTCGGCGAGCCTGAGATCGAGTCCAAGCGCCTTTACCCGATGACGGAGGCAGTCGGGATCGCCGAGCAGATAGAATGCCGGGAGCTTCAGCTCATTGCGGCGGAGCCACGCCTTGATAGTGATGTCGGGCCCGATACCTGCGGGTTCGCCTGATGTCAGCGCGAGAGGCTTGGCCATGCGTCAACGATATTCGATCATCGCGTCTCCGGGGACCGATATTCGATCATCGCCGCTCTGCGAACTTCCTGCAGGTACGATTTCGACTTAGCCTCGTATTTTTGGGCATACATCTTTTCCCGAATCTCTTTCTTCTTCGGGGTGTCGACCGTGGTCGGGTCCCGTGCGCACAGTGCAACCATCTCCACGCCCTGTTTGGTCACCTCGGGCGGGGTCAAATGGCCGATTGGAGTGCCGTCGAGCACTTCACGAAGCGAAGCCGGTATGTCGGCCGAGGTCTTGACCACGGCCTCGCGTATCGCGGCGTTTTGCATCGACTTGAAGAACGCGTTCGCCTCCGCACAGGTCTGTATGCGCGCGCGCAGTGCCTCGGCCTCCTTTTTTCTCGTTTCGAGGGCGTCGGCCGCAGATCCCCGCGGCACGATCAGCACGATCGGCTGCATCTTGTATTCGAAACTCTGGGCGTCGGATTTCTGCTCGTCGCCACCCTCTTCCTGGAGTTTTTGGTTGACGTCTTTTTCGCCGACCTGGAGGCTTTCCTTGTAGCGGCCGCGGACCAGATTGGTCCAAACCATATCCGCTTTCACACGCTCCTTCAGCGTGTCAGGGCGAATGCCCTGGCTTTCCAGCGATTTCGTCAACTGGTCGGCCGTGATTCGCATTCGCGAGGCCATCGCGCCGTAGGACTGATCGATATCGGCGGCCGAAGGGTCGATGCCGAATTTCTTCGCCTCCCTGATCTTCACCTTTTCGTCGATCAGCTCGTCGATCACCTGCTGTCGGTCCGCAGGCTTGTGCGTGCTCAGCGAGATCAGCTTGCCGCGCTGCTCGATATCGTAATTGGTGATGGGCTCGCCGTTGACCATGACGGCGACTTGGGCGTGCACCGGAGAGCAGGATCCGATCAAGACAAGAGCCGCGCAGCAACCCAGCGCGAGAGCCGCAAGCTGACGGAAGAATGTAATGGCCATGGTCATATTCGCTACGTTAGCCGGTCCTGGTTGGGCAACGCTGCGCCGGAAATTGGCTCGCCGGGAACGCACCCGGTTCCGGTCTTATTGCGTCGACGAATTGCTGTTGGCAAGGGTCCGCAAGCCGAGCTGCAGCATAAAAGCGTGGCCAAGTATTGGCGGCGAAGTCGGCGTTGCGTAGGAGAAGAGAGTGACGTAGTTGAGACCAAGCACGAAGCAGTCGTCGACATAGCCGGCCCCCACGACGTATTGGTTGATCTGGTTGGCGACGAGATCCCATCGGGCAGCCCCCGTCGCCACCCAATTCGAGGCTATCTTGACCGACCCGCTTACGAGAACGCCTTCGCGGCGCGTCAGGTATCCGATATCCGGCTGAGCGGCGTAGTCGCCGTACAACACACTGACCGACCAGCGGTCGAAGTTGGCCTTACCTTCAGCCTCGAAGCGCTGAACTTCCCCGGTCGCCTGGTCAATTCGCGCGCGCGTGCTGAACGTATAGGTCCGGTTGGGTGAATAGCTGAGGCTGGCGACGTAATCCGACTTCGGCGTCTGGAGGCCGGAATCAACCCCGGTATTGGTCACGTCTTGCACCGCGAAGGAATTCAGGCCGAACAGCTGGTAGGACTGGCCGAACACCGCCGTGACCGAGCCGCCGCGGTCGAACTGGGTGGTGGCCTGCACACCGGCATTGGCGCGGCCACCGCCTTCGACGCGGTCATAGCCAGAGAATTTGTCGACGCTGAACAGATTGCTGGTGTCGAAGACCAAGCTCTGCGCGTCCTCGTTGGGCAGCTTGCCGGCATAGCTTTCATTTGGACGAATGATGACCTGCGCGATCGGTTCGACGGTCGTGGAGCCCCACGGCTGAACGTTGATGAAGGGGTAGCGATATTCGAGGCCGACGGTGGGCATCACGCGCAGCGCCTGGGTGTCGCCGACGGGCAGGAAGTTCGAAACGCCCGGCTGATTCGAAATGTCGGCGTTGATCGCATCGGCGCGGATGCTGGCAAACGGCGTCCAGATTTCACCCGCGGAATCGGTGAACGACCGACGCCAATCCGCCTCACCCGTCAATCGCGTGTAGGTGCCGGGCATGCCCCGAAGCAGGCAGTTCGCAGGCACGATGCTCCTCGCGGGATCGGCCGAAATTGTTGCCAGGCAAGAAGCATTGGCTGCTGATGCTGCATTGATGGGATCGAAAACCGCGGTTTCGCGGTTGAGGTTGGTGAAATTCGTCTTGTAGCTGAACTCGCCGCCCAGCACCGAGTGGTTGATCACGTTGGAGTAGTCGACAACGGGCGCAACGACCGGCACCTGAGACTGGCCACCCGAAAGACTGAGAAAATAGATCGTGCGCGCGTCGAAGTAGCTGCGATTGCCGACGCCGGTCAGGTAAAGCTGCGAAATGGCTTCCGTCGGCAGCGTCAGGAACGACTGCAAAGGGTCCTTGTAAACGGACAGGCTGTAGTCAAACAACACATTGGGGTCGGTGAGCGCGATGCCTTCCCAGCCCCAAACCCATTGCTGGTTCAGCGCGAACTCGCCTTTCAACTCGACGCCGCCGCGGAACTGACGGTCGCCGGGCTGACCGGCGTAAGCGCCGGGATCCAGCTGGTCGATGCCATAGGCGCGGATTTGATAGGATCCATCCAACAGGCGCTGACGGAATTCGGCCTGCATCAGCACGCCCTGCTGGGTCGTGAAGCGTGGGTTGAAGGTCGCATCCATATCGGGTGCAATCGCCCAGTAGAATGGGATTTCGACGCCAACTCCGTAGCCGACATTCGAGGTGATGCCCGGCATCAAGAACCCGGTCTTGCGCTTCACGGTCGGATCGGGCGTCGAAAAATATGGAATATACGCCAACGGAACGCCGAAGAACTCCAACTGGGCGTTCTCGAAATAGAGCATCTTGTCGATCTGATCGTGAATGATGCGCATACCCTTGACCTGCCACAGTGGCGGCTTCTTCGGGTCGTCCTTACAGGGGGCGCAGGCCGTGTACACCCCGTTCTCAAAGACGGTGTAATTGCCGCTGGTGCGGTCCGCGCGGGTCGCGGCCATTCGGGTCGCGTCGGCGGTGTCGACACGCAGCGAATCGACGAAACCATCGCGGTAGTCGTCGCTCAGATCCATGACGTTGGCGTAGGTAATCTTGCCATCCGCATCGGTCATGCGGATGTTGCCTTCGGCATGCAGCCGCTTGCTCTTCTGATCGTAGATGACCTTGTCCGCCTCGACGCTCGTCCCGTTGTAGAACATCTGGACGTTGCCGACCGCCGACACCACCGAATTATTGTAGTCGTAATCGACCTCGGTCGCCTGGACGAGCATCTGTCCATCCTTGGCGGGCTTGGGTGTCACTGGCCGTGGGGGCCTCGGATTGTAGGTAAAGCCCTGTGCCGAGGCGGGAGGCGCCGTCGCCAGTCCCAACACACCAGCCAAGACAATGCCGAGAAGAGCGGCGAAAGCCGGTCGGCTGACGGCGGTCAAGCGAGCGCAATAGCGGCGCACAATGGCGCGCCGCCGGGATGCAGGCGACCTAACTTGGCGGGCGGCGACAACGGCCACTACCCGTCCTCCTGGTACAACAAGGCCAAAAAGCCGGTGAGGCCGCCCACGCAAACGGGCAGCCACGCCGAAGCGATCGGATGCATCAACTCAGCCTTGCTCAAATCCTCAGTTACTTTCGACAGAACGTAGAGCAGAAAGCCTGCGCCCACGCCACTCAAAACCATCTTTTGCACGCCGCCGAAGCGGAAGAACCGCAGACTGACGGCCGCGGCCAGCATGACCATCGCCGCCAGCAAAAACGGCTGTGCGAGCAGCTTGTGGTATTGCAATCGGTACCCGGCGGTCGCGAATCCGGAGCTCTCGGACGAACGGATGTAGCTGGGTAGTTGCCAAAAAGACACAGTTTCCGGGGTGGAGAAACTGTTGCGAACCTGCGCCGGCGTCAGACTGGTATTGAGGGAGAAGCTGTCCTGGTCGACGGGGGGGCCGTCGAGGGTGTAGCGCCGCACGTTTTTGAACAGCCAGCGCCCCTCTTCAAGCGTGGCCGCCTGCGCCTCTATTCGCTCCTTGAACTGGTAATCGTCGTCGAATCGGAACACCGTCAGCCCGGTTAGCCGCACGCCCTGTTGCTCGCTGCGGGCAGCATTGATGATGGCCTGGCCGTCGCTGTTCACCTGATTGATCCAGAAACCGGACGCATCCTGAACGCCGCCACCGGGGGTAGAGCCGAACAACTCGGCCTCCATCCGTTTGGAGAGTTCGCGCAGATTTGCAGACATCGGGTTGTAGGCCGTCGTGGCCAGGATCCCGAGCACGATCGCGCTTGCCAGGGCCGGCGCGATGAACTGCCACGCGGAAACCCCGGCGGCCCGCGCGACCACCAGCTCCAGTCGCCGCGAAAGCGCCAGATAGCAGGTCATCGCACCGATCAGGACGCAAAACGGCATCATCTTTTCAAGCAGTTGCGGCACTCGGAACAGCGAGGTTTCCGCGACCATGATCGCCGAGGCGTCAACCAACCCGGACGTCTTCCTGACCATTTCGATGTAGTCGACCAGCACCAGGAGCATGAAGATGCTGGCGAAAACGCCGAGCGCCGCAACCACAAAGCGGCCGGCAAAATAACGCCCAAGTGTGTTGGTGATCATGCTCATGCTGCGGCAGGCCGACCGAAGAGCCGCAGCAGTCGCGCGTTCGATTTGTTGATGGCTTCGATCAATGCAGCCGGCGGCTCTATGACGATGCCCCCGATGATGATCCAGAAGCTCGCGCCGATCGCTGCGGCCAGCATCAGATATTGAACGACCGGAGCGAACGCCGACTTTACCGCCATGACCGAGCAGGCGAATCCCGCCATGCGCAGCCCGAAAACAGCGAGGATTGAACCGCCGATTGAAAAATTTCGGCTCTGACGCGTCGTGCGCGGCGCGCCGAGAAAGGCAAAGGTGAGCGCCGCAAATGCAAACGGATAGATTGGCGCCATAAATCGGTCGTGCAACTCCGCGCGAAATTGTCCGGGCAATTGTTCGTAGACCGGATCGCCCGGCGCCGGCGAGAGCAGCTCCCAAAGATAGCGTTCGCGAATGCCCAGCGCGACGTCGTGGCCCTGATTCGAGAACTTCGACATGTCGAATCCATAGCGGCCGAACGCGACGAGCGCCGGGTCACGCTTGCCGGCCTCGAAGCGTTCGAGATTTCCGTCCTCAAGGATCAGAAACGAACCACCTTCGTTCTTCACGACTGTTCCATGGTCGGCGACGATACTCACGCGCTCCTTCGGATCACGGCGGTCATCGATGAAGATACCTACAAGCAGGCCGCCAGGTTGGCGCTCCCGAATTCGGATAGTCAGGTTCTGATCGAGCTGGGCGAAGCGGCCGGGTTGCAGGATGTTGGCCAGCACATCCGCAGTGATTTCGGCATCCCACTGCTTGAGCCGGCGCAGGCCGTCGGGAGCGAGATAAGTGGCGATGAAGGCAACCAGGAATGCCACCACGAAGGTGGCATAGATAAACGGGCGGAACAGCCGAAGCGGCGAGAAGCCGGCCGCGTTCATGACAATGATTTCCGAATCGGTCGCGAGCTTGTTCAGCGTATGCGAGATCGCGATCATCAAAGCGATCGGGGAAATGATCAGGACCAGCGCCGGAATGACCAGGCTGGTGACGCCGAGGAAGGTCAGGATGGTCTGACCCTGGCTGGTCATCAGGTCGATGCCGCGCAACGCCTGCGTAATCCAGATCACCCCTGTCAGGCTGACCAGGACCAGCGCAAACGACGCAAGCGTCGTGCGAAAGATATATCTGTCAATCGACCCCATCGCTATCGCACGATCCCACCTGGCGCGCCGAAACGGCGGCTCACGACCAATCCCGAAAGCGGGATCCCCTTTGGTCGGGCCGCCAAGGCTCCGGCTGGCTACTCTCTCACTACCATCCCTTTGATCCGTCAACAAAATGGCTGGGCCATGGCACCCTTGCGCTATGGTTAATAATTCGCCTTATGTGGCCCCGGAGCCACGGCGATGCTTGGCAGTACGGCAGCGGACGGGCCATAGTGCGCGAAACGCTCTTGACGGATGCCTATTACAGCCGGGAAGAGAACATTCGCAGCAGCCCGGCGGGTCGCCCGACCCCGCGACAGCCTGATTCTGGAGGATTTGCTTATGACCGACGCCGTCAAGGTCGGCTTCGTCCCGTTTTCCGTCGCCCCGCGCGGGATTCTCGTGGTGTTTTGCGACGATACGCTGCAATTCGGCCCCGCGACCCGGAAGACACTGGGGGCCGCAGTCAGTTTGGTCAGACGCGCTGCCGAAACCAACCAATTCAAGGGCAAAAGCTCCGCCGCGCTCGATATTTTGGCGCCCGAGGGTCTTAAGGCCAAGCGCCTGGTCGTGATGGGCGTCGGCAAGCTCGCAGAGATCAAGGACAGCGACTTTCTCAAACTTGGCGGCTCGGCGGCCGGCAAGCTACGGGCCGGGAATGACGCCGTGACGATCGTCGCCGAGTTGCCCACAGGCGCCATGAAGCCCGATCAGGCAGCCGCGATCGCATCGGGATTAAGGCTGCGTGCCTACAAATTCGACCGCTACAAGACCAAGAAGAAGGAAGGCGAGGAGGGAGCCTTGCGCGCCGATGTCGCGATCGCTGTCGGTGATGTGGCTGCGACGCGAAAGGCGTTCGCTCCAAGCGCGCATATCGTCGACGGCGTCATCACCGCGCGCGACCTCGTCAATGAGCCGCCCAACGTCTTGTTCCCGGTGGAATTCGCCCGCCGCGCCAGCCAATTGCGCAAGCTTGGCGTCGGCGTCGAAGTGCTCGACGTCAAGGCCATGACGAAACTCGGAATGGGCGCGCTGCTCGGCGTCGCCCAGGGCTCCACGCAGGCCGGCCGGACCGTGATCATGCGCTGGAACGGTGGCAAGCGCGGCGATCCGCCGGTAGCCTTTGTCGGAAAGGGCGTTTGCTTCGACACTGGCGGCATTTCGATCAAGCCCGCGGCAAGCATGGAGGACATGAAGGGCGACATGGGCGGCGCGGCTTGCGTCGTCGGATTGATGCATGCGCTGGCCGCGCGGAAGGCAAAGGTCAATGTGGTCGGAGCCATCGGCCTTGTCGAGAACATGCCCGACGGCAACGCGCAGCGTCCCGGCGATATCGTGACCTCGATGTCCGGTCAGACCATCGAGATCATCAACACCGACGCCGAAGGCCGGCTGGTGCTGGCCGACGTGCTCTGGTACGTGGCGAAAAAGGTCAAGCCGAAATTCATGGTCGATCTGGCGACGCTGACCGGCGCCATCATGGTAGCGCTCGGCACCGAATATGCGGGCTTGTTCTCCAACAATGACGAATTGGCCGAGCGGTTGACCAAGTCCGGCCTTGCTACGGGGGAACGCGTCTGGCGCATGCCGCTCGGCCCCGAGTACGACAAGCTGATCAATTCGCAATTCGCCGACGTGAAAAACACCGGCAACCGCAACGGCGGTTCGATAACAGCGGCGCAGTTCCTGCAACGCTTTGTTGACGGCACGCCATGGGCTCATCTCGATATCGCGGGAACGGCGATGGGCGCGCCGAAAACCGAGATCAATCAAAGCTGGGGTTCCGGCTACGGTGTTCGTCTGCTGGAGCGGTTGGTCGCGGACTATTACGAAGCCAAGAAATAATTGAAGACCGGATGACGGAAGTTCTATTCTACCATCTGCAGGACATGACGCTGGAAAGCGTGCTGCCGCCGCTGCTTGAGAAATCGTTGGAGCGTGGCTGGCGAGTCGTCGTGCAGTCGACGTCGCACGAGCGCGCCGACGCGCTCGACGCCCATTTATGGACCTATCGCGACAATTCGTTCCTGCCGCACGCCACCTGGCGGGCGGGCGACGCACAGGATCAGCCGATCGTGCTGGCGGTGGAGGAAATCAACCCGAATCGGGCCAATGTCAGGTTTCTGGTCGACAGCGCCCCCTTGCCGGCGGACTCCGGCGCTTATGACCGGGTCGTTCTGGTATTCAACGGCGACGATGGCGACGCGCTCGCCGCCGCGCGGAGCGCCTGGACCGATTGCAAGACGCGGGGTTTCGAGGTCACCTACTGGCAGGCCGACGAGAGGGGCCGCTGGCAGCGGCGCGATTAGCAGGTCCCGGCAATTAATGATAATCTATGGTTTCGGCCTCGAACCTTGTATAAGGCCACGGTCATGCCGCAAAGTGATGGTGCGACAATCGCTTAAGGCGGGGATGGGACCGAGTTCATCGTGCAAGACAAATTCCGTCATCAGAAATCCGTGCTGGCGCTGCTGGTGATTGCCCCCATGATCGCGGGCTGCGCAGGCACGTCCGCGTCCGATATCTTTTCGTCCGATCTCCTGTCGAAGGATGCGGAGTGGTTTTCGCGCAGTGGCAGGCTTTTCATCAAGAACGTTTCGATCGAAACGCCGCCCCTGACCCCCGATAAACCCGTCACCCCCGAAGACTTGGTCAGCGCCGACGGCGCTTGCCCGGGAATGACGTCCGCCGGCGTGCCGGCAAATGCCAATGCCTCGTCCGACGGCGCAGCGGCCGCGCCATCGACCACCGGGACGGTAGCGCTCGGGCATACCGAATGCGATGTCGTGCGCGGAATTGGCGCACCCGATCGCGTCAATATTTCCAACAATGCCCGCGGCGAACGGGTGGCGGTTGTCAATTTTTCGCAGGGACAGCGCGCCGGAATCTATACCTTTACCGCCGGGCGGCTGACGTCGATCGAACGTGGGTCCGATCCGGTGGCGGAGCCGAAGACTGTCAAGCCGAAGGCGAAAAAGAAGCCGGCCGCGACCTGATCGCCTCCAATCAGCCTCGAAGCCCAATCGGCTCTGATTGAAATCAGAACCGAGGCTATGATTTGTTGTTTTGACGCGTCTTCTTCGGGCGAGACGGATTCCACCCCCGGATCAGGTCCCGGGGCATGCTTCGCTCTGGCCGGATCAGCCGGCCGCTTCGTCATATTGCGAACTTGCACTCAGCCATTGTTCCTCGGCCCGTTGCAGCGCGCTCGCCGCACTGGCGCGCGCCTTGCTGAGCTGGGCGGCCTGTTTCGGATCGCGCCTGAACAGATCCGGCAGCGCGAGCGCGGTATCGATTTTGGCGATGATGCCGCTGATGCGCGCGATCTCGGCTTCGGCGTCTGAAATTTTTTGCTTCAGCGGCACGCGCTTTTCGGCCCTGTTGCGCTGAGGCTTGTCGCGGCCGTCGCTGCGCTCATTGCTGCCGCGGGAATTGGCGCGCATGCCGCGCGCCGACAACACCATTCGGCGATAATCGTCGAGGTCGCCGTCATAGGCCGTGACGGCATGATCGGCCACGACCCACAATTGATCGGCAC
Source organism: uncultured Alphaproteobacteria bacterium (assembly GCA_963718925.1). Lineage (GTDB taxonomy): Bacteria > Pseudomonadota > Alphaproteobacteria > Rhizobiales > Xanthobacteraceae > Bradyrhizobium. The sequence continues at coordinate 240,686 of CAVRAH010000003.1, forward strand.
AGGCCTCGATCAGATATCGATCGTGGGAGACCATGATGACCGCGCCGGGGAATTCGTTGATCGCTTCGGCGAGCGCAGCGCGGCTGTCGATATCGAGATGGTTGGTGGGCTCGTCCAGAATGATCATGTTGGGACCGAAGAAGGTCGCAAGTCCCAGCAGCAGTCGCGCTTTTTCACCGCCCGACAGGCTCCTGACGAGCGTGTCGCCGGCCTTGCCCGAAAAGCCGATCGCGCCGGTGCGCCCGCGTACCTTGGTTTCGGGGGCGTCCGGCATCAGTTTGCGAACGTGATCGTAGGGCGAAGCGTCGAGATTGAGCTCATCGACCTGGTGTTGCGCGAAGTACCCGACCAAGAGTTTCTCCGCGCGGGTGACATGTCCGGAGAACGGCGCCAGTTTGTTGGCGAGCAATTTCACCAGCGTTGATTTGCCGTTGCCGTTGGAGCCGAGCAAGGCGATGCGGTCGTCGGTATCGATGCGCAAGGTAACGCGATTGAGGACGGGCCGCTTCGGGTCGTAGCCGACCGAAACGTCATCGACCGCGATGATCGGCGGCGACAGCATCTTCTCGGGGACTGGAAATGAGATGTCGCGCACGTCCTGCGTCACCAGCGCGGTCACCGGCTTCATTCGTTCCAGCATCTTGACGCGCGACTGGGCCTGGCGGGCTTTCGATGCCTTGGCCTTGAAGCGGTCGACGAAGGCCTGCAGCCGCTTGCGCTCGTCGGCCTGCCGCTTTGCGTGCTTGGCGTCCAGCATTTCGCGCGTGGCACGTTGTTCTTCAAACGACGAGTAGGTTCCCTTGTAGAGCGTCAGCTTGCCGCGATCGAGGTGCAGGATCTGATCGACCGAAGTATCGAGCAGGTCGCGATCGTGGCTGATGACGATGACGGTGCGTGGATAATTGGCCAGATGATCTTCGAGCCACAGCGTGCCCTCGAGGTCGAGATAGTTGGTGGGCTCGTCGAGCAGCAAGAGATCGGGCGCCGAAAACAATGTCGCGGCGAGCGCGACGCGCATGCGCCAGCCGCCGGAAAATTCCGAACAGGGTCTGCCCTGGTCGGCGGTGGAAAATCCGAGACCGCTGAGGATCGCGGCAGCGCGGGCAGGGGCGGAATGCGCGTCGATGTCGACCAGCCGGGTCTGGATGTCGGCGATGCGAATGGGATCCTGCGCAGTCTCTGCTTCGCGCATCAGGGCTTCGCGCTCGAGGTCGGCCTTCAATACGACTTCGAGCAGGCTTTCCGGGCCGTCGGGAGCTTCCTGCGCGAGGCTGCCGACCCGCCAGCGTGGGGGGATCGCGATGGTGCCGGTTTCGGTGGGCAATTCGCCCCGGATCGCATGAAACAGCGTCGACTTGCCGACCCCGTTGCGGCCGACGAAGCCCACGCGCGCGCCGGGCATGATCTGCACGGAGCTGTGATCGATCAGAAGCCGCCCGGCAATCCGGACCGAAACGTCGGTGATTGAAAGCATGCGGGCTTTTCACCGCAGCCACCAGAAAACGCAACCCGTTTGTTGAAATTTGGCGGAGCCGCTCTCCTGAACCGGCTTTGTGCTGCTGGTTTCGGCCTAGTTTGACATCAAACGACTGCCGCCCTCGTCACGCCTGCGCAATTCGCCCATCAGATGCTCCAGGTGGGGCGACAGGGGCGAGGGCTCCGGGCGAAGGCTCTGCTGCAGCCGTTCAGCCACGGCCTCACAGATGGATCGGCTGGTGTCGCGGTCAATCCGCTCGCTGTCGTCGTTGGTTCGATCGTCCATGACGCGTTCCGCCTCCCGGCCATCTCAACGATGTGATGGCAAACCAAGTCACTGAAGCGGAAAATGTTTCGCGCGGCGAATGGATAGCGCGCTCTTTTGTTAAGATTCCGATGACGGCAGGGATGGTTCCCCGAGTCTGGTCAGGCAAAAGCCCCGGCCGCAACAGGGCCGGGGCTTTTTGACGTCCGGATCGGGTGGATCAATAGCAGCGATTGACCAGGCGCCAGCGCGGTCCCCACGGCGTCGGAACCAGCTGCCGCACATAGCAGCCGCCGTAACCGTAACCACCGTAATAGGCGGGGCCGCCGACGAAGAAGCGCGGGCCGCCCCAACCCCAGCCGCGGTGCCAACCGCCATGCCAGCCACCCCAGGCGGAGGTGGAGGTCGGCGCCAGCGCGGCCACACCCAGCGAAGCCACGGCAACTGCAACAAGCGATAGTTTGCGTAACATGGTTGTCTCCTCAGGTTCGGCGCTGCAGGCGCCATCGGTGAAAAGCACTGCCCCGCAGCGTCTCCCTGGAGCGGCGAGGCGTTCGGGTTGATAGAAGCCTACGCCGGGGAGGGTGAACGAAACCGGGACGACTGTTTCAGCGAGGGTTCATCTTGGTGAAATTGTCGTAATTCCGGGCATTAAATACCTGCCGGGACGATCTGCCGAATGTCACCTGATCGCTTGCCGTGCACCGGCAGCGTCGATATAAGCCCGCAACTTCCATCAGCGCTTCCAAGGACGAAATCATGGCGATCGAACGCACCTTTTCCATCATCAAGCCGGACGCGACCGCGCGCAATCTGACCGGCGCCATCAATGCGCTGATCGAGAAGGCGGGGCTGCGCATCGTTGCCCAGAAGCGTATTCGCATGACCCGCGAACAGGCCGAGACGTTCTATGCCGTTCACAAGGCGCGTCCCTTCTTCGGCGAACTGGTGGACTTCATGACTTCCGGTCCGGTCGTCGTTCAGGTTCTCGAAGGTGAAAACGCGGTCCTCAAGCACCGCGACGTGATGGGTGCGACCGATCCTTCCAAGGCGGCTGAAGGCACGATCCGCAAGCTGCACGCAAAGTCCATCGGCGAAAATTCGGTGCACGGTTCCGATGCGCCCGAGACGGCGGCCATCGAGATCGCCCAGTTCTTCTCGGGCAACGAAATCGTCGGCTGATTGCCTCCGCGTCGGCACGCAATTCTGGTCGACGATAGGCGCATGGGGCAGCGGCTTGCGCCAAGGGGGTAGGCTGTGAACTGGCTGTTGCAGGTCGTCGATCCCGCAAATATCGGCGCCTTTTTCACGCAGGTTCAAGCCGACATGCAAACGCCTTCGTTCTGGCTGGCGGTCGGCAAGATCATCTGGATCAACGTGCTGTTGTCCGGCGACAATGCGCTGGTGATCGCGATGGCTTGCCGCGGCCTGCACGGCCGGCACCGGCTGTGGGGCATGATCGTCGGCGCCGGCATTGCGGTGGTGCTGCTGATCACCTTCACCGGCATCGTGGCAACGCTGATGGCGTTGCCCTATCTGAAACTCGTCGGCGGCATCGCGCTGCTCGTCATCGCCGCCAAGCTTCTGGTGCCCGAAGACGAGGGCGACGAGATCGCCGCGGGCACCACGCTCTGGCATGCGATCCGCATCGTCGTCATTGCCGACATCATCATGAGCCTGGACAATGTGATCGCGGTCGCGGCTGCCGCGAACGGTCGGCTCTCGCTGTTGATCCTCGGCCTCGCTATCAGCATTCCCATGATTATCGCCGGTGCGGCGCTGATCATGATGGTGCTCGACCGTTTTCCCATCCTGGTCTGGCTGGGCGCGACCTTGCTCGGCTGGATCGCCGGCGACGTGATCGAGAGCGATCCGGCGGTTCAACCCGTCCTGCATCGGCTTCTCGATGGCACCATTGCACTCAGTCTCGATGCAAAATCGGCGGTTTTCGGGGTATCGCCGCATTTCAATGTCGAGGGAGAACTGGTCGGATATATCGCTTCCGTGCTCGGCGCGATCACCGTGTTGGTCGCGGGATCGATCTGGCGAAAGCGCAAGCTGCGAGGGCTTGAACATCTCGCGCTGCCGGATGCTGCGGAATTGGCCCAGCCGGTGGACCGGCCGTAGATGCTCACTTGGCGACCGCATCGCCGTAGGTCGATCGGATTCAGCGCCTCACGATCAATCCGGAACGGCCGACCAGCCGTGCGAGCTGTCTGAAACGGCCGCCGACGCGGTCGGCGACCAGATCGACCAGCCTGTGCTCGAAAACCAGAATCAGCTTGCGGCCGCTGGTGCGAAAATGGGTGGCCGGCAATACGCCCGTGCGCGCCGCCGATATCAGGTGGGCGACACGAAATGCGGCGCCGAGCAGGCGTGCGCGCTCCAGCATCGACGGCGGCACCAGCCCCCGAATAATCGCCGGCGGTTCGTTCTGCTCGCTCAGGCCGGCATAGCGGTAGAACACCGACAACGCGACAAACACCCTGCCTTGGTGGCTGATGGAGCCGAAATTGCCGTTGGTGATGAGATTGAGCGTTTCCTCACCGCGATGATCGGGATGCACCCGCCATCCGATGTCCGATAACAGGCAGGCGGCATGGCGCAGCCGGCGATCCTCTTCCGTCTCGCGCAACTTGACGACCCGCACCAGACGATCGGTCCATTCGATCAACTCGCGGGCGTGGCGAGCGGATCGCGACAAGAGTTCGTTCAGCTCCTGCGCGGCGCAGATAAATCCGTCGCGGGAGCGCTCGGTCTCCGGCAGCATTTCGTAGAGGAGTCCCTCGCGCACCCCGAAAGTCGAAAACACGATGGTCTTCGGCTTGGCAACGCGAATGATGTATTCGAGAACAAGCGCGGCGTAGGCCAGCAATGGCCGCCGCGCATCGGCGACGGCTTCGATATTGGCCAGCATGTTCGCCGAAACCAGGCGGCGCAGGCGCCGTGCGAAATCGAGCGCGTCCTGAGCCGGGATGGAATAGCCGTGCATCACCCCCAACGGGTATTCGCTCTGGATGATGTGGATGCGCGCCAGGGCGCGCCATGTTCCTCCGACCGCGTAAAAGGCGCGGCCGCGGCCGGCCTTGAGCTGGGCGACGTCGGCAAGCTCGGCCTTGACGATGCGTTCGGCGCGCTTCAGCGACTTGTGCGAGAGATCCTGCAGCGCCAGGCTTCCGAGCGGCAGCGTGACGCCGCCGCGGGCGCGGCTGCCGTGCACGTCGATCAGTTCCAGCGAGCCGCCGCCGAGATCGCCGACGATGCCGTCCGGCTTGTGCACGCCGGAGACGACGCCGAGCGCGGATAATCTCGCTTCGCGCGGACCCGACAGGATTTCGATTCGTACGCCGCAGATCCGCTCGGCCTTGGCGATGAAGTCCGGACCATTGCTGGCGTCGCGGCAGGCGGCTGTCGCGATCGCATGCACGCGGCCGACCCTCATCACCCTGCATAGGGCGCGAAAGCGCCGTAACGACGTCAACGCCTTGGTGACGGCGTCCGGTGCCAGCAGACCGGTAGACTGGACCTCCCGGCCGAGGCCGCAGAGGGTCTTCTCGTTGAAGATCGTGATCAGGCTGCGCGCCATCGCCTCATAGACGACGAGGCGCACCGAATTCGAGCCAATGTCGATGACCGCGACGCTGGAGGCGCGCTTGCGCGGCCGCTTCACTGGACGATCCCCTTATGACGATTGCTGACGTTCGGTTCGGCGCGTGAGCCGGCGCGGCGATGATTCCTGAAGCGACTTTCCACGGCCTGACAGACTCGGATTCGTCATGAAATAATTATGCAGATTGAAGGGCTCCTCGCCCTTTGCGGCTTTCATACGCGTTGACGATCCGTCGGGCAATAACTGCCAGCTTTGCTCGGTATCCTTGAGATTCGCGACCATGATTTGCTCGAGAACCTGCTGATGTACCGTGGGATTCTGCAACGGACAGAGGATCTCGACACGGCGATCGAGGTTGCGCGGCATCATGTCGGCCGAGGAGATATACACAGCAGCTTTCGCGCTCGGCAGGCCCTGTCCCATTCCGAAGCAATAGATCCGGCCGTGCTCGAGGAAGCGGCCAATGACCGACTTGACGCGGATATTCTCTGAAAGCCCCGGAATGCCTGGTCGCAGGCAACAAATTCCGCGCACCACAAGCTCGATCGAAACGCCGGCCTGGGAAGCCTCATAAAGGGCGTCGATGATCTCCGGATCGACCAGCGAATTCATCTTCAACCAGATCGCGGCGGGTTTGCCGTGACGGGCGAAGGTGGTCTCGCCGTGAATGTGTTCGAGCATTCGCTTGCGCAGGGTGAGCGGCGACACCGCCATCTTCTCGATGTCGCTCGGCTCGGCGTAACCGGTGATGTAGTTGAAGACCCGCGCGGCGTCCCGTCCGATGATCGGATCGGAGGTGAAGTAGGAAAGATCAGTATAGATGCGCGCGGTCACGGGATGGTAGTTGCCGGTGCCGGTGTGCACATAGGTCGTCAGGCTGCCGCCCTCGCGGCGCACGATCAGGGACAGCTTGGCGTGGGTTTTCAGTTCAATGAATCCGTACACGACCTGAACGCCGGCGCGCTCGAGGTCGCGTGCCCAGCGGATGTTGGCTTCCTCATCGAACCGCGCCTTGAGTTCGATCAGGGCGGTCACCGACTTTCCCGCCTCCGCGGCTTCGGCGAGCGCGCGCACGATCGGAGAATTGTTCGAGGTGCGATAGAGCGTCTGCTTGATGGCGACGACGTCGGGGTCACGCGCGGCCTGTTGCAGGAACTGCACGACGACGTCGAACGATTCGTAGGGGTGGTGGACGATCAGATCCTTCTGCCGAATGGCGGCGAAGATATCACCGCCATGATCGCGCACGCGCTCGGGGTGACGGGGTACATAGGGCGTGAATTCGAGATCGGGCCGGTCGAGCCGGGTCAGCTGTGACAGCTCGTTCATTGCCAGCACGCCATCGACCAAAAGAACCTCGTCGTCGGCGGTTGCGAGCGCGCGCTGGACGAAGGCGCGGAGCTCTTCGGGCATCTTGGCTTCGATCTCGAGCCGGATCACCGATCCACGCCGCCGCCGCTTCAGCGCGCTTTCGAACAGGCGGACCAGATCTTCCGCCTCTTCCTCGATTTCCAGTTCGGAATCCCTGATGATGCGGAAGGCCCCCTGGCCTTTGACGGTATAGCCGGGGAACAACCGGCCGATGAACAGGCCGGTAGCCTGCTCAAGCGTGATCAGCCGCACCGCGCCATCCTTGCCCGCGGGCAGGCGGATGAAGCGGTCGATCTTGCCGGGCATGCGAATGAGGGCGTTCATCGGCTTGCCGTCGGAGACCCGCGCCAGCTGCAGCGCGACGGTAAATCCGAGGCTCGGGATGAAGGGGAAGGGGTGCGCGGGGTCGATCGCGAGCGGTGTCAGCAACGGGAAAATGTTGTGGAGGAAATGGTCCTCGATCCAGACCCGCTCCGACTTGGTGACATCGCGGCCATCGACGAGAACGATCCCCACGTCGGCCAGGATGCCGCGCAGATCGCGCCAGATCGCCTGCTGGTCGTTGGCGAGTTTTGAGACCGTCTCGTTGATGAGAACAAGCTGCTCGGCGGGCGTCAGGCCGTCGGGGCTGCGCTCGGTAATGCCCTCCCGCACCTGGGCCTTGATGCCGGCGACGCGGACCATAAAGAACTCATCAAGGTTATTGGCGGAAATCGAGAGAAATCTCACTCGCTCAAGCGCGGGGTGGCCGGGATTGACCGATTCTTCCAGCACCCGTCGATTGAAATGCAGCCAGGAAAGCTCGCGGTTGATGAAGCGTTCGGGGCTGCTGGCCATGCTCGGTGCCGCCGAGGGTTCGACATCTTTTTCTTTAGTTACAATGGTTTGCGCGGATTCCATCAAGCTTTAATCCATCTTAGGGGCAGGCTGCATGGCCATTCGGGCAGGGGACGGCGCAAACCATGTGTGATCGCGGTGACGTTTCGATGACCATGATGTTCTCGCCGCGCCCGGCGTCAAGGTGCGAAGGGGCGCCGATCAGGTATTGCTGCGGAACAGGTCGGCCGCCAGCGCCCGGGTGACCGGCCTGCCGAGCCGCAGGGCTTCGGTGTCGAGGAGCTCCACGGCGTGTCGCGCGGCCGCGTAAGAGCGCTCGATCCGGGTTGTGAGATAGCTCACGACGGCCTCGTCGACGGCGAGTTGCCGGTCAGCGCAGAATTTGACGATCAGCGCGCGAAACAGATGATCGTCCGGCGGCAGCAGCAACACCGTCGGTATCGCGCGCAGCCGCGAGCGCAGGTCACGCAGCTCGATCTGAAGCGCCGACGGTGGCGCGCGGGCGGTGATCAGAACGAACGCCTGGTCTTCGCGGGCCAGATTCAAGAGATGAAACAATGCGCGTTCGTCGACATCGGAGGATTTCAGGTCTTCGACAACGAGCGCACCCGTCGCCAGCGCGCCCGGCACCGCCGCCGCGGTCAGCGCATGCGCCGATATCGAACGCGCGCCCGCCTGTTCCGCCCAAATCGCGGCGAGATGGCTCTTGCCGGAACCCTCGGCGCCGACCAGCAGCATGATCCGGTTTGGCCAGTCCGGCCAGCTATCGATCAGCGCAACGCCAGCGGCATTTGCCGGTCCCTCAAGGAAATCCTCGCGCTTAAAGCTCTCTGCGTGCGGCAGAGCAAATGCCAGCTGACGAGGTTGGACGCGGCCTGCCACGCAAGTCTCCGTGCCGGGATCGAGGCGCACGATCCGAGAGGCCTAACGTGCCTCGATCGTGCTCATATGCCGTACCCACTCCACGAGATAGAGGGATACGGAAACCAAAGTAAAGACCGTAACAAAGCCCATCAAAATCAGATCATACGGCATCGGCTTGAAGCCGAAGCCGAGCGAGGCAAGGACAAGTGCCGCGAACGCCACCTGCGCTGCGGTATTGAGCTTCGACACCATCAACGGTTTCATCGGGATCGGTTTGCCGAACAACCATGACACGATCACGGCGGTAACGATCATGATGTCGCGCGAGACCACGAGAATGACAATCCAGCGTGGAACGGCGCCCCAGATTCCCAACGCGATATAGATCGAGACCAGGAGCGCCTTGTCGGCCAGGGGGTCGAGCAGCGCCCCCAGTTCACTGGCCATGTTGAAGCGCTTGGCGAGGAAGCCGTCGACGGCGTCGCTGACGCCCGCGACGACGAAGATCGCGAATGCAATTTCCATCTGGCTGGAGGCAATCGCCCAGACGATAATCGGCACCAATATGATGCGGCCCAGCGTAATGATATTTGGAATACTCAACTCGGTCGTTTCCCGGCCACCGGCCTGATTTCCCGAAATATCCGGCCCCTTTGCAGCCCGAACCGGTTCTTGTCTACATAGTATATGCCTGCATGTGTTGCGAGCCATTGCACATGGGCGCAATCCGACGTAACCAGCCGCCATTCATCTGGAACAGGCCATGGCCGAGCGCAGGAACGGGCTCACTTACGCAGATTCGGGCGTCGATATCGATGCGGGCAATCGCCTGGTCGATCTCATCAAGCCGATGGTTCGCGCCACGGCGCGGGCCGGCACGGAGGCCGAAATTGGCGGTTTCGGCGGACTGTTCGATCTGAAGGCAGCCGGGTTCAAGGATCCGGTTCTGGTCGCGGCGACCGACGGCGTCGGCACCAAGGTCAAGATCGCGATCGAGACCGGCCTGCACGACGGTATCGGGATTGACCTGGTGGCGATGTCGGTCAACGACCTTGTGGTACAGGGCGCAGAACCGTTGTTCTTTCTGGACTATTTCGCCTGCGGGAAGCTCGATCCGGACGCTGCCGCCGCGATCGTCGCTGGCGTGGCCGAGGCTTGCCGGGAATCCGGCTGCGCGCTGATCGGGGGCGAGACCGCTGAAATGCCGGGGCTCTACAAGGGGGGCGATTACGACCTCGCGGGCTTTGCGGTCGGCGCCGCCGAACGGGGCACGCTGCTGCCGCGGCCGGACATCGCCGCCGGTGACGCCGTGCTCGGCCTTGCCTCGTCGGGCGTTCACTCCAACGGATTTTCCCTGGTCCGCAAGATTGTCGAAGCCTCGGGCCTTCCGTTCGAGGCAAAGGCACCGTTTTCGCCGGTAATGACATTGGGCGGCGCGCTGCTGACGCCGACGCGGCTCTACGTAAAGTCGTGCCTGCGCGCGATTCGGGAGACCGGCGCGGTCAAGGGGCTCGCGCACATTACCGGCGGCGGTTTCACCGATAATATTCCCCGTGTGTTGCCCAAGCACCTCGGCGTCGGAATCGATCTCGCACGCCTGCCAGTACTACCGGTCTTCAAATGGCTGGCGGGGCAGGGGAACATCGCCGAACTCGAATTGCTGCGTACGTTCAACTGCGGGATCGGCATGATCGCCATCGTCAAGCCGGACGCTGTTGAAAAGGTAAGCGAAGTTTTCGCGGAAGCCGGCGAGAGCGTGACGCTGTTGGGCGAGGTGATCCCGGCAGAGGGCGAGCATCGCGTGGTCTATAACGGCCATCTCGATCTCGCATGGTGAGGCCGTGAAGCGCCGCGTCGCAATCCTGATTTCGGGGCGCGGATCGAACATGGCCGCGCTGATCAAGGCCGCCGCGGCGGCGGATTTCCCTGCCGAGATCTCGGTCGTGATTTCCAACAGGGCAGACGCTGGCGGTCTTGAAAAGGCCAGGGCATCCGGCATCCCCACGGTGACCATCGAGAGCAAGCCGTTTGGCAAGGATCGTGCGGCGTTCGAGGCGGTTCTGCAGTCGGCGCTGGACGAACGCCGCGTCGACCTGATCTGCCTCGGCGGTTTCATGCGGCTGTTCACGGGTGAGTTCGCGCAACGCTGGTATGGAAGGATGCTCAATATTCATCCATCGCTACTGCCTGCATTTCCCGGACTCGATCCTCACGGCCAGGCGCTAAGTGCCGGGGTCAAAATCTCCGGAGCTACCGTCCATTTCGTCATTCCGGAGACCGACGCGGGACCCATTCTGATGCAGGGTGCGGTCGCAGTTCACGATGACGATACGCCGGAAGCGCTGTCGGAGCGCATCCTCGAGATCGAACATCGAATCTATCCGGACGCGCTGCGCCTGCTGGCCAGCGGCAGGGTGCGTATCGAGGGCGATGCCTGCAAAGTGGAAGGCGGCACCGGCCCGAGCGAACCGTTGATCTCACCGGCGGCGACTTCGCGGGGCGCTTAGGAAACAAAATCCCCCGGCATTGGCCGGGGGTGCATCAGGATTGCTTGCGCGGATCGTGACGAGGCTTAGGAGACCTTCAGATTTTCCGCGGAGGTTTTGCCGCGATTTTCCACAAGGTCGTATTCGATAACCTGATTTTCGTTGAGGGTCGTGAGCCCAGCGCGCTCGACCGCCGAGATATGGACGAACACGTCCTTATCGCCGACCATCGGCTTGATGAACCCATAACCCTTTGTCGGGTTGAACCACTTGACGGTGCCTTTTTGCATCGCCTGTCTCCTGGTCTAGACGTAAAAAAGACGCGGCCACGCTTTACGCGCGCCACGCCACAAGCGGGCTTCCGGATGTCTGCTCAATTTCCTAGTCGCGAAACGCACAGCCGATCGGCCTAATTCCGATTGTGTCAGGGATTGCAACACGAAATTTGCGCGTTAGCAAGCTTCTGGCGCGGCTTGGGAAATCAGTAGTGCGGGGGCCACCCTGTGGCTCGGGAACAACAAGGCCGGGCAATCGTCCTTGGCCGGCGGCCATCATCGATTGACGCTTCCTCCGAACTGGGGGCAAATCGCCCCGGCTGGCGGCTATTGGCCGTTTTTGTTGGGCTGGCGCTTTTTTTTGGGAATTGCGTTGATGTGCTGCGCAATGCGGTCTTCGCGAGCAAGGGAGACCGGGGTCAGCCCGTGGCTCGTCAGAGCCTTCGCTATTATTTTCCTTTTCATCACGGCGGCTGGGTCGTCGGCTCAAGCGCAAACGCCGTCTCCAAGCCCAACCCCAAGCCCAACCCCGGCGCCGGCCCGGTCGCCGACCCCCGTTCCGGTACCCACGGCCATTAATTCCGATCTATCGGCCGGGGCCGCGGTGGCGAATCTCGGCAGCAACTTTCTGGAGCGACTCGGGGATCAGGCGACCGGCGGGTTCGGCCGAGCCTCCCGCAGCAATCCGGGCGGCGGCGGCGCTTCGGAGGCGACGGAGGCGCCGCCTTTCCGGACCTGGGGGGAGGCCTATGGAATCTCGACCAGGACCGGCCCGCAGGCCGATTTCGTCGGCGATCAGCGCCAGACCCAGGGCGGCGTCGCCGGACTGGGCGCCCGTGTTGCGCCTGGCGTCAATGTCGGCTTTTCGGTCGACCAGAGCCGCACCGCCATCGACGTACCGCTGGCGATGCAGTCGGCCACGCTCGACCTCACCCAGCTCGGTTTTACGACCTCGGTGGACAGGGGCCCGTGGACATGGGCCATCGCTCTGGTTCACGGTTTCGGAAAGATCAATTCCAGCCGGAACACCGGATCTGGCACCGCCAGCGCCGGTTACAACGGCCAGATCGACGGCGCGCTCACCGAGTTCAGCTACTACTGGAACATGGACCAGAGCCGAATCGTGCCAAAGGCCGCGCTCGAATATGTTCGCGCTTCGACAGGCTCGTTCCAGGAGGTCGGCGGTCTCAATCCGGTGACGGCGACCGGTGCGACACTTGAGCGCTCACGGATCCTGCTGGGTGCGGAGATTGGTCGCTACTGGATCGTGGACCAAAAGGTCTTGGACTTGTCCGCGTACGGCAAGTTCGTCGACAATTTCGAGCAGAATTTCAACTCGGTCACCGTCAGCCTTGGTCCTGAGAGCATCACGGTCCAGGGCATCGGCGAAAGCAGATATGGTGCGGATGCGGGCGCGTCGGCCTCGCTCAGTCTGAGCAATACGGCGCGCCTTTACCTCAACTATGACGGCAAGTTTCGCGCCGCGCTGCAGTCGCATCAGGGGACGGTGGGACTGGAACTCAGGTGGTAGCGCTGCGATCGGCCGTCCTGCGGCCGCGCCACGGAAAGCTCCATCAGAACGGCTTGGCAGCAACATATCCCTGCAATCCGAAGCTCTCTCGCGATGCGGCCATGAGGGGTACGAGATCGTTGGGGTGAATGAATTCATCCCGGAAGCAAGGGTAGGTTTTGGCATCGAATATTTTTCTGAGCCAATCGATGACGATTTTGTGCCGTTCGGAGTTACGAAATTCCTTATGGTAGGTGAGCCATAGGTCGGCATGGTGGTTCACGCCCAGGTCGACCGGAACCAAGTTTGCTCCCATCGCCACCGACGAGGTCGGCAGAAACCCCATTCCTGCGCCTCGTTCAATTGCGTACAGCACGCCTATGCTGGAGTTTGTCTTTATTCCGACGATGCCCTCCAGTGACGTCAATCCCAAAATTCTGGCATAGGCAGAATCGTCGACCTGCGGCGCATGCTGCATGATCAGCCGATGACCCTTGATTTCCGGAAGCGACGGAATGCCATAGAGCTTGCGGTATCCTTCCGACACGAAAGCATAAATGTGAAGTCTGCCAAGCTTTGCGACGATGAGGTCCGGATTTGTAGGGCGCTCGAGCTGAATGGCGATGTCGGCTTCCAGCCTTGCGACGTCGGCCTGCTCCATCGCGCAGCGAAGATCGACCGTGATTTTTCGGTAGGTTTTTTGGAAGTCGATCAACCGCGGAAGAATCCAGAAATTACCCGGCCCCTCCGTCACGGCGACGCGCACGGTGCCGGCGGTGTCGCTTGATGACTGAGCGGCGCGACGAAACAGGTTGTAGGCGTGACGTTCCATTTCCATAACGTCACTGATCATCGCAGCGCCTTCGTCGCTAAGGGTCAGCCCGCTCTGATCGCGCAAAAATAGCTTGCAGCCGATGCACTCCTCGAGCCGATCGATCCGGCGCATCAGCGTCGTGCTGGTTAGACCCAGTGCTTCGGCGGCGTTTCGGAAGCTCTTGTATCTCGCACAGACGAGAAACGATTTTAAATCGTCCCAGGATGCATCCAGAACTTCGTCAGTCCGGTGCTGCGTCACCGCAGCACCCCGGTGCAATAGTTGCTGCATACCCCGAACCCTCACCCGTTACAGTAGTTGCTGCGGGCAGGAGCAACGATAAATGCGCGATTCAGTTCTGGAAAGGGCCTCTTTGGTCGCACGGCACGATTTTGACGTGCTGCCCAGAAGTGCGGAAATCGATGTGCAGCCGGCGCAGCCTTATGAGCTTTCAGCCCTTGCTGACTTGGCAAACCGACTGGTGCCCGGGGTTCGGATCACGGAACCGGACCTTGCGAAATATTTGGCGTTCGATTCAGAGAGCATTCTAACCTTCAGCCGAAAGAAGAAGCTGCTTGGAGCCGTGGCGTTCCTTTATCTCAACAGCCGAGGGCACGATGCTCTTATCCTTGACGACATGAATCTCACCCGACCCGATTTGGGACTGCTCGCAGGTCGCTCTGAAGAGGTGTCCGCTATCTACGTCTGGGCAATCGCGGGTCAGGGCAGGGCCATGGCGGGCCTGGGGAATGTTTCGGAGTATCTTTCCGGACAGCGGCTTGTCGCCGCCGATCTCTATGCTCAGCCTTCGAGTGCGGATGGACGCAATTTGATGATAGCGCTCGGGTTCGAACCAATCCCAAGCTATCAGCGCGAACTCTGGCGCTACCAGCGGCCCTGGAACCGCCTGCCACCGCATATGCCGGCATCCTTTGTCCCAGAACGGAGTGTTGCAGATGCACGGCAGTAAGCCTCCATTTCCAGTGAACCCTGGCCAGCGTTCGATTTCGGTCCGCATTGCGCGTGATCCAAACGATCTCATGCTGGTGACCGCCATTCGCTCCGCCGTCTATCTGGCCGAGCAGGATTGCCCGATCGAGGAAGAGTTCGATGGCAACGATCTGGTGGCGGCGCATTTCCTTGGATTTGTCGGGGCTGAACCTGCGGGTTGCCTTCGTGTGCGCTTCTTCGGCGAATTCGCCAAGGTCGAGCGGCTGGCCGTGCGTCATCAGTTCCGGCGGTCGCGGGTTTCATTCAGGCTGGTGCAGGCCAGCGTCGATTACGTCAAGCGCAAGGGGTTCAGGAAGATCTACGGTCAGGCGCAGGACCGCCTGGTGGACTTCTGGGCGCATTTTGGCGCCAAGCCGCTAGGCCACAACCGCAAGATCGTCTTTTCCGATTTCTCCTATACCGAAATGATCCTCGATATCGAGCCGGCCGCAGACGCCATCACCCTCGACAGCGATCCCTATGTCATCATTCGCCCGGAGGGCGATTGGGACAGGCCGGGCGTTCTGGATATTTCGGCGGGGCGCGCGGCGAAATCGCCGTTGCGCACGCTATGATTTCCGGCGAGATGCGCAACAACAAGAAGGCGAAGCCCAGCATGCATGACGATCCGCCGATTCTGGTATGCGCCGACCTTCAGACCGAATATCTCACCGAAGGTCGCAGCCACTTCATTGCGGACGCCGGTGCCATTGTCTCGCGCTGCCAGGAACTGATGACGCTCTGGCGCAGCAATCTCTGGCCGATCATGCATCTGAAGCGGATCGCCCAGGCCGCGTGGTTCAATCCGGCATCAAACCTGACGGACTGGATTACCGACCTCAAGCCGAGGCCCGGGGAACTCGCCTTCGAGCATCCGTTGCCGTCGGCGTACAGTTCGGCGCGGTTCGCCGAATACATGTCGAACATGAGCAGCATCCGCTGCGTGCTGTTGGGATTTTCCCTCGACGAAACCATCCTGTCGACCGCCATCGACGGATTTCATCGCAGCCACCGCTATCAGGTCGTCAGCGACGCCGTCGCCTGCAGGCGTCCCGGTGTCGGCGACGCCGCTTCATACAAGCAGGCGGTCGTCAAAGTCATTGGCAACTACGCCCGAATTCAGGAGAGCTCCGATGTCATCGAAGCAAGCAGCAGAATCGCGGTATGAAGGTCGAACGTGTCGCCGCGAGCCGGCGGTTACTTCGCAAGCCGTTCGGCGAGTTCGATGAGGACGCGCCGGTCGGACGGATCCTTGATTTTCCTGAAGGCGACGACCAGCCGCAACCCTTCGACAACGTTCAGATCGATCTGATTGTCCCGAAGCAACTGCAACAATTTGTCGCCGGGACGATCGGAGTCTTCAATGTTCACAATGAGAGCTCCAGAAGCGAGTAACCGATGGCGAGCCCCGAAAAAGATCTCAACGAACTGGCGATCACCATTTCGACGGCGATCGAGAAAGCGCGCCAGTTAAATTTGCACACCAGCGCTTATATTCTATCGATGGTCCTGGTGGAAGTAAGGGAGGCCAGGAAAGCCGCGGAGCTAAAGGTTGCGGGCGATGCAGTGCAATTATTTCCGCGCGGCCATTAGGGGAATTGGCTGTACCCCGGACGGCTCGGCGCTGGGCTAGCGCCCGGGAGGCTGGTTTCGGTCGACCCTGACGACCCTGCCTTTTTCGATCGCGAGCGCCAGCTGGCCATGTTTCAGCGATAGCGCGGCTTCACCGAACAGTTCGCGGCGCCAGCCGTGCAGTGCGCCGACATCGGCATTGTCGTCGGCGGCGATCTGCTCGAGGTCGTCGACTGTCGCGATGACCTTGCTGGCGACGGCGTGGCGCTCTGACGTCATCCGCAGCAGAACCTTGAGAAGCTCGACGATCGCCGCACCATTCGAATTGCTCCGGGGCTTTTCGATCTTCGGCAATGTCGAGGGGTCGCGCGCGAGGCCGCGTTGCACCGCGTTGACGATATCGGCGCCCCATTTCGATCGATCGAAGCCCTTCGGCAGCGAGCGAAGGCTTGCGAGCCGTTCGAGGCTGGTTGGCGCGTGGGTGGCGATATCGCCGACCGCGTCGTCTTTCAGAACGCGGCTGCGCGGAACGTCCCGGCTCTGCGCCTCCTGTTCGCGCCACGCTGCGACTTCCATCAGCACCGCAAGTTCCTTCGGCTTGCGGACCCGCGTCTTCAGGCGCTCCCACGCGCGTTCGGGGTGGAAGTCGTAGGTCCGCGGGCTTGTCAGCACCTCCATTTCCTCGCTCACCCAGTCGCTGCGGCCGCGCTTCTTGAGATCGGCGTCCAGCGCCGCAAATACGTCGCGCAGATGGGTAACGTCGGCGACCGCGTAGTGCATTTGTTCTGTGGTCAACGGCCGGCGCGACCAGTCGGTAAAACGATGGGTCTTGTCCGGCCGATGGCCGGTGATGCGTTCGACCAGCTGATCGTAGGCGATGGAATCGCCGTAGCCGAGCACCATGGCCGCGACCTGGGTATCGAAGATCGGGTGGGGAACGATCCCCGCCCGATGCCAGACGATCTCGATATCCTGACGGGCGGCGTGGAATACCTTGAGCACCTTCTCGTCGGCCATCAGCGCGAAAAACGGCTTGAGGTCGATGCCCTCGGCCAGGGTGTCGACGACGACCGCTTCCTCTGCGCTGGCCATCTGCACCACGCAAAGCAGCGGGTAGTAGGTTGTCTCACGCAGGAATTCGGTATCGACGGTGATGACCGGGTGCTTGGCGAGGCGGTCGCAAACAGCGGTGAGTTCGGCGGTGGTGGTAATCAGATCCATGAACGGTCCATAACGCTTCCCAGAAGGGCGTTCGGCCGAAAGCGCTGTGATGTCAAGGGTCTTGCGGCGAATTCGGGCCTTGCATTTGAGGCGGTAGGGCTTTTTTTGACCAGCCCCTTGGCCGGTTGCCGCGCCGATTGGCGGCCAGGCCCAGCCGACGACCCCTCGCTTTGGAAGCGCGACCGTTCAGACGTCGCTGACGTGCCGGCCCGACGGCCGCCGTGAGGTGGGAACCGCCAGCACGATGACGCAGAGCGCGAGCATCGCCAGCCCCATGAATTCGAATACCAGCAAGTCCACGGAAAATCTCCCCAAACAAACCGCTAGATTTGTCGGGAAGCGCTTGACCGCTTCTTAATTTCCGGCGGCGGGGCGCCATCGGCCGCGCCCAAACTTCGACGGAGGGTTAATGATTTACGTGCCGCAAAACGTCTGAAGCACGCGCTGGTCCGGCTTGGGTGCCTCCGCATAGGCCGATAACGCCGGCTGGTCGTCATAGGGCTTCGACAGCACCGCGAGAAGCTCTTCGAAGGGTGCGAAATCGTCGCGCCTGACCGCGGCCTCGATGACCGCCTCGATCCGGTGATTGCGCGGAATGAAGGCGGGATTGACCGCCCGCATGGCGATCTGTCGCGCGGCCGGAGCTTCCGGCTCCTCTGCCAGCCGCTGGCGCCAGCGAACCGCCCAGGCGTCATAGGCGGCGGGATCGGCGAAGTATTGCCGCACCTTTTGATCGCCATCGGCATCGAGCGCAGCTTCATTCAGACCACGGAAGGTGAGGGTGAAATCGGCCTGGTTGCTGGCCATTGCGTCCAGCAGGTCCTGCACCAGCGCCTCGTCGCCGTCACGCGCCGTGAGCACGCCGGTCTTTTGGCGCAGCCCTGCCTGATAGGCGATGGTGAACCTCTCCGCGAATTCGCCGAGGATGATTTGCGCCTGTTCGATGGCCTTGTCCTTGTCGTCGGAGAATAGCGGCAACAGGCATTCGGCAAGCCGGGTCAGGTTCCACAGCGCGATCCGCGGCTGGTTGGCGTAGGCATAGCGGCCTTGTTCGTCGATGGAAGAAAACACCGCCGCCGGATCGTAAGCGTCCATGAAGGCGCAAGGGCCGTAATCGATGGTCTCGCCGGAGATCGACGTATTGTCGGTGTTCATGACGCCGTGGATGAACCCGACCAGCAACCAGCGCGCGACCAGTTCCGCCTGCCGCGCGATCACGCCTTGCAGGAGCGCATGATAGGGGCGTTCGGCATTCGCCGCTTCCGGATAGTGCCTGGCGATGACGTGATCGGCCAGCTGCCGCACGCCCTCGGTATTGCCGCGGGCTGCGAAATACTGGAACGTTCCGACCCGAATGTGGCTGGACGCGACGCGCGTGAGTACCGCTCCCGGCAATGCCGTCTCGCGCAACACGCTCTCGCCGGTGACCACGGCGGCCAGCGACCGGGTGGTTGGGATCCCGAGCGCCGCCATCGCCTCACTGACGATGTATTCGCGCAAGACGGGCCCGAGCGCTGCGCGGCCATCGCCCCGGCGCGAAAAGGGCGTCGGCCCTGACCCCTTGAGCTGGATATCGCGGCGTATCCCGTCTGCGTCGACCACCTCGCCAAGCAGGATGGCGCGGCCATCGCCGAGCTGCGGCACGAAATGACCGAACTGGTGGCCGGCATAGGCCATCGCGATCGGCTCCGCGCCATCCGGAATACGCTTGCCGGCGAGGATTTCCGCTCCTTCCAGGCTCTCCAGCCGGTCAGGATCGAGCCCCAGCCTAATCGCCAGCGGCCGGTTCAGTTTGATCAGCCTGGGGGAAGCCACGGGCGTCGGTGCAACGCGGGCGAAAAAGCCGTCTGGGAGCGTCGAATAGGTATTTTGGAAGGGGAAATGCACCGTCATAGCCGTCAAGATAGGCATGCGGGCCGACATTTTCGAGCCCAAAACGCCCGCGCGGTGTTTGACGGCGTCATAGCCGCTTTATCCCCTCATCCTGAGGAGCTTGCGCGAGCAAGCGTCTCGAAGGAGGAGGCCCGGAATGCGCCTTGGGGCCTCATGGTTCGAGACGGCGCTGGCGCGCCTCCTCACCATGAGGGATGACTGGCGCGGGAGAGGTCGGTTGCCGCGCCTGAAAGCCTCGGGTAAACCCTCAACCTCTTCGGGCAGGCTCCGGCCCCCAATTCGACCCTCCGACATTTAATCTTGGAATACCCATGCATCGTTACCGGTCCCACACCTGCGGCGCGCTCCGTGAGAGCGATATCGACCAGAGCGTTCGTCTGTCGGGCTGGTGCCATCGCATTCGCGACCATGGCGGGGTGCTGTTCATCGATTTGCGCGACCATTATGGCCTGACGCAATGCGTTGCCGATCCGGATTCGCCGGCCTTCAAGGATGCCGAAAAGCTGCGCTCGGAATGGGTGGTGCGGATCGACGGCAGACTGCGCCGCCGTCCTGCCGGCACCGAAAATCCGGAACTGCCGACCGGCGCGGTCGAACTCTATGTCAGCGAAATCGAGGTGCTGGGACCGGCAGGCGAGCTGCCGCTGCCGGTGTTCGGCGAACAGGAATATCCTGAAGACATAAGGCTTAAGTACCGTTTCCTCGACCTTCGTCGCGAAAAGCTGCATCAGAATATCATGACCCGCGGCGCGATTGTCGATTCCATGCGCAAGCGCATGAAGGATCAGGGATTCTTCGAATTCCAGACGCCGATCCTCACGGCGTCGTCGCCGGAGGGGGCCCGCGACTTCCTGGTGCCGTCGCGCATTCACCCGGGCAAATTCTACGCGCTGCCGCAGGCGCCGCAGCAGTACAAGCAACTGCTGATGATGTCGGGCTTCGATCGCTACTTCCAGATCGCGCCGTGTTTCCGCGACGAGGACCCGCGTGCCGACCGGCTGCCGGGCGAGTTCTACCAGCTCGATCTTGAGATGAGCTTTGTCGAGCAGAACGATGTTTTTACAGCGGTCGAGCCGGTCATCACGGGTGTGTTTGAGGAGTTTGCCAAGGGCAAGCCGGTGACCAAAAACTGGCCGCGGATCCCGTTCGCCGAAGCCTTGCGGAAGTACGGCACCGACAAGCCCGATCTGCGCAATCCGATTCTGATCCAGGAGGTCTCCGAGCACTTCCGAGGTTCCGGCTTCAAGGTGTTCGCGCGGATGCTGGAAGACCCGAAGAACCAGGTCTGGGCGATCCCGGCCACGGGCGGCAGCTCGCGCGCGTTCTGCGATCGGATGAACTCCTGGGCGCAAGGCGAAGGCCAGCCGGGCCTCGGCTATATTATGTGGCGCGAGGGCGGCGAGGGGGCGGGGCCGCTCGCCAACAACATCGGCCCGGAACGGACGGCGGCGATCCGCGCACAACTCGGCCTCAAGGAGGGCGATGCCGCCTTCTTCGTCGCCGGCGATCCCGACAAGTTCTGGAAGTTCGCAGGGCTTGCGCGCACCAAACTCGGCGAGGAGTTGAACCTGATCGACAAGGATCGGTTCGAACTCGCCTGGATCATCGACTTCCCGATGTACGAATACAACGAGGAAGACAAGAAGGTCGACTTCTCGCATAATCCGTTTTCGATGCCACAGGGCGGCCTCGACGCGCTCAACGGGCAGGACCCGCTGACCATCAAGGCGTTCCAGTACGACATCACCTGCAACGGTTACGAGATCGCCTCCGGCGGCATCCGCAACCATCGGCCCGAGGCCATGGTGAAGGCGTTCGAGATCGCCGGTTATGGCGAGAAGGACGTCGTCGAGCGTTTTGGCGGCATGTATCGCGCCTTCCAGTACGGCGCGCCGCCGCATGGCGGCATGGCGGCCGGGGTCGATCGTATCGTCATGCTTCTGTGCGGCACCACCAACTTGCGCGAAATCTCGCTGTTTCCGATGAACCAGCAGGCCATGGATTTGCTGATGGGCGCGCCTTCGGAAGCGACCACCAAGCAGCTGCGCGAGCTTCACATCCGCGTCAATCTGCCGGTCAAGTAGTTCGGCAGCGAAGACGAGGCGCCGATCTGCTGCTGCCTGCTGCGGGGCCTATGGCGCATACTCGTGAAGCGCGTGGGATTGGCTTGACCGATGTCGGCTGTGTGCGCCAACACCGCGAGCAGATGCCTTCCGCTTTGCTCCCGAATCGGACATTGCTCGACGCATCCGGCACTTCGTCTTTGTGCCAAAAGGCCGACATCGCACACTTGGTTTGAAATGAAAGAGGCCACCTGAGGCGGCTCTATTATTTGGATAAACTGAATTTCCTCGCCCTCGGAACCTTTGGACACCCTGCAAACATTACCGATCTGATTTCTGGGTATTTCATTTCGGGCATTGCTCGGCGCAGCCGACACTGGCACATCAAATCCGACCCATGCTCTCCTGCTTGAGTGGTCTTGAACCCGCAGGCAGCGAACTCCTAAGGATGGCGCGATGAACCCCGCAATTGACGAACTCGGCGCGGAAGAAATCTGGAAGGAGCCGCTTGATCGGCTTCTTTCACGGCTCGCGACGACTGTTGCGGGCCTTGATGCCACAGAAGTCCAGTCGCGGTTGAAAACCTTCGGACCCAACGACGCCGCCGTCGTCAAGCGATCACCGCTTTGGCTGCAATTTCTTTCCCGCTTCCGCAACCCGCTGGTGATCATCCTGCTCGTGGCGAGCGGACTGTCGGCGGCGACCGGCGACGTCGCGAGCTTCTTGATCGTTGTAACCATCGTCATGATGAGCATGACGATCGATTTCGTGCAGGAAGTCCGAGCCCAAAATGCAGTTGAGGCGCTGCGCCGGTCGGTTGCCGTACAGGCAACGGTGCGACGCGACGGCGCCAGCGTCTCGATACCCATCGACCAACTTGTGCCAGGCGATATTGTCGAATTGATTGCCGGTGATCTCGTGCCGGCAAACTCGCGGCTGCTCGAAAGCCGAGATCTCTTCATCAACCAGGCGCTTCTGACAGGAGAGCCGTATCCCGCCGAGAAGCAGGCCAGCGATGCGCCTTCGGGCGCGGAAAACCCCGCCGGAGCGTCGAACGCCGTCTTCGCCGGAACCTCCGTCATCAGCGGCACCGCAACAATTGTTGTTTGCCGAACAGGCACGAAGTCGGCGCTCGGCCATCTTGCGACGAGCCTGGCCGAAAAGCCGCCGGCCACCGATTTTGCGGTCGGCATTCGTCGTTTTGGCCTGCTCATCATGCGCCTTACAGTGCTGATGGTGCTCTTCGTTTTGGTGGTGAACATCTCATTTCACCGACCGGTGCTGGAGTCGCTAATGTTCGCGCTGGCGCTGGCTGTAGGACTGACGCCTGAACTGCTGCCGATGATCGTGACCGTCACCCTTGCGCGGTCCGCATTGGAGATGTCGAAGCGAAAGGTAATCGTGAAGCGTCTAACGGCAATCCACGATCTCGGTGCCATGAATATTCTGTGCACCGACAAGACGGGAACGCTGACGGAAGCCACCATCAGGCTCATGCGCGCAATTGACGGGCGGGGCAGCGAGAGCAAGGCTGTATTCGCCAATGCCTATATCAACAGCCAGTTCGAGACCGGTATGAGGAGTTCCACTCGATCAGGCAATCCTTTCAGCTCATCCGTTCGATATGGCTGGCTGGAAGAAGATCGACGAAGTGCCGTTCGATTTCGAGCGACGGCGTGTCTCGGTCCTGGTCGAGCACGGCGCCGAGCGCCGTTTGATCGTTAAGGGTGCGCCGGAGAACCTTCTGCGGCTGTCAGGGCGATACGAGGACGCGGATGGCAAGGTACTGCCGCTCGACCCTGAGACACGCCGTTGCTTCGCGGCCACGCTTGATGAACTCAGCGCTCAGGGGTTCCGGGCCCTGGGTATAGCCAGCCGCGTGGTCGATACGAGCCACAAGACCGCCGCGATCGGTGACGAGAGCGACCTTGTTTTTTCCGGCTTCGCCGTTTTCCTCGATCCTCCCAAGGCCAGCGCCGGCGCTACCATCCAGGCGATGGCCGCCGCGGGTGTCTCTGTGAAGGTGCTGACCGGCGACAACGAACTGGTGACACGGCACGTCTTCGCCGAGATCGGAGTGCCGGTCACAGGAGTGCTTACGGGCGACGCACTGACAGGTCTCTCGGACGAGGCGCTGATCGGGCAGTTGCCGCAGATCAACCTGTTCTGCCGCGTCAACCCGCAGCAGAAGCTCCGGATCCTGCTGGCGCTGAAGCGGCTCGGTAATGTCGTGGGCTTCATGGGCGACGGTATCAACGACGCTCCGGCACTGCATGCGGCCGATGTCGGAATATCGGTTGATGGTGCCGCCGATGTCGCGCGCGCGGCCGCCGATCTGATCCTGCTCGAGCACGACCTTTCTGTCGTGCGCGACGCGGTAGTCTGCGGGCGCGGCACAGTTCAGAACGTGTCCAAGTATGTCCTGATGGGATCAAGTTCAAACTTTGGCAACATGTTCAGCATGGCCGGCGCGGCGCTGATCTTACCTTTCTTGCCAATGCTCCCGATCCAGATTTTGCTGAACAACCTGCTCTACGACATCTCGGAAATTGCGATCCCTTTCGATCAGGTCGATGAAGAGGCTGTCGCCGGACCCGTGAAATGGAACATCAAGTTAATCGAACGGTTCATGCTGGTATTCGGGCCGGTCAGTTCGGTGTTCGATTTCCTTACATTCTATGTTCTGCTTTATTTGTTCGGCGCTGGCGAGACGCTGTTCCAGACAGGCTGGTTCATCGAGTCGATCACGACCCAGGTTCTGGTTGTCTTCGCCATCCGGACGCGACGACCGCTCTTTCGGAGCAGGCCGCACCTGTTCCTCGCCGCCATGGCGCTTGGAGTCGTCGCTGTCGCAATCGCTCTCCCGCTGCTCCCCGTTGGCCGGTGGCTTGGGTTCGTCGCACCACCGCCGCTATTCTTCGTCTTCCTAATCGGCGCGACATTGGCGTATCTTGCGATCGTGGAAATCGTGAAGCGCATTTTCTACCGTGCCATTTCGGTCGCAAAACGTTAAGTTCTGACGAAGGTACATAAGTTCCAATATGTGAGTGGCAGCCTCTGTGGAATCTATTAGACGAGCAGGAAGCCGCGCTTAGGTCGATTTGCTTTGGTAATGGCGTCTTTCCCGCAAGTGACGATTGGAACTGGTCGCCATTCAAGCCAACGGTTGGGGCAAGGACGGCTCGTCGACAACCACGATTGCCGTTGGTCCCATTGGACAGACCCTCACGGCTGATGGTGCGCCGATGGGCGAAGGCGGCAAAGCCCTCGAAGGCGCGTTCCCGCGCTTCGCCGATGATCTGATGTGGTGGGTAGAAGCAGCGAAGATGCAGCGACAACGCAAGCCGCCGCCGTATTGATCGCCTGTTGTCGCGAGCAGCGCGCAGGGCGGATTGGAGCCGACTTGTCCGCCGTAGCTCGAAGGGCGATGGCGGAAGGCGTAATCCGCCATCTTGGCGACCAAGACGGCGGATCGCGATCCACCCTGCGGACCTGCGGCAGGCAACGCCCATTCAGACTACGAATCTGGGGCTCCGAAGTTCGGTAATCCCTGTCGCGCCCACCATTGAGATCCTCATCAATTGGATGTGGCAGGGGCTACGCTTACTTCATTTGAAAAACCAGCATCTGATCCGTGAGCGCCAGAGCTCCACAGCGTAGCGTACCACCTGGAAAATAGGCTATCGAACCGACGGTAGCGGAACCAAAAGCTTGTCGGGCACTAGGCAATTTCGCCAAGCTTATCCACGTATTCGTTTTCGGATCGTAGCCCTCGTTCTCGTCAAAATCCTCGCCACCGCCGAACCGGGCGTTTGGATCGCGCTTCTTGCACTCACCGCCGACGAAGAGCAGCAGACCATGGTAATAAACTGCCGCCCCGCCGCTTCGAGCGGTCGGCATTGGTGCTGCTTTTGTCCATTGGTCCGTCGCCGGATCATAGACGTCGTGGTCATGGAGGTTGTCGGTTTGACCGCCGGTGCGTCCACCGACGATGTGGATTTTGCCATCGATGACTGCGATACCCATATGATCGCGTGCCAGCGGCATTGGTGCTTTTTTGGTCCACTGATTGGTCGTTGGGTCGTAGACTTCGTGGATGTCGAGTGGCGTTGGGTCGTGAGGCCGGCCGCCGAAGACGTGAATTTTCCCGCCGACCTCGACGACGCCGACCCCCCCACGCCGTGAACTGAGCGGCGCAAGCCACTGCCAGGCATTTGCCGTCGGATCGTATACGAGGGCGGCGTCCTGGGCATTCGCATGGACGAGACTGGTAAATCCTCCGAAAGCATAAAGCTTGTGATTAAACCCGACTACACCGACGTGACTTAATCCGATCGGCAACGGCGCAAGTTCGCGCCAATGGTCTGTCGCAGGGTCATACTCGTAATTGACTGACGACCCCCACGTGCCTGAACCCATGTCGGCAGATGTGGGGACAACGTGCGGAAAGAAGATTGCACCGCCGACAACGTAAATCTTCCCGTCGAGAGCCGCGACACCGGGGTCTGCGGTGGGCGTCGGCATTATGGACGCGGCAGACCAGCTTCCTTGATCTTGCGCCAGCGCAGTGTAGGTCATCTGCGATACGGCGAACGCGGAGACGACAGCAACTGACAATCCAAAAGCCAGGTTGCGCCAATGATCGGCATATTTGGACATTGCTGCCCTCCCTTGGTTGCATATTTTTCTTCACCGACTTCACGTCTGAGCACCCTGGCCGCTGGCCAGGATGCCAACACAAACGTAGCAAAGCCGACGTTTCTGTATAGGGTCTGGTTTCTGATTGCCAACCCCGGCAGTTGACCGCGCTTCTCGCCGGCATTCTTGTCGAGCATGGCTTCCAATTCGCTGTCGATCACGGTCTCGGCCTTCCGATGGTGTCGGGCCGCACGGCCGCATCACCTCAGTAAACCAACATTTGCGACGATGATCAGCTCGGCGGTTTCGTGCCATTAGAGCATGATCCGGAAAAGTGGAAACCGGTTTTCCCTCGCGACAAACGCGGAACGCGTTTGCGCGGAGATCATGCTGAAACAAAGAGATGAGATCATGATTCAATTCTATCAAATCGGATCATGATCTAGGCGACTTGGCGCCCGCCGGTTTTGCTTTGGTTAGTTGCTTTCCGGATTCACGTGCCGTGTTGATGAACAATTGCGCGAGCGGCGGGTTACGCCATCGGCTCCAACCCGCCCTATGAGCGTGCACCTGAAACGTCCGACGGCGCCGTGCAGGCCGTGAAAAGCTATTTCCCAAGCTGCACGAAGCGCAATTCGCCCTTGACCAGATCGGGCACGACCACCATCAGGCCTTTGCTGTTTGGGAACGCGCAGAGATCGGCCGGACCCTTGAACCCGGTCGCCAGCGGCTTCATGCCCATTGCCTTGTTCCACTGGAATAGCGATCCGGAAACCCAATCAGTCGCCAGCAAGTCGCCATTGCTCATCATATAAAGCCCGTCGAGCATACCAATCTTTTCGGACAGCAGCTCGGGCTCCTTGCCGGGCACCATCGAGTAGATGCCGCGCGGGTCATCCTTTCCCTTAAATCCGACCATCAGCAAAGCGCCGCCCTTGCCGGGATATACTCCGTTCGGATTGATCGATTTTTCCTTGAATAACACCGTGATCTTGGGGGTGGCTTTCAATTCCAGAAAATCGGCGGGCTCCACGCGCACCAACTGGTCGGAACGGTTGTCGCTGACATAGAGCGCATTGCCCATCACCGTCAGATCATTGGCAAAGGTGATGTCGGGCAGACCGAGCTTCTTGCCCTGCTTGGTTTTGAGATCGAACACCCAGACCGAGTCGATATCGGTGACCCACAGCCGGTTGCCTTTGATCCAGATGCCCTTCGGCTTGTTGAGGGTCTGGCCCTTGGCCGGCAGAAAGCCATCCTCAAGGATTTTTCCGTCCAGCGACACTTTGGTGATCTTGCCCTTGCCGTCCTTATCCGCCGGCTTGAGGTCGGGACCGAAGTCGCTGGTGTAAAGAACCTTGCCCTTGGGGTCATAGGCAACCAATTCCAGATGGCCGAATCCAGTGGCCGTTTGCTCCGAGAGTACTTTCATTTCTTTTGCGGATGCCCCGGGACCAATCATCATTTGAAACAGGACGAGGCCTGACGCGAACGCCAAATTGAATGAAAATTCTCTGATCATGTTTGTTCCCTTCCCGTTGCAGCGTTCGAATTGGGTTCTTCTCTGCCGTCCCATACTGAATCCGAAACCGGCGCCATGAACTGCCACCGCATCAATGGACAGTTCGTAGGGCGGATCATGATCCGCCGTTATGAGTCGCCAAGATGCGGGTTACGCCTTCGGCTCCAATCCGCCCTACGGGGCTGCGTATACCGTCCCATGGCGATGTAGGCGCTCGGCGGCATCGAGAGATCGTTTTTATCGAGAGGGCGGCCCGTCGAAAACACGACCTCGAAACGCTGCGCCGGCTCATTCAATTCCGCATCTTCGTTAAACGCCATATCGGTTCTCCTCTGGCTCATCAGTCTATCACATCGCGCGCATTTTTGCGGGAAAGGCCCCTTGACGGCGGCAACCATCCGTATATGACCCGCGCCCGCATCCGAGGGGCGAGCGCCCGCCGGGTCAATGGAGGGCAGAAGCCATCAAGCTGAGCAAGAAAGGGAAGGCCGGCAAAGCGCCGCGTTCCGTCTCAATGCCTGTTGATTTCTGGAAGACTGCTAACGGCCTGATCCATATCGCGACGAACGATCCCGAGGGCGAGGGCTTCCACGTCGCTGTTAGCAATGACAAGACTAAGCCGAACGGACATCCCACGCTCTACCGCAGGCTTGACGCGTTCCAGCGGATGAAAGGTGCGCTCGACGTGACCGTGAATTAGCGTCATGGTTGCTAAGAAACGTCGGCCGACGCATCACGCGCAATGGGCCGCTCAGTTTGCGGTGGCCTCCGAACTCTGCAAGCGCGACTATCAAGTCGCGCTGACCATGGGCAATCACCCCAAGGCCGATTTGATGGCCATCAGCCCGAAGGGCGTTCCGTTCACTGTCGATGTGAAGGGCCTGCGCTCTAAAAACACGTGGTTTGTTCGGCGGAAGCCAAAAACTGAAAACCTGTTCTATGTGCTCGCATGCGTGCCGCCGGAGCAACCGAACCAATTCTTTGTAATGAGCCAAGCGACCGCAGACAAGTTGATTAGGGGCGACACATCAGCGTCAGATATCCCGTGGCGGGATTGCCTGCCCCATCTCGAGAAGTGGGATGCATTGCCCGACTAGAGGGGAATAATTTGGCCGCCGACCCGAGAAAACATCATTTTGTCTCGAGGTGCTACCTCAAGGCCTTCTCCGTCATACACAAAAAGGTCCCGCAGATTTGCGTGTTCGACCGCGTCGAGAGACGGTCGTTTAGCACCGGCATCGACAACGTAGCATCCGAGCGTGACTTCAATCGCTTTGAGGCGGAGGGCCACGATCCTAACGCCCTTGAGCGTGCAATGTCGTCTTTTGAAACCGAACTGGGAGAGGCACTAGCGAGGATCAACGCGATTAGGTCACTCGCCAATGTCGATGATCGCGCTTACCTCCTGAATTTCATCGGGCTCATGGCTCCTCGAACGCCGCGCTTCCGAGCGACAATAGGCGCGGCACTTGAGGACTCGGCTAAGATTACGATGGACCTCATTCTTCAATCGAAGCAATCCTATGACGGCCACGTCAAAAGAACGCGGGATGCCGGATCGGTCATTCCCGAGGTAAGCTATGAGGATATGAAGCGGATGTTTGATGCGGGCGGCTTCAAGGTCGAGGCAAATCGCGAGTATCAAATCCAGCAAGAGCTAAAGGTATTCGACAAGGTGCTGCCGCTCATATTTCGACGGGGATGGCATCTCCTGCGCGCTCCGGCATCGTCGGGCGGCTTCATCACATCCGACCATCCCTTCGCACTGTTTTGGTCGGACCCGAAAATGCGCGGCGGCTTTTTCGGACCTGGGCTGGGGCTACCTAAAACCGAGATTGTCTTTCCCGTGTCTCCCCGGCTGGCCGTGATCGGGGCTTTCGAAATCAAAGACGATGAAGGCGATGTGTCCGACGAGGCCGTGGCGTCCATCAATGGTGCGGCTATAGCTACCGCGCAGCGACAAGTTTACTCACGAGATCACAATTTTATGTACCTGATGCAATACAATGAACAAGCTCGCAAAGCCTCGAAGTTGATTAATGATCCCGCTTTTATTCGGCAGAGCACAGATAGCAAATCGGAGGATTGATATAGCTCGTAGGACGGATCGTAATCCGCCATTATGAATCGTTAGGATGGCGCGTTACGCCTTCGGCGGCAGGCAACTCCCGCATGCACCCCATGCGGAAATTGCCCGTCGTGCCAATCTGCCGCATGGGTTCGCGCTTGCGGCGTCGGGCAAATCGGAACGATCTTCTCGCGCATCCCGCCTCGATGAAGAGGGACGTACGCGCTATCGTCACGACACGTGGGGCGGGGATGCGATGGACGCGGAGGGCACGTCAGACGAACGTGGCTTGCGCGGACGGCGAAGTCGCGTGGTCCTGGCCTCCCGACGCTGAGGTCAAGTTGGCGATGATGCTTTGCATCACGCCGGCGACGGGGGCAAGAAAGCCCGGTCCCCGGGGAGATCGCGATATAAGCCGTAAACCATCGCGCAGGGAATGCCGGTTGATCCGGCCGAACCTGTGGTGACTGCCGCCTGCTTTTTTTGTTGCAGGCGGGCCATGGGTGAGGTCATCACCCGGTATTCCCTGCGCCCTCTTCGTTTCCCGAGGGCCACGTTATTTGCAGCGCTCGGGCGTGAACGCGTCGCGGGATCGCGGAGCTGTGTTCAACTTAAAGTGGTATTGCTTGAGTGTCGCCAAGGTTCTCCCTCGCCCCGCTTTCGGGGTCGAGACGAGCGGAGCTCGCTCTTGGAGGGTCGGGGTGAGCGACTATCTGAAGAGTCAAGTTGCATTGGCGTATGCGGCACGCGCATCGCGTGCTTTTGCGTTGAGACGGACGAGCAGTTTGCGGGCGAGCGCAATGCGAATGACCATTTTTTCCTTTCCGGCGGCGACCAATCTGGCGCGGAACGCACCGAGGCTCTGATCGTAGCGCGAGGCGATTTCGGCGACGAGGAACAGGATGGAGCGTACGCTGGATCGGCCGCCACGGACCGGCCGCTTACCCTTTCTTTTACCACTGTCGTTGGCGATCGGGGCGACGCCGACGAGCTTGGCAATGGCCTTGTTGGAGTAGGTACCGATCTCCGGCAGGTCGGCCATCAGGCGGGCGACGGTGCGGCCGGCGACGCCTTTCACCGAGCGCCAGGCTTGTGCGAGATGGGCCCACAAGGGATCGTCGTCGATCATCGAGCCGATCTCGCCTTCCAGGGTGCGGGACTGGCGCTTAAGCAGGACGATCACCTCGTCGATAGAGGCCAGCATCTCGGCATTGTCGAGCAGGCTGGAGCGGCGCTGCTTCTGCACGGTGAGATCGTCAGTGACCTGCCGGAGCCTTGCCACAAGGGCCTTCAGGCGCAGTTGCGCGGCGCCCGGCAGCGGCGTTGGCTGCAGATCCTTGGCTCGTGCGAAGCGTGCGATGATGCTTGCATCGATCCGATCCGTCTTCTCCAGCACGCCCATCGCCTCGGCATATTGCCGGACGTTGCGTGCATTGGTCACGGCACAGGGCAGGCCCTGCGCCCACAGCGACAGGAACGCCTTGCGCTCATAGCCGCCGGTGGCCTCCATCACCACCAGCTCCGCCTGATGCTGGCGGCAGAACGCCACCAGCGCCGCAATTCCGGCCCCATCATTATCAAAACTGCCGCGGATGGAACCGGGCTCGATGCAGGCATCGAGACTGGCCTTCGAAATATCCACTCCACAAATAATCTTCATCACGGTAACCTGCCTTGTTCGTGCGATCGTGATCCAGCGACTGTTCGGTCGTGCGTGACAACGGCGAAGGTCCCAGGCTCACCCACGGTTGTTGCCGGAGGGGTATCGGGCGACATCGCCGCGCGCTTTGGCCGGTGGCCACCGGCCAAAGCGCTCAGTCGCTTCCATCGCACATTTTCCTCAATGCGCAGATACAAGGGGGAGTCTCCACAGACCGAACTCGTGGAGAATCCCCCCGAAGCCTTCGGCTTCAACCTCTCCCCGCAAGCGGGGCGAGGTGACCCGGCAGGGGGCGTCTGGCGGGCCACGATCATCATCCCCCCGGAGGCTGTTGATGCGGGCCGTTTCAGATGTTGCGCGAAGGCACCTCTGCGTGCTTCACATGCACCTTCCATCCGCCGGAATGCTGACCCCGAACCTGACGAATCGAACCTTCCCGGTCGGCCGGAAACGCTGGAGCATCCATGTCGTCCTATTCTGAAGATCTTCACGCGGCGGCGCTCGCCTACCACCGGCTGCCGCGGCCAGGCAAGCTCGAGATTCAGGCGACCAAGCCGCTCGCCAATCAGCGCGACCTCGCCTTGGCCTATTCGCCGGGCGTTGCCGCCGCCTGCACCGAAATCGCCAGCAATCCGGCGGAAGCGGCCTCGCTGACGTCGCGCGCCAATCTGGTCGCGGTGGTCTCTAACGGCACCGCCGTGCTTGGCCTCGGCAATATCGGTCCGCTGGCATCGAAGCCTGTCATGGAAGGCAAGGCGGTCCTGTTCAAGAAGTTCGCCGGGATCGACGTCTTCGACATTGAAATCGCGGCCGATACCATCGAGCGCGTGGTCGAGACCGTGGCGGCGCTGGAGCCGACTTTCGGTGGCATCAATCTGGAGGACATCAAGGGGCCGGAATGCTTCGAGATCGAGGCGCAGCTCAAGGCGCGCATGAAGATTCCGGTGTTTCACGACGACCAGCATGGCACCGCCATCATCGTCGGCGCCGCGATCACCAATGCGCTGCTGCTCAACGGCAAGAAGCTCAAGGATGTCAAGATCGTCTGCTCCGGTGCGGGAGCCGCGGCGATCGCCTGCCTCAATCTCCTGGTGTCGATGGGCGCGCAGCGCAAGAATATCTGGGTTTGCGACATCGACGGCGTCGTGCATGAAGGCCGCAATACGCTGATGGACCGCTGGAAGGCCGTCTACGCGCAGAAGACCGACAAGCGCGTGCTGGCCGAAGTGATCCCCGGCGCCGATATTTTCCTCGGCCTTTCCGCGCCGAATGTGTTGAAGCCGGACATGGTCAAGCAGATGGCGGACAGCCCGCTGGTGATGGCGTTGGCCAATCCGAACCCGGAAATCATGCCGGATGAGGCGCGGAAAGCACGCCCGGACGCGATGATCTGTACCGGGCGAAGCGACTTCCCCAATCAGGTCAACAACGTCCTGTGTTTTCCGTTCATCTTTCGTGGCGCGCTTGACGTCGGCGCCACCGCGATCAACGAGGAGATGAAGAAGGCCGCAGTGGATGCGATCGCGCAGCTCGCGCGCGATCCGCCGTCAGACGCGGTGGCGCCGGGTTTTGATAGCGGCGAAGCGCAAGGGTTCGGCCCGGGCTCGCTGATCCCTACTCCGTTCGATCCGCGGCTGATCCTGCGGATTGCGCCCGCGGTCGCAAAGGCGGCGATGGATTCAGGCGTCGCGACCCGGCCGATCGCCAATTTCGAGGACTACGCGGCGCAGCTCACGCGCTTTGCGTTCCGCTCCGGGCTGGTGATGAAGCCGGTGTTCGCCAAGGCCAAGACCCAACCCGTCCGCGTGATCTATGCCGAAGGCGAAGATGAACGTGTCCTGCATGCGACGCAGGTCGTTCTGGAGGAGAACCTGGCGCGGCCGATCCTGGTGGGACGCCCGTCGGTGGTCGAAGCGCGGATCAAGAGGTTTGGGCTCGCGATCAAGGCCGGCAAGGATTTCGATCTCGTCAATCCCGAGGACGATCCGCGCTACCGGTCCTACGTCCAGTCCTATATCGATATTGCCGGCCGGCACGGCGTGACCCCCGATGCCGCACGCACGATGGTGCGGACCAATGCAACCGTGATTGCTGCGCTTGCGGTATCGCGTGGCGAGGCCGACGCCATGATCTGCGGCGTCGAGGGCCGCTACATGAGCCATCTGCGTCATGTCCGCGAGATCGTCGGCTTTCTCCCCGGCGTGAGCGATTTTGCGGCTCTTGCGCTGATGATCACGAGCAAGGGTTCTTATTTTATCGCCGATACGCAGGTGCGGCCGAACCCGAGCGCCGAGGAGCTTGCGGAAATGGCGGCGCTGGCGGCGATCCACGTGCAGCGCTTCAACATCAAGCCAAAAATCGCGTTCGTGTCCCATTCGGATTTTGGCAGCTATGACACCGAATCGTCGCGCAAGATGCGCCGCGCCACATCGCTCTTGAAGCAGAACCATCCGGAAATCGAGGCGGACGGTGAAATGCAGGGCGACACCGCGCTTTCGGCCACTGCACGGAAATTGGTCCTGCCGCATTCGAAACTGGAAGGTGAGGCCAACATTCTGATCATGCCGAACCTCGACACCGCCAACGTCGCCTATCAAATGATCAAGACACTGGCTGACGCGCTGCCGGTGGGGCCGATCCTCATCGGCCCGGCGCGACCTGCCCATATTCTTACCCCCTCGGTGACCGCGCGCGGCATTCTTAACATGACAGCGGTTGCCGCCGTCGAAGCCCAGGAACGCGCCGGCCGCCAGCAGCCGTCGCTTTTTGTCTAGAGCATGATCCGGAAAAGTGGGCACCGGTTTTCCGAAAAGATCATGCTCAAACAAAAAGGTAGAGCGAGATGACGATTTAACGAAAACTCATCTCGCTCTTTTCCACACGGGTCGGATCCCGGCCGGCGATCACAGCCGACCGGAATCGATTTGACTGTTTGAAATGCTGGGGCGGAACGACCATAATCGTTCCGCCGCCCGGCGCACCCGGCGGTTGCAGCATTCAATGAGGCCGACCATGCCAGTGTTCATTACCATCGGACGAATTCTGTTCGCCGTGCTTTTCATTGTTTCCGGAGCTTCCAAGCTTCTGGACCTGGCGGCGACCGCGCAAATGACGGAGAAGATTGTTCTTCCGGCAGCGCTGGCAACCTACACTTCGCAGCTCGAAGGCCTGACCGGGATGCCGATGCCGCAGATGCTGGCGATCGCGGCGGGTGCGCTGGAACTGATCTGCGGCCTCATGATCGCGCTCAATTTCGGCGCACGCTTCTTTGCGATCCTGCTTATCGTGTTCGTGGCGGGCGCGACCTTCTATTATCACGACTTCTGGAATCAAACCGGCGCTGAGGCCCGGAACAACATGGTCCATGCCCTGAAGAATCTATCGATCATCGGCGCATTGTTCATGATTGCGGGATACGGCCGGGCGGCGCCGGCCCAAGAACCCGCCTACGACGTCTAGGATGCGCGCCGCCACGGCGTGACGCTGACGCCCTCGGCGAGATCGAGGATTTGGCTTTCGCCGGCTTTCAAACCATGTGCGGCCAGAATTTCCTGGGGTGAACGGCCGGGGACGCCGGGAAAGCACGGCTCGCCCCCCGGCAGCCTTACGCGAGGCGCCTGCGACAACCAGAAGGTCTCATAGCGATCCATGAACATGTCGAACACGTCCGGTCCGCCGATGATCGCAATCGTCCCGGAATGCACGCCGGCGCGGTCGCAGGCAGCCTCAAAAGAAGCGCCGGCCGGATTCCACAGCGTGGCCATGGGATTGGACGGATCGGGCTCGATGCTGCCGATCCTTCGGGTCACGATAATCCGCTTTCTCCGCGGCGAGTTGGGCTGATCCTCATAGGAGTGGCGGCCATGCACGATCAGGTCGGCACCGTCGAGGGCGGCGGTGAAAAATCGCTTGTCGCCCTCGAATTTCAGTTCATCCGGCATCACGCGATCGGCGTTCGCCAGCATTCCGTCGGCGGACACGATGACATAGCCGTCGATGTGGAACGCCGGCACGGCGTTTTTCGCGCGCCGCCAGCCTATTCCGAAATCGTCTGCACCACGCTGGAGACGGGTCGAGAACTCACCGTCGGCAGCTTGGCGTCCTTCAGGACCTCATCGTCATATTGCGGAAGAGTCTCAACCGGTGCCTTCGCCTTCACCTGCACCACCTTGTAGCCGCCGGCCTTCAGTCTGCGCAGCAGGGCAGGCAGGGCCTCCGCGGTATGTTTGTGGAAATCGTGCATCAGGATGATGCCCTTGCCCAGCTTGTCGAGCTTTTTCATCGTGACGTCGATCACCTGCTGCGCGTTGCGCGCCTTGAAGTCGAAGGAGTCGAGATCGCACGAGAAAATCGCGATGTTCCTGGTGCCGAGATAGGTCACCATTTCGGGCGGGTGTTGCAGCGCCGGGAAGCGGAAGAAGGGAGAGGGCGGCGCGCCCAGGGCCCACTTCACTGCGCTGAAACCTTTCTCGATTTCCTCCTTGCGCTGGTCTTCGGTCAGCTTCTTGTTGGTAAGGGTCGCGTGCGACCAGGTATGAGACCCAATGGTGTGGCCCGCCGCTGCAACCTGCTTGAGGATTTCCGGATAGTAGGTCGCGTGCTTGCCGATCGGAAAGAAAATACCGGTGGTGCACTCGTCGGCCAGCGTCTTCAGCACCGAGGGCGTATTGAGCGGCCATGGACCGTCGTCGAACGTCAGCACCACTTCCTTATCGCGCAGGAAATCGAGCTGCTTGAAGTGCTCGAAACCGAAGCCCGGTCCGCCCGTGGTGTCGATCTCAACGACGCGGCCGATGCCAAGCGCATCCGGATTCGCGCAAGGCGCCTTTGCCGGTGCCGGCGTCGCTGCGGGGGGCGGTGCAGGCGCCGCCGCTGCGGCAGGCGTCATGGTGCTCTTGGTGGCGGAAGTCTGCGACCACGCTGCGCCCGTCGCGCACAGCGAAACCGCGCCTGCAAAGATCAAACCTGCCGCAATACGCATCTTGTTCTTCCCTTTTACCGTGATCGTGCGCACAAGCCCCGGCGTTTGCCGTCGGCCGAGCGATTTCCTGCCCCCGATGATCATAGCCTAGTAGGACCGGCGCGGCCACGGCAACGGCTTTTTTGCCGCCGGCGGATCTGTCGGCCCAACCGGTTAATTCTGCGGGGGCAGTCTTCGGTTTTGGCGCGTTGCGTCAGGAGTCCGCAAGCAACCGCGCAACCGCTGTCTTGATCCGCGTATCCAGGGGGTCGACGGTTTCGGGAAAAACCTCCACGATATAACGATCGCGGCCAATGGGATATTTGTGGAAGTTCCAGCGCGGAACATCCTTCGGCCGCGCATGGGCAGGCCATTTGTAGAAGGATGCGCATCCGGACCCCTCACGACAGCCTTTGCCGCCATCGGAAAGGTAACGCCATATTGGTGCTGCGCGGTTTGCGCGATCTCGGCGGCGCCGCCCGGCTCCTGTGCGCCGAAATCGTTGGAGGGAACGCCGACAATCATCAAGCCTCGGTCGTGAAACTCGCTCCACGGCTGTTGCAACCCGGCATATTGCGGCGTGAAGCCGCACAATGACGCGGTGTTGACGACCAGCACCGGACGATAGTCCGCGAGCCTGTTTTCGCCTCCGGCCAACGCGGGAAAGGAAAAGGCGTACGCGGTGATCCCCGTCATGGCGGCTTGCGCGCGGGCCATCTGCGTCCAGGGCGGACCTGCCGGCGCGGCCAACGCTGAGGCGAGAGCTGGCCTGCGGTCGATCATCGCAGCCCCATGGTTCGGCATCGTCAAGGCCAGACAGCAATACCCCTGCCTCCGCGCGGACGCGTTCAACAAGCCGTTATGCACGGGCGGAAGGACACCAGGGCAGCGGCAGCAGCGGAAGGTAGTGACGGTTCCACTCGCATATCGATTCCGGCCCCCTGCGCATAAAGGCGTATTTGATCGGCTCGGCCTGGCCGACCGCGATATGCAATCCGAACAGAACCATCGCGACCGGATAGGCCCATTTATGAAAGCGCAGGTCCAGCAGCGAATCGAGCAGGAGCGCGCCGGCGAGGATGATCAGGGGATCGGTGAAGATGAAATATTCGGATTTCAATCCACGCCGTTCGCCCAATGTGTCGATTCCGGCCGCCGCCAGCAGGAGCAGGAGGGCCTGGATCGCGGTCTGCTTTTCACCGCGTGACCACGCCAAGATGATGCCGGGCACGATCAGCCAAGTGAGAAAAACGGTCGGACGCGGCGAGGAGTGCAGCACGAAGGTGTAGCGCGCAAGAACCGATGCAACCCCGTCGAGCAGGAGCCACAGCATGCTCGACAGGCTGGATCCGCTCGCCGCAGCCGCCGTGTTTGCATCCGCAAAGGTCAGCATCTTTTCCAGCGGGTTGAACACCGCGATCACGTTGCTGGTGTTGTATTCGATGTTGAGCGCCAGCAGCGCCACCGACGCGCCAGCGGCGACTGCGAAAAACGACGCCAGCGTCTCGGCCGCGCTGACGCGCCAGATCACGGCATAGACGATCATGCAGCCGCCGATCAGGACCATCAACGCGACCTGATAGACGCCGAAGCGGCCGAGCAACAATGGATGGAATTGCGCGGCATCGAGCAGCACGCGATCAAATCCTGTGGTGATCAACGGCCACGCCGTCCATGCCGCCGCCAGTGCCGCGATTGCCGCGATGATCGTCGCCAGCCATGCCAGCCCCGCATAGCGCCAGAATGGAACGCTGCCACTTTCCGCGCTTCCGAATGGCAATACCAGCACGGGCAAGGCGCCGATCAGCAGGATCACCTGCACCTTGTTCTCGAGACCAAGCATGCAGAGAGCCGCCGCAAGCGCCATCCCGAGGGGGCGTGCGACACTGGCGCGGCGCCCGATCACAATCAGCATCAGCAGGGCAAAGATGATGGGACAGGCGGCGACAAGTTCGGTTCGCAAAATGCGCGAATGCACGGCGACGCCGCCGGAGAAAGCGAACGCAAAGGTTGCGATCAGCGCGACGCGCCAGTCGCGCATGATAGCCCGTAGCAGCGCTGCAAAAACCAGCACGCAGCCGGTCGCGATCAGAAAGGCGAGAACGCGCCCGGCGCGAACAGCGCCGGTCATGGCGGCATCGAAGGCTGCGGGATCGGAGGCCGGCGGAATCGTTGACAGCGAATAGAAGTCGAGCAGGCCAAGACCATGCAGCAATCCAAACCAGACCTTCGTCAGCAGGATGGTGATGTAACCGGTGTGATCGAAGAACAGCTGCGGCTTGCCGTCGTTGAGGACAAGCGCATTGTAGATCACCATGAAATCCATGTCGGCGTTGCGCCAGTAAATCAGCGCGTAGCCGAACAAGAAGAACGAGGCCGCCATGCCCGCGACAATCGCCGTTACCCCCCAACGCCAGCCGAGAAAGGTCAGCCGGTCGAGGGCATCTTGCGCCGCGCGGATATGCGGTTGGGTTGTCGAGGCCGGGGTGGGAGATTGCTTCATGCCGGCGGTCTTTTAGCCCAGCCTCCGGCCCAACGCGACCGGCGGCTGGACGAATTGTGCGCTTCCGAAACGGCTTAGCGCAGCGAAACGATAAAATCCGTTCCTTCGCCGGTTTCACCGGCGGTGATGCCCTGATCCGAAACGATGATCGATCCGCCCGTCGAAAGCGCCTCGGCAATTCTCGCCATGATGTCCGCGGGAAGGTTGAGGCGATCCAGTGCTTCGGCGGGACTATCCGGCGTTGGCAACGGCTTCACCTCCATCGGGCCTGCGCCCGCGTTCTTCCGCCTGCGCGAGCCGCGCTGATCTTCGTCGCGGCGATTGGCGTATCTGGTAGGTACGGGGAGCGTGACCACGGACCAATGCAGGAGGTTGGCATCGTCCTTATCGACCTGTGCGGTGAAGATATGCGTTCCCAGCGGCCGCTCGCTAGCCGCGATCGTCACGGGTACGTTGAACAGCGGGGCGAAATTCTGCCGGACATAGAGCTTTAAATCCTTGCGGCTGACGAACACCGCGATTTGACCGCCACGCTTGGATGCCGCAAATGGATAGGCCTTTGGCGCGGCTGCTTTCACGGCATCGATCGGACGGGTTTGATCCTTCTCCGCTTTTTCGAGCGCGGCGAGCGTTGCCGCCGCTTTTGTGCTCTCGTCAGGCTTTTCGCTTGAGTTGGGAGCATCGGCCTTCGGCGGCTCAGCCTTGGGCTCAGCCTTGGACTCAGTCTTGGACTCCTTCGCCTTGGCTTCGACCTTGGCCTTGATCGCTTCGCTGGCAGCGGCCTCGACCTTTACGACCTCGCCGCTTGGCGGCTCAGCCGGCTTGATCTCGGCAGGTGCGGCTTCGGACGATTTGACCGCGGCGGGCTTTTCGTCGGCAGCTTTGTCGTCGGAGGAAGCGACCTCATCGTGCTTCGCAGTCTCCGGTTCAGCCTCCGATTTCGGAGCACCGGGCTTTGCTTCGGTCTTGGCTTCGATCTTCGATGAATTGTCGGCCTTGTCGGAAACGGTTGGCTCGGCAGCCGGCGGCGCGTTGCCGCCCGTGCGCGCGGCATCGGACATCGTGACCGAGGGATTCGATATCGGCAAAGCGTTGCTGGCGTCGGCGGTTCGGGTCTGAGACGGCTCGGGAGCCTTTGCCTCGTCCGGTACACGCTTTGCACGGTCATCGTGCCCAATGGTCGATCTCAGTTCAACGCTGGTCTCCGCAACCACCGATTTGGCGTTCGCCTCGGCGTCCGTCGCCTTGTCGATCATTGCCGCCGCGGGAGCGTCAAGCTTCGGTTCATCGGCCGCAACCGGCTGGGGCGGGACCTTCATTGTCGCAAGAAGCGGGTGAGAGAAGCTCGTGGGGGTGATCTCGCCGGGCGTGATGACGACACGCGCACCCATCTTGGTCCAGTTCCACATCTTCACGGCAAAGGCCATGGGCATGCGGATGCAGCCGTGCGAAGCCGGATGGCCGGGCAGCACGCCGGCATGGATGGCCACGCCAGACCATGTGATCCGCTGCATATAGGGCATGGG
Source organism: uncultured Alphaproteobacteria bacterium (assembly GCA_963718925.1). GTDB lineage: Bacteria > Pseudomonadota > Alphaproteobacteria > Rhizobiales > Xanthobacteraceae > Bradyrhizobium. The sequence goes on from CAVRAH010000003.1 coordinate 280,810, forward strand.
GGCGCCGCTATAGATGTTGGAATGATGCAATTTTTGCTTTTGGATCACGCTGAAGACGCCCATCGGCGTCGGATGGCCCGGCATGCCCGTAGAAACCGGTGTTTCCGCGAAGAATCCGTTGGCGTCGTAAATCCTCATCTTTTGCTGGGCGATCGATATCGAGATGATCAGCGGTCCCTGCGGCTTGGCCGCTTCCTTCGCGGCAAGCTCGGCCTTTTTATCCACCTGGTGGCGGGCTCTTTGCCGCCGCTGAGGAACCGTCGGTTCGGGGCGCGAAACGGCTGGGTCGGAATTCTGCCAGTAGTAGATTGCGGCTTCCGCCTGCGACGCGACGCCAATCGCTCCAGCCGCTGTCAAAATGGCCAATCGCCAGATCCGTTCGGCCACAACGGCAGCCCCACGCCCACTTACGCGCATCATCTTCGAATCCCGGTCATTGAGATTTAGTGTTGCAGACGAGGTACGCGTTCACCAGCGCAACGCTCCGATACCCGCGATTTTGGCCCAAGCGTAACAAAAAAGCCTCACATTACGTTAAACGGCGGATGGCAGCCGGTAACGGTAGCCTTCCTCCAGAGGCCCCCAGCGCCTACATGCATGGAACCCGCCGACGGAGATATCCATGACACGCCAAGCCACAATCCAATATGACACGCGCTGGGGACGCTGGGCCTTGCTGGCGCTGGCGCTGGTGTTGTGGCCGGGTTCGCCCGCTTTCGCAGCCGACGAACCGGACCTGATCTTCCGTCGTTCGACGGTGTTCAAGTGGCTCAGCCCAAACGACAAGCTTGCGACCTATGGCATCGACGATCCCGAGGTCGAGGGGGTGGCGTGTCACTTCACGGTGCCGGAGAGGGGCGGCGTCAAAGGCTGGCTTGGGATTGCCGAGGAAGTCTCGGACATCTCGTTGGCATGCCGCCAGATCGGGCCGATTCATTTCAAGGGCAAGATGGAGCAGGGCGAGGATATGTTCCGGCAGCGGCGTTCGCTCTTCTTCAAGAAGATGCAGATCGTGCGCGGCTGCGACTCCAAGCGGAATGTGTTGGTCTATATGGTGTATTCGGACAAGCTGATCGAAGGGTCGCCCAAGAATTCGACCTCCTCGGTACCCATCATGCCCTGGGGGGCCGGCGATGTGGCGGTCCAGAAATGCGGCGAGTTCATCCAGTAGCCGCACCCGGCCTGAGCTAAGCCAAAGCTAGCGCTTCGGGGGAATTGGGCGCGGGCGAACCCATGGTCCGGTCCGGGCATTGGGGTCACGGCACCCTACCAAGTGCACGAATTTTTGTGGCGCCGATACGTTTCCTGCGCCGCCGTCGCCGTGCTGCTGCGACATGGCACCACAGACCCGCAACCCGCCCGCTTGCAGTGGTCCCCGACCGTCCATCTGCAACTGTGGAAAGCCGTCAGGCCCGGCCAAACTCTCAACCGTTCGCCGAGCGGAATTGCCGGCCGGGCGTTTGTTGCCAACATCGCTGCCGCTGCCCACGAGTTTGTCCCTGATTGAGAATAGTTACCAACGTGCGACCTCCGACAAAGGTTGCACGCGATTTGAAGGAGTCGGTCGGCACAAGGTTTTGGTTCATTGCCGTCGGCTGCCGATGGGCTCTGTCGACCAGAAAAAAGTTAAGAAGCCGGCCTTGGGCTTCGAACCATCTGATCTGGAGCCTTCCGGCTCGTTTTGACCGGTTTCCTGGCCGGGCACCGGGGATCTCCGATGCCGTCCGGCAATCGGGACTTGCCGCGGTAGGCCAATGGACGACAGGAACTGGTCCAAGGTTCGATTCAGGCAATTGAAATTATTGAAGTTTTTGTGACTCTGTTTCGCTCGACGGTGGCGACGAAACAATTCTTGCGGCCGACGAAACCATTTTTGGTTTCGACGCAGAACTCCGGAAACGGCGGATGCTTACCAAGTCCACCAACAGAAACGGCGGACAACGCCGGCTAAAGAACCGGAGACAGTCAAATGCGAACCCTCAGTTTCCTCCTCGCCTTCGCCTTCGTCCTGGCTGGACCAAGGCTGGCCGGTGCACCGGACGGCAGCCTGCCGGGTATCGGCACATTCGCCTATAACAGCTCGTCGAACGCCACTGCGGCGTCCTCTCTCATTGTTGCAGCCCGTTAGACGGGGCTTGGGCGCAACCTTGCCGGCAAGGCCTGGTATGTTTTTTCGCATCTGTTCGGTGGTGATGTTTGCGTGCTTTGTTCTCGGCAATCCAGCGCGGGCCGAAATGCGCTCGCCAGTGAAGTTACCCGATCCGCGCGCAGAATTCGTGCGCCTATGCGCACCCCATATAGTCGGGCGCTGGGAGCATCCTGAATCCGTTTGCGGTTGCCTTTATGACTATGCGGTCGCCGCCGTCGAAGACGAGGATCTGCGCTCGGCGTTGCTACGCGGGATCAGCGAGACGGGCGTGCCCACGATCGAAACCGAGTGGGTGCCGGCATCCAAACGATCCGAGATCGGAGCAACCTTCACCAAGGTTGCCAAGCCGACGTTGCAATGCATGTTCTTGCCATCGAAATAGGCTCGCCTCCCGCAAACCTGTGATCTCTGCGAGGAGCGGGCGCTGGGCAACGATCGGTGGTACGCCCGCGCAGCCATGCGCCCACCTCTATTTATGCTTGGGCCCCAAACGCGGGATGCATTTTTGGGTCCGGACGATCCCCGTCGAGGTCATCCTGGTGCCGGAAACCTCCTTGATCTGGCCGGCGGGGCAGGTTCCGTCATCGACCTTGATGCGCTGCCCGAGCCGCAAGCCCACAATATCCTGCTCGCGCGAAACCTGTTGCGCGAACGTAGGGGTGTAGAGGCCAAACGCGCTCGTCGCTGCGATGAGCGCGCCTGTGATGAGAATGTTGCGGTGGCCGGTCATCCGGTGTTTCCATGGGGAACAAGGCGTTGCTACCGATTGTACGGGGGTGGCTTCGATTCTGAAAGCGATCCGGGCATGATTGTGCCGAGCGCGCCGCTGCGATGTGATCATGGCGGCCGGCAACAGGAAGTGGGAAGCAATGAACGCAAGCGCTATCAGACAAAAAATCCTCGATGCGGTGGACGCCAATTTCGACGCGCAGCTGGCGACGACCCGGGATTTTGTCGCGATTCCCTCTACCCGCGGCGCGGAGGGACCATGCCAGGACATGATCGGCGATCTCTTGCGCCAGCGCGGTTACGAGGTCGATGACTGGCATATCGATCTCGACGAGCTCAGGGATTTGCGCGGTTTCGGTCCGATCGAGCATGATTTCTCGAGGGCCCGCACGGTGGTCGGCACCTACCGGCCCGCCAGCAATACCGGCAAATCCTTGATCCTGCAGGGCCATTGCGACGTGGTGCCGACCGGACCGCTCGAGATGTGGGAGACGCCGCCATTTTCGCCGGTCGTGAAGGACGGCAAGATGTACGGCCGCGGCGCCTGCGACATGAAATCCGGCACCATCGGTGCGCTCTACGCGCTCGACGCCATCAAGACCGCCGGGCTCCGGCCAACGGCGCGGATTCATTTCCAGTCGGTGATCGAGGAGGAAAGCACAGGCGTCGGCGCGCTTTCGACCTTGCAGCGCGGCTATCGCGCCGACGCCTGTTTCATTCCGGAGCCTACCTCAGGCAAGATGGTGCGCTCGCAAGTCGGCGTGATCTGGTTTCGCCTGAAGGTTCGCGGCCGTCCCGTCCATGTGTTCGAGGCAGGCTCAGGCTCCAATGCGATCACCGCGGCCTACCATCTCATTCACTCGCTGCAAAAACTCGAAGCCGACTGGAATGAACGCGCGAAAGGTGATCGCCATTTCAAGGCGGTGACGCATCCGATCAATTTCAATCCCGGCATCATCAAGGGCGGCGACTGGGCCTCCAGCGTGCCGGCCTGGTGCGACGTCGATTGCCGGATCGCGATCCTGCCGGGCTGGTCGGTTGCCGACTGCCAGGCCGAGATTCTCAGCCACGTTGCGGCGGCGGCGCGCGATCATCGCTTCCTCTCCAACAATCCGCCTGATGTGGAGTGGTCCGGCTTTTTGTCGGAAGGCTATGAACTGAAGGATTCCACGGAGGCGGAAGCCGCGTTTGGCAAGGCCTATGATGCGGTGTACGGCGGCGCGGTGCAGGATCTCGTCTTCACCGCGCTCACCGACACGCGGTTCTACGGCTTGAACTACAATATTCCGAGCCTGTGCTTCGGTGCCAGTGGGGCAGCGATGCATGGCTTCAATGAATATGTCGATCTGGACTCGCTGCGGAAATCAACCAAGGCCACCGCGCTGTTCATCGCCGAATGGTGCGGGGTGGGGAAGGTGTGAGAGCGGGCCACAGCGCCGCGACAATCGCATCGAGGCCGTCGGTCAGCGCGGCAGGGCCGGGCTGCAGGATCAGCGGCGATTTGATCTCGACAATACGATCGTTGTGGACGGCCGGAATCGTGCTCCATCCGGGCCGATGCCTGATCTTGTCTGGAACGACTTTCTTGCCGCACCAGGACGCCAGGATGACGTCGGGTGCGGCAGCGCGCACGAGATCAGGCGAAATGATCCGGTCCTTCGCCGCATGCTGGAGTCGCAGGCCCGGCAGGATGTCTTCGCCACCGGCGATCTCGATCAGTTCGGACACCCAGCCGATGCCGCTGATCAGGGGATCGTCCCATTCCTCGAAATAGACCCTTGGTTTGGGCGAGGGCCGGGTCGCCGACGCGATATCGGCAAGTCGCTTCTCATAGCTGGTGGCGAGCTGATCGGCGCGCTCGGCTGCACCGACGAGACCGCCGAGCGTGCGGATCATCGCCAGGATGCCCGCGAGGTCACGTTGGTTGAAGACGTGGACGGCGACGCCGGCGCGAACCAGGTCCGAGACGATGTCAGCCTGCAGATCCGAGAAGGCGAGAACGAGGTCCGGCTCGAGCTTAAGGATTTTTGGAATGTCGGCAGAGATGAACGCCGATACCCGGGGCTTCTCGCGCCTGACCTGCGACGGCCGCACTGCGTAGCCGGACACGCCGACAATCCGGTTCTGCTCGCCAAGCAGATAAAGCGTCTCGACGGTTTCTTCGGTGAGACAAACGATCCGGCGGGGAGGGAATTGGCGCATGACGAGCATATGGCGAATAATGAGGTCCTTGTCACGGCGGCCATTACCAGAGACGTCATTGCCGGGCCTGGTAGTCTGCCTTACGCAGACGACGTAAGCTCGTCTGCGACCCGGCAATCCATCCTCCTGGAAACTTGTTCTGACGAAGTGTGATGGATCAAGCCCGCGCATGACGATGGAAGATAAACGGGAGCACGACGAGATGACGCCGCTTGAAAAAGTCAATTCGATGAAAATGCCTTTTGCCGAATTGAAAGGCGTCACCTTCACCGAAGCCGAACCGGATCGGGTCGTCGCGCGGATGCTGGTCCGCCCCGACCTCTGTACGCTCAACCACACGATTCACGGCGGTGCGGTGATGGCGTTGGCAGATTCGGTTGGCGCCGCGGCCACCATGATCAATCTGCCGGAAGACGCGAAGGGCACCACCACCATCGAGAGCAAGACCAATTTCATCGGCAGTGCAAAGGAGGGATCGACGCTGATCGCCACCGCGACCCCGGTGCATCGCGGGCGGCGTACCCAGGTCTGGCAGACAAGGCTGGAAACCGAGGAGGGAAAGCTGGTTGCGGTGGTGACCCAGACGCAGATGGTCCTCTGACAATTGCCCAATATTGCCCGTCAGTTAACGAATAGATGGCGACCTTCTGCCCTTATTTGAGGCGGAAAGCGGGGTTGAATTCCATGTTGCGATGCACAATATAAATGGTCTAGGGATTCGACGCCTCCTCGAGGGCTATCCAAGAGGAGATTGATGTGAGCTACCAAGACATTCTCCGTTCGACGGCTGTCAGGGGCACGGTTCGAACGCTGAGACAGCATGAAGAACTGCCGCTGCTGCGCGATCATCTTCTGCGGCTCGATCGAGAAAGCCGACATGACCGCTTTCACGGCTTCATGGATGATAGTTTCATCGAACGCTATGCCGCCAAATGTGCAAGCGACGGCACCATCATCATTGCTTATCTCGAAAACGGCGTAGTGCGAGGAGCGGCGGAACTGCATCCGCCGGATCAATCCCCGGACTCACAGCCGGAGATCGCCTTCAGCGTCGAGGCCGGCCTGCGGCGGCAGGGCGTCGGCAGCACGCTATTCCGAAGGGTGATCGCGGAAGCGCAAGCCAGAGGCTACCGCTCTTTGCGGATCACCACCGGCGCGCAAAATGAGGCGATGCGGGCGCTCGCCAACAAGTTCGGCGCGCATCTGACGTTCCGCTACGGCGAATCCACCGGCAGTATCGATCTAAAGCAGCAAGCGCGGCCCGAACCTGCGCGGCCTGCGATCGCCACGCCGTTCGATGCGGCGCGCGCGATGGTCAGTTTCAATCGCGAATACTGGAAGTTCCTGCAGCGAATGTACGGCTGGGAGCGAACCGCCTGACGCACGACCGCTTGCCTGCTGCCATGCTGTCGTCGCTGGCCGGGCGAATACGCATGGCAGTCACGCGCTGAATGCGCGCTTTAGGTGCCGGTCCGCTTGTCGTTGCCGAATCTCCTGACAACCCTGCGTTCGACCACGACAGAGCGCTGCGCGCCCTGTTCTCCGGCGATCACGCGGGTCGAAGAACGCGCCAAGGCGCGTCCGGCCTTTTTCACTTCGGCCGTGACGGATTCGATCGGCAGTCCCATCAGCGACGCGGCGATTTCCGCCTGCTCGCCCTGATCGTCGGTGATACCCGCCGCGGCGAAGATGGCTTCCTCCAGCGTCGGCGGATCGCGCCGCACGCGCCGCGGCCCATATTTCGTGTTCCAGTCCTGGCTCATCGCGGCCTCTTTTCTGATGCAGCGTATCTACGGACCATCATGTTGCATTGCAATATGAAATTGATATGGCAATCCAGCTATGCGTCTTCCTATTCAAAGGTTCTCCACCCTGGTGGCGTCGTAAATCTCGATAGTCGGGCTGGCCGTTGCGAGCGGCTGCAGGGCACGGACGAAGTCACGCGAGGCCGGCACCGCGAAGTGCGCCGCCAGCGCGGCGCGATCGGTCCACTGCTCGACGAAGACCAGCTTGAGCGGATTTTCACAATCGATATGCACGGCGTGCGAGATGCACCCTTGCTCCCGGCGCGAGCGATGCACGTGCTCCAGGCTCAATCGGCGGGCTTCATTGAAGGAGTCCTGCCGCGTCGTCACGCTGCCGGTCACCACGATCATCGCGTCTCTCCCGTCGTTTTCGAATTCCGGCACCTCACGGGACTGCATCGCCGGCGCCTGCAAGGTCGATCGGCTGCTGCGGCCAGCGCTTGAGCGCAGCGCGTCCGGCATCGGTCAACAGATAAATGCCGCGCTCGGCGCGATCGAACCAGCCATACACATTGTGCAGCAGAATTTTCGGGGCGTCGGGAATCTCGGGCTTGAGGTCGCGCACCCGCCTCGGCCCCTGCGACAGCGCCGACGCGCAGGCCAACGCTTGTTGACGATACGCCGTCATGATCGGAGCGCGGGTGCTGCCGCCCAGCGCCGGGTCGCCCCTGCGCCGCCGATGCTCGGCGACAAGGCGCGAACGTTTCTTCGGATCCCGGCGCGGACTGGTCGTGGGCGGCGCGACGATCACCTCGACATCGCCCGACTTAGTGACCGCAAGCATGCCAAAGCCGAGCCGGCGGCAGAGATTGCGATAGCGCGCATCGCTCTCCCGTCCCTTGCCGCGCTCGGATAGTCTAGCGGCGAGCCAGACCTCGTCGCAGGCGGACGCGCGATCGACCGCCTGCAAAACCAGTTCAAGGTTGAAGGAAAGCTTCAATTCGCCGATGACCACGATCGGGGGGTCGTCGCCGCTCAGCGCGACGAGGTCGCAGCCGCCGACCTCGCCCTTGACCGTAAAGCCGAGCTTCTCAAGGAAACGTTTGACGGGCAGGTAAAGCGCGGTTTCCAAAGGGGCTCCCGGTGTCGTGGCCTGCGACTCACTGCTTGATCTTAGCCCGGATCGCCGTCAGCGCTGCGGCGTGATTTGATCAGGCAGACCCCGCGCGGCGGCGACTCGTTCTTCTATGCCTACGGCACGTACACGGCGGCGGACGGCAAGTGGAAGGGCGAGGTGACCAACCAGGAACATTCCCCGACCTGTGGCGAGCGGCCGGTTTGGGAACGCAAGGTGGTAACCATCAGCTTTACCGGCACCTACACGGATGACTCCGCCGAAAGCGACGGAATTGCGCTGGCCGGCAAGCAGAGCATTCGATTCAAATCCAGGCTGCGGCTGCTGGTCCCGGACTAGAGACCGTTCCCTTGCGAAGGCGCTCCGGAACCGAACGGCCTAGACCCGGCCGCTCACCGGAAGCAACGCGCCGGTGATGGCGCTGGCCGCATCGCCAGCAAGAAACAGGATCACGTTCGCGAGTTCTTCCGGCGTTACCCATTTTGCGAAATCCGCGTTCGGCATGCTGGCCCGGTTCGCCGCGGTATCGATGATCGATGGCAGCACCGCATTGACGGTGATCTTGCCCTTCCATTCGGCGGCAAGCGCCTCGGTGAGGCGATGTACGCCGGCTTTTGACGCCGCGTAGGCGCCCATACCGGAGCTCGCCTGCAGTGCGCCCAACGCGCCGACATTGACGATCCGCCCCGCGCCGGATGTGGCAAGGTGCGGGATCGCGGATTGCGCCGCGTTCAGCGCGGTCAGCACGTTGAGCGCGTACATGCGCTGCCAGGTTTTTGGATCACCCTCGGCGATGGCCTCGAATGCGAATCCGCCGGCAATATTGATCAGCGCATCGAGCCTGCCGAAATGCGATGCCGCCGCATCGATTGCCGTCTTGGCCTGGGCCGCATCGGTCAGATCGACGCCGCCGAGTTCAATCCGGTTGGGCGTTGCCGCGACGTCGGAGGCCGCATGATCCACGCCGGCGACGCGCGCACCCCTCGCCAGCGCCGATGCCGCAACGACCTTGCCGAGCGCGCCTGAGGCGCCCGTCACGACAATGACTTTTCCGTCCATGATCAATCTCCGTGCCAGGCCGGATGTGCCCACACTACCGTCAGGCGAAATTCATTTGCAATGCTGCGCATTTTTGCGGCCAAATCAGGGTTCAAGCGTCATGCGATTTTCGCGAACGAGGGCCTGCAGCGGCTGCGTGTCGAGCCGATGGATGTCCTTTTGATCGACCCGGCGATGCTTTTCGACGACAAGGCGGAGCTTCCGTATCGTCCACCGCTGACCGCGCCAAGGTCAACGCGTATCGGCGCTGGGAAGCACCCGCATGCCACCGGTGCCCGCCTAGAGCCGTACAAATACCGTCCTCTGTAGATCGCTAAAATTTGCCCGACTTTTGTAAGCGAAATTCAGAGCTGACCAGCTATAGCTACGTGTCTTTCGATCCAGGGGTTGGAACACCATGATGATGAGAAACTTGCCTGACCACGGTCTGCCGCTTGTTCAGCTCAAGGAGCAGCGGCGCGATTTGGTTGTCGCGCTGCAAAACCGCAACGGCCCGGTGAGCGGCTGGGAATTGATGCAGATCGCTGCGGTTCAGCAGGCGATCTCCGCCTTCGAGGACGTCATTGCCGATCTCGACGCCGAAATGGAAGTCGAAGCTGCAGCGTAGGCGGCTACCCGGCTTCCCCGAAGCGATGCTTCCTCGGCGGTGGTGAGATGATCGGACCGTTCCGGTCTGGGCTATATACACTCGCCTCTCACACGGGTATTGCACACCGTGCCCTGCGGACTTGATCCGCGGGGAGAGGATGCAGCCGGGGGCGAAAATGACCGGGTACAGGGCCGCCGTTTTCGCTGCGGCAGTCGTTGCTGGCGCGGTGACAGGCCCATCTGCCGCCCACGCGCAGACCTTCGCGAGCTACCGCTGTGCCGACGGCACTCGGTTCATCGTCGGATTTTACCAATACGATTCCCGCGCGTATTTGCAGATCGATGGAAGGGCCGTGACGCTTTCGAAGCGTCTGGCCTTCGCCGGCGCACGCTATTCCGGCGGCGGCGTGACCTTGGTGATCACGAAGGATGGCGCCACGATCAGGCACGTCAAACGGCCGGTGACCGTATGCGAGCAGACATAAAAAAGGGCCGAAACCGTTTCGCTCCGACCCCTTTGCATTTGATATTGTTCCGGCAACCGCCGGTGTCCAGGCAACGAACCCGCGCCTCGCATTAGCGCTCGCACACCGGTTTGGATTCCTGGATGGCCGCTTCGTGATACCAGCCGTCACCGCACGCAGCTTCGCTGACGCGCAATGAGCCGGGATCGCTAGCGGCTTTGGCTTCGTCCAGGCGACGCCCGCCGAGAGCCGAGCGGCCCCCGGCGGGAAATTGGTAGATCTTTGCGGATCCGTGGTTGTAGCTCGTGTTCATCGATATCTCCGTTTGTCGTGGCGCTTTGACTCATGCTGCGCCCAACTCGTTCGCGAGTGGTTACTGAGAATCGATATCAGCCCTGCACGCCGGTCGTGCAACATGATCAAAGAGAAATCATTTAATGAATAAAATATAGGCATTCTGGTTTTTGCCTTCTGCGAAGCAGTCGCAGGCTGATTAACGCGTGGGCCATCAGCAAGGTTGCGGGAGCGGCTCGTCTTCTTGCGGAATATTGCCGGCGGTTGCCGCGCCATTAATCGGGGCAGGGGGCGAGGTCGCCGACTGCTGCGGAAACAGGCGTCATATGGGCTTAAGTCTCGCCGTCCCTGCGCCCGCGCCCGCGCGCCTTTGCCGCACCCCAAGCGGTCGGAAGACGGTGAAACCGAAGGGGATCTCCCGGTCTCGGCGGCCCTTCCGCACTGCAGCGATTGGCACTTTATTTGCTTGGTAATACCTGGCCGATGGTGGCCGGGTACGCGCGTGTGGTGACCAAGAGGCTTCGGTTTCACACCTTTCGCATCATCAAATCATGAGAGGCTCAATGACAAAGTATAAGCTCGAGTATATTTGGCTCGACGGATACACGCCGACGCCAAATTTGCGCGGCAAAACGCAGATCAAGGAATTCGATTCATTTCCGACGCTGGAGCAGCTTCCGCTTTGGGGCTTCGACGGAAGCTCGACGATGCAGGCTGAGGGTCACAGCTCGGACTGCGTGCTCAAGCCGGTAGCCGTTTATCCGGATGGCGCGCGTACCAATGGCGCGCTGGTGATGTGCGAAGTCATGATGCCTGACGGCAAGACACCACACACCACGAACAAGCGCGCGACCATTCTCGACGACGAAGGCGCATGGTTCGGCTTCGAGCAGGAATATTTCTTCTACAAGGACGGCCGTCCTCTCGGCTTCCCGGCGAGTGGTTATCCCGCGCCGCAGGGGCCGTATTATACCGGCGTCGGTTACAAGAACGTCGGCGACGTCGCCCGCAAGATGGTGGAAGAGCATCTCGACCTCTGCCTTGCCGCCGGCATCAACCATGAGGGCATCAACGCCGAAGTCGCCAAGGGCCAGTGGGAATTCCAGATCTTCGGCAAGGGCAGCAGGCGCGCTGCCGACGAAATGTGGATGGCCCGCTACTTGATGCTGCGCCTGACCGAGAAGTACGGCGTGGATATCGAATTCCACTGCAAGCCGCTCGGCGATACCGACTGGAACGGTTCCGGCATGCATGCCAACTTCTCCACCAAGTATATGCGCGAAACCGGCGGCAAGGAGTATTTCGAGAAGCTGATGGAAGCGTTCAAGACCAACCGCGCCGATCACATCGCGGTCTACGGCCCGGATAACCACATGCGTCTGACCGGCAAGCACGAGACGGCGTCGATCGATACCTTCAGCTACGGCATTGCGGACCGCGGCGCATCTATCCGCGTGCCCCACAGCTTCGTCAACAATGGCTACAAGGGTTATCTGGAAGACCGTCGTCCGAATTCGCAAGGCGACCCCTACCAGATCGCTTCCCAGATCCTGAAGACGATCGCTTCCGTTCCGACCGCCGCCAAGGCGGCCGCCGCGTAGGTCGTTCGACATCGTCCGGCACCCCTTTTGAGGTGCTTGGGGCGTCCAAGCGCAATCTGATCCGCCAAGCGCAAGCTTTGGCGGATCATTGCATTCCAAGGTGCCTGCTGTGCTAGAAGCGGCCGCGTTGCGATGGAGCGCAAGGACCCAGGGATGGCAAATTCGGTACGCCTGCTTTCGACGCTCGCCTTGATGGGGGCGGTTCGCAGCCTTGCGGCGAACTATGAGGCCGCAGGCGGCGCGCGCATCGATGCCGATTTTGCGCCGACGCTCCGGTTGCTTGAGCGTCTGCGTGACGGCGAAGCCGCCGACGTGGTTATTCTGACCCGCGAGGGGCTTGCCGGACTGGCTGCGAAACGAAGCGTGGTTGCGGAGAGCTGCGTCGACCTCGCGCGCTCCTTTGTCGGCCTGGCCGTGAAGGCCGGCGAAGCCCGTCCCGACATCGCGACCGAGGCCGCGCTGCGCGCCACGCTAATTGGGGCGCGATCGATCGCCTATTCGCGTCTCGGCGCCAGCGGCATTTTCTTCGCGCGCCTGATCGCGCAAATGGGGATCGCGGCCGAGATCAATGCCCGCGCCACCATCGTTCCCCAAAGCTTTACCGCCGAGCGTCTGGTGTCGGGCGAGGCGGACCTGGCGGTACAGCAGCTCAGCGAGCTGAAGCAGGTCGCGGGTGTCGACATCGTCGGACCCATCCCGCTTCCCCTTCAAAGCCCCGCGGTGTTTTCCGCAGGGCGCCTGGCGGCGTCGAGGAAGGTCGATCAATCAAACAAGCTGTTGAAATTTCTTGCCTCGGCGGAGGCCGCGCCGGCGCTACACGAGTCCGGCCTTGAGCCTGAACGGGCCGTGCCGATTAGCTGAAAATGCAGTCATAACCCCAGCGAAACGCTTCACGCGCCTCGCGCGGGTAGATTACTTCGACATCTTCTTGGCATCTCGCGCCATTTCCAGGCAGGTCAGAAATTCGACATAGCTGGGGGTGCCGTCCAGGTTGGTCTCCTTGAGACAAAGGCTTTTGTCGTCGGCGCCGAATTGTATCCATTGCGCTTGAAGTTGTGTGCGCGCGTCGGCCTCTTGAGCCGCGCACCGGTCGAGCGCGGCCTGCGGGCCGCCCTCGGACCGGCACTCGCGCGCGATATCGAACTTGGGCACATTGTCCGCAACAGGCGAAAGCGGAAGCGAAGCAAGAAACGCGATTGGCAGATGCAGTAACATGATATCCTCCAGGCAAGGCTGTGTTTGCATATCTGTGCTGCGAGGCGCGCGGGCGTGTTGATCCGCATCAAGCCGGATGCGCCTGAGAGAGGCGCCGCCTTGATCGAACGCAAGGTGCTTTCCAGCAAAGGCGGCTAGTTGTTCAAATAACCGCGCGCCGGCTATTGTCAGCGCGATCAAGAAAATGATGGAGCATGAAATGAAATGGCGTGGGTTGATGGTGCTGATGGTTTGCGCTTCTCCGCTGGTGGCCATGGCCCAGACCGGGATGAACCTGCCGCCGTCCGAGCCCTATGTGCCGCGGCTCGGCGATATCATGAACGCGGCGCAATCGCGGCATATCAAATTGTGGTTCGCCGGCAAGTCCGCGAACTGGGAACTTGCGGCCTACGAGCTTCGCCAGATCAAGGCGAGCCTGGTGGAGGCCGCCTCGCTTTACCAAGGCATTCCCGTGACCAATGTAACGACCATGGCGCAGCCGGTCCAAACGGTGACTGACGCGATCGAGGCGAAGGATAGCAAGAAATTCGCCAAGGCCTACGGCGAATTGACGAGCGGATGCAACGCCTGTCATCAATCGACTGGGCGCGGCTACATCGTCATCCGCGTGCCGGATATCTCACCCTTCAGCGACCAACAGTTTGCGCCGCGGGGCAAGCCGTGAAGGCCTGGAAACAGGAAGGAAAACCAATGTTGTCAAGGATTCTAGGCAGGTTTATGAATACAGCCAGCACTGCGGTGATTGAGCACGAGGAACTGCTGCACGGACACCAAAGCGAGAAATACACGGTAGTAGATGTGCGCGAGCCGCACGAATACGCAGGCGGGCACATCCCGGGCGCAATCAATCTTCCTTTGTCGAAATTCGATCCCGCGCAGGTGCCCAAGGGACGGCAAGTCGTGCTGATCTGTCAGGCAGGCGGGCGGTCTGCTGCCGCCTTGAAGAAAATGAAGGCGGTCGGCGTGCAGGATGCGCGACATTATGCGGCCGGCATGTCGGGGTGGCGGTCGCGCAAGGGGCCGGTAGTCGCATGAGCGAGCAGGAGACCTGGGAGAGCCGCTACAGCGTTCCTGATTTTATTTTTGGCAAGGATCCAAACTATTTCCTGCAATCCTGTGGAGGGCTGTTGCCTGCGTCGGGCAAGGCGCTGGCGATTGCCGACGGCGAGGGGCGCAACGGCGTCTGGCTGGCCGAGCAGGGGTTGAGCGTCGTTTGTCTGGATTTTTCCGAGTCGGCACAACTCAAGGCAACGTCGCTCGCAAAAGAGCGGGGCGTGAACATCGCTCTCGTCAGGGCGGACATCCATTCATGGAGCTATCCCCCCGACGCGTTCGATGTCGTCATCGATATTTTCACGCAGTTCAGCTCTCCGATTGAACGACTCAAGAAGTGGCGAGGCGTTCGCGACACCTTGAAGCCGGGCGGGCTTTTCATCTTGCAGGGCTACACGCCACGGCAATTAGAATTCAATACCGGCGGACCGAAGAAGGTCGAAAATCTCTATACGCGCCAGGTGCTGGAAGACGCTTTCCGCGATTTCAAAGACGTCAGGATCGTCGAAGAGGACCGGGAGATGCGGGAAGGCGCCGCCCACAGCGGAATGTCCGCGGTGATAGGTCTGACCGCCCGCAAATAGTCTGCGTCAAAAGGCGCATTCCGGAGCGCGGCGTTGGCGGAACGCGAGACGGGCGATCGCGATTAATGCAGGAAGTTTCGTCAATCGAGGTCGATTTCCGATGATCCGTAAATTAAAGTCGGGTGAGTTTCGGCTCTATTCCCGGAAGGTGAATCCGAAGACGGGCAAGCGCCGCAATCTCGGCACCTTCAAGTCGCGCGCGGCCGCCGAGAAGCACGAGCGCGCCGTGCAGTATTTCAAACGGCATTAACCGCAAGACCGCAAGCAGCCTATTTCGTGCCGTACATGCGGTCGCCGGCATCACCAAGGCCCGGCAAGATGTAGCCGTGATCGTTCAGTCTCTCGTCGACCACCGCGGTCCAGATCGGGACGTCCGGGTGCTTGCTCTGGAAATGCGCGATACCTTCGGGGGCGGCGAGCAGACAGACAAAGCGCATATCGCGGGCGCCGCGCGTCTTCAGGAGCGAAGCCGCGGCGCAGGCGGAATTGCCGGTGGCCAGCATCGGATCCATCAGGATCACCGTGCGGTCGGACAGATCATTCGGCGCCTTGAAGTAATACTCGACCGCCTGCAGGCTCTGGGGGTCGCGGTAGAGGCCGATATGCGCGACACGGGCCGATGGAACCAGCGCAAGCATGCCATCGAGAAAGCCGACGCCGGCGCGCAGGATCGGTGCGAAGGTGAGTTTCTTGCCGGCGATCATCGGCGCCTTCATCGGCATCAGCGGCGTCTGGATCTCGACCATCTCGAGCGGCAGGTCGCGGGTGACTTCATAGCAAAGCAGCATGCCGATCTCGTTTAAGAGCTCCCTAAAACCCTTGGTGGAGCGGTCACGGTCGCGCATCAGCGTGAGCTTGTGCTGCACGAGGGGGTGGCTGACGAGATTAACGGCAGTTGAGCGCGACATGTATTCTCCAAGTGAATTGACGCGGGGCTTAGAGCGGCCTTCCGCTCGCGAGCCCTTCGTCGTCTTGCTTAAGTGGTTGTAGCACCTTGTCGATAGGGAGTGCGGCCCCTACAGAGAGCCTATCCACTGTCGCGGAAAATGTCCCTCTACTTCATGCAATAGGCGACATGGTTGCGGGCGTCGCGATAGGTGGTCTCCAGATAAGGCGGATTATCCTTGGCCGCGCGTTGCACGGCGCGGATGCACATTTTCCAATAATTCTCCGCCCGGCCATAGGCAAAATACCTAAAGCAATCGTCGTCGAATCTTACCGCGGCGATGATGGCCTGTTTCAGCTCAACGTGCGTGGCGCGCGGATGCGCCCGCCTCAAACGGTCGAAGGTGGGACCGTCCTGGGCGAAATCTGCTCGTATTTGAGCTGCGCCTGGCTTTCCCGGCTGGATTTCTCGGCCGCCTCCGGCGTGCTGTAGTCCCTGCGCGGCCACACCCGGCCCTCCAGCCGCTGGAAAGTGATCTTTTGCCGCCAGATCGCGTAGGCCGCATCGCGCAAGGGCAGGGCGGCGGCCTCGCGAATGAGCTCGTCCACGGCTTGCGGCACGCCCGCGTCACCTTGGCAGCAGCGAATAGACGAGATGGCCGGTCCACCAGCCATCGTGTGACATCCGGCGGGGCGGGGCAGGCCATCTGGGGCGCCGCGAACGCCGCTGATGAGCCCGACGACGACGTGACCATCACGGCAAGGCCGGGCCGGTCGCCGGCTATTTCGGCTTCTTGGGCTCTTGAATGGATTTGAGATAGTTCACCGCAGCCTCTGCATCGGCGCGGTTAAATCTGAAAGTCGGCATATCCGGATGAATGGTGGTCAGGCCGTCTTGCAGTCGTTGAGAGAAATCACTGTCGTAAAGCTTACTGTCTCCAAAAGTGCGAAACGGCGGTGCGTCAACATGCGGGCTCCGGCCTGTCTCGCCCACGGCGTGGCACCGTGCGCACAGGGTTTCGAGCAGGGACTTGCCCCGTTGCTGCTCGCTGTCGAGGGCATAGCTGCCCTCGACGCCGATCCACGTCATCAAGAGGATGAGCCAAAAAAGCTTCATGGCCATTATTAATGATGCCGCAGCCGGTCCATTGCATTGACCTCCATCAAAGAGCTGATGGCGACACGCCCGAGGCCTGGCGCTAGCGAAACAGGCCGCTCGGGCCGGCACGAGAAGATCATCCAGCGTGCAGCCCGCCGCGGGCCACGAGCAGAGGGCGGTGCCGGGGAGATTGCAGGCACGAGCAAGGCGAACATCGCGGGCTGCTCGCTACTTCCCTCGAGCGTGGCGCGCCAGGAAATCGAGCGTCGCCTGATCCTTTCCCTCGGGGTAGTATTTCGCGATTGCATGCTCGAACATCGGATCGTCCGACACCGCGCTGAACAGCGTCATCGATGACCGGAATTTGGCATCATCGGGCGAGCCGAGGATGTCGTGAACGGTTCGATCTTTGACGGCGAGAACAAGCCGGGTGCATTCGAGCAGCCGTGGACCAAGGGTGCTATGCGCGAGATAGGCGATGGCTTCCTCGCGCGAGGAGATCGCGAACCGCTGAGCCATCGCACTGAAGCCGAGACCGGCCACTTGCGGAAAAATGAACCACATCCAGTGGCTGCGTTTCCGTCCCTGCGAGAGCTCGGCGACGATGCTGCGATAGACGCTCGCCTGGGCGTCGACGAAGCGCTGGAGGTCGTAGGGATCGGGCATGGTTGTCGGTACCGTCGCAAATTGCGGGGCGCGATGCCAACGGGTCCGGCCTAAGACCGGTCCGATGGCAGGCTCCGCATCGAATCCGGAATCCTCGGATTCCCCGATACGCAATTGCGCATCTGAGGCCTGGTGCATGCACACCATCCCGGAATGACGGCAAGGGTAGATTGCCTCGCTTCGTCCCGCAATCACGGAGGCGAGATGGCAAGCGCTTCTTTTGCGGTCAGATGCGCTCCTCAGCGGGTCTCTTCGTCCGGGGCTCGGGTCGCAGATTTGCCGTGCGTCGGCGCTTGCGAGGATGGGCCGCCCTCCTGGCACGAAAGCGGTGTCCAGGACCCATCGGGCGCCTGCTGATAGGCGTGGCAGCCCCGCGCAACCGGCGTGTCCTCGACCTTCTGGGCATTGGCATTGGCAGCGGAATTGGAATTCTTCGCCAGCGCAGGTGCCGCCGCAACAGCGAGGGCGGCGATCGAACCAACGAAGATCAATCGTGCGATCCGCATCTCGGGTTCTCCTTGTCGAAAACGAACTCGATTTGAATAAAAAAGATTTTGGCGATTTTTGGCCGCGAGGTCTTCCAGGCAACCGATTGCTTAATAATTGGAAAATGCGGGCGGCGAGCGAGACGGGAAATCGACGCCCGATGGTATCAGGGCGCTCGCGCGCAACGACCCTGAGAAGGAAGCGGCTATGATGACGGTACTCGAGAACCGTATTCCGCCGCCGATCTTGATGGTCGTTACCGCGCTTGCGATGTGGGCCCTCTCTTGGGTCACGCCCACAATCCCCATTCCCGCCGCTCTCCGCTACGGCGTGGCTGGCGTGCTGTTCGTCATCGGCGTCGGCGCCGCCGCTTGGCCTTTTCCATGTTCCGTCGGGCGGGCACCACGACAAACCCCGTCGCGATCGACAACGCCTCATCGCTGGTGACGACAGGCATCTACGCGTTCACACGCAATCCCATGTATGTGGGGCTGACGATGCTGCTTGTCATCTTTTCGGTGCTGTTGTCGAACGCCTGGCTGCTGCTCGGCCCGTTGCATTTTATGCTCTATATCACGCGCTTCCAGATCATTCCCGAAGAGCGCGTGATGCAGGCCAAGTTCGGTCCCGCGTATGACGCTTACAGGGCTCGCGTCCGGCGCTGGCTCTAGAAGATAAGGCCGTCGCTGAGGAATCTGAGTAGCTCGACTGCCGGTCGCTTCTCCTCAAAGCGCGCCAATTCCGGTGCGGCGCTGATGTTTGGCGCGCCATTTCGGGCCGGGTCCTCGCATGTAGTGAAGCTCGGGCCGATAGGGATCGCGGGCACTTTCAATCAACCTGTGCCATCTCGTCATGATCACATTCAGGTGCTGACGAAGCGGCAGCGATGACAGTTGCGTGATCGACATGGCGTTCTCTCAATGCGGTTTGCCGAGCAGGGAGGCGAAGGGCACGCTGAAGATCTCTTCGTCGAGATCATCACTGACGTGCATGACCCAGTCGCGCCAGTCTTCCTGGGTTGGCGCCATGATGAGCGACCGCACTACCAGGGCGGCGTGCTCACGTGCCTCGGCCAGATCGCCCACAGCGGCACCGCGCCGATCGATCCACACGCCTTCGGTGTTGGTGCAATGGAAATAGACCTGAGCCATGGGCCGCCTCCTGCGAAAAGCGAAGTTCATGCGCTATGGATAGCAGCAGGAATCGCTGCGGAAAATTCGGATCATTCCCATCAGGGAAACTACGGAAGGGAAAGCTACGGAACGCGCCGGTTTTGCTCCTGGAGTCCAACAACACACGAGATCAGTCGCATGGTATGCTGGACATTTCCGTGAGCTACCTCACGCAAGCCCACGTTGATTTCTCTCGCGGGGAGCCCCAAAGACATGAGCCTGCTCGACACGCCATTCAATCCTGCGCGCGAGGCGGCGCTGGTCACCGGTGCGGGAAACGGCATCGGGCGAGCCATCGCGCAAGCCCTGGTCGGCGAGGGGGTGCGCACCGTGTTCGCCGACCTGAACCGGGAAGCGGTCACGGCCGCGGTCAAAGCTTCGCCGCGGCCGGAACTGGCGGTGCCCTGGGTCGGCGATCTCGCTGCTCCTGCCGCACGCGATGCGCTGCTGATGCACGCACAGTCTGCGGTCGGGCAGGTGACCCATTTCGTTCACAGCGCGTCGCCTGCGCGTCGCGAGGCCGATCACGCCTTCGCCGTCAGCCAGGAGACCTTTGAGCAGATGCGGGCGGTCAACGTTGACGCCGGCTTTCACCTCGCGCGCGAACTCGCGCGAAAGCTCATCGCGGCGCGCGAACCCGGCTCGTTCCTGTTCCTGACCTCGCTGCACGCCGGCACGCCGCGCAACCTTCCGCATTACTCGACGGCCAAGGCGGCGATGGCGATGTTGGTGAAGGAGCTGGCGAAGACCTTCGGCCGCTTCGGAATCCGGGTCAACGCGCTCGTGCCCGGCGCCATCGCCGCGGGCGGCTTCGTCGCCGATCCCGCGCTAGCGCGACACATCCCGCTCGGTCGCCTCGGCCGCGGCGAGGACCTCGCGCCGATGGCGCTCGCGGTGCTGTCGAACCGAGTATCGGCCTACGTCACGGGAGCAGCGATCGTGGTCGACGGCGGACTGTCGCTGACGAACTGGTTCGATCCTCCTGCTCTTGAGGAGTTCTGAGAGGAAGGGCGTCGTCGGCTCAGCCAGGCGACGCTTGTTTTTCTCTTCGACGCGACATTCGGCGTTTGGTCACAACACCCAAGTTGCGCTATGCTGACCCCCAATCGATAATGAACGAGAAGTCGGGAGTCGGCGCGAGAAGTCTATTAGAGGCGGGACGGCGTCCATGATGACTTTACCGGAGTTGGCGGCAGATGCCCTGGAAGAGTTTCTTCGTTCCTATATGCGCCGCCGGTTCGGGCCCTCGCAGACACCGCTGGTGGAGATGGTGCCCGCGGCGGCCCGTATCGCGCTCGAATGCATAGGAAATAGCGACGCTCTTTACCACAATGTCGAGCACACGCTGCTGGTAACCCTCGCAGGACACGACATCCTTCGCGGCCGTGCGTTGCACACCCATATGACCGCGGACGATTACGCGCATGTCATCATTGCCTGCCTTGCCCACGACATCGGTTATGTGCGCGGCCTGTTCAGGGACGACGACGCGGACGGCTTCGTGATCGATTCCACCGGCAGGAAGGTGACGTTGCCGCGCGGATCATCGGACGCAGGCCTGATGCCCTACCATGTCGACCGGTCGAAGCTTTACGTGCTGCAGAGAATTAACGGCATTTCGCCTCTCGACAAGCAGCGCATCGCCGATGCGATCGAAGGCACCAGGTTTCCCCCCCGCGACGGCCAGCAATATGATGAGGAGGCCTCGATCGTTCGTGCGGCGGATTTCATCGGACAACTCGGCGATCCCAACTACATCAGGAAAGCCAACGCGCTCTACCACGAGTTTGAAGAGGTGGGCATGAACCGCCAGCTTGGCTATGAATCGCCTGCAGACATCGTCGATCGCTATCCGCAATTTTATTGGGACATTGTGGCGCCCCACATACAGACCGAAATACGTTATCTCAACATGACCTCGAGCGGACGCCAGTGGATTGCGAGCCTTTATGCCAACGTCTTCCGCGCCGAACGCGAGATCTCGCTATCGGGGCCGCAAAATTAGCGCGGCTGGTTTGGGCGTTTTTTGAATTTGGTCATGGCCGGGCAAGAGCGCGACTTCGCGCCGGATATCCCGGTCATCCACGTCTTTGATGGTCGCAACCCGCAGCGGACTGCGCGGAGTTTCTGCCGGAGCCAGTCCGCCTAACGAGCCCATCGCAAGCCTGCGATCACTTGGGCCAACGGGTGCCATCGATTGATCTTGGCGGCGGCGCGCACGAACGCCGCCAATTCGGTGTGGAAGTGTGGGGCGTCCTCGTAGAACGGGGAATGACCGATCCCCTCATAGACCGAGAGCTTGGCCCTCGGGATGACCGAGGCCGAATACCGGCCGGCGCCCAGTTTGGCATTGCGATCTTCCGCGCCATGGGTCACCAGTACCGGCAGCTTCAGCGTGGACATCGTCTCGGTGGCGATCGAGCGGTCGGCCGGACAGACCGGCCCGCAGCTTGGGCAACACCATCATATTGAACGCGAGCATGGTCTCATAATCGTCGGTGCTTGGTTGTCGAGAGAAGCAGCCGTGCAGGAAGTTTCGCGTCGCTGGTGTCAAAGAATGGTGTGAGACCAAATTGTGTGCGGCAATGTCTGGAACGATATCTCGGGCTCGGCGGTTGGAAGGGAACCGCAGCGGACGACAGATCCGAGCGGCGTCGGGTAGGGGAAAATATGAGGGGAGAGCGGCATGATATCAGAGATGCAAATTCACGTGATCGCACGGCAGATGCTTGAAAAGCACGGTCTGGCGGCGATCGCGCAAGCGGCGCAGCAGGCGCTGACGAGCGAGCGCGAGGGCGATGCCGAAGAAGCCAGGGAATGGCGCCATATCGAAGATGCCATGAAGATGATGCGGGGCCCGCATCAAAGCTGACGGTCTTTCGGGATAACGGAGACGGCCGCGTCGTCGATCGGCGCGGGTGCGATAATCCCGTTCGGCCATCTCGGCCAAGCCGACGGATTCATTGACAGGTTTGCGTCGCGCAGCATGGGCGTATGTCACCACGCGTGCTGGTGCGTACATCTGATTGATTCCGCATATCGTATGCGCGTGCGGATTACTCGTCGCTACTTGTCACTCACCCCTGAGGAACATCAGCCAGCGTTCCTGTGGCGACGGTCGCAGTCTTTTTCATTCTTGGCTTCATTCTTGGCCCAATTCGGCGACCGGTTTTTCCGCTGCGCCAGGCCGCGGCCGGCCCCGTAACGGCCGGGTCGATCGCCATTCATTAAGCGGGTCTTAAGCCGTCTGCGAATATCTTAACCATCCCAGGACAGCGGAAACCTAACATGCGAATCGGTCGGCTTTTTGCGGTGTCGATGCTCTCGGTGACGGCGTTGGCGGTCATCCTCGGCGCCGGGGCCCTTGCTCCGCAGTATCGTACCTATGCGAGTAAGACCGAAGCGATCAAGGCCGTGGAGGCGTTTGGTGCGGTTCTGGCGGTTGGCCAACAGGTGGCCGGCCATCGGGCACCCTATCTCAGCCCGCTGTTCCGCGATGATGCTGCGACACCCGCTCAGCTCGCAGCGATTGCAAAGGCCGTGCGACAGGCGGATGCCGCTTTCGCAAACGCCCGGGCTGCGGTCGGCGCTCTCAGCGATGGTGCCGTCATCGTTGAAGGCCTCAACCAGGCCGCGACCAAGCTCAGCGACATCCGCGCTGCGACGGATCGCGCGCTTGCCGTGCCGATGAGCGCGCGTGACGCGGCGGTGCTTAAAGGCTTCCTGCCCGGCATCGCCCAGGTCGTCGGGATTGTCGAACCGCTCCTGAATCGTCTTGAAAATAAGGTGGCGACCGCCGACGCGTCGCTGACAGCGCTGTTGAATGTCGCCCGTACCGCCCAGGATCTGCGGGTCGCCGCCGGCGGCCGCGCCGCTTCGATGTCTCCTGCGATCAGTGCGCACCGCGCGATGACCGCGGCAGAAATATCCTCGATCGACCGTGCCCAAGGCCGCGTTGATCTCGATCGCGAGCGGATCGAAGCCAGCGTGGATCAGGTCGGCAGTCCGGCGCGGCTTGTGAAAGTATTGAAGAATGCGGTCGATGCCTATTTCGGACAGGTTGCGCCATGGATTGAAAAAGAGGTGTTGGCCGGGCGCAACGACGGAAAATACGGGATCAGCTCCGAGGATGAGCTGGCCGCCAAGGTCGTGCCTGCGGTGCAGAGCTTCTTCGCCGTGCGCGATGCTGCGTTGGCCGAGGCGGCCGAGCGCGCGGGCGCGGCACGCGACAGTGCCTTGATCATGCTGGCGCTGGCCGGCCTTGCCGCTGTGGCGCTACTCGGTGTGCTTGCCGGCGTAACCCTGATGTTGCGCCGCCGCGTGATTACACCGCTTGCGACCCTGACGGAGGTCGTCGGCGATCTCGCCGCCGGCCGGCATGAGGTGACGATCCCGACGATCGAGCGTGCCGATGAAATCGGGGCGATGGCAGGTTCGCTGCAGGTCTTCAAGGAGGCTCTTGTCGCCAAGAAGGCCGCCGACGAGGCGGCTGCGGTGGAGGCTGACGCAAAGATCCGGCGCGGGCAGCGCGTGGACACGATTACCCGTGACTTCGAAGCCACGATCGGCGAGATCGTCGAAATCGTGGCGTCCGCCTCGACCGAGCTGGAAACCTCCGCCGGCACGTTGACGGCGACCGCGGAGCGTTCGGAGGAACTGACCACTGCGGTGGCGGCGGCTTCTGAAGAAGCTTCCACCAATGTGCAATCGGTCGCATCCGCCACGGAAGAGATGGCGTCATCGGTCAACGAGATCAGCCGTCAGGTTCAGGATTCGACGCGGATCGCGAATGAGGCGGTCGGGCAGGCGCAGAAGACCAACGGTCGCGTCGGCGAGCTGGCGAAGGCGGCGGCCCGGATCGGCGATGTCGTGGAGCTGATCAATACTATTGCCGGCCAGACCAATCTGCTGGCGCTGAACGCCACCATCGAGGCGGCGCGGGCCGGCGAGGCGGGGCGCGGTTTCGCGGTGGTGGCGTCCGAGGTGAAGGCGCTGGCCGAACAGACCGCCAAGGCCACCGGCGAGATCAGCCAGCAGATCAACGGCATCCAGGCCGCAACGCAGGAATCGGTTGGGGCCATCAAGGAGATCGGCGACACCATCGGACGGATGTCCGAGATTGCATCCGCCATTGCCTCGGCCATTGAAGAGCAGGGTGCGGCGACCCAGGAGATTTCCCGCAACGTGCAGCAGGCCGCGCATGGCACGCAGCAGGTTTCAGCCAACGTTGCCGACGTGCAGCGGGGCGCCAGCGAGACGGGATCCGCATCCTCCCAGGTGCTCGCTGCAGCGAAGTCGCTGTCCGGCGAAAGCGGCCGGCTCAAGCGCGAAGTCAGCAAGTTCCTCAGTTCGGTCCGGGCGGCCTGAGACGGGTCAGCCGAAGGCGCTACCTACCCTGGTCCGCGCCGTCGAGTCGGCTTGGCTCACTCACCCCTGACGAATTTCAGCCAGCGCTGCTGCTGCGCCTGCAGCAGGCTGTTTCTTTCTTCATCCAACTCCGCGACGCGCTTTGCGGCCGCCGTCATCGCCTGGGCCGCGACGTTGTAGCGGTCCACGGTGCGCTGGAGCGGGAAGATGAACTGGCCGCCCTCGACCTTATAGGCCCCGAATTCCCCGACGAGAATCGCGACATAGTTCTGATAGGCCCGATAAAAATCGGCGCGCGCCGAAAGCCTGCTGGAGGTAAGGGCCGCAATTTCCGCATGCCGCCTGTCGATATAGTCCAGCAACCGGCTGCTGACGTCCTTTCCCAGATGGAGCGAGGCGGCGAATTTTTCCACGTCGTCGCGTTCGGCCTTCAGGACGGCGGCGGCGCGCGGCATGAATGTCGTCGCATTGGCTTCCGCCGTTTTCAAATCGCGGCCAAGCCGCTCGAGATCGCTCCGGCTCGCCGCGAACAAATTGCCGGCTCTTGAAATTGCCGGTGGCTCGACTTCGCCGGACAATTTCGCAATGGCGGCATTGGCGTCATCCGCTGCCTTGGTTGCCATGGCCATCATCTGCAGGAATTTATTTTGCGGATGCTGCCTGAGCGCCTCGTCTATTTGGCTTGCGTCGGTGATGCCTTGCAAGGCCGCCTGGCCTTCACGCGCGGCAATACGGTCCTGCAGTTGGCCGAGATCAGCAACAAGATAGACCCCAACCGAAACAACAATCACGAAAGCGGACAACAATAGCAGGGCCGTCCGTACGCGCGTGTTGGCTTTCGGATCTGAAGGCATTTTCCCGGCGGCCTCCCATCGCAATGCGCCCAGCAGTGACGGGAGAGTTATAGCACGCAAGGTGAGTTAGCCCACCGGGCAAGCACGGGGGATGGCGTCAATCGGAGACGCGTCCCCCGCTGAGCAACCAGGAATGAACAACTTGCCACTTGTCGCCTCTGGTTGGTCGGAAATCCAAAAGCGGAGACCGCCTGTCCTGAAGCTCGCAATAAAACTTCAACGTGTCTCTGGCGGTTGCCGCTGGGGGATCAACAGGCTGGGTTCGGATCCAACGATCCCACTCTTGAAGAAGAAGGGCTTTCCGTACGTCTTGTCTCATTGCTTGCGCGTCCTCGGCTCAAGAGGGTGAGGCCCTTGAGGGGTCTCGATTCGTCGCGCTGGTTTTTCGGGTATGCTGGCTCTCTTCCAGAGCCGGTGGATGCGAGATCCAGAAGGCGCCTGGCGACCGCCGTGCCGATTGGCGCCTTCAAAGTCGAATATGCCGGAGAGGGCTTAACCGTTTCTAAATTCCTGCACCGAAGATAAGCACGTGTGGCAGGTCGGTGGCAAGTGGCCGGAGCCAACGGGCCGGTCGCCAACGGGTCGCGCGAATGCGCGCCCGATGACAGGCTCCGCGCCGCCCGACGATAGCCGCGGCGACATCCGGAAAACGCCGGTTGCGCGCCGATCCGGCTGACGCTAGCTTTTCCCGCGACCCAGGGAGGCGACGATGCGCTACGTGACATTCATCGCAGGATTGATTGCCTTTGCAATGCCGGCGCATGCGGAGCCACGCCTGGCCTATGTGACGATGATGTTACAGGCCTTCGCTGCCAAGGTGGAATGCCCCGGCACCGACGTCGTCTATCAGGACCTGGTCCAGAAGGCTCAAGAGATGCAAATGCCGGACGGCACCACCGAGAAGGTGCGAAAGGCCATCGCCTACCTGCACACCGGCGGAAAGATGGGCGAGCGGGGCGACGACGACCTGATGTCGGAAGTCGCCATCGCGACGCAGTCAACGGAGCTCGACCAGAGGCGCCTCGGCATGACGAATTGGTGCGAAACCCAGAAGACGCGGCTTGCCGGGTTCATTCGCGCCAAGTGATGCCGACCACAGTCATGTGACGTGGACCGCGTCTCCTTGCAGCGGAAAGCGCGCTGGACGCGAGATCGCCAACCGGCCGCGCGAAGCGCCGACCCGCAGGGCTAAGCCGCCCGGCGAGCGACGCGCCTCATGCCTCGTTCTTGGGAACGTATTTACCCATGACGCATTTGTACCGCTGCAGCGTCCACTCACGGTACGGACCCTTGGCGAGCCAGTCGGCAATGCCGATTTGCCCATGGACTTGGCAGGCCATCATGGTGATGCCCGACTGCTCGCTGGTGGTGACGACTTTCTCCATGCATAGCTGGCCATTGCAGAGAACGGCGACGAGAGTAACAAGCATTGGTGCCCTATGTTGGTAAGGAAAACCCGGTCTTGAATTTAGCCATGCAGGGTTCGTGCCACCGCTATGTGATTCGTTGTGTGCTAATGATGCGAGAAAAAGCCGCCTTTCGGCCGCTTTTTTTGTCCGTAGAAACCCGGGTCAAGTCCGGGTCGTGCCTACGCGAGGCGTCACGGCGTATTGGAAACGGGGCATGATGATCAGGGAACGCAACTCCGCGCTCTCGCGACGCGACGCGCCCGAGCTGTGCAGCAATCATGTCCCTTACAAGAAGCCGGTGTTTCGGGGGGGCGGTGAGGTGCGATACGATGGCGATGTTCAAACGCCGCCGAAGCCCCATGGTCCGGTGGCGTCGCCGCGAAGAAATCCCGATTGAAAAATCCGATGTGAGAAAGCGAAAGCGCCCGCGTCAGTCAGCCAATCACACGGCTTGCCGCTTAGCCGCGGAAGGACTGCCAAAATACAGCGCCGGGCAGGCAAGGGGCTATGCCTCACTGATGCGGCCCACTTAAACCCCCCGGCGTCCCGTTCGTGTGGTTGGCCGCTAGGCGATGATCCGAACGTGTTCCATCAGCCTGCGCGGCTTTCTCTGCGGAGGTGGTGTCATCAAAACCTCCTTTGCTCGCGATTTGTCGCCAGTGGCGACTGAGTGCAATGCTCCTCCGCTTGCCCCGCACTGTCAAGCCGGGTCGTCGCGGAATGCTGCAACATCCGTTTGTCGCTAGGTTCCGCTGGCGAGGAACCGCACAATTTATGCAACCCCCGATGACGCTTTGAGACACCTCCGGTAGACTAACGGCGCAACTAAGATTGCTCAGAGCGTTTTCGAGCGAAGTGGATACCGGTTCGCGTGAAGAAAACGCGTCAAAACAAGAATCTGGAGCTTCGGTTCTGATTCAATCAGAACCGAAGCTCTAGAACCAGAAGGAGGACAGCTATGACCACATACGTCATGCTTGCAAACTGGACCGAGCAAGGCATCCTGAAGGCGAAAAACTCGCCACGTCGTCTGGACGCCGCGAAGAAAGCTCTCAAGGATATGAGCGGCGAGTTCAAGTCCTTCTATCTCACCATGGGCGACTATGACATGGTCGCGATCTTCGAAGCTCCCGACGACGCCGTAGCGGCACGTTTCAGCCTGCAACTGGGAATGCAAGGAAGCGTCCGGACGCGCACGCTGAAGGCGTTTCCCGAAGCAGCCTATCGGGAAATCATCAACTCGCTGGGCTAGCGCATGATCCGGACTCGAAGGGCCGCGTCAGCGCAAAGTGGGTGCCGGTTTTCCCTTAGCTAGCAAACGCAAAGCGTTTGAGCGGAGATCATGTTCAAACAAGAAGCCAGAGCAGGATGACTGTCCGAAGAAAAATCATCCTGCTCTGGTCAACTGCACAGTGGACGGGCGCGGCGTGGAGGGTTGCAGATGCAATTTACCGTAGGGTTCAAGCTGAACGGAAAGACGGATCATGTCGTCGCGGACGCACAAGACGCGCTCGACGCCGCACTGAAGGTCAAGACAGAGCGTCCGGAAGCGGTCATCATGTACGTACGCCCACAGAACCGCCGCGGCGATACACGTCATCCGTCACATGCGCTCGTTGAGGATACCCGCTGATGAGACCGTAGAATGGGCCGAGCCCTTCGCGAAACCCGGAATCTTCGCGGACCGCATTGATGGGTATCGCTTCGCTCCATCCATCCTGCGTGCTAGGTTTGCGCTGCGAGGTAGTCGATTTTGACGTCAAATAATTCCTGAGAAAGCTGAGCCTCGGTATGCAGCCGGGGGCGGTGAACTGTGACGCGTTGGTGCAAGGAACGCGGCCATGACGCGGTCTTCGTACGTCACGTCGCGAAGGGAGCATTGCAATGACCGGGAGCAGGGGGCTTACAACGGTTGCTTTCGCAGCCGTGGTAGTGGCGGTCCTCGCGGTGTTTGCGTGTCTGAGCACGACAGCGGACGCCGCCCAGTGCGGCAGCGGGCCAGGCGGCTTCGAGGCCTGGAAGAGAGAGTTCGCCGAGGAGGCAAGGGTAAAAGGCGTCAGTGCCTCGACGGTCGCAGCCCTGATGCAGGCGAATTATGCGTCGGCGACGATCGCCGCCGATCGCGGCCAGCGAAGCTTCGGCCTGTCGCTCGATCAGTTTCTCGCCAAGCGCGGGGCCGCGAGCATCGTCGCGCGCGGACGCGCGCTGAAGCAATCCGATGCGGCGTTGTTCGCATCGATCCAGCAGCGCTACGGCGTGCCGCCCGGACCGCTGATCGCGATCTGGGGCATGGAGACCGGTTTCGGCAGCCAGCGCGGCAATCAGAACATGCTGTCGTCGATCGCCACGCTCGCCTATGACTGCCGGCGGCGGGAATTCTTTACCGAGCAGCTTTACGCGACGCTGCACCTGATCGACCGCGGCGCGCTTTCGCCGGGCACGCGCGGCTCCATGCACGGCGAGGTCGGCCAGACCCAGTTCATGCCCAAGAACATCCTGGCCTATGGCACCGGCAATCTCGACGTCGCGGCCAACGCGCTGAGTTCGACCGCGAACTTCCTGAAAGCCCATGGCTGGCGGGCCGGCGCGGGATACCAGCCCGGAGAACCCAATTTCGCGGCCATCGAGGCATGGAATTCGGCTTCGGTCTATCAGCGCGCCATCGCGCTCATGGGCCGGCAGATCGACGGCGGCGAGTAGCGCCTCTAGCGCGCGCTGACGGCGGCCTTCGCGCGCACAATCAGCAGCTATCGTCCCGAGTTCCATCTGCGGAACCGCGTGATGCAACCGGTCATCGAGAAATCCGGTGCATAGCCGTTCGCGAATCTTGATGCGCCAACTGATCCCAATACGATCATGATTGATTCCAATGCGGCGAACCGCGTGGTCGACGACGCCATTTGGGGGCAACGATGCGAGTTGGTGAATTCAGAATCCGAAATTTCGTGCTCATAACCAGCCTGACACTCTGCGTGACGATGTTGCCGGCGGCGAGCCGTGCTTTCACACAGGACGATCAGCGGCGGCTCTGCACTGGCGATGTTTTCCGGCTCTGCTCGTCGGAAATTCCGAGCGTGGAGCGGATCACAGCCTGTATGCATCGGCAACGGGCCAGCCTGAGTGAGGGGTGCCGCAGGGTTTTCGGCAGGCCGACCGAGCGATCTGCTTCGGTGCAGTGACAGAGCCCGAGTGAAGCGAAGGAGGCGACGCATCTCGAAGGGCTCCGCGACATCCGGGGGGTTGTGCGCTAGAGTGCGGCCCGCAGGACGAGTGCGGCGGTTGCCATGATCAGGATTTCGGTTCTGGCCGTGTTGATCTGTTGCACCGCGACCATGGCGGCCGCGGCGGACGATCTCTATCGGGCGCAGACCGTCGTGACCGGCCAGGGCGAGGCCAACCGCGTCATCGGCTTCGCCGCTTGTCTGGAGGATGTGCTCATCAAGGTGTCCGGCGCGGTGAAACTGGCCGATGATCCCCGGCTGGCAGAATACAAGTCGCGCGCGGCGGATTTCGTCAAGGCGCACAGCTACCACGACCAGATGTCCGGCACGCCAATTCGCGACGAGCAGGGCACCCGCGACCGGCCCTATGATCTGATCGTCGACTTCGACGAAACGAAAATCGACGATCTTCTTGAAGTACTAGGCCTCACACCGTGGTTGTCGCACCGTCCGGTACTTGCTGTCTTTGTCGAGATGGAGCTCGGCGCAAGCAACTACATCGTCACGGCGGATGCCGGGCTATCCGCAGTGGCGCCGCGTCAATCGCTGCTCGCTGCCAGCGCCAGGCGCGGGATGACCATCGTGTTGCCTGATGTTGCGGCATTGGCGAAGTCGGGCATCGACGGTGCCGGGCTTGCGAAAATGCCGCCCTCGGCACTGGCTGCTCGCGCCACCGAGTTCGGTGGGGAAGTCGCCCTGGTCGGGCGGCTCAAATGGGACGATTCCGATCTCGCATGGGCCACCGAATGGCAGATGGAATGGCAGGGCCGGCCGCACCGCTGGCAGGTCCGAAGGCCCACCTTCGATGAAGCCTTCCGGCGCGCCATCGGCGGCGCCGCGCAGATTTTGTCGGGCAACGGCGATCCGGCATAGCCTGATCGGGCGTCGCCGCCCGCAAGGATCCTCAAGCATTAATGATGTGCGGAAGCTGCATTGTTGCAATGCAGCAATAAGCTATCGCAGTGCAGCAAATGGGTATAGCCTGGTTTCGAATCTACCAGGAGAATAACAATGAAAAAGACTTCCTTATCCATCGCAGCCGCCGCCGTGATCTCGGTTGCGGGTGCGACTGCCGGCTTCGCTGCGGAGTTGCCGAGCTATGAGGCGGCGGGTTTGCCGATATCGGCGGTGCAGGTTCAGGTGCTGGGAGCCGCGAACGTCAGGGAACAGCCGCCGGTGCAAACCTCCGCGGCCTCTCCGCATCAGCTGCGAGTCCTGACGCCGCGGACGAAGACGAAAATGACGACCGCGGCGGCCGCGCCGACCCGGACCGAAACTGCTCGCTCAATTCGCTGACCGACGCATCCATCACCGTCTGAGCGCCGTTGCAGAACGCTCGCACCCCGCATCCTCTCAGGTGCCTTGTCAGGTGCCTTGCGGCGGCGATGCCGCCGTCCGGCGAAAGCGGCCGGCTCAAGCACGAAGTCAGCAAATTTTCCTCAGTTCGGTCCGGGCGGCCCGAGACGGGTCAGCCGCGCCAAGCGTGAAACTGCGGCTGATCCGTCCGGCAGCCAACCGGTGCGCCTCAGCTTGAGGGGGCTTTGCGCGCGGTCGATTGACCGCCCGGCTTCGACTTCTCCGTGAAGGAGCGGGTGCTCATTCCGGTGGTCGTGCCAGGCTTCATATGGAGATGGCTCGATTTGATACGATGGTTCGATTTGATGCTTTTGGCTGGCGTCGCCGAACCCGTTCCGACATTGCCTTCGCCCGATGCAGCGGGGGCCGGCTTCGCCGGCTCTGTCTGCGCCGATGCGATGGCCGTGGCTCCGAACAATGCCGCGGCCACAACGGCCGAGATTGCAAGCCTGGATCGCATGGGACTCTCCTGATCGCGATCGGTGATGCCGGAATCAGAACTTGCGATCCGGATTTGGGTTCCCCGTACGCGTGTCGCGGGCCCTAACATTGCCGTGAGAGCAGCCGCGTCAGCCGACGGGTCCGCGCGGATTTTTTTGCTACGACCGGAACAATGCGAAATAGATCACGTAAAGCCAGCCCAGAATGCCGTCGATGATCGCCCAGAGTATCGAGTGGTTGTTGGTATAGGAGATCGCGATGGCAAGGGCGGAGCCAAAGCCGACGCCGTATTTTGCTCCCTCAACCCGGACTCCATAGAAGCGATTTCCATTCATTTGACACCTGAGACCTTCGGCGTTTCGTTCTTGGGCCTATGAAAGAGCACCACCGGCTGCAAAGAACTCGCCCAGCAATCGCAACAACCGCAAGAAATGGTCGATGAGGGCGCGAAACAGCGTGCGCGCGTTGAGCTGCTTGCGAGCCTCAAGCCTCTCGTCGGACGCGATGGGCGGGTGCCGTAGCGGGAGGGCTCGTTGCAACATCGAAGATTTCCTCCGCCGCCTGTCCGTGAAGCGAAGCGCGCCTGACGCGCATCATGTTGGTTCCCGAGCGATCTTTCAAGGCGGCTGTCTCTGCTGCCGGCGAATGCCGGAGGGGCGAAGTTTTTTTGCGGGGCAACAGGTGCGGCGCAACAGTGCTTGGCGGACGGCGCCGGCGATCCGCCATGTGCGGAATACGCCTGAGCTGCGATGGTATGATCCGCCGCAAGGATGAAGGAGGGACCATGAAAATCTATATGGCCGGCCCGCTGTTTTCGACCGCGGAATTGGCGTTCAACAGGGAATTGGCGGGCCTCTTTCGCGCGCAAGGGCACGAGGTGCTTTTGCCGCAGGAGCACGAGCACCGCAAGGACCTGCCGAGGGCGATCTTCGAGAGCAACGTCAGAGGTCTCGACTGGGCCGAGGCGGTGGTGGCGTGCCTCGACGGCGCGGATCCCGACAGCGGAACTTGCTGGGAGCTCGGCTATGCCTATGCCATGAAAAAACTGGCAATCGTGTATCGCACCGATTTCCGGCTGTTCGAAGGGACCGATCAGATCAATCTGATGATGACCGAAAGCGCCGATCACGTGATCATCATGCCGATGGCAGCTGTAGCCGATCTCGCGGCCGAGATTGGCAAACGCCTCGGCGCGCCATCCGATCGGACCAGGTGAGCCGGTACGGCTGCTGGCTGAACCGGCCAAAACCAAGCCCCATGGCGGCTGCAAAATTGCCTTAGGTCAGTCATCAATTCGGTCGAAGCGCCGGCAACCATGCGCGCTGGTGTGGTGTTGCGTGGAGTGGGGCCGTGCTGAGTGATCTCAAAGCGAAACTGGAGAAGTACGAGCGCAAGGCCGCGCAGTACGAGAAAGCGGCCGAGCAGGCGACCGACGGGCCGCAGCGCGCGTTTTATCAGGGGCTGGCCCATTACTGCGACGAGCTGGCGACGAAATTCCGCGAGGTCATCGCCAAGCGGACGGATGCATCCCTGGCAGCCGAATGATGATGCGTTAGCGCGGCGAAGGCGTTTCGGCTTTGCAGGCAGGGTCGAAATGCCGGTTCCGTCGGACACCCATTTGCCGCGCGCCGGTCATGACTTGTGCGTCTTTCCAAAGCACACATCAGCATCCTTGATCAGTGAGTTGCTAAGCCTCATGCCAGCTGTGAAGATCCGCGCCTATACGATCCTGAGCGAATTCGAGCATGCCCAGACCGAGCTTGTCGGCAAAGCCGTCATCCTCACGGATGGAAAGGCCGGGACGGTGGAGGGCATCTGGCTCGACGAGTTCCACGGCCTGAGAATTTCAATCCAGGGCCACGATGGCAAATGGCCGATCTCGACAATCAAGTTCGCGCAGACGGGTCAGACGCAACCCCAATTGTTGGCACGTCGGGCGGGTTAGCCCAGCGCGTCCGCGCGACCTCCGATGACAGGCTCCGACGTAACTCGCCGCTCTATCATCGATGCGTGGCGGATTACGCGTGCTGATCTGCGCTCCGAGTTCTGTGTTCAGATTCGATTTTCAAACAGCCAACTCAACCGTCATTGCGAGCGTTAGCGAAGCAATCCATGCAGCCGCACAAGGAAAGAATGGATTGCTTCGTTGCTTTCGCTCCTCGCAATGACGTCGGGACATAGCTTCGCAATCTCGCGGCACGTTTCGCCCGAGTTTTGCTGAGAAACCTCCCGCCCTCCAATCAGAGGGCGCAGGGAATGCCGGACGCTCGGCGCGTCCGCAGCCGCGTGCGCAGTGGTAGAAAGCACACGCGTTAGTCACCACGGTCACACCGGAAACACCCGGCATTCCCCGCGCAATGGTTTTAACGGTTTCCTTCGCGCTCTCCTCGGTGACCGGGCTTGTTTGCCACCGTCGCCTCGCGGGAATTGCGTCCCGCAAAACTTGACGCCAGCGTCGGGGCGTCAGGACCACGCGACTTCGCCGTCCGCAACAAGCGCCCTCGTCAGAAGCGCCGCCGCGTCCACCGCATCCCGCACCCAACGTTCGTGACGACCGCGAAGCGCCCCTCTTTTCGAGCGCGGGACGGCGTCAATGTGAGCTGTGTCGGGCGTGCGCCGCAAGGGCGCGCCCCTGCGGCCGAATAACACGACGGGCAATTCGTGCATGGCGGCGATGCGCGATTTGCCCGTCGTGCACATGAGGCCGTAGGGTGGGTTAGTCTTACTGCGTCATAACCGGCTTTATCACCTCATCCTGAGGAGCTTGCACAGCAAGCGTCTCGAAGGATGTGGCCCGGGAAATACACACGGTGGCCTTCATGGTTCGAGACGGCGCTTGCGCGCCTCCTCACCATGAGGATCTAGTCCAGTGACGCAGTAAGATTAGCCGAAGGCGTAACCCGCCGCTCAATGTTCGGTGCTTGGCGGAATGCGCTGCGCTATTCCGCCTTATGAGCTACGCTGGCTGTGGCGCAATGATCACACTGAAATGGAAAAGCGCGGTTGACGGGGTGCCTGATCACCTTCCGCCACGGTAGCGCCCTGATTGAATCATGCCGTGGTGCTGGTCGCATTCGCTTTGGGGTGGGGGCGCAAGTTGGGGATACAAGATGTCTTCCATCTGCTGCGCTGGGATTTCGGACGTCGCGGTTAAGGCAGATCATATTCCTGACGCGTCATCGGTTCCGGTCGCGCGTGGCGGGAGCATCATTCGATGGTTTGCCGTCGCCCTGGGGGCGGCGTCGCTTGCGGCCTGCGCGCAGTCCTCTGTCGTCACCAGGCATTCAGGAGTTGCCAGCAGCAGCCGGCAGGCGTCGCTGCAACGCAGTCCAGCGGCGTCTTTCACGACGAACAGGCGCGTCGCATCCGCGAGAAAGCATACCCCGTTCGCGCGGCACGACAATGCAGCCGGGACACACACGGCCTCGCGGGGCGTTGCGGCCTCGCAAGGAATTGCCAGCTTCTACACGGAGGGAACACGGACCGCGAGCGGCGAAAAGTTCGACCCGCACGAATTGACCGCCGCTCACCCGACGCTGCCGTTCGGCACGAAGCTGCGCGTGACAAACGTCGCAAGCGGGCGATCGGTGACGGTTCGGGTCAACGACCGCGGCCCGTACGTTCGAGGACGGGTCGTCGATGTCTCGTATTCGGCGGCTGATGCGCTGGGAATGGTCGGCAAGGGTGTCGCAAAGGTCAAGCTTGACGTGGTCGAGTAGGATGGCTTGAGCTCTTGCGAAACCCATCATCTTCGCGAACTGCAATCGATGGGTATCGCGGAGTTTATCATCGGGCGCGCATCCGCGCGACCCGTTGGCTCCACCCATCCGAGCTAGACTACGAGCTAGATGCGAAAAGGGCGGCCGACGGGCCGCCCTTTTTGCGCTTGGGGATGTAAGCTACGCGGTTGGCGCTTTAGTACCCGTAATCACATCCGGAGTAGGCGTAATAGCCGTCGTAACAGTCGCCGTATGCGAGATCCGCGCCGATGAGCGAGCCCGCAAACAAGCCGCCTAGAATACCTGGTCCGTATCCGTAGCCGTAGCCACCGTAGCCGTAGCCACCATAGCCGTACCGACCGTAACCTCTGCGGAAGCCACCGCCATATCCGCCCCCTCTATAGCCGCCGCCCGCGAAGCGAGCGCCGCCCCCGCGAAATCCACCTCCGCCCAAGCTTCCACCATGAAAGCCGCCGCCTCCGCGAAATCCACCTCCGCCAAAGCCTCCACCATGAAAGCCGCCGCCGCCGTGGAAACCACCACCTCCGCCATGTCCGCCGCCGCCTCCATGCCCGCCGCCAAAGGCCAGCGCAGGGGACGCCGCCGCGAGTGCAACTGCCAGACAGGCAGCGCCGATTGATCCATATTTCATAACTGTCTCCTCGATTGCGGGTAGTACGAACCGCCCTGGGTCTTAGCGGTTCCAGGACTTTTGATTCATAAACAATTCTTTAGCCGACGAATGAAGTTAACTCCTTCAAACGTGATAATCCGGCACCGGAGTTTGAGAAGTGCCGACGACCGGATGTCGTATCGTCAAGTCGGCGTTCATCGGCGAGCGCAACTCCGTTCTGATTCAAGTTTATGAAGTCGGCGAGAAGTGCCCATGTGGAAAACATCTGATCCAGAGCTTTTGCCGATCGCTCGTCCGCGCTGCCCCAAGTGTCAAACGCGGATGGTCACCGCTGCGGTGGAAGAGGGACCGGAAGGCTTCGAGCATCGCTCGTTCGAATGCTCCAAATGCGGCCATAGCGAGCAGAATGTAATTGCATCCGACCCGATGAACACGAATGCCCTGGGTTGGCTCAACAGCGAATTGCATCCGCCGAAGTAAGGCCTCAGCTGGCGTAGCCCGCATGAGCGCAGCGACATGCGGGCGCCACAGCCGATGCGAGATCCCGGATATTGCGGAGCCTGTGATCGGGCGCGCATTCGCGCGACCCGCTGGCTCATCCGGACTACACTTGCTACGGGCTCTCGTGGTGAGGACGCGCTCGCAAACGCTGCTAAATTTAAATTTATGAGACAGACACCTTGAGCCAGAGCAGAGTTGACCTTTGGTTGATTGCAAGTGCCTCAGGAGAAACCCATGAGCAAATTTGCGATCGTTTCGACATTGGCCATATGCGCGACGGCGCTGGTGATTGTTCCCGTGGTCACACCCGCCAAGGCCGCGACCAGCCACGGCGAGCACGTCAAAAAGCATAGGAGGGCGTTCGCATGGAGTCCCGGCTTCGGCGATCCCGGGTCTACCGGGCAAATAGGGCCTGTTACCAGGCCTTCCGCTCGGGCAGCCGGGGGGTGTCCAGGCGCCGCCCGAAGTTTCGACTGTGCGACGTGGCCTCCTCCGTTCGATGAAGATCCCGATCGAAGATCAGGCGATGGCGGCCCCTAAGCCGACCTGACCGGCCGCGCCGAATTTGTTGATTCACATTCTAGCAAGTAGGATGGGTTGAGCCCTTGCGAAACCCATCATCTTCGCGAACAGCAATCGATGGGTATCGCTTCGCTCCACCCATCCTTGTGCTAAGACTTTTTATTATAGTTCCTGCGGAAATCGGAAAGTGACTTTGCGCCAGTTTCCTTTAGTAAGTCCTCAAGTTTCATATCGCTTCGACGGCCTTTGGCAAAACCACTGCCATAGGTTTTACGCAACGTGCCGACACGTGTGTTTCCGTGTTTATGATCGATTTGGCCGGCCGCGTCTCGATGCCGACCTTCTAGCCCCGGCTGCTTTGCTTCGGCATGCCTTTTTTCCGATGTAGCGCCATGGACGGCTTGTTTTACGTTCAGGACGGAGGCCGTCTGTTTGGTCATGTCACCGCGCCCGGCTAACAGACCAGCAATAGAAATATCTTCATCAAGTTCTTCCCAGTGGAGGCCGTTGCGGCTCAATTCAACCTGTTGGCGTTCACCTGGCGTTGCGCGTAGCAACCGTGGAAACCATGCCAGAGGCACACGAAGGCTACGCCCATCCGTCAGATCAACCCACATGGAGTGTTGGTCGAAGCGGACACTAGTTGCTGAAATGGTCATGCCAAGCTCTCAGAAAACGTTCGCGGTTCTCAACTACAGTTCGCAGAATATTCGAAAGTTGGCGCGGCTTGAAGCCGTAATTGTCGGCCATTGATACCTCCGGCTCCAGCCAGACTTTTGCATCCCCGCCGCCGCCTCGAATGTGTACGTGCGCTGGTTCGGAGGGCTGACCTTCGTTCGAATAGAAGAAGTAGCTCAAGCCTCCCCGGCGGAACACGACGGGCATTCACGTCTCCAAGCAGCTTGCGCGGTCGCAGGATTAGCTGGGATGAAGCGTCACTTGTTGTAATTCTTGCGAAAATCGGTCAACGACTTTGCGCCAGTTTCTTTGAGCAGATTTTCAAGTTTCTTATCTCCACGCCAACCTTCAGCGAAGTCATCGCCGTAGGTTTTCCGTAAAGTCTCGATTCGAGTTTGCCCCATCTTTCGGTGGATTTCGCCGTTAGTGTCACGATGACGGTCATCAAGTCCCGGTTGCTTTGTCATTGCTCGTTCCTTCTTAACTGATCCTCACGAACGCCCCGTCGTTGAGCCACACGTATCGCACTTCATTCGGGTGCCGTTGCGCACCAGGGTGAAGTTGCCGCATTCGCTGCACATCTCGCCTTCGTATGGCGGCGTTAATACACTTTTTGCGTAGTTGGCATCACGCAGTCGTCGTACAGCTACATCATCGGTGACGACGCATAAGCCCGCGATGAGATCGGGCTCTCTTAACTTGATCGCGATGTGGTCAGGCACGAGAAAATAGTCAGCGAAAATATTTGCCTGCCATTCACCCAATTCTTCGTTTTGAAGATATTTTAGCTGCGCAGCCTGATCATCAGAGAACGCTACGGCAAATTCGTCATGTAATTACAATATGCCCGGTCTCGTGCGCGAGTATGTACCTTGCGTAAGGGATGCCCAAGCCGGCGTCGCGCCAGATTTTTTCGACGATGTGTAGCATTAGCGGATTGAAGGTTACATACGCCCTTTCCGGTAATTCCTGTTCAGAGCTATAGAATTTAATCTGAAGCTTTCCCTTATAGCGAAGTCTTTCGGCCAAGACGTCGGTTATAAAAGCGCAAATGTTGAAGCTGTGTCCGAGTTTGCTCGCCACCACCCACCAGGCCATTGCAATTTTTGCAATGGCCTCGCGGTCCTTAATCCGGACTCGGTGGTCGCGGCGAGCCATCGCCACCGCCTTAGCTGCATCCGGTTGTGGACCCACACGTATCGCACTTCATGCACGTGCCGTTCCGCACTAGCGTAAAGTTGCCGCACTCCGAGCACATCTCGCCTTCGTAACCCTTGGCCTTGGCCTCCGCCCGGCGTTCGGCCTTCGACGGCGCGGCTTGCTGCGCCGCACCGGCCTTGCTCCATTGCAGCGCCTCCAGCTTCTCCGTCGGCGACAGATCGTGCTGGGCTTCCCGTTTCAGCGCGATAGCTCCTTCAGTTGCAGCTTCGGCTCTGCTTTCTGGTGCAGAGTAGGCCATTCTTGGACCCTCTGATTTTGCCGGCGCTCCGGTGCGAGCAGTCGTGCTGCCGCGCATGACGACGAGGTTGTCGGTGCGCGAGCGGGTCAGGCCCTTCGACAGGTACTTGTTGTTCGGCTGCTCGGGGGGGCGGCCTTCCTCGACGCCTTTGCCGATGGCGTCGAAGTTGGATTCGCTGGGGTCGACATGGGCCAGATCAAAGCGGCCCATATAGCTGACCGCGAGTTCGCGGAACACATAGTCGAGGATCGAGGTCGCATATTTGATCGAGTCGTTGCCCTGCACGGGCCCTGCCGGCTCGAAGCGGGTGAAGGTGAAGGCGTCGACATATTCCTCCAGCGGCACGCCGTACTGAAGACCCAGCGAGACCGCGATCGCGAAGTTGTTGATGAAGGAGCGCAGCGCCGCGCCTTCCTTGTGCATGTCGATGAAGATCTCGCCGATCCGGCCGTCGTCATATTCGCCGGTGCGCAAGTATACCTTGTGCCCGCCGACCACGGCCTTTTGCGTGTAGCCCTTGCGGCGATCCGGCATCCGCTCGCGCTCGCGCATCACGACGATGCGCTCGACCAGCCGCTCCACCACCTTTTCCGACAGTTGCGCGGTGCGCGCGGCCATCGGCTTCTCCATGAAGGCGTCGATGCCGTCGTCCTCCTCGTCCTCGTCGCTGATCAGCTGCGAGTTGAGCGGCTGCGACAGTTTCGAGCCGTCGCGGTAGAGCGCGTTGGCCTTCAGCGCGAGCTTCCAGGACAACAGGTAGGCGGATTTGCAATCCTCCACCGTGGCGTCGTTCGGCATGTTGATGGTCTTGGAGATCGCGCCCGAGATGAACGGCTGCGAAGCCGCCATCATGCGGATGTGGCTCTCGACGCTGAGATAGCGCTTGCCGATCTTGCCGCAGGGGTTGGCGCAATCGAACACGCTGTAGTGCTCGGCCTTCAGATGCGGCGCGCCTTCCACCGTCATCGCGCCGCAGATGTGCACATTCGCCGCCTCGATCTCGCGCTTGGAGAAGCCGACCGCGGTGAGCAGGTCGAAATTCGGCGCGGCAATCGCTTCCGGCTCGATCTTCAAGGTGTCGCGCAGGAAGTCTTCGCCGAAGGTCCACTTGTTGAAGGCGAATTTGATGTCGAAGGCGGTCGGCAGCGCGGCCTCAACCTTCACTAGTGCTTCGTCCGTAAAACCCTTGGCCTTCAAGGTGGAAACGTTGATCGCCGGCGCGTTGGAGAGCGAGCCGTGGCCGACGGCATAGGCCTCGATCTCCGCGATCTCGCTTTCGCGATAGCCGAGCGCGCGCAGCGCCTCAGGCACGGCGCGGTTGATGATCTTGAAGTAGCCGCCGCCGGCGAGCTTCTTGAACTTCACCAGCGCAAAGTCAGGCTCGATGCCGGTGGTGTCGCAATCCATCACGAGGCCAATGGTGCCGGTCGGCGCCACCACGGTGACTTGCGCGTTGCGGAAGCCGCTGGTCTCGCCTGTAGCAAGCGCCTTGTCCCAGGCGGCCTTGGCATGCTCGATGATGTCCTGTTGTTTGCAGGAGGCATGGTCGAGCGGCACGGGATTGACGGCGAGCGCCTCATAGCCGCGGGATTCGCCGTGCGCGGCGCGGCGGTGGTTGCGGATCACCCGCAGCATGTGGCTGGCGTTCTTCTTGTAGCCGGGGAAGGGGCCGAGTTCTTTCGCCATCTCGGCCGAGGTGGCGTAGGCCGTCCCGGTCATGATGGCGGACAGCGCGCCACACAGCGCGCGGCCTTCCTTACTGTCGTAGGAAAGGCCCATGGTCATCAGAAGTCCGCCGATATTGGCGAAGCCCAGGCCCAGCGTGCGGAATTCGTAGGACAGTTCCGCGATCGCCTTGGAAGGGAACTGCGCCATCATCACGGAGATTTCGAGCACGATCGTCCACAGGCGGCAGAGATGCTCGTAAGAGTCGACGTCGAACAGTTTCGTCGTGGTGTTGTAGAAGGTGATGAGGTTGGCCGACGCCAGATTGCAGGCGGTGTCGTCCAGGAACATGTATTCCGAGCACGGATTGGACGCGCGGATATCGCCGGACGCCTTGCAGGTGTGCCAGTCGTTCATGGTGGTGTTGAAGTGCAGGCCGGGATCGGCGCTGGCCCAGGCGGCGTAACCGATCTTTTCCCAGAGCTCTCTGGCTTTTAGGGTCTTGGTCACCTTCTTGTTGGTGCGGCCGATCAGGTCCCAGGTCCCGTCGGTCTCCACCGCGCGCAGGAAATCGTCCTTCAGCGACACCGAATTGTTGGAGTTCTGGCCGGAGACCGTGAGATAGGCTTCCGAATCCCAGTCGGTGTCGTAGATCGGAAAATCGATCTCCTTGTAGCCTTGTTTGGCGAACTGGATGACGCGCTTGATCATGCCGTCGGTGACCATCGCGCGGCGGGCGAGTTTTATTTCGCGGCGGAGCGCCGGGTTCTTCTCGGGATCGAAGCAGTCGTCGCCCGAACCTTCGCAGTTGACGCAGGCCTTCAACACCGCCTTCAGGTGCTTCTGGTTGAGCTTGGAGCCGGTGACGAGGGCGGCGACCTTCTGCTCCTCCTTCACCTTCCAGTCGATATAGGTCTCGATATCCGGATGGTCGGCGTCGACCACCACCATCTTCGCCGCGCGGCGCGTGGTGCCGCCGGACTTGATGGCGCCGGCGGCGCGGTCGCCGATCTTGAGGAAGCTCATCAGGCCGGAGGAGCGGCCGCCGCCCGACAGCTTTTCGCCTTCGCCGCGCAGGCGCGAGAAGTTGGAGCCGGTGCCGGAGCCATATTTGAACAGGCGCGCCTCACGCACCCAGAGGTCCATGATGCCGCCCTCGTTGACGAGGTCGTCCTCGATGCCCTGGATGAAGCAGGCGTGCGGCTGCGGGTGCTCGTAGGCCGATTTGGATTTGGTCAGCTTGCCGGTCTTCCAGTCCACGTAATAGTGGCCCTGGCCGGGGCCGTCGACGCCGTAGGCCCAGTGCAGCCCGGTGTTGAACCATTGCGGCGAATTCGGCGCGACCATTTGCCTGGCGAGCATGTAGCGCAGCTCGTCATAGAAGGTGCGGGCGTCTTCTTCCGCGGTGAAATAGCCGCCCTTCCAGCCCCAATAGGTCCAGCAGCCGGCGAGGCGATCGAACACCTGCTTGGCGGAGAGCTCGCTGACATAGCGTTCGGATTCCGGGAGCAGGGCGAGCGCCTCGGTGTCGGGCACCGAGCGCCACAGCCAGGACGGCACGGTCTCTTCCTCGACCTTCTTCAGGCGCGCGGCGACGCCGGCTTTGCGGAAATACTTCTGGGCGAGAACGTCGGAGGCGACCTGCGACCAGAATTCCGGCACCTCGACGTTTTCGAGGCGGAACACCACCGAGCCGTCGGGATTGCGGATCTCAGATGTCGTCAATCTGAAATCAATCTGTGCGTAGGGTGACTGGCCGTCAGTCGTGTGGCGCCGTTCGATTCGCATTGGTCGTGCCCCGTTCTTTCTAACCGGCCGCCGCCGCGGCGCCGGGTGTTTTCCTTGAGCGAACCTTTCTGACCAAAGTTGAAGACAACCTTGGTCCAAACGTCCGCAAGCTCTACCGGTTGACCCGGCCCTGTTCTCTGGCTGCCAGTCTGGTGCGAGCAACCTGCTTACGCTCGTTGCCTGCACCTGGCTTGCCGCCGCATGGCCCAAAACGGAACTCCCCGGTTCCGGCTCGAGCCATGTACTCAACGCCCCAACTCACCTGAGCCATTTTTGGCTCCTTGTTCGCGCTCCGAATTCCCGGATTTTCGGGACAAAAAGGCCCATATCCGCTGCCTCGACCGGCCGGCGGAGTGGTTATTCTGGAACCCTTCAGGGAGCGATCAGCGGGACCCAAACACACTCGCGCCGAACAGGATCAAAGCTAGGACGACTCCATCGCGCCCGTCAAGGATTAGTACGAGTTCCTGAATCAAATACTAAATATGGTGGAAAGAGGGGGAAAACAGGGGGCCTCCGGCGCCGCTGTTGTCACCAAGTATCAGTGAGTCCTCAGGGATTCCCAAGCAAAAAAATCTGTTCCGCGTTGCAGTATCCGGCTTCACCCCGTTGTTCACAGGCCAACTATTTATTGTGGGTGAGGACTTGCCTCGAAAAGACTCACGCAGAGCTGCGGACTGCCCTCGTGCGGTGGATTTGGCATTCGCTCGGTGGCTCGGCGAATCCGAAGCGCGAATGCCAAATCCAGGACCGCACGAGATGCTTTTTCCTCTCGTGTCCCCTGGCTTCTAACATTCGCAAAACAGCGCGCTGCAACGGGATGCGAATGTTAGAACCGGGACACGAGGCAGGCATGCCGTCCCGCCGATGGTCGGCTGTCCGGATTAGCGGCAATGTTCCGCCGACTCCCACCGGGCCCACCCTCTCATGACACTGCAACACCAGCCGGGCGCGAAAGCGCGCATCGCGCCCGCGGGCCTTGTGTTCCTCGCCATCACCTCGGTCGGCTGGGGTTTCAACTGGCCCGTCACCAAATATCTCCTGAGCGAGCTGCCGCCGCTGACGCTGCGCGGCGCGACCGGCGTCGTCGGCGCGAGCCTGCTCATGCTATTGGCGATTTCCCGCGGCCAAGACCTGCGCGTTCCGCGCGAGCTGTGGGGAAGGCTGGTGCTCGCCGCCTTCCTCAATGTCGGCTGCTGGATGGTGCTGATGGGATTTGCGCTGCTCTGGCTGCCGGCGAGCGAGGCGGCGCTGATCGCCTATACCATGCCGGTATGGGCCTCGATCCTGGCCTGGCCCATTCTCGGCGAACGGCCGAATCTGTTGCGCGTCATCTCGCTGGTGATGGCGTTCCTCGGGCTGAGCGCCATCCTGGGCGGCAACGGCTTTGCGGCGAGCCTCGCCAAACTGCCGGGAATCATCATGGCGCTTGGCGGCGCGATCGGTTTTGCGGTCGGCGCGGTTCTGGCCAAGAAGCTGCCTATACACCTGC
The DNA here is from genome assembly GCA_963718925.1 of uncultured Alphaproteobacteria bacterium. Lineage (GTDB taxonomy): Bacteria > Pseudomonadota > Alphaproteobacteria > Rhizobiales > Xanthobacteraceae > Bradyrhizobium. The sequence continues at coordinate 325,042 of CAVRAH010000003.1, forward strand.
CGCCGGTGTCGGCGGCGGCCTGGCAGATCGGGATCGGATGCCTGCCGGTGGCGATCGTGGGCCTCGCAATCGAGAAATCCAGCGTGGCCGGATTATCCGGGTTTGACTGGATGCTCTTGACCTATTCGACCGTGGTTCAGTTCTGCATCGCCTATGTCTCCTGGTTCGCCGCGCTGGCGCGGTTGCCGGCGTCGGTCGCGGCGATCGGCACCATGGCGGTGCCCGTGATCGGGGTGGTCGCGTCTTCGCTGGCGCTGCACGAGCCGCTCGGCATCGGCCAGATCGCAGCGCTGGTATTCACGCTGGCGGGCGTAGCGCTGGCGACGCAATCGTGAGCGACGCGCACTCCTGAAACGTCGGCGAGGGTGGCCGTGTTCGGCGTCATGTCAGGGACGGCGCGACCGCATTGAAGGTTTTCATCTGGAGAATTGCGCGGTCACGTTCGGTTTGGCGAGACACTGGTCGATCGCGGCCAGCAGCGCTTTTGGCGTGAAAGGTTTGCGCAGGCAGACCGTGGCACCAAGATCGAGGGTCATTTGAAGGAAGTCAGGCGAGGGCGTATCGAAATTCGCAAAGGCGTAGCCGGACACGGCGATCAGCGGGGTAGCCGGCGCACGCTCGTGGAATATCCTGATCGATTCGAACCCGCGCATATGCGGCATGAAAATGTCGACGAGCATCACGTCGAACGCCGACGCCTCAAGCGTTTTGATGCCCGCTTCGCCCCCATCGGCAACGATCACTTCGAAGCCATGGCGCTGAAGACAGGCCTCAATGGCTGTGCAGACCAACGGGTCATCATCGACCACAAGAATGCGCGGCACCTGCCAATTTCCCTTCGCAGTCGGAGTTAAGGGGTTGAGGTTGCAGCCGAATCAAGAGCAGAGCCAAATTAGCGCCGAAATCACGCGATGCGTCTGCACGGAACCGTGCGTTTGCGAGCCCGCGATTGCCACAAAACCGTGACAGGGATGACGCGAACTTGATCGGCAGGGCCGGGGACGAGCATGCTGCTTGGGGCCGGCTTTTGCAGCCGGCTGAACTGGACAATTCGGCCCGCCGGTGGCATCAGGACCGATAACGTTCTCAAACCGGCCAGTGCCTATGAAACTGTTTCTGCTCAAGCTATTCACCTGGTGGAACGGCCAGACCTTCGGCACGCAATTGTGGACATGGCGGTTCGGCGAACTGGTCGGCGAAGACGAGCAGGGCAACCGCTATTACCGCACCAAGGGGCGCAAGATCGATCCGACGCTCGGCTTCGAGCGGCGCTGGGTGGTCTACAACGGCTATGCGGAAGCGACCCGCGTGCCGCCGTCATGGCACGGCTGGCTGCATCACACCGTCGACGTGGCGCCGACCGAAGAGGCCTATACGCCGCGCGAGTGGGAAAAGCCGCATGTGCCGAACATGACGGGCACGCCGGCAGCCTACCGGCCGTCCGGTTCGACGCTCGCGAGCGGCCGTCGCCCAAAGGCCACCGGCGACTACCAGCCGTGGACGCCGGGTAGCTGAGCCACACTCATTGTCATTCCGGGGCGCACGAAGTGCGAACCTCAGATGTGCGATTGCACATCGGGAAATCCAGAGGTTGTCGCACGAGATTCCGGGTTCAGCCCTGCGGGCTGCCCCGGAATGACGAGACGGGTGCCTGTGAACAACGGGAACAGCGGGGACATTTGCCGCGGCGTTGTTGTGTCCCGCGTGGGAGCATGGCTCAATGGGTCATCTTACGGAGATGGGAAACCACCGCGACGGTTCGGGCTCCAGTTCGCGACTGCCCCGATAAGCAGCGGCTTCCGATCAGGATTTGGCTGGGAGATAGGCCCCCGGGCACCGACATCCTGAAATCGCCCGTCAATGTGAAGCTGCCGTAGGACAGGAAAGGCCGCTTGGGAAACCAAGCGGCCTTTTTCTCTTCCTTTTCAACGGAACGCGGCGCCGGATTTGAGCGTCATGCGAGCCTTTCTGCGGCGCGCTGGTTGGCGGCGCGGCGGCGTTCTTGCACGGGCGCATTTCTTTCCTTCAGGCGCGCGACAAGCTCCGGCGGCGCGGTATCGGGCGAGCCGGAATCGAATGGCGGCGCCGGGTTGTATTCGAGCCGGAGCTGGATGGCCTGCGCGGTCGGCCGGTCGACCAGGATCGAAACCAGCGTCAGCGCGAAATCGATTCCCGCGGTGACGCCGCCGCCGGTGACGCGGTTGCGGTCGACACAGACCCGCGTCTTGGTCGGGATTGCCCCATAGAGGGATAGAAATTCCATCGCCGTCCAATGCGTCGTCGCGCGGTACCCCTTCAAAAGGCCGGCCGCGCCCAGCACCAGCGATCCCGTGCAGACCGAGGTGACGTATTTCGCGGCCGCGGCCTGACCGCGCAGGAATTCAAGCATCTCCGCGTCATTGATCATGTCGTCAGTGCCGGCGCCGCCGGGGACGCAGATCACGTCCAGCTGCGGGCAATCGGCAAAGCTGGTGGTTGGCGTGATCGTCAGCACGCTGTCGCTTGCGATCGGCTCGATCCGTTTCCAGACCAGATGCACGTTCGCGCCCGGCAGGCTTGAGAACACCTGCAAGGGACCGGTAAGGTCGAGCTGGGTCACCTTTGGAAACACCAGAAGTCCAATCTGAAGCGATGCTGACATGGGACGAGGCCTTCGAAGTTTGGCTTGACGATCCCACTTTGGCATGGTCGTCTTCTGTCCGAAATGGCAATTTTCCCTCCTTTTCGGACATTTGCCTTTCCGACATGTTATTTCTGACGGGGCCAGATCATGATTGGCGTTTTCGTATTTCCTGACTTCCAGCTGCTGGATGCCGCCGGCCCGATTTCGGTGTTCGAGATCGCCGGCCGCTATGCCGGCGCCGCCTCGTCGATCAGGGTGCTTGCGGAGGTGCCGGGTCCGGTGCGCAGCTCTTCCGGCGTCGAGTTGCTGGCGCGGGGTTTGCGGTCTGCAGGTCCCATCAGCACCTTGATCGTCGCCGGCGGCGAGGGGGTTCGCGCGGCGTCGCGCTCCGCCAAGGCGCTGGCCTTCGTGCGGGCAGCGGCAAGGCGTGGGGTTCGCATCGCGAGCGTCTGTTCGGGCGCCTATATTCTGGCCGAAGCAGGCCTTTTGGATGATCGTCGCGCCACGACGCATTGGCAGCGCACCCGGCATTTCCTGTCCGCTTACCCCAAGGTGAAGCTCGAGCCCGACCGGATCTTCGTCCGCGACGGCGACATCTGGAGTTCGGCAGGGATCAGCGCCGGCATCGATCTGGCGCTGGCAATGGTCGCAGAGGATTTCGGCGAGGAGATCGCGCGGCAGACCGCGCGCCAGCTCGTGCTCTACCATCGCCGCAGCGGCGGGCAGTCGCAATTCTCATCGCTGCTGGAATTGAAAGCGCCGACCGGGCGCTTCGGAGCGCTGCTCACCTGGGCGCGCGAACATCTCGACGCACCGCTGACGGTGGAGCATCTGGCTGAGCGGGCCGGCATGAGTTCGCGGCACTTCACCCGCGCCTTCATCGCCGAGACCGGCGCCACGCCGTCGAAGGCGGTAGAGCGCCTGCGGATCGAGGTGGCGCGGCAACAGGTGCAATCCTCCGGCGAGGCGATCGAACGCGTGGCGCAAGCAACCGGCTTTCGCGATCCGGAGCGGATGCGCCGCGCCTTCATCCGCGCCTTCGGCCAGCCGCCGCAATCACTGCGACGCGCGGCGAGGGCGAGTTAGCGAGACGCCTGCTGCCGCATTCATCGCGGACTTGCGTCGGACATGGCGCGAGGCCCGAACAGTGCCCAGTAGCGGCTGTCGCTAAGAAGACCGCTCGCTCGCGACGCGTCTCGCGAGACCGGCTTCTTGTCCCGGACCGATCCCATGCCGTTGGCATCGACCAAAGACGCGCTCGCTGCCACCCCGCAAGCACCCGCCGTACACATATTCTTGTCGTGACTCGCCGCGAGTTATGACAGAATTACTATGGTCAGATTTATGACAGAATTATTACAGAAATATCAGTTCGGTTACACGCGGAGCGGTCGATGAGTTTGGAGTGGAGGGCGCGGTCAAGTTCCGTATCCAGTTCGTTGGCCTGGTCAAATCCCCTGGCCTGGTGGTGGGGTCTGTTGACGCTGGTTAGCGGCGTAAACATCGCGGTTTGGTTCTTGCTTTACCGCCAGCTCCACGAACAGCCGACCGGCAGTCTCGGCGGCACGTCCGGCATCGAGCTCATGCTGCTCCAGACCGGCAGTCTCCGCAACACGTCCAGCATCGAGCTCATGCTGCTGCTCTGTGCCGCCTATGTTTTTGGCTGCGCCTTCAGGTCGTTCCTGCCGCGTGCGGATGTTCAGCGGATCTGCCTGTTCGACACCTGGCTGTCGAGCGTAGCCGTCGGCCGATCGGTCGCGACCGTGGCCGAGATCTGCTTCGCGGCGCAGTGGGCGATTATCCTGCATCAGCTGGGCACGATGACGGGATCGGACACCACCCTGAACGCCGCGTGGGTGATCGTGCCGCTGATCCTGATTGCGGAATGTTTCTCGTGGTATGCGGTGCTGACCACCCACTATCTGGGCAACGCCATCGAAAATTCGATATGGGCCGTTGCCTTCGCCGCGGTCGGGATTGGCCTTTGCCGGTTGCTGCCGGAATTCGATGGTCCGGTTCGCATCGTCCTCGTCATCACGATCATCGGGATTGCATGCTATCTGGCGTTTCTCATGACCGTCGACGTCCCGATGTATCTGGGCCGGTGGCGGGCCGACCTGGCCGATGGCAGCAAGCCGCTGCTGCGGCCTCTCGAGGGTCTGCGTGACGTGAGTACGCGTTGGGTCGTGACGCACGACCTTGCGGAGTGGAAGGACGAAATCGCCTGGATGTCGCTTTATTTCAGTGCGGCGGTCTGGGCCAGCCTCGCGCTGTGCGTTTGCTACGCGCTCGAGGATCATCTGCCGCGTTATCGTACCGAATCTGCCGTCGTGAGCTGGTCGTCGGACGCGCCGGCAGTCGTCGGCAAGCCGCACCCGGTAGTGGCGCGCCACAGCGCTTAGGCGCATAGGCCGGCGGATTGCGCCTTCGGCCAACCGCCGCAATCGCTTCGGCGCGCGCAGGGTAGGGCGTGAACTTACAAATTCAGTGGCGCGGGCTAGTAGCGTGGGTGGACTGGTTGCTTGGCATGGGCTGGCCGCCGTGCCACCCTGGACACAGGCGTACTGCAACGAACAAACGTGCCATGGGAGGAAACCGCTTGTACCGCCATGTCGTATTTCTATGCTCGGTCGCGATCGCGGTATTGAGCGCCGCGTCGGCTACTCTCGCTGCCGACTCCGAACGGTGCCAGGAGCTGGGTCGCCGGTTTCGAACCGCGAGACCGCAGATCACTGCGATCGAAGTGTCGTTGGCGCTATTTTCGGCTGCGGACGGCAATTGTGTCGCCCTGGCGTCCGAACTACTGGATTACGGCGCGTCTATCGACGCGCGTGACCGGTTTGGCGCCCGGCCGCTTAGTCATGCCGCGAAGTTCGGTCATCTTGAGATGGTCGACCTTTTGCTGGCGCGTGGCGCCCCGATCGATGCACGCAATCTTGCCGGCGCCACTGCGCTGTATTTTGCCGCCGAAGGCGGCCGCACGTCTGTCGCTCAGCGGCTGATCGAACGCGGCGCCGACGTCAATCTCACCGGACGCAGCGGGATCTCTCCGGTTGCTGCCGCCGCCTACGCCGGTAACGATGCGATCGTCGAAGCGTTGCTCGCAAATGGGGCCGACGAGCGGATGCCCGACGAAACCGGCAAGCCGCCGATCGTCTATGCCGCAGCCGGCGCCCGGCTCGATGTCGTGAAGCGGTTGTTGGCGCGAAAGATGGATGTCAACGCCCGCTACCCCAATGACCTCACCTTGCTGATGTGGGCGGCGGGCCCGGATGAGAAGGTCCCGGAAGCGCAGGCGATTGAGGTTGTTACCTATCTGCTGGACGCCGGCGCGCATATCGATGATCGAGATAACCGCGGCCGCACGGCTCTTATGATTGCGGCCGAAGGCGGCCATGCCGAAATCGCCAACTTACTGCTGGCGCGAGACGCCGATCCGGCTCTCAGGGACAAAGCCGGAAAACGCGCGGCCGATCTCACCGTGCTGTCGTCGCTGCGTGAACGGCTGACGCCGCGCTGAGGGCCGCTTACAGACCCGACAGAAATTCCTCCAGCGCCGCGAGATCGTCAGGCGGGGTGGCCAGCATCAGGTCGGACATTCCGGGATTATTGCCGCGTGCGCGGGTGCGGAAGTCGGCAATTGCTTTGGTCAGGTATTCCCTGCTCTGCCCCGCCAACCGGGGCACGGTGCCGTCGCCTTGAAATTGATCGAGGTGGCAGCCGGTGCAGCCCACCGAGCGGTCGGCGCTCAGGGCCCGCTCCGAAACGTCCTTCGGCGACCGGGGCTGGCCCAGATCAGGCCACGGCCTTTTCGAGAAATATTCCGCGATCGCAAGCATGTCGTCCTTCTCAAGGGATGAAGCGATCGGCTGCATGATCTCGCTCTTGCGGTCACCGCGTTTGAAATCGCGGAGCTGGATGTAGATGTATCCGAGTTGTTGTCCCCAGATGACGGGAATCGTCTTGTCGACCGGCTTGCCGTCCTGGCCGTGGCAGCCAGCGCAGACTTCCACTTTTTCGGCGATGCCCTGGGCGACGGCCGGCGCAGCGCCTGCGCCCAACAATACTCCGAGGATGACCACGCCGCGATTCAACCAGCCCAACTTGCCGCGCATCAATTTCATTCCAATTAAGCCCTAACAGAAGCGGGGCCGTGACCGGCCCCGCTTTGGTAACCAATATAACGTCCGCTCGTTCAATCGAGCGTAAAGGCGATAATGTTGTTGCCGCGGCGGAAATTGACCTGGGTGTTGCCGCCCGCGCCGACGACGACATATTGCTTGCCGCCCACCGTATAGGTGGAGGGTGGAGCATTGACGCCCGCACCGGCGCGGAAGCTCCACAATTCCTTGCCGTTGGACGAATTGTAGGCCGCGAACTTGCCGTTGCCTTCACCGGTGAAGACAAGACCGCCTGCAGTGGCGAGAATGCCGCCGATCATCGGCTCCGGCGTCTTCACCTGCCATTTGATCTTGCCGGTGTTGTAGTTGACGGCGGTGATGTTGCCCGATTGCTTTTCGCCCGGGATCGCCGTGAATGCGCCGCCAAGCCACAACTTGCCGTTCGGATACGGCGAGTTCTCGACCCGGTAGGTCATCGGCTGGTGCAGGTTGATCGCATAGGCAAGCTCCTGCGACGGGTCAGTGGCGATCGGCGACCATTCGACACCGCCGTTCGCACCCGGAAGCATGCGAGCCCCTTCCTTGGTTGGCAGAACCCACATGTTCTCCTGCGGTACCATGGCCTCGGAGAACCGGATCAGGCTGCAATCCTTCCGGTCGTGAACATAGATGTGACCGGTCTTGCCGGCATGGATCACGCCCGGGATGGTCTTGCCATCCCTGCCCTTTACGTCCACCAGCACCGTCGGGCTTACAGCATCGAGGTCCCACAGGTCGTGGGCGATGTACTGAAAGTGACAGACGTATTTGCCGGTATCGAGATCAAGCGAAACCAGAGAGTCCGTATACAGATTGTCGCCGGGGCGGTTCGAGCCATCGAGATCGGGTGAGGGATTGCCGACGACAAAATAGATTCGGTTGGTGGCCAGATCGACGGAAGGATTCTGCCAGACGCCGCCGCCCAGCCTCTGGTAGGGGTCGCCGTTTTTGGCGAGCTGGGCCTTTTCGGCCTGGATATCGCGATGCATGTCTCGTCCCGTGGCGTCCTTGGTCGCCCAGACGCCGACCGAGTTTTCGGGAATCGTATTGAAGGTCCAGATCAGTTTGCCGGTCTTCGCATCGTAGGCCCTCACGAAACCGCGGATGCCGTATTCGCCGCCATTCGTTCCAATCAGAACCTTGTCCTTGATGACGGTCGGAGCCATCGTCTCGCTATAGCCGAGCTCCGGATCCGCAATGTCGGTTTTCCAGACGACATCGCCGGTCTTCGCATTCAGCGCTATCAGTTTAGCGTCCAGCGTGGCGAGATAGACAAGGTCGCCAAGCACCTGGACGCCGCGATTGTTGGGACCGCAGCAGAACGTCGTCACCGGTCCCATCTTGTGATTGTAGTGCCAGAGCTGAACGCCGGTCTTGGCGTCGAGCGCATAGACGTGGCTGAAGGACGTCGTCACAAACATGACTCCGTCGACGACAATGGGCGAAGTCTCCAACGATTCCTTGACGTCGGTCTGGAAAATCCACGCGACGTGGAGATTCTTCACATTGTCGCGCCCGATTTGCCGGGCTGGATGAAAGCGCGTCTGAGCGTAGTTGACGTTGGTCAGCAGAAAATTGGTCGCGTTCTTATCTGCTGCGTTGAGCTGGGCTTGAGTAACCGGCGAAACCTTCGCTCCGCCCGACGCCGACTTGGTTTCCTGCTTGGTTTCCTGTGCGATACTGGGCCCGATGAGCAAGCCCGCCACGCCGAGCGATGCGGCGCATACAATAGAAATTCTATTCATGTTTCCGCCCCGATTGATTTGAACCGGCACATCTGCACGCCGGTGTCCTTCAAATCTGACTTGATTGGGCCAGTTTGACAAGGAGAAAGCCGCAAGCGGCGAGGTTTGCAGATGCAATTGTCGCCGAAGCGCCAACCGTTCGCGGCCGCGAGACTGGCGTCGCTTCTGGCTTTGTCGTGCGCGTCGAGGCCAGCTACGGCCGGCCCTTCGTCTCCAAGAGCCCGAGCCTGCGCCCGAGCCATTCGGTGGTCGGCGCCTGAATCAGGATCGTCATCAAAATGGCGATGAAGACGACCGAGGCGATCATCTGCGCGCCCGGCGCCTTGGTGCCGAGCAGCAGGCCGGCCAGGGCCGCCGGGATCACGCCGGTCTCGCGCGTCCAGCACATGAAAAGCATCTCGGCCAAACTCCATCGCGCGCGACGATCCGGCAGCGCGCACAGGAACACCGTCACCGGCCGGGCGACCAGCATCAGGATGGCGACGATCGTCGCGCCGCCAACGGCGTATCGGCCGATCAGGGTGAAATCGACCTGCGCGCCGAGCAGGATGAAAATGAAAAGGCGCATGATGAACGCGGTGGTCAACACGAATTCATCGAGCTTCTGCGCTTCACCTGCCTCCATCCGGAAGCCGAACGCTTCCTTGTTGCCGAGCGCGATGCCGAACACGAAAACCGCCATGAAGCCGCTGGCGTGAAGGCCACTGGCGGCGAAATAGGCGCCAATGACGGCGACGAGCGTGACCACCGGCGCATATTCGGCAAGGAAGGCCCATTTCTCATGGGCGATCAGCAGAGCAGCGAGGTAGCCGAGCGCAATACCGGCGACAATGCCGATGACGGATTGTTTCACGAGGTCCGACAGCGAGGAGACGAGCGAGAACTCAACGTCTCCGGTCGCGGCGGCGAGCACGCCGAAGGTGACGATCGCCGCCATGGCGTCGTTGAACGCCAACTCGCTCATCACGGTTTGCGCCACCCGATCGCGAATACGGATCTGCCGAAAAATCGGCACCAGCGTCGCCGGATCGGTCGCGGCCAAGGCCGCGCCCAGCAGCAGCGCTGTGCTTGCGGGAATGCCGAGAACGTAATGGGCGGCAAGACCGGTGATCGCAGCGGTAATCAAAACGCCGACGGTGGCGATAATCAGGATGGTGATCCAGACCTGTTTGAGGACGTCCAGTCGCAGCGACGCGCCGCCGTCAAACAGAATGTAGCTCGCGCCGAACAGAAGCACGATCTGGTTCAGCGCCGAGCCCGCCTTGATATCGATCAGCCCGAGCCCATGCGGGCCGATCGCAATGCCGGCAATCAGGAATATCGCGACGTCGGGAATTCTGATCTTCTGCGCCAGCAGGCCGGCCAGCGTCCCGACGGCCAGAACGAGGCCGCAGGAGAGAAGCGTGTGCCTGGCGATCTCGATGGAGGCGGACGTTTCCAATGGGTCTTCTCGACAGTGATGCAATCATGGGCGCGGCTCATTGGCGCCGACCAACATTTGCCGCCGCGACGCTGCCCCACGCGCCATGAAATGGCAAGCTTTGCGCCAACGCCAACGTGATGCGTCGAGCTTTGGGTATCAATACCGTGAGCCGGGCGCCATTTTCCCGGCGCGATCGCGTCTCACGCGCTGCCGGTTTCGGGCACGGCAGACGTCGCCTGCTGCGTACTCAGCCTCTGCACGATCGGCTTGAGCAGTTGCGGCGACAGATAGATGGGGAACTGGGAGAGCGCGAAGTACAACCACGTCGTCCCCGGCAGCACGCCGTTGGTCGCCGCCAGCATCAGTCCCATGTTTCGCTGCGAGACCATCAGGCCGAGCGCCATCGCGCGGTCGTGGCCCGCCTTGCGGAAGATCAGCATGGTTGCGCCGAGCAGTACGAAAAACACCGCGAAGGCGAGTAGCGTCAATTCGATCGTTGTGACGGGATCGGCCAGAAAGCCGCCAACCACGTTGCCCATCACGGCCGCAACAAAAACAAGGAGAAACAAAATGTTCAATCCATCGATCGGCCGGGCGTGCCGCTTGATGGCGGACATGCCCACGCTGCGGCGGATCGCGCCTGCGACCAGCAGCGATCCCGCCAGAATTGCGGCGAGCTTCAACCCGAGCCCGAGCGGCGAGAGCGTCAGCGCCGCGCCAAAGAAGGCATAGGCGAACAGCGGTGCCGTGATCGGAATCAGCGCCGTCGACGGTTACGAGCGTCACGAGCACCAGCGTTAAATCCAGACCCATCACCGCCGCCAGCGCAGGCGAGGCCATCATCGGCGACGCCACCGCCTGCAGCATCAACGCCAGATAAAGATCCGGCGAGCGCGTATCGAGGCCGGTTACGAACCAGCTTCCGCCCGATATCAGGGGTACCGCGAGCGTGGTCCATGTGGTCGCGGCGAAAACGAGGCCCGGCCGCCGCAACTGATCGCGCAGCGCGCCGAGATCGACGCGCAGGAACGAAACGCAGAGCAGAAGAAACACGGCTTCGGTGACATAGGGCTTGAGCAGCTCGCCAAGCGGCGGCGCCGCGATGCCGATGAACACCAGCGCGGCAATTGCGCGGGTGCCCTGGCCGCCGAGCCACGCCAGCGTTTGCACCGGAAGGGCGACGATCTTCTGTAAGATGGCAGACATCCGGCTTTTCTGAAATCGAGCGGAAGGCGCGGCAAACGACTTTTTCAGGGAAGCCCGAGCTGCGTTGGGGTCTGCGAACATGCGGCAACCGTTCCGCGGTACCAAGTAACATCTGGTTACCGTCTATTTCGATCGAACTGCCAGCGAGCGGCTGCGTCGACGGACCTCGGAAAAATCTGCTCGCTGGGAAAGACCAGAAATCATCACGGCGCGACCAAACGCGTCGGCTTGATGCTCGCCAGCGTCATCAGCCGGTCCTGGCAGGTAGTTCACGATTGATGGTGCGCTACCGTCGGTCTGGTCTGCGTAGCTGGGCCGGGTGGTGAATATCTGCTATAAGACCTGCTATAGCTATCTGATGGCACGGCGCGTTTGTAACTTCCGGAGCACTGGTGCTCGGGGCTTTGCGGTGCAGCCATCGCAGAACCGTTAGCCTTATGTAGAGTGAGACAACCGATACCATGACCGAGGTGAGGCTAACCGCGGAGCGCGCCCCCGGCATCGCTGACCCGAGCCGGAGCAAGTCGGTATCAGGGATTGCGCGCTTCAACGTCTACGATGTCGCCACCGCCGTCCTGATCGCCGCGCTGATCGTCATTGCGCTGCTCACCTTCGGGGATTACGCGATCTCCAATGATGAAGGCGTTCAGCATCACTATGGCGAATTGATCATCGCCTATTATACGAGCGGCTTTGCCGACCAGAGCGTCTTCAAGTTTCAAAATCTTTATCTCTACGGCGGCCTGTTCGACGTCGTTGCCGTCCTCCTCGGTTATCTGGTCCCGATCGACCCGTATCATCTGCGCCATATCCTGTGCGCGCTGATCGGCATCGGCGGAATTGGCGCGGCTGCAGCGACTGCGCGGCTTGTCGCGGGACCGCGCGCGGGCCTGATGGCCGCGATCGCGCTGAGCGCATGCGGCGTGTGGTACGGCGCCATGTTCAACCACACCAAGGACATTCCCTTCGCCGCCGCGATGATGGGGGCGACGTTTTTCCTGATCCGCAGCGCGCGTTTGCTGCCGGCGCCTCGCGCCGGCGACGTCGCGGCATTCGGTCTCCTGGCGGGAGCCGCGCTCGGCATGCGGGTCCTTGGTTTGCTGCTGGTGGTCTACGTCGGTGCCGCAATCGCGCTGTACCTGCCGCGGCCGTGGTTCGGTCATGGCGGAGCGCGGTGGCGCTTTGCGATCGAATCGTCGTTGCGGTTGCTGCCGGCGTTGCTGCTTGCCTATGCCATCATGATCCTTGCCTGGCCGTGGGCTGCGCTGGCGCCGCTCAATCCGATCCGGGGTCTGCTCGCATTCTCCGAGTTTCAGTACGGCATCCGCACGCTGCTCGCCGGCCAGGTCTACCAGATGGCGAATGTGCCGAGACTGTATGTGCCGATCTATATTCTGATCCGCCTTCCGCTGCTGACGCTGTTCGGCGCATCACTTGCGATCATGTTGACGCTGTTGCCGCGTCTTGCCGCCGGCTCAAGCTCGCTGCAGCGAAGAGATATCGCATTGGTCTCGCTGACCGTGGGTTTTCCGCTGGCCTGCCAGGTGATCTGGCACGGCCCGGCGTTTACCGGATTACGCCATTTCCTGTTCGTCATTCCTGCGCTGGCCACGCTTGCGGGCATCGGTCTTGATGCGGCGGTGACGGCGCTGTCAAGACGCGGTCGCCTGCTCGCCACCGGCGGGATCGCGCTCGTGACGGCATGCTTCCTCGTGGACACGGTTACCTTGGTCAGGCTGCACCCCTACGAGCATCTTTTCTACAATCCCGTGGTGGGAGGTCTGGCGGGAGCCTCGCGCCGTTACGACCTCGACTATTGGTTCAGCAGCATGCCCGAGGCGCTCAGTCAGCTCGAAGCCTATCTGCGGCGCACCGAGCCCGTCGACGCGGACCGACCGGCGCAGGTCTATTCTGTCGCGGTGTGCGGCGAGCGGCTTCCGTTCGAGAAGACCGTTACGCTGCCGCAACTGCGCTGGGACTTCATGCCGGAGTGGGACCAGTCCGATTTCTTTATCGCACCGACCCACATGAATTGCGACAGCGATCTCGACGGCAAGGTGATCGGCACCGTCGAACGGCTTGGCGTTACCATCGCCTACGTCAAGGACCGCCGGGCGCTGACCCGGCGGGTGGCGACGGTGGTGCGGTGAGCGTCGTTGCCATGGCGGCGATTGCCGGAAGACCGGCCGGTCCGGTCTGACGCCGCTCCAGGCCTGCTCCCGAGCCGGGCTCAGCCCCCTCCCACGATATCGGCGTTGCCGCCATGTTCCCTCGTCCAGGACGCGCTCGTGCGGTCTGAGCGCTTGTACCAGGAATTCAGCCATGCCACGGCCGTCATCACCAGGATTCCGAAAAAGGCGGCGAGGAAGTGCAGACCAAGGCCGGCAGAAAGCTCGGTGAGCACGAAATATCCAACGAAAGCCAGGAACACGCCGAGGCAGAAAATCTCCAGCGAATGCTGCCCGCACAGGATCAATGGCCAAAGCCAGGGCGATTTCAATCCCGGCCAGCCATTCGGCACCAATCGCACCGTAATCACCGCCAGTGCCAGAAAATGCGCGAATCGGAGCACATCGAGATCGACCTTGCTGATGGGATAAATCCATTGCTCGAGCCGGGGCGGCATCAGAAAACCGAGTTGCGGGAAATACCAGGTCATCGTGACGGTGAACGCCGCCAACAGATAGGCGATCGCAATCCACTGCGTCATCGGCGACAGGACAATCCGCGACATTCGCCGCGCGCCGCCCAAAGCGCACCAGGCGCCGAACACGAACAACAGCTGCCAGAAGAACGGATTGAAGGCCCAGAAGCCGTTGGGATAGGACGTCAGATGCAGATCGTACTTCCAGGCGAGCACATAGAGCGCGACCGACAGGCCCAGCGTGACGTCGGCCCGCCACTGCATCAGCCGCAGGATCCAGGGCAGGAAAAACATCAGCACCACATAGAGCGGCAGCACGTCCATGTTGAGAAGGCGAAATCTCAAGAGCAGCGCCTGAACGACGGCGACGTTGGGGTGCTTGAGAAAATCATTGACGCCCATTTCGTCGGTGTACAGGGGGTTGTTGAAAGTTCTGGCGGCGTAGACGATTTCCGCAAAGAAGATCGTGAACAGGAACACATTGGCGACGTAAATCTGCCAGACCCGCCGCAGGATCCGCGCGGTCGCGATCACGAAGCCGGCCTCGCGCATGGCGCGGCCGTAAACGAAAGCCGCGGTATAGCCGGAGATGAAAATGAAAATCTCGGCGGCGTCGCTGAATCCGTAACTGCGGATCGTGAACCAGGTCAGAACATCGGGCGACATATGATCGACGAAGATCAGCCACAGCGCCAGACCGCGGAACAGATCGATCCGCAACTCCCGTTCGCCCGGGGATTGCGAAACAGCTGGTATCACGACGATCCCAGGCATAGGTCTTGCGCGGACCGCTTCCGTTGCGCTCGCAAGGGGTGGTGCGGCAACTCGATCAGAGGTCGACACCATCTGGCCCCGTCTTGGGAAGGTCGGCTTACGCGCCCGCGACCACGAAAGATAATATAAGCCCACGGGTTACAGGCAAGTTGTAGGGACGCTCGCCAGCGCCGATCCGGGTAGTCGGACAACGGTATCCGAAGCCGACGCCGGACAACACATCGATCAGGAACATCCTAATGCAGCGCCTTCAGCCAGGCGCCGATTTCGCGGGCCGCGACATTGGCCTGCTCCAGCAGCTTTCCCATGGTGAAGAAGCCGTGGAACTGGCCGGGAAAGGTCCGGTAGGTCACGGCGACGCCGGCGTGCTTCAGTCGCCGCGCATATTCGTCGCCCTCGTCGCGCAGGGGATCGGCGCCCGCGGTCAGCACATAGGCCGGCGGCAGGCCGATCAGCGTAGTCGCGCGCGCGGGCGAAGCGCGCCAGTCGTGAATGTCGGCCGCGCCGTTGAGATAATGATCGCGAAACCACCTGATGACGGAATGCGTGAGCAGGATGCTGGTCTCGGGCTCGCTGTGCGAGGGGTGCGTCATCGCAAAATCGGTCGCCGGATAGATCAGCACCTGGCCTGCGATCGCCGGACCGTTGCCGTCGCGCGCCGCGATCGCGACCACGGCTGCGAGATTGCCGCCGGCGCTGTCGCCGCCGACCAGAAGCCGTGATGCGTCGACCCCGAGCTCGGTCGCATGGCCGGCGATCCATGTCGTCGCGGCGATGGCGTCGTCGACCGCGGCGGGGAATTTATGCTCGGGCGCAAGCCGATAATCGACGGAGATAACGATGAGCTGACCCTCGTCGGCCAGCTTTCGGCACGCCACGTCATGGGTGTCGAGATCGCCGATCACCCAGCCGCCGCCGTGGAAGAACACCAGGCAGGGCGCCAGGCCATTTGTCTGCCTCAGTGTCTTTGGCGTGTAGATCCGTGACGGGATCAGTCCATGCGGGGAGGGGATTGCGAGCGGGGCGACCGACTTGAGTTCGGGCGGTTCGGGATTGGTGACGAGGCGCGCCTGTAAATAGTAATCGCGCGCTTCAATGGGCGACAGCGTTTCGTAAGCCGGCCGGCCGGCTTCCTGAAAAGCCTTGAAGACAAAGGCTGCGTCGGGATCGAGGGTCACGGGCATTGGGCGAAGACCTCTAGTGTTGGAGTTTGTCATTCCGGGGCGCGCGTCGCGCGAACCTCAGATCTGCAATTGCACATCGGGGAATCTCGCGCTTACAATCTCCGGATCCTAGGCTCGGCGCGTCGCCCTGAGTGACATCAACCTGCCACGCGTCCGCCATCGACGGTGTAGGCCGAACCTGAGACATAGCTTGCCTCGTCGGAAGCAAGAAACGCCACGATCGATGCGACTTCGGAAGCCTGTCCGAGCCGGCGCGCCGGAATCCGCTCCACGATCTTGTCGTTGCCGACCGGCGTCTTCGCCGGATTGCGACCTTCGATGATCGCGCTCAGCATGCGGCTGTCGATCATTCCGGGGCAGACGCAATTCACGCGCACGCCGGTCGCGGTACATTCCAGGGCGGCGCTCTTGGTGAGGCCGATCACCGCATGCTTGCTGGCGCTGTAGGCGGCGATCTCGGGGGAGCCGATCAGACCGGCAATCGAGGCGGTGTTGATGATGCTGCCCTTGTTCTGTTGGAGCATCACCGGCAGCACATGTTTCAGGCCTAAGAACACCCCGACCACATTGACGTCGATCACCTTTCGGAATGCTTGCAGCGAGTATCGCGTGATCGGCGCGACGTCGCCCTCGACGCCGGCATTGTTGTAAAATACATCGATGGTGCCGAATTTCTCGGTCGCCGCCCGGACATAGCCCGCGACCTCATCCTCGCTGGTCACGTCGGCTTCGACCGCGAGCGCCTGCGCGGAAGCGGGCAAATCCCTGGTGATGGCTTGCAGGTCCTGCTGGTTGCGGTCGACGGCGACAATCTGCGCGCCACGCTCGGCCAAAAGCCGCATGGCCGCGGCGCCGATGACGCCGGCTGCGCCGGTAATGACGGCAACCCTGCCGTCCAGTCGAATGCGATCGGGCATGCGTGGCGTTTCCTCCGGCTCGTCCGGCTTTTTTCCGGATTTTCGGGGCGGCGTGCAGCACGCGAGCCCCCGCTGGCCCGACTATTCCATCTGCCGCGCGGGCTTACCAGTGGGGCCGAGGATAGGACGCGGCAGCGGAACCAGGTTCGGAATTGGGCCAGTAACGGGCCGGAGGAAGCCCTGAACCGCCCTTTCCCCGCCGTATTCGGCGTGTTAACCGGGGGCCTTAGCGAGCGGCGGTAGCCTGTACAATGTCGCAAGCCCGATTCGCCTGTTAAAGCCGCGAGATGTTTCGAACCATTGTCCTGACCGGTTTTGCGGCTCTTGTCGCCGCCACGACGATCTCGCTTGCGCCGCCCGCGCGCGCGCAGATCGGCAATATCTTTTCCGATCAGCCGCGGCCGCCCGGCAACGTTCCCCGTGGCAATCAGCAGCAACAGCAGGTGCCTGACGACGAAGAGGAAGTGCCGGAACTGCCGCAGGGTCGCCTGCTGCCGACACCCAATCGTCCGCTGCCCGGGGCAGGGCGTACCTCCGCCGGGAAGCGTGCAGTCGCAACCGCTCGCCCCGCTGCCGGGCACCACCGTAATTCCGCAGAATGCCCCGTCGGGCGTCGCCGTGGCGCCCCCGCAGCCTGGTCAAGGGGTCGCGGTCGCGCCGCCCGGTGCCAATCCGTTGCCGCCGGGACAGCGTCAGCAGAAGGGCGTGCCGCAGACCCCGGCGACGCTACAGCCCGGCGACGAGGTGGTCTCCGAGCCGCCGGCGCAGAAGATCGTCAACAAGAAGGCGAGCTTCTCGGGGTTGGACAAGATCACCGGCCGCATCATCAATTTCGACGAGGATATCGGCGAGACCGTCCAGTTCGGCGCGCTGCGCGTGAAGACCGACGCCTGCTATACGCGCCCGGCCACCGAGGCCGCCAATACCGACGCGTTTGTCGAGGTCGACGAAATCACCTTGCAGGGCGAGGTGAAGCGGATTTTTTCGGGCTGGATGTTCGCGGCAAGCCCTGGCCTGCATGGCGTCGAGCATCCGATCTACGACATCTGGCTCACGGACTGCAAAGCCCCTGACACCACCGTCGTCACTGCGCAGCCCGATCTGCCAAAGCCCGCGCCGCCGCCGGCGCAGAAGCGTCCGCCACCGCCGAAGCAGGCGCAGCGTCTGCCGCCGCCGCCACAGCCGCAATTCCAGCAGCAACAGCCGCCGCCCCAGCCGCCACCGCCGCCCCCGCAATCCGGCGGCCTGTTCGGGATATTCAGGCAGTAGGACGGAGGTCGGTCAACTCCGCCCTGCGATGATCGCAAGCGCCTGCACGCCGCTGATCGGACGATCGACCGGCAACTTCAAGAAATCCGCCTCGCCCCTGATCGCCCTGTCGAGCAGGGCGGTGTAACGCCGCCGAGGGATCTCGATCGCGCCGAAGCTGCGCAAGTGCTCGGTCACATATTGCGTGTCGAGCAGCTCGAATCCGCCGGCAATCAGGCGGGCCACCAGATGCACCAGCGCCACTTTCGAGGCGTCGCGGACGCGGTGGAACATGCTCTCGCCGAAGAAGGCCCTACCCAGGCTGACGCCATAGAGCCCCCCGACGAGATCGTCATTTTGCCACACCTCGACGCTGTGGGCGTGTCCAAGTCCGTGCAATCCCGACATAGAGATCGCGGATTCGCCTGTTGATCCAGGTGTCGGCGCGGCCAGGTTGCGGCGCCGCGCAGCCGGCGATGACCGCCTTGAATGCCGTATCGACCGTGACCGCGAAGGTGTCGGAGCGCACCGTGCGCGCCAGGCGCGAGGCGACGCGAAAGCCGGAAAGCGGAATCACGCCGCGCATTTCCGGCTCGACCCAGAACAGGGTCGGATCGTCGGCGCTTTCGGCCATCGGGAAGATGCCGCAGGCATAGGCACGCAGCAGCACTTCGGGCGTGATTTCGGAAGCAGCGGAGTCGCGCGAGGTCATGGGCCGAGAGGATAGCAGGGTGAAGGCCAAAAACGAACCGTGGCCGGCTAGATCATGATCCGATTGGGTTGGATCGGATCATGCTCTGGCTTTCGGCCGCGCAGCCGGGGTTGTCCGCGGGCTTGGCGACACGGCGGAACCGCAGCACGATCCGGGTGCCGGAATGGGCCGGATCGCGCTCGACGCTCGCCTCGAGCTTTGACGCCATGGCGGTGACGATGCGCTGTCCCATTCCGGTGGAACGCGGGTCGGTCCTGGCATTAAGGCCGACGCCATTGTCGGCAATCGACAGCAGCAGATGCTCGCCCTGCGCCACAAGGTCGACATGAATGGGGCCCGCGCCGTCGGGGTAGGCGTATTTCACCGCGTTCATCACGAGCTCGTTGACGATGATGCCGATCGCCACCGCGCGGTCGGGATCGATCTCGATCGGCTCCGCCTTCAATGTCAGGCGGGACATCCTGTTGCCCTCGGCGGACCTTCTGAGATCCTCAAGCAAGGCGTCGAGATACTGGCTCAGAACCACGCTCTTCAGGTCGTGCGAGGTGTAAAGCCTGCGGTGAACCTGGGCCACCGCGGCAACCCGTCCCATGGCGTTGGTCAGCGCCGCCTTGACGTCCTCTTGCGTGCTCGAATTGGCCTGCAGATGCAACAGCGAGGCGATGATCTGCAAACTGTTGCCGACGCGGTGGTTGACCTCGCGCAACAGCACCTCGCGCTCGGCAGCGAGCGCGGCAAAGCGGTCGCGTGAGGCGTGCACTTCGGCCTCGGCGTCGTCGCGGGCCTTTTGCAGGCGCGCCTGCCGCAACGCGCCGTCGACGGCGACTTGCAGCAGGGGGATGAAATCGCCGTGGACATCCTTCACCAGATAGTCGGCGGCGCCGGCCTTCAGAGCGGTGACGGCGATGCTCGAATCCTGCGCGGCGCTGACGAACACCACGGGCGGCGCGTTCGGGATTGCCATGATCCGCTCGAGGATTTCCAGCCCGTCCAGACCCGGCATGTACTGATCGAGCGCGATGACGTCGATGTCGCCCTGCGCGAGGCGGTCCAGCCCCTGCGTGCCGCTCGCGGCATGGACGACCTTGAAGCCCAGCCGCGTCAGACCGCGATCGACCAGCCGGGCCAGCGCCACGTCGTCGTCGATATACAGCAATGTCGGTGTTGCGAGGGTCATGTGGCGGCGGACGGAACCTTTATGACCGAGAAGAACAATCCCAGTTGGCGAATGGCGTTGGCGAAACTGTCGTAGTTCACCGGTTTGGTGATGTAGACATTGCAGCCCAGCTCATAGCAGCGCTTGATCTCCTGGGAGTCGTCGGTGGTGGTGAGCACCACGACCGGCGCGCATTTCAAATATTTGTTTGCCTTGACCCGCCGCAAGATGTCGATGCCGGTCATGTCGGGCAGATTCAGATCGAGCAGGATAAGCAATGCCTGGCCCTTGTGATCGAGGCCGGAGCCGTCGCTGCCGAACAGATAATCCACCGCTTCTGTACCGTTGGTGAACGGCATGATCTCGTTGTTGACGCCGGAACGACGGATGTTTCGCTCGATCAGACGGGCGTGTCCCTCATCGTCCTCGATCATGATGATGGTAACTGGCGTACTCATGGATATTTTTTCCGACTGTTGCCTGTCCAGTTCATGGGCAGCGTGATTGTGAATGTGCTGCCGTTATTGAGTTCTGAAGACACCGACATGGTTCCACCAAGCCGCCGCACCAGGGCGCGCACATGGGCAAGCCCAATTCCCTGTCCCGGTCTGTCCTGTGTACCTGCGCGCCGAAAAAGGTCAAAAATGCGCTGATGGTCCTTGGCATCGATGCCGCGGCCGTTGTCGGTGATCTCGAACACCGCAAAGCCCAGTTTGGTCCGGCCCCGGACGGAGATGTCGCCGGGAACCCCTGGCTTGAGGTATTTGAGCGCGTTGTCGATCAGATTCGAGAAGATCTGCTCCAGCGCCAGACGATCACTGGTGATTTCCGGCAGCGGCTCGATGTGGATCTGGGCTTTGGCTTCCGCGGCCTGGTGTGCAACGGTCGTGACGATGGCTTCGATCAGCTCGCGCGTGTCGATCCGCACCGGTTCGAATTCGCGCCGTCCCTCGCGGGTGAGGTTGAGGATCGCCGATATCAGGCGGTCCATCTTGGCAATCGATGATTTGATGAATTCCAGCGCCTCGGAAAAATCCTGTATGAGCTGCTTGTCTTCGCCTTCCAGGGCCGGCTCGATCTCACCGTCACCGTCACCGACCGGCGCCGGCGGCTCCGGAGTGGCAGCGCGGCGAAGCTCGGCGATCCGCCTGAAAATATCGGTGCGCAGCTCCTCGAGCTCGCTGGTGAAACCCATGATATTGACCAGCGGTGAACGCAGGTCATGGCTGACAATATAGGCGAAACGCTGGATTTCGTTGTTGGCCTCGCGAAGATCGGCGGTGCGCTCGTCGATGGTGGCTTCGAGATTGAGGTTGTTGTCGCGCAACATCGTTTCGGCGTGGTCACGCGCGCGCGCCGAGCGCCGTACCAGAAAGATCGAGATGCCGGCCAGCACGACAACCAGGCCCGAACCAATACCCGTCAGCGAAGCCGCCAGGGTTTGGCTGCGGTCGGCTCTCCTGGTGCGGAAGGCAAAAAGACGGTCCTCTTCGGCGCGCATCTGGCCGGCAAGATCGTCGATGTGGCTCATGGCGTCGCGGCCGGTGCCCTCGCGTACGATCCGGGCGGCGTCGTTCACGTGCTCCGTCTGCGCGAGCGCAATGGTCGCGCGGAATTCCTCGATCCGCTGATTGCAGAGCGGAATCAGCTCGTCGAGAAGGTGCTTTTGAACGGGGTTGTCGACGATAAATTGGCTCAGCCGCTTGAGGGCCGGCGTGAGTTGGGAGGCCGCTTCCTCAAAGTCGGCCTGGAAGGCCGGCAGCAAAGTTGAAAGATAACCGCGCTGCGCGCTTTCGGCCCGACGCAGCTGCAATTGAACGAACGATATCTGGCTCTCGACCTCAACGGTGTGGACAACCCAGCGCGCATCGTCCCGCGCCTGATTTACCAGATAGACCGAGCCGGCGCTGATGACGGTCAGCACCACCAGGCCCGCAGCCAGCAGCACGATCTGCCCAATCGCGCGACGGCGCGTGGCATCAGGTGTCACAGCAATCTCGCGCATGTGGCAGTGAAATTCGGGCAGTTCCCCCGGCCGGGAAAAGCGCTTTCCCGGCATAGCCAAAACGCCCGCCGTGGCAGTGGGTTCCCGGGCGGAACGCCGTTTTTAGGGGAAGCGGCCGCTCAATTGGCCGGTTGGCCGGCCAGATATTGTTCCAGCCAGTGGATGTGGTAGTCGCCGTCGATAATGTCGGGTTCCCGGACCAGGGCCCGGAACAGCGGCAAGGTCGTCTCGATGCCGTCGACCACCATTTCGTCGAGCGCACGGCGCAGCCGCATCAGGCACTCGCCGCGGGTCTTGCCATGGACGATCAGCTTGCCGACCAGTGAGTCATAATAAGGCGGGATCACATAGCCCTGGTAGACCGCCGAATCGATCCGCACGCCGAGGCCGCCCGGGGGGTGGTATTGCAGGATCTTGCCGGGCGAGGGCCGGAAGGTCACGGGGTTCTCGGCGTTGACCCGGCACTCGATGGCGTGGCCGTTGATGATGACCTCATCCTGCGTCACCGGCAGATCGCCTCCCGCTGCGATGCGGATCTGCTCCAGCACGAGGTCGATGCCGGTGATCATCTCGGTAACGGGATGTTCGACCTGGATGCGGGTATTCATCTCGATGAAATAGAATTCGCCTTCTTCGTAGAGGAATTCCACCGTGCCGACGCCGAGATATTTCATCTCCTGCATCGCCTTCGCAACCGTTGCGCCGATACTGGCGCGGGCTGCGGCATCGAGCGCAGGCGAGGGACCTTCCTCCCAGACTTTCTGATGACGCCGCTGCAGCGAGCAATCGCGCTCGCCGAGGTGGATCGCGCCGCCGCGGCCGTCGCCGAGAACCTGGATTTCGATGTGGCGCGGTTTCTGCAGATATTTTTCGAGATAGACCGAGGCATCGCCGAACGCGGATCTGGCTTCGTTGGCCGCGGTCGACAGCGCCAGCATCAGGTCGTCGGCGGTCTGCGCGACTTTCATGCCGCGCCCGCCGCCGCCCGACGCCGCCTTCACCAGAACCGGGAAGCCGATCGCTTTCGCAATCGCCATCGCGTCGTCGTTGGGACCGACGGCGCCGTCGGAGCCGGGCACCACGGGAATGCCGAGCTTCTTCGCGGTCTTCTTGGCCTCGATCTTGTCACCCATCAGGCGGATGTGTTCGGCCTTGGGTCCGATGAAATGCAGATTGTGATCGGCGAGGATTTCGGCAAAGCGGGCGTTTTCCGACAGAAAGCCGTAGCCGGGATGCACCGCATCGGCGCCGGTGATCTCGCAAGCCGCAAGCAACGCCGGCACGTTGAGGTAGCTGTCCTTTGACGGCGGCGGGCCGATGCAGACGCTCTCGTCGGCGAGCCGCACATGCATGGCGTCGGCGTCGGCGGTGGAATGCACAGCCACCGAGGCGATGCCAAGTTCCTTGCACGCGCGCAGGATACGCAGTGCGATTTCGCCGCGATTGGCTATCAGAATCTTGTCGAACATCGCGGCGCCTGACCTTGACGAGTTCTATTCAATGATCACCAGCGGTTCGCCGAATTCGACCGGCTGGCCGTCCTCGACGAGAATCTGCGTCACGGTGCCGGCGCGCGGCGATGGTATCTGGTTCATCGTCTTCATCGCTTCGATGATCAGCAGCGTTTGGCCGACCGAGACCTTGGCACCGACTTCGATGAACGGCTTGGCGCCGGGCTCGGAAGCCCAATAGGCCGTGCCTACCATCGGCGAGGGCACCGCTCCCGGATGCTTGGCAATGTCGGGCGAAGTGACCGGTGCGGCAGGAGCCGGCACCGCCGCGGCGGCGGCTGGAACGCTCGCCGGGACCGATGTCGCGATGCTGACGTTGCGCGCGACGCGCAGGCGAAGCCCTGCGCGCTCGATCTCGATTTCGGTGAGGCTGGTCTCATCCAGCAGCAAGGCGAGCTCGCGAATGAGCGCACTGTCGCTGCTGGTGAACTTTGCGGCTGCTTTGTCGTCAGGCTGGCGCGCCATGATCTTGATCCGGAACTTTCTTGGGTGATGACGAACGGATGCGTCAGGCTTTTGCCTTGACGCCGATCCTGGCCGCAAGGCCCGATATCGCGAGCCGGTAGCCGTCAATGCCGAAACCGCAAAGCGTTGCGAAGGCAGCCTTGGCGGTGAAGGAATGATGACGGAAACCTTCGCGGGCGTGAATGTTGCTGATATGCACTTCGACGGTTGGAATCTTCACCGCCACCAGCGCATCATGCAGGGCGATCGAGGTGTGGGAATAGCCCCCGGCATTGATGATGATCCCGGCCGCCTTCTTGGCATGGGCCTCGTGGATGAAATCGATCAGTTCACCCTCCCGGTTCGACTGCCTGCAGTCGGCTTTCATGCCGAATTGCGCCGAGGTTTCGGTGCACAATTTCTCGACGTCGGCGAGCGTGGCATGGCCGTAGGTCTCGGGCTCGCGGGTCCCCAATAGATTGAGGTTGGGGCCGTTGAGCACGTAAATTGTATCGGCAGCGGTCTTGGCCATCCAGATCCCGGCAATGTGGCGGTAGGTGGCGCGGTTATAGGTAACATAACGGCAGAGGGGAAGCCTTTAGGCCGCTTGGAGTCGCTCCCAAACGCCTCATCCACTTGATAAAAACCTGTGTGGAACCTACGGAAACCACTCGTTAACCAATGTTGGAGGATGGCCCCGCCGCCCGGTCCTGAGCGGGTCGGACGCCGGTGGCGGCGGAAAAGGGCGGACCGAAGGCCCGCCCCGGATCCTGTGGATTTGACCGAGATCAGGCGTCGAGGATGGCCACGATCTCGAACGTCCGCGGATCCACCACCACGATCTGGTCGCGCACGAGAAAGAACTCGTATCCGCGCCAGTCCGGATAGATCGACACGATTTCCGCAGGAAGCGGATGGAAGGCGACGTCGCGGGGAACGCGGGTACCAACCGAAATCGCGAAGTTGACATTGGTGACGGGGGCCACGTGCTGGTCCCTGATCACCGTGGTGATCCGGGTGCGCTGCTCGGTTGAGAGTTTTGCGCCGGCGCCGGCCTGGCCGACCGTCTGGGACCGGCTTTCGGCTGCGTTCCCGGATTCCGCGTTCATGTTGCCGTTGCGGCCTTCGGCCTTCATGTTGCCGTTGCGATCTTCGCGGCCTTCGGCCTTCATATCCTTGCCTGCGGCACCCTTCTCGGTCTGCGAACTCATGCTCTTGGACTTTTCGTCCTTGATATTGCTGTCCTGGGCCGATTTCTCGCCCCTCGTGCCGGGCTTCATGTCCTGCTGAGTGCGCTGGTTCTTGGCTCCGTTCGGCTGCATCTTTTCCTCGGACCGGGTCGACTTCGTGCCCTGATCCGAGCCCTTGGATTCGGATGCATTGTCGCGATTCATCGGAGTTGCCGAAGGCGCGCTCTGCTGCATACCCGAACCTGCCGATGGCGTTTCCCGGCCCATTCCTGTTCCCTGCGCATTGGCGAAACCGGTTCCGGCGATCAGCGCAACCGCGGCAGCAGTGACCATAAATCGATTAAGCATGAAGTTCCTCCTCACGTGTTGGCATTGCCCAGCCGACAACGACAGGAGATCGACGACGTTCCCCGAGGTCCGCGGTTCCGTCGGCATTGTTTTATGAATGCGCGGTGAACCATCGCGCCGCAAAAATTGCGCAAAGAAAAAAAGGCCGGCGAGATGTGCCGGCCCTTGATTTCAAGATGTGATGTTGCGCGTCGAAAACGTCGGGCTCCAATTAGTGTATTGACGCGTTTTCCTCACGCGAGCCGCTTCGCCCGAACACGCTAGCACGTCGCCTTGCCGCAACGGGCGAGACCGATTTTCTCCCTGAGGCCTTCAAGGCCGACCGCGCCGACCACCACCTGCTTGCCGATCACATAGCTCGGTGTGCCGTTCATGCCCATCGCCTCGGCGAGCTTGAAGTTCTCCTCGATCGTGGCGCGCACTTCGGGGCTTGCGAGATCCTTTTCGATCCTGGCCGTGTCGAGGCCGGCTTCCTTGGCCGCGGCCATCGCGCGGGCCTTGTCCGCCGGACCACGTCCGCCGAGCAGCCTCTGGTGGAAATCGAGATACTTCTTGCCGCCGGGATCCTGCATCCGCACCGCGACCGCGACCTTCGCGGCTTCGACCGAGCCCTCGCTCAACACCGGGAATTCCTTCAGCACCACTTTCAGCTTCGGGTCGGTCTTCAGGAGATCGAGCATGTCGGCCATTGCACGCTTGCAGTAGCCGCAATTGTAGTCGAAGAACTCGACGAAGGTGACGTCGCCGTCCTTGTTGCCGAGCACGACGCCGCGCGGCGAATTGAAAATCGCGTCCGAGTTCTGAGCCACGCTCGCTTCGTGCTTCTCGGCTTCGGCAGCGGCCTGGCGTTTGTTCAGTTCAGTCATCGCCTCTTCGAGCACTTCGGGGTGCGCGATCAGGTAATTCCGGACGATGGTCTCGATCTCCCCACGCTGGCCGTCGGAGAAGCTCTGCGCCGAGGCAGCCGGCGGCGCGGCGCAGAATGCCAGCGTGAAAAGTGCGGGGAGAAGCAGGCGGAGCATAGGCATCGGCGAATCCTTTGTGAGGCTGTTTCTTAGGGCGAGTTCCGGGGAGAACCGGTTCTAAAAAACGCCTTCGGTTCATTCGTGTTCGCTTGCGGATCGTTCGGGTCGGTAACGCTAAATTTCGAGCTGTTCTTTTGGCCGGGCAGCGGCTTTGCGGCCACAATGTCATCGGCCTTGACCCATCCAGGCGTGCCGACGGCGAAGCGGGTCTTGGCGCGCGAGGCAAGATCGCGCGCGGTCTTGTTGTCGCCGCGAAGAAACGCCGCCTGCGCCGATGCCAGGTCGGCTTCCGCGAGGTCTCCCTTTCGGGCGTAGGCCATTGCGAGCTGGGTATAGCCGATCGGCGCCTCGGTCTCCCGTGCCACCGCGGCACGCAGAATGGAAATCGCCTCGTCAGTATAGGCTTTATTGTCGGACGCCACGAGCGCTTGCCCCAGTAACATCTCGATGAGAGGCGCGTTATTCGAAAGTTGCACCGCCTTCCGTAGCGGCGCGATCGCCTCCGTCGGCCTGCCGCCTTCCATCAGCGCCTGACCGCGCAATTCATAAAAGTAGGGGTTGTTGGGCTGCACATGGATCAGCGCATCGATCTGGCCGACTGCGTTGTGCAAATCGCCGTGCAGATAGGTCGAGATCGCATGCGCGTAGCGCGCGGGCAGGCTGTTATCGGACAGCGGGTAGCGGTGGTAGACGGTGTCCTGCCGCTCCATGAAGGCGGAAATCTTGGCGCGCATCATGTCATGGCGCAATTGCAGCGCCGGATCGTCCTTCTTGTCCCAATACGGGCTTGATCGGGCGAGTTCCTCCAGCGCCGCGACGCGCTCGGCGGGCATCGGGTGCGACTGGTAGTACGGGTCTGCCCCGTGGGCCGAGAACAGGCTGTCATTGGTGAAGCGCTTGAAGGTCTCGTACATGCCCTTCGCGGACTGACCGGTCGCGGTCAAAAACTTCACCCCGGCGCGGTCGGCGCTCTCCTCCTGCTGGCGTTGATAGGAGAGCATGGAGCGCATGATCATATTCTGCGGCCCGGCGATCATGGCGGCGCCGGCATTGGCCAGGCCGTTATCGCCGTAGTTGCTTCTCGCGCCGGCCGCGATGGCGCCGACGCCCAGCAACATGGCGATGATCATCTGCGTCTGCGCCTGCGCCAGTTGCTCGCGCAATCGGGCGAGATGGCCGCCGGCCAGATGGCCCGTTTCGTGCGCCAGCACCCCGATGATCTGGTTCGGGGTCTCCGACTGCAGCAAAGCGCCATGGTTCACGAAAATGCGACGGCCGTCGGCGACGAAGGCGTTGAATACAGGCTGATTGATGATGGTGACCTGGATGTTCTGCTTCTCCAGGCCCGCGACCCGCAGGATCGGCCGCGTGTAGTCGCGCAACAGCTGCTCGGTCTCGGTGTCGCGGAGGATCGCGATGCCCTTTTGCTCCTGCGCCAGCGCCGCAGTCGGCGCAAGCATGAGCGCGACCGCGGTGGCGAGCGCGGTGAGCTTCCTCGTTTTCCTCAGTAACGCCAAGCGAAGCAGCATCGCACAGTCTTTAAATGATTGGCGGCGGGTCTGATACCGGATATGCCCTACCAAACCGCGGATTAAGGCTAGTCTGGGGCACCCGGCAAAATAGCAGATATCGATGCTTGATGCGACACTGAGAGAGCGGGCAAAAGGCCTGTTGACGGCATCGGGGCGAAGCGACGTCCCGCCGTTCATGGTGATGGATGTGATGGCGGCGGCGGCGCGAATCGAGGCGGCCGGCGGCCATGTTATTCACATGGAAGTGGGGCAACCGGCGGCTCCGGCGCCAAAAGCGGCGATATTGGCCGCGCACGCCGCGCTCGACGGGGCGCGGATCGATTATACCTCTGCGCTGGGCATTCCCTCGCTGCGGGAGCGGATCTCCCGCCATTACCGTGAAAGTTACGGTTTTGCGGTGGATGCCGAGCGAATCGTGGTCACCACGGGCTCGTCAGGTGGCTTCATCCTGGGCTTTCTCGCCATGTTCGAAGCTGGCGATCGGGTCGCGGTCACGGTTCCCGGTTATCCGCCTTATCGCCATATTCTCACGGCACTGGGCTGCGAGCCGGTGCTGATCGAGACCTCCAGCGAAACCCGGCATGCGCTGAGCGGCGAAACCCTGCTGGCCGCGCATCGAAAGGCGCCCCTGAAGGGGGTGCTGGTCGGAAGCCCCGCCAATCCCACCGGCACGATGATGTCCCGCGAGGCGCTTGCAGGCCTGATAGCGGCGGCGGAAGGCGCCGGTATCCGGTTCATTTCGGACGAAATCTACCATGGCCTCGACTACGCGTTTTCGGCCGTGACGGCGGCGGAACTGTCCTCCCATGCGCTCGTCATCAATTCGTTCTCGAAATATTTCTGCATGACCGGCTGGCGGGTCGGCTGGATGGTGGTGCCGGAACCGCTGGTGCGCCCGATCGAGCGGCTCCAGCAAAATCTTGCCATTTCGGTACCGACGCTCTCGCAGATTGCCGCCGAGGCGGCGTTCGAAGGCCGCCAGGAGATGGAAGCGGTAAAACGCGGCTATCTGGAGAACCGCCGCATTCTGATCGAGGGTTTGCCGCGCGCCGGCCTCACCAAATTCCTGCCCGCCGACGGCGCGTTTTACCTCTACGCCGACGTTTCGGATTTCACCAACGACAGTTTCAAATTTGCTGGCGAAATGCTGGAACATGCCCGCGTCGCGGCAACTCCCGGCGTCGACTTCGATCCGGTTCACGGCCATCGGTTCATCCGCTTCTCCTATGCGCGTTCGGCCGATGAGATGCGTGAAGCCGTTGCACGCATCGCGCAATGGCTTGGATGAAGCTCGCCGCTTCGAGGCGCAGCGCCTAATCTTGACGCCACAAAATAGATCGGTGCCATTGACTCCGCCGACCCAATCGATTTTGGCTGGGTCCGGCACCACGGTGATCCACGCAAACAGCGGGATCGCCGCACAGACAAGTACGTTGGGGGAGTGAAATTGATGGCGGCAACGATCTCAACCGCAGCAACCGCGGCACCAGCCCGCGCCGCGAAACCCTGGTACAAGGTACTCTATATCCAGGTGCTCATCGCCATCGTGCTTGGTGCCGTCGTTGGCTGGCAGTGGCCTGGCCTCGCAACCAATGACTGGACCAAGGCGCTCGGCGACGGCTTCATCAAGCTGATCAAGATGGTGATAGCGCCGATCATCTTCTGCACGGTGGTCTCGGGCATTGCCCATATCCAGGATGCCAAGAAGGTCGGTCGCATCGGCGTCAAGGCGCTGGTCTATTTCGAGATCGTTTCGACCTTCGCGCTGGTGATCGGGCTTGCGGTCGGAAATCTGCTGCGCCCCGGCGCGGGCTTTGGCGGCGCGATGGCCAATGCGCAGGCGGTGGCCAACTACGCCAAGCAGGCCGGGGCCCAGAAGAGTGTCGATTTCTTCCTTCACATCATCCCCGACACCGTGGTCGGCGCCTTCGCAACCGGCGAGATATTGCAGGTCCTGCTGTTCTCGATCCTGTTCGGGTTTTCCGTCATGGGTCTTGGCGAGCGCGGCCACACCTTGCGTTCCTTCATCGACGATGCGGCGCACGGGGTTTTCGGCGTCATCGCCATCGTCATGAGAGCCGCGCCGATCGGTGCTTTTGGCGCGATGGCCTTTACCATCGGCAAGTTCGGCACCGGGGCCATCCTTAATCTGATCGGCCTGATCGCGACGTTCTACGTCACCGCGGCGCTGTTCGTGCTCGTGGTGCTCGGCATCGTTGCGCGGATTGTCGGTTTCTCGATCTTCAAATTCCTGGCCTATATCAAGGACGAGCTGCTGATCGTGCTGGGCACGTCATCTTCGGAAAGCGCGCTTCCCTCGCTGATGGAGAAGCTCGAACGGCTCGGCTGTTCGAAGTCGGTGGTGGGTCTCGTGGTGCCGACCGGATATTCGTTCAATCTCGACGGCACCAATATCTACATGACGCTCGCAACCCTGTTCATCGCGCAGGCGCTCAATTTCGATCTCACCCTCGGACAGCAGATCACCATCCTCTTGGTCGCGATGCTGACTTCGAAGGGAGCGTCCGGCATTACCGGGGCAGGTTTCATCACGCTGGCGGCGACGCTCGCCGTCGTCGATCCGCGGCTGGTTCCGGGCATGGCGATCGTGCTCGGCATCGACAAGTTCATGAGCGAATGCCGCGCGCTGACCAACCTTTGCGGCAACGGCGTCGCCTGCGTGGTGGTGTCGTGGTGGGAAGGTGAACTCGATCGCGAGCGGTTGCTTGCCAACCTCAACAAAACGATCGATCCAACCGACGTGGAGACGGCGGTCACGACGGGGTAGTGCGTTTTCAAGCGAAGGCCTGTCGCGGGCTTGATCCGCGGTGGGCACCGTTCGCGTAAAGAAAAGCGCGTCAAAATAAGAGATTGCAGCGGCAAAAACAAAAACCGCCCGGTTTTGCCGGGCGGTTTTTTCGTGTCTTGATCGAGATTTGCCTATTCGCCGTTGCCGAAGCGCCGCGACCACCATCCGGCGCGACGGGGCTGGGTGTCGGTGGTGGTCTCGGCCGCAGGCTGCTGCGCTGGTGCCGAGGGTGGCGCCGGCTCTGGCGGGGTGTGGCTGACCGGCGCTGCCGCGTCAGGCTGGTCATTGACCAGGAAGCTCACCTTCTCGCGCACTGTTGAGCGCCGCCGCGCGGCGGCCCTTTCGGCCTCCTGAACGGTCTCTGCTTCAGGCGTCGTCCGCGCCGTTTCCTGCGCACTGCGCTCGGCCGGCTGTTGCTCGGGCGGCGGCGCAATGGATTCGGGTTGCGTTAGCGGCTGAGCCGGTAGCGAAGAATACCCGTCGAAATCCGCCACCGCGTTCGTCACCTCCGGTGCCGGTGCCGGTCCGAGTTCGTCGACAATCGATGCGGCCAGGCCGTCCTCCGTTCCGCCGCGCCGGCGGCGTCCGCCGCGGCGTCCGCGACGGCGCGGCCGACGCTCGCCGCCTGCCGCCTGATCGGGGCGAGCCATGCCGGGCTGCTCCTCGGACTCGTCCTCCTCTGAATCGCTCTCGTCGGTCCCGGCAAACTCGGCGGGGAGGGGCGCTGTTCGCGCCATGCCGCTTTCGTCACGCGGTGGGCCAGCCTCGCCGCCACGGCCACGCCGCCGCCGCCGCCGTTTGCGCCTTGGGCCATCGGCGCCCGCTTCGGTGCCAGGCTCTTCTCCGCCGGCGCTATCCTCGGTGAGCCCTTCGGTTTCGTCGGTTTCAATTTCGGATTCGGTTTCGATGTCGAACGGCTCTTCCTCGTCGTAGGCTTCCTCCGACTGCGACGGATACGCCGCAACCTGCGCCGCCAGCAGCGCCTTGGCGGCTTCCAGCGTGTGCACCTGTTCGCCGCGATCGATGACGAACGACTGCTGGCCGCTCACGGTCGGGTCGGCAATCACGGCCAGCGTCACCTTGAAGCTGTTTTCGAGATCGCGCAGATGGCCGCGCTTGTGATTGAGAACGTAAAGCGCAACATCGGTCCGGGTGCGCACCACGAGATTGTGGGTCGCGCCCTTCATCAATATTTCTTCCAGGCCGCGCAGCAATTGCAGCGCCACCGAAGACACCGAACGGACATGACCGCTGCCGCCGCATTGCGGGCAGGGCTCGGTCGAGCTCTCCAGCACGCTGGCGCGGATGCGCTGGCGCGACATTTCGAGCAGCCCGAAATGCGAGATGCGTCCGACCTGGATTCGGGCACGGTCCTGCCGCAGGCAATCGCTGAGCTTGCGTTCTACCGCACGGTTGTTGCGCTTCTCGTCCATGTCGATAAAGTCGATGACGATCAGACCGGCGAGATCGCGCAACCGAAGTTGACGCGCGACTTCCTCGGCGGCCTCAAGATTGGTCTTGAGCGCGGTATCCTCGATATGGTGTTCGCGGGTCGAGCGGCCGGAATTGACGTCGATCGAGACCAGTGCCTCGGTCTGGTTGATCACGATGTACCCGCCGGATCGCAACTGCACGGTCGGCGAGAACATCGCATCGAGCTGGCTCTCGACTCCCATACGCGAGAACAGCGGCTGGCCGTCGCGATATTGTTTCACGGCGCGCACGTTCGAGGGCATCAGCATTTTCATGAAATCGCGGGCTTCCTGATAACCGGCTTCGCCGGCGACCAGGATTTCGTCGATTTCCTTGTTGTAGAGATCGCGCAGCGACCGCTTGATCAGCGAGCCTTCCTCGTAGACGAGGGTCGGCGCCTGCGACTTCAGGGTCATGTCGCGCACGGTTTCCCACATGCGGATCAGATACTCGAAATCGCGCTTGATCTCGGGCTTGGTGCGGGAAGCGCCCGCGGTGCGCAAAATGATACCCATTCCCTCGGGCACATCGAGATCCTGGACGACTTCCTTCAGCCGCGAGCGATCCTGCGCCGAGGTGATCTTGCGGCTGATGCCGCCGCCGCGCGCGGTATTGGGCATCAGGACCGCATAGCGGCCGGCGAGCGAGAGGTAGGTCGTCAGCGCGGCGCCCTTGTTGCCGCGCTCTTCCTTGACGACCTGCACCAGCATCACCTGGCGGCGCTTGATGACTTCCTGGATTTTGTACTGACGGCGCGGGCGGAAGGCGCGCTCCGGCACCTCCTCCAGCACGTCGTCGCCGCCGACGGATTCGACAACTTCTTCCTCGGCCTCGTCGCCTTCGTCTTCGTCATCGTGGTTTTCGTCGCCACCCGCCGCAGCGTGCGAAGCGGGGTGTTCTTCACCGGCGTGTTCGGCATGCTCCCCGCCAGCCTCTTCGGCGTGCGCCGCGTCGTCGGCATAGGCGGCGTTTTCACGCGCGTCTTCCTCGTGGCGGGCCTCATCACGGGCATGGTCTTCGAGCGCTTCCGCGCTGATCGAGGTCTCCGGCGCAACCGCGTATGGCTCGACGGCAGCCGCGTCGGACGTGTTCACCGGCTCCTGCGTCTCGCCCGCATGAAAATCGCCGTGCTCCTCACCGGCATGCCCGTGCTCATCATGGGCATGCGCGTGATCGTGCGGATGCTCATGATCGTCATGATCATGATGATGTTCTGCGTCATCACGGTGTTGCGCATCGTCGTGGTGAAGCTCGGTGCCGTGGGCGTGATCGCCTTCAGCGTGGTCGTGGAGGTCGTTCGCGTGGATGTCGCTCGAGCCGGCGGCGGGCGACGGCTCGAGGTTCGCGTTCTCGATCACCTCGCTCTGGATGCGCTCGCCGTTGCCGCGGCGGCGCGAGTTGCGGTGGCGCGGACGGCGTCGGTTGGAGCGGTTTTCGGATTCTTCCTCGGCCTCGCGATGGGCGCGTTCGTCGGCTTCGATCAGCGCCTGGCGATCGGCGACCGGAATTTGGTAATAGTCCGGATGAATTTCGCTGAAGGCGAGAAAACCGTGACGGTTGCCGCCATACTCGATGAAGGCCGCCTGCAGGGACGGCTCTACGCGCGTGACCTTGGCGAGATAGATGTTGCCGCGTAGTTGTTTGCGTTGAGCGGTCTCGAAATCAAATTCTTCGACGCGATTGCCGCGGACCACAACGACCCGGGTCTCTTCCGGGTGGGTGGCATCGATAAGCATTTTGTTGGGCATTTTGGAACTCTTGACGGCGGCGGGCGCGTATCACGGTGCGCGCATATCGCGCGGCCGGGTGACGCGACGGTCCACCTGATTCGGGGGTGAGGGGAAGGCCAAAACGCAACCCGGGGCGCCGCACCGAACGGGATCCCAGGGATGCAAAACGACGCGCAGAGCTTTCGCTCCGCGTCGGCGCGGTTCTCCCATGGATCTTGGTCGGCAACACAGTCTGGCGCATCAAGCGTCGGCCCGTCTGAACAGGTTGGCGGCAAGAGGCGCCGCCTTGTCTCTTTCGCTGAAAACCCCGGCACGGCGCCAAGGCGCCCGCCGGCCATCGCATATCGCAGCCTTGCGGCCCGATAATCGGTTAAGCCGAATCTAAAGCCGTCCCTGGAACAAGCTGGTAACCTGGGACCGGACGCCGCTCGGGCTCGAAACCGCCGCTCCTTGTCAGCCGCGCGCTGCGCTGGCTGCGGAGGGATCGGAAAGACGCTGGAATCTCCACTTTTCAGAGGCTCCTGCGCTGCACCGGGAGGCTGAACGCGACACAACCGGGAATTTTAGCCGTCAGCCCCTTTTACATACGTGGATTGACCGCCACGTGCAAGGCGTCGCCGACCGGCAACACTCGCTCTTATTCGCCGCAGGAGCCTTAAGGCCCGGTTAACCCTGTGGTTCTATTGCGGTAAGAGGGCTGCTCGGAGGCACGGATTCGTTGGCGAGCCGCGCAAATCATCATGTTTTGCTGAGTTGTGCGCTGTTGTGCGCCGCAGCATTGGCGTGCTCGCAGTTCGCCATGGGTGGTGCGGTCGACAGCCAGCCACCGAGACCCGCCACGGCGTCGAATTTCCCGGTCGCCTCGGATGTCCGCCTGGCCGGCGACAGCAAGCAGACCCGCTTCATCCTCGACCTCGACCAGCCGATATCGTTTCGCGCCTTTCCGCTTGCCGATCCCTATCGCGTGATCATCGATATCCCCCAGATCAGCTTTCAGCTTCCTGCCGGCGTCGGCACCGCGGGGCGCGGGCTGATAAAGGCATTCCGGTATGGCCTGGTGATGCCCGGCGGCTCGCGGATCGTGTTTGATCTGACCGGTCCGGCCCGGATCGCCAACGCCCATGTGCTTGATGCCGCCAACGGCCAACCAGCGCGGCTGGTGCTTGAGCTGGAGGAAGTGGATCGCACGACCTTCGTTCAATCGCTGGCGGCTGACAGCCGGCCCGAGCTGAGGCCCGCGATTGCGGACGCCAAGGAGACCGCGGTGGCGGTTCCGGCAAAGGCCGAGGCCGCGCCTCAGCCTGCCGCAGCACCGGATTTGCGTCCCGTGGTGGTCATCGATCCCGGCCATGGCGGCCCCGACAATGGCACGCAGTCGGGCAGCGAAAGCGAAAAGAACCTGGTGTTGGGGTTTGCCCTGACCTTGCGCGATCGCATCGAGAAAAGCGGCAAATATCGGGTCGTCATGACCCGGACCGACGACACCTTCATCCCTCTCGATGACCGGGTCCGGATCGCGCGCAACCATTCAGCGGCGCTGTTTGTATCGATCCATGCCGACGCCTTGCCGCGCCATGAGGGCGACGCCCAGGGTGCCACGATCTACACGCTGTCCGACCGTGCCTCCGACGCTGAGGCCGAACGGCTGGCCGAGGCCGAGAACAAGGCTGATGCCATCGGCGGCGTCAATCTGACCGAGGAGCCGACCGAGGTTGCCGACATTCTCATCGACCTCGCGCAGCGCGAGACCCGCACATTCTCCAACCGGTTTGCACGCATCCTGATGGGCGACATGAAGACGACGACAAGGATGCACAAGCACCCCCTGAAGTCCGCCGGCTTTAGAGTGCTCAAGGCCCCGGACGTGCCGTCGGTGCTGATTGAGCTCGGCTACGTCTCGAACAAGGATGACCTCGAGCACCTGGTATCGGAGAACTGGCGCTCCCGTACCGTTGGATCGGTGGCGCACGCCATCGACGCGTTCTTCGCCAAGCGTCTGGCGACGGCGGGGCCGGGGAACTGAAAACCAGGATGCTGGAAGCCCTAGTTTGGCCACAGCGGCGGCACTATAAAAAACTACCGCGAGGCCCTCGGAATCGATCAAAATCGCCTCCCGGCCGACATATGATGCGCCTGTGATGCGCCTGTCGCCGGATCGTTCCGCAGCAGGCTTCGCACGTGAGGAAAGCGCCGGTCAATTCGGCGCCAGGGCTGAAACGGACATTCGATAATGCGCTTGCTGGTGCGGTTCTTGGGTTTCCTGTTCGCCGCCGGAACCGTCGTGTTCCTGGTGGGCGTCGCCGCCGTGGCGGGGCTGATCTGGCATTTCTCCAAGGATTTGCCGGACTATTCGCAGCTTCAGGATTATGAACCGCCGGTGATGACGCGCGTTCATGCGGCCGATGGCGCGCTCTTGGGTGAATATTCCAAGGAGCGCCGCCTGTATCTGCCGATC
The DNA here is from genome assembly GCA_963718925.1 of uncultured Alphaproteobacteria bacterium. Classification (GTDB taxonomy): domain Bacteria; phylum Pseudomonadota; class Alphaproteobacteria; order Rhizobiales; family Xanthobacteraceae; genus Bradyrhizobium. The sequence goes on from CAVRAH010000003.1 coordinate 361,356, forward strand.
CAGGCGGTGCCAAAGCTGGTTATCAATTCGTTCCTGGCGGCCGAGGACAAGAATTTCTACGAGCATGGCGGCATCGACTTCTCGGGCATGGCGCGTGCGGCGGTTCTCTACGCGCAGAACTTCGGTTCCAACCGTCGTCCTCAGGGGGCTTCCACGATCACCCAACAGGTCGCCAAGAACTTCCTTCTGACCAACGAGGTCTCATTTACGCGCAAGATCAAGGAAGCCCTGCTGGCGATGCGGATCGAGCGCACCTATTCGAAGGACAAGATTCTCGAACTCTATCTGAACGAAATTTATCTCGGCCTTGGCGCCTACGGCGTCGCTGCGGCCTCGCTCGTCTATTTCGACAAATCGGTCAACGAACTCACCGTGGCGGAGGCCGCCTACCTCGCCGCGCTGCCGAAGGCGCCGGCGGCGCTGCATCCGGTGCGCAACCGCGACAGGGCGATCGAGCGACGCAATTACGTGATCGACCGGTTGCTGGAAAACGGCTGGATCAAGCAGGCCGATGCGGACAAGGCCCGCAAGGATCCGCTCACCGTGACCAACCGGGCCAATGGCGCGCATATTTTCGCCGGCGAGTATTTTGCGGAAGAAGTTCGCCGCGATATTTTCGAGCGATACGGCGAGAAGAAGCTTTACGAGGGCGGTCTGTCGGTGAGAGCCACGCTCGATCCGAAGATCCAGGTGATGGCGCGCAAGACCATGGCCGCCGGCATCGTCAATTACGACGAGGCGCAGGGCTGGCGCGGTGCGATCAGCAAGCTCGATATATCAGGCGACTGGGGCGTGAGACTTGCCGACGTCAAATCGCTTTCGGATATCTCGCCCTGGCGAATGGCGGTGGTGCTGGAGACCAGCGATCAATCGGCGCGGATCGGTTTTCAGCCCGGCCGCGAACTGGGTGGTGCCATATCCAAGGAACGGCAAACCGGGATCATCACGCTGGATGGCGTGAGATGGGCGAGGGCCGCGGCCGGCCCGGCGAAGGGCAGAACGCCGACATCCGTGGCGCAGGTGCTGTCGCCGGGTGACGTCATCTATGCGGATCCGTTGTTCAGGGATGGCGCTCCGGTTGAGGGCCAGTTCCGGCTGCGCCAACTTCCGGAACTCTCCGGCGCGATGGTGGTCATGGATCCCTGGACCGGTCGGGTGCTGGCGATGGTCGGCGGCTTCTCGTTCGACCAGAGCCAGTTCAACCGCGCGACCCAGGCCTATCGGCAGCCGGGTTCGTCGTTCAAGCCAATCGTTTATTCGGCCGCGCTGGACAACGGCTATACGCCATCGACCCAGGTGGTCGACGCGCCGATCGAAATCGACCAGGGGCAGGGCGCCGGCGTCTGGCGTCCGGAAAACTATTCGGCAGGCAAATACAACGGCCCGACGACGCTGCGTAACGCACTCAGATTGTCTCTCAATACGGTGACGGTGCGGTTGGCGCAGGACATCGGCATGCCGCTGATCGGCGAATATGCGAGACGTTTCGGCGTCTATGACGAGTTGCCGAACTATCTTTCCTACGCGCTCGGTGCCGGCGAAACCACGGTCATGCGCATGGTCACGGCCTATTCGATGATTGCCAATGGCGGGCGGCGCGTGAAGCCGACGTTGATCGATCGCATCCAGGACCGTTACGGCCATACGATCTTCAAGCATGACACCCGCGAATGCCGCGGCTGCGATGCCCCCGGCGGCTGGAAGAATCAGCCCGAGCCCCAGCTCATCGATCGCCGCGAACAGGTGCTGGATACGATGACGGCCTATCAGATCACCTCGATGATGGAAGGCGTGGTGCAGGCCGGTACCGCAACGGTAGTCAAGGAAGTAGGCAAGCCGATCGCCGGCAAGACCGGCACCACAAACGATCAAAAGGATGCCTGGTTCATTGGCTTCTCGCCGGACATCGTGGTCGGTATTTATGTGGGCTACGACAAGCCGCGCAATCTCGGCCGGAACGCAACTGGCGGTCACCTCGCCGCGCCGATTGCACGCGACTTCCTCAAGCTCGCGCTGGCCGACAAGCCGGCTATCCCGTTCAAGGTGCCGGCCGGGATCAAGCTGATCCGTGTCGACGCCAAGAGCGGCATGCGCGCCGGTCCGGGCGATGGCGGCCGGACTATTCTCGAAGCCTTCAAGCCGGGTACCGCGCCACCGGATAATTACTCCGTGATCGGCGTTGCCGATGCCGACGGCCGCCCGCTGCAGCCGCCACCCGATGCAGATCGCAGTCTGTTCCGCCCCGGCACCGGCGGATTGTATTAGCGGGTTTGAACGAAGCAGGGCGCCGGTTGGCGCGAAGTAAAACACCCAAACCAAACAAGCCCCGATTGCGCTTTGCGGCGTCCGCCGCTACATCCCTTGCGGCATCATAAATAGCGGTTTGCGCCGCAGATCAGAGAACCCATGCGCGCCGAAGTCGAACGCCTAGTTGAAGAGATCAAGCAGTCAGTCGGGCTGCTGAGGAGGCATCTTTGACGTCGAGAAATCGACGGCGCGCCTGGCGGAGCTGAACAAGCTCGCCGAAGACCCCAACCTCTGGAACGATCCGCAGAAGGCCCAGAAGCTGATGCAGGAGCGAACCTCGCTTGACGATGGGCTCAACGGCATCGGCAAGGTCGAGCGCGAGCTTGAGGACAATGTCGGCATGATCGAACTCGGCGAGGCCGAGAACGATCCGGGCGTGGTGGCTGAGGCCGAGGCCGCGCTGAAAGCCCTGAAAAAGGAAGTCGCGCGCCGCGAACTCGAAGCCTTGCTGTCGGGCGAAGCCGACCGCTTCGATTCCTATCTCGAGGTTCACGCCGGCGCGGGAGGCACCGAAAGCCAGGATTGGGCCGCGATGCTGCTGCGCATGTACACGCGCTGGGCCGAAAAGCACGGTTTCAAGATCGAATATCTGGAAGAGACGCAAGGTGAAGAGGCGGGCATCAAGTCCGCCACCATCCAGATCAGCGGCCACAATGCCTATGGCTGGCTGAAAACCGAAGCGGGCGTGCACCGGCTGGTGCGGATATCGCCGTTCGATTCCAATGCGCGCCGGCACACCTCGTTCTCCAGCGTCGCGATTTTCCCCGTGGTCGACGACAGCATCAAGATCGACATCAAGGAATCCGACGTGCGCACCGACACCATGCGCTCGGGCGGCGCGGGCGGCCAGCACGTCAACAAGACCGAATCCGCGGTAAGGCTCACCCACATTCCGACCGGGGTTGCAGTGGTCTGCCAGGCCGGACGATCGCAGCACAAGAACCGGGCCCAGGCGTGGGACATGCTGCGCGCGCGGCTCTACGAGATCGAGCTGAAGAAGCGCGAGGAGCAGGCCGCCGCCGACCAGGCCGCCAAGACCGATATCGGCTGGGGCCACCAGATCCGCTCTTACGTCCTGCAGCCCTATCAGATGGTGAAGGATCTGCGCACCGGCGTGCAGACGTCGGATACTTCCGGCGTGCTTGACGGCGACCTCGACGAATTCATGGCGGCGACGCTCGCGCAGCGCGCGTTCGGGACAGCGCCTGGCGCGGTCGAGGACGTGGATTGAGTTTTTCCGCGCTGCGGGGCCGGCGCGGAAAGGGACTGACCGCTCGATCACGGCAAGTGGCGAGGAGCCGCGTTTTCAGCCCGCGCTCAGGCGCACCCCGGCGCGCAGGAATTTCTGCGGATCGACCGCTTCGCCGTCGATCCGGGTTTCGTAATGCAGATGCGGTCCGGTCGATCGGCCGGTCGAGCCAACGGCGCCGATGACCTGTCCGATCTTGATCGTGTCGCCGACCTTGACGTTGATTTCCGAGAGATGCCCGTAGCGGGTCGACAGGCCGTTGCCGTGGTCGATTTCCACCATGCGGCCATAGCCGCCGGCCCAACCGGACGACACCACCTTTCCGTTCGCGGTGGCGCGCACCGGGTCGCCCATTGCCGCGCGGAAATCCAGGCCCGTGTGCATGGCCGGGCGACCGAGGAAGGGATCGCTGCGGACGCCGAAGCCCGACGTGAATTCGACTTCGCCGATCACCGGCTTTCGATACGGCACCAGCGCCAGCGTCCGGTTGAGACGCTCCACCCGAGCGCGGGTGACGTTGATCCTGTAGAGCTGGCGCTCGAACGGGCCGGCGTCAGCAGCAAGCTTGACGGGAACATAGGGGCCACCCATGGCCGTGCGCGGGGATGCAGCTTCGAGCTGGGAGATATCAAGGCCGAGATCGGTGAACACGCCGCGCATCCGGCGCACGCGGGATTCCATGCCGTCTTCGACCGAGCTGAGCGCTGCGAGCTGGCGCCGCTCGACCTGATCGAGCGAGGTCTGCAGGCGGACGATCACATTGTCGACGCCCTGGATCTTCGCGAACTTGTTCGGCGGCGGATTGACGGCAATCGGCGCGCGCGATTCCAGACGTGCTTCGCGGTCAGGCGGCGCGACGAAGACCGCGGTATCGCTGATCGGCGAGGGTTTCGGCACGCCTGAAGCCGCCGGATCGGTTGCGGTGGCGCCTCGCGACGGTGCGCGGATCGATCCGGTGGCCTGCATATCCGGGATGGCGCCGAGCGCAGTTGCGCGCGATTCCAGGGTGGTCTGCCGCCGCATGACCTGTTCGAGCTTCTGGTCGAATTGTTCCTGGTCCAGCAACTGGCGGCTGGTGGCGCGGTCGACCTTGGCGCGGAGTTCCGCGATGCGGTCTTCGTAGGCGTATTGCATCTCCGCCTGACGCGCGATCAGCCGGGTAAGAACGTCGTCGCGGAACGCGAAATAGGTCGCGGTCGCGGCCGACCACATGCCCAGCGCCGTCACGGTTCCGACCACGATCCAGAATACGACCGGGCCAAACCGGACCTGCTTGCCGGCGTGTAACAGCGTATAGCTGCTTTGCGCGCGCTGTGCGGCGGCCGAAGCATGGGCAACCGGCTGGCGAGCGGACTGCCTGCCGTGGTCATGATGGTGATGATGCTCGGCATGATGACCGGAACGGTACGACATCGGCACTCCCGCGCCGGTCGGAGGTGAGTTCCTTACGGCCCAATTTGCGGGGTTGATTTGACCTCGTCATGGTTAATTTTTCGCGAATGGGGCCGCCGTGTCAGGCGGCCTTGGCGGCGGCAAGCACCTCGTCGGCGTGGCCGTCCACCCTCACCTTGCGCCAGATTCTGATGATGCGGCCATCGGCCCCGATCAGAACCGTTGTGCGAAGAATGCCCAGGAAGGTCCTGCCATACATGGATTTTTCGCCCCATGCACCGTAGGCCTCAAGCATCGCGTGCTGCTCATCTGAAGCGAGAGGAACGGAGAGTTCGTGTTTGTTTCGAAAGGCTTCCTGCGCCTTCGGCGGATCGGCCGAAACGCCGAGCACGGCGGTCTTGCTTTCCGCAAACGCGTTCGCAAGCCGCGTGAAGTCGATCGCTTCCTTCGTGCAGCCCGGCGTGTCCGCGCGCGGATAGAAAAACAGCACCAGCTTTTTGCCCGCGAAATCCCCCAGCGAGACGGTGCTGCCGCCATCCCGCGGCAAGCGAAACGACGGCGCCTTCGCGCCCTCGGCCAGAGCCGGTTGGGCAGCGACCGGGGCAGCGGGTTTCCTCAGTGAAGGAGTTGCGGTCCTGGCTTTCGGTCCAGCCGCGGTCCGCCGCACCGATTTTCCGGCACCGGGCGGGCTTGATGTTTTCGACGATCGTTTATCCGATGCTTTCGACACGGCGCTTCCGGTTTGCCTGTTTTTCGCGTTCTTGGCTGACTTGCCTGCACCCGGCCCTCGGGATTTGGGGCTCCTCGCTTTCGTCTTCGATCGAGCCGCGGTCGGTTTGCCGACAGACAATCTGGAGGATTTCTCGCGCGTTTTCTTGGACATACGCCTTCCTTTCGTCGCTTTCCGCGGATCAATCATTAGGCTATTCAGGCGAGCTGGAATCAGGCCGACTGCTGGGCAAGCCAGATCGGCTCGGAGTATGCTTAAAAGGAATTCGACACGCCACCCGTCGGCTCGTTGGATGTGCTGCTTGGGCCAGATGACGAGCATGGGTATTAGGTGAGGATTGGTAGCAATGCCGGCACGGGGGCCTTCGTTGCGTGGACGAGGTCCCGACGGCGATCAATCTTACGATCAGCGCCAGCACCGAGAGGCAATGGTAAGGAACACGTCGCCCCAGGGGTCAAATCCGCGTGCTGACGTCGAGCTGCCGCAGTGGGATGATGCCGGTTGGGATCAGGAACACGATGAGGTGGCCGGCCATCGCGCACGCCGGCTGTTGTCGCGGTCGAGCTCGCGCTTCTACGTGCTCAGTGATCGCGTCGGCGCGTTCCGGCACTGGCTTGCCGGTGAACGCTGGATAAGACGTGTTGCCATCGCTATCGCGGCGCTGCTGGCGATCTTCATCGGCTGCTTCGGCGGGTTGTGGTGGCGGCTGGGTGCCGGTCCGATCAACCTCGAAATGGCCACGCCCTGGCTGGCTTCGGCGATCGAGGAAAACATAGGTCACGGAAACACCGTCGAGGTCGGCGGCACGCAGATCGAACGTGCCGGCAGAATTCGCATCGCCGTGCGCATCCGCGATATCATCGTGCGGGATCGTGACCATGCGATCGTGGCGAGCGCGCCGAAGGCTGAGGTGAAGCTTTCGGGCTCCGCGCTGTTGATGGGGCGTCTGCGCGCCGAGAGCCTCAATCTGGTGGATGCCGAACTCGCGGTGCGAATCACGCCGGACGGCTACGTCACCGTTTCCGCTGGCGACAACGCGCGGCCGCTTGCGACCGGCGTCGCTTCAAAGAAAGACGCAGGTATTGCGGGCACGTTTCCGCGCCAGGCGGGGCCGTCTTTGGTTCCCGCTCCGTCTTCGCCCGCTGGCTCGCCCGCCGCTGCGCCGGCCGCTCCCGATAGTACGCAGAGCGGGCTGCTTGCCGGTCTTGACTGGCTCGATAGCCTGAGCCTGACCGGCCTTGATGGACAAAACCTCAATGAAATCGGGTTGAAGAACGGCAACCTGACCGTCGACGACCAGCAGCGCGGCAACAAATGGAATTTCCAGAACATCACCCTCAGTCTGCGGCGGCCCAGCGGCGGCGGGGTGGCGCTGAGCGTCGGCGAAGAGGGCAAGCGTGCCTGGTCGCTGCATGTGGCGGTGGGACCTCCCGCGAACGGCGTGCGATCGGTGGATATACGGGCCGACAAGGTCTCGACCACGAATATCCTGCTGGCATTGCGGTTGAAGGATCTGACTTACAGCGCGAATTTGCCGCTGAGCGGCGAATTGAAGGGCGAATTGGGCCGCGACGGCCTGCCGACCTATTTCCGCGGCAAGATCACGGCGGGCGCCGGAGACATCATCGACAGCGATACGCCCGATTATCCGATGGCGATCAATTCGGCGGAAGTGAACGTCGAATGGGATTCCGGGCGGCGCGTGTTGCTGGCGCCCTTCAAGATTATTTCCGGGCAAAACAGGATCACGCTGCTCGCCCATATCGAGCCGCCCAACGACAACGTGGCCGACTGGCAGTTGGGCTTGAGCGGCGGCACCATCCTGCTGGCCGGGATCGACAACGAACCGCCGCTGATCTTCAACCGCGTCGCCATCGGCATGCGCTTCGACACCGACAAGCGGCGCGTGCTGCTGACGCAGGCCGACTTCAGCAACGGCGACATCGGCGTCGCCGGAACCGGCAGTATCGATTATTCGGCCGAACCGCGTCTGACACTCGGTTTTGCCGGGACGCCCATGTCGGCATCCGCGCTGAAGCGGATATGGCCCACCCTGATCGTTCCCGAAGTGCGCGAATGGGTGATCGACCGGGTCGAACGCGGCTCGGTTCAGCGCATCGAGGTCGGCGTCAATTCGCCGGTCCGAAACCTTTCACGGCGAGGACCGCCTATTCCCGATGACGGCCTCAACGTCAACATCGTTGCCAACGGCGTGGCGTTGCGGCCGGTGGACGATCTGCCGGTCGGTGCGCGACGCGGATTTGAAGGCGCACGTGACGGGCCGTACCGCGACGGTAACGATCGGGCAGGGCGTGGCCGATACGCCGGCGGGTCGCAAACTCAACATCTCCGACTTTGTGTTCGAGGTGCCGGACATGGCGCCGAAGCCGTCACCGGCCCGGGTCAAGTTCCGGATCGACGGTCCGGTGCCGGCGGCCGCGGAGATTCTCGCATCCGACAGACTCAGCGAATTCTCCGGCACCCTGGTCGATCCCAATTCGAGCAAGGGAACGGTTTCCGCGCTTGTCACCCTCGGCCTGCCGATCAAGCGCCAACTCACCAAGGCGGACACGACCTACGCGATTACTGCCGACCTCGGCGGATTTGCCGCCGATCGCCTGGTGATGAATCAGAAGCTGGAGGCCAATGCGCTGAAGGTTGTCGCCAACAATCAAGGCTATCAGGTCAAGGGTGACGTGAAGATCAACGGGCAGCCCGCCTCGCTGGACTACCGCAAGCCGAGTGAGGGCGACGCGGACATCAAATTGGCGGCGACACTGGATGATGCGAGCCGGGCGCGCCTCGGCTTCGACCTCGGACCTGCCGTCAGCGGCGCCATTCCGGTCAAGCTGATCGGCAAGATCGGCGGCGACACCCGCGTCGGCATCGATGCCGATCTGACCGCATTGAAGCTCGACAATATCCTGCCGGGCTGGGTCAAGTTGCCGGGCAAAACGAGCCGCGCGACTTTCAACGTGGTTCAGAAGCCGCAGTCGACCCGCCTCGAAGACATCGTCATCGAAGGCGGCGGCGTGTCGATCAAGGGGGCGCTCGAGGTCGATCAGAACGGCGATCTGATGAATGCGAACTTCCCGACCTATTCGCCTTCCGAGGGCGACAAAACCTCGCTGCGGGCCGACCGAGGCCCCGATGGCGTGCTCAAGGTCATCATGCGGGGCGATGTATTCGACGGTCGCGGTTTTCTCAAATCCGCGATCTCGGGCAGGGAAGCCGATCCCAAGAGCAAATCCAAGAACGTCGATCTCGATGTGGACGTCAAGTTAGGCGCGGTTGCGGGTTATTTTGGCGAGGCGCTGCGCAGCGTCGATGCCAAACTGTCGCGCCGCAATGGAACGATCAAGAGCTTTGCGTTCAGCAGCAAGCTTGGACGCGATACGCCGCTGACCGCGGACTTGCGCGGCCGAGCGCAGGGGCACGAGGTGATTTATCTCGAGACCAACGACGCCGGCGCGTTCCTCCGCTTCACCGACACCTATTCCAAAGTAGTCGGTGGCCAGCTTCAATTGGCGATGGACCCTCCGACGGTCGAGCCAAGCGCGAGAGAGGGATTGCTCAATGTGAAGGATTTTACCGTCAAGGGCGAGGGTGCGCTTGATCGTCTGGCGGCGGGCGGCCCGGCGGGAGCTCAAAGCGGCATCGGCTTTTCTCGGCTGCGTGCGGAGTTTACCCGGCAGAATGGACAGCTCACGATCCGGGAAGGCGTGCTGCGAGGTCCCACGGTTGGCGGGACGATCGAGGGCAGCATCGATTACTTCGGCAACCAGGTGCGCATGAGCGGCACTTTCGTTCCGATTTACGGCCTGAACAACATATTCGGCCAAATTCCGCTTTTCGGGCTGGTCCTGGGTGGCGGCAGCAATGAAGGGCTGTTCGGCATCACCTATGAGGTCGTTGGTACTCCGGACAAGCCGACGCTTCGCGTCAATCCGATTTCCGCGATCTTCCCGGGGGTAGCCAGGAAAATCTGGGATTTCAACACCGGCAAGCAGGACAAACCGGTCGAATTTCCGTCAAGCAACAACTGACGGACGGCGGCATCCTCCGGTGTCCCGAATCCGAAGTTCGCACTCCCTTGCAGTACCCTCTTTTGCGAACTTCGGATTCGAAAGGACACTAGAAATCTATGATTTTAGAGTGGTTTTGCTTCAGAAGTTCTCTTGATGGAATCGCTGCTTCGATGAAGAGAACTTCTGAACCACCACTGGCGTCCGATCGGTGCTGATTGAATCAGAGCCGAGGCTTTATCCTATTTTGAGGCGTTGACTTTACGCGAACCGGTATCCACTTCGCGCCAAAACGCTCTAAGCCGCGCGTACGCCAGCCAGGAAGGTGTTGACCTCGCCGGACAGTTGCTCGGCCTGCTTGGAGAGATCGGAGGCCGCGGTAAGAACGAGGCCGGCGGCGTCACCGGTTTCGTGGGCCGCGCTGCTGACGCCGCCAATATTCGTCGTTACCTCCTGCGTCGCATGCGCCGTCTGCGTCACGTTGCGCGCGATCTCCGCGGTAGCCGCGCCCTGTTCCTCGATCGCGGAGCCGATCGCTGTTGCGATCACGCTGACTTCCTCGATGGTGGCGGTGATGCCCTGGATTGCCTCGACGGCTTCCTTGGTCGCGCTCTGGATCTGGGTAATGCGGGTGCCGATCTGCTTGGTGGCTTCCGCGGTCTGGCTCGCAAGGCTTTTGACCTCGGCCGCTACCACCGCGAAGCCCCTGCCGGCCTCGCCCGCGCGAGCGGCTTCGATGGTGGCGTTGAGCGCGAGCAGGTTGGTCTGACCCGCGATACTTGAAATAAGCTCCGCCACCTGCTCGATCTGCTGAGCTCCCTTGGCAAGGGCGCGTACGATGGTGTCGGTGCGATGCGCGTTGTCGACGGCGCGGGCGGTGATATCGGCGGATTGCGCGACCTGGCGGCTGATTTCGCTGATCGACGAGGACAATTCTTCCGCCGCAGCGGCGACCGTTTGCACGCGTGTGCTGGCTTCTGTTGCGGCCGCGCTGACGACCGTCGCTTGGTGGTTGGTGCGTTCCGCCGTACCGGTCATGGACTGCGCGGTCGATTCCAGTTCGGTCGAACCCGACGCCATCAATCCAACAAGCCGGCCCACGGAGGCGTCAAATCGATCGGCCAGCGCAATAAGTGCTTCACGCTTTTCGTTTTCGGCTTGTTGCTTCGTCGAAATCTGCTCGGCTTCCAGCGCCCGCGCCGTCATTGCCGTCTGCCGCAACATCTCCAGCGTTTCCGCCATGCGTCCGATCTCGTCGCCGCGTTCGGTTTCTTCGACCGCGTGGTCCAGCGATCCGTGAGCGATGCGTTGCATCCGGTTCTTCTGTCGGTCGAGCGCTCCCAGGATGTCCCGGGCGATCAACCACGACAACAACGACATCAGCATTATGACGCCGGCGCCGATCGCGCCAAGGCGCAGCAGCAGCGCATTTACGTCTGCATTGACGTCATCCACATACAGCCCATAACTCATGGTGACATTCCACGGCGCAAAATGACGTGCGAAGACCATTTTCCGAACCGGGACGGTCTGGCCCGGTCGGGGGTAGAGATATGAGGCCGTCGCTCCATCGGGGCTCCGCTGGCCGGCGTTGATGATGGCGTCAGCGATCATCACACCGTTGGAATCCACCGCACCGGTGATCTTGCCTTCGAGCTGAGGGTTGGCCCCGTTGAGCAAAAGAGAAGTGTCCGGGTTGTAGACGACGGGATAGCCTTGCCCCTTATTGAACATCATGCGGCCGCCGCGCTGGCGGAACTGGTGCTGCGCCTCGACGAGGGACATTTTCCCTGACGCGACCTCATTCTGCAGCGTCTCTGCCAGGCCAACCAGCAGTTCGACTGCCGTGCGCAGCTGCACGACCCTGTCCTCCATCATGCGCCTCTCGCTCAGCGAGGCTGCGACCGCAATGATGGCACATACCGTCAGCGCCGCCAGGGCAACCATGCTCGCGAGTTTGGTGCGGATCTTCAGTCGGCTAAGTAGACTCATTTTGGCCTCTGGCAAGAAACTGTGCGCAGAGGGCTATCAGGAACGGTTTTATCAATGGTGAACAAACCAGGCTGGGGCTAGCGCCGCAGCGCCGGCACCACCAGAAACGGGATCATGCCGAGGATCACGCTGACCAGCGCAAACGCGAGCAGCGGATTGTAGCTGTGGCTCCAGTCATGGATCAGGCCTCCGCTCCAGGAGCCGAACGCCGATCCGAGCCCGCTGCCGATCGAGATCGAGCCGTAGATCGTCCCGACGCGTTTTCCCCGAAAAATCTTCATTGCGGTTGCGGAGAGCAGCGGGCCGCGCGAGCCGATCATGCTGCCGAAGCAAACGACGAAGCCCGTGAGTATCCAGACGTTCGGATGCCATTGCAGCAGCCAGAGCAGGAAGATGCCTGCGATCGACAGCGCGTAGCTGAACAGCACCGACGGCCTGCGGCCGATGATACCGTCGAGCCAGGAGACGCCGAGCATGCCGAACAGCAGCACGACGCCGGAAAACCCCCAGGCGGTCGCCGCCTGCAACGGCGGGAATCCCGCGTCGATCAGATAGGCCACGACTTGCGGCGCGATCGCATACATGCCGATTGCGGTGAAGAAGAATGTCGAGAACAGTGCCCAGAACGCGTGGTGGCGCATCGCGCTCGAAAGCGTCCAGCCCTCATCGGCGACGTCGGCGGTGGCGGTTTTGGCAAGATGGGGCGAGCCGGTGGAGAACAGCCGCCAGGGCAAGATCAATAGCGGCACAAGCAGGACCAGCGCCGCGCCGCCAAAGATCTGGTAGGCGCCCCGCCAGCCGAGATGATCGATCAGAACCTGCGACGCCGGCAGCAGGACCAGGACGCCTGCGCCGGTTGCGGAGTAAACCACCGCCATCGCGGTCGGCAATCGCGGGCCAAACCACCGGCCGAGCAGGATGGAGTTCGGAACATTGCCGATAAACGCGATCCCGATACCGACGCACAAGCCGAGGCTCAGCTGGAACTGCCAAAGATGGCTCGCGTTCGCGGCGAACAGGAACGCGCCGGCAAGCAGAAGCAATCCGAGCGAATAGACGCTGCGGGGCCCGGAATAATCGAACAGCCGGCCGATCAGCGGTGACGCCAGCCCGCCGGCGAGCGCGGTCAGCGAGTAGACCGAGACGACCTGGGCGCGGTCCCAGCCGAAACTCTCCGAGATCGGCAGCAGAAACACGGTAAAACTTTCGCCGAGACCGCGGCCGAGCACCGATAGCGCAAAACACAGCGCCAGCACGTTAAGCGCCGTGCGCGCGGGCCTTGTCGGCTTCGCCAGCGTATCCTCCCGTGGCGTATTTTTATCCATGGGAGCATGGGAGCGCGTTTCCGCGCTCCCGAGCAAGTGCCTAACGCGAATACGCCTATGCAGGCTTGAGCAGGACGTGGCGCTTTTTGCCCAGTGAAACCTTAATGACACCGTCCCTAAGGTCGGCCGGGGTGAGCATCTGCATGATGGTCGGTAACCGTGACGTCGTTGATCCGCACGCCACGCCATTCAATTAGACGGCGTGCCTCGCCATTGGATCGGACGAGCTTAGTAAGCTGAAGCGCGATGATTACCGATAGACCGTCCTGACCGCAAAAAAGCTTTTGCTCATGTTCTGGTATCAGTTCGGTGGGAAGGTTTTCGGCGATCGCGCCTTCCTCGAAGGTCTGCCGCGCGGTTTCCGCCGCGACGCGGGCCGCATCTGCGCCGTGCAAGAGCGCGGTCGCGGCATCTGCCAGAGCCTTCTTGGCTTCGTTGATCTCGGCGCCCCGCAGCGCGGAGAGCTTCTCGATTTCGGCAAGCGGCAGGGTCGTGAAGAGCTTGAGAAATTTCGCGACGTCGGCGTCCTCGGTGTTGCGCCAGTATTGCCAGAAATCGTACGGACTGAATTGGTCGGCGTTGAGCCAGACCGCGCCTTTGGCGGTCTTTCCCATCTTGTCGCCCGACGCGGTCGTGAGCAGCGGCGTCGTCAGCGCGAACAATTGCGGCGCGCCCATGCGTCGGCCGAGGTCGACGCCATTGACGATGTTGCCCCATTGATCCGAGCCACCCATCTGCAATCGGCAACCGACGCGCCGTGACAGTTCGACGAAGTCGTAGGCCTGGCAGACCATGTAGTTGAATTCGATGAAGCTCATCTCCTGCTCGCGTTCGAGACGGAGCTTGACCGAATCCATCGTCAGCATGCGGTTGACCGAGAAATGCCGGCCAATGTCGCGCAGCATTTCGATCCAGTTCAGTTTGGTCAGCCATTCCGCATTGTCGAGCATGACCGCATCGCTCGCGCCGGAGCCGTAGCGAAGCACCTTGGAGAACACGCCACGGATGCTTGCCTTGTTGGCTTCAATCTCTGCGATGGTGCGCAGCACGCGCGTCTCGTCCTTGCCGGAAGGGTCACCGACCATCGTGGTGCCGCCACCCATCAGCGTGATCGGCTTGTTACCGGTCTGCTGCAGCCAATGCAGCATCATCATGGTCAGGAAGTTGCCGATATGCAGGGACGGCGCGGTGCAATCGTACCCGACATAGGCCGTTGCCTCACCCTTTGCGGCAAGCGCGTCGAGGCCTTCGAAGTCGGAACATTGATGAATAAAGCCGCGGCTTTGCAGCACATTGAGAAAATCAGATTTAAAGGCGGTCATCTCTGCGCGACTCGGATCATTTTTGTTTTACGTTAACTTCAAGGGATTTCGGAATCCTGCGGAATAGGCTCACGTTAACCTACGCGTTGTGGCATTATAAGAAGTGCCCGTTTGGCACAAGCTGAACGTCCTAGGGTAGGGCCAAGGCTGGGGCTTGATTGCAATGATGTTGACGACAATCGGTCTGATGAGCGGCACCTCGCTCGACGGGGTGGATGTCGCCATGATCGAAACCGATGGCAAACGGGTCCGGGCGTTTGGCCCATCGGGGTACCGACCCTATACGGAAGCCGAGCGCCGCCTGCTCCGCCAGGCCCTGACGGAAGCCGTCCACCTGTCGCAGCGCGATGCGCGGCCAGGCATCCTGCGCGAGGCCGAGCGCGCCGTTACCGTGGCGCACGCGGAGGCCGTTGCCAGCTTTACCGCGCAGAACCGCATCAGCTGTGAGGATATCGACATCGTCGGTTTTCATGGCCAGACCGTGCTGCACCGGCCGGCCGAGGGGATGACCGTGCAGATCGGCGACGCCGCGGCGCTCGCCAAGGCGATCCATATCCCGGTCATGCACGATTTCCGCGCCGCCGATGTCGCCGCCGGCGGGCAGGGCGCGCCGTTCGTTCCAGTCTACCATCGCGCGCTCGCCCAGTCGCTTGAACGCGAAGGGCCCATCGTCGTGCTCAATATCGGCGGCGTTTCCAACATCACCTATATCGATGGCGGCGACGTCCTGATCGCCTGCGATACCGGGCCCGGCAACGCGCTGCTCGATGATCACATGCTCCGCACCATGAGCCAGCCGTTCGATTGCGAAGGCCGCACGGCCGCCCAGGGAACCGCCGACCATGCGTGGATTGCCGAGGCGCTGAAGCATGCGTTTTTTGCGCTGCCGCCGCCGAAATCGCTCGACCGCAACGATTTTTCCAGGCTTGTGCTGCGCGACATGCCGCCGGCCGATGGTGCGGCGACGCTGACCGCCTTCACGGCCGCGGCGATCGCCCAGGTCGTTCCGCTGCTGCCGAAGCTGCCGCGAAGCTGGATCGTGGCCGGCGGTGGTGCGCGCAATCTCACCATGCTGCGGATGCTACGCGAGCGTCTCGCACCCGCTACCGTCGAGGCGGCCGACGCGCTGGGCTGGTCGACGGATGCGATCGAAGCCCAGGCGTTCGGCTTTCTGGCGGCGCGCGGCCTCAAGGGCCTGCCGCTCAGCTATCCCGCCACGACCGGCGTGCCGATCCCGATGACCGGGGGCGTGATCGCAAGGCCGTGAACCGGCGCGGTTGATGCGGCAGCATCGCCACCGTTCAGTGTCAGAGTTCGGCAGCCATCCGCGCGAGCGTCGCTACCGTGTTCATATTGCGCGCGGTGCCTGATTTGGCGGCGGCAATGACCAGCTTCGATGAGGCCATGCCCTGGCCGTAATGGATGTAGATTTCGCGGCGCCCCAGCCGGATTACTTCGTCCTGCTGGCCACGAATGCCGGCCAACGTGTCCGCTGATGGCGCGCGGTCGAGGAACACCGCCATGGTGCGGTTCGGCGCCAACTTCGGAAACGGATTGTCGGCGAGTACCTGCGCCATCTCGGCGGCGCTGCGCACCAGCACGCCGACCGGCCTGCCGGCATAGGCCTCCAGGCGCTTTTCAAGGGTAGCCTTGATCGTGGCTTCGGACTTGCGGCTTTCGAACACCACATTGCCGCTGGCGATGTAGGTGCGGACGCTTCCGAAGCCGAGCTCCTCGCAGAACTCCTTGAGATCGCTCATCGACAGCTTTCCGGTGCCGCCGACATTGACCGCACGAAGAAGCGCCACGAACGAAGTCATGGTCGATCCTATGGCCGATCTGAAGCCCTATCGAACGTTGGCAAGCCGCATGTCCAGATAGCCGGTCACCGTCTGCATCAAGGGCTCCAGCTTGCCGTCGAAGAAATGGTTGGCGCCGGGGATGATCTGCTGGTCGATCACGATGCCCTTCTGGGTCTTGAGCTTCTCGACCAGCGTGTTGACGTCCTTGGGCGGCACCACCGCATCCTTCTCGCCATGCACGATCAGGCCTGACGACGGGCAGGGGGCGAGGAACGAGAAGTCGTAGAGGTTGGCGGGCGGCGCAATCGAGATGAAGCCCTCGACCTCGGGTCGGCGCATCAACAGTTGCATGCCGATCCAGGCGCCGAACGAGAAGCCCGCGACCCAGCAGGCGCGCGCTTCCGGATTGATGGTCTGCGCCCAATCGAGCGCGGAAGCGGCATCGGAGAGCTCGCCGGTGCCGTGATCGAACGATCCCTGGCTACGGCCGACGCCGCGGAAATTGAAACGCAGTACCGAGAATCCGCGATGGGCGAAGGCGTAATAACACTGGTAGATGATCTGGTGATTCATGGTGCCGTGAAACTGCGGATGCGGATGCAGCACCATCGCGATCGGCGCATTCTTCTGCTTCGCCGGATGGTAACGGCCTTCGAGGCGGCCCGCGGGGCCGGTGAAAATGACTTCAGGCATTGATGGTCCTTGGCAAAATCAACCGACTTTGTGCTGGCTCTATCTGGCGCTTCGGCAGACAAAACCTCGCAGCAAGATAAGGGGCTGATCAGACGTCGTTGGGACGATGCGCGAACGGCGCCTGGTGAACTGGAGGCCGCGTTCTAGCATGAGGCAAGGGGCAAAAAGCAAGGGTTTTGAGCATCCGGCAGATTGTTCAAGATGTTAGCGTTCCGATTGCCAGCGGACGCCGCGATCGCCAACTGGGATAAGCCTGATGTAAGCGACGGGATGCCGTCGGAGACACGCCGGCGCGAAAGCCTCTAGTTTAAGGTAACATGATACTCAATGTCTGACCGGGTCTATCTCGACTGGAATGCAACGACCCCGCTTCGCCGAGAAGCGCGGGAGGTGATGGCTGCGGCGCTGGGATCTCTGCGGCAATCCCTCCTCGGTCCATGCCGAGGGCCGCCAGGCCCGGAGGTTGGTGGAGGACGCCCGGGCGATTATCGCGGGCGCGGTCGGCGCGCTGCCGAAAAATGTCGTCTTCACATCCGGGGGAACCGAGGCCAACGCGCTGGCGCTGAAACCTGGCCTCAAGCGTGGCTCTGGCCTCCCGGTTGAGCGGCTGGTGGCCTCGGCCATCGAACACGCCTCAGTTCTCGCAGGCGGGCGGTTTCCGGCCGAGATCATCGAAACCGTCGCCGTAACGCCCTCCGGATTGCTGGATCTGGAGCGTCTGCGCGGTGTGCTGGAGGGCAAGCCTCCGGCGCTGGTGTCGGTGATGCTGGCCAATAACGAGACCGGCGCGGTGCAGCCGGTCGCGCAGGCGGCCGAAATTGTTCACGCCGCAGGCTCCCTGCTGCATGTCGACGCGATCCAGGCCTTTGGAAAAATCCCACTTGATATGAATGCGTTGCATGCCGATCTGATGACGCTTTCGGCGCACAAGATTGGCGGCCCAAAAGGGGTCGGGGCGCTGGTATTGGCCGAGGGGTTAGCCGGATTGGAGCCGCTGTTGCGCGGCGGCGGTCAGGAGCTGAGCCGCCGGGCGGGGACCGAGAACGTCGCAGGAATTGCAGGGTTCGGAGCCGCGGCAAAGGCCGCCTTGGACACGCTGGCGGACGAAGCCATCCGCCTCAAGGGCCTGCGGACTAGGCTTGAAAACGGCTTGCGGCAGACCGCAGGTATTCTGGTGTTCTCCGAGGACGCACCCCGGCTGCCCAATACTGCGCTGTTTACGGTTCCCGGCCTCAAGGCTGAAACCGCCGTCATTGGCTTCGATCTCGAGGGCATAGCGGTGTCTTCAGGCTCCGCCTGCTCGTCCGGCAAGGTGCAGCCCTCGCACGTGCTGGAAGCCATGGGATTTGGCCCCCAGATCGCCCAGGGAGCCGTGCGGCTCAGTCTAGGCTGGTCCACTTCAGACGCGGACATCGAACGCTGCCTTGAGGCTTGGCGAAAGCTCGCAGGTGGCCTACTTAAGGATCAGGGACGAAACACGGCTTGAACGATTCTAAGCAGGTGATTTCGTCCGGGAAACATCGTAATAGTCTTGCGGAATTGATCCACCGCGGTCCTTGAAACCGCGAGCGGAGGATTGGAATGGCTGCCGTACAAGATACGGTCGATCGGGTTCGCCAGATCGACGTCGATCAGTATCGATATGGATTTGAGACGCTTATCGAGTCCGACAAGGCCCCGAAGGGGTTATCGGAAGATACCGTCCGCTTCATCTCCGCAAAAAAGAATGAACCGGCCTGGATGCTGGAATGGCGGCTCGAAGCCTATCGCCGCTGGCTGACCATGACCGAGCCCACATGGGCGCGCGTCAATTACCCCAAGATCGATTACCAGGATCTCTATTACTATTCCGCGCCGAAGCCGAAGAAGAAGATCGGCTCGCTCGACGAGATCGATCCGGAAATCCTCAAGACCTACGAGAAGCTCGGCATTCCCTTGCGCGAAGTCGAGATGCTCGAAGGCGTGGTGCGTCCTGAAGGCGAGCGCAAGATCGCCGTGGACGCCGTGTTCGATTCCGTCTCTGTGGCGACTACCTTCCAGAAGGAACTCAAGCAGGCCGGCGTGATCTTCATGCCGATCTCGGAGGCGATCCGCGAGCATCCCGAGCTCGTGAAGAAGTATCTCGGCTCGGTGGTGCCGACCTCGGACAATTTCTTCGCCACGCTGAACTCGGCGGTGTTTTCCGACGGCTCGTTTGTCTATGTGCCGCCGGGCGTGCGCTGCCCGATGGAGCTGTCGACTTATTTTCGCATCAACGAGCGCAACACCGGGCAATTCGAGCGCACCCTGATCATCGCCGACAAGGGCGCCTACGTCAGCTACCTCGAAGGCTGCACGGCGCCGCAGCGCGACGAAAACCAGCTCCACGCCGCCGTGGTCGAACTGGTCACGCTGGATAACGCCGAGATCAAATATTCGACTGTGCAGAACTGGTACCCCGGCAACTCCGAGGGCAAGGGCGGCATCTACAATTTCGTCACCAAGCGCGGCGATTGCCGCGGCAACAATTCGAAGATTTCCTGGACCCAGGTCGAAACCGGATCGGCGATCACCTGGAAATATCCGAGCTGCATCCTGCGCGGCGACTATTCGCGCGGTGAGTTCTACTCGATCGCGATCTCGAATGGCCACCAGCAGGTCGATAGCGGCACCAAGATGATCCATCTCGGCAAGAACACCACGAGCCGGATCATCTCCAAGGGCATCGCGGCCGGCGTGTCGCAGAACACCTATCGCGGCCTCGTCACCGCACATCGAAAAGCGACGGGCGCGCGCAATTTCACCGCCTGCGATTCGCTTCTGATCGGCGACAAATGCGGCGCGCACACCGTGCCCTATATCGAAGCCAAGAATTCCTCGGCGCTGTTCGAGCACGAGGCGACGACGTCGAAGATATCCGAGGACGTGCTGTTCTACTGCGTGCAACGCGGCCTCTCCCAGGAAGAAGCGGTCGGCCTCGTGGTCAACGGCTTTGTCAAGGACGTGCTGCAGCAACTGCCGATGGAATTCGCGGTGGAAGCCCAGAAGCTGATCTCGATCTCGCTGGAAGGCTCGGTCGGATAAGACCTGATCCCTCGGGACGGCGCGAAAGCGACCGTCTTGAGGAATGCGAAGGAAGATTGTCGGCCACGTCCTTCGAGACGCGCCTTCGGCGCTCCTCAGGACGAGGAGCGAAAAACGGAAGAAGATGATGGCACTACTCGAAGTCAAGAATTTGCAGGTTCGTGTCGATGATCGCGAGATCCTCCATGGGCTTTCGCTCACCGTGAACGAGGGCGAGGTGCATGCGATCATGGGGCCGAACGGCTCCGGCAAATCGACGCTTTCCCACGTCATCGCCGGCAAGCCCGGCTACGAGGTCAGCGGCGGCGAGATCCTGTTCAAGGGCGAGAACCTCCTGGAGATGTCGCCCGACGAGCGCGCCGCCAAGGGCGTGTTCCTCGCGTTCCAGTATCCGGTCGAGATTCCCGGTGTTGCGACCATGAATTTCCTGCGCACCGCGCTGAACGCCCAGCGCAAGGCGCGCGGCGAGAACGAATTCTCGACCCCGGACTTCCTGAAGAAGGTGCGCGAAGTTGCCAACAGCCTGAACATTCCGCAGGACATGCTTCGCCGCGGCGTCAATGTCGGCTTCTCCGGCGGCGAGAAGAAGCGCAACGAGATCCTGCAGATGGCGCTGTTCGAGCCGAGCCTGTGCATCCTGGACGAAATGGATTCCGGCCTCGACATCGATGCGCTGCGGATCGCCGCCGACGGCGTCAACGCGTTGCGTTCGCCAAAGCGCGCGATGGTGGTGATCACGCATTATCAGCGGCTCCTCAACTACATCGTGCCGGACTTCGTGCACGTGATGTCGAAAGGCCGCGTGGTGAAGAGCGGCGACAAGGAATTGGCGCTGGAGCTCGAGGCTTCCGGTTACGCGCAGTTCGAGGACGCGGCCTGACGGCGGAAACGGAATTCAAAACGGAATTGATGATGAATCTTGCACTGGCAAAAACCGACACCGCAGGCGCGCTGGGCGATATCTTCGCTGTCGCTCGGAACCGGCTGCCCGGCGCAGGCCCGGTCGCGGAGGCGCGGAAGGAGGCCTTTGAGGCTTACCAGCGCTTGGGGCTCCCGCATCGGCGGATCGAGGAATGGAAATACACCGATCTGCGGGCGCTGATGCGCGAGGTGCTTCCGCTCGCTGCAGCACCGGATGCGGCCGCGCTGCAGCGCGCCGAGGCGGCGCTGGTTTCGCTCGCAACGGTCGACGCGCAGCGGCTGGTGCTGGTCGACGGTATAATGGCGCCCACGCTATCGAATCTGACGGCCCTGGAGGCCGGCGTCCGCGTGCGGGCGCTGCGCGACGTGCTGGAGGAAACCGGCAACGAGGCGAGAGCCGATTTGCTGAACAACGGCGCGGTCTCGGGCCCGATGGTCTCGCTGAACGCGGCGATGATGACGGACGGCGCACTGATCACTGTCGCCGAAGGGGCGACGCTCACCAGGCCGCTGCATGTCGTGCATGTCGCAACGCGGCCGTCGGCTGCGAACTATACCCGCTCGTTCCTGACGGTCGGCAAGGGCGCGCGGGCGACGTTGCTGGAAAGCTTCGTCGCCGCTGACGGCGGGCAATCCTATCAGGTCAACGACGCGGTCATTGTCTGGCTCGGCGAGGGTGCCGAGCTGCAACATGTACGGCTCATGGTCGATGCGCCGGATGCGATCAACATATCCACCGCGATCGTCACGGTCGGCGCGAAAGCCCGTCTCAACACGTTCAATATGACGAGCGGCGGCGGCACCAGCCGTTACCAGGGATACGTCACGTTTGCCGGCGAAGGCGCCGAGGTCAGCATCAATGGCGTCAATCTGCTGAACGGTCGCCAGCATGCCGACACCACACTGTTTCTGGATCACGCCGTGCCGAACTGCACGAGCCGTGAAATCTTCCGCTCGGTGGTCGACGATCGCGGACATTCGGTGTTTCAGGGGCGCATCATCGTTCGCCCCGACGCCCAGAAAACCGACGCCAAGATGATGACGCGGGCGCTGCTGTTGTCCGAAGAGGCCGAGGCGGACAACAAGCCGGAACTGGAAATATTCGCCGACGACGTGACCTGCGGCCACGGCGCGACCACGGGCGCGCTCGACGACAGCCTGCTGTTTTACCTGCGCGCGCGCGGCCTTTCCGAAAAGGAGGCGCAGGCGCTCTTGATCCAGGCGTTTGTCGGCGAGGCGATCGAGCAGATCGCCAGCGATGCCGTGCGCGAGATCGCGACGTCGACCGCGCAACGCTGGCTGGCGGCACGGGGATGACCATGCATCCGGCGGTCGCAAACGGTTCCTATGACGTCGCCCGGGTGCGGGAGGATTTTCCTGCGCTGGCGCTGAAGGTCTATGGCAAGCCGCTGGTCTATCTCGACAACGCTGCCTCCGCGCAGAAGCCGAATGCGGTGCTCGACCGCATGATGCTGGCCTACAAGACCGAATATGCCAATGTGCATCGGGGCCTGCATTACCTCGCCAATGCCGCGACGGAAGCCTATGAGGGCGGTCGCGCCAAGGTGGCGAAATTTATCAACGCCGCACGGACCGAGGAAATCGTTTTCACCCGCAATGCGACCGAAGCGATCAACCTCGTAGCTTCTTCCTGGGGCGAGCCGAACATCAAGGCCGGCGACGAGATCGTGATCTCGATCATGGAGCACCACTCCAACATCGTGCCCTGGCATTTTCTCAGGGAACGCCATGGCGCAGTCATCAAATGGGCGCCGGTGGACGACGAAGGCAATTTTCTGATCGACGAATTCGAAAAGCTGCTGACGCCGCGAACCAAGCTGGTGGCGATCACCCAGATGTCGAACGCGCTCGGCACAATCGTGCCGGTCAAGGACGTGGTGAAGATCGCCCATGACCGGGGCATCCCGGTCTTGGTCGACGGCAGCCAGGGCGCGGTTCACCTTGCGATCGACGTGCAGGACATCGACGCTGATTTCTATGTCTTCACCGGCCACAAGCTGTACGGGCCGACCGGAATCGGCGTGCTCTATGCCAAGCACGGCCATCTCGTGGCGATGCGGCCCTACAATGGCGGCGGTGAGATGATCCGCGAGGTCGCGAGGGACTGGGTCACCTATGGCGATCCGCCGCACAAATTCGAGGCGGGGACACCGGCGATCGTGGAAGCGGTGGGGCTGGGTGCGGCGATCGATTACGTCAACTCGATCGGCAAGGAACGCATCGCCGCCCACGAGCATGATCTTTTGACCTATGCCGAGGGGCGGCTGCGCGAAATCAATTCGCTGCGCATGATAGGCACCGCGCGCGGCAAGGGACCGGTGATCTCGTTCGAGATGAAGGGCGCGCACCCCCACGACATCGCGACCGTGATCGACCGTCAGGGCATCGCGGTGCGCGCCGGCACCCATTGCGTGATGCCGCTTTTAGAGCGGTTCAACGTAACGGCGACGTGCCGGGCCTCGTTCGGAATGTATAATACACGCGAAGAAGTCGACCATCTGGCGCAGGCGCTGATCAAGGCGCGGGAATTGTTCTCATGACCGACACTGTCGAAACCAAGGATATCGAAGTCAAATCCAGCAGCATGGAAACCCATTCGGCGTTGCCGCCGGAGGAAACCGAGCGGCTCGCCGGCGAAATCGTGGCGGCGCTGAAGACCGTATTCGATCCGGAAATTCCGGCCGATATCTATGAACTCGGCCTGATCTACAAGGTCGACCTCAAGGACGATCGCAGCGTTGACGTCATGATGACGCTGACCACCCCGAACTGCCCGGCGGCCGGCGAGTTGCCGACGATGGTGGAGAATGCGATCGCCAGCGTTCCCGGCGTCGGCATCGTCAATGTCAATCTGGTGTGGGATCCGGCGTGGACGCCGGACCGGATGTCCGACGAGGCTCGCCTCGTTCTCAATATGTGGTGATGCGTTGCGTTGCAAAGTTCCGATGCCGCGAGGTCGAGTGCAATTGCAGGAAGCAGCATTGATACGCTGCGAGGATTGAATAGATGACTGACATGACACCGGCCTCACCAACTCCCGTCGCCAAGGCGAAACCGCGCCCCCGTCCGCAGGTGATGAAACTGACGGAGGCCGCCGCCGCGCGCATTACCGAACTGACCAGGCGCGCCGATTCCGAGATCGTGGGTTTGCGGGTCGGCATCAAGAATGGTGGCTGCGCCGGGCAATCCTATACGGTCGAATATGCCCACGATGTCCGCCCGACCGATGAAATCGTCGAGGACAAAGGCGTGAAGATCCTGGTCGATCCGAAGGCTGTGCTGTTCCTGCTCGGCACCGAGATGGACTACAAGGCCGACAAGATGCAGGCCCAGTTCATCTTCAACAACCCAAACCAGGTCGGCGCCTGCGGCTGCGGCGAATCCGTGCAGCTGAAGGCTGCGAAGGCCGAGGGTTAACCGCTCATAACTCACCCCGTCATTGCCTGCGACAAACGCGAGCGTTTGCGCAGGGGAGCTGTCATCGGGCGCGCATTCGCGCGACCCGTTGGCTCGCAATGACGTAAGTGGTATCACTGCGATGATGGTAAGCGGTATCGGCACCCCACCTCGCGCGGGCCGGTGTTCTAAGCGATATTGGTGATTGTTCGCTAATATCTAGAGGCTGCGCGGTGGTAACTTCCATGCTTGATGCCATGAATGAAGCCAGGAACGAAGGTGGCACTTATCAGCGTGTCGAGGTGATTACGGGGCGTCAGCGCCGGCGACGATGGACGGCGGAGGAGAAGGCGCGGATCGTAGCGGAGAGCCTCGAGGCGAACGCGAACATATCGGATGTGGCACGCCGTCACGGCATGGCCCGCGGATTGCTGACGGCCTGGCGACGCCAGCTATCTAGCGATGGAATTAGCCAGGGGCCTCAACAAGGCTTTGCCGCGGTGAAGATCGATACCGTTGCCTCAGCATCACACGAGGCCCCGCGTTATTCGGCGGAACCGGCTGCCGTGGCGACGGCATTGGCAGCGGTGAGAGGCCGAGGACGGATCGAGATCGATATCGCCGGAGCCCGGATTAGGGTTGAGAACGGCGTTGATCAGGTGACGCTGTCCATGGTGTTGGCGGCGGTACGGGGCGACAATTGATTTCGTTCCGGGCGGACCTGAAGATCATGTTGGCGGCGCAGCCCGTTGATTTCCGCAAGAGCGTCCATACGCTGTCAGCGCTGGTGAGCGAAGCGCTTCGTGCGAACCCCTATTGCGGAGATATTTTTATCTTCCGCTCGAAGCGATCAGATCGCATTAAACTTTTGGCGTGGGACGGCAGCGGCATGGTTCTGGTGACGAAGTGGCTTGAGGAAGGCCGCTTTACCTGGCCGCCGATCCACGACGGTGTCGTCTATTTGACAGCAACGCAATTGTCGATGCTGATCGATGGTTTGGATTGGTCGCGCGTGATCCCGAAAGTCGTGAAGCGTCCTGTTGGCGTGATGTGAGAAGTGCCCATTTTTACTGGATAAATCGACGAATCAAAAGTATCAAATGTCGATGGCGATTCGTCCCGAAGATCTTCCTTCAGATCCTGCTCGTCTCATTGAGATGGTGCTGTCACTCGATGCCGAGAACGATCGGCTGCGGGCCGTTATCGATACTTTCAAAGACATGGTGTTCGGCTCGCGCTCGGAAAAACTCGCCGCAGTTGTAGCCGATCAGCTCGCCCTCGATCTGGCTGATCTCACCACGGACGTGACGCTACCGGCAGCCGCCAACGACGATCATGTGCCAAGCCAGCCAGCTGGTACGATCGGGAAGCCCCGTAAGAAGGCCCAGCGCAACATCGGCGCGCTGCCCAAGCATCTGCCACGCTGCGAGCAAATCATCGAGCCGGAGACGACCGCGTGCCCGTGCTGCCAGGGCCGGCTGCACAAGATCGGCCAGGACGTCAGCGAGGTGCTCGACGTCATTCCGGCGATCCTGCGGGTGCTGCGCATGATCCGCCCCAAATATGCCTGCCGGGGCTGTGAAGGCGCAGTGGTACAGGCGAAGGCGTTGCCGCGGCTGATCGAGAACAGCATGGCCTCGACCGCTCTGGTGACGCATGTGGTGGTCTCGAAGTTCGCTTGGTTCTCGACGCTGTACCGGCAGGTGCAGATCCTGGCTGGTCACGGCGTCCATCTCGACCGCTCGACCTTGGCGGGCTGGGTGAAGCGGACAGCTTGGTGGCTGAAGGGGCTCTACGAGCTCCAGCTGCGAACCATCCATGCGGCGCCTTTGTTCTTCTGCGACGAGACGCGGATGCCGGTCCTCGATCCCGGAAGGGGCCGTACCAAGACCTGCCAGTTCTGGGCTCATGCGGTCGACGACCGTCCGTGGGGAGGACCATCTCCGCCGGCGGTAGCCTATGTGTTCGCGGACGGTCGGGGCAAAGGTGAGATCGCGGCGCAATTGGCCGACTATGCGGGTATCCTGCAGGTTGACGGATATGTGGCTTATAAGTCGCTGGCCAAGGACGCCCGCGAGGCTGGACCAATCCGGCTCGCGTTCTGTCTGTTGCATACCAGACGGAAGTTCGTGAAGGTGTACAAGACAACGAAGTCGCCATTCGCACAGGAAGTGATCGAGCGGATCGCAGCGATTTACGCAATCGAGCAACGTGTCCGGGGCACGAGCGCCGAGATACGATTGGCTGCTCGCAAAAGCGAGGCCGGGCCGCTGATGGCGGAATTGAAGGTGCGGTTGACCGAAGTGCTCAAGGATATCTCGTCCAAATCCCCGCTGGCGGAGGCCATCAACTATACGCTGGGCCATTGGGATGGGCTAAACATGTTCCTGACTGACGGTCGGGTGGAGGTTGACACCAACACGGTTGAGCGTTCGATGCGTCCTATTGCACTTGGAAGAAAAAATTCGTTATTCAGTGGAAGCGAAGCCGGCGCCGAGAGCTGGGCGATTTTAGCTTCGCTCCTTAACACAGCAAAACTCAACGGGCTCGATCCGCAGACTTATCTCTGCGACGTGCTCG
The DNA here is from genome assembly GCA_963718925.1 of uncultured Alphaproteobacteria bacterium. Classification (GTDB taxonomy): domain Bacteria; phylum Pseudomonadota; class Alphaproteobacteria; order Rhizobiales; family Xanthobacteraceae; genus Bradyrhizobium. The sequence continues at coordinate 388,174 of CAVRAH010000003.1, forward strand.
AGCGGATCGTGTCAGGCCGCACCAAGAACCATCAACTCCACGAACTGTTGGCCTGGAACTGGAAAGCAGACCGCGAGGCACCTAACCGAGCCGCTGCATGAGTGCGCGTCGTCGCCGCTCAGCCCACCCGCCGATGACGGCGGTGGCCATGCCGCTCGACAAGCTTGACCTATGGCTGCAAAGCCGAACCGGCGCCGCCGCCACGAATTTGTCTATGCTCGACGGCTTCGTGACCGCGGTTGTAGCTGGGCCGGTGTCGATGGATCCGCCTGAGTGGATCTGCCCTCTGCTCGGCATCGAGGTCGACGCCTTCAATCATGGCGGCACGCCGGAGTTCGCGGCGATTTCGGCCGTGGCGGTCCGCCATAATGCGATCGTTGAGACGCTTACCAACGCGCCAAAGACCTTCGAACCGATCTTCGCACGTAAACCGAACCGCGACATCGATGCGGGTCCTTGGTGCGAGGGCTTCTATGCCGCTATGAAGTTGAGACTATCGGCCTGGGCGCCGCTCAGAAATCTTGCCGATATCAACCACGGTCTGTTGTTACCCATCCTGTTCCACTGCGTCGACGATCAGGGGCGCCCGATGCTCGGACCGCCCGGGAATGGACCGGAAACCGAACAGTTCCGGCGAACGGCCTACAAGGATATTCCGGCCATCGTCGAAGAGATGCGTCAGTACTGGATGCCGACACGCTTCAAGACCCGATCGTAGCCGCCGGGCGGACGTGGAACCTCATACCGCTTACCGATGATGAGCCGCATGACTGCGCCCGCGCTGAGCCAACATCCATGGACCGCGATTTCCTGATCGATCTGTTTGCCGATTTCGGTCCGGTGACGATCCGCCGGATGTTTTCCGGCTACGGCATTTCAGCCGACGGAATCAATTTTGCGCTGGCGCTGCGGGCCGGTCTCTATTTCCGCGCCGACGAGCGGAACATCCCGCAATTCGAAGCCGAGGGCTCGAGGCCGTTTCAGTATCAACAGAGAACGACGGCGAAGACCGTCACCGTCAACTCGTACTGGCAATTGCCGGCGCGGCTATTCGATGATTTGGAGGAGTTGGCTGCCTGGGCGAGGGCGTCTTTGGCCGCGGCGCAGCGCGCGGCGCTCCACAAGCGTCCAAGGACGCGCAAGGGTGCGCAGGTAGTGGCTAGGAAGACAGCGGCAGGCAAAGCAACGGCCAAGAAGTCGACGGCGAAGAAGAAAAACAAAACGCCAAGGAAGAAGTCCTCACCATGAGCGACTAATGTCACGCGACCTGGCTTTGGGCCTCGGCGACGTATTCCGGGTCGGCCTCGCAGACCACGCGGTTACGGCCGCTGCGCTTGGCGGCGTAGAGACAGGCGTCCGCGCGTTCGATCAGCGAATCGGTATCGTCGCCCGGCTTCAGCATTGACACCCCGACCGAAATGGTGACGCGGCCGAGAATCTCGCCGGTGGATTTCTTCTTCAATTCCTTCGACATCACGGCGCGCCGGATGTGATCGGCAACCGTCAGCGCCTGGCGGAGCGCGGTGTTGGGCAGCACGACCGCGAATTCCTCGCCGCCGTAGCGGGCGGTGATGTCCTGGCCCTTGATGGTCTGCTTCAGCGACATGCCGACCAGCCGCAGCACCTGATCGCCGGTGAGATGGCCATAGGAATCGTTGAACGATTTGAAGTGGTCGATATCGAACATCAACAGCGAAAGCGGCTCGCCGGTCGCCAGCGCATTCTGAACCGCCATCTCGATCGAGCGGTCGAAATATTTGCGGTTGCCAAGGCCGGTGAGGGGATCGGTCAGGCTTTCGGCCCGGATCGCCTCGAGGCTCTGCTGCAGATCGCTGATTTCCGATTTCGACAGCGTGAGCCGTTCTTCCAGCGCCTTGTTGGTATCGCGCATCTCGCGGGTCGATTTCACCAGCGATGTGACGATTTTTTTGACGTGGTCGTCGTTCTGCGCGATGGCGAGCTCTTTGGTCGCCCCACACAGGCTGGCGTCATAGCTCGCCGACATGCTCAGCGCATCGCCGATCAGCCGCATCACGTCGTCGATCTCGCCGATCACGCGCGCGCCGACCTTGTCGATGCGATCGGTGGTCTTGATGTGGGAAAGGTAGGTCTCGTAGATCTGCTCGAGATCGGCCTCGGTCAGCTTGCCGTTGCGCGCCAAGGTCTCGTTGATGATCTTGTTGAGCGGCGCATTGTAGCCGGTGGCGTAGACATACCAGATTTCATAATTGCGGGGGACTGCGGTTTGCCGCAGCGATCTGATCTGGCCGAGCGCAAGTTCGGCAAAGGCCATCGTGCGTTCATGTTCGTCGAGCACTGATCACGTCCCCAAACGGCGGACAGCGCTGCCCGCTTTCCAATCAATTAAAAAATCGATGACAAGTTAAGGGATGTTGATGAATGACCCGTAAACGGGATTCCCGCCGGCCTTCGCAGTTGCGAAATTTAATGCTCAGACGCGGGCGCGAATGGGTCGCAACAGGAACGCCGGGAGGTGCGAGTGATCGGCAGGCTCTGATGATGACGGTTCGGTTTGCGGTGCAGGTGTGCGGCCGATCGATGGCGTGCGCGATGCCGGCGGGGCGGCGGGCGGCGTGAAGGTTGCCGGTGCGGCTTGCGGCTGCGGACCCGAATGGCGGCCGCCGCTGCGTCGGGGTTCGCGCTCACGGCGCGGCTTGCGGCCGCCGCGCGAAGCTTCCCTTCCACCTTCTCTTCCACCTTCTCGTGTGCCTTCGTGCGCCTGCTTAGCGCCGCCGGGTGGCGTTGCCGTGTGCTCGACCGTCTCGGCCCCGGCGCCGCCTTCGACGCGGGGAATGCTTTGTCCGATCAGCTTCTCGATCGCGACGATGGACTTTTGATCGAGCGGGGTGACGATGGAAATCGCGGTGCCGGTGCGGCCCGCACGCCCGGTGCGGCCGATGCGGTGAACGTAGTCGTCGGCATGATGGGGAACGTCAAAATTGAAGATGTGACTGACGGCGGGAATATCGAGGCCACGGGCGGCGACGTCGGAGGCAACCAGGAGCGGAATTTCGCCCTTGCGGAATTGATCGAGGGCGGCGGTGCGCGCCGATTGATCCATGTCGCCGTGCAGGGCGCCGACGGCAAAGCCATGCTTCTGCAGCGATTTGTGCAAAAGCGCCACTTCACGCTTGCGGTTGCAGAAGATGATCGCGTTCTGCAGATCCTTGGCGTCGCGGAGCAGGCGCCGCAGCACCTCGCGCTTCTCATGCGGCTCGCGGCCGACGCTGATCTGGAACTGGGATACGCCGACCGCGGTGGTCGCCGGCCGGGATACTTCGACTTTCTCGGGATTATGCAGGAAGGTTTCGGTGATGCGGCGGATTTCCGGCGGCATCGTCGCGGTGAAGAACAGCGTCTGCCGGGTGAAGGGGATCATCTTGCAGATGCGCTCGATGTCGGGAATGAAGCCCATATCCAGCATGCGGTCGGCTTCGTCGATGACGAGCAGCTCGACGCCGGTGAGCAGCAATCCGCCGCGTTCGGTGTGGTCGAGCAGCCGGCCGGGTGTTGCGATCAGCACGTCGACGCCGCGGGTCAGTTTGGAGTCCTGGTCGCCGAACGAAACGCCGCCGATCAGGAGTGCGACGTTGAGTTTCTGCCCGGCACCATAGCGGTCGAAATTCTCCTTCACCTGGGCAGCGAGTTCGCGCGTCGGCTCGAGGATCAGGGTGCGGGGCATCCGGGCGCGGGCGCGGCCCTTTTCCAGCATGGTGAGCATCGGAAGGACGAAGGCAGCGGTCTTGCCGGTGCCGGTCTGGGCGATGCCGAGAACGTCTCGGCGGGCCAGAACGTGGGGAATCGCCTGTTCCTGAATGGGGGTAGGGGTGGTGTAACCGGTGGCCGCGACGGCGGCGAGCACCTTATCGGACAAGCCGAGATGGGAAAAAGACATTGAGCCTCTGGTAGATACCGCCGCTTGGAATCTCGAAAAAGACTGTCGCGCTCAACCCCGGAACGGCACGCAGATTTGCACGGGATTTTCGGACACGCAGACAGGCGGCTTAATCAAGATATCGCGTTTCGATACCGGAGCCGCGTCGAGCCGGAACATAGGCGCGAATTGGCCAAAGTCAATGGAGCATCTGCGGGAAGCATTGAAAAAGCTTAATGTTTTTGCACCAATGCGGCCGAATTAGCGCTGGTTTTTCCGTACCACGCCCTTGCCAGCCTAACTGGGTGACGTCGGAGAACTCGCCCTCAAGGGTGGCGGCGGGCGGGCCGTGATTGAACCGGCATCGAATGCTTGCCGACTACCGCACGGGCGCTGCGAACGGTTGATAACATCAAACACAGCGGGGGAAGACGGATGAAGAGCTGGCTGTCGTTCAGGGCCGCATCGGCAATGAGTATCGCGGCGTCGCTGCTGGCGGTCGCCGCGCCCGCGCATGCGGAAAAGCGCGTTGCGCTGGTGATCGGCAACAACGACTACAAGAACGTTCCCAAGCTGCAGAAGGCGGTCAACGATGCCCGCACCATGGGCGAGACGCTCAAGCAGCTCAGCTTTTCCGTGATGGTGGCGGAAAACCAGACCCGGCAGGCGTTCAGCGAAACACTGCTCGCCTTCGACAAGGCGGTCGAGCCCGGCGATACCGCGTTCTTCTTCTATGCCGGACACGGCTTTGAAATTGCAGGCCAGAATTTCCTGCTGCCGACCGATGTGCCGGCCGCGACCGAGGGCCAGGAAGAGCTGGTACGCGATGCGTCCGTGCTCGCCGACCGCGTCATCGAGCGGCTGCAGAACAAGAAAGTGCGCACCGCGATCCTGGTGTTCGATGCCTGCCGCAACAATCCGTTCGAGCGGGCAGGGACCCGCGCGGTGGCCGGCGGCGGTGGCCTCGCGCCGATGACGCAATTGCCGGAGGGCGTGTTCTCGGTGTTTTCCGCAGGTCCCCGCCAGACCGCGCTCGATCGCCTCTCCAACAACGACGACAATCCGAATTCGGTGTTCACGCGGACGTTCGCGAAAGAGCTGCTGCAACCCGGCGAGAACCTGGTCCAGGTCGCCCAACATACCCGCCGCATCGTCAGCGAGATGGCCGAGACCGTGAGCCACAAGCAGATCCCGGTCTATTTCGACCAGATGGTCGACGACGTGTTCTTGAACGGCGTCGCAAAGGCGCAGGCCGAAGCGCCCAAGGAAACGACCAAGGAAACGCCCAAGGACGCGACCAAGCCGGCCGAGCCGCCGCAGAAGCTCGCGGCATTGCCGCCGGTGTCGGTGCCGCGGCTGCCGAAAGAGGATTCCGTCAACGCGCCGATCGCGATGTTCTCCCGCCACAATGGCGGCTGGACCGTGGTGTTTTCGATCGCCGATCCGACGCTCGGGATTTCATGGCGGATGGGAGAGGCCGGCGACTTCCGCGAAACCGGTTTCCTCGACACGCTCGATCCGCGCACCCGCAAGCGGATGCCGAACCCGTCGATCGAACTGGCCGCCGATGCTCCGGCGGCGACGATCCAGGTCCGCTACGTCGACGTGTCAGGCGAATTGCAGGGGCCGTTTCCGATCAAGTTCGATCCCGAAGCGGCGCTGATTCATGACCAGCGAAAAATCCTCGACATGACGGCCACAAGTTGGCTGTCGTTTCGCGAGTTCAACGGGCTTCTGGTCTATTACACGCATCTGATGTCGTATCGCTGCGCGATCCGCGAGGCGCGTATCGGTATCGACACCACGGTGCCGGACCGGGTGCTGCCCATGCCGCCCTGCGACATGAAGGATCCCAACGCCATTCCCTACGAAGCCAAGCCCTATCTGAGACTTGCGCCGGCGAACCAATTCGTCTCTGTGGAGTTGACGTACCGCGACGGCAGTGTATCGGAGATCAAGAGTTTCCGCCGCTAGGACATCCAGATCATGGACGCAGGCAGCTCTGCGGAACGACCGGTCCGGCGCACCGTCACGACCCGATGCTGCATCGTGGGCGGCGGTCCCGCCGGCATGATGCTGGGATATCTCTTGGGGCGGGCGGGTATCGAGACGCTGGTGCTGGAGAAGCACGCCGACTTCTTCCGGGATTTTCGCGGCGATACCGTGCATCCATCGACACTGCAGGTAATGGACGAGCTGGGCCTGATCGACGGCTTCCTCAAGCTTCCGCATCAGCAACTGCAAAAAATGGACGGCAAGTTCGGCGCGTCGACCATCCGCATCGCCGACCTCAGCCGCCTGAAAGCCAAATACCCGTTCGTCGCCTTCATGCCGCAATGGGATTTTCTCAATTTCCTGCGCGAGGCCGGCAGGCGATTTTCCTCGCTCAAGGTCATGATGAATGCCAACGCGACCGACCTGGTCTGGTCGGGCGACAAGGTTGTTGGTGTCAACGCCGACACCGCGGAAGGGCCGGTCGAAATCCGCAGCGAGCTCACGGTCGGATGTGACGGCCGGCACTCGATCGTGCGGCAGTGCGCCGACCTCGAGGTGGATGAGATCGGGGCGCCGATGGACGTGCTCTGGTTTCGCGCCGGCAGGCGCGCAAACGAAAACGAGAGCCTGTTTGCGCGGGTCGAGGCCGGCAAGATGCTGGTCACCTTCGACCGTGGCGAATATTGGCAATGCGCCTATGTGATCGCGAAAGGACAGTATGATTCAGTCAGGGCGCGCGGGCTGGATGCGTTTCGCGACGACGTGGTAGGCATGGCGCCGATCCTGGCGTCGGGAATTGCCGACGTGAAGACCTGGGATGACGTGAAGCTGTTGACCGTGGCGATCAACCGGTTGAAGCGCTGGACGCGAGAAGGGCTGCTGTGCATCGGAGACGCCGCGCACGCGATGTCGCCGGTTGGCGGCGTCGGTGTCAATCTCGCGATCCAGGATGCGGTCGCCACCGCAAACCTGTTGGCCGCAAGGCTTACCAGCGGCTGTCCGTCGGAAGACAAACTCGACGCCGTGCGCCGCCGGCGCGAATTCCCGGTGCGAATGACCCAGGCCATGCAGGTCGCGGTCCAGAACAATATCATCAGCATCGCGCTCAAGCCCGGAGAGCAACCGCTTCGCCCTCCGTTGTTTGCCCGCGCCATCAACGCGCTGCCCTGGCTGCAAGGCATCACCGCGCGGTTCGTCGCGCTCGGCTTGCGCCCAGAACATGTACATTCGCCGGGCTGATGGCAGCAGGATCGGTCGGCATTTGCGGGGATTTGGCGCGACAGCTCTGTCTGCGCCGCCCGTTGATACGGCTTTGGGGTTCACCGGGAAATGTTGCTGATGGTCAGCAATTGGGCAGAAAGTGCCTTTGAAACAGGGCAAAAGCCTTCTTGCCTATCGTCAAACCTTCGAGTTGCCGCCGGTGACGATCGCAATCTTGCCGCTGAGATCAAACAGCTCCGGCGTCACGGCGATTTCCTTAGCGTTTGCTCTGCCAGATCAGGATCAGCCCGAGGGCGGCGAGCGCCGCGCCGTATCCGGCCCACTGGAGCTGCCGGATCATGAAGCTCGATCGCGGCCAGGTGATCATCCCGGTGCCCTGACCGATCCATAGAAGCCCGATGGCGAGCGCGAGAAGGCCTAGGATCAGGAGCAATGAGCGCATGGCTTTTCCTCTGTTGGCGGTTTGTTGGTTCGGTCCGCGATCATTCCAGGACGCCTTTTGGCTCGTCCATGGCCTCGGAAAGCCTCGCGACGGTAGAGCGTAGCTTTCGATCGGAGGCAATACCAGCCGTGCCGGAAAGCCGTGATGCGGTGCGCGATCGCCTGCTGTGGGATGCGGGCCGCGCTATGACGGAAGAGGATTGCTCGAGTACCGAGTTGCGGTTGTCCAGGTCTGCCGGCCGCCATCGCGGAACGCCAAGGCAGTCTGTTAGGTTGAAACGAGCAAGCCGGCTCCGTTGAAAGACACACAAAAAAGCCCCGGACGATGCCGGGGCTTTTGCGTTCGATCTTGGTATCAAATCAGTATTTCGAGACTACGGGGCCGGTCCAGTTGAAGCGATAGACCAGCGAGGTGCTGATGGTTTGCACCATGGGGTTGAAGGTGATGTCGCGGCCAATCGGTAGGCCGCTGACATCGGAGAGCTCGCTGATGTTCTTGGTGTTGTAATAGGCCGCACGATATTCGGTCTTCATGAACCAATTGGGACCCAGGAAGCTAAAGAGCGCCAACTTGTTCTCAACGCCACCGCCGATGAACCAGCCATTTTGGCTAAACGAATTGGTGTGAGTGCCAGAGGCAAGACCAGTCTGCGTAGTCAGCAGGGTAGTACCCGACCAATCGGATCCGCTGTATCCGGCGTTGACATAGGAATAAACCGTCGGGGCGACCAGGTAGCCCAGCCGGACACCGACCGCATAGCTATCCTTGTTCTTTTCCCAACCAGTGGCATATGGACCCTGATCCTGGATCGAACCCTTGATGCTGCCGAATTGGCCATCAGCGAAGAGGCCGGCAACCCAGTCACCGCTGAACTGCCAATCGTAACCGGCGCCAACCGTGCCAAACCAACCGTCGCCACCCTGCTTCTGATTGGTGCAGAGGATGCAAGTGCCCGTACCCGTGGTGACGACACCCGTGTTGGCGTCCCACAATCCGCCGCCGCCACCGCCAAAAATGTAAAAGCCGGTCCAGCTCGGGATCGGCTCGTACACCGGCGCCTTCGAATAGGTCCGGGCAGGAAGGTCAGCTGCAAGAGCCGATCCGCTGAAGGCCGCAATCGCCGTCAGAGCCAGAACAAATTTCTTCATTTTCAACCCTCAGAACTTTGAAGCCGGACCCGATGCCCCGAATCTCGGGTTATTTATAGCTCGTTTGGCCCAAAATGCTGTTGCCGGGGGGGCACACACGCCGGAAAACGGTCCGACGCGGGAGTTCCTAAGATAACAAAAAGCGCTGTAAATTCAAAGGTCGAGGACGGGGAGGCGTGTTTCAGGCCCCCCAATAAACGGCCGGCGGGACCTAAACGTCGAGCAGATCGTCGCTGGCAAATTCCGCCTTGTCGGAAATGAAGGCAAAGCGCGCTTCCGCCTTGGTACCCATCAGCCGCTCGACGGAATCGGCGGTGCCTTCGCGGTCTTCGGTCAGCAACACCACGCGGAGCAGGGTGCGCTTGGCCGGGTCCATCGTGGTCTCTTTCAATTGCGCCGGCATCATTTCGCCGAGGCCCTTGAAGCGGCCGACTTCGACCTTGGCGTTGGCGTTGAATTCGCTCTTCAACAGCGCATCCCTGTGGGCCTCGTCGCGGGCGTAGACCGTCTTGCTGCCATGGGTCAGCCGATAGAGCGGCGGCACCGCGAGATAAAGATGGCCCTGGTCGATCAAGGGCTGCATCGTCCGGTAGAAGAAGGTGATCAGGAGCGATGCGATATGGGCGCCGTCGACGTCGGCATCGGTCATGATGATGATGCGGGCGTAACGCAAATCCTCTTCGCGATAATGCGTGCCGGTGCCGCAGCCGATCGCCTGGATCAGGTCGGCGAGCTGTGCATTGGCGGTGAGCTTGTCCTTGGTCGCGGACGCGACGTTGAGGATCTTTCCGCGCAGGGGAAGGATAGCCTGGGTCTTGCGATCGCGCGCCTGTTTGGCGCTGCCGCCGGCCGAGTCGCCCTCGACGATGAACAGTTCGCTTCCTTCGGCCGCCGTGTCTGTGCAGTCGGACAGCTTGCCGGGAAGGCGCAGCTTTCTTCACCGCGGTCTTGCGCGAAATCTCCTTTTCGGCGCGGCGGCGCAGCCGCTCGTCGGCGCGCTCGATCACGAAATCCAGTAGCTTGTTGGCCTGCAGGGGATTGCCGGACAGCCAGTGGTCGAACGGGTCCTTGATGGCCTGCTCGACGATGCGCTGGGCTTCGGCGGTGGCGAGGCGGTCCTTGGTCTGGCCCTGAAATTCCGGTTCGCGCACGAACACGCTGAGCATCACGGCTGCGCCCACCATCACGTCTTCGGAGGTGACGGAGGCGGCGCGCTTGCCCTGACCGACGCGTTCGGCGTGATCCTTCAGGCCGCGCAACAGCGCGCTGCGCATGCCGGATTCGTGGGTGCCGCCGTCCGGCGTCGGCACGGTGTTGCAGTAGGAGGACAGAAAGCCGTCGGCGTCGGCGGTCCAGGCCACCGCCCATTCGCAGGCGCCGTGGGCGCCGACGCGCCCCGATTTGCCGGAGAAGATATCCGGATGCACCAGGGTATCGGCGTGGATCGCAGCGGCGAGATAATCCTTCAGGCCGCCCGGGAAGTGAAAGCTGTCTTCGGCCGGCACGTCCTCAAGGCCCTTCAATAGCGCCGGGTCGCAGCGCCAGCGGATCTCGACGCCGCCGAACAGATAGGCCTTGGAACGCGCCATCTTGAACAGTCGCTGCGGCTTGAAGGTGGCCTTGGCGCCGAAAATGTCGGCATCCGGCTTGAAGCGGATTCGTGTGCCGCGGCGGTTGTTGATCTTGCCGAGGTCTTCGAGCTTGCCCTTGGGATGGCCGCGCTCGAACGCCATTCGATAGAGCTTCTGGCCGCGCGCGACCTCGACCTCGAGCCGCGAGGACAGCGCGTTCACCACCGAGACGCCGACGCCGTGCAGACCGCCCGAGGTCTCGTAGACCTTGGAGTCGAACTTGCCGCCGGAATGCAGCGTGCACATGATGACTTCGAGCGCGGATTTTTTCGGGAATTTCGGATGCGGATCGACCGGAATGCCGCGGCCATTGTCGGTGACGGTCAAAAATCCGTCGGCGCCGAGTTCCACCTCGATGAACGTGGCATGGCCCGCCAGCGCCTCGTCCATCGAATTGTCGATGACTTCGGCGAACAGATGGTGCAGCGCCTTCTCATCGGTGCCGCCGATGTACATGCCCGGCCGGCGCCGCACCGGCTCGAGGCCTTCGAGGACTTCGATGTCGCGCGCGGTATAGCCGGCTTCCGCGCTGGTCGCGCGCGAGGCGACCTTGAGCGGCGCGCGGCTCTTCCGCTCCGTGGCGCCGAACAGGTCGTCCGGATTTTTGTTCTTTGGTTTCAATGCTTTGGGCATATCTTTTCATGTGTTGCGCGCAAATTGGCGCGGCGAATCGGTTCCCCTGACTATGCCACGGATGAGCTTAAAAAGTGACGGCACCTGGATCGCGGAAAGCCGAGGTTTCGCCCCCATCCGTAAGTTCCGGCCGGGGACTGGAGCACGAAGAGGGCGAACCACGCCGTTGCCGCGACTGTGACCGGGGAGAGCCTCACGCCACCATACGGCCATTGATGTTGTCGAACGGGCCAGTTTAAACAGGTTCAATTGCCGGGAAGGGCCTTTGGGAATGGAAGATCTTACGCGCGCGCTCGCCGATTTCGTGCGCGACCATCAAGCCTGGGCCTCGCCGATCGTCCTGTTGCTGGCATTCGGTGAATCCCTTGCCTTCATTTCGCTTCTGATCCCGGCCTGGGGGGCGCTGGTCGCGATCGGCGCGCTGATCGGCGTCAGCGGCATCAATTTCTGGCCGGTGTGGATTGCCGGCGGGATTGGTGCGGCGCTCGGCGATTGGGTCTCCTACTGGTTCGGCTTCAGATACAAGGAGCACGTCGCGCAGATGTGGCCGCTGTCGCGTTACCCGGAGATCCTGCCGCGCGGAGAGGCGTTTGTGAAAGACTGGGGCGTGCCGAGCATTTTCATCGGGCGATTTTTCGGACCCTTGCGCGCCTCGGTGCCGCTCGCGGCCGGAATTTTCGAGATGCCATACTGGCGTTTTCAAATCGCCAATTTCGTATCGGCGCTGGTCTGGTCGGCGGCGCTGCTATTGTTCGGCGACGTGATCGCGCAAATCGCCGAATGGCTCTGGCGCGTGATTTGAAGTCCGCAGTATTGTGTTTTTCGGGACCACCGCTGTCTTGACGTCAACCAGCCAAGGCTCTATAGGCCGCGGCCATGATCAACGCCGTGACCATTATCGTCATCGCTCGCCGCCGCCGCACCACTGCGGTATGGGCGGACGTCTGCGTTTAAGATATCGCCTCTGCCGCCGGATACGGTCCGCGGCGTCCCTTTTCCAAAGCAGCGCGATCTGATCCGGCGGCTCCTACATCAAGCAGGAGTTTGAAATGTATACGCCTCCCATGTTTAAGCCCGATCGCGGCGCAAGCCTTGGCTTCGCGCAGGCGCGCGGCTTCGGCACGGTTTGCGGATGGGACGGCAACAAGCCGGTCGCTTCTTCCGTGCCGTTCATTCTCACTTCAACTTCCGACGGCACGCCGCTCGCCGCCTTTCACGTCGCGCGTGGCAATCCGCTGGCGGGTTTGGCGGATGGCACTTCCTCCTGGCTATTGGCGGTGAACGGCGCGGACGCCTATGTGTCCGCCGACTGGTATTTGTCGCCCGACCAGGTGCCGACCTGGCTTTATCAGGCCGTGCATCTGACGGGACCAGTGCGAAAATTGTCCGACAGCGAGCTCGGTCCGCATCTCGACCTGCTCAGCGCGAAGTTCGAAGACTGGCTGGCGCCGAAGTCGCCCTGGACATCGTCGAAAATGACTGCGGCCCGCCTCGACGCACTGAAAAAGGCCATCGTCGGTCTGGTGATGACGGTTGAGGAAGTCGAGGGCAGTTTCAAGCTCAACCAGCACAAATCCGATGTCGATTATGCGGCGATTGCCTCGGCATTGTTACAGCGCGACGACGAAGCCGCGCAGACGATTGGAAAAGAGATGGTCGCGCTGCGGCCGCACTTGGACTACAAATCATCCACGCCTGTCAGTGTATCCGCGGATTGAAGGAACACGTCATGACCCTCTCCGATACCAAGCAGCCGAAAGGCCAGCCCCTGACCACCGGCGCATCCGCGCGGCCCACCGTGTTCGTTGATGGTGCGGCCGGAACGACGGGCCTCGGTATTCGCGAGCGCCTTGGCATGCAGAACGACGTCGTTCTAAGGAGCATTGCCGAGGAGAAGCGCAAGGATGCGCAGGCCAAGCGGGCGCTGATGGAGGAAGTGGACCTCGTCATCCTCTGCTTGCCCGATGACGCCGCGCGAGAGACGGTTGCGCTGATCGACAGCATGGGCGCCGCGGCACCCAAGGTGCTGGACGCATCGACGGCCTTTCGCGTCGCGTCCGACTGGACCTACGGTTTCCCGGAACTCGCGCCGGATCAGGCCGACAAGATACGGGCGGCGCGGAAAGTATCGAACCCGGGCTGCTATCCGACAGGCGCGGTGGCGCTGCTGCGGCCGCTGGTGGATGCCGGGCTGGTGCCGGCAGACTACCCCATCACCATCAATGCGGTGAGCGGTTATTCGGGCGGCGGCAAGTCCATGATCGAAAGTTTCGAAAACGGCACGGCGCCGGCCTTCGAACTCTATGGTCTCGGCTTCGAGCACAAGCACTTGCCGGAGACCCAGCTTTACTCAAATCTCGTCCGGCGGCCGATCTTTGTTCCGTCGGTCGGCAATTACCGGCAGGGCATGCTGGTGTCGGTGCCTTTGCATCTGGATACGCTTCCAGGCAAGCCGGGGGCTGCCGACCTCCACGCCGCGTTGGCGAAGCGTTACGCCGGGAGCACCTACGTCTCGGTCATGCCGCTCGATAGCGCGGCTACCAAGAGCGGACGCATCGAACCCGAGGCGCTCAACGAGACCAACATGCTGGAGCTCTATGTCTTTGCGAGCCCAAAATACCCGCAAGCCGTTCTGGTCGCGCGTCTCGACAATTTGGGTAAAGGCGCCTCCGGTGCTGCGGTACAGAACATGCGGCTGATGCTGGGCTTTGCCGACACGTAAGGCTCAAGGCAGCAAGATCACGTTGCTTCCGTGATGCGGAGAAGGTCCCAGTGGACGAGCAAACCCTTCAATTCTACGGAAGCCACGCGCAAGCCTATGCGATGCGCGAGGTCACGAAGCATACGCGCCTGATCCGCTTTCTGGCGCAGCTTGATCCCGGGGCAAACGGTCCTCGAGCTTGGATGCGGCGCCGGTGCGGATTCGGCGGAAATGCTTAGCAGGGGATTCGATGCTCACCCGACGGACGGATCTCCGGAAATGGCGAACGAAGCCTCGCGCCGTCTCGGTCGTCCGGTCGAGACCTTGCTGTTTCACGACCTCGACAGGGTCGATGCCTATGATGGGGTTTGGGCCAACGCCTGTCTGCTGCATGTTCCAAGGCGGGAGCTGGCGCGGGTTCTGGCTCAAATCAGGCGTGCGCTCAAGCCTGGCGGCTATTTCTACGCCAGCTTCAAGACCGGTGCCGCCGAAGGGCGAGATTCGCTCAATCGCTATTACAACTATCCAGCACAGGATTGGCTCCGAGCCGCCTACGCGGAGGCGGGCAGCTGGAGTTCACTGTCGATCGAAACGGGCGAGGTCAGAGGCTTCGACGGCAAGCCAGCGCAGATGCTGTTCGTGGTGGCGCGGAAGAACCCCTGATCTCCGTGTTTTCAAACAATCTTGAAGATCGCCAGCGCCAGCACCGCCTGAGCCAGGAATCCGACCGTGAAAGCCAGCGTGCGGAACACCGGCAGGCCAAGGGTATAGACAAGCAGATGGGCGAGGCGGGCCCAGAAATACACCGCGCAGGCGTAGACGGTCCATTTCGTCGAATAGTCGAGCTCTGCCAGGATCAGCACCAGCGGCGCGAAGATCACGAGGTTCTCGACCGCGTTGTCGTGCGCGAACATCATGCGCGTGGCCCATTCGGCATGCGGCTTGTCGTTGCGCGACGGATTGGCCATGGCGCCAGACAGGCCGCGAACCTGACAGCGATTGAGAATGTAGGGGACCCACATCAATCCCGTCAAAATCACCGTCAAGGTGAGCCAGAACAGCTCGGGCGTCATCAATCCAGGCGTCATCATTTCCCCCTGCTAGATTTGCAAAATCCGTTCCCTTGGGACGATCACTTATATCCGAGCGTGCGTGGTTGCGCTATGCGCGGACACGGACGTAGCTGCCCGGCGCGTCCTCGATGACAGGCAGCGCGGCCGCACCGACGGCGCGGGCCGGCACTTCCTCCGGATCGATGGTTTGAAGCCACTCGCGCCAGTCCGGCCACCACGACCCCTTGTGCTCCTGGGCGCCCTTGAGCCAGTCGGCAAGCGTCACGTCTCTGATATTGTCGTTGGTCCAGTACTGGTATTTGCCCGACGCCGGCGGGTTGACCACGCCGGCAATATGTCCTGACCCCGAGAGCACATATTTCACCGGGCCGCCGAAAAACTGCGAGCCGTAAAGCACCGAATCCGCCGGCGCGATGTGGTCTTCGCGTGTCGCCAGGTTGTAGATCGGCACCTTGACCTTCGAAAGATCGAGCAGCGTGTTGTCGAGCACCATGGTGCCTGCCGACAGCCGGTTCTCCAGATAGCAGTTGCGCAAGTAATAGGAATGGTTCGCCGCCGGCATCCGCGTCGCATCCGAATTCCAGTGCAGCAGATCGAATGAGGAGGGCGTTTTTCCCTTCAGATAATTGCTCACGACATAGGACCAGATCAGGTCGTTGGAGCGCAGCATGTTGAAGGCCATCGCCATCTTGGCGCCTTCGAGCACGCCGGTGGCCTTCATGTCGCGCTCGATCGCCGAAATCTGGTCTTCGTCGACGAACACCAGAAGATCGCCGGCGTGGGTGAAATCGACCTGCGCCGCCAGGAATGTCGCCGAGGTCACGCGCACACGCCGCTTTTCCGCAAGCCATGCCAGCGTCGTGGCGAGCAGGGTGCCGCCGACGCAGTAGCCCATGGTGTGGACTTTCATTTCGCCGGTTACCCGCTCGATGGCATCCATCGCCGCCAGCGGGCCTTCCTTCATGTAATCTTCCCAGGTCTTCGCGCCCAGGCTCTTGTCCGGATTGACCCAGGAAATCACGAACACCGTGATGCCCTGATCCACGCACCATTTGATGAAGGATTTCTCCGGCTTGAGGTCGAGGATGTAGAATTTGTTGATCCATGGCGGCACGATCAGAAGCGGCGTGCGCAGCACGCTCTCCGTCGCAGGCGCGTACTGGATCAGCTGCATCAGCTCATTCTGGTAGATCACCTTGCCCGGCGTCGTCGCCATGTTGACGCCGACCTCGAGATTGGAAGGATCAGACTGGCGGATGCGCAGCGTGCCGCGTCCGGCCTCGATATCTTCCGCCAGCATCTTCATGCCGCGAACGAGATTGTCGCCGTTCGACGCCAGAGTCTCGCGCAGCACTTCCGGATTGGTCAGCACGAAGTTGGAGGGGGCGAGCGCGTTGGTGATCTGCTGCACGTAAAACTCAGCCTTCTTGCGGGTGTGCGGATCGAGACCTTCCGCGTTGCGGACCAGGTCGTGCGCCCACTGCGTCGTCAGCAGATAGAGTTGCAGCACGAAATCGAAGAACTGGTTCGATTTCCATTCGGGGTCGGCAAATCGCTTGTCGCGCGGGGATGGTGCAATCGCCGGCGGAGCATCCTCGCCGGCGAGGCGGCGCGTCGATGAGCCCCACAGATCAAGGTAGGCCTTGGCGATCTTCGACTGCAGCTCCGCCGACCGGTCGTTGTCCGACAGCCAGTATTCGGCGACCGCGCTGAACGTCTTGACGAGTTCGCTGAGTTCGTTCGGCGGCTTGTCCCTTGCTTCGCCATTCTCGCGCGGCTTGAGATAGGCCGCCAGCGCCTGGCCGCTGTTCTCCATCGCCCGCGCGAGGTTCATCGCGAAAGCCTCGGGGTCGAATTTCTTCTCGGTCTGGGTTTCAATCGTGACGTCAGCCATGACTAGACACTATAGCTTCATTCGGGTTTCGTCACCGCGCAGATCGCAGCTGGCGACCCGGAAAATCAATCTCGACAATCTGGGTGCTGCACTGCGACATTCATCTTGGTTCTGTCATATTGAGGCCGCACGGCTGCGTTTTGTTGTTTGGGCTTTAATGATTTCGGGCGACAATGGTTTGGCAGCCCGTCAAATAAGCAGGGGCGCTGCCAAAGCGCTCATGCGGTGGAGCAGGACTGACGGACGGATGTCGGCGGGACGAGAAAAGAGGGCACCGGTCTTGGGCGCGCTGCTGATGTCGGCGCTGGCGCTGGGCGGCTGCTCGATATCGATCGCCGATCTGCCGTTGGTCGGAACGCCGGCCGATGCGCCTGCCCCGGCGAAGGAAACCGGCTCATATCTGCCGGTGAATGAATTGCCGCCGGACCGCGAAGGAGCCGCGATGAACCCGGCCGAGCGGGCCAAGATCCAGAAAGAACTCGTCGCCGCGCGGGAACGCCAGGCTTCCGCGGTCGCGGCCAAAGACTCCGCCGCCAAAGACAACAACACCGCGAAATGATCTGACCGCTGGCGCGACCGGGCGTCCGTGGTAAAAGAACCCAATTCAACCGCAAATCGGGCCATGATGACCGTATTTGCGCCTGAATTCGCACTAAATCTTTGATTTTGCGCGACTTCTGGACGAAACCGAATTGAGTTTCGCCGCGAAAATGTACCGGCAATTCTGTCCTCGCCGGTTGCCGGAGCAAGGTCCCATGGAAGATTTTTACCGCATACGCCGTCTGCCGCCCTACGTATTCGAGCAGGTCAATCGGGCCAAGGCTGCAGCGCGGAATGCCGGCGCTGACATCATCGATCTCGGCATGGGTAATCCGGACTTGTCGACGCCCCCTCATGTGATCGAGAAGCTGAAGGAAACGCTGGGAAAGCCGCGAACCGACCGCTATTCGGCCTCGCGCGGAATCACCGGCCTGCGCAAGGCGCAGGCCGCCTATTACGACCGGCGCTTCGGCGTGAAACTCAATCCGGAGACCCAGATCGTGGCGACGCTGGGCTCGAAGGAGGGCTTTGCCAACGTCGCCCAGGCGATCACCGCGCCGGGCGACGTGGTGCTGTGTCCCAATCCGAGTTATCCGATTCATGCCTTTGGATTTCTGATGGCCGGCGGCGTGATCCGCTCGGTTCCGTCGGAGCCGACGCCGCAATTCTTCGAGGCCGTCGAGCGGGCGATCATCCATTCGATCCCGAAGCCGCTGGCGATCGTGGTCTGTTATCCCTCCAATCCGACCGCCTATGTCGCGAGCCTCGATTTCTACAAGGATCTGGTGGCGTTCGCGAAGAAGCACGAGATCTTCATCCTGTCGGATCTCGCTTATGCGGAGGTGTATTTCGACGACAATCATCCGCCGCCCTCGGTGCTGCAGGTTCCCGGCGCGATCGATGTGACCGTGGAATTCACCTCGATGTCGAAGACCTTTTCGATGGCCGGCTGGCGCATGGGGTTTGCGGTCGGCAACGAGCGGATCATCGCGGCGCTGGCGCGGGTGAAATCCTACCTCGATTACGGCGCGTTCACGCCGATCCAGGTTGCCGCGACCGCGGCGCTCAACGGTCCCGACGACTGTATTCGCGAGATGCGTGACACCTACCGCAAGCGCAGGGATGCGCTGGTGGAATCGTTCGGCCGGGCCGGCTGGGAGATTCCGCCGCCGGAAGCCTCGATGTTCGCCTGGGCGCCGCTGCCTGCGGCCTTCCGCGGCGTCGGCAGCATGCAGTTTGCGACCCTGATGGTGGAGAAATCAGGCGTCGTGGTTTCGCCCGGGGTCGCCTTTGGCGAGCATGGTGAGGGCTACGTCCGCATCGCCATGGTGGAAAACGAGCAACGAATTCGCCAGGCCGCCCGCGGCGTGCGCCGTTTCCTTGAAAGCGGCATCGAAACATTGCACAACGTGGTTCCTCTCGCCAACCGGCGGTAGGCATGGTCCCGAAAAGCATGTCCCCGGGCTTGACCCGGGGATGGAAGTTCGGTTTTCGGATCAGATCATGCCTAGGTCATAGTCTCTCCGGCAGGTTTTTCCCGTCATGGTCGCACCCCTAAGAGTGGGTATTGCGGGGCTCGGCACCGTTGGTGCCGAAGTGGTCCGTCTGATCGAGCAGCAGAGCCGAACCCTGTCGGCGCGCAGCGGACGCGGCGTGCGCGTGGTCGCGGTCACGGCGCGTTCGAAGGTTAAAAAACGCGGCCTCGACCTGCGCGGCATCGCCTGGGCGAAAAGCCCGCTGGCGCTGGCCAACGATCCCGGCATCGACTGCTTTGTCGAATTGATGGGCGGGGCAGGAGAGCCCGCTTTGTCGGCCATCGAGGCGGCGCTGAAATCCGGCAAATCGGTTGTGACCGCCAACAAGGCGCTGATCGCCAAACATGGGCTGCGATTGGCGAAGTCAGCCGAGAAGCATGGCGGCGCGCTGAATTTCGAAGCAGCGGTCGGCGCGGCGATTCCCGTCGTCAAGACCCTGAGGGAGGGACTGGCAGGCACCACCATCAATCGCGTCTACGGTATTCTCAACGGCACCTGCAACTACATCCTGACCCGGATGGAACAGGAAGGCTTGTCGTTCGCCGAATGCCTGAAGGACGCGCAGCGGCTTGGTTATGCCGAGGCCAATCCGTCATTCGACGTTGATGGCCACGATACCGCCCAGAAGCTTGCGATTCTTGCCAGCCTCGCTTTCGGCACCAAGGTCGCGCAGAGCGCGGTTTACGTCGAAGGCATTTCTTCGATCGCGCCGGAGGATCTGCGCGCGGCTGCGGAACTCGGCTACCGCGTCAAACTGCTCGGCGTCGCAGTGCGGACCGCGAAAGGTATCGAACAGCGCGTGCATCCGACCATGGTGCCGAAATCATCCTCGATCGCACAGGTCATGGGTGTCACCAACGCGGTCACCATCGACGGCGAGGGCATCCCGCCGATCACGCTGGTCGGCCCGGGCGCGGGCGGGGCGGCGACGGCGTCGGCGGTCGTGGCCGACATTGCCGACGTGGCGCGCGGCATCCGCGCCTTGCCGTTTGGCCGGCCGGTGGAGCGGTTGCGCGCCACCAAGAAGGCGCCGATGGAACGCCACGAGGGTGGTTATTATATCCGCCTGATGGCGCGGGATTTGGCAGGCACTGCCGCAACCATCGCCACCCGGTTGGCCGAGCAAAAAATTTCCATTGAATTGATCGTGCAGCGCCATCCCAATGGCGTTGACGCGAACGGGATGGCGAGGAAAGCTGCGCCGGTGCCGGTCATCCTGATCACCTATGCCACCAGCGAAGACGCGGTACATCGCGCGCTTAAGGCCGTGCAGCACGACAAGGTGATCAGCGGCCGGCCGCAGGTGATACGGATCGAGAAGAATTAGCTTGTGGCCCGAACAGACGATGCAAGTCACGACGATGCGCGGGCTGCAAGATCCGCAAGTTAGGTTTTAAAGGAGTTCGCCGATGTCGACCCATATTTCCGTCCCGCCGCAGATGTTGCTCGAGCGGATTCTCACGCTCGAAATCGTGCGGGTGACGGAGCGCGCGGCGGTGTCGGCCGCGCGGCTGCGCGGCCACGGCAACGAGAAGGCCGCAGATCAGGCCGCGGTCGACGCGATGCGGCGCGAACTCAACAAGCTGCCGATCGAAGGCACCATCGTGATCGGCGAGGGTGAGCGCGACGAGGCACCGATGCTGTTCATCGGCGAGAAGGTCGGGATGAACGCCGGGCCCCAGGTCGATATCGCCGTCGATCCGCTCGAGGGCACGACGCTCTGCGCCAAGAACATGCCGGGCGCCATCGCGACCATGGCGATGGCCGACGGCGGCACGCTGTTGCACGCGCCCGACGTCTACATGCAGAAGCTGGCGATCGGTCCGGGCTATGCCAAGGGCGTCGTCGAACTGGATGCGCCGCCGGCCGACAACGTTCACCGGCTGGCGAAGGCCAAGGGCGTCGACGCTTCCGCGATCACCGTGCTGGTGCTCGATCGTCCGCGGCACGCGGATATCATCAACAGCGTGCGCTCAACCGGCGCCGCGGTCCGCCTGATCACCGACGGGGACGTCGCGGGCGTCATCCATTGCGCCGACCCTGACAACACGGGAGTGGATATGTATATCGGCACCGGCGGCGCGCCCGAAGGCGTGCTGGCGGCGGTTGCGCTGCGCTGCATCGGCGGCCAGATGCAGTGCCGGCTGATCCTCGACAGCGAGGAGAAGCGCGAGCGCGCTGGCAAGATGGGCGTCGCCGATCCGCGCATGATCTACGGCATCGAGGACATGGCGAAGGGCGACTGCCTGTTTGCCGCGACCGGCGTCACCGACGGTTCGCTGCTGTCGGGCGTCAAATTCCGCGGGGACGTGATCCAGACCGAAACCGTGGTGATGCGCTCGGTGACCGGCACGGTCCGTTACATCAAGGCCGAGCACCGGCAGCTGGATAAATTCTACCTCGATTGAGAAATGTTGTCATTCCGGGGCGGTGCGCAGCATCGAGCCCGGAATCTCGAGATTCCGGGTCTGGTGCTGGCGCACCATCCCGGAATGACAGACCGGGAGTGAAACATGTCTGATATTTCCGCGGTGAAAGCCCTGGTGTTCGATGTGTTCGGCACGGTGGTCGACTGGCGCACCAGCCTGATCAATGATTTCACCAAATGGAGCCTGACGCGCGGCGTCCATGCGGACTGGACCGCCTTGGTCGATGGCTGGCGCGCGGTCTATGCGGCGTCGATGGACGAGGTCCGAAAGCATCCCGAACGCGGCTATGTGATCCTGGATGTGCTTCATCGCCGGTCGCTGGAAAGGCTGGTCGAACAATTGTCGATCTCGGGCTTGACCGACGACGACCTGCACTACCTCACGATGGGCTGGCACCGGCTCTATCCCTGGCCTGACAGCGTTGCCGGGCTGACGCGGCTGAAGACAAAATACATCATCGGCCCGCTTTCCAACGGCAATGTCGCGCTCTTGACCGAGATGGCGAAATTCGCCGGCCTGCCGTGGGATCTGATCCTGTCGGCCGAGCTGTTCCAGCACTACAAGCCCGATCAGGAAACCTATCTCGGCGCCGCGCGCCTGCTCTGCCTGGCGCCGGAACGGGTCATGATGGTGGCCGCGCACAACCACGACCTCAGGGCCGCCCAGAAACTCGGATTGAAGACCGCCTTCGTTGCGCGCCCGACTGAATATGGCCCGCTGCAGAAATATGACAAAGAGGCAAACGGCGACTGGGATATCATTGCAAAGGACTTTGGCGCGGTGGCCGAGCGGATGGGGTGTTGAGGGCGTTTTCGGGCCCAACCAGTGCCGCATTTGCGCATGAGATACCGGTTCGCGTGAGGAAAACGCGCCAGGTGAGGGCTTGGGGCTAGTAGCCGGAATCATTGGTCCGCGAAACGGGCTTTGAGACGTTTTTGATGGACCTCGGACTTGCTCCAGACGAATGGCTTGGCATCGGCGTTGTAGGCATCGACGAAGTCGTCGATGTGCTCTCTGAGCTGTTTGACCGAGGTGAAGGATTCGCCGCACAGGGACTGTCCTTGCAGGATCGAGAACCAGATCTCCACCTGATTGAGCCATGAGGCCCGGGTCGGCGTGAAGTGGAACGTCACGTTCGGATGCCGCTTGAGCCAACGGTCGTTTTTTGGTTTGTGGGTATTGAGGTTGTCGAGCACGACGTGGATGGCGGTGTCGGGCCAAGCGGCGACGATGTCGTTCATGAAGTCGAGGAACTCGATACGCCGCCGCCGCTTCTTGTGAGCTGCCGTCACCTTGCCGGTGGCCACCTCGAAGGCGGCGAACAGCGTCGAGGTGCCGTTGCGCTTGTAATCGTGGCTATGACCGCCCAGCGCTCGGCCGTTCGGCATTTTCAGATAGCCCTGTGCCCGCTCCAGTGCCTGGATCGAGGGCTTTTCATCGACGCAGATGACAATCGCATTCTCCGGCGGTGCCATGTAGAGCCCGACCACGTCGGCCGCCTTGGCGGCGAACTCCGGATCGTTGCTCTCGCACCAGGATTTGCGCCCGGCAAGGTCGATCTTCTGGGCGCGCAGGAAGCGCCAGACATACTGCACATCGACATCGCCGAGCGCTGCGGCCAAGAGCGGTCCCGACCAGCGGGCATAGCCCTTGGGCTTCGGCTGATCCAACAGCGCCAGAATGCGTTTGCCCGTTTCCTCCGTGTATTTTGGCTCGGCGCCTCGGTCGCCCGTTTCATCGAGACCGCCAAACCGCTTTTCGGCATAGCGCACGCGCCACTTCGATGCCGTTCCGGTCGTGCAGCCAACGGCCCGCCCGATCGCCCGGCTCGCCATACCGTCCGCCGCCAACAGCACGATGCGTGCGCGCTGCCGCAGCCGGTGCTCCGTCTTCGTCGAACGCACCAAGCCCTCAAGCTCGGTGCGTTCCGCCGTCGTCAAAATAATAGCAGTCGCTTCAGGGATGCCGATCATGCATCCTTGAATCACGACTTATTCTTCACCGATAGTGGGTACTAGCCGTCGGACGCGAATCATTGAAGCGTTGCGCTTCGTGCTTACCTCTGGAAAGCATCATGACGCTTCCCGCATCCTTATTGCCTGTCGAAGCCCCGCCGGCATTCCTCGGCGTGTCGCATTCGCTGACCGGAAAACTGTGGCGCGACCGGCTCGATGCGCGCGGCGCGGCGCGGGCGCTTGCCATTGCGCAGCGCTATCAATTGCCGGAGATGCTGGCGCGGGTGCTGGCGGGGCGCGACGTCGAGATCGATGCGGTCGAGGATTTTCTCGATCCGACCATCCGCAAGCTGCTGCCCGATCCCTATACCGTGACGCAGATGGAGGCGGCCGCCAAACGTATCGCGGATGCGGCCGCACGAAACGAAAAAGTCGCGATCTTCGGCGACTACGATGTCGACGGCGCCACCTCGGCGGCGCTGCTCGCCTGGCATCTGTGCCATTGCGGGCTCGATCCGCTGATCCACATTCCCGACCGGATTTTCGAAGGCTATGGCCCCAATGTCGAGGCCGTGCGCATGCTCGCCGGCAAGGGCGCCACGCTGCTGGTGACGGTGGATTGCGGCACCACCAGCCTCGAGCCGTTGGCGGAAGCGCGGCGGCTTTCGATGTCGGTCGTCGTGATCGATCATCATCAATGCGGCGATGAATTGCCCGAGGTCGAGGCGCTGGTGAATCCGAACCGCCCCGATGATCTCTCCGGCCTCGGCCATCTTGCCGCCGTCGGCCTCGTGCTGGTGACGCTGGTCGCGGTCAATCGCGAACTGCGCGCGCGCGGCTTCTGGACCGCCGAACGGCCGGAGCCCGATTTGCTGGGCATGCTGCATCACGTCGCCCTCGGCACCGTCGCCGACGTCGCGCCGCTGATCGGACTCAATCGCGCCTTCGTGGCCAAGGGCCTGATCGCGATGCGGCGCCGCGATCATCTCGGTCACACCGCGCTGATGGATGTGTCGCGGCTGAACGGTCCACCCGAGGCCTGGCACCTCGGCTTCATGCTGGGTCCGCGCATCAACGCCGGCGGCCGGATCGGGCGCGCCGATCTCGGGGTGCGGCTATTGCTGGAAGGCGACGCCTCGGAAGCGGCCAGGATCGCCGCCGAGCTCGACCGGTTGAACAGCGAACGCCGCGTCATCGAGCAGATGGCGGAGGCACAGGCCGAAGCCGAGGCGCTGGCTTCGCTCGGGCTTGAGGACAAGGGCTCGGTGATCGTCACCGCGGCGGAAGGCTGGCATCCCGGCGTGGTCGGCCTCGTTGCGTCGCGTCTGAAGGAAAAATTCTCGCGGCCTGCTTTTGCCATCGCGCTCGAGCCCGGCGGCATCGGCACCGGTTCGGGCCGCTCGATCTCGGGCGTCGATCTCGGCAAGGCGGTGCGGCAGGCGGTTCACGACGGTCTCTTGCTCAAGGGTGGCGGCCACGCCATGGCCGCGGGCGTCACCTTGCGCAAAGAGCGGCTCGCGGAATTCCGCGCCTATATGGAAAGCGCGCTCGCCCATGACGTGGCGGCCTCGCGCCACGTCAACGAACTCTTTATCGACGGCGCCGTCAGCGCCCGCGCCGTGACGCCGGAACTGGCCGCCACCCTCAATCGCGCCGGCCCCTTCGGCAGCGGCAATCCCGAACCGGTGATTGCGCTACCTTCGCATCAGCTGGTCTACGCCGATGAGGTAGGGCAGGCGCATTTGCGCGTGCGCTTCAAATCCGGCGATGGCGCGATCGTCAATGGCATCGCGTTCCGATCGATCGGGCAAAAGCTCGGCAATGCGTTGACGTCCCATCGTGGCCAGCCGCTGCATGTGGCGGGATCGCTCGCGGTCGACCGCTGGCAGGGCACCGAGCGCGTGCAACTGCGCGTGCTCGACGTCGCCGTGCCGGATCAGGGACCGGCGGTGATCAGGTAGGAGGGGATGTTCGTTCGTCATTGCTGTGCAAGTTCACTAATTCGCTGATTGAGTGAGCTGGGTTTTGGTCAGGGCGAAGTCCTTTGGTGTTTGTCCGCCGAGGGCCTGATGAGGCCTGTGGTTGTTGTAATAGACCAGATACTCGAAGAGTTCATTGGCGAACTGATCGAGATTGTCGAAGGTTGCGCCGTCGAAGATCTCAAGAGGCTGAAAGCGAACGTTCGGGCCGACGCCAGGGTAGCGCTCGAAGTGCATTTAAGGCACGAACCGAAAAAGGTGAGCCGAAGCCGCATCAAACGATTGCGCGGCCTGCGCAAGCCGCAGTATCGGCTCCGCGTCGGCGACGTGCGGATATTTTACGATATAATCGAAACGACCGTCGAGGTTCTGGCGATCGTGACCAAATCGGAGGCGCAGGCATGGCTCGCAATGTTCGGAAATCCGGCGTGAAAGAAGTTCCGCTCTCGGAGGTCAAGGACGATCTTTCGCGGTATCTTCGTGAGGCGGAGACACAGGAGATCGTTATCACTCGTCACGGCCGGCCGGCTGGGATTCTGATCGGGTTCGAGTCAGAAGAGGACTGGTTTGAATATCGGCTTGAAAACGATCCGCGATTCTTGCACCGGATCGAGCAGGCGCGCGATAGTCTGCAAGCAGGTCGCGGGGTCCGTCTGGAAGATGTTGAAACGGAATAGTGACAATCCGGTATTGTTGCAGCGCGGGATCGCGGGCCGGCCGTTGGCGATCGGGTGAAGGTGTCCCATGAATGTACTTAATGCTTTTCGGTTGGTGTGCGAAGAAAAATCCAAACTCTCGCTACGGTACGAAAGCTACCTTTTCAGCGAGAGATGCTTCCGGACGTTCTCGAATCTGACAAGCAATTTCTGAAGATTTCAGCCGGCCACCATATATTTTGTGTTTATCCAGACAGTGCTGATGTCGGCGGCAGTGATCTTGATAAGAAATTCGAAATTTACGACTACCGCTCTCTCGATGATCTCCAATCCCATAATTTGAAGTTCGTCGAAGAACTTTTAGGGCGCTAAGGGACGCACTTGCGATCGTCACGAGCCCTGCCTCAACCGCGCCAGCACCGCCAGCCCGCCATAGCCGTCCGCCGGCGTGAGCCCCATCTTGGTCTGATAATCCAGGATCGCCTGCATGGTGTCGTTGCCGACGCGGCCGTCGGTGCCGCCGGTGTCAAAACCGGCCTTCGTCAGCCGCACCTGCATCTCCTGCACCTCGGCAAGCGTCAGCGCGCGTTCGGAGCCGGGGAAGGGCTGGATGAAGGGCGGGCCGCCCAGGATGCGGTCGCCGAGATGGCAGATCGCGAGCGCGTAGTTCATCGACGGATTGTAGCTCTTCACCGAATAGAAATTGGGTCCCAGCAGGAAGCTCGGTCCACCCGGCACCGGCGTCCATAGCTGCGCCGAGGCATTGGGTTGCGGAAACGGCTCGCCGTCGGCGCGCGTGACGCCGGCGCGCGCCCATGCCGCATAGGTGCGGGTGCCTCTCGCGGAAACGCCATTGGCGCGGACCTCGTAACCCCAATGTTCGCCGCGGTGATATTTGCCGCGAGTGACCAGATAGCGCGCGGTGGAACCGAGCGCGTCGTCGGGCTTGCCGAACGGCGACACCCGGCCGTCATGATCGTAATCGATGCCGACATTGAGCCAGACCTCCGGCATCCACTGGGTATGTCCCATCGCGCCGGCCCATGATCCCCGCATTTCCTCCGGCGTGCTCCAGCCGCGATCGACGATGCGGAGCGCATTGATCAGTTCGCTTTCCCAATAGGCGCGGCGGCGCGGCTCGTTCCAGGCGAGCGCCGCCAGCGATGGAAACACCGGCCGCATGTGGTTCTGCTGCACCAGCGGATCGCCGTAGGCGGATTCAACGCCCCACAGCGCCAAGAGCGTGCCGCGCTCGACGCCGAAATCCCGTTCGATCCGCGCAAACAGCGCCTTGTTTTTTCTCAGCGCTTCGCGGCCGTTGATGATGCGCCAGTCCGAGACGCGGCGATTGATGTATTGCCAGATCTGCTCGTGGAACTCCGGCTGGTTGCGCATCTGCTTGAATACGGACATGTCCGGCTCGATGTGGCCCATCACCCGCGTATAGGTCGCCTCCGAAATGCCCTTCGCCAGCGCGCGAGCGCGAAAGGCGTCACGCCATTGGTCGAAGCCGGGCGGCGCGGCGGCAAACGCGGCGAAGGGGCGGGCGAGCAGGGCGGCGCCTGCGATGCCGGATCGCAGCAGCGCGCGGCGCGTCGTCAGGTGCAGAGAATCAGGCGGTTTCATCGAAGCATTCTAGCGGCGCGGGAAGGGCGGCAAAACCATTGAGACGCCGATGAATCTTGTTGTTTGAGCATGATCTCCGCTCAAACGCTACGCGTTTGTCGCGAGGGAAAACCGGTTCCCACTTTTCCAGGATCATGCTTCCTGATGCAAATCTGCGGCAATTTTGGACCAGCCAGCGCCGGACCGTGAGCCGCGATGTTGCGGAAAGCCCTGACTCCAGCCGCCGCTCCAACGCCAAGGCGTGACGCCGGCATCTACCCAGCAAAGTGGCGCCGCGGCGGGTCAGCGTCCATTGCAGTACACGGCCATGCACCGGGTGCGGTTCTTTTTTGATGGCGCCGTCGCGTTCCAGATTGCGGATGATGACGCCGACGGTCTGCGGCGTCAGGACGGCCACCCGGGCGAGATCGGCGCCCGACAGGCCCGGATAGGCCTTGAGCATCGTCAACACGGCGAATTGCGGCGGCGTGACGCCAAGACCGGCGAGCGCGCGTTCCAGCGTCAGCCGCGTCGCGGCCTGGGCCTGCCGCAAGAGATAGCCGAGATAGCCTTTTTCGCCGCGCTTGGCCTCGCCCGGGGCGGGCGGCCGGACGCCCGCGAGCGCGGGATTTTGGCCCGATTGTTTTCGGCGCAAGGAGGATTTTTTCGCCGCGCCGGATTTTCGGGATTTCTTGGTTTTCCGGGCCGGCGGTTTTCGTGCCGCGCCCCGTCCCGCCTTTGTGAAAGTGTGAGTCTTGCGTGCCATATAAGAGCTCTTATAATAAATCAGAATACTGATAACATAAGGAGACGCAAATGTCACACGCGCGAAGTGAATATCGGGACTTCAAGGCATTGGCGCCCGATGCCTATGAGATCGTCGCGGCGCTTGGCCAGGCCGCATCAAAGGCCGGCCTCGACAAAGGCCTGCTCGAACTGGTCAAGCTGCGCGCTTCACAGATCAATGGCTGCGCGTTCTGCGTGCAGTTTCATATCCTGCAGGGTGAGGGCCTCGGCATTGCCGCCGACAAGCTCAATCTGGTCGTGGTCTGGCGCGAGGCGCCATTGTTTTCTGCGCGCGAGCGCGCGGCTTTGGCCTGGACCGAAGCGCTGACGCAGCTATCCGGTGGCGTCAGCGATGAGGTCTATGCGCAGGCAAGCGCCGAGTTTTCCGAGAAGGAACTGGTCTATCTGACCTCCGCGATCGCCTCGATCAACGTCTGGAACAGGTTCGGCGTCGCCTATCGCTGGACACCGCCGGCCCGGCAGCCGCCGGTGGGTGCGGCAGCGTCATGAGCGCGAGGAGCCGCAACGAGATGGAGGAGTGACCGATGACACCGCTGGCGACGACGATGGCCGTGCCGATGCGGCCCAGTATGCGACCGCTTACACTTGCCGTTATGGCCGGTCTTGTCTGCTCCTTGGTCGGCGGAAGAGCGTTGCTTCTGACGATGGACAAGATATCCAGCGTTCTGGCCCCCCTTTGCGCGAACGGCGCCGCATCGAGTTCGCCGCTCGATAAGGTCGAACTGATCGCCTCTTACGCCTTGCCGAACGTGCCCGGCAAGCGAGTCACGATCGTGCGGGTGTTCTATGGTCCCGGAGGGTTCACGCGGGCGCACCGCCATGCGGGCTCGGTGACTGCCTATGTCACCAAGGGCGAGATCCGTTCCCAGCTTGCGGGCGGTCCGGTCGAAACATTCAAGGTGGGGCAATCATTCTTCGAGCCACCAGGCTCGACGCATCTGGTTTCGGCCAATGCGAGCAATGCCGAGCCGGCCGAATTGATTGCCGTGTTCGTAGCCGATGAGGGCGCCGAACTCACGACTCTTATCGAATAGAAGGCGTGATGAGGTCCGGCAGCGGTCTTGCCAGCCTTTTGCTGCCTTGCAGCGGTTGGAGATTGCGACCCCGGGATCAGGGGCGTGGTTGACCGAGCGATGCGGCAGACGCGCGCGGGTAAAGCTGCTAGGCTCCCCCTTAGGTTTACCGAACGGAGCGTTGCCATGGACGCCGTGACACCGAAGGGCCCTCAGACCGTCGACACGCATTCCCACCTCGTTCGCCCCCAGAATATGGAGTGGCAAAAGACCCGCTTCCCCGGTTGCGAGGCCAAGACGCTGCTGTTCGATCGCGCCACGGGCCTGATGACGGCCTTGATGCGGTTCGCGCCGGGCGCGGTGCTGCCCGACCACGAGCACGTCAACATCGAGCAGACCTATGTTCTCAAGGGACATCTGGTCGACAAGGAAGGCCCGGCGAAGGGGATCGAGGCGAGGGCCGGCGAATTCGTCTGGCGCGAGCCGGGCAGCCGCCATGTTGCATGGTGTCCCGAAGGCGGGCTGATGCTGGCGATCTTTCAGGTCCCCAACAAGTTCTTCGAGGCCGACGGCCGCGTCGTCGATGCCGCCGGCCAGGATTGGGACGCGACCTGGGGCCATACCGGCAAGGCCGGTTCCTGAAAAAGATCAGCGCATCGCCGGACGTCGGCTGACGTCTCGAACTTCAGTTTTCGCCGCCTTCCTGCATGTCCGGATGGCTCACCTCCTGCGGCAGCGCGTGTGCGACCGCGGCCGAAGGGGCGATTGGCGGTCCAATCTCGCGCCCGCGTCCGCGGATCAGACGCTCATAGGCCGAGATCAATGTGACGTAGGGATTGACCCAGAGCCAGCCGTCACGCGTGAACACCTGCACGTCGAAATGCAAATGGCGGGTAGTGCCGTTGGGACGATCCAGATAATTCGAGACGACGCCGATTTTCTCGCCTTCGTCGACGTGACGGCCGTTCAGAATCCTGTCGGCGTCCATCGCGGCCGGGTTCATGTGCATGTAGCGGAAGCGAACATGTTCGGTGCGCGAGTTGACCTGCAGCGTCGCCGCCTGCTGCTTCAGCGAACGGATCAGGACACCGTCGCGGACCGCGACGACCGCCTGCTGCTTGGGGTCGCAGCTGCCGGCGTCAGCTTCGGGCGGGCAGGGCGCCGGGCGGATGTCCTCTCCCTGATGGCCAAAACCACTCGAGCACTGTCCCACATTAAAACTGCGGGCTTCGCAAAAATTATCCCGCCAGGGATAACTGGCATTCCCACCCGCCAACACGTCGGTCGGCCTGTCGCCTGACCGGCGGTTTCGAAATGACTGCGAGTGGATGAAAGCCGGAGTTCGGTCCAGAGGAAATCGAACTTGCGAATAGGCGGTGAAATCGGGGCGGCCGCCCTGTTTGCGCGCCCCCGAATTGGCGATGATGTCGCCTGGCGGGCGATAGGTGAAATCGGCGGAGGCGGCGAGCGGCCGCTCGACGATCTCGGAGGCGATGTCCATCCGCGGTCGCGATGGCAGGCCGCCGGCGACGCGCAGCGCCTTCAGGAACCGCTCGGCGACGGGGTAGGCCTCGCGGCAAGCCAGCCGCCGCGGGCGAGGGGTGCTGTCGAGGCACTGGATCGAAACCACATAGGGGACGCCGAAGCGGGTGAAGGCGTAACGCACATAGCCTTCCCGGATGAAGCGGCGCAGATCGGGGAATTGCACGGCCAATGATTTGACCGGTTCACCCCTGCCGCCGAAGGGATCGCTGATGTCATAGGTCAGGATCGAACCGGTGATTTGCACCTCGACGGGTTTGGCAAAGGTTCGTTGCGGCATGCCGTCGCCGGCGCCGGGCTCGAGCGAAAACATCGCGTCGTAGCCGGCGGGACCGGCGTCAAACAGGTCGACGGGACGAAAATCAGCCTGATAGCGCGACACCGACAGGCTGGCCGGTGCGCCGTTCAATTGTGCGTCGAGAAATGCCGCGGTGTCGAACGGCAACAGCACCGGCACCGGACTGCGTCCGATCCCTGCGAAGATCTGCGACGTCACCGCGTTCAGCTGCACCAGCGCCGGCATCGACCGGGGATCAAACGCCGGCAGGCGGCGCTGGCCGGAAAACGTGAACGCCGGCACGACGGCGGGCTGGGTGCCGATCTCGGAGCGGAGCTGATCGAGAGCGGCGTGCCATTCGACGCGCACGGGGGAAATCGCGGGCGTTCTGAATTCGTCGGCGGAAAGACTTGATGTGCCGGCGACGAGCAAGGAGAGGGATGCCAGCAGACGCGCGACGAACCATAAAGCTTTCGTACCCAATCCGTCGCCCCCCGGCGCCAAAGCGTGCCCCTTGCGCCTCAGTCCTTTGCGCGCTCGACGTAAGACCCGTCCTCGGTCATCACCACGATCCGCGTACCCGTCGAGATGTGCGGCGGTACGGCGGTGCGCACCCCGTTGGAAAGCACCGCCGGCTTGTAGGACGACGACGCCGTCTGTCCCTTGGTGACCGGCTCGGTTTCCACAACTTCCAACGTCGCGCGCTGCGGCATCTGGATCGCCACCGGAATGGCACCGTGCAGCGAAAGCTTGACGGTCATGTTTTCCTGCAGGTAGGGCGCGGCCGTGCCGACGACATCCTTGGGAACCTGGACCTGGTCGTAGGTATCGGTATTCATGAAGTGAAAGCCGTCGGCGTCCTCGTAGAGATAGTTGAAGTTGTGATCCTCGATCGTCGCCTTCTCGACCTGGTCGGTGGTCTTGTAGCGCTCGGAGATCTTTACCCCGTCGCTGATTCGGCGCATTTCGATCTGGCTGACCGGAGTTCCCTTGCCGGGGTGGATGTTCTCGGCGGTCAGAACCACGTAAAGCTTGCCGTCTTGCTCGATGACGTTGCCTTTGCGAATAGAGCTGGCGATGACTTTCAAAGCTATTTTTCCTGATATTCTGGCCCGGGACCAATCCGGACAAGGACGTCCCGAGGCCAGCGAAGCGGTTTCGGGCTGCAACATACTGATTTTGCGCCTCGATGCTAGTGCCGCCGATTTGAAGGTGCTCCAGCGGACGCCGCGGGCACTGGCGAGGACCTTCAAATCGGAAAGCGGCACTAGAAACATAGAGTTGCCAGAGCCCCCCTTATTTCCGAAGTTCGTGGGAGGGGCCCCCGCAGGGGTTCACGACCTTCGGAAATGGGGTACTGGCGTTTTGGGACCGGATGAGGCGGCTCATTGATGGCGGGGGACGGAAAACGCGCGCCTTGGTGGTCCGCCGGCCGGCACACCGACGTCAGGCCCTTTTTGGCGGCCCGCAGTGCCATTACCAGGGCCATCCGGGCCTGGTTCGACGAGCAGGGTTTTACCGAGGTCGAAACCGCCATTTTGCAGGTTTCGCCCGGCAACGAGACCCATTTGCATGCGCCCCGCACCGAGCTCGTCAGCGCCGACGGCACATGCGCGACACGCTATTTGCGAACCTCGCCGGAATTCGCCTGCAAGAAGTTGCTGGCCGCCGGCGAAACGAAGATCTTCGAGCTGGCGCGGGTATTCCGCGGCCGCGAGCGCGGCCCTTTGCATCTACCCGAATTCACCATGCTGGAATGGTACCGTGCGAATGCGGCCTACGACGCCGTGATGGCCGACAGCGTCGTCGTCATCGCTCACGCCGCGCAGGCGACCGGGATCGGGCGATTTTCGTTTCGCGGCACGACCGCCGATCCCTTTGCCGAGCCCGAGCTGCTGACGGTGGCAACGGCGTTCGAGCGCTTTGCCGGCATCGATCTGCTCGCCACCGTGGTGGACGGCGAGGGCGATCGCGAAAGTCTGGCGGCGGCCGCCGGGCAGCGGGTAAGGATTACCGACGATGACACCTGGTCCGACATCTTCAGCAAGGTGCTGGTGGAGCATATCGAGCCAAATCTCGGGCAGGGGCGTCTGACCCTGCTGTTTGAGTATCCGCTGCCGGAGGCGGCGCTGGCGCGCGCCAAAGCTTCCGACCCGCGCGTGGCCGAACGTTTTGAAATTTATGCCTGCGGCGTCGAGTTGGCCAACGGATTTGGCGAATTGACGGATGCAGGCGAGCAACGCCGCCGTTTTGCCCAAGCCATGGACGAGAAGCAGCGGCGCTATGGCGAACACTATCCGCTCGACGAGGATTTTCTCGCCGCTGTCGCCAGCATGCCGCAAGCCAGCGGCGTTGCGCTTGGCTTCGATCGGCTGGTGATGCTGGCGAGCGGCGCGTCGAGGGTGGATCAAGTGGTGTGGACACCGCCGGCAGGAGAAACATGAGAAACATCAGCGGTATCAATTTCAAGCCAGTCACGACCCTGCGCGAGCCCATGGAACTGGTCGCGCATGGTCTCGCGTCGGTCGAGGACCTTCCCGGCCTGGAAAAGGTCGCGGCGCGCTATGCGGTCGCGGTGACGCCGGACGTTGCCGCACTGATCGACCCCGACGATCCCTTTGATCCGATCGCGCGGCAATATATTCCTAGCGCCGAGGAATTGGTGGCGCAACCGAACGAGAGACCCGATCCGATCGGCGATGACGCGCATTCACCGGTCTCCGGCATCGTGCATCGCTATCCGGACCGGGTGCTGTTCAAGCTGGTTCATGTCTGCGCGGTATATTGCCGGTTCTGCTTTCGCCGCGAAATGGTCGGACCGGGCAAGGCGACCGCACTCTCGCAGGGCGCCTACGACAACGCGCTGGCCTATATCCGTGCGCATCCGGAAATCTGGGAAGTCATCCTGACCGGCGGCGACCCTCTGATGCTGTCGCCGCGGCGGCTTGGCGAGATCATGGCAGACATCGCCGGTATCGCCCACGTCAGGATCATCCGGATTCACACCCGCGTGCCGGTCGCCGAGCCAGCGCGCATCAGCGCCGAGATGGTTGCCGCGCTGAAGGTCAGGGCAGCGACGACGTGGGTCGCGTTGCACGCCAATCATGTCAGGGAGTTGACCCGCAAGGCCCGCGCCGCCTGCGCCGCCATTGTCGACGCCGGCATTCCGATGGTCAGTCAGTCGGTGCTGCTGCGCGGCGTCAACGATGACGTCGACGCGCTGGAGGCACTGATGCGTGGATTCGTCGAATGCCGCATCAAGCCCTATTATCTCCACCACGGCGATCTCGCGCCCGGCACTTCGCATCTGCGAACGACGCTGGAACAAGGACAGGAAATCATGCGACGCCTGAGGGGGCGGGTCTCCGGCCTGTGTCAGCCCGAATACGTGGTTGATATTCCCGGCGGCCACGGCAAGGCGCCGGCCGGCCCGAGCTATCTGTCGCCTGAAAATTCTTTTTCCCCGGAGCGTGAACAACCCCGTGAAACGCGTTATCGTATTGTCGACTACTGCGGTGACGTTCATCTTTATCCCCCGGAGTCGTAATCGCGTTGCCTGAGATCGGAGGAGCAAGATGCGAAAGATTATCCTGACGGCAACACTTCTGGTGCTGGCGGCGGGTCCGGCAGCGATCGCGCAGACCGGGGACCGCACGGCAAATCCGTCGTCGCAAAAGCAAATGCCGTGGCCGGCCCCGGTCGGTCACCGCCAGCCTCGCGTCAATGAGCTGCCGCCGGAGAAGACCTGAATAATCCGAACGATGCCATCAAACGCGAGGATTCCGCGCTCGACCGCAAGCTCAAGAGCATTTGCCGCGGCTGCTAGCTAGAGCATTTTGGAGGCAAACCCAGGCGGCGTCAGGCCTTGCGCGCGGCGAGCGCCATTCCGATCAGCGAAGCGCCGCCGAACAATAGATTGATGCCGACCAGGAGGCCGATGGCCCAGAGCGCCGATCCCGGCAATCCCGTGATGATGATGGCAGCGATCACGAGATCCATGATTCCCGCGACCAGCAACCAGGACCACCGCTGCGACAGCTCGCGGCGATGCTCCAGCGCGTACATGATGGTCGCGACCCCCTCGGCGAGGAAATAGGCGCCGACGACGATGGTGAGGGTAAGCGTGCCCTGCACCGGCCGCGCCAGCAGGATAATACCCGCAACAACCGCCAGCACCGCCGAAACCAGGGACCACCAGAAGCCCGGCATCTGTCGCGCCCAGTAAGTCAGCCCGAGGCCCGCGACGCCGCTGATCAGAAATATCCAGCCGAGAAAAATGGTGACGGCAAGGCTCGCAAGCGGCGGCACGATTATCGCGGCAAAGCCGAAAACCACCAGCAGGATACCCTCGATCAAAAAGGCCTTCCAATGCTCGCGAACCGCGGCCCTCATTTTCGACTGCAGATCGGTGATGTCCTGCGAAAGGGTCATGTAAGAGCTCCCGGTGCTTGCAACGCAGAATGACGCCCGAATATGACGCCACGATAATATAGCCTGTCCAAACGGCGTATGGTCAGATTTGTTCGGCTGCGGCTTGAACGAAATCTGCCGTGGCTTGCCCGATGCCGCTAACCCTGGCCGGGCATGGAAGAGAAGCCCGGCGAGGTCGTGCGCATGCGGTCGCGGCCGAGAATATAGACGGCTGTGGTGACCACCAGCAACGCGATGCCGACCAATATGGAGACGAGGCCGATCAGAATCAGAACGAGCGTCATGTTGCGTTCCGGATTCAGCGCCCAGTGGTGGATCGACGACAGCACGAAGGCAAGACCTGCAAATCCGGCCCCGCCGCCCACCACCAGTAGCGCCCACATGCGCCGCAGCTGGCTCAAGCGTTCGCGGGCGACGTCGGTACGCGGCACATGATGACGGCCGACCCGGCGCACCAGCCGCGCGGCAAACGCGATCGAGCTGAACCCGATCAGCACGCTCGCCGATCCCAACACGAGCCGGGTGGAAGCCTCGATGTCCGGATTTTTCTGCAGGGTGAGCAGGGGGAAATCAAAGGCTGCGTGTAGCGCCACCGGCGCCAGCAGGATCAGGCTTCGACTTGAGATGCGGGCCCAGTCGCGGTGATGACGGTTCGCACCCAGCGCCGTACCGGACCGTGCGATCGCAAGGTATGCGCCGGCGATGATCCCGAGCGCGCCGTGGAACGGCACGGTCAGGATGCTGCGCAGCGCAGCCAGCGACTGCCACATCTCGGCATGTTGCTCGAGATAAGCGAGGTTCTCGTAAGCCGCAAAGCCAAGCCCCGCCGCGGCGCCATAAACCACGGTGTCCAGTGGATTGGCTAAAGGTCGGCGCCGCGCCGAAACCGCGGCGATGACCAGGATCTTGACGGCTTCCTCAGGCAGCGCGACGCTGAAAAGCGAATGCAGCCCCTGCGCAGCCCAGGGGTTTTCGGGAGCCGAGAGCACCGACATGAACGGCGCGCGCACCGCTCCCAGCAGCGAGATGCTCGCGGCGCCGAGCAGAAATGCGGCCCAGACCTTGGCCGGCGGTGCCGGCCGTTCGTCGGCGGCGACCACCAGCCACAGGATCAATAGCGCCGGCGCTACCGCGGCCGTGCCGATGACGGTCGGAAGGGATTCAAGGACGAGCATCTAGGATGGCAAATATGCCATGTTTCAACGTGATCCACGGTTCAAAATGCACGTGCGTGTGAACGCCGACATCAGATGTCTGTTCCGAACTATTCGTTGATTATCCCTTGGCATGCGCGGTTCAACAACCCCTGCAGATATTCTTCAGTTGCGCGTTCATCCGCGCATCTTCCGCGCCGATCGTATCCACATTTTGGCCGTATCGGACTTTGCGACAGCGCCGAAATCGCCGCGAGCACGGCAAAGAGCCGCATTTCAACCCCTTCTGTGGCCTATTCAACCAGCCCATGAACTGCGGGCGAGTCCGCAACGCGTGACAATTAGCTAATTAAATCAATGAGTTTTAAAAAATTTCTTGAGAGCAAAATGCACGCAATCGGACGTCGAGTCCATGGATGATTTTCCGATCCGTGATATCGGCACACGGCCGGCGCGTGTCGCGTGTTAGGTTGTGACCAAAAAGTCAGGGAGGCGCGCCGGGTGGTTCTATTCCGTGGAGCAGAGACACACACAAGGTCGGTTCTCAAGGCCATCAGCTGGCGCACGCTGGGAACACTCGACACATTTGCGATCAGCTGGTTTTTCACGGGCAAGATCGAGATTGCCGGGTCAATCGCCGGGCTAGAGATCGTCACCAAGATTGCGTGGTATTACCTCCACGAGCGTGTCTGGGCGGACATTTCCTGGGGCCGGCGCAGACTGGATTAGAGTCTGGCTGGGCAGGCGCGAACGCGCAAGTGAGTGGAAAGACGGCTGTGCAATGAATGAACGTGAACCGAGAGAAAGCCGGCGGCCGGCGCTTGCAGGATTGGCGATCGCCGTCGTCCTGCTGGCGGTGGGATTGTGGCTTGCCCGCGAACTGACCGCGGCGAGCAAGATGCAGGATTGTCTGATGTCGGGACGCACCAACTGCAACGTGATTGAGCCCGCCCGATAAGGCCCGGCCGCCATCCTACGGTGATGGTTGAGGGGGGCGCCGTGCTGAGCCCCATGGCAACACCGGCGCTCCCTCACGGTGGCGGGGGTCCCTAGCGCGCCGTATGCGCGCGGAACTTGTCGAACTTCTTTTTCTGCTTGTCATCGAGGCTGTTGTAGAACGCAATAAGCTTCGGGTTTTCCGCCTTCAAGGCGTCGAGCCGGGCTTCGAGGAAGCTTTGGGTGAAAACCAGCCGTTCCTCGAACGACGACAGGTCCGGCTCCTTTGCACAGAGCTTGGCTCTCGAGTCTTCGAGCGATTTCAAGCGCGCCTCCTTGAATTCGTTGTATGCGGCCTTTTGCGCGTCATTGAGGTTAAGATGATCCGCCAACCGCTCGCCCAACTTGTGGTGAGCAGACGGATCGCTCTGGTGAGAGCAAAGACGTTCGAACAGTGCGCTATGATGATCGCCCTGCGCCGCTTGTGCTTGCCCCGGGGCTGCGGCAAGAGCTGCGAATGCCGCGACCAGCGCCAAAACTCTTACTTGCTTCATTTCAATGCTCCGTAATGGGTTGATTTCCGGCGGCTGCCCCCGACTTCGGATCGCGTCGGTCAACCGACGGTCGGACAGCGCCGATCCTCCTCTTAGAAGGTGGGTCCTGAGCGATTTAGTGCCGGCCGCCACCGTGTCCGCCGCCAGCCATATGTCCGCCGCGACCGATACGACCGCCACCGACACGACCGCCGCCGCCATGCCAGCCTCCTCCACCATGGAAGCCACCGCCACCGTGCCAGCCGCGGCCGCCGTGCCAACCACGACCGCCATAGCCGCCGCCATAATACGGGCCGCCATAATAGGGGCCGTCATCATCGCCGCCGCAATCGTTGTAATAGCAATTGCCGCCGAGGGCCCCGCCCACCAGGCCGGAGATCACTCCGCCGATGATCGCCTCGGGAATGGCATCGTCACGTCGGTATTGGACTTGCTGAACGTCGGGGTCCGGCTTGACCCATTGCGAGCCGGCGATAATGCCCGGTCCCGCGGTGGCTGGACCCGCCGCGATGATCAATCCGACCCCAACGATCGCTGCAGCGTGAATCAAAGTCATCCGCCAAAATCCTTTCTTTCCAGAAAAATGCCCGCCTCATGCAATGAGGGGGCCGTACGAGAGTTGTCTAGCGAACCCTAGTCGACGAATGATGACGAACAAACCCCATCGGCCCGACTAAAT
Organism: uncultured Alphaproteobacteria bacterium; assembly: GCA_963718925.1. Classification (GTDB taxonomy): domain Bacteria; phylum Pseudomonadota; class Alphaproteobacteria; order Rhizobiales; family Xanthobacteraceae; genus Bradyrhizobium. The sequence goes on from CAVRAH010000003.1 coordinate 426,899, forward strand.
AATTCTTTAGTTCAGGGTACGGCGATTGGAACGTCCAAGCCACTCGCTGCTTATCCTCGCGCACCATCCTACGGCTCGAATATCTGGAGCCAAACGGTTGCGATGCGGGAAGGATCGGGCCCTACTTGTCCGTCCCCTCATTGTCCACTATCGAAAATATCTGCGGCTGCACCGGCGGTTCCGTGGAGATGTTCCGCTCCGGTCGGGAGATCGTATTTCCGCCAAGGCGACAAGACCATTCGGGCGGCCGGCGCTACAGGAAACGTCATGCTCAACGCTCACGCCAAAGCGTCGGGTGCAACATCACGAACACGGGGGAACGCCATGACTTATGAATTTGTCGACGTCAAACACACCGGTCGCATCACGGTCGTGACCCTCATGCGCCCGGGCGTCATGAACGCCTTGCACAAGCCCGCACATTTCGAATTGCACGAGGTGTTCAACGCGTTTGCCGCTGACCCCGATCAATGGGTGGCGATCGTCACCGGCGCAGGGGATCGCGCGTTCTGCGCCGGCAACGACCTGAAGTGGCAGGCGGCGGGCGGCGAGCGCGGCTGGAATTTGAGCGGTTTTGGCGGGCTGACGATGCGGTTTCACTGCGACAAGCCGATCATCGCCGCGGTCAATGGCGTGGCGATGGGTGGCGGGTTCGAGATGGCGCTGGCCTGTGATCTGATCATTGCGTCGGAAAACGCCGTCTTCGCGCTGCCGGAGCCGCGCGTCGGCCTTGCGGCGCTCGCCGGGGGCCTGCATCGGCTGCCCCGCCAGATCGGATTGAAGCGCGCCATGGGCATGATCCTGACCGGCCGACATGTCTCGGCGCGAGAAGGCTTTGATTTCGGCTTCGTCAATGAAGTGGTCCCTGCCGGTGAAGCGCTCAATGCGGCGGAGCGCTGGGCGGGCCAGATCTGCCAGAACAGCCCATTGTCGGTCCGCGCCTCGAAACAGGCGGTGATGGAAGGATTGAATGTCACGCTCGCGGATGCAATCGCCGCGCAGAGAGAATATCCGGCGGTACGGGACATGATAGAGTCCGCTGATTATGTCGAGGGTCCGAAGGCCTTCGCAGAGAAGCGGCCGCCGCGCTGGCAGGGCAAGTAGTCCGGCCGCGCACGAAATCCGGTTCTCATCGCGCCAGCAGGCGCCGGCAGGCCTCAACATAGACCTGAGCTCCGGTGACGATGTCGGCATCGGCGGTGTTTTCGGTCCAGTGATGACTGACGCCGCCGATCGAGGGCACAAACAGCATTCCGGCAGGCATGATGGTGGCAAGCACCTGGGCGTCATGACCGGCGCCGCTGGGCATGCGGACCGACTTGCCACCGGCAAAAGCCAGGCTTGCATCTTCGATGGCCTGCTGGAATTTGGTGTTCATCATGGCGGGGGCGCCGATGCGAATCCGTTTCACCTCGGCACTGCAGCGGCCTTGCGCGTTGACCTCCGCGGCCATGTCGCGCAGGTGATCCTCCAGGCGCGCGATCACAGCCGGATCATCGTCGCGCATCTGGAACAGCAATTCTGCACGTCCCGGGATGATGCTGTGCGCACCGGGATCAAGGGTGATGCGGCCGGTGGTCCATACCGTGCGCGGACCGCACCACGTCGGGAATCGTTCATCGATGGCTACGCAAAACTTCGCCAGCGCCAGGCCGGCATCCCTGCGATCGGCCATCCGGGTGGTGCCAGCGTGATTCTGCTCGCCGCTGAAGGTGATCCGGTATTGCCAGATACCGACGATGGAGGTGACGACGCCGATACTGAGACCGCTGGTTTCGAGTGCGCGGCCCTGCTCGATATGCGCCTCGAGATATCCGATATGCCGCCCGCGCTCGGCCTGCGCGCGCGCCCGGCCGGAAAGGCCGACGTCGCGCAGGGCATCCCGCATGGTGCGGCCGCTGCTGTCGCGCGCGGCGTCGATGTCGGCTTCCGTTATCGCGCCGACATACGACCGGCTACCGAGGAACGAGCCGAAATGTCCTTCCTCGTCCGACCATGCCGCCACTTCGACCGCGCCGTTGACGCTCGCATCGCGATTGATGACGCGGGCGGCTTCGAGGGCGTAGACGACACCAAGAGCCCCGTCGAGCCAGCCCGCGAAATTCTGGCTGTCGAGATGTGATCCGCCCAGCAGTTTCGGTCCGGGTTTCACGCTCTTGCCAAGAACATTGCCGATGCCGTCGATCTCGGCCGCAAGCCCCGCCTCAGGAAGCCTCTGCGTCAGCCACTCCAGTGAGCGCATATGCGCTTCGGAAAAGGTCGGCTTGTGAACGCCGGTCTTATAGGCGCCGATGCTGCGAAGTGCATTGAGATCCGCAAGGACGCGGGCGCCGTTGGCCTGCGGGGGATTGTCCGTCATGAAGCGTCACCTTAAGCATTTCGACCATCTTGCCAATTGGCCCACTTAAGTTCTGCAAAGCCGGCAAATATCAGAACACCCATTCGCGCAGGCTCAGCACTCAATAGCTCGCTGGCGGGTCCGGCGAGAAGCTGGGCGAAGCAGCTGCCGAAGCCAATGACGTCGCTCTTCCTCTGGAGAGACCGATTTCAATCGGCAGATGATTTACCCGGAGCGGGATTTGCCTAGTCGTAGTAGCCCTTCAGCCCCCCGGACACGGCACCATATTGGGAGCAAATACCAACGTCGCCCGATCCCTCATAAGTGTCGACGACATCGCCGGCCATGATGACTCGGATTCGGCATTCGAAGAGAGGCGTACCCCTGATCCAGGTATAGGTTTTTTGTCCCGTACCTGTAGTGCCTTGCTCCTCGGGCGAACCCAGCTTGGCAGTGACGGCGCTGAGCGGTTGCCCCTTGTAATTGGTCGTTCCCAGATTGAGGGCGCCGACCGAGCAACCGGCCAGGGTCGGGACCAAGGCCGCCAAGATCGCTAGATGACGCATTCGTTCGATTTCTCCCAAAGGCGAACCCTAGACGCGACCAATGTTGGAAAGCAAGGGCAGGCGCGGGCCGCTAAGGTTTGGCGGGAATATGTACAAGCGGCCTCCCTTTGTTGACGACGTGAACCGTGAGAAGCTTCAGCCTGTTGTCTCCGGTAGCCGTGAATACCACAGGAGCGAAAGAGGCCGCCTCTGCTGACGGCCTTGCTCATCATCTTCGCATAAAATTGCTGCGGGTCTTTTGTCGGGAGATTCAAACCGGGTGGATGATCCTCATTGGTGTGCCCCAAATAATACTTGGCCCCGCTCATTGAAGCTGCATTCTCCCGGGACAAAGCTGGGGTCACGCCAGCAAGCATTGTCGAGCGAGCTGTCCCAAGCGCCTCGCTGTCGCCATTTAGACCATTCGATGTAATCGCAATACTTGCTGTGGGGGTTTCCAGCTTCCCTGGTCGCACAAAAGATACTTTGGGCGGGGCGGGCTGGACTGGAGATCACATGCCGGGCCATCGCAGGTGCTGCCAGCACAGAAAAGAGCATTGCGGCAATGCCCATCAGTCTGAATTTCGTCATGCGTTCCTCCCTTTGGTTCCCGTAACGCAAGTAACCTAGTAACGGCAGGTTCCGCTATAGGCTCCTAAATGATTATTGATTCTGCCGTGATCCACCGGCCAGGCACGTCTGGTACGCCATTATCCTGTTGAGACAGGTCGGCGACCCCGGCCTTCCCGCAAGGCGGGTATGTCGTGCCTGCCGGTTCAAGCGCAGCCTTTTTTAACTGACCTGGCCTTAGGCTTCCAAACAATCGTGGATTTTCGATAGCGCCCAGCCAGCAGGGGCTCAAAATGGCTATTTTCATTGCACTGAAACGCCCGGGACCGCCCGCAAGGGAGGTTTTGGTAAACCTCGACCAAATCTTGATGGTCCAACCAGGACAGGGCACAGGGTCGGCCATTCTTTTTGGTCGGGAGCATCTTGTGACCTTCGAAGAGGATCTTCCCACCGTGCTTCGACGGATCCAGAACGGTCCGTATGTACAAATAGGCCAGGCATCAGCGCCGAAGTAGCGATCGGCGTCGACCAGCGAGACCGGTCCAAACGGTTCTCACCCGCTTGGCTGTGATAGCTGGCGCTCCCTAGCGGAAGGACCGGGCGTCTCGGCAAACCCTTATAAAACAAGCACAAATCAGCTTCGCTGCTTCGCCACTGCTACCACGTCCTGCTACCACTGGCAACGTTGCTCACTTAAGCAGCGGCTGCGAGAGCGATGTTTTTGAAACGTCTTGGATCGAGCTGCCATCCCAAATCTCAAATCTGATCGGAGTAAGTGTAATCCCCTCGCCCAGCTTGGTGGTAAACCCCTCATTGGTTGTAAAGTCGTACTTGCCGTCCGCTCCTCGCACGACCGACTTCAGGCCGCCGCGCCACTCCACAATAGGATAAAGTTGGTCTGACATCGCGAGCTTATCGGCTGGGCCAGACAGAGTAGCGCGCAAATATCTGACGAGAGTGATTGGGCCTCTCGGCTCATTGAAATCTTCACTCGTTAGCCTGTCGTGCAAGCGCTCTTCCAACTTCAGCATATCAAAAATAGCTCGGCGCAAGTACCGTGCCGTACTCACGATGACCTCGCGGGCGGGCGCTCGCATCTCACCATACTCACTAAAGCCGTGTTCCAAACCGTCACTTACTGTCTTGGCTTTAACGTAGGCATCCTGATCCTGAAGGAATATAAGTCTCCGTCTTACTTCGGCGTCGAGTTGCTTTCTCTCGATTTGCCAATCTTGAACAAGCTGATCCTCGCTCAATCCACGGTCTACCAAATGTTGTCGCAGTCGGGCTTTCGTAAGTGCCTCCACACCCATGTAGAGATGCGCTAAGCATTGGATTTCGTGACCAGGATGCCACATGCTCAATGCAACACTGTATTGCGCAATGGCCCTCCTCAATCTGATCAACTCAGGATGGCCGGAAAGCGAGGAGCTATCGCCGAAAGTTGGTGACGGCGGGAATTGGAAAGGCGGCATATCGTGGGGGTGCTTGACGCCTCCACTTCTCCACCGAAGGAGCGATATGCCGTGTCCAAAGATAACATCATCAAGCTGATTCAGCCAGGAAACGTCGAGGATCAACTCACCGACATCTTGCGCAATGGGGCGCGTTCCCTGCTTGCCCAGGCGGTAGAGGCCGAGGTCGCGGACTTTCTCGGCAAGCATGCCGATTTGAAGACCGCGGACGGCCACCAGCGCGTCGTCCGCCACGGTCACCTGCCGGAGCGCGAAGTGATGACTGGTATCGGTCCGGTCGCCGTCCGCCAGCCGCGTGTACGCGATCGCGAGGCGGCCGCTACCGACCCCGACCGCATCCGGTTCTCTCCGTCGATCCTGCCGCCCTACATGCGCCGGTCAAAGTCGATCGAGACGCTGTTGCCGATGCTATATCTGAAGGGGATCTCGACCGGCGACTTCTCCGAGGCGCTGGCGGCGCTGCTCGGCAAGGACGCTGCCGGGTTGTCGGCATCCGCCATCGGCCGCCTGAAGGACGGTTGGCTCGACGAACACACCGCGTGGCAGAAGCGCGATCTGTCGGCGAAGCGCTACGCCTACATCTGGGCCGATGGCATCCATCTCCAGGCACGCCTCGAAGACGAAAAGCAGTGCATCCTGGTGCTGATCGGCGCGACGCCGGAAGGCCGCAAGGAACTGGTCGGCTTCACCGATGGCGCCCGCGAGAGCGCGCAGGACTGGCGCGATCTGCTGCTCGACCTGAAGCGGCGCGGGCTCGACGTGCCGCCGTGGCTCGCCATCGCCGACGGCGCGCTCGGGTTCTGGAAGGCCGCCGGCGAGGTCTGGCCGAAAACGCGCGAGCAGCGCTGCTGGGTGCACAAGACCGCGAACGTGATCGCCAAGTTGCCGAAGAGCCAGCAGCCGAAAGCCAAGCGCGCGTTGCAGGAGATCTGGATGGCCGAAACCAAGGCCGCCGCCGAACTGGCGTTCGACGCCTTCATCGAGAGCTACACGCCCAAATACGAGAAGGCGGCCGACTGCCTGAGCAAGGATCGGGACACGCTACTGGCGTTCTACGACTTTCCGGCCGAGCACTGGAAACACCTGCGGACCACCAATCCCATTGAAAGCACCTTCGCCACCGTGCGCCACCGCACGATCCGATCGAAAGGCTGCCTGTCCAACAGGACCGCGCTCGCCATGGTCTTCAAATTGCTCGAGGGCGCACAGAAAAGCTGGCGACGGCTCGACGGACACAACCAGTTGCCAAAACTCGTTCTCGGTGTGACATTCAACGACGGGATTGAGGTCATCGCCAAGCCGACCGACCGTCAGCCCGCAACCGCCGCCGCCTGACCGGCCCGGCCGTCACCAAAAATTGGCGATAGCTCGAAAGCGAGTTACCGACTGCAGTCAACGCATCAACGTTAATTCGACGACTTGGAATGGCACGAAGTGGCTGCTCAGGGATGATAACTTGCAGAAATTCATGCTGATCGCGTTCTGGTGAGGCGTCGAAAAGTAGTTCGGGCTGTAGTAGACCTAGGTCCGCGTTCGCTACGAGAGCCATTATAGTGCTTCCGGCCCGTGCAGCGTTGGCGAAGCGTTCCCCTGCGTCATCCAAGCTGTCAGCAGGCCCGCGTCCCTCAGCGCACAAAAACAGTGGGACAGGCACTTCGAACTTGCCGCCGTAATTTGTCCAGAACTTCACGCTGAAGGTGCCCGGCTCGCCTTCGAAGTTCATAATGAATTGTTCGCCGGGTTCGAAAATCGCGCTGGCAGGGGACTTCGCGACCACGACGACGGCGTTATGCCGGGGACCTGAAGGAGCGTTAGTCATAGCGCGTTGCCTATTGCGGGGTCAGAAACGGCGCGACAAGCGCCCACACAACGACTACGAATACTCTGTTCCAACCATTCATGCGAGCAGGGCCTTGCGTCTTGGGATGATCATGTCACACCAGATTTAGCTTTGCCTGTCCCATGAAGCCCCGCCTAGCAATCTCCGTTAGCGCTTCCATTAAGACACGGTCGATCACTCATGTGTACCGGCACAGAGCTGGTTGTATGTTTTGACAAACAACTCGGCTTGCTGCCGATCCGACGACCCCTCAATCAGCACTGCGGTAAGCGGGACCAGAAAGACGAAAGACTTCTCGCCCGCATAGCCACCAAATCCGTTCTTCGAATTAACGGTGCCACATACAACTGGTGTATCCCACAGCGACATCGTACCGGCGAGCAATCGCGGACATCTCAAGAGGCGCAAGCTATACCTGGGCGAATGGCACCCCGATCAGCCGCACGGCGAACCCGGTTCTCTGGGCGCGCTGGGGCACGCGCTTCGGCGCTGGAGACGGCTCAACGACCTTCGGTATCCCTGATCGACGCGACACAGTCGGCGTTGGCAAGAGCACGATGGGTGGCGTGGCTTCGCGTGCGCTACAGACCCTCACGAACCTCGTAACGAATACGTTGTTCGGTGAAGCGAACCACACGCTCACTGCCACAGAACTTGCTGCGCATACGCATCCAAATACGATTTCTGATCCTGAACATACACACGGAGTTTCTGGTGGCGTTATCGGTGCTACGACAGGTGACTACCAAGAGGCGGCTCCCCAAGGTGGCAATCCTCTCATGATTTATGGGGCTGGTATTGCTGTTAATGCAGCGGCAACTGGCATCTGGTCCCGTCGCGGAGTTGGTAGGAATTGAGGGTGGCGTAGTCTCCGGGGTGATCAACCTCGAATCATCCGGCGTTGAAGCGTCGGACTGGAGACCACGCCATGACGAACAATACCACGAAGCCTGATTCTTTGCAGCCTGCAGCCGATAAGGCTGTTGATCTTTTCGACAATTGGTTCGACCCGATCGAGACGGAGGTTCGGGCTCGATCGCGTCAATTTATTGAAGAGCTGCTTCGCGGCGAGCTCGATGCTGCGCTGGCACGGCCGCGTTACGAACGAAGCCAGATGGCCGGCAATGAAGGAAGAGCCGGCGTTGCGGGCCACCGCCATGGCAGCCGCACGCGATCGCTGACAGGCACGTTCGGGCCGATCGAGATTGCGGTGCCGCGCGCCCGGCTAACCACGTCCGAGGGCGGGACGACGGAATGGAAGAGCCAGGCGCTGCGGGCCTATCAGCGGCGCACGCTTGCCGCCGACGCGCTGATCGCGAGTAGCTATCTCGCCGGCACCAACACCCGGCGGGTGCGTCGCGCGCTGGCTGCGTTGTTCGGCGGGACAGTCGGCAAGGACACCGTGAGCCGGACGTGGCGCAAGGTGAAGAGCGACTGGGATGCCTGGAATACCCGCTCGCTGGCCGAGGATCCGATCGTGCGCCTGATCCTCGACGGCACCGTCGTTCGCGTGCGGCTCGACCGCAAGGCGACCTCGATCTCGCTGCTCGTTGTCCTGGGCGTGCGCGCGGACGGCCAGAAGGTGCTGCTTGCGATCAAGAGCATGGGCGGGGAGAGCGCCGAGGCCTGGCGCACTGTCCTCGACGATCTCATCAAGCGCGGGCTGCGGCGGCCCGAGTTTCTCATCGTCGATGGTGCGCCGGGGCTCGATAAGGCCATTGCCTCGGTCTGGGACGGAGTGCCGGTGCAACGCTGCACCGTTCACAAGCACAGAAACCTGTTCGCTCATGCCCCCGAGCGCCTGCATGACGAGATCACCGCGGATTACAACGACATGATCTACGCGACGACACCCGAGGAGATAGAGGTCCGCCGCAAGGCCTTCATCCGCAAATGGAGGCTCAAGCACCGCGCTGTCGCCGACAGCCTGGAAGAGGCTGGAGAACGCTTGTTCACCTTCACTCGCCTGCCGCCGAGCCAATGGCGCAGTGTACGCACCACCAATGCAATCGAGCGTTTGCACGAAGAATTTAAGCGACGGATCAAGACTCAAACTGTTCTGCCATCCGCCGACACCGCCGCGATGTTGTTCTGGGCGCTGCTGGCTTCAGGACAGATCAACATGCGCAAGGTGGATGGTTGGCAGACGCTCTCCACAAAACCCATTGATCAGCCGATTGACCTTGCCGCCTGAAAAGATACCTTCATGTTACCGGAGAATACGCCACACCGAATTCCAACCGCATTCCGGACGGCACCTGGCATCTGGATCAACAACGCTGACAACACCGGTGGTGGAGGCGCACACAACAACGTACAGCCTTCGACGACGTGTAACTACATCCTCCGTATCGGCTAAGCGTTCTAGCAAACCCGCGTCCCTGAGGGTCCTTTGTGGTTCTCAGGGGCGTGGTGGTCCTTTGCGTTCTCCAAGCGCCGTCTGAGGACCACTCGTCGGGACTGAGCGGCGCACATTCAGTGGGTTATGATATTGAGCCGGCGTGACGGCCTGTGAGTGCTGTGGTTCCTCTGGCGGTGATCCCGCTAGAACGAAATAGATCCCACGGCCCAGTAACCACACTACGAACGCCGCAGCACAAAGGCCACCTGAGACAAACCACGTTTCTTGACGGACTGGCGTGTGAGTATCGGAGAAGAATACAATGGCCCCGATGCCACCAATGACCAAGGCAATCGCTGTTGCAATCCAACTCAAAAATAACCCGAAGCGCGCCGCCACGGTGGTGAGCCTACGCCTCCTTGCTTGAGCACGTTTCTGTAAGGCGTCCAAAGCCCACAAGGCACCTCCGCCGACGAACAAGACGTACGGAACAAGCTTTGCCCAATAGTCCCACGCGGGCCAATTATCCATCGCCGTCACTCCATAAAAGCACGCGCAATCCCTCAGCTCGCCGGTGGACGCTGAAACTGAATGCCACATTTCTTCTGAATGCTCGCCTGCTCAATCGCGACCATCTGACCTTTCATGAGCGCTATCTCTGCTGCTGGCTGCTTATCACCGCCAACAAGGAACGCGGCAGGAGCTATCGCCGAAAGTTGGTGACGGCGGGAATCGGAAAGGCGGCATATCGTGGGGGTGCTTGACGCCTCCACTTCTCCACCGAAGGAGCGATATGCCGTGTCCAAAGATAACATCATCAAGCTGATTCAGCCAGGAAACGTCGAGGATCAACTCACCGACATCTTGCGCAATGGGGCGCGTTCCCTGCTTGCCCAGGCGGTAGAGGCCGAGGTCGCGGACTTTCTCGGCAAGCATGCCGATTTGAAGACCGCGGACGGCCACCAGCGCGTCGTCCGCCACGGTCACCTGCCGGAGCGCGAAGTGATGACTGGTATCGGTCCGGTCGCCGTCCGCCAGCCGCGTGTACGCGATCGCGAGGCGGCCGCTACCGACCCCGACCGCATCCGGTTCTCTCCGTCGATCCTGCCGCCCTACATGCGCCGGTCAAAGTCGATCGAGACGCTGTTGCCGATGCTATATCTGAAGGGGATCTCGACCGGCGACTTCTCCGAGGCGCTGGCGGCGCTGCTCGGCAAGGACGCTGCCGGGTTGTCGGCATCCGCCATCGGCCGCCTGAAGGACGGTTGGCTCGACGAACACACCGCGTGGCAGAAGCGCGATCTGTCGGCGAAGCGCTACGCCTACATCTGGGCCGATGGCATCCATCTCCAGGCACGCCTCGAAGACGAAAAGCAGTGCATCCTGGTGCTGATCGGCGCGACGCCGGAAGGCCGCAAGGAACTGGTCGGCTTCACCGATGGCGCCCGCGAGAGCGCGCAGGACTGGCGCGATCTGCTGCTCGACCTGAAGCGGCGCGGGCTCGACGTGCCGCCGTGGCTCGCCATCGCCGACGGCGCGCTCGGGTTCTGGAAGGCCGCCGGCGAGGTCTGGCCGAAAACGCGCGAGCAGCGCTGCTGGGTGCACAAGACCGCGAACGTGATCGCCAAGTTGCCGAAGAGCCAGCAGCCGAAAGCCAAGCGCGCGTTGCAGGAGATCTGGATGGCCGAAACCAAGGCCGCCGCCGAACTGGCGTTCGACGCCTTCATCGAGAGCTACACGCCCAAATACGAGAAGGCGGCCGACTGCCTGAGCAAGGATCGGGACACGCTACTGGCGTTCTACGACTTTCCGGCCGAGCACTGGAAACACCTGCGGACCACCAATCCCATTGAAAGCACCTTCGCCACCGTGCGCCACCGCACGATCCGATCGAAAGGCTGCCTGTCCAACAGGACCGCGCTCGCCATGGTCTTCAAATTGCTCGAGGGCGCACAGAAAAGCTGGCGACGGCTCGACGGACACAACCAGTTGCCAAAACTCGTTCTCGGTGTGACATTCAACGACGGGATTGAGGTCATCGCCAAGCCGACCGACCGTCAGCCCGCAACCGCCGCCGCCTGACCGGCCCGGCCGTCACCAAAAATTGGCGATAGCTCACGCGGCAGGCCAGAAGATGACTATGGCTGCAGTGGTCGCCACGGTGTCGCTGGTGCGCTTGCTATCTTGAACACCAGAGAGTGAGGCCGCTCTGGTGGACACCGCCTGAGCCTCAAGGGCGAGCTGCTGGCATGTGTAACCCTGATAGGCGACGGGCGACACATAGGACGGTGTGATTTCCGATGAACTAGAAGCGCAGCCTGCTAACGCGGTGCTGAGCACCACGACACCCAAAACTCTCATTGTGATTTCCCCCCAGAGCCCAAGGCATCCTTAAGCAACTGAAGGGTGAGCGCAAGCGTTACTATCGCGTGGTGATCTGACAGGCATGAGCGGGCCGTCGTGTCCGGGGTGGCTCAGCGCACCTGAGAGACCCGTAGGGAAGGCTTTGATAGTCCCGGTGGCTCGGAGTGTCCCCGGTGCTCAAGGGCTCTCAGGCGCTCCTACGCGGCTCTTAGGCCACAACGCCAGCAACACAACACAGGCACAAGGAGGGACACACAGAAGGGATATCCCATAGGAATTTGTATCAAGGGCCTCATCGTTGGCTCAGCAGGGGGCTCAGGTGGACTAAGGAGTCCCGCTGGATGGCCTTTGGTTCACCCGTGCCCTGCAGAGGGCCACCGATAACAACGAATACGGAGGCTCCTGAGGGTCTTGAGAGCCCTATAGGCTGGCAAGGGCTACACAACAGCAAAACTCCCACTTGGAGTGTCGTTTTATTACCCTCTAAAGGCTTCTTCTTTTTGAGCTTTCAGGGGCTGATTAGACAAGCCTGATCCTACTACCCGAGCCAACCACCAAATAAACGGCCCATGAAGCCTCTAAGAGAGGAAGAAAATAGAGCACTCTTTAGGGCTTTCAGGGGCCATTCTTTTCCACTCCAATCCACCTAAGTCACTCCCCCTCAAATCTAGGCACGACAACCCTACCACCTGGCAGGGAACACACACTCATGCCTTCAATCAAAGTGAAAACCATCAATGAATACCTCTATCGGATCACACGAGCACTACGCTCTCGTGTCAACTCACCGACATCTTGCGCAATGGGGCGCGTTCCCTGCTTGCCCAGGCGGTAGAGGCCGAGGTCGCGGACTTTCTCGGCAAGCATGCCGATTTGAAGACCGCGGACGGCCACCAGCGCGTCGTCCGCCACGGTCACCTGCCGGAGCGCGAAGTGATGACTGGTATCGGTCCGGTCGCCGTCCGCCAGCCGCGTGTACGCGATCGCGAGGCGGCCGCTACCGACCCCGACCGCATCCGGTTCTCTCCGTCGATCCTGCCGCCCTACATGCGCCGGTCAAAGTCGATCGAGACGCTGTTGCCGATGCTATATCTGAAGGGGATCTCGACCGGCGACTTCTCCGAGGCGCTGGCGGCGCTGCTCGGCAAGGACGCTGCCGGGTTGTCGGCATCCGCCATCGGCCGCCTGAAGGACGGTTGGCTCGACGAACACACCGCGTGGCAGAAGCGCGATCTGTCGGCGAAGCGCTACGCCTACATCTGGGCCGATGGCATCCATCTCCAGGCACGCCTCGAAGACGAAAAGCAGTGCATCCTGGTGCTGATCGGCGCGACGCCGGAAGGCCGCAAGGAACTGGTCGGCTTCACCGATGGCGCCCGCGAGAGCGCGCAGGACTGGCGCGATCTGCTGCTCGACCTGAAGCGGCGCGGGCTCGACGTGCCGCCGTGGCTCGCCATCGCCGACGGCGCGCTCGGGTTCTGGAAGGCCGCCGGCGAGGTCTGGCCGAAAACGCGCGAGCAGCGCTGCTGGGTGCACAAGACCGCGAACGTGATCGCCAAGTTGCCGAAGAGCCAGCAGCCGAAAGCCAAGCGCGCGTTGCAGGAGATCTGGATGGCCGAAACCAAGGCCGCCGCCGAACTGGCGTTCGACGCCTTCATCGAGAGCTACACGCCCAAATACGAGAAGGCGGCCGACTGCCTGAGCAAGGATCGGGACACGCTACTGGCGTTCTACGACTTTCCGGCCGAGCACTGGAAACACCTGCGGACCACCAATCCCATTGAAAGCACCTTCGCCACCGTGCGCCACCGCACGATCCGATCGAAAGGCTGCCTGTCCAACAGGACCGCGCTCGCCATGGTCTTCAAATTGCTCGAGGGCGCACAGAAAAGCTGGCGACGGCTCGACGGACACAACCAGTTGCCAAAACTCGTTCTCGGTGTGACATTCAACGACGGGATTGAGGTCATCGCCAAGCCGACCGACCGTCAGCCCGCAACCGCCGCCGCCTGACCGGCCCGGCCGTCACCAAAAATTGGCGATAGCTCTCACCCGCTCTGCGCACCCTATGGGGCGTCATGGCATCAACCTTTCGGACATCCATTATCAATTCCATAAATGACGTGGTCGATGCTCCTTGGCTGATCCTTCAGCCGCCCACAGGCTCAGGGAAGACACAAGGTGCTTGTGTGTTCGCAGCAATGCAAGCTAGCGCAAATGCCCAAGGTGCTCTTAAGCCCGTTGGTGTGTTGATAGTGACACGGCGTATTGAGCAGGCTGACATCATCACCGCAACAATCAACGATCTGGCAGGGCGTGTGGTCGCTGTTGCCCATCACTCTGACAAGCCCGCGACACCCCAAGAATTGCTCGATAGTGACATCCTGATCATCACGCACCAAGCTTACGTGAACTCTGGGAGACGCTTAGGCTCTCACAAGGACGTACTGAGGTCCCGCTTCACAGCGTGGCGGGGTGGTAATCGCCTCCTAACGATCATTGATGAGGCTCTCGCCAACGTGGTCGAAAACAACAAGGTCACGGTGGCAAAACTTGCTCAGGTCATAAGCTACGTCACACCTGAGATAGGCCATGAGTTTCCTGAGCAGCTTAAGGTCCTCGAAGAGCTGCACTACATTCTGGTCTCTCATGCCAATCCTGAGGGACGGTCCAATACACATTCAATCAGGATGCTTTGGGACACTGACAGCTCTGTGGTCCAGATGCCCGACATGGCAGCGCTGCAACGAGCCATGAAGCCGTTACCGTATGACACGATAGTCCTGAATGAACACAACGACGGCAGACGCGACCGCATCTGGAGGGAGGTCCGCGACGTACTTGTCCAGTCTGAAGCCGTGATGGAGCAGTGGGCCTACTATGCTCAGAAGGGAAATGAGCATTCCATCAACTCGGCATCCTTCCTGATCCCTTGGGACGTTCCTGGTCCGGTGGTCCTAGACGCCACGGCAAAGAACACATTCCTATGGGACCTGTTTGGGCCTATGTCTCAGATTGTGCCCACGCCCTCGAAGGTCCGTGATTATTCGCCAGTCACGCTTCACGTCGCACGTGCTACGGGACTAGGCAAGACTACCATGATCCCGAACATTAAGACCCGCTTCCCCCGGCTCCTTGACGCGTTGGAAAGCGAGATAGGCCCAGACCGATCGGTGTTCCTTTGTATGCACAAAGATGCCGAACACGTCGCGCTGTCCTATGAGCATCGCTTCGCTCGTTTCGACGTGGGACACTGGGGCGCTGTTGATGGTCGCAACGATTGGGCCTCCTGCGATACTGCTGTAATCTTCGGACTGCCCTACCGCGATCAGGTGTGGTCCACAAATCAGTTCTTTGCGTTGCAGGGGCACCAAGACGATGAGTGGATACAGAACCCGGTGTGGAAAGAACATGCAGACGTGCGGCGTGTCATGGAGCAGCGGCACCTCTCGGTGTCGATCATTCAAGCCATCAATCGCGTTTGTTGCAGGCGCGTTATAGATGCTCAGGGGCGTTGCCCCACGGCGGACATTTATCTGGTACTTCCAAAGGACTGGACCGGCGATGCCGTCCTGCAAGACATCCGTGCAGACATGCCGAATATTCGAGAAGTGCCTTGGGACTTTGAGCTGGACGGGCCTAAGGTTCGCAAAGCGCGCGCAGGAACCTCACATGCAGCATTGATCACGTTGATGACCAATCAGCTTCCCGGTGAGACGGCGATGTCCCACATTCAACGAGAGCTTGGTTTGGACCGCTCGAAACTAAAGAAGCTCAAGGAAGCGCTTAGTAAACCCGACCATCCCACGACCACGGCGCTGCGAAACATCGGCGTTGATTATGTGGTGAGGGGTGCGGGGCGCGGTTCAAAATCGTTCTTAATCAAAGCACAGGCGGCTTAGATAGCTGTGGCGCTCTCGTGTTCCTGAGGTCCTTGTGTGGTCCCAAGAGCATGAGAGCGCCGCTGTTCTTGGTGTGAACTAGGCGGGGATAGTGTCGTCCGCACAGGAGGCTTTGAGTTCTCAAGCGCTTCCGCTTCTCTGATGATCCGGTCGAAATCGATCAGCACAGGCTTGATGCTGATGTTCGCCTGCTTCTTGTCCTTGGTTCCGAGTGACCGCTTGAGGTACGTGAGGCGTTCCTTGCCGTTCCTGAGCACCTTCGGAACAGCCGTCTGCAGGCGCTCAGGGACCTTCCGTTGGGCGTAGTAAACGCCACTTGGATGCTTGATCAGATAGGGCATTGCGCTCATCAAAAGATACCTTCAACTGCTACCAGCAAGCAGCAGAAAAAGCTAATGATTGCGCTATGTTACTGAGTTATCAGGGCTTCCCAGAGCACTGGCGCTCCCTAGCGGAATCGAACCGCTCTCTCCACCGTGAAAGGGTGGCGTCCTAACCGATAGACGAAGGGAGCGAAAACGCCTGCGTCGCCACGGCCGTTCCGGCCGCGGCATCGCCGCTTCGCTTTGGACCCCAAGACGAATAGACAAGACAAATACACCCGGCAAATCAACGCCTTAGGGGCCGCGCTGGCGCCATCCACCAGGGGACCGTGGTGACGCGGCCCGAAGCGGCGGGCGAACGTATAGTGGCGTTTGCACGTCCGGGCAAGCCGCGCGAAAGCGGGTTTTTCCGGCAAAATGAAGCTACGCCGGCGACGCCGGCGCCGTCGACATTTACGAGATCGCAACGGTTTTTAAAGCTCCCGTGGGATAGGCAGTGCCCGGAACGTTTTCCACCGAAAGCAAGAAATGGCGGCAGCAAAGAAGCGAGCAGCGCGCAAATCGGTGCAGCAGCCCGGATGGATCACCCTCGATGGCGGCTTTGCGGCGCGCCAGTGCGTTGTGCACGATTTGTCCTCGACGGGGGCGAAGATCACGGTGGAGGACGGCGGCGTGCTGGCGGGCAGGTTGCGGCTCGCATTCTCGCGCGACGCAAGAACGGGACGGAAATGCGAAGTGGTTTGGCGCCGCGGCAAATCGTTCGGCGTCAAATTCGTCAGGTAGCGGCCGGCAGTTCCAGAACCACGCGGCAGGTCTTGCGAGCGTCAACGTCATTCCGGGGCGCGAGTGAAACGAGCGAACCCGGAATCTCGAGATTCCGGGTCTGGTCCTTCGGACCATCCCGGAATGACGATCGAAGCTTCACGACATCGGCGGCGCGATGAACTGCACAAATCCCGGCCGGCTGCCGAATTGCGCGAACCAGCGCTCCAGATGCGTGAACTTCGGTTTGCTGATGCCCTCGACGCCGAACCAGCGCCGCGCATAGGCGCCGAGCGCGATATCGGCCAGTGTGAATTCATCGCCTTCGATGAAGCGTCGGCTCGCCAGTTGCGCGTCGACGATGCGCCATTGCGCGGCCTCGGCGTCGGCATCTTTCTGGATCGCAGCCATATCCCGCTGTTCGACCGGGGTCCGCACCAGCGCCCAGAACACCGGACGATCGACCGGCTGCAAGGTCGACAGCGTCCAGTCGAGCCAGCGGTCGACGCCGGCGCGCACCTTCGGCGCCTGCGGATAAAGCGGCGATTGCGGCCGATAGGCCCGGACGAGATAGCGCATGATCGAATTGGATTCCCAGAGCACGAAATCGCCGTCCACGAGCGTCGGCACGCGTCCGTTGGGATTCATCGCGAGATATTCGGGCTCGCGGTTCTTGCCGAACGCCATGCCGGCATCGATGCGCTGATAGGCGAGATCGAGCTCGCGCAGGCACCAAAGCACCTTCTGAACGTTGACCGAATTGGGCCTTCCCCAGATCGTGAGCTGACCCTGGTTGTTGTTCGACACGATATTTCCGCCCCCGACGATTGATCCGCGATGGTGATATCGGAATCCTTGAAAGAAAGCCCGTCCGTCCGCACCGCGGAAGCGGGCAGCGGGACGCGCGTTCGCGCGCGCCCGTCGACGCGCGGGCTGATTACCAGTGACCGGTGTTCGGCATCGAGGTCCAGGGTTCCGCCGGAGGCTTCGCATCGCCCTTTTGCAGAAGTTCGATCGAATGCAGATCCGGTGAACGGACGAAGGCCATCTGTCCGTCGCGCGGCGGCCGGTTGATGGTGATGCCGAGTTTCATCAGGCGCGCGCAGGTCGCGTAGATGTCATCGACCTCATAGGCGAGATGGCCGAAATACCGGTCCTCGCCGTATTTTTCCTCGTCCCAATTGTAGGTCAGTTCGACCAGCGGCGCGCCGCGTCCCGGCGAAGCCTTCAAAATCCCTTCGTCTTCGGGCGCACACAGGAACACCAGGGTGAACTTTGCTTTGTCGTTGTCGACGCGCCGCACCTCCTTCAATCCCAGCGCATCAGCATAGAATTTGAGCGCGGCATCGAGATTGCGAACGCGCAGCATGGTGTGAAGATAGCGCATGGTTTCTTGCTCCCTGCAGAAGATTGAAGTGGTTGCCGTCGGTTTGGTGGAACTCAATAGCAGCAAAATCTCGGCGAGGGCAGGGCGTTCCGAACACCACTTGGGGAACCATCAGGCCTGTCGATTTTTGAACAGGCAGGAGGTGAGCCATGGATCAAAAACCCTATCCGGCTGATAAGGCACGGGGAGGCGAAATTATTCTGAACACGCCAGCCCGTCGCGCGATCTTTCTTGCGGGGCTGATCGGAGCCGTCATCCTCGGTGATTCTGATGATCGCTCATTGATCGTCGATCGTGACAGCCACATCACAACTTTGGGAAAAGATCGGAACGATCATCCGGCACCGATGTTGGCCATCATAGCTTTGATGGAGAAAACGCGATGTCGAGACTTGGTATTCTGTGGGCGACAGGCCTTTCACTCTCGATGGCAATTGCAACTCCGGCCCTGGCGCAGCACGCGCATGGCGGCGGCATGCGCGGCGGTGGGATGCATGTGGGCGGCGGAAGCACGGGCGGCATGCATGGCGGCGGCGCCGCATTCCGTGGCGCTCAAGCCAGCGTTGGCACCGGCCGGGCTGGCGGCATGAATAGCGCGAACTTCGCCGGACGTGGTAATGCGCAATTCGCCCAGGGTGGATTGCGAGGCGGTGGTGGCGATCGCGGGTTTCGCGATCGCGGCTTCGGCGCCGGCGCGGGTTTTGTCGCCGGATTGGCGGCAGGCAGCGCCTTGGGCTACGGCTACGATCCCTATTATTATAGCGACGACTACGCGTACAATGACTACTACGATAACGGATACTACGACCCCGGTTATCCGGTGGAGTCGGCCGTTGTCGCGCCGACCGTCGGCGGCGATGCGTCGTATTGCGCCCAGCGCTATCGATCCTACGATCCAGCCTCCGGGACATATCTCGGCTATGACGGGCTGAGACACTCCTGTCTGTAAACGATCGAAAATGCCCAAAGAGCGGCTCGCATGAGCCGCTCTTTTTGTCGCCGCGTCGTCATCTCTACTATTGGCGTACCTGCGCCGCGCGATCGCGAAGCTGTGTTTGCGAGCAGCGTTGTTTGAAAACTAGATCTGCGAACGCATCACAGTAGGTGTCGTCCCCGCGTTCGCGGGGGACGACATTTGAATGGCCGCCTCAAGACCAGAACGGCGGACGTCCAAGCGCGCGGCGCGGGCTTTCGCCGTGGCGCGCGCTCTCCAGCGTCGTGAAAAAATATTCCTCTCGCTCGCGTTTGAATTTTTCCTGGGTCGCTTTGAAACTTGCCACGCGCGCGGCGATCTCCTCGCGTTCCTCGGCGCGGCGGTCTTCTTGCTCGGTCATGCCCATCCTTTTTGAGTCGTGTCCCATCGTCATTGGCGTCTTAGATTGGGGCGCGAATTGGGATAAGGCGTTGCAGGATTGTGATTGTGGATAAGAGCCGCGGCGCCTTGTGGCTTGGGTGCCTTCCCGGTAGCCACACAGGACAGGAGAGCTGCATGGCAAAAATTGATCTGGACTCGTTGAGCATCGAAGAACTCGCGGCATTGCGCGACAACGCAACCGAAAAACTGGCTGAGAAGGTCGCGGCGCGACAAGCCGAACTCGAAGCCGAACTGGTGAAGCTATCGGTATACGGTAAGCCCGCCAAGAAAACGGCCGCTGCGCCAGCACCAGTGAAAACCAAGAAGAGCGACGAGGTCGCAAGGAAGAGCGACGAGGCCAAGGAATCGACTGCCAAGGAACCGACTGCAAAGGCGGCGTGAAGGCTGCGGCCCTCGGGCGACACGTCGAAATGGCAATCCGATCAGCCGTGCTATAATTGTCACGGCTGAACTTTCGGATGAACCCAAAGTGATCGCTTCGGATCTACGCAACGGTGTGGAACAGCTCGGCGACATGATCGCCGAGGCCTCCGTCATCGTTCCCTTTACCGGCGCGGGCATTTCGACCGAGTGCGGCATACCTGATTTCCGCTCGCCGGGCGGATTGTGGACCCGCAACCGGCCGATCCCTTTTGATGAATTTGTTGCGAGCGCCGATGCGCGCAATGAGGCATGGCGGCGCCGCTTTGCCATGGAACCGACCTTGGCTGCGGCCAAGCCTGGGCGCGGTCACCGCGCGCTCGCCTCGCTCTATAGGGCCGGCAAGATTCCCGCGATCGTCACCCAGAACATCGACAATTTGCACCAGGTCTCGGGCTTTGCCGCCGATCACGTGGTGGAACTCCATGGCAATACGACTTACGCGCGCTGCATCGGTTGCGGGCAGGCCTACGATCTTCCCTGGGTAAAAGAGCGCTTCGACGCCACCGGCAGTGCGCCGGACTGCACGAGCTGCGATGAACCCGTGAAGACCGCCACCATCTCGTTTGGGCAAGCGATGCCGGAACAGGCGATGCGCCGCGCCACGGAACTTGCCCAGCATTGCGACCTGTTCATCGCGATCGGGTCTTCGCTGGTGGTTTGGCCGGCCGCGGGCTTTCCCCTGCTGGCCAGGAACTCCGGCGCCCGCCTGGTGATTATCAACAACGAGCCCACGGAACAGGATGACCTTGCCGATCTGGTGATCCGGCACGATATCGGGGAAACGCTTGGGCCGTTCGTGGGCAATTGATGCCAATTTGATTCGCGGCCGCGCAAGCCTGTTCATAGGTTCCCCGAGAATTGATTTTTATCTATGCGCGGCAAGCGGGAGTGTTATCTTTTGATTCGAGAGATTCGCGTGGCGTCATCATGAACTTTCATGGGTGGGCGCGTGTAGGTGCCGTCACTTTCGATGGCGGGCCGTAGATCATGTGTGGGGTCCGGGGTCATGGGGTCGGACGGATTTGAGTCCAAGAAGCTCGGAGGTCAGCCGTCCGGCGGGACGGGACCCAATAGGCTAGGGCCGGGCGGGTTTTCCGCCGGCGGAGCGTGATCCGGCGATCGATGCGCTTTCGGGTCTCGGTGATGCCGCAGCCAATCTGGTCGAGATCAGCGGCGTCATCAAATGGTTCGATGCATCAAAGGGCTACGGCTTCGTCGTCCCCGACAATGGCTGGCCGGATGTGCTCTTGCACGTCACGGTGCTGCGGCGCGACGGCTTCCAGACCGCCTATGAAGGCGCGCGGATCGTTTGCGAATGCGTGCAGCGGGCGAAGGGCTATCAGGCGTTCCGCATCGTTTCGATGGACGAGTTGACGGCGATCCACCCCGCGCAGATGCTGCCGCCGCGGACCCATGTCAGTGTGACCCCGACCAGCGGGCTGGAACGGGCGCAGGTCAAGTGGTTCAACCGCCTGCGCGGCTTCGGCTTCCTGACCTGCGGGGAGGGGACACCGGACATTTTCGTCCACATGGAGACCCTGCGCCGCTACGGGATGACCGAGCTGCGTCCCGGCCAGTACGTTTTGGTGCGGTTCGGGCCCGGTTCCAAGGGCATGATGGCGGCTGAAATTCAGCCGGAAACCGGCTCGCCGGGTCTGTCGTCGCATTAATCGCGCGGCTTTTCCAACCACAGCCGACCGCAACTGACGGATGAGCGCCGAAGATGGCGTCGCCGGGCGTGCGGGAGGTCTGGTATTTGCCATCATCCTCGGGTTACGGTCGAGCGCACACGTTCGGCCTGATTGGCGTGGGCCGCTCGGGCTCACATGCGGTAGAATGCGTGCCAGCAATGAATGAGAGTTTTTTTTCGGGAATAGAACCTGTTTCGGTCAGCGGAAGAGGTCCGTCGAACAATTTCTGTGGGTGAGGTGAGCGTTGCTGATGAAGATTGATCGAACTGTTGGCCGGCACCGCCTGGGTGCGGCGTTTTGGTTATCGCTAGCTCTGGCAGCGGCGCTTTACGCATTCACCGGCCAGGACGCGCGCGCGGCAAGCGTCCAGCCGCTTGAGATCGTGACCAAATCCGGCGTGCAGGTGTTCTCTGTCGAGATGGCAACGACCGAGCAGGAGAAGGAAACCGGCCTGATGTACCGCAAGGAACTCGCTGACGGCAAAGGGATGCTGTTCGATTTCTCGCCGGAGCAGGAGGTGTCGATGTGGATGAAGAATACCTACATCTCGCTCGACATGATCTTCATTCGAGCCGATGGCCGGATCCTGCGGATCGCCGAGAATACCGAGCCGTTGTCCACCAAGATCATCCCGTCACGGGGGCTGGCGAAGGGCGTGCTGGAGGTGATCGCCGGCACGGCGCAGAAATACGGGATCGCGCCCGGCGATCGCGTGGCCCATCCGCTGTTCAATGGTCACTGAGCGGACCGGGAAGCGAGCGCCTTGCCGGTTCTGACCAAATCAGAGGCTCACGCTCTAATCTTTTGTTTTGACGCGTTTTCTTCGCGCGAACCGGTGCCCGCTTGGCGCGAGAACGCTTCTGTCTTGCTGGCAAGGCTCTAAGCGTGTATCGACGACGTTTCCCAAATGATCGGGGTATAGCGCAGCCTGGTAGCGCGGCAGTTTTGGGTACTGCAGGTCGTTGGTTCGAATCCAGCTGCCCCGACCAATAACCGTCAAGACCTCGGAAGCCGCCGGCGCTTGACCACACCGACCGGTGTAGGTATGCCGCGCGGGCAACCCGGACCCTGGTCCCAATGACGAGCCGCGATGCTGCACGGCAGGCGATGCAGGAGAGAATCCTGGAGACGACCGACCGCTTGTTCTACGGGCAGGGCATCCGCGCCGTCGGTGTCGACACGATCGCCGCTGAGATCGGCATCAGCAAGCGCACGCTCTATAATTATTTTCCGTCAAAGGATGCGCTGATCGTCGCGTATCTTTCGCGCCGCGCCGTTCCCCGCGGCGTTTCCGAACGACCGCCGCTCGAGCAGATCTTGGGAGTGTTTGATTGGCTCGAGCGCTGGTTCGCGAGCAAGGGGTTTCGCGGCTGTCCTTTCGTCAATGCGGTTGCCGAAATAGGCGAGCGCGCTCACCCTGCGACCAAAATCGCCGTCGATCAGAAGGAGCGACGACGTGTTGCGTTCCGCGACATTTTGACTCAACTCGGTGTTGCCGATCCCGACGACCTTGCGACCCAGCTCACGATCCTCGTGGAAGGCGCCATGGCGGCGGCGCTGGTGCGCGACGATCCGGCCATGGCGAGGGCGGCCAAGTCGGCCGCCCGGGTGCTGCTGGCCGCGGCCGGCGTGACGGCAGACGACAACAACAGCACGGCGCAAAAACCGAGTTCCCCGCGGCGCACCGCAAAATCCCTGCGCCAAAGCGAAAATCCAGGCCGTGCCCCTCGCACGCGCCGACGATGACAGGCGTCCTCGGTCCAACAGCCCCGTTATGCGCCAGCGGGGAGGTAGCGGTACAATCGGGCGATACCCGCTAAAACGATCCAGCCGAAGGCCTCACTCGCGCGGGCCCGATTTTGAAGTATTGCTTGGCGTAGGCCACGATTTCGGGGTCGCTGGGATGATCGGCGGCCAGCACCGCGACGATGCGGTCACCGATGTTTGGATGCTTTTCGCGGATAAATTTCTCGAGTTCCGTCCTCGCGCCGGCCGGGCCGATGATGAGAATTTCGCCGGCGTCGCTAACCGCGTTCATCACCTGGGCGAGAAACTCCTTGTCAAACCCGACATGGCCGGCCCCGATCGAGTTGGCTTTATGGTGAAGGTGCCGCGTCGGCATATGCGGGTGCAGGACAACCTCGTCCCCGCCCGACAGACCGATGTGAAAAACCTTGGCCTGCGAATGATCAATCCAGACGATGGCGTGAAAGTGGGTCGGCATGCTTTTCTCTTTTCTGCCCTGGCCGGCGATCTGTTGACCATGGATTGATCTTCCGCCCGATGCGCGGTCATTTTGAACTTGAGAAGAATTACTGCCTCGGCAGATCGGTCGATTGATTCATGTCAATCGGGCGGGTTTGGTCCTGCACCGGCGGCCGCGGGGCGGCCAAGGGCGAATTGACCGACGGAGCCCTCGACGTGGAATTCGAGACCCGTCATCTTCGCAAACAGATCGATATTATTGGTTCCGATCGCGCATCCACCGAGGCCCATATCGGCCGCCGTCAAATACAGCGTCTGAAGCAATACGCCGACGTCCTTCAGGATGAGCGAGTAGGCCACGGAGCTATATTTCCATGAAACCCGGCCAAAGCGCGCCGCGATCGTGACCAGGATCTGGGGCGCGGTGGGGGCGCCCATGGCAAATTCGGCGGCCGCCAGCTGCGCGTCGAGTTCCTGCGCGCGCGCGCCGATAGGTACGAGCGCATGCCGGTCGGCATCATAATGATAGAAACCGCGCGCCAATCCTTCGCAGTTGGCAACCGCCAGATAGAGCTCGAGCTCGTAGGCGCTGCCTCCCGAGGGATAGGGCCTGGCGGCGTAGGAGACTTCCGGACCTCCGCCGTCCATGTCGACGTTGCTTTTCCATTCCGACCGGATACGCGCGGCGCTATCGAGAAACCGTGCAAGCTCGGCAAGCGTGACCGGTTGGGTGTCGTCGAAGTCGCGCGTCGAATGGCGTTCATGCAGGAGCTTCACAAACGGCGAGGGTGATTCAGACGGCGCGACCGAAACCTTGCCCAGATCGATGGCTTTCCCGGGCCAGCGCGGCCGCACCGCCGGCGGCGGGGGGATGAGACCCGCATATGGATAAAGTCCGCCGAGCGGGTTGGCCTGCCGTCCTTCGGTGCTGCGGGTGTGGAACAGAAGATCATGAAAATCCCAGAGCACAAGGTGGTCGTCGCCCTCGGACGGCCGCAGGCCGTCGCCCTTGCCAGCTTCGATCTTGAAAAGGATCTGGCAATCCACCAGCAATGCGAGAAGCTCCAATCCGGGAAAGCCGCGCTGCTGCCGCAGCGTGCTGATCTTTTGCGGCATGGACAATGAGGCAAGGGCGGCAGCGATCTTCGGATCGCAAATTCGAAACAACGCGCCGGCGCGCGGTGATTCCAGCACCATTTCATTGCCGCGCCGCCGCAAATAGGCGAAGCGCGACAGCGCAATCAGGTCCTTGTTGCCGAGCTTTGGCATTCGCGGCCAATAATCAGCAACCTGCGGTTCGATGACGACCTGATCCCTATCGGTGCGCGCATGCCCGACGCGATATTCGAGCAGGCCGCTTTGGGCCAGTCGCCGCACCAAGAGATCGAGTTCCTTGTCGGCTGCGCGACCCGTCGCAAACGAAGCCAGCGCGAGGCCGGTGCGCAATCCCTGCGCACGTTCCGCGACGCCAGGGCTGAACTTCCCGAGCCCCACCGAATAGCCGTCGAAGCAGGCGGCAATCCCCCCGTCCGCCTTCGCTTCAAGCGTGATGTGGCCGCCAAGACGGGCGGAAATGACGGGTGGCGCGATCCGGCGCCCAGTTTTTTTTCGGGGAGCGCGCAAGCCGGCATGCCCCTCAGGTATGGGGAAGGAATGGAGTAAGCTCGCTCTCCGGCATCGGATGGTCGCGCAGCCCGAGTTTCACCGGGACATCGTAAAGTCGGCCCGGCGCGAAGCGGCGGTAGAAATGACGCAGTCCGGGAACGATCACTCTCACGACAGGGACCTCGACGTCGGGCCGCGTCTGATCGAGGACGAGGAAATCGAGGCCTGCACGCCTGGCGATTTCAACGCAGGCATCGACTTGCCCGCGTGTGTTGTGGAGAAAGCCGATCGTTGCGCTCGCGGCCGGCTGGTCCGCCGGATTGCCGCTTGGCGTCAGGAACGGATGCTCACGCAGGTGCAATGGATTCGTCCGGTCGAGGCTCGGCTTTTCTCCGGTGCCGCCTCCCATCAGACCGATCGAGAGGAACTGATTCAGCTCCGTCAGCGTGCGCAGCAAAGCGATGCGGCGATCGAAATGCGCGCCGGAGCCGAATTCGATATTTTCGTGTCCGTTTTGCATCCAGTGCAATATCGCCACATAAGTTGGAACGCCAAGGTCGCTGGTGATGTCGAGCACCCAAAGTCGGCGGCCGGCGTCGGCGAGTTGGGATTGCAGATCGCGAACATAGGAATCATTGAAATGGCTGAGGTCGACCTCGGCCCTTTGCGATCGGTTGTACCACCAGATGGCGTAGGCATCCCGTTCAACCAGTTCGAGGAAGCCCTGAACAATGGCTTCCTCCAGAGTGTTGCCGGCGGCGCAGCCGTTGGTATCGGTCGGAACGGCGCCAGGGCCGCCGTAGAAAAAGTACAACAGGCTGGTCGGAAGATATTTGAAGCGTTGATCGCGCAGCGACCAGACCGGGGACCACTCGACTTTGGCCGATGGATCGAATGGAGGTGAGACGGGATGAGAATCATCCGGCTCGGCTTCTGGCGACCGGAATTGCGCGTCGCTGAACAGCTGCACGTCGTTGGGAAGAATGGCATCGCCGGGCGGAAAATCCGTGAACCGCCGCGTCATCCGGATCTCGTCGCCCTGAAAAATCCCCGAATAACGCTCGATCGCCTCCATCAACGCGCTGGCTTCTGCCTGCTCGGCGGTACTGCCTTTGCCGAAGCTGCCACCGGTCAGTCCCGCCCTGAGGGCGTCGAGCGTCAGCGCCGGTGCGGAGAAGTTATGCCCCGCAAAATAATTGGTGTTCATCGGCAGATCGGCTTCGATCCGCTCAAGCTTTGTGAGGACACCGGTGAGCGGGCTCACATGCTTTCGGAAGCGCGCCACCGTCGTCCGCGACGACACCGTGCGGTAACCGCCGCTTGTCATGATCAGCGCGGCCCCGGGGCCGAGCTCGATCGGCTTCGGCGCCCGGCGCGGATCCCGCAGCTTTTTGCTGCCGCAGGTCGAACATTGCGGGCGTGTCGCAACGTAGTGCTTTACAACACTCGAGCCCAACAGATCATGACTGATGATGTGATTGTTCAGCTCGGTAAGAAAGCCGGTGGCGATCGCCTTGGCGACTTCGAGGGCGGCGAATTGGATGGCGCCTTGTCCGACCGGTTTGCGGGCAAGCGGTGAAACGGCGACCGGACGTGCCGATCCACGCTCAAGGAATCCCTTGATCTCGCGATTTCGTATCATGCGATCGAACAGACAGGTCCAGCACGGGCCGTTGCCCGGATTGAACACCGGCCCCACCAGGGGAAAGGCCCCGGATGGTTGCACGAGGAGCCACGGCGTGCGGTCCGCCACGCGCTGCTTGTTCAATTCAGCAAGCCGTCGATCGAGATAATCATTCGCCAGCGTAACGGTCATGTCCGCGGCGCGCTTGGTGAGGCGAACGCCGAATTCGCTCAGCGCGGCAGCGAACTCTGCGGCACCGTCAACGTCGATCGATTCAACGCGGACACGGCAATTCGCGAGATTTTGCTCTGCCAGTCCCGGCGGCAGGCCCAGGCTGGCCCAATAACCGGCCACAGCTCCGGTGGACGAGGGGGACGCCTCGACGATGTAGCGGCGCTCGATAAGCCGTTTGAGGGCTTCTTCGATCTTGTCGGGTGGAAAACGTTTCCCGAACTCACGGACAAGCTGCTGAAGGCTCTTTCCGCCTTTACCTATTGCTTCGGCGAGTGCGCAGTAAAGCTCACCGTGAAGGAAGAACTTGCGGTCCTCGGAGTAGAGGCAGACGACGTCAGGCGGCAGCACGTAGACGGTGTAATTCGGCGCGAACTGCGCGATATCTTTGCCAGCGGCGCGGCGGGTTGAGGAGGTTTTGCGGTTGCCTGTCATGATTTCAGCACATGAAGCTTGCGTACCACGCTGGTTCGCGGGAGCAAGACGTTTTCTCGGATCACAGAAACTCCCTCATTTTCAAGTCGGCGTGCGGGCGTTTCTTGATGCGGTGGGAGATTGATTGGGCCGCCATGCGGGCGAGCCTACGCACGCCCCGGACGAAGCTGCAATGGCACGATGCTGCAACGTGACAATACATTGGCCGGGATCGACTTTGTCGAACCCGGCCAAGACAGAAAGCATCAACGTGGGCGGATGGTTCGGTCTAGCAGATGCGGCAAGCTCCCCACGACAAGCAGCAGCCACCATAGCCACATCCCCAGCCGACTCCGCAACCGCCGCAACCTCCGCAACCTCGGCAACCCCGGCCGCCGCAGCCGCGGCAGCCTCGGCCGCCGCAACCTCTGCAGCCACAACCGCGCGCTAGCTGTATGCCGTTCTTGGCCGCCGCCGTGCTCTCTTTGTCAAAGACATAAAACGTCGCCAGACTGACGTCAGCGATTTCCTCTTCGCCCAGCGTAATCTGATGGCTCGGCGAAGCATTCGGCGTCTGCGGCTGATCGTTTACCGGTGCAACCGCTGCTGATGCGCCCCCCACCAGTGAAAATGTCAATCCGGCTGCTCCCAAAGCCGGTACGGCTTTCGTCAACTGCTTTCGCTTCGAAGCCTGCTTCACTCGTGGCATAGTCGAATCCTCCATCATCTCGCAAATGGTTCGAGTTTAAGAAGTGTACTTCAAGGGCCGGCCACCCGCAAGGCAATGGCCAAGGGCGAGGCTGTCACAGGCCGATAAATGGCCAAGATTTCACGTTCATGAACGATGGCGATGATACCCATCATTCATGATTCATTCATCATCGGTGTTGTCGGCGAGTGTTATTGGGCGAATGCAAAGGACGCAGCGCGCGTCCTTGCATTCGCTCCCGCCCGCCATTATTGAGCCCAAACGATCTGGCCGCTCGATCAGGCAGCGCAGCCCTCTCGGCCTATTGCGGCGATGCGATATCTCGCAGGCGCGAACGGAGAATCCGACTTGGTCGACTATCCCGGATGTTTCGCCTGGTACGAGTTGATGACCACCGATATGGCGGCGGCCGAGAGGTTCTATGGCAACGTCGTGGGTTGGGGAGCGCAGGACGCGTCGACGCCGGAGCTGGCCTATACGTTGTTTACCGCTGGAAAAGTCCCGGCATGCGGGCTCATTGACCTTCCGGAGGAAGGCAGGAAGATGGGCGCGTGGCCGAGATGGATGGGGTATGTCGAAGTCAACGATGTCGAGGTGACGGCTGACCGGATCAAGCGCCATGGCGGCGCGGTGTATGTTCCACCAACAAACACCAACATCGGCCTTATTTCAGTTGTCACCGATCCGCAGGCGGCAACTTTTGGGTTGGTCAAGGGGCTGAAGGTTGGCAGACAAAAGCCTGCCGAGTCTGGCAAGCCCGGCCACGTCGGTTGGCACGAGTTGTTCGCCGCAGACTGGGAAACGGCGTTTTTGTTCTACAGCGAGATTTTCGGCTGGCGGAAGGCGGACGCCGAAATCAGCCAGACAGTCACATACCAGTTGTTTTCCGACGGGGGACTGACGGTCGGCGGCATGTTCACAAAGCCTTCCACAACACCGTTCCCGTTCTGGTTGTTTTATTTCAATGTCGAGGACATCGATGCGGCCGTGGAGCGCGTGAAGGCCGGTGGCGGGCAGGTCTCGAAAGGTTCGCTTGAACTGCCCGGCGGTAACTGGATCGCCCGATGCGCCGACCCCCAGGGCGCCACGTTCGCGCTGCAGGGAAAGCGTAGCCATGACTCCAAGCTCGGATGGTCCACGGAGTGGAGCGGGTTTTCGTCGAGAGGTCGATTGCTGACTCCCAAACCCCGTGACCCGGCGCGAGGCTCGGATTCGGAGGACTAGGAATCAGGTGGCAAGAATCAGGCCGCCTTGGCCGCCGGCGCCTTAGGAAGCGGCTTGTCCTGCCGCTTCGACCAGGAGATGTAATAGGCGACGATGGTCATGATCGCTATCCCCGTGACGCTGACGAAGATCTGCGCGAACAGCGAACCCGAGCTCATCATCAGTTCGAAATGTCCGACAAAGGACAGGAAGACGCCGACGCAGAACACCGCGAGCGACTGCTGACCGCAGACGATCACCGGATCGAACATCTTCCACTCCAGGCCCGGCCAGTCCTTCGGCACAAACCTGATGATCAAAATCACGATCGTCGCAAAATGTACGAAGCGGTAGGGCGCGAGATTGGTCTTGTCGTTCGGGTTGAAGGTCGAATAAAGCCAGTCCGGGAACATGGCACCGAAATCCGGAAACTTGCCCGCCATCGTCATCACCATCGCAAAGATGAGATAGGCGATGCAAAAATACAGGGTGAAGGGGGCATCGATAATCGAACGATTTTTCCTTGCCCCGCCGAGCGCGCACCACGAGCCGAACACAAACAACACCTGCCAGCAGTAGGGGTTGAAATACCAGGTGCCGGCGGGATAAGCCGCGAAATTCCAGCCAAAATGCCGGGCCGTGAGCCACAACACGATCGATGCAAGCATCATCCAATTGGGTTGGCGCAGCATGATCCACAGGACCGGCGGGAAGAACCCCATCAGGACGATGTAGAGCGGCAGCACGTCGAGATTGACCGGCTTGAACTTGAGCAGCAAACCCTGGCGCAGCGTGTCGGTCGCATGATCGACCAGGCCTGCGACATTGAACTCGTTGATGATCTCGGAATCGCCGAACCGCAGCGCGAGATAGCTGATCGAAGCAATGTAAATGACGAACAGGATGATGTGGGCGACATAGAGCTGCCAGACCCGCTTGGTCAGACGGGTGGCGCCGACGATGAAGCCACGTTCGAGCATCATTCGGGCGTAGACGAAGGAGGCCGTGTATCCCGAAATAAATACGAAGAGGTCGGCGGCGTCGCTGAAGCCGTAATTTCTCGTCGTGATCCAGTTCACGACGTTGTCGGGAATGTGATCCAGGAAAATCGCCCAGTTGGCGATTCCGCGGAACAGATCGAGCCGGAGATCACGTCCTTTTTCCGGCAGGGTTGCGTTGATCTTCATGGGTGCCGTTTCGATGGGGGGCGTCCGAAGGGATCGAGCAGCAGGGCAGACCGTCGGTCGTACAATCGGGTAAGATTGTCACCGCGCCGCATAATGACTATACCATTCCGGAAAATGTTACATCCGAGGCCGGGAATCGCCGATTCAGATTTATGAAAGGTGTCTCTATACTATCCCGGCCGTTTCCACCAAGCGCTTCCATGCCGCATTCCTTGAGGGGGTCCGACCATCCATGACCGCACGCATTTTTAAGCCCGCCAAAAACGCGATGCAATCGGGGACCGCCAAAACCAGGGAATGGCAGCTTGATTATGAGCCGGAACAGCCGCGCGTGATCGAGCCGTTGATGGGCTGGACCAGCTCCGGCGATATGAAACAGCAGCTCTCCATTCGCTTCGATACCAAGGAAGAAGCCGTGGCGTATTGCGAACGCGAGGGCATTCCCTATCAGGTATTTGAGCCCAAGGAGCCGGCGCGCCGGCAAGCGGCCTACGCCGACAATTTCGCGTTCCGGCGCGGCGAGCCCTGGACCCATTAACTTGGACCACGGGCACAGGCTGTCCCGGTAGCTGCCTGGTGCAAAAGTTCTGTTGCCTAAGGCGGCAGCGCAATGACACCATGGCGCAAGCCAATTGCGCAGATCGCGGCGCACCAAAAGACTGCTGAAATCCATGCCGCTCCATTCCAATACCGATCCCGCCTCGTCCGAATTTGCCCGTAACGCCGAGGCGATGCGAGCACTGGTGGAAGAGCTGCGCGACAAGCTCAATCAGCTCGCCGGCGGCGGTGGCGAGGCGTCACGCGCCCGGCATACGTCGCGCGGCAAGATGCTGGCGCGTCAGCGCGTCGATCTTCTGATCGATCCCGGCACGGCGTTTCTCGAATTGTCGCCACTGGCGGCCTTCGGCCTCTATGGCGGCGACGTGCATTCGGCCAGCATCATCACCGGGGTGGGGCGCATATCGGGACGGGAATGCGTGGTCGTCGCCAACGATGCGACCATCAAGGGCGGCACCTATTATCCGATGACGGTGAAGAAGCACCTTCGCGCGCAGGATATCGCGCGGCAAAACAATCTACCCTGCGTTTACATGGTCGATTCCGGCGGCGCGTTTCTGCCCCAGCAGGACGAGATCTTTCCCGACGAGCGGCATTTTGGCCGCATCTTCTACAATCAGGCACAGATGTCGGCGCTGGGCATTCCCCAGATTGCGATCGTGATGGGGTCCTGTACGGCAGGCGGCGCCTATGTCCCGGCGATGTCGGACGAAAGCATCATCGTGCGCAATCAGGGCACGATTTTTCTCGGTGGACCGCCGCTGGTGAAGGCGGCCACGGGCGAGGTTGTCACCGCGGAAGAACTGGGCGGTGCCGACGTGCATTCAAGGCAATCCGGTGTCACCGATCATTACGCGCAGAACGATAGCCATGCGATCGGGATTGCACGGCGTATCGTCGCCACATTGAAGCAACCTGCGCGCGCCCATCTGAACATGCGCGAACCGCGCGAGCCGCTGTTTGCGCCGGAGGAGATCTATGGCGTGGTCCCCGCCGATGGGCGCAAGCCGTTCGACGTGCGGGATATCATCGCGCGGCTGGTCGACGGTTCGGAGTTCGACGAATTCAAGAAGCTGTACGGCCAAACCCTGGTTTGCGGTTTCGCGCACATCTGGGGGTACCCGGTTGGCATCATCGCCAATAATGGGATCCTGTTCAGCGAAAGCTCGCTGAAGGGGGCGCATTTCATCGAGCTTTGCTGTCAGCGCAATATTCCTTTGGTGTTCCTGCAGAACATCACGGGATTCATGGTCGGCAAGAAATACGAAGCCGGCGGAATCGCACGCGACGGCGCCAAGCTGGTGACGGCGGTGGCGACCGCGGGCGTGCCGAAATTCACCGTCGTGATCGGCGGTTCCTACGGCGCCGGCAATTACGGGATGTGCGGCCGCGCCTACAGCCCGCGCTTCCTCTGGATGTGGCCGAACGCGCGGATATCGGTGATGGGCGGCGAACAGGCGGCGATGGTGCTGAGCCAGGTCCGTCGCGACAACATCGAGGCCAAGGGCGAGACCTGGTCGGCCGAGGAGGAGGACAAGTTCCGAGCACCGATCCGCGCGCAATATGAGAGCCAGGGCAGCCCGTATTACGCCACCGCCCGGCTCTGGGACGACGGCGTCATCGATCCCGCCGATACCAGGCTGGTGCTGGGCTTGGGTCTCTCGGCCGCGGCCAACGCGCCGATCGAGTCCACGCGTTTCGGCCTGTTCAGGATGTGATGATGGATCGTCCCGGCCAGTATCGGCGATTTCGCACCCTTCTGATCGCCAATCGCGGCGAGATCGCAGCGCGCGTGATCCGCACCGCCAGGGCCATGGGCCTGCGCACGGTTGCGGTCTATTCCGAGGCGGACCGCGACGCGATGCACGTTGCCATGGCCGATGAGGCGGTGCTGCTCGGGCCGGCGCGGGCGCGCGACAGTTATCTCAACATCGAGCGCGTGATCGAAGCGGCGCGCAAGAGCGGCGCCGAGGCCGTGCATCCCGGCTACGGATTCCTGTCCGAGAGCGCGGAATTCGCAGCTGCCTGTCTCGATGCAGGCCTGGTCTTCGTCGGCCCGACCGCGGCCATGATCAGGCTGATGGGTTCGAAATCGGGCTCCAAACTACTGATGGAACAGGCCGGCGTTCCGCTGGTGCCCGGCTATCACGGCGAAGCCCAGGATGAAGCGACGCTCGCCGCCGCTGCCGACAAGATCGGTTTTCCCGTGCTGGTCAAGGCGTCCGCCGGCGGCGGCGGACGCGGCATGCGCATCGTGCGTTCGGCCGGCGAGCTTGCGGCTGCCGTCGTCAGCGCCAAGCGCGAGGCGAAGGCCGCCTTCGGCGACGATCGCATGCTGATCGAGAAATTCGTCGAAAACCCCGGCATATCGAGGTGCAGATCATCGGCGACAGTCACGGCAATCTGCTGTCGCTGTTCGAGCGCGAATGCACGTTGCAGCGGCGGCATCAGAAGGTGATCGAGGAAGCGCCGTCGCCGACACTTGATGCCGCCCAGCGCGAGGCGGTTTGCGCCGCTGCGCGCAAGGCGGCGGCTGCGGTCGACTATGTCGGCGCCGGCACCATCGAATTTGTCTCCAACGGCAAGGACGTGTTCTTCATCGAAATGAACACGCGGCTGCAGGTCGAGCATCCCGTGACCGAACTGATCACGGGCATCGATCTGGTGGAATGGCAGCTGCGGGTGGCCTTTGGTGAAAGGTTGCCGCTGACGCAGGACCAGATCGTGCTCAACGGTCATGCCATCGAGGCGCGGGTCTATGCGGAAAATCCGCACAAGAATTTCATGCCATCGGTCGGCAAGATACGGACCTGGCACATGCCGGAGCCGTCGAACGGCCTGCGGGTCGATGCCGGTTATCGCGAGGGCGATGCGGTCTCGCCGCATTACGACGCCATGCTGGCCAAGGTGATCGCCTGGGCGCCGACCCGGGATGCTGCGATCGACCGGCTCAATCGCGGGCTTGAGGAATCGCGACGTTCGGGGCGTCGTCACCAACATTCCATTCCTGTCGGCGCTGGTCACCCACCCGGACGTGCGCGCCAACGCCATCGATACCGGCTTCATCGAACGCGAATTGAAGCACCTGACGCCACCCGCTGCGGCGCCCCACGATCTCGAACTGGCGCAGCCGTCGCCGCCATTCTCGGCGAAGAGGCAAAAGCGGCGCGCGCGGAGGCGCATTCACCGTGGCACACAACCGGCTGGATGCCGGTCGGCCGGCGGCAGCGGTTGTTTGCGTTCCGTCAGGGGCAGGGGGCCGAACAGAAGGTGAGCCTGAACTATGGCAGGGGTCCGGCGACGCTTTCGATCGGCGATCGCGAAATCGCCTTCACGGCCGTGTCCAATACCGCCGGGGGTATCGATCTTACGCTCCACGGCATCAAGTCCCATGTCGTGGCGGTCATGGAAGGCCATGAATTATATCTGCGAACGCGCAACGGCCGCTTCGACCTGCATTGGGTCGATCCTTTCGGCGGCGACGACGAGGAGCAGGTCGGCGAGGACAAGATCGTAGCGCCCTTGCCGGGCACGGTCGTTGCGTTGCTGGCTGAGGTGGGCGCGCATCTTGAAAAGGGCGCGCCTATCCTCACACTTGAAGTGATGAAGATGGAGCAGACCTTGCGCGCGCCGTTTGCCGGTGTGCTGAAGGTCGATCAAATGCAAGGTCGGCGATATCGTCGGCGAAGGCGTTGAACTCGCCGAAATCGAGCCGGCAGGCGGATAGGTCGAAATGAGCGACCAGGTGCGCATCGTCGAGGTCGGCCCGCGTGACGGCCTTCAGAACGAGAAGACGCCGGTCGAGCGTCGCAGCACGCATTGCGTTCATCGAGGCGCTGGTCGGCGCCGGGCTGCACACGGTCGAAGTCGGGGCGTTTGTGTCGCCGAAGGCTATCCCGCAAATGGTAGGCTCGGATCAGGTGCTGCGGGGCGTCAATCATCACCCCGACAGCGAATTCCATGTTCTGGTGCCTAACGAAAAGGGCTACGACGCCGCGCGCGCGGCCGGCGGCAAGGGTGATCGCGGTGTTTGCCTCGGCCTCCGAAGGTTTTTCGCGCGCCAACATCAATTGCTCGGTCGCCGAATCGATCGAGCGGTTCAAGCCTGTGGTGGCCCGCGCCAGGGCCGACGGCATCAAGGTGCGCGGCTACATCTCCTGCGTGCTGGGCTGCCCCTATGACGGCGAGGTCAAGCCGCAGGCGGTGGTGGACGTCGCGCGGGTGTTGTGGGAGCTCGGCTGCTATGAAGTCTCGCTTGGCGACACCATCGGCGTCGGCACGCCGCGGAAAGCGCGCGAACTGCTGCGCGCCGTGGCCGGCGACGTGCCGATGGCCCATCTCGCGATGCATTTCCACGACACCTACGGCCAGGCGCTCGCCAATCTCTATGCAGGGATGGAGGAGGGGGCGCGGGTGATCGATTCCGCGGCCGGCGGTCTCGGCGGCTGTCCCTACGCGCCGGGCGCCACCGGCAATGTCGCGACCGAGGACGTGGTGTACATGCTGGAAGGCATGGGCATCGCAACCGGCGTCGACATGTCAAAGCTGGTGGCGGCCACCAACGAGATCAGCAAGCTGATCGGCCGGCCGCCGGTGAGCCGCGTGGCGGCGGCGTTGAACGCGAAGCGGACGGTGCGATAGGTAGCACCGTCGTTGCGAGCAGAGCGAAATTGTCCAAAGGCCCAAAAGGTCTGGATTGCTTCGTCGTGGAGCCGTCATCGGGCGCGCATTCGGGGCGAGCCGTTGGCTCCCTTGCGCAAACGCTTCGCGTTTGTCGCAGGCAATGACGAGGCAAGACCTCTAATTCATCTTCCGCCGTCCGGTCCCATTACCAGGTCCGGCAGGTAGGTCGAGATGCCTGGCAGGAAACACAGCATCAGGACCGCCAGCATCATCAAGAGCACGAACGGCAGCGTTCCCCAGATCACGTCGCGCAAGGGAATATCGGGGGCGACATTGCGAATGACGAAGATATTCAGGCCGACCGGCGGGTGGATCAGTCCCATCTCCATCACGATGGTCATGACGATGCCGAACCAGATGATGTCGAAGTTGGCCGCCCGCAGCGGCGGCAGGATGATCGGCGCGGTCATCAGGATGATCGAGACCGGCGGCAGAAAGAAGCCGAGGATAACGACCATGACGAGGATCGCCGCCAGCAATTCCCAGCGCGGCAGCTGCATGGCGACGATCGATTCCGCGGCCGATTGCGAGATGTGCAGATAGCTCATGACGTAGGAATACAACAGCGACATGCCGATGATCATCATCAGCATGGTGGATTCGCGGATCGTCGATTTCAGGATCGGCGCGAGATCGGAAGGCCGCCAGACGCTGTAGATCAGGGCGATCAGCACCAGCG
The DNA here is from genome assembly GCA_963718925.1 of uncultured Alphaproteobacteria bacterium. Taxonomy (GTDB): domain Bacteria; phylum Pseudomonadota; class Alphaproteobacteria; order Rhizobiales; family Xanthobacteraceae; genus Bradyrhizobium. Next base: position 463,333 of record CAVRAH010000003.1, read on the forward strand.
CGAGCAGGCCGCCGAGGCCGGCGGTTTCCGACGGCGTCGCATAGCCGCCGTAGAGCGCGATCATCACCCCCGTCAGCAACAGCACGAAGGGCAGCACCCGCGGCAGCACGTTGAAGCGCTCGCCCATCGTGAATTCGTCGCGGGTCAGGATCGCCGAGGTCGCGCCGGTCTTTGCGTAGAGCGCGCTCGCTGCGGCATATTCCTTGCGGAATCGGATCACCGCATAGACGCCGAACAGCGTGACCAGCAAGAGGCCGGGGCCGATACCGGCGAGAAACAGCCGTCCGAGAGATTTTTCCGCGGCGACCGCGAACAGGATCATGGTGATGGAAGGCGGCAGCAGAATGCCGAGCGTGCCGCCGGCGGCGATGATGCCGGCTGCGAAGCCGCCGGAATAGCCGCGCTTGCGCATCTCGGGGATGCCCGCCGAGCCGATCGCCGAGCAGGTGGCGGGCGAGGAGCCGGCCATCGCCGCGAACAAGGCGCAGGCGAACACGTTGGCGACCCCGAGCCCGCCGGGCACGCGGTGCAGCCAGGCGTGCAGCGCCGAATAGAGGTCTTGGCCCGCGCGGGACTTGCCGATCGCAGCGCCCTTCAAAATGAAAAGCGGGATCGACAGAAGCGTGATCGAGGCCATCTCCTCATAAACATTCTGGGTTACGGTATCGAGCGATGCCGCGGGCATGAAGATGCCCATGAACACCACCGCAACGGCACCGAGCGCGAACGCGATCGGCATGCCCGAAAACATCGCAAACAGGGTCGCGGCGCCGTAGCTGATGCCAATTCCAAACACGCTCATCGCCGCGCCGCCCCAAAGATCGGAGCGATGATCTGCAGCAGGATTTGCGCGCACAACAGGGTCATGCCTGAGGCCATCAGGACGTATGGGATCGCCAGCGGCGGCGACCACATCGAATTGGAGACCTGTCCGTCAACCCATGCCTCATGCGCCAGCGTCCAGGATTTCCAGGCGAAAAATGCACAGAACAGGAAGCTCGCCAAATCGACGAGCCACAGCCGGATCCGGTTTGCGATCGGCGAAAGCAACCCCACGAAGGCTTCGATGCCGATATGGCCGCGCTGCTGCTGCACATAGGCCGACGTCATGAATGTCGTGCCCACCAGCAGAAAGACCGCCGCCTCATCCTGCCAATAATTCGGGCTGTGGAACAAGGCGCGTCCGAGCACGCTGTAGCTGAGGATAGCGCAGGCCGCGATCAATGCCACGGCTGCGATGACGACGATGATGGTGTTGCAGCAGCTAACGGCGCGTTCGAACACGCCGACGAGCCCATTGCTCGTCGCGGTCGTCAACCGGCTTTTTTGATCCGGAAGCGGACCATGCATCATGCGGCGACGTCGGATGCGAGTTTCAGCAGATTGGCGGCGACCGCGGTCTTCGCGCTATAGTCCTTCCATGCGGTGTCGCGGGCAATGTCGCGCCATTTGCCCACGATAGCCGCATCGAGCATGCTGACCTTGGCGCCGGCCTTTGCGTAGACCTTCGCAACCTCGGTATCGTCGTCCTGCGCGCCTTTGCGGCCGAAAGCCTCCAGTTCAGTGCCGAGCGTCAGAATGATGTCCTGATGCTTCTTCGGCAAGCTGTCGAAAATCGACTTCGACATCAGGAGTGGCTCCAGCATGAACCAGTAGGAGGCTTTTGCACCTGATGTCAGCGATTTTGCCACTTCCTCGAGGCGGAACGAAATCAGGCTGGTAGAGGAGGTGATGCCGGCGTCGCAGGCGCCGGTCTGCATCGCGGCGTAGAGTTCGTTTGACGGTACTGACAGCACGGCCGCGCCCGCGGTCTGCAGCACCATGTCCATCTCCCGCGAGCCGCCGCGAACCTTGAGTCCCTTGGCGTCTTCCGGGGCGACAATGGGGCGCGAACGGCTGGCAACACCACCGGCCTGCCAGACCCAGCTCAGGATGATGATGCCCTTGTCGGCGAGGAAGTCGGCCAGCGTCTTGCCGACGGGATTCTTTTTCCAGCGCATGCCCTGGTCATAGGTCGAGACCAGGCCGGGCATCAGGGCGATATTGGTTTCAGGCAATTCGCCGCCGGCATAGGGTAGAGGATACAGGCTGATATCGAGCGCGCCTTTGCGCATCGCCGAGAACTGCGCGTTGGTCTTGATCAGGGAAGAGTTCGGATAGACTTCGGCCGCAATCTCGCCGCCGCTGCGTTTCGCCACCTCAGCGGCGAACACACGGCAGAGCCGGTCGCGGAAATCGCCCTTGTCGATCGTGCCGCCGGGAAACTGATGCGATATCTTCAGGGTGGTGGCGGCACGGGCCGTGCCGGTCCCGAAACGCAGGATGGCGGGCGCGGCAAGCGTTGATAGCGAGGATGTGGCGACGCGTGAACATGAATAATCTCCCTGGGCGATTTTTATCGGGTCGTTTGGGCCGACGCTTTTGGCTTCTTAGCCCTTCTTTCCCCAATTCTCTCTCATATTAAAGTTCGACGGCCCGGACGGCCCCGCTACTGGTGCGCCGCAAACTGTGGCGAAATTCGTGGAACCGAGCCGGCAATTTCACTTTTTTTCGACCCAGCCCCTAAAACCCAACAGGGTTAACGCCTGTCATGCGGCAAAACTTTTTTCAATCCGGCGGTAACAACCGCGATTCCCGGATCGTCCCTATTCCAGCGGCATGTGTCGCTTTGGAAAACGGTTTCAAAAAGGGAAGACCCATCAATGACCATCAGCACCCGCATCGCGCTTGGAATTTCGGCTGCCGCTTTGTCGCTCAGCCTGGCGCTCGCCCCAGCCGCCTTCGCCCAGGATTCCATGAAAAAGGACGACGGCATGAAGAAAGACACCATGTCCAAGGACACGATGAAGAAGGACGACGGCATGAAAAAGGACACGATGTCCAAGGACGGCATGAAGAAAGACGACGGAATGATGAAGAAGGACACCATGTCGAAGTAAGCGTCGGCACGGCATCCGCCCACAGGCTCGCCCCGAATGGGGCGGGCCTGCAACGCATCAAGGGGGATGCCTGTGGGGCGATGCGCCGGTTATTTCCGCTTCTTGCGGGCGGCATAGCGTGCGTCGCGCGCCGCCTTGCGCTCGGCCTCGAGCGCGGCTTCACGGGCGGCGGCCTCTTCCTTCTCGCGCGCGAGCTGCGCCGCGGCGGCAGCGGCGGCCTCTTCCTCACGCCGCTTCTGCTCCGCCTTGGCGGCCTCGCGCGCCAGTTTGGCCTTGGCGCGTTCGGCGGCCAGTGCCTCGCGCTCAGCCTGCCGCTGCTTGACCGCGGGATCGTCGGGACCCGGCTGGCTGCGGAACTTGTTCAGGATGTTTTGCCTGGCTTCCCGCGCCGCCTTCTGGCGGTCCGCGAAGCTAGGTTCCTTGAATCCACTCATTGAAAGGGCCTTGTCGCTTTCGCTTGGGTTGGGAGACGACGTTTTCGCGGTCGTATCGGCCGCGCGTGAAGGCACGTCCCCCACGATTGGGCGGTGTACAGCCGCAGCCGTCAGGAAGCCACCAAAATAGGAGGTCTATTCCGGGGGTGTTTGATCATTTTTGGCACAAAGGACCATCATTCGGTCGGGCCCGGTGCGGCAGGACGGGCAGTTACTGCCGGCATGGGTGCCGGGCTGCAAGGTCGCCCCATTAGCTCGACAATCAAACTACCGAAGCGTTAGATCACTTGAAGTCGGATAAGCTTATGGGCGGGTCTTCCCCGGCGGGCGCCGCCGTGCATGGTGGGCTTCAGACACGAGCGCCCACAATTCGGTAACGGCAGTAGGTTGCGATATGCGAGTTCTGGTCACGGGCAATGCTGGATTTATCGGCTTTCACACTGCTGCGCGTCTGCTGCAGCGAGGAGATTCCGTTGTCGGGGTCGACGTCGTCAACGACTACTACTCCCCCGAAATCAAGGAGTCCCGGCTCGATGCCCTGGCGAAAATAGCGCTGCAAAGTCCCGGAGATTATCGCTTCCACCGCGTGAATCTGGCCGATTCTGCCGCCGTTCAGCGCTGTTTCTCCGATGGCCCCTTCGACAGGGTCATCCATCTCGCGGCTCAAGCCGGCGTTCGCTATAGCCTGGAGAATCCGCACGCCTATGTCGAAAGCAATATCATCGCGTTCACCAATATTCTGGAGGCGTGCAGACATGCAAAGGTTGGTCACCTGACCTATGCAAGCACGAGCAGCGTCTATGGAGCGAATACCAGACTGCCCTTCAGCGAGCATCGGGGCGCCGATCATCCGTTGCAGTTCTACGCCGCCACCAAACGCGCCAATGAATTGATGGCCCACAGCTACAGTCACCTGTTCAAGCTGCCGACCAGCGGGCTTCGTTTCTTTACGGTCTACGGGCCCTGGGGGCGACCCGATATGGCGTTGTTCCTGTTTACAAAGAACATTCTGGCCGGCCAGCCCATCAAGCTCTTCAACAATGGTGAGCACATCCGCGATTTCACCTTCATCGATGACATCGTCGAAGGCGTTATCCGGGTGAGCGACGACATCGCGCGGCCGAATCCCGACTGGGACAGCGACAATCCGGACCCGGCCACCAGCAACGCGCCCTTTCGCATTCTCAACATCGGCAACAACGCCCCGGTGCACCTAACCGAGTACGTTGAGGCGATCGAGGAGGCGTTAGGCAAGAAAGCCATCCGGGAGCTCCTGCCCCTGCAACCCGGTGACGTCCCCAATACCTTCGCCGACGTAAGTTCACTCATCAAGGCTGTGGGCTATCAACCACGCACCCCGGTCCGCGAAGGTGTGGCTCGCTTTGTCAATTGGTACCGGGACTATTTCAAGGTTTAGCGAAGAAGGCATGACGAGCCCGGGTGGCTTGCCGCGTGTCACGACACCGAACAACGATCCCTTCGCTGGGTGGCCGGACTTTGTTGTGTGAAGGTTGGGCGGCATCCCTGAAGATCTCCCACAAGCAAGAGCGGTCAGTTGGTATTTTCGTGTTCCGCGACCGCACGTCTCACGGCCGCTCCCGGCCGTTTCGTCTACACGCCAAACCGCTTTTCGGCACAGCGAACAGGCCATTTTGATGCCGTGCACCCAGCGGCCATCATAGCGGTAGCCACCGTAAGGCGGCGAAACCCTCTGTGGAAGCTGCCATTCGGGTTCTATGCAATGGCAGTTTGCGCGAGGTGGGCTCTGACCTCTGGTCAGCTTGCAAAGGTGGCCTCGATCGCGCTGGATGTTCGGGAAGAACGATTAAATCGAGCGGCTACCCGGTGCGACTTCAGAGCTTTCAGCCAACTCTTTGGCGGGGTTCCCCTCGGAGCCGGTTTCATTCGTCCTCAGCGTCTTCCGCTATTTGTTGTTCGCGCTCATGAAGGCGCTCTACAATCGCCGCGCGCCTCGGTATCAGCGCGGCCTCATCCGCAAACCGCTGCGCAAGATCATTGTGATACTGTTTCACGACGTCGAGCACGGCTTCCTTGCTGAGCTTTCGATGATACTCGGCAAGTAGCCTGTGCATGGCCGCAAGCTGTTCATCGGTCATGGATCGCGCCTTGGCCGCGGGGCTGCGATTATACAGCATCGCCGAGGATCATTCCTGCCAAAAAGTAAGGCCCCGGATCGCTCCGAGGCCTGTGCCGTGCGAGGTACATCCGCTCGCCCGGTACCATGGTGGCTCCGGAAGTCAGGAGCAAACCCAAATAATCACCAGCGCCATCGGGAGGCCGACGCCCAACGCGCCGCCTATCATCAACGCGAATGCAGAGAGCAAATTATCGTCGGCTTGGACCGCACGCCTCGACATGTCGTTACTCCATCGAGCCCCCACGAGCACCGCCCGTCGCCCTGAGGATGAACGAGAAAAAAAGCATGCGTCTGGTCATTGTCCGAACCAGAGCGATCTAAGGCTGAATCTTTATGGTTAAGAAAAAGTTAATGTCGTGTTCTCGTCGCAAGAAATAAATCGCGTGTCTTTTGGATCGCAGCGGGAACCCGTTGACGGGTGTCCATTTACTTAGGCGCGCTAACCCAATCTGTGAGATAATTGCCTTCGATGATTCCTGATGGAGTTCTCGATGTCGAAGTTTGCGATTGGCGATAGAGTCGATAAGGCAACCGACGACCATGAAGACGGCGTCGTTGTTGCCGTGTTTCCAACAGATGACGGTTTTAGATACGCCGTCGATATGGAAGGGTATGGCGCGCTCCAGTTTCTGAGCGAGGAAAAACTGGTCGTTCATCGCGGCCAATCGGTCACACCACAGATCGTCTAGCGAGGCCCGTATTTTGTAAGAGGCGACGCGGGCGGCTTACGCCGCCGCCCGATCCGCCTTGTCCGCGCCGCGTACGACGATCCTTAGCGCCTCTCCCGCTGGGCCTGCGGCAGCCGCGTAACTTCGAACGGTCGGTTCCAGCCGCTTGGCTTAAAGCAGTTTGCGACGACGCGGGACAAACCGGCCGCCCGCTCCTATGTCGTCGGTATAAACCGTAACCCATATGTCCGGAACGGACCCCGATGTGAGTGGCGATCCCAGCAGAAGTGCCACACAGAGAAATTGCAATTGGTTAGATAGGCAAACCCGCCTATCAGCGTTCACCGAGCCCAAGCACTATTCCCAGCATTGGCAAATCGCTTGGGTGCCGGATACCGTGATCGGCCGTTCACTTTTCAATGGCAATCGCCGCGCGGCTTCGTTGAGGCTCTCGGCCTGCCGCCAGCCCGCAACGGTTCTTACGAGGCCACCAGACGTGCCACCCTGGCTGAAGCTCTCCTGGGGGCTGAGAGCGGGCAAGGCGTGTCTTACAGCCGGCGCAAGGTGTTTTATTCCACCGGGAAGCGATACCGGTCTCCTGATCACACATATGCGACCGTCTTGGGGACAGTAGACGAACTGGAGCAGAAAGGTTGGCTTTGTGGACGCCGCGTCAAGCCAAATAACCGGGGCTGGCAATCATCGTTCTGGGCAACGCCGAGCTTGGTACTGGCGGCGCGGGAATTTGCGTCGGACCCAAAATACGAGGTGCGCGAAGCCATCCGATTGAAGGACGACGCGGACGACCTGATAGATTACCCCGAGACCCGTGAGACGTTGCGGATCCGAAGGGCGTTGGAGCCGATCAACGCCTACCTCAGGGAATTGAAAATCGAACTGCCCGGGGCGGTGCGCCAAGGTAGGCACCTTGGCTTTGGCGACTCCCAGGTCTTGCCGATCCCGGGGAATGGGTTGCAGCGTATCTTCAGTCGAGGAAGTTTCGACTATCATGGTCGCGCCTATGGATGGTGGCAGAACATCCCGAAGGCATTCCGCGGCGATCTGACGATTGACGGCGAGGAAACCGCCGAGGCCGACTATACGGCGCTACACCCTCGATCCTCTACGGTGAACGGGGCATCAAGTTCCATGGTGACGCTTACGAGATCGACAATTTCCCCAGAGATCAGATCAAGCTGGGGTTCAACATCGCGGTGAACGCCCGCAATAAGCGGTCGGCCGTGGGGGCGCTCGCTGATGACGCCGGGATAAGTCGGGGCAGTGCCGCACAATTGCTGACCGCCATTGAAAAGCGCCACAAGCCCATCGCCGACGCCTTTTGCTCGGATGCCGGGGTCCGCCTGATGCGAGTAGACAGCGAATTGATACTGGGTGCGCTCAGAGCAGCGAATGATGAAGGCATCTCGGCGCTGCCGGTTCACGACGCGCTGATTGCGCCATCGCATTCGATCGACGGGGCAGCAGAGAAAATGGTCGAAGCTTTCGAGACATGGTGGGTCGCGTAAACTCCTGCCAAATCAAGATAAAAGGGGAAAAGGTTCCACATACGGGAGAGAGGTGGGTCTTCCGGTCCTGCTCGTCTGCCGGCTCGTAGGACCTCACAGCACCTTTTTGGCGCTTCGAGGCCGGCCGACGGGCGTTTTTCCCCGCTAATAGGATAAGCCCGTTGGGTCACCATCATCACCCCAGTGGGTCGGCCACCATCGATTCAACGATTTCAGAGCGTTACCAAGGAAACTAATGAACTGGGTCACGGACTTGGATCATTTTGCGCGAACTGGGACAGTTCGAGACACTTTGGGACACCACTCGCAATTGGGACAGCGATGCATGTCCCAACCGAAGCTCAACGATTTGATGAGGTTACGGCAAGAACTGGGACAGTTTGGTGCAGGTGGTTGGGACATCGCATCCTCAGCGTCACCGCCACCATGAAGTGCTCAACCAGCCCGAACATGAGCGGCTCAAGCCTCTACAGACATTACGCTAGCAAAACCGTGCAGCCCCAGGGCAAACGCCTAGCAAAACTCTAGCATTGCTACAGCCGACAGGTAGGCAGGCAAGCTCCGCACGGTGCGGATGGGTTCGGACTGAAAGCCTGACAACTGGGTCAATCGCTGGGTCAACTGGGTCACCTCTAGCCCGCTGTTATGTCGAGGGCCCAGACGTCGAGAGGGGCAGGAGGGGTCCCCGGCTTGTCACCATGACCCATGAGCCATGGACCATGAAGCATGAAGCATGAAGCATGAAGCATGAAGCATGGTTCGATTGGTGGGGAGCCGCCAATCATGTCCGGCGCCAGCGCGGTGCTTGCCAGCGGCGCTTTGTGTCTTCTCCGCAACAGGTTTCATGTTCCTGGTTACAGAACTGGTCTTGGGACTCCACACCAACAACCAGCCGTGGATAGTCTGCGCAACACCGGGGGCTGTGGCGGTGTCATTTTTCCTTTCGAAAGGAATTCTGAGTCCCGGTCGGCCCGGCGCACCTTAACCAACAAGGGTGCGTCGGGTCCGTCCAAGGGTTCAATCGAAGTAGCCGAGCGCTCGCTCTCTGGGGTAGGTGAGAAAGGGCTGCGCCCGGCTACCCGGCCCATACACAACGCGGGCACTTCCATGAAACCGCAAATTGCCTAAGCATCCGTGACCAAGGGCACGGCCACGCCCTTCCGGGGGCTTGGGGGCGGGCGGCGGCCGTGCAGGCCGCTTAATCGGCGGGAAAAGCGACCCGAAGTCCAATGAGGCTTTCGACGGCGTGTTCCATGACATCTTCGTAAGGGCTAAGACGCGGGACCGAAGCCGCACGCCGTATCTGCGCAACTCCAGAAAGGTCGCTGGTGAATCCAGGATTTGCGGGCTTTCACGTGCCGGGAGGGCTCGCTCACGCAGCCGCGTGTGGTGCCGTTGAGGCGTGTCCGACGAAACCATTTTCCGATCGCTGCGAAGCCGTCCGGAAATAATCACCCGCTACCCTCGCCCGCGATCAAATACGTTTTCAGGGTGAAGTTGCGTAGTGAGTGTTTTATGTCGAGTTCTTTTCACAGCGCAGACAGACGCACCTATCGGAAAGTTATGCTGGTAGGACTCCTACTTTGCGCAGCCTTTGTGGTGTTCAGCTTCTTCGCCAGAGAACAGCCGGCAAATACTTACGCTCTGAAAAAGGCGGATAGGTTGGTTCGCAGTGCGGGCTCTGCGGTGCCTGCCAATTAATTGCCAAGAGAAGAGCCTGCGCCACGGGGCAGCTCAGTCCGATTGAACAAAATTGGATCCAGCCAAGACATACTTCAATGGTGTCCGCATACTCCGGCAAAAGCCTGCCGCGTCTCACAATCTACGGTGTTCTTGCCGGGTGCGTGTGACCCGAGGCTATCCGCGGCATGATCGACGCGATGCTGCATATCCTGGTTAAGGATCCCGGCGAGAAGCCAGCGAAAAAAGGCGAGGGGGAAATGAGTGGCCGTCGTCCCGTGGCTCAAGAATCGGATGACGCTGACGATCAACTGCGCTGGACATTGTCATCATGGCGTCAACGCCGACGAAATCGGGCGGAAGCTTTAGCAAGTTATCGAGAAGGTCAAGTAAGGCACTCAGTTCAAACTGACCTCGATCGCGAGTTGAAGCGAGGACGCTATATACCGAATGGCAATGGTTTTTGATCCCGTTGCTCGTCCTCACAATTATTGATTTTCTCTGGTTACGGCGCTGGAGCTGAAGGCGAAGAAATGAAGGTGAATGTGCGGGAACAAATCAGGGCCAGCCGCTGGGCTCGTGTGCTCCCTGGGCAATGTCGTGGGAGCGCACATTCGCCACCCAACGCCACACAAGAAAACTAGCTCCGAAAGAAAATGGCGCCCGACCTGCGCACGAAAGCTGCCGTGAGGGAGCGGCAACTCAGCGGCCGCCGTCGGTGGCGTAGTAGGCTTCTGCTTGCTCGATGGGGCCGAGGTATCTGTTTGTCAAATAGACGGCCCCGACCGAGAGGACAATCCCCAGCGCAATTGCTAACACCGTTGGAACGACGAATTCAAAAGTAATCCCTTTGTGGGTCATAGCGGGTACTCTCGCTTTGACCTACCCCACAGCAAGATGCCACCGTCTGCTGAGTTGGAAAATTAGAAAGCTAGGTCAAGCGGAGTATTCCACTCATTTTTTCGCCTTAAGCCCCCGAACGCTCTGACACGAACATCTCGGCGCCAGCAGGCGTGAACTTCACGTAGGTGCCCAACTCGTGCAGCCTTAACCAGCTCAACTTGATCGCGCGGGCGAGGGCGGCGCGGTACTGGTCAGGCGTGCCGCCTGCCGCAAGGAGGGGGCCACTAATGTACAAGCCGCCTGGGCGCTGCACCATCGAAAAGACCCCGCCGCGCCTCGACGGGGTCAAGTTCGGGAGAAGGCGGCACAAGATCGCCAACGTGCCGCCGGATGGATCATGCCATAATTTGAGGAATACGACATTCGGTAGATGCCGATCATTGAGGATGCGCGCTCGCATCGTCTGAACAATCGGCCAGCTTGCCGCCCGCTCGGAGGTGGCGGCAATCGGCCGGTCTGGTTTTCAAATTCCGCATTCTGGCAACCGCCGGGCACTTGGGATGCTTGTTGGTCACCCCCACCTTTCCCGAAGACGGGCGAGTTCGCTTGATCGACTTTCCAATCGGAAAAAATCATAATTGCCAGACCATGCATGGACATTGGTCCCGCAAACCTCGCAGCTGAAACTGCCAGAATGCTTGTATGGATGCTGCTCCTTTGTCGCGGTGTAAGGCGGCCCGCAATTGGGACAGCTAAAAAATTCGGTCGTCCATATGTCGCTTGCCATCCCGCAATTATGCGACGCGCCGAGCACGTGTTCCAGCGCAGCAATCTGCCACGATCAATGACCTACTACTCCAATCGTAAATTTGCCGATCGTCTGAAAGTGCTTTTTTAACCCCACGGATTATGTGAACCGTATCGGCGCTAACTCCGTATGTCCCACGGCCGATTAGCCGTCTGAAATGCCGCCCCACTCCAGCCACGGGGGTAGCCGGAGCGAGGCGAAGTCAGTCATTCCGAAGTATCAGCGGAGCGGCCCGCTGATTGGTGCAAGCTACAATTCCATTTGGACTTCCCGAGGGCCGGATCGTGAAACTCCCCCGGCTCTTCGAAGGCGAAGATGTTGCGCATCGGCGTTATGGCGCTATCTATTCATCGGTGGCGTAAATCGTTTAGATTTTTCCGCTCTTAGCTATTGGCATCGTCGCCATGTACGATCAGCGGCATCTAGGACCAGCGACTTAAGGGGTTCGGTAGGCTCAACGGGATGTTCGGAAAAACGGTCCGGTTGTTTCTGCGGTGGCGACGCCTCGTCTTGAAGGGACGGCCTTAGTTCGATTGGGTCCAGCCTGCTAATTCCGATCGCGGTCAGCGAAGCGGCAACTCCAAATGCTGCGATAAAGATGACGACGGGCGCGACGAACAAGGCGAGGCCGCAAGAGCCTGTTCGCCGCAGGAGGTAAGGCGGTCTCATCGGGCGCGTATTCATCAATTCCCAACGGAGGCTGCTGAGTGCCACCGCCGGGGTCGCTCATTTTTTCGCCTTCAGCCGAGGCTCGACCGGGCGGCCCCAATCTCCGATTTTACGGCTTTGAGCATTTGCATGGGCAAATGCGGAACATGGAAGGGAGCGAGAGGCGTTGCGCCTTGACGGCAATTCGCGCGGCGTTTTCTTGAAGGAACTGATGCGAGCGTAAATCGCGCCTGGAGAACGCTTCAGCTTTCGAGCTATCAAACCGACCTTAGCGCCGGATCCGACCAGCTCGTGCAGCTGGGCCACTTCAGCCTGTGTCCAGGGGCGGCCCGCCGGCCGTGGTCCTGTCATTGCTAAAATTCCTTAACGAAAGCGCTCATTTAATCGCAATCGGAGCGCGATCGCAATCCGAATTCGCGCCGCCTCGCTCCGTGCCGGGCGGCCAGAGGCGCCGGGCCCAGTTCCGTGCTTTTCGTAACCCGGAATTAACTGTGCAGGTGCAGTATTACAGTGACCTTCTGGTGGTCATTATGTGAGTTAGAAAAGCCGTCGCTGCGGACACCAGCGGCGGCTTTTTTCATAAGGTGGGCACGATGAACTACCAAGCGTTCACGAACGCCAGCCTCACCATGATGTACGAAGGGGTTCGTGGAGCACTGGCGGCCGATGATGCCCTCGAAAGGGAGGGCCGCGAACCAGCATTCTCTGTCCGAGACACGCCTGACTGGAAGCAGCACGCCGCCGATCTTGAGGACGAAATGCTCAGACGCGGAATCGATTTCGTGATTATCGATTGGTCGGAAGGCCAGGAGCCGCCTCTCTTCGAGGAATGAGCTGGCCGCTTTCTAAACGCGACTTTTTTTCCGGGGCCTCCGCGCTCTTCGGGCCGATAGTTCTGCTTTCCTCACTTGGTCGCGTAGTCGGTTAATTCGCATATCTGAGCACTGAGGTAAATTATCGTGTCGGTCACGCCTGAAAGGCGTCGCTGACGAGCACTCATTTGAGATCCCCATACTAACGCTACAACTACAGGGCACAATTGCCCCAAGACATAGGTCATCGTGGCGCGCGGAAGGTTCAAATTGAAGTCGGGGTCGAAATAGCGCCCGTGCCGGCCGGCCCTTTTTACTTCGGTCCCCTTAGAGTTTGCGAATACCAAGCACCAAACCAGCAATTCCAAAAATGGCGACTACTGGCGTACCGAACACGAGAAATAGCGCCACGAGATACGTCAGGGCGTCCTTGCCAATCCCGAAAGCCCAATAGACCAGCCCGAGTGCAACAACCCCGACAAGGGCCAAGAGCACTGGCGCGAACGGATCACGGGCGGCTGATTGCGGCGCTTCATGCCGTAGACACTAGCAAGCCGGCCCAGAATCCTCAGATACCGAGGAAAGGCAGCGTTGGCGAACCGTGCGCTGGCGCCGATCGGCTTCAAGCGCCGTACCCTTCCGGAAACGGAATGAACGGCCAGGCCAGCCCGTTGTCATTCGCGGCAGTTTGCGGGCAACGTAAAACGTCTTGCGGCAGGCCGGGTTTGATCGGTGTTTTTTTTCACATCGTCAAAGGATCGCGGAGCTGAATTTGGCCGATAGAGCTTATTTAAAGCGTAGGGTCCTTGGATTTTAGCATATCCCAGAGTCCTTCTACCGCGGCACGCCAGCCCTGCACGGGCTCCGTCGTTAGAGTGCGCGATAAGCGTCAACCGCATGAGCAATAAACACGCTGGTGCTAAACAAACCGAGAATTGCAGCAACTGCCTCAATCATTTGACGCACCCTAATTTCTCTTACTGTTAGAAACTCTGATAATCGGCCTTTGTTTCACGACCACTTCGTCGGCCAGTAAAATGGTTTCGTTGGCCGGCGGCCGCATCACCACTCATTGACGGCCTCA
>CAVRAH010000004.1:0-97500 GCA_963718925.1 uncultured Alphaproteobacteria bacterium
GTCGTTTCCTGCATGTCGTTCTTGGCGGCTGGCTCGCGCCGCGCCTCGAATGTGCCGCCGACGGCGCCCGGGAGCAAGGGTTAAGCAGCGGGGCAGACCGGCGATTTTGGCCGAATCAGCCCGGCGAGGCGGCTGATGCCGTCAAATCGCCAAAACGGCGGACCGAGGCTTGTTCCCGTGACGGCGCCGATCAGTACCGACGCCAGGCCGGCGAACAGCGTGGTTTGTCGATGACACAGATACCCTCGATCCTTTGCTGCCTGCTGACGGCCATTACGGCGGCATCCGTTCGCGGCGCCGTCTTGCCATCCGACATCGCGCCCTATCTGGTGATGGCGGGACTGGACGAGGACGAATCCCGCCGCTCCGCCCGCCGCCGCGGCGGCAGACCATCGAATCCATGCGAGCGCGTGTCGTTCTCCCGCGGCCTGAAATATGGCGAGAGCGAGCAGAACGTGCTCGACGTCGCCACATCAGGCGATGCCGAGAAAACACTTCGCCGCGTCCGGTGCTGGTGTTCGTGGCGGGAGAAAGTTTCGCCGGCGAAAACGGCACGTCTTTCGATGCCACCAGGCGCGGTCCAGGATCAAGGCGATGTGTTTTGCCGCGCGCCACGGCATGGTCGGGGTCAAGGTGAACTACCGGCTGGCGCCGGCAAACCCGTGGCCCGCCAGCACCAGGGATGTTGCGGCCGCCACGTCATGGGTGCACCAGAACATCGACCTGTTCGGCGGCAGCCCGCGACGAGATCGTGGCCGTCGGCTACTCCGTCGGCGCCTTTCACGTCGCCAGTTTTCTCGCCCCACCCGGAATTGCGGGAGCTGGGGATTTCTACGTCGCCGCTGTTGGTGCTGGTGTCGGGTATCTACCATTCTAAAGCGCGGATGCCGGCGCCGCCGAAAAATCCTATTTCGGCGCCGACACGAGCAAGTATGACGAGCAGTCTGCGTTTCCCGGTATCCTCAAACATCGCCACGCCGATCCTGCTGGCGTGGGCGGCGGTCCATCCGCCGCGCCTGGTCGCGCAGGGCGAGAGGCTCAAGGAAACGCCTGTGCAATTCGCCCACCCATTGCCCGCGCACAACGGTCCTGGAGCAGCTCGCGACAGCCTGGCTTCCGTGTTCTGAGCCGGACGCCGCAAGCTCGAAGCCTCGCCGAGCCGACGCTGGAGCTGGTGCGCGAAGTCGAAGCCAGGGAACTTCCGTGACCCGCCGGCGACATTTTCGCCGTGATGGCGCGAACATTGCAGGCTAGGTTGTCCGGAAGTTTGAAAATTGCCGGTTCGGAGATGCCATGACCATTCTTATCCGCGGCGGCACGGTGGTGAACCACGATCACTCCCGCCGCGCCGACGTGCTTGTCGACGGCGAGACGATCGTCGCGTTCGGCCCATCCCTCGATGCGCCCGCCGGCGCCGAGGTGATCGACGCCGGCGGCTGCTATGTGATGCCGGGCGGCATCGATCCGCATACCCATCTCGAACTCGGGTTCATGGGCAGCGTCTCCGCCGATGATTTCGAATGGGGCACCAAGGCGGCGCTGACCGGCGGCACCACCATGGTCGTGGATTTCTGCATTCCCGATCCCGGGCAGTCGATGCTGGCGGCGTATCAGGACTGGCGGCGCAAGTCCGAGAAGGCGGCGAGCGACTACGGCTTCCACATGGCGGTGACCTCGTGGTCGAAACAGGTGTTCGACGAGATGGAGATCGTCGTCAAGACCTACGGCATCAACACCTTCAAGCACTTCATGGCCTACAAGGGCGCGCTGATGGTGAACGACGACGAGCTCTACAACTCGTTCGCGCGCTGCGCCCATCTCGGCGCCCTGCCGCTGGTGCATGCCGAGAACGGCGACGTGGTGGCGCGCATGCAGGAGGCGCTGCTGAGCGCGGCGTCACCGGCCCGGAGGGCCACGCTTATTCGCGTCCGCCCGTGGTCGAGGGCGAGGCCACCAACCGCGCCATCATGATCGCCGACATGACGGGCACGCCGCTCTATGTCGTGCATACCAGCTGCCGCGAATCGCATGAGGCGATCGCGCGGGCCCGCGCGGCCGGCAAGCGCGTCTATGGCGAGCCGTTGATCCAGCATCTCTTGCTCGATGCGGCGAATATGAAAACAGGACTGGGACCATGCCGCCCGCCGCGTGATGTCGCCGCCGTTCCGCGACAAGAGCCATCAGGACAGCCTGTGGGCCGGGCTGCAGTCCGGCTCGCTGCAGGTGGTCGCGACCGACCATTGCGCGTTCACCACCGAGCAGAAGCGATTGGGCGCTCGGCGATTTTCGCAAGATCCCGAACGGCACCGGCGGCCTCGAGGACCGCATGCCGTTGCTCTGGACCGCCGGCGTCAACACCGGCCGGCTGACCAGGGAGGAATTCGTCGCGGTGACGTCGGCCAATATCGCCCGCATCCTCAACATCTATCCGCGCAAGGGCCGGCTCGGCATCGGCTCGGACGCCGATCATCGTGGTGTGGGATCCCTCCGGCCAGCAAGACGATCAGCGCCAAAAGCCAGGTGAGCCGGATCGACTACAATGTGTTCGAGGGTTTTGCGTGTCTGGGCGCGCCCGTCGCCACGGTGTCGCGCGGCAGGATCGCTTTCGCGAACGGCGAGCTTCGCGCCGAGAAAGGGCGATGGACGTTATGTGGAGCGGCCGCCATTCTCGCCGAGTCCATGTCGCCAATTCGACCTGGAAGCAGGCGACCGCGCCGCAAGCGGTGCGGCGGGCGGACGTGACGCCGTGAGGTGAGAGCGACAGAGCTGTCAGACCCCCGCGCCTACTTCTTTTTCCCGTCGGCATCGAACTGCTTGAGGAAAGCAACGAGGTCGTTGATCTTTTGCTCGTCCTTCAGGCCGGCATAGGCCATCTTGGTACCCGGGACTTTCGCTTTCGGGTCCTTGATGTATTCGCGGAAGGTCGCCTCGTCCCAGGTGATGCCCGAATTCTTGTTGGCGTCGGAATACGAATAACCGGGCGACGCTGCCCGCCTTGCGCCCGATCACACCGTTCAGAACCGGTCCAACGGCATTCTTGGCGTTCTCGCCGATCTGATGGCACAGCTTGCAAGTGCCGAAGACCTTTTCGCCGGCGGCGGCATCTTGCGCGCTCGCTCCGCCGGCGCCTGCGACCGCCAGCAATGCAACAAGAATAAATCCTCGCATCCTATTCTCCTGTCTTGGTTGGCCATTTGGGAGCAGATCGGCCGATCCCATGGTTCTGACTGTCGCCAGATCAGCATCTCTCAAGCATCACACACGATCAAAGTTCCACCTGAATTGATCATGCGCGCCTGCACATTTGGTCGGATAGACACGATGTCCCGGATCCGCGATACCGGCATCAGGCTGAATGCGGTCGAAAGCGCATCCGCTTCGGTGGCCGTTGGCGCAATGACGCTCACGGTGCTGTACAGCGACGGGCTGCGTCCTGTCGCTGGATCGAACAGATGGGTGAACCGGCCTTTGGAGTCGAACCGGAATCCGGCGCCTGCCGATGTCGAGACGGCACGATCGACGAGGTCGATGGTTTCGGTGAGCGCGCCGGGCTTGTCAGGATCGGCGAGGCCGATGCGCCACGGCGTGCCCTCGGGCCGCGCTCCGATCGCCCGTATCTCGCCCATATCGACCAGCGTCGTCGACAGGCCCGCTTTGCGCAGCCTGTCGACGACGCGGTCGGTGGCGTAACCCTGGGCGATGCCGTTCAGCGTGATGGCCGCGCCGTGTCTGATCAGCGCTATTCGGTCGGCGCTCACAAGCAGGCCGCGGTGTCCCACTTTCGCCAGCGCTTCGGCCAGCTTCTTGCGGCGACGGCCCTTCCGGATCGGGCTGCTCTGAAGCGAAATGGTCCGCGTAAAGCTGCCACAGCGGCTGCACCGTCGGATCGAAGGCGCCGTCGGTCAGATCGCCGAAAAACAGCGAGGCCTTCAGCAGCGCGACCATGTCGGCGTCCGGAGAAACCAGAATACCGCTGCGGTTGAGGCTGCAGATCGCGGAGTTGGCCCGGTACAGGCTGAATTGCTGCTCCAGCCGCCGCACGTCCCGGATACGACTGCTCGACAAGCCGTTCGGCCTCGGCGCGGTCCGGATGATAGATCTCGATCGAGACCTGCGCGCCGAGCGCCGATCCCTGCCATCGCACGGCATCGCCCGCCTGCGCGGTTCGGCTACCGGTCAGAAATGCCGACCCGGCTGCCGTCGCAACAATGGTAATCATGCGTCGGCGCGTGAGATTTCGATTTGGCATCGGTCGCTCCTCGTCAGTTGAGACGCACGTCGGAGTGTTCGGTCTGGTCGTCGGCTGCGTCGCTGCCCAGCACATAGGCGCCTGGAATTTCCGCGAAGGTGACGACCTTGCCGCCATTGGCCGCGACAAAAGCGTCGGCGGCGGCGCGATCGCCGAACGGCACCGCTTCGGCCGCGCCCATGCCGCCCTGCTTGCGACTTTCGATCACGAAGAACGCCTTGCGCGCGTCGATCCAGTTTGTCGCGCCGGGATCCTCCCAGCTCTTCGCCCGCGCCATATCCGAGACGTAGATCGCCCGGATGTCGCGGGGCTGATCGGGCATCAGCGTGAACGCCACGGTGTCGCGCACCGACGTAAACCAGAACGGGTCGATCCTGCTCGCCGTGATGATCTGACCTTTCGGTCCGGGATGTTCGAGCAGGTTCATGCCGCAGAACACGCCCATCGCGTCGCTGCTGAGCGCGACCGGCGGCGGCACGACCGAATTGGCCGCATCCTGGTTGCACCCCGGTGAGAAGGATAGCGGCCATCAAGACGCAGACGATCCGCAGGGTCATAATTCCCTCCGCGCAAAAAACACCGTCGCAAGCCCGAGCGGTGCGGCGATCCAGACCAGCAAGCCCGCCAATAGCAGACCGATGCCCGCACTCGCCGTGCCGGCCAGTCCGGCCATGCCGGAAAACTGGCTGACGTTGAACCCGGTCAGATTGGTCAGCCGGTAAAGATCGGTCGGATTGAGAAACAACAGCGCCTCGAGCACGCGCGCCGAAATCAACCGCCCCTGATCGATCACCAGGATGCCGAGCAGTCCCATGTCGAATACCAGCACCATCAGCAGCCAAATGCCCACCGAAAGGCCTGCAGCGGTGCCGCGGTCGCGGACCAGGCTGGAGATCAGATACCCGATCGCCACGAAGACCGCGCCGAGCAGGATCGAAGTTCCAAGCATGGAGGCGAAGGCATACCAGCTTGCCGCCAGCACCGAGACCCCGGTGATGGCAAGAGCTACTGCCGCCGCGCCATAGCCGATCACGGTGGCGAAGGCGAGGATCAGAACATGCCCGCAGAATTTCCCGAGGATCACCTGGTGGCGGCCGACCGGATAGCTGAGCAGCAGGATCATGGTGCCCCGCTCCATCTCGCCGACCACGGCGTCGTGGGAAATCAAGAGCGCGATCAGCGGCAGCAGAAAGATCGTGAGGCTGGACAGGCTGACGACAACCACATCAAGCGCGCCGGCGCCGACATTGCCGGTCGGCGCGCTGCCGAGGAATGTCAGGGACAGCGCGAGCGCGGCCAGCAGCAGCGTGGTTGCCAGAACCCAGCGGTTTCGCAACCCTTCCTGGATCTCCTTGGCCGCGATGATGGCGATGGTCCTCACGCGGCATTCTCCTGAAGAAAATGAGCGTAGAGATCGTCGAGCGTCGGCGCCGCGATCTCGATGTTCTTGACGCGCGGGTCGCAGGCCGCGACCCGCAACAAATCCATCTTGCGGGCCTCGTCGGGCACCAACACGATCCGACCGTGCGCGGTTGCGGTGCGTCTCGCCGTTCATCCATGCCGGCACGCCACTCGCACCGGGCGCGAGATCGATCGAGACCCGGATCGGCAGTTGCGAGATCGAGCGCAGTTCCGCCAAGGTCCCCTGCGCGACCAGAACTCCCCGATTCATGATCAGGACGTGTTCGGCGCGATCCTCCAGCTCGTTGAGCGCGTGCGACGAGATCAGGACGGTGGCGCCGTCGTCCCGCAGTTCGTTCAGGATTTCGTAGAACGTCTGGCGCAGCGCCGGGTCGAGCCCTGTGGTCGGCTCGTCGAGCAACAGCACCCGCGGTCGCCCCAGCAGCGCCTGCGCCAGGCCCAAGCGTTGCCGCATGCCCTTGGAATAGGTTCCGACCCTGCGATCGGCGGCATCCGTCAGACCGACGCGGTCGAGCAGCGCCCATGCCGTGGCTGGCTTGATCTGCTTGAGCCGTGCGTAGAATGCCAGCGTTTCGCGCCCTGTGAGTGCGGCGTTGAAGGCAACATTTTCCGGCAAATATCCAAGCTGCCGCCGCGCCGAGAATTCGCCGGCCGCCGGGTCCTCGTTCAGCACGCGGATCGCGCCGCGATCGGCACGGATCAATCCCAGCATCAACTTGATCAGCGTGGTCTTGCCGGCGCCGTTATGGCCGACCAGGGCGCTGAGCCGCCCGGGACCGAGGTCGAACGAAACGTCCCGCAGCGCCCGCACCGAGCGGTAGTTTTTCGTCACGCCATTCACGGAGACGGTGGCGGTCATTTCAGACTCCGGCTCGACGATGGCTTCGGCGGCGGCGCGATCAAGGGATGCGTATCGACGACCCCGCCGGGATAGAGCGCCGGAAACTGGGCCTGCGCCCAGCGCAACACCTGCACCGCGGGACTGTTGATCAGCACCTTTGCGGCCGGCGCGGTCCACAACACCCGATCGACCAGATCGTTGGGGCGGTAGGCGGTATCGGCGATGCCGTCGCCGTTGAGGTCGAACGCCGGATTGTCGCTCCAGTAATTGCCGCGACCGTCCTTCGACCAGTCGAGGTTGCGCGTCCCGACATATTTCACCTGATTGCGGTTACCGACAAAGGCATTGCCGGTGATCTCGTTGCCCTCGGAACCGGCCGTGAAATGCACCCCGATCCCGCAACCTTCGAACCAGTTATTCCGGATGCGGTTGTGGTTGGTATTGTAGATGAAGACGCATTTTTCCGGTCCGGAGCGAAGCCCCTGCGCGGGCGTTGCCTCCGGCACCATGCCCTTTTCCTCGTCCGGGGCTTCGTCCGAACTACTCGCAATATTATCGAGCGAGCCGCCGGTGACTCGATTGCCTTCCAGATCAGAATAGTTGGCGTAGTTGAACAGCAGGCCGTAATCACGATCCCTATCCGAGATGTTGTTGCGGATTACGAGCCGGTTCGAAAACATGATGGCGTAACCGACGTGGTTGCCGACCGAGAAATTGCCGCTCACTTCGCTGTCGTTGGTGTACATGTAATGCACCGCGAACCGCAGCTGCTCGAAGCGATTATTGATGAAGCGATCCTTACGACTGGAAATCGTGAAGATGCCGTCGCGGCCGTAGCGGAACGTATTCTCCGCAACGGTGACATCGGGCGCATTCCACAGCGACACGCCGTTGCCGGCCTCGTTGAGGCGCCCACCGCGCACGCCTTCGACAATGTTGCGCTCGACCCGCGAACCCGCCGCGCCGTGGACATAAATTCCGAACAGGTTTCCTTCGAGGCGATTGTCTTCGACCAGCGCCCGTTCTGCGGTCTTTTCGAGAAAAATTCCCGAATCCATCGTTTGCAGATCGTGGCCCGATCCCCGGATGGTCACGCCACGAATTGTGACGTCGGGAGAATTCACCGTGACAACATTGCCGGCGCCGGTGCCGACGAGCACGGTGCCCGGCAGTCCGGTCAACACGACGCGGTGATCGATCCTGATCGCGCCCTTGTATTCGCCGGGGGCAAGCTCGATGACGTCGCCGTCTTGCGCCCGGTCCAGCGCTGCCTGAAGCGGCTGTTGCGGAGCAATCTTCAGCGTCTCCGCACCGGCGGAGCCCGCAACTCCGGCGGCGAAGATCGCCGCCGGAATAATGCGCAGAGGAAAGGACACTTTCGACTCCTCAGACCGCCCTGGGCTCGACCAGCATGCGGCCTTTCATTTCCATGTGCATGGCGTGACAGAACCATGAGCAGTAGAACCAGTAGACGCCGGCCTTATCGGCTGTGAACGACACGGAGGCCGTTGCCATAGGCGCGACTTCCATGTTGACGCCGTAATTTGTAATCGCGAAGCCGTGGGTCAGGTCTTCCACCGCGTCGATGTTGGTGATGTAGACCGTGACGTGGTCCCCTTGTTTGACCTGGAATTGCTCAAGCCCGTATTGGGGCGCGGTCGACGTCATATAGACACGCACCTTGTCTCCATCGCGAATAACCTTGGAGTCCGCCTCGAGCTTGATGCCATCGGCCTTGGCCTGCTTGACCGCGTCCGCAAAGAACGGATCGGCACGATCCCAGATCGAAATCGGATTGATCTTGGAACGGTGAACGATGTCGGCGTCGTGCGGTTCGGCAAAGCTCGGGTCGTCGCGAACCAGGACCATCTTGTCGCCGGAGATATCGATCAGCTGATCGTTCTCGGGCTTCAGCGGGCCGACATTGAGGAACCGATCCTTCGAGAACTTGTTCAGCGAGATCAGCCATTTTCCGTCAGCCTCCTTGGTTTCTCCCATCGAGGAGTGGTTATGGCCGGGCTGATATTCGACGTCGAGCTTCTGGATGATCGGGTCGACCTTCTCGCCCTTGAAGGCACGCTTCGCCAGGTCGATATTCCATTTGCAGATCTGGCTGTCGAGGAACAGCGTCGTATAGGCGTTGCCCCTGCCGTCAAAAGCAGTATGCAAAGGTCCGAGGCCGATTTCAGGCTCTGCGACCACGACGTCACGCGGCTTGATCTTGTCGTCGAACAATTGATCGAACAGACGGACGTCCATTACCGTAGCCGTCGGCGAGAGCTTTCCGGCGACGACGATGTGAATGCCGTCGGGCGCGGTGTTGATGCCGTGCGGATTGTTCGAGACCGGGACATAGCGCGTATAGGGCGAACCATGACGGCCGTCGATCACCGGCACGCCGTTCATTTCCTTGAAGTCGCCCTTCTTCACCGCCTCTTCGATCCGCTTGATGTTGAAGATCGTCACCCAATCCTGCTCGGCGGCCGTCATCTCGGCCAGATTGACGCCTTCTTCCGAATTGTAGCAGGTCGAAAAGGCATACTTGCCCTGGTAGTCGGCATCGACGTTATCGAGATTGCCGTCGACAATCACCTGCCAGGCGACCTTCATGGTGTCGCCATCGACCGCGGTAAAGATCGCGTGATACTCTTTTGGCTTGTCGAGAATTTTGCCGTCGTTCGGGAGCGGCACGCCGTCCTCACCGTTGCAGAACACATAGCCGGTGCGCGGGTATTTCTGCAGGCGCAGGCCGTGCACCGAGTGCTGGTTCGGAAGCTCGATGATCTTGTCGCATCGCATGACGTCGAGGCGCACGCGCGCGACCCGGGTGTTGGCCTTGTCGTTCATGAAGACGTAGCGGCCGTCATAGGTGCCGTCGGTGAAGGAGAGATGCGGATGATGCAGGTCGCCGTTCACGTAGGTGCCGCCGCGGGTCTTGAGGAATTCGCGGGTCTCGGGCTGCAAGCCTTCGGTGAGGACCTTCCGGCTTTCGTTGGTCAATCCCCAACCGGTGGCGCTGCAGCGGTTGAACACGGGAACGCGAATCAGCTCTCGCATCGACGGAAGACCGATAATGCGCATTTCACCGGTCTGTCCGCTGGAGAAGAAGGTGTAATATTCGTCGAGCTCACCCGGCCCGACTTCAATCTTCTGGAGCGCCGATCGCGCAGCGGGTGCTTTCGGCGCGGCGTTCTGCGCGTCGGCAGATGTGACCAAACCGTTGCCGTCCGTTGAAAGCGCCGTTCCGCCCGCAAGGCCCACCCCTGCGGCCGCCGCTGTCGTTCCGAGCAAGGTGCGTCGGCTGACGCCTTTTCCGTTTTCGTTGTCGCTCATCATAGCCTCCTAGGCTTTCAGGTTGCAGGTGTTACGGGTGGAGTATTGGCCTCGACGGGCGGCAGACCAATTGGCTTGCCCCCGGCGGTGACGATGGTGTTCGGACCCTTGCCGCTGCGCATGGAAGGCGACGACAGCGCCTCGCGCTTCTCGCGCTTCAGCCGCACCTGAATCATGTGCGGGCAGCGATGGTCGTCGAAATAGAGCTCCTGGCAATGCATGCAGTAGATGCACTCATTGACGTTGATGTGCCCTTCCGGATGAATCGCCTGCACCGGGCATTCGTTGGCGCAACGCTGACAGGGTGAGCCGCATTCCGGCCAGCGCCGCAGCCACTCGAACATCCGGATCCGGCCAGGAATCGCGAGCGCCGCGCCGAGCGGACACACGTAGCGGCAGTAGAATCGCTCGACGAATAATCCTGCCGACAACATCGTCAGCGCGTACACGACGTACGGCCATTCGCGCGCGAATTTCAGGATGATCGAGGTCTTGAAGGGCTCGACCTCGGCAAGCTGCTCGGCAAAGGCGGTCGAGTACAGCGACATGCCGAACAGGCCGAGGAAGATGATGTACTTGATCGGCCACAATCGCTCATGCAGCCCCCACGGCAATCTGTATTGCGGGATCTTCACCGCCTTGGCGATGCTGCTGAGCAATTCCTGCAGCGCGCCGAACGGGCAGAGCCAGCCGCAGAAAGGTCCGCGCCCCCAGAACAGCAGTCCTGCGGCGATCGAGGCCCAGAGCAGGAAGATCAGCGGGGCCGACAGGAAATATTCCCAGCTGAAGCCGGTCAGCAGCGAATTGGCGAAGGTCAGGACGTTGACGACCGAAAGCTGGGCATTCGCATACCAGCCGAGCCAGACCAAAATATAAAGCAAATAAACGCGACGAACCCATGTATAGACCACGGGCCGGCGGACCAGGACATTCTGGAAGAAGAAGATCAGTGTGAGAGCGCCGAGCGCCACAACCGTCGTGGCGATCTTGACCACGTCGCCCCGCCAGATTTTCATCCACAGCGGCTCGTCTTCGGCGGCGGAGAATGCTGCTGCGGCGCGTTTTGCGGTCGCCTGCGCTGCCGACGACGCCGCAGGAGGCGTGGCCGTCTGCTGCCGGACGGGCGGCGCCGGCTCAGTCTTCAAATAGGCGTCCGGAAGGGTATAGCCGAGATTGAAAGTGAGCCAGGCCTTTTCCCGTGTCGCGACCACGCGCTGCACCAGCAGTTGCAGCGTCCACGGCTCGGTCGGATCGAGCGTGAATTCCGGCGGCACCGTGAACAGGGCAATTTCGGGAAAGTCAGGCGCGCCCACGGCTTCAAGGTTTCCCAACCGCGTTTGGTTGACGTCGCGGAAGCGGACGCTGTTGGTGTCCTGGATCAGTTCGATGCGGTCGAAGATGCCGCCGCGGACGTAGGCAGCCCCCTTGAACGAATACCGCCCTGATCCCGCGACGATCAGCGCCTGCTGACCTGGCTTCAGCCTGCCGGTCAGCCGTTTGTATCCGTCATCGCCGAGCAGGCTGCGGCCGATGGTCGGCACCGCGACATCAGCGACATAGAGGTCGATGAACGTATCGTCCGGATCGCCCTCTTCCGGGTGCGCGATCGCAGCCACATTGCCGGATTTTTCGAAGGCCTTGTTCACGTCGGCAACGGTCAGGAACAGCCGGCCGACGGAACCGTCTCCAACGAGGCTTTGCCAGTCGCGAATCTCGCTCTTGCCGGGATCGATTACCTTGGTGGCCTGCGGCGCCGCGCTGGCGATCACGTTGCCCTGATTGCCGAGCCGACCGCTCTTGATGAGCTTGGTCGCGGAGCGGACGATGCTGTCACCCATCACCAGCACGGTCACCGTCGCGCCGCTGACGATATCGACCTGCGGCGCGGGTGCGGCGCCGCGCACGACACTTCCCATGTCGGCGCCGATCAGCTTGTTGACCGCTTCCAGAATACGCTCGACAGGAATACCCACGAGCACAATGGGTTCCTTGTGCTCGACGAGCTTGAGGCCGGTTATCACGCCCTTCGGATCGATACCGATCAAAAGCTGGATCGGTTTTCCGGAGTAGCCGGTGGCGTTGGCAAAGTCGGAGTTCAGGTAGACGAAGCCGAGGAGCTGATCGTCCTTATATGCCGGCGCAATCGCGGGATCGCCCTGCAACGGCCCAAGGCGGTTCGCCCCTGGGATCAGTTCGGCCGGCTCGGCCTTGCCGAGGTATTCGTTCAGCCGGCCTGCGGCTTGCGCGTCGCCGAAGAGAGCGATCCAGCCGAAAAGGGCCAGAATACCAAGAAGGACATATTTGTTGACGGATTTTCGCAAGGCGCACATTCCAGATTTTCAAGGCAGAACGCCGTTGTTCTGGATTGCGAGGTGCACTTATAGCACCAAAGTGAAATTCTTATTGCGCTGGATCAAACTTATCGCACTCTGATCGAGTCAAACTTTTTCAGGGGAACCGATATGCGCAGGGAACCGCTTCTGACCGCAGTGCCGCCGGCTTCCGTGCAAAGCCTTGGCGAACTTTATGCAATTGCGTTCGATTTGGCGGCAAAGGCCGCGCAGCGCTATGGCGCCCTCGCGCAACGCATTGACGAAAATTCCTGGCCGGTGCGTGGCGTGTTCGAGGTCCTGGCGAAACGCGAGCGCGATCGTTGCAACAGTCTGTCGGCAGCGTGTCTTGCCGCCTGCGGCAAGCGTCCCGATGCGTCCGACCTGCGCTGGGCGCCGATCGATCTCGTTCCTGCCGCCGAAATCGCCGACATCACGGATTCGAGCCTGTCGACGCCGTACACGGCCTGGGCGCTGGCGGCTCGCCATCGCCAACGTGCCTTCGTGTTCTGGACCTACGTCATCGCTCTGGCCGAAGATCCGCAGGTCCGGCTGGCGGCGGAAAACCTGGCGCGCGAAGCGCTGTCGGACGGAAATCAGTTGCGCCAGGAACGCCGGCGGGCCTGGCGGGCTGAGCGGAAGGTCGCGACCGAGACTGCGGCTTTCGACGGAACCGGCGAGCCCGCATCGGCACCGATTCTGGAGAGTCTTCTGCTCAAGGACATCATCGCATGGTCGGAAGGATTGACCTCGGCCCAACGCAACCATGTGCTGGCCATGGATCCTTCTCGACTGCCGCCGCCATTCCTGACGTCATCCGGCGCGGGCGGCGTCGATCCCGCCTCCCAAGAGATCGAACAGATCAAGCGCCGTGCGCTGCGCCGTGCCGAGCAATTGTCGAACATCTACCTCGACGACGCGGACAACGCTCACGACCAAAGCAGCATGGAGCTCGCGCAAAAACTTGCCGCTCAATCCATTATCCGGCTCGCTGGTCTGCGCAATATTGCCGCTTTGCCCGCCTCGCCATGATCGGCCAAAGAAGCCCGCGTATCCCCCGCGCAAACCGCCATTGCGGCCCGGCCGGGAAATCGACGATTGAGGGGGTGGATGGTGGGCACGACAGGGATCGAACCTGTGACCCCTACCATGTCAAGGTAGTGCTCTCCCGCTGAGCTACGTGCCCGAAAGTCGTATTGGGTGGGGTCCGTATATCGGCTCCAAAGCGGGCAGGCAACCCATAGCATTTTCGAGCGAAGTGGCCACCGGTTCGCGTTAAGAAAACGCGTCAGAACAAGGTTTAAAGCCCGGTTCTGATTGGCCGCAGGGGCGCAAAATCAGGCCGCCAGCATCTTGTTCACTTCGCTGACCAATTCGCGAAGGTGGACCGGTTTCGACAGCACTTTTGCATTTTTTGGCGCCTCGGAGTCCGAGTTGAGCGCCACCGCGGCAAAACCGGTGATGAACATGATCTTGATGTCGGGATCGAGTTCCGAGGCGCGCCGCGCCAGCTCAATACCGTCCATCTCCGGCATCACGATATCGGTGAGCAGCATCTCGAACGGCTCCTCGCGCAGCCTTTGATAGGCCGACATGCCGTTATCATGGGGGGAGACCTGAAAACCGGCGTTTTCCAGCGCCTTGACCAGGAAGCGGCGCATGTCGTTGTCGTCTTCGGCGAGGAGTATCTTGTGCATGGCGATTGGTCACCGAATCCCGATTGGAGGATCAATCCGCCCACTAAGCCCGACAGAGGGTAAATTTCGGGTGAAAGGGAACGGCGTGCGGCTGGCGGTTCTCGGCGTTATTTCTGGACCGGAACGCGTCGCGAATCAATGAAGCCGGGCATTTTCCGCCGACAAGAGACCTTCCAGCGGAATCGCTGTTTTTTTCGCTTGGCAGAAGGTCCGCGATTATCGACAATGAGTTCTCATAAAACCCCCGGCTTTCTGGCAGGAATGACGAGAGCGGATTCGAGGGACGGCGCCCGACAATGACCCCCTTTGACGGAGAACTGTCGCCCCCGTTCGAGATCGTGGAGCCGGTCGAATGGCGGGCGCCGGTCATCTTCAACTCTCCACATTCGGGATCGGTCTATCCGCACGAATTCCTGAGCGCGTCGCGGATCGACCTTCCGGCGCTGCGCCGTTCCGAAGATTCCTTCATGGACGAGTTGATCGCCGGCCTGAGCGACCGCGGCTTTCCGACGGTCAGGGTCAACTTTCCGCGCTCCTATGTCGATGTGAACCGGGAGCCCTATGAACTCGATCCGCGGATGTTTTCGGGGCGATTGCCGAGCTTCGCCAATACGCGATCGATGCGGGTGGCCGGTGGGCTCGGCACCATCCCTCGCGTCGTCGGTGACGGGCAGGAAATCTACCGCGAGCGCCTATCGGTCGATGACGCCCTTGCAAGGATCGAGGCGCTCTACAAGCCCTATCACCGCGCATTGCGGCGGCTGATCAACAAGGCGCATCAGGCGTTCGGGACGGTGGTCGTGGTGGATTGCCATTCGATGCCTTCGGTCGGCGTGTCGCGAGACGAGCCGCGGCGGCCGGACGTGGTCATTGGCGACCGCTACGGCACCAGTTGCGCAGCGCTACTCGCCGACATGGTCGAGGAGACCATGAGCCGGCTCGGCTATTCGGTCGGCCGCAACAAACCCTATGCCGGCGGTTTCATCACCGAGCATTACGGCAATCCGGCATCCGGGTTGCACACCGTCCAGCTCGAACTCAACCGCGCGATCTATATGGACGAGCGGCGCCGCGAACGCGGCGCGAGGTTTGCACAAGTGATGAGCGATTTCGCCATCCTGGCCGAAACCCTGGCCGACGTTCCGCTTGACGATCTCGGACCGTTCCAGGCGGCGGCGGAGTAAATATCAATTTCACCGTCATTCCCCGCGCAAGCGCATAGCGCTTGTCGCTGAGGGCGCGAGCGGAGCGAGCGAGCCCGGAATGACACCTGAAAAAGCAGATGACGGTTTCAAGAAAAAAGGGCCGCCTGAGTAAACAAGCGGCCCAAGTCTAGGGAGGAAACGCCCAAGGAGGGCAGCGATAACGCGAGAAGCGCTACCGCACCGCAACAATATGCGACCGCGCTGCACAAAACGCAAGGCCTTTGGGGTCATTTCCAGTGCATAATTGATAGGCTTGGGACGCAAACCCAAAGGAGCCCGTTTAAAAAATTTTTTATCATTATTTCAATAGGTTAGATGTCCGGACGACCGCCCGGGCGGTCCATTGAGGGGCCGTTATCCCTCCACTCTCGAATTCGTGATCGAAGGTGTCATCGAAAAATTCATCTTCCGGCCGGAGCGATTCGACGATGGAAAACGGTCGACAAAGGCCCTGCGGGACGCGCGTTAGCCGTGCGTAATTTACGGGATTGCGCTACGCAGGAATCTCGAATTCCTCCCGCCAGACCTCAAGGAACCGCCGTGACGGTCATCGACTTTACTGCCTTCATTGGCCGCCTTGCGACTGCCTCCGGCGAAACCATTCTGCCGTTCTTCAGGACGTCGCTCAGCATCGACAACAAGAGCACGGCCCACGATTTCGATCCGGTGACGGAGGCCGACCGCGCGGCGGAGGCGGTGATGCGCCGCCTGATCAAGGAGAGCTTCCCCCAGCACGGCATCGTCGGCGAGGAATTCGGCAGCGAGCGCGAGGACGCCGAATATGTCTGGGTGCTGGACCCGATCGACGGCACCAAATCCTTCATCTCGGGCTTTCCGATCTGGGGTACGCTGATCGCGCTGTTGCACAAGGGGACGCCGGTGTTCGGCATGATGCACCAGCCCTTCATCGGTGAACGCTTTTCCGGCGACAGCGGCTCGGCGTATTATCAGGGGCCCTCGGGCGCGCGCAAACTGGCGGTGCGGCGCTGCGCTTCGCTCAAGGAAGCTACCTCGTTCACGACCAGTCCGCTGTTGATGAACCCCGCCGACCGCACCGCCTTCGGTCGCGTCGAACAAGCCGCGCGGCTGACGCGCTACGGCGGCGACTGCTATTCCTATTGCATGCTCGCCGCCGGTCATCTCGATCTCGTGATCGAGACCGAACTGAAGCCTTACGACATCGCCGCCCTGATTCCGATCATCACCGGCGCCGGCGGCGTCGTCAGCACATGGGAAGGCAAGCCCGCCCAAAGCGGCGGCCGCATCATCGCCGCCGGCGACCCGCGCGTGCACGAGGCGGCGATGAAGCTGTTGAATGGCTAAGATCAGCCCTTGTCTTCATCCTGTGGAGCCGCACTCTTGCGCGGCGTCTCGAAGGATGGCGAAAACACCTTGGCCTCATGGTTCGAGACGCGCGAAGACGCGCTCCTCGCCACGACGGGGAGTGAGTGTGAGGAGCCTTGCATGAGAGTTCTTGGCGCGCTGGCAACCGGATTGTCGCTGCTGCTGTTGCCGGCATCGGTGGCGGCGGAGGATTTTCCCGACCGGGCCATCCGGCTGATCGTGCCGTTTCCCCCTGGAGGCCCCAACGACATCATCGCGCGCGTGATCGGTCAGCGCATGTCGGAACTGACCAAGCAGCCGGTGCTGATCGACAACCGCGGCGGACAGGGCGGCGTACTCGGAACCGAAGTGGTGGCGAAGGCGAAACCGGATGGCTACACCATCGCGATTTCGAGCGCGGGCGCGCTCGCCATCAGTCCCAGCATGGAAAGGGTCGCCTACGATCCGTTGAAGGACCTGCAAGCCATCACCCTGGTGGCAAAGGTGCCGGAAATGCTGGTGGTCGCGAGCAATGTTCCGGCCCACAACATGAACGAATTGGTCGCGCTGGCCAAGGCGCAGCCCGGAAAACTCAATTTCGCATCATCCGGACCCGGCAGTCTGCCGCATCTGGCGGGCGAGTTGCTCAAGCTGACGGCGAAGATCGACATCGTGCACGTGCCCTATCGAGGGGCAGCGCCTGCCGTCAACGATATGCTGGGACAGCAGGTGCAGATGGTGTTTCTCGATCTGCCGGTGATCTTGCCGCAGATCAGGGCCGGCGCGTTGCGGGCGATTGCGATCGGCTCGCCGGAGCGCGCCCCAACCGCCATGGACGTGCCGACCACGGCCGAGATCGGGATGCCGGATCTGCGGGTGGAAAACTGGTACGGCATGGTGGCGCCCGCCGGCACGCCGGCACCCATCGTCGCGGCGCTGAACCGGATCGCGACCGAAGCGATGGGCGATCCCGTCGTCAAGGAAAAACTCGCCATTCAGGGCGCCACGCTGATCGGCGACAGCCCCGAGCATTTTCATGAATTCATCGCCACCGAAATCGAGAAATGGGCGAAAGTAATCAAGGACGCCGGCGTCGCCACCGAGAAGTGAAGTCGCCTCCCGCTACTGCGCCGTCTTGCGCAGATGCTCCACCAGTTGCTTCGCCGGCCTTGCCAGCGACTTGAAGCTGCGGGCGCAGATCACGAGCTTGCGGTTGGCCCAGGCTTCGCGGATGGTGAGGTGCGTGATCGGCATCGATCGCGCGCAACGCCTGGCGGCAGCTTCCGGCACGACCGCCACGCCGACACCGGCAGCGACCATCTGACAGATCGCATCGAAATCCCTCAACCGCGCCCGGACCCGCAACCGCACCCCGAGCCGCGCGGCATGCTTGGCGATGTGGACCTGAAGCGCGGTCGCACTCGTCAGTCCGACGAAGTCACGATCCGTCACCTCCAGAAAATCGATGCCGCGGCGGCTGGCGAATTCGCCGCGCCGCGGCGCCACCAGCATCAAGCGGTCCTCGCTGAACAGGAACCGCTCGAAATTTTCCGGCACAGCATGCTCGGCGGCAAAGCCGAGATCGGCCGCGCCGCTCGCAATCGCAGCGACGATGTCGGTGCTTTCGCGTTCCTCGACGTCGAGGCTGATGTCGGGATGTTCGCGCAGGAAGGCCGCGAGCGCCTTCGGCAGATGCTCCGAAAGCCCGGAGGTGTTGGCGAGCAGATGCACGCTGGCCCTGACGCCGCTGGCGTAAGCGGCCAGATCGCCACGCATCATTTCGACATTATGCATGATCAGCCGGGCGTGATCGCGCAGGCTTTCGCCCGCCGCGGTCAGCTCGATGCCGCGGCGGCGGCGCTTCACGAGCGCGACGCCAAGGGCCGCTTCCAGGCCCTTGATCCGGGCGCTGGCGGATGCGAGCGCAAGGTTCGCGCGCATGGCGCCATGCGTGATGCTGCCCGAATCCGTCACCGCGACAAACAGCTGCAGGTCAACCAGATCGAAGCGCATAGCGGATCTCCTGGACCTTCTGCCTTCGTCATTTCCGAAGGCTAATTCAAGAAGCTACAGATTGTGCCGTTCCGCGCGATCGGTCAATGTGACGCCATGTTGCAACCGCTCATGCTTTTCATCGCCGCGGCGTTCCTGCTGGCGGGTTTCGTCAAGGGCGCCATCGGGCTCGGCCTGCCGACGGTGTCGATGGGCCTGCTCGCGGTCACAATGCCGCCGGCGCACGCGCTCGCCATCGTCATCGTGCCCGCCATTCTGACCAACATCTGGCAGACCTTCGTCGGCCCCTATCTGCGCGACATCGTGCGGCGGCTATGGCCGCTGATGCTGGGTCTGGCGGCCGGCATCTGGCTGAACGCGGGATCGATGACCGGACCCTATGCGCGCTACAGCACGATCGCTCTCGGCGTCCTGCTGGTGATCTATGCGATCATCGGCCTGCGCAAATTCGTCTTCAGCGTCGCGCGGCGCGATGAAAAATGGGTCGGCGCCGTCGTTGGCCTCGTCACCGGCGTCATTTCTGCCGCAACCGGCGTGCAGGTCATTCCGTCGATGCCGTACTTTCAGGCGATCGGCATGGAAAGGGACGAGCTTGTGCAGGCGCTAGGCGTGTTCTTCACGGTTGCGACCGTGGCGCTGGCATTCAATCTCTCAAGCGCCGGACTGCTCGACGAATCGACCACATGGCCCGGCGTCGTCGCACTGGCGTGCTCGTTCACCGGCATGGCGCTCGGGCAAGCGGTGCGCTCGCGGATGGAGCCTGACGCCTTCCGCCGCTGGTTCCTGATCTCGATGATTTTCCTCGGGATCTACCTCGCCGGCAGCGCGACCTACAATCTCGCGCGACCCTGAGGAGCCTTCACCCGAACAGCGGCGTGCCCGGCACGAAGGCGTCGAACGCCGCCCAGAATTGCGCGCGGTAGCGGTCCTGCTCCTGCAGGATTTCATGCTTGGCGCCGGCGATGACCAGATGCGAGCCGGCACGCAAATGATAGGCGAATTCCTCGATCGCCGGCGTCGAGACGACGGTGTCGTTGCTGGCGGCCAGCATCAGGATCGGTTGACGAATTTCCAGAGGATAGGTCGCGGCGCGAAACCCACGCATGGCGCCGAAGGCGGTATCCGCCCAGGCGACCGTCGGGGCCCCAAGACCCAGCGTCGGGTCCTCCTCGAGAATCGCGGCATTACGGGCGTACCGCACGGGATCGCTGGTCAGGGGATTATTGACGAACGGCTCGGAGCCGGTCAGCGCGTCATTGCCGCCGGGAATGTAGCTGCCGCCGAGCCCCGCATAGCGCGCGCCCCGCAACAGCGCGCGCACCGGAAACGATGTCAGGTGCCCGGGCAGATCGATCATCGGCGCCGACAACACCATGCGGTCGAACCAGCGCTTGCCGGCATGCGCGATCCGCAGCATCACCGCCCCGCCCATCGAGTGCGCCAGCGCAAAAAACGGCGGCGGGCAATCCGGCAGCACCACCTGCTGCACGAAGGTTTCGACATCCATTTCATAGTCGGAGAAATGGCGCACATAGCCTTTGCGCGGATCGCGCAAGCGCCGCGACGAATGACCCTGCCCGCGCCAGTCGATCATGGCGACCGCAAAGCCGCGATCGCGCAAATCGCGCACCGTTTCAAAATACTTCTCGATCTGCTCGCTGCGGCCGGTGAAGACGCAGACCGTGCCCTTGCGACCCGCCGGCGGCGCCCAGCGCGCAAACCGCAATTCCGCGCCATCCGGCGTCTTGATGGTGCCGGAGACGACGTTCTCCGGCACTGGGTTGGCGGGGATCGAGACGAGCGTCATGGGCGGCGGACCGGGTAGGTGAAAAGTGCTGAAAATCAAGGGGCGGGCGCGTCAAAAAGGGCGATGTCCCGCTCTCTTGAACGCGTTTATGCCCCTCCCATATCACCTTCGTGCAGGCCGCTACCAGTGTTTCGGGAACCCGAAGCATAAGGCTGCACAGGACGAAAGCCCGGCCCGATGGCGGGCGGGTTGATTCAACAGTCGCTCAATGGAGGACTTCCCTATGCGAACCTACGATCTCACCCCATTTTATCGTTCCACCGTCGGCTTCGACCGCCTCTTTTCCCTGCTCGACCAGGCCACTTCAGACGGCAGCCCCGGCTATCCGCCCTACAATATCGAACGTACCGGCGACAACAGCTACCGCATCAGCGTTGCGGTCTCCGGCTTTGCACCAAGCGAGCTTTCGATTGTCGCGAAGGAAAACACGCTGACGATCAAGGGCGAGAAATCCGCCAATGAGAACGGCAAGGAAAAGTCCGAGCTGCTCTATCGCGGCATCGCGGCGCGCGCCTTCGAACGCGCCTTCCAGCTTGCCGATTTCGTGGTCGTGAAAAACGCCTCGCTCGAGAACGGTCTGCTCCACGTCGATCTCGTTCGCGAGATTCCCGAGGCCAAGAAGCCCCGCAGCATTCCGATCGCAACCAGCGCGCAAGGCGCGCCGGTGATCGAAGGCTCCGCCGAGAAGGCCGCGGCCTAACGCGCTGGTTTCGCACCAGTTTCGAAATACGAAAACGCCCCGGGAAACCGGGGCGTTTTTTTGCTTCCCTCTCCCCTTGTGGGAGAGGGTGGCGCGAATGAGCGCAGCGAGTTCACGACAGGTGAGGGGTCTGTCTCCGCGGAAAGAGACCCCTCACCTGCCTTCGCTTCGCTCAGGCACCCTCTCCCACAAGGGGAGAGGGAAGAAGAATCACCGTCGCTAGAGCTACTCCAGCCCCTGCACCTGAGGCATCGGCTGGGTCGGCTGAATTTGCGGCGTGGCGGACTTGGCTTCGACGACCGGGGCGGCGGCCTGCGGCGTCGCGGCCGTGTTGACGGGTTTCGGCTGCACCGCGGCCGATTGCTGCATCGGCTCGGGCGCAGGCTTATCGGCCAGCGGCTTTGCCTCACTGGGGCGCTGCGGCGCGGCTTTCGGCATCGGTACCGTCGGCGGCATGCGACTCGCCACCCTGGGTACGGAAGCCGGCGGCCGCGGCGGGCCCCTCAGATCGTTGATCGGAGGCATCGGACCCGCCGGTCTGTACGTCATGTCCCCATAGGGATTATCACCCATCCGATAGGCCGGCACGAAGCGGACGATCTGCCCATTGCGGGCGTCGATCACCAGGCGGCCATCGTCGCCATGGCGGTCGATGACGGCGATGACGTAGAACATGCCGCGCTGGCGCGGAATCCCAAGCGGCGAGAACCCGCTCTCGCGGAGGACCGTGTAGACCTCATGCGGCGGCAGCAAAGTCGGGCCGTAACCCGGGGGCACCGGAGCCTCCGGCGGCATGGCGGCGTAGGGTCCGCTGAAGTCGGATACGGCCCTGTAGGAAGAACCGCCGATTTCATGGGGTGCCGCCCCTTGCGCATTCGCGGTCGCGGCCGCAAGAACCAGCCCGGCCGACATGACCCACCCTGTGAACAATTTCATTGTCCGTCGCTCCTGTAACGCCCCCGCGCCCAGAGCGTTTCTGCTCTCATTCCTGGCTGGAATTTCATGGCTGAATCCGGCGGTCCTTGGGCCGGATCGCGGCGCGTTTGCTTCAAATCCGGGGCGGGACGACCACCGTGATCATCGGAACCCGCGGGCCATGTGGCGAGCGACTTTCACGCGCTTGTATGATAGAAAAAAATTTGGCATGGTCGGAGTTAGGACAGCAGAGCTGTCGCAATTTCGGCCGCAAACCCGGCACAGGGATTGCAGCGCAGTTGGGCGTTTAGACGCCCTAAGATTAAAGGCAAGGCCGTTCGTCGGGGACGCTGAACGCCCGGGCCTGAATTTAATACATCGCGGCTCGCGGAGGACGAGCGGTGGCCCGGTGGGTGCCGCAAACGCCCAAGGTGCGCCGCCGACGACGGTGAGGCCTTAGCCTTATTGAGAGGACTTGAGATGAGCGGGTCGGAGTTCGAGCGCGAAAACATCGTGACGGATGCGCTGTCGGCGGCCCCGGATTCGAAACCGGCCGAGCCCGCGCGCGAACATAGCTGGCGGCCGCCGGCCGAAGGACTTTACGATCCCGCGCTGGAAAAGGATTCCTGCGGCGTCGGCTTCATCGCCAATATCAAGGGCAAGAAGTCGCGTCAGATCGTCTCCGACGCGCTCAGCATCCTCTGCAATCTCGAGCATCGCGGCGCGGTCGGCGCCGATCCGCGCGCCGGCGACGGCGCCGGCATCCTGGTGCAGATCCCGCACGCCTTCTTCAAGCGCAAGACCGCCGAGATCGGCTTCAAATTGCCGGAGCCCGGCGAATACGCCATCGGCGCCCTGTTCATGCCGAAGGAGACCGCCTGGCGGAAGGTGATCCAGAGCATCATCACCGATCAGATCAAGGCCGAGGGACTGAAGCTGCTCGGCTGGCGCGACGTGCCGACCGATAACTCCTCGCTCGGCGTCACGGTCAAGCCGACCGAGCCGACGCATATGCAGGTGTTCATCGGCCGCAACGGCACGGCGAAGACCGACGACGACTTCGAACGCAAGCTCTACATCCTGCGCAAGTCGATCTCGCAGGCGATCTATCAGCGCCGCGACCGCGGGCTCGCCGGCTATTATCCGTGTTCGCTGTCCTGCCGGACCGTGATCTACAAGGGCATGTTCCTCGCCGACCAGCTCGGCAGCTACTATCCGGACCTGCATGAGCCCGATTTCGAGAGCGCGCT
This sequence comes from uncultured Alphaproteobacteria bacterium, assembly GCA_963718925.1. GTDB lineage: Bacteria > Pseudomonadota > Alphaproteobacteria > Rhizobiales > Xanthobacteraceae > Bradyrhizobium. The sequence continues at coordinate 23,086 of CAVRAH010000004.1, forward strand.
GGCGCTGGTGCATCAGCGCTTCTCGACCAACACCTTCCCGACCTGGTCGCTGGCGCACCCCTATCGCATGGTGGCGCATAACGGCGAGATCAACACGCTGCGCGGCAACACCAACTGGATGGCGGCGCGGCAGGCCTCGGTGCATTCGGAGCTTTACGGCAAGGACATCTCGAGGCTGTGGCCGATCTCCTATGAAGGACAAAGCGACACCGCCTGTTTCGACAACGGCCTCGAATTCCTGGTGCAGGGCGGCTACTCGCTGCCGCACGCCGTCATGATGATGATTCCGGAAGCCTGGGCCGGCAATCCGCTGATGGATGAAGAGCGCCGCGCCTTCTACGAATATCATGCCGCGATCATGGAGCCGTGGGACGGCCCCGCCGCGATCGCCTTCACCGACGGCCGCCAGATCGGCGCCACGCTCGACCGCAACGGCCTGCGTCCGGCGCGCTATCTCGTGACCTCCGACGACCGCATCGTCATGGCCTCCGAAATGGGCGTGCTGAAGATCCCCGAGGACCAGATCGTCACCAAGTGGCGGCTGCAGCCGGGCAAGATGCTGCTGGTCGACCTCGAACAGGGCCGGCTCATTCCCGACGACGAGATCAAGGCCCAGCTGGCGAACAGCCATCCCTACCGCGAATGGCTCGACCGCACCCAGATCGTGCTGGAAGAACTGCCCGACGCGCCGACCAAGGGCATGCGCTCGAACCTGCCGCTACTGGATCGGCAGCAGGCGTTCGGCTACAGCCAGGAAGACATCAACATCCTGATGACGCCGATGGCCTCCACCGGCGAAGAAGCCAACGGCTCGATGGGCAACGACACGCCGATCTCGGCGCTGTCGGACAAGCCGAAGCCGCTGTTCACCTACTTCAAGCAGAATTTCGCCCAGGTCACCAATCCGCCGATCGATCCGATCCGCGAGGAACTGGTGATGAGTCTCGTCTCCATCATCGGCCCGCGGCCGAACCTGTTCGACCTCGCCGGAGTGGCCGGCAACAAGCGTCTCGAAGTGCGCCAGCCGATCCTGACCGACGCCGACCTGGAAAAGATCCGGTCGATTTCGGAGATCGCGGACACCCATTTCAAGTCGCGCACGCTCGACACCACCTTCCATGCCGGCCTGGGCGCGGCGGGATTGGAGCAGGTGCTCGACGAATTGTGCGCGCGCGCCGAAGCCGCCGTGCGCGAAGGCATCAACATCGTCATCCTGTCCGACCGCATGGCGGGCACGGACCGGATTCCGATCCCCTCGCTGCTCGCCTGCGCGGCCGTGCATCATCACTTGATCCGCACGGGGTTGCGCACCTCGGTCGGCCTCGTCGTCGAATCCGGCGAGCCGCGCGAGGTGCACCATTTCGCCTGTCTCGCCGGCTACGGCGCCGAGGCGATCAATCCCTATCTGGCGTTCGAGACCATCGTCGCGATGAAGGACCGGCTGCCGGCGGCGCTGGAGGATTACGAAATCGTCAAGCGCTACATCAAGTCGATCGGCAAGGGCCTGTTGAAGGTGATGTCGAAGATGGGCATTTCGACCTATCAGTCCTATTGCGGCGCGCAGATCTTCGACGCCGTCGGGCTGAAGGCCGATTTCGTCTCGAAATATTTCGTCGGCACCCACACCCGCATCGAAGGCGTCGGCCTTGCCGAGATCGCCGAGGAAACCGCGCGCCGCCATGCCGACGCGTTCGGCGACCAGATGGTCTACAAGAACGCGCTCGATGTCGGCGGCGAATATGCCTACCGCACCCGCGGCGAGGATCACGCCTGGACCGCGGAGTCGGTCTCGACGCTGCAGCACGCCGTGCGCGGCAATTCGCTGGAGCGTTACCGGGCGTTCGCCAAGATCCTCAACGAGCAGTCCGAGCGGCTGTTGACCCTGCGCGGCCTGTTCAAGATCAAGACCGCCGAGGACGAGAAGCGCAGGCCCGTGCCCCTCGACCAGGTCGAGCCGGCCAAGGAGATCGTCAAGCGCTTCGCCACCGGCGCGATGTCGTTCGGCTCGATCTCGCGCGAGGCGCACACGACCTTGGCGATCGCGATGAACCGGATCGGCGGCAAGTCCAACACCGGCGAGGGTGGCGAGGAGAGCGATCGCTTCAAGCCGTTGCCGAACGGGGATTCCATGCGCTCGGCGATCAAGCAGGTCGCCTCGGGCCGCTTTGGCGTCACCACGGAATATCTCGTCAACGCCGACATGATGCAGATCAAGATGGCGCAGGGCGCCAAGCCCGGCGAAGGCGGGCAACTGCCCGGCCACAAGGTCGATGCGACCATCGCCAAGGTGCGGCATTCGACGCCCGGCGTCGGCCTGATCTCGCCGCCGCCGCACCACGACATCTATTCGATCGAGGATCTGGCGCAGCTGATCTACGACCTGAAGAACGTCAATCCCGACGGACAGGTCTCGGTCAAGCTGGTCTCCGAAATCGGCGTCGGCACGGTTGCCGCCGGCGTCGCCAAGGCCCGCGCCGACCACGTCACCATTGCAGGCTTCGAAGGCGGCACCGGCGCCTCGCCGCTGACCTCGATCAAGCACGCCGGCAGCCCGTGGGAAATCGGCCTTGCCGAAACCCACCAGACGCTGGTGCGCGAGCGGCTGCGCAGCCGCATCGTGGTCCAGGTCGACGGCGGCTTCCGCACCGGACGCGACGTCGTGATCGGCGCGCTGTTAGGGGCCGACGAGTTCGGCTTCGCGACCGCGCCGCTGATTGCGGCCGGCTGCATCATGATGCGCAAATGCCATCTCAACACCTGCCCGGTCGGCGTCGCCACCCAGGACCCGGTGCTGCGCAAGCGCTTCACCGGCCAGCCCGAGCACGTCATCAACTTCTTCTTCTTCGTCGCCGAGGAAGTCCGCGAGATCATGGCTGCGCTCGGCTACCGGACCTTCAACGAGATGGTCGGCCAGACCCAGATGCTCGACCAGTCGAGACTGGTGGCGCACTGGAAGGCCAAGGGGCTCGATTTCTCAAAACTGTTCGTGCGGCAGAAGGAAGAGAAGGGCCAGAAGATCTACCACGCCGAGGCGCAGAACCATCACCTGGAGGCCGTGCTCGACCGCAGGCTGATCGAAAAGGCGCAAGCGGCCCTCGACCGCGGGGCGCCGGTCAGAATCGAGATGGAGATCAACAACACCGATCGCTCGGCCGGCGCGATGCTGTCGGGAACGCTGGCGAAAATCTACGGCCATACCGGTCTGCCGCACGACACCATCCAGGTGAGCTTCAAGGGCACCGCCGGCCAGGCGTTCGGCGCGTGGCTCGCGCGCGGCATCACCTTCGAGCTCGAAGGCGAAGGCAACGACTATGTCGGCAAGGGCCTGTCCGGCGGACGCCTCATCGTCAAGCCGCCGCGCAATTCCGGCATCGTGCCGGAGGAATCCATCATCGTCGGCAACACCGTGATGTACGGCGCGATCGAGGGCGAATGCTATTTCCGCGGCATTGCCGGCGAGCGCTTCGCGGTGCGCAACTCCGGCGCGGTCGCCGTGGTCGAAGGCGCCGGCGATCACTGCTGCGAATACATGACCGGCGGCATCGTCGTCGTGCTCGGCAAGACCGGCCGCAACTTCGCGGCCGGCATGTCGGGCGGCATCGCCTATGTGCTGGATGAAGCCGGCGACTTCGCCAAGCTTTGCAACATGTCGATGGTCGAACTCGAGCCGGTGTTGTCGGAAGAGATGATCAACGAGAACACCTATCATCAGTCGGGCGATCTCGAAGCGCATGGCCGGGTCGATGTGTTCCAGAACCTGCTCGATTCCGACGTCGAACGGTTGCATATTCTGATCACGCGCCACGCCAGGCTGACGGGCTCACAGCGCGCCGCCGGGATTCTCGCGAACTGGACGGCGAGCTTGCCGAAATTCCGCAAGGTGACGCCGGTGGAGTACCGCCGCGCGCTGAAGGAACTGAAGGCGAATGCCGACGCCGAACCGAAGATCGCGATCGGGGCGTAATCATCCTCATGGTGAGGAGGCGCGCTTGCGCCGTCTCGAACCATGAGGCCACGATGCGGCCTTCATCCTTCGAGACGCGGCGAAGACGCCGCTCCTCAGGATGAGGAGAGACTGGATATTTATTCCTCATGGTGAGGAGGCGCGCTTGCGCCGTCTCGAACCATGAGGCCACGATGAGGCCTCATCCTTCGAGACGCGGCGAAGACGCCGCTCCTCAGGATGAGGGTCTGAGAATGAGCGTCATTCCGGGGCGCGCAACGCGCGAACCCGGAATCTCGCAAGACAACATCGAGATTCCGGGTCTGCGCCTGCGGCGCATCCGGAATGACGGGGATACTAGACACGAAAAGACAGCAGGTTCAGAGGCGTCAGGGTTTATGGGCAAGGTAACAGGCTTTCTGGAAATCGACCGGCACGACCGCAAATACGCGCCGGTTACCGAACGCATCAGGAACTATCGCGAGTTCGTCATTCCGCTAAGCGAGAAGGACACCCGCGACCAGGCCGCGCGTTGCATGAATTGCGGCATTCCCTATTGCCACGGCACCGGCTCGGTGGCGCCGGGCACGCCGGGTTGCCCGGTCAACAACCAGATTCCGGATTTCAACGATCTGGTCTACCAGGGCAACTGGGAGGAGGCCTCGCGCAACCTGCACTCGACCAACAATTTCCCGGAATTCACCGGCCGCATCTGCCCCGCTCCCTGCGAAGCCTCCTGCACGCTCAACATCGACGACAATCCCGTCACCATCAAGACGATCGAATGCGCCATCGTCGACCGCGCCTGGGAGAACGGCTGGCTCAAGCCGGAAATTGCGGCGGCCAGGACCGGCAAGAAGGTCGCGATTGTCGGCTCCGGACCTGCGGGACTTGCCTGCGCGCAGCAGCTCGCGCGCGCCGGCCACGACGTGCATGTGTTCGAGAAATACGCCAAGGCCGGCGGGCTGTTGCGCTACGGCATTCCCGATTTCAAGATGGAGAAGCACATCATCGACCGCCGCGTCGCGCAGATGGAGGCCGAGGGCGTCACCTTTCACTACGGCTCCCCTGTCGGCGGCACGATGCCGGGCGCAATCGATCCGCAAGGCATGCTGAACGAATACGACGCGCTGGCCCTGACCGGCGGCGCGGAGGCCCCGCGTGACCTGCCGATCCCCGGCCGCGATCTCGCCGGCATTCACTTCGCGATGGACTTCCTGCCGCAGCAAAACCGCCGCGTCTCGAGCGAGCCGCTTGGCGGCGCGCCCGACATTCTCGCCGGCGGCAAGCATGTGGTGGTGATCGGCGGCGGCGACACCGGATCGGACTGCATCGGCACTTCTTTCCGGCAGGGCGCGCTGTCGGTGACCCAGCTCGAGATCATGCCGGCGCCGCCCGAGCACGAGAACAAGGGCCTGACCTGGCCGAACTGGCCGTTGAAGATGCGAACCTCATCGAGCCAGGCCGAAGGCGCGCGGCGCGAATACGCGGTCTTGACGCAGCGGTTTTCAGGCGCTGACGGCAAGGTCGAAAAACTGCATTGCGTGCAGGTCGACGACAAGTTCAAGCCGCTTCCCGGCAGCGAATTCGAACTCGACGCGCAACTGGTGCTGCTGGCGATGGGCTTCGTCCATCCGGTGCATGAGGGCCTGCTCAAGACGCTCGGCGTCGACCTCGACCCGCGCGGCAATGTGCGCGCCAACACTGCCGATTATCAGACCTCGCGGCCGAACGTGTTCTCGGCCGGCGACATGCGCCGCGGACAGTCTCTCGTCGTCTGGGCGATCCGCGAGGGAAGGCTCTGCGCCCGGGCGATCGATGAGTTTCTGATGGGGGCGACGAGCTTGCCGAGGTGAGGTTTCTTATTCCTGCCCGCAGCCTTTGTAAGCGCCCGACGCCACTTGGTACGGTTGGGTGGGTACTGCCGCCGCTCAGCTTTGCCCTTGATAAACCTAGCTTATTTGCGCGCTGATGATCTGCTTTTGTAGCAGGGTTTTGTATTCGGGAAAAGCTCGCCGCAACCAGCCGCTAAAGAGCCCCGGGCGTCTAACCAGCGAGGACGCCCCGCGAGGCAATCTGCTCATCCACGAAGCGCCGGGCCTGTGCTTTCGCACCTTCGAGGCTCGCCCCATCATTGAAGACGAACGCCCTGCTCAAGAGATTTGGGTTATCCGAAGCTAAGTTGACGGACCAGCACGCGGAATGGATGCGGGTCTCAGGCCATGTAATCTGGCATCCCCGATACATTTCTTTCATCTCAGCTATCATTTGTTCTGACCCATCCTTAGCCTACCCACTTAAAAATGGGTTCTGGCTTCCGCCAATTCAAGGCAATCGCCGGGCTATCTCGGGATGCAGTCGAAAATGGCTTTGGGGCCTTCCTTCCGAGCGTAACGGGCGACCTTCCCGTATTGCGCACAGTGTTTCTCGGCAAGGGGAAGCGCGTCCATCTCATTCCAGACGTTTGTTATCGTTACATAGGCCTCATTCCCTACAACCCTCTGTCCTACGAAGCTGCCATAAATGTTGGCATCGCTAGACGCGCAACCGGCAAGCGCGGAGCACCCAACCAAAACGAGGACGTGCTTCACCATAACAACTGCCTCCCCAAGCCTGAGCTTTTAGCGGTTAGCGCCTTCCTTTGTCTGATAGGTTCAATTTCGCCAAGAACCGAGCTGCCTCTCGCCGAGCGTTTCGATCACGCTGTTCTCTCGTCTGCAGGTTCAATCTAGCCCATACGACGGTGTTGCCATTCCAAACTTCGCCCCGCGCTGTCTGGTCTTCAAAATCGGCAAGACCCGCTCCCACTAGCCATGAGATGGCGGCTCCCTCCTGCTCAAACTCGCGAGAGACAACGTGGCCATCCGCCTCGCCCGTCAATTTGGCAATGAACATCGCGCCCCCATCTATGATGTTATCGCGATCCAGCTCCCTTGGGCAAATTGTAGAGCCCGGTGGTCTCAAATGCCAAGGGCGACACGCTGATCAAGGATATACTGTATCGCGTTCAGTCGCTCTTGCGCCCAGTGCTGCCCGTGCTGAACGCACTTTTGGTAGTTCGGAATTGGAAGCCATATCGTAATCATCGGCGTCGAAACGATGTAGAAGAACGCCAGCGCGCCTGAGAGCCAGTACCAGCCCTTCCACACGCAGAATATCGCCCACAGGGCGGCGAATATGCGCGTCCAGTTGCAGAAATGCGCGAAGTTCGCCGCACCGAACGGGAAGTAGAAGAAGGCTCGGTGGCGGTGCAGGACGTATTGTTCGAGTTGGCTGAGTTCTTCCCAGGCATCGTTCCTTCGAACCTGAACGCACCAGCTCGAACCCGCCATGATAGCGAACAGCACATAAATTGTGGCGGTGTAACCTACGGCTCCCCACCACGGGGTAAAGATGGCCGCCACAAGAGAGCCCACGAGGAAAACCCCGGCGAACGCCAAGCCAACGAAGACACCTACGCTGGCAGCCACTTCTAGCCCTCCCTCCGATTGTCCACGCCCACGCTAGCACTTTTCTGTCGAGGCCGGGTCTTAGCCCGGTGTATCCTTGCTTAAATCGATTTCATAACCGTCCACGCGCACATCAACTTAGCGCAGCGGCTCAAGTTGCCGGTTGTATAAAACCTAAATGTCCGATTGACGCTTATACGACTCGTGGACCCGACATCGTATAGTTGGGCGGGAATCGTCGCTAAAAGCGCGTTTCCTTTGATAAATCTAATGAATTTTCTCGCGAGTGAGTGCCCTCAGCAGCGATGGTCGAGTGAAGCGATACCCATCACTTGCAGCTTGCGGAGATGATGAGTTTCGCAAAGAGAGCTCAACCCATCGAACTGATTTGCCCGGCGGGCAAGCGTCGCAAATTCCTGTCCAGCCCTTCCGCGAAAAATATTTCGCTTCGCCGTTTGCTAAAATCAGCATTATTGATTCCGCCGTCCCGCCTCGAGCAGAGGGGCGTTGGCCATCGTCACGAACGTTGGGGCGGGATGCGGTGGACGCGGCGGCGCGCAGACGAATGCGCCAGCTTGCGGACAGCGAAGTCGTGTGGTCCTGACGCCCCGACGCTGGCGTCAAGTTGGCGATGATGCTTCGCATCACGCCGGCGATGGTGGCAAAAGAGCCCGGTCACCAGGGAGAGCGCGAAGGAAACCGTTAAAACCATTGCGCAGGGAAGGCCGGATGATTCCGCCTACACCTGTGGTTCTACCCGTGTGCTACCTTTTTGCACACGGGCCATGGGTGTGAGCTGAGCACCCGGTCTTCCCTGCGCCCTCTCGTTTTCCGGGCGGATGAATTTGCTGGAAAAGCTCGGGCGCATCGCGCCGCGAGGATGCGGTGGCGTGGCTGGACGTCATTCCGGGGCGTGCCCGAACTCAATGGCTGTTTGACAGATTGAATCAGAAGAAAGCGAGCGCCGCTCGTCCCGCGCTTTCATGGGGGCGCGCGCTATGGTCAGAGCGAAGCGATACCATCCGTTGCGATGTGCGGATGATCGAGTTGAATCGCATCAAACCAGTGCCGGGTCATGCCCTAGCGCTGCGGCGATGTTGACACCGTCAATACGCAGACCCGCTCAAACTTTATCCCGTCGAGCGACAGGGTCTGTACGACAGGCGACGTGGCGCTCCCGTAGACGTCAAATCCGTGGTCGCCGGTGGCTTTCTTGAGCTCGAAGCCTGAAAGGCTGAAGCTGCGCCCCGCATAGGGCCCGGCGGTAAAGGTTCCGCTTATCGTTCCCGCATGGAAGGTGACGCCACTGCCGTCGCCCGGATCGGTGATGGCAACGGTGAACCTGTCGTCATAAGCGTGTGCCGCGGGAGTGTGCATTCGTGGCCCAGCGCCGAAAGAGGCGGTGTCCACGGCCTCGCCGACCTCGGTGGCAGCGCCGTGATCGTCAACGCTGCCCGTACTCGCAAATGTCGTCGTCCATGCTATGCCGGAATTGACGGGCTCCAGCTTCGAATTAAAGCCTAACGGCGAGGCAAGACAGGTTCCGGAGATGCGATAGGTAAACGCCGGGGTGTTCGCATTCGCGCTGATCGGGACGGCCAGCGCCGGAAGGACTGCGAGCGACACCAAGAGGCGAGAGCAAGATAGAGCGCTCATTCCGCACCTCCTTTCCTCCCCTCATCGGGCGACGCCACGGAGGGATGACACCATCATACTCGTCTTGATCCCAATCGACCAGAACCGGGCGAGGCAGGAAAGTCTAATTCTGCAACCGCACGCCCAGCATCACCACCGTCGCGGCTGAACTCCCAAGCGGCACGTTGGAGTCCAGGATGTCCCGCCGCAGCGTGCCCTTGATCCAGAGGTTGCGGCTCAGTTTGTAAATGAGATCGCCCTCGATCGAATAGGTTTTGTCGGAACGTCCGTCGCCCTGGTAGTCGTAGGTGCCGTAGGTGAATTTTCCGATGGCCGTGAGCCAGCGGCGGAAATCGTGGTCGACCTCGAAGGTGTAGGTGCGCGTCAGCACGCCGGAGACGCCGGGCACGATGACCTCGTCGATCGAGGTGTTGGAATAGAATTTCGCCGTGGTCAGCGGCGTCGCGGTCCAGGTCAGCGAAGACGCGGTCAACAGCCCGTCCAGCCGGCTAAGACGCGGATCGGCATAGCTGCGCTCGGCGAAGCCGGCCGAGATTTCTCCGGTCAGAAGCCGCGAGAATTCGAACGAGGTGCCGGCCTTGGCGTAACCGCCGTTGGAATTGCGCGCATAGCCGAAATTGTCGATCTGCTGATCATGGAAGCGGCTGTCGCCCTCGACCTCGACGAACGGCTTCACCGCCGGCGTCAGTTCGTAGCTGACCCGGCCGAGGCCGCCATATTGATTGAAGGCGCGGTCGTCATTGCTGGAGAGGGTGCCGTCGGTGAGCGTGGAGTTCTGATAGACGGTGCGGTCGACGGTGGCGCCGGCGGAAAACTGCAGCCGGTTGAACCTCTGATCGAAACCCAAGGTGCCGCCCAGCGTCGTATAAACGGGATAGCTGGCGAGGCCGGCCTGGACGTTCGGACTGCCGGGATTGTCGGTGCCGACGCGCAGGCGCACCTGCGAGGTGACGTCGGTATCTTCGGTAACGTCGAGACGGCCATCAATGTGACCGAGGAAATCCGGCCGGCTGACATTGGTGGGGGCCGGCGAAATCGCGCCGTCGACGATGGACGGCAGGCTGTTACCGTAACCGGTGAACGATCCCCGCAAGTCCGCGACCAGCGCATGGCGCTCCCAATCGGAGACCGCGACGAATTCCGGCGCGACCACCCAGAACGGCAAACCTTGCGGCGTCGGAAGTCGCCCGGGATTGGTGTCGTAGCCACCGCGCAACTCGACCGCGGATTTGATGAGAAAACTGCCGGCATAGTCGCCGACCGCGCCGAACGGATCGTCGTCGAGCTTGAGGCGCTTGCGCGGCGGCTGGCCGTCGACGGTGCCGGCCATCGCCGGTGGAATCGGCGCCTTGTGGGCGGTGTCGGACGGCGGCGGCGACAGCCGCACCCGCCCGTTCGAAATCGCAGGCTGGGTCGTCGTCGGCGCTGGACTGCCGGGCCCCGGCGGCTTCGGTCTGGCCTGGCCCGGATAAAGCTTCGGCTTCTTGCGCGCGCGATTGAGCGAGTCGAAACCCTGCTCCGATGCCCCGTTGGCGGCGGGAACGCCGTAAGTCGGAATCTTGCCGATCCGGGATGGCGCAGGCCGGTCCTTGTCGCGAAGCCCGTCGTTACCGGCGGCGTCCCCGGTCTTGTCGGCCATGTTCTCGGTGATCTTCCGCAGCGGTGAATCCTGCGGCGCCATGAAGCCGTCTGGAACCGGGCGCAACAGGTCGGAGGTCAGGGTTTGGGCCTGTGCCGGAAGCGCATCCAGGGCTGATCAGCGTCAGGCATGCCAACAGGGCGCGTAAAGCACATGCGCGCTTGCGACGGCCCCTAGCTGGACCCAACGTCACGATGAGAATACCCCAACGAATTCATACGCTTGACGACCTGGTTCCAGAGCGGCGGACCCGCTGTTCCGGACAACGTCGTTAACGGAGTTAAAACAATTATGGTTAATGAGCGGTTGAGAGCCGGCCCCCCGCGTCGCCTCGCCGGTTCGGCCATGCTAAGGAGGGGTCTCAAGCCCCAGCCGCCTCGGAAACCACGCATGCCCAATTCGAAATCGCTGATGGCCAAATCATCCGCAACCGACCCTGTGAGCGCCGCCGTCCAATCGGCCTTGCGCACCCTCGAGGCCGAGGGCAGCGGGATCGCCGCGATATCGGTGGCGCTGCAATCCGACCTCGGCGGCGCATTCGCGCGCGCGGCCGATCTCATTCGGGGCGCCAAGGGGCGCCTGATCGTCACCGGGCTCGGCAAATCAGGCCATATCGGCCGCAAGATCGCCGCGACGTTTGCCTCCACCGGCACGCCGGCGTTTTTCGTGCACGCCGCGGAAGCCGGCCATGGCGACCTCGGCATGATCACCACCGACGACGTCATCCTGGCGCTGTCGTGGTCCGGCGAGCAGCCGGAGATGAAGACGCTGATCACCTATGCCAAGCGCTTCCGCATCGCGCTGATCGCCATGACGGCGGAGCGCGACTCCACCCTCAGCAAGGCCGCCGACGTCGCGCTGACATTGCCGAAGGCGCGGGAGGCCTGTCCGCACAACCTCGCGCCGACCACCTCCTCGCTGATGCTGCTGGCATTGGGGGATGCGCTGGCGATCGCGCTCCTGGAAGGCCGCGGTTTCACCTCGGTCGATTTCAGCGTGCTGCATCCCGGCGGCAAGCTCGGCGCCATGCTGAAATATACCCGCGACCTGATGCATGCGGGCGACGCGGTGCCGCTGAAGCCGCTCGGAACCAAGATGTCGGACGCGCTGGTCGAGATGTCGTCGAAGGGTTTTGGCTGCGTCGGGATCATCGACGCCCACGGCGCGATCGCCGGCATCGTCACCGACGGCGATTTGCGCCGCCACATCATGCGCCCGGATCTGATGACCACTCTGGTCGACGACGTGATGACGAAGAACCCAAAGACAATTCGTGGCGACCTGCTCGCCAGCGAAGCGCTGGAAATCCTCAATTCGTCGAAGATCACCGCGCTGATCGTGATCGAGGCCAACAAGCCGGTCGGCATCGTCCACCTGCACGACATCCTGCGCGCCGGCGTGGTGTAGAGAGCGCAACGCAGCATAACAGGGAACGTCATTCCGGGGCGCGCACAGCGCGAACCCGGAATCTCGAGATTCCGGGCTCGATGCTTCGCATCGCCCCCGAATGACGATCACGTCGGAAACCTCGCCGCCTTCTCCTCCAGCGGCAGATCAAGCCCGTTCGCCAGATACGACACGGTCCGATAAAGGCCGCAGAGCAGGATGATCTCGAAAATCTTCGCGTCGTCGTAATGCGCGGATAGCGTCCTGAATTCGTCGTCGCCGAGCGTGGCACGCTGATGCAGCGCGTCGACCGCGGCGATCAGCGCCTGCTCGCTTTCCGACCAGCACGGCGCGGCGCCGCCCTCGAGCACGGTGGCACGGACCTGCGCTTCGGTCAGTTGCGCGGCGTCAGCGAATGTGGCGACATGGACGCCCCATTCATATTCGCATCCCGCGAGCGCGCAGGTGCGGTCGATGACGATTTCGCGTTCCCGCAACGTCAGCGGACCGCCGTCCAACAGGCTTCCGGCGCGGAGTTTCTCCCAGGCGCGCGCGTTGGCCGCCATGACGCGAAACAGCAGCAGCGGCGGCGCGCCTCGCATGATGCGGTCGAACTGTCCCTGGATTTCCGGTGCATAAGGCGGCTCAAGCGGGGCTATTCGTGACTTTGCGTGTGACATCGCCTGTCGTGACATGGTCTGCTCCCGTGCTACACTTATCGTAGCGACTATGCTACATTATTTGTAGCGCGCTGCAAGCCGCTGGAAATGGGACCCCGATGCCGAGACAGCCTTCAGTTCCCAACAAAAGCCTGGAGAAAGACCCAAAGAGAATCCCGAAGCCGCGCCGCGCGCGCGGCTCGCGGTCGGGCCGGCCGATCATGGCGTTGCTCGACCTGTTGGGGCGGCGCTGGAGCCTGCGGATATTGTGGGAGCTTCGCGCAGTGCCGCTGACGTCACGCGCCTTGCGCGCCGCCTGCGACGAAGCCTCGCCCACGGTGCTGCAGGCGCGCCTTTCGGAACTGAGAGAGGCGGGCTTTGTCGAGCTTCTGCCGGCCGGCGGCTATGGCCTCACCGCACTGGGCCGGGAACTGGAGCAAACCTTCCTGCCGCTGCATCGCTTCGCCGAGCGATGGAGCAAGCACAGGACCAGCTGAATTCAGGCGGCTAGCTCAGCGCGTCAGGCTGGCGATTTGCGGGTCGGGTGCACGGGATCGCGTCACCGACACGGTCAGGACCAACCCAAGCGCGCATAGCACGCATAATTTCATGCGTGCCGTTTTGTAGTCGGTGATCGGCAGGAAGAAGAAAAACAGCATCGCAAGGATGAGGAAAACGTTGATCAGGAACATGTTCTATCCTCTGGTTTCGAGGATAGATGCCACGGCGTTGCGACAGGCTCTGTGGGCCATCTCACACAGCAGGGATTCCGATCGGGAAGCCGCAGAGAGGAGCCGATAGCGAAGGCCCTGCCCGCAAGCAGCCAAACGGCTTCAAGCCGCCGCCACCGTCAGGCTTGCGCCATCGGCATGCACGATCCTGACCCGGCTGCCGGCCGGCGCGTCGGGCCCGGCAATCCTCCAGACCGTATCGTCGATCCGCACCGTGCCGGCGCCGTCGATGATCGGTTTTTCCAGCGTGAATACCCGGCCGACCAGCGCATCAGTGCGCTTGTTGAGAAACGGATTGCTGGCACTGACCGACGCATTGCTGCGCGCGATGCGCCGCCACAGCGGCACGGCGGCAGCGGCGAAGACGGCAAACATCAGGATCTGAATCTGCCAGGACGGGTTGAACGCGAACGACAATAGTCCCACCAGCAGGGCAGCCAATCCCAGCCAGAACAGGAAGACGCCCGGCGCCAGGAGCTCCAGCGCCATCAGGATGATGCCGAAGATCAGCCAGTTCCAGGTCCCCAAAGTGGAGAACATCTCGGTCATGGTGTGACTCTCTTTTGCCGCAACGGCGGCGTGCTCCCTCTCCCTCCGGGAGAGGTGAACCAACCCGCATGTTTCGATCCAGGTTTCATCGATCGCATTCTAGCCCGGCGGCGGCACCGGCGGAACGGTGGCCGATCCGGCGCTCGGCACCGAGGCGCGGCGCGCGGCGGCCTGGGCGGACATGGCGCTTTCGCCGAAGGTGGCCTTCGCGATCTCGCCGATGCCGGCCAGCGACCCGAGCATGCTCATCGCCTCGACCGGCAGCATGATCACCTTCTGGTTCGGCGATTCCGCCAACTGCCCGAACGCCTTGATGTATTTGTCGGCGATGAAATAGTTCAGCGCGGCGACGTCGCCCTTAGCGATGGCTTCGGAGACCATCTGCGTCGCCTTGGCCTCGGCCTCGGCGGAGCGCTCGCGCGCCTCGGCGTCGCGGAACGCGGCTTCGCGGCGGCCTTCGGCCTGCAATATCTGGCCCTGCTTGGCGCCTTCGGCGCGAAGGATTTCGGACTGGCGCTGGCCCTCGGCCTGCAGGATGTCGGCGCGCTTGACGCGCTCGGCCTTCATCTGCCGCCCCATCGCCTCGACGAGGTCAGCGGGCGGCACGATGTCCTTGATCTCGATGCGGTTGACTTTCAGGCCCCATGGCGAGACCGCCGCGTCAACCACACGCAGCAATCGCTCGTTGATCTCGTCGCGATGCGACAGCACCTGATCGAGGTCCATCGACCCCATCACCGAACGGATATTGGTCATCGTCAGCACGATGATCGCCTGCTCGAGGTTGGATACCTCGTAGCTCGCTTTGGCCGCGTCGAACACCTGAAAGAACGCCACGCCATCCACCGTCACGGTGGCGTTGTCCTTGGTGATCACCTCCTGCTCGGGAATATTGATCACCTGCTCCATCATGTTCATCTTGCGGCCGACGCGGTCGAAATAGGGAACGATGATGTTCAAGCCCGGAGACAGCGTGCGGGTATATTTGCCGAACCGCTCGATGGTCCAGTCATATCCCTGAGGTACGGTCTTGATGCCGGCGAACAGCGTAAAGATAACCAACAGAACAAGTGCAATGGCGAAGATGTCGAAACCGGTCATGCAAGTCTCCCTAAGGCGAAACCGTACCATCCCTTGAGCGCGGTACACCGCCCCGCAAGCATCGTCATGCGCTGCAGGGCGGCAACCCCCTCATTTGGTCGCCAGCGGTGGATGTAAGGTTCGACGCGCCGAAAAGCGAGCGGCAATGACAGCGTTCAGATCCAGCCCTGGAGCTCGCGCAGCACAAGCTGGCGGATGACATCCATGCCGGGATCGCTGTCGTTCAGGCAGGGGATGAAGGAAAATTGCTCGCCGCCATTGTGCTTGAAAATTTCGGCGTTTTCCTGCGCGATTTCTTCCAGCGTTTCCAGGCAGTCGGCCGAGAATCCGGGCGTGACGACGGCGATGCGCCGCACGCCCTCCCTGGCCAGCTTCTCCATGGTCTTGTCGGTGTAGGGCTTGAGCCACTCGTCGAAGCCAAAGCGCGACTGGAACGTCAGCAGGAGTTTTGCGGCATCCAGGCCCATCCGCTTGCGCAGGCTTTCCACCGTCGCGATGCATTGCGCCTCGTAGGGATCGCCGTTGTCGACATATTTCTGCGGCATGCCGTGGAACGAGGCCACGATGATTTCGGGCTGAAACGGCAGGCGCGACAGATGCGCGTTGATCGAAACCGCCAGCGCCTCGATGTAATCGGGATCGTCGTAATAGGGCGGCGTCACCCGCAGCGTCGGTTGTGCGCGCATCTGGCCCAGCACGCGAAACACTTCGTCGCATACGGTAGCGGTGGTCGCGGCCGAATATTGGGGATAGAGAGGCACGACCAATAGGCGGTCGCAGCCCTGCGCCGTCAGGGCGCCGATCCGCGAGGCGATCGACGGATTGCCGTAGCGCATCGCCCAGTCGATCACGACATGGTCGTGGTCCGAGATGGCCGCAGCCAGTTTGTCCGATTGCGCGCGCGTAATGGTCTTGAGCGGAGATTCGTTTTTCTCGGTGTTCCAGATCTTCAGGTAGTCACGGGCCTTGCGCGCCGGGCGGATGCGCAGGATGATGCCGTTCAGCACCAGCTTCCACAGCAATCCCTGATCTTCGATCACGCGGGGGTCGGACAGGAACTCCTTGAGATAGACGCGCACGCCGCGCGTATCCGCGGTGTCGGGGGTGCCGAGATTGACAAGGAGAACGCCGATGCGTTCCGGCCCGACACCGGCGGCCGGCTTTGCGTTCTCGATGGGAATGATGGCTGCCATGGCATCGATGGCTTCGCGCGTCGGGCCATCCTTGTCAAGATAACGGCAGGTTCGATATTGTCGCCCCTCAGAACGTGATCGGGACCCGGAGAGCCTCGTTCGGAGGTGGCGGATTTCCTCGCGACAAACGCAGGCGTTTGCGCGGAGATCATGCTCCAACAATAATTGTCGCGAGTCGGGGGAACCATGACAATCGCCGAATGGTGCGTCTTCGCCACCTTGATGCTTTATCTCTTGAGCATCGTACCGGTAAAGTGGATCAGGTTTCGCCGTTTCGACAACTCCAAGCCACGCGACCCCGCCTTCTATGAAGATCCACTCGCGGCGCGCGCGCTGGGCGCGCACCAGAACGGCATCGAGGCCTTTCCGTTCTTCGCGATCGCCGTGTTGCTGGCGGAATTTCGCAGCAGCCCGCAGAACCTGATCAACGAGCTGGCCGTGCTTTTTCTGATCGTGCGGATCGCCTATGTCCTCACCTATCTCGGCAACCGCCCGAGGCTCCGCTCGATCCTCTGGAATATCGGCTTCATCATCAATATCGGCATTTTCTTCATGCCGGTGCTTCGCCGCTTCCTGCCGATCTAGGGCGGCGGAGCCCGACGACAGGCTCCGGCAGGGTATCCCCTACGCTGCGGCTTGACCGGACTTTCGCCGCGCCCGCGCCGGTTGTGCTGGGCTTTTGCAAGTATTTGCGCAAATGTGGCGGTCTGGGCAGCGCGTGTATGGCTGGGAACGGGCGGCATGAGCGATCTTCGCGACTGGTTGCGTAGGCATAAGCTCGACCAATATGCCGACGCATTCGAGACCAACGATATCGACCTCGATATCCTGCCGGAACTGAACGAGCATGATCTCGAACAGCTCGGCCTTTCGCTGGGAAACCGTCGCCGGCTGTTGAAAGCAATCGCCGGACGAAGCACCGAGCTTAGGCAATCGACGTCTCCCGACCCCCAAGGTCCGGGGTCGGGTGACGCCGAGCGGCGTCAAGTCACGGTGCTATTCGCTGATATGGTCGGCTCGACGGCGCTGTCGCGCAAGGTCGATCCCGAGCTGCTCGGGGGTTTGATCCGCCATTATCAGGACGCCGCCGCCGGCGCGATTGGGCGATACGGCGGCTACGTCGCCAAATTCATGGGCGACGGGGTTCTGGCTTATTTCGGCTTTCCGCGCGCCTTTGAGGACGCCGCGGAGCGCGCTGTCCGTGCTGCGATCGGCGTCCTGTCGGAAGTCGGCGGCATCGAATTGCCTGACAATACGCGGATGCAGGCGCGGATAGGTATCGCCACCGGCCTCGTCGTGGTCGGCGAAATCATCGGGACCGGCACAGCGCAGGAGCGCACTATCGTCGGCGAAACGCCCAATCTCGCGGCGCGCTTGCAGGCTCTTGCCGGGCCGGACATCATTCTCGTCAGCGAAACGACCCAAAGCTTGCTGGGCGGCCTGTTTGAGCTCGAACACACCGGTGAACACGAATTGAAGGGCTTCGCCCGTCCGGTGCCCGCTTGGCGCGTGCGGGGCGAAGCGTCGGTCGAAAGTCGCTTTGCCGCAATCCACGCCGGCAGGAATTTGCCGCTGATCGGCCGCGCGCACGAAATGGGACTATTGCTCGAACGCTGGCACCTGGCGCGGCAAGGCGAGGGCCAGATCGTTACGGTCGTCGGCGAAGCGGGGATCGGAAAATCGCGTTCGATCGAGGCGCTGCAGGAAACGCTGGCCGGCGAGCCGCATGCGCGCATCAATCTGCAATGTTCGCCGCATCACAGCGATAGCGCGCTGTATCCTGTCATCCAGTATCTGACACGCGCGGCCTGCTTCGCCGCGACCGATACGCCCGACGTTCGGCTAGAGAAGCTCGGCGCCCTGTTCGTCCACCGGGCGGCCTCGGACGCAACGGCGGTTCCGTTGTTGGCCGAGCTGTTGTCGATCCCGGGGGCGGCCGTGGGGCCGTCGTCGCAGACGCCCGCTCAACGCAAGGCGTCGACGCTGGCCCTCATCGTCGACGAGTTCCTTCGCATCGGCGGGGGCGATCCTGTGCTGATCGTGCTGGAAGACGCGCACTGGATCGACGCCACCACGCTCGAAATGATGATGCGCTTGACCGACAGCATCGGCCAGGCACGAGCGCTTGCATTAGTGACCGCCCGGCCGGATTTCGCGCCGCCCTGGCTGGCGCGGCCGCAGGCGACCCTGCTGACGCTCGGTCGTCTGGGCCGCCAGGAGTGCGCGCAAATGGTCGCCGGTGTTGCCGCTGCGCATGGTCTGTCGGTTGAAACCGTCGCCGCGATCGTCGCCAAGACGGACGGCGTCCCGCTGTTCGTTGAAGAGTTGACCAAGAGCGTCATGGAATCGTCAGGTGACGACGACGCGGTACCGGCGACACTCAAGGATTCGCTGATGGCCCGTCTCGACCGTCTCGGCGAAGCACGCGAGGTGGCCCAGATCGCCGCCGTTATCGGCCGGCAGTTCACATTTTTACTCCTCGATAAGGTTGCCTTTGGAGGGACCGACGAACTCGAGGCGACGCTGGCGAAGCTCGTTGCGGCAGGCATCGTCTTTCCCGAGGAGCGCGGCGCGGAACGGAGCTTTATCTTCAAGCATGCGCTGGTGCGCGATGCTGCCTATGAGAGTCTGCTTGTGGCGCGCCGGCGCGAATGGCACGCGCGCATCGCCGGCGCGCTGGAAACGCATTTCGCCGAAATTGCGCAGAGCGAGCCTGATTTGCTGGCCTATCATTTCGCTGAAGCCGGCCTGCCGGCTCCCGCCAGCGAATATCGCATGCGCGCCGGCGATCAGGCTGTCAGCCGCTCGGCCTATGCGGAGGCAATCGCGCATTTCTCGGCGGGTCTCAATCTCGCCCAAGCACTGCCGCCGCAAGACAGGATGCGCCGACAGCTGGATTTTCTGCTCAAACTCGGCTCCGCGTCGGTCGTCGTACATGGCCTGCAGAGCGCTGAGGCGGAGGACGCCTACACGCGGGCCGACGAAATCGGAGAGAAGCTGGGTGACGGCACCCGATTATTCCAGGCCAAATGGGGCCTGTGGATCAACGCCAATCTGAGGCGCAAGACTGCGCTCGCGCGCGACCGGGCCAGTGAACTCGTGACGCTCGCGCAACGCTCCGGCGACGGCGAGCTATTGCTCGAAGCATACCATTGCCAGTGGGCGACGGCTTTTTTCCGGGGCGACGTCATGGACGCGCTGGACGGCAGCCGGAATGGCCTCGAGCTTTACGACATGGCCCGGCACCGCCACCTTGGTCACGCATTCGGCGGTCACGATCCCGGCGTTTGCGCGCATGTGCAGTGTGGCAACGCGCTGCAACTGGCGGGCGACGCGCAAAAGGCGACGCAAAGCCTCGCGCAAGCGCTCGTCCTCGCCGAAATGCTCGACCATCCCAACAGTCTCGCTCATGGCCTCCACAACTCCGGCATAGGTTACCAGCTTGGGGCCGATCGCGACGCCACCTTCGCGGCGGCGCATCGCGCGGCAAGGCTGGCGGAGAAATTTGGCTTGATGCCGTGGCGCGCGGGCAGCCTGGTTTTGACCAGCTGGGCAACAGCGATCGGTTCAGGCGTCGCAGACGCCGCGCGATTGATCGATGCCGAAATCGGCAATGCGACGGCCGTCGGTCCGCTTCCGCAATATTATCTCGGCCTGGCCGCCGAAATACTGCTGGCCGCCGGCCGTCCGGCAGACGGCATCGCGCATCTCGAGCGCGCCATCGCCGGGATAGACGAACCCGGCATCGGCTTCTATCTACCGGAAATATATCGACTGCGCGGAACCTGCTTGCTGGCGCTCAGCCGCAACAACAAGGATGAAGCGCGGTCGGCCTTCGCGATCGCGCTCGACATCGCCCGGCGTCAGGGCGCGGTCATCTTCGAGCACCGCGCCGCGGCGTGCCTTTCCGAGCTCGCGGGCGGCGCAGTTCAATCAACTTGCGACTAGAGGTATTGGTCCCGTGACTCGAGCTGAAATGATCGGCTACGCGGCCGCCGCGTGCGTCTTCCTCACATTTTACATGAAGACCATGATTCCGCTCCGCGTGGCCGGCATTGTCAGCAATGTATTTTTCATCACCTACGGCTATCTGGCCCTGGCCTATCCGGTTCTCGTTCTTCATCTCGTGCTGTTGCCTTTGAATGCGATGCGGCTGCGGCAGATGCTGGCGCTGGTCAAGCAGGTCCGCATGGCGACACAAGATGACCTCAGCATGGAATGGATCAAGCCGTTCAGCACGATCCGCGAGGTTCGCGCGGGCGAAACGCTATTTCGCCGGGGCGACACGGCCAACGAAATGTTTTTCGTCGTTTCGGGGCGATTTCGACTTGCGGAAATCGGCGTTGAAATCCTGCACGGTCAGGTTGTCGGTGAACTTGGCTTTTTGACGCCTGACAAGGCACGTACCGGAACGCTGGAATGCGTTGCTCCCGGACAGGTGCTCGTGATCACGTACGAGCAACTCAAGCAGCTCTATTTCCAGAATCCGAAGTTCGGGTTCTATTTTCTTCAGCTGACCACCGGTCGGCTATTTGAGAATGTCGCCAAGCTGGAAGTCGAACTCGCCATGCGCCCACGCGTTGCGCCTTCGCAAGCTGGATCGACAAGCAGCTAGAAACACGTCGCCCGTTCGGCGGCTCGCGTGGTTTGCAGCTCAGAGATGCAAATCTACGCGCGACACACGGCTTCGGAGCAGTCACAGGACGAAGGCACTGCTCAAGACTTCCGCCGGCGCCGACCGCCCGCGCCACCGCGGCAGGGTCCAACATGAAGCTGGCCTCTTCAGGTCGACGGCTCATCTCGCCTCTTCTGAAAGCCAACTTTCAATTTCCGACGGCCCGACAACTCTTCTTGGCGCAAAGGGATTTAGTGTTCCCGCACTGACTTCGGCGCCTGCCGCAATCTTGGCTGCGGCAAACCGTTTGGCCTCAAATTCGCTGACAAAGGTCCGGGAGCGGCGAGAGTAATGTCCAGTCTTTTCTTGGCGCGGAACATAGATTGAAACGTACCAGGTATTCGGAGTTTTCTTGATCACGACGGGCTAGCAGCCTTTCCCGATACTGGTCGTGAGCTTTGTCGCAGTGGTCCGGCTCCCGGTTCATATCAAGGGCGTCAAGCCGGCAGTTAGCAGCAAAGCCGGCACGGCTTAGGTCCGGCCGGCGACGCAGACCGAGAAGATGAGCTGTTGAGAAGATGAGCCGCCCGGCTCGCCTAAAAACACGTCACCCGTTCGGCGGCGAGATAGCCGAACAGCAGGCCGATCCCGAACAGCAGCACCAGCCCCGCCGCGCCGAATTCCACGCCGCGCATGAACAGCGCGCCGCCGCCCTCTTTGGCTCCGCTCAGGCGGCGCGCCAGATCCTTCGCCGACACCGCGACCACGGCAATGGCCGCCACCGTGATCGCGGTGCCGAGCCCCATGACAAAGGTCGCGGCGACGCCGGCCCAGAACAACCCCTGCGCCAGCGCGAACACCAGGACCAGGATCGCGCCCGAACAGGGCCTTAAGCCCACGGCGAAGATCGCGCCAAAACCCCGCCGCCAGCCGCCGGGGCCGGCCAGCTCGTCCGGAACCGGGCCGTGGGAGTGGCCGCAATGCTCGTCATGGACGTGCGCGTGATCGTGCCCATGGTCATGATCATGGCCATGGTCATGATCATGGCCATGGTCGTGATGCTCGACTTGGGCATGAACGTGGACACGAACTTGAGCATGAACATCGGAATGTTCGTGGAGAAGATGGTCGTGGCCATGGCCAGCATGATCGTGAGGCACGGCCGCTGCGAGCGCCAGCGCGGGTGCCGGCTGCCGGATCTGCAATGCGCGAATGAATCCTCCGCCCTTGGTCCAGACCAGCCGGGCGCCGAACGCCGCGATCAGGGCGTAGCTCGCTATCTCGATGGTCCTTTCGGCCCCGCACATGGTCCTGGCGGTGGCGTTGAGCAGAAGAGCGCAAACCCCGACGATCACCACCGCGACCAGCGACTGCATCAGCGCGGAGGCGAACGACAGCACGATGCCGCGCCGCGCGGTTTCCTCGTTGGCGACCAGATAGGACGAGATCACCGCCTTGCCGTGTCCGGGTCCGGCGGCGTGAAAAATGCCGTAGGCGAAGGAAATCGCAAGCAGCGTCCAGACCGCGCTGCCATCGGATTTGGCGGCGCGGATGGTCGAGGACATCTCGCGGTAAAATTCCGATTGTTTGGCGAGCAGCCATCCAACGACGCCGCCCAGCTGCGGCTCGGCGCCGCCCGGACGCGGACCGCCGAACGGCGTCTGTGCCATCAGGACATGCATGGTGGCATCGAGTATCGCAACGGCCGCCAGGGCCAACACGCAGATCGCCAGTCCCCGCGCAAGGCCTGGCCGGGACGTTTGCTGGGACCCCAATTTCATGGGCACTGCACCGTGATCTTGTTGGCGAACATCGCACCGAAGTTGGAATTGTCACCGTTCATGAAGTTCTGCTCGCCGAGCGCCTGGGCATTGACGGTACCGTCATTCGGGCGCTTGAAGTTCACCTGACAGGCGGCGGGAGCCCCGACCAGTTTTACCGGATCCTTGTCGGCGAATTTGAAGTCGACAAAGAACGTCGGGTCGAAAACCTCCAGCGCCAGCTCTTTCGGCTTCACCGGGGTCTTGAGCGGCAGGGTGAAGTGCAGCGTCAGCAGACCATCCCTGACCTCGAGGAAGTAATCGACCGGCTCCTGGAATTTCTCCTTCTTGCCGTCGGCCTTGGCGAAGGTGAAAAAGCCGAATTCCTTCAGCGATTCGACATTGGTCTGCGCCAATGGCGCCAGTTCTTCCTCGACTGTAGACGCCCTTGGTCTTGCTCTCGATGCCCTGCAACGCATAGGTCGAGAACATGTCGTCGAAGGTCCAGGCGTGGCGCACACCTGATATCGAGCCGTCCGGGGCGTAGATCACTTCGCTCGTTGCCGTGATCCAGACATGGGGGTGCGCCTCCGCCGCCCCTGCCCCGAGCGTCAGCATGCCGGCCAAGAGCAGCAAACCAAGCAGGCGGCGCATCGAATTGCTCACGTCAGGCCGCCTCGGGCGTTTCCAGGAGGCCGCGGCGACGCAGCAGCGCGTCGGGCTCCGGCTCCCGGCCGCGGAACGCGACATAGGCGTCCTCCGGATCGCGCGAGCCGCCCGACGAATAGATGTCGTCGTGCAGGCGCTTGGCCACAGTGGGATCGAAAATATTGCCGGCCTCCTCGAAGGCGCCGAACGCGTCGGCATCCATCACCTCGGACCACATGTAGCTGTAGTACCCCGAGGCATAGTGATCGCCGGAGAAGATATGGCCGAATTGCTGGGGCCGGTGCCGCATTGAAATCTCGGCGGGCATCCCGATTTTCTCGAGCTCCCGGCGCTCGAATGCCCGCACGTCCCGGCTGGCGGAAGCCGGCTGGGTGTGGAATTCGAGGTCGATCAGCGCGGAAGCGACGAATTCCACCGTGGCAAAGCCCTGGTTGAACTTGCGCGCGGCGATGAAGCGCCTCAGGAGGTCGTCCGGCAGCGGCTCGCCGGTCTGGTAATGCCGGGCAAACTGCCGCAGCACCTGGGGCTGTTCCTGCCAGTGCTCGTAAAGCTGCGAGGGCAGTTCGACGAAATCGGTGAACACGCTGGTGCCTGACAGCGAGGGATAGGTCACGTCCGACAGCATCCCGTGCAGGCCGTGGCCGAATTCGTGGAACAGGGTACGCGCGTCATCCGGAGACAGCAGCGAGGGCTCGCCGTCGGCGCCCTTGGAGAAGTTGCAGACATTGATGATCAAAGGCGCGATCGCGCCATCGAGCTTTTGCTGGTCCCGCAACGATGTCATCCAGGCGCCGGAACGCTTTGACGGCCGGGCGTAGTAGTCGCCATAGAACAATGCCTTGTGCTTGCCGGCGGCGTCCTTCACCTCCCAGACCCGCACGTCGGGATGCCAGACCGGAATGTCCTTCCGCTCGGCGAAGCTGACGCCGAACAGGCGGGTCGCGCAGTCGAAGGCGGCCTCGATCATGTTGTCGAGCGCCAGATAGGGCTTGATCGCGGCGTCGTCGAAATTGGCGCGGCGCTGCCTGAGCTTCTCCGCGTAGTAACGCCAGTCCCATGGCGCCAGCGCGAAATTGTCGCCCTCCTCCGCCACCAGCGCCTGCAGGGCGTCGCGATCGGCCAGCGCCCGGTCCCGCGCGGGCTTCCAGACCCGCTCCAGCAGGCTGCGCACGGCCTGCGGTGTCTTGGCCATCGAATCCTCCAGCCGATAGGCGGCGAAGGTCGGGTAGCCCAAGAGCCTGGCGCTCTCCTCGCGCAAGCTCAGGATCTCGACGATGATCTCGTTGTTGTCGTTGGCGTTGCCGTTGTCGCCACGGGCAACGAAGGCCTTGTACGCCTTCTCGCGCAGCTCGCGGCGGCCCGAGGTCTTCAGGAACGGCTCGACCGAGGACCGCGACAGCGTCACGATCGCCTCGCCGGCCCTGCCGCGCTCCTCTGCGGCGGACTTTGCCGCCGCGATGAAGCTGTCCGAAAGACCGTCGCGATCGGCCTCGCCGAGTTCCATCAACCAGTCCTGCTCGTCGCCGAGCAGATGGTGGCTGAACGTCGTGCCGAGATGCGCCAGCCGCTCATTGATCTCGGCCATCCGCGCCTTTGCCGCCTCGTCGAGCCCGGCCCCTGCGCGATGGAAGCGCGTATAGGTCCGCTCCAGCAGCCGCATCTGCTCGCCCGTCAGCCCGAGCGCGGCGCGATTGTCGTGCAACAGCGCGATCCGGCCGAACAGCACCGCGTTCATCATGATCGGGTTCCAGTGCCGCGCCATCCTGAGCGATACCTCCTTGTCGATCTGAAGCAGCGCCGGATTGGAATGCGCCGACACCAGGTCGTAGAAAACCGCCGAGACCTTGGACAGCAGCTTGCCCGAGCGCTCCAGCGCGGTGATCGTATTGGCGAAGTCCGGCGCGGAGGGATCGTGGGTGATCGCGGCGACCTCGGCCGCGTGATCGGCAAAGGCCTGTTCGAAGGCGGGGAGGAAATGCTCCGGCGCAATGTCGGCAAATGGCGGGGTCTCGAACGGCGTCTGCCACGCCACCAGCAGGGGGTTCACCTGGCCACGCGCGGTGGCCGTCATTTCCTTATTTTCCGGCATCACAATTCCCGTTTGCGTCCCGTTTGCGCCCCAATTCCATGCCGGACGCTATATCACGCGATGGGGCTTTTTTGGGCCTTTTACGCTTGATAGCGCCGTCCTTTTCATAGAGATTGCGGCCCCTGAACAGGATTTAGCCCATGAGTTCGCCGACCTCCCCGACCACCGCCCGCCAGATCATCTGGCCCAGCGTCATCACCGTGATCAGCGCGGCGATCCTGATCGGCGCTGAAGTGTTCGGCGCGGCATTCGCCGGTGGTTGGGCGCTCGCGATCCTGTTCGGTCTCGACGACACCGGCGCGCACATCCTGCAGGCCGTGCTGTTTGCGATCGGCGTCTTCATCATGGCCGCGTTCGTCCGCGCGGCGCAGCGCGTCGAGCCGTTCACGCGCCGCGCGTAGATCGACTGCGCGCAGAAGCCGCGCGCTGCTGCGCGTCAAATGCTTACGCATCGTTAAAGAAACTTAACGCCTGTTCATCTTCAGCGCGGCTTTCGCGTGCGAGGCGCGGCGACGTAAGCACGTGTTAGGGAAATTTCCCCGCAGCCTAAAAAAATTGTTGCGAAGCAGACTCAAAACGCTTATTTGCAGAATTGCCCAATTTCGCACGTGCCTGTGGTCGTGTGTCAGTCGGTAGGTATCCGGACAAGAGGCCGGACAGCCGCCAAGGGATGAAGAACCGAGGGTCGCTCAAGCCCAATACTTAGTAAGTCGGTGACTTGGTAAGTCGAAGACTTGATAGGCCAGCACCTCTCTCAAGAGGTGCCGTTGAAGGTCTCTTCGCTCCTTGCAACCGTGACTGGCAGCCGGAGGCGAACCGGCGCACCTCGTTCTCAACGGGGGACGCGACTTAAAGCAACGACGGATCGGGCTTTTTTGGTCTCTGCCGGCTTTCCACCAGCCGGCGCGAATACCGAAGAGGCTTGTCCTTCATTGCCAGGTGAGCGGGCGGGATCCTTCCCAACCAATCCACGGCAGCACAGTTCGGTTTGAGTTTTTTGGCTTCGTTGCGCCTCCATCGCGCGACGTGGCCGGAGCGCTCTTATCCGAGATCATTTTTGAACGTGTCCCGTCGCTGGGCCGTTTGGGAGGGTGCTACTATGACTGAGCGCATTCAGGAATTCCTGCGCAACCGCCGTAACGAGGGCCAGGACGTCGAGCCGTGCCTCGTCGTCGACCTCGAGGTCGTGCGCGACAACTATCAGAGCTTCGCCAAGGCGCTGCCGGACAGCCGCGTGTTCTACGCCGTGAAGGCAAACCCGGCGCCGGAAGTGTTGTCGCTCCTGGCCTCGATGGGCTCGTGCTTCGACTGCGCCTCGGTTGCCGAAATCCAGATGGCCTTGGCCGCGGGCGCGTCGGCGGAGCGGGTTTCCTATGGCAACACCATCAAGAAGGAGCGCGACATCGCGCGCGCCTTCGAGCTCGGCATTCGCCTGTTCTCGGTCGATTGCGCCGCCGAAGTCGAGAAGATCGCCCGCGCCGCCCCCGGCTCGAAAGTGTTCTGCCGCATTCTCTATGATTGCGCAGGCGCCGAATGGCCGCTGTCGCGCAAGTTCGGCTGCGATCCGGAAATGGCCGTCAATGTGCTCGACCTCGCCAAGCGGCTGGGACTGGAGGCTTACGGAATCTCGTTCCATGTCGGCTCGCAGCAGCGCAAGGTGAAGGCGTGGGATCGCGCGCTGGCGATGGCCTCGACGGTGTTCCGTGACTGCGCGGAGCGGGGCATCAACCTCTCCATGGTCAACATGGGCGGCGGTTTCCCGACCAAGTACCTCAAGGACGTTCCTCCGGTCGTGCAATACGGGCGGTCGATCTTCCGTGCGCTGCGCAAGCATTTCGGCAACCAGATCCCGGAAACCATCATCGAGCCGGGCCGCGGCATGGTCGGCAATGCGGGCGTCATCGAAACCGAAGTCGTTCTGATCTCCAAGAAGAGCGACGAGGACGAGGTACGCTGGGTGTATCTCGATATCGGCAAGTTCGGCGGTCTCGCCGAGACCATGGACGAATCGATCCGCTACGCCATCCGCACGCCGCATGACGGCGCGGACATGACGCCGTGCGTGCTCGCGGGCCCGACCTGCAATTCCGCCGACGTGCTGTACGAGAAGATGCCGTACCCGCTTCCGGTGACGCTCGAGATCGGCGACAAGGTGCTGATCGAGGGAACCGGCGCGTATACGTCGACCTACTCGTCGGTGGCCTTCAACGGCTTCCCGCCGCTGCGGACCTACCACATCTGATCCTGCCTCTCTGAGGCGCGACATAATCGGAAGCCGGTGCGCCGGCTCCCATCCTTTTCACTTGCAAATTTGCTGACAACGCTTGGCGGCGCAAATGCCGTTGCAAGCGAGGACTGACGTGCCATGACTGCCTTGCGGAAGACCGCCATTGCCCTCTCGACCGACGCCGCTCCGTTCGTGATCCGCGCGGAGCGTGCCCCGGACGTCGCTGCCCGTGAAGCGCTGCTCGATGCCTGCTTTGGCGAAAACCGAAGCTTGCGCACCTGCCAGCGCCTGCGCGACGGACGTGCGCCCGCCGAAGGCCTCGCCTTCTCGGCCATGCGCCAGGGCCGGCTGGTCGGTACGCTGCGGTTGTGGCACGTCAGCGCCGGGGGCATCCCGGCGCTGATGCTCGGCCCGCTGGCGGTGGAAAACACCTGCCGAAAGCTCGGGGTCGGGGCCGCGCTGATGGACCACGCGCTCGCGGCGGCTGAGCCGCGTGGCCATCGCGCGGTGCTCCTGCTCGGCGACGCGCCGTATTACGCCCGCTTCGGCTTCTCGGCGCAAAAGGCCGGCGGACTGTCGCTGCCCGGCCCGTTCGAGCGCGACCGACTGCTTGGCCTGGAGCTAGGCGAGGGCGCGCTCGAGGGCGTATCGGGGATGATCATGCCGACCGGAGCTTTCATGCCGGCAACGAAGCCAGTTCGCGGCGGCAAGGCGCTGCGCGCCGCGCCGTACGCGGCCTGAGCGGCTCACCATCATGCCGGAGAGCCTCCCGACAACGGGTGCTGCCGCGCCTTCGCGCGGCCGCAGCACCGTCACCACCATCCTGCTGATCCTGCTGGCCGTCATGATCGTCAGGGACATATTCGTGCGCCGATGGGGCTCAGCCGCGCCGTCGTCCCAGGACGTGACACAGCGTTCGCCCTGATATAGCGAAGAGTTGCACCTATCGGGGCGCAGTCCGCAAAACCGCGTGAAATTCAACCGAGGTTTAAGATGTCCCGCCGTCTCATTTCCACCGGCTCGCCCTTTGAAAAGGCCGCCGGCTACAGCCGCGTCGCCGTCGACGGAGATTTCGCCTTCGTCGCCGGCACGACCGGCTACGACTACGCCACCATGACG
Organism: uncultured Alphaproteobacteria bacterium; assembly: GCA_963718925.1. Classification (GTDB taxonomy): domain Bacteria; phylum Pseudomonadota; class Alphaproteobacteria; order Rhizobiales; family Xanthobacteraceae; genus Bradyrhizobium. Next base: position 51,871 of record CAVRAH010000004.1, read on the forward strand.
ATGCCGGCGGATGTCACAAGCCAGACACGAAACTGCTTCAAGACCATCGAATCCGCCTTGAAGGAAGCCGGCTTCGCCATGGCCGACATTGTCCGCGCGACCTACTACATCACCGACGCCAGAGATGCGGACGCCCATTTCGCGGTCTGCGGCGAAGTTCTTGGCGACATTCGCCCGGCCGCAACCCTTCTGGTCGTAGCAGGTCTCTACAAACCCGAGATGAAGGTCGAGATCGAAGTCACCGCGAAGCGACGCAGCCTCTGATCCCTCATCCTTTTCTTTCTTCGCCTCACTTTTCCCTGTTCCGGAGACCTTCCCATGAGCCCGCCCGATCAGCCGATCCACGCGAAAATTTCCGGCCCCATTGTCATGATCGGCTTCGGCTCGATCGGCAAGGGTACATTGCCGCTGATCGAACGGCATTTCGACTACGACAAATCGCGCTTCGTCATTATCGATCCGCATGAGGACGGCGAGCTCGCCAAAGAGCATGGCGTGCGCTTCATCAAGCAGGGCGTGACCCGCGACAATTATCGCGACGTGCTGGTGCCGCTTCTGACCGCCGGCGGCGGTCAGGGCTTTTGCGTCAACCTGTCCGTCGACACCTCCTCGGTCGACATCATGACGCTGTGCCGCGAGATCGGCGCGCTCTATATCGATACCGTCGTCGAGCCCTGGCTCGGCTTCTATTTCGACAAGAGTATCGGCCCCGAAAAGCGCTCCAATTACGCGCTGCGCGAGACCCTGCTCGCCGCCAAGCGCAAGAGCCCGGGTGGCCCGACCGCGGTCTCCACCTGCGGCGCCAATCCCGGCATGGTGTCGTGGTTCGTCAAGCAGGCCCTGCTCGACATCGCCCGCGACACCAATACCCCGTTCACCGAACCGAACAGCCGCGAAGGCTGGGGCCAGCTCGCCCGCAAGCTCGGCGTCAAGGGCATCCATGTCGCCGAACGCGACACCCAGCGCTCGAGGAATCCGAAGCCGATGGACGTGTTCGTCAATACCTGGTCGGTCGAGGGCTTTGTCTCCGAAGGCATGCAGCCGGCCGAACTCGGCTGGGGCACCCATGAAAAATGGATACCGGAGAACGGCCGCAGGCACGAGACCGGATGCCAGGCCGCGATCTATCTGCTGCAGCCCGGCGCCAATACCCGCGTGCGCTCGTGGTGCCCGACGCCGGGCGCGCAATATGGTTTCCTGGTCACGCATAACGAAGCGATCTCGATCGCGGATTATTTCACGGTGCGGGACGGCCCCAACGTCGTGTACCGCCCGACCTGCCACTACGCCTATCACCCCGCCAACGACGCGGTGCTGTCGCTGCACGAGATTTTCGGGGCCACCGGCAAGATGCAGCAGAAGTGGCACATCCTCGATGAGCACGAGATCGTCGACGGTATCGATGAGCTCGGCGTGCTGCTCTACGGCCATGCCAAGAATGCCTACTGGTACGGCTCGCAGCTCTCGATCGAGGAAACCCGGGCAATCGCCCCCTACCAAAATGCCACCGGCATGCAGGTGTCGTCGGCGGTGCTCGCCGGCATGGTGTGGGCGCTGGAGAATCCCAATGCCGGGATCGTCGAAGCCGATGAGATGGATTTCCGCCGCTGCCTCGAAATCCAGATGCCGTATCTCGGCCCGGTGAAAGGCTTTTACACCGACTGGACGCCGCTCGCAGACCGGCCCGGACTGTTCCCGGAAGACATCGACACCTCCGATCCCTGGCAGTTCCGCAACGTGCTGGTGCGGTGACAAGGACGGGCAACGACCTTGCCGTCATGCCCGGCCTTGTGCCGGGCATCCACGACTTTTTTCGTGGGCAAGACGTGGATGGCCGGGTCAAGCCCGGCCATGACGGAGTTGACCAGTTGCGCTCGCTGCGATTTCCTGTGCGCGGTACTCACTTCGCCATATAGTCGAACGCCACCGTGCCGAGCCCGAGCGTCAGATCGGCCTTGAAATGCAGCGCCGAGATCACCTCGCGCACCGGCAGCCGCGCCACGTCGGCCAGCGCGTGCGGGAAAAGACCAAGCGCCGCCGGGCCGGTCCAGGCCTCCTTCAAGGTGATGTCCTCAAGCTGGAAGCGCACCAGTTCGCAGATCCGCGGACTGCCATCGACACGGGGAATGATCTTCAGGATGAAATTCGGCGCGGTCATGCTCTTCAGCACGGTGTCATGGTCGACGTAGCGATGCTTGTAGCCCATGGTGGCGGAGGCGCAGAGCACCGAACCGTAGTGCAGCGTTCCCACCAGAACGTCGCTCTCGACCGTGATCTTTGGCGAAGCAAGCTTTTTGGGAAATCCCCAGAGCTCGCGCCCGCCCGCGATCGGCGCATCGTCATCGAGATACATCGCATGGGTATAGCCGCCCTCCTCGCCGTTCAGGCGGACCGGGATCACCTGTCCGGTTTCGGTGTAGTCACCGAACCCGGTTGAATTGGGCATGCGGATGAATTCGTACTTGACGACCGAATCCGCAACTTCGAGCGGCTCCGGCACCACGGCGGCGAGCACTTCCGGGTCGGTGCGATAGGTGATGACGAAGTATTCGCGGTTGAAAAAACGATAAGGCCCCGGCGGGAACGATGGGCTGGTCAGCGGCATCGAATAGGCGGTTTTTCTGACATCGTCGATTTTCATTCGTCAGTCCCTTCGTCGGTCCCCTGGATCATCTGCGCTTGCGTGCGGTGACTGATTATGGGGCAGCAAGGTGACACAAGCGAGACTGCAGAATTGGCAGCGACAATCAAAATGGCGTCAGATATGGAGCCGTCGCATTCCGTCATTCCGGGATGGCCCGCAGGGCCAGACCCGGAATCTCAGGCTGAAAGGACGCAAGCCAATCTCCGGATTCCGGGTTCGCATCTTCGATGCGCCCCGGAATGACTCTCAGACGAATCCTCGTCGCTAATTCTGCTGAATCGGCTCTAAAGCGGCAGCAGACCGGCGTCGCCATCCTCCGCGGCAAACGCCAGCAGTGTGCCCTTCGCGTTCCAGGCCAGCGCCGCGACCGGCGCACCACCGTTCCGCCGGACCAGGATTTCCGCGCCGTCGGTCATCCGCACCATCAGGATGGTGCCGTCGCTGTAGCCGGTGGCGAGGATGTCCTGTTTGGGGTGGCAGGCGACCATGGTGACGCGCGCCTGCAGCGGCGCCAGCATCGCGGGCTCCTTGCCCATCGGGCCGTCCTTGCTGCCGAACGGCCACAGGATGACGCTGTCGGCGCCGGATGTCGCCAGCGCCTTGCCGCCCGTGCTCCATGACATCGACCGCACCCGTCCGGGATAGCCGGTCATGCGCATGTGCCTGTTGTCGGCGAGCCGCCAGCCGTGCAGCGCCGGCTCGTGCATCGCCGTCACCAGAAACTTGTTGTCGGGGCTGAACGTCACGGCGTGGTGCGAGCCCGCCCACGCCAGAAATTCCGGCTGCGCCGCCATGTTGGGAAACCACAGCGTCACGCCGTTATAATGCGCGACCGCCAGCCGCAGGCCCTTCGGCGCAAACGCCAGACCGCCGACCGTCGAGGGCACGTCGAGCGATTTCTCCTCATTCTTGCCGCTGCGGACAAAGGCCGTCTTGCCGGCCGACCACGCCACGGCGCCATCGGGATGCAGGGCGACATTGTCGATCCAGCGCCGTTTCGGGTCGGTCGCCAGCGGCGTGACGTCGCCCTTGGCGTCGAGCGCGACGAGCTTGCCGTCATCGCCGCCCATGACGATGCGCGCCCCGTCGGATACGGCGCACAAGATGCCGCCGCCGTGAACGGAGACCCGGGAGATTTCTCCTTCCCGGGTTGCGAGGAACACGTTTTCCTCGGCGCCGACAAAGGCTGCGCGATCGCCGAGAAAATGCACGGAGGTGACCGGCACGCCGATCGCGATCGCGCGCACCTGATCGGTGACGGAAATGATGGAGGCGGATTCGCCCGGACCGAACTCTGTCATCACGTGATGATACAGCGTTCAAAGCCCTCGCGGATCGTCTGCTCGGGCAATTCACGGCCGATGAAGACGAGACGGCTCTGGCGCGGTTCGCCGTCCTTCCAGGCGCGCTGGTGATCGCCTTCCAGCATCATGTGCACGCCCTGGAAGACGTAGCGGTCGTCATCGTCGCTGAAGGCAAGGATTCCCTTCGAGCGCAGGATCTTCTGGCCCTCGCTGGCGACGAGGTTCTGCAGCCAAGGCATGAACTTGGCGGGATCGAGCGGCTTGTCCGATCGCAGCGACAGCGACTGCATTTCCTCGTCATGGTAGTGCTTCAGGCCATGACCGTGGTCGTGATCGTGGTGATGGTCATGGCCGTGGTGGTGATGGTCGTGGTCATGATGATCGTGGCCGTCGCCGGCGTCGAGAAATTCCGGTTCGATTTCCAGAATACGGTCGAGATCGAACGCGCCGCGCTCGAGCACATCCGACAGCGCGACCTGGCAGCGCTCGGTACGATGCAGTTTGGCGTAGGGGTTGATGGCCCTGATCCGTGCCTCGACCTCGGTGAGTTCCGGCCTGGAGACGAGATCGGTCTTGTTGAGCACGATGACGTCGGCGAACGCGATCTGGTTCTTGGCCTCCGGCGCGTCCTTCAGACGGTCGCTCAGCCATTTTGCATCGGCCACCGTCACGACCGCATCCAGCCGGGCATTCTTCTGCACGTCCTCATCGACGAAGAAGGTCTGCGCCACCGGTGCCGGATCGGCCAGGCCGGTGGTCTCGACGATGATGGCGTCGAATTTCCCTTTGCGTTTCATCAGGCCATCGAGGATGCGCACGAGATCGCCGCGCACGGTGCAGCAGACGCAGCCATTGTTCATCTCGAAGACTTCCTCGTCCGCGCCGATGATCAAATCATTGTCGATGCCGATCTCGCCAAATTCATTGACGATGACGGCGTATTTCTTGCCGTGGTTTTCCGACAGGATGCGGTTGAGCAGGGTGGTCTTGCCGGCGCCGAGATAGCCCGTCAGCACAGTCACGGGAATTTTTGGGGACGTCAATTCTGGCATGGTGGCTCCGAAACGGGACTTAGCTCTAGGACACGGCGCGAGGACTTGGCGCCAGGATTGGGCGCGGCGACAGGGAGGGCCCCTGCCCTAATCAGCCAGCGCGCTGGTCAGGGCCTTTATATTGTGCCTGACCATGGCAATGTAAGTGGGGGCATCGCCCTTTTCACCCGTCAAACTATCGGAAAACAGCGTTCCGCCGACCCTGGCGCCGGTCTCGGCCGATATCCGCCGGATCAGGCGGGGATCGCTGATATTTTCAAGAAAAACAGCCGGAATTTTTTCCGCTTTGATCTGGGTGATGACGCGAGCGATATCGCGCGCGCTGGCCTCGGATTCGGTGGAAACGCCGAGCGGAGCGATGAACTGGATGCCATAGGCGGCGGCAAAATAGCCGAAGGCGTCATGGGTCGAGATCACCTTGCGGCGGCTCTCCGGAATTTGCGCGACGGCCTCGCGCACCTCGCGGTCGAGCGCATCGAGTTTCGCCAGATAGATCTCCGCTTGTTTGCGAAACACCTCGGCATCGGCGGGGCCGGCGGCGGCAAGCGCATCGCGAATATTGGTGACATACTTTTTCGCATTGGCAACCGATTGCCAGGCATGCGGATCGGCATCGGAGCCGAGCTTGAGCGGCGCGATGCCCTTGGTCGCCGTGACGATCGGCGCCTTGCCGCCTGAAGCCTGCAGCAGCCGCGGCAGCCAACCCTCCAGACCAAGACCGTTGATGACGAGGAGCTTTGCATCGGCGATCTTCCTGGCGTCCGCAGGCGCCGGTGCATAGACGTGCACGTCGCCATCGGGACCCACCAGCGTCGTCACATCGACGCGCTCGCCGCCGACATTTTTCACGAAGTCGCCGAGGATGGAGAAGGAGGCAACGACGTTGAGCCGATCCTGCGCGCGCAGCGGCGCGGGCGAGATCACAAGCGCCATACAGATCAGCCACCGCTGAAAACACCGCATCGCTACGCCTCAAGATGGCGACCGGGAAACATTTGCCTGATCACGCCACGGACGTTGCCGAACAAGACCGACGCGATATAGAGCACCGTCGCTACCAGGATGATCGCCGGGCCCGTCGGCACCCTGGTCTGGAACGACAGCACGAGGCCTGCATAGCCCGAGACGATCGCGCTCACGACCGCGATGCAGATCATGCCGGTGATATCGCGCGACCAGAACCGGGCAATGCCCGCGGGCAGGATCATCAACCCCACCGCCAGCAAGGTGCCGAGCGCCTGAAAGCCATTGACGAGGTTGACGACGACGAGCGCGAGAAACGCCAGATGCGCGGGCGCGCCGGCGCGGCTCACGGTGCGCAGGAAGAGAGGATCGACGCTCTCGATCACCAGCGGGCGATAGATTATCGCCAGCACGATCAATGTAATTGTGGCATTGAACGCGATGACCAGCAGGGTCGGATCGTCCATCGCCAGGATATTGCCGAACAGCACGTGCAAGAGATCGATATTGGTGCCCTTGATCGAAACAATGGTCACGCCGAGCGCGAGCGACGCCAGGTAGAACGTGGCCAGTGAGGCATCTTCCTTGAGTTCGGTGGTGCGCGCCACGACCCCGGCCAGGATCGCGACCGTAAAGCCTGCGATCAGACCGCCTGCGGTCATCGCGAATAGGTTGAGGCCCGACAGCAGAAAGCCGATCGCCGCACCCGGCAGGATGGCATGCGCCATGGCGTCGCCGACCAGGCTCATTCGCCGCAGCATCAGGAACACGCCGATCGGCGCGCCGCCCAGCGAAAGCGCGATCACCGCCGCCAGCGCCCGGCGCATGAATTCGAACTCGGTGAAGGGCGCGATCAGCACGTCGTAGATCATCACACTATGGATCCATGAATTTCAGGCGGCCCGTGAGGCGACGTCGTCAACGGCGCAGGTGGCCGCGCTGTCGTCGAAGGCTTCGCACATCCGCCGCGCCTCGAGGAGATTCTCCGTGGTCAGTGCCTCGGCGGTGTCACCCCAGGCGACCTCGCCCCGCGCCAGCAGCAGGGTTTCCGGGAAATTGGCGCGCACCAGGTCCATGTCGTGCAGCGCCGCCAGCACGGTGCGCTTCTCGGCATGCCAGCGCTTGACCAGCGCCAGCAGATCGGCCGAGGTTTTAGCGTCGATGGCGTTGAAGGGTTCGTCGAGCACGATCAGGCGCGCATCCTGCAGCAGCACCCGCGCAAACAGCATGCGCTGCATCTGCCCGCCGGAAAGCGTGCCGATGGTGCGGTTCTCGAAGCCGCTGAGACCGACAGCTGCGAGCGCCTGTGCAATCCGCTCGCGCGCGTCCTTGCCCATGCCGCCGAAAAAGCCGGTTCTGCGCCAAAGCCCGGTGCCGACGAAATCGAACACCGAGATCGGAAAGCTGCGGTCGATATCGACGGTCTGCGGCAGATACGCGATATCCCTGACGTCGAGGTCGCCGGTCAGGATCGAGCCAGCCAGCGGTTTGAGGATGCCGACGATGCCGCGAAACAGCGTCGACTTGCCGGCACCGTTGGGTCCAATGACCGCGAGCAACGCGCCGGGCGCGACCTCGCCATTGAGATGGTGAACCGCCGGATGCCGGTCATAGCCCAGCGTGACGTCGCGGAATTGCAGTTGGGCTGCCATGCTCACCTCATCGCCAGCCACACGATGGCCCATAAGACCGCACTGACCGCGACCGCGGCCGCGAGCCGCGAGATCAAGGGCATGCGCAGGATCGACCAGGACACCGCCTGCGCCGGGTGGGGCGAAGCCGGCCCATGACTGTGGACGTGTTCGTGGGCATGTGAGTGGACGTGGGGGGAAACAGTCATGCAAATATGTTATATTATAACATAACCGAAGTCCATCGAAGCTAACGGCTGCCTATGGCCGGCCAACCCAAATCCGGCCCCAGCCAGCCCGTGATGATCTCTTGCGGAATGACAGCGGCGATGTGCCCGGAGCCGATCACGCCGAGTGCAATCCGGGGCACGATATTGATGAAGTCCATGCTGCCTTCGCGCACCGACGCCGTCAGCACGGGCCGGCCGCGCCGCAACGCGATCAATCCGGCGGCGGTCATCGAGCCCCACCGGATGATGTCGATGATCAGCGCGTCGCCCATCGCGGCACGCCTGTCCGATACATCCGGACATAGACGAAGCGGCCGAGCGCGCCAGCCAGAAGCGGCAGCGCCGCTGGTTTGCCGCAAGCACCGCCACAAAACGGCAGGACAATCGAAAAGGGCGGCAGCTGGATGCTGCCGCCCCCTTTTGGATTGATCGCTGGTCTGGTCAGGCCTTCGAGAACAGCTCGTCGACATATTCCCAGTTCACCAGATGATCGACAAACGCCTTCAGGTAATCCGGACGGCGATTGCGGTAATCGATGTAATAGGAGTGCTCCCAGACGTCGACGCCGAGGATGGGGGTGGCGCCATGCACCAGCGGGTTCTCGCCGTTGGGGGTCTTGGAGATTTCGAGCTTGCCGTTCTTGACCGACAACCAGGCCCAGCCCGAACCGAACTGGCCGGCGCCGGCGGCGGCGAAATCGGTCTTGAACTTCTCAAGCCCGCCGAGGTCCTCGGTGATCTTCTTTTCCAGACGGCCCGGCAATTTGCTGCCGCCGCCATTGGGTTTCATCCATTTCCAGAAGTGGATGTGGTTGTAGTGCTGGCCGGCATTATTGAAGAGCGGCGCATTCTTGCCAAACGAGCCCTTGACGATCTCCTCGAGGGATTTGCCCTCGAATTCGGTCCCCTTCAGCAGGTTGTTGCCGTTGGTCACATAGGCCTGGTGATGCTTGTCGTGGTGATATTCCAGCGTTTCCTTCGACATATGGGGCGCGAGCGCGTCATAGGCATAGGGAAGGTTGGGAAGCGTGAAGGTCATGGGGCGATGTCCGAATATGATGGGAGACGTGGCTTAACGGGAACCCTTATAGAAGGTTCCATCGATCTTAAACACCGCAATTTGGGAAGAGGTCTGCCGGCCCAGATGCGCCGATCCTTCCCTGGAATTTTGGCTGCTTTGGCATCGGGTCCGGTATTTATCGAGCGCGTTGCCCGTATAAGAGGCACGCGGACCGCGAAGGTGAGTGGCATGGGCATCGAGATCGATATTCTGAATGGCGACGCGTCGTGGCCACGGGCCGAGCCGCTGATTAAGGCGGTCTGGCCGGCCCACGAAGTCGAAAAGCTGTCCTGGGGCCACATCAAATGGGCCCATGCCGACTTGCGCGTGCTGATCGAAGCGCCCGAGGAAGAGTCCAAGAGCGGCCTTGCCTGTCACGTCGGCATTTACTTCAGGACGGTGACCTGGAACGGCCGGAAGTTTCACGTCGGCGGCATCGGCGGGGTTTCGACCCGCGCCGATTGTCGCCGCCATGGCTACGCCAGCATCGCGCTCGACGCAGCCGTCCAGACCATGCGCGATCACGAAGCCGTGCAGTTCGCGCTGCTGTTCTGCGAGCCGCACAAATTCGCATTCTATCAGTCGCGCGGTTGGCATCCCTTCGCCGGCGAGGTTTATGCCGAGCAACCGGATGGCAAGATCCGATTCGAGGTGATGGCGCCCTTTGTCTTCGATCTCAAGCGGCGCGCGCCGCGGCTGGGTACCATCGACCTATGCGGCTTACCTTGGTGACCTCTGGCGGCACGCTCGGCCTCGGCCTGTTCGGTTTGCCGATGGTGGGCATGGCGATCGGCGCCGGCCTTGTGACGCGGGCGCGCCAGGTCGCATGGACCGCCGCCGCCGTGGCCGGCCTGAGTGTCGGCCTGGTTGGATTGGTGGTGGCGGTCGAGCCCGCGCTCTGGGTGTCCTCGTTCACCACCGATCCCGGCGTCACGGTCGTGCTGCTCTGTCGATTCGTGTGACCCGCTGGGGCAAATAATCTCCTCAAGCGTCCAGCCTGCGAGGCCGGAAGAGACGGCAGGACTCCCGGCGAAACCGCCGATACGGCATTGCACAAATGAGATTTGTTGCTATGCAGACACGTTTCTTGGGGAGAGCGTTATGGCCTGCAGATTCGGCATGGTTATTGCGGTCGTGGGGGTGTTTCTTGCCGCTGCGACAGTGAACGCCCAGGCTGGTGAAGGAGCTGACGGTATCTGGTTAACGCAAGCCGGCGACGCAAAGGTGCGCGTCAGCAAATGCGGCGCAGCGATTTGCGGTGTCGTCGTCTGGTTGAAAGACCCGATCGATCCCGCGACCGGAAAGCCCCAGATTGACGACAAAAACCCTAATCCGGCGCTGACCAGGCGCCCCATCATCGGAATTCCACTGTTCTCCGGCATGCGGCCCGCTGGCCCGAACAAATGGTCCGGCCAGATCTACAACGCCGACGATGGCAAAACCTATGTCAGCAACATCTCCATTGCCGGACCGGACACGTTAAGGGTCGAAGGCTGCGTCGGCGGATTCTGCGGCGGCGAAGACTGGTCGCGAGCCTCGCGGTAAAACTCCGACCTCGCAAGTCCGAGCGAGGTGACCTTAGAGCATGATCCGGAAATGTGGGCACCGGTTTTCCCTCAGCTAACAAACGCGAAAGCGTGTGCGCGGAGATCATGCTCAAACATAAAGATAGAGCGAGATGACGATTCAACGAAAAGTCATCTCGCTCTACTGTGGTGGTTCAGAAGTTCTCTTCGCTAGTGCAGCGAGTCCGTCAAGAGAACTTCTGAACCAAAACCCCACTAAAATCATAGATTAGTGGCCTTTCGAAACCGAAGTTCGCAAAGGTGCTAGCTGCAAAGGAGTGCGAACTTCTGGTTCAGGAGACCAGGCCCGCGCCGCTTTCAACGCCGTCGCCGCCGAGGCATAGCCGCCGCGGGCGCCGTCGATGAAATGCACATGGTCGCTGCGAAGCGCCGACGGCGTAAAGCAGGTCATCATCGCGGCGTCCTGCCGGTGCAGGCCGTAGCTTGCGACCCCTGCGGAGGCAGCCGCGGCGAGGCGCTCCGCCAGCATGCGCTCCAGATCCGGCGTGCAATCGAGGACCATCCGCAGTCCATCGTCGTATTTGCGGAAGTCGGAATTTTCCACGACCTGCTGCGCATAGATTCTCGGCACGAAGCCGCCGACGCTGATGCCGAAACGCATGATCAAATAAGCAAACAGCGTGCGGCCCAGCACGTAAGCGCGACGCCTGGTCAGCGAACCGCCCCGCGCCGCGCGCGCTTCATATTCGACGCCCTGCGGCGGCCAGCGAAGCGGCGGGCCGCCCGGCGGCACCGGCCGCCCGGAATCCGGACTGCGCTCGACCAGCGCGATGATATCCTCGATTACCTCGCGAAAGGCGGCAGCGTCGGCGCCTTGCGCCGGCAACACCAGCACCGACAGGATGAGACCGCGCACCGCGGGGATCTCCTCGAACCGGCACGAAAGCCCGGAGAGATCGGGCTGCGTGCCCGGCGGCGCCATCGGCACCGCGAACTCGCCACGTTTCATTGCCGCTTCGGCCCAGCCCAGACCACCGCCGGAAAACATCGCATAGGAGAGATTTGGCGACGGCCCGAAGCGGGCAACGCGAACGTCGAGCCCCTTCGCCCGGACGGCTGCGACCGGAACCAGAGCCACCCGCATCGCGAGGTCGAGATCTTCCTTGACCCAGATCGCGGTCGCCGCAAGCGCCTCACGGGCGCGCCGGGAATCGTCCGGCGCCACCGCAAAGCTTGCGCCATCGCCGCCAAATACGAATGGAAATTCGCGTCCTTCGAGGGCATTGGTGACGGCCGCGATGATAGCGGCACCGGCCATATTGACCGCCTTGTAACGCGCCTGCGCAATCGCCTTGGTCGATTCCACGATATCGGCGACGCCGATACTCCAGTCATCCGGCAGCGCGGAATATAGCGCCGGGTCCATAAGGCGGGCGAACCCGCGAAACACCGGAATGCTGCCGTAGAACTTGTCGCTGCCGTTCTGCGTGGTCATGGGTCGCGCAATCGTCCGGATTTTGAAATCGTCAACCAGATACGGCACAGCTTGAAGGTGGGTTCGGTGCCAACCAGCTGGCGCGTTTTATCATTTGATCGGGATCAAATCGTCAGAGGCGAAAAACGGCAACATTATCGTATAATGTTGATCAGTGGATTTGAAGGTGCCTGACTCTCCCAAGAAGCGTCCTGACCACCGGATTCGTCGTCCGACTTCGACTCGCGATGCCGTCAGCGCCGTGAAGATGTCGGAAAAGCTGACCGCGGAGGTCGACGCATGGGCCGAAGCCCATGGCATGGCCCGATCCGACGCTATCTGTCAGCTGATAGAGCTTGGGCTGAGTTCCAAGGCAACGGATGTTGCCGTGGCCGCCGTTCCGGGCGAGCCCGTTGAACTTGAGGATTTGGCCGTAAGACAGATCAGCCAATTGCTCGATCCCACCCTTCCCGCTGCCGAACGCGAACGCCGCATCCGCAGGCTTATCGAGGGGCCTCCTGAGTTCTCGGCCGAGCGTAGAGACCTCCCGAAGCCGAAGAAATAAGCAGAAGGCTCTTCCGTCCGCGAATTCCGTGCGCCAGCCGCGTCAGGCCGCGGTCCGCTCCGCCACAGCTTCATAAATGTCCTCCTCCTGCGCCGTGTGCATGCGCACCAAGGTCTCGATCGCCTCGATGATCCGTTGAGCGTCGCGAAGCAGATAACGGTCCACCTTCTCCGTCGGCAAGTCCTCGACCACGCGGGCGAGCAGGCGGGCGAGATGCAGGATCTCGCGGTGCGCCCGGCTCATGGCGGACAGGCTGTGGGTCTCGCGCAGGATCCCGGCGAGCCGCGGATAGACGCTGCCCTCATCGTCGCGTTCATGCGCGACCACCTGATCCTGTACCAGGTGATTGGCCTCCACGATCAGCGCGGCACCACGTTCCGGGCCGGCGTCGTCGAGCGCGTCGGCAATCGATCGCAGCCGGTCGAGACCGCCGATCAGCGCCTGATGGTTGCGAAGCAGTTCGTGTCCATCCGCGGCCGTCATGCGCCGGCCGCGATGGCCATAGCCCGGCGTCAGCGCGCGCAATGCGTTGAGGATTACGGCAACATCGATCACCTCCTGGACGATGGCCGCCGGCACCGGCATCAGCCAGCCGAGGCTCGCCGCCAGCATCGCCAGCATCGAAAGACCCATGCCCGCGACGATGCTCTCGACCGCGATCCGCCGCGCGCGTTGTGCGATCACGATCGCCTCGCCGACGCGGTCGAGGCGATCGGCGAGGATCACGACGTCGGCGGCCTCCGACGAGGCGCTGGCGCCACGGGCGCCAAGCGCGATGCCGACATCCGCAGACGCCAGCGCCGGCGCATCGTTGATGCCGTCGCCGACCATGATGGTGGGATGCAGCCGCTGCTCGGAGCGCACGGCATCGACCTTGTCGGAAGGCACCCGGTCGGCCAGCACCGCGTCGAGATCGAGCGCTGCGCCGATCGCGTGCGCGGCTGCGGCGCGGTCGCCGGTGACCATGACCATGCGGGCAATGCCGGCCTCACGCAGCAACCGGACCGCTCGCGGCGTATCGGAACGAAGGTCGTCGGCGAGCAGCAACGCGCCGATCGGCCGTTCTTCGACTGTGACGAAGACGACGAGCGCTGAACGCCAGGAAGCGCGCCGGATCGCCCGCGACGCCCATTCGGTCACGCGCGCGCCGCCATAGATCATGTCGCGCGACCCCGCGGCCACGCGCCGCCCCTCGATCACGCCTTGTAACCCCGAGCCCACGGATTCCCGGACCTGCTCGGGCACTTTGAGGGCGAGTCCCCGCGCGAGCCCGGCCTGGACGATGGCGCCCGCGAGGACATGGTGCGATGCCTGCTCGAGCGAGGCACCAAGCATCAACACCTCGTCAGCCGACTCTCCCGGCGCCACTTCGACAGAAAGCAGCCGCGCACCGCCTACCGTCAGCGTTCCGGTCTTGTCGAACAATACGGTATGGGCACGCGCCAGCGCTTCCAGCGGGCCGCCACCCTTGACCAGGATGCCGCGCCGGGCCGCTTGCGCAACGCCGGCAATGAAGGCAACCGGGGCTGCCAGAATCAAGGGACAAGGCGTCGCCGCGACCAGGACGGCGAGGCTGCGGATCAGATCGCCGGAAATCAGCCAGGCGATGAAGGCAAGCGCGAGCGTCACCGGCAGGAAGATCAGCGCGTAGCGATCGGCCAACCGCACGAACGGCGCTTTCGCGGTCTGCGCGGCGGTTACCATCCGCACGATGCCGGCATAGGTACTTTCGCCGGCAGCCGCGGACACCGTCAGTTCGAAGCTCTCACCCACGTTCAGCGAGCCCGAGAGAATGGCCGCCCCGCGCGCTTTGACCACCGGGATCGGTTCACCCGTCAAGGCAGATTCGTCGACGGTGGCCGCGTTCGAGACGACCACGCCGTCGACCGGAATGATCTCGCCGGCCCGCACCAAGAGCCGGTCGCCGACGGCGACGTCGGATATCGGCACCTCCTCGATATGGTCGTCGATACGGCGATGCGCCTGGCGCGGCGCGCGATCGACCAGCGCGCGCAGATCGTATTCGGCGCGGGCAACCGCGATGTCCTCAAGCACATTGCCGCCGGAATACATCAGCGCAACCACGGCGCCGGCGAGCGGCTGGCCGAGCGCCAGCGCCGCGCTCATCGAGACCAATGCGATCGCATCGACACCTAGTCGGCCAGCCAGAAAGTCCCGTATCATCGAAACGGCAAGACCCGCCACGACCGGCGCAGTCGCCAGCGTCCAGAACAGATCGGCGAGATCCGATCGGTGAGCCAGGCGGGCGGCAATGCCGGCCGCCAATCCCGTAACCGCGATCGCGACGAGTGCCCACCTTAGCGTGCGCTCAAATGACATCGACTTATTCCGTGCCCATCCAGCCTGCACGTTTTTGGCCGAAAATGCCCGGACCGCGCTTGAGGGAAATCAATCGCGCGGCGCAAAATAATCCGCTGCCAGGGGCATTGGATCAGCTCACGCCGTGTTGCCGGCATCGATGGTGAGAACGGCGCCGGTAATATTGCGGCCCCCGTCTCCCAACAGATATTCGACCATGCGGGCCACGTCGTCGGTCTCGGGCAGCCGGCGCAAGGCGCTGCGGCCGGCGATGCGTTTGCGGCTATCTTCCGAAAGGCTCTGCGTCAATTCGGTATCCACAAAGCCGGGCGCGATCGCATTTACAGTAATTCCGAGCTTGCCGACTTCGCGCGCCAGTGAGCGGGTAAAGCCCGTTGCGGCGGCCTTGGTCGCGCCATAGACCGACAGGCCGTTATAGCCCGTGGAAGCGATGATCGAGGACATGTTGATGATGCGGCCGGCGCCATCGGCCATCATGTGCCTCACCACATATTTGGTGAGAATGACGGGAGAGAGCACGTTAAGGCGCAACAGCGCCTCGATGTCGCTGTTGTGCATGGTCGCCAGCAGCCCCTCGGTGCCGATGCCGGCGTTGTTGACGAGGCCGTAGATCGCGCCGAATTCGTCGCGCAAGCCCTTGACGAAGGCCGGGATGGCGTCGGTCTCGCTGAGATCGAATGCCCTGAAGTGAAGGCCGCCGCTCCCCCGCTCCACGACGGCGCGGATCGTCTCGCGCAGTTCGTCGCTCTCGCGCCGTGCCACCGCAATTACGTTGTAGCCGGCGCCGGCAATTCTCCGCGCGATGGCAAGGCCAATTCCACGGCTTCCGCCGGTTACCAGAACGTTATGCATCGTGTCGGGCCAGCTTTCCGGCCGTCGTGATGTCGAGCGCCTCAACGAACTTGATCATGGCAGGCACCTTGTGAGACGCCAGGCGGGCCCGGCAATCGGCGAGAATCTTGTCACGAATTTCGTCGCAGCGGCTTGCGTCGTTGCCGTCGGCCAGGATGACATCGGCGACCACGATCGCGCCGGTAATCGGGCTGCGGCGCGATCTGGCGCGGGACATCCGCACCTCGGCGTGCCGATTGATCACCGATTCGATTTCCTCGGGATGAACCTTCAACCCGCCAATATTGATGATACCGCCGCGCCGGCCGACGAAGTGGTACCTGTCCCCGCGCAGTTCGACCATGTCGCCGGTGTCGACGAACCCCTCGCTGTCGGTCAGGGCGGCTGCCTGCGGGCCGACATAACCATGCGCGGCCCGCCTCGAGCGAATCCGCAGCGATCCGTCCACGACCTTCATTTCGACGCCGTCGCGGCTCTCCCCGATCATGGCTGCGGGAAAGCCCTCAAGGCCATCGTTGACGGCAAAGCCGACGCCGGCCTCGGTCGAGGCATAAGCGTGTCCGATCGAGGCCGCAGGAAACGCGCGGCGCAAACCATCCAGTACGGCCTGGTCGGCAATCTCGCCCGACAGCCGAACATAGCGCGGTGAAAAGCCGGACGCCGCGCCGCTCATCAGAAGCTTGCGCCAGTGCGACGGCGTGCCCGATATGTGCGTGACAGCCTGGTCCCGCAGCCGTGCCACATAATCGGCGATCGCCTCGCCCGGCTCCGACAGCACCATCGAACCGCCGCCGATGACGGCGCGCAAGAAAATCTGAAGGCCACCGTAGCGCCTGATGTCGTAGAACGTTGCCCACACCGGCGGAGCGCTACGGGCCGGACCGTCTGCGACAATCGCGCCGGTCAATCCCTCCAGGCTGTGGTTGACGATTTTCGGAACGCCAGAAGTACCCGAAGTCAGCATCAACCATTCGGTCGGCCGCTCGGTTTTTGTCCGCGCGGCCGCGCGCACGGGCCCGCGGGCCGCCACCACCAGATACACATCGGCGTCGGTCCAGCGTGCCGGCTCGTCGGTAACGATGGCATCGATTTCCGCATCTTCGATCAGGGTTTTGACGTGATCGGCGTTGAGATCGGGTGGACACAGCAGCATTCGCCGGGCCACGCCATCGATCTCGGTCATCGCGAGGGCGGATATCAATTGATCCGTGACAGCAAGCAGCACCGAGCGCCCCGAGAGCTGGCGCGGGCGGCCCACGAAGCAGGTTTCATCAACGATATTCGTCAGCGAAACAACTTGCCGCGCGTCCGAAAGGGTGCGGCCCTTCAGGTCCGGATCAAGATAATCACGTAGCGCGAAGATTTCACGCGGGGACATTTTCATAGGCCCTGACGAAGTCGCCTATCGTAAGTGGAAAGCTCGCATCCTCCGATATGGTAAACGGATCGATGCCCAGATCGTCTTCAAGACGCGCAACCAGGATGGCGAAAGCAAGCGAATCGAAACCCGTCTCGTGAAGAGACAGATCATCGTCGAGCGGCGGCAGGCTGACCTGCTGCTCGACCGCGATCTGCTGGATCGCCGAAATAATCCTTAACCTTACCGACATGGATTGTTTCGCCTTCTCATTAAATTATGAGAGGCCATGATAGAGGGCAAATGTGAAATAATACCCTCTTTCAGCGATCTTTTGCCTCCGTTGGTAAACACCATGCTCGCCGTCAAAGCCGCGTCTTCGCGAAATACAGGAAAGCGATCTCGACGCGGTCGGCGATTTGCTCACGAGAGGTTTCGTACACCGCAGCCGCGAATACTGGATGCGTGGCCTCCACCGTCAAAGCGCACGATCCCTGCCACCGGGCGCGCCACGCTACGGTTACCTGCTGGAGCACCAGGGCCTGCCGGTCGGCTGCCTGCTGCTGATCTATTCGAGCAAAATCATCGACGGTGAAGCCGCGACCTGCTGCAATGTTTCAAGCTGGTATGTCGATCCGGCATTCCGCAACTATGCGGCGCTGTTCGCGTCGATGACACAGAAGCGCAAGGACGTCACCTATTTCAACGTCACGCCGGCGGTAGCGACCTGGCCGATCCTCGAGGCGCAGGGCTTCGTGGCCTATTGCCGCGGTCTCTATTTCTCGCTTCCGGCCTTGTCGCGATGCGGCCGCGGCATGACGGTCGAAGCCATTACCCCAGACACGGCCGTCATCGACGGCTTGCCGGATACGGAGCTGGCGATGCTCAAGCGCCACGCGGAATATGGCTGCCTCAGCCTGGTGTGCCGCACCGCCGACGCCGTCCTTCCCTTCATTTTTTTCTCACTGCGAAAGCGGCGCGGAATAATTCCCGTGCCCGCCATGCAGCTCGGTTATTGCCGCAGCATCGCCGACTACGTCAAATGTGCTGGTTCGATCGGCCGCTACCTGCTGGGGCGGGGCAAGCCATCGTCGTCGTTGACGCAAACGGCGCGCTGGCGGGCTTGCCCGGCGTCTACAGCGAGGCGCGCGGCCGCAAGTATTTCAAGGGCCCGCAGCAGCCCCGGCTCGGCGATCTCGCCGACACTGAACTCGCCATTTACGGCATGTAAGCGGGAGTCGGTTCGCCGAGCGAGGCCTACAGCCGAATGGAGCCTTCCGATATCCGCGCATAAGACGCCGCATCGAGGGCAAGAAAAGCGCCGGATTTTGGATCCCTGAAGAACAGCGGGTCCGTTACGCGGTGCGGATCGAACCCGGCGCGGATCAGGTCCTGCTTTTTCTGCTTGAAGGTCTCGGTGCTGTCCAATGTCGCGCAAATGCGGACGAAAGCCGGGCAGGCATAGGCCGGCAGCCGGCGCGCGAGATGATCCTTGAATTCGACGAGATCAAAGCGGTCGTCGGTCACGATCGCAACCATTCCTGCGCGGCCGTCGGCGCCCTGGACCTCGACGCCGTAAGTGGTCGCCTCGACGACGCCCGGGCAATCCACGACGGCTTCGTTCACCTCGGATGTTGCGACATTCTCTCCCTTCCAGCGGAAGGTATCCCCGATCCGGTCGACGAAATGGAAATAGCCGCTTTCGTCGAGCATCATCAGATCGCCGGTGCGAAACCAGGCATCGCCCTTCGCGAGCACGTCGCGCAGCACTTTCTTCTCGGTCTCGGCCGCGTTGGTGTAACCTTCGAAGCGACCGCCCCCGTCATCGGCCGTTCCGATCCGCCCGATCGCTTCGCCGACCTCGCCGCGGGCGCAGGGGACACAAAGACCGTCTGCGTTTCGAACGGGCGCGCCAAGCTCCGGATCGACGCGAACGATCACCGCCGGAAAGCGATGTGCCAGCAACGGCGGGATTCGGCCGATCGCGCCGGGCTTGCCCTCCACATTGTAGAGCGAGAAATTGCCCTCGGTCGCCGCGTAAAACTCCAGTATTTGCGGAATCGAAAAGCGCGCCTGAAAGGCTTGCCAGATATCGCCGCGCAAACCATTGCCGCAGACGAGCCGAAGCCGATGCCGGTTCTCGAATTCAGACACCGGCGCCTTCAGAAGATAGCGGCAAAGCTCGCCGATATACTGGAACAGGGTGCAATCCCAGCGCACGATATCGCGCCAGAAAGAGCCGGCGGAGAATTTTTCCGACAGCACCACCGATGCACCCGCGCTCAGCATGCTGCATGGCGCGACGACGCCGCCGACACTGTGAAACAGCGGCAGGCAATCGAACAACCGGTCCTCGGGCGAGGCGTCCGTCAATCCCGCAAACCACCCGCCCCAATTCAGAATGCGCCGGTGACTGATGTTGGCGGCCTTTGGCAGTCCGGTCGTTCCCGACGTATAGATCAACAGCGCCCGGTCGCTGATGGTGACCCCGCCTCGTTCGGTCGGCGTCAGCGGGCTTCCATCCAATCGATCCAGGACTGCCTCGATACCTGCTCCGTCCGCGCCGCCACCGTGCAGCCAGATTTTCGGCACCCGCTTCAAATGCGGCCGGGCCTTCTCGAACACGGCCGCGAGCTCATATCCGAGAATGACATGATCCGCGGCCGCGACGTCGATACAGTGAGAGAGCGACGACCCAACCAGCCTGGTATTGATGAGCGCCACAACGCCACCGACCCTGGTGATGCCGAGCCAGGCGGCGACGTAATCCGGACGGCCCGGCATCAAGAGGCAAACCGTATCGCCGGCGCCGATGCCCGCGGACAGGGCCCAGCGTGCGTAGCGGTTTACCCGGTCGGCCAAGGCCCGGTAGCTGAACGTCTCAACGTCCGAAACCAGCGCGGGCCGGTCCGGTTGGCGTTCCGCCCAATCCTCGACGACGTCGGCAAACAAGCGCCGAGGATTGGCCTCGATGCGCGAGGTAAGCTCAATGGCCTTCAGCCAGCTCTTGGCAGCAGATGGCTTGCCGCGCGGCCGCGGACTGCCTGTCGGTTGCTCAATGACGCCTGCGTTCATGGCCGAATACTTGTTGACTGAACGCCATGTATAGCCGCGGCGGCCTGACCATGGGTTAATCGGCACGGTTAAAGGCCGCGTGGCGATGTTCTCGCAAAACACCGGGATGGCGCCCCGTAGCTTCGCACGCTCCTCGGTTGGCCCGGAAAGGAAAAGCCCGTCCGCTCGATGGCGGACGAGGCCGGCGTCGCGGTGCGGCTCTCATCTTGCGTCGAGCCAAACTCCCGACGGCCCCGCCCCTTCGGTGCGAACATGGTCCGGGATCGCATATTGCGGACCACTGCCGCCGGATATTAGTTGGCGTGAACGACCAGCTTTTCTTCCGCGAAGAACTGGAGCGCGCCATAGCCTTCCATGTCGACGGCATAACGAAAGTTGCCGTCCGCGGTCGGAAACACCGCAATGACGACGCCGTCCTCATGGTCGTCAGCCGCATTTTCGACTCTCTCACCGATCGCAAATTTGGACATTGCGAACTCCTTCTGGAATGGTCGATGCGATTATCCCCCCAAATTGGTTAACGGATCTTAAGCAAAGCCGGCGCGGGGGGGTTAGTGTGCCTATTTCAGCGGCAGGGCGGCAAGCTGCACCCTAGGCAGTCATAAACGCCAATGGACGCGCACGAATTTTATCACGATGATGGCAACCCCGCGCCTCGCAAATCCAACCGGTTTCCTGCAATGTCTATCGATCCCATCGTTGAGAGGCCGCGATGATCGACAGGCGGGCATTCCTTCATTCAGCGGCGCGCGCTGCGCTCGTGTGGCTCGGCGCCGAGTCGATGGCGTCAGCGCAAGCTTACTCCTACCCGTCTCATCCCGTGCGATGGGTGGTTCCCTATACCGCGGGCGGCGCCACCGATGTGCTTTCCCGCTTGATCTGCCAACGCCTGTCGGATCGGCTTGGCCAGCCGTTCATCGTTGAAAACAAGCCTGGCGCCGGCAGCAATATCGGCACCCAGACCGTCATCAGTTCGCCGCCGGACGGATATACCTTGCTGCTGACCAGCACCGCCAACGCCATCAACGCCTCGTTCGATCCCTCGTTGCCCTATGACTTCGCAAAGGGCATCGTGCCGGTCGCGGGCCTCGCCCGCATTCCGCTGGTGCTGGTGGTCAACAATGACCTTCCGGTCCGCGGCGTCGCGGAATTCATCGCCTACGCCAAGGCCAATCCGGGCAAACTCAGCATCGCCTCCTCGGGTATAGGAACCTCGCTTCACCTTTCCGGCGAACTGTTCAAGGCGATGGCCGGGATCCAATTCGTTCACGTGCCCTATCGCGGGTCGGCTCCGGGCCTCGCCGACGTGATGGCCGGCCAGATCCAGGGCATGTTCGACAACGTTACGTCCTCGTTCGAACTGGTGCGGTCGGCGAAATTGCGGGCGCTCGGCGTGACGACAAAGGAGCGATCCGAAACGATGCCGGAGGTGCCGCCGATCGGAGACACCCTCACCGGGTTCGAAACCAGCTCATTTTACGGCGTCGGTGCCCCGCACGGTACACCGCCGGAAATCGTCGATCTCCTGAACCGGGAAATCAACGCTGCTCTCGCCGATCCCGTCATCAAACAGCGGCTCGGCGAGCTTGGCGCTGTTCCCGTTACGGGCAACGCTAGTCAGTTCGGGGCCATGCTTGCCGCCGAAACCGAGCGCTGGCGCAAGGTTGTCGAACTATCGGGGCAAAGGAAGGAGTGAGGCCCGGGAGGGATCGGTCGCGTGATCTCCCCGGACAGGTCCCGCAAACTTGATCTCTGTCAACAATCCGCTAGGCTGGCTTGATATTTTGATGACATGATCAAGCGCAGCGACCCATGGCATACCCGCTCCACCTTCAGCAGGTCGGCGCACGTCCTTGAAAGGACCGGGCTTGCCTTGACCGGAGCCTCGTGCGGGCTGTTCGTTGCCGCGCATGTCGGACGGGCCGACATCGACCTGATCGGTTCGGCCGCCGCAGTGTTCGCCATGATGCTCTACGGGGCCGCCGGCTTCTATCTCGGAATCGATTTACCTCAAGCCCCTCCCGATCACCGCATGCACCTGCCGCTGCGGCACGGACTGGGCAGCAGGGCGGATATCGTGGAGCTGCTAAGTGCGGCCGGTACTTTCCTCGCCGCAGTGGCGGCAGTGGTATCGGTCTCCAGCATCGTTCTGGACGAAACCCCGCACGCGAGCAGCGCTCTCGTGATCAGTCTGAGCTGGGCGATCGGCGCCACCATGCAGATCGCCGCCGGCGTCATCGCGCGAATAAAGGCAGAGGCTTCCACCACCTCATAGGCAACCCCGGCCGCATTGACCCGAGCTCCGTTGAGCCTGCGAGATATGCGCCGCGCCTGCAATTCTGGCGAACGTCATGCTCTAAATTACAGATTTTCCCGAGCTTGATCCAAAGCAAAGACTCAGCCTGCATCTTATGGTCTATTTTTCACAGATAAACGATCTTCGTCACAAGGAGTGTGACATGACAAATGAATCGATCAAAATTCTTCTCATGATCATGCTGTTGGCCGGTCTTCGAACGGCGATTTTCGCGACCGGGACGCGCAAATCGCAGCCGGGATATCGGGTGTTTCTCGACTGGATGATGGCGGTGGTTTGGTCGGCTTTGGCATTGCCAAATCGCGCGCTGCAGCCGATCGTCATAAGGCGCAAATCCTCCATCCGTCGAACTTTGCGCTGAAGAAGGGTCCGCACATCGGCGCTCTCGCGCGGCAAGCGGCTGTTGACGCGGTCGAGCCGATTTCCCTCTACAAATCGATCCGCGGTTGACCCTGATCAAGCCTCGAATGCCTTTTCCGGCTAGCTTAACCACGCATTTTCGAAAGACTGGCTTGGAGGCCATCGATGCGTGCGCACCAGATCATGACCCCGCAAGTAATTACGGTCGGCGCCGACACGACCATCGTCAAGGCTGTCAACATGATGCTGCGGCACCACATCAGCGGGCTGCCCGTGGTTGACGCTGCCGGCAGGCTGATCGGCATCGTTTCGGAAGGTGACTTCATCCGCCGTGCGGAGACCGGGACACAGCATAAGCGCGGGCGGTGGCTGACGTTCCTCGCCGGCGCAGACCGTGTCGCGGCCGAATTTGCCCATGAGCACGGCCGCAAGGTCGGCGAGATCATGACGCCTAATCCCCTCACCGTAGCCGAGGGTGCGCCGCTCGATCAGGTCGTGCAGATCATGGAATCCAACAACGTCAAACGTCTTCCGGTCATGCGCGGAGACCGAATGGTCGGAATCATCACCCGTTCCGACTTTCTTGCAGCTGTTGCGGGCCTTGCCCGCAGCGCTCCGGGCCCGTCCGCGGATGACGACCATATCCGCAGCAAAGTCATGGCCGCTATCGCGCAGGCTCCCTGGCGACCGTGCCGGCTCAATGTCACCGTCCGCGACGAAATCGTGAGCCTCGGCGGCGTCATCAAGAAGGAAAGTGCTCGAAAAGCCGCGATCGTCGCCGCGGAAAATGTTGCCGGCGTCAAGAAAGTGCAGGACCATCTGTGCCAAGCGCCCGCCTATCCTCCTCCGGAGGAGGATTTTGGCGGAGGTGATTTCGTTTCACTGCAGGAGCAACCTTCAACCACAGATGATCAGCCGCTTTGAGAGACGATCAAAGGCGGGCCTCGCTCGGGGAAACCGGATGCGCAACTTGGCACTACATATTGCTGTCGCGCTGACGCTCTGCGGCGGAGGCGCCGCGACGTTTGCGCAGGATGTCGAAAGCGGCCGGCGGTTGTCGGAGCGCTGGTGTTCGGAGTGTCACGCCATCGGGCCCGCTCCGGGAAAACCCGGCCGGATGATTTCATTCGCAGCCATTGCCGCGAAGCAAGGCATCACCTCTGACATGATCAGCTCGTTTCTGCTCATGCCTCATGCCACGATGCCGAACATGCCGCTGAGCCGCAAAGACGCGCAGGATATCGCCGCGTTCATCATGGAAATGAAAAAGTAGCGGCAGGATCAGAGCGGCGAGGGGAAGTAATTGACCAGCAGGAGAAGCGTGGCCACAATCAGCAGAGCTACAGCGATCTCGACGTCCGTCTTGCGATCCTTCAATGAATTCAAGAGACAATTTCTTGCGGGAAATTCCGCAATTCCCGCCGGCGAACGCCTTGACGTCGCTCAACTCTCAGGGACTAGATGTGAGCTTTCAATAGGTTGTCCATCCGGTCCGGACCGGGGAAGCTGAAGTTGTCGAGGCTTCACCCTTCCCGGAGGACCGGATGAACATCCACAAGAATGCCCGTTTGACGCCGATTGGTCGAGAGCGGTTGGTGCAGGCTGTGCTGAGCGGGCAGACACCGGAGGCCGCCGCACATGCCGCAGGTGTCTGCCCGCGGACGGCACGCAAATGGATTGCCCGCTTCAAGGCGGAAGGGCGAGCGGGTTTGATGGATCGCTCGTCGAGGCCCAAGCGCCTCTATCGGCCGACACCGATGGCGATTGTCGAGCAAGTCGCAGCTCTGCGCCGGCAACGCTTTACAGGCAAGCAGATCGCTATCGAACTCGCAGTCTCACCGGCAACCGTCAGTCGCATCCTGCGGCGTTTGGGCTTGAACCGTATGCGCGATCTGGAGCCGGCCGAGCCGGTGCGTCGTTACGAGCGCGCCCATCCTGGCGAGATGATCCACATCGATATCAAGAAGCTCGGCCGCTTCGACAAGATCGGCCACCGCATCACCGGCGATCGCACCGGCCAGAGCAACAGTCGCGGCGTCGGCTGGGAGTTCGTCCAGTCTGTATCGACGATGCCTCGCGTGTCGCCTTCTCGCAGATCTTTCCTGACGAGAAGGCCAGCAGTGCCGTTCCTTTTCTTGGAGCCGCCGTCGCCTATTACAAAAGCCTCGGCGTCACCGTCTCCCGCGTCATGACCGACAACGGCAGTTGCTATAAGTCCCTTGCTTTCCGCGATGCCTGCCGAGCGCTGGGTATCAAGCATATCCGCACCAGGCCCTACACGCCCAAAACCAACGGCAAGGCCGAGCGCTTTATCCAGACCGCACTCAGAGAGTGGGCCTATGCCCAGGCCTATCCCACGTCAGACCATCGCGCCGAGGAACTCCCCATCTGGCTGCACCGATACAATTGGCATCGACCGCACGGCGGAATAAAATCAAAAACACCAATCAGCAAACTCGCCCTTTCCGAGGATAACCTGTTGAGGCTCCACATCTAGAGCATGATCCGGAACAGTGGACACCGGTTTTCCGAAAAGATCATGCTCAAACAAAAAGATGGAGCGAAATGACAATTCAACGAAAAATCATCTCGCTCTAAGGGCCATATTGGCTTGAGCTGGATCAAACCGGGTCTGCATTCTTGCGCTCTAATAAGGATGCGACCGCAACCGCGGCGCTATCCGAAACAGGCGCAGAGAGGCGGCCATGCTGAAGAATCTTCTTGTCCATATCCCCTCCGAACGTCCGGTCCGTCCGCTCGTCGACAGTGCGATCTCGTTAGCTGTCAGCTCTTCGGCGCATCTCGACGCGGTTTCGATCGGCTTTGAAAGCGCAAATATAGGTCTTGCCGTCGATGGCGCCGCCGCGGTGGCAGCGGTGTTCGACCTCGAACGTGAGCGCGCATTGGCGCGCGCCAATGCCGCACTTGCGGTATTCGAAACCGAAGCGCGCAACGCCGGCATCTCCTATCGCTGTCAGGCACTCACCGCCGTTCCCGTCGACGCCTTCGCAACGTTGGGGGCGACGGCGCGGCTATACGATCTGAGCATCGTACTGCAGCCGGACCCCGACCACACCACTTCCGACAACCTGATCCCGACGGAAGTGCTTTTTCAGGCCGGCGGGCCGGTGCTGTTCATTCCCTACACGCACAAGGGTGCGTTCGAGCCCAGACATGTCGGGATCGCCTGGGACGGCAGCCGCCTCGCCGCGCGTGCCCTTCGTGACGCCGCGCCATTCCTGGCGCACGCGAGTTCCATCACCGTCATCAGCATCAACGAGGCGCAAAACCCGACGGAAGCATCCGCGGCTGAGCTGGTGACGCATTTGGCGAGACGCGGGCTTGCCGCGCATGTCGAGAGCATGAGCATGGACCATGCCAATATTCAGCCCGCCATCCTGTCGATTGCGGCCGATGCCGACATCGACCTTATCGTCATGGGAGGCTATGGGCATTCGCGTCTGCAGGAGCGAGTGCTGGGTGGCGTAACGCGCGGGATGCTGCAGTCCATGACCGTGCCGGTGCTGATGTCGCATTGACCGCATGCATCGATTCAGGCCTACGGCCTGCTCTTGAGCCGGCTAGTTGGTCGCCTCGCCGAGATACACGGCCTTGACGCGGGCGTCGCGCGCGACGTGCTCGGGCGCCCCCTCAACCAGCAGCCTTCCGGCGACCAGGACTGAAATGCGATCAGCGAAACTGAACACCAGGTCCATGTCGTGTTCGATCAAGAGAACCGTCACGTCCCGCGGCAGGCTTGCCACTGCGGCGAGGATTTCGTGCCGTTCACTTTCGGGAACGCCTGCAGCCGGCTCGTCCAACAACAGGACCCGCGGCTTTGTCGCGATGGCGAGTGCAATTTCGAGCAGGCGCTGCTTGCCGTAGGGCAAGTTGGCCGTCGGCTCGTTCATCACATCGAGCAAATGGAAACGTGCGAGGTTTTCGGCGATTTCTCCATTGATGTCGGCCCGCGTGCCCATCCTCCGCCACCAGTCTCCGCCGTGACCCATGCGCTCCGATACCGCCAGACCGATCGTCTCCAGCGGCGACAGGTCCGCATAGAGCTGATTGATCTGGAACGTCCGCGACAGCCCCCGCCGCACGCGCTGGTGCGCCGGGAGCGCGGTGATGTCGCTTCCTTCCAGCAGGATGCAGCCGGCGTTGGGGCGAAGAACTCCGGTCAGGAGATTGATCACGGTCGTCTTGCCGGCGCCGTTCGGCCCGATGAGGGCATGACGTGCGCCGGCCTCGATACGAAGCGAAAGGTTATTGGTGACAGCCAGCCCGTCGAACCGCTTTTCAAGTCCGATGGTTTCCAGTGCGAGCGTCACAACAGACCTCCGACCTCCGGCTTCACCTTGGCGAGCCAGTCGCACGCCGGCGCCCCTGCGAAGCAACCCATTTACAGGCGGCCAACGTGGCCGCCCGCGGAGGAAGCATTAAAACATGATCCGAAAAAGTGGCACCGGTTTTCCCCTCGCGACGAACGCGGGACGCGTTTGCGCGGAGATTATGCTCAAACTCTAGGCAGCTTTGGCCGCTTCAACCGGTTCGTTCGACAACAGCATGACCGCCGACGCCGTGTTGGAGATCGGAATGTGATAGGAGCGGCGCAACTCCTTCACCCGCCCCTGCATCGCCGCGCGCGCCGCGATCCAGCACATCAGCTCCACGCCTTGCGCGCCGGCCTTCTCGACGACGTCGAGCGCCGAATATTTATTGAGCGCGGAGACGTCGCCCGCGATCGCATCCATACATTCTCGATCGAAATCCTTGTTGATGAAGCCCGCCCTCTCGCCGTCGAGCTGGTGCGACAGGCCGCCGCTGCCGAGAACGAGCACCTTCACGTTGTCACCATAGGATTCGATCGCCCGGCCGACCGCTTCGCCGAGATCATGGCATCGCTTCGGACCCGGCAGCGGATGCTGGATCGAATTGATGGCGATCGGAACGATGCGCACCGGCCAATTGCTGTCCGGATACATCAGCAGCATCGGATTGGTGATGGCGTGATCGACCGTCATTTCCTGACACATGACGGGATCGAAGCCGTCCGCGACGATGCCGTTGATGATATGCCACGACAGTTTCGGATCACCCTTGAACGACGGCGTCGTCGGAATGCCCCAGCCCTCGTCCTCGCTGAAATATTCGGACGCTGCGCCCACGGCGAAGGTCGGCATCTTGTCGAGGAAGAAATTGAGGCCGTGGTCGTTGTAGAAGAACACGACGACGTCGGGCTTTTCCCTGCCGATCCACTCGCGCACCGGCGGGAAGGCGTCGAAGAACGGCTTCCAGTACGGCTCGTTCTGCTGCTTCTTCGCAATGGCGTTGCCGATCGCCGGCACGTGCGACGTAAAGAAACCTCCGATGATTCGAGCCACTATTGCCTCCCTGCGTCCAGAAGTTTCTGTTTGAAAGC
Source organism: uncultured Alphaproteobacteria bacterium (assembly GCA_963718925.1). GTDB lineage: Bacteria > Pseudomonadota > Alphaproteobacteria > Rhizobiales > Xanthobacteraceae > Bradyrhizobium. The sequence continues at coordinate 80,042 of CAVRAH010000004.1, forward strand.
CTCTACCGACATGCCGGTCTGCTGTGCGCCGATGTCCTGGACGCCGAGGCCGAGAATGCCCGCGAGCTTGGCCAAGTAATAGGCGTTGCCGCCGGCCTCGATCATCTTCAGCACGCTGCCGGTGGCGAGCGCCGCCCGCTGTTCGGCCGTCAGCTTGTACTTGTCGAAGTACGCGCCCTGATCGGCAAGGAATTTCTTGCGGTTTTCAGGGTCGTTGAAGGAGTAGCACATCTTGTTGAGCTGGTAGCCCTTGGCCGCCTGCTCTCCATCGAACACTGTGGTGCCCGCGATTTCACGCTTTTGCGCCATGATGCGCCTCCCTTGTCTCCAGCGGTCCTATTTTTTGTCAGTTTTACATGACCTTGGCCGGCGCGATTTGTTCTGGATCAAACTCGAAGCAAGCTGGCTGGATTGTCAGAATGGCAGCCCCACATAGTTTTCGGCCAGCGAGCGAAGCGCGGCCTCGGACGAGAACAGGTACGACATATCCGTTTCCTGCAGCTTGTCGTCGTAGGGAATGTTGTTCGGGAAGCGGTGCAGCAGCATGGTCATCCACCATGAAAACCGCTGCGCCTTCCAGACCCGCGCCAGCGCTTTCTTCGAATAGCCGTCAAGGCCTGCATCGTCGCCCTTTTTGTAGTGATCGACCATGGCGTGATAGAGGTAGTAGATGTCCGACGCAGCGCTGTTGAGCCCCCGGGCGCCGGTCGGCGGCACGATATGTGCGGCGTCGCCGGCGAGGAACAGCCGGCCATAGCGCATCGGCTCGGCCACGAAGCTGCGCAACGGCGCGATGCTCTTCTCGATCGACGGACCAGTGATCAGCCCAGCGGCAATCTCTGCCGGCAGACGGCGCTTGAGCTCGGACCAGAAGGCGTCATCCGACCAACCTTCGGTCGTATCCGTTAGCGGTACCTGGATGTAGTAGCGGCTCAGCACCTGCGAGCGCAGCGAGCAAAGCGCGAACCCGCGCCCATGCTTGGCATAGATCAGTTCAGGCGAAACCGGCTTGGTGCGCGACAGCACGCCCAGCCAGCCGAACGGATAGGTGCGCTCATATTCTCGCAGAACCTCTTTCGGGATCGATTTGCGGCTGACCCCGTGGAAGCCGTCAGCGCCGATCACATAGTCGCAATCGAAGCGGATGACGCGGTCGCCGTCGCGATAGGTGACATAGGGCGCATCGGAATTGAGGTCGTGCGGAGTCACGTCCTCAGCGTTGTGAATGACGTTGCCCTTCATCCGGTCACGCGCCTCGTAGAGGTCGCGCGTCAGCTCGGTCTGGCCGTAGACCACCACCGAACTACCGCCGGAATGTTTGAACAGATCGACGCGATCCATCACGCCGTCATGGGCGATGTGGAAACCCTTGTGGATCTCGCCCTCGCGATCCATCCGCTCGCCGCACTGGGCCTCGCGCATCAGCCGGGCGAAGCCATGTTCCAGCACGCCCGCGCGGATGCGGGCCAGGACGTATTCGCGGCTGTACTTTTCGAGCACCACGGTCTCGATACCCTGCAGATGCAGGAGCTGGGACAGCAGCAGACCTGACGGTCCGCCGCCGATAATGCAAACCTGGACTTTCATGCGGCCCTCCCTTGATTTTGGACAAATCTACGGACTTTTTGGCTAACTAGAATGGATAGACTTGGCTTTGTCTTGGAGGATTCGAACATGACAGAGACTCCGGCGAACCGAACTATTCGCACCTACAATCTGTTCGGCGAGGCGAGCGATCTGCCCGACGTCGTGCATTGCGAAACCATCGCGGCGCGTTCGGTGCTGCACGAATGGGAATTCGCGCCGCACCGGCATGCGCGGCTGCATCAGTTTCTGTTGATCGAGCGCGGCGGCGGAAAAGCGACGCTTGAGGGGCGGCCTTATGCGCTGCGGCCGATGCACGTCGTCAACGTGCCGATCGGCGATGTCCACGGCTTCACTTTCAAACCAGGCACCCAGGGCTGGGTCGTCACGGTCGCCGCGGAAATGCTCGAAGAGGCGCTGGCGCCATCCGAAGGCTTGCGGCGCGTTCTGGCTCATGCGGCCGTCGTGCGGGCGACCCCGCAGGTGCGTGTCACCATGGAACAGATATTCACCGAATTCGCCGGACGGCTTTTTGCCAGGGCGCACATCCTGCGGGCCTTGTCCGGAGCCTTGATCGGCCTTGTCGCGCGCGAGCTGGCTGGCGAGCGGCCGGTGCCGGGCGGCAATCTGAAATCCGACCTGCTCCAGCGGTTCGAGGCGCTGCTTGAACAGCACTTCCTGCAGCACTGGACGGTATCCGACTATGCATCCGCGCTGTCGGTCACATCAACGCATCTAAGCCGCATAGCCCGTTCGGCGACCGGACACGCTGCATCGCAACTGATCCTGGAGCGGGTCATCCGCGAGGCGCGACGCAATCTCGTCTATACCAACCTGCCGATCTCGACGATCGCCTACGCGCTCGGCTTCAACGACCCGGCCTATTTCAGCCGGGTGTTTTGCGGAGCGACCGGCCTGTCGCCGCGTAGCTTCCGCGACAAGGTGCAGAAGACCGCTTAAGCACGATTCGCCCGGCTTCAGCTGACGGCGAGCTGTTGCTCAAGACCGTGGAGCACCTGATGGCACGGCAGCACCTGGGCAATGCTTGACCCATCGATCCTTTCAATCTTGCCGTTGGAGAGGTCGTGGGCCTGCTGAAGCCGTGCCGACACAGAACAGCTTTCCCGGTCCCGCAAAAAAAATGCCGCCAAGCCGTTGAACTGACTTGGCGGCTTTATTTGGTTGCGGGGATAGGATTTGAACCTATGACCTTCAGGTTATGAGCCTGACGAGCTACCGGGCTGCTCCACCCCGCGATAAACCGTTGCGCGCCTTTCCGAAAACCCGAATGCCGAAACGGGTCTGTCCAACGCCCTGAGGCGCCGTTTCCGTCCGGAGGCTTCCTGAGAAGGCAACCCTTGGCGAATGCCCCTGGGTCGCGGTGGGTATGTACCAACGCGCGCCTGCTTTGGAAAGGGCCGCGAGGCGACTTTTGAGGATTTTATGACGGCAAAAATCCGCCAAATCGCGCTTTTCGCCGGATAAGCCGGCCCGCCACGGCGCTCTTGCCAGAAGTTCCATAAAAGCCCAGCTTTGAGGCCAAAAAAGCCGCGCAAGAAGCCTCGAGGGAAACGCCATGGACCAGTCACTTAGAAGCCCGGGGCAACGCGCCCTGGATGATGCCTTTCACGCCATGTTCGAGCTGACGCGGACCAGGCCCGCGCCTCTCCTTGCCGAGCGGCTTGACCGGCTGGCGCGGCTGCGCGCCGTCATCTCGGATAACGAAACCCGTTTCGAGGAGGCCATCTCGGCGGATTTCGGCCATCGCTGCGCGACCGAAACCACGATCGCCGAGACGTTGCTGGTGCTCGGCGAGATCAGGCATGCCGCCAAACATCTGAAGAAATGGATGGCGCCGCAGCGCATTTCGACCGCGCTGCAATTCATGCCCGCCAAAAACCGGCTGATGCCGCAACCGGTCGGCGTCGTCGGCATTATCGCGCCGTGGAATTATCCGCTGCAGCTGACGCTGGCGCCGGCGGTGGCCGCGCTCGCCGCGGGCAATCGCGTGATGATCAAGCCGAGCGAGTTGGTGCCGCGGTTTTCCGCGCTCTGCGCGAGCTGATCGCGGCCAAATTCGACGCCACCGAGATGACCGTCACCACCGTTGACGACGACATCGCGCAGGCCTTCGCGTCGCTGCCATTCGACCATCTGATCTTCACCGGCTCGACCCGTGTCGGCCGCCTCGTCGCGGAAGCCGCGGGACGCAACCTGACGCCGGTCACGCTCGAACTCGGCGGCAAATCGCCCGCCATCGTCGACCGCTCCGCCGATCTTGGCCAAGCCGCCGAGCGGATCGCCTATGGCAAGCTGCTCAATGCCGGCCAGACCTGCATCGCGCCGGATTACGCGCTGGTGCCGGAAAGTCAGGTGCAGGATTTCGCCGACCGGCTGCAAGGCCATATGCGGCGCATGTACGGCACCAATCCTGACAACGCCGATTACACCTCCATCATCTCCGACCGGCACTACGCGCGGCTCGAGGGCCTCGTGGCCGACGCCGCCGCCAAGGGGGCGCGGGTCATGCAAGTGGCGAGGTCGGACGATCCCGCCTGGAAATCGAAGCGCAAGTTTCCGCCGACCATCATTGTCGGCGCGACACCGGACATGACGGTCATGCAGGAGGAAATCTTCGGACCGCTGCTGCCGATCATCGGCTACCGGGATGCCGCCGAGCCGGTCTCCTATATCAACAGGCACGACCGGCCGCTGGCGCTTTACTGGTTCGGCAAGGACGATGCGGCGCGCGACGAGGTGCTCGCGCGCACCATTTCCGGGGGCGTCACCGTCAATGATTGCCTGTTTCACTTCACCCAGATCAATCAGCCGATGGGCGGCATCGGCGCGTCCGGCACCGGCGTCTATCACGGCGAATGGGGTTTCAAGAGCTTAAGCAAACTGAAGCCGGTGTTCTATCGCTCGCCCTCAACCGGCTGGCCGATCTCTATCCGCCCTATGGCGCCAAGGTCGCGCGGCTGGAAAAGCTGCTGCGATTGATGTCGTAGGGGTTCGTCATTCCGGGGCGATGCAAAGCATCGAACTACGATGTGCACTTGCACATCGGAGAATCTCGAGATTCCCCGATGCGCAATTGCGCATCTGAGGTCTGGTCCTTCGGACCATCCCGGAATGACGGAGGCTGAAATCGCTACTCGCAATGACGAGAAAGCGGAATGACAAACGTGGGGGGACACGCGCAATGGATACCTTCGATTTCATCGTGGTTGGTGGCGGCTCCGGGGGCTGCGCGGTGGCGAGCCGTCTTTCCGAGGATCCCGCCACCTCGGTCGCGCTGCTGGAAGCCGGCGGCAAGGACGACAATTGGGTGGTCACGACGCCAGGCGCGCTGATCCTGATGGTGGCCGGCAAGGTCAACAACTGGGCGTTCGACACGGTGCCGCAGGCGGGCCTCCAGGGCCGGATCGGCTATCAGCCGCGCGGCAAGGGGCTCGGCGGCTCGTCCGCGATCAACGCGATGGTCTATATCCGCGGCCATAAGAGCGACTACGACCAATGGGCCTCGCTCGGCAACACCGGCTGGTCCTATGCCGACGTGCTGCCCTATTTCAAACGCTCGGAAGACAATTCCGAACTGGGCGGGGAGTATCACGGCAAGGGCGGGCCGCTTCATGTTTCGGGATTGCGAACCGACAATCCCGGTGCGCGAGATCTATCTGCAGGCCGCGCGCGAGGCCCAATTCCGGATCCGCGAGGATTTCAACGCCGAGGAGCAGGAGGGCCTCGGCTCTTATCAGGTCACGCAGAAGAACGGCGAGCGCTGGAGCGCGGCGCGCGGCTACATTCACCCCTTCATGGCCACCCGCGCGAATTTGCGCGTCGAGACCAACGCGCACGCCACCCGCATCCTGTTCGAGGGCAAGCGCGCTGTCGGCGTCGAATACCGGCAGGGCAAGGAGACCAGGCAAATTCGCGCCCGCCGCGAAGTGATCCTTTCCTCCGGCGCGTTCCAGAGCCCGCAGCTATTGATGCTTTCAGGCGTCGGCGACGGCGCCGCGCTGGCCAAGCACGGCATCGCCACCACCCACCATTTGCCCGGCGTCGGACAGAATCTGCAGGATCATCCGGATTTTGTCTTCGGCTTCACCTCCGATGCGCCGCACTTTGCGGGCCTGTCATTCGGCGGCATCGCGCGGATCTTCAAGGGCATCGCACAATACCGGCGCGAGCGGCGCGGGCCGATGACGTCGAACGTCGCCGAATGCGGCGGGTTCCTCAAGACCCGACCCGACCTCGAGGTGCCCGACATCCAGCTGCATTTCTGCATGGCGATGGTGGCCGATCACGGCCGCAAGCCGCGCTGGGGCACCGGCTTCTCATGTCACGTCTGCGTGCTGCGCCCGAAAAGCCGCGGCAGCGTCTGGCTGCAAAGCAAGGATCCGCTTGCGGCGCCTGCGATCGATCCGAACTTCTTCGGCGCGGATGCCGACCTCGACACCATGGTCGCAGGCTTCAAGATGACGAAACGGCTGCTTGACGCGCCCGCGCTGAAAGCGCTGCAAAAATCCGATGTCGTTACGGCGGGGGTCGAAACCGACGATCAGATACGCAAAGTGCTGCGCGAAAATGTCGACACCGTCTATCACCCGGTCGGCACCTGCAAGATGGGCGTCAACGATTCCAGCGCCGTGGTCGATCCGAAACTGAAAGTCTATGGCCTTGAAGGCCTGCGCGTCGTCGACGCCTCGATCATGCCGACATTGATCGGCGGCAACACCAACGCGCCGACCATCATGATCGGCGAGAAGGCCGCCGACATGATCAAGGCGGAGCTGCGGGCGAGTTGATTGGCCGCAAATGAGATGACCTCGCTGTGTCGCCCTCATCCTGAGGAGCCGCGAAGCGGCGTCTCGAAGGATGAGCGGAGCGACGTCCTTCGAGACGCGCGCAAGAGCGCGCTCCTCAGGACGAGGACGCCCTCACGTCAGCAAGAACCCGCCATCCACCGTGACGACGCTGCCGGTCATGTAGCGCGAGGCGCTGGAGGCGAGCAGCATGATGGCGCCGTCGAGATCGGATTCGGTGCCGACCCGGCGTTGCGGAATCCGCTTTGTCAGCTTCTCGCCGCCTGGCGTCGACCAGAAATCGTGGTTGATTTCGGTGTCGATATAGCCCGGTGCCAGCGCGTTGACGCGGATGCGATTGCCCGCCAATTCCAGCGCCATCGCCTTGGTCGCCTGGATGATGCCCGCCTTGGAGATGGTATAGGGCGAGAGAAACTTCATCACGCCGAAGCCGAGCACGGAGGCGATATTGACGATATTGCCCTCCTGTTTGCGCGCGATCATTCGCCGCGCCATTTCGGTGGCGGCGAAATAGGCGCCCTTGAGGTTGGCATTGATGACGGAATCCCAATCTTCTTCCGTCTGCTCCACCGCGAGCTTCTCAATCGCGATCCCGGCATTGTTGATGAGCACGCTGACGGGCCCAAGCGCGGCCTCGGCGGCATCGATCGCTTTTCCGATCGAGGCCATATCTGTCACGTCCATTTGCACGGCGGCAGCGCGGCCGCCCTTGGCGCGTATCTCATCCTCCAGGCTCTTTAGTTTTGCGGTCTGGCGCGCCGCCAGAGCGACCGCGGCGCCATGCGCGGCAAGAACGCGTGCGAATTGCCGGCCCAGCCCCTGCGAAGCGCCGGTGACGAGGATGATTTCTTTACTGACGTCGAATAAACCGGCCATGACCAACTCCGCGAGGTGAGCCGCGCGGAATATTGATACAGACGATTTTAGCGATCGCAAACCCGTTTCGTTGACCAAATCCCGCCCCCCGCAGAGCACCGTCGCCGATGAACAGTTTCGACGCCGTTGTCTATCTCGCGCTGATTGTCGCCGCCGTCTCCGGCTTCAATGCCGGATTGCTGCGCAGCGCGGTGACGATCCTGGCCTATCTGATCGCGATGCCGGTCGCGGTCTGGATCATATCGCTGGTTGCGACTGACATCGACGGCAGGTTCGGTTCGCCGTTAGTGCAGAACTCGCCGCTGTTGTTCGGAATTTTTCTGATCACAGGCATCGTGCTCGGGAAATTCATGCGAATGGCGCTCGACGACGCCGTCGGGCCGCAAACCGGCATTGGAGATCGCCTCGGCGGCGGCGCCCTTGGCGCCGTGCGCGTCGGCCTTGTCGCAATCAGTTTTGTCCTGATTTTCGAGCAACTCGTGCCATCGGATCGTGAGCCCCCCTACCTCAAAGGCTCGCAGCTGCGGCCGCTGTTGTCGGTCGCCGGGCAGAGGGGCTTCAGATCCCTGCCGCCCGATATCGTCGCCTATATCGATCGGCTGAAAAAAGACCGGCGGATTTGAGCCCGAGACCGCCGTTGACGACTGCCTCTGATATGCATATCGGCGGTAGCCGGTCTCTTATCAGGGCCGCCTGGGTTGGCTAAAGTGGCCGGACCGGGTAACAAAAATCATCTGAACCGACGGGAGTGAGACAGTGGATCTTGGGATCAAAGGCCGCCGCGCCATCGTTTGCGCATCCAGCAAGGGCCTGGGACGCGCCTGCGCGATGGCGCTCGCCGCCGAGGGCGTGCATGTCACGGTGACCGCACGCGGCGCGGAAGCGCTGGCCAAAACCGCTGCGGAAATTCGCAAGCTTTATCCCGGCGTGACGGTGACGGAAGTATCCGGCGATATCACCACGCCCGCCGGCCGTGAAGCCACGCTGAAAGCCTGTCCGGATCCCGATATCCTGATCAACAATGCCGGCGGCCCGCCGCCCGGCGATTTCCGCAACTGGACCCGCGACGACTGGATCAAGGCGCTCGACGCCAACATGCTGACCCCGATCGAGCTGATCAAGGCGACGGTCGACGGCATGATGGCGCGCAAGTTCGGCCGCATCGTCAACATCACCTCGGGTGCCGTGAAGGCGCCGATCGATGTCTTGGGATTATCCAACGGCGCGCGCGCCGGCCTCACCGGCTTTGTCGCCGGCCTTGCGCGCAAGACCGTGATCAACAACGTCACGATCAATTCGCTGCTGCCGGGTCCGTTCAATACCGATCGTCTGCGCGGCGCGGTCGCAAAGGCGGAGGCGGAAAGGCGCGGCGTGACGGTGGACGAGATGCTGGCGGAACGGGCAAAACTCAATCCCGCCGGACGCTTCGGCGAGCCCGAGGAATTTGGGCTGGCCTGCGCGTTTCTGTGCGGCGCCAAGGCGGGCTTCATCACCGGACAGAACATCCTGCTCGACGGCGGCGCCTTCCCCGGCACGCTGTAGATCAAGGCGAACCCACGGCGCCGTCGATCGGAGCGGCGCCGGTTTTGCGATCAGGAGGGAAGCTGCCGCATGCGCTGGAACGTGGGCAAGGTCAAAATCACGAAAATCGTCGAGTTGGAGACGATCGGCAGCACGCGATTTATCCTGCCCTTGGCCAGCCATGAAGAAATCTTGAAACTGCCGTGGCTCATTCCCCATTTCGCGTCGGAGGAAGGTCGCCTGAAGATGTCGATCCACGCGCTGGTGGTCGAGACCCCCACGCGCCGCATCGTGGTCGACACCGGGCTTGGCAACGACAAGCAAGGCCGCAATGTGCCGGCCTGGAACAACCGGAAAGCGCCTTTCCTCGAAGCCATGACCGAGGCAGGTTTTCCGCCCGACAGCATCGACACCGTGCTCTGCACCCATCTGCACGTTGACCATGTCGGCTGGAACACGCGGCTCGAAGGTGACCGATGGGTGCCAACCTTCGCGAAGGCACGTTACATGTTTGGCAGAGAAGAATACGAGTACTGGCGCGACCACAGCGTGGAGCCGGCTCAAGCGGCGGTATTTCACGACTCGGTGAAGCCGATCATGGATGCCGGCAGGGCCGACCTCGTCGCCAGCGACATCAGGCTTTGCGATGAAATCGCCCTGATCCCGACACCCGGCCACAGTCCGGGACATCTGAGCGTTCACATCACATCCGACGGCGAAGAGGGCCTGCTCGCCGGCGACGTCGCCCACCATCCCTGCCAGATGGCGCATCTCGACTGGTCCTCGACCGTCGATTCCGATCCCGCGCAGTCGGTGGTGACCCGGCGCGATTTGTTCTCCCGCTTGGCCGACAGGCCCGCCCTGGTGATCGGCGGACATTTCAATGCCGGCCACGTCCGGCGTGACGGCGATGCCTTCAAATTCGTCGCATAGGGCGCGATCGCCAGCCAGCCCCCTCACGGGGGGCTGCAATGCGCCGCCCAGTCAGCAGTTGAATTTCAGCCCGCGCTGTTCCATGAAGCATTCAAGCAAGGAAACCACCCCAGGGAGTGATCGGAAATGAAGCTTGTTCGTTATGGTGAAATCGGCAAGGAAAAGCCCGGCCTCGTCGATAAATCGGGTCAACTCCGCGATCTGTCGGCGCACCTTGCGGACTTCGTCGGCGATGCCTTTTCGCCGGCTTCGCTGGCCAAGATCGCGGACCTCGACCCCGCCAAGCTTCCCGCCGTCGGCGGCAACCCGCGGATCGGCGCGCCGGTCGGCGGCCAGCCCAAATTCATTGCCATCGGCCTGAATTATTCCGACCACGCCGCGGAAGTCGGAATGCAACTTCCGACCGAACCCATCGTCTTCATGAAGGCCAACAACAGCCTGTGCGGCCCCAACGACGCCGTCGAGAAGCCGCGCGGCTCGACCAAGCTCGATTGGGAAGTCGAGCTCGCGATCATCATCGGCACACGCGCCAAATACGTTTCCGAGGCCGACGCCCTCAATTACGTTGCCGGCTACAGCGTCTGCAACGACGTGTCCGAGCGTTACTTCCAGATCGAACGGCTCGGTCAGTGGACCAAGGGCAAATCGCATGACACGTTTGGTCCACTCGGTCCCTGGCTCGTGACCAAGGACGAGATCGCGGACGTGCAGAAGCTGCCGATGTGGGCCGACGTCAACGGCAAGCGCTGCCAGACCGGATCGACCGCGACCATGATTTTCGGCGTGAAGAAGATCGTTTCCTACCTCTCGGAACTGATGACGCTGATGCCGGGCGACATCATCGCGACGGGCACGCCGCCCGGGGTCGGCATGGGCATGAAGCCGCCGAAATTCCTCAACGTCGGCGACGTGGTCACGCTCGGCATCGAAGGGCTTGGCGAACAACGGCAGGAAATCATCGCGGCGTGAGGCACCTTCGCTGTTAAACGCGTCATGCCCGGCCTTGTGCCGGGCATCCACGCCCTAACGGTCTAGCCGCAAGAAAGACGTGGATGGCCGGGACAAGCCCGGCCATGACGAAGGAAATAGTTCCAGGGAACATTTCAACATGAAACTCACCTTCTCCCCGGCTTCGCCATTCGCCCGCAAGGTGCGCATCGCCGCGATCGAACTCGGCCTGATCGACAAAATCGAATTTGTGCCGACGGCGGTGGCGCCCGGCCAGCCCAACGAGCAATATTCGCATATCAATCCGCTGAAGAAACTGCCGGCGTTGATCCTCGACAACGGCGACGTCATCATCGATTCCTATGTCATCGTCGAATATCTCGACGAACTCGCCGGCGGCGGCAAATTGATCCCGGCGTCCGGGGCCAACCGGTGGAAGGTCAAGAGCGACCATTCGCTGCTGCAGGGCATGCTCGATTCCATGCTGCTGTGTCGCTACGAGAAAATGGTGCGGCCGCAGGGGCTGCAATGGCAGGCGTGGTCCGACGATCACTGGAACCGGGCCTGGACCGGCATGGCGCGCTTCGAGAAGCAGGCGGACGTGCTGTCGCGTCCCCTCGATATCGTCCAGATCGCGCTCGCCTGCGTCCTCGGTTATGCCGATTTCCGCTTCGCCGATTGCGGCTGGCGCAAGGCCTATCCGAAGCTCGATGCATTCCATGAGCGAATGCTGAGCCGGCCCTCGGTCAAGATCTCCGTGCCGCCGCCGGCCTGAGGCAGAGAGCTGTCATGGGTCTTAAATTCGCCGTCGGCGACCTCACCATCCATCGCCTCATCGAGCAGGAGACCACCTTCCTGCCGGCGCAGGATTTGTTCCCCGGGCTGACGGCGGACCTGCTCGCGGAGAACAGGCCGTGGATGCAGGAGGCGGGTGCGATCGACGCCAATGACGTGCTGATCCTGTGCTTCCAATCCTATATCGTAAAGACCCCGCATCACACCATCCTGGTCGACAGCTGCATCGGCAACGACAAGCCGCGGCCGCTGCGCCCGAAATGGAATATGAAGACCGACGACACCTACATGCGCGGGCTGGCGAGCGCGGGGTTTTCGGTCGAGGATATCGATTTCGTGATGTGCACGCATCTGCACGTCGATCACGTCGGATGGAACACGCGGCTGGACGGTGACCGCTGGGTGCCGACATTTCCCAATGCGCGCTACGTCTTCGGTAAAGACGAATTCGATTACTGGACGGAGCAGAACGCCAAGACCCCCGTGCCGCCGTTCGGCGACAGCGTGTTGCCCGTTGTCGAAGCCAAGCGGGCCGACATCGTGCGCAGCGATTACGAGATCGGCGATCACATGCGCATCCTGCCGACGCCGGGCCATACGCCCGGGCATGTCGCGTTCACGTTCGGCCGCGGCAAGGACGACGCGGTCTTCAGCGGCGATTTGATGCACTCGCCGCTGCAGACGCGCTATCCTGCCCTGTCGCCGAAATTCGATGTCGACCAGGCGCAGGCCGCCGTGACGCGGCGCAATTTCCTGGAACGCTATTGCGACACCGACACGCTGTGCTGCACCGCGCATTTCCCCTCGCCATCGACTGGGAAAATCCGGCGGCGCGGTGACGGATTTTCCTGCGAAGCGGTGGCGACGAGTTAAGTCAGCAGCAGCTTTAAGTCGAATCGCAGGCTTATCCGTCATCCTGAGGTGCGCGCGTAGCGAGCCTCGAAGGATGAGTCGCACAGGCCGTCGTCCTTCGAGACGGCCGCGTTGCGGCCTCCTCAGGATGACGGGTCTGGCGGCGAAACGAAGTCAACTCAATCAAACAGGCTCGGGGTGTGATTGACCACCGCGCCTTCGATGGCGAGCATTTTCAGCTTGGTGACGACGCCGCCATTGGCGGAAAATCCGCCGGGCTTGCCGCCAGCGGCGAGCACGCGGTGGCACGGCACCACGATCGGACAGGGATTGCGCCCCAACGCCTGACCGACATCGCGCGACAGCTCGACGCCGCCGAGCCGCCTGGCGATATCGCCATAGGTCATGGTCTTGCCCGGCGGAATGGTCCGGGCGATGTCATAGACCCCGCGGTGGAATTCCGGAACGCCATCGAGATCGAGCTCGACGTCGGCGAGATCGTTCGGCTTGCCCTCGAGCAGCTCGACGATCCCCGCGATCGCGTGTTGCACTTCGGTCGGCGGCGGCGCCTCCGCGACGTCGCCGTAGCGCTGGAGGATGCGGGAACGGGTCTTGGCCTCGTTTCCCATCGGCAATTGCACCCCGTTGATGCCGCGCGCAGCCCACACGATGCCGCAACTGCCGATCGCGGTCTCAAAAATTGCAAAGGTGTAACCGGTCATGGCTGGCTCCAAATCTGATCGCCCCATGTTGTGAGCTTGATGCAGGCCGGCAATATGGGCTTGGAGATTGTTGCGATCCACCCGGAATCCGGGGGAATTTGCGCTGTCCTATGAAAAAGTTGCCGGGGTTTTCCGGTATTTCGTCGCCATCGGGCTTGACCCGGTGATCGATCTTCTTTGAAAAATGCTTCTTGCCGATGCGGCCGCTCCCCTCTCGTCATCCGCCTCCCGAGTCCCCCAATGCAAACCCTTCGCGTCAATGGATACGACATGGCCTATCTCGAGGTCGGGCAGGCCAGGGATAACCGTCCGCCGCTGGTCTGCGTGCATGGCTCGCTGTGCGATTTCCGCATCTGGTCGGCGGTGCTCGGGCCGCTGTCGCGAAGCCATCGGGTGATTGCGGTGTCGCTACGGCACTTTTTCCCGGAGCATTGGGACGGCCGCGGCGATACCTATTCGATCGCGCAGCATGTCGACGACATGATCGCCTTCATCGAACAGCTCGACCCAAAGCCGGTGGACCTGATGGGGCACTCGCGCGGCGGTCACGTCTCGTTTCGCCTCGCGCAGCGGCGGCCCGATCTGTTGCGTAGACTGATTTTGGCGGAACCCGGCGGCGAGCTCGATGCCACGCTCGATCCGGCCGCAAAACCCGGCCCCTCGCCGCTCGCCGCGAGATTTGCGGCCGCGGCCGAAAAGATCGCCGCCGGCGATGTCGACGGCGGATTGGCGTTCTTCATGGATACGCTCGAAGGCCCCGGCGCCTGGGCGCGGCTGCCGGCAACGCCGAAGCAATTGTTGCGCGACAACGCCATGACGCTGATCGGCCAGGTCCGGGATAACCGCCCGCCGTTTTCCAAAGCGGACGCGGAGGCGATCAGGACACCGACGCTGTTCATCGGTGGCGGCAACACCAAAGGCACGCTGCCGCATGTGCTGCATACGCTGGCGGCTCACGTGAAGGGGTCGACAACCGCGATCATTCCGAACACCACGCATCCGATGTTCGAACAGGCGCCGCAGAGATTTAGCGAAATCGTGCTGGAGTTTCTGGCGGGGTGAAGGAACTGGCCGTCGCCCCGTCCAAGCAAGTGCTTTCCAGCGCGCTCCGGGATCAGGTGCCGCGGGGGCGTTCGCCGGCGCGGGTTGGTAAACCCCTCTTCCCGGTGCTATTCTGTCGGCAACAACGATACGGGCTTGACCCGAAAGCGCCAGGAGGAACCGCATGAAGCTGACCCAGCAGCAGATCGATGATTTCAACCGGGAAGGCTGGCTGTTTCTGCCGGAACTGTTCAGCCAGGAAGAGGTCGCCCTGCTCGCCCGCGAGGCGGAAAGCATCTATGACACCAAGCGGCCCGAGGTATGGCGCGAGAAGAGCGGCGCGCCGCGCACTGCCTTTGCCGCCCATCTCTACAACGAGGCGTTCCGTCTGCTCGGCGCGCATCCGCGCATGATCGAGCCGGTGGAGCAGATCTTCGGCGAGAAGGTCTACATGCACCAGTACAAGATCAACGCCAAATCGGCCTTCACCGGCGACGTCTGGCAGTGGCATCAGGATTACGGCACCTGGAAGCGCGACGACGGCATGCCGCAGCCGCGCGCGATGAACATCGCGATTTTCCTCGACGAGGTGATGCCGATCAACGGCCCCCTGATGCTGGTGCCGCGGAGCCAGCACGCCGGCGACCTCAAGGCCTCGCACGACCTTCAGACCACATCCTATCCGCTGTGGACGCTGGACGAGGAGACCGTGACGCGGCTGGTTAAGGAAGGCGGCATCGTCGCGCCGACCGGCAAGGCCGGCGGCCTCTTGATGTTCCACGGCAATCTGGTGCATGGCTCGGCCGGCAACATCACGCCCTATCCGCGCAAGATCGTCTATCTGACGCTGAATGCAGTCTCCAACTACATCCGCAACCCCACGCGGCCGGAATACATCGCCCATCGCGATTTCACGCCGATCGAGACGGTCGATGACGACGCCCTGCTCCGGCTCGCACGCGCCCCGCGCCAGGCCGCGGAGTAGAGGTACGAACCGACATTAATCAGCCGTCGTTCCGGGGCGACGCGCAGCGTCGAGCCCGGAATCCATAACCACCATAGGGAGTATGGATTTCGGGCCCGCGCGTCCAAGTCGGCTATTGCCGACTTGGACAATGATATTACCGAACTCGGGTAAACCCGAGTTCGGGTGGCGCGTCCCGGAATGACGAAAGGCAGAACATCCTTCCATGAACCTTCACCGTCTGCTCACCGCCCGCCTCGTGGCTGGGAAACCGGTCAACGTCGCACTGATCGGCGCCGGCAAGTTCGGCTCGATGTTCTTGTCGCAAGTGCCACATTGCCCGGGCATCGAGGTGCCCGTGATCGTCGATCTCGATCCGGATCGCGCACGCGAGGCGTGCCGAACCGTCGGCTGGGATGCCGCGCGGATCGCGGCGACCACATTCACGGCCGACGCAGCCAAGGCGACATCGGGGAATATCGAAGTGATCGTGGAAGCCACCGGCAATCCCGCGGTCGGCATCAGGCATGCGCGCGCGGCGATTGCGCACCGAAAGCACATCGTCATGGTCAATGTCGAGGCCGACGTGCTGGCGGGACCGCTGCTCGCGGAGGAAGCGCGCGAGGCCGGCGTGGTCTATTCGCTGGCCTATGGCGACCAGCCGGCGCTCACCGCCGAGATGGTCGACTGGGCCCGCGCCACCGGCTTCCGCGTCGTCGCCGCCGGCAAGGGAACGAAATACCTGCCGGCCTACCATGACGTGACGCCGCAAGGGGTCTGGAGCCATTACGGGCTGACGGCGGATGAGGCGCAATCGGCCGGCATGAACCCGCAAATGTTCAACTCGTTTCTCGACGGCACCAAATCGGCGATCGAAATGGCGGCGATTGCGAACGCGACGGGGTTGGAGGTTCCGACCGACGGGCTGCTGTTCCCGCCCTGCGGCGTCGACGATCTGCCGCATGTGCTGCGACCGCGTGACAAGGGCGGCATGCTGGAGAAATCCGGCGTGGTGGAAGTGGTATCGTCGCTCGAGCGCGACGGGCGTCCGGTGTTCCGCGATCTGCGCTGGGGCGTCTATGTCGTGCTGGAAGCGCCGAACGACTATGCCGCTGACTGTTTCAGGCAATACGGGCTGAAAACCGATTCGAGCGGCCGCTATGCGGCGATGTACAAACCCTATCATCTGATCGGGCTCGAATTGAACATCTCGATCCTGTCGGCAGCGCTGCGCAAGGAGCCAACCGGGATGGCTTTCGATTTTCGCGGCGATGTCGCCTCGGTGGCGAAGCGGAGCTTGCGCGCTGGCGAAATGCTCGACGGCGAAGGCGGCTATACGGTTTGGGGCAAACTGATGCCGGCGGCCGCCAGCCTCGAGGCCGGCGCGCTGCCGATCGGGCTCGCCCATCGGGTGAAGCTGAAGAACGACATCGCCCATGGTGCGCTGGTGCGCTGGAGCGATGTCGAGATCGATGCAGACAACGAGACGGTCAAGACGCGGCGGGCGATGGAAGCGAAGTTCGGCGCAGCACAATGAAGCGGGGCCATCGCGCTTCTCGCAATTGCGTTACGCTACGCCGCCCTTGATTCACCCGACCTGATTGGTCATCCTGACCGGATCCGGATTGCACTCCGGACGTCCGTTCAACGTCAGCCGTCGGCGAAACAAAAAGCGACAGTCAAGATCGTTGTCCCTCGTCGAGCTATCGGCACAAACAGAGGGGAAGCGCATGAAACGTCGTGAATTCCTGAAAGCCGGCGGCATCGGCCTTGCCGCCAGCACGGTTGCCGCGCCTGCGGTCGCCCAATCGATGCCCGATGTGAAGTGGCGGCTTGCCGCAAGCTGGCCGAAGTCGCTGGATACGCTTTACGGCGGCTGCGAACATTTCTGCAAACGCGTCGCCGAAATCACCGACAACCGCTTTCAGATCCAGTCCTTCGCCGCCGGCGAAATCGTGCCCGGACTGCAGGTACTCGACGCGGTGTCGAACGGCACGGTCGAAATGGGCAACACGGCGCTGTATTACTACTGGGGCAAGAACGCCGCCTTCACTTTCGGCACGGCGCTGCCGTTCGGCCTCAACACGCGCCAGCACATTTCCTGGTTGTTGTGGGGCGGCGGCCAGGACCTGCTCAACGACCTCCTGAAGGAGCAGAACGTGCTGGGGATTCCGACCGGCAGCACCGGCGCGCAGATGGGCGGCTGGTTCCGGAAGGAGATCAAGACGATCGAGGATTTCAAGGGATTGAAATTCCGCGTCGGCGGCTTCGCCGGAAACATCATCGCGAAAGTCGGCGGCGTACCGCAACAGATCGCCGCCGGCGACATCTATCCGGCGCTGGAGAAAGGCACCATCGACGCCGCCGAATGGGTCGGCCCGTATGACGACGAAAAGC
>CAVRAH010000004.1:102500-107284 GCA_963718925.1 uncultured Alphaproteobacteria bacterium
TGCTTGCAAAGCACGCGCTCTCCCAGCTGAGCTATGGCCCCGTACCAGAAGACGAATGCTTCACAGGCTGTCGATGAGCTAGACGCATCTCGTCGAAGAGAAAACGCACTCGATCAAAGTGGTGGGCCTGGGAAGACTTGAACTTCCGACCTCACGCTTATCAAGCGCGCGCTCTAACCAACTGAGCTACAAGCCCCTAACGACCATATCCTCGAAAGGATCGGGGCCTGCTCGCGCGCACCGGCCAAGCGCCGGATGCATCGCACAAGCGCTAAGCCCCTGGCGCGTGTTCGTCCGCGAAGAAAGAGAAACGAAGACGGCGAAATCCCGCCAATGGAGCTCAACAATCCTGAAATTGCTGGCCCCTGATGTTTCTAAAACGATCCGATAGATGAGCGTAAGCTGATCTGAAGGATCATCCTTAGAAAGGAGGTGATCCAGCCGCAGGTTCCCCTACGGCTACCTTGTTACGACTTCACCCCAGTCGCTGACCCTACCGTGGCCGGCTGCCTCCTTGCGGTTAGCGCACCGTCTTCAGGTAAAACCAACTCCCATGGTGTGACGGGCGGTGTGTACAAGGCCCGGGAACGTATTCACCGTGGCGTGCTGATCCACGATTACTAGCGATTCCAACTTCATGGGCTCGAGTTGCAGAGCCCAATCCGAACTGAGACGGCTTTTTGAGATTTGCGAAGGGTTGCCCCTTAGCGTCCCATTGTCACCGCCATTGTAGCACGTGTGTAGCCCAGCCCGTAAGGGCCATGAGGACTTGACGTCATCCCCACCTTCCTCGCGGCTTATCACCGGCAGTCTCCTTAGAGTGCTCAACTAAATGGTAGCAACTAAGGACGGGGGTTGCGCTCGTTGCGGGACTTAACCCAACATCTCACGACACGAGCTGACGACAGCCATGCAGCACCTGTCTCCGGTCCAGCCGAACTGAAGGACTCCGTCTCTGGAATCCGCGACCGGGATGTCAAGGGCTGGTAAGGTTCTGCGCGTTGCGTCGAATTAAACCACATGCTCCACCGCTTGTGCGGGCCCCCGTCAATTCCTTTGAGTTTTAATCTTGCGACCGTACTCCCCAGGCGGAATGCTTAAAGCGTTAGCTGCGCCACTAGTGAGTAAACCCACTAACGGCTGGCATTCATCGTTTACGGCGTGGACTACCAGGGTATCTAATCCTGTTTGCTCCCCACGCTTTCGTGCCTCAGCGTCAGTATCGGGCCAGTGAGCCGCCTTCGCCACTGGTGTTCTTGCGAATATCTACGAATTTCACCTCTACACTCGCAGTTCCACTCACCTCTCCCGAACTCAAGATCCTCAGTATCAAAGGCAGTTCTGGAGTTGAGCTCCAGGATTTCACCCCTGACTTAAAGACCCGCCTACGCACCCTTTACGCCCAGTGATTCCGAGCAACGCTAGCCCCCTTCGTATTACCGCGGCTGCTGGCACGAAGTTAGCCGGGGCTTATTCTTGCGGTACCGTCATTATCTTCCCGCACAAAAGAGCTTTACAACCCTAGGGCCTTCATCACTCACGCGGCATGGCTGGATCAGGCTTGCGCCCATTGTCCAATATTCCCCACTGCTGCCTCCCGTAGGAGTTTGGGCCGTGTCTCAGTCCCAATGTGGCTGATCATCCTCTCAGACCAGCTACTGATCGTCGCCTTGGTGAGCCGTTACCTCACCAACTAGCTAATCAGACGCGGGCCGATCTTTCGGCGATAAATCTTTCCCCGTAAGGGCTTATCCGGTATTAGCACAAGTTTCCCTGTGTTGTTCCGAACCAAAAGGTACGTTCCCACGCGTTACTCACCCGTCTGCCGCTGACGTATTGCTACGCCCGCTCGACTTGCATGTGTTAAGCCTGCCGCCAGCGTTCGCTCTGAGCCAGGATCAAACTCTCAAGTTGGACTTGAAACTTTGAACCGGCTGATCACAACGTTTGACGAGGTCCCACCATATTTATTGAACGCGATTCACATCGCGAACAACGATGGTGTAACCTATATAAACGTGTACCGCCGAAGTCTTTCGTCCAGCCTCAATACCGTGAAAAAGTCCGAAGACTTAAGCCTTCAAGTAATCGAGACTCGCAAGGACTCCGCCGTCCACGTTTCTCTTTCTTCATCTTCACTTGTCAAACAGCCCGGGGTCCGAAAACCCCTCTCCCGTCGCGGGAGCCTTTCTCTGGAACCCTCCCGAAGGAAGCCTTCCGAAGATCCTCACTCGACGGCAAATGACAACCGATTGTGATCGGCTGTTGATTCACTCATCTTAGTGAGGAGCTTCACGGGCACGAAAACATGCCTTGGCCAAGGGCCAAGACAGCGCCGCGCTCAGTGGGCGGTTTATAAGCCCGCCCGATCGGCGTTGTCAACGGCTGATGTCAACAAATCGTCGCATCATGCAAGAGAATCTCGCACAGCGAGGAAGTCCCGATTTTTAGGGACTTAGCGCCGTACTTGAGCCACAATCCTGCGACGTTCTGGCATACAGTAGGTATTGAATCGCCGGGTGCCAGTGGGGGCTGCCGGCATTCCAATACTCGGGGGATCGGCGATCATCCATGAACCCGTCGCCTTTTCCCTGCGGACGAGACAACATCGAAGAGATCTGCACACCATCAGCGTTCGTGATTTCGGCCAGCCTTTCGGCCTCTTGATCACGGACATCCATGCGGCACGCCGCGCTCCCGAATCTCCCTTTCAAGAGGGCGAATGCGGGTCAGGGATGGGCGCAGGTCTCGTCGAATGTCGATGGAATTTGGGGGGACGGTGGTTTGAGCCACAGGACGTCACGCGGGGGCGGTTACGGACGCGAGACCGGGATCATCGATCTCGGTCACGAGCCGCCGCTTTCCGTCGACGGCTCCGAGGCCGCGGTGATCGATCGCCGCCGCGTCTCCGTGCAGTGGTTTAGCGGCACCATCCTGACCGGTCTGTGCGGCGCGGCCCTGATCGGCGGCGCCGTTTTTGCGTCTCTCGACGGCGAAATGACCTTTGCCAAGGTGCCGGAACGGGTCGAGGGCGCGCTGCGCGGCGCGTTCGGCGCCAACGACCACAGCGCCAGCCTGCACAAGAGCGATCGTCTGCCGCCGCCCGGCGAGGCGACCGCGGCGCGCAACGTGGTGCGGGTTTCGACGGTCACCCGGGTCGGCAACCGCGACGTGATGCGGGTGCGGCCGTTCATCCGCATCTCCGGCAATCTGTCGATGACGACCAGCGATCTCAGCGCCAAGATCCCGCCGTTCAACGCCCAGCGCATGCTGACGCCGATGTCGGCACCACCGCGCCGGCCGCCTCCGACGATCCGAACAACGCCGACGCGGTCGAACCCGATGCCGAGGTTTCCTTCGTCACCAAGGATCTCGGGCCGATCCTGCCCAAGGCCAAGATCGCCGCGGTGATCGCGCTCGACGAGATCATGATGCGGGTCCGCGATGCCTCGAATTGGCGCGGCAACGGCGGCGTCCGCTACGCGGCGCTCGCCAACGCCACGGCCGACGCCAGCGGCGCGCAGGCCGGGCTCAAACTGGCCTACGCCACCGAAGGCAACGTCTCCGACCCCTATGCCGGCTTTGAAACCCGGGTGGTCCCTGAAAACGTCACGCTGCTGCCGAAGACCAAGGACCAGATCACCGGCGGCAATCCGACGGGCGAACGCGTCCATGTCGTCAAGAAAGGCGATAGCATCACCTCGATCCTGCGCGATCAGGGCGCAACGCCGGAAGAGGCCAAAGCAATCGCCACCACGCTCGGCCCCCGCGGCCGCGACGGCGGCCTGAAGGAAGGCCAGAAAGTTCGCATCCTGATGGCGCCCGCCGGCCCCGGCCAGCGGCTGCAGCCCTACCGGGTGATCGTCGCCAACGATTCCGCCGTCGAAGCGGTCGCCGCGCTGTCCGATCTCGGCAAATACGTCGCCGTCGACGTCCAGAGCATGAACACCGTCACCGATACCGCCGATAACAACAGCGACGATGACGATGACGACGGAACCGGCGTGCGGCTCTATCAAAGCATCTACGAGACCGCGCTGCGCAACAAGGTGCCGCCGACCGTCATCGAGGACATGGTCCGCATCTATTCCTACGACGTCGACTTCCAGCGCAAGGTGCAGCCCGGCGACTCCTTCGACGTGTTCTTCGCCGGCGAGGACGAAGGCTCCTCCAGCAACGAAAAGTCCGAAGTGCTGTTCGCCTCGCTCACGGTCGGCGGCGAAACCAAGAAATACTACCGTTTCCAGACCCCGGACGATGCCGTCGTCGATTTCTACGATGAGACCGGCAAGAGCGCGAAGAAGTTCCTGGTCCGCAAGCCCGTCAACAACGCCATCATGCGCTCCGGCTTCGGCAGCCGCCGCCATCCCATCCTCGGTTACGTCAAGATGCACACCGGCGTCGACTGGGCGACCCCCTACGGCACGCCGATCTTCGCCTCAGGCAACGGCGTGGTCGAAACCGCCGGCTGGGAAGGCGGCTACGGCAAATACGTCAAGCTCAAGCACAACAACGGCTACGAGACCGCCTACGGCCACATGTCGGCCTTCGCCAAGGGACTGGAAGTCGGCAAGCGGGTTCGGCAGGGCCAGGTCATCGGCTTCGTCGGTTCGACCGGGCAATCGACCGGCGCCCACGTCCACTACGAAATTCTGGTCAACGGCCGCTTCGTCGATCCGATGCGCATCAAGCTGCCGCGCGGCCGCTCGCTCGACGGGCCGATGCTGGCAAGCTTCGAAAAGGAACGCGATCGTCTCGATGCCATGATGAACAACCGCGGTGGC
>CAVRAH010000005.1:0-337142 GCA_963718925.1 uncultured Alphaproteobacteria bacterium
CAGCCTGCGGACAGAGAGGAAGACAATAGATTCGCATAAGGTATATTATGGAATATTTGATTCCGTAATTATTTCAATTACTTGTATCTAGATTTTGATGTTCCGCGATATTTTCAGGCGCTGGCGGCAACAGCCGGAGGTTCGCGCTTCCATGGAGCGCCGCTATCGGGATCTCGTGCGATCGCGTCATGGTGCCTGGCCGGAACCGCCGTATCCCCAGCGCTCCCTGTCACCGGATAATGGTGATCGCGAGCCAATGGTAATGATCCGCGGCGCGCCCAGTTCGACGCCGGCGGCAGCAACAGTGCTCAGCGCGAAGTCCTCCCGGACGAGCGATCCAGCCCGTCGTCGCCGTGGATCCCGACAGCGCGGCCGTGCAGAGAAATTTGCGGCAAGACAGCTGGTTGCCGGAAGGCTTGGTATTTTCGTTGAAAGCGGGCAATAAGCCGGCCGAGACGGCTAATGACCCGGCGGCGCCGGGTCCGTATGATGCAATCTATAAGAATAATTCAGGGAGACTACAGATGGGCGTTTCGCGACGGACGTTATTGAAGGCATCCGCAGCCTCGGCGGTGATGGGCAGCGTGGGCGCCCCGTTCGTCGCGCGCGCTCAGCAAGCCGAATTCTCCTACAAATTTGCCAATAACCTGCCGGATTCGCATCCTCTGAACATTCGCTCCAAGGAAATGGCGGCGGCGATAAAAACCGAGACCAATGGCCGCTTCGATCTGCAGATTTTCCCGAATAACCAGCTTGGCGCCGACACCGATGTATTGAGCCAGCTGCGTTCCGGGGGCGTCGAGTTCTTCACGATGTCCGGCCTGATCCTGGCGACGCTCGTTCCGGCGGCCTCGATCAACGGGATGGGCTTCGCTTTCCCGGATTATCCCACGGTCTGGAAGGCCATGGACGGCGATCTCGGGGCCTTTGTGCGCAGGGAGGTTGCCAAGGCGAATATCATCGCGTTCGAAAAGATCTGGGACAATGGCTTTCGACAAACCACCTCCTCGACCAGGCCGATCAACGGACCCGGCGACTACAAGGGCTTCAAAATCCGGGTGCCGGTATCGCCGCTCTGGACCTCGATGTTCAAGGCGTTTGACGCGGCGCCCGCTTCGATCAATTTCAACGAGGTCTATTCGGCGCTGCAGACCAAGATCGTCGAAGGCCAGGAAAATCCACTGGCGCTGATTTCCACGGCCAAACTGTACGAAGTCCAGAAGTACTGCTCCCTGACGAACCACATGTGGGACGGCTACTGGTTCCTGGCCAACCGCCGTGCCCTGGAAGCGCTGCCCGCCGAGGTGCGAGCGGTCGTGGAAAAGAATATCAACGCGGCTGCGCTTAAAGCCCGTGCTGATACCGAGAAGCTCAATGCTACCGTACGCGAGGACCTCGCAAGCAAGGGGTTGATCTTCAACCAGCCGGATGTCGCGCCTTTCCGCGAGAAGCTGCGCTCGGCCGGGTTCTACTCCGAATGGAAGGGAAAGTACGGCGAAGAGGCCTGGTCGATACTGGAGAAATCCGTCGGCAAGCTTTCGTAACGGGCGATCCATAGAATTATCAAGGGACGATGATGGCTCACGCCGAGGCGACGCAGGCGGCGACCGGTGAGGTGGTGTCCCCTCGCCGCCGTTCGCTTGCGGTGAGGCTCGATACCTGGCTCGGAATGCTGGTCGAGCTGCCGGCCGCATTGCTGGTTGTCGCCGAGATTGTCACGCTGTTTGCCGGCGTCGTTTCACGTTACGGCCTGCAACGCCCCTTAATCTGGTCGGATGAACTGGCATCGATCCTGTTTCTCTGGCTGGCGATGCTGGGCGCCGTGGTGGCGTTTCGCCGCTCCGAGCATATGCGGATGACGGCCGTTGTCGCCAATGCAACGCCCGCCATGCGGGCCTATCTCGACGTCGTCGCGACCTGCGCCGCGCTGGCCTTCTTACTGCTGATCGTCGGGCCGGCCTATCAATATGCCTACGAAGAAAGTTTCATCACGACACCGGCCCTGCAGATATCCAATACCTGGCGCGCGGCGGCGCTGCCGATCGGCGTCTGCCTGATGGCGCTGTTTGCATTATTGCGGCTGGTGCGGGTCGGCGATACCGGGCTGGTGCTGCGCGCGCTGCTGTCGGTCGCGCTGCTGGTCGCGGTTTTCTGGCTGGCGACGCCGTGGCTGCGTCCGCTCGGCAATATCAATCTGGTCATTTTCTTTGTCGGTGTGGTCGGCTTCTGCGTCTTCGCGGGCGTCCCGATCGCCTTCGCGTTCGGGCTCGCGATTTTCGGCTATCTGGCGCTGACCACGCGCACGCCGCTGATGGTGCTGGTCGGACGGATGGACGAGGGCATGAGCCACCTGATCCTGCTCGCGGTGCCGCTGTTCATCTTCCTCGGATTGCTGATCGAGATGGCCGGCATGGCGCGCGCGATGGTGGCCTTTCTGGCGAGCCTGCTCGGCCATGTGCGCGGCGGCCTGAATTACGTGCTGGTCGGCGCGATGTATCTGGTGTCGGGCATATCCGGTTCGAAAGCCGCCGACATGGCGGCGGTGGCGCCGGTGCTGTTTCCGGAAATGAAGCAGCGCGGCGCCCGGCCCGGCGATCTGGTCGCGCTGCTCGCCGCCACCGGGGCGCAGACCGAGACCATCCCGCCCAGCCTGGTCCTGATCACCATCGGCTCCGTGACCGGCGTTTCGATTTCGGCGCTGTTTACCGGAGGCCTGTTGCCGGGCGTGGTGCTGGCCATCACCCTGTCGGCACTGGTGTGGTGGCGCTACCGGGGCGAGGACCTTAGCCACGTCAGGCGCGCCAGCGGCGCCGAGATCGTCCGCACCTTCGTGGTCGCCCTGCCCGCGCTGGCGCTGCCCTTCGTGATCCGCGCCGCGGTGGTTGAGGGGATTGCGACCGCGACTGAGGTCTCCACGATCGGGATCGTCTACGGCTTTGTCGTCGGTCTGGTGATCTATCGCCAGTTCAACTGGCGACGGTTGATGCCGATGCTGATCGAAACCGCCTGCCTCTCGGGTGCGATCCTGCTCATCATCGGCACCGCGACCGGCATGGCCTGGGGCTTGACCCAATCAGGGTTTTCACACGCGCTGGCGGCCGCGATGACCGGCCTGCCCGGTGGTTCGGCGGCCTTTATCGCCGTGTCGATCGCAGCTTTCACGGTTCTAGGCAGCGTGCTCGAGGGTATTCCGGCGATCGTGCTGTTTGGCCCGCTGTTGTTTCCGATCGCACGGGCGGTCGGCGTGCACGAGGTCCATTATGCGATGATCATCATCCTCGCCATGGGCATTGGACTGTTCGCCCCGCCATTCGGAGTGGGATATTATGCCGCCTGCGCCATTGGGCGCGTCGACCCCGCCGAGGGCATTCGCCCGATCTGGGGCTATATGCTGGCGCTGATGGTCGGGTTGATTATCGTGGCGATTTTTCCGTGGATCTCGATCGGGTTCCTCTAAGTATTATGTAGGTATCATGATTGGGAGATGACCGATGGGTGAAAAACAAAACCAGTACAGCATCGGCCTGGAGAAAACGCCCGCCAATTTCGTGGCCTTGACGCCACTGAGCTTTTTGGCGCGCACGGCTGCGATTTATCCTGATCACACCAGCGCCGTCTACGAGGGCCGCGTCTTCACCTGGTCGCAGACTTATGCGCGCTGCCGGCGCTTCGCCTCATATCTTGCGCAGCGAAACATCGGCCCCGGCGATACGGTCGCAGCCATGCTGCCGAATATCCCGGCGATGAACGAGGCTCATTTCGCGGTCCCGATGGCCGGCGCTGTGCTCAATGCGCTCAACGTAAGGCTTGATGCTTCCTCGATCGCTTTCCAGCTCGATCACGGCGGCGCCAAGATCATTCTGGTCGACCCGGAGTTTTCCGGCGTGATTGCGGAAGCGCTGACGTTGATGAAGGGCGAAAAGCCCGCCATCATCGATGTCGACGACAGGGCTTTCGCAGGCGGAAAGCGGATTGGCGAGATCGAATATGAGGACGCGCTGTCGCAGGGCGACGAAACCTTCGTCGCCCGCCTCCCGCAGGACGAATGGGACGCCATCGCACTGAGCTACACCTCGGGGACAACCGGCAATCCCAAGGGGGTGGTCACGCATCACCGTGGCGCGTACCTCAACGCCGTCAGCAACATCCTCGCCGCCGATCTCGGGCAGCACCCGGTCTATTTGTGGGCGTTGCCGATGTTCCATTGCAACGGCTGGTGTTTCCCCTGGACCATTGCGGCTGCGGCCGGTGTCAATGTCTGCCTGCGCAAGGTCGATCCCGCCAGGATTTTTGAGTTGATCGGAAAGCACGGCGTCACCCACATGTGCGGGGCGCCGATCGTTTATAACACGCTGATCAACGCGCCCGATGCGCCGAAGAAATCAGCCGCCCGACCCGTGGTCGGTTTGATCGCGGGTGCTGCGCCGCCGGTTGCCGTGCTCGAGGGTGCCGAAAGCATCGGAATCAGGCTGACGCACGTCTATGGCCTGACCGAAGTGTATGGGCCCGCCTCGGTTTGCGCGGAGCAGCCGGGCTGGGACGATCTGCCCGCCGATCAGCGGGCGCAACTCAAGCGTCGGCAGGGCGTGGCCTACCCGCTGCAGGAAGCCGTCACGGTGATCGATCCCGAAACCATGCGCGAGGTGCCGCGCGACGGCGAGACCATCGGCGAGGTGATGTTCCGCGGTAACATCGTGATGAAAGGCTATCTCAAGAACGAAAAGGCCACCAGTGAGGCCTTTGCCGGCGGCTGGTTCCACACCGGTGATCTCGGCGTGCTCGATGAACATGGCTACGTCATCATCAAGGACCGTTCAAAGGACATCATCATTTCCGGCGGCGAGAACATCTCCTCGGTCGAGGTTGAAGATGTGCTCTACAAGCATCCCGCCGTGCTGTTCGCGGCCGTGGTCGCCAAACCGGACGGGAAATGGGGCGAGGTGCCCTGCGCCTTCGTCGAGCTGAAAGAAAATGCACAGGCGACCGAGGCCGATATCATCGCGTTTTGCCGCGCCCAGATGCCGGGCTTCAAGACGCCGAAGGCTGTCGTGTTCGGTCCGATTCCAAAGACATCAACCGGCAAGATCCAGAAGTTCATGCTGCGCAATCAGGTCCATTCGGCCAAAGCGATTTCGGAGTGAAGGCGTCGGACTTGAAGGCATGGATGCAAATCGAAAGCTTGCCGACAAGCCGAGCTGGTCAATATCTCCTGATCAGGATGCTCGCAGCCTATCCAGATCAGCCAGGACCTCGACTGAAGCGGCTTCGACCTTGGCAATTTCGCTCAAAGCCTCCTGCAATTGTCCGAGCCCGAAAAGCCGCGCGGCTTCCTTGCCGTGCCTGTGAACTGCCGCGTGGGGTTGGTCGAGACGCTGGAATACTGCGTTCCCGCCAAATTTTTGTTTCCCGTCGCCGTAGTACCACTTTCCGAGTCGGCAGGTTTTGTGATCGCTGAGTTCGTCCGCCTTGAGCGCCACTCGTCCGACCGACATGTCGACCAAGCGCTTCTTCCAGATGACGTGATCCGCCTTGGCAAGGCGGACGATCTTGTCCGGCAGTGAAAGGCTGGCGAGATGATTTAGCATCTTGCCGATATTTGAGTCGGCCTTGCTCATCGTATCGGCCAATGCTTTGACCTCATCGACGTTGACAGACGACAGATCGGCGATAGCGGTAATTCCTTGCGCGACCTCGTTGGTCGCAGCACCCTGATCTGCGAGGACTCTGGAAATCTCGTCCATTTTGATGCTTACCATCGCGGCGCGACGGCCTGCTTCGTCGATCTTTACGGCGAGCTCTTTCATTTCGCCGCTACCCGTCTGGACCGCAGCAGCGCCCGCGGACATCGCGTCCACAATCTTTGCCATTTCGTCCTGGAGTCGGTTGATCCGCGCCTTGATATCCTCGGTCGCCTTGCTCGTCTGCTGCGACAGATTCTTGACTTCGCCTGCAACCACGGCAAAGCCCCTGCCATATTCGCCTGCCCGCGCTGCTTCGATGGTGGCGTTAAGCGCAAGCAGATTAGTCTGCCGCGCGATCGCTTCGATCGTCCCGACAATGGAACCGATTTCGACAGATGCCGCACTTAGGTCGGCGACTTTGGCGGAGGTCTCCTGAACCGACTGTGCGATCCCGTTCATCGTCGTCATGGTCCGGCGCACATCGACAACACTCTCGTCCACGATCTGACGCATGGCAGACGCTTCGCTGGCGGCCGACTGACTGGTATCGTTGATGGTGCTAACGGATGCGACCATTTCGACCGCTGCGGCAGCAAAGGCCTTGACACCGGATTGACTGGTCTACGGAGGCAGCAATCAGCTTGGCGCCGCTGATCGAGGCTTCATTGCTGTCGATGCAGAGCTCGACGGTCAGATCGAGGTCGGTAGATGCCTGGCGCGTCATCGAGACGGACAACGTCCGTATCGCTTCCATCAAAGCGGGCTTCGCGACCCCGTCCGCCGCGAAAGCCTCAATGTCACCGATATCACAATCAAGTTTCCCTGCGGCCAAGTCGGTCAAGTAGGACGCAAGCGCATCTTGCAACGAAGAGATTTTACTCGGTGCGGAGGATTGACGATCGGTCAGATCAATCTGCGCGATTGGCTGCCTACGCCTGCTGAATTCGAACATTCGCCCACCCCCCTGGAAAAAGGCCGCCGGCCGCGGACTCCAGCGCAGCGGTGGCTCGGCTTTGGCGGCTGTTCCGCTCCTTGCCGGTTGCCCGGAGAACTCGTCGCCGAAAGACTTAGTCTGCTCGACGGCAGCTTACCGTGACTCCA
Source organism: uncultured Alphaproteobacteria bacterium (assembly GCA_963718925.1). Taxonomy (GTDB): domain Bacteria; phylum Pseudomonadota; class Alphaproteobacteria; order Rhizobiales; family Xanthobacteraceae; genus Bradyrhizobium. The sequence goes on from CAVRAH010000005.1 coordinate 6,783, forward strand.
ACATCATTACCGAGGAATGGGAAATAGATCCTTAGGCCGGATTCTGCCGTGTCCGCTCAAATAGTGCCCCGGTTTTCATCCGGCCATCGATCGGTTCTGGGCGGCCTTCAGCCAAAGATTCCAGGCGCGATCGATTTGCGTGTTGTTGGTGTTTGTTGTCGCGATGGCCTCGCCCTCCGTCAGGTAGGTGACCGGCCCGAGCCTCATCGCTTCCGTCTGCAGGCGTGCGCCGACTTCCGTGTATACCGCCCGGAATACCGCCTGGCGCAAGGTGCTTCCCACCACCGTTGATCCGTGGCCACGCATCAATACCACCGGCCCCTGACCGAGGCTTTGCGCGAGCGCCGCGCCAAGGCGGGTATCGCTGATCAACAGATCACTCCCCGGCCCCGCAAAGTCGCGGATTTCAAATACCGGCGTCCCCGCGCCAAGGAAGCCGCACATATGGCAGATCGGCCGCAGCTTCGTACCGGTCACGACGCTGAACGGGACGACCGCGGGCGAGTGGCTGTGCACGACCGCAACCACATCCAGCCTCTGGCGATAGATCTCGCTATGGATGAACCGCTCCAGATAGGCCGCCGGCCCACCCGCCTCGACCGGAGCCCCCTCCAGATCGAACGCCAGTACATCTCTTGCGGTGACAAGCCCCGGCGCCATGCTTCTTGAGAGCAGAAAGCGATCCGGCCGAACCGGATGACGCACGCTGACATGGCCGAATCCGTCCACCACGCCTTGATCGAACAGAATGTGGTTCGCGTCCACCAATTCGCGGATGACAGATGAAACCGTCTCGGATGCAGTATCGGACATGGTTGGCCTCCCTACCCGTCGATGACGTCGCTCTTGCGCGAGATAGTATGGGCCCATACGATACTTCGCAAGACAGTGCCATCGAGCCTCCCGGGATCTCGCGCATGCCGTCCACAGCCACGCGATTGGCGTCCATCCGTCAGCGTCCGGGATCGGTCGATCACCCGCACGCGCTGACGGACCGCAGCCTCAGCTTTCTTGTCCGGCAGGCCCATCGGGCTTTTGTGGCCACGCTCGCCGACAGGCTGCTGCCGTACGGTGTCAGCGTCGCGGAATGGGCTGTACTGCGCAGGTTGTGGCAGCAGGAGGGGTTCACGCAAGTGGACCTCGCCGACCGCATGCGGGTCCGGAAGGCATCCCTGACCCCGGTTCTGGCGAGCCTGGAGCGCAAAGGCTTCGTGCGCCGGACGCGGCGCGGCGAAGACCTGAGAAAGTACCACCTTTTCCTGACGAAGCGCGGACGCGAGTTGAAGGAGGAATTGCTCCCGATCGGCGTTGCCATCAATCGAAAGGCGGTAGCTGGCATCGATTCGACGGATGCGGGATTGGTCGCAGAGCTTCTGGAAAAGGTCATCGCCAATCTCGAGGGGCAGTGATCCAAATCAATTAGAGCAAAAACCATGGCGGACAGCCGCCGGACAAACGGGAGAAAACATGGGGGAACGGGTTATGGATGTCGGGACGTTGATCGAAACGCGCCCGATCGGCCGGGCGCAATGGATCGTGATCGGACTCTGCGCTTTGGTGGCGATGCTCGATGGCCTCGATCTGCAATCGATCGGCCTGGCCGCGCCTGCGATGATCGGACAGCTTCACATCGCCCCGCATGTGTTCGGCTACGTATTCAGCGCAGCGTTGGCAGGCCTTGCGCTTGGCGCCTTTCTGCTCGGGCCTCTCGCCGATCGGGTCGGCCGCAAACGGGTTCTTGTCGGCGCCACATTCTGCTTCGGATTTTTTACACTCGCGACAGCCTATATCGGCGACCTGTCGCAGTTGCTCGTTGTCCGCTTTCTCGCCGGTGCCGGACTGGGCGGCGCAATGCCGAGCTTCATCAGTCTCGCGTCGGAATATGTTCCAAAGGCGCGTCGGGCCACGGTCGTCAGCCTGCTTTGGGCGGGCTTTCCGCTCGGCGGCGTCGTGGGCGGCCTGCTCGGCTCGAGGATCATTCCGGCGTATGGCTGGCAATCCATTTTTATCGTCGGCGGAACATTGCCGGTCCTGTTGTCGGGGATCCTTGCTCTGGTGCTTCCGGAGTCGGCGGGCTTCCTGGTCGCGGCCGGCAAGTCGAGCGAACGGATTGGCCGAACCCTGCGCCGCATCTTTCCCGACGTCTCGATCGCAGGTGAAACCAAATTCGAACTCGCAAGGGAGCTCGCACCAAAGACAACGGTGCTTGAGCTCTTCAGGTCCGGGCGCGCTGCCGGCACGCTGCTGCTGTGGGTCAGCTTTTTCTTCGCCTTCATGATCCTCGTCACTAATTCGGCCTGGAGCCCCATTCTGCTCCGCCGCGTTGGTATTGCGACCGAGCAATCCGCGCTGGCGCTGGCGCTCTTCAATTTCGGCTCGTTGTTCGGTTCAGGGGCCGCCGGGATGCTGCTGAACCGCCTTGGCGTTTTGCGCGTGCTGCCGCCAACGCTTGCGCTTGGCGCACTGGCTTATGGGATGGTCGGATGGTCGGCGCCTTCGTTTGACGCCGTCCTGCTGGCGGAGGGGCTGTTTGGACTGCTGCTTGGCTGCGGCAGTTCGGGTCTGATCGCACTATCCGCCGACTATTATCCCGTCACCATCCGCTCCACGGGCGTTGGCTGGGCCACGGCAATTGGCCGCCTGGGATCGGTCGCCGGACCGCTTGTCGTCGGCCAGATGGTCGCTGCCCAGTGGGACGTGCCGACGATCTTCGCGGTAGCGGGCGGATCGGTGCTGATCGGCGCGGTTGCAAGTACGGCGATGGGCCTGCTTCCGCGGGCCGGTACAGAGCGAGTGCCTCGTGCCGCCAAAACCACGTCCCTGCAGGCCTGAATTCCGAGGAGACCCCTATGAGCAAACTGCAGCTTTCGGTTGCGATCGGCGACTATGACCGGATGCGTCCGCTGGTGGACGGCCTAGTGCAGATCGATGGCGTCGACGCGCAAATCATGCTGCTGGAGCCGGAGGAGATTTTCTTCCGTGCCTTCAGGCACGCGGATTTCGACATCTGCGAGCTCTCGCTCTCCAGCTACAGTGTCAAGACCGCGGCTGGAACAAGCCCTTACGTCGCCGTGCCGGTTTTCCCGTCCCGCGCGTTTCGACACACTTCGGTCTACGTCCGCACCGACCGGATCAAGTCGCCCGCCGACCTCAGGGGACGCCGCGTCGGGGTGCCCGAATATCAGCTCACCGCCAATATTTGGGTCCGGCTGTTCCTCGAGGAGGACTATGGAATTCGTCCCTCCGACATCACCTGGGTTCGCGGCGGCTACGAGCATCCCGGTCGCGTCGAGAAGATCAATCTCAACCTGCCCGCCAACGTCGTCGTGGAGAATGCGAGCCCCGACGTCACCATCTCCGATCTCTTGGCGAATGGAGAGCTGGACGCGGTGATCGGGCCGCGCGCCCCCTCCTGTTTCGACCGGGGCCACTCCAATGTCGGCTATCTGTTTGCCGACCCGCAGCAGACCGCCACCGACTGGTATCGGCGAACCCGCCTCTTTCCGATCATGCATACGCTGGGAATTCGCCGCACGCTTGTTGAAAAGCATCCCTGGTTGCCGGTTGCGGTGTTCAAGGCGTTCGAGCGCTCCAAGGCGATCGCCGTTGCGAGGCTGGCCGACACTTCGGCCACCAAGGTGACGTTGCCCTTTGTCGAGGAGCAATTGCGCGCCGCCCGCCTGCTGATGGGCGAGGATTTCTGGTCTTACGGATTGGAGCCGAATCGCCATGTGCTGAAGCGTTTCCTGCAACGGCACCACGCGGAGGGGTTGTCGGCCCGATTACTTTCTCCGGAAGAGCTGTTCCATCCGGCCTCGCTGGAGCTGCACAAGATATAGGGCTTCGACATTCACAACCTGCCCATCATGCACAGCAGCAATCAAAACCGGAATGTACGCTGGTGATTGCGGGTGGCTGTCGCATTCGGTTCTTATGTTTGTAACAGAACAAGGGCAAATCTCCCGCACTCGCCGCGCATGGCATGTTGCTGCAGGCGGAGCATCGGGAGGTAATTGCAATGAAGGTTGCGGGATCGCGCTTGTCTGTTCGTCCGCCTGTTTCGCGCAAGGGGCTGGCCGTCACAATTCTGTTGTCGAGCGTCGTGAGCACCACGGCAACCCTCGCCGACGAGGACATTTACTTCAGGCCGGGAAATTTGCTGGTCAGCCGATCCGTCTATGACAACAATAATCCGCCCAATATCGTTGCGGGCACGACCCAGCTACCGCCCAATTGCGTTACTCCCAATTGCGTAACGGCGACTGACGGCGGCCAATATCCGTTTGTCTTCAATAATGACGCTGTTGACGGCAGCTTTGGCGTCACCGCCAAGATCGTGCTGGATCAATTTGAGCCGTCGGGCCGGCTCATCAACTCGCTTGAGGTCGAAGGCCCCCACCGTTGGGATCGCCGCGACCAACCGGCAAGCGATCGGGTGGTTACCAGCTTTTCGTCCAAATCCGAGATTGCGCTCAATCTTTCGACCGACGGTCAGGTCGTGACGTTCATGGGCTATCTGGCGCCCCTCAACGCGCTCGACGTCTCGAATTCCAATACGCCCGCCGTGGTCGACCCCACCAATCCGGTTCCCGGGAGCAATTTTCGCGTGGTAGCGGAAGTCGACGCACACGGCCACTTTGGTTTCACGAAAACCAATGCCTATAGCGGCAATAACGGCCGTGCCGCGATCCTGAATAACAAAGACGGCGCCAACGTTGTTTATATGTCCGGCAATGCCGGCAACGGCGGAAATCCCCAGCCCAATGGCATCATCACCGGCGCCGGCGCGCAAATTTTGACTCCCCAGCGAGCCCCGCTCGATGCGCAGCCGGATCCGGGCATGCCCACGCCGGTCGGCAGCTTCAGCCTCACTCAACTGGGGTTGAAGGCCGACAAAGTCGGCAAGGACACCAACTTCCGCGGTCTCACCGTCTTCAACAACGTTGTCTATCTGACCAAGGGCAGCGGCGGTAACGGCATCAACACCGTCTACTTCATCGATACGACCGGATTCGACGCCAACGGCAAGCCGCTGGCCTGCCCGAACGGCGTCGGCCTACCGGGAGCCAACGCAAAGCTTCCGACCTCGCCGATCGTCTACGACGCCACCAAGCTGCAGACGCTGGGTGTGACACCCTACAACATGTGTGTCCTGAAGGGCTTCACGACGACATCGGCCAAGAAAACGACGAACTCGTTCCCGTTCGGGGTCTGGTTTGCTAACGCTACTACATTGTATGTTGCCGACGAAGGCGATGGCACCAACACGTTTGATCCGGTGTCGGGCAAGTTCACGGCGGCGGCCGCGAGCAGCACCTCGGGCCTGCAGAAATGGGTATTCGACTCCACTCTCGGCGCATGGAAACCGGCCTACGTGTTGCAGGCGGGGCTCAATCTCGGCGTCCCCTACACGATCGACGGCTATCCCACGGGGCAAAATCCCACGACCAGCCTTCCTTGGGCTCCCGCCGCCGACGGCCTTCGTAATCTTACCGGTCGCGTCAATCGCGACGGCACCGCGACGATCTGGGCCATCACCTCGACCGTCAGCGGAAGCGGCGACCAGGGCGCCGATCCGAATCAGCTCGTCATGATCACCGACAAGCTCGCTGCCACCACGGCCCCCGCGGGCGAAAGCTTCAAGGTAATCCGGACGGCGCGGTTTGCCGAAGTGCTTCGTGGCGTGTCGTTTACGCCGGGAACCGATCACGACCGGTTTGCCGACGCCGACGATCATCGCGACGACCACGACCACGATCATAACTAAGTCTTGATGCGATAGGCCAGCCGGCGCCATCCAGCGCTGGCTGGCCCATTTTTTTTTGATCCGTTTCCGCGGAATGTCGTCAGGACCGGTGTCAATCCGACCGCGCCAGTGTCAGCCGCATGCCGTCATAAGCAGGAACGACGTGAGACGGCAGGCCCTGACGCAACACCTCGTAATCCAGATCGGCATGCATGTTGGTGATGACGGCGCGGCGCGGCTTGAACCGGTCGATCCACGCCAGCGCGTCATTGACACTGAAGTGGCTGGGATGCCCGGTGTAGCGCAGCCCGTCGATGATCCAGAGATCGAGGTTTTCCAGGAAAGGCCAGCTCTCGGTCGGGATGTCACTGGCGTCGGGCGTGTAGGCGGCTTCGCCGATCCGATAGCCGAGCGCCGGAATATTCCCGTGCGTTCAGGATGAATGCCGAGAGCGTCACCGGACCGCCCTTCCCTTCGACGGTCCGGCTTTCGCCGGCCTCGATCGCATGGTGATCCAGGATCGGCGGATATTCGCTGCCCGGCGGGGAGACAAAGCAATAGGAGAACCGCAGCAGGATGTGCTCGGCTGTGGAGCGGTTCAGATAGACCGGAATCCGCCTGCGCTGGTGCAGCACCACGGAGCGCAGATCGTCGATGCCGTGGGTCTGATCGGCATGCTCGTGGGTCAGGAATACCGCATCGATATGGTCGACATTGGCGTCGATCAACTGCTCACGCAGGTCGGGTGAGGTATCGATCACGATCCGCGTGACGCCGCGATCCCCCCTTCGCTCGGCAAGGAGCGAACAGCGGCGACGGCGATTCTTCGGATTTTTGGGGTCGCACGCGCCCCAGCCGAGCGCCGGACGTGGAACACCGGCGGAGGAGCCGCAGCCGAGGATCGTAAGATCCAGCGTCATACCACGGCTTTCGAAAGCGGCACCTTGCTGAACAGGCGGAAGAAGTTCTCCGTAGTCTGGCGCGAAATTTCTTCCAGCGAGACCCCGCGCGCTTCTGCCAGCACCTTGGCAATCTCAACCACGTAGGAAGGCTCGTTGCGCTTGCCGCGAAATTTTCCGGGTGCCAGATACGGCGCGTCGGTTTCGACCATGATGCGATCGGCTGGCAACTCGGCGGCGAGCTCGCGCAAGGCCTGCGATTTCTTGAAGGTCAGAATTCCCGTGAATGAAATCGAAAGGCCGAGCGAGATGGCCTTCATCGCAAGGTCCCGCCCGCCGGTATAGCAATGCAGCACGGCGCGAAACGATCCCTTTGCCATTTCGTCTTCAAGGATGCGGCCGCAGTCGTCGTCGGCCTCGCGGGTGTGAATGACCAGCGGCAGGCCCGTCGCGCGCGCCGCCGCGATGTGGGTGCGAAAGCCGCGCTCCTGCGCGTCGCGCGAGCCGTGCTGATAGAAATAATCCAGCCCGGCCTCGCCAAGCGCCACGACCTTGGGATGGGCGGTCAGGTCGACCAACTCGCGCGTGGAGATACCATCCTCTTCATCGGCCTGATGTGGATGGGTGCCAACCGAGCAATAGACGTCTGGAAATCGCTCCGCGATTGCCAACAGCGCGTTCAGGCGCCGCACCCGCGTCGAAATGGTGACGACGCGCCCAACGCCCGCGGCCGCGGCCCGCGCAACGATGCCGTCGAGATCATCGGCAAAATCGGGGAAATCCAGATGGCAGTGGCTGTCGACCAGCATTGGCTTCAAACCGCTCATGCCGCCGTTGGCTCGATGTACCGCGGAAATACCGGCGCGGGGGCGGGAAGCACCGTCCCCGGCTTGATCCGCGAACCAAGCGCCGCAAAGTTGCGCGAATTGGTCTCGTCGGGAATGCCGAGGGCATCGAGCAACTTTGCTGAGGCCTCAGGCATCGCCGGCTGCGCCAGAATGGCGATCTGTCTGACCACTTCGGCGGTCACGTACAGCACCGTGCGCTGGCGCGCAGGATCAGTCTTCGCCAGCGCCCAGGGCGCTTCGCCGGCGAAGTAGCGGTTCGCCTCCGCGACGACGGCCCAGACGGCATTGAGCGCCTGATGAATCTGCTGGCTTCCCATCGCCGTTCGCGCGAGAGCGATCATGCCGTCGGCCTGCGCCAGGATCGCCCTGTCGTTGCCGCTGAATTCTCCCGGCTCGGGCAATACGCCCTGATACTGCTTTGCGATCATCGACAGCGAACGCTGCGCCAGATTGCCGAGATCGTTCGCCAGATCGGCATTGATGCGCGCGACGATGGCCTCATGATTGTAGCTGCCGTCCTGACCGAACGGCACCTCGCGCAGGAAGAAATAGCGCATCTGGTCGACGCCGTATTGGTCGGCAAGGTTGAAGGGATCGACCACATTGCCGACCGACTTCGACATCTTCTCGCCCCGGTTGAACAGGAAACCGTGGGCATAGACGCGCTTCTGCACCGGAATGCCTGCCGACATCAGGAAGGCCGGCCAATACACCGCGTGAAAGCGGATGATGTCCTTGCCGATGATATGAACGTCGGCGGGCCAGTAATGCCAGTCGGGATCGCTCTCGTCGGGAAAGCCGACGCCGGTGATGTAGTTGGTGAGCGCATCGACCCAGACATACATGACATGCTCGGGATCGCCGGGAACCTTGACGCCCCAGTCGAAGGTCGTTCGCGAAATCGACAGGTCCCGCAAGCCGCTTTTGACGAAACTTACGACTTCGTTCTTTCGCGAGTCCGGGCCGATGAAATCCGGCTGCGATTCATACAGCTTGAGTAGCTTGTCCTGGTAGGCGGAGAGCCTGAAGAAATAGCTCTTCTCCTCCACCCATTCGACCGGCGCGCCCTGCGGTCCGACACGCACATTGTCCGCGTCGAGCACGGTTTCGTCCGAGGTGTAGTAGGCTTCGTCGCGGACGGAATACCAGCCGGAATAGCTGTCGAGATAGATGTCGCCATTGTCGGCCATCCGCTTCCAGATTTCCTGGCTGGAACGATGGTGCTGCTCCTCCGTGGTGCGGATGAAGCGGTCGAACGAGATGTTCAGCCGCTCATCCATAGCCTTGAAGCGGCCGGCGTTGCGCCTGGCAAGATCGGCCGGCAGCATGCCCTCGCTCTGCGCCGTCTGAATCATCTTCAGGCCATGCTCGTCGGTACCAGTCAGGAAAAATACATCCTTGCCATCGAGACGTTGAAAGCGCGCCAGCGCGTCGGTCGCGATCGCCTCATAGGCATGGCCGATATGCGGCACCCCGTTGGGATACGCGATCGCGGTCGTGATGTAGAAGGAGTTTCCGCGCAACTCTTCCGAGCGAGTTGGTGTCGTGGCGCCAGCTCTTGTGCTTTCGCCTGCCTTTTTCGCTGTCGAGCTGAGCTTGGTCGCCTCGATTTTCTTCGAAGATTGCTTCGAAAATTTCCTGGCCTTCTTGGGAGCCTTCCTCGCGACCGCCGCTTTCTTCGCACTTTTTTTGGCTTTTTTCGCCGGAGGCTTGCCGCGCTTCTTCACCGCCTTTTTAGTGGAGCGAACGCGCGAAGAGGCGCGAACCTTCTTCGCTTTTCGTTTCTTGACGGTCTTTTTGCTAGGCGTTGCCACCACGAATTCCCTTATGGCTCAAACATTATCCGGATCGATATCTGACGGAGCGCCTAGCGCGTCGCCTCCGCAAGCATCCCGAACACCGAGAAAACCAGCGGCTTTCGCTCGAGATTGTATTCCGCGGTGTCGCGCGCGGCGCGGTTGATCTTTTCCCACACCTCCGCCAGCCGTGCAAGGCGCGGCAGGTTGGCATTGGCATCGTCGGTGCGCAGGCGCTCGCCGACCCAGCGATCGACGCTGTCGATGAAGGTCGCAAGCGCGACGCGGTCGCTGCCGCCGAGCGCATCGCCAAGGGCATGGAGTTCACGCGGATCAACCTGCGGCAAGGCGGCGAGCAGCGCCGCGGTCCGCTGGTGAAGTTTTACCGCGTCGCCACCAAGCAATGTCAGCGCGCGTGCGACACTCCCCTCCGCCGCGTCGGCGGCCTCCGACAGCGCGGGATCGTCGATCGCGAGATCTGCGGCATGCGCCGCGGCCTGGATGAGGTCGGGAGTGGAGAGCGGCCGCAACGCCAATCGGCGACAGCGCGACAGGATGGTGGGCAACACCCGTCCAGGCGCGTGGCTGACCAGCAGGAACAGCGATTGGCGCGGCGGCTCCTCAAGTATCTTGAGCAGCGCGTTGGCTGCGTTTGGATTGAGTTCATCGACGGTATCGACGATGCAGACCCGCCAGCCTTCGACCGCTGCGGTCGAGCCGAAGAAGGTGATGGTCTCCCGCGTCTCGTCGACCGTGATCACCGTCCGCATCACCCCCTTGTCGTTCAGTGTCCGCTCGAGGACGAGCAGGCCGCCATGCGCGCCCGCCGCAATATGGCGCGCGACCGGATCGGACGGATCAACCCGGAGCGTCTCTGCACGCTGCAGTTCGGGGGCGAGCGGATCGCGATGGGCGAGCACGAACCGCGCCATTCGGTAGGCCAGCGTCGCCTTGCCGATGCCCTTTGGCGCCCCCGATCAACCATGCGTGCGGAATCCGCCCGCTGCGATAGGCATTCAGCAACGCCATCTCGGCATCGCGATGCCCGAACAGGACGGTGGTTTCGCGGGGATGAAGGGCAGATATCTGGGTTTCTACTTGACGGGCGCTCATGCCGAACTCCGCCAGGTTGCTGGCGCCGGCTGCGAACAAGCGGTCGCGCAGGGCCGACCATATGCTGGCGGCGACAATATTGGGCTCAGCGGTTGCATCGATCAACACGCATCGCTGTGGTTCGGCGGCGGCGATCCGCCGGTACGCGTCGCGCAGCTCCTGATGAAACTTGATATCTTCCGCCTCAAATCTGTCGGCTGCGCCAGTGCCGCGACGGGCGGCCGCCCGCTGCAGCCCGACCTCCACCGGAACATCGAGAATAAATGTCAAATCCGGCTTCAGATCGCCGATTGTGACCCGCTGCATCGCATTGAGAAGCGCGGGAGCCACCTGCCCCAGGCTTCCCTGATACACCCGCGTCGAATCCGAAAAGCGGTCGCAGAGCACCCAGATTCCCTGCTTGAGTGCCGGTTCGATAACATTGCGCACATGGTCATCGCGCGCGGCCGCAAACAACAGCGTTTCCGCGTCCGCACCCAAAAGCTTGCCCATGCCCGACAACACCAGATGCCTGATGATTTCCGCGCCCGGCGATCCCCCGGGCTCGCGCGTGACAATGGCGCGCACTTTGGCGGCGGCGAGGCGCTCCGCAAGGGTCTTGATCTGCGTGGATTTGCCGGATCCTTCGCCGCCCTCAAAGGAGATGAATCGTCCACGCCCGGGAAGTCGTTTGACCGCTGCTTCGGCCATCATCACAGCTTCTCGGCGCCGGCGCGAAACACCCCGATCACAAGTTCACTTGCGCCATCAATGGCCCGCCGCATCGTCGACCCCCTGTCGACCGATTCCGCCGCATAGACGGGCGTTTCCACCGCGATTTTGCCGCCGCGCCAGACCTTGACGAGCCCGACTTGCTGGCCGGACTCGATCGGCGCGCGTACGGGTCCGTTATACACGACACGCGCAATCAATTTATCGGTGCCGTTTTTCTGCACCATCACCTTGACCGGTTCGCGGCTGGCGAGCTTCACTGAACGGCTCTCGCCACCAAATACCCTGGCGTAGCCGATCGGCTGATCGGCCTCGAACAAGGTCCGGGCTTCGAAGTTGCGGAAACCCCATTCAAGCATTTTCTTGGCTTCCGAAGCGCGGTCTTCCGGATCGTCGAGGCCGTTGATGACGACGATCAGCCGTATGCCGTTCTGCACGGCGGAGCCGACCATGCCGTAGCCGCCCTCCTTGGTGTATCCGGTCTTGAGGCCGTCAGCGCCCTCAAGTGAGTTTAGCAATGGATTGCGGTTCTGCTGCCGAATCTTGTTCCAGGTAAATTCCTTCTCGCCAAAAAGCTTGTAGAATTCGGGGTAGGTCTGAATGATGTAACGCGCCAATCTGGCGAGCTCACGCACGGTCATCTTGTTGCCGGGATCCGGCAAGCCGTTGGAGTTGGCAAAAGTCGACCGCGTCATCCCGAGTTCGCGCGCACGCTTCGTCATCATCTCGGCAAAGGCGCGCTCGTTGCCGGCGATCCCCTCCGCCAGCACCATGCAGGCGTCGTTGCCGCTTTGAATGATCGCGCCGTGCAGGAGGTCGTCGACCGCAATCTTGCTGTTAATGGCGGCAAACATCGTCGAGCCGCCCGCGGGCGCGCCGCCCTTGCGCCAGGCGTTTTCGCTGACGCGATATTCATCGGTCAATTTGACGTCGCCCTGTTTGATGGCATGGAAGACCACTTCGGCGGTCATCAGCTTCATCATGCTGGAAGGCGCCCTCAATTCGTCGGCGTTCTTCTCGAACAGCACGCTGCCGCTCGAAGCTTCGATCAGGATCGCCGTCGGCGCGTCGCCGTCGAACCCACCCTCCTCTTTTTTGGCGCCCTGCACGCTGTTGTTGGCGGCATACACCATGCCGCCCCACCCGACGGCCAGGACAACGACGGCCAAGATCAGGCCGCGCCAGGAGGTTGCGGTCGCGGACCTCGATTTGCGGGGTATGGAAACTGTCATCGGCTTGCCCTGGGCCCGCGTTCTAACAGCTGGAAGTAGCGCAAACAACACGGGTTTTGCGCGCCATATCCGCGCCGATCCGGCGGTATCTTGCCGCAACTTGCGGAAATCAGATTGGCGATAAAGGCTGGCTCAATAGAGCCCGCGTCCGGCCAGCAATTCGCTCGGCGGATCGATCGGGGCGTAGGCGGAGATGGGCCGGAAGGCGGCTGAATAGCGGTCGTCAGGCTCATACGACGCCGCGCGCGAATTTTCCAAAACACGTGCATCCGAACGCGGGTGGACAGACGCGTACATTTCGGACGTGGCCGAGATCGACGCCTGATCTGGGGAAGTATTGCCGAGGTTGTAGGGCCGCCCCTCCGGCAGCGGAACCTCGCCCCGAATCGGACGCGCCGATGAGGAGAATTCCGGAACGAACGGACGGGCGGAAGCCACCCGGACCAACGAAGGCGAAGGCGCGGGAACGCCGGTGCGTAAGGTGGCCATCAGCTGGCGGTCGTCGGAGCCCTCGAGCGGCGCCCGGCCAACATATTCGACCCGCACCCGCGCCACGCCGTGGCTCTTGAACTCAAGCAGTTCGGCGGCCCGGCTGGACACGTCCATTACCCGGTTGCCATGGTAGGGCCCCCGGTCATTGACGCGAACGATCAGCGATTTGCCATTGCTGAGATTGGTCACGCGCGCATAGCAGGGCATCGGGAGCGTGGGATGGGCCGCGCTGAGCGAGGCCATGTCAAAAACTTCGCCATTGGCGGTCAGCCGGCCATGGAAGTCATCGCCGTACCAGGAGGCCAGGCCCTCCTCGCGATAATTGACGTCTTCCTCGGGGACATAGACCCGCCCTGCGACGGTGTAGGGTTTGCCGACGCGGTAAGTTCCGCCGCCCTTCGGCACGGGATCGCCGAGAGCGACGACGCGGGGACTGGAAGATACGCCATATTTGGGATCGACCCGGCTGGAGAGACCCGACGAGGAGCAATTGGCCAGAACAAGGCATGCGGCTGCGGCCACAACCCCGCGCGCCGCGCCAAAAAACGGATATGACCGTCGAATCCCCATCCGCCCCAATTACCAATTCCACCGGCCGCATGCTTACTTTATGCACTCGGCCGGCCATGTATCCCCGATGCAGCCCACTTCCGCATCAACATATGAACATACCGCAGCCTGAACACGGCGGAAATGGGGAGAGCACCGGGGTGGTAAACCAATCGTTGCCCTTTTTGCCAGCCGTGGTTTCCCCGGCAAACGGCTATTCAATTCACACATTTTCGAGCCTCAGAGTGGTGCCGAATTTGATGCGGCGGAAGGCTTCGAGGCCTATTCGCATCACCATTGGACCGGGCTTTCCATAATAGGCGGTCCATCCACCGAGCCGAGCAATGACCCAGGCTGCGAAGGCAAGTGTACCTTTTGGATGTGGGTTCTTTTGCTTGGCAGTGGTCCCTTCGAGTTGAGAAGACAGGGCTTCCAGCACAGGCTGGTCATCCGGGTCGAAAGCCTCGACCAGTTCTTCCTCGGTCGTTCCGTCACGGGCGCGGACCAACTGCATGATCGTGACCGCCGCCACAGCGGCTGCGGCGACGAACTTGATCATGACCTTGGGTTCGCCAATGTCAGCCTCCTCGATATCAAAACCCGCGGACTTGAGCGTGCGGAAGAACTCCTCGATGGTCCAGCGCCTGCGGTAGAGATCTACGATCCGGCGTGCTTGTTTTGCGCTTCTCACAAACATGTGTGGTGAGGAGCCGCCAATGGATCGGCTCGCCATTATACTTCGATGGCAGTTCCCGAACGTCCACCATGGTCAGGCGGATCGTAGCGGGTAGATCAGGGGCGGGGCTTGGATGTGGCCTGCACAACGTCACAGGCGAGAAGCGCAAGGCAAGCTCAGCCGTCCGCTCCTTGCGGCCCGGCGCCGCAGGAATCTTCACGCTGAACCGCGCCGCCTCCGGTAAGCTATCAACAAACGCAAACAGCTGCGCAGATGTCCCGGACGGCAGTTCGATCTTGCGGTTCCAGGATGCCCGGATAATTAGCTCCACATTCGCCGGACGTCGCGCGAAGTGCTCGTAAATGTCGCTTTCCCGGTCGGAGATGACGGTCACGCTACGCGCGCTCGATAATACCGCGCCGGATTGTGCCACCACCGAGAGCCAACGTTGGGACTCCTTGTCCGCTGTTGCTCGCGAGCGCCGGGGCGTCACCACGCCCTTGTCCCGATTCCAGACCTGGGCATCAACAAGACCCAGCAACGCACCATTGCCGGCATCAAGCGCGAGCGCAGCATGCAACAGCAGCCCACGTACTCCGCCGCCCTTGCCAACAGGTCCATACCCATTGTCTCGCGCACGCCGTCCGCCAAGCGCCAGTTCGCTGCTATCCTGAACCACGATGATCTCGCGACCAGCAACACGCGCCGCCGTGCGCGAAGCCGCATGGCTCGCCATCTCTGCGACACCTACCCTTTCGTTGCGCAAAAAACGCGTGAACCGCACCTCCTGTGCCCGGTTCCCTGCAAGGCGCCGAATGCACGAACAAGGCCGCCGAACGAGGGCCGCATGCAACGACGCCCCCCTTTTTCCAGGCGACGATCGCCAAATCGCCCCAGTCCAATCTCCATCGACATAAGACCACCCTCCGCGAATCCAACACCCACCAGGGAATCAGTCTCCATCAATCTCTGCAACAAAGATGTGTGCATTCGATAGCCGGCAAACGGGGGGTGACCCCCATGGAATCGGGTTTCTTGAGCCTTCGCTTGCAATCCGCCACGCGTTCGCTCATGAGGGGCGCAACGGAAGGGTGGCCGAGTGGTTTAAGGCACCGGTCTTGAAACCCTGTTTAAATGGTGTCGCACAGTAACAGCCTGAGGCTAAGCGTCCCTTTCTGTTGCTCTTTTTGAAGTGCGCTTTCCTTCCTATCCCTACTAGTTGCCATCTGTATTAACACGTTCGGTGCCAATTCGGGTGCCAATCGAAAGGGGGAGATATGGTCAACGTCACGCTGAAAGAAGGCGCTGAGCTCAAGGCTTATGGCCGGATTTTGAAAGCCGGCTCAAAGGAAAAAGCAATCCGTCGACGCATTGCGCTGATTGCACAAGAGCGCCGCCTCCCGAAAGCGGATGTCCGCAGGGCAATGAGGGCAAGCGTCAGACGCGGCCACGCCCTGATCGACTTCGCGATCCACTACGGGATCAACTTAGACTGGTTGATCTGCGGGGATATCCGAGGACTGAAGAAAAATTGACGCCCGTCGCGCGGAAAGGATAAACCGCCACGGGCTGACGGTGTTGTTCGGCATGAGTGCCGCCACACTGACCGTCTTGTGGCAGCCGTTCGGCAGTCAAGCTGTACCTGCCAACGTGGCCAACGTTATCAAGCATCCGCGTCTCCCAAAGAACGATCCCAGGCGGAATTGACATCAGCGTCCGCCAGGGCTCCCTGCTTGGCCGCCACCAATGCGGCGACGATGGCGCCGAACGCCCTCGCCCTGCCGCCGTGATCGACCGCGCCGAGCGGGGTGATTACGTCGATCGCCACGGCGCCACCGAGCTTCGCGGTGGCTTCCTCGGCAAGCAGCGTCGCGATCGGCGCCAGCGTCCACTGGGCGAGAAACCGTTGCGCCTCGCGTATAACGGGCCCCTGAGTTGCGTTGCTGAGCAGGGCAGGCAACACGCCGAACGATCCGCTGATCGCATCACGGGCAGCGGCAAGCGTTTCGACGGCCATCGCGCGTTCGAGATCCGGCGAGAGGCTCGACGGCCGCCAATCCGTCGACGGCACCGGGCCGCCGGCGGCCGTCACCGCGACGCTCTCGCGAAGCAGGACGCGTCCGCGCTGGCCCCGGAAGGACCTGCCGAGCGCGGTATTGTCCTGGTCTGGCTGTTCGGGCATCGGCACGACCTGGCTGCCGAGCGGCGCGTAATCGAAGACCTCGCCGAGCGCGCTCTCCACCGAGTTCAGCATGCTAGCCGTAAGGCCGGAGCGACGCAGCGGCGGAGAGCCATACCAGGGCGCTGCAGGATCGGCGCCGATCCTGATATGTAGAATTTCGCCGGCGAGCGCGGTTTGCGTGGTGCCTCCGCCAGCCTCTGGAACCGAAATGCGGTACGCGACCGGAACGGCATTGCGCGTTCTCACATCCCAATCAGAGCACGGCACGAGGCGGTTTCTGATCAGGAATACGGCCTCGCCGCGCACCGCCAGCGAGCGGCCGATCAGCGCCATGGTGCGCCGATCGAGCACGTCGGTGCCACCGACGCTTGCGAGCGCAAAGCCGTTTTCCCAAAAGCTGATGCAGGTCTGCGCCGTGGCGGTGAGCTCGGCGAGGCCGCTGCGGCCTGAGATATACGCCTCGCGCATCTGCATGACTTCCGCTGTGAAGCCGGATATCGCAGAGCGTTTCTCGGTGCTCTCGGTGCGGCGAAACCAATCGAATATCCCCATTATCAAACCCTCCGATATGGCCGCAGCAAATCGCCAGCGCCGCTGTTCTGCATCGCCTTCGCCATCCAGCCCTGCGATCGCCAAACGTCAGTCAATCCCAAACCCATCGCCTCGTCGCGCTCGCGCGTCACGCCTGGCGTGCCGGGATCAGCGGCCATGTATGCGGCAAGGAGCTGCGCGGCCCTACAGATGGCGGCGGGCGGATCCTCATCGTCGCCGACCGTCGCCGTGAAGCGATACGGTCCCCTGCCTGGCAGCCAATAGCCCCGCGGAGAAACCTCGGCGTTGGCGGTGATGTCACTCCACGCCTTCGCAACGTCATCCCATATCTCGATCGTGGTCATCGTTGCCGGCTTTAGCGGCGCCCTGAATTCGCCGCACCCTTCAACGATCCAAACCACGGTGCGCTCGGTGAAGCGCAAGGCGATATAACTTTCGATGCGCTGCCAGACTTGATCGGGAATGGCCGGACGAATGGGCCAACTGGGCACGGGATATGAATCGGGCAGCTCTTCGTCTTGTTCAAGCACGGTTACCGACATCAGAGCCTCCATCGCGCCAGCGCGTGGACAACGCGGGGCGCACTTTCCTGCGGCTGCCAATTGCGCGCCTCAATCGTTGCTTGCGAGTACGCCGGTTTGGTTACGGCCGACAGCTCGATAAGGTGAGCGGCCGTCACGGTGCGCAGCACGCCATTGCCGCGGCGCTCGATCCGCTCGCCGCCGGGCGCAACGGTGAAGCCAGGCGACACGCCGCGCACCAGGCCCTGCGCATGGGCCGCCAGGAAGTCGCGCGCCCATGTCGTGCCGGGCTCGATCGTCGCTTCGATCTCGAGCGCAGCATCCGTGGAGCGCAGTTGCATCGTGCCTGCCGCGCGCGACGCGAGCGGCTTGGCGAAGTCGTGGGCCGAGAGGAAATGCACGTCGTGGCCGCCCGCGATCGAGGCAGCGAAGGCATGCGGCGCGAAAATCTCGCGACGGCCGGCCGCGAGTTCCGTTTCCGAGCCATAGGGGAACGTGGCGCGAAGGCGGGTGGTGCCGCCTTCGCTCCGCAGTTCGAGATCGCCGAGATGGAAGGCGATCAGCATTACTGGATCCCCGTGAGGATCTGGAGTTGCTGCGAACGGCCGGCAGAAACGTCCGCCGTCAACAGCGCGGTGAGGCGAACGCCGCCCACTTGAGCATCGCTGTAGATGTCGCGAATCAGATCGATGCCGCCCCATGCGCCGATGAAGATCGGCGGAACGCCGCCGATCGAAGTGGTGAGCAGCGCCGATGTCGCCAGCGGCGATCCGGTCGGCGCCGCGAGAGCGTTCGCCGACATGACCGGGCTGGAGATGTTGCGCTTCAGACGGTCCCATTCTGACACGGCGGTATTCGTGAGAATGGTGCCGTCCAGCTTGTCATAGACCTCCGGGCGGATGAGGAGGTTCACGTCTTCAGGGCTATTTGCCGCCGAGGCGATCATGAACTTGACCACCGCACTTCGGAACGCGGCCCAGGTCGCGGCGGCAGCAACCGACGTTGACGTGATGCTGTAGGAGCCCACCATGATGCCGGCGGGCTGGCCAGAGGATCCTGAGCCCTGGAAGACCGCATTATCCAGCGCCATT
Organism: uncultured Alphaproteobacteria bacterium; assembly: GCA_963718925.1. GTDB lineage: Bacteria > Pseudomonadota > Alphaproteobacteria > Rhizobiales > Xanthobacteraceae > Bradyrhizobium. The sequence goes on from CAVRAH010000005.1 coordinate 25,191, forward strand.
GCCATCGCGCCATTCAGATCGCGCCGCAAAGCCTGTTCCATGCCGGGGCCCGCCTGCTTGATGGCTTTTCGGGTCAACTTGGCCTGAATACCGAGCGTGTTGTTCGGAGCGATCGTGCGCGCGGCGGTGGTGTACGGCGTGGGACCGCCGACAGCGCCGGTCTCGGTGGCTTGCCAGGCCGCCGCAACAGCGCTGCTCACGATCGGATATTCCTCGGAGCCTTGCGGAATGCTGACCATGAGGGCGCCCATCTTGGCGGCCACCGATGCCGGGAACAGGCGATCGATGATCGGCGCGGTGATCAAGGGGCTCGGCACGCCGGATGCCACGGTCTCGCCGGCGCGCGTTTCCAGAGCGAGCACTTCGAGCGGTATCGGCACGCCGCGATATCCGTTTCTCGATCGCATTTCCTGCACAACTTCAGCGGTCGCGCCGGTAAGCGGCACCGCTTCGTCAAGAAAAAGCATGGCCTGGCGGAGCTCGAAACGATCAACCAGCGCCGCATACTCCCGCTCGCCGCGCGTTTCGAGATCGTCGCCGTGCGCGCGGCGTTCGGTGTCTTCTGCGATCAGCGCGCCGCGGTAGCGCACCTCATTGTTGCGAAATTCCGCATCCAGCGTTTCAATCTGGCGCGTTTCATCGGCGGTCGGATTCTCTTTACCGACCACGGCCGCGAGTGCCTGCCGGATCTCGCTCTGCCGGCGGGCAATTTTCACTGATTCAAGCATTGGTAGTTACCTTTCGTTTGAGAAGATCGCGCCAGGCTTGGCGCTTTGGATCGATTGGGGCGATGCCCACCTCGATTGCGGTTTTCCGGCCATGACAGCCAGGACAAAGGGACTGCAGATTGGAAAGATCGAACGACAGTTCGGGATGCGTTCTCACAGGCTTGACATGATCGACTTCGAGGCGCCCAGGCGCGCCGCACTTGACGCAGCGGAAGCCGTCGCGGCGCTTCGCCTGCTGGCGGACAGCCGCCCATCGTTGCGATCGATAGACCGATGCGCCGTATTTTCTCACGCCCATTGCATCGGCCTCGATTTTTTGCCGGCGCGGCCGTCGCGTCGCGCGCCTTCGGCGACCGCGAGCACGCTTGCAGCAACAGCATCAATGCGACCCGTCGAGCGCGCCTTCGCCAGCTTCGCGTTGTTCGCAGGATCTCGCAGGCAGACAGCATCGGCGAAGGCCGAGCGCAGCAGCAGCGACGGCCGCGCCTTGACCTTGCCGTCGAAGGCGGCGCGCTTGAACCGCTCGATGTCCTCGCCACCGTCCTTGAAGCCCATGCCCCGCCAGACAAGCGGCGCGCGGATGGCGGCGCGGTCGATTGCCTCGCCCAGCTCGCTCTGCTTGTAGCGGTCCATCACGAGCGCAGCGATCGGCTCGCCGTCGATGCGTCGCATCACCTCGCCGAGAAAGGCGGCAACCGGAACAGTCGCATCGCCGAGCGTGAACAGCTCGCCGCGGTTTGCCATCTCGACGTAGCGCCCGCCCACGCCGTCGCTTTGCCCACGGTCAAGCAGGCCCGGTTTCGAGGGAAACCATCCCAGGCATTCAAGCCGGCCGCTTTGCGGCCAGTAAAACGAAGCGGCCGACATGCTGGCGGAGCCGCCCAGGTCGATGCCGACCACGACAGCGCCCTCGCGCGGCGCGAAAAAGAGATCGTCGTTCTCGCATGCCAACCACTCATCGGTCGTCAGCACAACGTCCCGCAATTCGCCGCTGATACGTTCGTTTCGGTTGTAGAGCCGGAACGTCGTCAGCGTTGAGCCGCCACGGGCAATCGCTCGGCGCGCTTGCGCCTGCAGCCAATCGAGCGACGCGCCGATGCCGTGCTCGGCACCGGGATTGGCGATCTTCAGGCTTTCCAGATCGTCCGCCGGCAGGTTCGGCGCCGGCCGATGTTCCTGGCGATAAACGCCGGCCTGATCCTCGTCGAGCCAGCGGGAGAAGGGGTGAGTGTCGTCGGGCGCCGATGTCGAGATGATGACCGTGCGGCCGGCGCGCTTACCGAGGCCCGACAATAGCGCGTGTTCGAGATCATTCCCCTGGTCGGTCATCCAATGGCCGCGCTCATCGAGCAGAGCGAACGTCGGCGCCAGGCCGAGGGCCGATTTTCCGTCTGCTGCGATCGCGCGAAGGATGTGGCCGCCGCCGTCGCCGGTGAATTCGATTTCGTATCGCGGCTGCCGCCGAATCTCGATTTCGGACGAGAGCTCTAGCGAGCGCGCGAAGGCGCAGCAAAAATTCCAGGCAACCCGCGCCTGGTCGCGCGTGCGCGCGGCCAGCACGACTTCCCGGCGCGGCTGAGGGTCCCATTCGCCGAGCAGCGCGCCGAGCGCCAGGCCGGCCGACAGCGCGGTCTTGGCGTTGCCGCGCCCGATCGACAGCGCGGCGACGCCGATGTCATCCGCCAGGGCACCTTCGACGAACTGCCCCTGAAACGGCGCCAGCCGGAGCCGTTGGCCGGCAAGCGGACCCTCCGGGATCTCCAACCGTTCGAGAAACGAAAGCGCTTTTGCTGCAGCGGTCATGTCTGATCCACCGCGTCCGTGTGTGTGGAAGCAAAACTCCTACGTACGGTGACGCCTCCCAAAAGTTTTGGCGGCATTGGCACCATCCAACAGCCAAAGCAGCAAGTTATCGCCGGCATATCTGCGCACATCGGTAACAGGCTGATCATCGTCTCACCGCCAACGGTATGGGCGATGATGCTATGCACAGCGACGCGTTGCTTCGCTACTGGAGGTCGGGACACACATCCCACCACAGCGCACACAGCGCACCACGCGGACTTCCCAATACGTTCTATGCGCGCGCATAGTGCTCTATAGGTAAGTGCGCTGTGTGCGCTGTGCGCTGTGGTGGGAGCGTCTCGTTTAGTGTCTGTATGTCCCAAGCTGTAGCGATTGGTCACACAAGACCGCCCACCCACCAACGCTTGCCCTGCCAATCCGGCTTGCCATCATTGTCGCGTCGCCAGCCAAGGCGTTCCATTATCGCGGTGATGCGCCGCTGATCTGCGGTGCCTATGCGCGCCGCTTCAAACGACAAGGCCGAATTTGCGACCTCGGAGACTGTGACCTTCGTGCTCACGTCAAGGTAAACCTTGATCAGATCTTCCCAAACGTCGGCCTCATATCGCTTTTCCTGTTCGGACCGAATGTGCTTCGCCTCGAACTCTCTATCCGGCCACCACTGTGCGCCTTCGTGAAATTGATGCACGGCTTCCGCGAAAAGCTGATCTCGCGCGTCGGCTAGGCGGTGCACATCGATGTCTCCGACCTTCACCGGCCAGAACCGCCGGCCGCCTGTTTCGTCACGCAGGTATGCAGCTTGGTTTGTTGTCCCGATGAACATGCACTGCCGCGGCTCGATAACTTCGAGGCGGCCGTAACTTGGTCTGTAGCGCTCAACCTGCCGAGAGATGAACGATTTCAATTGCGCGCTTTCGGCGCGGTTCATGGCGTGCATCTCGGAAATTTCGATCAGCCATTTTCCTCTGAGATGCTGGGATGCGTCTTTGCCAGCAGTGATGTCCGGGAGGGCGTCGGAAAACCAATTCCCGCCTAGCGTCCTGCACGCAGTCGATTTGCCTTTGCCTTGTCCACCTTCAAGCACGACCATATGGTCGCACTTGGAGCCGGGCTCGAACACACGCGCCACCATCGAGATCAGGCACATCTCGCCGATAGCCTGGCTGTAAGGCGTCAGCTCGGCGCCGAGGTAGGTTGTGAGCCAGACGTTGATCCTTCGGGCGCCATCCCATTCGAGGCGGCTCAAATAATCGCGGACAGGATGGAAGCTGTTTTCTTTCGCTCTAGCGGCCATCGCCTGATGCACAGCGTCCTTTGCGATGCGCTTCAGTCCATTACGTTGCAGGTATTCCTGCAAAACCGTAACGTCATCGTCGGTAGCAGGTCGCTCAGCGAACTCCGGGTCGATCGGCCTACCTACCGGATGCGTCAAAACTGGCGCGCACAACATTTCGTCAAAAGCGAAAGCGTCCCGTATCTTGGGGTCGATCCTGAGTGCTTCGAGCGCGTTCGCCAGAACGGGCAAGCGCTCACCCTTGCCATCCAGAAGCCAGTTAGCTTTGCGGCTGGCGATCATCTTATCAGGCGCCACGCCGATCATCTTCGGACAGCTTGTCCACGAGCTGCTTCGTCACCAGGCCCAACGGCTGCCAGGTGTCGAGCACCATCACGTTGTTGTTCTCAGCGGGCTCATAGGCAACACCGAGGAGCCCAGCCGCCGCCCGCCTCGAAACCGTTCGCTCGCTTACGCCGAACTCATGCGCGATACGACGGCGCCCGCGAATGATTTGGTCGGTCATTTCGCGTCCTTCACGTCGTCCCCAGCGGCGAGCAGGCGCTCGAACGCTGCGACAGGCACCAGAAGGCGCTTTCCGATCTTGATCGTCGGGATATCGCCGCGCCGCGCGGCGTCATAGGCAAGATTGCGGCTCACGCCGAGCCGCTCAGCGGCTTCCGGCACGCTGATCGTCATTGAGTTTGTTTTCATCGCTGGATCCCCTGTTAAGGCCAGCGGTACGCGACGTGCCGGCGTAGTGTCGTATGTGACACTACGTTTGTGAGAACGTCAATCTGATAGTTTCAGTTGTGAAACTATAGCTTTTATGCCATTTTGTACCGCGACGTAACGTGGAGGCACCCCAAATGGCACGAAAACCCGCGGAGTTAGCGCCTATTATGACGCGAATTCCCGAACGCTTGCGCCGTCGTTTGGAAAAGGAGGCGGCTGAAAACGGTCGATCAATGAACTCGGAAATTATCCACAGACTTGAGAGTTCGTTCGATCTTCAGGACTTTTTCGCGAAAACGTTGATGCTCGCTTTCGGGCAGGAAATCGCGGAGATGCTGCGGATGGCGAGGCTGGATGCGCACGCGTTCTTCCACAACAGCGCAGCAAACATTCCAGGAAGTGGCCTGATCTTTTGGCGCGACGCTCAATCTCAGCTGCGCTCTAGACTTCTCTCAAGACTGACCGAAGCGGAAGTCGCGGGACTTGGCGAGAACAGGACCGCATTCGTCCAACGGGAGGAGAAGGACGGGAAATGATTGATTCTCAGGACATAAAAGGGATCGTCCGATGAAAGGCCACATCCAGCAGCGGGGCAAGAACTCTTGGCGGCTCAAATTCGATGCCGGTCGTGACGAAAAGACGGGCGAGCGGAAAACCCAATTCCACACGTTTCGAGGCACCAAGCGCCAGGCGCAGGTCAAGCTGGCCGAGCTGATCGCTTCGGTGGCGCAGGCGAAATACGTTGAGCCGCACAAGACGACTGTTGCAGAGTGGGTTCGCGCTCGCGTCGAGCACTGGGATGTTGCCGGCGATATCAGCGCCAGGACGGCCGAGCGTTACAGAGAGTTGGTCGAAAACCAAATCGTGCCGCACATTGGCGCGAAGCTTCTGCAAAAATTGCGAACGCTGGATATTGAGGAATGGCACACGACGCTGCGGACCAGCGGCCGCGCCGATGGCAAGGGCGGCCTTGCACCCCGCACCATTGGCCATGCCCATCGCGTTCTCGGCAAGGCGCTTCGCGACGCCGCAAAGAACGAGCTCGTGGTCAAGAACGTCGTCGCGGACGAGGCCGCCCCCAAGGTCGACGACAAGGAGATGGCGATCGTCCAGGACGTTCCGGCCTTCGTCAAATCGATGCGCGGTCACCGTCTTTTCGTCCCCGCGATGACTTCGCTGTTCACCGGCCTGCGGATCGGCGAGGTGCTGGCACTTCGCTGGGGTCGCGTCGACCTTGACGGAAAAGTTATCCAGGTGCGAGAGGCCCTTGAGGAAACCAAGGCGCACGGCATCAGGTTCAAGCAGCCGAAAACCAAGGCCGGCAGGCGCGACGTCACCCTGCCCGACATCCTGGTCGACACGTTGCGTGAGTTCCGGAAAGAGCAATTGGAAATCCGGCTAAAGCTCGGCGCCGGCAAGCTTCCGGACGATGCCCTGCTATTCGCCGGCGTCGACGGCGCGCTGCCGTCCCAGAAGCGCCACAGCAAAGCCTGGAGCGATTTCCAGCCCAATCTTGGCTTTCATAACCTGCGCCACACCCACGCCAGCCAGCTCATAGACGCCGGCGTTGATATCGTGACGATTAGCAAGCGCCTCGGACACGCCAAGCCCGATATCACGTTGCGCATCTATGCCCATCTGTTTAGGAAGGACGACGGCAAGGCAGCGGCGGCCATCAACGCATCCATGAATGCATAGGGTGCCAATCGGGTGCCAATTTCCTGCTTTGTTCTTTTAGGAGTATCGGCTAAGGGCTTGATATTCCAGCGACGGAAGGGTGTCCGAGTGGTTTAAGGAACCGGTCTTGAAAACCGGCGTGCCTGCAAGGGTACCGTGGGTTCGAATCCCACCCCTTCCGCCAGTACACTGTTCTCCCCTGTTCGCCATCGTTCGGAATCCACAACAATCTCAGCTCTTTGCGCCGGATCGCTGTACTAATTCGTTCGGCGATGTTCTCCCTAATTAGAGCAAAGACCGTAGATTTCGACCGTGAGTTTGGCGGACGGTTTTCACAGGAGAACACATACATGCCAGAAAATCTGCTCAAGCCTCTCGAAGTCGAGCGGCAGACGACGCCAGCGAAATTGTTCGACGGCGGCGGCCTCTATTTCATCGTGGTCAATGCCGACGCGCGCAGCTGGGCCTATCGATATTGGTTCAAGGGCAAAGAGCGCTGGTACGGCCTCGGCTCATTCAACGACGTATCGCTCAAGGAAGCCCGCCAGCGCCGCAACGACGCGCGCAAACTCGTCCACGGCGACCGCGACAAGCCCGGCATCGATATCGTTGAGGCCAAGCGTTCGGCGCGCCAGGAAGAAAAGGCGGTTGCCGTGGCCGCGGCAATGCCGACGTTTCAGCAATGTGCCGAACGCTACATCGAAGAAAACTGGTCGAACTGGAGCGGCAAACATCGCGACCAGTGGCCGGCATCGCTCAAGCGCTACGCTTACCCGACGATCGGCGCGCTAACCGTTCCCCAAATCAAGCCGAGCCACATTTTCGAATTGCTGGCACCGATCTGGATTGAGAAGCGGGAAACCGCCAACCGGGTTCGCGGCCGGATCGAAACCATCATCGCCAAGAATGTCGACGTCGACGACGCGGATTTTCGCAACCCCGCCGAACTGACAAAGCAGCTGCGCGAGAAACTTCCCAAGCGGCCGAAGCAGGCGACGCGCCATCATGCCGCCCTGCCCTATGCCGACGCGCCGAAGTTCCTGACTGAGCTTAGCAGCGCGGCCGGCAGAGCCGCCGCGGCGCTTCAGTTCCTGATCCTCACGGTATGCCGCACAAACGAAGTGCTCGGCGCCCGATGGGCGGAGATCGATCGGCCGCGCGCTGTCTGGTTTATTCCAGGCAAGCGCATGAAGATGGGTGAGGATCATAGCGTGCCGCTTTCCGAGCCCGCGCTGAAGATCCTCGATGACATGCGCGACGGCGCGCAGTCTGACCTGATCTTCCCGAGCAGCGGCAACGAGCCGTTTTCGGACATGGCGATGCTCGCGGTGTTGAAGCGCATGAATTATAGCCACATCACGGTGCACGGCTTCCGCGCGACGTTCGCGACCTGGGCCGAGGAATGCACGGATTATCCCGATGGCGTGCGCGAGGCAGCGCTGGCGCACAAATACAAATCCGAGACTACGGCGGCCTATCAGCGCGGTGCAAAACTCGAGAAGCGGCGGGCCCTCATGAATGATTGGGCGAGGTATGCCAGCGATGGCTGGCATTCGTACGATGCTACGCATGAAAGGCGCGCTGAACCAGCGATGGCTGGCTGACGTGAGCGCAGCGCAAGCGGCCCCCGTAAGCTTGCCGCCGCGGCAAGCATCGCGGCAAATACGCCGTTTCCGCAGAAGGTCATGCGGCCTGTAGCCCGCATCAAGCGCGTCAAGGTTGGCCGACGATGCTCGGCCAACAAATCCTGATGCTCCATGCTGGAGCAAGGAGGCCATACGAGCAGTTGCTCGTATCAATGCGTCCACGTGTACGCATCCCATTTTTGCCTGCCGCAAGTCTTTGTTTCTGCATGGTTATTAGCAAAATGCTAAGCCGCTAAGCATCGATGCGTCCGATCGGACGCATGACGAACTAACGATCGCCGGTTCAGCAATATCAATGAAAACGCCAATTTCAGCAGCGCGGCTGCCCGGTTTTTCCGCCGTGCAGAGCGGTGCGTTGTTGAAATAGTTCATTCCTGTTTGATCGGGCCTTCAAAGCACTCCAGACCGAGGTTGTTGAAAATGGTTCGACCTGAGATCACCGGCTGTAAGATCGGCCAGCCGCTTGTCGCAAGCACAACGCAGGCAATGATTGCACTCGGTATTGCGCGCGCCAAGCTTTACGAGAAGCTCAACACCGGCGAGCTCGAATCCTACATGGACGGCGGCTCCCGCAAGATCCTTTGGGATTCGATCCGCGCCTATATCCAGCGCCGGCTCGATGCCGAGGCCTCCCCTGACGTCAAGCGCAGCGAGAGAGCGCGCGCATTGGTCGCGAGGCGCGGTAAGGCCGCATAGCAGAACACCGCCTCCCGGCCAGGAAGCGGTGCTCTTTTCGTTTTCCCAGATCGATCACCACCACAGCGACCACCGGCCACGGCGCAAAAGCAATGGACAGCGAAGATGGATATCAGACCAGACGCCGGTCTTGTCAAGACCGCACCACGGCGGGAGCGCCTGCCGCACCGGCGAGCCGCCATCAACACCAGCTTTGAGCGCGATGGCGCCCGCTTCGAAATGACAGCGGGCTTTTACTCCGACATGCGCCCGGGGGAGATTTTTTTAAGCGCCGACCGCGCAAATTCGCTGCTCGATTTTCTCATGTCCGACGCCGCGATCTTGGCGAGCATCGCGCTCCAATACGGCGCCACGCTCGACGAATTACGCCACGCCATGAAGCGCAACAGCCAGGGCGAGCCTTCCTCGCCGATCGGTACCGCGCTGGATCGGCTCACGCCATGAGCGCACGCCCGACATTGCCAGCGCCGATTGAGTGGAGGCTGTGGAAAAACCGGCGCCGCCGCGACGCGATCGTGGTTTCCTTGAACACGCATGAGGACCGGAATCTCGTCAGCGTCCGCCTTTACACGACCAACGAGGCGGGCCGGATGGTGCCGACTCCGAAGGGCGTCTCGCTCGTGGTCGCGCGACTTCCCGAGCTTGCCACAGCAATCAACCGAGCACTCGGAAAAGCCCGCGAACTTGGCTTGCTCGACGACGAGGGCGGCGAATGAGTACCGTTGTCCGCTTTTCGAAAAAACTCCGCAAGCTTCCGAAGGCCGAACAGGTCAAGCGGGTGTTGCATCAGCGTTTGCAGCAGGAACGCAGCCAGGCGCCGGCAGCCGCGAGGGAAGCTTACCTGCGCGGAACTCATGGGTTTGTCGACGCAGCAGGAGCGCACGAAATGAACGCGCCCTTGAACCATCCCATCGACGGCGATGCCCTCCTCGACGAGCCGGCGGCGCTGGCGCCTTGGGACGCGCCGGACACAAGGCCCGCAGTCGACCGCTTGGCCGGCTACTGCCAAATCCGCGGCGACCTCATCGCCGAGGGAATCCTGACCCGCGCCGAGGCCGCGGCCGAGATGCAGGCCGTTGCCGAACATATGCGCCTGCCCGACGCGATCGGCCAGGACGACGTTACGGCGATCATGGCCGAGACTTTCGACGCGCCCAGCATCGCGCCAGGGCCGCCGCTGACGCCCGAACCGCCGCAACCGGCGCCGAGGCCATACCGAACGCCGCAGGCGACCATTGACGCGTTTTTCTACGTGGTCGGCCTCGACGATCCGCCCCGGCTGGCCGCTTGGCTTGCTGATCATCCTCGTGACGCGGCGTACGTGCGCAAACTTCTGGAACAAAAATGCTCAATCGCAGTCCGCTAGACACGCTTCGAGAGGCCGACGCGCTGCTCGACGCGCAAAACGCGCCTATGGGCCAAGACATCCCGCCGCCCAACGGCCCGGAAGATTTCGACCTGCCGGCCGACGGCGAGCTCGACCAGGCGCCGGGCGACCATCCCAAGGCGCCGGCAGAGATCCTGCCATTTGAAACATTCGACGCATCGCAGTGGGAAGGCGTGCCAATCGAACCGCGGCGCTGGATCGCGCATGACCGGATTCCGGTTGGCGAGCCCGGCATCATGAGTGGCGACGGTGGCACCGGCAAAACCAAGCTTGCCTTGCAGCTTGCGGCTGCAATCCCGGCCGGACTGCGCGACTGGATTGGGGGCGTGGTCGACGCCGAGGGGCAAGTTATCGTGTTTTCGGCCGAGGAAAAGCTAAAGGAAATGCACCGCCGCATGTCGGACGTGATCGAACATCGCGGGCTTTCCTTTGCCGACCTCAAGGGCGGATTGCATTTCATCTGCGACCGCGACGACGCGGTACTAGGCGCGCTCGACCGCAACGCCATTGTGCAACCCACCTTGTCACTGTTGCGCCTGGAAAGGACCGTAGCGGCGATCCGGCCCGCGCTGGTTATCATTGAGAACGCGGCCGACGTTTACAGCGGCAACGAGAGCGATCGGCCCAACGTGACCCGGTTTATGCGGGGACTGCTTGGCCGGCTTACCATGTCCTGCGAATCCACCGTCATGCTGATCCAGCATCCGAGCGTATCGGGCTTGAACGACGGCACCGGCCGGTCCGGCTCGACCGGCTGGAACAACTCAGGGCGATGGCGCCACAATTTTACGAAGCTTAAGGACAGCGGCGACGACCTCCGCCAACTCGAGATCGCCAAGAACAATTACGGCCCGACCGGGGAGAAAATCACGCTCCGATGGGACCGCGGCGTATTCGTTCCCGAGAGTGATGGCGCCGCATCGCCGTATCGCGCCGCCGCCGAAGGCAAGGTGGACGAGACCTTCCTGCAGCTGCTCGACAAGGCCACCGCCCAGGGCCGCGCCGTTCGGCCGAACTCAGGGCCCGGCTATGCGCCGTCGACGTTCGCAGCCGATCCCGACGCTGGCGGCATCCGATCCAAGGCTTTCGCCGCCGCAATGGACCGACTTTTCCAAGCCGGAAAAATCGTCCCCCGGGAAAACAAGCGCGGTTCGAAATACATCGAGCGGGCCGGCCAATGAGGCTTACAAACACCCCTGCAAACGCTTGTCGAACGCTACAAACGCCCTGCCAAACGACCGTGCAAACGACCGTGCAAACGGTACAAACATGCATACAAACACCGTGCAAACATACCCCCTATAACCCCCGGAGCGTTTGTGCGCCTCTCGCGCGCGCATTCTACCCGCCCGCAAACAGGCGCTGCGCTGGCGCTTGCACCCGTTCGCAGGCTCTCGATAGACCGGAACCAGCCAAGGCCGGACTGCATAGCCGATCACCCGCAGAACCGATTTGCGGAAAGCTAGGGCGAGCAAAACCGGAATGCGCAGGGCAACGGATGGGGCTGGATTGCCCTCAATTGCCTGCACAACGCCGTAACTTGGGAACTTTGGCCTACCGATCGTGTCAGCCAGGCCTGCAAGGAGGAAGTGCCCTCCTCCAAACCCCATTGAAGGCGCTCGGCTTTGCGCTGGAAGCCAACAAATCCACGGCGAAAAGCCACGGTGCCGGCCGATTTCGGCAACCCTTTATGGGTGTAACCAATCTCACTATCAGCAAGGGATGCGCGCGAGCGCGCGGAGATACCAAGTTACTCCGGTCACCAACTGTTACGGCAACCCCTTCGCCAAGTGTTCCGATTGATAGCATTGAAATCCAGGCGAGATGCCAGGTTTTGGGCCCGAAAAGACCCAGGCGGGATGGTACGGCCCGTCCAACTCGGTTCCCGCCTGATAATCGACATCCCCTTCCAATTTCGCGGCTTTTTCTGCAGATATCGTTGCCTTTGCGTAACACATCGCAGCGTGAAACGACCGGGGCCCTTGAAAAAGACCGGGGCCTGATTTTTGGCGGCGCCGTTCTGGAAAACCTCGGCTCGGTTTGGACTGCCCCGCGCCGGGCCAGCCAAACTCACCCATGCGCTGTTCGTGCTTGCCGCTGTTCCTGTGCGGCCGGGCGGCAAATCTCACCAGCGACTCCCGCATCGCGTCCGGCGCATGGGCGGTTGCCATGAGTGAGCGGCTGATCCGATTGCCAAGAGAATGGGCCGATGCGATCCAGGCGCGGATTGTGGAGCTTGAACTTCCGCAGCTTGGCGTCGACGGCTTGGCGGGGCTGTCCCGAGGATACTGCAATAAAATCCTGAACGGCAAAAAGGATCCGACCGCGGCCACGCTGCGGCAGTTGCTCGACGCGCTGGCGCTGGGGGCGGTGTTGAAGATTGATCCGGAGCGCGAAGCAATCATGCGCCAGGAGTGGGAGAAGGCCCGCCGGCGCCGGCGCAAATAGCGGACTGCGGTGCGTTGCTGCGATAGCCCGGCTAGCCGATGATGCGCGCAAGAGGACAGATTGCGATGGCAAGACGGATGCGAAAATTGATCGGCCTGCGGCTTGCGGACCCGGCTTTTAAATTCATTGAGGAGCTCGCCGTTGCGGACGACAGACCAATTACTCAGATGGCTCGGCGGCTACTCCTCGAACGATGCGCCGAAATTGCCGCCGAGCGACAGCAGCAGCTTGACGGCATCACCGCAACCGACACCACCGCCGCCGCGTGAGGAAAGAAGCCTAATGGCAAAGATCGTTGAAGCAGTCCGACCGAACGCCGCGCAGCGGATCGTAACCGAGCGCGCCGCCATAGCCGATCTTGAGCGGGCCATCGCCGAACTCGAGCAGCAGCGCGCCACCGCGCTCCTCGCTGATAGCGCCGACGAGGCGGTGAAAATTGCTGGCCGGATTGCGGAGTTGCGCCGCCGGCTCGAAACCCACTTCGACCGCATCAAGGCCTTGGAGTCCCACGGCCGGCGCCAGCGGACCGACCGGCGCCAGGAAGCCAAGGCCGCCGCGCTTGCCGAGTTCGAAAAGCTATTCGCCGATCGCGCCGCAGCCGCGGCCAAGGTCGAAAAGTCGGCCGCAGAATTTGCCGCCAGCATTGAGGCCTACGGCGTAGCGGCGCGGATTCCGTTCGCGGCTTGGCCGAACGACTTGTTTGGGCCGATCTCGATCTATCAGGATTCGGCCTATTCCTATCTCTCAAGTCGAGTTGCATACGTCCTGCGGATGCCGCCGGGCGCGGCGCACGATCTGTTGACGAAAATGCCGGCGAGGCTTGGCGGGCTTGCCGAGCGGGAAATCTCGCTCGGGGCCTCGATTGTGGAAGATATCCGCACCGCGCCATTGCCGCCGGCGCCCAGCATTGAGGATGCCGCATGACCGATGCACCAGTACAGGGCGCCGCCGCCGACCTGATCCCTGCCAACCTGCCAGCCGATCAGGCATTCGCACGCATCGAGGCATTGAAGGCCGATCCCGGGTGGGTCAAGCGTCATATCGACGGCTCGATCGAGACCAAGAATGAGCTGGCTCGGCTAATGGAGATTGCTCACGCGCCCGCGCCAGGGTCCATCACGCTCGGCGGACCGAGCCAGGAGGCTCAGCTTTCCGATCAAGCGAGCTGGGCTGAGATGAATTTCGACGTGCCGCCGGCTGTCATTCAGCAAATCCGCGAACGGACGCCCATTTCGCAACAGGAATATAGGCAGACGGTAGCGCGCAGGAATGCGCTGCTCGCAGATCCCGCATTTTGTGCACGCGCGCGAGCCGGCGATGCCGCTGCGCAGCGCGAGCTATTTTTGCTCAACGTGAATTTGAATTCCCCTATTAAGATGGGGATCTGACCATGGCAATCGGCATGAGCGTGCCAGGCATGAGCGCAGCGGGCCAGTCACTCGGCCTCGGCGGCGATGCCTTGAGCCAGCAGCTTCAAGACGAAACTGCCGAAGAGAGAAAGCGCAGGCTTCAAATGCAACAGCAGCGGCTCGCGATGGGGCCGGCCGGCCAGATGCTCGGATTAGGGGCCTACGGCTGACATGAACACGCAAGTCTCAGCGAGCGACTTTCTCAACGAAGCCGATTCGGTTTGCGATGAGATTTCGCCATTGCTCGATGTGATCGCGGCGACCGGCACAAATCGCGCTCGGCACATCAGCGTCGTCATAATCGCGATGCTTTCGTCAATCTCGCCTGCCGAACGCGAAGCTTCGCTCGCCTATGTGTTCGAAAGATTGCGCACTAAATTCAACTGAAAGGAAAAAGACCTATGACCGCCGTATCCGTCGCATCGCTCAACTACATCGACAAGCAGCTTGCAGCACATCAGGTCAAAAGCCTGGACATGCTGCCGAAGGAAACCCGCAAGCAGATCAAACGAGCCGCGAAGCAGATCGCGCTCACCGATGTTTTCGGCGTTGGTCACTCGGTCGACAAGACCGGCGCTCCCGTGGAAATGGGAGTAGGCTCCAAAGACAACATGACCCAGCAATGCGTGGATGCTTATATTAAGGCTCAAACCGACAACAAAACCGGGCCCGAGCCGGGCTACGAGGACCACCTCAAGCGAATGCGCACGCAGCTCGCCGCATGTGAATCGCGTCGCGCCGCGATGCGGACTGCCGATGACGACGACGAGGATTGAGCGATGAACGACATCATGAACGCCAAGGTGTTCGGCGCGGATGCGAAAATGCATCCCATCACCGGGATGCCGATCGAGCAGGGCCACGGCGCATTGCATCCCGATGCCCAGGCAATCGGCCACTGGGGCCTGCTTCAGTATCAGCTCGCCGAGCTCACACAGCGACGCAAGGATCATGCCTCCGACCTTCAAGGCAAGATCACGGAGCGCAGCAACGTGGCGATTGCCGATACCGTGCGCGCCCGGGCCGGCATCGTCACAGGGGGAAATATCGCGCTCGAACTGGCGAACCTCGACACCACGATCCGCAACATGCAGGGTCGCACGTCCGCGCTTGCCGCCGAGCACGAGGCAGCGGCCGTGAAGATCGCCGAGGTACACGCAAAGCTCACGGAAGAAGGCATCTTCGACAAATTCGGAATCGGTCCCGCAACCTCGTGGCTGGGTATGATTGCTTCCCGTGGCTGGAATAATCCGTCATGACCGCCGTCTCCCTCTCTATGAGCCGCGGCGTCGGAGGCTTCAAAATCTCCGATGTCACGGTCGGCACGTCGGCGCCGGGCACGGGTGATGTTGAACTCCGGTTCAACGTTCTCGACGGCCAAAGCAAGAACATGAACGACAAGGATCTTTATATCCTGATCGATGCGTTCAAGCGCTACCTGTTGGCTGGCGGGACCAGGGTAGACGTCACAACCCAACCGTCCGGCCCGCCGTAGCAATCGCACCCAGGAGATTTTTGAAATGCTTACCTTGTCCCCCGCGCCGCCTGCGACCTCTGGCAATGAGTGGCTGCAGTTCATGAAAGCGTGGCTTGAAGTCGTCAAGGATCCTGACACTTTTCAGGAGCGACTTGCCCAGCTCGGCGCTGAAGAGCTCAAGGCCGCGCAGCGGTTGGAGCAGGCCACGGCAAAGGAGCGGGAAGTCACCGCGCTAAAGGGCGCACACGAGGCGCGGATCACGAAAGAGCGCGCCCAACACAACGCGGAAATGCAAAACGAGCGCGAAAAATTTAATCAGCTTTGCCAAACGGGAATGGCCGAAGTCAAGGCGGCGCGAGAAGAAGCAGCGAACTTGAAGGCCCAGGCCCAGGCTGACGCGGACGCCGCGGCAAAACTCAAGGCTGACCTTGATGCCCGCATTGCAATCATCAAGCGGGCTGGCCTGTAGCATGAGCGCAGAGGTCGTCACGTTTCCGACGAAACCACTTCCGCCGGCTGATCCGCTGGAGTGCCCGGCCGCAATGTTTGCGGTGAAGCGGCTTCTCGAATTCGTTTTGCATGACCATGCCCGCGGCAACATTCGTCCGGTTTCGGAATACGAAACGATCCTTCACGACGGAATTGGGATGACCTCCAACGGGCTCAAACAATGAGTGCAAAGATCGACGCCCTTCATAGTCGAAATTCGAAACAAGCCTGGCCTTGTCGCCGCGTCTGCGGTCAATCCTAAATGGCTTATTGAAACGGGCACCGCGCGCGATTCAATTATCAAAGCTTTGGGAGAAACGGGATGACACCCAACACAATAGCTACGATCAGCGAGATTGCGGCAATCACGATGGCAATCGTCGCCTTGCTATTTGCGGTATCTGCAGCACGTGCCGCCGCCCATGCCGCGTCTTTGGCGCTTCGTGCTATGTCGAGTTGCTCAACATTGGAGGCCTCGCTGCGGCGTTCCAGCCAAGCCAACGCCAATGCACGCGTCGCTCCTAAATAAGCATTGGTTACGACGCGCGCCCGCACCTCTGCTGCCCCGATTGCCTCGAATTCTTCATCGGTCATTTTGCATCACGATCCTAAGAAGGCGCGGCCGGCGGTAATTTCAATTTTCCCCGCCGATTAAGTCAATACCTTTGGCCATCGAAATCACCGATCCCGCGCCAGCTTCCGCTTGCTCCAATGCGGGTCTTTCCGATCCGGATTGAACACGCGCTCGACGTGGCGGTTTAGCGCCCGCATGACGCCAATCCGGGCGAGCATTGTCGGACCACCGGATTCCGCGACCAGGATCAGGGCTTGCATCGCGGCTTGCCATTCGGCGGCGGCGTGCTCGGACTTGGGGAGCTTGGTGATATATTTGCCGACATCTTCGAGCGTGACAAGCTGGCGGCCGCGCGGCAGCGGGATCGGCTCCGCGAACGGACGGGCCCAACCATTTTTGCCACGAATCTTTGTCACGTTCAATTCGGCCTTGCCTCTGGTTCGGATCCAAGCGGTTTGGTCGGGCCCGACGTGTGTCGTCCGGAAATCGTCGCGCGTCGGGCCGCTATCAGCCGGTGCATAAAACCGGACTTCGCATCTGCGAACCACAATTTACACACAAAGCGGCTCATGCTTGCGACTGGGGCGGGACTCAATATCAACGGATAACAATGTCGGCGCCCGGCTAAAGAGACGGGGGCGTAACAATGCGGGTGGCTTTTGAAGTCAACATTGCCCTATGGGCCATGATATTTTGCGCAACAGCAGAAGCGGCTGAACAGTTTCTCGGAGTCTTTCTAGTCCCAAAGCCATCGAACGAATGTGACGGCGGCCCAGCCGATCGCGAGCAACCATCCAACCGTGGCGATACCTAGCATGGTCAGCCAAATCCATGCCCATATGGCCCCGCGTGTCCGGCGGCTGGTTGCCGGTGGCTCAGTAGGCAATTTCGTTTGGATGTTCATTTGTCTCGGGATAAAGCGCTCTGCAAAGCTTTGTTCCAGCTAAAGTTTCGCCCCGATTGTTAACGGGATTGGAAGGAACAGATTGATCGAGCGCACACCATACCGTGATGCGGCGACAGCTCAACTAAAGCAGGTAATTAAGCTAACCGATCAACCTTACCGGTTGCGCAGGAACCTTCGCGAGCCGGACCTCTTCCTCCCAATGGAAGTTCGGGCGGACGTCGGCGCCGCGCCGGCAGGCGCTGCTCAAGCGCGGCGATGGTATCCGTTAGATTGTCTCCGCGCCCCTGCCGGTTGCATGAGCGCGGGCGCCGGAAACTTGGGGTCAACAGCGCCCGCGCCTGGCCGTCGGCCCGAAACGGCTCGAACCGAGTTTCGAGACCGGACCATTAAAATTTTACAGCGTAATGGTCGGTTCCTTGTGACATAGATCAATGCAAGCGCGCGACTGCCCGGTTGGTACAGCCGTCAATCGATTAGAAGGCGCTCAGTTTAGTGGTGCGAGGCTGTGTTTCCGCCTGCCCGCGATCTTCCGCATTCGATCAGCGACCTCGCTGTAGCCGAGCTTGCGTAGGATGGCCTCAGATGCCCTCACAGTGCCCGGTGCGCGGCTCGAGATCGGACAGCCGGACATCATCGGGCCATCGATCGCCGCTCATCGTTGTGTGGTGGCTGCAATGATAATCGGAGCAGTAGATCAGGAGGCCGCGAACGCCAGCGGCGCGCATTTCGGCGAGGGTGATTTTCTGGCGGGTAAGAGCGGGCATGCGCTATTGAAGCGCGGCCGGGCGGCCAGGGCAATCCGCTGGCCCAAAATTCGGGCATTTTTGGAGGGATGGGGAGGCCCGGGACCGGGGCGGCGCGGCGGCAACAGCATTAAACCTTGTCAATCTTCGTTGACAGGGAACTTGACCTTCCTACGTAAGTTACGTAGTGATTTTGGGGTACGTTAATAACGTAGTCACCAAATCATGCATACCGTTGCTCAATTGCACTCCTTCGACACCGCTGCCAGAGACGCTGGCATGTCGGAGCAGGAAATCGAAGACCTTGTTATCTACCTCTCGGAGAATCCGGAGGCCGGTGACGAGATGACCGGGACCGGCGGTTGCCGGAAGGTCCGGCTCGCGGGTCGGGGAAAAGGCAAGAGCGGCGGCTACAGGACCGTGACGTTTTTCTCTGGCAATTCGATGCCAGTGTACCTGATCACGGTCTTTTCGAAGGGAGAAAAGTCCAATCTGACGGCGCTGGAATGTCGGGCATTGAAGGAGATTACGAAGCGAATTGTGAACGAACATCGGAGGAAGGTGTCCGTTCTCGCCGAGAGTAGGAAAAAGGGTGTAACGAGATGAGCAAAAAGGCATTCGACAAAATTGCGGCGGGCTTGAACGAGGCGCTGGCTGTTGCGCGCGGCACCGCAAAGCCGAGCAAGCTCCACGTTCCGCCGGAAATCGATGTGAGAGAAATTCGGACGAAGCTAAAGCTTTCGCAAGACGATTTCGCAGCCGAATTTGGCTTCACCATCAATCAGATTAGAGATTGGGAGCAAGGCCGCACCCGACCGCTCGGCGCACTGCGCGCATATCTGATGATCATCAAGCGCAACCCGCAGGCCGTCATAGACTTGTTGAGGTCTTCGCGGGTCGCAACAAACCGCAAGAACAAGGCGGCCTGAAAACAGAAACCCCGGCTTACGCTGGGGTTTTTCGTGACCTGTTCCGCAACCCATGACAAGCAAAAGCCGCCGTGAGGGCTTGGCAATTCGGCAAATCAGCGGACCGCGCCTAACCTTCCGGGAACAGCTTGTCGGTCGCTTTGTCCAAATGCTTCTCCTTGCCGCGCGCATCCGACAAATGACCAACTAGGTCGCCATTCAACTTGTAAATGCTCGAACCCTTAAGACCGTAAAGCTTTTGACCTTTGAGGCCGAAGACCGCGTCGCCCACGACCACGCCGACATGGTTGCCTTTGCTGTTGAATATGTTGCCGTCCATGACCGACCTCCTCTCGAGGGGCCCCGTGGCAAAGGCTGCGCTTGTTGGGCGGCGATAGCGAGACAAATCGCACTCGGGCTATTTCCCCTTCGCTTTCAGCCCCAGCAGTGCTGACCGTAAATCGGTGCCTTGCAGAGCAGCTATCTGCGCGCGAAATCTCCCGATCTCCCGAAGGGCGTTGTGATGTTCCTGCCCCGCAGCCCAAGCTCGACCAGCCGGCGGCCCATCATTTATTTTTCACACGATCAACGCGAACTTCGCGAAACTCTTCCGGCCCTTTGATCAAATGGCGCTTGCGGTGGGCCTGTTCGTCGGCGGACGCCCCCGGATCGGTGAGACGGTCAATCTGTGCTGCAGCGAGGTCTCGTGCCGTTGGAGAATCACTGCGCTTCTGACCGCGGGCGATTTTCGCGCTGCCTAATCCGATCTCGACAAGCCGGCGGAAGGCTTCGGAGCGGTTTGGGTCATCCACTTGCTTTTTCGCCCAAGCCTCAACAGCCGCCAGAAGCGTCGGCGGCAATCTCAATGCCGTAATAGGGTCCTTCCCTGTGGCAGGACGACCCCGTTTCTTTTTAGGTATAACCTTATTTGACTTTGCCATAAATCGGTATAACCTAAAAGCAAGCCGAGGGGAAGGGTTCAGTCTTCCGCCCCGGCTCTAACCCGAGCCATGAAGGGACTTAAATCCATGACCAAGGCTACCCGCGTGCATAGCACGCCGCGACGAACTGCGTCCAAAATCAAAAGGGAGAAGATCGGGAAACCGGCCGACGCAGAGAGCGGGGACCAACGCAATCTGCATCACGCCAAGGCGTTCCGTGATTTAGAAACACCGATCCACGAGATTTTCTGCATGTCGGAAATCACCGAAAACATTACCGGTGTGATCCACAAGGATAAGTCCGAATTCATGTGTTTCGCGGTCTACCGTTTGGGCGAGATGATCCGCGATCTCCGCGCCAAATATAAAGCGGCTTACGACGCGGGAAAGGCGGTGCAACAATGAACCCCAACAGAAAACCGCTGTTGAGGGCGATCGCAGCACTGATAACTGCCGGCGCTAGCCCGTCCGATGACCCGATCTATGGAGCAATCGAGGCCCACCAAAGAGCGTACCGCGGCCATGTCGAGGCGGTCCATATTGAGTATGCCTACGAGGAGAACACCGTTCTCGTGCGGGACATGGACGCCGAGCAGCTGGCGGAATACGACGTTCTCGAAAGGGCGACATGCAAAGCATTCGCTCGCATGCATGATATGAGCATTGCCTTGGTGACCACGAAACCGACCACGGTCGCGGGCATCGGTGCAGTGTGCCGCTACATGAAGTCGTTGCTTGAAGAAGGCACTCCCGGCCTCCCTCTCGAGAATGAGTTCGGCGACGTCGAAACCGGTATGGGCGTCTTTTGCGATACGATCGCCGCCGCCATCGAGAGCATGGCCTGACCGGCCGGCCAAAGGGCCGCCTCGCTTCGTGCCGGGCGGCCCGGATTTCGGTCTCACACCGATGAGGCAGATCTCAAGCCCGCTGGCCCAACCCGGCCGGTTTTTCTTTTGCCTTTGCTGGGCGCGGCAAGTTGTTGGCGGCGCCTTTCACGCTCATGCTTTTGGGTGCGGCCGATGCAACCGGCCGGACAAATCTAGCGGCCCATCGCTGTTCGAACCTTCTTTGAAGGTCCAGAGGAATAATGCTCATGGCCAAAGCTCCGCGTTGGTCGCCCCGGTCTCAGGGCCTCAACGCGCGTGCGCCTCTAAAGGTCCGCCTTATTCGCGACTTCGGCGAAACAGACGCAGGCGCTCAATGCGGCCGCACAGTTTGCACCGATATTGGATGAGGTTATTGCCCCCATCATCGGGATCTATCTTCTCGAGTTTCATTGTTTGGTCGCAGACAATACAATTCATCAAATCTAGGAGCGGGCTTCTATCATCGTTTATCGACACGGAAATCTCCTTCGCCGACTGAGGCGCGGAATTACTCGTCATCTTGGCCTAATAGCTTGCCGGTCTTTCGGTTGAGGAAATGCAGTCTTGTGCAGGCGGGGCAGATGATCCCCTCATATTCGTTTTCTCGCACGTCATCGTCTTCGTCCGAATAATGTTGGACGTTCATCGATGTCGTGGGACACCTGAAAACGAAAGGGGCCATCGGTCAGATTATGGCGGACCGCGGGGCCAGACCATGATGTAGCGCAAGGTTCGACCGGGCTCGTCTTAAACGCGCCAGTCGCCCGCACAACGCGCGCGAGCCCTGCGCTGGCGCCGATCGGCCGGGTCAAGCTTGGGGACCCCGGCTTAGGAGCCGTACCATCCCTCCGGAAATGGAATGAATGACCATGCCAGCTGGTTATCGTTCGCGGCCGTTTCCAGGCGGGCCAAAATGTCCTTCGGCCGACCCGTCTCGATTGGCATTTTCACATCGTCACGCGGTCGGTCAAGTTCAACTGGACCGATGGCGCCCCTTGAAAGCACGGGGCCCATGAAATTTAAGATCAGTCCCAAAGGTGCTTCTGCAATCGAATGGCTGAAAGTGAAGAATGGCAAGCCTGCCAATAAAAAAGGTTGAGGATGATGTCCAACATGACCGACTCCATTGTCTGATCCGCAGCGATTGGACCGCATTTTGGTTTCAGGCCGACTTCGTGGACTTGGAAAAATGGTTTCGTCGGATCGATGAACCCACCGCCTCCAAGCAGCGCTGGCGACCCGCGCGGTGGCCGGCATCGCCCGGCACCTGACAGCCCGCAAATCCCGGACTCACCAGCGACTCTCTCAGGCCTGGCGATCGGCCTTTCAAGTTTTGATCGTGGCAGAGTTCCAACTGGTAAATGGGTCGGGTGCGGCGCATATTCTCAGGATGGCGACGATTATTCAATGCAATTGCGGCGCCAAGTACAGACGCACTGAAGAGAAGTTCTTGGAACCGCATACGGGTGACGCGGTCTGCGCGGTCTGCGGGGCTGCGCTAGAATCGTGGTGGAAAAGCACCCACGTTCCCACATACGAACTGATTGAACGTCCAGACGGAAAGCCGGAATGACTAGCCACCCCAAACGCCCTAGGGGCACTAACCAGCTCGCAAAATCACTGACGTGGCCAACTACCCGAAATTCCCGGACTCACCAGCGGCCTTCCTAGAGTCATGGGGAGGTCGTTGCAGTTTTCGGCACCGGTTTTCAGCACCAAAAGACCCTTCCCTGCCCCGTAGATCAAACCGTAGAATTGGTTTTTTAGGACGAAAATAGCTCAACAAATTCAATACGGTTGACGGGACACCCCTTCCGCCAGTACGGCTGCGATGAAAATGCATGGCGGAGTGACCAGGGAACCGGCCTGACGCTTGCCGAATGATCAGATTGCGGCTGCGGCAAGCGCACCACCGATATGTGGCACAGCCTCGACCAATTCGCGCGTGTATGCAGTCTGCGGGTTATCGAACAGCGCCCTGCTCTCACCCTGCTCGACAATGCCGCCGTTGCGCAGGACGATGGTGTAATCGCACATCATGCGAACCACGTTTAGGTCGTGACTGACGAAGAGCAATGCCAGATTATCCTCGCGCCTCAGCCGGTCCAGCAATTGCAGCACCACCGCCTGCACCGAGACGTCAAGCGCGGCCGTCGGCTCATCCAGCACCAGCAAGCGCGGCCGGCAGGCGATGGCCCGGGCAATACCGACGCGGGCTTTCTGGCCGCCGGAGAGTTGATGCGGGAAGCGCGGCAACAACTCCACCGGCAGTCCGACCCGCTGCGCGCACTCCTCGACCCGGTGTCGCAACACCTCGCCCGGGCGCATGCCGGCGAGCCGCAACAACGGATGGGCGATGCAATCAAAGGCGGTGAACCGCGGGTTCAGACTTTCGTTGGGATCCTGAAAGACGATTTGGATGTCCTTTCGTACCGGCGAGCGATGAAAATCCCGCGCGGCCAGATGGCCGATCGATTGCCCGTCGAACAGGATCTCGCCGTCGCTGGGGTCGATCAACCGGCAGATCATCCGCGACGTAGTCGTCTTGCCGGAACCGGACTCGCCGACCAGCCCGACGCTCTCTCCGGCCGCCATGGTCATGGAAAAGTCGGCTACCGCCGGCGGCCCCAGATCGTAGCGCTTGGCGAGTTTTTTTACATCCAGCAGGGGCGGAGTGCCCGGCGGCGGCGCCGGTCGGGGTTGGCACGCCGCCAGCGTGGCGAGGTAACGCCCCCTATCCTCGTCCGTCACCAGATCCTCGATCCGCGATGTTGTGGTCGGCGACGCCGCAACCAGGCGCCTGGTGTAGGCATGCCGCGGATTGCGGAAAAGCGTCTCGGGCGCCGCTTCCTCGACGAGACGACCCTGCTCCATCACCACGACCCGGCGGCAATATTGAGCGGCAAGGCCGAGATCATGCGTGATCAGGATCGTCGCCATCCCGCGTTCGGCGGCAATGCTGGCCAAGAGGTCCATCACCACCTTCTGCGTGGTGACGTCGAGGCCGGTCGTCGGCTCGTCCGCGATCAACAGCGTCGGGTTGCAGGAAATCGCGATCGCGATCATCACCCGCTGGCACATCCCGCCGGATAGCTCATGCGGATAAGCCGTCATTCGCTTTTCGGCATCGCGGATTTGAACCGCGCGCAGAAGCTTCAGCGCCTCGTCCGCGGCATCCTCCTTCGACATGCGCTTGTGACTGAGGATCGCGTCCGCGATCTGCAGGCCGACCGCGCGGATCGGGTTGAGCGCGGCGCGCGGGTTCTGAAAGATCATCGACATGGCGGCGCCGTGCAGAACGCGAAACTCGCTATCCGGTATTTTCGTGATGTCCTTCCCGCGATACAGAATCCGGCCCGACGTCACCCTCCCGGCCGGGTCCAGCAGCCGCGTAGTCGCAAAGCCGGTGACGGATTTTCCCGAGCCGCTTTCGCCGACAAGCCCGAGCATTTCGCCCTGGTCGAGCGACAGCGTCACCCCGCGCACCGCTTCGACAAGGCCGCGACGTGTCGAAAACGTAACGTGAAGATCCTCGATGCGCAGCAACGGCTCGGTCATGTCCGCATTCGGGGATCCAGAATGTCCCGCATTCCGTCGCCGAGCAGGTTGAAGCACAACACGGCCGTCATCAGCGCCAGCCCCGGAAACGCGACCAGCCACCATTTCCCGGTCGAGATGAAGCGTGCGCCCTCCGCGACCATGATGCCCCACTCCGGCGTCGGCGGTTTGACGCCAAGGCCAATAAAGGAGAGCCCGGCGGCATTCAGGATGGCCCAACCGAGATTGAGCGACATCTGGACTGCCATCGCCGGAAGCACGTTCGGCAGCAGGAAACGCAGCACCACCGAGACATGGCTTTCGCCGCTGGCACGCGCCGCCTCCACCCAGCCGACATTGCGGCGGATGTTGACCTCGGCGCGGGCAAAGCGAATGTAAAAGGGCAGATTGATGATGGCGGTCGCAATCACGATGTTCTCGACGCGATTGCCCAGCGCCGCCACCATCGCCATGGCCAGCACGAACAGCGGAAAGGCCATCATCACATCGACGAAGCGGCCGACGGCGCGATCAAGCCGGCCCCCGGCATAGCCGCAAAAGGCGCCGATCACGGCTCCGAGCACGAAGGAGATGCCGACCGCCGAGACGGCAATGACGAGATCAAGCCGGGTTGCGACCACGAGCCGGCTGAACGTATCGCGGCCGAGTTGATCGGTCCCGGCGAGATGCGACGCGCTTGGCGGCATCAGCGCCTGCGACACATTCGAGGCGATCGGATCGTAAGGCACGATCGACGGCCCGAGGACGGCGACCAGAATCAGCAGGAAGACGCCTGCGGCGGCTACCCCGGTCAGCGGGTTGCCGCGAAGGATCCAGGCCGTATGACGCAGGGTTGTGCCGGCCATCAGATCGACACCCGCGGATCAGCGATGCCGTAGAGAACATCGACGAGCAGATTGACCACCACAAATATGCTTGCCATGAGCAGCACAAATCCCTGCACGGGGGCATAGTCGGACGACAGCAGCGCATCCAGTGCATAGGAGGCAACACCGGGCCAGGAGTAAACCTTTTCCACCAGCACATTGGCGCCCAGCATGGTCGAGAACACAATGCCGGCAATGGTAATGACCGGAAGGATCGCGTTGCGCAAAGCATAGGTCACGACAATACGCCACCAGGACAGTCCAACCGAGCGTGCGGTACGCACGAAATCGCTGCCGAGCGAAACCAGCATCGACGCGCGCGTAATGCGCGCCAGCGGCGCGATTACGAACAAGGCCATGGTCGCTGCAGGAAGTATTAATTGTCGAAAGGCCGCCCACCAGCCGTCGATCTCTCCTGCCAGCAGAAAATCGACCGTCAGGAAGCCGGTGCGCGCGGGTGGCAACGACGTGAAGACGTCGATACGCCCGGTCGGATCGGGCGCAAGACCAAGCAGGTAGTAGAAGACATAGATCAGCAAGAGGCCGGAAACAAAAGTCGGCACGCAAACGCCCAGCGCGCAAAACAGCCGCACGCCATGATCGATGACGGAGCCCGGCTTCAAAGCCGCCAGCACGCCGAGAGGAATCGCCGATACAAGTGCGATCAACAATGCGGTCAGGGTTAGCTCCAGCGAGGCCGGCAGGCGTTCACGGAGATCGGTGGTGACCGACTGTCCGGTCATCAGCGACCGGCCGAGATTTCCCCGGCCGACATCGTAAAGGTAAAGCAGCAATTGTTCCGGCACCGGCTTGTCCAGTCCCATCTGCTTGCGAATGACCTCGATTTCCTCCTTGCCGGCATTGGGTCCGGAGGCAAAGAACACCGCTGGATCGCCCGGCAGTACCCGCATCAGCAGGAACGTGAAGACCAGCACACCGAACAGTGCAGGCAGCGAAGACATGAAACGCCTTCCCGCCCTAATCACCGTTGCGACAAAGCTTTTCATGACGGCCGGCGGGTCACTTGCGGCGAAGGTCGCGGTAATCGACCTGGCGGTGGAACTGGTAAGTGTAACCGTCGATTGACGCGGCCATCACGGCGTCCTGGCTCGGCTGCCAGAGCGCGATCTGCGGCATTTCGGCGAAATGAATCGCGTTGAGCTTCTTTCCGTCCTCGTCGTACTTGGCCTTGTCCGGCTCGAAACGCGCTTGCTGGGCGATCGCCGTCAATTCTGCGTTGTTGATGCAGCTGTAGTTCCAGCGCTGATTGCCGGTATAGAAATTCCGGTAAAAATAATCAGTCGAGGGCAGCCAGGCGACGATGCCCTCGGTGAAGAATGGCAGCTTCTTCTCATTGATCTGCGTCGACATCTGCGCATCCGGCAGCTTCTGGATATCGACCTTGATCCCGATCTTGGCGAGCAATTCCTTGACCAGGGCCGCCATCGGTTCGGCGGTCGAAGCCTGGCCGACATTGAAGCTGAACGTCGTCGAAAAACCGTCGGGCATTCCGGCTGCTTTCAAATATTCCCTGGCCTTGTCGAGGTCGAGCTTGACAGGCTGCGGGAATGGAAAGGCGCTGGTGGTCGGCTTGCCATCCGCCCAGGTGGCGCCGAACAGCGGCGTTCCGCGGCCGAACAAGGCCGCCTTGAACATGTCGTCATAAGGCAGCGCGTAGGCGATGGCGCGGCGCACGTTGACATTGTCGAACGGCGGGATCGTGTTGTTCATCGAAATGAAGGTGACGGAATTGTATTGCGGGGTCGAGATCACCTTGAGCGTGCCCTTGCCCTCCAGCGACTGGACGTCGCTGGCCTGCAGATCGACGGTGATGTCGGCATCACCGCGCTCAACCAGGTTGGCGCGCGTCGCCGGCTCCGGCACCGTCTGTACGATCACGCGCTTGAAGAACGCGGACTTGTCAGGCGATCCGCGGTTCCAGGCCTCGTTGCGCTTCATGATCACCTGTTCGCCAGGCTTGAAGCTCTCGATTATATAGGCGCCGCTGCCGGCGGTGTGTTCCTTGAGCCAGGCGATCGCCCAGGGATCATCGGCGGTCGCATTCGCCTTCGCCACCCTGGAGTTGATGATGATCGGATAGACGGTAGCGAGATTGGGCAGAGCAAGCTTGTCCGGCTTAGGCAACGTCACTTCGAAGGTCAGGGGAT
This sequence comes from uncultured Alphaproteobacteria bacterium, assembly GCA_963718925.1. Taxonomy (GTDB): domain Bacteria; phylum Pseudomonadota; class Alphaproteobacteria; order Rhizobiales; family Xanthobacteraceae; genus Bradyrhizobium. The sequence continues at coordinate 52,493 of CAVRAH010000005.1, forward strand.
CGATCACCTTGAACTGATCGGCGCTGGTCAATGATCCCGTAAGGAGCTGGGCCTTGCCGAGCACCGGCGCGGTTACGGCGCGGTCGAGCGACCACTTCACGTCATCAGCGGTGACCGGTGTGCCGTCCTGAAACTTGGCATCCTTGCGCAGATGAAAAGTGATTTTCATGGCGTCGGGGCTGACGTCGTAGGATTCAGCCAACTCGCCGGTGATCTTGTCGAGATCGAACACCCACTTTCCGTTCAGCTGCTTGCGGCCGAACGAGACCAGCCGGTCGTAGGTACTGAGACTCACCGCGAAAGCCTCGCGGGTCGTGCCCGGGACATTCGGATCGAGCGTGTTGACGGACGCGCCGGTGACATAGCGCAGTGTCTCGGCACGAGATTGCGCTGGAGCCGGCTCCGCTGCGGCCAACAAAAGCGCGACAGTGGCGACCGCGCTGAACATGGACCTGCAATGGCTAATTCGCATTCTTCAATCCCCTGAATTCAACAAGGAGACCCCCTGAGAAGGGCCTCAGGATCGCGATCAATCTCGCGACCAATCACGACCAATCACGACCAATCTTAAGCAAATTATGCGCCAAGCGATATTCTTCAGACCGGTCCAGGCACCCAAACCTGATCATTTTAGCGTTGTTCATGCCGGTTAGGGTCATCCACGTTCTTCGGCGGCTTGTTCTTGCCGGGCAATGACCGCCTGCGGCACGTCGTACGCCCTGAAGGAACGCCAATGCCGTTCGAGGTCAGCGCGGAACAGCCCCCGGGTCAGACCATACACCAGCTTGGGTATGGCTGTCGTCATGGCATTGATCGACGAGCCGGACGCACCAAAGCTCATGGTTGAGGCAAATGCAAACAGGTGAATGTTGGAAATCCAGGGCGTCTGCCCTGGCACGCGCTCGCTAAGCGCGTAATCGTCGGCGAGATAGGGGTAGCGGCCCAGACGCGCGCTGCGCTCGCTCTCCGGTGGCTCATAGCGGTCGGCCCAGGTGGCAATGTTATCGGCAAAGTTTTTCAATTCGCGCCGCTCCGCAAAGTCGATATCGGTGCCGGTGCCACAGATGACAAAATCCGCCGAGACAGTCTTGCGCGGCGTCCGCAATTCAACCTGGTTGCCGAGCTCTTTCGCCGCCTCGACCGGCGAACCCTCGTGCAGGTGGAAATTGGCGAACCGCGCGCAGCGATCGTAAGTCGCCTGCGGGAATCCCTCCCGCATCTCGAGGATGGCGCGCATAAAACGCCAGCGCCAGGCATCATCGAGATCGCTGAAATGACGCAGAAAGCCACGAAAGGTCAGCCAGACATAGGGCTGGATCAACTGGATTTCCGCCCGCCGGCAAAGCAGGTGCACCTCGGCCGCGCCGGCTTCAAGCGCTGTCTCTGCATTGTCGAAGGCGGTCGCGCCGGCGCCGATCACGGCAACCTTCTTGCCAGCCAGCGCATCGAAATCGATCTGGTCCGATGTCCGGGCCAATGCCGTGGCCGGCAGATGGCGCAGCGGCTCGGGGGTGGTCCAATTGCCCATGGCCTCCTGACCGGTCGCGAGCACGATCTTCCGCGCGTACAGGATTTCAACGGCTCCGGCGCTCTCCACCGTGGCAGCAAGCAGTCCATCCTTCGCGGGCGCGATTTCCAGAAGCTCGCAGCCGTTTCGCACGGTCACGCCAGCGACGCATCGGAACCAGAGCAGGTACTCCGCCCACAGCTGACGCGGGATCAGGGCAAGATCGCGCCAACTCTCCTTTCCGAACCGGGCTTCGTGCCAGGACTGATAGGTGAGGCTCGGAATATCGAGATCAGGCCCGGTGAAATGCTTCGGACTGCGCAACGTGTGCATGCGGGCGTAGGTGAGCCATGGACCCTCCTTTCCCGCCTCGGCCCTGTCGAGCGTCAGGATGTTGGTGACCTGAGAGCGCATCAGGCCGAATGCAGTGGCTATGCCGGATTGACCAGCGCCAACAATGAGCACATCCAGCGCCGGCCTCGCATCCGGCCCAGACTTCGGTTCGAGCCAGGCGGCGTTGGGATGCGACGTTCTGGCAAGATCGGCGCGGACCTGAGCTTCGAGAGCGATCGGTGCGCTATCAGGTCGCTCACGCTGCAAGCCAGCCTCCGTCAACCGCCATGACGGTCCCGGTCGTGAACGACGACGCATCGCTGGCCAGATGCAGCGCGGCCTCGGCGACCTCTTCCGCTTTGCCAAATCGCTTCATGGCATGGCGGTTTCGTGAGGCTTCCCGAACGGCTTCCGGATCCGCGTGCCGTGCAAAACTTCGCCGCAGCATCGGCGTGTCGATAGCGCCGGGCGCGATCGCGTTGGCGCGAATTCCGTCCGCTCCAAAATCCACAGCCATCGTCCGCGTCAGACTGATGATCGCGCCCTTGGCGGCGATATAGGCACTATTGTTCTTGCCGCCGGCGATCGCGAGTTGCGAGGCAAGCGTGATGATCGAGCCTTTGCCCTGCCGCTGCATCTGCGGCACGGCCGCGCGCGACCAAAGCCAGGTGCCGCCGACATTGGTGCGGAACACCGCGTCCCAATCGGCAGGATCCGTCGTCACCACGGTGCCGCCGCAGGACCAGCCGGCGGTGGTCATCAGCACGTCGAGCCGGCCGTGTTGGGACACAATCTCCGAGACCGTGGCTTTCGCGAAATCGCCGTCACCCACATCACCCAAATGCTCGGCTCCGTCGCCTTTGGCGTCGCGAATGGCATTGATCGTTTCCCGCATGCCGGCCTGATCGCGATCAACAAGCGCGACGAACGCGCCTTCCGCGGCGAACAGCAGGGCGCTGGCCCGGCCGATACCGGATCCGGCCCCTGTGATGACAGCAATCCGTCCCTTCAGCCGCATGTCACGTCCCTTCCCCATGCTGCGCCCACCAATGGTTCAGATCGGCCGCCGAATCGGCGCAGCCAAAGCGGGCGCGCCAGCCGAATTCCTGTTCCATGCGCGCTATCGACAGGGGTGCGCGATCGGCTTCGCTATGCAGATCGATCGTCGGTGCTTCGCCAGGTTCAGCCAGCCGGCAGATGAAACCCCGGTGCAGGGCTGCCAGTTCTCGACCCCATTGCAACGCCGAATATTCTCGACCAGTCGAGATATTGTAGAGGCCCTGCATGGGCTTCGTCGCTTCGATCAGCAACGCCACGGCGTCGGCGGCATCCGGGGCGTAAATCCAGTCGCGAATACCGGGACGAGACAAAACAGCCTCTCCTCGCTGCTTCAAGGCCGCAATGATTTGCATCTGCGCGCTCGGCGTGTCGCGCAACCCTGTTGCCCGCTCCCATGGTCCGAACACGCCACTCAGCCGCACGCTGATGATATCGGATTGCCATAATGCGGCGAGACGGGCAGCCACCTTTTCGGAGGCATATTTGGTGATGGCGTAGAGCGAGACGGGATCGCAGGCCATCTCTTCATCGAGCAACGCGTGCCGGAAGGCAGCAGCGCCGTAGGCTGCGGCGGACGACAGGTTGATGATCCGCCCGACACGGCCACGCCGCGCGGCCATCAGAATTGGCACCAGAGCGAGCAAGTTGACCAGCAGGATCGATTGCGGGTCGGCTGCATCGCGCGCCGGGCCGGCGGTGATCGCAGCCCCGAGAATGATCGCATCGCAACCACCGGCGATGACGTTCTCGACGGAATGCGGCTCGGTCACATCGCCCTGGACGACCGTCAGCAACTCCCCGTAGCCGCCCAACGCTCGCTGCGCGGCGGGAGGCAAGGCCGTATGGTCGAACAAAGTCACCCCGTGCCCGCGCGCCAGCAGCGCAGCGGCGATATTGATCCCGAAGAGGCCGGTGCCGCCAAAGATCAGGATTTTCAAATGCTCAAGCCCCCGCTCCGTTTTTTTGGAAACCACCGCGATGGTCATCAACACCTTCAATTTCCGTGCCGTGCTTATGCCCTCACAGCAATGTTGCACCGAAGTTCCGCGCCGGATCCATATCAGCGACCAGCCGACCGGTGGGTTTCGCTGCTTCGCCGCCGGAACGCGCCAGGAAACGGCCGGAGCCGGGTTCGGCCGTTCGCTTGCCATCGGCGACGATCACGCGCCCGCGCGACAGCACAGTGACCGGCCAGCCGCGCAGCTTGCGGCCGGCATAAGGCGTGTAGCCGGCAAGGTCGTGCATCATCGCATCCGCCAGCGTGACTTCGCGCGCCGGGTCCCAGATCGCGATATCGGCATCGGCTCCGACCGCAATCGAACCCTTGCGCGGATGCAGGTTATAGATCTTGGCAGGCGCGGTTGCCGTCAACTCGACGAATTTTTCCAGGCCCAGACGGCCCTTCGACACCATCGCATCGAACAGCAGCGGCAAACGAACCTCTAGGCCGGGCAGGCCGTTCGCCACCTGCTTGAAGTTGGGATTGGGACCGGCGCGCAATTTTCCGGTCTCGTCGAAACGATACGGTGCGTGATCGGACGAAATGGTCTGCAGATCGCCCAGCGCAAGCGCCCGCCACAGCGCCTCCTGGTCGGAGGCGCTGCGCGGCGGTGGGCTGCACATCCATTTTGCGCCCTCCACGCCCGGCTTCTCCAAGTCCTCGGCGGTGAGAAAGAGATATTGCGGGCAGGTCTCGGCGAAGACCTTCAGGCCCTCTCCCCGCGCGTCGCGGATGACCTTGGCGCCTTCCGCCGTCGACACGTGAAAGATCATGATCGGCTGATCGACGAGCGCCGCCATGCCGATCAGGCGGTTGAAGGCGTCGGCTTCAGAAAACCTCGCGTGGCTGATGGCATGGTATTTCGGATGGGTGTAACCGCGCGCGAGCAGCCGTTTCACCATCCAGGCGATGATGCCATGGTTTTCCGCATGGGCGCACAGCATGGCGCCGGACTCGCGCGCCGCGACGAGAATGTCGAGCAAAGGTTCGTCGTCGATCTTCAACCGGTCGTAGGTCATGAAGATCTTGATCGAGGCGTGCCCCTCTTTCACCAGTGCCGGGATGTCGTTCGCAAGCGTTTCCAAAGTCGGATCGGCGATGATCATGTGAAAAGCATAGTCGATGACCGCGCCCTTCCTGGCGAGCGCATGATAGTCTGCCAAGACCTGGGGCAGCGCCATGCCAACATGCTGGGCAGCGAACGAGATGACCGTGGTGGTTCCACCGAAGGCGGCCGAGGTCGTGGCACTTTCGAATGTATCGGCGTTCATGATGCCCGCGGCCGACAGCTGCTCGATATGGGCATGGCTGTCGACGCCGCCGGGCAGCACCAGCTTGCCGCGTGCGTCGAGCTCGCGCTTGCCGGCCGGCAGGCCGCGACCGACGGCAGCGATACTCTCGCCTGCGATGGCGACATCGGCCTCGAATATTTCGGCGGCGGTCGCAACGCGTCCGCCGCGGATCACGATGTCGTAGGCGGGTTCGGTCATGAAGTCCTCCAGGGCGTTGTGCGGCCGCCCGGCATCAAAAGCGATGGCGGCCGGAGATGTTAGGCGCGAGAAATCGCTGGACGGCTCAGACCTCGCGTTTGAAACTATGCAAACTCTGCTAGTTGCTGCAAGCTACGCTTCATGCTGCCAGCTGCAAGGAAGAGACCATGTCCCGCCCGCGCATCCTCGTGATCAATCCCAATTCCAACGTCACCGTGACCCAGGGGCTGGAACAAGCGCTGAAACCGCTGGATTTCGCGGACGGGCCGGAGATCGTCTGTGCGACGCTGGCGGAGGGACCCTACGGGATCGAGAGCCAGGCCGACGTCGACGGCGTGGCGATGCCGCTGCGCCGGCTGATCGAGAGCGACAACAGCGCGGTAGCCTTCGTGATCGCCTGTTACAGCGATCCGGGTCTTCATGTCTGCCGGGAAGGAACCGATCGGCCCGTGTTCGGCATCGCCGAGTGCGGCGTGCTGACGGCGCTGACGCGCGCAGAAACCTTCGGCGTCATCGCCATCGCCCAGCGCTCGATACGCCGGCATGTCCGTTATCTGCGCCAGATGGGACTGATGGACCGGCTGGCCGGCGAGCGGCCGCTCAACATGAGCGTGGCGGAAACGGCGTCGGGCACGGGAACGCTGGCCAAAATGATCGAGGTCGGCCGCGCCCTGAAAGACGAGGATGGCGCCGGCGCGATTGTCATGGGTTGCGCCGGCATGGCCCGGCTGCGAAGTCAGATGGAAGACGCGCTCGGCATTCCCGTGATCGACCCCACACAGGCCGCCGCGTCCATGGCGCTGGGCGCGGTTCAGTTTTCGCGGCACTAGCTCTCCTTGAGCGGCTTGTCCGCTCCGTTGCCGGCGCCTACGCGCGCGGTCCATTGCGAATGGCTCTCGCGATCCATCGCGAACAACTCGCGCTGATAGGTGTAGAGATTGCCGAACAGGCGGCCGATCGGGCGGTAGGCCGCGAGATCGACATACATATTGGCCTCGTCGACCAGCCCCTCACGCGCATGGATGCGCAGCACTTCGCCGACCAGAAGCTCGCGCTGGGGCCCGAAAGCCAACGAGACACTGCGCTTGCATTCGAGCGCGAAGGGCGCCGCAGCGAGGCGCGGAACCCTGACATCCACCGACGGCAAGGTCGCAAGTCCCACCGCGGTCACTTCGCTTTCGCCTGCGGGAAAATCGACCGCGCATTCATTCATGGCTGACGCGAGAGCCTCATCGACCATGTTGACGACGAACTCGCCGTCACGATGAATGTTGCGCGTGGTGTCCTTTGGCGTACGGTCGGCCTTGTGCTGGAGCCCCAGCACGACCAGCGGCGGGTTCTCGGAAAAAACATTGAAGAAGCTGAACGGAGCCGCATTGATGGCGCCATTGTCGTCGAGCGTCGTCACCAGCGCGATCGGACGTGGAATGACAACCCCGCAAAGCAATTTGTACCGGTCGTGCGGGCTGAGATCGCGGAGCGAAAATCCAGACATCGGCATGGGTGCCTTTGAAACCCCTTCAAAGGGGCGTTGAGTCTCACGTTTCCGGTGGCGGGACCGCGCCGACGCGGCTGGTAATCAGCCCGTAATGCTCGATGCGGCGGTGGCGGGCGAAGTCGAAGATGGTGTTTTTGCCGAAGATGGTCGCGTCGAGATCGCAAGGATGGACCAGGAGTTCATCGTCTTCGGTCTTGGCCTCCGCGACAATCTCGCCGTTGGAATCAACGATCAGGCTGCCGCCGATGAGCGGGAAGCCGTCCTCGACGCCGGCCTTGGCGACGGCGACGACCCATGTCGCATTCTGATAAGCCCCGGATTGCACGGACAGGCGATTGTGGAACAGCCGCTTCTCAGGCCCCTCCTCGCTTTTCTGCGAATTGACCGAGGGCGTGTTGTAACCGAGCAGGATCATCTCCACGCCTTGCAGACCCATCACGCGATAGGTCTCCGGCCAGCGCCGGTCATTGCAGATTGCCATGCCGAAGATGCCGCCCATCGTGCGCCACACCTCGAAACCGGTATCACCCGGCTCGAAATAGCGCTTCTCGAGATGCTGGAACGCACGCTCGGTATCGAATTCCGAGTGGCCCGGCAGATGCACCTTGCGATACTTGCCGACGATCTTCGCCGATTTGTCGGTCAGGATGCAGGTGTTGAAATGATGCCCGTCCGGCGTCAGTTCGGCATAGCCGAAGCTCATCGCCATCTGGTACTCCGCAGCGCGCTTGAACAGCGGCATCGTTGCCGCGTTCGGCATCTCGCGCTCGAACCAGGTGTCGACCTCGGCCTGATCCTCCATATACCAGCGCGGAAAGAACGTGGTGAGCGCCAACTCCGGATAGACGATCAGATCTGCCCCGCGCGCCCTGGCCTCGTCCATCAAGGCGAGCATGCGTGGGATCACGACCTGCCGGCTTTCCGACCGCTGGATCGGACCCATCTGAGCGGCGGCGACCTTAATGATGCGCATGGTTGGGATTTCCGGCTGCTTTCATTTTACGCTGCACTGACCAAAAACGGAGCAAATCGCAGGCATATCTGCGAAAGTCCGCTCCGGTGTTGATCTGACTATTAGAATTTCGATTCATCCGGTGTCAATCGTTCGGCAAGCAACCCAGGTCCCTCGTGGCAAGCGATGACAAGGACCACTATCGTCCGAGGCGATCACGAATTCGACCGTAGAGCACGACGCTCTTCACGGCCACGGGCCAGAATGCGTCGAAGCGAATTGGTCTTAAGCTTGTGATGGGCATGTGTGACGAAGCGAAATGTTTTTGATGATGGGGCTGGACAGACAAACAGCAAACCCCATTGATTTGCCCGACAGGCTGAGTACTGGATCGAACCTTTTCTAACCGAAGCGATGTTCGTATCTGGTGAGCGCGAGTTCGGCCGTGTCGATCTCGGGCTTGCGACCGGACAGCAGATCGGCGAGCACACGCGCCGAACCGCACGCCATGGTCCAGCCGAGCGTGCCATGGCCGGTGTTGAGATGAAGGTTGGCATAGCGGGTCGCACCGATCATTGGCGGACCGTCCGGCGTCATCGGCCGCAGCCCGCTCCAGAATGTGGCCTCGGTCAAATAGCCGCCGCGCGGAAACAGGTCCGTCAGCGAATGTTCGAGCGTCGCCCGCCGCGCCGAATAAAGCCTGTCGGAATAGCCTGAAACCTCGGCGGTGCCGCCGACACGGATGCGGTCGCCGAGCCGCGTGATCGCGACCTTGTAGCTCTCGTCCATCACCGTCGACACCGGCGCTGCATCGGGATCGGCGATCGGCACGGTGATCGAGTAACCCTTCACCGGATAGACCGGGATCGAAATCCCGAGCGGCCGCAGTAGCCGCGGCGACCAGCTGCCAAGCGCGACCACATAGGCGTCAGCCTGCAACACGCCTGCGCTGGTGACGACGCCTGATATCCCCTTGGCGTCCGCTTCCAGCCGCTCGATCGCGGTGTTGAGGCGGAACTGGACGCCGAGTTTGGCGGCGAGCGCGGCGAGCGCTTGCGTAAACATGTGACAATCGCCGGTCTCGTCTTGCGGCAACCGAAGACCGCCGACGAATTTCTCCTTCACCGCGGCAAGTGCCGGTTCGGCACCGACACAGCCATCGCGATCGAGCACCTCATAGGGCACGCCGTATTGTTTCAAAACCGCGATATCGCCGGCTGTGCCATCGAGCTGGGCCTGCTTGCGGAACAATTGCAGCGTGCCGCGGCTGCGCTCATCATAATGGATGGAGGTCGTCTCGCGCAGCGCGCGCAGGCAGTCGCGGCTGTATTCGGCCAGCGGAATCATGCGGCTCTTGTTGACCGCGTAGCGCGCCGAGGTGCAGTTGCGCAGCATCTTGATGAGCCACGACCACATAGCGGGATCGAGCTTCGGCCGCAGCACCAGCGGGCCATGCTTCATCAATAGCCATTTGACCGCCTTGATCGGCACGCCAGGACCGGCCCAGGGCGAGGCATAGCCGGGCGACACCTCGCCGGCGTTGGCGAAGCTGGTCTCGAGCGCCGGCTCGGCCTGGCGGTCGACGACGGTAACCTCGTGCCCGCCACTTGCGAGATAATACGCCGTCGTGACGCCGATGACGCCGCCGCCGAGAACCAGCACCTTCACGATCATCCGCTCCCGCTGCCACCGCCATCCGTCGCTTGCGAAAGTCTTGGCAAGCGACCAGGCTCAGGCAAAGTTCAGGCCACCCGCTTGATGGCGTCGCCGAGTATCGCCACGATGTCGTCGATGTGGCTACGCTCGACGATCAGCGGCGGCGACATCGCGAGGCTGTCGCCGGAATTACGCAGCACCAGGCCGCGGTTGAAGCAGTCCACCATGACGTCGTAGCCGCGGATGCCGGCCGCACCAGGCCGCGGCGACAGCTCGATGCCGGCGACGAGGCCGATCGCGCGTATATCGATCACGTTCGGCAAGCCGCGCAGCGAATGCATCGCGTCCTGCCAGTATTCGGTGAGCGCGGCACCGCGCGTGAGCAAATTCTCCTTCTGGTAAATTTCCAGCGTCGCGATCCCGGCCGCGCAGGCGACCGGGTGGGCGGAATAGGTATAGCCGTGGAACAGTTCGATCTGGCTGGCCGGCCCGATCATCAGCGCATCGTGAATCCTGCGGCTCGCGAACACCGCGCCCATCGGTACAGTGCCGTTGGTGATGCCTTTGGCGGAGGTGATGAGATCGGGCATCACGCCGAAATAGTCGGTGGCAAACGGCGCGCCAAGACGGCCGAAGCCGGTAATCACCTCGTCAAAGATCAACAGGATGCCGTGCTTGTCGCACAGTTCGCGCAGGCGCTGCAGATAGCCTTGCGGCGGGACCAATACGCCGGTTGAGCCCGCGACCGGCTCGACGATGACGGCTGCAATCGTTTCAGCGCCGTGCAGCGCGACCAGACCTTCGAGGTCATCGGCGAGCTCGGCACCGTGCGCAGGCTGACCCCTAGAGAAGGCGTTGCGGGCAAGATCGTGGGTGTGGCGCAGATGATCGACGCCGGGAAGATGCGTGGCGAACGCCCTGCGGTTGTTCACCATGCCGCCGACCGACATGCCGCCGAAACCGACCCCATGATAGCCGCGCTCGCGGCCAATCAGGCGCGTGCGCGTCGGCTGGCCGGCAGCGCGATGGTAGGCCAGCGCGATCTTGAGCGCCGTGTCGACCGACTCGGAACCGGAATTGGTGAAGAAGACGCGGTCCAGTCCGCGCGGCGCGACGGCCGCCAACTTCTCGGCGAAATCGAACGCAATGGGATGGCCGATCTGGAAGGACGGCGCATAATCCAGCTGCATCAGCTGCCGCGAAACCGCATCCGCAATCTCGCGCCGGCCGTGGCCTGCGTTGATGCACCACAGTCCGGCCGATCCATCGATCACCTTGCGGCCATCGACCGTCGTGTAGTGCATGCCTTCGGCGGCGGCGATCAGGCGCGGCTCGGCCTTGAATTGCCGGTTCGCCGTAAACGGCATCCAGAACGCATCAAGGCTTCGCGTGTTTGGGATCTGATGAATGGTCACGGGCGAACTCCCTGTTGCTGCTTGCAGCATCGACATCATGTTGACGAATGTGCAGCAAGTCCTTTTCTCCTGCCATCTAACCCATTGAATTTATTGGCTCCGAATGATAGCATTTATTCGATCCGCAACACACTCAACAGCGCCATCCTGGAGCGACGATGAGCATCGATGTCGGCGAACGGCTGCGCTTCGTCCGCAGCCGCAACAAGTTGTCCCAGCGTGAGCTTGCCAAACGTTCCGGGGTAACCAACTCCACGATCTCGCTGATCGAATCCAACCAGATGAACCCTTCGGTCGGCGCGCTGAAGCGCGTTCTCGACGGCATCCCGATGGGGATGGCGGAATTCTTCGCGCTCGAACCCGACCGCCCGCGCAAGGCGTTTTACCGTTCCGACGAGTTGAGCGAGATCGGCAAGGGGCTGATCTCCTTTCGCCAGGTCGGCGACAACCTGTTCGGCCGCGCACTCCAGATCCTGAAGGAGCGCTACGAACCGGGCGGCGACACCGGACGCGTTCCCCTCGTTCACGATGGCGAGGAAGGCGGCATCATTCTCAGCGGCCGACTGGAGGTGACCGTGGACAGCGAACGCCGTATCCTCGGACCTGGCGACGCCTATTATTTCGAGAGCCGCCGGCCGCATCGCTTCCGCTGCGTCGGCACCAAGCCATGCGAGCTCATTAGCGCCTGCACGCCGCCGACATTTTGACCGCGGCGCTGCGCGGCCAGGCCATGACCTGTCTATGCGGTTTTCTTCTGTCGCGTGCTCGCCAGCAGCACAAGATTGAACGAGGCAGCCGTCATCAGCGTGCTGATCGCCGCAATGGTCGGATCGATTTCGTCACGCAACGAGGTGAACATGCGCTTGGTCAGCGGCTGGTAGGCGCCGCCGGAAATGAACAGCGCGACAACCGTTTCGTCGAGCGCCGAGATGAACGCGAAGATGGCCCCGGTCAGGACACTGGACCTGATCTGCGGCAGTGTAACGGCAAAGAAACTGCGAAACCTGTTCATTCCGAGGCTGCGCGCCACCATCTCCTGGGTTCTATCGAAGCTCTGCAGGCCCGCCACAACCGAGGTGATGACATAGGGCAGGCCCAGCATGACGTTGGCCAGCACGAGCCCGGTGATGGTCGCGATCAAGCCGACCCTGGCAAAGACAAAGAATATGCCACGGCGATGATGATGATCGGCACGATCAGGGGCAGCATCAAGGTCAGAAGGACCAGACGCATGACGCGGAGAGACGAATGGGTGATGGCATAGGCCGCGGCAACGCCTAGCGGGCGTTGCGATCACAACCGCCGCGAGTTATTGAAGAAGCCGCGATCCTCGCCGCAGATGGGCGCGGCGACCTCTACGTCGTCTGCGCGACCACCGAGCGGAAGCGCAGGATGGCAAGGCCGAAGAACAAGGCTCCGATGATCGCAACCGCGAGGAATTGCGGCCACACCACGTCGAGCCCGGCGCCGCGATAGAGGATCGCTTGCGCGAAGGCGACGAAATGCGTCGACGGCGATATCTGCATGAATTTGGCGAGCCAGGGCGGCATGCTCTCGAGCGGAGTATTGCTGCCGGAAAGCAGGTTCATGGGCAGATAGACCAGCATGAACAACAGGCCCAGTTGCGGCATCGACCGCGCCACGGTGCCGAGAAAGATTCCGATCGCGGTCGCGAAAAACAGGTAGATCACGACGCCCAACATGAAGAGCGGTATTGAGCCCGCGACCGGAATGCCAAGCATCAGGCGCAGCACCAGGTACAGCGAAAGGCCGACCGCCACCGCGATCACCAGGCCGTTCGCCCAGACCTTGGACAACGCGATCTCGAACGGAGTGAGCGGCATCACCAGCAGATGGTCCATGGTTCCGTGCTCACGCTCGCGCACGATCGCGGCGCCGGCCAGAATGATGGCCAGCATGGTGATGTTGTTGATCACGCCCATCACGCTGGTAAACCAGGCGGTGGTCAGGTTCGGGTTAAACGCGATTCTCACGTCGAGATTCACCGGCGAAGGCCGCACGCCCTCCGCGTGCGAGAGGAAATCCGCTATCTCGGTGGTGATGATCTGCTGCGCATAGCCGGAACCAAGGCCCGCCTGCACCATCGCGGTCGCATCGACGTTGATCTGGAGCACGGGCTGGCGCTTCGCCAAAACGTAGCGCTCGAAGTCCGGCGGGATATCCACCACGAAGGTGAATTTTCCGCTGTTCATCGCAGGGATGATGTCCCGCTCCGCGATCTCCTTCGGCAATTGCCAGAGCGGCGGAAGGAAAGCATGGGCAATCCGGCGTGAAAGCTCGGAATGGTCTTCATCGACGATCGCAATCGAGGCGTTGTGCAGTTCCTGCGAATTGCTTCGGGCCTGCAAGGTCACGGCCAGAGAAAATGCATAAACCACGAGTGATAAAAGCACGAAATCACTGAAGAAACTGCGCAGTTCCTTGATGCCCAGCCAATAAATATTTGCGGCTTTTCGCATGGCCGGGTCCCTAACGCTCCTGTTTGCGCAGCAGCAGGACGCTCAACAGCGTAAGGACCGGGACAAACACGATCAGCGTAAGCAGATCGGTGGCAAGGTCGGAAAAGCCCAGTCCCTTGGTAAAGGTGCCGACGCTGATCGGCACAAAATAGGTCATCGGAAATCCGCGGCCGATGATTTGCGCCCCGCCGCTCAACGAAGAAACCGGTGTCATCATGCCCGCAAACTGCGTCGCGGGCAGAACTGTCAAGATTGCAGTGCCAAACAGCGCGGCGATCTGGGTGCGCGTGAACGCCGAAATCAGCATTCCGTAATTGGTCATCGTCGTCACATAGATCACGACCCCCATCAGCAATGTTGGGAAGCTTCCCTTGAGAGGAACCTTGAACACGAACTGCGCCATCAACAGCATCAAACTGAAGTTGACCATCGCGACGGCGATATAGGGCAGTTGCTTGCCGATCAGGAATTCGAGCCGGGTTACCGGCGTCACGTAGAGATTGGTGATTGATCCGAGCTCCTTCTCCCGGACAATCGCCAACGCCATCAGGATCGCCGGAAACAACGCGAGCAGCATCGACATGTTGGCGGGGACCATCGCGTAGATGCTGTCGAAATCCTGATTGTACTTGAACCTGACCTCGATATCGGCGGGCGGAGATGCGGGAGGCTGGGTCGTCTTCACCGCCGGATCCTGCAGGTACAATTGATGCATGCCCTGCAGATAGCCGCGAATGGTTTCGGCCCGGAACGGCATCGCACCATCGATCAATGCGCTGACCCAGACCGGACGTCCGCGCTTGATATCGACGCCGAAATTGGGGGGGATCTCGACCGCCGCCGAGATGTCTCCGCTCTTGAGGCGTCTGTCGAGCTCGGCGTAAGTGCTGAGCGGCGCCTTCTCCACGAAATAGCTTGAGCCCCTGAGCTCTTCCAGATAGGCACGGCTCTCGGGACTTTGATCGCTATCCAGCACGGCAAACGACAGGTTATTCACGTCAGTCGAAACCCCGAAGCCGAACACCAGCATCAGAAGCGTCGTCCCGAGCAGGCTAAAGCCAAGCCGGATCGGGTCGCGCAGAAGTTCCAGCGTCTCGCGGATGGTGTATGCCAACAAGCGCTGCAGGCTGAACAGGGAACGCCCGGGCCCCGACGGTGTTTGCTGATGAATAGTGTTTCGGTACTCGACCAATGCTTCGGTTCCAGGGGCGCGTGATCCGGTTGCCGCCTCAAGATAACTGATGAAGGCGTCTTCGAGCGTAGCGCCGCCGCGGGCCTCGATGAGCTCTGCCGGCTTGTCCGTCGCCAGTACGCGACCCGAATCCATCAGCGATATCCGGTCGCAGCGTTCGGCCTCGTTCATGAAGTGGGTCGAGACGAAAATCGTCACGCTCTGGTTGCGTGAAAGATCGATCAACGCTTCCCAGAAACGGTCCCGCGCCAGGGGATCGACGCCCGAGGTCGGTTCGTCGAGGATGAGGATCTCGGGCTCGTGGACGATGGCGACGGCCAACGAAAGCCGCTGGCGAATCCCCAATGGCAGATCGAGGGTGCGCTGATCGAGGTAATTCTCAAGGCCGAACTGTCCGACCAGCACGGCAATACGCGCTGCGGCCTTCTGCGCCGGCAGATGAAAAAGTCGCGCATGTAGATCGAGATTCTGCCGGACCGTCAGTTCGGTGTAGAGGGAGAACGACTGCGACATATAGCCGACGCGGTAGCGCGAACTCATGTCGCTGGCGTCAAGGGGTTTCCCGAACAGCAGCGCCTCGCCGGCGGTGGGCGGCAGCAAGCCCGTCAGCATCTTCATGGTCGTGGTCTTGCCGCAACCGTTCGAGCCGACAAAGCCGAAGATCTCGCCGCGATCGATCGTGAAGTTTACCCGGTCGACGGCGGTGAAATCGCCGAAGCGACAGGTCAGGTCGCGGGCGGTGATAATCGGCTCGTTGTCGAAAATCCGGCGCGGCGGTATCTGGAGTGCGTGGTGACCGCCCTGCTGCTGATCCGGAAGCAGCGCAATGAAAGCATCCTCGACCGTCTTGGCGCAGGTACCGGCCTTGAGTTCGGCAGGCGATCCGGTCGCCAGGATCTTCCCGCCATTCATCGCCGCCAGCCAGTCGAAGCGCTCGGCTTCTTCCATGTAGGCGGTCGCCACGATCACGCTCATGCCGGAACGGCGGGAACGTATGCGGTCGATCAACTCCCAAAACTGGCGGCGGGAGAGCGGGTCAACCCCGGTGGTCGGCTCATCCAGAATGAGCAAATCGGGATCGTGAATGAGCGAGCAACACAGGCCAAGCTTCTGACGCATGCCTCCCGAGAGCTTCTTCGCCGGCCGATCCTCGAATGGTGCCAGCCCCGTGCTCTCGAGCAGCTCGGCGATGCGCCACTTGCGCTCGTCGCGGGATAGTCCGAACAGCCGGCCGAAGAACTCGATGTTCTGGCGAACGCTCAGGTCGGGGTAGAGATTTTTCCCCAACCCCTGCGGCATGTATGCGATCCTCGGACACACCGATGCCCTGTGGCTAGCGTCTGCGATGTCGCCGCCAAGAACAATGGCGCGGCCGGACTGATTTTGACGCGCGCCAGCGATGATCCCGAGAAGCGTGGACTTCCCTACCCCATCGGGACCGATCAGACCGACCATGCAATCGGCCGGTATGCTGATCGTTACCTCATCCAGTGCTGTAACCTTGCCATATCGTTGCGTCAGGCCGTCGAGCTCGGCGACGAATCGACTCTGCCCGGTCACGGCGAGCCTTGCAGGTTTTCGGGCCAGGCGACATTCGGGTCGGCGCGCAGGTAGGCAAGCCCGGGCAATCCGCTCCGCACTGCTTCGGCGTGAGTGCGGGATCGCTCAGGATCGATCCGCACGCGGATGCGGAACATCAGCTTTTCGCGCTCGCTCTGGGTTTCCACCATCTTCGGCGTGAATTGCGCCTCGCTTGCGATAAAGGAGACTTTCGCCGGAATGGGTGAGGTCGGATAGGCGTCGAGCAGGATTCGCGCGTCGGTGCCGACCTTGATCTTTCCAGACTCCAGAGTCGGCAGGTAGATGTCCATGTAGACGTATGAAATATCCAGCATCGTAAAAACCTTGCCTCCGGCCGGAAGCACCTCGCCGATATTAGCGATACGATATTGTATCCGGCCGTCGCGCGGGGCCACCAGATCGTTGTCCTTGATGTTGACTGTGTAGAGCCCCACGTCGTGCTGGGATGCTTCAAGCGCGCGCTTGGCCTGCTTCAACCCTTGTGGTTGCCGCGATCACCGACGCGTTTGCGCCGTCCAGAGCCTGTTTGCGCTGGTCAAATAGTTCCTTGGTCGCCCAGCCGTTCTTAAGCAAGGCCTGGGTCCGATCCAGCTCCTGCGCGGCCAACGTTTGCTGCGTACGCTGCTGTTCCAGATTGGCATTGGCCTCCTCGATCGCGCGCCGCGCCTGCTCGACCTGCGCTTGCGCTTTCTTGAGCAATTCCTGGAGGTCTCTGGTGTCCATGCGGGCGACCACCTGCCCAGCGGTGACCATATCGCCAATGTCGGCGTTCAGTTCCGCGATCCTGCCCGCAAACTTGGTGTCGATATCGATCTCGTCGGCCTCGAGGCGGCCGTTCCCCCAGCTTATTCCGGCGGGCAATTGCGATTGGGCATGCTTCCACCAATAGAAGCCACCTCCTCCGGCGGCGAGAAGGATGGCAAGAAGCCCGACCGAGAACCGCAACCGGCGCCTGTTCGGCGCGGGCGCAACAGGAACGACCACCGGCAGCTCCGACGAAACGGCGACGGGACGAGCAATCTTATCCGTTGCAGCGGCGACCTCACCTACGCGCGCGTCCGTCGGCGGTTTCCTATCGACATCATCCGTTAACGGCTGCACCTTCGTCTCCGCGAACCAGTCTGATCTTCCTCAAGAAATGTCTGGCATTGCTCTGCCATGTAGGTATTGAGCGATATCAAACGCAGTTCATTACCGCAGGCCCCAAGTGGAACCTGACCTGCCCAAATGATTGGCCTTTTGCCCCCTAAACCCGCGGAAACCTTGATCACGGGGCTTTCCCGCGGGGAGGCACAGCGCCGGCTTGAGCAGTTTGGCCCGAATGCCACACCGGATGTCTCTGTTCATCCGCTGCGGTTGATTCTGAACAAATTCTTGGCACCGGTTTCGGTCCTGCTTGAGATCGCGATCGTGTTCCAATTGGTGCTCGGCGAATATATCGAGGCGGCTGTCATCGGAGGCCTCCTGCTCTTTAACTCGGCCCTCGGTTTCTTTCACGAGAACCGGGCCCAGTCGACCATTGCGGCGCTCAAATCGGGGCTTGCGCTGAGAGCGTCGGCGCTGCGTGACGGCGCATGGAGGATTTTGCCGGCCGCCGAATTGGTACCTGGAGATATCGTCAAACTCAGCCTCGGCACGGTGGTCGCTGCCGACGTTCGTATCCGCGAGGGTTCGATCCTGCTCGATCAATCCATGCTCACCGGGGAGTCGCTGCCGGTGGAAGCCGGGCCCGGTGCCGAAACCTTTGCCGGCGCGCTGGTTCAGCGCGGCGAAGCGGTAGCCGAAGTGCTCGCCACCGGCGTTCGCACCAAATTTGGTCGCACCGCCGAGCTGGTCCGCACGGCCTATGTCGTCAGCACCCAGCAAAAGGCGGTGTTTCGGGTGGTGCGCAATCTTGCCGGCTTCAATGGCGCCGTCACCGTGCTGCTGATGGTTTACGCCTACCACATCGGAATGCCGGTGGCAGAGGCCGTTCCCCTGGTGCTCATCTCCGTTCTTGGCCTCGGTGCCGGTGGCACTGCCCGCGACCTTTACGCTTGCAACGGCGATCGGCGCCCAGGCCTTGACGCGAGTTGGCGTGCTTCCGACCCGGCTCTCCGCGGTCGATGAAGCCGCCAGTCTCGATGTGCTTTGCATCGACAAGACCGGCACACTGACGCGCAACGAACTCGCCGTGGCCGCAGTACATGCGATGCCCGGCTTCGATCAAGGCTACGTGCTGGACTTGCTGCGCTTGCCAGCGCCGAAGGCGGCCGCGATCCCGTTGATGCCGCAGTTCGGGCCGCCGCAGCCTTGCGCCAAGCGAACTCGCCCCAAACCGCGCCCGGCCTGCCCGCCGTTACCAGTTTCACGCCATTCGATCCCGCCACCAAGATGTCGGAAGCACGCGGGCTCGATCATGACGGCAATGCGCTTCGTATCGTCAAAGGCGCATTCGCGGTCGTGCTCGGGCTTTCGCAGCCCGCGCCGGCCGCGGAATTGGCCGCCAACGAGCTGGAAAAGCATGGCCATCGGGTGCTTGGCGTCGCAATCGGGAGCGACGCACTCCATGCGTGTCGTTGGACTCGTGGCGCTCAGCGATCCGCCACGGAGCGATTCAAAGGGGATGATCGACCAACTGCGGGCGCTCGGGGTTCACACCGTCATGGTAACGGGAGACGCGGCAACGACCGCCGCCTTCGTCGCAGATGCTGTTGGATTGCCCGGCGCCGTTTGTCCACCGGGCGGGATCAGCGATTCCCTTGGGCCTGAGGATTTTTCGGTCTATCGCGGGCGTCTTGCCCGAAGACAAGTTTCGTCTCGTCAAGGCGTTTCAGAAAAGCGGCCACACCGTCGGCATGTGCGGCGATGGTGCGAATGATGCGCCCGCGCTGCGCCAGGCCCAGATCGGCATCGCGGTGTCAACCGCCACCGACGTCGCCAAGTCGGCCGCGGGCATCGTCCTCACCAAACCGGGACTTGCCGGCATCGTCGCCTCGGTTCGGGAAGGCCGGGTCACCTTCCAGCGCATCCTGACCTACGCGCTGCGATCGATTGTTCAAAAAACCCGGCAGGTGCTGTTTCTCGGATTTGGCCTGATCCTGACCAAGCATGCGATTCTGACGCCGACGCTGATGGTCATTTCGATGATCACCGGCGATTTTCTTGCGATGTCATCAACCACCGATCATGTTCGTCCCTCGTCGAGGCCGAACTCCTGGCGGATCGACCGGCTCACTCTCGTCGGCATTATCATCGGGCTCTTCGATCTCGCGTTCTGCGCCGGCATTCTGGTCTACGGCTCGACGGTGATGCGCCTCGACCTCGATACCCTGCGCACGATGACGTTCGTCACGCTCGACATGCAACGGCCAGGCCGTGTTCTATGTTGTGCGCGAGCGAAGACGTATCTGGTCGTCGCGGCCGAGCCTCCTGGTGATCCTTTCAAGCATCGTGGATGGCCTGATTGTCGGCACGCTGGCGCTTGGCGGAATCATGATGACGCCGCTTGCGCCATCGATTGTCGCGGGCATTTTGGCTGCAGCCGTTGTTCTTGCTTTGGTCATGGACCAGATCAAAGCGTGGCTCTTTGCCTGGTTCAAAATGGTCTAATCCGGCGCTGCATCGGCTCGGCCAGGCTTCGCCCGCGGGGTTCCGGGCTCAATCTTTCGTTGCGTTGTCTTGCGGGGCTGCCTCGAAAGTCACGCCAATCCGCTTTTGCTGGATCCAGACAACCCTGCATTCGTGGATCGAAGAGTCGCTTGCCATCACCAGACGAAAATGCGCGGGCACGAAGGCCGGGTTCTCGACGTCGATGGCGGCGCCCTCCGGCGAGATGTTTCGTACCATGCAGCTCATGACCGATCCCGCCGACGATACGTAGGCAGGTTCATTGATTTCGGTCCGCTGGTATTTTCGCTTCTCTTCCATTGGCGTTGACCTTCATCACAGCTTGGTGAATGAGGCTAATGCCAAACCTTAAATAAATTAGCCGCTGTCGTTTCCGATCCAGCGGATCAGATTTCGTAAACCACGTTTTCGCCGCGCTTTCGGGGTCGTTTAGTGGGAAAGCGTTCTGAGAGCGGACGTAATTTTGTCCCGGTTCCGATCCACCTGGAGCGTTTTGGCGCCAGGTCTTTGGGGTCAGGTCTTTGCCGCCAGGCCGAAGCCCGGAATGGCTGACGGCTTCCTTGCGCCGGCACCTCCGGTCCGGCCTGGCTTTCGCCCGCCGCGTTGAGAGGCTAGCCTCGCCGTCACCGCCGGTGCGTTGGCGCGACCCCGGCCGAAACGAATATGCGCCAAGGGGACAAGCGCCATGTTCGAGATACTCGATCGACGTACGACTCTGACCGGTAACCAGATTAAGATCCTCATTGCCGCCATCATTGGCGATGCGCTCGCCGATGCCGGCCCGATCATCAGCAGCAACTGGCTCGACCTCTTCAAATACCCGCGGAGCCTGATCGTTTCCTGGCTTGGCAATGCCGGCGCGCAGACCGGCGTCTACGGCATCACGCTGTGGGCGCCGGCGCTGTTTGTGGTGCTGTTGAAGGTATCGCCCCAGGAAGCCGCCAAGATGATGATCCTGCTCAGCGTCTTCGGCTTCATTGGACGGTTGTCATTCTCGTTCTTCTCCGAACTGATGGGCCGGCGCAATGCGGGCGGTCTGCTGGGCATCGGTGCGGGGTTGCTGACCATTATCGCCGGGTACAATTATGACGCGATGTTCCTGGGCGTATCGGCGTTCTGGCTGTTGCTGGCTGTCGCGTTCTTCTTCGCCGACGGCGGCTTTGCGATCGTCGGCCCCTATGCGGCGGAAGTCTGGCCCTCGCATCTGCGAACGTCGGGCATGGGTTCGGCCTATGGCTTCGGCGGCATCGGCAAGATCATCGGGCCGGTGGGTCTCGCCTTGATCGTGGGCTCGGGCAATTATCTCAAGCCTGACGTGCCGTTACCGGAAATTCCTCTGGCTTTCGTTTATCTCGGTTGCTGGTTTTTGATGACCGGGACGGTGTATTATTTCTTTGGGCTCGAGACCCGGGGCAAATCAATCGAGCAGATCGACAGGGAGCTGGCGAGCATCGCCTGATCGATGCCTGACTGCCCGACATCAAATCCGCCGGCGGCCGGGTGATGGGCGTCGACCTCAGCTTCCTATCAAGGAGAAAAAACATGCCGCTCGGCGGACTGCAACACTACACGATCGAACCTGCTGATCTTCAGCGCACCAAGGATTTCTATTGCGACGTCCTCGGTTTGGAGAACGGCGACCGCCCACCGCTCGACTTCCCCGGCTATTGGCTCTATTCCGGCGGCGTAGCCACCGTGCATCTGATGGGCACGCGCAAGCCGCGCGAAGGCATCGTTGTGCGCGGCACCGAAAAGAAATTCGAAGACACCGGCCGCCTCGACCATATCGCTTTTGCTGCAACCGATGTCGAGGGGGTACGCGAGCGTCTGCAGTCCAGAAACGTCAAATTCCGCGAGAGCATTGTTCCCCGCACAGGCGACACGCAATTTTTCCTCTACGATCCCGACGGCATCGGCGTAGAGCTGAACTTCCCCAAGACTTAGGGCCGATCCGCCGCGACATCGCGGCCAGCGGGCGCCGGCCGCCACCGCTTCGCCCGACGCGCGCCTTGAAGCCAAATCCCGACAAGGTCATGAGCCGGCCATATCTCAGGCGCGAAGCGGTCAGCTTTTCTTCAATTTTGCATGACGAGTTGAAGGGCCGCACCGCTGCGGCAGGATAGCCGGGTGCCCTCGCCTTCCACCTACCCCAGGGCTGGTGTGCCCGGCTATTCGCGGGCGGAGCCATGGCGAACCCCGGATCAAGTCCAAGGGCACGTTTCGCGCGAAAATGCGCTAGCGTCCCGAATCCGAAGTTCGCACTCCCTTGCAGCGCCACCATTTGCGAACTTCGGATTCGAAAGGACACTGGAAATCTATGATTCCAGTGTGGTTTTGGTTCAAACTTCTCTTACCGGACTCGCCGCAATGACGAAGAGAACTTCTGAACCACCACACTAGTCCAGTCCGCGCTCATGGCTCAGGCGCACCATTTCCTGAATGAAGATCGTCTTTTGCTTGTCGTCGAGGTTGGTGAACAGCGGCTCGGCCGCATCGGCAACGTTGCGCTGATCCACGGCGCGATCATTGAGAAACTGGGCCTCGTTGCGCATCTGCTCGATGATATCGTCCGGCGGATCGCGTTTTGCGCGCGCAATTCGAAGATTGAGGCGGTCGGCGCCATTGTGACCGAGATAGTGCATCGCACTATTAAACGCGGTCCAGTGCTTTTCCTGTTCGGGCGTCAGATTCAATTCGGCCTTGATCCGATCGATGTCGGCATCGCTGTTGGCGACGATCTGCTCGGCGGTCAGTTCCGGTTCGCCCGGCTGCGTGAGAACTTCCGCCGGCTTTGCGGGTGGTGCTTTCGCGCCCTTCGTGGCTTTGGCGGTCTTCGCAGCCCCGGTTTGCTTGGCGCCGTTCGCTGGGGCAGCTTGCCCTTTGTCGTTTTCCCCGACACCGAGCACGCCGGTAAACGCGCCGACCACCCCGCCGATCGCGCCTCCCAACACGCCGCCGACCGGCCCCGCCGCCTTGTTGCCCGCCTCCGCTCCCTGTTGAACGCCCTTGACCAATCCTTGCGCCTCTGACGGCTGGGGAATGCAGAACAGCGTGATAACCAGTGCCCCAAGCGCAAGGCGCAATCTCGGTTGCACGCGCGCGGCCGGCATCGGGCTGATCATTATGGGTCTCCTTGGTCGATCTCGACAGGGTAACGGCGCTCTCCCAGCGAATCCGGACAATATCGTTTTCACGGCAAGCAAGTCTACCACCGCGCCCGCAGGGACGGCGCCGGCGCTCCGCTTGTTTGGCAGTGGACCACAACAATCGGCGCCTGCTAAACGATTTACCGACGCATCCTTTGACGACTGCAGAAGAAGAAAAAGGGCCAAGGGGCCAGGCAAGGAACCAGGCAAGGAACCGGGAATGGCGACCAACAAGAAGAAAATCTTCATCACCGAATCGATGTCACTGGCGGGACGCGCGCTGCTGAGGCAACGCGACGACATCGAACTCGTCGAGTTCCCAAACTTGATCTCGGCCGGGGATTTCAAGGCGCTGCTGAAGGAGCACGCGCCGGTTCACGGCGTGGCCCTCGGCGCCACCCGTTTCGGCGAACCGGAGCTCGAGGCATCGACGGACATGAAGGTGGTGACCCGGATCGGCGTCGGCTACGACGCCGTCGATGTCTCAGCGCTCAGCCGCCGCAGGGTCCCCCTGATGGTGGCGGGGACCGCCAACTCCCCATCGGTGGCGGAGCAGGCGTTGTTCATGATGTTGACGCTGGCCAAACGCGCCGTTGAGATGCACGCACTGGTGAAAGAAGGCCAATGGAGCACCCGCCTCGGCAAACTGCCCTACGATTTGTTCGGCAAGACCGTTCTGATTGTCGGCTTCGGCCGCATCGGGACGCGGACCGCCAAACGCTGTCTCGCCATGGAAATGCACGTCCTGATCTACGACCCCTATAAGTCAGCCGAGGAGATCAAGGCCGCTGGCTGTGAACCCGTTGCCGATCTCGATGCGGCGCTGCCGCGCGCCGATTTTGTCAGCATCCACTGTCCGAAGACGCCGGAGACGGTCGGAATGTTCAATGCGGCGCGGCTAAAGCACATGAAACCTTCGGCCTATCTGGTCAACACGGCGCGCGGTGGCATCGTCGATGAGGCCGCGCTGTATGAAGCGCTTTCGTCCGGCAAGCTCGCCGGCGCAGGTCTCGATGTTTTCGAGCAGGAGCCGCCGCCCGTACCCCATTCGTTGTTCGAGCTTCCCAATGTCATCATTGCTCCGCATGTCGCCGGCGTCACCCGCGAAGCGGTCGACCGGATGAGCGAACAAACCGCGCGCAACATCTTAAGCGCGCTCGACGGCGAACCGATACGCCAGAACGTCATCAATCAGGACGTGTTCGACTGATCGAGGCGCGATTGCACGAGGCCGTTGTCGGTCGACGGGCCACGCGCCTCAGCACCGTGGAAGATGACCATGACATTTAAAGAATACGGCAGCTATGACGCGGTTGGTCTCGCCGAACTCGTTCGAAGAAAGCAGGTCAGCGCCGGTGAATTGCTGGATGAAGCGATTGCGCGGACCAGCAAAGTCGATCCGAAGATCAATGCGGTCGTCGTAAAACACTACGATTATGCGAAGCGGCAAATCGACAAGGGGCTCCCGGATGGGCCCTTCGCCGGCGTGCCGTTTCTCTTGAAGGATTTGGAGTTTCTTGAGGGGACCCGGACCACGTCGGGCGCGAGCGTCTACAAGGACCGTGTTGCCAACCATACCGGCACTATCGTCCAGCGCTTCCTTGAGGCCGGTCTCACGATCTTCGGCAAGAGCTCGACGCCGGAATTCGGATTAATGCCGACCACCGAATCCCGCCTGTTTGGCCCGACCCGAAATCCCTGGAATCTCGAACACTCCTCCGGCGGATCTTCCGGCGGCGCGGGTGCAGCGGTTGCAGCGCGCATTGTTCCGGTCGCGCATGCCAGCGATGGCGGCGGTTCGATACGCATTCCGGCCTCCGCATCGGGCGTGTTCGGATTGAAACCGACCCGCGCGCGCAATCCGACCGGTCCCGAGCGCGGCGAAGGCTGGGCCGGGTTTTCCTGCGGTCACGTGCTGAGCATCAGCGTGCGCGACAGCGCGGCGATGCTCGATGCTACTCATGGACCCGAGCCATCGAGCCCCTATATGGCACCAAAGCCGGAGCGGCCTTTCGCCGAGGAGGTCGGTCGCGATCCCGGCCGGCTGCGCATCGCCTTCACCGACAAGTCATCCTATGGCGATGCGATTGATCCTGAAATCGCGGCAGCGGTTCGGGAAGTTGCCACCCTGCTGGCTGGGCTCGGGCATCATGTCGAAGCGCGCGCACCTGCGCTTGCCGCCGATCCGGCGGTGGTGATGGCGGCCATTGTCAGCGCCAATACGGGGCTCGCAGTGCGGCTCGCCGAACAGCAGTTTGGCCGCCCCATGACCGACCGCGATATGGAAATCCTGACGCTCGCCACCGCTCACAACGCGGGCAAGGCTACCGCGATCGACTATACGGCCGCCCAACTCGACGCGTTCCGGATTTCGCGCGGGCTGGCAAAATTCTTCGAGACCTGCGACGTGTTTCTGTGCCCGACGCTTTGTTCGCCGCCGCTGCGTATCGGCGAGCTCAACCCGATGTCAAAGGACCTGTCGCATATTTCGCCGATCCTGCGCCGCTATATGCCGGCAACCTCGATGTTCAACATGTCCGGCCAGCCGGCGATGTCGGTGCCGTTGGCGTGGAATGCTGCTGGATTGCCACTCGGCATGATGTTCGCCGCGCGCTTTGGCGACGAGGCGACCTTGTTTCGCCTGGCGGCCCAGCTCGAGCAGGAGCGGCCCTGGAAGGAAAAAATACCGCCAGTTTGCGCATGAATCGACAAAACTCAGCCGCATTCGGGGTAAGGAAAGGAAGCGTCCGTGGCGGGATTCGGTTCCCGCGCAAGGCGTTAGCTGTGGAGATTGAAATTTTGAGTGAGAGCGATCCGACCGATCACGCGCTGGCGACCATTGCCAGTATCCTCGATCACTCGGGATCCCATCGTGAGCCTGAAGAGGCCCCGCTCGAACAAAAGCCCGAACCTCCGGGACGGGTTGACGCGGATGGTTACTCGAAACTCGGTCCCGGCCCGATGGAAGCGATACGCTTCAAATGGACCGTCCGCAGCGAGGGAAATGGTCAATATTTCGTGGATGAGACCATCGGCGAAAATTCCCGACCGATGAGCAGCGGGCCGATGTCGGCGGATGCCGCAATCAGGTTCGTTGACGATCGCGAGAGCGAGGCGCAGCGGCAATTCGAGATGCTCAAGAGCGAAATGACCGGGCGCGCCGCCGCGGCGAATATGGTTCGCAAGGACGACGGCGAGATATAGCGCGTCCAAATAAAGCGCGTCCGAGTTCAGGCCGCAAGTCTATCCATCCAGGCTTTGTGCTGCGGCCGGGTTGAATCCGGACAACGCTGCGCGATACTTTTGCGCACGATCTGTCGTTCGACTTCGTCGACGGCGGCGCTTCCCGGAGAAGGTTACATGGCTCGCATTCTTTCCTGCCTTGCGGCGGTGTTAGTTGTTGTTGCGACCGCGGCGCAGGCCGAGCAACCCTCGCGGCTTGAAGAGATCATGCGACGCGGGACATTGCGCGTCGGCACGACCGGCGACTACCTGCCCTTCACCTATCTCGACAAAGCGACATCCAAATTCCGGGGATTTGACGTCGACATGGCGGAGGCGCTGGGCAAGGCGCTCGGCGTCAAGGTCGAATATGTTCAGACCGCATGGCCCCAACTATCCGGGGATTTTCAAGCCGACCGGTTCGACATCGCGATGGGCGGCATCTCGATCTCGCCGGAACGGCAAGGCAAGGGAATTTTTTCCGTGCCGATCATGCGCGAAGGCAAGACGCCGATCGCGCGCTGTTCGGACAAAGGCAAATATGAGACCATCGCAGACATCGACAGACCGGGCACCCGCGTCATCGTCAATCCCGGCGGCACCAATGAACGATTTGCCCGTGCCAACATCAAACATGCCGAGATCAAGATCTATACGGACAATGTCACCATCTTCGACGAGATCGCCAGCGGCCATGCCGACCTGATGATGACGGACGCCTCGGAGACGCGGTATCAGCAAAAGCTGCATCCCGGGGTGCTTTGCGCGGTGCATCCGGAAACGCCGTTCGACTTTGCCGAGAAGGCCTATTGGCTGCAGCGCGACGTCGCTCTGAAGGCTTTCGTGGATCACTGGCTGCAAACCGTGATCAAGGACGGCAGCTTTGCGAAGATCTATGCGGACTGGTTTGATTAAATGCGTGCCGCGGACGTCACGGCTTGCCTTCAATTGACCGTACGCACGAACCAAAATGAGACTGCCGACGAAGTTGCGTTGAACCAAAACGGTTCCGTCGCAACTCATACGATGAAAGTGATGTAGATCACGCTTGCAGAATGGCCGAGCTGTAGGATTGGAATAATTGTTCCAGCCTGCTCAGGAGGTGAGCATGATGAGCATGAAGTGGCTTCTTGGGGTCGCCGCGTTTTTGCTGGCCAGCACGGCCGCGCAGGCCCAGTACACTTTCGAATATGGCGGACGGACCATTCGGATTGACCCGGATCGCGGAACCGTCTCGATCCCGGGGGTCTATGACAATACCGGGCGGCGGAACAAACGCACGCGTAACGATCAGGACAGCTCACGCAAGCAGGCGCCCGAGCAGGCAAAAATCGATCCGCAGACACCCGCCGCAGCACCTGCGCCCGCGCCGGCCGAACCGGCCGCAGCGCCCGCCAAGGTTTCACCTGAGCCTTCAACCGCAATGGTTGCGCCGGCGGACACTCCGGCACCGGTCCAACCGCCGGCTGCGCCCATTCCGCCAATTCAGCAGGACCAAGCCCCTGCCGCCAAGCCCGCTCCGCCTCCGGTCGTTGCGACGGCTCCCCCTGTGGCGCCAGTGCCAGCCGTGCCTGCGCCGGCGACCCCGGCCCTTCAATCGGCGAATTCCCCGCTTGGCGTTTGGCTGACGGAAGAAAAAGAGGGCAAGGTCAGAATCGAGCAATGCGGCGCCAATCTCTGCGGATATTCGGTGGACCCGAAGTCGAACAAGAACGGCGAGCAGGTTCTCATCAACATGAAGCCCGGCAAGGATTCCAAGTGGAGCGGACGGATTTTCGATCCGAATACCGGCAGCGCCTACGACTCCACGATCGCGCTGAAGGGGGCGGACACCCTGCGGGTACAGGGCTGCGCTTTTGGCGGCATGTTCTGCGGCGGCCAGACCTGGAGCCGGCTGAACTGACGGCTGGGCAATCGAAACGCGCGCCGCGGCGCTGTGCCGTCCTGCTTCATAGCTTGCCGGCGCTGTCTGTGACGGCAGAACTGTTTCTCCGCGCAACATCAAGCCGGAAAAGGCAGGCATGGTCGCAAGCCACCGAAAGTCGCGCACGACCGGCTCGGAAGCGTGACGTCGGCCGGCCCTGAGAGATGGGCCCCTGTGCGGGCGTGACACCCGTCACAGAGTCCTTCCAATCCCCTGTGTGATGTTCACCGCACCTGAACTAAGGGGGAAACGTCATGGGACATTTTCGCAAAGCAATTTTAGCCAGCCCTATGGTCCTGCTGGTCGCAATGTCGTGTGCCACGCCTGCGGCTGCGGCGACGTTTGACGGCGCATGGAATGTTCAGATCGCGTCGTCCAATGGGGCCTGCCCCAGCGGAGCAAGCGTTTCGATCGGCATCAGCAACGGCCAGGTTGCGTCCAACAACGGCACCTTCACGGCGTCAGGTCATGTCGCCGAGGCCGGCACCATCAGCGTGACCCTGCGCAGCGGAATGAAGCGGGCCGTCGGCTACGGCCGCCTCGGCGCCACATCGGGATCGGGTACCTGGCGTGGCGCCATATGCTCGGGCACATGGACCGCGCAGCGGATCTAGAGCATGATCCGAAAAAGTGGGAACCGGTTTTTCCTCGCGACAAACGCGGAACGCGTTTGCGCGGAGATCATGCTCAAACAAAGAGATGAGATCATGATCCGATTCAAGCTAATCGGATCATGATCGAGCGGGCAGCGCCGCCTGCTATGCGCTGACATCAGCGGAAAATTCCGCGTCGGTTACCGGCTCCATCCAGGTCACGTGACTTCCGTCCAGCGATTCCTGCATGGCGAGGTGGGTCATACCGTTGGTCGGAGACCCGCCATGCCAATGTTTTTCGCCCGGCGGAATCCAGACGGCATCGCCGGGCCGGATCTCGCGCACCGGGCCGCCCTTGGTCTGAACGCGCCCCACCCCCGAGATGACGTACAGGGTCTGACCGAGCGGATGCGAATGCCAATTTGTCCGCGCGCCCGGCTCAAAAGACACGCTGTTCGCAACAACCCGCGCCGGCGCCGGCGCGGCGACGATCGGGTCCTGCCAGACCGTGCCGGTGAAGTACTCCTTGGGTGCGCGGCGAGTCGGCCGTGAACCGGCGAGATGGATATCCATGGACTTCCTCCTGCGATCGCTCCATCCGGCGTTGCCGGATTTATTTTTTTGATGCCGCGTAGCGCGCCTTGGTCTCGGCGTTCATGGGATAGAGGCCAGGCAGAACTGCGCCGTTGTTGACCTGCTCGACAATCCAGCCTTCCATTCGCTCCTGCTCGGCGCCTTCGGCCAGAATCAGCTCGAGGAACGCCTTTGGAATCACGACGGCGCCGTCCTGATCGGCAACGATAATGTCGTCGGGGAAAATGGCGACCCCGCCGCAACCGATCGGTTCGCCCCAGCCGACGAAGGTCAGGCCGGCAACCGACGGCGGCGCGGCGTAGCCGTCACACCACACGGGCAGGCCGGTGCCGAGCACGCCTTCGAGATCGCGCACCACGCCGTCGGTAACCAGCGCAGCAACCCCGCGCTTGACCATGCGCGCGCACAAGATATCGCCGAAAATGCCGGCATCGGTGACGCCCATGGCGTCGACCACCGCGATGCAGCCTTCGGGCATCGCTTCGATCGCCGTTCGGGTCGAAATCGGCGACGACCATGATTCCGGCGTCGCCAGATCTTCCCGCGCGGGCACGAAACGCAGTGTAAAGGCCGGACCGACCAGCCGCTTTTGTCCTGGCCGCAGCGGGCGCGAACCCCGCATCCAGACGTTTCGCAGGCCTTTCTTGAGAAGAACCGTGGTGATGGTGGCGGTGGAAACGCGGGAAAGCGTCGCGATCGCTTCGGGGGTCAGGGACATCGAAAAAGCAACTCCGGTGGGGATGGATCGGGCCGGCATCTTGCGGGGCGGGACAATCGCGTCAAGTGCTGTCGCAAACTGCTGCCAAACGGACGCATCGCAACTGTGTGATCAGTGCACCTTATCGCGGGACGGCGGATTAATTTATTGAACCTGCTGGCTTATTTTCTGAAAGCGAATTCCACTTCAGAGCAAAACGCGCTACAGCATGACGCGAACCGAAGAGTCATGAAGCCATGGCCGCGACACTCTCCCCACCCCGCCTGTTGCCGAGTGGCGACAGCGCCATCACGGTGGAATTCAGCCGCAAGATCGATGATGCCGCCAACCGGCGGGTACTCGCGCTCGATCGGACGCTGGCGCGTGAGCCAGTGTCCGGCGTGACCGAAACCGTCCCGACCTATCGATCGCTGCTGGTTCACTACGATCCCACCCAGATTGATTTCGATACGCTGGGCAAGAAACTTGTCGAGCTTGCGCAACGGCCGGTCCCGCCAACGGAGAAAACGCGGCGCTGGCGCATTCCCGTGGTGTATGGCGGCGAACATGGCATCGACCTTGAGGATGTCGCCAGGACGCTGGCCACCACGCCCGATGAAATCGTGGCGCGCCACATCGCCGGCGACTACCGCGTCGCCATGATCGGCTTCACGCCAGGCTGGTCCTATCTTAGCGGCCTCCAGGAGTCGCTTCATATGCCGCGGCGACAAAACCCGCGCCTGTTGACACCTGCCGGAACGATTTCGATCGGCGGCGTGCAGACCGGCATACAATGTCTTGCCGGTCCGAGCGGCTGGCATTTGTTGGGCCGCACGGCGGTCAGAACCTACCAATTGCATCGTGATCCGATCTTCCTCCTGGAGCCCGGCGATCACGTGACGTTTTCCGTGGTCGATGCCAAGACCTTTTCGGATCAAGATCGCGCAGCCGAGCACGGCGAGATCATCGCGGAATTGATGGCGGCATGATCAGGCTCGTCATTTCAGCCATTGGCCCTGCAAGTTCGGTGCAGGACGGCGGACGCTTCGGCGCCCAGCGTTACGGTCTGACGCCGAGCGGCGCCATGGATCGGCTTGGGCTTGCCGCCGCCAATTGCCTCCTCGGAAACGCCCTGTTTGCCCCGGGGGTCGAAATCGGGCCGTTCGGCGCTGCGGTCACCGCGCGCGAAGGCGCCGTTCGCGTCGCGCTCTCGGGTGCACCGCGCAACGCCGACATTTCCGGACGCGCGGTTGCATGGGATACGTCCATGACGATCGCCGATGGCGAGACCCTGAAGCTCGGAATGGCCCGCGGCGGGTCTTTCAGCTATCTCGCGATCGAGGGCGGAATTTCGGGTGAGCCGATGTTCGGGAGCCTGGCAGTGAACGCGCGGGCCGGGCTCGGCAGCCCCTATCCTCGCCCGCTGCAGGCCGGCGACGAGTTGCAGGCGGTGGCTGCGGGCAGTGCCGCCGAGCGCCGGATCGACCTTCCCGCCGCGGTTGTCGGCCCGATCCGCGTGGTGATGGGCCCGCAGGATGACGAATTCGGCGACGACGACAGAAACCTGTTTCTGGACAGCGAGTGGAAGATATCGGCCACCAGCGATCGCATGGGCTATCGGCTGGAAGGGCCGGTGACCAGGCATCTGCACGGCCACAATATCGTGTCCGACGGCACCGTGAATGGCAGCATCCAGGTGCCCGGCAACGGCCAACCGATTGTCCTGATGTCGGATCGCGGCACCAGCGGCGGCTACCCCAAGATCGCAACCGTGATAACCGCCGATTTCGGGCGGTTCGCGCAGATCCCGGCCGGATCAGCCTTCAGGTTCAAAGCGGTCAGCATGGTCGAGGCGCAGGCTGAGGCGCGCAAATTCGCCGAGCTGCTGCGCACCCTGCCCGATCGCCTCCGTCCGATGGACAGTTTTGATCTCAACATCGAGGCGCTGCATGATGCTAATGTTGCGGGCACCGCCGTCAGTGCGGTCGACGCCGGAACGTGGCAGATTCCATCGCCTGCCGACGTCCTGACGCAGGACTAGTCCTTATCAATACCCAACCAGCAAGCGGACCAGAAACATGAAAACAGTCGATCTTAACAGCGATCTCGGCGAGAGCTTTGGCGCTTGGGAAATGGGTAATGATGCCGCCATGATAGACGTCGCTACCTCGGTGAACGTCGCCTGCGGCTTTCATGCCGGAGATTACGACACCATGCGCAAGACGGTCGAGCTTGCGAAGGCGCGCGGCGTCAGCGTCGGCGCGCATCCCGGCTACCGCGACATCCATGGCTTCGGCCGCCGGCCGTTTTACGGCATGAAAGCTTCGGAAATCGAAAACATGGTTGCCTACCAGATCGGCGCGCTACAGGCGATCGCGACCATGGCCGGCTACAAGGTAACCCACGTCAAGGCGCATGGCGCATTGTCGAACGTCGCCTGCGAGGAAGACACGACCGCACGAGCGATTGCCTCGGCGATCAAGGCGGTCGACCCCAATCTGATCTTCGTCGTGCTCGCCAATTCCAGGCTGGTGCAGGCAGGTGAAGCGGCGAACCTGCCGATGGTGCACGAGGTGTTCGCCGATCGCGCCTATGACGACGACGGCATGCTGGTTTCGCGCAAGAAGCCCGGTTCCGTGCTGCATGATCCGAAGCAGATCGCTCAACGCGTGGTGCGAATGATCCAGGACGGCGCCGTGGTGTCCATCACGGGCAAGGTGATCAAGATGCGCACCGACACGGTTTGCATCCATGGCGACACGCCGGGCGCGGTCGATATCGCGCGGGGCGTCCGCAACGCGTTGAAAGACGCCGGCATCGAGGTGGCACCGTTCAAGAAGCCGAGTTAGCGCAGAACACGATCAGAACGGGTGAACCGAGAGCGTGCCGAATACAACGGCCGCGATGAGAGCAAACGCGCCGTAAAACGCGGCCGCATGAAATCTCGTTCCGGTCTTCCGCGACAGGGAACGCGCGTGGAGGTGCAGGCGGGCTTCCGCCGATAGTTCGCGCATGGTCGATCTCCAACCCAGCATCGCCGATAATGGAATATCGATCGCGGCTGGTTGCAAGACGGCCAGGGAAATAGCGATACGAGTTCTCCAGCAGTTCCGATCGCAGGCAAAAATTCTCCGCGGCGGATTCGGGCGAGAATTTTATTCGTTCGAATTTGCTTTAACCGGAACCGGTTCCGCTACTAATAAACGTCCTGCTGGAACCGGCCCTTCTTCTTGAGTTCCCCGACAAAGCTGACGGCCTCGTCGGTTGAGCGTGCGCCGTGCTGCGCGACGATATCGACCAGCGCGCGCTCGACGTCCTTCGCCATTCGCTTGGCGTCGCCGCAGACATAGACGTTCGCGCCTTCCGCCAGCCACGACCACAATTCACGGCCGACCTCGCGCATGCGGTCCTGCACATAGAACTTCTTGTCGCCGTCGCGCGACCACGCCAGCGACAGCCGCGTCAGAAGCCCGGCGGTTTTCATGGCGTTCAGTTCATCGGCATAGAAGAAATCACAACTGCTGCGCTGGTGGCCGAAGAACAGCCAGTTCTTGCCGGGCGCGCCGGTCGCCTTGCGATCGAGCAGGAACGCGCGGAACGGGGCAATGCCGGTGCCGGGCCCGATCATGATGATCGGCACCTTCGGATCCTGCGGCAACCCAAAGCCATGTGCCTTCTGCACGTAGACCTTTACTTCATCGCCCGGTTTGATGCGTTCGGCGAGAAATGTCGACGCCAGTCCAATTCGCTTGCGCTTGCCGATCAGGTACCGCACGCAGTCCACCGTCAGCGACAGCTTGCCCGGGGTGGCGTTGTGCGACGAGGAGATCGAGTAGAGCCGCGGCTGCAGCGGCTCCAGCGCTTCGACGAACGCTTCAGGATGCGGACGCACCCCGGAGAATTTCTGCAATGCCGCCATCACATCGAGCGTGACGGCGTCGCCATCGGGATCTTCCCCCTGCGCCAGCGCGCGCGCCTTCTCGCGTTGGGCGCCGCCCGTGATGAAGGAAATCAGCTCGAACAGCGAATCCGGCGCGGGCGCCAGCGATACTTCGTCGGTCAGGACTTCGCGAAGCGTCTTGCCTCTTACCTCGGTCGTGTGCGAAGCGCCGAGCAAGGCGATGATCTGGTCGACATGGCCGAGGTCATTGCGGGCGAAGATGCCGAAGGAGTCGCCGACGACATAATCGAGACCGCTGCCACTGAGGTCGAAATCGATGTGCCAGGTTTCCTTTTCCGAGCCTGGCTTGTTGAGCAAGCGCCGCGACACGAACGTCGCCGGCGCCGGATTGTCGCGGGAACGGCCGGGCTCGGCGGCAGGTGCCGGCGGCGCTGCAGCGGGTGCGGCGGCGGCTGCGGGGCTAGGTGTGGCCGGCGGCGCTTTGTCGAGCTCCTCGTACAGCGTTTTCAGCATCCTGGCGGTTTCCTTGCCGCCGGGGACGCAGAGGTTCAGACGCGCTTCCGCCTTGCTCGCAATCGCCTCGGAATAGTTGTGGCAGTCATAGCCACACTGGCCGCAATCCTGCTGCGCCATCGCGGCCATCATGCGCCGGCGTAACGGACGGCCCTCCGCAAGCTTCATGCGGTCGGCGATCGGCATGGTCTGGTCGTGCCAGGGCGCCTCGCCGTCGTCACCGTCGCCGGCGGGTCCCTGCATCACGGCAGCGCCCTGCTCGGCCGAGAGCGCCGTCGGACCGCCCGTCGACAGCAGCCCGGCGAAGAAGCCGTTCAGCCACGAACGCTGCGCCTCGGAAAACGGCGCGCTCGAGGGGATGATCTCGATCTTTGGCGGAGGCGTCATCTGGTTCATGTGGAAGTCCCCGCATCGGCAAGCTTGCGCAGCGTCTCGCCGTCATGGCGGCGCGCAAATGTGAGGAATGTTTCGTCCGACGATGCGCGATGGGCGAGATATGCCTTGAGCAACTTCTCAACCGTCCTCGGCGCGTCCTCCGCCTTGAGGTCACGGTAGACCTCATGTCCGATTTCGGCATTCGGGCCGAACCCGCCGCCGGCGAACAGGTGATAGCCCTCAACGGTATCGTCCTCCTCGCCGACCGGAACCTTGGCGGCGATCAGGCCGATATCGCTGATGTAATGCTGGGCACAGGAATGGTGGCAGCCCGTCAGGTGGATGTTCAGGGGCGTGTCGATCTCGACCCGCGGCTCGCACCAGTCGCCGATCGCGGCGGCGTGACGCTTGGTGTCGGACGCGGCGAATTTGCAGCCGGCGTTGCCGGTGCAGGCGATCAGTCCGGCGCGGATTTGCGAAGCCTTGACCGCGAGCCCGATCGCTTCGATCGCCGCTACCGCAAGCGCTATGTTCTCGTCGCGCACCCCCGATATCAGGAGGTTCTGCCAGACCGTCAGGCGGATTTCACCATCGCCCAGATCGCGCGCGATTTTGGCAAGACCGCGCATCTGCTCGCAGGTCACCTTGCCGAGCGGCAATGAAACGCCGATCCAGTTGAGGCCTTCCTGCTTCTGACGGTGCACGCCGATATGCGCCATCCGGTCGAAGGCCGGGCGTGGTGCCAGGGCTTCCGCTGGCACGCGGGTGAAAGCGTGGCCGAGTTTTTCCTCGACCAGAACAAGGAACTTGTCCATTCCCATGCCGTCGATGACGTATTTCATGCGCGCCTTGAGGCGGTTGGTGCGATCGCCGGTGTCGATGAACACCCGGACAATCGCGTCCGCGACCTTCGTCGCGTCGGCCGGCTTGACGATGATGCCGGTCTCCTTGGCAAAATCCTTGTGGCCGGTGATGCCGCCGATCCCGAGGCGAAACCACACACCGGGCTCGACACCGAAGCCGTCCTTCACCTCCACGGCTGCGAAGGCAATATCGTTGGTGTCTTCGAGCACCGCGATCTTGCCGGCGCCGTCGAACGCGACGTTGAACTTGCGCGGCAATCCCGTCAGCGAGCGATCGTTGAGGATGTGGTAGTGCCATTCACGGGCGTATTCGCGGGTATCGATCAATTCCTGAGGGTCGATCCCGGCCGTCGGCGTGCCGGTGACGTTGCGAATGTTGTCGGCGCCCGAACCGCGCGAGCACAGCCCGAGATCCTGGATGCCCTCGATCAGCGCGACGGCATTCTTCGGCGGAATTTCACGGACCTGAAGATTGGCGCGGGTCGTGACATGGCAATACGGCCCGCACAGCCGTTCGGCAAGATCAGCCATCCCGGCGAACTGCCAGTGCTTCAGTACGCCGTTGGGGATTCGCAGCCGGCACATGTAGGAATCCTGTGCGGGGGCGACATAAAACAGGCCGTAATAGCGCCAGCGAAAATTATCCGCCGGCGACGGCGGAGCATTGGTCAGCGCCTGTTGCTTCAACCGCGGATAGGCATCGAACGGATGCTCCTCGCGTTTGAACTTTTCCTGGTCCGCAAGCTTCTTGCCTGACGCAAGAACCCTGTCCTGCGCCTTGAAATGCGCAGCATCTGGCCCAACGGGCTCGACGCTGGTCTTGGCCGCGGCGGTGCCAGCGAAGCCGCGCCCGACCCTGCTGATCTGCAGGCCGGTGGTAAAACCTTCGAGGTAGCGTTTCTGCTCTTCGGTGAAGTCGACTGAGAGAGTTTCTATTTTCATTGCGCGCAACGATACCGTTATTCTGCAGGAACTTGGGGAGCCAGCACCGACGGCGCCGATATCGCCTGACTCGCGGGCCTGAAGGTCGCGTAGAGAGCAAGACCGGTGAAGGTGAAGCCGCCGACAAAATTGCCGAGCGTTACCGGAATTTGATTCCACGCCCACCACTGGTAGACGCTGACCTTGGCGCCGAGCATCATGCCGGTCGGAATCAGGAACATGTTGACGACCGCGTGCTCAAATCCGAGCGCAAAGAACATGAAGATGGGCATCCAGATCGCGACAATCTTTCCGATCGTCGAACTGCTCGTCATGGCCATAACGACGC
Organism: uncultured Alphaproteobacteria bacterium; assembly: GCA_963718925.1. Lineage (GTDB taxonomy): Bacteria > Pseudomonadota > Alphaproteobacteria > Rhizobiales > Xanthobacteraceae > Bradyrhizobium. The sequence goes on from CAVRAH010000005.1 coordinate 89,363, forward strand.
CAAGACAGACCAGCCAATTGCAAAGGATGGCCTTGACGAAAACGCTGACCATTCCAGCGAGACCAATCGCCTCGTTGGCGACGGTCTTGGCTTCGGCAACGCTGACGATGCGCGCCGCGATGCCCGCAGGCTCGACCTTGCCCATATTGGTGAGCGCGATCGCAAGCAGCCCGCCATAGACGATGCTGCCGAGAAGATTTCCGAGATACACCCACGACCAGTTCACACCGATCGCATTCCAGGTAGCCTTGCCTTCAAGGCGCGCGAGCGGCAGCAAGCCGAAACTGCCGGTCACGAGTTCCAGTCCGAGCAATACGATGATGATGAGACTGACGGGGAAGATGATCGCGCCGACCAGCGGCTGTCCGGTCGTGATAGCGCCCATAAAGGCAAGGCTGGTGGCGGCGCCCAGCAACGCACCCGAGAGCGCGCCACGGATCAGCAGGTCAGATGGGGCGAGTGCCAGTTTTTTCAAACTGACATCAATCATCGAGGCGACAACGTCGGCAGGTTTGGCGTAATCCATGTCGATGCTCCAGCTGCCACGCCCAGGCGTGGCCACAACGAGGAAAGGGTGTTCGATCGCTCGGAAATTCGGTTCGAAGGGCAGCGCCGTATCGGAAATTTCTGGCGATCCGATCAGCCTCGTTGCTGCGGAAATCCATCTTGGACAACGGCCAGCTGACGACTATGGCGGCTGGCTTGCAACCACCTATTCAAATAGTGTGCCAGCGCAGCAAAGTTATAAATTGTGTTATAAAATCAAATGCTTATATTTTTTGCAATGCAATAATATTTCATCCGGCGATGCCCCTTCGAAAGGCAAGAGCCTAAAGTATGGGCTACGAATCGCGTTGCCTAATATTTGATCTGGGGGTCTCAAAGGTTTAGGGAACCCGGTGGGGGACGCTAAACGAAGCCAGATATCCTGCCACATCCGCCGGGTCGAAGCTTGGTCCGGCGAATGCCCCAACCGAGGCTGAGTCAGCCGCGCCGCGGTCCGCCTCCCCACGCAGCCCCAAGGCTGCATCGTAGAGGTCCGGCCTGAACACGGCCCTGGCGGTTGCGAGGGCCTCAGGGCTGAACGCCGTCTGCCCCCAGCGGACCATCTGCGCGTAAAGCCACGCCGCCTGGACTGGATCCGGCCGCGATGCGCCCTCCCTCCCCACCAGCAAATAGCGGCTGCTTTCACGAACGGTTCCATCCGCGGAAATCTTCAGGCGGCCCTCCAGCGTTCGCAGGATCAGCTCTGCATCGACACCGATGTACCCCGGATGCGCCAGGATGCGCGCCACCTCGCCCCGATTTTCCGGCTGCTCGATAAATTCGGCCGCGCGAAAGGCGGCGCGGACCAGTGCCGCAACGAGTTCCGGATTCTTCTCGGACCAGCCCTGCCTGACGGCGAGCACCTTCTCGGCGGCGCGGACCAGGATGTCCGAGACGAAATGCAGGATCTGACCAACGCCGCGATCGACCGCGATCGAGTTCCAGGGAGCGCCAACGCAGAATGCATCGACCTGGCCGCTGGCAATACTGTCCACCATGTAGGGCGGCGGCAGCACGACGAGACGAATGTCCTCGTCCGGATCAACCCCGCCCGCGGCCATCCAGAACCGCAGCTGGTAATTATGGGTCGAAAACGGAAACGTCATGCCGAAGGTCAACGGCTCGGCCCCGCTTCTGCGCCGTCGGGCGACGACGCGCGAAAGCGCCAGCGCGGTGGCCATCGGATCGAAGCGGTCGCCGTCGATCTCCGCCATGATCGCCGCATGCAGCGCCGGCGACACCGTGATCGCGTTGCCGTTGAGGCTCAGATTGAACGGCGCCACGATCGGAACCCTGACATGCCCGAGCCCCAGGCTTGAAGCGATCGCAACCGGCGCCAGCAGGTGCGCGGCGTCGAACAGGCCGATGTTGAGCTTGTCGCGGACGTTCGACCATGACACTTCCCGCGCCAAAGTGACGTCCAGTCCCTCCGCCGCCGTGAATCCCCTGTCGACGGCGATGATCAGGGCGGCGGCATCGATCAGCGGAATGAAACCGATATGGAGCGGTTTGGTCATTTCAACAACTCCGATGCCGTCAGGATCGACTGCGCGATCTCCCCGATCTTCTTCTTCTCGCGCATGGCCGTCGACCGCAGCAGGACATAGGCTTCGTCTTCCGTCAGCCCCTTCAGCTTCATCAGGATTCCCTTGGCCCGGTCGATGACCTTGCGCTCCTCAAGTGCGGATTTGGTGCGATCGAGCTCGTCCTGCAGTTTGGAGAAGGCGTTGAAGCGGGAAATGCAGAGGTCGAGGATCGGCTTGAGACGCTCCTTCTTCAGACCGTCGACGATATAGGCGGAGACGCCGGCATCGACGGAAGCCTGGATCGAGGCGGCATCGCTCTGGTCGACGAACATCGCAATCGGCCGTCGAACGGCGCGGCTGACCTGAAACATCTGTTCCAGAATGTCGCGGCTGGGGTTTTCCAGATCGATCACGATGACGTCGGGATCAAGCGCATAGATGCGGCTCAGCAAACTCTGCATTTCGCTGATGTGCACGACGTCGGTAAAGCCCGCCTCCCGCAATCCCTCCTGAAGGATCGCGGCACGGATCGGGCTTTCGTCGACAATCACGATCTTAGGAGACAACTCAGCAGCCATCGATCACCCGCGTTCCGGCGAAATATTGATAGCATAACGCAGGCCCGCTCAAAGCCTTGTAATTATGCGCAATTGGGATTAGCTCCTGCCGATCAACTAGTGCGGTGGATTTGACATTCGCCCCTGGGCTCCGCGAGTCCGGTGGCGAATGTCAAATCCAGGGGCCGCATGAGAGCTGTTTTTGCTCGTGTCCCTCCAGCTCTAACATTCGCAAAGAGCCTGCCGCAAAGGGATGCGAATGTTAGAGCCGGAACACGAGGCAGATTTAAGAATGCAACAGGCCGCCGCGCCCAAAGTCAGTTTTGTTTCGCTGGGATGTCCCAAGGCGCTGGTGGATTCCGAGCGCATCATTACCCGGCTGCGCGCGGAGGGCTACGAACTGGCGCGCAAGCACGACGGCGCCGATCTTGTCATCGTCAATACCTGCGGCTTTCTCGACAGCGCCAAGCAGGAATCGCTTGGCGCCATCGGCCAGGCGATGGCGGAGAACGGCAAAGTCATCGTCACCGGCTGTATGGGCGCGGAGCCTGCGCAGATCGAGGCGGCCTATCCCGGCGTGTTGTCGATCACGGGGCCGCAGCAATATGAAAGCGTGCTGGATGCGGTGCATCGCGCGCTGCCGCCGGTGCACAATCCGCACCTCGACCTGGTGCCGCCGCAGGGCATCAAGCTGACGCCGCGGCATTACGCCTATTTGAAGATTTCCGAAGGCTGCAACAACCGCTGCAGCTTCTGCATCATTCCGAAGCTGCGCGGCGATCTGGTGTCGCGCGCGGCCAATGACGTGCTGCGCGAGGCCGAGAGACTGGTCAGCGCGGGCGTGAAGGAACTGCTGGTCATTTCACAGGATACTTCGGCCTATGGCGTGGACCTGAAATACGCACCGAGCCAATGGAAGGACCGCGAGGTCCGCGCGAAATTTTTTGACCTCGCTGAGGCACTCGCTGAACTCGGCGCCTGGGTGCGGCTGCAATATGTCTACCCCTACCCGCATGTCGATGACGTCATCGGGCTGATGACCGACGGCAAGGTGCTGCCCTATCTAGATATCCCCTTCCAGCATGCGAGCCCGAAAATCCTTAAAGCCATGAAGCGGCCGGCGGCACAGGAGAAAACGCTGGCGCGGATCCAGAAGTGGCGCGAGCAATGCCCCGATTTGACGCTGCGTTCCACCTTCATCGTCGGCTTTCCCGGGGAAACCGATTCAGATTTCGCCTATCTGCTCGACTGGCTCGAGGAAGCCGAGATCGACCGCGTCGGCTGCTTCAAATATGAACCGGTCGCGGGAGCTTCGTCGAACGCACTCGGCCATGCCGTGCCCGATGAGATCAAGCAGGAACGCTGGAACGCGCTGATGGCGCGGCAGCAGAAGATTTCCGCCCGTCGGCTGAAGCGCAAGGTCGGCACGCGGCAACAGGTCATCATCGATGAAGTCGGTCCAACCGTCTCCAAAGGCCGCTCGAAGGCCGACGCGCCGGAAATCGACGGCACGGTCTACGTCTCGAGCCGGCGGCCGCTCCGCGTCGGCGAAATCGTCACCGCGAAAATCGAGCGATCCGACCAATACGATCTGCACGGCAGCGTCGCCGGATTCTGAACGCACTTGACGCCGCCCACCCTTCGGTTGTATGGGCCTGCACCATGATCTTCATCCGGACCCAACTCCGCGCCACCTGCCGTCGTCGCTCGTTCGACGATGAGGGGTCGCGCCGTGTCCGACGACAACGCTGAACAACCAGATCAGCAACGTTTTCGAGAAGGCCGCACCCTCAAAAGTGCGGCCTTCTTGCATTTCAGCTTGCCCTTTCACCTCACCACCAGGGAGTTCGACATGACCAACGCCACGCATCCGTTCGACGCGCTGATGGAGATCACGGTGCGCCCGCCGACCGTATTCGTGCGCGGCGAAGGTTCGTTTCTGTGGGATGACAATGGCAGGCGTTATCTCGACTTCATCCAGGGATGGGCGGTCAATTGCCTCGGTCACTCCCCGCCCGCCGTCGCAGAGGCGATTGCCGCGCAGGCCAAACTGCTGCTGACGCCAAGCCCGGCCTTTTACAACGGCCCGAGCCTTGAGCTTGCCAAGACCCTGGTCGACCACAGCTGCTTCGACCAGGTGTTCTTCGCCAATTCGGGCGCGGAAGCCAACGAGGGCGCGATCAAGCTGGCGCGTAAATACGGCGTCCTGCATCGAAACGGGGCGCACGAAATCATCACCTTCGAGGGCGGCTTCCACGGCCGCACGCTGGCGACGATGTCGGCCTCGGGCAAGAAGGCCTTTGAACCGCTGTTCGAGCCCAAGGTGCCAGGCTTTCCCAAGGCGCGGTTGAACGATCTCGCTTCGGTGAAGCGGCTGATCACCGACAAGACCGTTGCCGTGATGCTGGAGCCGATCCAGGGCGAAGCCGGCGTCTGGCCGGCGGCGGACCAATTCTTGCGCGAGCTGCGTGAGCTTACCATGACGCACGGCCTGTTGCTGATCGTCGATGAAATTCAGACCGGCATCGGCCGCACCGGCAAATTGTTCCACTATCAGCACGCGGATATCGCGCCCGATATCATGACGCTCGGCAAGGGCATCGGCGGCGGCGTTCCCCTCGCCGCGCTGCTCGCCACGGACGCGGCGTCTTGTTTCGAGCATGGCGACCAGGGCGGCACCTTCAACGGCAATCCGCTGATGTGCGCGGCCGGGCTTGCGGTCTTGCAGCAGGTCGCAGCCCCGGGCTTCCTGAAATCGGTCGCTGATACCGGCCTTTATCTGGAAAGCGAGCTGCAGCGGATGTCCGCGCGGCACGGTCTTGGCGAAGTCCGCGGCCGGGGACTCTTGCTCGCGCTCGATTTGCGCGTTCCAATCGCCGGATCCATCGTCGCGCAGGCCTTTGACGCTGGCGTGCTGCTCAACGCGCCGCGACCCGACGCGCTGCGCTTCATGCCAGCCCTCAACGTCACGCGCGAGGAGATCGCGCTCATGATCGGCTGCCTCGACGCGATCTTGACCAGGATGGGAGCGGCACGGCGCGTGGCATAATGCAACAGTCATTCCGGGTTTGATGCGCATCGCCCCGGAATGACGCTCGCTACACTACGGCTTCAAAATCGACGCGCCGGTCGTGGCGCGGCTTTCCAGGTCGATATGGGCCTTGGCCGCATCCTTCAGCGCGTAGGCGTGGTTGATCGGCACGTGCAGTTTGCCGTTGATGACGGCGGCAAACAGCGTGTCGGCCCCCTCCAGCAATTCCGAGCGCTTGCCGATGTAGTCGTTGAGTTTCGGCCGGGTCGCAAACAGCGAGCCATGATTGTTGAGTTCGGCAATCGAGAACGGCGGCACTGGCCCGGATGCATTGCCGAAACTCACGAACAGCCCGCGCGGCTTCAAACAAGAGAGCGAGCCCGGAAACGTGGTCTTGCCGACGCCGTCATAGACCACGTCGCAGAGCTCGTTCCGGCTGATCTGTTTGACGCGCGCGACGAAATCCTCCTCGTTGTAGAGGATGACGTGATCGCAGCCATTGGCGAGCGCGAGGTCGGCCTTGGCTTTGGAGCCGACGGTGCCGATGACATGGGCTCCCATCGCCCTCGCCCATTGGCATGCGAGCAACCCGATGCCGCCGGCGGCGGCGTGAATCAGCACCCGATGGTGCGGCTCGACCTTGAATGTCTTGTGCAGCAGGTACCAGACCGTCAGCCCCTTGAGCATCAGGACCGCGCCCTGCTCGTAGGTGATATGGTCGGGCAGTTTAACCAGCTTTTCCGAGGGGATATTGCGTTCGCTGGCATAGCCGCCGAGGTTGAAATAATAGGCGACGCGGTCGCCGGGATGAAAGTTGGTCACGCCCGGGCCGACCGCGAGAACCTCGCCGGCGGCTTCATTGCCGGCGATGAACGGCAGTCCCGGCGCCTTGTAGAGGCCGGTGCGGTAATAGACGTCGATGAAGTTCAGGCCGACGGCGTGCTGGCGGATATGAACCTCGCCGGGTCCCGGCGCGGGCACATCGATGGCTTCATAAACCAGGGCTTCCGGGCCCCCTACCTTGTGCACCCGCACGGCCTTCGTCATATCCGGCTCTCCCTTGGCATTTCTCTTGCCGTCAACGCTGCAGTCGAGCGAAAGCCATCGAGACCGCATTGTCAACTCGCTGGCCCGCGCGAACCTCGGGGGACAATTAGTTAACGGCCTTCTTCCGGTTACGCCGGGCGAGGACATTGAAGAATTCGACCGCGGCCGAAAACGCAATGGCAAAGTAGATGTAGCCGCGCGGAATGTGAAACTTAAATCCGTCCGCTACCAGCGCGACGCCGATCAACACGAGAAACGCCAGCGCCAGCATCCTGGTGGTCGGATGCTCGGCGACGAACCGCGCGACCGGACCCGACGCCGCATACATCACGAGGCAGGCGATGATCACCGCCGCGATCATGATGGCGAGCTCCTGCGCCATGCCGATCGCGGTGATGATCGAGTCCAGCGAGAATACCATGTCGATGACGATGATCTGGGCAATGATCCAGAAGAACGCGCGTCGCGCCGGCGCAACATTGTCGGCATCGTTGCGCGCTTCCACCTCATTGTGGATTTCGTGGGTTGCCTTCCCGATCAGAAACAGCCCGCCGCCGATCAGGATGATGTCGCGCCAGGAAAAGGCCGAGCCGCGCACGGTGAGGACCGCCTGCGTAAGCCCGATCAACCACACCAGGAGGCTGAGCAGCAGAATGCGGAATGCCAGCGCCAGCGCCAGTCCGACTTGCCGCGCCCGCTTTGCCTGGGCCGGAGGAATGCCGGAGACGATGACCGACAAGAAAATGACGTTATCGATGCCGAGCACGATCTCCAGCGCCGTCAGGGTCAACAGTGCCGCCCAGGCTTCCGGGCTGGTCAGCAAGCCGATCATACGTTCAACGATCGAACGAGCCGGATCGCCGCGTCGCAGCCCACGATATAGACGGCGATCGCGCAAAGCGCCGCGGTGACGGGCGTGCTGACCTGGAAATCGTTGGTCAGTGCGATCATGACCAGCACCGTCCAGGCGCCGATCAGCGACAACGTCAGCCGGCGCAGACGCACGACCCGGATCGGGTGAAGCACGTTGAAAGGAACAAAGGTCAGCACGATCAGAACGCCTATCCCCAGGCTCGACCATCCCGGCGGCAAATGCAGCAGGAACAGATAGAACGCCGCGATGTTCCACAATCCGGGAAAACCGCGAAAATGATTGTCCGCGGCCTTCATGCGGCGATCCGAAAAATACAGCGCGCCCGACACGGCGATACCCACGCCCAAAAGCGGCGCCGCCACCGGCAGCAAAAGGCCACTGGCGGTGATGGCGTAGGCGGGCACAAAGACGTAGGTGACGAAATCGACCACGAGATCGAGCACCTCGCCGGACCAGTTCGGTTGCACCCGCAGGACGTCGAGCCGTCGTGCCATCGGGCCGTCGACAGCGTCAATCACGAGCGCTATCCCCAGCCACCAAAACATCGCGGCCCAGTGCTCGCGTACGGCTTCGAGCAAGGCGATCAGGGCGACGCCGGCGCCCAATGCCGTGAAGATATGCACGGAAAACGCCGCCGCCCGCGCGAGCGGCGGTGCTGGCAAAGCTTCCTGCTGGTTTTCCCGGTCCATTTGCGCTGCAGTGCTATCAGGAATCGCCTCGATTTGCACATCCGCGGCTGCCGCGCGGCGCCGCCCAATAATGCGGAAACATGGGGCCGGTGGCAGGCTTGAAAAATGCCGCAGGGAACGTCAATTGTCCGGTATGAACGATGCATCCATCACATACGATGTGGTCGTGGTCGGCGGCGGGCCTGCGGGACTGGCCACAGCGATTGCGCTGGCGCAAACCGGCGCCCGCACCGCCCTGATTGCCCGGCGATCGCCATATGCCGACAATCGGACCACGGCGCTTCTGGGCGGTTCGGTCGATTTCTTGCAGGGACTGGAGGTCTGGCCGAGGTGCAAGGACAAGGCAGCCGAATTGCGCGTGATGCGCCTCGTCGATGACACCGGTCGTCTCATCCGGGCACCCGAAGTGCGCTTCTGCTGCGACGAAATCGGTCTCGATGTGTTCGGCTACAACATCGAGAACAGGCTCCTGGTATCGGCATTGGAGGAGCGCGCTGCCGAGTTGTCCAATCTGACGCGGTTCGACGATGAGGCTGCCGCGGTCAGCCCCCAAGACGATATGGTCGCGATCGGCTTGGGAAGCGGCGGGTCGCTGTCCGCGCGTCTTGCGATCGGCGCGGACGGACGGCATTCGCTTTGCCGCGAGGCCGCCGGTATCGCCGTCAACCGCCGCGAACTCGACCAGGCGGCGCTGACCTTCAACGTCAGCCATTCGCGCCCACATCGGAATGTCTCGACGGAATTCCATACGCCGCATGGACCTTGCGTATTCGTGCCGCTGCCCGGCGATCGCTCGAGCGTGGTGTGGGTATCCGCGCCCAAGGAGGCCGAACGGCTGATCGCATTGAGCGATGATGAATTGTCGCAGGCCGCTGAAACCCAATCGCACTCCATTCTGGGACGTCTTACGGTCGAACCGGGACGCCATATGTTTCCGTTGGCGATTGAGCAGCCGCGGCAATTTGCGAGAGCCCGCGTCGCCCTGGTCGGCGAGGCCGCGCATGTGGTGCCGCCGATCGGCGCGCAGGGCCTCAATATGGGACTGCGCGATGCGGCGGATATCACCGACGTCGTGCGAGACGCCCTGGCGTCGGGTGAGGACCCCGGCGCATCAGCGGTGTTGAACCGCTACGCGTCGGCGCGGCGCGCCGACATCACCAGCCGGACGTTCGCCATCGACATCGCCAATCGTTCCTTGCTCAGCGCGCTCTTGCCGATGCAATCGCTGCGCGCGGCCGGCCTGCATCTGATCGGCGCGTTCGGCCCCCTGCGCCGTCTCGCCATGCGCGAGGGACTGGCGCCGTCGTGGCGAACCTCGCGGTTCAACCCGTCCGTCACGGAAACCCGAGCCGCCCGGTCTGAATCAACCACATCGCCGAGGTCAGCGTGACGACCGATGCGAAGGTTCCGATCAATACGGCGACGGAGGCGGGCTCAATCCAGGTTTCGTTCTGCCGGGCGATGACAAACACATTCAGCGCCGGCGGCAGTGACGCCATCAGGACGGCGGTGGCCGCCCATGGCTGCGGGAACGGCCCCAGCAGCAACATCAGCCCGAACACGGCCAGCGGATGGACCAGGAGTTTTACCGCAACGACCGCGGGCACCTCCCAGGGCACACGGCCGAACGGGCGCAGCGCCACCGTCACGCCGAGCACAAACAGCGCCGTCGGCGCGGCGGCGTTTTGCAGAAACAACAGCGTATTATCGATCGCAACCGGCGGATGGATGTGCAGCGCCGCGGCGAGCGCCCCCGCGCAGGCCGACATGATCAGCGGATTGAGGAGGATTTGCCGGACCAGGACGCCGAGCGTGTGCAGCCAATGGCGGTCCTTGCCATCGGTTAGCGCGATCAACAGCGGCACGATCGAAAACAGGAAAATACTGTCGCAGCAGAAGATCAAGGCGGTCGGCGCCGCGGCCTTGGCGCCCAGCACGGCCAGCGCCAGCCCAGGACCCATATAACCGATATTGCCGTAGCCGCCCGAAAGGCCGGCCAAGGTCGCTTCGCGGAACGAGAGCCGTCCAACCAGCCGGCCCGCGGACATGGCAAGGGCGAAGGCGATGGTGGTACCGAGAGTGGTCGCAATCAGGAATGGCGGGTTGTTGAGTTCTTCAAACGGCGTTTTTGACATGATCCCGAACAGCAACGCCGGCAGCGAAACATAGAGCAGGAAGAAGTTCATCCACGCCAAGCCCTGCTCCGGAAGTTGCTTGGCCTTGCCACAGGCGAACCCGATGAAGATCAGCCCGAAATAGGGTAACGCGAGGTTGAGGATATCGACCATGGGGGAGGTTTCTTTTCATTGTCGTTGGCCCCGATCGGCACTCATTTGGCACTTGGGACGGACCAGCCACAGCAAAGGTTAATTCGAACGTTTGCCTCTAGCATCGGCCACAATCATGGTCTATTCGACGAGATATGATAAAAACGCGGACCGCCAAATTTCAGATCGGGCAGATCGTCCGTCACCGGATTTTCTCTTTCCGGGGCGTGATTTTCGATATCGATCCGGAATTCAACAATACCGAGGAATGGTGGTTGTCGATCCCCGAAGAGGTCAGGCCGCACAAGGATCAGCCTTTCTATCATCTGCTCGCCGAAAACTCGGAATCCGAATACGTCGCCTATGTTTCCGAGCAGAACCTGTTGCCGGATGATTCCGGCGAGCCGATCCGGCATTCGCAAGTCGCCGAGATTTTCGTGAAAGACAAATCGGGCGGCTATCGACCGCGCAATCCCTCGCTGAACTGACGGTTGCTCTCAAGCGCGGGCCTTAAAGCACGCACTGAACAGCAAAAAAGGCGCTCGGTTCGAGCGCCTTTTTGTTCGTTTGCAAGAGCCGGAATTTTACTTGGCAGCAGGATTGGCGGCGGCAGGCTGGTTGGCCTCAAGCTTCTTGCGCGCTTCTTCAGCACGTTTCTGAAGCTCTTCCTGCAGTTTCTTTTGGGTTTCCTCGAACACCTTCGGGTCGGTCGGAGGACCATCATACGCCTTGGCGAAATCGGCCAGCGGCAGCGGCAGTGTAATCGGCGCGTTGTTGGAGTTGATCGCCTGAATGACGAGATTCTGCCCCTTCTTCAGATTCGCGAGCAGTTCCGGGGTTACTTCGTAATCCGACATGCAACCGTTCTGGAAGCAGATCACATATGGAGCCTGCGCCGGAGGGTTGTTGTCGACGATGATGCGGGTGCCGTGACCCAGGAGCATGCCCAGCGGGAGCGTCACGCGAAGGATTTTCTTGGTCTCGCCTTCGGGCTCGATGATGACCGCCGCAACGACCGGCTGGCCGGACTCGATGCGGCCATCCTTGCCGGTAAAGCAAACCTGCTTGGCATTGGCATCCTGGCCCTTGAGGCAGAATTTGGTCCAGGGCGCGTAGATCAGTTGAACCTGTTGATCGGCCGGCGGAGCTGCGGGCGGGGTCTGCTGCGCCGCCGGTGCGGGTGCCGCAGGAGCAGCCTTCGGCGCCGCCCTCGGGGCTGCCTTGGCCTTCGGGGCGGGTGCTGGAGCCGGCGCCTGGGCCCAAGCTTCCGGAGCAAGCAAGGTGGCAGTCAAAGCCGTCGCCGCCATCAAGGCGAAGACCCGCCCACGCGGCCAGACCGGCGCGGCCAAGATACGGAAATTCATTCGGAAAACCCTTTCTGAACGGGAGCGCCCGAAACCGCTGCAGGCACCGACACCTAGCCGTTTGGGCGGTTGTCTCCTTGCCAATTGAGGCGGATGCGTGACAGCCCTGCCCTCTTGGCCAATTGCACGCCTTCATACAGGCACGGGCGAAAAGATCAATGCCGACGGGCATCTTTGGCGCATGTCACCGCTGAAGCCTGATGCCTATGGTAAGAGGTACCAGTGAGCCATACCGAATCAAATCAGCGCACCAGTTTGCGGGTTCCGGGGCGCAGATGCGTCAGGGCTTTGGTTTGCGGCCTGCTCGGCCTCGGGCTTTCGGTTGCGAGTGGTGTCAACCGGGTTTCTGCGGGACAAAGCTACGCCATCGCCATGCATGGAGCGCCGGCGCTGCCGGCCGATTTCGCCCATATGCCCTACGCCTATCCGGACGCGCCCAAGGGTGGCCGGCTGGTTCAGGGCATTCTCGGGACGTTCGACAGCCTCAATCCCCTGATTGTCAGGGGAATAGCGGTGCAACAAATCAGGGGCTTTGTCGTCGAGAGCCTGATGGCCCGGGGCAATGACGAGGCCTTCACACTTTATGGCCTGCTGGCCAAGAGTGTGGAAACCGACGACGCCAGAACTTATGTCACGTTCCACCTCGATCCGAGGGCGCGTTTTTCCGACGGACAGCAGGTCACGGCCGATGACGTTCTGTTTTCGTGGACCTTGCTGCGTGACAAAGGGCGTCCGAACCACCGCCAATATTATTCCAAAGTAGCAAAGGCCGAAGCGCTCGACCCCTTCACGGTGCGTTTCGATTTTGGCGGCGCCCAGGATCGCGAACTGCCGTTGATCCTCGGCCTGATGCCGGTATTGCCCCGGCACGCCGTCGATGTGGCGACCTTCGAGGAAACCTCGATGACGGCGCCGGTCGGTTCCGGTCCCTATCGCGTCAGCGCCGTGAACGCGGGCGCGAGCGTCACCCTGACGCGCAATCCCGACTATTGGGGACGCGATCTCCCGGTCAACCGGGGCTTGTGGAATTTCGACGAGATCAGGCTCGACTTCTATCGCGAGGCCAACGGCCAGTTCGAGGCGTTCAAGCGCGGCCTCTATGACTTCCGCGTCGAGACCGAGCCGCTGCGCTGGCACGATGGCTACGATTTTCCGGCCGCCCGCAGCGGCGAGGTGATCCGCGACACCATCAAGACCGGGATGCCGCAGCCGTCGGAATTCCTGGTCTTCAATACAAGACGGCCGGTGTTTTCCGACATCCGGGTACGCCAGGCCTTGACGCTGCTGTTTGATTTCGAATGGATCAACCGCAACTACTTTTTTGGCCTTTATGGCCGCTCGGCGAGCTTTTTCGCAGGCTCCGAACTCTCAGCCTATGGCCGGGCCGCCGACCAACGCGAGCGCGAGCTTCTCAAACCATTTGCATCGCAGATCCCGGCCGGCATTCTCGACGGCAGTTACCGCCTTCCTGTCACCGACGGCTCGGGGCGCGATCGCGCCACGTTGCGCAGCGCGCTCAATCTGCTCTCGCAGGCCGGCTACGATCTCGACGGCACGGTGTTGCGGCAGCGGTCGACCAAAACGCCCCTCACCTTCGAAATTATGGTGACCACCCGCGATCAGGAACGCATCGCGCTGGCCTATGCGCGCGATCTCAAGCGCGCGGGCATCGAGGCATCGGTGCGCGCGGTGGACGCGGTGCAATTCGATCAGCGCCGCCTCGGCTTCGACTTTGACATGATCCAGAACCGCTGGGATCAATCGCTTTCGCCGGGCAACGAGCAGTATTTCTACTGGGGAAGCGAAGCCGCGGACAATCAGGGCACGCGAAACTATATGGGTGCCAAGGACCGCGCCATCGACGCGATGATCGCGGCCATGCTGGAGGCGCGGGATCGCAGCACCTTCGTCTCGGCGGTGCGTGCGCTCGACCGCACGCTGATGTCGGGCGCTTACGCTATCCCGCTATTTAACGTTCAGGAGCAATGGATCGCCCGCTGGAATCGGATAGAACGTCCTCAGGCCACCGCGCTGACGGGGTATCTTCCGGAGACCTGGTGGCAAAGGCCCCTGCCCCAACCCAAGTGACCCAGAATCCAACTAAGTCAGAAACCCCAGTGATCCAGACCAACGCATCGCCGACGCTTGACGGATTGTTTCGCCGGATCCTGGCGCGGCAGCCGGACGCGCTGGCGTTGCTCGATCCGCTCAACAAGCCGCGCATCACGGGCACCGCGCCAAGACGGCTGACCTTCGCGCAGGCCGACCAGGCGATCTCGGCGCTGTCGGCCCATTTCATCGAAGCTGGCTTGCCGGCCAATTCCGTGATCGGAATCCAGTTGCCCAATACCGTCGAATTCGTGCTGACGGTGCTTGCGGCACTTCGGGCCGGCTTGATTGTCGCCCTGCTTCCGCAGCTCTGGCGGCAGGCGGAATTGACGATGGCGCTCAATCGCACGGGTGCGCGGGCGATCGTGACCACGAGCAAGATCGACGGCGTCAGCCATGCCGACCTCGCCATGAATGCCGCGGCCGAAGCATTCTCGATCCGCCACGTCTGCGGCTTCGGTGATGACTTGCCGGAAGGCATGGCGTCGCTCGACCATGCCTTGACAAGTGGATCGGCAACCGCGCGCGCCGTCACGCAGGATGGCCGCAGGGCCGCGCTGATCTCATTCGACGTGACCTCCGACGGTTTTCGCGCGGTACCACGGACCCATCTCAACCTGATCGCCGGGGGGCTGGCGGTTTTCCTCGAAAGCCGCGTGGCTCAGGGTGCAAACCTGATGTCGGCATTCGCGCCTTCGTCATTCGCAGGGCTGACCTCATCGCTTCTCGTCTGGCTGCTGTCGGGCGGACGGCTTGCGCTACATCACCCGTTTGACGACGACGTCCTGGAACAGCAGATCAACGATGATGGCTGCGATACGCTGGTCGCGCCCGCACCGATGGCGCTGCGGCTGACGGAGATGGATCTGCCGGCCCGCCTGCCGACGCTGCAGAATGTGATCGGTCTGTGGCGTACGCCGGAGCAGGTTGCGTCGAGCGCCCTCTGGACCCCCGACCAGGTGAGGTTCACTGACGTCTATCTGTTCGGCGAGGTCGGTTTGTTCGGCGCCAGCCGCATCGCTGATGGAGCGCCTGCGCGCATCATGCCGGGGCCGCACGGCGCGCCGCGCGACGTCCCGGGAACGTCGATCGCGGGTGAAACCCTTCTGACACCGAGGGGAACGCTGGGTTTGCGGGGACCGATGGTCGCGGTGGCGGCTTATGTCACTGCGCCGCCGCCGAGCGATTCCCTCGTGCCGCTGCCGCCGCGTGATTACGTCGACACCGGTTATTCGGCCCGGCTCGAGCGTTCGAGCGGAGCGATCTGTATCACCTCGCCGCCCGCTGGAATCGTGGCCGTCGGCGGCTATCGGTTTTTGTCGCAGGACCTCCAGGAATGGGCCAAGCGGCTGGGACAGGGCGCGCTATTGACCGCGCTACCCGACCGATTGAGCGGTTACCGCCTTGCCGGCCGCGCCCAGGACAATGCGCGCGGCCGCGAAGCGCTCAACGAGCTAGGGCTTAACCCTCTGATGGTGGAGGCATTTCGAGATCGGGCAAACTCGATCTGATTGAGACCGACCGCAAATCGTTGAATAGGCAAGAGCTTGCGGTATCCAGCTAACAGGATGGTCTCGCTAGATCCCAATGGGTTTTGGCAGGAGTTTC
This sequence comes from uncultured Alphaproteobacteria bacterium, assembly GCA_963718925.1. Lineage (GTDB taxonomy): Bacteria > Pseudomonadota > Alphaproteobacteria > Rhizobiales > Xanthobacteraceae > Bradyrhizobium. Next base: position 104,981 of record CAVRAH010000005.1, read on the forward strand.
TCAGCCGCGCCCCACTTTCCATTGGCCCGATCGTATTTTTCCTTCTGTCTGCCTGCTAGGCCACCGGTCTCTTGTCGAAACTTTTAGTGAGACGCGGTCGCGGGCAAGGGACGCTTATTTGAGCGAAGTGCTGATCGTGGTAAAATTGGTGCTGAGGGCGGTTCCCACGCTATTGACAGCAGTGATGATCGCGATCGCGATACCGGCTGCGATCAGACCGTATTCGATAGCTGTCGCCCCAGATTCGTCGGACAGGAATTTCACAAAAATGCTCTTCAAGTCTGCCTCCGTGTGGCTGCTGGTTTCGAGTTCCATACATCTACGGTAGATGATCTAAGGTCGTGTAAATAACGCCGACGCAATTTGATTTGTTTTCCGAAACTGATCAAAGCGAGCCTAATTCTCACGTCTCCGGTGTCTAACCGAAACTAAGCCATTGAAATAACAGCACTTGAATTCGCTCTTGCTTTACGCGGCATTAAGGCCCGCGAACTAGGATCGCGGCTCCGGTCGAAGCACGTTGATCCGAGTTCCCGATGTCCATGCAAGGCCCGATCATCGTCGTATCGGCCGAACCGCAGCCTGCTCTCACGGCGGCGCTTGACGATGCAAAGATGTTTCCGGTCATCGATACGACTTGGGCGGACGCATCGCGCGCGGTCGCGCAGCTGCATCCGGCAGCCATCCTTGTGGCGATGTCCGAGCACGCCGATCAGGATCTGGAAAGCCTCGCAAGGCAAATTGCGGCACAGCAGCCCTATCTTCCCGTGATCGCCATCGATCCCGCGACATCGTTGCCCGATAACGCCATCCCGTTTTCGCAAGGAGGACGCAGTTCGGATCGTCTGAGCGCCCGCCTGCGCGCGGCGCTGCGAGTCCGGACACTGCACGCCACCGTGATGCGCCGGCTTGACGATCAGGCGGTCGCCCGACCGACCATCGCCGAGATGGATCCGGTTCGCGACGCCACCGTGCTCCTGATCGGGCGAGGCGCGGGCTATCCTGCGCTCTCTGTCGCGCTCGGCGAGCGGATGGGGGTCGTAGGCGCCCTCAGCATTGAAGCCGCCGCCAAGCATCTCAACACCCGCGACATCGACGGCATCGTGCTCGGTGAAGGTTTCAGCCTTCGCGTGGTCGATGCCTTCCTCACCGTCCTGGCCGAGGATTCCCGCTTCCGCAATCTGCCGGTCGTGTTGACGCTCGACGGACTGGCGCCCGCCTACGACCTGCCGAACCTCGAGATCATCACAGGCGATCCGGCGCACGTTGCGACCAACGCGTTGCCGCTGATCCGTCAGCACGCCTTCGAGGCGCATCTCAGCCGCACCCTCCGCTCGATCGATGCCGGCGGACTGCTTGATCCGCAAACCGGCCTGCTGACGCAAGCTGCATTCAGCCGGGATTTCGCCAACGCCGTGCATCAAACGCTCACGCGCGGCGGCGGAATATCGGTGGCGCGCTTTGCGTTCGATCCGGCGCACCCGCGCGCGCGGCTTGATGGCGCGCGGCTCGTCAGCCGGCTGATGCGTCAGATGGATTTCGGTGCCGTGCAGGACGACGGATCGGTTATCGTGGTGTTCGCCGAGACCGATTTACGCTCGGCGCATGCGATCGCCCGGCGGCTCTCGAGCGTGATGCGGCATACCGCCCACGGCAAGCGCGAAATGCGGTCCGAGCCGGTCGTCACGCTTGCGGCCATGCAGCCGTCGGATACGGCGCAATCCCTGCTCGCGCGTCTTTACGACGAAGGCCGTCGCGCAGCGTCGTAAATCAAGCCGCCTTGCGATCCTCAGCGAGGTTGGCGAGCTGGCGCAGGATTTCGGTGGTGCCCGTCAGCCGTTCTTCCGGCGTTTCCCATTCCTGGAAGAACACCACCTTCATGTCGGGCCGCACGCGCGCGGCCTGGCCGTGCTGGCGGATGAAATAGACCAGACGATCCGGCTGCGCGAACTTGTTGTCGCGGAAGGTGATCACCGCGCCCTTCGGCCCGGTATCGACCTTCTCGACATTGGCCCTTCGGCAGTAACCCTTGATCGCGGCGACCTTGAACAGATAGCGCACCTCGTCGGGCAACACGCCGAAACGATCGCGCAGTTCGGCCGCGAAATTGTCGATCTCCTCGTCGGTATCGAGATCGGCCAACCGCCGGTACAGCGACAGCCGCACCGAGAGGTCGGCGACATACTCTTCCGGGATCAGCACCGGCATACCGATGGTGATTTGCGGTGACCAGCGATCGGCCGCGGGCTCCACCACGCCGGCCTTGAGGTTGAGGATCGCTTCCTCCAGCATCGACTGGTAAAGCTCGAATCCGACTTCCTTGATGTGGCCGGATTGTTCCTCGCCGAGCAGATTGCCGGCGCCGCGAATATCGAGATCATGCGAGGCGAGCTGGAACCCGGCGCCCAGCGTTTCCAGCGATTGCAGCACCTTCAGTCGGCGCTCGGCTTGCGCGGTGATCTTCTGCTGCGCCGGCAGCGTGAACAGCGCGTAGGCCCGCAGCTTCGAGCGCCCCACCCGCCCGCGCAATTGATAGAGCTGTGCCAGCCCGAACATGTCGGCGCGATGCACGATCAGCGTATTGGCGTTGGGAATATCGAGGCCGGATTCGATGATCGTGGTGGAGAGCAGGATATCGTATTTGCCGTCATAGAACGCCGACATGATGTCCTCGATCACCGTCGGCGGCATCTGCCCGTGCGCGACCGCGACCTTCATCTCCGGCACGTTCTTGTCGAGAAAGTCCTTGACCCCTGCAAGGTCTTCGATCCGCGGCACCACGTAGAATGCCTGCCCGCCACGGTAGCGTTCGCGCAACAGCGCCTCGCGGATCATCAGCGGATCATGGGGGGCGACGAAGGTGCGGACCGCCAGCCGGTCAACCGGCGGCGATGCGATGATGGAGAGCTCGCGCACCCCCGTCAGCGCCAGTTGCAGCGTGCGCGGGATCGGCGTGGCGCTCAAGGTGAGCACATGCACCTCGGCGCGCAATTGCTTCAACCGCTCCTTGTGGCTGACGCCGAAATGCTGCTCTTCGTCGACGATCAGAAGACCGAGATCCCTGAACTTGATCGATTTGCCGAGCAGCGCGTGGGTGCCAACCACGATATCGACGGAGCCGTCCGCGAGCCCCTTCTTGACCTGCGTCAGTTCCTTCGGCGCGATCAGGCGCGAGGCCTGCGCCACGTTGACCGGAAAGCCGCGAAACCGCTCGGTGAAGGTTTTGGCGTGCTGGCGCGCCAGCAGCGTGGTCGGAACCACGACGGCGACCTGTTTGCCGTCGAGCGCGACCGCAAAAGCCGCGCGCAGCGCCACCTCGGTCTTGCCAAATCCGACGTCGCCGCAGATCAGCCGGTCCATCGGCCGGCCGCTTTCGAGGTCCTTCAGGGTGGCATTGATCGCGCCGAGCTGGTCCTCGGTCTCATGATAGGGAAAACGCGCACAGAACTCGTCATAGACGTGCGGCTGCACCGGGAGTTTCGGCGCTTCATGCAGTTGGCGTTCGGCGGCGATCTTGATCAGTTCGCCCGCGATTTCGCGGATGCGGTTCCTGAGCTTTGCCTTCCGCGCCTGCCAGCCGCCGCCGCCCAGCCGGTCCAGCTCGACATTGGCGTGGTCCGAGCCGTAACGCGACAAGAGCTCGATATTCTCCACTGGCAGGAACAGTTTTGTCTCGGCGGCATAATGAAGCTCGAGACAATCATGCGGCGCGCCGGCCACTTCCAGCGTCTGCAAGCCCACGAAACGGCCGATGCCGTGCTCGACATGAACCACGAGATCGCCGGCGGCGAGGCTGGTGACTTCGGAGATGAAGTTGTCGAGCTTGCGGCTTGCCTTGCGCGGCCGCACCAGACGGTCGCCGAGGATGTCCTGTTCGCTGATGACGGCGACATGGTCGGTCTCGAATCCGGATTCCATGCCGACCACCGCCAGCATCGCCTCGTTACGCGGCGTGGCCTGCACCGTGCGCCAGGAGTTGACGCTGGTCAGATTGAGAAGCTTGTGATCCCGCAGCATGCTGCCCATGCGGTCGCGGGAGCCTTCGCTCCACAGCGCGATGACGACCTTCTTGCGGCTCGCCTGCAACGCCAGGACATGGGCGACCACGGCTTCGAACACGTTGACCGTGCTGTCATTGCGCTCCGGCGCGAAATTGCGCCCGAGCCGCGCGCCGGCGTCGACCACGCCTGTGCTGGCCTCCGGCACGGCGAACGGCGTCAACCGCGCCAGCGCGCAGCCTTCCAGCCGCCTCGTCCATTCGTCTTCGGCCAAATAAAGCCGGTCCGGCGGCAGGGGCTTGTAGATCGCACCGCCGCCGGGATGTTCCAGGGCCTCCCGCCGCGCATCATAATAATCGGCAATCTGCTTGAAGCGCTCGCGCGCGGCGTCCTCGCCTTGCGGCTCGATCGCGATCGGGGTGTCCGCGAGATAGTCGAACAGCGTATCCATCCGTTCGCTGAACAGCGGCAGCCAATGCTCCATCCCGGGATGGCGGCGGCCTTCGCTGACGGCCTCATAAAGCAGATCGTCGCGCTCCGGCGCGCCGAACGCTGCGACATAGCCCATCCGAAAGCGGCGAATGGTCTCGGTGATCAGCTGGAACTCCGAGATCGGAACCAGATCGAGCGAACGCATGTCCAAGAGCGTGCGCTGGGTTTCGGCATCGAAGGTGCGGATCGATTCCAGGCTGTCGCCGAAGAAATCGAACCGGACGGGCTGATCGAGGCCGGCCGGGAACAGATCGAGGATGCCACCGCGCACGGCATATTCGCCGGGCTCGCGCACGGTCGAGGAGCGGTTGTAGCCGTTATGCTCCAGCCAGGCGACGATGGAATCCATCGGCACGACATGGCCCGGCGCGACCGACAGCGCCTGCGCCGCGATCGCTTGCCGTGCCGGCACCCGCTGCACGATGGCGTTAACCGTCGTCAGCACGATCAGCGGCTTGTTGCTGCCGGCAAGCCGCGACAGCCGCGCCAGGGTGGTAAGCCGTTGCGCCAGGATGCCGCCATGGGGCGACACCCGGTCGTAGGGCTGGCAGTCCCAGGCCGGAAACTGCAGGACCGGCAGATCGGGCGCGAAGAATTCCAGCGCCCGCGCCAGCTGCTGCATGCGCGGGCCGTCCCGGCACACCACGGCGAGGCTGACCGCCGGCGGCTTCGGACGTGCCGCGACCGCGCGCGCCAGGTCCGAAACAATCAGACCTTCGGCACCCTCGGCGACATTGGCAAAGGTCAGCGGGCGGCCGGGCGCGAGCAATTGCGCGGGCGATTGGGTTGGCTGCTTCATGCCTCGTGATCCGCCGGGCGAAACGACTTGATGCGGTCGAAAAGGCGGCTTGCATCGTGGGGCGCCAACGGCACGCTTCCGGTCAGCGCGGCATAGAAATCGGGATCTGGCACCTCGAGCAGGCGCTCGAACTGATCCAGTTCGTCGTTGGTCAGACCGGCAATCTCGGCATCGGCAAACCGGCCCAATATGAGGTCCATCTCGCGGATGCCGCGATGCCAGCAACGAAACAGAAGCCGCTTGCGGCGGTCGTCAAGGCCGCTGCTCGATCGTGCCGATCCCGTCATCTTGCAATCCCAATCCAAACGCCGAAAGCCCGGACGTGCCGGGCGGGTTGATATAACGTCGGGATCGGCGAATGTCAGCACCTGTTCTCTACACAAACTTGCATAGACGACCTGTTGACGCAGTTTTTCTTCTCGCGGGCGGGAGACCCCCGAGCCATGAAAAAACTTCGCCCGTGGGGAATGCCGGGCGTCCGCTGAACCCACAGTCTCGTGTGCAAGTGTTGGTGGCACACGCGCGTAGCACCAACCTACCGTTTCGTTGGGCGGCGTTCCCACTTCGCAATAGTTAAGACCACCATAGAAACTGAGGCTGCCGCCTTAAATGCTTTGTTTGCTATTTGCGATACGCTCTGGCCCATCGTGCGCAGAATGGAGTTCTGCTCAATGGGCATGATAACAGAAACCGAAATCGGCAGGTTTTGCGCCGAAGACGGTATGGGCAACCGCTATACCGTCGTTCAATGGCAAGACGAAATCATCTTCCGGCCATCAAGCGGACCGGTGAGGAGAATCCCCGGCAAGGTTCGCCACAGCCTCGTCACGGGTGAACAGCTTGATAGCCGTGCGGATGGCAGCCTCGTGATTGTAAACGACGATACAGTTATCCGCAGGATTGATTGAACGCAGCCACCACGAGGTGATTGGGTAAGAAGCGATCTTCGCTCCTGGCTGCACTTTTCGGACATGGCGCGATGCCCGATCCAAATCCGGCGCGCGAGTGAACCCTGACATTGCTGCCGGTCTGAATTAACGATCCCTCGCCAATTTTCGTCAACTCTAATGTGGATCTTTTCCGGGCCGGGTTAAACGCCCGCTCGACGTGGTGACTCGGCGCCCGCATGACGCCCATCGCGCAAACAAGAAGACCGCCCGAAGGCGGTCTTCCTGTAGCACTGATTGAGCCAGGCCAGGCTACGATTGCGTCCCCCGCCGATCCTCAGCCCATCAGAATTATGTCGCGGCGACCGGCGCGGGTGAAGCGAAAAGATGCATTCCATGAAAGGAACTCGGACGGCGTTGCAACGATGCCACTATTGTCGCCACGGCTTTGCAAAAACCCTCGCTAGCGTCAAATCGGCTGGCCTCGGCTCCGCTGGTCGGCGGTAAACGGGCCCCCACTGGCGCCCCGGTGCAGGGGCCGCCTCCTGCAAACGCGGACCGGAGTTGAAGTCGACTATCTTCGACCCACGATGGGTCAGTCGTGGAGCGCGGCGAGCCTCTAAACCGACGCCGGGCCTGGGCAGCCGGCCCGCCAATTCCGAGGCATGCGCTCGCCGGATTCGAACTGGCAGCGCCGTCGAGAGACAGTGTTCCTGGCGAGTGAATTCGGCTTCTGTACCGCCCTCAACTTGCCCGAATCACAATCGCACTTTGCCTTTATCGACGCGGCGGCGCCGAGGTCTCCAGACTTCGCCTCACCCAGCTAAAACCCAACCCCAGACTGCGTGGGGCGATTTCTCAGAGAGAGCAAATTTGAAACCCACCTTCCAACGAGGAGATGATCTCCATGGCAAGGGAACTCAGGACCGCTGAACAATTGTCCGACATGATCGTGTCTGCGCTGCGTGTAAAAGATGTAGATGTCCAGGTTCGCAAAGATCACGCTTATGGATGGCAGCCGGTCGTTGTTGCATCTCCCGGCGATTTGATCGGATATCAAAGGCGCGTTGAAGAAATCGCAAACCGATTGCGCTTTCAGTTCGCGCTCCGGGAATGACCGGCTGGTACGCGGCGTGCGATCAAAAAACCTAGCAGGCCCGGTCTGGGGCATAATATTTTTGCTGGTGGCGGCGGCTACATCCGCTCGCGCTCAAACCGGCAGAGACCTTCTAGGCGTCTGCATCAGCAAAGACCCGATACAGCAAGCCTCCTGTACGGTCTATATCTCTGGATTTCTACACGGCTTGCAGGCTGGCGAAGACCTCAAGGATGAAATCTGCATCCCCAAAGGCACGACCAGCAACGACGCCAAATCGGTTTTCGTCGAAACAATGGCCTACGCCGAGTTGGCAGCAGCATTGAACACGGGACCAGGACAATTCGCGATCAAGTATTTTACGGACGCCCAAAATGAAGCTCTGGCCGCCGCGCTGGCAAGGAAATTTGGGTGCCCGCACGCAGGGCTGCGCAAGACAAGACTGGGAAAATGACGGCGCCTGTGCTCGTTTCCCTTTTTGATATGGTTGTTGGCACAAAGGTGACGTGCCGGTCAGCCTCGCTGAATACCAAACGGATCGGACTGGAAGCCGGGCCACTGTCGCAATGGCTTTTTTCAGTGCGCGTGCCGAAGCACCTTGCCGGCGGTCTCTGCCCGCGGCAATCGCGCCTTGGCGGGTCGTGAACCATGAGGCCAAGACAGGCGGCAATGAGTCGACCGGAACGGAAAAACGTCTTAAAGCCGGGCCACCACACGCACGACTGCGCTCAGGTTTTCAACGATGCGCCCTCTCCTGCTCAATCCGCTGTTTGCGCCGGTCACGAGCCTTGCCGGCGTCGGGCCGAAACAGGACAAACTGTTTCGCTATCTGCTCGGCCGCGACGAGACCCCACGGCTGGTCGACCTTCTGCTGCATTTGCCCTCAAGCGTGATCGATCGTCGCGCGCGGCCGAAGATCCGCGATGCGGTGCCCGGAACCGTGGTAACATTGGAGGTGACGGTCGACCGGCATCGGCCAACGCCGGCCCGTAATTCCCGCGCGCCGCACCTGGTCTATGCCAGCGACGATACCGGCGACGTGGTGCTGACCTATTTTCGCGCCCAGCCCGGTTACGTCGAGAAACTATTGCCGGTCGGCTCGAAGCGTTACGTCTCGGGCACTTTGCAGATGTTCGACGGCGTGCCGCAGATCGTGCATCCCGACCGGGTGGTCGATGAGGCAGGTTTCGCAAAACTGTCGGGCATCGATCCCGTTTATCCGCTCACGGAAGGGCTGGCGCTCGGCTCGCTGCGGCGCGCGATGGCGCAGGCGCTGCAAAAGTTGCCGCAGCTGCCGGAGTGGATCAGTCCGGAAGTGATCCGGCGCTGCAAATTTCCGCCGATCGCCGAAGCGCTGAACCGCGTGCACATGCCGATCGAGCTGACGGATATCCTGCCCGATGGTCCCTATTGGTCGCGGCTTGCCTTCGACGAACTGCTGGCCGGTCAATTGGCGCTGGCGCTGGTGCGGGCGCAATTGCGCCGGCCTGCGGGCGACCGCAACGCCGGCGACGGCCATTTGCGCAGCAGGATCATCGACGCGCTGCCTTATGCGTTGACGGCATCGCAGCAAAAGGCCGCGGCTGCGATCGCAGACGATCTACGCCAGCCGGTCCGCATGTTGCGGCTGCTGCAGGGCGATGTCGGGTCCGGCAAGACCGTGGTGGCGTTGCTGGCGGCGGCTGCGGTCACGGAAGTAGGCAAGCAGACCGCATTGATGGCGCCGACCGAAATCCTCGCGCGCCAGCACATCAAGACCGTCACGCCGCTGGCCGAGCGTGCGGGTTTGAGGGTTGCGATCCTCACCGGGCGCGAGAAGGGCATGGAACGCCGCGAGATCCTGGCGCGGCTTGCGGCCGGCGAAATCGATTTTCTGGTCGGCACCCATGCGCTGATCCAGGATGACGTGATCTTCAAGACGCTCGCGCTCGCGGTGGTCGACGAGCAGCATCGCTTCGGCGTGCGCGAACGCCTGGCGCTGACCGCCAAGGGCGAGGCTGTCGACGTGCTGGTGCTGAGCGCCACGCCGATCCCGCGCACGCTGGTGCTGACCTATTTCGGCGACATGGATGTTTCCGAATTGCGCGAAAAGCCCGCCGGACGCCAGCCGATCGACACCCGTGCGGTGCCGATGAGCCGTCTCGACGAGGTGATGGAAGCCGTCGGTCGCGCACTGGCCGCCGGCAAGCTCGTGTACTGGATTTGTCCGCTGGTCGATGAATCCGAGGCCGAGGGCACCGGCCACCTCACCAACGCCACCAAACGCTTCGAGAGTCTGCAGAAGCGGTTCGGCGACACGGTGGGCCTCGTCCACGGCCAGATGAAAGGCACGGAGAAGGATCGCGTGATGGCGCAATTCGCCGCGCACGAGATCGGCCTCTTGGTCGCGACGACGGTCGTTGAAGTCGGCGTCGACGTGCCCGCCGCGACCGTCATGGTGATCGAGAATGCCGAGCGCTTCGGGCTCGCGCAATTGCATCAATTGCGCGGCCGCATCGGCCGCGGCTCGGAGGCCTCGACCTGCCTTCTGCTCTACAAGGAGCCGCTCGGCGAAATGTCGAAGGCGCGACTGAAAGTAATCCGGGAAACCACCGACGGCTTTCGCATCGCGGAGGAGGATTTGAAGCTGCGCGGCGAAGGCGATGTGCTGGGTGTCCGGCAAAGCGGCCTGCCCGGCTACCGGATCGCGCGTTCGGATGTGCACGCCCAACTGATCACGCAGGCGCGCGACGAAGCGCTGCGCATCATGAAGGATAATCCCAAACTGACGGGCGATCGCGGCAAGGCGCTACGCTGTCTGCTCTATTTGTTCGAGCGCGATGAGGCGATACCGCTGATCGGGGCTGGATAATTTTTTTTACCCGTCATTGCGACGGAGAAGCCGGAGTGATGACGTAGCCCTAATCCACCTTCGCCGGTGCCAGCGTCGACGAATTCGCCACCCGCGCCGCATTCGCCATTCCGGCAAGGGCTGCAATCTTCTTTTGCCCGTCGGAGCCGGGCTGCACCACGCCGCAGGACATGATCAGGGTCGCGGCGTCTTCGGCGCTCATCTCGACCTCGATGATCCTGCTCTTCGGCACATAGAAAAAGAAACCCGTGGTCGGGTTCGGTGCGCACGGCAGGAACACGGAGATGTGCTCCTCCTCGCCGGGAAGATTGTTGGCGATCTCCACGCTCGGCGCCTGCGAGATCAGCACGATCGACCACATCCCCGGGGAAGGAAACTCGACCAGCCCAACCCGGCGGAAGCTCGAGCCGTTGCCCGAGAACAGCGTTTCGAACACCTGCTTCAGGCTGCGATAGATCGCACGCACCACCGGCATGCGCCCGAGCAGCCGCTCGCCGAGATCGACCAGGGTCCGTCCGATCAGGTTGGCGGTGAGGAAGCCCAAGAGCGTCAACGCAATGACGGCAACGATCAGCCCCGAACCTGGCAACCCGAATGGCAGGTAGGTTTCCGGCCGGTAGGCGATGGGAACGAAAGGCCGCACCAGGCCATCGACCCAGGTCACGAACCACCAGGTCAAATAGAAGGTGATCGCGATCGGGCCGGCGACGATCAGGCCCGTGAGGAAATAGTTCCGGAATCGGGCCATCAAGCCGTGGTGCACTTCCGGCAGGGTATCTGCCGGCGGCGCGGGCGGAGGCAAATCGTCGCGGTTCATCGGGGTTCCAAGTCAGTCGAAGCGGCCGTTGTCACACGCCAGCTAAGCCATCCTAGCAGACTTTTGAAGACCCGAGGCGACCAAGGTCTAGATCATGATCCGAATAGATCGGAATCGGATCTTGATCTCATCTCTTTGTTTGAGCATGATCTTTTCGGAAAACCGGTCCCCATTTTGCGCTAACGCGGCCCTCCGGGTCCGGATCATGCTCTGAAGGCGCGGTTATTCCACCGTTACCGATTTCGCGAGATTTCGGGGCTGATCGACGTCGGTGCCCATGACCACGGCGGTATGGTACGCCAAGAGCTGCACCGGAACGGCATAAACCATCGGCGTAAAGGTCGACCCCATATCGGGCAGCACGATCGTCACCAGCGACTCGACCGTCGCCTCCGCTGCCCCCTTGGCATCCGTCATCAGGATGATGTTGCCGCCGCGGGCCGCCACCTCCTGCATGTTGGAGACGGTCTTCTCGAACACCCGGTCGAACGGCGCGATCACGACCACGGGCATGTTCTCGTCGATCAGCGCGATCGGCCCGTGCTTGAGTTCGCCGGCCGCATAACCCTCGGCATGGATGTAGGAGATTTCCTTCAACTTGAGCGCACCTTCCAGCGCCAGCGGATAGCTGGTGCCGCGGCCGAGATAGAGCACGTCCTTGAATTTCGACAGCTCGCGCGCCAGTTTCTCGATCTGCGGCTCGGTTGCGAGCGCGGCCGCCATCAGGCGCGGAATCTCCACCAGCCCATGGACCAGCTTGGTCTCGTCGGCATCGGACAATTCGCCGCGCGCCTTGCCGGCGGCCACCGCGACCGCGGCCAGCACCATCAACTGACAGGTGAACGCCTTGGTCGAGGCGACGCCGATTTCCGGGCCGGCCAGCGTGTGCAGCACGGTCTCGCTTTCGCGCGCGATCGTCGAACTCGGCACATTGACGACGGACAGCGTGTGTACGCCTTGCGCCTTGGCGTAACGCAGCGCCGCCAGGGTGTCGGCGGTCTCGCCGGATTGCGAAATGAAGATCGCAAGATCGCCCTTGCGCAGCGGCGCCTCGCGGTAACGGAATTCGGAGGCGACGTCGATCTCGACCGGCAGCCGGCCCAGGCGCTCGAACCAGTATTTGGCGACGTAACCGGCGTAGCTCGCGGTACCGCAGGCGACGATCGATATGCGCTGAATATTCCTGAAGTCGAACGGCAAGGTCACCGGCAGCGCCACGCGGTCGGTCGCCATGTCGACATAGCGCGCCAGCGTGTGGCCGACGACTTCCGGCTGCTCGTGAATCTCCTTGGCCATGAAGTGGCGATAATTCGCCTTGTCGACCAGCGACGTCGAGGCGCTGTGCTTGATCGCATCACGATGCACGATCGCGTTGTTCTTGTCGTAGATGACGGCGCCGCCGCGCGTCAGCACGACCCAGTCGCCGTCCTCGAGGTAAGCGATGGTGTCGGTGAACGGGCCGAGCGCGATGGCGTCCGAACCGAGATACATCTCGCCCTTGCCGTAACCGACTGCGAGCGGCGGCCCGTTGCGCGCGCCGATCATCAGATCGTTTTCGCCGGCAAAAATGAACGCGAGCGCGAAGGCGCCCCGAAGCCTTGACAGCGACGCCTTGACGGCCTCGACCGGAGCGATGCCTTTGGCGAGATAGCTATCGACGAGGTGCAAGACGATCTCGGTGTCGGTTTCGGTCTCGAACACCGCGCCGTTTTTCTGAAGCTCTTCGCGCAGTTCACGGAAATTTTCGATGATGCCGTTGTGAACCACCGCGAGGCGTTCAGTGGCGTGCGGATGGGCATTTTTCTCGGTCGGCCTGCCATGCGTGGCCCAGCGCGTGTGCCCGATGCCGGTATGGCCCGCGAGCGGCTCGGCCCGCAATCGCGTCTCGAGATTCTTGAGCTTGCCTTCGGCGCGGCGGCGCTCGAGATGGTCGCCTTCGAGTGTCGCGACGCCGGCGGAATCATAGCCGCGATATTCCAGGCGCTTGAGCAAATCCACCAGTTGCTCCGCAACGGGGCCGCGCCCGAGAATGCCGACAATGCCGCACATGCGGGTCAATATCTCCCAATTAAACGACGATGCGCCTGCATTTCTTAACGAAACTCGGCGGCGTCAAGATACTCAATAATTATTGCGCATTGAAACAGCGTTAAGCCGAAAGCTTAATGGCAACCGTCATTAACCGCCTTTCGGCGCCTTGCCGCGCGTCTTTATCTCGCGGTATCGCTTGGCGCCGCCCTCGCGATTGGTCTGCTGGCTGCGCTCCACGGCCAGGGCATCGTCGGGCACGTCGCGGGTGATCACCGAGCCCGAACCGATATAGGCCCCGACGCCGATCTTGACCGGCGCTACCAGCGACGAATTGGTGCCGATGAACGCGCCGGCACCGATCTCGGTTCTGTGCTTTCCGAAGCCGTCATAGTTGCAGGTGATGGTGCCCGCGCCGATATTGGTATTGGCCCCGACATGGGCGTCGCCGACATAGCTGAGATGGTTGACCTTGACGCCGGCCTCCAGCGTCGCAGCCTTGGTCTCGACGAAATTGCCGATCCGTGCGCCCTCACCCAGCGATGTCCCCGGCCGCAAGCGCGCATACGGGCCGACCGAGGCGTTCTTTCCGATCGATGCCTGCACGATGTGGGAGAAGGAATGGATCACCGCGCCGTCCGCTACCGAGACGCCGGGACCGATGACAACAAAAGGCTCAATCGTCACGTCCTTGCCGAACGTCGTATCGGCGGCGAGGTAAACCGTCTCGGGCGCGACCATGGTCACGCCGGCGTCGAGCGCGGCCTTGCGTAACCGTGTCTGCATCACTCGCTCGGCTTCGGCGAGCTGCGCCTTGGTGTTGATGCCGCGCACTTCATCCTCGCTGGTTTCGATCACAACGGCCTCCAATCCCAGGTTCCGAACGATAGTCACCGCGTCGGTCAAGTAATATTCGCGCTTGCTGTTGGCATTGCCGATCTTCTCAATAATTTCGAGCGCCTTGCGGCCATCAAAGGCCATCACGCCGGCATTGCAGAGCGTGATCGCGCGTTCCGCAGGCGTGGCGTCGGCCTGCTCGCGGATCGCCACCAAACGGTCGCCCTCGACCAGGAGCCGGCCGTAGCCGGTGGGATCGGCGGCGCGAAAGCCGAGCACGGCAAGCGTTGCGCCATGTTGCAGGGGCGCGCGCAGGCGCTCGAATGTCGCGGACGAAATCAGCGGCGTGTCGCCGAACGCGACGAGCAGATCATCCGCGCCGCGGGCGATGGCGTCGCGGGCCGCCAGCACGGCATGCGCGGTGCCCAGACGCTCGCGCTGAATGAAAGTCGCAGCATCCGGCCGGACGCGTTTGGCCGCGTCTTCGACCGCCCCATGATCCGGTCCGACCACCACGGCGAGTGCGGCGCCAGTTCCCTTCGGGGCAGCGTCAAGTACATGCGCCAGCAGCGACTGGCCGGCCACGGGGTGCAGGACCTTGGGGGTCGCGGACCGCATGCGCGTGCCCTCGCCGGCCGCGAGCACGATGGTCAGGCTTGTCCTGCCGGTCATCCTATTCCCTCGTTGCTGCGGCGAAGGCCGCGCCGCCGTCCTCGTGCAGTCCTCATAAAGCGTTTTTGTCCCGCATGGAAACCCGGAATCAGCCCCCGGTGGAGCGCTCCAGGGACTCAAGATGAAGGCGCATTTCCTGTTAAGGTTTGCGTCGTGATTCGGTTGGGGCCTTAAAGGGGGGCCGAAAACTTCGCATGGCAAAGGATTCCGACAATCTGGCGGATAGCTTCGCGACCGAGAATACCGGCGGCTTGATCGCCAGGCTTTTGGCCGAGGAGGACGAATTCGACCGCCGCACGCTATGGCGACTCGGATCGTGGGCGGCTGCGTCCGTCGGCGCGATCATCATTGCCCTTGTTGCCAACCAATCATCGATCGGATGGCGGCACGAGCAGATCGCGTCAGCCGATCTGGCGCGGCAGTCGCAGCAGATCCAGTCGGTCGCCAAAGAGAGCCAAAGCGAGGCCCGGCGTCTTTCCTCTGCCATCGAAACATTGAACAGCGATCGCGACCGGCTGTACTCGCGCGTCGCCGTTCTGGAACAGGGCCTGGATTCGGTTACGGGTGCGATTGCGCGGCAAAATTCCCCGGCGCCGCCGCAAGCGGCTCCACCCGCGACATCTCCCGCTCCGGCCGCCGCCTCAGGTCCTGCCGCTTCAGGTTCTGCCGCTTCAGGTCCTGCCGCTTCAGGTCCTGCCGCGTCGGCTGAACCGCCAGCGACCACGCCGAAGCCATCGCCCGCGCCCACCGTGTCCCCGGTGGCCGCGACGCCAGCCACCACCGCTGTTGCCACTCGAGCAGAACCTGGCCCGGCCCCGGCGTCTCCGGGCGCGCAAGCGACCCCAAACGCCCCGGCCGCAACGCCGCCGGTGCCGCTGATGGCAACGAAATCGATGATGGCGCCACCCGATCCGGCGGCCGGAAAGTTGATCGAACCCAGCCCGCCGTCAAAGACGGTCACCGCGGCGCCGATACCCGAGGTGGTGGCTTCCAATCCGCCAGCCGAAGAGGCGGCCGAGGCGGATGCTGCAGCGGCAGCGCCAAAACTGGCGGTCCAGCGGACCGAATTCGGCGTCGATGTTGGCGGTGCGAATTCGCTCCCCGGCTTGCGCGCGCTCTGGCGTGGACTTCTTAAATCGAGGTCGAATGCGTCGTTGACGACCTTGCGCCCGATCATCGTGATCAAAGAAGGCAGCAACGGACTTGGCATGCAGCTGCGGCTGGTGGCCGGACCGATCAGCAATGCAGCGGCCGCCGCGAAAATCTGCGCGGGGATGATCGCAAACGACCGGCCCTGTTCAACCACGGTGTTCGAAGGTCAGCGCCTGGCTGTGAACACCGACGAGCCGGCGGCTGCCGTCGACGCCAGGGCCGATGCCAAGTCTGATGCCAGGACCGATGCCAAGGCCGACGGCAAGCCTGCCTCCGCAGCCAAACCGGCTATGCACAGGCACTACACCCCGAAGCACGCCGAAAAGGACGAACCCGCCGAAAAGCCTGAGCCATCCACCCTGTCATTGATCTTCGGCAAGCGGTAAATACCTAAAAATACCATTATTCCAATAACATACGTTTTGTTCTTTATGCTGTTTCGGGGCGCGGTGGTGGCGCAACCGGCGTTGCCTTGTCGGACATTGCACCGCATATTC
The DNA here is from genome assembly GCA_963718925.1 of uncultured Alphaproteobacteria bacterium. Classification (GTDB taxonomy): domain Bacteria; phylum Pseudomonadota; class Alphaproteobacteria; order Rhizobiales; family Xanthobacteraceae; genus Bradyrhizobium. Next base: position 121,107 of record CAVRAH010000005.1, read on the forward strand.
GCCTTGCACGTCTTCCGCAAAAATGGGTACCGATCGGCGTGACGGGTCAGGCGCACTTTCCTGCGGCTGGCCGGGATCCACTTACCAGGAAATGACCGAGTGAAGAAAGCTCCGTTTCGGTTGACGCCCTATCAGGTGCAATGGCTGCTGGTCGTCGGCTTCGTTACCATCGGTTACGCGCTCTATCTGCGCTATCTGGCGATCGAGTTTTCGGGCGTGGCGCTGGCATGTGATGCCGGCCTGCAGACCATGCTCTGCAAGTCCCGGCTGCTCGCGACCTACCTGTTTCGTCATTCGGTATTTGGTGTCGTCGCGCTGATCATTGCGACGCTTCACGTCATCCGGCCGTCGATCGTTCTGCTCACGGGCGGGCTGATCGCGGCCGGGCTTGGTGTCGTGCTGTACAATCTGGGTCTGTCGGGAATTGCGGTCGGCCTGCTCATTCTGGGCTTTGCGCGGCCCGCGCCTGCCACAGCGTGACGGCGAAGAGGACGTAGACGGCGCAGGTCCATAGTGACTGCCAGTTGTCCGATCCTTCGTTGACACCCGTATAAAGCGCTGCGGCTGCGAAAACTCCGGCAAAGACGGCTTCGGCGATCGGCCGGGTCCCCTGCTTTGGGCGATTGAGCAGGGTCAGCGCCGCGAACGGCACCACCGCCATGCTCAAGGCCGCAAAAGGAAAATCCTTGTAGCGCGGGTCGAACACAAAGCCGAGCGCGGTTTCGGCACCGATCACGGCGGTCACGATCAGGGCCAGCCCCAGCACCACCGCCAGCGCCGACTTGGTCCGGTGGTCGCGAGGGCCCAGCAACTCCAGAAATGTCGGCAGCGCGCGGCCTGACATCAGCGCATTGGCGCCAAACACGGGTGCAACGGCCGCGGCCAGGAGCAACGAACCCCACAAGAGCCAGCCGCCCAATCCGTAGCTTTCATAGAACATCTTGTCGGTGGCCACCCCAAGCAGGATTCCGGCCGTCGTCGCCGATAGCCCGACGGCAATCCAGGAGGCGAGCCGTGGCGTCCAGGGTCTTCGTCGCAGTGCCAGCCAGGCTGCGCCGAACACCAGGATGGCCAACGCCATGCCGCCTCCCATCTGCAGCTTCCAGAGCGGATAGTTGCTGATGGCTATGCCAGGCGGGTATTTCAGGGCCCGCTGCACCGAGTCGAACAGGCCCCAATAGCCGCCGACGGTGCCCTCGAGCTGGCGTTTCCAGGACTGATCGTAGGCCTCCATCAGGTTGACGCGGAAGTTTTCGCGCTTGGCGAGATCGAGGATCTCGGAGACAACGCGCGCCTGATTGGTGCGCGAGGGCAGCGCCGCGTCGCGCATCCGCCCTTCGCTCGGCCAGCCGGTTTCCCCGATCAGGATTTCCTTGCCGGGAAAAGCGACCGCCATCCGCCTGCGAATGGCGTCGACATGGGCAGCGGCATATTTCGCGCGGATCGGAAAATCCTCCCAGTAAGGAAGGATATGGATGGTGACGAAATCGACGGCCTCGTAGATCTCCCGATAGCGCAGCCAGAATTCCCAGACGTCGGCATAGGTAACGGGAACGACGACCTGCGCTTTCACCGAGCGGATGGTGGCGGCAAGGTCTGAGGAAGTCATCTCACCCCGCAACAACACCTCGTTGCCGACCACCAGCGAGGTAATGGTCGAAGGAAATTCCTTGGTCAGGCGGACGGCGGTCGAGATCTGCGTCTGGTTCTTCAGCCGATTGCTGCCGAGCCATATTCCCTGGATGACCTTTAGCCCCACCTTGGCCGCCTGCTCGGGAACCTGGTCGAGGCCGTTTTCGATCGAATAGGTCCGTATGCAATCGGAGATTTTGGCGAGCTGTGCCAGATCCTGGGCGATCTGCTCCGCGGAGACATGCGTGGTCGGCGACAACGGCGTTTGGTCGTCGCGGAAGGGGGCGTATGATACGCACATGAGCTTGGCGTTCGGATCGATCGGCGCGCGCGCCAGCGTGATCGGCGTGGCCAGCCACCACCAGACCGCGAAAATCGTACCAAGAGATATCAGGAGAAGCGCCAGCGGCGTACGACGAGAAATCAGTTCCATCCTCCGGGCGGGGACCGTCGATTAGCCGGTCATCGGCCGTCTGCCAAGAGCGGGAATGCCGCAATCGCTTGGCCTTTCCGCCGGCGGCTTTACCACAACGCGATAAAGTTGTGAGTTTGCTGGACAAAATCCGAAATGTCCGTCATGGGAATCCGCCAAACCGTCTCCGCCGCATTGGGGACCTATTTGAACGGCATCAACCAAGTGCGTCCCGAAAGAGACGCGAACAGGAACAAAATCGGGGAATTTATGCGTCAACGGGTGCTCAGGCTTCAGACTGCGGTTTTGCGCCACCTCGCCGTCCCCGGGCTTGCACTCATGATCGGTATCGGAGGCGCGCTCGCCCAGAGTGGCGGCCCCGCCGCCCCGGATCAGTCCGGCAAACCCGCCGCGGGTTCGGCCGATGCCGCCAAGGACAGCCAGCGCAAGACCGACGAATTCGCCGAGGCGGCGCAAGCCATCAATGGCCCTGCGGGAAACCCGGAATGCGTCTGGCTGGGCCGGCGGGTCGTTCGCCTGATGTGGCGCGACGACCTCGACACCGCCTTTCGCCACCTCGATCTCTACGACCGGTTCGGCTGCCCCGGAGGGCATATCCAGGCCACGTTCCGTTGCCTGACCCGGTTTGGTGCGCAAATCGACGACAAGGTGCAAAGGAGCCTGGACGACCGGGTTCACGCCTGCTGGATCAATCCCGGCGCCCAGCCCCAGACCGCGGCCGCGGCGCCCCCCACTCCCGCTTCCTCGACCGCCGGCAACGCCACTTCGGCACCGGCGGCTGCGCCGGCGCCCGCCGCCGCACCGGCCGCGCCAGCAAAATAGCCACTCCCGACTTTCGCAGGATGCGATTTTTCAAGGGAGGCGACGCGGCACCCTTAAAAACGCCACGGCGTCATACCAGTTGTTAAATCACGTGGCAGGATTATCCTTAGAATCGCTCCCGTGTCGGTCGAACCTAGGGGACGGGTTCGCTTTCTCCCCATGCAGGCCCCGTATGGTCTAGTCGCGATGCGCGCCGTCGTCGCCGTTTTGTTGTTTGTAACCGCTGCTCACGCCGCGCTTTGGGGATTATTCCAGGAAAGGCAACAGGCGCCCGATTTCCGCGGCATTCTGCCGAGCGTTTCCTATGCGCCGTTTGAGGGGACCGCCCACCCCGACGTCGACAACATCCCGAGCGTCGAGAAGATCCGCGCCGATCTGAAAAAGCTGTCGACGATCACGCGTGCGATACGCCTTTACTCCTCCACCGGCGGCGTCGAGCTGGTTCCACCGATCGCCGCCGAATTCGGCCTCAAGGTCACCGTCGGCGCCTGGATCGACAAGAACGTCGATCGCAATGAGCGCGAGATCGATGCCGCCATCAGTCTCGCCCGGCACAACAGCAATGTCATTGGCGTCGTCGTCGGCAACGAAACGATCTACCGCGGGGAGCAAAAGGTCGAAGACCTGATCGAACTCATCAAGCGCGTGAAAAAGTCGGTCAATGTTCCCGTGACGACCGGCGAGATCTGGAACATCTGGCGGGACTTTCCGCAGCTCGCCTATTCTGTCGATTTCATTGCCGCCCACGTCTTGCCCTATTGGGAAAACTTCACCGACAAGCAGGCCGTGGATCAGGCGGTCGCCATGTTCCAGCTGCTGCGGGATCAGTTTCCGGGCAAGCGGATCGTGATTGCCGAGTTTGGCTGGCCGAGCGCCGGCTACAATTTGAGGAACGCCGTTCCCGGTCCTTTCGAGCAGGCTTCGGTGCTGCGTAACTTCGTGGCCCGCGCCGAAGCCATCGGAATGGACTACAATATCGTCGAGGCGATCGATCAGCCCTGGAAGTTCTTCGAGGGCGGCGTCGGCCCCTATTGGGGCATTTTGAATGCGGCGCGCGAGCCGAAGTTCAGCTGGACCGGCCCGATCGTCAATCCGGACTACTGGAAGCTTGCCACCATCGCCGTTCTCGTCGGCATCCTGATGTCGCTGCCGATCCTGCGGCTGGCCCAGCCGAGCGTGATGCAGGCGCTGACGTTGTCGGCTGCGGCCAACGGCATCGGCGCATGGGCCGCCACCGTGTTCGCCTATTGGGCCGGGCACTACTTCGTCTTCGGTTCGGCCTTTGCCTTGACGCTCGGCCTGATCCTGCTGGTTCCGCTGGTGTTGATCGCGATGGCCAGGATCGAGGAAATCGCGGCCATCGCGTTTGGCAGAAAACCGCGCCGCCTGCTGGTCAAAGGCGCGCCCGTGGTGCCCGCCACCATCGGCGACACCGTCACCTTCCCAAAGGTCTCGATCCATATCCCGGCTTATTTCGAGCCGCCGGAGATGCTCAAGCAGACGCTCGATGCGGTTTCCCGGCTCGATTATCCGAATTTCGAATGCGTCGTGATCATCAACAACACGCCCGACCCGGCGTTCTGGCAGCCGATCCAGGATCATTGCCGCGCGCTCGGCGAACGTTTCAAGTTCATCAACGCCGAAAAGGTCGAGGGCTTCAAGGCCGGCGCGCTCCGCATCGCCATGGAGCGGACCGCCGCGGACGCCGAAATCATCGGGGTCATCGACGCCGACTATGTGGTGGAACCGGATTGGCTGAAGGACCTGGTTCCGGTTTTCGCCGATCCCCGCGTCGGTCTGGTCCAGGCGCCGCAGGACCATCGCGACGGCGACCGCTCCCTGATGCATTACATCATGAACGGTGAATATGCCGGGTTTTTCGATATCGGCATGGTTCAACGCAATGAGGTCAACGCCATCATCGTTCACGGCACCATGTGTCTGATCCGGCGCGCGGCGATGGACATGGCCGGCGGTTGGGCCGGCGACACCATCTGCGAGGACACCGATCTTGGGCTCGCCATCATCGAGCACGGCTGGCTGACGCACTATACCAACCACCGCTACGGTCACGGCCTGTTGCCGGACACCTACGAGGCCTTCAAGAAGCAGCGCCATCGCTGGGCCTATGGTGGCTTCCAGATCGTCAAGAAGCACTGGCGCCGTTTCCTGCCGGGCGCGAGCCGGCTGACGCCTGACCAGAAGCGCGAGTTCTCGCTGGGCTGGCTGAACTGGCTTGGCGCCGAAAGCATCGGCGTGCTGGTGGCGATCCTCAATTTGATCTGGGTGCCGATCGTCGCCTTTGCCGATATCGCCATTCCCGACAGGATCCTGACACTGCCGATCATCGGCGCGTTTGTGGTCTCATTGCTGCACTTCGTCATCCTGTACCGGCTGCGCGTGCCCGTGAAATGGGGCCAGATGCTGGGCGCCATGGTGGCGGCGATGTCGGTGCAATGGACGGTGTCGCGCGCGGTGGCCAACGGACTGATCACCGATCATCTGGCCTTCGCCCGCACCTCCAAGGGCGGCCTGTCGCGGATGTCGATCGAGTTCCAGGCGTTCTGGGAGGCGGTGATCGGCGTGCTGCTGCTGGCGGGCGCTGCCGTGCTCGTCGTCACCAACAATTTCAAGGAAATCCGCGAAATCTATATCTTTGCGGTGGTGTTGGTGCTTGAGAGCCTGCCGTTCCTGTCAGCGGTAGCGATTGCCATTCTGGAGAGCTCGCGGCTCAACTCGTTCGCATTCTGGCGCGATACCGGCATCCGGACCGCCGAGCTGATCGGCCTGCGCCCGGTGGCGATGCCCACCGTGGTCGGCACCTCGCAGCCGGTAGCCTCCGAGATCCACCCCGAGGCCAGTTGATAGTGGTGCCTTCTCGGCCAGCACCGCGCTTGAAGAAAGCCGGTTAAACAACCGTATTGCTGAGGAAATCCGGGCTACGGGATTAGCGTATTTGGTGGAGGCGCTGCTATTGACCCGCACCCGGCCGCCCCCTACACAGCGCCTCATGTGAGCGCGTAGCTCAGGCGGTAGAGCACGTGACTTTTAATCATGGGGTCGAGGGTTCGAGTCCCTCCGCGCTCACCACGCAGCCGCTGTGTCCGGCCCGGACACATAGGTAACGAAACGTACCTAAGACATGGGTGACAACCTCGTGCCGAACGGATTGTCGAGGGGTTGCAAGGTTTTCTGCTCCAGGTCGAAATATCCAAGATCGTAGTGCATGAAGCTGATGAGCCAAATGCCCTCGTCGACTTCCTTTGTCCGGCCCGGAGACATGGGTGACGGATCGTACCTAAGACAATAAGTATTTTCCGTGATCTCGATTAGCGTTGCCAATGCTCGTGAAGGGATCCGCGACACGGTCCTGATCGAGTCAGCCTCCCCTGCGAGTTCATATGACTACGCGGTTCACGTCCGAAATACCTTCGACATTGGCGATAACCCTGAAGTGAAGGACGACCGTCACCGCATGGCGCTGAAAGCATTGAGGGGCAGTGCCGGGCAGCTCGGATTGTTGGCGAAAACAAAATAGACACGGAGATTTGGGGGATAACGAGCAGTCTGCCCGACTACATTGTACCGGTGAAGTGTTCTTAGCGAGTTCGCGGAGCATGGGGTGCTCGTGGCGTTCGCCTTGACGAGGACGTTCGGAGTGTCGATGCTAGACGCCCAACCGAGGCGGAGAGGTATGACACATGGGGCTTATTTCGGTTCTGATCGGTGTGCTGGTCATCGTAGTCGTCGGAGCAATCTGCTTTTGGGCCATCGATAAGTTCGCCACCGACCGCCGATTGGTGCAACTTCTCAAGTTGCTCGTTGTGCTCATTTGCCTCGGCGCAATTTTGCAGCGGATATTGCCGCTGGCTGGAATTTACTAAAAGCCAAGGGGTGAGAGAACTCTGCTGCCGGGAAATGAGGGCGAAGCCAAAGGGCCAGCAATGGAGCCCCCAACAAAGGAAAAGAAAACAGCCGAAGAGTTGGCGGTGATGATCCGTGAGGATTTGGGCAAGATGGACGGCTGCCCTAAGCGCGGAGTTACCGTAACTGTTTATGGTCTCAACCCATGGAATGCGATGCTGACGTTTGGCGTCGATGCCGGCCCCGTCCCGAATAAAGCCGAGCTAGACAGTTTTTTTGAAATCATCATCGAGCGATTGAAGCGGCTGTACGACGTCCAAGCTTAAGCCCGGGCGACTTCGCACGCTTTGCTTTCTGATTTCCCGACTCAGCAGAAGATGGCATCTTGGGTCCGGGGTAGGTCAAAGCGAGTAACCGCGATGCCCCGCAAATCGATCACTTTGAAATTCGTCGTCTGACGGTGTTAGCCGTTGCGTTCGGGATCATGATCTCGATCGGCGCAGCCCATTTAAGAGACAAACACCCGGTCCCCATCGATCGGTACGCCGTCGCCGGCAGCCGCGAGATTGCTGACCTGACGCAGGGATCAGAGGGCGTCGACCAAGTACCGTCGACCGTCGGCGCGAGCGCCTTGATGACCCGTTTTCGCTGCATGTTGACGGCGGGCGGCAGGCGGAAGACGTAGCGGCACAGCGCAAACCCCAGCAATTGGCTTGAATTGCGGCCTCGTCGATGCCGGCGTGCTCGGATGGCTGCTGGCGGAGATCGTCGCCGACCGGCGGCCGGAAGCGGACCTCGACCTCTACGAAAAGCTGCGGCGTCCGGCGGCGGTGGAGGTACTGAAACTCGTGGGCAGGCTCACCGGCATGGCGACCGCCAGGGGAACCCTGCGCCAGGACCTGCGAAACCTCCGGCTGTCAGTGCTCGATCACATATTCCGCCCGCGAAGCGCAGCCTCATGCTGAGCCTGTCCGGCTTGAGCCGCCGCAATCTGGCCCTGCTGCCGGGTGGAGGTGAACGACTGGCTTGGGGGGTGTCCGGGCAAAGCTGATCGCCCAAACGATCAACGCCCCGTTTCCGGGTCATCGCAATGCTAACCGGATTGCGGGGAGGTTTTAGACTTGGCGCGAGTGAATTGAGTAGCGTTTGAGTTCCCGGAGGCGCATAATTGAATAATCATCGTTCAGGCCCCTAGGCATTAGCGGTGACAGAGAGTGTTGTGCTCCCGCCCATTTTCGAGGGAAGCATCATGCCACAGTCTCAGCGCCTGTCGTCTGTCATTCCATTCGCTGCAATTGAGCGTCCCGCCTGTCCGAAGTGCAAGGCCCCGATGATGCTCGCCAGTATTGAGCAAGCGGGCCAAGGCGTCGACTTGCAAACGTTTGAATGCGCTGTCTGCCATGGCGGATTAAAGACCCTTGCCGCATATGAAGACCCCATGAAGTCCAAGAATCTTGGACGCTGGCTCCAAGGCGACTTGCACCCGCCGAGGTAAGAGCGCCGTGGAGTGAACCGGCGGCCTCGCCAAGACTTCAGGAAGGCCGCTGGGGACGCGGGCTGTCAGGTGCCGACTTGCTTTGGAAACCACTCTTAAACCATCGGGCGCTATTCTGGTGTTCATGGGGATTCGGCCTGACGATGTCGAAAAGAAAATGCGAGCGCTTCGGCGGCGCACCCCTCTGCTTGATGCTTGGCTAGATGCGCTGAATCGGCTCGACGGCCCAAACTGCCGGATCTTGGCCAGCCGGAACACAAGTTCGCAGCGCCGGCCTCTACTGCCGTCCGTTGAGCGCCACCGTACCGGTCGCCGTTTGCCACATCTGGTTATCGTACAGCGCCAATCCCTGTGAGCCGGTGGCGGGACCAGGAGCCCATGCCCTGGCTGCCGTCAGGGGTTCAGGTTGGGCCCATCGATGCTGATCGCTGTCGTTCTGATTCGGCCCTTGCTGCTGAAAAAAAGCCCCACCGCCGCCCGTTACTGGCGCGCCGCTGGCTTTCACGGTCTCCTAGGCTGCGATGCCCTGCTCAGGCACCACTGTGACGGTCCAACGCATGGGATTGGACTTATGCTCCTTGACCGAACGGACCATGCCCGTGACCGGCAATCCATTCAACATCACAGTCGCCTTTTGGCCCCGATATTGGGCGAAGCGGCAACGTCGGGCCTCTTTCGGATCAGTAATCTCGATAGGCTGCATGCATCACCAATGGTCACGGGACGCGAAAGGATTCCACGACAATCTGCATGATATGGAGCAACCGTTAATAATGGTTCCGATCCGGTTCGACAGCCATCTGCAATCGCTTTGCGTTGGTGAGTCGCCTGCCGGTCCATCAACATAAGCCCGGTCTTAACGCTCCGGTTGCGGCGCAAGGTTGTCATTTAGTCCCTGCGGGAGGATGGTGTCGGCTGTGGGCACAATGGAGAGCAGCATGAGCAAGGCAGGTCTCGACAATCGCCACCGCAACCACGACGGCGAAATCAGCCACAAGCATGGAAACACGATCATCCGCACGTTGCGTAAGGTTTACGGACAGAGTTTCGCCGCAGGTTATCCTGAAACCGAGAAACTGAGCGAAGTTCTTCTTCAACTCAACGAAACGTCACTGAGTCAGCTCCGCCGCGATCATGAGACCGGCCACTTGGAGCACAAGATCGCAAACGCTTCGAAATAAAGCGGAGACCAACGAGGTCGGCAGGCACGCGGGTTTGTGCTGAAGCGGAAATGAGTGCTCGCCCACCTGCACCGAAGGCTAGAGACTGTTCTGTTGTTCCGGGCCCACCAGGTCCTCGCGATGATTTTCGCATCAGCCTGGGCTTGCGCGAGGGTTGGGGCGCCGACGGCCGTGTGCTCAACGTTTCGGGGGCCACCGCGTGCGCCTGGACGAAACGCCGCGTTCGGGCCAACCCGCGCTGTCCGGAATGTTCACCCCCCGCGGAGGTCGCCAACACGTGGCCGCGCCGAAATGCTCGAACGGAACAAAAGCTCCAGTGCCGAGTTGTGGGTGAAAAATTCGAAAAAATCGGGAGGATCTCATGGATCAGATAACGCGCTGCCCGAAATGCGGAAAGCGAATGGTCCCGGTTATCACCATCGCTGGTCGTACGGACTTGCAATGTATCAGCTGCGACGACCCCGCAGCGAAATGGGCCGAAAGTCCGCTTATCGCCCCTATCGATGACAAGCCAAGCGTCCCAGAACCCGTTTAGCCACTCCGGTGTCCGAACAGCGACCAACTTTCGTGGCACGGAAAAATCCGGGATATGGCTGGGGAGTTGATGTCCTTTGGCGCGATGGCGAAACGGAAGTAATGGGCGGAACATGACGCCCTTAAGTTGCCCGAATCACAATCGTAGTTTGCTTTCCTCGACGAGGCGGCGGCGCTTTCAGTGCGTGACACGGCCGACCGTTGCAGGCTCGGAGACAGGCGCGGTCTGCGGCACCACCAGGTGGGCCGGCGGCTCCGATGGTGTCGCGATTGCGCCGGCCCGTGACACGACCGCCGACGTGATCATGCCGTCCCCACGACCCAGCGAGTTGTTTCTGAGGTCAGACCACAGGAAGAATGCGCCGATCGCCGCGACAATGGCGGCAATGATCACCGGAACTAACCAAACCTGCTAAGCCCCCGCCTATGGCGGGGCGAAACCCGGAAGTTTTACAGCTACGGGAATGAAGTCATGAAGTCTCCTTGGGGAACCGCCAAGAACCCTCAAGGAGACCATGATGAAAGCAGAGTTCAATCATCTTAATCACGCGACCTGGGAGTGCAAGTACCACGTCGTGTTTACGCCGAAGTATCGCAAGAAGCTGCTTTTCGGCAAGATAAAACGGCATCTGGGCCAAGTGTTTCACGATCTGGCGCGACGGAAGGAGTGCCGGATCGAGGAGGGGCATTTGATGCCGGATCACGTTCATATGTTGATCTCGATACCTCCCAAATATTCGGTGGCTCAGATCATCGGATACATGAAAGGGAAGAGTTCGATATGGATCGCGCAGAATGTCGAACGCAAGATGCGTAATTTTCTGGGCCACAAATTCTGGGCGCGTGGTTACTTTGTCACGACCGTTGGCCGGGACGAGGAAGTGATCCGAGCCTACATCAGAAACCAAGAACTGGCCGATCGGCAATTGGAGCAGTTTGAGTTGAAGATTTCAGCAGCCCAAAATCCAAACAATCGTCCAAACATCCCTTAAAACCGCCTTTGGCGGTTCCCAATCAAACCTCCAGCTTTGCTGGAGGTTATTGGCTCTCGACGCTCGTCTTTGGTGGGCATTCGTCTCGCTCTTGATCGATTCTGGAGCACCTCTTTGCCTGAATTGGTTTCGAAATAGCTAATTTTCTTCCCCTGCGCATCGCCAAGGCGTCGGCCGTCCATTTCAGCGGCTTGGCGAGCATCGCAATGTGCTGACCTGACATCGCTTTAGAGAACATTTCTAATTCCGCGACTCAGCAGAAGATGGCATCAATCGCGCGGGGTAGGTCACAGCGAGTATCCGCGATGACCCACAAAGTAATTACGTTGGAATTCGTCGTTCCTACCGTGTTGGCCGTTGCGCTGGGAATCATGCTCTCGATCGGCGCGGTCTATCTGACAGACAAATACCTCGGCCCCATCGAGCAGCCGGAACCCCATCACTCCTTCGCCAACAGCCGCTGAACCGCAAAGCCCTCGCGGCCGCTTTTGCATGGCACCGGCACGCCAATTGCTTCGTCCGGCTGGGGCAGGACGCCGGCCCGGCGCGCTTCATCACTCAGCCAGGTGCGCCGGGTCGCTCGTCTCCAGCAGATGGACCCCCCTGGCTGCGCTCAATTCACATCCATAGCCTCGGCCGTGACTTCATGTGGCCCGCAACATCCAAGGAATTTTCGCTCTGTGGACTTGGCGCGCTGGCGTCGCCAAGCTTGTCCCCACCCGCCGCCCATCGCCTTCAATCGAAGTAGCCGAGCGCATGCACTCTCTGGGGTAGGTGGAAAAGAGCGGCGCCCGGCTACTCGGCCGCGCGGCGGTGCGGCTTTTTAATAACATCATCAATGGTTTAAAAAATCGTCTTTGCCTAATATGGAAGCCGCGAATTATTGGCTGCTCGCGGCCTATTGCGCGACGAAGCCGTTGCCACCGGTCGTGCGCCCAGAATTCATCGCGCCGGCGCGGTGACATCCACCTTCTTCCAGGTTTGATCGGGATTGAATGACGTCATGCGCTCGGCCAGTCTTTCCGTGCGTTCCCCGAGGTCTTTCTGGAACACGTTGCCCGCGTAGTTGACGACGAAGGTCATCACACCGGAATTGCCATATTCGGCCGGATAGGCCACCAGCGCAAATCCACCGATCATCTTGCCGCGCACGATGTAATCCACTTCGCCGCCCGCGGCCATTGGCCCCTGACGCGTCAGTATCTTGTAATAGTAGCCGTGGAACGGGATGCGCCCGCCGCCGATGGCATAGCCTTCCGTCGTTGCGTGCGCGACAACTTCGCCAAGCGGGCTGGGCTCCTCGCCCGGCGCCGCGGGCCAATAGAGCCCGTCCTTCTTGCCGGGGTGGCTGACGATGCGCTGCGCGTAGATCGCGCTGCCGGTGCCGGTACGCTCCTTGCTGGCATATTCGTTCTGGGCGTCCACATAGGCCAGGCAAGCCTGGATCGCGTTGAGCTCGTTGCGGCCGATGCGCCGATACAAAATCTCGAGGCGGCCGGCAGCCGTGTCAAAACGCCAGGCCGCGCCCTTGCGCGTGAGCGGGATCGGGAACGGAAAGTCCTCCGACCCGATGATCACGACGGCCTTGTTGTCGCCTTCCGTGCTCACCTGATGCTTGGCATCATAGGCCGCGAGGAATTTTTCGCGCATGCGTTCGTCGGCAACCTTGTCGCCGGAGGAGACGATCTCGGCGGCATCGGGTCCAAGTACGTGGACCACGCCTTTGGGCCAATCATCCCTGGTGGCGCTCGCCAGGGCTGCCACGGCGTCTTCGGGTGATTTGTAGGATTGTTGTGCGTTGGCGGCGGGCACCGACGCGAGGATGACGGTTGCGGCGGTCCAGCAGGTTAGCTTGCCGAGCAACGAAACGATCTGGGTCATGACGATCTCACCAATATTGGATGGGCGCGTGCCTCGGGCCGGTCGCGGATGGAACCCGCGCCCCTGAGGCAACCCAGTGGTCATACGTCTCGAACTTGAGCCCGAGCTTCTCGTAGAACACCCGCAGATAACCGTCCCGGCCGCGAACGACCGCCTCGGGCATGACGTTCTGCACTTCCTGCGCCATGACGCCGACATAGAGCTTTTCGCTGCCACTGTAGGCGTAGCGATAGAAGCCAAGTCCGTTGTCGAGCCGGCCGATCAGGACGATGTCGTGCTTGGCGTTGATGTCTGAGCGGCGGCCGGGGCCGCCTCCACCACCACCGCGCATTCCACCACCACCGCCACCAACGCTAACGCGGGCTGCTCCGGCCCCACCGCCTGCACTGAAGCGCGCTGCCGCCCCGCTGCCAGCAAAGCTTTCTCGTCCGCGCGCGGCCTGCACATTGGTTACTCTGCCGGATTGGATATTGCCCATGGCACTTTCCCGCATCGGGACGCCGACGGGACGGTTGACGCCGGCTGATGGTCGATTACCGATCGCCGGCCGATTGGGGGGAGCAATGTTGGGACGGTTGCCGGGCACATTGCCGCTGAGGTTGCCACCGCCGCCAAGGTTGGCAGCACCGCCACCGGGCTTGAGAACCTGATCGCCGCTGCGACCGCGGAAATCCATGCGATCCTGGCTTCCGGGCCGAATGTTGCTGTTACCGAATCTCTGCTGCACGTTGGTGTTGCTGTATTGCACGCCGTGACGGTGAACGGGATTGTGCTGCCAGTTGTTGCCGCTGATGTTGACGTTGTTGATATTGATCGAGCGGTTCACATTGATATTGCGGCCGCCCCAGTTGACGCCACCGCCCCAATAATTTCCGCCCGATGCCCAACGCCCCAGGGCGTAGCCTGCGCCGAACGCAATCCCGGTTGCGAGGATCGCGCCGGGCACATAGCCGAACGGCGGCGGGAAGTAGTATGGCGGATAGTCGGGATACGGCCAGCCGCCGTAAACGACGGCGGGATCATAATAGGGCACGTAGATCGTATCGGGTTCCGCGGGCTCGATGACGATGACTTCTCCATTCTGCTGCTGCGTCACCGAGACTTTCTGTTGTTTGGTGGAAGGCAGTTTGTTGTTGGCCTGGGCTTTCGCGCGCAGGCGTTGAACCGCGTCCATGACATCCGGCTGCTGGGCCAGCACGGCGTCGCCGAGCTTCTGCGTCCAGTCAAGCTTCGCGCTCATCATCGCGAGTACCGACGGCGTCGCAACCAGCGACTTCACGCTGTTGTCCCAGCCTTGCTTGTCGACGGCAGCCTTCAGCGCGTCTCCCTTGAGGTTCTTGTTTTCGCTCGCCCAACGGTCCGCCTGCACGATCTCGAGCGGATAGGTCGATGACATCAGGACCTCGGCGAGCAGCGTATCCGGATAGAGCGCGATCGGAGCCACCAGCTGGTCGAGCTGTTCCGGCTTCAGCAATTGCTGCGACTGATCAGCGACGGGCGCTGCGGGGGTCTGTGCGTGAGCGGTGGCAACTTGCAGCCCCGTCAACAACAGTGCCACAATCATTGACCGAGCCGTTGACGAATTCATCTGCGTCTCTCCACGCTGCTATTTTTAAAATATAATTTGCGGAGGATGCTCGTTTATTGATGGAGATCAAATTTGTCCGGCCCTCGCAAGACCGACAGAACACGTTTGGTTATAGCCTCCGCACGCCCCGTCCCCGCATCGCATAGGTTACCCAGCGTTCGTGCTGTGGCGGTGGTGCGAAGGGGAATTGCGTGAACAAGCCGGATCGAACGAGGGCTCAGCCCAGTTACCTCGGGATCTCCAGGCGCTCCAGGCCATGTAGTCATCTTCTTTGGAGTAGGGATTTCCTAGCTGGTGGTGCGCGCAACGACGGCTTTGAACGTGGGGGTCAGGGTGGACCGCCGGCTGCCGTGCCACTGCTGGCTCCGCCAGCAAAGCAAGAACTGCGGCTACGCCGAGAAGTCCGAGTTGAAGTCTCAGTTTCATCGTTGTTTACCCGTTTGGTCCTTCCGGCAGTCCGCTTTTTCGCCGCCAAAATGGGTGATGTAGCCGTTCCGTGAGTACTGGTCCTCGGATAGCCGTCACGTTGTCAGACATCCCGCAGCCTCTGCTAGTTAAACGATGCTTCCCGCGAACAATGTTGACATAGGTCAACTTGGCCGTGAATTGAAACGGTGCACATGCACACGGCACTACATCGGCTGACCGCTGAAAAGTATTGTCGATTAGACCGTGGCGAGCGCATGCGCCTGATTGGCGGCCGAGCCCCTCAAGATTCCCGCGTTAGCGAATTGAGGCATGATGTACGATTGGATCAAGCCGCTGCATGAGCTTGTCGGGCCGATCTATCCCAATGCTGGTGAAGCGCAATTGAAGAAGATTTCCAGATATCTCAGTTGCGTGCGGTTATGTCAGCTTGCGGACCTCGCTTAAGGCGCCGTCGCGCCGCTCTCAAACGCTGTATCTCTTCGTCAAGCGTCTTATTTTTCTCGTCGAGTTGCTCGATCTTTGAGGTTTTTAGCGCATCGTCGCTCCGCAGCTTATCGAGTACTTTGCCGACGGAGAGCTTGTTTATTTCAGCCATCGTGATTTCCTCTGTTCGTACGAAGTCTACTTGCCGCGAACCAACTGAATGTATTTAGAGCGCACAACGAACGTATTTGAGAGTCATTCCCGGAATATCCGGGAACAGTCTGTTGAGACTATTGTCATCAATAATTTTCAGGTTGAACCTTAGGTCTTGGTTCATGATGCTCGTGGCGCAGGCTGCGGTTAATTCAATGCCATCACCGTCCTGTTTTCTCGATGTGATCGTGCATCGGCCGCTTTTTCCCCTGATCCGGTTTCCCTCGACGATGAAACCCGATCCGAACAGGTCCGAAAGCTCGGTAAACACCACTTCTTTGTCCTTCTTGGTGAACACGCGATTGCACAGACCCGCATCTGTTGCCCAGGCGCCGGAGAGATCAAAGGCTCTGGCCTGCACCGGCAGCAACAGCAGCGTTCCAAATAGTGCAAGCAGCCTGGCCGAACGCGGTAAGTCCAACATTGCATTCTCCTTTGAAGGGGAGCCCTACTCCGCCGCGATGTGGTCGGGTGGGTTCGTCTGTGTTGCGGCAGGCCGTTGCTCGTTCGCAGGGCGCGAAGCGGGCCGCAGCCGCTCGCGAATGGCCTGGAACATCACGTAGAGCGGCGGGATCGCGAAAATGCCGACGAATGAAGCCAGGATCATGCCGCCGAACACGGGCGTGCCGACGCCGCGCCGCGCCAGTTCCGAAGCACCCGAGGCGACGACCAGCGGATAAAGCCCGAGGATGAAGGCGAACGAGGTCATCATCACCGGGCGGAAGCGCAGGCGCGCGCCTTCGGTCGCGGCTTCGAGCAAGGGCACGCCCTGCTCGCGCTTCTCCTTGGCGAACTCGACGATCAAAATGCCGTTCTTGGCTGCAAGCCCGATCAGCACCACCATGCCGATCTGGCCGTAGAGATCGAGCGTCAGTCCGGTCAGGACGATGGCGCCGAACGATCCGAGGATGCCGATCGCGACCGACAGCAGGACCGGCACCGGAATGCTCCAGCTTTCGTAGAGCGCGACCAGGAACAGATAGGCGAACAGCACCGCAAAGCCGAGAATGATCGCGGTCTTGCCTTCGGCGCGCTTCTCCTGGAATGCCGTATCCGTCCACTCGCCGGCGTAGCCTTGCGGAAGCGTCTTCGCCGCAATCTGCTCGAATGCCTGTAGCGCCTGGCCCGACGATACGCCCGGCGCCGGCCCGCCCTGAATGGTCACGGCGCGCAGGTTATTGTACCGGATCAATGCCGGCGGACCGACGACAACGCGCGGCTCCGCGAGGCTGCGCAGCGGAATCATCTTTCCGTCTGCGCTGCGCACATTGATGCGGTAGATGTCGTCGATACGCGACCTGTCGGCGGCTTCCGCCTGCACCTGCACCTGCCAGGTGCGGCCAAACAGATTCAGGTTGTTGATGAAGTAGCCGCCGAGCGAGGCCTGCAGCGCCTGGAACACATCCTTCAGCGGGACACCGAGGATCTGCACCTTGTCGCGGTCGATATCGAGATAGATCGACGGATTGGTTGCCGAAAACGTCGAGAACACCCCGCGCAGTTGCGGATCCTGGTTGGCCGCCACGGTGAGCCCGCGCAGAACCTGAGCAAGCTCCTTCGGATCGCCGCCCCGCAGGTCCTCAAGCACATAGGTAAAGCCTCCGCCGGTTCCGAGACCAACGATCGGCGGCGGCGCCAGCGGCACCACGGTGCCGGCCTGGATCTGGCGGAACTTGGTGCGCAGCCGCGCAATCACTTGGCGCGCGCCGAGATCGGCGCTCTTGCGCTCCTCGAACGGCTTGAAGGTCACGACCATGAAGCCGGCATTGGGCTGCGAATAGTTGTCGATGAAATTCAGGCCAATGATCGAGGTGTATTCGGCCACCGCCGGGTCTTCCTTCACGATCGCTTCAGCCTGCCGCATCACTTCCGAGGTTCGCCCGACCGAGGCGCCGCCCGGTAACTGAACGACCACGAAGATCGCGCCCTGGTCGTCCTCCGGCACAAATCCCGTCGGCGTGACCTTGGAAAGTCCGACGGTCCCCGCCCCCGCCACCACCACCATCGCCAGACCGATAACCGAGAACCGAACCAGCCGCGCGACGGCGGCGCCGTATTGGTCCCGCACCCAGTCGATCCCCCGCATCAATTTTCCGATGATGCCGCGCTTCGGGCCGTGATGGGAACTGAGCAGGACGGCGCAGAGCGCCGGAGAAAGCGTCAGCGCGTTGACGGCGGACAGCAGCATCGCCACCGCGACCGTTACCGCGAACTGGCGGAACAACTCGCCGGAAATACCGGGAATGAACGCAATCGGCACGAAGACCGACAGCAGCACCAGCGTGATCGCGATGATCGGCGCGGTGATTTCCGCCATGGCGCGCTTGCTCGCGTCCGCGGGCGAGAGCTCGGGGTGCTCTTCCATCACCCGCTCGACATTTTCGACAACCACGATGGCGTCATCGACGACGATGCCGATCGCAAGCACGATGGCGAGCAGCGAGACGGTGTTGGCGGAGTAGCCGACGGCCTTGAGCGCGATGAAGGTGCCGATCAGGCTTACCGGCACGGCAAGGGTCGGGATCAGGGTGGCGCGGACATTTCCGAGGAACAGGAAGACGACGAGCACGACGAGAACGAAGGCTTCCAACAGCGTCTTCTTCACTTCGTGCATGGTATCTTTCACGAAGACCGTCGGATCGTAGGGAATGGTCCAGGCCAGATCGTCCGGAAAGCGCTTCTCCAGTTCGGAGAGCTTTTTCCGCAAGGCGTCGACGGTATCGATCGCGTTGCTGCCGGGCGACTGGTAGACCACAATGGCGGCGGCGTCGCCGCCGTTGAACCGCGTATCGCGGTCGAGATTGGCGGCTCCCAGTTCGAGCTGCGCCACATCGCGCAATCGCAGGATCGAGCCATCCGGATTGGTCCGGATGACGATATTATCGAACTCCTCGACCGAACTCAGCCGGCCCTTGGTCTGGATATTGAGCTGCAATTGCTGATCGTTCAAACGTCGGTCGCGCGCCAATGCGCCCGACGGCAGCCTGTACGTTTTGCGACTGAATGGCGTTGATGATGTCGTTGACGGTCAGATTGAGCCCGGTCAGGCGCTCGGTCTTGACCCAGGCGCGCATCGCATAGTCCTGGGCCGCGAACAGGTACGCGTCGCCGACACCCGGCGTGCTCTTGATCGAATCCAGAAGATTGATCGTGACGTAATTCGACAGGAACAGCGGATCGTGGGTGTGCTTCGGCGAATAAACCGTGACGAATGCCAGGATCGCCGTCGATTTCTTCTTGACGTTGATCCCCTGCCGCTGAACTTCCGGCGGCAGCAGCGACAGCGCGGTCTGCACCCGGTTGTTGACGTTGACCGTATTGATGTCCGGATTGGTGCCGAGTTCGAACGAGGCGGTGAGCGTGTAGCTGCCGTCGTCGCCGCTCGTGCTCTTCATATAGATCATCTTGTCGACGCCGACGACCTGCGCCTCGATCGGCTGGGCGACGGTGGCGTCCACCACGGCGGAATTGGCGCCGGGATACATCGTCGTGACCGAAACCTGGGGCGGCACGATGTCGGGATATTGCGCAACCGGCATCGCCATATACGCCAGTGCGCCGGCAATCGTGGTGACGACAGCGATGACGATCGCCAGGCGCGGGCGGTCTACAAAAATCGCGGAGAGCATCGCGCTAACTCCTGTCGGGCAATGGCGGCAGGGGTGTCGGGCGGACCGCTACGTCCTTCCGCAGCCCCTGAAATCCCTCGACGACGACCAGCTCGCCCCCCGTCAGTCCCTGCTCCACAACGACGCCGGCTCCAACCGCGGCACCTGGCTTGATCCTGCGTACCGCCGCCTTTCCGTCGCTCGCGATGAAGACGTAAACGCCCTCCTGATCGGAAATCAGCGCGGCTTGCGGAATGACGATCTTTTCCTCCGGCGCGCCGCCCTCCAGCCCGACGCGGACCAGCTGGCCGTCGATCAAGGCAAAGTCGGGATTTGGAAAAGATGCGCGCGCCAATACGGTATCGGTGGATCGATCGACGGTAACGTCGACAAAGTTGATCTTGCCGGGGTGCTTGTACGGGGTGCCGTCGGAAAACAGCAGCGTCGCCTTGATGCCCGTGACGTCGATGTTCTTGCCGGCCTGCTGGGCGCGCAGGAATTCGCGCTGACTTACCGGAAACGTCACATACATCGGATCCTGGCTGACGATGACGGTCAGCGGCCCGCTTTGCGGCGAGACTACGTTGCCTTTAGTGATATTCGTCTTGCCAACCTTGCCCGCAATCGGAGAGACGATTTCGGTATAGCCGAGGTTGATCTTGGCGGTCTGCAGATTGGCCTCGTCGATGAGAAGCGAACCCTTGGCCGTCTCATCAGCGGCAAACGCCTGATCGCGGGCAACCTGGGTACCGGAGCCCTTTGAAAGCAGTTCCTCGGCGCGCTGCAGTTGAATTTCGGTCAGCGCCTTGGCAGCCTTGTCTTTTTCCAGCGCACCTTCGGCCTGCCCGACCGCGGCTTCAAACAGACCCTTTTCGATACTGTAGAGCGGCGCCCCTTCCTTGATCAGATCGCCTTCCTTGAAGGCGACCTGCTCCAGAAAACCGGTGATGCGTGCCCTCACCTCGACGCGCTGAACCGCCTCGACGCGCCCGACGAAATCCTGGGACCTGGTCACCGGTTTGCGTTCGGCCTTGACCACGCCGACCGGAATGGCCGCTGCCTCCGGCGCCGATTGAGCGTTGGCGGGCGATGAAATCCCCCACAGCGCCAATAGCATGCAAGCGATCTTGCGCATCACAGCCTCCTCCTCTCACCCGGTCAGGTTAGGGCTCGCAACTGGCCAGCATGGCATGCGCGCGTCTTTGCGTTGATCAAACAGTCGATCCGATTGGCGGTTCTGTCAATCGATGATGTGATAACCACCATCGATAAAGAGCGTGTCTCCCGTCATCAGCTTCGCACCGTCGAGTGCAAGAAAGGCAACCGCTCTTCCGACGTCGTCAATGCTCACAAGGCTTCGCGCCGGAGCTTTTGCCTGTGCCTTTGCAAGCAGTTCATCAAATTCGGGAATTCCGGAGGCCGCGCGAGTCGCCAGAGGACCGGGTGAGATGGCGTGGACCCGGATACCCTTGGGTCCGACTTCGGCCGCAATGTACCGCACGGCGCATTCGAGCGCAGCCTTGGCGACGCCCATGACGTTGTAGTTCTCGACGACCATCTGGCTGCCGTAATAGGTCATTGTGAAAAGGGTGCCGCCATTCTTCATCAGTGGCTCGGCCAAGTGCGCCATGCGGATGAATGACCAACAGGAGACATCCATGGTCGTCAGGAAACCGTCACGCTTGACGTCGATTACCCGTCCGTGGAGGGCTTCCCTGGGTGAAAACGCGATCGAATGAACGAGGAAGTCGAGGTGTCCCCATTCCCTTTCAATTCGCTCAAACACTGCTTCTGTTTGCCCTGGAATACCGACGTCCAGCGGCATGAAGATGGGAGCTTCGAGCTCGCGCGCCAGCGGCTCGACATATTTCTTCGATTTGTCGTTCAGATAGGTAACAGCCAGGTCGGCCCCCAGAGCGCGGAACGCCTTGGCGCACCCCCACGCAATCGACTGATCGTTGGCGATGCCCACGATCAGCCCCTTGCGATCCTTGAGTGCGACCTTGGTCTCCTTGTAAACCGGAATCGTCATGAGGCCCTCCTCTCCTGTTCCAGAGAGCTGGTCGGTTTCCTCGACAGCAGTGACCACGTGTGCCGGGCGATCATCAGCTCTTCGTCGGTCGGCAGCACGTAGACTGCGACACGGCTTTCGGGTCGCGAAATCAGCCGGGCGTGCTTCGCGTTGGCGTCCGGATCAATGGAAACCCCGAGCCAGGCGAGCTTCTCGGTAATCGCCTTGCGAGCACGCGCGGAATTTTCGCCAACCCCTGCCGTAAATACCAAGGCATCTACCCCTTGCAGCGCGGACGCCAGCATCCCCGCGAACAGGCTGGCGCGGTAGACAAAATAGTCGATCGCAAAAGCAGCGTGCGGATCATCGCTCGCTTCAAGCTGCCGCATGTCGTTGCTGATGCCCGAGAGGCCCTTGAGGCCGCACTCCCGATAAAGGAAGTCCTGGACGCCGGCCGGCGCCATGCCTTTTTCGGTGATCAGATAGAGCACCACGCCTGGATCGATCTGGCCGGGCCGTGTGCCCATCGGAAGCCCATCAAGCGCCGTAAAGCCCATGCTGCTTTCGATGCTGCGGCCGTTGCTGAGCGCGCACATGGAGGCGCCGCTGCCAAGATGGGCGACAATCACCCGCTTCGATGCAACGTCGGGCGCGACTTGCGGCAGCGTGCTGGCAATATATTCGTAGGAGAGACCGTGGAAGCCGTAGCGCCGGATGCCTTCGGCGTAGAGATGTTCCGGAATCGCGTAATGATCGGCCAGTGCGCCGTGGCCGCGATGAAAGGCCGTGTCGAAACACGCGACCTGAGGGATATCCGGAAACCGTGCCAGGATGGATCGGATCGGAGCGAGATTGTAGGGTTGATGCAACGGCGCCAGCGAAATGTAGCGCTCCAGCCGCGCCAATACATTTTGATCGACCAGAACCGGCTTGTCGTAATCCGGGCCTCCATGCACCACGCGATGTCCGATCGCAACTGGATGGATTTTCAGTTCGTCCCTTAGCCACGCGCCCGCAGTCGCGAGCGCCGCAGCGACGTCAGGAACGGCTGCACCATCGTAGCTGCGCTCGACCAGCACCGCGCCGTCGACCGCGATGACACGCAGCCGCGGCCGGATTCCAACGCCATCCATCTGGCCCTTGATCTGCCGCCTCAGGCCGCCGTCCTGTTCGATCCCGAAGATCTGGAACTTGACGCTCGACGAGCCGGCGTTGGCGACGAGGATCGTGTCCATGGCATTCACGCAGCCGCAACAGTTGAAGCACGGCGGCGTGCGTCGGCGTACAGAACTGCAATCGCGCAGGAGGCCATGCGCCCCCGGAGCGAATCGGCGCGCGAGGTGAGAATGATGGGAACGCGCGCGCCGAGGACGATGCCGGCTGAATCGGCTTTCGCCATGAAAGTGAGGTTCTTTGCCAGCATGTTGCCGGCTTCGAGATCCGGGACGACCAGGATCTGTGCCTGACCGGCGACCGCCGATTTGATGCCCTTGATCCTGGCGGCTTCCTTGTCGATGGCGTTGTCAAATGCCAGCGGCCCGTCGAGCAAGGCGCCGGTGATCTGGCCGCGATCCGCCATCTTGCATAAGGCGGCGGCATCGATGGTCGAGGGAATTTTGGAAGTTACCGTCTCGACCGCGGACAGGATCGCTACCCTCGGCACGCCAAGGCCAATTCCCGCATAGAGATCGATTGCGTTCTGAACGATGTCGCGCTTGCAATCGAGGTCCGGGAAAATATTGATCGCCGCATCCGTGATGAACAATGTCTGGGCGTAGCCCGGTACATCGATCGCGAAGACGTGGCTGATCCGCCTGTCGGTGCGCAGACCCGTCGTTTTAGCGGTGACGCTGCGCATCAATTCGTCGGTATGAAGGCTTCCCTTCATCAACAGCTCGCCCTTGGCCGCGTGAATCAATTCAACTGCCGTTGCCGCCGACGCCTCGCTGTGGGCCGCATCGACAATTTCGAAGCGCGCAATATCGAAGTCGAACTTTGCGGCCGTGGCCTTTATCTTGGCTGCCGGTCCTACCAGGATCGGCTTGATGATCCCGGCGGCCGCGGCCTCGCAGACACCCCGTAACGAGGCTTCGTCGCAAGGATGCGCGACGACGGTCACGGCAGTCGGCACGAGCTTGGCCGCGGCAACCAGACGTTCGTATTTTGCGTGGGCTTGCGGTTCGCCAGCGTCGATTGGAACTACGCCCATGGTTCGACTCCCAATTGTCTCTGTTACGAGGCTTTGGCCCTGTCCGCGCTCGGCACGAAAGGGACCCGGTCGGTACCCGAAGGCCCTGCCTCATTCAGATCGAAGAGCGCAGCAACTTTTTTCAGCCGCTCTGCGGCTTCGCCGACGATCTCTCCGCCGGAAGCCAGGACGTTACGAATGGCGGCAAGGCCCTTGCGGCGCTCGGCAAGGTCTGCGGGCAATAGCTTCGGAATCGCCGCGAGCGCGGCTTCCGGCTCCAGCAGCAGCAGAAAGAACTGCTCGCGCGCCATCGACTTGAACTGCGCAAGCGTGAGCCGCGATCCCTCTTCGGTCAGCCGAATCCGCCGCAACGCCGCAACGCCACGTTCGTCGACGAACCCTCGAGCCATGCCGACATAAACCAGACCGCGAACGGTGCATTCCTGGAGGCCGCCCTTCATGATGTTCGATTTCAGTTCGGCGATGCGTTTCTCAACGAGTTCACGATGCAGCAGCGATCTTCCCGGCCGCCGCGGGCGGGCGGCCGCCGGGTCGATTCCGACGGCGGCCTGAAGCGACGGCGATCCGTAGATGGCGAGGAAGATCTGCTCGGAGAGTTTCTCCTGCGTGTCCCGCCATGCATCCAGCGCCTTGACGATCTGTTCCGACGCCATTTCCTGCGCGGCGATGAATGGATTGTCGGCTGATGCGGGCTTGCGGTGCTCGCGAATGTGTTGGGCGGCCTTTGCCACCGCCGGCATGAATGGATTGGCGTCGGTGAATGCCTCGTATGACATCCGGACCGGATGCCAGCGCTTGAGCAAGTCCGCCACTTGCGGCGTCACTACGGCCTTGACCATCGGCTGCACGAACGCGCGATAGAGCGACAGATTGATTTCCGAGACCCGCGCCGCCGTCGCGAAACGCCGCTCGTCCTCCGGCGTATTGCCACCCATGGCGCGGATATCATCCAGCGTTCGTTGCTCGCAACGCATGACCCATTCACCCGACACGAGGTCGGGATTGCTGGTGTCGCCGGATTTGCGCTCGAACGTCGCCTCATAGAGACCGGGCGGCAGCATATCGATCAGATCGATATTGCTCGAGAATTCACTGTGCTCTTTCCTGGCGACCCCGCCGGAGACGAAAATCCCGAGATGTCCGACCGTTTCATGCACGGTGTACACGATAGTCTGGCCGAACGACCTGATCTCGTCGACATCGTCATAGAGGTCGAGAATCCAGCCGAGCGCCTGCTGCGGCGGCGTGATGTTATCACCCTTCGAGCAGAACACGACGATGGGCGAACGAATGTTGCGAAGGTCGACGGCGGTGCCGTCCGACGTTTCGATGCGTCCCGCGGCCAGCTTGTTGCCAACGAACAATTCGTCGACGATGAACTGGATTTCTTCGGCGTTGAGGTTGACATGCCCGCCCCACCAGCGCTCGAATTCAAGGTATCGGGGTGCTTCGGTGTCGACCTTGGAGTAGACGTTATATTGTTTGCTCCACAGCGTGTTGGCCGGATTCTGGTTTTCGAAATTTTGCACCAGCCAGCCGCCGTCGAACTTGCCGGCGCCGATGTCGCCGGTGAGAGCCGTCAACCAGCTTCCGCCCAGCAGGCCACCGGAATAACGCATCGGATTCTTGCCGTGAACACCGGCCCAATAGGACAGCGGCGCTCCCGCAAGGATAATAGGGCCGAATAACTCCGGCCTGATCGCGGCGAGGATCATAACGGCCCAGCCGGCCTGGCAATTGCCGATCACGCAGGGCTTTCCGTCCGCCTGAGGATGAAGCGAAATGACCTTTTCCAGGAACACCGCTTCGGCGCGGGCGATATCTTCGATGGTCTGGCCCGGCATCGGATCGGGCATGAAGCCGACGAAATAACAGGGGTGCCCTGCTTTCATGGCAACGCCGATTTCGCTGTCGGCCTTGAAGCCGCCGATGCCCGGACCATGGCCCGCGCGAGGATCGACCACCACGAATGGCCGGCGGGTGGGATCGATCTCAACTCCCCCCGGTGGAACGATGCGCACCAGCAGGTAGTTGACCGGCCGCTTCAGCGTCCGGCCGTCCATCACCAGCTCGGCCTTGTAATCGAGGACATGAGGGACCGTCTCGGCGAGATGATCGCGATATTGGTTGCCGCGTTGGCGCATCACGTCCCAGAACAACACGCTGCGCTGGGCCGCGTCAGTCATGTATTCGAGCATGGGACCAAAAAAACCGAGGGGCGTGCTGCCTGATACATGCTGATTGTCGTTCGACATTTGTCAGCTCCATCTTTCCCTGGGCGCTGTTCAAATAATCGATTTTGCAAGGCCCATGGTTGATCTAGCTCAACGGTTCCATTCTGCCAGCCAGTAATTTTGCTTTTTAAAAATTCGCCGTCCGATCTGTCACGCAGTCAGAGAGCATTCAGGAGATTCAACCATGCTGAACATCGACGAACTGCTTCCAAACGCGAAAGAAATCCTGAAACAAACTGCACTCAAGGAAGCCGAGAAGGCCGAAGAGTTCATGCGTGCTCAGGCCGCAGCAGAAGCCGAAAAACGGGAACTGATCGAGGAACTCACCAAACCTTCCGGGCTTTCCGAAGAGGAAAAGGTCAAGCGTGCTTCCACGGTGATCCAGCGTGCCGTGAAGAATGGACTGAAGGAAGTCCAGGTCTACCGGTTCCCGAACATCCTCTGCACGGACCGCGGCCGGGCCATCAATCAGATGGAAGCAGGCTGGGAAAAAACGCTGACCGGAATCCCCAAGGAAATCTACCAGCTCTGGCAGGATTACCTGCAGCCGCGTGGTTACAAGATCGCCTACCAGATCATCGATTTTCCCGGGGGCGTGCCCGGAGACATCGGGATCACGCTGAGTTGGGGATGAGCCACATCGCCCAATGTCAGGTGCATCGCCAACCGGATTGCTCCGTCACCCCAGCGGCTGAGCAGGCTCAACGGAGCAAACTGTAATGGCCAAAGAAGACGATCGGGCTTCCAAGATGAAGCGCAAACCCTATGAGAAGGAGTTGCGCAAACTCCAGGTCCAGCTTTGCCATCTCCAGAGATGGGTGACCACCAAGGGACTACGGGTCGTCGTCCTGTTCGAAGGACGCGATGCCGCCGGCAAGGGCGGCACGATCAAGGCCCTGACTGAGAAGGTCAGTCCTCGGGTGTTTCGGACCGTGGCCCTCCCCGCCCCTTCCGATCGGGAAAAGAGCCAGATGTTCTTTCAGCGCTACGTGCAGCATTTTCCCGCCGCTGGAGAGATCGTGATCTTCGACCGCAGCTGGTACAACCGCGCCGGCGTCGAATATGTCATGGGCTTCTGCACCCCCGAAGAACAAAAGCGTTTTCTAACGCTTTGTCCGGAAGTCGAGAAATACATCGTGGACGGCGGCATCATCCTGATCAAGTTCTGGCTGGAAGTCGGCATGGAGGAGCAGGAGAAGCGGTTCGCCGCCCGGATCGACGATCCGCTCCGGCAGTGGAAATTGAGCCCCATGGACGTCGAGTCCTATCGGCGCTGGTACGACTATTCGAAGGCGCGCGACCTGATGTTCAAGGCGACCGATTCCAAACATGCGCCGTGGTACGTCGTCCGCTCGGACGACAAACGGCGCGCGCGGTTGAATTGCATCTCGCACTTGCTGAAGAGCATCCCCCACAAACGGCTGTCGCCGGAGCGGGTCAAACTGCCAAAGCGGTCCGACAAGGGCCACTATAATGACCAGGCAACGCTGCGACGCATGACGCTGGTCCCGGAGCAGTATTAGTCTGAAAATGTGACGGCCCAGTCCCAAAATCGGCAGGCGTCGTAACAGACGTTTGAGAAACCTCATGATCTGACGGTCACCTTGACGCGAAGTCGGCCCGAAGCACGGTCTCAAGCGTCGCGGTACGATCAAGCCCCCCGACCTTTTCCTCGACACCGTCGGCTCGCAGCAGATCGCGCGCCACTCCGTGGGCGCCGAGAACGCGCAGGGCAATGCCGCGCTCGGCCAGTTCTGCGTGCAGCTGATGCAGCATGCGCGAGCCTGCGAGGTCGATATACGGTGCGGCGGAGAGATCGCAGACGATCAGGCGGGTGACGGAGGGAGCTCTCTCCCTGAGGCGATTGAGGACCGTTTCCAGGATGGCGTCGGCATTGACGTAAATGACCGACGCTTCGGGACGAAAGGCGATCACGCCAGGCAGCGGTTCGTTCTCGGGATGGCGCTCCAGGTCGGAATAGCTGTTGGTACCGGGCACTCGGCCAAGGAACGCAACGTGCGGGCGCGACACACGGGCGAGCAGCAATAGTATCGAGGCGAGCGCAGCAAGAAGAATGCCCTGAAGGATTCCGAGAAGGAGCACGGCGACGAGCGCAATCGCTGCGGCCAGAAAATCCAGCCGGCTTACGCGCCACATGCGGATCAGCGCGGGAAAATCCAGCAAGCCGTATACGGCGGTCAACACGACCGCCGCCAATACCGCCTTCGGAAGATTTTCGAGCAACCCGGTCAGAAACAGCAGACACAACGCCAGCGTCATCGAGGCAAAGACAAGCGCCAGCGGTGAGTGCGCGCCGGCCTTGTCATTCACGGCCGATTGCGAGAGGCCGCCGGCGACGGGATAACCCTGCCCGAGCGCCGCGGCGAGATTGGCAGCCCCGATGCCGAGAAGCTCTTGCCTGGGGTCAAGCGGGTATCCGTGCTTCGCGGCGAAGCTGCGGGCGGCAGATACGCCCTCGATATAGGCGAGCAACAGGCAACCAGCAGCCAGCGGAACGATCCCCTCGACATCGCGTAACCTGAGAGCCGGGCCTTCGAGGCTGGGCAGGCCCGGCGGTATTTCGCCTGTTGTCGGCACCCCAAGCCCCGGAAGCCCCAGTACGCTGGCGGCAACAATCGACAGCGTCACAACCGCAAGCGCGACGGGTTTTCCCGGCAGCAGGCGTTCGCCGAATACGATCGCTCCGATCGCCACGACGCCGACGATGAGGACGAGGTACTGCACCTGATCAAGCTGCCCGGCGAGCAGGAAGGCGCGCTCGAAAAAATTGTGGCCGCCGCCGCTGACGCCGAAAAGACTCGGCACCTGGGTCATCGCGATGGTCAAGCCGGCCCCTGCCTTGAAACCGACCAGAATGCTGTCGCTGATCAATTTGACTAACACGCTCAGGCGCAACAGCCACGCCAACAGGCTGAGCGCCGCCACCGTGAAGGCAGCGAGGCTGGCGATCTGCGCATAGTGGTACGCATTCCCCTCAGCCATTGCCCCCACTGTTCCGGCGATCATCAGCGAGATGGCGGACGTCGGCCCGACCGCGAGCTGACGCGACGAACCAAACAGTGCGTAGCCCAAACCGCCGAGCAGGTAGCCGTAGATGCCAACTTGCGGAGGCATGCCTGCAAGTCCAGCATAGGCCAGCGAAACCGGAATGGCATAGGCCGCCAGCGTTATCCCGGCAACGACATCGCCGAGCAACCATGACGGCCGGTATTCGGCCAGCCAACGGGCCGGCGGAAACCACCAAAGCCAAGCCGCCCATTTTGCCGAATTCGCCATAGCGGCGCCAATGCGATCAACTATCTTGATCTCGAATATCGACGCGGCGCAGATATCAGTTGATTCATGTCAACGCCCCCCGGCTATTTGATCCGAAGATAAATCTTTCGCGGGTTATTTTTGCCGGAAGAGCGGCGCGCGGCCCGTCTGCGCTGCATGCAGAACGCGCTGAGACATCAGGGACCGGACGATGGCGGAGAACGTGGCTCTCATTCGTGCCCGCATGAAGACCCCAAAGGCGGCCGCCACGGCGGGGATCGTCTTCTCCCTTCTTATGTTCGCGATAGTCTTGTTGCTTCGGCGCTCCATTCCAGCAGATCCGCTGGAGCCCGGGACCTGGCTTGCCGCCGACACCCGACAGATCGAGCTCGCGCTGAATCTAGTCCCGATAGCCGGGGTAGCATTCCTGTGGTTCGTCGCAGTATTGCGTGATCGGCTTGGTGAGCAAGAAGATCGCTTTTTTGCCACCGTATTTCTTGGCAGTGCCCTGTTGTTTCTGGCCATGCTGTTCGCCGCGGCTGCAATAACCGGCGCGGTTTCCCTGCTGGCGTCCACCGGTGAGCCTGGCGCGCTGATCAACTCGGCCACCTTTCACTTTGCGCGCGCGGCCGCTTACATCGTCACGAACGTGTACGCGATCAAAATGGGTGCCGTGTTCATGTTTTCGACATCAACGGTCGTGATCCAGACCGGCATCGCGCCGCGCTGGCTCGCCTATCTCGGGTTTCTGCTGGCGCTGGCAGTTCTGCTCGGCAGCTATTATGTCGGCTGGAGCCTCGCAGTGTTGCCTGTTTGGGTGCTTCTGGTCAGCGCCTATATTTTGATGGACAATTTACGCCGTGCTTAGCGAGCAGGCGCAAATTGTCCGTATTGGTGTACTGAGACACGGCTCGCGAAATCGTGGCCGCCGCTGCAGAGCTACGGCATGGTGATCGTCACACCGCCCACAGCGGCCGACAACTCCAGACCAACCTTGACGCCGTGCAACTCGAGGATCACGCCTCTTGCATTTTGCAGCGCGACACCGCCGGCACCGCCGGCAAGAGCGCCTCCGGCGCCGATCGCACTGTAGGTGCCGGCGAGATCTGCAGGAGAGTGCAAATGCAAAGCCCGTCCGACCATCTGGGTGGTCGACGCGCCGATGGTTGCCCCAAAGCTCATGCCGGAAACCTGGAACGGATAGTGGTGGCCACGGAAGGTCAGGACACCCTGCCCTCCACCGACGCCGATGATAAATCCCGCCTTTGTGAAAACGACGCGAACCGAACCGGTTTCCGCCTGCGACGCCGTCGGAACGCTCGCCGCCGCCACGAGACCGAGCGCCGCTCCGCAAATCAATGCGCGAAAAGTCTTCTTCATCCGATCTCTCCTTGTGAGGGTTTATTGTGAGGGGTTTATCTCGATCGTCCTCAAACTATTTGCCGGCTTCAATCTGCTCCAGCGCGATGTGAAGGAACTCGTGCATCCTCTGGGCCACCTGCTGCTCCGAAATACCTTTCTTCGCGAGGTCTTTTGATACCTTGTGCAAGGTGGCGTCGCCGGTTTGGCTCACCAGATCTTC
The DNA here is from genome assembly GCA_963718925.1 of uncultured Alphaproteobacteria bacterium. Lineage (GTDB taxonomy): Bacteria > Pseudomonadota > Alphaproteobacteria > Rhizobiales > Xanthobacteraceae > Bradyrhizobium. The sequence goes on from CAVRAH010000005.1 coordinate 151,514, forward strand.
GGTGACGAGTTCATTCGCGTAGGCCGCTGCAGCGTCTCCCGTCAGGCCGAGATGTGCCGCAGCCCAGTTACCCAGCATTTTGTTGCATCTCGCCGTCGCCTTGAATCTCAGCTCTTCATCATGGATGAATTTGGCTTCGAAGCCCTGTTCACGTTTGTCGAAGGTTGTCATGCGTTCGGTCCTGATTGTATCCTGGTTAGAAGGCGGTTGCTGGAGCCAAGTGGATGTGGATGGACTTGTAGTGATCGAGTAGCGCAACGGCGCGATCGAGTTCGTCGCCGGGCAGTGTTTTCGTCAAATCTTCCTGCATCTCCTGAATCCTGGTCTTGAGTTCAGCCAGATCGACGTCTTCTGCGGATGTCGCCGCATCTGCCAGGATCGTGAGCTCGGCCTGCGAAAACTCGGCCAAGCCGCCGAACACAACGAACCTCTCGCGGATCGTCCCGGCTATTGTGGTCACGATCCCTGGACGCAGCACCGCAACGACCGGCGCGTGACCGGCGAGAACGCCGAAATCACCCTCGGCCCCCGGCAAGTCGACCTGATCGACCTGGCCGGCAAATAGCAGCTTCTCCGGCGATACAAGACTGAGCTGGAAAGTGGACATTGCGCTTCCCGTTCGTTCAACTTCTTGAAGTTCAGAGATCAGCGATCGCCAGGCTGCGTCCTACTTGCGGTGCCGTGGAGGCGGCGGAGGCGGCGGCAGACCCAAGTCGCGCTGCCAGATCGTGCCATTGTCGAACTGGATGACCATGCCATCGGGCGAATAGACAGCGCCATAGTCATAGCGCTCAATCCAGATCCGGGTGGCCGGTGCGTACCAGTCGGGCCAGGCACGGGAAGCCTCGCCAACCTCGTTCAAAAGATTCAGCTCAGGGCCGTTCTGGGTGACATAGGCCGGATTGCCGACAAGGCCCATCCGGCACATCTGGGTGCATATATATTTGCCGCTGAGGTTGACGGATTGCGCTGACGCCTCAGTAGCGGTGACGGCGGCCAGCATGCCAATTGCCAATGAAATCATTTTCATGAATTTTGCTCCAATGCCGCTATGACCAGCTGGGCTGCAAACTAGTCCTTGGTTCGGACTGCCCGATTGATTTGCATCAAGCCAAGCGCCGATCGCCCGCCGCGGATGCGCGCGATGGATAATCGCTTATGACAAACGCCTTCGCCGAAACGGCTGCACACGTGCCGAAGGTTCGCGTGCTCGTTCACTTCTGCAGTTTGGCGGGAAAACGCTCCGGGACTTCATTGGGCTGCCCGCGCAACTGGCCCCACTGCTCCAATCGGCGAGCGGCCTGTGCCTCGGGAGCAAAAATCGACGACTGGTGAGGGTGCGGCGATTTGCTCTGCTGCCAGGCGCGCCATTCAATGGGTTGGATGTGCAGAGGCACACCCAGATCGACGTTGATCCACTCGTCCTCATTGGTGTGCCTGCAGGGAAACGGCATTGTCGTTATCGTGCCGTCTTCGCTGACACGAAGTTCAAGATCCTGGTTGTAGGGAGCCGTCGAGACCGGGTGCCAGCGGGATAAATGATGGTGCTCAAGCACGGCGTGAACGGCGCGATCGGTCTGTTGGATGGCCCGGGCAACATCTGACACAAGATGTTCACCGAATTTCTCGATCCCCGTCTTACTCATTTCACGCAACCCTTACTCTTGCGCAACCCTGCGGTCGATCAAGCGCGGCCGCCACACTCCCCTACTCTTATGGCGATCTCGCAATCGGGCCAAAATACGGCGAGCATGACGGCAAGCCGCCCCTCCGCGCTAACGATGCCGACATGCTGCCGTCATAACTCACCGCTCAGTCGCAGACCTCGACCCGACGCACCCGCCAACCGTGGCTAGTCATCACCCGCTGCCGCACCAGATAGCAGCCGCCATAGCCGTCATAGCCGTCATAGCTGCCGTAATCGTATGGATATCCGTAGTAAGGATAGCCGTATCCGCCGTAGTAAAACGGAGCGGCCAGGCCGAGACCCAGGCCAATACCCACGGCGCCCCAGCCGGGTCCACCCCATCCGCCGCGCCACCCGCCACCATGCCATCCGCCATAGCCGCCATGGAATCCGCCGCCATGAAAACCGCCACCGCGGCCAAAGGCGGACGCTTCGGTTGGTGCCACCAGGCTGAGGGCCGCAACTGCTATCAAAGCGAAGATTGTCTTGCCGAACATGATCGTACTCCTCGAATTATGGACGCAATTGGCGCTCTTCGTTCGAGGCAAGGACGCTCGATCGGACGCGATTGAGATCATAGGTCGGGCGACCTGCAGGTCGTTGACGTGCATCAAGCCGGGAATTTCGCCGAACTTTCCCGATCCAGCTTGATCGGCGCTGCACACTGGCCCGCCCCGGACGGCTGAGCTTGTCGCGCTATCAATTGACGACGTGCGTGGCGGCGCGTCGTCCATCGCGCATCCCGCGAATGCTTCGGTCGAGCCGGACTCCGTTCCCTGCACAAGACAACGCCTGCCCCGGACCTTGTCGGGAGCAGGCTTTCGTTCGACGTGCGCCAGGGCGAGCCTGGCCACTCGCATCAAATCTTGATGCGGAAACCTGTCATCATTGAGGTCGTGTCGACGCTGGTCCCCGTGCCGGCGAAGCCAAACTTGGCACCGGGCGTGCCGGGGAATGCGGAAGCCAAGCCGTTCGTCACCTTGCCGTAGGTGATGCCGGCATAGACATCAAGGTGCTTGGTGACATTGTAGTCGGCGAGGAACGAGACCTGGTCGAAGGTACCAGCGCAGTCCAGCTTGCTCGCGCCTCCCAAGGTGCAGGCTGCGCCGTCGGCAACGTAGGAGTTCTGGTTCACGTGATAATAGGCGCCGGTAAAACTCAAACCCCAGGCCAAATCGTACTTCGCGCCTGCCCAGAAGAATTGCAGGATCTTGTCGGTGGTGAAGGAGTTGTTGTCGGGCAGCGTCCCGGTCACGGTCAACACATATCCGCCGGCCGCGCCGCCGAAGCCAATCGGGGTGCTGGGGTTTGCCTGATCGATATTGGTGTAACCGACAAAGAATGTCAGCTTGTCGGTGGGGACCTCGGCCTTTGGCGCCTTGGTGGGATAAGCACTGCCCACGGAATGCCCGCCGAACTCAAAGGTGTATTTCGCCAGCAGCGACCACCCCGTGTTGTCCGAAATGTTGGCGGCCAGCGTCTGGCTGCCGAATACATCGTTGACGGAAGTCTGCAGGTTTACGGCGCCGTGCTCCTTTGTATAGATCGCTTCGGCAGAAAAGCCCCTGTAGTCTCCGCCGATAAAAAAGCCGTAGCCGCTGCCGAACATGCCGGTGTTGGAACCGCCATTTGAATACATCACGCCGGCACTGATAGGTCCGTTTTCGTAGACGTATTTGGCGGCGTCGTCCCAGCGCGCCGCCTGCGTGCTGCCCGAGCCGCCGTTGGTGCCGGAATAACCGAGCAGCGAGAAGGCGTAGGAAAGAGCCATCGGGTCGTAAGCCGCGATGCCGTCGAGCTGGAACGAATTCTGCCGGCCGATCGTCAGCGTGCCGTATTGCTTGTTGCTGATACCGCCAAAGAGTTGGCTGTTAAACGCCTGGCCGCAACGGCCGGTGTCAGCATTTGAATTTTGCTGGTTATAGACGACGCCGGCGTTCTGGATGAACGAGCTGCAACCGTCGGAGAGTTTTCCCGTCAGCGGATCGAAACCCGTGTCGGCCCGGCCGACGACGCTCCAGCCGAGGCCGAGCGGTTCGTCGAACTTCACGCCGATATTCGATTGCGTCAGACCGCTTTCGGCAATCGTCGATATCCTCTGGCCCGTGTAGTTCCTGGTGGTCGTGAACGGGATGAATTCAAGACCCGAGACCACCGCGCCAAGCGGACGGCCGTTGGTCTGGTAGGCATAACCGAGATCGACTGTCGCGAACAAGGTAACGCCGTACCAGGTCAGACTATCCGGAAGCGGGTCCTGGAATTGCGGCGGAGCCTTAAACGGAAACAGGTCTACATCCGCGGCGCGTGCGTTGGTAGCCACCAGGCTCGCCACGGCGAGCGACAATGCGAGCGTTCTTCTCATCTCCACTTCCCCCAGATTGATCACTGACACGGACAGGGTATTGAATCCTGCCTGATTTACGTTGTATACAAATGGACATAGCGCAGGTGGAACCCGTGACAAAGTGTAATTGAGCAACAGTCGAAGACTAAAGTTGCTTTGCTGCTCGTTTTGTCACATCGGTGACGCCGAATTGAACTCCGCGACGTCGCACGACGCGGACGTGGGGTTGCTTTTTCTTGGTTTGGGGCGCGGTTGTTACCGCCCGCTCTGGTCCATCAGCCAGGCGATGCCGTTCGATGGCGGCAAGCAGCACGCTGTCATCGGGTGAGGATCTGATTCGAAAAACGGCGGGATCCGGCCAACAGGCAATTGGCCGTCACCCCGGCTCAGGTTTTTCGTCGAGCACCCAAGTCCGCCCGCAATGCAAGAAGCTCCTTGCGGGCTGCGCTCTCGGCGGAGCGTTCGATTTTCCGGTAACGTTCAACGAGCGAAAGGCCAAACGGCGTAAGGATAGCGCCGCCCCCATTCTTGCCGCCGGCCTGCCGCTCCACGGCGGCGCGCTTGCAGATGCGATTGATCTCGTCCACCAGGTCCCACGCCCGCTTGTAGGACATGTCCATGGCCCGGCCCGCGGCGGAGATCGAGCCGCAGGCACGAATGTTCTCGAGCAACTGAATCTTGCCGGGCCCAATGCGGCCTTCCGTGTCCAGATCGATACGAACACTCAAGGATGGGAGCGATGTCGTGGAAGACTTTCGCATGCTCGACAAACTCATGTTCGTTGATCCGCCATGACTCTAGCTCCTCCGGATCGGCTGCTGCAATGCCGGAGCGTTCACTCCGCAACGGGAGGAACAGACCCGAATCACGACAGGGCACGTGACGTAAATCGGAAGCAAAGTTGATCCATCATGCGCGAACGCGCATCTGCCGGCGGCTGACTGCTCAAGGAAGATCGTGGCTCAAAGCAGACCGCTGGTGCGATCTGCAAAGAATTCTGCGGCAACGGCCAGCGCGATATCCGGACGCCTCAAATTCGCTTCAATAGCAACTGCGCGGGTCGACCTGAACGTACTGTCCCGACGGATACCGGTAGTAGCAATTGCCTTGCGCCAGATAATAGCCGGGGCGCGCCGCGGCCTGGGCGCCTGCGATAGCACCGACCGTACCGCCGGCGACCGCGCCGGCGATCGCGCCACCCGGCCGTCCGCTGATTAGGCCACCCAACAGCCCGCCGACAATGGCGCCGCCGACCGCGCCTGCGGCCGGATCCGGTGGAGGCGGCGGCGGTGGTGGCGCATAAGCCACCGGCGGCGGTGGATAACCAGCTCCAACCGGCGGCCCATCCGGTCCGCCATAATCGTCTGCAACTTCCACGTCCGAGACATAAGCGGGCGGTCCATCCATCGGTTGCGGATAGAAATACCAGACGCCACCGACGTCCCACCACCATCCGTATCGTCCGTTGTGGGCCTCATGACGCCAGCGCCCGCCTTCCCAGGCCAGCCGGCCATGATAGACATGCCCGCCAAAATTGCGCGCCGGCATGTTGCCTCGCGCGAAACGTCCATCCTGTGGGCGTCCGGATCCCCCCGGGCGGCCCGCCTGCACGGCCGGCCTGCCCTGCCCTTCCTTCGGCGGCGGCCTGTTCGGTTCTTCCGCCTGCGCCGACAGCGCAAATGCGGTTATCATCGAAACCAACGGAAGGACGATCCGGGAACGCCTGGATGTGCTCATGTTCACACTATCTCCACTGCCATATGATGATTCTAAAAGGCAAATCGGCTCGGCGCCACCCCAAACTGCGCTGATCAAGGGCGTCTGCAACAGACCTGACGGGGTTCACGCATTTTGTCTTGTTACAAATCAGTAAGATCGCACGGTTCTAAACCGGATTCCTTGTCCGCGTTCATTTCTGCGTGTTGCCATGCCCAGCAATCGCCTTGTAGAGCTAAGGCTCGAGGCAAAGAGGGAATAACATGAAGAAAACGCTTGTGGTCATTGCAGCACTGTACTCCGCGGGAGCGTTTGCACAAAGCGCCCCTCCGCCGCCCGAGGCAAAGCCACCGGCGCACGCGAAGTCGCACGGCGCTCCGAAGTCCCTGGCCGAAAAGCTCTTGGCATGTCTGGAAATCGATGATGGGACAAAGGATCGGCTCGACTGCTACGACGCCGTTCTTCCGCCGAAGCCGAAGCCCAAATCGGCTCCGGCGAACGGAGTGATGGATTGCCGCTTCGTCAAGGAGGAAGATGAACGGTTGACCTGCTTCAACGGGTTTGCGGAAAAAATCCCGAAATTTTCTTCACGCTAGACCCCGGTTGGCCGCGCCCTTCTGAATTCGCCCTTTACCAACCGACGCTGCTCATCCCATGATCGCGTCACGCAAAAACCAAAGGAGACGCTCATGAACAAGCTTGTCGCTCTTGCTTTCGTTCTCGGACTTTCGGGCGCTGCCGTGCAAGCCATGCCGCTCGCCCCTGGCCAGGTTCCAGGCGATTTGGTGATCAAGGTAGAGGGCGGCTGCGGCCCGGGCTTTCACCGCGGTCCCTACGGCAGGTGCTACCGCAACGAGGGCGTCGTCGTCGTTCCCGGAGCGGTTGTCGTGGAACCCGGCATGGGTCCATGTGGTGGCCGAGGACGGCACCGGGTTTGCTACCCCGACGGACGTTGCGTGAGGGTGTGCAACTGAGTGGAGCGATGCCTCCACTTCCAGCGACGCGAAGACCGCCTTCGGGCGGTCTTTTGGTTTTGCAGGATGGTTCCGGTGCTGGCCGGTCCTGTTGATAACCCCCCGTCGCCATTTCCCGGCAGCGTGACAGATGCCGGCAGCGTGTTATCGACGGGCGACAGGCCTTACCCTTGACGGAAGAACCAACCATGCGGATCACCCTCGTCGGCTCCCGCCATTTCGGCGTGACGACACTGGAAATGCTGCGCCAGCGCGGTGTGGACGTTGTCAGGGTCGTCGTTGCGGATGCTGAAGATCGGCTCGCCACCGCGGCCCGCGCCGCCGGCATCGCGGTTACCGTGCAGGCCAATCCGAAGCTGGTCGCGGCCTCGGAGATCGCCGAAGGTACCGACCTCATCGTCACCGCGCACAGTCACGCGCGCATCAGCAAGCAAGCCCTCGCCGTGGCGAGGCTCGGCGGTATCGGGTACCATCCATCGCTGTTGCCGCGGCATCGCGGCATCGCCGCGGTCGAATGGACGATCCGGGAGAAGGATCCGATCGCTGGCGGCAGCGTCTATCACCTTGCCGATCGCATGGATGCCGGCGCGATCGCGGCCCAGGATTGGTGCTTCGTCAAGAGCGGCGAAACCGCCCGGGAGCTGTGGGAACGCGCGCTGGCGCCGCTTGGCCAGAGGCTGTTGGGCGAAGTCATCGACTACGCCAAGATCCACAACGCCCTGCCCGGCAAACCACAGGACGAGCAATTCGCAACCAGCGCACCTAGCCTGACTGAGTAGTGGGCTATCGAACCAACCGGCCCGATTGCTCTTTCTCACGGAGACCTGCGAACCCGAACGCAAGCCTCTGTCTTATTGAAGGTATTGTTCGTTGATGCGACGGACCAAAGTTTAAACACATTGTGCCGAAATAAGCCGCTCATCACGCAAATCGGGAATCCATTTCATGCGCCATCATTGCGTTCAAAAGGCTTTTTTTGGCTTCGTTCTCGTCGCTGCCCTTGGTCTCGGCGTTGCTCCCGCCCCGGCGCAGACGCCCTATGATGGACTTTGGAATGTGACAATTATTACCAAAGCCGGTTCGTGCGAGCCGTCCACACGCTCGACGCTCACCGTCGCGGACGGTAAGATTTCCGCTTCCGGCGCCGACGTTTCGGGGAGCATCGGTCGGGAAGGACTTGTGCGGGTATCGATCAATGGTGCATATGCGAACGGCCAGCTCAATGGAAATGCCGGATGGGGGAAGTGGAATGGAGCATCTGCGGGAGTACCGTGCAGCGGCCGCTGGGAAGCGTCGCGGCAGTAAGGCGGGCCAAAACGCCCCTGCCCTCGCCTTCGCGCGACGGCTGATTTTCGCCGTCGCCACCTTGTTGTTCGCCTCGATGTGGGGCTCGGCAAGCCATGCACAATCCGGCCCCTTTGCCGGCATGGCCGGTGTCTGGTCTGGCTCGGGTATCGTCACGCTGGACGACGGGTCGACCGAGCGAATTCGTTGCCGGGCCACCTACGCGGTTGGCGCGGGCGGCAATGGCCTCGAACAGACCCTGACATGCGCCAGCGACAGCTACAAATTCAATCTGTCCAGCAATGTGATGGCGCAAGGGTCAGCCATTTCGGGGACATGGAGCGAAAGCAGCCGGAATATCAACGGAAACCTCGAGGGACGCTCCGGCGGCGGCAATTTTCAAGTCGTTGCAACCTCGCCTGGATTTACCGCGCACCTCTCCCTGACGACGCGCGGCAACAAGCAGACCGTCGTGATCAAGGCCGAGAACCAATTCAGGGGCGCCTCGATTTCGCTGTCCCGCATTTAAGCGCGGAACCGACGGCGGCTTTATTTCAGTTTCCACCGGCAAGCCGGTGGAAACCTCTGTCGAAAATTTCCACGCCGCGCCTGGCTAGGTGGTTGGGACAAACGCGGTGACCTCGATCTCGACCTTGGCGCGGGCGATCGACGAGGCCATCGATGTAAAGCAGCGTCGAGGGCGGGAAATTTCGCCCCAGCGTCTCGCGCCAGGCCGCTCCAATACCGGCGCCCGCGGCTTCGTATTCACTGCGGCTGGTCAAATACCAGGTCAGGCGGACGATATGCTGCGGGACCGGCTCCGGCCTCTGCGAGCAGCTGGATGATTCGGCGCAGCGCGACGCCGACCTGCCCGGCCATATCCGGTTGATATTCACCCTTCTCGTCGCCGCCGGTCTGGCCCGCCAGCACGATCCATCGGCCCGGGCCATCGACCGCAACGCCGTGCGAGAAGCCGCGAGGTTTCGACCAGTCGGCCGGTTGCAAGATACGCATCAGCACGTCCTCCACATTGGCGATGGATCATCATTTTCGGCCAAACGACCGCATCGTGCATTCCAAATGGCGAATTCCAAGTTCTTCGGATTGACTCGTTTTTCGCGTCCCGCAGATGTGCACCGCACATCCGGGAATGTCGAGCAGGAAGTCCTTGTCGCACCGATCACGCCCACGCCGGGGAATCGAGATTGAGGTGCGTGCATCACTGCATCCCGATATTTACGCGTTGCAAAGGAGCACGAGGTCGCCGATACCGGCCTGCCCTGCCTATCCCTCGCACGTCGTTTCCCAACATGGCTGGCCTGCTCCGCTGATGGACCGAACCCCCTCCAAACCAAGGGCCGCGCTGTGGATGGCGGGCTGGCTCTGCCTGATGCTGATCGTGGCCGTCGCCGGTCGCGAGGCAACGCGCGAACTGAACGTGTTTCAGATCATGGAGGTGCGCTCGACGATCGGTCTTCTCCATGCTGTACCCCTTGATCCGCATGCACGGCGGCTTCGCGGCGACTGAAGACGTCGCGGCCATTGCGCACGTCGGCGCGCAATCTCATTCACTACGCCGCGCAGCTCGGCTGGTTCTTCGCGCTGACCCTGATTCCGCTCGGACAGGTGGTCTCGATCGAATTCACCATGCCGATCTGGACCGCTATCCTTGCGGCGAGTTTTCTCGGCGAGCGCATGACGATCTGGAAGACCTCCGCGATCGTGCTCGGCCTGGTCGGCGTCATCGTCATCGTCCGCCCCGCGACCGGGGAGATCAATCCGGGGCAACTGATCGCGCTTGCGGCGGCCGTGGGATTCGGCATCTCCGTCGCCATGATGAAATCCCTGACCCGCACCGAGGCGACCGTTGGCGATTATTTTCTGGATGCTGGTGATCCAGTCCGCGGCCGGCCTCTTCCCCTCGCTCTATGTCTGGCAATGGCCATCGCTGTACATCTGGTGCTGCGCGATCGTGATTGCCTTCTGCGGCACGTTTTCTCATTTCTGCATGGCGCGCGCGATGCTGTATGCCGATGCCACGATCGTGCTGCCGATGGATTTCCTGCGTGTTCCCCTGACGGCCGCTGCCGGCTGGCTGATCTATTCGGAGCGGCTGGATGCCTGTTCACCGTGCTCGGCGCGGCACTGATCCTGACCGGCAATCTGTTGAACCTGAGACCTTCGCAGCCCGCTCCGGTGCGCCTTGGAACCTGAGCCGGCTCGTCCCGCCAGTTTGGACGACCGCATTTTTTTGACGTGCCGTCATAATTGTGATCCAGATCACGCAACGTTTGACGCGCATGGGTGCACGATCGGCCATCGCCGGCGGACGGTTCACCAAAATTGGGCAACGACGGGATTTTTCTCGACGCGAAATGTGGTTTTTTCGTGTAGCCTACGGCGCAGCATTGCGGCTTAAGGATTACCCGATTTCACCGGGGGATTTCCGATGCGCTACCTCACCGTCATTCTTTCCCTGATTTGCATGCTGTTCACCGCGCACGCGGCCAAGGCCGACAAGCGCGTCGCCTTCGTCGTCGGCAACGGCGCCTACAAGAATGTGGCGCAGCTTCCCAACCCGCCGATCGATGCCAAGGCGATGGCGGGCGTGCTTCGCAATGTCGGCTTCGACGTCGTCGAAGGCACCAATCTCACCCGCGACAAGATGACCGAGCGGCTGCTCGAATTCGGCAAGAAGGCGCAAGGCGCCGACGTGGCGGTGTTTTTCTACGCCGGCCACGGCATCGCCATCAGCGGCACCAACTATCTGCTGCCGGTCGATGCCGACATCAAATCCGAAATGGACGTCAAGCTCGGCAGCGCGATCAATATCGATCTCACGCTCGACCAGACCATGAGCGACGCCAAGGTCAAGCTGGTGTTCCTCGATGCCTGCCGCGACAATCCGTTCGCCGCCAAGATCAAGTCGAATTCGGCGACCCGCAGCGTGTCGGTGCAATCCGGCCTTGCGGAGATGAAATCCGGCGAAGGCACGCTGATCGCATTCGCGACCGGTCCCGGGCAGACCGCGCTCGACGGCCAGGAAGGCACCAACAGCCCGTTCACCCGCGCCCTGATCGCCCATATCACCCAGCCCGGCGTCGAGATCCAGCAGGCGATGACCGAGGTCCGCGCCCAGGTCAACGAAGAGACCAACAAGGGCCAGCTGCCCTGGGGCCACACCAACCTGATCGGTTCGGTCTATCTGAACCCGGCCGCGGCGCCGCCGCCACGCCTGCCGGCGCGGCCGCGCCAGCAGCACCCGCCGACGGTCGCCTCGACCTCCGCCGGCACGTGACGTCGAGCTCGAATTCTGGCGCTCGGTCAAGGAATCGAACAAGCCGGAAGAGCTCAACGCCTATCTGACCAGCCTATCCCAACGGCCAGTTCAAGTCGCTGGCGCTGGCCCGGATCGCCTCGCTGGAGAACGGGCCGTCGACCACGACCCGCAACCTGACCACGGGCGTCGACCCCGCGACCTTCACCGAGGAGGCCAATCAGACCACCGAAGACCAGATCGGCCTCGACAGGGGCCAGCGCCGCGACGTGCAGCGCCGGCTGAACGGGCTTGGCTTCGATACCAAGGTGACGGGCAAGTTCGACGACGATACCCGCGCCGTGATCACGCGCTGGCAGGCCGCGCGCGGCTATCCCGCGAGCGGCTATCCTCAACAAGCTGCAGCACAAGGCGCTGCTGACCGAGATCGTCGCGACGCACCCAAACGAGTTCCGGCGACGATCCGACGATCAACCGGCCTGCTCGGCGTCCGCCATAGCGGTGGCGGCGGTGGCGGGCATCGCGGCGGCGGCAATCCCGGCGTGCCTTCATCGGCGGCGTGTTGGGCGGCATGATGGGCGGCATGTTCCGGCGCTGATCGCCGTTTCGGTCTCGACCAGACCAAGGACAGCAAAGAGCCCGGGTCATCCCGGGCTTTTTCGTTGTCCACGCGAATCTACTTTGTACACTCCGCGTATCCCTCGATCAGCTTCACCATCTTGTCGGCGCCCGAGGTCAGCCGGCACATTTCCACTTCCTTGCCCGCCGGGACCGGTTTGGCGCAGGTGATCTGCGGATTGTTGCCGAATTTGGTGGTCGAGAATTTGCAAGTCACCATGCAGGACGCGTTGCTGTTCAACGAATTCGTCATCGTGACGCTGGCGACCTCCGCCCCCGGCAGGATGACGCAGTTGAAGGGCACCGGCTCTGCCGCAGCCGGCGCCGGCAGTAAGCCGGTGATCAGCGCGAGATGGGGAATGACCAGGCGCGACCGCATCAGGCTTGCCAGGGCTATTTCCCTGCCGCCTTTCTCAGCGCGTCGTTGATGCGATCCTGCCAGCCGGGCCCGCCCTGCTGGAAGTGCTCAAGGACGTCCTGATCGATCCGCAGCGAGACCAGTTCCTTGACACCGGGAAGAGCCGCCTTCTTCGGCGGCGGCTCCGGCACTTTCGTCGTCATCTTCTTGAACGCAGCCTCGGCTTCGGTGCGGGCGTCGTTGAGGGTCCGCGGTCGTCTGGGTTGATCCGGCAAGGCAAAATTCCTTCGAAAAAGTCTAAATTCCTTCGAAAAGCGCAGTCGACAGATAGCGCTCGGCGAACGACGGCACGATCGCCAGAATGGTCTTGCCGGCGCTTTCCGGGCGCTTGCCGATCGCGAGCGCGGCGGCAATCGCAGCTCCCGAGGAAATACCGCCCGGAATGCCCTCGTGTGCGCGCCAGTGCGCGCGAGGTCTCGATCGCGGTTGCGCTGTTGATCTTGACGATCTCGTCGATGACGGAACGATCGAGGATCTCGGGAATGAAACCCGCGCCGATGCCCTGGATCTTGTGCGGGGAATGCTGGCCGCCCGACAGCACCGGGCTCTCCTCGGGTTCCACGGCGACGACACGCAGCGACGGCTTGCGCGGCTTCAGCACCTGGCCGACGCCGGTGATGGTGCCGCCGGTGCCGACGCCGGCGACGAAGTAGTCGATGTTGCCGCCGGTATCGTTCCAGATTTCCTCCGCCGTGGTGCGGCGGTGAATTTCGGGATTGGCGAGGTTCTTGAACTGCTGCGGCATGACCGCGTTGGGCGTCGTCCGCACCAGCTCTTCGGCGGTCGCGATCGAGCCCTTCATGCCCTGCGCGGCCGGCGTCAGAACGATTTCGGCCCCGAGGAACGCCAGCATCTTGCGCCGCTCGATCGACATCGATTCCGGCATCACCAGCTTCAGCCGGTAGCCGCGCGAGGCGGCGACGAAGGCCAGCGCGATCCCGGTATTTCCCGACGTCGGTTCGATCAGCACGGTGTCGGCGATTGATCAGCGCCGGCCTTCTCCATCGCCATGATCATCGCAGCCCCGATGCGGTCCTTCACGCTTGCCGCGGGATTGAAATATTCCAGCTTGGCGAGAATGGTCGCGTTTGCGCCGTGCTGCCTGCGGCAGACTTGCGCAAGCGCACGATCGGCGTATCGCCGATCGCGTCAACGATGCTGTCAAAGACGCGGCCGCGGCCGGGACGGTGCACTGCACTCGCAGCTGACGATGCGTCCATGACGAACTCCTCTGACCGCAATGGGGGCTGAATTTGAAGGCGCTTCTTTCATTTGGGGCAACTGCGCGCGGCTGCGCAAGTCTGAATCCCGCGAGTACAAAATTCGCTGCATTGCAAAATTGTTAAATTTCCAAATAACGTAAAACAAACGCATTTGTGTTGCGACATCGTCAAGGAAATCGGTCTATGTTCAGCTTCAAGGTTCAGATCGCAAGGAGGTCACGATGCCAGCAGTTGCTGAAGTCCTGTCGACCGTCGCGCCTAACCCCGATCCCCGTGGTTGTGATCTGCCGACCTGCCCTGTCTGCGCGGATTCAATGATAGCTGCGGAAGCGTCCGCCTATCTGGCCGACAACATCATCAGCTATCTCTGGACCTGCGATACCTGCGGTTACGGTTTCGTGACCAAGCATGCGATCAGGCGGTTCGTCTGTAACTAGATCTTCGGCAATTCCCGGTTTGTTGGCGGACTGACAGCGCGCAGCCAGAGGCGGATATTTGCCAACTTGCAGGCCGGGCAGTTTGCCGCGAGGGTGTCGCAGCAGACCGGCGAAAAACCGATACTGCTTGATCTTAGCTTGAATACCGGGCCGCGGGTCGCCGACTTCGATGCGGTCTGCAACCTCAAGCACGACGAAAAGGAGAGCTTCAAGGTGGCCCGCCAGCTCCGCCATTGGCCGGCATGAAATGGTCGGATACGCTCGCGCTTTGTCCGCTCACGACGTCGGTGGCCATGATGATGAACCTGGTGGACTGCGTGGGAACCATCGCTTGGTCAACCTTGACCGACAGCCGGATCTCCTGCGTCTGGTCCTGGCCGACATCAACGATGAGCCGCCGGTTCTTCTGTTCGATACCGGCGGTCTGCAGCGTCGCGCCGGGAAGTCCAACAACGTCGATGGCGAAGGCCCGCGCAGTGCCGCTCTTGTTGAGGAGACGCACGGTGTAGTCGTTGCGGACGCCGCCGTCGGACAGCATCACCGCCAGCGGATTGCGCTCGTGCAGCGCGCTGATCTGGATTGCGCTGCGGGTTGCCAGCGCATACAGCATGATTCCGCCAACCACCAGGATGATCGCGGCGTACATGACGGTGCGCGCCCTGATCAGCCGATAGACCGGCGGTTTTCCGGCGAGCCGGCGCTGAGCGTTGATATCGGTGTCGTAGGCGATCAGGCCGGTCGGCCGGTGGATCTGCCGCATGATATTGTCGCAAGCATCAATGCACAGGCCACACTGGATGCAGCAAAGTTGCATCCCATTGCGAATGTCGCCCCCGGTCGGGCAGACATTGACGCACTGTTGACAGTCGATGCAGTCGCCGGCGGGTTCGCCATGCTGGCGCAGTTGCTTCGCCTTCTTTACCGACATCCGCGGTTCGCCGCGATCGCGGCGGTAGGTCACGTTGAGCGCCCACTCGTCGGTCAGAGCGGCCTGGATGCGCGGCCACGGACACATGAAAATGCACATTTGCTCGCGGGCATGGCCGGCAAAGGTGTAGGTGGTGGCGGTCAGGATAGCGATCCAGAGATAGGCGACGAATGGCGCCTGAAATGTCGCCAGATCCTTCACGAGCGTCGGTGCATCGGCGAAGTACAGCACCCAGGCCCCGCCGGTCCACCATGCGATCAAGAGCCAAAGTGCATGCTTGGTGACGACCTTGCGAATGTGCGTAGACGTCCATCCTTGCTTGTCGTCTATGATCCGCTCGCGCCGGTCGCCTTCGACGAGGCGCTCGACCGCATCGAACAAGTCCGTCCAGACCGTCTGCGGGCACATATAGCCGCACCATACCCGGCCGGCGACTGCGTTCATCAGAAACAACGCCATGGCCGCGATGATCAGCAACCCGGTGAAGTAATAGAGCTCCTGCGGCCACAGCTCGACAAAAAAGAAGTAGAACCGGCTCTGCGGAAAATCCACCAGCACGGCCTGATTGGGAAGGCCCGGCCCGCGATCCCAGCGAACGAATGGCAGCAGGTAATAGGTCGCCAGCGTCAGCGCCAGGATGGCCCATTTGATCCGGCGAAACCTTCCATGAACCGCCTGCGGATAGAGCTTCTTGCGGGCTTCATAGAGCGGTCCCTCGATGATGGTATCGTCCATCGTCTCGTCCTGCGCGGTTCTTTGACGGTCAGCCCGTCGCTGGACGACCGATCTTCCGCGCGATCAGATACGATATCGGCATCGCAGTGACGAAGCCGCACAACACGGCAATCGGAATGAATTTCATTGGCTGACTGGCAAGGCTTTCGATGCTCAGAACGGCAACCATGGCGCTTCCCGCAAACGCGGTTCCGAGCATTATCCATACAATAATGGCGATCTTGATCATGCGTTCGTCCTTCCGGCTTTTGCCACCCTGAAGCTGGTACCGCACGGTTTCCGAATGTTCAGCCCGGAGCGGTCGGCGCATTGATCTGGAACAATGCAAAGACGATTTGCCGCATCCCTCGCCTTCGATTTTGCCGAAAGCCGGCGAAGGAACGGCATCATCCCGCGCGGCGCCTTTGCCCGCTACCGTCGACGAGGTGATTGAACAGGGGCATAGCCGCGGAGGTCGGGCAAACCGGATTTTTCCGTTTCGCTTGATGCGTCCGCGCCTTGATCAGCGCGGCGCGATGTCGCCCTTTGCCCATTCGGCACGGGTTCGTTCGCGAAAACTTGCAAACTTCCCTGTGAAATCGCCTGCCTGATGTCCTGCATCAGGCGCTGGTAGTAGGCGATGTTGATTTCCGATAGCAGCATCGCTCCCAGCGTCTCGCCCGATTTGACGAGGTGATGCAAATAGGCGCGCGCATAGCTGCGCGTGGACGGCCATGAACTTTCCTCGTCGAGCGGCCGCGGATCGTCGGCGTGGCGGGCGTTGCGCAGATTGATTTGACCGAACCGCGTGAACGCCACCCCGTGACGCCCGTTGCGGGTCGGCATCACGCAGTCGAACATGTCGATGCCGCGCGCGACCGCCTCCAGGATATCGTCGGGTGTGCCAACCCCCATCAAATAGCGCGGGCGCTCCTCGGGCAGGACCGGCGCGACCACTTCGATCATGGCGAGCATGACCGATTGCGGCTCGCCGACCGCGAGGCCGCCAATCGCATAACCGTGAAAGCCGATCTCGACGAGGCCCCGGGCGCTGGCCTGGCGCAGCTCAGGCACGTCACCGCCTTGCGCGATACCGAACAGCATATAGCCTGACGGCGCGGTCTCGAACGCGCGCTTGCTGCGCTCGGCCCAGCGCAGCGAAAGCTGCATCGCACGCTCGATATCGCCGCGTTCGGCCGGCAGCCTCACGCATTCGTCCATCTGCATCGCGATATCGGAGCCGAGCAGCCGCTGCACCTCGATCGAGCGCTCCGGCGACAATTCCACCATGGCGCCGTCGATGTGGGAGCGAAAGGTCACCGCCTTTTCGCCGACCTTGCGCAGCTCCGACAGCGACATCACCTGGAAGCCGCCGGAATCCGTCAGCATCGGACCATTCCAGCCGGTGAATGTCTGCAAGCCTCCGAGCGCGGCGATGCGCTCCGCGCCGGGCCGCAACATCAGGTGATAGGTATTGCCGAGCACGATATCTGCGCCGGCGTCCCGCACCTCGCGCCAGTGCATGCCCTTCATGGCGCCCGCGGTGCCCACCGGCATGAAGGCCGGCGTTCGCACCACACCATGCGGCGTCGTCAGTCGACCCGTGCGCGCCTGCCCGTCACGGCCAAGCAGTTCGAAATGATTGGCTGACGTCATGGAAGCGACCGATCGCGAAACAACAGGCAGGCATCCCCATAGGAGTAAAACCGGTAGCCGCTGTGGATGGCGTGGGCATAGGCCCGTTTCATGGTCTCGAGCCCGGAGAACGCCGATACCAGCATGAACAGCGTCGAACGCGGCAGGTGAAAGTTGGTCAGGAGAATGTCGACCGCGCGAAAGCGATACCCCGGCGTGATGAAGATCGCGGTCTCGGCGTTGAAGGGCGCGATCGAACCGTCATCGGCTGCGGCGCTCTCCAACAGGCGCAGCGATGTGGTGCCGACGGCGATGATGCGGCCACCGTTGGCACGCGCGGCGTTCAGCGCGTCGGCGGTGTCGCGGGAGATGGTGCCCCATTCGGCGTGCATCTTGTGTCCCGCGGTGTCGTCGACCTTGACCGGCAGGAAGGTCCCGGCCCCGACATGCAGGGTTATCCGGTGAATTGCCGATGCCGCGCTGGCGCAGCGCTTGTTCGAGCCGGGGCGTAAAATGCAACCCCGCCGTCGGGGCTGCGACGGCCCCTTCGCTGGCGGCGAACATGGTCTGATAGTCCGAAGCGTCGCGTTCATCGGGCGCGCGCCTGGAGGCGATATAGGGCGGCAGCGGCGGGCTGCCGAGATCGGCGATGGCTGAATCGAGCGCGGGCCCATGAAACGAAAATGACAGCGTGACCTCGCCGTCGTCGCCCTTGTGTTCAACCTCGGCATCGAGATGGCCGAGAAGGCAGACCTTGCCCTCATTGCCGAAGCGAACCACGTCGCCCGGTGACAGCTTCTTGGCCGGCTTGACCAGCGCCTGCCAGCGCGAGCCGTCGAGCCGCTTGATCAGGGTCGCCTCGATCTTCGGTTCGGTGTCGCGGCCGATGCGGCGGCCCTTGAGCTGGGCCGGTATCACCTTGGTGTCGTTCACCACCAGCGCGTCGCCGGGCTCCAGCCATTGCGGCAGGTCGGCTAACGGACCGGTCGCGCAACACGCCGTCGGGCTGCACGACCAGCATCCGCGCGGAATCGCGCGGGCTCGCCGGGCGCAGCGCGATGCTGTCGGCGGGAAGTTCGAAGTCGAAGAGATCGGTGCGCATGGCGCAATGCGCTCCAGCACTGTCCAGGAATGTCATTCCGGAGGCCACGCGTGGCAATCCGGAATCTCGAGATTCTCCGATATGCAATTGCACGTCGTAGTTCGCAGCTCCGCTGCGCCCCGGAATGACGGTTGGCGTTAAGCCGCGTCGAGCGCCATATGCGCCTTGACGATCTTGTCCGGGTCCTTCACCGGTTCGCCGCGCTTGATCTTGTCGACGTTCTCCATGCCCGACGTCACCTTACCCCAGACCGTGTACTGCTTGTTGAGGAAGGGGGCATCGTCGAAGCAGATGAAGAACTGGCTGTCGCCGGAATCCGGACTTGCCGCGCGTGCCATGGACGCCGTGCCGCGCACATGCGGCTCGTTGTTGAATTCGGCCTTGAGCTTCTTGCCGGAGCCGCCGGTACCGGTGCCGTGCGGACAGCCCGTCTGCGCCATGAAACCTTCGATCACGCGGTGAAACACGATGCCGTCGTAAAATCCTTCGCGCACCAGTTCCTTGATCCGCGCGACATGGCCGGGCGCGAGGTCGGGCCGCATCTCGATGGTGACAGGCCCCTGGGTGGTGTCGAGGATCAAAGTATTTTCGGTGTCAGCCATGCTCTTTTCTCTACGGGTTGGGGTGGAAGTTTCCGGTTGTGAAATTGGACCGCGATCGGCCGGCCGGCGATGGCGCCTGCCATTCCCTCGGTAAATGGCATCGGCGTGCAGCGCTGCAATGTCTCCATGACCGCGATCCGGTACATCAGGCGGTCATTGTCGTCAGCCTGTTCCAATTCATAGGTGATCCGGGGATGGCCCAGGATCTCGCCTGACCTGTTAAAGCTGACCATCACGGTGATGTCGATACCGGGATGGGCCTGCGAGGGCCCCGGCGGTTTCCAGCAACTCCTCAGCCTCGCGAATATCTCGTGAAGCGTGTTGACCTGCGCCGGTTCCGCCGGCGCTGCGGTTGACCACACAAGCAGCAGTGCAGCCGCATGCCGGATCCGCCGGGTGCGAGACCGGCCCACGGCGGCTTACTTGATGTCGGATGCGACCTGCACCTTCACCATCTTGTCGGGATCGGTAACGGCGCCGCCTTGCGATCCCGGCGGGGCCTTCTTGAGCTTGTCGACCACATCCATGCCCTGCACCACCTCGCCGATCACGGTGTACTGGCCATCAAGGGGCGCGCCGTCCGCGAACATGATGAAGAACTGCGAATTGGCGGAATCGACGCTGTCGCCGCGCCGCGCCATGCCGACGATGCCGCGCTTGAAGTGAACGCTGGAAAATTCCTGCTTCAGGTTCGGATATTTCGATCCGCCGGTGCCGTTGAAATTCTGGCCATCGCCGGTCTGCGCCATGAAGCCGTCCATCACGCGGTGGAACGGAACGTTGTTGTAGAAACCCTCGCGCGCCAGCTGCTTGATGCGCTCGGCATGCTGGGGCGCAATATCGGTCCTCAGCTTGATGACGATCCGCCCCTTGGTGGTGTCGATGACGATCGCATTCTGCTTGTCGAGACCGGCGGGAAGCGGCTGCGCGATCGCAGGGGCGACGCAGATCAGCGCGGCGAGAACGGCAAGAATCCGGATCATGAAAACTCCAAAAACGAGGTGAAAGCTAGGCGGTGAATTTGGTCTTGAGGCTTGCCGCCACCGCTTTCGGCACGAACGCCGAGACGTCGCCGCCCATGCCTGCGATTTGGCGTACCAGTGTGGCGGTGATCGGGCGGACATTCGCCGAAGCCGGAACGAACACCGTATGCACGTCGGGCGCCATGGTTTCGTTCATGCCGGCGATCTGCATCTCGAAATCGAGGTCGGTGCCATCGCGCAGGCCGCGAATCATGATGGTCGCGCCGTGTTTTTGCGCTGCAGCGACAGTGAGATTGTCGTAGGTCGTGCATTCGAAGGCGCATCCCGCCTTTGCCGCCACCGGTGCGAACACCGCCCGAACCATGGCCAGACGCTCATCGGTCGAAAACAGCGGTTTTTTGCTTGAATTCACGCCGATCGGCGACGATCAGCCGGTCACAGAGGCCAACGGCGTGCCTGACCACATCCAGATGGCCGTTGGTAACGGGGTCGAAGGAACCGGGATAAAGCGCGATGCGGGGCATAAATCCGTCTACCCCGCCCCGGGCGGGCCCGCAAGCCGGTCCGGTTCGCGTCATCCGGGTCGATGGCGAAACATCTATTTTTGGTCGGCCATTGAACCATTTCGGGGGATGCCAAGTCTCCTATGCATGACGGTTTTGTTTCGTCCCTCGCCGGGCGACGAAACAAAACTGTGCCGCGACGAAACCACTTTGGCGCCTGGCGAAGACATCCGGAAACCGGCGCTTTGTATCGATTAGCCAACGAAATGAGGGGCCGCCAAGGCCCCGTGACAGGGGACCGTCATGATCAAAGCTCTTTCAGCCATCGCTATTGCTGCGTTTGTCGCTGCCGCCCTCACCGTTCTTCCCGGATTTGCCCCCCAGGTCGAAGCCAGCGTGCCGCACGCCCTCGCCAAGGGCGACCGGCTGGACATCCGCCCGGTCGGCCGCGATTGCTCGCAGCAAGCCTGGCCGCATTTCGAGGCTTCCTGCCTGCGCGCTGCGGGTTCCAAGACTGCCGTCCGGGAAGCCCGCCTGGTCACCGCCGACCGCACGCCGTAGAGCGATCAGAAAATACCCGGTCGGATTTCAAATGGAGGCTTGGCCGTAGGCCCTAGCCTCCATTGCCGTTGCCGTTGCCGTTCTCGGCTTCCTCGCCGATATGCTCGACCGACACCACATGCTCGTCCTCGGCGGTGTCGAACACGATGACGCCCTGGGTCGAGCGGCCGGCGATCCGGATACCCTCGACCGGACAGCGGATCAGTTGGCCCTTGTCGGTCACCAGCATGATCTGGTCGGAGTCCTCGACCGGGAATGACGCCACCAGCTTGCCGTTGCGGTTATTGACCGACATCGCCACGATGCCTTTGCCGCCGCGTCCGGTGGTGCGGTATTCGTAGGATGACGTGCGCTTGCCGTATCCGTTCACGGAAACCGTCAGCACCACCTGTTCCTGCGCCGACATCTCGACATAGCGTTCGGAACTGAGCTGGATGGTGCTCGGCGGTCTCCTCGGTCTCGGCTTCCGGGGCCTCCTCGGCCGCAGCCTCACCCGCCACCGCGCGGCGCATTTTGAGGTAGGCGGACCGCTCGTCCGACGTCGCCTCGACATGGCGCAGGATCGCCAGCGAGATCAGCTTGTCGCCTTCGGGCAACGCGATGCCGCGCACGCCCATCGAGGTGCGCCCGGAAAATACCCGCACGTCGGTGACGGGAAAGCGGATGCACTGGCCGCCGGCGGCGGTCAGCAGCACGTCGTCGTGCTCGGTGCAGATCTGCACGTCGACGATCGCCTCGTCGTCGTCGAGCTTCATGGCGATGATGCCGGAGCGCCGCACGTCGACGAAGTCGGACAATTTGTTGCGGCGGACGTTGCCGCCGGTGGTCGCGAACATCACGTCGAGATTGGCCCAGGACGATTCATCCTCCGGCAGCGGCATGATGGTGGTGATGCGCTCGCCCTGCTCCAGCGGCAGGATGTTGATCATGGCCTTGCCGCGGCCGTTCGGCGGCGCCACCGGCAGCCGCCAGACCTTTTCCTTGTAGACCTGTCCGCGCGAGGAGAAGAACAAGCACCGGCGTGTGGGTCGAGGCCACGAACAGGCGGCTGACGAAATCCTCGTCGCGGGTCTGCATGCCCGCCCTGCCCTTGCCGCCGCGCCGCTGCGCGCGATAGGCCGACAGCGGCACACGCTTGACGTAGCCGGCATGCGAGACCGTCACCACCATGTCCTCGCGCTGGATCAGGTCTTCGTCCTCGACCTCGTCTTCCTGCTCGATGATGACGGTCCTGCGCGGGGTCGCGAATTCCGACTTCACCTCGGCAAGTTCGGTCTTGACGATGGCCTGGACGCGCGCGCGCGAACGCAGGATGTCGAGGTAGTCGGCGATTTCGACCGCGAGCTTGTCGAGTTCCTCGGAAATCTCCTCGCGCCCGAGCGCGGTCAGCCGCTGCAGCCGCAGATCGAGGATGGCCTTGGCCTGCTCCAGCGACAGCCGCGCGGTGCCGTCGGGGGCGAGCCGGTGGCGGGGATCGTCGATCAGCGTGATCATCGCCGCGACGTCCTTCGCCGCCCAGTCGCGCGACATCAGGGTCTCGCGCGCGGTATTGGGATCGGGCGAGGTGCGGATCACGCGAATGATCTCGTCGATATTGGCCACCGCGATGGCAAGACCGACCAGGATGTGGGCGCGGTCGCGGGCCTTGTTGAGCAGGAACTTGGTGCGGCGCGTCACCACCTGCTCGCGGAAGGCGACGAAAACCGTCAGCAGGTCCTTCAGATTCATCGTCTGCGGGCGGCCGCCGTCAAGCGCCAGCATGTTGGCGGCGAAATTGGTCTGCAGCGGCGTGAACTTGTAGAGCTGGTTCAACACCACTTCCGCCATGGTATCGCGCTTCACTTCGACAACGACGCGGTAGCCGTCGCGGTCGGATTCGTCGCGCAGAGTCGGTAATGCCCTCGATCTTCTTCTCGCGATGCAATTCGGCAATGCGCTCGACCATGGTGGCCTTGTTCACCTGGTAGGGAATTTCCGAGATGATGATGGCTTCGCGGTCCTTGCCGAATGCCTCGATCTTCACCTTGCCGCGCATCACGATCGAGCCGCGGCCGAGGTGATAGGCCGAGCGGATGCCCTGGCGGCCGAGGATGATGCCGCCGGTCGGAAAATCCGGTCCGGGAATGATGTTGATGAGTTCGTCGATGCGAAAGCCCGGGATTGTCGATCAGCGCGACGCAGGCATCGATGACTTCGCCGAGATTGTGCGGCGGGATGTTGGTCGCCATGCCGACCGCGATGCCGCCGGCGCCGTTGACCAGAAGGTTCGGGAATTTCGCCGGCAGAACCGAAGGCTCTGTTTCGGAATTGTCGTAGTTGGGCTGGAAATCGACGGTGTCCTTGTCGATATCCGCGAGCACCGCGAGTGCCGATCGCGTCAGGCGCGCTTCCGTGTATCGATATGCCGCCGGAGGATCGCCATCGACCGAGCCGAAATTGCCCTGCCCGTCGATCAGCGGCACGCGCATGGAGAAATCCTGCGCCATCCGGACCATCGCATCGTAGATCGACTGGTCGCCGTGCGGATGATATTTACCGATCACGTCACCGACGACGCGGGCGGACTTGACGTACTTCTTGTCCGGCGTGTGACCCTGCTCGTACATCGAGTACAGGATGCGACGATGCACCGGCTTCAGCCCGTCGCGCGCATCGGGCAACGCCCGCGCCACGATCACGCTCATGGCGTAATCGAGGTAGGAGCGCTTCATCTCGTCGAGGATGGAAACGGGACGAATATCGGAAGGGCCTGGCGGCTCTCCGGGTTTCTTATCTTCAGGGTCAGACAAGGGGGAATCCGGTCAGTTCTGGTTACGAATCATATAGCGTATCGAGGCCTGCCGAAACCACCCTTAACTGGGTCGGCGGCAGCGGATTTTCCCTTCGTTTTTCCAGAGACTTAGGCGGCTGCGCGGACGCTTTCTCGCGCATCGCAAAATCCGCCCTCGGAACCGCTACGGGCGGTGCGCTTTGCCGGCGTCAAAACGGCGCCGCGGGAGTTCGCAGGTCCGATCATTTTACTGGCCGAACACCACCGCGTGCATGATCCGCCCCGGCAGCAGCGTGAACAGGCCCGCGATCACCAGCGCACCCGAGAACACCGAGATCATGATGCGGCGATGATCCGCGACCTGGTGGCGATGCGCCTTCCAGACGGCCAGCGGAACGCGTGACGAGCATGAAGATCGAAAGCAGATGGATCGGGCTCCAGGGGCCGAGAAGCCTGATCTGATGGATCCAGAACGAACTGATCGCCACGGACAACATCAGCAAGACCCAGATCCAGCCCAGCGTGCGATGAGGCATCCGTCCCTTGGGCGCAGCCAACTGGACCACGCCAAGCACAAACGCGGTCATGGCCGCAAAGGCGTGGATCGGAATTGCGGGCGCGGCATCCAAGCAGAGGCGCGAGACTCATCGGCAGCGCTCCTCACATCCGATATGAAGCCGACCCTATTTAGGTGTCGATTCCATAGGCTTGTGAACTATTTTCAGGGATTTGCCTTAAGCCGATCATCAGAACGGAATATCGTCGTCCATGTCGCTGTTGCGGCGCGCCGGCTGCAACCGCGCGGCGCGGCGCGGCACTCGACGGCCCGCTGACACCGAAATCGCCGCCTTGATCATCGGATCCGACATTGCCGCCGCCGCCACCGCGGCCATCGAGCATGGTCAGGTTCGAGTTGAACCCTTGCAGCACCACCTCGGTCGAATATTTCTCGGCGCCGCTCTGGTCGGTCCATTTGCGGGTCTGCAACTGGCCTTCGATGTAAACCTTGGCGCCCTTCTTCAGATATTGCTCGGCAACCTTGCAAAGGCCTTCATTGAAAATGACGACCCGGTGCCACTCGGTCTTTTCCTTGCGCTCGCCGGTGGCCTTGTCGCGCCAGCTTTCCGAGGTCGCCACGCTGAGATTGGCGATCGGCCGCCCATCCTGCGTGCGCCGGATCTCGGGATCCTTGCCGAGATTTCCGACCAGAATCACCTTGTTCACGCTTCCCGCCATCGCTGCTCTCCACTCTCATCGTCACTGAACTGGCCCGCCCCCTCAGCCATAGGCCGAAGCCGGTCACCGCTTTCGAAACTTTTGGGTCCGTCTGGCGCCGACCCTATACGCTCGCCCGCCCCGCGAGCCGCTGGATCGGCGGTTATCCACATATAGCATTTCACCGCCCGATGTTCCAGTTTTGTTCCGGCAAATAATCACGCCGGCCGGACCGCGACGGTCATGCTGCGGGTGGGGCCGTTTCGGAGCCCTGGCAGGGATTCCGTCGGATTCCAGAAAAACCCCGACAATCCACTCACTTCCGGGCATCCACTTCGCCTGGAGGTGTTGCATTTCGGACGACGGCAATTGTCCTCCAATGCCGTTAGTATCGATTCCGAAATTGAGAGCGCCGGGCGGTCGCAGGTTCGGGCAAAGCGCTTCAGAATGAAACGAAGCGGGCAAAAGACCGGAGAGACTAGGATGAAGAGGTTCTTGCTCGGCGCCGTCGGTCTCGTCGCGATGGGCGTGGTCGCTCCCGCGCTCGGCGGCTGATCTTCCGGCGCAGACCTATAGCAAGGCGCCCGTCATGATCCCCGCCGCCTACGATTGGAGCGGCTTCTATCTCGGCGTCAACGGTGGCTGGGGCACCGCAAATCGCTGCTTCGATTCGATTTCGGCTGCGGGCACTTTCATTGCGGCTGACGGCTGCCACGACACATCGGGTGCCGTCGCCGGCGCTCAAATGGGTTATCGCTGGCAGATGAATTCCTGGGTGTTCGGTCTGGAAGCGCTGGGCGATTGGGCCGATCTGCACGGCAGCAGCGTGAGCATCCTCAATCCCGCCTACACCAACCGGTCGCGGATCGATGCGTTCGGTCTGTTCACCGGACAGGTCGGCTACGCCTGGAACACCACCCTGCTCTATCTCAAGGGCGGCGCGGCGGTGGTTGCCGACAGCAACGACATCCTCATCTGGCGGCGTTGTCGCTGCAACGTCTTCAGGCGACAACCGCTGGGGCGGCACGGTCGGCGCTGGTGTGGAATTCAGCTTCGCGCCGAACTGGTCGGCCGGCGTCGAGTACGACCATCTGTTCATCGCCAACAACAACATCAACTTCACGGTCCCTCCTGCCAGTCTGCCTTTTGGCAGCGACCGCATTCGCGGCGATGCCGATATGGTCACCGTTCGCGTCAACTACCGCTGGGGCGGCCCGGTGGTCGCGAAGTACTGATCGCGATCTGAACGTCTTGAATCTGGAAAAGGCCGGCCTCGCGCCGGCCTTTTTTTTGCGTTCCTTGCCTGCGCGGCTACTGCCTGCTGCTGCCATCGCGGCGCATGTTCCAGCCTGAAAACGACTCATCATCCAACAAACCGTTGATGGCTTGCACGGGGCACTGGAAATCCCGCGCCGTTCTTCCTATGTTCCGAACTCACCCATTGGCGTCCGATCCCCGGTTTCCGGCGAAGCGCGCCTGAATGCGGCGCGGCCAACGCGCCTGGAAATGCCGATATGGATGAAGTGATCAGGGCCAAGCGCCAACAGAGTGCGAGCTCGGCCTGCGCGCGATAACCATTCGCGGCGCGCGCGAGCACAATCTCAAGAACATCGATCGTCGAGATCCCGCGCGACAGGCTCGTGGTCTTTACGGGGCTGTCCGGCTCCGGAAAATCCTCGCTCGCCTTCGACACCATCTACGCCGAGGGACAGCGGCGCTACGTCGAGTCGCTGTCGGCCTATGCGCGCCAGTTCCTGGAGATGATGCAGAAGCCCGACGTCGACCAGATCGACGGCCTGTCGCCGGCGATCTCGATCGAGCAGAAGACCACCTCGAAGAATCCGCGCTCGACCGTCGGCACCGTGACCGAGATCTACGACTACATGCGGCTGTTGTGGGCGCGCGTCGGCGTGCCCTATTCGCCCGCCACCGGCCTGCCGATCGAAAGCCAGATCGTCTCGCAGATGGTCGACCGCGTGCTGGCGCTGCCCGAAGGCACCCGGCTCTATCTGCTGGCGCCGGTCGTGCGCGGCCGCAAGGGCGAGTACAGGAAGGAACTCGCCGAATATCTCAAGAAGGGCTTCCAGCGGGTCAAGATCGACGGCACGTTCTACGAACTTGCGGAAGCGCCCACGCTCGACAAGAAATTCCCGCACGACATCGACGTCGTGGTCGACCGCATCGTGGTGCGGCCGGATATCGGCCAGCGGCTGGCGGAAAGTTTCGAGACCGCGCTGAAGCTCGCCGAGGGGCTGGCGGTGATCGAATATGCCGACGCGCCGGCGGCGCCTGCGGCTGACGACAAGAAGAAGACCGCAAAGATCCACGACAAGAGCGGGCCGGAGCGGATTCTGTTTTCGGAAAAATTCGCCTGCCCGGTTTCCGGCTTCACCATTCCGGAGATCGAGCCCAGACTCTTTTCCTTCAACAATCCCTATGGCGCCTGCCCGGCCTGCGGCGGCCTCGGCGTCGAGCAGCATATCGACGAGGATCTGGTCATTCCCGACAAGGAACTGACCTTGCGCAAGGGCGCGATCGCGCCCTGGGCGAAATCGTCCTCGCCCTATTACATCCAGACGCTGACCGCGCTCGGCAAATTCTACAAGTTCACGCTCGACACCAAGTGGAAGGACCTGCCGAAGAAGACGCAAGCCGCGATCCTGCACGGCTCCGGCGAGGACGAGATCAAATTCTCCTACGAAGACGGCGTGCGCTCCTACGACACCAAGAAGCCGTTCGAGGGCGTCATCACCAACATCAACCGCCGCTATCGCGAGACCGAAAGCGAATGGGCGCGCGAGGAACTCGGCAAGTATTTCTCCGACGTTCCCTGCGAAGCCTGCCACGGCTATCGGCTGAAGCCGGAGGCGCTGTGCGTCAAGATCGGCGGCAAGCATATCGGCGAGATCTCCGAGCTGTCGGTGCGCCGCGCCGGCGAATGGTTCGAGACCGTGCCGAAGGCGCTCAACGCGCAGCAGAACGAGATCGCCGCGCGCGTCCTGAAGGAAATCCGCGAGCGGCTGTCGTTCCTGCTCGATGTCGGCCTCAATTACCTGACTCTGGCGCGCGCCTCGGGCACGCTGTCCGGCGGCGAGAGCCAGCGCATCCGGCTGGCCTCGCAGATCGGCTCGGGGCTGACCGGCGTGCTCTATGTGCTGGACGAGCCCTCGATCGGCCTGCACCAGCGCGACAATGCGCGGCTTCTGGATACGCTGAAGCGGCTGCGCGACCTCGGCAATACCGTGATCGTGGTCGAGCACGACGAGGACGCCATCCGGCTGGCCGATCATGTGCTCGACATCGGCCCCGGCGCCGGCATGCATGGCGGCCATATCGTCGCCCAGGGCACGCCCGCCGACATCATGCGCAACCCGAATTCGCTGACCGGAAAATATCTCACCGGCGAATTGTCGGTGGATATTCCCGAGCGCCGGCCGCCGAACCATCGCCGCACCATCAAGGTCGTCAACGCCCGCGGCAACAACCTGAAGAACGTCTCGGCGGAAATTCCGCTGGGGCTGTTCACCTGCGTCACCGGCGTCTCCGGCGGCGGCAAGTCGACGCTGCTGATCGACACGCTCTACAAGGCGATCGCGCGAAAACTCAACAATGCCAGCGAAGGCGCCGCGCCCCACGACCGCATCGAGGGGCTGGAGCATATCGACAAGATCATCGACATCGACCAGTCGCCGATCGGCCGCACCCCGCGCTCGAATCCGGCGACCTATACCGGCGCGTTCACGCCGATCCGCGAATGGTTCGCCGGGCTCCCCGAAGCCAAGGCGCGCGGCTACGAGCCCGGGCGGTTCTCGTTCAACGTCAAGGGCGGCCGCTGCGAGGCCTGCGAGGGCGACGGCGTCATCAAGATCGAGATGCACTTTTTGCCCGACGTCTACGTCACCTGCGACGTCTGCAAGGGCAAGCGCTACAACCGCGAGACGCTGGAAGTGCTGTTCAAGGGCAAGTCGATCGCCGACGTGCTCGACATGACGGTCGAGGAAGCCGCCGAATTCTTCAAGGCGGTGCCGCGCGTGCGCGAAACCTTTAAGACCCTGCACCGCGTCGGCCTCGACTACATCCATGTCGGCCAGCAGGCGACGACGCTGTCCGGCGGCGAAGCCCAGCGCGTCAAACTGGCAAAGGAACTGTCAAAGCGCGCCACCGGGCGCACGCTCTACATCCTGGACGAGCCGACCACGGGCCTGCATTTCCACGACGTCAAGAAGCTGCTCGAAGTGCTGCACGAGCTGGTGTCGCAGGGAAATACCGTGGTCGTGATCGAGCACAATCTCGAGGTGATCAAAACCGCGGACTGGGTGATCGACCTCGGCCCCGAAGGCGGCGACGGCGGCGGCGAAATCGTCGCCTGGGGCCCGCCGGAAGACATCGTCAAGGCGCCGCGCAGCTATACGGGCAAGTTCCTGGCGCCGGTGCTGGCGAAGGCGGGCAAGCCGCGGAAGAGCGGGGCGAGCGAGGCGGCGGAGTGATGTAGTGCGAGCTTTCTCTCTGACTTGAGGCAAATTTACTAATGGCTCGATGGACGAAAGACCAGATCAGGAACTTCGCGGACGCAGCGCAATCTCTGAAACTCTATAGACGCGCTGAATTGATCGACGACGAGACGCAAAAATCCCTGATCGAGGATCTGTATGTCGATCCGTTGCCAGCCGACGGAATTTTAACTGCGCTTGTTCGTCCGAACACGTCATTTCTAATCGGAAGGAAATAGAGACGGAGCTACTGCTGCCTCCAACGGAATTAGGAATTTTAGAAACATTGTTCAACGAAAATCGCGAGCTCGCTGCGGCTGAAATTGCCGCCGATCTTGATTGTTCTTATCAGCTGGTCGGCAAGCGAGGGAAAATCATGGCCGAAAAAGGTCTGGTTGACCGCCTGATGGAAAAAAATCGACGGAAATTTCGAATTACTGAAATTGCCCGCGGTGAATATTTCCGAGACAACGAATCTCGGTCTCTTGATCTGCCAAGCGACGACAATTGAATGGAGTTGGCGGTCACTCCGCCAACACCCCCTCCACAAACCCCGCCGGATCTACGCAGAACTCGCGCATGACCTTGAAGTGATCCGTCTGCTCGACGGTCACCGGCTCCAGACATATTTCGTCAGCCGCAGCAGACGCGCATTCGGATAGGCCATCAGGAGAGGCGAATGCGTGGCGACGAGAACCACCGACGATCGTTGGCGTCGCCGGCGTCGGGAGGCGGTCATGGAGTTTCTGCCGAACCGGTCCGATGTGTGATCGAGTTCACAGACCCGGCCCGGAATCGCCGGTAACGGTAAGTGGTTAGGTTAACCCGCGACATATTCATCGCCGGTGAACCGTCGCTATCGAAACGGCGACTAATGGGATTACAGGGAACGGACGGTGTTGGCGTGACGACGTATGAGGCCATGAAAACAGCTCGGGGCCCGGAAATCCAGCATAAGGACAGGGCGGCTTCGGGATCGTCCCTTCGGGATCGCGCGCTGCTGGTGTTCTATATCGTTGTCATTGCCGTTACGATGGGCGGATGGTTTTGGTTTTTGGGGTCGGTGTCCTGGAGCCTCGCCAGCTGGGCGATGCACTGACTGTACGCCGGCTCGCAGGGCGTGAAGCGCCTATTTAGACCTTATCCGCCCTACACTCGGCCAACTCGCCTCACTCCGCCATCACCGCCTCCACAAACCCCGCCGGATCATCACAGAACTCGCGCATGACCTTGAAGTGATCCGTCTGCTCGACGGTCACCGGCTCCAGTCCATATTTCGACAGCCGCAACAGCCGCGCGTTGGGATAGGCCATCAGCATTGGCGAATGCGTGGCCATCACGACCTGGCAGATCGTGGATTCCTCCATCCGCCGCATCAGTTTCAAGAATTCCATCTGGCGCGCCGGCGACAGCGCCGATTCCGGTTCGTCGAAGATGAAGATGCCCTGCCGCTGGCAGCGCTCCTCGAAGAAGCGCAAAAAACCTTCGCCGTGCGAATGCGAGAGGAAGTCCGGCGGATCCCGGGCTCGGCCGGCTGCGTCGAGATATCTCGCGACCGAAAAGAAGCTCTCAGCGCGGAAGAACCAGCCGTTGGTGATCTTCGGCAGCCAGCTCGCGCGCAGCGCCTTCGAAAGTTCTCCGCCCATGACCTCAACCGCATCGGAATGATCGACCGGCCGATAGCCCTTGCCGCCGCCGGCTTCGTCATAGCCGGCGAGCACCGCGATGCCTTCCAGCAGCGTGGATTTCCCGGTGCCGTTTTCGCCGACGATGATGGTGATGGGGCGATCCAGGCTCAGTTCGAAATCATCGTGCAGAAACGGCAGGCAGAACGGATAGGCCTTGCGGTCATCGATCCGCGTCGGATCGAGCCAGAGCCGTCTCAGATACGGCGCCGGCATATTGATGGTGCGATTTCGCTTCGAACTCATACTTTCGCCGCTCGTGGTCGAGGCCCAAGGTCACCTCAACTCAGGAACATAACAGGAACATCATTCCCCTGGAAGTGGGAAACACGCTGATTTAGCCCATGTGATTGAATTCTTCCCGATCGGCCATCAGACAGAGTTGTGACCTATGCCACACGCGCCTAAGTACCTACGTAAACATCCGTAATTTTCGTTAGCGGGGACCCGCGGCATATATTTCCCATGGCCAAACCCCTCCTATTCAGATGTCCCCGAACCGGGATGAACGTGCAGCATTGGCTGGCAGACGTCCCGGAGGATGCAAGAGACAGCCACTCGGCGGTCGTGTGCCCAGCCTGCACCAAGATGCACTTCATCCACAACACGACAGGCAAGTTGTTGGGTGAACCGGTCAAGTGAGGCCGCCTCACCGGAGGTAGCGGCAGCTTAGTAGCGCAAGAGTAACGGCGCCGACTGCCTACGCAGCATCCGCCAGCCTGACGCGCCTTGCAATCTCGGCGCCCTTTTCGCGTTCAACCACGCCGATGTCGTATTGACGCTGCAGGTCCAGCCAGAACTGCGCGCTGTTGCCGAAATAGCGGCCAAGCCGCACCGCGGTATCGGCCGTGATCGCGCGGCGGCCGTTGAGGATGTCGGTGATACGACCGGAGGCAACGCCGATATCGAGCGAGAGTCGGTTTGCGCTGAGCTTTCGCGACGCCATTTCGCGCTTCAACAAACGGCGGGGGTGTACAACTGGTGCCATGGCGTTCAACCTCGGTGGCAATCAACGATTTCGACCTCGTAGACGTCGCCCTTGAGCCCCCGCTCAATTCACGCCGCAACACCTCTTGTATTTCTTTCCCGAGCCGCATGGACATGGTTCGTTGCGGCCGACTTTGCCTCTCGTAGCGGAAAACGGCGTTGCCATCTGCTCAACGACCGATGCCGGCCGGGTATTGCCGATCCGCCAGCTATTGAGAGTGACGACCCAGCCCGGGATCAGGTTTGGCGCGGCAGCGGTCAGGCGATCAACCTCCTCCCGCGGCATATCGTGATCGCCGTGGACGATATCAGTGAGCGTCAGCATTCCCAGCATTGCCGCGGCCGGGTCGGTATCGGCGTCCAGCAACTTTTGCCAGGCCGCCGGACGGAGGTCGACGGCCCGGGCAAAGCCCTCGATCCAGATCTCCCAAAGGACGTCACCGTTGCGCATGTCGAAGGGGAACAAAGGACGATAGCGTTCGGGACGCTCCATCAGCGTGAGCGCGGCATCGTTATAGTGATCCATGATGAGACCGATAACCCGGTTGGCGTGGTCCACGTCGTCGAGGGCGGGCGGACGATCATGGCCCTCCCGGTTCAAGACGATCGGAAGCCACTCACCGGGCGAGATCAGCTCCGGACATACCAGCAGACCAGCGACGAAGCCGTCGAATTCCTCGATGATCATCGCCTCCTCGCCCAGCGCGAACATTTCGTCTTCAAGCTGTTTGCGGCGACGCGACGAACCAGACATATGCGCTCCAATTCAAGACCATCCCCTGACGAACGAAGCGGGCCCCCACCGAGGCAAGCCCTCGGCAGATACGGCGGCGCCGAGACGATCGCGCCCGATCTCCGGCATGGGTCACCCGCCGTAACGGTCCGAACGCGATTTAACATTACGGGCCTGACACGACAACGAGATCGCCAGATTGAGAGACATGTCCGACGGCATCCCTTGGTTCGTCGTCATGTGGCGAAGCACTCACTACATGGCCGTCGTGCCAATCTGCCGCGGCTGGCCGCATTGATCTCAACCCCAAATCAGCGGCAACATCTCCCCATCCCGCCTCGATCAGAGGGGCGTACGCGTCGTCACGAACGTTGATGCGGGATGCGATGGACGCGGCAGTGTCGCTGGACGAGCGACGCTGATTCCGCCTTCGCCAAGGCTTCGGCGGGACCGGTACCAGGACCGCCGGGTGGCTTTTGCGGAGACGGTTCGCGGACGGCGAAGTCGTGTGGTCCTGACGCCCCGACGCTGGCGTCAAGTTCTTGAGAAGCAAGCTTCTTAGGGATGACGGTGGCAAGAAAGCCCGGTCACCGGGGAGAGTACGAAATAAGCCGTAAAACCATTGCGCAGGAAACGCCGGGTGATCTCGGCCGAACCTGTGGTGACTAACTCGTGTGCTTTCTACTTTGCACACGAGGCTGCGGGTGCGGCTGGCACCCGGCGTTTCCTGCGCCCTCTGTTGCTTTGAGGGTCTTACCTGCACAACTCGGACGCTAATCGCGCCGCGGGAACGCGAAGGTGTATTCAGATGTCATTGCCTGCGACAAACGCGAAGCGTTTGCGCAAGG
This sequence comes from uncultured Alphaproteobacteria bacterium, assembly GCA_963718925.1. Taxonomy (GTDB): domain Bacteria; phylum Pseudomonadota; class Alphaproteobacteria; order Rhizobiales; family Xanthobacteraceae; genus Bradyrhizobium. The sequence goes on from CAVRAH010000005.1 coordinate 185,248, forward strand.
GAGTGAAACGACGAAGCAATCCATGTTCTTTCCTGGCGCGGTGAAAATGGATTGCTTCGCTGGCTCTCGCAATGACGGAATCAAGACCGTCTTGGCTGTTTGAACTTCGAACACGGACGATCCGCAGACCTCACACGCGCCTGGTGCGGACCGAAGCTCCCCTCACCTTCGTCCCATCCACCATCCCGCTGCCAGCAGCACGAGGCCTGCCACGGCGGCGACCACGCCGTGCTTGACATGTACCCGCATCACGCCGGTGTCGTGTCCGGGAAACAAGCTCGGCAATTGCTCCCCCGGTATCAGGAAATAGACGCCGGCCACGACCAGCATGACGACGCCGAGCAGAATGAGGATGAGTTTCATGGCAGGAACCTTTTTGCAATCATCAGGCATCGGCCGGAGTAGCATCGCCGACCCGGTCATCCCGCAAGCTTGAAGCAGATTCATGATCGTTTGTTAATGGGCAGGGCAAGGCCGGAAATTGCATTGCCGCACGCCCCCACGAAGGCCGCATTCTCGTCTATAAGCAAGGCCATTCGATTTTGAGGAATCACATGATCACCCGACGTAATCTCGTTTTGACCGGACTGGGCAGCTTGCTGGCCAGCCCCTATGGCGCCCGTGCGGCTCAACCCTCCCCTGATCCCGTGGCCATCATCAACGCGATCTATACGCGCGCGGCAAAGGGCAAGGGCGATGGCGGCGGCACCTTCGTCATCGAAAACAAGACCGCGAAGGCAAAATACCTGTCAAAATCGCTGATCGAATTATGGGCCAAAGCGGACGCCCATACGCCGAAGGACGACGTTCCGCCGATCGATTTCGATCCCGTCACCAACTCGCAAGAGCCGGACGTGAAATCGTTCAAGGTGGTGGCGGAGAAGCTCGAGTCGGACAAGGCGGTCGTCGCCGCCACCATCACGGGTCACCTGCTGCGCATGAAGGTCTCCGACAACACGATCCGCTATGATTTCGTCCGCGAGGACGGCAAATGGAAGATCGACGATATCTCGGGCACCATCGACGGCGAAGCCTGGTCGATCCGCGGCCTGCTTGCCGAATCCTTGAAAGAAGTGGTCTGACGATCTCGCGAAAACCAAGGCCATGACCGAAGTCGTCAACAACAAGGCGCAGCACCGCTTTGAGCTCACCGTCGAGGGCCATCTTGCCGCCACCTATTACAAGATGTCAGAGGGCATCATCACTTTCGTTCACACCGAGGTGCCGCCGGAACTCGGCGGCAAGGGCATCGGTTCGAGGTTGATCAAGGGCGCGCTCGACCAGGTGCGGGCCGACGGATTGAAGGTGATCCCGCAATGCCCGTTCGTGAAGGCCTTTATCGAGAAGAACGCTTCCTATCAGGATTTGCTTGCGTAAGACCCCGAGATGAATCAAGTCCGCGACAACAAGGCGCAAAGCCGCTTCGAGCTCGACGTCGAGGGCGGGCTCGCCTTTGCCAATTACCGCCTCACCCCCAGGCGGTGATCATCACCCACACCGAGACACCGCGCGCGCTGCGTGGCCACGGCATCGCCTCGGAGCTGGTCGCGGGTGCGTTGGAGTTGATCCGCGCCGACGGCCACAAGGTCATCGCTGGCTGCAGTTTCGTGGTCGACTATTTGCGCAAGCACGGGGAATACGAGGATCTGGTGGGGTGAGCCGCAAATTGTCGTTCCCCGCGCAAGCGCTATCGCTTGTCGCTGAGGGCGACGCGAAGCGTCGAACTACGATGTGCAATTGCACATCGGAGAACCTCGAGATCATAAAGTTCGAGATTCCCCGATGTGCAATTGCACATCTGAGATTCGTCCTTCGGACGTCCCGGCGACAAGCGCTGCGCGTTTGCGCGGGGAATGACAAGACTGAATTCACACGATCCGGATCGACATATCCGGCAGGCCATCGAGCTTGCACAGCAACACGTCGCCCTTCACCACCGGGCCGACGTTTTCGGGCGTGCCGGAATAGATGATGTCGCCGGCCTTCAGCTCGAACGCTTCCGACAATTTGGCGATCTGCTCGGCGACGCTCCAGATCATCTTGTCGAGGTCGGAGGATTGCCGCACCGTGCCGTTGACGGCAAGCGAGATCGCGCCCTTGGTGAAATGCCCCGTCTTCGTCACCGGGTGGATCGGACCGATCACGGCGGCGTGGTCAAAGCTCTTGCCGATTTCCCACGGCTTCTTTTCGGCCGACATGCCGTTCTGCAGATCGCGCCGGGTCATGTCGAGACCGAGTGCGTAGCCGTAGACGTGATCGAGCGCCTGCTCCGGCGCAATATTGGCGCCGCCGGATTTCAACGCCGCCACCAGCTCGACCTCATGGTGATAGTTCTTGGTGAGCGAGGGATAGGGATGATCGGCCACCTCGCCGACCGCTACATTCTGGATCGCGTCGGTCGGTTTCTGGAAAAAGAACGGCGGCTCGCGGGTCGGATCGGATCCGCGCTCAAGCGCGTGCGCGGCATAGTTGCGACCGATGCAATAGATGCGGCGGACCGGAAACACGTCGCTCTCGCCGGCAATCGGGATCGTGACCGCCGGCACCGCGAAAATCGGCTTTCCGCCCGATTGCGCCTGCGCCGGACCGCTTTGGGTCGCAGCGCCCGCCAGCGCCAATGCGCCCGATGCAAGAATGGTCCTGCGGTCGACGGTATCCATGGGTTGCTCCGGCTTCTTGTCTGTTGGTCTTTCCCGAAGCCGTATCTAGCCTCGAGCGTCGCGCCGGGCAAGGTGATGAAGCAGCTCGCGCCAGGCAAAAAAAAGGCCCGCGACGACGCGGGCCTTTTGGATGGAGGGATGGGGATCCCTCACCACTTGACGTCGGCGGGGAGTTTGCCGCCGTTCGCGGCGAGCTTGGCCATCACCTGCTTGTGCAGCCAGATGTTCATGCTGGCGGAATCATTGCTGTCGCCGGTATAGCCGAGTTCGTTCGCAAGTTCCTTGCGCGCGGCAAAGCTGGAATCGATATCGAGCGCCTTCATCAGATCGACGATGGACGTGCGCCATTCCAGTTTCTCTCCCTTCGCGGCCACCGCCTTATCCAGGATCGGGGCGACATCGACGGATTGTGCCGGGGCGGCGGGGGATGCGGACGATCCGCCGGCCGGCGCAGCCGAGCCGGAAGCCGGAGCAGCGGAAGCGCCGCCGCTGCCTGGGGCTGCGTCAGCCTTGGTGCCGAAGATCGCGCTCATGATTTTTCCGAAAATACTCATGGTTTTCTCCCAATGAATCGGGTGATCGCGTCAAGTCTTGAACAGCACGCTCTCGATGACCGGCAGCACCGGACCGGACCGCTACCAAAGCTTAGTCGGCTCGGCCGCACTTGCCAATGCAGGAGAGACGCCCAGAGATTAGCTTAACTGAGGCGGAATGACGGCGGGATGACAAGGATGGCTGTGCGCCGCGGCAATGAAAAAATTCACTCAAGCGTGAGCGACAGCAACTGCAATTGAGAGTACGCTGCGTGTTCAGTTCGCGACACGGCCAGTTTTGGTTTCACTGTCTTCGCGTCTGGCCTTGATCGTGATCATTTCTGCAGCCGGTTCCACGCGCCTCCCCATAGCGGCGTGAAATGCGGCCGCTGCGTCAAGGGAGATTGCGACCATGGCCACACCCTACTCCGGCAATGTCACGCCGCTGGCTCAGCCAGCGCAAGATACCGCCTCGACACCTGTGATCCGCAAGATCGGCCTTTCCGATCTGCGTCAAGCGCTGCGGCTCGGCTGGGAAGACTTCAAGGCGGTTCCAAGCCACGCCATCATCCTCTGCGTGATTTATCCGATACTCGGCCTGGTGCTGGCGCGCGCGGTCTCCGGCTACGCGGTGCTGCCGCTATTGTTTCCACTGGCGGCGGGCTTCGCCCTGCTCGGTCCGTTCGCGGCGCTCGGTCTCTATGAACTCAGCCGCCGCCGCGAGCGCGGCGAGCAAGCTTCCGCCTGGGATGCCCTCGACGTGCTGCGCTCGCCGTCCTTCGGCGCCATGCTCGGACTGGGCACGCTGCTGCTTGCGCTGTTCGTAACCTGGGTAGCGACCGCGCAGGCGATTTATGTCGCGACGTTCGGCTATGAAGCCGCGGCCGAAATCCCCGACTTTGCAGGGCGGGTGCTGACGACGCCGCAAGGATGGTGGTTAATCATCGTGGGATGCGGCGTGGGCTTCCTGTTCGCGGTCGTCGCGCTTTGCATCAGCGTAGTGGCATTTCCGTTGATGCTCGACCGCCACGCCAGCGCCGGCGAGGCCATGGTCACCTCGCTTCGGGTGGCGGCAAAAAACCCGGTGACGATCGCGGCCTGGGGCTTGATCGTCGCGGCGCTGCTGGTGGTGGGATCGCTGCCGTTCTTCCTGGGTCTCGCCATCGTCATCCCGCTGCTCGGCCACGCCACCTGGCATCTCTATCGCAAGGTGGTCGCGATCGATCCGAATGCACGGCCAATCCCGCCGCGGCCGCCGCGTGAACGGAAGTCGGCCGTGGATTTCCCCGCCAACCTGTTTCCATGGCGGCGCAAGGACGGCGCATAAGATTGAACACCTGATAGACTAAGATCTGATCAGGCCGCCGGTTGATTGTTAACCGGCGGCTTGGCCCGGAAGCCTTGTTTTAGCCGCGGTTGCCCCCGACATATCGAATCGTCCGGGTCCCGATCTTCAAGAGCGAAGCTATTCTGTGCGAATATCGATGATCATCGGTTGCGCCTTCGCGGTGAGCGCTGCTCTCACGATAGCGGCACCCGCAGCGCTCGCGGCACCCTGCGGCACGGGCAGCTTTCAGGCATGGCTCGACGATTTCAAGACTGAAGCCGCCGCGAAGGGCATTTCACAAGCGGCCATCGCCTCCGGCCTGAACGGCGTGACGCTCGATCAAGGCGGTGCTGTCGCGGGATCGCTCGCAAAAGGTCTTCAACCAGAGTTTCGAGGAGTTCTCCGGCCGCATGGTTCCGCCGCGTCTTGCGCGCGGTTCCAACATGATGAAGCAGTATGGCTCGGTGCTCTCGCGGATCGAGCAAAGCTACGGCGTGCCCGGCGAGGTGTTGGTCGCGATCTGGGGACTGGAGACTGACTTCGGCGTCAATACCGGAAAATTCCCGACGATGCGCTCGCTGGCGACGCTGGCCTATGACTGCCGGCGTTCGGAGATGTTTCGGGGCGAATTGATGGACGCGTTGCGCATCATCGAGCGCGGCGACCTCGCGCCATCGGAGATGCGCGGCGCCTGGGCCGGCGAGATCGGCCAGACCCAGTTCATGCCGTCGTCCTATATCAAATTCGCGGTGGATTTCGATGGCAACGGCCGCCGTGACCTGTTGCGCAGCGCACCCGATGTGCTGGCATCCACCGCTAATTTCCTGGCCAGCTATGGCTGGCAGCGCGGCAAGGACTGGGAACCCGGCAGCGCGAATTTCGCGGTCCTCCAGCAGTGGAACAAGAGCGAGGTTTACGCGAAAACCAGTCGGCTATTTCGCCAGCCAGCTCGCCCACATGCCGTAAAATCCCCAACCCATAATAATGATTTTATATTCATTTTTATGTCACATGCGAATTACGCATGAGCTTTGGAGATTTCAGCCTGAAAGCAAGCCGCCCAGCTAACGGCCTATCCTCAACTCAACCTTGCGTTAGCAGAGCTAATTCCTATCTTTTCGCCTAACAGGCTCCTCGGGCTTGTGTGGCGGAATCCCGTTAATTCACAAGGGTTTTTTGGGCGCGCCGGAGTAGCTGCCAGCCCTCGGCGATGACCAATCAGGCAGCTATGCCGAACGGTTAATCGTCTCTTACTCTAGCTATGCATATCATGATTAGCTGCACCGCAGCATTGGAACTTCTGCATTGCAAAATACTGCCCTATATTCATTTCAACGATGGGGTCTCCCTCCAAGGAGCTGAATCGTAAATACAAGGAGACTACCATGTTGCTCTCGCTCATCCGCATGATCCAGGCGTTCCGGGACTATCAGCGCAATGTCAGCCGAATTGTCCCAGCTCAGCGATCGCGAACTGGCCGATATCGGCCTTGATCGCTCGGATATTCCGCGCGTTGCAGCCGGCAACTACAACGGCTGATAGCTTTCAGCCGACTGTCGAAACGGATAACGCCCGCCGAGTTGCGGGCGTTGTCGTATCAAGACGGCTAGGCGCATTCCACTACGCGACGAAACGCGCTACCTCTGTGCCTATGACAGGCACCAAATCCCCCTCTCAAACCGTGCATATCGTCGGCGGCGGCCTCGCCGGCTCGGAAGCGGCTTGGCAGGTCGCCAGATGCCGGGATCCCCGTCGTGCTGCACGAAATGCGCCCGGACCGAATGACCGAGGCGCATCGCACCGAAGGCCTTGCCGAACTCGTGTGCTCCAATTCCTTTCGCTCCGATGACGCCGCCAACAACGCGGTCGGCCTGCTGCACGCCGAAATGCGCCGGCTGGGCTCGCTGATCATGCGCGCCGCCGACGCCAACCAGGTGCCTGCCGGCGGCGCGCTGGCGGTGGACCGCGACGGATTCTCTGCCGCCGTCACCAAGGCGCTTGCACGACCATCCCCTGATCGAACTGCGGCGCGGCGAAATCGCCGGCCTGCCTCCGGCCGACTGGGGCAACGTCATCGTCGCGACCGGGCCCCTCACCTCGGCGCCGCTGGCCGACGCCATTCGCCAACTGACCGACGAGAACGCGCTGGCGTTCTTCGACGCGATCGCGCCGATCGTGCACCGGGATTCCATCGACATGTCCGCGGCGTGGTTTCAGTCGCGTTACGACAAGCTCGGCCCCGGCGGTACCGGCGCCGATTACATCAATTGCCCGATGACCAAAGAGCAATACGACGCCTTCGTCGATGCGCTGATCGCGGGCGAAAAGACCGACTTCAAGGAGTGGGAGACCAATACGCCTTACTTCGACGGCTGCCTGCCGATCGAAGTGATGGCCGAGCGCGGCCGCGAGACGCTTGCGTCACGGACCCGATGAAGCCGGTTGGGCTGACCAATCCGCACGATCCGACCGTCAAGGCCTACGCCATCGTGCAATTGCGCCAGGACAACAGGCTCGGCACGCTCTACAACATGGTGGGCTTCCAGACCAAGCTGAAATACGGCGCGCAGCAGCGCATCTTCCGCACGATTCCCGGGCTCGAGAACGCCGAATTCGCGCGGCTCGGAGGCCTGCACCGCAACACCTTCCTGAATTCGCCGAAACTGCTGGATGCCGCAGTTGCGCCTTCGCGCCGAGCCGCGGCTGCGCTTTGCCGGGCAGATGACCGGCTGCGAAGGCTATGTGGAGTCCGCAAGTATCGGTTTGATCGCGGGCCTTTACGCCGCCGCCGATGCACGTGGCCGGTCGCTGCCGCCGCCGCCGTCGACGACGGCGCTGGGATCGCTGCTCGGCCATATCACCGGCGGCCATATCGAAACCATCGACAGCGGCCCGCGCTCGTTTCAGCCGATGAACATCAATTTCGGATTGTTTCCGCCGCTCGCCAGCGCCGCCCACCAGAAACGCCCGACGGCACGCGCCTGCGCGGCAACGAAAAGACGATCGCCAAGCGGCGGGCCATCAGCGCCCGCGCGCTGTCCGATCTCGATCGCTGGATTGCCGATCATCTGCGCGTAGCTGCGGCAGCGTGAGTATTTCATGAGTTTGCCGAAGGGACGACGCCGAGGTTCTGTCGGCGCGATGGACCGAAGGCGTATTGCTCAAGCGCGACGTGTTCTCCACGGTCGAGCGCGGCCGCTTCCGAACGGCAGATGGCGACGTCGATGCGGTATTGCGCCGGATCGATCAGGTGCCGTGGTGGTCCTACCTGCCGGCGCGCCATCTGTTCGCCCGCGAGCGCCGCGCGCTGGCGTTGGCGCGCGATCTGCGTGTCGGCCCCGAACTGCTGTGGGCCGGCCGGCAGGCGCTGGTGCGCGGCTTCATCGACGGGGTGGCGCTGCATCTGGCAAAGCCGTTCGGCGACGTCGGCTATTTCCGGTCGGCCAAGCAGGCGCTGCGCAAGCTGCATCGCGCCGGCATCTGCCACAATGATCTCGCCAAGGAGCAGAACTGGCTGCGTGGGCCGCGACGGCCGCGCCTATCTCACCGACTTCCAGCTCGCTGCCTGCTTCCGGACCCGCGGCCGGCTGTTCCGGATCGCGGCTTACGAGGACCTTCGGCATCTGCTGAAGCACAAGCGCAGCTACGCGCCGACGGCGCTGACGCCGAAGGAGCGCAAGATTCTCGCGCGCAAATCGCTGGTCGCCAGCATCTGGCTTGCGACCGGCAAGAAGGTCTACCGCGCCATCACCCGCGGCCTGTTCAATTTCACCGATCGCGAAGGCGGCGGCCGCCGCCTCGTCAACGACGCGCCGGTGCTGATCGATCTGATCAGGAAGAATCCCGCCGTGCGCGATGCGGCCATCGTCGCCTTCGCCGACCGGCGCACCGGCGTCGGGCTTTATGCCTTCGTCGAGGCCGAACAGACCGCGCTGGAGGCGCAGATCGCGCAAGCGAACTTGCGGCGGCAAAGGGCCCCAAACCGCCGGAGCATATCCAGGTGGTGCACGCGCCTGCCGCGCGATGCAAGCGGCAAACCTCGCACCGAGGTCCTGCAACTGGTCGCCACCAACCAGCTCGATCTGATCGAGCCGATGATGACGAGTGAGACCGACCGCGCGTTCCTGAAAAACATTCTGGAGCAGCGCAAGAATCTGCGCGACCGGTTCAATTTCGAAACGGCGGATCTGAATTCGCCCTCAGGCTGAGAACTGCCGCGACCGCGACGCCCGCCACAACGTCCACAGCGTCCGAAACCTCGATGTTGATCGCGGCACGAACGGATCGTTGTCGGCACGCGACATCCGCGCGAGATCGCGCCGCACCTGCGCCAGCGGCAGGAACACGGGCCGCACCTCCGGCGGCGCTACCGTCGCAAGCAGCCCGAGGCCGTCCGCAGATGCCCCCGCGCCTTGCCAAGTCAGATGATCCAGCGCGGCGCGCAATTTTGGGGTTTCCTTGCCCGCAAACACCTCCTCGATCCCGCAGCCGTGACTCTCCAGCACCTGCTGCGGCACGAACAATTGACGCCGCGAAGCGTCCAGCGGCAGCGAAGCCATCACCTGCGCCATGCCTTGGGCCAGGCCCGCATGGCGCGCCAGATGCTCGATCTGCTCCGACGAATGCCCGGCGATCAGTGCGGACAGCGAGAACAGGACCGACGAGGTATCGTTGATATAGCCTTCCAGCGCCGCCATGGTCGGCATCGGATCGTTATAGAGATCGAACTGATGCTCCTCGACCAGGCGCGACAGCCGTTCGACCGGCAGCCGCCAGGTCCGGATCGCCAGCAGCAATTCGGCCGCAACCGGGTTGCCCTCGACGCCGCCATGGCCCGCTCCCGCCAGCATGTCGGTCCACCATTGCAAGCGCATTTCACCCGGCAGCGGCTGACTGACCTGCTCATGCACGCGGGAAATCTCGACATTGAAGGCGTATAGCGCCAACAGCGCGCGGCGCTGGGGCGCAGGCAGGAACAGCGTGGAGGCATAACGGGCAAAATCGTGGCCGCGCACCAGTTCGGCGCAGAAGCTGGCCGCTTCCCTGCTCCCAGTCCGGATCGCTCATGGAACCGCAATCAGCGCCGCCGCGACGCGCCGCCTCTCGCCGATCATGATGTTGTAGGTGCGGATCGCAGGTCCCGTCTGCATCGGGTCCAGCACGATACCGCACGACGCGCAACGCCTCGCGCAGACCTCGGCGGCGGCAGCCAGACGTCCGGTGCCGGTGCCGATGATCAGCGTATCGATGGCATTCGCGGCCGCGAAGACGCGGGCCAGCGAGTACTCGTCGATCTCGCTCGCCTTCGTCACCGGCCAGGCCCAGATCGCATCCGGCAGGCACAGCAACGAGCCGCGATGCGACATCTCGGCGAAGGCAAAGCCGCCGTTGCCGTAAGCCTCGATCGGCGCCGACCTCGGAAGATGCGGTGCGTCCGGGCGGCTGGTTGGTTGTTTGGGCATGATCTCGTCCGAAAACCGGTTCCCACTTTTCGGGATCATGCCGGTGTCACTTCTTTTGCGGCGTGTCCGGCGCGTCGGCCCGGTTGGTGCCGACGCCGAGATAGATCAGGATCGGTGCCGCGATGAAAATCGACGTATAGGTGCCGACCAGCACCACGCCGAACATCATCACCGCGGTGAAGCTGTGGATGGCATTGCCGCCGAACAGCAGCAGCGCCAGCAGCGCCAGCGTCACCGTGACGTGGGTGATGATCGAGCGCGACAGGGTCGAATTGATCAACTCGTTGAGCAATTCCGGCATCGGCATTTTCTTGTACCGCCGCAGCATTTCGCGGATGCGGTCGTAGATCACGACGGTGTCGTTCAGGGAATAACCAAGGATCGTCAACAGCGCCGCGATACTGGTGAGGTCGAAATCGACCTGCGCTGATCGACATGAAGCCGATCGTCAGCACGATATCGTGGACGTTGGCGATCATGGCGCCAAGCGCGAACTGCCATTCGAACCGGAACCAGAGATAGATCAGGATCGAGATGATCGCGAGCATCAGCCCGAGCATGCCGTAGGCGAGCAATTCGCCGGAAACGCGCGGTCCGACCACTTCGACGCGCCGGTATTCGACGGCGTCGCCGAGCGCGCCGCGCACCTTCTGCACCGCCTCCTGCTGCGCCGCGTCGCCGCCGGGCTGTTCGGCAACCCTGATCAGTACTTCGTCCGGGCCGCCGAATTGCTGCAACTGGATATCGCCAAGGCCGAGACCGCCCAGTGTCGCGCGCATCGAAGCGATGTCGGCGGTGCCGGACTTGGCCCGGATTTCCATCAGCGTGCCGCCCTTGAAATCGATGCCGAAGTTCAGTCCGTGGGTGAAGAACAGCGTGATCGCGACAATCGAGAGCAGCGCCGAGATCGGAAAGCTGATGCGGCGAAAGCGCGTGAAATCGAAATGGGTATTGTCGGGCACGATCCGCAGCGACGGCAAAAAGCCGAGCGCGCTGACCACGGTCAGCACGGCAATCAGAATGCCAAGCCCGATGAGAACGAAATGAGTCAAAGCCGCATTCCTCTAGATCGGCACGCTTTGCGGCCGCTTCCACCGTACCCAGGTCGCGACGATCAGGCGGGTAAGCGTAAAGGCGGTGAAAACCGTGGTGATGATGCCGATGCCGAGCGTCACGGCAAAGCCGCGCACCGGCCCGGTGCCGATATAGAACAGCACCGCGGCGGCGATGAAGGTGGTGATGTTGGAATCGAGAATGGTCGACAGCGCCCGCTTGAAGCCGGCGTCGATCGCGGAAATCGCATTGCGTCCGCCGCGAATTTCCTCGCGGATGCGTTCATAGATCAGCACGTTGGAATCAACCGCGATACCGACCGTCAGCACGATGCCGGCGATGCCGGGCAGCGTCAGCGTCGCATTCAAGAGCGACAACACGCCGAAGATCATGGCGACGTTGATGGCGACCGCGATGTTGGCGAACACGCCGAACAGCCGGTAGGTCACGAGCATGAACACGATGACCATGATCGAGCCGACATAGGCCGCCAGTTCGCCCTTTTCGATCGAATCCTGGCCGAGGCCGGGCCCGACGGTACGCTCCTCGATGACGGTCAGCGGCGCCGGCAAGCGCGCCGGCGCGCAGCAGGATCGCGAGATCGTTGGCTGACTGCACCGTGAAATTGCCCGAAATCTGTCCCGGAACCGCCGGTGATGGGTTCGCGGATCACGGGCGCGGAAATCACCTCATTGTCGAGCACGATCGCGAAGGGCTGCCCGACATTCTCCGAGGTCGCTTGCGCGAATTTGCGCGAGCCCGCGGAATTGAAGCGGAAGGAGACGATCGGTTCGCCCGAGCGCTGGTCGAATCCCGGCTGCGCATCGGTCAGTTCGCCGCCGGACACCAGAACCTGTCTCTTGACGACATAGGGTATCTTGGGCGGCTGCGCGCTCATCAGAACTTCGGAATCCGGCGGCACCCGGCCTTGCGCGGCCTGATCCGGCGGCACGGTCGTATCGACCATGCGGAATTCCATCTTGGCGGTCTTGCCCAGGAGTTCGCTTCAGCTCGGTCGGGTCCTGCAGGCCCGGCACCTGCACCAGGATACGGTCGGTGCCCTGCCGCTGGATCACCGGCTCGACCGTGCCGAGCTGGTTGACGCGGCGCTCGACGATCTGGATCGATTGTTCGATGGTCTGGCGGATGCGCTCGGTAATGGCCGCCTGCGGCACCGTCAGGCGGATCAACCCGCCGCCGGCATCGCTGACCTCAAGGCTGCGCTGGCCGCTGGAGCCGAGCAAACCGCCGAGCGGCTGCGACAGCTCGCGCAGCTTTGTCAGGGCCGTCGGCAGCTCGGTATCTCTGGAGATGCGCACTTCGACGGCGTCATTGCGCGCATTGAGGCCGGTATAGCCGATCTTGGCGTCGCGCAGCGCGCGGCGAACGTCGTCACGCACCTGATCGAGCTTCTCTTTCTTGACGTAGTTGGAATCGACCTCCAGCAGCAGATAGGAGCCGCCCTGCAGATCGAGGCCAAGCACCAGATGACGCTGCGCCCAGACCGGCCAGCGTCTTTACCGTCGCCTCGGGGAAAGAAATTCGGAACGGCGCAAAGGCACACCACCAGCGCCGTCAGGATGATCGCCAGCGCCTTCCACCGCGTGAAATACAACATCGAGTTGACCCGTCAGGTTCTGGAATGGGCGCGATCAGAAAGCGCGCTAGCTCGCCGAACTATCTTCCTTGGCGGTATCAGCTTTTTCCTTGGCCGGCTCGCCCTTGGCGCGCACGCCCGAAATCATTTGCCGCATCTGCCGCACGCGGACGCCGTCCGAGATCTCGAACTCGATCTGGTCGTCGTCGACCACTTTTGTCACTTTGCCGACTAGGCCGCCGGACGTCACCACGGTATCGCCGCGGCGGATGTTCTTCACGAGTTCGGCGTGGTCCTTCACCTTCTTCTGCTGCGGCCGCAGAATCAGGAAGTACATGATCACGAAGATCAGCGCGAACGGCAGCAGCGACATCAACATGCTGTTGGTATCGCCGCCGGCCGCGGCCTGGGCAAACGCAGGGGTAATCAGCATTCGTACAATCCTCGTGGAGCGGGAATGAACCGGCAGCGCCTGAGCGCCAGGCCGGTCCGGGCAAATTCGCGCGGACTATAGCGGCCGCGGTCCCAATTGCAACGCTGCCAGCCCCCTCATTTGCACCGCTTGCGGCCCCCCATAAGGCCCGTTAAGGGTGCGTCGTCAGGAAAGCCAAAGATGTCCAAAAAACCCGGTAAAACAGCCCTCGTCCCGGCCCCAAGGCGGCTCATCGAAAACTGCCGATAGCAGCGACAAAACGCCCGGTGGCGTCCCCTGAACTCGATGTCGCAGGACGGATTGCGCGCGCGCTCGAAACCATCGCCTCGCACCTTTCGGCGCGCATCGCCCGCGGCCTCGGCGGCCGACTCGCTTGACCAGGCCGACGCGTTCATCTGGCATCCGGACGGACGGCTGGCGCCGGTGCCGCGCGTCAGCCGCGTCGATATCGGCCTGCTCAAGGGTATCGATCGGATGCGCGACATCCTGATCGAGAATACCGAGCGTTTTGCCGATGGACTTCCGGCGAACAACGCGTTGCTGTGGGGCGCGCGCGGCATGGGAAAGTCGTCGCTGGTGAAGGCGGCCCATGCCAGCATCAACCTTAACCGCAAGCCAGCCGAACGGTTGAAGCTGATCGAGATTCATCGCGAGGATATCGAGAGCCTGCCGGTCCTGATGGATCTGCTGCGCGGCTCGCCACTTCCATTTCATCGTGTTCTGCGACGACCTGTCATTCGACGGCAATGACGCCTCCTACAAATCGCTGAAGGCGGTGCTGGAGGGCGGCATCGAGGGCCGTCCCGACAATGTGATCCTGTATGCGACTTCCAACCGCCGGCACCTGCTGGCGCGCGAGATGATCGAGAACGAACGATCGACCGCGATCAATCCCGGCGAGGCGGTGGAGGAAAAAGTCTCGCTCTCGGACCGGTTCGGATTGTGGCTCGGCTTCCATCGTTGCAGCCAGGACGAATACCTTGCGATGGTAAAAGGCTATTGCGGCCATTTCGGCATCAAACTCGCCGAAGAAGAGCTTGAACGCGAAGCGCTGGAATGGTCGACCACCCGCGGCTCCCGTTCGGGACGGGTCGCCTGGCAGTTCACGCAGGAACTGGCGGGACGGCTGGGGGTACGGATCCAGACGTAACGACTGACCCGTTGGCGTCGCCGAGAAACGCGTTTTGGCCGGGCTCGTTGTTTGGCCCCGGACAGGTCACTACGGGGGTCCGGGGACATCACCGACACATCCATAACGACTGGAAGCCCCTTTTCAGGAGGCTTTCCATGCCATGGCGAGAGGTGTCGGTGATGGATGAGCGTACGTGTTGACCGCGCTCACGCCCCGTTGAGGAATTGCAGCGGGTCGACCGGGGATGATCCCTTGCGGATCTCGAAATGCAGTTGCGGTGAGCCCACCTCGCCCGACTGGCCGGATTTGGCAATGATCTGACCGCGCTTGATGGTGTCGCCGCGCTTCACCAGGAGCTCGCTCGCATGGGCATAGGCGGTGACGTAGCCGTTGGAGTGGCGGATCAGAACCAGATTGCCGTACCCTTTGAGCTCGTTGCCGGAATAGGCGACGACGCCATCTTCGGCCGCCTTGACCGGCGTACCCTCCGGCACCGCCAGATTGATGCCGTCATTGGCCTTGCCATTGGTCTTGGCGCCGTAGCTGGTAATGACCTTGCCGCGCACCGGCCAGCGGAAGGTCGGCAACGCGCCGGTTGCCTCGGCGGCCTTGACCGGCGTTTCAGCGGGAGCCTCCTCGACCGTCGTCGCCTGCGCCAGTCGCGCCTTTTGCTGGGGATCCGCTGTCACCACAGCCATCCTGCTCGCGGGAGGCGCTGACGCCGCAGGCTGTGCAGCCGCAGCGACTGCCGGCTGGACGCCCGGTGCTGCCGCGACGGCCTTCGCCGGCACGGTAAGCTTCACGCCAAGCTGGAGCTTTGCGGTTGGTTCGATGCCGTTGGCGCGGGCCAGTTCGGCCACCGAGACATGATTGCGACGCGCAATGCTGAGCAAGGTATCGCCGTGATTGACGACATGAATGGACGGGGCCGCGTTCGCGACGGCAACGGGCTTGGTCGCAGGCATTACCGCTTGCGGCGCCGCAGCGGTCGCCCATGGACGCGGAATGATCAGCTGCTGACCCGGAGAAAGCACGCGCGGTCCCTTGTATCCATTGGCCTGGAGGATCGCTGCGGGCGAAACGTTGTAGCGGCGCGCCAGTATTTCGAGCGTATCACTGGTGCCGACAATGATGGTGGTCCCCTGGGCCGGGGCGCGAGCCACCACCGAGCGCGGGACAGTGCCGGTTGTCTCGATCGGGCGCGCGGGCGGCGCATAGGAGGCTAGTCCGCGCCCTCCTCCGGACACCCCACCGCCGGTCGGATAGGACTGCGGGGCGGCGATCGCCGGCGGCAAGGCCTGCGACTGATACTGCGGCTGCGGGCGGGCATATTGCGGAAGTTCGCGGCGCTCGACCGCGGCGGGCGGCACGGAGCCTGTGGCGTCAGACTGGGAGGCAAAGGGATTTTGGGACAAACGGCTCGACATGTCGGCGCTGCAGCCGCGCAAAACCGATCGACATCAGCGCCAGCACCGCCACGTGCGGTACCCGACGCGAGCAAAGCAACTCGACGACACGGGACATGGTTACTCACTCGTACGCAACAAATTACGGTTTTGAGTAAACACGTCCCGAGTAAACAACCGCTTAAGCCTGGGAATAAGACGTTGGCAGACCAGCCAATCCGGGCTTTTACAGCTCGCGGGCGATGCCGGGCAGCGCCGGTACGAAGCGCACGTCGACAAGCTCCTTGCGCTCGAAACCGGCGTCGGTCCGGACCAGGCGGATCAGGGTCTGGGTAGCCTGCTGCGGCCCTACCGGGGCGATCAGGACGCCCCCCGGCTCAAGCCGGTGCGCGAGCGCATCCGGGATCTCTTCCATCGCTGCGGTCACGATGATGCGGTCGAAATTGCCGCGCTTCGGCTGGGACGTCAAATCCGTCCCCCAGCATGACCTCGACATTGTCGCAGCCAAGCTGTGCAAGCCGCTCCCGGGCACGCTCGGCCAGCGTTCGGTACCGCTCGATGGTCAGGACCTGGCCGGCAAGCCGCGACAGGATCGCGGCCTGGTAGCCGGAGCCGGTACCGATCTCAAGCACCCGGTGTTGCTTCTGCAGCTGCAACTGCTCCGTCATGTAGGCCACCACGAAGGGTTGGCTGATGGTCTGTCCGCAGGCGATGCCGAGCGCGCTGTCGCGATAGGCATCGGCGCGATCGGCCGCCTCGACGAACATCTCGCGCGGAATCTCTTCCATGGCACGAAGCACCGCCTGATCGCTGATCCCGCGCCGCCGCAGGTTGAGCTGAAACATCATCTTTTGTGGTGGACTTTGATTGGTGGACATTTAGCTTCCATGCAGACGGCTTTGCCGGCCGGGCGGCCGGCCAAGTTCTGGTGAGTTCAAGTCTGGCAAGTTGATGCCATAAGGACGGCCGGCTTTAGGTAAGTATTTCAGCCCAATTCGGTGTTCCCATTGTGGAACTTGATATGCACTCCTGACGTTAACGGCCGGGCTCGGCCAAGACTGCTTATAAGCCCGGGGCCGAATCAGGTCTCCTTGCGGACTGCGCAGGTCGAGATTGCGCCGGTTGTCGTTATTTGCGAACCTTTGGTTCCGGGATGGGCAAGGATCCAGCTGATGACTGCAACGCGGCCGCCAGGCGGTTCTGTTTTCCTCGTCGAGGACGAGGTCATGATCCGAATGATGGTCGCCGACATGCTGCAGGAACTCGGCTACAGCATCGCCGCGGAGGCCGGTGAAATCAACGAGGCCATCAGGCTGGTACAATCGACCGAGTTCGACCTCGCCATTCTCGACGTGAACGTCAATGGCAAGGTGATCTCGCCGGTCGCCGACCTGATCAGGGCGCGCAACCGCCCATTCATCTTCGCGACCGGCTACGGCTCATCGGGCCTTCCCGAGGAATACCGCGATCGTCCCGCGCTGCAGAAACCTTTCCAGATCGAAATGCTCGCGCAGATGATCGACAATACGCTGAAGAGCGCAGCGGCTTAGGCTACAGCAGAACTGAATTGATCACTGTCTGATCGACGTCATCCTGAGGTGCGAGCCCTTGCGAGCCTCGAAGGACGACGTCGATGGGGATATTCGTTTACATGCTTCGTTGTGCCGACGGCTCGTATTATGTTGGAAGCGCCACCGGGGACGATCTCAGTACACGTATAGATCAGCACAACGCCGGATATTATAGAGGCTATACCTTCAAAAGACGCCCGGTCGTTCTCGTTTGGTCTGAGCATTTCGAGCGCATCACTGACGGCATTGCGGCCGAACGCCAGATCAAGGGTTGGAGCCATGCTAAGAAGCGTTACTATGTCTGATTGGACCCGGGTGAGTGAGTTGTCGCGACGGCGTGCTGGTTAAGCAAAAAGCAGCTAAACCGCACTTCATCCTTCGAGGCTCGCCGAAGCTGGCTCGCACCTCAGGATGACGACCACCGCTGACTGCCGCCCTCCTTCAGCGTCGCCGTCAGCGCTTCGGAAAATGCCTCATCGGTGCGGTCGAGCCGCAATGGCGTCACCGAGACATAACGCGACGCCAGCGCCCAGAGATCGGTGCCCTCGGCCGGTACGTCGACCTGCGCCAACCGCTCGAACCCAATCCAGAAATACGGATTGCCGCGGCCATCGCGACGCTGGTCGACTTTCAGAAAGCCGAGATTGCGCTTGCCCTGCCGCGTCACGCGCACGCCCGCGACTTCATCGGGCGCACAGGCCGGAAAGTTGACATTGATCACGGTGTTCCTGGGCACGCCGGCGTCGAGCACCTTGCGCAGGATTGGCGGACCGAATTTCAGCGCGGTGTCCCACAGCGGTTTTTCGCGCGACTCCATCGTGAACTCCTGCGACAGCGCAAAGGACGGCAAGCCCAGGATCGTGCCTTCCAGCGCGCCCGCGATCGTGCCGGAATAAACCACGTCCTCGGCGACGTTGCGGCCCTTGTTGACGCCTGACAATACGAGGTCCGGCAGCTTCTCGCCGAGGATGTGGCGGGCGCCCATGATGACGCAATCGGTCGGCGTGCCCCGGACCGCGAAATGACGCGGCCCGACTTCGCGCAGGCGAAGCGGATCATTCAGCGACAGCGAATGCGAGACGCCGGACTGATCGAGCTCCGGCGCCACCACCCAGACGTCGTCGGACAACGCCCGCGCGATCTCCTCGACGATTTTCAGGCCGGGGGCATGGATGCCATCGTCATTGGTGCAGAGAATTCGCATCTCCCAGACAAGCCCTCTTCGATCAATTCCACGGCGGTGGAAGTGCCGTCTTATCCGGCTATCGCGCATCAGGCAAACCCGTCGTTCCTGCCGCCTGGCTTGCGAAAGGGCGATGGTTGGCGACGCGCTTTTGCCCATTTCGCGATCGGCAAAGGTGTTGGCGCTATCGGTCCTCATCGATCTGAGGTTTCTCGCGCAGCACCGCGTCGAGCAGCGAGCGGTGAACCTCGATCTTTCCGTTGTAGTCGATGAAGCCTTTTTTCCGAAACTTGTTCATGAAAAAACTGACCCGCGAACGCGTGGTGCCGATCATTTCCGCCAGCGTCTCCTGGCTGAGGGTCACCGCCACCGGCGGCGCATCGCCCTCCTTGCCAAAATTCGCGAGCAGCAGCAGCAGGCGCGCCAGGCGTCGCTCGCTGGAATTGAACAGCTGGTCGATCAGGTCATCTTCAATCCGACTGTTTCGCGACAGCAGATACGAAATGAAGAATTGGGCGAACTTCGGCTCCGTAGCAAGCGTCGCGAGCATGACGCTCTTTGAGATGGAAGTGATCAGGCAGTCTTCCATGGCGTGGCTTGTGACGGCCCTGAACTCGTTCCCCTCGAGACTCCCTTCGCCGAAGAATTGTCCTTCGCCGAAAATCCCGACGACGGCTTCCTTGCCATGCTCGGACAAAACCGTGACCTTGACCTTGCCCTTCTGGATGAAGAACACCGCGTCGGCGACGTCGCCCTGGCTGAATATCTTCTGGTTTTTGGCGTATCGCTCGATGGTTTTGCCCGCACCGGTTTCGCCCAGAAAACGCCGGATATCGAACGCGTGACTGACTTCGGATGACCGTGTGTTAGGCATGTGTTGGTCCGTTGCCAGGCGGGAGCACAACACTCTCGATCACCGGCGAAAGCTGATGGCAGCGCGGCAATCGAGCAAGCATAATCCCGTTATGTATGGCACGCGACTTAATTGTGGGTAGTGGCGGCCAAGCATCTCTGCCCAAAATGTGGCAGGTCGGCGGCCCTGCCCAATTTCAAATCGGCGGCTTGAGCTCGCTTGCAAGCCAGCCCCGCGCGGAATTCATGGGGTCGCGCGAAACCATCGCCGTTTCGACCCGGCCGCACTTCTGGCACTCGAAGCTACGGCGGTCGAAGCCCGACGGTCCCGCCTCGAGCTTCGACAGCAGCATGCGAGTTTGCTGGCAGTCCGGGCAGCGTGGCCGTTCGATGGCGGCAATACTCACCGAAGATACCGGCTGATATTCGGGCATGACGCATCCTGGTTTGCCGGTGGAAGCGCTAGCGACCCGCATGCACCGACCTAAGCGGCACGGGCCGCGATTGATTATCACCCTTCCGTCGGCCTATTCCGTGGTCAAAATTGCTCACCTTGAAAAATTTGCCAGCGACAGTGAATTTCCCCTCTGACGATCGCCGCCACAGCAATTCAAATGCCGGATATCGTCATCTCAGCGACCAGCGCCGCGGGTGTGGATGCGCCAAACGCGCAGGAACTTCGCGCGCACGCCGTTCGTCCGCATTTCAAATTTTCGAACCACTGGCTTCGGCGGCTCCGGCGGAGAAACGATCTCATTCGCCTTCGAAACAGGCTTCGACGGCGGCGTCTTGCGGGGCGGCTCCGGATAATATTTGCGGGCGACGGCAAGGGCCTTGTCGAAATCCTCAGAATTGAGCCATTTCAGTGCGCGCACGCTTTCCAGCACGCCGTCTTCCCACAGTCTTGCGGCCTCGATATCGAACTGGCCCTTCTGCTTCTGATCGCACGCCTGGATGCCGTAGCCGGTGACGGCCCATTGTCTGCCCACCCAGTAGATGTCGCGATGCAGGGCCATTGCGTGTCATCGTTTCCGAAAAAGAAGCTCTCGCCGCGGCGGAAACGAAGATACCGGGACGGGCCGCCTTCGCAACATCGAAAGCGCGAGCGGGCCCGGATAAATTGCCGCGTCACTTGTCGGGGGTGATCGACCTTCAGCCCGCCCATATAGGGCTGCAGGACGTCGGGCACGGCGATCGAGCCGTCCTCCTGCTGGTAGGTTTCCATCACCGCGATCAGCGCGCGGCCGACCGCGGTGCCGGAGCCGTTCAGGGTGTGCACAAAGCGCGGCTTGCCGTCGGGGCCGCGATAGCGCGCATCCATCCGCCGGGCCTGGAAATCGCCGCACACCGAGCAGCTCGAGATTTCCCGGAACGCGCCGCCCTCGCCTTGCCCGGGCATCCAGACCTCGATGTCGTAGGTCTTCTGCGCGGAAAAACCCATGTCGCCGGCGCACAGCGTCATCACCCGGTAATGCAGATCGAGCCGCCGCAGCACCTCCTCGGCGCAGGCCAGCATGCGCTCGTGCTCGTCGCGGCTCGTCTCCGGCGTTGTGATCGAGACCAGTTCGACTTTTGTGAACTGATGCTGGCGGATCATGCCGCGGGTGTCGCGCCCGGCAGCACCCGCTTCGGCGCGGAAACACGGCGTCAGCGCCGTCAAGCCGCATCGGCAATTCTTTTTCATCGACGATGGATTCGCGGACGAGGTTGGTCAGGGGGACTTCGGCGGTGGGGATGAGCCACCGTCGATCTGGATTGATACGATAATCAAACTGGCCCTCTTGGAATGTACCCTCTTTCTCACGCGCTCTTCCGATTCCATCTTTTTCGGCGGTGTCTAGCGCTAGTTTCCAAACGGATTCGATGGTCTCACGCGCGTGCCGGCGATGAACTACATCTGGGAATAAATGAAACTGATCGTCAGCGAACTTCGGCAATTGGCCTGTGCCAAACATCACTTCGTCGCGCACCAGCAGCGGCGGATTGACTTCGGTATAGCCATGCTCATTGGTGTGGAGATCGAGCATGAACTGCCCGATCGCGCGCTCCAGCCGCGCCAGGCCTTTCTTCAGCACCACAAAGCGCGCGCCGGACAGTTTCGCCGCCGCCTCGAAATCCATGAAGCCGAGCGCGCCGCCGAGATCGTCATGCGGTTTTGGCGTGAAGGCATAGTTGCGCACCGCACCGAATACGTGGCGCTGCACATTGCCATGCTCGTCGACGCCGTCGGGCACATCATCGAGCGGCAGGTTCGGGATCGCCGCCAATTCCTTGGCCAGTTCCTCGTCGGCCGCCTTGGTCGCGGCTTCCAGCTGCGGCATGGTCGTCTTGAGTTCGGCGACTTCGGCCATGAGTTTTGCGGCGCGCGCCTCGTCCTTGGCTTTCTTGGCGTCGCCGATCTCTTTTGATGCGGAATTGCGCCGCGCCTGCGCCTGCTCCGACGCCATGATCGCCGCGCGGCGCTTCTCGTCGATCGCCAGCAACGACTTCGACAACGGACGCCAGTCCGCGCCGCTTCAGCCCGGCGTCGAAGGCGTCAGGATTGTCGCGGATCCATTTGATGTCGTGCATGGCGGATTTAGTCCTGAGTCGTACCGGCGAACGTGCGCATCCAGTAACCCGAATAAGCGGGTTTTGGAACACTGAAGGCCAATCCCGAGCCGTCATCCCTGCGTAACGGCTACGCCGTTATCGCTGGAGGTGCGAGCCTCTTCGGCGAGCCTCGAAGGATGACCTGACGGCGCAAGCGGCCATCCTTCGAGACGCGGCCCTTTGGGCCGCCCTCAGGATGACGGCTGTGGACGCGGCAGCGCCGTCGGAAGCCGTTACTCCGCTGGCGTCGGATCGGGCGGCGGGGCAGCCGGCGGCGGTGTGGCGGCGGTGGCCTTGGCGGCTGCGGCGTTCTTTTCCACCATGCGCACGGCGATGATCGAGCCTTCATACAGCGCCAGCAGGGGGATCGCGAGCGAGGCCTGGCTCAGGACGTCGGGCGGCGTCAGCACGGCGGCGATGATGAAGGCGACCACGATGAAATAGCGGCGTTTGTCGCGCAGCTGTTTCGAGGTGATGATGCCGATCCGCCCCAATAGCGTCAGGATCACCGGCAGCTGGAACGCGATGCCGAACGCGAAAATCAGCGACATCATCAGCGACAGATATTCGCCGACCTTGGGCAGAAGCTGGATTTGCGCGCGTCTCGGGCCCGCCCAGCTGCTGCATGCCGAGCGAGAACCGCACCAGCATCGGCAGCACCACGAAATAGACCAGCATCGACCCCATCACGAAGAAGAACGGGGTCGCGATCAGATAGGGCAGAAAGGCGCCGCGCTCGTGCTTGTAGAGGCCGGGCGCCACGAATTTGTAGATTTGCGTGGCCACGATCGGGAACGAGATGAACCCGGCGCCGAACAGCGCCAGCTTCAACTGGGTGATGAAATATTCCAAAAGCGCGGTGTAGATGAATTTCGAGTTTTCAGCGCCGGCGACCCAGACGAACGGCCACACCAGCACGTTGTAGATCTGCTTGGCGAAGAAGAAGCAGAAGATGAAGGCGACGCCGAAACCGAGCAGCGCCTTGATCAGGCGCGAGCGCAGCTCGATCAGATGATCCATCAGCGGCGCTTTGCTGGCCTCGATATCCTCGGCGCTCATGACGCTTTGGCGTCCCGTGGGAGTTCGGCCTCGGCTGCTGCCGGCGCCGCATGCTGGATGGTGGGCTGCGGCTGATTTTCCGGCGTGAGCGCCAGCGGCTCGGACGTCGTGGCCGGTGTATCGGCAGATGCTTCCGGGTTCGTCACGGCCGGCGCGTCGAGATTGGACGTCGCCGGCGCATCCGCACTCGCCGCCGGCTTGTCGACGTCATCGATCTTCAGCGCCTCGCTGACGTCCTTCTGCAGCGAGGTCATGACATTGCCGCTGGTGAAGCCGGTCGCGGCTTCCTTGACCTCGTCAAAGCTCTTCTTGAGGTCGGCCATTTCGGCCTCGCGCATCGCTTCCTGAAACTGGCCCTGGAATTCGGCGGCCATCTTGCGCGCCTTGCCGATCCATTGCCCGACCATGCGCAGCACGCCCGGCAATTCCTTCGG
Source organism: uncultured Alphaproteobacteria bacterium (assembly GCA_963718925.1). GTDB lineage: Bacteria > Pseudomonadota > Alphaproteobacteria > Rhizobiales > Xanthobacteraceae > Bradyrhizobium. The sequence continues at coordinate 208,542 of CAVRAH010000005.1, forward strand.
ACCGATGGCGATCAGCGCGACGACCGCGATGATGGCGAATTCACTCCAGGCGATGTCGAACATGAAAAATTCCGCTCACGCGAGGCTATATCCGCCCACTATCCATCAACAAGATCCGGGCCGCCCGCGTCTTTTCTCAACCGGTCTTGCCGCACGCCTCTTGCAAGATCAACGCGCCGCCAGAGGTTTGCCGAAAATCTGCGCCAGGAAGTTCAGACAGCCTTGCTGCCGACATCCGACCGCGCCGCCGCAGAAGGCGTGGCGTTGTGGTCGATCGTCTTTACGGGCTCGGGCTTTTCCGCAGTCTTTTCATCGTCCTGCATGCCCTTCTTGAAGGCCTTGATGCCCTGCGCGACGTCGCCCATCAGGTCGGAAATCTTGCCGCGACCGAACAGCAGCAGGACGACTGCGATCACGACGATCCAGTGCCAAATGCTAAGCGAACCCATCCTGCAATCCTCCAAACACGCGAGGCTCTGCAACCCCGCCCTAACCTCACCGGAAAGTAGGCTCAGGAGGTGTCAAAAACAAGGACTTAAGCCGCGTCAAATCCGGGTTACGCCGCTACCGTTAATTGGGATCGGCCGGACGCTTGCGGAGCCGTCGTGGTCGAACCGGGACCAGCTTCCCGGTCAGCTTCCCTGGTCGGCTTCCGGCTCGACCGCAGGGGCCAAGGCCAGTTCCAGATCGCCGACCTCAAGCGGATCCTCGTCATCGCGCAAGGCCGGGTCGTCGGAGGGCGTCGGAACGCTGAAACCGGAAGGCAGCCGCGAATCCAACAGGCCCGTGCCCTTCAGTTCCTCGAGGCCCGGCAGATCGCCAAGCTGCCTCCAGGCTGAACTGCGACAAAAAGGCCTCCGTGGTTCCGAAAGTCAGCGGACGCCCCGGCGTCTTGCGGCGGCCGCGCGGGCGAATCCACCCGGTTTCCAGCAGCACATCCAGCGTCCCCTTCGAGGTGACCACGCCGCGGATTTCCTCGATCTCCGCGCGGGTGACCGGCTGATGATAGGCGATGATCGCGAGCATCTCGATCGCCGCGCGCGACAGCCGCCGCGTCTCCGTGCTCTCCCGCGTCATCAGCCAGGACAGATCGCCCGCCGTGCGGAAGGTCCATTTATTGGCGATGCGAACGAGGTTGACGCCACGCGAGGCATAATCCGCCTGCAGCTGCGCCAGCGCGGCCTTGATATCGACGCCCTCCGGCATCCGCTTTGCCAGCGTGGCCTGGTCGAGCGGCTCGGTGGAAGCAAACAACAGCGCTTCCAGCAACCGCAATTCCTCCGGCCGCGCCTGCGGATCGACGGAGTGCTCCTCGGCATCGACTTTGCGTTTTTCCGCCAGGCTTGCCATGGCACGGTCTCCTTCTTCCACTTACTCGGCCGGCAGATCCGGCGCGGTCATCGCGTCGGTGACTGGTTGCGGCGGACGCTTTCGAAAATACAGCGGCGCGAATGGCTCTTTCTGGTGCAGTTCAACGTCGCCTTCCCTCACCAGCTCCAGCGCCGCGGCAAAACTGGAGGCAAAAACCGTGGCCTTTTGCGAGGGATCGACGACGTAGTTGATGAGATATTCGTCGAGGCGGCTCCAGTCCTCGGCCATTCCGACAAGGCGCTCCAGCGACGCCCTCGCCTCGGCGAGCGACCACACCGTGCGCTTGGCCAGATGCACGGTCGCCAGCACCCGCTGCTGGCGTTGCGCGGCATAGGCGGTGAGCAGGTCGAACAGCGTCGCGGTATATTTGGGGTGCCGGATTTCAGCGATGGTCTCCGGATTGCCGCGCGGAAAGATATCGCGCTGCAATTGCGGGCGGTTCATCAGCCGGTTCGAGGCCTCGCGAATGGCCTCCAGCCGGCGAAGCCGGTTGGCGAGCGCAGTGGCCATTTCCTCTGCGCTCGGTCCCTCCGCGGTTGCGGGTTCCGGCAGCAACAGCCGCGATTTCAGAAACGCCAGCCATGCCGCCATCACGAGATAATCGGCGGCAAGCTCGAGCCGGATCTTCCGGGCGGCCTCGATGAACGCCAGGTACTGATCGGCCAGCGCCAGGATGGAAATCTTGGCGAGATCGACTTTCTGCTGGCGCGCCAGCGCAAGCAGCAGGTCGAGCGGGCCCTCATAGCCCTCGACGTCGACGACCAGCGACGGCTCGTCGTCGGCGAGTTCGGCCGGCCGTCCGGTTTCAAACGATAGAATTTCCGCGGTCATGCGCCCAAAGTCCCCGCCCTGCTCATCAACGCATCCAGTTCCGCCCGCGCTGCGCCCCGATCGAACGGCTGCGGGACCCGACGCGACGCCAGCGCCCGCCTGGCGCGCTCCAGCGCTTTCCCTGACAATTCCGGCGTCTCAGCGGCGACTTCACGCATCTCCTCGAGCTTGCCGTTGCAATGGAGAACCATGTCGCAGCCGGCGGAGAAGATGGCCCGGGTCCGCTCGGCGATCGATCCGGCGAGCGCGTTCATGGACACATCATCACTCATCAACAAACCCTGGAACCCGATCACGCCGCGAATCACTTGTTCGATGATTGTCGCAGAAGTCGTGGCCGGATGGACCGGGTCCAGCGCGCTAAACACAACATGTGCGGTCATGGCCATCGGCAGGTCCGCAAGCGGTTGAAACGCTGCAAAATCAGTCCGTTCCAGCTCTTTTTCGGGGGTATCGACCACCGGAAGTCCGAAATGGCTGTCCGCGGTCGCCCGCCCATGCCCGGGAATGTGCTTGAGCACCGGTAAAATGCCACCCTGCTCCAACCCCTCGGTCACCGCGCGGGCAATCGCCGCGACCTTTTCCGGCTCGGTTCCATAGGCGCGGTTGCCAATGACCGCATCGGCACCGGCGACCGGCACGTCCGCCAGCGGCAGGCAATCCACGCTAATTCCGAGATCTCCGAGGTCGGCGGCGATCAGCCGGGCGCTCAGCCGCGCCGCTGACAGGCCGAGCGAACGATCGACGTCGTAGAGTGCGCCGAACAGGGCTCCGGGCGGATAGACCGGCCAGTGCGGCGGGCCGAGGCGCTGGACCCGGCCGCCTTCCTGGTCGATCAGAACCGGGGCGTCCGCAACTCCGGCGGTTTTTCTGCAATTCCTGAACTAACAGGGCTACCTGTTGCGGCGTTTCAATATTCCGCTTGAACAGAATAAATCCCCACGGCCGTTGCGTGCGGATAAATTCACGCTCGGCGGCGTTCAGTTCCGTTCCGGATACGCCTGTGATGAAGGCCCGCGTGCTCATGCGGGCCGATTAGCCCGCTGCCGGCGCGGGGGTCAACAACGGTCAAGGAAACGGCTGCTAATTCCTTTGGACGACGCACTGCCCGCCGGCGGACTTCAGGCTGCCGCAGAACTGCGAGGCTTCGTCGGACGAACCGAACGGGCCGACCATGGCCCGGTAATAGATGCCCTTTTCGCCGAGATCGGCACGCTTGATGACCGGCGCGTGAGACCCCAGCACCGCCGGGAACTTGCCCTGCAGCGCCCTGTAGGAGGCCTGAGCGTCGGCCTCACTGCGCTGCGAGGAAACCTGCACCAGGTATCCGCCGCTGCCTCCGCCGCCGCTGGGCGCGGTTTGAGTGGGGTTGGTGGCGGCAACCCGGGTCGCAGGTTCCGCTGCCGGCTGGGCGCTCTGCGGCGCGAGCGAAAGCGGCGCATTGGCGTTTGCCGCACTCGCATTGGCCGCTGAAGGGGCCCGTGCTGCCGGCGCAGCCGCTCGTGCGGTCGCAGTCGGCTTTGCCGGTACCGGCGGTGGGGCCGTTACCGGGGTCGCGGCAGCGTCCGCCTGATCGCCACGAACCGAGAAGGTCCTGATCTTTCGCGGCTCATTGTTGGGCAGCGTGCCATTCCCGGAATTGGCTGGCAGCGGCGCGCCCGGCGCCACACTGGCCGCCGACGGCGGATTGCCATTCTGGTTCAGCGGCGGGAATACCACGCGCGGGCCTGACCTTGGCGTTGACGTCGACCGGGGCTTCTTCGCGCGGAACGATTTTCTCGGTGCCGTCGCCGCTCGACATGCGATCGGGCACCTTGGCGCTGCCATCGGCGGGAGCCGGAACGATCTTGGTCGGGCCGGCGTCAGCCCTGATGATCGGCGGCTCGCCGCTGCGCGCCGATCCCACATAGGTGCGATAGGCAAAGGCCCCGCCTGTCCCCACAACCGCCAGCGCGAGCACGACGACAACGGTGACCATCCCGCCACGGCGCTTGGGGACCTCATCCTCGGCACCGTCATCGTAGCCATCCTGATAGGCGTAGGCGTCATCCGCGTAGGCCGGATCGTGCTGCTGGTCCGCTGCACCCGAATCGAGCTCGCCATACAGCGCATCATCGTAGCGCGACAGATCGGGCTCGTGATCGGCATCGGCGAAAGGCGGCGCCTCGTCATAATCCGCCTCCGGCGCGGCGCGCGGCCGCGTAGCGATGCAGCGGATGGACCGCGCTGGGGTAGTCCTGCAGCGGTCGGCGGCGTCTCCTGCCTGGCCGCGCGCTGCATCCAGGATGGCGGGCCAGGCGCTGGGCCGACATCCGTCTCCGGCGGCAACTCATACGGATCTTGCGGATCTGCGGATCTTGCGGATCTGCTGTTCGTACCGATCAAGCTCCGGCGCTCTGGCCCGCGGCTGTACCGGCAGATTGGCCCGTCCCATGGTGCCGAACGGATCGGTCTGACCGATCAGGCGCGCGAGCTCAGCCAGGGGATCGCTCTCGCCCTTGGCAGACGCATGCGGATCGCCGCCGCGATCGTAGTCATCTTCAGCGGGAAAAGGTCTGTTCTGATATCGATCAGCCATCGTGATGATGCGTCCCCTTCGGGAAAGCCGCCAACCCGCTTCTACAAACGAACCGGCCCCTGCCGGAAGCCCCTCACAAATCCCCCAGTGAGTGGCGCTCGCCTCATTTACCGCATCTCGTCCGGAGCATGGACGCCGAGAACGGCAAGCCCGGATGCCAAAACCGAGACGACGCCCTGAACCAAAGCCAGCCGCGCCTTTGTCATCTCTGCATCATTATTGATAATGAAGCGTAAATAGGGCAAATCGCGCCCCCTCGTCCACAGCGCATGAAATTCGCTGGCGAGATCATAGAGGTAAAAAGCGATTCGGTGGGGCTCATGTGCGGATGCCGCCGCCTCGACCGTCCGGGGGTAGAGCGCCAGCCGCCGCAACAGGTCAAGCTCCGCAGGGTCGGTCAGGCGGTCCAGCGCCGCGTCCGCCAGGAAGGCCGCCCGCGCGCCCGCCTGCTCCGGCAGGTCCGGGATCACCTCCCGCGCATTGCGGAACACCGAGTGGCCCCGCGCGTGGCCGTACTGCACGTAGAAGACCGGGTTCTCGCGCGACTGCTCGATCACCTTGGCGAGGTCGAAATCGAGCACCGCGTCGTTCTTGCGGTACAGCATCATGAAGCGGACGGCATCCTTGCCGACCTCGTCGACCACTTCACGCAGGGTGACGAAATCGCCCGACCGTTTCGACATCTTCACCGGTTCGCCGTTGCGCAAGAGCTTGACGAGCTGCACGATCTTCACGTCCAGCGTGGCCTGGCCCGAGGTCACCGCCTTGATCGCCGCTTCCACGCGCTTGACATAACCGCCGTGATCGGCGCCCCAGACATCGACGAGGTTGCGAAAACCGCGCTCGAATTTGTTTTTGTGGTAGGCGATATCGGACGCGAAATAGGTGTAGGAACCGTCGGACTTGATCAGCGGCCGGTCGACATCGTCGCCAAAGGCGGTGGCGCGAAACAGCGTCTGCTCGCGATCCTCGTAATCCTCGATCGCGCCCGCCCTTCGGCGGCGGCAGACGGCCCTCGTAGATGTCGCCTTTGGAGCGCAGAAAGTCGATGGTCTTGGCGACGCGGTTGTTTCCGCCTTCGATCAGCGACCGTTCGGAAAAAAACACGTCGTGCCTGATATTGAGCGCGGCGAGATCGCCCTTGATCGCTTCCATCATCATCGCGATGGCCTTGGCGCGCACGACCGGCAGCCACGCCCCTTCGGTCATGGTCAAAAGCCTGTCGCCATACTCGGCGGACAGCGCCTGCCCGACCGGCTTCAGATAGTCGCCGGGATAAAGCCCTTCGGGAATTTCGCCGATGCTCTCGCCGAGCGCTTCGCGGTAGCGCAGGAACGCCGAGCGGGCGAGCACATCGACCTGCGCGCCGGCATCGTTGATGTAATATTCGCGGGTGACGTCATAACCCAGCGAACTGAAGCAGGCTCGCCAGCGCATCGCCAAACACCGCGCCGCGGCAATGCCCGACATGCATCGGCCCGGTCGGATTGGCCGAGACGTATTCGACATTGACCTTCTCGCCCGCGCCGATCGCGCTTTGCCCGTAGGAACTGCCCTCGCGCAGCACAGTCGCGCAGCGTGTCCGCCCAGACCGATACCTTCAAAGTAAGATTGATGAAGCCGGGACCGGCGACATCGGCGGAGGCAATCAAGTCGTCCGTCCGCAGCCGGCTCGCGATCTTTTCGGCGAGATCGCGCGGTTTTGTCCGTGCTTCCTTGGCGAGCACCATCGCGGCGTTGGTCGCCATGTCGCCATGGGATGGGTCCTTGGGCGGCTCGACGACCACGCGCGACAGATCTGTTCCGGCGCCAAGCTCCGCTGCACAGACGGCGTGCACGCGCGTCAGCACGTTGGCGAAGAGATGTTGCGTCGACGGTTTATCGGCCATGGCCGCCGCCTAACGCAAATCCGGGGTCGAGTCAAAAAGCCGCTGATGCTCGGTCATGGCAAAACGGTCGGTCATCCCGGCGATGAAGTTGCCGATCCGCCGTGCCCGCTCGGTTTCGGTCTCGCTATGGTCGCCTCCGGGCGGCAGCCATTCCGCCGGCAGATCGCCCGGGTGGTTTTGGTAGCGCGCGAACAGGTCGAACAGGATCTGCTCCGCGTCTCCCATCACCCGCATCACCCGCTTGTGCCGGTACATCCCTTGCTTCAGGAATGCCTTGATCGCGGCTTCCGCCTGCGCCACTTCGGCCGGAAAGGCGATCAGCGCCTCGCCATGGTTGCGAACATCGTCGACGCATGTCGGCCGCGCCAGCTCCAGACGGCGGCGCGCTTCCGAGACAACCGCCCCGATCAGACAGGAAATCAGCTCGCGCACCAGTTCCGCGCCGCGCCTGACGTCGTCGAGATCGGGATAACGCTCGGCGATATCTGCGATGATCTCAGCGGCAAGCGGGATGACCTTGAGATCGTCGACGTGGAACAGGCCGGCGCGCAAGCCCGTCATCGATGTCGTGGGCATCATAGGCAATGTCGTCGGCGATCGCGGCGATCTGGGCCTCCAGCGACGCAAAGCTCCACAATTCGAGGTCGTAGGTCCGGACGTAATCGGAAATGCCAACGGGAACGCCGCGCTCGCGATAGCGTCCAACCGCAGCGCCATCGCGCGCGGTCAGCGGGCCGTTGTGCTTGACGATGCCCTCGAGCGATTCCCAGGTCAGGTTGAGCCCGTCGAATTCGGGGTAACGATGCTCCAGCGAGGTGACGACGCGCAAGGTCTGCGCGTTGTGGTCGAAGCCGCCATGGGCTTGCAGGCAGGCATCCAGCGCCCGCTCGCCGGCGTGGCCGAACGGGGGATGGCCGAGGTCGTGGGCGAGCGCCAGCGTCTCGGTCAAATCCTCGTCGAGGCCGAGCTGCCGGGCCAGCGCGCGGGCGATCTGGGCCACTTCCAGCGTGTGGGTGAGCCGGGTGCGGTAGTGATCGCCCTCGTGGAATACGAAGACCTGGGTCTTGTACTTCAGGCGGCGGAACGCCGTGGAATGAATGACCCGATCGCAATCGCGCCGGAACGGGCTGCGGGTCCTGCTTGGCGAGCTCGGCGAACTGCCGACCGCGGCTGTGGTCGGGATCGCAGGCATAGACCGAGCGAGGGGCAGCCATTCCGACTGACACGGCGTATTCATCTCCCAAAGGTTTGATTCCGGTGCCCGGCGCACTTAACTATGCTGAGCGCCGGATGCCAGATCAATTGGTCGGGGCGCCTGCGATCGGAGACCATTTATGACCACAGCCGTCACCATCAGCGAGCGGGCCGCCCGCCGCATTGGCGAAATCCTCAGGAACGAGGGCAGTGGTGCCATGTTGCGGATCAGCGTCGAGGGCGGCGGCTGCTCGGGTTTCCAATACAAATTCGATGTCGAGCATGCGCGCGCCGAGGATGACCTGGTGATCGCGCGCGACAGCGCGGTAGTGCTGGTCGATCCCGCCTCGGTGCCGTTTCTGGCGGGTTCCGAGGTCGATTTCGTCGACGACCTGATCGGCGCCTCCTTCCGGGTGGTCAATCCGAACGCAACGGCATCCTGCGGCTGCGGCACCAGCTTCTCGATTTGAGAGAATTTTTGTCCCGATGCGCATTGCTACCTGGAACGTCAATTCGATCCGGCAGCGGCTCGATCATCTCTTGACCTGGCTGAAGGACTGCTCGCCGGACATCGTCTGCCTGCAGGAAATCAAATGCGTCGACGAGGCGTTTCCGCGGCTGGAGATCGAGGCACTCGGCTACAACGTCGTCACCCACGGCCAGAAGACCTTCAATGGCGTCGCGTTGCTGTCGAAGCTGCCGTTTGACGAAACCAAGCCACGCCTTGCCGGCGACGACGAAGACGTCCATGCCCGCTTTCTCGAAGGCGTGGTGACGCTGAAGCACGGTGTCCTCCGCGTCGCCTGCCTCTATTTGCCCAACGGCAACCCGCCGGAGACTGAAAAATATCCCTATAAACTCAAATGGATGTCGCGGCTTCTTGAGTATTCGAGGCAACGGCTTAAAGCGGAAGAGCCGCTTGTTCTTGCCGGCGACTTCAACGTCATTCCGAAAGCGGAGGACGTCCACAATCCGGCAGCCTGGGTCAACGACGCCCTGTTTCGCTCCACCACCCGCGAGAGCTTTCAATCGCTGCTCGGCCTCGGCCTGACGGACGCGTTGCGTGCCGTCACCGACGCCCCCGGCCAATACACCTTCTGGGATTATCAGGCGGGCGCCTGGCAGAAAAACCAGGGCTTGCGCATCGATCATCTGCTGCTGTCGCCGCAGGCCAGCGACCGGCTCATTGATGCGGGGATCGACAGCTACGTGCGCGCCTGGGAGAAGCCGTCGGATCACGTGCCGGTCTGGATCGATCTCGATCTTGAGACGGCGTGACGGCGGCTCGGGCAAAGCCGCCTTTGCACCCTGCCCGCCATCTGTAACCGAAAAGCCTGGCTCAAAAAAATGGTCGGCGCGCTTTCGCTTTGCCCACCCTTCGGCCCGTCGCCGCCTGGTCAGTCCTTGCGGCCCTGTACCCAGTGCTCGAGCATCTGCAGCGCCATCGCGCGGTCGTCCTCGGACGCCTTGGCGATCGCTTTGTTGTAGCTTTCCTTGATCCACGTCTCGTCCGGCGTGGCGCTGTCCCGCGCCAGCGTCAGCCACATCAGTCCGCGGGCGGCCTGACGCGGCAGCTGGTCGCCATTGAACAGCATCTGGCCGAGCATGGCTTGCGCCTGATGCTGGCCCTTTTGGGCAGCAAGGCCGAGCCAGCGCGCCCCGTAGCGGAAGTCATCACGGGACGAGCCCGCGCTCTTCAGATAGAGCCGGGCCAGATCATATTGCGCATCCGCATTGCCGAAATACGAGGCAGCATAGGAGAACATCTCCCGCGCCCGCTCCGGATCCGACTTGATCTTCGAATTCGGAATGCCGTTGAGGTAGTACCGGCCAAGCGCCACAAAGGCATTGGCGACGATCGCCGCCTGCGGCGCCGACGGGCTGTCTTCCGCGTGCGCGTTGGCAATGCGGCTGAAATACTCGAAGGCGCGCAGATCGTCCTGGACGACGCCGTCGCCATCCGCGTACATCCGGCCCAGTTTCCACTGTGCGATGGGGTGACCGCCCTCGGCGGCGTATTGCAGCGAAGTCAGCGAGGTATCGGGTGCGGACTGGGGAACGGCCTTCTTCAAGGCCGCAGCGGCGCCGGGCTGGCCTGAAACTACCGGAATCGTCGAATCCTGATTGACCGGCGCCCCATCGAACGCGAATCCCTGCGTCGCCACCGGCGTGGCTCCTAAAATCAACGCAAAAATGATACGCTCAGATATCCGCATAACACTGTTTCTCGTGCGCTCCGCCCGGGTGGGTTACGGCGCCGGCCACCGCCGGTCCGACCTGCTGGGCGTATTTCCAGAGTGCACCCGACGTATGATTGGTCTCGCGAGGGCGCCATTTGGTCTTGCGCTGGGTCAGTTCGGCGTCGGTCAACTTTACGTTAAGAGTCCCGATTTCGGCGTCGATCTCGATGATATCGCCGTCCTGCAACAACGCGATCGGCCCCCCGACCGCCGCTTCCGGCCCGACATGGCCTATGCAGAAGCCGCGGGTCGCGCCGGAGAACCGGCCGTCGGTGATCAGGGCAATCTTGCCGCCCATGCCCTGGCCGGTCAGCGCCGCCGTGGTCGAGAGCATTTCGCGCATGCCGGGACCGCCGCGCGGCCCCTCATAGCGGATGACGATAACCTCGCCTTCCCTGTAGGTCTTCTTCTGGACCGCCTCGAAGGCATCTTCTTCGCGATCGAAGCAACGGGCAGGACCGGTAAACTTCAAGTTCGACATGCCCGCGACCTTCACGATCGCGCCCTCAGGCGCGAGATTCCCCTTCAAGCCAACCACACCGCCAGTGACGGTGATCGGCTTGTCGGCGGACCGCACCACATCCTGGTGCGGATTCCATTTCACGCTCTTGAGGTTTTCGGCGATCGTCCGGCCCGTGACTGTCAGGCAGTCGCCATGCAAGTGGCCGTTGTCGAGCAGCGTCTTCATCAGAAGCGGTATGCCACCAGCTTCAAACATGTCTTTGGCAACATAACGACCGCCCGGCTTCAAATCCGCGACATATGGTGTTTTTTTGAAGATTTCTGCGACGTCAAAAAGATCAAATTTGATTCCACATTCGTGGGCGATCGCCGGTAGGTGCAACGCAGCATTGGTCGAGCCGCCGGAAGCTGCCACCACCGCAGCCGCATTTTCCAGCGAGCGGCGCGTGACGATGTCGCGCGGCCGGATGTTAAGGGCAATCAAGTCCATGACCTTTTCGCCGGCGGCCATGCAAAACGCGTCGCGAATTTCGTAAGGCGCAGGCGCGCCGGCCGAATAGGGCAATGCCAGTCCGATGGCCTCGGAAACCGTCGCCATGGTGTTGGCGGTGAATTGTGCGCCGCACGCACCGGCCGATGGGCATGCCACCCGCTCGATTTCATCGAGATCGGCGTCCGACATGGCGCCGACCGAATGCTTGCCGACTGCCTCGAACATGTCCTGCACCGTGACCTGCTGGCCGCGGAAATTGCCGGGAAGGATCGAGCCGCCATAGATGAAGATCGAGGGCACATTCAACCGGACCATCGCCATCATCATTCCCGGCAGCGACTTGTCGCAGCCGGCCAGCCCCACCAGCGCATCATAGCAATGGCCGCGGATAGTCAGTTCGACGGAATCGGCGATGCATTCGCGCGACGGCAACGACGAGCGCATGCCGTCATGGCCCATGGCGATACCGTCGGTCACGGTGATGGTGCAGAATTCGCGCGGGGTACCGCCGGCGGAGGCAACCCCCTTCTTGACCGCCTGCGCCTGGCGCATCAGCGAAATGTTGCAGGGCGCGGCCTCGTTCCAACAGGACGCCACGCCGACGAAGGGCTGGTGAATCTGCTGTGTCGTCAATCCCATGGCGTAGAGATACGAGCGGTGCGGCGCCCGTTCCGGGCCCTCCGTCACGTGACGGCTCGGCAGTCTCTTCTTGATGCTGGTCTTGGCGTCCATCGCGAACCTGTTTCCCCAGCCATCCCTTTTCGAGCCCGGGAAAGCGATCTTGAAAAAAAGACCGGATTTCCCATCGCCTTCGCGAGCGCCGTGGCCTTAGCCTACGAAGCAATGATTTCATGGAGGGGTGTGGCTAAAAAGCGGCGCAGGCACCAGCGAGCTCGTATGAGGGTTAAATCTTCAGTAACTGTTGCGTTCAGGCAACAATCGTTGCGTCCAAGCAACCCTTTGCCGGCCTTTCGCAAAGTCAGCGACCGGCACGCGCCGAATATCCCCTTGCGCGCGTCTCGAAGGATGAAGCCGCCGTACTGGAACATGCACTGGCCGCGACCGGCAGGCGGTCGATCGCCCTGATGCCGGGCCGCTTGCGCCACATCACTTCCGACTGGTCGACCGCGAGCGTCAATTGGGGCCAACGCTGGAACAGCGATTTCAATGCGCATCTGCCTTCGATGCGGGCGAGCTGATGGCCGAGGCAGAAATGGATTCCGGTGCCGAAGGCGACGTGCCGGTTCGGCTTGCGCTGCAGATCGAGCTGCTCCGGTTGAGGATTCGCTTGCGGGTCCATGTTGGCGGCCGCCAGCATCACCATGATCTTGTCACCCCTTCTCAGTCTGACGCCGCCGAGATCAATATCCTTGCGCACATAGCGCGGCTTGGTGAATTGCACCGGGGTGAGGAAACGCAAGAATTCCTCGACCGCCAGGTCGACGCGGCTCCAGTCTTGCTCGAGCCAGTTGCGCAGGTCGGGATTCTTCAGGAGCTCAAATACCGATCCGCTGATCAGGTGCGTGGTGGTCTCGTGCCCGGCCAGCAGCAACAGGAACACCATCGCCACGATTTCGTCGGGGCTGATTTTTCCGCCCTCCCTCTCGACACGGACGATCTCGGCGATCAGCCCCTCGCCGCCGCGCTGGCGAACGGTCTCAAGATGCCGTTCGATATAGCGCTTCATCGCGAAGATGTTCGGGATCAGACTGAGAAATCCAAGCGTGCCGCTGAAACGCGTGGAGCCCGAGGCCCAGGCCGCAAATTTCGGCCGGTCGGCCGGCGGCAGACCGAGCAGCTCGCAAATCACCGACAGCGGCAGCTTGCGCGCGTAGCGCGCGACGAGGTCGGCCGGACTTCCCTCGGCAAAAAGTTCGTCGGCGAGCTCATCGCCGATGGAGCGGATATGCGGCTCCATCTCGAGCACGGCGCGGCGCCGAAATGCCTCGTCAACGATGTCGCGCAACCGCTTGTGATCGGGGTCATCCATCGACAGCATGCTGTTGACAAAGGTGCGCAGGATGCGCGGCATCCACCATTGCAGTCCGGCGACCATGCCGTCCTGGCTGCGAATGGTGAAGGTCGCGGTATCCTTCAGCACCTGATCGGCAAGCGCCTGCGTCGTCGGTGTCCAGACCTTCCCCACCATCGGAAAGCGCACTTCCACGACCGGGCCCTGACGGCGAGCCTCTCGATCGCGGCAGCGGGATTGCGAAAATAGTCCGGACTGACGAAATCTGATTGCAACGTCATGAGCGTTCTCCTTCACCGGAAGATGCGAATTGCGTTGTGGCAATTCCAGGTGGGAGACGGGCCAAAAGCCGAGAGGGAACCAACGATCTTCGCGCTCGGTTGCAGGATCGATTAGTGGAAACGCAACTCCGCGTCCCCGCTGCGCATGACGCCCGGGTTGCTGCAAAAAAATCCATCCGCCCTGGAGGGCGTGGGGAATGCCGGGTGCCCGTTGCGCCCGCAGATGGGGTAACGGGCTCCCCGGAGGCCTTCCAGGCAAGCCGCACTAGCTACGGCGCTGTTTGGGGCGCGCGTCGCGCGGCTTGGCTGGAAGGCCGGCGGTCGTCCCTCACATGATGGTGTGACGGAGTTGAGGATAGGCCTCGCTCCAAGCATCAAGGAGAGACGACCATGGATCATTATGCAGGAATTGATGTGTCATTGGGATACTCGAGCGTGTGCCTGGTCAACGCGAGCGGCAAGATCGTCCGGGAGGCCAAGGTGGTGAGCGAACCGGGGGCGCTGATCGGCTGGTTCGGTTCGCTCGGGCTTGGGCCCGCCAGGATCGGACTTGAGGCAGGGCCGCTGTCGCAATGGCTCTATGCGGCCATGAAGCAGGCGGGCCTTGCGGTCGAGCTTCTGGAGACGCGCCACGTGAGTGATGCCTTCAAGGCGATGCCGGTGAAGTCCGACCGCAACGACGCGCGCAAGATCGCGCAACTGATGCGGCTCGGCTGGTTCCGGCCGGTACACTGCAAGTCGATCACGGCTCAGGAGATCCGCGCGGTGCTGACGGCGCGCAAGCTGGTGCAGAGCAAGCTTCTGGACCTCGAGAACAGCCTGCGCGGGATTTTGCGCGGCTTCGGGCTGAAGGTCGGCAAGACGACACGGACAAATTTTGCCGGACGCATCGAAGAGCTGGTGAAGGGGCATCCGAACCTTCAGGCGATCGGACAGGCGCTGCTTCGGGCACGCGCCGTTCTGCTCGTAGAGTTCAACGGTTTTGAGAAGCGCGTGCGCACGATGTTGCGCCTTCATGAGAAGGCCAGGCTCTTGATGTCGACGCCGGCCGTCGGACCGATCGTCTCGCTTACCTTTGCCTGCGCAATCGATGATCCCTCCCGCTTCACGTCCTCGAAGCACGTGGGGCCGTATTTCGGGTTGACGCCGAAGAAGTATCAGTCCGGCCAGACCGACTACACCGGACGCATCAGCAAGCACGGTGACGCCTCCGTGCGCGAGGCGCTTTATGAGGCTGCCCACATCATGCTGACCAAGCCGATCAAGGGTTGCTCGCAACTCAAGAGCTGGGCAATGCGGATCGCCCGGCGCGCCGGCACCAACAAGGCCAAGGTGGCGCTGGCGCGCAAGCTCGCCGTGATCATGCTCCGCATGCTCAAGGATAATGTGCCGTTCAAGCCGGCTGCCAAGGCAACAACGGCCTAAAACAGCGAGGACAAAAGGGTTTTCGGGCGGGCCATCGCACCGGGCGCCCCCGAAGCGAAGTCCCCTCGCCGGGACGATGGACCAGGTCAGGCCGTCACGCGCGTTGTCGACACATCCAAATCATGTGATCACGTTTTCCGCAGATTGGCCGACCTGTTCCTCTCATGAACCCCATCAGGCGACGGCCCTGCGCCGATCCCGAACAGAAGCAAGTGCCCGGCGAGTGGATAACGCAAAAAGGGATTGACTCTTCGAGGCCCGTTACAGAAGCCGCGCGTGGGTAGGTAGAAAGCACGCGCGTTAGTCACCACGGTCACACCGGAAACACCCGGCATTCCCGCACGCGAATGGTTTTAACGGTTTCCTTCGCGCTCTCCCCAGTGACCGGCTATCGAATGCACACATCTTTGTTGCAGAGATTGATGGAGACTGATTCCCTGGTGGGTGTTGGATTCGCGGAGGGTGGTCTTATGTCGATGGAGATTGGACTGGGGCGATTTGGCGATCGTCGCCTGGAAAAAGGGGGGCGTCGTTGCATGCGGCCCTCGTTCGGCGGCCTTGTTCGTGCATTCGGCGCCTTGCAGGGAACCGGGCACAGGAGGTGCGGTTCACGCGTTTTTTGCGCAACGAAAGGGTAGGTGTCGCAGAGATGGCGAGCCATGCGGCTTCGCGCACGGCGGCGCGTGTTGCTGGTCGCGAGATCATCGTGGTTCAGGATAGCAGCGAACTGGCGCTTGGCGGACGGCGTGCGCGAGACAATGGGTATGGACCTGTTGGCAAGGGCGGCGGAGTACGTGGGCTGCTGTTGCATGCTGCGCTCGCGCTTGATGCCGGCAATGGTGCGTTGCTGGGTCTTGTTGATGCCCAGGTCTGGAATCGGGACAAGGGCGTGGTGACGCCCCGGCGCTCGCGAGCAACAGCGGACAAGGAGTCCCAACGTTGGCTCTCGGTGGTGGCACAATCCGGCGCGGTATTATCGAGCGCGCGTAGCGTGACCGTCATCTCCGACCGGGAAAGCGACATTTACGAGCACTTCGCGCGACGTCCGGCGAATGTGGAGCTAATTATCCGGGCATCCTGGAACCGCAAGATCGAACTGCCGTCCGGGACATCTGCGCAGCTGTTTGCGTTTGTTGATAGCTTACCGGAGGCGGCGCGGTTCAGCGTGAAGATTCCTGCGGCGCCGGGCCGCAAGGAGCGGACGGCTGAGCTTGCCTTGCGCTTCTCGCCTGTGACGTTGTGCAGGCCACATCCAAGCCCCGCCCCTGATCTACCCGCTACGATCCGCCTGGCCATGGTGGACGTTCGGGAACTGCCATCGAAGTATAATGGCGAGCCGATCCATTGGCGGCTCCTCACCACACATGTTGTGAGAAGCGCAAAACAAGCACGCCGGATCGTAGATCTCTACCGCAGGCGCTGGACCATCGAGGAGTTCTTCCGCACGCTCAAGTCCGCGGGTTTTGATATCGAGGAGGCTGACATTGGCGAACCCAAGGTCATGATCAAGTTCGTCGCCGCAGCCGCTGTGGCGGCGGTCACGATCATGCAGTTGGTCCGCGCCCGTGACGGAACGACCGAGGAAGAACTGGTCGAGGCTTTCGACCCGGATGACCAGCCTGTGCTGGAAGCCCTGTCTTCTCAACTCGAAGGGACCACTGCCAAGCAAAAGAACCCACATCCAAAAGGTACACTTGCCTTCGCAGCCTGGGTCATTGCTCGGCTCGGTGGATGGACCGCCTATTATGGAAAGCCCGGTCCAATGGTGATGCGAATAGGCCTCGAAGCCTTCCGCCGCATCAAATTCGGCACCACTCTGAGGCTCGAAAATGTGTGAATCGAATAGCCAGTGACCGGGCTTTCTTGCCACTGTCGCCGGCGTGATGCGAAGCATCATCGCCAACTTGATGCCAGCGTCGGGGCATCAGGACCATACGACTTCGCCGTCCGCGTTAGCGCCGTTCGTCAAGGGCACCATCCGCGTCCACCGCATCCCGTTCCAACGTTCGTGACGATCGCGAAACGCCCCTTGTGTCCGAAAAACCTGCCAGAATGAGCGAACGGGCGGTTCTGCAAAACCGCCCGTCGCTGGAACTGAGCCCGTTACGCCCCAAAGGCGGCAGAGCCTGGTGATCAGAGCGAGGGACAGCTCCGGTATCTTCCTCAACCCGAACAGTTGAAAGGGCTTCGAGCCCGAACCGAGCAAGGAAGGGAGTGGATGATGGCACAGAACGATCTCGTTGTCGTCGGTATCGATGTGGCCAAGGACAAGGTGGATGCCTGCATTCGCCGGTTCAAATTGCGGCAGACTTTCCTGAACAATCCCCAAGGGCGCCGCAAGCTGATTGCCTGGCTTCGCAAATACCAAGTGGGTAAAGCGGTGATGGAGGCAAGTGGCGGTTACGAGCGTGAATGGCGCAACGTGCTACACAACGCCGGCATCGAGGTGCGGATTGTCGATCCCAGGCGGGTCCGCAATTTTGCGCTGTCGGCCGGACGTTTGGCGAAGAACGATCCGATCGACGCGGAGATGATCGCCTGGTTCGCTGAAACGTTTAGCCAAGCACCGGGCCAGATTCCTGATGCCGCGCGTGAGGAACTCGCGGCGCTGGCGAAAGCGCGCAAGGCCCTGATGGACGTCAAGATCCGACTGCAAGCTCAGAACGAGCATGCGGCACCGGAACCGGCTCGGAAGGCCCATGCGCGCATCTTGAAGAGCCTCGCCGCCGAAATCGACAAGCTTGAGGCCGCAATCTCCGCCAAGGTCAAGGCCACACCGGAGTTCGCCGAGCGTGCCGAGATCATCCAGAGTGTTCCGGGCCTCGCGCAAACGACGTCCGCAATCCTCATTGCAGGGATGCCAGAGCTCGGACAGGTCAGCGACGAGGTCGCCGCGGCCTTAGTCGGGCTCGCTCCTTATGACGATGATAGCGGCAAGCGGCGCGGCGAGCGCCACATCAAGGGCGGCCGCCGCTGGGTGAGAAACGCCATCTACATGCCCTGTCTCGGCGCAGCGACGCAGAACAACCCGGTGCTTAGGGCTTTCTATCAGCGTCTGATTGCCAAGGGAAAGGAGCCGAAGGTTGCGCTCGTTGCCTGCATGCGCAAGCTGATCATCATCCTCAACACGATGCTCGCACGCCGCCAGAAATGGAATCCTGGCGCTCACGCCATAGCTTGACTGCGAGCCCTCTTACTGCGCTCGGTCCCCGACCAGGCGTATGACCGTCCTCCAAGACCGCTAAACGGGCGGGGTCAAGGCCGTCAGCCGCCAAAGGCGGGGGCGCGTCAGCGCCAGCCTTCAGGCCGACCGATGCCCGGTCTTACCTAACAGCACAGTTGCTTGCGGGACGGGATGGGCGCCATCTTGGCGCTGATTTGGGGGTGAGATCAATGACACCAACCGCGGCAGATTGGCACGACGGGCAAACCAATCAGTGAGGTTCGAGCTCTTTCCCCGTCATTGCGAGCGAAGCGAAGCAATCGACGTGGTGGATCGAGAGTCCGTACCCCACCAGCCCCCCATGGGCGAGGAGCGCGGCAACACCACGCGTCTGCGGAAGGTGCTTCGCATCGCCGGGACTACAACGAGGCCCGAGGAACTCGCGGCCATCCATCGAGACGCGTGCGGAGCCTGTCATCATTCGCGCGTTCGCGTTACGAATCGCCGGGACGCGCAGCGAGCCGGCGCATTTTCGTGGCTGATATTTCCTCGGTGGCTTCGTCGAGAACGATCCGCTCGACGTTGTAGCCGACGTCGCGGCCATAAAACACGTCGGTAATGTTGGGCAACGCCACGACCACGAAGCGCCCGGCATAGGCGGAGAGCCCCGCCTCGATCCGCTGCTTCACCGCAAAGAACGGCAACGGATTCTTTGCATCAACGCCGTGGGTGTCGCGCACCGCGACGCAGACCTGACCCACCCGCCGCAATCCCTCCTCGATCAGACGCTGATGACCGGGATGGAAGGGTTGATAGCGCCCGATGAACAGCGCCGTCGGCCGCTGCGGATCGAATGCGGGGCGAAGCTGCGCCAGCGCATGCTCGGCCCAATATTGCGGTGTCCCGTCGGCGGTGACGCGCAGGTCGAACCGCTCGGGTGCCACAAACATCCGGTTGGTGTCTTCAAATCGTCCGGTTTCGATCCGGTCGACCCAGATCACAAAAGCCTCACCAAAGGCTGCACGCGTCTCGGGCGTCGGACAGATGAAATCGGCGATCACCGTGCCGCCGGCCTCCAACACCCGATCGCACATCCAGCCCATGCGGCGGGCATGCTCGACACGGTCTTCGTGGCTGAAGCCGAGGTCGCGCGAGAGATTGGCGCGCACCGCATCGGCGTTGAAGACGATGGCATTAAGTAGCGGCGCGAGCGCTGCCGCAAGCGTCGTCTTGCCGCTGCCGGGAAGCCCCATGATGAGAATCTTGCGTTGCATTTCTGGAACCTTCGCTGTGACGGAATTGCTTCATTATTTTCGATACGAAAGCAAGTAGGGTACCAACCTGGCCTTGGAGTATGATCCGGCCCCAAAGGGCCGCGTTAGCGCAAAGTGGGCAGCGGTTTTTCGAAAAGATCATGCTCAAGCAAAAAGATCGAGCGGGATTCGGCGACGTCACTCCCGCCGCCGCCTTGGCGTTCGCGAGTACCGGCGGCGCGTTCTCGGTTGCAGGCGCGCCGATTGTGGTCAACTCCGCGCTCGTGGAAGGCGGCATCGATTGGCGCCTCACCTCGCAGATCAAACTCGGCATCGGCTATCAGGGCGAACTCGCCAGGCGCGCCCAGACCCAGATGGCGAATGGTAATTTTACCTGGAATTTTTAGCGCCGCCTTAAAGGTGTCGTCCCTGCTTTCGCAGGGACGACAGTGCGTGGGACGGGCGCGGCGTTGCCCTATATATTCAGCACCCGGCCGTAGGCATCCAGCACCGCTTCCTTCATCATCTCCGACAGCGTCGGATGCGGAAACACGGTGTGCATCAGTTCCTCTTCCGTGGTCTCCAGGTTCATCGCCACCACATAACCCTGGATCAGTTCGGTGACTTCCGCGCCAATCATGTGCGCGCCGAGCAACTGGCCGGTCTTCTTGTCGAAGACCACTTTGATCAATCCCTGATCCTCGCCAAGCGCGATCGCCTTGCCGTTGCCGACGAACGGGAAACGTCCGACGCGGATCTCGCGGCCGCCCTCTTTCGCTCTCGCTTCGGTCAGACCGACCGACGCGATTTGCGGATTGCAATAGGTGCAGCCAGGAATGAGATTCTTGTCCATCGCATGCGGATGCAGGCCCTTGATGGCCTCGACGCAGACCACGCCTTCGTGTTCGGCCTTGTGTGCGAGCATCGGGGGGCCGGCGACGTCGCCGATGGCGTAAATGCCTGGCACATTGGTCTTGCCGTAGCCGTCGATCACCACGCAGCCGCGGTCGGTTTTGACGCCGAGTTTCTCGAGCCCGAGATTCTCGATGTTCCCGACCACGCCGACCGCCGAAATCACCCGGTCGAATTCGACCGCTTGCTGATTCTTGCCGTCATCAATGGTGGCGACCACGCTGTCGCTCTTTTTCTCGAGTTTCGTCACCTTGGTGCTGGTGAGGATCTTGATGCCCTGCTTTTCGAAGCGCTTGCGCGCCAGCCCAGCGATTTCGGCGTCCTCGACGGGCAGGATCTGCGGCAGCACCTCGACCACGGTCACATCCGCGCCCATGGTGTGGAAGAACGAGGCGAATTCGATGCCGATCGCGCCGGAGCCGACCACCAGCAGCGACTTCGGCATTTTTTCCGGTACCATGGCCTCGAAATAGGTCCAGACCAGCTTCTTGTCGGGCTCGAGCCCCGGCAATACGCGCGGCCGCGCGCCGGTCGCGATGATAATATGCTTGGCTTGGTAGGCCCCCTCGCCCAGCGCACCCTTCGGCGCCTCAACGGCGGATTTCTTCACCGTGACCTTGCCGGGCGCATCGATCGTGGCCTCGCCCCAGATGATCGTCACCTTGTTCTTCTTCATCAGGAAGCCGACGCCGTCGTTGAGGCGTTTGGAGACGCCGCGCGAGCGCTGCACCACGGCCTTGGCGTCGTAGGAGACTTTCTCGGCCGAGAGCCCGTAGTCCTTGGCGTGCTGCATGTAGTGATAGATTTCAGCCGAACGCAGCAGCGCCTTGGTCGGGATGCAACCCCAGTTCAGGCAAATGCCGCCGAGATAGGATTTCTCCACAATCGCGGTCTTGAAGCCGAGCTGTGCCGCGCGAATGGCGGTG
This sequence comes from uncultured Alphaproteobacteria bacterium, assembly GCA_963718925.1. Classification (GTDB taxonomy): domain Bacteria; phylum Pseudomonadota; class Alphaproteobacteria; order Rhizobiales; family Xanthobacteraceae; genus Bradyrhizobium. The sequence goes on from CAVRAH010000005.1 coordinate 229,532, forward strand.
ACATAGCCGCCCGGGCCCGAACCGATGATGATGACGTCGAAGGATGTGTCGGCCATGTTTACTCGCTCTTCGCTTTCAGAAATGCTGCCTCCGTCATTGCCAGCGACAAACGCAAAGCGTTTGTGCAAGGGAGCATTTGCGGCGAAGCAATCCAGATTGCCCGGATCACACTGAATTGCTTCGCTTCGCTCGCAATGACGACATAGGTCGCTTTACGTCACACCATCATCATGACGGGATTTTCGATCAGCATCTTGAACGCGCCGATTAGCTCAGCCCCGAGCGCGCCATCGATCGCGCGGTGGTCGCAGGACAAGGTCACGCTCATCATTTGCGCGATTTCGATCTTGCCCGCCCGCACCACGGGGCGCTCTTCGCTGGTGCCGACCGCCAGGATCGTGGCATGCGGCGGATTGATCACGGCGGTAAAATGATTGATCCCGTACATGCCGAGGTTGGACACCGCCGTGGTGCCGCCCTGATATTCCTCCGGCTTGAGCTTGCGCGCCCGCGCGCGCGCGGCGAAATCCTTCATTTCGCCCGAGATCGTCGACAGCGATTTGGTTTCGGCCTTGCGAATGATCGGCGTGATCAGGCCGCCCGGCATCGCCACGGCAACGCCGATATCGGAATGCTTGTGTTTCAGCATCCCGCTTTCAGTCCAGCTCACATTGCAATCGGGAATCCGCTGCAGCGCGACCGCCATCGCCTTGATGACGAAGTCGTTGACCGAGAGCTTGTAGAGCGGCTTCTTTTCCTTGTCCTTCGGCGCCGCGGCGTTGATCTCCTCACGTGCGTTGAGCAGCTTGCCGATGTCGCAATCGATGGTGAGGTAGAAGTGCGGAACGTTCTGCACCGATGCGGTCAGCCGCTGCGCGATGGTGCGGCGCATGCCGTCATGCGGCACGACCTCGTAGCTTCCCGGTTCGAACAGCGCGAGAATCTGCTTGTCCGACATTGACGGCGCGAGCGCCGGCGCGCCGGTCGGCGCCGCGGCAGGCGCCTTCAGCCCCTTGCCGGACTTGGCTTCCTCGACATCGCGGGCGATGACCCGGCCATGCGGGCCCGACCCGTTGATGCGCGCAAGCTCGATGCCGGCCTCCTTGGCGAGACGACGGGCGAGCGGCGATGAAAAGGTCCGCGCGTGACCATTGACCTGCGCCACTGACGCCGCCTGCGGCGCCGGGCTCGCGGCGGCGGGCGCCGGAGCCTTCGCCGCCGGTGCCGCCGAAGGCGGCGGCGGCCCCGCAGCTGGCGCTGGTGCGGCGGGGGCGGCCTTGGGCGGCGCGCTTGCGGCGCCTGCGCCTGCCGACTTGATGTCCTCGCCGTCGCCGGCAAGCACGGCGATCACATCGTTGACCGCGACGTCCTGGGTTCCCTCAGGAATCAGGATCTTCGCGATCGTGCCCTCGTCGACCGCCTCGACTTCCATGGTCGCCTTGTCGGTCTCGATCTCCGCGATCACATCGCCGGACTTGACCTTGTCGCCCTCTTTCTTGAGCCACTTGGCAAGGTTGCCCTTCTCCATGGTTGGCGACAGCGCGGGCATCAGAATGTTGATGGGCATACCGACCTCACAGGATATTCTTGCTCGTTGGCTTCCATCCGAGAGGAAGCCAACATTAAGACCGTTTGGGTGTCACCGGCACCCGATGATAAACCGAAAACTAGCTTCAATTGCCGATATCGCCCTGCCAGAGGCGCTCGTTGGCGGGAACCGATCGCCATGATTTCATCACGTTGACCGACCGCTCGTCCTCGAGATCGATATAGGGAATGCCGAATTGCGTCAGGATGTCCTTGCTGCCGGCAAACGTAACGGACTCGCCGATCACAAGAAGCGAAAGCTTGAAAAGCCCGATTGCGCCCGCGCACATCGAACAAGGCGACAGCGTCGTATACATGACGGTGTCATGAAACGGAATCAGCCCGGCGTTGCGCATGCATGACATCTCGCCGTGCAGGATGACGTTCTGCTCCTGCACCCTGCGGTTATGTCCGCGCGCGATGATTTTCCTGTCGCGCGTCAGCACCGCCCCGATCGGCAATCCGCCCTCGGCGATGCTGATCTCCGCTTCGCGAATGGCTTCCGCCATAAAATCGAAATGATAGGTTTCGATTGCCAAAGTCAGTGCCCCTGTTGCGACCGCGGCGCAGTGCTGCCCGTATCGGTCGGCCGCGCGATTTCGGCTTCGAACATGTCGATGATCAGCCTCAGCGCTTCAACCTCGCTGTAGTCGCTCTCGCGAGCATAGGCGCGTGCGGCATGCCGCGCGACGTCGACCAGCAGCAGGCCCCACATATCCGGCTCCTCGAAGGCGCGCGCGAACGCGATGGAAAGCCCGCCATCGACCACGAAGGCGCGCAACACCTCCGTGGCATCATCGCGGCCGATGACGTCCGGCGGCAACGGCTGCTCCCTGGGACCGGCCATGCGTCACCGATACGAAACGGCCTTGGCGGCCGCGACCACCTCGGCCACCGAAGGCAATGCGAGCTTTTCGAGATTGGCGGCATAGGGCATCGGCACGTCCTTGCCCGACACCCGCGCCACCGGCGCATCGAGATAGTCGAAGGCGTGCTCCATGATCCTTGCGGCGATTTCGGCCCCGACTCCGCTCTGCTGCCAGCCTTCCTCCACGGTAACGGCGCGGCCGGTCTTCTTGACCGACGCGACGATAGTCTCGGTATCCAGCGGACGCAGCGTCCGCAGATCAATCAGCTCGGCCTCGATGCCTTCCTTCGCCAATTCATCGGCGGCCTTCAAGGCATAGGTCATGCCGTTCGACCATGAGATGATGGTGACATGGCTCCCGGTGCGCACCACGCGCGCCTTGCCGATCGGGATCACGTAGTCGTCGAGCTTCGGCACCTCGCCGGAATGCCCGTACAGCACCTCGTTCTCGAGGAAGATCACCGGATTGGGATCGCGGATCGCGGCCTTCAGCAGCCCCTTGTAGTCGGCGGCCGAGAACGGCGCGATCACCTTAAGGCCTGGGATCTGCGAATACCAGGCGGAGTAGTCCTGGCTATGCTGGGCAGCGACCCGGGCGGCCGCACCATTCGGGCCGCGAAACACGATCGAGCAACCCATCTGCCCGCCCGACATGTACAGCGTCTTCGCCGCGGAGTTGATGATCTGGTCGATCGCCTGCATGGCGAAGTTGAAGGTCATGAACTCGACGATCGGCTTTAAGCCGGCCATCGCCGCACCGACGCCAATGCCGGCAAAGCCATGCTCGGTGATCGGCGTATCAATTACGCGATTGGCGCCGAATTCCTGCAGCAGTCCCTGGCTGACCTTGTAGGCGCCCTGATATTCGGCGACCTCCTCGCCCATCAGGAACACATCCGGATCCCGGCGCATTTCCTCGGCCATGGCGTCGCGCAAGGCCTCGCGGATGGTCATCGTCACCATCTCGGTGCCTTCGGGTACTTCCGGATCGGGCTCGGCGGCGGCTTTGTTGGGGGCGGCGGGCGCCTGAGACGATGCCGGCGTAGACTTGGTCTCGGCGGCGGGCGGCGCCTGCTCGGCGGCCTTTTCCTGTTTTGCCGGCGCGACTGGCTTGGCGAGATCGGAAGCGCTTTCGCCGTCGGCCAAAATGGTCGCGATCGGCGTATTGACCGCGACGTCGGCGGTGCCTTCGGGGATCAGGATCTTGCCGAGGGTGCCCTCATCGGTCGCCTCGACCTCCATCGTCGCCTTGTCGGTTTCGATCTCGGCGATGACGTCGCCCGACTTGATCGCCTCGCCCTCCTTCTTCAGCCATTTGGAGAGGTTGCCCTTCTCCATGGTCGGCGAGAGCGCAGGCATCAGTACTTGAATTGGCATATCAGCTCCGGAAATTCACTCTTTAAGCTGCGCGTGTCCCGCTCGCAAAACCGGTTTTCACTCTCGGATATGATCCGAGGGCTGCCTTCTGCGAGCCTGGGCGTTTAACGATAGACATCGGTCCACAATTCGGAGGCATCGGGTTCGGGATCATGCTGGGCGAAGTCGGCCGCAGCGTTGACGATCTCCCGCACCTCGGCGTCGATGGCCTTCAATTCCTGCTCGCTCATTTTCGCGGCAAGCAAACGGTTGCGGACCTGCTCGATCGGGTCTTGGTCGTGCCGGACCTTTTCGACTTCCTCACGGGTGCGATATTTCGCCGGATCCGACATCGAGTGCCCGCGGTAGCGGTAGGTCTGCATTTCCAGGATGAAGGGGCCGTTGCCGGCGCGGCACCAGGCGACGGCCCTGTCGCCAGCGGCCTTCACCGCGCGAACGTCCATGCCGTCGACCTGCTCGCCCGGAATGTTGAAGGAGACGCCGCGCTTGGAAAAATCGGTCTGGGCGGAGGAGCGCGTCACGGAGGTGCCCATGGCGTAGCGGTTGTTCTCGATGACGTAGATCACGGGAAGCTTCCACAGCTCCGCCATGTTGAAGCTTTCATAGACCTGACCCTGGTTCGAAGCACCGTCGCCGAAATAGGCCAGGCTGACAAAATCGTTACCGCGATAGCGATTGGCGAAAGCGAGCCCCGTCCCCAGCGAGACCTGGGCGCCAACGATCCCGTGGCCGCCAAAGAAGTTCTTCTCCTTGCTGAACATGTGCATGGAGCCGCCCTTGCCCTTGGAATAGCCGCCATGGCGACCGGTCAACTCGGCCATCACGCCTTTGGCTTCCATTCCACACGCCAGCATATGCCCGTGGTCACGGTATCCGGTTATGACCTGATCGCCCTTCTTCAAGGCCATCTGCATGCCGATGACGACCGCTTCCTGACCGATATAGAGATGACAGAAGCCGCCGATCGCGCCCATTCCGTAGAGCTGGCCGGCCTTTTCCTCGAACCGCCGGATCAGCAGCATGTCGCGCAGCGCGCTCAGTTCCTGCTCCCTGGTGAATTCCGGGGGGCTGTCCGCACCGTTTCCCTTTTCCTGAGCGGTTTCTTTCGCGACGCTTTTCTTCGGTGCGGCCATGGCATTTCCGGGTCAGAGAGGACTGAACTCAAGCCCTCTCTAACCCAACTCAAACGGCCGTGGAAGGATTGCATTCGTTCTGCGGAATATTGCTATGCCGCACTGCAGCGCAGCCGAAAATTTTGCAATCGATTTTCTTGAATGCGAGATATTTCGTTTCGTCGAGGCAGAATCGGCGGCGCGACGAGAGAGCTCGCGCCGCCAATTTCACCCTCGTTCATCCTCGCCTCAGAAGAATCCGAGCTTCTTCGGGCTGTAGCTGACCAGGAGATTCTTGGTCTGCTGGTAGTGGTCGAGCATCATCTTGTGGGTCTCACGACCGATGCCCGACTGCTTGTAGCCGCCAAACGCCGCATGGGCCGGACAGGCGTGGTAGCAGTTGGTCCAGACCCGGCCGGCCTGGATGGCGCGCCCGAACCGGTAGCAGCGATTGGCGTCACGGCTCCAGACGCCGGCGCCGAGGCCATATTGTGTGTCATTGGCGATCGCGAGCGCCTCATCGTCGGTTTTGAAGGTCGTGACCGACACCACGGGACCGAAAATCTCCTCCTGGAAAATCCGCATCTTGTTGTTTCCGCGGAACACGGTCGGCTGAACGTAGTAGCCGCCTGCGAGATCACCGGTGAGATTGGCACGCGCGCCGCCCGTGAGCAGTTCGGCACCTTCCTTCTTTCCGATGTCGATATAGGAAAGAATTTTCTCCAGTTGCTCGCTTGAAGCCTGGGCGCCGATCATGGTGGCGGGATTGCGGGGATCGCCCTGCGTGATCGCCGCGACGCGCTCCAGCGCGCGCGCCATGAAGCGCTCATAGATGGATTCATCGACCAGCGCCCGGCTCGGACAGGTGCAGACCTCGCCTTGATTGAGAGCGAACATCACAAAGCCTTCGATCGCCTTGTCGAGAAAATCGTCGTCTTCGGCCATGACGTCCTTGAAGAAGATGTTCGGCGATTTGCCGCCCAGTTCGAGCGTAACCGGAATGAGGTTCTGGCTGGCATATTGCATGATCAGCCGCCCCGTCGTGGTCTCGCCGGTAAAGGCGATCTTGGCGATGCGCGGGCTCGACGCCAGCGGCTTGCCGGCTTCCAGGCCGAAGCCGTTGACGATGTTAAGCACACCGGGTGGCAGGAGGTCGCCAACAAGCTCGATCCAAACCATGATGGACGCCGGCGTCTGCTCGGCTGGCTTGAGCACGACGCAATTTCCGGCCGCGAGCGCCGGGGCAAGCTTCCAGCAGGCCATCAGCAACGGGAAGTTCCAGGGGATGATTTGGCCGACGACGCCTAGCGGTTCGTGGAAGTGATAGGCGACGGTGTCTTGATCGATCTCGGCAAGACTACCCTCCTGGCCACGCACGACCCCCGCGAAATAACGAAAATGGTCGATAGCCAGCGGCAGGTCGGCTGCCCTTGTCTCGCGGATCGGCTTGCCGTTGTCCCAGGTTTCGGCGACCGCCAGGCGCTCGAGATTTTCCTCCATGCGGTCCGCGATGCGATTGAGGATGAGCGCGCGCTCGACGACGCTGGTGCGGCCCCAAGCGTCCTTGGCGGCATGTGCCGCGTCAAGAGCGGCTTCGATGTCCAGCGCATCGGAGCGCGCGATCTTGCAGACCACCTGCCCGGTCACCGGCGAGGCGTTGTCGAAATATTCGCCCGACTTGGGCGCGACCCACTTGCCGCCGATGAAATTGTCATAGCGCTCGGCGAACGGAGACTTGGTTGTCGTGAGGAATTCCGGCTTGTTCATGATTCACTCCCGCTGTTTGTGTTGCATTGTTCGCCGCTGTTCGGAGCTGATTGCGCCGAAGAACGACGTCGTGCGACCATGTCGGGAGGTTGAGCCGATGTCAGCCGGGAGGCTCGTGATCGCCGTTTCGACTTGTCGCAAATCTGCGACAGTCTCGGCATATGCTTATCAATTCAGTGTGGATTGATATCGAACCGCTTCAGCTTCCGGTGCAGCGTGGCACGGCTGACGCCGAGCGCCTTGGCGGCGGCGGACACGTTGCCCTGACTGCGCAGCAGCGCGCGCTGCAGCACGCTACGCTGGACACCGTCAAAATGCTCCCGCGCGTCGCCCCCCAGTAGATCGCTCGCGGGGATCGGCTTCATCGCGCGATCGAGCGCGATGCCGAATGCCGCACGGGCAGACCGCGTCGCGCCGATCACGAGGTCGTCGGCATCCACCGCCAGCAGCCCGCCGCCGCTCCCTTCGGTCGGCGGTGTCAATATGATCCGGGCCTTGGCGAACGCTGCCCGGAACAGATCCGCTTCGATGCGCCGAGCGGCCTCGCCAGCGGCAAGAGCGATCAGGCTTGCGAATGCGTCGGTGCGGTCGGCCCGGCAGGAGGAGACGTCAAGCACGCCGGCAAGCCTTGCCTCGTGATCATAGATCGGAACGGCAGTGCAGCTCAAAAGCGTGTTGCGGCTGAAGAAATGTTGATCGCGATCGATGGTCAGCCCGCGCTGTTCGACGAGGCAGGTGCCGATGCCGTTGGTACCCTCGTACTCTTCGCTCCAGATCGCGCCGGTCCAAAGTCCCCAGGATTCGAACGTCGCGTCGTCGGCTGCGGCACCGCGACGATCGACCGGAACACCCTCGCGATCCGCGAGCAGAACGCAACAGCCGCTGGCGCCCACAGCTAGATGCAGTCGGTCCATGGTCGGCTTGGCGGCGCACAACAGCGGACCCACCCGCCCCCGGATCTCCGAAAGCTCGGCATCAGTCAGCCGTAGCGGCGGGCGGCTTCCACCTGGATCGAGCTGATGCAATCGGGAAGAGCGTCGCCACGAAGCGACCACGGCCGATTTCGCCGCCTCGCCCGACGCAATCGCGGCCTCGACACGCGCCGCATGATGAGCGAGCTGACGCCCCTTCATCATTTTTCAGTGCTCCTCCCGCCTACAAGACTATGAGAGCCCGGGACGGCTCTGGTTGATCTGGCTCAAATTCGGGGACAGTCTGGCTTGAACCCGAGCACGCCAACACACAAGGCCGCGATACGGGGCTCTCGTCCAATAGCTTAAAGATCAGTTCGGATTGACAGTCCGAACCAGGTCATGCGGGTTGGCGTAGTCGAGCTGATAACGCGCGCGCTCGTCGAGCATGTCAGGGTCGACCCGGTCAGACCGCAGCAGCGAGACACGCTGCTCACCTTCGGCGCGCTCCCGTTTCAGGCGCGCCAATTCGGAAGTCAGCGCGATGATCTCCTGATCGAGCTCTTGCCGCGCATTCAGCCCATATTTGCCGGTGTAGGCATTGACGCCGAAATAGCCGACCATCCCCGCCGCCATCGTGTAGAGGGCGAGCCCAGTGAGGAGAGATTTTAGTCGACTGCGGGAAACCATGGACCCAGCATGCGACGGCCCGGTTAATGGAATGCTAACTCACGGGGCGGCCAGCCATTTCGCCTGTGGATCGCAAGGTCGACGCGCACCATTTGCGGAATGGGCGTTCGCCTATTTGCTTTGCCTTTCGATGAACGCCGCATAGGCGTCGATATATTGCTGGAGCACTTTCTGCAGCGGTTCCTTGGCAAGGTGACCTTTGTCGTCGAACCCGTCGCCGACGCCGTTCAGGTAGAGTTCCGGTTGCCCCAGGATCGGCCCGAAATGCCCGGCAGGATATTCTGCAAGTGTTTGACGGCGCTGACGCCGCCCAGCTGGCCCGGGGCATTGCCGACAATGCCGATCGGCTTGCCGAGAAATGAACTTTTTCCGGGCGGCCGGGAGGCGACGTCAATGGCGTTCTTCAGGACGCCGGGAATCGAGCGGTTATATTCGGGCGTGACAAACAAAATACCATCGGACTTCTGAATCTTGTCGCGGAACGCGAGCCAATCGGCCGGCGGCGTCGCTTCCAGATCCTGATTGAAAAACGAGATACCGTGCAAGGTGACGACATCGAGCTTCAGCGTATCGGGCGCCAGCTTGGCCAATGCATTGGCGATCTTGAGCGTAAAGCTCTCTTTGCGAAGGCTGCCGACGATGACGACAATGTTGTGCGGGGTGGCCATGGGATTTCCTTATTGAACAGGGGGCGCCGGATCGGCTTGCGCGCCGCCCTAGCCATGCCAGCAAAAGATGCAAGTGCATGAATCGCGGGATTTCACCGAGGTTGATCGGGAAATCCTGCTCGCAAAGAAATCAGGCCGCCTTTTCGGCGGCCTGACCTGTCAAAGCAGCCGGGCTGCGATCAGAGTACCGGATTCCAGGCCACCGGAATCAGCCGGTATTTCGTGCCGTCCTTTTCGATATGCCCGATCGACGGGAAAGTGAAGTGGAAGCCCACTACCGTCGCCTTCTCCGCCGCCGCCATATCGTAGAATTTATGCCGGGTTTCCTGCGCCAGGACCGGATCCGCGTCGTAGGCCACGTGCCAATCCGGATTGCGCAGGAAAAACTCGGGAATGTTGGTGACATCGGACTGAATCAGAATTTTCGAGCCGCCTGATGCGATGGCAAAGGAGGTATGTCCCGCCGTATGGCCGGGCGTGGCGATCGACGTGATGCCCGGTGCGACTTCCTTGCCCCAGTCATACTTCGTAACCTTGGATTCGATACCGGCGAAGATCTTTTTCACATTGGCGAAATAATTCTTCATCATTGTGTTGGATTGGGCCTTGGCGGCGTTCTCGTCGCTGGTCCAGAACGCCCAGTCGACCGACGGCACCATGATCTCGGCATTCGGAAAAGCCATCGAGCCATCGGCGGCCCGGATGCCGTTAGCGTGGTCGGGATGCAGATGTGAGATCAGCACGACATCGATGCTTTTGGGATCGACGCCCGCGGCGGCAAGATTTTGCAGCGTGCGGCCCACCGCGCCCTTGGTCGGTTCAAAGGTGGCGATGCCGTTGCCGGTATCAATCAGCACCAGCTTGCTGCCGGTGTTGATGAGCTGCGGGTTGAACGGCACCGTGACCATGCCTTTCGGCATGTAGGCCGCTTCGGCGGCCGCAACCGTCTCTTCCTTGCCGACATTGGTCACCCAGTTGTCCGGCAGCGGGAACGAGCGTGCGCCGTCGTTGATCGAGGTGCATTCGTAGGCGCCAACCTTGTAGCGGTAGAAACCGGGCGCCTGGGTAGCGACGGGCGGCACCGCGGCACGCGCGGCCAGCGGCGCCAAGGCGGTTGCAGCGCCGACGGCGGCTGCGCCCGCCAGGAGATCACGGCGGCTTAATTCATTCATGGAAATTTCCCCCTGGTCTAAATTCGCGCTTTTGCGCACTGATTTTCGGCGCAAATCTTCCTTTCTTCCGCGCCAAACGCAAGTCACTTTGTCATGTATAGGCGCAACTTTTAACGCCCAAAGCCTGTCGGCGCCGAAACGGACCCGTTGCGTTGGGGTCCCGCTACCTGACCACTTCCCAGAAGATTCCGATCACTGCGATATAGCCAAGTGTGAAGAGCAGCGTCCTCAGATACGGAATGCCAAGCAGGTACACGACGGCATGGGCAAACCGCAGCCAGAAGAAGGCCATTGCCCAGAACGCCGTCGTCGCATTGGCCTTGCCGGCCAGATGAGCGACGACCACCAATGCCGCGAACGGCGCGAAGGCCTCAACCGCGTTCAGGTAGGTCCGGTCCGCTCGCTTGCCCCACAGCGGAACCGCCCGCGGCGTGGGATCGGTATAGTTTTGAGGTGTCAGGTTTCCATTGGTCATGACCTGACAGACAATGTAGGGAATCCAGAGCGAGGCCGTCAGAATTGCAGTAAAGGCGAGATACTTCAGATCTGCTGACATTGATTTCCCCCTCTTTAAAGACCTGCTTCAACAACTCCTGTCGCCTGGTTCGCCGGGCAAATACTCACATAGGGTCGACTTTCCGATCGCAGGCGCTCGGCACTATCCGCCCTTGTTCGGATTGATCAGATATTTTTCGCCGGTCGCGCGCTTGGCGTAGACGGCGATATGAGAAAGCTGCAGCACCTCCTGCAACGACACCACCTGCGTATAGTGACTGGCAAAGGTCGTCTTCAGTTCGGCGACGACGCGCTGGCGCAGCTTGAAAGCGTCCGCCATGCCGATTTTTTGCAGGAACGGAAATAACAGCCAGCCGCCAACGCCCCAAGCCATCCCGAAGGTCCGGTTCAGCTCGGTTGGCCGCAAGTCGAGGCCGCCATAGATATAAACCTGCTTGTGCACGCTCGATCCGTAGCGGCTGTAGACTTTTGCCGACTTGTTGATCGCAGTTTCCATGCAGGCGAGGATCTGGCCCGCCAGCTTGCCGCCGCCGATCGCGTCGAAGGCAATCGTCGCGCCGGTTTCCACAAGCGCGTTGGTCAGATCGTCCATAAAGGTCGGTGAAGCGGAATCGACGACATATTTCGCCCCGATCTTGCGCAGGATTTCGATCTGCTGCGGGCTGCGAACGATATTGACGAGGGCGACGCCGTCCTTCAGGCAAATCTTGTTGAGCATCTGGCCGAGGTTGGAAGCGGCCGCGGTATGCACCAGGGCTTTGTGACCCTCCCGCCGCATGGTCTCGACCATGCCGAGCGACGTCAGCGGGTTGACGAAACAGGAAGCCCCCTCCGCAGGCGTAGTGCCTTCGGGCAGCACCAGACAGTCACCCGCTTTAATCGTTCGGTATTGCGCGTACATGGCGCCGCCGATCATCGCCACCGTCTTGCCCATCAGCGCTTTCGCCGCCTCGGACGTTCCGGTCTTGATGACCACACCGGCCCCCTCATTGCCGACCGGCATGGATTCGTCGAGCCGACCCGCCATGGCTCTCATGGCCGCTTCCGGCACCTGTGCCGTGATCACCGGCGCGTCCTTGGTGCCGGACGCTTTGGCGGTCGTCATGTCGGCGGCGCCGATCAGGAGGCCGAGGTCGGACGGATTGATCGGTGAAGCCTCGACGCGGACCACCACCTCGTCGGCAGACGGTTCTGCGATCGGGACGTTGACCAGTGATATCTCGAGTTCGCCGCTCTTCTTGATCAGCGAACGAAGCTGCAGCCCGGTTTTACTGTCCGCGCTCATACCATCCTCCCATTTTGGCTTAACCAGATTTGGCCGGGAGTGTTCTCGCGTTGGCAGGGAAACGCAAGCCTTATGGTCGAGCCGAACTCATCCCGCGGCCGTTCCCGGACAGCGGCTCAGGTGAGCGCCTTCAGCGCCGCCCTGCCCGCATATTTCGCCTGGGCTCCCAATTCCTGCTCGATGCGCAGCAATTGATTGTACTTGGCGGTGCGATCCGAACGCGCCAGCGAGCCGGTTTTGATTTGCCCACAATTGGTGGCGACCGCGAGATCGGCGATGGTGGAATCTTCGGTCTCGCCGGAGCGGTGCGACATCACGGCGGTGTAGCCGGCCTTATAGGCCAATTCGACGGCGCTGAGCGTTTCCGTCAGCGTGCCGATCTGGTTGACCTTGACCAGGATCGAATTGGCGCGGCCGTTCTTGATGCCGTCGGCAAGGCGGGTGACGTTGGTGACGAACAGATCGTCGCCGACCAGCTGGCACTTGCCGCCGATGAGATCGGTCAGTTCCTTCCAGCCGTCCATGTCGTCTTCGGACATGCCGTCCTCGATGGAGACGATCGGATAGCGCGCGGCGAGATCGGCGAGATATCTTGCCTGCTCGGACCGCGAGCGCGTCTTGTTCTCGCCGCCATAGACATAAGCGCCGTCCTTGAAGAATTCGGTGGCGGCGCAATCGAGCGCCAGCATGACGTCGCTGCCTGCCTTGTAGCCGGCCTTGCCGATCGCCCCCATGACGAATTCCAGCGCCGCGTCTGCCGACGGCAGGTTCGGCGCGAAGCCGCCTTCATCACCGACATTGGTGTTATGACCGGCCTTCTTCAGTTCCGATCGTAGTGTATGGAAGATTTCCGAGCCGCAGCGCAGCGCCTCGGCGAAGGTCTTGGCGCCGAGCGGCATGATCATGAATTCCTGGAAGTCGATCGGGTTGTCGGCATGCACGCCGCCATTGATGATGTTCATCATCGGCACCGGCAATGTCCGCGCCGAGGTGCCGCCGACATAGCGATAAAGCGGCATGTCGAAGGATTCCGCGGCGGCCTTCGCGCAGGCGAGCGAGACGCCGAGAATGGCGTTGGCGCCGAGCCGGCTCTTGTTCGCCGTTCCATCGAGATCGATCATGATCTGGTCGATCTGAACCTGCTCCTCGACGGCCATATCGCTGAGCGCTTCGAAGATCTCGCCGTTCACGGCCGCGACCGCCTTCTGCACACCCTTGCCGAAGTAGCGCGCCTTGTCGCCATCGCGCAACTCGACCGCCTCATGCGCGCCGGTGGAAGCGCCGGAGGGTACCGCCGCGCGTCCCACCGAGCCGTCCTCCAGCACCACATCGACCTCGACCGTGGGATTGCCGCGGCTATCGAGAATTTCGCGGCCGATGATGTCGATGATGGCGGTCATGGATGCCTCTCTTGCAAAGACTGGGTGAGCGATTGGCGCTGCTTCTACAGCAAGCCACAGCGGCGGAAAAGGTTGCCTTGCCCGTGACGTCGGCTTGCGAATTGTCTAATAACGCGGCAACGGAGACACAGGTATGTCCAGGAAGCCCCGAAAATCATCAAAACCGGTGTCGGCTCCATCCGGCCTGCAGCTTGGCCGCGCCGTGGAATGGCCCACCACGCCGGATGCGGCGAAACTCGACCGCGTGCCCAATCCGCAGATGGACACGAATTACGTGGTGCGGTTCACGGCGCCGGAATTCACTTCGCTATGTCCCGTGACCGGCCAGCCGGATTTCGCACATCTCGTGATCGACTACGTGCCGGGCCAGTGGCTATTGGAATCGAAATCCCTGAAACTCTACGTCGCGAGTTTCCGCAATCATGGCGCCTTCCATGAAGACTGCACGGTGGCCATCGGCAAAAGGATCTCAACCGAGATCAAGCCGAAATGGCTGCGCATTGGCGGTTACTGGTATCCGCGGGGCGGCATTCCGATCGACGTGTTCTGGCAGACCGGAAAGTTGCCCAAGGGGATGTGGATCCCCGATCAGGGCGTCGCGCCCTATCGCGGGCGCGGGTGATCCAGTCGTGCTGAAAAGAAAAGCGGCCCGCACGGAAGATGGCCCTTCCCTTTAATAGGAAAAATCGATTGATTTGATGATTATAATCTGTTGGATTGATCAATTGGACGCGCCGATATTGGTTGGGTAGCCGATGGAGCCCAACCCATGACCAATCCAGCCTCGCAGCCCGTTTCAGAAGCCGACCTCGCAGTATCGCTTGCCCCCCATGCCACCCGGATCATGCCATCAGGACTTCGGGGGGCGCGCGGCACAGCCATCCGGGCTACCCTGCCGGGCTTGCTGCTGGCGTCGGCGGTGGCGACATCAGGTTATCTGCTTCGACAGCTTCCGGGGATGACGACGTTCAGCCCGCTGATCCTTGCCATCCTGCTTGGCACTGCCTTTCATAACCTGATCGGGACGCCCGCGATCGCGAGGCCGGGCGTCACCTTCAGCCTGCGGCGTCTGCTGCGAATCGGCATCATCCTGCTCGGGTTTCAGTTAACCATCACAGAGGTGATCGAGGTCGGCGGCCGCGGTATCCTCATCATCGCGGCCACGCTGGTGGCCACTTTCGCCTTTACCGTTTGGATGGGCAGATTATTGGGTGTCGACCGCAAACTGGCGCAGCTGATCGCGGCCGGAACCTCCATTTGCGGCGCGTCGGCTGTCATCGCCACCAACGCGGTGACCGACGCCCATGATGAAGACGTCGCCTACGCGGTCGCCTGTGTGACCGTATTCGGGTCGGTGGCGATGTTTACCTACCCGCTCCTGCCTGCGCTTCTGCATCTCAATCCGCACGCATTCGGGCTCTGGACCGGCGCCTCGGTTCACGAGATCGCCCAGGTCGTCGCCGCTTCCTTCCAGGGCGGAAAGACGGCGGGAGAGTTCGGAACCATCGCCAAACTGTCCCGCGTCATGCTGCTGGCACCTACCGTGATAACATTGGGATTGATGCGAAACGCTGCAAACCGGGATCAGGAAGTATCGGCTGCGGCGCGGCCGCCGATGCCCTGGTTCGTGCTCGGCTTCGTGGCGCTGGTCGGGCTCAACAGCGTGATCGCCATTCCGGCCGCCGATAAGATCTGGATTGCGGCTGTCACGACCTTCCTGCTGGCCGTCGGCTTGGCGGCAATGGGACTGGAGACCGACATTCGCAAGCTGACGGCAAGAGGCTTTCGACCCGCGCTGCTGGGCGCGCTGGCCTTCCTCTTTATTGCAAGCTTCAGCCTTGCGCTCATCAAGCTCATTGGATAGCGGCCCATGACCCTGGAACAGCTTCGCATCTTCGTTGCGGTTGCGGAAAAACAACACGTCACGCAGGCAGCGGGCGAACTGAACCTCACCCAATCGGCGACGAGCGCTGCCATCGCAGCGCTCGAAGCCCGTTACGGCATCAAGCTGTTCGATCGCATCGGCCGGGGTGTCGTGCTGACGCAGACCGGCCGCGATTTCCTGATCGAGGCCCGTGCGGTGCTGGCGCGCGCCAGAGCCGCGACGCAGGTCCTAAACGATCTGGCGGGGTTGAAACGCGGTTCGTTGACCATTGCCGCGAGCCAGACGGTCGGAAACTATTGGCTGCCGGGCCGCATCCACGCCTTTCATACCGCCTATCCCGGCATCGACCTGCACCTTGCCATCGCCAATACCGAACAGGTCGCGCGCGCGGTTCTTCAGGGAAGCGCCGATCTTGGGTTCGTCGAAGGCGATGTCGATGACGCCTCGCTCTCGGCCAGAAAGATCGATGGGGATTCGCTGATCGTGGTCGTTGGCGCAAAACACCCGTGGACCAGCCGAACAAAAATCTCATCGAAGGATTTGCCGGCAACCGCCTGGGTGCTGCGGGAGCCTGGCTCCGGCACGAGGTCGATGTTCGAGGCGGCGCTTCGGCATTCCGGAATCAAATTATCCGACCTTCGGATCGCGCTGGAACTCCCCTCCAACGAAGCCGTCCGCAGCGCCGTCGAAGCCGGTGACGCCGCCACCGCGATCTCGGATCTGGTCGTGGCTCAATCGATCACTGCGAAGACCCTGCACCGCGTCAGGTTCGATCTGCCACGGCGCTCATTTTACGTTTTGCGGCACAAGGAGCGGCATGTGAGCCGTGTCGAACAGGCCCTGCTTAAATCGCTCCACATCTAAGCTATTCCACCGCCAGGTCTGCACCTGCCAGGTCTGCACCTTCCAAGTCTGCACCTGCCAAGTCTGCACCGTCGGTCTGGCGCAAGCGTCCCCTGGCACTCCTGCGCGAGCCTTCCGCGGGCACCTGAACGCCGGCGGCTGCCAGGCCCCAAAGCGGCATGTTGTTGTAGACGCTCTCATGGGCACCGTCCTTCACAAGATAGGTCTCATGCCAGATGCCGACGTCGCCGTTCGATGCGATCTTGCGATTGAAATCGCGCCAGGCGGGCAAGTGGGCCAGCGATCGGTCGGAGGCATAAGCGTGAAGCCGTTCAAAACTTCGCCAGTACTGGATCACGAGAATATTAGGGAAGCCGAAGACCGTGCGCGCATGCAGCAGTCCAAGCTCGGGCCGCCTGGCGAGTTCAACCAGCATCCTCGGCATCGCCGAAGCCACCGGTATCCACTTCCAGAACTTCCACCATTTGTTCACGCGCATCCCGATCAGGAAGACGACAAAATCGCCGTCAAGCTGAGCGGTCACCCGCGCGGGAATTATTTGTGACATTGGCTGAATCTCCTTGGCTGCAACCAATTGAACACGTCAGTATGGAGGCCTTGAGGCCGGTAAGTTCGGCAAGGTGCGCGCCATGGAACTGACGTCCGACATCGCCGACTTCACAAGACGCGACCTTTGTCTGCTCGGCAAGACCAAGCCGGTGCTGCTGACGGGAACGACGGGCCCTGCCGTCATCGTCATCCACGAGATCTATGGCTTTACCCCTACCCTTGCGCGGTTTTGCCGCTGGGTCCGAGATGCGGGATTCCGTGTCTATGCGCCCATCCTGTTCGGCGAACCGGATGCGGGTAACGTCGAAGAACCCTCCACCACGCGGATTCTTTCGCTTTGCATCTCGCGTGAGTTCACGATCCTGAGAGCCAACAAGTCCAGTCCGGTGACGGATTGGCTGCGCGGCCTCGCGCGTCTCGCCCATGAAGAATGCGATGGCCCAGGCGTCGGCGCCATCGGCATGTGTGTGACGGGTGGTTTTGCGCTCTCCATGGCGCTTGACCCGGTCGTGCTGGCCTCGGTTCTCGCCCAACCCGGCGTGCCGGCCCTCAGCCCGGCCGCCCTCGATATCGCGCCCTCCGATCTCGCGCGGGTGCAGGAACGCACCCGCCACGGACTGGAACTGCGCGGCTATCGCTTTGAAAGCGATACGCTCTGCCAGGCATCGCGTTTTGCCACCTTGCGCAAAGCCTTCGGCGCGGCTTTCGCCGGCATTGAACTGCCCGACAGCGCCGGCAACCCTGCCGGCATGAAAGCTCGGGGAAAGCCGCCGCATTCGGTCTTCACCGGCGACCTTATCGATGCGGCGGGCCAACCGACACGCGCCGCGGTGGATGAGGTGATCGCCTTTTTCCGCCGGGCTTTGCGGAAACCCCAGCCGGCGGCCTAGATGGCGCCCGCATCCGCCGGCCTCGTCTGGCGCAGCAGCCGCGCGCAGGCAAAGCCGAGCGCGGTGATGATGACGGCGCTGGTCAGCAAGGTCGCGACCTTGCCGATGGCCTGGATTCCAAACCCGTAGGCGATCGGACCGACGGTCTGGCCCATGAAAAAGAAGAACGAGTGCAGCGACAGCGCGGTGGCGCGGGCTTCCACCGAGAGTTCGCTGGCGAATACCTGCAAGCATCCGTGGATCATGTAAAAGCCCCAGCCCATGAACAGGAGACTGGTCGCCTGGAGTCGCCAGCCGGGGCCGAACGCAATGGCGGCGAGCTGCAGGCCGACCAGCGACGCGCCCGTGATCATCATGCCCTTGACGCCGAGCCGGGGCAGAAAGCGGGAGACAGTCATCGTGTAAAAGAGGCCGCCGACGGCGAATCCCGCGATCACGATGCCGGCGATCGACAGGCGGGTTTCGCCGAGTTCGAACAGAAACGAGGCAAGGTAGGGAAACAATCCAAGCACGCAGCAGCCTTCGATGAAGACCGCGGCGTAACAAAGCGCATTCGGATTGGCGAAGATGGTGCGATAGCCATGGCGAAGCGTCGAGAAATTCGTTCTTGGGGCGTGGGCCAGCGCCGCGCCGCGAAAGCCGATAGCCACCGCGACCGAAGCTGCGATCACCAAGGCACCGAGCACCGCGAGCACGCCGCGCCAGCCCAGGAAGTCGCCGATAACACCGGAAAAGGAGGCGCCAAGCAGATTGCCGGTCATGGAGCCCGCCAGTGTGCGCCCGATCGCGACCTGGCGCTTCTCGGGGACCACCATGTCACTGGTCAAACTCAGCGCGACCGGAAAGACGCCGCCGGAGCCGACGCCGGCGAGAATGCGCGTCGCAAACAGCATCGGAAACGACGTCGATATCGCGCCAAGAATGTTGGCAAGGCCGAGCAGCACCAGGCACACGATCATCAGCCGCGCCTTGCCGAACATATCCGCCGCCGCCCCGAGCACGGGCTGTATGACCGCGAAGGTGAAAGCGAACACCGCGGCGAAACTTGCAGCCGTGGCGATGCTCACGCCGAATTCGTCGGCGACGCGCGGCAGCACCGGATCGAGCGCGCGGGCCGACAGGCTGGCCGCAAACGTCGCGATCGCAATGATGTTGATGGCCGGCGGCATGCGCTCGTGCGGCCGCAGTCCGGTCTGCGGCATCAGCGCGCTGCGTTCTTTTCAAGATTCTTGGCGATTCGGTCGAACGCCATCAGCGTCCGCACCAGGCCTTCGAGCTCGCGCAGCGGCACCATGTTTGGACCGTCGGAAGGCGCATGGTCGGGATCGGGATGGGTTTCGATGAAAACCCCGGCAACGCCGACCGCGACCGCGGCGCGCGCCAGCACCGGCACAAATTCGCGCTCGCCGCCCGACGAGGTGCCCTTGCCGCCGGGTTGCTGCACCGAATGGGTGGCGTCGAAGATCACGGGCGCGCCGGTCGTGCGCGCCAGGATCGGCAGCGCCCGCATGTCCGAGACCAGCGTGTTGTAGCCGAACGACGCACCACGCTCGGTGACCAGCACGTTCGGATTACCGGCGCCGGTGATCTTGGCGACGACATTGGCCATGTCCCACGGCGCCAGGAATTGCCCCTTCTTGACGTTGACCACCTTGCCGGTTGCGGCGGCCGCCAGCAGCAGGTCCGTCTGCCGGCACAGGAACGCCGGGATCTGCAGGACGTCGACGGCTTGCGCCACTTCCGCGCATTGCGCGACCTCGTGGACATCCGTGAGTACCGGTAGCCCCAGCGACGAGCGTATCTCGGCAAAGATCGGCAGCGCCTGGGCAAGCCCGATACCGCGCGCCGCGGATGCGCTGGTGCGATTGGCCTTGTCGAATGAGGTCTTGTAGACGAGCCCGATCTTCAGGCGGCCTGCGATCTCCTTCAGCGCACTGGCCACCTCGAGCGCATGCGCGCGGCTCTCGAGCTGGCACGGGCCTGCGATGATCGAAATCGGCAGGTGATTGCCGAATGCGACCGACCCCGCGGAGACGACCGGCGATGCTGAAATACTGGCGTTCAAAACGTTTCCCTTTTTGGGCACCCGTCACCATGCCGGGCGGCGGCGACCGGATCAACCCTCCCTCAGCCGGAGGGGGTTATCGGCTCCGGCTCCGCAAGGTGACGCGGAATGGCGTAGCCTTATCCGCGCTGGAATACGCCCTCAATATCTATGCCGGCTCGAATATCAGGGTTGCGCCATCGGTGGCGGTTGCCGCCACCACCGTAAATCCGGCGCGGAAATGGGACTTTTCGCTGCCGTGCCAAGATCGCGCACAGCGTGCACGACGCAGTCGAGACCGTGGGATCCGGCGAAGCCTGATCCCTCCAGGTCGCGGTCACTTCACCGCCGAGAATGCGGTCGGCACCAGCAATTGGCTGACGATGTTGCCCACAATCTGGCCATCGGCCTCGGTTTGCGCGCGCGCGGCGATCCAGTCGGGATCGGCCTGAAACGCCGTCCACTTCTTCTCGCGCTCCGCCAGCAACTCCCAGGCGAGCAGATAGGTCAGCTCCTGATTGGATTCGCCGATCAGCGTCGTGAAGAAACCGGCCTGCCTGATCCCATGTTTCTCGAACAGCTTCAGCGTGATGGTTTCAAAGCGTTTCAGCAGTGCCGGCAGGCGGCCCGGCACACAGCGATAGACGCGGGATTCATAAATCATCGGCGTAACTCCCTGATCTGTTTTCCATGCGACGATGGGATCGTTTTGTCGCAACAATCGGCGCGCCCGTCAAAGGCCGCCGATGCATGGCATCAAACCAGCCGCGACTGCACCATCGCTGCTTCAACGAAGGAGGCAAACAAGGGATGCGGCTCGAAGGGACGCGACTTCAGTTCGGGATGGAATTGGACCCCGATGAACCACGGATGGTCTTCGTATTCGACGATCTCCGGCAGCACGCCGTCCGGCGAAAGGCCAGAGAAACGCAAGCCATGCTGCTCGAGCCGATCCTTATAGGCGGTGTTGACCTCATAGCGGTGGCGGTGGCGCTCCGAAATCTCCGTGGCCCCGCCATAGACCCCGGAGACCCGGCTGCCGCGCTTGAGTACCGCCGGATAGGCGCCAAGCCGCATGGTGCCGCCGAGATCGCCGTGTTTTGACCGCTTCTCCAGCTCGTTGCCCCGCAGCCATTCCGTCATCAGGCCAACCACCGGCTCGGACGTCGGACCGAATTCGGTGGAATTCGCCTCCGAAATGCCGACCAGGTTACGCGCGGCCTCGATGACCGCCATCTGCATGCCGAAGCAGATGCCGAAATAGGGAACATCGCGCTCCCGGGCGAACTGCGCCGCGCGGATTTTACCCTCGGCGCCGCGCTGGCCGAAGCCGCCGGGCACCAGGATGCCGTTGACGTGTTCAAGGAACGGCGCAGGATCCTCGTTTTCGAAGACTTCGCTCTCGATCCAGTCGAGATTGACCTTGACCTTGTTGGCGATGCCGCCGTGCGACAGGGCCTCGATCAGCGATTTATAGGCGTCCTTCATGCCGGTGTATTTGCCGACGATGGCAATCGTCACCTGACCTTCCGGATTGCGGATCCGCTCGTTGATGAGGTGCCAGCTCTGCAGCGCCGGCGGAAGCTTCGGCGCGATGCCGAACGCCGCCAGCACCTCGTCGTCAAGGCCGGCAGCGTGATAGGCTTCCGGCACGGCGTAGATGTTGTCGACGTCACGCGCCTCGATCACCGCACTTTCGCGCACATTGCAGAACAGGCCGAGCTTGCGCCGCTCTTCCTTCGGGATCGGGCGGTCGGTGCGGCAGAGCAGGATGTCCGGCTGGATGCCGATCGAACGCAGTTCCTTGACCGAATGCTGGGTCGGTTTCGTCTTCAACTCGCCGGCGCTGGGAATGAACGGCAGCAGCGTTAGATGAATGTAGATGGCATGATCGCGCGGCAGGTCGTTCTTGATCTGGCGGATCGCCTCGAAGAACGGCAGGCCCTCGATGTCGCCCACGGTGCCGCCGATTTCGCACAGCACGAAGTCGAAATCGTCGTTGCTGTCGAGGATGAAATCCTTGATCGCGTTGGTGACGTGCGGGATCACCTGGATGGTGGCGCCGAGATAATCTCCGCGCCGCTCCTTGGTGAGAATGTCCTGATAGATGCGCCCGGTGGTGATGTTGTCCGCCTTGGTGGCGGGACGCCCGGTGAAGCGCTCGTAATGGCCGAGGTCGAGGTCGGTCTCCGCGCCGTCATCGGTCACGAACACCTCGCCATGCTGGTAGGGCGACATCGTTCCGGGATCGAGATTGAGATAGGGGTCGAGTTTACGCAGCCGGACCTTGTAGCCACGTGACTGCAGCAGCGCGCCCAGAGCCGCTGATGCCAGACCTTTTCCGAGCGAAGAAACCACGCCGCCGGTGATGAAGATATACCGCGCCATGGGACTTAACCTTTAAGGCTACTGGCGCGATTCGCCAAAGCGAATCGCTCCGCTGCGGCGAACATTTTACCAGGCTGTGGGTGACGTGAAATTCTAAGCGCTATCAGCGTGTTGATAGGGATTGCTGATGCAGGACGGTAGATACCGTCCCGCATGGCCATCCTGCTTTATTGCGAACGCGGCGCCTGTGGGCCGGACGGTGCGGGCTGATTCTGCTGTTCGTCGGACTTCTTCAACGAATCCAGAAGGCCTCCGCTGGAGGTCGGCGGAGCAACCGGCGTCGCCCCACCTGCCGGCTGCGACTGCGATGCCGGAACGATGATCGAACTCGGCTTGCGGTCGTAGCTTGCGAGCCACGAAAGGAACAGGCTGGTCACGAAAAAGCCGACGGCGAGCACGGCCGTCGTGCGCGTCAGCAGGTTGGCGGTGCCCCGGCTCGACATGAAGCCGGCACCGCCGCCGACGCCGAGGCCGCCGCCTTCGGATTTTTGCAGCAGCACCGTCGCGATCAATGTCGCAACGATCATCAGGTGGACTACGATAACGACAGTCTGCATTCTCTACCTTCCGTCGCAAACCAAAAGCGCCGGCAGCCGGCAGCATTTCGGACTTGCGGGGTTTGAAGTTGCGCGGTGTTACACGATTGGACGGGGCATTGTCACCCCCGGAGGGATCACCATCTCCCGACGCCGCTTCGCCGTTAGTTAGGGACAATCGCCCGCAATCGCAAGAAAATCGGCCGCCTTCAGGCTTGCGCCACCGATCAGGGCGCCGTTGACGTTGGGCACCGCCATCAATTCCCTGGCGTTGGAGGGCTTCACCGAGCCGCCATAGAGGATGCGCATCATGGCCCCCTCCCCGTTAAACCGCCCGGTCAGAAAATCCCGGATAAACCTATGAATCTGCTCGACATCTTCTGCAGTCGGGGTCAGGCCGGTGCCAATCGCCCAGACCGGTTCATAGGCGACGACCAGATTGTCGGCGCGCGCCCGATCCGGCAGCGAGCCGTTGAGCTGTCCGCGGCAAATTTGAAGCGTTTGGCCGGAATCGCGTTGCTGCCGGGTTTCACCGATGCAGACGATAGCGGTAAGGCCGGCACGCCAGGCGGCCTCAGCCTTGTGTCGAACCAGCCCATCGCTCTCGGCGTGATCGGCGCGCCGCTCCGAATGGCCGACAATGACGGCGGTGGCGCCGGCATCCGCAAGCATTTCGGCTGAAAGGTCACCGGTATGGGCGCCCGACGGCATGGGGTGACAATCCTGCCCCCCGATCGCGAGCCCCTTCGAGCCGCGCGACTTTTGGGCGAAGGCGGCAATCAGGGTCGCCGGCGGGCAAACCAGCAGGTCGACCTTGCCAGCGACTCTGGGCGCGCCCGCCAGCATGGCGTCAAACTCGACTGCCGACGCTTTGAGGCCGTTCATTTTCCAGTTGCCGGCGATCAGCGGCAGAATGGTGTCGGTCATATCCGGATTTCCGTAAAAGGAGGGTCTTCCAAGCGCTAGCAGAGCCTGGAGAGCTGTGCCAGATGCCGGCCACCGGGGTTCCCGGGCCGTTAACCGCTTTAATTGGCCCACCGCGCCAAGGTTGCGACGAGGCGGCCGCCACTTTATGATGCCTTATCAACTCGGTGACGCCTGTTTGCGGAATTCGATTGCGAATTTCGCGAATTCCCTTTGGGCGAGCCCCGGTTCCCTCCTGCCAACAAGTTGGACCCATGCTTCGAGGAATGCGCAAAGCCTCATCAAACTGGCTCGGCAAAATCATTATGGCCACGGTGATGGGCATTCTGATCGTCAGTTTCGGCGTCTGGGGCATCGCCGACATCTTCCGGGGCTTCGGACAGTCGACGCTGGCCAAGGTCGGCCACACCGAGATCTCGACCGAGCAGTTCCGCCAGATCTACACAGAGAGGCTGCAGCAGATCGGCCGCCAGTTCGGCCGTCCCTTGACCATGGATCAGGCCCGCGCCTTCGGGCTCGATCGCCAGGTGCTCCAGCAAACCATTGCGGAAGCGGCGCTTGATGAGGAGGCGCGGCGGCTCGGACTTGGACAGTCCAGCGAAGAAACCATGCGCATCATCTTCAACGATCCCAGTTTCAAGGGGGTCAATGGAGCGTTCGATCCGCTACGTTTCCAGAACGTGATCCGACAATTCGGCTACAGCGAACAGCGTTTTGTCGCCGAACAACGGCGGGTGTCGCTGCGACGTCAAATTGCAGGGACGATAGGGGCCGGCATCGAACCGCCGAAAGTCCTGATTGATGCGCTGGCCCGGTTTCAGAACGAACAGCGCACCATAGAATACGTCAAGCTCGACGCCGCGCAGGCCGGAACGATCGATCCGCCGTCACCCGAGGCGCTGGCGGCCTATTTCGATGATCACAAGACCCTGTTCCGCGCGCCCGAATATCGCAAGATATCCTTTGTCGCGGTCACGCCGGAAGACATCGGCAAGTGGTCCGAGGTCTCCGACGAGGATGCCAGGAAGGCATTCGAGCAGCGCCGCGACAAGCTTGGGACCCCGGAACGGCGTGAGGTTTCGCAAATCGTTTTCCCAACCGCCGAAGAAGCCCTGGCGGCGCGCAACCGCATCGCGTCCGGATTGTCATTCGAGGATCTGGCCAAGGAGCGCGGCCTCAAGCCATCCGACGTCGACCTCGGCCTCATCGCGAAGTCAGCGATCGTGGATTCCGCCATCGCTGACGCCGCGTTCTCGCTGCAGTCCGGCGAGGTAAGTCAGCCGGAACAGGGCAAGTTCGGCTTCGCCCTGGTCAAGATCGGCAAGATCGAACCGGCGGTGGTACCAACCTATGAGAGCGCAGCCGGGGAGCTCAAGAAGGAGATTGCCAGCGAACGTGCGCGCACCAAGGTCGCCGAGCTGCGCGACAAGATGGAAGACGAGCGCGGAGGCGGCGCGAGCGTCATCGAAGCCGCACAGAAACTGGGGCTCGCCGCCGTCACCATCGACGCGGTGGACCGCTCAGGCCGCCTTCCCAATGGCCAGCCGGCGTCGAACATCCCCCGCGGCCTCGACGTCGTTTCGCAGGCGTTCAACAGCGACGTCGGCGTCGACAACGACCCCATCCAGTTCAACGGCGGTTATGTCTGGTACGATGTTATCGCCATCACTCCCTCCCGCGAACGCAGCCTCGATGAAGTCAAGGACCAGGTCGAGGCGAAATGGCGCGCCGACCAGATCGCGAGCCGGTTGCGCAGCAAGGCCACCGAGATGGTTCAGAAGCTGGAACAGGGTGGCAAGCTCGCCGACGAGGCTGCCCAGGCCGGATTGAGCGTCGAGACCGCCAGCGGATTCAAGCGTGACGCATCGCTGCCCGGCCTGTCCGCCAGCGCGATCGCCGCGGCGTTCCGTACCGCCAAGGATGGGGTCGGACAAACCCCCGACATTGGCGCCAATGCCTGGATCGTCTTCCACGTCACCGACATCAGCGTGCCGCCGGTCGACCTCGCCTCGGATGACATCAAGAAGCTGAAGGATACCATTCGGCGCGGACTGACCGACGAACAGCTTGCGGAATACATCACCAAGATTGAATCGGAGATCGGCACCAACGTCAATCAGACTGCCTTCGCGCAGGTGACTGGCGCCAATAACTGACCGTGGGTGAAAATGCCGGCGCCTTCGCCCGAAATGTAATTTCCCTCATCGGTCGCCGTGAGGGCCATGTTCTTGCGTTTTCCTGAAAGCACGTGATGGACGACCTCAAATCTATCATCGGAAAAGTCGCAACCGGCGCGACGTTGTCGCGCGACGAGGCGGCGTCCGCCTTCGACAGAATGATGTCCGGCGAGGCTACGCCCTCGCAGATGGGCGGATTGCTGATGGCGCTTCGCGTACGCGGCGAGACTGTCGATGAGATCACCGGTGCGGTTTCGGCGATGCGCGCCAAGATGCTGAGGGTGAAAGCTCCCGCCGATGCCGTCGACGTGGTTGGAACCGGCGGCGACGGCTCCGGCTCGGTCAACGTGTCGACCTGCGCCTCTTTCATTGTCGCAGGCGCCGGTGTTCCCGTCGCCAAACACGGCAATCGCGCATTGTCATCGCGCTCGGGCGCGGCGGACGTGCTGGCCTCGCTCGGGGTGAAGATCGACATTACACCGGAGCAGGTCGGCCGCTGCGTCGCGGAGGCGGGAATCGGCTTCATGTTCGCGCCGTCACACCATCCCGCCATGAAGAACGTCGGTCCGACCCGCGTCGAACTGGCGACACGCACCATCTTCAATCTGCTGGGGCCTTTGTCCAATCCCGCCGGCGTCAAGCGGCAGATGGTCGGCGTTTTTTCGAAACATTGGGTGCAGCCGCTGGCGCAGGTGCTGAAGAACCTCGGCGCTGAATCGGTCTGGGTGGTGCACGGTTCCGATGGCCTTGATGAAATCACCCTCACCGGCCCGACCTTCGTCGCGGCGCTCGAGCACGGCACGATCCGCACCTTCGACGTGATGCCGGAGGAAGCCGGCCTAAATCGCGTCGCCGGCGAGGCGCTGAAGGGCGGCGATGCCAACGCCAACGCGATCGCGCTGCAAAGCGTCCTCGACGGAATGCCGAGTCCATATCGCGACGTCGCGTTGCTAAACGCCGCGGCGGCGCTGATCGTGGCCGGCCGCGCAAAAAACCTCAAGCAGGGCGTGGCGCTCGGCACCCATTCGATCGACAGTGGCGCGGCGATGGCGCGATTGAAGCATCTCATCGCGGTCTCCAACAGCTGAGTGCGGGGCCTCCGATGTCCGATATCCTGACCCGGATCGAAGCCTACAAGCGCGAGGAGATCGCCGCCGCCAAGCGTGCCCATCCGCTGGCCAGCCTTGAAGCCAGGGCCAAGGCGGCATCAGCGCCGCGCGGTTTTGTCACCGCGATCCGCCGAAGGCTCGCGCGCGGCGACTACGCGCTGATCGCCGAAGTGAAGAAGGCTTCGCCGTCGAGAGGGCTGATCCGCGCCGATTTCGACCCGCCCGCGCTGGCGAGGGCCTATGAAGCCGGCGGCGCCACCTGTCTATCGGTGCTGACCGACACGCCGTCGTTCCAGGGCCATCTCGATTTCATGGTGGCGGCACGTGCGGCCACCGCGCTACCGGTCCTGCGCAAGGATTTTATCTATGATCCTTATCAGGTGGTCGAGGCCCGTGCCCATGGCGCCGACTGCATCCTGATCATCATGGCCGCGCTTGACGACGCCGCGGCGCGGGACATCGAGGCGGCAGCCATCGCGCACGGCATGGACGTCCTTGTCGAAATCCACGACCGCGCCGAACTCGACCGCGCATTGCACCTTCGCTCGCCGATGATCGGCGTCAACAACCGAAACTTGCGCACCTTCGAGACCACCCTTGCGACCAGCGAGGCGCTGGCGCCGCTGATTCCAAAGGACCGTCTGATGGTCGGCGAGAGCGGCATCTTCGCACCTGCCGATCTCGCCAGGCTGGCGCGCCTCGGCATGTCGACATTCCTGGTCGGCGAAAGCCTGATGCGGCAGGCCGATGTAGCGGCGGCGACGCGCGCACTGCTGGCACGCAGCGATGCCGTCGGCGCGACCGGGACCCGTTGAGGCATGGCGCGCCGGTCATCCAGGAACGAAACAGCCCTCACCCATATCGATGCCAAGGGTGAAGCGCGCATGGTGGACGTATCCGCCAAGGCCGCGACCGAACGGACGGCAGTGGCCGAAGGCCACGTCGTCATGAGCAAAGCGACGCTTGCGCTGATCGTTTCCGGCAATGCAAAAAAAGGCGACGTGCTGGGCACCGCACGGGTTGCCGGCATCATGGCGGCCAAGCGCACCCACGAGCTCATACCCTTGTGCCATCCGTTGGCCTTGTCGAAGGTGACGCTCGACATCACGCCTGACAAGAAGCTGCCCGGCTGCGTTGTTCGTGCCACCGTGAAGGTTACCGGCCCGACCGGGGTCGAGATGGAGGCGCTGACGGCGGTGTCGGTCGCGTGCCTGACAATCTACGACATGATCAAGGCTGTGGAACGCGGCGTCCGCATCGAAGGCATTCACCTGGTCGAGAAAATGGGCGGCAAGTCCGGGCATTATCGCGCCAAGGATTGAGCCGCCGGAAAAAGCGTAACGCTGTCGCTTCGACATTATCCCGCGCTGTCTTGTGGCGCCTCGGCGTTCAGCCGATGTTGCGATGGCGCTCGCGGTAGGTGCGGGGTCTTCATCCGGTTCCCGCACAATGTGGACATGCACCACCGCCGGGTCGCGGGCTTCGACCTGTCGAAGAACACGCGGCGGCATTCCTCGGCCGCGCACATCTTCAGCCGCTCCAGAGTTCCATTGACGGAACCAAGGTAGAGTTCGGCCGCTATCACCGACAGCAGTTACACGCTCCCGATCATGGCGAGCGCCACCGCCAACATCGTCGCCGCCGCTATTGTGGCCGCGATGTCGAAAACCCCGAAATAGCCAGGTCGGCGACGGACTCCGTCCGAGTGGACGGCCGGGTTAACCGGCCATTAAGCTAGATTGCTAACCTCACCTCCATGCCGACAGGCTAGCTATGTGCTGGCCGGAGCTTGAGAAACTACTCCGGCGTCAGCACCGGCAGCAGCGATCAAGATCCATGACGGCAGACGGCATCGCCTCCCTCAATGCCAGGTTCAATGTCGGAGCATTTCGCAGCGGTCCGATCCGGTGGCTTGTCGTCGGCGGCGTATTCCTGATTGTGGCAATCGCAATCGCCACCACGATCATGGCCGGTATTTTTCGCGAGCGCGCGTTGACCAATCGCGAACGCGAACTGGAAAATACCGTATTGTTGCTGGCCCGTCACTTCGACCAGCAGCTCGGTGATTTCACGGCGATCCAGAGAGACCTTGCCGCCCAAATCCAGTCGGCGGGAAGCTCGTCGGAAATTTTCAAGGGGCAGCTGGCCACGCTCGAATGGCATGAGGTGCTGAGGACGAAGGCTGGCACCTATTCTGATCTTGCCAGCGTCAATCTGTTCGACGAACGGGGAACGCTGGTCAATTCGTCGGAGGCATGGCCGGTCCCGGATGTCAGCATCGCCGATCGAGCCTTCTTCAAGGCATTCAAGTCAGGGACTGCAAACACCCCGATTCTGATCGAGTTGATGCGGGGCCGCTTTTCCGCGGGTTGGGCAACCGTCATCGCTCATCAGGTGACCGGACCGAACGGCGAGTTTCTCGGGGTCATTACCAGGGCGATTGCGCCGGCCACCTTTGAAAAATTCTTTGCATCCGTGGTGCTCGGGCCAGATGCATCGATTTCCCTGCACCATCGCGACGGCACGCTGCTGGCGCGTTATCCGCACTCTGAAAAGACAATCGGGCGGAATCTCAGGACAGGTCCGATCCGTCAGCAGGAGCTGTTTGTCAGCGACCATGGCTCGGCGCGCTTGATCAGCCCGGTCGACGGCCGGGACCGGATAGTCTCGGCGCGCGCATTGACCAATTTTCCAATTGTTGTGATCGCAACCACGACGATATCGGCGGCGCTCGATGACTGGCGCGAGCAAACCAGATTTCTGATCGCAGTGGCCGGACTCTTCGTGCTCGTGATAACGACGATGCTGATCCTTGTTATTCGCAAATTGTCGCAGCAACACCGGATGGAAAAACAGCGTCTGGACACCGCGATCAACAACATGACGCAAGGCCTGTTGCTGTTTGATTCCTTGCAGCGACTGGTCGTCTGCAATCAACGTTACCTCGAGATGTACGGCTTGTCGGCGGATGTAATCAAACCTGGCTGCACGTTCCGCGAGGTTATCGCCCACCGCAAAGCCACCGGGTCCCTTGACGGCGACCTGGACGAATACTGTTCGCGTGTCTTGCGGGACATCGGACAGAGAAACTCCATGGTCATCGACACCCCGGACGGACGTTCCATTCATATCATCAACGAGCCGTTGGCTGATGGCGGATGGGTGGCGACCCACGAGGACATCACCGAACGCATGCGCGCCGAGGAACGCATCAGACATCTCGCACATTATGACCCGCTGACCGACCTGCCTAACCGCGCGCTGTTTCACGAACGGTTGAAACAGGAACTCGATCATATCGCACCGGGTGAACAACTGGCGGTGCTGTATATCGACATCGACGAATTCAAGAGCGTCAATGATTCGCTCGGGCATATGATCGGCGACGAATTGCTGAAATCCGTGGCCATGCGTCTCGGCCAGTGCATCGACGGCTCCGACTTCGTCGCGCGGCTGGGAGGCGACGAATTCGCCGTGGTTCAGACGGCGGTCAAGGACCCTGCCGAAGTTGTCGACCTGGCCAAGCGGGTTTTCGGTGCGATCCGCGCACCCTACAATTGTCTCGGTCACCAGGTGACATCGGACGCCAGCATCGGCATCGCCCTGGCACCGCAGAACGGAGCCGACCTCGATCAAATCCTGAAAAACGCCGATCTGGCGATGTATGCCGCCAAATCAGCGGGTCGAAGGACCTGGCGTTTCTTCGAGCCGGCCATGGACGCGCATGTCAAAGCGCGCCAAATCCTGGAGACGGATTTGCGCAAGGCCATCACGGACGGGGCGCTCGAGGTTTACTACCAGCCGTGCATCGGTCTTCAAAGCAACAGGATCACGGGCTGCGAAGCGCTGGTACGCTGGCGGCACCCAGAGCGAGGCATGATCTCGCCCGCCGAGTTCATCCCAATCGCCGAAGATACCGGTCTGATCAACGAGCTCGGCGAATGGGTACTGGCTACGGCTTGTGCGGAGGCCACGACCTGGCCCGACGACGTCAAGCTCGCAGTCAACGTCTCGCCCGTTCAGTTCCGAAGCGGCACACTGGCATTGAAGATCGTTGCGGCGCTCGCAGCCTCGGGACTTCCGGCGAGCCGTCTGGAACTGGAAATCACCGAGGCGGTGCTGATTCGCGATGATGACGCCGCGCTCGAGATTCTGCACGAGCTTCGTGCCATCGGGGTGCGGATCGCACTTGACGATTTCGGCACCGGCTATTCCTCGCTCAGCTATCTGCAGCGTTTCCCCTTCGACAAAATCAAGATCGATCGCTGCTTCGTCAACGATGTCGCCGAACCGGGCGGATCCTCCATTGTTCAGGCGGTGGTGAATATCGCCGCGGCGCGACACATGACGACGACGGCGGAGGGCGTTGAAACGCAACGGCAACAGGAATTGCTGCGTGCGCTTGGCTGCACCGAAATGCAGGGATATCTGTTCAGCGCGCCAAAGCCGGCCGCCGAAGCCAGGCGAATCTTGTTCGCCCACTGCGCAAAGCCGGCGGCCGTGGCCTGAATTGCGGGCGCTTCGACGCAAACGCTACGCCGCCCCACCCTATCGACGCCTGCTCGCACTAGGTTAGTTTGGAACCGTCACCTTCGGCGATGGCGCCGGCCCCCCCGCATTGACGGTGACGCCGCGCAACAGATTGTAGGCGGCCGCAAGCGCCTTGTCGTCCTTCTCCTCGGGCGGAACATAGGATTGCGACCCCGTCTGCTCGGTGCCTTCGGCCGAGAGATGTCCGCGCATCGACGCCTCTCCCTTGGTTTCCGAATGGGCTTTCAGCTCGGCCGGCACATCCTGCAGCACCTCAATGTCGGGCGAGATGCCCTTGGCCTGGATCGATCCGCCGGACGGCGTAAAATAGCGCGCGGTTGTCAGCGCCAATGCGCCGTTTCCGGGGCCGAGCGGGATGATCGTCTGCACCGAGCCCTTGCCGAACGAGCGGGTGCCGACCAGGGTCGCGCGCTTGTGGTCGTGCAACGCGCCTGCGACGATCTCGGACGCGGATGCCGAGCCGCCATTGATCAAAACGACAATCGGTTTGCCTTTGGTGAGGTCCCCACCCCGCGCCGAAAAGCGCTGGGTCTCCTCCGGCCTGCGGCCCCGCGTCGACACGACCTCGCCCCTCGCCATAAACGTGCTCGACACGGCAACCGCCTGATCGAGCAGTCCACCCGGGTTGTTGCGAAGATCGAGGACATAGCCGGCCAGGCTCGCTGACGGAATCTGTTTCGATATATCGCCGATCGCTTTCTTCAGCTCATCGGCGGTCTGTTCGTTGAACGAGCTGATCCGGATATAGCCGATATTGCCGCCGTCGGTGTGGTAGCTGACCGGGCGCACGCGGATGATTTCGCGCACAATCGTTACGTTGATCGGGGCATCCGCGCCCTTGCGAATAATGGTGAGCCGGGTTTTCGTATTGACGGGTCCCTTCATCTTGTTCACGGCCTGCTCCAGGGTGAGGCCCTGAACCGCTTCGTCATCGATCTGGCTGACCAGATCGCCTGACAAGATGCCGGCCTTGGCCGCAGGTGTGCCATCCATCGGCGCAACCACCTTGATGAGGCCGTCTTCCATCGTGACTTCGATACCGAGCCCGCCAAACTCGCCCTGGGTCGTCTCCTGCATTTCGCGCCAGGCGCTGTCGTTCATGTATCGCGAATGGGGATCGAGCGAGGAGATCATGCCATTGATCGCGCCCTCGATCAGCTTGGCGTCGTCGGGCTTCTCGACATAGTCGGTCCTGACGCGCTCGAACACCTCGCCAAACAGATTGAGTTGCGTATAGATGTCGACGCCGACGGTGGCCTTGGCCGTTGCGACCAGTTGCGCGCTCTGGGGCGCGGTGACGAGAAGGGTCAGGCAGACTCCTGCGGCCGCGCCGAGGAGGAACAGGGACTTCTTGCGCATGGAGCGAACCTTCTCGCTGTCGGTAGCGGTCGCTGTGGGCCAGGTTAGCTGTGGACCAGGTAACAAGCCCTCGTACGTCGATCCGGCCGTAGGCCCACATACCTTTCTGGTATCATTGAGGCGGAACAACGCGAAACGGCCTCCACCGTCGGCGAATATACGCGCTGCGCCGCTGCGGCAAAACCGGAATTCCCCCTTTCTGTCCAATTTGTAATCGGCGCAACGATCAGCGGCCGTAGAGACCGGTCAATGTCGCCTTCGCCAGCGTATGGAAGTGCAGGTCGAAGCCGACCAGCGCAGCCGACGCCGCGTCGTTCTTTGCATCTGGCAGCTTGTCGACATCGACCGCAAACACCGTGATCTGGTAGTGATGCGGCTTGTCGCCGGCCGGCGGACATGGGCCACCATACCCGTCGGCGCCGAAATCGGTTCGACTCTGGATCGCCCCCTTGGGCATCAACGTCTTCTTCACGTCGCCGGCGCCCTTCGGCAACGACGTTACGTTCGAAGGAATATTGAACACCACCCAGTGCCACCAGCCGCTGCCGGTCGGCGCATCCGGATCATAGATGCTCACGGCGAAGCTCTTGGTACCACCGGGGGCCCCGCTCCAGCTCAGGCCAGGCGAGACGTTGTCGCCGGTACAGCCAAACCCCTTAAACACCTGCTCATTGGCAATGGTGCCGCCCTCTTTGATTTCGGAGCTGGTCAAACTCATACTTTGCGCATTCGCTACGCTCGTGCTCAACGCGCTCACGCCGAGCGCCACGATGCAGGCCGCCAGTCTTGTCATGGCAATTCCTCCCCCGTTTTGATCAACCAAGCCTCTTCTAGCAATTTTCGGAAGGACAATGAAGGCGTGGAAGCGATGGGTGGCAGGTTTACTGCAATCCTTTTTGGGTACTCTCGGGGCGGTTGCCGGCCGTGCATTTCTCGCATAGGAGCGCCAGCGGGCTTGCCGGCGTATCGCCGGCTTTCGCTGGCCGGCTTTTTCAGGCAAGAGGGAACGAATAATCCCCGGGAGAACAAGATGAACGAGGCAACCCGCATCCCAGCAACCAACGAACTCGGCGCCAGCGCGGAGGAGTTCCAGAACCTTCACGAGTTCGTGCGCAAGGCGCGCGCCAACCTCAACCAGAATGCCTGGGATTATATCGTCGGCGCCGCGGAGACCGAGACCACGATGCGCCGCAACCGGATGGCGCTGGACGAGATTGCGTTCCGGCCACGGGTGCTGCGCAATGTCGCTCACGTCGATGCCTCCGCCGAGCTGTTCGGCCGCAAATTGCGCCTGCCGGTGATGATGGCGCCGGTCGGTGCGCTCGAGATCTTCGACCCCATCGGCGCCGCAGCCAGCGTCGCCCGTGGCGTCGGCAGGTTCGGTGCCGCCCACATGCTGAGTTCGGTCTCGGAGCCGGGCCTCGAGAAAGTCGCCGAGGCCGCGCCCGGCGCGTTGCGCATCTATCAGCTCTATGTCCGCGGCGACGATGCCTTTGTCGAGGATCGCGTCAGCCGTGCGATCGCGAGCGGCTATACCGCGTTCTGCCTGACGGTCGACACCGCGCATTACAGCCGGCGCGAGCGCGATATCGCCAAGCGTTACGTCCGCGAAAGCCGCTTGCGCGCCACCGGCGGCGACTTCCAGAAGGGGCTGGAATGGCGAACCGTCAAGCTGATCAAGGACAAGTACAAGATCCCGCTGATCCTCAAGGGCATCGCCACCGCGGAGGATGCTGGCGTTGCGCTCGATCACGGGGTCGAGTGGATCTACGTGTCGAACCATGGCGGGCGCCAGCTCGACCACGGCCGCGGGTCCATGCATGTGCTGCCGGAAATCGTCAACGCGGTGAAGGGCCGCGCGAAGATCATGGTGGACGGTTCGTTCTGCCGCGGCAGCGACATCGTCAAGGCGATCGCGCTGGGCGCCGATCTCGTCGGCATCGGCCGCCTGCAATGCTGGGCGCTGGCGGCAGCCGGCGAAACCGGCATCATGCGGATGCTGGAACTGCTGGAGGACGAAGTGATCCGCTGCCTGGGCCTGCTTGGGGTCACAAAATTTGCCGAGCTCGACAAATCCTATCTGCACCCGGCAACGCCGACCAACCTGCCCCATGTGTTCAGCGCGTTCCCGCTGCTCGACATCGAGCCGTATCGGTATTGAGGGCAAATGAGCCCTCTCCTGCTCTCTCCGGGCGCAGCCGATGCGCTGTTGTTCGACCTCGGACGCGTCGTGCTCGATATCGACTTCAACCGGACGCTGGCCTGCTGGGCCGGTTACGCCGGCTGCGAGCCGTCCGACATCGTCGAGCGCTTCGTGCGCGATGAGGCCTACCGGCATCACGAGGTCGGCAAGATCTCCGACGAAGCCTATTTTGACAGTTTGCGCGCCTCGCTCGATATCGCCATCACCGACGAGCAGTTCCTGGAAGGCTGGAACGCGATATTCGCGGGCGAGATGCCGGGCATTGCGAAGCTCTTGGCGCGCGCGGCGGGGCGCCTGCCGCTTTATGCCTTCTCCAACACCAACGCCCCGCATGTCCTGCATTTCTCCAAAGCCTACGCCGGTCTGCTTGGGCATTTCCGCGAAGTCTATCTGTCCTCGGCGATCGGGCTTCGGAAACCCGATGCGGCCGCCTATGACCATGTCGTCAACGCGATCGGCGTGCCGGCCTCGCGCATCGTGTTCTTTGACGATCTCGCCGAGAATGTCGAAGGCGCCAGGGCGCGGGGACTTTTGGCCGTTCACGTCGGATCGTCCGCCGACGTCGCCGCCGCCCTCGACGCGCTCGGGATTTAGCGACGGCGTGTCCCGATTTGATTTCGCGCCGTCATTCCGGGATGGTCCGCAGGACCAGACCCGGAATCTCGAGATTCCGGGTTCATGCTTCGCATGCCCCGGAATGACGTCGCTGATTGAGTCATAGGCCTGCATTCCCACGGCGCGATAGCGCCCGAGGTTTGCATCAGCCTTGTCCCTCTCAATGACAGAGGGCGCAGGGAAAGCCGGGTGCCCGTTGCACCCGCGGCCGCGTGTGCAGTGTAGAAAGCACACGCGTTAGTCACCACAGGTACGCCGGAAACGCCCGGCCTTCCCTGCGCAATGGTTTTAACGGTTTCCTTCGCGCTCTCCCCAGTGACCGGGCTTCTTTGCCACTGTCATCCCTGAGAAGCGTGCTTCTCAGGAACTTGATGCCAGCGTCGGGGCATCAGGACCACGCGACTTCGCCGTCCGCTTCAGGCGCCGCTCGTCAGCGCGCCGCCAAAGCGTCCACCGCATCCCGCACCCAACGTCCGTGACGTGCGCAACGCCCCTCTTATCGAGGCGGGATAGCGCGAAGATGCCGGTGATTTGGGGTTGCGACAAAGCGAAATATTTTTCGCGGCAGGACTGGACCACCCAAATCACGTTGAACTGGTTGGGAAAATTCGTTTTTACGCGCGGCGGTGCTGGCACCAAAAAGAACCTTCACCGCTCGTTCGCCTCGTCCCGATCGAATTTGTAACCGGGAGGAAGCGTCCCGTTGCGGGAGGCCAGGCGCTCAAGCGCGGCTTTGAACTGGTCCTCCTTCTGGACGACCAGCGTTCGTTCGACCACATCGACGATGTTGATTTCGTCACCCGCCTTCAGGCCCATCTTTTCGATCAGTTCCTCGGGCAACTGCACCGCGAGGTCGTCGCCCCATTTAAAAACCTGCATGGCGGCCTCCGTGCTGCAAATTTTGTTGATATCATAGATGTGGTCTCATCGCGAGATCACCAACCCTATTGGGCGCCCCCGACATCTGGCGGGCGCGGCGTCAGGCCGCGTCGGCCACCGCGCGCACTTGCAAGCGAACGCCCGTCTCCGCCTGCAATACGCCGACAACGGCCAGCAGATTCTCGGCGGTGGGGTTGCCCGATGGTCTGAACATGCGCATCAGGCTCTTCGGCGATCGGCCAAGCTTTGTGCCGAGCTTTTCAAAACCGATCGTGGCGTTGATGCAGGAACGCAAGGCAGCGCGGCCCTCTTCCAGATTGCCGTCGAGCAGCGCCTGCATCGCCTCGCCCAGCAATGCCTGGCGGAATTTGACGTCGCGCTGAGCCCGCGCCTGCACTGTCTCGCGAAAACTTCTTGTCACGGGCATCGCTTTTGCTCGGTATCGATTCGAACTGGCGGCTGATTTTTCGGTGGGATAGCGGCCGGACCGAGGCGAAAGATGTATATCTGGTCGATCACAGCTATGTGTGAGGCAAGCCATGTTAATGACAAAACGCAAGCCGGCGACGGTCGGTGAAATTCTGGTCGAGGAATTCATGAAGCCGATCGGCCTGACGCAAGGCGCGCTGGCTAAAGCCATGGGTGTGCAGCGCAAGCACGTCAATGAGCTGTGCAATGATCGTCGCAATGTGGCCGCACCGACGGCTCTCATTCTCGCCCGCGTGTTCGGCAACAGTCCCGAATTCTGGCTCAATGTGCAGCGGCGAAGCAAGCTGCGGGAAGCGATGCATTCACCGCGCTAACGGTAACTGATTGAGCGCGCGACCTCTGGCAGCCGCGGCGTGAGCCCCACCGGCGGGGAAGACGAAGTATTCCGGCCCGCCGCCGCGGGATTCATGTCGAGATTTCACTCCCCCAAGAGCGCAGCGGTCCTGCGAGCTCCGCCTTTGCCTCCGCCCGCCCCGTCGGCTAGAACCCTCCCCGTCGTTGCCTGCATGAACAAGAAGCGAGACCTCACCCGTGGCCTTGATGCCCGTTGCCGATGCACTTGCCGCCGTCCTCGCGGGCGCCGAGCCGCTGCCTGAGGAGATGGTCGCGCTGGATTCGGCCCATCATCGTGTGCTGGCACGCGACGTCGCGGCCTTGCGCACCCAGCCGCCGCAGGCGATGTCGGCGATGGACGGGTATGCGGTGCGCTCGGTAGATGCCCCGCGCCCCGCGGCGTGGCTCAAGGTGACCGGCGAGGTCGCCGCCGGCCGGCCGTTCGAGCGGGCTGTCGGCCCCGGCGAAGCGGTGCGCATCTTCACCGGCGGGGTGATTCCCGAGGGCGCGGACGCCGTCATCATTCAGGAAGATACCGTCATCGAAGGGGGTGGCATCACCATCACCGAACCCGCGATCCGGGGTCGGCACATCCGTCCCGCCGGGGTCGATTTTCACAGGGGCGACGTGCTGCTGGCGGCGGGCAGCCGCCTTTCCGACCGCGACCTCTCGCTCGCCGCCGGAATGAATCATCCTCACCTTGCCGTGCGCCGCCGGCCGAAGGTCGCGATCCTGGCCACCGGCGACGAATTGGTGATGCCGGGCGAGACCCCCGGCCCTGGCCAGATCGTCTATTCCAACGGCTACGCGCTGCGGGCGCTCGCCCGTGACGAGGGCGCGGAGACCATCGATCTCGGCATCGCCACCGACACCCTCGAGGCCACGACGGACGGCATCCGCCGCGCCCGGGACCTCGGCGCCGATATCCTGGTCACCACGGGCGGCGCCTCGGTCGGCGACCATGACCTCGTCAAGCGCTCGCTCGAGGCCGAGGGCGTGGCGATGGCGTTCTGGCGGATCGCGATGCGGCCGGGCAAGCCGATGATGCACGGACGGCTCGGCGACATGCGGGTGATCGGGCTGCCCGGAAATCCGGTGTCGTCCTATGTCTGCGGCTTCCTGTTTCTGGTGCCGCTGATTCGCAAGCTGTCGGGCCGATCGATCGTCCACCACCGCCGACAGAGCGCGTTGCTCGGGCGCAATCTCGCCGCCAACGACCAGCGCGAGGATTATCTGCGGGCCCGCCTTGAGGTGCGCAGCGACGGCGCCCTGATCGCCACGCCGGTCGACCATCAGGACTCTTCGCTATTGGGGAATCTCGCTGCAGCACGCGCGCTTGTGATCCGCGCCCCCTTTGCCGCAGCGGCAGCTGCCGGCGCCGCGTGCGACATCCTGCGGCTGCCTGATTGAACGGCGGAACCCGTCGTTCTGCCGCGCGCGGCTTCGTTGACGATAAATTAAGTGGTTGCGGAACACATATGGAACATATAGTGTTCGTTCATGATTTGTTTCTAGAACTTGATGGCTTCAAGCCGGAGTCCCTGACTCCGAAAGTCTCAAATTCAGACGCCTCAAATAGATGCTTCAAATTTGGACGTCTCGGAAATCGAACGACACCAACCTGGGGACTGGTCGAGATGCTCACGCGCAAACAATACGAACTCCTGCGATTCATCAGCGAGCGCCTGAAGGAGTCGGGGGTGCCGCCTTCCTTCGACGAGATGAAGGATGCGCTGGATCTGCGCTCGAAGTCCGGTATCCACCGCCTCATCACCGCGCTGGAAGAGCGCGGCTTCATTCGCCGCCTGCCCAACCGCGCCCGCGCCATTGAGGTGATCAAGCTGCCCGAGCTATCCGGAGGCGGTAACGGCAACGGGCGGCGAGGCTTCACGCCAAGTGTCATCGAAGGCACGCTCGGCAAGGTGCGCAGCGGCGGCAGCATCGGCTCCGAGGACGATGGCAGCCGTCCGGTGGCCGTGCCGGTCATGGGCCGCATCGCCGCGGGCACACCGATCGAGGCGCTGCAAACCCGCAGCCATACCATCAGCGTGCCCCCCGACATGCTCGGGTCCGGCGAACACTATGCGCTCGAGGTGCGCGGCGATTCCATGGTGGATGCTGGAATCCTGGACGGCGACATGGCGCTGATCCAGCGCAACGAGACCGCCGAGACCGGCGACATTGTGGTGGCCCTGATCGACGATGAGGAAGCCACCCTGAAGCGCTTCCGCCGCCGCGGCGCGTCGATTGCGCTGGAACCGGCCAATACCTCCTATGAGGTCCGCATCCTGCCACCGAACCGGGTGAAGATTCAGGGCAAGCTGATCGGCCTGTACCGGAAGTACTAAACCGGCATCTCCCAAGGAGACCGTCTTCTGATTGTCGGGTGATTTTGCTCCGCCGCGCCTGCGCAGGCGGCGCATCCATTATTTCCTGCTCTCACTGGAACCGGGACAGCCCCAACGCATTTGTGATTTGGCTCACCAACGGGAGCCGTACATTTGCCGCCAACGCGGCAAATGCTCGCGTGGTGATGTCCACTTTGATAGAGGCCCGCGCCTCTTTCGATCGAGCATGCGCCTTCCCGGACCGACTTTTCCGGACCATGCTCAAGGCGGCGCCGGTTGGCTATCTCGAACGAGGAGCAATCCGATGTGTGACTATAGTCTGCACGCCGTTGCGACACGCCCCGCACAAGTGGGGGAGACCTTGATAACCACCACCTTCCGCGGAACCTCGACAAGAGGTTTTGCATCAGCAAACCAGCCAGAAGTCGCGGTTTGCATGCTGCCCGGGACGGAACTGGCGTTCGCCGAGAACGTCAGATACGACAACCGCTGGATCTGGACGCGGCAGGTCAATTTCCGAGTGGCCAAATTCGGCGCGATCGACCAACACATTCCGGATCGGCACCATGACGCGATCGAATTTCCGGACGGAAGCCATGTGCTGGTGACGCTGCTCTGCGAGGGACAGCGTGCGACCGTGCTGCAGCTGCCCGTGCTTCAGCCGGCTGCGGGCCATCCGGCAACCGCTCGTGCATCGGCGTCAACGCCGATCTCCGCCGTTTGAGGGATGGTCGAGCCCCGCCGGCGCAGGCCGACGGGAGCCTGGCATGCGCCCTCGATCGACGATGATGGTTCCGAATTGCATTCCGGGCGTGCCGTGAATCGCGCAGAGGACGCTCGCGTGGAAGAACTGGGCCATCTGAAACTGGCCCTGGCGACGTTTGCGTTGCAGCTCGATGCCTTCGAGATGCGGACGCATGAAGTTCTGCTTACGGTCGGCAAGCCCGACAAATCTCTGCCGCTGCCCGGCAGCGGTCGCTGGTCAGGGCCTCGGAAGGATGACGTGATTGGCGGTCAATAAAGTCACCTGGCAACAAGTGGGACACGTCACCGAACCAGGCCGCTACATGTTCAGGTTCGGGTGGCTCACAATCACGGCGGAAGATCTCGCCGTCTGGGAGCAATTCCCGAGTGCATCGTTTGCGCTGGTCAAGACGGCAGCCGTAGCGGCGACGGACGAGACCGAGGAATTCCATCTCGGCGCATTCGAATTGCGGGACAATTCTCTGTCGCGCGAGAGCTGAGGCGCCGAGCCGAATTGACAGTGGCGGCGCTCGCCGACTTCAATCCTCCGCCTGGAGATCGGCCTCCGCCGGCGTCGCGTCCAGGACCTGCGGAACAGCCGGGCGCGGTGCAAGTGCGGCTGGCGCCGTCTCGGTCCCGCCTTCGGCTGCGGGCGCCCACGGCCGGTTCACGCCTCTTGGTTTAACCGCGTCCACCGCGAATCCGCCTTTGCCCCGCCAGAGCGCCATCGCGCCCTGCCTTCGCAAGCGTTCGAGATTGATGACCGTGGAGCCACAGGCGGGCGGCGCCTGCTTTGTGGTCACAAGAAGCGCCGCGCGTTCGCAATCGTCGGCCAGCGCCTCCGGCCGCAGCGTCAGCGCGATGAACCCGCCGTCGGCCAGCTGCGCCACACACCCCTCCTCATCGCAGGAGACGCCGTCGGTGAGGGAAGCATCGCTGGTCTGCCTCGAGTTGGCGTCGGCGGCCAGCCACTCCTTCAACAGGAACGCATCCTTGGCGGCTTTCATCAGGTGCAGCCGTCCATCCCGGCCACGGACGCCGACATTGTGTCCGTCACCCGAAATCAGGATATCCGGCGGCGGCACCGCCAGCGCCCAGACTATCGAAAGCAGCAGCACGGCCGCTCCGCACCACCGCAGCGGCGTCCGTAACAACCCAAGCAGGACGATCCCGGCACTCGCCGCGATCAAGGGACCGGTTCCGAACGCCGCCATGCGGCCGATGGCGCCCGGAAGTGCTGCGACCCACTCCGTCACCACAATCATCCAGTCGATGCCAACGCCCATCAGCCACCAGAAGAAGCCGTCGAAACCAAAG
This sequence comes from uncultured Alphaproteobacteria bacterium, assembly GCA_963718925.1. GTDB lineage: Bacteria > Pseudomonadota > Alphaproteobacteria > Rhizobiales > Xanthobacteraceae > Bradyrhizobium. Next base: position 271,089 of record CAVRAH010000005.1, read on the forward strand.
GGCATCGCGACCAGGCCGAGCATGCCCGCAGGCATCACCACCGCCGACACCACCGGCATGGCCGCCAGATTGGCGAGCACGCCATACGGCGTCACCCTGTGAAAGTGGAAGGCGGCATAGGGCGTGGTCGCGAGCCCCGCCACCAACGAGGCCAGCGTCAGCGTCACGATTTCCCGCCCGCCCCACAGCGCCACCTTTGCGGCGACTGAATTGTCCGGCGCGGCAAACAGGCGCGGCATGCCGATCTGCACCAGGGCTACCAGCCCGAGCGTGGCGGCGAACGACATCTGGAAGCTCGGATGCACCAGCGCCTCCGGCGCCAGCGGCAGCACGATCATCGCCGCCACCGCCAGCGTTCGGAACGTCACGGCGCGGCGGTCGACCATGACGGCGATCAGCACCACGGCGGTCATGTAAAAGGACCGTTGCGTGGCGACTTCGGCGCCTGACAGCAGCAGGTAGAAGGCCGCTGCGGCGAGCGCTCCGGCGGCGGCCCATTTCTTGATGGGAAAGGCGACCGTCAGCACCGGAAAAAGCGCCAGCAGCGCGCGGATCGCGAAGAACACGACACCGGCCACGACCGCCATGTGATATCCTGAAATCGACAATACGTGTCCGAGGCCCGAGATGAACATCGCATCGTTGACGGGCGTGGTGATCGCGTCGCGGCGGCCGGTCAGGAGAGCGGTCGCGATGGCGCGCTTGTCACCGTCCAGCGTCGTTCGTATCCGTGCGTCGATCGCATCGCGCAGGTCCTGCATGAAGGCGGCGTAACGCAGGGAAAGACCGCCGGCGACCGGCGGCTCGACGGTCTTGATGCCGCCGGTGACAAAGCCGGAGGCGCCGATGCCCTGAAAAAACATATCCCGGCTGAAATCGTAGCTGCCCGGCCGCAGCGGGGCGAGCGGCGGCTGCAGCCGCGCCTTCAATTCGACATAGCTGCCCACCGCCGGCGCGGTGCCCTTGCGTACCGACAGTCGAACCCGCTCCAGTCTTGTTTGGATACGCGGACCATCCATCTGCGTGACGCGCAACACGAACCGGTCGGTGCGTTCGCGGATGTCGCGGGTCTCGACAAAACCCGAAAGCGACACGGAATAAGCCGGTCTCGCCAACACGCCGTGCGCGATCCATGCCGTCTTCGATGTCGCCGTTGCGAAACCCGCAGCCACGGCAGCGACCATCACGGCGGCTGGAAATATCTTTTGCCGTCGAAGCAAGAACGCCGCCACGCAAAACCCGATCGCGGCGATGGCGGCAACCGGCAGGACCGGTTCATGATCAGCAGCGAAATAGAACGCGATGCCGGTGCCGAAGGCGACCGGCACCCAGGGCAGCAGGCGGCCGGCGCCAGCTTCGGCGCGAGCCCATTCGCGCAACCGGTCGAGGAAGCTCGACCACGCGCCAAAACCGGTCGGCGCAAAGCCACCCGCCCGTGCCGTGCTCCGCGGCGGCCAGGTTCCCGCAATTCCTTGCGCCCGACCCGGAGACCTGCCCCGTTCTGCCATCCGGTTACCCTACGCTACGTGCCGGAAGGCTATGCTACCCTGACGTGTCGCGCCGGCAAAAGCCGAACGGATGCAGAATCCCCGGAAAAGCCGAAATTCTTGTGAAAAGCAAAACCACGTTCGCCAGGGCCTCCTTGGCGAAACGTATCGCGCCAACTCACTCTTCTGCTAAATGCCGCATCCCGCCGCTTCGAATCCGCCATCACAGTCGAAATTCGACGGCCGCCTCCAGACCAGGAAAACAGCCTCCGTGACAGGCCCGGAATTGAAACAACTTCGCCAGGACCTTGGGGACGCGATCGGCCGGCCGCTGTCCGCCGCCGACATGGCCAAGCTTTGCGGGCTTGACCCCGGCGATGGCCCCGACACCATACGCAGATGGGAAGTGACCGGTCCCAGCGGGCCGGCGGGAAAACTCCTTCTTATTCTGGCCATGGCCAGCGATCGTCATCCGATCCTGGAGAACTTCAACATCTTCGATCGGTGGGATGTCGATGAAAAGGAACGGCCTGCCCGCAGGGAAGCTTTCCGCGAAAAGATGCGCGACGAAATCCGCGAGCGCCTGGCCTGACCAGGTTCCGGAGGAACCCGTCTCGGGGTCCGCGATCAAGGTGACATTTGGGACGGCCTCCTGGTTCCATCCGGACCGCGCGCAAAAGCCTCTTTCGTTATCCACAGCGTTGATGCAGCCAGACGCGGATCGATCAAGTCAGGTCTTGCGCGCTCACGCCGGCTGCATGACACTCCTCGCGGACAGGTTGAGTGCCGGGCGGCGCGCGATGAGTGGTTCTGACGCTGGATATAATTTCGATCGCTACCGCAGTTTGCTGGCGGAAGCCGACGATGAGCCGAAGCGAATGGCATTCATCAATTTGCTGATCGAAGAAAAGGCCAAAGATCGGCTGGCCGAACAATCGCTCCGCGCCCGGCTTTCAGGGCTAGGGCTGAACACCAGCTCCAAGGCTGACGCGCCCAGGCGTTAGCCGCAAGACCGGTCGAGAGCCCCTCTCCGCCGCCAGCTCTTGCCGCCCTAACTCTTGCCGACTTCCTTCGCAAACGTATCGCGCAGGCCGATGGTCCGGTTGAACACCGGATGGTCCGCCGTCGAATCCCTGTCGCGCACAAAATAGCCCTGTCGCTCGAACTGCATGACATCGTCCGAATTGGCTTCTGCGACCGAAGGCTCGATCCGGGCGTCCTTCAAGACTTCCAGCGATTGCGGATCGAGATCGGCGGCAAAATTGGCCGCGTCGGGATCGGGTTTGGCGAACAGCGGATGGTAGACGCGGATTTCTGCAGGCTTCGACTGCGCCGCCGACAGCCAGTGCATGGTCGCCTTGACCTTGCGGCCGTCCGGCGCGTTGCCGCCGCGGGTGGCGGGATCGTAGGTGCAGCGCAACTCGATGACCTCGCCTGCGGCGTTCTTCACCGCCTCGCGGCAGGTGACAAAATAGGCGTAGCGCAGCCGCACTTCGGTGCCGGGCGAGAGCCGGAAAAACTTCTTCGGCGGATTTTCCATGAAATCGTCGCGCTCGATGTAGAGCTCGCGGCCAAACGCAATCCGGCGGGTGCCCGCCGTGGGATCGTCGGGATGGTTGATGGCTTCGATCTCCTCGATCTGGCCTTCGGGGTAATTCTCGATCACGAGCTTGAGCGGCCGCAGCACGGCCATCCGCCGCTGCGCCGTCTTGTTGAGGATTTCCCGGATGCAGAATTCCAGCATGCCGACGTCGACCACACTGTTGGCCTTGGCAACGCCAATGCGCTTGACGAAGTCCCGGATCGCCGCCGGCGGTACCCCGCGCCGCTTCAGGCCGGCAATCGTCGGCATCCGCGGGTCATCCCAGCCGGCGACATGGCCGCCGCGCACCAGTTCCGTCAGCACCCGCTTGGACAGCAGCGTGTAGGTGAGATTGAGGCGCGCGAACTCATACTGATGCGGCTTCGAGGGCACCGGCAGCTTGTCCAGCAGCCAGTCGTAGAGCGGCCGGTGGTCCTCGAACTCCAACGTGCAGATCGAGTGCGTAATGCCCTCGATCGCATCCGACTGTCCGTGGGCATAGTCGTAGCTCGGATAGATCGACCATTTGTCGCCGGTGCGCGGATGGGTGGCATGCAGGATGCGATAGAGCACGGGGTCACGCAGGTTGATGTTGCCGGAAGCCATATCGATCCTGGCACGCAGCACGCGCGCGCCGTTCGGAAACTCACCCGCCCTCATGCGGCGGAACAGGTCGAGGTTTTCGTCCACCGAGCGGTCACGATACGGGCTGTTCCGGCCGGGTTCGGTGAGCGTGCCGCGCCTGATCCTGATTTCCTCCTGCGACTGGTCGTCGACATAGGCCAGGCCGGCGCGAATGAGGCCTTCCGCCCACTGGTAAAGCTGCTCGAAATAATCTGAGGCATAGAATAGGTATTTTCCCCAGTCGTAACCCAGCCACCTCACGTCGGCCTGAATTGAATCGATATATTCCTGCTCCTCTTTGGTCGGATTGGTATCGTCGAACCGCAGGTGGCAGCGCCCGGAGAATTCCTGCGCGATGCCGAAATTGAGCGCAATCGACTTGGCATGGCCGATATGCAGGTAACCATTCGGCTCCGGCGGAAAGCGCGTCACGATCTGGCTGTGTCTTTTGGCGTCGAGATCGGCCTGGACGATGTCGCGAATGAAATCGCGCCCCGCCTCTGCCGCCACCGGTTCTATGGTCATTCGTGTTTCCTGTTCGGGAATCAGCGGTCTATCTGCCAAATCCGCTCGTCCCAAGGAAGGCTTTAGTTATGCCCGGTTCCTGCTATACACCCTCCGCGCCGTCAGGGCGTATCCCGCTTTCCCCAGTATCGCCGTAAATGACCGACCCAATCGTCACGCGCTTTGCTCCCTCGCCGACCGGCTTTCTCCATATAGGAGGGGCTCGCACGGCGCTGTTCAACTGGCTTTACGCGCGCGGCCGCGGCGGCAAAATGCTGCTGCGTATCGAGGATACCGACCGGGAGCGCTCGACCGAAGCGGCCATCGCCGCGATCCTGGACGGGCTGCGGTGGCTCGAACTCGATTGGGACGGCGAGGTCATCTACCAGCACAGCCGCGCCGCGCGCCACCGCGAGGTTGCGGAAGCGCTGCTGGCCAGCGGCAGAGCCTATCGCTGCTACGCTACGCCAGAACAACTCGCGGCAATGCGCGAGAAGGCCCGCGCCGAAGGCCGTACGCGGCTTTACGACGGCCTGTGGCGCGACCGCGATCCTTCCGAAGCTCCCCCCGGCATGAAGCCGACGATCCGGCTCCGGGCGCCCCAGACCGGCGAGACCGTGATCGAGGATCAGGTTCAGGGCCGCGTGGTCTGGCAGAATGAAAACCTCGACGATCTCGTGCTGCTGCGGGGTGACGGCAATCCGACCTACATGCTCGCCGTCGTGGTCGACGACCACGACATGGGCGTCACGCATATCATTCGCGGCGACGACCACCTGATCAACGCCGCACGCCAGAAGCAGATCTACGATGCGCTCGGCTGGGGTATCCCCAGCATGTCCCATATTCCCCTGATCCATGGTCCCGATGGATCGAAACTCTCCAAACGCCATGGTGCGCTGGGGGTGGATGCCTACCGGGCCATGGGGTATTTGCCGGCCGCGTTGCGCAATTACCTGGTCCGGCTCGGATGGAGCCACGGCGATCAGGAGATATTTTCGACCGAGGAAATGATCGCAGCGTTCGACCTGTCAGGCGTCGGCCGCTCGGCCGCGCGCTTCGACTTCGCCAAGCTGGAAAACCTCAACGGCCACTACATCCGACATTCCGACGATCAATCCCTCGTGAATATGTTCGAGGGGGTGCTGGATTATGTCCCCAACGGTCCCGATCTCAAAGCCAAGCTCAACGATACCACGCGCGCGCAATTGCTGCAGGCAATGCCAAGCCTGAAGGAGCGCGCCAAAACGCTGATCGAGCTGATCGACAGCGCGTACTACATCTTCGCCGACAGGCCGATCGAGATTGATCCGAAGGCGGCGGTTTTGCTGACGCCGGAAAACCGGGAACTGATCGGCAAACTCCGCGCAACCCTCGAGACGGTCACGGACTGGACGGCGCAAACCACCGAGGCGGCGATGCGGGCATTCGCCGAGCAGAACGGCCTCAAGCTTGGCGCGGTCGCCCAGCCGCTCCGTGCCGCCCTGACCGGACGCACCACTTCACCGGGGATATTTGACGTCCTGGCGGTACTCGGACGGCAGGAATGCCTCGCCCGGCTCGGCGATCAGGTCCCTACTTGAGGCCTAGGCGTCGCCATCTTGCAGCGCACACTGCAATAAGCTACCCATTTGGCCGGCTTCTTTAGAATACCCGGCTTCCCTCGTCATCCCCTCGGCATGGCGCGCTCGGTTGCCGGTTTTCGCAACGATCTCATCGGGGACTTCACGATGGACGCAACATCCCAAAGCAAAACCGCAACACTGACGGTAGGCAACAAGACCTTTGATTTCCCGATTTTGAGCGGCTCCGTTGGGCCAGATGTCATCGACATCGGCAAACTTTATGCGCAGGCCGGGATGTTCACCTATGACCCCGGCTTCACCTCCACCGGCAGCTGCCAGTCCAAGATCACCTACATCGATGGCGACGCCGGCGTCCTGGAATACCGCGGCTATCCGATCGAACAGCTCGCCGAACACGGCGACTTCCTGGAGACCTGCTATCTCCTGCTCTACGGCGAGCTGCCGACCAAGGCGCAGAAGGCCGATTTCGATAACCGCGTGATCCACCACACCATGATTCACGAACAGATGGCGCGGTTCTTCCAGGGCTTCCGCCGCGACGCCCATCCGATGGCTGTCATGGTGGCGTCGGTCGGCGCGCTGGCTGCGTTCTATCACGACTCCACCGACATCAACGATCCCCAGCAGCGCATGATCGCGTCGATGCGCATGATCGCGAAGATCCCCACCCTGGCCGCGATGGCGTTCAAATACACCATCGGCCAGCCATTCATCTATCCGAAAAACTCGCTGAGCTTCGCCGAGAATTTCCTGAACATGTGCTTCGCGGTTCCTTGCGAAGAATACAAGATCAATCCGGTTCTCGCCGACGCGCTCGACAAGATCTTCATTCTGCACGCCGACCACGAGCAGAACGCCTCGACGTCGACGGTGCGTATCGCCGGCTCTTCCGGCGCCAATCCGTTTGCCTGTATCGCCGCCGGCATCGCCTGCCTGTGGGGACCGGCGCATGGCGGCGCCAACGAGGCGGCGCTGGCGATGCTCTCCAGCATCGGCACGGTCGACAAGATTCCTGATTTCATCAAGAGGGTGAAAGACAAGAACAGTGAAGTCCGCTTGATGGGCTTCGGTCACCGCGTGTACAAGAATTACGATCCGCGCGCCAAGATCATGCAGAAGATGTGTCACGCGGTTCTGGCGGAAACCGGCCATGGCGAAGATCCGATGCTGAAGGTCGCGTTGGAACTGGAAAAGATCGCGTTGAACGATCAATATTTCATCGATCGCAAGCTCTATCCAAACGTCGACTTCTATTCGGGCATCACGCTGAAGGCGATGGGCTTCCCCACCTCGATGTTCACCGTGCTGTTCGCCGTCGCCCGCACCGTCGGCTGGATCAGCCAGTGGAGCGAAATGATCGAGGACCCGCAGCAGAAGATCGGTCGTCCGCGGCAGCTCTATACCGGCGTTACACGCCGCGACTACGTCGCCATCGGCAACCGCAAGTAATTGCTGCCTGCCGAAGTCGGATGCGGTCGTGCCGCACCCGACTTCAGCGGCGGCAGGTGCTTTAACTCGCTCCCCGGGATTTTCGCAAAGTGGCCAGCACAATGTCGGCCGCACGCACGCTGGGCGGCTGATTGCCCGTCGACATGATGCCGTCGAGCTTCGCAAAGGCTGCCAGCTGCCGCCGCCGCTGGTCGGAGTCAGCGAGAATTTCGCTTAACGCCGGCACGAGCTTTTCCGGCGTGCAGTCCTGCTGGATGAATTCAGGCACGACATTCTCGCCGATCACGAGATTGGCCAAAATCACCGAATTCACCTGGATCAGGCTTCGCACGATCCGCGCTTCGAGAGTGCCGGCCCTGTAGGCCGTCACCATCGGCACCCCAGAGATCGCAAGTTCCAGCGTGACCGTGCCCGACTTGGCGAGCGCTGCGCTCGCAATCCGGAATGCGGCCCGCTTTTCCTGTTCGCCGACCACGACCCGCGGCTGGACTTTCCAGTCCTTCACGCCGTTGCGGACCGCCTCCAGCAGATGCGGCATGGTTGGCAGGATCAGCTCGAATGCCACGCCTTGGGCCCGCAGCCGGTCCAAGGTCTCGCCGAACACCGCCATGTGATGCCTGATCTCGCTACGTCGGCTTCCCGGCAACACCAGCAGCACCGGCGGGGCTTGGTTCCGGCGTTGCTGTTCCTCGACGCCGGGCCTGAGCGTCGAAAGCTGCTCGATCAGGGGATGGCCGACGTAGCTGCAGGGGGGGCCCTGCAGCCTGAGGTATTCCCCGGGTTCAAAGGGCAGCAGCGCCAGCACGTGATCGATATAGGCGCGCATGGCGCGCGCCCTGCCCGGCCGCCAGGCCCAGACCGAGGGCGAGACATAGTCGATGATCGGGATGCCGGGATCGCGGGCCCGCACGCGCCTTGCCACCCGATGGGTAAAATCGGGGCTGTCGATGATCACAAGGATGTCGGGCTGCGCGCGCATCACCGCGGCGACGGTTTCGCGGATCAGGCGCAACACTTTCGGCAGTTGCCTCACGACCGCCGCGAGGCCGATGATCGAGAGCTCCTCGATCGGAAACAGCGACGTCAGCCCCTCGCGCGCCATCGACTGGCCGCCAACCCCTTCGAACCGCACGGCGCCGCCGAGACGCTGACGCAACACCTTCATCAGATGGGCGCCCAACCGGTCGCCCGATTCCTCTGTCGCGATCAGGAAAATCTTGCGCGCGACATCGCCGCTTGCCCGGGCCGGCGTCACGCGGGCAGACCGGTTACGAATAGACCTGCGGCGTCCGCGGTCTCGATCATGGTCTGCGGCTCGACGACAATGGTGTTGCCGGCGACGATCGCGATCCCGGCAAGCGAAGCCGCCTTCGCGCCCTCGACTGTTCGCGCCCCAATGGTCGGAAGGTCGAAGCGCAAATCCTGTCCGCTCTTGGGAGCCTTCACCAACACGCCGTGCGCGGACTTGGCCCGGATGCGGCCCTCTGCGCGCAAGCGCGCAACGCGCGCCAGCAATCCGTCGGTGCCTTCGATGTCCTCTACCCCGACCACGTGACCATCGATGACGATGACGGCTTGACCGATGTCGAAAGGACTGAGCGCCCGCAGCACATCACGCCCTTTGGCAATATCGGCCACGGCATTTTCATCGGGTCCCTTCCGGGTGACGCATCCCTCGGGCATCAGCAATTCGGGTGCGATATCCTTGATTCCGACCATCCGGAAGCCGTCCTGCTCGAGAATGCGGCCTATCCCGGACAGCAGGTGATCATCGCCGCCGCGGAAAGCCGCCCAAACCCGACCGATGACGCGAAGCGTCACCCAGTCGATGCGAATTTCCGACAAGGCCGGCCGCACCAGCGTGCCGATGAAAACCAGATTCCGGCAGTTCTCCGCGCGAAACAGCTTCTCGGCCCTGCCGAGCTGCCCGACCGATATCCAGTGATGCCGAAAGCGCGCCGCGGCCAGGGGATCGCAGGCGCCCTTAAGCGCGAACACAACGGAATCGATGCCGCGGGCAGTCAGGGAATCAGCGACCGCAAATGGCATGACGCCGCCCCCTGCGATCACGCCGACCGGCGACGAAATCTGCAAAGCCCCATCGGTCATGGCTACGGCAGTCCCGTGATCAATGTTTGTCGCGCTGGTCGGCCGGAAGGCACAATGCACGATGCTTGCCGTCGCCGATGAAAGCCAGGATTTCGGCGATCGCAGGATCCTCGGCCGCCACCGACTGAACCTCGCGCAGCCTCTCGGCAAAAATGCCGGGTCCGTGGAACAGCTTTTGATAGAACGATCGCACGATGGCCAGGCGCTCGCGCGTAAACTTGCGGCGCTTCATGCCGATGATGTTGAGACCTTCGAGGCTGGCATACTGGCCGTTGGCGAGGCCGAACGGGATGACGTCGCCGCGAACCCCGCAGACACCGCCGATCATCGTCTGCGATCCAATCCGGACAAATTGGTGAACCGCCGACAGGCCACCGATGTAAACGAAGTCGCCGATCTCGCAATGGCCGCCCAGTGTTGCCGACGTTGCGAAGATGACATCGTTTCCGACAACACAATCATGACCGACATGGCTGTTGTTCATGAAGTACCCGCGAGCGCCGACCCGCGTGATGCCGCCACCTTTCTTGGTTCCGATGTTCATCGTTGCGCCTTCGCGAATGGTGCACCCCTCCCCGACTTCGAGTCGCGTCGGCTCGCCGCGATAGCTCAGGTCCTGCGGGGGCCCTCCAAGGGCTGCGAAGGGATAGATCACGCAGCCGCCGGCGATCGTCGTGTGCCCGGCCACGTTCACATGGGCGATCAGTTTGCAGTTCGGGCCGATCACGGCGTGGCGGCCGATGATGCAGTAGGGACCAATCGAGGTTCCCTCGCCGATCACAGCGCCATCTTCAATCCGCGCGGTGGGATCGATCGTGCTCATCGGAGGATCTCGTATCGCTTGCAGGGTTGGGCGTAATCATTTGATTTTTCAGTGGTTAGCGCGGGTTGCCGGTGCTGTCCAGTGACGTCTGGTGACCTCCAGCCGCATGCTTTGATCCTGGCCGGCCCGCGCCAGCCAGCAGCCGAACTAGCCGCTGCAAATGGCTCGGACGTCGCAGCGCAGATGTTGCCAGTCGGGTTTCTGAAGACAGTATCGATGCCCATTGCTTGGGCCCGGCCATGCTTAAACTTCGAGACGCTTGAGCACCATTTGAGCGCGAAAAGCCTTCGGCCCATCCCTACAATCTTGGCCAAGAGAAATCATGAGGTAGCGCGATGATGATAGGACTTGCTATCCTTGCGGTGCTCACACTCATTGCCATCGGTGAAATTCGCAAGACGGCGGGTGAGCCAATCAAAGGCGAGGACTGAGAGACGGTCTTCGGGCGGCCCACGGCTTGTTCGACTGACACGCCCTGTTCGATTGAAATGCCCGTCGATTTAATTCATCGTGCGTTGCACGAACGCAGCCCCCTGCGTAACCACACACATATAGGAATAAGTTTCGGCCTCTCCGGCGGTCTCAACATCCACGTCAATGATGATGGGGCGCGACTGGCCCTTCCACGAGGCCAAAATCGCCGGCGACACCGGGCGCGTGCGAGATTTTTTGACAACGAGCCCCACGATCCGGGGAAGCGCCTCAGTGGCTTTCGATATGCACGTCTTGCCCGCTTCCGCGCCGCCAATCAGGAAAACGATGAGTGCTGCCGAGACGGCGACAGTGATCGCGGTGCGCATCCGATGTTTCCAAGCCCGATACGGAAATTAGAACATAGAATTTCCATTGTGTCGATTGGCGCGAAGCGCCGCACGGCTGTTGGCTGTCCTCGGCGATCGCGTCCGGCGATCCATCCCGCGTCAGTCGGTCAGCATCGCGCCAACGTCGGCCTCAGCGACGGTCACACCGTTCACCCTGGCGTCGCCATGAAACCACCACATCGCCTTTCGCCTGCCGATGCTGCGCATGTGATATTCGATGGTATCGCCAGGCATTACGGGTTTGCGGAATTTGCATTTGTCGATGGTCAGGAAATAAACCGCGCGCGGCTTCTCGGTACCCTCGACCGACTTGATACCGATGACGCCGGCGGTCTGCGCCATGGCTTCGATCATCATCACGCCGGGATAAACCGGGCGCTCGGGAAAATGTCCGAGAAACGGCGGCTCGTTGAAGGTGACGTTCTTGATGCCAGTACCGCTATAATCGCTCCGGATATTGATCACCCGGTCGATCAGCAGCATGGGATAGCGGTGCGGAAGCGTCTTGAGGATCTCGTTGATATCCACCAGCGCAAACCTGACCGATGCCTCCTCCATTACTCCCGCCCCTCGCCCTTCGGATCGGCTGCGCTATCGCGCACCAGACGCTCCACCGCAATGATCTCCCTGAACCACTGCCGGGTTGGTTTTGCAAAGAACCCGCCCCAGCGCCCGCCGGGCGGAATGTCGTCCTTGACCCCGCTCATCGCCGTGACCTGGGCGCCATCACCGATATGAAGATGGTTGTTGATGCCCACCTTGGCTCCCAGCGCCACACTGTCGCCTATCGTCGAACTGCCGGCCAACCCGATCTGGGCCGCCAGCAGGCAGTGCCTCCCAATCGTCACATTGTGACCGATCTGGACCTGGTTGTCGATTTTCGTACCCTCGCCGATCACGGTGTCGCGCAGGCTGCCGCGGTCGATGGTCGTTCCCGCGCCGATCTCCACGTCATTCTGGATCAACACACGGCCGGTTTGCGGAACCTTCAAATGGCCCTGTGGGCCAAAGAAAACGAACCCATAGCCATCCTGGCCGATGCTGCAACCGGGATGGATAAGGACATTATTTCCGATCAGCGCGCATTGGATGGCGGACCGAGCGCCGACGTTGCAATCCCGTCCGATCCTGACATTGGCTGCGATTAGCGCACCTGCGCCGATAATCGTCCCTGCGCCGATCGCGACGTTTGGCCCGATCACGGCAAGCGGATCGACAATCACGCCGTCTTCCAGATGCGCCGTCGGGTCGATAACCGCAGAGGCCGCGATGCCGGTATTGCCGACCCAGGATTGCGGACGAAGGGCGTCGCTGTGGAGCTTGCGCGCAACGTGGACGAATTCGCGAAACGGATGGTCCACGCGCAAGACCGCGACACCCGGCGGAACGCTCTGCTCGAAGCGTTTGCTGACCAGACAAGCCCCCGCCTTCGTTGCAGCAAGCTGATCGGCATATTTTAGATTGTCAAAAAACGTCAGGTGCATCGGGCCGGCTTCGTCGAGCGAAGCCAGCCCCTTGATCTGATGACCGCCTCGCGACGCATCGACCAAAAGCGCCTTCGTCAACGCCGCGACATCTGCCAGCGTCAACGAAGGCGGTTGCTCAAAGAAAATCGGCTGCGCCATTCCACCCGTCGCGGTCCGGCCGGTAATCGAACTCAGAAGTGTGTCCCGCCGCCAAACATGAATTGCTGCACCCAGTCATGTGGACCCTTGGTAATTGGAACAGCGTAGTCGAAGCGCAAGGGGCCGAATGGCGACTGCCAGATCATGCCGACACCCACGGAGGTGCGAACAATATTACTGTTGTCATATTGCAGACCCAAACAGGTCCCGGGCGCTGGCGCCAACTTCGGATTGTTGGTCGGTGGGATACAGCCGGGCGTATTGACTTCACCCGTGAACGCCCAATTCGTCGGCCCCGTGTAATCATACAGCCCGCCTGCGTCGGCATAGACGGCACCCTTCAAGCCCATTTCCTTCGGCAGGAACCAGAACGGCATCTGCAGTTCGAGAGAGGCGCCCCAGTACTTGGTGCCGCCGAGCGCGTCCTGCGTACCGTAAGGATTGATGTCACGCGGACCAATGCCGTTCGGGGCAAAGCCGCGCACGAGATTCGGTCCCATCTGGAACTGATCGAGCATTCGGATCGGATTGTCGCCGACCTGGGTGAGGAGGCCGCCCTGGAGGTGGACCAATCCGACGATGTCGGCAACCAGCGGCGTGTAGTATTTCGCGTCCATCGCGGATTTCAGATAGGTCACGTTGCCGCCGACGCCGGCGAAGTCCTGCCTCAAATCAACAAGCAGACCGTCGGTCGGGTTCTTGTTGTTGTCCAGCGTGTTGTAATCCAATGAATAACCAACCGCCGACGTTATCGCGGCACCACCGGCAAGTTCCTTGCGCACCGGCAGCGAGGCTTCGCCGTCGCCATAACACCAGAGATTTAGTCCGGTGGGGTCGACTATACCGGTCGACGCAATCGCCGCCTGGCCAGCTGCCGTGTTGGCAAATGCCGGGGACGGGTTAAATGCGAAGCCGTTCGTGAGACTGTTGTTACAATTGTCCAGATAGGACGGCAGCGAGATTTCCTGCTCGTAGATCGAATAGCGCAGCTGCAGAGTCAGATCTTCACGCAGCGTGAGCCCGATTCTTGGGCTAAAACCAATCGTCTTGGTGCCATACGAAATAAAGGGATTCGGCAGCTGCTCGCGATAGTAAGCGTCAAGGCCAAGTGCGACGCGGTAATCGAGCAGGTAAGGCTCGATAAACGAAAGCGAGACGCCGCGCGCGTACTCACCGTAGGTCACCGATACCTTGCCAAACAGGCCACGGCCGAGCAAATTACGCTCGGAGATGCTGACCTCGGCAAGCGGTCCATCGGTGGTCGAATAACCGCCGGATACCGAGAAGTCGCCAGTGGATTTCTCCTCGAGGTCGACATTGAGAATGATGCGATCGCTCGATGATCCCGGCTCGTTCGTGACTTTCACGCTCTTGAAGAAATCAAGATTCTTCAGGCGGCGCTCGGCACGGTCCACCAGCGCACGATTGTACGCATCACCCTCGGCAAGATCGAATTCGCGGCGGATCACATAGTCCCGCGTACGGGTATTGCCGCGCACGTTGATGCGCTCGATGTAGGTCCGCGGGCCCTCGTCGATGGCGAAGACGATCGAAACGGTGTGGGCCTCGAAATTGCGATCACCGCGCGGACGCACGACCGCGAACGCGAATCCCCGCCGCGAGGCCTCGATCTGCATTTCCTCGACCGACTTCTCCAGCGCCTCGGCGTTGTAGAGCGACCCGACGGAGACCCGCGAGAAGCGGCTGAGGACATTTCCGTCGAGCGAGGGGATGCTGGACTGGAAATTGACCGAGGCAACCCGATACTGCTGGCCCTCCTCGATCTTGAAGGTGACCATGAAGCCCTTGCGTTGCGGATCGTATTCCGTCAGCGCGGCCACTACCTGCACATCAGCGAAACCGTGCTTCAGGTAATAGCGGCGAATCAGATCCCGATCGGCCTCGATCCGGTCCGGATCGTAAACGTCATTGCCCCCAAGGAAGCTCAGCAGGTTCAATTCATGCGTCTTGATGACGTCCTTGAGGCGATACGCCGAATAGGTCGTGTTGCCGACGAACTCGATCGAGTTGATGCCGGTTTTGTTGCCTTCGGTAATCGTGAAGATCAAATCAACACGGTTGTTCGGCTGTTCGATGATCTCGGGAACCACGGTCACGTCATAGCGGCCCGCGTGGCGATAGATCTCCGCAATGCGCTGGGCGTCCGACTGCACCACCGGACGCGACAGCGTGCCACGCGGCTTGGACTGAATTTCCGAGGTGAGCTGTTCGTCCTTGACTTTCTTGTTGCCCTCGAAGGCAACGCGGCCAATCACCGGGTTTTCGACCACGGTGACCACCAGATGGCCACCCGCCTGATTGATTCTCACATCCTGGAACAGGCCGGTCTCGATCAGGGCCTTCAGGCCGTCATCAATATGGCCCTGATCCAGGCGACCGCCGGGACCCGGCTTGAAATAGGAGCGGATGGTCGCGACCTCGACCCGCCGGTTACCTTCGACCTCAATCAAGTCCACGGTCTGCGCGAGAGCCGACGAGGACAGGAGGCCCGCCGCCAGCGTGGCGGCAACCGGCATCGCGAACATGATCAGGGCGGCCAACAAGCCCCCCCGTACCCGCATTCCAACATTCATGCGCAGAGCGCCCTTATCATTCCAAGGCCGGCCCGCACCCCACGAACCGGCAGATTCCCATTGGTTGACCTGCTTGTAACTAATTTTGCCAAGCCGGCAAACCTTATGTGGCAACGCTATTTCATTTTCATTCCAAGACGTTGCCCATCGGCCACGTCATAAAAAAGCCGCTTCACGATGCGGCCAGATGCAGGATGTCGTTATAGGTGGCAAACACCATCAGCATCAGCACCAACCCCAATCCGATTCGGAATCCCATCTCCTGCGCTCGTGGGGACAAGGGGCGTCCACGCACCGCTTCCACCGCATAGAACAAAAGGTGCCCCCCATCCAGCAGGGGTACGGGAAACAGGTTCAGCAACCCGATCGAGATCGAGAGCACCGCAGCCAGATGCACCAGCGCGGCAAGACCGATGGTGGCGACCTGACCTGAAATCTGGGCGATTCGAAGCGGGCCTCCGACCTCGTCGGCAGCTTCGCGCCCGGTAAAGACACCGCCGATATACGCCAGCGTGCGATCAACAACGAACCAGGTCTCCTTGACGCCGAGCCAGAGGGCGGTAGCGGGATCCACGCGCTCGGTGGTCACATCACCAGCCGCGGTCTGGCGGGTAATGCCCAGTACGCCAAGCCGATGGGCATTGCCGAACGGGTCTTTCACTTCCTTGAGTTCCGGCGTGCCGCGCAATTGCAAAATGGCATCGCCGCGTTTGATCGTGAACGTCAGTTGCTCGCCGGCCCGAACACTTACGATTCGCTGCATGTCGGAGAAACTGCCGATCACTCGACCGTCGATTGCGGTGACGACGTCACCGACCTGAAAGCCCGCAGCCGCCGCCGCGCTGCCCGCCTCCACCTTGTCGACGCGCGCCGTCGTGCTTGGCTTGCCGAAGAATGTGAAGAGGCAGGTAAAGATCACGATGGCCAGAAGAAAATTGGCTATCGGACCTGCCGCAACGATCGCCGCACGCGGACCAACTTTCTTGTGATGGAAACAGCCGGCGCGCTCTTCCTCGGTCATGCTCTCGAGCGTCTCAGACGACGGCGTAGAGGCCTCGCTGTCATCGCCGAAGAATTTGACGTAGCCGCCGAGCGGGACGGCCGAAATCTTCCATCGCGTCCCGTGCCGATCGTTGAAGCCGGCGAGTTCCGGCCCGAAGCCGAGCGAAAAGGTTAACACTTTGACGCCCGCCCAGCGGGCAACCAGGAAATGGCCTAGCTCGTGGAAGAAAACGACGATCGTGAGCACGAACAAGAAGGGAACGATATAGCCGACCAAACCATGGCTTAACACATTGAAACTGTGCAGAAAAAACTCAGACATCCGATTCCCCTCACCAGAGCCAAAGGCCCTGCCCCCCAACCCTCTAGGATGCCTTTAAGGCAATTTGAGGCAATAGGGTGACCGCTTTATTTCGCGCATTATGGTCAACGGCGATGGCATCATCCGCCGACGTCAGCGGCGCCAGGTTGCCGGCGCGAATCCAGGCATCCATCGTCGCTTCGACAAGCCGGGCAATGGCGCCAAACCTGATCTTGCCGCCAATAAACGCAGCCACCGCCACCTCATTGGCCGCGTTATAGACCGTGGTCGCGCCGCGCCCGGTTCGCAGCGCATCGTAGGCCAGCCGGAGTCCGGGAAATCTCTCGAAATCGGGAGCCTCAAAGGTCAGTTGTCCGATCTTGGCGAGATCGAGCCTCGCTGCCGGCCCGATAATCCGATCAGGCCAGCCGAGACAATGCGCGATCGGCGTGCGCATGTCGGGTGCACCCAGTTGCGCAACCACGGAGCGATCCGAGAACTCGACCATCCCGTGGATGATCGACTGTGGATGAACCAGAACGTCGATCTCGTCCGGCCTAAGCGCAAACAGGCACGCGGCTTCGATCACCTCCAAACCCTTGTTCATCATCGATGCGGAGTCGATGGTGATCTTTTGTCCCATGCTCCAGTTCGGATGTTTCAGGGCCTGCGCCAGCGTCGCTTGCTCGATATCGGCGCTCGCCCAGGTGCGAAACGGTCCGCCCGATGCAGTGATGATCACGCGGACCAGTTCTTCCCGATTGCCGGAGGCGAGCGCCTGGAACAGCGCGTTGTGTTCAGAGTCGGCCGGCAGGATGCAGGCTCCGGCCTTTGCCGCGCGCTGCATGAAAAAATCACCCGCGCACACAAGGCATTCCTTGTTGGCAAGCGCGACGGTGGCGCCGCGATCGACGGCCGCAAGCGCGGGCTTCAGCCCGGCAGCGCCACTGACAGCCGCCATGACCCAATCCGCTGAACGAGCGGCGGCTTCGATAACCGCGCTTTCGCCGGCACCGCATTCGGTATGCGTGCCGGCCAACGCATCCTTCAGCTCGGCGAGGCGATCGGGATCGGCAACGGCCGCAAAGCGCGCGCCGAACTCCTTTGCGAGCTTCGCCAATCCCTGCACATTGGTATGCGCCGTCAACGCCTCGACCCGATAGCGGTCGCGCGAAGCCCGCAGCAAATCCATCGTGCTGTCGCCGATCGAACCGGTCGCACCGAGCACGGTTACCGAGCGAACGGCCGTGGCCGCGGCTTTGTTGTTACGCAATGGGACTGCGCTCATGACCTCACCAAACCATAAGACCGCGGCCAACGCCATCCGCGCCGCCACGCAAAAACCCGAAAATCGCCGCCAGCACGATCGCGGCAACGAACCCGTCAAGCCGATCGAGCAATCCGCCATGCCCGGGAATGATGTGACTTGAGTCCTTGACGCCAAATCGGCGTTTCACGGCCAACTCGAAGAGATCGCCGAGCTGGCAAACAATCGAGAGACCCGCGCCGAGCACGAGAACAGGCCCGGCCTTGGCGAGACCAAAAGCGGCAAATCCCGCGGCGACCGCAAGGCTCGCCACAAACCCGCCGATGGCGCCCGCCCAGGTCTTCTTTGGGCTGACCCGCGGCCAGAGTTTTGGCCCGCCAATGCCGCGGCCCGCAAAGTAGCCGCCCATGTCGGTCATCCACACCACCAAAAGGATCAAGATCAGCGCG
Source organism: uncultured Alphaproteobacteria bacterium (assembly GCA_963718925.1). GTDB lineage: Bacteria > Pseudomonadota > Alphaproteobacteria > Rhizobiales > Xanthobacteraceae > Bradyrhizobium. Next base: position 289,312 of record CAVRAH010000005.1, read on the forward strand.
GCAAATCCGTAGGCCTGGTCGAGACGTACCAAGACCGATGCGGTCTCGGCGGCGGCTGCATACGCAAATCCCGTCGTGGTCCAACCGCGCCGCTCGGGCGAGAACGACATGACGCCGGCAAGGCCTACGACAAGCACAAGGAGCGACGCATCGATCCACCCCGTTGCGAGAAAAAGACCCGCTGGCGCTAGCGCGACAACGCCAGCCGCTATCACGCGCGGCGTGCGTGCACCTACGATGGTCAGCCATTCGACATAGAGGCCGATCGCTCCCAGGGTCACCAGAGCGGTCCATAGCCATCCGCCGGCATAAGCGAGGGCGATCGCCAACGGAGCCAGCACCAGCGCGGCTGCGACGCGCATCAAGAGATTGCGCGCGCCCCGCTCGGCGGAAGCCGCAGATGCTGCTTCGCCTTCGGTCACGATCCGGTTTTCGCGGCCAGACCGCCAAAACGACGCTCCCGTCTGGCATACTCGGCAATCGCGCCTTCAAGTGCGGCCTTGTCGAAATCCGGCCAGTGGATCGGCACAAATACGAGTTCGCTGTAGGCCGCCTGCCACATCAGGAAATTCGACAGCCGCTGCTCGCCGCTGGTGCGAATAATCAGATCGGGATCGGGAATGTCGGGTGCGTCAAGGTATTGACCGAGCGTGTCGGCGTCGATCGACGCGGGATCGCGTTTTCCCTCGGCGACTTCGCGCGCAAGCCGCTGCGCCGCATGGGCGATCTCCTGCCGCGACCCGTAATTGAAGGCGACCACGAGATTGAGGCGTTTATTGTCCCGCGTCAGTTCCTCGGCCTCTTCCAGCAGCGCGCAGATATCCGGCTCCAATCCCTCGCGTTCGCCGATCACCCGAACCCGGACGCCGTCGCGATGCAGCGTCGCCAGGTCGTTGCGGATGAAGCGCCGCAAAAGGCCGAACAGGTCGCCGATTTCGGTCGCGGGACGCGACCAGTTTTCCGAGCTGAAGGAGAAGATCGTCAGGTAGAGAATGCCGAGTTCGCTTGCAGCGCGAACGACCTTGCGCAACGCCTCGACGCCGCGGCGATGACCTTCTGCACGCGGCAAACCGCGGGCCGCCGCCCAGCGCCCGTTCCCGTCCATGATGATCGCCACATGCAACGGACCATCCGCTCGATCCGGTTGTTCAGTTGCAGGGGCAGCGATATTCGTCATCGATCAATCCTTCAGAGCATGATCCGGACCCGAAGGGCCGCATTAGCGCAAATCGGGAACCGGTTTTTCCGAAAGGGTCATGCTCAAACAACAAGATGGCGCACTAAACGGTAAGGATTTCCTTTTCCTTGGCCGCAAGCAGATGATCGATCTCCGAAATCGTTCCGTCAGTCGCCTTCTGCACGTCATTGGCCAGACGCTCCTGATCGTCCTCGGAGATCTCGTGATTCTTCTCGAGCTTCTTGATCGTATCGAGGCCATCGCGCCGGACATGGCGGACCGCGACCCGGGCGGCCTCCGCATATTTGTGCGCGACTTTGACCAACTCCTTGCGGCGTTCTTCATTGAGTTCGGGAATTCTCAGGCGCAGCACCTGCCCTTCGGTGGCAGGACTCAAGCCGAGATTGGAATCGACGATTGCTTTCTCCACCGCCTTGACCATCGACTTGTCCCACACCTGTACCGAAAGCAGCCGTGGCTCGGGCACGCTGATCGTCGCAAGCTGGTTGAGCGGCATATGCGTGCCGTAAGCATCGACCTGTACCGGCTCCAGCATCGAAGCGGCGGCACGGCCCGTCCGCAGGCCGCCGAGTTCGTGCTTGAGAGACTGCGTGGCGCCCTGCATGCGGCGCTTCAATTCGTTGATGTCGAAACCACCCGTGGGCATGACGCTCTCTCCTCTTGAATACTGCTCGTCGAGGCCGCCAGCCCTCCGCACGCCAGGCGATTCACCGGCTGGTCAGCCCGCGACGACGGTGCCGTGGCCGGCGCCGCGCAGAATAGCGCCGATCGAGTCCGGCTCGGCGATCGAAAACACGATGATAGGCAGCGACGTCTCGCGGGCAAGCGCGAATGCGGTAGCGTCCATGACCTTGTAGCCGCCCGCGATCGCCTCGGAATGGCTCAGACGGTCAAATCGCCTGGCGGTGGGGTCCTTTTTGGGATCGGCGCTGTAGATGCCATCGACATTGGTGGCCTTCAGGACCGCCTGTGCGCCGATTTCGGCCGCCCGCAATACCGCCGTGGTGTCGGTGGTGAAGAAAGGATTGCCGGTTCCGCCGCCGAGCAGCACAATTCGGCCCTCGGCGAGATATTTGTGCGTCGCACTTCGGGTATATAGTTCCGATATCTGCGGCATGACGAACGCCGACAGGGTGCGCGCCAGCGCCCCGCGGCGTTCGATGGCGGCCTCCAGCGCCAGGCAGTTCATCACGGTGGCGAGCATGCCCATGGTATCGCCGGTCGGGCGCGAGACGCCGCGCGAGGATACTTCGACGCCACGGACCAAATTACCGCCGCCGACGACGACGGCGATCTCAACACCCAATTGCCTGGCCGCGATCAGGTCGCCGGCGACCCGGTCGATGGTTGTCTGGTCCATACCGGATGCGTGCGGGCCGGCAAAATACTCACCGGAGAGTTTGATGACCACGCGACGATAGACCGGCTCAGCCATTGCTATTCGCCTTCCTTAGCCCGCCCGGCAGCTCTCGGCGCCAATAGGCCGAAAGCACGTTCGGGCGGTCACTTCTGGCCGCTAACCGCCGCGACTTCAGCTGCGAAATCGGTTTCCTGCTTGTCGATTCCCTCGCCCAGAGCATAGCGCAAAAATCCGGTCACCTTGATCGGCGCGCCGACCTTACCCTCAGCTTCTTTCAGGGCCTGCGCGACCGACTTGCCGGAGTGCTCGGCATGGATCGAGGCCTGCTCCAGCAGGCAGACTTCCTTGTAGTAGGTCTTCAAACCGAACTCGACGATCTTTTCGATCACGTTCTCCGGCTTGCCCTGTTGACGGTATTTGTCGGCGAGCACGTCCTTCTCGCGCTTGACGGCGGCGGGATCGAGCCCGGCCGGGTCCAGCGCCAGCGGATTGGCGGCTGCGACATGCATCGCGAGCTGCTTGCCGAGGACCGCGAGTTCGTCGGTCTTGCCGGCCGATTCCAGCGCCACGATCACGCCCATCTTGCCGGCGCCTTCGATCACCGCGTTGTGCACATAGCTCGACACCACGCCCTTGCCGACTTCAAGCGAAGCCGCGCGGCGCAGCGTCATGTTTTCGCCGATGGTCGCGATCGCGTCCGCGATCGCCGTTTCTACGCTCACATTGCCGACTTTGGCGGCCTTGATCTTTTCCACATCGGCGCCGACCTCGAGCGCGACCTGCGCGATCATCTTGACCAATCCCTGGAACTGGCCGTTACGCGCGACGAAATCCGTCTCGGAATTGACCTCCACGACAACGCCCTTGGTCGCCGCGGTCAGCGCGCCGATCAGCCCCTCCGCCGCGACACGGCCGGCCTTCTTCGCCGCCTTCGACAGGCCCTTCTTGCGCAGCCAGTCGATCGCCGCCTGCATGTCGCCGCCGTTCTCGGTCAGCGCGGCTTTGCAATCCATCATGCCTGCGCCCGTGGTCTCGCGCAGGTCCTTGACCATCGCCGCTGTGATTGTCGCCATTGTTGCACGTCCTCTGCCTGTCAGGGAGGTAGCGGCGCGGCCTTGCCGCCTCGCCGCTATCCACCACCAGCAATGTCGTAAAATTGAATTGGCTGGCCGGGATCATCCGGCCAGCACGTTGTTATTCCGCTTCCGCGGTAAGGGCCTTGGCCTGGGCCACCCAGCCATCGGCCCGACTCGGCAGGCCGACCTCTTCGCCGATCTGGTGGGCGGTGTCGTGACTGAGTTCGGCGAGCTGCCAGTAGTGGAAAATGCCGAGATCGTTGAATTTCTTCTCGATCGCGCCGGACACGCCGGTAAGCTTCTTGAGATCGTCGGGAGCACCCCGCGGCCCGGCAAGGCCCTGGAAGCCCGAAGCTTGCGGCGCGGTCGGGATTTCCTCGCGAACGGGATGGGCGGAGGCACCGACATCGATCCCGGCCTCGCCTTGCGCGCGCGAGATTCCGTCGATCGCCGCGCGGGCGACCAGATCGCAATACAGCGAAATGGCGCGACCGGCGTCGTCGTTACCTGGCACGACGTAGGTGATGCCCTTCGGGTCCGAATTGGTATCGACGATCGCGGCGACGGGAATATTGAGCCGTTGCGCTTCCTGGATCGCGATGTCTTCCTTGTTGGTGTCGATCACAAAGATCATGTCGGGCAAACCGCCCATGTCCTTGATGCCACCGAGCGAACGATCGAGCTTGTCGCGCTCGCGCTGCAGCGTCAGCCGCTCCTTCTTGGTGTAGGCATTGGCATCGCCGGAATTGAGCACCTCATCGAGGTGCCGCAGCCGCTTGATCGATCCGGAAATCGTCTTCCAGTTGGTCAGCGTTCCGCCGAGCCAGCGCGAATTGACGAAATACTGCGCCGAGCGCTTGGCGGCTTCGGCGACGCCGTCCTGCGCCTGCCGCTTGGTGCCGACAAACAGGATACGGCCGCCCTTGGCGACGGTATCGCTGACCGCCTGGAGCGCGCGATGCAGCATCGGCACGGTCTGGGCGAGGTCGATGATATGGATGTTGTTGCGCGCACCGAAAATGTAATCCGCCATTTTCGGATTCCAGCGGTGCGACTGGTGGCCAAAGTGAACGCCAGCCTCGAGCAGCTGACGCATAGAAAAATCGGGTACTGCCATAGTCAAATTCTCCGGTTGGTTCCTCCGGAAACGTGTGAGCAAACGAGCCTTATGGCCCGGCTGCCACCGGACGGCCTTTCGAGCCATGTTTCCGTGTGAGATGGCGCGGTATATAGCGGGATTTCCGCAAGAAGCAAGGAAATCCAGGCTTTTCGGTCGCTTCCCAGGTCAGTCCCAAAAGTTGAGGTCTGACCGGATCGTTTCAGCACTTCGGATTATTTGCCGGGCATTTCTTGGCCGGAGCCGGCCGCGGCGGTGCCGGTCGTGGGGGTGGGGCTGGTCGCGGCGGCGGAGCCGGACGCGCGACCTGGGGAGCCGGCCGCGGCGGCGCTGGGCGAGGCGGTGGGGGCGCAGGCCTCGCCACCTGCGGCGCCGGCCGTGGCGGCGGCTGAACCCGGTGCATTTCCGGCTTTGGCGGAATGGGCCTTGAGGCCGCAATAGCCGGCTTCGGGGGCGGAGGTGGAGGAGTACCCGGCTTCTTGGCCGATTCTGGAACGACCGGGTTCTGCGCCGAGACGCCAGCCTTCGGCTCTCGCAAGGGAGCGAATTCCCTCCCCGGAGTTTTCGGAGCACCCGGGGCACCTGGGACACTCGGGGCCGAAGCTGCCGGAGGCTTTGTTCCCGGAGTAAGCCTTGCCTTGGGATTCACCGCGCCCGGGACCGGCCCCGCCGCGCCTGGTGGCACCGGTGGCGCGCCTTTTGCGCCTGGGACCGGCAGCGCATTGGCTTTCGGTAATGCTTCCGGGGCAACGTTGGCAGGCAACGGCCTGTTCGGCGCGCCTGGAGTGCCCGGCTTGACCGCGGGATTGATCGAGGCGCTCGGCGGCACCGGAAGCTTTCCTTGCTGGATCAGCGAGGCCCTTTGCGCCACCGACGGTGGCAGGGCCGGACCAGCGGCGGCTGGGGGCCCACTCAGCCCCGGCGTGCCCCTCGCGGCTCCGGACTGAGGAATCCCCGCCCCCGCCTTACCCGGGCCCGGCTGAGGCGGCTGATTGATAACGTTGTTGATGACCGTCGTGTTGTGGATGTTGTTGAAGATGATGTTGTTCGGCGGCGGCGCCACATAAACGGGCGGCCGGACATAGACCGGCATCGGCACGAAGAACGGCTGCGGCAGGATGAACAGCCCGATCGGAGCGATCGGCGGCGCCAAGACGACGAAATCCGGCGGTGGTGGCGGGCAAAAATAAATCGGCGGCGGCGGTGGTGGCGCAAACCCGAAATCCGGATCGCTGAACATCAGCACCGGGCGATCGACATAGACGATCTCGTCGGGCGGCGGCGGCGGCACATCGTAGTCATACATCGCGAATGAGGGCGGTGGCTCCAGCGGCGCGGTGAGAATGGCAAGGCGCCGTCGCGCATCGTAGGCATGGGGTCCATTGGGATAGCGCCGCAGGTAGGACCAGTAGGCGGGCGGTGTATCGGCCCGATAGGTGCGAAGCCAGGTGATCGCTTCGCGCCGCGCGGCGACGATCGCCCGCACCCGTCGGGCAAGCGGATCGCCGGGATAGGCGGCGAGGAAGTCTTCATAGCCTTGCATCGTATCGCGCTCGAGCGCTGTGGCGTAGGCATCCTGCACCCCGAGATCGCGCATCGGCCTGTTCCTCAGCCCGGCAGCCTGATCCGGCGGCGCTTGCGCCGGCGCATCCGGCGCGCGATCGAAAAACATGAACTGCGCATCGATCTTTTCGGCATCCCAGGGCACCTGGGCGCCCTTGCTCGTTTCGTTGACGCGCAGCCGCAGACGTTTGAAAACCTCCGGCAACGACAATCCGCCGGTGCGGATCATCTCCGCGAGCGACTGGGCGTAGGCGCCGTAAGGCCCCTGCTCCTCCGGAGCAACCGTGCCCGGCGCGGCGTTGAATGCGATCAGCATATGCGCGTCAGGTTCGACCAGAGCCAGCCCGCTCGCGATCGGCTGGCCGCCCTCGATAAAGGGTTGCTGCCGGGCGGCGTCCAGCACGACGATGCTGGCCTTCAGCGGAAGCGATGACAGCTCGCGCAGGTAGTCGCTGATCCGCAATCCTTCGATCGGAATGTCGGTGTCGCGAGCGAGCATGGAATCGACGGGTATGAAATAGTTTTCGCCGGCAAGCTGCACCCCATAACCAGCGAGATACACCATCGCGACCGTGTCGGGACCCGACGCCTGGGCTTTCTGGATGAAGTCGCGGAAGCTTCGGCGCAGCGTGTCGCCATCGAGGTCGCGCGCTCCGACCACGTCAAAGCCGGCCGCCTGCAAGGTCTGCGCGATCAAGCCCGCGTCGTTGGCCGCCGTCGCGAGCGGCGACTTGGTATAAGCGCCGTCGCCGACGACGAGCGCAATCCGCTTTTCTTGCTGCTGCTGCGCGGCAGCGGAACTCAGGTTTCCCGAAAGTCCGAACAAAAGAATCAGGCACAGCGAAAAAAACGGAAAGGCTTTAGTCACCGGCATGGCCTCTCTGCTCGCTTACGGTTTCACCCGATTTCTGCGCATTGGACGCCTGATTGCCTGAATAGTGTTGGAACGAAAAGCGCTGGCAATAAGGCATTGGACGTCGGGCAGACGGCAAATTCAGTCGACCATTTCCACTCTGCCATCCCTGAGCCGATAGATGCCACCGACCACCTTGAGCTTGCCTTGCTCAACCGCCGCGCTCAGGATTGGCGTCGCCGAGCTTAGTTTGGCAACGTTGTCGATCACATTCTGCCGGATGGCGTTGCCGAGCGTGTCACCGCCTTGCTGCGATACCGCATTCACCGCGGGCGCGATGCCGGTGACCAGCGACGGAATGTGTCCGGGCAATGTGGTGCCATCCTTGAGCGATTTGATCGTCGCACTGACCGCGCCGCAACTGTCGTGACCCAAAACGAGAATCAGAGGCGTACCGAGTTCGGCGACGGCATATTCCATGCTGGCGACTGTTTCATTATTGGCGAAATTGCCTGCCACGCGACAAACAAAGAGATCGCCGCGGCCGCTATCGAAGGCGTATTCGGGTGCAATTCGCGAATCGGCGCAGCTCAGTACGGCGGCGTAGGGGTTCTGGCCTCCGGCCAATGCTTCCCGCTCATGCTTGAAGTCGTGGCGCAGCGATACGCCCTCGACATAGCGCACATTTCCTTTCAGCAGGCGTTCCAGCGAAGCGGCGGGCGTCAGAACGTTCTGCGGCTTTGGTGGCGGTTTCATCTCCTTGGCGCCGGCCGCGTTCGCCAGCAACAGCCCCATTGTCGAGGCCGCGACGCCAAGCACGCTGCGACGCGAAGGCTCGAATCTCCCAATCGAATCTTGGTGGCACATCTCGCACATAGGAAGCTCCTTTCCGCTGTTAGAGGGTCTGCACATCCACCACGCCGGACACCGCCTTGATCGCGCCCGCAATCTGCGGCGAGACCTTGAAGCGGCCCGGCAGCTTCATCTCAACTTCGGTTTCAAGGTCGAGCATCATGACCAGCGAGACATCGCCGTCGGCGCCTGCCACCGCTGTCGGCTTTGTTTGGGTACCACGGATCGCGCCGCCTTGCAGCACCGGCTCGGGCATCTGCAGCCGCTTGGCGATCGATTCGAGCGGCTTGGTATCGCGGACAAATATGCGCAGCCCCTTTTGGGTCTTGGCGGCGGCGTCATCGAGCGGCTCGGCATGCAGCACTCTGGCGCGGACGTCCTCGCCCTGCAGCTCGGCGCCGAGTTGCAACAGCACCGCCGCACCGGGTTCCAGCACCTCGCGATACTGCGCAAGCCCTTCGGAAAACAGTACCGCCTCGAAGTGGCCGGTCGGGTCTGACAGCCCGATGATGCCCATCTTGTTGCCGGTCTTTGTCCTCCGCTCCATACGCGATACCACGGTCGCGGCAACCTTGCCCGCCGTCGCGCCGGTTTTGACCGCACGCGAGAATTCCGCCCAGGATTGCACCCTCAGCCGTTTCAGCACGGTCGCGTAATCGTCCAGCGGATGGCCGGACAGGAAGAAGCCGATGGCGTCATATTCCCGCCGCAGCCGCTCGGCCGGCAGCCATGGCTCGAGCTGCGGCAGCATGATGGTCGGCGCGTCGGCGGCCCCGCCGAACATGTCGTTCTGTCCGACGGTGGCGGCCTCGTGGCTGCGCTGACAGGCCGCGAGGATCAATTCCGCGCCCGCGAACACCCGCGCGCGATTGGAATCGATCGCATCGAACGCACCGGCTGCAGCCAGGCTCTCGATGACGCGCTTGTTGATCGCGCGCGGATTGACGCGGGCGGCGAAATCGGCGAGCGAAGTGAACTGCCCATTGCGGCGCGCCTCGACGATCAGCTCCACCGCTTGCGGACCAACGCCCTTCAGCGCCGCCAGCGCGTAATAGATCGTGCCGTTGCTGACCTCGAACGTGGCGCCGGAGCGATTGAGCGAAGGGGCCTCGACCTTGATCCCGAGCCGCTGCGCCTCGGCGCGAAACTCTGACAGCTTGTCGGTATTGTTGAGATCGAGCGTCATCGACGCCGCCAGGAATTCGACCGGGTAATGCTCCTTCATATAGGCGGTATGATAGGATACCAGCGCGTAAGCCGCGGCGTGGCTCTTGTTGAAACCGTAATCGGCGAATTTCGCGAGCAGCTCGAAAATGGTGTCGGCCTGCCCTTTCGGCACGCCGTTCTTCACCGCACCGGCGACGAAGCCTGCGCGCTGCTTCTCCATCTCCGAGCGGATCTTCTTGCCCATCGCGCGCCGCAACAGGTCGGCTTCGCCGAGCGAATAACCGGCCATCACCTGCGCGATCTGCATCACCTGTTCCTGGTAGATGATGACGCCGAACGTCTCCTTCAGGATCGGCTCGAGCATGGGATGCAGGTATTCCGGCTCCTCGTCGCCATGCTTGCGGGCGCAATAGGTCGGAATGTTCGCCATCGGGCCCGGACGGTACAGCGCCACCAGCGCGATGATATCCTCGAAGCGGTCGGGCCGCATGTCGACCAGCGCGCGCCGCATGCCCTGACTTTCAACCTGGAACACGCCGACCACATCGCCGCGCGCCAGCATCTGGTAACTGGCGGCATCGTCGAGCGGCAGGGTCGCCAGATCGACATCGACCCCACGCTGCTTGAGCAGTTTCACGGCGACATCGAGAACCGTCAGCGTCTTGAGACCGAGGAAGTCGAATTTGACGAGGCCCGCCGGCTCGACCCATTTCATGTTGAACTGGGTCACCGGCATGTCCGACTTCGGATCGCGGTAGAGCGGCACGAGCTCGCTGAGCGGCCGGTCGCCGATCACGATGCCTGCGGCGTGGGTCGACGCGTGGCGGGTCAGCCCCTCCAGGCGCTGCGCGATGTCGAAGGCGCGCGCCACCACCGGGTCCTCGTCGCGAAACGCCTGCAGCTTCGGCTCGCCTTCGATCGCGGCCGCGAGCGTCACGGGAGCGGCCGGATTTTGCGGCACGAGCTTCGTCAGCTTGTCGACCTGGCCGTAGGGCATCTGCAGCACGCGCCCGACATCGCGCAGCACACCCCTCGCCTGCAGCGTGCCGAACGTGATGATCTGCGCGACCTGATCGCGGCCGTAGCGCTGCTGCACATAGTCGATCACCTCGCCCCGCCGGTCCTGGCAAAAATCGATGTCGAAGTCGGGCATCGACACGCGTTCGGGATTGAGAAAGCGCTCGAACAGGAGGCCGAAGCGGATCGGATCGAGATCGGTGATGGTCAGGGCATAGGCGACCAGCGAGCCGGCGCCCGAGCCGCGGCCGGGGCCGACCGGAATGCCCTCGGCCTTCGCCCATTTGATGAAATCCGCGACGATCAGGAAATATCCCGCGTAATTCATGCGGGTGATGACATCGAGCTCGAAGGCAAGCCGGGCGCGGTAATCCTCTTCGGTGGTGCCTTGCGAAAGGCCGTGAACCCGGAGTCGACGGCCAAGGCCCTCCTCGGCTTGCCGGCGCAACTCCGCCGCTTCGTCGCTTTCCGCGTTCGCAGCGTTGGACCCCGCGCCCACCGTGAACCGCGGCAGGATCGGCTTGCGCGTGACCGGGCGGAATGCGCAGCGCTCGGCAATCTCGACGGTGGAGGCAAGCGCTTCCGGAATATCGGCGAACAGCACGGCCATCTCGGCGCGGGTCTTGAAGCGGTGATCGGGCGTGAGCTGTTCGCGATCGGTCTCGGCGATCAGGCGTCCGCCGGCGATGCAGAGCAGCGCGTCGTGGGCCTCGTAGTCGTCGGAAGATGCGAAGTAAGGCTCGTTGGTGGCAACGAGCGGGAAACCTTTCGCGTAGGCCAGATCGATCAGCCCGGCCTCGATGCGGCGCTCCTTCTCGATGCCGTGCCGCTGCAATTCGACATACAGGCGATCGCCGAACAGGCCCGCCAGCCGCTCGCAACGCGTCGCCGCCAGCGCCGCGTGATCGGCGGCGAACGCCAGTGAAATTGGCCCGTCGGGTCCGCCGGTCAGCGCGATCAGATCTTCGGCGTCGCCTTCCAGCCACTCGAACTTGATGTGCGGGGACTGATGAACCGGCGTTTCCAGGAAGGCCCGGGAATTGAGCCGCATCAGGCTGCGATAGCCGCGCTCGCGCGCCGCCAGAAGCACGATCCGCGAGGGCGCCGCCGGAATTGTAGTGCGCGCGTTGGGGTCCTGATCGCCGAAATCAACCGCGAGCTCGCAGCCGATGATCGGCTGGATGCCGTAGCCGGCCATCTTGTCGGAGAATTCCAGCGCCCCGAACATGTTGTCGGTGTCGGTCAGCGCCAGCGCCGGCTGGCGGTCCGCTTTCGCCAGCTCGCCGAGCTTTGCGATCTTGATCGATCCCTTCAGCAGCGAATAGGCGGAATGGACGTGGAGATGGACAAATCCGGCATTGGACGGCGGCGCCGCGGGCTTGGACATGATCGAGGTCCGCAATCACTGGGGGGCTTTAGGGGAACGCCAGGCCGCCGCTAGGGCCAACTCGCGCCCGGCAATGGTGCAGCCTCAGGTGGGATATGTCCACGCGGAAGGCGCCACCGCCGGCCGCCGTCCTGCTTTTCCCCACGGGTCCCCTCTCCAAATGGTCCGCGCCCCGCCAAGTCCGGGGCAATGGCCTCTTGGCCGCCTCAGAGCTGGGGCAGCAACTGCGCCCAGACCGCGATCATCCCGACGAACAGCACGATCGATGCCAGCGCCGCGGCCTCTTCGACGAAAACCTTCAACATGTCCGCCTCCCGATATGTGAACATAAAGGGAACAATGTTCCGTTTTTGTTCTTTGGTCAAGAGGCGGTAGTGGGTCAGTTTGGAAAATGACCCCGGTGGTTAATTCCCTGACCGAGCATGTCGGTTTAACCAGCAGGTCGGGGCGCCCTGCCGCGTTCGGCGAGCGTGCCTGTCACTTTCTTTTCCCAAAGACAGGAGACTCCGCCTGATCGATCTTCCAATCGAAGAAATCATAATCGCCTGACCAGGAGTGGACCTCCGTCTCGCAAACCTTGCAGTTGAAGCTGCCGGAATGCTTGTCGGAGTGCTGCTCCCGCGTCGCCATGTAAGCGATCCCGCAACTGGGACAGGTGAAATATTCGGTCGTCCATATGGGGCTGGCCATCCCTGTAAATATGCGGATGTGGCGGGCCCATTCAAGCCGTTATCCCCTGCGCAATCAAACTGACTCAATACCGATGGCTGGGTCGTGGGCCAGTTTGGGAAACCAAACCCGTTGGTTAATGCGGCGGCGATTTCCCACCGCGACACCAGCAAAAAGCCCCGGCCAACGGGCCGGGGTTTTGAGAGGTCGAGGAAGAAGGCTTTGCCTGGTCCGCTTGGCTTAATAGCGGGCCACCACCGGGCCACCGAACCTGTAGTTGACGCGTGCGGTGAAGAGATCGACGTCCTCCTTGATATGGTCGGCGATGAAGCCAGCATTGGAAACAACGTCGTTGTTGCCCATGAACAGGTGGTCGTATTCGAAGCCGAGCGACCAGTTCGGCGCGAAGGCGTATTCGAAGCCAACCCCGACCGCAGCACCCCAGCGGGTTTCGCTCGCAGTATCGATCCCGCCAAGCGGGCCCGTCGTAATCGACGTGTACGTGTTGTCGGTGACCGCGGCACCGCCCTTCACGTAAAACAACGCACGGTCCCAGGCATAACCGATCTGGCCGGTGAACAGGCCGAAGGCGTCAATCTTGGTTTGGTTGGTGGTGTTGGGGAATTGCAAGCTGACATTGCTACCTGTGAAATCAGCCCAGTTGCCCTGCGCTTCCAAGCCAAACACCCAGGACGACATTTGCCAGCGGTAGCCGATCTGTCCACCGACGGTCCCGCCCGTCGCGCTATGGCTGCCTTCGTCCCCGACGCCGTCCGCATTCCAGTCAATGCTGCTGGTGGCGCCGCCGCCATTGATGCCCACGTAGAAGCCGCTCCAGTCATAGGCAGCTTCAACGATCGCCGGCGCCTTCGAATAGGCCGGTGCTCGAGCGGGAAGATCCGCGGCGGCGGCCGGTGCAGCGGCGCCAAGCGCGATCGCGGCCGTCGTGACAAGCAGCAGTTTCTTCATGGTCTCATCCTTCGCTTTCTTCGCTTTCGAATTTGCACAACGCAAGTTTATCAGCGTTCCCCTGGAAAGCTGTCACCTGGCTGCAACATCCGAACGAAAATTGTGCAATTAGCCTTATATATCGGCCATTTCTAGAAATATCCGGTAACAAAAGTCCACGCGTGTCCCGAAGTTGCCGGCCCGCTTGGCCGCGTCACCGAATCAGGCGCTCACGAAGAGAGCCGGCGCGACCACGCATCGTCCAATCCAGGGCGAAGACCTCAAAAGCATGATCGCAGGGCGGACAGCGGTATTCGCCCTTGGATGGTTCGCAGTCCAATGGAGTAGCCTTTGCCGAGAACCACGCCGCGTCGAAAAAAGCCCCGGCTGAGGCCGGGGCTTTTGGGCGCCTTCAAGACCGATCGAGCGCGTGATCAGTAACGCGCGACAACTGGCCCTCCGAATTTATAATTGACGCGCGCGGTGAACAGATCGACATCCTGGTGGATGTGGTCGGTGCCATCGAACGCGCCGCCCAGCGTCGTAAAGCTGACATCGCGACTGCCCATGAACATGTGATCGTATTCGAAACCGACCGACCAGCTCGGGGTGATGCCATATTCGAAGCCGACACCGATCACCCCACCCCAGCGGGTCTCGCTGGCCGTGTCGGTCAGAGCGCCGCTCGGAATGTCGAATATCCTGTATCTGTCATCGGTGACGGCGGCGCCGCCCTTTACGTACAGAAGAGCGTTGTTCCAGGCATAGCCGACCTGACCCGTGAACATGCCGAATGCGTCGATGCGCGAGCGATTCAAGTCGGTGGGGAAGAACAGGCTGACATTGTCGCCGCTGAAATCAGCCCAGTTGCCCTGCGCTTCCAAACCGAACACCCAGTTTGCGCTCTGCCATCGGTAGCCGATTTGTCCACCGACGGTGGCCCCGCTTGCATCATGGCAACCTTCAGGAGCGGCGGGAACCACTGCCGCAACGCCGTCATTGGTCAGATCCCAGCACTTGTGGCTGAAGCCGCCGCCGCCGTTGATGCCGATATAGAAACCGCTCCAATCATAGATCGGGGCGACCATTGGAGGCGCCTTCGTATATGTCCGCGCTGGGAGATCCGCGGCAGCCGCGGGCCCCGCAGCACCAAGCGCGATTGCGGCCGCCGTACCGAGTAATAATCTCTTCATGTCTGGATTCCTGCTGTTGAACTGAAGTAAGCCCGAACCCCGCCAAAACTTTATCAGGGTTAGCTTGCAATGCTGTCACTGGGCTGCAACATTGGATCAAAAATGACACTGATTAAAAATTAAATTAGCCTTATGTACCAGCCATTTCCGGGAACTCCGCTATTCCACAAAAAAGTTCCCGTGTCGGGTGCGCGACAAAATCGGTAAGTGAGTTTTGCTTACGCATTTTCCGCGATCCCAAATCCACCGAAGCGCAAGTCGATGAAAAACACGCGCCCCAGAGGCGCAGGTAGCGCAGGTAGCGCAGCGTTATTTGGTGCTTATTCGAAGGTCTTTTCGGGCTGAACCGTGAGGCGGAGAGCTACCTCGGTTGAGCCATCGAAGATCTCAAGAACATGATCGCAGAGCAGACAGCGATATTCGCCCATGGCTCCCGGCCGGGAAGCCAACTCGATGCGGCGGTAGCCCGCGCGGCATTTGGGACAGGTGACGTCGGACTTTCTCATCTTTGCGGGAATATGCCGCGCCAGCGAACGGTTTTCCAGCCCGCCGATCATCACATCAAGCTGAACTCGCGCCGCTAGTCCAGTTCCACGACCTCGCCGTTGACCAGCGACACCCGCCGGTCCATCCGGCCAGCCAGTTCCATGTTGTGGGTCGCGATCAGCATCGCCACGCGCGTGGCTTTCACCAGTTGCATCAATGCCTGAAACACATGATCGGCGGTATGGGGGTCGAGATTGCCGGTCGGCTCATCGGCAAGCAGCACCCGCGGCGCATTCGCAACAGCGCGCGCGATCGCGACCCGCTGCTGCTCGCCGCCCGACAGTTCCGCCGGCCGGTGTTTGATGCGATCGCCGAGGCCGAGATAGGCCAGGATCTCGGTGGCGCGTTTGACGGTCTCCGACCGTTTCAGACCCCGGATCATCTGCGGCAGCATGACGTTTTCGAGCGCAGAAAATTCCGGCAGCAGTCGGTGCGACTGATACACGAAGCCGATTTCGGTGCGGCGGATAAGGGTGCGCTCGACATCCGACAGGTCCGAAGTCGGTGCTCCCCCGATATACACTTCACCGTCATCGGGGCTTTCGAGCAGGCCGGCGATGTGCAGCAGCGTCGATTTGCCGGCACCCGACGGGGCCACCAGCGCCACCGACTGCCCTGCCCACAGGGCAAGCTTGGCACCATTGAGAATGGTCAGCGTCGTCGCACCCTGGGTGTACTGGCGCTTTATCTCGTGGAGATAGACGACCGGTACATCTTCCGCCCCCTGCTCCATCTGCCCCTCACTCGTACCGCAGCGCTTCGACGGGGTCGAGGCGGGCGGCACGCCATGATGGATAGAGCGTAGCTAGGAACGACAAAGTCAGCGCCATGATCACCACCGCGCTGGTTTCGCCGAAATCGATCTCGGCCGGCAGCTTGGACAGAAAGTAAAGCTCCGGCGAAAACAACTCGGTGTTGGTGAGCCAGGACAGGAATTGCCGGATCGATTCGATATTCAGACAGATCAGCATGCCGACCAGAAATCCCGTGATCGTGCCGACCACCCCGATCGCGGCCCCCGTGATCAGGAAAATCCGCATGATCGCCCCCTGCGAGGCGCCCATGGTGCGAAGGATGGCGATATCGCTGCCCTTGTCCTTCACCAGCATGATCAGGCCGGAGACGATATTGAGCGCCGCAACCAGCACGATCATGGTGAGGATCAGGAACATCACGTTGCGCTCGACCTGAAGTGCGTTGAAAAAGGTGGAATTGCGCTGCCGCCAGTCCACCAGGAACACCGGCCGGCCTGCCGCCTCGGTCACGCTCTTGCGAAAGGCGTCGATCTTGTCGGGGTTGGTGGTGAACACCTCGATCGCGGTCACGTCATTGTTGCGGTTGAAATAGGCCTGCGCCTCCGGCAGCGGCATGAACACGAAGGTCGAGTCATATTCCGACATCCCGATCTCGAACACGGCCGCGATCTTGTAAGGCTTGATCCGCGGCGTGGTGCCCATCGGCGTCACCGCACCTCGCGGCGACACCAGCGTGATGCTGTCGCCGGCATGCACCGAAAGCAGATCGGCGAGCCTGCGGCCGATCGCGACGCCCTGGCCTTCGTCGAAGCCCTCGAGCGTACCCTGTTTGATATTCTTGGCGATCGAGGTGAGGTTGTTAAGATCGTCGGCCCGGATGCCGCGAACCAATACGCCCGAGGCGTTGAACGGCGAGGATGCCAGCGCCTGGCCGTCCACAACCGGCGCCGCCAGCCTGATGCCTGCGACCTGGTTGATGCGATCGGCGACGTCCTTCCAATCAGTGAGCGGCGATTCCAGCGGTTGCACGAGGAGATGGCCGTTGAGACCGAGGATCTTGTCCAGCAATTCCTTGCGGAAGCCGTTCATGACCGCCATCACGATGATCAGCGTGGCGACGCCGAGCATGATGCCCAGAAACGAGAACCCGGCAATGACGGAAATGAAGCCTTCCTTGCGACGTGCCCGCAAATAGCGTCCCGACAGCAGCCACTCGAATGGCGCGAAAGGTGGGGTCCGAACTGGCTCGCTCATGGCTTCATCCATAGTCCGATTTTCACACGATTCGGGCTAATTGTAGCCGCGACGGCTGATATCCTGGTCCTCGCAGTGGATAAATTCACACTAGCTCAGCCGCGCCAGCACTTGCGCCGGGCTCAGGTTTTCACGCATTCCGTCGCTGCGCCGTTTCAGCTCGAGCTTGCCTTCGGCGAGCCCCTTGGGGCCGACGAGGATTTGCCAGGGAACGCCGATCAGATCGGCGGCGGCGAATTTGGCGCCCGCGCGCTGGTCGGTGTCGTCGTAAAGGACCTCGACGCCCTTGGCCGTAAGATCGCGGTAGAGCCGTTCGCACGCCGCGTCGGTGTCTTCCGAGCCCTGCTTCAAATTCAGGATGACGGCCTTGAACGGGGCGACCGCCTCCGGCCATTTGATGCCGGCCTCGTCATGGCAGGCCTCGATGATGGCGCCGACCAGGCGCGAGACGCCGACGCCGTAGGAGCCGCCGTGAATGGCGACCTCGGCGCCGTCGGCGCCCGCGACCAGCGCCTTCATCGTGTCGGAATATTTGGTTCCGAAATAGAAGATCTGGCCGACCTCGATGCCCCTGGTGTGCACCTTCTTTTCAGCCGGCACTTCACGGTCGAAACGCGCCGCGTCGTGGACGTCTTCGGTCGCGGCATAGACCGACGTCCACTGCTTGATGATCGGGGTCAGGTCGCCCTCGTAGTCGATCTCCTCGCCGGGCACCGGCAGGTTGAGCACGTCACGGTCGCAATAGACCGCGGACTCGCCGGTCTCTGCGAGCACGATGAATTCATGGCTGAGATCGCCACCGATCGGTCCGGTCTCCGCCCGCATCGGGATCGCCTTCAGTCCCATCCGGGCGAAGGTGCGCAAATAGGCGACGAACATCCGGTTGTAGGAGCGCCGCGCCGCGGCCTCGTCGATATCGAACGAATAGGCATCCTTCATCAGGAATTCGCGGCCGCGCATGACGCCGAAGCGCGGCCGCTGTTCGTCGCGGAACTTCCACTGGATGTGATAGAGGTTGAGCGGCAGGCCCTTGTAGGATTTGACGTAGGAGCGGAAGATCTCGGTGATCATTTCCTCATTGGTCGGCCCGTAGAGCAGCTCGCGCTTGTGGCGGTCGGTGATGCGCAACATCTCCGGGCCGTAGGCGTCGTAACGGCCGCTCTCGCGCCAGAGGTCGGCGAGCTGCAGCGTCGGCATCAGAAGTTCCAGGGCGCCGGCGCGGTTCTGCTCCTCGCGGACGATCTGCTCGATCTTCTTCAAGACCCTAAGGCCCAGCGGCAGCCAGGCATAGATGCCCGCCGCCTCCTGCCGCATCATGCCCGCGCGCAGCATCAGCCGGTGCGAGACGATCTCGGCCTCTTTCGGATTCTCTTTAAGGATCGGAAGAAAGAATCGCGACAATCGCATGGGTACACCAAGAGAATCGGTCGGGCACGGGAAGCCAGCAGTGAAACCGGATCGGGTGCAAAAACACAAGGGCGGGGATCAGCAAAAAGCCGCCAGCCAAACGCATTTCCTGTCAGTTTGCCGGCCGTTTGACCCCGCGATTAAGGCGCAAAAGCTGTCACAACCGAGCCCTGGGAAGACCTTTCGGACCAGACGACGGGCGCGCCTGGACATCAAAATCATCCTCCAGCGTGATCCTCTGGAAGTCAGTCAGGGCGTCGCCGCGCATGCGCCTGCAGCCGGGATATGGTGCCGGCAAGCATCCTCGCGACCGTAACGGGCGCAAGCCTTGGCCGGCCTCTACGACGCGCAGCCCTGCATGTTGGCCCTCACATCTTCATGCCGGAATGATCGGGCATCTTCTTCATGTCCATATGGCTGCCTGAACCATTCGCGCTGGCGGGGCCTTGTGCCCCTATGCTCTGCACGTCGAGCGAGAGAGAAACCTTGCCGGCCTTTTCGAACTCCAGGGTGATCGGCAGCTTGTCGCCCTGCTTCAACGGGCTCTTCAGATCGAGCAGCATCAGATGATAGCCACCCGGCGCCAGCTTGACCGTCTTGCCGGGCTCGATCACCAGACCCTTGTCGAGCGGACGCATCGTCATCACGCCGTTATTCATGGTCATTTCGTGGACCTGAACCTTGTCGGCGACATCCGCCGAGCCACCGATCAACCGGTCCGGCGCCGAGCCCCTGTTCTCGATCGTCAGATAGCCGCCGCCGACCTTGGCGCCGCCGGGCGTTGCGCGGCTCCAGGCCTGCGTGATCACGAGATCGCCGGCCCTGACCTCCTCGGCGCGCGCGGGTGTGGCAAACATGACTGCGATGAAAGCGATGCCAAGAAGTCCGCCGATGATTTGTTTCATGTGTGATGTTCCCTAACGACCCTGCTTGCCGACCTCATCGCGCCCCTGTCCGGCTCGCGTGATGATGCTGCCTTTCAGAGCGTGTAGTTCTCGACAAACAAATTGTCGAGGGCGCGACGCGATCGCCCGGGCCTGCCGGGACGGCCGCTAAGGGACCATAGCAATCCGTCTAATGAGGGTCTGGGTTGCTACCCACAGCCGACCAACTATACTGGATCCAGGGTTCGATGCTGCCGAAAATCGAGAGCTTTACTTCCTGCTAATCGATCTGCGAGCCTGGTCAACAGACCCTCGGATTGCGTGGGTGGCGCGCCAAGAACGTGACTTGAACTGAATTTGTGTATCAACATAAGCTCATGAGCATGGGAACCCGGCAAGACCGCGCTGATTTGGGACTGGGGCGTTTCTGGCGAAGGCTGGTTAGCGCGGCGGCCATCTATGCGCTGGTGATGCAGCCGCTGCTGCTGGCGGTTGTTGGTACCCAGTTGGCCAATGCTGCCGCCCTTGACGACCTTTCCCTGTCCCAGCTTTGCCTGCATGCGACCGACGGCAGCCCGGTCGCGCCGGCGGACCAGTCCAAATATCCCGCGCACAATCATTGTTTGCTTTGTTTTGCCGGGGCGTTCCACCTCCTGGATGCGCCAGGTCCGGTAACGGTCGCGTCTCTCAGCCCGGAATTCGGCAAAATACTTCAATCGGCGCAGGCGCTGCGCCTGTCTTCGCTCTCGCGATACTCGGTCGCGCGTCCGAGAGGCCCTCCGCTCAACGCGTGATGCAATGCAGCCTCAAGCGCTGCAATTAACTGCTTTCACGTTTTCTGACCGGAGCAATCCTGATGTCTCGATGCACGCTGCTTTCCGTTGCGCTGGCAAATCTTATCGCGTTGGCGTTCACCTCTCCTTCGCTCGCTCACTGCTTTGTCGGCGCCCGCTTTTTTCCAGCTACGCTCGCGACTGACGATCCCTGCGTCGCCGACGAAATGTCACTGCCGACCGTTGCATGGTCGAAGACCGCGGACATACCTCCGGCCACCGAGTGGGATATTTCGGGAGAAATCTCAAAGCGGATCACCGAAAACTTCGGCGTCTCGATAGGTCAAAACTGGACGCAAATTCGCCAGGTGGATGGCACGCTGACGACGGGATTTCAAAATCTCGAGACAACGTTCCAGTACCAGGTACTGAAGGATCGGTCGCACGAGTTGGCAGTGCTGGCCGGGCTCATCGTCGATTGGGGTCACACCGGCTCGACGGGTTCCGGGTTAGCGACCACCTATAGTCTCGTTACCCCGACGCTCTATTTCGGGAAAGGTTTCGGCGATTTGCCTGACAGCGTGTCGTGGGCTCGTCCACTCGCTGTAACCGGGCAGGTTGGCTATCAAATTCCCACGAACTCCTTCGACTTCACCCAGAGTGCCTTTATACCGCAGCAATTGGTGTACGGAGCGTCGTTGCAATACAGCCTGCCCTATCTGAAATCCGAAGTCATCGATCTTCAGCTTCCGGATTTCTTCAATCATCTGATTCCGATCGTCGAAGTGAATTTGACGACGCCGGTCGCGAACAATTTCGGCAATCCCTACACCACGACGGGAACGGTAAACCCCGGTGTGATCTGGGTCGGAAGCTATTTCCAGGTCGGCTTCGAGGCTATGATACCCATCAACCGCGAAAGCGGCAGCGGGGTCGGCGTGCTCGGCCAGTTGCATCTGTATCTCGACGACATGTTCCCGACGACCGTTGGACAACCCCTGTTCGGCGGCACCTCGACCGCTCCCCGCAAATTGACCTTTTGAGGCTGCACCATGCGAATGCTGACTTTTGCGATATCGGCCTTGCTCACCGTCATGGTGGGCACCGCCGCCGAAGCTCACGCCTTTCTCGACCATGCTGAGCCGCGCGTCGGAAGCACCGTGCCAACCGCGCCGTGGGAGCTCGTTCTTTCTTTTACCCAGAACCTGGAGCCCGCATTCAGCTCCGTCGAAGTGAGCGATGCCAACGGCACGCGCGTCGATCTGGGTAAGCCAAGGATCAACGCGAGCGTTATGCGTGTCGGCTTGAAGCAATTGCCACCGGGGACCTACCGGGTTCGTTGGCAAGTTCTGTCGGTCGATACCCACACGACCGAGGGCAGCTTCACCTTTCATGTTGGACAATGAAAGCCGACGCGGCTGAAAGGGGGCGATGGCGGCCGACCCGCTCTCTTGGGGATCGATCATGCCGTAGCACCAAATCTTGCTCGACATGGAGGGCATTTTGATCAATCCGCTGATTGCCGTGCGGGATATTCACTTCGTTTCGTCGGTGATTGTCGCGGGCATCGTCTTCTTCGACTTGTTCGTCGCTTCGCCGGTCTTGCGGATGGGGGATTTGCGGCCCGGCGCTGCCGTGGCCGTCTTCCGAAATCGCGCCGCAAAAATTTTTTGGATCGGCCTGGCCTTGTCGATCGTGTCGGCCTTTGCATGGTTGGGCCTGTTGTCCGCCCGGATCGCCAGCAAACCGTTTGACAAGGTGATTGCGGACGGCACGATCTGGATCGTGCTCTCGCAAACCCAGTTTGGCTTTGCCTGGGAATTGCGATTGATGTTTGGCCTTGCGCTGGCCGTGTGCCTGCTGATGCGACGGGCAAAGCACAAGGGCTCACCCATCTGGCAAGAACTCCTGGCTACATTGCTGGCAACCGCCTATCTCGGATCACTGGCCTTTGCGGGGCACGGCGAAGAAGGTCTGGGGTTTGAAAGAGACATCCATCTTACCGCGGACTTCCTGCATTTGATCGCAGCCGGTCTCTGGCTTGGTGGCCTCATCCCCCTTGCGCTGATGCTCGCGTATCTGCGCCGGTTCCGTGAGGAGAACTGGGTTTCTTCCGCGTGTACCATTGCCGGTCGCTTTTCCAATCTCGGGATCCTGGCCGTCGGCATCGTGCTCACCACTGGAACCATCAATGCCTCGTTTTTGGTTGGCGGGATGCAGAGCCTGATCGACACACGCTATGGCCAGTTGTTACTCCTCAAGGTAACGCTGTTCGCCGCGATGCTCTGTCTGGCCGGGTTCAACCGCCAATATCTGCTGCCGCGACTTTACGGCGACGCTGGAAACGACTTTGGAAATGACTTGGGCTCTCGGACGGTTCAATGGCTCGTACGCAGCACCCTGGTCGAAATTGCCTTCGGGCTCGGCATCATCGTCATCGTCGGAATGCTCGGCATCATGGCGCCTGCAACCGACGTGGTTGCGCACGTTCATTGACTTTAGAGGCGCCAAGGCATTGGAGCGTGGCGCGCTCCCCTTTTGCCCTACTATAATACCTAAAAACGATTGAGAACTTTCCCAACACAATCCAGAGATGACGAATTCCCAATCATTTCAGAACTTGCTCGAATATTGAACAATCGTTGCTGAAATTGATGACAAGACGAAAATTTTAGTCTACGAGTGCGGGCTCAGACTAACCGCAAGGTCGAGGTCTGGTGGTCCAAGTCTCGGGAGGAGCCCTGACGCGCACAAGCAGCGTCACCCCGTCAATCAAGATCAAATTCAAGTTTACGGGAAAACAGGGTCGACACAATTTTTAGAGCAGGGCTTCCGGCCCTGCTCTTTTTTCTTTGCAAGAACTATCCGGGAGATCCCGACGGACTTCATTCCCGTTCGAGGAAATTCGATCCGATGTCGGCTTTCTTTTTGATCGGATCGAAATCGCAATAGACGCCGTCGGCGAACAGCGTATAGCTCGATACGATCCTGTACTTGTCGAGCTTGACGGAGTTGAGCCCGATGAGATTGGTGTTGGTCCCACCATTCCATTTGAACGGGGTTGTGCTTGGCGTCTTTTCGCAGGCCGCGACCGCTTCCGCAAAAACATAGCCTTCGACAAACGCCTTCAGGGTCTGGAGCTGGCTGTTGGTTTTCCAGTTCATGTAAAAAGATGTCGCAAGGGCGACAATGGTCAGAATCAAAAGCCCGACAACGATCCGTTGAAACGTCATTTTCTTCTCCCCCATCGCCCAAGAAAATGCTGTTGCGGCGTGTTCCCCGATCACCTCATCAGAACGGCATTCCCATCAGCTTCGACAGCCGATCGACGCTGAGGAGACCCGCTTGATAGGCGATCACGCCTGCGGCAAAAATGACTGCTGACAACAGGGTCGTCCAGATCAGCTTGCGTCCCATCTGGCTCGCGACCGGCGCGCCGGGATCGGTGCCCGGACTGCCCCCGCCGTCCTCGTGCTGGCTGCGCACGCCGAACGGAAGCGTCAGAAACAGCACGACCCACCACAAGACGAAGTAGATCGCAAACCCGGTTGATATGGTGTAGGCCATCGCGGCTCACGCCTGCTCGATTTCGACGAGGGCCCCGGAAAAGTCCTTGGGGTGCAGAAACAGCACCGGCTTGCCGTGGGCGCCGATCCTGGGAACGCCGTCGCCGAGCACCCGCGCGCCCTCCTTGATCAGGGTATCACGCGCCGTGATGATGTCGGGCACGTCATAACAGATGTGATGGATGCCGCCGTCGGCATTGCGCTCGAGGAATTTGGCGATCGGCGAGGCTTCGCCAAGCGGCTGGATGAATTCGATCTTGGTATTGGGCAAGGTCACGAACACGGTGGTGACGCCGTGCTCGGGGAGCGGCACTGCCGCGGAAATATCGGCTCCGAACGCAGCGCCATAGATCCTGGCAGCCTTTTCGGCATCCTTCACCGCGATCGCCACATGATTAAGCCGGCCCAGCATGACACTCCTCCGCCCCGTTTATAGCTTGCGCGTGCGCCGTCCGCAAAACCGGCAATCGCTCTTAAATCCGCGCCGAAGGCACATCTCGCGGAAAACCGGCTAGACCGTCAGGACGTGAACGTAGCACAAAGGCTTCTTGCCCCAATGCTCGTTGATCGTGGCGCGTACGGCCCGGCGTACCGATTCCGCCATCGCGTCGGGATCGCGCCGCCGCGCCCGCGGCAGCCCTTCCACGGTCGACACCACGATGTCGAACACGACTTCGTCGATGATTTCTCCCGCTGTGTTCTTTTCGGGGATTCCAACCAGATCGATCTCGGGATCGTCCGCCAGTTCACCCTTTTCGGTCACCGCGATCGCGATGAAGGCACAGCCGGCAAAGGCCATCCTGCGCCGTTCGACCACGGCGCGCGATTTGGAATCCTCCAGGATGGAGCCATCCTTGTAGAGCCGCCCCGATGGCAGTTCCTCGATGATACCGGGCTCGCCCGGTCCGAGCTTGACGAGGTCGCCGTTGCGGCAGATCAGAACCTTCGGCACGCCTGCGGCGCGCGCCAGCTGGGCGTGCTCGAACAAATGCAACGCCTCGCCATGAACGGGGATCAACAATTGCGGGCGCACCCAGCCGATCATGTCGCGTAATTCGTCGCGGCGCGGATGGCCGGACACATGGACGAGATGGGTCCGATCGGTAATGACCTCGACGCCCTGCGTGATCAGCCCGTTGATGATGGCACTCACCGCCTTCTCGTTGCCGGGAATGGTGCGCGAGGAGAAGATCACGCAGTCGCCCTTGTTGAGCGTCACCTGCGGGTGATCGTCATTGGCGATGCGCGACAGCGCCGCGCGCGGCTCGCCCTGACTTCCCGTGCAGAGAGCCAGCACCTTGTCCGGCGGGAAATGACCATAGAGATCGGCGCCGCGAAAATTCTGTACCCCGTCAAGATGGCCGGTTTCGCGCGCCACCTGTACCACGCGCTCCATGGCGCGCCCGACCACCACCACCTCGCGCCCCGAGAGGCGCGCCGCATCCGCAACCGCGCGCAGCCGCGCGACGTTGGAAGCAAACGTCGTAACGGCGACCCGGCCCTTCGCCGCCTTCACCAATTCCGTGATGGCCTTTGCGACCTCGGCCTCCGACGGTGAACGCCCTTCCCGCACCGCATTGGTGGAATCTCCGATCAGCGCGAGCACGCCGGCGTCGCCGAGTTCGCGCAGCCGCCGCTCGTCGGTCGGCAGGCCGATGATCGGCGTCGGATCGATCTTCCAGTCGCCGGTATGCAGAACGGTGCCGGCCTCGGTGTGGATCGCCAGCGCATGGGATTCCGGAATCGAGTGCGCCACCGGAATGAACTCGACACTGAACGGCCCGAGATCGATACGGCCCCCGGACGGCACCACGGTGACCGGAATCTTCGGCGGATTGCGTTCGGAAGCGCATTTGGCCTCGAACAACGCGGCGCTGAACTTGGTCGCATAGATCGGGCATTTCAGCCTGGGCCAGAGGTCGATGATGGCGCCGAAATGGTCTTCGTGCGCATGCGTCAGCACGAGACCAACCAGATTCTTCCGTTCTTGTTCGAGAAAGCGGATGTCGGGCATGATGGTGTCGATGCCCGGCAGATGCTCCTCGTCACCAAAGGACACGCCGAGGTCGACCGCGAGCCAGGAGCGCTGATGGCGGTTGCCGAGGCCGTAGATCGACAGGTTCATGCCGATCTCGCCGACGCCGCCGAGCGGGGCGAATGTCAGTTCATCCGGTCGCGCCATCAGGCGGCTCCTCTGGAGGCGGCCGAGCCGAAATAGACGTCGCCCGCCGATATCGGAACCCGATCGCCGCTGGGTGTCCTGACGATCATGCAGCCCGTGTCGTCGATGGTGTCGAACGTGCCCTCCACCGCCGCGCCGCCGGTGTGGACGGCGACCGGTTGTCCAAGCCCGGCCGCGCGCTCCAGCCAGAGCCGCCGGATCTCGGCAAAGCCACGTCCCTGGTCCCAGCGGTCGCGGAATTCGGCCCAGCTGTCCGACAGGGTCGTGAACAATTCTTCCGCGCCGATGTCGACGCCGATTGCCTTCAATGAGGTCGCGGGCGTTGCCGTGCCCTCCGGCGCGGCGGCGACGTTTGTGCCGATGCCGACCACGACGGCGAGGCCGTTGTCCGGTACGACCTCCGCTTCCAAAAGGATCCCGGCAAGCTTTTGTTGCCCCGCCAGCACGTCGTTCGGCCATTTCAGCGAGAACTTCGTATCGTCAGATCCCGCCGCCCTCAGCGAAGCCTCGATGCTTGCGGTTCGCAGCGCCGCCTCCAGGGCAAGCCCCGCAGCGAAGCCGAGCGTCGCTGCCACCGCGGGCGATACGTCGATCATTTCGAGGATGCTGCAGGCCAGGTTACCACGCGGCGCGATCCATGCACGATGTCTCCGTCCACGCCCGGCGGTCTGCTCGGAGGTGACAAACCAGGTCGGCCCGCGCTCGCCATCCCGGGCGCGCGATAAAGCCTCCGCATTGGTCGAGCCGATGCTGTCAAAGGCTGCGAGCCGGTAACCCGCCGATATGGCTCGTGGACCGAGCGTGAATGTCATCTAAAAAAGCGACTTCGCCGCAGCCGTGGCCACGCTCACCAGCGGCCCCGGATAGACGAAGAAAAAGATGTTGAAGAGGCCCGCGACCGCCAGCACGGTGCGCAGTTCCACGCGCATCGGGTCCAGCTTGGCCAGCGGCTCGTCGAAATACATCACCTTGATAATGGTCAGATAGTAAAATGCGCCGACCACGCTCGTGAGCACGCCGATGACGGCAAGGGTGAACAATCCTGCCTTGATCGCCGCGACGAACACGTACCATTTGGCGAAGAAGCCCGCGAGCGGCGGAACGCCCGCCAGCGAAAA
Organism: uncultured Alphaproteobacteria bacterium; assembly: GCA_963718925.1. Classification (GTDB taxonomy): domain Bacteria; phylum Pseudomonadota; class Alphaproteobacteria; order Rhizobiales; family Xanthobacteraceae; genus Bradyrhizobium. The sequence goes on from CAVRAH010000005.1 coordinate 316,197, forward strand.
CAGCAGCATGGCAAAGATAAACGCCAGTAGCGGATTGGTGCGCGAAAGCCCCGCGAAGTCGCTGATGTTCTCGAAATGCTGGCCGTTGCGCTTCATGGTGATGATCACCGTGAAGCTGCCGAGCGTCATCGCGACGTAGATCGCGATATAGACCAGCACGCCTTGCGCGCCTTCGACGGTTCCGGAGGCGAGCCCGACCAGCGCAAAGCCCATATGGCCGATCGATGAATAGGCCATCAGCCGCTTGATGTTCTTCTGCCCGATGGCGGCGAACGCCCCCAGCCCCATCGAGGCGATCGAAACGAACACCACGATTTGCTGCCATTGCGTGACGATGCCCGGGAATGCGGTCAGCGCCACGCGGGTAAACACGGCGAGCGCTGCGACCTTCGGCGCGGACGCAAAGAATGCGGTAACCGGCGTCGGCGCGCCCTCGTAGACGTCGGGCGTCCACATATGAAACGGCACCGCCGAAATCTTGAAGCAAAGCCCGGCAAGCAGGAACACCAGCCCGAACACGATACCGACGCTGCCGGTCTTGGCGGCTGCCGCGATGTCGGCGAAACCGACGGTGCCGGTGAAGCCGTAAATCAGCGAGGCGCCGTACAGCAGCATGCCCGACGACAATGCGCCCAGCACGAAGTATTTCAGGCCGGCTTCCGTCGACTTTGCATTGTCGCGGTTGCTCGCCGCGACCACGTAAAGCGCAAGGCTCATCAGCTCCAGCCCGAGATAGAGCATGATCAGGTCGCCGGCCGAGATCAGCACCATCATGCCGAGCGTCGAAAGCAGGACCAGGATCGCGTATTCGAAGATGCGCCGGGACGGGTCGGCGAGAAATTCGGTCGAAAGGATCAGCGTCGCGGCCGACCCGATCAACGCCAGAATCTTCAGGAACCGGGCAAAATCGTCGACAATGAAACTGCCATTGAATGTCGTGAGCTTGCCGGTCGGCAGCGCCAGCTCGAGCACGCCCACCGCCGCCAAGAGACAAACCGCAAGGCCCGTGACGAGGCTCGTCGTCCCCTGGCCCCGATAGGCCCCGATCATCAGCAGCACCATGGCGCCGACGGCCAGCACAAGCTCCGGCAGTACGGGCAGCAGTTGATAACCTGCACTCTCAAAGCTCATGGCGCGTTGTCCTGACCTGGAGCTTCGGTTCCGACTGGATCACAACCGAAGTTCTCCTTATCTCTGTTTGACGCGTTCTCTTCACGCCGGCCATTCCGGCTTCGTTCGAAAACGCTATGTTACTGCAGCAGTGCGGCTGCCTTCACGGCAGTCACTGCGGTGTTGTAGTTGTTGACGAGTTGCTGCACCGACGACGCCGACATGTCGAGCACCGGCTTTGGGTAGAACCCGAACAGGATGGTGAGAGCCACCAGCGGCATCAGCGTCAGGCTCTCGCGGAACGTGAGATCCTTGATCGTCGCCAGCGACGGCTTGACCAGCGCGCCGAATATCACCTTGCGATAAAGCCATAACGCATAGGCGGCCGACAGGATCACCCCGGTAGTGGCGAAGGTGGCGGTGGGGATCGAGACCTTGAAGGTGCCGATCAGCGTCATGAATTCGCCGACGAATCCCGACGTGCCGGGCAGACCGACATTGGCCAAGGTGAAGACCATGAACACCAGCGCATAGAGCGGCATGCGGTTGACCAGCCCGCCATAGGCGGCGATCTCGCGGGTGTGCATGCGGTCGTAGACAATGCCGACGCAGAGAAACAGCGCGCCCGAAACGATGCCGTGTGAAACCATCTGGAACACGCCGCCGGCCACCCCTTGCGTGGTTCCGGCGAAGATCCCCATGGTGACGAAGCCCATATGGGCCACCGAGGAATAGGCGATCAGTTTCTTCATGTCTTCCTGCATCAGCGCCACCAGCGAGGTGTAGATGATGGCGATGACCGACAGCGAGAAGATCAGCGGCGCGAAGTCATGCGAGGCCAGCGGGAACATCGGCAGCGAGAAACGCAGGAAACCGTAGCCGCCCATTTTCAACAGGATCGCGGCCAGGATCACCGAACCGGCCGTCGGCGCCTCGACATGGGCATCCGGCAGCCAGGTGTGAACCGGCCACATCGGCATCTTCACCGCAAAGGAGGCAAAGAACGCGAGCCATGCCCAGGTCTGCAAGGACCGCGGCACGGCACTGTGCATCAGGGTCGGGATGTCGGTGGTGCCGGCGTTCCAGTACAGCGCCATGATGGCGAGCAACATCAAGACGGAGCCGAGCAGCGTGTAGAGGAAGAACTTGAAGGACGCATAGACCCGGCGCGGGCCGCCCCACACCCCGATGATCAGAAACATCGGGATCAGGCCGCCCTCGAAGAACAGGTAGAACAGCACGAGGTCGAGCGCGGAGAAAGTGCCGACCATCAGCGTTTCCAGCAGCAGAAACGCCATCATGTATTCGCGCACCCGCATCGTGACGGATTTCCAGCTCGCCACGATGCAGAACGGCATCAAGGCCGTCGTCAGGATCACAAACGGAAGGGAAATTCCATCGACACCCATATGGTAGGTGATGGCGTTGGCGAGCCAGGGCGCCTTCTCGACGAACTGGAAGTCCGGCTGGCCCGGGTCGAAGCGCCAGACCAGGATCAACGACACAGCGAAGGTGATCAGCGTGGTCCACAGCGCGATCCAGCGCGCGTTGCGCCGCGCGGCTTCGTCGTCACCGCGGCTGATATAGATCAAGAGCGCGCCGACCACGGGAAGGAAGGTAACGACGGAGAGAATGGGCCAGGTCGTCATCACTGGCCTCCCGCGCCGAAAATGAACCAGGTAATCAATCCCGCCACCCCGATCAGCATGGCGAAGGCGTAGTGGTAGAGATATCCGGTCTGAAGCCGTACCACATTGCGGGTCACGTCAAGCACTCGCGCCGACACGCCGTCCGGACCGAAGCCGTCGATGATATAGCCATCGCCAATTTTCCACAGGAAGCGTCCGATCCACTTGGCCGGGCGAACGAAGATCAGATCGTAGAGCTCGTCGAAATACCACTTGTTGAGCAGGAACTGGTAGAGCAGCGGCTGCTGTCTTGCGAGCTCGACCGGCAGATACGGCCGGCGGATATAGAAGACGTACGATACATACGCGCCAATCGCCATCATCACCGTCGGCAGGTAGGCGATGGTCTCCGGGATGTGGTGCATGTCCTCGATGATGTGCGGGTTCATCTTCACGGAATCACGGAAGAACTCTTCCACGGCATGGCCTGCGAACAGCTCCTTGAACGGGAATCCCGCGAAGATCGATCCGAACGCCAGAATCCCGATGGGAATGAGCATCCACAACGGCGATTCATGCGCGGCCTCATAATGCTCCTGATCGTGCGGCTCGCCGAAGAAGGTCTTGAACATCAGCCGCCAGGAGTAGAACGAGGTCAGGCCCGCCGCGACCACCGTCATCAGGAAGCCGTAGAGCGCTAACGGATTGTGCGAGGCATAAGCAGATTCAATGATGGCATCCTTGGAAAAATAGCCGGCGAAGAACGGGAAGCCAGTCAACGCCAGCGTGCCAATGCACATCACGAAGAACGTGAACGGGATCTTCCGCCACAACCCGCCCATGTTGCGGATGTCCTGCTCGTGATGCATCGCGTAAATCACCGAGCCCGAGCCCAGGAACAACAGCGCCTTGAAGAAGGCATGGGTGAACAGATGGAACATGCCGACGGAGTAAGCCCCCGCCCCCATCGCCACGAACATGTAGCCGAGCTGCGAACAGGTCGAATAGGCGACGATGCGCTTGATGTCGTTCTGCACGAGACCGACGGTGGCCGCGAAGAAGGCGGTGGTCGCGCCGAAGAACATCACGACGGCCTGCGCATCGGGCGCGAGCTCGAACAATGGTGATAGCCGCGCCACCATGAAGACACCCGCGGTGACCATGGTCGCGGCATGGATCAATGCCGAGACCGGCGTCGGGCCCTCCATCGCGTCGGGCAGCCAGGTGTGCAGCAGGAATTGCGCCGACTTGCCCATCGCGCCCATGAAAAGCAGCAGACATGTCAGCGTCAGCGCGTCGGCGTGCCAACCGAAGAAATCGATGGTCTTGCCGACGAGGCCCGGCGCGCCCGCGAAGATCGTCTCGAAATCGGTGGAACCGATCAGCATGAAAATCGCGAAAATGCCGAGCGCGAAGCCGAAATCCCCGACCCGGTTGACCACGAAGGCCTTGATCGCCGCGGCGTTCGCCGACGGCTTCTGGTACCAGAATCCGATCAAGAGATAACTTGCGAGACCAACGCCTTCCCAGCCGAAGAACAGCTGCACCAGGTTGTCGGCCGTCACCAGCATCAGCATCGCGAAGGTGAACAGCGACAAATAGCCGAAGAACCGAGGCCGGTATGGATCCTCGTCCATGTAACCGATCGAATAAAGGTGCACGAGCGAGGAGACGGTGTTGACCACTACCAGCATCACGGCGGTCAGCGTATCGACCCTCAGCGCCCAGACGACCTGCAGATCGCCCGAATTGATCCATGGGAATAGGGCGATCCTGACATCGTGATGCATGAAGCCGATATCGATCAAGGCGAACCAGGACAACACCGCCCCAACCAGCAAAAGACCGGTCGTAATCAATTCCGCCGCGCGCGAGCCCGCCGCCGCCGGCTCTACCGCATGATGGTCGTCGTGGCCGTGATCGTCGCCCGCATGACCGTCATGGGCATCCGAGGCATGGGCATCCGCGCCATGCGCGTCGCCGTGATGCTCGACCTCGTCGCCGCTCGGATTGCGCGCATGTGCGCCGAAGATGGAGATCAGCCCCGCGAGGATAGCGCCGATCAGCGGCAGAAAGACGATTGCCTGAATCATTTGGCGCTCTAACCCTTCATCATATTGACGTCTTCGACCTCGATCGAACCGCGGTTGCGGAAGTACACTACCAGCACCGCGAGACCGATCGCCGCTTCCGCCGCCGCCACGGTGAGCACCAAGAGCGCGAACACCTGACCGACGATGTCGCCGATGAATGTCGAAAAAGCCACCAGGTTGATATTGACGGCGAGCAGGATCAACTCGATCGACATCAGGATGACGATGATGTTCTTGCGGTTGAGGAAGATGCCGAGAATCCCCAGCGTAAACAGGATCGCACCGACCGCGAGATAATGTCCAAGACCGATCGTCATTGCACCCACTCCGCCGCGTCCGCGTCCTGCAGGCCCTGCCCCGATGCCACCTTGCGCACGCTCATGGCGAGTTCAGGCGTCCGCGCGTTCTGCACATTGATATCCTGCCGCTTCACGCTGGCCTTGTGACGCAGCGTCAGCACGATCGCCCCGATCATCGCGACCAGGAGCACCATGCCTGCCATCTGAAAGTAGTGGATGTACTTGGTGTAGAGCACGAGACCGAGCGCCTCGGTGTTGCTGACATTGGCCGGGATCGCGGCTGTGATCGATTTGGCCACATTGGGGCTGATGACCCATCCGCCCCCGACCAGCAGCAGTTCGGCCAGGAATACCGCGCCGATCACCAGACCAATCGGCAAATATTCCAGAAAACCCTCACGCAGTTCGGTGAAATCGACATCGAGCATCATGATCACGAACAGAAACAGCACCGCGACCGCGCCGACATAGACCACGACCAGGATCATCGCCAGGAACTCCGCCCCCATCAGCACGAACAGGCCCGACGCATTGACGAAGGCCAGGATCAGGAACAGCACGGAGTGCACGGGATTGCGCGACACAATCACCATGACCGCCGAGGCGACGCAGACGCCGGCGAACAGATAGAAAAACAGCGCTGGAAGGATCATCCGAAGCTCCCGCTTTGGAGGGCACATCCGTCAGCGAATACGACTGCGTTCCCTCCCCCCTTGCGAGGGAGAGAGCCGACCGTCCTTTTGGCGAGCATCTCAGTAACCAAATTCATTTCATCACCGGTACGGCGCGTCGAGTTCAATTGACTTAGCAATCTCGCGTTCCCAGCGGTCACCATTGGCGAGAAGTTTCGCCTTGTCATAATAGAGCTCCTCGCGGGTCTCGGTCGCGAATTCGAAATTCGGGCCCTCGACGATGGCGTCGACCGGGCAAGCCTCCTGGCAAAGGCCGCAATAGATGCATTTCACCATGTCGATGTCGTAGCGCACGGTGCGTCGGGTACCATCGTTACGGCGCGGTCCTGCCTCGATGGTGATCGCCTGCGCCGGGCAGATCGCCTCACACAGTTTGCAGGCGATGCAGCGCTCCTCGCCATTCGGATAGCGGCGCAGCGCGTGTTCGCCACGAAAACGCGGCGAGATCGGCCCCTTCTCGAAGGGATAGTTCAGCGTCGGCTTCGGCTTGAAGAAATATCGCATGGCGAGGAAGAACGCCGATACGAATTCGGAGAGCAGCAGCGAACGGGATGTGGCGTTGATATTGACACTCATAGCGACCTCATTTCGGCGCGATCCCCGCAAACTGCAGCACGCCGGCGACGATAACCACCATCGCCAGCGACAACGGCAGGAACACCTTCCAGCCCAGCCGCATCAACTGGTCGTAGCGGTAGCGCGGCACGATCGCCTTCGCCATCGCAAACAGGAAGAACATGAAAAATAACTTGAGCGAGAACCAGACTATTCCCAAGGGAGCCCAGTTGAGAGGCGGAATGTCCACCGGTGGCAGCCAGCCACCAAGGAACAGGATCGTGGCCATCGCGCACATCGTGGTGATCGCGACGTATTCGCCGAGCATGAATAGCAGGTACGGGGTCGAGCCGTATTCGACCATGAAGCCCGCGACCAGTTCGGATTCGGCTTCCACAAGGTCGAACGGCGGGCGGTTGGTTTCCGCCAGCGCCGAGACATAGAACACCACGAACATCGGAAACAGCGGCCACACATACCAGTTCAGGATGGTCAGCTTCGGCAGGCCGATCAGGCTGGCGAGCCCGCGAACGTTCTGCGCTTCCACCACCGCCGACAGATTGAGCGAGCCGGCGCACAGCAAGACGGTGATGATCACAAATCCGATCGAGACCTCGTAACTCACCATTTGCGCCGCCGAGCGCAGCGCCGCGAGGAACGGATATTTCGAATTCGAGGACCAGCCGGCCATGATGATGCCGTAGATCGACAGCGATGAAATCGCGAAGATATAGAGGATGCCGACATTGATGTCGGAGATCACCCAGCCGAGATTGGTCGGGATCACCGCCCAGGCCGCGAGCGCGAGCACGCAGGATACCAATGGCGCCAGCAGGAACACGCCCTTGTTGGCGCCGGCCGGAATGATCGGCTCTTTCAGCACGAACTTCAAAAGATCGGCGAAGGATTGGAACAGGCCCCAGGGGCCGACCACGTTGGGACCGCGCCTGATCTGCACCGCCGCCCAGATCTTGCGATCGGCGAGCAGGATGTAGGCGATCGCGATCAGCAGCACGACGAGCACCAAGACGCTCTCTGCGACCATGATGATCAGCGGCCAGAGGAAGCCGGTCCAGAACGCGCTTGCAAAAAATTCAGCCATCAGGTCACGCTCACTCCGCTGCCGTCAGCATCTTGCCTGAGGCAAGGCGCGAGCATTCCGCCATCACCGCGGACGCCCGCGCGATCGGATTGCTCAGGTAATAATCATCAACAGAAGCCTTGAACGGCGCCTTCTCGACATTGCCGCCCTTGGCCGCAAGCGCCTTGATATCGGCGGCCTTGCCGGCTTCGATCTGGTCGACCCGCATCAAATGCGGCGCGGCCTTGAAGATCGCCTGTCGCAAGGCTGGAAGCGAATCGTAGGGCAGTTTCTTGCCGAGGACATCCGACAACGCCCGGATGATCGCCCAGTCCTCCCGCGCCTCGCCCGGAGGAAAGCCTGCGCGGTTGGCCATCTGCACCCGGCCCTCGGTATTGACGAAGATGCCGGATTTTTCGGTATAGGCCGCACCGGGCAGGATGACATCGGCGCGGTGCGCGCCACGATCGCCGTGGGTGCCGATATAGACCACGAAGGTGCCGTCAGGGACCTTGGTCTCGTCGGCACCGAGCAGGAACAAGACGTCGAGCGTGCCGAACGTCGTCATCTCAGCGGAACTGAGGCCGCCTGCCGCCGGCGCAAAACCGATGTCGAGCGCGCCGACGCGCGAGGCCGTGTCCTGCAACACCGCAAAACCGTTCCAGCCGTCCTTGACCGCGCCAGCATCCAGCGCCAGCTTGGCGGCCAGCGCAAGAACCGCACGCCCATCGTGCCGCGCGGCCGCACCGGCACCGACCAGAACGATCGGGTGCTTCGCGTTCTTCAGCACCTCGGCGAAGGAATGCTTGCCGGCGGCAAGATCCGCAAGCAAATCGGTTCCAGCGCCAAGATAGTCATAGGCATAAGTGAGATCGGCCTTGGCGCCGACGACGCCGACCTTGAGCTGGCCGCTGCGCCAGCGCTTGCGGATGCGCGCGTTGAGAACGGCGGCTTCCTTGCGCGGGTTCGAGCCCACGATCAGAAGCGCGTCGGCCTGATCGATGCCGGCAATGGTCGGATTGAAAATGTAGGAGGCGCGTCCGGCCTTGGGATCGAAGGCGTCGCCGCCCTGCACCGCGAGATTGACGGAGCCGCATTTCGCAAGAAGCTCCTTCAACGCGAACATCTCCTCCACCGCGGCCAGATCGCCCGCGATAGCTCCGATCCGCTTGCCGTCGATCCGACCGGCTTTCGCCGCGATCGCCGCGAACGCCTCGGACCATGACGCCGGACGGAGCCGGCCATTCTGCCTGATGTAGGGCCGGTCAAGCCGCTGCGTACGCAGCCCATCGACGATGTGGCGGGTCTTGTCGGAAATCCACTCCTCGTTCAACGCCTCGTTGACGCGCGGCAGGATCCGCATCACCTCGCGGCCGCGGGTATCGACGCGGATCGCCGACCCAACACCGTCCATGACGTCGATCGACTGGGTCTTGCCGAGCTCCCAAGGTCGCGCCGCGAAGGCATAGGGCTTCGACGTCAACGCGCCCACCGGACAGATGTCGACGAGGTTGCCCTGCAGTTCCGAGGTCAGCGCGGTCTCCAGATAGGTGGTGATCTCCATGTCTTCGCCGCGACCGGTCGCGCCCATCTCGGGCACGCCGCAGACTTCGGCGGCAAAGCGGACGCAGCGCGTGCACTGGATGCATCGGTTCATCGAGGTCTTGACCAGCGCGCCGAGATATTTGTCCTCGACCGCGCGCTTGTTCTCGGCGAAGCGGGAGGTGTCGACGCCGTAGCCCATCGCCTGATCCTGCAGGTCGCACTCCCCACCCTGGTCGCAGATCGGGCAATCCAGGGGATGGTTGATCAGCAGGAATTCCATCACGCCTTCGCGCGCCTTCTTCACCATCGGCGAACGGGTCAGAATTTCCGGCGGCTCGCCCTTGGGACCGGGGCGGCAATCGCGGACCCCCCAGGCGCAACTCGCCACCGGCTTCGGACCGCCCTTCACCTCAACGAGGCACATCCGGCAATTGCCGGCGATCGACAGGCGCTCGTGATAGCAAAAGCGCGGAATTTCGGCGCCCGCGGCCTCGCACGCCTGCAGCAGCGTGAATTCCGCGGGAACATCGATCTCTTTGCCATCGACGATGAGTTTGGTCATTGCGGTCTCAAGTCTTTCCGAGCTTGCAGTCAGGCGGTGTGACGCTGGCGGTCTTCATGGACGTCTTCACCCATTCCTGGGTCACGGTGCTGTAGGTCGCGAGATAGGCGGGCTCAGCCTTATTCTTCTCGCAGAGAAACGGCAGATGCGGCTTCAGATCATAATCGCACGACGCCAGCCATTCGCGCCGGTCGGCGAAAGCGGCGGTAGCCTCTTCGCAGGCATAGAGGAAGTAGGAGACGAAGCTCTCATACTGAACCTGCTCGCTGCGGCTGCCCGCCTTGATCGCATCGTAATCGGGGGATGAGAATTTCGGATTCTTGAACGCCAGATCGGTATAGCCCAGGAACGCCTGCCGCGCGCTGGCGGCGCGATTGCTGGAGCGGATTTCGTTGATCTGAAACAGGATCGCAACAAAGCCGAGCAGCGCCACGGTCGCCTGCGCCATCTGCGCCAGCGTCCCGTATTTCTGCCACCAGAGAATGCTGGGTTGCGACATCCGCATCACTCCGCCGCGACCATGTGCGCAGGGTCTAGCACGCCCTGATCGTCGAGATCGGCCTTGTGCGAATATTCGTCGATGCGTGCCTCGATCTCGTGACGGAAATGCGCGATCAGGCCCTGGATCGGCCAGGCCGCGGCGTCACCCAGCGCGCAGATGGTATGGCCCTCGACCTGCTTGGTCACTTCCAGCAGCATGTCGATTTCGCGCTTGTGGGCGCGGCCCTCGGCCATCCGCGTCAGCACCCGCCACATCCACCCCGTGCCCTCACGGCACGGCGTGCACTGGCCGCAACTCTCGTGCTTGTAGAAATAGGAAATGCGCGCAATCGCATGGATCAGGTCGGTCGATTTGTCCATCACGATGACGGCGGCGGTGCCGAGACCTGAGCGCAATTTGCCCAGGCTGTCGAAGTCCATCGGCGTATCGATGATCTGATCGGCCGGCACCATGCGCACCGAGGAGCCGCCGGGGATCACCGCCTTGAGATTGTCCCAGCCGCCGCGGATGCCGCCACAGTGGCGCTCGATCAGTTCGCGGAACGGAATTCCCATCGCCTCTTCGACATTGCAGGGGCGCTCGACATGCCCTGAAATGCAGAACAGCTTGGTGCCGACATTGTTGGGCCGGCCGATACCGGCGAACCACGCAGCGCCGCGCCGCAGGATGTCCGGCGCGACCGCGATCGAACTCGACGTTATTGACCGTGGTCGGGCAGCCGAACAAACCGACATTGGCGGGGAATGGCGGCTTCAGCCGCGGCATGCCCTTCTTGCCTTCCAGGCTTTCCAGGAGCGCCGTTTCCTCACCACAGATATAGGCGCCGGCGCCATGCGTCACATAGAGGTCGAACGGCCAGCCGTTGATGTTGTCCTTGCCGATCAGCTTTGCCGCATAGGCCTGATCGACCGCCGCCTGCAGATGCTCGCGCTCCCGGATGAATTCGCCGCGCACATAGATGTAGCAGGCGTGCGCGCCCATCGCGAAACTCGCGATCAGGCAACCCTCGACCAACAGATGCGGATCATGCCGCATGATCTCGCGGTCCTTGCAGGTGCCGGGCTCGGACTCGTCGGCATTGACCACGAGATAGCTCGGCCGGCCGTCGGTCAATTCCTTCGGCATGAATGACCATTTCAGCCCGGTCGGAAAACCGGCCCCGCCACGGCCGCGCAGGCCCGACGCTTTCATCTCGTTGATGATCCAGTCGCGCCCCTTGTCGATGATCGCCTTGGTGCCGTCCCAGGCGCCGCGGCGGCGCGCACCTTCGAGGCCCCAGTCCTGGAGGCCGTAGAGATTCTTGAAGATGCGGTCCTTGTCGTCGAGCATGACCAAACTTCCCGGGATCAGCGATTGGACTGTGAATAAGCAAGACCTGCGGCGCAGCCGCCGAAGGTCAGCGTCCACAGCAAAGAGGATTCAAGCGAAGCACTCAGCGCGTAGCGCTGCAGCAGGAAAATGAATACTGCCGCTGCCGCGGCGTGCAGAGCCATATAGCGCCAGTTCTTCATCCTACCGACACTCCCCGGCTCCGCCGCTTGCAAAATACGGTCGCGCGTCATGTGGTTTCCTTCAGCGTGGTCGGCCCACCCACGGGAGCGGAGAACTGACGGTTGGTCTGCGGTCCCGGCTTCGGCGGCTGGCCGGAGGCAAAGCCATCGAGCACCTTGCCGAAGCTCTCCTTGGTCAGGTCCTCATAAGTGTCTTTCCAGATCAGCACCATCGGGGCGTTCACGCAGGCACCGAGACACTCGACTTCTTCCCAGCTGAAATTGCCATCCTTGGACAAATGGAAGGGTTCGTGGTGAATCCGGCTCTGGCACACCGCGATGAGGTCGCCCGCCCCGCGCAGGCGGCACGGCGTGGTACCGCAGACCTGGACGTGGGCCTTCTTGCCGACCGGCTGCAGCTGGAACATCGTGTAGAAGGTCGCGATCTCGAGCGCGCGGATATATGGCATGCCCAGCAAATCCGCGACCGCCCGGATCGCCGCCTCCGAGACCCATCCGTCATGCTGTTCCTGGACGCGCCACAGGATCGGGATGACAGCGGAGGCTTGGCGGCCTTCGGGAAATTTCGCGATCTGCTCCTTCGCCCAGGCAACATTTTCCGGCGTGAAGGTGAAGCTTGCAGGCTGAAGTTCCTTGGGCGCAAGGCGGCGGACGGACATCGTGTTCAGTCTCTCATTGCATGCGGCGCGCGGCGTCGGCGTTCAGGGCGCTAATTCGGTTCTGCCAGAACGTACTTGCAGTGCCGAACACGTTATAGCCGACGTGGGATGAAACCTTGATGCGGTCGAGGATCGAAAGCTCGGTCACGGTTTCCAGGCGATTGGAGCGGGGATCGTAGACAATGAGCTTGAGCGGCGTCTGCTCGAGAATATAGCGCGACACGGTGTGGTCGGGGTCGTTGCCGTGCTCTTCGCACATGAGCACGCTGTCGCCTTGCAAGAGCCGCGTACCACCCTTGATGGCATCGACTTCGACGCCCTCGACGTCGAGCTTGATCAGGAATTTTCCTTCGGGCGAGACTTTGCCGTCGTCGATCAGATTGTCGAGCGCAATGACCGGCACTTCCTCGCCGCCACTGTCCGCGCCGCCGACGATGCTGAACGCCTCGTGCTTGGTTCCGGACAGGCGCGCGGTACCCCGCGCCGCGCCGATCGCGCATTTCATCAGCTCGAAGCGGTTGCCGTTGATCTCGGCGTTGTTGGCAAGCTTGGCAAAATTCTGCGATGACGGCTCGATCGCGATCGCCTTGTGCGAGCCGAACGGCGCGCTCGTCACGAGCACCGACCAGTAGCCATAATTGGCGCCGCAATCGAGCAGCGTGTAGTCGATGTCGGCGGAATGGCGAAACAGCAATTCCAGTTCGTCTTCATAATGGTATGAGCGGTTGAGCAGCTTGCTCCAGTAGCCATCGCCATAGGGAAACTCAAAGGTCGCATCCGCGTTGAGTTTGATCGCGATGTTGCGCGCGGGCAGCGTCTTGCGCAGCAGATTGGCGCAACCGATATAGCCGCGATGTGAAAAATGCGACGATATCTTCGAGCCCGTGGCCAGCGCCAACGCGGCCGTGCGTTCCCACAGGTTGGCTCCCTCCAGAGACCCCGAAGTCCGGTCAAAATGGATGGGCGGCAACGCGATCACCGATCGACCTCTCCAAAGACGATGTCGAGCGAGCCCAGAATGGCCGAGACGTCGGCCAACAGATGGCCCCGGCAGATGAAATCCATCGCCTGCAAATGTGCGAATCCGGGCGCGCGGATCTTGCATTTGTAGGGTTTGTTGCTGCCGTCGGCGACCAGATAGACGCCGAACTCGCCCTTGGGGGCCTCGACCGCGGCGTAGACTTCGCCGGCCGGCACGTGGAAGCCCTCGGTATAAAGCTTGAAATGGTGGATCAGCGCTTCCATCGAGCGCTTCATCTCGCCGCGGCGCGGCGGGAAGATCTTGTTGTCTTGCACCGCGACAGGTCCCTGCCCGTCGGCCGCGCGCAGCTTGGCGATGCACTGCTTCATGATACGCACGGACTGGCGCATTTCTTCCATGCGGATGCAGTAGCGATCGTAGCAATCGCCGTTCTTGCCGATCGGAATGTCGAATTCCATCTCGGCATAGCATTCATAGGGTTGGGCCTTGCGCAGGTCCCAGGCTGCGCCGGAGCCGCGCACCATCACGCCCGAAAAGCCCCATTCCCAGGCCTGCTTCAGCGAAACCACTCCGATGTCGACGTTGCGCTGCTTGAAGATGCGGTTGCCGGTGAGCAGCGTTTCGAGATCGTCGACCACGCCGAGGAACGGATCGCACCAGGCCTCGATATCGTCGATCAGCTTCGGCGGCAGGTCCTGGTGCACGCCGCCGATCCGGAAATAGGCTGCGTGCATGCGCGAGCCGGAAGCGCGCTCGTAAAACACCATCAGCTTCTCGCGCTCTTCAAAGCCCCACAACGGCGGGGTAAGCGCGCCGACGTCCATTGCCTGTGTGGTGACGTTGAGAAGATGCGACAGGATGCGGCCGATCTCGCAGTACAGGACCCGGATCAGTTGGCCGCGGCGCGGCACTTCGATGCCGAGCAACTTTTCCGCCGCCAGACAGAATGCGTGCTCCTGATTCATCGGCGCGACATAGTCGAGCCGGTCGAAATAGGGGATCGCCTGCAGGTAGGTCTTGTGCTCGATCAGCTTTTCGGTGCCGCGGTGAAGCAGGCCGATATGGGGATCGACGCGGGCGACGACTTCGCCGTCAAGTTCCAGCACCAGGCGCAACACGCCGTGCGCGGCCGGATGTTGCGGTCCGAAATTGATGGTGAAGTTACGGAGTGCTGCTGCTTCGGTCATGATCAGCCTTTCGGCCCGGCTTTCTCATCCCCGGGCAGAACCGGATAGTCGGCGCCTTCCCATGGCGAGAGGAAATCGAATTTTCGGAATTCCTGGTTGAGGCGGACGGGTTCGTAAAGCACCCGCTTCTCCTGGTCGTCGTAGCGCACCTCGACGAAGCCGGTGAGCGGGAAATCCTTGCGCAGCGGGTGACCATCGAAGCCGTAGTCGGTCAACAGACGCCGCATGTCCGGGTGGCCCGTGAAGATCACGCCGTAAAGGTCGTAGGTCTCCCGCTCGAACCAGTCGGCGCCGGGAAACACCTCGATGATCGACGGCACCTGGGTGGTCTCATCGGCGTCGGCGCGCAAGCGGATGCGCGTGTTGAGCGTTGGAGATAGCAGGTGGTAGATCACGTCGAAGCGCTTCTCGCGCCCGGGATAATCCACCGCGGTCACATCCGTCAGATTGACGAAACGGCAGGCGGGATCGTCGCGCAGGAAGCGCACGACATCGACGACCTTGCCGGCCTCAATTGATATCGTGAGCTGATTGAACGCAACCGAATGACCGCTCGCGGCACCGGCAAGCGCGCCAACAATCGTCTGCCCCAGAGCGTCGAGCCTGCCGTCGTCCATTGCAAAAACCTTAGCGTTCGATGGTACCGGTGCGCCGTATCTTTTTCTGCAGCAGCATGACGCCGTAAAGCAGCGCTTCCGCAGTCGGCGGGCAGCCCGGCACGTAGATGTCGATGGGCACGATGCGGTCGCAGCCGCGCACCACCGAATACGAGTAGTGATAGTAGCCGCCGCCATTGGCGCATGATCCCATCGAGATCACGTAGCGCGGCTCCGGCATCTGGTCGTAAACCTTGCGCAGCGCAGGCGCCATCTTGTTGGTCAGCGTACCCGCAACGATCATCACGTCGGATTGCCGCGGGGAAGCACGCGGCGCAAAGCCGAAACGCTCGGCGTCGTAACGCGGCATCGACATCTGCATCATCTCGACCGCGCAACATGCCAGGCCGAAAGTCATCCACATCAGCGACCCCGTACGCGCCCAGGTGATCAGGTCGTCGGTGGCGGTGACTAAGAAGCCCTTGTCCGACAGCTCGTGATTGACCTCGAGAAAATACGGATCGTTGGCCCCGACCGGCTTGCCGGTGGAGGGGTCAATAATGCCGGTTGCAGCGGGAGCGACCGCCGGTGCGAACCCTGGCGTTGCGGCAGCTGGGCTCAGTCCCATTCGAGCGCGCCTTTCTTCCATTCATAGGCAAAGCCGACGGTAAGGACGGCAAGGAAAACAAACATCGACCAGAAACCGGTCGCCCCCAGCTTGCCGAACGCCACCGCCCAGGGAAACAGGAACGCGACTTCCAGATCGAAGATTATGAAGAGAATGGCCACTAGGTAAAACCGGACGTCGAACTTCATGCGGGCGTCGTCAAAGGCGTTGAATCCGCACTCATATGCCGACAGCTTTTCCGGGTCGGGCTGCTGGAAGGCCACAAGGAAAGGCGCGATCAGCAGCACCAGGCCGATCAGGCCGGCCACCCCGATAAACACCACGAGAGGAAGGTAGTTCTGCAAGATGCCGGTCATCGGCGGGGCCTTTTCCCGCGGTCGGTGATGACCGCAGATTCGTTCATTAGAATTGTTCCGAGGCTTAGCGCAGCGCAACAAGGGGCGCAAGACAAGCTATCTTGACGGATCGGCCTGATCCCGGGCGTGACGGGAGACCCCGGCGAGGCCGGGAAATGGAGCACCGAGGCGCGGGCGATGATGGCCTCGTCGGTGCCCTTGAGGGATGCGGCCACTCTTACCGCGGCAGCCCCTGTTCCGGAACCGGCCAGCCCGCCCCGCCATTCCCTTTGTCCGGGCGAGCGCCGCCCTGGCGGACGCGCCACGGGACAAATCCCGCGGGGATGGTGATGAAACCATTTTGCGGAACCCACGAAACCGGCCGGAAACAGAAGGGGGATAGATCTTGCACCAACAAGGCGGCGGCAAAGGCGCCAGGAGGCTTCCATGAACCACTCAATTCACTCGGCGGACCGTGCGACCCACCTGAAGATCGTGGTGGTCGCCCTCGTGGCCGGCATCACAGTAGCCGGTGTGGCTATCTCCGCGCGCACCAGTGCAGATTACAGCCAGACCGCTCACGTGATTAAGGCGGGAAAATCCATGGCGGTGACGAGCTCCAATACGTCCGTGGTTCGCTAGGCCAATATTTTAGAAGATATGAAGCACGGCCGCCCCTGGGGCGGCCTTCTTACGTTTTGCCGTGGTCTTGAAATCCCCGCTGTGTTCGGCGGCGTGCCGAAAAGCCTCTACCCGCCTGCACCAATCAGTTGCACGATCTCAATTCGACAGCCGAAAAGATCACTTTGAAGAGAATGGCAGGCCGGAATTGTTGCTACGGCTGGACGGACGGAATGGGCAACAGGCCGTCAAAACCGGGGCTCGCCCGCCGATCCCGAAAACGCTGCATTTGCAAGCGTTAAGCCATTGAAAGGATGGCGCGAGAGACGGGACTCGAACCCGCGGCCTCCGCCGTGACAGGGCGGCGCTCTAACCAACTGAGCTACTCCCGCGGATGCCGAAATCTGAGAATGATCCGCGCAGAAGTGAGGGATTAAAGGCGCGCTCTCCGTTAGTCAAGGTTGTTGCGAATCCCCCCGTCAGTCGGGCCTTTTCGGGATGTCGATGCAAAAAATAGGCTGTTTACAGGCAAAACAGCGTAGTCATATTGACCCCGAATCGTTTAAGGCCTGATACGTCTTAGGTTCCTAAGCCATCAACAACGAGGAGGGCCAAATATGGCGAAGAAGGCAGCGACCCCGACCACCGTTACGCTCAAGCATCTCGCGGCGGCAATTGCCGAGGACCAGGAATTGTCCAAGAAGCAGGCGGAAGGCATCCTGAACGATCTGGTTACCCGGATCACCAAGCATCTGAAGAAGGGCGAGCGCATCCGCATCGTCGGCCTCGGCATCCTGCAGGTGCGCAAGCGCGCCGCGCGCATGGGCCGCAACCCCGCCACCGGTGAAGCGATCCACATCAAGGCGAGCAAGAAGGTCGCCTTCCGCGCAGCCAAGGAGCTCAAGGAAGCCGTCTGATAAGACGCGTTTTCCAATATCCTGAGCTGTTAAGATCCTGATTCGGCGTCATTCCGGCGCGGCATATGCGGCCCCCCGGAATGACGCTTCCGCCGTCGAACCATTTTTTGCCCCTACCCGCGGTTTTGACTGTGAGTTCACCCATCAGGTTCACGCACACCGTGACCGAGCGCTTTCTGCGCTATGTGGTGATCGACACCCAATCGGACCCCACCTCCCCGACCTGCCCCTCTACCGAAAAGCAGAAGGATCTGGGCCGCCTGCTGGCGCGCGAGCTGCGGGCGATGGGGCTATCCGACGCCCATCTCGACGAACATGGCTATGTCTACGCGACGATCCCGGCGAATAGCGACAAACACGCTCCGGTCATTTGCTTCTGCTCGCACATGGACACCTCGCCCGACTGTTCCGGCAAGAACGTCAAGCCCCAGATTGTCAGGAATTACCGTGGCGACGACATCGTATTGCCGGCCGACCCCTCGCAGATTATCCGCGTCGCGGACCATCCTGCGCTGGCCGATCAGGTAGGCAACGACATCATCACCACCGACGGCACCACGCTCTTGGGCGCCGACAACAAGGCCGGCATCGCCGAAATCATGGACGCGGCGCAGTTCCTGATCGAGAACCCGCAGATCAAACACGGCGCGATCAAGATCCTGTTCACCCCCGACGAGGAGATCGGCCGCGGCGTCGACAAGGTGGACCTGAAGAAGCTTGGCGCCGAGTTCGCCTATACGATCGACGGCGAAACCGCTGGGAATATCGAGGACGAAACCTTCTCCGCCGATGGCGTCACCATCACCATCGAAGGCGTCAGCACGCATCCCGGCTTTGCCAAGGGCAAGATGGAGCACGCCATCAAGATCGCCGCCGCCATCGTCGATCGCCTGCCGAAAAATACCTGCTCGCCCGAGACCACCGACGGCAGGGACGGCTTTCTGCATCCGATCGGCATATCCGGCGCTCTGGAAGAGACCACGATCGGTTTCATCGTGCGCGATTTCACCGAAGCGGGATTGAAGGAGAAGGAAACGCTGCTGGAGAACATCGTCAAGGAAGTGATGCAGGACTTTCCGCGCTCGAGATACCGGCTTGAGGTCAAGCAACAGTACCGCAACATGAAGCAGGTGATCGATCGTCATCCCGAAATCATCGACAACGCGATGGAGGCGATCCGCCGCGCCGGACTCAAGCCGGTAAAGGCCTCGATCCGCGGCGGCACCGACGGCTCGCGGCTGTCATTCATGGGGTTGCCCTGCCCCAATATTTTCGCCGGCGAACACGCGTTCCATTCGCGGCTGGAATGGGTGAGCGTGCAGGACATGGAGAAGGCCATGCAGACCATCGTCCATCTCGCCGCGATCTGGGAAGAACGGGCTTAAGAAAGCTTTTCCACTGCGCCGTGCAGCGCTTCACGATGCTGATGCGGTCACGATCCAGATCGAGGCGGGAAGCGGCACCGCCTGTCCCCTCGCATAGGATGCCAAGGCCTCGCGGATCGATTGGGTGGCGGCCGCCACCACTTCCGGCGGCTGTTCGGCAAGCGCCCGCGCAGCCGGCCCGATTTCCAGCGCGCCTTGGACTGCGACGTCCAGACCGCGGCCGATCGCCACATCGAGCGCGAAATTGCACGGTTCCATTTCAATTCCGGTGAAGCCGGCCTCGCCCAGGATGCGATTGACCCGGGCCTGCGAGGCAAACGAGAACGGCCCGGGGTCTTCCGGCCCCTGCTGCGGCAGTCTTGGCACGTGTTTGTAGACTGCCTGCAGCGGCGTCATGAAGAACGGATTTTCGCGCGGCTCGCGCCAGCACGCGAATGCCAACCGGCCGGACGACCGCAGCGCCCTGCGCAGGTTCGCAAACGACAGCGCGGGCTCGGCGAAGAACATCACGCCGAACCGCGACACCAGCAGGTCGAAACTTCCGGGGTCGAATGGATAGACGGTCGCGTCCGCCAGCTCGAAATCGACCGGCAATTCCTTAGGCGCACTTTGCCTGGCACGCGTCAGCATCGGACCCGACACGTCGACGCCAAGCACATGACCTGAGGGAGCGACCTTCTGCGCAAATGCAATCGTCGTGGCGCCACTGCCGCAGCCGACATCGATGATCCGCTCGCCGGATTTGGGCGCGGCGCGATCGATCAGAGCCTCGGCAATCGGCGCGAGGAGAACATCCTGCGCCTGCTGCCGGTCGGCCCAGCGCTGCCCGCCAGGCCCGTTCCAGTACGCAATCTGGTCGGCGTTTTGCTCGTGGCCTGTCGGTGCGTCCATGGTTGGAAACTCGCTGTGGGTCCGCCTTCGTTGCCTTCGCAACTTCGGCGCGACAGCCTTCGCATTGGCTGGCTTGCCGGGCCGCAAGCGCCGCAGGGGCGAAGGCTGGTAGGCGGCGAGAACGTCGAACTATACCGATAACGCTATGAAAACATAGAGTGTCCTTTGCCCGATCTGCTGGGAGGGACAGTTCGGGGGAAAAGCCGGCGGTCTGCCTATCTATCAGGTTTGCGGCCGGCGTGGCGCGGATATCCGCCCCAGTTTCGATTGGAAAAAGAAGCCCGGCAAACCGGCAGACAGGTGACAAGCGTTACATTGATCGCGGTAAATCCAGAAACGTCCAGACATATTCCGACTCCAAAATTTAGTATCAGCCCGCGCGAGCCCTTGCTACTTTATGAGTGCTTGCAATTTGCGGCCACAAACTTGCCGGTCCCTCGCGGGGTAAGCGGCCCCGGTCTAGCAGACCGACGGGGCCGTTCTTTTGACACTGGTAGCGGGGAATTAGAACAATTTCGGGGAGGTCAGGCGAGTGCGTAATCTAGTGGTATTGGCGGTCATGGCCCTGGACAGTTGCTCTACGGGCAGCATCATGGGCGTTAGCAGCTCCAGAAACGATTTTAAGGGGCAGCCCATTAGCGCCGTGGAGGTCAGGTATGGCCCTCCCGATCAGCAGCAAACGATTGCGGGACAAAAAATCTACACATGGTTCAAGGGTCAGTCACTCATGCCATGCAAAATTCGAGTCGTTATGGCGGGCGAGGTCGTCGACACCTATGAGACAACGGGTGACGCTGGTATTTGCTCCCCGTACGATTACCGCCCCGGATAAACAAGATACCTAGCCCGCGGACTTTGCGAAGAAGAGGTCCGACCTGCGACGATTTCCAAACGACACGCTGATACGGCAATATGAGGGGGCGCGACAGGCTTCGCACTTGCTGGCTTGCCGAGCCGAAGCCCCGCAGGGGCGAAGGCTGGTAGGCGGCGAGAGATTCGAACTCCCGACCCTCTCGGTGTAAACGAGATGCTCTAACCAGCTGAGCTAGCCGCCCTCGGCCGTCTGTTTAGCGCCACCCAGCCATCCGGCGCAAGCCACGCATCCCCTCATAAAAAAAAGCGGCGCCCCTCACGGGACGCCGCTGTTGTCAAATTCGAGGGTCTTAG
>CAVRAH010000006.1:0-342796 GCA_963718925.1 uncultured Alphaproteobacteria bacterium
GGTCGAGATCCTCGGCCATCCGCGTCACCACCCGCAGCTGCTGGAAATCCTTTTCGCCGAAGATCGCAAAATCCGGGCGGACTTGCGTGAACAGCTTGCCGACCACGGTGGTGACGCCGCCGAAGAAATGCGGCCGGAAGCGATCCTCCAGACCGGCGGTGGCCGGGCCTTCGGTGCAGGATCCGGGTGGCAAAGCCATCCGGATACATGGTCTTGACGTCGGGATTCCAGATCAGGTCGACATCCTCGGCGGCGAGTCTGGCGACGTCGGCCTTCCAGGTGCGCGGGTACGAACCGAAATCCTCCGACGGCGCGAACTGGGTGGGGTTAACGAAGATCGAGACGATCACCTTTGCGGCGCGGCGTTTCGCCAGCCGGACCAGCGACACATGGCCGTCATGGAGTGCTCCCATGGTTGGCACCAGCGCGATGGTGGCCTTTTTCGCGCGAAGGCCGTCGAGGGCGCGACGTAATGCAGGGACCGTGCGGACGATCATGGGGCTTCGCGACATCTGGGCTCGATCTGTGGAGGTCGGGGAGGCGGCAGGCGCCTGACCTGCGGCGAGGAGGCCGACCTTATCAAGGCCGATGCCCTGCCGCCAAGCCGGCAACGCGCCGATTGGACCAGCCGTCGCTGATGCGCCGCGTCGCCGAGCGCAAAATCGTGCACCGCTGCAACGCATCGCGCGTGCGATTCATGATTAAGGCAGACGATCAACGATTTGACGAGCGTCGTTGCGCATTTCACTTGACCGCGGTCGCGCGTAATTTGAAGATATCCACAGGGGTCGAACACATGTTGGTGCAGACTAGTCAGGGGCAATCGGGCTCGGCTCATGTCGTTGTGCTGGGCAACGAGAAGGGCGGTTCGGGCAAATCCACCACCGCCTTGCATATCGCCGTTGCCCTGATGAAAGCCGGCCAGCGCGTCGCCACCATCGACCTCGATTGCCGCCAGCAAAGCTTCACCCGTTACATCAACAACCGGAGCGCCTGGGCGCGCCGCACCGGCCTCGATCTCGAAATCCCCGTGCATCGCTGCATCAGGCTCGGCGAGACCATGCAGATCGCCGACAATGAAATCTCCGAATTCCAGCAATTCATGGACGCCGTCAGCGCGGTCGAGCGCAGCTTCGATTTCATCGTGATCGATACCCCGGGATCGGACAGCTACCTGATGCGTCTGGCGCATTCGATGGCCGATACGCTGGTGACGCCGATCAACGACAGCTTCCTCGATTTCGACGTGCTCGGAACCGTCGACCCCGCGACCTATTCGGTGACCGGCGAGAGCCACTATGCGGAGATGGTGCGCGATACCAGGCGCAAGCGCCGCCAGCTCGACGGCGCCACCACCGACTGGATCGTGGTCCGCAACCGGCTGTCGATGCTGGGATCGCGCAACAAGCAACTGGTCGCCGACAGCCTCAATGAATTGTCGTTCCGGCTCGGCTTCCGCTCGATCGACGGCTTTGCCGAACGCGTGGTCTATCGCGAATTTTTTCCGCGCGGGCTCACCGCGCTCGACGACCTCGACGAGGCGACGCTCGGCACCCGCCCGAGCCTGGGCCATGTGACGGCGCGCGAGGAGGTCACGAGCCTGCTGCGCCAGCTGAAACTGCCGCTCGACGAGCGCGGCCGCCGCCGCGCGGCCAACCGCGCCGAATGGTTCAGCCAGGTCGACAAGCCGCTCGAAGTCCACGACATCCTCGGCGCCTGAGAGGTTGCGGTAAGGAGCTACTGCGGGGTAGCCACGCTCCGAGCGCATTCGCGCAGGCGGCGGCAATTCCCGGTCGAATGACGAAGCGCCGGTAGCCGGTTCTTTACCGGCCGTTTTTTACCGGGGCTTTACCGAAGATTCTGAACCTGCCCTTCATGTGCTGGCGTCCAAGCGAGGACAGTCCGGAAACACCTTCGATCGTGCATCTGCACAATAATCAGGGTGCACCGCACAACGAACAGGCGGTCAATTCACAATATTTGGTCTTCCTGTCACGTCGCCGTGACATATATTAAGGACAAGGGACGGCGGAGTCCCGGCATGGAATTGGGCTCAACTGGCGGTTGCGCCGAGGACGAACATGAAACGTGGAATTGCCGTTCTGCTTTCGCTTTCCGTGCTGGTGGCGGTCGGCTATTTCACCGCCAGCAAATGGGCGATCCGGCACGAGACGATGACGTTCTACGATGCGATCGCGCGACAACCGTCCGGTCGCGGTCGACATCGCCGTGCGGCGCGACAAGGAAATGCAGGCGAATGCCGGCATGATCACGTTGCCGGTGGCGATCCTCAATCACGGCAACACCGTCAAATTCACCGAGTACTCTTTCCTGGCAAACGTGTTTGCCGCCCGCGGCTATATCGTGGTCAGCATCCAGCATGATCTGCCGACCGATCCGCCGATGGTGACGAAGGTCGGCGAACTCTATGTCGGCCGTCTGCCGCAATATCTGCGCGGCGTTGCCAACATCCGCTTTGCCATCGAGGAAATGAAGAAGGTCCAGCCGAACGCCGATTACGACCATCTGACCATGGTGGGACATTCCAATGGCGCCGACATCTCGATGTATTTCGCCAAGATGTATCCCGAGCAGATCAAGAAGGTCGTGACGCTCGACAATCTGCGCGTGCCGTTCATGACCGACGGCCGGTTCAAGATCCTCTCGTTCCGCTCGAAGGATCCCGTCTTCAAGCCCGATCCCGGCGTCGTTCCTGCCGAAGAAGATCTGCGAGAAGGCCGGGATCACGGTCGTCCGAACCGCCTTCCAGCATACCGACATGCGCGATACCGGTCCGGACGAGGTAAAGGCGTCGATCCAGGGCATGCTCGACAAATTCCTCGATGACGACAGCCCGCTCAAGCCGGTCGGACGTCAAGGCGCCGCCGGCGATGACCGATGCCGGGCCGGTTGCGCCCTATGTGCCGGTCGTCCCAGAACTGACGCTCTTCCGCGCCGCCTCGATCGGCGTCGGCCGCTTCATTGCCTGTCGCGACGCCTGCGCATTGACCCGCTTCGGATCGCGGCCCACATAGGGCTTGCAGCAATTTGCGAGCGCCTATGTCCGGCGAACCGACCAAACCGAAATCTGCGAGCGAGTATCCTCGACGCAAGGCCGTCCGCAAGGCCGGTTCGCTGCCGGAGGCGAGGCCGTCGGCTTCCGAAGACATCGCCGCCTTCGTCGCCAAGGCCAAGGCGATGTCGCCGCATGCGGCGGGCGGCGGGGCCGGCTGGTATTCGCGCTCGACGCCACCATGAGCCGGCAGCCGACATGGGACATGGCCTGCGCGCTGCAGGCCGACATGTTTCGCGAGGCGGCGGCGCTCGGCAGTCTCGATATCCGCCTCGTCTATTATCGCGGCCTCAACGAGTGCCGCGCCACGGGCTGGATTTCCGACAGCGCGCAACTGGCGAAGCTGATGGGCAAGATCGATTGCCGCGGCGGCAATACCCAGATCGGCAAGGTGTTGTCGGAAGCGCGGCGCGAGGCGGTCGCCTCCGGGGTGCGGGCGGTGGTCTTCGTCGGCGACGCCATGGAGGAGAGGGTCGACGAGCTCTGCGTCAAGGCGGGCGAACTCGGCCTGCTCAAGGTGCCGGTGTTCATGTTTCAGGAGGGGCACGACGCCGTCGCCGAACAGGCGTTCCGGGAAATCGCGCGCCTGACCGGCGGCGCGTGGTGCCGGTTCGATCCCGGTGCTGCGGCGCAATTGCGCGAACTGCTGCGCGCCGCCGCGGCCTATGCCGCCGGCGGACGCGAGGCGCTGCTGCGGCTGTCGAAGACCGGAAGCGGCGCGGCCAAATTGCTCGGCCAGATGAAGTGATCTCGATGGATCGCCGCGGTCACGGCTTGAAGCGGGAAGTTCAAGTCACCCCGCCGTCGCGGCTTTCGCGACCGCATCCAGCGCGGCGGTCATGTTGCCGACCGGGGCTTCCGTCCCGCCCAGTCCATGCCGTTGCGCCAGCCAGGCCGGATCATTGTAGGAGAGCCAGGTATCGCCGGAGGCGTCCTGCCAGACCAGCGCCTTCAGCGGCAGGTCGATCCCGATGGTCTGGACCGCTTGCATCAGCGGCGTGCCGCCCTTGGCATTGCCGAAGATCAGGACCTCGGTCGGGTGCAGCGACAGACCGACCGCCGATGCGCCGGCGGCGTGATCGATCCGGGCAAACACCGTCATGCCCTTGGCCTTCACCGCGGCCTCGAGCCTGTTCATGGTATCTTGCGGCCCGTGGCTGCTCTTGATGGTCGTCAATCCCTGTGCCGCCATTTCGCGCTCCATTGCTATCCGGCTGCGGTATCGGACCGAAGAATAAGAATAATGGCTTCGACCGGCAACGCCAACGAGCTTTTCGTGATCGCCGGTCGCCTGGGTAGACATGGCCGCGATGCTTTTTGCCGCCGATCCCGCTATATTGAAGCCATGCCCACCCTGATCGCCGGCGTCGTCGCCGTTATCGTTCTTTACTCGCTGCTGCAGATGTTTCGCGCAGCCAATCCGGTCGTGCTTGCGCGCGCGATCAAGATCGCGGCGGCATGGTGGCGCTCGCGGTCGCCGCCTTTACCGGCATCAGGGGCGAACTCGCGGTCGCCATCCCGCTCGGTATCTTCGGCGCAGGACTACTGGGCTGGTCGCCGTTCGGGGCGTCGGGTTTCAGCACTATCGGCGGGATGTTCGGAGGCTCGAGCGGACAACGTTCGGCGGGACAGACGTCGCGGGTCCGCTCGCAGTATCTCGAGATGACGCTCGATCACGACAGCGGCGACCTTTCGGGCCAGATCGTGGCCGGGCCGAATGCCGGCCACTCGCTTGAGGAATTCGACCTGCCGCAACTGATCGCGATGATCCCCGGCTTCGACGCCGAAAGCGTGCCGTTACTTGAAAGCTATCTGGACCGCAGGTTTCCCGCCTGGCGTCAGAACGCGCAGGGAGACGCGGCAAGGGGGCAGGGCCGCGCGGCGGCGAGCGGCAAAATGACGGACGAGGAGGCCTATCAGATCCTTGGCCTGCAGCCGGGGGCGGGGCGCGACGAGATCGGCCGGGCGCACCGCGCGCTCATGAAGAAACTGCATCCCGACCAAGGGGGGTCGACGTACCTCGCCGCCCGTGTAAACGAGGCCAAGGAGATTTTGCTTCGCACGCATCACAGTTAACTCCGGCAACGCCACCAACGCCAAGAACTGCGAGCCGCTTCTGCTTCCTTCTCCGGTTGACGCCCCGTTGCCGCCCGCCGTTGTCCGGCGTGGTCGATCATTCATGCCAGCAGGTTTAACTGCAAAATCTTGACGAGAGGTTTGCAAAGGCCCGGTTTTTTCCGGGCGCCGACATGACGGCTGGAGCTCTTCGAGCGAGGTGGATGCCGGTTCGCGTTAAGAAAACGCGTCAAACAACAGACCAGGGCGCCGGTTCTGATTCCATCAGAACCGACTGTATTCCAGGTCGATCAGTTCCGAACGGTGATGCAGGAAATGTCGTTGCGCTTCAGCGTCCGGCATACCGCTTCGGCCTGATCGCGGTCGAGGCCGGCAAAGCGGGCCCGGAACAGCTTTCTGTCGCCTTTGGCGACGACCGGTTCGGTAAAGGGATCAGCCTTGTTGAGCAGGCCGTGGGCCTGGCTGCGCGCGGCATCAATGCGCTGCCGCGCTTCGCTCTCGCTCTCCAGCGCGCCGACCTGAATGATCCATCCCGTGTGGGTTACCTCAGGTTTGATCGCGCTGTTTTGCTGAACGGTCTGCGGCGGCGGTTGGATGCGCGGGGAGGGATCGGCGTAGGCCATCGCCTGCGAGGTGGAGGAGGACGGCAAGCTCGACGCCGGCAACACGCCAAGCAGACCGTTTCCGGTGCCGTGGTTGGCCGGCTGCGGCGGCAAGTCCGTCCTGGCCGTGTCAGTCCTGGTCGTTTCGGTCTTGGCCGCATCGCCCTTAACAATTTCGGCCTTGGCGACGACAGCGCTCGACGTTTCCGGCACTTCCGCTCGGGCCGGTATCGCGCTGGTGACAGGGGGGGCCGGCTGGGCGGAGCCGGCCGAGGCCAGCTTGACCTGTCCGGCCTTGATCTGCACCGTCTTCACCTTGACCGGCTTCATCGGCTCGGACGAACCGGGGATCGCTGCGATCGGCTGGGTTTGAATCACGCCATTGGTGAGCGGTGCTGGCTCGGACTTCGTCTCGGGCTTGGGATCGAACTTGGAATCGAACTTGGACTGGGGCACAGCCGCCGTCGCAGTTGAGGCCGTTGTTCGCGACGCCGGAGCGGCCGATCGCGAGGCCGAGCGGGGCAGGCGGCTCAGCCGAAACCGGCGCGACCTGCACGGCGCCCTGGACCTGAACCATCGGCGCGGGCTGAGTTGCGGCGTCGGCTTCCGCCACTTCGGTAGTGGCATCGGCAGGATTGCGTTCGGTGATCGCGGCAACGGTACGCTTGGTCGAAGCCTTCTCGAGATTTTCTGCAAGCAGGTTGCGCATGATGGCGTCGCGCGAGCTGCCGCTGCGGCCTCCCATGACCACGCCCACCAGATGGCGGTTGCCCCTGCGCATCGATGTCACGAGATTGAAGCCGGACGCGCGGGTGTAGCCGGTCTTGATTCCGTCAACGCCCTCGACGGTGCCGAGCAGGTGATTGTGGTTGCGGATCGAATGGCCGCGAAAGTTGAACGCCATCGTCGAGAAGTAGCGATAATAGCGGGGAAAGCGGTCCTGGATGGCGCGGCCCAGCGTCGATTGATCGCGCGCCGTCGTCACCTGGTCGTCGTCGGGCAGACCCGACGCATTGCGATAGACCGTCTTGGTCATCCCAAGCGTGCGCGCCTTGTGCGTCATCAGCTTGGCGAAATCGTCTTCGTCGCCGGCAATGGCTTCGGCGATCACGACGGCGGCGTCGTTGGCCGAGCGTGTCACCAATCCCTTGATGGCGTCTTCGACGCGAATGGTCTGGCCGGGGCGCAATCCGAGTTTGGTAGGCGCCTGATCGGAGGCGTGCTCGGACACCTGCATTTCCGTGTCGAGCTTCATCTTGCCGGCATCGAGGCGCTCGAACAGCAGATAGAGCGTCATGATCTTGGTGAGCGAGGCGGGATGGCGGCTCGCGTCGGGATTGTTCGAAGAAAGCGTCGCGCCGGAGTTGGCGTCTACGATGATGGAGGAGAACGCCGGGCTGTAGCTTTCTTGCGCCTCGTGGTGGCGCACATAATGCACGTGATGCCTGTAACGGCGCGCCTCGGCGTTGTCGGTGGTGAAAGTGACCGCGGTGGTGACCGCGACGAACCCGAAGAAGCAAACCCGCAGAGCATGCGAGGAAGCCAAGGTTGTGCGAAGCATGAACTTCCCCGTCCCAATTTCTGCCTTGATCACCGGTTCGTGAGGCCAAATTATGCCCAACAGCCGGCACGTTCCCTGTTCGGATACCGGTCCTGAGCGCATATCCCGCCCGGCCGGCCGACCAGTCCGCCATTCCAGCTAAGACGCTGTACGCAAACAGATTTCGGATGCCTGCCCGGAACAGGACAGGCCCAGGAATCAGGTTAGGTGGCCGGGGTTTCCAAAAGATTAAGAAAGGCTTGCGTGAAACCCCGGTATTCGATGGAAATATCGGGGATTTTTGTGCGATGCAGCAAGTTCTTTGACTTTTTTGTGCGATGCACTATATAAGGAATCGTCAGGGGGCCGGGACCTCCCGGCAGGTCAATAACATCGGTCTGGGAAAGGAACCATCATGGTCAAGGTTGAAGACATTCAGCAGTACGGAAAAGAGCAACTTGAGACGGTCGTTGCTTCGGCGACGAGCCTTCAGAGCGGCTTCCAAGCCATCGCAAGCGCCTATGGCGACTACACCAAGAAGTCCTTCGAGGACGCGAAATCGTTCGTGGAAAAGCTGTCCGGCGTGAAATCGCTCGACAAGGCGCTCGAAGTGCAGACGGAATTCGCCAAATCAGCCTACGAGACTTTCGTGGCTGAGTCGCAGAAGATTGCAGGCCTTTACGGCGATCTCGCCAAACAGACCTTCAAGCCGCTGGAAGGCATCGTTTCGAAGTTTACGCCGGCTGCCCACTAACCGCAGCGCTCGGTTCGTTTTCAAAAAAAGCCCGGCCGTCAAGCCGGGCTTTTTATTGCCTTATTGCCCCGGAACGGCCGGACCTCGATCCGCGGGCCCATCGCGAATAAAAATATCACGATCGCACCGGCGCGTTCGCGGCCGATTGCACTTGGGGCTGCATCCTCTCGCTTTGTCAAACCCGCCAGGATTGATTAACCTCTGGCATCGCCGATCCGGGAATCGGGTCTGTCGCAAGTCGTGTCCGGTCAACATCTGCGCGCTTGCAGCAAACCGAAGGTAGACCCATATTCTTGGTCCTGCCATCGGTCCAGCTGATGGGTCGTGCTGGCCGGGAAGCGGCGATCCGGAAGGGTGTCCAGGCTTGTTCGATGCCTCTCTGGTGAGACATCGTCCGGTCGCTGACCAGCTTCCATGGGGACTTCGAACGCCTGTGCCATGTTACAATTGATGACCAGACCTGATCCGTCCGTGCCGGCTGCCGGCGTCTCTGCTCCCCGAATGGGCAATGATGAGAACCGCGTTGGCGGAGCAGGCGGTCCCGCTACATCCGTTATCGCCAAGGTCAAACCGAAGACAAAGCGGCCAAATCTCTATCGCGTCCTGATATTGAACGACGACTACACGCCGATGGAATTCGTCGTTCACGTCCTGGAGAAATTCTTCAATAAGGACGTCGAAGCCGCGACCAAGATCATGCTGCACGTCCATCATCACGGGATCGGCGAATGTGGCATATTCACCTATGAAATCGCCGAGACCAAGGTGACGCAGGTGATGGATTTTGCACGCAAGCACCAGCATCCCCTGCAATGCGTGATGGAAAAGAAGTGACGTTGCGCGTGATCCGCCAAAAATCGGAACGGGTCTTGCATCCGTAGCGTTGGGTGAAGGTCGGTGAACCCCGGACAAACACGGGTAACCCCAAGAATCACGCGAGCGTGCGGGAAGAACCCAGCCCGTTCGAGGGAACCGGTCTTTTCGCCATGATCGGAGGTAACTATATATATGATAAAGGTTGTTGTTGCCTGACCGGGCGCCGACGATCATGATGGCGGGGGCCACAGAGGACGCGAATGCCGACTTTTTCCCAAAGCCTAGAACAATCCCTGCATCGTGCGCTGGCGATTGCAAACGAGCGTCATCATCAATATGCGACGCTCGAACATCTTTTGCTGTCGCTGATCGATGACTCGGACGCGGCAGCCGTCATGCGCGCCTGCAGCGTCGATCTCGACAAGCTGCGCACCAGTCTCGTCAACTATCTCGAGACCGAGTTCGAAAATCTGGTGACGGACGGAGCCGACGACGCCAAGCCGACTGCCGGTTTCCAGCGCGTGATTCAGCGCGCGGTGATTTACGTCCAGTCGTCGGGGCGCGAGGAGGTGACCGGCGCCAATGTGCTGATCGCGATCTTTGCCGAGCGCGAGAGCCACGCGGCGTATTTCCTGCAGGAGCAGGACATGACCCGCTACGACGCGGTCAATTACATCAGCCACGGCATCGCCAAGCGGCCCGGGGTATCGGAAGCACGTCCTGTCCGCGGCGTCGACGAAGAGACCGAGACCAAGGGCAACGAGGATTCCAAGAAGAAGGGCGAAGCGCTCGATACTTACTGCGTCAACCTCAACAAGAAGGCGCGCGACGGCAAGATCGATCCGGTGATCGGACGGAATTCCGAGATCAACCGCGCGATCCAGGTGCTGTGCCGCCGGCAGAAGAACAATCCGCTGTTCGTCGGCGAAGCCGGCGTCGGCAAGACCGCGATCGCGGAAGGGCTCGCCAAGCGCATTGTCGATAGCGAAGTGCCGGAAGTATTGGCGGCCGCTACCGTGTTCTCGCTGGACATGGGAACGCTGCTGGCCGGCACGCGCTACCGCGGCGACTTCGAGGAGCGGCTGAAGCAGGTGCTCAAGGAACTCGAGGCGCACCCGAACGCCATCCTGTTCATCGATGAGATCCACACCGTGATCGGCGCGGGCGCGACTTCCGGCGGCGCGATGGATGCTTCCAACCTGCTCAAGCCGGCATTGGCGTCGGGCACCATCCGCTGCATGGGCTCGACCACCTACAAGGAATATCGCCAGCACTTCGAGAAGGATCGCGCGCTGGTTCGCCGGTTCCAGAAGATCGATATCAACGAGCCGACGGTGGAAGACGCGATCGCGATCCTCAAGGGCCTGAAGCCGTATTTCGAGGACTACCACCGGCTCAAATACACCAACGAGGCCATCGAGGCCGCGGTGCAATTGTCGTCGCGCTACATTCACGACCGCAAGTTGCCGGACAAGGCGATCGACGTGATTGACGAATCCGGGGCGGCACAGATGCTGGTCGCGGAGAACAAGCGCAAGAAAACCATCGGCATCAAGGAGATCGAGACCACGATCGCGACCATGGCGCGGATTCCGCCCAAGAGCGTGTCGAAGGACGATGCCGAGGTTCTGAAGCACCTCGAACAGACCTTGAAGCGCGTGGTGTTTGGCCAGGACAAGGCGATCGAAGCTCTCTCGGCCTCGATCAAGCTGGCGCGGGCCGGCCTGCGCGAGCCGGAGAAGCCGATCGGCTGTTATCTGTTCTCAGGTCCCACCGGCGTCGGCAAGACCGAGGTCGCCAAACAGCTCGCAGCATCGCTCGGTGTCGAGCTGATTTGCTTCGACATGTCCGAATATATGGAGCGGCACACCGTGTCGCGCCTGATCGGCGCGCCTCCCGGCTATGTCGGCTTCGACCAAGGTGGGCTGCTTACCGACGGCGTCGACCAGCATCCGCATTGCGTGGTGTTGCTCGACGAAATCGAGAAGGCGCATCCGGATCTCTACAACGTGCTGCTGCAGATCATGGATCATGGCCGGCTGACCGACCATAACGGCAAGCAGGTCAACTTCCGCAACGTGATCCTGATCATGACCACGAATGCGGGCGCCGCCGACCTCGCGCGCCAGGCCTTCGGCTTCACGCGCAGCAGGCGGGAAGGCGATGATCACGAGGCGATCAACCGGCAGTTCGCTCCGGAATTCCGCAACCGGCTCGATGCCATCGTTTCGTTCGCGCATCTTAATGCCGACGTGATCGGCATGGTGGTGGAGAAGTTCGTGCTGCAGCTCGAGGCGCAGCTCGCCGACCGCGATGTCACCATCGAATTGTCGGAACCGGCCAAGGCATGGCTGGTGCAGCACGGCTATGATGAGCAGATGGGGGCGCGGCCGATGGCGCGCATCATCCAGGAGCACATCAAGAAGCCGCTGGCCGACGAAGTGCTGTTCGGCAAGCTCAAGGGCGGCGGTCACGTCCGTGTCGTGCTGGTCAAGGACGAGGCGGCTGCGGATCCCGCACAGGAAAAGATCGGTTTCGAGTTCGTCGAAGGACCGGTCACGCCGAAGCCGGAAAAACTGCCCGGCGCGCGCAAGCGCACGGTGCCGCGCAAGCCGAAACCGAGCGGTCCGAGCGGCGGCTCGAAGGGACCGGCCTCGCGCGGCCCGCTGGTCAAGGTGTGAGCAGGCGATATTAATTAAGGAATCAGGAAGCCGGCGCGTCGCGAGACCGCCGGCTTTTTGTTGGGATCATCGCTTAGCAGCGGATATGCATGCGGGTTGGGTAACGGCTCAGGAGGCGCAAATGATCATCGAAAATCAGGCCATGGTGACGGACGCTGTCGTTGAAGCCGTCGGCCGCGTGGAAGATCCGCGCCTGCGCGAGATATTGCTGGCGCTGGTGCGCCACCTGCACGGGTTTGTGCGCGAAGTCCGCCTCACCGAACGCGAGTTTCAGGAAGCGGTCAGGCTCATCGTGGCGATGGGACAGAAGACGACGCCTTCGCACAACGAAGTGGTGTTGATGTCGGGCTCATTGGGCGTATCGTCGCTCGTCTGCCTGCTCAACAACGGCAACAATGGCCAGACCGAGACCCAGGCCAATCTGCTGGGGCCGTTCTGGCGGGACGATCAGCCGCTGTGCGCAAGCGGCGATACGCTGGTGCGCTCGCCGACGCCGGGTCCGGGACTTGTCGTTCGTGTTGCCGTCGAAGACGTAAACGGGCGCCCTGTCGCAGGGGCTGAAGTCGACGTCTGGCATTCCTCGCCGGAAGGTCTCTACGAGAACCAGGATCCGAAGCAGGCCGAGATGAATTTGCGCGGGCGCTTTGTTTCCGACGAGGGCGGACGCTTCAATTTCCGGAGTGTGAAGCCGGCGGGGTACCCGATACCGATCGACGGGCCGGTCGGAGAATTGGTGCGGGCCACCCGTCGCCACAACTACCGGCCGGCGCATCTGCACTTCATGGTCTACAAGCCCGGGTTCAAAACCCTGATCTCGCAAGTTTACGTGCCCGACGACGAGCATATCGATTCAGACGTGCAGTTTGGTGTCACCCGCGCCCTGATCGGCAATTACGTTCGCCACGACGAACCGTCGCCGGAGTTGGGCCTTGCGGCGCCCTGGTACTCGCTTGACCAGCGCTTCACCCTGGAGGTGGGCGAGGCGCGCCGTCCGGTGGCGCCAATCCGCGCCAAGGCCATGACCGCGATGCAGGAAGGTTGAATGGCAAGTCCGGTCTAGCGACAATTCTTGATCGCGATTCGATCCGGCGGCTGAGTTGTTTGCAGTTTTGTGTCGTAAGCGACCGATCTGCCGCAGAACAGCCAAAATCATTCGTGCGCCGATGCTGCGACTCAGATAAAAATTATTTCGTAAATTGGGCTGCTTCACGGGGGTGGGGTCGTGATTAATTTACAGGATTGTCGCGCCCAAGAGGCGCAATGCCGAAGGCGTGCCGAAAGCGACGAGCAGAATCGAGACTTGTGGCTATCGATGGCGGAGCGGTGGTCGTATCTGGCCAAGGAAGCTCCATTCTGCTTTAGGGAAGGCGCTCCGCTTCGAATGGCGGCGGATCCGCACAGTCCGGACGCGGCTCTGGGGAATTGATCTCCCTTCGCTTGTGATCTAGCTAGTTGTCGGCAACACTATCTGGGCTTCGTTGCCGAAGACGAGCGATATGAGTGGAATCATTCGAGCGTGGCTGAAGAGGGCGGCCTTCTGGTGCGCCTTGTCGATCTTCGCGTCAAACCCCTCTGACGCGATGGATCGCTCACATCACAGCGACGTTGAAGCCGGCGGTGCCAAATTGGCCTTCCTTTCCGGGCCCGAAAGTGAGACGCAACCACCCACCGCAGAAGCGCCTGCCTCGACGCCGCAGCCGGAAAGCAGGAATTTTGACGGGGCATGGACGTTTACGGGGGCCGGATGTCCTAATTCTGGCTCGGTACCCGCGAGGATCGTGGACGGGAAGATTATCGTCAGGGGCGGCAGCGGACAGGTCGATCCGGATGGCACATTGCATTCGGTCGGCGCTGGAAACGGCATGACCCTTACCGCGGTCGGACAATTGTCGGGAAATACCGGCTCAGGAACATTCAATCGGTCTGACGGCTGTATCGGTCGGTGGATTGCGATCAAGCGGGAAATGTTGCGCCGACGCCGACCGTAGGATCTCGCGGTCTTGCCGGATCAGCCCCGCGAGCCCCGGTAGCGTCAGACAGCCCGCGCCGGCAAAGCAAGATCGGCGGGACCGATCCCCTCGGGATATGCCGGAACGGCATGTCGCCGCGCTTAGCCCTCCAGGAGCTGTTTGATACGGCGCTGCAGCTGGCGTTTTTTCTGCTCGCTCTTGCGCAGCCGCTCCGCGAGGTCGGAGCCGGGCAATTCGTACGGGGATTCCGAACTGAACGCGACGCCGACGAAATTGTCGCGCCACCAGATGATCTTGGCGAGGAAGGAGCGTCCCTTTCGCGCGATCGTCAGCAGCATCGTATCCTTCGGCAGAGGGACGTCGTTGCTGAATTCGAGGTGAGCGCCGTTTTCGGAGATGTTGCGCACGACGCAATCTCTGGACGTGCCACGCTCGCCGATCTCGGCGACACCGCCATAAATAACCTTGTCGCGCGCGCTCTGGCGTCGGTCCAACATCGAAAACTCCCAATAAAGAGGGAGACTTTTACGCGGCTTTGCTGCCTGCGGAAGCCTGCAGCCGGCAAAATGCGGCGTTAACGTAAACTGATCGCCGCCGGCAAGCCCGGATTTTTGTCGATCGACCCTGCGATCCGGAGGATCATGCCACCTCCAGTAGAAAATCCAGAATTTTGCAATGATGTTATTTGGGTAAATTGGTGGTCTGCCGTTACGCCGCGGTTTCGCGCAATCCGCGCGCGATTTCCTTTTGGGCGTCGAATTCGCGGCGCCGCCGCGCCAGCTCTTCGGCGCTCAAGGCCGCGATGTTGTTGTAATCGCGCTTCCAGGCAGCGTCAGCGCGCCAGCGCAGCGGCGATTGCACCGTGGTTTGCGCCGCCGGCGCGTTCTCCAGCACGCGCAGCGCGAGTTCGAGCGTAAAGGCTTGCGAGTCCGCATCGTGCGGCTTGCCGGCGGAGTTGCCGAGCGGAAAATCGGAGAACAGAAACCGCGGCACCGCGGCGTGCTCGACGATGTCCTTGGCGCAGCCCATCACGACGGTGGAAATGCCGTTGGCTTCCAGATGCCGCGCGACCAGACTGACGGTCTGGTGACATACCGGGCAATTCGGCAGCAGCACCGCGGCGTCGACATGATCGGCCTGGCAGCGGGCAAGAATTTCGGGCGCATCGGTTTCGATCGTGACGCGATGGCTGCGGTTGGTCGGCGCGCCGAAGAAACGCGGGGCAACTTCGCCGACCCGTCCCTCGCGTTGGAGCCTCAGCAATTGCGGCAGCGGAAACCAGGTGCCGCTGTCCTCGGCCGAGGTGTGCATGCGGTCATAGGCGATGTGCGAAATCCGCAAGTCGTGCGACTTCGAGGTGTCGCCGTCGTAAACCGAATAGAATTTGGCGCCACCATTGTATTTGGCGCCGGGACCTTGATCACCCTTGGCGGGATCGAACGGCGCCGCCGTCGTGACAATGGCGATGCGGGATTGGGCGAGCGGTTTGCGCAAGGGCTGGAACGGCGCATCGACATAATGGGCCCAGCGATAGGGCGTGGTGTAGCCGATCGCCGCGTAATATTCCCGGGTGCGCGCCATATAGGGAATCGGCGCGTCGTCGTCAGGCGCGAAGCCAAGCGGGTCGTCGGAAGCCGCCGTCATGTCCTCAAGCTCCTCATAGACGCGCCATCATTGTGAGATAGCTAGACTGCCGGTCCCCCGTGTCAAGCATGGTCTGAGCCAGGACAGGACTGCAATGCAAATGCTCTGGGCTGCGCGTGCCGCGCTTTGCGCCGTGGTCGTGACGCTTTGCTGGCCGGTGGCTGGGGCGACCGCGGAGGAGGCGGCGCCAGCGCAAACCGGTGGCGGGATCGCGAGGCCTGGCGTGGAAGAGCTCGCCATGCCCAACGATGCGAGCAAGGGTGGGACGCAGAAGCCGGCGACGGACGTGCGGGAGGCCGAGACACGGGAGGCGGTGTGCCTGATGATCGAGGCGGCGGCGAAGGCCAACGAGTTGCCGCTGGAATTTTTCGCGCGCGTGATCTGGCAGGAAAGCCGTTTCCAGTCCGATGCGTTGGGACCGCTTACCCGCCGCGGCCAGCGCGCGCAGGGCATCGCGCAGTTCATGCCGGGCACCGCGAGCGAGCGCCGTCTGCTCGATCCCTTCGATCCGGTGCAGGCGCTGCCGAAATCCGCCGAATTCCTCAACGAATTGCGCACCCAGTTCGGCAATCTCGGGCTGGCCGCGGCCGCCTACAATGCCGGACCGCGTCGCGTCCAGGAATGGCTCGCGGGCACTGGGGCGATGCCGCAGGAGACGCGCAATTACGTCGCTGCCATCACCGGCACCACGGTCGATGAATGGGCCGCTGCCGGCAAGAGCGGCAAGATGCCCGACCGCGCGACGCACGCCGGCTGTCGCGAACTGATGGCGTTGCTCAAGCGCGCCCCGAACTACTTTGTCACCGAGCTTGAACAGCATGTGAAGCTGGGTGCCGACCGGCCGTGGGGCGTGCAGCTCGCCGCCGGTTTCAACCGCGACCAGGCGTTGGCGATGTATTCCCGCGCGATGACGCGGTTGCGCGCCGTGATCGGCGATCAGGATCCAAGCTTGCTCGGCTCAATCTTCCGCAGCCGGGGGACCCGCACCTTCTATCAGGTGCGGATCGGCGCCGACACGCGCCCCGTTGCCGACGATCTCTGCAACCGTATCCGTCACGCCGGCGGCGCTTGCCTCGTGCTGCGCAATATGAATGTCAGCGGGTGAGTTGGCTTTGATCTCGTGCGCTTTGCATGCCTGCCGTGAACCTGGCTTCGCTTGACGTGGGTCCGTTTCGTCAGCGTTATGCGCGCGACCAGTCAAACAATCCGGTTTCCCTTGGCCCTTCCTGCTCTTGACTCGACCCGATGGCAAAGTCCCCTGCGCGCCTTCGCATGGGGAATGCGATCGGTTACCTCAACGGTGCTGACGCTGGTGCTGTTTGCGACCTATGTCGGAATCGGCGCGCTCGCGCACGACACGCATTTCAGCCTGGGCTGGGTGTTGGCGAGCACGCTGTTTGTTTGGGCAGGCCCAGCACAGATCATCCTGATCTCGACGCTCGGCTCCGGCGCGACAGTGGTGCAGGCGGCCATCGCCGTGACGGTGAGTGCGATCAGGCTGTTTCCGATGGTGGTGTCGGTGCTGCCGATGCTGCGCACGCCACAGACGAAGCGCCGACAGCTCGTGCTGGCCACCCATTTCATCGCCGTCACCCTGTGGGTCGAATGCTTTCGCCTGTTGCCACACGTGCCAACCAAGCGCCGCATCGCGTTCGTCCATGGACTCGCCGCCAGCCTGGTTTCGGTCACCTTGACGGCGACAACGATCGGCTATGGCCTTGCCGCCAAACTCCCGGAACTGTTCGCGGCCGCGATCCTGCTCCTGACGCCGCTCGCGTTCCTGCTCTCGACCGCGCGCAACTGCCGGCATCTTGCCGACATCCTGGCGCTGGCGTTGGGGCTAGTGATGTTTCCGCTGGTGGCCAGGTTCCACACTGGGGTCGATATCCTGATCAGCGGCGTCTCGGCCGGCACCATCGCCTACGCGGTCCACTGGTGGCGAGAACAGCAATGAGCGATTTCCTCGGTGACTGGCATGCGCTGCTGGTGCTCCTGATCGCGGGCTTCCTGCCGAATGAGGTCTGGCGCATGATCGGGCTTTGGCTTGGCGCCGGCGTCGATGAGGGCTCAGACCTCCTGGTGTGGGTGAGGGCGGTGGCGACCGCGATCCTTGCGGGCGTCATCGCGCAGATTTCCGCCGGGCGCCTTGGCCAGCGTGCCGGATGGGTTGCGCTATGGCGCAGTCGCCGGCGGATTCATCGTCTTCATGGCGACCCGACGGTCCATCTTTGCTGGCGTGGTCTCCGGCGAACTCCTGATGCTTGCCGGCAAATGGTGGCTTGGCTGATAGGCGCGTCGTCACGGGCGGTTTAACGAATTGCAGCCGCGGCGCATTCGGCTACTGTCTGACAAAACGCCCATCGGGGAAACGGCATGGATTTGCCCGCGAGGTCGGCCTTGATCGCCTGGCTTGTCGGCGCGACCGCCATCGTCGCAACGGCTGGCGGCAATGGCGCCGAGTTTCCGGCGCGTCCGATCAGGGTCGTCGTTCCCTATGCCGCGGGCGGTCCGACCGACATTCTCGGCTGGCTGGTGGCGGAGTTTCTCGGCAGGGATTTGGGACAGGCGGCGTTTGTCGAGAACAGGCCGGGGGCCCAAGGTGCGATCGGCGCCGAGGCGGTGGCGCGCGCCGACGCCGACGGTTACACCCTCCTGGTCGTGGCCGGTTCGATGATCGTGCAAAATCCCCTGCTGTACAAGAATCTGTCCTACGATCCGGCGCGGGATTTTCGCATGCTGGCGCTTATCACCGAGGTGCCGGTGGTGATGGAGGTTCACCCCTCGGTGCCGGCAACGACGATCGCGGAATTTGTGGCCTATGCCAAACAAAATCCCGGCAAGCTGAGTTTCGGTTCGGCCGGGACGGGAGGCACCATTCACCTCGCCGGCGAGATGTTCAAGCACATGGCCGGCATCGAGATGACCCATGTGCCCTATAAAGGCGCCGGGCCGGCGCTGACGGATCTTTTGGCGGGCAACATCCAGGTCATGTTCAACTCGCTGGGCACGGCGCTCCCGCCGGTGCGAGCGGGAATGTTGCGGGCGCTGGGCGTGAGTTCGGCGCGCCGGATTTCCGATCTTCCTGACGTTCCGACCATTGCGGAGAGCGGCTATCCCGATTACCTCGTCAGCGTCTGGTTCGGTGTCGTTGCGCCCGCAAGGGTGCCGGATCACGTCGCGCAAGTTCTGAAAGGCGGCCTCGACCGGGCGATGAACGACGATGCGTTCCGCGCGTCACTGGAGAACATCGGCTATTCGGTGCTGCGGCCGCGCAGCAGCGCGGCCATCGCGGAATTCATCGATGCCGACCGGGCACGCTGGTCTGAAGTGATCAAGGCCCAAAACATCTCATTGGATTGAAGCATGGTTCGAGAAAGTGAACTCCGCGAGGGCGAAGTCGCCGTCGAGATGCCCAAAGCAAGCGACGCCGGCCTCGTCTTCATCGGCCGCATTCGCACACCCTGGACCTCGCGCGAGGATACGCCGCGGCAGGGGAGCCATAGCGGTCCGGTCTGCCGGCTCGAGATTTTCGAACCGTGGGTGCCGGCGCTGAAAGGTCTCGATTTTTACGAAAACCTCGAAGTGATCTATTGGCTGCATCAGTCGCGACGCAATCTCGTTCTGCAAAGCCCGAAGAACAACAAATCGACCCGCGGCACATTCTCGCTGCGTTCACCGGTGCGGCCGAATCCGATCGGCACCTCGATCGTCAAGCTGGTGGGAATCGAGGGCAATACGGTGCTGGTGCGGGGTCTCGATTGCCTCGACCAAACGCCGCTGCTCGACCTCAAGCCCGACCGATGCGAATTCTCGCCGCTGGCGGCGCAGAAGGCGGGGGTTGGCGGGGAGGAGTGAGTGGGAGTGTCATTCCGGGGCGATGCGAAGCATCGAACCCGGAATCTCGAGATTCCGGGTCTGGTGCTTGCGCACTATCCCGGAATGACGCTCTCATCCCTTCAGCGCCGCTACCAGCTTCGCCGCGTTTTTCTCCAGCACCTTGCCATCTTCCTTGCGGCTCGCCGGCGGCAATAGCGCCACGCCATTGCGGCGCGGCATCACATGCATGTGCAGATGAAACACCACCTGTCCGCCGGCATGTTCATTGAATTGCTGCACGGTGATGCCGTCGGCCGCAAACGCCGTCATCGCGGCGCGCGCTATTCTGTGGGAGGTGCGAGCGACATAGGCGAAATCCTCAGGGCTGATATCGAGGATATTGCGGGCGGGAGCCTTCGGGATCACCAGCGTATGCCCTGGGCAGCGCGGCATGATGTCGAGAAAGGCCAGCGTGTGGTCGTCCTCATACACCTTGTAGCTGGGGAATTCGCCGCGCAGGATCTTTGCGAAGGGGTTTTGGGGGTCATAGGCGGGCATGGCTGCTCCCATATCTGGTTCTATCGGATCCGGTTCTATTCGCTGGCCGGTTCGTCCGCGTTCTTGCGAAACGGCCCGGCCTCGCTGAGTTCGCGCGCGGCCTCCGCGACATAGGCGCGCTCGCGCCTGAGATACTCGTCGATGGCGCGGCGCAGGCCGGGGTCGGCGATGTAATGCGCCGAATAAGTGGTTTGCGGCAAGTATCCGCGTGCGATCTTGTGCTCCCCTTGTGCGCCGGCCTCCACCGTCTTCAAGCCGCGCGAAATGGCAAAATCGATCGCCTGATAATAGCAGACCTCGAAATGCAGGAACGGGTGATGCTCGATCGCGCCCCAGTTGCGGCCGAACAACGTGTCGGAACCGATGAAATTGATGGCGCCGGCGATCCAACGGTCGTTGCGCCTCGCCATGATCAGGAGCACGTCCTTGGCCATGCTCTCGCCGATCAGCGAGAAGAAGGAGCGGGTGAGGTAGGGCCGGCCCCATTTGCGCGAACCGGTCTCCATGTAGAAGGCAAAGAAGGCGTCCCAGGCGTCCTCGGTGATGTCGCTGCCGTTGAGCGCGTGGATCGTGATGCCGTTCGCCAATGCATCGCGCCGTTCGCGCCTGATCGCCTTGCGGTGGCGCGAATTCAGCGTGGCAAGGAAATCGTCAAAATGGCGGTAACCCTGGTTGTGCCAGTGGAATTGCTGGTCGGTTCGCTGCAGGAATCCGCGCTTGGCGAGAAACTTCCATTCCGCCTCGCGCGCGAAGGTGACGTGAGCAGATGACGCATGCGTCGCTTCGCACAGCCCGATCAGGCCGCTTGCCAAGGCAGTTGCGATTTCATCCTTGTCGACGCCATCGCGGATCAGGAGGCGCGGGCCGGTGGCCGGCGTGAAGGGAACCGAGGCCTGCAGCTTCGGGTAATAGCGCCCGCCGGCGCGCTCATAGGCGTCGGCCCAGCCGCGGTCGAATACGTATTCGCCCTGCGAATGCGATTTCAGATAGCAGGGCACAATGCCGGCGATAATGCCATCGCGCCGCGCGAGCAGATGGCGCGGTCCCCAGCCGGTTCGCGCGCAGGCCGATCCGGATACCTCCAAGGCGGAGAAAAATGCATGTGAAACGAAGGGGTTGTAGTCATGCTTTAAGCTGGTACAGAAGTAGCGGGCGGAGGCAGGCAAGGCCAGCGTGTCGAGCCCATCAAGGCTGCCGGTATCCGGAACCGGATTGGCGCAGGCATCCCAATCCTCAGCCGGGATCTGGCTGATGGACGAGACGGCTTCGAGGGTTATTTCAGATGAATCCATCGATGATTTGAACCGGTCACGCGCTACGATCAGCCATCGCACAT
The DNA here is from genome assembly GCA_963718925.1 of uncultured Alphaproteobacteria bacterium. Lineage (GTDB taxonomy): Bacteria > Pseudomonadota > Alphaproteobacteria > Rhizobiales > Xanthobacteraceae > Bradyrhizobium. Next base: position 20,867 of record CAVRAH010000006.1, read on the forward strand.
GGTGACCACGCTATTGAAGATCGGGCATTGCGCTTTCGACTTCAAGGGCGCGGGTTCCGCGGATTTAAAGGTCCTGGCACGGTCGGGTCTTACGGCCGGAAGCCCTCGAAGATCATCTGATCGGCGTAGCGGGCGGCGCGCTCGCGCTGTTCTGTTGTCCGCACCGTCCAGGTCAGGAGCGGCAGGCCGAAAACGTGGCGGGCAATCCAGGGTGCCGTCGCCGGCAAATCATTCACCCAATAAGCGACGAAATGCGGGCGCGTGTGGAACGCGTGTCTGAGGTGAAGCATGCCCGTGCGCTGGGCCACTGTGGCCTCCGGCCAGTCGGCTTCGCTGTAGAAGCGCTGGGCGACGATGCCACGGGGAAGTTCCGGCATCGTCTCGCGCAGCGCCTTGACCTGATCCGGGTCGAACGACATGCCCGCCACCGGTCCGGAATAGGCGCCAAGCACTTCCGCCATCCGCCTCACCAATTTGGGGTCGCCGTCAAAATGGCTCTTCACCTCGATCACGATCGGGACGCGGCCTCTGACCAGCGCGCAGAGATCGCCAAGCGTCATCATCCTCTCGGCCGTATCCTTGAAGGCGGTCGCCTTGAGCGCTTGCGAGGTCAAGCCGAGCAGGGCGCCAGCGCCGTCGGTGAGGCGGCCCAGCGCGTCGTCGTGATGCACCATGGCCTCGCCGTCGGCGGTAAGCTGGATGTCGCACTCGATGGCGAAATTGCCATCGATCGCGGCGAGCGCCGCACCCGGCATATTTTCGATGATGCCGCGCGCGCGATCGTGCAGGCCGCGATGGGCCACCGGCCGCTCCGTCAGCCAATCGGGTGCGCGCATCGGCGGCTCCGCTCTAGGAGATTTCGAAGACCCCTTCGACCTCGACCGAGGCATCCGACGGCAGCGAAGCAACGCCGACGGTGGTTCGGGCATGGCGGCCCCTGTCGCCGAAGGCCGCGACCATCAGGTCGGAGGCGCCGTTGAGTACCTTCGGCCCATCCAGAAAATCCGGAGCGGAATTGACGAAGCCGCCGAGGCGGACCACCCGGACCACCTTGTCGAGGTCGCCGAGCGCGGCCTTGATCTGCGCCAGAAGGTTGATGGCGCAGCCGCGCGCCGCGGCGGCGCCTTGCTCCACCGTGACGCCGGCGCCAAGTTTGCCCTTGGCGATCAGCTTGCCCTCCGGGTCGAGGCAAACCTGCCCCGAAACGAACAGCAGGTTCCCGGTGCGCACGAAACCGACGTAATTCGCTACCGGGCTCGGCGGCTGATGCAGAACGATGCCCTGTGCCGCAAGTTTCTGTTCGACCGTACCCGCCATGTTTCGTCCCCGTTTTGATTCGACCAGCGCCCGAACCAAGTCCGATCGGGGCAGCTTTGTTTCGCGCATCGTGTTCCCACTTGCAAGCGAGGGCAGGGCGGTGGCGGAAATGCCGAAAAACATGGCAATCCGGTCGCAAATCTTACTTTTCCGTGATGTGGCCGCAGTTGCGGCGCAATCGGGCGGTGAATAAAGTGTCGAAGCCCTATTTGTTTGCGCATGATCTTTTCGGAAAACCGGTTCCACTTTTCCGGATCATGCTCCGGCCCAAGGAAAAAACATGGCTCGCTCATTCCGGATTTTGCCCCGTGATGCCAAATCGCTGGCGCGGATCCTTGCTGCGGTCGCGATGGCGACAGGGCTTGCCGCCGGCAAAGCCGACGCCGCGGCAAGCGGCGCGTTTCTCCCGCATCAGGCGCTCTACGATCTCAATCTCTTGAAGTCGCGCGGATCCAACTCGATCAACAGCGCGCGGGGACGCATTCTCTATAATTTTACCGGCAGCGCCTGCGAAGGCTACACCTCCGAATTCAGGCAGGTGTCCGAGATGGATAGCGGCGAGGGCAAGGTGACGCTCAGCGATCTTCGTTCGACGTCGTGGGAAGATGGCGAAGGCAAGAGCTATCGCTTCAAAATCAATTCGCGCATGAACGATACCGAGTTCGAGCCCGGTCGACGGCATAGCGGAGCGGACCGGCGATCACATCACGGTCAAATTGAAACAGCCCCAGGTCAAGACGTTCACGCTCGACGGCTCGACGGTATTTCCGACCGAGCAAATTCAGCGCATCATCGCCGCCGCGAAAGAGGGCAAATCCGTGCTCGAGCTGACGGTCTATGACGGCTCGGACAATGGCGAAAAGGTCTTCAATACCCTGTCGGTGATCGGGCAGCCGATACCCGGTGACCGGACCATCGCCTCACCGGACCCCTCGACCCAAAACGACGTCATGAAATCGATGACGCGGTGGCCGGTCACCGTCAGCTATTTTGATCACGACGCCAAGCCCACTGACGGCGAGCAGACGCCGGTCTATGCGATGTCATTCGAGCTGTTTGAAAACGGTGTCTCGCGGGCACTGGTTCTCGACTACAATGACTTTGTGATCTCCGGTGCGCTCGGAAAGTTCGACGTCAAGGATTCCAAGCCGTGTAAGTGACGGCGTTCCGGACTACTCCCGTTCCGTCTTCTCCGGCCCCTCATAGGCGATGCCCCTGATCACGGCGGCCTGGCCGAATTTCCTGCGCAGATCGTCGATCGCGCGCTCGGCGTCCGCCGAGCGGCGATCCAGCATGTCGGTGTCGTGGGCTTGAGAACCCGGGCGCAGCGCGCTGACGCCGGTGCCCATCAGGCGGAAAGCGGTACCGTCGATTTCCTTCGCCAGCATTTCCCTCGATACCGCGAAAATCTTGGCCGCAAGCTGGGTCGGAGCGTGAATCGATTGCGAGCGGGTACGCTGCCGAAAGTCGGCGGTCTTCAGCTTCAGCGTGATGGTCGATCCCGCCAGTTCGCTGCTCTTAAGTCGCGACGACACCTTCTCCGACAGCCGCCACAGCGTCTTTTCGAGTGTTGCAAAATCGCGGATGTCGGTCTCGAAGGTGGTCTCGTTGGAAATGGTCTTGGCGCCGCGATCGGCTACCACGCGACGATCGTCGATGCCGCGTGCCAGCCGCCACAACCTGCGGCCCTCCGTGCCAAACTGCTTCATCAGGTCGGTCTCGTCGGCGCGCTGCAGATCGGCGATGGTGCGAAAGCCGCGCTGGACCAGCCGCTCCTGGGTCGCGGGTCCGACGCCGAAGATGAAGCCGACCGGCTTGTCCTTTAGCATCGCACGCGCCTGATCCTGATCAAGCGCGGCAAAGCCGCGCGGCTTGTCCAGATCGGAGGCGATCTTGGCCAGGAACTTGTTGCAGGACAGACCGACGGAAACCGTAATGCCGATATCGCGCTCGACCTCGCGGGCGAAACGCGCCAGGACCTTTGCCGGGATCATGCCGTGGACGCGCTGGGTCCCGCCGAGATCCAGGAACGCCTCGTCGATCGACAGCGGTTCGACCAGCGGCGTCAGCGTCTGCATCGCGCGGCGCACCTCGCGGCCGACCCTGACATACTTGGCCATGTCGGGCCGGATCACGATCGCCGAGGGGCACAGCGTCAGGGCCTTGAACATCGGCATTGCCGAGCGTACGCCGAAGGTGCGGGAAATGTAGCAGGCCGCCGAGACCACGCCGCGCTTGCCGCCGCCGATGATGACAGGCTTGTCGGCGAGCTCGGGGTTGTCGCGCTTCTCTACCGTCGCATAGAACGCGTCGCAATCGATGTGGGCAAGCGTGAGCGAAGGCAGCGCAGGGTGACGAACAAGGCGAGGCGAACCGCATTCACCGCATCGCCTCGCCGCGAGGTCCAGATCATGGAGGCAGTCCCGGCAGAAGCAGGTCGGTCCTTCCCCCAATGCCGGCGCGGTGGATGTCACGGCACGTCGCGCTCCCATTGGGGGTCGTTCAGCGCCTGGTGAGCTGCGGCAATGTTGGTGGGATGAAGCTGCGAGGCCGCCGCGAACGCCTTCACGGTCGCGTCATCACGCATCACAAAATCGAGTACGCTGGCGAGAAAACGCGGGTCGGCGGCAGCCTTCCGCAGAGTCTCCGGACCGATCCCGCTTTCGGCCAGGAACGCCCCCAGCCGCTCAGGGTCGCCCGCAACAAAGGAAAGCGCCTGAACTGCAACGATTTCAGCCACTTCCCGGGGGTTGTGAGTGGGTTTTCTCAACTGGTCTGTTTGCCTTTCCGTAACTTATGGTCTTTATTTTGAAACGATCATGCCCGAGTCTGCGGAACGTGTTCAAGCAAGTGGAAACCACTTCGCATAAAGACGGCACTTGGGCTTAACGGGTTAGAGCGAATCTGGCGCTAGTTTGATTTCACTTTTTGACACCCTTGGCGGCGGCGCCCGATGCCCCGCACGCCGGGGCTTTATAGCCGGGATGGGAGGGGCGGGATGGCAAAAACCGTCCTGATCGTGGAGGACAACGAGCTCAACATGAAGCTCTTTCGCGATCTGCTCGAGGCACATGGCTATCAAACTTCCGGCACCAGCAACGGTTTCGAGGCGCTCGATCTCGTGCGCAAGCTTCGGCCCGATCTTGTCTTGATGGATATCCAGCTTCCGCAAGTGTCCGGCCTCGAAGTGACGCGGTGGATCAAGGATGACCCGGAACTGCGTTCCATCCCGGTCGTCGCGGTCACGGCATTCGCGATGAAGGGTGACGAGGAACGCATCCGCGAAGGCGGCTGCGAGGCCTATTTGTCCAAGCCGATTTCGGTCGGCAAGTTTATCGAAACCGTCCGACGCTTCATCGGATAGGGAGAAGAGATGTCCGCGCGCATTCTGGTCGTCGATGACGTCCCCGCCAACGTCAAGCTGTTGGAAGCGCGGCTGTCGGCCGAGTATTTCGATGTCTTGACCGCCTCCAACGGGGCGGAGGCGCTGGCGGTCTGCGCGCGTGCCGACTGCGACATCATTCTGCTCGACGTCATGATGCCTGACATGGACGGCTTCGAGGTATGCCGCCGGCTGAAGTCCAATCCGGCAACGCATTTCATTCCGGTGGTCATTGTAACGGCGCTGGACAGCCCGGCCGACCGCGTGCGCGGGCTGGAAGCCGGCGCCGACGATTTTCTGACCAAACCGGTGTCCGACATCGTGCTGATCGCACGGGTGCGTTCGCTGACGCGGCTGAAGATGATGACCGATGAACTGCGCATGCGCGCCATCACCTCGCTCGAGATCGGGGTGCAGGCGCCGGAGCGCAGCGCCGTGGCCGACACCGGGAAGGGTGGCCGCGTGCTTCTGGTCGACGACCGGCCGTCGTCCTATGAGCGGCTGGCGCCGGTGCTGAGCACCGAGCACACCGTCGATGTCGAGACCAACCCTGCGGAAGCGCTGTTTCGCGCCGCCGACGGCGATTACGATCTGCTGATCGTCTCGCTCGGCCTTGATAATTTCGACGGCCTGCGGCTCTGCAGCCAGGCGCGCTCGCTGGAGCGGACCCGGCACGTGCCGATCCTCGCGATCGCCGACGCCGATAACAATACGCGGCTGCTCCGGGGCCTCGAGATCGGCGTCAACGATTATCTGCTTCGCCCGGTCGACAAGAACGAGTTGCTGGCCCGCGCGCGCACCCAGATCCGCAAGCGGCGTTATACCGACCATCTGCGCGACAACGTGCAGAACTCCATCGAGATGGCGATCACCGATGCGCTGACGGGCCTGCATAACCGCCGTTACATGGAGAGCCATCTGGGGACGCTCGCCGAGCAGGCCTCGAGCCGCGGCAAGCCGTTGGCGCTGATGATGCTCGACATCGATTTTTTCAAATCGATCAACGACAATTACGGCCACGACGCCGGCGATGACGTGCTGCGCGAATTCGCCGTCCGGGTCCGCAAGTCGATCCGCGGTATCGATCTCGCCTGTCGTTACGGCGGCGAGGAGTTTGTCATTGTGATGCCGGAAACCGACTTGCACGTCGCCGGCATGGTGGCGGAAAGGCTGCGACGTTCGATCGCGGGCGAGCCGTTCGCGGTCAACAAGGGCGCAAACCGTATCGAGGTCACGATCTCGATCGGCCTGTCGACCCTTGAGCGCAAGGGCGAGGCCGTGGCCGATGTGCTCAAGCGCGCCGACACCGCGCTCTACCGCGCCAAGCATGACGGCCGCAACCGCGTGGTGGCGAACGCCGCCTGAGCGTTCGGGATTTCCGGACCTATCCTCCAAAAATGCGAATGCGAGAGGTGCGGGTTTCCGCTGTCGCGCCGACGGCAAAACCATGTTGACCTCGCAAATCCCTCGGCAAGCGTATGTCTTTAAATGAGGGAAATACGGCATTTGCGACAGGCGCCGGCTGTGCCAGGAATCGCGCCGCGCCAAACTTGAAAATATCGCCCATGGACATCTTGATTACACAGATCGGTGTAAAAGATTCGATTCGACGGTGCGCGCGGGATTTCGAACCTCTGGCCGAAGAAAGACCAAGAACATATCGCTCCTGCGAAGCCTTCGTCCCACGCTCCCCATTCTGATCGGTGCCTCGCTGATGCTCAGCCTGAGCATGGGCTTGCGCCAGTCGCTCGGCATCTTTCTGCAGCCGCTGACCCACGATGTCGGGATATCCGTTTCCGATTTCACGCTGGCCATTGCCGTCCAGAACCTCGCCTGGGGCTTCTTGCAGCCGCTCGCCGGCGCGTTCACGGTGCGCTTTGGCTTTCGCGCGATCATGTTGGCGGGGGCGCTTCTGTATGTCGCCGGTCTGTCGCTGATGGCAGGCGCGCAAGGGTTTCCCAGCGTGATGCTGGGGGCGGGCGTGCTGATCGGGATGTCACTGGCGTGCACTGCTTCCGCGATTGCAATGTCGGTGGCGGCGCGCGCGGTTCCTGCAATCGTGCGCAGCACGGTGCTGGGGATCGTCTCTGCCGCGGGGTCGCTGGGCGCGTTGATGGCGGCGCCTCTGGGGCAAATCCTCAATCAGGATTACGGCTGGCGGACAAGTCTTGCTGGCTTTGTGGTCCTGTCGCTGGCGCTGGTGCCGGCGGCCTGGTTCGCCGGCAAGGTCGACCAGGTTCCGCTGCCGCGGCCGGCTTCCGATGAAATCGGCAACAGCTCGGCGGCGGTGGCGGCGAAGGTTGCATTCGGCAATGCCTCATTCGTGGTGATGACGTGCGCGTATTTCGTCTGCGGCATGCAGCTCGTCTTCATCACCACGCATCTGCCGTCCTATCTCGCGATTTGCGGCATGGACCCGATGCTGAGCGCGCAGACACTCGGGGTGATCGGCGGCTTCAACGTGCTGGGCAGCCTGTTCTTCGGCTGGGCCGGCGGCCGCTGGAACAAGCTGGCGTTGCTCGGGATGATTTACGTTTCAAGGTCGCTGGTGCTGGCGTGGTATTTCATGCTGCCGCCGTCGCCCGCGACGACGTTGCTGTTTGGCGCGCTGATGGGATTCCTCTGGCTCGGGGTGGGGCCTTTGGTGGCGGGCGCCGTCGCCGAGATGTTCGGCCTGAAATGGCAGGCCATGATCCAGGGGCTCGCCTTCATGAGCCACCAGCTCGGCAGTTTCCTCGGCGCCTATGGCGGCGGGCTGATCTATGACGCGCTCGGCTCCTACGCGCTGGCCTGGCGGATCGGCGTCGCGCTCGGGTTGGCGGCGGGAATGATCCAGGTGGCCTTTGCACTGCTGCGCCCGACGCGGCCGCCGCTGGTCACCGCCGGTTAAACCAGCACCGCCTCATCCAATCTGCGATTTATCGGGCGGACGAAGCGCCGATTTTTCGTGCGACCAGATATGACAGCGGCATGGCGAGGGCGAAGCCGATCAGGACCGCGCGGGGGATATTCGTCATCGCCTGATCGGCGAGGCTTGGGACGGCGAGGACCGCGATCACGGCGGCGCCCGCAAGCGCGGTTCCCAGCATCATCCATACCAGAATCGAAATCTTGAACATGGGTATATCTCCACAACACGTTGTGAAGATTGGTCCGGCGCCCTGGTGCCGCGCATTGATCTGCAACAAATCTCGACAATTCGCGGTTTGGCGCCCCCGGGGGACGGCCGAACACAGCGCCCACCGAAAACGAAAACGGGGCCCGAAAGGCCCCGTTGAAGTCAGCAGCTTCCGCAATCTTACTTGATCTTGAACTCGCGGAATTCGACGTGCTTGCGCGCGACCGGATCGTACTTCTTCTTGACCAGCTTGTCGGTCATGGTGCGCGAGTTCTTCTTGGCGACGTAATAGAAGCCGGTGTCCGCCGAGGAAACGAGCTTGACCTTGATGGTGACCGCTTTGGCCATGTGCAAAACCCTTGATGTCTGGAATCCGGCGCCGGCCCATCAGGGGGCGCATTCGCCGCGCAACCTAGCCTCGATCCGTCCAAAGTCAAGGATTTCAGGGCCGAATTGACCCCGGATTTGCCCGATTAACCCTCAAACAAGCGGTTTTTGTCGTTGCGGGTTCGTCGCGGCGTGCGAGGTGAGGGGGAAACACTACGCCCCCAGCACATCCTTCTGCATCTTGCCGCCGTAGAAATGGAAAAACGGCACGTCGGTGTCGTGGCGCAGCGGGCCGGTGGCGAGGCGCTTTTCGAGCTCGTTCAGCACGTTTTTGGTCATCGGATGCAGGTCGGCGAGCGGCTTCGATCCGAGCTCGACCCAGACCAGTTCGACCAGTTCTGCATCGGCATGGATCACGCCCTCGACCCGATGGGCGATCGCGGAGGCGTCCGCAGCGAAGAACCGCGTGTCGAAACGCCGGATACGGCCGGGCGGGGTGATCGCGCGCGCGATCAGGAACAGCCCGGACGGGTCGGGCAAAAGGCCCGCCTCGGCAAACGGTTGCCATGGCCCCTTGAGCGCGGGCGCTTCGCCATCGCCCTTGCGTCCAAGACAGAGGCCGGTTTCCTCGCAGGCCTCGCGGATTGCCGCGACCGCGAGCGAACGTGCGCGTGATGGTGTGATCTTCGGGCGGCCCTTCAGCAGGTTCGCTTCAAGCGCCTTCGGAATAGGAGCGGCGACGGCGACGCGGCTGTCCGCCTTGTCGACGCGGCCGCCCGGAAAGACGAATTTGCCGGGCATGAACACCACCTTGTCGTGGCGTTTGCCGACAAGGACTTTTGGCGCCGGCGAGCTGCGATCGACCAGGATCAGCGTGGCGGCGTCGACCGGGCGGCGATAGGGGTGATGGTCGGCTTCCTTCTCCGCCTTTCCGGTCTCGCCCATAGCACGCCGCCGCCCGTCTTGGTTTCCTGTTGGTGGGATGGTTCGGTCTATGGCTCGGGATTCAGTTCGTCAAATCCGTGCATCCGCAGCGCCCATTGCACCCCGACCACCGCGCCCTTCACCGGCTGCAGCAGCGCCAATGACGCAAACAGGGTCAGCGGCAGATAGATCGCCAGTTGAAGCGCCACCGGGGGCGAATAATTGGTTTCGATCATCAATACCAGCGGCACCACGATGTGGCCCACGATGACGATGACGAGATAGGCCGGCAGATCGTCGGCGCGATGCGGTGTGAAATCCAGCCCGCAGGCCGAACAGTGATCGTCGACCTTGAGGAAGGCGCGAAACAGCTTGCCTTCGCCGCAGCGGGGGCAGCGGCTACGGAATCCGCGCTTCAGCGCGGTCCAGACGTCGCGCTTTTCCGCTCCCGCGGATTCCCGGCTCCAGACGATAGGGTGTGCACTCATGCCTTCCATGATTTGCCCTTCTTTGATTTGCCGCCCTTCGCCTTGCGCGGCTTGTGGTCTTTCTTGCGCGGGCTTCGGCCCGGATGCGCTTTGGCCTGCGCCTTTGACACATCCTGGCGTTTGCGTCCGCGCGCGGGGACGATGCCCTCCGATAACAGTTCGAACCGCAACGCGCCTGCCACGGGGGCTGCTTCTACCAGACGAACGTCGACGACGTCCCCCAACCGGTGCATGGCACCGCTGCGCGAGCCGACCAGCGCATGACGGGTCTCGTCATAGTTGAAATACTCGGTTCCCAGCGTGCGGATCGGGATCAGGCCGTCGGCGCCGGTGTCAGCGAGCTTGACGAAAAGCCCGGCGCGGGTGACGCCGGAGATGCGGCCCTGAAAGGTGGCGCCGATGCGGTCGGCGAGGAAATGCGCGATCAGGCGGTCGGCGGTTTCGCGCTCCGCCTTCATGGCGCGGCGCTCGGTGACGGAAATCTGGGCGGCAATTTCGGTCAGGCTTTCCACCGTCTCGGTCTCCGGCAGCGCGCCCTCGCCGAGCCCCAGGCCCCGGATCAATGCGCGATGCACGATCAGGTCCGCGTATCGCCTGATAGGCGAAGTGAAATGCGCATAACGCCGCAGGTTCAGGCCGAAATGGCCATAATTCTCGGCTGAATATTCAGCCTGGGCCTGCGAGCGCAACACCACTTCGTTCACCAGCGATTCGGCTTCGTGTCCCCTGACCTGCGCCAGTACGTAATTGAACAGCGATGGTCGCAATGAGCCGCTCGGTGCGAACGGCAGATCGAGGGTTTTCAGGAATTCCCGGAGATTATGAACCTTCTCGAGCGTCGGTTCATCGTGCACGCGATAGATAAGGGGCAGCGACTTCTTTTCAAGCATTTCGGCCGCCGCGACATTGGCCAGGATCATGAATTCTTCGATCAGCTTGTGCGCATCGAGCCGCTCCGGAACGATCACGCGATCCACGGTGCCGTCCGCCTTCAACAGGATCTTGCGCTCGGGAATGTCGAGATCGAGCGGGGCGCGCTCGTCGCGCGCCCGCTTCACCACCGCATAGGCGTCATAAAGCGGCTTCAGGATCGGATCGAGCAGGGGGCCTGCGGTGTCATCGGGCCTTCCATCGATCGCGGCCTGCGTCTGCGCGTAATTCAGTTTCGCCGCCGAGCGCATCAGGATGCGGTGGAAGCTGTGCGAGCGCTTGCGGCCGTCATTGCCGATCACCATCCGCACCGCGAGCGCGCCGCGTGGTTCGCCCGGCACCAGTGAACACAGATCGTTGGAGATACGCTCGGGCAGCATCGGCACCACGCGGTCGGGGAAATACACCGAATTGCCGCGGATGAGCGCATCGCGGTCAAGCGCCGATCCCGGCCGCACATAGAACGCGACGTCGGCGATCGCGACATTGACGATGTAGCCGCCTTTGTTGTTCGGATCGGGATCAGGCTCGGCGTGGACCGCGTCGTCGTGATCCTTGGCATCGGGCGGATCGATGGTGACCAGCGGGACGTCGCGCCAGTCCTCGCGGCCCTTCAGGCTTGCGGGTCTTGCTTCTTCGGCCTCGCGCAAGGCGGCCGTTGAAAACGCCTGCGGAATTTCGTGGGCGTGGATCGCGATCAGGCTGACCGCTTTCTCCGATGCCAGCGAGCCCAGCCGCTCCTTTACCTTGCCGGAAGCCAGCCCGTAGCCGCGCGAGCGCACCAGATCGACGCTGACGAGATCGCCGTCCTCGGCGCCATGGCTGTCGGCCTTCGCGATGTTCAATTCGCGGCCGGCCTGCTTCTTGTCGACGGGGATCAGCCGCCCGCCGCCGCCGGCAAGGGCGCGGAAGATTCCGAGCACGCGGGTCCTGGCGTGATCGATGACCTTGATGACGCGGCCGCGATAGACCGTGCCCTCACGGTCGCGCTCTTCGAGCTTCTCCACGCGCAGCAGCGCACGGTCGCCGACACCTGCCGCGGTGCCCGGCTGCGGCCGCCGTGGAACATGAATGCGGATTTTCGGCGGCTCGCCGCTTTCCACCTCGTCCCATTCGGCGGGAACAGCGATCAGTTCACCATCGCTGTCGCGGCTGGTGATGTCGGCCATCACGGTCGCCGGGAGGACTTTGGGCTCGCGGATCTCCTTGCCGCGCTTTTGGATCACGCCTTCGTCGGCGAGCTCGCGCAGGATCTGTTTCAGCGCGGCGCGGTCGGCATTCCTGAGGCCGAACTCACGTGCGATCTCGCGGGTGCCGACCTTTCCCGGATGCGCGCGGATAAAAGCGACGATAGCGTCCCTTGTCGGAAAGCCGCTGTCGCGTTGCTTTGCCACTTTATCCGCTTGCCTTGCCGGCGCTCTTCTTGGCGACGGGTTTTGCCACCTTGGAGGGCGAAGTTTTCGCCGTTACCGGCCCACGCGCCTTGTTGACGGCATCGGATTTCGGCTTTGCCGCGGATTTCTTCGCGGCCACCTTCTTGGCGGGCTTTGTTGGCTTCGCATCCACCTCCGCCTTGGCAGGTTTTGCCGCCTTCGCCTTCTTGCCGCCCCGCTTCGCGCTGCCGCCTTTCGCCACGCGTTCATCGATCAGCGCGATCGCTTCGGGCAGTGTGATGGTATCCTGGGTCTTGTCGCTCGGGATCGTGGCGTTGACGCCGCCGGCCGTGACATAGGCGCCATAACGGCCGCTCTTGACCGCAACCGCGCCAAGCGTCGGATGATCGCCCAGCGGCTTGCCGGGATCGGCGCCGAAGCGGCGGCCGCTCGGGCCTTTCGCGATCTTTTCGGCAATCAGCGTCACCGCGCGGTTCAGCCCGATGTCGAAAACCTCGTCGCCGGCCTCAAGGCTGGCATAGGTCTTCTCATGACGCACGAAGGGGCCGAAGCGGCCCAGCCCCGCAGTGATCGGCTGGCCGGTTTCGGGATGCTTGCCGATTTCGCGCGGCAGCGACAACAGCTTCAGCGCCATATCGAGTTCGATGTCGGAAGGCGACATGTTCTTCGGAATGCCAGCGCGCTTCGGCTTTTCGCCTTCCGCATAATCCTTTTGCTCGCCGAGCTGGATGTAGGGTCCGAACCGTCCGGCCTTCACGACCACGTCGCGATCGGTCTGTGGATCCTTGCCCAGGATGCGGTCGGCGCTGGCTTCGCTGTCGGCGGCAAGCGGGCGGGTGTATCGGCACTCCGGATAATTGGAGCAGCCGACAAAGGCGCCGAATTTTCCGGCCTTGAGGTTGAGCTTGCCGGTGCCGCAGCTCGGGCATTGCCGGGGATCGCCGCCATCCTCGCGCGGTGCGTAGATGTGCGGCCCCAGCATGTCGTCGAGCGCGTCCAGCACCTGGGTGACCCGCAAATCCTTGATCTCGTTCACTGCGCCGATGAAGTCACCCCAGAAATCCTTCAGCACCTGCTGCCAGGAAATCTCGTTGTTGGAGATGCGATCGAGCTGCTCTTCCAGCGCGGCGGTGAAATCATATTCGACATAGCGCGCGAAGAAGTTTTCCAGGAACGCGACCACGACGCGGCCCTTGTCCTCGCCGTGCAGGCGCTTCTTCTCGAGCCTGACATAGCCGCGGTCCTTCAACACCTGCAGGATCGAGGCGTAGGTCGAGGGACGGCCGATGCCGAGCTCTTCCATGCGCTTGACCAGGGAGGCCTCGGAGAAACGCGGCGGCGGTTCGGTGAAGTGCTGGGTGACGGCGAGGTCCCTGCGCTTCAACGCCTCGCCCTCGCTCATCGCGGGGAGGCGGCGACTGTCCTCATCGTCGCCGTCATCGTCGCGGCCTTCCTGGTAGAGCGCGAGGAAGCCGTCGAATTTGATCACTTGGCCGGAGGCGCGAAGTTCCAGCACCCGGGAGCCGGCCTTCGCCGTGATATCGACGGTGGTGCGCTCCAGCTCGGCGGATTCCATCTGGCTCGCAATGGTGCGGATCCAGATCAGCTCGTAAAGCTTGGCCTGATCGGTATCGAGCCGACGGCGCATGTCGGCAGGCCGCCGCGACAGGTCGGTTGGGCGGATCGCTTCGTGTGCTTCCTGCGCGTTCTTGGCCTTGGTCTGGTACTGGCGCGGTGCGTCGGGCACGTAGGCGTTGCCGTAATCCTCGCCGATCACCTTGCGCGCCTGCGTGATCGCCGAACCGTCGATCTGTACGCCGTCGGTTCGCATATAGGTAATGAGGCCGGTGGTCTCGCCGCCGATATCGATTCCTTCATAGAGCCGCTGCGCGATCCGCATGGTATGCGCCGGGGCAAAACCGAGCTTGCGGCTGGCTTCCTGCTGCAGCGTCGAGGTGGTGAAGGGAGCCTGCGGATTGCGCCGCGCCGGCTTGGCTTCAACCGTCGTTACCGTGAAGTTGGCGGCCTCGATCGCCTTCTTGAAATCCTCGGCTTCGGCGCCGGTGCCGATATCGAGCCGCTGGATCTTCTTGCCGTCGGCGCCGACCAGGCGGGCTTCGAACGTCTCGCCGCGCGTGGTCGCCAAGGTTGCCACCAGCGACCAGTATTCGCGCGGCACGAATTTCTCGATTTCGAGTTCGCGGTCGCAGACCAGCCGCAGCGCCACCGACTGCACCCGTCCTGCGGAGCGCGCGCCGGGCAATTTGCGCCATAGCACCGGCGACAGCGTGAAGCCGACCAGATAATCCAGCGCACGGCGCGCCATGTAGGCGTCTACCAGCGCGCCATCGATCTGGCGCGGATGCTTCATCGCTTCCGAGACGGCCTGCTTGGTGATCGCGTTGAACACCACGCGCTCGATCGTCTGGTCCTTGAGCGCGCGCTTCTCCTTCAGCACCTCCAGCACATGCCATGAGATCGCCTCGCCCTCGCGATCCGGGTCGGTTGCAAGAATCAGCTTGTCGGCGCCCTTGAGCGCCTTGGCGATATCGTTGAGCCGGCCCGCCGCCTTGGGGTCGACCTCCCAGATCATCTGGAAATTGGCCTCCGGATCCACCGATCCGTTCTTGGCCGGGAGGTCGCGGACATGGCCGAAAGAGGCCAGAACCTCGTAGGAGGCCCCCAGATATTTGTTGATTGTCTTGGCTTTGGCCGGCAACTCGACAATGACGATATTCATGTCATTCCAATGGCTTATGGGAAAAATAAAGGCCGGTTCCGCGAGACTCGCGTCGGCCGTTTCGATCCGAACATGGGTGCACAGGCGGCCCCTGTCAAATCGACAGATGTTGAAAGCACGGTTGGTGGCACCCCGTCACTAACCAAAAAGTTGAGAAATACGTCCTAGAGTTGCGCTCTCGGAGAGGGTATCTTGCGAAAATACACGGCATTGGATGTGCTTTGACCAAGCCTGGGAACCGGAGGAGGCGCGGATCTTCGGACACGGCCGAGGGTTCGCCAAACGAAGAGATTCCGGGAGACGGCGGGCCCGATGAGGCTGCTTTGTTTATTGCAGAGACCGTCGCGGCTCTGGCTCGGCTGGCGCGGCGCCACAAGCTTACCGTGCTCGTCCGCCTGCTCGAGATGGCGCAAATGGAAGCCGAGGAACGCATCCGGCTGCGCGGCAAGCGCCATCTGTCGTAACGGCCTATTGGCTCAAGCAACTTGCGTCGGCTGTGTTTCAGACCCGATGGATGAATTTCATGGAACTTCGCGAATAATTTGAACCTGACGACGGCACGCCCGTCTCAATGGGCAGGGGGATCTGGGATCACCTTTGCACGGAGAGCAGAAATGCCGAGAGCCATTCGCATTGCCGTCCCCATGCCGACGCTCACCGCTTCGTCGAAGAAATCCGACGGCCGCCCGCTTAATCCCATCGTGCTGTTTTGCGGAATTGGCCTTCTGGCATTCCTGGTCGCGATTGTCACAGGCGTTCAAGGCGTCTGGTATTAGATGCTCTCGAAAGCTTGTGTGAGCGACACCAGCCTGCCGCCGTGGGTATCGACGGCAGGCTCCTCACATCTGTGTTATGCCGCGTGAAGTTTGGTCGCGGCCTGTAAGGCGCTTGCCAGCGCCTTCTCGCGATATTCCGGTCCCATCTGGATTCCGTCGGCGGAAATGAATTCGGGGCTTTTGACCCCGATGAAACCGAACACCCAGCGCAAATAGGTTTCCAGGTGCTCACCCACCGCGGCTGGCGTACCGGGGCCATAGAATCCGCCGCGGGAGATCGCAACGATCACGCGCTTGTTGCCGGCCAGTCCTTCCGGGCCCTGCGCGCCGTACCTAAACGTCTTGCCCGCCACCAGGATGCGGTCGATCCAGGCCTTGAGCTGGCTCGGGATGGTGAAGTTGTACATCGGCGCCCCAAGCACCACGATGTCGGCGGCCAGAAATTCGTCCATTACGGCCTGACCGGCGGCGAGGTCTTGCTGGAGCGCGGCTTCAGCGGGAGCCCCTTGCGCGGCGGCGAGATGAGAACCGGACAGATGCGCCAGCGGCGTCGACGTCAGGTCGCGATAGGTGATGTCAAGAGCCGGCGTCTCCTGACGCAGACGGCCGACGATGGCGGCGGAAACCTGCCGGCTGACGGAGTGAGGGCCGAGAACGCTGGAATCAATGTGCAGAAGTTTCATATCATTCACCCTTGGTATAAGTTTGTAACTTGGACTATATGAGTGACTGTCCGCAAACTCCGCAAGAACGCACATTTTTTAAACCCGAGCACACCGTTGAAACCTGGGAACACCAAGGTACCTGTCCTGCCGAACGCGCACCTCGACAGTGATTGCCGCGGGGTGGCGTCGATCCTGGCGCGGGTCGGCGATAAATGGAGCGTGTTCGTCATCATGCTGCTCGGTGACGGCCCGCGGCGCTTCAACGAGATCAAGCGCATGGTCGGCGGCATCTCGCAGCGGATGCTGACGCTCACGCTGCGCGGGCTGGAGCGCGACGGACTGGTCACGCGAACCGTCTTCCCGACAATTCCGCCGCGGGTCGATTACGAGCTGACCGATCTCGGACGCGGGTTGTGGCAGCCGGTCGAAGCGCTGGGCCAATGGGCGAGGGAGCACCAGACCGAGATTGAAGGCGCACGGGCGCGTTTCGATGGGCGCAACGAGACCGGCTGAAAGGCGTGTCGTTAGATCAACGACACCAGCCCGCCGCCATGGCGCTCGAGCCGTCCGGCGAGTTCAAGCTCGAGCAACACGGTGCGCACGATCGCCGGCGAAGCTTCCGCCATCCGGATGAGGTCGTCGAGCAGAACCGGGGTCGGTCCGAGCAGGCTGACAATACGCGCACGATCGCTCGCGTCGGGTTCAGGAGCCAGCGGGTCGTCGTCGGGCTCGCGCAGCTCGATCGGCCGGCCCATGATCGGTTCGACGGCCTGGATGATTTCGGAGGCTTCCGTGATCAGTGTCGCGCCCTGCTTGATCAGATCGTTGGTGCCGGCGGCGCGCGGATCGAGCGGCGAGCCCGGCACGGCGAACACCTCGCGGCCCTGTTCGGCGGCAATGCGCGCGGTAATCAGCGATCCCGAACGAAGCGCCGCCTCCACCACGACCACGCCGAGCGATGCGCCGGAGATCAGCCGGTTGCGCCGGGGAAAATCGCGGGCGCGCGGCGCGTGCCCTAGCGGCATTTCCGAAATCGCGCCGCCGGAGGCGATGATGGCCGTCAGCAAATCCCCATGCTCGGGCGGATAGACCTTGTCATGGCCGCCGGCCAGCACGGCCAGCGTGCCGCCTGTGAGGCTGGCGCGATGGGCCGATTGATCGATGCCGCGCGCCAGGCCCGAGGCAATGACGAAACCGGCGTCGCTGAGATCGCGCGCCAATTGGCCTGCGAATTTCAGCCCGGCGCCGGAGGCATTGCGGGAGCCGACGATCGCGATCATCGGCCGCATCATTGCCTCGCGCGCGCCGCGCATGCCGAGTAGCGGCGGCGCATCGTCGAGCACCGCCAGCCGCGGCGGGTATCCGGCTTCACCCGGGGCGATCAGGCTGACGCCGAGCTGCTCGCTGGACGAAAGTTCCGCTAGCGCATCCGCCTCGCTGCAAATCCGCTGATGCCGCGAAGCGCCGCCGCGCCGCGCCAGATCCGGCAACCGCTCCAGCGCGGCGCGCGCGCTGCCGAAATGATTGACCAGGGAGCGAAAGGTGCGCGGCCCGACATTGTCGGATCGGATCAAGCGCAGCCAGTCGATCCGCTCAGCGTCAGTCAGGTTTGTCGAGTTGGGCGTCTTGGTGTCCATGCGTTTCCGCAGCATGGATCAACCTGAGGGCGCGGGGAAGGGGGATTAAACGTGGGGCGGAGGACCTTTCCGCGTCATGCCCGGCCATCGCAGTCTGCTTTTGCGCAGACTGCGTAAACTTGTCTGCGTGCCGAGCATCCACGTCTTTCTTTTCTTGCGAAACAAAGACGTGGATGGCCGGGACGTCTAGCGCGAAGACGCGCTTCGCGCTTTTGCCCGGCCATGACGACGGTGGGCGTCGCCCTTACTTTGCCCCGATCCGGCCCTCGGTCCCGGCCTGCAACCGCCTGATGTTTTCGCGGTGCATGTAGAACAGCAACAGCGTCAGCACGGCGAACAGCGAGGCCAGCGCGAGGTGGCCGAACCACCACAGGAAGATCGGCGTGACGAAGCTCGCCACCAGCGCCGACAACGAGGAGTAGCGCGAGGTCACGGCGGTCGCGAGCCACAGCAGGCAAAACACCACCGCGCCGGGCCAGAACAGGCCGAGCAGCACGCCGATATACACCGCGACCCCTTTGCCGCCCCTGAATTTCAGCCATACCGGAAACAAGTGGCCGAGAAAGGCGCCGAGTGCGGCCAGCATCGCGGCGTTGGGACCGCCGTAGAAGCCTGCGATAATCACGGCGGCGGTGCCCTTGAGCATGTCGAGCAGCAGGGTCGCGGCCGCAAGGCCCTTGCGCCCGGTGCGCAGCACATTGGTGGCGCCGATATTGCCCGAGCCGATCGAGCGCAGATCCTGCGTTCCCGCAAGCTTTGTCAGGATCAACCCGAATGGTATCGAGCCGAGCAGATAGCCGAGGACGAATGCCACCGGCAGCCATGCACTAGCTGACATCTCCGCTCCTCCCTCGACGCAAAATTTCGCGCGCATCAGGGTCTCTTGTCGACGCGCTTTCCTGACGCGAGCCGGTGTCCGCTTCGCTTGAAAACGCTTCAGACATGCTCATAGACGGTCCGTCCGCCGACGATGGTCCGCACCACGCGCCCCGAGAAGCGGGCTTCGTCGAACGGCGTGTTCTTGCACTGTGATTTGAGGTCGTCGGGGTCCAATATCCAGGGCGTGTCGGTATCGATCACGATCACGTCGGCCGGCGAGCCCGGCCGCAGCGATCCGCCCGGCAGGCCCAAGAGTTCGGCGGGGCGCGTCGACATCGCGCGGATCAGCGTCTTGAAATCGGTCTCGCCATTGTGGATCAGACGAAGTGCGGCCGGCAGCATGGTCTCAAGCCCGATCGCGCCGGAGGCGGCTTCCGCGAACGGCAGACGCTTGACCTCGACGTCCTGCGGGTTGTGGTCGGACATGATCACGTCGATCAGCCCGGAGGCCACGGCTGCGACCAGCGCGAGGCGGTCGTCCTCGGTGCGCAGCGGCGGCGACAGTTTTAGAAATGTCCGGTAGGGACCGATGTCGTTTTCGTTCAGGGTCAGGTGGTTGATCGAGACCGAGGCCGAGACGTCGAGGCCTGCTTCGCGGGCGCGCCTGAGGATCTCCAGCGACTCGATGCAGCTCAGCGATCCCGCGTGGTAGCGACCGCCGGTGAGCGCGACGAGGCGCATGTCGCGCTCCAGCATCACGGCTTCCGCAGCGTTGGGAATGCCGATCAGTCCCAACCGTGTGGCGAATTCGCCCTCGTTCATCACGCCTTCGCCGACCAGATCGGGGTCTTCGGTGTGGTGAACGATCAGCGCGTCGAAATCGCGCGCATAGGTCAGTGCCCTGCGCATCACCAGCGCGTTGGTGACGCTCCTGTCGGCGTCGGTGAAGGCCACCGCGCCCGCCGCCTTCAACAGACCGATCTCGGTCATTTCCTCGCCGCGCAGGCCCTTGGTCAGCGCAGCCATGGGGTGGATGTTGACGATCGCGGTGTCGCGGGCGCGCCGCAGGATGAAATCCACCGTCGCGGAATTGTCGATCACCGGCGACGTATCGGGCTGGCAGATGATGGTGGTGATACCGCCGGTGGCAGCCGCCTGGCTTGCGGAGGCAAAGGTCTCGCGGTGGCTGGCGCCGGGTTCGCCGACAAAGGCCCGCATGTCGATCAGTCCCGGGGCGACGATCTTGCCGGCGCAATTGATGACGTCGGTGCCCTCGGGCACGCCGGCCGCGCCAATACCGCGCTTCAGGTCACGGATCACCCCGTCGGCGATCAGGACGTCGCCCGGACCGTCGAAATCGCGCGAGGGATCGACCACGCGGGCGTTGGCGAGCAGGATCGGGCGGCGGTCTGTCAGCATAACGTCACGCGTTCGGCAGGTTGCGGGCGAGCGCTTCGAGCACCGCCATCCGCACCGCCACTCCCATTTCCACCTGCTCGCGGATCAGCGATTGCGCGCCGTCGGCCACGATGGAATCGATTTCAACACCGCGATTCATCGGCCCCGGATGCATCACCAGCGCATCGGGCTTGGCGTAGGCCAGTTTCTTCTGGTCGAGGCCGAAGTAATGAAAGTATTCCTGGCTCGAAGGCACGAACGAGCCGTTCATGCGCTCGCGCTGCAGCCGCAGCATCATCACGATATCGGCGCCGTGCAGCCCCTCGCGCATGTCGCGGGCGACCTCGACGCCCATCCGCTCGATGCCGCGCGGCAACAGCGTGGAGGGCGCGACGACGCGGACGCGCGCGCCCATGGTGTTGAGAAGAAGGATGTTGGAACGCGCCACGCGCGAATGCATGACATCGCCGCAGATCGCGATCAGCAATCCCTCGAGACGGCCCTTGTTGCGGCGGATCGTGAGGGCATCGAGCAGCGCCTGCGTCGGATGTTCGTGGGCGCCGTCGCCGGCGTTGACGACGGAGCCGTCGACCTTGCGCGCCAAAAGTTCCACCGCGCCGGACGCGTGGTGTCTGACCACCAGGATATCCGGGTGCATGGCGTTGAGCGTGACCGCGGTGTCCATCAGCGTCTCGCCCTTCCGGATCGAGGACGACGACACCGACATGTTCATGACGTCCGCGCCCAGCCGCTTGCCGGCCAATTCGAACGAGGACTGGGTGCGGGTCGAGGCTTCGAAGAACAGGTTGACCTGGGTGCGGCCGCGCAACGAGGTGCGCTTCTTGTCGACCTGGCGGTTGAGCTCGACATATTCTTCGGAGAGGTCGAGCAGGCCGGTGATATCGGCAGCGGAAAGGCCCTCGATTCCCAGCAGATGCCGGTGACCGAGGACGAAGGTCGATTTCGATGCACGGGTCATTAAAACGAGAGCTATAGGCAGAGATCAAACGGGGGGCAAGCGCGAATGGGGCGCTTATGAGTTATCCCCCGAGATGTCCCTTTGGTCATGCCCCGGCCATAGCAGTCGCCAGACTGCGTAAACTTGTCTGGTTTGCCGGGCATCCGTCTTCCCTGAAATTTACCGTAAAAGGGACGTGGATGGCCGGAACACCCGTCTGCGCTGATGCTTCGCCGGGTCTTCGCTGCTGGTCCGCCGAAGCCCTAGCGGAGGCGGAAGTCCGGCCATGACGATTGAGGGGGCGGCCTGTGCGAAAAGTTATGATTGCTCTCGCGGTTGCGGCCATCGCCCGCCCAGCAACCGCGCAGACCTTGCCCGGCGGTTTCGTGTATCTCGGCGACATCGACCCGACGATTCGCCAGGACATCCGTTACGCCGGGACGAATAATTTCGTCGGCCGGCCGCTTGCCGGCTATGGCGCCGCCGAATGCGTGGTGAAGCGTGATGTCGGACTGGCACTGAAGCGCGTTCAGGCGGAACTTTCCTCCCAACACCTGTCATTGAAGATGCTGGATTGCTACCGCCCCGAGCGCGCGGTGCATGAGATGGTGGTGTGGGCCCGGAACGGCCAGGAGACGCCGGCCGAGCGGCGATATAACCCCGCCTTCTCCAAGAAAGATCTGTTCCGCCTCGGCTATATCGCCGAACACTCCGGCCATTCCACCGGCGCGGCCGTGGACCTTACCTTGGTTGATCTGAAAGCCGACAATTCGCAAGTCTTCGATCCCAACAAGACTTATGCCGATTGCACCGCGCCCGCGGCCGTCCGCGCGCCCGAAGCCAGCGTCGATATGGGCACCGGCTATGATTGTTCCGATCTCAAGGCGCATACCGCGGCGCGGTCGATCACGCCAGCCCAGCGGCGCTGGCGAAACCTCCTGGTCGCGGCAATGGCAAAGCAAGGTTTTGTAAATTATTCCAAGGAGTGGTGGCATTTTTCGCTGCCGGGCGCGGGCGGTCCCGCGTATGATTTTCCGATAACCCCGAGGGCGAGGTAGAATCTTGTGACCCGGGGAAGGCGCGGCGTGTCGGATCAACCTCTCCCGTGGGAGAGGTTGGCGCAAAGCGCCGGGTGAGGGGTTACGGTCTATGGATGGGCCGTAACCCCTCATCCCAATCCTCTCCCATCGAAGTCGGATATATCCGACTTCGACCGCTTAAAATGCCCAACTCGGGTAAACCCGAGTTGGCTGGGAGAGGGAGTTCATTGAGCGTGTGGCAAGACCAATGCCTTGAGCAGGGAATGTTCGATGACAAAACCTCCCTTTGCGACCCATGAGGTGTTCAACCAGTCGCCGCCGTTTGTGGATGTCGATCTGTTCGCGCTCGACCGTCCGTTGTCGGAGGCGGTCGCCGCCAACGGCGGGGCGTCGGCGCATGCGGAATTGTCCGAGTTCGGGCGGCACTGGGGTTCGGCCGCGATGGCCGAGCGGGGCCGGCTCGCCAACGAGAACACGCCAAAACTGCGGACCTTTGATTCCAGGGGCAACCGCCGCGACGAAGTCGAGTTTCACCCGGCCTATCACGAATTGATGGCGCGCAGTGCGCATGCCGGGGTGCACAACTCGACCTGGACTGGCGATGGCCGGCCGGCCGGAGGCGCTGCCGAAGTCGTGCGCGCCACGAAATTCTATATGGCAGCAGGGGTCGAGACCGGGCATTTGTGCCCGATCACCATGACGCGGGCATCGGTGGCGGCGCTCGCCGCGCAGCCCGATCTGCTCGCAAAGACCATGCCTGTCATCGGCACGCGCGCCTACGATCCGACTTTCGCGCCGTGGCCGGCAAAGCGCGGCATGACGCTCGGCATGGGCATGACCGAGAAGCAGGGCGGCACCGATGTGCGCTCCAACATGACATGGGCGGAGCGCGACGGCGACGCCTATCGCATCACCGGCCATAAATGGTTCATGTCGGCCCCGATGTGCGACGCGTTCCTGGTATTGGCGCAGGCCGACGAAGGGCTGACCTGCTTCTTCATGCCGCGCTTCAGGCCCGACGGGTCGGTCAATACGATCCAGTTCCAGCGGCTGAAGGAAAAGCTCGGCAATCGCTCCAACGCGTCGTCCGAGGTCGAATTCGCAGGCGCCTACGCTGTGCGCGTCGGCGACGAGGGCAAGGGCATCCGCACCATCATCCAGATGGTGCAATTGACGCGGCAGGATTGTGCGATCGCTTCCGCCGGCCTGATGCGGTCGGGCTTGGCCCACGCGCTGCATCATGCCAGACATCGCAGCGTGTTCCAGAAGCACCTCGCCGACCAGCCGCTGATGCAGGCGGTGCTCTCGGACATGGCGCTGCATGTCGAGGCCTCGATCTCCCTTGTCATGCGGCTGTGCCGCGCGTTCGACCGCGCGCCGCACGATCAAAGCGAGGCGGCCTATATGCGGTTCTTGACGCCCGCAATCAAATACTGGGTCTGCAAGAGCGCGCCGGGTTTTCTGTATGAGGCGATGGAGTGCCTCGGTGGCAACGGCTATGTCGAGGAGGGCATTTTGGCGCGCCACTATCGCGAGTCGCCTGTCAATGCGATCTGGGAAGGCTCGGGCAATGTGATGTGCCTGGATGTGCTGCGCGCATTGTCGCGCGAGGTCGAGGCGGCCGAGGCGATCCTGCAGAATCTCGTCGCGGAAACCGCGGGCCTGCCGGGCGCCGGCGATGCGGCGGCCTTGATCGGGACCGGATTCCGAAGGCCGGACTCCGAGCGCGTGGCACGGCTGGCGGTGGAGAAGCTGGCGCTACTCGCCGCCACGGCGGCGCTCAACCAGGTATCACCGCGTCACGCCGAATTGTTCGCGGCTACCCGTCTTGCCGGGAATCACGCCAGCATGTACGGCGCCGTTGATCTCGAGCGCGACGACGTCGCCCGGCTGTTGGAGCGGGCGTTACCTTGATGAAAGTCAGCTGATGGATTCCCTCGATCCTGCAAGTCCACTCGCGCCGGCCATTCGCGTCGAGCGCCCACCCCGCATCTGGAAGTTCTGGGGTACCGCGTTGTGGGGCCTCGCCATCTTTGGCGCGATGTTCGCGGGGCAGATGGCGGTTGTGGCCTGGTTCGTGTTGCGGCAGGAGGGGCCGCTTGACGTGGCCGCCGCGACCCGTGTGCTGGGCGGGGGGCTGACGATTTCGCTCTCCGTGATCACCGGTTTGCCCGCCGTTTTGGGTGCGCTCTGGCTGGCCACTCGCCTGTCGGGCACGCCGTTTGCCGACTATCTCGCATTGCGCTGGACGCCGTGGAAAAATGTCGCGATCGGCCTCGTCGCGCTGACCATCCTGGTCATGGCGTGGGAGCTGTTGTCGCGCGCGACGGGGCGGGAATCGGCGCCCGGGTTCATGATGGATGTCATGAGATCGGCGCGCGCCGACGGCGCGCTGTGGCTCCTGGTGCTCGCATTTTGCGTCGCGGCTCCGGTCACGGAGGAATTTTTCGCCCGCGGCTTTCTTTACCGCGGCTGGTCGGAGTCATTTTTGAAGGTACCGGGCGCGATCTTGCTGTCGTCGCTGGTCTGGACGGCGTTGCATCTGCAATATGACTGGTATTTCTTTGGCGAAGTCTTCTCGATCGGTCTCTTGCTGGGCTATCTCCGCTACCGCTACCAATCGACCTGGCTCACGGTGATCGTGCACGGCGCCAACAATCTGGCCGCGGTCGTCCAGACCTTCCTGCTTGTCTCGTCGGGCTAGAGTCCTGCCGCTCTATCAGCGGGCGTCGCGCGCGTTTGCCAGCCGGTCGAGCGCGCCCTGCAGGATGAAGATCGCGGCGTGTTCGTCGATCACCTCGGCGCGGCGGGCGCGGCTCATGTCCATTCCGATCAATTCGCGCTCGACCGCTGCCGTGGAGAGCCGCTCGTCCCACAGCGCGATGGCGAGGTCGGTGAGCCCTGAAAAATTGCGAGCGAAGGCGCGGGTCGATTGCGCGCGCGGTCCCTCGCTGCCGTCCATGTTGATGGGCAGTCCGAGCACGAATCCGGAAGCGGCGCGCTCGGCAGCGATCGCGAGCAGGCGCGCGGCGTCGGCCTTGAACGCCTTGCGCTGGATCGTCTCTACTCCGGTCGCAAGCCGGCGGTCGGGGTCGGACGCCGCGACCCCGATGGTCTTGGTGCCGAGATCGAGGCCGATCAGCGCGCCGCGTTCGGGCCAGTGCGCAGCGGCATCGATCAGCGGTAGAATGAGGGCAGGCATGGGGCTCGCATAACATGCGGGATGCGCTCGTTGCAAAGCGGAGGTGACAAAATCACGATGGACGGGTTGACACTTTTCGGTCTGTTCGCGGTCACCGCGATGCTGGTGAGCTACGCGCTGGAGGATCGCAGCCGCTGGTTCGTCCTCGCTTTCGCGGTCGCCTGCGCGCTGGGTTCGATCTACGGATTCCTGCAAGGCGCCTGGCCGTTCGGGCTGGTCGAGGCGATCTGGGCCATGGTCGCGCTGCGGCGCTTTGGTCAAAGGCGGCCCGTGAATGCATAGCTGATCCGGCCTGCGGGTGCTATTCTTGCTCAAGGCCCGGGCAACGATGCCGGCGCCAATTCCCCCTTTTTTCTGAAATGAGCAGACCATGTGGCCGGACCGTCGTTTGATCGACCTGTTCAAGACCGAGTTCCCGATTGTGCTGGCGCCGATGGCGGGCGTGATGGATGCGGACCTCGTGATCGCGGCGGCGCAGGGCGGGGCGCTGGGTTCGCTGCCGTGTGCGATGCTATCGGTCGAAAAGGCGCGCGAGCAGGTCAACATCATCCGCCAGCGCGTCTCCGCGCCGGTGAATATGAATTTCTTTTGCCATCGGCCGGTCGATGCCGATCCCGCGCGCGAGGCCACCTGGAAAGGACGGCTTGCGCCTTATTATAGAGAGTTGGGGCTCGACCCGGCGGCGCCGATCAATGCCGCCAACCGCGCGCCGTTCGACGCGGCGATGTGCGAGCTGGTCGAGGAGCTCAAGCCCGAAATCGTCAGTTTCCATTTCGGTCTTCCCGATCCGGCGCTGCTTGCGCGCGTCAAGGCCGCCGGCTGCGTCGTGATGTCGTCCGCGACCGTTGTGAAGGAGGCGATCTGGCTCGAGGAGCACGGCGCCGACGCCATCATCGCGCAAGGCGCGGAAGCCGGCGGCCATCGCGGCATGTTCCTGACCGAAAATATCGCCGAACAGCCCGGTACCTTCGCGCTGGTGCCGCAGGTGGTCGATGCGGTGAGGGTCCCGGTGATCGCGGCGGGCGGCATCGCCGATGGAAGGGGCATCGCGGCGGCTTTCGCGCTGGGGGCGGCCGGCGTTCAGATCGGCAGCGCCTATCTGCGCTGTCCGGAATCGAAGGTCGTCGCACTCGCGCGGACCGCGCTCGCCCAGGCGCGGGATGATTCCACCGTCATCACCAACGTGATGACCGGCCGCCCCGCGCGTGGGGTTGCCAACCGCGTGATGCGCGAGGTTGGCCCGATTTCGCCGGATGCGCCGGCCTTTCCGCATGCCGCGACCGGCTTGGCGCCGCTGAAGGCAGCGTCAGAAAAGCTTGGCAAGCTCGATTTTACCAATCTCTGGGCCGGGCAGGCGGTGCGGCTCGGCCGCGAGATGCCGGCGGCCGAGCTGACCCGGGCGCTGGCAGGTGCGGCGCTGGCGCGGCTGAGCCGATTGGCGGGCTAGGGGACGTCCCCCGCGGTTGCAGCGCAAAACCACCCTCTGCTATACGGCGGACTGAGTTTTGCCGCGAAAGGCCTTATATAATGTCGGTCGATGCCGCCACCGTTCGCCGCATCGCGCATCTTGCGCGGATTGCGGTCAAGGAAGCAGAAGTTTCGCATCTACAGGGCGAGCTGAACGCGATGCTGGCCTTCGTCGAGCAGCTAAGGGAAGTCAATGTCGAGGGTGTCGAGCCGATGACCTCCGTCACGCCGATGGAAATGAAGAAGCGGCCTGACGTGGTCACTGATGGCGAGATCGCCGACGATATCGTCAGAAATGCGCCCGAAACCCAGGGGCATTTCTTTCTGGTGCCGAAGGTCGTCGAGTAAACAAATACAAGAGTCTTCCGATGTGCATGCTCTGCGACGATGAAAAGGCCTATCAGGCCTATATGAATTACCTCGACGCTATGGAGCGCCAGGGCAAGGCCGCCGATCCCGACAAGGCGGTCGACGCCGTGCTCGACGCGCTGGAGGCGGCCGACAAGGCAGGCAACAGGGCATTGCGCGACGATCCGGCCAACGACAAGACGCTGTCTCCCTTCTTCTGCAGCCCGGTTAATAAATGACCGATTTGACATCGCTGACCCTCGCCGAGGCTAGAGATGGCCTCGCGAAGAAATCATTCACGTCGCTGGAACTGACCGAGGCGCATCTTTCGGCGATCGAGGCCGCGCGCGCGCTCAACGCCTTTGTGCTGGAAACGCCCGATCAGGCCCGCGCCATGGCGCGTGAAGTTGACGCCAAGATCGCCAAAGGCGAGGGCGGTCCGCTTGCCGGTATTCCGCTCGGCATCAAGGATCTGTTCGCGACCAAGGACGTGCGCACCACCGCATGCTCCAGGATTCTCGGCAATTTCGTGCCGACCTACGAGTCCACCGTGACGTCGCAGCTCTGGCGCGACGGCGCCGTCATGCTGGGCAAGCTCAACAACGACGAATTCGCGATGGGCTCGTCGAACGAGACCTCGTGCTTTGGTCCCGTCGTCAATCCGTGGCGGCGCGACGGCGCCAATACCACGCTGGTGCCCGGCGGCTCCTCGGGCGGTTCGGCCTCGGCGGTGGCGGCTTTGTTGTGCATGGGCGCGACCGCGACCGACACCGGCGGCTCGATCCGCCAGCCGGCGGCGTTCACCGCAACCGTCGGCATGAAGCCGACCTATGGGCGCTGTTCGCGCTGGGGCATCGTCGCCTTTGCGTCCTCGCTCGATCAGGCCGGACCGATCGGGCGCACGGTGCGCGATACCGCGATCCTGATGCGCTCGATGGCCGGCCACGATCCCAAGGACACCACGTCGGTCGATCGCGCAGTGCCGGATTACGAGGCCGCCATCGGGAAGTCGGTCAAGGGCATGAAGATCGGCATTCCCAAGGAGTACCGCCTCGACGGCATGCCGGCGGAAATCGAAAAGCTCTGGAGCGAGGGCGCGGCCTGGCTGAAGGCGGCCGGCGCGGAACTGGTCGAGGTGTCGCTGCCGCACACCAAATACGCGCTGCCGGCCTATTATATCGTAGCGCCCGCGGAGGCCTCCTCGAATCTGGCGCGCTATGACGGCGTGCGCTACGGCCTGCGCGTGCCGGGTCGCTCGATCGGCGAAATGTACGAGAACACCCGCGCCGAAGGTTTTGGCCCCGAAGTACGCCGGCGCGTCATGATCGGCACCTATGTGCTCTCGGCCGGCTACTACGATGCCTATTATCTGCGCGCGCAGAAGGTCCGCACGCTGATCAAGAAAGACTTCGAGGACTGCTTTGCCAGGGGCGTGAACGCGATCCTGACGCCGGCGACGCCATCGGCGGCATTCGGTGTCGGCGAAAAGGGCGGCGCCGATCCTGTCGAGATGTATCTCAACGACATCTTCACGGTGACCGTGAACATGGCGGGACTGCCGGGAATTGCGATCCCCGCCGGCAAGGATTCGCTGGGCTTGCCGCTCGGCCTGCAGCTGATCGGCCGACCGTTCGACGAAGAGACGCTGTTCTCGCTCGGCGAGGTGATCGAGCAGGCGGCGGGACGCTTCACGCCGGCGAGGTGGTGGTGAACATGGCGGAGTTCAAAGCGAGTTTTTCAGGCGCAACACCGGCGCCCGGTCTCGACGCGCCGCTGGCGGCGCTGTGGTGGGCGGCCAGGAGCGGGTGGGATCAGGCGCACAGGATCGTGCAGGATGAAGCAACCGCTGATGCCGCCTGGGTCCATGCCTATCTGCACCGGGTCGAAGGCGATCTCGGCAACGCCGGCTACTGGTACCGCCAGGCCGGCAAGCCGGTTGCGACCGGTTCGCTCGAGGCCGAATGGAAGCGGATTTCTTCCGCGCTGCTCGGGGGTGGAAGGGCATGAGTGCGACGAGCTCAAAACTGATCAAGGGCGCCACCGGCGACTGGGAAATGGTGATCGGCATGGAGGTCCATGCCCAGGTCACTTCGAACTCGAAGCTGTTTTCCGGGGCCTCGACCGAATTCGGCGGCGAGCCCAACACTCATGTTTCGCTGGTCGATGCGGCGATGCCGGGCATGCTGCCGGTCATCAACGAAGCCTGCATCAGGCAGGCAGTGCGCACCGGGCTTGGCCTGAACGCGAAGATCAACCTGCGCTCGGTGTTCGATCGCAAGAACTACTTCTATCCGGATTTGCCGCAGGGCTACCAGATCAGCCAGTACAAATCGCCGATCGTTGGCGAGGGCGAGGTCGTGGTCGAGCTGGCGGGCGGCGACAGCGTCACGGTGGGCATCGAGCGGCTGCATCTGGAGCAGGACGCCGGCAAGTTGCTGCACGACCAGAGCCCGACCATGTCGTTCGTCGACCTCAATCGCTCCGGCGTCGCCCTGATGGAGATCGTCTCCAAGCCGGACATCCGCTCGTCGGAGCAGGCGAAGGCCTATGTGACCAAGTTGCGCTCGATCCTGCGCTATCTCGGCACATGCGACGGCGACATGGAGAAGGGGTCTTTGCGCGCTGACGTCAATGTCAGCGTGCGCAAGCCGGGCGAAGCTCTCGGCACCCGCTGCGAGATCAAGAACATGAACTCGATCGCCTTCATCGGCCAGGCGATCGAATACGAGGCGCGGCGCCAGATCGGCATTCTCGAGGACGGCGGCGTCATCGACCAGGAGACCCGGCTGTTCGATCCCAACAAGGGCGAGACCCGCTCGATGCGCTCCAAGGAAGAGGCGCACGACTACCGCTATTTCCCCGACCCCGACCTGCTGCCGCTCGAGTTCACCCAAGCCTATGTCGACCAGCTGAAGGCCAAGCTGCCGGAACTGCCGGACTTGAAGAAGGCGCGGTTTATCGCCGAGTTCGGGCTGTCGCCCTATGACGCCGGCGTGCTGGTGGCCGAACGCGAGAGCGCCGCATTCTTTGAGACCGTGCTCGCAAGCCTCGCCGACAAGGCGAGAGACGGCAAACTGGCTGCCAACTGGGTGATCAATGAGCTGTTCGGGCGGCTCAACAAGGAAGGCGTGGAGATCGCGGCGTCGCCGGTTTCGGCCGCGCAGTTGGCCGCGATCGTCGATTTGATCGGCGAGGGCACCATCTCCGGCAAGATCGCCAAGGATCTGTTCGAGATCGTCTGGCAGGAGGGCGGCGACCCCCGCTCGCTGGTCGAGACGCGCGGCATGAAGCAGGTCACCGACCTGGGGGCGATCGAAAAGGTGGTCGATGACATCATCGCCGCCAATCCCGACAAGGTCGCGCAGGCTAAAGCCAAGCCGGCGTTGATCGGCTGGTTCGTCGGCCAGGTGATGAAGTCATCCGGCGGCAAGGCCAATCCGCAGGCCGTGAACGATCTCCTGAAGTCCAAGCTCGGCATCTGAATCCGGCGCCTCGCGACCGCTCGTATCGTCGCCCGCCGCTAGCCGGAAGGCGGCGCGCGTGCATCAATCATTCACCATAAGCGACGATGCATTGCGTGCGCAGGACCATGCGGCCTTCCAGAATCGGCCGCGCGGGATTCGCGCAGAAAACCGGTTTTGGCGAGCGGCGATGAGGCGCGAAGCCGGTGGGCATGAAAATTTTTTTGTTGCCAAAATTCGCGACTCAGAGTCCGCGCAACACGCATTTGGGCGGCTGTGCTCAGGCGCGACGCGTCCGGCATCACATCGGTCGTCGAATGTTTTAATTACAAAAATCGCTGCGGCACAGCCGCTTCTTGCAACGTCGACAATCGCCTGTTGCGGTTTTTCGCGCGGCATTTGCATCGGCGCGCGAATGGTTTCTCGTGTCGCCGATGAATGCGCGTCGCGCGCTCTGGCCTCGCCGCGTAAACACTTCCTTAAGCGGGACGCTGTTTTTTTCAATGTGTTGGTGTATTCGGGATGCAGTGCATTTCAATTCCCGAGTGCACGCAGCGATTAAGCCATCTCACTACATTAGGAGGGCAACATGGCCAAGAAAGCTAAGAAGGCAAAGAAGGCGAAGAGCGCAGTGAAGAAGACTGCGAAGAAGACCCGCAAGGTCGCCAAGAAGAAGAAGTAAATCTCGCTTGAAGAAAATTGCCGGCGGCTTGATGCCGGCACGTCACACGAGCCTTCCGGACGGTTTGCTTTCTGAAAGCAGATTTTGAAAGAGCGGCTCTTGTCGACGAAAGAGGGTGTCGGCGAGACATCAGGTCAAACGGCTGGATCGTCATTTCGAAAGAGCTCGCTCGCTCGAAGCACGGTCCGGCAGAAGAAACAGGTTTTCTTCGTTCGGTGCGGATCCCAGCGGTCCGTAATTTCACGAGCTTCAAAGCTCCCAACGGGCTGCAAGGCTCAAAGTGAAATCTGGTCCTGACGTGTTCGCCGACGCCCTCGTTCCAAGCCGGTGCTGCTAGCGCCCGGCACCCTGTTTTCCCAATCCTCAACATCAATGTCCTGACCATCCGCGGCGCGCGGGGGCCGGGGGCTGTTGTGCGTGTCCGCTTTCGCGAGACCTGACGGCAGCGGCAGCCTTGTGTGGCGACGCTGCCAGGGCACGTGGTCGCCGGCCCTTGCGGCAATGGTTATCGTTTCGCGAAATGGCAGGGTAAACCGAATTCCGCGAACCCGCGAAAACCCCTTTGAATTAAGCGGATCCTTGATTTGACGCGCATTCGCGCCGGCGAGGCGTTTACGCCGGATTCATCGCGAACCTTAAACTGTCCTTCAAATTTGACTGGTCATGATCGTCCCAACAAGCCGGCAAACGGCGAGCGCATCAATCGCGCGTTGGAATAACGGGACGTTTTTTGCAGATGGACGGGGGCCGCGCTCGGGACAGGGCAGGCCAAGAAAAACAAAACGGGGATGACAGATGTTTCAGGGGCTTTTCGATCTGGACAACGCGACACCGGTGGAAGCAAGCGCGATCCCGGACGTGCTGTTCGAGCGCGGACTTTACTGGGCCAGCGGCCGCTCCGGTGTGGTCAACCTGGTGGCTGCGCATAAGTGGTTCAATCTCGCCGCCGTGAAAGGCCGCACCGATGCCATCCAGATGCGCCGCGAGGTCGCCGAACTGATGTCGGAGGTCGAGATCGCCACCGCCCAGCGCGAGGCCCGCGACTGGATGACGGCCCGCTGACCGTCCCGGCTCGATTATCGCTGCGGCCAGCTCCAATCCGGCGGCGTGCCGTCCCTGACGATGGTTTCGCCGAGGTGCTTCTCCAGCACGATCTGCCTGCAATCGGCGTCGGCGCCGAGCGCGCCAACCAGCGCCGTGGCATGTGAAACGACCACGACTTGAGACCGCTTCGATGCTTGCGCGACCAGACGTGCCAGCGGTGGCAACAAATCCGGATGCAGACTGGTTTCTGGCTCGTTGAGGATCATCAACGCCGGCGGTCGCGGCGAAAGCAGGGCTGCGACGAGCAGAGGGTAGCGCAGCGTACCATCCGATAGTTCGGAGCTCTTGAGCGGCCGAAGCAGGCCGTGCTGGTACATTTCGAGTTCGAAATATCCGTCTGTACCGGCCACCTCGACGCGCGCGCCAGGGAATGCGTCGGCAATGGCGGCGTCCATTTGCTCTGCGTCGCCGATTTCGCGGATGGTTTGCACGGCTGCCGCGAGATCCGATCCATCACTCGCCAACACCGGCGTGTAGGTGCCGATCTGCGGCTTGCGCGAAGGCGCTTCCCGGTCGGTGCGCAAATGATCGTAGAACCGCCAGTCCCGCATCCGCTCCCGCAGTATCAGCAGTTCGACCGCATCGCGCGGTTCGCTGCAGTGGGTCATCATGCTGTCGAATGATGCGAGATGCTGGTAGGCCTGCCGCCATTCGCCGCTGTCGCTTCGGATGCGGACGCTAGGTCCGTTGCGGACGGCAAATGCGTTGGCCCGGCCGAGCCGTTCGCCGGTCCATTGGCTTTCGACCTTGATTTCCGGATCGCTTGAGAATTTCGAAAGCGAGTCCGGCCGTGGCAGGCCGAGATCGATGGCGTAGCCGTAATCGCTTCCCGAAAATCCCAGCTTCAGGCTGACCGGATTTTTGCGAACCAGACCCTGGACCGGTTGTGTGCCGGCTTTCATGGCGCGGGAAAACGCCTCCGGGCCGGCCCACAATGTCGATTGCAGGCCGCCCTCGATCGCCAGCGACTGGATGATGCGGCCCTGTGCGATGTCTGCCAGAAGCTTCAGAGCGCGATAGAGGCTGGACTTGCCGCTGCCATTGGCCCCGGTCACGAGATTGAGTCGGCCGAGGGTCACTCTGATGTCGCGCAGCGAACGGTAGCCGGCGATGGCAAGTCTCGTCATCATGGCGCAACGACCCAGATCGATGGTGCCGGCCGGCTAATCTGTTCGGAATAAAAGCAAAACCGCGGGAAATGGCGGGCTACGGCCGACGAAGATGAGTACTGTGTCTACGCTATAGCTCTATGATCTGTGCCAATAAAGGGAACTTTGCCCCTTGACATGTTTTGCACATGCGAGCATGTTTTCAACATGCCAACCATGATTCAAATCCGTAACGTGCCCGATACGCTGCACCGCCGGCTCAAATCGCGTGCGGCGCTGGCGGGGATGTCGCTTTCCGATTACCTGCTCAGTGAAATCCGTGAGGTGGCCGAGCGACCGACACTAGGGGAGCTGCGAACGCGTTTGCAACGCCGTCCGGAAATGACCCCTTCCGTTGCGCCAGCCCAGATGGTCCGGGCTGAACGCGATCGCCAATGATCGTCGTTGACGCTTCGGCCCTGCTCGAATCGCTCCTTCGCACGCCGGCAGCAGAGGCAGTGGAAAGACGGCTATTCGACCCGCGACAGACGCTGCACGTGCCTCATTTGCTCGATGTCGAAGTCGCGCAGGTGATCCGGCGCTATGCGGCAAAGGGCGAGATCGATAGCGAACGCGGCCGTGCGGCTCTTGCCGACCTCGCGGACTTTCCCTTGCGCCGATATTCGCACGATTTCCTATTACCGCGGGTCTGGGATTTGCGGAACAATCTCTCGGCTTACGATGCCGTCTACGTGGCCCTTGCGGAAGCGCTCGACGCTCCGTTGCTCACGCGTGACCAGCGTCTCGCTGTTGCGCCCGGCCATCACGCGTTGGTCGAATTGGTGTGAACGGCTTGCATTTTTCAGATCGGCGTTCGAGAGCAGCACTCGTCGAACGGCTGAAGGCGCCGGGATAGTAAGGCGAGCAGTAGCTGAGTGAGCGGCCCGGGACATAGGTCACTGGCCGGCCAAAAACTCGGTATCAAGGAAGTCGACGAGGGCATTTGGCTCGTCAGCTTCATGCACTACGATCTTGGATATTTCGACTTGGAGCAGAAAACCTTGCAACCCTCGACAACCCGTTCGGCACGAGGTTGTCACCCATGTCTTAGGTACGTTCCGTTACCTATGTGTCCGGGCCGGACACAGCGAGAAATGGCGGAGCCGGAGGGATTCGAACCCTCGATAGGGCTTTACAACCCTATAACGGTTTAGCAAACCGCCGCCTTCAGCCACTCGGCCACAGCTCCATCGGGGCCGATATGCCCGACACGGGGGCGAGCCGCAAGCAGCAGATTTCGCACCGCTGGATTCCGGGCTGTTTGGCCGCCTCGTCACGTCGGCTCTTGGCTTTTGAGCCATGGTTGCGTGCTATTTGTGCAACATCCTTGCAAAAACCGCGGTTGGGAACCGCCGCGGAGGTCTCCTTTATATTGCGTGCGCAGGGCGCTTCGGTAATTTTGATGATGCGACGGAGGGGGGCAACCCGATGTCGTCCCGTTCTTGGATGGTTTACCGAAATTTCCCGCCTTTGAGGCGGGAAGGGTGAGGGCGCTAAGAGGCTGAGCAGTGTTCCGGGGGACTGTCCGGGGACAAGGGGAACCTGCTCGGCACTCACGGGGGGCCATCCCGCCGGACCCGAGCCGCAGCGCCATCCGAACCGACATTTCACTGATATCCGGTCACTGATATCCGGGTTCGCGCCGGCGCGATATTTCCGGCGCGAGAGGAGCGCCACGCCGCGCGATCCTATTTGAGAGGTATGAGCTCCGCGATCGCGGCCGTCGATTCGATGAAGCTTTGCGGGCAATCATTGGCGGCGAGCTTCAGCAGGCGCCGCGCTTCTTTCTTGTCCTTCTTCAGCAGCGCAAATTCGCCGCTGTAAAAATTGGCCTCGCAGGTTTGCGCGCGCTTCGTCTTCGGATCGGTGTCGAAGGCGGCGCCTAAGGTTTGTTCGGCGTTGAGCTCGCCGAGGAAGTGGTGGATCACCGGCGCCGGCCACACGGTCATGTCCAGTTGCTTCGCAGCCTCCGCCAAATGGCTCGGGGCATTGTTGCGGCGCTCGGCAAGATCGCGCCAGAGCGCGGCATAGGCGTCCTTCGGGTTGAGCTCGGCGGCCTTCTTGAAATCGGCCACCGCGTCCGCGGTATGGCCGCCAACGACATAATAGGCGACACCCCGATTGAAGTAGGCAGTGGCATCCTGGGCGTCGAGCTTGATCGCTTTGGTAAAGTCCGCCACTGCGGCCGGGTTGTTGCCCAGGATGTAGGATAGCTGGCCCCGCGTGAAGTAAGCCGGAGCGTAGTTCGGGTCGAGCCGGAGCGACTCGTTCATATCGGCCATCGCGTCGGCGAAGTCACCCATGCGCTTGTACAGCCCGCCTCGGGAGAAAAGGGGAAGAGCATAGCTCGGGTCGAGTTTGATCAATTCGGTCAGATCGGCCAGCGCATGGTCAAGGTCGCCTTTATTTTCGTAAAAGTTGCCCCGTGCGGCATAGGCCCACGCGCTCTTCGGATCGAGCCGGATCGCGGCATTGAAGTCAGCGAAAGCGTGCTCGAAGTCCGATTTACTCAAAAAGACATTACCGCGGTTGAGGAAGGCGGCCGCATTGCGGCTGTCCGCCCGGATAGCTTCATTGCAATCCGGTAGCGCGCGATCCTGATCGTTTTTTGTCCACCACCATCCACAACGGCTGCTGAGCGCGGCTGCGCGGTCTTGCACGCTCACCTTGGAATCACTGATCACGCGGTCGCATGCAGCGATGCCTTCATCGGCCTTGCTGAGTTCCCCCACGAACCTGCAATGATCGAGATCGCCTTGACTGTCGGCGAGAACCGGACTCGAGAGAGCCAACGAGGCGGCCAGGGCGGCAAGGAGCATTGAAAAACGCATATTTCCTCCGGTTCTCCCGTCGCTGCGAACGGTTCAATACGATCCGACTACCTACGTTGCGAGACGGCCATGATGCAACATCCTTGAAGCGAAAGGGCGCACCCGAATCAATCAGGCAGGCGGCCGGTGATTCCTTGCGATGGTCCAACAGCTCCAGATCGATCCGCAGGTCCCGCGGGCGCGTTGTTTTTTCGCCGGTCACCAACTCCGCCACTCATGGAGGCGGAATTTTGATGACCATTCCTGACTTTTCGCGTTTTTGCCCGATGGGCTTAGCCGAATTCCGTTCGGCGCAAAATCGGGCAGATGATGGCAGCGGTTTGGTTCGATTCGAAGCATCCAGCGCATCGCCGGGAAGCCACCGATGATCCGAGCGTGACGTCGAAAATCGAACTTCGAATAGTTGCGAGGGATTCTCGCACAGCGAACCAGGACCGCGAAATATTCAGAAAAACAGGGGTTTAGTTGAGTTTTGGGAAGTCAGGGCAGGTGTGCATATTTGCAACACCTACCGGAAAAAGGACTGTGACAGAGCTTCATAAGGCAAGTTTAAATTGCCTTTTGGTCGGTGAGCAGCAACTCTCGTTCAAGAAATAGGCACGTTGAGTTCGCTTTGGCGCGGGGACGTTTCGCAAGCGAAACTTGAGGTGCCGAAGTTCGGCACGGATTTGCGTTTCACAGGACGACATAGGGGGACACATGAACTTCAGCACTAAAGCACTGTTAGCGGCAGCGGGATTGACCGCTTTCGCATTTTCGCCTGCGAACGCATACGAAGCAGGGTCTCCGGGCTGGCAAACAAAGCCAGGCGTATACATCGGTTCGAGCGCCGGTGTTCCGCCGCCGGGCATCTACATGGTCAACCAGGTGTTCACCTATCAGACCAACCTAGTTGGTCCGGGCACAACGAACCTCGGGCTTGGCAGCCATAATGGCGTGGCGGCCGCGGTCGACGTGCAGGCCTTCCTGTTCGTTCCCGGTTGGACGTTCCTGGGTGGCACCTATGACTTTGTGGTCGCCCAGCCATGGGTCATGTTCGACATTTCCGGGCCGCTTAATCTTAACCCGGCTGTTGTCTCGGCTGCCGGAGGCATGCACAACACCTTCGTCGCGAACGAATTGAGCTGGAAGCTCGGTACCTCTGGCTTTGTGGTGAAGGCCGGCTTGGGTATCGGCGCGCCGGATGGCACCATTTCGGGCCCGAACGGCCTCAACAACGTCGGCAATCCCTGGTGGACTTTCCAGCCTGAATTGATCGTGTCGTATCTGGCGAATGGCTGGAACCTGACCGCCGCGATGTATGATGAAATCAATACTGCGAACAGCAGGGACGGGTATACGAGCGGCGACATTTTCCATGCCGACTTCACCGCCACGAAGACCATTGGAAAGTGGACGATTGGTCCGGTTGCTTACTATGCCGGCCAGGTTACCAACAACTCGTGCTCACCTCCCGGTTGTACGTCTGGCGGACTGGGCGGCGGTGCCAGCATCTTGGGTAATGCCCAGCGGTTCAATATCTGGGCCGTCGGCGGCCTCGTGGAATACAACTTCGGTCCGGCGAGCTTCTCGGTATGGGCTACGCAGGAAGTCTCGGCGAACGCCCATAGCATCGCTCCTGTTACGGCCGCGACGGATACTTCTCTGATCACCCAGGGCATGACGGTGTTCGCAACCCTCAGCTATCGGATCTGGGCGCCTGAGGAGCCGGCGAAGGCCCCGATGTTCCACAAGTAATGAACATCTGACCTAACAAAGATCCCCCTTCCGATGGATATCGGGAGGGGGATTTTCTTTGGCCATCGCGTATCTCGAACGACTATGCGCTTCAGGCTCGATCAAGCGAGGCGCATGGACAGCCAGCCGGCGCGGACTTACTCGACGCTACCGCGGTGCAGGTCGGCCTCGATCTGCAGCCGGGTTCCGCCGCCGAAGCGCGCGCGATAGACCTGCAAATTCTCGATGATCCGCTGCACGTAGTTCCTGGTCTCGGAGAACGGGATCAATTCGACCCAGTCGACGGCGTCGACCTTGGGATCGCGTGGGTCGCCGTAACGCTCGATCCACTTTTTGAGGCTGCCGCGCCCGGCATTGTAGGCGGCAAAGGTCATGATGTAGGAGCCGCGGTAATCCTCGATCAGCCCGCCAAGCTCGGCCGCGCCGAGTGCGGCGTTGTAGACCGGATCGCTCTTCAGCCGGCCGAGGTCGAAGCTCGCGCCGTATTTCTTGCAGACATATTTGCCCGCATCCGGCGTCACCTGCATCAACCCGTAGGCCTGTGCCGGCGAAACCACCGCCGGATTGAAGGCGCTCTCCTGCCGCGCGATGGCGAATATGACGCTCTGCTCGACATCAGGTCCGATCGATTTGAAGGGCGGAATTCCCGTCACCGGATAGGCGTAGAAATCGAACGGCAGGCCGCGGTTGAGCGCGGACTTGCCCATCAGCAGCATGCCGCGCGCATCGCCGTAGCGGGACGCCAGTTCGCCAAGCCCCACCAGCGCATCGGGATCGCCGTTTTCGCCCATGTCGGCAAAAATCGGAATCGCGATTTCGCGCTCGTCGAGTTCGTAGAGCAGTTGCACCGCACGCACGATTTCGAGTCGCTCGATCGCACGCCCGCGCGCGGTCGGCGCGCTGTTCAATTCGATCTGCGGCAGGCCGAGCTTGGCGCGCGCCAATTGGCCGTAATAGCTGGTCGATTGTTCCGCGGCCGCCGCATAGGCGGTGCGGGCTTCCTGAGAGCGGCCCGCGGCTTCGGCGGCCCGGCCCTGCCAGTAGCCGGCCCGCGCCAGCGTGGTCGGATTGACGCTGCCGACGCCGATGCGCGCAAAATGCTGCGCGGCCGTCGACGGGTCGTTGAGGAAGCGCAGCGCGATCCAGCCAGCGGTGAATTCCTGTTCGGTCTTGTAAATGTCGCGGGAGGGCAGGGCGGCGTCGCGCGCGATCAGGTAGGCGGTGCGGTGTTCGCCGACGTCGATCATCTTGCGCGACAGCAACCGTCGTTCGATCCACCATTCGTCGAGATTGTAGAGGCGGCCGGGGTCCTTCGGCGCAGCCAACATGAGCTCGGCGGCCTCCGTGAACTTCTCTTCCCGGCGCAGGAGCTGGATCCTGCTGAAGATATAGCCGGGATCGCCGTGCAATTCGCGCGGAACCGCCTCGAGCAGGGCGCGGGTGTTGGAGGCCTTGCGGTAGGCCGCGATGCGGGCTTTGGCGAGGGCGACTTCGCCGCTGCCGAGCCGCTTGGCGGCGCGCAGCGCAGCTTCGTGTTCGCTGCCGTACAAGAGAAGATCCATCCTCGCCTTGTGATCGCCCGGCGTCAGCAGGGCCCCGAACAGGTCGAGCGCCGTGCTCTCGGTATCCTCGGACATGGAATCGTTGCGCCAGGCATCCCGCACCAGGCGCTCCGCATTGGCCCGGTCGCCGCGTCCGATCATCGCCCGCGCCAGCGAGAATTTGCCCTTGGCCGATAACGGCAATTCGTTCTCGAACCACGCCCAGACGGTTGCATCGTCGCGGTGGTCGTCCCACAGCGCCGCCTCGAGGCGCCTGCGCAGGAATGTCTGCGAGGGCCAGCTCGGATTGGCGGATATGAAGGCGCGATAGCGTTCGACCGAGGCGCCGTTGTCGTCGCTGCGCAGGATGATCCATTCCGCAAGCTTCCTGGCCACCGGATCCGAGATGGTCGCCTCAACCTGGGTCGCATCCGCCGGCTTGTGCTTGCGCACCAGCTCGATGACGTTCTCGAGCGCTTCGGTATCGGCCTGCGAGGTCGAGGACGTCGCGGCGACCGCAGCCGGGATCGACGGTTTGCGTGCGGTTGGCGGTGGCAGGGCCGCATGCTGGCGCGTTGCGGGAGTGATCGCGGGGGCCGGCACAGCTCGGGCCGCGGTTTTTGCCGCACGCGCGGTCGCTGCGGGCGTCGTCTTGTCAGGCGTCGTCTTGTCAGGCGTAGTCTTGGGCACGACGTTGCGCGCGATCGGCCGCGGCTTCGGCAGCGGAATTTTCGACTTCGCAGAAGCATCCGCCGTCCAGGCCGATAATCCCACGGCCAGCGCCAGGGTTGTCGCTATTGCGGTCGATTGCAACGCGGCTGCGCGGGCGGACTGGGTCACGGCATACCTTTGCGACGAATCACGGACGGCAGTGGTCCTAGGTCTATTTGATTGAATATGTGGAAAAAACACCAAATACGCCGGTGGTTCCGATGTCTGCGCCATCACCGCGGCAAAAT
The DNA here is from genome assembly GCA_963718925.1 of uncultured Alphaproteobacteria bacterium. Taxonomy (GTDB): domain Bacteria; phylum Pseudomonadota; class Alphaproteobacteria; order Rhizobiales; family Xanthobacteraceae; genus Bradyrhizobium. The sequence continues at coordinate 61,260 of CAVRAH010000006.1, forward strand.
CGCGGCTGCAGGATGATCCGGCCCCGCAGGGCCGCGTTAGCGCCAAGTGCGAAACCGAGCGCGCTCGGGCCTTTCGCCTGAGCGCCAGACCCGTTATGAATTGGTCATTGATGCAGGGTTGAGGCCGCAAGGCCGCGTTCGGAGGAAGTCCATGGCAGCCAAGACAAATTTCCGGGGGTCGTTCACCGCCTTGGTCACGCCATTCAAGAACGGCTCGCTCGATGAAGCGGCTTTTCGCGCCCTGGTGAGCTGGCAAATCGCCGAGGGAACTCACGGCCTGGTGCCGGTCGGCACGACCGGCGAGAGCCCCACGGTGAGCCACGATGAGCACAAGCGCATCGTCGAATGGTGCATCGACGAAACGGCAGGCCGGGTTCCCGTGATCGCGGGCGCTGGCTCCAATTCGACCAGGGAAGCCATCGAGCTCGCCCAGCACGCCGAGAAGGCGGGCGCCGACGCCGTGCTGGTGGTGACGCCCTATTACAACAAGCCCACCCAGGAGGGGATGTACCAGCATTTCAAGGCGATCAATGATGCGATCGGGATTCCGATCGTCATCTACAATATCCCGCCGCGGTCGGTGATCGACATGAGCGTGGACACCATGGCGCGGCTGTTCGAACTCAAGAACATCGCGGGCGTCAAGGACGCGACCGCGAGCATGGTGCGGGTTTCGCAGCAGCGCGCGAGGCTGGGCGAGGATTTCAACCAGTTGTCGGGCGAGGACGCCACCGTGCTCGGCTATATGGCCCATGGCGGCCACGGCTGCATTTCCGTCACCTCCAACGTCGCGCCGCGGCTGTGCTCGGAGTTTCACCTCGCCTGGCAGAAAGGCGATCTTGCGACCGCGCTGAAGCTGCACGACAAGCTGATGCCGCTGCATACCAATCTCTTCATCGAGTCCAACCCGTCGCCGGTGAAGTACGCGCTCTCGCTGCTCGGCAAGATCGAGGAGACGCTGCGGCTGCCGATGGTGCCGGTGTCCGAGCCCACGCGCGTGGCGGTTCGCAGCGCCATGGTGCATGCCGGCCTGATCAACTAACCTTCATCTACCAGCCTTCGAGATGTCTCCATGAGTGCTGAAGAAAAGGGCCTGCAGATGCTGAAGGAGTTTCGCGATTTTGCCATGAAGGGCAATGTCGTCGACCTCGCGGTCGGCGTCATCATCGGCGCGGCCTTCGGCAGCATCGTGACCTCGCTGGTCGGCGACATCATCATGCCGGTGATTGGCGCGATCACCGGCGGCCTCGACTTCTCCAATTATTTCACGGGCCTGTCGAAAGCGGTCACGGCGACCAATCTTGCCGATGCGAAGAAGCAGGGCGCGGTGCTGGCCTGGGGCAATTTCCTGACGCTCACCCTGAACTTCGTCATCGTCGCATTCGTGCTGTTCCTGGTCATTCGTTTCATGAACCAGCTCAAGCGCAAGGATGAGGCGGCGCCGCCGCCCAAGCCGACCCGTCAGGAAGAGCTGCTCACGGAGATTCGCGATCTCCTGAAAAAGGCTTGATGTGGCCGAGAAGAACGAGCGTGCAATCAAGGTCGTCGCTGAAAATCGCAAGGCCCGCTTCAACTATGCCATCGAAGACACGGTCGAGGCGGGAATTGCACTGACCGGCACCGAGGTCAAGTCGATCCGCAATGGCAAGACCACGATCGCGGAATCCTACGCCGATTCCAAGGACGGCGAAATCTGGCTGATCAACGCCAATATTCCGGAATATCTGCAGGCCAACCGCTTCAACCACGAACCGAAGCGGCCGCGCAAACTCCTGTTGCACAAGAAGCAGATCAACCGCCTGATGGGCGCGGTCGACCGCGAAGGCATGACGCTGATACCGCTGAAGCTTTATTTCAATGAGCGCGGCCGCGCCAAGCTCTTGCTCGCGGTGGCGAAAGGCAAGAAACTGCACGATAAGCGCGAGAGCGAAAAAAAGCGCGACTGGGGCAGGGAGAAGGGCCGCCTGCTGCGGGCGCGGGGATAGCGAGGTGCCTCATCCCCGGATGAACGCTATTGCGTTCACCGTGGGAGCGCGCATGCAGGCAAGCGTACGCAGCCTGCATAGATTTGGCTGCGGCGCGCGTCTCGAAGGATGAGAGCGGCGGCCTCATGGTTTGAGACGGCGCAAATGCGCCTTCTCACCATGAGGGCGAGCATGGGATGCGAGAGACGAGCGATGAACCAGAAAAACCTGCTTGACGTCGACTGGAGCAAGATTCCGGCACCGGCCGACGATGGCGCGGCAGCGCATCTGGCTGGCATGACGATCCCGCCGATCGGCCTGGTTGCCACCGACGATACGTCGGTGACGCTGTCGGCATTGCGCGGGCGCAGCGTGGTGTTCGCCTATCCGCGAACCGGCGAGCCCGGCAAGATCGCGCTGGTCGACGACTGGGACATGATTCCCGGCGCGCGCGGCTGCACGCCGCAGACCTGCGCATTCCGCGACCTGTTCGCGGAGCTGAAGGCCGCCGGCGCTAGCCATGTCTTCGGCCTGTCGACGCAGAGCAACGCCTATCAGACCGAAATGGCCTCGCGGCTGCACCTGCCGTTTGCGGTCTTGTCGGATGAGAAGCTGGCGCTGACGCGCGCGCTGAATTTGCCGACCATGGCGGTGGCGGGCCTGACCCTGATCAAGCGGCTGGCGCTGATCATTGACGACGCACGCATCACCCATGTGTTCTACCCGGTGTTTCCCCCTGACCGGAATGCCGGCGACGTGCTGGCCTGGCTGAGGGAAAATCCGGTTATTCCCAAAGCGTCTTGAAGACGGCAAGGCTTTGGTTCGGAAGGCGCCAGGGGCATTCGGGGAGAAGACGCGTGACGTTTCCTGTGATCAGGGCAATCGCTGCAGGCTTGTTGGCGCTGGGCGCCGCAAATTGGGCGCGTGCTGAAGAAGGCGTGTTGCGGGTAGGCATCATCACCGACATGAGCGGCCAATATGCCGACGGCAATGGTCCGGGCTCCGTCATCGCGGCGCAGATGGCGGCGGAAGAAATCGGCGGAAAAGTATCAGGCCGCCGAATCGAGATCATTTCAGCCGATCACCAGAATAAGCCGGACATCGCCATCGCGATTGTCCGCGACTGGATCGACAACAAAGGTGTCGATGTCGTCGCCGAAGGCGTCAATTCCTCCGTTGCGCTGGCTGTCCAGAGCCTTACGCGAGAGCGAAAGAAGCTGTTTCTGATTTCCGGCTCGGGCTCGTCGGACCTTACCGGCAAGCAATGCTCCCCGACCAGCGTGCACTGGACCTACGACACCTATGCTTCCTCCAATGCGACGGCGAAAGCGGTTGTCGCCCGCGGCGGGACGCCGTGGTTCTTTCTCACCGCCGATTACGCTTTCGGCCAGGCGCTGGAACGTGACGCGACCAAGGCGGTGGTCGCAGCGGGCGGCAAGGTGCTCGGCGCGGTTCGTCATCCCTTCAACACCGCTGATTTTTCCTCGTTCCTGCTGCAGGCGCAATCGTCAGGCGCCAAGATTCTTGCGCTCGCCAATGCGGGCGCGGACTTCCGCAATGCGGTTGCGCAGGCTGACGAATTCAATATCCGTCAGAGCATGCAGATCGTCGCCCTGCAGGTGACGCTGACCGACGTGCCGGCGCTCGGTCTGGCGCACGCCCACGATCTTCTCTTTACCGATTCGTTCTACTGGGATCGCACCCCCGAGACTCGCGCGTTCAGTAACGATTTCTTCAAGCGGCATGGCGCAATGCCCACGGCCTATCAGGCCGGTGTCAATTCAGCACTTCGGCACTATTTCAAGGCTGTCGGGGCGACCAATTCGACCGATCCGCAGATCGTGATCGCGCAAATGCGCAGCACACCTGTCGACGATTTCTTCGCGCAGGGCGGAAAGATCCGCCCGGATGGCCGCATGGTTCATGACATGTATCTGATGCGCATCAAGAAGCCCGAGGAGTTGAAGTACAAGTGGGATCTCTACGAATATCTCGCGACTGTGCCTGGCGATGAGGCGTTTCGGCCGATGGCCGAGGGCGATTGTCCATACTTGGCCAAGTAAGCCAGGGCCTCCACGTTCCTCCGGCCCCGCGCCTGAAACACCGGCCTGTCTCGAGCGGCTGGACTATTTTTGGAAATCCGCCCGTACCTTGGCGAAAACACTGCGAAACATTTTCGGGGTCAGCACCCCGGTATTGGTGTTGTAGCGGGAGCAGTGATAGCTGTCATAAAGTTTCAAGGTGCCGGACTGGTGCATCGCGCCATGCGCGAATGGCGCCGCCGAGCTACGAAGACCTACCGCCTTCAGGGTCGATTCGTGGGCCACCCGGCCGAGTGCCACGATCGCGCGCAGCCTTGGCATGGTTTCGATGGTTGCCGACAAAAAGGGCCGGCAAGCCTTGATTTCAGCGGGCAGCGGCTTGTTCTGCGGCGGCACGCAACGTACCGCATTGCTGATCCGGCAATCGACCAGCGTCAGCCCGTCGTCAGGCCGCGCCTGATAGACGCCCTTGGCAAAACCGTATTCGATGAGCGTGGCGTAGAGCAGGTCGCCGGCAAAGTCGCCGGTGAAGGGCCGTCCGGTGCGATTGGCCCCCTGCAGGCCCGGCGCGAGGCCAACGATCAGCAACCGTCCGCCGGGATCGCCGAACGAGGGTACCGGCGCGTTGAACCATTTGGCTTCGCGGGCGCGCGTCGCCTCGCGAAAGGCGGCAAGCCTCGGGCAAAGCGGGCAATTGCGGTCGGGTTCGGTGCGGAGGAGGTCAGCGTCGGCAACCGGGGACTGACCGCGCGCCGGATCGTTCTCAGTCGTCGAAATCGTCGTCATCGCCCCTCGGCGCCATGGTGGTCGCGCGCTGCAGGAATTGCGGCGCGTGATGCCGTGGCTCGCGCGGAGCCGGACGCTCGGATGGGTCGCGGCCGAGCTTGGATTGCAGCTCCACCAGATCGGTGAAGACGTCCGCCTGGCGCCGGAGTTCATCGGCGATCATCGGCGGCTGGCTCGAAATCGTCGAAATCACGGTAACGCGCACCCCGCGCCGCTGCACCGCCTCGACCAGGGAGCGGAAGTCGCCGTCACCGGAAAACAGCACCATCTGGTCGACATGCTCGGCGAGTTCCATCGCGTCGACCGCGAGCTCGATATCCATATTGCCCTTCACCTTGCGCCGCCCGCTGGCGTCGATGAATTCCTTGGTCGCCTTGGTGACGACGGTGTAGCCGTTGTAATCGAGCCAGTCGATCAGGGGGCGGATCGACGAATATTCCTGATCTTCAATGATCGCGGTGTAATAGAACGCGCGGACCAGGGTTCCGCGGCTTTGGAACTCCTTGAGAAGCCGCTTGTAATCGATGTCGAAGCCCAGCGTTTTGGCGGTCGCATAGAGGTTGGCGCCATCGATAAAGAGCGCAATTTTATTGGAAGCAGGGGACATTCAGTGTTCTCGCGTGGTTGTTACCGTTACTTTTTGGCGCGGCGGCAGCGGTCCGCGCATCTCATCACGATTTTGCCAAACAGCCCCCGCGGATCTGCTCGGACAGAGGCCGCCGGAAATGAGGAAGGTCAGGGCAATCTAAAGTGGATTTTGACGACGCAATGAAGCGTTTTCTTGTCATCACGGCCGATTGTGACGGCTAGAACGCTCCGCTGCTGGCCCCCAAGCGGGTTACCAAAGCATATTCCAGAGGCCAAATCACAATTTAGTCTTGCGAAAGCGCCCCCACCCCTATAACTACCCCAAGATAATCAACATATTCCGTCCCATCTAACGGAGCGACAGTCCATGGCGCGCGTCACCGTAGAAGATTGCATTGATAAGGTCGACAACCGGTTCGATCTGGTTCTGTTGGCTGCCCACCGCGCCCGCATGATCTCGTCCGGCTCACAACTCACGGTCGACCGCGACAACGATAAGAACCCGGTCGTTTCGCTGCGCGAAATCGCGGACTCGACGATTTCGCCCGAGGATCTGCGCGAGGAACTGGTCCATTCACTGCAGAAATTCGTCGAGGTCGACGAACCGGAGCCCGATACGGTTCCCTTGATCGGCTCGGCAGGCGCCAGCGTCGATGCCGACGATACCGAAGTGGCGGTCGAGCGCATGACCGAGGAAGAACTCCTGAAGGGTCTCGAAGGCCTGGCGCCCCCCGAAGAACAGCCCGAAGAGGACGAGTAAATCGTCCACGCTGCATCCCAGGGTTTAATGCTGCCCGCCATCTGATTTTCCAAAGGCCCGGACAATGGTTCGGGCCTTTGGCTTTTGTTGGCAATTTCATGGTTACCTTCCTCTGAAGGTGCGCAGGAATTCTTTTGAAGGTTGTCTCTGATTTGATCGGAAGGCCGGCGGTTTCGCGCTAGACTGCTCCCGGCTCCCGAAATCGAGCGTTTCCGCGAACCCGGAAGGGTGACGTTCGGCCGGAGAACGAATTACATTATCCCAGTCACATTGGGAGGCGGGCCGTATCGGGGCCCCGCAGGTGGAGGCATTGATTCGATGGCGGTGAGGCGCCGCAGCCTGGACCAGATGCAAGCCGCGACCGAGTTTGTCGCCGTGGCACCCAATTCGGCTGTGCCGGTCGCCGCGGAGGCCAAGCCTGCCAAGTCGCAGCGCTCGCGCATGATGCGCCAATATGATCTCGTCGAACGGGTCCGCTCCTACAATCCCGACACCAACGAAGACCTGCTGAACCGCGCCTATGTCTACGCCATGAAGGCGCACGGCTCGCAAACTCGCGCCTCCGGCGATCCGTATTTTTCCCATCCGCTGGAGGTCGCGGCGATCCTGACCGGCCTCAAGCTCGACGACGCGACCATTGTCGCGGCGCTGCTGCACGACACCATCGAGGATACCGAGGCCACCCGCGCCGAAATCGACCAGGTCTTCGGACAGGAGATCGGTGCGCTGGTGGAGGGGCTTACCAAGCTGAAGCGGCTGGAACTGGTGTCGCGCGAGGCCAAGCAGGCTGAAAACCTGCGCAAGCTGCTGCTGGCGATTTCAGACGACGTCCGGGTTCTCCTGATCAAACTCGCCGATCGTTTGCACAACATGCGCACGCTTGAGTTCGTGCCGCCCGCGGCGCGCCAGCGAATTGCCGAGGAGACGCTCGACATCTATGCGCCGCTCGCCGGCCGCATGGGCATGCAGGAGATGCGGGAAGAGCTCGAGGATCTTTCGTTCCGCACGCTCGACCCGGAGGCCCATTCGGTGGTGATGCAACGGCTGGATTCGCTGGCCGATCGCAACCGCAACCTGATCGGCGAGATCGAAAGCCAGCTTTCCAAGAACCTCCAGAAGAACGGCGTCACGGCGCATGTCTACGGCCGGCGCAAGCAGCCGTTTTCGATCTGGACCAAGATGCAGCGCAAGTCGGTCGGCTTCGAGCAACTGTCCGATATTTTCGGGTTCCGGGTCGTGCTGAAGGACGTCGAATCCTGCTACCGCGCACTCGGCGTCGTGCACACCACCTGGCCGGTGGTGCCCGGCCGGTTCAAGGATTACATCTCGACGCCGAAGCAGAACGATTACCGCTCGATCCACACCACCGTGATCGGCCCCGGCAAACAGCGCGTCGAATTGCAGATCCGCACCGAGGAGATGGACCAGATCGCGGAGTTCGGCATCGCCGCGCACGCCTTCTACAAGGATGGCGTGGGTTCACCGACCGAACTCCTGAAGCGCGAATCCAATGCATTCGCCTGGCTTCGCCACACCATCGCGATCCTCTCCGACAGCGCCAACCCGGAGGAATTCCTCGAGCATACCAAGCTTGAGCTGTTTCACGACCAGGTGTTCTGCTTTACGCCGAAAGGCAAGCTGATCGCGCTGCCGCGACAGGCCAATGTGATCGACTTCGCCTACGCCGTGCATACCGACGTCGGCAACAGCGCGGTCGGCTGCAAAGTCAATGGCAAGTTCGCGCCGCTGTCGTCGGAGCTGCAGAACGGCGACGAAGTCGAGGTTCTGACCTCCGAGGCCCAGGCATCGCCGCCGTCAGCGTGGGAATCGCTGGCCCGCACCGGCAAGGCGCGCGCGGCGATCCGGCGCGCCACGCGCACGGCGGTGCGCGATCAATATGCCGGCCTCGGCCGCCGCATCGTGGAGCGTCTGTTCGCCCGCGCCAAGATCGAATACGCCGATGACAAATTGAAGGGTGCGCTGCCGCGGCTGGCGCGCGCCTCGATCGACGACGTGATGGCGGCGGTCGGACGCGGCGAGATGAAGGCCTCCGACGTCGCGCGCGCGATGTACCCGGATTACAAGGAGGAGCGGGTCGCGCGATATGGCGCAAAGAAAGGCCTTGCAGCCAAGCTGAAGCTGAAATCGCCGCCCGATCCCGCGCGCAGCCCGTCGGCGATTCCGATCCGCGGCATCAATTCGGATTTGCCCGTCAAATTCGCGCCGAATGGCGGTGCGGTGCCGGGCGACCGAATTGTCGGGATCGTATCCCCGGGCGAGGGCATCACGATCTATCCGATCCAATCGCCGGCGCTGAAGGATTTTGAGGAGGAGCCGGAACGCTGGCTCGACGTGCGCTGGGATGTCGACGACTCCACCCCGCAGCGCTTCCCGGCGCGGATCCTCGTCGACAATGTCAACGAGCCCGGAAGCCTCGCCCAGGTCGCCACCGTGATCGCCGAACATGACGGCAATATCGACAATATCAGCATGTCCCGCCGCTCGCCCGACTTCACCGAGCTCACCATCGATCTTGAGGTCTATGACCTGAAGCACCTCAGTGCCATTATCGCCCAGCTGCGCGCCAAGGCCGTCGTCGCGCGGGTCGAGCGCGTCAATGGGTAATCCTGTATATCCTCATGGTGGGGAGGCGCCCTTGCGCCGTCTCGAACCATGAGGCCGCAATATAGGGGCCACATCCTTCGCGACGCGGCGAAGACGCCGCTCCTCAGGATGAGGAAATTCCGATAGTGCTTGTCTCCTGAAAGTCTTGCGCGAGCCCGTTATGTCGAAAACCCCTCTGCTGCGCCTCGGAGTCAACGTCGATCACGTCGCAACCCTTCGTAACGCGCGGACGGGGCGCCATCCCGATCCGGTTCGCGCCGCGCTGCTGGCGATTGAGGCGGGCGCCGACGGCATTACCGCTCACTTGCGCGAGGACCGCCGCCACATCCGCGATGAGGATATGGCGCGCCTGAAGGCCGAAATCTCAAGGCCGCTGAATTTCGAGATGGCGGCGACGTCGGACATGCTGCGCATCGCGCTTGCGACCAAACCCCACGCGGTGTGCCTCGTACCCGAGCGCCGGGAAGAACTGACGACCGAGGGCGGCCTCGATGTGGTCGGGCAGCACAATGCGCTTGCGCCTTTCATCGGCCGGTTGAGCGATGCCGGCGTGCGGGTATCGCTGTTCATCGCCGCCGATCCTGCCCAGATCGAAATGGCTGCGCAGCTGCGCGCGCCGGTCATCGAAATCCATACCGGCGCCTGGTGTGATGCCGTGGTCGATGGCCACGCGGCAAAGGCGGAATCCGAATGGCAGCGCATCGTCGCAGGCGCCCGGCTGGCGCGCTCGGTCGGCCTCGAGGTTCACGCCGGTCACGGCCTCGATTATGCGACCGCGGAAAAGATCGCCTCTCTTCCCGAAATCGCTGAACTGAATATCGGCTACTTCATGATCGGGGAGGCGCTGTTCGCAGGGCTCGGGGAGACGGTTCGCGCGATGCGGGCGGCAATGGAACGCGGCCGCAACGGCGCCGGGAGTGCCGCTTCCGCCGGCGAGAGACAGGCGGGCAAGGCATGATCATTGGGATCGGCTCCGACCTGATCGACATCCGCAGGGTCGCCAAGGTCATCGAGCGTCACGGTGACCGCTTTCTCGACCGCATCTTTACCGACGCCGAACGTGCCAGGGCCGAACGCCGCGCCAAAAGCGAGAAGATGGTGGTCGCGACCTACGCCAAGCGCTTTGCCGCCAAGGAAGCCTGTTCCAAGGCGCTGGGCACCGGTATCCGGCGAGGGGTCTGGTGGCGGGACATGGGGGTCGTCAATCTGCCAGGCGGGCGGCCGACCATGCAACTGACCGGCGGAGCGCTGGCACGGCTGGAGACGCTGACGCCGGAGGGCCTTCAGGCGAGGATCGACCTCAGCATTACCGATGACTGGCCGTTGGCGCAGGCCTTCGTCATAATTTCGGCGATCGCGCCCAGCAAACCCTAGGACGTTGCGGGGGCGGTCAGCCCCGGCAAGCTCGCCAAAACTAAAATATGATGCTTTTCAGTATCTTATGAAGTTTTGATGGGACCGTTGATTGCGTGGCTGCGAACAACCGTCTAAAACGCCGCAGGAAACATCGAAGCAGGGCGAATTCGGACCATGCGCCGGAGCTCGCTCGCAACATCAGAAGCAAGACCATTTTATTGACGCGGAGCGAACTACGATTCGCGTAAGGAAAATGTTCTGCCACCGCGCGGGAAGTCGCGGCGGGGAAATAGGAAAACGATGAGCGTGACATCCGGGACAAAATCCGAAAGCGGCTTGGGTGAAACCATCCGTGTCGTCATCCATGCGCTTCTGATCGCCCTGGTGATCCGCACCTTCCTGTTTCAGCCCTTCAACATCCCCTCGGGTTCGATGAAGGCGACGCTCCTGGTCGGCGATTATCTTTTCGTGTCGAAATATTCCTATGGCTACAGCCATTACTCGTTCCCGCTGTCGCCGCCGTTGTTTTCGGGGCGCATCTTCGGTTCCGAGCCGGCGCGCGGCGATGTCGTCGTGTTTCGCCTGCCCAAGGATGACTCCACCGACTACATCAAGCGCGTGATTGGATTGCCCGGCGATCGCATCCAGATGAAGGAGGGGCTGCTCTACATCAACGACGTACCGGTGAAGCGTGAGCGGCTGAGCGATTTCATCGGCGAGGATCCTTGCGGGTCCGATGCCACCGCGCGGGTGAAGCGCTGGAAGGAGACGCTGCCGAACGGCGTCAGCTACGAGTCGCTCGATTGCGTCGACAACGGCTTCTACGACAACACCATTGTCTACACCGTGCCGCCGGGCCACTTCTTCATGATGGGCGACAACCGCGACAACTCGACCGACAGCCGGGTGTTGTCGGCGGTGGGTTACGTGCCGTTCGAGAATATCGTCGGCCGGGCCCAGATGATCTTCTTCTCGATTGCCGAGGGCGAGCACGCCTGGATGTTCTGGCGTTGGCCCACCGCGGTGCGCTGGAATCGCATATTCTCAATTGTGCGATGAACGACGACGCACCTGACATCCAGACCCCATCGTCATCCGGCGAAGCAAGCCTTCAGCCTGACCCCGGGCGCGAACCCGCGGCAGCCAAGAAAAGGCGCTCCAAGACAAGCGCCAAGGCTGCCGCCGCCGCGCTCGAGGCGCGGATCGGACACAAATTCGCCGATGCCACGCTGCTCACCACCGCGTTCACCCATGTCTCCGCGCTGAAATCCTCGCGCAAGCGCGGCGACAGCTACCAGCGCCTCGAATTCCTCGGCGATCATGTTCTGGGATTGATCGTGTCCGACATGCTGTATCGCGCCTTTCCCAATGCCGACGAGGGCGAACTGTCGAAACGGCTCGCTGATCTCGTGCGCAAGGAAAGCTGCGCCGATGTCGCGAAGTCGCTCGGACTGCTCGATGACATCAAGCTCGGCGCGGTCGGGGCGGGGGCGGGGGCGCGCCTGCGCAAATCCGTGCTCGGCGACATCTGCGAGGCGGTGATCGGCGCGGTGTTCCTCGACGGCGGCTACCAGGCCGCGGCGCAGTTCGTCGAACGCAACTGGACCGAGCGGATGCATAAGCCGCGGCGGCCGCTGCGCGATCCCAAGACGGTGTTGCAGGAATGGGCGCAGGGCAAGGGCCTGCCGACGCCGGTCTATCGCGAGATCGAACGGACCGGACCGCATCACGATCCGCAGTTCCGGGTTGCCGTGGAATTACCGGGGCTGGCGCCGGCCGAAGGCGTCGGCGGCAGCAAGCGCGCCGCCGAAAAGGTCGCAGCCTCCGTGATGATCGCGCGCGAAGGCGTCGGCGGCGGCAGCAATGACGGATGAACTCCCGGACCAAGCCGCGCCGGCCGCAACCCGTTGCGGCTTTGTCGCGCTGATCGGCGCCCCCAATGTCGGCAAGTCGACGCTGGTCAATGCGCTGGTCGGCTCCAAGGTCACGATCGTCTCGCGCAAGGTGCAGACCACCCGCGCGCTGATCCGCGGCATTGTGATCGAGAACAACGCGCAGATCATTCTGGTCGACACGCCCGGGATATTCCTGCCCAAACGGCGGCTCGACCGCGCCATGGTGTCCACCGCCTGGAGCGGCGCCCATGACGCCGACCTCGTCTGCGTGCTGCTGGACGCGCGCGAAGGCATCGACGAGGAAGCCGACGCGATCCTCACCAGGCTCTCAACCGTCCAGCACGAGAAGATTCTGGTGCTGAACAAGATCGATCTGGTGCCGCGCGAAAAGCTGCTGGCGCTCGCCAAGGCCGCCAACGACCGCCTCAAATTTGCGAGGACGTTCATGGTCTCGGCGCTGTCAGGCGATGGCGTTGACGATTTGCGCCGCACGCTGGCCGAGATGGTGCCGCCGGGACCATTTCATTATCCCGAGGACCAGATGTCGGACGCGCCGATGCGGCATCTGGCAGCCGAGATCACGCGGGAAAAGATCTTCCGGAAGCTGCATCAGGAATTGCCTTATCAATCCACGGTCGAGACCGACTCGTGGACCGAGCGCAAGGACAAATCCATCCGCATCGAGCAGACGATCTTCGTCGAGCGCGAAAGCCAGCGCAAGATCGTGCTCGGCAAGGGCGGCACCACCATCAAGTCGATCGGCGCGGAATCCCGGAAAGAGATCGCCGAGATCGTCGGTGTCCCCGTGCATTTGTTCCTGTTCGTGAAGGTGCGCGAAAATTGGGGCGACGATCCCGACCGCTACCGTGAAATGGGGCTGGAGTTCCCCAAGGAAAAATAAAAGCCAAGAAACGCCAAAGGAATGACCGGTATCCGATGAATGTTCCCAAGAACGTGGTGTGGTTCGAAGTTCTGCTGTACGCGTCGCTGATGCTCGATGCGCTGTCGGTCGCGATCCAGGACCGCACGCCGAGCGCGGACATGATGGAATTGGAGATTCTGGTCATGACCGTGCTGGCAGCCTGCCTGATCCTGCTGATGGTCTACTTCGTCTGGCTCGCGGCGCAACGACGGAAGAACTGGCCGCGCTGGGTGCTGGTCGGCTCATTGGTGCTCTCCTTGATCTCGCTGGTCCAGCTTGTGAGCGACAACGGCCTCGATCTCGAGAACGCGATCGAGGTGGTCTCCTGCGCGCTGACGGCAGCGGGACTGTATTTTTCCTTCACCGGCGACGCGCAGGGCTGGTTCAACGCGTAGCTTTTTTGCGCCGTCATTCCGGAGCGCGTCGAAGACGCGAGCCCGGAATCTCGAGGTTCCCCGATGTGCAATTGCACATCTGAGGTTCGCCGCTGCGCGGCGCCCCGGAACGACGGGTGTGAGATTGGCTGCGCCGCGCCACGGAATCCTGTAAGCTCGCGCCCATGGAATGGACCGACGAAGGCATCGTGCTGGGGGTTAGGCGGCATGGCGAATCCTCGGCCATCGTCGAGCTCCTGACGCGCGGCCACGGCCGCCACCTCGGCCTGGTGCGCGGCGGCACCGGTTCGCGGATGCGGCCGCTGCTGCAACCGGGCAACAGCGTCACCGCGGTGTGGCGGGCCCGGCTCGACGAACATCTCGGCACTTACCAGATCGAGGGAACGCGGTTGCGTGCGGCTACGCTCCTGGCCTCCTCGCACGCGGTCTACGGCGTGACCCATCTCGCCTCATTGGCGCGGCTGTTGCCCGAGCGCGATCCGCATGAAGAACTCTACGAGATGCTCGAGCGCACGCTGGATGATTTCGACGATGTCGGCGGCGCCGCAGCGCATCTGATCAAATTCGAACTCGCGATGCTCGCCGAACTCGGTTTCGGGCTCGATCTGGAAGCTTGCGCCGCGACCGGGGCAACCACCGAGCTGATTTATGTCTCGCCGAAATCCGGCGGCGCGGTGTCGCGCGCTGCCGGCGCGCCGTTCCATGACCGGCTGCTGCGGCTGCCGGCGTTCCTGCGTCAGGGCGAGGGGGGTGCCAACGGCTGGTCGGATCAGGACCTGAGGGACGGTTTTGAGCTCACCGGGCTTTTTCTGTTGCGCCACGTGCTGGAGCCGCGTGGGCAAGGCCATTCCGACGCCCGCGACGGCTTTATCAATGCGGTGACCAGGCATCGGGCCAGGGCGGCAGTTCCGTGACGCCATGGGGCGGCCTAAATTGGGCTGCTGATTCGCGTCTTGTCCATCGCCCTCGCAGCGGATAACCCCTCCCCATGGGAAAGCGACTGATTCCACCAGAACCGGCCGAAGTTCACGAGGTCATGCTGCGTGACGCGCTCGAGGAGCGCTATCTCGCTTATGCCCTCTCGACCATCATGCACCGCGCGCTGCCGGATGCCCGCGACGGGCTGAAGCCCGTGCACCGGCGTATCCTCTACGGGATGCGGCTGCTCAATCTCAATCCAGGGACCGCGTTCAAGAAATCGGCCAAGATCGTCGGCGACGTGATGGGTTCGTTCCATCCGCATGGCGATCAGGCGATCTATGACGCCATGGTGCGGCTGGCGCAGGATTTCTCCTCGCGCTATCCGCTGGTCGACGGCCAGGGCAATTTCGGCAACATCGACGGCGATAATGCCGCCGCCTACCGCTACACCGAAGCCCGCATGACCGACGTCGCGCGGCTCCTGCTCGAAGGCATCGACGAGGACGGCGTCGAGTTCCGCCCCAATTACGACGGCCAGTCGAAGGAGCCGGTCGTGCTGCCCGGCGGATTTCCCAACCTGCTCGCCAACGGCGCCCAGGGCATCGCGGTCGGCATGGCGACATCGATCCCGCCGCACAACGCGGCCGAGCTCTGCGAAGCGGCGCTGCATCTGATCGACAAGCCCGAGGCGAAGTCGAAGACGCTTCTGAAATGGGTCAAGGGTCCGGATTTTCCGACCGGCGGCATCATTGTCGATTCCAAGGAGAGCATCGCGGAAGCCTATATGACCGGGCGCGGATCGTTCCGCACCCGCGCCAAATGGCACCAGGAAGAAGGCGCGCGTGGCACCTGGGTCGTGGTCATCACCGAAATTCCGTGGTTGGTGCAGAAGTCGCGCCTGGTTGAGAAGATCGCCGAGCTGCTCAACGAGAAGAAGGTGCCGCTGGTCGGCGACGTCCGGGATGAATTGGCCGAAGACATCCGTCTCGTGATCGAGCCGAAGTCGCGCGCGGTCGATCCGGAATTGATGATGGAATCGCTGTTCCGGCTGACCGAGCTGGAAAGCCGGATTCCTCTCAATCTCAATGTGCTGGTGAAGGGGCGGATCCCGAAGGTGCTTGGCCTCGCCGAGTGCTTGCGCGAATGGCTTGACCATCTGCGCGACGTGCTGCTGCGCCGCTCCAACTACCGGAAGGAGCAGATCGAGCATCGGCTCGAGGTGCTCGGCGGCTATCTGATCGCCTATCTCAACATCGACAAGGTGATCAAAATCATCCGCACCGAGGACGAGCCGAAGCCGGCCCTGATGAAGGCGTTCAAGCTGACGGAGATACAGGCCGACGCCATCCTCAACATGCGCCTGCGCAGTTTGCGCAAGCTCGAGGAAATGGAAATCCGCACCGAGGACAAGAACCTGCGCGGCGAGCTCAAGGGCATCAAGTCGCTCTTGGGATCGGAAGCCGAGCAATGGTCCAAGATCGGCGAGCAGGTACGGAAAGTGCGCGACATGTTCGGGCCGAAGACGCCGCTCGGCAAGCGTCGCACCCATTTCGCCGATGCGCCGGAGCACGATCTCGCCGCCATCGAAGAAGCTTTCGTCGAGCGCGAGCCGGTGACGGTGGTGATTTCCGAGAAGGGCTGGGTGCGCACGCTCAAGGGGCATGTCGAAGATCTGTCGAGCCTTGCCTTCAAGACCGACGACAAACTCGACCATGTGTTCTTCGCCGAGACCACCTCGAAACTGCTGCTGTTCGCCACCAACGGCCGGTTCTATTCGCTCGATGTCGCGAAACTCCCGGGCGGTCGCGGTCATGGCGAGCCGATCCGGATGTTCATCGACATGGAGCAGGATGCTGCGATCGTGTCGCTGTTCGTCAACAAGGGCGGCCGCAAGTTCCTGATCGCGAGCCACGAGGGGCAGGGCTTCATCGTCAATGAGGATGATTGTGTCGGCAATACCCGCAAGGGCAAGCAGGTCCTGAACGTCGAGATGCCGAACGAGGCGCGCGCGGTCACCACCGTCGCCGGCGACATGGTCGCCGTGATCGGCACCAACCACAAGATGGTGATCTTCCCGATCGATCAGGTGCCGGAGATGGCGCGCGGTCGCGGCGTGCGGCTGCAGAAGTATACCAGCGCGGCGCTGTCGGACGTCGCGACCTTCGATTCCAAGAGCGGCCTTGCCTGGAAGGACTCCGCCGGGCGCGACCAGAGCCTGACCTGGAAGGAATTGTCCGACTGGCGCGGCAACCGCGCCGACGCCGGCCGGCTCGCGCATGGCCTGCCGAAATCGAACAAGTTCGGGAGAGGCGTGGAGTAGGGGCGCGGGCAGCGACGTCTATAAGCTCGTCATGCCCGGGCATAGCCGTCAGAAGGACGGCGTCGCTTCCGCGCCTATGACCGGGGCATCGTTTTGGGATGGCCGCCTTAGCCGGCGTCGGATGTCAACGTGTCGTGACCGATCCCGCTCCCCATTGTTTGCGACGGTTCGAACGCGATAAAGTAGCCTCCAATATCGGAGCGAAGCTCGAGAAACGTCGGCAGCGGAGGAATAACGTGAAACAAACAGCGGGGTATCGTGGCGGCTCTTTTTTCTCTGGTGCTGATCGATTTTGCCCACGCGCAATCCGGCAAACCGGGCGTCGAGAGACTCTACATCCTCAATTGCGGCGAGGGCGTCGCCGGCGATATTTCGCGATGGTCGCCTGGCGTTAACGAAGGCAAATCGATGGACTTCGTCGACAATTGCTACCTCATCAAGCATTCACAAGGCTGGTTCCTGTGGGACACCGGCATCACCGACGCAGTGGCGGCGATGCCGAACGGCCTTGCGCCGGCCGATCCGAGGGCCGTCACCTGGCACCGCCCGAAAACGCTCGCCGCGCAGCTTGAGCAGCTTGGCGTGAAGCCGTCCGACATCAAGGCCATGGCGGTCTCGCACACCCATCCCGACCATATCGGCAATGTCGAGATGTTCCCGACCACGATGCTCTATGTCCAGAAGGCCGAGTACGAATGGCCCGGCGCCAACAACGCGCCCCGGTTCAAGCCGGGTCATCCCGTGACCAAGCTCGAAGGCGATCGTGACGTGTTCGGCGATGGCAGCCTCATCATTATCTCCACGCCCGGCCATACGCCGGGTCACCAGTCGCTGGTGGTGAAGCTGCCGAAGACCGGCGAGGTGGTGCTGTCCGGCGATGCCGTCCACTTCAAGAGCAATTGGGACAACCGCGGTGTGCCGTCCAATAATTTCAGCAAGGAACAGACGCTGGCCTCGATGCAAAAGATCGCGGACACCCTGACCAGGGATAAGGCGCAGCTCTGGATCAACCACGACAGGGCGCAGCGCGACACGCTCAAAATGTCGCCCGAGTTCTACGACTGAGCGAAACAGTCGCGCAGAACGCTGCAGGCTTTGGATCAGCGGCGCGCGGGCTCTTGGCTGCGCAGGAGCATTGCGAGGGCCGTTAGCTGGGAAACGAACGCCAGGACCTGGCTAGCGGCGCGCAGGTTGCCCCAATACCAGAATCCCTCGAACGCCTGCCGCAGTGCTGCCGGATGGCTCAAGTCCCGAATCCCGAGCATGATTGGTGCTGCCTTCACCGTCAGCGCCAGGCCGCCTGCCGCGAACAGAACTGCGGCATACAGCGGAACGATAGCTTTTCGCGGGGCGCTTCGATCAAAATGAAACATGATCGCCGCGGCCAGCGTCAACAGCGCACCGCCAAAGGCTTCGAGCGGATAAAGGATGAGGCCGTTGCCGAGGTCCGCATGCCGGCTGAATTCGGCCCAGGAGTTGGCGCCGATCTGCTGCCATGCCGGCATTGCTACGAACGAGCGATCGATATTCATGCCCGCCAATAGACCGGACACGAAGGTCGCGAGGATCAAGAGAAGGCGCATGATTGCGATTTCACCCTTCTGCGTGCGGAAACTTCAGAAAATGTAGCGCGAGGCGGCCGCTTCGAAAGATGGGGTGTCCTCACGCCGCCGCGATGGCCTCGATCTCGATCATGAAATCCGCGCCGTACAGTTTCGATACCTCGACCAGCGTCACCGCGGGAGCCGCCGGCGGCGTCACCGAGGCGAAAAAACGGTTACGCGCCTCGCGATAGCAACCGAGATTGTTCATATCGGTGAGGAATACCGTCAGCTTCACCAGATTGGCCGGGTCGCATCCGCGCGACTGCAGGGCAATCGCGAGATTGCGGAATACCTGAGCTGCCTGCTCGGCAAAATCATTCTTGCCGACCAGATTTCCGTCCCCATCGAGCGCGGTCTGGCCCGAGATGAAAATGATGCGGCCGGCCGTGACGTCGACAATCTGGGAGTAGCCGGGTGGAGTGCCGAGTTCGGACGGGTTGATGCGGACGATCGAAGATGCTGCATCTCGTTTCATGCCGGTGGTCCCTGTTACGGCCGTGCTTTCAAGACCTCAATTCCGCGGCACGGCAACGGGCGGAGGACCCATGCCGAGTGGTTTCTTCGGCCGCAGCGTTCCGACGTAGAACGACAGTCCGGCGACAAGCAGGAGCGCGACGAAATAGGCGGCGTAGGCTTGCGGCGGAGTCGTTACCCAGCGCGCGAAACTTCGAATGGCAGCGCCCGGGCCGGTTTTGTTTTCCATGGCTTGGATATTGCTTGAATCGTGCCCCATGGGAAGGGCCGCGTGCAAGGCAGGCGAAGCGCGCGGCAAACCTTACGGCTCACCGCGGCGCCGACCCGCGCCGCAGCAAGCTGAGCGCCAATAGCGCGGAAAGACTGAGCGCGGAGGAGACGATCAGGACGCGGCTCCCCATCACGTCGATCAACAGACCGAACGCCAGCGGCGCGGCCGCCTGCGCCATCCGCGCCGGTGCGCCGATGAGGCCGAGCCGATAGCCATAATTTTGCGGACCGAAGATCGCCAGCGGCAGGGTGCCGCGCGCGATCGTCAGGATGCCGTTGCCGAGGCCGAAAAAGATCGCGAACGCGCTTGATGCTCCGCCGCCGGCGACGGCGAGGATGGCGGCGCCGATCGGATGCGTCAGACAGGCCAGCCGGGTTGACAGCAGCGGATGATAGCGGCTGAGAAAACTTGCCTCGATGATGCGCGCGACCACTTGCGCCGGGCCGAATAGCGCGCCCGCCGCCAGCGCTTGCACGGTTGTCGCCCCGGCCGCTTCGAGTATTCGGGGCATGTGGGCCGCCATTGCGCCGGTGACGGTCCAGGCGGACGCGAAGGTGAAGGCGAGCAGGACCATGGTTCGATCGATCGGGATGTGTGGCTTGACCGCCGTCGCCGCCAGAACCTTCGCGCCCTTTACCGCCGGCAGCATGAAGAAATTGAGCGGCAGGCCGATCAGGATATGCGCCAGCGCCCATGCAAAGCAGGTGTTGCGCCATCCGATGGCCTGCAGGCCGAAAGCCGTCAGCGGCCATCCCACCGTGCTCGCGAATCCCGCCATCAGCGTGATGCCGGTGATGGGCCGCCGCGCGTCGGCGCCGTAGATCCGCCCCAGTGCCCCGAAGGCGGCATCGTAGAGGCCATACCCCATGCCGATGCCGAGCAAGAGCCAGGCGGCGACCAAGACCGGGATCGATGTGGTGACGCCGAGCAGAGCGAGCCCTGCGGCCAGCATCAGATTGGAGATCGACAGCACCGGTCGGCCGCCGAACAGGTCGATTTGCCGGCCGATGCGCGGACCCAGCAAGGCCGAGATCACCAGCGAGCCTGAGAAGGCGGCGAATATCCAGTTCGAGGAGACGCCGAGGTCGCGCCCGATCGGATCGGCCAGGATCGCCGGCAGATAGTAGCTCGAAGCCCACGCCAGCGTCTGCGTCGTGCCGAGCGCCAGAATGATCGGAAGCTGGCGGGCGGTTTGCTCAGGCGCCATCAAATTCCCTTGCCGGCGTCATCCGCAGCCGCACCCCTTCTTGCCTTGCTGCTTGGCTTTTGCATCGTCAGCGCAACAGGCGTCAACAGCCGATAATGCGGGTCCGCCACAGCAATTATTCGCATCGAGTCCGATCGACCGATTGCACACGCCGGTTTCGGGCAGCACCAGTTCGACCCGTTCCGCGGCATCACGATCGCCAGCAATATCGGCGGCGATGGAGCGAACCTGCTCGTACCCGGTGATCATCAGGAAGGTGGGTGCGCGCCCATATGATTTCATGCCGGCGAAATAAAAGCCGGGTTCGGCCTGCGCCAATTCCCGGGCGCCGTGGGGCCGAACCGTGCCGCAGCTGTGCTCGTTCGGATCGATCAATGGCGCCAGCGCAAGCGGGCATTCGATGGCGGGATCGAGCGCAATGCGCAGCTCGCGCACGAAATCCAGATCGGGGCGGAAGCCGGTTGCCACAACGAGTTCGTCGACGACGACGTGGCGGCCGCAGCCAGCGGCCCCGGTGCCGACGTTGAGGCGAGGGCCGTCGGTGGTCACATGCGAGAGGCGAAATCCGCTTTCCACCTGTACCTGGTTCGCCGCAACCAGCGCCGCGAACGCGGCACCGAGTTCACCGCGGGCGGCAAGCTTGTCATTGGCGCCGCCGCCGAAAGCCTTGGCTGGATTATCACCCCGCAACAGCCAGATCGGCCTGGTTCCCGCTGCCTGTTGCGCGAGCCGCGCGAGATCAATGAGGGTTCCGATCGCGGAGTGTCCCGCGCCGAGCACCGCGACCGTTTTTCCGGCATAGCGCGCGCGGTCTTTTCCCAGCACATCCGGCATCCCGTAAGCAATCCTGTTCGCCGCCTCCGTCTCGCCGATGGCGCGAAGGCCGTTGGCGCCGGCCGGATTTGGCGAATGCCAGGTGCCGGATGCGTCGATGACGGCATCTGCCCTGACAATTTTGGGGCCTTTCCCGTTCTGATAGCGGATTTCAAACGGCGCGGTTTCGCGGCCTTTGGTCTTGAGCTTGTCGAAACCGACGCGGCTGATGTCGGTGACGCGGCTGGAGGTGTGGATGTGGGTCGCCAGAATAGTCCTGTTGGCCAGCGGTTCAAGATAACGCTCGAACAACTCGGTGCCCGTTGGATATTGGTCGGGCTCGGGAGAATTCCATCCAGTTGGTGCCAGCAGGCGCGCGGCCGCGCGATCAATGTTGTATTCCCAGGGCGAGAACAGCTGGACGTGCTCCCATTGCCGCACCGAATGCCCGGCGCTGCCGCCGGCTTCCAGCACGATCGGCCGCAGGCCCCGCTCCAGAACATGCGCCGCGGCGGCCAGACCGACCGGGCCGGCGCCGATGATCGCCACCGTCTTTGCTTCGCTCATGATATTCTCCTATCATACCAGAAATATCGAAATTAAGAGCGCGGGAGAAATTACGCTGCGCTCTTGCTATCCTTGCATTCCGCATCCGCGCAGCATTCGGCAACCAGGAAATCCACCAGCCCCCGCATCACCTCGTAGTTGGCGTGACATACGAGCGTGGTGGCCTCGCGGACCTGCGTGACCAGCCCCACGATCACCAATGCCTTGATGTGATGGGAGAGGGTTGAGGGTGCTATCTTCAATTTGTCCTGCAGACGCCCGACGGGCAGTCCGGCTTCGCCTGCGCGAAAGAGGGTACGGTAGATTTTGAGCCGGGTCGGATTACCCAGGGCCTCAAGATGTGCGGCGGCGTCATCCAGTTTCATGGCGACAATCTTTCATCGCCCGGCGATTCTGTCAATTTATATTTCTAGAATAATGGAAATAAAGAAGGGTAGGCCCCCGGCGGGCTGTTTGACTAAACCCGGTCCGGCTGATGTACCAGCGGGTGCCACAGCAACGCGCGGACGATCAAGGCAATCCCGACGGCGGCCGGCAACAACCAATACGTCGCCGGAGGAAGCTCCTTCCAGAGCGGCAGGTTCCTGCCGTTGTCCACGTAGAACGCGATCAGCAGCAGAACGTAGGATGTGCCCATTCCAGTGATGTGCAGCCTGACCCAGTGGCGCCAGCGGCGTCGTCTGGCCTCGCGGCCCAAACAGGCCGCAGCAAAAGACAGCGTGCCAAGGACAAACAAGTGGTAGTCGTGTGCCCAGCGCACCGCGGCCAGACCGGACGCGGTCAGGAACACGCCGGCCAGGCACCAGAAATAGATTGTCCCGTTGCGGGGATGGCGACCCGCGCGCTTCCGACTTAGCATGGCAATCGCGCCGGTGACCACGCAGGCGAGCCCGAGCAGGACGTGAAGTCCCACGACGGTCAGAAATGCCGGGTCGGTTGAGGGGATTTCGATTCCGGCTATGTCAGTGATTCCATCGCCCATGTGATTTCCCTGGCCGCGGCGATATCTCCGGTTGTTTCGAGCTCTCAATCAGGTGAGCCGATCACACAGACCGAGTCCACGTTCTCAGGATTCGGTTCGCCGTCCTGCGATACGCGAGAGCAGGAAGAACTGCCAGTGCGACCGGTATTGATGGCCGGCGCCGCTGCCGTCGTTTACGGCGCCGTTGACAACCGATCAAATATCTATAACTCTGGATATATGGAATCAGAGAATGTCATCCTCGCGCTGGCCGCACTGGCCCAGTCGACCCGGCTGGAGGTGTTCCGCCTTCTGGTGAAGCACGAGCCGAAGGGGTTAGCTGCCGGCGACATCGCGCGGGCGCTGGCGGTGCCGCAAAATACCATGTCGTCGCATCTGTCGATCCTGTCGCGCGCCGGGCTGGTCTCGGCGCAGCGCTTCAGCCGCTCGATCGTCTATCGCGCCGATCTGGCGCGCTTTCGCACCGTGGTTTTGTTCATGCTGAGGGATTGTTGCGATGGCCGGCACGAGATCTGCGCGCCGCTGATCGAAGACCTCACGCCGTGTTGTCAGCCGAAGCCGAAAAGGAAGGCCCATGCCTGAGAAAGTTATGTCTGAGAGAGCCATGTCTGGGAAAGCCAAGTCTGAGAAAGCGTCTGGGCGCAGCTACAATGTACTGTTCCTGTGCACCGGCAACAGCGCGCGTTCGATTCTGGCGGAGGCGATCCTGCGCAAGGATGGCCGCGGCCATTTCCGCGCGTTTTCCGCGGGCAGCCAGCCGAAGGGGAAGGTGAACCCGTTTGCGATCAGGGTGCTCAAGAGCCTCGATTACCCGACGGAAGATCTACGTTCGAAAAGTTGGGAAGAATTCGCGCGTCCCGACGCGCCGGTCATGGATTTCGTTTTCACGGTTTGTGACAACGCTGCCGGCGAGTCCTGTCCGGTCTGGCCAGGCCAACCGATGACGGCCCATTGGGGCATTGAAGACCCTGCCGAAGCCGAGGGCACCGACATCGAGAAGGAAGCGGCCTTTGTCGCGGCCTTCCGCTATCTCAAAAACCGGATCGGGATCTTTACCAATCTGCCATTGGCCAGCATCGACCGGCTTTCGCTGGGCACCAGGCTGCGCGATATCGGCCGGGGCGAGGGCGCCACCACGCTGCGCCCGGATGTGGCGTAACCGCAATGAGCCTGTTTGAACGCTATCTGTCGCTATGGGTGGCCCTGTGTATCGTCGCGGGCGTCGCGCTCGGACATCTCTTGCCGGGTTTGTTCGCAACCATTGCGAGCGCGGAAATCGCGCGGGTCAATCTGCCGGTCGCCGGGCTGATCTGGCTGATGATCATTCCGATGCTTCTGAAGATCGACTTCGGTGCGCTCGGCCAGGTGCGCGAGCACTGGCGCGGCGTTGGCGTCACGCTGTTCATCAACTGGGCGGTGAAACCGTTCTCGATGGCGTTGCTGGGCTCGCTGTTCATCGGCCATCTGTTCGCGCCATGGCTGCCATCGGCACAAATCTCGTCCTATATCGCCGGGCTGATTCTTCTGGCAGCCGCGCCATGCACGGCCATGGTGTTTGTGTGGTCCAACCTGTGCGAGGGCGAGCCGCATTACACCTTGAGCCAGGTCGCGCTCAACGACGTTATCATGGTGTTTGCTTTCGCGCCGCTGGTCGGCCTCTTGCTGGGCGTGGCTTCGATTACGGTGCCATGGGCGACGCTGCTGATCTCGGTGCTGCTGTACATCGTGGTGCCCGTCATCGTCGCGCAGCTGTGGCGGCGTGCCTTGATCAACGCCGGGCCGACAGCGCTGCCGCGGACACTACGGGTGTTGCAGCCGGTGTCGCTGGTCGCGCTGCTGACGACACTGGTGATGCTGTTCGGTTTTCAGGGCGAGCAGATCATCGCGCAGCCGCTGGTGATCGTGCTGCTGGCGGTGCCGATCCTGATCCAGGTCTATCTCAACGCCGGACTCGCTTATTGGCTGAGCCGGCGCTTCGGCGTTGCCTGGTGCGTGGCGGCGCCGGCGGCGCTGATTGGCGCCAGCAACTTTTTTGAACTCGCGGTCGCCGCTGCCATCAGCCTGTTCGGTCTCAACTCCGGGGCGGCGCTGGCTACCGTGGTCGGGGTGCTGGTCGAGGTGCCCGTCATGCTCTCGGTGGTCTATCTGGTGAAGGCGTCGCGCGGCTGGTACGAGGCCGGTGCCCAAGCTTCGGCCATTAGCAAGGAAGCGCCGACATGAGCGTGACGATCTATCACAACCCCGCCTGCGGCACCTCGCGCAACACGCTGGCGATGATCCGACAGAGCGGTGAAGAGCCGGAGGTGATCGAATATCTGAAGAATCCGCCGGATCGCGCGCGGCTGATCGGGCTGATCAAGGCGATGGGCATCTCGGTTCGCGCGCTGCTGCGGGAAAAGGGCACACCCTATGCGGAGCTGGCATTAGCCGATTCCAAATGGAGCGACGACGAGCTGATCGACTTCATGCTGACGCATCCGATCCTGATCAACCGGCCGATTGTCGTGACGGCGAAGGGTACAAGATTGTGCCGGCCGTCGGAGAAGGTGCTTGAGCTGCTCGATCATCCGGCTGAAACCTTCGTGAAGGAAGATGGCGAAGTCGTTTCGCGGCGGAAATCCTAGGATTTTTGCCGGACTTTCGCTGGTCACGATCGCGCGGCATAATGGGTTATGGAACTCGCGCCCCGCCTCAGTCTGGTGAACTGGCTGGTCAGCCATGGCCTCACCGGCCTGCCCGAAAACGACCTGATCCGCGGCTTCTGCGAGCGCTGCCGGGCGGCCGGCCTCGAAGTGTCGCGCGCGCTGGTTTTTATCGACACGCTGCACCCGATTTTCGAGGGCCGCGGATTCCGCTGGAACGACACTGAAACAAACGAGAGCGACACGTTCGAATACGGCCCGACCGGCGACGGCGATGCCGCGCAAAACTGGCGCCGTTCCACCTTCTATCACATGCTCGAACACGGCCATGACGAGCTGCGGATCGATCTCGCCGACTGCGCCTCGCTCGACTTCTCGATGATTTCCGAGCTCGCGGAAAAGGGCCACCGGCATTTCGTGGCCTTCGTGCACCGGTTCGGCGAAGGTGGAACCATCGGCCAGATGGACTGCGTCTATTCCTACTGGCTGACGCGCCGGCCCGATGGCTTCGACGAGCAGGCCCTGGCGGCGCTGCGCGATCTGGTGCCGGTGCTGGGGCTGGCGATCAAGTCGGCGGCGCAAGTAGACATCGCACGAACGCTCGGCCGGGTCTATCTCGGGCGCGACGCCTCCGAGCAGGTGCTGCGCGGGCGGATATCGCGGGGCGTGACCGAGCGGATCAATTCCGTGCTGTGGTTTTCCGATCTTCGCGGCTCGACCGCAATCAGCGAGAGCATCACGCCCGACGAGATCATCCCGTTTCTCAATGATTACGCCCAGGCCTCGATCGACGCCATTCACGATGCCGGCGGCGATGTGCTCAAGCTGATCGGCGACGGTGTGCTGGCGATGTTCACCGGCGCGGACCTGGCGGCCGCCAGGCGCGCCGCGCTGCGGGCCGAGCATCAATTCCGGCAAAACGTGGCCAGGCTCAACATCCGCCGCACCGCGGAGGACCGGCCGACGACCTCGGCCTATGTCGGCCTGCATATCGGCGAGGTGTTTTACGGCAATATCGGCAGCGAGGACCGGCTGGATTTCACGGTGGTGGGACCGGCGGTCAACGAGGTGAGCCGGATCGCCTCGATGTGCCGTTCGGTCGACCGTGAATTGCTCGCCTCATCGGGCTTCCGCACCGGTCTCGATGCAACGGGGCAGCGCTACCTCGTCTCCACCGGCCGGTTTGCGCTGCGCGGTATCGGCCGCGCGCAGGATCTCTATACTCTCGATCCCGACATAGCCACCGACGAGGTAATCGCCGTTGGCTATGAGCGTTATCTGGCGAGCTGAAAGCGATTTCGAGCGAAGTGGACAGCGGTTCGCATAGCAATCAAGTTTACGCAGATTGCGTAAACTCATCTGCGGTAGAAAACACGTCAAAACAACAGATCTACCGCGCGCATGCCGCCTCGCTGATCATCTCCGGCTGGCGCGCCAGCGAGACCGCGGGCGACATCAGGATCACCAGCGCCTGCGCGGCGAAGATCGCGAAGGCGAGATAAAGGCAGGTTTCGGCGCCATAAAGCCCGCCGACAACCGCGCCGAGCGCGGCCCCAAGCGGGCGGGCGCCGTAGCTCATGATGTTGATCGCGGAAACCCGCCCCAACAGCCGCGGCGGCGTCACCGATTGCCGCAGCGTCGTGGTGCTGATGACCCAGAGAATCGGACCGACGCCGAGCAGGAAGAAGCTCAGGCCTGCAAGCCACGGCGATGGGATAAAGGTCGTCAGCGCCATCACACCGGCGGCGACAAGGCCGGTCACCGGTCCAAGCCCGATCACGACGCCGAAGGCGAGCCGCCGCATCACCCGCGTGGCGAAGAGCGCGCCGACCACCATGCCGACGCCGTACATCGACAGCGTCGTGCCGACGCCGGTCGCCGATAGTCCGAGACGACGCACGGCATAGGGCACGAACACGGCAAGCAGCAGGAATGAGGCGGTGTTGAAGATGAACTGCGTGACAAACACCGGGCGCAGCAGCGCGTGGTGCGCCACAAAGGCAGCGCCTTCCCGGATCTCCTGCAGCGGATGGCGGCGCGGCGCCGGCGTGCGGGCCGGTTCGTAGATCCCCGATAGCAGCACCACGGCGACCACGGAAAGAGCTGCGGCAAATCCAAAGGCCGGTGCCGCCCCTAACCATCCCACGAGAACGCCGCCAAGCGCCGGTCCGCTGGCAAAGGCAATGGTGCGCGCCAGTTCAATCCGCGCGTTGGCGGCGGACAGCAGTTGCGGCGAGACCAGCGCCGGCACCAGCGCCGGCGCCGCCACGCTGTAGACGACCGTTCCGCACACGGCGATGAAGCCCGACAGCGCAAGCAGCGGCAGCGTCAGCAGGTCGAGCCCGATCAGGAGCAGGACCGCGAGCAGCGCCATGGCGCGCAGGGCTTCCGCGCCCGCCATCAACCAGCGCCGCGAGACGCGGTCGGCGAAGAGGCCGGCGGGAATGGCGAACAGGATGAAGGGCAGCGTCAACGCGGTCTGCAACAGGCCGGTCTGGCCTTCGCCGACGCCGAGCAGGAGCACCGCGACAATGGGGGCCGCTGCGAGCGCAATCTGCTCGGCCGATTGCGCGGCGAGATTGGACCAGGCCAGCCGGTTGAAGGTCGCGGGCAGATGAGAGGTCTCGATCGCGGTCATGACAAAATCCTGAGTTGTCGATTTGACCGCAACACTCCCGCCGTACGAGAGCCTAATCCACCCGCTTTCCGATCAGCCCGGGAGGCTCTAATTAGCCCGTCAGCCCCGCCAATCCCCAACTCTCCGGCAAGGTGCGAAACGCCAGATGCGTGCCGTCGTTCAGCGCGGCGGTCTTGAAGCCGTGACGGGCCCAGGCCAGTTGCAGCGCGTGCTTGGTGAAGATCGAGACATGGCCGTTGCGCGGCCCGACATACCACCACGACAGGCCGTAATTGTCGAAGTCCGCCGGCTGCGTCAGCGTCGAATAAAACACCGCACCGGGGTCGGCGACATAGTCGGCGAGCCGGGCGATGCCGGCGAGGGGGTCGGGGAGGTGTTCCAGCGTCTCGAAACACGTCACCAGATCGAACTTCCCCTCTGGCGGGCAGGCATGTTCCGGCACCATCGGATCGTAGGTCACGGCTTCCGAAAAACCGCTGGCACGAAGTGCTGTACAAAACACGTCGTTGCCGCCGCCGAAATCGAGCACCCGCATGCGGCTCTTATGACCGGCCCAAAGCTGTGCAACGAAGCCTGCGTTGCCGCTCGGCCGCTTGGTTCGATATTCCGGATCGAACAGGATGTAGTCATCGTTGTAGATGTGCTTCTTGAACTGATCCTTGCTCCAGTCGTCGAACGCATCGGTGAACAGGAAGCCGCAAGCCGGGCAGCGACGATAATAGATCGGCACCCCCGATAGCGGTGGCGCCACGACGCCTGGGGTTTCGCAGGGCCGATGAAAATCGACCACGCCATAAAGCGCGGAGGGACCGCCGCAAATCTTGCACGGCGACGCCGTCGCCGATGCGGCCCGGAGGCCGAGCTGGTTGGAAGACATGGCCGCATCTCCAAGCCTGCGCCGCCATGCGCCTTGAAGCGCCGGGACGCGGTCTCCGTTTGCACCGGATCGTGACGGCGAGTCATGATCGCACGCCGCGCCTCACATCAAGGATTTGCTTTGGCTAATTTTCTATTAATCGGCGTCCGGCGGGCCCAGCGGGACAAAGTGTCTAGATGCAGTTGCAAATGAGTTGCAATAAAAAGAGAATTCGGCCATCGTATGAAAATGGATGCTCATTCTGTCAATTTGCCCCCTGATTCCCGGCCAAACGCCGCTTCAGACGACCTTCCGGAGGGTACCGGCTGGCGCACCGAGCGCGGCACACCCTCCCTAGCGGACATGTTCGGGACGGTGCGGACGGCAAAGCAGGGGCCATTCTGGCGCAAGCTGCTGGCGTTTCTCGGCCCGGGCTATCTGGTTGCCGTCGGCTATATGGACCCCGGCAACTGGGCGACCTCGCTCGCCGGCGGCTCCAAGTTCGGCTACGCGCTGCTGACGGTGGCGCTGTTGTCCAACGCCATGGCGATCGTGCTGCAATCGCTGTGCACCCGGCTCGGCGTCGGCGCCGGGCGCGACCTCGCGCAGGCCTGCCGCGATTCCTTTCCACGCTGGGTGTCGCTGCCTCTATGGCTGTCGGCGGAAGTCGCCATCACCGCGACCGACCTCGCCGAGGTGATCGGCACCGCGATCGGGCTCAATCTGCTGTTTCACATTCCACTCCAGATCGGCGTGATCATCACCGCGGCCGACGTGTTTCTGATCCTCGCGCTGCAGGCGTTCGGCTTTCGCTGGATCGAGGCCTTCGTCGTGGCGATGCTGGGGGTGATTGCGGCGTGTTTTGCCGTGCAGATCGCGCTCGCCAACCCGGACTGGGCCGCGGTGATCAGGGGCTTTGCGCCGACATCGGATATCTTCGCCAACCACGAGATGCTGTATCTGGCGCTCGGCATTCTCGGCGCCACCGTGATGCCGCATAATCTCTATCTGCATTCGGGGCTGGTGCAGACCCGCGGCTATGGCAGCAGCACCGATGAAAAGCGCGAGGCGATCACGCTCGCGACCATCAATTCCTCGATCGCGCTGTGCCTTGCTTTGACCATCAATGCCTCGATCCTGATCCTGGCGGCGGCGACCTTTCATCGGGCAGGCCGAACCGACGTCGCCGAACTCGATCAGGCCCATTCCTTTCTCTCGCCCTTGCTCGGCTCGACGCTGGCGCCGACGCTGTTTGCAATCGCGCTGTTGTGCTGCGGCCTGAACTCGACCATCACCGCGACATTGTCGGGGCAGATCGTGATGGAGGGATTCCTCAACCTGCGCATCGCGCCCTGGCTGCGGCGTTTGGTGACGCGGATGATCGCCATCGTGCCGGCGGTGGTGGTGACGGTCTGGGCCGGCGAGAAGGCGACGGGTCAGCTCTTGATCCTCAGCCAGGTGGTGCTCAGCCTGCAACTGCCGTTCGCCGTGGTGCCGCTCGTGATGTTCACCGCCAGCCGGGCCAAGATGGGGCCGTTCGTGGCGCCGCGCTGGCTGACCGTGCTGGCGACGGTGACGGCGGCGGCGATCATCGCGCTGAATGCGAAACTGGTGTGGGATTATGTGGTGGGGTGAGGCTGTGACGCAAAGTGCGGCAGAGTCCACCGCTGTCATCGCCCGGCTTGACCGGGCGACCCAGTATTCCAGAGACAGGAGTGATTGATCGATAGGCCGCGGCGTACTGGGTCACCCGCCTTCGCGGGTGACGACAGCGGAAATCTAGTCCTGCGGCTCGCTCAGCACTTCGCCTGATGCATCGACCCGCAACCAGCCGGATGGCGCGAGCCGCTGCTGCGGCAGGAAGCGGCCCTTGTAGTCCATCTTCTTCGAGCCTTCGATCCAGTAGCCGAGATAGACGTAAGGCAATCCCAGCCGACGGGCGCGGGTGATGTGGTCGAGGATCATGAAGGTGCCGAGCGAACGGCTTTCCTCCGATGGTTCGAAGAATGAATACACCATCGACAGCCCGTCGCTGAGCACGTCGGTCAGCGCGACGGCCACGAGCTGATTGCCGCGACCGGTGACGCCGGTATCGGCGCCGCGGCGGCGGTATTCGATGATGCGGGTTTCGACGTGGCTGTCCTCCACCATCATGGCGTAGTCGAGCACGGTCATATCCGCCATGCCGCCATGGCGATGCCGCTGGTCGAGATAGGCACGGAATACCGAATATTGCTCGGAGGTCGGCACCGCGCTGCGCTGCTCGCCTGATATGTCGGCGTTGCGGGCCAAGACCTTGCGAAAGCCGCGCGAGGGCCGGAACTCGTTGGCGATCACGCGGATGGAGACACAGGCGCGGCACTGGTCGCAGGCCGGCCGATAGGCAATCGACTGGCTTCGCCGGAAGCCGCCATGGGTCAAGAGGTCGTTGAGGTCGCCGGCCTTGTCGCCAACCAGATGCGTGAACACCTTGCGCTCGTGGCGGCCCGGCAGATAGGGGCAGGGCGAGGGCGCCGTCAGGTAGAATTGCGGGGTGTCACGCGAGTGCTGGGTCACGGGATGTCGTCAGTCTCCGAAAGGCGAGGCAACCTCAGCATCGCGCCGCCGAGCTTAGCGGTCAATTGGTTTGCAAACCGTTTTGCCGGTCTTGCTTGCCGGCCTTGTCGCAGGGTCAGAAAGTGCGTGCCGGCTGGGCTACGGGGTTGCGGATCGAGCTGTTGATGACCACGGTTCCCAGCACGATATCGTGCAGCAGGCGCCGCCGCCCGTTAAACAGGCCGACCAGCAGGACCAGCGGCGACAGCAACGATATCGAAATCCAGAACAGCACCGCATGCATGGCGCCCAGCACGAAATAGCCTGATGCCCCGTACCAGGTGCGCAGTTCCAGATCCATCACCCGCATGCCGAGCGTCGCTGAATAAGGCCCGCCGAAGCAAGCGCCGTAATAGATGATGGCCCACAGGACAGAGGCCGGCCACGCCAGCCAGAACAGGGCCCAGCCGAGCCCCAGCGTAATCAGGCCAAACAGGGCAATAAACAGGTAGCCGACGATGACCGGGACCGAAAGCACCACGATGTCGATCAGGAACGCGAACACCCGCCGCGTCAGCACGCCGCGAAACAATTCGGGATGCAACTGGGGATCGAAGGCATGCGGCGGTACCCCGCCGTCGCCGCGCCAGGCGCCGCCGGTATTTCCATAACCGCTGTCAGACATGATCAGCCTCCGAAAATGGTCTCCCGCGCAGGGACATGGGAACCGGCCGTCCCGCTGCAAGTCCTGGGGATCATTAACATGCAGAAATATTCCGGCGATTCCGCGGCCGGAACGCCTGGGCGGCGGCCGACTTGGACCGCCCGGCGGTCTGAGCTTATCTTTGCAAAGGACCTTGGGTTGGGCGACCTGCGGGGAGGGCGGTTTCAATGAGCGAACAGGTCGAACTGAGTTGCCGCTGCGGGGAAGTCGGTGCACTGGTCACGGGTGCATCGCGACGGGCAGTCAATCGCGTGGTTTGCTATTGCGATGACTGCCAGGCGTTTGCGCATCAACTCGGCGGCGCAGACCTGCTTGATTCCCATGGCGGCACCGATATCGTCCAGGTCGCACCCGCCTCGCTTAGGTTTGTGCAGGGAGCGCACCGGATCGTAGGACTGCGGCTGACGCCCAAGGGCCTGTTCCGATGGTACACGAACTGCTGCAACACCCCGATAGGCAACACACTCAGTCCCGCAATTCCTTTCGTTGGAATTGTCGCCAAGGCTTTCGACAACGGCACGCGGCGCGCAGATGATGTGTTCGGCGCACCGATCGGCGCTATCATGGGAAAATACGCGATCGGACAGGCGCCGGCGGGCTCAACAGGCATAAGGCTTTCGCTGCTCGCGCGCGTCATTTTCAGGGTGCTCGGCTGGCGCTTGCGCGGACAGGCCTGGCCGCACCCGTTCTTCAGGCAGAATACGAGCGAGCCGATCTATCCGCTGACCGTGCTGTCGGAGGAACAGCGCGAGGCGCTACGTGCGTTCTGCGGCCCGCATCCAACCGCGCAACCGGCGCGTTGACCGACCAGACACCGCCAAGGGGCCCGCGCAGGATGCGGCAACCGGCTATCCCGCCCAAACCGGTGATTGCGCGGCCCGAGGGCTTGCCAACTCGTCATCTTATCCCGTCATTGCGGGGAGCCAGCGGGTCGCGCGCATGCGCGCCCGATGATCGCAATGACGGGTATGGGGACTTAGCTCTCCGCCTTCAGCTTCTCCGCCGCCCGCGGCGCAAAGTAGGTGAGCACGCCATCGGCGCCGGCGCGCTTGAAGGCCAGCAGGCTTTCCATCATCGCCCGCTCGCCGTCGATCCAGCCATTGAGGGCGGCGGCCATGATCATCGCGTATTCGCCGGACACCTGATAGACGAAGGTCGGCATCGCGAACGTGTCTTTGACCCGCCGCACGATGTCGAGATAGGGCATGCCCGGTTTCACCATCACCATGTCGGCGCCCTCGGCGATGTCGAGTTCGACCTCGCGCAACGCCTCATCGGAATTGGCGCTGTCCATCTGGTAGGTGCGCTTGTCGCCGGTCAGCGTCTTGGCGGAGCCTACGGCGTCACGGAACGGGCCGTAGAAGGCGGAGGCGTATTTCGCGGCATAGGACATGATCTGCACGTCGAGGAAGCCGGCGGCGTCCAGCCCTCCGCGGATTGCGCCGACCCGGCCGTCCATCATGTCCGACGGCGCGATGATGTCGCATCCGGCTTCCGCCTGCACCAGCGCCTGCCGCACCAGCACCGCCACCGTCTCGTCGTTCAGGATCTTGCCGTCCTCGATCAATCCGTCATGGCCGTGGCTGGTGAAGGGATCGAGCGCCACGTCGCAGAGCACGCCGAGGCCTGGAAATTCCTTCTTGATGGCGCGCACCGACTGGCACACGAGATTGTTGGGGTTGACCGCCTCGGAGCCATGCTCGTCGCGCAGGCTCGGCTCGGTATAGGGGAACAGCGCGATGCAGGGGATGTTGAGTTTCACCGCGCGCTCGGCTTCGCGCACCGCCTGGTCGACGGAAAGCCGGTCCACGCCGGGCATCGAGGCGACGGCGGTGCGCCTGTTGTGGCCGTCGGCCACGAACAGGGGCCAGATCAGGTCGTCCGTGGTGAGAACGTTCTCGCGCACCAGGCGGCGCGCCCATTCCGCCTTGCGGTTGCGGCGCGGCCGGACCGCCAGATCGAGCCCGGGGGCGGAGAGGGCGGTCTCCGGGCGCGGCGTATCGCGCAATTCGATCGGACGCCCGAATTTGATCGCCATTTGATGTTCTCTCCTTAGGCGGCAGGCTGATTAGGCTGATTTTGATTTATTCTTATCACCTTGATCGGCTTCCGTCACCGCGGCCTTGAGCTATCGCAAGTTCATTTGAACTTGCCGCAAGCCCGATTGATTTTGCCGCGCCGAGAGGCCAAGAGTACCCTGTAAGAGTGTCCTGTATGAGAGTCCCTGATGGCGTATTCTTGAGGTCACGAGCAAAACTCCCCGATGTCTGAAACCCCAACGCGCGACGCATCGCGGGACAACGCCATGTCGGTGGCGGCGATTTCGTCCGAACGGATCGAATCCGACGACAACGTCTGGACCCGCCGGCTGGTGCTGTTCCTGCGCATCATGGCCGTCGTCTCCGTCGCCAAGGGGCTGTACCACTGGGCGCAGGTCACGGGCTTCATCGGCGGCGAGGAGGAAGCCTTCGAGAACCAGCCGTTGGCTTGGCAAACCGCGACCGTGTATTTCGCCGTCATCGAACTCGTCGCCGCGGTCGGGCTTTGGCTGGCGACCCCGTGGGGCGCGGTGGTATGGCTGACGACCGTGGTGTCGATGGCGGTGATCGAGCTGATGTTTCCGGCCATCTACGGCGGCAGCCTGATGGTGGTCGGGTTTGAAGCCGTGATGCTGGCGGCCTATCTGGCGCTGGCGTGGATGGCGGCGCGCGAACGGCCGCCATAGCGATCGCACCTTGGTGCTCTCATTCGCACGGAATCTGTCGGCTGCTAGCACGACGCCGATTGGAAAAGAATGTATGCGATCTCCGAAAAGCCGGGGGTAGCCTATACAAATTATTTCTGGAATTTTCGCGGTAACTTTTCGGTCACCCTAACGTCCCGCCACACCTGTTACGCAAGCCTTTCGAATTTGAACGAAGCTGTTCCCATATGTGACAGAGTGGGCCAACGAAGCGTGAACAGGGCCGTTTCACCCTCAATGAAAGGTTGCGAAAAGCCCTGTATCCATGGGCTTAATCCACGATTCACTGTCTTAAATTCATGATCTCTTTATTGTCTTATTTAAGCTGATCTTCAAACCGGCCCCCTTAAGTTGACGCTATCAGGCGGGACAAAAGTTTCGTCGAATAAGTCGATAAAACGACAACAGGGGAAGTGTCATGATGAAAGCCGTTGCAACGGCGGTGGAAACCGCTGAACGCGCTCCCGGCCAGGCTCCGGTGCAGCCACTCTATCTCGAAGCGTTGACGCTGGTGGAGCGGCTGCATCGCCGCCTGCTCGATGTCATCAAGGACGAATTCGATCGTCGCGGCCGCGCCGACATCAATTCGGTGCAGGCGCTTCTGCTCTATAACATCGGCGACAAGGAGTTGACCGCAGGTGAGCTGCGCACGCGCGGCTATTACCTCGGCTCCAACGTCTCCTATAATCTGAAGAAGCTGGTTGAACTCGGCTTCCTCGACCATCAGCGCTCGCGCGTCGACCGCCGTTCGGTCCGCATTCGCCTGACCGCGCAGGGCCAGGACATCCGCCGCATCGTGGACGCGCTCTACCAGAAGCACGTCAAGACCGTGGAGCAGGTCGGCGGCATCTCGAACGAGGAGTTCGCGACGCTGAACAAGTCGCTGCACCGGCTCGAGCGGTTCTGGACCGACCAGATCCTGTATCGGCTCTGATCTTTCTTTCGGCCAAGCCGGCGACTTAAAAAGACCGGCGGCCACTTCGATAACAATAGAAGACTTCCCCAGCGCATCGGCCCGGGTTTCCCGGACCGGTGCGTTTTGTTTTTCTCGCTCGAGCGCAGCATGCCCTCGCACTTGATCCGGGCGTGGATACCGTTTCGCGCGAAAAAAACGCGTCAAAACAATGGATAGAACTGACTTCGGTTCGTATTCCGTCAGAACCGAAAGTCAGCCATGCAAGAGCGGCTTCCCAAAAATGGAACTTTTGCACGGTGGCGGGCTTATCCGTCCCGTATCTGGAGGGAAAGTCATGCTGGTCGAGCGCGGATTGCGGGTGATGAATGTCGGGGTGGTGGGCGACGCCTATGCCATCGCCTCGAACTATCTGCGCCGCACCGGCGCCATTGCCGATAGCCTTGCAAGCGACGATAGGCTGCTCGAAATCATCGTGCAACTATTCGAGCGCGGCGAATTCAACAAGATCAGGCTCGCCAACAAGGCCATCGCAGAATTTGAATCCGAAGAACTGGTCTAACCACGAGAGGACTTCATGGAAGCCGCCATCGACCGCATCATGATGACCTACGATCTCCTGATGAACCGCTCCGCCGCGGCCAGCGCCGAGGCGCGCGCCAAGGTGACGGAATACGTCACCACGCTGTTCGAGGGCGGCGAGAAGGATCTGAATCGGCTGACGGTTTGCGGGCTGACTTATCTGCGCGAGCTCGACGGCTCCAGTAATCCAGTCAAGGCCGGATATACCGGGCTGTGATCGGCTTGAGCCCGCTTGCGGCGCGTGCAAGTCCCTGCGTAGCGTTAAGGTTCGCGGCCGCATTTTCGAATATTCGACGCGTCATGGAAACGATGATTTCGGCAATCGGTCCGATCGCGCGCGAATCCGAAGTAGGTTTGGGACGGGTACGGCGCGGCAGAGCGTTGCGGATTGCTCTCCAGAAATCCAGCGGCTCCGCCGATCGCGGCGTAAATTGGATCTGCCGCGAAATTGCCGGGGAAAAAACCATCGGTCGGAAAGTCGCGATGGTCGTCGCGGCCGTCAAAGATAGGGCCACTGGTGTTGCCGTAGCGGAGGGGGGGCTCGCCGTAGTTCTGTGCCGACGCAGGTGCCACGGCCACGAATGCCGCTAAAGCTGCAACGAGCATGACCGGGCTTTGTTTCATGGCGTGATCGTTCCCCAATCGCCTTTCCATCCGGCAAGCCTTCCCTTTCGAAACTGCAGATAGAGCCCATCGCTGCGGCTGGAGAGTGCGCTTCCCTTGACATTCGATGTGGCGAGAAACAGCTCGTCACCGGAACGGCCGCGAACGTAGTTCAGCGGTACGCCCAGAGCTTGCGAAACCTCATCAGCCCTCATGCCGAACATTAGGGGGACGCCATTCGGCGGGGCGCCGTGCGGGGATTGCTGGCCGGAAGCCGGTGTCAACGCCACGCTCGCAAGCGCCATCCATGCGGTCATGCTGTTGAGCATCAGCTTTTTCAAGGAACGGCCAGAGCGCATCGACATTTTAACTATCCAAAGCCCTGATCTGATTCAGACCGGATGTGCCCTGTGACGCATCCCGACCGCGCTTCCACTCTAGGCGAAGATATTGAAGGCCGCGACAGTATTTTCGGGGAACACAAATCCGGGTCACACGTCTTGATTCCGCCTCATGAAGCCGCGCACGACCACGGGGACGGCAATTAATTTCTGAAAATCCGAAATGTCGCTTTTCAGCGGACCCAAATCAGCGGTATATCCCTGACGTCCCGCCCCATAGGAGGGGCGTTTCGCGATCGTCACGGACGTTGGTGCGGGATGCGATGGACGCTTTGGCGACGCGAGACGAGCGGCGCCTGAGGCGGACGGCGAAGTCGTGTGGTCCTGACGCCCCGACGCTGGCGTCAAGTTGGCGGAAGACAAATCCGCTTGCGACAGTGGCAAACAAGCCCGGTCACCGGCTATCGAATGCACACATCTTTGTTGCAGAGATTGATGGAGACTGATTCCCTGGTGGGTGTTGGATTCGCGGAGGGTGGTCTTATGTCGATGGAGATTGGACTGGGGCGATTTGGCGATCGTCGCCTGGAAAAAGGGGGGCGTCGTTGCATGCGGCCCTCGTTCGGCGGCCTTGTTCGTGCATTCGGCGCCTTGCAGGGAACCGGGCACAGGAGGTGCGGTTCACGCGTTTTTTGCGCAACGAAAGGGTAGGTGTCGCAGAGATGGCGAGCCATGCGGCTTCGCGCACGGCGGCGCGTGTTGCTGGTCGCGAGATCATCGTGGTTCAGGATAGCAGCGAACTGGCGCTTGGCGGACGGCGTGCGCGAGACAATGGGTATGGACCTGTTGGCAAGGGCGGCGGAGTACGTGGGCTGCTGTTGCATGCTGCGCTCGCGCTTGATGCCGGCAATGGTGCGTTGCTGGGTCTTGTTGATGCCCAGGTCTGGAATCGGGACAAGGGCGTGGTGACGCCCCGGCGCTCGCGAGCAACAGCGGACAAGGAGTCCCAACGTTGGCTCTCGGTGGTGGCACAATCCGGCGCGGTATTATCGAGCGCGCGTAGCGTGACCGTCATCTCCGACCGGGAAAGCGACATTTACGAGCACTTCGCGCGACGTCCGGCGAATGTGGAGCTAATTATCCGGGCATCCTGGAACCGCAAGATCGAACTGCCGTCCGGGACATCTGCGCAGCTGTTTGCGTTTGTTGATAGCTTACCGGAGGCGGCGCGGTTCAGCGTGAAGATTCCTGCGGCGCCGGGCCGCAAGGAGCGGACGGCTGAGCTTGCCTTGCGCTTCTCGCCTGTGACGTTGTGCAGGCCACATCCAAGCCCCGCCCCTGATCTACCCGC
The DNA here is from genome assembly GCA_963718925.1 of uncultured Alphaproteobacteria bacterium. Classification (GTDB taxonomy): domain Bacteria; phylum Pseudomonadota; class Alphaproteobacteria; order Rhizobiales; family Xanthobacteraceae; genus Bradyrhizobium. The sequence goes on from CAVRAH010000006.1 coordinate 99,680, forward strand.
TACGATCCGCCTGACCATGGTGGACGTTCGGGAACTGCCATCGAAGTATAATGGCGAGCCGATCCATTGGCGGCTCCTCACCACACATGTTGTGAGAAGCGCAAAACAAGCACGCCGGATCGTAGATCTCTACCGCAGGCGCTGGACCATCGAGGAGTTCTTCCGCACGCTCAAGTCCGCGGGTTTTGATATCGAGGAGGCTGACATTGGCGAACCCAAGGTCATGATCAAGTTCGTCGCCGCAGCCGCTGTGGCGGCGGTCACGATCATGCAGTTGGTCCGCGCCCGTGACGGAACGACCGAGGAAGAACTGGTCGAGGCTTTCGACCCGGATGACCAGCCTGTGCTGGAAGCCCTGTCTTCTCAACTCGAAGGGACCACTGCCAAGCAAAAGAACCCACATCCAAAAGGTACACTTGCCTTCGCAGCCTGGGTCATTGCTCGGCTCGGTGGATGGACCGCCTATTATGGAAAGCCCGGTCCAATGGTGATGCGAATAGGCCTCGAAGCCTTCCGCCGCATCAAATTCGGCACCACTCTGAGGCTCGAAAATGTGTGAATTGAATAGCGGTCACCGGGGAGAGCGCGAAGTAAGCCGTAAAACCATTGCGCGGGGAATGCCGGGTGTTTCCGGTGTGACCGTGGTGACTAACGCGCGTGCTTTCTACCCACCACGCGCGGCTACGGGCGCACCAGGCGCCCGGCATTCCCTGCGCCCTCTATCGGGCGCGACGGATTCATGCACAACCCGGGCGCAGATCGCGCCGCGGGAGCGCGGATGGTTGTCCATCTTGTTGCTGCCTTTTTTCAGAGGCCTCTGGTAAACGTCAGCGGACCAGAATCCCCCAGGGAACCCCATGCTCACCTTGCATCATCTCAATGACTCCCGTTCGCAGCGGATCTTGTGGCTGCTGGAGGAGCTGGGCACGCCTTATGAGATCAAGCGCTATCAGCGCGACGCCAGCACGCGGCTGGCGCCGCCGGAGCTTGCCGCGGTGCATCCGCTCGGCAAGTCGCCGGTGATTATCGACGGCGGCGTCAGAATCGCCGAATCCGGCGCGATCGTCGATTACGTCATCCGCACCTACGGCCAAGGAAACGGTAAGCCCGCGATGATGCCGCCAATAGGTACGCCTGAATACGAGGCCTACAATGAATGGCTGCATTATTCCGAGGGCTCGGCCATGCTGCCGCTGATGCTGAACTTCTATATCTCCAGGTTGAAGGAGGCCGGCGCGCCATTGCACCCGCGGATCGACAGCGAGATTGCCAACCATCTCGGTTACATCGATGGCGCGCTGAAGGGCAGGGAGTTCTTCATAGGTCAATCGCTGACCGGCGCCGATATCCAGATGAGCTTCGTCGGCGAAATGGCCAAGGTGTTCGACAAGCTCGGGCCGTATCCGAGCCTCGCCGCCTGGCTCACGCGCATGCATGCGCGTCCGGCGTTTGGGCGTTCGATAGAGAAGGGCGGGGCCTACCGCTTTGCGGAATTGGCCTTGCGTTGATGCACAAGCAGGTAAATATGAGACGCTTCTCCGGGGTGGGTTTGCTGCCCCTGCTCGTGGTAGCCGCTTGCACGCAGCCAAGCTTTTTGGCCTCGAATTCGCCTACCGATCGTTCAACCGGCGATCACACGCATGAATCGATAGCCAACATCTCGGCCCACGATTTCAAGCCACCGCCCGATCCCGTGATCGCCGATGAATTTCCAAACACCGAACGCATTTCCACCTTGCCAGCCAAGGTTGGCGAATGCGCCGACACGACGATCACCTCCATCACGGATCGATTTGGCGCGGATTTGACGCCCGGTCGTTCCAAAAAGGGGGCGGACACGGGAACCATCGTCCGCTTCAGCAACTCGGGCGTCCAGGTATCTCTCGCGAAAGAGCGTGCCGTCGTCCGGTCCCAGATCTTTGACAAGGTGAACATGTGTCTTGTCGAAATTCCCAAGGACTGCCCGGCCGGCGATATTCGCGGGCGCGTCTACAAGACGACCAATCTGAGGACGCATGAGACCTGGAGCCTGCCCAATGACGTCAAGGGCTGCGACGGCGCCTAGCCACGGATACCGTTGGTTGGCCGGGGCCTAACGCCTTGAAGATGAACAGCCTTCACGTGTTTGCGAGCCGGGATTTGCCGGGTTATCCGTGAGCACGGGGTTTGCTATGAAATGTCATTCCGGGCTTGTGCTTCGCTCGCCCCGGAATGACGCGCAATGGGGCCTCGATCGCCACCAAATGAATTCACTCACCCGACGATCTTTCCTCGCCACCGCCGGCGCCGGGCTCGCCGCCGGCGCGCTCGCGCGCGCGGCAAGCGCGGCCGAGGGCCAGACGCCCGACCAGATGCTCGACGAACTGATCAGGGAAAATCAGGAAAATGGCATCGGCTCCGGCTTCGACAACGCCTCGCGCAACGTCAGGCTGCCGAAGAAGTTGCTGCCGACGCTGTCGCCCTCGACCGCGGAAACCACGCAAACCTCGATTGCGCAATACGAGGCCATTGTCGCCAAGGGCGGCTGGCCGGAAGTGCCTCCGGCCGAGGGGTTGCGGGTCGGCGTCAGGAGCCCGGCGGTGCCCGCCTTGCGCGAGCGGCTGGCGATCGCGGGCGATCTCGAGCTCAATTCCGGCGACCGCCAGGTGTTCGATTCCTATGTCGACGCAGCGGTGCGCCGCTTCCAGGTGCGCCACGGGCTGCACGCCGACGGGATCGTGCACGAGGCGACGCTGCATGCGCTCAATGTCCCGGCCGAACGGCGGCTTGCACAACTCAGGACCAATGCGGTCAGGCTGAAAAGCCTCACCGGCAATCTCGGCAGCCGGATCGTGGTCGCCAACATTCCGGCCGCCCAGATCGAGGCGATCGAAAACGGCGTCGCGGTGACGCGCCACACCGCGGTCGCCGGCAAGCCGGACCGGCCCTCGCCGGACGTCCGGAGCAAGATCGTGCAGATCAACTTCAATCCGTTCTGGACCGTGCCGGTGTCGATCATCCGCAAGGATCTGATTCCGAAAATGCAGGCCGAGCCGGATTATCTCACCAAGAACCACATCCGGATATTCGACGCCAAGAACAACGAGCAGCAGCCGTCGCAGATCGACTGGTATTCGGCGGATGCCGTCAATTACAAGTTCAAGCAGGATGCCGGCGATTTCAATTCGCTGGGCTCGATCCGGATCAATTTCCCGTCTCCGGACGGTGTCTACATGCATGACACGCCGTCGAAGAACCTGTTCGGCGAAGATTTCCGCTTTGCCTCCTCGGGCTGCATGCGCGTGCAGAACGTCCGCGAACTGGTGTACTGGATTTTGGCCGAAACCCCGGGCTGGTCGAAGGCGGAGATCGACGAGGTGATCAGATCCGGCGAGCGCAAGGACGCCAAAGTGGCAAAGCCGCTGCCGCTGTACTGGGTCTATGTGACCGCCTGGGCGACGCCCGACGGCGTGGTGCAGTTCCGCGAGGATATCTACAACCGCGACGGGGTCAGCTGACGCGACCGGGTCAGCTGACGCGACCGGGTCAGCTGAGCCAGGTCGGCTTCCTGCAGGGGTGGTATCCCCACCATATCTTGCATAAATATCAAGCCGGTACCGCAAGTGCTTGGCCATTGCCGGGCGATGTGGTATCCCGCGGACACTCTTTCGACCGCCATCCATGACCGACCGCAAAGCCCCTATCTGGTTGCGGCGGTGGAGATATTTCGCCCATGAGCTCTTCTTCCACTAGCGCCAAGACCGCCTCCGCCCCCAACTCGTTCTTCACCGCAGGGCTGGCCGAGGCCGACCCGGACATCGCCGCCGCCATTCGCGGCGAACTCGGCCGCCAGCGTCACGAGATCGAATTGATCGCGTCGGAAAACATCGTCAGCCGCGCGGTGCTGGAAGCGCAGGGCTCGGTCCTGACCAACAAATATGCCGAGGGCTATCCGGGCAATCGTTATTACGGCGGCTGCGAATGGGTCGACGTGGTCGAAACGCTGGCGATCGAGCGCGCCAAGAAGCTGTTCGGCGCGGGCTTTGCCAATGTGCAGGCGAATTCCGGCAGCCAGATGAACCAGGCGGTGTTTCTGGCGCTGTTGCAACCCGGCGATACCTTCATGGGCCTCGATCTCGCCGCCGGCGGACATCTCACCCACGGCTCGCCGGTCAACATGTCCGGCAAATGGTTCAAGGCTTCGCACTACACCGTGCGGCGCGAGGACCAGATCATCGACATGGATGCGGTGGCCAAGCAGGCCGAACAGGTGCGGCCGAAGCTGATCATCGCCGGCGGATCGGCCTATTCGCGCGCCTGGGACTTCAAGCGTTTCCGCGAGATCGCCGACCAGGTCGGCGCCTATCTGATGGTCGACATGGCGCATTTCGCTGGCCTTGTGGCCGGCGGCGTGCATGCCTCGCCGGTGCCGCATGCCCATGTCACCACCACCACCACGCACAAGTCGCTGCGCGGCCCGCGCGGCGGCCTGATCCTGTGCAATGACGAGGCGCTGGCCAAGAAACTGAACTCGGCGATCTTCCCGGGCCTGCAGGGCGGTCCGCTGATGCATGTGATCGCGGCGAAGGCGGTGGCGTTCGCCGAGGCGCTGCATCCGGATTTCAAGCTCTATGCGAAGAACGTGGTCGAGAATGCCAAGGCTTTGGCGGAAAGCCTGCGGGCGCAGGGCCTCGACATCGTGTCAGGCGGCACCGACAACCATCTGATGCTGGTCGACCTCAGGCCCAAGGGACTGAAGGGCAACATCTCGGAAAAGGCGCTGGTGCGCGCGGCGATCACCTGCAACAAGAACGGCATTCCCTTCGATCCGGAAAAGCCGTTCGTCACCTCCGGGCTGCGCCTGGGCACGCCGGCGGCGACCACGCGCGGCTTTGGTGTCGCCGAGTTCAAGCAGGTCGGCGGCATGATCGCCGAGGTGCTGAACGCGGTGGCGCAGTCGCAGGACGGCGCGGCACCAATGGTGGAAGCCGCCATCAAGGAACGGGTCAAAGCGCTCACCGATCGCTTCCCGATCTATTAACAGGGTTCTGGCCAGATGCGTTGCCCAAGCTGCAACAGTCTCGATACGCAGGTGAAGGATTCGCGTCCGACCGAGGATTCGGCCGTGATCCGGCGGCGGCGGGTATGTGTCGCCTGCAATTTCCGCTTCACCACTTTCGAGCGCGTGCAGCTGCGTGAACTCACGGTCATCAAGCGCAACGGCCGCCGGGTGCCGTTCGATCGCGACAAGCTGGTGCGCTCGCTGCAGATCTCCTTGCGCAAGCGGCCGGTCGATCCGGAGCGGGTCGAGAAGATGGTCTCCGCCATCGTGCGCGAGCTCGAAAGCGGCGGCGAAGCGGAGATCTCGTCGGAAGCGATCGGCGAGATCGTGATGGAGCACCTGCGCCAGCTCGACGACGTCGCCTATGTGCGTTTCGCTTCGGTCTACCGCAATTTCCGCGAAGCCAAGGACTTTGAGGCGGTGCTCGGCGAACTCTCCGGCGACGACGACGCGCGGATTGCCCTGTTACGCAAATGATCTTCCGCATTCTGGAAGAGCAGCTCGCGCAAAAATCGAAGGACTTGAAGGCTGCCGACCAGCGCTTCATGCAGCTGGCGCTGGCGCTTGGACGGCGCGGGCAGGGCCGCACCTGGCCCAATCCCGCCGTCGGCGCCGTGGTGGTCAAGGATGGTGTCATTGTCGGGCGGGGCTGGACAGAGCCCGGCGGCCGTCCGCACGCCGAGCCCGTCGCGCTTGCGCGTGCGGGCGAAGCCGCCCGCGGTGCTACCCTCTACGTGACGCTGGAACCGTGTTCGCATGTCGGCAAGTCGCCGCCGTGCACGGATGCGGTGATCGCCGCAGGCATCAAACGCGTGGTGTCGGCGATCGAGGATCCGAACCCGGAAGTGGCCGGGCAGGGGCACGCCCGGCTGCGCGCCGCGGGGATTGCGGTCGATATCGGTATCGGTGCGGGTGAGGCTGCGCGCGATCACGCCGGGCATTTCAGGCGCATCCGCGACAAGCGCCCGCATGTGATCCTCAAGCTCGCGGTTTCCACGGACGACAAGATTGCCGCCGCCGGCCACAAGCCAGTGGCGATCTCGGGGGAGGCGGCAAGAGCGCGCATGCACCTGTTGCGCGCGCAATGCGACGCCATCCTGGTCGGGATCGGCACCGTGCTGTCAGACGATCCGCTGTTGACCTGCCGCCTGCCGGGCATGGAGGCGCGCTCGCCGGTGCGCGTGGTGCTGGATCGCGCGTTACGGATTTCGGGCACCAGCCGGCTGGTTCAATCGGCCCGCGCAACGCCGCTGTGGTTGATGACGTCGAGCCTGGCGGAAGCGCCGGCAGCCATGAAATTGGGTGCTGCCGGTGCGCAGGTGATCCGCGTCGCTGCCACTGCCACGCCGCCGCCGGGGCTGGATCTGTTGGCGGTGCTGCACGCACTGGCAGAAAGGGGCATCACACGGCTCCTGGTGGAAGGCGGCGCACGCGTGGCCGCCTCCTTTGTTGCGGCCGGCCTCGTCGACGAATTCTGGGTCCTGCGCGGTGCCGAGGCGATCGGCGCGGACGGCGTCGGGGCGCTGGCTGGCTTTCCGCTCACGTCAATCACGCAGTCGCTCGCCTTTCGCGTTCGTGCTAGCGAGAACCTCGATAGGGACACTCTTACCGTGTACGAGCGCGCTTGATGTTTACCGGGATCGTCACCGACGTCGGCGAGATCGTCAGCCTGACGCCGACCGCGCAGGGGCAGTTGCACCGGCTTCGCATCGCCTGCCGCTATGACCGCTCGACCATCGCCGACGGCGCCTCGATCGCCTGCAACGGCGTTTGCCTGACCGTAGTCGCCTCTGGCGTCGAACAGGGCAAAACCTGGTTCGATGTGGATGCCGCCGCCGAAACGCTCGGCATGACCACCGCGAAGCACTGGACCGTCGGCACCAAACTTAATCTGGAGCGTGCGCTGAAGATCGGCGACGAACTCGGCGGCCATATCGTAGCCGGGCATGCGGATGGGATCGCGACCATCGTCAGGCGCGACGAGCTGCCCGACATGGCGCGGTTTGAACTGTGCACCACGCGCGAACTGGCGCGTTTCATCGCGGCCAAGGGCTCGGTGACGCTCGATGGCGTGTCGCTGACGGTGAACACCGTCGACGACGTCGCCTTTTCGGTGCTGATTATTCCGCACACGCTCAATGTGACGACACTTGATGGCTGGCGCGCGGGCGCCGAGGTCAATATCGAGGTCGACCTGATGGCACGCTACGCCGCAAGGCTTGCGGAAATGAAATAGAAGCTGCCCTTGGCTTTGGGCGCCCACGCGCCTAAAACCCGCACCGATCGATCAATATAACGAGAACAAGATGGCAGACGCGCGGCGCGCACAGTTGAAGGATCAGACCGACATCTCCGGCGCGCGCGCGCTGATCGTCGAGGCGCGCTTTTATGACGATATCCAGGACGCGCTGCTGGAAGGTGCGGTTGCCGAACTGAAGGCCGCCGGCGTCACCTTTGAGGTGATCACGGTGCCGGGCGCGCTGGAAATCCCGGCCGCGATCGCGATCGCGCTCGACGCCGCCGAGAGCAACGGCAAGCCCTACGACGCGGTGATCGCGCTCGGCTGCGTGGTCAGGGGCGACACCATCCATTTCGAGATCGTATCGATGGAATCCTCGCGGGCGTTGATGGACCTTGCGGTGGCCCGAAGGATCCCGCTCGGCAATGGCATCATCACCGTCAACACCGACGCGCAGGCGTGGGCGCGGGCGCGCGCAAGCGAGCTCAACAAGGGCGGCGACGCCGCGCGCGCGGCGCTTGCCATGCTGCGGATCAAACGCCGGCTGGCGCGGGCCTGATCATGACAGAAGACAAGAAAAAGCAGGCAAAAGGTCCGGACAGGAAAGCGAACCGGCGCGGGGCGGCTCGGCTCGCCGCCGTGCAGGCGCTCTATCAAATGGACATCGGCGGGGCGGGCATCAACGATATTTTCGCGGAGTTCGAGAGCCACTGGCTCGGTGGCGAGGTGGAAGGCGACAAATATCTGCCGGCTGAAGCGGCGTTTTTCCGCGACATCGTATCCGGCGTGGTGCGCGATCAGGCCAGGCTCGATCCCGTGATCGACGACGCGCTAGCGAAGGGTTGGCCGCTGAAGCGGATCGATGCCATCCTGCGGGCGGTGTTGCGCGCCGGCGCTTACGAACTTGAGCATCGCAAGGACGTGCCCGGCCGCGTCGTGGTCTCGGAATATGTCGATGTCGCGCACGCCTTTGTCGAGGCGGATGAGACCGGCATGGTGAATGCGGTGCTCGACCAGATCGGCCGCCAGTTTCGCGCCGACGAATTTGTGCGGGCGGGCCGCTGAGATGATCGCCACCGGTGCAGGCGCATCCGGAGAGGATACTCTGATCGCGCGCTACTTTCGTCCGCTTGCCGCCGACCCCGGCGCGTTCAGCCTTGGCGATGATGCGGCGATCCTGAAGGCACTTGGCGAGGATATCGTGGTAACGACGGATGCCCTCGTCGAAGGCGTGCACTTTCTAACGAACGATCCTCCCGGAACCGTCGCGCAGAAAGCGCTGCGGGTGAACCTTTCCGACCTCGCGGCGAAAGGTGCCGCGCCGGCGGGCTTTGTGCTGACGCTGGCGTTGCGCGCGGCCGATGACGCGTGGTTGGAGCCTTTCGCGCGTGGACTGGGCGCGGACGCCAGCCGGTTCGGATGCCCGCTATTGGGCGGCGATACCGTCTCGACGCCGGGGCCATTGATGATCTCGATTACCGCGTTCGGGCGGCTCGCCCCGGGCCGGATGGTCCACCGCAGCGGCGCCAGGCCCGGCGACCGCGTCGTGGTGACGGGGACGATCGGCGATGCCGCGCTCGGCCTCGACATTCTCAGGGGTGGCAGGGTGGCTGACGCGCTTGCCGGTGACGCCGCGGCTCGAGAAATGCTGGTCGACCGCTACCGGGTGCCGCAGCCACGGAACGCGCTGGCGTACGCGGTCCGCGATCATGCCCATGCGGCGATGGATGTATCGGACGGCCTTGCCGGCGATCTGGCCAAGCTGTGTGCGGCCTCCGGCGTGTCGGCCGTCATCGACGTGCCAGGCATCCCGTTGTCGGCCGCGGCCGCGGCTGCGCTTGCAGCAGGCGCCGTCGGCATGGAGGCCCTGGTTTCCGGCGGCGACGACTACGAGATTTTGTGCGCCATCCCCGAGGATGGCTTTGAGCCGTTTGCGCAAGCTGCCGATGTCGCGGGGGTTGTGGTAAGTTCGATCGGGACCGTGATTGCTGCGGCGTCACCCCCGAAATTTCTCGATGCGCAGGGCAGGGACATCCCGCTAACGCGTCTGTCCTATAGCCATTTCTAGGGTTTTGCCGAAATGCGTCCGGTTTGGGCGGAAATACCTGCCGAAATCGACCATTTTGGCGCGCCACGGCGTTGCGCCGGGGAAGTGATTTTGGCATGGTCCCGCCCGATTTGAGGCCGCCCTTTTGGGCAGGGCGGGCCTTCTTTTTATGCGCCCGCCGCGCTCGCGGCGACCGGCGTGGGGTGAGCATCAAGATAGATCCGAGGCAAATTCAATGACAGCATTATGGGCGATTGTGTTCTGCGGAGCGCTTTCCATCGTTTACGCCATCTGGGCGACGGCATCGGTTATGAGAGCGGATGCCGGCAACCCGCGCATGCAGGAAATCGCAGCCGCGGTGCGCGAAGGCGCGCAGGCCTATCTCAGGCGCCAGTACACCACGATCGGCATGGTCGGAATCGTCATCTTTGCGCTGCTGGCCTATTTCCTCGGCATACTCGTCGCGGTCGGCTTCGCGATCGGCGCGATCCTGTCGGGCGCTGCCGGCTTTATCGGCATGAACGTCTCGGTGCGTGCGAATGTCCGCACGGCTCAGGCCGCGACGACCTCGCTGGCCGGCGGACTTGAGCTTGCGTTCAAGGCGGGCGCCATCACCGGCATGTTGGTCGCGGGGCTCGCGCTGCTCGGTGTGACCCTCTATTTCGGCTTCCTGACCTATTCGCTGCATCTGGCCGCCGACAGCCGCACCGTCGTTGACGCGATGGTCGCGCTTGGTTTCGGAGCCTCGCTGATCTCGATCTTCGCCCGTCTCGGTGGCGGCATCTTCACCAAGGGCGCTGACGTTGGCGGCGATCTCGTCGGCAAGGTCGAAGCCGGCATTCCCGAAGACGATCCACGCAACCCGGCCACCATTGCCGATAACGTCGGCGACAACGTCGGTGACTGCGCCGGCATGGCCGCCGACCTGTTCGAGACCTACGCGGTGACCGCGGTCGCCACCATGGTGCTCGCGGCGATCTTCTTCGCCAAGACGCCGATACTGGTCAACATGATGACGCTGCCGCTCGCGATCGGCGGCATCTGCATCATCACCTCGATCATCGGCACCTTCTTCGTCAAGCTCGGCGCCAGCCAGTCGATCATGGGCGCGCTCTACAAAGGCTTGATCGCTACCGGCATCCTGTCGCTGATCGGCGTCGCCGGAGTGATTTACTGGCTGATCGGCTTCGGCAATCTCGCCGGCGTCGAATACACCGGCATGGCGCTGTTCAAGTGCGGCGTCGTCGGCCTCGCCGTCACCGGCCTGATCATCTGGATCACCGAATACTACACCGGCACCGAATATCGCCCGGTGAAGTCGATTGCGGCGGCTTCCGTCACGGGTCACGGCACCAACGTGATCCAGGGCCTTGCGATCTCAATGGAGGCGACCGCGCTTCCCGCGATCGTCATCATCGCCGGCATCCTCGTCACCTACAGCCTTGCCGGCCTGTTCGGCATCGCGATCGCCACCGCAACCATGCTGGCGTTGGCCGGCATGATCGTGGCGCTCGACGCCTTCGGCCCGGTCACCGACAACGCCGGCGGCATCGCGGAAATGGCCGGTCTGCCCAAGGAAGTCCGCAAATCGACCGACGCGCTCGACGCGGTCGGCAATACCACCAAAGCGGTCACCAAGGGCTATGCGATCGGCTCCGCCGGCCTCGGCGCGCTGGTATTGTTTGCGGCTTACAACCAGGACCTCAAATTCTTCATCGCGGATGCGGCCAACCACGTCTACTTCAAGGGCGTCAATCCCGACTTCTCGCTGAACAACCCCTACGTCGTGGTCGGCCTATTGTTCGGCGGCCTGTTGCCGTATCTGTTCGGCGCGATGGGCATGACGGCGGTCGGCCGCGCCGCCGGCGCGATTGTCGAGGAAGTGCGGCGTCAGTTCCGTGAGAAGCCCGGCATCATGAAGGGCACCGACAAGCCGGATTACGGCAAGGCAGTCGACCTTCTGACCAAGGCGGCGATCAAGGAAATGATCATCCCGTCGCTGCTGCCGGTGCTGTCGCCGATCTTCGTCTACTTCGTGATCTACGCGATCGCAGGTGGCGGCGCGGCGGGCAAGTCGGCGGCATTCTCCGCCGTCGGCGCGATGCTGCTGGGCGTGATCGTGACCGGCCTGTTCGTCGCGATCTCCATGACCTCGGGCGGCGGCGCCTGGGACAATGCCAAGAAGTATATCGAGGACGGCCACTACGGCGGCAAGGGCTCCGAGGCCCACAAGGCGGCGGTGACCGGTGACACCGTCGGCGATCCCTACAAGGATACGGCGGGTCCCGCTGTGAACCCGATGATCAAGATCACCAACATCGTGGCGCTGTTGCTGCTGGCGATCCTGGCACACTGAACGGCGATCAACGATCGAGAAAAAAGCCCCGCGGTGCGCGCCGCGGGGTTTTTTGTTCAGAGATGAAAGACTGTTTGCCGGTTGCGCGCCCTCGGCGCCGGCTTCGAGCTTGCAATCGCCTTACTGACCCTGGCCGACGTTGAGCGCCTTGAACAGCGGCGCTACGTAATTGATCTCCTGGCCCGATGTCGGCGTGGTGCGGCTGATGAAGTCGAATATCATTCCGTCCTTCAATCCGTAGTTGGCAAGCCGCCTGACCCGGCGGTTCTTGTCGAAATAGATCGCGATCACGCGTTGATCGATGATCCTGTCGTTCATGAACGCGATCGGACGCTCGGAGCGCTGTGAAATGTAATAGAAGACCTCGCCGTTCAGGGTTGCGACCGTGGATGGGGTCCCCATCACGATCAGGACCTGATCCTGGCTCGCCCCGATGGGAATTTGCTCAAGCGCGCCCGGCGGCAGGATGTAGCCCTTCTGATACTGCTCGCCGCAGCCGCCCAGTGCCGCGCATACCAATGCGATGGCGGCGGCGGCGCGGATGCTGCGCCAGCGCGCTGCCAGGCCGCGTGGAGGGCTCTTCTGACTGGACTCAATCATTTTGCGGAACCGGTCCCATCCCCTTGCATCGGGCGAGGCGTTGACGTACCGGGCAGCACGTTCGATTGCAACAGGCGCGGGCACCCAATAAGCAAACCTTTGGGGCTCGCTTGCGGAACCCACAATGCTTTGGCCGTTCAATCACTTCAGGAAACCCCGGGCACCCTCGCAAGGCACCATCGAGGCCATCTATGGCATGATCGTGACGCAAGCGCGAGAACCGCTATTCTACCGTGATCTCTGCGTACCGGACACAGTTAATGGTCGATTTGATCTGCTGGTGCTGCATTTGTGGATGGTATTAGGCCGATTTAAGTCCACCGAAGGCGGCGCGGACCTCTCCCAGGCGCTTTTTGATCACTTCTGCGACGATATGGACGCCAATTTGAGGGAAATGGGCGTCGGCGATCTTACCGTTCCAAAGCGCATGCAGGCCTTCGGGGAGGCGTTCTATGGCCGGTCAGCTGCCTACGACCTCGCTTTGGCCTCGGGAAGGGAACCGTTCGCCCAGGCGCTCTGCAAGAACATCCTGAATGGTGAGGGCATCGAAGCGGCACGGCGGCTTGCCACCTATGCCGAGAGGGCCATCGCAGCTCTGACCGGTCTCGACGAGGCGACGCTGCGGAGTGCGGCGTGGGAGTTTCCCTTGCCGGCCGCGGCAGGCGCCGAGCCATAGACAGAAAACATCAGCATGATGAACACAGCAGATCCCTGGAGCGTCCCCATCACCGTGACGCAAATACCGGACACCGGATTGCATCGCGAATTCGAAGCCGACCAGGCGGCGCGCAAGGCCATGGCAGAGGTCGGTGGCTTGCGGGAAGTCCTGTCGGCGAGCGCTTCGCTCGATGTGGTGCCCAAAAGCGGAGGCCGCGTCCATGTCACAGGCCATGTGCGGGCGCGGATTGGACAGACCTGCGTGGTGACGCTGGATCCGATCGAGAACGAGATCGATGAGCCGATCGATCTGATCTTTGCGCCACCGGAGCAGATTCCGGATCTGTCCGATCTGGTCGATGAGGCCGCCGAAAGCGACACGGAGATTCCCGATCCGCCGGAGCCGATCATTAATGGCGTGATCGATCTCGGCCGGATCGCCACCGATGCGCTGTTCCTGGCCGTGGATCCCTACCCACGCAGACCGGACGCGGTCTTTCAGCCGCTCGTGGAAGCCGCCGATCCCGAGGATCACCCGTTTGCTGCGCTCAAAGCGCTGCGGCCCGACGCGTCGGCTGCCAAGAAGCATCCCGGCAAGCCGAGGGGCGGCAAAGGTGGTTGAGGGGTGATTGCAGCACTTCCAATGCAAGAAATCTCCATCCGCGTCCAAGCCCGCATTTCATGTAGTGCGTTGAATTAACTGGAGTTATGCACATATTGCGAATCTGCCCCGCTGCGGCCTGGCCGTCAAAAGGAAGCGGTCAAGAGGTTGTGTCGGGGCGGGGAAACGCTATTGTCGCGGCCCGGCCGGGGCGCAGCGTAGCGCTTCGCCGATCGCCGTTATCCGTGGCGATTTTCAGTCCGCGGTCGAGCGCTTCGAGTCCGCAAGAGATCAGGTTTCCGGGACGTTCATGCCTCAAAAGGTTCGAATCGCGCTTGACGCCATGGGTGGCGATGTCGGCGCATCGGTCGTCATTCCCGGCGCCGCTATTTCGTTGACCCGGCACCCCGACATTGAATTCCTGCTGTTCGGCGATCGTGCGCTGATCGAGCCGCAATTGGCCAATCATCCGGCGCTGAAGGCGGTCTCCCGCGTCATTCACACCGACGTCGCCGTCAGCATGCACGACAAGCCCAGCCAGGCCTTGCGCCGCGGCCGCAAGAACTCGTCGATGTGGCTGGCCATCGAAGCCGTCAAGAAGGGCGATGCCCATGTCGCGGTATCCGCCGGCAATACCGGTGCGCTGGCGGCGATGGCGCGGTTTTGCCTGCGCATGCTGCCCGGGATCGACCGGCCGGCGCTGGCGGCGATATGGCCGACGGCGCGGGGCGATTCGGTGGTGCTCGACCTCGGCGCCACCATCGGCGGCGACGCGCATCATCTGGTGGCGCTGGCGGTGATGGGCAGCGCCATGGCGAGCGTGCTGTTTAATCTGGAACGGCCGACGGTCGGGCTGCTCAATATCGGCGTCGAGGAGATCAAGGGCCGCGAGGAAATTCGCGAGGCCGCGGAGTTGCTGCGCGCGATGAACCTGCCCCAGCTCGAATATATCGGCTTCGTCGAGGGCGACGGCATCGGCAAGGGGGCCGCTGACGTCATCGTCGCCGAAGGGTTCAGCGGCAACATTGCGCTGAAGGCCGCAGAAGGCACGGCGCGCCAGATCACCGAATTCCTGCGTGCGGCGCTGTCGCAGACCTGGCGTTCGCGGATCGGTTATCTGCTCGCCAAGAATGCCTTCAAGGCGCTGCGCGACAAGCTCGACCCCTCGAAATCCAATGGCAGCGTGGTGCTCGGGCTGAACGGAATCGTCGTCAAGAGCCACGGCGGAACCGACGCCGAAGGCTTTGCCTATGCGGTCGACGTTGGCTATGAGATGGTCCGCTACGATCTCCTCAACAAGATCAATCAAATGCTCAACCGTGACGGCAGCGCGCTCGCTCAGGCGCCGACCGCGCAGGAGGCTGTCTCGTGACTGCGATACGTTCGGTCGTGCTCGGCTGCGGCTCCTATTTGCCGCAGAGGATCCTGACCAATGCCGAATTGGCGGCGCGAATAGACACCTCCGACGAGTGGATCGTGCAGCGTACCGGCATCCGGCAGCGCCACATCGCCGCGGAGGGCGAATTTACCTCGCACTTGGCGATCCATGCCGCGCGGGCCGCGCTTGCCAACGCCGGCATCGACGCGCAGTCGATCGACCTGATCGTGCTGGCGACCTCGACGCCGGACAACACCTTCCCGGCCACGGCGGTCGCGGTCCAGGACGGGCTTGGCATCCACCACGGCGCGGCCTTCGATTTGCAGGCGGTGTGCTCCGGGTTCATTTTTGCGCTCGCCACCGCGGACAGCTTCCTGCGCACCGGCGCGTTCAAGCGCGCGCTTGTGATCGGCGCCGAGACCTTCTCGCGAATTCTTGACTGGAACGACCGCGGTACCTGCGTGCTGTTCGGTGACGGTGCCGGCGCCATCGTGCTGGATGCCCAGCCGCAGCCCGGCAAGTCCTCCGATCGCGGCGTCTTGACCACCCATCTGCGCTCCGACGGGCGGCACAAGTCGAAATTGTACGTCGATGGCGGCCCGTCGACGACCCGTACAGTCGGCTATCTTCGGATGGAGGGTCGTGAAGTTTTCAAGCATGCCGTCGGCATGATCACCGACGTGATCGTCGACGCCTTCGAGGCGACCGGAACCAGCGCAGAGGACATCGACTGGTTTGTTCCTCATCAGGCCAACAAGCGAATCATCGATGCTTCGGCGCACAAGCTTCATATTGCGCCGCAGAAGGTGGTGCTCACGGTCGATCTGCATGGCAACACGTCGGCCGCCTCTATACCGCTGGCGCTTTCGGTTGCGGTAGCGGATGGGCGGGTGAAAAAGGGCGATCTGGTGCTGCTCGAAGCCATGGGCGGCGGCTTCACCTGGGGCTCGGCGCTATTGCGCTGGTAAGCGGTTCGCTAAAAAATCTATATACTTTGCAGGCTTCTTTCATGCTATTGCATTGATGAGCGCTGTTGACCGTAGGTAGTTAAGCTCTTAATTTCAGATACGAAAATTTGTTCGCCGTGAGTTGGGGCAGGCGATGACTGGAACCGGAAAAACCGTCACACGTGTTGATCTGTGCGAAGCCGTCTACCAGAAGGTGGGGCTGTCGCGCACGGAATCATCGGCGTTTGTCGAACTGGTCTTGAAGGAGATTACCGACTGCCTTGAGAAGGGCGAGACGGTGAAACTATCTTCGTTCGGCTCGTTCATGGTGCGCAAGAAGGGCCAGCGGATCGGCCGCAACCCCAAGACCGGCACTGAGGTGCCGATTTCGCCACGTCGGGTGATGGTGTTCAAGCCGTCGGCCATTCTGAAGCAGCGGATCAACGGTCACGGCGTCGGCAACGGCGAGGGCAAGGCCGACTAGCCGATTTGAAGTTCCTGCGTCACGCGCGGCAAAATCGATCAGGAACTTCAAATCGAAAAGCGGCACTAGAATCATAAGTTTGCTAGTACCCTTTGCTTTCCGAAGTTCGTTTGCGAGGATGCGGAGCCGAATCACGAACTTCGGATAAGCGGGTACTAGGTCAATCGTCAAACCGGGGCGACTAAGAGAGGAGCTGGCATTTGGACAAGGCGCCGGATGCGTTCCGAACCATCAGCGAGGTCGCCGACGATCTCGACATCCCGCAGCACGTCCTGCGGTTCTGGGAGACGCGCTTTTCCCAGATCAAGCCGATGAAGCGGAGTGGCGGCCGCCGCTACTATCGTCCCGATGATGTCGACCTGCTCCGGGGTATCCGCCGCCTCCTGTATGGCGAGGGCTATACCATCCGCGGGGTGCAGCGGATTCTGAAAGAACACGGCATCGCGTCGGTGCAGCGGCTGGCGGATGCATCTGCAATAGCCTCATTCGGTGCGATCGAAGAGGTGATTGGGCAAAGCATTCTGGAGCAGGATGACGACGCGGTTCCCAGCATCGACCTCGATGACGATGACTATGACGGCGTGGAGCAGAGGCGGCTTTCCCGGCTGGCTGCACGGAGCAAGGGCGAAGACTTCGAGGAGTTTGACGAAGATGCGATCCCCGGCGTGGCCGACCTGGCACCCGGGTTGGACGTGGCGCGCCTGCAGGGCGTGCTGCAGGATTTGATTGCCTGCCGACAATTGCTGGATGCGGCGCTGAAGGATGGCTAGGCCCAATGCCGGTACCGGCATTGGCGGGGGCCGGCAGGGGATCGTCGCCTTGCGCGCCAGCCTTTAGATTTCCGGTGGCTCTCAGAATGCCGGTCGCGGCTGTATGGGGGTTATCGTGAAAAAACCTCTTATTTCTAAGGGCTGTTCTTTGGTCGGAGCGAGAGGATTTGAACCTCCGACCCCTAGTCTCCCAGACTAGTGCGCTAACCGGGCTGCGCCACGCTCCGACTGTCTAACGACGTTGATTGATTAGGGAAATTCATTGCAAGGCGCAAGGTGCGAAAACCTCGAATGCGAACATAAGGGACACGAAAAGCACCTTCGGACCCGAAAGTCCCGCAAAAGTCCCGAGCAGCGTTCCGGCAGCTTAATGTTAGCAGTCTCCCAATTCGCTCGTTAAGGTAATCGCCATTTTTTAAGTTCCTCCATCGGAAACCGATGCCATAGTCTCGCCATGATCTCGCAGGGGCGAACCTATGGAGCTATTTAAGGCTGAGAAGATTGGAGAAATGGAGAGCGCTGCAACCAAGAAGTGCCCAAACTGCAATCAAAAACTTGAGCTGATCCGAACTGTGTTTGTATCCAGTACATGGAATCTGATCCGCATGTTCGAATGTAAGTGCGGGGAACGCATCTGGGAAGAATAAGGCCGCCTGAACTGCCCCCGTTTTGACTGGACACCGGCAAAAGGTCGCAAGTCGGGAAAAACCGCGCAAGAGCTTGCCAAAGGGCAGTTAAGCCAGCCTACAAATAGCATATAGCTCGTAAGCCGTGACCAGCGCCGACCGATGGCCGGATGACGTCCGGCTGTCGGACATCGAGCCTCGGTTCACGTGTCAGGCGTGCGGCCGGAGGGCGCCGACGTCAGGCCGAACTTCGCTTGGGGGCAGGAGGCCCGACGCGCGACAATGTCCGGACGACACACGTCGGGCCTGACCAAAGCTGTCGGATAACATCGCCAAGCATGGCCGAGCCTACCGTGAGGACGATTCGTGGCAAGAATTCCGATAGTGTATTAATCGAAGGCTACGCCGATCCGCTCGTCTTTGCGCCAGATGACGTGACAGGGAATCTTTGTGCCGTCCGCCTTAAAGAAGAGGTTGAAACGGTCGGGAATGTCGAGGGGGTTGGTAACGTCGAGGGCCGCCCCCGAAATGGTCATGTTGCAGATTAAGCAATTGACCGTGCTGCCAGAGAATTCAATTGCTCCAGACATCAGCACCGGCTTGCGAGGGATCGCGCGTCTTTCCATGAAAGCATGGTACGTCGAAATTCTTAGAGATAGATAAAAGCGAGCCAATGAGATTCGTCGAACCAAGTCACCTTACTGATCCCGACGTCGCCGCCCGCAAGCTGGTCGAGATCGCCAACGCGACCGACGCGGTGCAGGATGGGCGCATTTACATCGAGCGGATCAACGGCGCGTTTCTCGAAGCTGGCGGCCTTCACGATGATCAAAGCGAGTAACGGCTTCCGCACCCTACCGATCCGCACCGCAGAGCTACGGACTTGGCGGCGGATTAGGAGACTCTCCCCAAAGCACAACGCCGCCCAAGCGGAGTTTGATCGCTTGGCGGCGTTGGTTTAGTTACCGATGCCCACTGAAATCCCCCGGCTCGATTTGGTCCGCACGTTCCGGGTTCAAATTGCAAAAATCAAATTGGGCCAATTAGGGCTAAAACGGGCCGTTTGATTGTGGCAGGATTCCAGACTGGAAGACAGGGCATTCGGCGTGCATATTGGCAGGATGGAAAAAACTATCGCTCTTTTCGTCGTCGTTGCCATCATTGTGTTTGCGGCGATTTACGCCGTGACGGTCCTGAGGATCAAACCGGCGCGCAGATGACCCGCCATACAGCTAGCCCCTACCCGGAGCAGGAAGCCCGACGCTCAGCGGTTCAAGAAGAACACAACCGGTAAGGTTGATCGGTTAGCTTAATTATCAGTTTTAGTTGAGCCGTTGCCGCATCACACTATGGTGTGCGCTCGAACCCTGTTGTTCCCAATCCCGACCAAGTAATCAAGCGAAGCCCAAGGGGAACAAGGCCGTGTCTTTGTATCAGGTTCAGTGAACATCGAATCGAAATTGCCTACCGAGCCTGCACCTGCAACTAGCTTGCGGACGCGAGGGGCCATGTGGCCATGGGTATGGCTGGCCCTGATAGGTGTCGCCACAGTTGGATGGTTGCTCGCGATAGGCTGGGCCGCCGTGACTTTCGTTCGATGGCTATTGAGTTAGAAGACCTCGAACTGTTGAGCAGCCTGCACCGCTGCGCAAAGGATCATGCCCCATAGGGCAAGGTTGACTTCAAGAGCAACCCGCATTTGTTCGGCCCCCCGCAGTATCGATCTTAACCGGGTCGACATTGTATCCCTCAGTATTGAGTTGGCCCCCCGCTCAGAACGCTTGATCGCCTTTGTGTGCAAAGTGTGGTTCGCAGTTGCGAAGTGCGGTTTTGTGCCCCGCTATTCCTCTAGACTTTCCTCTAGCACTTTCCTCTAGCACTTCTCGTGCGAGCCGCCACTCGGCGGCTTCCTCTTTGAGCCAAGCATTGCTCGGTTGCTTCCGCATCAACACAAGCGAAATGTTCGCAACGAAGTTACAACGATTTGCATTCCGTTTGCGAACAAGATCAGTCGGCATCATCGCCATTGTTGTGCGTTATGCTTGCGCTAATCTAATCGCTCACCATGTTGATCGTGACGCGACGATCGATGCGATGCGGGCAGCACACGGGATGGTGATTGTCGATGAAGCGCGAAGGCCAGCGTCGCCGCATCAGCATCAGGACGGTAACCATCGGAGAGCGAAGCTTCAGTGAAAAGATCGGCGGCCTATGAGAGCCCCGCATTACGCAAAAGATTCTTCCGAGGCCGGAGGGTGCTGACGGGTCGCGCCCGTCCTATGTCAGCAGCTTTAACGCAATTTTCGGGTCGCGAAGAGGTCCTTGAAGAGGAGTTAGGTGACGGCGACAGCGGTTGAAGCAGCGAATGGCTCGACTTTGGCGCGATTTAAGCGGCCGATGAAACCCGGTTCCCTAAAGCCCCGAGGAGGCTCATCATGGACAAGTTCATCCACCGGGAAAATATCGCCCTGGATAAGAAGCGTCTGCTAGTCTAGAGCCGTCACCGACGCAGAGCGAAAAGTGATCTCGAAGCTGCTGGCTGAAGAAGAGGCGAAAGACCCGCCACCAAAGAAGGGCTTATAATCAGGTCATATGGTGTGCTAGCCCTTTCGACATGCCCAACTCGGTATTTCGCTGTCCGAATACTGGAGTGAACGTTCCGAGGCCCTTCGCCGCCGACCCCCAAGTTTATGAGTCCGTGCAATGTCCCGCCTGCGGGCGATTGCACCTCGTCAATAAATCGACCGGGCAATTGCTAGGCGAGGACGATTCCCGCAGTGCGGCACGCTGATCGCTGTTCGGGCCGCCCGCCATCTCATCCCCCGATCATGCCGCCGCCCCACGGGCGAGGCTGGCGCGGGCGTGGCCGATACGAAATAGCGGCCATCATTTCTGACAACTGAAGCGCTGCTCGAACGTGCCTGAACTCTTCAGTGTGTCCGAGCAATCAGAAGGTCGTCGACTTTCTTTCCCGACCTTAATTGCGCCCCCACCCAGCGCGGTTGCTTTCCCCGTCCGGACCAAGTTTCAGAGGGCCTCTCCGGATTGCGATATTTTGGATGAACCTTCGGGTAGGGCCGACGAGTCGTTTTTTGGCGCTCAATGCGCCCATTGAGTCGAGCTAAACGACGCTCCAGCTCTCGCCTTTCGGCCTCCAATTTCGCTGATAGGATCGAAGAGAGTTCTTCGTGCAGAGTCCAAAGTTCGTCAACGGACATCGTCTTGAGGTTTTTATTTTCCACGTTAGCCTCCAAGAATAATTTTCAGTTTTCTCGCGCTGACTATTATGATCTGAGTTGTGGTTGGCAAAACCGCGACGATATTGCGGCACACCTTTGAATTTTCTTGAACACCATGCGCCTCACTGTGAACGTCGCCATAGGGTGAGGCCCTCAGTGGGAAAGCCGAAACCCGGGCGCTTCGGCTTAATTCGCAACCGCTGGGTTTGTTCAGAGCCGAGGCTCCGAGTAAAATGATATTTAGTCTCCAAATTGGATCCGGTCGGGCGGCGGCTTGGCGGGGCTTTGTTCGATGCTGCGGCGCACAACTTCCCGTTGCCCAAAACTTTGGCTGGAACTTTTGATCAATGGCCAAGATTGTTGTCTTTTGAGATGCCTGAGTCGAGACAGGCGAAGTTGGGAGGTGCAGGTGGCGCTTGTACTGGAAATTAACTCTGCGCTCTGGATCATGATCGCCTGTCTTGCGATCAAGGCATCCGACCTCATCCAGCATTTGAGCTGATTAGACGAAGAGCCTCAGAACCGAAAGCCCTGCCCAGCTTAGCGCAACCAGCCAGCCGATCATGACAGCTACACTTCCGGCAAGATATGCGGCTCTGAATAGTCGTGGCTTCCAAGCGTCGGCGCTGCCGGACGCGGTCATTTCGGTATGGCTGTTCATGGTGCTATCCCTGCTCAGCCTGATCTCACTCTTAGGCGCCGTGGACTGGGATTTGGGGATTGGGATTGATTCAATGGTTGCACAGCAAAAAGACCGCCGAAAGGCGGTCTCTCTGTACTGCGGAATTTCATTGGTGCCGTCCGGAATGCGGTTGGAATTCGGTGTGGCGCATTCTCCGGTAACATGAAGGTATCGTTTCAGGCGGCAAGGTCAATCGGCTGATCGATGGGTTTTGTGGCGAGGGTCTGCCAACCATCCACCTTGCGCATGTTGATCTGCCCTGATGCAAGCAGCGCCCAGAACAACATCGCGGCGGTGTCGGCGGATGGCAGAACGGTTTGGGTCTTGATCCGTCGCTTGAACTCCTCGTGCAAACGCTCGATCGCATTGGTGGTGCGCAGGCTGCGCCATTGGCTCGGCGGCAGGCGGGCGAAGGTGAAGAGGCGTTCTCCGGCTTCCTCCAGGCTGTCGGCAACGGCCCGATGCTTGAGCCTCCATTTACGAATGAAGGCCTTGCGGCGGGTTTCGATCTCCTCGGGCGTCGTCGCGTAGATCATGTCGTTGTAGTCTGCGGTGATCTCGTCATGCAGCCGCTCCGGGGCATGGGCGAACAGGTTCCTGTGCTTGTGGACCGTGCAGCGCTGGACCGGCACGCCGTCCCAGACGGAGGCAATGGCCTTGTCGAGCCCCGGTGCGCCATCGACAATGAGGAATTCGGGCCGCCGCAGCCCGCGTTTGATGAGATCATCCAGCACAGTGCGCCAGGCCTCGGCGCTCTCGCCGCCCATGCTCTTGATCGCGAGCAGCACCTTCTGGCCGTCCGCGCGCACGCCGAGGACAACGAGCAGCGAGATCGAAGTCGCCTTGCGGTCGAGCCGCACGCGAACGACGGTGCCATCGAGGATCAGGCGCACGATCGCATCCTCGGCCAGCGAGCGGGTGTTCCAGGCATCCCAGTCGCTCTTCACCTTGCGCCACGTCCGGCTCACGGTGTCCTTGCCGACTGTCCCGCCGAACAACGCCGCCAGCGCGCGACGCACCCGCCTTGTATTGGTGCCGGCGAGATAGGTGCTCGCGATCAGCGCGTCGGCGGCAAGCGTGCGCCGCTGATAGGCCCGCAACGCCTCGCTCTTCCATTCCGTCGTCTTGCCCTCGGCAGTGGTCAGACGGGCGCGCGGCACCGCGATCTCGATCGGCCCGAACGTGCCGGTCAGCGACCGCGTGCGGCTGCCGTGGCGGTGGCCCGCAACGCCGGTTTTGCCTTCATTGCCGGCCGTCTGGCTTCGCTCGTAACGCGGCCGTGCCAACACGGCGTCAAGCTCGCCGCGGATCAGTTCTTCGATGAACTGACGTGCCCGAGCCCGTACCTCGGTCTCGATCGGGTCGAACCAGTTGTCGAAAAGATCAACAGCCATTTCGGCCGCTGGCTGTAAAGAATCAGGCTTCGTAGTATTGTTCGTCATGGCGTGGTCTCCAGTCCGACGCTTCAACGCCGGATGATTCGAGGTTGATCACCCCGGAGACTACGCCACCCTCAATTCCTACCAACCTTTCACTTCCCACGCAATTCTGCCATCTTAACTTTTCGACGAAGGCTCTGTACCTCACGGTACTGCGCTATGAGTTCGCTACGAAATTTTTCCTGTGGTACCCGTTGTTTCGTAGGCAGCAAAGCAAGCGCACCTGGTCGGACCGCTAGGTCTCTTAATGCACCCATGGTTCCTCGTGAAGCGCCGCAATCACCGCAGTAAACGGTGGCTTCTCTTGAGGCTCGTTCTGGATTTTCAATCCTTACGGCGAGACTACCGCAATCGCCGCAGACCGCCTGAAAGCCGACATTAGTATTCATAGATAGACTCCCGAGATCGAAATTATCCTCGGCCCGCCCTCGTCCCTCCGACGGATTTGTTTTTTTAAGCAAGAAGATCGTCTCAAACGCTTATTGCGCGGTTATGACAGAAATATTTTTCAGCTTAATAGTCGATGATACGGCAGAACAGTAAACTAATGCTCAGAGATTTAACGCCTGTGTTGCGTCGAACTCATAGTCTGGACATTCGATGCAAATACTGTGCTGCCGGTCGCTTAGTTGTTGTGAGCAAGCACAAGACGATCCCAGACGCCGGGGTCATGGCCAAAAAGTAAGGCCTCGGATCGCTCCGAGGGCCTACGACCGTGCTGGGTACATCCGCCAGACAGATCGTCCAGTTATTCTGCCACCACAAATGCGCTTGTCAATTCTTGGCGGTTGCGAATCTATCTGGCCTCATCTCACGGCGCTCGCATCCAGACAGTCACCAAGGTTGTCTCAGCTGGCTAAAGGAAATCCCGGAGCCGAGCGAGTTCAATGATATGCTCAGCGGATAAGACAGCGCTGACTAGTGGTTGCTGGGGTGCTGTGTGTATCTCGTACAGATGACGTTGAGACACGGGTTTTGCCATGAACTCTTTGATACACTCGTCGAGGGTGCTATCGACCAGCAAATAAGCGTCGAGGTGACGGGACCCGGTCAGACGCTCGGAGTTGAGGGAGGGCCACTTCCGGAGAGATGCGGGCGCTTCAAAATCGATTTTAATGTTCTCATCTGCCATCAATTCTTCTCGGCGCAGCAATGATTCGCCAATATTACTGCCGGGCTGGGATATAACCTCCGACTGCAATTGAGCCCGTCTGATCATCTGGCGCCGGCGGCATACACCCTCGGCAGATGACCAGTTTTCTTTTCAATTCATCGTCGGCGGCGCGGTTAATGGCATTGAGGACGCCAGTCCATTCCTTCGAGTATGGCTTTAGCTTGGACAGCTCGTCTTCGCTTGGAGAACTGTCTTTAGGTGCCGCCACCGCCAAGCTTGTCTTTCGAACCTTTAACCGTTTGACGTGAGTTGCGTTTCGGAAGGGGGCCAAACCCATCCCAGCTTGCCAGCGCATTGTTGGGAGGTTGAACGTAGCAACCGCTTCCATCAAGGCAGCAGCCGCTGAGAGCTAACCCCGCCGCGATCACAAATGCTAATCGTCTGCCCATGGCCAAGGCTTGCTCATCTCGATCCTGCGCGGCCTGATCGGATAGCTAGCCCGGTTATGGTTAATTTTTCCTTGAGGGTCGCCGAGATGACCCACGACCGCTGAGGTACACCCGTCCGAACGGCTCTTCCCAATTGTTGGCACCGGTATCGTCACGACCCCGGTTAAGGTCAATTATCCTCACGACGCAACGCGCCGTGGTGGGAGTGAACGCCAGCGCCAAAATCCGATTAGCCTTGCGGTTGCGTCGCCAGTTACGATCATTGACGGCGCTTCGATATTTATTTCGTTAGATGAGAACGAATTTACCTGAGCGTTTGCCTGAAGGACGGAAGAGCGAAGCTTAACCGGGGCCGCTGCTTTGCCAATGTCGTCGGCAGCAGCCACCAAATCGTTTAATGTTGGGATACGAACATCACTGGCGCGCTGCGCGGCCTCTCCTTCAACTCTGCTCACGGCTTCCTGCAAGGCCAGCTGCTCGCACGTGATTTCGGCCTCGGAAAGGGGTGGGCTAATGGTGCGCAACTGAGTTAGTTGAGCAGCGCGTGCTCGCTCATAAAGAGCCCGCCTGCGTTCGCGGGGCGCATCGGGATCGAGGCCCGCAACAGCTCTACTGATCAGCGAATAATAGTCAGCCATTTTAGAACATCACAGTTGTTGCGGAGCCTTCAGCGTTGGAATTTCTCTTTAGTAGCGGATTTTTTGACTGCGGACCGTGGCGGGATAGTGCCCGGATCTTGGCAAGACTGCAGTTCTGATCGAGGCTGAAATTAGGCCAGGTGGTGTCGTGGAGCGATCCTTGCGCCGTTCGGTGTGCCCGCCGAGCGGCGCTGTCGTTTCGATCATGCCATTGGCGAGCTTTGATGTTGAAGCAGCTTCGATCGGAAACGGCAATGGATGCTCGCCACCATAACCCGCCGGTTCACGCCGGCGGGTTTCTCTCAAACGAGCGCGGAAGGTCAATCCCAAGTTTTTCGTGGGTCCTCTTGATCATCTCGGCGGTCGTATGAAAACAATATCCAGCATAGCTGACCACCAGGGCGATTGCGACTATTGCTGCAATTATCGGAAGCGCGATGTTTCGCTCTTCCGCGTAAGAAGGGCCAATGCGCTCCAGTCGAATATCGGTCAAGTCTGGTCCAGCCATAGTTGCAAAAGGGTATCACGCACGTTTGGGTCCGCAAGATCGCGAGCTTGCCGTTTGCATCCCGTTGAACCTTGCTAAGAAATCCCGGCGAACCCCACTACAGCCTTCAGGCAAGCTGGGATCGTCAATACACTGCCTCCGTGGCCAAGCTAAATTGCTGATCGAACGATGAGTGCGGCAAGAAAAATGAGACAGATCACGGCGGTGATAACCAGAGGACTTCTGCTCGGCTTGGCGTAATGGCGCGGGGCTAAAATACTTCCTGCTTCAAGATTTTCCATACTTAGGGCCGTTGGCTCATGATTGTCATTCGCCGGAATGAGTTTTTCATTCAGTGACACCTCAGGTATTTCTATTATCTGACTAAGCTGCATGGAACTCCCCGCACGAGCATCAATACGAGACAATTTGTGGCGGCGATCAGAGGGCGCTGCGGTCATAAACGTTCAACCCACTTGCGGTCGCTGTCTAAACATCAGAGCTTTGGCGAAACAGTAGTCCAATTTTGCGGAGTTGTCGCTTAGCTTTCTTGTTCCTTCGCTGGAACAGCATTTTTAATTGAGCCCGCCGGTACGGGACTGTGAAGACTAACGATCTGAGGGCGAATTCAGAAGGTGTAGATTTGGCCAGACCACTTAATCAAGTCGCCGCGGTCCAGACCGGTTGGGCGCGTCCTGCAACGGTGGCTTCTTTTTTCCAATCAATCAGGGGGGTCGTCATGAAGAGCCAATTCGGCTAAATTCGCAACCGTCGGGTTTGTTCAGAACGAGGCTCCGAGTAAAATGATATTTAGGTTCCAAATTTGAGTTTTGGGAGTGGAGGATATCCCCAGTGCGTTCCCATCAAGACGCGCGCGCATCGTGATGTCGGTATGCCGAACTACTTTGTCTCCGCGAGTATGTTGAGCGGCTTGGGCGGAAGTTGCACGGCACGGCTGAACGTCGGGCAATAGCTGAGCGATGCGAGTTTGCGGATGGACGCCCGTGTCCGAAGTCGGTCACGCGGCCTGCGCCGTCCCGCCGTACTGCCCCGATACCCCGCGAGCGGGACCGTGCCCTGAATGTGTCGTTTAAAACTGTCCGGTGAACCTGCCTAAAAAGCAAGGCGCCGGATCGCTCCGAAGCCTACCGGCGGGGACATGTATCATGTTCGAGATCGCCCGCCGCAGCGGCACTCTCAGCGAGAACCCATAAGGCTTACGGCTTTGCGTTTGCGAGCCGGCATGAGCGTTCTCTTGATTAGAGGTGCCGTCGCGGAGTTGGTAGGAATTGAGGGTGGCGTAGTCTCCGGGGTGATCAACCTCGAATCATCCGGCGTTGAAGCGTCGGACTGGAGACCACGCCATGACGAACAATACCACGAAGCCTGATTCTTTGCAGCCTGCGGCCGAGAAGGCTGTTGATCTTTTCGACAATTGGTTTGACCCGATCGAGACCGAGGTACGGGCTCGGGCGCGTGAGTTCATCGAAGAGCTGCTCCGCGGCGAGCTCGACACTGCGCTGGCACGGCCGCGTTACGGACGAAGCCAGATGGCCGGCAATGAAGGAAGAGCCGGCGTTGCGGGCCACCGCCACGGCAGCCGCACGCGGTCGCTGACAGGCACGTTCGGGCCGATCGAGATTGCGGTGCCGCGCGCCCGGCTGACCACGTCCGAGGGCGGGACGACGGAATGGAAGAGCCAGGCGCTGCGGGCCTATCAGCGGCGCACGCTTGCCGCCGACGCGCTGATCGCGAGCACGCTATCTCGCCGGCACCAATACAAGGCGGGTGCGTCGCGCGCTGGCGGCGTTGTTCGGCGGGACAGTCGGCAAGGACACCGTGAGCCGGACGTGGCGCAAGGTGAAGAGCGACTGGGATGCCTGGAACACCCGCTCGCTGGCCGAGGAGCCGATCGTGCGCCTGATCCTCGACGGCACCGTCGTTCGCGTGCGGCTCGACCGCAAGGCGACCTCGATCTCGCTGCTCGTTGTTCTCGGCGTGCGCGCGGACGGCCAGAAGGTGCTGCTCGCGATCAAGAGCATGGGCGGCGAGAGCGCCGAGGCCTGGCGCACTGTCCTCGACGATCTCATCAAGCGCGGGCTGCGGCGGCCCGAGTTCCTCATCGTCGACGGCGCGCCGGGGCTCGACAAGGCCATTGCCTCGGTCTGGGACGGCGTGCCGGTGCAACGCTGCACGGTTCACAAGCACAGAAACCTGTTCGCGCATGCCCCCGAGCGCCTGCATGACGAGATCACCGCGGATTACAACGACATGATCTACGCGACGACACCCGAGGAGATAGAGGTCCGCCGCAAGGCCTTCATCCGCAAATGGAGGCTCAAGCATCGCGCTGTCGCCGACAGCCTGGAAGAGGCTGGAGAACGCTTGTTCACCTTCACTCGCCTGCCGCCGAGCCAATGGCGCAGCGTACGCACCACAAATGCAATCGAGCGTTTGCACGAGGAATTCAAGCGACGGATCAAGACTCAAACTGTTCTGCCATCGGCCGACACCGCCGCGATGTTGTTCTGGGCGCTGCTCGCTTCAGGACAGATCAACATGCGCAAGGTGGATGGTTGGCAGACGCTCGCCACAAAGCCCATCGATCAGCCGATTGACCTTGCCGCCTGAAACGATACCTTCATGTTACCGGAGAATCGCGCCACACCGAATTCCAACCGCATTCCGGACGGCACCCTTGGAGAACACCCGCAACGCGAAGCTGAGCAGAATTGGCTGAAGTCTTCCGGCAGAACGCAAGTTTTCGGACGTGACCCTCGACATGCCATTTGGCATGTGCGCCTTTCTTGAAAAAGATTACGTCGCCGGGACCGTAGCGGGTCGGAGACATCAAACTACTTTCAAGGACAATTGAGCCTTCAAGGATCAGGGCTGTCTCGTCGCAATCGTAGTTCCAATTGAACCTCCCTTGGCTGCATTGCCAAACCACGGTCCATGCCTGTCTGTCCGAACTTTTTGACAGAAGGGATGATTGTGCGACGGGATTGCCTTCAATGATCCAAGACGGCTCAATTGGGCTTGGCGTTAAATTTGCGGCGGTGTGAGCAACCTCAATGAGCGTGCGAGACATCCCCCGACCCAAAATCATGTAGCCCCCAATTCAGGTTTCCACGAGATGAATTCTTCTGGCTCGCCCGGGTGAAGGCCTACTTAAATTGAGCCTACCGAATTGAGTTAAATCCAACCCGCTCGCACGAGCCGCGCAAGTGCCGATTGTGCGCAGAAATGGATCGAAGTGTCCGAGAATGGCGGGCGCGGCCAACGTCAACCAGCGTGGCATTAACCCGCCGCGCCGACATCAAACTTAGCGAATGAGTCTTGTTGCATCGTCACGGATGCTTGCGAGATCGCGGCAGCGAAGCGCTGCAATGACGCTGCCGATCTCCGGTCAGGGTGCAGCGCTCGATCAGCGTGTCGGCGACGGCAGATCTATTTTTCTTCCTTCTTGGGGGAGGCATCATCGACCTGGCCGCCACTCGCCACGCACCTCTTGAAATAATTCTGCTCGTCTAGCCCTGAGCCTTTTGCGCTACCTGCTGCGGGATTGCCCGGTTCGCGGGGAGGGAATGCTTTAGACGTTAAGACTTGGCACTTTCGTGCGACCTCAGCGGTGACCGCCGACGCGTCGTTTGTATGCGCGAGCATCGCGGCGCAAACTGACGTAAGCAAGGCGAGTCCAGATAGAATTTTATCAAAGGTCATATCCCCTCCTGATGAAGTCTTTCGACCGTGTAATATCACTTCCCCTGCAGCCCGGGCGGGCCTTTGATAGGCTCGAAATCGCGTGCGCTGTCCGCTTTTTTGCCTCGGCCCCTGAAGACAAAAATCCCTTTGTCAGTCACGATAATATCCCCGGGCACGAGACTGTCATCGTTTACGACTTCCTCCGAGGCACTGCGGGCCATGTCTTCTTGCGAAGGCTCAACACGACTATACGCCGCCTCAAGACGACCCTGCGCCGCCTCTTGCTGAACCCGGCGCTTCGTTGCTTGAACTTGTTCACGCCATTGTTTGCGGGCTAACCCAAGATCAGGTTCCGCAGAGGGGGCATCTTCGGCTTGTGCGCGCGTGGGTAACGCCGAAGAAGCGACGATCAGCAAGCCGAGCAACGTGGCAATCACCCATGTTTGGGCCAGTCGCCAGCCCGCCCCGCACCATCCAATCGGCGAGATTGATACGGGCAACGGCCTGCGAACATCAGCATCGCGAATGCGGCCATGGTTGCTCTGGTGATGCTGCGCCCGCACGGTCCTCTTTTGTTCACTCTCTGAGCTACGATCTTCAACTCGTCATCCGGCAAAGGTTATTGCAGCGCCTTCGCCTCATCCCGTGGCGCGCGCATCCAGACGCTGAACTCTTCGCCAGTCGTCAAGATCACCGGCATGGCTTTTGGGTGGATCGGTTCGAGGACGGTATTTGACGAGGTGCTCGGGAAACCAAAAACAAGGTGAGGGCGGAGGATCGGTTTGGACTTAGTGCCTCGGTCGCCTTTGAACTCGGTCCAGATGCCAGCGGACGCGGTCAGCGGTCGGTCGTCATTGAGCGCAAACCACACCACATCTTTCGTCTTGGTCTCCGGATTTGGCCCTGGCGCGTATTCGGCAAAGCTATTGAACGGGGCGAGACAGCGGTTCTGCGGCTTCAACCACCCCCACCAATGCGGAGAGGAGGTGTTGCGGATGTTGGTGACCGGCGGCCGACCCGTGCGCCGTGGCGGCGGCACGCCCCATCGGATCAGCACCAGCTCGCGGTCTGCACCGGCGTTGCGCACCACCGGAGCCGGGCAGTCAGGGAATACCCTGGGCATCGGCGGAAAGTCGCCGACGTAATTGATTGATCACCCAGAAGAGCGCGCCGATCGCAGCCTGATTAGTGGTGATCGAATAGACGGGGTGAATGCGGTTGCTGAGGCCGTCCCGCCGCGATCGAAGCCGGTGAGGCCGAAATCGGCGACCTTTCCGCTCTGGCGCATTCCACCGCAAATCGCGTCAACGCGCTGATCGGCAAGGCCGCGCTGGCGGACCTGCAGGCAACCCCCCGGGCCCGCGGTGCACTCGAACAATGCCGATCGCGATATGTGATGCGTGACGACCCACATTTTCGCAGCGCCAAGGCGCGGCATGAGACGGGACCTGTTGCTTAGGAGAAATGCCGCCCCATCCCGTGGGGTAGGGTTGATATCGGGATGAGGCGGAAGTCACGGGTACCAATCGGCGCCGCCGCGTCGATGACGCGTAATGCAATTCCGATTCGGGCGAAGTGAAGGCGCCCTGGTTCAAGTTGCGTACCGCGCTTCAAACCAAACAAGGATCATCGCTATGCGCAAACTTCTTACGTTTCTTAATTGCTTTTGCAGCAATGGCGAGCGTCTCGGCCAGCGCCTTTGCGCAGACATCGATATTTTCTGCGACGCTTGCCGCATCAAGCCTGGTTAAGTCCGGCAGAGAAGCCGCGCCAGATCGAGGGAGTGCCGAGGTCGCCGCTTGGCCGGGAAATGTCTGAATTTGATTGATGTGAGACGTACCGGACGATTGTGATGGTCGCGAAAATAATAACGACAAAAACCATGCCAGCCAGCGCAGATAAAATGAAGCGGGGGTCCATTGCGCGCTCCAACAATTCGAGCTCGTTACTGAAGTGGGCGGGATCGCTGGACAATCATGCGGCGCCACAGCCAAGATGATAATCGCTCTAGGTACCCGTTGAGATTCGCTTGTAGATCCAATGGCGCCCGTCGTGACGGCGCCAGACTTTGCCAAAGACGAGGCGGCCTGTGATCGATCGCCGTGGGATAATCACAATCCAAAAGTGCCATGTCTGAGCCCACGCGGGTTTCGCACTCAGGCCTAACATCTGAAAATGTGTGTGATTTTTCGCTGTCATTTCTGGCACCCGGCGAGATCCTCCCGAGGGTTACTTCCGGCCTCCTGGCGCTCGTTCGCTTGTTCGAGTTCACGGACTTCCTTGCGTAACCTCTGCAGTTCAAGAAATTGATCGGCGAGGTCGCTTGACGTCCA
This sequence comes from uncultured Alphaproteobacteria bacterium, assembly GCA_963718925.1. GTDB lineage: Bacteria > Pseudomonadota > Alphaproteobacteria > Rhizobiales > Xanthobacteraceae > Bradyrhizobium. The sequence continues at coordinate 131,512 of CAVRAH010000006.1, forward strand.
GCGCGGCTTTGGCTTTCGAAGTTTCGATCCGCGCGGCGGATTTGAAGAGGTCATTTGAATGCCTCCGGGATTGCCTTTGATCAAACAAAGCCGCCAAGCGTAGTATGATCGCCTGACGGCTTTGTCTGTGGGACCGGGCGTCGGGGGATATTACCCGGCGAGGTTGTAGTAGCGCATGAGGATTCCGCTGCAAGGGAATCCGTACGTTAAGCTTGATATCGTCGCTGCAGGTTAATTCTGGAACTTTCTCACCGACTGAGGCGGACATGGCCTTTCGTCATCGATCTCTCGCCAGCTTCCGCCTTCCCCAATGATGATCTTTCCACTTGGGATTAAACATGCGCTCGACGTGCCGGTTTAGCGCCCGCATGACGCCAATCCGGGCGAGCATTGTCGGGCCACCGGATTCCGCGACCAGGATCAAGGCATGGATCGCGGCTTGCCATTCGGCGGTGGAGTGCTCGATCTTCGGAAGCTTGGTGATGTAGTTGCCGGCATCCTTGAGCGTGACAGGCTGGCGCCCGCGGGGAAGCGGGATCGGATCATCGAAGGGGGTGACCAGCCCTGGCTGCCATCAGGCGGACAACTCGGCGCCGACGGGGTGACCTTCACGTAGGTCCCGGATTCGTACAGCATCAGCCAGCCCAACTTGATCGCGCGTTCGAGGGCGGCGCGGTGCTGATCCGGCGTGCCGCCCTCCTCAAGGAAGGGGCCGTTGTCCGCTCGATGTAGATGCGGCCGTCCTGGACCGGCTCGGTCGCGTTGGCGATTTACACCAGCTTGCGGGCGGCGACGTCGGGATCAGCAAGGTGAGTTGGCTCAACGAATTTCATGGGCTCTGGTTGTAGTGGTGGTCGGGAGATAGCGCCTTGCACAAAAGCGCTCGCATCTGCGAACCACATTTTACACACAATAGCTCTTGAGGTTGTGGATTGGGGGTGGGATTCAGCTTAATCTCGTCGCCCGTCGGGGGACGAAACAATGCGGGTGGTTCTTGAAGTCAACATTGCCCTTTGGGGCATGATACTTTGCGCAACAGCAGAAGCAGCTGAACAGTTTCTGAGAGCCTTCTAGGCCCAAAGCCATCGAACGAATGCAACGGCTGCCCAGCCGATCGCGATCAAGCCAACCACCCGTTGCCATGCCTAGCTATTATGGCCAGCCAAATCCATGCCCATATGCCGTCTGAGTACATTCGATCCACCGGTCAACAAGAGCGTTGCCAGCCCTAGCGAGCCAGCATCCAAGCGCAACCGGAGGTCGAAGGCAATACTGCAGGCGCGAAAAGCTGCCCACCAGGGCTTGGCAATCGTCAGCCCGGATAGCTAAGGCGCATCATCGGATTCGCCGGCTACTTCCGCCAGCTTCAACCACTCCGCAGCCATCTCTCTCAGGATGGCGCGAGATTGGCCGTCGCTCGCAACCTTTGCCAGTTGAAGGCAATGAGTGGCAAAGGCGACGTATCGCTCTCGTTCGTCGAGGTCTGCCAAATTTTCTTCTCCTTCAGCCCGAGCTCGACCAAGCGGCAGAGTGTTCCGCAACCGGAAGGCGCGCACAAGGTAGATGCGCAAAAGCCGCCCGTGAGGGCGTGGCAGTCTCTTATTCGCGACTCTGCGAGGGGGATGGAAAATCGGTCAATTCGATCCCGCCGGTTTGATCCGAATTTACACGAAACATGAAGAAGCCTTTCTCGGCAATGCGGGCTTTTATTGCCGAACCGGGTTCGGTCGATGATTGCGTCAGCTCCCAGCCGCCAGCCTTGAAACGAAACGGTGGGACGACATCCTTTGCAACGATGATGCGAATACTAGAATCTGCCAAGCTCCGATAACTATCGAAGCCGGCGCTCGACGCTGGCTGACTTTCCTGGCTGCCATCCGCGCCCGTCAAAGGGTCGCTCATCGCCGCTTCTTCAACCCCAGATCCGCAAATAGAAAAAATCAATAATCGCGAGAACAGCCAACGGAACCACGAACCATTGCCATTCAGAAAATCGGGGGCCTTCCTTAAGCTCTCGGTTGAGTTCTGTCTGGCGTGATGACGGAACGGAACGGTTCCAATGCTGCGTCATAACTTTCGAGCGATATCGGGGGCTTCGGTACCAAGAAGACAGGATTGCGCGCACTCGATCATCAGTCCGAAGGGGATCGGTCATTTCCCCTTCGCCTTGAGCCCCAGTTCGACCAAGCGGCGGATGGCCTCGGAGCGGGTTGGCGCATCCGCCTGCGAGCGGGCCCATTGGTCCACCTCGCCACCAAGGGCAGGCGATAACCTGACTGCCGTCACCGGATAGACCCCGCCTTTTTTCTTGGGTCGACCCCTCGATTTTTTGTTTACGGAAATTAATTCCTTCATATTTTCAGTTTACAGAAAACATAAGCCAAGGGGAAGTGGCGACTTCCGCCTTGGCTCTAACCCGAGCCAAAAAGGACGCAAATCCACCTTGCGGACAAAGTAGCAGGTCCGCGCGCGATCGACATTCCCAGCATGATCGAGCCGGGCACAACCGTTAAAGCTACTATCTGGCTGGACGTCGAGCAGGCCATCCCGAGCGCACAATTCCCCGAGCAATACGCCCATTTTCCTGCGCTGCTCGACGACCGCCGTGCCGCTCATTTCGCTGTCACGGGCGATACAGACCCAATCGGCGAGGAAGAATATGCGGCCGAGTGGGAAGCATTGGGCGAGCCCAAAACGGCAATTGTCCCTCCATTTTTCAATAAAATCAATTTTGCCCAAAAGGCCAATGGCAGTGCTGATCCTGGGCGCGCGCTACCTGGTGTTCTTCCGCACATAAGCAGGCGGACGTGTAGGGGATATATTGGCACGCCTTATGCCTGTAGGGTGGGAGGGGGCATTGTCCCTCGGACGCGTGACTTCAATCAAGGGGGAAACGCCTTCGCATCGCTGCTCTTGGCCGGCACTTTAGCTGCCGTATAAGTTTTGTCGCAAACTTAGATCAATATTCTTTTCGATGTTATGGGGACCAAAAAAAATGAGTTCGCATTTGACTATTGAACATGCAGAACGTTCCCGGATTGAGAGTGGTATTCGAGAATATGATTTTTCACTTATGAGAATTTCCGAAGAACGCGTTCACCTTGCGGTAAGGCTTGCGGAATGCAACTTGATCCGTCGGCTTCTCGTGACCAGACAGTTTGCCCCTCGATCGCGAAATTTGAAACGCTGGGCCGACAGAAGCCCTCGAAGTGCCAGCCGTTAGAAAAGTAACTTTAGTTTCTGGAGCGACGCCGAGCGAGATCTCGCCCGGCGTCTCGTCATCTTGGCCTCTGATGCAAAGGAAAACCAAGCTGAACTAAGGATTTCAGATGTCAGCCGCGGGCTGTTGCTCCGCATCTGATAGACGTAAATTCAATCGTCGATCATTGCACGTTGTAAGACCGCACACTCGTTCTCAACGGGTGCTTGAAACGTGGACTTCAATTCATAAGTTATGATATTGAGCAGGCGACATTTTGGAGGAAGCGCATGAAACTGGGCAAGTTCAATCTGCCGTCATTGTCAATCGATGAATTGTGGGCGCTTCATGAAGAAGTCGGCGCAATGTTGTCGAAGAGAATTACTGCAGAGAAACGCGAATTAGAGGAGCGACTTGCAAGGCTCAGCCGCAGCCCGATTTCTGACAAGGCAACCACCAAGCGCGCAGCATTGCAAAATGGCGACCGCCGTCCGGTTCGCCGAAAATATCCTCCGGTTCTTCCCAAATTTCAAAATCCGTCCGATCCCACGGAAACCTGGGCGGGCCGCGGTAAACAGCCGCGCTGGGTGATAGCCGAACTCAAGGCCGGCAAGAAGATGGATGATTTTCTGATTGATCGCGCCAAGCGCCGAGCGGCGGCCAAGCGCCGGCAAGCCTAGTGGTCCAAATCTGACACTTCAATTCGCTTGGGGATTCCCTGAAGAACTCGCGTGTGCAAGTTTAGGGCATGCACAAACGAACGAATATCCAGTTGAGCCGAGCCGACCGTAGCAAGCTTAAAGCCGTGGTCGCCAACCGCAATAGCCCGCAGAAGCACGTTTGGCGGGCCAAGATCGTCCTTCTGACCGCCGCTGGGCGCGGCACGGCAGAGATCATGGAAGCTACCGGCAAGGCCAAGACGGTGATCTGGCGCTGGCAGGAACGTTTCCGCGACGAAGGAGCCGCGGGCCTTTGGCGAGACAAGACGCGGCGGTCGCGCATTCCGCCGCTGAGCCCCGAGGTGTCTAAACTTGTGGTCGCCCTGACGTTGGCAGGCCCGCCGCCGGCGGCCAGTCACTGGACCGGTTCGGCGATGGCGAAGGCAGCCGGGATCAGCGTCAGCTCGGTACAGCGGATATGGCGTGCTCATGGCCTCCAACCGCACAGGGTCCGCCAGTTCAAGCTGTCCAGCGATCCGCAGTTTGCCGCTAAGCTGCACGAGATCGTCGGCCTCTACGTCGATCCGCCCGACCATGCCATTGTCTTGTCAGTTGATGAGAAGAGCCAAATCCAGGCCCTCGATCGCACCCAGCCGGGGCTGCCGATGAAGAAGGGGCGCGCCGGAACCATGACACATGACTACGAGCGCCATGGCGTCACCACCTTGTTCGCGGCACTCGATGTTCTTGAGGGTAAGGTTATCGGCCAGTGCATGAAGCGCCATCGCCATCAGGAGTTCATCCGGTTTCTGAACGTCATCGAGGCAAGAGTACCCAAGAAAAAGACGATCCACATCATCATCGACAACTATGCCACCCACAAGCATCCCGACGTCATGCGGTGGCTCGAAAAACATCGGCGGTTTGTCTTCCACTTCACCCCGACATCCGCTTCCTGGCTCAACGCCATCGAGGGCTTCTTTGCCAAGCTCACAAAGAAGCGTCTCAAGCGCGGCGTTTTCCGATCCTTGCGGGAACTCAAAGATGCCATCCACCGCTTCCTCGACGACACCAATGCAAACCCAAAGCCCTTTACCTGGACCAAGGACCCAAACAAAATCATCGCCGCCGTCAAACGGGGGCACCAAGTGTTAAATTCGATCCACTAGTTGCTGTACTAGTCACGGCTCCTGGTCCTCATGGTATTTTTATCTGCTCCGTTCCGAGAATTTGGCGGAAATAAAAGACGTGGCTTCCACGATCTGGGGAAGCATTGCGATGGCTCCGTGGCGGCTACGATCGCTACCGAGCGGCGCTTGCTCAAATTGGTGTAATTCCGCTTGGGCAGTGTGCGCCCTGGATTGCCTCCTATGGCCTGTAATCTTGCTAGAAACCTCCAGTTAGATGGCTCGTCCAATTGGTCTGCCATCTCGGATGCGCCTATCAATCGTTTTTCGGTCGCGGGATCCCGCGCGGGCTTTTTGACTTGTGTGTTACCTAGTTCACAGACGGTGGAAGGAACGCCAGCTAAATGGTGATAACCAGGTCGACTTAACGGGAGGTAGTCGGTGAGGCCGATACGACAAACTAGAAAGGCATTTCTCATCCGCCTGCGCCGAAGCCGCGGGCTTCTAGCCAGGTTCACTGATACCATCACCGATGACACTGTTGAGACGCTCCGCGTTCGCTATGCGGAATTGCTGCGTCTGCGCAGGTATGTTCAGCGGCTTGAGGGTTTGCGCCAAGACCCAGCAGGACCAAAGCAACGTAGAGCCCGTGGGGCAGTCGTTGTGGAGCGACAAGCGCGCGCAGCTGAGCGGGCTTTACAATGTGCTCGGCGAATAAGAAAGCGCTGACCAGCGGCGGCTGAGTTACGCATTTCATATGGATGATGCTGAGATGCTGCCTTGGTCACGAACTGCTCGATACCCTCGTCGAGAGAACTGCGAACAACCGGTACGGCCCAGGATAAAGCGCTTCGGAAAGGGCTCGTGCCACGGCCACTTTCCGAGAGATGCAGGATAACAAAGGTTATTCGGACGTCAGCATCAATTGCAGCGCGACAATCAAGATGGGAATCCGTTCTCATCCAGATTGTCGCGCTACAATCAATCGTTTTTCGCTTGTTACAGAACACAGCTTAGCATTACAGTTGCGCTTTCGGAAGGCTTCTGAATCTATGGGCAACCATGATTCGGAGATCGTGGACGCGAGCAGCGTCGATAGAGGAGACGCTTGCGTTGTGGGCGGCGTCGCTTCGGGAGATCAAGAAGCGGATTCGTCCGTTGTTCACGCAAGAGCGTGTTGCGACGAATGCAGGCCTGTTCCTGGAAGGCTTGCTTGGAGATGAACAACGCAAGACCGGTTGGATGCGCGCGGAGGCGGCTGGCGATCCCGGCCCCTGGCGGCAGCAGGCGATCCTGGGTCGCGGAGATTGGGACGCCGATGCCCTGCGCGACACCGTACGTGACTATGTCATCGAGCATTTGGCGGATGACGATGCGGTGCTTGTGATCGACGAGACCGGCTTTCTCAAGCAGGGCAAGGCGTCGTGCGGGGTGGCACGGCAATACACCGGTTCGGCGGGCAAGATCACGAACTGCCAGATCGGAGTCTTCGCTTCCTACGTTTCGCGCCACGGTCATGCGTTCATCGATCGTGCGCTGTATCTTCCGAAGGAATGGACCGATGATCCGGATCGCCTGGAAGCTGCATACGTGCCCCCCGATGTCGGCTTTGCGACCAAGCCAAAGCTCGCGACGCGAATGATCGCACGCGCTATAGCCGCGGCTGTACCATTCAAGTGGGTTGCCGGTGACACCGTCTACGGTGTTGGCGACATCGAACAGCAGCTACGGCGGGCAGGCAAAGGCTATGTACTCGGGGTCAGCAGCGCTCATGTGTTTCAATCCTGGGGCAAGCGGCGATCCGTCGCCGGCACGGCCGCGGACATCGCCCGGACGCGGTGCCCGTCCGACTGGAAACGCCTGTCGGCAGGGGCCGGAACCAAAGGACCGCGGCTGCATGATTGGTGTTATCTCGAACTGGCCGATCTCGCGCTCGAAGAATTCAATAGCGCAAATCAAGGCCTGTGGACGCGCGGTCTGCTGATCCGTCGCCATATCGCCGATGGCGATCTCGCCTTCTTCACCATCTGGTGTCCAACGGGAACATCCATCGAAACGCTGGTGGCGGTCGAAGGCCATCGGTGGGCGATCGAGGACAGTTTCGAGACCGCGAAAAACGAATTCGGGCTCGATCACAACGAGAGCAGATCCTGGCATGGATGGCATCGCCATGTTTCCCTGGCGATGCTCGCCTTTGCCATGATGGCGGCGATCCGCCATCGCGCCAATCCGCCGCCCAAAAAAACGAACCGCCGCCCGCCGGCAAAAGCCAAAACGCGCCCACGCCGTCGCTGATCCGTTGGTCGATCCAGGAAATCCGCCGCATCGCCGTCAGGCTCGCTCGAAAGCGTATTCAACCCGCGCTTATCATCGCATGGTCATCCTGGCGGAGGGCTCACCAAGCTGCCGCTCAACGCGCTCACCTCAAGGCAAGAACGCAACTGTAATGCTAGGGCCTGTCCTCAGTTAAGCCAAATGACCGCGGCGGCCAAATGGATACCGGCGAGGAAGTTTCTGGCGGTCTTGTCGTAGCGGGTCGCAATTGCTCGGTATTGCTTGAGCCTACAATAGAAGTTCTCCATGAGGTGGCGGGCCTTGTATATTTCCTTGTCGTAGAGGCGTTGAACCTTTCGATTGCTCTTGGGCGGAATGACGAATGTTTTTCCTGCCGCGAGCAGAGGTTCGATCACGCGCTGGTCGGCATCGAAGGCTTTATCCGCCAGCAGGGTTTCGGCCCGCATGTGAGGCAGCAGCGCATCGGCGCCTTCCAGATCATGGGCTTGGCCGGCCGTCAGGAAGAAGGCCAGCGGATTGCCAAGGGCGTCGACCATTGCATGGATTTTGGTGCTCAATCCGCCTTTGCTGCGCCCGATCGCCTGGTCTTGGCCGTCTTTTTTTGAGCGCCGGCGCTGTGCTGATGCGCGCGGACGATGGTGCTGTCGATCATGGCGTATTCATTGTCTGCGTCGGCAGCCAGCATTTCGAAGAGCTTCTTCCATACGCCACTCTTTGCCCAGCGCGAAAATCGGGTGTGAATCTTGATCGGATCTCCAAATCGTTCCGGCAGGTCCCGCCAGGGAATGCCGGCGCGATAACGATAGAGAACTGCTTCAACAAACAGCCGATTGTCTTTCGCCGTAGCTCCGACGTGCCCCTCACGTCCCGGCAAAATATCCTTGATCCTGTTCCATTGATCGTCCCGAAGGGCGTAGCGGCGCATCTGTCAGCTCCGAATCAGCTGACATCCCATGAATCACGCCGCTATACTCTTGGGAATCGCCTAATTGAGGACAGGCCCTAGCATTACAGTTGCGCTTTCGGAAGGCTTCTGAATCTATGGGCAACCATGATTCGGAGATCGTGGACGCGAGCAGCGTCGATAGAGGAGACGCTTGCGTTGTGGGCGGCGTCGCTTCGGGAGATCAAGAAGCGGATTCGTCCGTTGTTCACGCAAGAGCGTGTTGCGACGAATGCAGGCCTGTTCCTGGAAGGCTTGCTTGGAGATGAACAACGCAAGACCGGTTGGATGCGCGCGGAGGCGGCTGGCGATCCCGGCCCCTGGCGGCAGCAGGCGATCCTGGGTCGCGGAGATTGGGACGCCGATGCCCTGCGCGACACCGTACGTGACTATGTCATCGAGCATTTGGCGGATGACGATGCGGTGCTTGTGATCGACGAGACCGGCTTTCTCAAGCAGGGCAAGGCGTCGTGCGGGGTGGCACGGCAATACACCGGTTCGGCGGGCAAGATCACGAACTGCCAGATCGGAGTCTTCGCTTCCTACGTTTCGCGCCACGGTCATGCGTTCATCGATCGTGCGCTGTATCTTCCGAAGGAATGGACCGATGATCCGGATCGCCTGGAAGCTGCATACGTGCCCCCCGATGTCGGCTTTGCGACCAAGCCAAAGCTCGCGACGCGAATGATCGCACGCGCTATAGCCGCGGCTGTACCATTCAAGTGGGTTGCCGGTGACACCGTCTACGGTGTTGGCGACATCGAACAGCAGCTACGGCGGGCAGGCAAAGGCTATGTACTCGGGGTCAGCAGCGCTCATGTGTTTCAATCCTGGGGCAAGCGGCGATCCGTCGCCGGCACGGCCGCGGACATCGCCCGGACGCGGTGCCCGTCCGACTGGAAACGCCTGTCGGCAGGGGCCGGAACCAAAGGACCGCGGCTGCATGATTGGTGTTATCTCGAACTGGCCGATCTCGCGCTCGAAGAATTCAATAGCGCAAATCAAGGCCTGTGGACGCGCGGTCTGCTGATCCGTCGCCATATCGCCGATGGCGATCTCGCCTTCTTCACCATCTGGTGTCCAACGGGAACATCCATCGAAACGCTGGTGGCGGTCGAAGGCCATCGGTGGGCGATCGAGGACAGTTTCGAGACCGCGAAAAACGAATTCGGGCTCGATCACAACGAGAGCAGATCCTGGCATGGATGGCATCGCCATGTTTCCCTGGCGATGCTCGCCTTTGCCATGATGGCGGCGATCCGCCATCGCGCCAATCCGCCGCCCAAAAAAACGAACCGCCGCCCGCCGGCAAAAGCCAAAACGCGCCCACGCCGTCGCTGATCCGTTGGTCGATCCAGGAAATCCGCCGCATCGCCGTCAGGCTCGCTCGAAAGCGTATTCAACCCGCGCTTATCATCGCATGGTCATCCTGGCGGAGGGCTCACCAAGCTGCCGCTCAACGCGCTCACCTCAAGGCAAGAACGCAACTGTAATGTTAGGACCCACCGCTCACTCCGCATCTGTTGAAGAGGACGCTCTATTTCATTCGGGCCTTTCTCCAAAGACTGCTCCCGTTCCGACAATCGTCGCTCTGTCGGCATTAGAAGACTAAGCCGCTAAGCAGGAAGGCCAAGCCGCCAACGAGCATCGATAGTCCCAGTGCATTGATTAGAAACCTGCCGGCCATACAATCTTAGCAAGAGATGTCAAATCCGCTCGCCCGATATTTCGAAGTTTCTGCTTCCGAGGCTGCGCGCCCGCGACGCTGGATCATCGGAGCGGTCACGAGCGTCGCAGGTTGCGCCACCAGCCCATTCCGGGGTGAGGCAGTAATAAAATACCGCAACCGCGATGTTGCTCGCACTAACCCAATCTTAAAATTGCGGCAGTTCTGGAACAACCTGCCTTTGGGTGTATTTAAATTCAGCGTTCTGGTGGCGAGAGCGGAGTTTATTATGCGAAGGACCAGCCGAACGCCGTCGGTCGTTGCCGTTGATGACAATGTAGTACGGTTACAACGCAGAACTACTGCCGCAATTGGCGACGGCGATGTGTCCTCTCCAGTGGATGCGTCCTCCCCTGTGGCTATCGAGACTCTACCAGCGTTAATGGAGCGCGCCTCGCACGTTGCCAGACAAATGAGATACTTTGTCCTGGTGGCGAAGAGGACATCGTTTGCCGACTTGCTTGCATCTGCGAAGCGTGCCGGATTCACTCCGCTGAACGAGGATACGCAACGCAAAGAAGCGACGTTCCAATGGCTCGGGGGCGAACCCGACTTTATGTTTTCCGTGTCATTAAACGAGGCCACAAGAGCTTCGATAGTTGCACTGTCGTGCGGGGACATATTTGGCCTGATTTTAACAGGTTATTCGCACGTTCCGAACATTTCGGTTGAAACGAACCCATCGCTGGAAAACAAAGAGCTAGGCCGCAATGCATTGCTATTTCGGGATATGCTGCTGACATTTCCCGACTTTGATGGCATGCCCGGATGGACAAAATATTTGTAGCACGCCGGTCCCCTCAGTTGGTCCACCATCACGAAAAAACGCGTCGCCACGGAGTGCAAGTTTGCGAGAGGGCGCACTCAATGATTGGTCGACTGCGCGGCCCGCAGTTTTGGTCAGCCAGAGTGCCAGGTGGCGGGCATGCTCTCTGCGATGGAATATCCAACAGTGGTTTATGGTGGCCGGCGCAGGGTCGGTCCTGTTGGGATTCATCGGTCTTGCATTTAGCTGGGGCAGGAAAGGTGATGAGCGGACGAATGAAGCAGAAATGGCGAAGGAATGACGGTGAGGGATTTGTTCACTCTCTCGGGGATCTGCTCAAGATGCCTTCCCCAAATTCGGCAGCAAGCCGATCGTTCAGTTAAATTTCAAGGGACCAAACGGGCTGCAAACTCATCGGGAACGGTCAAAAGGCACTAAGCTGTGGGCTGGTGATTGTATCTGGTCGGAGCTTCTCAGCGTGACGTCTACGGCGGAGCCGAAGCAGTCTGCCTGGGTCGAAGAGGAAACCAAATGCGAGTATTTATAGCTGCGCTGGTCGGTCTGTTCGTCCTCTACTTTTGGGACAAGGATTACAACAGTGGACGACTGCTGGTTGGGTTAGAGAGCCTGTGGCAAGCTATCTCCCACAGCATGTCTCATTAAAACATGAACCAGACGTTGGTAGTTTGCGGTGCCTCGGCGCGGCCGACGGCCAATTGGGACGCTCCAAAAAGCGCAACGTTGCCCAAACGGAATATTATCGCTGGCTGCATTGGTTAGCGCCGGGTCCCTGGAATGTTTTGTCCGGCGCGTTCCTTTTTTTAACGGCACCCAAAGGCTTGATGAAGGAAGCGCGAACTCGACCGCTCGACTACGGGAGCTGTCATCAATGCTGACTTTGCCTTCTCACGATGGCAAAAATAGAACGACAGTGGGATATCGAAAAATCAACTCTCTCGGTAAAGGCGAACCACGCCCCGTACCATCAACTCGCCCTCAACACCGCTGTTACGGCAATGTAAACGCTCATGCCGATTAACACCGGTAGGGCTAGAGCGATGGCGACCCCGATCGTAAAACCAAGGCTGGTTTGGTGCTGATTTTTCCGGTCTGAGATTTTCGAAGCGTTTTCCAACCATCCGTCGACGTTGTCGAAGTATGTGAGTTGTGGCGACTCGTTCAATGCCAACAACGCCGGTCCGGGGATAACAAAATCTAGTTCGGTGTTTGTCTCGCTATGGGATGACGCGGTGTCGTTTTCGAACGCGACGCCGAAAAAATTACCCTTGCGCCAGACCAGTCGGCATTTTCGGCGCAAATTTTCGAAAGACAACTCAAAGGTCAGTGGTAGAATCGCCGGGCCCTGTGTGTGAATACCGGCCCCACCGTCCGTGATGTCCGTGACGCTGACGTCGCAGGAGCGCACGCCAGTTTGTCCGCCGAAGAATAGCGACGCGGCTTTGGCGATTCCTCTTCTGCCGTTGGACCTTCGATCTTCCATCGTGATATCGCGTTCGTTAACTGAATTTCTTGTAGCTTGGCATCGCGGTATGGCGCGTCGCTTATCCGTTGTTGCAGTTTAGCGACAAGTTATGAGAACTTGGTAAACCACGCCGCCGAAATCAGGCCTATCCGAAAGCGCCCACCAGAGGTGGGTCGCCATCTCGGCAAACGTGCCGAGCGTTAACCTCCCGATTTTCGAAGACGAGTTCGTTGCATACCTTGGAGGAGCGCTAACAACGCGCGAGGTGCATTTCAGAGGCGCCGCCAGATGCGCATGGAAGGTTCAGAAGTCTGTGCAAGGCCGCGGAACTCAGCTCGGAAACGGTTAGCGCGATCCTGGAGAGCCGGTTTGCAACTGGTTCAATGAGACCAGTCGAATTAGCCAACGCCCAACAACTATTCGCTACCATGAGCATTGAGGACACGCGTGTCGCTTGGTCAAGTTCTGGCAGATGAGGTCTTTGTCGTCTTGAACTGGCTCGACTTAATTTCTGCCAGCGCCCGAATTTGAGGTTTGAATCCAGAGCAGTCTTCGGACAGTTGTTCTGTTCGACGTCATTCGCATCGGCCTTTGGTGTGCTGCGCTACCCAAAAAACGCGAAAATGACATTGATGTCGGATTTTGCGGGGGCCGCACCACGAAGCCACGCGTCAATGACTCGTCGGCAGACCTCGACAGTTACGCTGTCGCCCAAATCATTCGCTGCCTCAAGAATCGTCCATGCCGTATCCATTAAGGGGCTGCCCGGCACTCCGGAATTCATTTGGTCGAGCATCATTTGCAGTTCTCACTGGACTGAAATTGGAAGATGTCGCTACCGCTGAGAGCGAGGCCTCGCAGTTCCGCCAGCGTACCGCGGACGGCACCACAACGGGCACATTCAATCGGAGTGGTTTCCCCAGCATGCCCCGGGTCGGCAACTTTGATCGACAGACTGCCGCAATCGTCGCACACAATCTTGAATCCAGATGGTTTGCGCGGTCGCGGTGTGGGCGAGGCCCTGACGCTCATCAGCATGCCCTGATCAACACGCGGCAGTCGAGGCAAGTTGATACTGTCTCGATCCTTCCAGCGAGCGAAAGCGATCCAAGGCCGTATCTGCCGATTGCCGATCCAGGCGCCGCCCATACGCCGTTCTGGCGAGTGCGGTCGTCACCAAAGAAAACCCGATGAGTCCCAGTATTTCGATGCCCATTTGAGGTCCCGCGCATTTTTTTCAACAGAGTATCTAATACGCCTAAATTCCAAAAATTCGGATCGCACGCGCGCTCACAATTAATCGACCGCGTTAGCGAATCTTAAACCATGAGATTTCGCGGCTCTGTGCCCAGGTTCAGGCTGTATTCAGAGAGTTCTGAATCACCCGAACGCGTTCTGCGCATTCGAAATGTTTGGCCTGTTGCTTGCCCTGGCCTACAGGTCGTCTTCGTGTGCCTGATCGTTCTTGGCAGCGACATGGCGCTAGAAATTCTGCAACTGCTGACACCCGATCGCCATGGTCGAATTGCCGGATGCAATAGAAAAGTGGCGGGTGGTATAGTAGGCATCGTGGCTGGTCGAGCAATTTTGTATTTCGAGCTAGCAAGCCGCTGGTTCCAGAATTAACCGGCAGCGCCGGCATCAAGCTTAACGGGCTAATTTCGTCGCGGCGTCATCCGCATGCGATATCAATAACCGCACCGGACTTGCCCCCTAGATAGTCTAGTCCGGGAGTATCCCAAGCAAAGCCGTCGGGCGATCATATTCCGCTTGGCGGCTTTGTTTTGAGACGATAGGCAAGACGGAGCTTAATTGGGCTTACGCCATGGACGGAAAGCGCAGCGGTCGGTGGACACCTGAGGAGGATGCTCTCTTTCGAAGGCTGGCAGAGACGCAGACCGATCCAGATATCATTGTCGCAAAATTGAACCGACCTATGCACGCGTTGAAGACGCGAGCTTACGCGATCGGCCTTCCGCGGAAATGGTTTAAGCGGAAGGCCTTCCTCGAGAGTCTAATCCTGAAATCTTTCGCGCGGGAATAATTGACCCAACCGAGGCGGGAGGTGCGGGATAAGGCTCCCCCAAAACAGGAGGAGATCGCCATGCCGGAGCCACGAGTAGGGCCTGCTCAGTCCACCAAGGACGATCAAAACAATTTCGCAGGCTCTGGCTTCGTGGTCTGTGGGAACGATCGCCTGCCTGCGGTCACGTTTGGATTTCTTGCCCTTTTGCTGAAGGAAATACAGCAGCCAAGAAAATGAGTGAAATAATCGCAACGTGTAGAATCGTCGCTAAGCTTTAGTGCGCGGCCCGGGGCGATTTCGTCATGGCTAGCTTTGTCTTTCAGGGTGTATCCGGCGCTGACTACACTTTTTTGCAGTTGCCGCTCGTTCCCGTCGCCCTTCTGCCAAAACAAGCCGCGGCGGGCACCCGCGCAACTGTCGGCCACGTCGGCGCGCCTTCACCTGGCCGCATCATTTATTCTGAGGAGAAGGTCAGCAATTGTTTCAGGGCTCCGCATCGAGTTCGTCTCGGCGATTTGACCGGTACTCAACCTACAATCCAAGATTGCGAGGGAGGCTCCCGTTGCGGACTCAGGTAGGGTTGACGGGTTAGGTTAAGTTGCGAGCTTGGTTGCAGGATTTAAAACTCGACTTATAAGATTTAAAAGTGCGAATTGGTGTGTGCGTTATTTTAGGACCGTCTGATGGGCTGGTTTCTCGTCTTGCCGTTGATTGTGATCGGAATTCCCTTGTTTATGTGGGCCTACCGCCGGCGTCTCGACGTTCTCACGGGGCCTTGGATCACCAACGAGACCTTGTGGCATGACTGACTTTGGTGACCACTCGCCGCGGCGGTACTTTGTCGACAGGGATGGGCGGCGCGTGCTGATAGGTCTTACACTCGAGGAGACCACTGAATTCGAGACCCTCGACAGCCTGCCGGCGCTCGATCAGAGCGGCAATCAGATGGCTTGGGATGAAGACGGAGTCCCAACGACCACACGAGAGAAACGCTGGCTGGAACTCTACAACAAGCACGACCAGGCGTGGCAGCAGTGGACAACCGACCGTCGCGGATAGCCGAGAAACTCTAGAGTTTATGAACCAGGGTAGAGTGAGCCGAGGCTTGTGAGATCGGCGGGCGGGGGCTCGTGGCCTGATCTGCAGCCTTGACCAGCGCTGCAAGGACCGCATTTCGGCGGGCTTCTTGCTGCGCAGCCATTGAACGAAATCCTAATTCCACCGCGTCTGATAGTAAGATTAGGCTGAACAGGGCTCCATGAACAGCCACAACCGAAAAACGAGTGCGTTCGGCAGCAACGATGCTTGGAAGCCGCGACTATTCGGAACCTCATGTCTTGCCGCAACCGTTGTTGGCATGATCGGCTGGCTGATTGCGCTGAGCCGGGTAGGACTTTCGGTTCTAAGGCTGTTCGTCTAATTAGCTCAAATACGGTCGGGGCAGGGTGAGCCAAAATATGGAAGCGGTTGAGGCTGATCGGCGCGGCCCGCCGATGATTTCGGATCGTGAGGTTGTTTTAGGTAAAGGTTCGGCCATGGCAAATGACGAACGTGAAAATTACACAATCACTTTGGCGCAGCAAATCTTCGGGGAAGCGGCGGCTATCGCTGGACGCAAACCGCCCGAATCCAAGACGATGCCGGAGATTAAGGTAACCTCTATCGTGGTGCGAGTTCCTCCGACCACGGAAAATTCGCCACCGGCCGGCGTACACTTGGAGCCTATCGAAGTTGAAGCTCAGAAAGTGACTGATACGTCGGAGATTAATGTAACCTCGATCGTTATTCGACATTCTCCGACCACCGAAAGTTCGTTGCCGGCCGCCGCCGCAAACTTGGAGCCCATCAAAGTTGAAGGTAAGCAAAAGCAACTCAAGACTGCGACGGAGCTTGCCGAAATGATTGAATTCGACCTAGCGCGTCACCCTGACTGTCCCAAAGCCGGATTTCGAGTGACGGTTTATGGTTGGCCGAATTGGCGAGCGATGTTGACGATTGCGCCAGCCGCTGGTGGTGTTCGCAATCCTCAAGAATGGCGAGACCTTACCAATAAGCTTTCCGAGCGGCTTCGCGAGCGGTACGCTTTGGCTTGGGAATAGTGAAACCTAGTCGGAATAGTGAAACGAAATCAACGGGCTATGGCGGATCGCTAATCTGCTGGATCCGGCACCGCTCCGAAATTTCCTCAGTGGAGCCATCTTTTTGGCGCATGTTGATCTACTGTTAAAGGATCGTGCGCGGGTCGTGTGGAATATCACCTGTCTCCAACCAAAGTGCAGAGGTACGAGACCAAAGCCGCCCAGTGCGAAGAGCGGGTTCGGCAGGCGGCGGATGAACCTCAACGGGCCTTATTTGATGTGCTGGCTCGCTACTACGGCGAGTTGGCAACGGGTTGCCGGCAAGTTATCGAAAAACGGATTACTGAGTAACAGTCTACCCGATTGGGCACTATGAGCCTACGATTAGACCAACCGGTCGCATCTCATGACTCTTAGATCGATAAACCACATCGTCGTGCCGTGTCTTGCGCTTGCTGGCGCGTGCACTGCGGGAGTTCTCTTCGGCATTATGCACCTCCGGCGCGAACCGGCGATTGAGACCAGAGCCGCAACCGCCGCGCCAGCGGTTTCGCCACATGCATCGAGCGCTCGACGAGATGAGGGCTCGGCCGCGATCACAGCGGCACGAGCCGAAGCAAACGCAGTCATACCTGCCGTATCGCCCCGCTCGCGGGATACCAATGATTTCGTGCCCTCCTTTGACATTGCCCGTATTGAGCGGACGGGCGACGCGGTCATCGCCGGCAGGGCTGCGCCAGGCGCAATTGTGGAACTATTGCGTAACGGCGAGCGCCATGATCGAGGGGTTGCTGATCAATCTGGACAATTCATCATGGTCCCACCCCGACTTCCCCCTGGAAAGTATGAGCTGACGTTGAGATCCGGAGAGCCAGACGGTGAGCAGGCAACATCCAAACGCAGCATAGGGGTCGCGTTAGACGATGTGGAGTTCAGTTCCGACGTGCTCAATTCGCACGCCGAAGTGCCGTTCGATGTTCCGGAGAAGACGGGCGTCCGTTTCGCAGCCGTGTCCCTTACTAAGGATCAGGGTGTACGCACCATCATCTCCAATGTACTCGTACCCACGAATGGTAGTCATCTCAACCCATGCCAGGTGCAGGTAAGGTTCTTTGGCGCCGACGGTTCCCTGATCGGCGACCCGACAACAGTGCAATTGAAGGCCGGGGAGTCGGCCTCGGTGCCGGCAACGCATCCATCGAAACTTGTGCGGGCGATTGTGAGCATCGGCGACGTCGTCGATCCTGCCAAAGTGTGCGCGCTGAGGACGAGCATTGAAATATTCGACCTGCAAACCGATACGACGTTTGTCACGGTTCCGGGCAATTCAATCGGTAGCAATAGCGAGGGCGGTGTATCCGTAGCTCCGGTGCTCGGCGCCGTGCGCAAGAAAGTAGTCGGTCGAAAGAATTCCACGCCTATCGCAGCGTCCTCATCACTTTCGGAAGGTGCGGTACCGCCAAAAACCAGGTCACCTTAAACTTGCGCTACTCTTCAACCGCGCCAGGATGATCTCAAAACGAGCGCGTTGTGAAGGACCAGCTTCTTAAATCGGGTCAGCGCATTACGCATCGATCCGGCTCGTTGTGGTCCGGGGGCCAATTGCAAACAGTTCGAAAGTAAAGAGGCCGCCAACTGAGGCGGCCTGCAATGAATGGTCAGGCTCTGGGATGTCAGTCTGATTTGCGGCGGCGCCTCGTCATCCAATAGACGCCATAGCCGACCGCGAGAAACGGAAGGCCGGTACCCGCGATAGGGCCGGGCGCACCACGATACGTTCCCTGGCCGACGTAGGTGTAGGATTGGTCTGGGGGGAAGAACAGGGTAGCGGTGAAATAAACCCCAGCAGGCACTAGCGCAGCCATTCCAAGGAAAATCGCAAGAACCCATCCGGGTAAGGTCATGAATCGCCCCTTATTAACTTCTTCAAAAATATTCAGCTATCTTTATACCTTCTGTCAACCTCGTATATTGTTCTATCAACCCCTTGTTGAAGGACCAGATTAACAGCACTTTCGGGTCCAGACGGTGTCATCGGAATTAATACCCACCCCGAAAGGGCGGGGCTAGGGGCGGACCATTTGGCAGCCGCAAGCGCATCCCGGCACATCGGTGAGAAGGTGCAAGCCTAGCAATCGCACTACGAACGTCATCATTGGTCGAACGCCATTTCATTCAAGCGGCTTTTGCAATTCGAAGGCTTCGTGCCGATTAGACAGCCGTCCCAAGTTTGGGCCGGTTGATGATCATTAGTTCGAGCGATTTGATGGACTGAAAATTCTCAGGTGTGATCTCGGATTGCGGAATCGTGAAGTCGAACTCGGCTTCGACGCCGAGCATCAGATTGACCATGTCCATCGACGTCAGGCCGACGTCCACCAACAGCGTGTCCGGATCAAGCTCTGCGGCGATCGCATTCTGTTCGAGGATCGACTTGACCAGGGCAAGGATCCGGTCCTGAACATCGGCGTTAACGGCTTGCTTCATCAACTTCTACCTGTCGTGTCGAGCGGCGATCTCTTGGCCCCGACGATAACCGAGATCGGCCCCCGAATTGGATCTTCATAATTCCACCAGCTTTTTGAAATGCTCAGTCGTTTAGATCAACGGCATTTCGCTCATTTGCTAAAAAATAGTGCATCGAAATGCCGCGGATTAACCCTCGACATCGAAGCTGTGAGCGTTTAATATATTCCAACGATATTAAATTATACGCGCAGATTAAATAGCAGCTAAATTATTCCTCGAGCGGTTGTCAATGGTCCAATCGATATATGGGGCCATGCCTTGATACTTCACTGTGCCGGTGCTTTGCACAGGCAATTCTGTAAGGGCGTATCGGCCATGAACATGCAGGAAGCCCATTTCCGCGGCGCCGCCGCCGACAAGACCAGCAAGCAATTCATCCCCGATCGAAGCTCCTTCCCGCAGCGAACCGCCTCCGTCGCGGCGGCTGCTGCCGCGGAGGCCGAAATCGTCGATCGCGATGCCCGCTTCCCGCGGAAGGCCATCGACACTGCACGTGAACAGAGGCTGCTCGGCGTTCAAATCCCGCGGGCATTTGGCGGCGACGGCGCGTCGATGTCGGACATCACCGACATGTGCTACGCGCTCGGTCGCGCCTGTTCCTCCACGGCGATGATCTTTGCGATGCACCAGACCAAGGTCGCCTGCCTGATCCGTCACGGCGCCGGCAGCGCTTATCACGAAGCCCTGATGCGTCGCGTGGCCTCCGAACAAATGCTGCTCGCTTCCTCCACGACGGAAGGGCAGAACGGCGGCAACATCCGTTTCTCCACCGCCGCCGTCGAGCGCACCGATGCCGAGATCTCGCTGGTGCGCAACGCTACCGTGATCTCCTATGGCGCAGAGGCCGACGGCATCGTCAGCATCGCCCGCCGCGCCAACGATGCCGCTGGCTCCGACCAGGTGCTGTTGGCCATGACCAGGGACGATTACACGCTGGAACGCAGTCTCGAATGGGAGACGCTCGGCATGCGCGGCACCTGCAGCGCCGGGTTTGAGCTGAAGTTCAAGGGATCGAGCGACCAGATCTTCCCGGAGGGCTATGACAGAATCCATGCGCAGACGATGACGCCGGTGGCGCATCTCTGCTGGTCTTCGGTCTGGGCCGGTATTGCCGCCGCTTCCGTCGACCGCGCGCAGGCGTTCATCCGCAAGGCCGCGCGCGGCGCGAACGGCCAGATGCCCCCCGGTGCCGCGCACTTCACCGCGGCCAAGATGACGCTCGCCAAGTTGCGCGCCATCATTACGGCCAATCTCGACACCTACGCGGCCCTTGAGAACAACGAGCGCGCGCTGTCTTCGCTCGACTTCCAGTCACAGATCAACCTGCTCAAGGTCGAAGCTTCCGAGCTCGCGGTGGAAACCGTCATGAGCGCGATGCGCGCCTGCGGATTGGCAGGCTACCGCAACGACGGCGACTTCAGCGTCGGCCGGCATCTGCGCGACGCGCTTTCGGCGCCGATCATGATCAACAACGACCGCATCCTGACCAATATCGCAACCGCCAGCCTGATGAGCGGCGTGCCGACCTCCTTGCGCGATTGAGCAGCAGACTTTTCGATCCATCAGGGAAGGCCGAACATGAACGTCGCCATCCGAACCGCCGAGCCGGAGATCACATCAACGCCGGCCGATCCGCTGGATCATCTCGCCGATCACCTGTTCCACAAGATGGGCACCGACGGCGTCTACGCCCGGACCGCGCTTTATGAGGACATGGTCGAGCGGCTTGCCGCCCTGATCACGCGGCATCGCGAACCCGATACCGAGGTGATGCGCTTCCCGCCGGTCATGAACCGCGGACAGTTGGAGAAATCCGGTTACCTCAAGAGCTTCCCCAATCTGCTCGGCTGCGTCTGCGGTCTGCACGGCACCGAGCGCGAAATCAATTCCGCGGTCAGCCGCTTCGATGCCGGCGGCGACTGGACCACCTCGCTCTCGCCCGCCGATCTCGTGCTGTCGCCGGCGGCCTGCTACCCGGTCTATCCGATCGCGGCCGCCCGAGGGCCGCTGCCGTCAGGCGGCTTGCGGTTCGACGTCGCGGCCGACTGCTTCCGCGCCGAGCCGTCGCGCCATCTCGACCGGCTGCAATCGTTCCGGATGCGGGAATATGTCTGCATCGGCAGCCCGGACGATGTATCCGATTTCCGCGAGCGCTGGATGGTGCGGGCGCAGGCGATCGCGCGCGATCTCGGCCTGACCTTCAGGGTCGATTACGCCAGCGACCCGTTCTTCGGCCGCGTCGGCCAGATGAAGGCGGTCAGCCAGATGCAGCAATCGCTGAAATTCGAACTGCTGGTCCCGCTGCGCTCGGAAGCGCAGCCGACGGCATGCATGAGCTTCAACTATCACCGCGATCATTTCGGCACGACCTGGGACATCAAGGATGCCGACGGCGAGCCGGCCCATACCGGTTGCGTGGCGTTCGGAATGGATCGCATGGCGGTGGCGCTGTTCCATACCCACGGCACCGACCTCAGGAAGTGGCCGGCCAGGGTGCGCGAACTGCTCGGCCTGTAACCACAAGCCTGACCGATTGACGAGCGCTAATTGGCGCGCTCTGAAAGGCGTTTCCATGCACGAGCTCACCCCTCACCGGACCGCCGCCGCAGCGCTCGTCGAGCAGCTTCAGATCAATGGCGTCGAGCATGTGTTCTGCGTTCCCGGCGAAAGCTTTCTCCCCGTGCTGGACGCGCTTCGCGACAGCGGCATCACGGTCACCGTCTGCCGTCATGAAGGCGGCGCGGCGATGATGGCGGAGGCGGTCGGCAAGACCACGGGAGGACCGGGCATCTGCTTCGTCACCCGCGGCCCTGGTGCGACCAACGCCTCGGCCGGCATCCATATCGCCCAGCAGGATTCGACGCCGATGATCATGTTCGTCGGTCAGGTGGAGACCTCGGTGCGCGAGCGCGAAGCCTTTCAGGAGCTCGATTACCGCGCGGTGTTCGGCAGCATGACCAAATGGACGGTCGAGGTCGACGACCCCAACCGCATCCCCGAATTCGTCTCGCGCGCATTTTACACCGCTTGCAGCGGCCGGCCGGGACCGGTGGTCGTGGCCCTGCCGAAGGACGTATTGAGCGAGCGCGTCAATATCTCCAATGCTCCGCCGTTCGAGCCGGTCGAGACCTCGCCTGGCGAGGAGGAGATGGCGAAGCTCGGCGAACTTCTCGCCGAGGCAAAAAACCCGCTCATCGTGCTCGGCGGCAGCCGCTGGACCGAGACCGCGCGCCGCCAGATTCATGAATTCGCCGAACGCACGGGACTGCCGATCGCGACCAGCTATCGCCGCTCGACGCTGTTCGACCCGCTGCACCCGCATTATGCGGGCGACCTCGGACTCGGTCCAAATCCCAAGCTCGTGGCGCGGGCCAAGGCCGCCGATCTGCTGGTGCTGATTGGCGGCCGTCTCGGCGAAATCCCCTCGCAGGGCTACTCGCTGCTTTCAAGTCCCTCGCCGCAAAACAAACTCGTCCACATCCATCCCGGAGCCGAAGAACTCGGCCGCGTCTATCGGCCGCATCTCGCCATCCATGCCACGCCAAACCGCTTTGTCGCCGCGCTCGAGCGTCTCGCCGTCGCTGCGAACCCAGCCTGGCGTGCGAACGCCGCGGCCGCACATGAAGATTTTCTCGCCTGGACCAGCAACGCGACGCCGCAACCCGGCAACGTCAATCTCGGCGAGATCATGATCTGGCTGCGCGATCATGTGCCGACCGACACCATCCTTTGCAACGGCGCGGGCAATTACGCCTCGTGGATCCATCGCTTCTACCGCTTCCGCAAATTCATGACCCATGTCGCGCCGACCTCGGCATCGATGGGTTACGGCATGCCGGCGGCGATCGCGATGCAGCGGCTGCATCCGGACAGACTCGTCCTCTCCGTCAATGGCGATGGCGATTTCCTGATGAGCGGCCAGGAATTTGCGCTAGCCGTTCAATATTGCCTGCCGATCATTGTCGTGGTCTGCGACAACGGGATGTATGGCACGATCCGCATGCATCAGGAGCGCGAATTCCCCGGCCGGGTCAGCGCGACGGAGCTGCTCAATCCGGATTTCGACGCCTATGCGCGCGCCTTCGGCGGTTTCGGCGCGGTGGTGAACAAGACGTCGGATTTTCCGGCGGCCTTCCAGGCGGCCCGTGATTCGGGGCTACCCTCGATCATTCATCTTAAGATCGATCCCGATGCGATTTTGCCGGCGGCGACCCTATCGAGCATTCGTGAGCGGGCACTGCGGGCAACCTAAATCCTTGGAGCTTGCCGCTCAGCGTGGGCGAAGTCCCAATACAGCCTCCGCGCCCGGCTGTAGAACGGCCCGGGCTGCAGCGAGCGGTCGTCGATCCGGATGATCGGCGCCACCTTGGCGAAATTGCCGCTGGAGAAAATTTCGTCCGCTCCCTGGAAATCCTGATATCTCAAAGTCGTTTCGACGACGTTGACGCCGTCGGCGCGCAACAGACCGATCACGCGCTGCCGTGTGATGCCGTCCAGGAACGTCCCGTTCGGCGCCGGCGTGTAGACAACGCCGTCCTTCGCCATGAAGACGTTCGCGTTGCCGAATTCGGCAACATTGCCGAGCATGTCGAGCATCAGGCAATTGTTGAAGCCCCGCGCCTGCGCCTCGATCAGCGCGCGTGAATTGTTGGGGTAGAGACATCCCGCCTTGCAATCCACTGGGGCGCTTTCCATCGTCGGCCGGCGGAACGGCGACAGCGTGATCGCCGAGCCGGATGTCGGCGGCATCGGCGCGACGTAGATGCACAGGCACCAGTTGGTGGTTTCCGGATCGAACAGCACGCCGCCGCCGCTGCCGCTCTGGGCCCAATACATCGGCCGGATATAGAGTTCGGCATTGGCGTCGAAGCGCGCGATACCTTCGCGTGCGAGCCCGAGCCAGGTTTCGGTATCGACGACGGGCTTGAGCTTGAAATTGATCGCGGACTGATTGACCCGCTCACAGTGCCGATCAAGATCGGGCGCCACGCCCTCGAAAGCGCGCGCGCCGTCGAAGACGGTCGATGCCAGCCACGCCGCATGGGTGCGGGGACCCATGATCGGCACATTGCCCTCGTGCCAGTCGCCTTCAAAGAAGGTCCAGGTCTGCGAAAAGCTGAGTGGTTTTATCGTCTGGACCATAATTGCCATCCACGCTGCGGACGGGTGGTACCGTACGCAATTGATAGGTGCGAATAGTATGCCTCTCAACACAGGGTGCAAGGTGCGAACTGGTTTGTCATCGACAACTCCAACCGCTCTTTGCAGGCCGCCTCGACAGACGAGGACGGGCTGGTGATGACCTCGCAGGAGCACCTGGACCGCTTCATTCGTCAGATGCTCACATCGGTGATAGAATGAACACCACGATGAGCAAGACCGAGATCGCCGAGCTATTCGACGTATGAGCGACCATCGCTTTGAGGCTTTGAGGCTCAGCCGTCCCCCAAAAGCACGTTGAGTTGATGATGTGCCGCGTGAACCCTTGCTGTAATGCATTGGACATCAATGCGGGCGACAACCAAAAAAAGGACGTCCCCACTAAATTTTCAGTGATCTTGCCTCTTCCTGTGGAGCACTGTTTCCGCGCTGGGGCGCATGGGGATGCAGCACTACCGGGTTTATCTTCTCGATGAACACCGCCGCGCTATAACCGCAGCTAATCTTTATTGTACGACGAGCAGGCAGCAAAAGAACGAGCTTGGGAATTGGCTGACACCAACGATGTCGAGCTATGGCGGTGTTCCGCACGAGGAACCTCGCGATGCCCGATTATCGCGCGCATTTTTCTGGGTGACGATGGTCACGTCATAGGCGCGGTCAACCTTTCGTGCTCAGATGACGACACAGCGGCGGACACCGCCAAGCAATTGGGAGGCGATCACGACATAGAGCTATGGCAATTTAATAGCCTCATAGCGCTCTTCAAATCTGCCCTTGTTGGCTACCTTTGCCAGTATCACGTAACGGTATGACGTTCGACCAAGGTCGCGATATAGCTGTTCTTCGACCCGGATGGTCAATGTCGTCAGAGACTGTTGCGTGACACCCCGGAATGAATTGGAGTTCAAAAAATTACTTTTGCAATTGAGCTAAGCGCTCCTGGGCCTCTGAGTGACCCAGGTTAAGCGCTTTTTCGTACCACATTCGCGCCATCGCTAAATCAGGGGCGATACCCGTCACGTGGGATCGGGTCAGCACCGCGGGGTCATACGTTCCTGCCAAATCGAACGCTGCGCTCGCTTCATTCGCATCGGCTGCGCGTTCCAATAGTAATCGAGCGGGGGCAATATCGCCAATCGAAAGCAAGTAACGCCCTCTTTTAAGAAGGTTAGCCAATTCCTCCCTATCAATGAGTTCTTGCCGGACTCTGCATGGCAGCCAGCGCTTTAGGCGGAGCATTCTGGCCCTGACCATCAGATTTGGTATCAGCTGCGGCAACGTCTGGAGTCAGACCGGAATTGAGTCCATTCGTGGAATCATCTCGTGGCCAGTTCTGTTCCGCTGGAGCTAGCCAACTCTCCCCTGATTGCCTTGCAACAGCTGGTGCGGTTTCCGTTGCTGTCTGCTTGGGGACAACGATTTGCCGCGCTGTCGCGTCGGCCAACAGCCTGTTATTCTCTAAGAAGACCAAACGAATAGCGATTGCGCTCGCCGTCGCAACCATCGCAACCAACGCGGTCATCGTCATCTTCGTTGCGATGGACCATTTTTTTGGCCGGTAGCGATCTGATTCCCAACGCTCTTTGGCATTCTCATAACCGTCACTCTCGCCCAATTGGGACATCAGCGTTTCCAGATTCAGCCCAAGCCAGATCAGTGGCGCGGCTTGAAATTAAATCAGATGGCTGATCGCTATTCGACTGAGAAAGAAGACTAGATTGATCTCCGGGCCTCGATCTCGATGTGTCAAAAAAGCTAATGACCGGCCCCGTTCGAAGGCCATTCCATTCGGGATCAGAGGCTTTTGCCTGCTCAGCCATATGAACGCCCCCGGCATAGTGTCAGGTCGTCCCGCGCTCCCAGATGCGGCATTGCATTAACATAAACGATTTCGGTAATAGATGCTAATACTTCGCAGCGCGGAACCAATGTCCGCTTCCTTAATCGGCCGTTCAGGGTCAAGCGCTTCCCGGGCGTCCTGGCATTTGGATCAACCGCGCCGCCCTACAGAGTTCCGCCGCGCAACGAGACGACGCTCCAACGGATGTTTGTGTCGCCGCTGGTCCGCTCCATTGCGCTGCAGACATGCGTGCCAATCGGACGATCGGCATCCTGGATTGTAACCGGGCTCTCAAATAGAGGCTCAGATGCCTTGCGGACATAAAGCCGCTGGGTCTTGCGACTGATAAGCACCGATATGGGCTGGAGCTCGCGGGCACGCGATTGGCCCCGACGGCGCACCGATAAAGAACCAACTCCGCCCCATTCCAGCTCTAGCCGTAGGCATACCCGCGCACCATACCGATTTTCCACGGTCGACCTGTTCGACGTTTCGCATATGGGCAAGATCGAGATCACCCGGAAGACGGGTGCATCGAAGACGCAGCACGGCGATCATTAGCCGTTAAAGCTTGCGAGCGCCTCGAGCGCGGCATCGATGTCCGCCGACGTGTGATCGGCACTGATCTGGAACCGGATCTCCTCGTCACCCTTGGGAACCACCGGATAATTCAGGCCAGTGGCGAGAATGCAATTCCGGTAGAGATGAGCGACCATTGCTTTCGTGCGCCCGGTATCGCGGAGCATCAGTGGTACGACCGGGTGCTCTCCAGGAAGGGTCTCGAAGCCAAGCCTGATCAGGCCAGCCTTGAAACGAGCCGTCATGGAGTGAAGGTGATTGAGCAGCGCCTTTCCGACAGGGCCATCTAGTAAATCGACCGCCCTGTGAGCAGCCGCGGCTTCGGCTGGGGTGATCGGATTCGAATAGATATAGAAGGGAGAGGTTTCGCGGAGGTATCGGATGATGGCTTCACCGGCAACAACATAGCCGCCATTGACGCCAAAGGCCTTGCCCAGCGTCGCCACCAGCAAATCGGCTTGAGGAGCATCAGTGTATTCCTCGGTGCCGCGACCGGTCTTGCCGAAGGCGCCAACTCCATGCGAGTCGTCAACCACGACGATGGCGTTCTCTGCGAACCCGTCATCATAGGCGTCCGCCAGCCCCATGATTCGATCCAGCTGCGCATGGTCTCCGCGCATGCTAAAAATGCCATCAGTTACCACGATCGCACGACGACACGTCTTGGTAGCTGCTTCCAGCGCGCGCTCCAACTCGCCCATATCGAGGTGCCTGTAAATACGTTTTTCGGCCGGCCGCGAGAGAGCGATGGAATTGATGATACAGTTATGGTTGAGCTCGTCGCTGATAACCGCCGTCTCGTCGGTCACAAGCGGCGGAATGAGCCCCATGACTGCGGCATAGGCTGACGAGAATAACATGGCGGCGGGGCGGCGATGGAAGGCGGCAAGCCGGCGCTCCAGCGCGACGTGTGGTGACCAAGTCCCGCTGATGAAACGAACCGCGCCGGGGCCAGTACCGTAGTCAACCGCCGCTCTTTCTTCCGCTTCAACAATCTCTGAGCGCAAGGCCATGCCGAGATAGCTGTTGGAATTCATTCGCAGGAATAGCTTGTCGCCCTCGTCCTCGATGAAAAATCGAGGCCCATGGCCATCTTTTGAAGGTACGAAGCCGACTACCACACTCTCGCGCCCCTTGAGCCGCCCATCCCGCTCCATTTGCTGAAGACGCCTAGAGAGCGATTCGGTTAGTCTGTGGATTGCCATCGAAGGCCTCGCGATGATTGGTCAATTTCCCCTATGGTCGGGCGCTCCCTTTCGCCCAGCCTTGCGAGCATGTCGGTCACCATCCCCGCTAGATTAAACTGAGGCGCAAACCCCCAGTCTTCCCGGGCAGCACTGTCATCGACTGAGCATGGCCAAGAATCGGCAATCGCCTGTCGTACTGGATCGACCTGATAATCAATCGCGAATTTGGGAATGTGCTTACGAATCTCTGCGGCGAGTCCTTCGGGCGTGATACTCATCGCGGTTACGTTGTATGCATTGCGGTGATGGAGCCTAGCAATATCCGCTTCCATGAGCGCTACCATCGAACGGATAGCATCCGGCATATACATCATGTCGAGGAGAGTATTCGGGCCGAGGAAGCAAGTGTAGTGCATGTATCGCAGAGCTTGGTAGAATATTTCAACCGCGTAGTCGGTTGTGCCTCCGCCGGGAGGTGCGACGTAAGAGATCAGGCCTGGCAACCGCAGGCCCCTCGAAGTCGACCCCAAAACGGGCGGCGTAATAGTCACATAGCAACTCACCGGACACCTTTGTGACGCCGTACATGGTGGTCGGGCGCTGGATCGTGACCTGTGGCGTTTGATAGCGTGGCGTTGAGGGGCCAAACGCGCCGATTGTGCTGGGAAAGAACACCTGGCAGCGATGCTGACGTGCTGCTTCAAGAACGTTATAGAGCCCACCAAGGTTGATGCTCCAAGCGGCAAGCGGTCTCTCCTCGGCAGTTGCTGAAAGCAAAGCGGCAAGGTGATAAATGGTGCCAACATCGTGACGCCGGATAACCTCAAGGATTTGGTGCGGCTGCGTGCAGTCGAGATGTTCATAAGGGCCCTTGGTCTCAGACTGCGCTGGAATGATACATAGATCAGATGCGACCACGCGATCGGCGCCATAGCGGTCGCGCAGGGCCGGAACGAGCTCCGAACCTATCTGGCCGAGTGCCCCAGTGACCAAGATCACACGCACGTCACCTCCCGCACGGTTCGTTATGAACGAGATTTACTCGCCAAAGGATTGTTTCAAAAAAGGCCTGAGGCAGAGTAAATGCGGGGTTCAAATTTCACATAGCATGGAGGACGGTGAAGGAATGCCTCATGGAAATCGCGGGGATTTAGAGTTGCTTAAGAGATGTGATTGTGTGCTGAACCTAACCTCAGTTTCTATGGTGATCTTAACTATTGCGAAATGCGAGGATAAGCACACGCGCTCGGGGCGACGCCCGCAGCGGCTGGTGCGCCATCGATGCCGTCGTTCACGAAATCCGCACCGAGGTCGCCAATGAATGCCAACGCAGGGCCGCTGCGCCACTGTCACGCAACTGAAAGAGCCTATTCCACTCTAATGTGCGGATGGTCCACATCTGCGACAGGCTTCAATTCACGGTGTTGGATTTCGGCGAGCTTGTTTTCCAGCGCCTTAATCCTGGCGCACAATTCCTTGGCCATGGCCGAATCTTCCTCGTCAATGAGCGACGGTGTCCACGCCAGCAACTCGGCATGGCTCATGTCGCTAAAGGACGTCAGCGCAGCCTCTACGGCCTGCTGTCCGGTTTTAGTTTGACGGTCGCGCTTCCGCCTGCGACGTTCTAACTCATCGAGGATTTGTCGGCGTTCGTCGCCGTCGAGATCTCCGGCCGCCAGCGCCAATTTCAACTGGTTGTCGGTCTGGCCCTGCAGCGTAGGGTTGCGGTTCGTCTGTATCATGCCGCACCTTGGTCATCGACCTCATGTAGTTGACGCTCGCCCACTAGAGGTGCAACTGGCACCTGCCAAGAGCCTTAATGATCGGTTAATATTGATGTGCGGTCAAAGGCCGCCACGAACCTGAAGCCTCGCTTCATTCGGTAGGGGCGACCGTGAGGACTCTCTTCGCGGTCATTTGACTTGGCCTCGCCTTTGTTGCTGCTGCCATGGTCGCATTCGATGATTTCGTGGGTGAGCCAGGGCTACCGGCGGCGCTTTCTGGGATGTTTTTACTAGGATCATTTTTGCTACTTCTACGGAGGCTGTGACTGATCAAGTTTAGCTCTGCATCGATTCGGGAAGGGCGGCGCGGGGCCGGCTTCCCGGCAAGGAGGACGTCGCCGCAGGCGGCAGAGACCTGCCGGTCGAGATCACCGCCGACACAGGGCGCAAGGTGCGAACTGGTTTGTCGTCGACGACTCCGACGTGTAGGGAAGGCCAGTCGAAGTGGCAGTCGCACACGACGGCGCACTCCTTGTGTCGGAAGACGCTAACGGAACGATCTGGCGGATTACATACTGAGAACCCGTCTTCTATGATGGCCGCTTGCCCTAATCAAAAAGCTGGGCTTCGGATCGCCTCGGCGTCGGCCACGTTATGCTTGTTGCGTTTCACACAGGCTTTCACGTAGTTGGGCGCCATGAGGCGCGCCTCATGGCCAAGCGCAATCAACTCACGGGCCCAATGGTGCGCTGTCGCGCAGGCTTCGAGGCCGACAAGGCACGGCGGAATCCTGGCAAAGAACGCGAGGACCTGGCTGCGTCGCAGCCGTTTGCGCATCATTACGCTGCCTGCCTCGTCGACCGCATGAACTTGGAAGACACTCTTTGCCAGATCAAGACCAATTGTTATCGCCATGGATGGCTCCCGTTGCTGGTGATCTTTGACGACCACCATCCTGGCACATCGATACCGTCAGGAGGCCATCCACCCCATCAGTTGGCGGCCTTGTCTTTCTCGTCGGGAGCCTTTGGCGCGACGACGGGGCATCCTAAACGAAAACGGTGTGCCTTTGAAGCACTGTCCTAAGCCAGTTCATTTAAACAAACGAACATCAGATCGGTGGTCGCGGCTTCCAGATCGGCCAACTCGGCGCTGGTCTCTCAGTGCCGGAATTTAAGCACGAAAAGGGAAAGCGTTCCCGCTAAAAGTGAGGCCCCGGATCGCTCCGAGGCCCGCGACCGCCGGGGTACATCCGCCCTGACGACACTCCGAAGATATTGCGTCTATTTCGGTGGACCAGAATAATCCAACGTCATGCCATTAACTTGGCATGATAAAGTGCTGAGGCCAGCGCTTATGCTGAAGCCGTTGGCGCGAGGAATTTCTCGGGTGGAGAATTCATAAAACACAGCAGGATCTTGATTGCTGCCGAAAGGTATCGTTCCTAGGTAGATAATCAATTTGGTTACATGGCTTGCTCCTCCTGACCCCGGACAACTGAATGAGCAATCTTTGCCGCTCAGACAAGAGTAATTCCACTGAAATGTGATATTTGATCCGGCTGGGACGGTTGGCCCAGTTTGAGTCGGCTCAATTTTATTTTGAGCCCAGGACATGCTCAAGAATGTGCCAACAAACAGCAGCGTTCCAAAGAAAAGCGCCCGCGACATCAAACTCTCCCGAGGTCGCGTCAATGCTAGCATTTTTCTTCACTACGTTGAAGGCTTGCGCCGCGTCACGCAACGCGATCAGCAGCTTGCGCCCGCCGGGCAGCTCGATTGGATCGAAAAACGTTTGATCTCAAGACATCAAGGAACAATCGCGGCCAGTAGAAACCCACCGAGTCCGCCCAAAAATCAAACAAGAACAGTTTCCGCGCACTTACGATGTCCTCATGCGCTGGCCGCCTCAAATTCGCGGCCTACCACCAGTGCTACGTACATTCACTCAATGTTCATAGGTCGGACAATAACCTTGAGTAAAGATGGGAGAGGGGGCCATCGCCACCGAAACGTTGCAGGCATGTCAACCACAGCGACCTTGATTTCTGCGTTGGAGGTAACGATGGTACGGAGGTACGACATAACCAAACGATGTTCGAGCATTAGCTATCAATCGCTTGCCCAGCGACTAAGCGAATTACGCGAGCTTCGCAAATTGGTTCGCAAGGCGGAAAAAGAAAGCCGACAAAAAAGAAGCAAATCGCGGCTTACAGACCGGCATTCCTTTACTGGTTAAAATTCAGTCCAGGGTTAGAACATCTGAATTTCGAGAGTCGCCTCTCGGCCGCTTATGCCGCCAAGGATGATCCGATCCGAAAATCATCAACACGTTTTCCCAACCTGAGCTGCGCTGTTAGCCAGCGGGGCTGCTTCCCGCGACCGGCCCATGTTTCCGTCGGATCGTCTGGGTTTCTGAATTTCGGACGCACAGTTGGATAGGGTCGGCGCTCAGGCGCCTTGACTGTCTGCTCGGCCCCAACTCTGTTTTTAAGTCGTATCAAACGCTTCTCAAGCAGTTCTTTTTCGGCGGTGAGTTTTACGGCGAGCGTTGCAGTGATCTTTTCGCGGAGCGTCCACAGCTCGTCGGCAGATAACGACTCAAGGTAGCTTCGCTTCATGACGGACCTCTGATCATGATTTACCGCGCTATCATCACACAAGTGTTGATATGATGGCTGGCTTAAGCAAATTCGGTGTCAGACGTTCAACATTCGGTGCTTCAAATCGGCTGCGCCAGCATCCCTGACCTTGCGTCTAGGTGACCTGAAGCCGCTCAACTCTAGGAATTCGTAAAGTCTCCCGAATTCGGAGCCGTTGGCCAAGCGAAAAGCTGTTGTGCAGCGCAACCTTAGTAGGATTATCCAAAGAATTTTGGTTGCTTCGCTGGGGCGTTGACATCGTGGCCTATCGTGCGACGTCAAAGCCTCAGCATTGATGGCCACCGCCTTCGCGGTCTTTCTTTCGCTTTGTTTGGGGGCTCTAGCGCTAAGCCACAGCGCGGCCCATGGTTGGCGAAGCTATCAGACGATCATATTCCGCTTGGTGGCTCTGGTAGCTTGCCCGCTTTAAGTTCACGAGGCTCAGCTCGCGTCCTTGCGAAATAGAAGTCCTCGTGCCGATATCGATGACAAAGACCGAAGATCGCAAAGTCCGAGCGGGCGCCCGCGCGGCAAACGCGCCAACGCATACCGACTCATTCAATTAGGCCGTGAGATCCGCGGCAGCGTCGCATGTGCGGCGAAATGGGATCAAAGTGGTGAGAGAGCCAGCGGATCAACGCTCTGCGTGGCGCGCTAGGGGAGGCCGTCACTCAAAAAGAGCGCCTCGACGCGCAACCGTTGCCCGGACGACACACGTCGGACCAAACGCATCATGCCGCCGCTGTCGTGTGTTTCGGTTGCTTGCCGGGCTGATCGCCGCGATGTTGGCGGATCGCCGGATAGCAACTCGATCAGATCGCCCTCATTCCTGATCGCGGCCTCCAGTGCGACACGGGCGAGCGTCAGCAAGTCGTGCGGCCAGGAACCCAGCATTGCCTCGTGCGCTCAACGCAGCGCGGGTCTTGAGCCTCGGGGCGACAGTAACGGCGGGCCGTTATCTTGTGTTGCCAGCAGGCGGAGTACCCGGAATTTGCGATCCCCCTGCAGCTCCCCCTGCACGGCCTGCCGCACCACTCTGCACGCCACCTTGCATGCCAGTCTGCACACCACTTTGGAGGCCACTCTGGACGCCGCTCTGGACGCCACTCTGCACGCCGCTCTGCACACCACTTTGGACCTGAGCAAGTGCGTAGGTCGGTAACGCCAAAATTGCGGCCGCGAGGATGATCCATACGCGCAACATGAAGCTCTCCTACTTTTTGCGATCCAATAACCTACCACGTTCCAGATATCTTTAGCTTTCCGATCCTTTCCTAGGGGGGTGGGGTGTAGGGCGGTTCCAACCCTTAGCAATTGAAATCCGGCGGCGTCGCGACCATCGGCACGCCGGCCGCGGATCTCCGCGTGGCTGTTCCCGATGCCAAGGCGGTCGGCCGCGTAGCCACGCCGACCGGGAGGTCGAAATGCGGCGTTTCATCCACCACGAACCTTGGCTGCCATCACCTTGGCCACGCTTCTATGGCTGGAGCAGATTGCATGGACGGTGCTCCTGATTGTCCCTTAAATTTGCAGCCCCGCCATCAGCGAACGCCGCTGGTTTTCTTGATCCGGCCAATCGGCAGCCCGACCAAACCTTCAGACAAGCTGCCTTGGCATGGCCGGATCGCGTATCTCGACCTGTGCTCTGCATGGCGCACGCGCGCGCGAGCCGCGCCCATGCGTTCTTTCGTAAGCGGTATGAGGTTCCACGTCCGCCCGGCGGCTACGATCGGGTCTTGAAGCGTGTCGGCATCCAGTACTGACGCATCTCTTCGACGATGGCCGGAATATCCTTGTAGGCCGTTCGCCGGAACTGTTCGGTTTCCGGTCCATTCCCGGGCGGTCCGAGCATCGGGCGCCCCTGATCGTCGACGCAGTGGAACAGGATGGGTAACAACAGACCGTGGTTGATATCGGCAAGATTTCTGAGCGGCGCCCAGGCCGATAGTCTCAACTTCATAGCGGCATAGAAGCCCTCGCACCAAGGACCCGCATCGATGTCGCGGTTCGGTTTACGTGCGAAGATCGGTTCGAAGGTCTTTGGCGCGTTGGTAAGCGTCTCAACGATCGCATTATGGCGGACCGCCACGGCCGAAATCGCCGCGAACTCCGGCGTGCCGCCATGATTGAAGGCGTCGACCTCGATGCCGAGCAGAGGGCAGATCCACTCAGGCGGATCCATCGACACCGGCCCAGCTACAACCGCGGTCACGAAGCCGTCGAGCATAGACAAATTCGTGGCGGCGGCGCCGGTTCGGCTTTGCAGCCATAGGTCAAGCTTGTCGAGCGGCATGGCCACCGCCGTCATCGGCGGGTGGGCTGAGCGGCGACGACGCGCACTCATGCAGCGGCTCGGTTAGGTGCCTCGCGGTCTGCTTTCCAGTTCCAGGCCAACAGTTCGTGGAGTTGATGGTTCTTGGTGCGGCCTGACACGATCCGCTCGAGCACGTCGCAGAGATAAGTCTGCGGATCGAGCCCGTTGAGTTTTGCTGTGTTAAGGAGCGAAGCTAAAATCGCCCAGCTCTCGGCGCCGGCTTCGCTTCCACTGAATAACGAATTTTTTCTTCCAAGTGCAATAGGACGCATCGAACGCTCAACCGTGTTGGTGTCAACCTCCACCCGACCGTCAGTCAGGAACATGTTTAGCCCATCCCAATGGCCCAGCGTATAGTTGATGGCCTCCGCCAGCGGGGATTTGGACGAGATATCCTTGAGCACTTCGGTCAACCGCACCTTCAATTCCGCCATCAGCGGCCCGGCCTCGCTTTTGCGAGCAGCCAATCGTATCTCGGCGCTCGTGCCCCGGACACGTTGCTCGATTGCGTAAATCGCTGCGATCCGCTCGATCACTTCCTGTGCGAATGGCGACTTCGTTGTCTTGTACACCTTCACGAACTTCCGTCTGGTATGCAACAGACAGAACGCGAGCCGGATTGGTCCAGCCTCGCGGGCGTCCTTGGCCAGCGACTTATAAGCCACATATCCGTCAACCTGCAGGATACCCGCATAGTCGGCCAATTGCGCCGCGATCTCACCTTTGCCCCGACCGTCCGCGAACACATAGGCTACCGCCGGCGGAGATGGTCCTCCCCACGGACGGTCGTCGACCGCATGAGCCCAGAACTGGCAGGTCTTGGTACGGCCCCTTCCGGGATCGAGGACCGGCATCCGCGTCTCGTCGCAGAAGAACAAAGGCGCCGCATGGATGGTTCGCAGCTGGAGCTCGTAGAGCCCCTTCAGCCACCAAGCTGTCCGCTTCACCCAGCCCGCCAAGGTCGAGCGGTCGAGATGGACGCCGTGACCAGCCAGGATCTGCACCTGCCGGTACAGCGTCGAGAACCAAGCGAACTTCGAGACCACCACATGCGTCACCAGAGCGGTCGAGGCCATGCTGTTCTCGATCAGCCGCGGCAACGCCTTCGCCTGTACCACTGCGCCTTCACAGCCCCGGCAGGCATATTTGGGGCGGATCATGCGCAGCACCCGCAGGATCGCCGGAATGACGTCGAGCACCTCGCTGACGTCCTGGCCGATCTTGTGCAGCCGGCCCTGGCAGCACGGGCACGCGGTCGTCTCCGGCTCGATGATTTGCTCGCAGCGTGGCAGATGCTTGGGCAGCGCGCCGATGTTGCGCTGGGCCTTCTTACGGGGCTTCCCGATCGTACCAGCTGGCTGGCTTGGCACATGATCGTCGTTGGCGGCTGCCGGTAGCGTCACGTCCGTGGTGAGATCAGCCAGATCGAGGGCGAGCTGATCGGCTACAACTGCGGCGAGTTTTTCCGAGCGCGAGCCGAACACCATGTCTTTGAAAGTATCGATAACGGCCCGCAGCCGATCGTTCTCGGCATCGAGTGACAGCACCATCTCAATGAGACGAGCAGGATCTGAAGGAAGATCTTCGGGACGAATCGCCATCGACATTTGATACTTTTGATTCGTCGATTTATCCAGTAAAAATGGGCACTTCTCACATCACGCCAACAGGACGCTTCACGACTTTCGGGATCACGCGCGACCAATCCAAACCATCGATCAGCATCGACAATTGCGTTGCTGTCAAATAGACGACACCGTCGTGGATCGGCGGCCAGGTAAAGCGGCCTTCCTCAAGCCACTTCGTCACCAGAACCATGCCGCTGCCGTCCCACGCCAAAAGTTTAATGCGATCTGATCGCTTCGAGCGGAAGATAAAAATATCTCCGCAATAGGGGTTCGCACGAAGCGCTTCGCTCACCAGCGCTGACAGCGTATGGACGCTCTTGCGGAAATCAACGGGCTGCGCCGCCAACATGATCTTCAGGTCCGCCCGGAACGAAATCAATTGTCGCCCCGTACCGCCGCCAACACCATGGACAGCGTCACCTGATCAACGCCGTTCTCAACCCTAATCCGGGCTCCGGCGATATCGATCTCGATCCGTCCTCGGCCTCTCACCGCTGCCAATGCCGTCGCCACGGCAGCCGGTTCCGCCGAATAACGCGGGGCCTCGTGTGATGCTGAGGCAACGGTATCGATCTTCACCGCGGCAAAGCCTTGTTGAGGCCCCTGGCTAATTCCATCGCTAGATAGCTGGCGTCGCCAGGCCGTCAGCAATCCGCGGGCCATGCCGTGACGGCGTGCCACATCCGATATGTTCGCGTTCGCCTCGAGGCTCTCCGCTACGATCCGCGCCTTCTCCTCCGCCGTCCATCGTCGCCGGCGCTGACGCCCCGTAATCACCTCGACACGCTGATAAGTGCCACCTTCGTTCCTGGCTTCATTCATGGCATCAAGCATGGAAGTTACCACCGCGCAGCCTCTAGATATTAGCGAACAATCACCAATATCGCTTAGAACACCGGCCCGCGCGAGGTGGGGTGCCGATACCGCTTACGTTCTTTCGGTGACAGTGGTGTGTTTAGCTCGGCGCGCTTTGCGGCTCTCTGGACGGCCCCGCCTGCAATGCTCGCCTACACCTGCAGCCTTCGGTTAACGTCTAACTCTTCCATTTTTTTCTGAAGGACACGAACTTGGTTCGTGCTGAGAACCGGTGGCCTTCCCGGACCGTATCCGACCTTGAGGCGTCCACCATCGGCCCTAGTATCTTTGTAATAATATGCGAACCACAGGTCATCGATTTTGCCGTCAGGCTTGTCGCTCACGAAATAGACAAAAGGCTGGTAAGTCTCACCTGCCTGACCAAGTGAAAGAGCTCCTCGAAGGAAGGATTCCAAATGCTCGTCCTTCTCTTGAAGATTGAAGGACTTTTCGACGTAGCCATTGTGTCCGCATGGGCACATGAAGAGGCTGTGTTCATCACGGTGCTTCAGTAATTCGATGACGTTTTCAGCCCACAAAGAGCAACAGCCTTTTGGGCACATGATCAAGTAACCCATGGCTACCTCCTGCGAGGTTTACCTTATATTTAAAATCGGAGTTCCGATAGGGCTGCCTTGATGCAAATCAAATCAAGATAGCGCGCCGCTTAGCGAGGCGCCGCAATGACGCTGTCGATCTCAGCGCCGGTTAAGGTCGCCTTCTCCGGGGGGATGGGTAGGGAGGATCGGACCGTGCGTGCAGACTGCGACTGGAAGGAGCGGCGCGATCGGGTGGAGCGCTAGCGCATTCTAGCACAAGAAACTACAGACCCAATTGCGGCCCGTTTGTTCCACGATATCGTGCTGGACTTGGAAGCCGAGTTGAGGGGATCGCCGCAAAGTGGCGACCTTGATGCCGCATGACGCCGATTCGCGCATGCATCTGCGGCCCGCGTCCTTCCGCCGCCATGATCAGCGCCTCGATGGCGGCCTGCCATTGCGGGCTTTCGTGTTCGGCCTTCGGCAGGCGCGTAACATAATCGGCGGCATCCTTGAGCGTGACGAGAGACTTTCGACCTGAAATCTCTATCGGGTCTTCAAACCGCTTTTGCCAGCCCTTGGCTGCTATCAGGCAAACATCTCGGCACCGGCCGGTGTGAACCTCACATAGGTCCCGGATTCGTGCAGCGACAGCCAGCCTGACTTGATCGCCCGCGCGAGGGCGGCTCGGTACTGATCCGGCGTGCCGCCAGCTTTGAGAAACGCGCCATTGACCCGCTCAATGTAAATGCGACCGTCCGGGACCGCCTCGACCGCGTTGGCGATTTCCGCCAGCTTGCGGGCGGCGGCGTCGGGGTCAGTGAGAGGGCGCTCTGTGACGAACTTCATCTCTCAAGGGTGAGGCTATTTCTGTTTAAAGTGAAGGCAGAATTTTTCCCAATCGACATGTCCAAAGTGTATAATTTCATCGCGACGTAATTTGTGCGTCGCACTAGGATGGTTTTTTTGAAGGCGATCAAATCTTACGGCGGCTTTTGGTACCCATTTAATGAGGGGGATAGTCATGAAGAGCCATGGATCGACGTCAGCGAAGATTACTCGAACGATATTGAGCGCCACCTTAGAGAATCGTTATCTGGAGTTGCAAAGACTTCGCGACGAAGTTCGAAGGGCAGAGTCCCGTTGCGCGCCAAAAAAACCTCAGAATAGGAAACGAATTTACAGTCCTCTTACAAGAGGCGACCGGCCCTCAGTGCATCTGTGAAATAAGCAGATCGTCTAATTTCTTCCCTGACGCTAGTTGCGCCCGGACCCAGTGCGGTTGTTTGCCTCGTCCAGACCAGATTTCCGAGGGGCGCTCCGGGTTACGATATTTTGGACGAACCGTCGGGTAAGGTCGCCGTACTCTTTTTTTAGGCTCGGTGCGCCCGTCAAGCTGAGCAAGACGTTGCTCAAGCTTTCGCTTCTCGGCCTTTATTTTCGAAGACAAAAGCCTCTCGATCTCTGCGCGCAGGCGCCAAAGTTGGTCGACGGACAATACTGCAAGATCCTTATTCTTCACGCTCACCCCCGACTTAGGGCTTCACCAGTCGAAGCGTGAGCTGACCATTTTGGATTTAAACACGAAACTGTCAACGGTTCGTGCAAAAAAGAAAGGCCCCGTGATCGCTCCGAGGACTGCCCCGCCCGACGGGCTAGGCATATGCCTCGACCGAATGCCAATCCGGCCGAACGTCAGCGCCTTTGGTGCCGCAGACCCGACAGGTGAACCGGGGCTCGATGTCGCTTAGCTTCATGCCGATCAGACGGCCGTCCCAGGTTTGAGCTGATTGATGATCATTAGTTCCAGCGTCTTGATGGACTGAAAATTCTCCGGCGTGATTTCGGATTGCGGGATCGTCAAATCGAATTCCGCTTCCACACCGAGCATCAGATTGACCATGTCCATCGACGTCAGGCCGACATCCACCAACAGCGAGTCCGGATCAAGCTCTGCGGTGATCGCATTCTGTTCGAGGATCGACTTGACGAGGGTAAGGATCCGGTCCTGAACATCGGCGCTGAAGGCTTGCATTTTCAATTTCCACCTATCGTGTCGATCGGTGATCTCTTGCCCCGACGATAACCGAGATCGGCCGCCGGAATATAATTCCACTACCTTTTTGAAACGCAAAACCTTCTAAATCAACGCCATTTCGCTCATTTGCTGCTAAAAAATAGTGCAGCGAAATGCCGCGGATTAACCCTCGACATTGAAGCTGCTTGCGTTTAATATTCCTCAACAGTATTAAATCAAAGCACAAATTAAATGCGTAGTTAAATTATTCGTCGGGCGGTCGTCAATGGTCCAGTCGATTTAAGGGGCATTGCGCAATACTTCACCTGTGCCGGTGCTTCGCACCGACAAACCTGTAAGGCGTATCGGCCATGAACGTGCAGAAAGCCCATTTCCGCGACGCCGTCGCGGACAAGACCGCCAAAAAAATCATCCTCGATCGTTCTTCCTTCCCGCAACGAACGGCAGCCGTGGCCGCAGCTGCTGCCGCGGACGCCGAGATGGTCGACCGCGATGCCCGCTTCCCGCAGAAGGCCATCGACACTGCTCGTGAGGAGAGGCTGCTCGGAGTTCAGATCCCGCAGGCGTTCGGTGGCGAAGGCGCCTCGATCTCCGACATCGCCGACATGTGCTACACGCTCGGCCGCGCCTGCTCCTCCACGGCGATGATCTTCGCGATGCATCAGACCAAGGTCGCCTGCCTGATCCGTCACGGCGCCGGCAGCGGCTATCACGAAGCATTGATGCGCCGCGTCGCGTCCGAGCAAATGCTCCTGGCCTCGTCAACGACGGAGGGGCAAAACGGCGGCAACATCCGCTTCTCGGCCGCCGCCGTCGAACGCACGGATACCGAGATCTCGCTGGTGCGCAATGCGACCGTGATTTCCTACGGCGCGGAGGCCGACGGCATCGTCACCATCGCCCGCCGCGCCAACGATGCCGCGGGCTCCGACCAGGTTCTGCTGGCTATCACAAAAGATAATTACACGCTGGAACGCAGTCTCGAATGGGAGACGCTCGGCATGCGCGGAACCTGCAGCGCCGGCTTCGAGCTGAAGTTCACGGGCTCGAGCGACCAGATCTTCCCGGAAGGCTATGACAAGATTCATGCCCAGACGATGACGCCGGTGGCGCATCTCTGCTGGTCTTCGGTCTGGGCCGGTATTGCCGCCGCTTCCGTCGAGCGCGCGCAAGCCTTCATCCGCAAGGCCGCCCGCGGCGCGAGCGGCCAGATGCCCCCCGGCGCTGCGCATTATACCGCGGCCAAGATGAGCCTCGCTAAGCTGCGCGCCGTGATCACGGCCAATCTAGATACGTACGCGGCCCATGAGCACGACGAGCGCGCGCTGTCTTCGCTCGAATTCCAGTCGCAAATCAATCTGCTCAAGGTGGAGGCCTCCGAGCTTGCGGTGGAAACCGTCATGGGCGCGATGCGCGCCTGCGGGCTCGCGGGCTATCGCAACGACGGCGATTTCAGCGTCGGCCGCCTGCTGCGCGACGTACTTTCGGCGCCGATCATGATCAACAACGACCGCATCCTGGCCAATATCGCAACCGCCAGCCTGATGAGCGGCGTGCCCGCTACCTTGCGCGACTGAGCAACCGACTTTCGATCAATCAGGGAAGGCCGAACATGAACGTAGCCATCCGAACCGCCGCAGCGGACATCACATCAACGCCGGCCGATCCGCTGGATCATCTCGCCGATCACCTGTTCCACAAGATGGGCACCGACGGCGTCTACGCCCGGACTGCGCTCTATGAGGACATGGTCGAGCGGCTCGCCGCCCTGATCACGCGGCATCGCGAGGCGGGCACCGAGGTGATGCGCTTCCCGCCGGTCATGAACCGCGGACAGTTGGAGAAGTCCGGTTACCTCAAAAGCTTCCCCAATCTGCTCGGCTGTGTCTGCGGTCTGCACGGCACCGAGCGCGAAATCAATGCCGCGGTCAGCCGCTTCGATGCCGGCGGCGACTGGACCACCTCGCTCTCGCCCGCCGATCTCGTGCTGTCACCGGCGGCCTGCTATCCGGTCTATCCGATCGCGGCCGCCAGAGGGCCGCTGCCGTCAGGCGGCTTGCGGTTCGACGTCGCGGCCGACTGCTTCCGCGCCGAACCGTCGCGCCATCTCGACCGGCTGCAATCGTTCCGGATGCGCGAATATGTCTGCATCGGCAGCCCGGACGATGTGTCTGATTTCCGCGAGCGCTGGATGGTGCGGGCGCAGGCCATCGCGCGCGATCTCGGCCTGACCTTCAGGGTCGATTATGCCAGCGATCCGTTCTTTGGCCGCGTCGGCCAGATGAAGGCGGTCAGCCAGGTGCAGCAATCGCTGAAATTCGAGCTGCTGGTCCCGCTGCGCTCGGAAGAGCAGCCGACCGCTTGCATGAGCTTCAACTATCACCGCGACCATTTCGGCACGACCTGGGACATCAAGGACGCCAATGGCGAGCCGGCCCATACCGGCTGCGTGGCGTTCGGCATGGATCGCCTGGCGGTCGCGCTGTTCCATACCCACGGCACCGACCTCACGAAGTGGCCGGCCAGGGCGCGGGAACTGATGGGCCTCCACAATCAGACTGATTGGTAACCCGCTCCAATGCCGGTTTTTATCGATTTAAACTCTCAGGACCACCACCTCTATAGAAGAGCGAGTAACGATGGCGCTCACGCGCTATCGGCAAACCACGCGGCGTTTGCCAATTGTGTCAATATTGGACTCATCAACAATATGCCGGATTCGGCACTGATATCCACCGAGCGCCAATTGTTTGACTTGCTTGGTGCTGCAGCTGGAAAGCTCAATGTCAGGCTGCATCTATACACAATGGAGACAACTCCGCGTAGCGGCTGGGGGCGCGACTATGTGCGCCGCTTCTATTTAGGGGTCAATGATCTGTCGAACAGCAACCTTGACGGGCTAATCGTAACTGGCGCTGAACCAAAGGCCGCCAGTCTAACGGAAGAGCCCTATTGGGCTTCGTTCGGGCAAGTCATCGATTGGGCTAAAGAGAATACCCTGTCATCCATTTTTTCTTGTCTGGCGGTTCATGGGGCCGTCCTGCACTTCGACGAAATTGAGCGCCATCCCCTGCCTGAAAAATGCATCGGGGTCTTTACTCAAATGAAGACAACGGAACACCCCTTGATGCTGGACGTTCCATCGAGCTTAAGAATCCCGCATTCCCGGTGGAATGATGTGCATGAAGAATCACTTGTAGAAAGCGGCTATACAATTCTTACTAAATCGGCCGATGCAGGCGTTGACAGCTTTGTCAAGCAGCACAAGAGAAGCCTTTTCCTCTATTTTCAGGGTCATCCGGAGTACGAGGCGCAAACCCTGCTGGGTGAATATAGGAGGGACATAGGCCGTTTCCTCCGCGGAGAGAGAGAAAACTACCCCACCATGCCGAAGAACTATTTCGATCGAGATGCGGAGGAAACTTTAATCACCTTTGAGCGCCGAGCACTTTCGGACAGGTGCCCGGAGTTGTTCGCCAGTTTCCCTGTCGATGGACTAGCACAGGATTTGAGGAGCACCTGGCATTCAGCGGCCAAGCGAATATACCGAAATTGGATTCTATATCTGTCTTCCCAGAAGACTCGACGATCCAAGTCATTGGCCCTCAGCAATTTAGCGTGACTTTGCTTCGGACGGCGAGCCCTCGCTGACTGTCGGATTTCCCCCAGCGCGTCGCGAGTGCGCGCGATCAAGCGCCTGATCGATATCCGCGATGATATCGTCGATGTGCTCGATACCGATCGACAATCGGATTGTCTCTGGAAGCACACCCGCCTGACGTTGCTCCTCAGGAGACATCTGACGATGGGTGGTTGATGCTGGGTGGCACGCGAGTGATTTCGCGTCCCCGATATTAACGAGGCGTGTAATCAATTTCAGGGAATCATAGAATTCTTTACCGGCATCGAGGCCACCCTTGATGCCAAAGGTGAAGAGCGACGGCGCGCGCCCCCTCAGATACTTCCGAACGAGATCGAAATACGGACTTTCGGCAAAGCCCGCATAGTTGATCCACGCGACCCTCGGGTCGTCCTTGAGAAAGGCTGCCACCTTTTGAGCGTTTTCCACGTGACGCTCCATTCGAAGCGCAATCGTTTCAATTCCCTGCAGCAAAAGAAACGCATTGAAGGGCGAAAGTACGGAACCCATCGTACGCTGATAGACGCTCCTCGCGCGCTCAATAAAGGCGCGGGCCCCGAAGTGCTGAGCATAGACCATGCCGTGATAGGATTTGTCAGGCTCATTGAATGCGCGAAAACGCTTTGGTTGTTCCGACCAGGGGAAGCGGCCACTGTCGACGATGGCGCCACCGAGTGTTGTGCCATGGCCACCGAGAAATTTGGTCAATGAATGGATGACAATGTCCGCGCCGTACTCGAAAGGCTTG
Source organism: uncultured Alphaproteobacteria bacterium (assembly GCA_963718925.1). Classification (GTDB taxonomy): domain Bacteria; phylum Pseudomonadota; class Alphaproteobacteria; order Rhizobiales; family Xanthobacteraceae; genus Bradyrhizobium. The sequence goes on from CAVRAH010000006.1 coordinate 175,239, forward strand.
AGAAGAACTGGAGTGGCGACCGTATTGTCGACTACCAAGGGGACACCGTGCCGATGTGCCGCCTTTGCAAACGCTTCGACGTCGCAGACGTTGCCGGCGGGATTTCCGATCAATTCGCAAAAAACAGCCTTCGTATTTTCGTCAATCAGCCGCTCGATCGAACTCGCCTTGTCGTCTTCTGCGAACCGGCCTGTGATACCTTGCCTCGGCAGGATATGTGCCAGCAGGGTGTGGGTTGTTCCGTACAGCTGCGGTACCGAGACAATATTGCCGCCGATGTCCGCAAGATTTACCAGAGAGAAGTGCAGGGCGGCCTGGCCGCTGCTAACTGCGAGTGCTGCGACACCGCCCTCAAGTTCGGCGATACGCCGTTCAAGAACAGCACTTGTCGGATTAGCGATCCGGCTATAGCGAAAACCCTCAACCTCCAGATTGAACAGGGCCGCGCCGTGATCGGCGCTATCGAATGCATATGCTACGGTCTGGTATATTGGGACAGCGACAGACTTGGTGGTTGGATCGGGCTGATAGCCGCCGTGTATAGCAATAGTTTCATCGCGCATGAAAACACCAGCCCAGATTGGCCTGTATCAAATAGACTGCTGGCAAGGTATCCTAGAAATCTTATCTGTGCCACGAGTTTTGACAGTGGCCGTAGGGGCCCTATCGAGTATCGGCGTCGGCAATCAAAGGGATCGAAGCCGACCCACTGCGTTGCAGGGGGGGCCCCCGTTTTGACGATCCGAGCGTTCCAAAATATTGCTGAATTTCCAGCCCCAGTCTACGCGCAGTTTCGTTGGAAGTTCTCACGCAGCCCTTCTCGCAAGCGATTTTGTGCGGCGTTCCGCTGATCTTCATCGAGAGCTCCCGCTTCGACTAAATACTAATGGGTCCAGCGATTGGAGCTCGGTCAAAGGCTGCGTGCGCTTTTCTCTCGCGGCGATCCGTGAACTTAACTGAACGGCGCGCAGCCTTTAATCCAAGCTTGCCATCTCATAGTCACGAGCCCGCATTTTCTAGTCAATCGACCGTCCAGCGAAGTCAGTAGACGCCCGGCAACAGCCGGGCAGTTCGCGCTCTGTATTCTTCGTAATTTGGAAAGGCTCGAGCTAACACGCATTCCTCATTTTTCATGCGCTCGAATTGGAACACGCATTGAACTGCTAGTAGCAGCATCCCAAAGGGCATTGAGTGCTGCAGCGCAATCCCAAATAATACAACAAACTCGCCAAGATAAAGTGGATGACGGACAAAGGCATAAGGCCCCGACGTTACCAATCTCCTCGCCTGCGGCATAATACTGATCGAACGAGCAAGCGTGAGGGTGGCCCAGACCGCAAACATAGTGCCGCCGATAATCGAGAGCAGTGATATAAGGTATAGTCCGGAGGAAAGCTCCTCGGGTGCTAGCAGCATAATTCCAATGCCGAGAAAATGCACCGGCACCAGCGGCAAAACGCGGATAGAATGCAATTGGGTAGTCCAAGGGTACGCGTCGCACTGCAAACATCACAACTAGGACCGCAAAAAAAACCATGGTGCAAATCTTGGACAAGATGCCAAGCACCAGAAACGGGGGGAGCACGGAGGGGTCAGTCTGGACGAACAGCTTAGCCAGCGAAATCTGCTGGGTCATCGACGGCAGCATTTGGATCAGGCTAAATAAATACCATGCAATGAGAGGTACCGCAGCGAGCAGATCGTAGAGCTTGCGCCGCAATGGTAGAATATCGTGTGGGACCGGTTGGTTCATTTCGCCTTCTTCATCAGTCCGACCTTTGTGTTCAGGTTTTCGCCTAATCGCTCGGCAGCATTGTCGAATGCCACTTATACTAAACTTCACACAAGCCGCACGCGGAACCCAATCGAACGGTTCTTCAACAAGATCAAGCAATCTCGGCGCGTCGCGACCCGGTACGACAAACGCGCGGCCAACTATCTCGCATTCATCAAGCTGGCATCAATCCGAATTTGGTTGCGCGTCAATGAGTGCACGCCCTAGAGTTTGGTTAGCCAATAGGGCTCCGGAGATCAATAATTTCGACTATGAATAACTCCATTGACCAGTCGAAAGGCAATCTGCAGTTAGCCGGCAAACCGTCGGCGGCGAAGAGCTGGCTGAAAGCGATCGAATTGACGTCGCGTATCGAAGCCAACCCATCGCGATTGTTTGCCGATATCGTGGAGGAATGGTCGAAACGACAGCCGGACCATCCCGCCCTAATTTCGGAGGCCGAGACGTTCAGCTACCGGATGCTGGCAGAGAGGATTAACCGTTACGCGCGCTGGGCGCTCTCGGTGGGCATCGAGGCCGGCGACACGGTTTGTCTGGTCATGTCGAGCCGGCCGGATTATATCGCCGCCTGGCTCGGCCTCAGCAAAATCGGTGGCGTCGTCGCGCTAATCAATACGAAGCTGGTTGGGCTGTCGTTGTCGCACTGTATCAATGTTGCGAACGCCGACCATATCATCCTGGGGAACGATCTCGCAGATGTCTTTGAGGTGGCGCTGCCGCATTTGAACCGCGCTCCGAAGATATGGATCCACGACGGCCACAGCAACGGAGCAAGCATTGACGCTGGCCTCGATCGGGTGGACGGAAGTCCGCTGGCGCCAGACGAGCGGCGCGGCGTCACTATCAGTGACCGCGCGCTGTTGATCTACACTTCGGGCACCACCGGCCTGCCGAAGGCCGCCAGCATCAGCCACCGCCGCATCCTAAACTGGGGCGGCTGGTTTGCCGGGCTGACCGGCGCTTCACCGGAAGACCGGATTTACGATTGCCTTCCAGTCTTTCACAGTGTCGGCGGTATCGTCGCGCCGTGCAGCATGCTAAGCGCGGGTGCGTCGGTGGTGCTCGTGGACAAGTTTTCCGCAGGTCAATTCTGGGAGGATATCGTGCGCTGGGACTGCACGCTGTTCCAGTATATTGGCGAACTTTGCCGCTATCTTCTGAAAGCACCCATATCTGGATATGAAGGCAAACATCGGCTTCGGCTGGCTTGCGGCAACGGATTGCGCGGCGATATTTGGGAGGCCTTTCAGGCGCGTTTTGCCATCCCCGAAATACTGGAGTTTTATGCGGCGACCGAAGGCAATTTCTCGCTCTACAATGTTGAGGGAAAGCCTGGTGCGATCGGCCGAATTCCGCCACTCCTGGCTCATCGCTTTCCGGCGGCGATTGTTCGTGTCGACACGGAGAGCGGCATTCCGGTGCGAGGCGAAGACGGCCTTTGCATCCCTTGCGGGCGCGGTGAAGCTGGTGAAGCGATTGGCCGGATCGGAACGGCCGAGAGCGGCGGGGGCCGCTTTGAGGGCTATACTGATGCGACCGAAACCGAAAAGAAGATCCTGCGGGATGTGCTGGCTCCCGGTGACGCCTGGTTTCGCACTGGCGATTTGATGCGGCTCGACGAAGCCGGCTTCTTCTATTTTGTCGACCGGATGGGCGATACTTTCCGCTGGAAGGGCGAGAATGTCGCAACTAGCGAAGTGAACGAGGCGGTTCTCGACTGTTGTGGCGTCATCGACGCGTCGGTTTATGGGGTGAGAATTGCGGGCGCCGATGGCCGCGCGGGAATGGCCGCGGTCGTAGTCGACGACCGTTTTAACTTCGACGGATTCCAGGATCACCTATCACGCCGATTGGCGGCCTATGCGCATCCGGTTTTCCTGCGCATATGCGCGTCCCTCGATGCCACCGAAACCTTCAAGCAAAAGAAACAGCAGTTGGCTCGTGAGGGATTTGATCCCCGAGTCGTAAAGGACCCGCTGTTTTTTAGGGATCCAAAGTCAGGCGCCTATCGCTCGATCGATGCGGCGGCATATCGGCGCATACTGGAAGGTTCGATCCGATTGTAGCTTTATAAATGTTAGCTACCGGTGTCCTTTAGCTACGAGATAATCTTCGAGAGCATCCTGCCAGGGTCGCAAGGCATGAATGGCTTTTGAGAACTTCGCATTGTCGAGCGCGCTATAGCGCGGACGCGCAGCTGGCGTTGGAAACTGTTCTGTCTTGATTGGGATCACTCGAGCCTTGACGTTGGCGGCGGAAATGATGCGCTCGGCAAACTCAAACCAAGTTGCCGCTCCCGAATTGACGATATGCCAGATGCCGGGTGGTGCTTTGGCGAGGATCATGTCGATCATGGCGTCCGCGATATCAAAGGTCGATGTTGGCGACATCGTTTGATCGGCCACAACTCGGAGCTCACCTTTCTCTTTTGCCAGGCGAAGCATCGTTTCGACAAAATTGCCGCCTTTGCCACTTGCTCCGGCCACTCCGAACAGGGATGCGACCCGAGCAATAACAGTGTCGCTACCGTTCAGCAGGGCCAAGTCTTCGCCCATTGCCTTGGAAGCTCCGTAAATGTTGACCGGGGCCTTTGGCGCATCTTCCGACAACGGCGAGTTGTGCTGCTGACCACCAAAAACATAGTCGGTAGAGACGTGAAAAAACCTGGCATGCTTTTCCGCGGCGAGCTCTGAAAGCCGCCTGACCAGATGAGCGTTGATGGCAAAGGCCTGCTGCGCATTGGCTTCAACCTCATCAGTCTTGTGATAGCTTGAGCAATTGATCAGGACGTCAAACTTCAACTCGCGCAATGCTGAGACTGCGGCCTCGATATTGCTGAGATCAATTTGAGCCCGTCCGACGGCTTGAATCTTAACTGGCTCGCCGCGTCGGTCGTTAGCAGACCGTATATCGGTGCCCAACTGTCCATTGGGACCAAGGAGAAGCGCTTTCATGATTTCAAATCTTCAGTATGCCGCCATACATTTCGATCTGGCGCAGACGCTCCTGCCAGGCGACTAATTCCTTATACCAATCAAGGGTAATGGTTTTCGGTGTCCGATCGATCAATCCTGCCTCCAGGGCCTGGCAGGTGTCGCGGACGCCGTCCTCAGCCGTCAGCAAGGCCTTGTAGCCCAGGGCCTCAATTTTCTCAAAGCCGACCCGATAGGAGCGATGGTCGGCATCGCCGTACCATTCGATCTTGACATCCCGCGGCACAGTTTTGGCGACAAGTTCTGCCAATGGACCGAGTTGATAATTGTTTTTGTCGGATCCGACATTGAAGATTTGCTTGTTCACCTTTGCCGGGTCGGCGGTCAACATGAATATCTGGGCGCGCGCGGTATCTTTTACGTGGACCATGGGACGCCATTGTGTGCCGTCGCGCATCAAGGGCAGCACACCGGTCTTCCAGGCACCGTAGGTCATGCCATTGATGGCAAGATCAAACCGCATGCGCGGGCTAAAGCCGTAAACCGTCGCCTGGCGCAGTACAACCACGACAAAATCGTCGGAGGCGAGCGCGAGAACTCCATGCTCGGCCGCCTCGTTGGCACGCGCATATGTGGTCAACGGATTTGTTTTGGTTTCCTCGTTGGCAATGACCCCCGGCTCTTGAAATCCATAAATGCTGCAGGAGGAGGGAAGGATATAGCGTTTGACTCCGGCCTGTTTCGCAAGTTCAGCAATGCGAATTCTCGCGGTTTGATTGATGGCGTAGGTTTCGTTTTGAAAAAGCTCGCCGGAAGGGTCATTCGAGATGGCCACGAGATCGATAACGTAGTCGATCCCCGCAAGATGCGATGCGGTGATGCGCCTGGCATCTTCCTGAATAATCTCCAACTGGTGATCCGGCGTTAGCAACTCTCGGCCAAAGAAGAACCGATCAATCGCGCGAACCTCGTAACCCTGTTCGAGCAACATCGGAACCAGGGTGGTTCCGATGTAGCCTCCAGCTCCGGTAACGAGCACCTTGCCGTGATTTTGTCCGTTCTTCATCTGTAACTTTCAATCAAATTTAGGGGCTTCGTCGAATACCGGGAGCGCTTTGTCTCGCGGAGACAAAGTCAATTTATCCTCGCTAAAGGGCCACGGGATATTGAGCTTGGGATCGTTCCAGCGGATGCCGAAATCGCAGCTTGGTGCGTAGTAGTTTGTCACTTTGTAGATCAACTCGGTATCCGGTTCCAGCGTGCAGATCCCATGAGCGAACCCGACGGGCACGAGAATTTGGTTCCATTCGCTTGCTGAAATCTCGGCACTGACCCATTGGCCGAAGGTTGGCGAGGAGCGGCGCATATCGACGGCAACGTCAAGAATCCGTCCCTTGACGACCCGCACGAGCTTGTCCTGTGCCCACGGTGCACCCTGGTAGTGCAGCCCCCGGATGGTTCCGGCGTGTTGCGAAAGGGATTGATTATCCTGGACAAAATCCAGGTTAATGCCCGCTTCTGCGAAATCTTTCTTGTTGTAAGTTTCGGAAAAAAAACCGCGGTGATCGCCATGCTTCTTGGGCCGCAAGATTTTGACGTCGCTGATCCTTAGCGATTCAACGGAAATGCTCATCCAGGGTGCTCGCAGTCCAAATTGCTGATTAATGCTCTGATTTAGATGGGCCTGCCTGGGTCTATAATAAAAGCTGTTTAAAAAAAAGACAATTCAGGGGAATATTTTAAATACGAAGACCATTAACGGGATCAGGCTGCTCGACGGGGCAGGTGTCCTGAAAAAGGGCTTATGCTGGCTACGGCGACGAGGGCGCCAGCGATTGATAAACCGACAACAAATATTCACCGTAGCTGCTTTTGGCGGTCTTTTGCGCAATTTTGAAAAAATGCTCCCGCGAAATGTAGCCTAACCGAAGCGCTATTTCCTCCGGGCAGGCAATGCGCAACCCCTGCCGCTGTTCGAGGATTTGCACGAAATGGCTTGCTTCGACCAACGAGGCGTGGGTGCCGGTATCTAGCCAGGCGAAGCCGCGTCCCAAGATCTGAACAAACAAATCGCCACGGTCAAGGTAGGCTCGGTTAACATCGGTAATTTCGAGTTCTCCGCGCTTGGAAGGTTTCAGCTTGGCCGCGATTTCAAGGACGTCGTTGTCGTAAAAATAAAGACCGGTGACGGCAACGTTCGATTTTGGATGAACTGGTTTCTCTTCAATCGACAAAGCGCGCCCCTGCTTGTCGAACTCAATCACGCCGTACTGCTCTGGCGTTTTGACAAAATATCCAAAGACCGTTGCGCCCTTGGTACGTTTGGTTGCCGCCGCCAAAAACTCAGGCAGGCCATGACCATAGAAAATATTGTCGCCAAGGACCAACGCGACGTCGCTAGAGCCGACAAAGCCACGTCCTACGATGAATGCATCTGCCAGACCTCGAGGATGGTCTTGGACTGCATAGGAGAACTTGAGACCAAAGTCCGACCCGTCGCCCAATAGGCGCTCAAACAACGGCTGGTCTTGGCCGGTCGAAATTATGAGGATGTCGCGAATGCCAGCTAACATCAGCGTGGTCAGTGGATAATAGATCATTGGCTTGTCGAACACGGGTAGAAGCTGTTTCGAAACAACAGTCGTCACCGGGTATAGCCGCGATCCTGTGCCACCTGCCAAAATGATTCCCTTCACTGGCCCCCCTTTAGAAACTTTATGAACTGAATAGCAGACCGCACCAACGACACAAGTTTGCATTATAGCATGGGTTAATGTCGGATAGTTTCAAGCCAGAAGACGAATTTCGTGAAAGTGATACCGTCCGAAAATCTCCGACCTTCTGGTGTTTGAACCTCGGGTGGTCGCGACGAGCGTGCGTTCTTTGTCGAAACCTTTCAGGTACCACGATATGCCTCGTATGGCCTCAGGCGCCTCGTCCGCAGGATAATCTGTCACGATCGCGACGCGGTGCATGTGTCATTGTCGATGGACGTCGCGCAGCAGGGGCGCCGAACTTTCCCTTGGTCGCTTTAAAGCGATCCAGACGGGGGAGTTTCCCACGAAAGCGGCAAGACCGCACAATTCCCGTACTTGGACATGGGCCGACTAGAAAAGGTCCTGGTGTCGGGCTGCCTAATTGGCAAGATCCGAATGATCAGGAGCTCGATGAACTCGGCAGTTAGGGAATCGCAACGCGTCAGACAGCATTCAGACAGCAGATGATTTGCAGGCCGACCTGGCTAGGTAAGCCAGCGTGATCCCAATACTTGCCCCGAAAGCGTCGGCAAGAAAATCCTCGATCCGGGCGTGCCGGGTAGGTAGCGGTATCTGGGCCAATTCCAGCAGTAGCGCGAAGACAATGCCAGATGCAATCAGCACCATCGGCCGCCATGAATAGGCCAGCGAAAACACCAGGCCAACGAGACCGAAAGCGAGCAAATGCTCGAACTTGTGCTCGACGCCCGTTTCAGGTCGATCTGAGGCGGGAACCACGGTCAGCACTACGATTACGACGACCAAGATCCAGGCTAGTATTCGAAGATATCTCAAGACGCGGTTCTTTATAAAGGTGCATGTTCTGGAGGCCAAACGCGAGATTAAGAGATGGTCGCGTCGAAGATAGGGCGCTAGACGAGATCGACGACCAAAGAAAAAATCGATCTGAGAAATAGAAACGGTCGCGTTCCTAAAACCTCAGAATTCCTCTGAGCCGCTCAAAGCGCAGCTATACCCTCTTCGACTGCACGATATTCAGCCGCGCAAGAATTTGAGCGAAAAGGTCCCGGCAAGTTAATCCGACGAAGTAACCGGCCTGGAAGGAAACTGTCAAAATCACAATTGCAAGGACGATCGCTAAGGGATTTTGCCCAGCAGATGCGGCTGCGTAGGCTGTAGCTCCGACCAATATCACCGGAAGAAGGATGACAACGTTGAAAATTAAACCAAGCATAATGCCGGCGAAACATACGAAAATAATCAGCATTTTTCTGCAGGCTCCTATTGCGAGTTCCGCAGCACGACTGGCTGAATTATATTGCGATGCAGCTAACTTAAGTTTATTCTCCCATCGATTAACAAAAGGCTACTTTTTTGGTTTCTGTTCAGAGTGTTCTGATCGGCAACCCTTGCAACGGTCCCTCGCGAATCAGTTCCCAACGTTCTTTCGACAGTTAATGCGGCGATCATGCTTTTGTCCAGCCTGATCAGTGGCATAGGCTATCAATGGTCGATCGGGGACCGAACCTAATACCCCTTTGCGAGGTTGGCTGGTAATCTGACTCGATCGAGAAAATCTCGTCCAACATAGGGGCGATATACACCGCGATGTATTTTTGATGAACGAATTCCTGATCCGTGAGTTGGAACCTGCGGACGTTCCGCAAATGGTCCAAATACTCGCCGAAGGCTTTCCGCGGCATTCTCTTGCATTTTGGCAAGATCGGCTGAGCGGGATGGAGCGGCGCCAGCGTGCGCCAGGAACGCCTCTTTTTGGCTATGGGATCGAAGAGGGCGGCCTGCAAGGCGTCGCTCTGACTTTTGGCTCGTTACACGGCCCCGCCGAAACGCGTCAAACGATCGTTAACATTTCAAGCTGGACCGTCCGGCCGGCCCAGCGTGGTCCGGCCGCGAAGGAACTCTACCGCCACGCTACGAGCGCGGATGGTGTAACGTTCAGCAACCTATCTGCCGCCCCACACACGCTGAAGACGATTCGGAAATTCGGTTTTACAGAACGAACGACGGGCCAGATCATAGGAATCGGCGTGGCGCGCGCGCGCGGCGCGAGACGACGCATCTTGCCGCTGAGCGAAGCGGAGCGCGCTGGCCTGGCTCCCGTACGGGCCGAGATGATGCGCGACCATCAGGCGCGCGGGTGCCTAATTTTTTGTATCGAGGAAAATGACCGTCTGGCCCCAATCATGCTTCTGCCTCGTCGAGTCAGGCCCGGCATACCGGTGGCGCAGCTCATCTATTGCGAGCGGCTCAGCGACCTTGTTGACAACAGCTGGGCTATTACGTTGGAAGCATTAAAAAGGGGTTTCGTCGCATTGCTTGTCGACGCGTCGGGACCAATTGAAGGGTTCAGGGGACGGTATTTCCCCGGCCGGGCGGCAAAATATTACAAGGGTCCGGCGCCCCTTTTCGCCTTTGATCACAGTTATTCGGAAATGATCTATGTAGGCTTCTAAAATTGTTCAGCGCTGTCAGGCAGAAATGGTCTCATTTACTCCGTTCTCTTGTTTGCGCGAATAGTCGCCATCAGGCCGCTGTCAAGGTCACCCACAACCGTCTCAATAAAGCGCTTTCCACTGGGGGTGGCATTTTGATAAGCCGCTACGATCGCGGGCTTCAGATGTTGTTCGTGGGTGACGATCAACCGAATCTCTCTTGCCACGAGAGTTTGAAGTTCAGCATCGTTGATCGCGTCCGAACAGGTTGCAACAAGGAGTCGCAGCGGCATCAACACAATCTCATTAGGCCCTGTATAATAAGACATCTTCAACGTGCCAGACGCTTCGCGATGCAGCTGACAATCTTGGTTGGCCAGGAGGAGCCAAATACGGGCATCGTGCGGGGATAGCGTTGCGGCCTTCTCAGCGGTGGCGCGTGCCATTTGTACTCGCTCGGTCGATTGCGTGGTTTTCAGGGAATCGACGCTCTGTGTGGGTTCCGGCAACTGCGCAATTGCTGCTTCTGCCCAAAGGTCTCCGCGCACGAGGGCTAGTTCGGCAGCCAAGCTAGCGTGGTCTCGTTCGGACACGCTAATTGGTGGACTTCGTGGTTCGCGAGGAAAAACGAGCGGAGAGGGGCGGATCAGCTCAGGCAGAATAATCCAAATACTTTGCAGTCCAAGGAGGCTGGCAAATGCAAAGAGCGCTGCGCGCAACTGCTTTTGTCTTCGATTAGCCGTGGAGGTATTCAACGCAAGGTTCCATCTTATGCGGGCCGTCCGGATAAGCGCTCACAATGGCCTCACGTTGTCCGGCTCGTCCTGGTGCAACCAGGCTCTGATCAGGTGATGAACTGGCACGTATCGACTTCTACACTTCGTCAGGTTTGAATGAAATCCAGGGTCTGACCCTCTAAAACCAAGCAGGTCAAGTGTCCCGTTGCGAAGGCGCCAGTGTCAATATTGATCCGGTTTGGATGAATGTCCGGATTAACCACCGGCGTGTGCCCATGGACAATTATCTTTTCGAATTGCTCCTCATAGGTGAGGAAGTCCTCACGAATCCACAGTAAGTCCTCTTTACTCTGCTCTCTAAGCGGAATGCCTGGCCGCACGCCGGCATGAACGAAATGAAAGTCGCCACAGGTGAATGTTGTTCTGAGGCTCGTAAGGAAACGAAGATGCTTCTCGGGAAGCGCTCGCTTCAAGGCATTCGCGAGCCTTGCCCTCTCATCTGGATCAACGCTTAGTGAAGGCGTCAGCCCGTACGACATCAAAGTTTCAAGTCCGCCATATCGACTCCACTCATCGAAGATCGTTGGGTCCTCCAGGAATTCCAGCATGTACGCTTCGTGATTGCCCCTGAGGCAGAGCGTTCGATGGGAACGGCGTCGGTCGATTAAGCGATCAAGAACTTTACTGGAAGCCGGGCCGCGATCGATGTAGTCGCCGAGAAAGATTTCAATCGCCGCGTCAGCGGGACGGGAATTTAAGTCAGCGTCGATATCCGCGAAGACCCTCTCGAGCAAATCGGCACGACCGTGTACGTCCCCGACTGCGTAAACGCGAACTCCTTCAGGGATCCTCGCCTGCGATAGCTCCAAGTACCGAGATTTCCACACACTTCCTGACCTTAGTGGCCGTCCCGTGAACCGGGTCACCTTCGCTTATGGCAACGGCTGAGTGTTAACCTTCATAAGATTGGTTACTTAATCGTCCGACTCAGTCGCTGCCCAAACGCTAGTCCTAGTACTGCGGAAGCTACTACAGAAGTTGTGGTTTGTACCATGCCCACATTTGCGAAAGACAGCAGCACAACCGCCACGATGCAGCCTGCTCCGGCGGCAGAATAAAATAAATCGCGGCCACGCCGCAATGCGCCCCAGAAGAGGGCCGCCGCCGCAGCGATTGCAATGAACAGGACGGTCCAAACTGCGGGCCGCCCAGCCTCTATTGCTATCTTCGTAGCAACATTTGGAGGAGAGTAGTCGGTGACGACCTCATCGGCATCCCGATAGATGGGTATAAGGGTCGCGAATGTCCCGGCTCCCGTACCGGTCCAGGGAGTTGCAGCCAGAATTCGTTCAGCAAGGGACGAATGCGAGACCGAGGCTTGCGGGACCAGAGGCAGCATCAATGCTGTTACCCGAGAAGCGGGCTGTGTTGCCACAACCGATACTGCGATAACGATAGCAACTGATCCGATCGCCGAACGTCCCCATGCTCCCAATCCTAGTCGACGTATCAAGACGACGACCCCAAGCGTTGCCAGACCCAAAACAGCCGCAAGAATCAAGTATCCGGTCGCATGGAGAAAGATTGCAAGCGCGGATACCGAAAAGGCAACAATACAGAATGCGAATGCCATCGCGAAGGTGGCAATCGAAGATTTGCCTTTGATGCGCTGAGTTTGAAATCGGTCAAATACTCCGATGGCGCTCGCGGACGAGAGGATCAAGCCAAGAGCTGCGCTGTCGAGCGCCCCAATTCCGAGGGCCGTATTTTCGGTGGCAAAAAGAAAGTTTGTGCCCGCGAGGTCATCACCGATAAGAACCAGTGCGATCAACGCCGTTGCGGTCGTAAGCGCGAAAAGCACCCATTGCGCCAGTTGTCGGTCGAGGGATGCAACTATGGAAAGGAAGAGGACAGCCGTCATCGTAAAATAGCGGGACAAGGACAAAAGCGTGAACCCTGGGTCAATGCTGATCGACCCGCGAATAGGGTGACCAATTGCGCCAGAGGCGCTGTCCCAAATTGGATTGGAAACCCCTACGATTCCCAGCGGCAGCATCTGTACGATGATCCAAACGGCGGGAACGGCGGCGACGATAGCAACCGGTCGAGCCAGCGAAAAAAAATGATCGGCTTGGCCCGGTCGAATCGTCCGGGCAACAAATGCAACGGCCAAAGCCAATATCGCTGGGATAATGCCGTCTTCGATTGGACTATTGATGATCAGAATTGCCGGCGTCGCGCAAATCAGCAGGACAAGAAGGTAAAAATGCATCGAATATTAATACTCCGCCCGTTTGCTATGTGTAGAGCACATTCATGGCAAGCACTGAATGGGCGGCTCTCATGCGGCTAATATGTGGTTTTTTTGCAACACGAAGGTTGTTTCAAGAAGGGACGCGGCTTGCAGGGGCGGGAAGGGTGTGAATGCCATTTAGTCCATGTTATGGGCTGACCCGGGGAAGTTAGGACCAGAGCATGCGGTGGCGGGGCGCGGTTGAAATACTCGCTATGGTAGCAGCGCTAAGCTGCAATAGCGCCTGTTCATGGATGCCAACCAGCGGGCCGGCAGTCGACGATGTGCGGGCAGGAGCGACGAATCCAGGCGTCCTTCCCTATGAACTCGTAAAATTGACGCCGGAGGTTGAACACATTCTTGCTGCCAGCACGCCAACGCTCGCCGCAGCGTTCTCCGATCGGCGTGTCCCGAGTGAAATCCGCTTTGGTATCGGTGATGTTGTCAGTGTGACAATTTTTGAGGCGGCCGCCGGGGGCCTGTTTATACCCGCCGAGGCGGGCGTTCGTCCGGGTAACTTTATTACTTTGCCCAACCAAGCTGTCGATCACAACGGAATTATTTCTGTTCCTTACACTTCCGGTATACGTGCCTTAGGCCGAACGCCCCCGGAAGTTCAACAAGAGATAGTCAACGCCCTCAAAAACCGGGCGATCGAGCCGCAAGTCGTCGTTTCTCTTGTCGACCAGCGCACGTCGCTGATCAGCGTTCTTGGTGAAGTTAAGGCTCCTTCCCGCTTCCCGGCGAGTGCAGAGGGAGAGCATATCCTCGACACCATTACGCGCGCAGGAGGACCTTCAGGACAAGGCTTCGATACTTGGGTTATGTTGGAGAGAGGGCGTCGGCGGGAAATTGTTCCTTTTGGTGCCCTTGTTTATAATCCATCGAACAACATTTTCACCCATCCAAACGATACCATCTATGTCTATCGCGAGCCGCAGACGTTCGTCGCCTTTGGCGCTACCGGTAAGCAAGGCCAGTACACTTTTGACGCCTGGCGAATCTCGCTTGCAGAGGCGGTCGGCAAGGCTACCGGCCTAGACGACACCAGGGCCGAACCGGGAGCGGTTTTCCTCTATCGTGGCGAGCCCAGGCCGGTCGCAGAAAGGCTCGGAATCGATGTTTCGAAGTATAATTCACCAATTATACCAGTAATTTACAGCGTCAATTTTCGAGATCCGTCCGGTTATTTTATAGCCACTCAGATGCAGATGCAGAACAAGGATGTCCTGTATGTGTCAAATGCGACGACCGTCGAAACGGCGAAATTCCTAAATCAGGTCCGATTGATCGTCGGAACGATCAACGATCCGATTTTGGCTGCGACCAATGTCTTTATCCTGAGGAACACAATTCAGGGAACGGGTACCGCGGTAACTGTTGCGGGCGGGGCCACGGCTGCGGCCACCCCCTGACCACTGGCTGACCACTGGGGGTTTTAGGTGCGCCCGCGTTTTCCTCAAGGCGGCTTTCCGGGAGGATGGCGCCCCCGAATGCGGCAATTCCCGGCTTTTTTTGACCTCAAGAATTCATTTTAGATTATACTGGATTTTGCCTTGCTGGTGAAATTTAGGTTAATGGGGAATGAACATTTCGCTCGACCCGTCAGGCACATAATCATTAATTGGAATGACACCGGCGGTGTGGTATCGCTGCGGTGCGGTATCGCCCGAGGCTAAACGATGCGGCCGAGGCGATTTTTGCTCGTACCGGAGCCAGGTAAATCGAACATGCTCCAATTCAACAAGACACATCCTGCCGCGGAGGATTATCGGCGCGTAGCGCCGGAAGAAAACTCGCCTACGGAGCTCTTAGAGCACCTGCTTGGCATCGTGCGTCGGCAATATGCGGTCATCCTGTTTGTCAGTGTGCTAACAATGACGCTGGCCTTGATTTACGTCGTCACAGCTACACCGAGGTTTATGGCGGTCGCGACGATGTTTATCGATCGGGGCAAGGTTCAACCCTTTTCGCAGCAACAAATTCTCATCGATAGTCCAATCAATTCCACGGCCATTGAGAGCCAAATCGAGATAATTAAATCCGATGCGATTGCGCTTTCGGTGATTAATAACCTGCACCTGACTGACGACCCGGAGTTCGGCGGTTCGATTGACACGTCTACGGGGACGAAATTCGGCTTGTTTTCCGGACTATTTCACTCAAGCGACAAAAGCTCGAATTCCGACCTTTCCCGCAACGTCTTGGAAAGTTTCAAACAGCGGGTAAGTGCAACTCGGGTCGGTTATAGCTTCGTGATTTCAATTAGTTTCATTTCAAATAAGCCCGAGCGAGCGGCCCAAATTGCAAATGCGATTGTCGAAGCTTACATAAATGATCAGTTAGAGGCCAGATACGATATAGCTCGACGCGCAAACGATTGGCTTCAAGGTCGATTGGGAGAACTCCAACGGCAGACTTCGGCTTCCGATCGTGCTGTGGCGGACTTCAAAGCCAAAAACAACCTTGTCGATGTGGGCAAGGGACAGTCAGCTGACGAACAGATGGTTTCTCAGCTTAATACGCAACTGCTCGAGGCTCGCGCACAGACATCCACGGCGCAGGCGAGGTTAGACCGTATTGAGCAAATAATAAAGGCAGCCAGTGATATTAACGACCATACGGCTGGGACGGTTGCTGATACGCTGAGCAATGGAATTATCAGCCAGCTGCGGACGAGATACCTCGAACTGGTGAATCGTGAGGCTGATTTGTCAGCGCGCGTGGGAAGCAATCATCTCGCGGTCATCAACATGCAGCGCCAAATACGTGAAATCAGAAATTCCATTCTCGATGAATTGAAACGAATTTCCGAGACTTATAAGAGCGATTTTGAGATCGCAAAACAGCGCCAGGCCGACGTTGAAAAGCGGCTAGCCAGTGCAGTTTCAGATTCCCAATCGGCTGGTCAGGCGCAGGGGGCTTTAAACGAGCTCGAAAGTAAGGCTCGAAGCTATCACTCGCTTTACGACAACTTGCTTCAACGGTATACGGAATTGACCCAGCAAGAGTCGCTGCCGATGACCGAGGCACGATTTGTCACTCGGGCTTCTCCACCTCAGGGCAAAGCCTACCCCAAAACCCGTCTTATTCTTGCGGGGGCACTCTTTGCCGGCCTCGCGCTGGGCTTTGGCGTTGGATTCTTAAGAGAAATGTTAGACAGCGTTTTCCGCACCACAAAACAGGTCGTAGCTGCGCTTCACACCAACTGTCTTGCAGTAATCCCTTTAACGGAAAGGATGCCGGCGAGTTCATCCGCAGAGGCGCCGGAGCAAAAGCTGCAGCTTGAACCCGCCGGCCTCAGGACCATCATTCGTCGCTCAAGTATAATGTGGACTGTCAACGATACCCCGCTCTCGCGATTTGCCGAGGCGGTACGCGCCGTGAAGCTTGCCGTTGATCTGAGCGTCAAGGAGAAATCGAAGGTCATTGGCATCACTTCCGCGATCCCCAATGAGGGCAAGTCGACGATTTCGGCCAATCTGGCGCTGCTCATGGCGCAAGTGGGCGCCCGCGTCCTACTCGTCGATGGGGATTTGCGTAATCCGTCGCTTAGTCGCGCACTCGCCCCGGGTGCCAAGTGTGGCATTTTTGACGTAATTTCCGGGCAGTCCTCGCTGGAGGAGGTCGTATGGACGGATCCGTCGACCAACTTGGCATTTTTGCCGGCGGTTATGCCGTTCCGCTTGACGCACTCCAATGAATTTTTCTCGAGCGATTTGACCAAGCTCTTTTTTAAAGAGCTGCGTCAGAGCTACGATTATATTATCGTCGACCTATCACCTCTTGTGCCCGTCATCGACGTCCGTGCAACGACGGATCTCGTGGATGCCTACGTGCTCGTGGTCGAGTGGGGCCGGACAAAGATCAAATTGGTAGAACACGCGCTCAGCGAAGCTGAAAACGTTTACGAAAATCTTCTTGGTGTGGTTCTCAACAAGGCCAATATGGACAAGGTCCACCAGTATGATGGCTATCTCGAGGACTATTACCGCAATAAGCATTTCGCACGATACTATGCTGATTGAAATCCTGGCTTGGTGGAATGCCTTCATCGAGAGCTTCAACGGGCGCAACCCAGACGCAGGAGCGTATTTCTCCGCTGAAGACCGCATCATGCCGGGAGCGAACCCGCCCGTCAAATCCGCCAAGCTCAACGGCCGCGATCCCGAAACCTATCCGCGTGACGCGACTCGGCCAACCATCCCATCAATCCGCCCACCAATTTCCGGACTCGATAGAGTTTCGGGGGGCGTACGAACACCGTAATGGCCGGTGGAGAGGTTGCTTTCAACGATACGGGCGGGGTTGCCAACCACTAGTGATCCGGCGCGCACGTTATGTCCAATGACACTCAAAGGCGCGACAATGCAATTGTTGCCAATAGTCACTCCGGGTAAAATTACAGACCCTGCGCCTATGAAGCAATTGTCGCCGATCCACACGTCACTCTGACGATTGTTGACGTAATCATGCGTCAGGATTGCAACACCGAATGTTACGGCAGTATATTGGCCGATGTGGATTCCTCGAGGATTGGTTTTGTCTAGCCTGGCGCTTAAAGAAATGGTTGTTCCTTCGCCAATGTCCATATGCCAGATATAAATCAGAGCCAAGCGGTATAGTCCGACGACGGTATTGCGCAGTGCCGTGCGGATTCTGGAGATTACAGGGATTGCCATCGAAATGTCTCCGATATCCAAAGGTCATCTAAACGTTACCGGCATAGTCCTTACGGATCTCCAACCAGCTTGGGCGCATCGACATAAGCCCTGTTAAAGTCACCGACGGCGATCGGAAAATTCGAGTCCTAGCACTTCGTCGAGCCGAGCTACCAGATCGCAAGACTCGGAGAGTCGAGTCCCCAATTCCAATAATGTCAGGTCATCCATCAATGGAGGCTGATTTATTGTTTTTCTCCTCTGCGACTTTCTAAATTTCGGAAATTATCGTTAACTTTGACATCACTCGAATTCTGTTTATTTTTCAAATTATTTAATAATTATAATACTAAACTACGCTGAATAAAAGCAAACAAAAATTCGCTTCGGACGGTCTTTTACCATGAAGACAATTTTTGAGCCAATTTTTGCTCGGAACGGGGCAAGGTTGCTATTGATTTGGTTAGAATAGAAAGGCTCGCGTTCATTTATCTTTTGATCTTTTGAAAGGAATAACGGGCGGACCAAGAATGCTTCTGCATAGCTTAGCAAGCCGAACGGCGGCAGTAATCGAAGGCGGCACAAAGCAAGAAAAGACGATTGTTTGGGCACCTTCTACGATATCCCGCCGTTACCTCGGTGGCCTCGGCTCGCACGGAGCGACGCACCCATCGCCGCAAACTCACGTCCGAGGGTTACCGCTCAATCGCCGTTGCGCGGCAAAGCAATTACAATCTGGCGCCGAAATGCCGAAACATTTTCGACCAGCCGAAGTTCAGGACCGGTCGGATCCATAGTCGAGTATGTCATGCCTTCTTGCGTAATTATTGTAGAGAACCTCCCTGTGCCTATGGACCGTCGGGTATGGCAAGAAGCGCGTGCTCTGCGTGAGGCTGGATGGGTAGTCTCCGTAATTTGTCCGGCGACTGAACGGTTTCCCGCTCGACGGGAGCAGATCGACGGGATCGAAATATTTCGGCATCCACTTCCGATCGAGGGGAGAGGCATATGGGGCTTCTTTATTGAATACACGATCGCTCTGTTTCACGAGTTTAGGCTTTTATTTTCGGTTCACTCGTTTTGCGGTTTTGAGATTATTCAAGTCTGCAATCCGCCAGATCTATTGTTTCTAGTCGCATTGCCTTGGAAGCTCTTTGGGAAAAAGCTGGTCTTTGATCACCACGATGTGTGCCCTGAATTAATTGAGGCGAAGTTTGGTAGGAAACGACTTCTAGAACTCTTATTATCTTTGGCAGAGAAACTAACGTTCAAGGCAGCTAATCTTGTTATTTCGGCCAATGAAACGTTTCGAGGACTCGCCATCACTCGAGGGGGCAAACGACCAGAAGATGTCGTCACTGTATACTCAATTCCAGACGAACGGTATTTTGGAAACGCTGGCTTACTGAGCAAGACACGTCGCGATGCTACAGCACGGGGTGGCACGCAGATAGTGATAGGCTACGTTGGCATTATCGGCGACCAAGATGGGGTCGACAATGTTGTGCTTATGGTGAAACACCTTATTGAGAAATACGGATTGGAGGACTTTTCCTGCGTGATTGTGGGAGATGGACCGGCGCTGTTATCGGTCAAATCCCTTGCCACTGAGCTTAATGTAGCTGAGCATGTCACATTTACTGGGTATGTCACCGGCAAAGAACTTCTGGAAGTTCTCTCAAAATTTGACATTGGTGTAATCCCTGACCCAATCAACTCTTACAACGACAAAATAAGCATGAATAAGGTTTTTGAGTATTCCGCAATGGGCATACCCATTGTTGCCATGAATCTATCGGAGACGAAGCGCCTTCTAAAAGATGCGGCACTCTTTGCGGTACATGGAGACGCGAGCGGACTTGCCGAGCAGGTGGCGCGCCTGATCCAAGACCCAGAATTGCAGTATGCGCTCGGACGAAAGGCAAAAGCCTTGGCAGACCATGATTTCGTTTGGGAGACTCAGGCAAGGAAATATGTTGACGCGATGACGCGGTTGTTGGGACCGTCAAGGTGTACATTACGGGTCGAACCGGGTCCTTAGGCGAAGGGCGTCACCGTGCTGACACATGAAGGCCCCGGCGGCGGCCAAGGTTTGCGCAGTGTTGCGCGTTGGATATTAATTTGAAGCGCGCTATTCGCCCAGGGCGACGCCGGGTTTGAGGGCGTCTATTTTTGTCATTCGGACCGCGGGGTTCTGCCTAATGCCGGCCAGGGGACCGGTCGCCTGTGGAAGGTGTTCTCGAAGGTGGCGGTTTCCAAGGGCCTCAATGGGTACGCTCAATGAGCGCAAAGCGACTAGCCGTTTTTACCATGACATGTCTGCTCTGCTACGGCTTTTTAGGTTACCGCGATACCCATGCTGCTGGCCAATCGGAACAGAAAGTGATGATTGTAGCGGCTTTGGGAACGAGCCTCACCAATCGTGCCGGTTGGCTAAAGCCTCTGGAGGTACAATTGACGCGCTGTCTTGGGCGCCCAGTGACGGTACTTGACTTCGGTCGCAGCGGGGCGACTTCTGAATGGGGAGTTGCAGCCGTTGAGGAGGTAAATCGTTCGCAGCCAGACGTAGTGTTAATTGAATTTTCCGCTAATGATGCCGCTTGGTTTAAAGGGTTGTCACTTCCACGCAGCCGAGAGAATACGACTAAGATTGTACGGGCGATTAGGGGAGCGCGGCCACAGGCGAAGATCTTCCTTATGGCAATGAGTCCATCCTTCGGTCCGCGCGGATGGATTCGGCGGGGCATAGACGCCTATTACGATATGTACAAATTAGTTGCCGATGAATTGGGTGTTGCATTTATCGACCATCGGCAAAGTTGGAAGAGCCTCACAAAGGATGAGATCAGAGCGGGCATTCCTGATGGCGCGCACCCCTTGCCGGAATTGGCATCCAGGATTCTGGTGCCCACCATCGCGAGAGCGATCGGTGGTGCCGCATGTGGGAGTGACCTATAGACGGAAAAAACTCCGCATTGCTTGAATTTCCCTGGCGGAGTGTGGACTTTTGCAGCTTCAAACATTTGAGAGTAATATGAAAACCAGAGATCGCTGTTACGAGACTCGAAATTGTGATCTTATTTCATCAAGAAGTTGAGCTCTTCCCCGCGGTCGTGTTGTGCCTTGGGGAAGCGGCGTTCATGCCGGCTTGCCGTCGCCATATCTTGAGGTCGAAGGTTTTCAAACGTGAAACGTAAACGCCGTCGAATTCGCCGCTGCCTGCAGGGGCCCGCTGGTGTAGCCAGGCCGCAAGCCCACCGGAGATGCTGCTTCCATGCACAGTAGTAGCCTTGGTCAACCTGGAATGATCGATCTCAGCATAATCGTCGTTAGTTTTAATACACGAGTTATGACACTTGAATGTTTGCGTTCAGTCCAAGCGGAAACACGAGACATTGAGTTCGAAATAATCGTAGTCGATAACAATTCACCAGATGGATCGGCTGCCGCGATCAAGGCAGAATTTCCTGACGTTAGTCTCATAGCTTTGAAGGAAAACATCGGCTTCGCGCCAGCGAATGTTTTGGCGATCAAAGCCGCCCGCGGCCGAAAGTTTCTGCTCCTGAACCCCGACACGGTCATACTCGATCGCGCGATAGATCGCTTGGTTGCGTTCGCAGACGAGACCCCATCGTGCCGCATATGGGGCGGCCGCACTCTGAATGGCGATCGCTCTTTGAATCCCGCCTCGTGTTGGCGCAGAATGACTTTGTGGAGTCTAGCCTGTTCCACCCTTGGTCTATCCTACCTTGCACCTAGCAGCCCGATCTTCAACTCCGAGGCTTACGGCGGCTGGAATCGTGGTTCGGTCCGATATGTTGACATCGTCACCGGTTGCCTATTCCTGATAGATCGAAACCTGTGGGATGAACTTGGAGGCTTCGACCCGGCATTTTTCATGTATGGGGAAGAGGCAGATCTGTGCCATCGCGCGCGCAAACTGGGGGCCCGTCCAATTGTCACCCCTAGCGCGACAATTATCCATTACGGAGGGGCGTCGACGACATCCACTTGCAAACAGCAGTTGTTGCTTCTCAAAGGCAAAGCCACTCTAATGAACCGGCACTGGCGGCCGGTAAGCCGACAATTAGGGCGGATCCTCTTTCTGGTGGGTACCCTAATTCGTTGGTGGGCGTACCGGCTTGCGTCACTGCTGCTCGGCCGACCAGATTTAAAATCTACCGCCGCCAAATGGAGGATGATGTGGCAGCGGCGGCGGGAATGGGTCGATGGTTACGAACTTTCTGGCAATTTATGATTTCTAGAGCCCGAACATTGTGATTTCCGTGTGGCTAGATCCCCCAGACGGGGTTGATCGGCCCCTTGAAGTATATGGGTCTAACGCACCAATCGTTTCAAGAAAACGCATCAAGCCGCCCTTGTCCGAATGGAATCAATGTCAGATGGCTTGAACGTTCGAAAAAACAATTCAAGATTGACGAGTGACCAAAGGATTTTCTCGTTGTTAGCGCGACCCTCGATATGCCCATTAACAAGCCGTCGTACGACGGCGCTGTCGCAAATCCGATTAAGCTGCGAGGCTTCGCTTAGCAGCGCCTCGCGGACAAATTCGCGGTAGGGACCTCGAAACCATTCATCGACCGGGACGCGGAACCCAATCTTTCTCCGCGACAAAATTTCAGTGGGCAAGATCTGGTCCATAGCTGCCCGCAAGACGACCTTGCCTCCTGCCTTGCCAACCAAAAAATTGTCCGGAAAGCGAGCGACCAACGCCGCTAATTCAACATCCATGAAAGGCATACGGCCTTCAACGGACCCTGCCATCATCATCCGATCCCCGCGCTCGAGAAGGTTATCCGGAAGCCAGGACGTCTGATCGAAGAATAGCGTTCGACGAACATTGGATCCAATTCTCGCAGAAAACGGATAAGGCTCGCGAGGCGCGATTGACGGCGAACTCCCCAACAAAGCATCTCGCTCGTCAACAGAGACGCCGCCGAACCAAACCCTCATTCGATTCGTTAGCTCGCGCTCGCCTGCTGCCATCGCAAAAATCTTGGCTCGACGCATGGCGTACGGCAACGCTCGAATGGCTGGCGATACCACATGATCATGTACCACTTGCGGCATAATTTGATGATATAATTTAATCCATGGCTCAGCACGGTGCTTAGGGTATCCCCCCATCAACTCGTCGGAACCCTCGCCGGTGAGAACCATCTTCACCGTAGGCGAGGCCATCTTTGACAAGATGAGTATCGGAATATCAGCAGGCTCAGACACCGGGGCGCCCCGGCGCAACACAGCAGTCGGCCAATGCTCCATGAATAAATCTGGCTCAACCAAGACTTCGTGATGGTCGGTCTCGAAACGGTTGGCAATCGTGCGCGCAAAATCAAGCTCAGAATACTTGGTCTCACGGAATCCAACAGAAAAGGTGCGTACCCGCTCGGAGCTTTGGCGCACCATGGTTGCAACAATTGCTGAGGAATCCACGCCGCCGGAAAGATACGCGCCAAACGGCGCGTCGCTGCGCATACGAATTCTTACAGAATCTTCAAATGTCTCACTGAACATTTGAACTGCATCACTAAAATTCGTAATATCTGGAACAGTCGTTGCGAATGGTGGAACGAAGTAGCGTGTGACCGATAGATTGCCGGCCTGCCACACAGCATAGCAACCAGGCGGCAGCTTTTTCACGGCGCGAAATAATGTGAATGGCCCCGGAACATAACGGTTTAACAAATACTCTTGAAGTGCTGGGTAGTCCAAGCTTCGATCGATGCCCGGGAACTGCATAATCGGCTCGATCTCCGAGCTAAAGAGCCAAGCTCCGTGCATTTCGGCCAGAAAGAGCGGCTTTTTCCCAAATGGATCGCGTCCGATCACCAAGCGCTGTTGGTTCGAATCCCAAAGCGCAAATCCGAACATGCCTCGGAACCGCTTAATGGCAGCGGGCCCCCAGGCTCTATAGGCCTCGATTAGAACCTCCGTGTCGGAAGATGTCCGAAAGACGTGTCCGAGTTGGGTGAGCTCTTCGCGAAGCTCGATGTAGTTATAAATCTCTCCATTGAAAATCAGACCAATCGATCGATCCGCACTCCACATTGGCTGAACACCGCCCTGGATGTCGATAATCGAAAGCCGGCGATGGCCCAGAGCTACTTGGTGAAGTCCATCAGCACTGTCGCCAAGCCAATAGCCGGCCCCGTCAGGTCCGCGATGAGACATTAAATCCGTGATCCGAACGAGGGTCTCGCGATCCTGTCGGCGAGTCCCCGCTAGAATCCATGCCAAAATTCCACACATTAACCACTACCCTATAAGCTGGCATCCGGGGTGCACCGGTGTCAAAACACGTAGCATAAATGCGATGCTTTCCAAAACCTTCTTGAAGGAAGAGTAGTTAATCCAACCGGTTGATCTAGTCGTCATTCCGATCGTAAAGGACTAGCCGATTTTTTCCGGGGGCTTGCAGTCGGCGTCCGCGTCCGTACTGGCTACGGGAGTCAACCCCTAGTCAAGGCGTTTTCAGAGGGGAGGGACGTGCGATGCGGCGGCGGCAGGTTCGTGACCATTTGGGCAGCAGGAGATGACTACTGTCATTGCAGGAAGTGCTAGTCTTTTCGCGCTCACGGAGTATAGAAAGGTCAGCATGTCACTGTGATTGCAACTAGCGGTTGCATCAACGCGGCGAACCACCGCCGACGTAAGACGTGCAATTGGCCTGTTCGGTTGTTGTCATTCTTGCGAAGTAGCCCAAGCACCAAAAGCATCGTTAAAATGATTTCGATCGTGATCCCCGCCCACAATGAAAGTTCGGTGATAGCCCGGACGTTGAAAGCGATAACGACCGGTGCTTTACCTGACGAACTCGATGTGATCGTCGTTTGTAATGGATGCACGGACGACACCGCAACGATTGCGCGCGGGTTCGGCACGTCCGTCCGGGTAATCGAGACGGCGGTCGGCAACAAGACGCATGCATTAAACCTTGGTGATCAAGCGGCCCGTGCCTTCCCGCGCATTTATATGGACGCCGACGTGGTTGTCACGCTTTCCACCATTAGGGCATTAGCGGAACGCTTGGCGCGGGGCGGCGTTATTGCAGTTGCGCCGCGAGCCTATTTCGATTTGACAGGCTGCTCGTGGCCGGTACGCGCGTTCTATGATATCAGATGTCGGCTTCCCTCCTTCGGCGAGGGAATCGGCGGCTCTGGCGTATATGCTCTTTCAGAAATCGCCCGACGTCGTTTTGAAGCCTTTCCGAAACTCATCGCAGACGATACATACGTTCGCGTTCAGTTCAAACCTGAAGAGCGTGAGACCCTTGCCTTTGTCAGATCTGTCGTGTTCGTCCCGCATACAATCAAAAACTTGATCGCCATCGAAACTCGCGCCGACTTCGGCACTTTCGAACTCGCCCGCCTGTATCCCGACCTTTGGGCAAACAAAGGTGACAGCAATCAGAAAACTCTGATGAGCCTCTTCAAGCATCCGTTGTTGTGGCCGGGGCTCTTCGTGTACTGGTATGTGAGGACTATAGCTCGTGGCAAGGCTAAAATTTATTTGAGAAACAATACATTTGTCTGGGAGCGAGACGATACTTCCCGCGGTAGTCCAGGACCGCCGGGCTCCCCTTCGTCATTAGTGTCGGGATGAAGTTCTGAAGTTTGCTCGCCTTTCGACCACCTCAACGTCGACAGGGACTATCCGGCCACCACCCTTCTGGGCGGACCGCCTCCACAGAACCGAATTGGATAACAACATAATCTGGATTAAAGGCGAACGACCTTCGATTTCAGATATTTTTTCGGCGCGTGGGGCGGGAAAGCCTTGGAGCGTCAAAAGACGTATGCCGTCCCAGATAATATTGGTCCGGGCGCAGCACGGTCTTTCATTACGATGCGTTCAGGGACCGAGACGATAGTTCCCGCGGCAGGCCAGGACCGCTAGGCTCCCCTTCGCCATTAGTGTCGGGATGAAGTTCTGAGGTTTGCTCGCCTTTCGACCACCCCAATGTCGACAAGGACTATCCGGCCACTACCCTTGCGAGCCCAACAAGAATGAGATACGCATACTGCGCGCCAGATGAAGAATCGTTCGCCGTCGGGTCGCTCACAATCCAGGCTAAGATGGCGTCACGTCCTCATCCTAGAAATTTCGGTCGGCCTCTTCTTGGGAGCGTATTTCTTATTCGAGAAGGCTTGGTTAAATTACGACTGTGGTTCCTCCGCAAAGTCGTGAAAATGGATATCCATCCGACTGCCAAGATATCGCTCAGAGCGAATTTAGATATAACGAACCCGAGTGGTGTTCATATCGATGAGGGAACCTATATCGCCTTTCATGCTGTTGTTCTTGCACATGACATGTCGCGATTGCTTATGACCGATACTTACATCGGCAAAAACTGCTTCATTGGCGCTTACTCAATCGTCATGCCGGGTGTTCGAGTCGGGGATGGGTGTGTCGTGGGTAGCGGATCGGTAGTGACCCTTGATGTCCCCTCACACTCCATCGTCGGCGGCAATCCAGCAAAGATACTCCGTTCCGGAATTCGGACGCTTAAATGGGGCATTCTTGAGGACGCCTACACAAGAGCCATGGCTACGGAGAGAGACGCGGTGACGCCCAGCGAGCCCTCCGGCCCCTCGACGCGGATTGAGGGCATGGACGAGGCGATCTCGCTGAGGTGACCGCGCACTAGACTTGAATAAAGGAATGGCCGATTGCGCGAGTATCTGCCGGTAGATTGCTCCGCCGACAACCTGCGCACCCAAACAACAAAACGTCTACAAAGGCGGCGCCCCATTGCAGGCGCTTCGTGAACAGACAGGCTCCCTGGCCGTAATTCGCTGCGGCGTCTACGAAAGCAAAACAGGATAGATCGCGCTGCCGCCGCGCACACCTGCATTTGCACCTACAACGACAAACTCGCAAAGCCCTCCTCATATAGGTGTGACCAGTGGCCACCACACCTGCACGCCGGGGGGAGGGGACACCGTCAGAACACGCGCCAGCGCCAGCGCTGCTGAAACAACCCCATTTCTCGACAACCAGGCGACGCCCGCACGTCAGCGCGATCTCGATCCGTCCTGGCGCCTCCACCGTACAGGTGAGGATGGCGAGTTTTAGCTGCGAGGTGTAGGGGGATAATGCGGACCCCTTGACGGAGGCTCGCCGTCGCCCGACGCGAACGTCGCCTCGTCGGCAGCGATAAGGGGTCGCTCTCAGGCTAGCCGGCTCGACGTGAGCAGTTTGCTCGCAGACAGAACATTCCGCAGCGCCGTGCGCCGACACCAGCCGTGGCGCACCGTCCGGCGCCGGTCGAGATTACGTCAAGCGAGAGATGATTGACATCAGGCGGCCCGGGCCGGTCTTGCTTGCCCGTGCCATTGACCACAAGCCGGAGACATCATTTTTGCACCGGAGTAGGGGATGGCCGCGAAAGACTGCTTGTAAAGTTTACGCGAAGCAACTCGCAGGGTAGCATCTATATATTGCCATTGAGTGCCCGATTACACTTTCAAACGAAGTGCCAAAGAGGACTACAGTGAACAAGCGGATGGTCGTGTTGCTACAGACTCCATTGACGGGACAAGGCCCCGGTTACACGTGTGGGTTGCTCGCGCGTGGGATGGTTAACAATGCACTGGCGGTGACGATTGTCGCTCCCCGCGCGAGATCATTTTCCGTGTTTCCAGCCGATGTTGTTGAAGTTCTCCCCCAATGGACCCGATACATGCCATATCGCTGGCTGGAGCCCATCGCGAGACATAAACTTGAACCTGCGTTTCTGGCTGTCGCAACTAGACCCGAATTCTGCGGGTCTGTAGCCGCCTATATCTTTCCTGATGCAACTTTAGAAACTATTCGGCAGCTAAAAAAGGCACACATTACGATCTTCCGTGAAATGATAAATTGTCATCGCGGCACCGCGAAAGCCATTCTCGACGATGCCTACAAGTATCTCGGAGTTGCCCCTCGTCACGGAATCACTGAACAATCCGTAGCTTTGGAGCAGAAGGCACTTGAAGCGGCAGATTATATTTTTTGTCCGAACTCCCAAGTAGAGGCGTCTTTGCGGGAAAACCATTTGCAATCCGGCAAGCTGCTGGAAGCCAGTTATGGATGGGATCCTGCGCGCTTTTCGGGATCTGAGAAGCTGCTTGACCCAAGCGAGGGCTTAACCGCAGTTTTTGTCGGCAGAATTTGTGTTCGGAAGGGAGCCCATTTACTGCTTGACTACTGGGCTGAAAGCGGAGTCAAGGGACGACTCGTGATGGCAGGCGCAATGGAGCCGATCATCAAGGAAAAATGTGCCGACCGTCTTGGTCGTGATGATGTTTTAGTGCTTGATTACGTAAGAAATGTCGGTGCGCTCTATCGCTCGGCCGACGTTTTCGTCTTTCCGACTCTGGAGGAGGGCGGGCCGCAGGTGACTTACGAAGCATGCGGCTGCGGTCTGCCAGTTATCACGACTCCGATGGGAGCTGGGCGGATCGTGCGAGACAATCAAGAAGGCTTCGTGATTGACCCTTATGATCGCGATCGGTGGATTTCCGCGTTTCGTATGTTGGCCAATGATGTTGATCGTCGGCGGATTATGGCCAATGCAGCCTTTGAACGCGCGCGTGACTTTGTTTGGGACGCGGTCGCTGCCCGACGGCGACAACAGATTTTAGACCGACTGGCTGACCCTGGCTAAGCCCATTGAAAAAATGCCAACCCGGCTTGAAAGAAAAAAAGCTCGATTTGTTTCTCTTGGTTGATCGCGTGAGGACAGAAATCACCATGACTTTGTCACTGAGTAAAGCGACGTCCACTGGATATCGTACAGGCCGCTCCGTTGCGACGCATGGTCGGTCTGATGCGGTGAACTGCAGCCGTTACGGATTATGAACTACGTGCCAGGTCAGTTCTCCACGGAGGGCCGCTCATGATGACAACAAATGTGGCGACGGGGGTTAGGCTTAAAGCGAACTTCAAAAGCATCAGAAGTCCAGCCAATCAAAAGACGGCACGTGCTCCTCAAAGCCAGTATTCTCTCGTCGTTTGGGTGACGCTGATTGGAATCTTTTTCCCTCAAGCTGCAATTTCGCTTGGCGACATAAACGTTACGCCGGGTCGATTCATTGTAATCCTGTTTTTTGTCCCGGCGCTTATAATATTGTTAAAACGTGAACGAAATAGGGTTGCTTCTGACTTCTTTGCTGTTGCGCTCGCTGCGTGGATGCTCGGATCGTCCTATCTGAACGGCGGCTTTAGGCCGTACGTGGGCGCGGAAGCGCTTGAATTCCTCGGTGCCTATTTAGTCGGGCGTGCTTTTGTTTTCGGCCCTTCAAATCTCCGAACTTTCGTTAACGCGCTCAGGCGAATCACAGTTGTGCTAATTGCGCTTGCGGTAGTCGACCTTTTATCCGGTCGGAACATTACGATGGAAATTTTTGGAATAATGTCAGAGAAGACTTCCACGGGCAATTATCGAATGGGGCTAATACGAGCATCTTCTGTATTTGAGGGCGCAGAACATTACGGAACGTTTTGCGTTGCTGCTGCATCCATCTTTCTCTATTCGGAACGCGGCATCCGTCGTGTGCTATATGTTGGCCTCAGTTTTTTTGGATGCGCATTGGCGTTGTCGTCAGGTCCCTTTATGGGTTTAGCGATAGTCACGGCGATCTTTTCCTACGACCACATTTTTAAGCAATATTCCTGGAGATGGAAAGCTTTAACGACTATAGTGGCCGGATTTATACTGATTCTATTCTTAATTCTTGATCATCCCATATTGCAAATCATAGTACACTTAACGCTTGATCCCCAAACAGGATATTTTCGTCTGGGGACGTGGCAGACTGTCCTGCCGCTAATTGATGAGTCTCCAATCACTGGGCACGGTTTCTCCCAGATCGCGGCTTCAGGGGACGCGCTGATGTTCCTTTCGAGCGTGGATTGTCTTTGGCTGGTTGAGGCGCTTCGGTACGGTCTACCGGCAGTCATTCTTTTAATTCTGACGATGCTTTCACCATTATTAAGAACGAGAAGAATTTCCACCTTCGGCCTAGGCATGGATAATGTCCCAACGGGAATCAGTTTAGCAATTGTGGTAATAGGTTTAATCGGATTGACCGCTCATTTTTGGGATGCAACATTTCTATTCCTGAATTTGTGCGTTGGAATTAGGGCCTCGGTTGCGGAGTATGAGTGGGACGGTCGGCATTCCTAGCGCGCAGTATTCATGTACTCGTCTTCAAGGGGACGAACTACACTACGTATTAGAAAGAACCATAGGAACGGCCATCGTCCACAAGCGCTAGCTGGTTGGAAGGTTGCCGGCTTTTTGTATGGTACATTGACGATACAGTGATTGGCTTCAAGTGGATTCAGACTGCGCCCGCAGAACGTGCTAATAGGTCCCTTCAGTGCGACCATGGGGTAGGTTAGCGGGCGAATTACCCCCGATAGTTGAACGCTTAAATGGTGTTGCAGTCATCTTAGAAGGAAGAGCCCGATGTTAGACGCCGAAACCGGGGCAACAACCGAAGCTAATCTTCATGAATTTAGAATTCGGGCGGCTTGTTGCTCCGGTGGAACGAGCCATGAAGCTATCAAAGAGCTAGTGCTTGGAGTTATATTTTCCGAGAAAATCCAAGGAAAGATATTGGATTATGGGGCTGGAACTGGAGAACTGGTAAGAATACTCGACGGCATCGATGGGATCGAAGTTACGGGCGTTGATATATTTCCCAAGCCCGATGATTTACAGGATAGCGTCCATTGGTACCAACAGGATCTAAATTCTACAGTTAAACATGAGGCGTCCTATTTTGATGCAATTATTTGCAGTGAGGTTATAGAGCATTTGGAAAATCCGAGGGCGGTTTTTCGGGACCTGAAAAAGCTTTTAAAGCCGAGTGGAAAATTGATATTGACGACACCGAATCAGGAAAACATTCGATCGTTTTTGACTTTGATTTTTAGGGGGCATTTTGCCCAATTTGTTGGATCGCATTATCCTGCCCACATAACCGCGTTGCTGAGCGCGGACCTTGTTCATCTCTGCGAAGAAACAGGATTCTTAAATCCGAAATTCATTTACACCAATCGCGGTTGGTTTCCTGGTGTGCGGATGACATGGCAGCAACTTTTTGGAAAATGGCTGCGCGGAAAATGGTTTAGCGATAATGTGGGCATGGTCGCGATAAGATCGCAAAAGCTTTGATATCTCAGTTGGCTATGTTGAATCACATCCATGCCGGTTTTGCGATCCGTCGAAACAGGCAATTACGTAACTAGTTTATTCGGACGATTTGCCTTCCCTTAATGTGGCTTTAGCACGCGGACCATTTCTTCCGCCAAACCGCCCAAGCTCCCCTTGAATCCTTGAATTCTCTGGCCCTTTGATCATAGTCCAGTCGTGGAATAGAAGAATTACCAGCTCAGAGGGGGCTTAACATATATGCGTGTGACGTTCGTGCTGCCTTATGCCGGGCTGAGCGGCGGTAGTCGGGTGCTTTCGATCTATGCCGAACGTCTGCATCGGCGCGGGCATGAGGTGACAGTGGTGTTGGACCCGCCGTCAAGGCCGAGGTTATTTTGGAAGTTGAAGTCGCTAATAGGTGGCAGAGGATGGCCGAAGGAACCGGAGCGCGAGCCGTCATTCTTTGATGGTCTTGCCGTGCCCACGCATGTGCTCGAATTGGCGAGGCCGGTGGTGGACGATGATGTGCCCGATGCGGACGTAGTTATGGCGACGTACTGGAAAACTGCGCCAGGAGTGGCAGCGCTATCGCCCCGAAAAGGGGCAAAGGCCATTCTGTTGCAAGGGTATGAAACCTCTCCGGGCCAGTGGGACCCCGCGATAGATGCGGTTTGGCGGCTGCCCCTGCATAAGATTGCAGTATCCAAATGGCTGGTCGATCTGGCGCGCGAGCGGTTTGATGATTTGAACGTACATTATGTTCCCAATAGCGTTGATAGAGAACAATTTTATGCGCCGGCACGGGGCAAACAGGTAGCGCCGACGGTTGGGATGCTTTATTCAACGGTTCATTTGAGGGGGGTCGATGTGAGTCTGGCTGCACTCGAACAAGTCAAAAAACAAATAGGCAATCTGCGCGTAGTGGCGTTCGGGGCGGAACAGGTTTCGGCGCGACTGCCTTTGCCGGACTGGGTGGAGTTTCACTATCGCCCGCACCAGAACGAGCTTCGACGACTTTACAGCCAGTGCGATGTTTGGCTGTGCGGTAGCCGGCAGGAAGGATTTCACCTTCCGATGCTGGAAGCAATGGCATGTAGGTGTCCAGTCGTTTCAACACGCATTGGTGGGCCAGCGGACATCTTGGAGGAGGGTAGCAACGGCTTTCTCGTTGACGTGGAAGATTCTAGGAGACTCGCTGAGCGATTAGTGGGGGTGTTGAGGCTGAGCGAGGCGGAATGGCGAAGGATGTCAGAGGCAGCGCTTGCCACAGCGACCCGCTATAATTGGGACGACGCGACTGATTTGTTGGAGGCCGCCTTTCGCGATGTGATCCGTGATGCTCGGCGCACAGGCTGAGCGCGATTGCGCCGGCAGGTCCTAGCTGGCCGAACTGCTTCAGCGGCGACCGACAAAGCACGCAGGCGCCGGAGCGAAGCCCTGAGTGATGGACTATCCCTAATCTCGCGGGTATTCTCTAAGATAGTTTAGTGAAATGCCGCGAGATCCTAGGATTTGATGGCTAGCGAGCCCGCCGGCATTTCGCATATGAACAGCGCGGAAGCCTTCCGACACTGATTATGGATTGACATGAGCAAGACTCCTCCGAGTATCTTCATGATGCTTACACTGCGGGCACAACGCAGCTCTTGGTTGCTCCCTCCGGTCGTTCGCAGAGTTGCCAGCCGCATACTCGGTCGCATTCTACCAACGTCTAAAAACCAGAATCTGGTTGAGGATTGGTCGGAGCCCTTAATTAAGCGCCTCGCGATCGCAACCCATGCACCAATTTTCGACAGGCCGATTATCAATGAAGGGCTAGCGGCTTCTCGTTGTGTCGCGATTAACCGGTTGCCAGCGGAGAATCGAAACGCAGGGGAATCCTCGGGCGATTTGCACTGTCTCATCGTGACGCGAACGCTTGATGCCGGTGGGATTGATGAGTTTGTAGCTTTTCTTGCGCGACAATTGCCAGCTTGGGAGTTCCATATCACAGTGATGTGCGCGTCGTCTCATGAAGGTCGTGCGCACAAAGGGGGACTTGCGACAGCGCTGGAGAACGAAGGGATCTCGGTGATAGATGCCTCTCCCGACGAAGGTCGTCGGGTACTCGAGGCAATTCGGCCAGATGTGATCAGTGCCCACGACCCTCCCGACTGGGTCCTAGGGGCGGCTCGCGATTTGAGGGTTCCAGTTGTCGAGACGCTCCACGGGGTCCCTACTCCAATAGGGACTGACTGGCGCAAAGAGGTCTTGAGAAGCGAAAACATCATTTCAATGGTGGCCGTGAGTGACTTCGTACGGCAGCTATACCTCCGTGGAAACCCGCAGTTTGCCAACGACGCAATCGTCACGATTCCGAATGCGTTCAACACTGAGTATCGTCCTATGGCAGATCGCACGAAGGCACGGACCTGGCTCGGTCTCGAGGACGAATTCCTGTTCGTCTCGCTCGGGCGACATTCGATACAGAAGAACGCATATGGCTTGGTGACCGCGTTCTCAGATGTGGCGCGCGAATTTCAGCGAGCGCATCTCGTCATTGCTGGTCGATTAGCCGACCGGCTATATACAGAACAGGTGCGTCTGCTCCGTGACAACCTACCCGAGCGGGATAGGATACATCTGCGTGATAATCTTTCAGATCCATCCGTCCTTCTTGCGGCAGCTGACGGATTTGTGCTGAATTCTTTTTTTGAAGGGTGGCCTCTAGCGTCCATGGAAGCGCTGAGTGCGGGATTGCCGGTAGTCATGACCGAGGTCGGCGGTGCTCGAGAGCAGATTGGGATAAACGGTGAACGTGGCTATATCGTGTTGAATCCTCTCGGCGACGCGGCAGCGGTAACTTGGGAAAGTGCTAGCCGAGAGCGATTCCGGCCTCACGTAAACAAAGCGGCGCTGGTAGCGGCGATGACGTCAGTAATTAAGGACCGCGAGCACTGGGCTTCGGTTCGTAGCACGCTAGCGCAGGAGTCCAAACGGCGTTTCAGCCCACGAACCTGCGCTGAACAACATGCTAGAGTGTTAAGGTGCGCCGCGGCCCACTGCATACCCTCCGGCAAGTGTGTTGAGGCCAATATTCATTAAGTTGGTGGGATGCTTTGAAGGCTCAAACCTGCCGTCCATGAACCGGTCGGATAGGAAGTCTGGCGAGAGCGGCGATCGTTCTGGAGTTGCGATGCAGCCATTCGGGAGCGCGGTCCCAAAAGCCTAATTGCGCTCGCCTCGCCGGCGTACGGCGAGGCGTTTTTCTGGGTAGAGCCGAAACGATCGATTCAGGAGAAAAGTTTTTGGTACGTTGTGCTACGGTACTAGCATAGTACCTACATTTTGGCTTGCAGTTACGAGGAAAGGGACTTGTTACAATGCGCGACACTATGACTAGGTTGATGTTCAATAAGGGAGCACTTCGTGCGAAGCTATCAAAAGAGATCGCAAAAAGATTTAGGATCCTTTCTTACGAGACCCGCCTAGATCTCGGTGCAATCGACCGACCGCATTATGGGTACTGCATTTTGCGCGCCGCTAAATTAGCCAAAAGCCTGGGCCACAATAATGTGAGCGTAATTGAATTCGGCGTTGCGGGCGGCAACGGTCTGTTAAATCTGGAAATGCACGCCGCCGAAGTGAACAAGTTGGTAGGCATTGATATCCGGATCTTTGGCTTCGACACTGGGCACGGTCTTCCTCCGCCTGCCGATTATCGAGACCTGCCGCACTGTTGGAAGCAAGGCTTCTTCGCTATGGACGTCGACAAATTGCGGACGAGATTAGTGCGCTCGACTTTAATTATTGGCGACATTGCGGATACTCTTGGCGCTTTTGTAGGAGAGCATGATCCGGCGCCAATCGGCGCCATTTTAATGGACCTTGATTATTACTCGTCTACCAAAGCGGCCCTCAAATTGTTTGAGGTCCACCGCTCGAGCCTGCTACCACGCGCATTCTTGTATTTCGACGATATTATAGGTGACGATGTCGCGTTATTTAGTGAGTATACCGGCGTCCTCCTCGCAATCAACGAGTTTAATCACGAGCACGACAGTCAGAAAATCTGCAAGACGACCTATCTAGACAAAGTGCCATATCCGGAGACATGGCATCATCAGATCTATATCTACCATGACTTTGCAAGCAACGATTATTGCAAGTTTGTTTCAGCGGAAACGCAGCAGTTGCCGCTAGAGTAGACGCCGATCATTATTGATGCATGGCCGATCGGTTCGCGAACCCGCGCTCGGATATTGGCCTTGGTCAGATCAAAACAGTCACCGAACAGCTGGAAGGAACGATCGGTCGATGGCTGCGAAGGCTCGTGGTAACCTTATCGAGCGTCCCGGAGGGGGATGTCCCGGGTTCTGTTGAATTTCTGAAGAGGTCGGCGTTGCCCACCTTGAGCCGGTAGGCTCGGGGTGCTGATTCCACAAAGGAGAGCAACGCCATGACGAGAGATATCACACCGGCTGGTTGGCCGGCGACCGGGGCTGTGGACGAAGCGTTTGCGGAAGTGCGGGCGAGCTTCGATCGGTTCTGCCTTGCGGCAGGGATCGAGGCGCTCGGCACGATGATGGAGGCGGATGTCACGGCGGCCTGCGGGCCGCGCCACGGTCGCGACGCGGCGCGGCGGGCGCACCGTTGGGGCCGAACGCGGGGACGGATCGGCTTCCACGGCGGCAAGATCGAGGTCGAGCGCCCGCGGGTCCGGGGCGTGGATGGCCGCGAGGTCACGATCCCGAGCTGGGAAACGGCGGCGCAGGAGGACTGGCTCGGTCGCTGGGCGATGAACCTGATGCTGATCAATGTGTCGACGCGCCGGTTCGGCCGTTCGGCCGCGCTGTCCGGCTGCCCGAGGGTTGACGTGCCGGCACCGCCCGGATCGGGGATTTCGAAGTCGGCGGCCTCGCGGAGGTTCGTACGCTGTCGGCGGCGCGGCTGGCCGACTTCATGGCTGCCGATCTGTCCGCGCTCGACCTTCTGGTGGTCCAAATCGATGGGCTGCATCTCGGCGACGATCTCGTGCTGGTCGATAACGTACAGAATCTTTCGCACTTTCAGGATTGCCGGCTTCCTCTAGACTGAGGAAGGATCGAAGCAATGAGTGAAGACGATGGATTGAAGGCGATGGGCCAGGTCATCCAGATTGATGAAGCCCGGATTCGGGATCATCTCGGCGAGATGGTTCGTGGGACCGTTGAGGAGACCCTGAACGCATTGCTGGATGCGGAAGCGGATCGGCTTTGCGGTGCAGGACGTTATGAACGCACTCAAGGCCGGCAGGATACCCGGGCCGGCAGCTACCAACGCTCGCTGCACACGGTGGCGGGTGAAGTAAACCTCAAGGTTCCGAAGCTGCGGCGCCAGACCTTCGAGACGGCCATTATCGAGCGCTACCGCCGGCGGGAGAGCTCGGTCGAGGAAGCGCTGATCGAGATGTACTTGGCGGGGATTTCGGTCCGCCGGGTCGAGGACATCACCGAGGCGCTGTGGGGCACCCGCGTCAGCCCGAGCACGGTTTCGAACCTGAACAAGAAGATTTACGCCAAGATCGAGGCCTGGCGGAATCGGCGGATCGAGGGCGAGCACCCGTATCTCTACCTCGACGGCATCGTGATGAAGCGCAGTTGGGCCGGTGAAGTTCGTAACGTCTCGCTGCTGGTCGCCAGCGCCGTCAATTCGGAGGGATTTCGCGAGATCCTGGGCATCTGCGAGGGCGCCAAGGAGGACAAATCCGGCTGGTCGGCGTTTCTGCGCCATCTGGTCGACCGCGGCCTCAAGGGCGTACAGCTGGTCATTTCCGACGCCTGCCGAGGCCTTGTCGAGAGCGTCGCGGATTTCCTGCCGGAAGCGCGCTACCAGCGCTGCATGGTGCATTTCTACCGCAACGTCTTCAGCCACGTCCCTTCGACCAGGGTCCGCGAGGTCAGCCACATGCTCAAGGCCATTCATGCCCAAGAGAGCCGCGAGGCAGCCGACAACAAGGCACAGGCGATTGTCGACGACCTGCGGGCAAGCAAGATGGGCAAGGCCGCCGACCTCGTCGAGCAGGCCGTCCACGAGACCCTGACCTACTACGGCTTCCCGGACATTCACTGGCAGAAGATCAGAACCAACAATCCGCTGGAGCGGATCATGAAAGAGATCCGGCGCCGAACCCGCGTGGTCGGTGCCTTCCCGGACGGTCAGTCCTGTCTCAACCTCGCGGCCGCGCGACTACGCTACATCGCCGGAACAACGTGGTCGGCCAAATGCTACATGAATATGCGGCCACTCTATCAGCAGCACCTATCTGAAACCGAAGCCGTCGCATGATGAATGTGCGAAAGATTCTGGACACCACCTGCTGGTCGCCGCGATCACGGGGTTGACGGCGAAGGCAACAAGCATCCGCTGGCTCTGGTGGAAGGGGCGACCGAGAATGCCGCAACGGTTCAGGCCCTGCTGGACAACCTGGTCTCGCGCGGGCTCGACCCGACGGTGCCAAGACTGTTCATCGCCGACGGCGCGAAAGCGTTGTCGAAGGCAATCCGCCGCACCTTCGGTTCGGCTGCGGCGATCCAGCGCTGCCAGATCCACAAGGCGCGCGACATCATGGAACGCCTGCCGAAAGAGCATCATGCGGCCACCCGTCGGGTGCTGCGCCAGGCCTGGGAGCTCGATGACGCTGACAAGGCTGAAAAATTGATCCGCAATCTCGCGCGTCGACTCGACCAGCAATGGCCCGGCGTAGCGGCCAGCATCCTCGAAGGCCTCGACGAAATCTTGACTGTCGTCCGGTTGAAGCTGCCGAAGGAGCTTCGTCGATCGCTCGCCTGTACCAACATCGCCGAGAACATGATGGGCACCATTCGCCGCGTCACGCGCAACGTCAAACGCTGGCGGGATGCCGGTATGGCCTTGCGATGGGTCGCGGCTGGCATGATCGAGGCCAACAAGGGCTTCCGACGATTGAAGACGCATAAGCAATTGTCGGTTCTGCGTGCGGCCCTTCAAGCTCACCACGATCGCATGACGATCAACCCCGTTGCCCACGTCACGAGGGCCGCGTAACATTCATTCCGGCAACGTCGGCCACGACGTAGTTCAACAGCGATCGGGACATCCCCTCCCGGAGACCCCACGTCACCTTCAATTCCAACGAACGCCTGGAAGCACCAAATGAAGCTAGCCATTACGCTGAAAGCGCTCCCCCTTTTTATGGCTACCTTCTTTGAGACGGCAGTTCCCTTTGTGAGGACGCTCATTTTAACCCACCTTCTCGCCCCCTATGAATTCGGGTTTGCGTCTGCGCTCGCGGCGACGTCTGCAACATTCTCACAGATCACGGACATCGCAATCTATTCTTTTGTCTCTTCGAGTCCGCGCTCTGTGTACGCTGAGGCCATTGCTGGGGCGCACGCCGTTTCGATCATGCGCGGATTTTGTGTCGGGGGCTTGTTGTTGTTGGCTTCGCGGCCGGTGGCGTGCATGTTCGGAACCTGCGACGATTGGTCGAGTTTCGTCTGGCTTGCTCCTCTCATGATCATCGGTTCATTCGAGCATTTTGAAACTCGCGTCGCCGGGCAACGTGATTATCGGTATTGGCCAACGCTAATAGCCTCCTTGGTTTCGCAGTGTTGCGGGCTCGCGGCGTTGACTCTGATCGCGTACAAATTCGAAAACCACTACGCCTATATTGCTTATCTGATGATCCAATCCCTCGTTTACGTGCTCGCCAGCCATTTGTTAGCTTCCAGTTTGTATCGCGTAAATCGTCGCACGCCTTTTGTTCGCAAGGTTCTTAGTTTCGGTTTTCCCCTTATGTTGAGTGGTATCGGTCTCGCAATCATGTCTCAGGGCGACCGTTGGATAGTTGGCAGTTTAATGGGGCTGCCATTCCTCGGCCTTTACGCGGTCGTTACGCTCGTGGCGTATATTCCGTTGAGTGGCGTCTTTAGGATTAACGGCGCAATCTTATTCGCAGGCCTTCACAACGCCAATATCGAGACCGGCCAATATGACGCCAGACTTAAACTGTATTGCCGTGCGATACCGGTGATAGCGGGGGGGTACGCATTGGGTCTCCTTGCGTTCTATGATCTTGTTGTGCCGGCGGTTTTCGGACATCGATATGTCATTTCAGACTCGGCGATTTTTCTCTTAGCACTGATTGTTTTTATTCGTGTGATACGTTCCGATCCTCAACAAATTTTGCTGCTTCTGACTCAAAATACGCGGAAACTCGCTATTCTCGGCCAGGCACCTTTCATCGGCCTTTTCGCCACGGCAGGGCTTGCCTTGATTCATCCGACACTAGAATTTATTCTGGTCGGAAGCTTGGTCGGGGAGATCGCTGCCCTCTGCGTTGTTGAATACCTCTCACGCCCGTTGCTGAAATCAGCTATCTTTGATCATATATTTTCCGGGCTCACGATGTTTTCAATTGTCATTACGGCTGGCATTTTACTGTTTTCTTTGCAGAGTAGCGCTTTTTTCGCGACCCGAATTGCGATCGTCGGCGGCTTCCTGATCCTCATGCTCGCTTACGCCGGTCTGTCATGTTCCGGTCTTTACCAGAAAGCATACGGCGAACCGCGGTGAAGGTCCTAAACCTCGCCATCAAGACGCTGGTCACAGAATAGCTGCTGCGAGGAATATGTGGTATGGAAACACCCCTTGGATCGCCTGTCCATTTGCCAACAGCCGACTAACTTAGGCTGCACGATGCCGTATCCGCTCCCAGTATGTGATGGGTTGGAGACCTTAGGGGGCTCGATAGAGGAGCGATTGCCAAAGCTTGGCGCGCACAGCGTTGACCAGTTCAGAGTCTGTCGGAGGGTTGATTGATTATCTGCATTGCTGAAGATCGGGAGTCTTGCGAACCCGCTTTGAAGCTCCTGATACTGAGCCTCGACAAATATTGTGGTAAATTGCCAATCAATGTCTTTTACCCTCCCGCCCGACCAGGCTTCCGATCATGGATCGGACGTTATCCGCAAGTTACCGTCCATACGTCCCCACTTCCGGGAGCGCATGGCTGGAATGTGAAACCCCAGGCACTTTTGTATCTGATGGACCAAGGCTTTGATCAAATCATCTGGATTGATTGCGATATTATTATAACTCGAGATTTCACGCGGATGCTTAGCGGACTGGACCCTCATGTGATTGCGGTAGCCGAGGAAGCGTTGTGGGGATCCCACGATGACATAGATGCACTAAGGGCTCGCCTCTGGGGCTTTGACGTAGGGCGAAGTTTACCGTTTACCCTCAACACGGGAGTGCTTCGCGTTACCCGGTTGCACTATCGTTTACTGCAGCGATGGCGAGAAGTTCTTGAATTCGGAAAAATACCGAAATGTTCAACAGAAGGTGTGGAGCGATCGTCCCGTTCATATGATGGGAGATCAGGACGTGCTGACTGCTATTCTGTCATCGGCCGAATACGCGGAGGTTCCGCTGCGAATACTGACGAGAGGAAAGGATATACTTCAATATTTCGGGCTCTATGGCTACACTGTGTATGAACGTGCGCTTAGCATCTTTCATGGTCTGCCTATCTTTATTCATTCGCAAGGCGTCAAGCCATGGCTGGAAACCTGGTGTACTATGGCACCAACGGGCGTCAGGGAGTATATTGAATCTGTATATCTTGACCTATCCCCATATACGCTCACAGCAAGATCATTCCAAACTGGATTGGATTGCGACTGTAGGTGGATGACGGCTCATTTTAAACTTAGTGCCATATTGCGGGCCGGCGGGATGTGGTACGTACCCTTGGTAGGTTTGCCCATAGCCTTCATTTCAGATGTTGTCCGAATAACCAAGCGTGTCCTTAGAA
This sequence comes from uncultured Alphaproteobacteria bacterium, assembly GCA_963718925.1. Taxonomy (GTDB): domain Bacteria; phylum Pseudomonadota; class Alphaproteobacteria; order Rhizobiales; family Xanthobacteraceae; genus Bradyrhizobium. The sequence goes on from CAVRAH010000006.1 coordinate 215,816, forward strand.
GGGGGATGTCCCGGGTTTTGTTGAATTTCTGAAGAGGTCGGCGTTGCCCACCTTGAGCCGGTAGGCTCGGGGTGCTGATTCCACAAAGGAGAGCAACGCCATGACGAGAGATATCACACCGGCTGGTTGGCCGGCGACCGGGGCTGTGGACGAAGCGTTTGCGGAAGTGCGGGCGAGCTTCGATCGGTTCTGCCTTGCGGCAGGGATCGAGGCGCTCGGCACGATGATGGAGGCGGATGTCACGGCGGCCTGCGGGCCGCGCCACGGTCGCGACGCGGCGCGGCGGGCGCACCGTTGGGGCCGAACGCGGGGACGGATCGGCTTCCACGGCGGCAAGATCGAGGTCGAGCGCCCGCGGGTCCGGGGCGTGGATGGCCGCGAGGTCACGATCCCGTCGGCCGTGAAGAATGTTTCCGAGCGCGATTTTAGGCGAGGCGAGGCGTCAAGACGGCAGGAGCAAGGATCAGCAATAGGGTGCGCAATAAGCTTCTGAACCAGCGCAGTAGTAGGCTGAAGTTGTAACCAGCGGCAGCGAGAACCGCGTTGATGCGATCGCCTTCGCGGCCCTTGAGATGGTTTCGGCGCATGCGGTGGTCATCCTTGAGATGGCCGATCACAGGCTCGACAGCGGCGCGTTCTGCGGGTCTGATCGCGGCGGACGGCGCGCTGCGGCCATGTACAGCCTGATCGTCTCGGCCAAGATGAATGGCGTCGATCCACAGGCTTGGCTTGGCTGGCCCACGTTCTCGCCCGCATCGCCTCCCACCCAGCTCATCGGCTCGACGAGCTGCTGCCCTGGAATTGGATCCCATCGGTCCCAACGATCTCCGCCCGAGCGGCATGACCATGCACGTCAACAAGGTCCATCACGTCAAGACCATTACCAAAGTCGCCAAGGATCTCGGAGAAGATGAGGATTGGCTCTGGGATGTCGCCAACGAAATGGAAATCGAGGACGGTGTCATCTGGGTCTACGGCATCGGAGAAGACGGGATCTTGGCGTTCACCGACTTCGGCATTGAGAACCTGATCGAGCTCATCAAGATGCATAAAGACGATCCTACGCTCCTCCGGCGTTGGGATCGGTCCAAGTGATCAGCATGCGGTCTACGCCGGATGCGTACCGCTTTTACAGACCGCAAAAATGAACGATGTCGATCCACACGCCTGGCTCACGCAGACCCTTGAGCGCATCGCTCAAGGATGGCCGATCTCTCAGATCGACCAGCTCATGCCGTGGAACTTCAAAGCCTGAACGACCTCAGCTTGGCGCTTACGGACAACCTGGTCTCGCGCGGGCTCGACCCAACGGTGCCAAGACTGTTCATCGCCGACGGCGCGAAAGCGTTGTCGAAGGCGATCCGCCGCACCTTCGGTTCGGCTGCTGCGATCCAGGCACAACAACGCCTCGATCTCGCTGTTGTGCATCGTCGCCAGCAGCCCCTCGGTGCCGATTCCTGCGTTATTGACAAGGCGTAGATTGCGCCGAACTCGTCGCGCAGATCCTTGACGAAGCCGGGAATGGCGTCGATCTCGGCAAGATCGAACGCCCTGAACTGAAGGCCGCCGGTCCCACGCTCCACGATGGCGCGGATCGTTTCGCGTAATTCGTCGCTCTCGCGCCGCGCCACCGCGATCACATTGTAACCGGCTCCTGCTATTCTGCTATTCTGCGGGCGATCGACAGCCCAATGCCGCGGCTGCCACCGGTCAGTAAATATCCCCCGGCAAAGCCGGGGGCTTTAGGAATTGGGCCGCTCAAAGCGGCCTGTGAGGTCGCTGACGCGACCCCACGAATACGGAAGCAATTGCTCATTGCCGCTTCAGCTTAAGTCGGGGGACCTCAAATAGACATTCCGTGGCGTTTGCACTCTCGCTTCCTCACAACTATCCTCACTTGTTCATCGTGAGACTCCTTCTCGTGTGCGTGGTGGCTCACGAGTCGCGAGATTCATCGATGGTCGACTGCTTTAAATGTCAAACTTCTGCTGCCTCCCCGGCAGAGCCGGGGGGCCTCCCTTGTTGGGCTAGCACATTATGCATCGGTCCGTGCCAGCCTTCCGGCCGCCGTTACATCGAGCGCGTCCACGAATTTGATCATGGCAGGCACCCGTGGGGCGCAAAGTGTGCCCGGCAATCGGCGAGAATCTTGTTTCCCATACCCTCGCTCACAGCTTAAATAAAATGCCCGCTAGAGGTATTCGAAGAGTCACCGTCGGCCTTTCGATGCCAATTCCATGCCGACTTCTACGATGTCTTCAAGCCCGTGAATCGGCTGCCACCGCAGTGCAATTTTAGCCTTCGTATTGTCTGCAACCAACTCTGGCGGGTCGCCTTCGCGTCTGGCCGCCAATTCTATCGGCAAGCGTATGTTGGAAATTGTCTCGACTGCGTGCAGGAGCTGCTTGACGCTTGTGCCTCGCCCGGTTCCCAGGTTGAGGGCAATGCTGGTACCGCCCGCCAATAGATAGTCGATGCTGCGCGCATGCGCACCGGCAAGATCGGCTACGTGAACGAAATCGCGGATGCAGGTCCCGTCCGGTGTCGGATAGTCGGATCCAAAGATCTTGAAAACCGGACGCTTGCCCCGCGCAACATCGATGGCAATCGGGATTACGTGGCTCTCTGGATTATGCCACTCTCCGATTCGTCCTTTCATGTCGGCTCCTGCCGCATTGAAATAGCGAAGGACAACCGACCGCAGACCCTGGTAGGTACTAAGTTCTCTCAATATCTGTTCGACAAGCAATTTGCTTGTGCCGTAGGGGCTGATCGGCAATTGCGCGTGGCTTTCCCGCATCGGAATTTCCTGCGGAATTCCGTAAGTTGCGCAAGTTGAGGAAAAGACGACCTTATCGATTCCTGCCTGTAACGCAGCTGCAAAAAGGTTTACCGAACCTGAGACGTTGCTATCAAAGAACGCTATTGGATTGGCGACGGATTTGGCGACTTCGATAAGTCCAGCAAAATGAATGATCGCTGCCGGTCTATACGAATGGATGACTTGCTCCAGCCGCGCTCGGTCTCGAACGTCGCCTTGTTCTAAGGGGCCCCATTGAGCAAATTCGCGGTGGCCGTTCACGAGGTTATCGTAAACCACCGGCGTATAGCCTTTTTCGGCGAGAGCGAGACATGTGTGCGAGCCGATGTAACCCGCGCCGCCTGTTACCAAAATGTTTACCATTGCAAAGTGCTATGCCGGGAGATGAGGAATTCGCAACTAGACGATCGATTCCAAGAAAGTTGTCATATGGGTGGGATTCATCTGCCGTTTCAAGCTCCTATATACGGGGTGGAGGGCTTTGCGACGAAGGATTTAGCGATATGGCGGCGTGGCGGCGGGCGATTGAATTGTCGCTCGGAGATTCGGATTTGGAGAGGTTGAGAATGATAGCGCGGTCGCGAACCGAACCTGCGAGTCGGGTCGAGCGCGCGCGTATCCTGCTGGGTTATTGGGAAAACTCGTCGTTTTTCGCGGTGGGCCAAGCCCTCGGGTTGCACCATCAGACGGTCCAGCGCTGTGTCGAGCGGGCGGCGGCCGAAGGCCCGATGGCCGCGCTGGACGATCGCCCTCGCCCCGGAAGGGAGCCGACGATCACGCTGGAAGCGAAAGCCTGGTTGACGGCGCTTTCGTGCCGGAAGGTGAAGGAGTTGGGTTATCCGCATGAATTGTGGACGCGGCTGCTCGCGCGCCACGCTCGCGAGCACGGTCCCGCCGAAGGGCACCCGTGCCTGGCCAATTTGGCGCAGGGCACGTTGTGCAAGATCCTCGATCAGGAGGAAGTGAAGCCGCACAAGGTCCGCTACTACCTGGAGAAGCGTGATCCTGAGTTTGCGAAGAAAATGGCCGAGGTGCTGTGCGTCTATCGTAAAGTGAAACTGCTCAAGAAGGCTGCGGCGCGGTCGAAGCGGAAGCCGAACGGCCGGGTGGCGATTGTCTCCTACGATGAAAAGCCGGGGATTCAGGCGATTGCAACGACGTCCCCCGATCTGCCGCCCGAGCCCGGCGTTCATGCGACCTTCGCCCGCGACCATGAATACAAGCGTCATGGCACCGTTACCCTGCTGGCCGGCATCGACCTTGTGACCGGCAAGGTTTACGCCATGGTCGAGGACCGCCATCGCAGCCGCGAGTTCGTCGCGTTCCTCAAGCGTCTCGACAAAGCCTATTCGGCCGATACCGCGATCCACCTCATCCTCGACAATCATTCCGCGCATATCTCCAGGGAGACCAAAGCCTGGCTCGCCGAGCAACCCGCGGGCCGCTTCAAGTTCACCTTCACGCCCAAGCATGGCTCTTGGCTCAACCTCGTCGAGGGCTTCTTCTCCAAGCTGGCCCGCACCGTGCTGCGCCATATCCGCGTCTCGTCCAAACAAGAGCTCAGGGATCGCATCATGGCCGCCATCGACTTCTTCAATCGCGATCCCGTCGTTCACACTTGGACCTATAAACTCGACAAGGCCGCTTGATATGATTCGAACTTCAAAATCGCTGACCTAGCCCGTCCTATTCGTGAGAATGCGGTTTTTTGGTCCGATTGATGCGGCCGCAGATCTCCGCTGACGAGGGGCACAGGATTGCCTTCGGCTTTTCACCGCTTGACGATCCGTACTTTGCAACGCGCTTGAGGGATGGGTTGGGCGAACGGGGGCGCACGCCCCGCCGGTCAAGGACCGAGCGGCAGCAGTGCGCCGGGCAAGCTGCGGAAGAGGTCGGCTTCGGGACATGCCGCGGCGAACGCGAGGCGGATGCGGCTCGTGGTCTCGACGACCCTGGCGGCGATTTTCAAGAGACGAAGACGCAGCGTCGCGAACTCGGCAGTGGCCAATTCCCGGGCTTTGGGAATGGCGTCGCGCACGGTAAGCATCAACCAATAAGCGGCGGTATGGAGAACGAGGCGGACCTGGTTGGCAAGCGCCGAACGGCAGCTGGTGCGATCGGAGGCGAGCTGCGTCTTGTGCAGCTTGATCAGATTTTCGGCTTGGCCGCGCGCGCAATACAGGCTGTCGTAGATCCATGCGGCCGATCCGACATCGAGGCTGGTGACGACGAAGCGGATGTCGAGGCCGAGCGTGGTCGCCTCAATACGGGCGACGGCGCGCCGTTCGCGATCCCAGGATTTTGCCTTGTGGCGCGTCTCGGTATAGCCGCGCAGAACAGCCAGGTTCTCGATGGCGCGTCGCGTGCGGATGTCGTCAGCGACCTCGTCGACTTTTCTGGCGAGAGGCTTGGTGCCAGACAGACCGAAGACGTAGTCGATGCCGTTGTTCTCGCACCACGTCATGGCCTCCGGCCGAGCATAGTGCCCGTCGCCACGGAACGTAATTCGCGTCTTGTGCCACCGCGTGCGGATGTGCCGTACCAGGCGTCGAAGATGGGCACGCACCTCGACGCCGCCCGGCGTCTTGCCGGGCCGCAGCACGACCGCCACGGGCCGGCTCTTCTCCGTGTCATAGACGTGGATCGGCAGGAAGCAGCGTTCGTCATAATGAGCGTTGAACAGCGAGAGTTGCTGATGGCCGTGGACGACATCGCAGGTGTCGTCGATGTCGAGCGTGACGGATGCGGGCTCGCACGGATAGCTATCCATCCATGCGTCGACCAAGGTGTAGGTCAGGCGGATCACGTCGCGCAGTCGCGGCGAATTCTCTAGCCGCGACAGCGTCGGTTGCGAACACAAATCCCGACCCGTGTCCGGCAGCCGTCCGCAGGCCAACTTGAACGCCGGATCGGACCGCAGATGATCGAGGTCGTCGGCGTCCTCGTAGCCGCAGCAGATCGCGAACATGCGGGCGCGGAACATATCGACCAGGCTGTGCACGACCCGCGTCGGATCGCGCCGATCCGGGAACACCCGGGCCAGATTGTCGGCCAAACCGAGACGCCGCTCGGCCATCGCCAGAAGCATCACGCCCCCATTCGAGGTCAGGCGCCCGCCATCGAAGGCAGCTGTGACTTTCTTGGCCTGAACGGCTGGAAATGAGAATGGCAGAATTGTATCATTGGTCATGGCGGGCGTGGCGTTCGCGGGTGAAGGTGATGGGGTTGGCTTCGCAACCGAATCCTACGCCGCATCAGCGCTTTACGCCACGCTCGCCAACCTCTCAGGCGCCCGCTGGCGAATAAGACGGGCTAGATCGGCGGTCTGACGATGAAATTTTGTCAACAGACTTAACCTCCCGTCGGACGTTCGCCCTTCGACCCGGTTCATCTAGCCCGCTCCGGCTGGGCGCGATCGAAAGCCCAATGCCGCGGCTGTTACCAGTCACCAGAACATTATGCATCAGTCCGCGCCAGCTTTCCGGCCGCCGTGACATCGAGCGCGTCCACGAATTTGATCATGGCGGGCACCTTGTGGGGCGAAAGACTTGCCCGGCAGTCGGCGAGAATCCTGTTTCGGATCTCCTCGGTCCGGCCGGCATCGCAGCCATCGGCCAGGATGACATCGGCAACCACGATTGCGCCCGTGATCGGGCTGCGGCGTGACCTGGCGCGGGACATGCGCACCTCGGCATGCCGGTTGATGACCGCTTCGATCTCTTCGGGATGAACCTTTAAGCCCGCCAATATTGATGATGCCGCCGCGCCGGCCGACGAAGTAGTACCTGTCGCCGCGCAATTCGAACATGTCGCGCCGGTGTCGACAAATCCTTCCGCATCGGTAAGGGCGGCTGCGTGCCGGCCGACATAGGCGTGCGCGGCGCGCCGCGAGCGAATCCGCAGAGATCCGTCCACGACCTTCATTTCGACGCCGTCGCGGCTCTCCCCGATCATGGCCGCTGGAAAACCCTCAAGCCCATCGTTCACGGCAAAGCCGACGCCGGCCTCGGTCGAGGCATAGGCGTGTCCGATCGAGGCGGCAGGAAAGGCATGGCGCAAACCATGCGTCATATCGGCAAATCCCGCCGGCAGGTGTTCGAGGAGATCGAGCGCGCTGCCCTGGCGCCGCTGCCGAGCGAGCCATTCGAATACGCCGAATGGAAAACGGCGAAGGTCCATCCCGATTATCACGTCGAAGTCGACAAGACCTTTTACTCGGTGCCGCACCGCTGAATGGCCTGCCTCTATGCGGCGGCACAGTTCGGCACGACGGTCGAGGCTGGCGATCCGCGTGCGCTGCGCCGAAGATCCAAGCGACCCTATACGACGAGGGTTCGCATCCCTCCAAATTCCAGGTATTGAGATACCATGATAATAGGACAAAAGACCGCTCCTTCATAATTCCGGCGCCATACTGGCTTCTGATCGCCTTCAGGCTCAATAGGACCATTGGTCCAAAAGCCACCTCGATCAAATCGCTAGAGCGTCCAAAAAAAGCCTTAGCCGGCCGTTAACCATATTTTTCGGTGAGGTGACCTCCGACTAAGGGGCGCCTGCCGCCGGGGCCGGGGGGCCTCGATGGGGGATTTTCATGAAAATTGCGATCGATGAGGTCGGTTGGCGTTGCCACGCTCCAGGCACCGCCGATCTCTAGTGCCCTTCGCGCAACGGGCGATAGCGCTCCGCAGATGTTCGCGAGAGCTAGTCGATCACAGCAAACAACGGGAGTTGCTGGGAACACTCATGACTAATTCATTCTTGGGCCGATACTTAAATTTTTTGGGGTCGAGCGGAATTGTTTTGGCGGGCAGTTTCCGATCGCACAAGCATGTCTCTGTAGTAGCACCCCGTAAAGTTTTATCTGCTTCACAAACAACTTTTTTAAACCACGAGCATAGCGTTGGCCTCCGACCGCAGGCATGGGCATCCAGGCCTGCAGTGTGTCGAACTCGAAGCTACTTTGAGAGGCCCCAATGTTAAGAGCGCCGATGATCAGTTCACTCGTGCATGGCACTCAGGTCCACGGTGCTGGTGACGTCGATCCTTTGGCGTTGGACAGTGTTGGGAACTTGTTCGACGGCGAACCGCAATTCGGTTCAGCTCCAATCGATGCGGGCTTCACGATCCAGACCAGCACGGCGAATTTATCAGTCAACGACACCGCCGACCATGTTATTGACGCGACAGAAGCAAAGAATGTAGCTTTTACCATTTCCGGGCTCAACCCTGGCACCATCGGAAGGGTTACCTTTACCGACAGTGACCACAAACAGGTCCAGGTGAATATTGATTCAAATGGAACTTACTCGGCTGACCTCTCAACTCTAATGGGCGGAACAATTACCTCAGCGCTCTTGGCCATCGATCTGCTGACGGGCACCAGCTTTACTGCCAGCGGAAACCCGGTGCTGCTTGAAAAGAGCGTGACGAACGCGGCGCTGACTATTAACGACACCGCCGACCATGTAATCAACGCCACCGAGTTCAACTGCCGTGCCCTTCACGGTTTCCGGCCTAACTGCCGGCGAGACTGGGGCGGTGACATTCACCGACACCGCCGATCATCAGGTGGTGGTCAGCGTTGCCGCGAACGGAACCTACTCGGCCGATCTGTCGGGACTCACGGACGGTACGATTACATCATCGCTCTGGGCGGCCGATGCGGCGGGCGACAGCGCAACCGCCTCTGGGAATGCAGTGACGCTCGACACCGACAGCGCATTGAAACCAAGCCTTTCTGTCGATGCCACGAATCCCGCTCACGTCACTTTCACTGTTTCTGGTCTTGAAAGCGACTACAGCGGGACTGTGACTTTCACCGATGCATCCGGCAATCAGGACGTAGTGCCTATCGAATCGAACGGGGCCTACTCCGCCAATTTGTCAAACCTCGCGAACGGTACGATCACTTATCTTTTGTCGGCAAGCGATCCGGCCGGAAATGTCATAACGGTCGACCCGCCCCTGAATTTAGGTGACGGTTCGGCGAATGCGCCTGCTGGTACTCCTCAATATCCGCATCTGCTTGATGTCAATTCGCCATCAACTCAAACCTATGGCGAAAACTATGTCACCCGCCCGGCGTGGAACGTGGCGGGCGCCGATTATGCTGTTGGAGTCCCAGCCGGCGTCACATTGAAGGACCCCACACCGGGAGGAGTGCTTGCCGCTGCCTTAGTCGCGCAAGGTTGTTCATTGTCTGGTGCAGAAATAATCTGTAACGGAAACAACCAAACGATCAGCGGCTGGGATTTCTCTTTGCATGGCGGATATCAGCTGCAAATCAACGGAAGCGGAGATACTGTCGCAAACAATAATTTTGCCTTGGGGGCCAACCACGCCAGTGTAGGTGCTTTGATTGGTGTCGGAGGGAGCGCAAAAAACACGACAATTGTAGATAACACTCTCAATGGGAATGGACTGATCAATCAATCCATCGGTTTGGGCCTGATCGATTCGGATGGCACGGGCACCACAACAATCGAATATAATCAGATTTCGAATGCCTATTCTGAAAATATAGTGATTGGCAATAATTCAACTTCCGGCGAAAATCTTGTCATTCAGTATAACCTAATTGAGAATGGTGGACTGGGATTTAACGGCGGTGCGCACGGAGACTGGATTCAAATAGTAAATGGATCAAGCAGCGACATAATTAACAGCGAAGCTATAAACTTCAATACTTGGATGCAAACGGTTCCCATGGCTGTCGGCCGAACTCAGGGAATCACCTTCCCATCAACAGGGCAAGTGTTAAGTGCTTCCTATCAAAACAATACATTTATTGGCGTACCGGGAGCTTACGTCAACTATGCAATTTTGATCGACCCTTCGCATCTTAACGGTAGCGCTACGGTAGCAAATAATTATTACGATATGTCCGGTATCGGCTCGAGCAACGGCGGCACAACCGCTGGTTGGATTGACGTGGGGGCCCTGGGAGGCACTGCAGGCCCGTACAATGGAACCGTTAACACGTCAAATAACGTGAATATGCTGACTGGGACCTACTTCACCCAGAACGAGACGTCGGTCAGGCAAGTCTTAACCTCCCCATCGAGCGGCACCGAGCTCGCAGGCAACACCATTACGCTGACCGTCGATTTCAGTGCGGCAGTTACTGTTACCGGCACGCCCACGCTAACGTTTAACGATGGCGGGACCGCGACTTATGTCGGTGGCTCCGGTACCAACGCGCTGGCTTTCAGCTACACAGTAGGAGCAAGTGACGGCTCCGTCTCGGCGCTCGCGATCACACAGGTCAACTTGCCCGGTGGCGCGACGATCAAGGATGGAAGCGGCAATGCTGCCGATCTCACCAATGCGCTGACGACGTTCTGGAACCTCGCGATTGACCAATCGTCGCCGGGTCCGACCCTGAGCTCGATTGCAGAGTCTCCTTCGACCGGCGATCTGAACGCCGGGAACACCGTAACCCTCACACTCAACTACAGCGGTGCAGTTACGGTTGCGGGCGGCACGCCGACACTTACCCTCAACGATGGCGGCACCGCGACCTATACGGGCGGCTCGGGTACCAGCGCGCTGACGTTCAGCTATACGGTTGGGGCCGGCCAGAACACGGCATCTCTGGCTGCGACGGCGGTCAATCTCAATGGCGCGACTTTGAAGGATGGGAGCGGCAACGCGGCCAGCCTGTCGCTGACTGGCCTGACCCAGGCCGGCCCGCAGATCGACACCACAACGCCGGTGATCAGCGCGATTGCGGAGACACCCTCGAGCGGCGACCTCAACGCCGGCAAAACCGTCACCTACACCCTCACTATGAGCGAAGCGGTGACGGTCAACACGACCGGCGGAAGCCCGACGCTGACGCTCAACGACGGCGGCACCGCGACCTACACCGGCGGCTCCGGCACCAATGCGCTGACCTTCAGCTACACGGTGCTGGCTGGTCAGAACACCCCCGACCTAATGGTGTCGGCGGTCAACCTCAACGGCGCTACGTTGCTAGACGGTGCCGGCAATGCCGCCAACCTGTCGCTGACTGGCCTGACCCAGGGCAGCCCGCAGATCGACACCACGCCGCCGACGGTGTCGTCGGTGGTGGCGTCGGGCACCGGCATCACGGCCGGGGCTGGCGACCTCGCGGCTGGCAGCGTGGTGACGCTGACGGTCAATCTGAGCGAGGCGGTGACGGTTGCCGGCGGCACCCCGACGCTGACCCTCAACGACGGCGGCACCGCGACCTATACCGGCGGCTCCGGCAGCGACTGCGCTGACCTTCAGCTATACGGTCGGCGGCCGGCCAGAACACCGCCGACCTGGCGGTGACGGCGGTCAATCTCGGCACGGCGACCGTCAAGGACGGCGCCGGCAATGCCGCCGACCTCACTGGTGCGGTGACCAATCCGGCCGGCACCCTGCAGATCGACACCACAACGCCTTCGGTATCGTCGGTGGTGGCGTCGGGCACCGGCATCACGGCTGGCGACGGGCGACCTCGCGGCCGGCAGCGTGGTGACGCTGACGGTCAATCTGAGCGAGGCGGTGACGGTTGCGGGCGGCACCCCGACGCTGACGCTCAACGACGGCGGCACCGCGACCTATACCGGCGGCTCCGGCAGCAATGCGCTGACCTTCAGCTACACGGTGGCAGCCGGCCAGAACACCGCCGACCTGGCGGTGACCGCGGTCAATCTCGGCACTGCGACCGTCAAGGACGGCGCCGGCAATGCCGCCAACCTCACTGGCGCGGTGACCAACCCGGCCGGCACCCTGCAGATCGACACCACGGCGCCCACCGTATCTTCGGTGGTGGCCTCGGGCACCGGCATCACGGCTGGGGCGGGCGACCTCGGCGGCCGGCAGCGTGGTGACGCTGACGGTCAATCTGAGCGAGGCGGTGACGGTTGCTGGCGGCACCCCGACGCTGACGCTCAACGACGGCGGCACCGCCACCTATACCGGCGGCTCCGGCAGCAATGCGCTGACCTTCAGCTACACGGTGGCAGCCGGCCAGAACACCGCCGACCTGGCGGTGACCGCGGTCAATCTCAACTCGGCGACAGTCACGGACGGCGCCGGCAATGCCGCCAATCTCGCCGGTGCGGTGACCAACCCGGCCGGCACGCTGCAGATCGACACCACGACGCCTTCGGTATCCTCGGTGGTGGCGTCGGGCACCGGCATCACGGCTGGCGCCGGCGATCTGGCGGCCGGCAGCGTGGTGACGCTGACGGTCAATATGAGCGAGGCGGTGACGGTTGCCGGCGGCACCCCGACGCTGACGCTCAACGACGGCGGCACCGCGACCTATACCGGCGGCTCCGGCACCAACGCGCTGACCTTCAGCTACACGGTTGGGGCCGGCCAGAACACCGCCGACCTGGCGGTGACGGCGTTCAATCCGGGCACTGCGACCATCACGAACGGCGCCGGCACCGCCGCCAATCTTTCTGGTGCGGTGACCAACCCGGCCGGCACGCTGCAGATCGATACCACGACGCCTTCGGTATCGTCGGTGGTGGCATCCGGCACCGGCATCACGGCCGGGACGGGCGATCTCGGGGTCGGCAGCGTGGTGACGCTGACGCTCAACCTGAGCGAGGCGGTGACGGTTGCCGGTGGCACCCCGACGCTGACGCTCAACGACGGCGGCACCGCGACCTATACGCGGCGGCTCTGGCACCAATGCGCTGACCTTCAGCTACACGGTTGGCGCTGGCCAGAACACCGCTGACCTGGCGGTAACTGCGGTCAATCTCAACTCGGCGACCGTCAAGAACGGTGCCGGCACCGCCGCCAACCTCACTGGCGCGGTGACCAACCCGGCCGGCACGCTGCAGATCGACAGCACGACGCCTTCGGTATCCTCGGTGGTGACATCCGGCACCGGCATCACGGCTGGTGCGGGCGACCTCGCGACTGGCAGCGTGGTGACCTTGACGGTCAACCTGAGCGAGGCGGTGACGGTTGCCGGCGGCACCCCGACGCTGACGCTCAACGACGGCGGCACAGCGACCTATAGCGGCGGCTCCGGCAGCAACGCGCTGACCTTCAGCTACACGGTCGGGGCCGGGCAGAACACCGCCGACCTGGCGGTGACGGCGTTTAATCCCAATTCGGCGACCATCAAGAACGGCGCCGGCACCGCCGCCAATCTCACGGGCGCGGTGACCAACCCGGGCGGCACGCTGCAGATCGACACCGTAACGCCTTCGGTATCCTCGGTGGTGACATCCGGTACCGGCATCACGGCTGGTGCGGGCGACCTGGCGGCCGGTAGCGTGGTGACCTTAACAGTCAACCTGAGCGATGCGGTGACGGTTGCCGGCGGCACGCCGACGCTGACGCTCAACGACGGCGGCACCGCGACCTATACCGGCGGCTCGGGCAGCAATGCCCTGACCTTCAGCTACACGGTAGGCGCCGGGGAGAACACCGCCGATCTCGCGGTGACGGCGTTCAATTCGAGCACGGCGACCATCACGAACGGCGCCGGCACGGCCGCCAATCTTTCTGGTGCAGTAACCAACCCGGCCGGTACGCTGCAGATCGATACCACGACCCCGACGCTTAGCTCGATTACAGAGACCCCGTCGAACGGTCATCTGAAAGCCGGGAAAAAAGTCACCCTGACACTCAACATGAGCGAAGCGGTGACGGTTGCCGGTGGCACCCCGACGCTTACGCTCAATGACGGCGCCACCGCGACCTATACCGGCGGCTCCGGCACCAATGCACTGACCTTCAGCTATACGGTTGCAGCGGGTCAGAACGCAGCATCGCTGGCGGCGACAACGGTCAACCTAAACGGCGCGACGATCAAGAATGGCGCCGGCACTGCCGCCAGCTTCACGACACTTTCTGGCCTCGCCCAGGTCGGTGCACAGATCGATACCACAATCCCCACAGTGACGCAGGTCGTCGCGTCGCCGGGGAGTGGTACTGAAAATCCAGGGGCCGTTATTACTCTGACACTCGACATGAACAAGGCGGTGACGGTTACCGGCACGCCGACGCTGACGCTCAATGACGGTGCCACCGCGACCTATACCGGCGGCTCCGGCACCAATGCCCTGACGTTCAGCTATACGGTCGCGGCAACAGACAGCACAGTCCCGACCCTTGCAATTACTCAGGCCAACTTGCCGTCCGGGGCGACTGTATTGGACGAAGCGGGCAACGCCGCCGATCTCTCGGGCGCCGTGACGACCTTCCCGGGCTTGTCGATCGATCCGCCGCCGATCGTGGTTTCGATCGCGGAGACGCCTTCGACCGGCGACCTGAATGCGGGGAAAACGGTCACGCTGACGCTCCAACTGAACGATGTCGTGACGGTTGCGGGCGGCACCCCGACGCTGACCCTCAATGACGGCGGCACCGCCACCTATACCGGCGGCAACGGCACCAATGCGTTGACCTTCAGCTATACCGTTGGGGCCGGCGACAACGCGGCATCACTGGCTGCGACGGCGGTCAACCTCAATGGCGCGACCGTGCAGAACAGCCTGGGCGATGCGGCCGTCCTGTTGGTCAATGGCGTGACGCAGACCGGCCCGCAGATCGACACCACGACGCCGACAGTGACGTCGGTGGCGGCATCCGGCGCGGGCATCACGGCCGGGACCGGCGACCTTCCGGCGGGCAGCGTCGTGACGCTGACGTGTCAATCTGAGCGCGGCGGTGACGGTTGCCGGTGGCACCCCGACGCTGACGCTCAATGACGGCGGCACCGCAACCTATGCCAGCGGCTCTGGTACGCAACGCGCTGACCTTCAGCTATACTGTCGGAGCAGGGCAGAACACCGCTGACCTCGCGGTAACGGCAGTCAATCTCGGTACCGCAACCGTCAAGGACGGCGCAGGTAACGCCGCCAATCTTTCCGGCGCGGTGACCAACCCGGCCGGCACGTTGCAGATCGACACCACGACCCACATCGCGCAGGTTGGGAGCAACTATTTCCTTGATAATATCAATGGCTCAGGGCCCGAGCTGAAATACGGCGGCGCGGCCGTGACAGCTGGCGAGTTCGCTGGCTGGACGCCAATCGCTGTGGTCCAGGTAGCGGGCGGTGGCTATGACGTCGCCTGGAAGAACGCGACCAGCGGTCTCTACACGGTGTGGAGCACCGACAGCAGCGGCAACTACTCCTCGAATATCATCGGCGCCGTGTCCGGAACCAGCACCGCGCTGGAGTCGCTTGAGACAACCTTTAACCAGGATCTCAACGGCGACGGCACGATCGGAATTCCGAAGGTGGTAATCCAGACCGACGGATCGACCGCCCTGACCCAGGTCGGAAATGATTTTTATCTTTACAATGGCAGTACCGGACCCGCACTGAACTATGGCGGCGCAGCCGTGACAGTCGGTGAGTTCTCCGGCTGGACGCCGATCGGCGCGGTCCAGGTGGCGGGCGGCGGCTATGACGTCGCCTGGAAGAACACGAGCTACCGGTCAGTACACGGTGTGGAGCACCGACAGCAACGGCAATTACCTCTCAAACATCATCGGCGTTGTAACCGGTAACAGTCTGGCCCTCGAAACGATCGAGACCACCTTCAATCAGGACCTCAACGGCGATGGAACGATCGGACCAACTACTGTCGTGATCCAGACCGACGGGACAACCGCCCTGACAGAGATCGCGAACACCTATTCTCTCTACACCAACGGGTCGGGACCCTCGCTGAAATATGGTGGCGCCGTTGTGACTGCCGGCGAGTTCTCCGGCTGGACGCCGATCGGCGCGGTCCAGGTGGCGGGCGGCGGCTATGACGTCGCCTGGAAGAACACGAGTACCGGTCAGTACACGGTGTGGAGCACCGACAGCAGCGGCAACTACACCTCGAATCTCATTGGCGCCGTGTCCGGAACCAGCACCGCGCTCGAGTCGCTGGAGACAACCTTCAACCAGGATCTAAACGGCGACGGCACTATCGGAATTCCGAAGGTGGTGATCCAGACAGATGGGTCGACCAGCCTGGTCCAGGTCGGGAGCAACTATTTCCTGGATCCGGTCGGTGGATCGTCGGGCCCCGAGTTGAAATACGGTGGTGCAGCCGTTGTGGCGGGTCAATTTAGCGGATGGACAGTGATCGGCGCGGAGCAAACCTCAACCGGATATGACGTTGCCTGGAAGGACACTTCTTCCGGTCAATACACGGTGTGGAGCACCGACAGTAGCGGCAATTATCTATCAAACCTTATTCCTGCGGTGTCTGGAGCGAGCACCGCGCTGGAGACTTACGAGAACATTTTCCAGCAGGACCTTAACGGCGACGGCGTCATCGGCATTTACGCTGCGCCCGGTACTACTTTGCAGATCAGTAGTTCCTTGTCCGGCCCATCAGGATCGGCAACGATCGGGACCGGCGCTACGCTCGAACTTGCTGCGGCCGATTCCTCATCGGTTACCTTTAGCAGCTCCACCGGAATGCTGAAGCTTGACAGCCCCTCCTCATTCAACGGGGTGATATTTGATTTTACCGGAAATGGCACTCTCTCCGGCTCAGATCAAATCGATCTCAAGGGCGTCAACTTCAGTTCCGTGCAGGATACTTATGCCAACGGCGTGCTAACGGTCACCGACGGAATCCACACCGATGCGCTGGACTTCAATGGATCTTATACGTTGGCGAATTTCAAATTTGCGAGCGACGGCAGCGGGGGCACAATTGTCTACGATCCGCCGGTGCCAGCGGTCCAGGGTGGCAGCGTGCCAGCGGTGATCATGAATGATCCAGCCGCCTCCGCATTGAACCAGCAATTGGCGCTATTCTCGCAGCACATGGCGTCGGCATTTCCCTCTTCGGCGTTTGGTAACGATAGTGCTTCGACGGTCAGCCCTTCTGAATTGGGTGGTCAACTGGCACCGCTCGGCCCAGCCGGTTGCAAACCAGCAGCATGCTTGAACGATAGGTCGATGTAGCATCTGACAGTCACGACGTAGTACCGTCAAACTGGGATCACCGCTCCGCCAATCCACCGTCCCGGCGTCGCACTTCCGTGGAGCGCCGCGCAAGCCGCCCGTGGGGGCTTGGCTCAGTGGATGTCATGCCGTCGTCGTCCTCATCCGTCGCTGATCAACGATCCTTGCAATGTGGCGCTAGAGCATTTTCCATTTTCTGTGAAATCGAGTGGATTCCCATTGAGCCGCGAATAAGATTCTGTAGCCTTCTCAGGCAAAGGAGGCTGGCAATGGGGTATTCGAACGATCTGCGAGTTCGAGTGATCCGGGTTGTTGAGGGTGGCGCGGCGGCGCGGGCGGCGGCAAGACAGTTTGTGATTGGGGATGCGACGGCGATCCGCTGGGCGAAGCGCTGGCGGGAGACCGGCAGCTTTGAGGCCAAATCCAACAAGGGTCAGAGCCGGTCGCCATTGAAGAAGCATGAGGAATGGTTGCTTGCGTTGGTCCGGCAGGAGCCCGACCTGACTCTAGAAGAGATCCAGCGTCGTCTGCTCGAAGAACGTCAACAAAAGGCGGGGCTTGGATCGGTTTGGCGGTTCTTCGACCGCCACGGCATCAGCTTCAAAAAAAAGCGTTCGGGCGGCCGAGCAGGATCGGCCTGATGTTGCCGCGGCGCGAATGGCATGGGCGGAAGATCAACCCAAGCTCGATCCCGACCGACTGGTCTTCATCGACGAAACTGGCACCTCAACCAAAATGGCGCGGCTGCGCGGTCGGGCTCCACGCGGCGAACGGCTGGTCGGCAAAATCCCGCACGGGCACTGGAAAACCACCACCTTTGTTGCGGGCCTGCGCTCCACAGCTCTCACTGCACCATGCGTCATCGATGGCCCGATGAATGGCAATGCCTTCCTCGCCTATGTCGAACAAGTCCTCGTGCCGACCCTCAAACCAGGCGACGTCGTCGTGCTGGACAATCTCAGCGCCCACAAGGTCCCGGGGATACGTGAAGCCATCGAAGCCGCGGGCGCAAAGCTGCTTTACCTGCCTCCCTATTCGCCAGACTTCAATCCGATCGAGCAGCTCTTCGCAAAACTCAAAGCCCTGTTACGAAAGGCCGCCGAACGCTCCGTCGAGGGCCTCTGGAACCGCATCGCATGTCTTCTCGATGCCTTCCTCCCGGACGAATGCGCTAACTACTTCCGCAACTCCGGATATGCTGCATGCTAGGTGGAAAATGCTCTAGCGTTTCGCTTTGCGTAGACGGACGCCGGAACCTCCGCCATTTTCAGCGATGAATTCGACGCCAGCCGCTTCTAGAGCGCGACGGACTACGTCCAGCGTGGATCGCCTCGGCGCATGAACGCCTGCCTCGAGTTGGCGGATCGTCACGATGCCCACTCCCGCATGCTCAGCCAATTCCATTTGGCTCCAATCAATCAAACCGCGCGCCGCTCGGCACTGTGCTGGGGTGAGCATCTCCGATTTCCTCTAATTTCGACAATTATGATCTAAATCGATTGACATGTCTAAAATGATTATTATAAGCATATATATCGTTTTTCGATACTTTGGAGACCATGATGAAAAAATCGATGGACCGGCCTTCTCGAAATGACTTCATCGGCGGCTCCGACGCCCGGATCATCATGGGCAAAGACGAAAAGGCCCTGTTGCGGCTCTGGCGGGAAAAGCGCGGGGAGGAGGCTCCGCTCGACCTGTCGGGCGTCCTGATCGTCCAGCTCGGCCTGGTCACCGAGGACCTCAACCGCCGCTGGTATGAGCTCAATTCCGGCCACCGAATCAGTGACGTCCAGCGCCATGCGATTCACCGGACCATGCCCTGGATGGCCGCCACGCTGGATGGGTTGGTTAAGGAAACCGGCGCGGTGTTCGAGGCCAAGTTCATGCTGCCGTGGTCGTTCTCGGAAGAGGCCGCCGCTGAGAAGCACATGGCCCAGCTCCAGCACAACATGCTGGTGGCAGGCACCAAGAAATCCGTGCTCTCGATCATCAACGGTGGTGGCAACTGGATCGAGCTGTCGATCGAGGCCGACCCGATCTACCAGACCATCCTGATCGCCGCCGAGAAGGCATTCTGGCGGGCGGTCAAAACAGGCGAACCCCCGTCGTCTATTCGATTGCGAACCGCCAAAGCCACGGATCGAAGCAGTACGCGTCGTCGACATGAACGCCTCCAACTCCTGGGCCGAATTCGCCGACCTGTTCTGCGAGACCAAAAAAGCCCATGGCGACCACGAGCGCGCCAAAAGCGAACTCAAGGGGTTGATGCCGGAGGATGCCAAGGAGGCCATGGGCCACGGCATCCGGGCGAAACGCTCGAAGTCGGGCGCCGTCAGCTTCGATCTCGTCGAGATGGAGGCTTCCCATGCATCGCTCCAGTGAGAACGTCGCCGCCATCGCCACGGCGCTCGCCAAAGCCCAGACCGAGCTCTCCAATCCCGAAAAGGGGATGATTGGGACCGTCTATAACGCCCGTACAGATAGCCAGCAGAATTTCCGCTATGCCTCGCTATCCAGTGGCCTGGACATCATCAGAAAGGTCCTCGGGAGCCAGCAGATCGCCGTTACCCAGACCACCGACATCGACGGGCCAACGGCAGCGTCAACCTCACCACGCTCCTCCTGCACACGTCAGGGGAGTGGATCTCCTCGGACTGGCCGGTCTGTCAGCTTTCGGAGACCTCAGCACCTCGCAGGATGGGGGCGGCACTGACCTACGCCCGGCGTTACGCGCTGTTCACAATGGTGGGGATCGCCGGCGAAGACGATCTCGACGCCCCCGATATCGCCAACGAGGAATCCAAGGGAGGCAAAGCCGAGGAGCCCGGTCCTGTCGTTAACTCCAGTCCTCAACCATTCCCCGCTCGTTTAAGCCAATCCCGAACCGGGAACGCGGTTACGCCGCCGCTCCGCGAAAAGCTCAATGCCGAAGAGTCTGCCGTCGCCAGGGCGCAGCTGATCCTGAAGATCCAAGCTCTGCCAGGGGACGAGCTGCAACCCCGCGCTATCGGAATCCTGAAGGCCAAGAACCGCTTGTCAGCGGAAGACGCCAAACAGGTCGAAGAGGCCTTCGCGGCGAGGATTGCTCTGCAAGACACATCGCCGGAAGCCCTGCTGGCGGAAGAACCTAAATCGGCCCCAACCGATCCAAGTCCGCCCCAACCGCCCACGGCATCAACGGACGCCGTCAAGCGGCCGAGGGGGCGCCCCAGAAAGGTCAAAGCCCTGATTGAAGCGCCACCGATCCCTCCGGTGTCGGCGATCGCCGACAATCCCACGCCGCCTCCGACGGATCGACCGGCCGATTACTTTCCCGGCAAAATCGATAAGAGCCAGCTTACGTTCGGCGAGCCGCGTCGACTCCGCGACAAAGCCCACCTCAAATTCGTGGCATCGCACCCGTGTCTGATCTGTGGAAGAAGCCCCGCTGACGCACATCATCTCAAATTCACCCAACCGCGGGCGATGGGACTAAAGGTGAGCGACGAGTTTACGGTACCGCTGTGCAGGATTCATCACCGTGACGTCCATAGCTTCGGAGACGAAGTCGGCTGGTGGGAACGACGGGCGATCGATCCGCTCGCGACGTCGCGGATGCTCTGGGTTTCGACCCGGCGCATCGAATAGAGGCCGCACGACACGAAAGCTGTGGATGGAGCCGCGCAATCCGTTCGCGTACGAAGTAATCATAATACTGAACGATTTTGAAAAATGAGAGCGCAACGACCTCGAGGTCGCATGGCGCAGTCAATCAGCAGCAGGAGAGGGCATTGTCGAAAGATCAATCAAGCTCGACGGATATTGGTCCGGTGCTTCCCAATGAGCCGCCTCCAGCAGAAAGAGGTATCTCAGAGAGGCGCTTTCGCAGGCCCAGTGCTTTCAAACATGGAGGGTTCTCCAAGAAGGAGTTGTTGCCCTGGGAGGATCCCGAAGAATTCGAAGAGCTTCATCGCGCTTTGAAGGACGAGCATGAGCCTCAAGGCCCTCTGCAGGAGGATTGTGTCTACACGATCCTGTCATGCATGTGGCGCAAGCGAAGGGTTTGGGAAAAACGCAATTTGGACATCGCTGCCGCACTCCACCGTGTTGAGAATCACGTTTTGTGGAAGGATCCGCCGCCTCTCATGGAAACGAAGCTCGAGAGTTTCAAACACCATATGGAAAAACCAAGGAATGATACCCTTTCTTACTCGCTTTGAGACGACGACCGGAGAGAATGATCCATGAAATGCGGTGATAAAGGCAAGTGGTCACACATTCGATCCCTTTGGTCCGCTGCGGCAATATTTTTCAGCGGCCTAGGCCAAGCACTTGGTCAATCGGGACCGCTGGTTGGGGCCGCGGCATTTGGTGATTGGCATTCCGATAAGCCGGGCCTGAGCCGGATCATAAAGCCTGATGATTTGCCGAAACCTGGAGCAACGCCCTCGGTCGCCAATTTCCCTCATGTTGTACCGCGAGTCGCGAATGCGGTCCCGCAGGTCCCGCCCGGCTTTAAAGTTGAGTTGTTCGCCGAGGGGCTGAGCGGACCGCGCGAGATGCATGTCGCGCCCAACGGTGACATTTTCGTCGCGGAAACTCACGCCGGCAGGATCCGTGTCTTGAGAGCGGCTGATGGAGAGTCAAAACCTTCCATAAATGAGATTTTCGCAAGTGGGCTTAACCAGCCCTTCGGCATTGCTTTTTTTCCGAGTGGAGACAATCCTCAATGGGTTTATGTCGCCAATACTGACAGTATCGTTCGTTTTTCTTATGCTGTGGGCGACACCAAAGCCTCCGGAAAACCTGACATCATCGTTGCTGGGCTACCGAGTGGGGGAAGTCACACGACGAGAAACTTGGTCTTCACGCCCGACAACAAACGGATGTTGGTATCGGTTGGTTCAAGAAGCAATGACGCGGAGGGCGGCATAAGAAATCTGATAGGAGAATTGCAGTCTTGGGTGGGTAAATATCCGCTAGGCGGAAGTTTGGGAAGCGAAACTGATCGTGCAGCGGTATTGATGTTCGATCCAGATGGAAAACGCATCGGCGTGTTTGCTACGGGCATTCGCAACTGCGTGGGCCTCGCAGTTCACCCCACGAGCGGAGATTTATATTGTTCGACCAATGAGCGCGATGGTTTGGGAGACAACTTGGTGCCGGACTACATTACTCGGGTGCGCGAAGGTGCATTCTTCGGATGGCCCTGGTTTTACATCGGCGACAATGAAGATCCGCGACATATTGGAGAACGCGCCGATCTAAAGGGAAAAATCGTTACTCCCGATGTTCTTATCCAAGCCCATTCTGCCTCCCTAGGATTGACGTTTTACAATGGCAATATGTTTCCGCCTGAGTTTAGGGGTGACGGATTTGCGGCAGAACACGGATCGTGGAATCGATCCAGACGCACTGGCTATAAAGTCATACGAATTCGCCTGAAAGATGGATATCCTACCGGGGAATACCAAGATTTCCTCACTGGATTTGTCACCAATGACTCCGAAGTGTGGGGAAGACCCGTAGGAGTTGCCGTTGCACATGACGGCTCACTCCTTGTGTCAGAAGATGCTAACGGAACGATTTGGCGGATTGCATACTGAAGAGTTTCAAATAGCCGATTAGCGCGTCTCGGAGCGACCGACATACAAACGAGTGGAGATGATCGGGGAGTTGCTCTCGCGGTGCGCCAGAACGTGGTTGGAAGTCGGGAGAACCCAGCTTAGATACAACTATTGAGAGTATTTTTGCAAATCGAGGTTAGCTAAGCTATTGAAAGTATTTGCCTTGCAGCCACCGGTGTTTAGAGCGATGTTGAGGCAAATCCGCTGTCCAAAGATGCAAGGTAGAATGCAACTTCTGAAGACATCATTCGCTGTTCTGGCCTTCTTCGCTGCTGTGTCCTTGCCTGCAGCAGGCGCCGCGGCGTCCGAGAAGCGCCTGGCGCTCGTCATCGGAAATGCCTCCTACAAGGCAAAAGCTCTTGCGACCCCGGTCAACGATGCGGCTCTGATCGCCCAAACTCTGCAGGCGGCGGGCTTCGATGTGATGGGCGCGCGCGACCTCGATGGAGATTTGCTGCGTCAGACTTTTCGCGATTTTGTCGACCGTGTCGCGAAGGCGGGACCGGACGCGGTAGCCGCCGTATATTTCGCTGGCTATGGGCTGCAGCTCGAGGGCGAGAATTATCTGGTCCCAATCGACGCGAATATTACCGAGGCCTCAGACGTACCCGTTCGAGCTTTGCGGCTGTCCGAACAGTTGCATGCGCTCGCGGCGCTTCATTTGAAGGTAACTTTCATCATCCTGGATGCGGCTCGCGCAAGCCCATTTGTCTTGTCAGGTCAGCCGCCGGCTAGTGGTTTCGCCTGGGTTGAGTCCGAAACCAATATGCTGATCGCATTCAATGCCGCGCCGGGCACAGTGGCGCCCGATGTCGGGGGCGGCTACGGCCCATATGCCAAGGCGCTCGCCGAGATGATCCGCGAGGGCAATCTGACGCCCACCAATTTGTTTGACCGCGTGCGGTTGCGTGTCAACGAATTGACGAAGGGCGCACAGGTGCCTTGGGATGCCTCCACCATTGAAGCGCAATTCAAATTCTTCGAACGCGCTCCTGGCGCGCCGCCGCGGGCAGATGCGCCAGAGCGTACCGCTCGGATGCGTGCCCAGGCGATGCGTATGCTCGGCGCCCACGACGCCTATTTGGTAGCTCTCCTGCGCGACACTTTCGACGCCTACACAGATTTCCTTGCGGACTATTGGCAGGATCCCATGACGAAACGCGTCCGTGCTCTCCTTGCGGTGCGGCGCGAGGCCCTCACTTGGCGCCGGACCTACCAGGCCAATGTGCCCGACGCCTACTGGTCCTATCTAGAGCGCTATCCGCACGGACCTCACGTCGCTGACGCCGGCCGCCTTCTCACGCATTTGGGGGCCGCGATTGGGCCGCCGCCGAAATTCGCAAGGATGGATTACGATGTCCCCCCGCCGTTGCCGGACGAGCTGGAATATGTCGAGCGGTCCGTGCTCGTTCTGGATGATCCGGCATTAGCGTTCGAGGCGCCGCAACCAACTCCGGTTTATTTCTTGGAGCCGTCGCCGCCAGAATTCCTGGACTTGAAGCCGCCGGCTGCTCCTTCCGGGGCCCATACTCTTCCGGCGCCAACCTTTGTGCCGTTGCCAGTCTATGTCCGCTTACCAGCTGACGTGGTAGCGGCAAATCCGGCCATCCTCAGCAACGCCCGCGAAAGGATCACCCCTACGAACGACGTTGCAGCTAAGCTGGAAGGGCAGGCCGCGTCCTCGCCCATTTCGCTGCCCCGCAGTGGCGACAACCTTGCGGGTGGCGCCCGTCTTGCGCCCTCGGTCACGGCTAAGGCGACGGTGATCAATAGTTCGAGCCCGCCACCAGCCACAAGTCAGGTGGCGAGGGTCGAAATCAAGCCGCCTCTGGCCGCACCTTCGCCGACGGCGTCTTTGATGCCACAATGGCTCCCCGACATTACAATGCCGGCAAATCAGGGCATCGAGCCGCCCACGCTTACAACCGATAGCGAGGTACCGATTCCGGCTGCTCCCACAATGTTCGCGCCGCCATCATCCGGCTTGACATTACGCACTTGGAACTACGGCATGCCGTCACGAACTGGAAAACCGTCGTCGCCGACAACTGAAAGAGTTCCGCTGCCGATTCCCCGCTCTGTGGCAGTTGCGCGGCTACGAACCAGCTTGCCGCCCGCAATGCCGCCCCCGCAGACGACCGGGAGTATTCCGCCGTCGGCAACGCCTGCGCCGCCACCAACTCGCAACCGGTCAAAGCCGATCGCGAACGCTGCTTCAGCGCCGTCACCTGATCAAGCGAAACAACCCAAGACGCCTCCGCTCAATAAGCGCGCACCTTCTCCCAATCCGGTGCGCACGCCGCAGGCCCCGCCTGTTGTATCGCCGCCGACGCCTTAGAAAACCGTGTCTCGCCTCGGACGAGAGACTAATCTGCAGCTTGAAGAGACGGATCGTTTGGCATCGGAAATACGTGGCTTCCGGTCTTTTCGGGCCTATCGCTCGCGCAAGCTTTCCTGCTTGTATTTCATCAGAGGCGACAACAGATAGCTGATGATCCGTCGCGATCCGGTCTTGATCTCGGCGGTAACCGCCATGCCGGGCGAAAGGTTGACCATCTTGTCCTCGACCTGCATTTGCGTGCGGTCGACCGAGATCCGTGCGGCGTAGGTCAATTCCTGGCCCTTGGGCTCGCTGGTGGCGGTGGGGGAGCCAGCCTGCTTTTCGTTCGATTTGTCGTTATTGGAATCACGCACGATTGCATCGGATGAGATGCTTAGCACCTTCCCGTGAAGAAGTCCGTATCTGGTAAAATCAAACGTATCGACCTTGATTTCCACTTGATCGCCGGCATGCACGAAACCGACGTCATGGTTGCTCACCATGGCCTCGATCTCCAATTGACTGTCGCTTGGCACGATCACCATCAGGGACTCGGCGGGCGTCACCACGCCCCCGACCGTGTATACGGCCAACTGCTGAACCATGCCCGACACCGGCGCGGTCAACTGTTGAAGCTTGGTGCGCTGCTCGGCCTTTGACAGATCGGCTGAAAGGCCAGCGGCTTTTCGCTCGGCCTCGGTCAGGTCGCCGAACAGCGTTCGGCGATATTCGGCATTGGTCTGCCCACGTGTTTCAATGATGGCGGCAACCGCTGCCCGCGCTTCCTTTAAATGGCTCTTCTGGACCAACCGTTCCTGCTGGCTCTCGGTCAACTGCTGCAGCACTTCATAGTATTGCAACTTGGAGCCGTATTCATTGAGCGTTTTGCGGATGTTGACGCGCTCTTCAATGGTTGGGATGACCGCCTCAAGCTTGTCGACTGTCGCCGAAATGGTAGCAAGCTCTGCCTCCTTTTGAGCCCTTTGCCCGTCAAGAGCGGCAATTTTCGCCCTGTGTTCGGTGACCTGCGCCAGCAGAAACTGGCGCTGAATGGCGATGAGAGCAGGGTTGGCTCCTTCCGGCGGATGGAAGGCGGAAAGTGGATCGTCGGTGTCGACAAGCGCCGCACGCAGCCGAGCGATATCGAGTTGCGCGGACTGCAAGTCACCCCTGAGATGGTTGGTCTCGCCTTCATTGATGGTGGAATCGAGTTCGATGAGCACGTCGCCGGCATTCACGTCTTGGCCGTTCGCAACCAGTATGGCGCGCACGACGCCGGTCTCGAAGGGTTGAATTACCTTGCTGTGGCCGGTCGGAATGATTTTCCCGGTTGCGGTAGCCACGATATCCACGTGGCCCAAGCTCGCCCACGCCAAAGCCAGCACGAATATCGCAACAACGGTCGCGCCGATCGCCCGACCGATAGGGGAGGGTGGCGTTTCGACGATTTCCAGCGCCGCCGGAAGGAACGCAAGCTCCTCCCGGTCCCGCGGTTTGGGACCGGCCGGAAAAGGAACAACCTTCATTTCCGCTTTCATGAAATCCGGCCCAAAACGCCAAGCTCTCGCCCTTTTTGTAGGCGATTGCAGCCAATCAACAGTACAAACCGGGCCTTATTTGGCCATATCATCGAATGGATCCAAATACCGGGGGAGGGGCGAAAATGCCATTATATCCGCATACTGTGAATTTTCTCCTAGTTGAGAATAAAATGTGGTAGCGGCAAGGCAGTGCTTAAACTATGGCTAAGAGGTTTAGAAGTATAGAAAATATTGCTAGTAATATGACCCCACCAACGCTCAATAGCGGCAAGATCACAGGAACGCAAAGGCCGAAATGACGGCACATCCTGAAATACCCGGAGCGAATGATCCAGGTCTCACAGCGCTGGTCATGCTGTTGCGATTTCATGGGGTCGGAGCAGATCCTTCCCAAATTCGCCATCAGTCGGGGACCTTGGCGATCGGCACCGCCGAAATGGTCCGATGCGCCAGGGAGTTCGGACTCAGGGCGCGGGAGCTGAAAACGAGCTGGGCGCGTCTTGCGACCACCCCCTTGCCGGCCATCGCGGTGCTCAAGGATGGCGGCTTTCTCCTGCTCGGCAAGGTCGGCGGCGACAAGATTGTCGTGCAATCCACGAAGACGCCACGCCCGGAATTGATGACCAAGGACGACCTCGAGGCGGTCTGGGACGGCCGCATCGTTCTGATGACCCGGCGCGCCAACTTGGCGGAGCTGTCGCGCCGCTTCGATATCACATGGTTCCTGGGCGCGATTCACAAGTATCGTCAACAATTGGCCGAGGTGCTCGTCGCATCCTTCTTTCTTCAGCTGTTTGCGCTCGCTTCGCCGTTATTCTTTCAGGTGGTCATCGACAAAGTCCTGGTCCATCGCAGCATCGGCACGCTTGATGTGCTGGTGATCGGACTGCTTGGGATAGCGTTGTTCGAGACCATTCTTGGAATCCTTAGGACTTACCTTTTTTCGCATGCCACCAACCGGATCGATGTGGAACTCGGCGCGCGGCTATTCCAACATTTGCTGGCATTGCCCACGGCCTATTTCCAGGCCCGCCGCGTCGGCAACTCAGTGGCGCGCGTGCGCGAGCTGGAGAACATCCGGACTTTCTTGACCAGTTCGGCGCTGACGCTTGTGATCGACCTGTTCTTCACCTTTGTCTTTCTCGGAGTCATGTTTCTCTACTCGCCGTTGTTGACCGGTATCGTCCTTGCCGGATTTCCTTTTTATGTAGGGATTTCCGCCGGGGCTACGCCGCGGTTTCGCCAGCTACTCGACGAGAAGTTCAAGCGCGGCGCGGAGAGCCAAGCCTTCCTGGTGGAAAGTGTCACTGGGGTGGAGACCCTCAAGGCGATGGCGGTCGAGCCGCAGATGCAGCGACGCTGGGAGGAGCAGCTTGCTGGCTATGTGGCAGCAAGCTTCCGGGTCTTGCGGCTCGGCAATACCGCCAGCAACAGCGTGCAATTCGTCAACAAGGTAGTCCTGGCCGGCATTCTGTATTTCGGAGCCCGACTGGTCATCTCCGGCGATCTGACCGTGGGCGAGCTGGTCGCATTCAACATGCTCGCAGGACGCGTGAGCCAGCCGGTGCTGCGGCTGGCTCAGATCTGGCAGGATTTTCACCAGGCAAGGCTCTCAGTGGATAGGCTCGGCGACATTCTCAACACGGCGCCAGAACCCAAGTTCAATCCGGCGCGTGCCGCTCTGCCGGCCATTCGCGGCGACGTCACGTTCGACCATGTTGTGTTTCGTTATCGCATCGACGGGCCCGAGGTGCTCCACGACGTTAGTTTTAGCGTATCCGCCGGGCAGGTGATCGGTATCGTCGGACCCTCGGGTTCGGGCAAGAGCACGGTGGCCAAGCTCATCCAGCGCCTCTACATCCCCGAACGCGGTCGCGTGCTGGTCGATGGGGTCGACCTTGCTATGGTCGACACATCGTGGCTGCGCCGCCAGGTCGGATCGGTGCTGCAGGAGAATGTTCTTTTCAATCAGTCCATTCGCGACAACATTGCATTGCCGGATCCGGCCATGCCGATTGAACGCGTCGTTGAAGCGGCAAAGCTCGCCGGCGCCCACGATTTCATATTAGAGCTGCCTGAAGGCTATGACACGATTGTCGGCGAGCGCGGCGCCAGCCTTTCAGGTGGACAGCGTCAGCGCATCGCCATCGCCCGGGCGTTGGTGACCAACCCCCGCATCTTGATCTTCGACGAAGCCACTAGTGCGCTGGATTATGAAAGCGAGCGCATCATTCAGGATAACATGCAACGCATCGCGCAGGGTCGCACTGTCTTCGTCATCGCTCATCGTCTGTCGACCGTGCGCCGAAGCAATCGTATCATTACCATCGACCGCGGCCGACTGGTGGAGGATGGGACGCACGAAGAGCTGATCAACAAAGGCGGCCGGTATGCGACGCTGCACCGGGTGCAAGCAGATATCCACGAAGTGCGATAGAGTATTGCAGTGAGCGGCATCGGGATACGTAGTGGCGGATGGTCTAGAGTGCTTGACCCTAAACGATCAATCGGAGAAGCGGCACGTCGCGAGGATATCGCGTTTCGGTGGAACGCTGGATTTGGTGACATTGCTGAGCGGAACTTCGCCTAGTTCGATCAATCGTGGTTAGGCCTACTCAGTGTCCAGGAAAACTGAAACTTCCACCGTCGTCGTGTACGACCTTCCAGAATTTATCAAGGGCATTTCGGGTCTCACAAAAACTCGACCGTTGCCAGGCGAACTAACCGGCGGCAAACTGAAAGTGTAATGAGGTATAGTTTGATCGCTTATTCAAACGAATTGATTTCTCGTGGTTCAGTATTTCGAATAGCAAAGGAATTACCGCGTGGCGAATTCTTCGCGGGGCTTGCCGCTCTCGGTTGTGTAAGTGGTCTCGCATCACGCATCATCCAATCAATCAACCAGCTTGGATGGGCGGATGCGCTTTTCAATACCTTCCAGATTAGCGTAATTGTGTGGATTTCGTGTGCCGCCGGGGTATCTCTCGTTCTTCGAGACCGAACGATGGGGGTTAGTTCCTCAGAACTCGCCATGGGGACAGGTTTCGTCTTTCTGGTCATTCTTCCGATCAGCCCCCTGAGCTGGCTCGCAATAACCGCACTTAGCCTCTACATTATTGTCTCGACGAATATCGTCTCATCTCGACGGGGCGCTTTCATACTGCTAGCTACCACCGCGCCAATGCTCTGGAGCCGACTGCTATTTCAGTTCTTTGCCAACCTTATATTGCAGATCGACGCGTCAGTTGTTGGTTGGATATTGGGCACTCATCGGACTGGGGACATCGTCGAATTTGCTGACGGGTCTGGTGTTCTTGTAATCTTGCCGGCTTGTTCTTCGCTTGCAAACGTGTCTCTTGCATTCCTGTGTTGGGTTACCGCGAGCCAATTAGTGGGCCACAAGAGGTCCGCTTACGATCTGTTATGGTGCCTTATGGCCTGCATTTCAGTGATTGCGGTGAACGTTACGCGGATAAGTTTCATGGGATTGAGCCAATGGCATTACGCTACTTTCCATAGCCCATGGGGCGACGCGGTCGGCAACACAATCATACTCGGCCTAATAGTCGGCTTCAGTGTGCTAGGGGTAAGGCGTGAACTCTTCCATCGCATTTAGGTGGTCTATCGCTGTCGTGCTTTTGCTGGCCATTGGATGGAAGATCGCGATCCAACCCGATGATCAAAACTATCTAAAGGAAGATCTTGTCAAATTCTTTGAACGCAACCACTTCGACGTCGTCGTAACTGACGAGGTAGTGAATTACACGCCTATCATCCGAGCCACCAAAGCCTCATGCAATCTGCAGGTCGCAAGGCTTACCCCCGATGGATCGAACCGGGATCTCATTCGACATCTTGCTGCGGGCACAGATCGCTCGTTCATCGTCTTTCGCAGCACGGTGTACACCCAACAGCCAATATTATGGACAGTGCTCCATTACGCTTGGTCCAGATTTCTTCGCGAGCTTGGATTGGTTAGGCACATTGCCCCCGTCATCGCCGTAGCGGTGAACACCTCTTGCAATGCCGAAAGCCTCCCGTGGGGCGAGCTTCAAGGTGCCCCCTAGAGGGAGAAGCAAGCAGCTCGAAAGTAAAGAGACCGCCAAGTGAGGCGGCCTGCAATGAACGGTCAGAGTCTGGAATGTCAATCCGGCTTTGCCGGGGTGCAACGATCTCTATCCGCTGTTTGGCTTCTCTCTGACATTAATTACATCCTCCATAGTCAAGAACGTATTTCAGGTAGGACCAGTTCAGAGAGGGCAGATCATTCCTCGCAACGGCATCCGATAGGTTGACCTGGCGGCTTAAAGGGTGGGGGCGGACAATAAAGTTTTGACCTATCGAAGGGTGGTCGCATCGGAGGCGGAGACCCCTTAGACCAGTCCCATGTGGGGCATGGTGGCAACGGTCCATCAACGGGGAGAGGAAGGTTATTGTCGACCGCCGGTTTGGGTACCGCGGCTGGCGCGGGGCTGCGATCATGGATCGCTGCCGCTGCCGGGCTCCCAACTGAAACGGCGATGCGAATGGTTGAACTTCCCCTTGACCTGTTGACTATGCCTGAGATCGCGACGGTGAAAGAATCCTCCCCCTCATATTCCGACTTGGCCGAGTAGATAAAACTCGGTCCTCGGAGTGTGACTTGCCCGACCTGAGGTGGAGAGACCAGCTTCAGACTTTCAAACACAACATTGTTGAATCGGAGACCGCGAATACAACTCTGTCCGCTGCCGATCTTTATTGACCAATTCACCACGTCCGATATCAGCCCGTAACGCGGCCCACTAACAACGCACTCGGTCGCACATACCGCTGGTGTGCTCAGCGACAAAAAGGCAAACAAGACCACGAAAAAGACGTTGTGGAACGTCATATTATGCGCCCTCACGGTATCGCCAAAAACTAGGTCACCTGTTCTTGTCGCCACCCCTTCAACCGCCCCAAGATGATTTCAAAACGTGCGTTGTGATTCTGCACCTGTCGGAACCTACAGCCTGTCTTTAGTTGAGCAGGATGATAGCCGAAGCCAAGTGGACGCCGGCCAGAAAATTTCTGGCGAGCTTATCATAACGTGTTGCGATAGCGCGAAAGTGCTTGAGTTTGTTGAAGAAGCGCTCGGCGAGGTTGCGCTCGCAATACAGGGCAAAATCGCATGGCAATGGAATCGCGCGTCGGGATGGGAAGGAATGACCGGGGTGATCTGCCTCTCGGAGAGGGTTTCGATAAGGGCGTCGGCGTCATACGCCCTGTCGCCAATCCAAGCCGCCGGATCGGAATTCTCAAGCAGCGGCTCTGCGCAGACGAGATCGTGGGTTTGTCCTGATGTGAGCATCAATTTGACGGGGTTGCCCAGCGCATCGACGAGCGCGTGAATTTTGGTACTCAGTCCGCCGCGCGATCGGCCGATCGCTTGCTGGCCGTTTTTTTCGTGCTTCGGTGCTATGTTGATAAGCGCGCGCAATGGCGGCATCGATCATCATGTATTCGTTATCGTGATCGCTCGCCAACAGCTTCAAAATGCGCTCGAAAACGCCGCTCTTTGCCCACCGGCCGAACCGCTGATGGACGCTCTTCCAGTCCCCGAAACGCTCCGGCAGATCGCGCCAAGGGATGCCCGCCCGATACCGGTACATCACCGCATCGACGAACAACCGATTGTCGGCCGCGTTTCCGCCGACATGACCTTCGCGTCCGGGCAGAATCTGCGCCTGACGCATGCGAAGTTGTTGCTTCGAACGCTCCTGGTTTAACCCAGCCCCTTCCGCGCAGAACTCAATGGCAGATCATACCCATCATCTTGCCTGTCCCCCGGACTGCATCCGTCAATGGGTGGGTTCCCGTTCATCCAGAAGTTTTGACGCGACATGCATCTTCGAGAAATCGCGTGCACAAAACGTCAAGAAAGGGTGGCTCCAACATCGAGAGGTGGGTGCCGCCGATGGGTACCACCGCAACACGGCTACAATAAGCGCCCCATCCGTTGTCGAGCAACTTCGAACAACTCTCACCGGACCGGTACAACGTGATTGGTACCTGTAGTGGCTTCAAGCGCAGCCCGCGTAGCGACTCCTGCCGCAGTCGGTTATTCACCACATACTCGAAGGTGATGGCAAGCTTCGCAGGTAGCAACGTTGCCAATTGACCGATAATTGTTGGCGCTCGTAATGCTGACATCAAAATCAGCGTGGATATTATCCTTCGCCATCGTCTTCGTGGAGCTGCTGGCGTGTTCACAGCCTGCGTATCGACGAGCCCGAGAAAACCGATTCTGCGACCGCATTCCACGAGACGACGGGCTGTTTCCACCGCAACCAAGCCGCCGAACGAGTAGCCGGCCAGAAGACAAAGGTCGTTCTCGTGGCTTAGCGCGCAGATTTGTGCGACTGCAGCGTCGACCAGCACATCAAAACCAGCGCCCGCGTCGATCATCTCCTGCCAGCCCGGATACTCGATCACGGTGAAGCGGATGTTGTCTTTGAATCCGACGCGGAAGCGCGCCAGCCCCGGCGTATCGCCTACTGAGGGCGTCATCAGAAAGACCAACGGCGCTCGCTCCGAGGGCGGGTGGAGAGCGGGCCTGCTGGAAAGTGCACAAAGTTGCTGCTCCAGCGCAGCCGTGAGCTGGCTTGGTGTTGGACCGGACACGAGAACGTCCATGGACAATCGCGCACCGAGGATCTTTTCGATCAGGAGCCACATGCGCAAGACGTCGAGAGAATCACCGCCGGTTTCGATGAGCGGAAGGTCTGCGAGGTAGGAGTCGCGACCGAGAATTTCGGTCCACGCGCGTTCAACCGCAGTCCTGACGCTGCGGGCGGGCGCGGCGAAGGCTGGAGCTTCATCGTAAAGCGCTGGCGCGGCAAGGTCGGAGGTGCGAACGTCAGCAACCGTTTCCTTGACAAGCATTCCGCGCACGGCGTCGCGGCTGACCTTGCCGCGCGCCGTGCGCGGGATCTCGGAAACAATAAACCAGCGCTCGGGAACGGCCTCTCGACGCACCCGCTCAAGACACCAGGCCTGAAGGCTCTGGGGGCTGGCGCTCGCACCGTTCTCTAGCCGAATAGCCGCGGCGATCGCCTCTCCGCCCAGCGGGTCGCTGATACCGAAAACGCAGGCCTCGGCGACGGCCGGATTGCTCTCGAGCAAGCCATCAATCTCAGCCGGCTGCACCTTGAAGCCCGCGCGATTGATTTCGTCCTTGACGCGGCCGGTGAGCCAAAGGCGGCCTTGCTGATCGATCGAGCCTCGATCGCCGGTTCGGTACCAACCCTGATGGAATGCGGGTGCGGTGAGATCAGGACGATCCCAATAGCCTGACATTAGACTCGGCGATTGTATAATGATTTCCCCGGCACCCACATGTCGTATCGAGCCGCTTTCGTCCATGACTGCTGCGCTGCCGCCCCACATCTTTCCGAGCAGGCCGTCCGCGATGCCGTCGGCGCGCGAGGATGCGCCAGCAATCCAATTGGCCGTCTCTGTGGTGCCGTAGCAATTGACCACCTCGGTACCCGACCAGGCCACCACTTCCGACCACAATTCCGCTGGAAAGGGAGCCGATCCAACGTGAACCCGCACCAAGGAATCGCCTGCAGGCCGGGGGCTCCGGGGCAGCGCCAGACGCCACAGCGTCGGTACCGAGCTCATGAACGTGATTTTGTGTTGGTCGATGATGCGGCCCAGATCATTCGCCATCGGAATGCCGAGCGGATGGAGAATGATATCGCCTCCTGCCAGCAGCGGCGTGAGGGAGTTCCCGATGAGCCCGTGTCCAAAATGCGTCGGGAGCGACACCAATGAGCGTGCTAGCGCTGCCGTGCCGATCGCCGCGATATTCGCATCGATCCGTGCCTGTAGCGCCCGAAAACTCAGAACAACGCCCTTCGGCGCGCCAGTCGTCCCGGAGGTGAACAGCACAAGCGCCGGGTCGTCAGGATCGTGCGGTGGCGCACCGCCTGAAAAACTCCTGGGAGACTCGCGGCCGAGGTCGACGATCGGCACTGGAAGGTGGTCTACCGATGCCGCGCCATCGACAAGCAGCACGGCCGATCTTGCGAAGGCAACGACGGTCCGAAGCTCGCCTGGGGTAAGCGTTGGGTCGAGGCACGCGGCAGCGGCTCCCACACTCCAAGTCGCGAACAGATCGGCAAAAAACCGCGCGGTACCACCGTGCCCAATGGAGACTACGGATCCGCGCCCGATGCCCATCTGTGACAGCACCGCCGCGCGGCGATTAACCTCGTCTTCAAGCGTCGCTGCGTCCCAGATGAGACCAAGCCCGACGTCTTCAATCCCGCCGCATCTCTCGCTGAGGGAGCGAAGATGCAAACCAATTTCGGGATCATTCAGCATCATCGATCCGTAAACAAATGGGGACGATACGAAGGTGTAATCCCCCACCGACCGGCAGTCATCTACCGTACGCTCGATCGCAGCAAATTCTCGGGTGGGAGGTGTCACTCGGATAGACTTTTGTCGTGACCAAGTTTTCATACCGCGCAACATGGCAACGAGCGCATCGCCGTTGCCGTCCCCGAAAGTGAATCATTTCTACGGACCAAGAAAAGTATAGGTCCAGCTTACATGGACCTTACAACCACCCGTTTCTAAACTGTGAAATCTATATTTTTCTGGTATCCTGACCCTTGCGGCGCCGCAGCGAACAGATCGTAAAGCTTGCGCCGCAATGGTCGAATACTATGTGGGACCAGTCGGTTCATTTCCCCTTCGCCTTTTTCAGCCCGGCCTTTGCATTCAAGATTTCTGCTAGTCGCTACGCAGCATTGTCGGAGAATGCCACCTATACTTTAGTTGCTTGGCTCGATCTCATGGATGGCTCGCATGTCTGCCAAGACCGGAGTCTTTGCCGGTCAGGACAAGTGGTCCCCGAAACTGCGTGCCGTCCGGATCGAGGGGGAGTGAGGAATCGGCTCTGGTCGTTCAATTTCTGCTTTGGGCGCTCTATCGATTCACATTAGCTCCGACGGAGGCCTCGCCGCAGCCACAATGCGGCTGTGTCTTCTGATCGAAAGTGTAAGTTTGCACCGCGATGTTCATTGGTAAGCACGACTGACCGATGGGGACCATGATGGGTCAGCAAGAGGGACATTCTCCAGACCTGACGAGCTTGGCTCGACCTATTGTCGCGGTGTGGATTGGCTCGGCCTTTTGCGTGGCGCTCGGTCTGGCCGCTCTGGTGCTTGCGGCACTGGGACCAGGGGAGCGGGGCACCGACGTGGCACTACAGGTGACAGCGCGCCTCTCGTTCCTGTTATTTTGGCCAGCTTATGCCGCCGGCGCGATGACGGCACTGTTTGGACCAGCTTTCGAGCCCCTCAAACGCCGTGCGCGTGAATTTGGCCTCGCGTTTGCGTCAGCGCATCTTGTTCACATCGCGCTTGTCGTCTGGCTCATTCACATAGGAGCGGCCCCAGGTCGCCGGACGTTTGTCTTTTTTGGAGTCGCCGTCCTCTGGACCTACCTTCTTGCGCTGTTCTCGATTGCTCGTCTGCAACAAACGCTGGGGTCCAGGGGCTGGCGGCTCTTACGTGTGGTCGGACTCAATTATATAGCCTTTGCTTTTGCGGTTGATTTTTTGAGATTTATGCAGTTTGGAAGTATCACGGACTTGGTGGGATACGTACCTTTTACTGTTCTTTCCGTCGTCGGGCCATTGTTATGTCTTGCCGCATTCGTGCAGCGCGCTGCAGGTTTGCAGAAAAACTCTTCGAGACGAACCGGCTAACGGCCGGCGCGACATGTACCCTCAAACGACAATCCGTCAGAACTCTTTCGTCGGCGATAAGCCATGAGGCCAATGCATTTTGCAGCGCGGCCGGAACGAATTTTTTTTGGACCCAGTCGGCGTGAAACAAGTGGTCCCTCACGTCGCCGCGCGCATGGCCATCAGCTCTTCTCGCCGGCGAGGTTAAAGCTGAGCCCGAAACCCGAACGAGTTACCGGTGACAGGTGTTGCTTGCAAGTAACAGCCTTGAAAAATGCGAACATCGGCTTCGAATCCGCTTTGCGCTCGTGTCAATTTCAGGACACTGCGGTGCGGATGGTTCGGAAAATGTGGCGGAAATGAATAAAATTGCATTTGCGGCTTTGGCCCTTGCCATCGGTAGTTCAGCCAGCCAAGCCGGTGATCTAGCCCGTCCTATTCGTGAGAATGCGGTTTTTTGGTCCGATTGATGCGGCCGCAGATCTCCGCTGACGAGGGGCACAGGATTGCCTTCGGCTTTTCACCGCTTGACGATCCGTACTTTGCAACGCGCTTGAGGGATGGGTTGGGCGAACGGGGGCGCACGCCCCGCCGGTCAAGGACCGAGCGGCAGCAGTGCGCCGGGCAAGCTGCGGAAGAGGTCGGCTTCGGGACATGCCGCGGCGAACGCGAGGCGGATGCGGCTCGTGGTCTCGACGACCCTGGCGGCGATTTTCAAGAGACGAAGACGCAGCGTCGCGAACTCGGCAGTGGCCAATTCCCGGGCTTTGGGAATGGCGTCGCGCACGGTAAGCATCAACCAATAAGCGGCGGTATGGAGAACGAGGCGGACCTGGTTGGCAAGCGCCGAACGGCAGCTGGTGCGATCGGAGGCGAGCTGCGTCTTGTGCAGCTTGATCAGATTTTCGGCTTGGCCGCGCGCGCAATACAGGCTGTCGTAGATCCATGCGGCCGATCCGACATCGAGGCTGGTGACGACGAAGCGGATGTCGAGGCCGAGCGTGGTCGCCTCAATACGGGCGACGGCGCGCCGTTCGCGATCCCAGGATTTTGCCTTGTGGCGCGTCTCGGTATAGCCGCGCAGAACAGCCAGGTTCTCGATGGCGCGTCGCGTGCGGATGTCGTCAGCGACCTCGTCGACTTTTCTGGCGAGAGGCTTGGTGCCAGACAGACCGAAGACGTAGTCGATGCCGTTGTTCTCGCACCACGTCATGGCCTCCGGCCGAGCATAGTGCCCGTCGCCACGGAACGTAATTCGCGTCTTGTGCCACCGCGTGCGGATGTGCCGTACCAGGCGTCGAAGATGGGCACGCACCTCGACGCCGCCCGGCGTCTTGCCGGGCCGCAGCACGACCGCCACGGGCCGGCTCTTCTCCGTGTCATAGACGTGGATCGGCAGGAAGCAGCGTTCGTCATAATGAGCGTTGAACAGCGAGAGTTGCTGATGGCCGTGGACGACATCGCAGGTGTCGTCGATGTCGAGCGTGACGGATGCGGGCTCGCACGGATAGCTATCCATCCATGCGTCGACCAAGGTGTAGGTCAGGCGGATCACGTCGCGCAGTCGCGGCGAATTCTCTAGCCGCGACAGCGTCGGTTGCGAACACAAATCCCGACCCGTGTCCGGCAGCCGTCCGCAGGCCAACTTGAACGCCGGATCGGACCGCAGATGATCGAGGTCGTCGGCGTCCTCGTAGCCGCAGCAGATCGCGAACATGCGGGCGCGGAACATATCGACCAGGCTGTGCACGACCCGCGTCGGATCGCGCCGATCCGGGAACACCCGGGCCAGATTGTCGGCCAAACCGAGACGCCGCTCGGCCATCGCCAGAAGCATCACGCCCCCATTCGAGGTCAGGCGCCCGCCATCGAAGGCAGCTGTGACTTTCTTGGCCTGAACGGCTGGAAATGAGAATGGCAGAATCGTATCATTGGTCATGGCGGGCGTGGCGTTCGCGGGTGAAGGTGATGGGGTTGGCTTCGCAACCAAATCCTACGCCGCATCAGCGCTTTACGCCACGCTCGCCAACCTCTCAGGCGCCCGCTGGCGAATAAGACGGGCTAGGGGCTTCGCCCCGGGCCGAAGGCGCCCGCTTCGCAGCCGTGTCCCTCACTAAAGATCAGGGTGTGCGCGCCATCATCTCCAATGTACTTGCACCCGCGAATGCTACTCATCTTGCCCCCTGCCAAGTGCAGGTGAGTTTCTTTGGCGCTGACGGTTCCCTGATCGGCGACGCGACGATGGCCAAATTGAAGGCCGGGGAGTCGACTTCCGTAGTGGCATCACAACCATCGAAACTCGTGCGGGCGATTGTGAGCATCGGCGACGCCGTCGATTCTGTCAAAGCGTGCGCGCTGAGGACGAGCGTTGAAATATTCGACCTGCAGACTGATACGACGTTTGTCTCGGTTCCCGGAGAGTCCATCGGTAGCAATAGCGAATCCGGCGGACCGGCAGCTCCGGCGCTTGTTGTCGCGCCCAAGAACATATCCGGACGAAAGAATTCTGGGCCTGTCGCAACCTCCTCACCTCTTCCAGGAGGTACGGTACCGCCTAAGACTAGGTCATCTGTTCTTGCCGCCACCCCTTCAACCGCCCCAAGATGATTTCAAAACGCGCGTTGTGAACGGTCAGCTTCTTAAAATTCCCTGCCGTCGCAAACCTTTGAGTTTTTCTCGAACTAGGTAATCGGCCTTGAACGCCGCCTTCGCCTCAGCGAGCGTCGGCAAATGTCCGTAGCATGCGACATGAGGACCAAATCGTTTCACGCAAAAACGACCAGAGACATCCGCATCGGCTCTGTTCGGTGTATCCAGTCTTGGCTCCGACGGCCGCATCCATTGAAGCGAAGCGACGGGAACTAACTCTTGGCCAATGTCTGACCGTATTTGCGCGGGATCTCGCGCGAGACGAACAACGAGAGTCTCGATGACACCCGTTGCGTTGCGTTGCGTTGCGTTTCCGCGTGACACGGATCGCCAGGCACTTGTGCTAGCCACAACACTCCCCGCTGTTCGCTAAGCCTGACAGGCCACTAGTGCGCGGCATGCCTTGCTGTTGTTTCGGGCAGGAGAGCCATTGAGGTTCATTCACCCGCAATTCGCTAGAAGAATAGGGATTTTACCACCTAAGCGAATGCCCGATCTATCCGAGCCGCCGCAAAGCGCGCGCCGAATGCAAAACGCATCACCGGGCCGAAACTGTTGGCTGCAATCGCTCCCATAAAATAGAGGCCGGGAACCGAAGATTCCATCGACGAAGAAAGTACCGGAGTATGATCTACAATCTGTAATCTGGAGTAGATTTCGGCAGCGAGAAAATCAAATCGCTGGAGGTCCAGTTTGTATCCTGTCGCGGCAATCACATGGTCGGCCACAAGCTCGTGAAACGCCCCCTCAGTTCCGCGAATTTTTAGGTACACCCGGTGATGCTTGACTTTCGCATCCTCTAGCGAGCATCCTAGCAGCAGTGGAATTCGGCCGATCACCCTATCTCTCATAAACCATCCTCCGGCCGGCCCAAGGGTGCGCCGAACAGCCAACAAGCGCAGGTTTTCGGGAAGATGATGAAACAGCCACGGAGCATCGCAATAGAAACGGGATCGGAGGCCAGGTCCTATGCCGCTACCCGGGTGGCGTAACTTTTGAAACAACGACCGATCAGTGTCTCCACCGCTGTGAAAGCGAACGAATTGCTCGCGCGCGACAAGCTGAACATTGGCTCCACTGTCTTGAAGCAACGCAGCAATGTCGGTCGCAGATGCTCCCGCACCGAGGACAACGATATCTCGATTTTTAAAAGACGCGAGCTCGTGGTGCTCGCTACTGTGGGTGACGTACTGCGAAGACAAAGTCTTCAGGCCCGGAGGAATATGTCGAAAGTGACGAATCCCCGCAGCAACAACAACTCTTCGAGCAGTGATGATGTCGTCATTATCTAACCTAAGAGAAAAGCCATTTGAAATCTTCTCGATATTCAGAACATTGTTTGTTCGCAAGTGAGGAACGAAACGCGCCTTAAAGGCAATTCCGTATTTCACGAATGTGTCCAATTCGACTGGCAACATGGTGTCTTTGTAATTGAGACCGTGCTCTTGGCAATAATTCCGAAGCGTGTAAATGTTTTTTGGATCGTATAGGTTTGAAGCAAACCCGTCAGACTTAAGCTGCATTCCTCTTGGCATGTGATCACGCCAGAACTGCATCGGTTCGCCAAAGATTTGAAAATCGACATTTCGATCATTTAAATGGGCCGCGAGTGACAAACCGTAAGGGCCTGCTCCGACGATCGCCACATCGTGTCGTTCCGTTCTCATCAGAAGAGCGTCTTCCTATAATTGTAACATATCGACGATTTTATGACTGAGGTTTCTAGGAATCGTGCAGCGTTCTTTCTTTCTGCCTAGAAGCTTGAGTAGAAAGTGGGACCTCTTGCAGGCGTCAATAAATTCGGGCTCTTCCTCTGGTGCATCGTCGAAGTAGGAGTACGAAGATTGTTGCGAAACCCTATTTGGGAAAACCGCAATCGTATCCTGAGGAACCTCTCGAGCGTCGTTACGGGGTTGTTCTCCCGTGACTGTGGCAAATAACGAGGCCGGCAGACTTGGTGCTCCAAAGCGCAGATGGCAAGTGGGCGTTGCGCGTGGATTCATTTCCAGAAACCACGCTTGGTTTGCATGATCAAGTATGAAGTCGAAGCCCAGAAAGCCCGATAGCTTTTGGCTCGCTACAATTCTTTCCGCAGCTTCCGCCAACTCGGCGTGGTCGAGGATCTTGGCAAGCGTCGTTGGACCAAATTGTGACTCTGTCTGGACTGCTTCAACGCTAATTCCTGCTAAAATGCTTCCATGCCAACAAACAACCGCCCGGTTTGCTGGTCGTCCTAAAACGTGACTTTGAATGCTAATGTTTTGAGGAAGTGGTAGCCGCCAGCGATCAGGTAGATGTTGGATACCGCGCGCTGCCAGCCGCTTTAACGACTTTGGCCAGTTATAGGGGAAGGACAACTCCAAAACGGCATGCAGAAGTTCGCGCTGATTGCGGGCTAGACGAACCCCACGACCGCCCCATGACTCGTCCAACTTGATCAATACTGGATATGCAACTCTGCCAAGCTGGCGATCGATATCTTCATGGGTATTGACAACGATTGTGGGCGGACAAGGGATGTTTAGCGCTTTGGCAACCGACATTAGCCGGCTCTTTGATCGAGACACTGCAAACGACTGAGGATCTCCCAAAGACGATTCGATAAGTTCGATTAGACCGCCGCTTTCGGGGCTGTCAGTTTCGATGCAGGCTTGGCGGTGGATCTTATGCAATTCACGAACAGCGACGTCGTCGTTGCAGACAAGAAAAACGGGGGCCCAGTCAGCGATCGCGCCCCTAATGGACTTTAGCGACTGCGACGTCTTGTATTTGTATCGGGCATTCAGGTTTCTGATATTCTTGATGGGACTTCCGGAAGGACAAACAACAGCGATTTCGAAACCGACTTTAATAAGGGCCAATACGAGCTGTCCTATCGAAGACCAATCGTTAGTTGCAATCACTAGTACGCGTACTTTCGGTGACATTCCAGGTGACCTTAAATTGTCAGATATGCTTATATCTTTGCAAAGTTTCCCTTTGTCAAAAGTAAGCGCAAGTTTACCTAAACGTTGCGAAAGTACCGAACCCTTTGATATAATTATTATGTTTGTTTTTCGCGTTTGCCGAAAGGAAACCGATATTTCTGTGGATGTTTCACCCGTGTACATTTTTCCCGGAATTTACGGCGACAAACAGGAGCTTGTAGAGTTCCGAAACAGGCTGTCGGACAGAGTTCCAGTTGAGATAATAGAGCTGCAAAGCCTTGAGGGGCCTCTCGCCGATTTAATAAGTATGGAAGCTATCGGCGCGGCGGTTGCTCGCGAGATTGATCGTCGCAGACCTGATGGTTCTCTGCGGCTTGCCGGCTACAGCTTTGGCGGGAGCGTTGCCTTTGAGGCTGCGCGACGTCTCATTCACTCCGGACGCAGCGTTTGTTTCCTGGGGCTAATTGATGTGATAAGGCCTCGGTCACCAGCGCATAACGCTCAGCAAGGATGGTGGGGCGAGCGACCCTTACGCTTACTGCGCAAGATTTATGCGGGCCGAAACCTTGGTTTCCGCGTTTTCGTTTACCGCTTGTTGCAGGAGTTGTTAGGGAGATTTTGCTCTTCCGATTCTCGACGTCGTTGCGTACTTTCAATGACGACGCGTTTTTGGCCGAGTCGCGCAGGGTTTGTTCGGCGATTGCTGCTCTTTTTTTTCAGACGGCAAGCCATAGAAAACTGGCGTCCTGTCCCGGTCCCAGGAACAGTGTTCTTGGCCATTAGCCAGGAAAATTCGTATTCAATAGACCAGTGGATGTGTCTCTGTCCGCAGGGCAGCGTCGTCCAACTCCCGGGTAAGCATGTGCATGTATTCGAATCACCGTCGCTGGAAGTCCTGTTGTTGGCTTTTGAGAAAGCCGTCCGCAATGCCGACTTCCGCAAGCCGCTTCCGAGCTGACTGGGAGCGTTGGTGCTAGCGTAGCTGGTTTGCCCAAGCGTCACGCAGTCTGCCGTTGAAGCTCTCGCAGTAGCCATTTTCCCAGCGGACTTTCTGGTTCGATGTATGATGTATCCGGGCTCTGGCTCCAACGGCCGCATCCAGTGACGCGGAGCGACGGCAACGAACTCTGGGCCAATGTCTGACCCTATTTGCGCAGGGATCTGCCGCGAGCCGAACAACAAAGGCCTCGATCACAGCGGTTGCCTTCCACTTTCGCGCCACTAGCTAGCGCGCGGCATGCCTTGCTGGTGTTTCGGAGGAGGTGAGGGGCGACGACCTGCGTGATAAGGCGGACACCAGAACTTGACGAACGAATATTCCAATGAGGTAGCCGATCTGCAGGCATGTAGCCGTTATGGCAGCCATTAGGACGATCGACCAAGCCGTCTGAGCGTGCGCGGTTCCAACCGCAAAGACCAGCACAATCGCGAATGCAAGCATCAAGACCAAGACTTTGAAGCGCTGTCCTAGTGCCACTCCAACCAAAAAGCTGATCATTGAGAGTGTAATCATGCGGTTCCCCTGCAGCTAGTTCTCGTCTCACCATTGAATTTTTTTCTAATTTTTCGTGAAACGGATTGCTGATTTTATTCATTTACTTGCTGCGGTGCGGTATCGCGAGCGCCGACCCCTTTACCGCAACCGCATGGGAAACAATTTGGTCGTCGCTTTCCGGCAGAATTCAGGTCGCGATTGGGAGAGTTTGTGAATCCATTCGAATTGCTTTTGCCCATTCTAAGCCGTTGATTGAACGCAGGAGGCTGCGGACAGCAAATCGGATTGATGGGCCAGTACGAGCGCGGCCAGCATCGTAACGACGACCAACGGTTAAACACGCTTCGTCTTGCGCAAACGCGCGGCCTGGGGTCAGCCGGCCATAGCCTCGCTGCCGAAGAGGCTTTGCTCCGACGATTATTGCCAAAATATAAAATGCCCAACCCCGAGTGTCGAAATCGGTAACAGCACCAAAATATTGAAGTCGGCCCTGCCCTCGGCAGAAAGCGGCGGCGCGGATGCGAGCTGCAGCGTCGTCAAGGCAGCTTCAAATTAAGGGTTCAGCCGAATAGATTAATATTGCGCTGCGTACCAAGTCAGCTTATAACGATTGGTTAACAGTGATTTAATATGACGCCGACATTTGAGCTCCTTTACGCAAGAATTAAATAGTAAAAAATAGTGGCGGGTAATTATGTCGATCGGGTCGGATGTTCGTGACAAAACGGGACTAGAGGATTTTTCGCGCAGGCCGCCAACGAGTTTTTCTAGCGACGCGATCCCCTACGTTCTATCGGCGGCCGATGCTTTTATCATTTTCATTTCGAGCTTGGCAGGCGGGATCGGTTACCAATTATTGGTCGGCAATCCGATCCCCAATCTTTTGCCGTATAGCGCTGTCGGCTTGCTCGCGGGCTTACTCTTCACCTTGCGAATGAAGGGCAGCGGTTACTACGATTTTCCAGAAAGCGCCAAGCCGCGCGTCGAGATCGGCAAAATACTGGTTTGCTGGTTTACGACAGGGTTATTGCTCGCATTCATCGCATTCCTTCTCAAGGTTAGCGTCGACTTTTCTCGCGGCGCATTTGTCACTTTTTATTTTCTTGCGCCCGTTGGTCTGCTCGGGTTGCGCAAGATTGCAAAGATAGTCTTGCCGGAAGCTATATCGCGCGGAGCGATCGGACGGCGTGACTCGGTGCTGATTGGTGATTTCAATGAAATAGCCGCGTTGGAACCGAGCGATTTGCTGGCTTTTTTTGGCGCGGCTAAGGTAAACCGCTTTACGTTGAGCCGGGAAAATGATCCTTCAGCACGTTCATCGGCAGATACTCGGATTATGAATTCCGTCGTTAACTTTGTTCGAGATCATAACTGCCGAGAACTCCTGCTGGCGTTGCCATGGAACGATACCTGCCGCATTGAGCTCGTCCGAGACCAAATTAAGACCCTCCCCGTGGCTGCGCAGTTGTT
Organism: uncultured Alphaproteobacteria bacterium; assembly: GCA_963718925.1. Taxonomy (GTDB): domain Bacteria; phylum Pseudomonadota; class Alphaproteobacteria; order Rhizobiales; family Xanthobacteraceae; genus Bradyrhizobium. The sequence goes on from CAVRAH010000006.1 coordinate 260,273, forward strand.
GCCGGACATGAAGGTTCGATCGTTGACGCAGTTTACCTCGTCAGTGCGCCAGCAAGTAGTGGCCATCGAAATACAACGCGCGCCCCTTAGCGGTCCCCAGCGTTTCGTCAAGCGCGTCATCGATATCGTGATGGCTTCCCTGGCGTTAATATTCTTCTTGCCTATCATGGTCCTGACTGCCATTGCGATCAAACTTGATAGCGAGGGCCCGGTGATTTTTCGGCAGGCCCGGAAGGGATTTAATGGCAGGCAATTTGCCATATTTAAATTTCGGACTATGACCGTCCAGGAGAACGGGCCAATTGTTGCGCAAGCGTCGCGTGACGATCCGCGGGTGACGGCCATAGGACGGCTGCTACGATCCGCGAGTATCGACGAATTGCCGCAGCTGTTGAATGTGTTGGAGGGCGACATGTCATTGATCGGGCCGCGGCCTCACGCTTTGGCCCACGACAGCTATTTCCAAGATATCGTAAGCGACTACGCCTACCGACATCACGTCAAGCCAGGCATCACGGGTTGGGCGCAATGTAACGGTGCGCGAGGCGCGACGCCGTCGATTGAGCATATTTCGGAGCGCGTGAAGCTTGATCTTTGGTACATCAACAACTGGAGTTTTTGGCTCGACTTCCAGATATTGATCAAGACGTGTTTTGAGGTCCTGCGCAAGCGAAACGCCTACTGAATAGTACAGCTCACCAGCTGTACGGCGGACACGAATAAACCTCCTGGTGCAAGCTTGGTCGTCGTCAGCAACTGAGTATTCAATAAAGATTCTTGGTTTATTTTCTTTGGTGTCGAACTGTTGCCTAAGTTATCAACTGATTTTTTCGCTGTCAGCGCTGAAGGATGTTAATGAGAGCTTTTTATAATTGCTGTTCGAATCGGGGCACTCGGAAAGCGGCGGATGAGCAAGAAACTGAATCTCGATGCAATGTCGGTTGATGAGATGTGGCAGCTGCACGAGGAAATCATCCGAGTGCTCTCCGCTAGGCTGACGTCGGAAAAACGCGAGCTAGAAAAGCGACTTTCGCAGCTAAGTCGCGAAAAAGGCGAGCTTGCGCTATCGGATCCGCTGGATTTGAAATTGAAGACGGGCGCGCCCGGTAAGCGACGAAAATATCCTAGGGTATTTCCAAAATACCGAAATCCAAATGAATCGTCCGAGACCTGGTCAGGGCGTGGAAAAAAGCCGCGCTGGCTGACGGCTGCCCTCAAAGCTGGTCACCTGATCGAGGAATTTGTAATCAAGAATTCGGAGCTGGATAGGGATAATCCTCGCCATGGACGGGCGATACCAGCAGCAGAGTAGTTCGGCCGACACCACAATCGGAAGATCGACCGGCTTGCTTGCGAGTTTAATCCGCTACTGGTGAAGGCTTTCGTTGTGTCGCATTGCGGCCGGGATTGTGACTGCTTTCGCCTGCCGGCAATTCGGCTTCCCGAACGACCCGTCGAAGGTGAAGCAACTCCGCATAGCGAAGGGTTAAATGCTTTGCGGAACTACTGATCACTGTCTTCGGCTTGGGTATAGGACGCTCTTTCGGTACCATGGTTTTTCCCTTCCGCATTTGTTTTCGGTTGTCGCAACGAACCATTTTCCGGTTCGATGGCGTGCGGAATCTTTGCAGGAATTCTCTTAGCTGATTTGCGCGACGTCGCAATGAAACTCGCCTGTTAAGCTTGATGTCGGCGTCGCTGGTTAATTTTATGAGGCACCATCGGCATTTAGCGGGAATTGCCGGCCCCTCTGGCTATTCGTCCACTGCCGATCGCGATCGCGAGAGGCTGTGAAGCCTTATCGGGTGCGTACCGATTGCAACAAATAAAGCGTTTTTAGAACCTGCCTTGCGATTGCCAACTCGTACCGTCCGAGCCGCTCGAATATGCCGTTGTCGAGATTGGCGAGCCGCTGGAAGCAAAGGCTTAGTTGTCGCGCGGAGCTGATCGGTTGAGCGGTTTGGAGAGGAGCGTGGCAATTACAAGCATCTGCCTCGTGCGGGTTGCTGTCATTCGGATCCCCTCTATCTTCAATGTGGCAACCGGTGACCCGGAGAATGCTTGATAGTTGGCCGGGAAAACGGCCGAGCCTGCGATCGCGCAGGATCTCGGCCTGAATCCTGAGTAGATCGGTCTCGATAGCGGTCGTTCGCCGCAGTCGCCAAAATAACGATGCCAGGCGAAGCACGAGTTCACGCTCGACTGCCGTCCGTGCGTCATAGTCCGCAATGATCGCCGCTTCGAATCCTTTGTAGTCGTCGATATCCTCAATGATCTCGACGACGGTCTCGGCGCATAGCCCGTGGCGGACAGCGTTTCGCCGGGACCGAAGTTTACCTTCCTCGGTGTTGGGGCCGGTGCTTCGGTTGGCGTTTCGTCGATTGGCGTCGATTTGTCGAAGAGAGGTCATTGGTTGCTACCGTCTTCGGCCCTGATAGAGGTTAGGCCCTCGGCTATCCTGCTAGCTGTGGCGAGTGCCGCGTCGGCGGAGCCATTGAGCCGCGAGTGCTGCCAAAGCCGATACGCGACCGGCAACGGTTCGATTTTGATACTCCGCCACCACGCAGCCTCGTTGCCATGCCGGTGCAATTCGCGATGGTGAGCCCGACACAAGGGGACGGTGAACTCGTCACTGACCTTTCGGCCGAGTGCCCGAGGCTGAGCAAAACGCAGATGGTGGGCATCGGCAGGCGTGCGGCCGCACACCAGACATGGTTGGGCGGAAACGAATTTGCGGTGGTTGCTGTCGCGCAGGCGAACGGTCTTCGGCGCCACGCGACCGCGGCGACCAGTCTCCTTTAAAGGAACTGCTGGGGGCTTCGTAGTATCCGGATTCGGTCGGACCAATATCGTCACCGGCTTTTGCGAGACCTCCGCGAGTTGCTCGGGCTGCTGATCGTCGAGGGTGGCTAGTTTTGCCTGGAAGCTGGATTCGACAAGTTGGGCGTCTGCAACCGCTAGTGTATTTTTTGAGGGCAGGCTTTGATGCGCCCATCTGGCTGCCTCCTCGTTGGAATGGACGCCGTCCAGTTCTGCAAGCAAACGATCCCGCGCCTGCGCGGACAGCTCGGCTGGTAGAACGAGCCTTGCGGAGTGTCCCGGCGGGGTTCGGCGGCGACCACCCGGATCGCCGCCACCAGCGTGAACAGGCTTGGTAAATTGCCGCCCGTCCGGCCCGCTCGGCTCACCGGCATCGGCTTTGACGATCGCGTCGAGATCCGGCGCATCAACATCGTCTTCACCGGCAATCCCAACCAAAGTGAACAGCGCATACCGCCGAGCATAGGTGAGGGCGGCCCCCATGCGGTGCGGCGCTGCGGTTTCGCTCGACGCACAGACCGGCCAATCGGAGGAAATCCATTCCCCTGAAGCATGCACCAGGAGGGTCGTGAGGCGGATTTGCCCGGTAGCTTGGTCGATCCGGGTTGTCTGGATGGTGGCTATCTCGCGCTGGCCTAGGCTTTTGCGGACGATATCGAGGCCACTGGCGAGTGGAGCATAGCGGAAGGTCCGATCTGCCTCCCTGGGAAACGGCGAGCGGATGGTGGCTGTGAGAGACTTTTCCGGGTTTGTGAGCTCGCCCTGGGCCTTGGCGAGGGCCGCAGCAATAGTGCCGATGCTATCACTGGAGCGGTGCATCGGCGGTCTCCATATCCACGAGGTCGAAGCTCACCGCCCCCGATTTGGATCGTTTAGCCCGCAGGCCATGTCCGAAGGCTTCTCTGGCGTCTTCGGGAACCAGCTTCTTGAGATCCGCCTTGGCGCCCTCATGCTCCTGATGGGCTGTGCGGGTCCGGCGGAAGATGGCGGTCAATTCCGCCCAACTATTGGACGTGGTCATGTCCACGACCCGGATGGCCTGGAGCCGCGGGCGAGGCGGCTCGACCCCGAACAGGCGAGGGGGCTCGCCATCCTGAACGCATCGCCAAAATTTTTTCTCGGCGGTAAGGAGGAGGTGCTGGTAAAGCGGGTCGGCTTTAATGGACATTTCCACCCATTTGCCACCGCCCGTGATGATCGAAAGCACCGCCAAGCGCGAATTCGTGACCCACATATTGTGCTGCAGCTGCGCCATGTGTTTTTCGGCGGCCGCTTCCTCCGAGAACGTCCAGGGCAGCATGAATTTTGCCTCAAACACTGCGCCGCCCGGATCAACGACGCCATCCAGGGTGGCAGCCATCCAGTTGTGGACGGGATGTTGTAGGCGCCGTTGAACGTCCTTGATGACCTGCCCGGTGTTGCGTTCATACCAGCGCCGGTTGAGGTCCTCGGTAACGCAACCTAGTTGGACGATTAAGCTGTCGGAGAGGTCCTCCGGCTCGATCTCGCCCCGTTTCTCCCGCCAGAGGCGGAGCAGGGCAGCTTCGTCTTCCCCCATGATGATTTTGGCATCTGAGCCGCCGATGAAGCCGAGGCGTTCCTCATTCGTCTTTTTCCAACCACTCAATTTCATGCTTTCCTCCTTCTGTGACGACTCGAGTCGCCGCAACGTTAGTTGATCACATGATATTTAAGATATCATACGATATACAGAAATCAAGATGAAATCTGGACCTTTAACGAGCGCCCAAATTAGAGCTGCGCGGGCTTTAGTTCGGTGGCGCGCTCAGGATCTCGCGCGGGAGTCATCGGTTGGCGTTGCCACTATTCGCCGTGCCGAGTTGACCGATGAAGAGACATCGATGACCGCGGCCAACGACCTAGCAATTCGCCACGCATTGGAAGCAGCCGGCGTGGAGTTCATCGACGAGAACGGCGGTGGCCCGGGGGTACGGCTTCGAAAGCCGGCAAGAGGAAAGACCGGGAACTGAACAGGGTTTGACGTTGCAAACCGGGAGGCCCCCGCATCGGCTTCAGGGGCTCTTGCATTCGGAATAAAAAGTACCCGTCAACCCTATAATTCGTTCGATACATTGCCTGGGATCGACGGCGTTGCCCGCAACGCTGAAGTCGTATGCTTGGGTTTTCAATACAAGGGCGTAGCGACCAGGGGGTAACTCCAGTCCAGGATCCTCGCTATGGAGTTCGCTCATTTCTGGATTGTCATTGACGCGGGACGACCGAAACGGAAATGAGATGTTTCGAATGACCCAGGCATCGTCATCGGGCTTTTTGCCAGCACCTTTGGCTGAGAATTCCCGAGTAACCTTGGCTATTACCCGGACCTCGGCGCGATCTGCAACGATCGAGGCGAGATCGCGGCTAAAGACAATAAACCTTGGGTGTCCGTTCGTAAGGAGCGTCCGGCTAGGTGTCGTCAGCGGGGGGGAGACCGCCACTCGGATATCGGGAGCGCGACCTGGCAGTGAGGATAGATCGTAAAGTGCGCCGTTGCTAATCGCATAGACGCCGTAGTCTGCCGGCCGCAGCTCTGCAGACTTTGCCGGTGGCGGAGCCGACACCAAGGGTGTGCTCTGCTCTTCAACTGCGGCTTTCCATTCGAGCTTGGGCATATTATGCACCAAATATTGCAGGTTCTGTCGTTGCTGAATGGCCCCCAATATTGCAACGAGAATGATGATCACCGCGGCCATTCGCCTTAGATGCGGCCAAGGACTGTGTCTTTGCACCAAAGCGCCAGCGTTCCGTTCAGAGTCAAAGCGCGAGCGTGGTCCAACTTGTGGAACCAATTCAGGATAGGAGAGGCTACGATCGATCGATACTGCATCAGGAGGGTTGAGTTGAGATTGGAGTTCCGGCGCAATTTGAACGCGTTTCTCTGAGAAAGCCTCAACGCCGCAGATAGCACCTTCCAAGGCCTGCCGCGTTCGTTCTCTTTCCTCAGCGCTGACTTGCAGAAGCTGTTCCTGCAGCTTGTACCGAGCAAGGTCGTATATGACTTGGCGTATATCCTGTGGGCTATTCTTCACCCGGTCGATCATGTCGGAAATGACGAGCGCGAATTCCACCTCGAGGGAAGGCGATTCTGGCCTTTCGTGGTCGCTAGGTATTAGTTCGCCCGAACTCGTCGGGTTCGCCCTATCTATGAAGAAGCCCTTCTCAACGATGCGGGCTTTCGCCGCCGCATCTATCTCGATCGACGCTCGCAACAATTCCCAGCCGCCGGCCTTGAAACGGAAGGGAGGCACAGTGTGTTTTGGGACGAAGATTATGAGATTGGAATCGGCCAGGCTTCGATAGCTGTCGTACCCAGCGTCCAACTCTGGCTGGCTTTCTCGGCTGCCATCTGCTTCCGCCAGTCGTTGGCTGTTGTCTTCAGTCACCTGACAATTTTTTCTGCCTCTTGCCCCACGCCAACATAAATGAACAGCACCTCTGCTCAGCAGGGTCAAGCTAGTCTCGTCGCAGGTTTGGAATCTTTGTAGTTCAGGCCGTGTTGCCGGCGTCGATGGTCAGGACGGTTCCGGTGATGTTGCGGCCGCCATCGCCTAAGAGATATTCCACCATGCGCGCGACGTCGTCCGTCTCCGGCAAGCGGCGCAAAGCGCTGCGGCCTGCGATGCGCTTGCGTTGATCTTCCGAGAGACTTTGCGTCAATTCGGTATCCACAAAGCCGGGCGCGATCGCGTTCACGGTGATCCCGAGCTTGCCGACTTCGCGTGCCAGCGACCGGGTAAAACCGGTGGCGGCGGCCTTGGTTGCGCCATAGACCGACAGGCCGTTATAGCCGGTGGAAGCAATGATCGAGGACATGTTGACGATGCGGCCGGCGCCGTCGGCCATCATGTGCCGCACCACATATTTGGTGAGAATGACGGGCGAGAGCACGTTGAGGCGCAAGAGCGCCTCGATCTCGCTGTTGTGCATCGTCGCCAGCAGCCCTTCGGTGCCGATGCCTGCATTATTGACGAGACCGTAAATCGCGCCGAACTCGTCGCGCAGGCCCTTGACGAAGCCGGGAATAGCGTCGGTGTCGGCAAGATCGAACGCCCTGAAATGAAGGCTGCCGGTCCCTCGCTCCACGATGGCGCGGATCGCTTCGCGCAATTCGTCGCTCTCGCGCCGTGCGACCGCGATCACGTTGTAGCCGGCTCCGGCCAATCTGCGCGCGATCGACAGCCCAATGCCGCGGCTGCCTCCGGTCACTAGAACATTATGCATCGGTCCGCGCCAGCTTTCCGGCCGCCGTGACATCGAGCGCGTCCACGAATTTGATCATGGCGGGCACCTTGTGGGGCGCAAGACTCGCCCTGCACTCGGCGAGAATCCTGTTCTTGATCTCCTCGCTCCGGCCGGCATCGCAGCCATCGGCGAGGACGACATCGGCGACCACGATCGCGCCCGTGATCGGGCTGCGGCGTGATCTGGCGCGGGACATCCGCACCTCGGCGAGCCGGTTGATGACCGCTTCGATTTCCTCGGGATGAACTTTCAACCCGCCAATATTGATGATGCCGCCGCGTCGGCCGACAAAGTGGTACCTGTCGCCGCGCAACTCGACCATGTCGCCGGTATCGACGAATCCTTCCGCGTCGGTGAGAGCGGCCGCCTGCCGGCCGACATAGGCGTGCGCGGCGCCCCTTGAGCGGATCCGCAGCGAGCCGTCCACGACCTTCATTTCGACGCCGTCGCGGCTCTCCCCGATCATGGACGCGGGAAAACCCTCAAGCCCGTCATTCACGGCAAAGCCGACGCCGGCCTCGGTCGACGCATAGGCGTGACCGATCGAGGCTCCAGGAAAGGCATGACGCAAACCATCGAGGACGGCCTGATCGGCGATCTCGCCCGACAACCGGACGTAACGCGGAGAAAAGCCCGAGGCTGCGCCGCTCATCAGAAGCTTGCGCCAGTGCGATGGCGTTCCCGAAATGTGCGTGACAGACTTTTCCCGCAGTCGCGCGACATGATCGGCGATCGTCTCGCCCGGCTCGGACAACACCATCGAACCGCCGCCGATGATCGCACGCAAGAAGATCTGAAGGCCGCCATAGCGCCGGATGTCATAGAAGGTCGCCCATACCGGCGGGGCGCCGCGGGCCGGACCGTCTGCGACAATCGCGCCGCTCAAGCCTTCCAGCGTATGGCCGACGATTTTCGGCAATCCCAACGTCCCCGACGTCAGCATCAGCCATTCCGTCTCCCGTTCGGTTTGTGCAGGCGGCGCCGGCTGCAGAAATTCCTCGGCCTCTACAACCAATTTGATCCCAGACGCGGCCCATCGCTCCGGCTGGTCGGTGACCACGGCATCGATTTCGGCATCTTCGACGAACGCTTGAATATGGTCGGGGTTGAGATCGGGCGGACACAACAGCATGCGCCGCGCCACGCCGTCGATCTCCAGCATCGCAAGCGCGGAGAGGAATTGACCGGCTACCGCAAGCAGCACCGACCGGCCCGCGAGCTCGCCGAGCCGGCCCTTAAGACAGGTTTTGCTGGCAAAATCCGTCAGCGATACGACCCGTCGCGCGTCCGAAAGGGTGCGGCCCGTCAGGTCGGGATCGAGATAACCATGCAGCGCAAAGATTTCACGCGGGGATATTTTCATAGGCCTTGATGAAGTCGCCTATCGTAAGAGGAAAACTTGCATCCTCCGATATGGTAAACGGATCGATGCCCAGATCGTCTTCCAGCCGCGCAACCAGGATGGCGAAAGCAAGCGAGTCGAAACCGGTCTCCTGAAGAGACAGATCATCTTTGAGCGGAGGCAGGGTGACCTGCTGATCCGCGGCGATCTGCTGTATCGCCGCAATAATTTTTGACCTTACCGACATCATTTAATTATATCTCCGAAAAGAGCCGACATGATTTTAAGTATATCCCAAAAGGACATGGCATCCAATTAAATAAGTTCCGGCCTATTCACGGCACGGAAATCATGCTTGCGGATTTAGCAGAATTAATACACACTTAAAAGTGGAATCGGAAAAGGACAAGAAAATGCCGCTCACGTTTACTCAACTTGTTTTGCTCCTTGCCCTAGTAGGGGTGCCAGTCACGGCAGGAACTGTGCTGTACAGCGGCATCGTTTCGCCTGACAATTGGGTTTATCAAGGCGGTTCTGCTCTGAAAACCGGCGACTACAAAAACGGCGGAGTTCACGGCGCACCTGGCCCTATTGCTGGCGCTGGTCTTCCGTTCCTAGCAATCGGATATGGAGTTTATTGGCTCATCAAGCGTCGCCGCCAGAAGCCTGACTGATCTTTCCCGGTTCCGATGTAAGAAGAGGCCGCTGCAGCAGCGGCCTCTTTCGTTTTGATGACAACGTCGAGGGCAGGGGGGTACGGATTCGAATGTCGGTATTGGAAAAGACAGCACCCCTGCTCAGCACTGACGTCCCGGGGGCCTCGCGCCGCAGGCCGCTTCGGTGCATAGACCGGCGCTACTCACGTTGCCGGCCTCAAATCTGGGTGATTTCAGTCAGATGTCAGTCCGCTTTGCGACGGCGCTTGATCATCCAATAGACGCCATATCCGACCGCAAGGATGGGGAGACCCGCACCAGCGATAGGCCCCGGTGCACCGCGGGGGCTGCCGCATCCCAACGCCGTGGGACATATTTGGGCCAGGGCCAATGTTGTGAATAACGGCATTGCAACCGCCGCCAGCAAAAACACCAAAGCCGTGGCAGAGACGAGCTGGGTAACATTTTTCATCCGGCCGCCTTCATGGTTAGACAGCAAGGCTACATCAATAACTCGTTAATTGTCGAATTTTTCATGCCTCCAAAAGGCGCCAATCCCCAAAATCTAAAGGGACCAATAAGTAAAAATTCCAATGGAACGGGCCAGCCCCCAAATCTGATTTGAAACAAAAGAAGAATCTGCAAATCGCTTATTGCGACAAATACCGAGCGGAACGCAGCGCATCCGGGTCAGATCCAATGGCGCTGGCCGAAAATCAGCGTGCCGGCGGCGAGATGCTCAAACGACACCACGCTAAAGGCGCGGGTGACCGCTACGCCATGCCTGCGAATGACTGAAGAATCATCCTATCCGGCGCCCGCTGCCTGGGTTTTTGCACTTTCGAGGGGTATGGCTAATTCGCCGAAAATTGCTGGGCTTGTTACCTAGATCGCATTTCTAGCGCCAAAATGGCCAGTATTTACCCAAAATAACCAGGGAAATAACGGTTCCAAAGTTCGATAAAAATTTGCGCGGGTGTTCCACGAGCAAGGGGAGGGTTTCGCGATCCGGTTTCAAATGATAAGGAAGCTTGGACCCTTAAAATTATATATTTGTTAAGTATCGGGTAGCCCTTGAATTACTCTGGGAAGTTCGACGCCAAAGTTGCCGCTGACGGCTATGGCCCGCATTCGAATGATCACGTCCACGTCCAGACGGTTCACGCCACCCACGCTCCTGCAGACGCGATCATCGTCCCGGACGCGCATCTGCTTTTCAACGGAGATTTCAAGCGGTCCGGCATCGATCTGATCCTTTCCAAGGACGATCGGGAACTGGTCCTGCATGATTATTTCAAGGGCGAGAAGCGCGCGGCGCTGTCCTCGCCCGATGGCGCGCATCTTTCCGGTGATCTTGTCAACGCGCTGACTGGCCACGTCGAATACGCGCAGGCGGACGGCAGCGCCAGCGTCAGCCATGTCATCGGTCATGTAACCAAACTGGTCGGCACCGCGACCGCGATCCGCAATGGCGTCTCGGTTATCCTGAACAACGGTGACAACGTCGAAAAGGGCGACGTGGTCCAGTCCGGATCGAACTCGACGCTCGGCATTACCTTTATCGACGGCACCGTGTTCGGTCTGTCGTCGAATGCGCGAATGGTGCTCAACGAAATGGTCTACGACCCGAACGGGTCGAACAATTCGTCGCTGCTCAGCCTGGTGGCCGGGACCATTACGTTTGTCGCCGGCGAGACCGCAAAACACGGCGACATGAAGGTCGACACGCCGGTCGCGACCATGGGCATCCGCGGCACCGCGGTGCTGGTCGAGATCGATTTTACCGTGCCCGGCCAGGGTGGCACGCCCGACGCCAAGTTCCAGGTCCTGGTCGAGCCGGACGGGACCACCGGCTCCTACATTTTGTTCGACAAGACGACGCTCACCCCGCTCGCCGTCGTCGACACAGCCGGCCAGCAGATCAACATCAGCAATGGCATCCTCAGCCAGACGACCAATCCGCTGTCGCCTGAAATCCAAAAGCTCATCACTGACGTGTTCTCGCTGAAGTTTTCGGATAACTCAAACCCCCAGTCGAACACTCATTTTACAGATTCGATCGTCCCGCAAGCATTGGCGCCGATCAAGCTGGCGAGTGGCGTGACCGCCACCCCGTTTATTGTGAACCAGAATAATTCGGCATTCGATTCGTCGTCTGCCTCAGGTTCAACGCCGGCCCCCTTTATTCCTCACATTGATCGGGCGCCGAACGTTGTCGCTTCCGGGAACAGCCTTACCGTGCGCACCGGCACGGCGCAGAGCTCCGGGGTCGATTCGGCATCCGGCCCGATCCGCTTTACCGACATCAACGCCGGTGATCGTCCTGCGGTGACGACGCATTTTGTTTCGTTGCAACTGCTGGACGCTCACCAAAACGACATCACAGCTACCCTGACGTCTCAGCAAATGGCGGCGGTAGAAGCCCAGCTCGTTGTGACCCCCAGTCCCGCCAACAATAATAACGGTACGGCAACCTGGACCTACAATGTCGCGGACGGCGCTTTCAACTTCCTGACCGCCGGCGAGACGCTGACGTTGACCTACGACGCGGTCGTCAACAACAATTTCCTGCCGTTCGAACAGCAAGCCGACGCCCAATTTACGATAACGATCAATGGTCCCAGCCTCGTTGAGTGGATTCATCCAACCGGAGATCTATGGAGCGTCGGATCAAACTGGAACTCCGGCACAGTTCCTGTGGCAACCGATGACGTCATTATTCCCGCCCAAAATATTCCTGGCGGCAGCGGCCTCTACGATGTGACAATTGCGACGCCGGCGGTCGCGCGAACTCTGACATTGAACGCCAACAATACGACCGGCGGTGAGGTGATCAATCACAGCACTCTGTCGATCGGCGAGACGCTGACCATTTTTAACGATGGCGTGCTGAACAATTCGGGCACCGTCAGTGTCGGCGGCCAAATCGAGCTGTTAAATCAGAGCTTGCTGCTGAATTACGGCCTCCTTACGCTTGGCCAGGGTGGTGATTTTAAGGATTCGAGCAACGTCACGAATTCCGGAACGATCGAGATCGCTGGCGGCACGCTCAATGTTGAGGTCACTGTCGCCAATTCCGGCGGCACGCTTCAGGTCGACAACGGCACCACGCTGAAGCTGAACGGCGCCACCATCAATGGCGGCACCATCAATGACGGCACGGCCATCGGCACCAGCTCGCCGGTGTTCGGCAGCATCGACATCACGGGTCCGAGCACGATCAGCAATGCCTTCTTGAACAATGGCGGGGTGACGGTCGAGAGCGACGTCACGCTGATACTGGACAACGACACGGTGAACGGGACCACCTTCACCGACACCGCTGGTGGCGCGACGCTTCAGGTCGATGACGGCACCACGCTGACGCTGTCCGGCGTCACGATCGACGGCGGCACCGTCAACGACGGCACGGCTTCCGGCACAACCACCGACGGTGGCACGGTGTTCGGCAGCATCGACGTCGCCGGCAATAGCACGATCAGCAGCGCTAGCCTGAACAACGGCGGGGTGACGGTCGAGAGCGACGTCACACTGATACTGGACAACGACACGGTGAACGGGACCACCTTCACCGACACCGCTGGTGGCGCGACGCTTCAGGTCGATGACGGCACCACGCTGACGCTGTCCGGCGTCACGATCAACGGCGGCACCGTCAACGACGGCACGGCTTCCGGCACAACCACCGACGGTGGCACGGTGTTCGGCAGCATCGACGTCGCCGGCAATAGCACGATCAGCAGCGCTAGCCTGAACAACGGCGGGGTGACGGTCGAGAGCGACGTCACACTGATACTGGACAACGACACGGTGACCGGCACCACCTTCACCGACACCGCTGGTGGCGCGACGCTTCAGGTCGATGACGGCACCACGCTGACGCTGTCCGGCGTCACGATCGACGGCGGCACCGTCAACGACGGCACGGCTTCCGGCACAACCACCGACGGTGGCACGGTGTTCGGCAGCATCGACGTCGCCGGCTCAAGCACGGTCAGCAATGCAGCTCTCAACAATGGCGGGGTGACGGTCGAGAGCGGGGTGATCCTGACGCTGGACAACGACACGGTGAACGGGACCACCTTCACCGACACCGCAAGCGGCGCCACCATCCAGATCGACGACGGCACCGTTCTGACGCTGACGGGCGGCGCTAGCGTCAATGGCGGCATCATCGATGACGGCACGGCCAGCGGGACCGGCGAGCCAGCGGTGTTCGGTAGTATCGACGTTACCGGTCCGAGCACGATCAGCAATGCCTTCTTGAACAATGGCGGGGTGACGATTGCGAGCGGCGTCACACTGACGCTGGGCAACGACACGGTCACCGGCACGACCTTTACCGACGTCGACACCAGCAGCACTGCGCAGGTCGAAAGCGGCGCCAGGCTCGCACTGAACGGCTCCGCCATTAGTAGCACCTTCGTCGGTACAATCGATATAACCGGGGCCGTCACGTTCCAAAGTGGAGTGGCGGTGAATGGTGGCGCGATGTCGATCGCCAAAGGGGCGACGCTCGACATCGAGAATCCGGTGACAGGCATCGGCGCCACGTTGAATGACGTCTACGTGATGAATTCGGGAACCATCCAGGTAGACTCACCCGGGGCTGGCACCACTATCATCTCGCTTGTGCTCGATGGTGGCACGACGGTGACCGGCGGCACCCTGCTGATTCACGTTGGATTCCCGATAGACAGCATTGAGGGCACCGTTGAGATCGGGACAGGCGGTGCCACGTTCGACAATGTCAAAGTCGAAAACAACAACATTCTGAAGATCGACGATAGCATCACGCTCACGCTGGACGACAACGCCGTCATCAGCAACGGTAATCTAACCATCGGCACGCTGGGCGTGCTCGATGTCGAGCAGGGTCCGGCCACGCTTTCCGCAGGCACGCCGGACGTGACGCTGGACGGGGTCGCGGTCGCCAATGGCGGCAATATCGAGATCAGCACGGCGGGCACCGGTGATCCGACGCTGCTGCTTGACGACGACACAGTCATCAGCAACGGCAATCTGACCATCGGCACGCTGGGCGTGCTTGATGTCGAGCAGGGCCCGGCCACGCTTGGCCCCGGCGTGCCGGACGCAACCCTGGACGGCGTCGCGGTGAGCAACAGCGGCAATATCGATATCGGCACGGCGGGCACCGGTGATCCGACCCTGCTGCTTGACGACGGCACCACGGTCAGTAACGGCGCGATAACTGTCGGATCGGTTGGGACGCTTGAGATCGGCACGGGGGGCGCGACATTGAATGATGTCAGCGTCATCAACGACAATGTCATCGAGATTCTCGCGGGCAGCATCCTCAGCCTTGATCTCGGCACCACGGTCGCCAACTTTGGCGCCACGATGAAAGTAGACGGTACCGCCGCGTTGGCGCTGAACGGGGCTACCATCGGCGGCGGCACCATCAACGACTACAGCACGGTTTCGGGCAGCATTATTGCCGGCACCATCGACGTCACCGGCGCCAGCACGATCAGCGGCGTGATCCTGAACAATGGCGGGGTGACGGTCAGCGGGGTGACGCTGACGCTGGACAACGACACGGTGAATGGCACCACCTTCACCGACACCGCCAGCGGCAGCATCATCCAGATCGACGGCGGCACCACGCTGAATCTGAACGGCGTCACCATAGGCGGCGGCACCATCAACGACTACAGCACGATTTCGGGCAGCATTGTCGGCGCGACCATCGACGTCACCGGCGACAGCACGATCAGCGGCGCGGTCCTGAACAATGGCGGGGTGATGATCGAGAGCGGCGTGACGCTGACGCTCGACAACGTCACGGTGAACGGCACCACCTTCACCGACACGGCCAGCGGCAGCATCATCCAGGTTGACGGCGGCACCACGCTGAATCTGAACGGGGCCACCATCGATGGCGGCAATCTGAGTGGTTTTGGCACGATCGCGACGGTGGGCGGCGTCGACACGTTTGACAATGTTGCAATCGCCAGCGTCACGACCGTCAATGTGACCGACAATACAGTGCTGGACCTCATTGGTACGATCGCCAATAGTGGGATGATTGCGCTGAACTCCTCGGGCGATGCCACTCAGCTGGAAATCTCTGGCAACGTCCTGCTCGACGGTAGCGGCCAGGTGACGCTGACCGATAATGCCCACAACGCTATCGTCAGCGACGGCTCGGCGGCAACGTTTACCAACACCGACATGATTGCCGGCGCGGGCACGATCGGCGACACCCTTCTGACGCTGGTGAACGACGGCACTATCGATGCCATCGGGACAAACTCGTTGACAGTTGATACTGGCGTCAACGCCGCCACCAGCGCCGGACCCGAAGGCAGCAACTGGTCCGTAGGCAGCCTTACGGTCACGAACAATAGCGAAGGTGTCCTGGAAGCCTCGGCAGGCCACACCCTGCAAATCGATGACAATGTCCTGAACAACGGGCTCATCGAATCTGGCAACACCGGTGGCACTTCGACCGCGGTAGTGAACGTCGCCGGGAATATCACCGGAACGGGATCGATCGAGATCTTCGAGAACGCAAAGGTCGAGATTGGTGGTTCGGTTTCCTCTGGCCAGACCGTGACCTTCGTCTCGGCAGGCGCCGCAGCCACGCTAATCCTCGATGATTCGAAAGACTTCGACGGAACGATCGTCGGCCTCGTGGAATATTCTACGGAAAGCCAGGAGAATCACGTCGATCTCAAGGATCTGACGTTTAGACCAGGCGATATGAACGTCAGCATTATTAGTGGCAGCCTTGCTGACGGCATTTTTGAGGTTAGCAACGGTACAGACAACGGCTTCGTCGACCTCCATCTTTCCGGTGTCTCTTCGGGTACTTTTGAGTTTGCGAAAGATGCGACCGGCGGGACGCTCCTCGATGATCCGTCAGCATCCGGCCCGGTGACGATCGACAGCGGTCAGACGCTGGACATCACGGCGACAAGCATGGCGACGGTGAGCTTTGCGAACAGCAACGGCAACACCGGCGAACTCGTGCTCGATAGTTCCAAGGCCTTCACCGGACAAATCGTCGGTTTTGCAGGGGATGGGACGATCTCAAATTCGGATCTGATCGACCTCGCCGACGTCAAGATTGCCGACGTAGCAACAAGCAAGACTGGCTATGTAGACAACGGGAACGGTACCGGGACGCTAACCCTGTACAACGCCCATGGCCAAGCGATTGACAGCATCAATTTCGACGGAAGCTACCAGTTGGCGAATTTTACTATTGAGAGCGACGGTAGCGGTCATACGCTGATCGTCGATCCGGCAGTGTCCTCCGGGACTGCGACTGGTGTTATGCCAGCAAGCACTCCGGCCTCGAGCGTGGTCGTAAATGATGCCGGCCCAGCCGTGAATTCCGTCGTCATGCACGATCCCGGACCGGCGGCAAGCAGCACGATCGTCGCGAGCGGGCCGAACCAGACGTTGAGCGGTCTAGCCGCCAGCGACACCTTTGTGTTCAATTTCGCAAACGTCGGCCACGCCACGGTGACGGATTTCCACCCGCTTTCCGACATCCTCCAGTTCGATAGCTCGATCTTCGGCAACGCGCAGGCCGTCTTGAACGCCACGCAGGACGATGGCCACGGCAACACCGTCATTGCCATTGACGGCCATGACGTCGTCACCTTGAGCGACGTTCACAAGGCGCAACTTCACATCGGCGACTTCCACGTCGTCTAGTTGTGGAGCCTCAACAGGTTATCCTCGGAAAGGGCGAGTCTGCTGATTGGTGTTTTTGATTTTATTCCGCCGTGCGGTCGATGCCAATTGTATCGGTGCAGCCAGATGGGGAGTTCCTCGGCGCGATGGTCTGACGTGGGATAGGCCTGGGCATAGGCCCACTCTCTGAGTGCGGTCTGGATAAAGCGCTCGGCCTTGCCGTTGGTTTTGGGCGTGTAGGGCCTGGTGCGGATATGCTTGATACCCAGCGCTCGGCAGGCATCGCGGAAAGCAAGGGACTTATAGCAACTGCCGTTGTCGGTCATGACGCGGGAGACGGTGACGCCGAGGCTTTTGTAATAGGCGACGGCGGCTCCAAGAAAAGGAACGGCACTGCTGGCCTTCTCGTCAGGAAAGATCTGCGAGAAGGCGACACGCGAGGCATCGTCGATACAGACATGGACGAACTCCCAGCCGACGCCGCGACTGTTGCTCTGGCCGGTGCGATCGCCGGTGATGCGGTGGCCGATCTTGTCGAAGCGGCCGAGCTTCTTGATATCGATGTGGATCATCTCGCCAGGATGGGCGCGCTCGTAACGACGCACCGGCTCGGCCGGCTCCAGATCGCGCATACGGTTCAAGCCCAAACGCCGCAGGATGCGACTGACGGTTGCCGGTGAGACTGCGAGTTCGATAGCGATCTGCTTGCCTGTAAAGCGTTGCCGGCGCAGAGCTGCGACTTGCTCGACAATCGCCACCGGTGTCGGCCGATAGAGGCGCTTGGGCCTCGACGAGCGATCCATCAAACCCGCTCGCCCTTCCGCCTTGAAGCGGGCAATCCATTTGCGTGCCGTCCGCGGGCAGACACCTGCGGCATGTGCGGCGGCCTCCGGTGTCTGCCCGCTCAGCACAGCCTGCACCAACCGCTCTCGACCAATCGGCGTCAAACGGGCATTCTTGTGGATGTTCATCCGGTCCTCCGGGAAGGGTGAAGCCTCGACAACTTCAGCTTCCCCGGTCCGGACCGGATGGACAACCTATTGAAAGCTCACATCTAGAGCGCGGAAGATCTGGCCCGCGCGTCGGCCGTTGGGCTTACAACCATTCGCCGTGCCGAGTTAACCGATAGCCGGACGTCCATGACAGCAGTGAACGACCTAGCAGTTCGCCGCGCAATGGAAGAGTGGAAGCGGCCGGCGTTGAATTCATAGACGAGAACGGCTGTAGCCCGGGTGTGCGGCTTTAAAAGCCGGTAAGAGGAAAAACTGGGAACTGAACGGGTAAGCCGAAGAGATTACCTTGACAAAGTAGCCTCTGGTAGCTACTTTTTTCTTATGCGTTCCGTGGGCATTAAGACACTCAAAAATAAACTGAGCGAGTATGTCCGGCTTGCGGCCGGTGGTGAGACGGTTTTGGTAACCGATCGTGACCAAGTCGTTGCGGAAATTGGTCCACCCAGCCCCACTCGGAGCTCGACGCTGTCGGATGCACTGTTGTTAGATGCCTTCCGGCAGGGTTGGGTGACGCCGCCAATCTCGGTCGGTCGGGGACCGCCGGGACGCAAACCGGTTATGAAAATCGACGAACTTCTGAGCGATCTGCAACGCGATCGAGCCGATCGATGATCTATCTCGATAGCTCGGTGGCGCTGGCACAGCTGTTGGCGGAAGACCGCTTTCCGCCTGATGAGCTTTGGGATGAGCAACTAGTGTCCAGCCGTCTGCTTGAATGCGAGGTTTGGAATCGCATCAACGCGTACCAGCTCCAAAATTCGCATGGCGACGCGGTGCGTAATTTGATCGGTCGCGTTGCGATGATTGAAATGGTTGGACCGGTGCTTACGCGTGCCCTGCAGCCGTTTCCGGTGCCGGTGCGAACACTCGATGCTATTCACCTCGCGGCCCTTGAATTTATTCGCGCACAAAAGCAAAGCGTGCAACTTGCTAGTTACGACGAACGCTTGCTTGCGGCTGCACGCTTTCTCGGAATTGCGGAATGGCATAACAGCCGGTGAGCCTCTTTGAGGATTATCATTGCAAGCGGAACGGCCCCCGCATCGGCTTCAGGGGCTCTTGCATTCGGAATAAAAAGTACCCGTCAATCCAACAATTCGTTCGATACATTGCCTGGGATCGACCGCGTTGCCTTCAACGCTGAAGTCGTATGCTTGGGTCTTCAATACGAGGGCGTAGCGCCCGGGGGTAACTCGGCATAACTAGTCGTCCGTGAACAATTTCTAAGCCATTGGGCATGAGTTAGTTTTTGGCTCAGGGGCGGTTTTTGGATTGCAGGGTTTTGTGGGCGGCGGGCCCGGAACCTTGCGATTTCATTTTTGCGATTCCCCTTTTTAGCGAAGCATGATTTTGTTGCCGCATCGGAGGAGAACGATGCGACCGAAGAAGCCGGAGACGACGAGGTCAGGCGATCTGTTCCGAGCTCGGCTGGATCAGATCATCAACCTCAAGCACGAACTGGCGCAGCTCGCCGGCCAGATCGACTGGGACTTTATCGATGGCGAGATCGCCCCGCTCTACAGCGACAAGGGCCGGCCCGGGGTCCCGACGCGGTTTGCGATCGGGCTGTTATTGCTCAAGCACATTTACGGCCTGTCCGATGAAGGCGTGTGCGAGCGCTGGGTCTATGACCCCTATTTCCGTGTGCCACGAACACCGGCGGCGACGCCGGTGATGCTGTGTTGAAGATGGGAGTTTGGCCTCCCGGAGCCGGCCTGCAGGGGCAGGCTTCAAACCACCTCATGCTGCCGCGTTCAAAAGGCGCGGTGGTGAGCGATGAGGAAAAGGCGGTGAATGAAACCGTCAGGTAAGTGACAAGAAGATGAGCGCAAGCGAACCGCTGATGACGTATCGAAATGGGTTTAAGACGCTGTCAAAACGGGCGTGGGGAAATGACGTCCGGATGAGTGTGGGCGGAGCCTGTTTACGGCCCACGCGGCAGCCGGTGCATAGGCGGCATGATCTCGTCGCAGGCTTCGACATGGAACGTGGGAACCTGACGCGATCCGTCAGGGGCGGAGCAACCCGCAGTAGTGACGAAGCGGCTGTAATGGCCGTGGAGCGAAGGGGTTGCGTCATCTGGCCGGCGTCGCTGTGCCAACCGGGAATACCGGGAGGAGCACGGTGAACTCCGGCAAACCATTGCCCATCACCAAGCGTATGGTGTGGGAGGCCGAAGAAGAAGGGGAAGGCGGCGGGCGTCGATGGCCAGAGTTTAGAGGACTTTGCCGGCGATCTTGAGAACAATCTCTATCGGCTGTGGAATCGGATGGCGTCAGGAAGCTACTTCCCGCCACCGGTGCGGCGGGTCGAGATCCCCAAGGTCGGCGGTGGAGTCCGCCCTCTCGGTATACCGACGGTCGCGGACCGTATCGCCCAGATGGTGGTCAAGCAGCACCTGGAGCCGGAACTGGACGGAGCTTTTGATCCAGACTCGTACGGCTACAGGCCCGGGAAATCAGCCCATCAGGCAGTAGAGCAGGCGCGTAAGCGGTGCTGGCAGCACGACTGGGTCGTAGATCTCGACATCAAGAGCTTTTTCGACACGATCGATCATGAGCTCTTGATGCGCGCGGTGTATCGACACACGAAAGCTGACTGGATCCGGCTCTACATTGAACGGTGGCTTAAGGCTCCGGTCGAGATGCCCGATGGATCGGTTCAGGCGAGGACGACAGGCACGCCTCAAGGGGGTGTGGTCAGTCCAATGCTGGCGAACTTGTTCCTGCACTACGTGTTTGACGTTTGGATGAGGGGGGCTTACCCAAAAGCTGACAGGCTGCGAGATCGAGCGCGGCTATGTCGACAAGGGTTACCGCGGTCATGACACGGAGAACCCGCGCCGCGTCTTCGTCTCGGGACAAAAGCGCGGTGTCTTCGGCGTCATCAAACGCGAACTGCGACGACGCTCCGCCATCGAGCCCGTGATCGGCCACATGAAAGCCGAGGGTCACCTCGGCCGCTGCTATCTCAAAGGTCGTGCCGGAGACGCCGCCAATGCCATCCTCTCCGCCGTCGGATACTTCCGGCGTATCCTCGCATGGCTGAGGGCTCTCTTGCGCCTGTTCCTGACCGCTATCCTGCGCCTCTTGATCAGCCGATCAGCGCTCATTCCGGCTTCTTAACGGACGACTACTCACCCTGAGGTGTCGGTTTCGGCCGGCGTACGCGTGACGCGTCACGGGTGACGTGCTTTTCTGGAAGGCCCCCCGTTACATACCCAGAAATGTAACGCTTATTTCGGGTTTCGCCGGCACGTCACGGGTGCGTGATTTCAGGGCATAAATTACTTTACCGGTATTATACATTAATTTACCGGTATTATAAATTGCGAATGGAACTCGCTTGAGTTGTACGGTGGGACGGCCCGCCTCGTAGCGTGTCGTCAATTCCTCCTGGGCGGATCGGGAAGTGTTGTTCCGCCAGGAATATCCGCTAGGGCGCATGGGCTTTTGGGACTTCACCGAGGTCGCCGATTTTGGCGTCGCCATTGCCGGCCATCACTGCCGGCTCAGCCACTTCCGTGTGCCGAACGCCCATTTCGTGCTCGGCGGCGAGAGTTTTGTCGCGCGGGCGGAAGGGTTGCAGAAAGCCCTGTGGTCGCTAGGCGGCGTTCCCGCCTAACATTGAAGCGACAGCCTTTCGGCAGCGTTCAGCCATCTCGGCACCGACGCCCAGGAGGAATTGACGACACGCTACGAGGCGTCCTGCGGACACTACGGCATGACGCCGACCCGTAACAATGCCGGCCTGTCACACGAGAATGGTTCGATCGAAAGCGCGCATGGCCATCTCAAAAGGCGCTCGCCGGCGGCCTTTGCTGCGCTACCGTCCTGGCGGAGACCGCCGAGAAGGAGGGCTGGCCTGCAGCCCGTTCCTGACCACCCTCGCCGAACAAGAGACGGTTGAGCGAAGCCGGCGGCGCTTCGGACGCCACCTGGAGGGAAGCCCGACTGCCGCCGGGAAAGACCCTCGACGCGTTCGACTTCGATGCCGTTCCGATGGGATCTCAATGCGGGCGCTTGCCGCCGGCGACGCCTGGCTCGAAAAAGGGCGCCAATCTCTTGTGTTTTGGCCCGCCTGGCGGAGGTAAATCCCATCTGGCGGCGACGCTGGGCATGGCCCTGATCGGAAAGGGCTGGCGCTGTTGTTTTGGCGATCACGTCGAGCTCGTCCAGGCATCCATGGAGCCAGGAACCGCCAGCTGGTTCAACTCCATCGCCGGTCCCTCAATGATCGACTTCGCCAGCAAGTCAAGCTAAGCGACGCCAGGTGACGGCACACGGAGGATCTGGCCACGCAGAGTCCTTCAAGGCTGTGTAGTCGTTCGCTGTCATTGGGGTTGGCCACACGCGATTCAGCGATGGCCGTCAGCGGAATGCGCGGCAATGCAATCGACCATCTCTTAACCGTACCGCCAAGGCTGCTGTCACCGCTGCTGGCGCCGTCGTAAGGCCTGATATGGCGAAAAGCAGACCTGCAAGGTGTCTGATCGGCCTACTTTTCCCACGCCCGGCCTCGGCCCAGCAGTAGGAATGGCTTGAACAGTAGCGGCTGGCCTACGTGCAGATCAACCAGCATCGTGTCGATTGCAGGGTGCGCGCGGAACTCGGCCCGCAACGCGTTCCGGACCGGCTTAATGGCAGGCGTCTACCGCGAAGCCGTCTGGCGGCCAACCACAGCCTTGTACGGCGTGGTTAGCTCGTAATCGCCTCGAATGGTCCCATGCTGTCAGAAACCTCCTGTACGTCGTTCTGAGCCGGCGTCACCGAGACCTTAAACGCCGACTTCAGTTTTTCCCACGCCTTGGCTACGGCGATGGCTTGATGCTTTTCGTGATCAGCACGCGCTGCAATGCCATGTTCCACTCGCGGATTGTCGTGAGCTATCGCCAAGTTTTGGTGACGGCAGGGCCGGTCAGGCGGCGGCGGTTGCGGATTGATGGTCGGTCGGCTTGGCGCTGACCTCGATCCCGTCGTTGAATGTCACACCGAGAACGATTTTTGGCAATTGGGTGTGTCCGTCGAGCCGTCGCCAGCTTTTCTGCGCGGCCTCGAGCAACTTGAATACCATTGCGAGCGCCGTCCTGTTGGACAGGCAGCCCTTTGATCGGATCGTGCGGTGGCGCACGGTGGCGAAGGTGCTTTCGATGGGATTGGTCGTGCGCAGGTGTTTCCAGTGCTCGGCCGGGAAGTCGTAGAACGCCAGTAGCGTGTCCCGATCCTTGCTCAGGCAGTTGGCCGCCTTCTCGTATTTGGGCGTATAGCTCTCGATGAAGGCGTCGAACGCCAGCTCGCAGGGGGCCTTGGTTTCGGCATCCAGATATCCTGCAACGCGCCTTTGGCTTTCGGTTGCTGGCTTTTCGGTGGCGATCACGGTCATGGCCTTTTGCACCCAGCCGCGCTGCTCCTCGCGCGTTTCGGCCAGACCTCACCGGCGGTCTTCCAGAACCCGAGCGCGCCATAGGCGATGGTGAGCCGCGGCGGCAAATCAGAGCCCACGCCGCTCCAGCTCGAGCATCGCGCCAGTCCTGCGTTCTCTCGCGGGCGCCATCAGTGATGCCGACCAGTTGCGTGCGGCCTTCCGGCGTCGCGCCGATCAGCACCAGGATGTACTGCTTTTCGTCTTCGAGGCGTGCCTGGAGATGGATGCCATCGGCCCAGATGTAGACGTAGTGCCTGGCCGACAGTGCGGGTGTTGAGAGTTGTAGTCCTCCATCCAGTGATCGAGGAGTGAGAGCGCAATTCGAGCGTCAGGAAGTGGATTGATGCGGACATAGTCGCGCTTGAAAGTCTTTACGAAGGCTTCGGCCATGCCGTTGCTCTCGGGGTTTTCCACTGGCGTGAAGCAGGGCTCAAGGTTCAGGTCCGCGGCGATCTCGAGGGTGCGATTGGCGGCGAAGATCGATCCATTGTCTGTCAGCCATTGCACCTTCTGCGGTGCGCGGATGTCGCCAAACCGCAGCTCGACGCATTACACCATCATGTCCCTGATCATCTCGCCAGAGATTCCAGCCGTTGTCGCCACCCAGCTGATGACCTCGCGGTCATGACTGTCCAGGGCGAAGGCGACCCTCACGATCTCGCCATTCCAGCAAGTGAACTCCAGCGCATCCGAGCACCAGCGCTCGTTCGAGCGGCTTGTCATGATGGTTCCGTCATGCGCCCGCGGGACGCGCCGTCCGGTATGCCGGGCCAACGGAGCCGGTGCTTCTTCATCAGCCGGCAAACCCGCTTGGCGTTGACAGGATTCCTGGCCGGCGGCTCGCCGCTCGCGCTTCAGGAGCGCGGCGATCCGCCGGTATCCATAGCCCGGCCGGTATCCACCAGGCGCCTGATATCAGCCGTGAGCTCTGCATCTCCGGCGCGGGTCTGGGACCACGCTTCGGACCCCTTGCCGGCCGCTCGCTCAATCAGGTTGGAACGGGCGATCCCGAGGGTCTCTGCGATCCGCTTCACGGGGTATCCTCCGGTGCCTTGCGACCGCGACAGCATGGTCGGTTTTTTTACCCGTGCAAGATCAAGCGCTTCCTTGAGGATCTCTACCTCCATGGTCTTCCGGCCGAGCGGGCGTTCGGGGTTCCGAACTCGCTCCTCCAGCCGACGAACCTCGGATGCAGCAACCACATCCTCATCGGCCCGAACTGCCTCCTTGCCCCCTTCGCTCATCAGCCGTCTCCATCTGAAGACCAGGCTCGGGGAGAGCCCGTGACGACGCGCAACATAGCTGATCGACATGCCCGGTTGCAGCGTCTCGTTGACGACCGAGAGCTTTTGCTCCGTCGTAAACCGACGCCGGCGGGCAACGCCGGTGATGACCTCCACCTTCGAAAACGTCTCGGACATAGGCGTATCCCGAGGACTATGCCTAGCTCCTCGGCTAATGCCGATGCCCGGTCAAAACGGGGGGCAGTTCAGGAAGATAACGACATTGCTGGCTGCGCTGCACCACGACCGAATGGATGCCCTGTGGCTTGCAGATCGTTCACGCCGGCTTCAACCGATAGGATGAGCCTGATCCGCAATAAGAAATTTTTTCACCTACCCGTTTTACGTCACTGCTGCCGGTTATGAATGGCTTGCGACGTATCAAGCGGGGCTGCCCGCCAAACCCACGAAACGACATGACCGAGACAGAGGTTCACCGAAACATTGCTCGAAAACCGTACAACTCAAGCGAGTTCCATTCGCAATTTATAATACCGGTAAAGTAATGTATAATACCGGTAAAGTAATTTATGCCCTGAAATCACGCACCCGTGACGTGCCGGCGAAACCCGAAATAAGCGTTACATTTCTGGGTATGTAACGGGGGGCCTTCCAGAAAAGCACGTCACCCGTGACGCGTCACGCGTACGCCGGCCGAAACCGACACCTCAGGGTGAGTAAATCTCATTTTACTTCCCTTAGCCGTTATCAGCACGGTCAAGCCGGGATAGAGAAGGGCTCGCGATCCGTTCAAGAACGACTTTTTTCAGGGCTCTCTGGCTGGATAGCGACAACCGGCAGGGGAAGCGATAACTGCTGCTCGTCGCATAGGAGTGGACGGATGCTGTTGTTCTCAGGCACGGGCGATTCATCGTAACCGTTGCGGCTGCTGTAGGCAGCAAGCCCATCAGGCTTCCAATCTGGCAGGATTTCAGGAAATTGGCGCGAATTAGACCGTGGCCTGAACGGAAGCCTGAGCGGCCGCGCCTCGGGAAGCAATATCTCCACGGCGGTCGACGCTCGCGGCTTTCGGGGGAGCACGCCGCGGTCCGCATGCGCAGGAAGACTTGGCGGTGAATCAGCCCCCGTGCCATTGGGACTTTGGAACGCTGTCGGCGCCAAGCGGAGATTGGTCAAAAATGCCGCGGTGAGGTAGCAGCAAGGGACAGCGTTGCGTCCGCGATCGCAAGTCGAACAAATCGACATCGCGCACCCCGCTCCGAAGGTTAGCGAGCCTTCGGAGCATCAGAGGCGGGAGACGGGGTCTGCGAGCACGATATCTCCAAATCGATCCTGGGCGCGTATTCGCGACCTTCGATCGTCTCGCTTCAATAAATCAGGCGAGATTATCTGGCGCGGCCACGCAATGCCCCGCGCGCCACCAGCTCCACCGCATAAAAATCAGACGCCGCCCGGCGCGACGTAGCAGTAAACGTAATCACCCCTGCTCAGGAAGATGATGCCGTGACCGGTTGGGTTCGACTGATCATATTTCAGCTTGTGGTTCGGAACGACGATCTTTGTTCCGACATCGATGTGTTTGCGGCGCAGCGGCTCGTCGGGTCGGGAGTCGGTGATGATGGCGACGTATTTGTCGCCATCGACTTCAAACGAATCCGCCCAGTAAGCATCCGCTTCGCCGCAACATGAAACAGCAGGATTATCCGGCTGCATCAAGGCCTGGTACCATAGGCGTATCTGCGGGTCTGTGCCTTCCCACTGCCCGAAGTCACGCGCACTCGCTACGCTCATCAAGCAACCGAACGCTGTACAAAGGACGAGGCGTTTCATGCCGCACTCCTGAGTTTTCCAGCCAATTCGTTTGAAGCAATGTTCGTGCCGCGAATCAGTTCATCGTGATAGTCTAAATTAAAATTTTACGACGCGGCGGCCGCGCGGATTGTTTGGGCATAATGCAGGCGGTGCTTGTCGCGGGACGAGCGCGTTTCCTTATGGTTCCGCGCGCACGAGGAAATTGCCACAATTTGTTATTGTTGTGATGCGATCGATCTCGATTCGCCGCTCTGACCCTGGATTTACCAATGACCGTTATCAAGTCAGGCGATCTGGTCGTGCTGAAATCCGGTGGTCCCGTCATGACGGTGGACACGGTCAACACCGATATCCTGGACGACAGTAGAATTACGGGGGTGCTTTGCGTCTGGTTTGTCGGCGAGAAACTTGAGCGGGTGCGGTTCGATCACAGGGCACTCAAGCCGGCACAGATGCAAGACATCTCTCCCGGAAAAGACGACGTATCTCCGGAGGAAGCCACCGGCGACTACAAGGTGGTTCTTGATGAGATGTCCGCGGCGATGAACCTCCCCGCAGAGGCGGAGCAGGACGGCTCAAAGCTGGTCGCCAAGAGACCAAAGCGCGCATCTGCCAAGTACGAAACGCTCGCGACTTCGCCATCTGTCGTTGTCAGCTGATCGTCCGCTTGCACTGGATGAGATTCACTGAAGATCGCCCCTGCCTTGCAAGACATAAAGCGCGATGAGGCCAATCGTGACAATCGTCGAGAAGATCGCAATCGCCAGCGTCCAGTCGACATGCTCCCTTGAACGCCGTCCGGCCGTCAAAATCACCGTCAGGGCTTTGTAACCGATCTTTCGCATTGGGGCCCGGCGCTCCGTCGCGCGGCTGATCAACTGTGCGGCGCAAACCTAGCATGTTTCGGTCGGGCGGTGATGTTTTCTTGCGGGCTCATACGCCGGCTGATTTCCCGACCGCCGCAGTTTGAAATTTCTGTTAGAGCAGATGTATTGTACCGTATCGGAGTTTCACATATTCCGGCATCCGGTGTGCAGCGGAGGTTCAGGTGTCCCGGCTCACGGTCTTTCTTGCGCGATCTATCGGACTTTTCACCGTCCTGCTCGTGGCCGGCTTCCTGGTGCGGGGCGGGGCCGTCATCGAAGCCACGGTCGCTGATCGCCCGGCGATGCTCAGCTACGCCATTATCAGCCTTGCGATGGGGGTTGCGATGGTGGTCGGCCACAATGTCTGGTCCGGCGGCGTGCTGCCCGTGGTCGTCACATTGGTGGGATGGTTGATCCTCGCCAAGGGCGTTCTGCTTATGGTTCTTTCCCCCGAAGGGTTGACCTCGATGATGCAGCAGATGCGATACGGCGAACATTACCGCGTGTTTCTCGCGCCCGCGCTGGTGCTTGGGCTCTATCTGACCTGGGCCGGGTTCGCGGCGCCGGCAGCACGCGAGCGTTAAGCGAACCGGAAAGGTGCCCGATCTGCCATGAAGGATTTTGCCGGAAAGATCGCCGTCATCACCGGGGGCGGCACGGGCATGGGCCGCGAGCTCGCGCGCCAGCTGGTTGCCGAGGGCTGCAATGTTGCGATGTGCGACGTCTCCGCCGATGCGATGGCGGAGACCAAGCGGCTTTGCGAGGCAGAACGGTTGCCGCAAGGCCTGCGCGTCACCACGCATCTCGCCGACGTTTCGGTCGAAGACCAGTTACTGCGGTTTCGCGATGAAATCGCCGAGCAGCAGTCGGCCGACAAGATTCATCTCCTGTTCAATAACGCGGGCATCGGCGGCGGCGGAAGCCTGTTCACCAACTCCCGCGAGCAGTGGGAGAGGACCTTCAATATCTGCTGGGGCGGGGTCTATCTCGGCGTCCGCACCTTTCTGCCGATGCTGATCAAGGCCGACGAGGGGCATATCGTCAATACCTCGAGTGTCAACGGCTTCTGGGCTTCCCTCGGGCCCGGCGTGTCGCACACGGCCTATAGCGCCGCGAAATTCGCGGTAAAGGGGTTCACCGAGGCGTTGATCAACGACCTCCGGCTCAATGCACCGCATATCAAATGCTCCGTCGTGATGCCGGGCCATATCGGCACCTCGATCGTCTCAAATTCGCGCAAGGTGCAGAACGGCAAGGACTCCGACAGGCTGAGTGAAAATGAGATCGCGCAGACGCGCGTGCGCCTCGCCGCAGCCGGCATCGACGCTTCAGCCATGTCGGATGAGGATGTGCAGGCGATGGCGGCCGAACGCGCCCGCAGCTTTCGCGAGGATGCACCGATGACGGCGGCTGCCGCCGCGAAAGTCATCCTCGGTGGGGTCAAGGCCGGGCACTGGCGCATTCTGGTCGGCGATGATGCTCATCGCCTGGACGAGCGCGTGCGGCAGGCGCCGGAGCAGGCGTATGACGCGGAGTTCTACCGGAGTTTCGCTGAGGAAGCCGGTTGGCGTCTGGGTTAGGCAGGTGCCGCGGTCATTCCGCTGCCTGTAACCTGTGTCGAGATATCCCGGGCTGGCGTCACGCCGCCTGAACGCTGTCCAGAAATTTCTCGACTTCGTCCCTGAGGTGGATACTCACTTCGGAGAGGGCCTTTGCCGATCTCAGCATCTGGCCTGACGTCGTTTCCGTTTCGCCGGCACCGCGCGCGACGCGCTCGATGTTTTCAGCGACATCGATGGTGCCGCCGGCGGCAGCCTGGACCCCTTCGGCAATGCTCTTGGTCGCGGTGCCTTGCTCCTCGACGGCTGAGGAAATCGAGGTCGTGATCTCGCTGATGCGCTCGATCGTGTGGCCGATGGCCTTGATCGCTTCCACGGACTCGCCTGTGGCACGCTGCATGTTGACGATGTGTGAGCTGATCTCGTCGGTGGCTTTTGCGGTCTGGCCCGCCAGATTCTTGACCTCCTGCGCGACCACCGCAAAACCGCGGCCGGCATCGCCGGCGCGGGCGGCTTCGATGGTGGCATTGAGGGCGAGGAGATTGGTCTGTTCCGCAATCGACGTGATCAGCTTCACCACGTCCCCAATCCGGTCGCCGGCCGCCGATAGTTCCGCCATCCGCTGATCCGTTGCATCGGCCTGCTTGACCGCATCGGCGGCAACGCTGTTGGAATCCTGGACCCGGCGGCTGATTTCCACAATCGACTGGGACAGTTCGTTCGATGCGGTCGCGGCACTGCGGACATGTTCGGAAGCCTGTCTCGACGCATCGGCGGACTGGCCGGACATCTCCGCGGTCGAATGCGCGGTCACGGAAAGCGTTTGGGCATCCTTCTCAAACTGTCCTGAAGAATTCAGAACCTGCTCGATGATTCCGCCAATCTTGGTGCGGAAAGCCTCGACAAACTGATTGAGTTCCGCCTTGCGCTGCTCCATCGCCTGCTTTTCGGCGCTGATGCGCTCGGCCTCGAGTTGGCGGCGCTCGATGCGGTTGCTCTTGAACACACTGACCGTGCGAGCGATCGCGCCGATCTCGTCGTGGCGATCGGCGTATTGAACCTCGACATCCGCCTTTCCTCCGGCGAGGACTGTCAGCGTTTCCGCCACTGCCCTCAGCGGCTTGGTGACGCGGCGAACCAGTACCATCGTCATGACAAGCGCGAACAGGGCGGCGATGCCCGCCGCAACGGCCATTGCGCCGATCGCCTGCCACAGCATGCCGTCGAGTTCTGCCGTCGGAATGCCGACATAGACGATGCCGATCACCTTGCCCGCGGGACTAAACACCGGCTGATACGCCGTGTAGAAGCGGCGCCCGAACAGCACCGCCGGCCCTTTGTAGGCCTGGCCACGGCGAAGCATGGCTTGGCCGGGATGATCTGCCGCAAGCTGGGTGCCGACCGCCCGATCACCATTTTCCTTTTTGACGTTCGTGGTTCGGCGAACGAACTGCTGGGATGCATCGTCGTAGACGAAAAGCGTCGCATTGCCCCCGGCATAGGAGACGGCCCGGTCCACGATCCGGTGATCGGCAAATTCGGGCATCTTCGGAATTTCGACGCGGTCGACGACCCCGTCACGAATGGCGATCTTCGCATCCGGGAACGCTTCACCAAATGCCAGACTGAGCGTGCGCAGGCTAAGGTCGATGTCTCGCTCCGCGCGGATGTCAAAGTTGCGTGTCAAAGACCAGTAGCCCGCTCCGACCAATAGCGCGGTATTGATGGCGATCAGCAGGGCCGCACTCATGACGGCCTTGGGCCCGAGGTTCAGCCGCGAAAAAGGGAAACGCCCTCCATTCCTTCCGAACGTCATGCATTTCTCCTGAAAAATAAGCATAACGGTATCAGTTCATGTTTAAGATCATCTTTACCAACAGTGTCCAAGCGCCCACCATGCGTCGGTCTACACTACTTGGATACCGTAAACCGCGACCGCAAATTCCATCATACATCGACGGATTTACCGGAGCCTTCGGACCGGCAACCGCGTGAGCGCCTGCCGGCTTGTCGAGCGGTGATTCGTCAGCGGATTGCGCGCCTCAGCTGGAAATGTCCGGCGGTAACGCCAAAAAAACGCCTGAGTGCTCGACGAAGTGTCTTATTGGCGCCGCGGGTAACCCGGTGATATGTAGAAAAAAACCCGAGGGAGTCCACGCATGAGAGTTCTTCGAGCCGCAGCCATGGTCGCGTTGTTGGTGGCCGGGCCCGCTTACGCGCAGAGAGGAGCCCCCGCGGCACCGACGGAGCCCCCCAAGTCACCATCGCAGATCGAGGCCGAGAAGTCGGCCGATAGGGCCTATAAGAATTCGCTCGGCAACATTCCAGACCAGCCTCCCGCCGACCCCTGGGGCGGCGCCCGCGCCGTCGAGGCGCCCAAGTCGGCATCGAAGGACGCCCCCGCGAAGCGAACCAAAGCCAGCGGCACCATGAATTAAAGCATTCTCGGCAAGAGAACGGCGCCGCTACGCACAACGGCAGGCTAAAGCGTGATCCGGAAAAGTGGGCACCGGTTTTCCCTCGCGACAAACGCGAATGCGTTTGCGCGGAGATCATGCCCAAACAAAAAGATGGAGCGAGATGACGATTCAACGAAAAGTCATCTCGCTCTATCGGGGCCGTTACCGCACCGCGTGACGCATGCCCGAAGTGATGCGTCCTTTCTTCATGACGCGTCCTTCATAGTGTCTTCAAGTATTCGATCAGGTCCTTGCGCTCCTCATCGCTCAGCAGGCGGCCGATGACCCCCTTTTTGTGCTCGTGAGGACCCTCACCTGGAGGCGCCTCGAGCGAGTGGCCGAGATTGCTGTTGCCGTCGACCGGCGCTCCGGGGGGCGTCGCCGAGAACAGGGTTTCGCCCGTCTTGCATTTTGGCACTTCGCCGGCCTCGACGCGGAAACCGACCTGCTGCGGATCGAAGTCGCGAAAACCCATGCAGAATTGTCTCGGTCGCTCGGCCGCGGGGCTGAGCATCCACCAGAGCGAGGGCACTGAACCGTTGTGCAGGTATGGCGCGGTCGCCCAGACGCCGTTCAGCGGGCGGGCGCGATAGTGCAGGTCCTTCTCGGGGTTGGGACAGTTTTTTCGGAAACCCCAAAGCTGTTTCTGATCCGCTTCGGAAACGTGGTTATCGTTCAACCATTTTCTGCTGACCAGCTCCACGACGGACATCAAGGCGATCGAATACGGCATTTCCGTCGTAGAGTAAGTGGAGGGAAGAGGCAGATCGGTACATTCCGAAACCTTACCAGGGGCGTCCGCGGGCTGCATATCGCGCGCGGGCTGCAGGTCCAGGAAGCCGGGCAGGTTGACCTTGCGCGATGCGAGCACATTGGCCTGCGCCGGGTCGGTGCCCATCACCTCCACTGTTTTTTGCACTGGCTTCAACACCGGACCCTTGGCGTCCCAGTGCTCCGGTTTCCAGACACTCTCATTTGGGAATTGTGTGTCGAACACGGGATCATTGACCGGTCCGAGGTGGCACTCGACGCAGATTTCGTGGTAGATGACGCGGCCGTTGGATACGCGTTCCGGATCAATCTTCCATAGGCGATCGTCGGCGAAGAATTGGGCCGGCCATTTCGGCGGCTTCAGTCCTCCGAAGGCTTTTGGCGTCTGGCTGAAGGGGTCGGGACCGCGCAGCATCGCTTCGATGCGGGCGAGATTTTCGACGGCGACCGACGAGCGGAATAGCGCATCCTTGGGCGCGTCGGGCGAAAGATTGACCTCGGCAGAAACCCCGAGCGCCTCTCCGGCATTGCGGATCAGCGGCTGCCCAATCGAGGCATCGTATT
Source organism: uncultured Alphaproteobacteria bacterium (assembly GCA_963718925.1). Taxonomy (GTDB): domain Bacteria; phylum Pseudomonadota; class Alphaproteobacteria; order Rhizobiales; family Xanthobacteraceae; genus Bradyrhizobium. The sequence goes on from CAVRAH010000006.1 coordinate 292,734, forward strand.
GTGCCCACGTCAGCCAGGGCACGGTCCAGATCGGCGGAAAACTGACCGGCGCATTCCTGGCCTGCAGGTTGTTTTCGAATCCCGTGAGGTTGTTCATGACCAGATCGGTGTAGAAGACCTGATTGCCGATCCGGTTCAGCGCGTCCAGCCGTCCGTATCCCTCCTCGGTATCGTTCTGGTGCTTATCCTTGAATGCCTTCTTCAGCGCTTTGGCTTGACCGAGCACGATGTCGCCGACCTTCGACAGACCTTTCTTGAGCTCGTCGCGTTCTGCCGAGGATGCATCGGGACCCAGCACGCGCGTGGCGAAGCGTTTGAACCGGCCGGGCACGTAGAGCGTGGACAAAATCGACTGGCCGGTCGCTAGTTCGAGTTTCAGCAGGTCCACCATGCCCGGGCCGCCGTCGAAACGCACACTGACGCCCTTGTAGTTGATGTGCCCCGTATGACAGGCCGCGCAGGTCAGCCCGATCATGTCGGATTGGGGTTTGCCGGTCGTGGGATCGGGGGCGCCGGGCATTCGCGCGAACCCGACTGGCAGGCCGTCGAAATTCTCGGCTTGCGTCGGTTTCAAACCTGCGACGGACACCGGTGCCGGCTCCGTCTTGGCGTCGGACGCGTAATAGCCGAAGCGATGCAAGGTCGCTTCGTCGGTGTGGATGGTTTTCGGGCTTGGCAGAAAGCCGAACCGTTCGAGATAATCGCTGTCCTTCAACAACCCGGGGCGGGTAAACAAATGGATTCCCGGCTGTTCCAGCGCGATAAACCAGGCGTATGGAACGGGAAAAGTCGCCGTTCCCTGACTGGCATGGTGGAACCAGTGCCGGTCCTCCGTCGACCAGTTCTGGTCGAGCCAGTGCGCCTCCTTGATCCGCGCAGGCACCGGCAAGGGAGGGGGCAGCACTTGCGCGAGCGGAGGCACGATTTTCTGCAGCTGGTCGGGAAACTCCGCGATCGCCACGATCGCCGCGAGGATGAATACAGCCAGCCCGAGCGCGGCTTTGCCGAGCACGACAACAGCGCTTGGCGCGGATGCCGGCGGTGACTTCAGGCGCGCGACGATCCGCTCGGGAAACCGGCGATCGACGAACAGGGTCCTGACCTCCGCCAGGCTGAGGTAACGCTCGCTCCCTTCACCTTTGCCCATGATGTTCAGCAGGACCGGCCATTCGCCGTTCATCAGCAGCCGATAATACCAACGTCTGTTGCCCTTGGCGCGCGCGAAATTCGCGTTCATGTAGGTCGTGATTTCCGCGCTCGTCAGCCCGCGCTCCATTCCGCCCGACGGATCCTGCCGGTCCTTTCCGAATTCGGCCAGGCGCCCGATTTCGTCTTCGTGCACCTCGGCGTTCGCATCGAGGATGCGCGAACCACAGCCGTGCTTGTCCAGAGGACCATTGCGCAGCTCGTCGAGTTCAGCTCCGGACCACCAGCTCCGCAACAGCTGCAACGGGCTGAGGCCATTCGCGACCAGGGCGACAGGATAGGTCTCCAGCCCGGCAAGCTTTTCCTTCAGCCCCTTTTCGCCAGAAGCAGCCTCAACGGTCCTGCAAAGCGTTGAAAGCGGCACGGTATGGCCATCGACGAAGCCGCCCGCCACAAGCGCGCGCAAGAAGGGGCACGGATTGTTGGGCGACACCGGAATCTCCGGGGCGGGCGCGCCGCCAGAAGCTGAGCCAATGCGGTCGTCTTGCATGGACTTCAATCCTCAAAAGTACAGAATTATGAAACTGGGGTTGAAGTGTTGGATGAGGATTCGAAAACGTGAATTTGCAGGCGATGTCCACTTGAGGCTGTACCGGAGCTTTGGCGGAATCCAAATCGGTGTCAACGGAAAGCCGGCAGGAAGCCGTGGGCATTTGTACCGGCGCGTGATTGTTGATGCTCGCGGCGGCGTGCGCCTCGCTAGGCCGTGCGCGTTGAGGCAGGCCCGACAACGGCCAACTCCCTCAGGGGTACGCCGGCCTTCAGAAGTCCCTCCCGGTAATGGGCGGTGTCGGCCGGGTTCTTCCAACGGAAATTCCTGAGATGCCGTTCAACGGTCAGACCTGGAAAAGCGTTCAGCAGCACTTCCGCAGCGTGCGTTGCCTCCTCGGTTCGATCCAGTTGCGCGAGAGCTGCCGCACGCACCGCAAGCACCTGAAGATGATTGGGATTCAAGTAGAGCACCTCTCGCGCCCAGGACAGCGAAGCGTCATATTGCCCGAGTAGGTAATGGCTGAACGCATTCAAGGCGGCCCATTGAAATCTGGGGTCACTATTGCCGCGCTGCACGGCCGTTGAGAATAGTTCGATGGCCTGTCGATGCTCCCCGATAACGAGATGGCAGATGCCAAGCACGCCGCGGGCGCCCATGTCGTACGGGTTCAGCTCGACCGCCCGTTTTCCGGCATCCAGCGCTTCCTCGTAATGTCCCTCCATCGCGTGCATATAGGACAGAATTGAAAACGCGAAAGATGAACGGGGATCCAGCCTGACACTGCTTTCCGCAAGGCTCATTGCCTCGGCCCACAATTCGCGGGTGCTCCGGATCCATCCAAAGTGCACGCCTTGCGTCAGAATGGTGGCGAGATAGGCGCACGCAATCGAAAGCTCCGGATCGAGCGCGATTGCCTCCCTGAACAGCGCGATCGAGGCTTCAAGATCGGTCTTCGTCTGTCGGTAATAGTGAGAAAGCCCCCTTAAGAACCGATCCCATGCGGTCAAATCGGTGGACGATGGCCGGGCAGGGGCCGAGGCTTCAGCCCGGTATATCTCCGGTGCCAATGCCGCGCACAGGCTCGTCGTGATTTCATCCTGCATCGCGAACAGATCGCCGATGTCCCTGTCATATCGACCGGCCCACAATTGCTCACCCTTCTCCGGGGCAATCAGTTCGGCCGTGACGCGAATCTTGGTTCCTGCACGCCGTACCGAACCCTGGATCAGGTAGGTCGCGTCAATTTCCCGCGCGATAAGGCGCGTGCTCGGGTTCTTGCCCTTGAAGGAGAAGGTCGCGTTTCTGCTCAGAACCCGAAAGAATGATTGCAGCGATAGCGCGTGGATCAGGTCTTCGGTCAGTCCGTCGGAGAAGTACTCATCCGCGCTGTCGCTCAGGTTGACAAAGGGAAGCACCCCGACGATTGCCGTTCGATACTGAGCAGGCAGATCCGATGTGTCCCTGGGTTGCCAGCCGCGACTGTCAGATCCCGTTGGTTCCCAAGTCCAGACACTTACCGGCTCTGCGATGTTCTTGAACCGGTGACTGCCGCCCTCGACGAGGGGGGCGCTGAGGTGTTTGCTCGCCTCACTATAGGCCTTTCCCGAAACAGCCACGCCGCCGGGGACGGCGACCGATTCAAGCCGGACGGCGATGTTCACGCCGTCCCCGAATACTTCATCCTCGTCGGCGATCACGTCCCCCATGTGGATGCCCATGCGGAATTGCATCATACGGTCTGTGGGGAGGTGAATGTTGCGTTCTGCCATCAGCGCCTGCATCGCGATCGCAGATTCAATGGCTCCCACGACGCTCGGAAATTCCAGCAGGAATCCGTCGCCGGTATTCTTCACGATCCGGCCGCCATGATTGAGAATGATCGGGTATATCGCGCTTCGGTGGGCCTTGAACGCGGCATGGGTACCGGCCTCGTCGGCGCCCATCATGCGGGAGTAACCGGCGACGTCAGCGCAGACGATGGCTGCCAGGCGTCTCTCCATCTCCTTCCCATCTCCTGTATCCGCGAACCGGTGATACCACGGTACGTGGTCGGCGGACCGAATCCAATGGTTTTAAAGGGCGATGTCGGACGCGGGTTCACCCCATGGTAAGCGAGACTTACCCATGGACGACCGCTTTCGCGATCATGCAATGGATGCCCTTGGAGCCGTTGACGGTCTGCGTCACCCGCAGATCGGCGGCCAGGCTGCATAGCGTATAGGCGTCTTCGCGCGACAAGTTCCGCTTTTCGCCAAGCAGCACGATCATGTCGCGCAGCGCCCGCACCACGCACTGATCGAGATCGGGATCCATCGCCATCGTCATGTAATGCGTGGGTGTCTCGGCGCGGGGATAGTCGAGCCGCAGATCCTTGCGCAGCGTCAGTCTGAAACGACCCTGCAGCGCAGTCTCGATCGCGGTGACGCAGACTTCGCCGTCGCCCTGGACGCCGTGGCCGTCGCCGCAGGAGAATAGTGCGCCGGGCACAAACACCGGCAAAAAGAGCTTCGCACCCGGCGTCAGCTCCTTGTTGTCGAGGTTGCCGCCCATCGCGCGCGGGATCAGCGAGGTGATGCGGCCCCAGGCTGGCGGCGGCGCCACACCCATCACGCCGAAAAACGGCGCCAGCGGCAGGTCAAGCCCCCACGGCAGCCGGCCCACCATCCGGGTCCGGTCGAGCGGAATGTTGATCAGCCGGGGTTCGTGGAAATCATCCGGCAGCGTGCCGGCAAGCGGCCGGATCAGGTTGTAGCCCCAGTCCTGGCGCAGCCTGACGTCGAGGATATCGACCTCCAGCACGTCACCGGGCTCCGCGCCGACGACGGCGACCGGGCCGGTCAGGATATGGCCGGGGACCATTCGCTCGCTCTTGGCATGAACGTCGGCGAGTTCGGGCGGGACGTGAAAGCGGCTGCGGTCCGGCACCACCTCGGGGCCACCGCTGATGGTGTCGATGGTCACCTCGTCGCCGCTGGCGACGGAGAGCACCGGTTTGAGTTTCGCTTCGAAGAAGCCCCAATGGCAGGTCTCGGGACTGGAATGCAGGTGGTGATGCGTCATGAGGGGGCTTCTGGTTGGGTCAGGGGTCGCGTATGAGGCTGTACCAGACATTCCAAGGGGCCTCTCGTGTTTTTTTTCCTCTCCAAAACTCTCGGCATCATGCTGCTGCCGGTGAATTTGCTGATCGGCGCCGGTCTGCTCGGTGCGATCCTGACGGCGACGCGATTGGCGGTGTTGGGCCGCAGGCTGTTGATCGGTTCCGTCGTGCTTCTGGCGATATGCGGATTTTCGCCGCTCGGGAATTGGTTGCTCTATCCGCTAGAGCAGCGATTTCCGCCTTGGGATGCTTCGCGAGGGGCACCGGATGGCATCATCGTCCTCGGCGCATCCATCGAAGCCCAAATTTCGGCTGCGCATGGCACGCCGGTGGTTCGGGATGCGCCCGATCGCATCATTGCCGCTGCAGCGCTGGCGCGCCGATATCCGAATACGCGTGTCGTGTTTTCCGGAGGCAGTGCAAACCTGATCTCCGACGATGCCAGGGAAGCTGATTTCGCCGGTGTCGTGTTCGAAAGCCTCGGCATCGCCAAATCGCGGCTGATCATGGAGCGGCGTTCACGCAATACCCAGGAGAATGCCGAATTCTCCAAGGCGCTGGTGGCGCCCAAGGCCGGCGAGCGCTGGCTGCTGGTGACTTCGGCGTTCCATATGCCGCGATCCGTCGGCCTGTTTCGCAAGGCAGGATTTGCCGTGGAACCCTATCCGGTCGACTGGCGGGTCGGCGAGCGTGGCGATCTCCTGGCATTTTCCAACATTGCCATCGACGGCCTGACACGCACCGATATCGGCGTGCGCGAATGGCTGGGACTCGTCGCCTATCGGGCCACCGGCAAGATCGACGCGTTACTGCCGGGGCCCGGCCAAAACTAGAACCGCCCGTCGCAACCGGCGGGCAATCGGGCTAGGATCAGTCCAACAAGCGCGCAAGCTGAGCCCGCCAATCTCGGAGTTCACGCCATGCAACAGCAAACATCGCCGGAACAGTCTGATTTGGCCGGCATGGTGGCCGATCTGAACAGCCTGCTACGCCTCAAGACCACCGTGATCGGCCTGAAGATGTTCGCCAGCGCGGACGAGATGGCGGCGATACCGAAAATCAGGCGGCCGACCGCGGTCCACACCACCGACCAGATCGTCAGCATGGCCTCGCGGCTGGGCTGGACCGTCGGCATCACCGCAGACGATCTCGTCGGCGCGCAGTGCCGGGCGGTCATCGGGCTTGGGCCGCAGGACGAGAAGTGGCTTGCGGGCGAGGGGTATGTCGGCGTCTGGCACGAGAATGCCGAGGACGCGCGCAAACGCCAGGAAGCGCTGGATGTGGTTCCCTTCGGCAAATACCAGGCGATGGCGGTGTCTCCGCTCGCCAGCGGCCGGCTCAACCCTCCGGATATTTGTTTGGTCTATGCGACCCCCGGGCAGATGATCATTTTGATCAACGGGCTGCAGTGGACCGGGTACAAGAAATTCGAATGGGGGGTGGTCGGAGAGACCGCTTGTGCCAATTCATGGGGGCGGGCGCTCAAAACCGGAGAGCCCAGCCTGTCGCTGCCGTGCTTCGCGGAGCGGCGCTATGGCGGCGTGCCGGATGAGGAGATGTTGATGGCGCTGCAGCCTTCGCATCTGGCCAAGGCGATCGCGGGCATGAAGGCGCTGGCCAGGAACGGCTTGCGCTATCCGATCGCGCCCTATGGTATCCAGAGTGACGTGCGGGCCGGCATGAGCGTTTCCTACGGCAAAAGATAGGAAACACGGGCGCGCGTCCGAAACCTTCCCGTTAGCACCTCAAGGAATTGACTATGAAGTCCTCGTCGAAGTTCGACATCGTTGTCTATGGCTCAACCGGCTTCACCGGGCAACTCGTCGCCGAATATCTGGCGGCGCATTATACGGGTAGCGGCGCTCCGAAATGGGCGATGGCCGGCCGCAGCCTCGACAAGCTGGCCTCGGTGCGCGACGCGATCGGTGCACCGGCCGATACCGCCTTGATCAAGGCCGACGCCAGCGATCCAGCGTCGCTCAAGGCGATGATCGATCAGACCAGGTCGGTGATCTCGACGGTCGGACCGTATCAGCTCTACGGCTCGGAGCTGGTCGCAGCCTGCGCGGCCACAGGCACCGATTACCTCGATCTCTGCGGCGAGCCAATATGGATGCGTCAGATGATCGAGGCGCATGAAGCCACGGCGAAAGCGTCCGGCGCCAGGATCGTATTTTCCTGCGGCTTCGACTCCGTACCGTTCGAACTCGGCACTTTCTTCGTGCAGGAGGAAGCCAAGCGCGTGTTTGGTGCGCCGGTCTCCCGCGTCAAGGGCCGCGTGCGCGACATGCGCGGCACGCTGTCCGGCGGCACGGCGGCGAGCGGGCGCGCGACGTTCGAGGCAGTCGCCAAGGATCTCAGCCTTGTGGCCATCCTGAACGATCCGTTCGCGCTGACGCCCGGTTTTACTGGCGCGAAGCAACCGAAGGGCAACAGGCCGGTCTATGAGGAAGACCTGAAATCCTGGACCGCGCCCTTCATGATGGCGTTGATCAATACGCGCAACGTCCATCGCTCCAATATGCTGATGGGCTTTCCCTATGGACACGAGTTTGTCTACGACGAGATGGTGTTGACCGGTCCCGGCGAGAAGGGCGAGGCCAATGCAAAGCGCGTGATGGCGGCAAATTCCGAGAAGACCGGCCCGAGCGCGCCGAAGCCGGGGGAGGGACCGTCGAAGGAAGAGCGCGAGAACGGCCGCTACGACCTGTTGTATGTTGCGGTCGCGCCCGATGGCCGGCAGGTCCGCGCGTCCGTGAAGGGCGACCGCGATCCCGGCTATGGGTCGACGTCGAAGATGATCGCCGAATGCGCGATCTGTTTGCTATGCGACACGCCGGACGTTGCAGCCGGATTCTGGACGCCCGGCGCGGCGATGGGCCACAAGTTGATCAAGCGGCTCGTCGATCACGCCGGCCTCAGCTTCGAGGTCGAGAAATAGTTCCCGTGTAGATCACGCCGCGCGGGGATCGTATTCATACATCCAGTCCATCCCCCTCGACGTGAGCGGAAGCAGCAGCTTCAGCATCCGGTCGCGGATCCAGGCGCCGGTGGCGCTGAATTCGCGCTTGCCGTTGCCATTGCGGCGGGCGAGCGCGACAACGCGTTCAGCGCGCGGACGGCGCTCTTTTTCGAACGCCTCAAACGTCGCGCCGAGTTCGTTTCCGCCCTGCATGAGCCGGCCGAGCCGCATGGCGTCCTCCCGCGCCAGAGAAGCGCCCTGGCCCGCATGCGGACTGGTGGCGTGCGCGGCATCCCCGATCAATACAACGCGCTTGCGCCACCACGTCGGCAGGCTCGCGACGTCCAGTGTTGCGGTGACCCCGATGTTGTCGGCAGCCTCCAGGATTTGCGGGATCGGGGCGTGCCAGCCGGCGTGGAAGTTGAGCAAATGCCGCTTGAGCGTTTCCTGGCTCATGGCGCGGAACCTCGCGGCATCGGCGCCTTGCGCTGGCTGGGTACTCCACCACATCACGCCGTCGCGTGGATCCGGGCTGCAAAAGCCGTATCCGAAGAATCCGCTCTGCCCGAACGTCGTCTCCACGCGCTGCCCGATCGAGGTGTTCTCCAATAACGACCTCGGCACAAAACCTCCGAATCCGATCAGGCCGGTATCGAACGGCTTGGGGCCATCGGCAATGACATGCGCGCGCACGGCGGAATGTATGCCGTCGGCGCCGATCAGAAAGTCGCCCTCGGCGCTGGTGCCGTCGGCGAAATGCGCCACCACCGGCTGATCGGGGCGATCTTCGATGCTGACCAGCCGTTTCTCGAAGGCGAGCTCGACGTTGTCGCACCAGGCCTTGTTCAAGATCGCTTCGTAGAGGGTGGCGCGGCACATATTCATGACGGGATTGACGACGGGCGCCATCACCGGTGTGGTCGATCGGCTGGAAAAGGCCGGCTTCGTTCACCGCGAGCGCGATATCGATGACCGTCGCAAGGTGTTCATCGCGCCCATTCCGGAGAACATCGCGAAGTTCGGAAAACTCTACGAGCACATGCAGCGCGCGATGCTGAAGGACTGGGAGGTCTATTCGGACGCGGAACTGCGGCTGCTGCTTCGGTTCGCCACGCAGAGCTACCAGACGATGCTGAAGGCGACCGCAGAGCTGAAGGTGATGATCGACGCTGCGCCGAAGGAAAAGCGCGGCCGCGCTAGGAAGCCGGTGCCGACGCCCTGATCGCAGGTGCAGTTGGTGTTCGCTGGAAATGCGCGGCGGCGAACATGCCCCACATCGCGCCCAGCATCATCCAGAAGTGGCGCCAGTGGTCAGTGTCGATGACGAAACTTTCGCCAACCGTGCCGAGAAATGCCGCGAAGATCGCGAGATAGGCGCGTTGCCATGGCACAGGTGTGAAGACGTGCCGAAATCCGAGGATGACCGTCACAAACACCAGCGCCGGATAGCAGACCCCGGCGATCCAGCCTCCGGACATGAAGGCATTCAGGTAGGAATTGTGGGTGTCCTCGGGAAAGTAATTGTGGAACTGCAGGGGGCCGATGCCGAACGGCAGGTCGAGCGCCATGTCGGCGCCGAGAATGTGCCGTCCGAAACGTCCGAAGCGGCCCTCGTCGTAGCTTTGGTCGAAGCTCGCGCGCTGCCTGAACATTTCGCCGATAGAATCGAAGGACAGCAGGACGGCGAGCAGCATCGCCACGATGACGGCGGCGACAACCGACATCACCACGATCCGCGAGCGCTGCGCTCGCGTCTGGCTGGTCAGGATCATCAACGCGAGCATGAAGGCCGAAGTGATGGCAAGTCCGCCCCATGCCGCCCGCGAAAAGGCGAGCAGGATGGCGAGCGCGATGATGCCCAGCGCGATCGCGCTGCGGAATGATTTTCGGAAATTGTCTGAGACGACGCTTTGCAGAACGAAAAGCGCGGGAAGGATCAGGAACGCGCCCAGCACGTTCGGATCCTTGAAGGTGCCGCGCGCGCGCTCGTAAAGCGTCAGCAGGTCGTGTCCGCCTGGTACGAGGTTGAAGTAACCGGCAATGGCCGAGGTTGCCGCGATCAACGCGCCCACGGTCAGGCCGCGGCGAAGCATGTCCAGCCGCGCGGCGGTATCTTCGGCGATGACCATGGCAAAGAAAATGACCGTGACCGCCATGTACCACGATGTCGCGATCCAGTTGGCGACCTCCGGCTTGTCCAGGAAGGGAATGGCGCCGATCGAATAGCCGACATTGATCAGGAACAGCAAAAGCAAGAGCGGCATGAAGACGAGTCGCAGCCGCAAACCCGTGGCAAAGAAGACGACGGCGGCGGCAAGCGTCATCAGCTCGTAGGGGCTCGGCTCGATGAAGACGATCGCGCCGCTGGCTCCCACCAGCCACACCAGCATGCGCTGCAGTGCCAGCACGCGCGGCGCCGATGTCACCGATGAGGGAAGGCCCTCGGCTGTTGCCGCATACGCCATGGACACACTCAACTCACGCAACTGGCACAAGGCTCGAAATGCGCATTGAAGCGAATTCCGACCGTTTCCCTTCGTCATGCTCCCCGCCAACCGGTCCGGCCTTCGGCCGGCCGGATGACAGGCTCCGGCGGGGCATCCAGCAATCCGAGCCGTCGGTGGCAGCTTCCGCCGCCTCGGATTACTGGATCGCCCGGTCAAGCCGGGCGAAGGCAATTCCGGCAATCAAAACCGGCATCAGTAAGCGTTCTCGTTCTTCGTCATCAGCGCCAGGGGCGTCTTGAGAAGAATATAGAGATCAAACAGTACCGACCAGTTTTCGATGTAATAGAGATCAAATTCGACGCGCTTCTGGATTTTCTCCTCGCTGTCGACTTCGCCGCGCCAGCCGTTGATTTGGGCCCAGCCGGTGATGCCGGGCTTGACGCGGTGGCGCGCGAAATATCCATCCACCGCTTCGTCGAACAGCCGGCTCTGCAATTTGCCCTGCACCGCGTGCGGGCGGGGGCCGACCAGCGAGAGATTGCTCTTGAACACGACGTTGAAGAGCTGCGGCAGTTCATCGAGGCTGGTCTTGCGGATGAAGCGCCCGACGCGGGTGACGCGGCTGTCGTTCTTGGTCACGACCTTGGCGGCCAGCGGATCAGCCTGGTCGTGGTAGAGCGAGCGGAACTTGAAGACGTCGATGCGTTCGTTGTTGAACCCGAAGCGCTTCTGGCGAAACAGCACCGGGCCCGGACTGTCGAGCTTGACCGCGAGAGCGACCAGCGCCATGACCGGCGCAGCCAATAGCAGGATGATGCCGCCGACGAAATGGTCGAACATCCACTTCATCACGAGATCCCAGTCGGTGATCGGTGCCTCGAACACGTCAAGGGTTGGAATCTTTCCGAGATAGGAATAGGAGCGGGGACGGAAGCGAAGCTTGTTGGTGTGGGCGGAAAGTCGGATGTCCACCGGCAGCACCCACAATTTCTTCAGCATTTCGAGGATTCGCGATTCTGCAGAGATCGGGAGTGCGAACAGCACGAGGTCGACGCGGGTGCGCCGGGCGAATTCGACAATATCGTCGACCTTGCCGAGTTTTGGGCTACCCGCGCAGGTGGCGAGTGCACGATTGTCGTTGCGGTCGTCGAATACGCCGAGGACATCGAGATCGGAGTCGTCCTGCACCTTGAGCGCTTCGATCAGCTTCTCACCATTCTCGTCCGAACCGACCACGATGGTGCGGCGGTCGAGCCGCCCCTGGCGCGCCCAGCGGCGCACCAGGGTGCGCAGGAACAGGCGTCCGAAAACAAGCACCGCAAGGCCGAAGAAGAAAAACGTCGAAAGCCAGAGCCTCGGTATCTCGCCGCCGAGCTTGGCGAAGAAGGACCCGCCGATGAACAGCAGGAACACGAACGCCCAGGATGAGATCATCCGCGTCATTTGGCGGAGCTTGCCGCGAAATATCTGAACGTCGTAGATGTCGGAGGCCTGGAAGCAGATCACTGCGGCTGAGGTCATCGCGAGGATGGCCGCGACATATTCCCAGTGGAAGCCCATGCGAGGCACCACATATCCGGCATAGAGGGCTATGCCGATGAAGCTCAGCAGCACAAAATCGACGACGCGAACCACCCCCGTGATCACGATCGGCGAGTAGGCCGGGCGTACCTTCTGGTTGGTTACGGCAAGCGCGGCCTGTGACAGCCGGCGGCGCCGTTCGATCGCAGGACGAGCGACGGTGGCAGTAGCTGAGGTCGCCGACGCGGCCTCCAACATCGAGCGTGCGTTAATCGGTTCCACTTTATCCGAGTCCGTTCTTGCACAGGCATCTAGGCATGCGCGCGCCGAGGCGGAATTCCCCGCCTCACGGCTTAGAGGACAAATCGGAAGAAACAGTTATCGTTGGTAAAGAACGGTTAACGATCGGCAAACGCGCTGTGGTAACCGGCCAAAACCCCTTCGACCATGGCCTTCTGCGAAAAGTGCATGAAGATTCTTTCGCGCAGGGATTTGGCGCGCGTAAGCGCCGCGGCGGGATCGTCAAGCGCGGTTTCAATCGCGTCCGCCATGGCGCCGACCGCGTTGGGAGCAAACAATGCGTCAGTATGCGTTCCGAATATCTCGGGAATGCCCCCGACATTTGCCGCGATCATGGGAATTCCGGCTGCGGCCGCCTCGATCACGACGTAGGGCATCGAATCTCCGCGGGAGGGAACGACCAGCAGTCTGCCCTTGGAAAAGCCATAGCGCGCCTTGACGTGGCCGATGAAGCGCGCGGCTCCGGCGAGGCCGCGGGTCTGGATCTTATCCTTGAGAGAACCGATCTCTTCGCCGTCTCCGGCAAGCGTCAGCGTTACCGGCCTGCCGTTGGCACGCAGCCGCGCCACCGCGTCGATCAGGATATCCGCGCCTTTGATATGCCTGAACTCGCCGACATAGACGATATCGGTGGCATCAGGGGCCAGGACGATGGGATCGAACTCGTCCGCGGTCACGCCGTTGAACACGCAGCGCACCAGCCCTCGGGTCGGCGTGCCGATGGTGCGCTGATAGGTATTGCGTGCGAAGGCGCTTTCGAACAGGAACAGATCGGTATTGTTCATCAGGGCGCGTTCGAGGCGGCTGTAGATTGAGCCCTTGAGTGTGTCCAGTGGGTAATGCAGCGAGCCGCCATGTGGTGTGTAGACGCGAATGGAACGCTTTGAACGGGCTTTCATGCGGATGAAGGCGCCGGCTTTCGCACCGTGGCCGTGCACAACGTCCGGCTTCAGCTTCCAGATCAGATACATGAAGCGCGCCCAAACCAGAATATCGGCCGGATGAGGTTCGCGGTGAATGGCGACACGTCGAACGCCAAGCTTGAGGCGGGGCTCAATCTCGGCCAGCGCCGCCTTGGCACGTTCGCCGCCGGTCAGGCTGTCGGCGATAATGCCGACATGGTGGCCGCGGTCGGCCTGCCCATTGGCGATATCCAGGATGTGGCGGAAGATTCCGCCGACCGGCGCGCGCACCGCATGCAGAATTCGGAGCGGCTGATCTGATGGCGCGGGCATGTTCTAGAACCAGCGTTCGCCGACGAAGATGGTATCGCCGGGGCTGAGGGGTGTGCCGAGCGGCACCACGGCGCGGCTCGGGCCCGCATTGTCGGTGTGGGTCAGCGTCACGCGGTCGCGCTGGGCGCGGGGCGAGAAGCCGCCGGCAATCGCCACCGCGCTTTCGACGCTCATATTGGGCACGTAAGGGTATTGGCCGGGCGCGGCGACTTCACCGAGGATGAAGAACGGCCGGTAGGTTTCGATTTCCACTGCGACCGAGGGATCGCGGATATAGCCGTTGCGCAATTTGCCGGATATTTCCGCGGCCAGTCCCGCCGGCGTCCGTCCGCGCGCCGGCACCGCGCCGATCAGCGGCATGGTGATGGAGCCACCGGCATCGATGGCGTAGGTGTTGGTGAGACCTTCCTGGCCGTAGACCACGACCCGCAGCTTGTCGCCGGCATCCAGCCTGTAGGCTGCATCATGGGCCACCGGCATCGGCGCAGCCGCATAGGCGGCGGACGCGGCGGCGTAACTGTCCCGCGGGGACGCGGCAAAGCTGGCGCGAAGCGCGCTGATGGCGCCACCGGAATCCGCCATGGCAGACCGCGGGGAGGGGGCTGAATAGGAAGGCTGGCCGTAAGCCATATAGTCGAGTTCGCTCTGCGGCTGCGCCGCCGCCATGGGCGCGGTCGTCTGCATGCAGCCCGACAGGGCAAGCCCCGCGAGTAGACAGGCTATTTTGGCGCGTACGCCTCGCATCGGACAACCCACGGGCAAATGTTGATTCCGATTAAGGGCTTTCATGGTTAACAAAGCATGACTGCGGCGACTTTGCTGCCATTCGCCATGAGCAAAGCTGCCGAATTAACCCGGCGGCAACCTTAATGGAGTGTAATCGCGCAGGGTCGCGTAGAGTCGTGGCGTCCGCGGGAGTGTGCGATGCGTTTAGCGTTCTGGCGTGCAGGCGAGGAGGGGGCAACGGTCGAGAAGGCCGCTTCCATGCCTGCACCGGTCATCGACAAGCCGGCTGCGGCTTTTGAAGCCGGCGATCTGGATCTGCGGGCGATCGGCCCGGCGCTTGCGCGCAAACGAAGCTGGATCATCGTTCCGACGGTGCTCGCCGCGGCGCTCTCGGTTAGCGCTGTCAACATGATCACCCCGCGATACAAATCCGAAGCGCGCATCCTGATCGATGGACGGGAAAACGTCTTCCTGCGGCCCAACGGCGAGCGCAACGAGGAGCGCAACGCGCTTGATCCCGAGGCGGTGACAAGTCAGGTCCAGCTCCTGCTGTCGCGCGATCTCGCGCGCGAAATCATCAAGAAGAACAAACTTGCGGAACGGGCGGAATTCGACCCGGTTCTGCAGGGGCTGTCGCCGCTGAAATCGCTGCTCGCATTGGTCGGGATCGGCCGCGATCCGTTTTCCCTTACCCCGGAAGAGCGGGTGCTGGACGCCTATTACGATCGCTTCACGGCCTATGCGGTCGATAAATCGCGCGTCATTGTGATCGAGTTCCAGTCGCGCGATCCGGAACTGGCGGCGCGAGTCGCCAATTCGATCGCCGACGGCTATCTGGTGCTGCAGCAAGGCGCGCGGCAGGAGCAGGCCAAATCAGCCAGCCAATGGTTATCAGGTGAGATCGAGAATCTGCGCAAGAAAGTTGCGGACGCGGAGTCCCGCGTCGAGGATTTTCGTTCGAAGTCGAGCCTGTTTGTCGGTACCAACAATACCACGCTCTCCAACCAGCAGATGGGCGAGATCAACACGCAATTGAACAATGCGCGGGCGTTGAAATCCGACGCGGAATCGAAGGCGCGGCTGATCCGCGAAATGCTTCAGAGCGGCAAACCCATCGAAGCTTCGGAAGTGCTCAATTCCGAATTGATCCGCCGGCTGAGCGAACAGCGCGTTACGCTGCGCGCGCAATTGGCCGAGCAGTCGTCGACGTTGCTTGATGGTCATCCGCGTATCAAGGAACTGAAGGCGCAGCTTGCCGATCTCGACCGCCAGCTTCGCGAGGAGGCGAGCAAGATCTCGCGTTCACTGGACAATGATGCGCGCATCGCAAGCGGCAGGGTCGAGGGTCTGAGCGCAAGCCTGGAGCAATTGAAGAAGCAGGCGAGTTCGACCAACGGCCAGGATGTCCTGTTGCGCGCGCTGGAGCGCGAAGCCAAGGCGCAGCGCGACCTTCTGGAATCCTATCTCGCCAAGTATCGCGAGGCCAACACCCGCGAGAACATCGATGCAGCGCCGGCGGATGGCCGGATCATTTCGCGCGCCAGCGTGTCCAACAGCCCGGCATATCCGAAGAAGCTGCCGATCGTGCTGATTGCGACATTGGCAACCCTGATGCTCTCAGCGGGGGCGATCGTAACCGGCGAATTGTTGCGCATGACGGCGCCGCGTGCTGTGGCGGCCTTTACATCGGCGCCGGCAGCGGTCCGCGTGCCGGCTGCTGCTCCTTCCGTTGTCGCCGCGGTGCCCGAGCCAGAGTCAGAGCCAGAGCCAGAGCCTGCGGCCGTCATGAGCGCCGCAGCTCCAGACATTATCTCAGAGTTCTCCCAGATCGAGCGCCTCGCCGACGATTTGCGCGAGGCGGGCGCGGCCGCGCGCAAGATTACCGTCCTCGGCACCGCCTCGAGCGAGAGCATCACATTGACGGCGCTGACGATCGCGCGCCTGATCGCGCGCAGCGCGAAGGTCGTGGTTGTCGATTTGGCAGCGTCGTCGCCGACCATCTCGGCGGTGTCGGTTGATCCGAACGCGCCGGGGCTCGCGGAATTGATGCTGGGCGAAGCCTCGTTTGCGCAGGTCATCACCAAGGATCGGCTTTCGCGGGTTCACCTTGTGAGCGCGGGGCGGCCAGGCTCGGACCGGACCTTGCTGCAATCGCCACGGCTCGGCCTTGCGATCGATGCGTTGCTGCGGGTCTATGACCATGTCCTGCTTGACGCCGGCACCGCCTCCGATTTGCCCGCGGAGCTGTTGACCGCGCAGGCCCGCGCTGTGGTGGTGCCGGATGCCTCGATGGCCAACGACGCCCGCACCTTGATGTGCGATCAGCTCAAGGCAGTAGGCTTCGGCGAGGTGACGATGCTGAGCAGGCCGGCTCAGCCTTCAGATGCTGTCGATCCCGGTCTGCGGGTTGTGGCGGCCTGATCGCGCGGCTTCGCTCGCGCCGATTGCTGATCAGTGGAGCGTGCTTCGCAGCCACTGCGCCATGTGCAACAGCGCTGGCGTACGCTTCACCAAATGCTTGACGCGGTTGATGCCCGACATTGCGGCGGCCGCGACCCTGCCGCGCCGGCTGAGCGGGATGAAGCAATCGAAAATCGGCTCGTTGGCTTTGCAAAAAAGCCGCTTGTAGCTGTCCGATCCTACCCCGAGATCCAGCGTTGAGTATCCGTGCTCGGCGCAATAGTCGACGATGTTGCGTATCAGGATCAGGCCGGGACTGTAACGCGAATTACCCGATATCGTGTAGGTATTGAACATCATCGAAAAACGATGGCCGTCGGCGACGCCGGCAAAGATCGCGATGACTTCGTCGTCGCATTCAAGGGCATGAATGCCGATGACGCGACCAGCGCCCGGCAGCGGCGTCATGCAGGCGCTGCGGATAAAAGCCTCGACGCCGGGCTCTGCGAACACGTTCGGCAGTTTCTGCTCCGCCATCCGCTGCGGCTTGATGCGGAAGAACGCGTTGAGCAGCCGCTCGATCTCGGCGTCGGTGGTGGCGAGGCGATAGCGATAGCCCGGCAGCATCTTCAGCTTGCCTTCCTTGCCCTTGAGACGGCGGCGCAGGGAATGGCTGACCCGCGCGGTGGGCGGTGTGCCCGGCACAATCGTCATCAGGGGGCAATCGTTGGCCGAGGCCTGGCGCGGCAGCAATGCCATCGGATTCGGCAGATCCCGCCACGTGAGAGGCTGCTGGCTGAACGCCAGAACATCAGCCTCGGAGCGCGCGCGTATCGCCGAAATCAGCGCGTCGAGATCGGCGCGGGTCGCCGCCGTGGCAAAATCCCGATCCCACAGGGCCATGTTGAAGTTGGCGTGCTTGCCGCCCATGAAACACGCGATGCGAAAGCCGTGCGCCTGGTAGAGCGCGAGCGGAAGCAGCAACAGTGGCCGGCGCGCGTGGTCATACGCAATAACGATGAAAGGCCGAAGCCCCTCGCGCTCTCCGACCAGCTGTTGCCAGGGGCGGAGAAAATCGATCCGCTGATACGGCGTGAAATGCTGTTGATGTTCGAGGCTGCGCCAGATTGTTTCAGCCTGGCTGAGGTCGTCGAGAAAATCGACGCTGGCGATGCGGCTTGTTTTCGACCACGCTGGCGCATCTGCCGTCCGGCTTTCGATCGCGGCAGCCATGGTCATGCGAAACCTGTCTACAGGGAATTAGTTGCATTTTTCAGCGTTGGTCGACTTTTGCAAAGAAATGTCAACAAAGAGTAATGACAGTTCCGGCCGCGGCGAGGCGGAAATCGCCCGCACCGGAGCGTCGGCCGGCCCATCTGAATTCCATTTGCTTCGGAAAATGTTCCTGACAAAGAGTTGCGCGTGTTCTACCTACAAGTCGGTTGTTACCTTTGCGGAATGTGCGCTGAGAGGCGAGACGTTGTCATCCGACATCAGATTGACGAGCCTGAGACTGGAACTTGCCTATTTCAGTGGTCGTGCATGGTTGACGGGACGCGGCACCGGCGGCGCCGGCGTCATCGTGCGGTTTGAGCGTGTCCGCCCGCGGCGCGCGGCGCGCTTTCAACCGCTTAAGTCTCACGAAATCACGCCCAGATTTCTCGATCGAACGATCCGCGCGTTGAAGCGCTGGAAATATGATATCGTCTCGATAGACGAGGTCTGCCGCAGGGCGGTAACGCTGGCCTCGCCGCGACGCTTTGCGTGTCTCACATTCGACGGCGGCTACAAGGACGTGATGACGTCAGCCTATCCGGTGTTGTCGCGACACGGCGTTCCCTTCACAATTTATGTGCCGACGGCATTCCCCGACGGTATCGGCGAGGCCTGGTGGATTGCGCTCGAACAGGTAATCGCGCGCGAGGGCCGCCTCAGTCTTGTGGTGGGCCGCGAGGAAAAGCATTTCAATATCATAAGCACGGCGGAAAAATACCAGCTCTATGATTTTCTGGCGGGATGGATGCGCACGCTTGCGCCGTCAGATCTTTCCTCGGCGATCAAGGATCTCTGTACGCGTTACGCTGTCGACCTCGCGGCGCTGTCGCGGGAGGCGTCGCTGGATTGGGATGATCTGGCGAAGCTTGCGGCAGATCCGCTGGTGACGCTTGGCAGTGCCACGGTGAATTATCCCGTCTTGTCGAATCTGAAGGACGCGGCCGCGCTGCGGGAAATGACGATGGGGAGGGCGGTCGCAGAGGCCGCGTTCCGGCGCGACGTCAGGCATTTCGCCTATCCGTTTGGTGATCGCGCATCGTGGCGCCGGAAACACGCTGTGATGGCTGAAGAGGCCGGTTTCGTCAGTGCTGCGTCGGCGATACCGGGTGTCGTCGAAGCGGAGGGGCGGACCAGCCTGCACGCGCTGCCGCGTATCGCCTGGGATGGCCGGCAGCGTTCGCTGCGCGCCATGCGCGTGATCCTGTCGGGCATCACCTTTCCTGCCGTGAAGCCAACGTGAAGCTCCGAATTTTGAGCGCTTTCAAGCGAAGCATGCTCTCGGACTCGATCCGGCGGCAGGTACCGGTTCGCGTTAAGAAAAGTCGCGTCAGGCGTCCGGCCGCGACATCCAGCTGACGATCGGCATCGCCGGCAGCACCCATCCGACGCCGGCCACGACGTAGAAGATGGCCTGCAATAATCCGGAGCTCGCAAGCCACGGCGTTTGCGCCACCGTCATTCCCATCAGCGACCACACCACAACCAACAACAATAGCGCGATGGTTCCAAGGAATTTGCGGGTACGTATTCTCATGACCGAAATATGCGGCTCGCTGCCAATACGCGCCTTGCGCGCGGGAAGGAGCGGACTATAAGGTGCGCGCAAATTCATTCAAGCCAGCTTTGATGACCGCTATTTCCGCCTATCAAGCCTCACACGATCGCGCCGTCCGCGGTTGGCTGATTTCGATCGCCGCGCTGATCGCGATCATGGTGCTGGTTGGCGGCGCCACGCGTCTGACCGACTCAGGGCTTTCGATCGTCGAATGGAAGCCGGTCACCGGTGCGCTGCCCCCGCTCAACCAGGAGCAATGGACGCAGGCCTTCGACGCCTACAAGACCATCCCGCAATATCGCCAACTCAACGCCGGCATGAATCTCGACGAGTTCAAGACGATCTTCTGGTGGGAATGGAGCCACCGGCTGCTCGGGCGGGTGATCGGCGTGGCCTATCTGCTGCCGTTTCTGTGGCTTTTGTGGCGCGGCGCGCTGGGCGCGGAACTGCGGCGGCGGTTATGGCTGATCTTCGGTCTCGGCGCGCTGCAGGGCGCGGTCGGCTGGTGGATGGTGGCGTCGGGACTTTCGCAAAGGGTCGAGGTTTCGCACTATCGACTTGCCACCCATCTGGTGCTGGCGCTGCTGATTTTTGCAGGCATTGTCTGGACGCTGCGCCGGATGGGCGCGCGGGCGCCGTCGGCTGCCTCTGCACGGCTGAAAATCACGGTGGTAGCGCTGTTGGTGCTGACGTTCGTGCAGCTTTATCTGGGGGCGCTGGTCGCGGGACTGCGCGCGGGCAAGATCTACAACACTTGGCCGGAAATCGACGGCGGGTTGATCCCCGCCGCGGCGCGACTTTTCTTCGAGACGCCGTGGTGGCGCAACCTGTTCGACAACGCGCTTACGGTTCAATTCGAGCACCGCATGGTCGCCTACGCGCTGTTCGTGACGGCAGTCCTGCATGCAATCGACGCCGTGCGCTCGCGGGCCGGCAGAGCCACGATCAACGGCGCGGTGTGGCTGGCCGGCGTCGTCACCCTGCAGGCGACGCTCGGCATTCTCACGCTGCTTAATCAGGTTCCGATAGATCTCGCGCTCGCCCACCAGGCCGTCGCGATTGCGGTTCTGACGCTCGCGGTCTTTCAGGTCGAGCGCCTCGCTCGAAGGCAGCGAGAGCAGACACCGCAAGAGATGGTCCGGCCTGTCACCCAGACCGGCTGAATTGAACTATTCTAATTTCCTCGCTTATGCAGAAAAACGCATTTTGCAAGGGGTTCCTCGCACTTCATCGCGATTGACAAAGTTGTGTGGCACGCCGCCATTTTACTTCAGGGGTTTGGGGGATAAAACCAGCCAAACCGGGTTCGCTCCATGTCATCTGCATTCGTTCAAGCCGCCGTCATCCTGCTCCGCGAGGGGCTAGAAGCCATGTTGGTGATCGCCGCGCTGGCCGGATATCTGACCAAGGTCGGCGCCGGCCACCGCATCCAGGCCCTCTATGGCGGATCGTTGGCCGCGGTCGGGGCCAGCATCATCGCTGCCTGGCTTTTCGCGGTGCTGAATTCGGGCGAACACAGCGACCTCCTCGAGGGCGCCATCATTCTGTTCGCAGCGGGCCTGATGCTCTACGTCAGCGGCTGGCTGATGGTCAAGCAAGACCCGCGTGGCTGGCAGGATTACCTCGCGCACAAGGCCGACACCGCGCTGGCGCAGGATACCGTCTGGGCGGTCGGTGCGCTGGCGTTCCTGGCGGTGTTTCGCGAAGGCGCAGAAACCGTGCTGTTCATCAATGCGCTCGCCACGACCGAAGGCGGCTGGAGCGCGGGCCTGTTCGCCGGACTCGGCGCTGCGACCATCGGTCTCGTGGTGCTGTTCTATTTCATCAACCTTATAGCGCAGAAGATCCCGCTGCGGCCGCTGTTCATCGTTACCTCGGCATTTCTGTTCGCGATGGCGATCAAGTTCATCGGCGAAGCGGTGCAGGAATTCCAGGAACAGGCGATCCTGCCCTACACTGAACTGAAGAGCGCCGCTTGGCTCGGCACGATCGGATTGAATCCGACGGTGGAGGCGCTGTCCGCGCAGCTGCTTGTGATCGTATTTGCGCTAGCGACCTATTCGGTGGTCCAGCGCAACGCCCGGCTCGCGCGCGAGGACAAGGCCGCGATCCATACCGCGAAGCCGTAAAACAGAAATATCTAGCAATAGCCGTAGACGCCGCAGGCGTAGGGCAGGCGAGACCAATAGCTGAGATTAGGTCCGCCGTAATAGGGGCCTTGATATTCGTAGGAATGGCTCGTCCCGTAAATGCCCGGAAGCGCCGAGGACCCTGGCAGCAGCGGCGTGCCAGGCGGGAACGAGACGGAAGGAAAGCTGCCGTCCGAGGGAGTGAATAAGACGTCTGAATCGTCCTCGACATGGGCAGCGCGGCCATGAACGGGCGGCGCTTTGCCATAAACGCCCGCGCCGGATCTGGGCAGGTCGGCGGCATCTGCGGACCCGACCGCAAAAATCGCGGCCATCAAAGGTATCGTCCAGCGCAGCATGGTTCCGCTCCGAATCACCGCAAATGATTCAATACCACTTAATGCCGGCGCGACGGTTAACGCTGCCATCAATGGCACCGCAAAGCGCGCCTCAGGCGCTCAGCGCCTGCTCCAGATCCGCGATCAAATCTTCCTTGTCTTCAATGCCGATCGACAGCCGCACCACGTCGGGGCCCGCGCCCGACTTGATCTTGGCGGCATCGTCGAGCTGGCTGTGGGTGGTCGAGGCCGGGTGAATCACCAGCGAGCGGGTGTCGCCGACATTGGCGAGGTGCGAGAACAGTTTCAGGTTCGACACCAGGCTCACACCCGCGTCGTAACCGCCGTTGAGGCTGAAGGTGAACACCGCGCCGGCCCCCTTCGGGGCATATTTGCGCGCGAGGTTGTTGTATTTGTCGCCCAACAATCCCGCGTAGTTGACCGCCGCTACCGCCGGATGCGCCGACAGCCACTCCGCGATCGCCTTGGCGTTCTCGCAATGCTTTTGCATGCGCAGCGGCAGCGTCTCGATGCCGGTGAGGATGAGAAATGCGTTGAACGGCGAGATCGCTGGGCCCAGGTCGCGCAGGCCGAGCACGCGGCAGGCGATGGCAAACGCGAAATTGCCGAACGTCTCCTGGATCTTGATGCCGTGATATTCCGGCCGTGGTTCGCTCAGCATCGGATATTTGTTGTCCTTCGACCAGTCGAAGGTTCCGGCATCGACGATGATGCCGCCGATCGAGTTGCCGTGCCCGCCCAGAAACTTGGTCAGCGAATGCACGACGATGTCGGCGCCATGATCGATCGGGCGGATCAGGTACGGCGTCGCCAGGGTGTTGTCGACAATCAGCGGCACGCCGGCGTTGCGGGCGACGGCGGCGATCGCCTCGATATCGGTAATGCTGCCGCCGGGGTTTGCAATCGACTCGATGAAGATCGCCTTGGTGCGCGGCGTGACCGCGCGCTCGAAGCTGCCGATGTCATCGGGGTCGGCCCACGCCACGTTCCAGCCGAAGCTCTGGAAAGCGTGGGTGAATTGATTGATCGAGCCGCCATAAAGCTTGCGCGCAGCGATGAACTCCTCACCGGGCTTGAGCAGCATCTGAAAGACCACAACCTGCGCCGCATGTCCGGAAGCCGTCGCCAATGCAGCGGTGCCGCCCTCGAGGGCGGCGACACGCTCTTCCAGCACCGCCTGGGTCGGGTTTCCGATCCGCGTGTAAATATTTCCGAACGCCTGCAATCCGAACAGCGACGCGGCATGGTCCGCATCGTTGAACACGAAGGAAGTGGTTTGATAGATCGGCGTCACCCGCGCGCCCGTGGTGGGATCGGGTTGCGCGCCGGCGTGCACAGCGAGGGTAGAAAAGCCGGGGGAACGATCGGTCATGCTTGCTTCCTGTTCTGCCTTGTTTTTCAAACGCGCGAGTTGCCATGCTGATGTCCGCGGCGTCCGCCGTCAAGGCGACTTTGCGCGCTAAGGCTTGTTCGCAACGGTCGCACTTCGCCCAGCGGTGCTTGCGAAAGAATTGTCTCGCATCTGCGTTACGCGAGGTCGTTTTTATTTTTCGCGGCGCGATCCGACGCCGTGGTTTCACCGCCGCTGACGCTCGTGCGGCTTAGCGAGAGCCGCATGCCCTCGGTCGGCATCGGTGCGCGCTTTGAACTCAGCGTTCGCGAATTGACGCCCATCCAGGAGATTTCCGAGGACAGCCGTCCATATTCGATTTTCGGGCAGCGATTCATGACCACCTTGAGGCCGGCGGCTTCCGCCTTTTCGGCTGCGGCATCGTCGCGCGCGCCGAGTTGCATCCAGATCACTTTCGGCAGCGGCGTCATTTTCAGCGCTTCATCGACCACCGGCCCGATATGGCTCGAATTCCTGAAGATATCGACCATGTCGACGGGGCGGTCGATGTCGAGCAGGGAAGCGACGAAGGGCTTTCCGAGCAGGCTCTTGCCGACGTGGCCGGGATTGACCGGAATCATGTCGTAGCCGCGTTGCGCGAGATATTTGAAGGCGAAATAACTCGGCCGCACATTGACCGGCGAGGCTCCGACCATCGCGATGGATTTCACACCATTGAGAATCGCGCGGATGTAATTGTCGTCATAGGCGTCATGGTTCATTGCATAATTCCAAGCTCCTCATGGTGAGGAGGTGCACGCAGACAAGTTTACGCAGTCTGCGTATACTTGACTGCGCGGCCCTCTCGAACCATGAGGCCACAGCGCGGGCCTCATCCTTCGAGACGCCGCGCAAGCGCGGCTCCTCGGGATGAGAGTCACTTGTCCTGCCATTTCGGCTCGCGCTTCTCGATGAAGGCGCCGATGCCTTCCTCGGCATCGCGCGCCATCATGTTTTCGGCCATCACCTCTGCCGCGTAGCGATAGGCCCCCGCAAGGCTCATTTCGACCTGACGGTAGAATGCGGCCTTGCCGATTCTGACCGTATGGGCGGATTTGCGTGCGACCTTCTGCGCCAGCGCGATCGCCGCATCCCGTTCCGCGCCGGCAGCCACGACGCGGTTGACGAGGCCGATATCCCGGGCGGTCGCCGCTGAAATCGGCTCGCCCGTGAGCAGCATTTCCATCGCCTGCTTGCGCGGAACGTTGCGTGACAGCGCCACCATCGGTGTCGAACAGAACAATCCGATATCGACGCCGGGCGTGGCGAAGGATGCCGCCTCCGACGCGACCGCCAGATCGCAGCTTGCCACGAGCTGGCAACCTGCGGCAGTGGCGACCCCCTGAACCGCCGCGACCACCGGCTTCGGCAAGTGCACGATCGCCTGCATCATTGCGCTGCAGGCGGTCATGATCTCTGCAAAATAGGCGCGGCCGCCATCGGCATCGGTGCGCCGGGCCGTCAGTTCCTTCAAGTCGTGTCCGGCGGAAAACGCCGGACCATTGGCCGCGATGACCACCGCGCGCACGCTTGCATCGTCTTGAATTTCCCTGAGCGCGGCATCGAGCTCGGCGATCAGGCCCTCCGACAGGCTGTTGCGGGCCTCTGGCCGGTTGAGCGTAAGCACTGCGACGCTGCCAAGCATCTCGCGCAGGAGGATCGCGGAATGCGGTGAGGCGGCGCGCGGGGTTTGGCTCGTCATCGAAATTTCCACCTGATATCCACTTGGGTAGATGCGTCAGCTTAATGTAACAGGCGGCGCGAGGCGAGGGCAGGCGGACAACATGGCAATTGCGAAAATGAGCGTGACGGAGCTCGAGAAGTTCCTCCACGCCGAATTTCCCCAGGCTTTCAGTGGCGGCGACATCAGAATCGAAAGCGCCGATGGCACCTCCTGCCTGCTGCGGCAGTGCTACGGCGAGCACATGCTGCGTCCGGGCGGGACGATCTCCGGGCCGACGCTGATGGCGTTGGCCGATTTCGCCATGTATGTGGTGCTGCTGTCGGCGATCGGTCCCGTGGGCCTCGCCGTCACGACAAATCTCAATATCAACTTCCTGCGCAAGGGGGCGCCCGGGCAGGATGTGCTTGCGGCGGCGAGGCTTTTGAAGCTGGGAAAGCGGCTTGCGGTGGGCGAAGTCAACCTGCTGTCGGGCACGTCGCCCGATCCGATCGCCCATGTAACTGCGACCTATTCCATTCCAAATACTTAGTGTTTTGTGCGGTAATATAGCACCATATTTATAACTGATTGTTTTTACAGATATAATTATCGCAGGCTCGCATTGACGCGCGCGCGGGACCTATCTAGAAACCTCCGCAGTCTGGCGCAGACGCGCGCCTTTTCCCCATTCACGGATTTCCTCACATGAAAACGTTTTCGGCAAAGCCAGCCGAGGTGACGAAGAAGTGGGTACTGATCGACGCCAAGGGTTTGGTGGTCGGCCGTCTCGCTTCACTGGTCGCGATGCGCCTTCGCGGCAAGCACCTTCCGACCTACACCCCGCATGTCGATTGCGGCGACCATGTCATCATCATCAATGCGGCTCACGCCGTGCTGACCGGGCGCAAGCGCGACAACAAGGTCTATTATAATCACACCGGCTTTATCGGCGGCATCAAGGAACGTACGGCCAAGTCGATCCTCGAAGGCCGCTTCCCCGAGCGGGTGGTCGAGAAGGCCATCGAGCGCATGATTCCGCGTGGGCCGCTGGGCCGCGTGCAACTCGGTAACTTGCGCGTTTACCCCGGGCCGGAGCATCCGCACGAAGCCCAGCAACCCGAAACCGTGGACGTTGCTTCGATGAATCGCAAGAACATGAGGGCCGCATAAGATGTCCGACACCATGCAGTCGCTCGATCAGTTGTCGCAGCTCAAGCCGGCCGTGCCGGAAGCTCCGAAATACGTCAAGAAGGTCGACAAATACGGCCGCGCCTATGCCACCGGCAAGCGCAAGGACGCGGTTGCCCGCGTCTGGATCAAGCCGGGCGCCGGCAAGGTGACCGTCAATACCCGCGAAGTCGAAGTGTATTTCGCACGTCCGGTGTTGCGGATGATGATTCAGCAGCCGCTGATCGCCGCCGCACGCGCGGGCCAGTACGACGTGATCTGCACCGTGACCGGCGGCGGGCTGTCGGGCCAGGCGGGTGCCGTGCGTCACGGTATTTCGAAGGCGTTGACCTATTTCGAACCGGATCTTCGCAGCGTGCTGAAGAAGGGCGGCTTTCTCACGCGCGACTCGCGTGTGGTCGAGCGCAAGAAGTACGGCCGCGCCAAGGCGCGCAGGTCGTTCCAGTTCTCGAAGCGCTAATCGATTCGTTAGAATTTGCCGCGAACGCGGCATATCAGGACATAAAAAAGCGCCCGCTTGCGGGCGCTTTTTTCGTTGCGCAATTGACGATCAGTTGACGTAGTTTTTCCTGAAAACTTGCCCCTGAACGCAAACGGATTGCCAACGCGGCAGTCATAGTGTCCGAGGTGGCGACGGCGCCCTGCTGTGATTTTGCCGCGCCGGGAATTCGGCATCACATTTTGTCTGGTGACCCCATGTTGCTCGATACCTCCACGCTTTATCTCGTTGCCACCATGGTCGCAGCGTTGCTGGGATCGATGCTGGTGTTCTTTGGCAATCAAGAGAACATTCCGGCGTTGAAGTGGTGGGGAACAGCTTATTTGCTGGGTGCTGCGTCGATCGCGCTCTGGACGCTGGCCGGCCCGACGTTCGGCAAGATGTTCTCGCTGGCGCTGAACGCCATCGGTTTCTTGACCTGCGGCATGGTCTGGAACGCATCGCGTGTCTTTCACGGCCGCAAGCCCAATCTGCCGGGACTCGTTCTCGGCGCCTTGGCCTGGATCGCCGCCGTCGTGTCGCTGGCGCCTGAAGCTTCCGCCATGCGGATGACGATCGGCGCCGGTATTGTTGCCGTTTACGCGGCGCTGACGGCCTCAGAATTGTGGTCCGAGCGCCGCAGGACGTTGCAAAGGCGATGGCCTGCGATCGCGGTCCCGGTGCTGCACGGCTTCGTGTTGATGTTGCCGATCCTGCTCGGCGATCTCCTGCACCCGCATCATGACGGGTTCGGCAGCAGTATCTGGGTCAAGGTGTTTGCGATCGAGCTTTTTCTCTACGCGGTCGGCACCGTGTTCGTGATCTTCATGCTGGTGTCGGAGCGCGCGGTGACCGTGCACAAGACCGCGGCTTCGGTCGATCCGCTGACCGGCATGTTCAATCGCCGTGGCTTTGCGGAAGCCTGCGCGCGGGTCATCGAGCGGGAGGCCCATGCTGGCCGTCCGGTAACGGTCTTGATCTTCGACATCGACCACTTCAAGTCGATCAACGACCGCTTCGGCCATCCGGCAGGCGACGAGATCCTCAAACTGTTCTCGGCCGTCGTGGTCAACAATGTGCGCCTCAGCGATCTCTCCGGGCGCATTGGCGGCGAGGAGTTTGCGGCTCTGCTGCCGTGTCCGCTGGAGGAGGGTGTGATCGCGGCCGAGCGCGTGCGTGAGGCTTTCGAAGCTTCCGGAATTGTGTGCGAGGAGGGGCCGGTCGACACCACCGTCAGCATCGGGGTGGCGGGCGGGCCGGCGGGCACCGAACTCGAGGTGCTGCTCGCGGCGGCCGATACTGCGCTTTATCAGGCCAAGCGCAACGGCCGCAATCGGGTAGAGGCTGCCGAAGAACTGCCCTTGTCGCTGGAAAACTGGCGGCGCAAGAGCGCCGGCGCCGTGCGCCCGCCGCAACCGCAGCCCGGCTTGACCCACCTGGCGTAGAGCGCTTTCGCGCGAAGTGGATACGGGGTCGCGTGAAGAACGCGTGAAGAAAACGCGTCACCATAACAGACTGGAGCCCCGGATCTGATTCAATCAGAACCGATGTACTCTAGGCGTGGCTGCTGCAGTAACCCGTCATTTACCATTCGATCCATATCATCTCCGCCATGGATTCGATGCGTAGGCGGAATGCCCAAACTGCCCTGATGTCGCTCGAAGCGGCGGCCGCTTCCGCTCGCGGCGGTTTCGCCTGCATGTTTTCGACATCGGAAGAATTCGAGACCGCGCTGATCACCGAGCGCCGCGCACAGGGCCGCTACGATCAGCGGCGGAGCCGCTGGCCTGCCATCATGTTCGTCGGCTGTACGATAGCGATCGCCGGCACGGTATTGCTGTTGAACTGAGCTGAAACGAACACGACATCGGATGCGGGCGCCGTCAGGCGCCTTTTTCTTTTTTGCCGGCTGGGTTAGAGACGTGGGTTCCGAAAACAGAGGCCGCAACCCAAATGATCACCGAAATCGCCCAAATCGACGTCAAGCCCGGCACCGAAAAGGACTTTGAAGCCGCGGTCGCCAAAGCGCGCCCGCTGTTCCTGCGCGCCAAAGGCGGCCGAGGGATCGAATTGCACAAATCGATCGAGAAGCCGTCGCGGTACCGGCTGCTGGCCAAGTGGGACACGCTGGAAAACCACACCGTCGATTTCAGGGGCTCCGAGGACTTTACCGCCTGGCGCGGGCTGGTCGGACAGTTTTTCGCTTCGCCTCCGGAGGTCGAGCACACCGAGACGGTGCTGACTTCGGACTGAACCGCGGCCGGCGCTGCGGGACGTCAGGCCGGCACCGCGCCGGCTTCGGCATCATCGGCCTTGAAGTAATCGATCAGGACTTTCACGATCGCCATCAGCGGTAGCGCCAGCGATATGCCCCAGATGCCGAACACCACGCCGAGCAGGATCTGGAAGGCGAATAGCGTGGCGGGCGGGATATCGAGCGCCTGACGCTGGATCATCGGAGTGAGAATATAGCTCTCCAGCGCATGGACGCCGAGGAACAGCACGAACGCGCTGGCCGCGGCGACCCATCCCGAGGCCAGACTTGCCAACACCACGATCAGTCCGGCGATGAGGGCGCCGACGGTCGGAATGAAGGCAAGTAATCCGGCCTGGATGCCAAGAATAAAGGAACTCTGGATGCCGATGATCGCGAGCCCGATCCAGGTTACGACGAACACGGCGGCCATGGTGATGATCTGGGCGATCAGCCAGCGCTCCAGCGTCTCGCTAATCCGATCGACGATGACGGTGGCGCGGGCGCGATGCCGCGCGGGCGCCATATACAACAGCCCCGTCCGGTAGACACTCGGCTGCGCGGCGAAGGTCAGCCCGAGAAACAGCACGATAAAGAAATTGCCGACCGCACTCACCGTACCCAAGAGAAGTTTCAGGGTCTGGCTGACGATCGCCCCGCCGCTGGAGGCCAGCGCGCCTGCACCGGGAAGACTATGTGTCACGGCAGGACTTGGCGTCACCGCAGCGCCGGGCGTTGCCGGTGCGGTCGAAGCCGCCGGTGCCGGATTGCCGAGTTCGAAATAGCTGGTATCGATCCCGTTTCGCTCAAGGAAAGCCTTGACGCCGACCAGCTGCGATTTGATCGTATCGCTCAGCACCGCGGCCTGTTGCGCAATGGTGGCGCCGCCAAGGAAGACCGCGCCCGACAATAGCGCCGCGAGTACCAGGCAGACAATCGTCAGCCGCAGCGAATGCGGCAGCCTGACGATGTGGCCAAGCAAATTGGTCATGGCGTTGAGGGCCACGCCAAGCAGCATTCCTGCGAACATCAGAAACAGCGTCGCGGAAAAATACCAGACGAACAGCAACAGGCTTGCGAATATTACGATCGCCATACCGCCAACGGAAATGGCCCAGGCGAGATCGTTGCGGGCCTGAAGATGATTGTCGGCGGAGCCTGCCAAGCTGAATCCTTTCAAATAATTACGACCAATTGCGACGGCACTCTTTCGCCAAACGCGCCCGGGATCAAGCCACGAAGCCATGCCGGCCGAGGTTATTGCAGATCTGCGTAGCGCAAGGGCGGACCGTATTATATTGATCCGCCGACGACTGCGATGCATGATCCACGAGGAATTCGCGGGGGTAAGATTGGAAACCAGGTAATGAGGAGGCCGGTGGTCGGTGTGATCGGCAACGCCTATCGCATCGAAAATAGGTTTACGGTACAGATGGTCGGCGAGCGAAACCTTCGCGCTGTGGCCGAAGTGACGGGCGCATTGCCTCTGATGTTTGCGGCGTCACCGGATATCACGGATATCGGTGCCTTGCTGGACGTGGTCGACGGCGTGTTGCTGACCGGAGCCCGCGCCAATGTTCACCCGAAGCATTTTCGCGCTGAGCCCGATTCCCGGCATGAACCCTACGACCTGCGCCGTGACGAACTGGCGCTTGCGTTGTCGGAGGTCTGCGTCGCCCGCGGTGTTCCGTTGCTTGGAATCTGCCGCGGATTGCAGGAGATGAACGTGGCGTTCGGTGGCTCGCTGCATCCCGAAATCCGCGACTTGCCCGGGCGCATGAATCATCGGATGCCGCGGCTGGAAAATGGTGAAATCCATCCCGATCCCAATGTGATCTTCGCCGACCGTCATGACGTCCGCCTCACCCCCGATGGTGCCTTTGCAAAACTGCTCGGCCGCGAGACGATCCGCGTCAATTCGTTGCACGGCCAGGGCATCCTCGAACCGGGCGAGCGGGTGGTCGTGGAAGGGGTCGCCGAGGACGGCACCATCGAGGCGATCCGGATCGCCGAGGCCCCTGGCTTCGCGCTCGGCGTGCAATGGCACGCCGAATACGATCCTCAGCGCAACCCGGTCAACCGCAAGCTTTTCCAGGCCTTCGGCGAAGCGCTGCGCGCGCACGAGCGCCTCGGATAGTCTGCGTTCGAGCTCGCCCGGATCCAGCACACTGATCTGGAGCGCGCTGGATCCACGGCCTCGATGCGTCCTAAGCGGCCTTGCTTATCTTCTCGACCTTCACGCCGCCGCCTTCCAGCAGCATGACCCTGTTCAGAAGCTTCACCAGCGCATAGACCGATTCGATGGCGGGCGCCGGCGTATTGGTCAGTTTGGCCATTTCCAGGATCGAACCGATCAGCGCCTCGGTCTCGAGCGAGCGGCCGGCCTCGACGTCCTGCAGCATCGACGTTTTGTGCGCGCCGACGGCTTCCGCGCCGGCAATGCGTTTTTCGATGGTGACGCGGAAGGTGACGCCGAGCTTCTGCGCGATGTCCTGGGCTTCCTTCATCATGATCGCCGCGAGTTCGCGCGTCTCGGCGAACTGGCAAATGTCCACCAGCGTCGCGTGGGTCAGCGCCGAGATCGGGTTGAACGAGAGGTTGCCCCATGCCTTCAGCCAGATTTCCGAGCGGATGTCCGGCAGTACCATGGATTTCAGCCCGGCCTTGATGAAGACGTCGTGCAATTCCTTTACCCGCGGGGTCTCCTTGCCGTCGAGTTCGCCGATCGGAAAGCGATCGCCCTCGACGTGATGAATGACGCCGGGCGCTGATGGCGGCCGCGGCGGGATAGACCACGCAGCCGATGATGCGGTTCGGATCGATATGTTTGGTCAGCACGCCGGAGGGATCGAGGCTTTGCAGCCGGTGATTGTCATATTTGCCGCCGAGCTTCTGGAAATACCACCACGGCAGGCCGTTCTGCACCGTCAGCACGATGGTGTCGGGGCCGAGCAGTGAGTCGATGTCGCGCACGACCTGATCGAGGAAATGCGCTTTCACCGCCAGCACGACAATATCCTGCTTGCCGGCTTCGGTCGCCTTGTTGACGGCCTTCATTTTGGCCGTCTGAACCTTGCCGTCATGCCATTCGAGCTTGAGACCATTCTTCTGGATCGCGGCGAGGTGGGCGCCCTGGTCGATGACAGTGACGTCCTCGCCCGCGAGCGCGAACTTGGCTGCCAGCAGCCCGCCGATGGCGCCCGCGCCGACCACGCAGATCTTTTTCTGCTTGGGCGGCGCGCCCAACAGATACGGGCTCGGCAGCACCTGGTCGAAAACGTTGCCGAGGCTGCCGACGCCGTCGATCACGATTTCGACGATGTTATGGGCGTCGCCCATCGTGCCGGCGCCGAGCGATGTGCCGCAGGCGATGACGTCGCCCGGCATCAGCGTCACGTCCTTGGAAATGGCGGCGACGAGCTTGTGCGGCGGGAAGAACATGTCGGCGACGGGATAGTTCTGCCGTTCCTTGCCGTTCAGGATGGTTTTGATCGACAGCTTCATCGGGTCGATGCCGGTCGCGATCACCGGACCGAACACACCGAAGGTGTCGAAGCTTTTCGACCGCGCCCATTGTTCGAACGATTTGTCCTTGCGCAACAGGTCCACGGCCGTGACGTCGTTCACGCAGGTGTAACCGAAGATATAGTCGCCGGCCTCGGCCTCCGAGATGTTGAAGCATTTCTTGCCGATGACGACGCCAAGCTCGCCCTCGTAGATGATCTTTCCGGCATAGGTCGCCGGGCGCTGGATCGGCCGGTTGGCGGGCCAATAGGAATTCGGCGCCTTCAGGAACCAGAGCGGCTCTTTCGGCTCCTTGAAGTCGTTCTTGGCCGCGAGCTGGTGGAAATTATTCCACAGGCAGATCATTTTCGATGGATCGCACGGCGTCAGAACCTGAACGTCGGAGAGCTTCAGCGTCTCGCCGGTCGGTTTAGCGCCGGCGAACATATTGCCGCTGTGAAGGGCAATGGTATCTCCCTCTAGCGTACCGATGCCGGTCTTGCCGCCTTGCTCGAAGCGAATCCATTTTGTCATCTGCAACCTCCCGGTGACGTAAGGGCAGCGTCATTCGATCGCGCAGCCGTTTGGCTTATTGTAATACCGATCCCGATCCTCGCAATCATGCACTGCATCATTGGGAAGGGCGGACATTGTCGGCTATAAAATGCCAATAAGATCACGGCCCGAAAACGGGCGACTATCGGAGGGTGCCATGGGCGAGCGTAAGTGGTCGAGGCGGGAACTGCTCGGGACGTCGGCAGGGGCGGTTGTGGGCACGCTGTTCGCCGAGCCCTCAAGCGCCGCCGTGCCGCCGCCCGCAACCGTCACTCCGGCATTGATCGACGCCGCGCGCAAGGAGGGCAAGCTGTCCTATTACTCGGCGCTCGAACTGAATGTCGCCGAGCGCCTGGGCAAAATGTTCGAGGCCAAATATCCCGGCATTGCCGTGCGGGTGGAGCGTTCCGGCGCCGAGCGGATTTTCCAGCGCATCGCACAGGAGCAGGGCAGTGGCATCCACGCCGTCGATGTCGCCAACTCTACCGACCCCGCGCATTACCTCGACTGGAAAAAGAGCGGCTGGCTCGCGCGTTACCTTCCCGAGGATGTCGCGAAGCACTTTCCCGCCGATCAGGTCGAGCCCGACGGAATGTACGCAACATCGTGCGCCTGGATGGAAACCATCGGCTACAACACCAACCTGGTCAGGCGCGAGGACGCGCCGACGAGCTATGCCGACCTGCTCGACCCGAAATGGCAGGGCAAGATCGTCAAGGGTCATCCCGGTTACTCGGGCGCGATCCTGACCGCGACCTTCGTGCTCGCGCGCGACCTCGGGTGGTCCTATCTGGAAAAACTGGCCCAGCAAAAGGTGATGCAGGTGCAGTCGGCGGCCGATCCGCCGAAAAAGATCCTGCTCGGCGAGCGCGCGGTCATGGCCGACGGCAACGACTACAATCTCGTGCTGCTCAAAGACCAGGGCAAGCCGGTTGAAGTGGTTTACCCCATCGAAGGTTCACCGCTCATCATCGTTCCCTGCGGCATATTCGAAAGCGCGCCAAATCCGAATGCGGCGCGCTTGTTCCAGAGCTTCTTCTTCAGCGCTGAAACCCAGCAAATGCTGGTCGACGACTATGCCCTTCGCTCGTTCCACGCGCAGGTCAAGGAGAAGTCCGGGCGCACGCCGATGTCCAGCTTGAAACTACTCAAGGCCGATCCGGCCGAGGTGGAGGCGCAGAGCGAAGAGATCAAGGCGCGCTATTCCAAGATTTTCCGGGTGTGACATGGAACGGGGGGAACCCGGTGACTTCGCCATAAAACAAGAGGCGCTCCCCTCGGAGCGCCTCTTGCATTCTCAAGACCGTGATTTCGGCGGAGCGACCCCGCGGAAAATCATCCCGAATAGTACATGTCGAATTCGACCGGATGCGGGGTCATCTCGAAGCGCTCGACCTCGGTCATCTTCAATTCGATGAAGCTGTCGATGAAGTCGTCGTCGAACACGCCGCCGGCCTTGAGGAAGGCGCGGTCCTTGTCGAGATTTTCCAACGCCTCGCGCAAGCTGCCGCACACCGTCGGGATCGACTTCAGCTCTTCCTTCGGCAGATCGTAGAGATCCTTGTCCATCGCCGGGCCCGGATCCATCTTGTTCTTGATGCCGTCGAGACCGGCCATCAGCATCGCGGCGAAGCCGAGATACGGATTGGCCAGCGGGTCGGGGAAACGCACCTCGACGCGCTTGGCCTTTGGGTTGGTGGTGTAGGGGATGCGGCAGGAGGCCGAGCGGTTGCGCGCGGAGTATGCGAGCAGCACTGGCGCCTCATAGCCCGGAACCAGACGCTTGTAGGAGTTGGTCGAGGGGTTGGTGAAGGCATTGATCGCCTTGGCGTGCTTGATGATGCCGCCGATGTAGTGCAGGCAGGTCTCCGAGAGGTCGGCGTATTTGTTGCCGGCGAACACCGGCTTGCCGTCCTTCCAGATCGACTGATGGCAGTGCATGCCCGAGCCGTTGTCGCCATAGACCGGCTTGGGCATGAAGGTGGCGGTCTTGCCGTAGATGTGGGCGACCTGCTGGATGCAGTATTTGTAGATCTGCATCTGGTCGGCCATCAGCGTCAGCGTGTCGAACTTCATGCCGAGTTCGTGCTGGGCGGAGGCGACTTCATGGTGATGCTTTTCGACCTTGACGCCCATCTTGGCCATGGCGCCGAGCATCTCCGAGCGCATGTCCTGCACCGAGTCCTGCGGCGGAACCGGGAAGTAGCCGGCCTTGGTGCGGATGCGGTGGCCGAGGTTGCCGCCCTCATATTCGGTGTCCGAATTGATCGGCAGTTCGGACGAATCCAGCTTGAAGCCGGTGTTGTATGGCGTGGTCTGGTAGCGGACGTCGTCGAATACGAAGAATTCCGCCTCCGGTCCGAAGAAAATCGTGTCGCCGACGCCCATCGACTTGACCATGGCCTCGGCCTTCTTGGCGATGCCGCGCGGGTCGCGGTTGTAGGGCTCGCCCGTGGTCGGCTCCAGCACGTCGCAGGTCAAGACCATGGTGGTCTCTGCGAAGAACGGATCGATGGTTGCGGTGACGGGATCGGGCATCAGGCACATGTCGGATTCGTTGATCGCCTTCCAGCCGGCGATCGACGAGCCGTCGAACATCAGGCCCTCGGCGAAAACGTCATCATCGATCATGCCGACGTCGAAGGTCACGTGCTGCCACTTGCCGCGCGGATCGGTAAAGCGCAGATCGACGTATTTGACGTCGTTGTCCTTGATCGATTTCAGGACGTCTTTGGCGGTCTTCATGAATCCCCCTACTATGGTTGTATCGACTGGCCGCGGGCAGCGGCCGTGGCCAATGGTCAATACAATTGGGGGATGCTCAATACAATATCAGAGTATGAGCAGATTTCGCCTAGTTCCCGCTTTCCGCCGCGCGTGACGTAGGAACTTCAAATCGGCGGCACTAGATGGCGTCGAGCCCGGATTCCCCGGTTCTGATGCGAATGGCCTCTTCGATGTTGGATACGAAGATCTTTCCGTCGCCGATGCGTCCGGTCTGGGCTGCGCGCCGGATGGCGTCAATGGCCCGCTCGACCAGTTCATCGGAGATCACTATTTCGATCTTAACCTTGGGCAGGAAGTCCACGATGTACTCGGCGCCACGGTACAGCTCGGCGTGGCCCTTCTGCCGGCCAAACCCCTTGGCTTCGGTGACGGTAATGCCTTGCAGTCCAACTTCCTGGAGCGCTTCTTTGACCTCGTCGAGCTTGAATGGCTTGATGATGGCTTCGATTTTTTTCACAGATCGCCTCCCGGGCACTTTCATATCTCAGATTTCAGGTTGGTTTTCACGCCGCGAGGTCGTGCAGGGGTACAATTGCTTGGCCCGGCGCATGGGCGCGCACATCCATCATTTACCGGTTCAGTACAACGATCCGAAGCCGGCTTCCTCAAAAGCAGGGTCTATGCCAAGTTGTTAAGGTGCCTGATTTCGAAATGTTATCAGGCTTTTAACAGGCATCCGCAGGGAGGTAGGCCGAGGCGCGTACCATACCGCAGCCCGCGGAATAGGCAAATAGGTCAATTGATGTGCAATCAGCGGGAATAGAGCTGCGTACAAAACAGGAAATGCCTCAGGAAAAGGCGCTTCTGTCAGGGGATTTGGCATGGAAGTTCTAACCACAGCCGAGATGGAGCGGGCCGATCGGCTCACCATCGCCGCCGGCACCCCGGGCTTCGCGCTGATGATGAGCGCCGGCCAAGCCGTCGCCGAGGCCGCGATGGATCTCGCGGAGGAGGGGTCGATCCTCGTGGTCGCCGGACCCGGCAATAATGGCGGCGACGGCGTCGTGGCCGCGGCGGAACTCGCCGCACGCGGTCGCGAGGTCTCGGTCATCCTTCTGCGCGAGCGCGACAGCCTGCAGGGCGATGCAGCCCTGGCGGCACGAGGATGGAAATATCCGGTGCTGCCATTTAATTCGCACGCGATCGGCCGGCCGGCGCTGATCATCGATGCGCTGTTCGGCGCCGGTCTCGATCGGACGGTAACCGGGGAGCCGCTTGAGATGATCGAGGCGATCAACGCCAACGGCGCGCCCGTCCTCGCCGTGGACCTGCCGAGCGGCATTAACGGCACCACCGGAGCCGTGATGGGGGTTGCGGTGCGCGCCACCGAAACCGTTACCTTCTT
Source organism: uncultured Alphaproteobacteria bacterium (assembly GCA_963718925.1). Classification (GTDB taxonomy): domain Bacteria; phylum Pseudomonadota; class Alphaproteobacteria; order Rhizobiales; family Xanthobacteraceae; genus Bradyrhizobium. Next base: position 329,603 of record CAVRAH010000006.1, read on the forward strand.
TCGACGCAAGCCGGCGCACTTGCTGTTGCCGGGCCGGATCCATTGCGGCCGGGTGCGCGTCGCCGATATCGGGATCGATGCCGGCGTGCTGAAGGAGATTCAGCCGCGGACGTTTGAAAACATTCCCTCGCTTTGGCGCCAATCGTTTCCGGTGCCGCGGATCGACGGCCATAAATACGACCGCGGCCATGCGGTCGTCGTGTCCGGCGGCCTGGCGGCGACCGGCGCGGCGCGGCTGTCGGCGCGGGGCGCCTTGCGGGCTGGTGCCGGCCTTGTCACGCTGGCTTCGCCCCGCGATGCGCTCGCGGTCAACGCTTCCGCGCTATCGGCGGTGATGGTTCGTGCCGTCGATACGGTAGTCGAGTTTGCCGAGATGCTGGCCGACAAGCGCTTAAGTACATGCGTGATCGGACCCGGCGCCGGCGTCGGTGGGCGAACCCGCGATTTTGTCCTGACGGCGGTGTCGGCGAAGCGGGGCGTGGTGCTGGACGCGGACGCGCTGACGAGCTTTGCCGACGGGCCTGATCGGCTGTTCGAGGCAATCAAGGAATCCCGCGATCCGCAGGTCATTCTGACCCCGCATGAGGGAGAATTTCCAAGGCTGTTCAGCGATATCAGCAACAAATATCCGCTTCGCTCCAAACTCGGGCGCGTAAGGGCCGCCGCCGAACGCAGCGGTGCCGTCGTCCTGCTCAAGGGACCGGATACGGTGGTGGCCTCGCCGGAGGGGCGCGCGACCATCGCCGCCAATGCGCCGCCCTGGCTCGCCACCGCAGGCGCCGGCGACGTGCTCTCAGGCATGATATCGGGCCTGTTGGCGCAGGGCGTGCCCGCTTTCGAGGCCGCCTCCATCGGGGTCTGGATGCATGGCGAGGCCGCGCGCGAAGCCGGCCCCGGCCTGATCGCCGAAGACCTGCCGGAGGTGTTGCCCGCGGTGACGCGCCATCTCTATGACGAGTTTGGCATCGACTACTGAAGTCGTCGCTGCGACGAAAAAAACGCGTGGCCCGCCTACACCCGATATTTGGCGACGGCGGCTTCGTCCCAGGAAAGTCCAAGACCAAGGCCGCGGGCGGTGACCGTCCCGTCAACGATCGCCACGGGTTCGGCCAGGATCGCGCGGGCGAGATCGAGAACCTCGAGCCAATGCGCGGTCGGCGTCACCGCCAGCATGTGAGAGCTCGCCTCCGCGAACAGATGGCTCGACATCGGGATCGAGGCAGCTTCGGCCTGGCCCGCGACGCGGAGCCAGCCCGTGACGCCACCGACCTTCATCAAGTCGGGCATGATGAAATCGCTGGCGCCAGCGGCAATCGCCTCGGCAAAGCCCCGCGGAAACCACCAATTCTCGCCGGACTGGATCGATATTGGCGATGTCGCGCGCACCCTGGCGTGGCCTTGAAGGTTTTCGGCCGCGACCGGCTCCTCGATCCAGTGCAGATCATAGGCCGCGAGCCGGTCGATGCGGCGGATCGCCTCCGACGGATCGAGCGACTGGTTAAAGTCCAGCATCAGCGCGATATCGGGACCGATCAGTTCGCGCACGGCGCTGACGACCCGCACGTCATTGGCAAGATCACCGTCGCCGCCCTTGATCTTGATGCCGCGAAAACCCCGGTCGAGCGAGCGTCGCAGATCCTTCTCGTCGGCGACGGGATCGACCGCCCCGTAGCTGTCATAGGCCCGGATCGGTCGTGGCGATCCGCCAAGCAGGGTGGCCAATGGCTGGCTTGCCGCCTGGCCGAGCGCGTCCCAGAACGCCATGTCGAGCCCAGATACGGCCATGCCGACAAGGCCCTGCCAGCCCAGCAACCGGAACCTGGCGTCCATCTGAGCCATCAAGTCAAAGGGCGCGATCGGCTTGCCGGCGAGTTCACCGCCGATATCTTCGATCAATCGCACCAATGGCTTAAGCGTCAGCTTGGTATAGCCAAAGATGTAGGAACGTCCGGTAAGGCCCTGATCGGTATCGATATCGATCAGGACGAGGGGAGCGGATCTGATGATGCCGAACGCGTTCTTCACCGGCCGCGAGATCGGCGCGTCGATGGCGCGCGCTTGAACGCTGCGAATAACGGGCGTGTCTGGGTTCATGTTTGTTTCCTCACTCGACATTGTACCACCGGACCAGCCGCGGCGCCGCCCAGTCGGTGACGACAGATTCGATCAGCCACCGGCCGGAATAGTCGGCGGCGAAGGCGATACGCTGGGTCTGTCCGGCGTCGATGGCGAGGGTGTCCAGCCAGAAAGGCTTCCAGCCGTCATCGAGCCGGTCGAGCAGTCTGAAATGATGACCGTGAAGGTGAAACACGCTGGCGATCTCTGCGTGGTTGGTCAACGCCAGGACGACGGTACGGCCGGCTTTGACGCGGAAGGCGGGCGGCGCGGTTGCGGCGAATTTTGCGGGGGCCACCCAATCGGTCTGTGATCCGCCAAGGGTCAGGTCGAACCGAAATGCGTTCTTGAGGTCGAGCCGCGCCGGCAGGCCATTGGATGGCAGCGGGGAGGCCGCCGGCAAGGCTGCGTCCCGAAGGGGTGGGCCATTTGCAGCGATCAACCGGCCGATTGGGCGGGGCTCCTTGCCGTCGTGCAGGAGGATATTGGAGGTCGAGCCCGGCGATGCCGTCACATCGACGAAGGCGTCGGCCCTGCCGCCAGGCGCGAGCACCAGGGCGCTATTTCGGGCCGGGAACGGTTCCGCAGGGTGCCCGTCGAGGGCCATGACGTGGACGTCCCGTCCTTCCAGTTTCAAAGCAATGACAGTCCGTTGACAGGCATTGATGAAGCGGAGCCTGAGCCGCTCATTGACCCGGGCCATAAGATCGAGCGTGGGACGGCCGTTCACGGTGTAGACGAGTTGGGTGTCCTTTGCGTCGGTTCCCGGTGCGATCGCCGCGCCGTCGGCGCGAAGTCGCCAATCCTCGATCAAAAACACCTCATCTCGATCAACAACGGCCGGTTCGCTTTCCCCGACCACGAGCGGCAGCGGCCGCGATGGCCGCGCGGCGCCATCGCCGAGCAGCCGCAGATCACACACGAAGGTGCCGGCCGAGCGTAATGGAATCTCGAAGGTTTCCTGGGCGCCTGGAGCCGCCGCCGCGCGCGCGAGAAGCGGCTCTGCAGACGCTGCGCCGTCGATCCCGCGCCAATTCAGGACCACCGGAGCGGGTAGATCATTGCCGAACGCAATTTGGGGGCTGTCGCCCCGCTTGAACCGAAGATCCGGACCAACGAGCGACCATATTGGCGTATCCGGCTCTCCCGGGCGCAAGGTGAGGGTATCGGCCTTGGCGCGAAAGGCCAGGGTAGGGCGGGCCTGGGCAGGGCGGGCTTGAGCTAGCGCCGGCGGGGCCGCCGGACCAAGGACTGCCGCGCCCAATCCGGCCAGCAGCGCGCGTCGGTCCAGTCGAAAAATTTGATTTGCCATCCTGTTGATGCCGACCATTTTTCGCCCGATATGTCCAGTTGCCGCCGGGTTAGCGGGGACGGGGATACGGCCATTTTTTTGCTGCGAACCGATGGGCGCATGTTATAAGCCCGCCGCAACGATCACGTTTATGATTTGGATTGGGCGTCCAAATCATAAACGTGATCGATTCCATTAATTTGGAGCATGATGGCCGCCCGAAAACCGCTTCACACTTTTCGGCATTATGCTCGGGCATCGCGACCGGACATGATGCTATTCTGGCGGGCGTGGCGGAACTGGTAGACGCGCTGGATTTAGGTTCCAGTGACGAAAGTTGTGGGGGTTCGAGTCCCTCCGCCCGCACCAAGCGCCGACAGCGTTTGCGCATGACGATTACTGACGGATCTGACGTCCGAGGGGGCAAATTCCCCTGAAGGATCGGGTTCGCCGAACCACCGGCGCCGGCTGCAAAGCTGTGCGTCACAACATTGTAGATGTCCGGCGTTTGGCCGGACGAAATCGGGAAGAAGATTGACGCCATGCAGGTGAAGGAAACTGTCGCCGAAGGATTGAAGCACGAATTTCAGATCAGCGTTCCGGCAGCCGATCTCGATGCCAAGGCGGACGCGCGCCTGGTCGACCTCAAGGACAAGGTCCGTCTCAACGGCTTTCGTCCTGGCAAGGTGCCCGTGAGCCACCTCAAGAAGGTTTATGGCCGTTCGGTGATGGCTGAGACCATTGATCAGACGATCCGCGACACCAACTCGCAGATCTTCACGGAGCGCGGCTTCCGCCTGGCGACCGAGCCCAAGGTCACGATGCCGACGGAACAAAAGGAAGTAGAGGACATCCTCGCTGGAAAGACCGATCTCACCTACACCGTTTCGATCGAGGTCGTGCCCGCAATCCAGCTCGCCGACTTCAAGAGTTTTACCGTCGAGAAGCCGGTGGCCGAAGTGACCGATGCCGAGGTCGACGATGCCGTCAAACGCATCGCCGAGCAGAACCGAAGCTTCGCCGCCAAGGGCGAGGGTGCCAAGGCCGAAACCGGGGACCGGGTCACGGTCTCGTTCAAGGGCACCATCGATGGCACGCCGTTCGAGGGCGGCACCGCCGAAAACATTCAGGTGACGATCGGATCCAACACCTTCATCCCCGGCTTCGAAGAGCAGCTGGTCGGTATTGCCGCAGGCGAAACCCGCACCCTGAAAGTCTCATTCCCGAAGAATTACGGCAACGCGAAACTGGCCGGCCAGCCGGCGGAGTTTGAAACCACCGCAACCTTGATCGAAGCGGCACAGGAGACCGTCATCAATGACGAGTTCGCCAAGACGCTCGGTCTGGAATCGCTCGACAAGCTGAAGGAAGCGGCGCGCCAGCGGCTGGCGGCCGAATTCGCGGGCGCGACCCGCCAGCGGGTCAAGCGCATCCTGCTCGACCGTCTCGACGAAACCCATCGCTTCGAAGCGCCGCCATCCCTGGTCGACGACGAGTTCAATCTGATGTGGGATTCGATCAAGGCCGAAATGGAGGCCGGCGGCAAGACGTTTGCCGACGAAGGCACGACCGAGGAGGCGGCGAAGGAAGAGTACCGCAAGATCGCCGATCGCCGCGTCCGGCTTGGTCTGGTGCTGTCTGAAATCGGCGAGAAGAACAAGATCACCGTCACCGACGACGAAGTCAGCCGCGCGGTGATCGAGCGCGCCCGCCAGATGCCCGGCCGCGAGAAGGAGGTCTGGGACTACTATCGCAACAATGCCAATGCGCTGGCCCAGCTTCGCGCGCCGATCTATGAGGACAAGGTCGTCGATTTCATTCTCGAACTCGCCACCGTGACCGAAAAGAAGGTGTCGCGCGAGGATCTCTACAAGGACGACGAGGCGGAGAAGAGCGCAGCCTGAGCGTCCGTCAGCACGGCGTTAAGGTTGAGAAGCGAAAGGGCACGGGCGGCGGAAGCCGTCGCTATGCCCGGCCGCGAGAATCAGCTTCAACTGCCATGAAATCCGCATGGCTTCGACCCGGTCTTGTGGCCGGGTCGACTGGACTTGTGGCTGGGAAACTGGCCCATATCTGTGAAGCTGTGTTTTAAGTCCTGCACCATGGAACGTTCGTCCTGTCCGGCAACTCTTAGCCCATTCTGCCTTGCCGAGGATGTTCGTCTCCACCAACCTGTCTGCTAACCTTTTGGGTGACTAATGCGCGATCCGGTGGAAACCTACATGCAACTCGTGCCGATGGTGGTCGAACAGACCAATCGCGGCGAGCGGGCCTACGACATTTTCTCGCGCCTGCTTAAAGAGCGCATCATCTTCGTGACCGGGGCGGTCGAGGATGGCATGTCGACATTGGTCGTCGCGCAGCTTCTGTTTCTCGAAGCCGAGAATCCGAAGAAGGAAATCTCGATGTACATCAATTCGCCGGGCGGCGTGGTGACGTCGGGCCTTGCGATCTACGACACGATGCAGTTCATCCGTCCGCCGGTGTCGACGCTTTGCACGGGGCAGGCGGCTTCGATGGGCTCGCTGCTCTTGGCCGCGGGCGCGAAGGATATGCGTTTCTCGCTGCCGAATTCGCGCATCATGGTGCACCAGCCTTCCGGCGGCTTCCAGGGCCAGGCCACCGACATCATGCTGCACGCCCAGGAGATCCTGAACCTCAAGAAGCGGCTCAACGAAATCTACGTCAAGCACACCGGTCAAACCTATAAGGCGATCGAGGACGCGCTGGAACGCGACAAGTTCCTGACCGCGGAGATGGCCCGTGACTTCGGCATTGTCGACAAGGTGATCGATAAGCGGTCGGAAGATCCGACGACGACGAAAACGCCGTAGCCGGACCGCCGGGCATTGAGCCGGCGTTAACGATCTGTTCCCCGGTTATTTCGGTTGCCCGGAGCGCCTTTTTGCCCCCGGCGGGCAGAAAGTTCCGCTTTCGTGCTGGTCTGGCGGCGTGGCAATCGCGCAACGCTGGGCCGATTTCGGCACTTTCTCCCCGTGCGGAAGCCGCAAATCACGGTATTGTCACGGATATCCAAAGGCCGGCCGATTAGCGAATTCTTGATAGTCGGGTGCGACCATGGTTGGCTAGGTTGAATAGGTTATGATCGCGGCGGATTCGAGTTGACCGCGATTCGTGCGGCATTCAGAAGGTAGGGTCTTTTTTGGTACGAATTTTGCTCTATTTTGAACTCTGTGCCGGTAATTCCCGGAATAGGGCGATCGAGCGTACGGGATCGAACGGCGGACGGAGATAAGAATGAGTAAGGTTGGCACCAGCGACTCCAAGAACACGCTGTATTGCTCGTTCTGCGGCAAGAGCCAGCACGAAGTCCGAAAGTTGATAGCGGGTCCCACCGTTTTCATCTGCGACGAATGCGTCGAACTCTGCATGGATATCATTCGCGAGGAGAACAAGTCCTCGCTGGTGAAGTCGCGCGACGGGATTCCGACCCCGAAGGAAATCTGCAAGGTTCTCGATGACTACGTGATCGGCCAGAGCCACGCCAAGAAGGTGCTCTCGGTCGCCGTCCACAATCACTACAAGCGGCTCAATCACCAGACCAAGCACAACGACGTCGAACTGGCGAAGTCCAACATCCTGCTGATCGGACCGACCGGCTCGGGCAAGACGCTGCTGGCGCAGACGCTGGCGCGGATTCTCGATGTGCCGTTCACGATGGCGGACGCGACCACGCTGACCGAGGCCGGCTATGTCGGCGAGGACGTCGAGAACATCATCCTGAAGCTGTTGCAGTCGGCCGACTATAATGTCGAGCGCGCGCAGCGCGGCATCGTCTATATCGACGAGATCGACAAGATCAGCCGCAAATCCGACAACCCGTCGATCACCCGTGACGTCTCGGGCGAGGGCGTGCAGCAGGCCCTGCTTGAAGATCATGGAAGGCACAGTGGCCTCGGTTCCTCCGCAGGGCGGCCGCAAGCATCCGCAGCAGGAGTTCCTGCAGGTCGACACCACCAACATCCTGTTCATCTGCGGCGGCGCGTTCTCGGGGCTCGAGAAGATCATTTCCGCGCGCGGGCGTTCGACCTCGATCGGTTTTGCCGCCCAGGTGCTGGCGCCGGAAGATCGCCGCACCGGCGAAATCTTCCGCCATGTCGAGCCTGAGGATCTCCTGAAATACGGTCTGATCCCGGAATTCGTCGGCCGCTTGCCGGTGGTCGCGACGCTGGAAGACCTCGACGAAGCCTCGCTGAAGAAGATTCTCACCGATCCGAAGAATGCGCTGGTCAAGCAATATCAGCGGCTGTTCGAGATGGAGAATATCGAGCTGACCTTCGCCGACGAGGCGCTCGGCGCGGTCGCCCGCAAGGCGATCGAGCGCAAGACCGGCGCGCGCGGCCTGCGTTCGATCCTCGAAAGCATCCTGCTTGAGACCATGTTCGATCTTCCGGGTCTGGAAGGCGTCGAAGAGGTCGTGATCTCGCGCGAAGTGGTGGAGGGCACGGCTCGCCCGCTCTACATCTACGCCGACCGTTCCGATCGCGCCGTCGAAAGCAGCGCCAGCGCCTGATCGCCTCGGCGGCGGGCCGAATTGAGGTTGCATTGGTGTCGGCTGCCGGGCCTTTCGGCGGCCACGTTGGCGTAGCTTGTGCTTTCGCGTTTAGCCCCGATTGGCGGGCCTTTTTCAATCACTTGACACCCCCATGGTCGATAGCCACCTAATGCGTATCGGTGGCGAAGATCTCGATCTGAGATTCGCCGCGACAACGATCCGGGAAAGGACGGCACAAGCTACCTTGCGATCCCGGAACATCCTGGCACCTTGTGGCGGTTGCGCACGTAGCGGACTGCGAGCAAGGGGGCACAACAAAAGGAAAAGGCCATGACCACCCCAAAACCCCGGCCATCGATCGTTCACGGCGAAAGCCATTCTTATCCGGTGCTGCCGCTGCGCGACATCGTCGTCTTCCCGCACATGATCGTGCCGCTGTTCGTCGGCCGCGAGAAATCGATCCGCGCGCTCGAAGAAGTGATGAAGAATGACGCCCTGATCATGCTGGCGACGCAGAAGAATGCGTCGGACGATGATCCAAGCCCGGATTCGATCTACGAAACCGGTACGCTGGCCAGCGTCCTGCAGCTGCTCAAATTGCCCGACGGCACCGTCAAGGTGCTGGTGGAGGGGCTTGAGCGCGCCCGCGTGCAGAAATACTCCGACCGGGCCGAATATTACGAGGCCACCGCGATCGCGCTCGCCGACACCGATGCGACCTCCGTCGAGGCCGAAGCCCTGGCGCGCTCGGTGGTGTCCGACTTCGAAAGCTATGTGAAGCTGAACAAGAAGATCTCCGCCGAAGTCGTCGGCGTGGTGCAGGCGATCACCGATTTCGCCAAGCTCGGCGACACCGTGGCCTCGCATCTTGCCGTCAAGATCGCCGACCGCCAGGCCATCCTGGAGACGCTGTCGGTGACCGCGCGCCTTGAGAAGGTGCTCGGGCTGATGGAGAGCGAGATTTCGGTGCTGCAGGTCGAGAAGCGCATCCGCTCGCGCGTCAAGCGCCAGATGGAGAAGACCCAGCGCGAATATTATCTCAACGAGCAGATGAAGGCGATCCAGAAGGAACTCGGCGACGACGAAGGCCGCGACGAGCTGGCCGATCTGGAAGAGAAGATTGCCAAGACCAAGCTCTCCAAGGAAGCGCGCGAGAAGGCGCAGCACGAGCTGAAGAAGCTGCGCCAGATGTCGCCGATGTCCGCGGAAGCGACCGTCGTGCGCAACTATCTCGACTGGCTGCTGTCGATCCCGTGGAACAAGAAGTCCAAGGTCAAGAAGGATCTGGTCGCAGCGCAAACCATGCTCGACAACGATCACTACGGGCTTGAGAAGGTCAAGGACCGCATCGTCGAGTATCTCGCCGTGCAGTCGCGCGCCAACAAGCTGACCGGACCGATCCTGTGCCTGGTCGGGCCTCCCGGCGTCGGCAAGACCTCGCTCGGCAAGTCGATCGCGAAGGCGACGGGACGCGAATTCGTTCGCGTGTCGCTCGGCGGCGTGCGCGACGAGGCCGAGATCCGCGGTCACCGCCGCACCTATATCGGCTCGATGCCCGGCAAGATCATCCAGTCGATGCGCAAGGCGAAGACCTCGAATCCGCTGTTCCTGCTTGGACGAGATCGACAAGATGGGCGCCGACTTCCGCGGCGATCCGTCGTCGGCGCTGCTCGAGGTCCTCGACCCCGAGCAGAACTCGACCTTCAACGACCACTATCTCGAGGTCGATTACGATCTCTCCAACGTGATGTTCATCACGACCGCGAATACGCTGAATATTCCCGGACCGCTGATGGACCGCATGGAGATCATCCGGATCGCCGGCTACACCGAGAACGAGAAGGTCGAGATCGCGCGCAAGCATCTGATCCCGAACGCGATCTCCAAGCACGGTCTGGATTCCAAGGAATGGTCGATCGACGACGACGCGCTGCTCCTGATGATCCGCCGTTACACCCGCGAAGCGGGCGTGCGTAACCTCGAGCGTGAGCTTTCGACACTCGCCCGCAAGGCGGTGAAGGAGCTGATGATCTCGAAGAAGAAGTCGGTCAAGGTCACCGAGAAGTCGCTCGAGGAGTTCCTCGGCGTGCCGAAGTATCGTTACGGCGAGATCGAGAGCGAGCCTCAGGTCGGCATTGTCACGGGGCTCGCCTGGACCGATGTCGGCGGCGAGCTGCTCACGATCGAAGGCGTCATGATGCCCGGCAAGGGCAAGATGACGGTCACCGGCAATCTGCGCGACGTGATGAAGGAGTCGATTTCGGCGGCGGCGTCCTACGTCCGCTCGCGCGCGGTCGGCTTCGGCATCGAGCCGCCGCTGTTCGACAGGCGCGATATCCACGTCCACGTGCCCGAGGGGGCGACCCCGAAGGACGGACCGTCGGCGGGTGTTGCGATGGCGACCGCGATCGTTTCGGTCATGACCGGCATTCCGGTCCGGCACGATGTCGCCATGACCGGCGAGATCACGCTGCGCGGGCGGGTGCTGCCGATCGGCGGCCTGAAGGAGAAGCTGCTGGCGGCCGCGCGCGGCGGCATCAAGACGGTGCTGATCCCCGAGGACAACGCCAAGGATCTCACGGAGATTTCCGATGCGATCAAGGGCGGGATGAACATCATCCCGGTGGCGCGGCTCGACGACGTCGTCTCCAAGGCGCTGGTGCGGCCGCCGGTGCCGATCGTCTGGGAAGAGGACACCAAGGTGCCGGTCAAGCCGGACGCCGGCGACGAAGCGGCCGGCGGCCTGACGGCGCACTGAACGAACCCATGGCAAAATGATAGAACGGCGCCTTCGGGCGCCGTTTCTTTTTGCGGTATCGGGCTCGGTGCGGCCATCGGGAGGGAGCGATGAACATCGACGGGCAATGCCATTGCGGGCGCGTGACCTATCGGGCCGACATCGATCCGGAGCGGGTGTCGATCTGTCACTGTACCGATTGTCAGGCGCTGACCGGCTCGCCCTACCGGGTGACGGCGATCTGCTCGGCGGAGCAAATCCGGATCACCGGTCAGCGCTGCCGAAAATCTACGCCAAGACCGGCGACAATGGCCGGACACGTTATCAGCACTTCTGCGGCGAGTGCGGTTCCCCGCTTTTTACCAGCGGCGAGGGCGGTCCCGACGATTGGGGCATTCGCTGGGGCAGCATCCGTCAGCGCGACCGGCTCAAGCCGACGCGGCAAATCTGGTGCCGCTCTGCCGCACCGTGGGCTCGATGACCTCAGGGGATTGCCGGGCCGGCCCGGCGATTGAGGGCACTGCCGATCTTGCACCGAAGGGGTCCTCAAGGCTAAACACGTAGGCGAGGGCGGCTAGCTCAGCTGGTTAGAGCATCTCGTTTACACCGAGAGGGTCGGGAGTTCGAATCTCTCGCCGCCTACCAGCCTTCGCCCGACGGCGCCTTCCGTCATCTGCGCTGCGGTTTGTCGATGGCCGACTAACCGCAGGCTGCCTGAATTTGGCCGCTGAGGGGCTGCGATGAGCAATCGAATCCTCGTTTTTTACGGCTCCTATCGTTCCGACCGGATGGGCATCCGCCTCGCCGAATTCGTGGTTGAGCGGTTACGGCGCCGGGGCAATGCCGTCGAACTGATCGACGCCAAGGCGGTCAACCTTCCGATGCTCGACAGGATGTACAAGGAATATCCGCCGGGAGAAGCCCCCGAGCCGCTTCAGCGGTTGGCCGGCAAAATTCGAGATGCGGATGGCTTCGTATTCATCACCGGCGAATATAATTGGGGTGTCCAGCCCGGACTGAAAAACCTGACGGATCATTTTCTGGAGGAATGGTTCTGGCGTCCCGCTGCGATCGCGAGCTATTCGGCGGGACGTTTTTCCGGCGCACGGGCCGCAACCGCCTGGCACGGCACACTCTCCGAGATGGGGATGGTGGTAATCTCAAGCACGATTGCCGTTGGTCCCATTGGACAGACGCTCGCGGCTGATGGTGCGCCGACGGGTGAAAGCGGCGAAGCTCTCGAACGGGCGTTTCCGCGCTTTGCCGACGATCTGACGTGGTGGGTGGAAGCGGCAAAGATGCAGCGACAACGCAAGCCGCCGCCATATTGATCGACGACCGCCTTGATTTCGGTGGCCCGGGGCACGGCACCCGCCTCAAGCCCCCAAATCCACAGGCGGGGCCGTGTCCAATAATTTTTTATACCCGTCCTGACTGGCCGCGTCCATTAGCGCGCCATTCCTGTGGCTGCCCTGAAGGGACCCTCGGCGGGCGGTGGGGTTCCGTCTGGCACCGTCAGGTCCCGGGTGTTCCGCCTCGGTCCGGGATTAGGTGCAACATGGGTCGTGTTCCACGGTCCCCAGGTGACGACAGCCATCGCCAGAACGAATGCTACAGCGATAGCGACGAACCTTCGAAAGCTGCCTTCCCAGTCCTATCAATCATGCATGCGGGCTCTCCACGTTGGTTCTGGTAATCCTGACTTCAAGCTGTCTTGGTGAACATCGTCAGGACGCCGTCGGCGACGTTGATGGCAACGACGTGCGACGAATTCAGGCCCTTGGCCTTGAGGGCGGCGGCCACCTGCGGGTTCGCGTCAATAGACTTGCGAAGCGACTGCATGTCTTCGTTGCTTGTCTGTGAGATGATGTCATCGACCTTCGAGCGCACCGCCGGTTTGAGGTCCTTGACGTCGACGATCTGGATGCTGCGTATGACCGCGCTGGACTGATCAGGCGGCGTTTGTGCCTGGGGCTGCGAGGGTGCTGTGCCTTGTGCCTGCACGAAAGCCGGCGTCCCGAGGGAGAGCGCCGCAATAATGACGGATGCCGTGAAGATGCGCATGGTCACTCCTTTTCCAGTTTGAAAAAAACAGAAACCTCCTATCCGGGAAATTTGGTGAGGGTCTGATTTTGATGTGGCCATTCAGTGAAACCAATGCGACGGAACAGCGAAGGCACCGGAACACTGTGAAATTCACGCGCGCCGATCCCGCCGCTTGGTTTTCACGAGGCGCCACGCGCGCCCTGAATATGCTTGGTGAATATGCGGACGACGTACCCTTTGATGCGCGGGGCTTCATCGTACAGATCGGAGGCTATTCGTTCGATCGTGTCGCGATGCGTCACAAACTGCGCTTGCCGCGCGATGCTCGGCGTACCCTTTGTCCCTGCCAGTTCATCCATCGCGGCATCGCTGATCTGGCATTGGATCGTTTCACCGTCGTTCACCATCGAAAATGCGAACGCTAACCGCGCGTTGTCGTGTCCTAAAATCTGGCCACGCGTCAGCGGCATGGAAATCCCCGTCCGTTTG
>CAVRAH010000007.1:0-485074 GCA_963718925.1 uncultured Alphaproteobacteria bacterium
ACATCCAGTCAACTATGGGCTCAAGCTGCAGTGATGCAGTCCTCACGGACCATAGCTGAAGGCTGAACGAGTACGATGTTCGTCTCGCGGATATAACTTCTAGGAATTTTGCATGAGTTCAGAACTGCTCGCTGAGCTTGATAAGAGGACAGCAGTAATAGGGATTGTCGGCCTCGGCTATGTTGGCCTGCCACTGATGCTTCGCTATTGCGAGGTTGGTTACAAGGTCATCGGCTTCGATATCGATCAAATCAAGGTCGATGCGCTTCGCGCTGGAAATTCCTATATCGAACATATTTCGTCGGCTAGCATCAGAGACGCGACACAACGCGGCTTTGATCCCACCACGGATTTCTCGCGGGCCAGGGAAGTTGACGCGCTTATTCTTTGCGTTCCAACACCGCTCAACAAGTACCGCGAGCCCGACCTCAGCTTTGTCTTGAATACGATAGAGTCATTGTTGCCCTATCTCCACAAAAACATGGTGCTCTCGCTTGAGAGCACGACCTATCCCGGAACGACAGAGGAAGAGTTGAAACCGCGCATTGAGAAGCAAGGTTTCAAGGTGGGGAGTGACATCTTTCTGGTGTTTTCACCGGAACGCGAAGATCCGGGCAACCCAAATTTCACCACGAGATCTATCCCGAAAGTCTGTGGCGGCTGCACACCAGCATGTCTCCAGGCGGGCATCGCGCTCTACCGGCAGGTGATCGACAGGGTGGTTCCTGTCAGTTCGACACAGGCTGCCGAGCTTACGAAACTGCTGGAGAATATCCATCGCTCTGTAAACATCGGCCTCGTCAATGAGATGAAGATGGTCGCGGATAAGATGGGGATCGACATTCATGAGGTAATTCGCGCCGCGGCGACCAAGCCGTTTGGATTTGTTCCGTACTATCCGGGCCCGGGTATTGGAGGACATTGCATTCCGATCGACCCGTTCTACCTGACTTGGAAGGCCCGCGAATACGGCGTGCATACGCGCTTCATCGAGCTCGCCGGCGAAATCAATTCATCGATGCCGGATTATGTAGTCTCGAAAGTCTCCTTGGCGCTCAACCAGAGAAACAAATCCATTAATGGAAGCTCGATCCTGGTGCTTGGTATCGCCTACAAAAAAAATGTCGACGACGTTCGAGAGTCGCCATCGGTGCTGCTGATGGAAAGGCTTCGCGATCTCGGCGCCAAGATCGCTTATAGTGATCCGCACGTGGCTTCATTCCCAAAGATGCGGGCGCATTCCTTCGACCTGTCAAGCGTCTCACTCGATGCGGACAGCCTCAAGCGGTTCGATTGCGTCCTGCTGGCAACCGACCACGAAAAGTTCGATTATGAGCTGATCCGCACGCAATCGCCGCTTGTGATCGACTGTCGCGGAAAGTTCCTTGAACCCGCTGATAACATTGTCCGGGCTTAAGCAAGTTTCGCAGGCGACGCACATCGCCCGAAGGCCGTCTGTCCAGCCGCCATATGGTCGCGCGCTGCGTCGCAGCGGATTGTCCTTGTAATTGTCTGAATCAAAATGTGTTCCGGATGCACTCGGTCCGGGCTCCAGCTATCGCTGCTAGCGTGCTAGGCAAACCGTCGTGGGAAAGGTGTAGTTCCGATACAATCAACTTCCTGGGGCAGCATGAATAAGAGCGCGGTCACAAACATTCCCTTTATCGACGTTATGGCACAACGAGCCCGTTTGAGTGGTTCGATCGACCGGGCGATCAACCGCGTGCTGGACCATAGTCAGTTCATCAATGGACCCGAAGTCGTACAGCTGGAGGCAGAACTTGCTACCTACACCGGAGTTAAGCACGTCATCAGCTGTGCCAGTGGTACTGACGCCTTGCTGATGGTGCTGCTGGCCATGGACGTTGGCCCGGGAGATGCGGTGATCTGCCCGTCATTTACGTTCTGCGCCACCGGTGAGGTGGTGGCACTGAGAGGCGCCACGCCAATCTTCGTTGATGTCGATGAGGAAACTTTCAATATCGATGTTGCCTCGCTGAAGAAGGGCATTACGCTTGCCAAAAAGCTAGGGCTGAAGCCCAAAGCCGTCATACCGGTCGATCTGTTTGGCCAGCCCGCCGATCACCGCGCCATTGGCGAGGTTGCGAACGCAGAAGGGCTCTTTGTACTCGACGACGCAGCCCAAAGCTTTGGTGCGACCTATCGTGGGCGTAAACTCGGGACTTTTGGTCTAGCCACGACGACGAGTTTTTTTCCGGCCAAGCCGCTCGGCTGCTTTGGCGACGGAGGTGCCATCTTTACGAATGACGCCGAATTTGCCGCGATCCTGCGCAGCATTCGTGTCCATGGTCAGGGCAGCGACAAATACGACAATGTAAGATTGGGCATGACTGCTCGGCTCGACACGATTCAGGCCGCGGTTCTTATTGAAAAGCTGAAGATTTTCGAAGTGGAAATAGCAGCGCGAAACGCCGTTGCAAATCGATATTCTGAAGCGCTTCGTGATATCGTCCGGGTGCCGCGTATCGGGAATGAAACCAGCTCGGTGTGGGCACAATACACAATCCGATTGCCTGCCGATGTCAGCCGAAGCGCCTTCGCTGCCTCTCTCCAGTCTCGTGGCATTCCAACGATGATTTATTACACAAGGCCGATGCATCGCCAGATGGCCTACAGCCAATATCCTGTAGTCGACGGTGGCCTGCCGATAAGCGAAAGATTGTCGACGGAGGTGATAAGTCTGCCGATGCACCCCTATCTGGACGAGCGAGTCCAGGACTTCATCATAGACGCGGTGCGCCGCGCCGCCAGACCTTAGATTGCGCTGGATCGCGCACGGCTTGATTGTCTCGGCACTTCCTCAGGCTTGGGCGGCAACCCGCGCGCAAACTCTCCAGATGAGACTTTGCATCTTAGGACGCCTGCATCTTGGACCGCAGCGGTGAAATTACTTGAGTAAAGGGGGTGACAAGACCAGCGCGGATGTCTCTACGAGTGGTTCAGGTACCCCGCGTTTGCGCCGACTATTGGAGGGGTGGTCGGCGACTCTTACTCAGATGCTGTTGGGGGTCACCCAGCAGGTCTTACTCATTCCTGTATTCTTGCGCTTCTGGACGAGCGACGTTCTCGCTGCATGGTTTGCCATTTACGCGGTCGGAAACCTCATCGTTATTGCTGATGCGGGACTTCAGTTTCGCGCGATAAACCGGTTTCTTGCATTCAAATCGAGCGTTGATTGTGACGGCCGGACCAGCCAATTCTATGCGGCCATGTTACGGATTTACCTGGAGCTCGTGGGCGCACTCGGCCTCTTGCTCCTGATTCTTGTGCAAGTGTGGCCGCCATCGGTGGTGCTGGGATTTGCAACGGTAGCGCATTTTGATGCCGCCTTCGTCATCATGGCGTTAGGCATGCTCCTGATGTTGCCCTCCAACCTCGCGTCCGGACTATACAACGCGCGTGGCTACTACAGTCGGGCGGTTTGGATCCAGTCCAGCGCCGTTTTCGTCGCGCAACTCCTGCAGATGGTAGTGATTGTCACTACCGGGAGCCTACTGGCTGTTGCCGTCGCCTATATCGGGGTGCAATTATTTGTGCCGGTTTATCTTCTGGGTGCGGACGCGCCCGGGCTATTTCCGTTTCTGCGGTACCGCCACCGAACGCGATCCTGGCGCTGGAACATCGGGCAGCTTCGCCTGGCCTTTCCGTTTGCTTTCGCCGGTGCCGCCGAAGCCGCCTTGGCCAATGCACCCGTTTTGCTCGTGAGCGCCCTTGTTCCCGATCGTATCGCAGTAGCGCAATGGGGGCTAACGCGGGTGATCGCAGGAATGGTGCGAGCGCTCTGCATTCAAGTGTCATTGCCGCTCGCGGCAGAGCTTGGCCATGAGTATGCAGTCGGACATCGGGCGCAATTGCGAGCCCTCTATGCGCGAGGATCCGCGCTTGTTGCCATCCTGGCAAGCTTCGTCATATCCGGATTGTTGCCGTTCTGGCCCGATTTTTTTGCGATCTGGACCCACGGGAGTATTCCTTACGACGCTTCGCTCACAATCACGCTGTTGATTGGCACAAGCCTCATCGCGCCGTCGATTCTGGCGCTTGGTTTTGCCAATTACAGCAATAGCGGCGATCTTCTGCTGCGGACCAAAGGATTTCAGATTGTCGTGTTTTTGGTTCTCGCGCTGACCCTGATCCCGCGGATCGGTACGCTGGGCGCGGCGATCGCCATTGTCACCAGCGATCTTTTGGCGCAATTCGGCTTGCTAGGGCTCATCGTGATCTGGCAAACGCTGGGCCGACCGTTTCGGCACGTCGTGTTCTTAATGACCGTGACGGCCGTTGTGATAATTACAGGCTGGCTATTGGGAACAATCATCCGGCCATGGGTGCCCGGATCAGGGTTGGTACGGCTGATACTTGAATGCGCGATCTGGTTGACCGTGATCGGGGCGTTCGCGAGTTCGCTGGCAATCGCCGGTGTTCGAGAGCGATTGGAAGCAATTATTCCGAAATGAACCGGATTGTTCGTTAGCAGCGAAGTCAATGCTATGGTGCCTGATCAATTGTCGCGTGACGGACGCTGCCCGAGCGTTAATCGCTTCTGGCGTTGAGAGATAATCATGTGCGGAATTGCGGGCATCGTTGACTTTCGAGGCAAAGCCGTAAAGCCTTTCGAGATCCAGAAACTTACCGACCTCATGGCTCATCGCGGGCCAGACGGCGCTGGGCACTGGTTCAACAGTGAGCGGAACGTAGCGCTGGGCCATCGCCGGCTGGCAATCATCGATCCGGGCGAGGGAGGCAAACAGCCTATGGCGTCCGCCGATGGTCGTCACGTCATTGTCTTCAACGGCGAAATTTATAACTTCCTCGAGCTTCGTCAGGAGCTCCAAGCACTTGGTGCGATTTTTCGAACCCAATCCGACACGGAAGTCATTCTCGCCGCGTGGCGGGCTTGGGGCGAGGAAATGCTGCTACGCTTCAACGGAATGTGGGCGCTCGCGATTTTTGATACCGAAAAAAACGAGTTATTCGCGGCACGTGACCGGTTCGGTATCAAGCCGTTGCTTTATTCCATGTCAGCCGAGCGCTTTCAGTTCGCCTCAGAACAGCGCGCCCTGGTTCGGAGCGGACTGATCACGACGTCCATGGACATCGAAATCGCGCAGAGATTGATGGTCGATGCCTTTGGCGTCGAGGGGAGTGAGCGAACGCTTTTCCGCGAAGTGCGACGACTGCAAGCCGGACATTTTATGCGGCTGAAAGGCGGGCTGCTGGAGAAAAGACGCTGGTGGTGCACGCTCCGACCACCTCCCGTCGATTCCGAAGTCGACGTCCGAGCGGGTTGAGCGGTTTCGGGAGATATTCGAAGATGCGGTGGCATTGCGGATGCGCAGCGATGTTCCAATCGGAACATGCCTGTCCGGCGGGTTCGATTTATCTGCCGTGATTTGCGCGATGTCGGCGCACGAACGAGCAGGAATGGGGCCGCGTGACAGCCTTGCGTGGCGCCACGCGTTCGTGGCGGCCTTCCCGAATGCATCGAACGACGAACGGCCGATGGCCGAGGAAGCTGCGAAGTGGGCAGGTGTTCGCCCGACCATCCTGGAGATCGGCCGCGAGGATGCCTTGACGGAGATCGAGCGCGTGCTCGAAGACAGCGACGACATCTTTATCGCGCTGCCGAGCGCTATCTGGTTATTGTATCGTGAGCTTAGTCGCCGAAAGGTGCTGGTTTCGCTTGACGGCCATGGTGCTGATGAGTTGATGGGAGGCTATCATCAGGGAGGCCAATCGGCCAGTTTCCTCATGAGAAATATGCTTGCTGCGGCGTCAGCGAAATCCTCGATGATAGAACGTTCCATCGACGTGCTGCGCGCGTCGATCGTCAAAGCCAAAGGATACTACTTCTTGCGCGGCGGTCCGCTTGCAATCCCCAGAGAATTGGATCTCGTTGGCGACACGGACGTCCTTCCACACGAGTGGGGCGGGTTGAACCGCCGCCTTTATCGAATGTTCCACAGTACCCTGCTTCCCACGATCTTGCGTAACTTCGATCGGCTTTCCATGGCTCACGGAGTGGAAGTGAGGATGCCCTTTATGGATTGGCGTCTTGTTACCTATGCCATGGCGTTGCCCGAGGCGAACAAATCGTCCGGCGGTTATACCAAGTTGATTGCCCGGCAGGCCATGAACGGCAGGATGCCGGAATTGATCAGAATGGGGCGCCGGAAAGTGGGGTTCAATTCGCCGATGCCGGAATGGCTAAACGGTCCGCTCTCACGTTGGACTACTTCTTTGCTCGGTCGGAAAACGCCGGCGTTTTCCGAGCTTGTTGACGACGAAAACCTATCCAGGGCGGTTCAACGTCTCTCCGCCACGAAAACCTGGAACTGGGAGGCCGTTGGACGGATCTGGCCTTACCTCAATATGAAATGGGCGATGGCGAGATTGTCATAGTCATGCGGCTTTTTCAAAACTGCGGTCTTACTCCGTCTTACTTGGCGCACTTGAATAAACTCGCTCTGCAGGACCTTGGTTTTGACGAGCGTCGCAGGGTCTTCCTGGATGACCGATTTGGCGCGCTTCACTTTCTGCAGCCCGTTTTGAACGGCGACGCAAATGCCTTTTTCACCTGCGGAAATGACAGTATTTTGCAACGTGATTGGGCTCGCGAGAACGGATTGCGCGATGATTTGTTGCTTGACGATATCCTCTTGGCGCAGATCGAGCATCACCGAGCCGAGGTCCTCTATAACCTCGATCCAGTTCTTTTTCCGAGTACCTTTGTTCGCAAGCTGCCAGGATGCGTCAAGAAGACTTTTTGCTGGCGCGCGGCTCCGTCGGGCCATGCTGATCTAACGGCCTATGGTGCTGTACTTGGAAATTTTCCGTCGATTTTGGAAGCGTGGCGCCATAAAGGCTGTCGAGCCGAATGGTTCTCTCCGTCAATCGATCCTGTCATGAACGAGTATGGTCATGGACAGAGGCACATCGACGTGCTTTTCGTTGGCGGCTATTCCCGGCATCATTCCGAGCGTGCGAGGGTTCTTGAACGGGTCGCAAGCCTCGCTGGGGCTAGGCATATCGTGTTTTGCCTTGACGTATCGCGACTTACGCGGCTTGCGGAGAGCCCAATCGGACGCCTTTTGCCTTTAGGTAAACATCGCCGTTCCGATGCGATCACAAGAATTGCCAATCCACCAGTCTTTGGACGGCAGCTCTATGGCCTGATTGGAAACTCGAAGATCGTGCTTAATGGTGCCATCGACATGGCGGGTCGAGATCGGGGAAATATGCGCTGTTTTGAAGCCATGGGATGTGGTGCATTGTTGGTTTCTGACGCCGGTAACTATCCGGAGGGGATGATTCAGGATCAGACAATGTTGGCTTACGACAGTGACGAGAGCTGTATCGAACAAATCCAGCGTAGCCTAGCTGACTGGCCGTGCGTTCAAAAAATCGCCGAAAATGGACGAGGCCGGATTAACGAGATCTACAGCAAGGAACGGCAGTGGGCTTCGTTTGAATCAATCGTAGCCCGACTCTAGGGCGTTTCGGAGATATCGAAGGCCTCTCGGGGGAGCCTGCAAAGAGATCACTCGGCAAGGACGGAGTAATGGTGTCGCTTTCAGCGCTTACGCGCCATGGTGCGCATTTTATTGATGGCGTGAATTTGCATTTCATGATTTAGCGACTGATTGGGCGTGCGACGTGCCGTTTGCAAAAAGGGGCATTTCTGAGTCACACGGCCAGAATCAGGAATGCTCTTGGAGAGAGTGACAAGATCGTAATTGGCAGCAACTCGCATATTAGAGGTGAGTTGATGATATTCGGTCACGGAGGGCGAATCTCAATAGGTGAGTGGTGTTATGTAGGAGTTGGAACGCGGATATGGTCGGGAGCGTCAATTGACATAGGCGATCGAGTTCTGATCTCTCACTCCGTCAATATTTTTGATAATCTAACGCATCCGCTTCGGGCGTCAGAGCGCCATGAGCAGGCCAAGCAGATTTTCACCAGTGGCCATCCAAGGAAGATTTCTCTCGACGAACAGCCGATCAGAATCGGCGATGATGCGTGGATTGGAGCGTGTGCGATGGTAATGCGCGGTGTGACGATAGGACAGGGGGGAATTGTTGCCGCGGGGGCCGTGGTAACCAAGGACGTGCCAGCCTATTCGATCGTAGCGGGCAATCCCGCGGTGATGGTCAGGGAGCTGTCGATCGACGAACGATGAAGGAGATTCGCAAGGGTAGGGAGACGGTTGAATCAATGGAGGCCGGACGATGACGGTATGGGTCACCGGTGCGAACGGGTTCATTGGCCGTTATCTAATCCGCGAACTCGCGGACGCGGGTTATACGGTGCATGGGGTTGGTCATGGCTCCTTTGAGGAGTTAGACAGGCGTCGCCTCGGCCTGCAAACCTGGCTTAATGGGGAGATCGACGCGGCCAATCTGGATGCCCTCGCAACCGCGCATGGTTTGCCATCTAAGGTGTTTCATCTGGCTGGCGGATCCTCCGTGGGGTTGTCGATTCAGTTGCCTTATGAGGATTTTTCGCGGACCGTTGTGAGCACTGCGAGGCTTGTCGAATGGCTGCGTAACTCCGCGCCACAATGTCTCCTGGTTGCGGCGTCGAGCGCTGCGGTCTACGGCGCGGAGCATGTCGGTCCGATTTCCGAAGGCGCGACCTTGGCTCCGATGTCGCCATACGGGAATCACAAGTTGCTGATGGAGCAGATGTGCAGGAGTTATTCTCTATCCTTTGCTGTTCGCTGCGTGGTCGTTCGACTATTCTCGGTTTATGGACCCAACCTTCGAAAACAGCTGCTTTGGGATATCTGTTCTCGACTGCAATGCGGTGGACAGACGTTAACTCTGGCGGGAATGGGAACTGAAGTCCGAGACTGGACTGATGTGCGTGACGTGGCCCGGCTGTTGGTTGGGATCGGAGAGTTTCCCCACGAACGAAATTATCTTGTTATCAACGGCGGTTCGGGTCGCGGTACGAGCGTAGCCGAAATCGCAAAAATTCTTGTAAGCAACTGGGGAGGCGACACGGCGTTGCGTTTTACTGGTATTGCTCGGTCGGGAGATCCAGTCAGTCTTCTCGCCGATGACACAGCCTTGCGCAGGATGGAATTTGATTGGCGCATTCCACTCGAACGTGGTCTCACCGACTACGTGAATTGGTTTAAGAGTCAGGTTTGTGGCTGACACTGCCCCCGTTCGGGTCGCGTTTACGAATATTCCGAGCCGTCTTTGGGCGGGCGGTTACAATTACCAATACAATCTTTTTAGGGCGCTGCACCAGTATTGTCCTGGTGATATTGTGCCGGTTCTATTTGCCGGGACAAGCGATGTATCTGAGGAGGTCGTCACTCTTGCAGGCATTCCCAACGTGGAAGTCGTGCAATCACGGGCGTTTGATAATCTGAGTGCCGGTCTGATTACTGCGCTTACGTTTGGCATCGATCGACGGGCTGTGGCGGAGTTTGAAGCTAAACGGATCGACATTGTCTTTGAATCCGCGCGTTTTTTTGGCTGGCGAATGCCCCTTCCTGCGGTCGCCTGGTTTCCCGATTTTCAGCATCGTCGATTGCCGCACATGTTTTCAAGAACGGCACGGTGGCGTCGTGATCTTGGGTTTCGTGCACAGATGGCGTCAGGCAGGCATATCTTACTGAGCAGCAATAGCGCTCTTTGCGACTTCCGGAAGTTTTATCCGAACCGGACGAACGATACTCATGTTGTTCGGTTTGCAACGCAGCCAGATTCCAGATTATTGAAAACGGACCCATTTGAGGTTATTGCTCATTACCACTTGCCCGACAGATATTTCTTTTTGCCGAACCAGTTCTGGCGACACAAGAACCATCAGCTCGTAATCGACGCATTAGCTATCTTGAAGCGGCATGGGCTCAACGTCGTTGTCGCGGCCTCGGGAGGTACCAAGGACCCCCGCGAACCGGAGTGCTTTCGAGATGCAATGAGGCGGGTTGAGGCGTGTGGTCTGGATGAGAATTTTCGACACCTGGGGACGATTCCCCTGGATCACGTCTACGCTCTGCTGCGCACGGCGGTGGCGCTCATAAACCCGTCCAGGTTCGAAGGCTGGAGTACTACTGTTGAGGAAGCGAAATCCTTCGGCCTCCCGATGATCCTATCCGACATTGATGTTCACCGCGAACAGACAAACGGGAGCGCGCGCTATTTTGGCATCGATGACCCTGATGCCTTGGCGGATCATCTCTTGGAGAGCTTACAAAGAGAGGAGCCGGTAGCTGTTCGTGATTTGCTGCCTGCGCTCGACGACCGAGTGAAGGCCTTAGCGGTTGATTTTGTCGGACTTATCCGAAATGCAATGAAGTTGTCGCGACGAACATCTCAATCAAGCCATTTCAGGAGCTAAAAAGATCCTCCGGTCTGATCTTTTTCGTCAAACATGGAGCGCGGGATAACGTACCACAGCAGGAAGAGAAGGGCGGCTCCATTTGATAGCAAGGTCGTTGAAAGCGGCACGTTCAGGAAAATCTGTGGCAGAACACCGCCTGACAGCAAGATAAATTTCGGAGGCAATCCCGAGGAGAGGCGGTTGGCGAGGGCAACGACCAGCCCGCAGCCGAGAGCGGAAAGCGGTGCCAGCATGGGCCCGACGGAAGCAATACCTTCTGTAGCAAACAGTGAGGCGTTGAAGGCGCCCTGGTCGTAGGCTTTCGACATGAGGATCGACAGTTGTTCGTCGTAGGGGCAGTCAACAAAATACTTCAGGACATTGATTTGGCAAAAATGGGTTAGATCGTGGGTCCAAAAAAAATTGTTATACACTTCCAACGCAACGGATGGCATGGCGATCATTCGGGAGTTAACGATGCCGAAATACTGCATACCCATGGCCGGGGGAATTGCGCCAGCCCTGCTTAGGAGTGCGAAGGCCAGTCCGCAAGATATCGGCAGGAATAGTGACAGAATAACCGAGGTTCTGGCTTCGGCTAGCCTGGAAAGCAGTGTCAGGAAGAGAAGCCAGAATGGCGCAAAGAGCGTCATTTTGGTTAGCGTGATCGGATAAAGTAGCAGAATTATCAGTAGCACAATTCCTGCGCGCCAGCGCTTCCCCTGCGCAGCAAAGCATGCAAAGGCAAACGGCAACAGGGCATTCGACGTGATGCCTAATGCATAATGCAACCAGGTGGGGAATGCGATTATTTCGCGGAATTTGTAGATTTCGGAGAGATCGGCCAGCTTGAAATTGTATGAAGCGCCGACCACTACGATGGTTGCGCCCATGATGAGGATGAGGGCTAACAGCCAATCGACGGCGCGTGTTGACAGAACTATTCGTTGTCGGATCGGCGAAGTGATGAAAAGGACAGGCACAAGAAACGCCAGACCCGACAGGAAAATTGAGACCGCGGCCAGCGGATGGTCGTAAGACAGTTTCGAAAATTCGATGAGCCAGAGATACCCAAGGATCATGGTGTAAAAGTAGAATCCCAGGAAATAGCCGAAGCTGAATCGGCTAATCACGAACAGAATTGAAACAACGGCAAACGGGGTAACGGTCAGCGCCGCGGCAAGAAGACGAGCCTTGTCAAAGTCGACGATGCCAGGAAAGGAAGCTGCAGCGTAGACGAGGGACCATAAGCACACCGCGATGTGCAAACTCAGCAACAGAGCGAGGCCAAGCCGAAATCGGGACTGGACGAAGCCATATCTCCGGAAGATGGCCGAGAGTTTGTTCATACGCATGTCAGAGAAGAATAGCGGGTCGTTCACGAGGGTTTCCAGCCCAGCGCTAGCAATTTTGTCGGCCGCGCAACGAGCGGGCGGCCAATCCTCTGCCAGACTGCGCTCGAACCGACAGCTTTCAGAAATATTTCTATCCATTTTTCGGGCAACGGTATCAGCCCAGGCGATCTGCCCAAGGTGGCGCGGTAACGAGTAATGAGTTCGGAAACAGCAACGGGCGCCAGATCCGATACTATGAGAGTTTCCCCGCGAGCGCGGGAATTGGTCAAGACCAATTCGACAGCGGAACAGAAATTGTGGACTGAAAGTACGGATCGTTTTGCTGTCAGGCTTCCGAAT
The DNA here is from genome assembly GCA_963718925.1 of uncultured Alphaproteobacteria bacterium. Lineage (GTDB taxonomy): Bacteria > Pseudomonadota > Alphaproteobacteria > Rhizobiales > Xanthobacteraceae > Bradyrhizobium. Next base: position 12,054 of record CAVRAH010000007.1, read on the forward strand.
GGCAGCGGAACAGGCAGGCGCGATATCTTGTGAACGGTCGCAAAATTTCCCTTTTCGCCATCGCCGTACATCACCACTGGGCGCAGAATTGTGTACGAAACGCCGGACGCGCGAATAGCGTACTCGGCGGCCAACTTCGATCTGCCATAGGCGTTTTGGGGTCGAGGAGGGTCGTCCTCGGTTAGCTCATGCTCCGAAAATGAACCGGATTGTGCGGCGATGGACGAGACGAAAACCAGATGCGTGCCGCGGCGAAATGCAGCCTGAGCAAGCCTTTCGGTTGTCTGGTGGTTGACGCGATCATACAAGTTTTCCTCAGCAAAGGTGTGGGCTATCCCAGCGAGATGGACCACCACATCGCAATCTTGCAGAAAGGGCGTGCCAGTCGAACGGTACGGAAAGATCTGGAAGCCGGGCAAAGACAATATTGGGGCCTTCAAAAGTGGCCGCTGTTCTTGATGCAGCGAACACCTTGTGGCCCTGCGCCGCGAGATAGGGCACGAGATGGCGTCCAATGAAGCCGTCGCAGCCCGTCACAAGCACCGAAATCTTGTTATTCATGTAGAGTACTGAAACTCGAAAAACGCGGCCGCTAATAGCGTGCGTCTGCAAGACCACCAGATGGATGAGATATCCCATATCCCTAGTTGCTTGTAGGAATTCTGTCATCTAGCCTCACTGAATTTTGGGCTTTCCAGGCAATGCCCACGGCCGAAGCGTGCGCCGCAGAGACCTAAACTCCTTGATTTGCCACCACTTTTGCTTAATATAGGACATTTGGAGTTGTTCGCCGTCCTGATTCCGCCGTTGGCGGCCTCGAGAGCTCCAACTGTCTGTTTATGACGGTTAAAGAGAGAGGCTTTATGATCAGATTTGGCCTGCTCGGATGCGGGCGCATCGCAAAGCGCCACTCCGAGTTGCTGGGCGGCGGTCATATCGACCGGGCCAGTCTCATCGCTGTTTGCGATCCCATACGCGCGCGCGCCGACGCTATCGCCTCGAAGTTCGGCGTTCCCGCGCACTACGACATAGACGATTTTCTGGCGCGGAAGGATATCGACGCGGTCGCGGTGCTGACGCCGAGCGGAATGCATCCCGAGCACGTCATCGCCTGCGCCAGGGCCGGGAAGCATGTCGTCGTCGAAAAGCCGATGGCGCTGCGGCTGCAGGACGCCGACGATATGATCCGCGCCTGCGACGAAGCCGGCGTCAAGCTGTTCATCGTCAAGCAGAACCGATTCAACGTTCCGGTCGTCAAGGCACGCGAGGCACTTGAAGCGGGACGGTTCGGGCGGCTCATTCTGGGAACGGTGCGCGTGCGCTGGTGCCGGGACCAGGCCTATTACGATCAGGACAAATGGCGTGGCACTTGGGCCTATGATGGCGGCGTGCTCACCAATCAGGCCAGCCATCACATCGATATGCTGGAGTGGTTCTTTGGCGATGTGGTCAGCGTTCATGCCCGCGCCATCACCGCGCTTGCCAAGATCGAAACCGAGGATACCGCGGTCGCAACGCTGAAATTCCGCAACGGGGCGCTGGGAATCATCGAGGCGACGACGGCCACCCGGCCGGCAGATCTCGAAGGCTCGCTCTCGATCCTGGGGGAGAAGGGGACGGTTGAAATCGCGGGCTTTGCGGTGAACCAGATCAGGCACTGGCGTTTTGTCGAGGAACTTCCCTCGGACAAGGACGTGATCGAGAAATTTTCCGTCAATCCCCCAAACGTCTATGGTTTTGGCCATCAGGCCTATTATCAGCACGTGATCGACTGTCTGGTGCATCAGCGCGCGGCTCTGGTCGATGGCCTGGAGGGGCGCAAGAGCCTCGAACTGATCTCCGCGCTCTATAAATTGATCGAAACCGGCCAGGAGGTTGCGCTTCGTTTCACGCCGCGGCTGAGCCGGCTTGGTGTCGTGTCGTGAATCAGCCGGAGGTGCATCAGAGCGGTGTGCGCGATGTCGAATTCGGCGCGCGGGTCAGGATTGTCGAGCCGTGCAACCTCTACGGCTGCAAGATCGGTGATGATTGTTTCGTCGGGCCCTTTACCGAGATCCAGAAGGGGGCGGTGGTCGGCGCCCGTACCCGCGTGCAATCACATGCCTTCATCTGCGAGATGGTGACGATCGGCGAGGATTGCTTTGTCGGCCATGGCGTGATGTTCATCAACGACAAATTCGCAAGCGGCGGGCCCGCGCGCGGGCGCAAGGAGCTGTGGCGCGAGACCGTGATCGGTAATCGCGTGTCGATCGGCTCCAACGCCACGATCATGCCGGTGCGTATTGCCGACGACGTCGTGATCGGGGCGGGGGCCGTCGTGACCAGGGACATCACGACCGCCGGCACCTATGCGGGTAACCCGGCGCGCCGGCTGCCGGCGCGAGGGTAGGGAAGAAGATCGATGCCGGTACCCTTCGCCGATCTTCAGCTGCAATATCAGAACATCAAAAGCGAGATCGACGGCGCGATCGCCGCCGTCATTCGCGATAACGCTTTCATTCGTGGACCCTATGTCGATGCGTTCGAGCGGGAATTTGCTGCCGCGGTCGACGATCAAGCATTGCGTTTCCTGCGCCAACGGCACCGATGCGCTTTATCTCGCGATGGCTGCGCTGAAAGTCCGCCCCGGTGACGAGGTCATCACCACGGCGCATTCGTGGATATCGACGTCGGCGATGATCACGCATGCAGGCGCGACCGTCGTGTTCGCCGACACGGACGGGGCGACCTTCACGATCGACCCGGCGGCGATCGAGGCCGCGATCACGCCGCGGACGGTCGGAATCATTCCGGTGCATCTGTACGGGCAGCCCGCGGATATGGATGCGATCATGGCGATCGCGTCCAGGCACAGACTATGGGTGATGGAGGATTGCGCGCAGGCGCATCTGGCGCGCTACAAGGGACGGCAGGTCGGCACTTTCGGCACGGCTGCGACCTATTCATTCTATCCAGGCAAGAATCTGGGGGCGATGGGCGATGCCGGCGCCGTTGTGACCAATGATGGGGCGCTCGCCGAGCGCATGACCATGCTGGCGCGTCACGGGGGTCTCGTGAAACATCAGCACCGCATCGAGGGCATCAACAGCCGGCTCGACGGCCTGCAGGCGGCGATCCTATCGGCCAAACTGCCGCATTTGCCCGCGTGGACCAGAGCGCGCCAGGAGGCGGCGAAGATTTACGATGCCGGTCTCAACCAGATCGAGGATGTCGCCGTGCCCTCGGTTGGAGCGGACCGCAGCCACGTCTATCATCTCTACACGATCAAACATCCCCGCCGCGACGCGCTAGCGGCGTATCTGAACGCCAACGGCGTTCAGACGGCGGTCAACTACCCCACCGCGCTGCCGTTTCTCGAGGCCTACAGCCGGCTCAAGGCTCGTCCCGAGCAATTTCCCAACGCGTACCGCGACCAAGGCAGCATCCTGTCGCTGCCGATGTATGCGGAAATCACGCGCGAGCAGCAACGTCAGGTCACCGACTTCATTCGAGCATTTTAATCTGAGATGAACCCCGATGAGCGGCAGTAGCGTCTGTTACAAAACTGCGTTGCTCGCTGACTTCTCGGTTTCTAGCTGAAGGCGCTCGTTCTCATCCGTGCGATGGCGCTTAGCACGGCGGGCCGCCATCCTGTTGCCGAGCCTTATCATTGGCGTCTCAAAATATTTCCAGCTCGCCAACGACAGTGAGAGAAGCAGGACGAAGCAGACCACTCGGATTGGCTCTTCCGTCCAGATCGGAGGCATTGCCTTGCTGACAAGCGCGGAGGCGATTAGAAACACCAGCGGGTGAATCAAGTAGATAGAGTATGACGCATCGCCGATAGCGTTAGCTGATTTTAACCAGCGTGATTGGCTATCTCGGATGTTTGAAAAACTGACGATCAGGAAAAATAGGGCTATCGGGACGTAGGAGCGACCGCCCCACACGCCGACAAAATAAGACAGGGTTGCGAGTCCAACTGAGAAGGGGAGCCAAAACCCCAGAGCGGCAAGCTTAGGCCGTGCCATAAAGGCAAGGACACCTGCGAGAAACTCGGGGTGGTACAGCGCGAGATTTGAGAAATACCAGGGCATTTGGATTGTGTGAAATGCAATCGTCGATCCTGCCAAGAACGCGGCTATTCCATAAAGTCCGAAGAGTGGCGCGATGACTGCGGCAATGACATAAAAAGCCATTTCATGCTGGAGGCTCCAGCCGATGTCATAAAACGGGAATTGTTCAGTGGGCAGGAGGGTTGCCGAGTAGAGAAAATATCCCAACGTCTCTGTTGCCTTCGGCGCGCGCCAGAGAAGCGCAAGCAGGGCGAAGGCCGTTAGCGTTGCAAGCCAGAGCGGATAAAGCCTAAAGACTCGCTTGATGAGAAATGATCGAACGCTGAAACTAGGCCTCGATACAACCAGGCATATGACGAACCCGCTAATGGCGAAGAAAAGATCAACCGCGAACGCACCATAGCTTGTAAGGATTGGAAGCGGAAAGGCAGTATCCTTCGGGAAACGCACAAGCGCAACCCAAGAATGAAAGTACGCGATGCTCATCGCAGCAATTGCGCGTGCGACTTGAAGTCCTGGTAACCTATCGCGTTCCACCCAACTCGCTCCGTTTGAGGAATTGCGGTGCTTAGCATTGTCACCTGCATTCCTCAATCCAGGGGACGGCCCCCGCGGTGGCGATGCGATGTGGATCGGTGCATTGGGCATTATGGACGCTATTCGCATGGAGAAAATGGTCTCCGATACAACAATGTTTTCATTGCGAGCCAGGTCGTGACCTAAGCTGGCGATTCGATTCGGTAGAGGGAGAAAGATCCAATGCAATCCGAGGTTCCGAGCCAAGGTTTCATTTGGGGCGTGTTGTCACCCCGGTTTCAGTCAGAGCTAACCCTTCAAAAATCTGAGATCTGGCGGTTGTCCGGTTTGCTGGAAGAGTATGGGGGCCCGGCCGACGGCGACTTCTACCGTGAGCGTGAACAAAAGGCACTCATTGAAGAGCTCACCGGGTTGTTGGTGCAGGCGGTCGCTCACGAGGCGGGAAACCGGGAGTCTACCAATAACTCCAGCCGACGCGCAGGTCGTCCCCCCGACGTTGTGACACCTTATTTGGCTCCCCAATTGCTTTCGGTGTTCCTGCGCTGCCACGAGAGGGCCGGCCGACAGTCGATAGCCACCTCGATCGATGGCGAGCTCAAACAAACGGAAGGCGGCCCATTGTTCGAGTTCATCAACGCGCTAATCCAGCCGTTGAACCAATATTTGACGACCGAGCTACATTGTAAGTCACTCAAGGCCTCGCAGTTGGCTCGCTTTGCGCTTGATAAGCGGCGAGAGGACAAGCAGATCGAAGCAAAAGCCGCAGCAAAAAAGCAGCCGTCGCCCTGATGCGCTAGGCTGCCAAGCGTCCCTCTTAGGTAGTTTCCGCCATAGGTGATCGACACCAGAGAATTTTCGCCATACCAGAATAATTTTCGCCATAGCACGATGTGATTTTCACCATAAGAGGTTCGATATTCGCCATAAGCGCCGTGATTTTCGCCATAGGGAGACGCGATATTCACCATAGGACTTTTGATTGTCGCCATAAGAGATCCGATTATCCGCCATACGAGACGTAATATTCGCCAAAAGATATTCGCCATAAGAAATTCATTATCGCCATAAGTGAAGGCATGACGCCCAAGCTCATCAGGTTTTAAATGCGCGCAAGCGCGATGGCGCGCTTCCAGCCACAACCAGGATGAGGGTGATGCCCATGGGGAACAAGAAACGCAACGCGTTGAAACACGGTGCAAATGCCAGGGAGGTCATGCTCTGGAGCGAAAGGTACGAAGACTACGAAACACTTCGCTCCGGGCTGTACCAGGATTTTAACCCCTCCGGCAGCACAGAGGAGTATCTGGTCCGAACGCTCGTGGATTTGCGTTGGCGCAGGCGGCGCCTCGAATGCCATGAGCAGATCGTAATACAACAGGGGTTGGATAAGATCCGCGCGGAAAACGAAAACAGCCAACACGTCGAAAATCTTCGCTTGTTCGCTCCTGAATTTGGCCAAGCCACCAGCGTGGAGCAGGTCGAGGCTGTGCTCGCTCTCTTCAGTTCCCTCCTCTATAGCAACACGATCCGCAAAGAATGGCCGTTCAAGACCGGCGATGACCCCCAGAAATGGGGGCCCAAAATCTCCGAAGGTTTGCTGGCCTGGAAGCCAGCGCCTCGCCACGAACAGGCTGATGAATTCATAAAAATCCTCGATCTTGATGAATTTGACACGGCGCTGGATCGCGTCGAGCGGCTGGACGCGATGATCGACCGGACGATCAAGCGGTTGATGCAGCTCAAGACCATGAAGCAGATGCACGCCGGACTCGAACCCAAGCTGATCGACGTCTCGGCGACACGGGAATCCCCCGGCACGGAGCGGGACTGAGAGCCGTTCAACCGAGTAGAGGCCTTCGGTCGGGTGCGGCTGCCACTGGTCTCGGTTTCGTCCTCTATGGGGGAACTGCAATTGCCCTCCACCTAGGACACCGGCGGTCAATCGATTTTGGTTTTTTCGGTCCGCTGCGTTTTGGAAGCCACCGGCGCCGAGTTCATCGACGACTACGGCGGTGGGCCCGGCGTCCGCCTGCGAAAGCCCGCAAAGGAAAAACCTCCCAAATGAAGGGGCCGAGGGCCGGCATGCAACATGCAAGTAGGGCAACCAGAACTGCTTAGGCGCCCACGTCCCTATTGTCTTCCGGCTCGCGGCAGCCGGTCAATCAAAGGCTGTCGGGCCAACGCCGCGCCCCATGATAGACGCGTAAGATTTGAATTGTGGTGCGCCGGACCCGATAGGGGACGATATAGGGCGTCCTTGTAATGACCAGTTCGCGGGTGCCAGGTACGCGTCCGGCTCGGCCGATCTGGGGATTCTCGGGGAGTATTTGCTCGATGTTCTGTATGATGTGCAGCACGACCCGCCGCGCAGCAGCAGGATCGTCTTCCGCAATATAGGCACGCAGCGAAGCCAGGTCTTCGATTGCTTCCGGTGACCAAGCGATGTTCATTTTGCCGTTCGTTTAGGGGCAGAAAGCTCGCGCTTGCCGCCCCAGGAATTAACCCATGCCTTGACCTGATCGTGGGGGACGCTTCCCCCGCGATCAAGCGAAGCCAAGGCCTTCCTGACGCCCGCTACCTGCCATTCGTTCACGTCGAGGTATTCGCTGAGCGCCTCGGCCGCAAGAAACGATCGGCTACGACCAGTGCTCTTCGCTAGTTTCTCCAGCCGCTTCTTGACGTCGCTTTCGACGCGGACGGTGAATGTTGTTGAAGACATGGGTAATCGCTCACGTGATGGGTTGTATACATACTAACACAAATTCGTTCGCTGTAACTAACATCTGGCGGATGGGGAAAAGCTGCGCGCGCGGGGCAAGCGACCGACCATTCGCACGAGGCTGGGCGCATGCTTCATCGACGAGAACGGCGGGGGCCCCGGCGTGCGGCTTCGCAAGCCGGTAAGCAGAAAACCCCCGAAATGAAAATTATGATGCTCAGGCCCATCCAAGCTCCGCTTTTGAGGCGGCTTGCCCCAGATGGTAGAAGGGTATAAATACAAAATAGAAAGGTAGATCAATGGGATTGAATATCAAGAACCCTGAGACGCATCGCTTGGCCGAAGAGCTCGCGAAGCGGACGGGAGAATCGATGACCGCGGCGGTGACCACTGCCGTTCGCGAGCGCCTCGATCGCGTCCGCCGCGAACAGGAGGCCAGCTTGGCCGATCGCCTCGTGGAGATAGGTCAGGACTGCGCGAAGCGTCTGAAGGAGCCGTTCCGATCCGCCGATCATGGCGATTTGCTGTACGATGAGCGAGGCCTGCCTCGATGATCATCGACACGTCCGCGCTGATCGCAATTCTTCGCGACGAACCGGAAGCAAAGCACTGCGCCCTCGCAATTGAGAAAAGCGCAAACCGTCGTCTATCCGCAGCCAATTTTGTTGAAACCGCGCTCGTTATCGACGGTAGCCGCGACCCCATCGCCAGTCGGCGCTTCGACGATCTTGTCAACGAAGCTCGCATCGTGATTGAGCCGGTCACTGAAGCTCAGGCGCGAATCGCGCGCGAGGCCTATCGCGATTTCGGGATAGGCAGCGGACATCCCGCCAAACTGAATTTCGGCGACTGTTTTGCCTACGCGCTCTCAAAGGTCACCGGTGAACCTCTTCTCTTCAAAGGAGCAGACTTCATCCACACCGACATCGTTCCAGGGCGTTGATGGATAGCGTTCTCGGCGCGTCTGCCCCCTTGGTGCCCTTCGCGTGTTCCCCCGCATACCCCTTTGCCGCCTGCTACTTCGAGCCAGAATTGATTTCCATCATAGCCCTCGACCTTGCCCAATCAATTTCCGCCATACTCAACCGGGTTTTCCGCCATACGAGCGGACCTGGGTGGCAACGGATCAGAAAAGAGTGTAGCAAGGATTTACAGGGCTAGGTTGCAATTGTTGCAAATCAACTCCGGTCGAACTGTTTCACTATGGGTGAGGTGTCTCATGAAACAGGCGCGCTGTATCAGTCATCATTTCACAGGAAACCGACACTGTCTCACCGGTGACCCACCGTTATTTGGCGCAAAACAGTGTCGATTTTCAGAGACCCATGGAGGTGAGACAGCTAACCGCGCTCGTCGGCGATGACCTTGCCGTCGTTGGGCAGGCTTCCCGGCGCCATCAGCTCGACGCCGCCGCCGAGTTTTGTTACCGCACGCAGCGTCGCGGTAATTTCATTTTGAAGCGTCTGGTCCGGCGAGCCGCATTCGCATTTCAGCGTCATTGCATCGGTCTCTCCCTCGCGCGTGACGACCAGACGCAGCCGCCCGAGCTCGGGATGGCGCTTGCCGATTTCCGCGATCTGCTCCGGCCGCACGAACATGCCCTTGACCTTGGTGGTTTGGTCGGCGCGGCCCATCCAGCCCTTGATGCGCATGTTGGTGCGGCCGCAGGGGCTGGGGCCGGGCAGGGCGGCGGTGAGATCCCCGATCGCCAGACGTATCCAGGGGTGGTCGGGGTCGAGCGAGGTGACGACGATTTCGCCGACGTCGCCCTCGGCGACGGGATCGCCGGTGCCGGGCCGCACGATTTCCACGATCAGGTCCTCGTTGACGACCATGCCTTCGCGCGCCGCCGTCTCATAGGCAATCAGCCCGAGATCGGCGGTGCCAAATGCCTGATAGGCATCGACGCCGCGCGATTTTATTTCGTCCTGCAGCGACTTCGGAAACGCCGCGCCGGATACCAGCGCGCGCTTGATCGAGGAGACATTGCGGCCGGCGTGAGCGGCCGCATCGAGCAGGATTTTGAGGAAATCGGGGGTGCCGCTGTAGCCGATCGGGGGAATAGGCCTCAATCAGCTCGAATTGCGCTTCGGTGTTGCCGGGGCCGGCCGGAATCACCGCGCAGCCCAGCGCGCGCGCGGAAGCATCGAAGATGAACCCCCCGGGCGTCAGATGATAGCTGAAGGTATTGAGCACCACATCGCCCGGGCGGAATCCCGCCGCGAACATCGCCCGCGCCCCGCGCCAGGGGTCGGCGTGGGCGGGTTCGGGCTCGAAGATCGGACCGGGGGACGTAAACAGCCGCCCAAACGAGCCGGGGACCCCTGAGACGAAGCCGCCGAACGGCGGCGCGGTCTTGTGCAGAGCAGGCAGGTCGGCCTTGCGCAGCACCGGCAGGCCCGCCAGCGCCGCCCGGCTGGCGATGTCGGCGGGATCGATGCCCCTAAGCCGCTCGGCATAGCCAGGTGCCGCCAAGGCCCTGCGCAGCACATCCGGCAGCCGCGAAAACAGCTCCGCCTCGCGGCTACCGGGGTCGCGGGTCTCACGGGCATCGTAGTGGTTGGTCATGACGTCGCATCCATCCGGCTCGGCCCTTATCTGTTGCGTCATTCCCGGATGGTCCGAAGGACCAGACCCGGAATCTCGAGGTTCCGGGCTCGCGCTTTGCGCGCCCCGGAACGACGGCTGCTACAGCCACCGCTTCCGTCGCTTGAAGCTTTTGAGATTCTTAAAACTCTTGCGCTGGTCGCCGGCGCCGCCGAGGTAGAATTCCTTGACGTCCTCATTGTCGCGCAATTCGTCGGCCGTGCCGTCGAGCACCACCTTGCCTTGCTCCATGATGTAGCCGTGGCTTGCGACTGAAAGGGCCGCGCGCGCGTTCTGCTCCACCAGCAGGATCGTGACGCCGAGGTCGCGGTTGATCGCCTTGATGATCCCGAACACTTCCTTGACCAAGAGCGGGGACAGGCCCATCGAGGGTTCGTCCATCAGGATCATCTTGGGGCGCGCCATCAGCGCGCGGCCGATCGCCAGCATCTGCTGCTCGCCGCCGGAGAGATAGCCGGCGAGCCCCGTGCGCTCCTTCAGGCGCGGGAAATAGTCGAAGACCATGTCGATGTCGGCGCCGACCTCGTTGTCGCTGCGGGTGAAGGCGCCGAGCCGCAAATTCTCCAGCGACGTCATGTCGGCAATGATGCGGCGGCCTTCCATCACCTGAAAGATGCCGCGGCGGACGATCTTGTCGGGATCGATGCCGTTGATGCGTTCGCCGTTGAAAATGATTTCGCCGCGGGTGACTTCGCCGTCTTCAGTCTTGAGTAACCCCGAGATCGCTTTCAGCGTGGTCGATTTGCCCGCGCCGTTGGCCCCCAGCAGCGCCACGATCGCGCCCTGCGGCACCTCCAGGCTCAGGCCGCGCAGCACCAGGATGACGTCGTCATAAACAACCTCGATGTTGCGCACGCTGAGCAGCGGCGCGACGGCCGTGGTGGCGCTGGGCGTGGCGCGTGTCGTGTCGAGGCTTTCAATCATGTCTTGATGCCCTTGCCGTCATCACCCGCGAAAGCGGGTGATCCAGTATTCCAGAGGCGCTCGGGGTAAGCCGAGAAGCCGCGGCGTACTGGATCCCCGCTTTCGCGGGGATGACAGTTCGAGTGTGTGGAGTGATCCGCGGGCGAGTTCCCTCACCAGCCAAGCCATTCCGGCTTGCGCGGCAGTTCGACGGTCTTGACCTTCTCGAGCTTGATGGTGCCTTTCGCCATCAGGTCGTTAAGGTCGCCGTCGGTGGAACCCGAGACCTTCATGCGGTAGAGATCGACCTTGAGCGTGCCGCGGTGGTCCTTCTCGGTCCAGGTCGAGGGATTGCACACGCCCTCCATCCCGGCCGGCACCCAGTCCTTCTTCTGATAGAAGCCCTTGGCGACGTTCTCGCCGGTCACGCCGCCGTTCTTGGCGGCCCAATCCAGCGCTTCCTTCGTGTAGAGAGCGCTGCAGACGCCGGCGATATAGTGGACCGGGCGATACACCTTGCCGGTTGGATCGGACATCTTCGAGATTTCCATTACCGTCTTCATGCCTGGCGCATTGCCACCCCAGGTGACCGCCGTGCGCAGCGGGAAGACGACGCCGTCGGCTGCGTCTGCCGCCGTCTTGGCGCCATTCTCGTCCATCCCCCAGACGTTACCCAGGAATTGAACGTCCACGCCGGCCGTCTTGCAGGCCTTCAGCACGGAGATGTTTGATGCGGCCGTGTTGCCGAGATAGGCGTAATTGGCGCCGGAACTCTTCAGGCTCAGGCACTGCGCGCTGTAGTCGCCGGGCGTCAGCGCAAACACGATCGGCGGCAGCACCTCGAAGCCGAGTTCGGTCGCGAGCGCTTCACCGGCTGCCTTCGGTGCGTTGGGATAGGGATGGTTGGCGCCCATGTGGACGAATTTGGGCTTGCCAGGCTTCCCTTTGGCCTTCCAGTCCTCGGCTGCCCAGGTGATCAAAGCCCGCATGGCGTCGGAGTAGCTCGGGCCGTAGAAGAAATTGTAGGGCGAGGGCTTCGCCCTGCCGCTGAGGCCTTCCGGGTCCGTCAGCGCGGCTGCGTATGAGGCGGAAATGTAGGGAATCTTGTCTTGCGCAACGAAGCCGGTCAGCGCCTCGGTATCCGCGGTGCCCCAGCCCATGATCGCCGCGACCTTGCTGTCGGGGGCCGACCACTTCTTGTAGAGCGCGATCGCGCGCGGCACCTGGTAGCCATAGTCGTTGCTGTCGACGTTCAACTGCTTGCCGCCGACGCCGCCATTCTTGTTGACCCAGGCCAAGGTGTCCACGACTCCTTGTCCATAGGGCGTGCCGACGTCGGATGTCCCGCCGGACAGGTCCTCGAGATGGCCAATCGCGATCTGGGCCTGCGCCGCGGACGCGGCACCGCCGAGCAGCAGCGCCAGCGAAACGGTGCCGAGCAGGGATTTCATGGTCATGGGCAATTCCTCCGGTTTCTTTGTTAGGTCTATTGTAGTCAGTCCCGTCCCAACCTCAATGCGAAAACGGGTAGAGTTTCCAGTACGTCTTGATCTGCCGCCAGCGATGCGCGAGCCCGTCAGGCTCGAACATCAGAAACGCGATGATGATCAACCCGATCGCGATCTCTCGCAGGAAAGTGATGTTGTTGTTGAGCGAAAGCGCCTTGTCGATCGCGCTGCCTTTCAGGCCCGCGCTGATCCACTCCATGGATTCCGGCAGCAGCACCACGAAGGCGGTGCCCATCAGCGTGCCCATGATCGAACCGGTGCCGCCGATGATGATCATCGCGAGAAACAGGATCGAGCGTTCGATCCCGAACCCTTCGTTGGAGACCACCAGCTGGTAATGCGCATAGAGCGCGCCGGCGATGCCGGCAAAGAATGCCGCCAGCCCGAACGACAGCGTGCGGTATTTCGTGAGGTTGATGCCCATGATCTCCGCGGAAAGATAGTGATCGCGGATCGCGACCAGCGCGCGGCCGTCGCGCGTGCGCATCAGATTGGTCACCAGCAGAAAACTGACCACGAGATAGGCCAGCACCACGTAGAAATATTGCCTGTCGCCGCGGAAGGTGTAGCCGAAAATCGAGAACGGATTGGCGCTGGCCGGCACCGAGCCGCCGGAGAACCAGTCGGCGCGCGAGAAGAAATCCAAGAGGATATATTGCGCGGCCAGCGTCGCAATGACGAGGTAAAGACCCTTCAACCGCGCCGCCGGCACGCCGAAGATCAGGCCGACCAGCGCCGTCACCACGCCCGCGAGCGGAATGGCGAAGAACACCGGGATTGGCAGGGTGTTCGAGATATAGGCCGAGGTGAAGGCGCCCAACAAGAAGAACGCGGCGTGGCCGATCGAGATCTGGCCGGTGAAGCCGACGAGGATGTTCAGGCCAAGCGCTGCGATCGCGAAAATGCCGATCTGGATCGAGATGCTCAGCCAGTAATTGGAGAGGATCAGCGGCGCGAAGCATATGGCGACGACGCCGAGAATCGCGAAGTTGCGGCTCGTCGTGGTCGGAAAGATCGTGGTGTCGGCCGCGTAGGAGGTGCGGAAGTCGCCGGACGGGATGAGGGAAGGGCTCGCCATGATGAATCAGACCCGCTCGATGTCTTTGGTGCCGAACAGGCCGTATGGCTTGAACATCAGGATGATGATCAGCACGTAGAATGGCGCGATCTCGTACAGATTGCCCCAGTGCAGATATTCGCTGTCGACATATTGGGCGATGTTTTCCAAAAGCCCGATGATGATGCCGCCGAGCACCGCGCCGCCGATCGAGTCGAGCCCGCCGAGGATCGCGGCCGGGAATACCTTGATGCCATAGTCTGACAGACCCGACGACACGCCGTTGACGACGGCCACCACCACGCCGGCGACCGCGGACACGGTCGCCGAAATCGCCCAGGCCATCGCGAACACGCTCTTCACGGAAATGCCGAGCGATTGCGCCACCTGCTGGTTGAAGGCGGTGGCGCGCATCGCAAGGCCGTATTTCGAAGCCCGGAAGAACCAGGCCATCCCGATCATCATCGCCACCGAGACGACGAGGCTCATGGCATAGACCGTCTGAATCTGCAGACCCAGAATATTGATCGACTGGCTGGTGAACACCCGCGGGAACGGTTGCGGGTTGACGCCGAAAATCCATTTCAGCGCGGCCTGAAACACCGTCGACAGCCCGATCGTGACCATGATCACCGAAATGATCGGCTCGCCGATCATCGGCCGCAGGATCACGATCTGGATCGCGATGCCGAACACGAACATGAACACCAGCGTCAGCGGCATGCCGACCCAGAACGGCACCTGGTATTTGGTGAGCAACGCCCAGCACACCCAGGCGCCGATCAGAAGCAGCTCGCCTTGCGCGAAATTCACGACCTGCGTCGCCTTGTAGATCAGCACGAACGACATCGCGACGACGCCGTAGAGCGTGCCGACCACGAGGCCGTTGACCAGAAGCTGGATCAGGAACTGGAGGTTCATTTCGACACGCGTGATGATAACCTTTCCCCGCCTGCGGGGAGAGGTCGGATTGCGAAGCAATCCGGGTGAGGGGGAGTTTCAGCATGCGCCCTGCCAATGAGAAAAAGACCGCGCGTGCCAGGCGTTTGCGGCGCGAAGCCACTAATGCGGAAACCGCTCTTTGGCATCGGCTTCGGTCGCGTGGCCTGAACGGTTACAAGTTCGTTCGACAAGAACCCATCGGTCCATACACGGTTGATCTGATTTGCCGCGAGCACCGTCTCATAATTGAGGTCGACGGAGGCCAGCACGCTGACAACCCGCGGGATGCCGATCACAATTACCGGGTGCTTCGTTTCTGGAACAATGATGTATCGGGAAACATGTCGGGCGTTCTTGAAACGATCGCGACCGCGCTTGCGGAGCGCCCCCCTCACCCGGATCGCTAAGGCGATCCGACCTCTCCCCGCACGCGGGGAGAGGTGACCGCCTGGACCAGTATGCTTTAAACTGTCCACTCTCATTCCGCGGCCTCCGCGACAGGTGCTTCGCGCGCGAGGTCGATCACCTTCAGCGTGGTGCGGATGCGCTGGGTGGTGCCGTCCTGGAAGCGGATCATGGTATCGACGGGAATCTCGCGTTTTCCGCCATAGATGGCGTCGATGATCCCGGCGTATTTCTCGTTGATGACGCTGCGGCGGACCTTTCGCGTGCGGGTCAATTCACCGTCGTCGGCGTCGAGCTCCTTGTAGAGCAACAGAAAACGGGAAATGCGCTGCGCCGGCGGCAGCGTGGCGTTGACGGCCTCGACCTCCCTTTGCAACAGCGCATAAACTTCGGGGCGCGAGGCGAGGTCGGTATAGGTGGTGAACGCGATTCGGTTCTTCTCCGCCCATTTCGAGATGATCGAGAAGCGGATGCAGATCATCGCCGCCAGCGCGTCGCGGCCGGCCCCTAACACCACGGTCTCGGCGATGTAGGGCGAGAATTTCAGCTTGTTCTCGAGATATTGCGGCGAGAAGCGCTCGCCGCGCGCGGTCTCCGCGAGATCCTTGATGCGGTCGATCACCACGAGCTGCTTGGCGTCGTTGAAATAGCCGGCGTCACCGGAATGCAGCCAGCCGTCCGTCATGTCGGCGGCGGAAGCTTCCGGGTTCTTGTAATAGCCGAGGAACATGTTGGGGTGGCGCACCATGATTTCGCCGACGCCGTGGATATCCGGATTGGCGATGCGGATTTCGATGGCGTCGGACATTGGCACGCCCGTCGTGTCGGGGTCGGCTTGCCCTTCGGGGTGCAGGGTATAGGCGCCCAGCGTTTCGGTCTGGCCGTACAGGGTACGCAGCGGCACGCCCATGGCCTGGAAGAATTTGAAGGTGTCGGGACCGAGCGCCGCTCCGCCGGTCGCCGCCGAGCGCAACCGGGTGAAGCCGAGGCGGTCGCGCAGCGCGCGGAACAGGAGCAGGTCGGCTGTGGTCGAGTGTTTGCCATGCGCCAGCGCCGAAAGGCCCGTTTTCATCCCGAGCGCGTAGAGGCTCTGCTTGAGCGGGGAGGAGTCCATCACGCCGGCGCGCACGTCGGCGGCGATCAATTCCCAGACCCGCGGCGCGAACAGCACGAAGGTCGGCGCGATCTCGCGGAAATCGTTCATCATGGTGTCGGGCTGTTCGACGAAGTTGACCTTCATCCGGCACAACAGGCCTTTGCCGAGCACATAGACCTGCTCCATGATCCAGGGCAGCGGCAGTACCGAGACGTATTCGTCATCCGGCCCCTTGGGATCGAATGCGAGATAGATCGCGCAATGCCGCAGCACCCGCCCCGCGGCGAGCATCGCCAGTTTCGGATGGGCCGTGGTGCCCGAGGTGGTGCAGAGGATCGCGGTGTCCTCGCCGCTTGTGGCGTCGACGAGGCGGTCATAGAGGCCCACCTCGCGGGCGGCGCGCTCGCGCCCCATGCTTGCAAGCTGGTCGGCCGCAATCAGGCGGGGGTCGTCATATTTCCGCATGCCGCGGGGATCGGAATAGACGATGTGCTTGAGGTTGGGCACGCGCTCGGCGAGCGTCAGCAGCTTGTCGACCTGCTCTTCGTCCTCGGCGAACACCAGCTTGGCTTCGCCGTAGCTGAGAAGATAGGCGGCCTCCTCATCCAGCACGTCGCGATAGAGACCAAGTGACATGGCGCCGATCGCGTGGGTGGCGATTTCGGCCGACACCCAGTCCGGCCGGTTGTCACCGATGATGCCGATGATGTCGCCGCGGCCAAGCCCGAGTTCGACCATGCCGAGCGCGAAATCGTGGACCCGCTTCTGATAGTCGTTCCAGGTGAAAAGCTTCCAGAGCCCGAAATCCTTTTCGCGCAGCGCGATCTCGCCGCCATATTCCCTGGCATTGAGACGCAACAGTTTTGGGTAGGTATCGGCCTGCGCGACCCGGCCGGCGTAATCCATCATGCCGCGCACTCCGGGGCCGCCGGTTTGTCGTCGGGATCGACCAGGACCTCGTCCTCTTCGCCGAGATAGGCACGCTTGACGTGAGAATCGGCCAGCACCGCGGCGGGATCGCCTTCCGCGATCTTGCGGCCGAAATCCAGCACCATGACGCGGTGGGAAATATCCATCACCACGCCCATGTCGTGCTCGATCATCATGACGGTCATGCCGAACTCCTCGTTGAGATCAACGATGTAGCGCGCCATGTCCTCCTTTTCCTCGAAGTTCATGCCGGCCATCGGCTCGTCGAGCAGGATCAGCTGCGGCTCCAGCGCCATGGCGCGCGCCAGTTCCACGCGCTTGCGCAGACCATAGGGCAGCGTGCCGGCGGTGGCCTTGCGCACCGACTGCAGGTCGAGGAAATCGATGATCTCCTCCACCTTGCGGCGATGCTCGAGCTCCTCGCGTCGCGCGCCGGTCAGCCAGTACAGCGATCCCGTGATGAAATTGTTCTTCAGCAAATGATGGCGGCCGACCATGATGTTGTCGAGCACGCTCATGTGGTGAAACAGCGCCAGGTTCTGGAAGGTGCGGCCGATGCCGAGCCGGGGCCGCGCGTTGGGATTGAGCGCCGTGATATCCTGCCCGCGATAGAACAACTGACCCTCGGTCGGCCGGTAGCGGCCGGAGATGCAATTGACGATCGAGGTCTTGCCGGCGCCGTTGGGGCCGATAATGGAGAACAGCTCGCCGGCGTTGACACCGAAACTGACCTCGGTGAGCGCCCTCACGCCGCCAAAGCGCAGTGACACCCCGCGCACTTCCAAAGCGTATTCCACGCATTCCCTCCGTAGCGCGCATTTTCGCAAAATCCGGAAGACCCGGTTTTGCGATCAGAATACGCGTATCCAATCAGGCGCTTGCCACGCTCTTTCGCTGTCGTTTGTTAGCATTGTAGCGATCTTATATCGGCCATCCTAGCTAAGCCATTCCACTTAGGATGCGCCTTGGCCGCCGCGCACCTTGTGGGTTCTTAAGGATTCGCCAGCCCTTTCTGGACAAATCGGGCGCACCCGTCATGCGTGGTAACGCCGCACCCTGTCTTCAGTCCCTCCAATCATCCTGTTGGCCCGCGAGCCGGGGCTCACGCGCGATGGCCCTCAATAGGCTAAAGCGGTACTTTGAAATTGCGCCTGACAATTCATTGGCAAATTTAGTCAGCCGCCCTGATCGGCGTTCGGGCGGGGCAGGACGGCGCAGCGGCGGTGCCAGGACCGTTGTTGCGATGCAACATGATCGAATGCCGGCCGCTTGATGGCGGACGCCCGGGGTGAATGGTTCAGCGGATAATGATTGCAGCAGATTACCTAAAACGCATCGCGGTCTGGTCGCGCGAACTGGGGGAGAGGGAGATCGAGGTCGCGCGGGCCGGCATTGTCGAAAAATCCTACCGCGCCAATGAATTCATCTTTTTGCGCGGCGACCATTTCGACTACTGGACCGGCGTCGTCAGCGGTCTCGCCCGGATGGGCATCGTTTCCCGCGGCGGCAAGGCCACCAGTTTTGCCGGCTTGACGGCCGGTGCATGGTTTGGCGAGGGCACCGTGCTCAAGAACGAGGCGAGGCGCTACGACGTGGTGGCGTTGCGCGATACGCGGCTCGCGTTGATGGACCGCGCCACCTTCTTCTGGCTGTTCGAAAACAGCGTGGCGTTCAATCGCTTCCTGGTAGGGCAGCTCAACGAGCGACTTGGCCAGTTCATCGGGTTGCTCGAATATGGCCGCACGCTGGATGCGACCGCTCGCCTGGCGCGGTGCATCGCCTCGCTGTTCAATCCCATTCTCTATCCGGACCTGACGCGCCATCTGGAGATTACCCAGGAGGAGATCGGCGCTCTCTCAGGCATCTCCCGGCAAATTGCCAACCAGTGCCTGAAGCAACTGGAGAAGGAAGGATTGCTGCGGCTCGAATATGGCGGCGTGACCATCGTCGACCTCGAGCGACTGCGCCATTATGGCGAATAACCCGAAGCGTTTTCGAGCAAAGTGGGTTCCGGTTCGCGTTAAGAAGCCGCGTCCAGACAACGAGCCGACGTTTTCGAGCGAAGCATGCCTTCGGATTTGATCCGGCGGTGGGTACCGGTTCGCGCCGCACGAGCGCGGTAAGGACAACATCGTTGTCTTATTGACCACACAGTGGGCTTATCTCTTATCTCTTATCTCTTATATCTCTTAGCGCACAATCGCTCCGAGGTTTTTCCGGCGCCAAAGCGGCGTGATTGCGGCGCGTCTCAATACATTTCAAATTTTGGTCTCAAATTTGCCGGCCAACTCAATTCAGTCTGGAGGCAGATCGGCGGATCGGGTGATTGGACGGAAGTTCGACCATTTGAATTGGAGTAGTAGTCATGAACCAACCGCCGCGAAACAAGCAAGGCCGCCCGAGTGAACCTACACTTTGGGCTGACGAACCTGCCGACGATGCTCTTCCGCTACTTGAGGATGCCCTTCGAGAGGATGAACCGTCACTTTGGGTTGACGAACACACCGATGACGTTCACTCGCTGCTTGAGGAGAACGCGCGGCTTCGAGTGCTTCTGGTTCAGCTATCGGACCTGATCCGCAGAAACGTCGCTCACGCCAGGTAATACTGTGTCATGGCAGAACCAATCCGATTTGCGGTCCGCACGGGCCGCGAAATGACCAGCCTTGGAGCAAACAGCGTTGTGGCCTCGCGGGCGCACGCATCATTTTCCACGACGGCACCGTATGGCAGGGGGAGAATCGATGAGAACCACGAGCAAATTTGCGAATTTTGTAGCTTCCTTGCCCGTGAGTGGAGAGGTAGCCGTCATCATTCTTATGCCGTTCCTTCCAGAGGAAAATCGTCGGCATGGTCCCGAACGATTGATGGCAAATGGTCGGCCGTCGGTCTGGCGGATGCGCTATCCAAGTATGCGTGGAGCGGAAAAGGCTTTTCCGAGAATAAGGCCGAGTTAGATCGGTTCGCTGCCAATCTACAGTCCGCAATTCAACGGGATTCCAATAATGATGTTTGCGAGATCCTGCGGGCGATAATGCATTGGGGCGGTGTCGATAACAAGCATCGACAGAAGGGGACGTTTGAGTGGATCGAACGAAACGCGGATGAGATTTCCGTCAAGCTTTCGAACGCAGTCGATCTGATTAAAGACGAACAGGCGTCGCTGGATCCGTTTGACGGTGTAAACCTGATAATGAACTCGACGATGACGAAGATCGTGAGCCTCGCCGACCCCGAACAGAAACTCGTGATCTACGACGGTCGGATCGGTGGTGCGCTCGGCTTCTTCGTCGCCAGATTTACGGAAGAACGGCAAATTCATCAATACGATCTTGCCGAGCAATTACTCTTCGCCGTGGACCGGGAGGCCAAACGGTCCCCCGAGACGAAGCGCATTCATTTTCCGGTATTGTTCGGCAAAGCCAGGGATCGCTGCCATGCCTCGATGGTGCGATCGGCATCTCAGCTAATCTGGCAAGTTGCGAAAGAATGCCAAGCGAGTCCAAGAGAAATCGAGGCTGCCTTGTTTATGTGGGGATACAATGTTGCAGAAGAAGCGGAAAATCAGCCGGTATGGATAGGCGGCTGAGGCCAAAATCAAGATGCTGCTGCTGCGCTCCGCAGCTACGAAGGTCCGTGGTCGATTCTGGCAGAATCGATGTGGTCCCTCACGTTTGCCGCACACGAAACGCATCAGCAGTCCTAAGAACTTTCGCTCGTCTGCTCAAAAAGAATTTTTCAACACTATCGGCCTCGGCGCATATGCCAGCGGTAGCGGCGAATGACCGCTTTCGGGAGAGCAGACATCACGAGGGCTTGTCGGTATGTCTGCCTAGCCGATGAAGAGTGTCGTGAACATCCCAAGACCGGTAACGATGACTGCGACAAGGAAAATCCAGGAAACGATTTCATCACGTCGCCACATGATCGAACCCCGTTGTTTGATCAAATACAGATTGCTATCTCATTTCGCTACAAACAGATGTGAGCAGGTTCACATTGCGGAAAAATGCTATTTCACGTGAAGGTCGGCGCCATCCGCGTCAAGGGCCAAGCTCTCATCGGTTAGTCGCCTTACGATGATTATGAGGCGCGCCCGTTTCAGGATGTTTTCTCGGTGCGACAAATACGATTTCGTCGACAAGGCCGCGTTGTTTCGTGGGCTTGTTCCAACGAAATAGCTTAACGGGATCGTGATTAGTGGTCCGGGCATCACTGCCGTTTGCTGCGATGCGAACGTCACTTCTTGGGCACAAAACGGTCGTAACCGTAGTCGTCATGGATGCTGCCCGCTTCCGGAGCGGAGAATGGGCAACGCATGCGCCATCCTGAGCACATGATGATGGGACAGCAGCCGAGGATTAGTCTTCGATGGCATAGTGCGGTGCAGCGCGCCTTCGGTGCGGGCTGATCCGGCGGGGCTTACGGCAGCGACCTTCTCAATTCCAGGCCGGTCCCATCCGCGTTAATTTTGCCGTCCATCTCAGGCGCCGCGACAGTGCGCACAATTATCGCAGCCAGCGAAAACAGAATCGCGACGATTAGGACGCTTACAGATACAGTCAGAGATCGTTTCGACGCTTTGTACATAAAGCCGCTCCGGCAATGCGCTGTTGATTTCCCCAGGACCGCGCGAACAGGCGTCGCCGAGTCGCTGGGCCAATTGGTGGCGCGCTGGCGGCGATCTTGCGGCGTCCGGGAAGCGAGACGGCTGCCGCCGATCCTATTTTCAGTGGCGCCAAGTCCGCAGATGAGCGGCGGGATCGCGCCAAGGATGTCCGATAGAGGTAAAGGCGGAAATCGCAGTTGTGCGACCGCGGAATCCCGACGCAGCCGTGGTTGGAAAAATGCCGCGAAGTTCAGTAGGGAGGGGTAGGGGAATGATGCGACTTTCGTTTTCTGAGGCAGTCGAAATTTTGGGATGTGGGATAACTCACCTGCGCTCCCCGCCAGCGAAGAAGGACGGCTGCCGCAGCTCTAATAAAAAAGGATCCGCGCCGACGAAGTGATCGACCAGGTTTGCTTGACTTCCGTTGGGCGCCTTTCGGATCTCACACGATGTCCGACCTGGGCCCGGCATGCGCTCCGAAGCGGCGTTCGCCAGCGTCTCTGAACTTATGGGTCTAAGCCCCAATCGGAGATCGGGCTCTCAAACCTCCAGCCATTCCTTGCGCATGGCCGCATTGGCCTTGAGTTCGGCGGGTGTGCCCTCGAACACGATGCAGCCATGGCCCATGACGTAGACGCGATGCGATATCCGCATCGCGATCGAGAGTTTCTGTTCCACCAAAAGGATGGCGACGCCGCGCCGGGCGATTTCGGCGATGAGGTCGCCGACCTGTTGCACGATCAGCGGGGCGAGCCCCTCGGTGGGCTCGTCGATCATGATCAATTCAGGGTCGCCCATCAGCGTGCGGCAGATGGTCAGCATCTGCTTCTCGCCGCCCGACAGTACGCCGGCCGAGGTATCGGCGCGCGCGGCGAGATTGGGGAACATCTTGAGCATGTCCTCGAGTCGCCACTTGCCGGGGCGTCTGGTATCCTTGATGCCAAGCAGCAGGTTTTGCCGCACCGTGAGGCCTGCGAAGATGTCGCGGTGCTCCGGAACGTAGCCCAGGCCGAGACGTGCGATGCGGTGGCTCGGCAGGCCCGCGATGTCCTGGCCCTTGAACCTGATCGAGCCCTGCGGCGGCACTTCGCCCATGATCGCCTTGACCGTGGTGGAGCGGCCGACGCCGTTGCGCCCCAACAGGCTCACCACCTCGCCGGCATCGATATGCATATCGACGCCTTGCAGGATATGGCTCTTGCCGTAATAGGCGTGCAGATCGGCGACCTCCAGCATCATGCCGCTTCCTCGCCGAGATAGGCTTCGCGCACCTTCGGGTTGCCGCGAATTTCTTCCGGCGTTCCCGAGGCGATGATCTGGCCGTACACCAGAACCGAAATCCGGTCGGCGAGGCCGAACACCACGCTCATGTCGTGCTCGACGATCAGGAGCGTGCGGCCTTCGGTCAGGCGGCGGATCAGCGCCACCGCGCGCTCGGTTTCGGCGTGGCTCATGCCCGCGGTCGGCTCGTCCAGCAGAATGACGTCGGCGCGGCCGGCAACCGTGATGCCGATTTCCAGCGCGCGCTGCTCGGCATAGGTCAGAAGGCCCGCAGGCACGTCGCGGCGGGCCGTCAAGTTGATGTCGGCGAGAATTTGCGCGGTGCGCTCGCGCACCTCGGGCAGGTTGTCGATATTTTTCCAGAACGCGTAGCGCTGGCCGGTCGACCACAAAACCGCACAGCGCAGGTTCTCCCATACGCTCATATTGGCAAAGACGTTGGTGACCTGAAAGCTGCGCGACAGCCCGCGGCGGTTGATCTGATAGGGCGGCAGGCCGGAAATCACCTCGCCGCCGAGCAGCACGCTGCCGGAGGTCGGCGCCATATAGCCGCTGATCAGATTGAAGGTGGTCGATTTACCGGCGCCGTTCGGGCCGATCAGCGCGTGGCGTTCGCCGCGTGCCACGCTCAAATTGATGTTTCTGAGGATGGCGATGTTGCCGAAGCTCTTTTCGACCCCGCGCAGTTCGATGGCGGCGCTCATGCGGCGATCCCCTTGTCACGCGCTGCGCCGGCGGCGCTGTCCCAGGCCTGTCCGACCCAGGTCCAGGTCCTGCGCGCAACCCAAAATCCGCCGATCAGGAGAATGACCGATGTTGCCCAGATTTGCGGGCTGGCGGCATCGAAGCCGACGCCGAACGCCTTGATGTGGGAATCGTCACCGGGGTTGACGGTAAAGTGCACGATCGTTTCGACCGCGAGAACGAGGCCGACGATCATCGCCAGTGTCGGCACCAGCGCCACGAGGTAGCTCGGCAGCACCTTCGGCAGCGTGCCGGCTTTCAAGAGCGGACGATGCATCATCAGGAGCCCGGTGATGCCGCCCGGCGCAAACAACACCACCGCGATGAAGATCAGTCCGAAATAGAGTTGCCAAACCTGGGTCAGATCGCTCAAGCCGAGCGACAGCAGCGTGACGAAGATCGCGCCGACGATGGGCCCGATGAAGAAGCCGATGCCGCCGATATAGGTGGCGAACAATACCGTGCCAGACTGTTCCGCTCCGAGATAGGCCGAGTTGGCGATCTCGAAATTGATCGCCGCCAGCCCGCCTGCGATTCCTGCGAAGAAACCTGCGAAGCAGAACGCGAGATAGCGGACGACGTGCGGATTGTATCCCACGAACTGGACGCGCTCGGGGTTGTCGCGCACGGCATTGCACATCCGTCCCAAAGGCGTGCGCGTCAGCGCGTACATCGCGATCACGGCGATCAGCGTCCACGCCGCCACCAGGTAATAGATCTGGATCTGCGGGCCGAAACTCCAGCCGAACAGTTTCAGCAATTTGGTCCGGTTGGCGGAGACGCCGGCCTCGCCGCCGAAAAAAGTGCGCAGGATCAGCGCGGAGGAGGCGATCAATTCGGCAACGCCGAGTGAGATCATGGCGAATGCCGTTCCGGAGCGCTGGGTCGAGACCCAGCCGAGCAGGGCGGCGAACATCAGTCCGGACAAGCCGCCGATCAGGGGAACGACGGGGAGCGGGATCGGCAGCTTGTGGGCGCCGATGATGTTGATGGCGTGAATCACCAGGAAGCCGCCGAGGCCGTAATAGACCGCATGTCCGAACGACAGCATGCCGGTCTGGCCGAGCAGGATGTTGTAGGAAAGCGAGAAGATGATGGAGATACCAATCAGGCTGAACGTCGTCAGCGAGCCGCCGGAACCGAAGACTTTGGGCAGCAGCAGAAGCGCGATCGCGGCAACCAGCCATACAAAATAGAATTTGAGCTTTTCGGTTGCTGCCGGCAGCGGCGGCGCGACGCTGGTGGCGATTTCACTCATGTGTCGCGCGTCCCGAGCAGGCCCATCGGGCGGAAGATCAGGATCAACACCAAGAGGAGATAGGGCACGATCGGAGCGATCTGCGCGATGGTGACGCCCCAGATGTCGGCGAGCCAGGTCGAGGCATAAGCGGGACTGAGCGGACCGAACGCGCCGGACAGCGAGCCGTTCATCGAAACCGCGAAGGTCTGCACCAGGCCGATCAGCAAGGAGGCGACGAAGGCGCCGGGCAGCGAGCCCAGCCCTCCGACCACGACGACGACAAACAGGATCGGGCCGAGCAATCCTGCCATGTTCGACTGCGTCACCAGCGCCGGTCCGGCGATCACGCCGGCGACTGCGGCGAGCGCGGTGCCGACGCCGAACACCAGCATGAAGATGCGCCCGACATTGTGGCCGAGGTGGCCCACCATGTGCGGATGGGTGAGGGCGGCCTGAACGATCAGGCCGATCCGCGTCTTCTTCAGGACGACGAGTAGCCCGACGAAGATGGCGACCGACACCAGCAGCATGAACATCTTGTAGGCGGGATAATTGGTGGAGAAGATAGTGAATGCCGGGAAATCGAGTAGCGGCGGTTCCCGGAAATCGACCGGGCTCTTGCCCCAGATGATCTGCACGACCTCCTCGATCACGAACGCAAGACCAAAGGTAAACAACAGTTCCGCGACATGGCCGTTCCTGTGCACGCGGCGCAGGCCGTAGCGCTCGACGCCGGCGCCGATCAGGCCGGCGAGCAAGGGCGCGATCAACAGCGCCGGCCAGAAGCCGAACCATCGGCTGATCTGGAAACCGAAGAAGGCGCCGAGCATGTAGAAACTGGCATGCGCGAAGTTGAGCACCCCTAACATGCTGAAGATGACGGTCAGGCCGCTGGCCATCAGGAACAGCAACATGCCGAACAGGACGCCGTTAAGCGTGGATGTGACGATCAGTTCAAGCACGACGCCCCCGTCGGATTAGGCCGCGCCCCGGAATTGTTCGGGGCGCGGATGAGCTACGCACGCGAACGATCAGTTCGGGCGTTCCATCTTGCAGGTGGTCGGAAGTACGGTCGCGGGCGTATCGATCTTGGCAACCAGCTTCCAGCCCCAGCCGGTCTTTTCCTCGTCGAACGGTTCCTTCTCCGTTCGATCGCCGAACGAGGCAATATAGATCGGCTGGAAGAACTGGTGATCGTCCTTGCGCATGTAGCCCTTGCCGCCGTCGAAGACTTCGAATTCCATGCCTTCGAGCGCGAACGCCACCTTGACCGGATCGATCGACTTGGCCTTGTCGGCCGCCGCCGCCAGCATGCGCATTTCGTTGACGGCGCGCGGGTAGAACAGGCTGAAATCGTACTTGGCGCGGAGCGCCTTTTCGAATTCCTGCGAGGAGGGGTGATCGAGATTCGGGATGCCCTCGACCACCGCAAATACCTGATGGTTGAGGTTGGCCTGCTTGATTGCGGTCGGGCCGCCGGTGCCGCCGGCATAATAAGTATACCAGTTCACTTTCAGCCCGGCGTCGGCGGCCGCCTTCAACAGCAATGCGAAATCCTGGCCCCAGTTGCCGGTCACGACGGTGTCGGCGCCCGACGCCTTGATCTTGGCGATGTAGGGCGCGAAATCGGTGACCTTCAAGAGCGGATGCAATTCATCGCCAACGATCTTGATGTCCGGCCGCTTGGCGGCCAGCATCGCCTTGGCGGCGGACCTGACGGATTCTCCGAACGAGTAGTCCTGATTGATCAGATAGACGTTTTTGATCGAGGGCGCCGCCTTCATGTAGTTGGTAAGCGCTTCCATCTTAATGTCGGAATTGGCATCCCAGCGGAAATGCCAGAAGCTGCACTTCGCGTTGGTCAGGACCGGGTCGACCGCGGCATAATTGAAGTACAGGACTTCCTTGCCGGGATTGCGCTCGTTGTATTTGGTTACGAAGTCCGACAGCGCGCCGGCGACCGACGAACCGTTGCCTTGGGTGATGTAGCGCACGCCGGCGTCGATCGCCTTCTGCGCCTGGATCAGGCTTTCCTGCGGATTGGTCTTGTTGTCGAGCGGAACGATCTCGACTTTCCTGCCCTGGATGCCGCCCTTTGCATTCACTTCGTCGGCAAGAAACTGGAAGGTCTTGAGGCCGACTTCGCCGATGCTGGCGCCGCCGCCCGACAACGGGTCGATATAACCGATCTTGAGCGTCTCCTGCGCCAGCGCGCTGCCTGCGAGCATTGGCAGCGCAAAGGCCG
Organism: uncultured Alphaproteobacteria bacterium; assembly: GCA_963718925.1. Classification (GTDB taxonomy): domain Bacteria; phylum Pseudomonadota; class Alphaproteobacteria; order Rhizobiales; family Xanthobacteraceae; genus Bradyrhizobium. The sequence continues at coordinate 38,932 of CAVRAH010000007.1, forward strand.
CAGCCATCATGAACTTCCGCATGTCATTCCTCCCTGAGTTCGTTTTTTTTGCAGGGGCCGGACGCTGGAACTTGGATTCCAGTGATCTCGCGGCCCTGTTGGGAGCGGATTGTGGGCCAAGGCTTCGAAACTCGCAAGTCCGCTGCCCGGTCGGCTGAAGACGGGGACCTGGCCGGACTCATTGCTTGGGAGAAGAAGGTCATGATAGGGGTTTGCCCAGGCCGGGCTTGCGCCCGTGCGGCGAGGTATCACGGGCAGGTCCAGCGCAATGTCTGTGGTTCGCCGCCGTTGAATGCCTTTTGGGCAGCCTTGGGGCGTTGTCGGAGTGAATATGGCGGTGCAGGATTCGAAACGGCGCGTAGCGCTCGTTACCGGCGTCACAGGGCAGGACGGTGCCTATCTCGCCGAATACCTGCTTGGCCTCGGTTACACCGTGCATGGCGTCAAGCGGCGGTCGTCCTCGTTCAACACCGCGCGCATCGATCATCTCTACGAAGACCCGCACACCGGCAATGTGCCGTTCCTGCTGCATTACGGCGACATGACGGATTCGACCAATTTGATCCGGCTGATGCAGCAGATCCGGCCTACAGAGATCTACAATCTTGCGGCACAGAGCCATGTCGGCGTCAGCTTCGAGAGCCCGGAATATACCGCCAATGCCGACGCGATCGGCGTGCTGCGTTTGCTGGAAGCGATCCGGATTCTCGGCATGGAGAAGGAAACCCGCTTCTACCAGGCCTCGACCTCGGAACTTTACGGCCTGGTGCAGGAAGTGCCGCAAAAGGAGACCACCCCATTCTACCCGCGCTCGCCCTATGGCGTCGCCAAGCTGTACGGTTACTGGATCACGGTGAACTACCGTGAGGCCTATGGCATGTTCGCCTCGAACGGCATCCTGTTCAACCACGAAAGCCCGATCCGCGGCGAGACCTTTGTGACCCGCAAGATCACGCGCGGCATCGCCCGCATCGAGACCGGGCTCGACGATACGCTCTATCTCGGCAATCTCGACGCCAAGCGCGACTGGGGCCACGCCAAGGATTACGTCGAGGGCATGCACAGGATATTGCAGGCCGATCAGCCGGACGATTTCGTGCTGGCGACCGGCGAGACCCGTTCGGTGCGCGAATTCGTGGAATTGGCCTTCGCCGAAGTCGGCCGCAGCATCGCGTGGCGCGGCGAGGGCGTCGAGGAGACCGGCGTCGACAGCAAATCCGGCAAGGCCGTCGTTCGCATCGATCCCGTGTACTTCCGTCCGACCGAAGTCGATCTCCTGATCGGCGACGCCAGCAAGGCGCGCCAGAAGCTCGGCTGGAAGCCGAAGACGAGCTTCGCCCAGCTCGTCAAGGAAATGGTGGCCCAGGATCTTGCGATTGCGCGGCGCGAGGTTGCCAATGGCAAGCACCCCGTTTGATCTGAAGGGCAAGACGGTCTTCGTTGCCGGGCACAAGGGAATGGTCGGCGGGGCGCTGCTGCGCCGGCTTGCCCGGGAGGACGTCGAGCTGCTGACCGTCGGGCGCAGCGAGGTCGATTTGCGCGACCAGGCCGCGGTGTTCGGCTGGTTCGCCGAAAAGCGTCCGCAGGCGGTGTTTCTGGCGGCCGCAAAGGTCGGCGGCATTGTCGCCAACAACACGCTGCGCGGCGAATTCATCTACGACAACCTGGCCATCGCGGCTAATGTGATCCATGCCGCGCACATCAACGGCACCGAGAAGCTGATGTTTCTCGGCTCGTCCTGCATTTATCCCAAGCTGGCGCCGCAGCCGCTGCGTGAAGATTCCATGCTGACCGGACCGCTCGAGGTGACGAACGAGCCGTATGCGGTCGCCAAGATCGCCGGCATCAAGATGGCCGAGGCCTATCGCAGCCAGTATGGCTGCGACTTCATCAATGTGATGCCGACCAATCTGTACGGGCCGGGCGACAATTATCACCCCGAATACAGCCACGTCGTCGCCGCCCTGATCCGAAGGTTTCATGAGGCGAAGGTTGCTGGCCTTTCCAATGTCGTGGTCTGGGGCACCGGCACGCCACGGCGGGAATTTCTCTATGTCGACGATCTTGCGGACGCCTGCGTCCACCTGATGAAGATTTATTCCAGCGGCGAACTGGTCAACATCGGCACCGGCGAGGATATCACCATCGCCGAATTCGCGCGCGTGGTCGCCGCTGTGGTCGGCTATGCCGGCTCGATCAGTTTCGACACCTCACTACCCGACGGCACGCCGCGCAAATTGCTCGATATCGGTCGCCTCGCCAAACTCGGCTGGCGCGCGCGCACCTCGCTCGAGGATGGAATGAGGCTCGCCTATCAGGCCTTCCTGAAGGAATCCCGGCAGGCGGCGGAATAAGCCAGGACGCGATGTGACGGGCCTCATTTTGGTCGGCCGACCCGGCGCGCAAACCTAATCCGCATGGTCGAGCAGCTTCTGGGGTGTCGCGCAGACGTGGTGCGCTCCCGCGTCGACCAATTCCGCTTGACTGCCGTAACCGTACAGGACGCCCACAGCCGTCATTCCGTTGTTGCGAGCCCCGATCATGTCGTGACTTCGGTCTCCGATCATGATCGCCCGCGCCGAATCGACGCGCGTGGCCTGCAGGGCGTAGCCCAAGAGCTCGGTCTTGTCGGCGCGCGTGCCATCCAGTTCGGAGCCGAACACACGTTCAAAATAGTCGGTCAGCTTGAAGTGGTCGATAATGCGCTCGGCGTAGACGATGGGTTTGCTGGTCGCAACGAACAGGCGCCGTCCGGATTTGGCCAGCACGGACAATGTCCCCTCGATCCCGGGATAGACTTCATTTTCGAAGATGCCGATGTCGCCAAAGCGCTCCCGATAAAGCGACAGAGCCTTGTCTGCCAGATCGTCGGCCCCAAGCAGCTTTTTCAAGCTGGCGCGGAGCGGGGGACCGATGCACCACGTCAATTCGCCTTCCGATGGAGCGGCGCGATCAAGCTTTTCGAGGGCATATTGGATCGAACGGGTAATACCGGGCTTCGGGTTGGTCAGCGTCCCGTCGAGGTCAAAATAGATTGCGGTCATGTTGGCCCGATGCTCGGTGGCGGTGTGCATTGCAGATACGCGAGTCCATCAGGTCTTGGCAGTTGCCCGCGGCAGGGCCTTCGTCAGCGCCAGTGCCAGCGCCGATATCAGCGGCTTCATGAAGAAGGCGTCGTTGGCGGGGTAAATGTCGGTGCGCAGGCCATGCGATTTGAGTTCGTCGGATACCGCCGGCCCGACCGAGGCGATCGGCGTTTTGGCGAGCCCCTCGCGCAAGCGCGCCTCCGCGCCCTTGGCCCGCGCCACTTCGATCAGGCGGCGAATCTGCCCCAAATTCGTCAGCGCAATCGCGTCGATGCGGCCTGACGCCATCTCCTCGATCGCCGTGATGATGTTGGCATCCGCGGCTCGCGCGTCGTAGGCGTAGGGCGTGACAGCATCGACTTCGGCGCCTTGCGCCGTGATGGCGCCGAGCAGCACGCCGTGATCCTTGTCCGGATAAAGCTGCAGTCCGACGCGATGGCCTTTCAGATCAACCCGCGACAGCATCTCGGCAACGCCTTCGGAGGTCGGCTTCTCCGTGGTTACCTGCGGCTCGAGGCCGATCTCGCGCAGAGCGCGACCGGGCTTCGGGCCGCGGGCGAATTTTCGGGCCTTGCCGAGTGCTGCGATAAAATCCTGGTCTTGCCCGGTCCGCCGCGCGACCTTCATCAGGCGGCGCAGGCCTTCGCCCGTCATCAGCACCAGATCGTCGAAAGGCGCTTCGATGCAACGATGGATCCAGGCCTCTACGGTTGCCGAATCCGGCGCGTCGTGGATCGCAAACATCGGACATTGCAGCACATCGGCGCCCTGCTCGGCGAGCAGGCGGGAAAACTGCGCTTCCTCGCGGGTTTCCAGGATCAGGATGCGGTAGCCGTTCAGTCTGTCAGCCATGATGTTGCAGCCGTGATTTTGGGCTAACTGCGATTGCCGTCAGTTTGTTCATCATGATCCTTTCGGTGGGATTGGCGCAAGGCCGCCGCGGGTGATAGAGCAGGGCCATCAATCGCCGTTCCATGCCTGAATTGTAGGCAAGCCCGCGCCATGCCCGATCATCAGTTCGTATTGACATTGTCCTGTCCGGACCGCCCCGGCATCGTATCCGCGGTGTCGACGTTCCTTGCCCATAACGGGCAGAACATCCTCGACGCCCAGCAGTTCAACGACGTCGAGACCGGGCATTTCTTCATGCGGGTGGTGTTCAACGCCGCCGATCTCGCCGTCAATCTGGCGGCGCTGCAGACCGGATTCACCGCCATCGCCGATCGCTTCGGCATGGATTGGCAGATGCGCGACCGCGCCAGCCGCCGCCGCGTCATGCTGCTGGTCTCGAAATCCGATCACTGCCTTGCCGATATCCTGTATCGCTGGCGAACCGGCGAACTCGAGATGATCCCGACCGCCATCGTCTCCAACCATCCGCGCGAGACTTACGCCAACCTCGATTTCGGCGACATCCCGTTTCACTACCTGCCGGTGACGAAGGAGACCAAGCACCAACAGGAGGCCGCGATCTGGGATCTGGTCGGTCAAACCAATACGGATCTGGTCGTGCTGGCGCGCTACATGCAGATCCTTTCGGACGAGATGTCGGCGAAGCTGACCGGCCGCTGCATCAACATCCATCATTCGTTCCTGCCGGGCTTCAAGGGGGCGCGGCCCTACCATCAGGCGCATGAGCGCGGCGTCAAACTGATCGGCGCCACCGCCCATTACGTCACCAGCGACCTCGACGAAGGGCCGATCATCGATCAGGACGTCGAGCGCATCAGCCACCGCGATACGCCCGAAGATCTCGTCCGCAAGGGGCGCGACATCGAACGCCGCGTGCTGGCGCGCGCGATACGCTACCATCTGGAGGACCGGGTGATCCTCAATGGCCGCAAGACCGTGGTGTTCATGGATTGAGCGACGCGGTTCTAGGGTAAGAACTCATTAATTTTTCTGCTGTGACAATATGATACTGATTCTCTTTGGGGAAGGATTGGGATCGTGAGCAGGAATTTGTTTTGGCTGAGCGACAAGCAGTGGCAGCGGATCGAACCTCACTTGCCAACCGATGTGCGCGGTGTCGAGCGCAGGACGATCGCCGCATTATCAGCGGCATTTTACAGTGAAGCGCACGACTGCCCGGTCGCAGAACGCCCGATCCGCAGGGTCAAGCCGCCGAAACGAATGCTCGGCGACAAGGCCTATGATAGCGCCGAGTTGCGCGACGAACTGGATGAGCGCGGAACCAAGCCGATCATTCCAAACCGCAGCAATCGCAAGCAACCGTACAGCTTCTCAAAGCACCTCTATAAGCTTCGCTGGCGCATCGAGAGTGCCTTCAACAGGCTGAAGGACTTCCGGCGCATCGCAACCCGTTACGACAGGCTGGCGCGAAACTGCCTCGCTTCTGATTGCCTGCCGCAGCTCTGGAATGGCTGATCTATGAGTCTCGGCCCTAGTTGATCAGACCCGAGGCTGTTGGGTCTGGCCCAATAACGCGCAAGTCCTTGATCTAACTCGACTGTCGATAGACGGCGCGGAAAAGCAGATCAATTCAGTTTCAGTGGGTTAAAGTACAGACCCTAGCTAGTGCACGGGATCCAGTGATGATCCTGACGATGTAGGGGATTTGGCGGCGTCATTCCCGTTTGCCGCAGGTTCCAGCCGCTTCCTCTCCCGCTCCTTCATGTACTCGTCATATTGCGGCGTGCCGCGCCGAGGTGGCACATCCGGTGGCAAGCCGCCGGCCCATTGCGGGAGCGTATCGCTAACTCCAGCCGCCAGCTTCTCATTGACGGATGCGCAGCCGCCCAAGGCAAGGCCCGCGAGCGCGAGGGCTAGGATCGTGGCGATATGTGGGGCGCGGACCGGCATCGGCAGAACCTTAAAACCATGGCCTTGAAAGAAGATGGATTTAGGGCCGCGTGGCGGTCCTTTTCTCGTTGACCAGCCATCGACCAACCGCTGGGCTCGACTTCACGGGCATCCGGTAGCATGGATCATCGCCCGAATCCTGCCAGGGAAGTCTCTCTGAATTCATACCATGCTGACCAACAGCCACCCCGGCAGGGCCATTCTATGGCCAGGCTCGCAACGGTGCTTCTTTGTTGACAAGACCATTTTCTTTGTACAATCGTACAAATAGGATGGTCGAAACGAAAGTGGATGACGCGAAACTCTGACATTCGGGATGCCACCGCCGGCAACATTGGCGTGGGCGTATCGTTGCGGAAATCTGTGAGAGGACTCATGCGCTTTAGACTCACCGGACAAGGTTGCCGTTTAAGGTATCATGGCACCGTGATCCGACGCTTGGTCGCTGCGGCTGTTCGACGGCGGGCTGCTCGACCCCTGGAGACTTCGGGCCGAAGGCGCACCGTTCGACCATTTGACGACAGAGCAGCCGACGATGCCACGTCGCCACGGCAGGACGGGCGGGCTATGGTGAGGCAAGGCCTAAAGTTAGAGCCAATAATATCGATCAGGGGAGATAATGTTCATGTCCGTTCGCAGTCAAATGTTGCTGACCGCAGGTGCCGTTGCCGTCGCAGGCGCGCTTGCTGTGGCGCCCGCGCAGGCGCAGGACGCCGTTAAGATCGGCCTGATCCTGCCGATGACCGGTGGCCAGGCATCGACTGGCAAGCAGATCGACAATGCGGTCAAGCTCTACATGCAGCAGCACGGCGACACCGTCGCCGGCAAGAAGGTCGAAGTCATCCTGAAGGACGATGCAACGCTTCCCGACAACACCAAGCGACTCGCGCAAGAACTGATCGTCAACGACAAGGTCAATTTCATCGCCGGTTTCGGCATCACACCCGCGGCTCTCGCGGCGGCACCGCTCGCGACGCAGGCGAAGATACCGGAAATCGTGATGGCGGCCGGCACTTCGATCATCACCGAGCGCTCGCCCTACATCGTGCGCACCAGTTTCACGCTGGCGCAATCATCCACCATCATCGCTGACTGGGCGGTCAAGAACGGCATCAAGAAGGTCGCCACCCTGACGTCGGACTACGCCCCCGGCAACGACGCGCTGAATTTCTTCAAACAGCATTTTACCGCCGGCGGGGGACAAATCGTTGAAGAGGTCAAGGTGCCACTCGCCAATCCGGATTTCGCACCGTTCCTGCAGCGGATGAAGGATGCCAAGCCTGACGCCATGTTCGTGTTCGTGCCGGCAGGACAGGGCGGCAGCTTCATGAAGCAATATGCCGAACGCGAACTCGACAAGGCGGGTATCAAGGTGATCGGTCCCGGCGACGTCACGGACGACGACCTGTTGAACGGCATGGGCGATGCCGCACTCGGTACCGTCACGGCGCATATGTATTCGGCGGCCCATCCCTCGGCGTTGAACAAGGAATTCGTCGCCGCCTACAAGAAGGACTTCGGCCAGCGACCCGGCTTCATGGCGGTCGGGGGCTATGACGGCATTCACCTGATCTACGAGGCGCTGAAGAAGACCGGCGGCAAGACCGACGGCGACGCATTGATCGCGGCCATGAAGGGGATGAAGTGGGAAAGCCCGCGCGGGCCAATTTCGATCGATCCGGAAACCCGCGATATCGTGCAGGACATCTACATCCGCAAGGTTGAGAAGGTCAACGGCGAACTCTACAATGTCGAATTTGCGACCTTCGAGGCCGTCAAGGACCCCGGCAAGACCAAGAAGTGACCGCAGGTCATTCCGGGCCGCGAGTTCCGCGCCCTCCACGGTCATGCCCGGGCAAAAGCGCGAAGCGCGTCTTCGCGCAGATGTCCCGGGCATCCACGCCTTTCTTTCCGGTAAGTGGGGAAGACGTGGATGGCCGGGACATAGACGAGCGGAAGCGACGCCGTCCTTCCGACGGCTATGCCCGGCCATGACGAACTATAGCGTTCAAGTCTCTATCGTATCGGCGCTGCAGGCAAGATTGATCCCATGACGACGCTGTTCACCATCCTGTTCGACGGCGTTGCCTATGGCATGCTGCTGTTCGTGCTGGCCTGCGGCCTTGCGGTCACGCTTGGACTGATGAACTTCGTCAATCTCGCGCATGGTGCATTCGCGATGGCCGGAGGCTATGTCTGCGCGGTTCTCGTCAATCAATCCGGCTGGCCGTTCTTCGCCGCCCTTCCGCTGGCCTTTGTCTCAAGCGCTCTTGTCGGCGTGGTGCTGGAGCGCACGCTCTATCGTCACCTCTACACGAGAAGCCATCTCGACCAGGTGCTGTTCACCATAGGGCTGGTTTTCATGTCGGTGGCGGCGGTCGACTACTTCATGGGATCGTCGCGGATATTCATCACGCTTCCGGCCGCGCTTGAGGGTCAGATCGATTTCTTCGGCGTCGGCATCGGTCGTTACCGGCTGATGATCATCATGATCTGCGGCCTTTTGACTGTTGGCTTGCAGCTGGTGCTGGCGCGCACCCGGTTCGGCAGCCGGCTGCGGGCTGCGGTGGATGATCCGCGCGCGGCGAGCGGGCTCGGTATCAACGTGCCGCAGGTGTTCGCATTCACGTTTGCCTTCGGCTGCGGCCTCGCCGGCCTCGGCGGCGCGCTGAGTGCGGAGATTCTCGGGCTCGATCCGTATTTCCCGCTGAAGTTCATGATCTACTTCCTGATCGTGGTGACTGTCGGCGGTTCCTCCAGCATCACCGGGCCGTTTATCGCCTCGCTGCTGCTCGGCATCGGCGACGTCGCCGGCAAATATTACGTGCCGAAGATGGGACCGTTCGTGATTTACACCATTATGATCGTGATCCTGATCTGGCGTCCGAACGGCCTGTTCGGCCGCACCGCTGCCCGTTGAGCCCCGCCATGACCACGCAAGCTGACGTCGGACGTTACGCCAGCCGGCACGCGCGCTGGCAATGGAGCGAGATTGCGTTCTGGTGCCTCGCGCTTTCCTGCGCGGTGCTGTTTCCCTCTCGCTTTCTGATCATGACCGAAATCGTGCGGCTCGCGTTGTTCGCGCTGTCGCTTGATCTGATCCTCGGCTATGCCGGCATCGTTTCGCTCGGTCACGCAGCGTTCTTCGGCGTCGGCGCCTATTGCGCCGGGCTGCTCGCGTTGCACGGCATCGTCACGGAGCCTGTGGTGGCACTGGTGGTCGCCGGCCTCGTCGCCATGATCATCGGTTTCCTGACCAGCTTCCTGGTGATCAGGGGGGGCGACCTGACCCGCCTGATGGTGACGCTGGGGATCGCCTTGCTGCTGGAGGCGCTGGCCGAGCGCTATTCGAACATCACCGGCGGCACCGACGGGCTGCAGGGCATCGAGATGGCGCCGATCCTCGGCCTCTTTGCTTTTGATATGTTCGGCAAGGTCGGCTTCTTTTATTCCCTCTCCGTGTTGTTTGTCCTGTTCCTGCTGGCGCGGCGGATCGTGCATTCGCCGTTCGGCCTGTCGCTGCGCGCCATCAAGAACAACCCGCTGCGCGCGGCCGCCGTCGGCGTCCCGGTGAACCGGCGCCTGATCGCGGTGTACACGCTGTCCGCTTTCTATGCCGGAATATCCGGCGCGCTGTTTACCCAAACCACGGCGCTGGCTTCGCTCGATGTGTTTTCGTTCGAGCGTTCGGCGGATCTGATGCTGGTTCTGGTGATCGGGGGCAGCGGTTATCTCTACGGCGGACTGATCGGCGCCGTCATATTCAAGATGCTGCAGGAGTTCTTCTCCAATCTGACGCCGCAATACTGGCAATTCTGGATCGGCCTCGTACTGGTCGTGATCGTGCTGGTCGGCCGGGCGCGCATGCACCGCTGGGCGCTGTGGGCGCCGAACCTGATCATCAGGCTCTTCGGTGGCCGCAAGGCCATCGTCACCGTTCCCGAAAGCGAGGTGTCATGAGCATCGCGCTTGAAACAAAGGGGCTGGAAAAGCAGTTCGGCGCGCTCAGGGTCACGCGCGACCTCTCGCTCAGAATCGAGCAGGGCGCCCGCCACGCGCTGATCGGCCCGAACGGCGCCGGCAAGACCACCGTCATCAATCTCCTGACCGGCGTGCTCAAGTCCGATGCCGGACAGATCCTGTTGCAGGGAAGCGACGTCACGGACTTGCCGGTGCATATCCGCGTGTTGCGCGGCCTGTCGCGTACCTTCCAGATCAACCAGCTCTACGCCGATCTGACGCCCATCGAGACCATCGGGCTGGCGGCGTCGGAACGGCTCGGCCGCGGCGGCGACTGGTGGCGGGTGATGGGCACGCGCGACGACGTCAATGGCGAGATCGCGGAGAATTTGGCGCGCTTCCATCTGCTCGACGTGATGAACGAGCCGACCGCGACCTTGCCGTACGGGAAGCAGCGCCTGCTCGAGATCGCGGTCGCGATCGCCACCAAGCCGCAGGTGTTGCTGCTTGACGAGCCCGCCGCCGGCGTTCCCGAAAGCGAACGCCACGACATTCTCGCAGCCGTTGCCGCGTTGCCGCGCGATGTCACCGTGCTGCTGATCGAGCACGACATGGATCTGGTATTTTCATTCGCCGACCGGATTTCGGTGCTGGTCAACGGCGCACTGCTGGTCGAGGGCGCGCCTGGCGAGGTCGCGCGCGACAACAGGGTCAAGGCGGTCTATCTCGGCGAGGCCGCCGATGACTGATCTGCTCAGCATCAATGGCCTGCGCGCCGGCTACGGCGAGGCGGTGGTCTTGCCCGGCATGTCGCTGCGCCTGCCGGAGAGCCAGGTGCTGGCGCTGCTCGGCCGCAACGGCACCGGCAAGACCACGCTGATCAATTCGATTGTCGGGATTACCCGCCGTTTCGGGGGCACCATCGCGCTCTCCGGCCGCGATATCACGCCGATGCGGCCTGACCAGCGGGCCCGGGCGGGAATCGGCTGGGTGCCGCAGGAACGCAACATTTTCCGTTCGCTGACGGTCGAGGAGAATATGACGGCAGTGGCGCAGCCGGGACCCTGGACCGTGGAAAAGGTCTACGAGATGTTCCCGCGGCTGAAGGAGCGCCGCAACAATTTCGGCAACCAGCTTTCCGGCGGCGAACAGCAGATGCTGGCGATCGGCCGCGCGCTCACCCTCAATCCGAAAGTCTTGCTGCTGGACGAGCCGACCGAGGGCCTGGCCCCGATCATCGTCGAGGAACTGTTGCGGGCGCTCGGCACCATCACCCGTGCCGGCGGCATCTGTTCCATCATCGTCGAGCAGAATGCGCAAAAGATTCTGGGGCTGGCCGACCGCGTTGTGATATTGGAGCGTGGCGCGATCGTCCACGACGCGGCAAGTAGCGCCTTGAAGGCCGATCCCTCGGTGCTGGAGCGTTTTCTCGGCGTAACCGCGAAGACGCGCGATCACCCTGCCTCGTCTTCGCAGGACGCGCATTAGCGTGAAGTCCGCAAATGACATTGAGATTCTTTAGGGAGTAACGACCATGCAAAGGACAAGAGCCCCGTTCCGCGCCGACGAAGTCGGCAGCCTGTTGCGACCGCCGCGGATCAAGGAAGCGCGCGCCAAGCTCGAGAAGGGCGAGATTTCGGCCGACGATCTGCGCAAGGTCGAGGACATGGAGATCGAAAAGGTCGTGCACAAGCAGGCCTCGATCGGCTTGAAACTCGCGACCGACGGCGAATTCCGCCGTTCCTGGTGGCATTTTGACTTTCTTGCGAAGCTGACCGGCTGCGAGCTGTTCCACCCCGAGGAGGGCATCCAGTTTGCGGGCGTCCAGACCCGCCACGATGCAGTGCGCGTGATCGGCAAGCTCGATTTCCCCGACGATCATCCGATGCTGGCGCATTTCAGGTTCTTGAAGAAGCAGTGCGAGATCGCGCATGTGATGCCGAAGATGACGATCCCCTCGCCCGCAGTGCTGCACTTCCGCGGCGGCCGCAAGTCGATCTCGAAAGAGGCCTATCCCGATATCGACGTGTTCTTCCAGGATCTCGCAAAGACCTACCGCAAGGCGGTCAAGGCGTTCTACGACGCCGGCTGCCGCTACCTGCAGTTCGATGACACCGTATGGGCCTATCTATGCTCGCAGGACGAGCTCAACAAATTGCGCGCGCGCGGCGAGAACCCCGACAATCTGCAGGAAATCTACGCCCGCGTGATCAATTATGCGATCACCGAGCGGCCTGCCGACATGACCATCACCACCCATGTCTGCCGCGGCAACTTCCGCTCCACCTGGATTTCGTCCGGCGGCTATGAGCCGGTGGCCGAGACCTTGCTCGCGGGCACCAACTACGACGGCTATTTCCTCGAATATGATTCCGAGCGCGCCGGCGGCTTCGAACCGCTGCGCTACCTGCCCAAAGGCAACAAGATCGTGGTGGTGGGCGTCATCACCTCCAAGAGCGGCCAGCTCGAAAACAAGGACGACATCAAGCGCCGGCTGCAGGAGGCATCCAAATACGCATCCCTCGATCAGCTGGCACTGTCGCCGCAATGCGGCTTCGCCTCCACGGAAGAGGGCAATATCCTCACCGAGGAAGAGCAGTGGGCCAAGCTGAAGCTCGCGGTCGATGTGGCGAAAGAGGTCTGGGGCGGGTAGGGGGCGCGTTTTCCGCGATCCCGGTTTTTACCGTCAAACGGCTTTGAGTTTCCGATAGGCGAACCACACCATCTTCAACAGCAGCCAGCCGTCGCGAAACCGGGAGATCTGGGTCTCACCGAAGGTGCGCGCCTTGTAGTGGATGGGCGTCTCGACGATTTTGAGATTTTGTTTGGCTGCGCCGAAGATCAGGTCGAAATCACCGAACGGATCGAAGTTGCCGAAATAGTCGCGCTCCCGCGCCAGCACCTCGTAATCCCTGCGCATCAGCGCCTTGGTGCCGCACAGCGTGTCGGTCAGACGCGTGTTGACGAGATAGCTGAAGAGGTAGGCGAAGCAGCGGTTGGCGATGAAATTGAGCGGGCGCATCGCCTCCTTTTCCATCGGGTAGACGAGGCGGGTGCCGTTGACGAATTCGGCTTTCCCCGTCTCGATCACCGAATGATATTTCGGCAGCGCTTCCGGCGGCATCGTCAGATCAGCATCAAGGATCATCAGCACGTCGCCGGTCGCGGCCGCAAAACCCTTTCGTACCGCATCGCCCTTGCCCCTGCCGTCCTGCTTGAGCACCTTGATATCCCAGCTATCCTTGTAGGCATCGCGAACGCGCTCGCATTCTTCGAACGTGCCATCGCTGGAATTTCCCTCGACAAACAGGATTTCCTGCGAGCTGCCGAACCTCGGCATGCGCAGGATCGCATTCTCGATATTGCCCTTTTCGTTCCGACAGGGAATCAGAATGCTGGCGGAAAATTTCCGATCCGGGAATTGACGGACCGGACGCCCGACCAGATAGGTCCGCAGGCACAATTGCCTGATCCCCGGCAGCGGCGCGATGTAGCGGTTGACGAAGGGGCCGATGCCGAACCAGCGCAGCGGAATCAGTTGCCGTTGCTCCGCGCTGATCACCTCGAAATCCGCGAGATCCATCAGGTTGAGGAAGTCGGCGGTGGCGATGTAATTGATTTTCGGTTGCTTGGCCCGCAGATGCAGCGCCTCGGCGAGCTTCAGTACCGGCTCCCACAAATGCGAGTAGTAGGAGATGATGATCCGCGTCGACGGTGCGCATAGATGATGCACCAGCCGCAAGGTACCGTCGATATCCTCGAACATGCCAATGGTATCGGCGATCACGATGTAATCGAATGGTCCCTCGATCGAGGTTAGCGTGGCCGGGTCTTCCACGTCACCGAGCACAAAGTTGAGCTCGGGATGCAGCTGATTGGCCTTGGCGATCGTCCTGGCGCCGAAATCGACGCCGACGCCGTAGGATGGCTGCAGCGCCGCGAGCAAGTCTCCGCGACCGCAGCCTAGTTCCAACACCCGCTTGCCCGGTGGAATCAAGAACCGCATGAACTTGCGGTCGTCTTCGTGGTAGGCGGCATTGAACTCGCGCCAGCGATCCAGTTCATCGCCGTTGGTCTCGAAGTGGTCGAGTAGGTCACGCTTCCGCGCACTTGAAAGCTGCAGTGAAGCAGTGGCGTCGGATTGCTTCAGATACATTTCATCCTCGATGCGCGAAACGGGAGGCTCTCTTAGCCGAACGGTCTATGGGTGTAAAACCAGTGAATTCGGCGTATCTGGGACCGCTGATGCAGCCATGGTCGCTCTGTATCGATAACCACGCGGGCGTCTTCGCCATTCTTGTCCGGGCCGACCGCGAGCAAAAATTGATCGTAGCCAGTTTCTCGCCGGTGTGTCGGCAGAGGCGCAGAGCGGTTCGAGCTGCGCGTTGGTTTGGGTGGGGGCGGGGGACGGCTACGGCGCAGTCGCTGTTATCGCAAGCAACAGAATCGAACGATGCATGAAATTCGCAGGTGTCCCCTTTGCACTCCTGGATGCACGGATCATCCAGTGCGAGGACGTGCTCGTGCGCCGCTCATGACGTGTTTCACCGCCCGACTTTCCCCGGTGGGCAGAAGGTGGTAGGACACCCGCGCGATCCGCATTTGCCCACCCGGCTGTCCCAAAACCAGGCTCAAAACCTTCCGCGATGAAAAACGACCAGATCCTGGGCCAGATCTCCGAATTCTGCCGCCAGGCCGATATGGCGGAGTCGACGTTCGGCCGCCGGGCCGTCAACGACGGCAAACTGGTGCATCGTCTGCGCGAGGGCAAGCGCATCACCATCGACACGCTGGAGCGCATCCAGGCCTACATCGCCGCCTCGATGCCGGGCGGCCTGCCGCCGCCGCGGGGCCTCGAAGTCCCGCCCGAGAAGCGCGATCCCCGCGGTAATTTCCGGTTTTTCGAGAACCGGCAGAAATACCTGCTGTTCGTCCATACCTGCAGCGAGAAGCGGGTGATCGCGGAACGGGTGGCGCTGGAGCTCTCCAGCATTCATCCCCGCCCGCCGGCGCTAAGGGTATTCGATGCCGGCGTCGGCGACGGCACGGTGCTGGCGCGGGTCCTGCGCGCCATGCATGGCCGCTTTCCGCATATGCCGTTCTATATCGCCGGCAAGGAACTCAGCCTGGAGGACGTCCGGCTGACCCTGGACAAGGTGCCCGACCGGCTGTTTGAACATCCGGCGACCGTTTTTGTGCTCACAAACATGTATTACGCCGAGGCGCCCTGGCTGACGCCCGCCTCGCCGGCGGCGGCCGCGGGCATGATCTGGCATGAGGTGCCCCTAACGGGCGCCTCTTCAGGGGATTTTGAGGCTCAGATCGCGGAACTTGGGCCGTTTTTGGAGCAAAACTGGCGCGCCAGCGTCAGCCCACGCTCGGGGATGCCGGTCTATGAGCGGCCGGTCGCCATCGTGCTCTACCGGGAGGACCACCGTTTCTTGCTGGATTCGATCATCCCCCGCGCCGGCCGCTCCGAGGCCAATTTCGACCTGGTGATCGCCTCCCAGCCCTACAGGGCCAAATCCTCGGTTAATTTCCGTGCCAAACGCATCATTGCGCCGCTTGCCCGGGCGCTGCGGGCCGGCGGCCGGCTGATCGGAATACACTCCCACGGGCAGGATCCGGGGCTGGAGATTATTCAGGCGGTCTGGCCCGGAGAAAATCCTTTCGCGGTGAGCCGTCATGAGCTATTGCGCGCGGTGAAATACGAGCTGGGTTCGGCCGGGCGCGACCTCAATTTTAATGCGTATGCCGATAACCGTTCGATCTTCCGCTATGATATGGAAGCGCTGCCAAATGAGGTCACCGGCTCGATCGGAACCTCGACGGCCTTTGCAGCATGGAACGCGGCGGTGTATGTCGCCCAGATCGAAGAAGACCGGTTGACGGAAATGACCCAGAGTGGCCGTTATCTGGATGCCGTCAGAGAGGTTCTGCGCAAGCATAACGGGCTCTGGTTTTACGACGAATCCTACGTCATTTCGCGCCGTCGCGACTGACAATTCAGGACACATTTGAAAAAGGACCGCCGAGGTCCGGCGGAAAAGGGGCTACCTTGATGCGCGCGTCTTATTTGTTCACCTCAGAGTCGGTTTCCGAAGGCCATCCGGACAAGGTTTCGGACCAGATCTCCGACGCTATCCTCGACGCCTTCATCGAGAAGGACGTCAAGCTCGGCATTGCCGACGACAGCCTGGTCAATACCAGGCTCGGCTGCGAGACCCTGTGCACGACCAACAAGATCGTGATCGCGGGCGAAGGCCGCGGCCAGTTGTTCCGCGACATCCACGGCGTCTCCGTCGTCGACCGCGAGCTGATCTGCCACATCGCCCGCGGCGTGGTGAAGGATATCGGTTACGACCAGAACGGCTTCTCCTATCACGGCGCCGACATCGAAGTGTTGCTGCACGGCCAGTCCCCCGACATCGCGATGGGCGTCGACGCCAAGAAAAAGAAGAGCGGCGAAGAGGAGGGCGCCGGCGACCAGGGCATGATGTTCGGCTACGCCTGCACCGAAAGCGAAGTCTACGAAAAGGGCTCCTACATGCCCGCGCCGATTTTCTTCGCGCACAGGATCCTGAAGGTGCTGTCCGAGAAGCGCCGCAACGGCCAGCTCGCCGACCTGCAGCCCGACGCCAAGAGCCAGGTCACGGTGAAGTATGTCGAGGGCAAGCCGGTCGGCTGCACCAAGGTGGTGGTCTCCACCCAGCACAACGAAAAGAGCCGCAACAACAAGAAATACACGCCCGGCCTGATCAAGGAGATGATCTCGACCGCGGTGGAATCGGCATTGCCGAAGGGCTGGATGCCGCAGAGGCCCTCCGACTTCCTGGTCAATCCCACCGGCAACTTCGTGGTCGGCGGACCGGACGGCGATTGCGGTCTCACCGGCCGCAAGATCATCGTCGACACCTATGGCGGCTACGCGCCGCACGGCGGCGGCGCCTTCTCGGGCAAGGACCCGACCAAGGTCGATCGCTCGGCCGCCTATGCGGCGCGCTATCTCGCCAAGAACGTGGTGGCGGCAGGTCTCGCCGAACGCTGCACCATCCAGGTTGCCTACGCGATCGGCGTCGCCGATCCGATGTCGCTCCTGGTGGACACCCACGGCACGGGAAAGGTCGATGAGAAGAAGCTCGAGAAGGTCTTGCCGGAACTGTTCCGCCTGACACCGACCAACATCCGCCGCACGCTGAAACTGTGCCGCCCGATCTATCGCCGCACCGCGGCCTACGGCCATTTCGGCCGCGCGCCGGAAAAGGACGGCGGCTTCTCCTGGGAAAGAACCGATCTCGCCGACGCACTCAAGCGCGCGGTGTGATCGCAAGATCTGCCTCGCCCCGCGGAAACGGGGCGAGCGAGGGGCTGTCATAATCCGTCCAGCTTGGTTCCGTATCGATACGTCCGAATTCATCCGTTCAGGGAAATCACATGACCGCCACCGCCAAGAAGCCCGCCTTCACCGACTACATCGTCAAGGACATTTCGCTCGCCGAATTCGGCCGCAAGGAAATCTCGCTGGCCGAGACCGAGATGCCCGGGCTGATGGCCACGCGCGAGGAATATGGCCCGAAGCAACCGCTGAAGGGCGCGCGCATCGCCGGCTCCCTTCACATGACGATCCAGACCGCGGTCCTGATCGAAACGCTGGCGGCGCTTGGCGCCGACATCCGCTGGGTCTCCTGCAACATCTATTCGACGCAGGATCACGCCGCAGCCGCGATCGCGGCGGCCGGCATTCCGGTGTTCGCGGTCAAGGGTGAGAGCCTCAGCGAATACTGGGACTACACTGCCAAGCTGTTCGACTGGCATGGCGGCGGCACGCCCAACATGATCCTCGACGACGGCGGCGATGCCACCATGCTGGTGCATCACGGCCTGCGCGCCGAGCGGGGCGACGTGGCGTTTCTGGACAAGCCGGCTTCCGAGGAAGAGGAAGTCTTCTTCGCGCTGATCAAGCGCCTCTTGAAGGAAAAGCCGAAGGGCTACTTCGCGGAGATCGCCAAGAACATCAAGGGCGTTTCGGAAGAGACGACCACGGGCGTGCACCGGCTCTACGAGATGGAGAAGAAGGGTACGCTGTTGTTCCCCGCGATCAACGTCAACGACAGCGTGACCAAATCGAAGTTCGACAATCTCTACGGCTGCCGCGAATCGCTGGTCGACGGCATCCGCCGCGGCACCGACGTGATGATGTCGGGCAAGGTGGCGATGGTCGCGGGCTTCGGCGACGTCGGCAAGGGCTCGGCCGCCTCGCTGCGCCAGGCCGGCTGCCGCGTCATGGTGTCGGAAGTCGATCCGATCTGCGCGCTGCAGGCGGCGATGGAAGGCTATGAAGTCACGACCATGGAAGACGCAGCGCCGCAGGCCGACATCTTCGTCACCGCCACCGGCAACAAGGACATCATCACCATCGAGCACATGCGCGCGATGAAGGACCGCGCCATCGTCTGCAACATCGGCCATTTCGACAATGAGATCCAGATCGCGCATCTGCGCAACCTGAAATGGACCAACATCAAGCCGCAGGTCGACGAGATCACCTTCGCCGACGGCAAGCGGATGATCCTGTTGTCGGAAGGCCGCCTGGTGAACCTCGGCAACGCCATGGGGCATCCGAGCTTCGTCATGTCTGCATCGTTTACGAACCAGACGCTGGCGCAGATCGAGCTGTTCGCCAACAACAAGGACGGCAAGTACGAGAAGAAGGTCTACGTGCTGCCGAAGTCGCTGGACGAGAAGGTGGCGCGGCTGCACCTCGCCAAGATCGGCGTGAAACTGACCAAGCTGCGCCCCGACCAGGCCGAGTATATCGGCGTCAAGCCGGAAGGCCCATTCAAGGCGGATCATTACCGTTATTGATCGTCCTCATGGTGAGGAACCGCGTCAGCGGCGTCTCGAACCATGAGAGGGCAGAATGTCGGCCTCATCCTTCGAGACGCGCTTTGCG
Source organism: uncultured Alphaproteobacteria bacterium (assembly GCA_963718925.1). Classification (GTDB taxonomy): domain Bacteria; phylum Pseudomonadota; class Alphaproteobacteria; order Rhizobiales; family Xanthobacteraceae; genus Bradyrhizobium. The sequence goes on from CAVRAH010000007.1 coordinate 57,754, forward strand.
CTCGTCAGGATGAGGGCAGGCAGCGACCCGTCATATTTTCGTCATGCCCGGGCTTGTCCCGGGCATCCACGTCTTTACAGTCTATATGATAGGCAAAGGCCGGGCATAGGCGAGCGGAAGCGATGCCGTCCTTCGGACGGCTATGCCCGGCTATGACGGGTGCATTAAGGTGGCCCATGGAAACGACCAAGCAGAGCGAGCATTTCGACGTCCTGATCGTCGGCGCCGGGCTGTCCGGCATCGGCGCGGGCTTTCACCTGCAGCAGAAGTGCCCCGGCAAGAGCTACGTCATCCTCGAGGGCCGCGACTGCATCGGCGGCACCTGGGACCTGTTCCGCTATCCCGGCGTCCGTTCCGACAGCGACATGTTCACGCTCGGCTATTCGTTCAAGCCGTGGACCGAGGCGAAGGCGATCGCGGACGGGCCGCGGATTCTGAACTACGTCCGCGAGACCGCCGCGGAGAACGGCATCGACCAGAAAATTCGTTTTCAGCACCGCGTGAAGCGCGCGTCGTGGTCGACGCCGGACGCGCGCTGGACCGTGGAGGCCGAACGAACCTCAGGCGAGGGCGCGACCGAGATCGTGCGCTTTACCTGCAATTTCCTGTTCATGTGCTCCGGCTATTACAGATACGAGGAAGGCTACACGCCGGAATTTGCCGGCCGCGACAATTTCAAAGGCCTCATCGTCCATCCGCAGAAATGGCCCGAACATCTCGATTACGCGGGAAAACGCGTGGTGGTGATCGGATCAGGCGCCACTGCAGTGACGCTGGTGCCCGAGATGGCGAAGACGGCCGCGCACGTCACCATGCTGCAACGTTCGCCGACCTATGTGGTTTCGCGCCCGGCGCAGGATCCCCTCGCCAACAAACTGCGCCGAAATCTGCCGCAAAAGCTCGCCTATCATCTGATCCGCTGGCGCAACGTGCTGTGGGGGATGTATTTCTTCCAGCTCTCCAGGCGCAAGCCGGCCCGGGTCAAGCAACTGATCCTCGGCGGCGTGCGGATGGCGCTCGGGCCCGACTACGACGTCGCTACGCATTTCACCCCGCGCTACAATCCCTGGGATCAGCGGCTCTGCCTGGTGCCCGACGGCGACCTGTTCAATGCGATCAGGCAAAACCGCGCTTCGGTCGCGACTTCTGAGATCGACCGCTTCACCGAACACGGCATTCGGCTGAAGGACGGCAGCGAGCTTCCGGCCGACATCATCGTCACCGCGACCGGACTCGTGCTGCAGGTGCTCGGCGGCATGGAAGTTGTCGTCGACGGCCGCGCGGTCGATTTTGCCAGGACGCTGAACTACAAGGGCATGATGTATTCGGACGTGCCCAATCTCGCTTCCGCCTTCGGCTACACCAACGCGTCCTGGACGCTGAAATGCGATCTCACCTGCGAATATGTCTGCCGCCTGATCAATTACATGGACCGGCACGGCTACAAGCAGTGCATGCCGCACAATGTCGATCCCTCGATCAAGGAAATGCCGTCGCTGGATTTCTCCTCGGGCTACGTGCAGCGCGCGATCGCGAAGATGCCCAAGCAAGGCTCGAAGCGGCCGTGGCGCCTCTATCAGAACTACGCGCTGGACATCCTCACGCTGCGCTTCGGCACCGTCGATGATGGCGTGATGAAGTATTCGTGACGACCAGAGCGTTTTCGAGCGAAGCATGCCCTCGGACTTGATCCGAGGGTGGGTACCGGTTCGCGTTAAGAAAACGCGTCAAAACAAAAAACTGGCGGCCGCCGCGCGCCATGCGTTGTTTCACGTATTCGCGCAACCTTCCGAATCAGCCATCGTGGGCGAACGGTTAACGCCGTATTAGTCGGCGAAATCTAGGCTGTTCCGGCTGGGGCTACGACAGCACGAGGAAGCCCATGGACGCGCAGAGAATTGCCATTGATGCCGTGGTTGCGTTGACCGATATCGATCGCGATACGGTCGCTGACTTTATCCGCCGCCTCTACCTGGCCGGCGTGAAGGACCCAAAGCGCTTGACCTTCAAGGGCTTGCAGGCGCTGCGGGCCTGAGGGGCTGATCCGCAATCTCTCGCATCAGCGCCCGAAAATAAAACGAGGCCCCAAACGGCGGTCTGGGGGCCTCGATCTCAGCGCGTTGACAGGCGCCCGCTATTCCGGCTTTCCGATCGTCACCTTCAGGGTGCCGACGCCATCGACCCCACATTCGATCTTGTCGCCGGGCGAGAGCGCGGCGACGCCGGCCGGCGTGCCCGTCATGATGATATCGCCGGCGCCGAGCGCGACCTGTTGCGACAACTGCCAGATGATCTCCGGCACGCTCCAGATCAGCTCGGTGAGGTCGCCCTTCTGCTTTTCGACGCCGTTGACCGACAGCCAGATCTTGCCCTTGGTCGGGTGGCCGATCTTCGAGGCCGGCTGCAGCGCGCCGCAGGGCGCGGAATGGTCGAACGACTTGCCGACTTCCCAGGGCCGCTCCTTCTTGCGCGCGGCGAGCTGCAGGTCGCGGCGCGTCAGGTCGATGCCGACAGCATAGCCGTAGACGTGCTCGAGCGCCTTCTCAGTGGGGATATTGAGGCCGCCGCTCTTCATAGCGACGATCAGTTCGACTTCGTGGTGCAGATCCTTGGTCAGCGGCGGGTAGGGGATGGTGGCGCCGTCCGGCTCGAGCATGTCGGCATGCTTGGCGAAGAAGAACGGCGGCGCCCGCTCGTCATTGCCCATCTCGCGGATGTGCTCGAGATAGTTGCGCCCGACGCACCAGATGCGGCGCACGGGATACGACCTGGATTCCCCGGCGACCGGGATCGCGGGTTGCGGCGGGGCGGGAATGACGTAGGAGGTGGCGTTCATGAAGGCGGCTCGGCAGGGTTAGGGTTGAAACTCAAGTGCTGGCTTTTACGCACTCGCGCTGATCGGCGCCAGCGTCGCGGGCCCGGCATCGCGGTGTTGCAGGCGGAAGAACGACGCATAGCGCCCGTTGCGGCGCAGGAGATCGTCGTGCCGCCCGCGTTCGACGATCTCGCCGCCCTCGACCACCAGGATGGCGTCGGCATGCATGATGGTGTGGAGGCGATGGGCGATCACGATGGTGGTGCGGTTCTGGCAAAGATGTTCGATCGCTTCCTGCACCTGCTTTTCGGATTCGGAATCGAGGGCCGCGGTCGCCTCGTCGAGCAGAATGATCGGCGCGTTCCGCAACAGCGCGCGCGCCACCGCGACGCGCTGACGCTGACCGCCGGACAATTGCGCGCCGTGCTCGCCGACCGGCGTGTCGTAGCCCTGCGGAAAACCCATGATGAAATCGTGCGCGCAGGCGGCCTTCGCAGCAGTGACGATCTCGGCCTCGGTGGCGCCATGCTTGCCGAACGCGATGTTGGCCCCGATGGTGTCGCGGAACAAATACACATCCTGTCCGACATAGGCCGTCTGCCGGCGAAGCGATTGCCGCGACACATTGGCGATCGACTGCCCGTCGATCAGGATATCGCCGCCATCCGCCTCGTAGAACCGCAGCAGCAGCGCCAGCACGGTCGATTTGCCGCCGCCGGAAGGGCCGACCAGCGCCGTGACCTTGCCGGGCTCGGCCACAAAACTCATGCGGTTGAGCACCGGCTCGTTCGGCCGGTAGGCGAAGCTCACCTCGCGCAATTCGACCCGCGCGTCGGTCAATTTCAGCGCCGGCTTGTCGGCGTCGTCGGGCTCGCTGGCCGGACTGTCGACGATCTCGAGCAGTTTCCGGGCGCCGATCAGGCTGGAGTTCAATTCGATATTGAGGCGCGCCAGACGCTTGGCCGGCTCGTAGGCCAAAAGGAACGCGGTCAGGAACGAGAAGAACTGGCCGGGCGTCGCGCCGAGCGCGACGACGCTATAGCCGCCATACATCAGCCCGCCCGCGACCGCCAGGCCGCCGAGCGTTTCCATCAAGGGGCTCGAGCGGTTGGAAACCCGCGCCATCTTGTTGGCGTTGAGTTCGACCGCCGTGATGCTGGCGTCGATGCGCATCCGCATCGTCTCCTCCAGCGTGAAGGCCTTGACGGTGCGGATGCCCTGCAGCGATTCCTGCATGGTCTCCATGATGTCGGCGGTGCCGGTGAACTGGGTATGGGCGAGGCCCTTGATCCGCTTCACCAGCTTGCGCAGCACCAGCATGGCGGGCGGCGCCACCGCAAATCCCAATAGCGCCATCAGGGGATCCTGCATCACCATGACCGCGATCAGCCCGATCAGGGACAGCACGTCGCGGCCGACGGCGTTGATCAAGAGGCTGAGGACCTGCGTGACGGAATTGGCGCCGGCGGTCAGCCGCGCCAGGAATTCGGAGGAATGCCGGTCGGAGAAGAAGCCGACGCTTTCGCTCATCAGCTTGGCGAACAGCCGGCGCTGGTTGTTGGCGAGGATCGCGTTGGAGATCTTCGATAAAATAACCTGGTGACCGTAGGTCGCAGCCCCCTTGAGAATGAAGATGACGACGGTGACGCCGGACAGGATCGCGATGCCGCGGACATTCTTGTCGACATAGGCCTGATTGATGACCTGGCCGAGCAGATAGGCCGAGCCCGCGGTGGTCGCGGCCGAGACCGCCATCAGCATGAACGCCAGCAGATAGCGTCGCCAATAGGCGACGCCCTGTTCCATGATCAGGCGGCGAATCAGGATCGCCGCGCCATAGGGATCGTCAGTGATTTTCTTCGGAAGTTCGGTCATCCGCGTTCCATTGACAGCGTTGGGCAGGCCCGTGCCTCACGTGTCAGGGTTGCTGCGAAACGTCCGTCTCCTTGCCCGCTATATCGGGGTTTTTCAAGCCAAATCAGGGCTTGCGCGCCATCAGATTTTAGGCCGAAACCGCGTGCGTCAGCTCGCCATGGCGCTCGCGGAGCAGTTTCTCTTCCCAGGCCAGCGCATGAGCTGCGATGGTTGCGAGATCATCATATTGCGGCGTCCAGTCCAGCACGCCGCGGATGCGGCCGGTATCGGCGACCATGGTCATGATGTCGCCGGGCCGGCGCGCGGCATATTGAACCGCGAAATTGCGCCCGGAGACGCGCGCGTACCGCCTCGATGGTCTCGAGCACCGAGTAGCCGCGGCCATAGCCGCAATTCAGCGTCGTGGACGCGCCGCCGCCGCGCAAATATGCCAGCGCCGCGCGATGCGCCTGTGCCAGATCGCTGACGTGGATGAAATCACGGATGCAGCTTCCGTCCGGCGTCGGATAATCGGTTCCGAACACGTCGATCTTGGCGCGCTGCCCGGTGGCCGCCTCGACCGCGATTTTCATCAGATGCGTCGCGCCGACCGTGGCAAGTCCGATCCGCGCCTGCGGGTCGGCGCCCGCCACGTTGAAGTAGCGCAGCACGACATAGTTCATGCCATGCGCGGAGGCCACATCATGCAACATGATTTCGGCCATCAGCTTCGAGGAGCCGTAGGGCGACAATGGCCGGGTCGGCGCATGTTCGGGAACCGGCACCTGATCCGGATTGCCGTACACGGCAGCGGTCGACGAAAAGATGAAGCGGTCGACGCCGCATTTGACCGCCGCGTTGCAGCAGGCTGCGCGTGGTCATGGTGTTGTTGCGGTAATAGCCGAGCGGATCGCGCATCGATTCCGGCACCACCACGGAGCCGGCAAAATGAATGATGCTTTCCACCTCGTGCGCGGCGATCACGCCTTCGACAAGGTTCTCGTCGGCGGCGTCGCCGATGAACAGCGGCACGCCTTCGGGCAGGAACGCGGAAAAGCCGGTGGAGAGGTTGTCGATCACGACAACGCTTTCGCCGGCTTCCACCAGCGCGTGAACCATGTGACTTCCGATATAGCCGGCACCGCCGGTGACAAGCACGGTCATGAACTCACCCGTCTCCCGACGCATGATCCGCCAAAGTGTGAGCGGTTTGGCGAAAAGATCATGCGCCTTTCATCAAGGCGCGATGCTATCGGGATCGCGGTGAAGAGGGGGTTTCGGCGCGAGCGAACTGGCCACTATGCTTAATGTTGCGTATAGGAAATGCGCGAAACGGAGCCAGACGTGCTGCTTGAAAACATTTCCGCCGGCAATCTGCAGCTGATCGTGCCAAATCTGCACAGGCGCTATTCCGGCGTCACCGCGACCAACCGCATGGTGGCGCCGAAGCTCGCCGGGATGTTCCATGCGGCGTGGCTCGGTCCCAACGCGCCCGACGGCATCGCGCGTATCGGAATTGCGGATCTTCTGAAATTATGGCGAAGGCCTGCGCCGCTGATCTGGCACGCGCGGCGCAACAACGAGATGATCGCAGGCGTGCTGCTGAGGTGCGCTCGGCTGGCCGTTGAAACTGGTGTTCACCTCGGCGGCGCAGCGGCATCACAGCTGGATCACGCGGTGGCTGATCAGAAGGATGGACGCGATCATCGCCACCAGCGACATCTCGGCGTCGTTTCTCAAGCGCAAGGCGACGGTGATCCTGCACGGCGTCGATACCGATCGCTACGCACCGCCGGCCGATCGCGCCGCCGCGTTTGCCGAAACCGGCTTGCCGGGCCGCTACGCCATCGGCTGCTTTGGCCGGGTGCGGTCGCAAAAGGGCACCGACGTGTTCGTGGAAGCGATGTGCAGGCTGCTGCCGCGTTATCCCGATTTCTCCGCCGTCGTGGTCGGGGCCATCGTGACGGAACAGCAGGGCTTTGCGAACGATCTGAAAAGGCGGATCGAGGCCGCGGGCCTCATGTCGCGCATCGTCATGACGGGCGAACTTCCGATCGAGGAAGTGCCGCGCTGGTACCAGCGGCTGACGATCTACGCCTTCACCTCGCGCAATGAAGGTTTTGGGCTGACGCTGATCGAGGCGATGTCGGCGGGAAGCGCGCTGGTGGCGTCGCGCGCGGGTGCCGCAGAGGTCGTGGTCGAGGACGGCGTCACCGGCGTGCTGACGCCGCCAGGCGATGTCGATGCGCTGGTGGCGGCACTGGAGCCGCTGATGCGCGATCCGGCTTCCGCGGCGGCCATGGGCGCGCGGGCGCGGGCGCGGGTGCTTGAGAAATTCAGCCTGGACGCGGAAGCCAACGGGATCGCCGCGGTTTATCGCTCGCTGACCTGAGCCATGACATCCGCGACAAACGCATCGAGATCGCCGCCCGTAAACAGAAAGCCGGGCAGACCGGCGGCGTGCGCCGCCTCGATATCGGTCGCCCGGTCGCCGATGACAAAACTGCCTTCGCGCCGCACCGGCCAATGCTCCATCAGGTCGTGGATCATTCCGGGGCTCGGCTTTCGCCAATGGTGGTCCTCGAGATAGCCCTCGACCGATCCTTCGGGATGATGCGGGCAATACCGGATATCGTCGATATGGGCGCCTTGCGCGGCGAGCTCGGTGCACATCCAGTCGTGCAAGCTGTTGAGATCGTCCTCGGTGAAGAAGCCGCGCGCCACGCCGGATTGGTTGGTGAAGAAGAACACCAAATATCCGGCCTCGTTGAGCCTCCTGATCGCCTTCGCCGCATTCGGCATCCAGCGGATCCGCTCGCGCGTGCCCATGTAGCCGTCGTCGTGGTTGATGACGCCGTCGCGGTCGAGGAAAGCGGCGGGCCTTGATGCGGAGCGGGCGGAACCAGTCCCGCTCATTTTCCGCGTGCTCCGCGCATCAGCGCCCGCTCGACCTCGTCGCAGATACCGTGCGCGACAGCGAGGTGAATCTGCTGGATGACCGCCGTATCGTCGCTCGGCGCGACCAGGAGATGATCGCAGAGTGCGCCGAGCGCTTGCCCTTGCTGCCGGTGAAGCCGATGGTGGTAAGCCCGCGCTCCCGCGCCGTGCGCAAGCCCGCCAGAATGTTCGGCGAGCGACCCGAGGTGGTCAGCCCGAGCAACACGTCACCCTGCCTGCCGAGACCGGCGACCTGTCGCGCGAACACCTGCTCGAAGCCGTAATCATTGCCGATCGCCGTCAGCGCCGAGGTGTCGGTGGTCAGCGCGATGGCCGCGTAAGCCGGCCGGTCCTGCTTGTAGCGGCCGATGATTTCGGCGGCGATATGCTGGGCGTCGGCGGCGCTGCCGCCATTGCCGATGATCAGGAGCTTGTTGCCTGCGTTGAGCGCCGCGACGATGACGTCGGCGATTTTCTGCGCGGCGGCGAGGAGCGCTGCGTCGCGCGTCGCGCGCTCGAACGCTGCGAGCGAAAGCGTCAGATGGGCTGCGATCGGGTCTTTGGGATTCTGGCTCAAGCGACACCGTGAGAGGTTTTGGGTTCGATCTTTGGTAATGACCGCGCTGCGGCTGCGCAAGCGCGAGGGGCTCAGGGCGCAGGCCCGGCCTCGGCCAGCACCCGCTGGGCGATATCGACCACATCGGATGCCGGGATATCCCGCATGCAGCGATGGTCGTTCATGGTGCAGACCGGGCGGTGGCAGGGCTGGCAGGGGACGACCGTCTTGGTCTGAACCGTGGCCGCCAGGCCATTGAGCGGAGCCCAGTGATAGGGGCTGGTGGGGCCGAAAATGCCCATGGTCGGCGTCCCCAGCGCGGCGGCGATATGCATCAGGCCGGAATCGTTTGAAATCGCGAGTTTGGCCGCCGCCATCGCCAGGATGCCGTTGCGCAGGTCACCTCCGGTGAGGTCCCGGACACGCGGCCCGCCGGCGGCGACGATTTCCGAGGCCAAGGCCTTTTCGCCTGGTCCCCCGACCACCCAGACATCCAGCCCGCGTTCGGCCAAAAGACGTGCGGCTTGCGGATAGTAAGTCCAGCGCTTGGACGCCCCGACCGAGCCGGGCGCCAGCGCCACGGCTGTGCCTTGGCCGAGCCCGCTGGCCTGCCGAAAGCGGCTCACTTCGTCGGCCGGCACCCTGAGCTGGGGCACCGGCCATTCCGGCGGCAAGGGCGCGCCATCGGGCAAGGCGAGGGCGGCATTCTTGTCGATGAAACGGGGCAGGGCCTTCTCGCCCCAGCGCCAGCGGTTGATCAGGCCAAATCTGGCCTCGCCGACGAAACCGATCCGTTCCGGGATACCGGCCAGTGCCGGCGCGATCGCCGACTTCCAGGTGCGGGGCAGGACGATGGCCGTGCCGTAGTCCCTGGCGCGGAGCCGGGCCGCCAGCCCCCATTGCTTGGCCACCGCCAGCCGGCTGCGCGGCAGGTCCCAGACGATGCCGGCGCGGACGCCGGGCATATAATCGACCAGGGGGGCGCACAGGGTGGTGGTGAGCAGATCGACCGGCCGGTTGGGCCAGCGCTGGTTCAGCACCCGCACCACGCTATGGCCGCGCACGAAGTCGCCGATCCACATATAGGGAACGATCAGGATCGGCCGGGTGTCCGCGGCGTCCTCCGTCGTCACAATATACTCTGAATCATAGTTCATATTTTGGTGGCTGGGCGGCTTTTGATTCGGAGACTGTCGGTAACTGCTCCCCGCGGCGGGGTAAAGTCGGCAAAACGTGGCGCGGCCGTCTTCACCACACCGGATAACCCAAGTTGCCTGCCGGGCAGGAGTGGGGCAAAGCTGACGCCGCACAATCTGGGCAGGGCGTGAAATGCTGCTGGTGACCGGTGGCGCCGGTTTTATCGGATCGAATGTCGTGGCCGCGCTCAATGACGCCGGCCGCGCCGACGTCGCCGTGTGCGACGTGCTCGGGCATGACGGCAAATGGCGCAACCTCGCCAAGCGCCAGTTGGCCGACATCGTGCCGCCGGCGGAATTGCTCGCCTGGCTGAACGGCCGCCGGCTCGACGCCGTCATTCATCTCGGCGCCATTTCCGAGACCACGGCAACCGATGGCGATCTCGTGATCGAGACCAATTTTCGTCTCTCGATGCGGCTGTTGGACTGGTGCACCGCGAGCGCGACGCCGTTCATCTATGCTTCATCGGCCTCGACCTATGGCGATGGCGCGCAGGGCTTTCGCGACGACCAGTCACTTTCCGCGCTGAAGACATTGCGGCCGATGAACCTGTATGGCTGGAGCAAGCATCTGTTCGACATGGCGGTGGCCGAGCGCGCGAGCAAGGCTGAGAAGCTGCCGCCGCAATGGGCCGGCCTGAAATTCTTCAACGTGTTCGGCCCCAATGAATATCACAAGGGCGCGATGATGAGCGTGCTGGCGCGGCGCTTCGACGACATCAGGGCCGGTCGCGTCGTGGAGCTGTTCAAGTCGCATCGCGATGGCGTCGCCGACGGCGATCAGCGCCGCGATTTCATCTATGTCGACGACGTCGTGCGGGTGATGATGTGGCTGCTTGCGACGCCGTCGGTCTCGGGCATCTTCAACGTCGGCACCGGCAAGGCCCGCAGCTTCAAGGATCTGATGCTTTCGGCCTATGCCGCGCTCGGCACGGCTCCGAACATCCGCTATATCGACATGCCCCAATCGATCCGCGACAGCTACCAGTATTTCACCCAAAGCGAAGTCGATCGGCTCACGCGCGCCGGTTATAACGGCGGCTTCACGGCGCTGGAGGAGGCGGTCGACCTCTACGTCAAGGGCTACCTCAATCGCGCCGATCGCTTCCGCTGACGGTGCTCGAGCATGATCCGGAAAAGTGGGGACCGGTTTTTCCTCACGACAAACGCGGAACGCGTTTGCGCGGAGATCATGCTCAAAACAAAAGTTGAGATCATCATCCGATCGGATCATGATCCTGGGATAACGGGAACCGATGTTCGATTTTGAAGCCCTGAACGATGCGATGGTGCGCCAGACCGTGCTCTGCGTCGGCGATCTCATGCTCGACGAATTCGTCTATGGCGAGGTGTCGCGGATTTCGCCGGAAGCGCCGGCGCCGGTGATTGCCGTGCAGCGGAGCGAAACCAATATCGGCGGCGCCGGCAACGTGGCGCGCAATGTCGCCTCGCTCGGCGCGCGCTGCATCTTCGTCGGCCTGATCGGCGAGGACGACGCGGGAACGCAACTCAAGACCGCGCTGGCGAAAGAAAGCGGAATCGAAAGCGTTCTGGTGCGCGATCCGACGCGGCCGACGACGCGAAAGGTGCGTTTCGTCTCCGAGCATTTCTCCACCCACATGCTGCGCGCGGACTGGGAGCTGGCGCAGCCGGCCTCAGCCGACATCGAACAGAAACTGATCGACGCCATTTTGCCGCAGCTCGCCCGCGCCGACATCGTGCTGTTGTCCGACTACGCCAAGGGCGTGCTGACGGCGCGCGTGATCCGCAATGTCATCGATGCCGCCCGCAAGCTCGGCAAGCGCGTGATCGTCGATCCCAAGAGCGCCAATTTCGCGATCTATCGCGGCGCGACGCTGCTCACGCCGAACCGCAAGGAGTTCGCGGAAGCGACCCGAAGCCGCGCGGATTCGCAAGAGAGCATCGCCGAAGCGGCTCAGGACGCGATGCAGCTTGCGGATTGCGAGGCCATCCTGGTGACGCAAAGCGAGCACGGCATGACGCTGGTGCCGCGCAAGGGCGATGCCGTCCATGTACCCGCCCATCCGGTGAAGGTGCGCGACGTCTCGGGCGCCGGCGACACCGTCGCCGCCGTGCTTGCGCGTCGTGCTTGCGGCGGGCGCCGGCTGGGAGACCGCGTTGCGGATGGCGAACGCGGCGGCGGCGGTCGCGGTCGGCAAGAAGGGCACGGCCAGCGTGACCTCGGCGGAATTGCGCCGCAGAATCCTGCCGCATGCGTTTCTCGCGGCGGAAGAAAAGATTGTCGAGGCCGGCGGCGAGCTCGACGCGCAGCTTCTCGATTGGCGCAAGCAGGGCCTGCGGATCGGCTTCACCAATGGCTGTTTCGACATCCTGCATCCCGGCCACGTCAAGGTCCTGACCGCGGCACGCGCCGCCTGCGATCGGCTGATCGTCGGCCTGAACAGCGACGCATCGGTGAAACGGCTCAAGGGCGAGGGACGTCCGGTCCAGGACGAGCGCGCGCGGGCGGAAGTGCTGGCGGCGCTGGAGGCGGTCGATCTCGTCGTGATCTTCGAGGAAGACACGCCGATCGGGCTGATCACCGCGATCAAGCCGAGCGTGCTGGTGAAGGGCGGCGACTATACCCGCGAGCAGGTCGTCGGCCGCGAGATCGTCGAAGCCCATGGCGGCGAAGTGCTGCTGGTCGACGTTCTGCCGGGTTTCAGCACGACCTCGCTGGTCGATCGCGCGCGGGGAGGCAAGGCGTGAGCGCCATGGCGGAGGAATCGCTGGGCGCGAAGTTGTGGAGGTTGTGGCGGGATCCGGCCGCCTGGATCACGACCACGGACGTTTTCATCATCCTGACCGCGCTTTCGCTGCCCTGGTCGACGTCGCTGGTCGCGATCTTTGCGGTTGCCGCGCTCGTGACGATGGCGCCTTTTTTCGATGCGAAAGCCTTCCTGCAATCGCTGCAGCGCCCTGTCTCCATCCTGCCGGTCGCGCTGTTTGCCCTCGCGCTGGTCGGAACGCTGTGGTCGGACGCGCCATGGGGGGCACGGTTTTATGCGGTCGGCCCAACCGCAAAACTCCTGATGTTGCCGCTCCTGTTCTATCATTTCGAACGCTCGACGCGTGGGATGCAGGTGTTCACGGCCTTTCTGGCGTCGTGCGTCCTGTTGATGGCGATGTCGTGGGTCGTCGCGTTCTATCCAGGCCTCTCGCTCAAGACCTTCGACCCGCAGCGAGGCATTTTCGTCAAGAACTATATCGACCAGAGCCAGGAATTTGCGCTGTGCGCGGTGGCGCTGGCCTATCCCATCATCATGCTTCTGCGCGCCCAAAGAATTCGGCTGGCGTTGTTGCTTGGCGCCATCGCGCTGAGCTTCGTCGTCAACATGGCGTTCGTGATCGTTTCGCGGACGGCGATGGTCACCATGCCGATCATGTTGGCGGTCTTTGCGCTGATGCATCTGAAATGGCGAGCCAACGTCGTCATCGCATGCGCCGTGATGGCGCTGGCGGCGCTGGCCTGGGTGGCGTCGCCGCAGTTGCGCTGGACCACCGAGACCTTTTTCCGCGATTATCGATTGTACAAGGAGCAAAATATCCCGACGTCGATCGGCCTGCGGCTGGAGTACTGGCAGAAGTCGCTGCGGCTATTTGCCGAAGCTCCGGTCATCGGTCACGGTACGGGGTCGACGCGCGGACTGTTCGAGCAGGCCGCCGCCGGGCGGGTCGGTGCAGCCGGCGACATTGTCAGCAACCCGCACAACCAGACCCTGAACATCGCCGTGCAGTGGGGCGTGGTCGGGATCGTCGTGCTGTATGCGATGTGGCTCGCGCATCTGCTGCTGTTCCGCGGCGAAGGTCTGGTCGCGTGGATCGGTTTGCTGACAGTCGTACAGAATATTTTTACCTCGCTGTTCAATTCGCATTTGTTCGATTTCCACGAAGGCTGGATGTACGTATTGGGGGTCGGTGTCGCCGGCGGGATGGTGCTGAGACGAGAGTTGAGCGAAGCGATAGCGGGACCGGGGCGTCCGGCCGGATCATGACGGCTGGCATGCGCGCTGGAGATGGGCTATCAGCAGCCTCGCAACGGCATAATCCCAGCATTTCGTGTGACCGGTCAGCGACATGATGCGCCTCTCAAATCTGACCCTGCGCAACGCATTGATTGCAACGCATGACGCGCTGGCGACGGCGCTTGCGGTGCTGGCGAGTTTCTATCTGCGTTTCGAAGGCGATTTGCTGACCGATCGTCTGCCGCTGTTGTTCCGGATCCTGCCCTATTTCATCGCGTTCAGCGTGGTGGTTTGTTACGCCTTGAACCTGACCACCGCGAAATGGCGGTTCATTTCGCTTCCCGATGCGCTGAACATCTTGCGTGCGGCCACCGTGCTGGCCGTCGCGCTGGTGGTGCTGGACTATATCTTTGTCGCCCCCAACACCCATGGCACGCCGGTGGCGCCGAATCTTCAGGGCGCGTACTTTTTCGGCAAAGTGACCATCATCCTGTTCTGGTTTCTGGAGGTGTCCTTTCTCAGCGCCTTGCGCTTCGCCTACCGGTATTTCCGCTATACGCGCGTGCGGCACCACGCGATGGCGGAGGATGCGGCAGCGACGCTGCTGGTTGGCCGTGCGGCGGATGCTGAAATCCTGCTGCGTGGAATCGAAAGCGGCGCGGTCAGGCGGATCTGGCCGGTCGGCCTGTTGTCGCCGTCTCCGGCCGACCGCGGCCAGCTGATCCGGAACATTCCGGTGCTGGGCGGCATCGACGATATCGAGGACGTGATCGCCGATTTCGCCAGGCGCAACAAGCCGATCGCGCGGGTGGTGATGACGCCGTCGGCGTTCGACCCCGAGGCGCGGCCCGAATCCGTTCTGATGCGGGCGCGCCGGCTCGGACTGATTGTCAGCCGCCTGCCGTCGCTGGAGAGCGGGGATGCGCCGCGCTTGACCACGGTTGCCGTCGAGGACCTGCTGCTGCGGCCCAGCGAAAAAATCGATTATGCGCGTCTCGAGGCGCTGGTGAAAGGCAAGGCGGTCATTGTCACCGGCGGCGGCGGTTCGATCGGTTCGGAGATTTGCGACCGCGTCGTGACGTTCGGCGCTGCGCGACTATTGGTGATCGAGAATTCGGAACCGGCGCTGTATGCCGTCACCGAGGCGCTCGCGGCCCACGACGGCAGCGCCGTGATCGAGGGGCGGGTGGCAGATATCCGCGATCGCGAGCGCATCCAGCGGCTGATGAATGAATTCAAGCCGGATATCGTCTTTCATGCCGCCGCGCTCAAGCACGTTCCGATTCTCGAACGCGACTGGAGCGAGGGCGTCAAGACCAATATTTTCGGCTCGGTGAATGTTGCCGATGCGGCGCTGGCGGCGGGCGCCGGGGCGATGGTGATGATCTCGACGGACAAGGCGATCGAGCCGGTGTCGATGCTCGGTCTGACCAAGCGGTTCGCCGAGATGTATTGCCAGGCGCTCGATCATGACCTCGCGGCCCAGGGCGACGGCCAGCCGCGGATGCGGCTTATTTCCGTGAGATTCGGCAACGTGCTGGCGTCCAACGGCTCGGTGGTGCCGAAGTTCAAGGCCCAGATCGAGGCGGGTGGTCCGGTGACGGTCACCCATCCCGACATGGTCAGGTATTTCATGACGATCCGCGAAGCCTGCGACCTGGTGATTACGGCCGCCGCGCACGCGCTGGCGCCGCAGCGTCCGGATGTTTCGGTCTATGTGCTCAACATGGGACAGCCGGTCAAAATCGTCGAGCTTGCGGAGCGCATGATCCGGCTTTCCGGCCTGCAGCCGGGCCACGACATCGATATCGTTTTCACGGGAATGCGGCCGGGAGAGCGGTTGAACGAAATCCTGTTCGCCAACGAGGAGCCGGCCGTCGAGATCGGCGTCGCCGGCATCATGGCGGCCAAGCCCAACGAGCCGCCGATGCAGTCGCTGCGGAAATGGATCGCAGCGCTTGAGCAGGCGATTGCCAGGGATGACCGGGCCACCATCAAGGCGGTGCTGAAGGATGCCGTCCCGGAATTCGGAGCCGCCGCATCCATCGAGCGGGTCGGCATCCTCAGGAAAATCCTGATTTCCTGATTTGAAAAATCCGCCGGAGAAAGCGCAGGAAAAATGCGGCGTCGATGACGGGTGCGTTCAGATGCTCGCGTCGTGACCGCAGGCATTCGAGGTTTCCGCGCAGCGTCACGCGCCAGCCCCTCGTGCTGATGCCGCCCATCTGAAAATCCGCGACAACACGGGGGATGTAGCGCACGCGAAAGTCATTCAGCGCAAGGGCTCGCAGCATATAATCGTAATCCGCGGTCGTGACGTAGCTCAAATCGTATTCGCCCACCTTTTGGGCCACTTCCCTGCGCATGTAGAAGGTCGGATGGGGAGGCACCCAGCCAAGCTGGAATGAATAACGGTGGAACATTCCACCCCGCCATGAACGGACCAGACGCTTGGTGCGGTGGTCCGTCACCATATTGAGGTCGCCGTACACGATGTCGGAGTCCTGCAGCGCCGCCGCGATGTCTGCCAAGCACATCGGGGTCGTGAAATGTATCGTCTGAATTCAGGAATCCGATGGCGTCGCCCTGAAACAGGCGAAAGCCCTTGTTCATGGCGTCGTAGACGCCTTTGTCTTTCTCGGAGACGACGCGTATCGCGTCAGAACCAAATGACTCGACAATCTTCAGCGTGCGGTCGCTGGACAAGCCGTCGATCACCAGCATTTCCTTTTCTGAATGTTTCTGCGCGAGAAAAGATTCAATGGTAAACCAATCGTTGCCTCGGAATTGTAGCTGGCCGTTATGACGCTGATCTTCATTCGGGATCCGTGGCCGCACGCGGGTTACGGAGTTGCAATGAACCCGTCCAAGACAAGCACGTGTTCTCGAGCATATCACATCAGCGGAGTGTTCAGTCCGTCAAGTCAACAGAACGCCGCAGCGGCGGAGCAAGCGTGCCGGCTATTCCGGAACCTCGATCGGCACAGCGCCCTGCGCAGCCTTTTCGGCAGAGAAAATCCATACCAATCCGCCGAAGGCGCCGACAATGAACGACACCGCGCCATACAACAGTGAAATATTGATGCCTTCGTTCGTCATCAGCCCGGCATATCCGAAGGCCAGTCCCATCGTGGCCTCGCGGACGCCCCAGCCCGCGATCGAGATCGGCAGCATGGTGATCAGCATCACCGGCGGGATCAGCTGAAAAATCTGGCCGAACGTCGCCGGTGCTGCGATCGATTGAACGACGCACCAGGCGATGACCACGGCAAGAACGTGAACAAGCAATGACAGCACTGCGATCGAGGGTCCACTCCGCCTGCTGAAAATGACCCGGTTCGCGATCACCGCGCAGGCGTGGACATGATGCGTTCCCCACCAGTGCTTCAGCCAGGGCCAGGGCAGCACGCCGATCAGGAGAAATCCCGCCCCGCCGGCGAGTGCGGCCAGGTCGACCAGCAGCAACGCCGATCGGCCGTAGGGATCGCCGACCAGGTGGTAGCTCCAGGGCAGGCTCGCGACGATGATGATCGCCAGCGCGATCAGGCCGATGGCGCGGTCGACGAAGATGGAATAGGTCGCCGCGCGCCATCCGGCGCCGCCGCGCGCGACCAGCCAGAGCCGCACCGCGTCGCCGCCGATCGAGGACGGCAGCGTCTGATTGAAGAACGTCCCGATCAGGTTGAAGCGCATCGCCTGCCGGATCGCGAGCCGCGCGCCGCATTCGGCGCTGATGATGCGCCATCGCAAGACGCCGATGAAGATCTGAAGGAAGGTCACGGCGATCGCAAGGCCGATCCAGCCGAGGCTGGCAACGTCGATGCGCGAGGCAAGGTCGGAAAAATTTGCCTTGCGGAGCGCAAGAAAGAGCAGCGCCGCCGAGACCAATACCTTTATCGCTGAAAGCAGGATCCGGCGCATTTCGCCCGCGCTCGCCAAGTTGGGAGAACTTTAGGTCTGGAGGACTTCAAGAAATCAGCGCAATTCGATGCCGCGCGCCGAACTTCGGCGCCTTGGTATGGTTTTAGAGCCAAATTGGCAATAGCCGCTTAGCGGGGTATTGCCGTCTCCGCAACAGGGCGGCTAAAGAGGCGCGTCCGGCGCGTCCGCAGCCAAATTCATGCCCGGTGGACACGGTGGAGGGGCGGTGCCGGCGCAGATCTTGGAGCATCGGTAATCACCAACCGGAAATGTTAACGCCAGATGCAGGCTTTCCGCCGCAGGAGTTGGGTAGCGCGGGGGTAAAGGGTATGTTGGCGATAAAGCCCGGCTACGTCATGGAGACTGCCGCTGTCGGAGATGTGATGCACGATGTCGGTTTGTGGTCCGAGGCCTTGATTGAGGATGATGTGCCCGATTTTCGCGTAGGATCGTGGCCGCTGGAACGAGAGAGACGCTGATGGATCGAAAAATTGTTCCGCTGATCATGTGCGGCGGCGCCGGGACGCGGTTGTGGCCGGCCTCGCGCGAGGTTCGGCCGAAACAGTTTCTGCCTCTGTTCGGCACGCGCTCCACATTTCAGGAGACGATCCTGCGGGTGTCGGCCCCGGCGCTGTTTGAGCGTCCGATCGTCATTACCAATACCGCGTACCGCTTCATGGTTCTGGAGCAATTGGCCGAGATCGGGTGTGAGGCCGATATCCTGTTGGAGCCGATGCGGCGGGATTCCGGTCCTGCAATTGCAGCCGGCGCGGCGTTTGCACAAATGCGCGGCAATGATGCGGTGGTTCTGGCGCTCGCCGCCGATCACGTCGTCCGCGATACCGCAGCTTTTGTCGCGGCCTGCCGCGAGGGGCTTGTCGCGGCGGATGCGGGGCGCATCGTGACTTTTGGCGTCAAGCCTGAGCGCGCCGCCACCGAATACGGTTATATCAGCCCGGGCGAAGTGGTGTCCGGCAAAGTCCATGCGGTGAAGAAATTTGTCGAGAAGCCGGATCCCGCAACGGCCACCGAATACATCAAGGCCGGTTATCTCTGGAACAGCGGCAACTTCATGTTTCGTGCCGCCGTACTGCTGGACGAATACCGCGAGTTCGATGCCGAAAGCGTGCAAGCCGTCAGCGACGCCGTCACCAAAGCGGGGCGCGATCTCGGATTCGTGACGCTTGAGGCGAATGCGTTCGGATCGGCAAAGGCTATTTCGATCGACTATGCCGTGATGGAGAAGACCGCGCGTGCCGCGGTCGTGCCGGTTGCGTGCGGATGGTCCGATGTCGGCTCCTGGCGCGCGGTGTGGGAACTGTCGGGCAAGGACAGCCAGGGCAACGCCGCGCAAGGCACAGCCGTGTTCGAGGATTCCCGCAACTGCAACGTTTCGACCGACAAGGCGCTGGTGGCGCTGGAAGGCGTCGACGATCTGGTCGTGGTGGCGACGCAGGACGCCGTGCTGGTCTCGCGTCAAAAGGATGCCAACGGGTTGAAGCGGCTGGTGGCGAAGCTGAAGACGGTCGCGCCGCA
The DNA here is from genome assembly GCA_963718925.1 of uncultured Alphaproteobacteria bacterium. Classification (GTDB taxonomy): domain Bacteria; phylum Pseudomonadota; class Alphaproteobacteria; order Rhizobiales; family Xanthobacteraceae; genus Bradyrhizobium. The sequence continues at coordinate 76,555 of CAVRAH010000007.1, forward strand.
GGTGACGGAGGATCACCTCAAGGTGCATCGCCCCTGGGGTTCGTATCAATCGGTCGACATGGGAGACCGCCACCAGGTCAAGCGCATCGTCGTGAAGCCGGGCGGACGGCTCTCGCTGCAGAAACATCACCATCGCTCCGAGCACTGGATTGTGGTGCGCGGCACCGCGCGCGTGACGGTCAACGAAGCCGTCAAGATCGTGCATGAAAACGAATCGATCTATATCCCGATCGGCGCCGTGCACCGGCTGGAAAATCCGGGCAAGATCCTCTTGGAATTGATCGAGGTTCAGACCGGCAGCTATCTCGGCGAGGACGACATCATCCGCATCGAGGACGATTACCAGCGCTCGTGAATGATTGGGCAATACCGGGACGGCGGTTCGGATTCGCGGGCCCTCCGGCGGGCCGTAATTTAACGGAAATCGATATTTCGCGCCCGGCGTTTAGCGTGTAATTCTTTGAATCAAAACGTGTTTGGGTTCGCCGTCCAACCATTCGCCACGCCTGTGGCGACGTGCTAGAGAACCCGCGGCGCAGCGGTGTGGTTTCCGGTGATTCCGGGATGTTGGGGTTGAATGATATGGTTTCCAAAGGGTCCGCGTCGGGTCTGAAGACCGAGGCAAAACGTGCGCTGCGTGTCGGCGTGATCGGCGCCGGCATCATGGGCAGCAATCACGCCCGCGTGCTGGCGGGGCTACCCGATACCACGCTGGTCGGGATCGTCGATCCCTTGCCGGAGCATCGCTCGCGCGCCACCGAGCTGGCGGGCTGCCGTGCCTTTGCAAGCCTCGATGAGCTGATTGCCGAAGGCGTCGATGCCGTGACGGTGGCTGCGCCGACGCATCTGCACCACGAGATCGCGCTCGCCTGCATCGCGCGCGACATTCACATCCTGGTCGAAAAGCCGATCGCATCCTCGGTCGAGGAGGGGCAGGAGATCGTCGCCGCGGCCCGCCGCGCCGGCGTGACATTGATGGTGGGGCATGTCGAACGCTTCAATCCCGCGGTCGCGGCGATCAAGAAGGCCATCTCGGGTGAAGACATTCTTTCGATCGCGATCACGCGCGTCGGACCGTTCCCGCCGCGCATGTCGAACGTCGGCGTGGTCATCGATCTGGCCGTGCATGACATCGATCTGATCCGCTGGTTCACGGAATCAGACATTGTCGAAGTGCAGCCGCAGCTCTCCAGCGCGGTCGCCGAACGCGAGGACATCGCGCTGCTGCAGTTCAGAACCGCCTCCGGCGTGCTTGCCCATATCAACACCAACTGGCTGACGCCGTTCAAGGCGCGCAACGTCACGGTTGCGACCCGCGGCAAATATGTGATGGGCGATCTGTTGACCCGTCAGGTCACCGAATGTTTCGGCTTCAAGCCGGACGGCAGCTATTCGATGCGCCACTTGCCGGTCGGCCATGACGAGCCGCTGCGCGCCGAGTTGATCGCGTTCCTCCATGCCGTGCGGAGCGGCAGCGTGCCCGCGGTGACCGGCGACGAGGGCGTCGCCAGCCTCGAAATTGCGATCCGCTGCCTCGAAAATCCCGCCAGGGCCGCTGTGAATTCTTCCGCCGTGGCTTCTCCCGCCCGCAAGGGACCGCGGCGCGTCGTCGGCTAGGCCGCTTCGCCGCTGATGTCCCGCTCCCAATCCTCGCAAGGCTCCATGAACCAGCACCTTCGTCCAGATCCCGTTCCCTTCATCGATATCGCCGCGCAGCGGCGCAGGCTCGGCCATTCCGTCGATGAGGCGGTTTCCCGCGTGCTGGCCCATTGCCAGTTCATCAACGGCCCGGAAGTGACCGAACTCGAGGCCGCGCTCGCCGCCTTCAGCGGCGCAAAGCATGTGGTGACCTGTGCCAGCGGCACGGACGCGCTGCTGATGGTGCTGATGGCGAAAGGCGTCGGCCGTGGCGATGCGGTGCTGTGCCCGTCGTTTACGTTTTGCGCGACCGGCGAGGCCGTGGCGCTGACGGGTGCCGTGCCGGTGTTCGTCGACGTCGATGAAGCGACCTTCAACATGAACGTGGCTTCGCTCAAGCGTGGCATCATCACCGCCAAACGGCTCGGTCTCAAGCCGAAAGGGGTGATCCCGGTCGACCTGTTCGGGCAGAGCGCCGACCATGACGCCATCGGCGCGGTCACCGACACCGAAGGGCTGTTCGTGCTGGATGATGCGGCGCAGGCGTTTGGCGCCAGCTACAAGGGCCGCCGCCTTGGCGGTCTCGGCCGCATTACCGCGACCAGCTTCTTTCCGGCAAAGCCGCTCGGCTGCTTTGGCGACGGCGGGGCGATCTTCACCGACGACGCCCGATTCGCCGAAACGCTGCGCAGCGTCCGCGTTCACGGCCAGGGCTCGGACAAATACGACAATGTCCGCCTCGGGCTGACCGGACGGCTCGACACCATTCAGGCGGCGGTGTTGATCGAAAAACTGAAGATCTTCGAAGATGAAATCGCGGCGCGAAACCGCGTCGCGGAGCGCTACGCGCGGGGGCTCGGCAATGTCGTGACCGTTCCGCGTCTCGCCGCCGGGGCGACCTCGGTCTGGGCGCAATACACCATCCGGCTGCCTGTTGGGACCGACCGCAATGAATTCGCGTCTGCCCTGAAAGCGCAGGGCATTCCGACCGCGATCTACTATCCGAAATCGATGCATCAGCAGACCGCGTATCGGGATTTTCCGGTTGCCGACGGCGGCTTGCCGGTAAGCGAACGCCTGTCGGGCGATGTCATCAGCCTGCCGATGCATGCCTATCTCGACGAGGTGACGCAGGAGCGGATCATCAAGGCTGTGCGTGGCGTGTTTTCAACCTGATTTCGCCGTTTTGAAGTGGCGCTCGACCATAGCGCTTTCTAGCGAAGTGGATCCCGGTTCGCTCAGCAATCAAGTTTACGCAGATTGCGTAGACTTATCTGCGGTAGAAAACGCGTCAAAACAAAAGAATAGCGCTTCGGTTCTGATGCAATCGGAACCGAATATGCGCTAGAAGCGGCGGATGCTCGGTCGTATCTTCACCGTCGGCGGCTATACGCTCCTTTCGCGGCTGACCGGATTTGCGCGCGACATCATGCTCGCGGCCATCCTCGGCGCCGGTCCCGTGGCGGACGCGTTCTTCGTGGCGCTGCGCCTGCCCAACCATTTTCGCGCCATCTTCGCCGAAGGGGCCTTCAACGCGGCGTTCGTGCCGGCCTATGCGCATGTCCACGGCGAACGGGGCGAGGCCTCGGCCAGCCTGTTCGCCGATCGCATCTTCACGCTGTTGTTTATCTCGCAGCTGGTTCTGCTCGCGCTCGCCTGGCTGTTCATGCCGCAGGCCATGAGCCTTCTCGCGCCGGGCTTCACAGACGACGCCGAGCAGCGGCGGCTCGCGATCGAGATGACGCGGATCACCTTTCCCTATCTGCTGCTGATCACGCTGGTCACGTTGTATGGCGGCATGCTCAACGTGATGCACCGCTTCGCCAGCGCCGCGGCAGCATCGATCTTTCTCAACATCTCGATGATGGCGACGCTGGCGCTGGCGGTGTTGTTTCCGACGCCGGGCCATGCCGCGGCCTGGGGCGTGTTGATCTCCGGCTTCCTGCAATATTTCCTGCTCGCCGGCGATCTTGCCCGCCATGGCGGCTTGCCCCGGTTCGCCAGGCCCAAGCTCGACGAAGACATCCGCGCCTTCTTCCGGGCGCTCGGACCTGCGACGATCGGTTCGATGGGCACGCAGGTCGCGTTGTTCGCCGATACCATCATCGCGACCTTCCTTCCCGCCGGCGCGCTTTCGGCGCTTTATTACGCCGACCGCCTCAATCAGCTTCCGATCGGGGTGATCGGTATTGCGATCGGCACGGTGTTGCTGCCGGAAATGTCGCGGCGGCTGACGTCGGAGGATCACGCCGGCGCGCTGGCCGCGCAGCGGCGGGCATTCGATTTCACGCTGTTGTTTTCGGTGCCGTTCGTCACCGCGTTCCTGACCGTCCCCGATGTCATCATGCGGGCGATGTTTGCGCGCGGCGCGTTCTCGAAGGGCGACGCCGCGGCCGCGGGCGCGACGCTTGCGGCCTATGCGGTCGGACTGATCCCGTTTGTCCTGATCCGCAGCGCGGTCGCCACCTTCTACGCCCGCAAGGATACCGCAACGCCGGTGAAGGCCGCCCTGATCGGCGTTGCCGCCAACGTCGGATTGAAGTTCGCGCTGGTGGGCTCGCTGGCGCAGGTCGGTCTTGCCTTTGCGACCGCGGTCGGCGCCTGGATCAATTTATTGCTGGTGATCGCCTTTGCGGTGCGGGCCGGCTATTTCCATCTCGATCGCGCATGGATGCGATCGCTGGCGAAGTTTGTCGCTTCCGGCGCCGTGTTGGGCGCCGCGCTTTGGCTGGCCGCGAGGTTCGCAGGGACACAGTTTTCCGGCTTAAGCGCGTTGCGTGACGAGGCCGCCTTCTTGTTGCTGATCGTCGTCGGTACGCTGGTCTATGCGGCATCGATATTGCTCTTGTTCGGCAGACGCTGGCTGAGCTCGCTGGTGCGCGGCTAAGCGTTCTCGAGCGAAGCGGTTACCGTGCATGCCAAGAAAGCAGGTCAAGACAAAGAGGCGTTTGCGCTGTCTTGCGATCCGCTGCAATATGGCTGGAACTAGTCAGCGCAAGATCGGCTGCGGCAGTCGGAATTTGCGGGAAGATCGCCCGCTGTTTCAATGGTTTAGGTCACGGTTGTAAAGCGGCCGCGCAGGGGGAAATGGAGATCGAATGGCTCCCATCAAATTCGGCGTCGGGCAAAGCGTACTTCGCAAGGAGGATGATGCGCTCATTCGCGGCAAGGGCCGCTACACCGACGATTTCGCGCCGCAGCCGGCGCTGCATGCATTGGTGCTGCGCTCGCCGCATGCGCATGCGAAGTTCACCATCAACGCCACGCGCGCCCGCGGCCTGCCCGGCGTGGCGGCGGTGCTGACCGCCGAAGACGTCGGGGATCTCGGCGACCTGCCGTGCCTGTTCAATCTGGAAGTCAATCCATTCACCGGCCCGCCCTATCCGATCCTTCCCAGGGACGAGGTGCGTCACGTCGGCGACGCGGTTGCGTTTGTCGTCGCCGATACGGTTGATCGGGCGCGCGATGCGATCGAAGCGATCGAGGTCAACTGGACGCCGCTGCCGGCAGTGGTCGGCGTCCTCCATGCGGTCAAACAGGGGGCGCCGCAGGTCTGGCCCCAGCATCCCGGCAACGTGCTGTTCGACGTGTCGCTCGGCGACAAGAAGGCGACCGAGGCGGCGTTCGCGAAAGCGCACGCGGTAGCCGAAATATCGGTCGTCAATCCGCGCATCGTCACCAATTTCATGGAAACGCGCGCGGTGGTCTGCGAATATGATGCGAGGCGCGATCACCTCACGCTGACGGTCGGCAGCCAGGGCAGCCATCGCCTGCGCGAAATCATCGGCGGCATGGTGCTGAAGATCCCGCTCGAAAAGATGCGGGTGATCTGTCCGGATGTCGGTGGCGGGTTCGGCACCAAGCTGTTTCCGTATCGCGAATATGCGCTGGCCGCATTCGCCGCGCGCAAGCTGCGCAAGACGGTGAAATGGACCGCCGACCGTGCCGATCATTTCATGGGCGATGCGCAGGGGCGCGACAATGCCACCACGGCGCGGATGGCGTTGGCCGAAGACGGCAGGTTCCTCGGCATGGACGTCGACCTGCTCGGCGACATGGGAGCGTATCTGTCGACCTTCGGACCCTACATTCCGCATGGCGGCGCCGGCATGCTGCCCGGGCTCTACGACATCCAGGCCTTTCATTGCCGCGTCCGCACGGTTTTCACGAATACCGTGCCGGTCGATGCCTATCGGGGCGCCGGACGCCCCGAGGCGGCCTATGTGCTGGAACGGCTGGTCGATGCGTCGGCGCGCAAGCTCGGACTGACGCCGGATGCGATCCGGCGCAAGAATTTCATCGCGCCACGGGCGATGCCGTACAAAACCGCGACAGGGAAGGTCTACGATTCCGGCGATTTCGCCGCGCATATGAAGCGGGCGATGGAAATCGCCAACTGGAAGGAATTTCCGAAGCGCGCCAGGGCCGCGAAGAAGCTCGGCCTCGTGCGCGGCATTGGACTGGCGAGCTATGTCGAGGTTTGCGGCACGATGGGCGAGGAGACCGCCAATGTGGGTCTCGATCAGAGCGGCGATGTTTCGATCCTGATCGGAACCCAGTCGAGCGGGCAGGGCCACCAGACCGCCTATGCGCAGCTCGTTGCCGAGCAGTTCGGGCTGCCGCCGGAACGCGTCCACATCCTGCAGGGCGACACCGACAAGATCGCCACCGGTCTCGGTACCGGCGGGTCGGCGTCGATTCCAACCGGCGGCGTCAGCGTCGAACGCGCCACGCGCCAACTCGGCAAGAATTTGCGGGAGATCGCCGCCGAAGTGTTGGAAACGAGCCCAGGCGATCTCGAGATCAATGAGGGAACGATACGGGTTGCGGGCACCGACCGGTCGATCAGCTTTGCCGATCTGGCCAAGCGCCCGGGGGTCGATCCTTCGAAGCTGAACGCGAGCGCGACCTTCACGGCGGCCGACGGCACCTTTCCGAACGGCACCCATTTGGCCGAGGTCGAAATCGATCCCGCCACCGGCATCATCAAAATCCTCAACTACGTCATCGTCGACGATTTCGGGGTGACGCTCAATCCAATGCTGCTTGCCGGACAGATACATGGCGGCGCGATGCAGGGGATCGGTCAGGCCTTGATGGAGCAGGCGGTCTATAGTCCGAAGGACGGCCAGCTCGTTACCGGTACTTTCATGGACTATGCGTTGCCGCGGGCGGCCGATGGTCCCTCATTCGTGTTCGAGACGCATAATATTCCGTGCAAGACCAATCCGCTGGGCGTCAAGGGCGCGGGCGAGGCCGGAGCGATCGGCTCCTGTCCTGCGGTCGTCAATGCGATCATCGAGGGCTTGTGGCGTGAATACAGGATCGACCACATCGACATGCCTGCCACGCCCGAACGGGTCTGGGTTGCGATCCGCGAACACCAGCGCCGGCATAGTCTCTGATAGCATAGTCTCTGATATCTAACGAACGCGCGTCGCATAACTTAAAGCAGGGAGATCAGGCTGATGATGCGAACGGTAGTTGTGGTGGGAGCGTTGGTGCTCGGGATAGGCGCGGTGGCAGCGCAGCAGGACCAGGTCAAGCGGACCCAGGACATGATGAAGGGCAACGGAAAGAACGCAGGCGCGCTGGCGGCGATGGTCAAGGGCGAAAAGCCCTATGATCAGGCCGCGGTCAATGCCGCGCTGGCCCAGTTCGAAGACACCATCAAGAAGTTTCCGACCCTGTTTCCCGACAGCACCAAGGGTCTGAAGCCGGAGGGGGACTACTTCGCATCGCCAAAAGTCTGGGAAGACCGGGCCGGCTTCGACGAGCACATCAAAAGCTTCGCCAAGGCCGTCGCGGACTCCAAGGGCAAGATCACGGATCTGGACACGCTGAAGGCGACCTTGCCCGTCATCGGCAAGCAATGCGGCGGTTGTCACGAGACCTACCGCGTCAAGAACGGATAAATCCGGGCTGCTCAACGAAAAAGGCGGACGTCTGATGCGTCCGCCTTTTTTGTTCGTCGTTGTTTATTCTCGCGTGCGGTTTACTTCGTCACCTGACCGCGGATTTCGCCGCCCGGATTGGCTGCGGTGTGGACGTTGATATAGTACTTGCCGGCCATCAGGTCGGCGGCCTGGGCGTCGGTCAGGGTCGCGCTGCCTTCGACCGGGCTCGCGGTCGCGCCTGGGATCGCAACCGCGACGCCGGCGTTCTTGCCGGGTTCGGCCGGCCCATGGAAGTGGGCTGCGGTCGCGGGGCCGGAGAGCCCCGAATAGGTCAGCTTCCAGCTCAGCTTCTTGGTGGCGGCATCGTAATCAATATCGGCGGTGCCCGTGCCGGCGCTGGCATTCGGGGGGACTTCGGATTTGCCATCCAGCGTTGCCTTCATCTTCTCGGCGAAAGCCGGTCCGGCGAACGCAACGGTCGCTCCCAGCGCAAGCATCGCAAGCATGGTCCTGGTATTCGACATGGTTCTCTCCCTGTGGGCATCAATTGACGGTGCCGATTTCAAAACATCGGGTTTTCGATCTTATTCCCGCACAAGGCCCTTCTTGCGAGAAATTTTCAGCAAACGTATCGCTCGAACGGCTGGCATACTAGCCGTAGAGTGGAATGGCGTAATGACGGATCGGTGAATGTTGCGACGAATTTTCCTGTGTCTGGTTGTTGCTGCCGGCATCGGCTTCGCAATCTTCTGGTGGCTGACGGCGCCTCCGACCCCGCCAGCATTGCAGCCCTACACGCCGAACCTTGCCAACGGCCTGACAACGTTCAACGCCGGAGGGTGTTCCTCCTGCCATGCCGTGCCCGGCCAGCCGGATCGCTTGAAACTCGGCGGCGGCCTCGCGATACCTTCGCCATTCGGGACGTTCTACGCGCCGAATATCTCGCCCGATCCCGTCGACGGCATCGGGCGATGGAGCGAGGCTGAATTCGTCAATGCTGTGACCGAAGGGATATCTCCGCAAGGATTCCATTACTTTCCCGCCTTTCCCTATCCCTCGTATCAGCATGCGAAGGTTGAAGACGTGCGCGACCTGTTCGCCTATCTGAAAACGCTTGGCCCCGTCTCCGGCAAGGTGCGCGATCATGACGTGCCGTTTCCGTTCAACATCCGGCGCAATATCGGCATCTGGAAATGGCTGTTCGTCGACGGCAAGCCTTTCGTGCCGGACCCCGCGCGCTCGGCGGAATGGAATCGCGGCGCGTATCTGGCGGGCAGTCTCGGCCATTGCGCCGAGTGTCATTCGCCGCGAAATTTCCTCGGCGGCATCATCGCCGCACAGCGCTTCGCCGGCGGACCCAATCCGGAAGGCGAAGGCTGGGTGCCGAACATCACGCAAAAGGGGCTGGGCGACTGGAGCGTCAAGGACATCGCCTATTTTCTGGAGACCGGGCAAATGCCCGATGGCGACTCCGCCGGCGGCGCGATGACGCGCGTGATCAAGAACATTTCGCAATTGTCGCCCGATGATCGCGCGGCGATCGCCGAATATCTCAAGTCGCTGCCGCCGGTCGAGGGACCGCCTCGGCCGAGGAAAGCGGCAAAGGGCGAACTCTGAATTGGCGGCCGCGAGATCGCCGGTGTCGCAGCGTCAACCGTTGGCCTGTCGGACCGAACGGCTCACCGTCCAAGCAGCATGGTGACGCGCGCCGAGATAATTTTCGCGTAGAGCCTCGGTGGGAAGCCCCGGTAGCACGGCACATCGCGAGGAAGATCGGTATCCACCCGGCGGTGCTCAATCTGCGTCCTCATCTGCAAGGGCGGCAGATTTCCCTCGAAACGGGCCCGATACGCGGAAACCCAGAATCCGGGCCTGTATTTCAGGAACATGGCGGAGTTACAGCATGACGCCACCACCCTGCGGGTGGGCGCGCGTTCGCTGATCTTGTAGCCCACCAGCAGCTCCTCGCCGGCCGAACAACTGAACCGGTCGTCGCGGTAGGTCAGCAACGGCGTTCCACCGTCCGCGTCGCGGAAGCCGGCTGCATTCGGAAGCGCTTCAATTCGACGGGCGCCTTCCTGGCAGTCGTCGCAATAGCAAACGAGGCTGACGATGGGTGCGCCGATCGCCCGGCATCGAACACGGCCGCACGCGCACGAGGAGTCTATGGCCAGCATCCCGGTGGCTTGTAATGAGGATCAAGCATGCAGGCATTGTCGAGCTGGCTGTCCCAGCCGCCTCGCCGCCTCCAGCCGCTCCAGGCCACGTAATCGCAATACTTGCTGAAGGGATTTCCCGCTTCCCTGGTCGCACAATAGATGCTCTGGGCGTAGCGGCCGGGGCTGGAGATGACGTGCCTGGCCATTGCGGGCACTGCCGCCACGCCAACAACCACGCCAACAGCCGCGGCAGCGCCGAGAATTCTGAATTTCATCATGCTTTCCTTCATTCGGTTGCTGTCACGCGAGGCCGGCCGCCAATTCCCGACGCATCGGAGCGTATACCGATTCTGACACTTTTCCTGAAGGGATACTTTAGGCGCGTCAAGCACCGATCGGCAAATCTCGGTCCATCCTCCTGACTTTCAATATCGCACCGCGTTGGCTGCAGACGGGTCGGCATTGCAGCGGCCTGATCGAACATCGCCGGGGCCGAAGTGACCTGCGGTCGGTCGCAGTCACCCGTTCAAGCTGACGCTCTCTGATCAATACAGAAAATGAATTGATCCATGCGCCGCAGCTCAAAACGCTTTTGACCCGTATCGGAAGCCGGCGACCCCCTAAAGAAATATCAGTCGAGCGGGCTCCCGACGTCTTCCAGATGTCGAGTTCAGACAGCTAAACTGCGACATTATGATCCTTGATGATCCCTTGGGGGCCCGCATGCAGCGGCGGGAGTTATCGTCGTGGTGAACTGCGCGGACTTGGCCGTGGACTTGGCAATGGACTTGGCAGCGGACCTGGCGGTGGACTTGGCAATCGAGGCAGCCCCGGCGACGATCGCTGGGGCGGAAGAAACCATACGAGCAAGGGTGGGCCAGTGAACATTCTTGGAATCAATGCAGTGTATCACGATTCGGCCGCAGCACTGCTCGTCGACGGCAAACTCGTTGTCGCCGTCGAGGAGGAGCGATTCAATCGCATCAAGTATGGCAAGTTACCGGACGTCGACAACCCGCATCAATTCCCCGAGCATGCGATCCGCTTCTGCTTGAATTATGCCGGGCTCACCGCCGGCGATATCGATCACGTGGCATACTCGTTCGACCCCCAATTGCGCCGAACGCGATTTCGCGCCGAGTGGTGGCCGGATCCGCGGTTGGAAGAAATCTTCCTGCTGCGGCTCGGTCAGGTGCGCGGTGTCGCCGATGAGCTTCTTGGACGTCGGCTGCGGCAAAGATTTCATTTCGTACCTCACCATCTGGCGCATGCCGCCTCGGCGTATTTCCCGTCAGGTTTTGATGGTGCGGCCATCCTCACCGTCGACGGCATCGGCGAGGCGGCCGGCTCGTCGCTGGCGAAGGGCGTCGGTACGCGTATCCAGTCGATCGAAACATTCGACTATCCGCACTCGATCGGCTTCGTATGGGAGGTGATCTGCGGTTATCTCGGCTTCTCGACCTACGACGCCTCGAAGCTCATGGGCCTCGCAGCTTACGGCAATCCCGAGACCTACCGTCGCGCATTCCAGTCGATCATGCACGTCGGCAAGGAGGATTATGCGGTAGACCCGGAGGCGATCGGCTTTTTTTCAGCCAAATCGAGCAGAATAGAGGCCTTGCTGGGTCCGCCACGGGAGGGCATGGAGATTTTGCCGCGACATGCCGATATCGCGGCGGCGCTACAGGAGGCTACGAATGCGGCGGTCATGGCGCTCGTCCGGCGGCTCAAGCGCAAAGTGCCGCTCGACAGACTGTGCTTTGCCGGCGGCGTCGCGCTCAATTGCGTGACCAACGAGCTGGTCCGGCAATCGGGGGAATTCTCCGAAGTGTTCATCCCCTCCGCGCCGCACGATGCAGGCACCGCGGTCGGCGCCGCTTTTGTCGTGCATTGCGCCAAGCAGAAAAGTCGTCCCGAGCGCGGCAACTCCACGCCATATCTCGGTCCCGCGTTCAACCGGCGCGAAATTCTGGCGGCGGTCAAGTCGGCCGGTCTCATGCCCCGGCGCAGCAAATCCCCGGCGCGCGACGCTGCCGACATGGTGGCTGATGGCAAGATCGTCGCCTGGTTTCAGGGGCGCATGGAGTTCGGGCCGCGCGCCCTCGGCAACCGATCGCTCCTCGCCGACCCGCGCCGAGCGGACATGCGCAACATCCTCAATCAAATGGTCAAGCACCGTGAGGACTTCCGGCCGTTTGCACCGAGCGTCCTGGCCGACCGCGCCGACGAATGGTTCGAGGTTGGCGCCCACTCGACCAGTCACGAATTCATGCTGTTTGCGTGTGGGGTCAGGCCCGAGCGGCGTGGTCGCATCCCTGCCGTGCTGCACCACGACGGCAGCGCCCGGGTGCAGCTCGTGCGACGCGAATCAAATCCGCGCTTTCACGAGCTCATATCCTGTTTCTTTGCGCGAACCGGCGTGCCGCTCGTCATCAATACGTCCTTCAATGACAGCGAGCCAATCGTCTGCACGCCCACCGACGCGATCGTCACATTCCGCAAGTCTGGCATTGACGCGTTGTTTATGGACGATGTCTATCTGACCGCGCAGAGCTGAGACCTGATCCTTTTTTCCCTTTGGCAAATGGCGACCTCAACGGTTGCTAAATGAGCTGGAGTATGTCCGGGCTTGGCAGATTTTGTGTGGCCGGCCGGCGGTCAAAACCGCGCCTTTGATCCGAAGGGGCGCCTAAAATGCGGAGTTTCGATTTTTGGATTGGGAAAATGCTCTGACCACAGCGGAGCAAGAGGCGGCTGCACCAGGCAATGACCCCTGCTGTCCAAGAAAGGACAGTGTAGCTGTCACACCCTCCGACATGAAATTCAGATGTCACCGCGCGCCCCAACGCGGCGGGGCTGCATCCGCCTTTATTGGCCATTGCATTTCGAGATTTTGCTGAAAACAAGAATCTTTGATCTTTCCGAGGGGGAACGTTTTCAAGCCAAGGGGAGTCAAACGGAGTCAAGGGGAGTCAACAGTATAGCTGGAGGGATCGCCGCAGACGAAAGCAGGAGGCTCAGAAAGCAGGAGGCTCAAATGACCAAATTAGTGCTCAGGTGTTTGACGCTGGGAGCGTTTCTGACGGCGCTGATCGCTGCGCCATCGTTCACTCCGGCTTTTGCGATGGGAGGAGGTGGCGGAGTAGGTGGAGGGGCTTCATACCCTGCTTCCCTGATGCGCCTGGACCCGCCTTCCTCTTCGTCGTACCCAAGTCGGTCGGGCATCAAAGCCACCCACAGGATCAACAAGAAGACCACCAAGGAGTTGAGCATTCGACGACCCCGCCTTTAGCCCAGGTTGCCGCGCAGCCTATGCAGGGATCTACGACCGCAGCGATTATGCCGCCGCTATTGAGCAGGCGCCTGACCATGACGACCATCCGAACGTTGCCAACCCGATCGGCTCTTCCTATCGCAAACCCGGCGACTACAAGCTCTAGCAAGTCCGGCACGAGCGCGCGCTGAAAGCCGATCCGAACCTTGTGCTGACGTGGCAGCACGACGCTCTGTGGCAGATTTGCGGAGATTCGCCCGCCCTAAAAAAATGAGCGTTGAAAAAATGAGCGTTGACGGTTGGCTAACCATGTTTTTTACGCCGCTGCCGCCGAATCGGAGCGGCCGGCAGCCCCGCGGTTCGCGGGTGGCGGTCCGAGCCGTTAAGGATTAGTCTGCCTGCGGCTCGTCTCCCGGGGGCGAGTGGGGTAACGCCGCAAAGGTGAACGTGATGGGAGAAATCGCTTCCCTTGAAACACTGGTCGCCGGGATCCGCGGTGGCATGTCGCTCGCGATTCCGACCGATCACGCCGGCGTGGCCATGGCTGCGACGGCAGCGCTGATCGCCCATCGTCCGACCAATCTCCATCTCATTTGCGTCCCCATCAGCGGCATCCAGGCCGACATGTTGATCGGCGAGGGCCTGATCGGGTCGATCGAGACCAGCGCCGTGACACTGGGCGAGGCGGGGGGAGCACCGCGTTTTTCCGACGGCGTGCGCTCGGGCGTGTTCCGGCTGATGGACGCCACCTGTCCGGCCTTGTTGGCCGGTCTCGTCGCGGGCCAGAAGGGCGTTCCGTTCATGCCCATTCGCGGCATCATCGGCAGCGACCTGATGAAGGTTCGGCCGGACTGGAAGATCATCGAAAACCCGTTTGCGGCGGATGACCCGATCGTCGTCGTTCCCGCGATACGGCCGGACGTCGCGCTGTTCCATGCGCCCGAGGCGGACCGCTTCGGCAACGTCCGGATCGGGCGTCAGGCCGAGCTCGCCACCATGGCCTATGCCGCGAAAACGACGCTGGTCACGGTGGAGCGCATCAGCGAGACGTCGCTGCTCGCCGACGAGAATTCCGCGGCCGGCGTGCTGCCGGCGCTCTATGTGACCGCGATCGCGCAGGCGCGGCGCGGCGCATGGCCGCTCGGGCTGTGGGGCGAATATCCCCCCGACGCCGCCGAGATTGCGCGCTACGCGCGCATGGCAAAATCGCCTGATGGTTTCGCGGCCTATATGGACGGCTTCGCGCAGCGGTTTAAGGCGGTGGCGTGAGCGTGGCGGCGGCAAGCCTGCGCGAAATCCTGATTGCGACGGTGGCGGACCTGCTCGCCGGCGTGCGCCTGGTCGCCGTCGGCGCCTCGTCGCCGATTCCGGCCGCCGGTGCCATGCTGCTGCGGGCGCGCAATGAGGCGCGCGGGCTCGAGCGGGTGCGCATCGTCGTGCTCGGCTCGCGCGCGCACAATTTCTTCACGAACGGCGCGGTCGAGCTGTTCGATTGCGCGGCCCAGGGCCGCGTCGACGCCTTCTTTCTCGGCGGCGGCCAGATCGACGGCGAGGCCAACATCAATCTGGTCGGGACCGGCGATTACCCGGCGAGCGACGTCCGCTGGCCGGGTTCGTTCGGCTCAGCCTTCCTCTATTACGTCGTGCCGCGCGTGATCCTGTTTCGCGAGGAACATTCGCCGCGCGTGTTCGTCGACAAGGTCGATTTCATCAGCGCGCCCGGCACTAGCGAGGGCATCGCGCGCAATGGCGGACCCCATGCGCTGCTGACCGGGCTGGCGCTGTTTGATTTCGACAAGGCGCGCAAACGCTTCCGCTTGAGGAGCGTTCATCGCGGCAAATCCGCCGCCGATGTCAGGGCGAATACCGGGTTTGACTATGATGAGCCGGCCGACGTCCCGACCACCGCCGAACCCGCCCCCGATACGCTTGCGCTGCTGCGCGGACGCGTCACCGGCGAACTCGCCGAGACCTATCCGCAATTTGCAAGCACGCTTGCGGCGGAGCGCGCGGCCTGACCGCGCATGATCAACGATAGGGCAGGACGCATAACATTAGGTTTGGCGCTGCCTGCTTGACTAACACATATCTCCGCGGTTATGTATTAATCAATAGCCAGCAGGTTATCGATCCAAAATGCCGAACACCCACGATGTTCTCTTCAGAACGCTTGCCGATCCGACCCGGCGGGCTCTCTTCGAACGACTGTGCCGCGAAGGAGAGCAGACCGTAGGGGCCCTGACAGCGCAGTCCGGGGTCTCGCAACCGGCCGTCTCAAAGCATCTCGGGGTCCTGAGGCAGGCCGGGCTGGTGCGCGACCGCCACGAAGGCCGCCAGACGCACTATAGCGCGCAGCTCGGCGCGCTTGCCCCCTTGATCGACTGGACCAGCCAGATGGCCGGCTTCTGGCAGAGCCGGTTCGACGATCTCGAAGATCTGCTCAAAAGGATGGACCAATGAGCGAAGCCGCGCCCGAAACGCTCTCCGTCGTCGTCGAACGTGAGATACCTCATTCGCCGGAAAAGATCTGGCGCGCGCTCACGCAACCGCACCTGATCGAGGAGTGGCTCATGAAGAACGACTTCAAGCCTGCCGTCGACCACCGTTTCAATCTGCGCGCGGACTGGGGCGCCGTCGACTGTCAGGTGCTGGAGGTCGAGCCGAACAAGACGCTGTCTTACACCTGGGGCGCAATGGGTCTTGAGAGCGTCGTGACCTGGACTCTCACCCCGACCGGCACGGGGACCCACCTGCGCATGGAGCAGTCGGGCTTCCGGCCGGATCAGCAACGGGCCTACCAGGGCGCGAAATACGGCTGGCAGAAATTCATTGCAGACCTCGAACGCGTGGTGGGAGGCCTGTCGTGAGCCGCGTCCTTGTCTCGCGCTACCAGCCCGTGCTCGTCGCGCTGCACTGGCTGCTCGCGCTGATGATCATCGGCCTTCTGTGCCTCGGCTTCTTCGTGCTTTCGAATATGCCGAACACCGATCCGAAGAAACTCGATATCCTGGTGTGGCACATGTCGGGCGGCATGTTCGTGCTCGTATTGATGATTGTACGCTTCATCATCCGTATCTGGAGCGCCGGTCCGGCAACGGCTGCGACCGGTTCGCCTCTGCTCGACCGGCTGGCCTTGATCGCGCACAACAGCCTGTATGCGATCGTGTTCCTGATGATCGGCAGCGGATGGGCCACCGGGTGGCTCATCAGCGGCGCGTTCCAGCGCAATGGCGAACCTCTGCCCGACAGTTTCGCCGTGTTGCCCACGTTCCGGGTCCATGCGGTTCTTGCAGCGCTGCTGGCCATTCTGATCGCAGGCCATATCGCCGCCGCGCTCTACCATCAGTTCGTGCTGAAAGACGGCCTTTTCCGCCGCATGTGGTTCGGGAAACGCACGATCGTTCCCGCGGAAAAATAGCCGGAAGAGGTCACCGACCGCTTCGCCGCGCGTGAGAGATAGCCAATGAATCCGTCTGAGCGTATCGACCAGCTGATCGCGGAACTCACGGACTGGCGCGGCAAGACGTTCGCCGGCATCCGCAAGAGCATCCTTGAGGCCGACCGGGAGATAACAGAGGAATGGAAGTGGATGGGAAGCCCGGTGTGGTCTCGCGGCGGAATCATCGCCGTCGCCAACGCCCACAAGGGGAAGGTGAAGCTGACCTTTGACCACGGCGCGCGCCTGCCGGATCCTGACAAGCTCTTCAACGCGGGCCTCGAAGGCAATCAGAGACGAGCGATCGATTTTTTCGAGGGCGACAAGATCAATGAACGCGCGCTGAAAGATCTCGTCCGCGCCGCCATTGAATACAATCAAACCAAATTGAAGAAGAAAGCCCCTGCGGCTACGCGAGCGAAACCACACAAAACCAAAAAGACATGAAGCGATGGCGTCACGCTTTGCAGACGGCGCCTGGAATTGCGGGTTTTTCTGGCGCCGTCGGCACTAACCCTGGCCGAACGCCTTGGCGGTGACGATGGCGTGGGTGTCCCAGATGCCGGGGAGGGGCTGCACCTTCTCGTAGAAGGGCAACGACGCCCCCTGGCGTCGCCATCGCTAACCCATCGCCACCGCTTCGTCTCTGCCGCCGTGCTTGCGCTGGTCGAGCCACATGGTGCCGAGCGCGAACGCGATCCAGCCGAAATTGTAGACGAAGCCGACGATCAGAACGACCCAGCCGGGAATCGGGCCGACCGCGGCGCGATCGGCAAACTCCGCAAGCGTCGCCGCGGGCGTCGGATGGATGGCGATCTTGCCGTAATAGGCGATCACCTGGACGGCCAGGATCCAGACATAGTTGCGACGCAGCCGACGGCCCGCCGCGCGTGCAAACGAAATGTGATGGCGCGGCGTCGTGTAGTCGCGGGCAAGGATCGCCTGCCATTCATTGTCGCGCGCTTCGCCGGTGAAGATCGGCGCGTAGAAATTCGTTTCCAGCCAGCGCGCGCGGGCGCGCCAGACATTGAAATAGCGATAGCGTCGTGCCTCCATGCCGAGAAACACGGCGATCAATAGCCCGACGAGCAGCAGCGGGAGCGGCGACGCTTCCGGACTCGAAAACGTCGTCGACAGCGCGATTCCCATCGTGACGATCGACCAATTGGTGGTGTTGTCGAGCCGCGTTCGCCAGATCGTCGAGCGATAGACCTCGCCGCGGTAGAGATGCGCGATGGCGCCCATTTCGGCGGAATCGAATGTGTGCAGCGGCTTTGCTTCGTTGGAAACCATCAGAGACATGGCGGGGCCTCCTGTTGCCAGAGCAATATTTTACGAAAACAGCCTGCGCCGACGGCGGAATCTCCACATCGTCGACGCCGATGAACCTCTCCAAAATTGCGATACAGCTACTATGCTTGTCCTCCCCTTCAATTGCCAGCATGAAGGTCAGCAAATAGCGCCGTGCACTGCAATATCGGGTACCGCCGGGTTCATCCCGGAGCATGATCCGGACCCGCAGGGCCGCGTTAGCGCAAAGTGGGGACCGGTTTTCCCTTAGCTAACAAACGCGAATGCGTTTGCGCGGAGATCATGCTCAAACAAAGATAGAGCGAGATGCGATTCAACTACAAGCCATCTCGCTCTAGGGTGTGCCGAACGCCTTGAAGGTGATGATGGTGTGGGTGTCCTGGATGCCGGGAATGCTCTGCACCTTCTCGTTGACGAAGTGACCGATGTCGGTGTCGTTGTCGACATAGAACTTCACGAGCAGATCGTAATGGCCGGCGGTTGAATAGATCTCGGAGGCGATCTCGGCTTCCGCAATCGCATTGGCGACCTTGTAGGACTGGCCGAGCTTGCATTTGATCTGAATGAAGAAGGGAACCATCGCTATCGTCTCCACGGGCATTTTCCGGCTAGGTCGCATGCGGTTAGCCGCAAGAAAATGCTCTTAACAAATAACCGGCGCGTATTCTATTTGAATAGGCGCCGCTTTTCGCCCCAAGGTCAATATGGGGTCAATATAGCGTCAATATAGCGTCCCGGAACTTGCTGGCAACAACACGCCGGGCTAGAGCATGATCTGGTATGAAACATGCGCCTGACGCGATACCCTCGAGGCCTGCGAGTCCTGCGATGACGATACCGATCGCGCTCACCATCGCCGGCTCGGATTCATCGGGTGGCGCCGGCATCCAGGCGGACCTCAAGACCTTCGCCGCGCTCGGCGTCTACGGCGCCTCGGTCATCACGGCCCTGACCGCCCAGAACACGCGCGGCGTGAGCGGGATTCATCCGGTGCCGGCCGAATTCGTGACCGCGCAGCTGGACGCGGTGTTCGGCGATCTCGACGTCAAGGCGGTCAAGATCGGGATGGTGGCGCAGTCTGCGACCATCGATGCGATCGAGGCGGCGCTGGTGCGATGGTCGCAAGCCGCGGTCGTGCTCGATCCGGTGATGGTCGCGAGTTCGGGCGACGCTCTGCTTGCGGCCGACGCTGTCGCGAGCCTGCGCACTAAGCTCATTCCGCGCGCCGCGCTGGTCACCCCGAACCTTCCCGAGGCCGCCGCCCTCCTGGGCGAGGTGGTCGCATCCGGCGAAGCCGCGATCACGGGGCAGGGCAGGCGGCTATTGGCGTTGGGCTGTGCGGCCGTATTGATCAAGGGCGGCCACGGGGAGGGCCTCGAGAGCATCGACTATCTCGTCACGGGCAGCGGCACCCTCGCGCTGCCGGCGCCACGCATCGCCACCAGCAATACCCACGGCACCGGATGCTCGCTGTCTTCCGCCATCGCCGCCTTCCTTGCCAGAGGCGAGGCGCTGGAAAGCGCGGTTCGCCATGCCAAGGCCTTTATCACCGCGGCGATCGCCTCAGCCGGTCGTCTCGATGTCGGGCACGGTCACGGCCCGATCCATCATTTTCACCGGTTTTATTAAGAGCACTTCACCAGTACAATGTAGTCGGGCAGACTGCTGGTTATTCCCCAAATCTCCCTGTTTATTTTGTTTTCGCCAATAATCCGGGTTGCCCGACACTGCCCTTTCAAGGCTTTGCGCGCCATGCGGAGGCGGTCTTCTTTCACCTCGGGATTGTAGCCAATGTCGTACGTATTGCGGACGTGAACGACGTAGTCGTACGGACTCCCGGAGGAGGCCGGCTCGATCAGGACCGTATCGCGGGCCCCATCACGCGCGTTGGCAGCACCAAGCGAGATCACGGAAAATACGATGGCAGCAACAACGGCTTTCATTTTAGGGCGCCCATTGATCGTCGGTCCAAGACGAAAAGATATCCAATTTTGGAAATCAATTCCATATCCAAGGCTGAGTCCTTTGATGGACGGAGTATGCAATTGGCAGATCGCGTCATTTCGGCGCGACGCTGAATTCGGTCGCCATCGGGTCGAATAGCTACGATCAATGCCGATCTGCTCGGTCGCATCCGGCGAAGCCGCGATCGCGGAGCAGGGGAATCAGCGATTGGCTTTGGGCTGTCCGGCCGAATTGATCAAGGCTCCCTTGTGATGCGTCAGTTAAAGGTGTTTCTGCGGGCGAAGTCGTACCCGCGGTAGAAGGTGTAGGCTCCGTAAGAAGAGCCGTAGTGATATTTGAGCGCGTGAAAGTAATCGTAATGGCGATGATGGTGCATTGCCATCGCGGGGGTCGCCAGCACAAGGGAAAGTGCAGCCGCTCCAATCAATCCGAATTTCGTCATGGCCGTTCTCCTTTCACGGCTGACATAGGCGCGGTTTTCGCCACCCCCAATAAAATGCGCTTTAGAAACATCAAACGGGCGTGATCGGCGAGCGAGCAGAATCTTGGTCGCACGCGCGACGATCGGCGCGGCGCGACGGCTCGAGCCGGGTCTGGAGCTTGTCGCAAGCGTTACCTGCGCTGGGCCGGCTCACACGGCTCGACGATTTTGTGAGATGTCGTGCGAATAGCGCGTACACTCCAGGACGGCCGAAAGGGCGGCCGATTTCAGCGCCATCGGATCTCGCTCTCCTTTAGCGGCGCAAGCGAGAATTCCCGAGGCAATGTCAGCCTTGACGGTTGATGTTCGTTTGGCTTCGGGAAGCATTGCGGTGGCTTCCTCCAAAACGGACCTCATCAACTCGATAAGTTCAGGCTGAAAAGCTGCTCCTGTCATGGTCGCTTCCTCCAAAAGCAAACCCTTACTGCGATCATTCTAACCCGTCCTATTCGTGAGAATGCGGTTTTTTGGTCCGATTGATGCGGCCGCAGATCTCCGCTGACGAGGGGCACAGGATTGCCTTCGGCTTTTCACCGCTTGACGATCCGTACTTTGCAACGCGCTTGAGGGATGGGTTGGGCGAACGGGGGCGCACGCCCCGCCGGTCAAGGACCGAGCGGCAGCAGTGCGCCGGGCAAGCTGCGGAAGAGGTCGGCTTCGGGACATGCCGCGGCGAACGCGAGGCGGATGCGGCTCGTGGTCTCGACGACCCTGGCGGCGATTTTCAAGAGACGAAGACGCAGCGTCGCGAACTCGGCAGTGGCCAATTCCCGGGCTTTGGGAATGGCGTCGCGCACGGTAAGCATCAACCAATAAGCGGCGGTATGGAGAACGAGGCGGACCTGGTTGGCAAGCGCCGAACGGCAGCTGGTGCGATCGGAGGCGAGCTGCGTCTTGTGCAGCTTGATCAGATTTTCGGCTTGGCCGCGCGCGCAATACAGGCTGTCGTAGATCCATGCGGCCGATCCGACATCGAGGCTGGTGACGACGAAGCGGATGTCGAGGCCGAGCGTGGTCGCCTCAATACGGGCGACGGCGCGCCGTTCGCGATCCCAGGATTTTGCCTTGTGGCGCGTCTCGGTATAGCCGCGCAGAACAGCCAGGTTCTCGATGGCGCGTCGCGTGCGGATGTCGTCAGCGACCTCGTCGACTTTTCTGGCGAGAGGCTTGGTGCCAGACAGACCGAAGACGTAGTCGATGCCGTTGTTCTCGCACCACGTCATGGCCTCCGGCCGAGCATAGTGCCCGTCGCCACGGAACGTAATTCGCGTCTTGTGCCACCGCGTGCGGATGTGCCGTACCAGGCGTCGAAGATGGGCACGCACCTCGACGCCGCCCGGCGTCTTGCCGGGCCGCAGCACGACCGCCACGGGCCGGCTCTTCTCCGTGTCATAGACGTGGATCGGCAGGAAGCAGCGTTCGTCATAATGAGCGTTGAACAGCGAGAGTTGCTGATGGCCGTGGACGACATCGCAGGTGTCGTCGATGTCGAGCGTGACGGATGCGGGCTCGCACGGATAGCTATCCATCCATGCGTCGACCAAGGTGTAGGTCAGGCGGATCACGTCGCGCAGTCGCGGCGAATTCTCTAGCCGCGACAGCGTCGGTTGCGAACACAAATCCCGACCCGTGTCCGGCAGCCGTCCGCAGGCCAACTTGAACGCCGGATCGGACCGCAGATGATCGAGGTCGTCGGCGTCCTCGTAGCCGCAGCAGATCGCGAACATGCGGGCGCGGAACATATCGACCAGGCTGTGCACGACCCGCGTCGGATCGCGCCGATCCGGGAACACCCGGGCCAGATTGTCGGCCAAACCGAGACGCCGCTCGGCCATCGCCAGAAGCATCACGCCCCCATTCGAGGTCAGGCGCCCGCCATCGAAGGCAGCTGTGACTTTCTTGGCCTGAACGGCTGGAAATGAGAATGGCAAAATCGTATCATTGGTCATGGCGGGCGTGGCGTTCGCGGGTGAAGGTGATGGGGTTGGCTTCGCAACCGAATCCTACGCCGCATCAGCGCTTTACGCCACGCTCGCCAACCTCTCAGGCGCCCGCTGGCGAATAAGACGGGCTAAATCCAGAAGTTTGGCGCGAGCAATCACGATTGCGCCCGCTTAAAATCATTCTATTTGGTCGCGAGGTTCGCCGGGCGGCATGCCGCGTTTTTGCAACACTATCTGCCATGAACAGACACTGCGGAAGCCGGTTTCTGTGGATGCGAGACATACTCACTGAAGCCGAGACGTTGATGCTCCATGGAAAACAGGTGAGAGCTGCTGCCGTATCGTCATGGTTCCGCGGCGCCGAGGCGCTTGACAGATTGGATCGCACTGCACACTTTTGGTTGGCTAACAATCATGTTGGCCGAAGCAGAAGGAGATCAGATGACTCCACCTGCAAAATTTGCCGCAGTGACCGCTGCTGCAATGTTCGGGCACCAGCGTAGCGGCTAACATACGGACGACGTTCCGGGAGCGGCTGATGGGCCTCATCAGTCAGGCATGGACCAACCTAGCCCCTCCCGGAGCGACAAACGCCCGTTTGGGTCGATGAGGTTGCGAGCGGCGGATTTTTCTACGCTCAGACCTGCCCCGACCGATCTGTTCTTCCCCGGTTAGCAACATTGAGATGGCCGCGTGGATATCCGTGCCAGCCGTCCACCATCGATGTCCGCTTGCGTCGTGCTGTCGGGTATCTAACGGGCCGGCTCCGCTGCGGACACGGCTTTCTTCATGCACTGGACTTCGACGGACATGCCCTTTTGATATTGTCCGCTGCGAACCCCTTTTAGGTAGGTCTTCAAGTAAAGATCGTTTTGCAAAAATACTTCGCACTCATCCGCGCTGGCATACTGTTGCGGATAGGCAGGGTGGCATCGTGCGGTTTGTCCCTCGCCAGATGTAAAGCACACGAAGACCATGAAGATAGTCATCGCGGTTCGCCCCTCGCTGCGACAAATCGATACCGACCTCAACCGATGATCAGAAGCATTTCAGGCTACTAACAGCGGCGGAAACATTTCCTCCCAGACGGCTTTGCTTATCTTCGGTGCGGCATCGGCAGGCAAACAGGCCCTGGTCTCGAACCTGTCACCGCATTTCGTGCAGGACCAAAGATTAACAACCAGACGCTCACTTACGAATTCCGACCAATCGGGAGCAATCAGCATCTCGCCGCATTTGGCACAGGTCGTCGTCATGGCGTTCTCCTTTGCCTATTCTTGTTCTCCGCTTCGATAGTGGGGAGTTTTTGGCTGCCACAGTCGCTTCTTCAATTCGACGATCTGCATTGATCCAGATCAAATCCAGGTATCTTTTGCATCATGACGTGGCGAGACCGACATTGCCCGGTCAGGCAGACCAATGCTACCCCCCAGCACGATTTTGCAGGTCCAAAATCCACGTCTGACATCTTGCGCGTCCGCTAGTCCGGCGCGCTAAAGCGTGGGGCGACCCATCGGAGCATGGTTCGGCCGAAGCTACCCGCTAGCCCCACGAACATGACAGCGGTTCCGATGTTCCACATCAGAATCATCGCCGTGGCATCCATGGTGTGAAATACAGACAATGCCGTCGCGGTGATGGCAGCGACAGCGAGGCTGCCCATGACGGTCACGGCGGTGGGCCGCAGCGGAGCCGCGTAGCGCAGCATGACAAGCATCGCCAACGACAATGGCAGGCTCGTCAGCACGAGAGTCGCAAAGCAACGCGCGGCTTCACCAACACCAATGCCCTCAGGTCCAATCGAGATCCAATCGGTGAAGCATTGATAACCGATGTTGGAAAACCACACGATCAAAGATGGCAGGGGCAAAAGGAGCCAAAGCCGCGAGCGATCCGGCAAGCTTACGAGAAATGCAGCCATCGCCGCCAGAATGCCGGTCAGGATCGATGCCGCCATGCAGACCACAAATGCCGGCTCGCGCAAGCGCTGGGCGAGGTCGGGGCGAATTCCCTGATTGATGGCAAGCAGTGTCAGGACGAGAGCGGCAAGCAGGAGCCAGCCGGCCGCCCTCATCAACGGAGGCCGCAGCCGCCGTACCGGCGTCAGGTTTGTTGCCAGGGATGCAATGAGGTCGGGTGTCTTGATCATGGCTCGTTCCGACTAACCAGTATTTTCCGAAGGTTCTTGATGGCGCGATGGACATTGACCTTGAGTGATGTGATGGACATTCCGCTTGCCGTCGCCGCCTCCTTCAACGACATCTCCCTGATCTTGAGCAACTGGACGGCTTTCTGTTGCGCGGGCGGAAGATTGTTGATGGCTTGTTCCAGCTCTCGCCCGTTCGGCTTCTCTTCAATATCCGCGTGAACGTCGGCAAAGGCTTCGTGCTCCGGTTCGAGGCATGTTTCGCGGCGTCTGTGGCGACTTTGTCGTCGCAGCCGATCGATGGAGCGCCGGTCGGCAATCGTCACCAGCCACGGTCCAAAAGGTCGGGTCGGATCGTATGTCTGTCGGATGGAATGGATGGTCAGCAAAATGTCCTGGACGGCGTCTTCGATGTCGTCGGGGCTACGGTGTCGCCGCGCCGCGAGAGAGCGCAGGTATGGTGTGATTTCCTGCAACAGCCGATGATAGGCTGCGCGATCGCCATCCTGAGCGCGGGCCATGAGGATTGCCCAGTCCAGCTCGCGCCTGGCCGGCTCGGCCTTGACATCGATGCGGTCGTCTTTGGCAACGAGCCTCAGCAATGATGTCTGGCTGCCTCGGTCGCTGGTCATCGATGAAAGGCTCCAGGCGTGCCGTCATTTGGCGCGAGCGCACAGGTCGCGAAGTAGTCGAGCGACAACCTGCCTGGTCCCAGTGCGATGATAGCAATCGCCAAGGCTGCCCATGGCAGATGGAAATTTGCCCAGCCTTCCGGCACGACGAGCTGAATAACGCCCGTCATGATCAGAAGCGCAAGCGCGCTGAACCGCGTCGCGAGCCCCGCGACAAGCAGCAAGGGCAGGGCAATTTCGGCGATACTGTCGAGGTAGGCAACGAGAAGAGGCAGTGGGAAACCATAGGCGTTGCCGAAAATATGCAGCTTGAACTCGTCTTCGAAAAGGTATGCGGCGGCCGGCGACAGGATCAGGAACCCATCCCACTTGGTCAGCCCGGACTTGAAGAAAGGTAAAGCCAGCGCGATCCGCAGCACCGGCGGTGCCACGACCAGGGCAATGCGGGAAAGCCTCCCGGCAATCTCTCGCATGGCATTTTCGACCGCTGCGATGTTCATGTGAGAGACCATCTTCACGTTGCCTCATTTGCAAGGTTGTAGCCGGCCAGGGCGCCAGCATGCATCAGATCGGAGAGATTGCCCGCCAGGTTGAAGCGAGGGTTCGCGATCAAGGCCACCTCCAAAGCAGCGAGCACCGATCGCCCGTCGGCAAGCGCTTCGATAAATTCCGGGCTGCCCTTCGGAATCGATCGGACTTCAACATCGATCCGCGGGCGAGCGACGAGCGCATCCTCGCTGGCGGCAAGATCGACCGGCGCTGGTACGCCATTCCCAACATTCATCTGCCATATGGTGAGCGCCGGAAAATGCGACCGGACGACGCGGAGCGACGGGTGAAACACAAGACGCATCGCGGGAAGCTGACTGGACGCGATTGCGATGAATTCGCAGGGATCGATCGGCGAGGCCTCGGGCGCGTGATAGGCCTCCGACCAGGCGCGCTCGATGCGCGCAACATCTGCCAGGTAGGGCAGCGCCATGGCGGGCTCGAAGTGCCGGATGAAATCCGGAAAGCCCGCTCCATAGTCGAGCATGATCGGCGAGCGCGGCGGTTCTCTCACGACATAGGCGCGAGCCATGGCCAGAAAGAAATCTGCGCCGACGATGCGATGCACGGCCGGGAACGCCGCCCCTAGCGCCTCGATCAGGCCGAACACGACGTTGTTTCTGTAGACGGCAAACCGTCTCGAACTTGGTTCTCCGTCCGGTCCGACCAGGCCGGACGGCGTCGGCAGCCGCGGGTCGAGCAGTGCCGCGGCAAAGCCGCGCTGCCTCTCAGCCAACCGCATGGCAAACGGCCTCCGATCCGGCGATAAGCATGACCGCTTCGGCCCGTTCTGCCTCCTGCTTGAGGACGGGCCATTCCGGCACATCCTTGTCCCACTCGATCAGCGTCGGCACGGCGCCGATGCGCCGAATAACCTCGGCAAAGATATCCCAGACGATTTCATCGACGGGGCGATCATGGGTATCGATCAGCAGTGGGCGCCCCTTTTCGTCGACTTCCCTTGTATAACCGGCCAGATGAATCTGCTGAACATGGGCAAGCGGAAAGCCGTTGATGTAGGCGATCGGATCCCATTGCTGATTGGTTGATGCGACATAGACGTTATTGACGTCGAGGAGGAGTCCGCATCCCGTGCGCCGCACTACCTCGGCGATGAAGTTGGTTTCGGAATAGATGCTCTCGGAGAAGGCGGCATAAGTCGATGGGTTCTCCAGCAGCATCTGCCGGCCGAGGGCATTCTGGACCTGGTCAATGTGGTCGGCAACGCGGATGAGCGTTTCCGCGGTGTATGGCACCGGTAGCAGGTCATTGAGGAACCCGGTTTCATGCGATGACCAGGCGAGGTGCTCCGAAAACAGTCCTGGTTGATACCGTTCGAGAAGCTGCGCGAGGCGTTGAAGATGCCCTTCATCGAGCGGCCGATCGGCACCGATCGACAGGCCGACGCCGTGAAGCGACAGCTTGTATCGTTCGCGGATGGCCGACAGGTAACGATGCGGTGGTCCACCGGCGCCCATGTAATTTTCGGCATGGACTTCGAAGAATCCGACATCGGGAAGCGTTTCGATGATGGTGCGGTAATGCTCGGCCTTGAGGCCGACGCCCCCGCGGGCCGGAATGCGATCTTGTGGCGATGACGACAGAAACGGCACGGCAACCTCCAAAGAGGGGTGGGCGATGCGCGGCCCGCCCCGATGATCGGCGATCAGGCCTTCGGCGTGAGGCTTCCCGGCCCCTTCGGCGTATTCATCGTCGTGCAGGTGCCCTTCGGCTCCAGCTTGAACGCGTTGCCCTGATAGTCCGTGGTGCTCGTTCCGGCGCAGGTCGTACCCGCTCCTGCAAAGCAGTCGTTATGGCCCTTCAGCGCGACGCCGAAGCACTTCTCCATTTTGCCGCCCTCCATCGCCTTCATGGTCTGGGCCTGCTTCTCCTTCATCATCTTTTCCATGTCGCCCTTGTTCATTTGCGCCGTGGCGGACGTGGCGGCAAGTGATCCAACGGCGATGGCAAACGCGCCGGCGACCATGGCGGATAACGTACGATTGGACATTCAACTTCCTCCGATTTTCGGGTTGACCCTGCGAAATGCTCAGTCAGCTGTCAGGCGAGCCAATTGCCCCGCCTGACAAAACAATTCGTCCCGATGGTCGGAAAGGTTACGTCCTCCCGTTCCTGGTTCCGTGATTTAAACGTCACGGGAGAGATCGCCGGCGCTCGCTGCGCGGGCGATTTAACCCAAGCCAGATGCCTTCGCCGGGCAATTAGTGCCGCCGATTTGAAGTTCCTGCGTCACGCGCGGCAAAATCGATCAGGAACTTCAAATCGAAAAGCGGCACTAGAATCATAAGTTTGCTAGTACCCTCCGAAGTTCGTTTGCGAGGATGGGGAGCCGGATCACGAACTTCGGAAAGCGGGTACTAGCCGGACGTCATGCCGCGATAGGCGATGTCATGTATTGCGGAGATATTCGATCAGATCGGTAGCCGCGGCCGATGACCAATCAGCGGCGCCGGGCATGTATCCGACGATCAATCCCGAGCTTGAGACAAGATAGGTGATCGGCATTCCATAAAGCGCGAAGGGAGCGTCCCTCCTTTTGTCACTGTCCGAAGACGCGACATATCCATTGGGATCGAGGCAGATCGGCAGGGTTCGTAAGTGCAGTGCCTTTACGAACCGATCTACCGTCGACCGGCTGCTTCGGTCTTCCGAAACAGCGATGACATCCAGGCTGCTACGCCAGGCGCTTTCGTATTGCCGTTCCAGGATCGGTAGTTCTGTTCGGCAGGCCGCGCACCAAGATGCCCAAAAATTAAGAAGCACCGGCTTGCCGCGAAGGGACGAGAGATCAACCGTACCTCCTTCGAGCCGGACAGCCGGATCGATGGCAACTCCAGCTGCGGCCGGATCATGGTAAATTGATATCTGCCGGACTGGAACGTCGGAGCGTCCGCCGCCAGCGTTGATCCAATCGAGCGACTGGCTACGGACGCAAGTGCACCCGTCAATCCGGTGAGAACGATCCTTCGCCGTGACGGGTTACCGTCACCAGAGTTGCGCGCGGCGAGGTCTGTTCGGTCTGTGGCCATCGGCAGGTCCGAATGTTGTCTTTGCCCTAAGTGGCGATCTCATCGATCTGAAGTGCTGGCGAAGATCGCGGAACAGCAGGTCGAAATGCAATGAACGGCAGCAGCGGGTTCGGGAGCCAGTACATCCATCCGATGAACGGCTCACGCGACCCTTCGGGAAGCCGCAGATCAAGCCAAACGTAGAGGAATTTATAGATGCAAAGTCCCGGTATCCAGTTCGGGCGCAGGAATTTCGTCTTCAGGCACCTTCGACGGATGTAGAAGTTTCCTTCAAACGGCGTAATGCCCCAGAATCCGAGCGGTCCCTCGGCGATGACCTCGCCGCTCGATCGGTGAGTGATGCGGATGGATCGTACAGCTTTCGTTGTCATTCTCGCTCTCCCTCATTCCGCATTTCTCTAAGAACCCAACTTCTATAATTCGCGCCGTTGGCAAGGCAGGTTACCAGCTGAGGCCATCGGAATTCGGTTAATTTGATAGACAGGGCAAAATACACGGCCCGCCCATATCGAGCGCCGCTGATCAGCGCTGCATCGCACATCGCGTCATTTCTGCGCGGCGCTGAATTTGGGAGCTATCTGGCAAAGCGGATATCGACCCCGCCGAAATGGCTGCGATCAATGCCGATCTGCTCGCGTTCCCCAAGGGATAAGCTGTGTATTCACCCGACCGGTTACCTGACAGGCAAATCAGGTGATCGTTTTTCTGGCGTGGAGCTGCGCTGGTGAGGCCTGGAAGCCCCGGAAATCGCATGCGCCTAGACGCAAATTCGCTGCAGCGCAGCCTGATTTGGGCTGTCCAGTGCCTCCTTGCAGAAATATTCCGCTTTTGTCCGTCCGCATCCGGCACGCTCGACTTGATGCGTATCAATATCGCGACAGGGGAATCTCATATTGAGGTATCATAAAGCCACTTGTCACAATCCGAATGGCCGTTCATGAATCCTGCGTCGGCGATAGGAACAGTCGTATCGGTTCGAGGTGCCGTCGTTGATGTCAGCTTCGACGGCGAAACGCTGCCGCCGATCAACACCGCCTTGATCGTGGAATGGGATCGGCCTGAGCGGCTGGTCCTCGAGGTCCATAGCCACATCGATCCCACAACCGTCCGCGGGATCGCGCTTCAGGCGACGGCGGGCTTGGCGCGCACGACGAAAGTGCGCGCGACCGGTGCGCCCGTCACGATCCCGGTCGGAGATAGCGTTCTGGGACGCCTTCTCGACGTCGTCGGGACGGTTCGCGACCGTGGGCCCGCCCTCGCAGCTGATACCCCGCGTCGCGGCATCCATAATGCGCCACCGGCACTCGATGAAGAGACCTCAACCAGCGCCGTGTTTGAGACGGGCATAAAAGTCATCGACCTGCTTGCGCCACTCGCCCAGGGCGGCAAGGCCGCGATGTTCGGCGGGGCGGGCGTAGGCAAGACCGTGTTGGTCATGGAACTGATCCACGCCATGGTCGAGAAATACAAGGGCATCTCGGTCTTTGCCGGGGTCGGCGAGCGTTCCCGCGAGGGCCATGAGTTGCTGACCGACATGCAGAGGTCGGGAGTCCTCGCTCGCACGGTGCTTGTTTATGGACAAATGAACGAGCCGCCCGGAGCCCGCTGGCGGGTGCCGCTTACTGCGTTGACAGTCGCGGAGTATTTTCGCGACCAAAAGCATCAGAATGTGCTCTTGCTGATGGACAATGTCTTCCGCTTCGTCCAGGCGGGAAGCGAATTGTCGAGCCTGCTGGGACGGTTGCCCTCCCGCGTCGGCTATCAACCGACGTTGGCGACCGAGGTGGCTTCGCTACAGGAACGGATTGCTTCAGTCGCCGGTGCGGCTGTCACTGCGATCCAGGCCGTATACGTTCCGGCCGACGACTTCACCGATCCAGCCGTGACGGCTATTTCGATCCACACAGACAGCATCATCATGCTGTCGCGCAGGCTGGCGGCGCAAGGCTTTTATCCGGCCATCGATCCACTTGGCTCATCTTCCGTGCTGCTTGATCCGGTTGTCGTGGGCCAGGAGCACTATCTTGTCGCCGAACGAGTTCGAGAGATGCTCGCTCGCTTTAAAGACCTGCAAGACATCATTGCACTTCTCGGGGTGGAAGAACTTGGCGCCAACGACCGGCTGATCGTGAAGCGGGCTCGGCGTCTGCAGCGTTTCCTCAGTCAGCCATTCGCGGTCACGGAGGCTTTTACCGGCATGCCGGGCCGCAGCGTCTCTCGCGCCGATACGATCGCCGGTTGCCGCGCAATTCTTGACGGCGAAACCGACGAATGGGCCGAGAGCTCGCTTTATATGGTCGGAACCCTTGGCGAGGCGCGCCAAAAGGAGGCTGCGGCGCCCGGAAAGGAAAGCCCGTCGTGAGGCTGCGCATTGTCACACCGCTCGCGGTTGTCGTTGATGAAGACGGAGTTGTCGCCCTGCGCGCTGAAGACGCCACGGGCAGCTTCGGGATATTGCCTCATCATGCGGATTTCCTCACCAGCCTCGCGATTTCCGTCGTGAGTTGGGAAAGCAGCAACGCGACGCGGCGCCATTGCGCCGTGCGCCGCGGCGTCCTCTCCGTGGCCGGCGGGCACGACATCGCCATCGCGACCCGCGAGGCGGTGCCCGGGGACGATCTCGCTAACCTGGATGAAACGGTCCTGGCGCGCTTCCGCGCCGACATCGAGACTGAGCGGACGGAACACGTCGAGAGCACCCGCCTGCATCTCAATGCAATTCGACAGATCATGCGCCATCTTCGGCCGGATCAACGCGGCGGTTCGGAGATGTTCTCATGACCGCGCCGGAGCAAGCACCACCACCCGACGCCGGGGCAGGGCCCGACGAGCACGATCCGCTCCTCAGGGGGGTTAGGCTGCGCGGCAAGCGTTACACGCGCTGGCTGCGCGAGGGTGATCCGTCGGTTACGCGCAGGCTTGCCCAGATCGGCGTGCTCGGCTGGATCATCGTTGTGCCCCTGCTGATCGGCGTTTTTGCCGGCCGTTGGCTCGATCAGAAATTCAACTCCGGACTTTTCTGGACCGGCCCGCTCCTTATGCTTGGGCTGGCGCTCGGATGCTGGTCCGCCTGGAAATGGATGCAAAGCGCATGAGCATTCCCTCGTTCTATCCGCTTCCGGCCTGGGCCGTGCTTCTCGGCCTCGGCGCCCATTTTGGAATCGGGTTCGGACTCGGTATTTTGTATTTCCGCAGCCTGTGGTGGAGCACCCGCCGGCTCGCCGGGAGCATGGCCGCGATCATCGCTCTGATGATCGGCCGCTTCGCTCTTGTCGGAGGCGTGCTGGCACTGGCGAGCCTCGAGGGCGCGCTGCCGCTGCTCACCATGGCGCTCGGCGTGCTCGTCGCTCGCTTCGCGGTCATCAAGCGAGTTCGGGAGGTTGCATCATGACCTCGCCGCTCGCCAGCGTCCCGCTGTTCCACCTTGGCCCGGTGCCGATCACCTCCGGCGTTGTGACGACATGGGTGATCATGCTGCTCCTCGTTCTCGGCGCGATCTTCGTCGCCCGCCGTCTGTCGCTCGTCCCTTCGAAAACCCAGGCGGCGTTCGAGCTGGTCGTCGATACCGTGGACAGCCAGATCCGCGATACGATGCGGGTCGAACCTGCGCCCTATCGCGCCTTTATCGGCACACTGTTCCTCTTCATTTTCGTAGCCAACTGGTCCTCGCTGGTGCCCGGCGTCGAACCGCCGACGGCGCATCTTGAGACCGACGCCGCGCTCGCGCTTCTGGTCTTCATCGCGGTGATCTGGTTCGGCATTCGAGCCGGCGGCGTGCGAGGTTATTTCTCGACCTTCGCTTCGCCGAACCCGATCATGATTCCATTGAATTTCATCGAGAGCCTTACGCGGACATTCTCGCTGCTCGTGCGCCTGTTCGGCAATGTGATGAGCGGTGTCTTTGTGATTGGAATCGTTGCCTCGCTCGCCGGCCTGTTCGTGCCGATCCCGCTGATGGCGCTCGATCTCCTCACCGGCGCGGTACAAGCCTACATCTTCTCGGTGCTGGCGATGGTGTTCATTGCCGGGGCGGTGAACGAGGGGCAGTCCGATACGAACACTTCAAGCCAAGGAATCCCGCCATGAACTGGTTATCCTTCGTCAGCATCATATCGGCCGCGCTTGCGGTCTCGTTTGGGGCAATCGGCCCGGCGCTCGCCGAAGGGCGCGCGGTGGCGGCCGCCATGGACGCGATCGCCCGCCAGCCCGAAGCCGCGAATACCATCTCGCGCACGCTGTTCGTCGGGCTCGCGATGATCGAAACCATGGCGATCTACTGCCTGGTGATCGCGCTCCTTCTGCTGTTCGCCAACCCGCTGCTGAAATGATGCCATGACTATCGATTGGTGGACGCTTGGTATCCAGGCCGTCAACGTCATCGTTCTGGTATGGCTGCTGGCGCGATTCTTCTGGCGCCCGGTCGCGGCGATGATCGAGCAACGCCGCGCAGCAGCGCAACAGATCCTGGCCGAAGCAGAAACCGGGCGCAGCCATGCGACGGATGCACTCGCAGAGATCGAGCGGACGCGCGCCGGCTTCGACAGGGAACGCGAGGCGATCATCGCCGCAGCTCACAAGACCGTGGAAGAAGCGCGTACCGCGACGCTTGCCGCAGCCGCCAAGGAGGCGGCGGCGCTGGAGGCCTCAGCGAGGCTGGCGATTGAGAAAGAGCGCGACGCCGCGGAGGCGGCCTGGATCGAGCAGGCCAGCCGGCTCGCGGTCGAAATTGCGCAACGCCTCGTCGCCCGCCTTGACGGCCCGGCGGTACGCGCCGCCTTCCTCGACTGGCTGCTTCAGGAGATTCGGGGGCTTCCGGAGGACGTGCGCAAGGCCTGCGCCGCCGACGGCGTCGTGCTCGAAGCGATCAGTGCGGCTCCGCTCGAGCCGGCCGATCAGGAACGTTACCGAAAATTGATTGGCGAAGCGTTCGGAGTTCGTCCGCAGATCACCTTCAAGGTGGACGCCGCGCTTGTCGCCGGTCTTGAACTGCGCGGCCCTCACCTTGTCGTTGCCAATAGTTGGCGCGCCGACCTCACCAGGATTCTTGCGGACCTCGGACATGGCAAGCGATCCTGACACTCTCGCAGACGTCTGGCTCGAGCGAGCTCGCGCAAAGCTTGGCGGCGTGACGCTCGGACCGCAAACTGAGCAGATCGGCCGGGTGGAAGAGGTTGGAGACGGCATCGCGCTGGTTTCCGGACTGCCCACCGTCCGGCTCGACGAATTACTGCGTTTCGACAAGGGACAGTTCGGTTTCGCGCAGGTGCTCGAGCGCGGCCGCGTCGGTTGCGTGCTGTTTGACGATGTGAATGCGATCGAGGCCGGCGATACCGTCCGTGGCACGGGCGATGTCGTGCGGGTGCCGGTGGGACCGGCACTCCTCGGTCGTATCGTCGATCCGCTGGGCCGTCCGCTCGACGGCAAGGGGCCAATCGTCACGGATAGGCTAGAACCGATCGAGCGCCCGGCACCCGACATCATCGATCGCGATCTGGTGACCCAGCCCGTTCAGACCGGCCTCGTGGTGGTCGATACCCTGTTCGCACTTGGTCGAGGCCAGCGCGAACTCATCATCGGCGATCGCGCCGTCGGCAAGACCACCATCGCAATCGATACCATCATCAATCAGAAGACAAGCGATTTGGTCTGCGTCTATGTCGCAGTTGGCCAGAAGAGCTCGAGCGTCCGTCGCGCTATCGACGCGATCATGGCCTTCGGCGCGCCCGAGCGCTGCATCATCGTCGTGGCAGGATCGTCGAGTTCGCCTGGATTGCAATGGATTGCCCCCTTCGCGGCCTTCACCATGGCTGAATATTTTCGTGATCGCGGCCAGCATGCCCTGATCGTGGTCGATGACCTGTCCAAACACGCGGCAAGCCACCGCGAGATTGCCCTGCTCACCCGACAGTCGCCCGGCCGCGAGGCCTACCCGGGGGACATCTTCTACGTTCACGCCCGCCTTCTCGAAAGGGCCGCGAAGCTTTCCAAGGAAAAGGGTGGCGGTTCCCTGACGGCGCTGCCGATCGCCGAGACCGATGCAGGCAATCTCAGCGCCTACATTCCGACCAACCTTATTTCGATCACCGATGGTCAGATCGTACTCGATGCCAAGCTCTTCCATGAGGGGCAGAAGCCGGCAGTCGACGTCGGCACCAGCGTCAGCCGGGTCGGCGGCAAGACCCAGGCGCACGCGCTTCGCGAGGCGGCGG
Organism: uncultured Alphaproteobacteria bacterium; assembly: GCA_963718925.1. Classification (GTDB taxonomy): domain Bacteria; phylum Pseudomonadota; class Alphaproteobacteria; order Rhizobiales; family Xanthobacteraceae; genus Bradyrhizobium. Next base: position 111,245 of record CAVRAH010000007.1, read on the forward strand.
ATACGCTGCGGCTCGATTATGCCCAGTTCCTCGAACTGGAGACTTTCACCCGCTTCGGCGGAATGCCGGACATGCGGGTCCGCAATCAGCTCGTCCGGGGCGCGCGAATTCGCGCGATTTTGGACCAGCCGCAGCATGTTCCGCTACGGCTTGCCGACGAGGTGGCCCTGGTTATGGCGGTGCAATCCGGCCTTTTGGATCCGCTGCCGCTACCGATAATTGCGAATTTTCGGCAAGGTCTGCGCGAGACGCTTGACCGCGACGTGCCGGACATCGTCCGTCGCATCCAGGATACCGGCATACTCGACGATGCCAGAAAACAAGCAATCCGCGAAGCACTGCGGAAATATGTTCAGTCGCTGAACCCGCAGACGGCGGCACCAAAGTTCGCGGGCCAGCCATGACCGAGCGCCTCGCCGACATCAGCGCGCGCATCGACGGTATCCGCCAGCTCGGCGCCGTTGTGAATGCGATGCGCGGCATCGCTGCTGCACGTGCCCAGCAAGCGCGCAGCCAGCTTCTGGCAGTCGACAGCTACGCGGCGACAATCGCACTTGCCATTGGACGAACCCTCCCGCTGGTCCCTGCCGGCCGCTCAACCGCTGCGCGCCGATCGGCCCGCTCGGCACTCGTGCTATTCTGTGCCGAGCAAGGATTCGCCGGTGCCTTCAGCGAGCGCGTGCTCGATGCGGTCAGTAAAGATCTCTCCACGTCGGAGCTTTTTCTAATTGGTACGCGAGGCAATGCCATCGCCGCCGAACGAGGCGTCCGAGCCGCATGGAACAGCCCAATGCCGTCTCATTCGCTGGGCGTTCCCAAACTCGCTGACCGGATCTCCGAAGCGCTCTATACCCGCTTCGCCAGGGGAGCGATCAATCGCCTCGACGCCGTTTTCAGCCAATGGCAACCCGGCCATGGCGTCCAAATCGAACGTCGTCGATTGTTCCCTCTCGACATGTCCGGCTTTTCCCGTCCGACGAACGCCGGTGCGCCGATACTAAACTTGGCGCCCGAGCCGCTCCTGATCGGGCTTACGGCTGATTACGTGCACGCACAACTCTGCAAGACAGCACTCCATGCCTTCGCGGCGGAGAACGAGGCACGCATGGAGGCCATGGCTTCGGCGCACGGCCAGATCGAGCGCCAGCTTTCCGCGTTACAGGCGACTCAACGGATCGTCCGGCAAGAAGAAATCACCGCGGAAATCATCGAACTTGCCGCAGGCGAGACAGCGAGCCGATCAGAGTATACGCTGGAGAGCAGAGCGAGGAAGGAATGACATCCTATCGCGCCCGCTGACCCACGCTTCACCAACAATGAAAACCTGAATGGGAAGGACATTTTCATGAAGACGGAAATACGTGCGCCGGCGTTCGTAAAATCTGACGTCAAGGCGTCGATCGGACGGTGGTTCAAACGGGCTGGCGAGCCAGTAACGCTTCACGAGCCGCTGGTAGAAATTATTGCCGACCAGGTAACACACGAACTGAACGCGCCTGTCACCGGGGTGTTGTCCAGTGTTGTTTTGACGGACGGTCAATCGGTCGAACCGGGTAATCTGCTAGGAACAATCACCACATATTGAGCGTGCCAACTTCAAAGACAGTCGAAGCCAACTTTCGTACCTGTAATGGCGTCTATTGGGCGGCTATCCACCGTGCTATCGGCGGCCAATGCTGCTTCAGCGTCGTGGCTCCCATGAAAAGTCCGATATGGCCGCCCGGCACGGTCTTTTGGACAATGCGATCCCTGAGGGTTCCGAGATAATTCGCCGCGTCGAGAACTTGCTCTGGAGTTGTAATGTCGTCGGACGCGCCGGCCAGCAGATAGGTCGGGCACGTGATATTCCTGAGGTTGAGCCTGCGGCCGAGCCCAACAAACTCACCTTTCGCGAGCCGGTTTTCCTTGAACAGCTGCGTGATGACTTGCAGGTACCATCGGCCCGGAAGGTCGATCGGGTTTTCGTACCAACTCTCGAAGGCCTCTTCCTTGGCGAGATAAGCCGGATCGTCAATATGCTCGTAAAGATCGATGTGATCCTGAATGTAATGCTGCTCAGGATGCATGTTCTTCCAGCCCTGCAACATGAATTGTCCCTTCATCAATCCGCCGCCGAGCGCAACCAGCTCCGCGTAAAATGAAGCCTTGGATTGATGGACCATGCGCTTGATTGAACCGTTACCCGCGTCCGTATCGATAGGCGAACCCGCAAGCACGAGCGAATTCACCTTCTCGGGAAACCGCGCGGCGGTCATCGCTGACAGCCAGCCGCCCTGACAAAGTCCGACAAGGTTTACACGACCGCCGAGATCGTCGATCGCGACAACAACTTCGGCAAGGTAACTGTCTATGTCCAAATCCTTCATGTCCTCAGTGGCCGACTTCCAGTCGGTCAATGCCACATGTTTGATGCCGTTGGCCAACAGCGTCTCGACCAGACTTTGGCCTTTACGATAGTCGGCGATGACAGCGGTATGGCCGGCATGCGGCGCATCGACGAGCGTCGGAATGCCTCCAGATTGTCCGTAATCCCGGAGCACCATTGTCCGCAAATCGAGTCGCACCGTGTTTGGCGTCGCGAGGACAGGTCTCAGTTCGCCATGAATCCTGGTCTCTTCCTCCACGAATTTGAGGTTTTTCGCGTAAAGCTCGGTTCCTTCCTCAAACATCGCCGTCGCCATTGCCACCGGCCAAAACGCCGGGACGCTGAGCAGCGAAAGCTCCGAGGATTTGACGGATGGTTTGTTGGACATCACTGTTCCCCTACATGTCTTGCGTGCTGCGCACCAGCCGAGCTCATTTTTGGATAGTCAAGCCTGGCGCGCGATCTATGAGACGCCAGGTGTGTCGGGCGATCATCAGATCCTCATCAGTTGGGATGACCCATGCGGAAGCCTTGCTGCCGGATGCCGAAATCCTCGGGCCGCCGGCAGCGTTCGCCGTTTGGTCAAGCGTCAGTCCGAGCCAGGACGCATGTTCGCAGACGCGGCGGCGGATCTCAGGCGCGTGCTCGCCAATTCCAGCTGTAAAGACGAAGGTATCAAGCCCGCCCAGCGCAGCCGCGAGCGACCCGAGCTCCCGGCAGATGCGATAAACGAACAGGTCGACGGCCTCGGCCGCATGAGGCTTGTCACTTTCGAGCAGCGTTCTCATATCGTCACTGATTCCGGAGACGCCGAGCAGCCCCGACGACTGGTAAAGGAGATCGCTGACGTCGCTCGCGCTCATGCCCTTCTCCTGCATCAGGTAAAGCACGACGCCTGGGTCGAGATTGCCGCACCGCCGGCTCATCGGCAGGCCGTCGAGCGCGGTAAAACCCATGGTCGTCGCGACGCTTCTGCGCTGCTTCATCGCGCACATGCTGGCGCCACTGCCGAGATGGGCGACCACCACGCGGCCCTGGGCGGCGGCCTCGCCCACCACCTCGGGCAGCACGCTCGCGATATATTCATAGGACAGGCCATGGAACCCATAGCGTTTGACTCCTTCGTCGGTAAGGCTCCGTGGCAGCGCAAACGTGGTGGCGACCTTCGGCTGCGTGCAGTGGAAGGACGTGTCGAAACAGGCGACCTGTGGTAACGTCGGATGCAGTTTCGCAAGCGCGGCGATTGCGCTGAGATGATGCGGTTGATGCAGCGGCGCCAGCGGAACAAGGCGCGTCAACTCGTCGATTACCTCGGCATCGATGCGAACCGGCCCGTTGCAGAGCGTGCCGCCGTGGACGACGCGATGCCCGGCCGCGACCAGTGCCTGTTCGGGAAAGCGCGCCTCGAGCCAGCGAAGGAGCGCTGCAACGATGTCCTCGTGCGTCCTGGCCTCAGGGAGATCTTCGTTGATCAGAGGGTTTCCGGCGCCGTTCTTTGCGGTGAAATGAACCCGGTGTCCCAACCCTTCGTATTCACCTTCGCAGATGACGTCGCTCCTCGCAGGTCGCCGCTCGCATGGGAACAGCGCGAACTTGATACTCGAGGAGCCGGCATTCAGAACCAGGATGACGCCGCTCATGAAAGAGCTTCCTTCCCGCGATGCGCCAACATCACCGCGATGGCGCAGGAGCCGAGTCTCGCCAGGGTCTTGTCGGCGCGGCTCGTGAGAATGATGGGAATTCGCGCGCCCAGCACGATGCCGGCAATGTCGGCGTCGGCGAGGTACTCAAGCTGCTTGGCGAGCATATTGCCCAACTCCAGGTCGGGCACCACGAATATGTCGGCATGACCGGCCACGGGAGATACGATACCCTTGGTCTTTGCGGCCTCCTCAGAGACGGCATTGTCGAAGGCGAGCGGCCCATCAAGGATACCGCCGGTGATCTGCCCGCGGTCCGCCATCTTGCAAAGCGCCGCGGCGTCCAGAGTGGAGTGAATTTTCGATGTTACCGTCTCGACCGCCGACAGAATGGCCACCCTCGGTTGCGGAATGCCAAGCGCGTGCGCAAGATCGATCGCATTCTGGACAATGTCGACCTTGTCATCGAGCGTCGGATAAATATTGATAGCCGCATCGGTCATGAAAAGCGGACGGGGGTATCCCGGCGCGTCGATTACGAAAACATGGCTCATCCGCCGGGCGGTTCGCAGCTTTTCCTCAGCAACAATCGCACCCATGAATTCATCGGTGTGAAGACTGCCTTTCATCAAGGCTTCCACCTTGCGATCGCGAGCCAGAGCCACCGCTTGCGCAGCGGCTGCGTGGCTGTGTTCGGTCGGCACCAATTCGTAGCCGGAAAGATCGAGCTTCGATTGTTCCGCTGCCGCACGGATCTTGGATTCGGGTCCGACCAGCACGGGTATGATGAGTTGCGCTTTGGCGGCTTCGATCGCACCTACTAGCGAGACCGAATCGATTGGATGAACCACCGCGGTGCGGATCGGTTCCAGCCCCTTTGCCTGCTGAACCAGTCTCTGGTGGTGACGGCCTTTCGAAATCGGCGCGGAATCCGCTGGTATGTTGCGTTGATGCAGAACCTTCTCCGCGGGACAGATCACTTCCGCGATGCCGTCGGCGACGATCTCGCCGCGTTGGTTGGTGGCGTTGCAATCCAGGAAGATGTGGTGACTGGAATTGTCCTTCCGGGAAACCTTGATGCTCGCCGTTATGGAATCGCCAAAACGGACTGGTCTTCCGAAGTTCAAGGCTAGGTGGGTAACTTCGGTTCCGGTTCCGGGCAATTTGCTGTGGAGAAGGTTCGAAACAAGAGCGGTGGAGAGCCCATGCGACAAGATTGCGCGGAAGGAAGCGGAGCGATCGAACTCGGCGTCAATCTCCGCCCGGCCGAAAGCGCTATGCATCGTCGCCGCGAGTTCGGCATCTTGGTATGTAAGCGCATGGGTAAGGCTCGCGGAATCGCCAACCCGGAGTTCGTCGAAGGTATAGTTCGCCGTGCGGTCCATCTACGAAACTCCGATAGGTTAAGTGGTTTCGGCGCTATGCGACGTTAGATTTCGATGATGACCTTGAGCGCATGGGTGTTGGCCGCCGCGCCGAAAGTGTCGGAAGCCTAGGCGGAAATCCAGGCCCGCGCCTGCGCAGCCTCTGCGTGTGAAAACAGTTTCGTCGTCGCCGGCACGAGGAATGCAAAAAAGTGGACGGCCTTCCTGATCCAGTCGGTGTCGGTCACGACGGCGACCTTCTCCCATCGCGTCAGATGCTCAACGCCGACCTTGAAGTCTTCCCACATCGCGCCGGGATCAAAGCCTGCGAAGTCCTCGCCGGTTTCGTAGTATAACCTGATCTTGTTGTGACTGCGAAGCTTCTCGAGGACAATGGGCACCAGGATCTTGTCGTAGTCGGCTTTCGTCACCTGGCCGGTGCAGCGGAACGCGACGACCTTATCCGGAAAATCTGTGAGATGCTTGATCATGATCCTTCTCCTTTCGAAGATGCCGGGAACGGAGAAGCCTAGAATTCGATCAGGACCTTCAGCGCATGGGTGTTGGCTGCCGCGCCGAACGTTTCATAGGCCTCCATGATCTTGTCGAACTTGAAGCGATGCGTAATAAGCTTGTTCGCGTCAATCTTCCGCGATTGCACCGTCTTGAGCAGCAACGGCGTCGTCACGGTGTCGACCAGCCTGGTCGTGATCGTGATATTGCGGTCCCACAGGCGCTCCAGGTGCAAATCCGCCTTGACGCCGTGAACGCCGATGTTGGCAATGACGCCACCCGGGCCGACAATGTCTTCGCAGGTGATGAAGCTCGCCGGCACGCCGACGGCTTCGATCGCTGTGTCAACGCCGCGTCCGCCAGTCAATTTCATGACTTTTTCGACCGCCTTGCCGTCCTTGTTGTTGATAACCGTGGTCGCGCCGAAGCGGGACGACATCTCCAGGCGGTTGTCGTCGAGATCGATCATGATGATTTCGGCTGGCGAGTAGAACCGGGCTGTCAGGAGGGCGGCGAGGCCGATCGGGCCGGCTCCCACGATCGCCACGGTCGATCCCGGCTGGACCTTGCCATTGAGCACGCCGCACTCGAATCCCGTCGGCAGAATGTCGCTGAGCATTACCAGCGCGTCTTCCTCGGCTCCAACTGGCACATGATAAAGGCTTGTATCGGCGAAGGGCGTGCGAACATATTCAGCCTGCGTTCCGTCAATCCGGTTGCCGAGGATCCAACCGCCGTTCAGGCAATGGGAATACATCCCGCGACGGCAATAGTCGCAGGTTCCGCAGGAGGAAATGCATGAAATGATGACGTGGTTGCCGGGCTTGAACGCGGTAACGGCGTTTCCGACGCTCTCAATGACGCCGACGCCTTCATGACCAAGAATACGGCCGGGAGTGCATGTCGGCACGTCGCCCTTGAGAATGTGCAAATCCGTTCCACAGATCGTAGTTTTCGATAACCTGACAATCGCGTCGTTCGGAGCCGATATCTGCGGTTTCGGCCGCTCCTCGATCGCCTTCTTTCCTGGACCCTGATAGACGAGTGCGTTCATGGCATATCTCCTCGCTGGCAAAACCGCCCGGCGATGAGAAAAATAAGCTAAGGGTCTTGCTCAGATTTGAGCGAGGTCAAGAATCATCGGATGCGTGCATCACGATATATTGTTGGAGCCCGACGCAGGCGATATCCCGCAGCCGCCTTTCGCCCATCGTCCCGTCCAGTTGGAAAGTGAACGTCCGTTGCGCTCCAGCTTGCGGCTTGTCTGCGCCGCCGCACAAGATTTGCCTGTCGGGCAGTCTGTCGATTTTTCTGTCCAGCCCCTCTGCGAAAAATTTTCCACTTTCGCCGTCGGGCAAATCACCTTTACCAACTCGCCCCGTCCCGCCTCACTCGAGGGGCGTTTCGCGATCGTCACGAACGTGGAGGCGGGATGCGGTGGACGCTTTGCGCGCGGCACGACGAACGCGCTTGAAGCGGACGGTGAAGTCGTGTGGTCCTGACGCCCCGACGCTGGCGTCAAGTTGGCGAAAACAAGTTTTCGCCGGCGACAGTGGCAAGAAAGCCCGGTCACTGGGGAGAGCGCGAAGGAAACCGTTAAAACCATTGCGCAGGAAACGCCGGGTGATTTCGGCCGAACCTGTGGTGACTAACGCGTGTGCTTTCTACACTACATACGCGGCTGCGGGTGCGGCTGGCACCCGGCGTTTCCTGCGCCCTCTATATCTCTGGGGGCTTTTCTTTCAGCACAGCTCGGACGCATCGCGCCGCGGGAAGGCGGATTTGTGTCTGCCGTTAGCCGCAGTCCGCGGTGATGGGCTTCCAGCGGTTGCCGGAACCACGGCCGATGTCGCCAGATTGTCGCAAGCGACTGTTATCGCGGATGCAAAGTGGGATGCGTCCGATTCGTGGTGGAAGGGCAGCGCGAAGCGGTGATTTCGGCCTTGGATGGGCGATCCCGTCGGTTTTGATTCAGTCGGAACCGGTCGGGCTCCAGTCATCGCACTGTCATGGGAATCTGTTAGGTGCGCGCATGGGAAGTGACTCGATGAGTGAAGAGTTGCCGGAGCGGCGATTTCGCACTTTGTTTATCTCCGACGTCCATCTCGGAGCCCGCGGTTCGCAAGCCGACCGATTGCTGGACTTTCTCCGCAGCCACGACGCCGATACGATCTATCTCGTCGGCGATATCGTTGACGGCTGGGCGCTGCAATCCAACTGGTACTGGCCGCAATCGCACAATGATTTCGTGCAAAAAATGCTGCGCAAGGCGCGCAAGGGCGCCAAGGTCATCTATGTGCCGGGCAACCACGACGAGTTCCTGAGGAACTATTACGGCACCCATTTCGGCGGCATCGACGTCGTCGAAAACACCGTCCATGTCGGCGTCGACGGCCGGCGCTACCTCGTCATTCACGGCGATATCTTCGACCTCGTGGTGCAGAACGCGCGCTGGCTCGCCCATCTCGGCGACAAGGCCTACGACTTCGCCATCCAGATGAACCGCCTGGTCAACTTCTTCCGCCGCGCGTTCGGCGTGCCCTATTGGTCGCTGTCGCAATGGGCGAAGCTGAAGGTCAAGAACGCGGTCAACTACATCGGCGCCTTCGAGGCGACGCTCGCCGCCGAGGCGCGGCGCCATGGCGCCGACGGGGTGATCTGCGGCCACATCCACTACGCCACGATCCGCGACGAGCACGGCATTCGCTACATGAACTGCGGCGACTGGGTGGAAAGCTGCACCGCGCTGGTCGAGCATGAAGACGGCCGCTTTGAAATCATCACATGGACCGATCCGCTGCGCCGGGCGGTCCCTGTCGCCCCGGTCGCAGCGCGTGCCGCTTGATGCATATCCTGGTCGCGACCGACGCGTGGCATCCTCAGGTTAACGGGGTAGTGCGGACGCTGGCGATGACCGCGGAAGCGGCCAAGGCGCTTGGTGCCGACGTCAGCTTTCTCACGCCGCAGTCGTTCCGCACCTTCGCGATGCCGAGCTATCCGGACCTGCGGCTCGCTCTGCCGTATCGCGCAAAGATCGCGCGCCTGATACGAGAGGCGCGGCCCGACAGCATCCATATCGCGACCGAAGGCCCGATCGGTCTGCTGGTGCGGCGCTATTGCCGCAAACACGGCCTGCCGTTCACCACCAGCTTCCACACCCGCTTTCCCGAATATGTCTCGGCGCGTTTGCCGGTTCGCGAGTCATGGGTATGGGCGGCGCTGCGCGCCTTCCATCGTGGCAGCCAGGCGGTGCTGGCGGCGACGCCGGCCTTGGCCAATGAATTGCGCGCGCGCGGCTTTCGCAACGTCGTGTTGTGGCCGCGCGGGGTCGACACCGGCCAGTTCCATCCGCGCGACGTCGATCTCGGCCTGCCGCGTCCGGTGTTTCTCTGCGTCGGCCGTGTCGCGGTGGAAAAGAATCTCGAAGCGTTTCTCGATCTTGAATTGCCCGGAACCAAAGTCATCGTCGGCGACGGGCCGGCGCGGGCGGCGTTGGCCCGCAATTATCCGCAAGCCGTGTTCCTCGGTGCAAAGCACGGCGAGGAACTGGCCGAGGCCTATGCCGCGGCCGATGTCTTTGTGTTTCCGAGCAAGACCGACACCTTCGGCCTGGTGCTGCTGGAGGCGCTTGCCAGCGGCGTGCCGGTGGCCGCTTTTCCCGTGACCGGTCCCCGCGACGTGCTCGGCTCGGCGCCGGTCGGCGCGTTGAATGACAATCTTCGGGAGGCTTGCATGGCCGCGCTGCGGATCGCGCCGCAGGCTTGCCTCGAATTTGCCGCAGAGCATACCTGGGAGGCTTCGGCGAGAGCGTTCATCGAAAACATGGCCGATGTCCGCAGCGTCGAATCGGAACGCGAAGTGATGCCGTTTTCGGCCGAGCAGCCGCGCTTCGTCGCCTGAGACTTTATTTTGACGCGTTTTCTTTACGCGAACCGGTATCCACTTCGCTCGAAAACGCTTCTGAAGAACCTTGCCTGGCCCTCGGGGTACGCGATACAAGTCGCCAATGACGATGGTGCCCTTGCCTGTCAGTTCCGCCGATGTCGACGCCGCCGCGCGCGTGCTCGCATCGTTCGCGGTGCGCACGCCGCTCCTATCGCCCCCTGTTCTCAGCGAGCGCGTCGGCGCCAAGGTTTTCCTCAAGCCGGAGGTGCTGCAACGGACCGGATCGTTCAAGTTCCGCGGCGCCTTCAACAAGCTGTCGTCGATCCCGGCAAGCGCGCGGGGCGGCGGCGTGGTCGCGTTCTCTTCCGGCAACCACGCCCAAGGCGTGGCGGCGGCGGCGAAAATCCTCAACATGCCCGCCACCATCGTGATGCCCGCCGACGCGCCGCTCTCCAAGCGCGAGCGCACCAAGGCCTATGGCGCCGAGGTGGTGCTGTATGACCGCGACCGCGAGGACCGTGAAGCGATCGCCCGCGACATCGCCGGCAAACGCGGCGCGACGCTGGTGCCGCCTTACGACGATCCTTTGGTGATCGCGGGCCAGGGCACGGTGGGCAGGGAAATCGCCGAAGACATGGCGGCGCTCGGCGTCGCGCCCGACATCGTGGTGGTGCCGGTTTCCGGCGGCGGCCTGGTCGCGGGCGTCGCGACCGCGGTCAAGGCGCGCTTTCCGCAGGCCATGCTGATGTCCGCCGAACCGGAAGCGTTCAACGACCACGCGCTGTCGCTGCGCGCGGGCCGGCGCGAGCCGCACACCTCCAAAGGCCGCACCATCTGCGACGCGCTGATGGCCTCGATGCCCGGCGAAATCACCTTCGCTATCAATAGCCGCCTGCTCACCAAGGGCGTCACGGCCTCTGATGCGGAAGTGGGGATGGCAGTCGATTTTGCGTTCCGTGAGCTGAAGCTGGTGGTCGAGCCGGGCGGGGCGGTTGGCCTCGCGGCACTCCTGGCCGGTCACATCGATATCGGCGGCAAGAATGTCGTGATCGTGCTGTCCGGCGGCAATGTCGACGCGGATCTGTATGCGCGGCTGATCGGCTGATCGCGATTTTGTTTGCGCGAATTCTGGCCGCAAAAGCGGTACCGCACTTTTGCGGTTCGCGCGTTCAGGAGAAAAACGCGATCTTCTCGGTCTGGCTCATGCGCCGGATCGGGGCCAGCGGATCGGGTCTTGGGGCCCGCGGCCTCTGCACGATACCGTTCGCGATCAGGCTCGAACCAAGCGAAGGTTCAGGCGAGGGCGCGACGGAAGGTTCAGGCGAAGGTTGAACGGCTGGCGCCGCCATCGGAGCCGGCTCCCCGGCAACGATGATGGGCTCGGCCGGCGGCAGCTCGGTGGCCTCCGCATCGTAGGTTTCGGTGTGGGACGGCCCGGCGGCCTCGTCAGGGTCCGGGGCGGCCATCTCAAGTGCGACCATGTCCAGGATCGCCTCGTCATAGGCATCGGCATCGGAGGCGTCAGCAGTTTCCGACGGCATGTCGGCGAGCTCGGACGTTGCCTCCACAACCTCGGCTATTGCCTCGTTTGGTTCAGCCGGCATCGCCGGGCCACCCATCGCGGCTTCCGCCGCGCGCGCCGAAGCGGGAACGTCTTCCGCTTCTGGCGGTGCAGAAGCCACGGACCCTTCGGCCGGTGGCGCGGCCGGGCTTGACGCGTCGCCAATATCGAATTCCGCGATCCGAGCTTCGATCAGACCGAATGCCTCACTCAAGTCGGGCATCGGATCGATCGCCGCCATCTTGCCGCAGGCAGCTTCGATGGCGCCGACCTGGGAATCGATCAAATCGCAGATCCGGCTGTCGGCGCCGATCTCCCGCAGCCGCCAAGCGATTTCCCGGATCACCCGGGCGCCCTTGCGCACCGGTGCCAGATTTTCCTCCAGCGCCAGATCGCCAAGTGCCACCACTGCGACGGTCCTTGCCTCGGCCAGCGCCGCCCTGATCCCGGCCAGCGTCTCGGCGAGCCCGGGATCGGGCGGCGGCTTTTTCTGCGCGGCCAGCGTTTCTTCGATCCGCGCCACCGCATCGAGCACCATTCGGGTGTCCGCATTGCGGTTGCGCTTGGCATACTCGCCGAGGAACCAGCGGCCCCGCGAGGTCTCCATGAACGCTTCCCTGATCGCGTCGTAATCCTGCTCGCTCGGCTGTGCCGCGCGCGCGGAGATCGGTGACAGGGCGAATGCTTCGTCGGCCATGGCAAACTCATCGCGCAAATCATCGCGCGTTACGTTAACGATCACCACGATCTCGAGCGAATCGCAATTGAATTGATGCCATCCGAATCACAAATCCCCATCGCATCTGCACGCGCGCCGAGGCGATTCGCAGGTCAGCTGGCGCTGTTTTACGGCGCGGTGTTCACATTGATCGGCAGCCATCTGCCGTTTTTCCCGATGTGGCTGAGGGCGGTCGGGATCGACGCATCCTGGATCGGGATCATCGCGGCGGTCCCTGCGGTGACGCGATTTACGGTCCTGCCGTTCGTGACCGGTTTTGCCGAAAGCCGCAGGATGCTGCGCGGCGCGATGATCGTCACTGCCTTCATGACCACGCTTGGTTTTGCCGTGGTCGGAACCCAGCACCAGCCGCTGCTGGTCTTCCTTGCCTACGTCCTCACCGCCTCGATGTGGACGCCGATGGTCCCGTTGACGGACGCCTATGCGCTGCACGGCGTGTCGCGATATGGCCTCCGATACGGGCCGCTGCGGCTATGGGGCTCGGCGGCCTTCGTCGTGGGCGCGCTTTTGTGCGGGCTACTGGTCGAAGTCATCGCCGCACAGCGGCTGATCTGGGTCATCGTTGCCATGGCGGGGCTCGGTGCCTTGGCCAGCCTCGGACTTCGGCCGCTGGACCATCCAAGGACGCCGCCGGCAGCGCAGCGCGGCGCGACCGCGTTGCTGCGCAGGGGCGGCTTCCTTGCGATCATCGCAGCCTCGGCGCTGATCCAGGGCAGCCACGCCGCCTACTACACCTTCGCCTCGATCACCTGGCAGCTGGCCAGCCTCGGCGGACTGACGATCGCCGGGCTGTGGGCCCTCGGCGTATTGGCCGAGATCGTGGTGTTCGCGCTGTCGCCGCGCTTCACGCTGCAGCCCTCGGTGCTGGTGGTGATCGGGGCGCTCAGCGCGGTCGCCCGCTGGCTGATCACGGCGCAGGAGCCCCCGGTTGCGGTGCTCGCCGTGGTCCAGCTCACGCACGGGCTGAGCTTTGGGCTCACGCAAGTGGGCACCATGGGGCTTCTGGTGCGCCACGTCCCCATCCATGTCATGGCGAGAGGGCAAGGTTATCTTGCCGCCTGTGCCGGCATCGTCGCCTCAAGCGCGTCGATCTTGTCGGGCGCGGTCTATGCCCGCCACGGGCAGGGCGTCTATTACGTCATGGCCGCCATGGCGCTGTCGGGCGCCGTCGTGATGTGGGCTGCAAGAGATCGCCTCACGCATCATCCCCAAAGTGCGGCGTCCGGCGGATAGACCAGGCTGCCGTCGTAACGCAACCCGCCATCGCGGTCGCGCGCCAGCAACAGCGGGCCGTCGAGATCGACGAAGCGGGCCTGTGCCGCGAGCAGCATTGCGGGCGCCATCGCCAGCGAGGTCGCGACCATGCAGCCGACCATGATTTCAAATCCTTGCGCATGCGCCGCGTCCGCCATGGCCAGCGCTTCCGTCAGCCCGCCGGTCTTGTCGAGCTTGATATTGACGGCATCGTAGCGTTCGCGCAGTCCTTCGAGCGAGGCGCGGTCATGGACGCTCTCGTCGGCGCAGATGGCGAGCGGCCGCTTGATGCGTCCGAGTATTTCATCCCGGCCGGCCGGCAGCGGCTGCTCGACCAGCGTAACGCCGGCTCTAGCGCATTCGGCGAGGTTTTGTTCGAGGTTCGCTGTGCTCCACGCCTCGTTGGCGTCGACGATGAGTTCGGATTCGGGCGCGGCCTGGCGCACCGCGGCAATGCGCGCGCCGTCGCCGTCGCCGCCAAGCTTGATCTTGAGCAGCCGCCGATGCGCCGCCTTGGCGGTCGCCGCCGCCATCGCCTCGGGCGAGGCGAGCGAGATCGTATAGGCGGTGGTGCAGGCGCGCGGGGCAGGGCGCCCGAGCAGATCCCAGACGCGCCGGCCGCCGGTCTTGGCCGCGAGGTCGAGAAGCGCGCAATCCAGCGCGTTGCGGGCGGCACAGGCAGGCATGGCGGCCTGGAGGGATTGCCTGTCTAGTCCTCGCCCAACGGCTTCCCGCATCGACAAGATAGCCATCAGGGTGGCTTCCGGGGTTTCGCCATAGCGAGGATAGGGAACGCATTCGCCGCGCCCGATATGGCCGCCTTGGCTGACTTCAGCCACGACCGTCACCGCCTCCGTTTTGGCGCCCCGGCTGATGGTGAAGTGGCCGGCGATCGGCCAGCGTTCGATTCTCGCGTCAAGCATTGGAGATTTGCTGGAAGTCATTTTAATATCTGGCAATTTCCGAACCATATGCTTGCCCGGCGCGACCAAGTATGGCTGGTTAGATGTGGGTTCTGCAAGGTAATGGCGGTATTGTTGGATTTTCCTCTTCGATGAACCGGGGAGAATCGGCACAGGAGTTGGGATTGTGAACGGCGACCCGACATTGGAGCGGATTGCAAGGGGCAACGGGCTTGCGCTGTGCGCTGCGGGGACGTGGACCGCGCGCTTTGCGCCAGTGCTTGAGCAAATGGTGGCCGATGCCGAGAAGCTGACCGGCAGCCGGCCCAACATCTTCATCGATGTGTCGCAGGTCTCCAAACTCGATACTTTCGGCGCCTGGCTGATCGAGCGGCTTCGCCGCAGCCTGACCCAGGGTGGGGTAGAGGCGAAGATCGCCGGGCTTTCGGCGAACTATTCGAGCCTGGTCGATGAGGTGCGCCGGGTGAAGGCAACGCCGGCGCTCGACGCCACATCGGTGACGATTACGGGCATTCTGGACCAGGTCGGCCGCAGCATGGTCGGTATCGCCGGCACGGTCATCGGCCTGATCGACATGCTTGGCGCCGTGCTGGCCGCAAGCGGACGGGTCTTGATTCACCCGCGCGCCTTCCGGCTGACCTCCACTGTGCATCATCTGGAACAGGTGTGCTGGCGCGCGGTGCCGATCGTCGTGCTGATTACCTTTCTGATCGGCTGCATCATCTCCCAGCAGGGCATCTTTCACTTCCGCAAATTCGGCGCCGATATCTTCGTGGTCGATATGCTCGGCGTGCTGGTGCTGCGCGAGATCGGCGTACTGCTGGTGGCGATCATGGTCGCGGGCCGCTCGGGGAGCGCCTATACCGCCGAGCTCGGCTCCATGAAGATGCGGGAGGAGATCGATGCGCTCCGCACCATGGGGTTCGATCCGATCGAGGTCTTGATCCTGCCGCGGATGCTGGCGCTGATCATCGCGCTGCCGATCCTGGCCTTCCTCGGCGCCATCGCGGCGCTCTATGGCGGCGGACTGGTGGCGTGGCTTTATGGCGGTATCGACCCCGAAGCATTCCTGCTTCGGCTGCGCGACGCGATCTCGATCGACACCTTCACCGTCGGCATCATCAAGGCGCCGGTCATGTCGGCGGTGATCGGGATCGTCGCCTGTGTCGAGGGGCTCGCGGTACAGGGCAGCGCGGAATCGCTCGGACAACACACCACGTCCTCGGTCGTGAAGGGAATCTTCTTCGTTATCGTGATGGACGGCGTGTTTGCGATCTTCTTCGCCGCGATCGGAATGTGACGATGGCCGGCGAAGTGCAAGATGCGATCATCCGGGTACGCGATATCTCGGTGCAGTTCGGCTCCACCAAGGTGCTGGACGGCCTCAATCTCGACGTGAAACGCGGCGAAATCCTGGGCTTCGTCGGGCCATCCGGCGCGGGCAAATCGGTGCTGACGCGCACCATCATCGGACTGGTTCCCAAGATCTCAGGGCGCATCGAGGTATTCGGGATCGATCTCGACGCGGCAAGCGCTTCGGAACGCCGCGGGGTCGAGCGCCGCTGGGGAATCCTGTTCCAGCAGGGTGCACTGTTTTCCTCGCTGACGGTGCGGCAGAACATCCAGTTTCCGGTGCGCGAATATCTCAACGTCACCCAGCGTCTGCTCGACGAGATCACGGTGGCCAAGCTTGGCATGGTGGGATTGCGCCCGGAAGTCGCCGACCGCTTCCCGTCCGAACTGTCGGGCGGCATGATCAAGCGTGTGGCGCTGGCGCGCGCGCTCGCGCTCGATCCGGAACTGGTGTTCCTGGACGAGCCGACCTCCGGGCTTGATCCGATCGGCGCCGGCGACTTCGATGAGCTGGTCCGGACCCTCCAGCGCACTTTGGGCCTGACCGTTTTCATGGTAACCCACGATTTGGACAGCCTTTATACTGCATGTGACCGCATTGCCGTTTTAGGGAACGGTAAGATCATTGCCGCAGGATCGATGGCCGACATGCAGGCCTCGCAGCACCCCTGGTTGAGGGCCTACTTCCACGGCAAGCGCGCCCGCGCAGTCATGGGCTAGTATCCTGGGCTAGTTTAATCGGTACCGGAGTTGGTTTGAATGGAAACGCGGGCGAATTTCGTTCTGATCGGATCCTTCACCCTGGCGGTGATTGCCGCCGCTTTCGGCTTTGTGCTGTGGTTCCAGAGCCTCCACACCACCAAGGCGCGCAGCCCGGTGCGCATCATCTTCGAGGGTCCGGCCGCGGGCCTGCGTACCGGCGGCAGCGTGAATTTCAACGGTATCCGAGTAGGCGAAGTGATCTCGGTGAAGCTCGACAACCCGCGTCGTGTGGTCGCACTCGCCATGGTCGAGAACAATGCGCCGCTGCGCAAGGACACCCTGGTAGGGCTCGAATTTCAGGGCCTGACCGGGGTCGCCGCCATTTCGCTGAAGGGCGGCGAGGAGGCCGCGCCTGCGGTCCCGCTGGACGAGGATGGCGTTCCCGTGCTGACGGCGGACCCGAACGCGCTGCAGGACGTCACGGAGGCCATCCGCGGCACGCTGCAGAATATCAACAGGGTGGTCGCCGACAACCAGGAGGCGGTCAAGAACTCGCTGCATAACCTCGAGACCTTCACCGCGTCGCTGGCGCGCAACGCCCAGAAGATCGACGACGTCATGCTGAAGGTCGACGGCGTGATGGGGAAGGCCGACAATTTGATGCTCGGCCTCAATACGCTGGCCGGCGGCAAGGACGGCGGCGAGCTGTTCCTGACGGTGAAATCCATCAGAGAATTGGCGGAAGATTTCGACAAGCGCTCCGGCGCCCTGATGACCGACGGCCGCCGCACGCTCGCCGACATCAGCCGCGCGGTGAACAATCTCGACCGCAACCCGACACGCCTGTTGTTCGGTGCGGGCAATTCGTCGGGTGCGCCGGCGGCGGCTTCGGCCTCGACGCCGACGCCTCCGTCCGCGGCATCGGAGCGGAAGCGGCAGTAGGGAAGTGGTAGACGCAATAGCGAAGCGTGCTGCGCAGCATTGGCCTTATCAAAAGTCTTGGTTCGCTCCGCTAGATTGACGGTGAAGAAGAAGCTGTCCCCGGCAATGAAGTTGCGACGATAGCCAGTCGGGTCGGCATGCTCACATGGTGACGCGACGACGTGTTGGGTATCGCTGCGCTCGACCCATCCTGCAGACTATAGTCATAACCCCGGTACGCCCCCCAAAAACAGAAACGGAGGCATTTCTGCCTCCGTTCTTTTAATTCGTGCGTCGGCTCAAGCCTTATCCCAGCCGTCCCGCCGCATGCGCGAGCAGGGTGTAGACGAGGCCGGTCTCGGAGGTGAGGTGGCCGCGCAGCGCCGCAGGTCCCCGCTCCTCGCGCGCGACTTCATCGAGCAGGCGTTCGAACTCGGCGATGTAGCGGTCGACCGTCTGCTTGAAGTTGCGGTCGGCGCGGTATTTGCGGGCGATTTCGTCGAAAGCCTTCTGGCCGGCCGGCGTATAGAGCCGCTTGGAGAAGGCCTTGCTCTCGCCGCGCTGATAGCGGTCCCACATCTCGGCGGCGAGATTGCGGTCCATCAGGCGACCGATGTCGAGCGACAGCGTCTCCAGCGGGTTGCCGCCGGTGGCCTGCTGGGCGGGGCGGCCGCGCGGGACATCGCGACTGCCGGCGCCTGCACCGGCGCCGGTTCCGGCATCGGTGCGGCTCAAGAGATCGGAGAGCCATCCATCGCGTCCCTGGTCGGAACTTGCCGGCGAAACCGGTGGCGCCTCGGTGCGTCGCGAGGCAGGCAGCCCGAGATCCGGCGGCGGCAGGTTCGATGCGCTGCCGCCATCGCGCATGCGCGGTGCGGAGCGCGGCTCGCTGCGTCCGCCGACGGCGGCCAGCATCGGCTCTTCCTCGCGGTGCGCGCCGGTGCGGCCGGCGGCGACGACGTCAAGTCCGTGGCCGTGGCGTGCAACGATCCGGTTCAGTTCGGCCAGCGCCTCGATCTGGTCGACAATGACCTTGCGCATCTGCGCGGTATTCTCGGCAGCCTCCTGCGGCATTTCCAGCACGCCGCGGCGAAGCTCGCTGCGCGTGGCCTCAAGCTCCTGATGCATCTCCGCGGCCATCTGCTTCATGCTGGCGACCATCGCAGCGAAGCGCTCCGCGGACTGCTTGAACATCAAGTCAGCTTCCTGCGTGCTCTGCTGGTAGATTTCGCTCATGGCATCCGAGGTCAGGCGGCGTTCCTCTTCGGCCGCCGCGCGAACCGATTCGAATTGCCGGCTGATCGCGGCCGAGCCCGCGCCCGCCGTTTCCGCCACCACGCGGGCGATATCGCGCGCGCGTTCTTCGGCAGCCGCCAGCAATTCATCGAGCAAGCCCGTGAAGCGCGACAGCCGCTGGTCGAGATCGGTGGTTCGCAGGTCGATCGTGGTCACCAGCAATTCAAGCACGGCCTTGCGTTCGGCGACGGACGCGGTGGTGCTGCGGTTGCTTTGTTCGACCACCGCCGCGGCATCGACGAGGGTCCTGCCGTGGGCTTCGAACTGGCTGGAAAGCGAGCCGAGGTCTTCCAGCGCCCTCGCGGTCTTCGAGTTGAAGACGTTCAGCTGATCTTCCAGCGCTTGCGTGGCGGACCCGTTGCGCGACGTAACGTCGTTCATGGCGGACACGAAGTCGGCCACGCGGGTGACCAGCGCGCGCTCGAGCGAATTGAGGTTGTCGTGGGCGCCGGTAAGCACTTCCTGCAGCAGGATATTGCCTTCGCGCAGGCGTTCGAACAGGGCGACCGTATCGGTGCGCAGGATCTTGCTGGTTTCCTGCATCTCGGTCACCGCCGCCATCGAGACGTGGCGCGACTGGTCAATGGCCGCCCGCGATGCCTGTTCCAGCTCCTTCAGCGACTTGTTGACGGCGCTGGTGGCGAGTTCGCCGGCGGAGGTGATGGTGCGTGCGACTTCGGTGCCGTTGCCCAGCATGGATTGCGAGAAGGTCTGCCCGCGGGTTTCGATGGATCGCAGCGCATCGGACGTGACCCGGTCGATATCGACCGCGAGCTGGTTGGTCTTCGCGCCGATGGCCTCGACCAGCGCGCCGCGCTTGCCGTCGATCATCTGCGAAAGACGGTCGGTCTGCTGTTGCACATAGGTGACGATTTCGCTGGTCTTGCCGGTCACGGCGGAGCCGAAGGCGCCGCTGGCGGTGAGAACCGAGCGCTCGACCTCAGCCGTGGTCGACTTGACCTTCGAGCTGACTTCGTTGGACGCGGCGACCAGGGTATTTTGCGCATTTTGAGCGCTGGTCACGATGTTGTCGGTGGTGCTGGCGGTGACCGTGTTGAGCGACCGCTCGATATCCGCCGAGATCGCCTTGATCTTGCTGGCGGCATCGGCCGACGTCGCCGTCAGCGAACTCTGGGCTTCACGGGCGCTGTTGAGAATGGAGGCGGCGGTATCCGCGCCGACCGCCGTCAACGTGCGTTCCACGTCGGTCGCCAGCGACTTGACGTGGTTGGCGGCTTCCGACGAAGCGCCGACCAGCGTGGTCTGGACTTCGCGGGCGCCGGAGAGAATCGACGCTGCCGTCGCCTGACCCGCGGCCGACAGCGAGCGTTCGACGTCGGCGGACAGGGACTTGACCTGGCTGGCGGCGTCCGAGGAGGCCGACACAAGGGTGGCCTGCGCATCGCGGGCGCTGCTCACGATCGAGTTGGCGGCAGAGCTGCCGACCGCGGTGAGGGCACGCTCGACTTCCGACGAGGTCAGCTTCAGCTGGGTGCCGACGTCGGAGGAAACCGTCAGCAGCGCCTGCTGCGCGGCGCGCGCGCCGGTCTGGATGGTCTCGCTTGTATTGACGACAAGGTTGGTCAGCGAGCGTTCCGCGTCCTCGACATGGGACTTGATCCCTTGCGACAACTCCTCGGCGCGGGCCGTGAGGCCTTCGCTGGCTTGCCGCCCGCTGCTCTCGATGCGGCCGGCCACGGCCTCGACCCGCGAACCGAGCAGGTCTTCGAACTGCGCGACGCGCGTATCGATATCGGAGGCTACCGCGCCGACACGGGTCTCGATGCCCTGATGGA
Organism: uncultured Alphaproteobacteria bacterium; assembly: GCA_963718925.1. Classification (GTDB taxonomy): domain Bacteria; phylum Pseudomonadota; class Alphaproteobacteria; order Rhizobiales; family Xanthobacteraceae; genus Bradyrhizobium. The sequence goes on from CAVRAH010000007.1 coordinate 131,557, forward strand.
TTTCCTGGAAGCGCGCGGTGATGGTGTCGGTCAGCTGGGCGCTGCGACCGTCGATGGTCTCGGTGACACTGGAGATGCGCTGGTCGACCGCTTCGACCGCCTGCGCGGCGCCTGTCGCCAGCGAAGTGGTGAGATGGGTGAGGCGAGAATCGATTGACTGGATTGCCTGCGCGGCGCCCTCCGTCAGCGAAGAGGTCAGCAAGGAGAGGCGGGAGTCGATCGAGTGGACCGCCTGTGCGGCGCCGTCGGTCAGCGAGGAAGCCAGCGAACCCAGCCGGCTGTCGATGGTTTCCGTGACCGATTTCGCCCGCGTGTCGAAGGTCTGTTCAAGCGATTTGAGTCGGCCGTCGATGGAATCATCGAAGGACTTGATCTTGTTGTCGAGCGAGGTGTCGAGATTGGCGACGCGGGTCCCGAGCGTCGTCTCGAACTGCATGAGGCGCTGGTCGAGCGAGGCGGTGATCTCGCCGCCATTGGAGGTCAGCCTTGTGTCGAAGGAGTCGACATAGGTCTTGAGGGATTCCGTGATGTCCTGCGTGCGCTGGCCCATGCGTTCGACGATTTCGCCGCCGAAGGTTTTGACGGTGCGATCGAACTCGGAAATGTGGCGGGTGATCAGGGCACCGAGGGTGCCGCTGTCGCGGGCGAATTTTTCCGCGAGCTCTCCGCCCTGGTTTTTCACCAATTCATCGAAGGCGCTCATCTGCAGACTGAGCGAGTCGTGCGCGCTCTCCGTCTGGCTGACGACCTTCGCCACCAGCGAGTTCACCGTCACATCAAGCGCTTCGCTTGCCTTGTCGCCGGAGGTGAGGATGTTCGCCGCCAGGCGGCTGCCGGCCTCGTCGATCTTGCTCACCAGATCGCCGCTGCGCAGTTCGAGCTCGAGCAGGAGCGAGTCGCTCGAGTTCTTCAGCGAGTCGTGAACCTGTTCGGTGCGTTCGGAAATTCCGTCTACAATGGTGGAGGAGCGTTGCTCGAATTCGGATGTGATGCGGTCGATGCGCTCGTTCAGCATCTCGTGCACGCGGTCGGCCAATTCGACGAATTCATCGTGGACGTGCCCGGTCTTGAAATTGAGGCTGGTGGTCAGCCGCTCACTGGCGTCGAGCACGGCGCGCGTCGTCTCGGCGCTCGCTTCCTCGAGCCGGTCGAGCAGGTCGCCGCCGCGCTCGCCGAGCGCCAGGATCATGTTGTCGCCGGCATTGCCGAGCGCGCTGGTGATGTGGGCGCCGCGTTCCTCCAGCGCGCCGGTGATGCTCTTGGCAACCTCGTCGACCCGCGATGCGATCGCGTCCGAAATCAATGCGATGTCGTGGCGCAGGTCGATCTGCACGCCGGAGATGGCGCTGCGGACCTGCTCGGCCTGTCCGACCAGATTGTCGCGCTGATGCGCGATATCCTGCAGGAGCGCGCGGATCCGCACCTCGTTGTCGCTGTAGGCGCGCTCAAGCGCTGCGACTTCATTGGCCACGAGGGTTTCGAGTTCGCCGGCACGCGCGATGGCGCGTTCGACGCCGTCACCCATGGCCGCGACCTCGCGGCGAATCGCCTGACCGACCGTCACCATCGAATCGCTGGCGGCGCCCTCAGGCTCGGAGAAACGAATGGCAACCTGCGCCATCGACTGCGCGATCATCCGCAATTCCTGGCCGCGCCAGGACAGGCTCGCCAGGAAATAGATCAGCAGGACCGGCGCGAAAAACAATGCCGCCAGCCCCGCCAGCGCCAATGTGCCGCCGCTGCCCTGGCCGATGGCGGCCTGCAGCGAGGGCAGAAAGCTGATGGTCAGCACGGCGGCGCCCAGAATCCAGACCCCGGCAAACAGCGTGGCGAGCGTATAGACGTTGCGGGCTGGGCGGCCTTTCTGAATGGCCTGCAGAATCTGGCCGATGGTTTCGCGGTCGTCGTTGGCGGCGCGACGCGTCGCGCGCGGCTCTTCGATGGGCTCGAAGATCGGCCTGTCGCCGCTGGGCCGGGCGTCGAATGAAGGCTCGCTAAATAAAGGCTCGCTATAGGCGGGTGAGGCGGAAGGGCTTGCCGGCGCCGCGTCGCTGCGCACCGATCCCCTGTCGGTATCGGCCGCGGGAGCATCGCCGATGTTCAAGGCTTCCTGAATGGCAGAAAGCGCGACTTCGGTAGGGTCTTTGACCTTCTTTGGATTGTTCGCCATGTTCAGTCTGAGCCCCTCGTTTTATCTTTTACGCATCCCGGAAAAGTCTCGCGCGAACGCCACCGCAAGCCCCAAACCGGTGCCATACTTCAAGCGGCGCCAAAGCGCGGCCACGGAAGTCGGCTTGTCCGCTAGGTCCGGCAAACATCCTATTGGCTAGGCGACGCGAATGAAATGGCTGCGATTAATACAATCTTAATCATCGTTAACAGCCTCGGGCCGTAAGGCCTTACAAGTCTTCAAACTTCTCGGACGTGACGGTTAATTGGGGCGACTCTTCGCCCAAAACAAGGCGAACCTGCGGCCGGTACGCGAAACGTTCCATTAACCATTTCCGTGATTGGCTGGCCGAAGCGTCGCCGTCGGATCGCTCGGGCGGGGAGGATCCTGGATTATTGCCATGCCGCTTCATCTGGACCGGATTGACTGGATGCCATCGCCGCCACTTGCTCCCGATGACGGTCCCATCGACATCGTCCATCTTCGGCGGATGACGCTTGGCGATGTCGGCCTCGAGCGCGAGGTGCTGGCGATGTTTTCGGCCCAGGCCGTCGGCCTGGTCGGCGCTCTCGCCGCATTGCCCTCCGACGGTAGCGCGCTGGCGCATACGCTCAAGGGTTCGGCGCGCGCGATCGGCGCGTTTGCCGTGGCCGATGCAGCAGCCCGCCTTGAGAACCTGATCCGGAGCAGCGGTGACCCGGCGAAGGCGCTCGCCGAGCTCGATGATGCCGTGGCAGAGGCCCGCGCGGCCATCGATGCGATCCTGCAGCGCTCCTGAACCGAAAACGGCCTGACGCGCGGCAAAGCCCTTTGCGCATCTGCGGGGGGCTTACGGGGCACCGGCAAATCTTGGGATTCCGGTGCAGTTTTCGGGTTTGACAGTCACATCGCGGAGTAGCAGGTCCCGCTGACGGAAATGCCAAATGCCCCGCACTAGCGCGGAACGGATCGACCCGTTATAGGACAGCCCGGACCTCTCTCTTCCGGCAGCACGAGCGAACATGGCCAAGATTCACTTTATCGACCATACCGGCGAAACCCGCACAATTGATGTCGAAAACGGTGCCACCGTTATGGAAGCGGCGATCCGCAATGCGATCCCGGGCATCGAAGCCGAGTGCGGCGGCGCCTGCGCCTGCGCCACCTGCCATGTCTATGTCGATGAGGCCTGGCGCGAAAAGGTCGGCCCGCCATCGCCAATGGAAGAGGACATGCTGGACTTCGGGTTCGACGTGCGGCCGAATTCGCGGCTGTCGTGCCAGATCAAGGTGACCGACGAACTGGATGGCCTCGTGGTCTCGACGCCGGAGCGGCAGGCCTAGAGCCCGAGGGCATGCTTCGCTCGAAAACGCGCTAGAACTTCGGCTGCGCGACCTCCAGGCCGCGGCGCAGCCAAGGTTGAAAATTCCTGACGATTTCCGGTGTCAGCGGCGTCGGCTTGCGTGTGGCCTCATCGATCAGCACCGTCACTCCTTGCGCCGATGCGACGCATTTGCCTTCGGAAAATACCACCTGATCGAAGGTGACCGAGGTGCGGCCGAATTTCGAGACGCCGAGCCCCAATTCGATCATCCCCGGCCAGCGCAGTTCGGCGCGGAAGTGAATATCGAGCCGCACCATGATCCAGCCGAGGCCCTCGGGCATCAGTCCGTAACTGCGGTCCTTCATCAGCGTGACGCGGCCGGTCTCGAAATAGGTCGCGTAAACCGCGTTGTTGACGTGCTGATTGGGGTCAAGATCGGCAAAGCGCACATTGTCGGTCAGCCGGTATGGAAAATCCTCCAGATGCGGCGTTGAATCGAGGCGGGCAGGGGCGTTCACGGCGACGATCTCCGAAGTTCATGCCCTTACACCGCAGTTGTCGAACGCCCGCAAGGGGTTGCCGCGGTCCCCGCCGCCATATTATGGCTTTCCTCCCTCTTCCGTGTTGGCTAGACAGGCGCAGCCAAGCGGCGCCTGCCGGCCTGTCCAACCGAGAAGAAGCGATATGAGCGAAGCGATCAAAACCGACGTGCTGATTATCGGCGCGGGCCCGTGCGGGCTGTTTGCCGTTTTCGAACTGGGTCTGCTCGATATGAAGACGCACCTTGTCGACATCCTCGACAAGGTCGGCGGCCAATGCGCCGAGCTCTATCCGGAAAAGCCGATCTACGACATCCCGGGGATTCCCTTCGTTACCGGCCAGGGGCTAACGGATGCGCTGATGGAGCAGATCAAGCCGTTCCATCCAAACTTCCATCTCAACGAAATGGTGGAGACGATCGAGAGGATCGGCGATCCCGCCTTTCGTGTCACGACCGATGCCGGCAACGTATTCGAGTGCAAGGTGGTGGTGATCTCCGCCGGCGGCGGTTCGTTCCAGCCCAAGCGCCCGCCGGTGCCGGGCATCGAGGCCTATGAAGGCAGCTCGGTGTTTTACTCGGTGCGCAAGATGGAGCAGTTCCGGGACAAGGGTCTCCTGATCGTCGGCGGCGGTGATTCCGCGCTCGACTGGACGCTCAATCTGCATCCGATCGCAAAGCGGGTGACGCTGTTGCACCGGCGTGACGAATTCCGCGCGGCGCCTCACAGCGTCGAACGGATGCGTGCGCTGGTGGCTTCCGGGAAGCTGGACCTGAAGATCGGTCAGGTCACGGCGCTGGAAGGCGAGGGCGGCGTGCTCAGCGGCGCCACGATAAAAGGCAACGACAACGTCGTCTCAAAAATCGCGTGCGATACCATGCTGCCGTTCTTCGGCCTGACCATGAAGCTGGGGCCGGTTGCGAACTGGGGCATCGCACTTGAGCACAATCTCGTGCCGGTCGAGACCTCGGCCTTCGAGACCAGCGTGCCCGGAATCTTTGCGATCGGCGACATCAACACCTATCCCGGCAAGCTCAAGCTGATCCTCTGCGGTTTCCACGAGGGATCGCTGATGGCGCAGAAGGCGCACCGTTACGTCTATCCGGACAAGCGCCTGGTATTCCAATATACGACGTCCTCTTCGAGCCTGCAGAAGAAGCTTGGCGTCAACTGAGCGATGGAAGGCGAGCCGCCGAACGCGGCGCCCGCGTTAACGTTGCGACATATTTGTGGCGATGCCGGATCGCTGCGGAACGGCGCTCGGCGTGCGACGCCGGGGCACTGGAAGCCCCGGTGAAATAGCCGTACTCTCCGGCGTCGTTCGACAGCTGATCAGGTGATGACGATGTGGAATGTTTTATCCAGATTGCGACCGACGCTTCCGATCGTGGCCGGCCTTGCCGTGCTGTTCGCCGCGGTGCTTCCCGGACGGGCCGCCGAGCCAACCGCCGCAGGGTTGTGGCAGAAGGTCGAGGACGGCAAGCCCGTGGTGTGGGTGCTCATGGTGGATCATCATGATGGCTTCTTCGAAGGCGTGATCGCCAAGACATTTCCAAGGCCGGGCGAAATCGAACACGATATTTGCTCGAAATGCACCGACGACCGCAAGGACGCGCCGGTGCTCGGAATTTCCTTTATCCGGAACATGAAGCGCAACGGCCTTGAATATGAAGGCGGCAACATTCTGGATCCGCGCGATGGCGAGGTCTGGAAGGCGAAGATGACCGTCAGCGCCGATGGACAGGATCTCATCCTGCGTGGTTATGTCCTCACTCCGCTGCTTGGCAAGAACGAAACCTGGCACCGTTTGCCGGACAGCGAACTCGCTTCGCTCGATCCCGCCATCTTGGCCAAATACCTGCCGCCGCAGGCCACGGCGATGAAGCCGCCCGCCAACGCGAAAAAGCCCGCCACGCCCGCGCGCTGAGAGCGATCACTGCTGGGCATGCCGCGTCCCGCGCGCGACGATCGACCCCGGGGCGAACCCGGATCGAGGCGATCCGGGATCGCGACGCGTTCAGATCATTGACGTGAGCGCAGGCGGGAGCGTTGCGGGAAAGGCAATGTGGCTTTCACCTCGGCCACTTCGGGCCCTTTGCCGGGTGCGGGGGAAGCCTCGCTCAGCTTGCGGCGTTGCTGCCAGGGCAGCACCACGTTGAGCCAGAGTTCGCGGGTGCCCATGATCGAGATCGCGATTCCGAAAGGGATCATGAAGTAGAGGATGCGAAACACCACCAGTGTCGCCAGCAATTGCTCCCTGCCAAACTGCGGCAGCGCGACCAGCATCGCCGCGTCGAACACGCCGATCGAGCCGGGGGCATGACTGGCGAAGCCGAGCAGGGTGGCCAGAATGAACACCACCGCCAGCGAGATGAAATCGATGTCCGGCTGCGCCGGCATCAGCAAATACATCGCCATCGCGCAGAATCCGAGATCGAGCACGCCGATCAGGATCTGCACCAAGGTCAGCGGCGCCGAGGGCAACATCACTTTCCAGCCGTTCTGCCCGAGCTCGCGCCGCTCTTCGCTTAAGCTGAGCCAGACAAAGTAGGCGGCGATGGCGCTGACGACGGCGAGCGCGATCAGCCGGTTGATCGCAGCCGGCAGTTGGTCCATTGCGGAGGCCGCCCAGGGGTGCCAGGCCATGCCGATGCCGAGCACGAAGGCGTTACCGAGCCAGAATGTCAGGCCGGAGAGAAAACAGATCTTGGCGACGTCAACCGCGCTCAAGCCGTAGTCCGAATAGATCCGGAAACGTATCGCGCCGCCGGTAAACACGGTGGCGCCGATGTTGTGGCCGATTGAATAGCTGGTGAAGCTCGACAGCGCCGCGATCCGGTAGGGCACGTGTTTCTTGCCGATCGTTCGTAGCGCAAAGAAATCATAGAACGTCAACGTGCAGAACGCGCCGATCACGCACATCGCGGCGAGGGCGATGTGATGCGGGGATATTTCAGTCAGCGCGACCAGCATCACGCCGGTATCGATGCCCTTGAGGGTGCGGACCAGCGTCGTGATCGCAAAGGCGATGATGACTAGGCTGGCGGCGATCCCAAGCCGCTTCCAGCCGATCCGTTCCTTGAAGCCACGCCCGAGCGTGGTCAACAGTCGATACATTCGTCCTCCCGGCAGGGCGGCAACAAATTGCGGCCTTTCGAAGCGATCGTCGGCTACTGGCGCAGAACGCCGCGGATGCGAAGACCCATAAGGCAAAAACGTTGCGTTGTGCAGCCCTTGACAATGCGACTTCGGCCCCGGACCGGCGCCGCCGTCATCTGCCTTACATATGCCGCAGCGCGCAAGAATCGAGCCCTCAAGTCGCGCCGCGCGAGCCCACCGCCTTGTTCCATCCGGGCGCAACGATTGCGCGGGTGTCCTGCGGAACACGCGAACCGATCCGTCGGACGCAAGTTGGATTGAGACAAAACGTCGCGCTGGCATGGATCGGCAGGGATCACGGGTCGAACGGTGAAACCGTTCCAAGGCCGTCCCATCGGCTGATCATGCCGCAACATTAAGTTCGGGGATCGGCCAGGGATCGTGTACAAGGCTGCATGTATTGCGGACAGGGCATTTGATGAAGGAATTTGGCAAGGCCGGCACGGGCTTCGTCGCGTCGCCGTCCCTGCCGCTTCCGATCGGTGTCAGTGGAAGGCGGATCAATTGGCGATATGCGTTCGCGGTCGGGACCTACCACCTGCTTGCATTGTTGGCCTTCGTCCCCTGGTTCTTCAGCGCGACCGGCGTCGCGCTCGCGGTGATCGGGATCTATGTCTTCGGCGCTGCCGGAATCAATCTTTGCTATCACCGGCTGCTCAGTCACCGGAGCTTCAGCTGCCCGCTTTGGCTCGAGCACGCATTTGCGATCATCGCGGTCTGCTGCGTGGAAGACACGCCCGCTCGATGGGTGGCGACGCATCGTCTGCACCATCACCGTTCGGATGATCGAGCGGACCCGCACAGTCCGCTGGTCAACCTGTTCTGGTCCTATATCGGCTGGCTGTTTCTGGAGAATGCCGACCTCGGCCGCAACGTGGCGTATGACCGCTATGCGCGCGATATCATCCGCGACAGGTTCTACCGGTGGATCGAGCGCGCCGTGGTGTGGATCACACTGGCCCAGTCGGTGGTGTATTTTGCCGCGGGCTTTATGATCGAACTGGCGCTCGGCGGCTCGGCCGGCGAAGCGGTGCAATTCGCTGCAACCGTCTGGCTATGGGGTGTCGTCGTCAGAACCATTCTGGTCTGGCATATCACCTGGTGCGGAAATTCCTTTCCCCATCTGTTCGGCTACCGCAATTACCGGACCAGCGACAACAGCCGCAACAACGCGTGGGTAGCGATCATCACCAGCGGCGAAGGCTGGCACAACAATCACCACGCCGAACCCAATTCCGCCTCCAATCAACGGCGCTGGTGGGAGATCGATCTGACCTATCTGATTTTGCGTTTGCTGGTTCTGTTGGGGCTTGCCTGGGATGTCCAGCTGCCGCAACGGCCGGTTGAGGCGCAGATCAACTGAGCGGATCAACTCAGTCTTGCAGGCCCGTGCGCGGGGTCTAAGCCTTGCGCAGCGCAAAATACGCGCCGCAGAAGGCCATCACGGCGCCGAGGCCGAGCGCCGCCAGCCCGGCGAGTATGCCGGAGACCGTCGGAAGCGGACTTGGCGCCGAGGCGGTCTGGCCGGCGCCCGCCAGCACGAGCACGCCGACCGCGATCAGGAACTGCCGCATCCGCTGCGGAATTTGCCCGGACACCGCGCTGTCCATCAGCGTCGCGATGAAATAGCCGCCGCAGAAGCCGACGGTCGCGATCAGCCACCACGCCAGCGCCGCGCCCGCGGGCATGGATTCGCGTGTATCGCCTCGCCACAGGCGGCCGAGATCGAGTCCGAAGCGTACGCCGAGCATATGCACGGCCAGCGCCAGCAGCACTCCTGAAATCGCGGCGCCGGCGAGGATCAGGCGGCGCGGAAAATAGGTCGTCTCGGCCATGCGTCGCTTGTAAGATGAAGTCGGTGATGTGCGCAAGCCGACGCGAGGGCGCGGTCCGCTTGGGCTGATCATGCACAGCCGTGACCGGGAAGCGTCGGATTGCCAGAGCCGTCACAAGACCAGGCGACGATCTCGGTGCAGGGCGCCCCCGCCGCCCGCTATGCCTACAAGGCGTCGCTGATCGGGGCAGCGCATCAGTTCGAACTGACGGACCAGGGGCTGTCGTGGCGCATTGCCGGCAGGTCCGGGCTGTGGCCCTATGCCGACATCGCAGCCGTCCGCTTGTCGTACCGCCCGGTGTCGATGCAGTCGCGACGGTTTCGCGCCGATATCGAAAATGCCGATGGCGCACGCATCGCCATCCTTTCGACCAGCTGGCAGACCGCGGCCCTGATGGCGCCGCAGGACCACGATTACCGCGCGTTCATGATCCAGTTGCATGCGCGCATGGCAAGCGCCGGAAGCCGGGCGTTGCTGGTCGGCGGCCTCGGGCCGAAGCTCTATGCCGCGGCGATTTTATGCGTGGTGCTGGTCGCCATTGCGATGGCCGGACTTTTTGTGCGTTCCGTGGCAACCGGCGAATGGGCAGGCGCGCTGTTCTTGGTCGGCTTCGCGGCCCTGTTTGCATGGCAGGTGGGCGGCTTTGTCGTGCGCAACCGGCCGCTGGCCTACGGCTTCGGTGATTTGCCAAAGGCATTGTTGCCCTGAACTTGCTCCCGAGAGTCCGGCTGTTCAGTTTGCGCGCCGGTGCTGCTAATGCCGCACCACCAGCACCGAGCATTTGGCGTAGCGCACGACGTGGCCGGCGTTGGAGCCGAGAAAATAGGTCCGCATCGCCGGCCGGTGCGAGGTCATCACGATCAGGTCAGCCTTGACCGCGGCGGCCTCTTCGAGGATCTCGTGATAGATGCCGCCCTGCCGCACTGCGGTGGAGATGCGCTGGGCGTCGATGCCCAATTCACGCGCCACGATCGCGAGCGCCTCCTCCGAGGTCTGGCGCTGCTGGGCATCGAAATCGGCAGGCACATATTCGGCCAGCATCACCGGCGTCATCGGCAACACATTGAGAAGGCGTACCGAGCCGTTCCAGGTCTGCGACAGCGTCGCCGCCGTGGCAATCGCGGGTTTCGCCAGGTCGGTATCGGCGAGGTCGAGCGGCACGAGAATCGAGTTGAACATCTGCGCCTCCGTGTTGGTGATCAGCCTGTAGCCTCTTCGGTTCAGATTGAATTAGAACCCAAGGCTCTAATCTTTTGTTTTAACTCGTTTTCCCTGCTTCGCTCGAAAATGCTTTAACACAATTTGGCCGCGATAACCGCGGGGGGTCAGTCGCCCGAAATTTGCTTCAGCAGTTTGGGGCTGACGAACAGCACCAGACGCCCCCGGCGGAATGCCACGTCGGCCCAGTCGTCGATCTCGAAGTCGAATACGGCCAGACCGGAGGTCGGCAGGTTGTCGGTGAGCGCCTTGCGTCCGGCGGAATCGCCGCTACCGGCAAGCGCGAGCGCCAGCTCATGCAGTCCCGGATTGTGTCCGACGACCATCAGCCGTTGCGGATCGGCCGGAGATGCATCGCGGATGGTTTCAAGCAGCTGCGACACGTCGGCGCCATAGAGTTCAGGCATCAGCTCGACCTCCGGTTCGGGAACCAGCTCACTCATCGCCTCCCAGGCGATTTCCCAGGTCTGGTGGGCCCGGACCGCATGCGAGACCAGGACCAGATCGGGAAAAGGCGGATGTCGGCCGATCCAGCAACCGATCTCGGCGGCGTCATGACGGCCGCGCTTGTCGAGCCGGCGGTCCTGATCGCGGCCGCTCGGCGCGTCGTTTTCGGTCTTGGCGTGCCGCAGCAACATCAAACGGCGCATGGCGCATCTCAATTCGGTTCAAGCTTTTCGGATTAATGTACAGACTGACGCTCAGGACAAGGTGACAAGCACCGGATCGATCCGTAAGAAAACGATATGGGCGAGATTTCTACAAGCACGACCCGCGGGCCGGATACCGGAGCGACGCGTGAGCATTCGCGGCTCTCGTTCGATCTGGACGTCGACATCTGCGTCGTCGGCGCCGGTCTTGCCGGCCTGACGGTCGCTCTGGAGGCTGCGCGCCTCGGCGCCAGCGTCGCGGTGCTCGAAGGCAGGAACGTCGGCTGGGGCGCGTCCGGCCATCAGCTTGGCACGGTCATGCCGGGCTACGGTCTGCCGATCAACGACCTGATCGCGCGCATTGGTATTGAAGATGCAAGGGAACTCTGGGCGCTATCGAAGGAAGGCGCCGAATATGTCCGCGCCAACGCGTCGGAGCATTTGATTCCGGGGATTGCGCTCAGCGAGGGCGTACTTGAAGTTTCCAACGTCGATGTCGGCGATCGGCTGATCAGCGAGCTGCAGATGCTGGCTGAGGGTTTCGAAACGGAAGTCGAGGGCTGGCAGGTCGATCGCGTTCGCGATCAACTCAAGACCGATCGCTATTTCCACGGCGTGTATTTTCCGAGGGCCTTCCAGGTCGACGGCCGCAAATACGTCCATGGTCTGGCGGCGCTGGCGAGGCGGGCGGGGGCGCGGATCTTCGAGGACACGCCGGTCGTCAGTATCGACGCGTCCGGCATTCGCAAGCGTATCGTCACGCCCTCGGCGCGGCTGCGCGCGTCGCACATCGTGCTCGCCGGCAACGTCCATCTCGGCGCGCCCTCGCGGCGGTTGTCGGAAACGCTGCTGCCGGTCTGGCGCTACGCCGGAATAACCGCGCCGCTCGGCGAGCGTCTGGCCGAGACGATCTCGTTCAGGGGATCGGTGATCGACACCGACGGCATCGATCATTTCCGGATCGTGAACGGAGACCAGTTGATGTGGGCGAGCCCAGAGACCACCTGGGATGCCCGGCCGACGCGTTTCGCCTCCGCCATCGCGCGCCGGATCCGCACGATCTTTCCCCGGCTCGGACCGGTCGAGATCGCGGACGTATGGGGTGGCGCCGTCGGCCAGACCGTGCACGGCATGCCGCAGATCGGCCAGCTGCGTAGGGGCCTGTGGGTCGCGAGCGGTTTCGGCCGTCAGGGGGTGAGCACAACGGCGATGGCCGGGCAGTTGATTGCCCGCAGCATTCTCTGGGGCGATGAGCGCTGGCGGCTGTTCTCGCCGTTCGAACTGGTCTGGGCGGGTGGCATGACCGGCCGGGTCGCTGGACACCTGATCGGGATGTGGGGGCGGGGGAGCGCCGCCGCCGCCGGCGCATTGGCGCGTTACCGGGAGAGGGCGCGGGCCCAGGAGCGCATACGCGATGCGCGTCTGGCGGAGGCCAACCGGCAGGCTGGAACCCGGCCGCCGCGGCCCCGCCCGGCACCGGGCCGGCCAAATCCTGATTCTTCTCGTCCTGAAGCTTCGCGACCGCCACGTTCTCGCCCGGAGCGCCCTCGACCTCCTGCCGCGGCGAACCCCGGCAACAGCGACGGCGCTCCCTGACCCGCGCGTCCCGCCTGTGAGGCGGGGTAACGACGGCTGTGGGTCCAGTTCCTCGCAAGAAAGTGAGACGCTTACCTCCAGATCCGTGTAACTTTCCCCTCTGCAGCCCGTATTTGACAGCGAACGACCCGAGAGTTCGCTTCGCACGGAGACCATCATGATTGACCGCCGTATCCTTCTCGCGTCTACCGCTGGTTTGCTTGGCTTTGCGGCGCTGCGCTGGCTGCGCGGCGCACCTGCAAGGGCGGCGGGGAAATTCGAGATCGAAAAGACCGACGCGGAATGGCGCGCCCAACTCACCCCGCAGCAGTATGAAATACTTCGCAAGGAGGGCACCGAGCGGCCGTGGTCGAGCCCGCTGCTCAAGGAGCACCGCAAGGGTACCTTTGCCTGCGCCGGCTGCGATCTGCCGCTATTCTCCTCGGAGACGAAATTCGAGAGCGGCACCGGCTGGCCGAGTTTTTATCAGCCGCTCGCAAATGCCATCGGCACGACCGAAGACCGCACCTTCGGAATGTTGCGGACCGAAGTTCACTGCCGCCGCTGTGGCGGTCATCTCGGCCATGTCTTCGACGACGGGCCGAAGCCGACCGGCCTGCGCTATTGCATGGATGGCTACGCCCTGGTGTTCCACCCGGCGGCGCCATCGGCGAGTTGATCTTGCGACCTTGCCCCCGGCAAATGTTGCCCGCCCGGCAATTGTGCCCCGGTCCCTGGACCGGGGCCTTTTTGTTTAAGTATTTGAAATAACTCGATTCTCGATTTGGCACGCCGATTGCGATGTCTCCTTTGATGACGGCCATGCGTGGCAATGCGCGCCGGCCGGTTCGGATCGAATGTGGAGACAACGTTATGGGTATCTTCGACGCGCTTAATACTTCGGTTGGCGGCTTGCAGGCTCAATCCTTCGCGTTGCAGAACATTTCAGGCAACATCGCGAATGCCTCCACCGTCGGCTACAAGGGCATCGATACCAGTTTCGAGGATCTCATCCCGGATGCGCTGACGCCCAACAAGCAGGTGGCCGGCGGCGTGACCGCTAACGCGCAGCAGACGATCACCACGCAAGGCACTGTTTCGGGGTCGTCAGTGGCGACCAACATCGCGATCAATGGTGATGGTTTCTTCTCGGTGCAGAAGCCGACCGGCGTCACGGATAATGTGCCGACCTTCAGTGGCGTCACCGATTATACGCGCCGCGGCGATTTCCAGGTCGATGCCAACGGCAACCTGGTCAACGGCGCCGGCTATTATTTGATGGGTGTCGCTGTCGACCCCAAGACCGGAAACCCGCTCGGCAACGTTCCGACGGTCCTGCAGTTCCAGAACAACTTCATCCCGGCACAGGCGACCACCGCGATTCAATACGCCGCGAACCTTCCGACGGTGCCCGTGACGGCGGCAAGTCCCACCGCAACCGCCGGCACGATCACGGCCGCCGGCGGCCTCAACCAGGCTGATTTCCTCGGGAACAATCCGGTCGTGGCCGGCACGGCGCCGCCGCCCTACGTCAACGCATCCGTTACCGGCGGTCCGGCCGTGGACAACGCGTCGGCTCCGATCACCTCTGCAACGCTGCTCAGCGCGCTACCTACAGCTGTTACCGGCGGCTCCGTCTTGGTCAATGGTACGACCATTACGTTTTCAGCCGCAGCCAACTCGCTGACTGGTCCCACCTATAACGTCAACACCACCACTGGCACGGTCGGAAATCTGCTTTCGGCCATCGACTCGATCACCAACAACACCACAAACCCCAGCAGCATCACCAGCGGCGAGGTTACCCTGGACACGGGGTTGAATAATAACCTTAAGGTCACCAACGACACCAACAATGTCTTCGGAGAGCTCGGTTTCACGAGCGCCCCCGCGGCGACCCGGACCGGCGGCGGTACGGTCGGCACCGGCTTCGTGATTGGCAATGACGTCACCACCTTCGACAATGAAAGCATCAGCGGCGGTGCGGTGACGGTCTATAATTCCGCCGGCACGCCAATCAATATACAGCTCCGCTGGGCCATGACCGACAGCGCCAGTCTGGGCGCTGGGCATACGAACACCTGGAATCTCTTCTACCAGAACGACCCGAACGCTACCGGAACCAACGTTGCATGGACCAACGTCGGTCAGAATTTCACGTTCAACGTGAACGGCACCCTGACGAGCCCGGCGGGCGGCACTGTCACGATCCCGAACGTGTCGGTGAGCGGTCAATCACTCGGGAACGTCGCACTCAACTTCTCCACGGGCGCGTTGACGCAATTCTCAAGCACGGGCGGCAACGCGACCATCGGCCAGATCACGCAGAACGGCTTTGCCGCCGGCCAGCTTCAGTCGGTGGCCATCAACAACTCTGGCCTCGTGGTTGGAACGTTTTCCAATGGACAAAACATCGATCTCGCCTCGATCACGCTGTCGCATTTCAACGGCACGAATTATCTGAAGGCGCTCGACGGCGGTGCCTATGCGGCCACCACTCAGTCCGGCCCGGCGATCCTGGGCGCATCGGGAACGATCTCAGGTTCATCGCTGGAAGGCTCGAATACCGACATCGCCGATGAGTTCACCAAGCTGATCGTCACGCAGCAGGCCTATTCGGCGAACACCAAGGTGATCACCACGGCCAACGACATGGTTCAATCTCTCTTGAACGTGCTGCGCTGATCGGCGCAGGCGGGAGTCAGCGTAACTTCATCCAAGGCGGGCAACAAAGATGGGTTTGAGTTCAGCCCTTGCCACTGCGATGTCCGGCCTGCGCGCCAACCAGGCCGCGCTGGCGATCACGTCGGGGAACGTCGCCAACGCCAACACGGCTGGCTACGTCACCGAGACGGCCAACCAGATCGAATTGTCCAGCGGCACCGGCGGCTCATCCGTCCAGGTGACGGGTGCCAGTCGCGAGCTCGATCTGTTCATTCAGAATCAGTTGCGCACCGAAACCGGCGGCGCCGGTTACGCCAATCAGGTCTCGAATATTCTCGGGCAGTTGCAAAGCCTGTATGGCACGCCGGGAGGTACCGGGACGCTGGAGACGGCGTTCAACAATTTCACGACGTCGTTGCAGGCGCTGTCGACGAGTTCGAGCGGCCTGTCCGCGCAGACGACGGCGCTGGGCGCGGCGCAGGCGCTGGCGCAGCAGCTCAATTCAACTTCTCAGGGTATCCAGACGCTGCGATCGAATGCCGAACAGGACATCGGATCGTCCGTGAACCAGGCCAACACGGATTTGAACCAGATTGCCGCCATCAATACCCAGTTGCAGGGGCTGGGCCCGAACGACCCTTCTGCCCCGACGCTGGAAAATCAACGTGACAGCGCCATCAATGATCTGGCTAGTCTGATGGACGTCAAGGCCATAACCGGCAACAACAACCAGACCAGCATTTTCACAAATACCGGCGTTCAGCTCGTAACCGCTGGCCAGGCGTCTCAATTCTCGTTCACGTCGGCGGGGACCCTGACCGCCAACTCGCTCTACAACACCGATCCGACCAAGTCCGGCGTGGGGTCCCTGACGGTCAAGCTTCCGAACGGCGCCAATATCGATGTGGTCGCGAACAAGGTGATCACCTCGGGGCGGATCGCGGCCGACCTGCAATTGCGCGACCAGACCCTGGTGCAGGCACAGACCCAGGTGGATCAGCTCGCCGCGACGCTCTCCAGTTCGCTCTCCGACGTGACCACGCAGGGCACCGCGGTGACGTCGGGGTCGCAGTCCGGCTTCAGCCTCAATGTGGCGAACCCGCAGCCGGGCAATACGGTCAACCTGACCTACACGAACAACACGACTGGCGCCCAGCAGCAGGTGCAGATCGTCAACGTGACCGATCCGAGCGCGCTGCCGCTGCAAAATGTGCCGAACGCCAATCCGCAGGTGATCGGAGTCAATTTCTCCGGCGGCATGGCTTCGGTGGTGGCGCAGCTCAACACGGCGCTCGGCCCGAACAATTTGCAGTTTTCAAATCCATCCGGCAACACGTTGCAGGTGGTCAACCTCAACGCGGGGGCGACCGTCAATGCGGCCTCCGTCACGACCACGACCTCGTCGCTGACCAGCGGCAGCCCGCAACTGCCATTGTTCACCGACGCAGGTGCGCTGTATACGGGCGCGATCACCGGCAGCGGCTCGCAAATGACCGGGCTTGCCGGACGCATCACGGTCAACTCGGCGCTGCTCAATAATCCAGCGGACATCACGGTCTACAGCACCTCGCCGCCGACGGCGGCCGGCGATACCACGCGGTCGGATTTCATCTATTCGCAGCTGACCACGGGCACCTTCACCTACTCGCCGCAAACCGGTCTCGGTTCCGCCCCGGCGCCGTTCAACGGCACCATCGGCAATTACCTGCAGCAGTTCGTGAGCCTGCAGGCCGGCGCGGCCACATCGGCGACGCAGTTGCAGCAGGGCCAGAGCGTCGTCGTCAGCACGCTCCAGCAGAAATTCAATTCGACGGCCAAAGTCAGCATCGACAACGAGATGTCGAACCTGATCGCGCTGCAGAATTCCTATGCCGCCAATGCCCACGTGATGTCGGTCATTCAGAGCATGATGTCGACCTTGATGCAGATCCAATTATAAGGCGCTCCAGATGGCGATCAATACTGTCATAGGCCCTGGTGGTTCGCTGTTCGGCCAGGCGGTACAAAATCTCAATACCCAGCTCACCAACCTGTCGACCCAGCTCGCGACCGGCGAGAAATCGCCCACCTATTCCGGGATGGGCGTCGGCGAGGGCTTCGCGATCGCCGCGCGGGCGCAGCTCGCCAATATTTCCGCGTTCGGCGACACGATCACCAACGTCAATACCACCATCAATGCCGCCAATACCGCGCTGCAGTCGCTCACGACGATCGCCGGGCAGGTGCAGAGCGACGCGGCCACTACGCCGCAGAACATCAGCAGCACCGGACAAACCATCGCGCAGCAGAATGCGCTGGCCGAGCTGTCCTCGGTGGTGGGAATCCTCAACACACAGGCCGGCGACCGCTTTATCTTCTCCGGCAGCGCGATCAACACGCCCTCGGTTGCTTCCTCCGACAGCATCCTCAACGGCAATGGCACCCAGGCAGGTCTGAAGCAGGTGATTGCCGAGCGGGCGCAGGCGGATGGCACTGGCACCACGGGCCTCGGTCGCCTCGTGATCACGCAGCCGACCCCGACGTCGGTTTCGGTCGCCGAGGACGTCGCGGGTTCGCCGTTCGGCCTGAAACTGAGTTCGGTGTCGTCGTCGCTGACCGGCGCGACCGTGACCGGTCCGTCGGGTTCGCCGGCGGGGGTATCGATCGCGCTTGGCGCCACCAATCCCAATCCCGGCGATCAGGTGAGCCTTACCTTCAATCTGCCGGATGGAACCACCGCTTCCGTTCAGTTGACGGCGTCGAGCGCGACGCCGCCGCCGACCGGCAGCTTCGCCATCGGCGCGACACCGACGGCAACCGCCGCCAATCTGAATACCGCGCTCAACACCGCGATCAACACGCTTGCCAATACAACGCTGGTGGCGGCTTCCGCGGTTGAGGCGGGGCACGATTTCTTTGATCCCTCGGGAACAGCCACGGGAAGCGTGGTCAACAACAAGGCCGCGACGCCTGCGCCGATCACCGGCGCGACCGCGCTGTCCGGCGCCGCAAACACGAATTCGCTCTCGACCAATTTCGCGGCTGGCGACACCATCACCGTCAACGGCACGGCCATCAAGTTTGTCGCCTCCGGCGCGACCGGCAACGAGCTCAACGTCACCGACAGCGTCCAGACGCTGTTGTCCAAGATCGATTCGATCACGGGCACCTCGACGCCCTCGACCATCAGCGGCGGCGTGATCACGCTGCACACCGACAACGCCGCGAGCCTGAACATTACGAGCTCGAACACGGCCGCGCTTGCCGCACTCGGCTTCGGCCCGACCGTGACCGCGGTCCAGCCGCCGTTGCGGGTGTCGGGCTCGCCCTTGAGCTCCGCAACCTCGCTGGTCAATGGTTCGGCCGATACCGTGGCCTGGTACACCGGCAATTCCAGCTCCAACCCGAGGGCGTCGTCGACGGCCCTGATCGATTCATCGATATCGGTTCAATACGGCGCGCAGGCCAACGAGCAGGCGATCCGTGCCCAGCTCGAGGGGATCGCGGTATTTGCAGCCTTCACGGAGTCGCCGACTGGGACCAATTCGGCGGCGCAGGTCGCAGCGCTCAGCGAGCGCACGGCGACAAACCTGACGGCCCAGCCCGGTCAGCAGACCATCTCCGATATTCAGACCGATTTTGCCATCGCCCAAACCATGATGAAGGATGCGAGCGCCCGGCAAACCCAGACCCAGACCATGCTTCAAAACATCGTCGACCAGACCGAAACCGTCACGACGCAGCAGGTGGCGAGCGAGATTCTGGCGTTGCAGACGACCCTGAGCGCCTCCTATCAAACCACCTCGATGCTCGCCGGGTTGACGCTGACCAAGTTCCTGCTGCCGGGCGGCTAGGCCACGGGCCAGGCTGAACGCGGAGCGGCGGAGCTGCGGCTCGCCCGGAATAAAGCTTTCGTTAACCATACCTGTTTACTTCTCGGAAAGCGGGTTAACGCCGCGTTAGCTGCCATTGGGGCCACTGTGTCGGACCAGCCAGGCACAGCGGTTTGGGCGTGGGGTCTTAGCGATGCTTAATGGTGGCGTTCGGCTCCAGGTAGCCGAGAAGGCGAACTCCGGGGATCAATCCCGTTCCGCGTCCGCCATGGCCGAACTGTTCGCGCCGCTGGATCGGCTGCTTGCCGGCGGGGGCGACCCGCGGCTGACCGTCAATCCGGCCAGCGGGCTTAATGAATATGGCTGCCAGCCATCTCCTTGTCCGGACACCCTGTGCTTCTCCTCAAGCACGGCGACGTCGATATCGCAGCGCGCCTACGATCGCGCGCAAAATGCGCGGGAAGCGCTGATGCAGTCCGCCATCGCGATGGGCATCGAAGCCGCGTTCGATGCACGCATCGAGGCGATGCGGGATGAGTTGAGGGCCTGCCTCGGGTTGTCCCGAACGAAGGTCGATGTTGTCTTTTCGCCGTCGGGCACGGATTCGCAGCTGCAGGCGCTGTTCCTCACCCGCGCGCTCTTTGGCCCAGCTCTGACGACGATCGTGGTGGCGGCCGATCAAACCGGCAGCGGAACCGTCAATACCGCGCGCGGATATCATTTCAGTGCCGCGACGGCGACCGGAAGCTGGGTGCGCAAGGGAGAGCCCATCGCGGGGCTGGCTCATTCCGTCGACAGCATCGCGCTGCGGCTGTTCGATGAGGCAGGCGAGGCGCGCCCGCAAACGGCCAGCGATTGCCAGGTTCTCGACGCGGTCGAAAGATCGGTCGCCCAGGGAAGCAAGGTGCTTCTTCAGGTCATGGATTCCTCGAAGTTCGGCTGGCGGGCCCCGAGCGAGCGATGCCTCGAGGAAATCTCGGCGCGCTGGCCCGGCCAGGTTCAGGTCGTCGTCGATGCCTGCCAAATGCGCCTCGGTCGCGCGCGGCTGCGAAAATATCTCGATCGCGGATATATGGTCCTCATTACCGGCTCGAAGTTCTTCACCGGCCCGCCCTTCAGCGGCGCGCTGCTGGTGCCCTCGGCTTTCGCCGCCGATCTCGATGCGGCCACCGACATCGCCCCTGGGCTTTTCGAATATAACAGCCGCAGCGACTGGCCGCGAAACTGGCCGAACCTGCGGTCGCATTTCCCGATCAGGATCAATTTTGGCCAATGGCTTCGCTGGGAAGCGGCGCTCGAGGAAATCGGGGCCTATTACCGAGTGCCCGACGAATTTCGCATGATGGCGCTGACGACGTTCGGCAAGGGGGTCGAACGGATCATCGCTTGCTCACCGTCGCTCTGCCTGCTGCCGCCGCAGCAAAGGCCTTCCGACACCTTCGCCGACGATGAAGAACTCGCGCAGCGGACGATCTATTCGTTCGTGATCCGGCAGGGGACTGGCGTCCTCACCCTGGAAGATTGCAGGACGCTGTACCGCGCGCTTGCCCGTGGCGCGGCCAGTGCCGCGCCCGCCGATGATCCGGAGAATGCGGCGATGCCTTGCCTGATCGGCCAGCCGGTCGCGCTGGGTTGCGGCGAAAATCCTGCCGCGGCCCTTCGCATCAGCGCGAGCGCGCGGCTTGTCTCGGAAGCGTGGTGTTCGGACGAAGCCACGGCGCGCGGGAATTTGCAGCGCGCACTCGGCGATGTCGGCACTGCGGTTGCAAGGCTCGAGAGCCTGCTCGCCCGCGCCGACCGTCCGCAATTGGCAGGGGCTTCCCATGGCGCTTGAGGACGGCGCGGCGACCGGTCTTGCGCAATACCCGAGCGCCGACCGAATCGGGTTCGCGAGACTGACGACGATGGCATTCGAGGGTGCCGATCTTCGCCCATTGCGGGACGAATTGCTTTCGAAGCTTGCCGCCGGCACGGCCGACGCGGGCGAGGGGCTCGACCTGTCGCTGATCACGCAGCTGCTCGGCGACAGGCAGGCGGGTGTCGCCATTCAGGCGGAAGTGCTCGCCTTCCATCAATTGTACCGGTCGCCATGCTCGTCGGAACAGCCGAAATTGCGCGTTCTGGCGCTCGCGGCCGCCATCGACATGGGGGGCAACACGCCGATCGAGTTCCTGCTGGAAAATTCCGGGATCGAATTGCAGACGCTCTATGTCGTCGCGGGAGTGGATTTGCCGACGCCGTTGCCCGAGCACGACGTTGCGATCGTGATCGCTTCCGATTCCGAGGAATGTCTGGAGGCGCTGCGCAAGATCGATGTGGCGGCCTCGCGCTGGCCAAGACCGCTTCTCAATCCGCCGCGGCTTGTCCGTCATCTGGATCGCGACAAGCTGCATGGCTTGCTGTGCGGTATCGAAGGTCTTGATATCCCCGCCACCGCGTGCGTGACGCGCGCGCAATTATCCGAGATCGCCCGTTCGAATGGCGGTCTCGCCGACGTGGCGGCGGAGCTGGAATTCCCGATCATCATTCGGCCGCGCGGCTCGCATGCGGGCGTTGGGCTTGCCAGAGTCAATGATGGCGCCATGCTCGGGCGATATCTGGCCGACCGGGTAGAGCAGGAATTCTTCGTCGCCCGTTTCGTCGATTATGCAAGTAGCGATGGCCTGTTCCGCAAATACCGGATCGTGTTCGTCGATGGCCGCCCCTATGCCTGCCACATGGCGATCGCCGACCGCTGGGATATCTGGTACCTCAACGCGGGCATGACATTCAGTGCGGAGAAGCGCCTCGAAGAGGAAAGCTTCATGCGCGACTTCGACCGCGATTTCGCCGTCCGCCATGGAAGCGCGCTCGCCGCCGTCGCCGAGCGGGTGGGGCTCGACTATTTCACGATCGACTGCGCGGAAAACAAGAACGGCGCATTGCTGATCTTCGAGGCCGACAACACCGCGGTCGTCCACAACATGGATTCACCGCAAGTGTTTCCCTACAAGCCGCCGCAGATGCGCAAGATTTTTGATGCCTTCGCGGCGATGCTGCATCGCCGTGCCCGGCCGGGCCGGGACCGCGCTGCGTAGCGCGCCGCGCTGCAAGGGCTCAAACGGCTTCACGCCTTAGCCCGCGGTTTTCACGACATCGCCGCGGTCGCGGCCTGCGCCAACAATCCGGATCCTCGCACGATTGCCGCCAGATGTTCGCGCGCATTACGCGCGACCATTTCGCCACGGATCTGGCTGGCCATCGCATGGCGCCGTTACCGGGTTTGAATTTTTCGTTTGATAAATTGAACGGAAAATCCAACACTCGCCAACGCGACCAAAAAAACAAAAGGACGGGGAAATGGCTGAGCCGGTCGAGCAGGACGGGATGCTGATCGAATGGGACGTCGGGATCGTCATGGACGACGGCGTGGTGGTGCGGGCGGACGTGTTCCGGCCGAAAACACCAGGGCAATGCCCGGTTCTCCTGACCTACGGTCCCTATGCCAAGGGGCTCGCCTTTCAGAAGGGCTATCCGAGTGCCTGGCAGGCCATGATCGCCAATCACCCCGACGTGGCCTATGGATCAACCAACAAGTATCAGAACTGGGAAGTGGTCGATCCGGAAAAATGGGCACCCCACGGCTATGTCTGCGTGCGCGTCGACTCGCGCGGCACCGGACGATCGCCGGGCTTCGTCGATCATTTCTCACCGCGGGAGACGTGCGATTTTTATCAATGCATCGAATGGGCCGGCGTCCAGAGCTGGTCGAACGGCAACGTCGGCCTCAACGGCATCTCCTATTACGCCATTAACCAGTGGCAGGTGGCTTCGCTGCAGCCGCCGCATTTGAAGGCGATGTGCATCTGGGAGGGTGCGGCCGACTGGTATCGCGACATGACGCATCACGGCGGCATTCTCTCGACGTTCTGGGCCAACTGGTACGACATGCAGGTGAAGACCGTGCAGTTCGGGCTCGGGGAGAGGGGGCCCCGCAGCGTCGTCACCGGCACGCTGGTGTGCGGCGACGAAACCATGTCGGACGAAGAACTCGCGCGCAACCGCTCGGGTTTCGGCGACGACATTCTCGCCCATCCGCTCGACGACGACTACCACAAGGCGCGCTCGCCGAACTGGGACAAGGTCACGGTGCCGCTTTTGTCGGCCGCAAACTGGGGCGGTCAGGGCCTGCACCCGCGGGGAAATTTTGAAGGCTTTGTCCGCGCTGCATCAAAGCAGAAGTGGCTGGAATGCCATGGCCTCGAGCATTGGACGCATTTCTACACCGACTATGGCCGGAACTTGCAGAAACGGTTCTTCGATTTCTACCTCAAGGGCGAAGCCAATGGCTGGGCGGAGCAGCCGAAAGTTCAGCTCCAGGTCCGCCACGTCGACCGCTTCGTCGAGCGGCATGAGGCCGCCTGGCCGCTGCCCTCGACGGTCTGGACCAGGTTTTACCTCGATCCCCGCGATCAGACGCTTTCCTTGACGCCGCCGGCGGAGGATGCGGAAATCAGTTTTGCGGCGATGGGCGACGGACTGACATTCATGTCGCGGCCGATGACGGAAGACACCGAGATCACGGGGCCACTGGCGGCCAATTTGCGAGTTTCGTCGAGTACCGAGGACGCCGATATCTTTGTCGTCTTCCGCGTCTTTAGTTCCGATATGCGCGAGGTGACATTTGTGGGTGCGATCGATCCGCATACCCCCATTGCGCAGGGCTGGCTGCGCGCGTCGCATCGCAGGCTTGATGAAACCTTGTCCCGGCCGTACCGCCCCTACCACAGACATGACCAGGTTGAGCCGCTGGAGCCGGGCAAGGCGGTTGATCTCGCCGTCGAAATCTGGCCGACTTCGATCGTCGTGCCCAAAGGGCATCGCATTGCGTTGAGCGTTCGCGGCAAGGATTACGCGTGGCAGGCAGTGACGGGCGCGAAACTCTCCAATTTCAAGAACGAACTATTGGGATGTGGACCATTCCTGCACGATGATCCGCGCGATCGGCCGGCAAAGCTGTTCGCCGGGACGACGACGCTCCATATAGACCAAAGAGGTTCTTGCCACGTCATGGTTCCGGTTGTCAGAAATGACTAGAACAAAATCAAAGCACCGGCCGAAGAACCAAAAAGGGAATTTCAGGGAGGACACAATGAGAATTTCACGCCGTGAATTTGTTGGGGGTGTCGCGGGAACCGGCCTCTCGAGCGTGATGGCACCCTATAAAGCGCACGCCGCCGACGGGGCGATCCGCATCGGCCTGTTGACGGTCAAGACCGGAGCGCTGGCTTCCGGCGGCATCGATATGGAACATGCGCTCATCATGTATTTGAAAGAGCGCAATTACATGATGGCGGGCCGCAAGGTCGAACTGGTGGTCGGAGATACCGCGGGTGTTCCGGCCACCGCGCGCAGCAAGACCCAGGAAATGGTGGAAAAAGACAACGTCCATTGTCTGATCGGACCGCTCGCGGCGTTCGAGGCATTGGCGATCGACGACTATATCCGTCAGAACAAAATTCCGACGCTTTCGGTTGCGGCGGCCGAGGACATGACCCAGCGCCACGCCAATCCATGGTTCGTCCGCGCAACCTCCACGTCTTCCCAATGCGCCCATCCGCTCGGCGAATACGCGGCCAAGGAACTCAAGTTCAAGAAGATGATCACGATTGCGGACGACATCGCCTATGGCCAGGAGATGTGCGCCGGCTTTCAGCGAGTCTTCGAGGACAATGGCGGCGAGATCATTCAAAAGCTGTTTCCGCCGCTGACCGTGCCCGACTACGGCAGCTACGCGGCGCAGTTGAAGAATGCGGACGCGATCTTTCTGGGCTTCGCCGGTTCGAACGGCTTTCGCTTTCTCCGGCAGTTCGTCGACTATGGCCTCAAGGACAAGATGCAGGTGATCGGCGGAATGACCGCGCTCGACGAGGCGGTGCTGCGCAACATGGGTGACGAAGCGCTCGGTATCATCACCACCTGCTGGTATTCGGCCGAACTCGACGCCAAGCCGAACCAGACCTTCGCGCCGGCATTTCGCAAGGAGTTCAAATACGATCCGGGATTTTATGCGGCGAGTACTTACGTGAACGGGGCGGTGCTCGAAGCCGCGGTCAACGCGGTCAACGGCAAGGTCGAAGACAAGGCGGCATTGATGGCCGCGCTTCGCGCGACCAATGTCGACACGGCGCGGGGACCGGTCAGGTTTGACGATCTCGGCAACGTCGTCGGCAATGTCTACTTGCGAAAGGTGACCCGGAAGGACGGACGCCTCGTCAATTCCGTCTTCAAGACCTATCCCGACGTCAGTCAATTCTGGACCTATGGCAAGGAAGCGTTTCTCGCCAACCCGGTTTACTCGCGCGACTTTCCGCCGGCCAGGCATCTGGAGAGATAGAGCGTGCCGGCTCCATCGGGCGCGCGGGTTTGCGTCAGGGATTGGCTCAGGAGTCCATCCGGGGATGGCGGGTGATTTCCCACAAGCGTTGCGGAAGGGTGACAGCTTCGCCTTGGACGTGCGGTAAGATGACCACATTGGAAAGGAACAAGTCGACCTCTACGGGCTAGGAGGGGCTGTCTCCATGAAGTTGAGGCGTGCGTTTTGCGTAGGCGCCGCGCTGCTGTGTTCCACACAGTTCGCCGGGGCGCAGAATTTCAATCAGCTTGTAGGATTTGGCGACAGCGCGACCGATACAGGCTGGTTCGCGCATGCGTCGCACGGCATTCCGCTTTTTGATTTCTGGAACGCAAATGCATTGGCGGCCGGCGGCAACCTACACCCCACCGGCCCTGGTCCAAACAACGCTCAAATTCTTGGCAGCTTCTTTGGCCTGTCGGCGAACCCCGCCAATATACCCGGCGGAACGAACTACGCCGTCGGCGGCGCCGTCGACTTTCTCGTTCCACCTGGCTACCCTGGCACAGCCACCGGAAACTTGTCGCCAAATCCTCTGCTACCCGGCACCGCCACGCAAATCGAAAATTACCTGGCTTCCGTGAATGGCCACGCCAATCCCAATGCGCTTTATGTACTAAGCAGCGGCGGTAACGACACCACTGCTGCGCTGACCACCTATGGCGCGTTTTCGCCTGCCGCTGTGAACTATCTCCTCGGCGAGGCGCAAATTCTGACCAACAGCCTTGTTCAGCTCCAGGCCGCTGGAGCGCGCTACATCCTCATGAGCAATTATTATCCGGGCCCCTCGACCAACGCCGCAACGCTGTTCTATGGCAGCACGATTCTGTCTGCGACCTGGAACGATCTGGCGGCGGCCGGCGTCAAATTTATCCCGGCGGATACCGTTTCCGTCTTTCGCACGGTGGAACATAACCTGGCCCAATTCGGGTTCACCGCTCCGATAAATTCCTTTGCGTGCGTCCCGCCTGTCGGCTTCGTGGGGTTTGGTTGGGGAGAAACCTGCGCACCGACCACCACGCCCAGTCCAAACCACGGCTACCTGGTGTCCGCCGACGCCTTGCAGACCCACCTCTTCATGGATGGCATCCACCTCACGGAAGCCGGCCAGCAGATCGAGGCCGATTATTTCTATAGTCTTCTCACCGCGCCGAGCGAGATCTCCTTCCTCGCCGAAGCGCCGGTGAAGACGCGGACCGCCGTGGTCGACACCATCTACGAGCAGATTGCGATTTCCCAGCGTCAACGCAAGCCGGGGACCTTCAACACCTGGGTCAGTGGCGATGTGTCATGGCTCAGCGTGGGCAACTTTCCCGGATTTCCAACCGATCCTGGCACGCCCGCCATGTTCACCGTCGGTACCGACTATCTCTGGGCGCCGAATTGGCTGATTGGCGGCGCCGTGTCCGCGGGCACGACGACCCAGAGCTTCAGCCTTGGCGGCAATTTCAAGCAGACCGAATACGCGCTGAGCGGCTATTCGGCATACGCCGACGGGCGGGTCTGGTTCGATCTGGTCGGCACCTATGGCGGCCTGCAGTACGATGTGAACCGGATCATTCCACTCGGCATCGTGCAGGTATCGAATACCGGCACCACAAATGGCCGCAATGCGTCGCTCGCCTGGGAAATGGGCTATAATTTTCAGCTTCCGGTTGGCAGCGCCGTTACTTCGGCGTCATTGCCCGTCAAAGCCCCGGCCAGTACGCAGCTAACTCTGGTGCACGGTCCCGTGGCCGGCATTCTGCTCCAGCGAATCTGGGTAGACGGCTTTACCGAGACCGACAGTCTGGGTGGCGTGACCGCGTTGTCATACGGCAGCCAAGTCCGCAACTCCGCGGTGACCGAGCTCGGTTATCAAGCGCATATCGATGTCGGAATCTGGAGTCCCTACGTCAAGCTTACGTGGGACCATGAACTCGTTCCCTATGATCGCTCCGTGACCGCCTCGCTGACGACGATCACGGCACCGAGCTATTCGATGCCCGCAGTCGCGCTGGGTAAGGACTGGGGCGCCGGCACAGTCGGCACCACGGTGACGCTCGGGGGCGGGATGACAGCCTATGCAAGCTTCACCAGCCAATTTGGCCAGAGCCAGGCGACATTCTATACTGGCGAGATCGGCCTCAACGTCGCACTCAATGCGCCGGCTCCGACAGTCGCCGTCAAATATTGATCGCAAAATCGATCGCGGTGCATGTTTTCGGCACGGCACTTCACATGATGCCATTTTTTTGCCGGGCAACTGGAATCCTCGATCGACCGCGCGCGGGCGGACGGCGAGAGCCGGAAAATGATAGCCTGCCAGACAGTGGTTGATTCGAAAGCGGTGTCCTGACCCGCGCGTTCCGGGCGAGGCCATGGGCTTTTGAAAACGCTCTGTGCTTCCCGGAGATGCAAGCTGTCGGCGAATTGGAAAAATGCCTCCGTGCCGAACCTGTCTCGCATGCAGCGGCAGGCCTACAATTCATTTCAAGAAGGCAATCTCGACAAGGCCGAAAGGCTGTGTGCCGGGATTCTGGAATACCGGCCCGAGGATTTCGATGCACTCCAGTTGCTCGGCCTTCTCAACTTGCAGCGCCGTCGCCTCGTCGAGGCGCTGCGCTTCCTGTCGCAGGCGCTCAAGCTCAATTCCGGTTCCGCGGATGCGATGTCCAATCTCGGGCTGGCGCTGCATGCGACGGGACGCTTTGAGGAGGCCGTAGCACACTATCGCAACGCCTTGCTGATTGCGTCGGATCATCCGGAAATCCTCTACAACCTCGCCAACGCCTGTCTCGAACTCGGCCGCATCGACGAAGCGCTCGCGAACTATGACGACGTGCTGGCGAAAAATCCTTGCCATGCCGGCGCGCTCGTCAACAGAGGCAATGCGCTGCTGCGCTTCAACCGGCCGGCGGACGCGATCGCAAGCTACGACAAGGCGCTTGCGGTGATGCCCGGCCATCCGCAGATCCTGACCAACCGCGGTCATGCCCTTCGCCGCCTCAACCGGCCGGTTGAGGCGCTTGCCGATTTTGAGGCCGCGCTGGTAGCGGGGCCTCAATTCCCTGAAGCCCATTTCGAGGCCGCCATGACGCGGCTGACATTGGGCGATTTCGACGCCGGCTGGAGGGCGTATGAGTGGCGCTGGAAGACCGCTGCGCTTGCCGGCCAGCGCCGGCAGCTTCGAGCCCCGCTATGGCTGGGAGATGCACCGGTTGCCGGCAAGACCATTCTGCTTCATGCCGAGCAGGGGTTTGGCGACACCATCCAGTTCATCCGTTATGCGCCTTTGCTTGCCAGCCGTGGCGCGAAGGTCGTCTGCGAGGTTCAGCCGGAATTGCTGTCATTACTATCGCAGTTCGAAGGCATTGACATCATCGCTCAAGGCGAGCCGCTCCCCCGGTTCGACCTGCACTGTCCCTTGCTCAGTCTCCCGCTCGCCCTCGGAACAAAGCCGGAGACGATCCCCGCGTCCGTTCCCTATCTCGCGCCGCCCGTGGAACGCCTGGCACATTGGCGCGATCGTCTGCCGCAAGGCGGGCTGCGCGCCGGGTTCGTCTGGTCCGGATCGGCGTCGCACAAGAATGACCGCAACCGCTCGATCCCGCTCGCTGGGCTCGCCGGGTTGTTTGAAGAGCCGCCGGTCCGCTGCTTCAGCCTTCAAAGCGAGTTGCGCCAGGCGGATAGCGAAGTGTTGCGTGGTCTGCCGAACCTTGTCCATCTCGGCGGCGAGTTGGGTGATTTCGCCGATACCGCGGCCGTCGTCGCATCGCTCGATGTCGTCGTTTCGGTCGACACTTCCGTGGCGCATCTGGCCGGCGCGATGGGAAAGCCCGTCGTGATCCTGCTTCCCTATGCGGCGGATTTTCGCTGGATGCGGGGTAGCGAAGACACCCCATGGTATCCGACCGCGAAGCTGTTCCGACAGCCGGCCTTCGGCGACTGGGACAGCGTGATCGCCCGCTTGGGGGACGAATTGCGGCAATGGAGCACGTCCGCTGGGGCCGGGCAGGGAGCCCTAGTGCCACTTCAAATCGGCGGCACTAGCCGCCGTTAGCATTTCGTTAACCACGTCTATTTACTGTTTGGTGACAATTGTAAACGACCCCCGCCGGAGCCCTTGATGACCGAGCAGATTCACCTTGTCGTGGCCACACCCTGCTTCGGCGGACAGGTCTCCAGCATCTATGCCAGCTCCATCTTCCAGTTGCAGCGGGCGGTGCGTTCGATGTCCAACATGGACCTCAAGGTCGAGCTGCGCGATGGCGATGCGCTGATCACGCGTGCGCGCGCCAATCTGATGACGCTGTTTCTCGACGACCCGGCGGCCACGCACTTGCTGTTCGTGGACGCGGATATCGGCTTCACCCCCGATCAGGTGTTTCGCCTGATCGAGTCCGGCGCGGACGTGGTGGCCGGCGTCTATCCGATCAAGCGCGTCAACTGGGACAAGGCGAAGCGCGCCATCGAGGGCAAACGGCCGAACGTGCCGGCGGCCGCGCTCGACTACGTGCTGGAGATCAACGATCCCGACCATGTCGCCGTCGTGAACGGCTTCACGCGGGTGCGCTATGCCGGGACCGGATTCCTGATGATCCGCCGCCACGTCTTCGAGAAGATGTGCGCGCATCCCGCCTACGCCCCGCTGCAATTCTTCCGCGAGCACTCGCTCGACAAGCTCGCCGGAAGTCCCAACCGGTTTGCGCTGTTCGAATGCATGATCGATCCGGCGACCAGCACCTATCTCAGCGAGGATTTTGCATTCTGCAAACGCTGGACCGATATCGGCGGCGAAATATGGGCCGACCTTGAGAGCCGGCTCGACCATGTCGGCCCGTCCGTATTCCATGGCGAGATTTCGTCGCAGTTTGCCGCCCCCGCGCTTGCGACCGATGCGGCGTGAGATGCCGGCCGCCCCGCAACGGACCGGTATGGTTCCGTCACCTTGCGCGGAGCGTATCGGTCTTGCCAGACTGACGAAAATGGCAGCCAGGGGAATCGATCTTCGCCCGCTGTGGCAGGAACTGATCGCCAAGCTGATCAACGGCACCATCGAAGCGGGCGAGGGGCTTGATCTGTCGCTGATCGCGCAATTGCTCGGTGACAAACCGGTAGGGCTGGCGATTCAGAACGAGATCCTTGCATCCCACCGATTATTCCGCTCGCCATGCGCCGTCGAGAAGCCACGCTTGCGCTTGCTTGCGCTTGCGGCTGCAACCGACATGGGAAGCAACACGCCGATCGAATTCCTGCTGGAGGACAGCGCAATCGAGCTGACGACGCTTTATGTGATTCCGGAAGCCGAATTGCCCGATCCCTTGCCCGACCATGACATTGCCATCGTGGTCGCATCGGATTCGGAAGATTGCCGCGATGCACTGGCAAAAATCAGGGCAATCCCGAACTGGCCGCGGCCGCTGCTCAATCCGCCGCACCTCGTCGGCAACCTGGATCGCGACAAGCTGCACCGCCTGCTTGGGCGAATAGAGGGCCTAGTGATCCCGGCAACCGCGGCGGTGAACCGCGAGCGGCTATCTGATCTGTCGCGATCAGCCGCAGCGCCTTCCGGCATCGCGGCCGATCTTGCTTTTCCTGTCATCGTCAGGCCTCGCGGGTCGCATGCGGGGGCGGGTCTTGCAAAGGTCGACGAGCCCGCCGCAATGGCGCGCTATCTCGCCGAGCGGCAGGAGCAGGAATTCTTCATTTCGCGCTTTGTCGATTATTCCGGCAGCGATGGCCTGTTTCGCAAGTACCGCATTGTCGTCGTCGATGGCCGGCCCTATGCGTGTCATCTCGCAGTCGCCGACCGCTGGGACATCTGGTATCTCAACGCCGGGATGTCGCTCAGCGCCAGCAAGCGTCTCGAGGAAGAGACATTCATGCGGACATTCGACATCGGCTTTGCGCAGCGGCATCGCGCGGCGCTGGCTGGTCTGATCGATCGGATCGGGCTCGATTACTTCACGGTGGATTGCGCCGAGACGAGAGATGGATCGCTGCTGATATTCGAGGCCGACAACACCGCCATCGTCCACAACATGGATCCGCCCGACGTCTTTCCGTACAAGGCGCCTCAGATGCGAAAGGTATTTGATGCATTTGCGGCCATGCTCTACCGTCGCGCCGGGCATATCCGGGAGAAGGCGGCATGACACCGGCGCTGCGTGAAGGGTCCCTGCAAGCCGGGTCGAGCGAGACGCTCGACCCGCAAAACTGGGACGAGATCCGCGCACAGGGCCACCGCATGCTCGACGACATGATCGACTATGTCGCCACCATCCGCGAGCGCCCGGTCTGGCGTCCAATACCGGATGAAGTTCGTGCCCGCTTTCGAGCCGAGCTGCCGCGTCAGAGATCCGAGCTTGGCGAGGTCTACCGGGAGTTTGCCGATTTCATCGCACCCTATGCGACGGGCAACGTTCACCCCGGCTTCATGGGATGGGTGCATGGCGGCGGTACCGCCGTCGGCATGCTGGCGGAAATGCTGGCGGCCGGATTGAACGCCAACCTCGGCGGCCGCGATCATATTCCGATCGAGGTCGAACGTCAGATCGTCGAATGGACGCGTGCGATGTTCGGCTTCCCGCCCGGGGCGAGCGGGATCTTCGTCACGGGAACGTCGATGGCGAACCTGATGGCGGTACTGGTGGCGCGGACAGCCGCGCTGGGGCAAATCGTCAGGCAGCACGGCGTCGGCGGCGAAGGCGCGCTGCTTGTGGCCTACACCTCGAAGGCCGCACACGGCTGCGTCGCAAAGGCAATGGACCTCGCCGGCTTCGGCAGCGATGCGCTGCGATGCATGGAGATCGATCGATCGCACCGCGTCGACGTGGCGGCGCTGCGCGCCCAGATCGCACGCGATCGCGAGATCGGCTTGAAGCCTTTTCTCGTGGTCGGCTCGGCCGGAACGGTGGATATCGGGGCGATCGATGATCTCCAGGCGCTGAGCGCGCTGTGCCGCGAGGAGAAGCTCTGGTTTCACGTCGACGGTGCCTATGGCGCGCTCGGGGTTCTTTCGCCGGTGCTGGCGCCGCGGCTCGCCGGGTTGGAAAACGCCGATTCAATCGCGCTTGATTTTCACAAATGGGGACAGGTGCCCTATGACGCCGGCTTCCTGATCGTCCGCGACGGTCAGCGGCACCGCGAGGCGTTTTCCGCGCCGGCGGCGTATCTGCGCCGGGAAACCAGAGGCCTCGCTGCGGGCGCGCCCTGGCCGTGCGATCTCGGACCCGATTTGTCGCGAGGGTTCAGGGCGCTCAAGACGTGGTTCACGCTGAAAGCCTACGGCACCGAAAAGCTGGGAGCGATGATCTCGCGTACCTGCGCGCTCGCCGGATATCTGGAGGCACGAATTCTGGCGGAGCCGCGGCTGGAGCTGCTGGCGCCGGTTCAGCTCAATATTGTCTGCTTTCGCTATCGCGCGGCCGACGCCTCCTGCGATACGCTCAATCGCGACATTGTCGCCGACATCCAGGAAGCCGGAATCTCGGCGCCCTCGACGACGGTGCTGGATGGCCGGCTCGCGATCCGCGCGGCGATCGTCAATCACCGCACCGATGTCTGCGATATCGATGCGCTTGTTTCCGCGGTGCTTGACTTCGGAGCCCGGCGTTCGTCCGGCGGCCTCGCGCCCGGTGCCGAGCCGTCTTCGCCACCGGCGACTTAGGGCCCGATCGGTTCTGATTGAGTTGGAACCGGGGCTTCGGCTTTTTGTTTGACGCGTTTGCCTGACGCGATCCGGTATCCAGCCACGGATCGAGTCCGAGGGGCTTGAAAACGCTCCAAGCGAATCCCGTCAGGCCGAACGCCGCGCTTCCATCGCGGCGTCTTGCTTGTTGCGGGCATGATCGAGAAGCTTCTTCTCGTAGGCAACGAGCTTCCGGGCTTCCTTCAGCGCCTGATACAGATCGCCGCTGAGGATGTTGGTATTGATGCCCTCGATGATCGGCCACATGCTCGGCGCCGCGGTGACGAGCTCGCGCAGCAGATTGAAGTAGGTGCCGTGATTGATCTCCGGGTCCGGCGAAATATACATCAACTGCACGGCGAGATAGACGAGCTTGGCCGGCGTATCGGCGGTGGCCGGAGTCAGGATGTCCTTCTCACGCAGGATCGGAATCTTTTCGCCGTCGATCAACAGGCGGGCGCGCTGATCGGTGTTGGTGATCACGCAGGAGCCGATGATGATTCGTTCGTGCGGCTTGAGTTCGACTTTTAGCGCCATGCCTGTTCTCCGTTGTCGCCTTTATATCGGACGTCATATGGGAATTCGCGCGGAGCCGGCTTTGTTCGTGCTGGCGACGCGCTGACGCTGTACGAGCCGTCGCTATCCTTTCCCAATGTGGTTAACACTTCGTAAAGAAGGCACGGCGCAGCAAAAATATGCAGTCCTATCAACGTCTTTATCCGGATGCCGTGACAACGAGAGTGCCTTTGGCGAACCGCCGGCGCGATCGATCGATCGGAAGTGCACCCTTTCAATTCATGCTTTCTTAGAAACTTGCTTTCACCGTGCCGCGGTTTCCCGATCAGAAAGGATCGGGGTAGTGCCTGCTCTCAGTTTCACACCAGAAAGGTATGAAAAATGTCCGGTATTGTTCTCTCGGCATCAGTCCGCCAAAACCTCCTCTCCCTGCAGTCGACCGCTTCGCTGCTTGCGACCACCCAGAATGACCTCGCCACCGGCAACAAGGTCAACTCGGCCCTCGACAACCCCACCAACTACTTCACCGCGCAGGGCCTCAACAACCGCGCCAGCGACATCGGCAACCTGCTCGACAGCATCGGCAACGGCGTGCAGGTGCTGCAGGCCGCCAATACCGGCATCACCTCGCTGCAGAGCCTGGTCTCGAGCGCCCAGTCGATCGCCAACCAGGTGCTGCAGACCCCGGTCGGCTACTCGACCAAGTCCAACGTGACGTCGTCCGCCATCACCGGCGCCACCGCAGACAACCTGCTCGGACCCGGGACCAACAACACCGTCACCGGAACCGTGGTCAATAACCATCTGAGCACGCCGGTGGCGATCACGGCCGCCACCTTGCTGGTCTCCGCGACCAACGCGGACACGCTGGCCGCGACGCCGGGCAATGGCACGAATTTGATCATCGATGGAAAGACCATCACCTTCAGCACCGCACAGACCACCGAGACCACTGACGCCAGCGGTAACGTGACGATCGGCGTCGGCGCCGGCAGCACGGCGTCGGTCCAAACCGTTTTGAGTGCGATCGACGGCATCACGGGCGCCACCACGGTCTCGACGGTCAGTGGCGGCAAGCTCGTCCTCAGCACCGGCACGACGCAGGCCCTGACCATCGCCGGCACAGCTGCCAACCTTACCGCGTTCGGGTTGACCGCGGGAACCACCAACCTCACCGCTCCGACGCTC
Organism: uncultured Alphaproteobacteria bacterium; assembly: GCA_963718925.1. GTDB lineage: Bacteria > Pseudomonadota > Alphaproteobacteria > Rhizobiales > Xanthobacteraceae > Bradyrhizobium. The sequence goes on from CAVRAH010000007.1 coordinate 166,252, forward strand.
CAGGGTGAGACGCTCACCATCACCGCCACCACCAGCAGCACCACGGCGACCAACATCACCTTCGGTACCGGCTCCGGGCAGATCTCGACGCTCAATGAGCTCAATACGGCGCTGGCGGCGAACGACCTGCAGGCCACCATCAGCACCACCGGCCAGATCAACATCGTGACCTCGAACGACGCGGCTTCGTCGACCATCGGCACGGTCGGCGGCACCGCCACGGTGTTCACTGCCGGTGCGGGTCCGGCTCCAGTGGCCGATCCGAACTCGCAGGCGACACGCAGCAGCCTGGTCGCGCAGTACAACAACGTGCTGGCCCAGATCAACACCACCGCCCAGGACTCGTCCTTCAACGGCGTCAACCTGTTGAACGGCGATACCCTGAAGCTGGTGTTCAACGAGACCGGCAAGTCGACGCTGAGCATCACCGGCGTCACCTTCAACGATGCCGGCCTCGGCCTTGCGACGCTCACCTCGGGCACCGACTTCCTGGACAACAACTCGGCCAACACCGTGTTGTCGTCGCTCAATGCGGCCTCCACCACGCTGCGCGGGGAAGCTTCGAGCTTGGGTTCGAACCTGTCGATCGTGCAGATCCGCCAGGACTTCAACAAGAACCTGATCAACGTGCTGCAGACCGGCTCGTCCAACCTGACGCTCGCCGACACCAACCAGGAAGCGGCCAACAGCCAGGCGCTGTCGACCCGCCAGTCGATCGCGGTCTCCGCGCTCGCGCTCGCCAACCAGTCCCAGCAGAGCGTGCTTCAGCTCCTGCGCTGATCGCGCCAGCCAAAAACAGACGGAAAGCGGCGGGGGAAACCCCGCCGTTTTTTCGTTTTGGGGCCTCGAAGGGGCAAGAGATTCGCGACGGCTTATCGCCTGCGTGCCCGTTAACCAAGCGTTAATCAAACAACTTAAGTGGGCGTTAACTCTAATTTAAAGGAGTCCCGATAAAGCTATCACCACAACACTAGGAAGGCTTGACACATGTCTGGTATCGTTCTCTCGGCAGCAGTTCGCCAAAATCTTCTCTCGTTGCAATCGACAGCGGCGCTGCTTGCGACGACCCAGAATGACCTCGCCACCGGCAACAAGGTCAATACGGCGCTCGACAACCCGACCGAATACTTTACCGCGCAGGGCCTCAACAACCGCGCCAGCGACATCGGCAATCTGCTCGATAGCATCGGCAACGGTGTCCAGGTCCTGCAGGCCGCCAATACCGGCATCACCTCGCTGTCGACCCTGGTCGCAAACGCCCAGTCGATCGCCAACCAGGTGCTGCAGAGCCCGGTCGGCTACTCGACCAAGTCCAATGTGACCTCGACCGCAATAGCCGGCGCGACGGCGAACAACCTGCTCGGACCCGGGACCAACAACACCGTTAGCGGAACCGCGGTCAACAACCATCTGAGCACGCCGGTGGCGATCACGGCCGCCACCCTGCTGGTCTCCGCGACGAACGCGGACACGCTGGCTGCGACGCCGACGAACGGATCGTCCTTTATCGTCGACGGCAAGACGATCTCCTTCAGCACCGCACAGACCTCGGTAACGACCGACAGCAGCGGCGACGTGACGATCGGTGTCGGCGCCGGCAGCACGGCGTCGGTCGGCACCGTATTGAGCGCGATCGACGGGATCACCGGCGCCACCACTGCTTCGACGGTCAATGGTTCCGGTCAACTCGTCCTCAGCACGGGTACGACGCAGAATCTGGTTATCGCCGCGGGCGGGACCAGTGCGCTTGGCTCGTTCGGACTTTCCGCGGGAACGACCAATATCACGCCTCCATCGCTCTCCGGGCAGACGCTCACCATCGGCGCCACAGGTGGCGGCACGGCGACCAGCATCGTGTTCGGAACCGGCTCCGGGCAGATCTCGAATCTGAACCAGCTCAATTCGGCGCTGGCCGCGAACAACCTGCAGGCCAGCATCAGTACGACGGGCCAGATCAACATCGTGACCTCCAATGATGCGGCTTCGTCGACGATCGGCGCGATCGGCGGCACGGCTACGGTGTTCTCCGGCTTGACGGCGGCGGCCCCGGTCGCCGATCCGAACTCGCAGGCCACGCGCGTCGGTCTGGTCGCGCAGTACAACAATGTGCTGCAGCAGATCAACACCACCGCGCAGGACTCGTCCTTCAACGGCATCAACCTTCTGAACGGCGATACCCTCAACCTGACGTTCGACGAGACCGGCGCCTCGAAACTCGCGATCACCGGCGTCACCTTCAACGACGCCGGCCTCGGCCTTTCGACATTGACGGCGAACACGGACTTCCTGGACAGCAATTCGGCCAACAAGGTGCTGACGCAGTTGACCGCCGCCTCCACCACGCTGCGCGGCGAAGCCTCGAGCCTGGGTTCGAACCTGTCGATCGTGCAGATCCGCCAGGACTTCAACAAGAACCTGATCAACGTGCTGCAGACCGGCGCATCGAACCTGACGCTCGCCGACGCCAACCAGGAAGCGGCCAACAGCCAGGCGCTGTCGACCCGCCAGTCGATCGCGGTCTCCGCGCTCGCGCTCGCCAACCAGTCCCAGCAGAGCGTGCTTCAGCTCCTGCGCTGATTTCGGCGGTCGAAACGGAAAAACAAAACGGCGGGGAAGACTCCGCCGTTTTTTGTGACCGCCCGTGCCGGTGGCCATTTTTTTTGCTCCCGACTTATTTGCCCGGTTCCGAACACATTTGGTAATCGCCACTAACCATATTTTAAAGGCAATCGACGTATAGAACTTGGGCAGTTCCGAAAGGTCGTGCCTGCGTAACCTCAGTTGGAGTGATGGATGTCTCATGCCGCACAAGCCTATTCACGCACGTCGTACGCCACCGGAACTGCAAGGGAAATTGAGGCGCAGGCGCTGCTGAAGGCGGCAAAACAGCTGCGGGACGTCCAGACGAACTGGGCGGGTCCCGACATGAACATGCACAAGGCGCTGCTCTTCAACCGCCGCCTGTGGACGATCTTCATCAGCGCGGCCGAGTCCAATGAAAATCCGCAGCCGGTCGAAATTCGTCAGAACATCGCCAATATCGGCATGTTCGTCATGAAGCAGACGATCGAGATGCAGATGGCTCCGGATCCCTCAAAGCTGAAGCCGCTGATCGACATCAACTGCAATCTCGCAGCCGGCCTGGCGGGCAAGGCCTGAAGGCTTCCGGGATCGCGGCAGCAAGGCCGCGACGTCAGGCCTTGAGATCGGTAGCGACAGGCCGCGTGGACGTGTCCTTGGCCAGATCCAGGGCGTGGAAGTAGGCGCGGCGGCGCAGGACAGCTTCGTCCGGAAATTGCTGCACGACCTGGTCGGTTCTGCCGTCGACGACCTGAAACACGACCGAGGCCGCGGCGCGATCGAAAAATGCCTGATGCGACACGTAATCACTTGAGTTCTGCAAATCATTGCGGCTGCTGGCGCTCGCGTCGACGGCGGTGACGCTCTGGCTTGGCGGCAGTTGCGTTGCTACGGCGCCGCTGGCTGCGCTGCCACCGGCTGACACAATAGGCGTTGCAACCGGCGCCCCCACCGGTTTGATGCTGAAATCCGTACTCATGGCAGCCTCCTGGCTTTCCTCGAGTCAAATCCCAACCCCTCTCAATCGGCAATTATGAACTACTCCCCTCAACGCTTTGTTAGAGAATGCGCTGAACGATGTGCTGATTTCGGCGCAACAATTTGATGAAAATTGTTAGAGCATGATCCGGAAAAGTGGGTACCGGTTTTCCCTTAGCTAACAAACGCGGAACGCGTTTGCGCGGAAATCATGGTCAAACAAGAAGATAGAGCGAGATGACGATTCAACGAAAAGTCATCTCGCTCTAGCAAAAAAGACCGGGCGAGGCTCAGAGCGAGCGGCTGACTGCGAGCGGCGTGATGTGTCGCGGTCCAGGCGCGACGCGCCGTCCGGCTGACGTGTAGGTGTTGGGAATATTGCGGCGCTGAATCTCGGTATTGACGCCGCGTACGATGCTTTCGGATACCGCATGGGCCGTGGCGAGCACGGTGAGGTTGATCTGCAGCATGGCGCGAAACACGTCGTGGTGGCGGTGCAGCGTGGTCAGAAGCTCCGGCGCTGTCGCGGTCAGATATTTGTGGCTGGCCTTCAGATGCGTGACCGCGCTGACATATCGCCGGGACAGCTCCGCCTTCTTTCCTTCGGAAGCCATTGCCTCGCGAATTTTGCCGGCGCGAACCAGCTCGGTTTCCCGTTCGATGACGCCGAGCAGGGCGCTCATCACATCCATCAGGTTCTCGGCAAGCTTGCGCGCCTCGGCGGGCGTTGATGCCATCGGAATCGGCGTCGTCGCCTGCTGCCGCTGAAGATGCTGGTTCATGCCTGTTTTCCTTGGGTCTGGCCGAGGCTGTTGGCTTGCTGCAAAATCAGCGTTCGGTACACGTCGTTGGAAATTCCGATGCCGCCGGCCTTCGCGAAGGACTTCGAATATTGTTCGGTCAGCATGGAGCGCCACACGCCGGTGCCCGGCGTATTGCCGAACGGGCCTTCGCCGTTGAGGCCGCTCGTCATCTGCGAGAACATCGAATTGAGAAACATCGCCTCGAAGTCCTGTGCCGTGGCCTTGGCCTTGGCCTGCGCCTGCGGCGGGACCTTGGTCAGGGCGGCGGCGAGGTCATAGTCAGGCCGGCCGTTGATGGAGGGGATCGGCGCCTTGGCGAAGGCGCCGCTATGGATGCTGCTGACCAGGCCCGATTGCATCACATCACCTCGATGTCGGCCTCGATCGCGCCGGCCGCCTTGATCGCCTGCAGAATGCCGATCAGGTCGCGCGGGCCGATGCCGAGCCCGTTGAGGCCGTCGACGAGTTGCTGCAGCGATACGCCGTCTTTCACCAGCGCGAGCCTCTTGCCGTCTTCGGAGACGCCGACGCTGGTGCGCGGTGTCACCACGGTTCGTCCGCGGGACAGCGGATTGGGTTGGCTTACCTGCGGGCTCTCGGAGATCGAGACGGTGAGGTTGCCCTGCGCCACGGCGACGGTGGCGACGCGAACGTCGCGGCCCATCACGATGATGCCGGAGCGCTCGTCGATGATGATCTTGGCGGCGATGTCGGGCTCGACCTGCAATTGCTCGATCTCGGTCAGGAAGGCGACGACGTTGCCCTTGAATTCCGGAGGAATCGAAAGCTGCACCGTGGAGGGATCGATCGGCTCCGCGGCCTTGGCGCCGAGATAGTCGTTGACCGCGGCCGCGATGCGCTTTGCGGTGGTGAAATCGGCGTTGCGGAGCGCAAGCCGCACATTGGGGAGGCGGTTGAGCGCGAACTCGATCTCGCGTTCGATGATGGCGCCGTTGGCGATGCGGCCGACCGTCGGCACGCCACGGGTGATACTGGCGGCCGCGCCTTCCGCCTGGAAGCCGTCGATCACCAGCGAGCCCTGCGCCACCGCATAGACGTTGCCGTCAGCGCCGAGCAGCGGGGTGACGAGCAGGGTGCCGCCTTGCAGGTTCTTGGCGTCGCCGAGCGACGAAACCGTGACGTCCATGCGGGTGCCCTGGGTACCGAACGGGGGCAGGTTGCCCGTGACCATCACGGCGGCGACGTTGCCGGTGCGGATGGTGGCGCCGCGGATGTTGACGCCCATGCGCTCGAGCATCGCCTGCAGTGATTGCTTGGTGAAGGGAATGTTGTTGAGGGTGTCGCCGGTGCCGTTGAGACCGACGACGAGGCCGTAGCCGACCAGCTGGTTCTGTCGAATGCCTTCGATATTGGCGAGATCCTTGATCCGGGACGTCGCGCCAGCCGGAAGCGCAGACAGTGCCAGCGCCACCAACACGGCACAGGCCAGCTGAAGCACCTTTCCCGAAACTACGCTTGGCATCCTCTGCTCCCCGCTGAGGCTATTGGCTGGATCCGCCGGTCACTCCCATGACGGCGATCCGGCATTAACTATGCGAGCGCCGTGCCACGCCCGCTTCTTGGTCTAATCAATTGAAATTATTTGATAAACTTTGCGGCGCCGCCGCTCGACCCAAGTCATTGCCACGGCGAAACTGCCTGCCGGCGGCAGATTTTGCCGGGTCATTTACGTTGCATTAACCATGGCAGGCGATGCTGCGTCCTACACTGGCGAGAAGCAACGATGCGCATCTACGGACCGAACGGCACCACTCTCGGGTCTCAGGCGGGCAACGTCCGGCGAACCAGCTCGAGCGGCTTTGCGCTGCCGGACGCAGCATCCACCCCCGAGACCCGCGCCGCCATGGCGCCCAAGGCGACGGCCGGCATCGACGCGCTCCTTGCCATGCAGGGCATCGAGGACCCGGTGGAGCGGCGCAAGCGTTCGGTGCAGCGCGGCAAGCGCGCGCTCGACGTGCTCGATGACCTCAAGATCGGCCTGCTGTCAGGCAATTTCGATGCTTCGACGGTCAGCCGGTTACGCGACGCTGCCGCCAACCTCAAATCCTCTTCGGGCGACCCCGGCCTGGATTCGGTCTTGTCCGAGATCGAGTTGAGGGTCGAAGTCGAATTGGCCAAGGCCGGCCAGTTCTGAAGCTTCAGAACCTTCGACGGACGATGTCAGGCGGCCATCGATCTACGCTGGGCGTCATAGCGGCGTTGCGCGGCCAATACTTCCTTCAGATTGCGCTCCGCCCAATCGCGGAGCGGATCGACCGCGCCGGCTAACGTCGCGCCGAGCGGGGTGATCGAATACTCCACCGTCACCGGCACGGTTGCGATGGCGCGGCGGCGGATCAGGCCGTCGCGCTCAAGGCTCTTGAGGACCTGCGACAGCATCTTTTGCGAGATCCCTTCGATCGCGCGGCGCAGCTGATTGAAGCGCGCAGGTCCGGCCCTGAGCAGCAGCAGGATCAGCACCGCCCATTTGTCGCCGACACGATCCAGGATCTGGCGCGTCGGGCAATCGGCCGAATAGGCATTGGCGACTTTCACGGGGTTACTCTGGTGTAATCAGGTGACATCAAAGTGCTCTACACTCTTTGCGTTATCTAGTCACTATTGGATACCAAACATCCGTCCGCAAAGGAGTCGATCATGAAAATCGCCGTCGTCGGCGCGTCCGGAAATGCCGGTTCGCGCATTGTTGCCGAGCTTGCGCGCCGTGGCCACACGGTCACTGCGCTCGCCCGTCACCCCGAGAGAATCGCAACCCAGCCCAATGTCGTGGCCAAGCGTGGCGACGCGCTGGACCGGGCCGCCCTGACCCAGCTCTTGGCCGGTCATGACGCAGCGATAAGCTCCATCCATTTCCTCGCCAGCGATCCGGAGGCGCTGATCGGCGCCGCCAAAGACTCACATGTCGGCCGCTATCTTGTCGTCGGCGGTGCCGGCAGTCTTGAGGTGGCGCCCGGCGTCCGGCTGGTGACGACGCCGGAATTCCCCGTGGCATACAAGGCGGAGGCCGAGAAGGGCGCGGCCTTTCTCGATCGGCTTCTGCAGGAGAAGGAATTGAGCTGGACGTTCCTGTCGCCGTCGGCCCTGTTTATGACGGGCGAGCGGACCGGCAAGTTCCGGCTCGGGACCGACCAGCTTTTGACCGCGGCGGATGGAAAAAGCTGGATATCCTTCGAGGATTTCGCGGTTGCGCTCGCCGACGAAATCGACCGTCCGGCCCATATCCGCAGGCGTTTCACGGTCGGTTATTGACCGGCTAGTCCCCCGCAGGGGCCGGACAGGGGCGTCTGCAAGGGCGTCTGGGGACACTCCGTGTTTCCGGAGGGGCGATATTGTCTGTCACACGATGCCACTATATAAGGCGCGCGCGGGCGGACCTTGACTGCCGCCCGACCGGCGCCCTCGATTCGAGTTTCCTGCGCTATTTCCGCGAGTTCGAGCAGGAACTTCAGAAAGAAGGACGACACTGGAAATTCAATTGGTAGTGCCCCTTTGTATACGAAGTTCGTGTAAGAGGATGCCGCAAGAGATCACGGGATTCGGAAACGGGCACTCGAACGTACAGATGGGCTGACCTTGGAAAAGTTGAAGAATTATCGACCCTCCGAAAAAGAGCCTTTCATGAACGATCGCCAGCGCGATTATTTTCGCGCCAAGCTGCTGGCGTGGAAGGACGAGATCTTGCGGGAATCGCGGATCACATTGCAGACGCTTCAGGAAGAGAACGTCAACCATCCCGATCTCGCCGACCGCGCATCGTCGGAGACCGACCGCGCGATCGAGCTGCGCGCCCGCGACCGGCAACGCAAGCTGATCTCCAAGATCGACGCAGCGCTGCAGCGCATCGAGGATAACACCTACGGCTATTGCGAGGAGACCGGCGAGCCGATCTCGCTGAAGCGGCTGGAAGCCCGGCCGATCGCAACGCTGTCGGTGGAGGCGCAGGAGCGCCACGAGAAGCGCGAGAAGGTCTATCGCGACGAGTAGGGCGGTCAGCCGCCGCGCGGCGGCGATTTGAGCGCGGCCGCAAGACCTTCCGGATCATCGGTGCCGATGCGGCGGATGTCGCCGGACTTCAGCTGCAGTTCAACGGCGTCGAGGCCGGACACATTATAGAGCCGGAAGCCCGGTGCGGTCCGGATGCCGAATCCGTTCCACCAATGGTTGCGCACCACCGCGACGTTGCGGATTTCGTCGCGCGCAAGCCGGTAGGTCCAGAACCCCGGACCGAAGTGCCACCGCAGCTCGTTGTTGTCGACTTCGACCGTGAGCGAGTGGAAGAGCACGGCGACGGCGACGAGGACGGCCAGCATGACGATCATCGGCATTTGTCCCGAGCGCCAGGTGAGCGCGGCGCCGAACGCGCCGGCGGCCAGGCAAACGAACAGGATCACCAACCCGCGCTGTGTATGATGGTATGGCATTGCCAAACCCTCCCGCTGGAAGACCGGACGGAACCGGCCTTTCTGATGAGAACATGATGTGGTCGCCGGAGCTTGGTATTCGGTTCGGTGCGATGCACGCAACTGTTACCGGCGCATCGGCACCGCCACCGCGATCATTGGAGCCGAAGCAACTGCGAGACGACCGGGCAGGCGCGATGCAATGCGGCAAGAGCAGCGACTCAAAACAAACCGCTCGCTACACCTGCCGATGTAGCGAGCAGTTTGGCGTTGAGAAGCGTGGTCAGATTTCCTTCACACCTCAGTCAGCCAGAGGATCTGGACGCATCTGCACCTTGAAGACTTTTGGCAGAACGCCCTTGCCGCCTTCGCTATGGAAATTGGCGCGCGTACCGGACGTCGTCCAGAGGCCGCGGCCCTTCCAGCCCGCATTCGGGTCGTCGATCCGGCCATCGACGTTCTTGCTGAAGAATCCCAGCGGGTAGGGAATTCGAAGGTCGACGAACTTCCCGTTCACCAGGGCAAGCAGGGATTCGCTGCCATTCGCCGATGCAATCGGCACGTTCGCCCCAAGGCCAAGCGTGTTGTAGAGGTCGACCCATACGTAATAGGCGTGATTGGCGCTGCCCTTTTCGTCGACCCCTTTGAATTGCGGTCCGGGCATCCGGTACAGCGTCCAGCCTTCGGCGCATTGCTTGCCGGTCGCCGCGTCCGGCCCGGAGAGCGGGGTCTTGCATTTGGATCGATCGAAACTGGCGAGATGCCCGCTCGAGAGAACCGTCCAGGCGACGCCATTCGAATCGACGTCCACGCCCCGCGTGCCGAACGCTCCTGCTGGCGGCTGGAAAATCTCGGAGACAGCAGTCTTCGCAGGATCGCTCCCCGGGATCAGCCGGATCAGCAGGCTCGGCTGCGCGATGCGCGAGAAGCCCGGGCCCATCGCCTGGCCCCAGATCACGTCGCCCTTCGGGCTCGGCATGACGCCGTAGAAGGCGGCCTTGACCCATTTATCCTTGGCAGGATCGGTCGGTTGATCGGCGGCAACGAAGGCCTCGCGTTTGCCGGTGCCGGTGACGTTCGCCACGGTTGGCGTCCAGCCCTGCGATTTCATCTCGTCGCCGGTCGCATCGAACTGCTTGGTATTCAGCCATCCGACAACGCCGCTGTACGGCTGTCCGGCGCTGGTCCAAAGCGTATTGTTCGCATCACGCGCGAAGGAGAGATGCTGCGTGCTGAAACAGGTGTCGATCAGGGTCCATTTTTCGGTCTTTGGATCGTAGACCGAAAGTTGCCGGGCGGAATCCTTGAGGGGCGCCACTTGGGCTGACGGAAGATCAGAACCGGCCTTGCAACTGGCGGGATCGGCAGCCGGCCGGATGCGGGCGGTGAACCAGACGCGGCCCTTTTCGTCCATCATCGGATTGTGGATGCTGGTGTGGCCGTCCCAGATCGGCTCCTCGCCCCAGAACACCGACGGTCCCAGCGGATCATCCTTGCTGCTTGGCGTTTTCGGATCCCGATAGGGATGCTTGATGAGCTTCGTCGTATTGTGGACGGGATCGAGCACCGGGACGAAATCCGAGCTCTCTTCCGGCGAGCCGTAAATCATGCCGTTGGCGTTAACGGTCGGGTTTCGCTTGTCGGTCGAGATCGCGTCGTGCAGATACATCTTCGGCGTGCCCCAGTCCCAGGCACTGATGACGACATTGCGCTCGATGCCGGTCGGACGATGCGGCTTGTCGAAAGGCAGCTCGCCGGCCTTGATTCGATCGGTCCAGTCCGCGAACATCTTGTAGCCGCGGACCGGCCCAAGGCGCGTGATGGCGAGCGCCATGTTGTTCATCGCCTGCCCGGATTGCAGGCGGCGCTCCCACATATCAACCGAATTCTTGAATTCGCCGAGCTCCGCGGTGTGCGGCGAACGAATGTTCTTGCTGCCAAGCGCGTGGCATGACTGGCAGGAATTCTTGACGGTGTCGATCCAGTCCGATTGCGTCTGCATGCCGGCGGGCATCCCGGTGGGGCTCTTGTCCCCGCCCGGAAACTCGCTGGAGGCGGGGATCTTGAGCATCGAGTACCAGTACATCCCCGGATAATATTCGGCCGCCGCGGCCTCGTTCGGCGCCGGCTTGGCGGTCAGATCGATGGTCTTGCCCGGAACGGCGTCCTGCTTGTCGGAGTCGATCAGGCCATAGCCGCGTGCCCAGATCTTGTATTTGGCCGCAGGCAGTTGCGGAATGACGAACTGGCCCTGATCATTGGTGACGACCATTTTGGCGAATTTGGTCGGAAGATCGGTGGTTTCCGCGATCACCCAGACGCCGGCCTCGGGCCCTTTGGCGCCGGTGACCTTGCCACCGATCGCGTCGGCGGCGACGACCAGCGCAGTCTTCTGCTGAGCATTTAGCGGACCACAATATCCCATCACGGATGAGGCGATCACGAGCGCATGGAAAACGGCGCGCCGATGGCGATGAAGGATCATGGTTTTCGCTCCCGTTGACCGTGGAACTTTGGTGTTCCAGCGTTTTGCGACAATGTGAAATGACGTCTTGTAGTCGCAAACAGCATCCAATGAATGCGGCTTGCTGTCAACGTGGCTTCCGCCGCCCGGACGACGCTGGCGCAGCAGGGTCGTCGCGCAACGCCGATTCTCTCTCGAAACGGATTTCGATTCCAGAAATCTGTCGTTTTCGGATCTCTATAGACGGCTGCTGATTGCCGCTCTCGACGAAACGAGTTCTTCGCTGTCGCCGCGAATGCGGGGACGCCATCTGGCGGCGCATGTCGCCCGCGGAGTTTTGATGACCGGGCCTTGGCCCCATGCTCTAGCGGTCGGGATGCAACTCGATGGCCGCGCAGCTCCTGCTGCGCGACAGCATGCAGTCCTCCTGATGTGAGATATCGACGAGCTTGTTCAAAAAGAGGTAGCCAAGCACGAGTACGGTTGCGAGCGCGGCGAGGAAAATCGCCAGCGCAGCATCGGAGACCGGCCGCGAACCTTCGCTACCGTCGGGCTTCGACGGCTGTCTTGGTGGCGCCGGGCGGCCGCCTTCATCATTCATCGACATTGTCCCTGGCCTGGATTCAAGTAGAGAGGACGCATTTTTGCGCTCGCTCTGCTATTTTTCCAGGATGATTCTCCGTCGCTCCCGCTTCGTTCATCAATTGCCTGTCGGCGACGACCGCACGCTGATCGTGCACGCGATCAGCCACATGCGGTTGCCCGCCGATAACGACATCAGCGCCCTTTTGGAATATTTTTCCGAGCCGCGTCACATTCCCGGGGATTGCGATGCGATGACGGCCCTGTTCACGAAAACGGGCGAGACTTCGGCGGATTTGCGCGATGCGGTTGAACGCACCGTCATGGAATTGCTGTCGCGCCAGATATTGACCGAGATGACGCCGGAGCAGGAGCTCGCCGCGATCGGCGTCGAACTCGCCGAAAAGCATGGGCGCGATCCTGCCGAGATGCTTGAGCGCTACCGGCGCAAGCTGAAGGAGGGCGGGGACGCCTACTGGGCGGTCGGCGCTTCCTACGGCCTCGACGATTTCAGCGCCACCCGCCGGCGCGTCGATGCCGTGCTGTTCGGCGATTGCGATATTCAGATGGAAGCCGATTTTCTGCGTCGCGAAGCGGCGCGCCGCGGCATCGATCTCCATGTGTCGGCGACGTTTCCGGACGACATCCGTTTTGCCGGCGAGCACAGCCACGATGTGGTGTTCGTCGGCGCGTTGCGGGCCCGGCATCTTGTCGCCGAAGACCTCGGCAACGGGCTCAACCCCCATGCCGCCTATATCGCGCATGCTACCGAGCTTCTGACCAAGTTGCGCGAAACGACGTCGGCGCCCATCCTGATCGACAATCTGCCCGAACCAACCGTGCAGCCGCTTGGGCTTGCGGAACGAGGCGTGAAGGGACACCGCACCCGGTTCCGGTTGACGAATGTTGCGTTCGCCGAACTCGCGGCCGCGTTTCCCGACGTCTACGTGGTCGATATCGCGGCGGCGTTTGGCGCGGCCGGGTCCGAACGGCTGCTCGACGACGGGCAGGTAGGGTTCACTCATTTCGGCTCACCGGGATGGATACTGCAACGGCCGGAAAGTGAAAAGGCCGCGGTCCACGGCATATTTCCGGATACCGCCCCGCTGGCCCACGCACTGGGCGGCGATCCTTACGGCCGCGAGGCGGTGATCGCGGAAAAGCATGTCGACGCGATGGTCACCGTGATGGGGATCGGGCGCAAGAAGTGCGTCATCGTTGATCTCGACGGCACGCTGTGGCCGGGCGTGCTGGCGGAGACCGGCAGTCCGTTCGCATGGACACCGGAAATCAGCGGCGCATTCTCCTTCATCGGGCTCTATTTCGGCCTGCACGAAGCGCTTAAATGCCTCAAGCAGCGCGGCATCGTGCTCGCCTGCGTGAGCAAGAACGATGAAGCGACGGTCCGCGAGCTCTGGAAGTATCCGGATCATTACCCGGCGCAGCGGCTGCTTACGCCTGACGATTTCGTCGCCTGGCGCGTCAACTGGGACGACAAGGTCGGCAACATCCGTTCAATCGCCGACGAGCTGGGTTTCGGGCTCGAAACCTTCCTGTTCATCGACGACAACCCGGTGGAACGCGACCGTGTCCGGCAGCGATTGCCCGAAGTCGAGGTCTGGGGTGAGGACCCCTTCAGCCTGCGCCGGCGCCTGCTCAGCGATCCGCGGTTGCAGATCCCGGTCATTACCGCGGAAGCGGCTTCCCGCAGCGCGCTGGTCAAGGCGCAGATCGCACGGCAGCAGCTGCGCGCGAAGACGCTGGGGGAGGCGCAGTACCTCGAACAGCTGCAGATCAGATGTTCGATCGAGCGTTTGAGCGCGTCCACGGCGAAACTTCAAAGGGTAGAGGAGCTGTTTCAGCGCACCACGCAGTTCAACACCACGGGACAAAAATTCTCCGTTGGCGAACTGTCGGCGCTGGCGGAAAACCCTGACGCCCGCCTGTTTGCGGTCGAGGTGTCGGACCGCCTCGGCGACTACGGCATGGTGGGCGCCGCCGTCGTTGCCGACCGCGAAATCATCGGCTTTGCGATCAGCTGCCGGGCGCTCGGAATGGGCATCGAGCACAGCTTTTTGCGCCATGTCCTGAACGACATGAAGGGTAGCCATGTATCCTTGCGCGGGCGAATCATCCCGACACCGCGCAATATCCCGGCTCGCAACATCTACCGGGACAACGGTTTCGCGGAGGTCGAGCCTGGATTATGGAAATTCGCAGAACCGGCGTCGGGCTGAAGCGGATGTTTGTCTGCGAACATGAACACGCGAATTGTGTTTCAGGATTTTTCCAACGCCGACCCGCGCAATATGATGCAACATCTCCGGGGAGCCGGTAAGGGATTTCGTTAGGATTACCAACCTATCGACTAGACGGGGACAACTCGTAGCAGGATTCCGTCATGAGCGAAATTACGACAGGCCGCGATCGCATCGTTCTGGGAGACCCGGCGCCTTGGTTCAGCGCATCGCTTGTTACCGGCGGTGCCTTCGATCTGCACGTCAGCGCGGGCCGCTGGGTCGTCTTGAGCTTCCTGGGCTCTCCCGCCAACCCGCGGGCGATGGCCGAGCTCGCCGAGCTGGCGCGCGAGGATGCCTTGTTCGGTGACGATCACCTCGTCGTGGGGTGCGTATTCACCGGGCAACCCGACGATCTCGACAGTCTTGCCGCGATCAGCAGCAAGCTGATCTTTCTCGCCGACTATGACGGCGCCATCAGCCGGTCGTTCGGGGCGCTGGAGATGCCGCGCACCGTTGTGCTCGATCCCATGCTGCGCGCTGTCGCCGACATCTCCTGGGATGTTCCGCAAGGGCACGCTGAAACCGTCCGCAACGTCCTGCGAGGTCTTCCGGCGGTCGACGATTCCGCGGGCGTTCCGATGTTTGCGCCGGCGCTGTTGGTGCCCCGCGTCTTCGGTTTCGATATCTGCGATTTTCTGGTCCAGTTCTACGAATTGCAGGGCGGCGTGGATTCCGGCTTTCAGTTCGACATTGCTGGCAAGACAACCACGCTGTCCGACTTGCGGCTCAAGCGCCGCATGGATGTCGCAGTGGCAGCGCCCGAGGTCCGCAGCCTGGTGCGTGATCAGATCGTGCGCCGGCTGCTTCCCGCGATCGAGCGGTACTTTCAATTTCAGGCGACGCGAATGGATCGCTGCATCATCGCTCGCTACGACGGCGAGGTCGGCGGCCATTTCTTTCGGCATCGCGACAATGTCAACGTCGGT
Source organism: uncultured Alphaproteobacteria bacterium (assembly GCA_963718925.1). GTDB lineage: Bacteria > Pseudomonadota > Alphaproteobacteria > Rhizobiales > Xanthobacteraceae > Bradyrhizobium. Next base: position 181,306 of record CAVRAH010000007.1, read on the forward strand.
GCCCAGCACCGGCGGTTCGCGGTCTCGATCAACCTCAACAATGATTTCGAGGGCGGCGACCTGGTGTTTCCGGAATTCGGCCGCAGGATTTACCGGCCATCGGAAGGCGGCGCGCTGGTGTTTTCATGCGGCGCGCTTCATCAGGTGACGCCCGTCACCAGGGGGCGGCGCTATGCCTTCCTGGCGTTCCTGTACGGCGAGGAAGACGCGAAGAAGCGCGAAGCCAACAATGCGCGGCTTCATGTCGGCGAGACGCAGTATGTGAGCGGACAGGACCGGCTGTTCCCCGAGGAAGCTGCGTCCCCAGACGTGGCATCGGTTGCCTAACCAGCGTTAAGCAAACACATCGGTGCGCTGATCTCGAGGATGTCCGGCGCTCGGGGCGGCGAGGCCGCGTTGGCGTCAGCTGCTCCGTTAGAGCATGATCCGGAAAAGCGGGAACCGGTTTTCCCTCGCGACAAATGCGGAACGCGTTTGCGCGGAGATCATGCTCAAACAAAGAGATGAGATCATGATCCGAGGGATCATGATCTGGACCTGAATATGTCGTCCGGCATCCGAAGACCCGTGCGTGAGCCGCTCGCCCTGTGCCCATCTGCCGTGGCGTTTCCAAAACGATCGCGGCCCCCGCCAGGGGAGCTGACGGAGGCCGCGTAGAACATCTCACCGCGCCTAGGTTCGCGATGCGATGTGGGAGCTCGTTTTATCTCTGCGTCGGGTACATTCGAAATCCGGTATTGGAGTTGACGGCTAGAACGGCAGCAGCACGTCCATCACCTGGCTGCCATACCGCGGCTGCTGGATGTCGGAGATCTCGCCGTGGCCGCCATAGGCGATGCGGGCCTGCGCGATCTTGCTGGAATCGATGGTGTTGTCGCTCTGGATGTCTTCCGGCCGCACGATGCCGGCGACGATCAATTCGCGCTTTTCGTAATTGACGCGGATCTCCTGCTTGCCTTCGACCACGAGATTGCCGTTCGGCAATAACTGGGTGACGACGGCGGCGATGTTGGTCTGCAACGTTTCCTGCCGCACGATCGAACCCTTGCCGTCGGTCGCCGAGGTGGAATCCGCGGTCAGCAGGCGGCCGGGGAGGGCGGTGGTCCCGGTCAGCAGGTTGCTGCCGAGGAAGGCGGTAATGCCGGAATCCTCGGTGGCGGTGCGGCTGCGCTGGGTTTCGTTGGCGAAATTGGCCTGATCGGTGATGTTGACTGTGACGGTCAGGAGATCGCCGATCTGATGCGCGCGCTGGTCCTTGAAGAATGACCGCGAGCCGTTTCGCCAAAGCGAGTTGGCGTTGTAGGAAACCGCCTCCGGTTTCGGCATCGGCATCTGTACCGGCTTGTAGCCGGGCGCTGCCGTCGGATTGTCGATCGACGACAGTTTCGGCTGCTCACCGATCTGGGAAAGCCGGTCGATCGACGAACAGCCGCCCGTGATGCTGACGACGGTCAGCATGGTGCTGGCAAGCGCGATACGATGGATACTGGAGGTCAACATCTACATTTACTCGGCTTTTGGAGACGCTTGTGCACTATTGCTTGCGGCGATCGAAACCGGCGCAGCCGTTTCAGCTGCTCCGATCGCGGAGGATGTGTCCGCGGCGGCGGGAAGCCGCGGCGTGGCGATCGAGATTGCGACCTGCCCGCGGCCGACGACGACGCCGTACACGTTGCGCTTCGATTGCAGGTTGAGAACGTTGACCGTGTCGCCTTCGGTGCCGCCCTCCAGCGCCTTGCCGCGCATGGTGAGATAGAGACCGGTGGACTCGTAGACCAGCGTGACATTGTCGTCGCGCTGCACCAGGTCAGGCTTGGCGAGATCGGCAACCCTCAGCGCCTGACCGGCGCGAAGCTGCCGTCGCATCTGCATACCGACGGCGTGGTTGCGGTCCGCGGCGTCGCCGCCCACTTCGGCTTTCGGGCGCCGCTCGGTGATCACGTCGGAGGATTTCAGGACTTCGTTGCGCTCGACGCTGCGCGCCAGTACAGCCACTTCCACGGTTTCGGTCGCAATGCCGGTAAAGCGCAGCTTCGTGCGCGCGCTGTTGGTCTCGTTACTGATTTCAAAACTGACATCGAAGCGGCCGTTGCGCGGTTCATAGCTGACCGAGACCGGCTGCAAGGCGCCAGTATTCCAGGCCTCCAGCCTGACGTCCTGCACGTCGCGGTCGAACATCAGGCTGAGGTTGGCGGCATCGCCGAGGCCCTTGCGATGTTCCAGCGCACGGGCGACCTGAAGTTCGATCTCCTTGCCCTCGATCGTGCGCGCAAGCCGGGTGACCGAAACCGCCTTGATGTCCCTGGTGTCGACGCCGATCACCTTGTGGGCCTGCAGCGCCGCGATCACCTGCGCGGTCGGCAGCGAGCCGGTGGTGCCGAGATCGGGCGCGCGATAAATCGCGATCTGCGCCGATGTGCCGGCGTTGTCGATCATGTCGCCGATCCGCACGACATCGCTTTCGACGGTGACGTTGGCGCGAAGCACGGGAGCCACGATTGTCTCCTCGCTGGCCTGCGCGAATGCCGTCGCGGAATTGGCGGCGAGCAGGGCGACGGCAAGGAGAAGCGAGCGGGCGATCATCATCAGCTCCCTCAGCGGAACAGCGCGGTGGTGGATTGCATCATCTGGTCGGCGGCGGTGATCACCTTGGCGTTCATTTCGTAAGCACGCTGCGCGGCAATCAGGTCGGACATCTCGGAGACGACGTCGACATTGGCCTGTTCGAGGCTGCCTTGCGTGATGCTGCCGTAGCCCTCGAGATTGGCGAGACCGTCCTGCGGTGGGCCGGATGCCGGCGTATCGGTGAAGAGGTTATTCCCGACCGGCTGCAGGCCGGCCTTGTTGATGAACCGCGTGAGGCCGATCTGGCCGATGATTGTGGAGGTCGTCGTCGCCGCGCCCGGCAAGATCACCGAGACCTGGCCCTGGGCGTTGACCGTCAGGCCAGAAGCATTCTGCGGTATCGTGATCGTCGGCTGTACCGGATTTCCCTGGGCGTTCACGATGCGCCCGGTATTGTCCATCTGGAACGTGCCGTCCCTGGTGTATTGGAAGGTGCCGTCCGGCATCAGGATCTTGAAGAAACCTTCGCCGGTGATCGCGAGATCGAGATCGTTGCCGGTCTGCGAAAGCGTGCCTTGCGTCATCGATCGCGGCGTCCCGACGGTCTGGACGCCGCCACCGATGTCGATGCCTACCGGAAGGATAGTGCCCTGTTCCGAAGACTGCGCGCCGATCCGGCGGACATGCTGGTAGATCAGATCCTGGAAGGCTGCGGTCTGCTTCTTGAAGCCGGTGGTGCGCAGGTTGGCGATGTTGTTGGAAATGACCTGAACGTTGAGTTCCTGGGCCGCCATCCCGGTCGCCGCGGTATGAAGAGCTTGCATGGATCGTCTCCTGAGTGGGCCTTAGGCCGGAACGTCGGCGAGTTGCTGGATAGCGTTTTTGTGCAGGTCGCTCTGCTGCTGCAGCAGCGTCGAGATTTGCGTGTAGGCGCGCGTTACCTCGATCATGCGGCTCATCTCGGCGACGCCGTTGACGTTGGACTTCTCGATGAAACCCTGACGGACCATGGATTTGACGTCGGGCTGGGCCGAGCCTTCGCCGGCGCTGTAGAGGTTCAAGCCCTCTTTCAGCAGTCTCTGCGCGTCGGCGAAGCTGACCAGGCGGAGCTTGCCGCGGATCGAATCCGCCCTGCCGCTGCCTTCCACCACGGTAATGGTGCCGTCAGGCGTGATGTTGACGTCGTGATCGGTCGGCTGGAAAACGATCGGGCCACCGGTGCCGAGAACCGGATTGCCCGCGGCGGTCACGAGCTGGCCCTGGTTATTGCGCTGCAGGCCGCCGTCGCGGGTGTAGCGTTCGCCGGCCGGCGTCTGCACCACCAGAAAGGCGGAGCCGTCGATGGCGACGTCGAGCGGATTTTTGGTCTGCTCGGCGGAGCCTTGCGAGAAATCGCGGAAGGTGCCGCGGTCCTGGACGAAGCTGACGCGACGGTCGGCGCCTACGAAGTTGTCTTCGTGAGCGCCCGGCATCAGATATTCCTCGAACAGCGAGCTGTCGGCCTTGTAGCCGGTCGTGTTGACGTTCGCGATGTTGTTGGCGACGACGTCGAGCTGCCGTTCCAGTATGGTTTGCCGCGAAAGTCCGATGAGAAGCGCATTCTCCATCGCCCGTTCTCCCCTGAACGATCCGCGAGCCCTCGCCCTCCCAGGCTGACTGCGGATCCTGCAAACCGCCAAGCTCTCCCAAGCCGCGGTTCGCAAAGACCACAGCGAAACCCGTGCCAGTTTGTAAATCTCATATTCTACAATGGCTTAGGTGCTTGGAAGGGGTGCCGGCCAGGGCGGCAATAAGGTCTTGTTGACCATGTTTGCCCGGCAACTTTTTCCTAGTCGCAGGGCAAAAGAAAGATTCCATTAACCATTATTACCTTAGCGTCCGCATTGAGAGCGCAGTGCTGGCGGCATTTGTATTGCGTCATGGGGCCGCCTGCCGGCATCGAGTTCATTTCCAAACCGGACCGGGCGGGCGATGGCAGACAACGATCAGGCAGAAGGCGTCGCCGAAACCCCGGAAGCCGTCGCGCCCAGGGGCAAGCTCAAACTGATCATCGCCGCGGTCGCCGTGCTTGCCATCATCGGCGGCGGCGCGACCTGGTTCTTTCTTCTGCGCCATCACGGCGAAGACACGCACGCCGAGGCGCCGCCGCCGAAACCGCCGTCCTATGTCGAGGTGCCGGACATGCTGGTCAACCTGGTCGGCTTGCCCGGCGAGCGCGTGCAGTACCTCAAGGTCAAGATCGTGCTTGAGGTCAAGGAAGAAAAGCAGATCGAAGCCATCAAGCCGACGCTGCCGCGCATCACCGATATTTTTCAAACCTACCTGCGCGAACTGCGCGCCAGCGATCTCAACGGTTCCGCGGGACTGTTTCGCCTGAAGGAGGAACTGACCCGGCGCGTCAATGCGGCGGTGTCGCCAAGTCAGGTCAATGCCGTGCTGTTCAAGGAAGTCGTCATTCAGTGACGAGACGGATTTAAAATCATGGCGGGCAACGACCCAGTCGACCAGGACGCAATTGCAGCCCAATGGGAAGCCTCGCTGGATTCCGAGGATCCGGCGGAAGCCGCGGAAACGGCTGCGGCCAATGAACTCTCCGAGACGATGGCGCTGCAATGGGCCGCCATGGTCGAAGACGGCAGCCGCGACTTCGGCGGCGGCAAGAACGGCGGCGAGCGGGTTCTATCGCAGGAGGAAATCGACAACCTGCTCGGTTTCAATGTCGGCGAAGTCAACCTCGACGACAATTCCGGCATTCGCGCGATCATCAATTCGGCGATGGTCTCCTACGAGCGTCTGCCGATGCTCGAAATCGTTTTCGACCGGCTGGTGCGGCTGATGACCACCAGTCTGCGCAATTTCACCTCCGATAACGTCGAAGTCTCGCTCGATCGCATCACCTCGGTGCGGTTCGGCGACTACATGAATTCGATCCCGTTGCCTGCGGTGCTGTGCGTGTTCAAGGCCGAGGAGTGGGAAAATTTCGGCCTGGCAACGGTGGATTCCAGCCTGATCTATTCGATGATCGACGTTCTGCTCGGCGGCCGCCGCGGGCAAACCTCGCTGCGCATCGAGGGCCGCCCCTACACCACCATCGAAACCAATCTCGTGAAGCGGCTGGTCGAAGTGGTGATGGCGGATGCCGAGCAGGCCTTCCGGCCGCTGTCGCCGGTGACCTTCACGCATCGACCGGCTGGAAACCAATCCGCGCTTCGCCGCCATCAGCCGGCCTGCCAATGCCGCGATCCTGGTGCGGCTGCATATCGACATGGAGGATCGCGGCGGCAATATCGAGCTGCTGCTGCCCTATGCCACCATCGAGCCGATCCGCCCGGTGCTGATGCAGATGTTCATGGGCGAGAAATTCGGCCGCGATCCGATCTGGGAAGGCCATTTCGCAACCGAAGTCGCGCAAGCCGAGATTTCGGTCGATGCCGTGCTCTATGAGGCCGATATTCCGCTCAAGCAGCTGATGAAGCTGAAAGTCGGCGACACCCTGCCGCTCGAGATGCGCGTCCGACGCGCTGGTGGCGGTGCGCTGCGGCAGCGTGATCCTGACCGAAGGACGGATGGGCCGGGTCGGCGACCGCGTCGCCATCCGCGTCACCAAGCCGCTGCGCAAGCCGAATACCACCTTCGCGATGTTCGAGAAGGCCGACGAGCAAACCAAGATGATGGAGGCCCAATGAGTTATTCATTAGGAATTGCGATCGAGAGTCTGGTGGCAATTTTGCTCATGCTCACGATAGGTTATTGCATGCTGTTGAACACCCGGTTGAAGCGCCTGAAGGCGGACGAACATTCGCTGAAGGCGACGATCGCCGAGCTGATCACGGCCACCGAAATCGCCGAACGTGCCATCGGCGGCCTCAAGCATACCGTGCGCGACGTCAACGAGAATCTCGGCGACCAGCTGACGACCGCGAGCCAGATGTCGTTGCAGCTCAAGAAGCAACTGCGGAAGGCGACAACGTGATTCGGCGGCTGTCCAAGATCGCGATCGCCGCGCGGCCGCCGCCGAGCCGGAGCCCGCACCGCCTCAGATGTCGCCGGCCAAGGCCGTCGCCGCGGCGGCTCAGGCATTTTCCGACCGCAGAAGGTCCGATGGCCTCGCCGCATGAAATCCTACCGTGACATTCGCGTGCATTCCGGTCGTGCTGGTCGCGATCTTCGGCCTTGCCGTGCTGAAGATCGCCGGCCTCGTGATCGACGGCGGCTATGTATTCGACTATCGGCCGGAGTCGACCAAGCCGTCCTGGGCGCAGGAAGTCTTCAACTTTCCCGGCGGAAACAGGATCGACAGCGCGGATATCACGGGTTCGGTCAAGGAGAAGCCCAAGGAGGAGGAAGCCGCCAAACCTGCCGCCGCCCCCGAGGTAGCGAAGCCGGAGGCCGTCGTGCATCCCGAGCAGGGTCAGTCGGTGTCGCCGTCCGAGCGCGCGATCCTTGAGCGGCTGCAGTCGCGGCGACAGGAACTCGAGGCCCGCGCGCGCGAAATCGACATTCGCGAAAGCCTTCTGAAGGCCGCCGAAAAGCGGGTCGAGTCGCGGGTCGAGGAGTTGAAGGCGATCGAATCGCGGATCTCGACGGCGAACCAGCAGAAAACCGAAGCCGACGCCGCGCGCTTCAAGGGCATCATCACCATGTATGAGGGCATGAAGCCGAAGGACGCCGCCAAGGTGTTCGACCGGCTCGAAATGCCCGTGCTGTTCGAAATCGCTTCCCAGATCGCGCCGCGCAAGATGGCCGATATTCTCGGTCTGATGTCGACGGAGGCGGCCGAGCGGCTCACCGTCGAAATGGCGCACCGCGCCGGGACGGACAAGTCTGCCGCCACAGCCGATCTCCCGAAAATCGAAGGCAAGCTGCTCCCGCCGCAAAAGCTCAATTAGCGGGGATATTTAACAAGTCCTTAAACCGCCAATTCTAGATTCGAATGGGCGAGGTGCGCCTGCGGCGCGCCATCGGCGAACGGATCGTTGAACTGAAAGACTAGATTGGAATGGCGCGAACGGCTGCCGCTGGATCTTGGTCGCAAGTGGACGCTTGTGCGCGGACGGTCCGGCGTTGCCTTGGCCGGGCCTCGCGACTTGCGGCCGGACCATCGTGGCTCGCCGCCGGCCTGGTCCTGATCGGTCTGTTGTTTCCCGGCATTGGCCGGGCGGAGCCGGTCAAGGGAGAGGCCACGCTCTCCGCCAGCGGCGGCTATGCCCGGCTGGTTCTCAAACTCGCCGAGGATGTCGACACCGAGGTGACGACAGCCGGCTCGATCATCGTGATCCGGTTCAAGCGCCCGGTCGACATTGCCGTCGATAGGCTGGCCGAGGCTGTGCCCGATTATGTCGGATCGGCGCGACGCGATCCGGATGGCTCGGCGATCCGGCTGTCGCTGGCGCGCAGGGTGACCGTCAACACCATGACGCGCCGGCGAGACGGGTGTTCGTCGATCTGTTGCCGGACTCCTGGACCGGCCCGCCTCCCGGCCTTCCCCAGGAAGTGATTCGCGAACTGGCCGAGCGCGCACGGATCGCCGAACGCGAATTGCGCCAGCAGCGGGCGATCTCCGAAGCGAAGAAGCGTCCGCCGATCCGGGTCCGCGCCTCGGTCCAGCCGACCTTCGTGCGTTTTGTTTTCGAAATGCCTGACGGCGTCGGCGTCTCTTCGGTGCTGAACGAACAGAAGCTCAGGCTGCAGTTCAGCGCCGTGCTGGTGTTCGATCTGGCGGACGCCAAGCTGGCGGCGCCGTCGAACATCGCCTCGATCAACCAGAAGGTCGAAGGCGACGCTTCGGTGGTGGAAATCACCATGATCGGCGATGTCGATGTCCACTCCTTCCGCGAGGAGAAAAACTACGTCATCGATGTCGCATTCCAGCAGGCCGAAAAGGCTTCGGTGCTGCCGTCGGTGTCGGACGCCTCGCATCCCCCGGACTCGGCGGCTCCGACGCCGGCCGCGCCGGCGGTAACCGCGCCGGCCACGTCCGACAAGGCCGCCTCCGAAAAGGCTGTCTCCGAGAAGGCGGTCTCCGAAAGGGCTGCCTCCGAAAAGGCCCCCGCGATGGCCGCGGCATCGCCGCAGCCCGGCGAGATTGTGCCGCCGACCTCGGAGATGCTCGCCCAGCAGGCCAAGATCGAGATCAATCCTTCACAGGCGCCGCAGACGCCTCCCGCGACCGAAGGCCAAATGCCGGCGCGGCCATCGAAGGAGCCGCCAGCGCCTTCGATGGCCGCCGCAGCCGAGGCCCCGCCAAAAAAGCCGCTCGCTGCGCCAGCGCCGCCGGCGGAAGTCAAGTCGGGCGGCAGCCCGGCCGCCAGCGTGAGCGCCGCGCGGGACAGTGACGGCCTGCGCCTGACCTTTGCATTTCCGGCGGCCACGCCCGCGGCCTTGTTCCGTCGCGCCGATACGGTGTGGCTGCTGTTCGATTCCAAGAAGCCGATCGATATCGAGCCTATCCGCGGCCAGGGTGGGTCCGTCATTGGCGACATCAGCGTCATGCCGCTGGAAAAGGGGCAGGCGGTCCGCTTTCGTCTCACCCGCCCACAATTGCCCTCGCTCACGGGCGAGGATCAACCGGGCGGCACGAGCTGGACGGTCACCTTTGCCGATGCGATGCTCACGCCGACGCAACCGCTTGCGGTGATCCGAAACATCGCCGATCCCACGCTTGCCAATGTCAGCGTGCCGTTGCCCAAGGCCGGCCTGCTGCACCGGCTGGTCGATCCGGATGCGGGCGATACCCTCCTGGTGGTCACGGCGATGCCGCCGGTGCGCGGCTTCATCAAGCGGCAGGATTTTGTCGAGCTGTCGCTGCTGGAATCGATCCACGGCGTGGCGATTCGTCCGAACTCCGACGATGTCACGGTCGAGATTGCTTCCGACAAGGTCATCCTGGGCAAGCCCGGGGGCTTGACGCTGTCACCGGCCGACACCGGGGTGGAGCGGGCGTCAACGGCGGTCCGGCCGATTTTCGACCTCGGCGAGTGGCGCAAGAATCAAGAAGGGAGCTTTGTCGCGCGCGAGGATGCCCTGATCGAGGCCGCGGCGATGGCCGCGCCCGATCAGCGCACGCCGGCCCGGATCGATCTTGCCCGTTTCTATTTGTCGCGCGGGCTGTATTGCGGAAGCCAAGGGTATCCTCGATCTCGTCATCGTCGACACCAAGCCGGGTGCCGAAGATCCGGTCGCCCTGATCGTGCACGCGGTCGCGAGCATCCTGATGGGGCGCCCGGAGCGGGGGCTGAAGGACCTCGCCAATCCGGCGATCGGCACCAATTACGATTTGCAGCTTTGGAAGGCGATGGCCAATGCGCGGCTGGGAAAGTGGGCGGAAGCGCGCGAGAAATTCAAGAGCGTCGAATTCGCCATCACCTCGCTGCCGATCGAACTGCAGCGCATCGTGATCGTCGACGAGATGCGTTCATCGCTCGAGGTCAGGGATTACCCGGGTGCCGCGAAACGCGCCGCCGAGCTCGAAGTCATCGGCCCGCCGCCCGAATTGAAGCCCGCGATTGCGGTGCTGCGCGGCAGGCTCGCCGAAGGGCTTGGGCACGACAAGGATGCGCTGGATGAATACAAGAGCGCGATCGAATCTCCGGATCGGGCCGCTGCGACCGAGGCCAAGCTGCTCGAAATTGCGCTGAAGCAGAAACACGACGAAATCAGCCAGGCCGACGCCTTGCGCGAACTTGAAACGCTCGCGGTGACGTGGCGCGGCGACGCGCTCGAGGTGCAGACACTGGAAATGCTGGCGCGCATCTATGCCGAAACCGGACGCTACGGAGAGTCGTTTGCGGCGGTCAAGATCGCAAACAGGCTAGCAGCCCAATTCGGAGATCGCGCGGCAGGGCCAGGACGCGGCGTCGGCGCTGTTCGCGCAGCTCTTTCTGGGGCCGAAGGGCGACGACCTTCCACCGATCGACGCGCTCGCGATGTTCTACGAATATCGCGAGCTGACGCCGATCGGGCGACGCGGCGACGAAATGATCCGCCGCCTCGCGGACCGGCTGGTCGCGGTCGATCTGCTCGACCAGGCCAGCGAACTCCTGCAGTATCAGATTGACAAGCGGCTGGAAGGCGCGGCGCGGGCGCAGGTGGCGGCACGCCTGGCGATGGTCTACCTGACCAATCGCAAGCCGGATCGCGCCATCGCGGCCCTTCGCTCCACCCGCATCGCCGATCTCTCCGGTGAACTGCGCCAGCAGCGGTTGTTGCTGGAGGCGCGCGCGCTAAGCGATGTCGGGCGTCACGACCTCGCGCTCGACATCATCTCGAACCTCGGTGGCCGCGAAGCGATCCGGTTGCGCTCCGATATCTATTGGGCGGCGCGGCAGTGGCGCCAGTCGTCCGAGCAGATCGAATTGTACTACGCCGATCGCTGGCGCGACTTCAAACCGCTAAATCCGGTGGAGAAGGGCGACATCATCCGCGCAGTGGTGGGATATGCGTTGGCCGAAGATGCCATCGGTCTGGCGCGCTTCCGCGAAAAATACGCGCCGCTGATGAGCGGCGGGGCCGACCGGATCGCGTTCGATGCCGCGAGCCAGCCGACCGGTGCCAACAGCGCCGATTTCGCCCAGGTCGCCAAGCTGGCGGCCAGTGTCGATACGCTTGACGGATTCCTGCGCGACATGAAGACGCGTTTTCCTGACGCGTCCGCGCGCGCGACGATGCCGCCGGAAACGCCGAAGGCCGATCCGTTCCCGACCGGCTCGCTGCCTACGATCGTTGGACTAAGGCCGGCCCGCGCGGCGAAATAGCCGCTAGTGTCCCGAATCCGAAGTTCGCACTCCCTTGCAGCACCTCCTTTGCGAACTTCGGATTCTCACCGCGCACAGGAAGCCGCCGCGGTGAGCAAACCCACCCGGACCGAAGCCGAACTCGTTGCGATGGCGAGGGCTGAACTCAAGGTCCGCACCGACTGTCCGGACGGAATTGAGATTTCCGTTGTCCGAGCCGGAGATTCCTGGGAGTTCCGGACGGCGGCTGACGAAGCAACAATCGCCAAGCCCGGCTAGCCCGAATGCGTCGCGATGATCGTCCAGATCGGCGGCCACCTCGGCAAGCAGTTCGATGTGAAGGGGTGAACCCCTGCGGCGAAGCGAAAACGAAGGGCGGATTAGCGGCAGCGTAATCCGCCGTTGAAACCGTCGAGATGGCGGATTTTGAAAACCACGCCTTCCTCTCCGTACCCGCTAGCCGCCGTAGCTTTGCACCAGGCTGCCGGCGACCAGCGACCAGCCGTCGACCAGCACGAAGAAGATCAGCTTGAACGGCAGCGACACCACCACCGGCGGCAGCATCATCATCCCCATCGACATCAAGACCGAGGCGACCACGAGGTCGATGATCAGGAACGGCAGGAACAGGAGGAAGCCGATCTCGAAGGCGCGTTTCAGCTCGGAGATCATGAAGGCCGGCACTAGGATCCGCAGCGATAGCTCGTCGGGTGTCGCCGGCGGCGGCTCGCCCGACAGGTCCATGAAGAGCTTCACGTCCTTTTCGCGCACGTTCTTCAGCATGAAGCCGCGCAGCGGCACCGAAGCGCGCTGCAGCGCATCCTCGACGGTGATCTGGTTGGCGACCAGCGGCTTGATGCCGTCGTCGTAGGACTTCTGCAACACCGGACCCATCACGAACGCGGTCAGAAACATCGCGAGCGCGATGATGACGGAGTTCGGCGGCGCGGTCGCGGTGCCGAGCGCGGTGCGCAACAGCGACAGCACGACGACGATCCGGGTGAACGACGTCATCATGATCAGGATCGACGGCGCGACCGACAGCACCGTCAACAGCGCGATCAGCTGGATCGCGCGCTCGGTGACGCCGCCATTGCCCTGGCCGCCGAGATTGATGCTGATGTCCTGCGCGAAGGCAGGCGCCGCCAGCGATCCGGCGGCTATCAGGGTGGCAAAAAATAAAACTCTACGCGGGAAAGCCGCCGGCCTCACGAAGGGTTCTTTGGGCGGCCCAGCAGTGACGCCATCTCGTCTTCCAGATTCTCAAACCCGCTCTTGGGCGATGGCGGCGCAGCGGGCGGGGCCATCGGGGGCTCATTGCGGGACGTCGCGCGGGGAAGGGGCGGTTCTGGGGCTACCGGCGGCGCAACCGTGTCGCCGGCCGGCCGCCGAAGGGCTGCTTCCAGCCGTTGCGCCATTTCGGCGAGATTTTGGTCGGCTGATGAGATCGGCTGGGGCGGAGGCGGGGGCGGTGCGACGGCGCGCTCCGGCGCGCGAACCGGCGGCGGCTTGGGCGCCTCGCTCGGGCGTGGGACGCGGGGCATCAGGGGAGGCTCGTTGCGCGATGTCATCCGAGACGGCATCGGTTCGCCGCGCAGCTCAGGGCGGGGCTCGGGGCGGCCGCCCATCGGCTCGGGCGCAAATCCCGCCAGGGGATCGCGCTCGATGCGCCGTTCGGCTGCCGCAGGTCGGCGCACCTCGTCGGCAAAGGAAGGCCGGACCGGACGCGGGGGTGGCTCGGGCATTTGCGGTTCCGGATGATCGAAGGGCTCGGCGCGAGGGCTGTCGACGTCGCTCCAGCTTGCGGTATCGGGAAGCGGCGCGATGCGGGGCTGGGGCTCAGGGCTGCCGACGGCCGGCCGCGGCGGCAGCTGATCCCGTCCGGGCATGGCGCGCACGATATTGGGTTCCACCACGATGTCGGTCGGACCGCCGATCATCAGGAGATGCTCGATGTTGTCACGCCGCACCAGCACGAGCCGCCTGCGACCGTCCACGGCGGCCGCATCGATCACCGCAAGGCGGGGCATCCGGCTGCGATTGGGATTGGCACCCAGCCGATTGCCGGCGAATCGGCGCACCAGCCAGGCGGCGAGGCCGATCAGCGCCAGAACCGCCACAAACGCGAAGATAAATGTAAGTGCCTGCATGCTTTGTCCCCGGCAAATAGCGTCTTCTTCAGTCTCTATTCGTCGAACGTGGATCGGAAGCGACCTGCGAACGGCAAACGAAGCCTTAAACTCTGGCCCAAACTGTTAATGCCCCGCGGCAGAAACTGCCGCCTCAGCATCTTATTAACCCATGAATCGGCTGGGCCAAAACGACTTATCGCAGTCCGAACCGCAATGATTTGATTGGTTAACGCAGCATTCGTGGCGAAAATGCGCTCGGATTGATTCTTCGTGGCAGATCCGGGGCGAAGGATGCCATGCCGTCTGCGGCCGCGATCTTAACCAGCTGTTAACCATACACGCGGCAAATTCTGCCCACCTGAACCGGCATCGTGCCGGGGAGGCGAGGGAGAGCGGCGCGATGTCCATCAACGATCTTCCGGCCCTGTCGGTGTTGCGCACCAAGATGCAGTGGCACCAGGAGCGCCAGCGCGTCCTGTCCGAAAACGTCTCCAACTCCGACACTCCCAATTTCAAGCCGCGCGACCTGGTCGAACCGAAATTCGACAATACGGGCGCCAGCGCAATGGGATCGGTAGGCGCGCTGCCGATGGCGCGCACCAGCACCGATCATATTTCCGCCTCGGGGGCCGAGCCGACCTTCGACCAGAACCGCAGGGTGGGGTTTGAAACCAGGCCCGCCGGCAATGCCGTCAGCCTGGAAGACGAGATGCTCAAGGTCTCCGCCAACCAGATGGACTACGCGGCGGTGACCTCGCTCTACAGCAAGAGCCTGCATCTTCTGAAGGTAGCGATTGGCAAAGCATGATCCGGACCCGAAAGGCCGTATTAGCGACAAGGGAGCTGCACCATGGCTAGCGATGCGAATGATTTTGTCCGCTCGATGGGCATCGCGACCTCCGGCCTGCGGGCGCAGGCGGGGCGGATGCGGGTGATCTCGGAAAACATCGCCAACGCGGATTCGACCGCGCCGACCGCCGGCGGCGACCCCTACCGCCGCAAGGTGCCGACCTTTTCCTCCGCACTCGATCGCACGCTGGATGCGAAGGTGGTTACGCTGGGCAAGATCCGGCCCGATCAAACCGCGTTTCGCGTCAAGCACGAGCCGAGCAATCCGGCGGCGGACGCAGCCGGCAACGTCAAATATCCCAACGTCAATCCGCTGGTCGAAATGACCGACATGCGCGACGCGCAGCGCTCTTACGAGGCCAATCTCAACATCATCGGCGCCACGCGCCGGATGATCCAACGCACGCTCGACATCCTCAAGGCCTGAAAAGGAAACCTCAAGCCATGGCTTCACCGACAGTCGCTGCAAACGCCTACGCCGCACTCGCCCGCATCGTGGACACCGGCGGCGCCGGCAAGGGTCCCGACGCCGGCGGGCCATCCTTCAGTTCGGTGCTCAAGGACGCGATCGGGGGCGTCCTCGACGTCGGGCGCAAATCCGACGCCCAGACGGTTGCGATGGCGTCGGGCAAGGCCAATGTCATGGACGTGGTGACCGCGGTCGCCGAAACCGACGTCGCGGTCTCGACGCTGGTGTCGGTGCGCGACAAGGTGATCCAGTCCTACGAAGACATCATGAAGATGGCGATTTGAGAATTTCAAGACACCGTCATTCCGGGATGGTCCGCTAGGACCAGACCCGGAATTTCGAGATTCCGGGTTCGATGCTGCGCATCGCCCCGGAATGACGAAGCAAGTGGGGAGCGAGTGATAAATGACCGGTGCTGAAACCCTCGACGTGGCGCGCGACGCGATCTGGACCATCGTCGTGGTGTCGTCGCCTTTGATGATCGTCGGGCTCGTCGTCGGCGTCGTGGTGTCGCTGTTTCAGGCGCTCACGCAGATCCAGGAGCAGACGCTGATCTTCGTGCCGAAAATCCTGGCGATTTTCGTCACATTGCTGCTGGCGCTGCCGTTCATGGCGGACGCGCTGCACAGCCACATGATGCGGATATCGTCGCGAATCATAGGCGGTTGATGGCACTATGCAGCGCAAATGCGCATCGATATCTCATTGCTGCCCGCGCTCGCCGCCGCCTTCATGCTGGTGTTCGCCCGCGTCGGCGCGATGGTGATGCTGTTGCCGGGACTGGGCGAGTCCAATATTCCGGTCCGCATCAAGCTCGCGATCGCGCTTCTGCTGACGCTGATCATCCTGCCGCTGCACCGCGCCGCCTACCATATCGACATGGGCTCGCTGACGCCGCTCCTGGTCCTGATGCTGTTCGAGATCATCGTCGGCATCGTGCTCGGCGCCACCGCGCGGGTAACGCTTGCGGCGCTGCAGGTCGCGGGATCGGTGATCGCCCAGCAGCTCGGCCTCGGATTTGTCACCTCGGTCGACCCGACCCAGGGCCAGCAGGGCCTCCTGATCGGGAATTTCCTCACCTTGCTCGGCATCACCATGCTGTTTGCGACCGACAGCCATCATCTCGTCATCGCCGCGCTGAACGACAGCTACGCGATCTTTTCGCCGGGCGAGGCGATGCCGAGCGGCGATATCGCCGCACTCGCCACCCGCGCCTTCGCCGCAGCCTTCAGGATCGGCATGCAGCTTGCGGCGCCGTTTCTGGTGTTCGGCCTGGTCTTCAACATCGGCCTCGGCGTGCTGGCGCGGCTGATGCCGCAGATGCAGGTCTATTTCGTCGGCGTGCCGCTGTCGATTCTCGCCGGCTTCCTGATCCTCACCGTCGTCATCGCGGCGATGATGGGAACCTTCCTCGATTACTTCATCGCCGTCATGCACGACATGATGCCGCTCAAGTGAAGGCCTGAACGATGGCGGACGAGGACGACACAACAGAACGCTCAGAAGACCCCACGCAAAAACGTCTCGACGACGCCCACGACCGCGGCGACGTCGCCAAGAGCCAGGAGGTCAATACCTGGTTCATGATCGCCGGCGCCACGCTGGTATTCTCGACATTTTCCGGATCGATCGGCGGCATTCAGGCGCCGCTGCGCGGTCTGATCGCCAATTCATGGATGATACGCACCGACGGTCCTGGTTTGCTCGACCTGGCACGGCACCTCGAATATGCGGTGATTGCGGCGCTTGGCGTGCCGTTGCTGATGCTGCTGCTGGCGGCGATCGCGGGCAATATCCTGCAGCACCGGCTGGTGTGGTCCGGCGAATCCCTCAAGCCCAAGCTCAGCAAGATCTCGCCCATGGCCGGGGCGAAGCGGATCTTCGGCAAGCAGGCGGCGGCGAACTTCGCCAAGGGCCTCTTCAAGCTGGTGGCGCTCGGCGCCGTGATGACCGCGATCCTGTGGCCGGAGCGGCACCGCCTGGAGGCGATGTTGCGGCTCGATCCGGCCGCGATCTTCGGCGTGGTCATGAGCCTGACGCTGCATTTGATGGGCGCCGTGGTGGCAATGCTCGCGCTTGTCGCGATCGCCGATTATTTCTTCCAGTACCGGCAGTGGTACGAGCGGCAGAAGATGTCGCTGCGGGAGATGAAGGAGGAGTTCAAGCAGTCCGAAGGCGACCCGCACATCAAGGGCCGGATCCGGCAATTGCGCCAGGCGCGCATGAAGAAGCGGATGATGGCCGCGGTTCCCAAGGCCTCCGTCATCATCACCAACCCGACCCACTATTCCGTCGCCCTTTCCTACGAACGCGGCATGTCGGCGCCGGTCTGCGTGGCCAAGGGCGCCGACAACATCGCGCTCAAGATCAGGGAAATCGCGCGCGAGCACGATGTTCCGATCGTCGAGAACGTGCCGCTGGCGAGGGCATTGTATGCGACCGTGGAAATCGACGACGAGATCCCGGTGGAGCACTATCATGCGGTCGCCGAGATTATCGGCTATGTGATGGGACTGCGGCGCGGGGTTTCCGGCCGGCGGGCGTGATACCGGAAACGGCCGCCTGAATGGGTCCGGAATGACCGCAATGGCGGAAATAACCGCCTGATGGACTTGCGCTTGCGGGTCCGATTCAGGCACTCAGGAGCAGGCGTGCGGACCAGCGCGTCAAATTCATGTCGACAGGCCGTGTCCCCCGGTATGACCGCCCAAACTGACAATGATCCGTCACGCGAGCCGATGACCGCCCACGAGCCGGCGCGGCGGAGCGGCAGCATCGTGCTGGTGCTGCTGGTGGCCGGCGCGATCGTGGCCGTCGCGGTCGCGCTCACGACCATCGGCCGCGCGCAGGCGCAGCCCTACATTCTGGCGCTGCTGGCGCTGCTGGCGATGGTGGGCCTGTTCAATCTGTTCGCTTTCGCGGCCGGAATCATTCGCTTCACCGATCGCTCGACCGACGATCCGGTGGTCCGCCGCATCGCGGACCTGGCCACTGACGGCCTCGCGGTCACCGATCCCCGCGGTCACGTGGCCTATGCCAACGCGGCCTATCTCGCGCTCACGGGGGCGGCGACGGTGCACGACGTCCGCCCGGTGGAGCGGGTTTTCATCGGCAATCCCGATGTATCGGAAGCGGTGTTCCGGCTCCTCAAGGCGGCTCGCGAAGGCAAGCGGCAGCAGGAAGAGGTGCGTATCGCAGGCCAGGATGGCAGCCACGGCCGCTGGCTGCGGATGCAGGTTCGGCCGCTCGGCCGGAGCAAGCGCGAGGCGAAATATGCGGTGTGGTCGATTGCCGACATCACCCGCGACCGCGAACGGCAGGAGGACGTGTTCCAGGAGCTGCAGCACGCGATCGAATACCTCGACCATGCGCCTTGCGGCTTCTTCTCGGTCAATGCCGCCGGCGACATCGCCTATGTCAATGCGACGCTGGCCAACTGGCTGGACTACGATCTGGCGGAGATAGGGTCGGGCGGCCTGAAGCTGACCGACATCGTGTCGGGCGACGGCGCGTCGCTCCTGACCTCGATCGGGCCTGCGCCGGGCGAGGTCAAGACCGAGGTATTCGACATCGACCTGCGCATGCGCGGCGGCAAGACCATGCCGGTTCGCCTCTATCACAAGCTGGCCTTCGGGGCCGACGGGGCGCCGGGCGCCTCGCGCACCCTGGTGATCAGCCGCGCGCGGGACGAGCGCGCCGATCCGCAGCGGGCGGCCGAGGTCCGCTTCATGCGCTTCTTCGACCATACCCCGATGGCGATTGCGACCGTGGACCGGTCGGGCGCGGTGGTCCGCGCCAATGCGCGTTTCGCCAAGCTGGCGCAAAGCCTGAGCCCTGACGGAGCGGCCGGCAAGTCGATCTTCATGACCGTCAACCCGCGCGATCGCAACCTCCTGGTCGCGGCCATCAACCAGGCGGCGGCGGGGCAGGGCGATATTCCGCCGGTCGAGGCGATGCTCGACAGCGCCAGGGAGCGCTGGGGCCAGTTCTTCGTCACCGCGGTCGAAGAAGACGAACGCGAGGCCGAGGCCGCGATCGTCTACATGCTGGAGACCACCGAACGGCGGGCGCTGGAAAACCAGATCAACCAGTCGCAGAAAATGGACATGGTCGGCCAGCTCGCCGGCGGCATCGCGCACGATTTCAACAACGTGCTGTCCGCCATCATGATGGCGAACGACTTCCTGCTGAACGCGCACAAGCCGACCGATCCCTCGTTCCAGGACATCATGCAGATCAAGCAGAACGCGACCCGCGCGGCGACGCTGGTGCGCCAGCTGCTCGCATTCTCGCGCCGCCAGACCCTGCGGCCGCAGGTGCTCGATCTCGGCGACGCGCTGAGCGATCTCACCATGCTGCTGCGCCGCCTGATCGGCGAGAAGGTCAAGCTCGACCTGGTGCATGGCCGCGATCTCTGGCCGGTCAAGGTCGACGTGTCGCAGTTCGAACAGGTGATCGTCAATCTCGCCGTCAACGCCCGCGACGCGATGCCCGACGGCGGTACGCTGACGGTGCGAACCGCCAACGTCACCACTGAGGAATCCGCGCATCTCGCCTACAAGGGCATGCCGGCGGCGGATTATGTCAGGATCGACATATCGGATACCGGCACCGGCATTCCCCCGGAGATCGTCGACAAGATCTTCGAACCGTTCTTTTCAACCAAGGAGGTCGGCAAGGGCACCGGGCTCGGGCTGTCGACGGTCTATGGCATCGTCAAACAGACCGGCGGCTTCATCTATGTGGATTCCGAGCCCGGCAAGGGCACCTCGTTCCGTATTTTCCTGCCGCGGCACCATCCCGAGCAGGAGGTCCAGCCCGACGCCGTGGCTGGAAATGGCGCGGCGAAGGAGCAGGCGGCCGAGGCCAAGCCGCGCACCGACCTCACCGGACAAGGCACCATTCTGCTGGTCGAGGACGAGGAGGGCCTGCGCTCGCTGAACGCGCGCGGCTTGCGCTCGCGCGGCTACAGCGTGATCGAGGCGTCGAACGGGATCGAGGCGCTGGAAGCGCTGGAAGAAAAGAATGGCGCCGTCGATCTCGTCGTGTCTGACGTGGTGATGCCCGAGATGGACGGCCCGACCCTGCTCAAGACGATGCGCGACCGCAATCCCGACCTCAAGATCATCTTCGTGTCGGGCTATGCGGAAGATGCCTTCGAGAAGAGCCTGCCGGAGAACCAGCAATTCGCCTTCCTGCCAAAACCCTTCACGCTGAGCCAGCTGGTCGCCGCGGTGAAGGAAACCATGACGCCGTCGTAGGGGCCTCTCCCCGCGACCGAGGGCCGCAGCTACCCTCCCTCGTAGCGGCTTCACTTTTAGGCAACCTTGCCCATGTTAGGGGCGCTTCCCCCTGTCGGGGATTTGAGGAATTTGACATGAAATCTACGCAACGCGCCCGCGGCATCCTCCAGGCGATCGCTGTGGCTTTGTCGCTCGCGTTACCCCTGATCGCGGCGGCGTCGCCGGCCGACGCCCGGATCGGCGGCGGCGTTAGCTCGGGTTCCCGGGGCGCGCGAACGTTCTCAGCGCCGCCGAGCACCTCGACCGCGCCCAACGCGGCACAGCCGTTCAACCGCACCATGACCCAGCCGGGCAGCCCCGGTCTGGGCACGCCGGCCGGCGGCGGGTTCTTCAACCGGCCCGGCATGGGCATGCTGGGTGGTCTGGCCGCGGGCTTCCTCGGCGCGGGCCTGCTGGGCATGCTGTTCGGCGGCGGAATGTTCGGTGGTCTCGGCGGATTGTCGTCGATCATCGGCCTGATGCTGCAGATCGGCTTGATCATCTTCGTGGTCAGGCTCGCGATGTCGTGGTGGCAACGCCGTCATGAAACCGCCGCCGCCTTTGCGGGCGGACCTGCCGGGCCAAGCGCTTCGCCGAGCTTCCGGACCGCGACCGGCTTCGGGCTGGGATCGGGCAGCGCGCCGCTCGAGATCATTCCGAGCGACTATGAAGCCTTCGAGCGGCTGCTCGGCGAGATTCAGGACGCGTGGTCGAACGAAGACATCGCCAGGCTGCACACCATGGCGACGCCGGAAATGGTGTCGTATTTCACGCGAGACCTCGACGCGAACAAGGCCCGCAACGTCGTCAACAAGGTTTTTGGCACCAAGCTGTTGCAGGGCGACCTCGCGGAAGCCTGGCGCGAGGGCGACGCCGACTATGCGAGCGTCGCGATGCGATACTCGCTGGTCGACAAGACCCTCGATCGCGCCACCAACCGGCTGGTTGAAGGCAGCGACGCGCCGATGGAAGTGACGGAGGTGTGGACCTTCCTGCGCCCGCGCGGCGGCAACTGGGTGCTCTCGGCGATCCAGCAAACCTGACCGTCCGCGAGGCGACAACAAGGCAAGGCGCTGCGGTTCATTCCGCGGCGCCTTTTCATTTCGGCGTCGCGCAAGCGGAATAATGTCGGCTAGGATGGGTTGATCCTGGAGCGGCCGGCTCGTGCCTGAGCCGTTTCAATCAAGAACAAATCGGAGGAACAGATGCGCTTTCTCGTCCCAATCATCTCGCGTTCAGGACTGATGGCCGCCGTCGCGGCGTTCGCGATTGTTGCGACCCAACCCGCGCAGGCGCAATCAGCCAATACGACTTTCTTCGTGACCTCTGTTGGTATCGGCAATGGTGGCAATCTCGGCGGTCTCGCCGGTGCCGACAATTACTGCCAGACGCTGGCGCAGGCCGCGGGCGCCGGCGCCAGAACCTGGCGCGCCTATCTCTCGACGCAAGCCGCCGACGGCAAGCCGGCGGTGAATGCCCGCGACCGCATCGGCAAGGGACCGTGGCAGAACTCAAAAGGCGTCGTGATCGCCAAGGATGTCGCCGAACTGCACGGCGCCAACAATCTGACCAAGCAGACTGCGCTGAGCGAGAAGGGCGAGGTCACCAACGGCCGCGGCGATACGCCAAACCGCCACGACGTGCTGACGGGATCACAGGCCGACGGCACGGCTTTCCCTGCGGGGGAGGACCGCACCTGCAGGAACTGGACGAGCAGCACGCAGGGCGCGGCAATGGTCGGACATATCGACCGCATGGGGCTGCGCGACGATGACGCCTCGAAATCCTGGAACAGCTCGCACCCCTCGCGCGGGCCGGACGGCGGGTGCTCGCAGGCCGACCTCAGGAGCACCGGCGGTGATGGCCTGATGTACTGCTTCGCGGCAAACTGACGTTTTGTCATTCCAGCTTCGATGCCAACGGGTCCGGCCTCTGGCCGGCCCGGTGACAGGCTCCGCATTGAACTGCGATGTGCAATGGCACATCGGAGAATCCAGAGATTTTCGGATATGGTGCTGAGACACCATTCCGGAAATGACGGAGAGGATCGAGCCCGCCGATGCGTTATGAACTCTATTACTGGCCGTCCATTCAGGGCCGCGGCGAATTCGTCCGCTTGGCGCTGGAGGAGGCCGGCGCCGATTATGCCGATGTCGCGCGTACCGAGCGCGGCATGGCGGCGATGATGCGGATGATGGAGGCAAAAGGCGGCACGCCGCCGTTCGCGCCGCCGTTTCTGAAGGCCGGCAGGCGCGTGATCGGGCAGACCGCCAACATCCTGTTTTATCTGGGATCGCGCCACGGCCTGGCGCCGAAGGCGGAGGCGGCGAAGCTGTGGGTGCACCAGCTGCAGCTGACGATCACGGATTTCGTGCTGGAAATCCACGACACCCATCATCCGCTCGGGCCCACGCTCTACTACGAGGATCAACGCGCGCCCGCCAAAAAGCGCACGAGCGAATTCTGGAACGAGCGCGTGCCGAAATATCTCGGTTATTTCGAAGGTCTGTTGGAGAACAATGGCGGCGTCTATCTCACCGGCCGCAAGGTCACTTATGTCGACCTCTCGCTGTTCCAGCTCGTGGAGGGGCTGCGCTACGCTTTCCCCAGGCGCATGAAGACGTTCGAGCGCCAGGTTCCCGGACTTTGCGATCTGCACGACCGCGTGGCGAGCCGTCCGAATATAAGAGCCTATCTCGCAAGCGACCGCCGCATCGCCTTCAATGAGGACGGCATTTTCAGGCACTACAAGGAGCTGGATATCTAACCTCGTCATTCCGGGATGCGCCACTTGGCGCAGGCCCGGAATCCATACTCGCGATGGTGGTTATGGATTCCGGGTTCGCTCGTTTCACTCGCGCCCCGGAATGACGGGGGAGGATTCTACCTGTTCCGCCCATCGATCGGCGTCATTGCCAGGTTGGCCAACTCAATCCCGTCGATACAGCTGACATTGAGCGCCACCACCTCGGTGCCGTCGGGCTTCTTGCCGCGCGCGAACACGTCGACCCCGCAGTCGATGCAGAGCTGATGCCGGATCGCGTGCTTGTTGAACAGATATTCCCGAAGATTGTCCTCGCCGGCGCGCAGCTGGAAACTCTTCGGCGCAAGGAAGGTGAAATGCAGCCCCTTCTTGGTGCAGATCGAGCAGTTGCACGCGGTCACCATGGCGAGATCCGTGGTGCATTCGAAGCGCACCAGGCCGCAGTGGCGGCCGCAGTGGCAGCCGCCGGTCAGGGTCTTGCTCTGGGGCATCGGTCCGCTCCGTGGGTGGCTCCTGTCAGCAGACGGGCCATTTCGGGCGAACTTGCGGCGCTGGTTAC
This sequence comes from uncultured Alphaproteobacteria bacterium, assembly GCA_963718925.1. Taxonomy (GTDB): domain Bacteria; phylum Pseudomonadota; class Alphaproteobacteria; order Rhizobiales; family Xanthobacteraceae; genus Bradyrhizobium. The sequence goes on from CAVRAH010000007.1 coordinate 204,658, forward strand.
GCCCTTGGGGGGCGGAGGCGGCTTGTCCTCAGACCAGCTGGTCGACCCGCGTTCCCTGTCCCGGCGGCAGCGCGGCCTGAACCGGCGACTGGGCCGCGCCGGCGTCGTTGGCATCCCCGTCGGCCTGCGGATCGGGCGTCTTGGGCGCGCTGGTGGCGGGAGGGGTTAGCGGCGTTGACGACGGAATGCTGGAAATACTCATCGAGGATCCTCTTGCGCTTGTCGTCCAACCATGACGAAGCGGATGCCAAGGCTTTATGAATCCAATCGGTAAATCAGGGCATATCCCGGATGCCGCCCGTCACATGGTGAACGCTACGCCCAACGCAATCACTAAAATTGTCGCGATTGCGGGAGGCGCCTTTGCCTATTGATCCCTGCCGCGCGAGATCGCGATCGAGACTTCCGTCTTGGTCCGCGAGCAATTCATGTCGAGGCGGCGGTAACGCGATGTGACATCGTCGCCGCGAAAAAAGCCCATCTGCGAGAGGCAGCGCGCGACACCCTTCTGCAGGTCGTCCTTCGGCAGCGTGAAGACGATGGCGGCGGCGCTGGCGACGAAGTTGACAAATTCCGGCTTCGGTTTGCGGCCGTCGGCCTTGGCGTAGAGTTCATTGCTGTAGTTACGGTTGGCGCAGCCGAGCGAGAGCTCCTTGGCCAAGGGATGCGACAAATAGATGACGTTGGCGGCCGTGATCCCGACCTTGAGGCCGTCGATCTGGCTCCTGAGCTGGTTTGCGATGTCGTCACAGCGGTCGGCGCGGGCAGGGGTGGTGCTGGATAGGGTGATTGCTACCAGCAAGGCAAGCGCCGTGGCGAGCGTAGTCGATCTCGGAAATTCAGCGTTCAATGTCATGGTGATTGCCCCCTTGCACCATTGAAGCGTCCGCGAGCGCTTCGCGCAAGGGTGGGGTTTTATCGGAGCCCTCGTTTCGTCATGGCCGGGCATAGCCGTCCGAAGGACGGCGTCGCTTCCGCTCGCCTATGCCCGGTCATCCACGTCCTTTCGGTGAGGCTGAAAAGGACGTGGATGCCCGCGACAAGCGCGGGCATAACGGGGTAATTGATCTGCGTCGCGCGAAATCGAGAGAAGGGCGGCGATCTATGAAAAAGCCAACGGTTAAATACAGCAAGGGCGAGATCGGCCGTGTCAGGATCGTCGAGGATTTCCTGCCGCCACCCGACAAGCTGTTGCTGCGCGAGGACAATGTGAAGGTGACGCTGAGCCTGTCGCGGCGCTCGGTGGCATTTTTCAAGCGTGCCGCGCGCCAACGCCACGTGCCCTGCCAACGCATGATCCGCGCGCTGGTGGACGCCTATGCGGAGAAGCAGGAAGGGAAGGGGTGAAGGTACCGGCTAACGCTCCTGATGGTATGCGAGGAAAAGTGAGGGACGTGCCGCCGATGCAGCCACGGAACCTTCCTTTTGTCTGAAAAGTGCTTAGAACCGTTGCATCACCGGACAGCGTCAGCAGGCCTTCCGGCCCCAAAACCCGCGAGCCACCCCATGAACGCCCCCACCGCCTTTCCCGACCAGCAAAAGCCCGTTCCGCCCTACAAGCACACGCCGCTGTTTCCGTTGGGGCCGGACACCACGCCCTACAAGAAGATCACGACCGAAGGCGTGCGGGTCGAGAAGGTGATGGGCCGCGACATGCTGGTGGTGTCGCGCGAGGCGCTGCGCTCGCTCAGCGAGGCGGCGTTCGGCGAGATCAATCATTATTTGCGGCCGGGGCACCTGAAGCAGCTGCGCGCGATCCTCGATGACAAGGAAGCCAGCGACAACGACAAATTCGTCGCCTTTGATTTCCTGAAGAACGCCAACATCGCCGCGGGCGGCGTGCTTCCGATGTGCCAGGATACCGGCACCGCCATCATCATGGGCAAGAAGGGTTTTAACGTCATCACCGATGGCGACGACGAGGCGGCGCTCTCGGAAGGCGCGCGCGACGCCTATTTGCGCCGTAACCTGCGCTACTCGCAGGTGGCGCCGTTGTCGATGTATGAGGAAAAGAACACCGCCAACAACATGCCGGCGCAGTGCGAGATCTATGCCGAGGGGGATGACGCCTACAAGTTCATGTTCATGGCCAAGGGCGGTGGCTCCGCCAACAAGAGTTTCCTGTTCCAGGCGACGCCCTCGGTGCTGACAAAAGATCGCCTGCTGGCGTTCCTGAAGGAGAAAGTGCTGACGCTCGGCACCGCGGCGTGCCCGCCCTATCATCTGGCGATCGTGATCGGCGGCACCTCGGCTGAACTCTGCATGAAGACGGTCAAGCTTGCTTCCGCCCGCTATCTCGACGCGCTGCCCACGCACGGGTCGGCCGACGGCAATGCCTTCCGCGATCTCGAGATGGAGCAGGAAATCCTGAAGATGACGCAAAGCCTTGGCGTCGGCGCTCAGTTCGGCGGCAAATATTTCTGCCACGACGTCCGCGTGATCCGGCTGCCGCGCCACGGCGCCTCGCTGCCGATCGGGCTTGGCGTGTCGTGCTCCGCGGACCGCCAGGTGCTCGGCAAGATCACCAAAGACGGCGTCTACCTCGAGGAGCTCGAGCACAACCCGGCGCAATATCTGCCCGTTGTCGAGCACGCGCTCGGCGGCGAGGTCGTCAAGATCGATCTCAACCAGCCGATGAAGGACATTCTGGCGACGCTTTCAAAGCATCCGATCAAGACCCGGCTATCCTTGACCGGCACCATGATCGTGGCGCGGGATTCCGCACACGCCAAATTGCGCGAGCGGCTGGAGAAGGGCGAGCCGCTGCCGGATTACTTCAAGAACCACCCGGTCTATTACGCCGGTCCCGCCAAGACGCCGGAAGGTTATGCCTCCGGCGCGTTCGGCCCGACCACCGCGGGACGGATGGACTCTTTCGTCGATCAGTTCCAGGCGGCGGGCGGATCGATGGTGATGGTGGCCAAGGGCAACCGCGCGGTCGCGGTGCGCGAGGCCTGCAAGAAGCATGGCGGCTTCTATCTGGGCTCGATCGGCGGCGCTGCGGCAAACCTCGCCGAGCACTGCATCAAGAAGGTCGAGGTGGTGGAATATCCCGAACTCGGCATGGAAGCGATCTGGCGCATCGAGGTCGAGGACTTCCCGGCCTTCATCATCATCGACGACAAGGGCAACGACTTCTTCAAGGAATTGAATCTGGGGTGAGGGGCGCGAGCACCTTCACCTTCCGTCGTCCCGCGAATTCAGGGAACGTATAACCCTGCCCTGAACTTCGGTGAAGTGGATCAGGGCGTGAACCATAGGTTCAGAATGGGTTTGGCGATACGGCATTTTGTATCCCGAGACCAAAGGCAGGGGATGAGACGCCGTGCAGGGGCGATGCGGCGATAAGGTTTCTCGCCGGTATCTCCGTTGGCTCCCAAGCTAGCTTCAATATCAGGAGCTTGAATATCCGCACGAGACGTCAGGGGCGTTTCGCGGCCGCCAGGCGACGCTGAAAAGGAGAAAGGATTTTCATGTCTTTGCTGGTTTCAAGCGGCGAATTGAAAATTCGGCCCTGTCGAGACGTCATCCTTGGGACGTTGACGGGGGCCTACATACTGGTTGCCTGCGTTTGGTCGCTGGTTGTGGTTTCAGCCGCCAACGCCGCCTCGGCGACACCCGTGGCCGCTGAAAAGGGCATGGTGGTCAGTGCGCAGCACCTGGCGACCCAGGTCGGTGTAAACATTCTCAGGCGCGGCGGCAGTGCGATAGATGCCGCTGTCGCGGTGGGATATGCGCTGGCAGTGGTCTATCCGGCCGCCGGCAATTTGGGCGGCGGCGGCTTCATGACGATTTTGCTTGCCGATGGACGAAGGACTTTCATCGATTTTCGAGAGAAGGCGCCCCATGCAGCGAGCCGGGACATGTACCTGGACAAGGAAGGAAAAGTCGTCAAAGGCCTGACTACGATCGGCTGGCTGGCGGTTGGCGTCCCCGGTACCGTGTCGGGTTTGGAATATGCGCGGAAAAAGTACGGGACGATGACGCGGGCAGCCTTGATCGAGCCGGCGATCGAACTGGCCGAGGATGGTTTCATCCTGGAGCAGGGCGACGTCGACATGCTCGCTTCAGCGACCGAGGATTTCAGACGAGTTCCGGCTGCTGCCGAGATTTTTCTCAACAAGGGACGGCCTTTTGTGGCCGGCCAAAGGCTGGTGCAGCCCGACCTTGCGGATACGTTACGTTCGATCAGGAAGCGGGGCGTAGACGGCTTCTACAGGGGCAAGACGGGGGCGGCCATCGTCAAGGCGAGTCGGGCAGGCGGAGGAATCATCGATCAAGAAGATCTAAAGAGCTACAGGACCCGTGAGCTCCCGCCCATTGAGTGCGACTACCATGCCTATCACGTGATCTCGGCACCTCCGCCCAGTTCAGGCGGTGTTGCCATCTGTGAGATGCTGAACATTTTGGAGGGATATCCACTCCGGGAGCTGGGTTGGGGATCCGCGCAGGCGCTGCATGACGAAATTGAGGCGATGCGTCACGCCTTTGTCGATAGAAACAGTCTTCTTGGCGATCCCGACTTTGTCAGCAATCCGGTCCGGGAGCTGATCGCCAAGAGCTACGCTGCAAAAATTCGAGATGCAATAAAGCCGGATAAGGCCGGAATCTCGGGCGATATCAGGCAGGGTGTTGCGCCTCACGAAGGCAGTAACACAACGCACTTCTCGATCATCGACGATGCCGGCAATGCAGTTTCGATGACGTATACGCTTAATGACTGGTTCGGAGCGCGGGTCGTTGCCGCCGGTACAGGCGTGTTGATGAATGACGAAATGGACGATTTCACGCCAAACGCGGGTGGCGCCAACATTTACGGGTTTGTCCAGGGAGGCGCGAATGCCATCGCGCCGGGAAAGACGCCGCGCAGTTCGATGAGCCCAACGATCGTCACGAAGGACGGCAAGCCTGTCCTCATTCTCGGCACTCCGGGCGGAAGCCGGATTATCACGACTGTCCTGCAAACAATCCTGAACGTCATCGATTTCCAAATGAACATTCAGGAAGCCGTCGATGCCCCTCGTATCCATCATCAGTGGCTGCCTGATGTGACAAATGTAGAGCGGTACGCTCTTTCGCCTGACACCCGCAGAGTGCTGGAGAGCATGGGGTATCGGTTCGACAATTCGCAGCCGGCTAACCACGTCGCCGCGATCATTGTCGGTGCGCCGAGTCTTGGGGGAACGGCAATCGGTCGAAACAGGTTCTATGGTGCGAACGATCCGCGTGGTGGCACAGGACTGGCGCTGGGCTACTAGAAATCCGCATTCGCTACCAGAAACCGCAGGCCGTCTGATCTATCCTCCCGTCGCCGACATGTGTCGCGCCAGCGACGGACGTCCGCCGGGTCCGATTTCGAACTCATGGCCGCGCGGTTTGCCCCTGATCGCGAGCCCGATCGCCTGCATCACGGCGGCGTCCCCCGCATCGCCACGCAAGACGCGTTTGAGATCAACCGCGTTCTCTTGCCCTAGGCAGGGGTGCAGCACACCAGAGGCCGTCACACGTACGCGGTTGCAGTCCTCGCAGAAATTATGGGTCATCGGCGTGATGAAGCCGAGCTTGCCGCCGGTCTCGACCACGCGGGCGTAGCGCGCAGGCCCGCCGGTCCTTTCAGCCAGATCGATCAGGGTCCAGCGCTGCTCGATCAGGCGCCGCAGCGCCGTCAACGGCAGAAACTGATCGGTGCGATCAGCGCCGATCTCGCCGAGCGGCATGGTCTCGATCAAAGTCAGCGTCATGCCGCCAGAATGCGCGAAGCGAACAAGGCCGTCGATCTCGTGTTCCGTGAAGCCTTTCAGCGCCACCGCGTTGAGCTTGACCGCAAGACCGGCCTTCCGCGCCGCCTTGATCCCTTCGAGTACGCGGGCGAGCGATCCGCCGCGCGTAATCATCTCGAATTTGTCGGGGTCGAGTGTATCCAGCGACACATTGATCCGCCGCACGCCGAGCGCGGCGAGTTCTTCCGCGTAGCGCGACAACTGCGTGGCGTTGGTCGTGAGCGTGAGCTCCCGCAGCAGCCCGTTGGAGAGATACCGGGAGAGGCCGCGGAAGAGCTCCATGATTTCCTTCCGCACCAGCGGCTCGCCGCCGGTGACCCGGATCTTCTCGACGCCGGAGGCGATGAAACAACGGGCGAGCCGGTCGAGCTCTTCGAATGAGAGCAATTCCTTGCTTGGCAGAAACGTCATCGCCCCGGACATGCAGTATCGGCATCGCAGATCGCAACGATCGGTGACCGAGAGCCGGAGGTACTTCACACGCCTGCCAAACCCATCAACAAACGGAACCGCCATCGCTGCCTCCCTATCCCTGCGTTATCGCGTTCCAGATACGAGGCCGAGCCAGGCGCAATCACGCATCCGCTGCCGCCAGCATGTCGGGCACCGACACGAATTTTTCCCGCGGCTTGCCGAGCGGCACGCCGCGGCGCTTCTCGGCCGCGTCGATGGCGGCCCAATCGCGGTAGCTCACGATGCGCGCGACGCGCGTGTTGAGCCGCGCCAGCAGCGCATCTGGATCATGGCAACGCTGCCCCGCGCGCGCCGGAAGGTCTGCAAGGACGGCCTCCGCGGTGGCCATGCCACAGCCGCGGTTGGTGCCGATGGTGCCGCTCGGGCCGCGCTTGCTCCATCCACAGACGTAGAGGCCTGCGACGACCGAGCAGCCCTTGGTCACGCGTCCCTCGATGTTGGCGTGCACGCCCCGCCGTTCGTCATAGGGCACGCCGCCGAGCGGCGCGGTGCGACGGCCCACGCTGCGAAACACCAGGCCGCAGCCGATCTCCTCGACGGCGCTCGATGCCTGTTGCACGAAGCCGATTGCCCTCACTCGGCTCTGCCCGCGGACGGCAACGGGCGACAGGCCGAACCGGAAAATGCAGCGCCGTGGTTTGGTCAAGGCCTGCTGCGAAAAACTGCGGAGCAGCGCCAGCTTTTCGGCCAGTTCCGCGTCGTGCGCATTGTCCGGCGTAAAATCATCCGGCGCGACGTTCCGGCTGTCGATGGTGGTGTCGCAGGTCTCAAGGTCGAGGAAATCGCGCAACTCCTTGGCGCTGAACTTCGCTTGCGCCGGCCTGCCGCGTCCGACCACGTGAATTTCGCGAATATGGCTTTCCGCCAGAACCTCCAGCGCGTGACTGGCAATGTCGGTGCGCCGCAGTTCGTCGGCGGTCTTGGCAAGGATTCGCGCCACGTCGAGCGCAACGTTGCCGTGGCCGACCACGGTCGCGACCTCGTGGTCGAGATCGAAATTGTGGTCGCGGTAGTCCGGATGGCCGTTGTACCAGGCGACGAAGTCGCCCGCGTGGTGGCATCCCGACAGATCTTCACCAGGAATGCCCAGGGACCGGCTGACATCGGCGCCGGTGGCAATGACGACCGCGTCATAGCTGTCGCGCAACTCGTCGATGGTCACATCGCGTCCGACCTGGACGCCGCCGACGAAGCGAAAGCCCGGCGTCGTTGCGATCTTGTCAAAGGCCGCCGTGACCAGCTTCAGTTTGGGGTGGTCGGGAGCGACGCCGAACCGGACCAGTCCGTACGGCACCGGCAACTGCTCGAGCATGTCCACGGTGAGCGGCGTGCCCGAACGAAGCAACGCCTCGGTCACGTAGAAGCCGCTTGGCCCGCTGCCGATCACCGCGGTGCGAAATACGCCGGCGTCGCCATGGTCGAGAGCGGGCGTCGTCATCGTCCGAGTTCTTGTCGGCGCGCATCGGCGCCGGGCAGCGGCGGCAGGCGCGCGGTGAGGACCGGCGTCTCGGCCGCGCGCTTGCGGTTGATGTCGATCCAGAACTTCTTGTCGGCGGCCAGACGATAGTCGGGTTCGATGGCAGCAACCGGGCAAACCGGAACGCAGCCACCGCAGTCGATGCAGTTCTCCGGGTCGATGTACGTCATCTTCTCATCGACATGAAAGCACTCGACCGGACACACGCTCACGCATTCCGTGTATCGGCAACCTCGGCAGTTGTCGGTCACCACATATGCCATCGGGATACCCTGGATAAGGCGTTCAGGCTTTGCCGACCTGGACGAGCACGTCCGAGAATGTCGGCGCCCGGCCAAGGTCAGCGAAAGCAGGTGGCGTAAGTGCGTGAACGGTTGCGCCTTTGCGGTTGGATCGGTGCCAGTATCCCGCCGGCGCCATGACCACACCCGGCATGATGTCGGGTGAAATGGTGGCGAAGGCCTCGAACGCCCCGCGGTCGTTGAATACACGGATCGGCGCTCCGGCCACGATGCCGCGCTGTTCCGCATCATCGGGGTGAAGGAACACCGTCTGCTCCTCGCCCGCCTGGGCGGTTTGCGCTGGCAGATTGCCGTAGTTCGAGTTTAGGAACGCATGGCTCTTGGGCGTGATCAGGCTGAGCGGGTAGCGCTTTGCCAGCGCCGGCGTCGTCTGCGGGTTCTCGTTCGGCGGAATGTAGTGCGGCAGGGCGTCCACCGCCGTGCCGTCCTGGTCGCCGTTGTAGCCCTGTCGGAATAGCGGAACGACGAAGTTGCCACCCCCGGTAATGGTCGACTTGAATTCGCACTTGCCCGTGGGCGTCGGAAAATTTCCCTCGCGGTGCGGCGCCCAGTCGTCGGCCGACGGCACAGTGAGCCGCGCATAGCCCTTTGCCTTTACGTCCTCCAGCGTAATGCCCTGCAGCACCGGATTGGTCCAATCGAGCGATTGCTCGATCATCTCGTCGTCGGTGCGGAAGAACGACGGATCCTCGATGTCCATGGCTTTGGCCAGGCGACGGAACAGCTCGGTGTTTGGCACCGCTTCGCCGAGCGGCTCGATCGCCGGGTTGTTGTAGGACAGGTAGAGATGCCCCCACCAGAACATGACGTCTTTCTGTTCCAGCTGGGTGGTCGCCGGCAGGACGATGTCGGCGTATTTCGCCGTGTCGGTGAGGAAGTGTTCGCTGACCACCGTGAACAGGTCCTCGCGTTCGAGGCCCTTTTCGAGCTTGGTCTGCTCGGTCACCATGGCCATCGGGTTGGCGTTGTAGACGAACAGCGCCTTGATCGGCGGATCGAAGCCGAGTTCGCCGGTCAGGGCTGGCCCGAGCCGCCACGAGTTCAGCACCCGCATCTTTTCCGGCGCCAGCTCGGGGCGCATCAGCACCTCCCACTTGACCGGAAACGCCCATATCGGAAGCTGCAGCAGGCCGCCACCCACATGCTTCCACGCGCCGATAAGGCCGGGAAGGCAGGCGATCGCGCGCACGGTCTGGCCGCCGCCGGCGTGTCGCTCCACGGCGACCCCGATCCGCACCACCGCCGGGGGCGTGGTGGCGTATTCCCGTGCCAGTTTGACAATATCCTCGACCGGAATGCCGGTTTCCCGCGCGGCGAACTCGGGCGTGTAGGTCGACGCTCGCTCCACCAGTTCGTTGTAGCCGACGGTGTGCTTGTCGATGTAGTCGCGGTCGACCAGGTCCTCCTCGATGATGACGTGCATCATCGCCAGCGCCAGCGCCGCGTCGGTGCCGGGCCTGATCGGAATATGCCAGTCGGCGAGCCTTGCCGTGCGCGTTCGCACCGGGTCGATCACCACCAGCTTGGCGCCGGCCTTTTTGGCCTGCTCGATGAACGGCCAGTGGTGCGAGTTGGTGCCGAGCGTGTTGCAGGCCCACAGGAGAATGTATTTCGAGTGCACGAAGCTCTCGGGATCGACCCCGGGCGTGGGGCCGATGGTCATCATATAGGCCGTGCACGAGCCGGAGTCGCAGAAGGTGCGTTCCGACACGGTGGCGCCGAGCTTGTTGAAGAGCGGGTCGCCCACGTTCAGCCCGTTGATGATCCCCTGCGTGCCCAGATAGCTGTAGGGCAGGATCGCCTGTGCGCCATCCTTTGCGATGATCGACTTCCAGCGTGTGGCAATGGTCTCGATCGCCTCGTCCCAGGAAATCCGCTGAAACTGACTGGAGCCCTTGGGACCCACTCGCTTCAATGGATAGAGCACGCGCTTGTCGCTGTAGACGCGCTCCTCGTAGTTGTTGACCTTGACGCACAGGCGTCCACGGGTGAACGGGTGATCGGGATTGCCGCGCACCGCAACGGCCTTGCCATCCTCGACGGTTGTCAGGATCGAGCAAGTGTCCGGGCAATCATGTGGGCAGGCGCCAACTACCGTAGTTCGGGCCATGGGTTCCTCCGCTTCGTCATCCAGCCTGGTATGGAGACTGCAGCGGCAGGAACCGGCTGGCTTCTCAGAATATGCGGGGTTCTTTTCCTAAACTGCTGACGCCCCCCGGCGGACTTTGCCTGTTCCTTGCGCACCTCGGCCACTTCAAGCGGCGAAGGGATCGATGGACGCGTGCGTCACATTTTGGCATAGTAGTTGCTTAGTAGTTGCTTACCTCAGACAATACCGTTGCTACACGTCGCGCTTCCTCGGTGGAGATTCACGATGGGTACGCTTGGCAACTCTGTCGATAAATATGTTACCGGCAGAATGCTCCAGACTTCAAACGACCGGCGATGGTCGCACCTTCTCGCGGAGATATGGAGCCACGAGGCGGGAGAACTGCCTCCGCAGTTGCCCCGAGATACGGAAGTCGCCATCCAGTTGCGCGGAAACTCGCTCGTGGATCGGCGAGGTGCGGGAATGCACCAACGGACTCTTAGCCGAAAGGGTACAGTCTGGCTTTGCCCGGCCGGGATCAGCGAGGACTTCATCAATATCGAGAATCTGATGCAGGAATGCCTTCACATTTTCCTGCCGGGCAAGCCGTTCGACGAAACGATGCTGAAGGATCTCGACGTCGACCCGTCGGGAATCTCGATCCGGTACGAGGCCATCGATCGCGATCCGTTCATCGAGTACGTCGCGGATCAGATTCTCAAGGAGATGGAGGTACAATCCTCCACCGGCCGGCTTTTGATCGAAAGCCTCGGAAGCGCCCTGTCGGCCCATCTGGTGCACGCCTATGCGGCAACCTCGGTTCGCCTGAAACAATCCATCGGCGCGCACAAGCCGCTCGATCCGAAACGGCTGTCGCGTGTGACGGATTTCATCCACGCCTCCGTCGAGCGCGACTTCACCGTCAACGAATTGGCGTCGGTGGCGTGCATGAGCCCGGCGCACTTCTCGCGCAGCTTCAAGGCGGCGACCGGAACTGCGCCGCACGAATACGTCAGCCGGCAACGCCTCGACCTCGCCAAACGCCTGCTCGTGAGCAGCGACCGGCTGCTGGTCGACATCGCCTATGCCACAGGATTTTCGTCGCAGGCGAATTTCAACCGCGCCTTTCGCAAGGCCGTTGGCACGACGCCAGGTGCGTATCGGGCGCAGAAGCTGCGCGATTGATCCGGACAAATTCGCTTTCGATTCGGAACGGCAAAAATCGGAGATCTGCAGGATTCCATGCTGATGAGACCGGCGGCTGGGATGACCGGTGGTCGCCAATGACGAGCGGTGCCGGCGCCATTACGGTCCAATTTCGGATTTTCCGAAATTTCCCTTGACCGCCCGGTAGAAGCAGCAGTAAAGAGAATCATCCTGTCCCTTTGGAGGGGCGGCTCGCGATCGTCACGAACGCGGGGCAGGATGCGGTGGACGCGGATGGCGCTTTGACGAATGCGCCCGAGGCGGACGGCGAAGTCGTGTGGTCCTGACGCCCCGACGCTGGCGTCAAGTTCTTGAGAAGCAAGCTTCTCAGGGATGACGGTGGCAAGAAAGCCGGTCACCGGGGAGAGCGCATTATAAGTCGTAAAACCATTGCGCGGGGAATGCCGGGTGATTCCGGTGTGACCTGACTAACGCGTGTGCTTTTCGCTTTCTACCGTCGCACACGCGGCTGCGGGCGCATCGGGCGCCCGGCATTCCCTGCGCCCTCCTAATCGAGGGCGAGAGGTTCTTCAGCAAAACTCGGGCGAAACGCGCCGCGGGAAGGGTAGTGGCGTGTCTGAAGGATCGGTTCGGGGCTTCATCCTTCGAGACGCGGCGAATACGCCGCTCCTCACCATGAGGTTTGCCAATCCCTCATGGTGAGGAGCGCGGCAAAGCCGCGCATCTCGAACCACGAGGCCCGGATGTGCGATGATGTCGTCATTGCTTGGCTGTTTGAAATTCGAATCGGTCGCAATTCAAAGCGTGTAAAGGCTTACGCCCGCTTTCCCGTAAACGGAAAGCTGCCCATCGGGCCGATGCCCATTTCGCCGGAAATGCTGTCGCCCGAAACCTTGCCGGTGAAATCGAGCGTCAGCGGCATCGGGTTGGTGATGGAGACCTTCCAGGCGACGTCGTCGCCATTGACCTTGCCGTCAAAGATCTCGGTCGAATTGCCTTCGGCCGCCTGTGTGCCGGTCAGCGCGCCGCCGGCGCTCTTCAGGCTGAGCGTCGCTTCGCGATCGCCCATCGGCGTCGACATGGTGATGTTCCAGTTTCCGTCCACGGCCATTCTCGCATCTCCTGGGATTTTCTTCGCAAAACCGAAAATGGTTCTGGGGTCCGCTCACGCTTCCAGGCGGGGTATAGCGCATCTTGCGGCCGATGCCCAATGGCGGGATCTGCGGCTTTTTTGCCGGATGCGTTTCTTGCCACACCGTCGCGGGCCTGGCTTGACAAAGCTTCGCCGCCGACGGCGCGAATCCGCCTGGTGACGAGAATCCGGAATGCGACGTATTGCACGGCGAAGGCGAGGACCTTGGCCCCGACCGCGACCACCGACACATAGATCGCCCACAGTTTCATGTCGCCCGTCATCGCCACCGCGATGGTGCCGAGGCCAAGCGCAATCATCAGCACCGCCCAGGCGTAGCCGGCCAGCGTCACATATTGCGGGATGGCGTCGGCCACGATCGGCGGCACGTAGCGCAGCATCCAGCCGCGCCTGAGCATGATCGCGCCGATCGCAAAATGCGCGATCGAGGGTTTGGCCAGCACGAAACGCGGATCGCTGGTCAAAAGCGTGGCACTGCCGAGCACGATCACCAGCGCCAGGCTGGCAAAGGTCATGAAATTAAGTGGCTGGCCCCTGAAGCGAGCGTAGATCACCTGGGCCACCGCGCCCGCGATCGCCACGCTTGTCGCCAGCACCACATTGCCGGTGGTCAGGTACAAAGCGAGGAACACGAGGGTGGAGAGGAAGTCCGTGCCGAGCCTGACGAATACGTCCCGCATGGTCGCACTCCGTTGTCGGTTTTGTTGGATGTCGCCCGTTTGCTCAAGCACCGGATGGCGCAATGGCCGGGGTCAAGAGCTTTGCCTTCCGGTATTTCGGATACCATCTGGTAAAATAGATCGCGGTGTTGCGGGAAGCGAATGCGATGGCGAGCCCCGACCATAGCGGCACGCCGGGTAGATAGATAACAAGCGCGTTGGCCGTCATCATTATCAGGAAGGCCAGCGCCCATGCCGAGGTGATAACATAGTTTGCGATCAGGAAGCCGGGCAATTGAGCCGTCTCGGCGTCTACCACTTCTCGGGCATATTGCAGCGTGAACGGTTTGCCGATGGCGAGCGAAGCAAGCGTAATGGCCAGCATGCCGGCGTCAACCGCGAGCTTGACGGCCGAACTGCTCCAGGGCGGCTCGGCGAGCGCGAGGGTACAGCCCAGCGCCATGAACAGAATGGCGGAGCCCGCGCCGAGCATCTTGATCGAGCGGCCGCGGAGCATGTCATAGGCGATCACCATCAGGCACATGGCGGCCGCCGCAAACAGACTAGCCGTGGCCGAACTCACCAGCATCAGCAGCGCGAATGCACCGTAGGGTGCAAGGGACAGAAAGATTGTCATGGCAGCCTCTTCGGGCTAATCTTTACATCGTAAAGATATATCTAGTCGCGAACCGAGGCAGGGTCAAGCCAAATCTTTACAGTGTCAAAATCGTGATCTATAGGAGGAAAATGATCAGAAAGCCCGACATCGCCCGACCCCGACGCGCCCCAGGCGTGGCAAACCACCCCGCGCCGGCAGGTAAGCTGCGGACCCCACCTGGGCCCAAGACGGGACTTAAGACGGGACCGAAAACCGGACCCAAAATTGGCACCGGCCGGGAAAGCGCGCCGTACCATCACGGCGCGCTGCGTGACGCCCTGCTTGTCGCCGCCGAGCGGGTGCTTGAGCGTGACGGGCTGGCCGGACTGACGTTGCGGGCGGTGGCGCGCGAAGCCGGCGTCTCTCACGCCGCACCGACCCATCACTTCGGCGATCTCGCGGGTCTTGTCAGCGAACTCGCCGCAATCGGGTTCCGGCAATTCAACGCCGCCATGGTGGTGACGGACGCCGACGGTGGCACACTGGCGCAGCGGGCGATGGCGCGGGCCAAGGCCTACATCGCCTATGCGCAGGCGCATCCCGGCATGTACGGTCTGATGTTTCGCACCGAGCGGCTCGATATGTCGCGCGCCTCGCTGCGTGAGGCCGCAAAGGCGTCATTCGCAGGTCTCGCCGGCGCGATCGGTGCGCAACGGCAGGAGCAGATTTCGACAGACGCGCTGTCGCTCGATCAGGCCGCGGCGATTGCGCGGGCCTGGTCGCTGGTCCACGGTTTCACCATGCTGCTGCTCGATGGCCGGCTTTCCGACATCCTCAAGCGCCTGCCTGAGGGAACCGATGCCGAAACCCTGCTGGATGCCATGCTCAGAACAACCGTGATCCGGTCGCAGGGGCCTTAAGTCATTCGTCACAATTGGCAAACGGCCCATGATTGCCAAAACCACGTCTTCTGTGTGCGCAAGCTGGGGAAGGATCAGGCAAACCGCGCGAAAGGCCTGACATTTGCGCGGAATCGTCCTAGAACATCGCCTTCGCGATCCGTCGCCTTCACTCAGTGTGTCAGTTACCGCATCCACATGCCTGCCATTTCGCCGAACAAACCCTATCGCGTCGGCCGTTCCCGCACCGGGTTAGGCCTCTTCGCCACCAAACCGATCAAGAAGGGCACCAAAATCATCCGCTATTTTGGTCCGCTGCTGGATTCCAGGAAGAAGAAAGACGACGCGATCGAGAATAAATATCTGTTCGAGCTCAACGGCCGCTGGACCATCGACGGTTCGGTGCGCAAGAACATCGCGCGCTACATCAATCACGCCTGCAGGCCGAATGCGGAATCCGACGTCAAGCCGCGCAAGCGCAAGGTCGTGATCCGCGCGATCAAGAACATCGAACCCGGCGAAGAGATCAACTACGATTACGGTACCGATTACTTCAAGGCATATTTGAAGCCGATCGGATGCAAGTGCGACGCTTGCGAGAAAAAGCGCAAGAAGAAGCGCGCCGAGGCGAGGGCCGAACGGCTGCGCCTGAAGGCCAAGGCGGAGCGGAAAGCCCTGCGGAAGGCCGAGAAGCAGGCGGCGAAGGCCGCAAAGGAAAAGCTCAAGCGCAAGGGCGAGCTGAAGCTGGAACCGAAGCGAGAGCTGAACGGCGCCGGCGTCAAACCAAACGGCAAGCACTTTAACGGCGGTCTTTCAAACGGACGCGGCCGATCCGAGACCGCAGCCAGGAAATCGGCCGCCGCGAAGCCCGGGATTTTCACGGCGGCCGTAGGTCCTGACCAGCAAGCCTCGGCCTAGACCGCGAGCGTCGCGCTGCTCCGGCGCAATCCGATATATTGCAGTTCAGCGAGGGCGCCGGGCACGACCGCTTGGCCTGCGATAAAGATCTGGCCGAGCAGGTTCGGCGTCACCGCGCTCGAGAACAACAGTCCGATGCTGGCGATGGTCCATGCCGCGTTCCCGGCGATGACGATGATCACCCAGGCCTTCGGCATCGATTGCCGCGTCGCCAGCCAGCCGACCAGCGCCGTATAGGCGATCAGGAACAAGCCGGTCTCGCGCAGCAATTGTTCGGGCAGGCTGAGCAGCGGCGCCAGAGCGTCGGCGCCCAAAGTGAGCAGCACGGCCATCATGCCGCTGACGATGGCATCGAGCAGGAAGGCGCGGCGGAGCAACAGGGACGGTTGGATCATGGTGGCTCTCCTTGACTGGGGGCGGAGATAAACCAGCGGCATCGACCGCCGATAGGTTGTCTCCTGTGCCCGCGAAGTTGATCCTACCGGAGCCGCGATTCCATTACGTCGGAGGTAATGGAAGGCGCGAAATTCGCATGCTACGTTTGCCGGCATGAATGCACAGACTGCCACGGCGCGCGCCGACCAAGCCAAGCCCGTCCATGTCGGCGACCATTTGCGCCAATGGCGCCAGCGCCGCCATCTGAGCCAGCTCGATCTCGCCGGCGACGCCGAGGTTTCCGCGCGCCATCTCAGTTTTGTGGAAACCGGCCGCGCGCAGCCGTCGCGTGACATGGTTCTGAAGCTCGCCGAGCGGCTCAACGTGCCGTTGCGCGAGCGCAACGTGCTCTTGGTGGCGGCAGGTTTCGCGCCGGCTTTTCCGCAGCGATCGCTCGACGATCCCGCGCTGAAATCGGCGCGGGCCGCCATCGATCTCGTGCTGCGCGCGCATGAGCCCAATCCGGCGCTGGCCTACGACCGGCACTGGAACCTGGTTTCGGCCAACCGCATGGTGATGCCGCTATTGCAGGGCGTTCCGGAGCGGCTGCTCGGCCAGCCCATCAATATTCTGCGGCTGGCCTTTCATCCGGAGGCGCTGGCGGCGCGCACTGTCAACCTCGCCGAATGGTGCGGGCATCTGCTCGAGCGGCTGCATCGCCAGTGCGAGGCGACTGCCGATCCCGGGCTGGTAAAGCTCTATCACGAGCTCAAGGCCTACCCGATTCCGGCGCGCTCTGCGCCGCTGCCGGCCGACAATGTCGCGATCCCCTTCAAGATGCGGTTTGGCGGCGACGTTCTGAGCTTCATGTCGGCCACGATGATTTTCGGCACGCCGGTCGATATCACGTTGTCGGAACTGGCGCTGGAGACCTTCTTTCCCGCCGACGAATTCACCACGGAGCGGATGCGGGCGATGGCGGCCGGTCAGCAATAGGTCCCTTGTCCGGGCCCGCCTTGCGGATTATCTGTGGGATTTCCGAAATGCGAGGACACCCCGATGAGCACCCTCAAGCCGCTTCAGATCGACATCGTCTCCGACGTGGTATGTCCGTGGTGCTATATCGGCAAACGCCGGATCGAGAATGCGCTGGCGCTGGCGGCGGATGTTCCGGTCGAGATTCACTGGCGGCCGTTTTTCCTCAACCCCTGGGTGCCGCGCGAGGGGATCGGCCGCGAGGAATATCTCACGGCCAAATTCGGCTCGGTCGAAGCCTATAAGGGGATCGCCGGACGCGTCGTCACCGCGGCGGGCGAGGAGGGTCTTACGTATCGGCCCGACCTCGTCAAGCGGCAGCCGAACACGATCGACTGCCATCGGCTGATTCTCTGGGCCGATGCGCTGGGAAAATCGGCCGAGATGAAACAGCGGCTGATGGAGTTGTATTTCCGCGACGGCGGCGACCTCACCGATACCAACGTGCTGGTGCAGGCAGCGGCCGATTGCGGACTCGATGGCGACGACGTGCGCCGGCGTCTTGCGACCGACGAAGACGTGGCGCTGATCTCGGCGCAGGCGCAGGACGCTTCCAGCAAGGGCATCTCGGGCGTGCCGACTTTTGTGTTCGCGCAGAAATACGCGGTGTCCGGCGCGCAGCCGGCCGAGCAACTCGCCCGCGCCATCCGCCAGGTCTCGGCGGAAGTGAACGCGCAGGCGGCGGAGTAGGGGAGCGGCTTAGCGATCGCGGATCAGATGCACCGCGCGGCGCGCGAGGTCGAGCGCCAGCCGGCGCGTCGTCATCGCCGCATGGATCAGCGATACCACGCGATCGTTCCGGCGTAGCGGAATCAGCACGTCGCCGATCTTGAGCCGCCCGCGCCAGATCGGATTGATCATCGGATGATCGGCGCCCGCGGTGGAGTCGGCGGTGGCAAGCACCGCATCGGCGCACAGATGTCGCGTCAGGTCGAGCGTCAGCTGCACGCCGGGCGAAAACTTCGCAAAGCGCTCGTCAACGCCGAGCTTGAAATAGAATGCGCGGTCCTGATGCCGGAGCACGATCGCGGCCGCGACCGGCGTATCACCGGCGTGCAGAGTCACGATTTCGCATTGCCCGCTCTCGGCTAGTCCTTTGGTGGCGCGCCGGATAAAACCGGCATCGCCTTGGTCCTGCCCGAGCGCGGTGCCGCGCTTGCCTTTCCAGCCGCTCGCTTCCAGCGCCAGGAATATCTCGATTCCCACTTCTATCGCTTCCGGCGTCCGCGCCACGTCAAAACGGACCGCGCCGTGCTCGGCAAGCCGGTTGCGTTGCCGGCGCAGCTCCTTAAGCTTCTTTCCGCCGAGTGCGTCGCGCAGCAACTCATCCGCCTCGCGCCTTGCGTCAAGACAGGCGCGAAGATGCGAGTTCAGGAGCCGCGGATGCAGGCCGTCCTGTCGCAGCACTTCCGCAATGGCTTTCATGGCGGCGCCATTGAGCGAGACGTCGCGCAGGATCAGCGCATGCGCGCCTCTCGCGCGCGCCTGCGCCATCAATCGTCTCGCGGCCTCGCCCGGGATGTCGCGGTCGAGCAGCGGGGTGCAAAGCGTGCCATAGGGGCTGGCGCTGACCAAAGCGGGCAGGGCGATTTTGCAGTCGCGCCACATCGAAACGACGGGCATCAGGCCGATCAGCCGCCTCTCGCCGCCTTGCGCCGGCGACACCGCGCTCCAGGCGCTCAGCGCGGACACGCCGGTTCGCCCCCGCGCGGAGGCGTTCACCGCCAACTCCCAAGCAGGCAGGTAATAGCCGTTCGGCTCGACGGCGCGTTCGGCCAATGCCTGCCATTCATCCCCTGGAATTTCCGTGAGCGGCGCAATTCCAGTGGTGTACGGCGAAGCGGTTGCGGTCGGCGCGTGCTTGCCCGAGGCATCCTTGACCGATGCGCGACGGACTATCGCTGTATCCGCAAGATCGACCACGTCCCCGTTCCCCGTTTGCGAGCGTCGGCCGCGTTGAGCCGCGCTCTCGGGAGAACGTTAGCGGAAACCTTGGAAAATACCGCTGGCGCTGGAATTCAATTTGATCGGTATCGTTAATCCGGCGTTTACGACAGCTAGAGCATTTTCCACCTAGCATGCAGCATATCCGGAGTTGCGGAAGTAGTTAGCGCATTCGTCCGGGAGGAAGGCATCGAGAAGACATGCGATGCGGTTCCAGAGGCCCTCGACGGAGCGTTCGGCGGCCTTTCGTAACAGGGCTTTGAGTTTTGCGAAGAGCTGCTCGATCGGATTGAAGTCTGGCGAATTGGGAGGCAGGTAAAGCAGCTTTGCGCCCGCGGCTTCGATGGCTTCACGTATCCCCGGGACCTTGTGGGCGCTGAGATTGTCCAGCACGACGACGTCGCCTGGTTTGAGGGTCGGCACGAGGACTTGTTCGACATAGGCGAGGAAGGCATTGCCATTCATCGGGCCATCGATGACGCATGGTGCAGTGAGAGCTGTGGAGCGCAGGCCCGCAACAAAGGTGGTGGTTTTCCAGTGCCCGTGCGGGATTTCGCCGACCAGCCGTTCGCCGCGTGGAGCCCGACCGCGCAGCCGCGCCATTTTGGTTGAGGTGCCAGTTTCGTCGATGAAGACCAGTCGGTCGGGATCGAGCTTGGGTTGATCTTCCGCCCATGCCATTCGCGCCGCGGCAACATCAGGCCGATCCTGCTCGGCCGCCCGAACGCTTTTTTTGAAGCTGATGCCGTGGCGGTCGAAGAACCGCCAAACCGATCCAAGCCCCGCCTTTTGTTGACGTTCTTCGAGCAGACGACGCTGGATCTCTTCTAGAGTCAGGTCGGGCTCCTGCCGGACCAACGCAAGCAACCATTCCTCATGCTTCTTCAATGGCGACCGGCTCTGACCCTTGTTGGATTTGGCCTCAAAGCTGCCGGTCTCCCGCCAGCGCTTCGCCCAGCGGATCGCCGTCGCATCCCCAATCACAAACTGTCTTGCCGCCGCCCGCGCCGCCGCGCCACCCTCAACAACCCGGATCACTCGAACTCGCAGATCGTTCGAATACCCCATTGCCAGCCTCCTTTGCCTGAGAAGGCTACAGAATCTTATTCGCGGCTCAATGGGAATCCACTCGAATTCACAGAAAATGGAAAATGCTCTAGACCCGAACCGCAGGGATCACTGATTGGGCGGAACGAAATGGTCTTGCTCAGAAACGGTCTGTCCGGTGGCGGTGTCGGTCGCCTTGATCTCGATGCCGACGGCGCTCTGGGGCACCATTGCGCTTTTCACCTGCACGGACAGGCGGATTTCACGCGTTTGATCCTGTCCGACGTCGACCGCGAGCCTGCCATCGGCGCCGCGCTCGGTGCCGAGGATGTGCAGGTCGGCGCCCGGTAAGCCCGACACATCCAGCGCGAAGGTGCGCTCCGGGCCCTTGTTCAGAATGCGCACGGTGTAATTGTTGCGAACGCCGCCATCCGCCAACAGGACGTAAAGCGGATTGCGGTCGTGGAGCACGTTGATGCTCATGGAACTTCGGGTTGCCAGCGCATACAGCATAATGCTGCCGACCAGCGCGATGATGGCGGCGTAAAGGATGGTCCGGGCCCGGATCAGGCGATAGACCGGCGGCTTGCCGGCCTGCCTGCGCTGGCCGTTGATGTCGGTATCATAGGCGATCAATCCCGTCGGTCGGCCGATTTCGCGCATGACGGTGTCGCAGGCATCGATGCACAGGCCGCACTGGATGCAGCCGAGCTGGATTCCGTCGCGAATATCCACCCCCGTCGGGCAGACATTGATGCATTGGTGGCAATCGATGCAGTCGCCGGCCGGCTCGCCGTGCTGGCGCAATTGCTCCGCCTTCTTGACGGACACGCGCGGCTCGCCGCGATCGCGGCGATAGGTGACATTGAGCGCCCATTCATCGGTCAGCGCGGCCTGAATCCGCGGCCATGGGCACATGTAAATGCAGACCTGCTCGCGGGCATGGCCCGCGAAGGTATAGGTGGTGGCGGTCAGGATGCCGATCCACAGATAGGCGATGAACGGCGCCTGCAATGTCGCGAGATCCTTCACGAGCGTCGGCGCGTCGGCGAAATAAAGAACCCAGGCGCCGCCGGTCCACCACGCGATCATCAGCCAGATGAAATGCTTGGTGACGGCCTGGCGAATGTGCGTCAGCGTCCATCCGCGCTTGTCGCTCAGGATCCGTTGGCGACGGTCGCCTTCGACCAAGCGCTCCACCGCGTAGAACAGATCGGTCCAGATGGTCTGCGGGCACATGTAGCCGCACCACACCCGTCCGGCTACCGCGTTCATCAGAAACAGCGTCATCGCCGCGATGATCAACAGGCCGGTAAAATAATAGACCTCCTGCGGCCACAGCTCGATGAAAAAGAAATAGAACCGGCGATGCGGGAAATCGATGAGGACGGCCTGGCTGGGCAGGCCGGGTCCGCGATTCCAGCGGACGAACGGCAGCAGATAATAGACCGCGAGCACCACGCCGAGGATTGCCCATTTGATTCGGCGAAATGTACCGTGAACCGCCTGCGGATAGACCTTCTTGCGGGCTTCGTAGAGCGGGCCTTCGATGAGGGTTTCGTTCATGGTTGTCGGCGATCCAGAATGTTCACGCGGGGACGCGTGAACCAATAACCTCGTTCACGGCATTCGCATTGCGGTAGCTCAAAGAAGAACGGACGCCGTGATTAGGAAAACGCGTTGCCGCTTCGCAAGCCGAGCTTCTTGAACACGATCGCCGCAGGGCAAAAGCCGGTGAAGGCAGCCTGGATCATGTTCAGCCCGGCAAACGCGGTGAGCAGGTACCAGTACGGACTGACCAGCCAGCCCAGCGCGAGGCCGAGTAGCACGACAAATCCTGCGAATGTGAGGACCGCTCGATCGATATTCATGATGGGTTCCTTTGCTTGTTTGTTCACGTCGGTTGACAATCACTGGGACCGGGCGAGCCCGGCCGTCGTCCATGCGACGATGTTCTGCGTGTCCATCGCACCCGATGTCCGCGCGATCTCACGGCCACCCTGCATCAGCAGAAGCGTTGGGATGCCCCTGATCCCCAGCCGCGAAGAGACGGAGGGCGCAGTGTCGGCGTTGAGCTTCAGCAGGCGAACCTTTGGTTCGAGCTCCCGGGCGGCCCGCTCAAACATCGGCGCCATGGTGCGGCAGGGGCCGCACCACGGTGCCCAGACGTCGACGAGGACCGGGATATCGCTATGCGCCACATGGCGGCCGAAACCCGCTTCGTCGACTTCGATAGGGTGCCCGCTGAAGATCGGCTGGTGGCAGGATCCGCAGCGCGCGGCGGTCAAGGTCCGTTCGGCCGGCAGCCGATTGATCCGCCCGCACTGACCACAAACGATTTGCCGGCTTGCGCTCATGTCCCTGTCTTGACTTCCTTGATTTTCCCGATGTTGAGCCTGTCGAGCAAAAAGCGCTCGTAGAAGGGTTCGCTTTCGCCACGACGAATCTTGCGCAGGAAGTATTTCTCGAAGGCGACCTTGGCGAGATGAACCCATTCACCCTTGGAGGACCAATTGACGTTGCGCGGGGGGATCTGCGGCTGCGCCAGGAAGGCGACGCCGGTGTCACCGAAATCGGCGAGGCAAATCGCGTTCCAGGTGGGCTGCGCCGATGCCGCCCGGCCACGCAGCAGCGCGCCGATGTTCATCGCGGTCGCCGTGACCATCAATTCGATCATGAACCCGGTCTTCGGCACGCCGACCGGAACCGGGGTCGCGCCGACGGGAGCAATCGCCACGCATACGCCGATCGCAAAGATGTTTGGAAATGCCGGATTGCGCTGATGCTTGTCGACGATCACAAAGCCGCGGGGATTGGTGAGTTTTTCGATGCCGCGAACGGCGCCCACGCCGCGGAACGCGGGCAGCATCATCGAATAGGAGAACGCCAGATCGTGCGTCTTGCGGATTGAGCCATCTTCCGAAAGCTCTTCGACCGACATCTTTCCTGGCTCGACATTCTTGACGCGGGCGTTGGTGATCCACTTGACGTGCTTTTCGCGCATCTCGCTTTCGAGCAGGCCCTTGGTGTCGCCGACCCCGTCAAGGCCGAGGTGCCCGATATAGGGTTCGGAAGTGACGAAGGTCATCGGCACGCGGTCGCGGAGCTTGCGCCGCCGCAACTCGGTTTCCAGGATGAACAGGAACTCGTAGGCCGGGCCGAAGCAGGAGGCACCCTGCACGGCGCCGATCACGACCGGTCCCGGATTGGCCGCGAGTTTTTCGAACGCGTCCTTGGCGTGCGTGGCGTGATCGACATGGCAGATCGATTGCGTATTGCCGTCCGGCCCGAGCCCCGGAATTTCGTCGAAGGCGAGCTCCGGACCGGTAGCGACCACCAGATAATCGTAGTCGATCGACGTGCCGTCGGCGAGTTCGACGCGGTTTTCCACCGGATGCACGCGCTGCGCGCCTTGCGTCAGCAGGCGGATGCCCTTGCGCTTCATGATATCGACCAGATCGATCTCGATATCGTCGCGCTTTCGCCAGCCGATCGCCACCCAGGGGTTGGAGGGGACGAAGTGATAGACCGGCCCCTCCGAAACGACAGTCAGGCGGTCTTCCTTTCTCAATTGCGGCATCAATTCATAGGCCATCAACGTTCCGCTGAGACCGGCTCCGATTACAACAACTTCCGCCATGTTAGCCTCCGTTTCCTGCGTTCCTGGGATGCGGTTGCGCCAATTCGACTTTGGCTTGTTCTACCGTGCGTGTTGACTATATATTCGCATCATCGTATATACGCAAGTATGAAAATAGACAGTGCGGCCATGGAATCTGCAGCCGATCGGGCGAGCGACCTGTTGAAGTCGCTCGCCAACCGTCACCGGTTGCTGATTATCTGCCAGCTGATCGACGGCGAGCGGTCGGTCGGCGATCTCGCCGGATTCCTGAAGCTTCGCAATTCCACGGTCTCCCAGCATCTTGCTCTCCTTCGCAAGGATGGCCTGGTGTCCGCGCGACGCGACGCGCAAACGATTTACTACTCGATCGCCAGCGACGCTGCGCGCGAACTTCTGAAGACGCTTTATCAAGTGTATTGTGCGCCCCCGAAAGTTCCGAAGGCCAAACGCAAGCTATCCAAACGCAAGCTATGAGGACGTGCGCGGCAGCGCCTTGAGGCAGGTCAATGTCCTCGCAGCTAATTTCAATGAGATGTCACAACAAGCGCCGCGGGCGCGGGATGGAATGAGCCTACCGATGCGCAGATTGATTCTATTGGGCTTTGTCGCGGTTGCGGTAGCCGGCGCGGCTCCAGCGGATGCGGAAGTCCTCACGGTTGCCTCGCGGCGGGTCACCGACGAGAAGGCGGTATTTGCCACCGTCGAGAGCGTAAGTGTCGTGCCGGCGCGCAGCCGCATCGGCGGCACCGTCGTCGAACTCCATGTCAGGGAAGGCGACCCGGTTACGCGCGGCCAAGCGATCGCGGTCGTTGGAGACGAGAAGCTCGTGCTGCAAATGAGGTCGCTGGACGCGCAAATGCAAGCCCTGCAGGCGCAGGCCGATCAGGCGCAGATCGACTTTGACCGCATCGAAGGGCTGGTTGAGCGCGGCACGCTTCCACGCACCAGGCTTGATGAGGCGCGAACGGCCCTCAACGTCGCCCAGAACAATCTCCGCGCGAAGACTGCCGAGCGGGGAGTCGTCCAGCAGCAGCAGACGGAAGGACAGGTTCTGGCTCCGCAGGACGGCCGCGTCTTGAAGCGCCTGGTGACGGTAGGTTCGGTGGTGCTACCCGGCGATCCCCTCGTGACGGTCGCGCAGCAGGATTTCAAATTGCGTTTGAGGATACCGGAAGAGCATGCCCGCTTCCTGAAGGCCGGTGACCGGATTCGCCTCGATGGTAGTGAATTCGGCGAGCACACGGCCAAATGGGGCGTAATCGAGCTCGTCTATCCGCAGATCGAGGAAGGCCGCGTCATCGCTGATGCGAAAGTGGAGGGCCTCGGGGAATATTTTGTCGGCGACCGCCGCAGGGTCTGGATACCCGGTGACGAACGGAACGCCTTCGTGATCCCGTCGAGCTATGTGACGACCCGATTCGGGATCGACTACGTCCACATCCGACAGGGCGATCAGACCGTCGATGTGCCGGTACAGCGCGGGCGCGTTCTCCCTTCCCCCGATCTCCCCAACGGCCTTGAAATCCTGTCCGGCCTTCGCGTTGGCGACCAACTGGTGCAACCGTGAATCTCGGCCTGTCGGGGCGGCTCACCCGGGCGACGATCAATTCGCCGCTGACACCGCTGTTTCTGCTCGCCTCGCTTGTCGTGGGCCTGATCGCCGTCGTCGTCATCCCGCGTGAGGAAGAGCCCCAGATCAGCGTCCCCATGGTCGACATCCGCATCAACGCGGACGGGCTGCGCGCGCCCGATGCGGTTGAGCTCGTCACCAAGCCTCTTGAGGAGATCGTCAAGGGCATCGATGGCGTGGAGCATGTCTACAGCCAAACCGAAGACGACCGCGTCATGGTCACCGCGCGCTTTCTGGTCGGAACGAAGTCCGATGATGCGATTCTGCGGGTGCATGAGAAGATCCGCGCCAATCTGGACCGGATCCCGGTCGGCATTCCGGAGCCCTTGATTGTTGGCCGAGGCATCAACGACGTCGCCGTGACCACACTCACGCTTTCGCCGAAGCCATTCGCTGCCGACCGATGGTCGGACAAAGACCTCTACGAACTCGCAGACAAATTGCGCGCCGAATTGACGAAGGTCGACAGTATCGGCCTGACCTACATCTCCGGCGGCGGTGCCCAGCAGATCAGGGTCGAGCCCGATCCGGAGAAGCTGTCGCTGTTTGGCGTCACGCTCCAGCAACTCGTCGCCAAGGTGAAGGATGCCAACCGTTCATTCCTGGCGGGACAGGTCCGTGACGCCGGCACCGTTCGCAGCGTCTCGGCCGGCCAGACCCTGACGGGAATTCCCGATATCGGCTTGCTGCTGATTTCGACGCGGGACGGACGGCCGGTCTATGTCAAGGATGTGGCCTCGGTGGTCATCGGACCGAACGCTGCGGAGCATCGCGTCTGGAACGATGCGCCGGACGGCAAGGGCAGCTGGAAGCGAGTTCCCGCGGTCACCCTGGCGCTGGCCAAGCGGGCGGGCGCCAACGCGGTGGTCGTCTCGGAGGATATCGCGCACAGGCTCGAAGGGCTGAAATCGCGCCTGATCCCGGATGACGTCCAGGTCACGGTGACCCGCGACTATGGCGAGACCGCCAACGAGAAAGCGAACGAGCTGCTGTTTCACCTCGGTCTCGCGACGATCTCGATCGTCGTTCTGATCGCGGTTGCGATCGGCTGGCGCGAGGCGCTGGTCACTCTCGTCGTGATCCCGACGACGATACTGCTGACGCTGTTTGCCGCCAATCTGATGGGCTACACCATCAATCGCGTCAGCCTGTTCGCGCTGATTTTTTCGATCGGTATCCTGGTTGACGATGCCATCGTGGTGGTCGAGAACATCGCCCGCCATTGGGGCATGAAGGACGGGCGGCCCCGTCTGCAGGCCACGATCGAGGCTGTCGCCGAAGTCGGCAATCCAACCGTCGTCGCGACCTTGACGGTCGTCGCGGCGCTGCTGCCGATGCTGTTCGTCTCCGGGCTGATGGGCCCCTACATGGCGCCGATCCCGGCCAATGCGTCCGCGGCCATGCTGTTTTCGTTCTTCGTCGCGATGGTGGTGGCGCCCTGGCTGATGCTGCGGCTGGCGCCCAAGGACGGCGCGGTTCCGGCTCACGCGGCGCATGACGAAGGCGTGCTCGGGCGTATCTACCGGCGCATCGCGACCCCGATCGTCAGCAGCAAACGCTCGTCCTGGAAATTCCTGATCGGCGTCGGCGTCGCGACGCTGCTGTCGATGGTGCTGTTCGCGACCAAATCCGTGACGGTCAAATTGCTGCCGTTCGACAACAAATCCGAGATCGCGGTGATGGTCGATCTGCCCGAGGGGGCAAGTCTCGAAGATACCGAGCGCACGTTGTTTGCTGCGGCGGATATCGCGCACGGATTGCCGGAGATCACTTCGGTGCAGTCCTATGCCGGCACACCGGCGCCGTTCAATTTCAACGGCCTGGTGCGTCACTATTATGTTCGTGAAAGACCCGAACTGGGCGAGCTGCAGGTCAATCTTGCGGCGCGCGGGGATCGCAAGCGGGTGAGCCACGACATCGCGCTCGATCTGCGGCAGCGCCTCAAGACTGTCAGCGTTCCCGCGGGCACCAGCATCAAGGTCGTCGAGGTGCCGCCCGGGCCGCCTGTACTTGCTACCCTGCTGGCTGAAATCTACGGGCCCGATGCGGCAACGCGACGGGCGGTCACCGGCGAGATCAAAAAGCTCTTCGCCGAAGTGCCGTTCATCGTCGATATCGACGATTCGATCGGCGAGAAACGGCCACGGCTGCGGCTGTCGATCGACCAGGACCGGCTCGAGTTTTTCGGCGTCGAGCAGCGTGACGTCTACGACACCATCCAGACGCTGTTCGGCGGCGTATCGATCGGCTATTCCCATCGCGGCGAGGACCGCAATCCGATCGAGATTGCAGTCAGGCTGCCGAAACGCGACCTCGCGTGGACCGAGGCGCTGGCTTCGACGCCGGTGCCCGCGAACACCTTGCCCGGCAGCAAAACGGTTGTCGAACTCGGACAGGTCGTCAAAGCCGTCACCGAGGAAGGCTCGCCCATGATCTTTCGGCGCGACGGCCGCTTCGCCGATATGGTGATGGCCGAACTCGCAGGCCGCTTCGAGGCGCCGCTCTACGGTATGCTCGAAGTGGCAAAACGCGTCGACGCCCATGACTGGGGCGTGCTGCCAAAGCCGGTCATCGGCCTGCACGGCCAGCCGGCCGACGAATCCCATCCGACGCTGTTGTGGGATGGCGAATGGGAAATCACCTATGTGACCTTCCGTGACATGGGAGCCGCATTCGGCGCGGCAATCCTCGGCATCTATGTGCTCGTCGTGGCCCAGTTCCGCAGCTTCCGTTTGCCTCTCGTGATCCTGACGCCGATACCGCTCACGCTGATCGGCATTCTCATCGGCCATTGGCTATTGGGCGCACCCTTCACGGCGACTTCGATGATTGGTTTCATTGCGCTTGCCGGCATCATCGTGCGCAACTCGATCCTGCTGGTTGACTTCATTCGTCACAGCGGCGGACAGGGCAAGGCGCTGCGTGAGGTCGTGCTGGAAGCCGGTGCCGTGCGATTCAAGCCGATCCTGCTGACCGCGCTCGCGGCGATGATCGGCGCCGCCACAATTCTGCTCGATCCGATCTTCCAGGGCCTGGCGATTTCGCTGCTGTTCGGGCTGGCGTCCTCGACGCTGCTCACGGTCCTCGTCATCCCCGCCATTTATATCGCCCTGCGGCAACCGTCGCCGCAGCCATCCTCAGGCAAGTAAGGAACCACCAAATGGAAAAGAGCTATTCCGACATCACCAAACGCATTTCCGGCGACTTGCGGAAATTGCGCCAGGACATTCCCGATACCATGAAGGCCTTTTCGGCGCTGGCGCAGGCCGCGACCCGCGAAGGCGCGCTGGACAAGAAAACCAAGGAACTGATCGCGCTGGCGATCGGCATTGCAACCCGTTGCGAGGGCTGCATCGGCTTCCATACCGAGGCCCTGGTCAGACTCGGCGCCACGCGTCAGGAAGTGGAAGAGACGCTCGGCATGGCCGTCTATATGGGCGGCGGTCCGTCGCTGATGTATGCGGCGGACGCC
This sequence comes from uncultured Alphaproteobacteria bacterium, assembly GCA_963718925.1. Taxonomy (GTDB): domain Bacteria; phylum Pseudomonadota; class Alphaproteobacteria; order Rhizobiales; family Xanthobacteraceae; genus Bradyrhizobium. The sequence goes on from CAVRAH010000007.1 coordinate 233,299, forward strand.
ATCTCCGCCTATGAAGAATTCGCAAAGCAGTTGAACGTGGCGGCCTGAGTGAAGCGTCGCTACGAGCTGCAGCGCACGAGCCCTTTGGTGCGAAAGCTCGATTCGCTGAGCGTGTCGCCGGCGGCGCAGGGCGTGATGCTGACGTCAGCTTTTCACGACGCGATGAAGCGGTAACTGCCTTCGAGCCGGCTGCCGCAATCGGCGTTGAATGCCGCATGCAGTCGATCGGCACCGGCGATGGTCACGGTGCGACCGGTGGCGATGTCGTGCTCGATTCTCCCTTTACACACGCGACCGTTAGGCGACGCTCGGCGGGCGGTGCAGCCCATTCGTTGCCTTGCGGCGTCACGGAATGGCTATCGATTACATTTTCGTGATTGCGGAATGATCGCCTCGTCGCGGCGTACTGGAAGAGTTGGACGGGTACTCTCCAGCCGTGTCACAGGACATGGCGCGGTCAGAAACAGTCGGGAAATGATGATCAAGAACATACCGCGATATGTTTGCGAACATATGCTGCTTGGCGACAAGCCAGCACCGGCGCGAGGATGAGAATGTCCAGTCAGCCGCATCATCGCGAACAGGTCCGGCAACGAATCATCCAGAGCGCGCTGCAGCTGTTCAACCGCAACGGTTTTACGGCCGCCTCGATCGACGACATCATGGCAGGCGCGGGGATGACGCGGGGTGGCTTCTACAGTTATTTTCAGAGCAAAAGCGAGCTCTATGCCGAGGCGATAAGCTGCTTTGTGAGCGAGAAGCTGGAAGGCATAGCTGCCGTCGACAAGGCGCCCGACCGCGCGGTAAAGATCGTCCGTGACTACCTTTCTCGCCAGCACTTCGAGGAAGTAGAGACGAGCTGTCCCCTGATCGGCCTGCCCAATGATCTCTCCAGAACTGACCAGTCGGTGAGAGAGGCGCAGGAATCAGCGCTGAGGATGATGGTCGAAACATTCGAGCAGGGCATGCGATCGTCGCCGCAGCCGGCAAGGCAGCGCGCCCTGGCGCTCACATCCCTTTGTATCGGCGGCATGGTGATTGCGCGCGCGATCGAGGACCGCGCGCTTGCCGACGAGCTCCGTGAGGCCACGATGGCTATCGCGCTGAAACTTGGACCTTGGACTTAGAGCAAGATCGGTTCTAAATCAGAACCGACGCTATAGTCTCTTGTTTTGACGCGTCTTCTAACGCAGATAAGTCTACGCAATCTGCGTAAACTTGATGGCTATGCGAGCCCATATCCACCCCCCGGATCAAGTCCGGGGCATGCTTCGATCGAAAACGCTCTCGCCACCGGTCGCGGCGAACCTGCAGATTTCAGATCGGCTGGTAGGTTTCGGAGGCGCAGGTGTCCTCGGGTTCGGCGCGCCGGCGGTCGATGATGACGCCGCTGCTAATCGTGATGCGATAGGTTTCCTCACCGAGCGGCTTGCCCGTGGCGGAGGTCAGCTCGGCCCTGACGCACGCCGTCCAGCCTAGACCGCGAAGATCGTGGCGAGGCGGTGAGACCCGCACTTTTTGCGGATTGGACGAGGCGACGAATACCAAATCCAGTCGTTCGCGGACGAGGTGTTCTACGTCGGGCGGCGGCTCGGGCGGCGGCGGATCACTGGCTTTGCTGCGCATGAATTCCGGTACCGGCGAGCGGCTGTCGGCAATGCCGCAGCCTGCCAGCGCGAGGGCTCCTCCCACCAGCCATGCCATATGAACAACGATCCGCTGCATCGACCGATCTTATCGCGGCCCTGCGAACAATGGGTGCGGTAATCATCAACAATCGTTGAAAATGCCGATGCGAATACCCGATGTCGGCCGCACCGGGACCTAGCGCGCGTGCTGGTCGAACGCGACGCCGATCCTGACGTCGCTGCTCCAGACCGGACGGCAGTGGCGTACGAGTTGATCGCTCTCGATAACGAGCGTGAAGGATCGCGGCAGGCCCAAGGGATTGGCGACATCGAGCCGCGCGCCACCTGAGGAAATGTTGCGCACCATGCAATCGATGCTGCCACCACCGCCAAAGGCGAGGGTGCCGTGCTTGAGCACTTTGTGTCTGGGCGACGTTCGCTTCTCGATCATTGCCGCAAATCCCGAACCGCATCGGTGGTTTGTGGTTCGGAATAGCAAACCGGAATTACCGGCAATTGAATCGAATGTGCCCCGTATCCGGGACCAGGTTCAGGATTCGTTAACGCTGCATTTCAGGCCCGGTGACCTTCGTTCTCACAGCATCGCGAAGGCGCTTGAGACCATTGCCACCGGCCTGTTGTCGGCGGCGCTGAACAGTGTGACGCGGCCGAAGCTCATGGTGCGTCCGAGGCGGACCACCCGGGCATCCGCCAGCACGTCCGATTGCGCAACGGCGCGCATGAAATGGGTGGTCTGATCGACGGTCGTCATCGGCCGATAACCGCGGTTGGCGGCAAGGATCGCGATCACCATGGAGGTGTCGGCGAGCGCCATCAGCGCCTGGCCGCAAACGATGCCGCCGTGCCGGCACAGACGCTCCGAGAAGGCCATGCGCAGGACGGCGCCAGGCTGCCAGTCGGCCGCTGCGCCCGGCGGCGGAGCGGTTTCGATGCTGTCGACCGACAGCCCAAGGTCCTGTACCCAGGGTGCGAATACGTCGCCAAGGACGCGCCTGGCTTCCTCGATATCGAATGCCTCAGCCTTTGGTTCGTATTGCATGCAGCTTGGTTCCTGGCCGCGGGATCGCCGATGATGCCTGTTTCTGGGCGCCCGGCAATCGGCCCGTGCCCGGTGCGGCTTGAAAATGCCAGACTTCGGGTCTTATGATTAGGTGGCGTCCGGTGGAGTGCGTAAATGATGTTCAGGCGATTGGCACTGGTTTTCAGCGTTGTCGCCATGGGCCTTCTCCTCGATGGTTGCACCAAATGCGGCCCGATCTGGGACGATTGGATGCAGTCACCGAAATCCTGCAAATCGGACCATTTTTAGCGTGCATGACAATTTTTAGCGTGCATGACAGTGCGTTTGGCGTCACCAAGCGCGCTTGGCGACGCCGCCGGCGCGGTGATATATTGCCGAAAAATACAGAGGGTATCCCATGAGAATTCTCAGCGTCGCGGCCGTCATCACGCTGCTGGCTTCCCCCGCTTTTGCCCAGATACCCCCGGTGAATTTGCTGCAGGACAACAAGCCCGCCAAGACGCAAGAGGAAAGGGATGCCGAGGCGGCGCGTGATAAAGCCTACCACGATTCGCTGAAGAAAATTCCGGACGCCAAGCCGGCTGCCGATCCCTGGGGCAACGTGCGCACGACGGATACGCCCAAGGCTCCCGCCAAGGCGGCTGCTTCCGCGAAGCCGAAGACCAAGACCGGCAGCACCGCCAATTAAAGCGCGCGTTGCGCGCTGCGCAGCCCAGGATGCTGCGCGCTTGCGGCTCTTCGGCAGCGTGGCGCGATCAGGTCAATGCGGCCGATTGGTCCAGCAGGTTTTGGTAGCACTCGCAGGACATCCGCATCAAGGCGGGACGATCCAGGATCCTGATCGTGCCGCGCGAATAGGTGATCACGCCGGCGCTCTGCACCTTGCTTGCGACTTCCGTCACCGAGGTGCGCCTCACGCCCAGCATCTCGGCGAGAAATTCCTGCGTCAGCGCCACGGTGTCACCGCCCGCCCGGTCGGCGCATTGCAGCAGCCAGCGGCAAAATCGGGCTTCGATCGGGTGCAGCGCGTTGCAGGCGGCGGTGACCCGCGCCTGCGACAGCAGCACCTCGTTGTAGCGAATGCAGAGATTGTGAAGGGGCTCGCTGCCGCCGACGGCGGTCCTGAAATGCTTCGCCGCGATCTTGCTGCAGGCCATCGGCATCTGCACGACGACGCGGACCATCGATTTGCAGAGGCCAAGCCCCGCCATCGCCCCGACAACGCCCTCGCGGCCGACGGTCGCGGTCTCGATCGCCTTGCCGTCGCGCAACACGATCAGAAGCGACAGCATGCCGTCTTGCGGAAAGTAAACCTGATCGACTTCGTCGCCCGCTTCATACAGTACGACTCCCTGTTGCAGGGTGATCGTCGTCAGGTGCGGAAGCAGCCGATCGAGATGGCTGCGGGGCAGCGAGGCAATCAGTTTATTGTTCAATGGAAGACCGTTATTTGAAATAGGAATTCTGAAACAGCCGACACAGTACCACCAGAGAAGCGACCCCGTCGACCGGGAAAGACAGGTCCTTGATCTGGCGTGATGCTTGATTGAGTTTTTTTGGTCGAGAACGACAGCGACAAGTGCGGTGGCTTTCGCTCACGGCCGTCGTTCGACAACAGCGAGAGGAGCCGGTTCGTTCGTCGAACAGGCATGCTCTCTGCTACTTCCAGCATCTGGCGGCGGCATCGTGCATCTGCCGCGTGTCGTCATTTCGCCTGGCACTGGCGCTTGCGGCGTACTGATCGGCTAGCGCAAGAAGGCGATCGTGCAACGCCGCCGGCACGGCTCGGGCCGTCGCCGGGAACGGTGCCACGGTAGCCCTTCATGTCCGATAGGCTATTCCATTCCCTTTCGGCCGGGCGGCACGGGGGACTCGGTTTGGCTGCGGCGAGCGCTATATTGAACCGGTCGTCATATGTTGGAGTTGCGACATGGTGTTACGCCCGCGCGATCTCGCAGACCGGATGGCTGGCCGCAGGCCGGATGATGGCTATTTGCGTGAGACCTTTACCCTGCCACGCGACAAGGCGCGGACCAAGGCACGGGATTTCCTCACCCGCTATCCCAAGCAAGCCTATATGAGCGGCGTCGAAAGCTGGCGTGAACTGCCTGACGGCGACATCGAATTCACGATGCGGCGGCTGCGGAGCGCCGACTAGACCGAGATGACTTTTCGTTCAACCGTCATCTCGCTCAATCCTTTGTTTGAGCATCATCTCCGCGCAAACGCTTTCGCGTTTGTCGCGAGGGAAAACCGGTGTCCACGCCGGACCGGGGCAGGGGCAGGCTTTGGTCCGAAAACGCCTTGTCCAGCGATTCAGCCACCAGGCGGATTTGAAAAACCGGCTGCCTGGACTCGTCCAGAAGCTCCATGTCCCATTCGGAATCAGGTTTGAGCTTGCGGGAAATTCCGCCGACGATATCGGCGCAGACGCTGGTCAGTTCGTGCCATGCAGCAACCCGATCGGCAAGCTCGGTGCCGTGATCGGATGCGCCGGAATAGCGGCCATTTCGGATACGAAAGAAATAGAGCGGCATGGCATTACCCGATGCGTAGAGACCGCTCACGTGGCGTGAGACCCAACAACATCAGCAAGTCAGTTGATTCCCAATCCGGGGTTTGATCAACACCGGGCGTTTACGGGATTAAGTACGGCAACCCCTCAGCTGCGCGGCAGACGGGGCGCGTTCGTGCTTACTCGCTCTCCGTGATCCGGATCAGGCCGTCTCCGGTGACGACCGGTCCCTTCGCAGCCACGACGACGTAGCCGAGACCGATCAGCTTGGCCAGGTGAAGCGCCGGTATCGTCGGGTTGGGAGAGGTTATCGCGATTTCGATCAGCGAGGCGAACTCTTCGGGGGTCAGAAGCTTGGGTGCATGGACAGTCATCGTCAACTCGCGATCAAACCGGGCGAGGGCCGTCATCCCGGAAGGCTGCACCGCACAACAACGGCGCCGCAAAATCATACCATCTATTTCGGAGAGTTTGACAGGTTGGGCCAATAACTTTTGTGCTGAGCACAGAGGCCCGCTTCCCCTCTGTTCAATATCGAACACCCTTTGAAAAAAGTACCGGGCGGACGGAGAACAGGCCGAAGCCGCCTTTGGGGCGGACGCACCAAAGGAGCCTCCGGACCCGAGAATCCGGAGGCTCGATGTCAACGTCGCAGCTTCCTTGTGGGGCAGTTCGGCAATGACAAAAAAACAATAGCGCGGATCGCCCGCGACCATATTGAGTGAGATCAAGGGCCGTGCACTTCGCGCGTCAAATCAGGTCAGGCGCGAGACCGAAGTGATCGCGCGCCGCATATTTCCGCAATCATCCACGGTTGAGGTAGGGCCGCCGACCCATATGAAACAAGCCGACGGCCCCTGCCGCGCAATTGAAATTGTGGCCCTCGCGGGTCAGCTCTACGCGACGGCAGGAGACATCCTGATTGCGACCGCAGGCGCTACTCAAAAACTGCCTGTCCGGATTTATACATATGAAACGTCGCCGCCGCAGGCTTGCCTCAAGCCAGCTCGATGTCCTCGGCGATCGATTGATCAGGCTCCAGCTGTCGCGCCAGCCAATGCCAGTGCGTCGACAGTTCGAGCCATTCGGCCTTGGTGCCGCGGTCAGGGGCCAATGCCGCGCGCCGTTGGCATTCATCGCCTTGCTTGCGCAGTGCGGCAACGGTGAGCTTCATGGGTTACAACTCAAATCCCGACATCAAAGCTCAAAATGCGCCGTGGGTCCGCGGACTTCAATTCCGGGGAACTACGGCTCTTGCGGATCCGATTGTAAGTCCGGTTGCGCGCCAGGGCCGATGGCACATTCACGATACGTCGATGCCCCGACCTCGGACGGCTGGTTGTGGACGATCAACCAGCGCCTGCGAAAAAGGCCGCCAACGGAGGCGGCCTATGTCCCGAGGCGGCCACGGGACCTTGTTCACGGCCGGAGAACTACGGGGGAGAGACCGCCAACTGAGACGGCCTTATTCTCTCCCGGGGGATTTAGTCCTGCCTAGCTCACCGGCTATCCAGCCCATTGCTCGAGGACTCTTGATGGGATCTGGACCCTCGCAATCCAGGCACTGAAACGTGCGTGGACCGTCGCCGCCAGGGGGCAGCGCCAGAGTGAGATACGCCCCGCAATCGGGGCAAGTAGGTCGCCGTGCTTGGCCCATAGCAACAATTTAACGACTATTAACTTGTCATTGTCTGTCCGGGCCGCGACTTATAAAAATTAAATTAGGACCGCCCCTGAAAGCTGAACAGGACGCTTGCTGATTCCGGAATTGGAACACCGTGTTGTTACGGAATCCTCAGGGCCTGTGGAAAACACTAAGCTGCCTCTTGCCGGGGCTGGATTTCATTCCGAACAAATTTTTCCGGCAGGGGGTCGCCGCGAGGGGGCCCCTTTTGATTGCGACCCTCGCGGAGAGAAATTAGGACATCCGAATTGGAACTATTATGGCGGTGGAACCCTTGGAATAGTTGGGTGCGCTCGCCGACCGGGCGCTGGCCAATCCGGAACGGTCCCGGCGTGCCCCCCAATGCCGGGGCCGTTCTTTGACTCCCGCGGCGGGGGAAGTAAGGACACCTGCGATTTGGTGACCGCCTGTGGATCATTTGGATGATCGATCCGCCTCATGCACGAGGCGCTGGGCCTCGATAACTCCAATGTTCGTCGTTGGAGAATACCCAGTCGCGCTCGAACATTGCTGTCCGCTTCCCGACTCAAGCCCCAACAGGCTAAAATAGGTCCAGCGCCTGGGCTCCAAGGTACTGGCCGAAATAGGCCACTCGCGGATGCGAAATAAGCCACTTGTGAAAAGGCTCACATTCCTGCTTGCGGGCATTCGTTATGTTGCGCTGCCCTCGGTTTCCCGGCCCCCAAAGCTAAGCCGTGGGTAGGCGGCTCCGCGCGTGCCCCCAGCGCAGCGCAGCGGGGCCGTTTCTGTAGCTGGGGTCAGTAATCCCTGCTACTCCGGCGATCAATCAGACGAGCGGCGATGCGAACGATATTAGCGTGTTGCTTACATCCAACCATCGCCTTCAAATCACGGCGGACGTTGACGGGGAGGGCTTGGAAAAGCTTGAGCAGATGATCGCTAGGTACAACGAGATTCTACAGATGTTGCAATGAAAGAGGCCGCCAACTGAGGCGGCCTTAACAAGCCAGACGATCTCTTCGGTTGCCAAGTATGAACGTCCACGGGTGCGAGCCATCTCCGCAGAGAGCGCCATCATCGCAGCAGTTGGAACAGCTATCAGCACCACCAAATAAATGTTCATTGGATGATCCCGGGTTGCTTCCTCAATATAGCAAATGGGCACCGGCTTGGCCGGCTTCAAATTAGGCCACTGTTAACTTCAAACTAGGCCACTGAGGGTCGAAACAGGCCAGTACCCGGCACCAGGTACTGGCCCCTTATGCACGCCCCGAACCCGAAAGGGGCCATAGGCCATGAATAAAAAGGGCCACTGGTGGATGGCTTTAGGTTGCGTCGTTGTGATGTGGAGTGGTGTGTACAGCGATTGTGCTGTCGGTTTTCCAAGTAGCGGTATCGATCATGTATTCCCAATCGAAGTAATAGCAGAAATTAGACCAATACTCGGTGCCGAAGGCATCTTCATACGTGAATGTACCGTGGTTATAGAGGCGCCATGGGCCACGGCTTTTTATCTTGATCAGTTCAATGGGATTGAGCGGACCGTTAGCGTAGCTATTGTGCCCGGTATCTTGCCCAGGACCCAACATCATAGAGCTTTGGTTTGGTTGCGGCGGAATTGCAAAATCGAAATCGTGCGGCAGGGATGTGCCGCCAAACTCCACAGCGAAATGGCCCGCAGGTTATAGGCCGGAGTTTGCCCCCTATTGATGATTTTCAATTTCTGCATGAAGACTTCGTCTGGATACATTTGCTCTTCGATATCATCGGGAACGATGATGATGTAGGGGCGAAGTTGTCGCCGCGAGGAAGCTTCAGCACCCCTCACAAGATCGCGCGTTGCCGACCACAAGAACAAAGTGGACAAGGCGAGGATGACCGTAAAGGCGGCAATAATTTCATCCTTGAACTCATGGATGAAATTCCCAATCCAAATAAGTCCGACATAACCATCAGCGATGACCGCGCGGCTTACGGGGGCGCAGTTTTTATTATCTTGGTGTGCATAGGATTGGTTGGCCTGATCGCCTATGCAAAATGGAGGGTTTGAAGTCTCCAGATCGACAAAGCAAATCATGGCAACAAATAAAATTAATCCGAAGGCGCCTCTCAACATTCCGGAAATCCCGACACCAGTCCGAGCCATCTTGGATATGCTCGGATGATGCGGCCGCAGATCTCCGCTGACGAGGGGCACAGGATTGCCTTCGGCTTTTCACCGCTTGACGATCCGTACTTTGCAACGCGCTTGAGGGATGGGTTGGGCGAACGGGGGCGCACGCCCCGCCGGTCAAGGACCGAGCGGCAGCAGTGCGCCGGGCAAGCTGCGGAAGAGGTCGGCTTCGGGACATGCCGCGGCGAACGCGAGGCGGATGCGGCTCGTGGTCTCGACGACCCTGGCGGCGATTTTCAAGAGACGAAGACGCAGCGTCGCGAACTCGGCAGTGGCCAATTCCCGGGCTTTGGGAATGGCGTCGCGCACGGTAAGCATCAACCAATAAGCGGCGGTATGGAGCACGAGGCGGACCTGGTTGGCAAGCGCCGAACGGCAGCTGGTGCGATCGGAGGCGAGCTGCGTCTTGTGCAGCTTGATCAGATTTTCGGCTTGGCCGCGCGCGCAATACAGGCTGTCGTAGATCCATGCGGCCGATCCGACATCGAGGCTGGTGACGACGAAGCGGATGTCGAGGCCGAGCGTGGTCGCCTCAATACGGGCGACGGCGCGCCGTTCGCGATCCCAGGATTTTGCCTTGTGGCGCGTCTCGGTATAGCCGCGCAGAACAGCCAGGTTCTCGATGGCGCGTCGCGTGCGGATGTCGTCAGCGACCTCGTCGACTTTTCTGGCGAGAGGCTTGGTGCCAGACAGACCGAAGACGTAGTCGATGCCGTTGTTCTCGCACCACGTCATGGCCTCCGGCCGAGCATAGTGCCCGTCGCCACGGAACGTAATTCGCGTCTTGTGCCACCGCGTCCGGATGTGCCGTACCAGGCGTCGAAGATGGGCACGCACCTCGACGCCGCCCGGCGTCTTGCCGGGCCGCAGCACGACCGCCACGGGCCGGCTCTTCTCCGTGTCATAGACGTGGATCGGCAGGAAGCAGCGTTCGTCATAATGAGCGTTGAACAGCGAGAGTTGCTGATGGCCGTGGACGACATCGCAGGTGTCGTCGATGTCGAGCGTGACGGATGCGGGCTCGCACGGATAGCTATCCATCCATGCGTCGACCAAGGTGTAGGTCAGGCGGATCACGTCGCGCAGTCGCGGCGAATTCTCTAGCCGCGACAGCGTCGGTTGGGAACACAAATCCCGACCCGTGTCCGGCAGCCGTCCGCAGGCCAACTTGAACGCCGGATCGGACCGCAGATGATCGAGGTCGTCGGCGTCCTCGTAGCCGCAGCAGATCGCGAACATGCGAGCGCGGAACATATCGACCAGGCTGTGCACGACCCGCGTCGGATCGCGCCGATCCGGGAACACCCGGGCCAGATTGTCGGCCAAACCGAGACGCCGCTCGGCCATCGCCAGAAGCATCACGCCCCCATTCGAGGTCAGGCGCCCACCATCGAAGGCAGCTGTGACTTTCTTGGCCTGAACGGCTGGAAATGAGAATGGCAGAATCGTATCATTGGTCATGGCGGGCGTGGCGTTCGCGGGTGAAGGTGATGGGGTTGGCTTCGCAACCGAATCCTACGCCGCATCAGCGCTTTACGCCACGCTCGCCAACCTCTCAGGCGCCCGCTGGCGAATAAGACGGGCTAGCTTCTTAGAAAAGCCGTTGGTCAATCGCGTAAACCGGCGCTGCCTGCAGCTTATCGAGGTCTTCGGCCAGTTGTTGCATGCTGTTTGGTCCGGGCACGATTTTCTCGTTAATTGAGTTTTTGAAGCCATGCACGTTTAGGTAATTCAGCCTTGCTCGGCAAGAGAGCGGAGCTAAAGGGACCACTCCTAAAATCTAAAGGGACCACTAACCCTCGGGCGGGGTGGAAAGGGGCCAGTACCCGGCACCAAAAAAGAACATATTGCGAACCTGGAACAAATAGGGTACACTATTCCACACGCTGATTCAACCTTGCCGTTTGTCCCGCTAGCGAATCCCCGCCATAAGGAGCACCACCCATGTCTGCCACTGCCCTGCGTATCGTCGAAGGATCCTCCATGGACAAGACCAAGGCCCTGTCCGCCGCGCTCTCCCAGATCGAGCGTCAGTTCGGCAAGGGTTCAGTGATGAGGCTGGGCAAGAACGACCGCTCGATGGATGTCGAGACCATTTCCTCCGGTTCGCTTGGGCTCGACATCGCACTCGGCGTCGGCGGGCTGCCGAAGGGGCGGGTGGTTGAAATTTACGGCCCGGAATCCTCGGGCAAAACCACGCTGGCGCTGCACACGGTCGCCGAGGGCCAGAAGAAGGGCGGCATCTGCGCCTTCATCGACGCCGAACACGCGCTTGACCCGGTCTATGCCAGGAAGCTCGGCGTCAACATCGATGAGCTCCTGATCTCGCAGCCCGACACCGGCGAGCAGGCGCTGGAAATCTGCGACACGCTGGTGCGCTCCGGCGCGGTCGACGTGCTGGTGGTCGATTCGGTGGCGGCGCTGGTGCCGAAGGCCGAGCTCGAGGGCGAGATGGGCGATGCGCTGCCCGGCCTGCAGGCGCGGTTGATGAGCCAGGCGCTGCGCAAGCTCACCGCCTCGATCAACAAGTCCAACACCATGGTGATCTTCATCAACCAGATCCGGATGAAGATCGGCGTGATGTACGGCTCGCCGGAAACCACCACCGGCGGCAACGCGCTGAAATTCTACGCCTCCGTCCGCCTCGACATCCGCCGCATCGGCGCGATCAAGGAACGCGACGAGGTGGTCGGCAACACCACCCGCGTCAAGGTCGTGAAGAACAAGCTGGCGCCGCCGTTCAAGCAGGTCGAATTCGACATCATGTATGGCGAGGGCGTCTCCAAGATGGGCGAAATCCTCGACCTCGGCGTCAAGGCCGGCATCGTCGAGAAATCCGGCGCCTGGTTCTCCTATGACAGCCAGCGGCTCGGGCAGGGGCGCGAGAATTCGAAAGCGTTCCTCAAGGCCAATCCCGACATGACCGCGAAGATCGAGATGGCGATCCGCCAGAACTCCGGCCTGATCGCCGAACAGATTCTCGCCGGCACACCCGAGCGCGACGCCGACGGCGATGAACCGGAGGCGGCCGAGGATTGAGGTTTGGTCGATTCAAGTCGCGCGACTTGGATTTTGACATAAGCGGGCGCCGAGGACGTTGAGTTGCCGACGTTCCCGGCGCCCGTTTTGTTTTGCCTGAGAATCGGGCGGAGACATCGGGTCGGCCCGATTGGCTATTCGGTGATGGTATGACGCGTCTGATCCTGACGACAAAGCAAGCTATCGCTGACCGCGCTCGGCAAAGCTGTCTTGGCGCAATCTGAGGATTTCACCCGGCACAACCCGATCCATCGCTGGTGGGGCGGCACCGAATTGACCAATGATCGCCTGTGGCGCTGGGACCCGCAGAGTCGCACTCTGATCGCGCCTTAGGGAAACTGCAGCTGCAGCATCCCTTTGCTTGTCATTCCGGGACACGCGAAGCATCGAACCCGGAAATCCATAACCACGATCAGGGATATGGATTCCGGGCCTTCGCCCGTGGCTCATCCCGGACGAACCAACAGCGTTACTCCGCCGCCTCTGCGTATTCAGTGACCGGCGGACACGAGCAGACCAGATTGCGGTCGCCATAGACATTGTCGACGCGCCCCACCGGGCACCAGTATTTGTCGATGCGCGAGGTGCCGGCCGGGAAAGCAGCCCTCGGCGCGGCTGTAGGGCCGTTGCCATGCGTCATCGGCGATGTCGTGCACGGTGTGCGGCGCGTGGCGCAGCGGCGAGGCCTCGACCTTCCAGCGCCCGTTCTCGATCTCGGTGATTTCGCGCCGGATCGCGATCATCGCGTCACAAAAACGGTCAAGCTCGGCCCTGGATTCGGATTCGGTCGGCTCGATCATCAGCGTGCCCGGCACCGGGAAGCTCATGGTCGGCGCATGGAAGCCGTAATCGATCAGCCGCTTGGCGATATCGTCGACGGTGACGCCACTTGACGCCTTCAGCGGCCGCGGATCGACGATGCATTCATGCGCGACGCGCCCCTTCTCATTCCGGTACAGCACCGGGAAATGCGGATCCAGCCTGGCCGCGATGTAGTTGGCGTTGAGGATCGCGATCTCGGTGGCGCGGGTGAGGCCTTCGCCGCCCATCAGCAGGATGTAGATATAGGAGATCGTCAGGATCGACGCCGAACCGAACGGGGCGGCCGAAACCGGCCCTACCGCGGGCCTGCCGCTGCTTGCGGGATGCCCCGGCAGGAATGGTTCAAGATGCGCCTTGACGCCGATCGGCCCCATGCCGGGGCCGCCGCCGCCATGCGGAATGCAGAAGGTCTTGTGCAGGTTGAGATGGCTGACATCGGCGCCGTAATCGCCGGGCCGCGACAGCCCGACCTGCGCATTCATGTTGGCGCCGTCGAGATAGACCTGTCCGCCATGGCCGTGCACGATGTCGCAGATCTCGCGGATGTGCTCCTCGAACACGCCGTGGGTCGAGGGATAGGTGATCATGATGGCCGCGAGGTCGTTGGCGTGCTGTTCGGCCTTGGCGCGCAAATCACCGACGTCGACGTCGCCGCGCGCGTCGCACGCCACCACCACGACCTCCATGCCGGCCATGTGAGCGGACGCCGGATTGGTGCCGTGCGCCGAGGAGGGGATCAGGCACACCTTGCGATGCGGTTCGCCGCGCGCGGCGTGATAGCCGCGGATCGCCAGCAGCCCGGCATATTCGCCCTGCGCGCCGGAATTCGGCTGCAGCGAGATCGCGTCATAGCCGGTGATGTCGCACAGCCATTGTTCCAGCCGCGCAAACAGCGCGTGATAGCCGGCAGCCTGCTCGGGCGGCGCGAATGGATGCAGATTGCCGAATTCGGGCCAGGTCAGCGGGATCATTTCCGATGTCGCGTTGAGCTTCATGGTGCAGGAGCCCAGCGGAATCATCGCGCGGTCGAGCGCGAGATCGCGGTCGCTGAGCTTGCGCATGTAGCGCAGCAGCTCGGTCTCCGAGCGATGGGCATGAAACACCGGATGGGTGAGGAAAGCGCTTGCACGCTTCAGGTTCGCCGGCAGCGCCTCGCGCGGTCTCGGCCTCGACCTCCGCGTAGGCAAGCTTGCCGCCGAACGCGCGCCACACCGCTTCGACGATGGCCGGCGTCGTGGTCTCGTCGAGCGCGATGCCGAGCGTGCCCTGGCCGATCCGCAGGTTGATCTTCTCGGCGCGCGCGCGGGCGACGATTTCGCCTTGCTGTCTCGCCGGCATTCACCGTCACGGTATCGAAAAACGCGTCCGACCGTGGCGCGAATCCGAGCTGGCGCAATCCCGCCGCCAGCACGGCGGTGCGGCGATGCACCGAGCGCGCGATGTAGGTCAATCCTTCCGGCCCGTGATAGACCGCGTACATCGAGGCGATGATCGCCAGCAGCACCTGCGCGGTGCAGATGTTGGAGGTCGCTTTCTCGCGGCGGATGTGCTGCTCGCGGGTCTGCAGCGCCAGCCGATAGGCCGGCTGTCCGCGCGAATCGATCGACAGGCCCACGATGCGCCCCGGCAGCGAGCGCTTCAGCGCATCGCGCACCGCCATATAGGCCGCGTGCGGCCCGCCATATCCCATCGGCACACCAAAGCGCTGCGCCGATCCGATCGCGATGTCGGCGCCGAGTTCGCCCGGCGAGGCCAACAGCGTCAGCGCCTAAGAGATCGGCGGCGACAATGGCGAGCGCGCCCTTGGCGTGCAGCGCTGATGATCGCCGGGCGCAGGTCGCGCACCGCGCCCGAGGTGGCCGGATATTGCAGCAATCCGCCGAACACCTCGGCGCTGATCGAGATCGCGTCAAGGGATCGCCGACAATCAGATTCCATCCCAATGGCTCGGCCCGGGTGCGCAGCACGGCCAGCGTCTGCGGATGCACCTCGGCGTCGACGAAGAACGACGTTGTCTTCGTCTTCGCCTGGGCTGCGCGCTCCGCCAGCGCCATCGCTTCGGCCGCCGCGGTCGCCTCGTCGAGCAGCGAGGCGTTGGCGACGTCGAGGCCCGGTGAGATCGCAGATCATGGTCTGGAAGTTGAACAGGGCCTCCAGCCGGCCCTGGCTGATCTCCGGCTGGTACGGCGTATAGGCCGTGTACCAGGCCGGATTCTCCAGGATGTTGCGCTGGATCACCGCCGGCAGAATCGTGCCGGAATAGCCCTGGCCGATCAGCGAGGTGAAGAGCTGATTTTTCGAGGCGAGTTCGCGCATATGCGAAAGCGCTTCGGTCTCGCTCAAGGGGTGGCCCGAGATCGAGCGGCGCCTTCTGCCGGATCGAAGCAGGGCAGGGTCTCGGCCATCAGCGCCCTGAGGCTTGAGGCGCCCACGGTCTCCAGCATCGCCGCGATGTCGCGGGGCGAGGGGCCGATATGGCGGCGCACGAAGGTGGCGGCGGGCTCGTCGGTGTGTCGGAGCGGCGCGTTCATGGGGCTTTCCTCTATCGCTCGTCATGCCCCGCGAAGGCGGGGCATCCAGTACGCCGTGAAGTCAGCGATTGAGCCGAAAGGCCGCGGCGTACTGGGTCGCCCGGTCAAGCCGGGCGATGACAGTGAGTGTGTGGTCGCAAATTGCTTCATTCGTTTACGCGATGTGTTTGGCGTAGGCGGCCTCATCCATCAGGCCGCCGAGTTCGTTTTTGTCGGCGATCTTCACTTTGAAAAACCAGGCCTTGCCGGCGGCGTCGGAATTGACCAGCGCGGGTTCGGCGGACAGCGCGTCATTGACCTCAGTCACTTCGCCCGAAATCGGCGCGTAGACGTCGGAGGCGGCCTTGACGGATTCGACCACGGCGGCGGCTTCCGCCTTCTTCAGGCTGCGGCCGACCTTCGGCAGTTCGACGAACACGACGTCGCCGAGCTGCGACTGCGCGTAGTCGGTGACGCCGATGGTGGCGACGTCGCCCTCGATGCGGAGCCATTCGTGGTCGGCGGTGTAGAGCGTCGTCATGACAAATCCCTGGCGTTCAGCGTTTGCAAGTCAGCGTTTGTAGGTGTTGGGGACGAAGGGCATCGGCGATATCCGCAGCGGCAGGCGCTGGCCGCGCACCTCTGCGAACACGAGGCCGCCTTGCGTCGCGAGCTGCGAGGGCAGGTAGCCCATCGCAACCGGCGCGTTGAGGCTGGGGCCAAAGCCGCCCGAGGTCACCGCGCCGATCGGCTCGGACGAGGCGGCATCCGCGAATAGCGGCGCGCCTTCGCGCACGGGCGCGCGGCCCTCGGGCCTGCAGGCCGACGCGGCGGCGCGGCGCGCCCTGCTCGAGTTGCGCCAGGATCAGCTCCGCGCCGGGGAAGCCGCCGGCGCGCGCGCCGCCCTTGCGGCGGCTCTTTTGAATGGACCATTCCAGCGCGCCCTCGACCGGCGTCGTCGAGGTGTCGATGTCGTGGCCATAGAGGCAAAGCCCGGCCTCCAGCCTGAGACTGTCCCGCGCGCCCAGCCCGACCGGCAGCACCTCGCTATCGGCCAGCAGGTCGCTGGCAAGCCGCTCGGCCGCCTCGGCCGGGACCGAAATCTCAAAGCCGTCTTCCCCGGTATAGCCCGAGCGCGAGACGAAACATTCGATGCCGCCGACGCGGCGCGGACCGGCGTCCATGAATCGCATCGACGGAACCTCGGCGCAGAATTTGGCCAGCACCGATTCCGCTTTCGGTCCCTGCAGCGCGATCAGCGCGCGGTCGGGGAGGGGCTCGATGACGCAGACATCCGAAAGGCGGGCGCGCAGATGCGCCTCGTCCTCGGCCTTGCAGGCGGCGTTGACGACCAGAAACAGGTGGTCGCCGAAATTCGCCACCATCAGGTCGTCGAGAATGCCCCCTGATTCATCTGGTGAACTGGGCGTAGCGCTGCCGTCCCGGCGCAACCGCCAGGATATCTTGCGGCACCAGCCGCTCCAGCGCCAGCGCCGCATCCTCGAGCTTGCCGGATTTCGGCCGCAGCGCGATCTGGCCCATATGCGAGACGTCGAACAGGCCGGCGCTGATGCGGGTATGCAGGTGTTCCCTGAGCACGCCGGTTCCGAATTGCACCGGCATGTCATAGCCGGCAAACGGCACCATCTTGCCGCCGCTTGCGACATGCAGCGCGTGCAAGGGCGTGCGTTTCAAAGGGGGAAGCTGGTTGTCGCGTGCAAGCATCACAGGGCCCTCGCGGTTTTTCGGGGGTGATTCCCCAAAAAACCAGCAAAGCCCCATCTGTCGCTGTGCCTGAGAGTATTATCCCGTCGGCGGGCACGTCCGGGCCGAAACCCTGCGGTGCCTCTTTCCAGATGCTGTCAAGTCACGCGGTCCGTTTGCCTGAGAGTTTCCGGGGCGGTTGCTCCTTCGGCGCCGGCACAAGGCCGATCTCTCCCGACGTGACTGTCTTGAACAGATAGGAGGAAAACACGGCCATGCCAAGGCTGTCAACGCAGCCGCAGCATCTGTCCAAGGGTTTTACGCGCGTGCGGCAAGCCCCTGATCGGCTTGCACAGTTTCTGGACAGCGCTGGTACCCTTGTCTAAAAGCGGTGCGCGAGAACCAGAAAAGTGACCGGTGCGATCGGGCAGGTCCCGAACGGTTTTGCGATTGGACCGATATGAGCGGCGTTAACGAGATCAGGTCGACATTCCTCAAATTCTTCGCCGACAACGGCCACGAGATCGTGCCGTCGTCGCCGCTGGTGCCGCGCAACGACCCGACCCTGATGTTCACCAATGCCGGCATGGTGCAGTTCAAGAACGTCTTCACCGGCGTCGAGAAGCGCCCCTATGTGCGCGCCACCACCTCGCAGAAATGCGTGCGCGCCGGCGGCAAGCACAACGATCTCGACAATGTCGGCTACACCGCGCGGCATCACACGTTTTTCGAGATGCTCGGCAATTTCTCGTTCGGCGATTATTTCAAGGATCGCGCCATCGAACTGGCGTGGAAGCTGGTGACCAAAGAGTTCGGCCTGCCGAAGGACAAGCTCACGGCCACCGTCTATATCGACGACGACGAGGCGTTCGATCTCTGGAAGAAGATCGCAGGGCTTCCCGAACTCGCGGATCATCCGCATCGCGGGCTCCGACAATTTCTGGCAGATGGGCGACACCGGCCCGTGCGGGCCGTGCTCGGAAATCTTCTACGACCACGGCGACAAGATCTGGGGCGGCCCGCCGGGTTCGCCGGAGGCCGATGGCGACCGCTTCATCGAGATCTGGAATCTCGTGTTCATGCAGTACGAGCAGGTCTCCCCCGGGGTCCGCAATCCCCTGCCGAAGCCGTCGATCGACACCGGCGCGGGCCTGGAGCGCGTCGCCGCGGTCCTGCAGGGCAAGCACGACAATTACGACATCGACCTGTTCGTCGCCCTGATCCGCGCCATCTCCGAATTGACCGGCGCCGATCCGCAAGGCGAGCAGAAGGCCTCGTTGCGCGTGATCGCCGATCATCTGCGCGCGTCGTCGTTCCTGATCGCCGACGGCGTGTTGCCCTCGAATGAAGGCCGCGGCTACGTGCTGCGCCGGATCATGCGCCGCGCGATGCGCCATGCGCAATTGCTCGGGGCCAAGGACCCGCTGATGTACCGGCTGGTGTGGGCGCTGGTGCGCGAAATGGGCCAGGCCTATCCGGAACTGGTGCGGGCCGAGAACCTGATCGAGGAAACCCTGCGGCTGGAAGAAACCCGGTTCCGCAAGACGCTGGAGCGCGGGCTTTCGATCCTCGACGAGAAGAGCGCTTCCCTGAAAAAGGGCGACATGTTCGACGGCGATACGGCCTTCACGCTGTACGACACCTATGGCTTCCCGCTCGATCTGACCCAGGATGCGCTGCGCAACCGCGGCATCGGCGTCGACATTGCTTCCTTTACCGACGCGATGGACCGGCAGCGCGCCAAGGCGCGCGCGGCCTGGGCGGGTTCCGGCGATACGAAGGCCGCAACTTATTGGTTCCCTTTGCGCGAGAAGTACGGCGCCACAGAATTTCTTGGCTACGAAACCGAAGTGAGCGAGGGGGCCGTCCAAACGATCATTCGCGGAGGCGAAGAAGTAACCGAACTGAGACCCGGCGAAAGCGGCGAAATAATTTTCAATCAGACCCCATTCTATGCTGAATCCGGCGGACAGGTAGGTGACACCGGCTGGCTGATGCGAGCCTCTGATAGCGAAATAATTGCCACTGTTCTTACCTGTCAGAAGCAGGCTGGCGATCTTGTCGTGCACAACGTCAGGGTCGAGAAGGGTGGTCTTAAGGTGGGTGACGCACTTCGTCTCGAAGTCGATCATGATCGGCGAAGTGCTATCCGCCGAAATCACTCCGCGACGCATCTGCTGCACGAGGCGCTGCGCCAGGTGCTCGGCGATCACATCGCCCAGCGCGGTTCGCTGGTGGCACCGGATCGCTTGCGCTTCGACTTCGTGCATCAGAAGCCGATCACGCCCGAAGAGTTGAGCCGGATCGAGGATATCGCCAACGAGGTGGTGCTGGAGAACGACGAGGTCACTACGCGGCTGATGGCGGTGGACGATGCGCGCGAGGCCGGCGCCCGCGCGCTGTTCGGCGAGAAATACGGCGACGAGGTGCGCGTCGTCTCGATGGGCAAGACCGCGCGCGAGCACGGGACCAACGCGCTCGGCTGGTCGGTGGAATTGTGCGGCGGCACCCATGTGCGCCGCACCGGCGATATCGGCCTGATCTCGGTGACCAGCGAAAGCGCGGTGTCCTCGGGCGTTCGCCGCATCGAGGCGCTGACCGGACGCTATGCGCGAAAACATGCCAACGATACCATGCAGCTCGCAAGGCACGCGGCCTCAGAACTGCGCACCCCGCTCGAAGAGATGCCGGCGCGGATCGCCGCGCTGATGGAGGAGCGCAAGAAGCTTGAGCGCGATCTGTCGGATGCGCGCAAGAAACTGGCGATGGGCGGCGGTGCGACCGCTTCGAACGGATCGGCGGCGGCAGGGCCGGCGGGAGTCCGCGAAGTCGGCAACGTCAAGCTGATGGCGCGCGCGGTCGAAGGCATCGAAATGAAGGACCTCAAGAGCCTTGCCGATGACGGCAAGAAGCAACTCGGCTCCGGCGTGGTGGCCATCGTCGGCGTCACCGGGGACGGCAAGGCCGGCGTCGTCGTCGGCGTCACCTCGGACCTCACCTCGCGCTACAACGCGGTCGATCTGGCGCGCGTCGCCTCGGTCGTGCTCGGCGGCAAGGGCGGCGGCGGCCGGCCCGACATGGCGCAGGCCGGCGGGCCCGATGGTGCCAAGGCGAATGCGGCGCTCTCGGCCATCGAAAAGGCGATGGCCGGCGCGTAGGGCCGTTCGAGCGGTCGCGCGACCCTTGAGGAACATCAAATCCGCTGCCGCATAGGGGGCTATATATAGTTCCCCTTTGATTCCAGAGTTCGCGTCAGAGGGCGTCGGCGGGGGACACGCGAACTTCGGAAGAGCGCAGGATACCGGCAGTGGCGATCGTTTCGCGCAGCAAGCGGCTGAGCGACCCCGATCTGAGGGATCGCGTTTACGAACTGCTTGAGCACGATCATCCGTCTTATTCCGTCGGCTCACGCTTCGTCCGGTTGATCGTTTCCATCGTCATCGTCGACGTGCTGGCGATGATCCTCGCGTCGGTGCCGGAGTTCGACGCGCGTTTTGGGTGGCTTTTCACCGCCATCAAGATCGGCGCGGTGGTGGTGTTCGGGCTGGAGTACCTGGCCCGGCTCTGGAGCGTGGTCGGCCATTCGCCGCGGAAGAAATCGCCGGCGCAGGACCGCATCGAATATGCGCTTTCAAGTCTTGGCATCATCGATCTCCTGGCATTCCTGCCGGCGACGATCGCGTTCCTCGTCGGCAGCCGCTTGACACTCGTGCTGCTCGGCGTGCTGCCGTTTTTCAAGCTGGTGCGCTATTCGCCGGCGATGCGCTCGCTGTTTGCGGCCCTTCATGCCGAGCGGCGGGCGCTGTTCGGCTGCCTCGTGATCCTGGCGGGCGCGGTGCTGGTGTTCGCTTCCCTGCTTTATACGATCGAACGCGACGTGCAGCCCGACAAATTGGGCACCATTCCACAGGCGATGTGGTGGGCGATCGTGACGCTGGGTACCGTGGGCTATGGTGACGTCGTCCCGGTCACGCCGTTGGGCAAGCTGGTGTCGGTATTCGCCATCATCGGCGGCCTGACGATGATCGCGCTGCCGGTGGCGATCATTTCCACCGCCTTCGCCGACGAGGTGCGGCGGCGCGATTTCGTGGTGACCTGGGGCATGCTGGCGCGGGTGCCGTTGTTCTCGCACCTTTCCGCCACCGAAATCGCCGACATCATGCGGCTGTTGCGGGCGCAGACCATCGAGACGGGCGAGGTCCTGGTGCGGCGCGGCGACGTCGCGTCCTCGATGTATTTCGTCACCGCGGGCGAGGTCGAGATCGAATTGCCGAACCGGCAAATTCGGTTTTCCGACGGCACGTTCTTCGGAGAAATCGCGTTGCTGCATCGTACCAAACGCAGCGGCACCGTGACGGCGATGCGCAAGACCAGGCTGCTGGCGCTCGATGCGCAGGATTTCCATGCGCTGATCGAACGCATGCCGACGCTCGCGGCTCACGTCAGGAAAACCGCAAAGGCGCGGCTCGCCGATAGCGGCGACCTCGCCGTTGCCGAACTCGCGCAAGCCGCGCATGACGACCAGCCAGCAGAGAAATAATCTCGAGGTGCTAGGCACCGCGACGACTTCGGGCGTTTCCGCCCAACCCGCTTCGTTCAACCCTTGCGCCGGAACACGTAATCCGCGGAGTAGGGCGCGCTTCTGAAGCTGCCGGCCTTGTCGCAGGCGCCCTCGAGCTTGCCGCCCTGGGTGTTGATCCGCTGCACCGTCGTGACGCCGGTAAGGACGCCGCTGCCGCGCTGGGAGACCACCTCCAGCTTGAGCCAGGCGATATCATTGGGCGTGGCCCCGGGGGCGTTGCCGACGACTTTGCCGACCACGGCGCTGCCGTCGCTGTGCTCCCAGTTCGGGCCGGCATAGTGCCGGCCGACCGTCTTGCCGTCGACGATCAGTGTGGCGATCGGTTCGCGGAACGCCCAGGCCAACTTGCCGTCGGCGCCGGCCTTGCATTCATAGATCTGCGCGCCTTCGGCGTGCGTGCTGAGCACGACGGTTTCTCCTGGCGCCGCGATGGCGCTGGGAACAGGGGTTTCGGCGGCAGAGGCGTCCACGAGGGAACCTGACAGCAATAGCAGGGCGAGAGCGGCACTCTTGGGGAATGTCATGACGCATTTTTCCGAGTTTGCCGTCATTGCGAGGAGTAAAGCGGCGAAGCAATCCATGACTGTGCGTGTCTGGATTGCTTCGCGGAGCCTGTCATCGGGCGCGCAATGACGATGTGAGAACAGCCTTGCTTATGCCGTCGCCTTGGTGAGGTTTTCCGCGACCTTGTCGAGGAAGCCGGTGGTGGACAGCCAGCGCTGGTCGGCGCCGACCAGCAGCGCAAGGTCCTTGGTCATGAAGCCGGCTTCCACGGTCTCGACGCAGACCCTCTCCAGCGTGGACGCGAATTTCTCCAGCTCGGCATTGTTGTCGAGCTTGGCGCGATGCGACAGCCCGCGCGTCCAGGCGAAGATCGAGGCGATCGAGTTGGTCGAGGTCTCCTTGCCCTTCTGATGCTCGCGGTAGTGGCGGGTCACGGTGCCGTGGGCGGCCTCGGCTTCCACCGTCTTGCCGTCCGGCGTCATCAGGACCGAGGTCATCAGGCCGAGCGAGCCGTAGCCCTGCGCGACGGTGTCGGACTGCACGTCGCCGTCGTAGTTCTTGCAGGCCCAGACGTAGCCGCCGGACCACTTCATCGCAGCAGCAACCATGTCGTCGATCAGGCGATGTTCATAGGTGATGCGCTTGGCGTCGAATTGCGACTTGAATTCCTTGTCGAAAATCTCCTGGAAGATGTCCTTGAAGCGCCCGTCATAGACCTTGAGGATGGTGTTCTTGGTCGAGAGATAGACCGAATAGCCCTTGGACAGGCCCATGTTCAGCGAGGCGCGGGCGAAATCGGCGATGGAATCGTCGAGATTGTACATCGCCAGCGCCACGCCGGCGCTCGGTGACTTGTAAACCTCCCGCTCGATCACCTTGCCGTCGTCGCCGACGAATTTCATCGTCAGCGTGCCCTTGCCGGGGAATTTGAAGTCGGTGGCGCGGTACTGGTCGCCGAAGGCGTGGCGGCCGATGATGATCGGCTTGGTCCAGCCGGGAACCAGGCGGGGCACGTTCCTGCAGATGATCGGCTCGCGGAACACCACGCCGCCCAGGATGTTGCGGATGGTGCCGTTCGGCGATTTCCACATCTCCTTCAGGCCGAATTCCTTCACCCGGGCCTCGTCCGGGGTGATGGTGGCGCATTTGACGCCGACGCCGACTTTCTTGATGGCGTTGGCGGCATCGACCGTGACCTGGTCGTTGGTCTTGTCGCGGTATTCCATCCCGAGGTCGAAATACATCAGGTTGATGTCGAGGAACGGGTTGATCAGCTTGTCCTTGATGTACTGCCAGATGATCCGGGTCATCTCGTCGCCATCGAGTTCGACGACGGGGTTGGTCACCTTGATTTTTGCCATGGAGATGGGGCCTTTTTGGAATAGCGCGTTTCGGGGTAGGTGGGGTGATATGCGCGCTATAGCACCGCCAACGCCCTGGCGAAAGCCAAGGCGTTATGCACTTTCAGCCCATCTTTTGGCCGAGAGCCTCGGTTCTGATTGATCAGAACGAGCTCTCGAAAAGCTCTAAAACGCCGCCTGGGTGGCCGTGCCCGCCACCACGTACCAGGTGACGAACAGACCGCAGATCAGGGCGCCGGGCAGGCTGGAGCCGGTTCGCCGCCAAGTGAACGTGGCGATGACGGCGCAGATCGCCAGCAGCGGCACGAACTGGATCGCGATGATCGTGGAGAGCGGCACGAAGCCGGGATCGGGCAGCGGATTGAACAGTTTTCCCGATAGCCACAACGTGCCGTACTGCAAGCCCAACAGCACGATGAAGCCCAGCGTCAGCGCCAGGATATTGGTCAGGTAAAGCGCGCCGCGCCCGGCCCCCATGGTCGAGAAATTCCGGTGCAGCACATGCAGCGCGATGACGAAAAACGCCGTGAACGGAATGAGGTAGATCAGGAAAATAAGGAATTGCTTCGCGCTCATCAGCTTGAGCGCGACGATCCAGAAGCGGAAATCGATCTTGAAGGCAAGGTCCGCCAGCCAGAGCGCGGCGTAGCCGATGATGACAGTGGCGAGCGCGATCAGGATCGACGGCACGATAATCCCGGTCCGGCTGCTGCGTTTGGGCGTAAACGGCATCAGGGCGAGCGCGATCAGCCCGTTGATGACGGCCCAGACCATGATCTGGTTGGTGATGCCCTGGGGCAGGTAGTGCGACGGCGTCACCAGGGTGCCGCCCAGCGCGAAGGCCGGATAATAGGTCAGCGCGGGAATGAAGGCGGATAGCACGAAGGCCGTGGTCCAGCGGCGGCCGCTGGCCGCGACTTGGGCCGGTGCGGCGGCATCGGCGTTCTTGGGCAATCCGAGACGCGAAAACACCGGCGTTCCGAGCAGGCCGTCGAATACTCCGAGCAGGAGCACGACAAAACCGATCAGCGCGATCAGTGTGCCCAGCTCCTTGCGGAACCAGATTTGGTCGTCCGTGGGACGCGGCGTGCCGCCTTGCAAGGTCTTGGCGAACCAGTCGAGGCTGTAGCCGATGGCCTGTTGTGAAATATGCTCAACCGGATGCGTGATCGCCGGCGTGTACAGCACTCTCGCGGTGCCTTGCGCGAAGTCGCCGTAGACCTTGCCGGGTTCGACGGGCCCTTGCGTGCCAAACAATGCCCAGAGTTTTGCGCTTTGCGTGACGTCGCGCGCCCGCTCGACGCCCCACATCAGCTCCGGAAATTCCTCATACTGCGCGAACACCAGCGCGACGTTGCGCGGCCAGGTGGCGGTGCCCTCGGCGGCGAAAGGTTTGCCGGTCGAGGATCCCTCCAATACCATCGACTTGTAGTCGTTGGGCATTGCGGATGCGGCGGCGAGCACGGTCCAGCCGCCCATCGAGTGGCCCTCAAGCCCGATATTGCTCTTGTCGACGATGTCGAGGCTGCGCAGATAGGCGAGCCCGTCAGGGCCGCCGAAGCCGTTGGCGAAGGCCGGCGGATCGCTGTAGCCATGACCGGTCTGGTCCAGCGCCAGCACCACGTAGCCCCTGCGGGCAAACTCGATGGCAAAGCCATCCTGGGTCTCGCGCGAGTTGATGTAGCCGTGTACGGCCAGAATGCCGGGGGCCGGGGTCTTGGCGGTCGCGTTGGGCGGGACATAGAGCAGGGCGCTCATGGTGTTGCCCTTCGCGCCGGCAAAGCGCACGTCCCTGATCTGGATGCCATCAGAGGTTTGCGTCAGATAAGCCAGCACTCCGCCGGCCAGAATCAAAACCACTCCTGCAATGGCCAATGACCATTTACGATGCATCGTAGCCTCCCCCCTGTGCCCGGCGCCGTTGAACCGGCTTTTCGGGTTCGTTTTGATTGTGATCGACAGCCTAACCGAAAGGCGAGCGCACGCAAACGATTGTTGTGGCGCTGTCCGAGTGTTTCGACCTCGCGTCAGAAAGTTTCGCTAAGCCAATTATATTGCTTGAGAAATTCTCCCGGACAGGCAAACGAAGGGTTCGTCGCTGGAGGTGTTGAATCAGATTCTTCGGAACTTGATCCAAAGCTTTCAGATATTGAATCAGAAAGTGAAATGAATGTCCGGTTCGGGCACCGACAAGACCAAAACAGGCTTTGAGCTGGCCGGTCCCATTGTCATTCTGGTCGAGCCGCAGCTCGGCGAGAACATCGGCATGGCCGCGCGGGCGATGGGAAATTTTGCGCTGACGCGGCTGCGCATCGTCAACCCGCGCGACGGCTGGCCGAATATCAGCGCGCAGCGCGCCGCCGCCGGTGCCGACCACATCCTGGATCAGGTCGAACTGTTCGACACGGTCGAGCAGGCGGTCGCCGACTGCACATTGTTGTTTGCCACCACCGCCCGCGCCCACGACCAGGCCAAGCCGGTGATGGCGCCGGAAGCGGCCGCCGTGGAGATGGCCGGCCAGATCAGGGCCGGCGGCACGGTCGGAATCCTCTTTGGCCGCGAGCGCTACGGGCTGCAGAACGAGGAGGTCGGGCTCGCCAACCGCATCATCACCTTTCCGGTCAATCCCGGCTTTGCCTCGCTCAATCTGGCGCAGGCGGTACTCCTGATCGGCTATGAGTGGTTCAAGCTCGCAACCGAAGGCGCGTTGCCGTTTTCGATGCCTGAGCGCTCCGAGCCCGCCTCGCAGCACCAGATGCAGGCCTTCTTCGACAATCTGGTTCGCGAACTCGACAAGGTCGAATTCCTGCGCCCGGCAGAGAAGCGCGAGACCATGCTGGTCAATTTGCGCAACATCTTCACCCGGATGGATCCGACCAAGCAGGACATGCACACGCTGCACGGCGTGGTGATGGCGATCGCGGAGGGACGTAAAGGTCCGGCCAAGGGTGGCGTGCTCGATGGAGCGCAGGCCACGCGGCTGCGTGCGCTATTGGCCGAGCACGGGCAGGGCGCCATGCCGTCGGAAAGCGGCACCGTGCGCGGGTTGGCGCGGCTGTTGCGGCGCAATCCGACCGACGCCGAGCGCATCCTGTGGCAGGCGCTCACCCGCGACCGCCGCTTCGCCGGCCAATTCAAACGGCAGACGCCGGTCGGGCGGCATATTCCGGATTTCGTCTCCTTCGTGCACAGGATCGCGATCGAATTGATCAATCCGAACGAGACCGACGTCATTGCGAGCGATCGCGCCGCGCGTCAGGCCTGGCTGGAAGCGCGCGGCTACCGGGTCGTCAAAATGGGCGTCGCCGATGTCGAGCGGGATCTCGGGGCCGAGCTGGAGCGGCTCGCATCTTTCCTGCCGGGGCGCTCCTGACGGTTGCGCCAGCGCCGACCGTCTGGTTCAGACAGCGACCAGCTGTTCCGGCGCGCTGCCTGCGCGTTTTTGCTTCCTGGGCTTCGAAGGCACGAACAGCGAGCACGCCGCGAGCCCCGCCGTATCGGCCACTCCGGGATCGCGCGACACCATGGCGGCGACGATCGCGCCGTCCATCAGCAGTCCGAGCTGATGGGCGAGCACTTCCGGTTCGGCGGCGCCCATCTCGCCGGCGAGCTTCTCGATATAGGCGAGGACGACCTTCTTGTGCCGCATCGCGATGGCGCGAAGCCGCTTCTGATCCTTGTCGTGCTCACCGACGGCGTTGATGAAGGGGCAGCCGTAAAAACGCTCCTGGCGGAACCAGTCCTTCAGCGCCGGAAAAATCCGCGTCAATTTTGCCTGCGCGCTGCCGCCGCCGGCTTCGATGGCTCCGATGAACCATTCGCGCCACTGCTTGCCCTCGGTCTCAAGCACGACGTGCACCAGGTTGTTTTTCGATCCGAACAGCTTGTAGAGCGTTGTCTTTGCGGTGCCGGCTTCGTTGATGATGGCGTCGATGCCGGTAGCGTTGATGCCGTTCTTGCAGAACAGTCGCGTCGCGGCACTCAGCAGGCGTCCGCGCGCGGACTCGTCATCGCCGGCGGCGAGGTTCGCCGCGACGGAACGTGCTTTCGAAGATGACTTGCCCATGGCCCCAGTTAATCCAACTGTGCCGCAATCATCAAGTCGCATCTTGCTGCGCGCAAAATGATCGCGCGCGCCAGAAATTGCATCACGATTGAGCAACGCGCCGCTGGTCAATTCGAAGGCAGGGCGCGCTAAGCAGCTTCAAGACTTCGGGTTTTCTCCGGCGTGCCGACTGGCACGCTTCATGCAGGATACAGACCGTTCGGTATCCTACCCCTAGGGAGAAAATCAATGACCGCGGTCGCTCAGAAAACAGTGCTTACAGGCTGCCTTGCCCCGATCGATAAAGACGGGCTCGAGCAGCTCATCGCCAACGGCAAGGCCAATCCGAAGGTCATCAAGACCTTGAAGTGCAAGACGGTGGCCGAAGGCAAGTTCCGCCACGCCAACTACATCCGCAATCTCGCGCCCTACATCGTCGACGAGCCGCCGGGCCTGCTGGGCGACGACACCGCGCCCAATCCTTCCGAGGCCTCACTCGCCGCGCTGGGCTCCTGCCTTGCCGTGGGGCTCCACGCCAACGCGGTGCACCGCGGCTGGATCGTCAACAAGCTCGAGCTCGAGCTTGAGGGCGACCTCAACATCACCGCGGTCTGGGGCACCGGCGACGTCAGCGAGAAACCGGTCGGTTTCACCGACGTTCGGGTCAAGGTCGACATGGAATGCGAGGGCGTTCCGAAGGGCGAGATCGATGCGCTGGTCGCCCATGTCAAGAAGTGGTCGCCGGTCGCCAACACCTTCACACGCCCTGTCAATCTCGAGGTCAGCGCTTCCTGAAGGCCACAGAAAACCGGGCGTTGCAAAACCAGGCGTTTCGCGGAGGGTTTCATGGGTTCATTGGCAGCATCCCGGCTGGCGGTTGAGGACGATCTTTCTCCGGCATCGATTGCCGATCAGGTCGCGACGATCGCCCGCAAGAACCTTGCTCCGATAGCGGCCGCGATCGATGCCGGGACCGTATATCCCGAGGAGCTGCTCCGCCGCCTTGGCGATGTCGGCGCGTGGGGAAGCCATCAACCGAAGAATGGCGCAGCCGATCTGCGCTACGCCATTGCCTCGATCGCCGCGCTCGGCGAAGTCTGTGGCGCGACCGCCTTCATGGCGTGGTGTCAGAACACGCTGGTCTGGTACGCCGCGAATTCGAGCAATCCAAAGCTGATTGCCAGATTCGGCGACAAATTCGCGACCGGGCAAATCCTCGGCGGCACCGGTCTTTCCAATCCGATGAAGAGCTTCTTCGGAATCGAGAAATTGAAATTGAAGGGCCGCAAGGTCGATGGCGGCTATATCATCAGGGGCGCGCTGCCCTGGGTGTCGAATCTCGGGCCCGGACATTTCTTCGGCAGCATTTTTGAGCGCGAGGACGAGCCCGGCGGCATCGTGATGTTTCTTGCCGATTGTTCGGACCCCGGGGTCACCTTGCAGCCATGCAAGCCGTTCCTTGCGATGGACGGGACGGGCACCTACGGCGTGCAGTTCCGCGACGTCTTTGTGCCTGACGATCTCATCCTGGCCGACCCGGCAGGCCCTTTTGTGAAGAAAATCCGCGCGGGATTCATCCTGCTGCAGGCAGGCATGGCCACCGGCCTGATCAAGGACTGCATCAACATCATGAACGAGGTCGATGCGCCGCTCGGCCACGTCAACCGCTATCTGCCGCAACAGCCGGTCAACTTCAGGGAATTGCTTGCCGAGCTTGAAACGGAAGCGATGGCGCTGGCCGCCGACCCCTTCAATGAGGAGGACCGCTATTGGCGCAAGGTCATAGCCCTTCGGCTCCGCGCCGGCGACGCCTGTGTCGCCGCCGCGCATGCGGCGATGCTCCATTGCGGCGCGCGGGGATACCTTATGAGCCATCGCGCCCAGCGACGGCTTCGCGAAGCCTATTTCGTCGCCATCGTCACGCCGGCCACCAAGCAGCTGCGCAAGATGCTGGCGGAGATGTGAGTTTTCAGAAGGATTTCGGATCGACCCAAACTTCCACACCAAAACAGGAGAGGCTGCCATGACGGACGTTCTGATTTCTGCCGGCGAACTCGCCGAACTCGCATCCAGGGAGCCGTGTGTCATCATCGACACGCGCAATCCGGATGCCTATGGCGCGGGGCACATCCCGAATGCCGTGAACGTGCATGAGATCTTCACCTACCTCGCCACATCCACGCCGGAAGGCATTCACGAGCTGAAGACGAAGTTCGCCGACGCTTTCGGAAAGGCCGGGCTGTCGGGCAAGGAAACCGCCGTCATTTACGAGCAGTCGATGAATTCGGGCTTCGGCCAGTCCTGCCGCGGCTATTACCTCTTGACCATGCTCGGCTACCCCAAGATCAAGGTCTTGCATGGCGGCTACGACGCCTGGGTGGCCAAGGGATTGCCGGTTACGACGGCCGTGCCGACGCCCGCGCCGGCATCATTCTCGATCGTTCCCGAGGCCGCTGACATCCTGATCGACGCCAAGACCATGCTTGCGGCCGTCGGCAAGCCCGGCATCGCTCTGCTCGACGTGCGCGACGTCGATGAGTGGATCGGCGACAGCTCCTCGCCCTACGGCAAGGACTTCTGCCCGCGCAAAGGGCGCATCCCCGGCGCCGTCTGGCTTGAATGGTACCGGATGATGAAGCCGACGGGGGAGGGCCCGCGCTTCAAGTCCAAGGATGAAATCCTCGCCGAATGCGCGACCGTCGGCATCTCGCAGAATACCCCAGTCTATCTCTATTGCTTCAAGGGCGCGCGTGCGGCGAACACCTTCCTCGCGCTGAAGAATGCCGGTGTGAAGGATGTGCGGATGTATTTCGGTTCCTGGAATGAATGGTCGCGCGATCCATCGCTGCCGATCGAGGAGGGGCTGCCTACGGAGGCCAAGTTGACCGAAAAAGCGGCATAGAAAGTGCATGATTTTTCATCGCCCGGCCGTGCTGTCGCGGCCGGGCGGTGAATTCATGGGCGTGGCGGGATTTGCCTCCCGAATACTTGGCACCACGTGAGGAAGTACGGAATGTCCATCTTTGACGATCCCTTCGATGCCGATCGCGCGCTTTCGCGGGCGGGCTGCGTGTGCGGCCGGCATCGATCAGCGGCCGAACATGATCAGGCTGCTGCGGCGCTGCGATGCGAGCCGGTGGCAAGCAGCGAGCAGCGTTACGAGGGCGTCGTTGCCTCGGCTGTCATGCGCGCGATGTTTCCGAAGGATGCCGCGCGCCGTGCGTTTCTTAAATCGGTCGGCGCGGCGACCGCGCTCGCCGCGATCTCCCAATTCTTTCCGCTCAAGACGGCGACCGAGGCCTTTGCGGAAGCCGGCAGCCCGGAGAAAAAGGATCTCAAGGTCGGCTTCATCCCGATCACCTGCGCGACCCCGATCATCATGGCGGCGCCGCTCGGCTTCTATGCCAAGCACGGCCTCAACGTCGAGGTGGTCAAGACGGCCGGCTGGGCGGTGGTCCGCGACAAGACCATCAACAAGGAATACGACGCCGCCCACATGCTCGCGCCGATGCCGATCGCGATTTCGCTCGGCCTCGGTGCCCAGGCGATTCCCTTCGCGGTGCCGGCGATCGAGAACATCAACGGGCAGGGCATCACGCTTGCGATGAAGCACAAGGACAAGCGGAATCCTGCGGACTGGAAAGGCATGAAATTCGCCATTCCGTTCGACTATTCGATGCACAACTATCTGCTGCGCTACTACCTCGCCGAACACGGCCTCGACCCCGACACCGATGTGCAGCTGCGTTCGGTGCCGCCGCCGGAGATGGTCGCCAATCTGCGCGCCGAGAACATCGACGGCTTCCTCGCGCCCGACAATATCTGCCAGCGCGCGATTTATGACGGCGTCGGCTTCATGCACCTTCTGTCCAAGGAGATCTGGGATGGGCATCCCTGCTGCAGCTTCGCGGCGAGCCGGGAGTTCATCACGGAATCGCCCAACAGCTTCGCTGCGCTGACGCGGGCGATCCTCGATGCCACCGCCTACGCCTCGAAAGCAGAGAACCGCAAGCAGATCGCGGAAGCGATTGCGCCGGCGAACTACATCAACGCGCCGGTCACCGTGCTGGAGCAGGTTCTGACCGGGACCTATGCCGACGGACTGGGCGGCGTCAAAAC
The DNA here is from genome assembly GCA_963718925.1 of uncultured Alphaproteobacteria bacterium. Lineage (GTDB taxonomy): Bacteria > Pseudomonadota > Alphaproteobacteria > Rhizobiales > Xanthobacteraceae > Bradyrhizobium. The sequence continues at coordinate 264,988 of CAVRAH010000007.1, forward strand.
CGATGCCAAGCGCGTCGACTTCGACCCGTTCCCCTGGCAATCCTTCGCGGTCTGGATGCTCACGCAGATGAAGCGCTGGGGTCAGGTCAAGGGCGAGGTGGATTACAAGTCGATCGCCGAGCAGGTCTATCTCGCGACCGACACGCGCAAGGCCATGGCGGAGATGGGGCTGGCGCCGCCGGCGTCGTCCTACAAGTCGTTCTCGGTGATGGGCAAGAGCTTCGATCCGGCGGCGCCGGAGGACTATCTCAACAGCTTCAGGATCAGGAAGTCGTCGTGAGAGATCGGGCAGTGGCAGCCGGTTGCCCAAGCGAGTCCACACAGACGGGGACGCGGCGATGAGTTCCTCTCTCCGCCTTCGCGCGGCGATCGTCTCAATCGCGCTGTTCGCGGCCTTCATCGGCGTCTGGCACATCGCCACGCGCGGCACCGGCGCGGTCGCCAGCATGAGTCCGGAATATGCCAAGCTGATGGGCGTGACGGCGACGGCTGGAAAATCGGCGATGCCCGGTCCGCTCGATGTCGGCGCCAAATTGTGGGAGCATCTGAAGCGGCCGTTCTACGATAACGGGCCGAATGACAAGGGACTGGGCATCCAGCTCGGCTATTCGATCGCGCGCGTCGGGCTCGGTTATCTCTTGGCCGTGATCGTCGCCATTCCGCTTGGCTTCCTGATCGGGATGTCGCCCTTGATCAACCGGGCGCTCGATCCCTTCATCCAGATTCTCAAACCGATCTCGCCGCTCGCCTGGATGCCGCTGGCGCTCTACACCATCAAGGATTCCGGGCTGTCCGCGATCTTCGTGATCTTCATCTGTTCGGTATGGCCGATGCTGCTCAATACCGCATTCGGCGTCGCCGCCGTGCGCCAGGAATGGATCAACGTCGCGCGCACACTTGAAGTCGGCACGCTGCGGCGCGCCTTCACCGTCATCCTGCCCGCGGCAGCGCCGACCATTCTCACGGGCATGCGGATCTCGATCGGCATCGCATGGCTCGTGATCGTCGCCGCCGAAATGCTGGTCGGCGGCACCGGCATTGGCTATTTCGTCTGGAACGAGTGGAACAACCTCTCGATCACCAATGTCATCATCGCCATTCTCCTGATCGGCATCGTCGGCATGCTGCTCGATCAGATTCTGGCGCGCTTCACCCGCATGGTCACGTTCCCGGAATGATGCGATGACCGACAAATTCATTTCCATTGAAGCCATCGCAAAGCGCTATCCGGGCGCCGGCGGCGGCGAGATTGCGGTGTTCGAAGATCTCTGGCTGTCGATGCAGCGCGGCGAATTCGCCTGCGTGATCGGTCATTCGGGCTGCGGCAAGACCACGGTGCTGAACATCCTCGCCGGGTTGGATGCGCCGAGCGAAGGCGCCGTGATCGTGGATGGGCAGGCGATCGACGGCACCAGCCTCGACCGCGCCGTGATTTTCCAGAGCCACGCGCTGCTGCCGTGGCGCACCGTGCTCGGCAACGTCGCCTATGCCGTGACCTCTAAATGGCGGCACTGGGACCGCGCCAAGGTGAGGGCGCACGCGCAGACTTTCATCGATCTCGTCGGCCTCACCGGCGCCGAGCACAAGCGCCCGTCGGAGCTCTCCGGCGGCATGAAGCAGCGCGTCGGCATTGCGCGTGCGCTCTCGATCACGCCGAAAATCATGCTGATGGACGAGCCGTTCTCGGCGCTGGATGCGCTGACGCGCGGCACGCTGCAGGACGAGGTCCGCCGCATCTGTCTGGAGACCGGGCAGACGGCTTTCATGATCACCCACGACGTCGACGAGGCGATCTATCTCGCCGACAAGATTTTCCTGATGACCAACGGCCCCGGTGCCGTGCTGGCCGAGATCGTGGAGAATCCGCTGCCGAAGGACCGCGGCCGCACCGATCTGCACCGCCATCCCTATTACTATGCGGTGCGAAATCACATTGTCGATTTTCTGGTCAGCCGCAGCAAGAGTTTTGCGACTGATACGCCCGATCACGATCCGCGCAACGTGCCGGTGGTGCGGATCGGCAAGTCCGAACTGGTGATCGCATCGGTGTCGGATGTGCCGCTTCATGAAGCAAAGCAGGCGTTATGGCCGGGCTTGTCCCGGCCATCCACGTCTTCCTAGACTGAGAGAGCCAAGACGTGGATGCCCGGGACACATGGCGCACGCTTAAGCCCGGGCATGACGAGACTTAAACAAGGGAGAGACCCATGAAACGATCCGACCTCACCGAAAAGCTGCTCGACATCAAGCGCGAGAAGGGCTGGAGCTGGAAATACATCTGCGAGAAGATCGGCGGCTATTCCGAAGTGCTGATCGTCGGCGCCTGCCTTGGCCAGATGAAGCTGACCAAGCCGCAGGCCGCGAACGCCGCCGAGCTGTTCGGGTTGTCCAAATCCGAAACCGCGATGCTCAACGAGACGCCGATGCGCGGCGAGGGCATGCAGATGCCGCCGACCGATCCCCTGATCTATCGTTTCTACGAACTGGTGATGGTTAACGCTCCGGCCTGGAAGGCGCTGATCGAGGAGGAATTCGGTGACGGCATCATGTCGGCGATCGATTTCGACATGGCGATCGAACGCCAGCCCAATCCCAAGGGTGATCGGGTCAAGCTGACGATGTCGGGCAAATTCCTGCCGTACAAATATTACGGCGCCAGCGGCAACGTGCCGGAATACGGCTTCAAGGAGGGGTGAGGACACCCTCGGAGCCTAAGGCGGTTGTCATTCCGTGGCGTGCGAAGCACGAACCCGGAATCTTGTGGTGATCTTCTGTTACTTCGGGATTCCGGATCGCCGCTCTGCGGCGTCCGGAATGACGCTAGGGAGGGGCTGTGCTCACGTCCCCGCCTTCACCTGCGCGATGGCCTGCACCATCAGTTCGGTCATCTCCTGGCGGAGCTGCGCCTCGGTGACATCGACCCCCTTCGCGCCGAAATCGCCCATCAGCTTGCGGACCACCGCGGCGTCGGCGCCTTCCGCGAATTCGGCGGCAACCACTTCCTTGGCATAGGCGCCGGCGGCATCGCCCGAAAGGCCAAGTTTCCTGGCTGCCCACAGTCCGAGCAGCCGGTTGCGGCGCGCTTCAGCCTTGAACTTCTGCTCCTCATCGAGCGCAAATTTCTTCTCGAAGGCTTCCTCGCGCTTGTCGAACGTGGTCATGACCAAGTTTCCTTCTGGCACCGATTTGGGCCGCCGGCGGCCTCATTGTGGCAGGCCCTTCGCATACCTAGATATTAGGGCGAATGGTTAAGAGCAACGAGCCTTAAAGCGGCAGGTAAAGCGGTAAAACTGTGGCCCCAGGGGACCGGATCGATTGTGCTGGGTAGGCCAATCGGATAGGTTGGATTCCAGGCTCGGTTCTCGTTCTGTTTCTTGGTTCCTGGCCTTCGCGGCAGCTCCGTCGTGGGTCTCACTTCTTGTCATCCGGAGCACACCAAATTCATGGATTTCAACAACACACGGTACATCCCAATGAGCCGTCGACGCCGCATTTATGAAGGCAAGGCCAAGGTCCTTTACGAAGGTCCGGAGCCGGGAACCCTGATCCAGCACTTCAAGGACGATGCGACCGCGTTCAACAAGCAAAAGCACCAGGTGATCGAGGGCAAGGGCGTCCTCAACAACCGGATTTCAGAATACCTGTTTCAACACCTCAACGACATCGGGGTGCCGACCCATTTCATCCGCCGCCTCAACATGCGCGAGCAACTGATTCGCGAGGTCGAGATCGTGCCGCTGGAGGTGGTGGTGCGGAACGTGGCGGCGGGATCGCTGTCGCAGCGCCTCGGTATCGAGGAAGGCACCCAGCTGCCGCGCTCGATTATCGAATTCTATTACAAGAACGACCAGCTCAACGACCCCATGGTCTCCGAGGAGCACATCACCGCGTTCGGCTGGGCCACGCCGCAGGAGATCGACGACATCATGGCGCTGGCGATCCGCGTCAATGACTTCCTCACCGGCCTGTTTCTCGGCATCGGCATCCGCCTGGTCGATTTCAAGATGGAATGCGGCCGCCTGTTCGAGAACGAGATGATGCGGATCATCGTTGCCGACGAGATCTCGCCCGATTCGTGCCGGCTGTGGGATATCAAGTCGAACGAGAAGCTCGACAAGGATCGCTTCCGCCGCGATCTCGGCGGCCTGCTGGAGGCCTATACCGAAGTCGCCAAGCGGCTGGGGATTCTGATGGAAAACGAACGGCCCGCGGGCTCCGGTCCGGTGCTGGTCAAGAGCTGAGGATTACCGTGAAAGCGCGTGTCACCGTCACCCTGAAATCAGGCATCCTTGACCCGCAGGGCAAGGCCATCGAAGGCGCGCTGAAATCGCTCGGCGTCGATGGCGTCGCCAGCGTGCGCCAGGGCAAGGTGTTCGACATCGAGCTGTCGGGCTCCGACAAGGCCCAGCGCCGAGGCGGCGTTGAAGGACGCCGCCGACAAGCTGTTGGCCAACACGGTGATCGAGAATTATGCTATCGAGGTGAAAGCTTAGGGATAGATGAAGATGGCCGACGTGACGGCGGAGCTTAGGTTTGAGGTGATGAAATCGATCCAGGTCCGGCTGGCACAGGTCGATGGCAAGATCGACGAACTCAAGCAGGAGATGCAGGCATCGCGAACGTCCCAGAACGGCATTCGTCAGGAAATTACGAGTGTCTTCCAGGAGATCTCGGGGATTCATGCGACGTTGGTTCGGCATGAAGGCCGCTTGGACCGCATCGAGAATCGTCTCGAACTAAGTGACGCGCCGACCTAATGAAATCCGCCGTTCTCGTCTTTCCCGGAATCAATCGCGAGCGCGACATGGCGCGTGCGCTCAGGCTCGCATCCGGCCATGAACCCGCGATGGTCTGGCATGCCGAGACCTCGCTGCCGAAGGGTACCGATCTCGTGGTGGTGCCCGGCGGGTTTTCCTACGGCGACTATTTGCGCTGCGGCGCGATCGCCGCACGCGCGCCCGTGATGGATGCGGTGCGGGCCTTTGCGGCCAATGGCGGCCTCGTGCTCGGCGTCTGCAACGGGTTCCAGATTCTCTGCGAGGCCGGCCTGTTGCCCGGCGTTCTCATGCGCAATGCGCGGCTGAAATTCATCTGCCATGACGTGCATCTGCGGGTCGAACGATCCGACACGCCGTTCACGCGCGGCTATAATGCCGGGCAGGTCATTCGTGTGCCGGTCGCCCACGGTGAGGGCAATTACGAGGCCGACGAGGAGACGCTGAAGCGGCTGGAGGGCGAGGGGCGGGTGCTCTACCGCTATTGCTCGCCCGAAGGCGTGGTCGACGAGCCCTCCAATATCAACGGCGCCGCGCACTCGATCGCCGGCATCGTCAACGAGCGCGGCAACGTGCTCGGCATGATGCCGCATCCGGAAAACCACGTCGAAGACATCATGGGCTGCACCGACGGCCGCGGCCTGTTCGCAGGGTTGGTCGCGCATCTGGAGCGCGCGGCGTAAGTGACTGCGCGACGCGCGACATAAAAATGGAGTAGGTGCCGAAGGTGAATTTCCTGGTTTTTGGTGATGGTCGATTTGCGCGGCGTATTTCCGGCGAGAGGGTCGGCACATGCTAACCAACGAGCCGCAAATCACCCCCGAACTCGTCGCCAGCCACGGGCTGAAGCCGGACGAGTATGAGCGCATCCTGAAACTGATCGGCCGGGTGCCGAGCTTCACGGAACTCGGGATTTTCTCGGCGATGTGGAACGAGCACTGCTCGTACAAGTCCTCGCGCATCCATCTGCGCGGCCTGCCGACCAAGGCGCCATGGGTGATCCAGGGGCCGGGCGAGAACGCGGGCGTCATCGACATCGGCGACGGCCAGGCCGTGGTGTTCAAGATGGAGAGCCACAACCATCCGAGCTATATCGAGCCCTATCAGGGCGCGACCACCGGGGTCGGCGGCATCCTGCGCGACGTGTTCACGATGGGCGCGCGCCCGATCGCCTGCCTCAATGCGCTCTCCTTCGGCGCGCCGGAACATCCCAAGACACGCCATCTCGTCTCGGGCGTCGTCGCCGGCGTCGGCGGCTACGGCAATTCGTTCGGCGTGCCGACCGTCGGCGGGCAGGTGCGGTTCCACACCCGCTATGACGGCAACATCCTCGTCAATGCGATGGCGGTTGGCCTCGCCGACACCGACAAGATCTTCTATGCGGCCGCCTCCGGCGTGAACATGCCGATCGTCTATCTCGGTTCCAAGACCGGCCGCGACGGCATTCACGGCGCCTCGATGGCGTCCGCCGAGTTCGACGACGATTCAGCCGAGAAACGCCCGACCGTGCAGGTCGGCGATCCCTTCGCGGAAAAGCTTCTGCTGGAAGCCTGCCTCGAAATCATGGCGGCCGATTGCGTGATCGCGATCCAGGACATGGGCGCGGCCGGGCTCACCTGTTCGGCGGTCGAGATGGGCGCCAAGGGCGATCTCGGCGTCGATCTCGATCTCGACGCGGTGCCGACGCGCGAAACCGGCATGAGCGCCTATGAGATGATGCTCTCGGAGAGCCAGGAGCGCATGCTCATGGTGCTCAAGCCCGAGAAGGAAAAAGAGGCGGAGGCGATCTTCCGGAAATGGGGACTGGATTTCGCGGTTGTCGGCTACACCACGCCGAGCAAGCGCTTTGTGGTGAAGCATGGCGGCGACGTGATGGCCGACCTGCCGATCAAGGAACTGGGCGACGAAGCGCCGCTCTATGATCGGCCGCATGTGGCTTCGCCGCCGCTGCCGGTGATCCAGGCGCGCGACGTGAAACCGCCGGTCGGCATCGGGCCGGCGCTGGAAAAACTGATCGCAACGCCCGAACTGTGCTCGAAGCGCTGGGTGTGGGAGCAATACGATCACGTCATTCTGGGCAATACCGTGCAACGGCCCGGCGGCGATGCCGCGGTGGTGCGGGTGCAGGACGGACCGAAGGGACTGGCGCTCACTGTCGATGTCACGCCGCGTTATTGCGAGGCCGATCCGGTCGAAGGCGGCAAGCAGGCGGTGGCGGAAGCCTGGCGCAACATCACCGCCGTCGGCGGCCGGCCGCTGGCCATCACCGACAATCTCAATTTCGGCAATCCGGAGCGCCCCGAAATCATGGGCCAGTTCGTCGGCTGCCTGAAGGGCATCTCGGAGGCCTGCCGCGCGCTCGACTTCCCCGTCGTGTCCGGCAATGTCTCGCTCTACAACGAGACCAACGGCCGCGGCATCCTGCCGACGCCCTCGATCGGCGGCGTCGGTCTGCTCGACGATTTCACCAAATCCGCCACGCTTGTCGTTCAAGGCCGAAGGCGAGGCGATCCTTTTGATCGGCGAGACCCAGGGCTGGCTCGGCCAGTCCGTCTATCTGCGCGACATCTGCGGCCGCGAAGAAGGCGCGCCGCCGCCGGTCGATCTCGCGGCTGAGAAGCGCAACGGCGACGTGGTGCGCGGCATGATCCACGCCGGCACCGCGACCGCAGCGCATGACGTCTCCGACGGCGGCCTGCTGATTGCGCTGGCCGAGATGGCGATGGCGGGCGGGGTCGGCGCGCGGTTGCTGGCGGCGCCGGGGTCGATCGTGCCGCACGCTTACTGGTTCGGCGAGGATCAGGCGCGCTACGTCGTCACCGTGCCCGCCGAGCAGGCGGGTCTGGTGCTGGCGAAGATGAAGGGCGCCGGCGTGCCGTGCGCGCGGATCGGCACCACCGGTGGCGATGCGGTTCGTCGTTGCCGGCGAGGAGCCGGTTTCGGTAGCGTCCCTGAAGGCCGGCTTCGAGAGCTGGTTTCCGGCCTACATGAACGGCAAGGCTTAAAGCCTGACGGCACCAAGTCTCAAAGTATGCGCGCCGCGCCGGGAAGCTTTCGCCAGGCGACGGTTGCAGCCCAGCTGAAACGCCGTCCGTTTCTTACCTGTTACTGGAACCAGTTCCATCGCCCGAAGTTAGATCAGCGATTTCGCCCAGGCCGCCGATCGGCGGCGGAAGCTGGAGGAACGGGCAATGACAATTCTGAAGTGGGCGCTGATCTTTTTCCTGGTGTCTGTTGTCGCCGGCATTCTCGGCTTTACCGGCATATCGGCCGCGTCGGCGGATGTCGCCCGTTTCCTGTTTTATGTCTTTGTCGTGATCTTTCTGGTCCTGCTTATCCTCGGCCTCACGATCTTCAGGGTGTGAGGCGGCAGCCATCGCCTACGTCACTTCCTCGATGGTGACCTTGTCGGGATAGAACGCCAGATGTCCGGAGATCTCCGTCATCGCCGGGAACGGCGTCTCGTAGGTCCAGATCGCATTCTCGATTGTCTTGCCGTCGGCGACGATGCTGAAATAATTCGCGTCCCCCTTGTAGGGGCAGTGCGTCACCCGCTCGGTGCGCGCCAGCAGCGCCATATTGGTGTCCTTGCGCGGCACATAATTCACGGCCGGGTAGCTCGCTTCCTTCAACTTGAGGGCGCTGGTGGTATCGGCGATCACGAGGCCGCCCGCGGAGACGCGGACGCGCTTGGGGTTTGCGGTGATGGTGATCGGGTGGTCGGGGCCGGGTAGTTTCATGGTTGTCAGCCTTCTGGTCAGCCCGTTGTGATCGTGCGGTACGATCCTTACGGCTTTGCAATACTCGGATCGGGAATATAGTGGGACAGGGCGTGACCTAGAAGGGGCCCCACGCTAAGTTGAGGCGCTGCGGCAGCGAAGCCGGGCGTGATTCGAAAGCCGGATGGGAGAGATTTGGGATGCCGATGGACGCCCGCGATATCGAATTGATGATCAAGGCAGCTATACCCGACGCCGAGGTGACGATCCGCGATCTGGCCGGCGATGGCGACCATTATGCGGCGACCGTGATCTCGGAATCGTTCCGCGGCAAATCCCGCGTCCAGCAGCACCAGATCGTCTACCAATCGCTGCAGGGACAGATGGGCGGCGTGCTTCACGCGCTGGCGCTGCAGACCGGGGTACCTGGCGGACCCGGGGTACCTGACTGACCGGACTGCCTGACCGATGCGGGGGACAGCGGACCCGGGACGCCCGTGTCCCGGGGGAGAGCGGGGCGGGGGCGCGATGGCGTTGGACACTGAACGCGGCGCGTTGTTTCGCCCGATCATGCCGAATCAGCATAGCCGCGTTACCTACGCCGAGCTGCTTTTCGACCTGGTGTTCGTTTTCGCGGTGACGCAGATATCGCACACCTTGCTCGGGCGTTTTACCCCGCTCGGGGCGGTGCAGACGACCTTGCTGCTGCTCGCCGTCTGGTGGGTGTGGGTCTATACCTCCTGGATCACCAACTGGCTCAATCCGGAAACCACGCCGGTTCGCGTCCTGCTGTTCTCTGCTGATGCTGGGCGGGCTCGTACTGTCCACATCGATTCCGAAGGCTTTTGAATCGCGGGGATTGTGGTTCGCCATCGCCTACGCCGCGATGCAGGTCGGCAAGACGGTCTTCTTGTGGTTATCGACGCCGCCTAACCGAACCCTGGCGCGCATGAATGCGGTTCGTATCACGGCATGGCTTTCAGTGTCGGCGGTGTTCTGGATCGCGGGCGGCCTTGCGCAAGGGGAGGCGCGGCTGGCGCTTTGGGTGCTGGCGCTATCAATCGAATACATCTCGCCCGCGGCGCGGTTCTGGATACCGATATATGGCGCGTCCTCGGTCGCGGACTGGTACGTCGAGGGCGGCCATATGGCCGAGCGCTGCGCGGGGTTCATCATCATCGCGCTCGGGGAATCCATCGTCGTGACCGGGGCGACGTTTGCCGATCTGACCTGGACCACCGAAGTGGTCGCGGCCTTCCTGTCGGCCTTTGTCGGCGCGCTCGCGATGTGGTGGATCTATTTCCACAAGGGGGCCGAGGCGGGTTCTGAGCTGATTTCGAATTCGAGCGAGCCGGGGCGGCTGGCGAGGCTCGCTTATACCTACCTGCATATGCCGATCGTCGCCGGCATCATTCTCTCGGCGGTGGCCGATGAACTCGTGCTGCAGCATCCCGGCGGGCATTCCGATCCAAGGACGGTGTTGAGCGCGATCGGCGGCCCGCTTGCTGTTTCTGATCGGAACCATCCTCTTCAAGCACACCATTCGCGGCTGGCTGCAGCTCTCCCACGGCGTCGGCATCATCGCGCTTTGCGCCCTTGGCTGGTTTGCCGGCGCGCTGTCGCCTCTGATGCTCTCGATGGTGACTTCGGCGCTGATGGTCGTCGTCGCAGCCTGGGAATCGATCTCGCTGCGATCGACCGCATCGCAATAATGCCGCCAATTGGCAGACGCCGGTGCGATCGGCCTAATTTTGTTCCGATGCCACCAGCGCGTGAACCGAAAACATGCCGGCCGGCGTCGGTCCAGGATTCGCGCGGCGTCCAGCCCGAACCTCGGGCAAGCGCGGTGAAGCGATCGAGGCTGTATTTGTAGCTGCTCTCGGTGTGGATGCTTTCGCCGGGGCGGAATGAAAAATTCCTGCCGAGCACCCGCACGGTCAGCGCCTTCTTGCTGATCAGATGCATCTCGATGCGATGGCGATCGCGATTGTAGATCGCGCGATGGATGAACGCGCCAGTGTCGAAATCGCCGCCCAATTCGCGGTTGATGCGATGGAGCACATTGAGATTGAACCGCGCGGTGACGCCGGCGGCGTCATTATAGGCATCATACAGCACGCGCTCGTCCTTCTCGAGATCGACACCGATCACCATCCGCGCGTCTTTTCCCAGAATGCCGCGGGCGCTGCGCAGGAAGGCGCAAGCCTCATGCGGCTCGAAATTTCCAAGCGTCGACCCCGGGAAAAATCCAACCTTCGGCATCGCGCCGATCGCACTCGGGCAATTCGAACGGCGCGGTGAAATCCGCCGTGACCGGATAGAACGCCGAGGCCGGGGAAATCCGCGCGCAAGGCGTCGGCCTGCGCTGTCAGGAAGTCGCCGGAAATGTCCACGGGAACGTAGGCGCTGAAGCGCGCATTCGTTCAGCAGCAGCCGCACCTTGGTGGTGGCGCCCGCGCCGAATTCCACCAGCGCCGCGCCCTTGGGGATGATGGCCGATATCGCGCGGCCGCGGTCGCGCAGGATCGTGAGTTCGGTGCGGGTCGGATAATATTCCGGCAACAGCGTAATCTGCTCGAACAGTTCCGAGCCTGCGGCGTCGTAGAAATATTTCGGCGACAGCCGCTTCGGGTGTTGCGACAGATCGTCGATCACGTCGCGGGCAAAGGCCGAGGTTTGTTCGTCGAAGTGATGCGCTTCGGCCAAAGCGGGGGCGTGCACATTCATGACAGTCTCCGAAAGCGCGCTTTCCGGCGCGGTTGAATTCGAAAAGGTCAGCCGGCGTAGTCGGCGAGGCGCAGCCCCGTGAATTGCCAGCGGTGGTGGGGATAGAAGAAGTTGCGATAGGTGACGCGACTGTGACCGCCAGGGGTTGCCAGCGACGAACCGCGCAGCACCAGCTGGTTGACCATGAACTTGCCGTTGTATTCGCCGAGCGCGCCCTCGATCGCCCGGTAGCCGGGATAGGGAGCATAGGCGCTGCGCGTCCATTGCCACACGATCCCGAAGGCGTCGTTGAGATGGCCGGCCCGGGCGGCGACTTCCCATTCCATTTCGGTCGGCAAATGCTTGCCGCTCCAGCGCGCGAACGCGTCGGCCTCATAATAGCTGACGTGGCAGACCGGGCCTGAGGGATCGACCGGCCTCACGCCCGCCAGCGTCATGACATGCCATTCGCCGTCGATCTCGCGCCAATGGCCGGGCGCCTGCCATTGTTCGTTGTTGACGGTTGCAAAACCGTCCATCAGCCAGAGCGTCGGCGTCGTGTAGCCGCCGTCTGCCATGAAGGCGAGCCAATCGGCGTTGGTGACGAGGTTGCGCGCCAGCCTGACCGGACCGACCAGCGCGCGGTGGGCGGGCTTTTCATTGTCGAAATGGAAGGTCTCGCCGGCGTGCCCGATGCTGTGGATGCCCTCGTTGATGGCGACCCATTCGTCGCCGGCGCGAGACGCGTCGCCGGTTCGCGTTGATGCGGGGAAGCGCCATGACGGATCGTAGGCCGGCGGAATCGGGTTTTGCGCAAACGCGTGCAGGATGTCGGTCAGCATCAATTCCTGATGCTGCTGCTCGTGATTGAGGCCGACCTCTACCAGCGGCGCGATCGCGACTAGCTTGTCCTCGGTGGCCTCATGGAAGAATTTCACGACCGCTGCGTCGACATGTCGCCGGTAGGCGGTGATTTCATCGGCGCCGGGCCGGGTCAGGTGGCCGCGCTGGTGACGGGCATGCCGGGGGCCGGCGCTGACATAGTAGGAATTGAACAGGAAGGCATAGTCGGGATGAAAGGGCTTGTATCCCGGGCAGTGTTCGCCGAGCAGGAATTGCTCGAAGAACCAGGTGGTATGGGCGCGGTGCCATTTCGCCGGGCTCGCGTCCGGCATCGACTGGATCACCTGATCCTCCGGCGTCAGTGGCGCAGCGCGGCGCTCGGTCTCGTTTCGAACTGCAAGAAACGCTTCCGCCAAATCCTGGGACAGGCTGCCGGAATCGGAGAATAATGACGGGGAAGGGGTGGCGAGCGCGGCGGATGCTGGTTTCGTCACTGGTCGTCTCCGGTTCGGGAGAGAACGTTGGTCTCGTGGACGGGTTCCCCGAGAACAGCCTGTCCTAGATAGGGGTTCCCGTCCGGGAAAAAAGCCTCCCAAGGGTCTGTTCGGGGTACGTTCAAGGCCACAAGGTTGTTACCCGGATGGGACGGTTTGCCCGGTAGCCGGGGGGCAGACGGTCCCGCGCATGCCAGCTCCTCGCCAAATTGCTTTGGATGCACAACGCTTTGGGGTACATATATTGCAGTGATGGGTTTAAGCGGGCCCGATGGCCCGAAGGTCTAAGCTGCGGGGGCCATGCGCCCTCCAAGAGGAATCGAATATGAGCATCGAGCAATTCATCGACAACGAAGTGAAGTCGAACGACGTCGTGCTGTTCATGAAGGGAACGCCGCAGTTTCCGCAGTGCGGCTTCTCCGGGCAGGTAGTGCAGATTCTCGACCACGTCGGCGTCGGCTACAAGGGTCTCAATGTCCTTGAGTCCGCCGAACTGCGTAACGGCATCAAGACCTACTCCAACTGGCCGACCATTCCGCAGCTTTACGTCAAGGGCGAATTCGTCGGCGGCTGCGACATCATCCGCGAGATGTTCCAGGCCGGCGAATTGCAACAGCTCTTTGCCGACAAGGGCGTGACGGTCAGCGCGCCTGCCGCCTGAGCTTGGCTTCGCGCCAGCTAGGTGCGGCGCGGCTGGAAGTCATCGTCGCCGACATCACGACCTTGCGCGTTGACGCCATCGTCAACGCGGCTAATTCGTCGCTCCTCGGCGGGGGTGGCGTTGATGGTGCGATCCATCGTGCCGCCGGGCCCGAGCTCGCCATCGAATGCCGTATGCTGCAGGGCTGTAAAACCGGCGGCGCCAAAATCACCAAAGCCTATCGGTTGCCGGCGCGGCATGTCATTCACGCTGTCGGCCCGGTCTGGAACGGTGGATCTTTGGGCGAGGACCAGGCGCTGGCCTCGTGCTACGCCCGCGCGATCGAGCTCTGCCAGACCCATGGGCTTGTCTCGGTTGCATTTCCCGCCATCTCAACCGGCATCTACCGCTTTCCCGCCGAGCGCGCGGCGCGGATTGCGGTTGCGACCACGGTGGAGGCGCTGCGATCGGCGCCCGCGATCAGCCGGGTGATCTTCTGCTGCTTTTCAGACGAGAGCGCCGCCCTCCATGCGCGGGCGATGGCCGAATTTGGCGACCCTTGTGCCGATTGAGCCGGCCGCTAAACTCGACCCGTCCAGTGATGAAGATGACAAGGCGATGAGGACCGACGGTCCCACGCGACGTAACGTCGCGGCGGCGCTGGCGCTTCTATTGGCCGCGACCGCTACCCACACGGGCCGCGCGGAATCGGCGGTTCCCGTTGCCGCGGGCTTTACGCGGGAAGGGCTGGCGCGCGTCGGCGATTACGTCCGCAACGAAATCGCGACCGGCAAAATCCCCGGCGCGGTCCTGTTGATCCAGCAACATGGTCAGCCCGTCCTGTTCGAAAGTTTTGGCGTGCGTGACGTCGGAAGCCAGCGCCCAATGACCGCCGATACGATCTTTCGGCTTTATTCGATGTCGAAGGCGATTACGTCCGTCGCCGCCATGATGCTGGTCGATGACGGCAAGCTGTCGCTGGACGATTCCCTTGCGAAATACATTCCAGCCTTTGCCGAGGTGAAAGTCGCTGTCGAGACGCGCGACGGGAAGGGCAAGCCCGCGCTCGTTACCGAACCGGCCTCCCGCCCGATCAGGATTGACGACCTGCTGCGCCACACCTCCGGCCTGACTTACGGATTCTACGGCGACAGCCCGATACGGAAACTCTATGCGAATTCGGGCCTGTTCGACGGCGATTTCGACAACGCCCTGTTCGCCGAGCGCATCGCCAGGCTTCCGCTTGCCGAGCAGCCGGGAACGCTGTGGGACTACGGCCACTCCACCGATGTGCTCGGCCGCGTCATCGAAATCGTCTCGGGACAGTCGCTCTTTCAATTCGAGAAAGAGCGGCTGCTCGATCCGCTCGGCATGACCGAGACCGCCTTCTACCTCGCCGATGTCGCGAAACGGCCGCGGGTCGCCGAGCCGCTGCCTGCCGATCGCTTCACAGGTCCGATCGCCGGCATCAAGGATCCTATATTGCCGCGGCGCTGGGAATCCGGCGGGGCGGGGATGATCGGCACGATCGGGGACTACGCGCGCTTCGCGCAAATGTTGCTCAATGGCGGCACGCTGGATGGCAGGCGCTACCTGAAGCCCGAGACCATCGCGCTGATGACGTCGGATCATATCGGGCCGGAGACAAAAATCGCCCGCGACCATTACTACTTTCCGGGCGAAACCAGTGGCTTCGGCCTCGGCTTTGCCGTGCGCACGTCGGTGCCCGCGAATACGTCGTGGCCAACAGGCGAATACCGCTGGGACGGCGTCGCCGGCACCTTCTTTTTCATCGATCCAAAGGACGATATGTTCGCGATCTGCATGATGCAGTCGCCGTCGCAGCGCGAGCGCATTCAGACGGAGCTGAAGACGCTGATCTACCAGGCGCTGGGGAAGTAATCGCTACGCGCGCCATCCGGAGCAAGCCATGTCCGTGCAAGATTCAGTGAAGGCCGTTGGCGGTCGCAGCTTTTCGCCGTTAGCGGCGGCTTTCTGGATTGTGCTGGCGGTCTATCTGGCGCTGGTCATAGGCTTCGCCTGGAATCCGACGCCGCTCGCGCAAGGTCTGGCGGCGATCGGCATCGCCGCCGCCTGCATCCACGCGGTCTTGTCCTATGGCTGGAAGGATGCGCTCGCTCTTCTGGCGATCTGTGTCGTCATCACATTTGCGATGGAGAATCTCGGCGTCGCCACGGGGCTGCCGTTCGGCAATTATCATTTCGAGGTCGGGTCGAACCTGCCGCATGTCGGAGCCATCCCGATCATCGTCGGTCCGCTCTGGTTCGGCATGGGATATTTTTCTTGGATTGTGGCCGGCGCCTTGCTCGACGGAGAGGCGCGCACGAACCGGAAATTCGCACTTGTGGCATGGCCCATCGTCGCCGCATTCGTGATGACGCAGTGGGATGTGGTGATGGACCCGCCCGAGTCGACCATTTCAAAAGCCTGGATATGGCACGACGGAGGGGCGCATTTTGGCGTTCCGCTTTCGAATTATCTCGGCTGGTTACTGACCTCGTGGCTGTTCTATCAGGCGTTCGCCCTTTATCTCAGCCGCCGGCGCCAAGTATCGGCGTGGACGGCCGAACAGGGGCGCGCGCTCAGGCTTGTGGCGATTTTGCTCTATCTCTGTTCCGGGCTCACCCATGTGACGCCGTTTCTCATCGGTCAAAGCGGCGAGGTCGTCGACGCCGCCAACCATGTCTGGCGCATCGGGGATCTGCGCGAGACGACCGTCGTGATCCTGCTGTTCACGATGGTGTTCACATCGATGCTGGCGGCATTGCGGCTTGTGACGGATAGCGCCGATCGCTGAGGGCAGGCGCTCTTTACGCCGCCCGCAGGATCTCGCGTACCAGGCCGACCGTCTCTTCGATCATGCCGGCGGTAACATCGAGATGGGTGCAGGCCCGGATCCGGCCGTCCATCATGGCCAGCAGCACGCCGCGTTGGCGCAAAGCCCTGACCATCTCGTCGCCGCTGATGCCGGCACCGTCAGGGTTGAAGAAAACCAGGTTGGTTTCGGGCTGCTGCACCTCGACGCCGGCGATCTGCGCCAGCCCTCGCGCCAGCGCCCGCGCGTTGGCGTGATCCTCCGCAAGCCGGTCGACATGGTGGTCGAGCGCGAAAGTACAGGCAGCGGCGCAAATGCCGGCCTGGCGCATCGAGCCGCCCAGCCTTTGCTTCCAGCGCCAGACCTCATCGATGAAGTCGCGTGAGCCTGCGATCACG
Source organism: uncultured Alphaproteobacteria bacterium (assembly GCA_963718925.1). Classification (GTDB taxonomy): domain Bacteria; phylum Pseudomonadota; class Alphaproteobacteria; order Rhizobiales; family Xanthobacteraceae; genus Bradyrhizobium. The sequence continues at coordinate 281,399 of CAVRAH010000007.1, forward strand.
GCGCCGATCGGCGCGCCCAGTCCCTTCGAGAAATCGATCCAGGCGGAATCCCATCCGCTCGCCATGTCGCCCGCGTCGATGCCGGTGGCGACGCAGGCGTTCAACAGCCGTGCCCCGTCCATATGGGTGGCAAGCCCGTTGGCCTTGGCGATTTTGACGACGTCATCGAGGTCGGCCTTCTTCCAGATGGTGCCGCCGCCGATATTGGCGGTTTGTTCGACGCTGACCACCGTCTGCGGCGGCTGGTAGCGGGTACGCGGATGAAGCGCTGCACGAAAAGTGTCGGGCGTAAACTGCCCGTCGGGTCCCGGCAGCGCCGTGATCTGGAATCCGCCGAGCGCGGCGTGGGCGCCGCCTTCGCGGGCGATGATATGGGCCGAGGCATGCGCCAGGATTTCATCGCCCGGCCGGCAATGCACCAGCGTCGCCGCGACATTGCACATGGTGCCGGATGGCATGAACACGGCGGCTTCCTTGCCGAGCAGATCGGCCACGCGGTCGCACAGCATATTCACCGAAGGATCGTCGCCGATCTGCTCGTCGCCCACTTCCGCGCGCGCCATCGCCTCGCGCATCGCTTGCGTCGGACGGGTCTGGGTGTCCGACAGCAGGTTGATGCGCACGGCGGGCGCCTTGGGATCGGGGCGGGCAGGGGTGTAGGTCATGGCGAGGACTCTCTGAAGCACGGTCATTGCGGGCTGGTCCAAAGGACCAGACCTCAGATGCGCGATTGCGCATCGGGAATCTTCGAGATTCCGGGGTCGCGTCTTCGACGCGCCCCGGAATGATCATATCCAACAAAAAGGCCCCGGCAAAACCGGGGCCTTCGATCTTTCGTATATGCGACCGATAAAATCAGCGCGAATAGAATTCGACGATCAGATGCGGCTCCATCTGCACGGCGAACGGCACGTCGGACAAAGCCGGGATGCGCGTGAACTTCGCCGTCATCTTGGAGTGATCGACTTCCAGGAAATCAGGCACGTCGCGCTCGGCGAAGCTGGCTCGCTTCGAGGACGACGGCGAGCTGCTTGGAGGATTCCTTGACCTCGACCACGTCGCCGACCTTGAGCTGGTAGCTCGCGATGTTGACGCGGCGGCCGTTCACCTTGACATGGCCGTGGTTGACGAACTGGCGCGCGGCGAACATGGTGGCGACGAACTTGGCGCGGTAACACCACGGTGTCGAGACGGCGCTCCAGGAGGCCGATCAGGCGTTCGCCGGTGTCGCCCTTCAGCCGGCTGGCTTCGACATAGATGCCGTGGAACTGGCGCTCGCTGATGTTGGCGTAATAGCCCTTGAGCTTCTGCTTGGCGCGCAGCTGCACGCCGAAGTCGGAGAGCTTGCCCTTGCGGCGCTGGCCGTGCTGGCCGGGGCCGTATTCCCTGCGGTTCACGGGGCTCTTCGGGCGGCCCCAGATATTCTGGCCCATACGGCGATCGATCTTGTATTTCGCCTCACTGCGCTTTGTCATCGCGTCCTCTTCGGTAAGTTTGAGTTTTGAGGAGACGCGCCCTCCTGTGCGCCGGGAATTTCCCGGTGCCGACAGGTCCAGCCCCCAAGCTTGAAGGCACAGACCACGGGTCGCGAAACGCATCGCGGGCCGAAACCGGCCCGCGAGCAGGCGGTTTCTAGGCAGAAACCGCTGTCCTGTCAATTAGAACGGCCTGATACACCGTCATTCCGGGGCGATGCGAAGCATCGAGCCCGGAATCTCGAGATTCCGGGTTCGTCGCTGCCGCGACGCCCCGGAATGACGGCCAAAAACCCGTCAGGTCGCGGCCGCCCGGGCCACCTTTGGCCTCCGCCGGCTGCGGGCTTCCGCGCAATTCGGCCGATATTTCGGTGTTCAGCACCTGTTCCAGCCGGGTCAACGTCCTTGCGATGAAGGCAGCGTCGGTAATCCGGTGATCCCAGCGGATGATGACGTCGATGCCCTGGTCGGGCCTCACGACGCCGTAGGTTACGATAAACGGGCCGGGACTTAGCGCGTGAAGCTCGCCTGGACCGTAAGCGGCGACCGAGGTCACCCCGAAGCTGCCGAAATTGTTGGCGCACATCCGCCCGACATTGAGGCCGAGCAGCCAGACTCAGGCGGCGCAGCGGCAGCGGCAACCGGGTGGCCGTCATGATTTTCCGAAAATTGGGGATTTCCATCGAGCGGCGCGTCCTTGGCGTGCCGGATCTGCGCGTCGATATCGGTCAGCGACCGCTCCTCCGGTGCGGGGACCTTCTCCGGCAGGATGCAATCCTGGCCGTCCTCGACGCGCGCGATCGCAACCATGGCGACACTGCGCGGCAGTTCAAAGAAATGCGGCCACGGCAATTTGACGTAGAGCGTGCGCAGGACCGGTTCGTCTCTGGCCACCAGCGCGAACGCCTTGACGAAGATCGCCGCCCAGCCGGGCCGCTCCACAGCCCGCGCGCGGGCCTCGATCAGTTGGCGAATGTCGAGGGTTCGCGACAGCGACACGAACGGCACGCCCATCGACGCATGCATGAGGTCGGCGATGAAACGGCGCGGCAATGAGATTTTTCGATTCGTTCCGCGCATTGCTCCGCTCAAGTTCCCGCCATTGACCATCGCCGGGTCGCACCCGTCCGAGGTGCTGATCTAGCACGGACCCGCGGGCGTGACGCCAGATGGTTCCGGCCGACGGGAGGGCCAAAAGGCGTCCGGCGAGGCCGGTGTCCGTATAAATCGCATGCGATTTCAGTGGCTTCAAGCTGGAACGCGGCCGCCAAGAAAACGGCATCAACGTCTGGCTCCGGTGTGCGGCCTTGGTGCGGGACATGAGTCGCGCTATCCGACGGTGACGATTCAGGAGTCCCATGATCAATCGACGCATCTTGTTGGCGTCGGGCCTGGCCGTCTGGCCGGCGCTCGCGCAGGAAACCCCGCCCATGCTTGCCGCCCATGAGCGCGAAACCGGTGGACGCATCGGCCTTTATGCCGAAAATCTCTCGACGGGCGCGAAGATGGCGTGGCGGGCTGAGGAGCGTTTCGTCATGTGCAGCACGTTCAAGGCCTCGCTCGCCGCTTTCGTGCTGGCGCGGATCGACCGTGGTCAGGATCGCCTGGAAAACATGATTGGCTATGGTCCCGGAGACCTTCTCGACTACGCTCCGCTTGCAAGAGAGAATCTCGCCAAGGGGGCCATGTCGGTCGCGGAGATGTGCAAGGCCGCGGTGGAACTCAGCGACAACACCTGCGCCAACCTGTTGCTGGCAAGGGCAGGCGGTCCGGCAGCGCTGACCGCGTTCTGGCGCTCGACGGGAGACACGGTCACGCGCCTCGACCATAACGAGCCGGAGCTTAATCGTTCGGCGCCGGGTGATCCGAACGACACCACGACCCCCGCTGCCATGGCGGGCAATTTGCGCCGCTTTCTGCTCGGCGATGTGTTGTCGCAAGGCTCGCGCGAACGTCTCACGGGCTGGATGCTGGACTGCAGGACCGGGAACAACCGGTTGCGCGCGGGCCTGCCCGAGAGCTGGCGGATCGGAGACAAGACCGGCAACAATGGCGGCGACGCGGCCGGCGACATCGCGGTGGCCTGGCCCAGATCGGGCGGGCCGATTTTGGTCTGCGCCTATACCCAGGGCGGTTCGCCAACTGCGCTGCATCTCAACGAAGTTTTCGCGGAGATCGGGCGGATGGTCGGCCGGCAATTGGGCTAGAGCATGATCCGAAAAAGTGGGAACCGGTTTTTTCGAATAGATCATGCTCAAACAAAGAATTGCGACCGCGACGATTTTTCGAACCAGGAATTCAGGCCGGAACGCAGCCGCCAAAAAACGGCATCAGGGCCTGGCTCAGCGCATGCGGCCGTCGAGAGGTGAAGATCATCTCCGCACCCGCATGATCGGCCTCGCCGCCCGCCGGCGCTTGAAGCAAATCCGCAACACGCCTTGCAATCGCAGGTGCCGGGTCGATCCAGACGACCGGCCACGGCGCGAGCCTGACCAGCCGGTCCAACAGCAGGGGATAATGGGTGCAGGCGAGCACGATCGTGTCGGTGCGCGCGGAGACATCTTCGCCGGCGCCGACAAAACATGGCACGAGCTCCGCGGCTATTGCAGCGTCGCTCACCTCACCGCCGCCCAGCGCCGCCTCCGCCAGTGAGGCGAGATCCGCCGAGCCGACCAGCGTGACTTCGCAGCCTTGCGCGAAATCGCGGATCAGCGCCCTGGTGTATTCGCGCTTGACGGTCCCCTTGGTGCCGAGCACCGACACGCGCCTGGTTTTCGAACCCGCACAGGCCGGCTTGATCGCCGGCACGGTGCCGACGAACGGAACCTCGTAACGCTCGCGAAGATGCGACATCACCAGCGTGGACGCGGTGTTGCAGGCGATCACCACCAGATCCGGGTGATGCGCTGATATCAATTCGCCGATCAGGGGCACCACGCGGGCGATGATCTGCTCCTCGCTGTGATGGCCGTAGGGAAAGAACGCGTCATCGGCGACATACACGTAATGCGCATCGGGCCGTGCCCGGACGATTTCGCGCAAGACCGTGAGGCCGCCGAGGCCGGAGTCGAACACGAGGATGGTCGGAGGTGATGCCACGAAAGCGATCCTAGCCGATCAGGGGTTATCAATCAGTTGTTTTCGTGGCCGCTGCCGTCATGTCCGGGCATAGCCGTTCGAAGAACGGCGTCGCTACCGCTCGCCTATGTCCCGACCGTCGTTGCGAGCGAAGCGAAGCAATCCAATTCGCCGCACAAGGAAAGAATGGATTGCTTCGTCGCATTCGCTCCTCGCAATGACGTCCGGACGTACATTCGCGATCTCGCAGCCTGTTTCGCTCGAGTTATCCGGTAGTCGATCGCCCTCCCTTCAGAGGGCGCAGGGAATGCCGGGCGCTTGGTGCGCCCGCAGCCGCGTGTGGTGTGTAGAAAGCACACGCGTTAGTCACCACGGTCACACCGGAACACCCGGCATTCCCCGCGCAATGGTTTTGCGGCTTATAACGCGCTCTCCTCGGTGACCGGGCTTTCTTGCCACCGTCATCCCTGAGAAGCTTGCTTCTCAAGAACTTGATGCCAGCGTCGGGGCATCAGGACCACACGACTTCGCCGTCCGCGTTAGCGCCGTTCGTCAAGGGCACCATCCGCGTCCATCGCATCCCGCCTCACGTTCGTGACGATCGCGAAACGCCCCTTGTGTCCGAAAAACCTGCCAGAATGAGCGAACGGGCGGTTCTGCAAAACCGCCCGTCGCTCTATGGGGCAGGACGGCAGGGGATATATTGCTGATTTGGGTCAGGCGCGAAGCGGATTATTTTTTCAAACAGGACTGGACGACCCAAATCACATTGAAAGGCTTAAGCAAATTGGCGCTTACGCGCAGGCGATTTGGCAAAACTTCGGGCCAATGTGGGAATTGGGGTGCAGTCCAGCACGGTCACCGCAATTCGGGTTCGCAATTACGACGCATAGCGCGGCTTGCGCCCAATTTGGGCGCATGATAGTCTTTCCCGATGCGGATCATTGCCCGGCGCACTTTGCGAGAATTCGTCGAGGGGCGCCGGGGATACAAGGATAACGGGGCGCTGAAGGCGGCCCTCGACGCCTGGTTCGACGAAGTCAGAAAGGCGCGATGGTCGAGCGCAGCGGATGCAAAGCGCAGCTACACGACCGCCAGCATCGTCTCGGCCGACCGGATCGTCTTCAACATCAAAGGGAACGATTATCGGTTGGTCGTAGCCGTCGACTTCGAGAAGAGCATCGTGTGGATCAAGTGGATCGGCACGCACAAGAACTACGACAAGATCGATGTGAAAGAGGTGCAGCATGACGGCTGAGGTAAAGCCGATCCGGACAAAGCGGGACTATGAGGCGGCACTCAAGGAAGTGGAGCGCCTCTGGGGCGCGAAGGCCGGAACCACCGAGGGTGACCGACTGGATGTGCTCGCGACCCTCATCGATGCCCATGAGGCAGAACACTATCCGATGGACCCGCCGGATCCTGTCGAAGCCATCAAGTTTCGGATGGAGCAGCAGGGGCTCACGCGCCGGGACCTGGAGGAGATCATCGGCACGCGCACCCGCATCGCCGAGGTCCTGAACCGAAAGCGCGCACTATCGATTGCAATGATCCGTCGCCTGCACGAACGCCTCGGCATCTCGGCAGATGTGCTGATTCGTCCGAGCCGAAAAAGCGCGGCGTAAGCGGCGCGCTCATCCGTCAAAATTCGACCGGGGCGTCGGAGCCATCAAACCCTGACGCGCGCCAATTCCCGATTATTCGATACGAGCGTTGTCACTGCGTAGCATTGGCTGCGTAAGACATTGGCAGCAAGCTGGAAAGGTCAGCGACGAGCAATACCGCAAAGTGAGTGGTGCGGGGCATCAATTCGCCGAAATGAAGCCGGGGGATACGCTTTCCCCCTCACGCTTCCCCGAACACCCGTTTGAAAATCGTATCCACGTGCTTGAAGTGATATTCGAGATCGAATTGCTCCTCGATCTCCTTGTCGCTGAGGTATTTCTTCACCTCGGCGTCCTTCTTCAAAAGCGACTGGAAGTCGCCTTCGCCGCGCCACACCGGCATCGCGTTGCGCTGCACGAGCTTGTAGGCGTCCTCGCGGCTACAGCCCTTTTGCGTCAGCGCGATCAGGACCCGCTGCGAGTGAACGAGGCCGCCGAGACGGTCCAGATTCTTCTGCATGTTCGCAGGGTAGATCAGGAGTTTTTCGATCAGTCCCGCGAGACGGACCAAGGCAAAATCGAGGGTCACGGTGGCGTCGGGCGCGATCATGCGTTCGGCCGAAGAGTGCGAGATATCGCGCTCGTGCCACAACACGACATTCTCCATCGCCGGCGTCACATAGGCGCGCACCATGCGCGACAGGCCGGTGAGATTTTCCGATAGCACCGGGTTGCGCTTGTGCGGCATCGCCGAGGAGCCCTTCTGGCCCTCGGAGAAGAACTCCTCGGCCTCCAGCACTTCGGTGCGCTGCAGGTGGCGGATTTCGGTGGCAAGGCGTTCGACCGAGGACGCGATCACGCCCAGCGTCGCAAAATACATCGCGTGGCGGTCGCGCGGGATCACTTGCGTGGAGATCGGCTCCGGCCTCAATCCCATCGCCTTGGCGACGTGTTCCTCCACGCGCGGATCGATCTGGGCGAAGGTGCCGACCGCGCCCGAGATCGCACAGGTCGCGACTTCGTGGCGGGCGATCACCAGCCGCTCGCGGGCGCGGGTGAATTCGGCATAGGCGTAAGCGAGCTTCAGCCCGAACGTCACGGGTTCGGCATGGATGCCGTGCGAGCGGCCGATGGTCGGCGTCATCTTGTGCTCGAAAGCGCGCTTCTTCAGCGCCGCCAGCACCTTGTCGATGTCGGAGATCAACAGGTCCGCCGCGCGCGTCAGCTGCACGTTGAGGCAGGTGTCGAGCACGTCGGAGGAGGTCATGCCCTGGTGAACGAAGCGCGCCTCGGGGCCGACGATCTCCGCCAGATGGGTCAGGAAGGCGATGACGTCGTGCTTGGTTTCGCGTTCGATCTCGTCGATCCGCGCCACGTCGAAAATGACGTCGCGGGCCTTGGTCCAGACCGCTTTCGCGGCCTCCTTCGGAATAACGCCCAATTCCGCCAGCGCATCAGCGGCATGCGCCTCGATCTCGAACCAGATCTTGAAGCGCGTCTGGGCCTCCCAGATGGCGGCCATTTCCGGGCGGGTATAGCGGGATATCATCGACGACTCTGAGGTTTCAGGGGGTTACGCGGCGCTTTAGCAGATACCGATCGCCGAAACCACAGGGATGGAGCGGGCAGGGTGGAAAACCACGGTGCGATCCTGCGACCGCGTGGATCTCAGGATGACGCAGCGAGTCAAATGCCGCTGCCGTTGGTATAAGTATCAGGGCAGCCTTGGTCCGAGGTCGGCGAGCCCGCACTCGGCCGCCAGACGAACCAGTTGGGCATCCGTCCGCATGCCGGTCTTGGCCTTGACCAAATAGTGATAGTTCTGAACCGTCGGAAAATTTCCCAATGCGCCCGGGCACATCTCTTTGGACGGCGGTGGCCGGCTCGGTCTAACTTGGGCCGCGCCTTCATTCGAAAAATCAGCCGGCGCGTCGGGAGCCAAGGAAAATGGGAAGGCAGATGGGCACCACCAGCACGGGGATTGCATCATCCGAGACGGGTGGCCGGGAACGCGGGGTCCTGCTGCTCTGGATGATTTTCACCGGCCTCTCGATATTCGCCGGCGTCTTGTTGTGGCGATACGGCCTCATCCGCCTGATGCTGGTGTCCGATCGCACCTATATTTCGAGCCTGATCGCCGTGCTTTATGTCATTACCTGCTGCCATTGCTTCTGGCGGACGCGGGTGATCGCGCGCGAGGGCGAAGCCGCGCGGCGCTGCGGCGCGATCCTGTCGGCGGGTGACGGAGCAAGGGCGCTTGGCGCCAACGCCCAGGCGCTGCCGACGGGGCTCGTGACGGATCACATCCGCAGCCTCGTCACCAAGGCCGAAACGCAGGGTTCCGGCCGCCTCGATCAGACGCTGCTGTTGCGGACCCTGGCGGACCGGTTGCGCGGCTCCAACGCGTTTGGCGCGTTTGCTTCCGATACGCTGATGAAGCTCGGCCTGCTCGGCACCATCATCGGCTTCATCATCATGCTGGCGCCGATCGCAGGCCTCGACGCGGCCGACAAGGTGGCGATGAAATCGTCGATGGGGCTGATGAGCGACGGCATGGCGGTGGCGATGTACACGACGCTCGCGGGCCTCGTCGGCTCCATCCTGATCAAGATTCAATACTACATGCTGGATGCCGCGACCCAGCGGGTGTTCTCCGACGCCGTCACGCTGACCGAGACGCGCGTCACCCCGGCGCTGGAGCGCCGTCATGATGGATGATTTCGGTCTCTATCCGCGCGAAGAGCCGTTCGATCCCTTCAGCGTCATGCTGTTCAAGGCGCTACAAGTGGTCGCCTTCCTGTTCTTCCTGGCGCTGCTCGCGATCTCGCCGGACTCGAAGGAGGGGAAGGTCGATTCCAAGGCCGAATTCATCATTACCATGGATTGGCCCGACGACCATCCCGACGACCTCGATCTGTTCGTGCAGGACCCGATCGGCAATATCGCCTGGTACCGCCATCGCGAGGCGGGCTTCCTGACGCTTGACCGCGACGATCGCGGCGGCGCCAACGATTTCATCGTCGTCAACGGCCGGAAGATTGCGTCGCCCATACGCGAGGAGATCGTCACCGTGCGCGGCATCGTTGCCGGCGAATATACCGTCAATGTCTCGCACTTCCAGGCCACGACCGGACGTCCGGTGGATGCGACCGTGAAGGTGCAGAAGCTCAATCCGACGGCCCAGGTGATCTTCGACGACAAGGTGACGGTCGATCACACGGGCGACGAGAAAACCGCGCTGCGGTTCTGGCTCGATGCGGAGGGCAAGGTGATCGACGTTCAGACGCGGCCGAAATCGCTATTGGAGACGTTCCGCAACGTTCACATGAATGGTGCGGATCTCGACCCGAAAACAGGTGCCAGGATGCGGTAATGATGAACAACCTGCAATCGGTCGTGATCGCGCTCTCGACCAGCTACGCCTTGATCGGTGCGCTATTGCTGGTCGTTCTGGCCTACGCGCGCCTGCCTTGGACGGTGAAGGCCCTGGCCGTCGTCGTGATCAGCGCCTTCTACATCGTCAGCTTCAACGCCACGCGGGGATTGCTTGGCTGGGCAAGCGTCGACAGCCTGCCGCCCGCCTTCAAACTCCTGCAAGCGCGCATTGTGGATCCTCATTCGCTGGATGGCGATCCCGGTTCGATCTATCTGTGGGTCGAGGCGCTGGACGGGGACAACCGGCCAAGCGGTATTCCGAGGGCCTATCGGCTGCCGTACAGCGAAAAGCTCGCCGAAAGGATCGACCACGCCGCTGATCAGATCGCCGCCGGACATCCGCAGCAGGGCGGCCGGGCCGCCGATACCGGCACCGGCGAAGGCGGCGTCATCGACGCCGCGCGGGAATACATCCTGCCGAAAGCCGTCATCGAGACCGCGGGCGGCGATCCCTCGTCCGGAATCTTTAAGGCCGGGCCGCAGGCCGGGGATGGCATATCGTTCACACCGCTGCTGCCGCCGCGCATGCCGCCCAAGGACCAGCAAGAGCAATAAGTGAGGTTCCGGCCCTGGAAAGGTGGAAAACCGGCTCGCACGGCGGCTGAGGCGTGGGCCGCGGCCGCCGCCCAAGAGGCCCGTCGCCCGATCAGATCACGGACTATTGACTGACAGATATTGAAATCTGTTAGCGAGATGCCCTATATTGCATCGGACGCCGATGTTGAGGTGTCACTGGGTAGCTGCACCGGCGGCGAACCAGGCAATGCATGAGGACTTCGCCATGACGATCGAAATCTTTTACCTGACCGCACAAATCCAGCGCTGGCTCAATGCCCGCGTCGCCCGTCACCTTGCCGAGCAGGCCGAACGGCTGGCCCGCTAACAGGGAACGACGATGACAGCTCATCAGCTTGCTTCGCGAAAGCTCGGTGCCGATGGGCCCCGGGTGTCCGGTATCGGCCTTGGCTGCATGGGAATGTCGGATGCCTACGGCCACGCCGATGAAGCCGAAAGCATCGCCACTATTCACGCCGCGCTCGACGACGGTATCACGTTACTCGATACCGGTGATTTCTATGGTTCCGGGCACAACGAACTGCTCATCGCCGAAGCCCTGCGCGGTCGTCCGCGCCGGAGCGTGCAACTCAGCGTCAAGTTTGGTGCGTTCCGCGATCCCGCGGGCGGCTTTGGCCTCTATGATGCGCGACCCGGCGCGGTGAAGAACTTTCTGACCTACAGCCTTCGTCGTTTGCGTACCGACTATATCGACATCTATCGTCCGGCGCGGCTCGATCCGAACGTGCCGATCGAGGACACCGTTGGTGCCATCGCCGAGATGGTCAAGGCCGGTTACGTCAGGCATATCGGGCTATCGGAAGTGAGTGCCGGCACGATCCGCCGCGCGCATGCGGTACATCCAGTTTGCGATTTGCAGATCGAATATTCGCTGCTGACGCGCGGTATTGAAGCGGAGATTCTCCCCGCCTGCCGCCAACTCGGCATCGGCATCACTGCCTATGGCGTGCTGTCGCGTGGCCTGATCAGCGGCCACTGGTCGGCGGTGCCCAGCGGGCAGGGACGCGATTTTCGCCCCATGAATCCGCGTTTCTCCGGCGACAACCTGACGCACAATCTCGGCCTGGTCGAGAAATTGCGTGACATCGCCAATCGAAAAGGCTGTTCGGTGGCGCAACTGGCCATTGCCTGGGTGCTGGCGCGGGGCGCCGATATCATTCCCCTGGTCGGCGCGCGTCGCCGCGAACGCCTTGCCGAGTCGCTTGGGGCGCTTGACGTCACCCTTTCGGACGCAGACTTGGCCGAACTCGCGCGCGCTATTCCGCGCGACGCTGCCGCGGGCGCGCGCTATGCTCCGGCACAAATGGCAATGCTCGACAGCGAGAAAGTGACGGTGCCCGCATGAACGAGACAGTGGTTCTGACGCCCGAGCGCATCCTGGAGGTGACGGAGGACGTGCTGCGCCGCTACGGCCTCGCCAAGGCGACCGTGGTGGATGTGGCCCGCGCGCTCGATGTCAGCCACGGCAGCGTCTACCGTCATTTTCCGAGCAAGGCTTCGCTGCGCGAGGCGGTCGCCAAGCGCTGGCTCGACCGCGTCAGCGCGCCACTTGCGGAAATCGCCGAAGGGTCCGGACCTGCGCCGGCAAGACTCGATCGCTGGCTGCGGACGCTGTTTGCGGCCAAGCAAAAGCGGTTTTGCGAAGACCCCGAGATGTTCGCGACCTATCTGACGCTGGCGCGAGAGGCTTGCAAGACGGTCAAGGCCCATAAAGAGAGCCTCACGGACCAGGTTGAGCTTATCCTGTCCGATGGCGTGAAGCAGGGCGCCTTCCAGATCACCGACGCCAAGGCCACCGCGCTTGCGGTCTTCGACGCCACCATCCGCTTCCATCATCCCGCCCATTCCGAGGAATGGAGCGATCCGCAGCTCCCGGCGCGGATCGACGCCGTGCTGGCCCTGTTGCTTCGAGGTCTCGAAGCACCGCGCAAGCGCTAGTACCCGCTTTCCGAAGTTCGCGATCCGGCTCCGCATCCTCGATTGCGCGCCTCCCGCACCCTGTTGTTTGATATCCGTCAACTCCAGCCGAGCGCCGGATGATAGGGATGGTTGCGGAGGAAAGCGTGCTGCTGGCACTTTTTGCGGATATTCACGCCAACCGGCAGGCGTTCACTGCATGCCTTGATTTTGCGCGGGCGCATGGCGCCGAGCAGATCGTCTGCCTCGGCGACTATGTCGGCTATGGCGCTGATCCCGAGTGGACGGTTGAGACGGTGATGGGTCTCGTCGAGAAGGGTGCGCTCGCCGTGGGTGGCAACCACGACAGCGCTGTCGGCACCCCGTCGCAATCCATGAATGCCGAAGCCCAGGCCGCGATCGAATGGACGCGGGGCAGGCTGAGCGCGCCTCAGCGGCGTTTCCTGGCGGAATTGCCGTTGACGCTGCAGGAGGATGACCGGCTCTACGTTCATTCCGAGGCCTCTAGTCCGGCAAAATGGCGCTACGTCCAGTCGACGGCGGATGCCGGACGGAGCCTTCTGGCGACCGCCGCCCATGTCACCTTCTGTGGCCACATCCATCGGCCGGCGCTTTATTCGATCTCGGTGACCGGGAAGATGACGAGCTTCGTCCCGACGTCAGGCGTCACGGTGCAATTGCTCCAGGGCCGGCGCTGGCTGACGGTTGTCGGCTCGGTCGGGCAGCCCCGCGACGGCGATCCGGCGGCAGCCTTTGCCATGTTCGATACCAAATCGCGAGAAATCACCTATTGCCGTGTGCCGTATGATGTTGATGCGGCCGCAAAACGAATTCGCGAAAATGGCCTGCCGATCTGGCTCGCCGACCGCCTCTCGGTCGGGAGGTAGGCGATGCCGAAGCTTTCAGTCCAGCCCGGCGCTGATATCGACGGCTTCACCGTCGGGGAGTGTGTTCATCGCGGCGGCATGGCGACGCTGTGGAGCGTGACCCGTCCCGACATATCAGCGCCACTGTTGATGAAGATCCCAAGGGTGTCGGAGGGTGAGGATCCCGCCGCCATCGTCAGCTTCGAGATGGAGCAGATGATCCTGCCGCGGTTGTCGGGGCCGCATGTGCCGGCCTGCTACGCGACCGGCGATTTCGCGCGCCAGGCCTATGTCGTGATCGAGCCGATTCCGGGCAAGACGCTTTACAGCCGGCTTGGCGATCTGCCGCTGGCTTACGAGGAGGCCCGCGTCATCGTATGGAAAATTGCGATCGCGCTGGCCGACCTGCATCGGCAGAACGTCATCCATCACGATATCAAGCCGAGCAGCATCATGTTTCGGCCCTCCGGCGAGGCCGTGCTGATCGATTTCGGCCTGTCGCATCACAATCAATTGCCCGATCTCTTGCAGGAGGAATTCCGCTTGCCCTACGGCACCGCGCCCTACATGGCGCCGGAGCGGCTGCTCGGGGTGCGCGACGATCCGCGCAGCGATCTGTTTTCGCTCGGTGTGCTCTTGTATTTCTTCACGACCGGCGTGCGGCCGTTCGGAGAAAGCGAAACCATGCGCGGCATGCGGCGGCGGCTGTGGCGCGATCCGTACCCTCCGCGGAAATTGAAGGCGGACTATCCGCCATGGCTGCAGGAAGTCGTGCTGCGCTGCCTGGAGATCGAGCCGGTCTGGCGTTATCCCACGGCTTCGCAGCTCGCGTTCGAGCTCGCCCACCCCGACCAGATCAAGCTGACGGCGCGATCAGAGCGGCTCAACCGCGATCCCATCAGCACGGTCTGGCGCCGCCGCTTCAATGGTAACGTGACGCCGCCGCGTGGCAGATCCGAGGTTGCCGCCCAACTGGCGTCAGGACCGATCGTGGCGATCGCGCTCGACATCACGGAGGGATCGGCCGCGCTGAGCGACGCGTTGCGGCTCACCGCCGAGCGAATCCTGAAAACGCTGCCCTCGGCGCGGCTGGCCTGCCTGAACGTGCTGAGGCTCGGCCGCGTCACGCTCGACAGGACGCTCGACGAAGAGGGCAACAACAAGCATGTCGACCGGCTCGTCACCCTCAAGCACTGGGCGTCGCCGCTGAAGCTCGATGAGAGCAGGTTGACCGCGCACGTTCTCGAGGCGATGGATCCGGCAGCCGCCATCCTGGAATTTGCCGAGGCCAACCACGTCGATCACCTCATCATCGGCGCGCGGCAGAACTCGCTGGTGCGCACGCTGCTTGGCAGCGTCTCTGCAAAGGTCGCGGCCGAGGCGCCTTGCACCGTCACCGTGGTGCGGCCGCCCCGGCTGGCCTCGCTGCAGGAGAAAGAACAAGGGTCGCAGGACCGTTCCGATGATCGATCGATGCCAGCCTTGTAGGCCGAGTTTTAATCGCGTCAGGAGAGATCGCGGTCACATCGCAAGTTGATTGGTATGATATTGCCGACCCGACGAATGATGCGTCGCGAGCCTGTTATCGATTTGTGGCGTCGATGGATGAGGTCAAGACGATCCGCAAGATTGCATTATTAACCTGCCTGGCGCTCGCAATGCCGGCCTTTGCGACCGCGGCGCTTGCCAGGCACAGCCACCACAGGAAGCATTGGGCTCACATCCGCGCCCCCGCGCCGGCGGCCGAAAGCCTGACCACGGTCGGCACCCCTGATTGTCATATGCCGGGACGGTTTTTGCGGATTGCGCATCATTGTCCGTCCGATGCGATAGCGGCCGCGCCCCGATAGGGCAGAATGCTAGACCGCCTCGCCGCGCGCCAAGGCTGCCGCGTTGCGGATCGCGGAAATATTGGCCTTGTACGCCTCCATGGTGCCGCCCTTGAACACGGCGGAACCTGCGACAAACGCGTTGGCGCCGGCGGCGGCGAGCTGGCCGGCAACGTCCGGTCCGACGCCGCCATCAACTTCAATGTCGATCGGCCGTCCCGCCGTCATCGCGCGCAAATCCTGGATCTTGCCGAGCGCGGAGGGAATAAACGCCTGACCGCCGAAACCTGGATTGACCGACATCACGAGCACGAGGTCGATCATGTCGATGACATATTCGATGGCCGAGATCGGCGTGCCCGGATTGAGCGACACGCCAGCCTTCTTGCCGAGCGCGCGGATCGCCTGCAACGAGCGATGCAAATGCGGACCTGCCTCGGCATGCACCGTGATGTGATCGCAGCCGGCCTTGGCGAAGGCCTCCAGATACGGATCGCACGGCGAGATCATCAGATGCGCATCGAAGATCTTCCTGGTGTGCGGGCGGATCGCCTTGATGACGTCGGGACCATAGGAAATGTTGGGGACGAAATGCCCGTCCATCACGTCGAGATGGATCCAGTCGGCGCCCGCCGCATCGACGGCGCGAACCTCTTCGCCGAGCCTGGCAAAATCGGATGCCAGGATCGACGGCGCGATGACGAGGGGGCGTGACGCAAATTGTTGGGACATGTGCGCTTTCCCGAACCACTTTCGAAGCCTTGAACGATGGTCTCCGCGTAACACGCGCGAGGCCTGCGGGCAATGCGGGGCAATGGGGGCGGAAAAATCTGCCGTGGCGGCATCAATTGCCGGGGGCATCCGGCCGATTTCGGGATACAGAGAACCCTCATTTCATTGGGTTTTTCACAATGGCACGGGGCTTGCTCATCGATGTTGATCGAACCAGAGCATGATCCGAAAAAGTGGGAACCGGTTTTTCGAAAGATCATGCTCAAACAAAGAGATGAGATCATGATCCGATTCAACCTAATCGGATCATGATCTTGGGGCCGCGCTTTGCGGCGCTTGTCGGAGTTCTGCGATGCTGTTTGCTCTTGGCGCCGCGTCGGCCGCACTGGACGCCATTAAGTCGCTGACCTCGTCGAGTTCGTCATCGGCGCAATCCCCCGACTTTAGCCAGGCCTCGGCGGACCTGTTCGGTCTTTCCGACGGCGCTTCGGCGGCGGGGAGTTCGGCGGCGGCTTCGGGGTCCACCGGGGTTTCACAGATATCGCCGACGACCCTGAGCGCGCTGCTCGCCGCGCAAAGCCAGTCGTCAACGCCGGCATCGGCCAATCCGGGGAACGCGCTGCAAAACCTGTTCTCGCCGATCGACGCCGACGGTAACGGCACCAGTGGCACGAGCGGATCGAGCACCGATCCGCTGCAACCGGCATTGCAGGGCACCGCCACCACGCCGGTAACCAACAGTGACGGCTCGACCACAACGTCACAGACCCTTGCCGACGGATCAAAGGTCACGACGACAACGCCGGCGCCAGCGACGTCCTCCAGCACCGCGACTTCGTCGTATAACCTTGTCGGGCAGATGATCCAGCGCGGGACGAACGCGATTCCGTTCTCAACTCCCGCGCTTTCGGTCAACGTCTGAGACGGTCCAACGCACCATCTCCCTGTGCCGGCGCGTGACTTCTATCCAAAACGATCCCGCCACGCCGGCAGCGCGCCGGGAAAGGGCAGGGCGGTCGCAGCAAAGACGCCGCGCGCAATGGCGCGGGCCACGACATTGGCAGCGACCATGCCGAGCTCGGTGAGGCCGACCAGCGGATCGATCGGCTTTTCACCCGTCGCTGCGGCGAACACCACATCGCCGTCCATCGGCGCGTGCACCGGATAGATCGCGCGCGCAAATCCCGTCTGCGCGATCATGGCGAGCCGCCTGGCCTGCGGTTTTGTCAGGTTGGCGTCGGTCACGACCACGGCCAGCGTCGTGTTCTCCACTGCTGTCGCGGCAGGGCCGCCCTTGATGCGCATCTTCAGCATGTCCGGCGTGAATGATGGCGGCAACCCGCGCCCGCCATATTCGCCGTCGATTTCGAACGGCGCGGCCCAGAACCACGGTCCTTCGCCGACCGTCACGGTGCCCACCGCATTGACCACGGCCAGCGCCGCGACCTTGACGCCGTCTTCGGTTTTCGCCGAAGCGGAGCCGAGGCCGCCCTTCAGATTTGCCGTACTGGCGCCGAGGCCCGCACCCACGCTGCCGAGCGCGAAACTCGTATTGGCCGCGGCGGCAGCCGCGTAGCCGAGATCACGGTACGGCGCGAAGCGGCCCCATTTCTTGTTGCCTCCGTTCAGGAGATCGAAACAGATCGCGCCTGGCACGATCGGAATGATGGCGCCGCGCACGGCAAAACCGCGGCCCTGTTCGGCAAGCCAGGCCTGGACGCCGCCGCCAGCTTCCAGCCCGAACGCCGAGCCGCCCGCAAGCGCGATCGCGTCGATTTTTTCCACCGTATTGGCGAGGTCGAGCAGCGCGCCCTCGCGGGTGCCGGGGCCGCCGCCGCGTACGTCCATCGCCGCCACCGCAGGCTGATCGAAGATCACGGCCGTGACACCGGATGCCAACGCGGCATCGTCGGCGTGACCGACCCGAACGCCGGCAATGTCGGTGAGGAGATTGTTCATGGTGCGGACTCCGCCAGCGACTGGTCTCATCGGCCCTCGATATTTCGTCAGGAGATACACCAATCCTGAACAAGGCATCAATTGTCGAGGGCTATTCTTAGCATTCTCGCCAAATCCGACTTGCGATACGGCTTGGCGAGCAGCAGCACGCCGGTGTCGAGGCGCCCGTGATGAACGATGGCGTTTTCTGCAAAAGCCGTTTCGTCCGGCCGAACTTGGCCGCGCGATCGAAGCGGCGACGGCGCTCCAATCAGCGGGTGCCAGGGGAGCCAGGATCGCGGGAAGCGCCGCTTCCTGATGGCGGCTTGCCGGATCGGTCAGGCAGCGAGAACAAATTCATTTCCGGCAAAATGCAAAAACGCCCCGGCGAGCCGGGGCGTTGAAGCGTGTCTGGATCGAAGTGGCCGAGCCTTATGACCCCTTCGGATTGATCTCGGTGTAGCCGCCCTTGGCGTCCCACTTGTAGACGACATAGTCGATCTGCTTGATGTCGCCCTTGGCGTCGAACTCCAGCTTGCCGAGCACCGTATCCCACGCGCCGGCCTTGATCGTATCCATGACCTTCTTCGGATCGGTCGTGCCGGCCTTGGCCACCGCCTGCGACCAGACCTGCATCGCGGCGTAGGTGTAGAGCGTGTAGCCCTCGGGGTCGATGTTGTTGGCCTTGAACTTCTCGACGATGGCCTTGGCGGTCGGCTTGTTGCGCGGGTCGGGGCCGAAGGTGAACAGCGTACCTTCGCCGGCGGGGCCGGTGATCGAGGCAAACTCCTTGTCGGCGAGCGCATCGCCGGCCATCAAGACCGTCTTGAGACCCTGATCGCGCATCTGGCGCACGATCAATCCGGATTCCTGATGGTAGCCGCCGACGAAGACGAGGTCGATGTTCTCGCGCTTCATGCGCGAAACGATCGCGGTGAAGTCCTTGTCGCCCTTGTTGTAGGACTCGAACATCTTTTCGGTAAAGCCGACCTTGTTGAGCGCCTTCTTGGTTTCGTCGGCGAGGCCTTTGCCGTAGGTGGTCTTGTCGTTGAGGATGGCGACGTTCTTGCCCTTGTAGAATTTCGCGATGTAATCGGCGGCGACCAGGCCCTGCTGATCGTCACGGCCGCAGACGCGCGCGACGTTCCAGAGCTTGCGCTCGGTGAACAGCGGATTGGTCGAGGCAGGCGTAATCTGCAACACGTTGCCGTCGGCATAGGCTTCCGACGCCGGGATCGACGACGACGAACAATAATGGCCCGCGACGAAGGGGATCTTGGCGCTGGCTATCTTTTCCGCCACCGAGCGCGCCTGCTTGGGATCGCAGGCGTCGTCCTCGATATCCAGCGCCAGTTTCTTGCCGAGCACGCCGCCGGCAGCGTTGAAATCTTTCACCGCCTGTTCGGCGCCGTTCTTCATCTGGCGGCCGAATGCGGATTCGCCGCCGGTCATCGGGCCCGCCACAGCGATCGTGATGTCTTGCGCCAACGCTGTCGTCGACAGCGCAAGCGACGCGCCCAATGCCAGGCCGATGAGCTTTAATGATTTCATGAGGGATCCTCGCGGGTAGTTCGCCATGGGAAGTGGCCGGCAGGCTGCCGGGTTCGAAAATCGGAGCCATTGTCGACTGATTTTGCCCCGAAGTCATCGGCAAATTTCGGGCATTTGGACTCCAAACGCCCCGGGTTGCGGCACTACCCCCGCCGTCCGCCTTCCAGATAGGCGGTGCGGATCTCCGGGCGCTGCAACAGTTCCGCGCCGGTGCCATGAAGCGTGATCAGGCCGTTGACCATGACGTAGCCGCGATGGGCGAGCCGCAGGGCATGATTGGCGTTCTGCTCGACGATCAATACCGTGAGGCCGTCTTGCCGGTTGAGGGTCCGGATGGCGTCGAAAATCTGGCGCGCAATCAGGGGCGCCAGGCCGAGCGAGGGCTCGTCCAGCATCAACAGGCGAGGGCGGCTCATCAGCGCTCGGCCAATCGCCAGCATCTGCTGTTCGCCGCCCGACAGCGTGCCGCCGCGCTGGGTCATGCGCTCCTTCAGCCGCGGAAACAGGGTCAGCACGCGTTCCAGCCCGGCGGCGCGATCGGCTTCGCTCGAATCGGTGGCGTCGGCGCCCATCTGCAGGTTTTCCGCCACGCTCATGCGCGGGAAAATCCGGCGGCCTTCGGGCGACTGCGCAATGCGCAGCCGCGCGATCTCATGGGTCGGCACATCGGTGATATCGCGGCCATCGAACAAAATCGATCCCGCGCGGGCGCGCGGCTTGCCGAAGATCGTCATCATCAGCGTCGACTTGCCGGCGCCGTTGGCGCCGATCATCGCGACGATCTCACCCGGGTTGATTTCAAGATCGACGCCCTTCAGCGCCTCGATCTTGCCGTAGGCGGCGCGAAGACCGCGGATTGCGAGCAGCGGCCTCACAGCCCCAACTCCGACTCGACGGTGGCAACTTCATCGTCCTCCACGCCGAGATAGGCCGCGATCACCTTGGGGTCGTCACGGATGGCTTGCGGCGCGCCTTCGGCGATCTTGACGCCGTAATCCATCACCACGATGTGGTCGGAAATTTCCATCACCACCGACATGTCGTGCTCGATCAGCAGGATCGAGGTGCCCTCGGCGCGGATCGAGAGCAACAGCTCGCTGAGCGCTGCGCTCTCGCGCGCGTTCAGTCCGGCGGCCGGCTCGTCGAGGCACAGCAACGCCGGTTCGGTGCACATGGCGCGCGCGATTTCGAGACGGCGCTGATCGCCGTAGGCCAAATTGCCGGCGGCATCGTCGGCGCGCTCCAGCATGCCGATGCGGTCGAGCCAGCGCGTTGCCTGATCGATCGCGTGCCTCTCGGCGGCGCGCCAGGACGGGGCGCCGATCAGCCCCAGAAAGGTGAGGCCGGAGGCGAGCATCAGCGCATTGTGCTGCGCGACCATCAGGTTCTCGAGCGCGGTCATGCCGGGAAACAGCCGGATGTTCTGGAAGGTGCGCGCGACCTTGGCCTGTTTGGAAATCCGGAAATCGTTCAGCCGCTCGAGCTGGATGTTGCGGCCGTCGTCGTGGGTCAGGCGGATTGCGCCCGATGTCGGCTTGTAGAATCCGGTGATGCAGTTGAAGACGGTGGTCTTGCCGGCGCCGTTAGGCCCGATCAGCGCGGTAATCTTGCGCCGCTCCGCCGCAAACGACAGGTCGTTGACGGCGACGACGCCGCCAAAGCGCATCGTCAGGTGATCGACGGTGAGAATGCTTTCCCCGCTCATCCCCGACCTTCCCTGGCAAGCGCGGAGGAAATGGCCTGGCTGTGCCGCAGGAATACGGTCGGCGCACGGTGGCCGATCAGCCCGCGCGGCCGCCAGATCATCAAGAGCACCATCGCCATGCCGAATACCAGCATGCGGTATTGGTCGAAGCCGCGAAACAGCTCGAAGCCGCCGATCAGGGTGAGCGCGGCGAGCGCGACGCCGAGCTGCGAACCCATGCCGCCGAGCACGACGATCGCCAGCACCAGCGCGGATTCCTGGAAGGTGAAGGATTCCGGGCTGATGAAGCCTTGCCGGGTCGCGAAGAACGCCCCGGCGAAGCCGCCGAACATGGCGCCGGTGGCGAAGGCCGTCAGCTTGGTCGTGGTGGTGTTGATGCCGAGCGCGCGGCAGGCGACTTCGTCCTCGCGCAACGCCTCCCAGGCGCGGCCGATCGGCAGGCGTCGCAGCCGGATCGTCACCCAATTGGTCAAGAGCGCAAGCGCGAGGATCAGGTAGAACAGAAACACGATACGGTGCGTCGGCGAGAATTCGATGCCGAGCTTCGCCGCAAGGCCATCCTCGCCCGCCGTTAATGGAATGCCGAACAATGTCGGCCGCGGGATGGGAAAAACCCCATTCGGGCCGCCGGTCAGACTTTGCCAGTTGATGATGACGAGACGAATGATCTCGCCGAAGGCCAGTGTCACGATGGCGAGATAATCGCCGCGCAGCCGCAGCACCGGAAATCCGAGCATCACGCCCCACAGCGCCGCAAATATTCCGGCCAGGGGCAGGCAGACCCAGAACGACAGTCCGAAATTGGTGGACAACAGCGCGTAGGAATAGGCGCCGACCGCGTAGAACGCGACGTAGCCGAGGTCGAGCAGGCCGGCGAGGCCGACCACCACGTTCAATCCCCATCCCAACATCACGTAAGTCAGCACCAGAATGCCGAGATCGAGAATGTAGCGCTGATCGTAGAAGATCACCGGCACCAGAAACGTGAAGATCAGCAGCAGTGGCGCGATCGCACGCCGCGCCGCCGCAAGGGCGCGTTGTACGGTTGGCGGAACGATCCTGACGGTGCCGACCGGACCCCACCATTGCCTCAGCAATTCGACGACGATGCTGCCGCCAAACACGGTGGCGACCATGGTTGCAAGATCGCCGAACCGCGTCCAGTAGATCAGCTGCCCCGTGGGGCCAGCCTCGGTGCGGATACCGATCATCAGCGAAAACAGCACCAGCGCCACCAGCGCGCTGATCAGGGCTTTCTTGAATATGAACGCGATGCCGGGTAGCCGCGAGGTTTGCACAAGTTCGGGCGCGGTTGCTGTCACGCGCTAGCCCGTCAAACTTTTTCGACTTCGGGCCGGCCGAGCAGGCCGGTCGGAAGGAAGATCAGCACGATGATCAGGATCGAGAACGCCGCGACGTCCTTGTATTCGACCGAGAAATAGGCCGACCACATTGTTTCGATCAATCCTATCAGGAGCCCGCCGAGCATCGCGCCCGGCAGTGAGCCGATGCCGCCAAGGACGGCCGCGGTGAACGCCTTGATGCCTGCGACAAAGCCCATGAAGAAATCCACCAGGCCGTAATAGAGGAGGTACATCATGCCCGCGACGGCAGCGAGCGCAGCGCCAATGACAAACGTCATGGAGATAGTGCGGTCGACGTCGACGCCGAGCAATGCCGCCATGGTCTGGTCCTGCTCGCAGGCGCGCATGTCGCGCCCCAACCGGGTCCGGGACACCAGCCAGGTGAAGATGGCGAGCAGCACCACGGTGGCGATGACGACGATGATCTGCACGTTGGACAGCCGGACCACGAAGCCGTCGCTTTCGTGCAGGCTGTAGCCGCCGGTGATGATCGGCGGCACCGGCTTGACTCGCGCGCCCTGCGCGATCTGCGAGTAGTTGATGAGCACGAACGACATGCCGATTGCCGACAGCATCGGCGCGAGGCGAAAGGAGTGCCGCAGCGGCCGGTAGGCGATGCGCTCGATCGTCCAGCCATAGAGCGCGGTGATCGCCATCGATACCAAGAGCACGATCAGCAGGATCAGCGGAACCGCCGTGAGCCCGATCGAGACCAGGATCAGGAACGAGATCAGCGCAATAAAGCCGCCGATCATGAAGATGTCGCCATGAGCAAAATTGATCATGCCGACGATGCCATAGACCATCGTGTAGCCAATGGCGATCAGGCCGTAGATCGAGCCGAGCACAATTCCGTTGATCAGTTGCTGGGCGAAATAATCCATACGCTGCCGCTGTTTGGCGCATTTTCCGGTCGCGAAAATGCCCACCTTACCAAGCGACGCGTCGAAGGCCCCGGCAGCCGGACGGCGCGTCGTATCATTTTCTAACAGTTGGAACCCCACGGCGGCAACAGCGCCAGCGGCGGGTCCAGGGGCTTGTACAGAGCTAGTTTCCCCGGCCGGGTTCCGCCGGCTGCAACCCTGGCAGAGGGTCGCCGTGCAATTGCCCGCAGGAACCGAAGTCTGCATGCAACCAACACGCGCCTTGCCGGTTGTCTTTTGCGACCTTCAAAAAGGGACATCCCTATGTCCAATCCGAACCAGAATCCGGGCCAGCAGAACCAGAACCCGGGCCAGAAGCCCGGCCAGCAACAGGGTGGCGGCCAGAAACCCGGACAGCAGCAGCAAGATCCGAATCGCCCGGGCCAGAAACCCGAGCAGCCAGGCAAGGGCGGTCGCTAACTCCCCGTCGTATTAAGCTGGTCGAATGAGTGAGTGCAGGAAGGTCCCGCGGAAAGGTGGGGCCTTTCTTTTTAGGAGGAGCGCAGCTTTTCCCTGCGACTGAGCCGCACCACCGCCTGCTCTGGACCTCCAATGGAACCTCAACTACGGTCCCGCGCAAGCGGCGACGCCGGCCGGATGGCATTCACCATCCACTAACGACCGCGCCAAAATCAGGGAGGAAAGCCGATGAACATGACCCGCCGGGGTTTGTTTGCCACTGCAGGAACTGCCGCGACCGCTTTGGCTTTTCAACAGCGTGCCAACGCGCAGTCTTTTGAGTTCAAGCCGAACCAGCGTTACCCCGACGCGTCGGTCGAGATCCTCGACCCAAGCTTTGCCAAATATCGCCTGTATAGCAGCACCGTCGAGCAATTGGCCACGGGAATGCGGTGGGCGGAGGGACCGGTCTGGTTCGGCGACGGCCGTTATCTTTTGGTCAGTGACATCCCGAACAACCGCATCATGCGGTATGACGAAGCTACCGGTAACTGGGGCGTTTTTCGCCAGCCGTCCAATTTTGCCAACGGCAATGCGCGCGACCGGCAGGGGCGGCTGATCAGTTGCGAACATCTGACCCGTCGCGTAAGCCGCACGGAATACGACGGAAAGATCACGGTCTTGGCCGATAGCTTCAACGGCAAGCGTTTCAACTCCCCCAACGATATCGTGTGCAAGTCCGACGGCTCGATCTGGTTTACCGACCCGCCGTTCGGCATTGCCGGAGAGTGGGAGGGCGACAAGGCGACGCCGGAATTGCCGCATTCCGTTTACCGCATCGCTCCGGACGGCAAGCTCGGCCTGGTGACCGCGGACCTTGCGGGCCCAAACGGGCTGGCGTTCTCGCCGGACGAAAAGAAGCTCTACATCGTCGAATCGCGCGCGCAGCCGAACCGGCTGGTCTGGGCCTATGACGTCGGTTCTGACGGAATCACGCTGTCCAACAAGACAAAGCTGATCGACGCCAACGGGGCAGGGGCGCTGGACGGAATCAAGGTCGACACCGATGGCAATATCTGGTGCGGCTGGGGAAGCAACGGCGCCCCCACCGCCAAGCCCGAGGAACTGGACGGCGTCAAGGTCTTCAATCCCGAAGGCAAGGCCATTGGCTTCATCCGCCTTCCCGAGCGCTGCCCCAATCTGGTGTTCGGTGGACCCAAGAAGAACCGCCTGTTCATGGCAAGCTCGCATTCGCTCTACGCTCTGTATGTCGAGGCAAGGGGCGCGGTCTGAAGCAGCCCGGGGTTGCGGCGCTGGGCAAACCGCACCGGCCGGGATTTGCCTGCTTGCAGGCAAATCCCGGGTCCCAGATGGCGCGCGGCCGCGCCATTAACGTAAATAAAGGGTTTAAATTGCCGGTCGCAGTTTAAGCGCGTTACGTCTCCCGGGAAGCCGCAGCTCGTCAACGAGCTGGCAGACATAGCGGGAAGCGACATGTCCACAAACTGGCGGATCAGTTCATTCAACGGCGTGCTGCTGGCGGCCTATTTCATCCCGACCTGGGCCATCATCGCCTTCAGGATCATGGTTTCACCGGTCCGCGGCCTCTATGACCGGCCGAGCATTTCGGTGGCACTGTTCATCAGCGACCATCTGCAAATGGCATCGATGGCCACGGTGCGCGTTGCGTGGCTGCTCGCATTGGGCAGGCTCACCGTCGTCGCGTTCTTTGCGATATTCGTGCTTTCCGTCGCGCGCGCCTCGATCCGCAAGACCGGCGGTTGCGACGAGGCGCTGGCGATCGCGCTTGCCATCGGCAGCGTGATCAGCTTTGCCAGCATGTGGATGGCGTCGCAGGTTGGCGAGACCGCGGCCCTTCGGCTGCATGCGACCGAACTCTTGATGCTGCTCGGCACCGCAATCGTGCTGTTGATCGAACGTCCCGCGCAGCCCCGGACCGATCCCGGGGTGACGTCGGACACTTTGGTTCTTGAGCCGTCCCAGCTCCCCTATCATCGCTGACGCTTCCTTCACCGCGTGGTTGGCGGGCCGGCACGCCGCAATAGATGAATCCGTCGTCCCAGGCTTTGCCGAGCAACTTGCGGCGCTGGGCCATACCGTCAATCCAGTCTGAATTACTTCCTCGCTTCGCAATGACGTTGTTCGGATCAGCGTTGCGTCAGGAAGCCGATCACGGCGTCGGTGAAGGCGTGCGGCTGCTCGACATTGGAAATATGCGCGGCGTCGAGGATCGTGAGGTTCGCGCCGGGGATCTGGCTGCGGATGTACTCCGCCGCCGCGACCGGGGTCGAGGTGTCATGACGGCCGGCGATCACCAGCGTCGGGCTTTTGATCCTCGGCAACAGCGCGCGCTGATCGAGCGTGCTCAGCGCCTCGCAGCAGGCGACATAGCCCTGTGCCGGCGAAGCGAGCAGCATGGCCTTCAGGTTCGCCGTGACCTGCGGCTCGCGTTCCCTGAAATCCGCCGTCAGCCAGGCTGCGATGACGGTGTCGGCGACCGCGGCGATGCCGCCCTCCTTCACGGCCTTGATGCGGTTCAGCCAGTTGGTCGGATCGGGATAGTAGCAAGCGGTGTTGGAGAGAATGATCTTGCCCATTCGCTCCGGCGCATTGGCCCCTAACCACTGTCCCACCATGCCGCCCATCGAGAGCCCGCACCAATGCACCTTCTCGATGTTGAGGTCATCGAGGATCGCGAGCACGTCGCGCCCGAAGCGCTCCATGGAATAGGGGCCGGTCGGCACGCCGGATTTGCCATGGCCGCGCCGGTCATAGCGGATGACGCGAAAAACCTGTGTGAGCGCCTTCATCTGCGGCTCCCACATCTGCAAGGTGCAGCCTAGCGAATTGGACAGCATCAGGGTAGGACCGCCATCACGGCCTTCAACGGACACGTTGAGCAGGCAACCGTCGGCATCGATCATCGGCATCGGGATTTCTCCAGGTTTCTTATTTGTCGTCGAGCGAAGCTAGCGGGGGTTCGACCAGTTCGAAGGCGCGAACGGTGCAGTGCGGCGATATACTGGTCAGGGCAGCAAGGTTGACGCTACCTGCCTTGAGGCATGCCGGATCGTCGCGGACCGCGCGCATGGCGGCGCTCGAGAGCAGGGGCGAGAGCGAGGTACTCATGGTGGCCGCGACCTAACCATCCCGGCCGGCCTCTGCCAATCTCCACTTTGCCTTAAAGTACCGCCATCCTCTTCCTTTTGGGCCGGGCGTGCTTTACTTGGGGGACAAGATCGGAAGCGAACCGGGAGACGGCACATGGCCATGACAATGAACGGCGAAGTCCAGCTCGCGGCGCCGCGCGAGGCGGTCTGGGCCAAGCTGAACGACCCGGAAGTGCTGAAGGCCTGCATTCCCGGATGCGAGGAGCTGGAGCGAACCGAAGACAACGGTTTCCGCGCCGTGGCCAAAATGAAGGTCGGTCCGGTATCGGCGCGCTTCAAGGGCCGGGTGATGCTGAGCGATCTGGACCCGCCAAACGGCTACAAGATATCGGGCGAAGGCGAGGGCGGTGTCGCCGGTTTTGCGAAGGGTGGCGCCACGGTGGCGCTCGCCGAGAAGGACGGCGGCACGCTGTTGACCTATGACGTCGAGGCCCAGATCGGCGGCAAGCTCGCCCAGCTCGGCCAGCGCCTGATCAACGGTGCGGCGAAAAAACTGGCCGACGAGTTTTTCGCCAACTTCGCCAAGGCGGTGCAAGGCTAATCTCCAGAAAGGCTGATCTCTTGGGGCTAATGTCCTGAAAAGACTGGCCTCGGCGAAGTCCCTTTCGTCATATCAGGCCATGCGCGGCGAGGTTGCTCATTGCCGGGATGGCCCATATTATGGTTCTGGAACGATTTTAAATGACTGTGCTGCTGTGCAATGCGGCCGCGCAGATTGAAGAGAGTGCTGAATGGCCAAAATCTCCCTTATCGTGAACGGCAATCCCGTCAATGCGAATGTCGATCCCCGTACCCTGCTGGTCCAGTTCCTGCGCGAGAATCTGCGGCTGACCGGCACCCATGTCGGCTGCGACACCTCGCAATGCGGCGCCTGTGTCGTGCATCTCGACGGCAAGGCGGTCAAATCCTGCACCACGCTTGCGGTCATGGCTGACGGGCATGAAGTGAGGACGATCGAGGGGCTTGCCGCCGACGGCGCACCGCTGCATCCGATGCAGGAGGCGTTCCGCGAGCATCACGGCCTGCAATGCGGCTTCTGCACGCCCGGCATGATCATGACCGCGGTCGATCTGGTCCATCGCAAGGGTAACGATCTTAGCGACCACACCATTCGCGAAGAGCTCGAAGGCAATCTCTGCCGCTGCACCGGATATCAGAACATCGTTCAATCGATCGCGGCCGGCGCCAAGGCGATGGCAAAATCCGATCTCGCATAAAGCACGTCACCGCACGGCGATTAGGAATACTCCAAGGAATACCAGATGTACGAATTCAAATATCATCGTCCGGCGACCGTGCGGCAGGCCGCCAACCTGCTGGTCAAGAATGAAGACGCCAAGGTGATCGCCGGCGGACACACCTTGCTGCCGGTCATGAAGCAGCGGCTCGCGAGCCCCCCGCATCTGGTCGACCTCTCCCACATCGAGGGGCTTGACGGCATCGAGATGAAGGGCCGTTCGCTCGTCATCGGCGCCACCGCCACCCACAGCACGGTCGCGACCTCGGCCGTTGTCGGCGAAGCGATCCCGGCGCTCGCCGAACTCGCCGGCCTGATCGGCGATCCCGCGGTGCGCCACAAGGGCACCATCGGCGGCTCGCTTGCCAACAACGACCCCACCGCGGATTATCCCGCGGCCTGCCTCGCGCTCGGCGCCACCATCGTCACCAACAAGCGCCGCCTCAAGCCCGAGGAGTTCTTCCAGGGGCTGTTCACGACGGCGCTCGAGAGCGACGAGATCATCACCAGGGTGATGTTCCCGCTGCCGAAGAAGGCCGCCTACGTCAAATTCCGCAACCAGGCCTCGCGCTACGCGCTGGTCGGCGTGTTCGTCGCCAAGCGTCCGTCGGACGTGCGCGTCGCTGTCACCGGCGCGGGCTCCGAAGGCGTGTTCCGCGTCACCGCATTCGAAGAAGCGCTGAAGAAGCGCTTCTCGCCGAAGGCGCTCGATGGCTTGACGGTGCCGGCGACGGGGCTGAACAGCGACCTGCACGGCAGTGCCGAATATCGCGCGCATCTGATCGCGGTGCTGGCGCGGCGGGCGGTCGAAGCCGCGACCGCCAAATCGTGACGTTGCCAATTCCTGGCTCATCAAGGCTGGCTCTCCCATGACCGCATCGGCGCTGCCCAATTCCGTCGATGCCATGCTGGCGCTGTTGTCCTCGCGCGGCTACCTCGCCGAGCGCTCGCTGGCGACGGTGACCTATCTGTCGCTACGGATGGGCCGGCCGCTGTTTCTCGAAGGCGAGGCCGGCGTCGGCAAGACCGAGATCGCCAAGGTGTTGTCAGCGGCGCTCGGGCGAAAGCTGATCCGGCTGCAATGCTACGAAGGCCTCGATGTCGCCTCCGCGGTCTATGAGTGGAACAGCGCGGCGCAAATGATTGCGATCCGGCTTGCGGAAGCGGCCGGCGATACCGATCGCGAGCAGCTTTCCAGTGACATCTTCGCCGAGCGCTATCTGATCAAGCGGCCGCTGTTGCAGGCGCTCGAGCCGGACACAGCCGGCGCCCCGGTGCTTCTGATCGACGAACTCGATCGCGCCGACGAGGCTTTCGAGGCTTATCTGCTGGAAATCCTCTCGGATTTCCAGGTCACAATTCCGGAACTCGGCACCGTGAAAGCGCCGCACCCGCCGATCGTCATCATCACCTCGAACCGCACCCGTGAAATCCACGACGCGCTGAAGCGTCGCTGTCTCTATCACTGGGTGGATTATCCCTCGGCCGAGCGGGAGCTCGCGATCGTGAAGTCGCGCGTGCCGGGCATTTCCGCAAAATTGTCGCAACAGGTCGTCAATTTCGTGCAGGCGCTGCGCGACCAGGATTTCTACAAATCACCAGGTGTTGCCGAGACCATCGACTGGGCGACCGCGCTCACCGAACTCGATGCGCGCTCGCTGACCCCGCAGGTGGTCGGCGACACCCTCGGCGCGCTCCTGAAATACCAGGATGACATCGCGCGCATGCAGGGCGACGGCTTGCAGAAGATCTTGAAAGAGGCGACGAGCGAGAACTAGTTCGTGGGTCGTTATAAAGCCCGTCATTCCGGGGCGCGCCTCTTGGCGCGAGCCCGGAATCCATACTCCCGATCGATGGTTATGGATTCCGGGTTCGCTCGTTTCACTCGCGCCCCGGAATGACGGAGTAAGTCGCAAACTGAGTTGTCCGATGGCCATCAATCATCTCTCGCCCCCGACCGGTCAAATGGCCGACAACGTCATCGGCTTCGCCCGGGCGTTGCGCGCGGCCGGTATTCCGGTCGGGCCCGGCGCGGTCATCGACGCCCTGAACGCGCTGCAGGTGATCGAGATCGGCAACCGCGCCGACGTGTTCACGACGCTGGAGGCGATCTTCGTCAAGCGGCATGAACATGCGTTGATTTTCGCCCAGGCGTTTGACCTGTTCTTCCGCGCTGCCGAGGACTGGAAGCACATGCTGGATTCGGTGCCGCTGCCCGAGCACGCCAGGAAAAAGCCGCCGCCGGCCTCGCGCCGCGTTCAGGAGGCGCTCTCGCAAGCCCAGATGACCGAAACGCCGCAGGCCCAGGAACAGGAACTCAGGCTCTCGGTCTCCGACAAGGAAGTGCTGCAAAAGAAGGACTTTGCCCAGATGACGGCGGCCGAGATCGCGGAAGCGACCCGCGCGATCGCGCAAATGAAACTGCCGCAGGCCGAGTTGCGCACCCGCCGCTACCAGCCGGACGCGCGGGGCCTGCGGCTCGACATGCGCCGCACGCTGCGCGGCTCCTTGCGCACCGGCGGCGACATCATCGATATTCATAGGCTCGGTCGGATCGACAAGCCGGCGCCGATCGTGGCGCTGCTCGATATATCGGGTTCGATGAGCGAATATACCCGGCTGTTCCTGCATTTCCTGCACGCCATCACCGATGCGCGCAAGCGCGTGTCGGTGTTCCTGTTCGGCACACGCCTCACCAATGTGACGCGGAGCCTGCGCGCCCGGGACCCCGACGAGGCGCTGGCCAGTTGTTCGTCGTCGGTGGAGGACTGGGCCGGCGGCACCCGTATCGCGACCTCGCTGCATACCTTCAACAAGCTTTGGGGCCGCAGGGTTCTGGGGCAGGGCGCCCTCGTGCTCCTGATCTCCGACGGGCTGGAGCGCGAGGCCGACGCCAAGCTGGCGTTCGAGATGGACCGGCTGCACCGGTCCTGCCGCCGCCTGATCTGGCTCAATCCGCTGTTGCGTTATGGCGGCTTCGAGGCCAAGGCGCAGGGCATCAAAATGATGCTGCCGCACGTTGACGAATTCCGCCCGGTACATAATTTGAGTTCCATCGAAGGGCTGATCGCGGCACTGTCCTCGGTGCCGGCGCCGCATCACAGCAGCCTGATCCGATCCGCAGCTTGAACGAGGCTCCCATGCTCAATCGCGACGAAGACATTCTCAAGGCGGCTGAGGACTGGCAGAAGGCCGGCCACGGCGTTGCACTGGCCACCGTGGTCGAGACCTGGGGGTCGGCGCCACGGCCGGCCGGATCGAGCCTTGTCATCAATGATGACGGCACATTTCTGGGCTCGGTGTCCGGCGGCTGTGTCGAAGGGGCCGTCGTCACCGAAGCGATGGACGTGATCGCCAGCGGTCAGCCGAAAATGCTCGAGTTCGGCGTCGCCGACGAGACCGCCTGGAATGTCGGCCTGTCCTGCGGTGGCACCATCCGGGTATTCGTCGAGAAGGTCGGTTAATCGTGAAGCTCCAGACGCTAGCCGTACTCAATGCCGAACGCGCCGCGCGGCGGCCGGTGATTGTGGTTACCGATACCGCCAATGGCGAGCAGCGCCTGGTCAAGGCCATAGATTTCGCCGCCGATCCGCTTGCGCCCGAACTGACAAAACAGTTGCGCATGGGCAAGAGCGGCACGATCGAAGCCGGCGGCAAGCGACTGTTTCTCAACGTCTATGCCCCGACGGCAAAGCTTGTGATTGTCGGTGCCGTCCATATCAGCCAGGCGCTCGCGCCGCTCGCGCGCTCGCTGGACTATGATGTGACGGTGGTCGACCCGCGCACCGCCTTTGCGAGCCCGGAGCGGTTTCCGGACGTGCCGCTGATCGCGGAATGGCCTGACGTGGCGCTGCCGCCGCTCAACATCGATCACTATACCGCTTTCGTGGCGCTGACCCACGATCCCAAGATCGACGATCCGGCGCTGCTGCACGCCTTCGCGCGCGACTGCTTCTATATCGGTGCGCTCGGCTCGCGTAAGACCCATGCCAAGCGCGCCGAGCGCCTGAAGGCGCAGGGCGCAAAGGATGCCGACATCGCCCGTATCCACGCGCCCATTGGCCTGCCGATCGGCGCGGTCTCGCCATCCGAAATCGCGGTCGCGATCATGGCGGAGATCACGGCGCAGCTGCGCTTGCCTGCAAAAGAAAAAGAAGCCGCGGCATGAAATTCGGTCCTGCCAGTCCGGCGGACGCGCTCGGTGGCGTCACCGTTCACACCCTGCGTCAGGGTTCGCTGGTGCTCAAGAAAGGCACCACCGTCGGTCCAGACGAGGTCGCGGCGTTGATCCGTGCCGGCGTCAAGGAAATCGTCGTGGTGCGGCTGGAAGAAGGTGACGTCTCCGAGGACGTTGCTGCCGCCAGCATCGCGCAGGCGGTCGCCGGTGACGGCATCAATGTCGAACGCGCTTTTACCGGCCGCGCCAATCTGTTTGCCGGCCGCGCCGGCGTGCTGGTGGTGGACCGCTCCGCGGTCGACCGCATCAATGGTGTCGACGAAGCCATCACCTTTGCCACCCTTGCCGCCTTCAAGCCCGTGGTCGAAGGCGAAATGGTCGCAACCGTCAAACTCATCCCGTTCGGGGTCGAGGCGAAGCTGCGCGACGCCGCGGTTGAGGCGGCAAAGGGCGGCGCGCTGCGGATCGCGCCCTATACGATCAAGCGCGTCGGCATCATCTCGACCTTGCTGCCGGGGCTGGCGCCGAAAGTGGTGGACAAGACCTTGCGGGTGACGGCGGAGCGGCTGGCGCCCGCCGGCGCCACCATCATGGCCGAGCGTCGCGTGCCGCACGATGAGACGGCGCTCAAGGCTGCGATAAAGGAATTGCTTGGTCTGGGTGCGGAACTCGTGATCGCGTTCGGGGCTTCCGCGATCGCCGACCGGCGTGACGTGATCCCGGCGGCGATTTCGGGCATCGGCGGCGCCATCGAGCATTTCGGCATGCCGGTCGATCCCGGCAACCTGCTCTTGATCGGCAATGCCGGCGGCGTACCGGTGCTGGGCGCGCCCGGCTGCGCGCGCTCGCCGGTGGAAAACGGCTTCGACTGGGTGTTGATGCGTCTGTTGGCCGGCCTCAAGGTCACCCGCGCCGAACTCACCGGCATGGGCGTTGGCGGACTGCTGATGGAAATCGTGACGCGGCCGCAGCCGCGCGAAAGCCTCAAGCCCGACGGTAACCGCCAGGTGGCCGCGATCATTCTCGCCGCCGGTCGTTCGACGCGGATGGGCGGCCCCAACAAGCTGTTGGCCGAACTCGGCGGCAAACCGCTGGTCCGGATCGTGACCGAGCACGCGCTGGCGTCGAAGGCCCGCGGTGTCATTGTCGTCACCGGCCACCAGGCCGAACTGGTCGAAAAGGCCTTGACCGGCCTCGATGTGAAATTCGTCCGCAACCCGGATTTTGCGCAAGGGCTCGCAAGCTCGGTAAAGGCGGGTGTGACGGCGGTTGCCGGCGACGCCGATGGTGCGGTGATCTGTCTCGGCGACATGCCGATGATCTCGGCGCAACTGATCGACCATTTGATCGACGCCTTTGCGCCCGATCGCGGCAACCTGATCACGGTCCCGGTCAGCGATAACAGGCGCGGCAATCCGGTGCTGTGGTCGCGCCGCTTCTTCAGCGAATTGATGACGCTCGACGGCGATATCGGCGCCCGTCATCTGATTGCCAAGCACAACGAGGCGGTGGCGGAAGTCCCGGTCGAGGGTTTTGGCGCGTTTCTCGATATCGATACGCCGCAGGCGCTTGAGGCTGCGCGGCGGGGCTAGGCCCGTTGGGTTTGTCCCAGACTACGCTCCCCATTTTCAATCTCCCGTTCACCAAGTTGAAACGTCCTCTCCGTAGATTTCCGGCGGACTGGCCTCGGGGAGGGGATTTTGATCGTTTCGACTGCCGCCGCGCAGCGGCGCGCGCTGTTCATTCTTGCTGTGACCTTGGCGCTGGCCGCAACCCGATTCGCTACAGAGGCGTGGGCCGCGGGTGCGTTCGCTATCGGCAAATGCGGCGCTTACGGCCAGGCGTTCGATTACGCCGGCGAGACCGACGCCCTCGCCGCGGCGCGCAAGCAGTGCAAGGGCGAGTGCCTCACCACATTGACCATGAAGCGCGCCTGCGCCGCGTTCGCGGTCGACATGACCAACCCCTGCGGCGCCCATGGTTACGCGGTCAAGCCGCGGATATCGAGCTCGCTGAACGCCGCGACGCGCAAATGCTACGAGTTCGGCGGCAAGGAATGCGTGATCCGCGCCTGGGCCTGCGACGCCAAGGGGTAATTTTCTTGACAGTCATTCCGGGGCGATGCGAAGCATCGAACTACGATGTGCAATTGCACGTCGGAGAATCTCGAGATTCCGGGTTCGCGTCTTCGACGCGCCCCGGAATGACGTCGTCCCTTCGGAGCCATCCATGCAATTCGATACCAAGATCGCGGTCGTGATCCGGACCGACCTTGAAGTGTGGCAGAAGCTCAACGTCGCTTCCTTTCTGGCCGGCGGCATAGCGGCGGCGTTTCCGGAATGCGTCGGCGAGCCCTATGGCGACGGCTCGGGCACGAAATACCTGTCATTGATCGGTCAGCCGATCCTGATCTATGGCGCCGACCGTGTGGCGCTGAGCCGCGCGCTGGAGCGGGCGCTGGCGCGTAACGTGACGCCTGCGGTCTACACCGAAGATATGTTCAAAACCACGCATGATGCCGCCAACCGCGAGGCGGTGAGGGCCGTGATCCGCGCCGAACTCAACCTCGTGGGCCTTGCCATGCGCGCCGAGCGCAAGGTGATCGACAAGATCGTCGACGGGCTGAAGTTTCACAATTAGCTTCTTCGGCGCCCTCAACGTCGCATCGACGTCGATCATGCGTCGGGCAAGTTTCTGGTCAGCATGCCGATCGGGGAGGCGGAGTATCGCAACACGGGAGTTACAAACGCGGTCACGATGCCGTTCCGCGACTATTTCTTCGAAACCATGGGTCTCAAGGCGATGCTTGCGATCGTGGGTTGACAATGACTGACCAGTCAGTCATAATTGTTTTATGCCAAATTCGCGAACAATCCCGGCGGCGAGAACCCCAGCCAAACCGGCCGGCCGTCAGCGCGGGGCGAAGACTGCTTCGGCCAAGGCGCCGAGGCCGGCCGCGCAGAAGGCGCCCTCATCCAAACCGCCGTCCAGCCGCGCGGAACGCGCGGCCGATCGGCGTCATGCCATCATCGATGCGGCGCTGGATGAATTCATTTCGCGGGGATTCACTGCAACGCGGCTTGACGACGTCGCCAGGAGGGCGGGCGTCGCCAAAGGCACGATCTACCTGCACTTCAAGGACAAGGAATCGATGTTCGAGGAGCTGATCCGTACGGCGCTGGTGCCGCTGATCGGTCGACTTCACGCGCCGCCACCGATCGGCGGATCGGTTCGGGATGCGGTCGAGGGTTTTGCCCGCACCTTCGTTCAGGAGGTGGCGACCACCCGGCGCGGCGACATCGTGCGTTTGATCGTTGCGGAGGGGCCGCGATTTCCCAGTGTTGCCGATTTCTACTACCGAGAAGTGGTTTCGCGTGGCCTCGGCGCCATGCGCGCGTTGATCGAACTGGGCGTCGCGCGCGGGGAAATCAAGCATGAGAATTTGGCCCGCTTTCCACAGATCGTCGTGGCCCCCGCGATCATCGCGGTGATCTGGCAAAGCCTGTTCGGCAGGCACGCGCCGCTCGACGTGACCGCAATGCTTCGCGTCCATCTCGACATGATTTTCGGCGAGCGGAGGATGGCATGACGGCGCCGCCAACGGCAGGACGAATCCTGGTGGCGCTCGCGCTCACGGCGATGCTCGCCGGCTGCGACGATCCGCGCAATCCCGGCTATCAAGGCTGGGTCGAAGCCGACATGATTTTCGTCAGCCCCGACGAATCCGGACGCGTCACCAAACTCAACGTTCGCGAGGGCGACGAGGTCAAGGCCGGCGAGCAGCTCTATTCGGTGGACGACGATCTGCAGCAGGCCAACCTCAACCAGAACAAGGCGACGCTCGCCAACGCCCAGCAAAGCTATGACCGGGCATTCTCATTGAGCAAAACGGGTTCCGGCACGCAGGCCACGCTCGACGCCGCGGTGTCGGCGCTGCGCGTGGCCGAGGCGCAGGTCGTGACCTCGCAGACGCGCCTGGCGCGGCGGATCGGCTATGCGCCGGTGAACGGCGCCGTTCAGCAGATCTATTTCCGCGTGGGCGAGACGGTGCCGGCGCAGCGGCCGGTGCTGTCGATCATGCCGCCGGGCAACATGAAGATACGATTTTACGTGCCGGAGACCGATTTGCCGAAGCTTGCGATCGGTGAGGAGGTCCGCGTGACCTGTGACAATTGCGCCGCCGACCTCACCGCGAAAATCTATTTTCTTGCGACCACGGCCGAATACACCCCGCCGGTCATCTATAGTCTGGATGAGCGCAACAAGCTCGTTTACCTCGTTCAGGCGCGGCCCTCGCGGCCCGATTCCTTGCGGGTCGGCCAGCCGATCAGCGTGTTTCTCAACCCCAAGACGCCGGTTGCGGACAAGCGATGACCGCGACGCCGGCGTCCGCCTCCGACATCGCAATCGACGTTCGCGGCCTGTCGAAATCGTTCGATGGCCGCGAGGTGGTGCATGACCTCTCGATGCAGGTGAAGCGCGGCACCATCTACGGCTTCCTTGGTCCCAACGGCAGCGGCAAGACCACCACCATCCGCATGCTCTGCGGTCTATTGACGCCCGACAGCGGCGAGGGCAGGTGCCTCGGCTACGACATCCGCCGCGACGCCGACAAGATCAAGCGCCAGGTCGGCTACATGACGCAGCGATTTTCCCTGTACCAGGATCTGTCGGTGCGGGAGAATCTGGAATTCGTCGCACGGCTTTATGGCATGCACGATGCGCCCGGCGCCGCGCGCGACATGATCAGGCGGCTGGGGCTGGGCGGCCGCGAGGAGCAGCTCGCCGGCGAACTTTCAGGCGGCTGGAAACAGCGCCTGGCGCTCGGCGCCTGCACCTTGCCCAATCCGCAATTGCTGCTCCTGGACGAGCCGACAGCGGGCGTCGACCCCAAGGCGCGCCGCGATTTCTGGAACGAGATCCACGCACTGGCCGCGGAAGGCCTGACGGTGCTGGTCTCGACCCACTACATGGACGAGGCCGAGCGCTGCCATGAGATCGCCTATATCGCCTATGGCTACCTGCTCGCGCGTGGCACGGTGGAGGAAGTGATCGCCCAATCGGCGCTGTCGACCTACACCGTCACCGGCAACGACCTCCATGCGCTGCAGGACCAGCTCGCCGGCAAGCCGGGCGTCGACATGGTCGCGCCGTTCGGCACCAGCCTGCACGTATCCGGCCGCGACAGGGCCGCGCTCGAGGCCACCATCGCGCCCTGGCGCGAACACAAGGAATTGCAGTGGCAGCACAGCGAGCCGTCGCTGGAGGATGTGTTCATCGAACTGATGACCCGCTCGAAGGATAATTTCCAGTGAGCGTAACGAGCCCGCCGAACCGTCGAAACGCGCTGCCGGAGCCGCGCTTCGGCTTCTGGCGGCGCTCTTACGCGATGGTGGTCAAGGAGTTCATCCAGCTCAGGCGCGACCGCGTGTCGTTCGCCATGATCGTGATCATTCCGGTGATGCAGCTACTGCTGTTCGGCTACGCGATCAACACGACGCCGCGCAACCTCCCCACCGCCGTACTGTTGCAGGAAGACAGCGACCTCGGGCGCTCGATCCTGAAGGCGCTGGAGAACACCTCCTATTTCCACTTCGTTCGGGAAGTGCACGATGTCGCCGAGTTCGACGACTTGCTGACGTCGGGCAAGGTGCTGTTCGGCGTGGAGATCCCGCGCGGCTTCGAGCGCGCGGTGCGGCGCGGCGACTACCCGGCGCTGCTGGTCGCCGCCGACGCCACCGATCCCGTGGCGGCGAGTTCGGCGCTGTCGTCGCTCGGTGTCGTGGTCCAGACCGCGCTCGCGCACGATCTGTTCACAGGCGATCCGCCGTCGCTGCCGTTCGAGATCCGGGCGCATGCCCGCTACAACCCGGCGGCGTCGTCGCGGCTCAATATCGTGCCCGGTCTGGTCGGCACCATCCTCACCATGACGATGCTGATCTTCACCGCGCTTTCGGTGACGCGCGAGGTCGAGCGCGGCACCATGGAAAGCCTGCTGTCGATGCCGATCAAGCCGGTCGAGATCATGTTCGGCAAGATCCTGCCTTACGTGCTGGTCGGTTTCGTCCAGGCTACGCTGATCATCAGCATCGGCGTGCTGCTGTTCGGAGTGCCGGTGCTCGGCAGCCTGATCATGCTGGCGCTGCTCTCGACGCTGTTCATCACCACCAATCTGTCGATCGGCTACACCTTTTCGACCATCGTGCAGAACCAGCTGCAGGCGATGCAGCTGTCGATGATGTTCTTCCTGCCGAGCATCCTGTTGTCCGGCTTCATGTTTCCATTTCTGGGGATGCCGGTATGGGCGCAATATGTCGGCGAAGGCCTGCCGCTGACGCATTATTTGCGGATCGTCCGCGCCATCATGCTGAAGGGTGCGGCGCTGCAAAACCTGGAGTATGATACGATCGCGCTCTTGGCGTTGATGCTGCTCGCGATGACGATCGCGGTGATGCGCTTCCGCCGCACGCT
Organism: uncultured Alphaproteobacteria bacterium; assembly: GCA_963718925.1. Classification (GTDB taxonomy): domain Bacteria; phylum Pseudomonadota; class Alphaproteobacteria; order Rhizobiales; family Xanthobacteraceae; genus Bradyrhizobium. The sequence goes on from CAVRAH010000007.1 coordinate 319,867, forward strand.
GGATTGATGGGGACGACGTCTACAATTGGACCTGCTTCGCGACCAGGTTCTCGATCCTGACGCCGTCGCGGACTTCGATGATCTCGGCGATCCATTGCCGGTGGCAATGGCTGTGGTCGCGCTCGTAGCAGAGGATACAGACCGGGCCGGATTTGTTGACGAGCGCCGACAGCTCGTCGAGTTGTTCTCTCGCCTGCGGTGTCTTCAGATGCTTGGCATAGATCTTGTGGAGTGTGTCGAACTGGCCGCTGCGCGCGGCCTCGCGGCCGTCCTTCGGCGTGCCTAGCCCGCGCAGATGCAGATAGGAGATGCCGCGCTCGTCGAGTCCCGCCGCCAGCTGGTTCTTGGAGAAGCCGGGGCGGCGCGATGAGGCAATGGCGCGCACATCCACCAACAGCTTCACCCCGGCGTGCTCGAGTTCGTCGAGCACCGATTTGGCCGGCGTCTGTTCGTAGCCGATGGTAAAGAGCTTTTTGGTCTTGGCCATGGCACACTCATTTTGGCTTTGACGCGTTTTCTTGACGCGAACCGGTACCTACTTGGCTTGAAAGCACTTTGGCTACGCCACGCGCGCGATCAATTCCATCGCGCCGGCGGGGGCGCGCACCTTGCCCTCGTGGATCACATAGGCGAAGACGTCGCGCGGGACTTTGTTCGCCTTCGCCGGATCGACGCGCGGCAGGTCGTCCGGTTCGCCGCCATCGGCCCATAACTGCAGCCGCCTCGCCCAGGCATCGAGCTGCTTCGGCGGATAGCAGGTCTTGATCTCGTCGTTGCCCTTCTGCAGGCGCGCGTAGACGAAATCGCCGACGACGTCCGCAATCGCCGGATACTTGCCGTGCTCGGCGAACACGACCGGCGTTTCGAATTGGCGCAACAGCGCGATGAAGTCCGGCGCGCAAAAACTGTCGTGCCGCACCTCGACCACATGGCGAAGCGCGCGGCCCTCAAGCTTGCGCGGCAACAGTTCCAGAAACTTGCCGAAATCCGCTTCGTCGAATTTCTTGGTCGGCGCGAACTGCCAGAGCACCGGGCCTAAGCGGTCGCCGAGCTCCAGCACGCCGGAATCGTAGAACCGTTTGATGGAATCGCCGGCCTCGGCCAGCACGCGGCGATTGGTGGCAAAACGTGGCCCCTTCACCGAAAACACAAAACCGTCGGGCACTTCGCACGCCCATTTGCGAAAGCTCTCGGGCTTCTGCGAGCCATAGTAAGTGCCGTTGATCTCGATCGAGGTCAGCTTCGAGGCTGCGTATTGCAGTTCCTTCGCCTGGGCCAGCTTCTCGGGGTAAAACACCCCGCGCCACGGCTCAAAGGTCCAGCCGCCGACGCCGATATAGATGTGGCCTGAGTTTTTTGAGGCGGTCTTGTTTGAGGCAATCTTGGGGGTCTTGCTCACCGGCTGCTCTCGTTGCGAAAACGTCAAACGGGATTCCGGGAGAGCGTAGTCAAATCATCTGGAATTGGCCAGTTCGCAGGGATGGTGTTCCGACCGGCGGCCGAAGTAGCCGCTTGATTAGCCGGGGAGCCCCCTTGCGAAACGCCCCAACGGTTCCTATGTTGCCTTTAACGGCGACGTCGATGCTTGATAGCTCCGGCGCTGGCACGACCACTGAATGGCTCGGCTGCGCCGGATGTACGCGCGCCTTCTGTTCGTGGTCGTTGGCATTTTCAGGGTCCTTTCAGGCGAAGCGGGCTCCCCGATCGATCCGCGAAAACGCGACGGAGCAAAAAGCTGAGCCTGTTTTTGGCCGGTTTTGACCCTTCCGCACCGCTGTTTTGGGCCCTTCCCTTGGCATCCCCTTAAGTGATCGGATATACGCTGGCGTCATGAATGACGCCATCCAACCGGGGCCCGTGAACCCGCTGCAGGCCGCTGGTTTACCTCAGCTTTCGGTCATCGTCCCTACCTTCAACGAGCGCGACAACGTCACCACGCTGTTCCGGCGGCTGGAGGTAGCGCTGGCAGGCAGGGCGTTCGAAGTCATCTTCGTCGATGACAATTCCCCGGACGGAACCTGGGACGTCGTGCGGGCGCTGGCGCGCGAGGACAGCCGGGTGCGTTGCATCCGGCGGATCGGGCGGCGCGGCCTCTCGGGCGCCTGCATCGAGGGCATCCTGGCGTCGAGTGCGCCGTGCGCCGCCGTGATCGACGCCGACCTGCAGCACGATGAGACCCAGCTGTCGAAAATGCTGGCGCTGCTGCAAGGCGGCGAGTTCGACCTCGTGGTCGGCAGCCGCTATATCGCAGGCGGCAGCGCTGACAGTTTCAACCGTCAGCGGGCAGGGGCCAGCGCGCTCGCGACCGAGGTCGCAAGACGCGTGCTGCGGGTCAAGATCGCCGATCCCATGAGCGGCTTCTTCATGATCCGCAGGGATCGTTTCGAGCAACTGGCGCCGCAGCTTTCCACCCAGGGCTTCAAGATCCTGCTCGACATCGTCGCCACCGCGCGCGGCAGTTTGCGCGTCAAGGAAATTCCCTACACCTTCGGATCGCGGCTGCATGGCGAGAGCAAGCTCGATTCCATGGTGGCGCTGGATTTCATGGGGTTGGTGCTGGCCAAGCTGACCCATGACGTCGTGTCGCTGCGCTTCCTGTTGTTTGCGATGGTCGGATCGATCGGCCTGATCGTGCATTTCGTTGCGCTGTACGCCGCGCTTAAGGCCTTTGCTTTGCCGTTTCCGGAAGCGCAGGCCTGCGGCGCGCTGTCGGCCATGACCAGCAATTTCATCCTCAACAATTTTCTCACCTATCGCGACCAGCGGCTGAAGGGCTTTGCGATCCTGCGCGGCCTGTTGTTGTTTTATCTCGTCTGCAGCGTCGGTCTTTTCGCCAATGTCGGCGTGGCGTTCTCGGTCTACGATCAGCAGCCGATCTGGTGGCTGGCGGGCGCGGCCGGCGCATTGATGGGCGTGGTCTGGAACTACGCGATGTCCGGACTGTTCGTCTGGCGCAAGCGATAAATTCCCATGAGTCCGAACGAGGCCCGGCTCGTCCGCAATACCTCGCTCACCGTGCTGGCGCTGGTGGCGCTGCGGCTGGTCGGCGCCGCCTGGACGCCGCTGACCTTCGATGAAGCCTATTATTGGATGTGGTCGAAGCATCTCGCTTTCGGTTACTACGATCACCCGCCCGGCGTCGCCGTCATCATCCGGCTCGGCACACTGATTGCCGGCGACACCGAACTCGGCGTGCGGCTGGTGTCGATCCTGCTGGCGCTGCCGATGAGCTTTGCGGTGTATCGCACGGCCGCGATCCTGTTCGGCGGCCGGCGTGTGGCGGCGGCCGCAACCATTCTGCTCAACGTCACTTTGATGGCGGCGGTCGGCACGCTGATCGTGACGCCGGATTCGCCGTTGCTGGTGGCCTCGAGTTTTGTCCTGTTCTTCCTCGCCAAGGTGCTGGAGACCGGGCGAGGCGCGTGGTGGCTCGCGGTCGGCGCCGCGGTCGGCGTGGCGCTGTTGTCGAAATACACCGCGCTGTTTTTCGGGCCGGCGATCCTGATCTGGCTGGTAAGCGTCCCCAAGCTGCGGCGCTGGCTGGTTTCGCCGTGGCCCTATCTCGGCGGGGCCGTTGCGCTTGCGGTATTTTCCCCGGTCATTCTCTGGAATGCCGATCACCATTGGGTTTCCTTCATCAAGCAGATCGGCCGGTCGCGGATCGAGAATTTCAAGCCGACATTCATCGGCGAATTGATCCCGACCCAGATCGCATTCGCAACGCCGTTCGTGTTCATGCTGGGTGCCATGGGGCTCTTCGCGCTGATCAGGCGCGATGGCGGCGCGCTGGCCGCGCGCACGCTGATCAATGCGATCTTCTGGACCATCGTGCTGTATTTCATGTGGCATTCGCTGCACGCCCGCGTCGAGGCCAACTGGTTCGCGCCGGTCTATCCGGCTTTCGCCATTGCCGCCGCCGTCGCTGCGCACTTGACGCGATGGGATGTGCGCTCGCAACGCGTCGTTGATTTTTGCCTGCGCTGGGCTTCGCCAACAGGCATTCTGATGTTCTTGCTGCTGATCGTGCAGGCCAATACCGGTGTGCTCTCGGGCTTCCGCCGTGACGCGACCGTTCGCAGCGTCGGCGTCGGCTGGCCTGAGCTCGCAGCCGGAATCGAGGCCGTTCGCGTCCGAACCGGCGCTGCTTGCGTGCTGGCGCCGGATTACGGCACCGCGAGCTGGCTCGCCTTCTATCTTCCGAAAGATACCTGCGTGGTGCAGCCGACGCAGCGTATCCGCTGGGTCAACATGCCTGAGCCCGATCCGGCGCTGTTGTCCGGCAAGTTGTTATATGTCGACGAGGTGCGGCCCGCGGTGCAACCCTATCTGAAAGACAGGTTTGCGCGGGTCGAGCGGGTTGCGGAACTGAAACGCATGCGCGGGCCGCTTGTGATCGAAACCTATGGGCTCGATCTGCTCGAAGGCGCCCAAGGCGCGGTGCTCGACAATTCCCCGCCGCCGGAATTGTCGCCGTGAGCGAGGTTACGCGGAAGGGCGGCACAATCAGGCATTTTTGGGGCAGCGAGATGAAAAGCGCATCCTCCGATCGCGGACAGGATCCACGGCGCGCCTGATCTGGTGCCGCGCCACGATTTGTTCCGTAAATTTGCGGGCAATGTCAGCGCATTTCGTATCAAATTGGGACTGCCCAATAACGGCCCCGCACTTAATCCGCATTTAACGAAAAGTCGCCTTAATGACGCTCTGTGCCTCTGCGAGATGATCTGCCGGAATTCGGCGGATGATCGCGCGCAGGCCGCCGTTCGAATGTGTTTGAGGAAAGTACCTCATCGAACGGCGGCCGCGGGGGAACAAGGTGGAATCAGTCTGGATGCGAGGCGGATGAGTACCAGTACAGTTGCGTGTTACAGTTTCGCGGCACCCAGACCCAGAAGATCAGCCCGGAGAGCCAGCTCTCAGAGTTTTCTTGCCGGCGCGGCCGTCACCGCGCTTGCGCTCGGTTGCGCATGGACAGTCTATGCCAATGTTTTCGCGGCCAGTCCCTTTCCGCAGCTCGGCAGCGCGAGTTTCGATGAGCCGGTGAACAGACGGTGGACGAGTGTTGTGGTCCACAACACGCCGCCGGTCGACGGCAGCCGGGCTGCCCAGCTCGAACCGCCGCCGTTGATTTCCGCACCAGCAACCGTCCCGTCGGGTCCCTCACTATCATTCGATGACCGGTTTGCGGCTGCCGCAGCACAAGGTGTTGCACCGGCGCCGCAACCTGACACCTCAAAGTTGGCGGCCGCGCCGAAGGCCCAGCCCGAATCCGCAAGGCTTGCGGAAGCATCCAGGCCCAAGGAGGCGCCGTCGTCACGGGCGCCGGTTCAGGTCGCCGCAATCCCGCCCGCACCAGCGCCCCGCCGAGCCCAAGCCAACGAAGACGGCCGCGGCGTCGGTCCACGACATGGCGCAACGCGCCAAGGCGGCGGTGATGTCGATCGCTTCCAACGAGAAGCAGACGATTTTCGAAAAGCTCTGGGGCAAGCCGCAGCCGCATGGACCCTCGCTGTTGTCGTTTGCGTCCGCCGACGCCAGCGTGACCGGCAGCCTCGGATCCGACGCAAAATCCGGCGCTGGCGGGCAGCACGCCGCGCTATGATCAATCGACCGCCGTCTACGATATTTCCGCGCACATGGTTTACCTGCCCGATGGCACAAAACTTGAGGCGCATTCCGGCCTTGGCTCCAAGCTCGATGATCCAAGCTCCGCGAATATCAGGATGCGGGGCGTGACGCCGCCGCATATCTACGAACTGAAGCCGCGCGAGGCGTTGTTTCACGGCGTGCCGGCGTTGCGGCTGACCCCGATCGGCGGCGAGGAGTCGATCTACGGCCGATCCGGCCTGCTCGCGCATACCTACATGCTCGGCCCGAACGGCGATTCCAATGGCTGCGTGTCGTTCAAGGACTATAACGCTTTCCTCAACGCCTACCGCAACCAGGGCATCAAGCGGCTCGCGGTGGTGGCACGGGTGGATTGAGGGGCGGGGGCGACTAAATTGCGTATGATGGCGCACCTCGCATTTTGACGTTCGTCGTTCCGGGGCGCCGCATAGCGGCGAGCCCGGAATCCATAACCACGACTGTCAGCGATGGCGTATTACGTCTATCTGCTTGAGAGCAAGAAGCACGGCACGCTCTATCTGGGCGTGACAAACGATATTGTGCGGCGGGTGTATGAGCATCGAACGAAAGCGGGTCCCGGTTTCACGTCACGATACGGCGTCGACAAGCTCGTGTGGTTTGAAATCTACGATGATGCGCTCACTGCGATAGCGCGGGAGAAAGAGCTGAAGAAATGGCGACGGGATTGGAAGATACGGCTGATTGAGGAACAGAATCCCGAGTGGGCGGATCTCTATCAGGGGATATCCAACTGAAGCCTGTGGTTATGGATTCCGGGCTCGCGCTTCGCGCGCCCCGGAATGACGAAAGGGAAGGAGTCCCGGCAAAAATGAAAAGCTCTCACCAAAACAAAAACCCCGGCATCGCTGCCGGGGTTTTGCATTCTTGGACAATCGCCTGAGCGGATGGATCAGAAATCCATGCCGCCCATGCCGCCGCCCGGAGGCATGCCGCCAGCGCCGGCGCCGGCGTTCTTCTTCGGCAGTTCGGCGACCATGGCTTCGGTGGTGATCAGGAGAGCCGCAACCGAAGCCGCGTTCTGGATCGCCACGCGAACCACCTTGGTCGGGTCAATGATGCCCTTCGAGATAAGGTTGACGTATTCGCCGCTCTGCGAGTCGAAGCCGTAGGCGTACTGATCCTTTTCGAGGATCTTGCCAACGATGACGGAGCCGTCCTCGCCTGCGTTGATCGCGATCTGGCGGGCCGGCCAGGACAGCGCCTTGCGCACGATCTCGACGCCGGTCTTCTGGTCGTCGTTCTTGGTGCGAAGCCCCTTGAGGTGCTCGGAGGCGCGCAGCAGGGCGACGCCGCCGCCCGGTACGATGCCTTCTTCCACGGCCGCACGGGTCGCATGCATCGCGTCATCAACGCGATCCTTGCGCTCCTTGACCTCGACCTCGGTCGCGCCGCCGACGCGGATCACCGCGACGCCGCCTGCGAGCTTAGCCAGACGCTCCTGCAGCTTCTCACGGTCGTAGTCCGAGGTGGTTTCCTCGATCTGCGCCTTGATCTGCGCGACGCGGGCTTCGATGTCGGCCTTCTTGCCGGCGCCGTTGACGATCGTGGTGTTCTCCTTGTCGATCATCACCTTCTTGGCGCGGCCGAGCATGGAGAGCGTGACGTTCTCGAGCTTGATGCCGAGATCTTCCGAGATAGCCTGGCCGCCGGTCAGGACCGCGATGTCCTGCAGCATGGCCTTGCGGCGGTCACCGAAGCCCGGTGCCTTGACGGCAGCGACCTTCAGACCACCGCGGAGACGGTTGACGACGAGGGTGGCGAGCGCTTCGCCTTCGACGTCTTCGGCGACGATGACCAGCGGCTTGCCGGTCTGCACCACGGCCTCGAGCAGCGGCAGCAGCTCGTTCAGCGAGGAGAGCTTCTTCTCGTTGATCAGGATGTAGGCGTCGTCCATTTCAACGCGCATCTTGTCGGCGTTGGTGACGAAGTAGGGCGAGATGTAGCCGCGGTCGAACTGCATGCCTTCGACGACGTCGAGTTCGGTTTCGAGCGACTTGGCTTCCTCAACCGTGATGACGCCCTCGTTGCCGACCTTCTTCATCGCGTCGGAGAGGAACTTGCCGATCTCGGCGTCGCCGTTGGCGGAAATGGTGCCGACCTGGGCGATTTCCTCGTTCGAGGTGACCTTCTTGGAGTTCTTGACGAGGTCGGCGACGACGGCTTCCACCGCCAGGTCGATGCCGCGCTTCAGGTCCATCGGGTTCATGCCGGCGGCAACTGCCTTGGCGCCTTCCCGGACGATCGCAGCCGCCAGAACGGTGGCGGTGGTGGTGCCGTCGCCGGCCGCGTCCGCCGACTTGGAGGCGACTTCGCGCACCATCTGGGCGCCCATGTTCTCGAACTTGTCGTCAAGCTCGATTTCCTTGGCGACGGTGACGCCGTCCTTGGTGATGCGGGGAGCGCCGAACGACTTGTCGAGCACGACGTTGCGGCCCTTGGGGCCGAGCGTCACCTTGACGGCGTTGGCGAGAATGTCGACGCCGCGCAGCATGCGGTCGCGGGCATCGACGCCGAATTTGACTTCCTTGGCTGACATATTTTGCTTCCTTGAAATCTGGATTGCGGGAAAAGGCGCTTAAGCGGCCTTCTTCTTGGTAGCGGGGACGTCCGTGAGAACGCCCATGATGTCGCTCTCTTTCATGATCAAGAGCTCCTGGCCATCGAGCTTGACCTCGGTGCCCGACCACTTGCCGAACAGCACGCGGTCGCCGACCTTGATGTCGATCGGGATCAGCTTGCCGGCTTCGTCGCGGCCGCCCGGGCCGACGGCGATGACTTCGCCCTGCGAGGGCTTTTCCTTGGCACTATCCGGAATGATGATGCCGCCTGCGGTCTTCTCTTCGGCGTCGATGCGCTTGACCACGACGCGGTCGTGAAGCGGACGGAATTTCATGCAGTCCTCCTAAGCTTTTGAAGATGTTTTCGAATTTCTGGAAATTAGCAGTCGCCGCCGGCGAGTGCCAGCGGGCGTCAAGGACATAAGCCAGACTTGTGCGGGGAACAAGAGCCTGTAGCAGAAAAATTGGCACTCAAATATGACGCCTGCCAAATTCATCCGTCATCGTTAACGGCGCGGGGCAGAGCACGGGAGGCCGTATTAGCACCTGCGGTAAGGTGCTGCTAACGCGAACTTTTTCAACAGATCGTTAAACATTTAGGCTTGTGATGGGCAGGTCGCGTGCGTCACATTTCTCTCATGTGAGCGCATCTCCACCGGGTGGCTCCCGGTCGGTGGCCATCTCGGAAAATGCGCTCCAGCAATGGAGGTTGGCATGGTCTCGCGGGTTGGTGTTTCCGAAGACTTCCGGAAACAGGTGCTGGGTTATGGGCTGACGACGGCGGAAATTCTCTACCGGATGCCCGATCATCCCTCACTGCTGCAAACATACGTCTGGCAAAACTACGATCTGTTTCCGAATTTCCCGGCGCTGAAGGATTTTCTCAGCTTCTGGCAGGCAAAACTCGAGGGTCCGCTTTACGCGGTCACCGTTGCCCATTCCAAGCTGATCAAACCCGCCGAGCTTCGCGCTGTCGATGGCGTGTTCCGGCTGCACTGAGCGGGTCTGTAGGTTTGTAGGTCTGTAGGGTGGGTTAGCGAAGCGTAACCCACCACTTTTGGCGGGATTGGTGGGTTACGCTTCGCTAACCCACCCTACGATACTACGAGGCGCGATCTGTGCTAACCTTTCCTCATCGAACGGAAAGGGAGAACGCCAATGGCCAAGCAGAAGCCGAAATCGCGCGCAGCAAGCCGCAAGCCGGCGCAGAAAAAATCGCCCGCACGCAAGAGCGCTGCCGGCAAGACCACCGCCAAGTCCACCGCGCGCAAGAAACTCAAGGCCAAGGGGCGCGCGCCAGCCCCGGTCAGGCGCGTTCGTCCGAAACAGCGCATCGCCATCAGCCATCACCGCGACGAGGATTTCAAAGCCGATGGCCTGCGCGCCTACGCGAAATACCGCGATCTCGGCGTCGCCGAGGCGAGCCAGGGCCTGGCGCGGGCGCACGTCATCCGCCTGATCGGACCATGTGATCCGGCGGAAGTTTCAAAACTGCATTTCCACGATATCGACTTTCAGATGGTCTATGTCCTCAAGGGCTGGGTCAAAACCTACATGGAGGGGCAGGGCGAGACCCTGATGAAAGAGGGCTCAAGCTGGACCCAGCCGCCGCGCATCAAGCACCTGATCATGGACTATTCCGACGATGTCGAGTTGCTCGAGGTGATCCTGCCCGCGGATTTCGAGACGGTCGAGCTCGCGGCATAATGTGGATGCGTCACGCGAGCTCAATATGCCGCCGGGCCTCCGGCAACCGGGCTTGTTGCAGTCGGGTCTGGGCGGCATAGCGATCGTGAGGCGCGACTATCGTGAAGACATCGACTGGCTGCGCGCCATCGCCGTTCTGGCGGTGGTCGCGTTCCATTTCGAGACGCCGGCGGTGTTCGGCGGTTTTGTCGGCGTCGATATCTTCTTCGTCATATCCGGATATCTGATCACCGGGATCATCCAGTCGGAACTGCAAAGCGGCGCGTTCTCCTTTGCGCGATTCTACGAGCGGCGGGTGCGCCGTCTGCTGCCGGCGCTGTACGCCATGGTGGCGCTGACGGCGATCCCGTCTTTCCACTATCTTCTGACCTTCGAACGCGCGGAGTTTTTCCGCTCGGTCGCAGCGGTCGTGACCTTCACCTCGAACTTCTTCTTCTGGTTTCAGACCGGCTATTTCGACCATGCCGCGGTGGAGAAGCCGCTGCTGCACACATGGTCGCTCGCGGTCGAAGAGCAGTTTTACCTGGCGCTGCCGCTGATGCTGTGGGGGCTCGCGCGTCTCGCACGCGGCCGCCGCATTGCGCTGCCGGCAGCGCTCGGCGCGCTGGGGATGGCGTCGTTCGCGCTGAGTGTCTGGCTGATGAATTCGGACCGTTCCGCCAACGCCTTCTTCATGAGCCCGCCGCGGGCGTGGGAGTTTTTGATCGGCGGGCTGATCGCAACCCCGGGCTTTCCGGTGCTGCGTCACGCGCTGGCGCAGCGGTTCGCCCGCGGCATCGCGCTGGTTCTGATCGCGATCCCGATATTCTCGTTGCGCCAGGGGCCGGGCTTTCCCGGTTTCAACGCGCTTGCGCCATGCATCGGCGCAGCCATGTTCATCTGGAGCGGCATCGGCGTGCCCTCGTTGAAGCGCAGCGCCGCTTCGCCGCTCAATGTCGTAAAATTCTTCGGCCGGATTTCCTATTCGCTGTATCTGTGGCACTGGCCGCTGTTCACCTTTGCGCGTTTTTCCAAGACCAGCCTTGTGCTTGATGCGACCGACAAGGTCGCGCTGTTCGCGCTGACGGTCATGATCTCGTACCTGTCGTGGCGATTTGTCGAGCAGCCGTTCCGCACCAGATCGCTGGCGCCGACGCGGCGCGCCGCGTTTCAGGTCGCGGCGCTGGCGAGTGCGTTTCTGCTCGCGGGCGGCGTCCTCGGACTTGTGTTGAGCCGGACGCCGTCGGACGCCGACCGCGCCGCGCTTAAGCTTGAGACCTACAATGCCTACAATTATCAGCGGCTCTATCGCTTCGGAGATTGCTTTGCGCCTGCAAGCGGCGTGTTCGGCGATTCCTGTCTTGCGCTGGCAATCGGCAAGACCAACTGGCTCCTGTGGGGCGACAGCCTGGCTGCCCATTATTTCCATGGTTTGCGCAAGGCGACCGATCCGCAAAGCGTGAATATCCTGCAGGCGACGCAGGCGGCCTGCATGCCGACGCTCAACGCGGCGGCGCAGGGCAATGCGTCCTGCCGCGGCTTTGCGGCGCAGATGGAGGCTTTCTTTCGGGATCACAAGCCCGACCTCGTGGTGATGTCCGCGGATTGGCTGGAATACGCCCGCCCGCCGCGCTTTGACGGCATGATCGCCGACCTCAGGCAAACAATTTCGATGCTCAATGATCTCGGCATGACCGTGGTGCTGCTCGGCCCGGCCGTGCAGTTCAGGGCGCGGCTGCCATCGATGCTGATGCGGGCGCATCTGCGCCAGATCGAGGCGCGCCCCGACGACTTCGTGCTGCCGGAGATTTTTGCACTCGATCAGATGATGAAGACCGCGCTGCCGGCGCAGGCGAAATTCTCCTACATTTCGGTGGTCGATGCCGTCTGCCCGGAGCGGCAATGTCCGCTGACGGTCGACGGCGACGTTCCGCTTTCCTGGGATCACGCCCATCTCACCGCGGAGGGGTCTGCTTTCGTGATGGACAAGGTAGCGCCGATGCTGGGGTTGGCCAAATGACGCGTCACGTCAGCACCCCCACGATCGCGCCCATCAGGCAGGTCGTCAGCGTGCCCGACACGATCGATTTCAATCCGAGCGAATTGATCTCGTCGCGGCGCTGCGGCGCCATGGTGCCGAGGCCGCCGACCATGATGCCGAGGCTGCCGAAATTGGCGAAGCCGCACATCGCATAGAGCATGATCAGCCGGGAGCGGGGATCGAGCGCGTCCGCGCCGAGTTTCGACAAATCGACATAGGCGATGAGCTCGTTGAGCACGGTTTTGGTGCCCATCAGACTGCCCGCCGTGATGGCCTGCGGCCACGGCAGGCCCATCAGCCAGCACACCGGCGCCATGGCGTAGCCGAGCATCCGCTGCAAGGTGATGCCGGCGCCGCCGGCATCGGGCAACAGCCCGAGCAGCGCATTGGCAAGATAGACCAGCGCCACCAGCACGATCAGCATGGCGACAATGTTGAGCAGGAGTTCGAGGCCCGCACCCGTGCCCTTGACGATCGCGTCCATCGTGGAGGAGGCGTGCATCTTGGGGTCTTCTCCGAGCGCGGCGCCGGTCAGCCCGTTGCCGGTTTCGGGAACCATGATCAGGCTGACCAGGATCGCAGCCGGCGCGCCCAGCACCGAGGCAATGACGAAATGCGCCGCTGCATCCGAAATCAGGGGCGCCAGCAGCGTGGCGTAGAGCACGAGCACGGTGCCGGCGATGCCCGCCATGCCGCCGGTCATGACCAGGAATAATTCGCTGCGCGTCAGTTGCGCCAGATAGGGCCGGATGAACAGTGGCGCTTCCACCATGCCGAGAAAGATGTTGGCGGCGGTGGACAGGCCGACCGCGCCGCCAACCCCGAGCGTGCGCTCCAACAGCCAGGCCATGCCGCGCACGACCGGCGGCAGGACGCGCCAGTAGAACAACAGCGTGGTGAGCACGCTCATGACCAGCACGACGGGGAGCGCCTGAAACGCCAGGATGAAATCCGCGCCGGGAGCTTTCAGGTCGAACGGCAGCGCGCCGCCGCCGACATAGCCGAACACGAAGGAGGTGCCGGCGCGCGAGGCCGATGAAATCGCGCCGACCGCGTCGTTGATCGCGCCGAACGCATGCGCCACGATCGGCAGCTTGATCAGCACCACGGCGGTGAGGAGGGTGACGGCGAGGCCGATGGCCGCCTGCCGCAGCGACACCGCGCGGCGGTTTTCGCCGAAGGCCCACGCCAGCGCAAGCAATGCGAAAACGCCGAGCAAGGATTGCAGTCGAAGCATGATTCCCCCGAAGTTCCGCCGATTATGGCAGCGGCGCAGATCAAAGCGCAATGCCATGCGCAGCGGTCAAGGCGACCATTGACAACGCCGCGATGGTCGGCCACCGATCGACGATGTCCTCCACAATGCCGGTGACGGGCAACGCTCTTTTCAGGCAGGGCTCGTTTGTTTTCTTCCTGCTGTCGCGAAGCCTTTCGCGCTTCTCGAGCCAGATCGCAGCGGTGGCGATCGGCTGGCAGGTCTACGATCTCACCGGCAGCGCCTTCATCCTCGGCTTGGTTGGGCTGGTGCAGTTTCTGCCGACCGCGCTGCTGGTCTTCGTCGCCGGGCACGCCGCCGATCGCTATCAGCGCAAGCGCGTGGTGCAGCTCTGCCAGCTGGCCGAAGCGCTGACCGCGATGTTCCTCGCCTGGGGTGCCTATGCGGGGTGGCTGAGCGTGACCCAGATTTTCATCGCGACCGCGGTGCTGGGGACGGCCGGCGCGTTCGAAAGTCCGGCTACGGCCGCGTTGCTGCCGCTGATCGCGCCGCAAGGCTCGCTGCAGCGGGCAACTGCGCTGTCGAGCGGCGCAACCCAGGTCGCGACCATCATCGGTCCCGCGCTCGGGGGCCTTGCCTATGCCGTCTCGCCCGGTTTGCCCTATGGCATCATGGTTGTGTTCTGGCTGCTGGGCATGCTTTTCACCGGCGCGATCCTTGCCACCCAACCCGTATCTCCCAGGGATTCGGCAACGCCAGGCGATATCTTCGCCGGCGTCCGGTTCATCCGCGGCAATCCCGCGATCCTCGGCACGATTTCGCTGGACCTGTTCGCGGTGCTGTTCGGCGGCGTCACCGCGCTGCTGCCGATCTATGCGCGCGATATCCTGCAGGCCGGTCCATCGGGGCTTGGCATTCTGCGCGCCGCGCCCGCGGTCGGCGCCTTGCTGATGACCGCCGTGCTGGCGCGCCGCGCCATCCGCCGCCGCGTCGGCATGCGGATGTTCCAGGCTGTAATTATCTTCGGTGTGGCGACGGTGGCATTCGCCGTTTCGCAGTGGATGTGGCTTTCGGTTCTGGCGCTGGCGATATTGGGCGCGGCCGATACCGTCAGCGTGGTGATCCGCTTCTCGCTGGTTCAGCTTTCGACGCCGAACGCGATGCGCGGCCGCGTCGGCGCCGTGAACTTCCTGTTCATCAACGCCTCCAACCAGCTCGGCCAGTTCGAAAGCGGGGTCACCGCCGCGTTGCTCGGGGCGATGCCGGCGGCCGTGCTCGGCGGCGTCGCGACCGTATTGACCGCGCTGTTGTGGATGAAACTGTTTCCGACGCTGCGCGACGTCGAGCGGCTGGAGTAGGGAGCTTCCCCACACGTCATTGCCTGCGGCAAAAGCGAAGCGTTTGCGCAAGGGAGTGAAGCGACGAAGCAATCCAGGTCTCGCTATGCGGCCATATGGATTGCTTCGCTGCGCTCGCAATGACGGAGGAGGGACTACCCCCGTCCCACGAACGGCATCTTGCTCGCCATCACAGTCATGAACAGCACGTTGGCGTCGAGCGGCAGGCTCGCCATATAGGCGACCGCGTCGCCGACCGCCTTGGCGTCCATGCGCGGCTCCGGCATCTTGCGGCCGTCCGGCTGCAGCACGCCGTCAACCATGCGGTCGGTCATCGGCGTGGCGGCATTGCCGATGTCGATCTGGCCGACCGCGATGTCATAGGCGCGGCCGTCGAGGTTGGTCGCCTTGGTGAGGCCGGTGATGGCGTGCTTCGTCGATGTATAGGCCGAGGAGAACGGCCGCGGCGCGTGCGCGGAGATCGAGCCGTTGTTGATGATGCGGCCGCCGCGCGGGGTCTGGTCCTTCATGATGCGGAAGGCGTGCTGCGTGCACAGAAACGGCGCGGTGAGGTTGGTATTCACCACCGCCTGCCATTGCGCCAGGCTGAGATCCTCGAACGGCACCGGCGGCGCGCCCATGCCGGCATTGTTGAAGAGCACGTCGAGCCGGCCGTAGCTGTCCATCACCTTGGCGAACAGAGCGGCGATCGAGCCGGGATCGGTCATGTCGGCGGAAACGGGAAGGCTCTTGCCGAGTTTTTCGCCGAGCTTCTGGGTCTCCTGCAGCATCTCCAGCCGCCGCCCGGCCAGCACGACGGTGAAGCCGGCGCCCATCAGCGCCAGCGATGCCGCGCGTCCGACACCGGTGCCGGCGCCGGTCACCACTGCGATCTTGTTCTTTGCTTCGGTCATTTGCTTCCTGCCTTGTTATGTTCTTGGTTATGCCTTTGGTGTTTCGGTCTTGTAGGGCGGTCGTGGGATATTCTGATGCGCCGCGCGCAGCGCCGCCGACCAGCGCGAGCGCAGGTCGTGGAAATAGGGCTCGCCCGCCTCGATGCGGTGATTGAGATCGGCTTCGCAGACGTCGGAACGCACCACCAATACGTCGATGGGCAGGCCGACCCCGATATTGGAGCGCATCGTCGAATCCATCGAGATCAGGCTGGTCTTGAGCGCTTCATACAGTTCGACATCGTAATGCATGGCGCGGTCGAGCACCGGCTTGCCGTATTTGTGCTCGCCGATCTGCAAATACGGCGTGTCGGTGGTGCATTCGATGAAATTGCCGGCCGGGTAGACCATGAACAGCCGCATCCGCGAGCCCTTGATCTGGCCGCCGAACAGGAACGACACGTCGAAATTGATGTCCTCGGACTGCAGCGCGGTGCCCTCGGTGGCGTGCACGGCGCGGATCGCCTTGCCGATGCGTTGCGCCGCCTGGAACATGGTCGGCGCATTCAAGAGCGTTTCGACATCGCCGGTGTGCGGGTCTTCGAGGCCTTCGGTCAGGGTCGACAGCACCGACTGGCTGATTGCGAGATTGCCGGCGCTCGCGATCGCCATGATGCGCTCGCCCGGCTTCGAGAAGATGTGGAGCTTGCGAAAGGTCGAGACGTTGTCGAGCCCGGCGTTGGTCCTTGTGTCGGCGATCATGACCAGCCCGTCACGCACCAGCACTCCGCAGCAATAAGTCATTTCCGTATCCCCGAAACGCCACTCATTTGAGCAAGATCTTTTCGGAAAACCGGCTTCCACTTTTCCGGATCATGCTGCCGACGGCGCGCAAATTACTAGCCAATTTCGCTGGGGGCGTCCAATCCCCATCGTATGGCTCCGACGTTTTCGCGACTGGAGTCTGTCATCCGGCCGGGCAAAGGCCGCTCCGCTTTTGCGGGCGATGATGGCTGGATATGCATCCGCGTTCCCGCGGCGTGATGTGCCCGAGTTTTGCCTGGTCTACGACTGGCTCTGCGATTGCCACTGGCCGGGCCGTCCGGCCTGATCGACCTTGACCGCGACCGTCAGCGTTTCCGCGCCGCCGCCATAGCGGGTGCCGCGCACCGGGGCTGCGCCGAGATAGTCCAGGCCAACGGCGACGCGGACGTGGGCGTCGGTGGTGCAGATGGCGTTGGCCGGATCGAACCCGACCCAGCCGAGATCCGGCACGAAGGCCTCGGTCCAGGCGTGCCCGGCCGGCTGATGGATCATGCCGTCGGCACGCATGAAATGCCCGGAGATGAAGCGTGCGGGCACGCCGCCGGAGCGCGCGCAGGCGATGAAGATATGCGCGTAATCCTGGCATACTCCGCGCTTCAACGCGAAGGCCTCGACCGCCGAGGTGCCGCTGTTGGTGGGATCCTCGTCGAAGGTCATGTGATCGTTGATCTGCAGCATCAGCGCGTGCAGGAACCCGAGTGCGTCGTCTTCGGATTCGGACCGAAGCTCGCGCGAAAAGGCCGCCATCGCCGGATTGACCTCGGTCAGCGGGGTCGTGCGCAGGAACAGGCTCGGCGGGAACCGCTCGTCGGTGCCCCGGAGCACGCCGCCGGTATCGTGCGTCTCGATCAGGCCCTCGACGCTGATGGTGAGATCGGCGATCGCGCCCTCGGTCAGCACATGCGTGACATTGCCGAACGCGTCCTGATGCACATGCAGCCGAGAGTCGGTGGAGACGTCGATCTGCCATTCGGCGACATATTGCCCGTCATGGCTGCCGGGCGTCATCCGCAGAATCTGAATGATTCCGGTCGCCGCCGGTTCGTAGCGATAGGTGGTGGAATGGGCGATGCGCAGGCGCATGAGGTACCAGGACGAAGCTAGGGTTTTGAGAATTGGGATCGTCATTGCGAGGAGCGAAGCGACGAAGCAATCCACCCGGCCGCAAGGTAAGTATGGATTGCTTCGCTGCGCTCGCAATGACGGTGTTTGGCTGTGCTTATACCAGATTCATCAAATCAGATACTGCCTGGTGATGATTTCACCGAGCCTTGAATTGTCGGCGATGAATTCCTGGATGAATTCATGCACGCCGTGCTGGAAGATATCATCCATATGGCTGTGTTCCAGCCGGTTGCGGACGCCGCGGGCGTGGCGCTGGGCGGCGCCCTGGCGGCCATAGGCGACCCCGATCTGGTCGAGATTGCGCACCAGATTGCCGTAGCAGCTTGCCAGCGACCGCGGCAGTGAATCGTTGAGGATCAGGAGATCCGCGATCAGCCACGGTTTCAGCGTCTCGCGATAGACCCAGTGGTAGGCGGTCAGCGCCGACACCGAGCGCAGGATCGAGGTCCACTGGTAATAGTCGAGCGGACCGCCGACATGCTCTTCCTCGGGCAGCAGCACATGGTATTTCACGTCGAGAATACGCGCGGTATTGTCGGCGCGCTCCAGATGCACCCCCAGCCGCGAGAACCAGTAGGCGTCGTTGCGCAGCATGGTCCGGTAGGCCGAACCGTCGAACCGCAGCGAGGTCTCCTGCACGAAACGCAGGAATTTGGTGAGTTCCTCGCGGGTCTTGGTGCCTTTGCCCCAGACTTCCTGAAGGTCGATCCAGGCGGAGTTGATGGTGTCCCACATCTCGCTGGTCAGCGCGGTTCGTACCGAACGGGAATTGAGCCTTGCGTTTTCGATGCAATTCTTGATCGAGGAGGGATTGGAAGGGGAGAACGACAAATAATCGATGACGTTCTGTTCGTCGGCTTCCTTGTGGGTCTCGTAGAAACTGGCGCTGACGCCCGCGGTCAAGAGCGCCGAATCCCACTCATTGGTCTTGCCGATATAGGCGTTGGGCAGCGCGGTAACGCGCAGCGTCGCCTCGATGGTGCGCGCCAGATATTCCGCGCGTTCGACGTAGCGGGCGAGCCAGTATAGGTTTTCAGCGGTACGCGACAGCATGCAAAGATGTTGCTCTCTTGAGGCCTGATCTCGACCATGATCCGATTAGATTGAATCGGATCATGATCTCATCTCTTTGTTTGAGCATGATCTTTTCGGAAAACCGGTTCCCACTTTTCCGGATCATGCTCTATTCATCCAGTATCCAGGTGTCCTTGGTGCCGCCGCCCTGGCTCGAATTCACCACCAGCGAGCCTTCCTTCAGCGCCACCCGCGTCAATCCGCCGGGAACGATGGTGACGTGGTTGCTTCCGGTCAGCACGAAGGGCCGCAAATCGACATGGCGCGGCGCGAGCCCCGCTTCGGTGCAGGTCGGGCAGGTCGACAGCGCCAGCGTCGGCTGGGCAATGAAGCCTTCCGGCTCGCGCTTTAACTTGTCACGAAACGCCTCGATCGTCGCTTTGGTCGCGGCGGGTCCGATCAGCATGCCGTAGCCGCCGGAGCCGTGGACTTCCTTCACCACCAAGTCGCTCAAATTGTCGAGCACGTAGGCGAGATCCTTCGGCTCGCGGCAGCGCCAGGTCGGCACATTCTTCAGGATCGGTTCTTCGCCGAGATAGAATTTCACGATCTCGGGCATGTAGGAATAGATCGCCTTGTCGTCGGCGATGCCGGTCCCGACCGCGTTGGCGAGCGTGATGTTGCCGGCGGCATAGGCCGACATCAGCCCGGGCACGCCGAGCGCCGAATCCGGGCGGAAGGTCAAGGGGTCGAGGAAGTCGTCGTCGACGCGGCGGTAGATGACGTCGACGCGCTTGAGGCCCTCGGTAGTGCGCATGAACACCTCATCGTCCTTGACGATGAGGTCGCGGCCCTCCACCAGCTCGATGCCGAGCTTGTCGGCGAGGAACGAATGTTCGTAATAGGCGGAGTTGTAGACGCCCGGCGTCATCAGCGCCACCGTCGGCTCGGCCGCCGCGGACAGCGGCGCCACCGATCGCAGCGTGGACAACAATTCGTCCGGATACCTCTCCACCGGCGCGATGCGATGCCGGGCGAACAGGTCCGGAAACAGCCGCATCATGATTTCGCGATTTTCCAGCATGTAGGACACGCCGGAGGGCGTGCGCGCGTTGTCCTCCAGCACGATGAAGTTTTCCGCGTCGACCCGGATGATGTCGATGCCGGCGATGTGGACGTAGACGTCGTGCGGCACGGACTGGCCGTTCATCTCCGGGCGGAACACCGGGTTCTGGAAGATCAGGTCTTCGGGGATGACGTTGGCGCGCAGGATGTCGCGGCCGTGATAGATGTCGCGCAGGAACATGTTGAGCGCGCGGACCCGCTGCTTGAGGCCTTTTTCGAGGATGGTCCATTCTTTCGCGGACAGGATTCTCGGGATGACGTCGAACGGGATCAGCCGCTCCTGGGCTTCGGCGTCGCCATAGACCGCAAAGGTGATGCCGATCCGGCGGAACAAGAGCTCCGCTTCCTGGCGGCGATATTCCAGGGCGTCCGGCGGCGTCTCCTTCAGCCAGCGGGAGAGCTCCTGGTAGGCCGGGCGGAGGTCGCCGCCGAGGCCGTTCATTTCATCGAACGCAACTGCCATAAATCCCGACTGCCCTTCGGAGCCATACGACACAGTGCATGACTTAACGGGATGGTAGCAAGGCTCGGGCCAGCGCGATATGCATTGGCGCTGGGCATTTGCTGGGAATAGCTTGGATGTTGCACGAAAAAACGGCTGGCGGCTGCCCATTTCGGAAGCAAAAGCGGCCGAACTTCAATGCGTTGCCCGGGCAGGGGTGCGAAAGGGCGCATTTCGGCTAAGGATAATCCGCCGATTGCGGCTTAAGGAGAGGTCATGAGTGAAATCGTCACGGCGGGAATCCTGGTGATCGGCGACGAGATCCTGTCCGGGCGGACCAAGGACAAGAACATCGGCTTCATCGCGGAGTACCTGACCAATATCGGCATCGACCTCAGGGAGGTCCGTGTCGTCGCCGACGAAGAGGCCGAGATCATCGCAGGCCTGGACGCGTTGCGCCATCGCTACACCTACGTCTTTACCACCGGCGGCATCGGGCCGACCCATGACGACATCACCGCCGACAGCGTCGCCAAGGCGTTCGGCGTCGGCATCGATCATCATCCGGAGGTGGTGGCCCGCTTCAAGGAACGCTGGGGCGCACAGGAACTGAACGAGGCGCGCCTAAGGATGGCGCGCATTCCCGACGGCGCCGAACTGATCCAGAGCGCGACCATCCTCGCGCCCGGCTTCAAGATCGGCAATGTCATCGTGATGGCCGGCGTGCCCTCGATCATGCAGGCGATGATGGACATCGTGGCGCCGAAGC
Organism: uncultured Alphaproteobacteria bacterium; assembly: GCA_963718925.1. Taxonomy (GTDB): domain Bacteria; phylum Pseudomonadota; class Alphaproteobacteria; order Rhizobiales; family Xanthobacteraceae; genus Bradyrhizobium. The sequence goes on from CAVRAH010000007.1 coordinate 340,547, forward strand.
TCAAATCCGGCGTCCGGATGCTGTCCGATACCGTCCGCGCCAATGCGCGGGAAGGCGACATCGGCGGTCCCTTGCGCGAGATCGCCAACGCCCATCCCGACACCATCATCGGCAGCTATCCGTTCATCGACGAGGACAAGAAGCCGAACACCAATCTGGTGGTCCGCTCGCGCGATCCGGAAAAGCTCGCCGCCGCGATGGCCGCGGTCAAGGAGATGCTGGCGGGATTGAACGTGGTTCGCTAGAGCATGATCCGGACCCGGAGGGCCGCGTTAGCGCAAAGTGCGAAGCGGTTTTCCCTTAGCTAACAAACGCGAAAGCGTTTGCGCGGAGATCATGCTGAAACATAAGGATGGAGCGAGATGACGATTCAACGATAAGCCATCTCGCTCTAGGGAAAAGTCATTTCAGCAGAGCTGGAGTTGGGAGATCATGATGGCAGACCATCCGGAACTGAGTGCGGAGGAGCGCGCAGGCAAGGCCTTTCCGGTCTCCTGGGACCAGTTTCACCGGGATTGCCGGGCGTTGACCTGGCGGCTCAATGAGGTCGGGCCGTTTCATGCCGTGATCGCGATCACCCGCGGCGGGCTGGTGCCGGCGGCGATCGTCGCGCGCGAACTCGGCGTGCGCGTGATCGATACCGTGTGCATCGCGAGCTACTCCCACACCACGCAGGGCGAGCTGCAGGTGCTGAAACATGTGTCAGCCGATACCGCGAACCTCGGCGAAGGGACCGGCAAGGGACTTCTGATCGTCGATGATCTCGTCGACACCGGCAAGACCGCGCGGCTGGTGCGCGACATGTTGCCGGATGCGCATTTCGCCACCGTCTACGCCAAGCCGAAGGGACGGCCGCTGGTCGACACCTTCATCACCGAGGTGTCGCAGGATACCTGGATTTTCTTTCCCTGGGATACCGCACTGTCATTCCAGCCGCCGATCCGCGACGGCGCGGCGTGACGTCTGCCGTCTTTGCGAGGAGCGTTAGCGACGAAGCAATCCATCGTTCCGCTCGCGTGGACGTGGATTGCTTCGCTCCGCTCGCAATGACGCCGCGGTGAACGGTCGAATTTTGCCATGCCCCTGCAAAACCGCGTCACGCCGACCGGCGAGATCATCTCCACACCGCATCGCGGGATGTTCACCGGCAACCGCGGCATCATTCACGATCCCCGAACCAGGACGCTGCTGCGGCGGCGCTGGGCGAGCCGCGCCTGGCTCACCTGTGTCTGCGAGTTCAAGGGCCGAAGGCGTAACGTCATGGGCACGCGGAGCTGGACCGAACTGTTCTTTCTCGACGAAGCCACCGCGTTTGCGGCTGGTCACCGCCCGTGTTTCTTCTGCCGGCGCGACGATGCGAACCGGTTTCGCAGGGCATGGGAGGAGGGCAACGGCGTTTCGGATGTTCGCGCCGACGACATCGACACTGTGCTGCACCGCGAGCGGCTGGACGGGAAACACAAACGGCTGCACGCGCTGCCGATGCTTTTAGAGGAATTGCCCGATGGCGCGATGGTGCAGGCTTCGGAGACGAGCTTTCTGATCGCCAACGGCAGGGCGTTGCTGTGGTCGCCGGCCGGCTATCGCGAGGCGCCAAGGCACGATCCAGGACAGTTCAAAGCCGCGATGCTGCTGACGCCGCCTTCGATAGTGCGTGCATTGTCAGCGGGATACCGGCCGGTGCTGCATCCGAGTGTGAGGCAGCTGTAAAACCCGTCATTCCGGGGCGCGCGCAAGAGCGAACCCGGAATCTCGAGGTTCTCCGATGTGCAATTGCACATCGTAGTTCGATGCTTCGCATCGCCCCGGAATGACTGCTCGCAATCACCCCAGCTTTTCCCGCGCCAGTTTCGCGCCCGCGCCGAGCGCCATCAGTTTGGCTTCCGCGATATCCCGGCGCATCGGAGCCATGCCGCAATTGGTGGTCGCGACGATGTTGCTCTTCGGCACGAATTTGGCCACCGCCTCGATCACCTTCACGACATCTTCCGCCGTCTCGACGGTGTCGCTGGCGACGTCGATGACGCCGGCCTGCACCACCTTGCCCTTGAGCAGCGCCAGCAATTCCAGCGGCACCTTGGAATTGCGGCATTCGATCGCGACCTGCTGGATCGGGCTTTTGTCGATCGCCGGAAAGATGTCCTCGTACTGCCGCCACTGGCTGCCGAGCGTCTCTTTCCAGTCGGTATTGGCCTTGATGCCGTAGCCGTAGCAGATGTGCACAGCGGTGGCGCAGGTGAGCCCCTGCGCCGCGCGCTCCAATGCCTTGATGCCCCAGTCGTTCACTTCATCCATGTAGACGTTGAAGGCGGGCTCATCGAACTGGACCACGTCGACGCCGTCGGCCTGCAACGCCCTCGCTTCCTCGTTGAGCAGTTCGGCAAAAGCGAACGCCATCTTGACGCGGTCGCCGTAATACTGGTCGGCGATGGTGTCGATGATGGTCATCGGGCCGGGCAGGGTGAATTTCAGCTTGCGCGTGGTGTGGGTGCGCGCGACGCGGGCCTCCTCGGCATGGACGCGGCCTTTCAGCCGCAGCGGCGCCACCACCTGCGGCACCATCGCCTTGTAGCGGTCTTTGCGGATTCCCATCTCGACCTTGTGGGCGAAATCGATGCCGTCGACCTTCTCCAGGAAGCCGTGGACGAAATGCTGCCGGGCCTGCTCGCCCTCGGTGACGATGTCGATGCCGGCGTCTTCCTGCAGCTTCACCGCCAGCAGGGTGGCATCGCGCTTGGCGCGCGCCAATTCGTCGCCTTTGGACTTCCAGGGCGCCCACAGCGTATTGGGCTCGGCCAGCCATTCCGGCTTCGGCAGGGAGCCTGCGATCGTGGTTGGAAACAGCATCTTGAGCGTGTCCTCAGGTTTTTCTAGTTTGTTCCGGCGGTCTATCTGCCATGGAGTCTATTTGCCATGTCCTGGGCCTGGCGTACATGGCGTTCGGGCGGGGTGGAATGCGCCAAAAGCAGGGGGTAGGATCGAGGCAGGCTCTACCTTACGGAATGACCATGATCGATCTCTATTACGCGCCGACGCCCAATGGCTGGAAAATCTCGATCATGCTGGAGGAACTCGGCCTTCCCTATACCGTCATGTCCCGTCAACATCCGCGCCGGCGAGCAGTTCAGGCCGGAATTCCTGGCGATCAGTCCGAACAACCGGATTCCGGCGATCGTCGATCATGCGCCTGCCGACGGCGGCGGGCCATTTTCGGTGTTCGAGACCGGCGCGATCCTGATCTATCTCGCCGACAAGACCGGCCGTTTTCTGCCGAAGGAGATGCGCGCGCGATCGGTCGTGCTGCAATGGCTGATGTGGCAGATGGGGGGCCTCGGGCCCATGCTCGGCCAGCACGGACATTTCGCGCTCTATGCGGCGGAGAAAATCCCCTATGCGATTTCGCGCTACCGCGACGAGGCCGCGCGGCTTTACCGCGTGCTCGATACCCAACTAGGCAAGACCGGCGCCTATGTCGCCGGCGACTATTCGATCGCCGACATCGCCTGCTTTCCATGGACCATGACCCACAAGGCGCAAGGTTTTACGCTCGACGACTATCCGAACGTCAAGCGCTGGTATGCCGACGTGCGCGCGCGGCCGCAGGTGCAGGCGGGGCTGGCGATCGGCAAATTCGTCAAGGAGCCGTTCGACGAGGAGGCGCGCAAGAACATGTTCGGGCAGAAGGCGAAGGAGATGGCGGGGAAGAAATAGCCGTCCGTCATTCCGGGGCGCGCCAACGGGTCGGCGCTTTGCGCCGCCCGATGACAGGCTCCGCGCGAGCCCGGAATCCATAACCACGAGTATGGATTCCGGGCCTGCGCCAAGAGGCGCATCCCGGAATGACGAGCTGGGTTGATCGGATAAATCGCAAAGAGAACAATCACCAAAGGAAACGCCATGATCGAATTCTTCTTCGACTGTTCCAGCCCCTGGACCTATCTCGCCTTCCACAACATCCAGCCGCTGGCGAAGGAGCTCGGCGCGGAGATTTCGTGGCGGCCGATCCTGGTCGGCGGCATCTTCAACACCGTCAACCCCAGCGTCTATGCCCAGCGCGAGGCGCCGGTGCCGCTGAAGGCACGCTACATGAAGAAGGACCTTGCGGACTGGGCGCGCGCCGCGGGACTTGCGATCAAGATGCCGCCGACGGTGTTTCCCGTGAACAGCGTGAAGGCGATGCGCGGCTGCATCTTCCTGGCCAAGGACATGGTGCCGTTCGCGCGCGCGGTATTCGAGGCCTATTGGGGCGACGACAAGGACATTTCAAAGGACGAGGTGCTGGCGGAGATCTGCAAGCGCGTTGGCGTCGATCCGCACAAATTCTTCGCCGGCATCGGCGAGCAGGCGATCAAGGATCAGCTCAAGGCCAATACCGATGAAGTGATGGCGCGCGGCGGCTTCGGCTCGCCGACCATCTTCCTCGACAAGACCGACATGTATTTCGGCAACGACCGGTTGCCGCTGATCCGCGAAGCGCTGCTGCGGCTACGAGCGAGCGCGGCCTGATGCCGAAGGCGGTCGTTTGCCGTGAACTCGGCCCGCCCGAGCGCCTGCGCCTGGAAACGTTTACCTCCGCGCCGCTCGCGCCGGGGCAGGTGCGCGTCGCCGTGCATGCGGCCGGGATCAACTTTCCCGACATCTTGATGGCGGCGGGCGACTATCAGCTCAAGCCCGAGCTGCCGTTCACGCCCGGGGTGGAGGCGGCAGGTGAGGTGACCGAGATCGCGGACGGCGTCGCCGGCGTGGCGGTCGGCGACCGGGTAATCGTGCAGGATGCGCCACGGCGCCTATGCCGATGAGGCCGTCGTTGCACCGGCGCAACTGACGCCGTTGCCTGCGAATTTCGACTATGCGGAGGGCGCGACGTTGCTGGCCGCGCATGGCACCGCCCATCACGCGCTGGTCGATCGCGGCGAGCTTCAGCCGGGCGAAGTGCTGCTGGTGCACGGCGCCGGCGGCGGCGTCGGTCTTGCCGCGGTCGAGATCGGCAAGCTGCTGGGCGCGACCGTGATCGCGGCGGCGTCGTCGGAGGAGAAGCTGGCGGTTGCGAAAGCGCGCGGCGCCGATCACCTCGTGCTCACCACGCGCGAACCGTTTCGCGACGCCGTCAAGCGCATCACCGACGGGCGCGGCGCTGACGTGGTGTTCGATCCCGTCGGCGGCGAGATTTTCGAGAACAGCCTGCGCTGTATCGGCTGGGGCGCGCGTATCCTTGTCATCGGCTTCACCGGCGGTATCGGGCTTGCGCGCACCAATCTCCTGCTGATCAAGGGCGCGAGCGTGATCGGCGTCCGTGCCGGTGAATCGGCGCAGGAGAAACCCGGCCGCCGCCGAAGCGCGGATCAAGGCGTTGTTGCAATGGGCGGAAGCCGGGAAAATCCGCCCGCATATTTCGCACCGCTTGCCGCTGGAGAATGTCGCGCAGGCGATGCGGCTCCTGATCGAGCGCAAGGCGATCGGTCGGGTGGCGCTGATGATGGGGTAGGTATCTCCGTCATGCCCCGCGAAAGCGGGGCATCCAGTACGCCGCGGCCTCTCAATTCAATCACAGGCGCCAGTGTTTACGGGATCACCCGCCTTCGCGGGTGACGACAGCAGGGGCTGAGGCCGCTGGTTCCATTTTACTCATACTCCCGCTCGTCCCACCACGGGAAATAATCCGGCATGTCGAACGACACCTTGTCCTTGAAATCCGGTGGGCGCTTTTCCAGGAACGACATCACGCCTTCTTTGACGTCATCCGAGCGGCCGCGGGCATAGATGCCGCGGCTGTCGACCTTGTGGGCTTCCATCGGATCGTCGGCGCCCAGCATGCGCCACATCATCTGCCGGATCAGCGCCACCGATACCGGCGCGGTCCTGGTGGCGATCTCGCGCGCCAAGCGCGCGGGCGGCGGGCAGCAACTCGTCCGCAGGGACGACCTTGCTGACGAGGCGGCCGGCGAGTGCTTCCTGCGCCGGAAAGACGCGGCCCGTGTAACACCACTCCAGCGCCTGGGAGATGCCGACGATGCGCGGCAGGAACCAGCTCGAGGCGGCTTCGGGCACGATGCCGCGCTGGGAAAACACAAAGCCGAAGCGCGCGGCCTCGGACGCGATGCGGATATCCATCGCGAGCTGCATGGTGACGCCGATGCCCACCGCAGGCCCGTTCACCGCGGCGATCACGGGCTTGAGGCATTTGAAGATGCGCAGCGTCACCTGGCCGCCGCCGTCGCGTATATTGGGATCGCTGTAATCGACGCGGCCGTCGGCCAATCGCCTGGCGGGTCCGCGCCGCGCGTCGCGATCGAACGTATCGGCGCCCGAGGAAAGATCGGCGCCGGCACAGAAGGCGCGGCCGGCGCCGGTGACGATGATGGCGCTGACATGATCGTCGTTGTCGGCGGCATCGAAGGCGTCGATCAATTCCCTTTGCATGACGCCATTGAAGGCGTTGAGCTTGTCGGGCCGGTTCAGCGTGATGGTGAGAATTTGCTCGGCGACCTCGTATTTGATCGTTTCATAGGCCATCGGGGTTTCCTCTGCGGTTTTGTTTTTTGTCGGTCATTCCGGGATGCGTCGATACGCAGACCCGATCAATTCCGGGCTCGCGCTTTGCGATGCCCCGGAATGACGGAGAAAACTACTTCGGCGGCTTCGGCCACGGAAGTTGCGCGCCCCGCAGGCCCTCAAACGCCTTGGCCATGCCGAGCACGCCGATGTCGTCAAAGCGGCGGCCGATGATCTGCACCCCGATCGGAAAGCCCTTGGCGTCAAATCCACCGTTGATCGAAATGGCCGGATTTTCCGACATGTTCCAGGGTACGGTATAGCAGATATGCTCGAACGGCTGGTCGGGATCGTTGAGCGGAGCGGCGAGTTCGGCGGCGAATTTCACCACCGGCGAAACCGGCGAGATGACGTAGTCGAGATCGGCAGAACAGTTTACCCGCGGCAGCGCGGATCGCCATGGTGGCATTAAAGCCCCTGATCACGTCGACGCCCGACAGTTTCGCGCCGGCCTCCGCCCATTTGAGAATATAGGGCAGCGCCTTGCCGCGCTCAGTCGGCGAAAGTTGCGAAAGATCGTCCCACAGGCGCGCGCGCCAGAAATTGTCGAGCCCGTCGAGCATCTCGCGCGTCAGGATGCCCTTGACCTCGGTGACGACGGCGCCTGCGGACTCGAACGCCTTCGCCGCCTTCACCGCGACGTCGCGGACGTCCTGCTCCAGCGCCTGGCCGACGCCGAGATCGAGCATCAGCCCGATGCGCAATTTGCGTTGGGATTTGTCGAGCGCCTTCCAGTTGATGTTGTCCGGCGGCAGGCTCATGCCGTCGCGGCGATCGGGCCGCGACAGGATGCTCATCATCAAGGCGGCGTCATCGACGGTGCGGGTCATCGGCCCGGCGACGCGGCCGACATAGGGCGGATCGATCGGAATTCGCCCGAGGCTCGGCTTCAGCGCGACGAGGCCGCACCAGCACGCCGGCAGCCGCACCGAGCCGCCGATATCGGTGCCGAGATGCAGCGGGCCGTAGCCCGCGGCACACGCCGCACCTGCGCCGGCACTGGAGCCGCCGGGGTTCTGGCCGAGATCCCAGGGATTGCGGGTGAGGGGATGGAAGCTCGAGAGGCCCGACGACAGCATGCCGTAATCCGGCATGGTGGTTTTGGAGAAAATGATCGCGCCTGCCTCGCGCAGCCGCGCCGCCGGCGGCGCATCCACGGCTGCCGGCACCAGTTTGCTGGTGGCAGCGCCGAGCGGCACCGGCACGCCCTTGGTGGCGATGTTTTCCTTGATGGTGGCGGGCACGCCGTCGAGCGGGCCCATCGGCTCGCCCTTCTGCCAGCGCTCGGTCGAGGCCTTTGCAGCCGCGCGCGCGCCTTCCGGGATCGAACGCGTACAGCGCCTTGATGTGCGGCTCCCACACCGCGATATGGGACAGCAGGTCATCCAGCACTTCGTCCGGCGAGAACTGCCTGGCGCGAAAGCCTGCGATCAGGTCGACGGCACTGAGATCGTGCAGGGCTGACACGCCATCCGGCGAGGCTTCTTCATGCATGGCTGGCTGCCGGCAAACGGGTTTCGATAATGCGGGCGAACATGCTGGCGCCAATGGGGAGAATCTTGTCGTCGAGCGTGAAGCCGGGGTTGTGCACCGGCACCGAGCCGTCATGGCCGAGCCAGAAATAGGCGCCGGGCACGGCATGCAGCATGTCGGCAAAATCCTCGCTGCCCATCTTCGGTCGCGAGCGGGTGATGACCTTTGCGGGATCGACGACCGTTCGCGCCACTTCCGCGACCACCTTGGAATGCTCTTCCTGGTTCACCAGCACGCTGAAGATGTCGCGGATGTCGACGACTGATCTCGACCTGGAAGGCGCCGGCAATGCCGGCACAGAGCGCTACGCATCCGCTCGCGGATCAGCGCGCGCACCTCGTCGGAAAAGGCGCGCACGGTGCCGGCAAGCTTCGCTTCGCCGGGGATCACGTTATAGGCGGAGCCGGCATGAATCTGCGTGATCGACAGCACCGCCGCCTGCGTGGGCTCGACATTGCGGCTGACGATGGTCTGCAGCGCCTGTCCGAGCGCCATCGCGATGACCACCGGGTCCTTCGAGCGTTCCGGCATCGCGCCATGCGCGCCGTAGCCCGATATCGTGATGTCGAAGAAGTCGGCGCCCGCCATCGCCGGCCCGGGAAGGATCGCGAGCTCGCCGTGATTGAGGTCGGGCGCGTTGTGCAGCCCGTAAATCTCGTCGCAGGGAAATTTTTCGAATAACCCGTCCTTGATCATGGCGCGCGCCCCGCCGAGACCTTCCTCCGCCGGCTGGAAGATGAAATGCACGGTGCCGTCGAAATTGCGGGTCTCGGCGAGATAACGCGCGGTGCCGAGCAGGATGGTGGTGTGGCCGTCATGGCCGCAGCCGTGGAAACGGCCGGGAATGGTCGAGCGCCATTTCAGATTGGTGTTTTCTTCCATCGGCAGCGCGTCCATATCGGCGCGAAGCCCGATGCGCCTGGAACCGGTGCCCTTGCCCTTGAGCACGCCGACCACGCCGGTGCCGCCGAGGCCGCGATGAACCTCGATGCCCCATTGCGTGAGCTTTTCGGCGACGATCCCCGAGGTGCGGACCTCCTCGAATCCGATCTCGGGATGGGCGTGCAGATCCCTTCGAATGGCGGTGAGTTCGTCGGCAAAGCCTTCGATGCGGTCGATATGTGGGCATTTTGGTTATCCGATGGCGGGAGAGTGGGAACGCGAGTTGATTGATGGGACGAAGGCGGGGCCGTTCGGCTTGAGGCGAATGCCTGGGCGCAGCTTTGTCCAGGGCAGTGCGGATGTGTCGGCAGGCATAGCGCCGGGGGCGGCGCAGATCAGGAGCTTTTCCGCGATCGGCTCGAAATCGGCACGGAAATGCACCGAGCTCTTGTTGACCAGGATCGCCTGCTGCGCTGGCTCGATGCCGACATAGCGAAACATCGATTGGTCCGCCAGCTGCGCCTTGTGCGAACTCACGACCACGCGCACGTCGCCGATCCGCAAGCAGGCCGACGGCCCCATGTCCATGTCGCGGCCACCGTAATAAGGACCGGGCGCCACGAACTGTCCGTCGGACAATCTCTCCACTACGAACGTCTCCTCGTATGGCGCATCGCCTGATATGCCCGACTTGCCGCCAAGCGCCAGCGTGACGATAGCGCCAACCCCTGCGGCATGGGCGGCCTTGGCGGAGGCGGGATCATAGATCGCGCCGATCGCGGCGCGCGTCGCTTGGTTGCGGACCAGCGCACGCAGCATGCCCGTGGTATCGGAATCGCCGCCGGCGCCCGGATTGTCCTGGGTGTCGGCGATGATGACGGGTTTACTGGCGGTTTTCGCCAGCTCCATCGCGTGGCGCACGCCCTCGTCAGGACTGTAGATGCGGCCGTCGAAATCGTTCTCGTGACCTTCGATCAGCGCGACGAGCTTGTCGGCGATCGTGTCGGCATCGGCCTGCGTTACGCCATAGGCGAACACGCTCGGTCCGCAGTGAAGGAAGTCCGCCGCCGGAAATCCCGGACAGAACGACAGCGTCGGCACCGCGTCGCTCTGCAGCGCCGCCAGTTTCTGGTAGATGCCCCTGGCGGGCTGATCGTTGGTGCATTGCCAGCTGAGCGGAATCAGGAATGGCAATTGGCGGAACGCCTTCGCCAATCTTCGCTTTGTCTTGAGCAGTTGTGCGAGGTGGTGCGCGGCGGCGCGGCCGGTGTCGGCCATATCGATATGGGGGTAGGTGCGGTAGGCAATGAGCGCATCCGCTTGCTCTACCATCTCGGGCGTGACGTTGGCGTGCAGGTCGAGGCTCACCACCAGCGGCAGGTCATCGCCGATCACCCGGCGCACGCGGGCCAGGATTTCGCCTTCGCCGTCGTCGAGATGCTCGGTCACCATGGCGCCATGCAGATCGAGATAAACCGCATCGAGCGGTCCGGCATTTCTGATGCCGTCCACGATCACCTTGGCGATGCGCTCATAGGCGTCCTCGGTCACATGTGCCGACGGACTGGCGGCGGAAAAGATCGTCGGCACCAGCTCCCAGCCCCACGCTTCCGCCTGTCCGACAAAGCCGGCCAGCCCGACATTGATGTTGCGCATGGTCTTGAGCACGTCGGCGCCTTGCGTCATCGCCGGCCAGCCGCCGCCATGCACGAAGTCGGCATAGCCAGCCTTGGTCGGCGCGAAGGTGTTGGTCTCGTGCAGGAAGCCGCCAACGGCGATACGGGTCATCAATTCTTCTCATCGGCTGTTTGCGGCGACGTTAGACCCGCCGTTGCGAGATGCGCAAGCCGTGAAGCAATTCCGGATTTGCATGCCGCGTGAGCGAGCCGTCATTGCGAGGAACGAAGTGACGAAGCAATCGAGCTTCCGTCATTCCGGGATGGTGCGTTAGCACCAGACCCGGAATCTCGAGCTTCCGGGTTCGATGCTGTCGCATCGCCCCGGAATGACGGGATTAAATTTCGTGGTGTCGCCGCTCGTTCGACCGGCCGAAAGTTGGCAAAATCCCACCCCCGTCCGGGGGCGGCGTCAAGCAGCGCGCGGGTATAGGCTTGTTGCGGATTTGTCAGGATCAGCGCCGCCGGGCCCTGTTCGACGATGCGGCCGTGCTGCATCACGGCGACGTCGTCGCAGATCTGGGCTGCGACACGCAGGTCGTGGGTGATGAACAACAGCGCGATGCCGAGCCGGGTCTGGATTTCGTCGAGCAGCTCCAGCACCTGTGCCTGCACGGAGACGTCGAGCGCGGAGACCGCTTCATCCGCCACCAGCACGTCGGGATCGAGCGCCAGCGCGCGCGCAATCGCAATGCGCTGGCGCTGGCCGCCGGAAAACTGATGCGGGTAGCGCGAGATCGCGTCGACCGGCAGATCGACAAGTTCGAGCAGCTCGCGCGCCTTCTTAAGCGCTTGCGCCCGCGGCATGCCGTAATTGATCGGCCCCTCGGCGATGGTCTCGCCGACGGTGATGACGCGGATTGAGCGATCGATAGGGGTCCTGGAAGATGATCTGGATCTTCTTGCGGTGCGGTTGCAGCAGCCGGCGCGACAGTTCGGAGATTTCGCGGCCCGCCAGCCGAATGCCGCCGGAGGTCGGATCGATCAGGCGAACGATGCAGCGCGCCACCGTCGATTTTCCGGAGCCGCTTTCGCCGACGATGCCGAGCGTGCGGCCCTTGCGCAGCGTCAGCGTGACATCCTTGGCGGCCGCGACTTCGCGGGCGCGGCCGAACAAGGAGCGCTCGCGATAGACCTTGCCGAGCTCATTGGTCTCCAGCACCACGGGCTCCCGTGATTCGGGCCGCGGCGTGCGCGGCACGAGACTGGGCACGGATGCGAGCAGGTTGCGGGTATATTCCATCGTGGGCGTTCGCAGGATCGTGTCGAGCGGCCCGGTCTCGACCAACCGTCCCTGGCGCATGACCGCGACCCGGTCGGCGATCTCCGCGACCACGCCCATGTCGTGGGTGATGAACAGCACGGCGGTGCCGTGATCCCGTTGCAGGTCGCGGATCAGCGTGAGAATCTGCTTTTGCGTGGTGACGTCGAGCGCCGTGGTCGGCTCGTCGGCGATCAGAAGCTTCGGCTCCAGCACCAGCGCCATCGCGATCATGATGCGCTGGCGCTGCCCGCCCGACAGCCGGTGCGGGTAGGAGGCGAAAATCCGCTCGACCTCGGGCAGCCGCACCTGTTCCATCATGGCGAGGATGCGCCGGCGCCGCGCGCGGGCATCGAGCGAGGTGTGGACGCGCAGCACTTCGTCGATCTGGCGGCCGACCGGCACCACCGGATTGAGCGCCGTCATCGGCTCCTGGAAGATCATCGCCATGGTGGTGGCGCGCAATTGCCGCAGGCGGCGGTCGCTGGCGGCAAGCAGTTCTTCGCCGACCAGTTTTACGCTGCCGCTCGAGGGGATGAGCGAACCCTTTTGCAGCAGACCCATGACGGTCAGCGACGTCACGGACTTGCCCGATCCGCTCTCGCCGACCAGGCACAGCGTCTCGCGCTCGCGCACCTGCAGCGAGACGCCGTCGAGGACGCGCGTGCCGCTTTCGGGTCCTTGCCGAGGCCGACGACGAGGTTTTGGATGTCGAGGACGGGGGTGGTCATGCTTGTTCTCTCGACCGTCATTCCGGGATGGTGCGTGAGCACCAGACCCGGAATCTCGATATTCTCCGAAGTGCAATTGCACATCGTAGTTCGATGCTCCGCATCGCCCCGGAATGACCGCAGAGAATGAAAGTCGGTCGCAGTCACTTTCCGCCCTCCCGCTGCTTCATGCGGGGATCGAGCGCGTCGCGCGCGGCGTCGCCGATCAGGTTGACGGAAAGGATCGCGATCGACAGCAGCAGGCCCGGCCAGAAGATCAGCTGACGGCTTGATCTGAAAATAGGCGCGGCCCTCGGCCATGATGTTGCCCCAGGTCGGCGTCTCCGGGCTGATGCCGGCGCCGAGAAACGACAGGATCGCCTCGGTGAGGATGGCGGACGCGCAGACATAAGTGCCTTGCACGATCAGCGGCGCGATCGTGTTCGGCATCAGATGCCGCCACATGATCTTCGGCAGGGACGAGCCGACGGAAATCGCGGCTTCCACATAAGGCTCCTCGCGCGCCGACAGCACCACCGATCGCACCAGCCGCGCCACCCGCGGAATTTCCGGGATGGTGATGGCGACCAGAACCGTCGTCAGGCTCGCGCCCGAGAGCGACACGACGGCAATGGCGAGCAGGATGCTCGGAATCGCCATCAGCCCGTCCATGACGCGCATCATGACTGCGTCGATCCACTTGAAGAAGCCGGAGACAAGCCCGATCACCAGCCCAATGCCGATCGAGAAGACGGCGGCGCCAAGCCCGATCAAGAGCGATATCCGTCCGCCGTAGAGAATCCGGGACAGCACGTCGCGGCCGTAACCGTCGGTGCCGAGCCAGAAACTGCGCGCTGGCGGGTTTCAGTCTTTGGGCCGGCGCGAGCAGCAGGGGATCGTGCGGCGAAAGCCAGGGCGCAAGCACGGCCGAGGCGATCACCAGCGCCAGGCAAATCGTGGCGGCGGCGATGATCGGCGTCGCCGTCAGAAATCCGAGCCGCGGCCGCAACGGCGTGGTGATCGGGAATCGTGGGTTCGGGGAGGGTTTCGACCGCCATCAATAGCGAACCTCAGTAACGGATTCTGGGATCAAGCAACGTGTAGGCGACGTCGATCAGAAGATTGACGGCGACATAGATGCCTGAGGTCAGGAGGATCATCGCCTGGATCACCGGATAGTCGCGCGCCAGCACGGCATCGACGGTGAGGCGGCCGATGCCCGGAAGGTTGAACACGCTTTCGGTGACGACGACGCCGGAAATCAGCAGCGCGAAGCCGGTGCCGATCACGGTGATGACGGGCACGGCGGCGTTGCGCAGCGCGTGGCGCAGCAGCACGCCGGTCTCGCCGATGCCCTTGGCGCGCGCGGTGCGCACATAATCCTCGCCGAGCACATCCAGCATGGCGGCGCGGGTCATCCGCGCAATCAGCGCGACATAGATGAAGGACAGCGTACAGGTCGGCAGAATGATGCGCTCGAAGAACGGGCCGAAGCCCAACGTGATGCTGCGAAATCCCTGCACCGGCAGCCAGCGCAGGTCGATGGCAAAGATCTGGATCAGCACGTAGCCGATCACGAAGACCGGGACCGAGAAGCCCACCACCGACAATCCCATCACGAAACGATCGATCCAGCTGCCGTGTTTCCAGGCCGCGATCACGCCGAGCGGCACCGCGACCAGGATGGAAAGGATGATGGTCGAGACCGCGATCGAGATCGACGGCTCGACGCGCTGGCCGATCATCTTCAGCACCGGCACGTTGGAGATCAGCGACACGCCGAGATCGCCATGCAGGAGCTTGCCGATCCAGGTGAAGAACTGGGTGTAGAGCGGCTGATTGAGGCCAAGCGAGGTGCGGATGCGTTCAAGCTGCTCGGGGGTCGCGTTGTCGCCGGCCAAAATCGCGGCGGGATCACCCGGCGTCAGCCGCAACAGCAGAAACACGAACAGCGCCACCACGCCCATCACGGGAATGGCGGCAAGCACGCGGCGAAGCAGATATCCGAGCATGATGACGTCCGTGTCTCACAAAAACTCACGCGTTCAATGCGCAACTGTGACCGCATCTGTATCTCCTGACAAACCCGACATTGGCAGATTTTCACCTATTTTTGGCGCGGCGAAGCTTTGCAAGCCCTGTGCCATGGCGCAGGCACCACGCGCATCGCTGCAAGTCATGCCGCGCGGTTCTCGCCGATCGACATCGCGCAGATGCGCGACAGCTGCACGTAGGGCAATCCCGTCTCCGTCGCCCAGGCATTGAACTGCGCCTGCACCTTGGCGAGGTCGCCCTTCGACTTCACTTCATCAGCGATATCGAGCCCCGCATCGCGTAAGCACGCCACCACGTCCTGCGACGTCACAAATCCGTCCCAGCCGACGAAGCGCAGGAACATCTGTCCGGTGTTGCCGCCGAGCCGGCTGCCGCGCTTGACGAGCAGATTGAGGAGACCGACCTGGTCGGAGGAGGGCCATTGTGCCAGGAACCTGCCGAAACTGCCGTGTTCCCTGGCGATCTCCTGCACGAAGGCGGCGTTCTCGCGCACCGATTGAATCTTTGCGCCGTTCCGTACGATGCTTGTATCGGACAACAGGTGGTCCCAGAAATCGTCGGGTTGAAAGGTGAGTTTTGCCGGTTTGAACGCGAGGAACGCTTTCTCGAAGCCCGGCCATTTCGCCTCGATCACGCTCCAGGCAAAGCCTGCGGAAAATACCCGCTTGGTCATTTCCGATAGGATGCGGTCGTCCGGAAGCTTCGCCAGCTGCTGGATGTCAGGTTTGCGCGGCAGCAGTTTTTCCAGCGCTTTTGGTCCGCCCTTGCGCTTCTCGGCCCTGGCGCGAATGGTCTTGAACGGGATGGTGCGGGATTGGTTTGGCGCTTTCGCCATGGCTGGTGGCCTTACTCCAGCGTCGCCAGCAATCCCGCCATCAGGCGGCCGCGCTCGGCCAGACTGTCGATTTCGATGTGTTCGTTGAGCGTATGCGCATCGGCGCCGCGAACGCCGAGCCCGTCAAGGGTCGGGATTCCCATCGCGCCGGTGAAGTTGCCGTCGGAGCCGCCGCCGGCGCTGCCATGCGGAAGCTCGAGGCCCATCGCCTTCGCCACGCCGCGCGCCTTTTCATGCAGCGCCATGGTGCCCGCGTCGGGTTCCCATACCGGCCGCGTCACGCCGCGCGTCACCTTGAACGTCACGTCGTTCGTGGTGCCGCAGAGCGCCAGCATGCGCTCGACGCCGCGATCGAGATCGGCCTGGCGTTTGGCCATGCTCAGTGCTTCGCCGGTGCAGGTGGTGGCGACGCAATTGACCCATTGGCCGCCATGCACGATGCCGACGCTGAAGGTGCAGTCTTCCGATGTCATGCCGTCGATGATGAGGATCTGACGCGCCATCTCGCGTATCGCCGAGCGGCCTGCGGACAGCGTGGCGCCGGCATGGCTCGGCTTGCCGGTGGCCTCCAGATTGAACCGCGCGATCGCGTAACGTCCGGTGACGACGCCGTTGTTCGGCCGGCCGGGCTCCGGCACCAGCACATATTTGTTGCGCGCGGCCTCGGCCTCGATGATGTCGCGCACGGATGGCGTGCCGACTTCCTCGTCCGGCGTGAACAGCACGGTGATCGGCAAAGGCGTCGTGAAGGACGCCCGCGCCAGCTGCCGGATCGCTTCCAGCGCGAGGTAGTTGCCGCCCTTCATGTCGAAGATCCCGGGTCCGAAACACTTGTTGCCCTCGCGCCGCCACGGCAGTTTTTCCAGCGTGCCGACGGGATGAACGGTGTCGAGATGCCCCGCGATCAAAATACCGGGCTCGCCCTGCTTCGGATGCGGAAAGCGCGCGCGGACGCACCCGCCAAAACCCTGCCGTCCGGCGATCCGCTCGATCGAGGCGCCCATGACCGCCATGTCGCGCGCGGCGAGATCAAGCATGCGATCCACCGCGTTCGCCGTCCCAGGTCGGGCTTTCGCATTCCACCCAGCCGCGCAACCCAGCCAGCATGGCCTCGGAATCAAAGGGAAGGTTGGCGGGGTTCATCGGGATGCTCTCATGTTCGATGCGGTGTCGCGGACGAGGCGCTTTGTGCGCCGCTGTTACGAGAATGACCGGCGAAGTGTTTGTAAAGTGAAACATCCGCGAACGGCAGCGCGCAGCTGCCCTTCCGATAACCCGATTGACGTGCAACCCGCCCGGTGCAAGTCTCAAATATTCAGGAGTTACAGCGGGTTACTGCGCCTAAATAACGCTCCGCTTGCACAACGAATGATCGGCCTTTGACCGGTTTCACGTCAGGAGACAAACGAATGTTCCGCATCTCGCGTTGGAAACATCCCACGGTGGCGTCGGGTATCGCCCTGGCGGCGCTTTCGGTGGCGCTGGCGGCGGCCCCGCCGGCCGCGGCCAAGACGATCACCGCGGTGATGCATTCCGATCTGCGCGTGATCGATCCCGGTTTTACCACCGCCTACATCACTCGCGATCATGGCTACATGGTCTATGACACGCTGCTGGCGGAAGATTCCAACTTCAAGATCCGGCCGCAGATGGCCGACTGGAAAGTCTCCGACGACAAGCTCACCTACACCTTTACGCTTCGCGACGGCCTGAAGTGGCATGACGGCACGCCGGTCAAGGCGGAAGATTGCGTGGCCTCGCTCAAGCGCTGGGGCCGCAATGACGGCATGGGCCAGAAGCTGATGGACTTCACCGCCAGCATCGAGGCCACGGACGACAAGACCATCACGCTCAAACTGAAGGAACCCTACGGCCTGGTGCTGGAATTGATCGGCAAGCCGTCGTCGCTGGTGCCGTTCATGATGCCGAAGCGCCTGGCGGAAACGCCGCCCGGCCAGCAGATCAAGGAACAGATCGGATCCGGTCCCTTCAAGTTCGTGGCTGCCGAATTCCAGCCCGGCGTGAAGGCGGTCTATGTGAAGAACACCGACTATGTGCCGCGCAAGGAGCCGCCGAGCTGGACTTCCGGCGGCAAGGTCGTGAAAGTCGACCGCGTCGAATGGGTCACGATGGCGGATGCGCAGACCGCGATGAACGCGCTGCAGTCCGGCGACATCGATTTCTTCGAAAATCCGGCGTGGGATACTCTGCCGATACTCGCTGCCAACCCCGAGCTGAAGGTCGAAACCCTGAACAAGCTGGGCTTCCAGACGCTCGGCCGCATGAACTTCCTTTATCCGCCCTTCGACAACCTCAAGGTACGCCGCGCCGCCTTCCTCGCCATGAACCAGAAGGACGTGCTGGATGCACTGGTCGGCAATCCCGAATATTACCGGGTCTGCGGCGCGGTCTTTGTCTGCGGCACGCCGCTTGAGACCGATGTCGGCGCGGAGACGCTGGTGAAGGGCAATGGCATGGCGGAAGCCAAGAAGCTGCTTGCCGAATCCGGCTATGACGGCACGCCGGTCGTGGTGATGGCGCCCGGCGACGTCGTCACGTTGAAGGCGCAGCCGATCGTCGCGGCGCAATTGCTGCGTGACGCCGGCTTCAAGGTCGATGTGCAGGCCACCGACTGGCAGACCGTGGTTACCCGCCGCGCCAGCCAGAAGCCGCCGAAGGAGGGTGGCTGGAACATGTTCTTCACCAACTGGGTCGGCGCCGACGTCGTCAACCCCGTCGCCAACGTATCGGTCGGCGGCAGGGGCAAGAACGGCGGCTGGTTCGGCTGGCCTGAGGACGCCAAGATCGAAGCGCTGCGCGATGCCTTCGCGCGGTCGGCTTCTCTCGAGGAGCAGAAGAAGATCGCAGCCGAGATCCAGAAGGAAAACTACGACCAGGTGATCTATATCCCGCTCGGTCAGTTCCTCATACCCAGCGCCTGGCGCAAATCGCTCACCGGCGTGCTCGA
The DNA here is from genome assembly GCA_963718925.1 of uncultured Alphaproteobacteria bacterium. GTDB lineage: Bacteria > Pseudomonadota > Alphaproteobacteria > Rhizobiales > Xanthobacteraceae > Bradyrhizobium. The sequence continues at coordinate 359,019 of CAVRAH010000007.1, forward strand.
CGGCCCGGCCACCCCGATCTTCTGGAATATCGACAAGTCGGAGTAGGGCGGGCGACGCGATGTCACGCTGCACCCATCCCCTCGTTTGAAGCGCGAGAGATGGCGCCGCCGGTCGGCGGGGCCTCGACGAACGACCGGCGGGCCGCAAAATCGCCTTCAAATTTGTGACTGATGGCGGCCTATTCGGCTATTCTCCGAGCTGGCCCCGCTGGCAGGGCCGAATGCGGTTCCGGGCCTCTCCAGGAAGGTTGCAAAAATGCTTCTCGCAAGCCGGTTTGCTGCTGCTGCGACGGCCCTATTCCTTTTCGCAACCGTGGACGCGCCGGCCGAAGCGGCGTCTGGCGGCTGCGGGGATGCGGCCGGGCTCTCGGTCCTGCCTTCACCGCTCGCGCCGTGGAAGGGCGCGCCGCTGCGCGTCATGCTCGTCGCCGAAAAGCCGCTCGAGGGCGTGCTCTCGCTGTTCGCGCCCGATGGACGGGTCGCGGCCAAATCGCCGGACCGGCACGGCGGAGGGCCGTATTCCTGGTTCGCCGAGGTCGCCGAGCCGGCCGCGGGTACGTGGCACGCCACGCTGGCGCTTGACCACGCCACGGCGGATTGCAGCTCGATCACACGCGACATCACGGTGAGCGCGCACAGACCGGCGCCGCTGCCGACGCCATCGGGAGCCTTCTGGCAGGTACGCGCGAGCTGGAACAGCACGACGGAATCCCTGTATTCGGCGTGGATCGAAAAGCTGTTCGACGCGCCGCCCGACCAGGATCTTTCCTGGAAGGCGTGGCATGAAGTATTGCGCGACCGATCGCGCAATTTCCTGTTCAACTATCTAGGCCGCGGTGAAGACGATGCAAAGTCGGCCCTTCGTCCTGACTGCGCCGACTTCGCCTACTTCCTGCGCGCCTATTTCGCCTACAAGATGGGGCTGCCGTTCGGCTATTCGAATTGCTCGCGCGGCACCGGCGGCGCGCCGCCAAAATGCTACCAGTGGTTCGACATGGAGCATCCCGAAGTCACGCGTCCGCCGCCGCCGCCCGAACAGGAAGTCGCCTCGGCGACGCCGGCCGCCGCCACGCCGCCTGCACCAACGCCGACGCTGCTGGACCTGTTTTCCCGGCAGCGGACGACGGAGACGCCGGCCTCACCCGCCACTCCGCCGGCGCCTAAGCCAAAGCCGAAACGCCCGACGACGTTCGGTGAATATCTGCGGGACGTCGGCGACGTCGTGCATACCGGCGCCGTGCGCGTGGCGGGGAGCGACGACAACACCGATTTTTACACCGTCGCGCTGACGCAACAAGCGCTGCGCCCGGGCACGGTGTACGCCGACCCCTACGGCCACGTGCTGATGCTGGTGCATCGCGTGCCGGAGTTGAACGGCATGCCCGGCGTCTTCCTCGCCGTTGACGCCGAGCCCGACGGATCGATCACGCGAAAGCGCTTCTGGCGCGGCAATTTCCTGTTCGTGCACGATCCTGCGCTTGGCAGCCCCGGCTTCAAGCACTTCCGGCCGATCGTGCGCGACAAGAACGGTGCGTTGCGGCGGCTGGCCAACGCCGAAATCGCCAACAATCCCAGTTACGGTGATTTTTCGCTCGATCAGTCACATATGGGCGCCGAGAATTTTTACGATCGCATGGATGACGTGATGTCGCCCGAGCCGCTCGATCCCGTGAAAGCGATGACAGACGCCATCGCGAGCCTTAACGAGCAGGTCAAGACGCGCGTCACCTCGATCGAAAATGGACGAAAATATCAGGAGAAACAGCCCGGCGAAGTGGCGATGCCGAACGGCCCCTCGATCTTCGAGACGACCGGAGCCTGGGAAGATTACTCCACCCCGGCGCGGGATTTCCGTCTGCTGATCGCGATCGACGTCGTGCGCGGATTTCCCGATCGCGTCCTGCGGCGGGCGGCGCGTTACGCGATGCCGGCCGGCAAGAGCGTCGAGGACGTGAAAAGCGAGTTGCAGGGTGTGCTCGCCTCCGAGCTTGCCTCGCGCAAAATATCCTATACCCGCAGCGATGGCTCGCAGTGGACGCTGTCGCTAAAGGACGTCCTCGATCGGACGCCGGATTTCGAGATGGCCTACAACCCGAACGACTGCGTCGAGCTGAGGTGGGGCGCGCCGGAAAGCAGCGAGGAGGCATCGACGTGCAAGCGGCGCGCGCCGCAGGCGCAGCGTGCGAAGATGTCGTCGGAGTACCGCACCTGGTTCCGCGAGCGGCATTGGCCGACGCACGCGTAGCAGCCCATGAATGCGGCAGGGAAGGCACAGAGGCAGGCTGCAGGGGGCGGCCGAGCTGAGCGTCTGTCGCACGTCGCAATCAGGCGCGCTTGCGAGCGGCTGCGACGGATGTCCTTAGAAAGCCGATTACCCGCCGGCCTTCAAGGGTAGCGGCTGGTCGCCGAGCATCGCCTTGACGACCACGTCGCGTGCCTTGCCGGCATCGAGCGCGTGCTGCGCGATCAGGTCGCCGCATTCTGCGATGATCTGATCGGCGTCCTGCATCATCTTGAGCTCCTTGTAGCGATCCCAGCGTTTTAGGCCCATGCTGGCGCCGACCAGTTCCAGCAGGTTGACGATCCGGAAGGGCCAGTCGCGCTCATGCGCGCAGAGCTCGCGATGTTCGGAATGATAGACCGTGACCAGCGCATCGATGCCCGCATCGCGTGCCGCGCGAAGCTCGTTGAGCTGCAGCTCGCGCTTGAATGCAGGCAGCACGCCGAGATTGAAGCTTTGCAGACCGACTGCCGGCTGCTTCAGGTCGACGAGCGTGATGCCGGGGATGGCCTGCAGGATGGAGGCCGCGGCCTCCATGACGCCGGCGACACCGGGATGGCGGTGCAGCGCGACCCGCATGTCGACGCGCTCATGCAAATGCGGGGTCAGCTCAGTGAGCCGACCATGCAGGAAGCGCATGAACGGCGTCATCTCGAACGGCCGTGCGCCGCGCTGGCGCTCGATCGTCGGCAGCGTGGTCTCCGTGAACTGGACATAGCAGCTCGGGCACCACGAGATCACCTGACCGGATTTCGAGTGCGACATTTTTTCGATGCTGCTGGTACCCATGCGGCCGGACATTTCGACGTCGCCCGGGCGCAGCTGCATGATGCCGCAGCAATGGCTCGGCCCGCCCATGACTTGGTAGGTAATGCCGAGCGCATCCATGATATCGAGCGCCAGAAGCGCGATATGTGGCGTCTTCAGCACGTTGCAGCCGGTGTAAAACACAAAGTCCGGCGCATCAGCCGGCGCGGTCACCGAGGCCGATTTCTGACCCAACCGCCCCAGCACTTCGCCATCGAGCTGCAGGCGCGAGAGCACGGTGACATCGCGGCCGAGATCGCGGTATTTCTCCACGCCCTGGCGGCGCCGTTCCGGCAATCCGTGCGCGGCCTTGGTCATCGCGACGCGCGCCATCGCCAGCAGGAAGCGCGGATTGACGCCCTCGTCGCACGCCTTGATGCATTCGCCGCTGAGCATGCAGGACTGCGCCCATTGACGCGAGGCTTGCGGCCCATCGCCGCCGCGCACGATGTCGATGATGCCGGTGATGACGTCTTCGGGTGCGGCGTTCGCGATGCCGGCAGGCGCCACGCTCGGACAGACCTCGACGCACTTGCCGCACCGCGTGCAGGCATCCAGCATCTGCTCGACACGCTCGCCGAGCGCCGTTTCGAAGGAGATGTCGTTCGGCCGCATATCGAACTCTCCAGCCGATAAAGAAATCACTTTGGCGCTGGAATGACGGAGATGCAAGCATTTGCAAAATCAGTCCAACGCTGCTGATGTGCTCCCGCCGGTTCCTTCACTTTCGCATTCGGAGATTACAATGCCTTTCGATTTGGTCCTGCGCGGCGGTCGGGTGATCGACCCCTCCCAGAAGCTCGACGCCGTAACGGATGTCGCCTTTGCCGGAGGCAAGGTGGCCATGGTCGGAAACGCGCTCAAGGCGGATCCGGCAACCGATGTGCGCGGCGTGTCGGGCTACATCGTCACTCCGGGCCTTATCGATCTGCACACTCACGTTTATTGGGGCGGCACCTCGCTCGGCATCGACGCCGAGGAGTTCTGCCGCACCTCCGGCGTCACCACGGCGATCGACACCGGCAGCGCCGGCCCGGGCAATTTCGCCGGGTTTCGCAAGCACGTGATCGAGCCGAGCCAGGTCCGCATTCTCGCCTATCTGCACGTCTCGCATGCCGGCATCTACGGCTTCTCGGATCGGGTCATGGTCGGCGAGAGTGAGGAGCTCCGGCTGATGAATCCGATCGACGCCGTCAAGGTTGCGGACGAGAACCGTGACCTTATCGTTGGCATCAAGGTGCGGGTGGGGCGCAACTCCTCGGGCACCTCGGGGATCGTGCCGCTCGAAATCGCGCTTGAGGTCGCCGAGGAGGTCGGCATGCCGTTGATGGCGCATATCGACCATCCGCCGCCGAGCTACGAGGACGTGCTCGCTCGCCTGCGTCCGGGCGACGTTCTTACGCATGCCTTCCGGCCGTTTCCCAATACGCCCGCCACCGCGCAGGGCACGGTGAAAAAGGTCGTGCTGGAAGCGCGCGAGCGCGGTGTGTTGTTCGACATCGGGCACGGCAAAGGCTCCTTCGCCTTCAAGACCGCACGCGCGATGCTCGCCAACGGCTTTTATCCGGACACCATCTCCTCGGATGTCCATGCCCTGTGCATCAACGGCCCGGCCTTCGATCAGGTGACGACCCTGTCCAAGTTGCTGTGCATGGGGATGCCGCTGTCCGATGTGATCAAGGCTTCGACGGTCGATGCGGCGATGGCGTTGCGGCGTCCCGAACTCGGCAGCCTCAAGCCGGGGAGCGCCGGAGACGCCACCCTCATCTCGGTGAGGGAAGGTCAGTTCGACTATGTTGACGTCGTCGGCGAGCATCTCATCGGCGACCGCAAGATCGTGTCCGAAGGCGTCGTGATCGGCGGCCGCTGGTGGCATCCGCAACATTCATCGCAATTTAAACAGCTCGCAAGCTAAGCGCGGCTGCGATGTGATCCGCTCGGAAAAGTGATCGCCCGGAAATGCCTTTTCCGGCCGGATATGATCGGAGCGGGCTGGCCGCGCTGGCATACCATTTGCAAGCAAGGGGACTGAGGCCGTCGGTCTGACTGGCTCGTTTCAGGCGCAATCGCTATAACCACCCGAGACTGGGAGAGCTCTATGGATCGCAGGACTCTGTTGAAGGGACTGGCCGGGGTGGGCAGCCTGGCGGCGACGGGCGGCGTTTCGATGCCGGCCCTTTCTCAGGGCGCTGCAGCGCGCACCCTGCGCTTTGTGCCCCAGGCCAACCTCGCGAATTTCGATCCGATCTGGGGGACCCAGTATGTGGTGCGCAACGCCGCAGCCCTGGTGTGGGACACTCCCTACGGCATCGACGCCGCGCTGCAGCCGCAGCGCCAGATGGTCGAGAGCGAGGAGGTGTCCGATGATGGCCTGATCTGGACCTTCCGCCTCAGGCCGGGGCTGAAGTTCCACGACGGTGAGCCGGTGCTAGCTAAGGATGTGGTGGCGAGCCTGGCGCGTTGGTCGGCGCGCGATCCCATGGGGCTGATGATCAAGGCGATTCAGAACGAACTGACCGCCGTCGACGACAGGACCTTCAAATGGGTGCTGAAGCAGCCTTATCCGAAGCTGCTTTATGCACTGGCCAAGAACAACTCGCCCTGCACCTTCATAATGCCGGAGCGCATCGCCCAGACCGACCCGTTCAAGCAGATCGGCGAGTATATCGGCTCGGGTCCGATGAAGTTTGCCAAAGCCGAATGGGTGCCCGGCGCCAAGGCGGTGTTCGAGAAGTTCACCGATTACGTGCCGCGGCAGGAGAAGGCCTCCTGGCTCGCGGGCGGCAAGCAGATACTGGTCGACCGCGTGGAATGGGTGGTGATCCCGGATCCTGCCACGGCGGCGGCCGCGCTGCAGAACGGCGAGGTCGATTGGTGGGAGAATCCGATCTCCGATCTCGTCCCACTGCTCAAGAAGAACCGCAACATCAGCGTCGACATCGCCGACCCGCTCGGCAACGTCGGTTCGTTTCGGATGAACCACCTGTACCCGCCCTTCAACGATGTCAGGGCGCGTCGTGCCGTGCTCATGGCAATGAGCCAGGAAGACTACATGCGGGCGGTTGTCGGGGACGATACTTCGCTGTGGAAGCCACTGCCGGGCTTCTTCACGCCGGATACGCCGCTCTACACGGAGGAGGGCGGCGAGATCCTGAAGGGCAAGCGCGATTTTGCCGCGGCCAAGAAGCTACTGGCCGAGAGCGGCTATTCGGGCCAGCCGGTCACCTGCCTCGTGGCTCAGGACCAACCGATCACCAAAGCAGAGGGCGATGTCACCGCGGATCTGTTGAAGCGTCTGGGCATGAATGTCGACTTCGTCGCCACCGATTGGGGCACGGTCGGTTCTCGCCGCGCCCAGAAGACGCCTCCGGGCCAGGGAGGCTGGCAGATGTTCCACACCTGGCACGCCGGCGCGGACTGTCTCAATCCCGCCGCCTATACCGCCATTCGTGCCAATGGCGACAAGGCGTGGTTTGGCTGGCCCACGAGCCCGAGGGTGGAAAAGGAAGTGACGGCATGGTTCGAAGCCAAGAACCTCGATGAGGAGAAGGCCACGATCAATCGTCTTAACAGGGCCGCGTTGGAGGACGTCGTTTATGCGCCAACCGGCTTCTTCCTGAGCTACACGGCGTGGCGCAAGAACATCTCCGGCATAGCGAAGGGACCGCTGCCATTCTTCTGGGGCGTGTCGAAGACCGCATGACGGTGCGGTGAACCCAGATGGTCTCGTATATTCTCCGGCGCGTGCTCGCGACCTTGCCCGTGATGGCGATCGTCGCGCTGTTCGTCTTCAGTCTGCTCTACATCGCACCGGGCGATCCGGCGGCGGTGATTGCCGGCGATCAGGCGAGCCCCGCCGACGTCGAGCGGATTCGCCAGAGCCTCGGCCTCGACCGGCCATTCCTGGTCCAGTTCGGGGCCTGGCTCTGGCACATCCTGCACTTCGATCTCGGCACCTCGATTTTTACCAACCTGCCGGTGGCATCGCTGATCGCACAGCGCATCGAGCCGACGCTTTCGCTGATGGCGATCACGCTCGTGCTCACCATCGTCGTCGCAGTGCCGCTCGGCGTGATGGCGGCCTGGAAGGCGGGAAGCTGGGTGGACCGCACCATCATGGCATTCGCCGTGTTCGCCTTCTCGCTTCCCGTCTTTGTCGTCGGGTACGTCCTCGCCTACGTATTTGCGCTGGAGCTGGAATGGTTTCCCGTGCAGGGCTACACGCCGCTCGCCGAAGGCTTCTTGCCATGGCTGGAGAACCTGATCCTGCCGGCCATCGCGCTCGGCAGCGTCTACATCGCGCTGATCGCGCGCATCACCCGAGCTTCCATGCTCGAGGTGCTGCAGCAGGACTATATCCGCACCGCCCGCGCCAAGGGACTCGGGCAGCGCAGCATCCTTTTCGTTCATGCGCTGAAAAACGCCGCCGTTCCGATCGTGACGGTGATCGGTATCGGCATCGCCTTGCTGATCGGCGGCGCGGTGGTGACCGAAAGTGTGTTCGCCATTCCGGGCCTTGGCCGGTTGACGATTGACGCGATCCTGCGCCGCGACTACCCGGTCATCCAGGGCATCGTCTTGATGTTCAGCTTCCTCTATACGCTGGTCAATCTATTGGTCGACGTCACCTACACGCTGGTCGACCCGAGGATCCGCTATTGACCGTTTCGACCACCAGCCCCATGCCGGTGCCGCCGGGCCTTGTCATCGCGCGAGAGCTGCCCGACTTGCTGATGCCCGGGAAAGTCCGGCGCGGCGTGCTTGGCTTTCTGCGCAACAACCCGACGGTGGCGATCGGCGGTGCCCTGCTGCTCTGCCTGGTGTTGATCGGGATCTTCGCGCCTTATCTCGGGACCGTTGATCCGACCGCGCTGGCGCCCGCCAAGCGTACGCGCGCGCCGTCGGCGGATTTCTGGTTCGGCACGGACGTGCTCGGCCGCGACGTCTATTCGCGCGTGGTCTACGGGACACGGGTCTCGCTCACCGTCGGCCTGTCGGTGGCGCTATTGGCTTCGCTCGCCGGCCTTGCCATCGGTCTCGTCTCCGGTTTCGTGCGATGGGCCGACAACATCATCATGCGGTTCATGGACGGGCTGATGTCGATACCCCCGATCCTGCTCGCGGTCGCGCTGATGGCATTGACACGCGGCAGCGTCGGCAACGTCATCCTGGCCATCACGGTTGCCGAAATCCCGCGCGTTTCGCGTCTGGTACGCGGCGTCGTGCTGTCGTTGCGCGAGCAACCCTATGTAGATGCTGGCGTCGCCTCCGGCACGCGAACGCCGATGATCATTCTGCGCCACATCCTGCCCAACACGCTGGCGCCGATGCTGGTGCAGGCCACCTATGTCTGCGCCAGCGCCATGATCGTGGAATCCATCCTCTCCTTCATCGGCGCCGGCACGCCGCCGACCATTCCGTCCTGGGGCAACATCATGGCCGAGGGCAGGGCGCTGTGGCAGGTAAAGCCCTATATCGTGTTCTTTCCCGCCGCGTTCCTGTCCGTCACCGTGCTCGCCGTCAACCTGCTCGGCGACGGCTTGCGGGATGCGCTCGATCCCCGCATGGCCAAAAGCCTGTAGAGAGATTCGGGCGAATGCGGTCCGGTTCGCCGTCATAAACGGATGGGTACAAGGTTCTGATCCGATGGCATTGCTCGAAGTCCAGAATCTGCAGACCCATTTCCGCACCCCCGACGGGATCAACCGCGCGGTCGACGGCGTCTCCTTCCATGTCGACCAGGGCGAGACCCTGGCCATCGTCGGTGAATCCGGCTGCGGCAAGTCGGTCACCTCGATGTCGCTGATGCGGCTGATCCCGGAGCCGCCCGGCAAGATCGCGGGCTCTGTCCGCTTTCAGGGCAAGGATCTCTTGCAACTCTCCGAGCGCGAAATGCGCGCGATCCGCGGCAACGACATTTCGATGATCTTCCAGGAGCCGATGACGAGCCTCAATCCGGTGCTGACGGTCGGCCGCCAGATCGGCGAGACGCTGCGGGTGCATCAGGGCTTCGACAAGCAGGCCGCAGAGGCGCGCGCGCTGGAGATGCTGACATTGGTGGGTATCCCGGAGCCGGCGCGGCGCTTACGTGAATATCCGCATCAGCTGTCCGGCGGCATGCGCCAGCGCGTGATGATCGCGATTTCGCTCGCCTGCAACCCCAAGCTCCTGATCGCCGACGAGCCGACCACGGCGCTCGACGTCACAATCCAGGCGCAGATCCTGCAGTTGATGCTGGACCTCAAGCGCCGCGTCGGCGCGGCGGTCATTCTGATCACCCATGACCTCGGCGTGGTCGCTGAAATCGCCGAGCGCGTCATGGTCATGTATGCCGGCCGCAAGGTCGAGGAAGCGCCGGTGGCCGAGCTTTTCCGCGCTCCGCGTCATCCCTACACGCAGGGCCTGCTCGGCGCCGTGCCCAAGCTCGGCTCCTCGCTGACCGGCTCGGCGCGGCGTCTCGCGGAGATCCCCGGGCAGGTGCCGAGCCTCAAGCGGCGCATCGAGGGCTGCGCCTTTGCCGGGCGCTGTTTACTCGCCACCGATCTCTGTCGCGAGGTGGCGCCTGGGCTGGAAGAGAAGGGGCCCCGCCACATCGCCGCCTGCCATTACGCGCCCAAGGAGGTCGCCGCGGCATGAGTGCCCCGCTGCTCCAGGTCAACGAGCTCAAGAAGCATTTTCCGGTGCGCGGCCGGCTGTTCAGCCGCAGGTCCAGCTGGGTCTATGCCGTGGACGGCGTATCCTTCGAGATCGAACGCGGCGAGACCCTGTCTCTGGTGGGCGAGTCCGGCTGCGGCAAATCAACGGTTGGCCGCGCCATCCTGCGATTGTTCGACATCACCGCCGGCCAGGTGGTGCTGGATGGCCAGCGTATCGACGATCTTTCGCCCAAAGGGTTGCGCAGCATGCGCCGCCGCGTGCAGGTGGTGTTCCAGGATCCGTTCTCCAGTCTCAATCCGCGGATGCGCGTGCGCGATATCCTGGCCGAGCCGATCCGCAATTTCGGCCTCGCCAAATCCTCCGCCGAACTCGAGGCGAAGGTTGCGGCGCTGATGGATACCGTGCGGCTGCCGCGCGACGCGCTGGACCGCCGGCCGCACGAATTCTCGGGCGGTCAGCGCCAGCGCATCTGCATCGCAAGGGCGCTCGCGGCGGAGCCCGAACTGATCGTCTGCGACGAAGCGGTTTCGGCGCTCGACGTCTCGGTCAAGGCGCAGATCGTCAACCTGCTGCAGGATCTGCAGCAGGAGTTCGGCCTCGCGCTGCTCTTCATCAGCCATGATCTCGCGATCGTCGAGCACATGACCCACCGCGTCGCCGTCATGTATCTCGGCAAGATCGTCGAGATGGCGCCAAGGCAGCAGATCTTCACCGCGCCGAGGCATCCCTACACCCGGGCGCTGCTCTCGGCGGTGCCTGTGCCGGAGCCGGGGGCCGCCCGCAATCCGATGATCCTGAAGGGCGACGTGCCGAGCCCGATCAATCCACCGAGCGGTTGCCGTTTCCACACCAGATGTCCCTACGTGTTCGACCGCTGCCGGACCGAAGAGCCGGAGCTGCGTTTGACCGGCGAGGGACAGTTCGTGGCGTGTCACCTTGAAGAACTGCCGGAAGAGCCGGGAGCTACCACCTGATCGCATCAGGCGCCGCTGGCGAGGCCGGCAGGCTTACCCTGCATTCGCTTGAATGACTTGCGGCTGCATGTCTGGGTCCCAGCCGCCGCGGGTGACGCGCATGGTGAGGGGTTCGGAATCGGGAATGTTTCAAATCGCACGGAGCCGCCATTCCTCTCGACAAAAGACGGGAGGCGCGGCAGGTTAGCCCAATGCTTCAGGGATTTCAGTTTCCCAAGACGATTTTGATCTGGTTTGAAGCTCACCCCGGCTCTGCGGGTTGGATGCAAGCGATCGTAGCTGGCATCGCTATTGTCGCCGTCTATCTTGCAGCTACCATACCGGTGAGAGCAGAGGCCAAGGCTAGAGAGGCGGAAAGGAGGTTGCGCGCATGGGGGTTGGCTCTCCTTTTGATCCCAGAGATCATCGTCCTCAAGGGAGAAATCGAAACTTGCGTCGAGAGCGGTACTATTTTCGACGCTCCGGTTCAGGTGCCGGCGAGTTTGAGTGGCAAAACGGATCAGATCTATCTGCTTGGACAAACCGGAAGACGTCTTCTTCAGGCCATCGGTATGGTGAACGGAGTTGCCGCCCAGACTAGGGGATTTCAAGCCGTTGCTATCAACAATGGGGTGCCGGTTATAAGTAAAGTGGCAGCAGGTCAACCGATCTGGGAAAACAATCTACGGACCCTCCGCCTCTGTCTCATGAACCTCGATGAGGTGCTCAAGCAAATCCAAGAGCAAATTTAGGTCCGGATTTCCGGACGCAAACCTCTCCTGATTTCCAGAGGCCCGGATTTCGCCCCTTCCGGGGGCCTCGACGTTTTTGGGCCGACGGAGATAAGGTAAAAACATGCGATATGCTTTGATCGTCGCGATGTTGCTGGGGTCGACGCCTCTCGCTCAGGCTGAGCCTCTCGACCGTGCCAAGTGGGCCGGGCAGACCGGACGAGCGGGTAAATCTTGCCTCGCCAAATTTCGGCAGAAGTTCGGGGAAGCAAAGGGCCACAATTACGCTGACTGTGTGACGGATCAAACCAACAAAGCAATCGATACCTGCACCGACAGTGGTGAGTTCTCCAACTGTGTTTTGGAACGATCGTTGAAGGTATTGGAAGTGTGCGACCTATCGAGGTGTTGAGGTAAGCGGAATTGCGGGCACGAACCTTGGGGCGATCCGGTGCTTTCGTCTAGTGGCAAAAGGTGGAGACTGACCGCTTCCACATGGCTTTTTCGGCAGGCGCGATGACAGCGATACTTAGCCGATACTTATTGCGTCTCTCGGCGACTTGATCGGCTATCAACGGCGAGCTGACAGCGTCAGCGCTTTCGCAACTGACCATGTTCGGATTTCCGTCCCAGCCCTGGAACATTGGCCGCGCATGGCTGGTTATAGTGTCCGAAACGAAGTTCATTCGAAAGGGAATGAACATGCGAATCCCCATTGTGACGGCAGTTGTCGCGTCGATGACCGGGCTCGCATTCGCCCAGACTCAGCCCACGCGACCGTCTGCCTATGCGACGCTGCCGACGATGCGCTCTGCCTTCGCGACCGCTGCTATCAGTCCTTGCTATCCTTATTCGTCATTCAACCCCACCAGCTCTTGTTACACGGGCACCATCTATCCGTCCTACTCGGCGATTGAGCCGTTCGAATTTCCAAAAACGACAAATAAGCAGGCTTTGCCAGGTGCCGACAGCCTTAACGAAGATCAGGTGAAGTTGCGAATTGAGGCGAAAGGGTATTCAAATGTTTCCGGGCTGCAAAAAGACAATCACGGAATTTGGCGCGGCAAAGCGATAATGAAGGACGGAAGTCCCGTCGCCGTCATTCTCGACCTGGAGGGCAATATCTACTCCATCCGAATTGTATTCGTTCAACCCGACGATCGTGGATCGAGCGGCTTTGACTTTCGGCGATGAGCAGTGCGGCGAGGCCGATTGGTATCATGTCCAAGTGACGGCAAGGGGTGACGACGGGCGGCTTCGAGAGACGACGATGGCCATGGCCTTCCCAATAGCGAAGCCAACGTGCTGGTTTTCGGCGCCAAGGCATTCGGCGCATCAAAGCGCCGGAGAGTTCGCTAGCATTACAGTTGCGCTTTCGGAAGGCTTCTGAATCTATGGGCAACCATAATTCGGAGATCGTGGACGCGAGCAGCGTCGATAGAGGAGACGCTTGCGTTGTGGGCGGCGTCGCTTCGGGAGATCAAGAAGCGGATTCGTCCGTTGTTCACGCAAGAGCGTGTTGCGACGAATGCAGGCCTGTTCCTGGAAGGCTTGCTTGGAGATGAACAACGCAAGACCGGTTGGATGCGCGCGGAGGCGGCTGGCGATCCCGGCCCCTGGCGGCAGCAGGCGATCCTGGGTCGCGGAGATTGGGACGCCGATGCCCTGCGCGACACCGTACGTGACTATGTCATCGAGCATTTGGCGGATGACGATGCGGTGCTTGTGATCGACGAGACCGGCTTTCTCAAGCAGGGCAAGGCGTCGTGCGGGGTGGCACGGCAATACACCGGTTCGGCGGGCAAGATCACGAACTGCCAGATCGGAGTCTTCGCTTCCTACGTTTCGCGCCACGGTCATGCGTTCATCGATCGTGCGCTGTATCTTCCGAAGGAATGGACCGATGATCCGGATCGCCTGGAAGCTGCATACGTGCCCCCCGATGTCGGCTTTGCGACCAAGCCAAAGCTCGCGACGCGAATGATCGCACGCGCTATAGCCGCGGCTGTACCATTCAAGTGGGTTGCCGGTGACACCGTCTACGGTGTTGGCGACATCGAACAGCAGCTACGGCGGGCAGGCAAAGGCTATGTACTCGGGGTCAGCAGCGCTCATGTGTTTCAATCCTGGGGCAAGCGGCGATCCGTCGCCGGCACGGCCGCGGACATCGCCCGGACGCGGTGCCCGTCCGACTGGAAACGCCTGTCGGCAGGGGCCGGAACCAAAGGACCGCGGCTGCATGATTGGTGTTATCTCGAACTGGCCGATCTCGCGCTCGAAGAATTCAATAGCGCAAATCAAGGCCTGTGGACGCGCGGTCTGCTGATCCGTCGCCATATCGCCGATGGCGATCTCGCCTTCTTCACCATCTGGTGTCCAACGGGAACATCCATCGAAACGCTGGTGGCGGTCGAAGGCCATCGGTGGGCGATCGAGGACAGTTTCGAGACCGCGAAAAACGAATTCGGGCTCGATCACAACGAGAGCAGATCCTGGCATGGATGGCATCGCCATGTTTCCCTGGCGATGCTCGCCTTTGCCATGATGGCGGCGATCCGCCATCGCGCCAATCCGCCGCCCAAAAAAACGAACCGCCGCCCGCCGGCAAAAGCCAAAACGCGCCCACGCCGTCGCTGATCCGTTGGTCGATCCAGGAAATCCGCCGCATCGCCGTCAGGCTCGCTCGAAAGCGTATTCAACCCGCGCTTATCATCGCATGGTCATCCTGGCGGAGGGCTCACCAAGCTGCCGCTCAACGCGCTCACCTCAAGGCAAGAACGCAACTGTAATGTTAGGGCCTGTCCTCAATTAGGCGATTCCCAAGAGTATAGCGGCGTGATTTATGGGATGTCAGCTGATTCGGAGCTGACAGATGCGCCGCTACGCCCTTCGGGACGATCAATGGAACAGGATCAAGGATATTTTGCCGGGACGTGAGGGGCACGTCGGAGCTACGGCGAAAGACAATCGGCTGTTTGTTGAAGCAGTTCTCTATCGTTATCGCGCCGGCATTCCCTGGCGGGACCTGCCGGAACGATTTGGAGATCCGATCAAGATTCACACCCGATTTTCGCGCTGGGCAAAGAGTGGCGTATGGAAGAAGCTCTTCGAAATGCTGGCTGCCGACGCAGACAATGAATACGCCATGATCGACAGCACCATCGTCCGCGCGCATCAGCACAGCGCCGGCGCTCAAAAAAAGACGGCCAAGACCAGGCGATCGGGCGCAGCAAAGGCGGATTGAGCACCAAAATCCATGCAATGGTCGACGCCCTTGGCAATCCGCTGGCCTTCTTCCTGACGGCCGGCCAAGCCCATGATCTGGAAGGCGCCGATGCGCTGCTGCCTCACATGCGGGCCGAAACCCTGCTGGCGGATAAAGCCTTCGATGCCGACCAGCGCGTGATCGAACCTCTGCTCGCGGCAGGAAAAACATTCGTCATTCCGCCCAAGAGCAATCGAAAGGTTCAACGCCTCTACGACAAGGAAATATACAAGGCCCGCCACCTCATGGAGAACTTCTATTGTAGGCTCAAGCAATACCGAGCAATTGCGACCCGCTACGACAAGACCGCCAGAAACTTCCTCGCCGGTATCCATTTGGCCGCCGCGGTCATTTGGCTTAACTGAGGACAGGCCCTAGCATTACAGTTGCGTTCTTGCCTTGAGGTGAGCGCGTTGAGCGGCAGCTTGGTGAGCCCTCCGCCAGGATGACCATGCGATGATAAGCGCG
This sequence comes from uncultured Alphaproteobacteria bacterium, assembly GCA_963718925.1. Classification (GTDB taxonomy): domain Bacteria; phylum Pseudomonadota; class Alphaproteobacteria; order Rhizobiales; family Xanthobacteraceae; genus Bradyrhizobium. The sequence continues at coordinate 374,181 of CAVRAH010000007.1, forward strand.
GGTTGAATACGCTTTCGAGCGAGCCTGACGGCGATGCGGCGGATTTCCTGGATCGACCAACGGATCAGCGACGGCGTGGGCGCGTTTTGGCTTTTGCCGGCGGGCGGCGGTTCGTTTTTTTGGGCGGCGGATTGGCGCGATGGCGGATCGCCGCCATCATGGCAAAGGCGAGCATCGCCAGGGAAACATGGCGATGCCATCCATGCCAGGATCTGCTCTCGTTGTGATCGAGCCCGAATTCGTTTTTCGCGGTCTCGAAACTGTCCTCGATCGCCCACCGATGGCCTTCGACCGCCACCAGCGTTTCGATGGATGTTCCCGTTGGACACCAGATGGTGAAGAAGGCGAGATCGCCATCGGCGATATGGCGACGGATCAGCAGACCGCGCGTCCACAGGCCTTGATTTGCGCTATTGAATTCTTCGAGCGCGAGATCGGCCAGTTCGAGATAACACCAATCATGCAGCCGCGGTCCTTTGGTTCCGGCCCCTGCCGACAGGCGTTTCCAGTCGGACGGGCACCGCGTCCGGGCGATGTCCGCGGCCGTGCCGGCGACGGATCGCCGCTTGCCCCAGGATTGAAACACATGAGCGCTGCTGACCCCGAGTACATAGCCTTTGCCTGCCCGCCGTAGCTGCTGTTCGATGTCGCCAACACCGTAGACGGTGTCACCGGCAACCCACTTGAATGGTACAGCCGCGGCTATAGCGCGTGCGATCATTCGCGTCGCGAGCTTTGGCTTGGTCGCAAAGCCGACATCGGGGGGCACGTATGCAGCTTCCAGGCGATCCGGATCATCGGTCCATTCCTTCGGAAGATACAGCGCACGATCGATGAACGCATGACCGTGGCGCGAAACGTAGGAAGCGAAGACTCCGATCTGGCAGTTCGTGATCTTGCCCGCCGAACCGGTGTATTGCCGTGCCACCCCGCACGACGCCTTGCCCTGCTTGAGAAAGCCGGTCTCGTCGATCACAAGCACCGCATCGTCATCCGCCAAATGCTCGATGACATAGTCACGTACGGTGTCGCGCAGGGCATCGGCGTCCCAATCTCCGCGACCCAGGATCGCCTGCTGCCGCCAGGGGCCGGGATCGCCAGCCGCCTCCGCGCGCATCCAACCGGTCTTGCGTTGTTCATCTCCAAGCAAGCCTTCCAGGAACAGGCCTGCATTCGTCGCAACACGCTCTTGCGTGAACAACGGACGAATCCGCTTCTTGATCTCCCGAAGCGACGCCGCCCACAACGCAAGCGTCTCCTCTATCGACGCTGCTCGCGTCCACGATCTCCAAATCATGGTTGCCCATAGATTCAGAAGCCTTCCGAAAGCGCAACTGTAATGCTAGACAAATGCTTCTGATGGTTGGGCTCGGACCGTTTCGAGCTGCTGTCGGTTGCGGATGTTGATAAGTAGCGCGCGACTCGAGCACCAATCGGAATGACTGCAACCGAACGAGCGGCCTTGATGGGGGTACAAATTTCAGTACGTCCGCATGAGCTTGATCGTTGAGATCGGCCATTTGCCATCGTGGCCTGGGATTGAGATTCTCTAGCCGTGGAACTCCTGGGGCCAGACGCGCGGTCCGGAGAATGACGCGATCACAAACGCGCCGGAGGATTGACTGTGCCACGACTTGGCGGTGATCGGCTGTACGTCAGCAGACACCGTTGTTGAAATTAATCACCTCGCTCCGATCCATCCCTACGTCGGGCGGACAGTTCAGCACCGGCGGGGGCGAACTTCACATAGGTCCTGGATTTGGTGCGGGCGGTGGGACTCGAACCCACACGACGTTGCCATCGAGGGATTTTAAGTCCCTTGCGTCTACCAGTTCCGCCACGTCCGCTTTGGTCACGAAGATCAGATACTTAGCGCGTTTTTTGAATCCAGGAAATTGGCTGGACCCGCCAACGTAGCCCCTTCCTTAAGCGACTGCGCCTGACAAGGCAAAGCCTCAATCCCGACACCAGTGCCTGTTTTACCCAACCTCAATGTTGAGGGTTTACCAAGGTCGCATGATTGCCTCGCTTTTTCGTTCCCAGCCATTGCCGCGCACTGTCGTGGTCCTGGCGTTGCTGACGCTCGGCGCCACGCTCAGCGGTTGCGCCGACATGAGCGAGAGCATGACGTCGGCGTTCGCCGATCCCGCGAAATATGATCTTTACGACTGCAAGCAACTGGAGCCCGAGCGCAAGAACCTCGCCAACCGCGCCGCCGAACTGCAGGGTCTGATCGCGAAGGCGCAGACCGGCGTTGCCGGTCCTGTAGTGGGCGAAATCGCCTATCGCAATGAATACATCGCGGTACGCGGGCAAGCGAAGAATGCGGAAGAAGCCTGGCAGCGCAACAAGTGCCATGAGACGCCGCCGGCGGCGGCCAAGCCCGCGACGGCTGCGGTCCCACCGACCAATGACAAGTCAGGGCGTCCGTTGGTGCGGTCCGGCAACGCGGTGTACTGAGCAAGGACCGCAAACGCCCGCGCGGCATCTCACGCGCGCCAATTGTAGATCCAGTCCTGTCGCGCCAGCATGCGCTTGGCGCCCATCCCCTTGATCACGAGATCGCGCGCCATAGCGAAGGGGCCTGCGAGATGATAGATGCGCCCCGCCTGCCGCGCGGCGCGCTGCACCCGGGCCACGCGCGGCCGGCGCAGGCGCGCGTAACGCTTCAGCGCGGCGGCGATGGCCGGTCCGCCATCGTGTTGGGTTTCTCCGAGGCATTTGGCGAGCACGGCGGCGTCCTCGATCGCCATTCCCGCGCCTTGCGCGGCGAAAGGCAGCATGGCGTGGGCGGCATCCCCCAATAAAGCCGTGGCGCCATCGGTCCATTCGCCGGCTTCGGGCAACGTAAACAGCGCCCATTTCCGCCACTCGTCGACGGCGCCGAGCAACATCCGCGGGACCGCATGCCATCCCGCCGAAGCAAACGCACCCTTGACGTCGTTGGGCTCGCCGGGCGCGCTCCAGCCCGGTCTGCTCCAGGTCCCCGGCACAACCGCGACGACATTGATCTGGCGCGCGCCCGAAATCGGATAGGCGACGAGATGTGCGTTCGGCCCCATCCAGAGCTGAACGCGGCGGGAAGTGTATTCGCGCGGCAATTGGGTTGCATCGAGCGTCCCGCGCCAGGCGATCAGGCCCGAAAATCGCGGCTGCACTTCCGGAAACAAATGATGGCGGACCGCCGACCAGATTCCGTCGGCGCCGACCAGCGCTACCGCCAGTTCCTGTTGGCGCGCCATGCCGCTGCGCTGGCCGATGGTCAGCCCCTTGGCATGGGTGCCGACGTCCTCGAACTGGCAGCCAAGCCGCAGTTGGATGTCGGGACTGTCATTGACCTGCGCCTGCAGCGCTGCCTGCAGATCGGCGCGGTGGACGACCCAATAGGGTGCGTCGGCCTGAAATTTTGCGTCGCCAAGCGGCAGGCGGACGATTTCGCCGCCGGTTCGCGCGCTCATCAGGCTGATGGCGTCGGGTGTCACCGCACGGGGAGCTAGCCGCGGCTGCAAGCCGAGATCGATCAGCACGCGGCTCGCATTGGGCGAGAGCTGCAGGCCGGCGCCGACTTCCTCCAGGCGCTCGGTCTTCTCAAGAACAATGACGCGAAAACCCTGCCGCGCCAACGCCAGCGCCGCCGTCAGACCCCCGATCCCGGCACCAGCAACAATGATGGTGCGCGAAGCCGCCACCGACCGGTCAGGCGGCCTTGTCTTTCACCACGCATTCCGGCGGCCGGGCCTCGCCCGCCTTGAGGTCGGCGGCATAGCGATAGAGCGTCGAGCAATAGGGACAGATGATCTCGTTGTCGTTGCCGAGATCGAGGAAAACATGAGGATGGTCGAAGGGCGGATTGGCGCCCACGCACATGAACTCCTGCGAACCGATTTCAATGACGGAAACGCCGGCATCGTTGTGGAAGTGCGGGACGACATGATCGGACATCGAATTCACCTTGGGTAGCGACAGAGGCAGACGCAAACAACACGACGCCGCACCGTCGAAATGCGGCACGACCATAATGGCGGCTGCAGGTGATTCCTAGTGTTCCGGAACTCCAGGTTCCGAATACCTGACGGTAGCCCGACCGCTGATCTGCTCATACAAATTCGACACAATCTTATCGTCCCAGAGAAGCCCTTCTTTCGTCGGGGCCGTTGTGTCTTAAAGGAGGCACACCATTTCAGGGGAAGTCTTGAAACCTCGGGATTTCGGATGAAAAGGTCGGGGATCGGTTGTGTATTGGCGGTGACGGTAAGCGGTGCCGCGCTGGCGGTGCTGTGGCCGCAGGCGCGCGACGCCTTTGCCGTCCTCGCGGCGCAGGACGATCCCGTGCAATTGTCCGACGTTCAGCTCGGTTCTGCTCTGCGCAATAGCCAAAAAGTTATCCCTGACCATATCGAGGCCGCGCTCGCAGCCGGTGATGCGGATCTTGCCAACAGCTTTGTCGATCTTGCCCGGGAGAAGAACATTTCGCTTGCCGGCGAGCTGTCGGAGCGGGTCAGCGATGCCGTCAAGGAGGAAGATTCCTCGTCACATTTTGCAAAGCGCTTTGCCAATGGGCTTGTGACCGGAAATGCCGATGATGTCGGGAGCTTGTCGGGCACCGTTGCCGGCGACCTCTTCGTGTTCGGCGACATCCGCGATGTGGTCCGCGAGGGCAAGCACCTCGTGATGGGCGAGGACACTGATCGCCTGGTGCTGGGCCTTGCCACCGCCGGCCTGGCGGTGACGGCGGCGACCTACGTTTCGGTCGGCGGCGTGGCGCCGGTGCGCGCGGGGCTCACGCTGGTCAAGGACGCCCGCAAGGTCGGGCGTCTGGGCGAGGGGCTCGGCGAATGGGCCGGCCGCTCGGCGCGCGAGGTTGTGGATACGCCGATGCTGCAGAATGCCGTTGCAACCGGCTCGGTGATGCATCCGGGCGAGACCGTGAGCGCCATCCGGGCCGCCTTCCACGCCGAGAAGGCGGGCGCGCTGGTCCGGCTCGCCAAGGACGTGGGACGGGTCAGTGAAAGGGCCGGTGCGCGCGGCGCGCTCGATACGCTGAGAATTGCCGAGGGTCCGCAGGACGTGGCGCGCGCCGCACGGTTGGCGGAGAGCAAGGGCGGTCAGACCCGTGCGATCCTGAAAATGCTGGGCCGCGGCGGATTGCTGCTGGCGGCCGGCGCGTTCGACTTGTCGCTGTGGGTGTTCGGCGCATTGTTGGCTCTGTTCGGGTTTCTGGCGTCGATCAAGGCGACGACCGAGCGCATGACCCAGTCATGGCTCGATCACAAGAAGGCGCGACGGTTGCGAAAGCAGATGGCGGCCCTGTCTCCGCCGGCGATAGCGACCGCCGGCGTAACCGGCTAGTTTGCGGCCCATCCCTTCGAACCCCATCCTTTCCCAAAACATGGAATGACTGATGCCGAGTTTTCATAACGGAGCTGTTGAAATCGCCTATCTCGATGAAGGCGAGGGCGATCCGATTCTGCTCGTGCATGGCTTTGCGTCGACCATGAATGTGAACTGGGTATATCCGACCTGGGTGTCGGAGCTGAAGAAGAACGGCCGACGCGTGATCGCGTTCGACAATCGCGGCCATGGCGATTCCGGCAAGCTCTATGACTCGGGCGCCTACGAAATCGCCACCATGGCCGGCGACATCACCGCGCTGATGGATCACCTCGACATCGCGCGCGCGGACGTCATGGGTTATTCGCTGGGATCGCGGATGACGGCCGTGCTCACGCTGAGCCAGCCGGAACGGCTGCGCTCGGCGATCTTCGGCGGCATCGGGCTCGGCCTGATCGAGGGCGGAGGCCCCGGCGAGAACGTCGCCGAAGCGCTGGAGGCAGACTCGCTTGATGACGTGACCGATCCGGTGGGGCGGACGTTCCGCGCCTTCGCGGACCAGACCCGTTCCGACCGCCGCGCGCTCGCGGCCTGTCTGCGCGGCTCGCGGCGCCTGATGACGAAGGACGAAGCCGCACGCATTGCCGTGCCGGTGCTGATCGCGGTCGGCACCTCGGACGAGATCGCGGGCTCTGCGCAAGCGCTGGGGAAAATCATTCCCGGTTCGCAAGTGCTCGATATTCCCAACCGCGATCACATGCGGGCGGTGGGCGACAAGGTCTACAAATCAGGCGTGCTGGATTTTCTCTCACGGAGAAGATGATTCCTTGCGCGATTTGCCGTCGCTGCTGAAGTGCCGGATAGCTGCAATCAGCGTGACGAAGGTCGCAACCCACACCAGGCGCGCGCCGTAGCGATCATGCGGCCCCGAGATTACGCCGCACACAAAGGCGTTGCCAAGCAGCGCCAGAGAAACCGTACCAGCGAGCAGCGCCAAGTCGTCGATCTTTCGCCGGAAGACTGCGCCCCCAAACATGGCGAACACCAGCACCATCGAGACAAGCGCGACCGGGACGTGGAGCCAGTTGACGCTTGCGAAATTGATGTTCCCGTGTTGCTGACGTGCCGCGCGCATTGCCACGCTCTGCGCCGGTATGTAACGCTCGATGATCCCGTAGGTATGATAGTCGGTGGTATCGGTTCCTTCCCCTGTCGCAACTTCGATCAGTTGCTGGCCGGTAGCGACAATCGCAGCCTCCGCCTGCCAGAGCGGGTATTCCGCGAGCGAGTGCGTTACGATGAAACCCATTTCGTCATTCAATCCCTGGAAGCGGCCGAGTGAGTTGAAAACGCTTCTGCCCCACAGGAACTCATCTGCGTTGGCTGGAAGCTGGTCGCGGTAGGGGCAGAGCTTGAATTGTTGTTGCGGGCAGTGGTCCCGTAGATATTGCGCGACGATGCCATCCTGCAGCATACGTCCGAACGCGATACCATTGCCGCCGGGCGTCCATGCCCATTGCCCTGACAGCGCGAAATTGGCGGACAGCAGCATGGCGGCGCCGGCAACGATCGTGAGGGTGCCTTGCGCCAGTCCCGCAACCGCAATCCGATCACGCAGGAAGGGCCGCGCCATCCAGCCTACGCAGCACAGCCCCAGCAGCACGGCCAAAGTGGCGCTGTGGGTGGCCGCCGCGAAGGCGGTAAAGAAGAACAAAGCGAATTTCTCGATTGCGGAAATCTTGTCGCCGTGCAGTACGAGCAGAAACAGCGACAGCACCGAAAGGCCGGCGAAGATATCGGTCAGCAGCATGCTGGCGAGCCAGGGCAGGGCAGTGGTCAGGATCAGCACGAGGCTCATTCCCAACAGCCGCAGGGGCCTGATCATGCCCAGCACGCGCAGCGTCAGTTGCAGGATCCACAGCGTCGCCAGCGCCTGAATTCCCAGATTGATCCAGAAACCAGAGCCCTCGCCGATATGCAAATAGAGGCCGAACACGGTGGAGCGGCTGGGGACGAGATAGCCTTCATACCACCGCGCCAGATAGCCGCCGGTATCCCATTGCAACAGCGGATAGCCGTTCCAGAGCGCGGGCGCGAGCAGCATCATGGGAATGGCGAGGGCTGTTGCCCAGACCCCTAGCGAGTCCGCGGCACGCGCGCGCAGGATCTGCGTGGTAATGCTTTATCTCCCCCATGTTTTCAACACCATGCCCGGGTTGGACAGGTTGCGAAAATCCGCCATTAGTCGGATAGCGCGCTTCTTGATTTCCTGGAAGTCCCAACCACCTCTCAGCAACGCTTCGGGCTAGGTCGGACCTTGGCTTGGGTGAAGAAAGCCCGTCGCTTCAGGGTTTTAGCGGGTTTTCGAGACTTATGCCTGCGTTCACCTTGGTGTGAGTGCCCCGGGACAGAAGTCGGCCGATCGTGCTATAAGGATATCGAAGAATTTGCGAGTGCAGGCAATTTGCGAGATTAGCTAATGGCAAAACATCAGATCAATCCGCAAGGGGGCGCGAAGCTGGCGGCGCTCGATCCGATCTGGGATCGCGTGCGTGCGGAGGCGGAAGATATCGTCCGCCGCGAGCCGGAGCTCGCCTCCTTTATCTACTCGACCGTGCTGCATCACGACCGGCTGGAAGACTCGGTCGTGCATCGCATCGCCGAGCGCCTCGATCACTCGGCGCTGTCAGGCGATTTGATCCGTCAGACCTTTGACGAGGCGCTGCGGGACGATCCCGATCTCGGCAACGCTTTCCGCGCCGATATGGTGGCGGTCTACGACCGCGATCCCGCAACCTCGCGCTTCATCGACCCGCTGCTCTATTTCAAGGGTTTTCATGCGCTGCAGTCCCACCGTCTGGCGCATTGGCTCTTCCACAAGGGCCGCAGGGATTTTGCCTATTACCTGCAAAGCCGTTCTTCGGCGGTCTTCCAGACCGACATCAATCCGGCGGCCAGGATCGGCCGTGGCATTTTTCTCGACCACGCCACCGGTTTCGTGTGCGGCGAAACCGCGGTTATCGAAGACGACGTCTCGATCCTGCACGGCGTCACGCTTGGCGGCACCGGCAAGGAAAACGAGGATCGTCATCCGAAAATCCGCCACGGTGTCTTGATCGGGGCGGGTGCGAAAATTCTCGGCAATATCGAGATCGGCTATTGCGCCCGGATCGCCGCAGGTTCCGTGGTGGTGAAGCCCGTGCCTCACAACGTAACGGTGGCCGGCGTTCCCGCCAAGATCGTCGGCGAGGCGGGCTGTGCCGAGCCGTCACGCACCATGGATCAGATGATCAACGCGATCGGACTCTGATTTCCAGCCCGTTCCGAAAAATCCGGGTCCCGGACTTGATCCGGGGCCGAATAACGGTTTTGCGATTGGACCGCGCGCAAGTTATAAGCCTCTTGAACTGCCGATAAGACTTAAAGGGATATGGCCGGCGGTTTGCTCCGTCCCGTCCTAAAACTTCCCGAAACCCAGGCATGATCCGGAAAAACGGGAACCGGTTTTCCGAGAAGACCATGCTCAAACAAAGATGATCCAGAGATCGTATTGGAGACCGCCGTGGACGTTCAGGAAGTCAGGAAACTCGATACCTACCTCAAGCGCCTGTTCGGCAACCCCAAGATCCGCGTCGTGCCGCGGCCGAAGAAGGATGATTCAGCCGAGGTCTACATCGGCGAGGAATTCATCGGCGTGCTGTTCGTCGACGATGAAGACGACGATCGTTCGTTCCAGTTCCAGATGGCGATCCTCGAGGACGATCTGGTCGAGCAGGGCTGATTGCCGCCGTCAATTGCCTGCGACAAAGGCAAAGCGTTTGCGCAAGGGAGCGCAAACGACGAAGCAATCCAGACCGGCTTGCTTGTGATGCCCTTTGGATTGTTTCGCTTGCGCTCGCAATGACGGCGAAGTCCGGACGGCTTATCCCTTCGGTCCCCGCAATTGCAGCGTCAGGCGATCCATCGCGTCAGCCACGCCGCGCCATTGCGCGAGCCAGCTCCGCGGAAAGCGAAACGTCAGATCGGCGCCCTCGACGCGGCGTTCGCTCAGGCACATCCCGGGCGTCGCGGCATCGCGGGTGCAGCGCGCGGTGATATTTGGCGTGCTGGCGGAAAACAGATCCTCGTTGCCGTAGGGCGAGCCCTCGCGAAAGGCGCGCATCGTCAATCCGTCTTCAGAGAGTGTCGAGGCCTGATCGAGATAACGCGGATAGATGGTCCGCACACGCAGATCGGGCGCCAATGAGTCATGATGCGCCGATATCGAAAGAAAGATCCGGTCGATCGGCTGCATCGCGTCCCCCACGCTGCTCGCGCTGACCCGTTTGGGGGCTTCGGGCGCCTCCAGCGAAGGAAAGGCGAAGCTGAGATCGACGCGTTCCTGCGGTCCGGAGTGGCGCTGGATCTTCATGCGGATCGCCGCGGTCGGAACGTTGAACAGGGTAGCCCCGATGCTTACCGGCAACCGGGCCGGACCGGTGGAAACCTCCGGTTCCCAGGTCGGCCACAGCAGATAGGCGATCAGGGCTATCGCGCCGGCCGTGATCGCCCCGGCCACCATGATCAGAACCATGTGGCCGCGAGGATTCTTCCGCGTGTCACGTGCGATGTGCTGGGCCGTCGAAAAGAAGGTCATGAACGGGCAATCGTAAACGGGCGTCCGCGGCTGGCGGCGAATCATTTGCGAATATGCCATGCGGCATCGCACTTCCGCACGGTTTCGCGTCATGGGACCCCGCGCGGGCCATGTGCAGGCCGCGGGTCCATCCTGCCGGCGTTAACCTTTCCTTAAGGATCATGTGGCGGCCGGCCGCCAATTTTGCGAAGCAATGCGCCTTCCTGTGCTGTAGCGGATGAGTCTGCGATGTCGCCCGATGCGTTGAATTCCCTGTTCTCCCTGTGTATCGGCTTCGCGCTCGCGGGCGCGCTCACCAGTGGGTATCAGGCCCTTGTGCAACGCCCGGCGGGCTTTGGCTTGTTGCAGGAAGGCGTGGCGCCGAGGACTTTCGCCGCGGTGCCGTTTCTGGTATTCGCCGCCCCCTTCATCATCATGCGCAATACGCTCCGCGGCGCGCGGATCGAACGCCGGCGCTTCGAGTTCGTGATGATGGCAACGGTATTGGCGGGGATCTGGAGCCTGATGTCCGGAACGTTTTTTCTGATGACGCTGCGCGCCGCCGGACTGCTGGCCTGAGATTTTTTGTCTTGACGCGTCTTCCTGACGCGAACCGATCACCATCCCCGGATCAATTCCGATGGCATGCTTCGCTTGAAAACGCTTTGACGACTATGCCAGAGTCTTCGCGAACGGGAGACCAATAGCGCATGGCGATCTATGAACTCGACGGGCAGGCGCCCGACCTTCCCCTCGACGGCAACTATTTTATCGCCGATACCGCCACCGTCATCGGCAAGGTCCGCCTGCTGAACAGCGCGAGCGTCTGGTTCGGCGCGGTATTGCGCGGCGACAATGAGTGGATCGAGATCGGCGAGAATTCCAATGTGCAGGACAATTCGACCTGCCACACCGATCGCGGCTTTCCGCTGACGATTGGAAAGGATTGCACGGTCGGCCACAACGTCATCCTGCACGGCTGTACCCTCGAAGACGGCGCGCTGGTCGGGATGGGTTCGATCGTCATGAACGGCGCGAGGATCGGCCGCGGCAGTATCGTCGGCGCGGGTGCGGTGATTACCGAGGGCAAGCAGTTTCCCGAGCACTCGCTGATCATCGGCGCGCCGGCGCGGGTGATCCGCACCCTCGACCCTGCGCAGGTGATGGCGATGGGAAGTGCGGCGAAATTCTACGTCGGCAATGGGCCGCGATTCAAAAAAGGCTTGAAGAAGATCGGCTGAAAGCGGTGCGTCAGCCGCCCTCGGATTCGTCGGTCTCGGCCTCGCCGGAGGCCTCTTCATGACCGGCGGCCCAGAGCGAATGTTGTTCGCTGCCGTCGCGATACGGATTGCCTTCAGCGGGAATTTTCTTTCGCGCGGCGCGCTGGCCTTCCTCGAACGGATCTGGATCGGGCGTCATGATTTTCGCTTTCCTTGATGGTTCGGTCTTTTCACGGGTGCATCCGCGAGTGACGCGCTCTTGCGGAGCGCGTCCTTGAGATCGACGGGAATGCCGTGCTTCCTGAGCAAATCGGCGAAGGCCTCGTCCGCCAGCTCCTGGATGGTTGCCATCCTGTCGCGCGCCAGCTGCTTCAGCTTGTCGAAAGTGTCGTCGTCGAAGGCGATCAATTTGCGCACGCGCTGTCGGCTCCTTCGGCTGCCGGAGACACGCCGGTTCAACAGGCATCAGTGAAGGTCTTTCCCGAGGATTATCAGGGATCGTCCGGCACGCCAAACGCTTAATAAAGCATCGCCGGCGCGGCCGCGCTTCCCGGCACGGCAGCGCAAGAATACCGGGAGCACATCCGGCATGGTGAAGCCGTACGCAGCTGATACTGTATCGCCGGTCGGTCATGAGGACCTTCCCTTCGACTGCCGAACAAGCCAGCGAGTCCCATATGTTGATCGTCATGATCGAGGACAGAACCGCTCAGATCGCCGCTGCCGACGTCGCCTAGCGCACCGGTTCTGATCAAGCCAGAATTGACGTTTCTAGTGTCTTGTTTTGACGCGTTTTCCTCACGCCAACCGGTAACGCGACCCCGGATCAAGTCCGAGCGTATGCTTTGCGAGAATGCACTCGCTTGCGCCGGCCGTGCTCGCGATGATCGCGAGCCGGTCGCGCAGAAGTGAGCAGCATATGCCGGCAATCCTGCAATAGCTTCCCTGAAATCCCGGAACGGGATCGCACCGAAAGAGTAGTGACTTGCGGGGGCGCATTTATCATGGAGGAGGGACAGACATGTTTCGCAAAACGATGATCGCCTTGTTCGCAGTTGCGTCAATCGGCATGCTGGCGCCGGACATAGCCTTGGCGCGCGGTGGCGGGGGAGGCGGCGGTGGTGGTGGCCACGGCGGGGGCGGCGGCGGCGGCTTCGGCGGCGGCCATGGTGGTGGTTTCGGCGGCGGCTTCGCCGGTGGTCGGGGCGGAGGGTTCAGCGGCGGTGGCTTCGGCGGTGGTCGGGGCGGCGGCGGAGGGTTCGGCGGCAGCTTTGCGCGTTCGACCGCGATCGGTGCCGCTGGGGTTGGTGCCGCGGGAGTTGGAGCCTCAGGATTTCGAGGCGGCCGCTTTGCAGGCAACGGCTTCCACCACGGCGGTTTTGGCCACGGCTTCCACCATGGGCGAAGATTTTTCGTCGGCGGATTCTACGGGCCCGACTACTACGACGATTTCGGTTACTATGACTATCCTTACTACACCGCCGACGATTCCTACTATGACGATGGCGGCTGCTACGTTGTGCGCCGCCGCGTGCATACAAGGCACGGCTGGCGTATCCAGCCGGTTCAGGTCTGCGGGTGATTCCGCAGATTGCAGCCTTCAGAACGCTTTCGCTCCCGGTCAACTAGAGTTGAGGGATCGCGCGAGGTACGGGTAGAATCAAGCGGCCTCGGTGCATTCTGCTCCGAGGCCGTTTTCTTGACGCCGTCCGCTGCTATGCTGCCTCCACCTTCTCGCTTCAAATCGAGCATGACCCGGACCCGCAGGGCCGCGTTAGCGCAAAGTGGGCACCGTTTTCCCTCGCGACAAACGCGCAGGGTTTGCGCGGAGATCATGCTCAAACAAAAAAGATAGAGCGAGATGACGATTCAACGAAAAGTCACCTTGCTCCAGCGGAAAGCGCGCGGCAAATACCGCGCGCCTTCCGAAAATCATGAAACTCAGCCGAGCACTTTGTATTTCTTCTGGAGGCGGGCATACAGCAGGCAATTCCGGGCCAACGCAAATCACCAGCCTGCGAGGCGGCACCGGTCGAGCGCCGAGACCCTGGCAGACCCGGCTCAAATCCGCCGGGCAGTGAAACGGGCCGCAAAAATCAGGCCGCAAAAAACAAGGCCGCTAGCGCAGTATATCGCTAACGGCCTTGCCAGCCCCGGATATTGAAATTGGCTTACGCCATCCGGCGGGCGGAACATTGGCCCAACCCCGCGCCGGCTCGTGTGATCCATTTCACAAACGGTGCAAAAAAGTTGCGGCCAGCCCTTGGGGGAGAGCTGGCCGCGCGCGATCCGGTCTGGGACGGGGAGGGGTGGGGATGTGACCGGGTCGCGTGTCCTCGTATCTCGTTCTCGTTACTGGCGATCGCGGGCGGTCGCGGTGGAGACCGCCGCGGGGCGGGCGTCGCCAAGCGAGACCCAGACATTCGGGTCGCTCTGCGACTGCCGCTTGACGAAGCGGTATCCAGTCTCGGTCCAGGCCACGACGTTTTCGTTCTGGTTGTCCAGAATGAACTCGCCCTTGTCGGTCTTGACGGTCAGCACCGCATGGCCTTCGCCCATCTTGTCGCGCACCACCGTGATCAGCAGCGCCTCGCGCGGCCATCCGGCATCGATCAGCATCTTGCGCTTCAACAGCACGTAGTCTTCGCAGTCGCCGTAGCCGTCGGTCGGCAACGACCATTTCTCGATGACGCCCCAATGATCCATGTCGGTCATCGGCTTGACGGTTTCGTTGACCCAGCGGTTGACGCGCAAAAGGTCCCGCCAGGCCGCCTGCGTCATCACGATATCGCGTGGCTGCGACGGACCACCCCGGCACTCGCCGGGATTCTCCGTGCAGAACTCAACCCAGCCGATCGGCGCGCGCGTGGTGTCGCCAAGGCTTGCATAAAGTGTCCGTTCGTCGGCGGCACGCGCCGAAGCACTCAATCCCAGCAGGATGGCGACGACCGCCAATCCCTTTCCCTGTTCCCTGAACCCGAGCATTGTGGCCCCCGTTTCTTGTTGGGACCACGTTTCGCACAAAGGTTTTGCGCCGCCGCTAAGTAAGACAAGTACAATTGAGCTTAATGTGGAGAAATACTGGTGCTAATACGATCTATACTTGAATAAAACTCGACTAAAATTTTAGATAACTGCAATTGATTCAAATTTTAGACATTAAGGTCCCTTGGCCCGTCTTTCCTGCCATCGCAAGCGGCAAAGGCGGCCCGCGTTAACCGCGCTGGCGCGTCTCCGCAGCAGCCGAAGACGACATCCGGCAACGTGGACGCCGCGTTGGGGCCCTGGAAAAGCGGGAATTCGTAAGCTTCCGGGCTTTACCCCGCGGTAACGCTGTCTCCGGGGATATTGGGAGAACTTGGCAAGGCGCGAAGACCGTGCATGCATGCCGCCGGCAATCGCGAGGTGGTCATGAAACGGTTCTTCTGGAGCTTTCCAACAATTCTGAGCCTCATCGGCACCCCGGCGTCGGCGCAAGATCAGGTCCGGATCAATCCAACCGACCCGCAGCCGACCTGCATCATGTGTCCGCGGGACCTACATCCCGGCGGCGGAGCTAGAGGGCTACGCCAGCAAGGCGCTTGCGGAGAAGCTGGTCGACCAGCAGGTGCGGGATATCGACATCGGCAAGGCGCATATCGGCATCGGCATGGTCCATCGCGGCAGGCTGGACAAGCCGTTACCGAATTCAGTGGCCGAACATGATGAGATCAGCGAGGTCTATCATGTGCTTTCCGGCGCGGCGACGCTGGTGCTGGGTCCGGACATCGTCAACCGGCAGCGGCGTCCGGCAAGCTTGCGCACCGTCGTCGAATTCAATGGTCCCGGCAACAACGGTTCGGAGGTTCGCGACGGCATTGCCTATGAGATCAAGGCCGGCGACGTCGTCGTGATTCCGGCCGGCACCGGTCACTGGTTCACCCGGATAGAGGATCACATCGACTATCTCATGGTGCGGATCGACCCCGACAAGGTGACGCCTCTCAAAAGCGAGGCGCAATCGCGGGAATATCTGTCGAAGCCGGTGCCGCGCGGCGAATGAAGCGCGAAGCGGGCGCGCGAGAAGGACTTCTACCGCGCGGTGACGGCTTCCTCGAGCGTATCGCCCGTCTGCTCATGAACGAATTCGAGCGCAAAGCCTTCCTCGAGGTTTCGCACCACGCGGGACTGCACCTTGCCGAGCATGACGAGCGATCTCAGCGGCGGGCGGTTTTCCGCCGCGATGGCGGCGCCGGACCGCGACATATCGATAATCCGGCAGGTCATCTTGGTGCCGTCCTCGAGCGTGAGCAGCGCGATCGGGTTGCGCGGCACGATACGGTCGTGGCGGCGGTCTTCCGGCAGGTTGAGGATATCGCGGTTGGCGAGCCAGGTCAGTTGCGCCGCGAGCTTGTCGCGCTTGCGCGGGGTGGCTCCTACGGTCATGGCAAAACCGTTGTCGATGATGCGGGTGATCCTGCCCTCGACCCGGCCGATATGGTCGAGATAGGCGATCACGCGGTCGCCGACATTGCCGATGCCGGGCGCCAGCAGGGCCAATCCACCCGGCGACATATTGATGATCTGGCAGGGAAATTCGCGCCGGTCCGGCAGCATGTAGCGGCCCAGCAGATGGACCTTCACCCGCTGGAAGCGCCGGCGCTCTTCGGCAGCCGGAAGAATAGACTTTTTGTGCGCCAACGCCATCTTCGCTACCCGACAACCGGCATTTCGGAGTCGTTCGACCCTACGGCCGGCAAGGTTAACGCGCCGTTAGCAATGCCTGCATCCAATCGCCCTGCCTCAACCGGGACGAGCATCCCTGTCGCGGGCGGTTCCACCGGGCGCCGGCTGCCCGCAAGGCGGCCGACATTGGCACGGCGCCGCGGCTCGACTAACGTTTCGCCGGCGCCATCAAGAAAGAAAAAGAGGCGCGAGAGGAAGCCCATGCAACAGATCCGCGTATGCACCTATGATGGTCCCGGCGCGCAGCCGGTCATTCGCACCGTGCCGTGGCCGAAAATCCCGAACAAGGCGGCATTGATAAAGGTCGGCGCCTGCGGCGTCTGCGGCACCGATCTGCACATCCTGAAGGGACACTGGCCCAAGCCATTGCCGTGGCCGTTCACGCTCGGCCACGAACTCGGTGGCGTTGTCGTCGAATGCGGCGCCGAATTCACCGAAGACTTCATGAGCAAGCCGCTCACCGTGGGATCCAAGGTGATGATCCCGCCGCTGATGCCCTGCGGCCATTGCTACTACTGCATTCACTATCCACACAGCGCCAACAAGTGCCTGACCCCTGTCTATTACGGCCGCTATCTCGGGTTCGACAAGGCGCCGCATCTGTGGGGCGGCTGGGCCGAATATGTCTATGTCGATCTCGACATGCTGCCGGGCACCAAGATCTACAAGCTGCCCGACGACATGTCGTTGCGGTTAGGGGCTCTGTCGGAGCCGCTGACCTCCTGCATCCGCGCCTTCAACCGTGCCACCCGCGCCGGTGGCTTCACCTGGGGCGACACCGTTGTCATCCAGGGCTCCGGCCCGATCGGGATTCTCGCGGTCGCTGCCGCACGCGAGATGGGCGCGGGCAGGGTGATCTGCATCGGCGCGCCGGAGACGCCGCGCCTGGCGCTGGCACGCAAATTCGGCGCGGAGGCGACCGTCAATATCGAGGAGATCGGGACGCCTGACGAGCGCATCAAGCGCGTGCGCGAGATCGTCGGCGGTTTCGGCGCCGATCTGGTGATGGATTGCTCGGGCCATCCAAGCGCTGGTCCCGAAGGTATCGAAATGCTGCGCGACGGCGGCACCTATGTCGAGATGGGCCAGTTCACCGATGCGGGCTCGATCAATACGTCATGGCACCGCATCTGCACCAAGGATCTCAACGTGCTGGGCTCCTGGGGGTTCACCGGCAACGATCTGCCGCTCGGGGTCGATATGCTGTACCGCACCCGCAACAAATATCCCTGGCTCGAGATGCAGACGCTGTATCCGTTTTCCGCCGAAGGCATCGGCCGCGCGGTGGCGGACGCGATGGCGATGAAGACGGTGAAATCCACCATCGTGCCGTGGCCGGAGCTTGCGGAATAGACCGCTCTGCCTGTCGCCGAAGCTGTGCGAAGCCGCCGAATGTCCGCTTGGGAGGCTACCCCGGAAAGGGCTTCCCGGAAATCTCCTCACCGCCGTTGACCTTACTGGGACATTGACGCCATTGTCGCCGTAGGTATCAATGAGCGGGAGACGTGTTTTTAGCTGCCATTTATTTTTAGAGTTTCGATTGCAAGGAGCCCGCGCCGTGAATGGTTGGCGGCGCGCCAGCTTCGCAGGTCTTCCCGGATAGCCTCTGTTACCCTTGTCGCGCCACCAACAGGACAAACGGATAGGACATGATGGCCAGTCAGGATAATCTATCCATCTCGCATGCCGTCGAGCGCGACCTCCGGCTCGATCTGTTCCGCGGCGTCGGGCTGTGGATGATCTTCCTCGACCACATTCCGGACGACTTCGTCGCCTGGTTGACCCTTCGCAATTACGGCTTCAGCGATGCCGCCGAGTGCTTCGTGTTCATTTCCGGTTATCTGGCCGGCTACATCTACGGTCCGATCATACGCGCCGGCCATTTTCTCGCGGCCGTCAAGCGGCTGTGGACGCGTGTCTGGCAGATGTACGTTGCCCACATCATGCTGTTCCTGCTGTTCACGGCGCAGATCGCGCGCACGGTCAGGAAATTCGACAATCCCATGTATGAGGATGAGTTCAACGTTCACAATTTTCTTGAGCATCCGGACGTGCTGATCGGGCAGGCGCTCACACTGCGCTACAAGCCGGTCGATCTCGACGTGCTGCCGCTCTATATCTCGCTGATCGCCGCTTCACCGCTGATCCTGTGGTGCCTGTTGCGCCGCCCAAACTGGACCTTGCTTGCCTCGATCCTTCTGTACATAGGGGCGCGCATATTCGACTGGAATCTTGCCTCCTATCCGCCCGGGACACACTGGTACTTCAATCCGTTCGCCTGGCAATTGCTGTTCGTGTTCGCGGCATGGTGTGGCGTTGGCGCCGTCGCCCAGATTCAACGCATTATCCAATCTCGCGCGGCGCTGATACTGGCTTGCGTGTGGATTGCGTTCTCATTCCTGATCGTGATGACCTGGCACCTCCCGTTGCTGGATGCCATGGTGCCGAAATGGATGATCAAGCTGATCTATCCGATCGACAAGACCGACCTCGACATGCTGCGCTTCACGCACTTCCTCGCTTTGGCGCTCATCGTCTCGCGATATTTCCCGCGCAAGTCGGAGATCCTCGCCTCTAAATGGTTACGCCCGATGATCCTGTGCGGTCAGCATTCGCTGCCGCTTTTTTGCTTCGGCGTATTCCTGTCCTTTGGAGCGCACTGGATTCTGGTTCAGCACGCCCAAGGCGGCGCGCGCGCTCTCTGGATGCAACTGCTCGTCAGCGTCGGCGGCATCCTGATCATGATTGGGCTCGCATGGCTGCTGGGTCGGGCAGCGAAGGTGCCCAATCTGTTTGTCGATGCGGCCGAGTTCAAGGAAGGCAAGCCGGTGCCCGGGAATGCGTAATTCCCGCGTCCTAACGCAGGCCCTCATAGACCATGAGCCCGCGGGCAAGCCTGAGCTTTCGCAACGCGCGGGGGACAAGACGCTGCGGTGGGAGGTGGCCGAGATAGCGCCATGAGGTAAGCTTGAAATCGCGGAGTAAGCTGCGGCCGTTTTCGAACGGGGCGAGCAAGCCGGTCAGGCTGAGCGGCGTGTGCGCGCGGTGGCTGAATGGCAACAGCAATAATTCCAGATGCGCCGGCGCGCCATCGTCCGAGGTCGCGGTAATGCCGGCGACCGCTGCCAGCATCTCTTCGGTCACCACCGTGATGATGTCTTCGATCTCGCGGCGGCCTTCCCCGGCGAACAGCTCCGAAAAGCTTCGGTCCTTCAGATCGCGGCCGAGCAGGGCGCAGAGCCGTGTGCCGGCGACGCGGAACGGGTAGCCGGCAGCACTGTCGTAGGACAGCACGAAGATATCTCCGAGCAGTTCGCGTACCGCTTCGGGTTCGATCTCGCTGCGATCGGGTGCGCGCGCCCCGGCACGTTTCTCATCCCAATAGGCGAAAAACTCGCGGTTTGACGGATGTTTCATATCCTCACCCTGCCTCTGCGTCGGGCGCTGCGGAACATATCTGTCCCATTTTCACGCACGCGCATTCCCTTGGTTGTTGTGCAGGAGTGACTGTGCAGCGTCCATGCCGTAGCCGGCTTTGCCGCCGGCTTTGCGCCGTTAAGGTTAAGTTAACTATCGCCTTGGCGGTCGGCGGCGGCCTGCTAGTGTCCGCGCATCGGATCCCCCGCCGGTTTGCTCCAGTTTCCGGCGGGGTCGTGACACAGGCGGCGTCGAACAGATTGGTCGTTTGCGCGGGGAGGGGTGGGGATTTCGTCCCGGGTCCCGGCGCAGAAAGATCAGCAGAAGCAGAGGGAGGGCTTTCTCAGAGCCCTCCCTTTTGGTTTTTATCGGGATTTTTGCGATTTTTGGGGTTAGCTCCCGGATCAACTGCCGGCGTGGCAGCTGCAAGTGCCGGTTCGGGACAGGCCGAGGGCGGCCAATTCAGAGCGACGCGGTAAAACCTGTCTCCGGGAGCTATAGGGGGCGGTACACGCCCCGCGCCTTCCGAACGGAGTGCGCCTCAGGCGGCGGCATTCAGTTTTTCGAATGCAGCGCTCTTCAGGCGTTCGAGGTCGCGTTCGCCAGATGCCGCCTGCAGAAGAATATGCTCCGCCACTTCAAGCGGCGTGACAGACTTTCTGATCAAAAAGCGATGATCGGCGACGACCTCGTTCAACGCCTGCCGCAAAACGGCAACCGTCGATGCATCAAATTCTCGCGTCGAATCATTCATCGTTCACAACCCAACTTGTTGGGCGCGTCATAGAGTTCTTTTGTAAAGGCGTGATGAATTGAGCGAGGCTACCGTGGAGCGAGGTGAATTTTCGTTAAATTGTCATCTCGCTCTTGTTTGAGCATGATCTCCGCAGCAAACGCTTTCGCGTTTGTTAGCTAAGGGAAAACCGGTGTCCACTTTTCCGGATCATGCTCCGGGGCGCTGGATATGCGCACGAAAACGGCCCCGGCGCCGGCGGCGTGCCGAGGCCGCTCGTGTCAGAACTCCCGGCCGGGGTTGGGCTTGTGGGGGACAGGCCGGACCAGCAGAAGTTCTTGCACTCAGATATGAGTTAGGCCGCCTTCACTCTCTTGGCCTGTTGCAGGCGCTTATTCTCAGCCTGCGTATTGCGGACGGCTTCTGCCAGCATCTCGCGCAGCTCAGCCTTGGTCTTTGCGGGTTCCCGCTTGGGTGGTTGCCATTGTGTCATTTTAGGTATGTGGGGATGCCGGAGGGGAATTAAACCCCCTTGGGACCACCCGCCAACCGGGCTGGCCAGCGAAATTGTTCCAACGATGGAACAAATCTGTCCGCCCGTTGTTCCATCGGGGCTAATCACCCCAAGGAGAGATAAATGAATAAGCTTTCTTACGTCTTGGCGGCTCTGGCCACCATCGCAGTCGCGGCCTCGGCGGTCGCACAAGACAAACCGATGATGCAAAACAAGCCGATGATGAAGGAAGGGATGGATAAGCCGATGATGCACCACCACGTGCACCACCACTATCATCACCACATGATGAAGCAGCCAATGCCGGACAAGATGTAAGGTGGATGGCCCCTTAACCGGGGCCATTTTTCTTTTCAACCCGGAAGCGCTCGGCAAGAGCCCTCCCGTTTTGTTCGGTTGCGTTTGAGGCGTTTTCCCGACCCGAACCGGCTTCCACTTCGGATCAAAAGGCTCTAATGGGGCGCCATCGCTCGCAAGAGCCGCCGTCTCGAGGTCTTTGACCCCTTGGAATTTCCATCCGAAACGCCGCCGGAACTGCCGCACGCTCCCCCGCGCGAGCCGATCCTGACGTTACCTGGCGCCCTGACCGCCTATGTCCTGCTGCTGGCGGTCATTCACCTGCGCGTGCTGCTGCCGCCCGATCTGGAGAACTGGACCATCGACGTCTTCGGTTTCATTCCGAAGCGCTACGATTCGACCCTGCTCGCCGTCGACTTTCCCGGCGGCGATGGCGCCAAGGTCTGGACCTTCGTGACCTATTCGCTGCTGCACGCCAATCTCAGCCACATCGGGTTCAACGTGCTGTGGCTGTTGCCGTTCGGCAGCGCGCTGGCGCGCCGCTTCGGCGCGATCCGGTTTTTCATTTTCATGGCAGTGACCGCGGCGGCCGGTGCGCTGGCGCATCTTGTCACCCATGAACACGCGGTGGCGCCGATGATCGGGGCTTCGGCCTCGGTTTCCGGCACCATGGCGGCCGCGATCCGCTTTGCCTTCGTGCGAGGCAGCTTCCTGTCGTTCAGCCGCGGCGATGCGGAAGCCGCCGCGCAGGTGCCGGCGCTGTCGCTGACGCGCGCGTTGCGCGACCGGCGGGTGCTGAGTTTTCTCGGCATCTGGTTTGGCGTCAACATCATCTTCGGCGTCGGATCGATCGCCATTGGCGCGGATGGTGCCAGCGTCGCCTGGCAGGCGCATATCGGCGGCTTTCTCGCCGGCTTGCTGCTGTTTTCGCTGTTCGATCCGGTTCCACGCGCGGCGCCCCATGCTGCAGATGCGTCGTCCCAGGATGGGCCGAGCCGCGGCTGATCGTCGCTTGCGGCGCGGTGCGATTTCATCCATCATCTCGCGATCATGCGGCACGGCACGAGCCTGCGATGTGCTCCTGGAAGCCGTGCCCCGTCGAAAGCGTCCATAACGAAACCGGCGCTGAACTGTTGATTGAAAACTCAGAGTGAATAAAGACCGCGCTCGTTTTGGGGGCGCGATCGGCTTCAGGGAGACGACAATGACGGTACGTGCAATTCTCGATACCAAAGGTCACAACATCCAGAGCGTCGAGCCGCAGGCGAAGCTCTCCTCTGCCGTCAAGATCCTGGGGGAACGCAAGATCGGCGCCGTCCTGGTGATGAGCGCGGGCCGCATCGAAGGCATCCTGTCGGAGCGCGACATCGTCCGGGTGCTCGGCGAACGCGGTGCGGCGGTGCTCGACGAACCCGTCAGCGCGGTGATGACGCGCAAGGTCGTCAGCTGCAAGCAGTCCGACACCGTCGCCGCGATCATGGAGATGATGACGCTGGGAAAATTCCGGCATCTCCCGGTGCTTGAGAACGAGCGGGTCGTAGGTCTGATTTCGATCGGCGACGTCGTCAAATGGCGCGTGCGGGAATACGAGATGGAGCAGGAAGCGCTGCGCGATTACATCAAGACCGCCTGAACGCGGGCACGAAGGCGATCAGGGGACCTTGTCGACCCCAGGCGCTGCGCCCGGCGCCAGGATGTGGATCGCTTCCTGGATCGAGATGATGGCGCGCTCGGCGGCGCGCGCGCCATGCGCGATCAGATCGTTGGCGCGGTGGAAATCAAACCAGCCGATCTGACCGACCCGGGGCGAGATCAAGAGATCGGGCGGATCGCCGGCAAGACGCGCCCGGGTGATACGGTCCTGCATGATGTTGAAGGCATCGACCATGACCGAAGAGATGCCCGGCCGTCCGCCGCTGCCGAAAAACTCGCGCTTCACGGTACGCTCGGGGGAAAAGAACTTGCCCAAGCCGCGCTTCGGCGGGGCGGCCTCGACGGCGGGCTCCCGTGCCGCGGCCGTTGCGCCGTGGGAATAGATCGTCGTAGAGTGCGTAAACACGTCGCTTGAGAGGTTGGCGGCGATCACGATTTCCGCCCCAAGCGCGCGCGCCGCCGACACCGGCACCGGATTGACCAGTGCGCCGTCGACCAGCCAGCGGTCGCCCGCCAGCACCGGTGAGAATATCCCGGGCAGCGCGTAGGAGGCGCGCATCGCATCGACCATGCGGCCGTGGGTTAGCCAGATTTCATGGCCGGTGCGGATTTCGGTCGCTACGGTGGCGAATTTCAGCGGCAGGTCCTCGATCAGGGTCTGGCCGATAGCGGCCTCCAGCTGTGCGGCGAGCTTCTCGCCGCCGATCAGGCCTGAACCGTTGAGACGGATATCCAGATAGCCGAGCACATTTCGCGGCTGCAGGCCGCGTGCCCATTCTTCCAGCGTATCGAGATGCCCGGCGGCATAGGCGCCGCCGACCACCGCGCCGATCGAGGTGCCGACGATGACGTTGGGGACAATGCCGTGGGCGATCAACGTCCTGACGATACCGATATGGGCGAATCCGCGTGCCGCTCCGCCGCCGAGCGCCAGCCCGATCACTGGCCGCCGAATGCTGCCGAGTCCTACCTTGTCGCCGCCATCGGGGTTATCGGGGCCATTTTGGCCGCGCCCGATCAAGTTTTCCAGCACCTAGGCAATCTCCTGAGAGGCAAGGCTACAGGCTGCGGCCTGATCCCGCCAGAATCTACGACAAGCATGGTTTATGCCGAGCTAGAGGGAAGACATTGTGACGGGACCGCGGCCCCGGGGGAGGGTAACATTACGGTTTCCTGTCGGTTCCACCCAACCGTCTAGGCAATTGGGAGGCTTGCATTTGCTGGAGGCTTGAATTTGCCGCGTTTTCAGTGAAAAGCATCCATCATGACGAACGGGGTTCAGGCGGTCAGCGGAATCAGGTGGGGCGGACGCCCGCTCCCGGCGCTTGCGCTCGCCGCGATGATCGTCTGCGCGCTTCCGTCCGCCGTTTCGGCTCAGATGTTCAGCGATCGGCCGCCGCCGGTGCCGCCGGCGTCGGTGCCGGAACCCCCCACGGGGCCGGCGATGAATCTGGCGCCGCCTTCCGGCCCGGCGTCCCTCCCCAATCTCCCGGCGCCGTTGACGCAGCCCTCGATCGCCGCCGTGCCGCCGGTGGTGGCGCCCCCCGGCGCTGCCTCGCCCAACCAGGCGGTGCTGGCGTTGACGGCGCGCTTCGGCAAGGACCTGCCGGTCATCAACAGCGGGCTGGTATGGCGGGTATTCTCAGACCGGCCGGACGACACCGGCAATCCCAAATTGGTCCGCGAAGACCGCGGCGCGACGCCGAATATCGTGCTGCCGCCCGGCAACTATGTGGTCCATGTCGCGTTTGGACTGGTCAGCGCGGTGCGGCCGGTGACCCTGAAGGCCGAGACCGACCGCGAATCCTTCGTGCTTCCGGCGGGCGGCCTGCGCATCGAAGGCCGCGTCGGCACATCGAAGATTCCGCAGAACCAGATTTCGTTCGCGATCTACAAGGGCAGCCAGTTTGAAATCGGCGAGCGCGCTTCCCTGGTGCCGAACGTCGCCGCCGGCGACGTCGCGCTGCTGCCGGAGGGGACCTACTACATCGTTTCCAATTACGGCGACGCCAACTCCGTGGTGCGTTCGGACATTCGCGTTCAGGCCGGCAAGCTGACCGACGTGATCATCACCCATCGCGCCGCGGTGATTACCCTGAAGCTCGTCACTGACCGCGGCGGCGAGGCGCTGGCGAACACCGCATGGTCCGTGATCACGCCGGGCGGCGACGTCATCAAGGAATTGATCGGCGCATTCCCCCGCGTCGTGCTGTCCGAAGGCGAGTATCGCGCCATCGCCAAGAATGAAGGCAAGGTCTACGAGCGCGCCTTCAATGTCGTCAACGGCGTCGACGGCGAGGTCGAGGTCGTCGCGCGCTGATCAAGATTCCTCATGGTCGAACCATGAGACCGCTCAGGCTCAGCCTTCGAGACGATGAGGACTTCCCGCGTCATCTGCCGCTGTCAAAGTCTCTAACGGCGACTAACCATTGCATGACTTAAAACTGTCATAATCGGCGGTCGACGCCTCCCACCGGTAAATTTTTACACCGTATTAAGCGCGGCTGCATTGGATGACGCGCGGAATATTGCGCGTTGTAGGGAATGCCATGCTTGCTGCCAAGAAGTCGTCGGGGAAATTCAACCCGGAAATGTTCGATGACGTTCCGGTGCTGCAGCGCAAGTGGCAAGCCGCACTTCGGCCGGGCGAAAGGCTGCCGCGCTATGAAGATGTGATGCTGGGCAGCCTCGGCCGGCTTGCCGATCACATCGTCCTGCTCAAGAACAACAACGACGTGCTCGAAGTATCGCGGGCCGGCCGCTACATCCAGAAATGGCTGAACGACGAGCGCCAGGACATCCCCGTCAATGCGCTGTCGCCGGATTGCGCGACCGCGCTCGGCGAAGCCGCCACCTGCGCGCTTGCGAACAGCCGTCCTTACCTCGCCGCTGCGCATTGCGTGCGCGATGGCCTGGTCCAGACCTACGACGTCCTGGCGCTGCCGACATCGTCCCGATGGGGCCACACGCTGATCGGTGCCTACGTCAACGAGCGAGCCCCGCAGTACAATCTGCTCGACGCGATTTTCTCTTCGACCGACGAGGGCGTGCTGTCGCTCGCCGCGATCCGCGATTCCGAAGGGCGGCCGTTCGATTTCCAGATCGTTCACCACAATCAGGGTGCCTCGCGGCTGCTCAAGGTGCCCTCAACCGGCTTGCTGTGGCACCGGCTCAGCGCGCAAGGAAACCTGCTGTGTTCGCAGGAGGTCGTCGAACGGTTGCTCGAAGTCGTCAGGAGCGGCAACCGCGACCAGTTCGAAATCGACAGCGACGACCGGAACCTGAAGCTGGGCGCCACCGCTTTTGGCGACATTCTCTCGCTCACGGTTTCCGATGTCACAGCGCTTAGGCGGCGCGAAGCTTCGTTCCGATTGCTGTTCGACAACAACCCGATGCCGATGTGGGTGTTCGACGCCGGAACGACCGAGTTCCTGAGCGTCAATGACGCGGCCGTGCAGCATTACGGATACGGCCGCGCGACGTTTCTGCGCATGAAACTCCAGGAGATCTGGCCGAAGGACGAGTGGATCAGCCACAAAGAGGCGCTGCAGCACGTCGGCGATGCCTATCAATCCAACCGCAACTGGCGTCATATCCGGGCGGACGGCAGCGAAATTCACGTGCTGACGTTTGGACGGCGCGTCGTGTTCGAGGGACGCGACGGCTATCTCGTCGCCGTTGTCGACATCACTGAACGGCACAAGGCCGAGGCGCGGATCGCCTACATGGCTCACCATGACGGCCTGACCGATCTGCCGAACCGGGAATTTTATCGGGATCGTCTGCGCCAGGCGCTGGAACAGGGACACGGCGGCAACAAGCGCGTGGCGGTGTTGTGCGTCGATCTCGACCTGTTCAAGAACGTCAACGATTCATTCGGCCATCCGATGGGTGACCGCCTGCTCACGCCGGTCGCCGACCGGCTGCGGTCCCAGGTCCGCGGCGGCGATCTTGCGGCCCGGCTGGGTGGCGACGAGTTCGCGGTCATACTGGCCTCCGATGTCACGCCGAACGAAGTCAGCGATTTTGCCGCGCGCCTGATCAAGGTATTGAGCGACGGCTACGACATTGACGGCATCGAGGTCGTGATCGGCGCCAGCATCGGCATTGCGCTTTCGCCCGGTGACGGCACGACCAGCGAGGAGCTGATGCGCAACGCCGACATGGCGCTGTACCGGGCGAAGTCCGACGGCGGCGGCGTTCACCGGTTCTTCGAACGCGAGATGGACCGGCTGGCGCAAAAGCGCCGCGACATGGAACTTGATCTGCGTCGCGCCTTCGCCAACGGCGAGTTCGAACTTCATTATCAGCCGCTGGTGGACATCGCCGCGGACCGCATCTCAGGCTTTGAATCGCTGTTGCGCTGGCGCCACCCCGATAAGGGCATGATCTCGCCGACCGATTTCATTCCGGTGGCCGAGGACATCGGGCTGATCGTGCCGCTGGGCGAGTGGGTGTTGCGCGAGGCTTGCTCCGAGGCGGCGAAATGGCCGGCGGACGTCAAGGTCGCGGTCAACCTCTCGGCGGTGCAGTTCCGCAGCCGCAATCTGGTCCAGGCGGTGATCTCGGCCCTGGCGCATTCCGGGTTGTCGCCGCTGCGGCTCGAGCTTGAAATCACCGAATCGCTGTTCCTGGCGGAGACCGAGACCAATCTGGCGATCCTGCATCAGTTGCGTGGACTTGGCGTCAGCATCTCGATGGATGATTTCGGCACCGGCTATTCCAGCCTCAGCTATCTCAGAAGCTTTCCGTTCGACAAGATCAAGATCGATCGGTCCTTTGTAAAGGACCTCGCCGAGCGCCCCGATTGTGTGGCGATCGTGCGAGCGATCTCCGGCCTTGGCCGCAGCCTGAACATCACCACCACCGCGGAGGACGTCGAGACCATCGACCAGTTCGACTGGTTGCGCGCCGAAGGCTGCAACGAGGTGCAGGGCTTCCTGTTCAGTGCGGCGAAGCCCGCTGCCGAGATCGAGGCGCTGCTGTCCAGGTTCGGCCGCCGCGCCTCGCAGGCGGCGTAGACACGGTATTGCCGTGTCGCGACCGGTATTATTCCCTCATCCCCGGATGAGCGCAGTTGCGCTCACTCCTCGAAGGATAAGGAAAGGAAACGAGGATCGGGGCCACATGGTTCGAGACGGCGCTCACGCGCCTCCTCACCATGAGGATTGATGTAAGACTAAAACCGCGTCACGATGTCGGAGAGTGCCGGGCGCGGGCGGTCGTCGCTCGGTTTGCCCGCCGTGCCGATATGGATGAGGCCGGCGAGCTTTTCGTCCGCCTTCAAGCCGAGGCCGTCGAGCACGTCGCGGTCGAACGCAAACCAGCCTGTCAGCCAGCACGCGCCATAGCCGAGCGCGGTCGCCGCCGTGACGATGTTCATCGCGCTCGCGCCGGCGGACAGTTCCTGTTCCCAGGGCGGGACCTTGGGATGCGGTTTGGTGAAACTGACCACACCGATCACCAAAGGCGCGTCGGTGAGCCGCCGCTTCTCGACATCGATCTCCGCGGGCGAGGCTTGCGGATTTTTCCGCGCGAACACCTTGGCGATGATCTCGCCGGCGCGGACGCGGGCGTCGCCTTCGAACACGATGAAGCGCCACGGCGCCAGCTTGCCGTGATCGGGCACCCGCGCGCCGATGGTCAGAATGGTGTCGAGCTCGGCCGGCGAGGGGCCGGGTCCGCTCATCTCGCGCGGCTTGATCGAGCGGCGGGTTTTCAGGAGGTCGAGGGCATCACGCATGGGCATTCCATCATTTCAAAAGTCGGATAGCGGTCACCCTGATATCGGGTGACCCGGAGGCATTGGCAAGCGACGCGCAATTGGTTGTCTTGTAAACTCAGGCAGCCGCGCGCGCGCGCTTCACATCCGGCGGCACGGCTTCCTCGACCAGCGCGGCGATCGCCTCATCAGTCGGCATCACCTTTTGCCCGTCGCTGCCGAGCCGCCGGATCGAGACCGAATGCGTCTCGGCTTCCTTCTTGCCGACCACCAATAGCGCCGGGATTTTCGCCAGCGAATGCTCGCGGACCTTGTAGTTGATCTTCTCATTGCGCAGGTCGATTTCGACGCGCAAGCCGGCCCGCCGCGCTGCCGCCGCGACCACCTTGGCGTATTCGTCGCCTTCCGAGGTGATGGTGGTGACGACGGCCTGAACCGGCGCCAGCCAGAGCGGGAAGTTGCCCGCATAATGCTCGATCAGGATGCCGATGAAACGTTCCATCGAGCCGCAGATCGCCCGATGCACCATCACCGGCGCCTTCTTCGAGCCGTCGGCATCGATGTAGAACGCGCCGAACCGCTCCGGCAGATTGAAGTCGACCTGCGTGGTGCCGCATTGCCAGTCGCGACCGATCGCGTCGCGCAGGACGTATTCGAATTTCGGCCCGTAGAATGCGCCTTCGCCGGGATTGATCGCGGTCCTGATGCGCTGATTGTGGCTCTTCGCCTCGATCTCGCTCAGCACCGTCGCCATTACGCGCTCGGCGTGATCCCACATTTCGTCGGTGCCGACGCGCTTCTCGGGTCGCGTTGACAGCTTGACCGTGAGTTCGCCGGTGAAGCCGAAATCCTCGTAGACCGAGAGGATCAGATCGTTGATCTTCATGCACTCGTCGGCGAGCTGCGCCTCGGTGCAGAACACATGCGCGTCGTCCTGGGTAAAGCCGCGCACCCGCATCAGCCCGTGCATCGCCCCCGAAGGCTCGTAGCGATGCACCACGCCGAATTCCGCCAGGCGCAGCGGCAGATCGCGATAGCTCTTCAAGCCGTGCTTGAAGATCTGCACATGGCCGGGACAGTTCATCGGCTTCAGCGCAAACCAGCGCTTGTCCTCGGCCTCGTCACCGGCCGATTGGGCGGCGAACATGTTCTCGCGGTACCAGTCCCAATGGCCTGAGGTTTCCCACAATACCTTGTCGAGAATTTGCGGCGCGTTGACCTCGCTGTAGTCGCCGGTGAGGCGGCGGCGCATATAGGCGATCAGCGCCTGGAAGATGGTCCAGCCCTTCGGGTGCCAGAACACCACGCCGGGGCCTTCCTCCTGGAAATGGAACAGATCGAGTTCGCGCCCCAATTTGCGATGGTCGCGCTTTTCGGCTTCCTCGATCTGCTTCAGATAGGCATCGAGGTCTTCCTGTTTGGCAAACGCCGTGCCGTAGATGCGCGTCAGCATCGGATTGTTCGAATCGCCGCGCCAATAGGCGCCGGCCACCTTCATCAGTTTGAAGGCATTGCCGATCTTGCCGGTCGAGGTCATGTGCGGGCCGCGGCACAGATCGAACCAGTCGCCCTGCTTGTAGATCTTGACGGTCTGGTCGGCGGGAATCGCATCGACCAGCTCGACCTTGAACATCTCGCCAGCGTCGCGGAACACCCGCTTGGTCTTTTCGCGGTCCCAGATTTCCTTGGTGAAGGGTTTGTCGCGCGCGATGATCTCGCGCATCCTCTTTTCGATGGCCGCGAAATCTTCCGGCGTGAACGGCTCGTTGCGGAAGAAGTCGTAATAAAAACCGTTCTCGATCACCGGGCCGATCGTGACCTGCGTGCCCGGCCACAGCGACTGCACTGCCTCGGCGAGCACATGGGCGGCGTCGTGCCGGATCAGTTCCAGCGCGCGCGGATCGTCGCGGGAGATGAATTCGATTTTCGCGTCATGCTCGATGCCATCGGCAAGATCGACCATGGTGCCGTCGAGCGCCATCGCCACCGTGCGCTTGGCGAGCGAGGGTGAGATGCCCTTGGCGATATCGAGGCCGGTGATGTTCTTGGGGAATTCGCGCCTGGCGCCGTCGGGGAAGGTGAGGGCGACTTTCTGCAGGGGCTCTACCGGTTTCAGATTCGTGAGGCTGTACTGGAATCCTGACGCGGGCGTATTCTTGTCGGTCATATCGGTCTCCTGTGGCTCACTCCTGCGAACGAGCGCAGGTAAGCGGGAACAGCGGTATAGCAGGCAATTCGGCTCCTGCAACCGGCAAAAATCGTGACCCAATCGTGGCCTCGGAGAGCTTGAATGTATCCTTCAGGTTAGCGTGATATGCTTGCCCGCAGAGGTTGCAGCGCGGCCATTCATTGTCTAGCTTGGCATGCCGCCGTCCTTCCCGCCTTCTTTCAATCCTGCCATCGCCATGATATTTCGCGTCGTCCTGATCGCAACCTTGCTGCTGGTCCATGGCGAGTTGCGCGCGAAACCTCTCCCCGACAACAAGGGGTTCGCGCCGAACCTGATCATCTATCTGGCAAGGGGCCCGGCAAATTCATGCGGGCCCGGTTGTGACCGCTGGATCGCCGTTGAAGGCAATGTCGATCGGAATGCCGCCTCGCGCATTCGCCGCTTCCTGCAAGCCGTGAAAGACACGCAGCGCCCGATTTATTTCCATTCGCCGGGTGGTTCGGTCGAACAGGCCTTCATGATCGGGCGCTTGTTGCGCAGCCGGAAAGCCGTTGCCAGGGTCGGGCGGACCATCGTCGCCGCTTGCGCGGCAGAAGCGCAGGTCGACGACGCCTGCCTCAAAATCAAGACCGCGGGCGGCGAAATTGAGGCAGAGATCGCCACGCGCCATGCGATCTGCAATTCGGCCTGCGGTTATCTGTTTTTGGGAGCGACGACGCGCGAGGTGGCTCCCGATGCCGCGATGGCTGTGCACAATTCCAAATTCACTCTGGTCGTTCACGGAAATCCACCACCGCAACTGATCGAGGCCGCTACCGACCGTGGCCTGGCCCGGGCCGATCGCGAGAGAACCTCGTATTTTGCGGCAATGGGCATCAGCCATGAACTCATCGATCTCATCAAAACGGTGAAATTTGAGAACGCGCACGTGCTGACGCGGCCGGAACTCTATCGCTTTGGCATCGACACCCGGCCGATCGCCGAAACCGCATGGACGCTGGAAACCGAGGCCCGTCCGTATATCCGCAAGGTGGCGCTTGCAAGGAAGGACGACGGTGCTGCGTTTCGAACGATGGAGTGGCGGTTGTTCTGCGAGAACAAGGAGCGCGCGCGGCTGATGTTTGCACGGGAATTTGACAAGGGTGCGGCCGGCACGACTTCAGTGGTGATGATGGCGGGTTCCGAGAAGCCCGTGGCCTTTGGCGCTTTCCCGGCGCGAATAGGGGCATACGAGGCATGGAGCGGGACGATCGCGTCCACCGCCATGAAAGCGGTGCTGGCGGCGCCTCATCTGCAAATGGGCGAGGGGCGATTGATGCCAGATGGCAAGACCAATCAGGAGATATTCGAGATTGACACCCGTGGCCTTGAGCCGGCGTGGATGCAGCTCTCTGCGTCGTGCCCCGCTGCGCCAGGCAATGCGAGGCCAGCGATTGCGTCTCCCGATCTCACAGCCGCTCCGGCGCAGTGAGATGGCATGATCGGCGGCTTTCGGGCTGGCCGCGCGAACCAAAGGCCTTGCAACAGCGCGCCCGCGAATTAATTCGTCTCCGCCCTTTTAATCCGCGGCGGCGCGGCCTAGATGCATTTGCATGAAAAATCTGCCGTCGGATGCTCCCGTTCACCGCCGCTTCGCGCCTACCGCCCTGATGCTGGGCAATATCGTCACCGGTTGCTCGGTGCTGGCGCCGGCGGGCATGTTGATCGAACTGTCTTCGGATCTCGGCGTCACCGTCCACGCGGCAGGGTTGCTGATCACCTTTGGCGCCGTGATGCTGTGCGTCGGCTCGCCGCTGACGGCGTGGCTGACGAGCCGGATCGAGCGCCGCACCTTGCTGACGGCGACGCTGGCGGTGCTGGCGCTCGGCAACGTCGCCTCGGCTTTCGCGCCCGACTATACGACCCTTTTGATCGTTCGGCTGGTCATGCTCGGAATCGGCGCGCTCTATACGCCGCAGGCTGCGGGTACCGCCGCCCTCATCGTTTCACCGGAAAAGCGCGGCAGCACCATCGCCTATGTGTTTCTGGGATGGTCGCTGGCCGTGGCGGCAGGTCTGCCATTGATTACCTTCATCGCGAGCCGCTACGGCTGGCGTGCGGTCTATGGCGGCATCGGCATGATCGGCGCTGTCAGCCTTCTTCTGCTGGCCTGGCGGCTGCCCGCCGGATTGATCGGCGCGCACGTGGATCTCAAGACCTGGACCGACCTCGGGCGTAACCGGGCGATCGTCGTGCTGCTGTTGATCACGACGCTGCAGATGTCGGGCCAATTCGTGGTGTTCACCTTCATGGGACCGCTTTTGACCAAACTGACCCATGCCGGCCCGGACGCGGTCGGGCTGGTGTTTGCGATCTACGGCGTGTGCGGCTTCATCGGGGTCGCGCTCGCCACCCGCATCGTGGATTCCTGGGGCGCCTACAAGGCCTCGGTGCTGTTCACGGTCCTGGTGCTGACAGGCATCACCGGATGGGCTTTGAGCGCGGGCATCTATCCGCTGATGGCCTGCTCGGTCGCGATCTGGGGATTGGGGTTTGCATCCAGCAACTCGATGCAGCAGGTCCGGCTGGTCGGCGCGGCGCCGGCGCTGGCGTCGGCCTCGGTGTCGCTCAACACCTCGGTGCTCTATGTCGGGCAGGCGATTGGCTCGGCGATCGGTGGCGTATTGTATTCGCGCGATCTGCTGTACGGCTCGGGATACGCCGCGATGGCTTTTTTGGCGCTGGCGCTGATCACGGTGGTCTCTACGCGCGGATTCCCGACCGGACAAAACTAGGGCGCGAGACCAAGATCCGCTTTGTGTTTGGACGCGTTTTCCCGGATCAAGTCAAAGCGCATCCGTCGCTGGAAAACGCTTTCATCGGCTGGAAGTCGTCTCGGCGGTGCTCGCCGCAACCCGCGTCAGCGCCGGGGTCGAGGCCATCTTGGCCAGCACTTCCCGGATCGGCTTGTCGGTCCAGGCGTGGGTGACGTAGTCGCGATGCGTCACGCCGTCAGGCGTCTTGACGAATACGACGCTGCCGGGACGCAAGGGTCCGTCCATGTCGTCCGAGATCGCGATGCCCTTGTCGCGGATCATCTGCATCAGTTCCTGGTCGTGCCGCTGCGTGTAACGCGTGTAGGCACTTACGAAGAAGCCCGAGCGGTTGTTGGCGATCCAGGACGCGAACTTGTCCAACTCGCCATATACCGCGTCGAGCAGGACCACGCCGCGCACGCGATTGCCGAGGCCGCCCACTTCCAGGCTCCAGGCCGTCGGGACGAAGCCGCCGCTGTAGCCGACGAGGATGACCGGCATGTTCGCGAATGCCTTCGCAGCACCTGGGTCGCCGTAAAGCTTGGCGAGATGATCGGCCAATTCATTCACGAAGCGCTTGAGCCCGCCGGGCTGCCAGAATTTGCCGGCGCTGGAATCGGCGGCATCGACGGCAAGCTGCGGCGCCAGCAGCACGGCATTCGCGCCGGAATCCGAAATCTGTTGCGGCACCAGCTGCCGGTCGCGCACGTCGCGCTCCAGCGTCGCGCCGTTGCCGTGGAAGAACACGACGATCACGCCGGGTTTGTGGATGTCGAAATTCTCGGGCACATGCATCAGGACGCGGTTGTCGCTGAAGGTCTCGTCCTGCCAGTAAACCCGTCCGCTGTAGCTGCGGTGGCCGCGGCGTTCGCCGTTGGAGACATTCAGGAACGGCGCGTCGGTGCGTGGATTGTTGCCGAAATAGGGGAATGCGGACGATCTCAGGCTGACCAGCGTGGTCATGTCTTCGCGAGGTGCACGCTGGTAGGGCACTGTCGGCGCCAGCGATGCGACCCGGTAGGGGGCGGGCTGCGGCTGCGACATGCGCCGACTCTGCTGCGCGTCAGAGGTGGAGGCTTGCCGTTGCGGCAGGCTCTCGCCTGGCGTCGGAAAGCGATCCTTGAACTGGGGTTTCGGGAAGCGGTCGTCGAACGAGTCGCCCTTGCTGCCTTGCACGTTGGCGGCAAGAGAGCCGGCGCCGGGCGCCTGTCCGCACTGGACGAGAATGAATGATAACGGGAACAATACCGACAGGATCACGATCCAGCGCAATCGCGGCGAACCGGAGTGGGGAGTGCGCGCCGGCACGTGCCGCATCGCGCCCGGTGCTCTCACCAGGCCTGCGCAATCACGTGTTCTAGATTTCGGATTCGCCCCGACCATCCACCCCTTTGCCCCAACCGCCGACGACCGGCATATGTCAGCTCGCATAAGTTGCGGTGACGTTAACCATCCGGGAATTTCTCCCCATTCCCGGAAACATCCAAAAGAACACGAAATCGTGTCGTGATTGTGGGACCCGCCCGTTCTTTTCGCAGTGACACAGGTGTGTCGGGTTTACGGGGACGTTAAAAAAGGTATTTGAACACCAAATCAGGGCTTGGATTTAATTCATCGTTAACACTGCTTGAACTGGTGGAGGTCAACCTGCACCATGAAAAAGCGGGGGCATGACGCCCGAAGTGTGGACCGGCATGGCGGCAATGGAAACGGGAAGCGCGGCATGGCCTGGCCGGCTCCCTGGCAAGTCCACGGTTTCGGTGGTCGTGGCTACCGCCATCGTCGTGGCCGATATGGTCGGCGTCGGCGTCTTCACGAGCCTCGGCTTTCAGGTCAAGGACATTCCTTCGGGCTTTGCGATCCTCTCGCTGTGGATCGTCGGCGGCATCGTCGCCTTGTGCGGCGTCTTTTCCTACAGCGAGCTCGGCGCGATGTTCCCGCGCTCGAGCGGGGAGTACAATTTCCTGAGCCGCGCTTTTCATCCGGCGTTCGGATTTCTGGCGGGCTGGGTTTCGGCGACGGTCGGCTTTGCGGCGCCGGTAGCCCTGGCTGCGATGGCCTTCGGGGAATATGGCAAGTCGGTGTTGCCCGACGCTCCGCCGCTCGTGCTTGCGGTTGGCGCGGTCTGGCTGGTGTCGATCGTGCAGCTCAGCGGCGTCAGGCACTCCTCGACCTTTCAACTGGTCTCGACGATCCTGAAGGTCATCCTGATCGTTTCCTTCCTGATTGCGGGATTTGTCCTCGGCACGCCGCAGCCGGTCTCGTTTGCGCCCCACGCATCCGACGTCGGCTATATCACCAGCGCGCCGTTCGCGATCGGCCTCGTCTTCGTGATGTATTCCTTCTCGGGGTGGAATGCCGCGACCTACATCATCGGCGAAATGCGGACCCCGCAGCAGAGCCTGCCGCGTGCGCTGCTCACCGGGACGCTGATCGTTCTCGTGCTGTACGTCGCGCTCAACGCGATGTTCCTCCACACCACGCCGATCGAGAGGCTTTCCGGGCAACTCGACGTCGCGCGGATTGCCGGCAGCGCCATCTTCGGCGAGATCGGCGGCCGCATCGTCGGTGCGATGATCTGCATCGGGCTCGTGTCTTCCATCAGCGCGATGATGTGGATCGGTCCGCGCGTGATGATGACCATGGGCGAGGACATCCCGGCGCTGCAGGTATTCTCCCGAAAGTCCGGCCAGGGAGCGCCGGCCTATGCCATCCTGTTTCAGCTCGCGGTCGCCAGCCTGATGCTGTTCACCCGCAGTTTCGAGGCGGTGCTGGATTTCATTCAGTTCGCGCTGTTGTTCTGTTCGTTCTTTACCGTGCTTGGGGTCATCAAGCTGCGCATCACGCAGCCCGACCTGCCGCGGCCCTATCGCGCCTGGGGATACCCCGTAACGCCAGTGGTTTTCCTGCTCGTGACCCTCTTCATGATGTATTATCTTGTGGTTGAGCGGCCGTTGCAGTCGTTTCTCGGTGTGTTGATTATGGTTTCAGGCCTTCTGATCTACGCCATGTTCCGCAAGCGGGACACTGCCGGCTCCGCGACCTCATCGCCAGGCCATTCGGAATTGCCCGGTCATCCATTGGGTCGCGAATAAAGATGCTCCAGACAATGAAAATCGCGGCAGTCACGGCTGCCATGTTTCTCGTGGCCTCGCTGCGCGCGGGTGCCGCCGAGGTGGTGACCGCCGACGACACCGCGCGTTTTCTGGCGGGAATGCCGCCGTCAGCCGACTCGCCGCTGACGCCACTGACCAAGGATCCGGCCTGGCAGCACCACGCCCGATTTTTCGATACCGCGTTCGCACAGCTCGAACAGCGCCAGGTCTCGAAAATCCGGGCCTGGGCCACGGCAAATCTGGCCGCGCCGCGGCCGACCATGTTCTACATGTTCTCCGGTCCCGACTTCCTCTATGCCGACGCGTTCTATTCGAATGCCTCGACCTATGTACTGAGCGCGCTGGAGCCGCCCGGTTCGGTACCCGATTTGACGAAATTGCCGAGCGGCGGCGTTGGCGCTGCGCTCTATAATGTCGAGCGCTCGCTGGGCTCAATCCTGAGCTTCTCCTTCTTCATCACCAAGCAGATGAAGGTCGACCTGCGTGCCGGGCAGCTCAACGGCACGTTGCCTATCCTTTATGTGTTCCTGGCGCGCTCGGGAAAAACCATCAAGAACGTCAGTCCGGTCGCGCTCGACAACAAGGGCAGGGCGTATTTTGCCAACGAGAATCCCGGCCCGAACGCGACGCGCGGGGTCAGGATCGTGTTCGCCGGCAGCGATGGCGTGGAAAAGACGCTGTATTATTTCTCAACCGATCTTTCCAATCCGGGCGTTGCGGCCTCCGGCTTCCTGAAATTCTGCGCGACGCTCGCGCCCGGCAACAGTCTGATCAAGAGCGCGTCCTACCTCTTGCATTCCGGCAACTTCTCGACGGTGCGCGACTTCATTCTCGCCAACAGCGCAACCATCATTCAGGACGATTCCGGAATTCCGCTTGCCTATTACAGCCCTAAGAAGTGGCGCTTCTTCCCGTTTGGCCGCTATGCCGGCCCGATTGCCGAATTCCCGGGAAAATACCAGGAGTCCTATGCCGAACTGTTCCGGCGGGCACAGCCGATGGATTTCGGCATCGGCTATCGCTGGCGCACGCATGAATCGAACCTGCTGCTGTCGGTCAGGCTGCCCGACGATGGTTCGGCCGCCCCGGAGGTCACCTCGTCGACGGATGCGCCACCGCCGCCCAGACCGCCGCGTGCGCGAAAGCCGCGCCCGCCGGCGCCCGTGGAGCCGACGCCACGAAGTTTCCTCTGGTTTTCGCGGTAAGCAAAACGGAGGGGCGTGTCACCAGCGCACGGTCTGGCTTGGCTCGATGAAGGTGCCGGCGACCGGCGGCTCCGGACTCTGACCGAAGTAGCGGCCGATCACGACGATGACGATCACGATGACAACCGCCGCCAACAGATCGATCTGCCGGGGATCGTGACCTCCGAGGCGGATTTTCCAGCGCATCGTTGACGTCCTCCCTGGAAGACATCCAACCAATCCACCCACAAAGCGCTGGTTCCGGCAGGATCGCAACGCATTTCAATCGAATGCGGTGCAGCAGAGCCGCGCTTCAGGGCGCGTTGACGCCGCGCCAACGTCCAAACCGCCATGGCAAATACCATCGCGCGCCCGGCGGCCTTGTCGAGGGAACATTGTCGATTCCCGAAGTGCCCCAGGGCTGACAGCGCAAGAGCCGCGCCAGCGTCATCCAGCCGCCGCCCCACAATCCGAAGCGCTCGATCGCCTCATCGCCATAGACCGAGCAGGTCGGCAGGTGGCGGCAGTTGAAGCCGACCAGCGGCGACAAAGTATGACGGTAGATCCAGATCAACGCACGCCCCGCATTGCGCGGCAGCCGCGCCGCGGCGTTGGCGCATTCCACACAATATTGGGACGATGAATGCTTCATGGGCGTCTTGCTGGAATCCTGGGCGTGGACTTGCGCGGTTCCCGGGCACGGAACCCGTCCCTGGAAATATTTGTGCCACAGTTTGAGAAATATCAATGGTTTGCGCGGCGGTGCAGCAAAGCTTCTATAGACGATGAGGGCTGCCGCGTTTACCCTTTTCGTAACGTCGAAATGACAGAATCATTTTGCGTTGAATGGGACCGTTGCCACTGCTCTTGACTGTTCGTTTTGGGGCTTGCGGGGAAGGAACCAAATTGAGGCTGGTGAGATCGTTTCGCTTCCGCGGTTTGGCGCTGCTCGGCGCCGCCGCCCTGTGTATCGCATTGCCCGGCACTATCGCCACGCAAGGTAGCGCAGCGCATGCTGCGGGCAGTCTCGAAGAACGCAAACTGCCGATGCGGTTTAGCTGGGTGGCGTGCCAGCCCGATTGCCGCGGCTGGGTCAGCGCGGTCGGCATCGTGACATCAGACAGTCCCAGGGATTTCGATGACTTCGCGCGCGGACGCGAGCTCGGCGGCGCGACCATCGTGCTGGATTCCAGCGGCGGGTCTGTCAACAACTCCATCGCGCTCGGCCGACGTTTTCGCGATCTCGGCCTGATGACCACGGTCGGTACCAGCATCCACACCCGCACCGCGCAGGGCGATCGTGCCAGCGTTGCGCCGGAGGCCTATTGCGAGTCGATGTGCGTGTTCCTGCTGCTGTCGGGCAAAGCCCGTTACGTGCCGGAGGCCGCGCATGTCAGGGTGCATCAGATCTGGATGGGCGACCGCGCCGACGATGCCCAGGCCGCAAGCTATACCGCCGAGGATCTGATGATCGTGGAGCGTGATATCGGGCGTCTAGCCAAATACACGTTCGACATGGGTGGTGCCGGCGACCTGTTGTCGTTGTCGCTGAACGTGCCGCCGTGGGAAGACCTGCATGAGTTGTCGCGGAAAGAATTGCGGCTGACCAATCTCGTCACCACCGATCTGGTCGCCGAGGTGCTGCCGCAGACGGGCGGCTCGGTCATGCCGATGGCTGCGATCACCGCCAAACCGGTGCAGGATCGCGCAGTGAGCAGCGCTGCCGACGATGAGCCGATCGGGCCTGCCGTGGTGAAGTCCACCAAGACCGCCGAGGCGATGGTTCCGACCGGCAGCGTGGCGGCTTCAGGTCCAGCGCAGTAGCAGCGGTAACATCTCCCCTCACGGTGAGGAGGCGCTCTGGCGACGTCTCCGGACGATGCGGAGCCTGTCATCGGGCGCGCGTTCGCGCGACCCGTTGGCACCGCCTTG
This sequence comes from uncultured Alphaproteobacteria bacterium, assembly GCA_963718925.1. Taxonomy (GTDB): domain Bacteria; phylum Pseudomonadota; class Alphaproteobacteria; order Rhizobiales; family Xanthobacteraceae; genus Bradyrhizobium. The sequence goes on from CAVRAH010000007.1 coordinate 413,605, forward strand.
AGAGCCATGAGGCCGCGGCACCATCTCATCCTTCGAGACGCGGCGCGCGGTCAAGTTTACGCAGACTGCGTATACTTGTCTGCGTGGCTGCTCCTCAGGACGAGCAAGAAGCATTCACCCGATCCTTTATTATTTTGACCCCTTAAGCCGATGCCGGCTGCTTGGCCTTTGCCTCGATCTGGCCGATCGCGTCGACCACAGCATCGAAGGTCAGCATCGTCGAGGCGTGCCGCGCCTTGTAATCGCGAACCGGCTCGAGCAGGGCGATATCCGCCCATTTGCCTTGCGGGGGGCTGCCGTTTTCCTTCAGCATCTTGCGGACTGTTTCGCGCAATTCGCGCAATTCGCTCGCCGTCGAACCAATGACATGGCTCGCCATGATCGAGGACGAGGCCTGGCCGAGCGCGCAGGCCTTCACGTCGTGGGCAAAGTCGGTGACAACAGGCCCGTCCATTTTGAGGTCGACCTTGACGGTCGAGCCGCACAGTTTGGAATGCGCCGTGGCGCTTGCGTCCGGCGCGGCGAGGCGGCCAAGCCGGGGGATGTTGCCGGCCAGTTCGATGATCCGCTTGTTGTAGATATCATTCAGCATAGGTCGAACTCTCGGGCCCAAAGGCTTGATCGTCCTCGCGATCACCCTTGGCGGCCGCGGTCCAGGGCCCTATATATGGCCGGCAATGGCGGAAATACAGCCCGGCCATTTTGGCGGCTCGAAATGGGAACTGATTTGGCCGCCGCGGTGCTAGAATTGTGGAGTCAGGCGTTTGGCGGTTCGCCGCCCCCGTCTGCCGGTGACACTCCGGTCTCACTATGACCGGTCGAACGGAGTTGACATGGACGCATTGATCAAATCCCTCCGCCCAGGCAAGTCTCCTGACATCAAGCCTTCCGACAACAAGTCTTCCGACATCAACACTTCGGACATCAAGCCTTCCGACGCGAAGCCTGCGGACATCCGGCCGGCCGAGCTCGATCCTTCCGAATTCCTTGCTGCTGCGGTGCGCCCCGACCAGCCCCGTCCGTCGCGGGCCGAAGCGGAGCAGGCGGTGCAGACCCTGCTCAGCTATATCGGCGAGAACCCCGACCGCGAGGGCCTGCTCGATACGCCGCGCCGGGTGGTCGAGGCCTTCGACGAACTGTATCAGGGCTATCATCTGTGTCCGGCGGAGGTGCTTAATCGCACCTTCGGCGAAACCGCCGGCTATGACGACTTCGTGCTGGTCCGCGACATCGAGTTCACATCGCAATGCGAGCATCACATGATGCCGTTCTACGGCAAGGCACATATCGCCTATACGCCGGTGGAGCGGGTGGTGGGACTGTCGAAGCTGGCGCGCCTCACCGATATCTTCGCCCGCCGCCTGCAGACCCAGGAGCATCTGACCGCCCAGATCGCCGCCGCCATCGACGAGATTCTCAAGCCGCGCGGCGTTGCGGTGATGATCGAGGCGGAGCATACCTGTATGTCGGTGCGCGGCGTCGCCAAACATGGCGCGATGACATTCACCAGCCGCTTCACCGGCATGTTCCGCGACAATCCGGCGGAGCAGGCGCGTTTCCTGTCCATGTTGCGGGGGCCGAACCGGTAACCTCGCGCAAGAATTGCGAGGCTACCCGTGTCCACTCTATCTGCTACCAACGACATCGAGGAAGGGCTCGGCTTCCGGCCCAAATTTGACGCATCAGGTCTTTTGACCTGCGTGGCGACCGATGCGGCGACCGGCGACGTCCTGATGGTCGCGCATATGAATGAGGAGGCGCTCCGCAAGACCATCGAAAGCGGCGACGCCTGGTATTTCAGCCGCGCTCGTAACGCGTTGTGGCGAAAAGGTGAGACTTCAGGTCACACCCAGCGCGTCATCGAGATGCGGATCGATTGCGATCAGGATGCGGTCTGGATCCGGGTTGAGCAGTCCGGCGCCGCCTGCCACACCGGCCGGCGTTCCTGTTTCTACCGCAGGATCGAGGCGGGCGAGGGCGGGGCGCGGTTGTCGTTCGTGGATGCGGACAAGGTGTTTGATCCGAAGGCGGTTTACGGCGAGTGATTCGTCATTTCGGTTCGCCTGCTATTCCCCCGGAATGACCGCGGCGGCCGGAATCTCTTAACCAGCCCTTAACCATAATCACCGCAGTGTGACCGCGGCCTGGGCGTTAGTGGGAGCTCTCGAACAGGCCAAATGGGGGTCGTTTCGCGGGGAGCGGAGGCCAAAACATGTCGGTCGACACATCGAACGCCACGGCAACGGCAGGTGTCGACAGCTCGCGCGCCCGGATCGCCGGCGCGATCAAGCAGGCCGCGAACAGCAGCGGCACTAGCTTCGAATATCTGCTCACGACTGCGAAGATGGAATCGGATTTCAATCCGACCGCGGGCGCCTCGACCTCGTCGGCGCACGGGCTCTTTCAATTCATCGACCAGACCTGGCTCGGCACCGTCAAGGAAGCCGGCGCCCAGCTCGGCTATGGCAATTACGCCGACGCCATCACCAAATCGTCCGACGGCAGTTACTCCGTCAGCGACCCCGCCGCGCGCCGCGCGATCATGAAGCTGCGCGACGATCCCGCCGCCGCCTCGGCGATGGCGGCCGTTCTGACCCAGTCCAACAGTTTCAAGCTTACCGGCATGATCGGCCGCCGACCGACCGACAGCGAATTGTACATGGCCCACTTCATGGGCGTTGGCGGCGCGGCCAAGCTGATCTCGAACGCGGAGGACAATCCGCAGGCCTCGGGTGCGCGGCTGTTTCCCAACGCCGCGGCGGCGAACCGCTCGATCTTCTATGATCGCGCCGGGCGCGCGCGCAGCATCTCCGAAGTCTATTCGGTGCTGTCGCAACGTTATGCCAGCGCCGCGGCCTCGCCGGTGACGCAGACCGCGCTGGCAATGTACGGGAGTTCTCCGGGGAGCACCGCGGTCGCCAGCGCCGGCGCTGCGCCGGCAACGTCGGCGATCGACAACGCCGCCTATCTCTCGACCTTCCCGAATGTCGGTGCGGCTGCGCCGGTTACGATGGCCTCCGCATCGACGCCCGGCGGCGATTCGTCGGCGCGCATGCCGGCATTCCGTTCGCTTTTTCAGGTCGGCGATGCCTCTCAGCCGGTCTCGCCCACGGTTCGTGCCTTGTGGGGCAATTCCTCGTTGCCGACCTCGGTCGCAAGCGCCGATGGCTCCGGGCAAACGCAAAATGGCGGCGCGGCGCGGCCGCTTGATCTGTTCAGCGACCGCAGCGGTACGTTCAGCGGCTAGCGGTTCGACCGGCTCGGCGGCCCCGCCACAGCCCTTAACAAAACGTCAATAAAGCCAGCCCCTTATGGTGAACGCTTTGTTAAGCGTCACGGTTTATTTTGTCTTGCATTGGCACCGCGTCATGGTGTCTTCGGGTTGCGTAAGCCGGCAGGGCAATGATCGTTCGGCAGTTCATCAGTTGGATCAAGACCGCTCCGGCAGGCGAGCGGGCCGAGGCGACGCGATCTTTGGCGCGGGCCTGGCTGATTTCCGATCTCAGCGAAGACGACCGTGGCGCCGCCGAAGGCGCTCTGTTGATGCTGCTCGACGACGCTTCGCCGCTGGTTCGCCAGGCCATGGCGGAGGTTTTTGCGCGCAGCACGGAGGCGCCCGCCGCCATCGTTCAGGCGCTGTCGCTCGACCAGCCGTCGGTGGCGCTGCCGGTCCTGGAGTATTCGCCGCTCCTGATCGATGCAGATCTCGTCGACATTGTCGCGACCGGCAACAGCGAAACCCAATGCGCCGTCGCCCGCCGCCTCAATCTTCCGGCTTCCGTCTGCGCCGCGATCGCCGAGGTCGGGACGGCGGAGGCGGCGCTGGAGCTGATCGAAAATGCCTACGCCGAGCTGGCGCCGTTTTCGTGGGATCGCATTGTCGAGCGCCACGGCCATCTCGCCGCGATCCGGGAATCGATGCTGGTACTGGAAGACCTGCCCGCCGCGACGCGGGTCGCGCTGGTCGCCAAATTATCCGATACGCTCGCGCAGTTTGTCGTCGCTAGGCGCTGGCTCAGTGCCGACCGCGCCGTGCGGGTCGCAAGCGAAGCGCGCGATCGCTCGACGGTGAATATCGCGGCCGCCTCGCGCGGCGACGACATGCGCGGCCTCGTGCGGCACCTGCGCGTCACCGGCCAGTTGACCGCTGGATTGATCCTGCGCGCGCTGTTGTCGGGCAATCTCGAACTGTTTGAAGCCGCCCTGGCGGAATTGTCCGGCATGCCGCCGGCCCGCGTCTCCGCGCTGCTCAATGACCGCGGTGGCACGAGCTTGCACGCGCTGCTGCAGCGCGCCGGACTGCCGGAATCGACATTCGCGGCATTCCACGCCGCGCTCGAAGCCGGTCATGAAACCGGATTTGCCGACACGCGCGGCGGCGCGGCAAGATTGCGCCGTCGCATGGTCGAGCGCGTGCTGACGCATTGCGAGACCGGCCAGCAAGCGGCCGAACCTCTTCTGATCCTGCTGCGGCGCTTTGCGACGGAGTTGGCGCGGGAAGAAGCCCGCATGTTCTGCGACGAGCTGATGGCCGAGGAGGCCATTGCGCCGATCCAGCACGGCCTGATCGCGGCTTAGATTTCTTCGCAGATCATCTCTATCCGTCCTCCCTGCGAGCACAGAGACGACGAAGCTCAGAGAACTCGTCGAGCCGCCTCAATCCGCCGGCGCGATACTGGGCGCCAGAATGGCTTCGAGGTGCTCAGGCCGGTCGCGATTGACGCGGGCGAGGTACTCGTCGGCGACGCCGCGCAGCCGCCGGCTTAATTCGCTCGCCACGCTGATGGTATCGAGCTTGGTGCGTTCGCGGACGATGGCTTGAATGGCGTTGATGTGATGGGCGATCAGTTCGGACGGCACTTTCGCCAGATCAGGCGCGTGCTCGATGATCCTGCAAAGGCTTTCGGCAGCAGCGCCTGCGGAGGGGAAGCCAAAGGTTGCGGCATCGCCCTTGATGTCATGGGCGGCGTGGAAGAGCTCGTCGCGGGTCGCGCCGGTGACGCCGTTCTTGAGCATGGCGGCGTGGGCGTCCGCGAGCCGATCGGCTTCAATCGCCATCCAGTTCTTGAATTCGCCTGACAGGTCGGCAAGCGCCTTTTCGGCGCGCGCGACCGGGTCGTCGAGATCCTCGTCGGCCACACGCCGCAGCACCTTGCGCAGGGGATTGGGCTGGGTAATGACGTGATGATCGGCGAATTTCTTGATCTCGATGTCTTTCGCCATGGTGTATCCTTCGCCCTTGCGGCGCTAAATGGTGGAGCGGGCCTTGTCGAGCAGCGAGGGCTGCTGAAGGACTTCCACCTCGCCGCCGACGCGGCGCTCGGGGCCGATATAGGCAGCGTTGGTATTGCGGCGGCGGTCCGGGCCGAAATAGGTCTTGGTCTTGATGAACGGACGCGGATTGGCGACGACGTTGAGGATACGCTGATAGAGCCCCTTCGCCGAGATCGGCTTGACGAGAAATTCGGTCACGCCGGCGTCGCGGGCCACCGTCACACGCCGCTTCTCGGAGTGGCCGGTCAGCATGATGATGGGGGCATAGGGATTGCCCTTCGACTCCGGCTGCCGGATCATCTGCGCCAATTCGAGCCCGTCGAAAATCGGCATCGCCCAGTCGGTGATGACGATGTCGGGAACGTAATGGGTGTACATCTCGAGCGCGGTCGCGCCGTCCTCGGACTCATAGACCTCGCGTGCGCCGAACGAATGCAACAGCGTCCGCAAGATGCGGCGCATATGCGGATTGTCGTCGCAGACAAGGAATCGCAGCTTGTTGAAATCGATGCGAAACATGGCCGGGCCCTGGGGTATCCCAGCGAAGCGGGTATACCCAGCATTAACCATATCCCGCGCCCGTTAACGAATGGTTGCGACGGCAGGGGCAGGGCTACCCCGGATGCCTTCCGCCGCGCCCGTCAAACCGGGGCACGCCTGGCTCCCCGGCCAGGCCGAAACGGAGCATCAATAGCCGAATTGCTCGCTCAGAATGCGTTCTTCGAGGCTGTGGCCGGGGTCGAACAGCATCCGCATCGAGATGGTCTTGTCGGAAAGCACCTCGACGCGGCGGACGTCGCGCGCCTCGTCGTGGTCGGCCACCGCCGCGACCGGGCGTTTGTCGCCCTCGAGCACTTCGATGACGACAAAGGCCGTGTTGGGGAGCAGCGCGCCGCGCCACCGCCGCGGCCGGAACGGGCTGATCGGCGTCAGCGCGAGCAGTGCGGCGTTGATCGGGATGATCGGGCCCTGCGCCGAAAGATTGTAGGCGGTCGACCCCGCAGGCGTTGCCACCAGGATGCCGTCGGCGATCAGCTCCGGCATGCGTTCGCGTTCGTCGATCAGGATCCGCAGCCGCGCGGCCTGATGGGTCTGGCGAAACAGCGCGACTTCATTGATCGCGTGGTGCACATGCACCACGCCCTTCATGTCGGTGGCGCGCATCAAGAGCGGATGGATCAGCGATTCGCGCGCGGCCGCCAGACGCACCTGCAGATCGTGCGTCGAGAACTCGTTCATCAGGAAGCCGACGGTGCCGCGATGCATGCCGTAGATCGGCGTGCCTGAATGCATGTGCTGATGCAGCGTTTGCAGCATCAATCCGTCGCCGCCGAGCGCCACCACGACATCGGCATCGGCGGGATCGTGGTTGCCATAAAGTGCGACCAGCTGCGCAAGCGCCGCCTGGGCCTCCGCGCCCGCGCTCGCGACGAAGGCGATCCGTTCATATCGCTGCGGAGTGGTCATGGGATTGCAGGCTCATATTTGGCGCGGATGAAAGCGGGTGCGCCGAGGTCGTCTATACGACCTTGCCGGTGCTTGTCGAGATGATCCTCCGTGCTTGCGGGGAATGCCGATCTGTCGCAGTTTTGGGTCAAAATCCGCCGCTTGCGGGAAAAAAGCCTGCTTTCGCAGGTTCAACTGATTGCGGGGCGCGCGTGCGCACGTGCAGGGAGGAAACAGATATGGCCGTTGATTTCATCACGCTGCGGCATGCCGGCTTAGTCCTCGTGCTTGCCACGTTGCTGGTGGCGGCCGGAGCGCGCGCCGAGGATGCGGCGCAGCCGCCGGCGTCCCAACCCGCAGCAGCGCCTTCAGGGCAGAAGTCGGCGCCCGGTGGGCGCGGCAGCACGGCCAATCCGCCGACGGCTTCCGAGCAACACCGGCTGCCGCCGGATTCCACGACAAAGCAGTCGGTTGAACTCCCCGGGCGGCGGCTGGCTTTCACCGCCACCGCAGGTTCGATCCGTCTGTTCAACGACAAGGGCGAGCCGCAAGCCGATATTGCCTACACCTCCTATCAGCTGGACGGTGTCGACCCGCGTAGCCGGCCTGTAACCTTCTTCTTCAATGGCGGGCCGGGCGCGGCCTCGGCCTATTTGCAGCTCGGCAATGCCGGCCCGTGGCGGCTGGCGATCAACGGGGATGCGGCGATTTCCTCCGCATCACCCGATCTCAAGCCCAATGCCGAGACCTGGCTCGATTTTACCGATCTCGTCTTCATCGATCCGGTCGGCACCGGCTACAGCCGTTTCGTCGCGACCGAGGAGGACGTGCGCAAGCGATTTTTCTCGATCGACGGAGACGTCAACGCGCTCGCAGCCACGGTCCGCCGCTGGCTGCAAAAGTCCGATCGCTTGCTCTCGCCCAAATTCATCGTCGGCGAAAGTTATGGCGGCATCCGCGGCCCCAAGGTCGTTCGCGAGCTGCAGACCCGGCAGGGCGTCGGCGTCAAGGGACTGATCCTGATTTCTCCGGTCCTCGACTTCCGCGAATATAGCGGTTCCAGCATCCTTCAATATGTCGCGAGCCTGCCGACCATGGCGGCGGTCGCGCGTGAGGCGAAGGGCCCGGTGACCCGCGCTGACATGGCCGATGTCGAAGCCTATGCGCGGGGCGATTTCCTGACCGATCTGGTAAAAGGCGAGGCTGACGCCGAGGCGACGACGCGCCTCGCCGACCGGGTCTCCGCCTTGACGGGGATCGATCGCGCCGTGAGCCGCAGGCTGGCCGGGCGTCTGGGCGTCTCCGAGTTCCGCCGCGAATTCGACCGGCGCGATGGCAAGGTGACCGGACGTTACGATGCATCGGTGTTGGGCTTCGATCCCGACCCGGATTCGAGCAGCTCGCATTTCGACGACCCGTCCGGCGAACCGTTGATCGCGCCACTGACCAGCGCAGTGGTCGATCTCACCGCACATACGCTGAATTGGCGGCCGGACGGGCCCTATCACCTGCTCAACGGCACGGTCGAGAAAGCCTGGGATTTCGGCCGCGGCCTCAGTCCCCCGCAGTCGATCTCCCAGCTGCGGCAGGTTCTTGCGCTCGATCCGAAATTGAAACTGCTCGTAGGGCACGGTCTGTTCGATCTCGCCACGCCCTATTTCGGCTCTAAGATTTGGCTCGACCAATTGCCGGCCTATGCCTCGCCCGAGCGGGTGAAGCTCGTCGTATATCGCGGCGGACACATGTTCTATTCGGCCGACGCCGCGCGCCAGGCTTTCCGCGCCGAGGCCGAGACGCTGATGAAGTAAGGCATGGTCGAATCAAAACCGGCGCAAGCTTGAAAAAGCTTGCGCCGTCCGATCGTGATCGTGAAATCAGTAGACGAGGCCGCTACCCGTCGGCTTTTCGAGCGCCAGGGCAAGCGAGCGGTACTCGGCGCAATCGGTGCCGCAAATCTGGCCGATGCGGCTCAGGTGGTACTGCGCCTGATCGCGGTTGCCCTGTTCGAGCTGCCACAATCCGTAATACTGCCAGGTCCGCACGTGGTTGGGGTCGGCCTTCAGCGCGCGTTCATACCAGATCTGCGAGACCTTGTAGTCGCCGAGCTTGCGATAGGAATAGCCGATCAGATTGGCGACATCGGCGCGGTCGTCCTGGCCGAGCGCCTTCAACTGCTCGATGGCGGAAGCGTAGTCGTTGCGATCGTAGATCGTGGCGTAGGCCGTGCGATAGCCTTCGATGAACTTGGGATCGTCGATGCTGGAGCTCTTGTCGTGTTTCTTCTTCTTGTCCTTGGTCGAGTCGGTCGCCGGCGATGGGGATTCTCCGCCCGCGGCCTTGGCTGCGTTGACCATAGGCACTGCCACCAGCGCCATCGCGTAGATTGCAAGTGTCAAAAGCCGGATCGCAATTTTTGTCATGCGTCTCTCCTGGTGTCCGTTAGGGCAATCCTATACCGAAGCCCGCCAATTTGAACACCCGCCGCAACCGATCATTCCCGGGGCATTTTTCCTGCAGTTTTGGGAATTTTTTGCGGCCACATTCGCGACCGGCTCGTCGAACATGACCAAGATGTCATCCAGATGAACGAAGTCTGTTGCCGCGCTTCAGGGCGGGTTCAGCGCGCCGCGCTTAGGATCGCAGCATGATCGACGAGCCCGGCCATCCGACCGGCCACTCCGTGAGATCCCCTTAAGGAGGAGAATATCATGTTGAAGACAATTTCCGCAGCGTTGCTCGCAGTTTCCGTTCTCGCCGCTCCCGCGTTCGCAGCCGATACCGGCAAGACCGCGCAGGCACCCGTCACCAAGTCTGCGGCGGTGAAGCAGAGCGCGCTGAAGGCCGACGCCAAGATGGGCCACCATCATGTCAGGCATGCCAGCCATCATCGCTTCCACAAGAAGATGGCCACGCACAAGGTGCAAAAGTCACCGAAGATCGCAGCCAAGCACGTGACGCACCCCGCCAAGCGCGGCTGACACGCGATCCGCCGGGAGCGGGTTCACCCATCGCCCCGCCGCCCTCGTCGGATATGAGGTCCGGCCCACGTCGTGTCACCCCCACGGCGCTGGGCCGGCGCCGCATCATGGCAGGCATCTGTACCGAAATGCAGATTCCCTTTCTTCTGCGGAAGGTCTAGAACTTCGCCAGGCGTTGGATTTTCGAAAGACGGGTTGCAGTTGGGGATATCGGCGAAGCGTGTGGCGATCCTGATGCTGCCGATCGCGCTCGCGGCTTGCGCGGGCAGCGACGAGAGCAGGCCTATCAGCTTTATGGGCAGCGGCAGTTCCACCGCTCAGCCGTTCCCGAACAACTATCGCGGCGAATTGCTCGCGTTCATGCGGACCTATCTTAACAACCCGGTCGGCGTGCATGATGCGGTTATGGCCGAGCCGGTGCAACGCGACGTCAACGGCAAGATGCGCTATGTCAGCTGCCTGCGCTTTGCCGCGCGCGAAGCCGACGGCAGCTACCGCGAGGCTCGGGAGCGCGCGATTCTCTACGTCAATGGACGGCTCGACCGGATGATCGAGAAAGCCGGCGAGATCTGCGCCGGCGCGGTCTATGCGCCGTTTCCGGAGCTGGAAAAAATGACGCGATAACGCGTTCTCGCGCAATCAAATAACGCGCCGCCATCTTCCGTTGTCGAGTTCCGCCGGATCGCTCGCGCGGGCGTCGGGAACTTCGATCACATTTCAGCGAGCTTTGAACCTGAACATCGCCTCGCCGGACACAATAGCGGTCCGAGAAATGGCCGTTTTCCGCCATAGAAGCAGGAATCGCGCGGGAACCAATGATGTTGTTGGTGTTCCATCATATCTTGAAACAAACGCATTCAGTCACTGCATAGCAACCAAATTGACGCCACGTTGTTTGATTGATGTCGATCTTGCCAATAACGGGGAACTCTCATGAAGAAAATTCTGCTCGGTGCGGCTGCTTGCGTCGTGTTTGCGGCTCCCGCATTCGCAGCCGACCTTCCGGCGCGCACCTACACCAAAGCTCCGGCCTATACGGCGCCCGCAGCGGTCTACAACTGGACCGGCTTCTACATCGGCGGCCATATCGGCGGTGCCTTCCCGGGCTCCAACAGCCTGGAGAACAACAACGGCCGGTTCATGGGCGGCGTGCAGGGCGGCTTCGACTACCAGTTCGCGACCAACTGGGTGATCGGTGCTGAAGCCCAGTACAGCTGGCTTACCGGCAACAGCGGCAATGGCATGCTGTTCCCGGCGGGCACGTTGGTGACCGCGAACACCGACCAGATCGGTTCGGTGACCGGTCGGTTAGGCTATACCTGGGGTCCGACGCTGCTCTACGCCAAGGGCGGTTATGCCTGGCGCGGCAATGACAATATTGGCGTCAGTGCCGGCGGCGTACCGGTCGCCTTTTCGACCACTGGCGATCACAAGGACGGTTATACCGTTGGCGCCGGCCTCGAATACATGTTCGCGCCGAACTGGTCCGTCAAAGGCGAATACCAGTATTACAATTTCGGCAGCACCACCTTTACCGGTGGGACCCCCGAGATCATCGGCGCCCGGTTCCGGGATGACGAGCACACCATCAAGCTGGGCATAAACTACCGCTTCGGTTGGGGTGGCCCGGTGGTCGCCAAGTACTGATCAGGGATCGATCCGATACGGAAAGGGCCGGCCTTGCGCCGGCCCTTTTTGTTGGGCTGCCGGGGTCGGCTTCCACTCGCGCAGGCCGGCGCCGGAGCCGGAGGGCTTCTGCAATCCCGAAATCTGGTGCAAAGAGCAATCCAGCGGCCGTGGGAACAGGCCGCGTGAGGGCGCGATCGGTGCTGGAAAGAAGTTACGGGGAGGGGAGCCCAATAGTGCCGATGGGTCGGGCCCGACACGATACGCCCTATCGTGCCGACATCGACGGCCTGCGCGCGGTCTCGATCCTCCTGGTGGTGGGATATCACGCGCAGCCCTCGCTGGTTCCGGGCGGGTTTATCGGGGTCGATATCTTCTTCGTCATTTCCGGCTTCCTGATCACCCGGATCATCCTCACCCAGGCCAAGGCCGGCACCTTCTCCTCGCTGGAATTCTACGCTCGCCGTATCAGGCGAATATTTCCGGCGCTCATCGTCGTGCTGGCCGTCACCTACCTGATCGGCTGGTTCGTGCTTCTGCCGGACGGATTTGCCTTGCTCGGCCGCTCGACCGCAGCCGGCGTGGCGTTTGTTTCGAATCTGTTTCAGCTCGGGCAGACCGGTTATTTTGCGCCGGATGCGGGTGAAAATCCGCTCCTCCACCTTTGGTCGCTGGGGATCGAGGAGCAGTTCTACATCTTCTGGCCGCCGCTTCTGGTCGTGATGTTCGGTTCGAAACACCAGCGCGCCTGGATGGCGGCCATCGCGGCTGCATCGTTTGCCGTCAGTCTGATGATCTTCCTCGGCTACAAGGAGTGGTCGTTCTACTCACCGATAGCGCGGGCGTGGGAATTATTGGCCGGCGGCATCGTCGCCAACCGCCTCGTCGACCGTCCCGAAGGAGAAACGCGACGTTTTTCGAGTGCGGACAACCTCAAGGCGGCGATCGGAGTCGCAGCGATCGCCGTTGCTGGGATGACGCTCAACAAGGACAGCCTGTTTCCCGGCGCCTATGCGTTGCTGCCGGTGCTTGGCGCGGTGCTGATCATCCTCTCGCCGAATTCGGCCGTGAACAGGGTTTTGCTGTCGAGCCGGGCGATGGTTCTGATCGGATTGATCAGCTATCCGCTTTATCTCTGGCACTGGCCGCTGTTGTCGTATCTGGCGATCCTGCGGAACGGTGTACCCAATGCTTTGGAGATTTGGGCAGCCGTCATTGTCGCGGTGGTCCTGTCCTGGTTGACATTCCGCTTCGTCGAAATTCCGCTGCGCCGAAATCCCAACGCCGTTCCACGACTGTCCTTCGCATTGTTCGCGGTGGGCGTCACCGGAATCGTCACAGCTGCCGGCGCCGGCTTCGGCTTCCGTTTTCCCGCTGAAATTCGCGACATCGCGATGCTTTCGCCGCAGAACAATGCCGGATTCCGCGACAGATGTTTCCTGGAGGCGCCGGGTGCGAGGCTCGATGCGAACTGCATCGAGCCGGGCAACAAGCCGCTTTTGTTTTTGTGGGGGGATTCCAATGCGGCTGCGCTTTTTCCCGGACTGAAGAAGGCGGAGGAGACGATCCCGTTCCGGCTGGCCCATTTTGCAGCCCCGGGCTGCGCGCCGATCCTTTTGGCCAATGTCAATTGCGACGCGGTCAACGATCTGGTGTTTGGCTTCGTCAAGTCATCGCATCCCCAGATCGTTCTGCTGCACGCGATGTGGGACCGGACCCATGACCTCGGCAAGCTCGGCGCAACCGTCAGGCAATTGAAGGCCCTCAACATTCCGCGCATCGTCATCCTGGGGCCTGTGCCGCTTTGGAAGCGGACGCTTCCGCTGGCATTGGTGAATACCTACCGGTTTCGGCATGTGATCGCCGACAGGATTGCGTCGGGGGTTACGGGGGCGGGAAGCGACGAACAGATGCGCGCCTTCAGCCAGGCGGCCGGCGTCGAATATATCTCGGCATGGCGCGCGCTCTGCGACGGCGACGGATGCCTGACCCGGGTCGGCCCGACAGCGGATGACGTGGTTACGACCGATATTGTGCATTTGTCGAACGCCGGCTCGAAATTCCTGATCGAAAAGATCGAAGGAAGCCTCTTCCACCCCTAGCGGGATTTTTTTCCGGCGGCGCCGGCTCCGGGACGACGGGCTGGCGCCTGCCTGGTCGGCTTTGGGCCGCGACTTTGGCCAACGGCGTGGGGTGGTCGCCGTTGTCGGCGGACTGAAAAAATAATTTTCCTCCGTCGTGAAACTTTCGCGCGCGATCGGCTATTATGGTTGCGCCGGTTGGTGGACAACAGACATGCGCGTTCTGACGTTAGTGTTGGTTTTTTCCGCGATCGCGTTGCCGTGCCGGGCACAAACCGTGCTGAAATCCGAACCCCTGCTGCTTGCGCCCTATGCGGTTGCCTTTGTGCAGGACGCCGCATGTCCGCACGGGATGGTCCTCAAGGTCACCGGGGCGATCAGGGGACTTCATCGCCGGAAAGTCTGCGTGACACTCGCCGCCGAGCAGGCATCGCTGGCGGTGGCGACGCCTTAGAACTCACCCCCACAGCTCAAGGCTTGATCGGAGCGCTCGCCGGAACAGGCTGCCCGAAGAACTAACCCAACTCCGAAGAACTGAATTGCAAGTCGCGTTCCGCCTCGCGCTCAGCCTCGGCCTGGTTCCTGGCTGGATCTTCCTGCGGGTCGGGCCGGCAAGGCCTGATCTCGTAGTCATTGTCGAGCACCGGCCGCGGTCCCGGCTGATTGTCCTCGGACACCGCGTCGACCACGAGCCCGCTTTTCCGGGCGAGTTTCCAGACGTCCGTCTCGGTCGGATAAGCCTTGCTCAGCTTCGCGTCATTGGAAAATAGCGCATAGGGCATCGGGTCGCTTCCCTCGAAAGCGCGTTAACGCACCGGGCTAGGTGAGGGTTTCAGCCCGGCGGCGGGCCGTTCACGCGCTCGTGAGAAGCCGAAATTGGCCGGGTTTCGGGCGGTTTTCGGCGGGAGTCCCTGAAGTCGTAAACGAGTCCTGAATCGCCAGAAAAATATCCTGCGAGACTCCCCTGGTAGAATCGCCCGATGTTTTGGCCGTCATGAGAATGGCCGTCAAAACCTCCGTCGAGAGCGTGCACGTGGCGCTGACCGTCGCGCTGCTGGCGGCATGCGCGACTAACCTCGTGCTGGTATGCGTCTGGCTCTAGCGCCGCTAACCGCCGGCCGCAAAATTGTCGCTGCGCACCGCCCAGCCGGTGACGCGGCCCTCGATCAGCGAGAAGATCACATAGAGCGCAACGCCGAGCGCTGCCAGGATGAACAGCCCGGCAAATACCAGCGGCACGTCGAAACTCGAGCTTGCGATCATCATCAAGTTGCCGATGCCGCGGTTGGAGGCAACGGTCTCGGAGATCACGGTGCCGACGAAGGCGAGCGTCGCTGCGACTTTCAGGGAGGCAAAGAAATACGGCATGGTCCGCGGCAGGCCGACGTTCCAGAGAATTTCGAGCTTGGTCGCCCGCAGCGTTTTCATCACGTCCTGCAGCTCGGGCTCGGTCGCAGCAAGTCCGGTCGCGACATTCACGACGATCGGAAAGATGCACATGATCATGGCCGTCAGCACGGCGGGCACGGTGCCGGCGCCGAACCAGAGCACGAAGATCGGCACCACGGCGACTTTCGGGATCGAGGAGAAGCCGACCAGCATCGGGTAGGCGACGTCGTAGGCAAGACGCGAGGAGCCGATCAGCATGCCGAGCAGAATGCCGATCACGATGCCGAGGCCGAATCCGACCAGCGTCGTATAAAGCGTCTGCAGCGCGTGCGGCCAGATCGCGGGAAAGCGCGTCCACAGGGTCGCGAGTATCTGGCTCGGCCGCGGCAGCACGATGTCCGGGACATGGAACGCCAGGCACAACAGCTCCCAAATGACAAAAAAGCCGATGATGCAGGTGATCGATAGGATGCGGCGCCGCAGGACTTCGTTCATGACGCGGCCTGCTGGACGGCGCGGGCGGCGACGATACGTTCACGCAGCCGCTGGGTGAGCGATACGAAATCAGGCTCGAAGGACACGTCAATGGTGCGGGGCCGGGCGAACGGAACCGTGCTGTCGTCGACGATGCGGCCGGGACGCGCCTGCATGACGCAGATCCGCGACGCGAGATAGGCCGCTTCCTTGAGGTCATGGGTCACCAGCAGCACGGTGGGCTGCTTTTCGATCCAGAGATTCTGCATGATCTCCCATAATTCCTCGCGGGTGAACTGATCCAGCGCCCCGAACGGCTCGTCGAGCAGGAGCAGCGTGGGATCGTGAATCAGCGCCCGGCAGAGAGAAGCCCGCTGCTGCATGCCGCCGGACAATTGCCAGGGAAATTTTGCGCCGAAACCGGCCAGACCGACGCGCGCCAGCGAGGCCTCGACGCGGTCGCGATACTCGGATTTGCGCTTTTCCGAAAATGCCTGCTTGAAGGGCGGCACGATCTTGAGTGGCAGCATGACGTTGTCGCAGATGTTCAGCCACGGCAGCAGGGTCGGGTTCTGGAACGCCATGCCGATCCGCACATGGTTCGCGCCGACCTCGCGTCCGGCGACGAACACCTGGCCGTGCGAGGCATCAAGCGTTCCCGCGACCAGCTTGAGGATCGTCGACTTGCCGCAACCGGAAGGACCGACCAAAGCCACGAACTCGCCATGCGTAATGCGCAAGGAAGTTTCCGCCAGCGCCGTGACCTGGTTTTTGAGGCCGCCGAAGGTGACCCCGACCTTTTCCAGATCGATCACATTGCCCGACGGCAAGGCAGGCTTTTCCGGCGAAGCGTTCATCGGGCGTCACCTTTTCGCCGGGATGTAATGACGGCCATCGTGGAGGCGGTGTTGCGCAGGCTTGCGGGCGGCATGTTCTGGATCGCATGAACCGAGCGACCGCTGCCGCGTGCGCTCTCCTGAAGCTGGCGGTCCTTCATCACGAAACGTCCGCGCACCAGGGTGTGGATCGGCAGCGCGGTCGCTTTGCGGCCGTGCCACGGTGAGATCTTCGAACGCGACTGGATCTTCGCGTCGTCGATCGTCCATTCGCGGTCGAGGTCGACGATGGCGATGTCGGCGTCCGAGCCCACCGTCAGCGTGCCTTTGCGGGGGTAGAGCCCCCAGATTTTCGCAGGATTCTCCGCACTCCATCGCACGTAGTCCTCGATGCTGGCGCGGCCGCGGCTGACCTCGGTCAGCATCAGCGGCATCTGCGTCTCGACCCCCGGAAAGCCGCAGTCGACCGTCCAGATGTCGGCGCGGGTCTTTTCGTCCGGCGCATGCGGGGCATGATCAGTGGCGATCATGTCGATGGTGCCGTCCATCAATGCGGCCCAAAGCGGCAGCTGGTTGGCGGCTTCGCGCACCGGCGGATTGACCCGGATGACGCCGCCGAATTTCTGGTAGTCCTTCTCGGACAGCAAGAGATAATGCGGGCAGGTCTCTCCGGTGATGTCGACGCCGCGCGCCTTGGCCTCAGTCAGCGGCCGCAGTTCGGCGGCCGAGGAGATATGCAGCACATGAATGCGGGCGCCGGTCCATTCGGAAAGTATCGCTGCGCGCGCCACCGCCTCGACCGCCACCACGGCCGGCCGCGCGTCCAGATGCGCGATCGCCTCGGTGCGGCCGGCGGCACGCAGCCGCGACTCGCGCCGCTCCATGATGGAATTGGTCTCGGCATGCAGCGAGATGCGTTTGCCGGTGGGGGCTACCACCTCGAAAGCTTCCAGCATCGCGCCGGTGGAAGGCGAGGGGATGCGGCCGAACGTGTTGCCCATATAGAGCTTGAAGCCGATGATGCCGCCGTCGATCAGCGCGCCGACATGTTCAATGCTGTCCTCGCCCAGGACGGCATAGAGGCCGTAATCGACATAGGCCTCCGCAGCCGCGATCCTGTGCTTGTCGGCAAGGGCTTCGGGGTTGCCGACGGTCGGCAGCGTGTTCGGCATGTCGAACACCGTGGTGACGCCGCCGAAGGCCGCAGCAGCCGTGCCGCTGGCAAAGTCTTCCTTCTGCGGGTAGCCGGGATCGCGAAAATGCACGTGAACGTCGATCGCCCCGGGCAGCACATGCAGCCCGGTCGCATCCAGCGTTTGCTTCGACGGCGGCATCGCCTCCGGCGCGCCGATGGCGTGGATCAGCCCGTTCTTGACGGCCACGCTGGCAGGGTAGCTCGCGTCCGATGATACGACCGTGCCGCCGCTGATGACCAGATCCACCATCTCCGACATGGCCGTATCTCCCGTTACAACATTGCCCAGCCGCCGTCGACCGGCAGATCGACGCCGGTGATCTGGCGCGATACGTCGCTGGCGAGGAACAGGCAGGCATTGGCGACGTCGGCATCGACCGTCACGCGCTTGAGCGCGTAGTCGGCGGCGTGGCGTTCGGCGGCCTCCTGCTCCGAGATGCCGAGCTTCTGCGCCATGTCGCGGCAGACCTTCTCGCGGAAGCGGGGACCGTCGACCATGCCAGGCGCAACGCAGTTGACGTTGATGTTGTACTGCCCGACTTCGAGCGCAAAGCTCTTGGTGATGCCGCGCAGGCCCCATTTCGAGGCCGAGTAGGCCAGGCGCCCGGCACGCCCGCGCATGCCGAAGGTGCCGCCGACATTGACGACCTTGCCGTAGCGCTGCTCGATCATGGTCGGCAGCGCCGCGCGCATGGTGTGGAAGCATCCATTCATGTTGAGGGTGACGATCTCGTCGAATTCCTCCGGCGTGGTTTGCACGCCGGTCTTGCCGATCGGGCCCGAGCCGCCCGCGACATTGACCAGGATGTCGAGGCGGCCGCCGAATTGGGCCTTGGTCTCCTCGACGGCCTCTTCGCACTGCTTTGCATCGGTGAGATCGCAGGGGATGACGATCGCCATGCCGCCGCCGGCTTTCACCTCTGCCGCGACCGGCTCGATGGCCGCGGTGTCCCTTCCCACCAGCGCCAGCTTGCAGCCTTCGGCGGCGAAGGCATACGTGATGGAAGCGCCCATGCCCTTGGCCGGACCGGTGATGAGCGTGACGCGATCTCCAAGCGAAAGCTTCATGAATTCATCCGTGTTGGTTTGAAGAACTGAAGACCCAGATCCCGTGTCACATCGCCGGTTGGATCGCCGTCGGGCGCTCGCGGGCCGGTGGCAGGAAGCTGCGGTCGAAGATTTCGCTGACCTTGGGGGTGCGCGGCAATTCCTTGGCCTTGACCAGGATATCGATCGCCTTCGCCATCCGGTCGTCGCTGATGTCGCCGATGCCGATCCTTGCAATTTCGGGATGGGTCATCTCGTCGGCCAGCGTGGCATCCAGCCTCGCCCGTTCGATCGCGGGCTTGATCAGCGGCTCGCGCGCGGCAACCGCATCGATCGCGGCCTGGCGATCGGCCATCGCATCCTTGATGCCGTGGTTGAGCGCAGCCAGGAAGCCCTTGACGGCCTCAGGATGTTCCTTCGCAAACTTGCGCGAGACGATGATGGCGTTGGAGTAAAGGTCCATGCCGTAATCGCCGAATTTGATGAAGCGCAGATCCTTGTCGGGGTCGACGCCGATCAGCCGGGCGCTGAAGCGGATGGTGGTGAGGTAGCCGAACACGCCGTCGACCTGGCCCCGCATCAGCATCTGCTCGCGCAGGCTGGGCTGCATGTTGACGATCTCGACCTTGGTGCAATCGATATTGGCCGTCGCGCACAGCGCCGGAAACAGTTTGAGGGCGCCGTCATTGGCCGCACCCCCGAGCTTGCGGCCGACAAAATCGGCCGGCGTCTTGATCGGGCTGTCTGCCTTGACTGCGACCGTGAAGGGCGGGCGGTTGTAGAGCATGAAGACGCCGACCGGCGCCTCGTCCGGCTTCTTGGCCGCCAGCTCGATCAGCGCGTTGATGTCGCCGAAGCCCATGTCATAGGCGCCGTTCGCAACCTGCGGCACTGCAGCGCCTGAACCGTTGCCCTGATCGAAGGTGACGTCGAGGCCTTCTTGTTTGAAATAGCCGCGATCCTGCGCCAGGAAAAACATTCCCTGCGGTCCCTCGTACTTCCAGTTCAGGACCAGCTTGATTTTGGTGTCGGCCTGTGCGGCCGTGGCGACGGTGGTGAAGGCCAGTGCGAACGCAAGCGCCTTCATTCCACGAAACGCGTGGTGTCCGATCATCTCGGTTTTCCTGTCAGGTCTGGGATCCGTCTTCCGGATCGTCTCTGGCCGGTTAAGTTGGACTCTGGCCAGGCTCGCCGGGTTGTTGCTTTCAGCCTAGCGCTTTTCAGTGACCTAATCTGCTGCTAACTTTCGTCATGAGCGGTGCATAAAAGGCATCACCGGAGGTAGCATGCGACATTTGAAGCTGCTGGCCAATGTGGTCGAGGTGGCGCGCTCGGGCTCGATCCGAAAGGCGGCCGAGCGTCTCAATCTGACGCCGTCGGCGATGAATCGCCGCATTCAGGATCTCGAAGCCGAGGTCGGAACGCCGCTGTTCGAGCGCCGTCCGCGCGGCGTGCGGTTGACGACCGCGGGCGAGATGTTCGTGCGCTATGCGCGCAGCCAGATCGCCGAAGCCGAGCGGATGCTGTCGCAGGTCGAGGACCTCAGGGGATTGCGGCGGGGTCCGATACAGATCGCCTGCAGCCAGGCCTTGGCGCTCGATTTCCTCCCCTCGCGCATCGCGGACTTCCAGAAGCAGCATCCGAAGGTTCTGTTCGATCTGAAGGTGATGGACCATGAGCGGGCGCTGGCTTCGCTCGCGGCATATGAAGTCGATCTGGCGCTGGTGTATCGCCCGGCGATGTGGCCGTCGCTCCGCGTGCTCGCCAGCATTCCGCAGCGGCTGGTCGTCATCGTTCGCTCCGATCATCCGCTGGCCGCCAAGAAAACGGTTCGGCTCTCGGAATGTGCCGAGTACCCTGCGGCATTGCCGGATCGCACGCTGAGCGGCCGCCAGATCCTCGATGAAGTCACCACACGGCGCGACCTGCGCTTCAACACGCTCGCGGAATCAAACTCGTTCGAGATGTTGCGGGCGCTGGTCTATCGCTGCAACATGATCTCGTTCCAGATCGAGATCGGCGCGCCGTCCGGTGATCTCGGGATGGGCCTGACCGGCCGGCCGGTCGATACCCGCGACCTTCCGACCGCCGACCTCGTGCTGTGCCAGCTGCGCGGCCGCAGTCTTCCTGTTGCGGCGGCGACGTTTGCCGAACTGCTGCTCAAGAACATGCAGAACCTGAAGCCTGGGACCGGACAGGCTTAAGGTTCCAAATGAAGCCGGCGCGCACGTCCTCCTCCCGTCTCGCTATTTCGATGTCCGTTGAGGCTCTTGGTGAGGAAATCGACCGGGCAAGCGAGCGAGTGCATCAACCAGCCTGGCGGGCGGATACCATCGCGCGCAACCCGATGCGCACGCGCTCAAGCACACTTGGATATTCGCGGGTTGCGGTTTGCCTGAACAGACGCACCGTAGGATACCAGGGGCTGTCGTCGCGATCGAGCAGCCAGCGATAATCGGGCATGTATGGGAGAAGAATCCAGGTTGGCAGTCCGAGGGCTCCGGCGAGATGCGCGATGCTGGTGTCGACCGTGATCACCAGATCGAGGCACGAAACCAATGCTGCGGTCTCTGCGAAGTCGGTGAGATCTGTGGTCAGATCGACGATCTCGGCGCGTTGGAGAAGCGTTACCTTGTCGTCCGGTCTCGGGTCCTTCTGCAGGCTGACGAAGGAGGCATCCACATCCAGGATGCGCGTCAGCATGCGCAGCGGGATCGACCGGTTGTGATCGTTGTTGTGTTTCGGATTGCCCGACCAGACCAGGCCAACCCGTAACCGGTCGTGAGCGCCGAGGCGGTCTTCCCAGGCTTGCACGCGGGACTCCGCGGGAGCTGGCAAATAGGGGATCGCGGACGGGATCGTCTCGAGTGTCGTCGCGAAGGCGAGGGGAAGGCTGGAGACCGGGCAATACATCTCGTACGCCGGCCGCTCGCCGGTCGACAGCGGAAGGCACTGAGCGACACCGGGAAGTTCCGACAACAGCGGGTACAACGCATCCTGTACGACCAGAATGACGCGCGCGCCCAGCTCGGCCACACGAGGGACGTAGCGCGCAAACTGAATCGTATCCCCCAGACCTTCGTCGATATTGATGAGGATGGTCTTGCCATCAATTGGTTCTTTCCCAAGCCACATCGGTTTGGAAAATTTCGGGTAGTGCAAGGAAAGAGCCGGAATCTTCCAGCGCGCCTCGCGCCCCGCCCAGCCGGCCTCGAAATTCCCGGTAAGCATTTCCAGCAACGCCAAATTCCACTCCGCCGCGGCGTGGCAGGGATCGATGGTCCTTGCCTGACGATAGGCGGCGAAAGCCTCGTCCAGACGGCGGAGTTCAGCCAACGCGACCGCCCTGTTGGTGAGGGTTGCGGCAGAATTCGGCTGAAGCTCCAGGCTCCGGTCGAACCATGACAACGCTTCTTCGTTCCGGCCGAGCGAACCGAGTACGTTGCCGATATTGCAGCAGACGTCCGGGTTTGCCGGATCGAGCGCCTGCGCCCGCCTGTTGTCGGCAAGGGCTTCTTCGAGCCTCTTCAACTCGTGCAGCGCGAGCGCACGCCAAAACAGCGTCTGGAATTCGTTGGGCCGCAGCTCGTCGCACAGGTTGAAGCAGGCAAGGGCTTCCTCGAACCGTTCTGACTGACAGAGGAGACGCCCGGCCTTGTTGGCTGCGTCCCAATGGCGAGGATTGAGCTTCAGCGCATGCTGAAAGCTCAGGATTGCGTCCGTCGGTCGTTCCACATCGACGAGGACGTTACCGAGATTTCTCCACAGGTCCGCGTCATCGGGCTTGAGTTGCACCGCCTTGTCAAAGACCTTGAGAGCTTCGTCGTGCCGCCCCTGGTTTGCCAGCGTGGTGCCGAGGCTTGTCAGGTAGTCCGTTCTTGGCTGCTGGCTGATCGCACGCGAAATCCACTCCACCGCATGGTCGTAATGTCGGGCGTGAAGGGACAGGAGACCCATCAGATGCAGGGTGTCGGCGTGGTTGGGATCCAGTGAAAGCGCTTGCTGGCAACAAAGCTGGGCGTCGAGAGTCCGTCCGGCGTGCATGTGGCCAAGACCCGCCTTGTAGAGCGCAGGGACAGTTTCCGCCCGCGGCGTCAACGGGCCGACTCCAGCTTTCTTGACGGCTGCCCGGCGCTCGCGACGGCTCATCGGCGCACTTCAATCATGGTGTCCAATTCAGCGACCTCTAAGTGATTCTGCGTGAGACGGCAAAGGCTTGGCGGGAAACGCGCGACGTTGTTCGCGTTCGGCCGCGTGCTCGGTCTTGAACCTACCCCAATTCATCTTGATATTTTCCTATCCTGTGACCGCACGTCACTGAGGTGCATCCCGACGATGATCGGTGAGGACAGCGCGGCTTCGCATCGCAGGTGGCAAGACGGGAGGACGGTCTGAATGCCAAGAAAGGGAATCACGGGCCATGATGAATGGGTCATCACGGAAGCCTTGGCGACAGCGCTGATCGCGCTGGAGCAGCTTCCTTCGAAACACCAGCCGTCCACCCACATGGACGAAATCAGAAAGCTCCTCGCCGCCGCCTGCCAATCCGGAACCGTCAACCTGCACCTGGCCCAGGCAAAGTGCAGGCTGTTTCCCGATGATGATCGGGAGGCCATTTATCGGGAATACGGCCTTGAGGATGGACAAGCCTGAAAACATGGCCGCCTGATCCAGCGGGATGGTTTGCCCGCGGCTCTATCCGCATGAGGAGGGCGTGCGTGACCGCCGCTCAACCGGTCCTGCTTCAAGTCTTGCTTGCGGAAATCAGCGCAAGCAATTCCATCCGCACGGAATCCAGAACGCTCCCATATTCGCGGGTTTCGCTTTGCCTGAACAGACGCACGGTCGGATACCACGGGCTGTCGTCGCGATCGAGCAGCCAGCGATAGTCAGGCGTATAAGACAGCAGGATCCAGGTTGGGCACCCGAGGGCTCCGGCGAGATGGGCGACGCTGGTGTCTACCGTGATCACCAGGTCAAGACATGAAATCAGTGCAGCCGTCTCGGCGAAGTCGGTGAGATCTGCGGTCAGGTCGACGATCTCGGGCCGCTCGAGGAGCGTTTCCCTGTCGGCCGGTCTCGGGTCCTTCTGCAGGCTCACAAAGGTCGCATCCAGATCCAGGATGCGGGTCAGCATGCGCAGCCGGATCGACCGGTTGCGATCGTTGTTGTGTTTCGGATTGCCCGACCAGACGAGGCCAACGCGCAACCGGTCGTGAGGACCAAGGCGATCTTCCCAATCTCGCACGCGATCCGCCGCGGGAGGCGGCAAATAGGATCTTTCTGCCGGGATCGAATCAAGCCCGGTGCCGAATGCCAGCGGCAGACTGGAAAGAGGGCAATGGAAGTCGAAAGCCGGCAGCGGAGCGGCCGATTTCGAAAGGCATTGCGAGACGCCGGTCATGGCTGACAGCAGGGGATGCAACACGTCTTCGATCGCAAGAATGACGCGCGCCCCGCGCGCCGCTACCATCGGGACGTAGCGCGCGAACTGAATCGCATCGCCCAGTCCTTCATCCGAATGGAGGAGGATGGTCTTGCCGGCGATGGCTTCGTCGCCAAGCCATATTGGCTTGGGAAGTTTTGGAGCCTCGCCCGGCAGCAGCGTCTTCCAGCGCACCTCGCGTCCCGCCCAGCCGGCCTCGAAATTCCCGGTCATCATTTGCAGCAAGGCCATATTCCAGTCGGTTGCGGCGTGGCCGGGATCGATGGCCTTCGACTGACGATAGACGGCGAAAGCTTCATCGAAGCGGCGAAGTTCGATGAACGCGTAGGCCTTGTTGTTCAGCGTCTCCACATCGTTCGGCCGACGTTGCAGCGATCGGTCGAACCAGGACAACGCCTCATCGTTTCGACCGAGCGATTGCAGGATGGTCCCGGTAATGTTGCAGATGTCGGCATTGGTCGGATCAACCAGGTGCGCCCGCTTGCCGTCGGCCAGGGCTTCTTCGAACCTTTCAAGGCCGCGCAGCGCAAGCGCGCGCTTCTGCAATGTCGGGGCATGGTCGCCCTGCAACTGGTCGCACAGATTGAAGCTGGAAACCGCTTCCTCCAATCGCCCCAGCTGCAACAGCAGTGTCCCGCTGTTGCAGGCAGCCTCGCGATCGCGCTGATCGAATTTCAGCGCTTGCTGAAAGCTGAGCACTGCCAGTTCGCGCCGCTCCAGGCTTACGAGAGCGTTACCGCGAAACTTCCACAATACGGCGGCATCCGGCTTGAGCTGCACCGCCTTGTCGAATACCTGGAAAGCCTCTTCAAACCGCTCCTGATTCTGCAGCGCGGTGCCGAGGCTCGCGAGGTATTGCGGTTTGGCGTCTTGCCGGATGGCGCGCGAAAACCACTCCACGGCGAGGTCGTATTGTGCGGCGTGGAAGGACAGTAGCCCCATCAGATGAAGCGTGTCGGCGTGGTCGGGGTTCGCTTCAAGCGCCTGTTGGCAACAAAGTTGAGCGTCGAGATATTGCTCGGCCCGCAGATGACGGAGGCCGGCCTCACACAGCGCAGCAGCTGCGCTGGCGTCGGGGCCGCTTGAAATTGGCCGGGATTTTCGGCCAGCTGCCCGGCGCTCGCGACGGTTCATGAACGCATTTCAAATAGTGATCCCGGATCAACCAGCTGTAGGTGATTCTTGATCGAGCGATAAGACTTGGAATGAAACGGTTGACGAGCGCAGCGCTCTCGAGACACCGCGGGTCCGACCCTCGCCGCCGAGGGGACCCAGGTCTGCGTGGTCACGGGGGCTGCAAAATCCGGCAATAGATTTTGCTGGCGCCGGTTGAGTGCTTTACTCAACAGTGGCGATGTCCGACTTGAGTCCGTTACGTTCAAGAGCGGACAACAAGGAGCACCGCTGGATGGGCCACCTGTAATGGTCCGACAAATCTCCCGCGGCGGCGGTGGAAGCTCCACCGCCCTTTGGAAACCGGGCAGGTGCTGCCACCGTCACTAAACGGTTTTTTAGGCCAGGGCTTAGCTGCCGGATGGCTTGCGGGCTACCGATTGGCCGCCCGGCCTTGATCTGCTCGTCCGGTCCATGCTGGCCATGCTGGAGCGATATCGCATCCAGTGATGATGGCTTCGCACGTGATGAGTTACGCCGGGCTGCGGTGTCAGACCATTGCGACTTCCGGGGCCTAATACACCCTCATCTTGAGCGAAGACTGGCGCAGCAAGAGCCGCAACAATAGCGACAGCGCCCAATATCTTGATTTTGGTCATTGGTATCCTCCGAATCTGTTACGAGGAAAACCGCCTTGCCAGGAAAGATGTTCCTGCGGTCAAATGAACGTGTTCCGTGACGAGTCGCCATCCAGGCCGTCCGTGGCTTGGCTTTCGCCGGAACTACCGATCAAGCGGGGTGACTTGCCGGAGCCTGCGGAAAAGGGAACACACTGAGGCATGGCGCGGGCCATCAAATTCTAGCCAGTCAATTCAGCAGGAGGTGATAATGAAGGCTTCATCCTTGAGTTTTCGATCCGCGATATTGTTTGTGCTGGCCGGCATGGTCTGGGGCATCGTCATGGCCATTTCGCAAAATCATGCCGCGATGCCGGCGCACGCGCACCTCAACCTGCTCGGCTACGTCTCGCTGTTTCTGTTCGGCTTTTACTATCGTCTGCACCCGGCAATCGACGCTAGCCGGACCGCACTGGCCCAGGTCTTGATCTGGGTCGCCGCGACCGTGGTGCTGACCATCGGCGTGGCGCTCGTTCATACCGGGCACCCCGTCGGCGATCCGATCGCGGCGATCGGTTCGCTTGTTGTGCTCGCCGATATGCTGCTGTTTGCGTGGCTGGTGTTTCGCCCGCAGCCTGCCGCGCTGGCCGCCGCCCTTCCGGCCGAATGATGGCTTGGCCATCCCGGTTCGGCAGCGCCGGCGGGGATTGCGGGTACAAATCAGGTAAGCGACTGATTTTGCTGGTGCCGGTTGAGAGGATTGAACTCCCGACCTTCGGTTTACAAAACCGCTGCTCTACCGCTGAGCTAAACCGGCAACTGATCGACCCGCAAAATCCTGCCTGGTCGCCCTTGCCCCGCAACCTGAGACCATGGGGCAGGGGCGCCGTCAAATATCAGAGTTGTGTGGCAAGGGCTACTGGCAGGACAAATCCGCCACAGCAGGGGCCTGCCGGATCCTGCCTTCCGCCCTCCGGGTTCGGCATTTGGCCTTCCGGTGAGGCGCCGGTCGAAGATGTGGGATTGGCGGGCGTCCGCTATTTGGCCTGTGATGGAGGAAGCCGCGCCCGGGCCATGGCGACGAGGCAGGCGTCCTGGGAAGTCGAAATCGTCCCGTCACTGCATTCGAATCTGGGCGGCGCGTCAGCAGCCGGCGGGGGACTTGCCGCCACCGCGGTTTGCTGAGGCGCGCTCACCTGTGCCGCCGGCTTCTGGAAAAATGTGCAGCCGGTGCTTGAAAGCGCGATCAATAGAGTAAGGGCTAACCGCATCCGTGCGGTCTCCGGTATTACTCGGGCGGCCGGCAGGGTCGGCTTCGCTTTGAAACCAATCCGCCAGCTTGTGGCTATCGCAGCATATAACGGCCGACCATGATTCGGACACATGCCGTCGGCTTGCCGAATCGGGCCGAAGCGATGTTACACTTGCCCCGGGGAAATCAGAGGGTTGGGGAGAAGCGGCATGGCGAGCAAGCTGGCGTCCAGTGTGATCTTATCGACGTTCTTTCTCGCAGGATTGACCGTGGCCCACGCGGCCGATCCGGGATTTTGCAGGCAATATGCCCAGGCCTCGCTTAACCAGGTGCGTGGCGGGTTGAATAATCCGGCGTGCGTCGGCGGCCTGCAGGGGGCCCGCTGGTCGTCGGATTTCGCGGTTCATTACGAGTGGTGTCTTGGCGCTTCCTATGGTGCCGCGGGCGCTGAAAGAGATGCTCGCACACGGTTTCTGCGAGGCTGTGCCGGACGGTGATCATAGCCCGCGCCGGACGCTTGATCCGAGCGGACGAAAAAGGCGGCCTTGCGGCCGCCTTTTTTCGATATCGTGATGCCTTGCAGGCTTGTGAGCAGCAAGCGACGCCTGCCGCGCCGGGCTAGAATCCCGCCTCGTGGTGGCGCATTGGGCCGCCACGTAAACAATCCAAGTCATTGTGATCGTCCCAACCGCCCCTGGCGCGCCAGGCGCTCCATTCCATGTAATCCTCCTGCTTGGTATAGGGATTTCCCGCGTCGCGGCCCGGGCAAACGCCGGTTTCGGCAATGGAATTAGGGTGGACCATCGCGTGCTGCGCCATTGCAGGCCCCGCAAGCACGGACGAAAGGACTGCAGCAGCACCCAACAATGCAAGTTTGGTCATGCGTTCCTCCATTCGGTTGTGCCAAGAGCAAACGGAGAACGCGGAAAGCGAATGCAGGTTCCGATTTTGGTTCCGTGACGGAAACAAATAGTTGTGATTGTTGTGCAAATTGGCGCACCGCAGCACGCCAAGGCCGCTTGGCGCGGTCTTTGAGCCGGGATCCGGCGAGCAGCCTTAAGAGGCGCTTCGCCCGCTCAACGCGTCAGTTACGCTGCGAGCAATGACCCGCACGCGTCGCTGCCGACAACGACCTCCGGCTGCTAGAGCATGATCCGGAAAAGTGGGTACCAATTTTCCCTCGCGACAAACGCGGAACTCGTTTGCGCGAAGATCATGCTCAAACAAAAAGATAGAGCGAGATGACGATTCGACGAAAAGTCATCTCGCTCTAGCCAGACTAGCGGTGGGACGAACGGATGACGCGCGCGCAAGCCGGATCGTATGAGGGTTCAGCCCAGCTGCCCCTGGCGCGCCAGGCGCTCCAGGCCATGTAATCCTCTTGCTGGGTATAGGGATTTCCCAGTTGGTGGTGCCCACAATGAGCGTCGCGGACGATCAGTTTCTGTGCCAATGCCGGGCCGGCGAGCAGGGAAAACATGGCCACAGCGCCGATTATCCTGAACTTCTTCATATGTTTCTTCCTTTGGTGTCGTAACGCTCAACAACACAAGTCTAATGCCTACTCAGCGGCAGCATCAAGGCGGCTTTCGAGCAAGGCGAGCTGCCGCTCGCGACCTGGCTACCGGGAGTTGTTGGTGCGGCGGCAAGCGATCTGAACGGCTGGATGGCCTTGCTTCCTTCGCCATCACAGGCGCCACCGGCAAGGAAGTGACAGCCAGCGCAGCGCCAAGAACCCCTGATCTCGTCGAGCGCTGCTCCTTTTTCCGTCTGCCGCGCGCCATACGTTTCTCACACAACAACGCGCTTCGATTCTTATTCCAATTTGCCGCTCAACCGGCTCAAATAGCCGGGATGGCCATGCAAACGTAAGTCGCGGCGGCAGGCATGTCGTTTCCCTCCTGCGCGCTCTCCAACCCCAAATAAAAAGAGCGCGGTCGAGCGGATCGAAGAGGCAAGGCGGGCTGAATATGTTTGGAATTCTGGGGCTCGGGTTTCTGCTCGGTCATGCAGCACGCGCTCGAGGTCGACCACGTCGCGGCGGTTTCCAGCATCGCCGCGCGCCGGACCGATATTGCCGATGTCGTCAAGCATGGTCTGACGTGGGGGCTCGGCCATACGCTGACATTGTTCGCCTTCGCCGGCGTCGCGCTTGGACTTGGCCAGGCGATCCCCGAACATCTGGCGCGTCCGATCGAGGGCGCGGTCGGCATCATGCTGGTCGGCCTTGGCGCGCACGTGCTGTGGCGGCTGTGGCGCGACCGCGTGCATTTCCACAAGCACAGCCATGGCGACGGCACGGTGCACGTCCACGCCCACAGCCATGCCGGCGAAGTCCTGCCGCATGCCCGCGCGTCTCATGCGCATGGGCACGGCTTCCGCTGGCGCACCCTTTTGGTCGGACTGATGCACGGCATGGCCGGCTCGGCGGCGCTGCTGGTGCTGACGGTATCGCAGGCCCCCAGTGTCGCGGTCGGGCTCGGCTATGTTGCGCTGTTCGGGATCGGCTCGATGTTCGGAATGGGCGCGCTGTCGGCGGTGATCGCCGTGCCGCTCGCGCTGTCGGCGCGCTGGCTGACCTGGGCCAACAGCGGCCTGCAGGGGGCCGTCGGCGCGCTGACCATCGCGATCGGCGCCAGAACGATTGCGGAAACCATGTTGGCGTGACCGCGGTTCGCGGGTTCGGGAGCCGTTAATTTTTTGATATCGCGGTCTTCCGCAATTGACGGAGCGTGAATGCTTAGGCGTTAGGCTTACCGGAAGTTTGGCCTGCGGCCTTAACCCTTGGGTTCGCCGGTTCGCCTAGGTGTACGGTGAGAATTCGGATCTGAGATAATGCGCGCAGCATTTGCACTGGCAATTTTGATCGGAACGACGTGGACGGCTTGGGCCGGCAGCAGCAGCCCCGTCATCGTGATTCCAGGCCGCCCGGGCGTGCCGATCATCATTAACGGGGTCGATGCATCCTACGCCGTCGTCGAAGGCGACTGGGGCCTCGGCAAGGGCGTCCATGTGCAGCCCACGGTCTATGGCGGCCGCTTCGTCGATCCCGATCTGCACGTCGGTCATTACTATCCAAGTTCCGGTCATGTGCCGGGCGTATGGGCGCCTCGAAATCGAGCCCCCGGGCAAGCCGAAACCCGCCGAGAGCTTTCATCAATCATGGTCCGTGGAATCCAGGTCCGATCCGCCGCAGCCCGCTCAGCCGGCGGTGCCGCTTTATCCGCCCCCGGTGATCACCGCGCCGCAATTCGGCGGAGCCGGCATGCCGCAGGATCCCGCCAATCCGCCGCAGGATTTTCGCAAGCCGCGGAAGCCTCCCCAGTAGATTTTCCCCGAGTAAATCAGGCCAACAAGAGACCTACCCACAGGAGAGAGTAATGCGTCAGACGATTTCAGGATTGGCAGCGGCGATCGCCGTGGTGGCCGCGAGCGCCGCGCCCGCGATGGCGTGCGGCGGACTGTTCGACGGCGGCTGCTCGCCGTGCGGATATGCCAGCCCCTGCGTGCAGACCTACGTGCCGGGTTATTCAGGCTGCAACACCGGCTGCGGCGGTTGGAGCTACTGAGCGGCTGCCCGATCCGGTGCAGCAATATGGTGTCGCGCCGGTGGCACAGCCGCAATACTACTATGTCGATCAGGGCCCGACCTATTCCGGTCCCGGCAACTTCGCGCCCTATCCGGCCTATGAGGAGGGCGGTGTATCCGGCTGGAGACCCTATCATCATCATCACCATTATTACGGCTACGCGCGGCATCACAGCATGCGGTACGGCTACTACGGCCATTTTCACCATTACGGCTATCGCGAGCACGTGCTGCGCCGCTATTACTGATCGCCGCGCACCATCGAAGACATTGACGCTCGTTCGCGATTTTCGCGGGCGGGCGTCATTTTTCTGGAAGGTTCAGCCCATCAGGCCGAGCTTGCTCGCCCCGATATAGAGCGCCAGCACCGCGGCGTTCGAGACGTTCAGGCTCTTGATTTCGCCGGGCATGTCGAGCCGCGCCACCACGCTGCAGGTCTCGCGCGTCAACTGCCGCAAGCCCTTGCCTTCGGCGCCGAGCACCAGCGCCAGGGGCTGCCGCAGCGCGACCGCGCCGAGATTCTCGCCGCCCTGGCTGTCGAGCCCGACGGTCAAAAACCCCTGATCGTTCATCTCGGTGAGCGCGCGTGCGAGATTTTGCACGGTCACCAGCGGCACCAGTTCGAGCGCGCCCGAGGCGGACTTCGCCAGCACGCCGGTGGCCTCGGGACTGTGGCGCGCGGTCGTGACGATGGCCTTGACCGCGAAGGCCGCCGCCGAGCGCATGATCGCGCCGACATTGTGCGGATCGGTGATCTGGTCGAGCACCAGCACGATGCCTTCTTGCGCCAGCGTATCGATATCCGGCGAGGGCAGGGGATCGGCCTCCGCCAACAGGCCCTGATGCACGGCATCCGGCCCGAGGCGCTGGTCGATCAGGTTCGGCCGTACGATCTCCGGCGTCACGCGGGTGTCGATATGGTCCTCGGCGAGCCGCCGGGCGGCGTTTTCGGTCACCAGCAGCTTGCGAATCCGCCGCTGCGGGTTGGCCAGGGCCGCCGCGACCGTGTGCCAGCCATACAGGATGACCGGCTCGTCCGACGCTCCCGTCGCGGCCGCGCCAGGGCGGCCGGTGGCCGGATTCGCGGCCCCGCTCGCCTCCCTTGATGCCTCCCTTGCCGCCGCCACGCCGGAACTTTGGCTTTCGATCGCGATCGCTCATGGGCAAGCTTCTGTCACGGGTTCCGGATAATGGCAATTTGGTGCCTTATGGGGTGCTTATTAGCGGCCCTCGTTGGTTGACTTTGCCATGGCCCTTCGCCCATAAACGCGCCCGACCGGGAGCTCGCCATCGGCGCCCGGTTTTAACGTCATCCATGGCTATCTGCCGCCGTTTCGGCGGATGATGGGCCTGCGATGGGGTTGAGCGGGGGAGTGTCCCGAGTGGCAAAGGGAGCTGACTGTAAATCAGCCGTCTTATGACTTCGAAGGTTCGAGTCCTTCTTCCCCCACCAACGCTCGGTTGTAATGATCTAACAAACCATTGCAATCATTGATGTTTTGAATGATGGCAATAGGTCCGTTTTGAGTCATATTCGAACCGCAGGTTGTAGACGCAGACGTTATTGCCCCAGGGCACTCCCAGGGCAGTAAAACGCCTGCGTGTCTATCCACCTCGCAGCGATGAAGGTTCGAGTCCTTCTTCCCCCACCATCCTTCGCTTGCTGCGCAAGCTGCGGCTCGGCAAGCCAACCCGCCACGCGAAAGCTGACCGGTGTCCTTTTTCCAAGCCTGGCTGACGCGCGAAAGTCTCCGGTTTCGCCTTCGCTCGCTGAAGGCGAGATTCCGCGATCAAACGGCTGAGTTCAAGATCATCAGCCGGCACTTGCGGCCGGGCGATGTCGCCTGCGACATCGGCGCCAACAAGGGCAGTTTTATTCTCTGGCTGTCGCGCTGGTGCGGGACGGGGCGGGTTGTCGCTTTCGAGCCCCAGCCGGAATTCGCCCGGCGCCTGGCGCAGGTGTGTCGCGCGACGGGGCTCGACAATGTGACGGTCGAAGCCAAGGCCGTTTATTCGCGTTCCGGCGACCAGGATCTGTTCGTGCCCGCGGGCCATTCGCCCGGCGCCTCGCTCACGCACCGGGCGGCGGAGGCGAAAAGCTTCACGACGCTGTCGGTGCCGGTGGTCGCGCTCGACGATTATTTCGATGCCAACGAGCCGGTCGCGCTCTTGAAGATCGATGTCGAGGGCGCCGAGCTCGGGGTGTTCAAGGGCGCCGAGCGGATCCTGCGGCAGCACGCGCCGCTACTGGTGTTCGAATGCGAAAATCGCCATCTCGCGCCCGGCAATGTCAACGACGTGTTTTCCTACCTCGAGACGCTCGGCTATGAGGGCAGCTTCATCTGCCGCGATCAGGTCCTGCCGATCTCGGAGTTCGATGCCGCCGTGCATCAGCGCCAGGACGGCGAGTGGTTCTGGAAGCGCAAGGATTACTGCAACAATTTTGTGTTTCGACATAGCCTCAAAGACGGCCGGTAGCAGCGCCACCTAAGAAGCGGTCGATCTGCCGCGCGATCATCACGGCGGACCGTTCGTCGAGATGAACGCCGTCCGCCCAGCGCAAATCCGGCATCGAACCATCAAGGTGAATCCATTGGCGATCATCTGGAAATGCCGCATGCGCGACCGCGGCCGTTGCCTTTGCAGCGACCGAATTTTGCAGCGCGGGTGCATAAGGCAGGGTGTAGAAAGAGACCCGGCTGCCGCGCGCCTCGATCTTTTCTACGAGCCGCCGAAGCGTCGCAAGATTGTTCGTCATGATCGAATCTGAAGGGGCGGTGTTCCACTCATGCATGGCCCGTTCAACATAGATGCGGTTGTCGAAATCGCTCGGCGGGGACTTGAAGCAAGGCGACCGCGTCAGTTCTTACCCGGCGGCGATCGGGCGGTGCGTGATGCCACCGTTCGTAAAAGGCGATCGCTGACCTAATCGGGCGCGGCCAGGTAGCCGCGCCGCCTTCGCTAAACTTCTGCACCAAAGCGGGATATTCGCCGCGATTGAGGATAGAGGAAAACCAGGAGCCATTTGTCTTCCAGCCGGACCGTCTCGTACAGCGGAAAGTCCATATAGGCCGTCATCTCGTTGAGATTGTTGGCCACATAGAGCTTGAAGAAATAGCCGGTCAAAATCCACTTTGCCGCCTCAACGAAGTCGACGTCGGCGAGACGCTTTTCCCGGATCTGCGGCAGGAACATCTGCGCCCGCGTGATCGGCCCTGAAACCAGTTGCGGAAAAAAGATGATGTAGAGAAAGGCCGCGGTCAGGTCGGGACGGTGGGTTTGATCGTCCTTCGTCAGGTCGACCAGCAGGCTGATGTTGTGGAAGACGAAGAACGAAATCCCAATCGGAAGCGGCAGCCGCAGCAGAAAATCGGCCGCCGAAAATCCGGTCGAAATCGCTGCCGGATCGAACAGCAGGAATTTGTATTTGAAGAACGCAAGCAGGCCCAAGTTGAAGGCGATTCCGACCGGAAGCCAGATCGCGCGCGCTTCGAGGGCCAGGATCAGAAACAGGTAGGTGCCGAGCACCGCGACCGCGAGCATCGGCAGCAGTTCCACCTGTCCGTAGCCGTAGAAGAACAGGCTCGCCAGTACCAGCAGGTGAACCTGAAGGGGCTGGACCGACGGCAGATAATAGGCTGAAAACACAACCGCTACAAACAGGCCGAACTGCCACGAAGTGAAGGTCATGCCGCACCGATTCCTAGGCGGCGGACGCTAACATCGCCGCCGATCCGCGCCCACCCCATGTGGGTCGCGCGCTCCGCACACCCCGGAATGACAGCACAAGAAAGGCGCGGCGGGATGGCTCCCGTCGCGCCCCTGTTCTTGAAACTCGCTGGTCCAGGCGCTGGAAACGCCCCGGTGGCCAAGCTGGAGGAGCTTAGCGGGCGATCCCAGCGAGGTGACAGCGCTTGGTATAAGACACTGGATCACCTCCTTTCGTTGTTGATGGAAACATCAGTATAAGCAGGGAATTGCCGCCTGTTAAGGGCCGCCTTTGACGTTTCCCTTTAACGGTAGCTTTGATGCATGGGTGGTTGAGGCCGCTCACAGAGCGTGTTAGGTGATCGGCCGCGTGCGGGTGTAGCTCAATGGTAGAGCAGCAGCCTTCCAAGCTGAATACGAGGGTTCGATTCCCTTCACCCGCTCCAGCGTCCCCGCAAATCAGTCCCGCCAAGTTCGTGCAAAATCCTGGGAAGTAAAATGGCCGAAGCCGACCTCGATGTTGTCATTCGGACCATCGCAAAGAAGCAGCACAAGATCCTGATGGACGCTGCCAGGAAAAAACACGCCCGATTGATGGGTCTGGCGGCCAAGGCCAAGACCAAAGAGACCAAGGCGCGCTTCAAACAGACCGCCAAGACCACGTTGTTGCTGGCGACTGCGGCCGCAAGGCGGTTGCAGATTACGGCCGAGAATGCCGCCGACAGCTACGCGCGGGCGATGAAGAAAGCCGCGGAAGACGTCAACAAGGCCGCGGCAGAAAAGCCGGCCAAGAAGGCCGCCGAAAACAAGCCCGTCAAAAAGCAAAAGAGCTGACGACGGTGGTGGCGGAGACGATGCTCGCCTGCGCGCTCCGCTTTCGCTATCCAACGCGTCAGGTCATTCAAGTCGACGGCGGAAGGCATCGTTAGATGGCACACCCACCCCACCAGAAGGTCATCATCACCTGCGCGATCACGGGAAACCTGACGCGGCCGGACCAGTCGCCTTATCTGCCCATCACCCCGCAACAGATCGCCGACAGCGCGCTTGAGGCGGCAGACGCGGGCGCTGCGATCGCCCATATCCATGTGCGCGATCCCGAAACCGGCCGTCCCTCGATGTCGATCGACCTGTATCGCGACGTGATGGATCGCATCCGCGCCAAAAATCCAAAGCTGATCATCAACCTGACCACCGGGCCGGGCGGGCGGTTCGTGCCGTCAGAAGAGGACCCGAAGGTGGCTGGCCCCGGCACTACCTTGATGGCGCCTGCGAGGCGGGTCGAGCATGTCGAAATCCTGCGCCCCGAAATCTGCACGCTCGATCTCAACACCATGAACTCGGGCGGCCAGGTCGTGATCAACACGCCTCCCAACGTGCGCAAGATGGCGGCGCGGATGCGGGCCGCGCGCGTGCTGCCGGAATTGGAACTGTTCGATTCCGGCGACATCCATCTGGCGCGCGATCTGATCACGGAGGGGACGTTGCAGGGTCCGCCGCTGTGCACGCTCGTCCTCGGCGTCAAATATGGCTTCGACCCCTCGCCGGAAACCATGCTTTATGCCCGCAACCTCTTGCCGCCGGGATCGATCTGGGCCGGCTTCGGCATCGGCCGTTCGGAGTTTCCGATGGTGGCGCAATCCTGGTTGCTGGGTGGCCATGTGCGGGTAGGGATGGAGGACAATCTCTACATGTCCAAGGGCGTGCTGGCCAAGAGCAACGCAGAACTCGTGACCCACGCCGCCGCTATCCTGAAAAGCCTCGGTGCCGGGGTTGCATCGCCTGCCGAAGCGCGGGCGATGCTCGGCCTTTCCTGAAAGAAATTCACCGGGCGGCCATGCGGCGCCGCCCGGTGGGTTGCTCAACAGCGAGACTGACGGCTAACGCCTAGCCATCGCGATCGCCATGGTCGTTATCATGGTCGTGATGATCATCGCGGTCGCCGAAGTGGAACATCTCCATGAGGTCGCCGATCGCCGGCATGTTGCGCGGCACGTAGCGATTGTCGTCCTCGCCGGTGAAGGGATTCGGGAGATTGTCGCGGCTGCGCGCGCTCAGCGGCTTCAGCCCCCAATTGCGCTCGATGAACTTGGTGATCGAGACGTGGTCGTAATAGGTGTGGACCACGTTGCCGCCGCGCCGCTCGACTTGATGAAGGAAATCGAAGGCACGGTGTGCTTGGACACGTCGGCGAAGAAGTCGGTGATGTCCTTTGATCGAAGACATCTTCATGGCCCCATGCAGTGGAACCTGCATCGCCTGAATTCCCGGAAACGTGATGTTTGGGCAACAGCTTTGCTTCTGGAACTGCCTTACTACAGCGCGTGGGAAGTATGGAACTCACACGGAAAATGCCGTTCATCTGTTTATTTTTCAGGAGTTTGCCATGAAGACCACCCTCGCGGCTGCGGCCGCTATTTTGATCGCTTCCACCGCTGCAGGCTCTGCGGCGGACTTGGCCATGAAGGCTCCTTACATAGCCCCCACTTCGGTCTGGAGCTGGACCGGCTTCTATATTGGCGGCCACGTCGGCGCCGGCTGGGGAACCACGGAAGCGACTCTCGATTCGATCACCGCTCCCGGAGGTCCGGCAACCGCCATCGGCGCCGTCGTCTCGCAAAACAGCAGAAGCGGTTTTCTCGGCGGTGGGCAGGCTGGATACAACTTCCAGTCTGGCTGGGCTGTGTTCGGTATCCAGGGCGATATTGCGGGCCTGGATGTAAAGGGGACAACGCCATGTCTCACCACCTTCCTCTCGTGCACGGCGCAGAGTCACTGGCTTGCCACGGCGACTGGTCGTATCGGCGGCGTTATTGCCGATAGGAACTCTTGTCTACGTCAAAGGCGGTGCCGCTTGGTTGAACACCACCCACACCTTTAGTATCCCGGCGGGCATTGGCGGGTTGGGCGGGCTTACCGGAACGAGCGCTGACAGCAACGCCTTTGGCTGGTTGCTTGGCTTCGGTGCCGAATACGCCTTCACCAAAAACTGGAGCGCGTTCATCGAATACGACTACATCGGCTTCGACAGCACGAGCATCGCCTTGAATTTGACGGTCCCTGGAGTGGCAACAGCTGCTGCCAACGTGAGTGTCCTGAACAAGCTGTCAATTGCCAAGGTCGGCGCGAACTACAAGTTCTAAGCGCGTTCTCTCAATTCGACTTTCAAGAGCCCCGGCATCGTCCGGGGCTTTTTTGTCAGGTTGGACTATCAAAAGATTCGGGAATTATCTTGCGACGCCTACCAGCCGCCTGATCGTTCGGCGCGCCAACTCCACGGGGCGCGCTAGGCGCTGACCGTCCGGGGGATATGGGCGCCGCTTCCCGTCGATGCCATCACCGACACCGCGACGATGCGCTCGATGACGCCGGCGACGTCGTTGAGGTCGCACTTTCCCTCCGAGAGTTTGGTCAGCCGCTCGCTGTCGCGGATGGTCTGGTGCGCCATGGCGAGCGCGAAATGCAGGCCCCAATAGAGATCGACCTCGCTGCGATCGGGCAGCGAGCGCCGCATCGCGCCGGCGAATTTGCGCAAATGGTCGATCTCGCGATTCTTGATGCGGCGGATCGGCGGCACCGACTCGATCGAGGCGCGGATCATGAAGCGCGCCGCGGTCGATCGCTCGTTCTCCGGGCCGAGACAGCCGCGCAGCGTCGGCCCCACCAGCGCGCGCAGGATGGCTGCGATCTCGGCGCGTCCGCCGCCGGCGGCTTCGGCCGCCTTCAATTCGTTGAGCCGCTCGCGGTTGGTGGCAAGGCTGCGGGTGACGAACAGTTCGGCGATCAGCTCATCCTTGGAGCCGAAATGATAGTTCACCGCGGCAAGATTGACGTTCGCCGCCGCGACGATGTCGCGCAGCGTGACGTCGGCGAAGCCGCGGTCGGCATAGAGCCGCTCGGCGGCGTCAAGGATGGCGGCCCGGGTCTGGTCTGACGCCATTTCATGACCCCGATGCAGGGGAGGCATTGCAATTCAAACAGTTGTATGAAACTATGGTTTGAAGGCCGGAATGTCAATGCGCATGACGCATCGCCGCTCCGGTGCGCGCTCCGCCGGCGAATCCCGTGGTGCCGGCTTAAGCGATAAACGGTCTTGCAGTGAACCGGCGGCGGGGAGACAGTGCCGCCAACCATTTTCGTCCAAGAAATGT
This sequence comes from uncultured Alphaproteobacteria bacterium, assembly GCA_963718925.1. Classification (GTDB taxonomy): domain Bacteria; phylum Pseudomonadota; class Alphaproteobacteria; order Rhizobiales; family Xanthobacteraceae; genus Bradyrhizobium. The sequence goes on from CAVRAH010000007.1 coordinate 451,827, forward strand.
GAGGAACGCCCAATGGACTTCAACATGTCTGACCGCCAGCGCGAATGGCTCAACCGGGTGCAGTCGTTCATGCAGAAGCATGTCCGGCCCGCGGTGCCGATCTACCGGCAGCAGGACGCCGAAGGTGGGCGCTGGAAGGTGATCCCGATCCTGGAGGATCTGAAGAAGAAGGCGAGGGCCGAGGGCCTGTGGAACATGTTCATGCCGCCGTCGTCGCACGAGGACGACGAATTCCGCGGCGCGGGATTGACCAATCTCGAATACGCGCTGCTCGCCGAGGAGATGGGCCACATCAGCTGGGCTTCGGAAGTGTTCAACTGCTCCGCGCCGGATACCGGCAACATGGAAGTGTTGATGCGCTACGGCACCAAGGAGCAAAAGCGGAAGTGGCTGCGGCCGCTGATGGACGGCGAGATCCGCTCCGCCTTCCTGATGACCGAGCCGGCGGTGGCGTCGTCGGACGCGACCAATATCGAAACCCGCATCGAGCGCGACGGCGATCACTACGTCATCAACGGCCGCAAATGGTGGTCGTCCGGCGTCGGCGATCCCCGCTGCAAGATTGCCATCGTGATGGGCAAGACCGACCCGAGCGCGGCGCGGCACCAGCAGCAGTCGCAGATCCTGATGCCGCTCGACACTCCCGGCATCAAGGTCGAGAAGATGCTGCCGGTGTTCGGCTTCGATGACGCTCCGCACGGCCATGCCCAGGTGCTGCTCGAGAACGTCCGGGTTCCCGCCAGCAACATCCTGCTCGGCGAGGGCAGGGGCTTCGAGATCGCGCAGGGCCGCCTCGGTCCCGGCCGCATCCATCACTGCATGCGCACCATCGGCAAGGCCGAGGAGGCGCTGGAGAAGATGGTGAAGCGGCTGTCGTCGCGCACCGCTTTCGGCAAGAAGATCATCGAACATTCGATCTGGGAACAGCGCATCGCCGAAGCCCGCACCGACATCGAGATGAACCGGCTGTTGTGCCTGAAGGCCGCCGACATGATGGACAAGGTCGGCAACAAGACCGCGCAGCTCGAGATCGCCATGATCAAGGTGGCGGCGCCGAACATGGCGCTGAAGATCATCGACAACGCGATCCAGGCGTTCGGCGGCGCCGGCGTCTCCGACGATGCCGGGCTTGCGCAAGGACTATGCCTCGCATGCGCACGATGCGGCTGGCGGACGGTCCGGACGAGGTCCATAACCGCGCCATTGCCAGACTTGAACTTCGGAAGTATGCAAACGCTCCCACTTCGCATTAGGCTGTCTGCGTCACGACCGGTCTTTATTCCCTCATCCTGAGGAGCTTGCGCAGCAAGCGTCTCGAAGGATGCGGGCCGAAATCGGGCCTCATGGTTCGAGACGGCGCCAAGCGCCTCCTCACCATGAGGGTTGATGACGCAGGGAGATGGGGGGAGTCCGCAATGACCCTCCCGAGAATATTGAGGGAGCGTCACGGTGGCCGAGGGCGTCAGGAGCGACGAGGAATTTTCCGGCACCAAGCCGGTCGAGGAGCGGCACCGGATCGACGAGGCGCGCCTCGAGGGCTGGATGCGCGACCACGTCGAGGGCTATCAGGGGCCGCTGACCGTCCTGCAATTCAAGGGCGGGCAGTCGAACCCGACCTACCGGCTCGACACGCCCGCGCGATCCTATGTGATGCGGCGCAAGCCGTTCGGCAAATTGTTGCCGTCGGCGCATGCGGTCGATCGCGAATTCCGCGTCATCGCCGCGCTCGGCAAGCAGGGGTTTCCGGTCGCCAAGGCCTATGCGCTATGCACCGACGATAGCGTGATCGGCGCGGCCTTCTACATCATGTCGATGGAAGAGGGCCGGGTGTTCTGGGACCCGACGCTGCCGAGCCAGACGCGGGAGGCGCGGCGCGCGATTTTCACCAGCAAGATCGAGACGCTGGCGAAACTGCACGGCTACGATCCGCAAGCGATCGGCCTTGGCGATTTCGGCAAGCCCGGCAATTATTTCGCGCGCCAGGTCGATCGCTGGACCAAGCAATACCGCGCCTCGGAAACCCAACACATTGCCGAAGTCGAAAAGCTGATCGAGTGGCTGCCGCGCACCGTGCCGCAGCCAGGAACGCGTCTCGATCGTCCACGGCGACTATCGCCTCGACAACATGATCTTCCATGCCACCGAGCCGCGGGTGATCGCGGTGCTGGACTGGGAACTCTCCACGCTCGGCGATCCCATGGCCGACTTCACCTATCTGCTGATGCAATGGACCATGCCGGGCCTCGCCAATGCCGACCTCAAGGCGCTGAACATTCCGACGCTCGAAGAGGCCGCGCAGATCTACTGCAACGTCACCGGCAGCGCGGTGCCGGATCTGAACTGGTATTTCTCCTACAATCTGTTCCGCCTCGCCTGCATCACGCAAGGCATCGCCGGGCGCATCCGCGACGGCACCGCGGCGAGCGCCAAGGCGATGGAATCGGCCGCACGCACCGTGCCGCTGTCGAAGGCCTCCTGGGATTACGCGCAGAAGGCGGGGGCGGTGTGACCGCCCTCGCTGCGCTATCGCGTCATTGCGGTTTGCAGGGCCTCGATCGGATCACGCCGGAAGCCGCCGAGGCCGACAAAGCCCCGCAAGGTTTTCAGGAAGGCCGCGTGCGCGCCCCTGATCGCCTTGCGGCTTGTCGGTCTTGCCGTCGCCACCCCGGTTGAACTTTCCCCGACTTCGCTTTTAACCCGCAACCGCCGCGCGCGCTCACTTCCAGTTGGCGCGCTGCCGAACCCCCAGGCTCGCTACGGATGCTTCCTCCATCAGCCTGCCGGTATCGATGGCGGTCAATTTGCCGTTGCGCTTGAGGATGCGGCCATCGACCAGGACGGTATCGACATTGGAAGCTTGCGCGGAATCGACGAGCATGTAGGCCGGTTCGGTGAACGGCCCGATATTGATCCCGCTGGTGCCGACCATGATGATGTCGGCCCGCTTGCCCTTCTTGAGCGATCCGGTGCGGTCGGCGAGGCCCAGCGCCTTCGCGCCCTCGATCGTCGCGAGCTCGAGCACTCGGCGTGCGGGTAATTTGAACTCGCTTTCGCTGCGGCCGTTCTCGAGATTTTGCGCCAGCTTCATTATCCCGAACATGTCGGCGTTGCCGGTCAATGGCGTGGTGTCGACCGATAGCGCCAGGTTGACCTTGTGGTCGAGATACTCGCCGATCTTCGTCAGGCCAAAGCCGATGCGCAGTTCGGATGCCGGCGAAATGCTGACGGAGGCGCCGGCCGCGGCGAGGATGTCCATTTCCTCCGGCGAGGTATGGATGGCGTGGATGACCTGCAGGCCGTTGAAGACGTAGCCGAGCTTGTGCAGCGCGAGGATGTGCTCCTTGTCGAACTTGTTGGAATTGAGATGGACCGAGACCGGCAGGTCGAGCTTGCGCGCGGCTTCGTACTCGACGCGGTACATCTCCGGCGACAGCGGCCGCAATTCCATCTTGCCTTCGGCGTTCGGCAGCGCCGCCTGTACCCCGCGCCAGGCCAGCCCGAGCGTCAGCAGGCCTTCATTCGACAGGCTCGCCCAGTCGCCATGCACGCGCGCGAGGTCCGCAACGTTGATCGGCTGGGTGAGCGGCGTCGAGCGTGCCGGGCCGTAGGAGAAGCGGCCGCGCAGTCCGCACTCCTGCATCGCCCTGAGATCCTCGACCGCGTGGTCGTGGCTCATGACGTTATGGCACCAATTGTGCACCGTCGTGATGCCCGAATGCAGCGCTTCGGCCGAAGAGAGCAGGGTGCCGCAATACATGTCGTGCGGCGTGTAGACCTTGCCGAGCGCGGTGGTCATCGGGAAATAGCCGTGGGCGCGATCGTCCCCCGACATGTTGCGCAACAGCGTGGTCCACATGTGCCAGTGGGTGTCGATCAGGCCGGGCATGACGATGAAGCCGCGCCCATCGATCACCTCCGCGCCCGGGCTTAAGAGTTCGGTGCCGATATCGACGATCGATCCATTGTCGACATGCACGTCGCCTTTCGGCAGATCGGGCTGGCCCGGCTCCATGGTCATGACGTAGGCGTCGCGGATCACAACATGGCCGCGCGCCGGCAGCGGGGCGACCGACGGCGAGACCGCCGCATGCGCGCTCGTCCCGAAACCGCGCATCGCGCCGAGCGCCGCAACGCCGCCGAGAAAGGTGCGGCGGCGGATACCGATATCGCTGGTCATGAATCCTCCCCTGACTTGCGAACTTGTTTGCGCGCATCTTGGGCGGCGCGGCGCGATTGGGCAAGGGCAATGGGGAGGCCGTGGCGATTGTTGGCATCCGCAGTTGCGGCACCTATAGTTGCCCGATTAGAGCATTGGGGAATGAGGATTCATGCGGGTTTCAATCATCACCGGAGGCGGGTCCGGGATCGGCGCAGCGGTCGCGCGCCGGTTGGCGGGGCGGGATGCGTGCCTGATGCTGCATGGACAGGGCAGTGACGCCGCAGGGCTGGAACGGCTGAAAGCGGTCGCCACCGACTGCGAGCGCGCCGGTGCCAGCGTCGCGTATAGCACGGGCGACCTCGCCAATGCCGGAACGGCAGCCGAGCTGGTGCGCGCGACGCGCTCAGCGTTCGGCAGCGTCGATGCGATCGTCCAGGCCGCGGGGTTTGCGGACCGACGCGATTTCCGAGGGCTGCCGCGCGCGGCGCTCGAACGGTCGTTTGCGGTGATGGCCATCGCGTTTCACGAGTTGGCGGCTTCCGCGTTGCCGGATCTGACGCGGGGACCGCACGGACGCGTTGTCGCCGTCTCCAGTTTCGCGGCCCATCGCTTCGTGGCGGGGGCGACCTATCCGGGATCGGCGGCGGCCAAGGCTGCGCTCGAGGTGCTGGTCCGCTGTCTTGCGATCGAGCTCGCGAGCTCGGGCGCAACGGCCAATGTCGTCGTGCCCGGCTATACACGCAAGGACGCCGGGCTGATGGGGGCGCTGGATCAGCAGAGCTGGCAATTGGCAGCGAAGGCCAATCCGCTCGCGCGGCTGGCCGAACCGGACGAGGTGGCAGCGACGGTCGCCTTTCTGTTGTCGCCGGAGGCCGGGCACATCACCGGAGCCCAGTTGCCGGTCGATGGCGGCCTGACGCTGATGTAGTGTTTCTGCGGTCGGGGGCGATGTAGCGTGAAAGATCAAAAAGTTGATGTTATCGTGCTAGGCGCCGGCATCGTCGGCGTGTCCGCAGGCGTTGCCGCGCGGCAACGCGGCCTGTCGGTCATCCTGATCGATCGGCGCGAGCCCGGCAGCGAAACCTCTTACGGCAATGCCGGCATTCTCTCCAGCGGCTCGATCTTGCCCCTCAACCAGCCGTCGCTGTGGCGTGCGCTGCCGACTTACATGACCAACCGGAACGCGGCGCTGCGCTGGGATGTTGCCTGGGCTATCCGGAACATCGACTGGCTGCTCCGCTTCCTGGGCAATGCGGCGCCGTCTCGTGTCAAGCCGCGGGCGGTGGCCCTGCACGAGCTGATCGGAGCGTCGCTGAAGCTGCATCGGGAGTGGATTGTGAAAGCGGATGCGGCGCAGCGCATCCGTGAAACCGGCTGGCTGAAGGCGTGGCGCAGCGACGCCATCGTTGCAGCGAAGCGGGAGCAGGCTTTGCTGACCGAATACGGCATCGCCAGCCAGCTGCTCGACCGCCAGGCGATTTCCGCGCTCGAGCCGAACATTTTGCCCGTCTACAGGGTTGGCCTGTTGCATACGCAGACGGCCTCCGTCAATTCGCCGGGCGCAGTGGTCAAGGCCTATGCGCGGATGTTCGCGGGCTCTGGCGGCGAGATCCGCCAGTCGGAAATCCGGGCGATTGTGCCGGACGGCGAGGGCTGGCGCGTGGTGCTGGCCGATGGCGGGATTTCGGCGCGCCATGTCGTGGTCGCGCTGGGGCCGTGGTCCGCCGATCTCCTGCGGCCGCTCGGCTATCGTGTTCCGCTGGCCTTCGAACGCGGCTACCATCAGGAATTCAAGCCGAATCCGGCACGTTCATTGCAGCGTCCGATCCATGACGCCGATGGCAGTTTCCTGATGACGCCGATGGAGCAGGGCATCCGTATCACCACCGGGGTCGAGCTGACCGGGCGCGATGCGCCCTCATCGTTCGCCCAGCTCGATTCCGTGGTGCCGGCCGCGCGTGGCGTGGTCGAATTTGGCGAGGCGGTCGGCGAACCCTGGCGCGGGGCGCGGCCGACGCTGCCCGACAGCCTGCCCGTGATCGGACCTGCGCCGCGGCATTCCGGTCTCTGGCTGTCTTTTGGCCACCAGCACATCGGCTTCACGACAGGCCCCGCAACGGGGGCTGCGATCGCGGCGATGATCGCGGGAGCGCCGCCAGCCTTCGACGCCGCGCCGTTTTCGCCCGGCCGCTACCTCTGATGTCCGGCAAAGCAGGAGGGTCGGAGTAGAGCATGATCCGGACCCGAAGGGCCGCGTTAGCGCAAAGTGGGTGGCGGTTTTCCCTCGCGACAAACGCGAAGCGTTTGCGCGGAGATCATGCTCAAAAGAAATGAGCCAGAGTGCGACGATGCTTCATCCTGAAGTCGTCGCGCTCTAAGCGGGAGCAGACATGCATTACGTTTGGGATTTCGCGATCCTTGGCAAATACAGCCACCTGTTCTGGCTCGGGCTCGGCTGGACCATGGCCTATACGATCGGCACCATCTTTCTCGGGACCGTGCTCGGTTTGGTCGTCGGCATCCTGCGGCTGGGGCGCTGGCCCGTGATCGATTGGCTCCTGCTCGCCTATATCGAGCTGTTCCGCTGCACGCCGCTCCTGGTTCAGATCATCTGGTTCTACTACGCTTTTCCGGTCGTCATCGGCGTGAATATCCCGGCCCATGTCGCCGCCGTCACCGTGTTGTCGCTTTATGGCGGGGCGTTTTACGCCGAGATCGTTCGCGGCAGCATCGAGAGCGTGCATCGCGGGCAGTGGGACGCCGCGCGGGCGCTTGGCCTGTCGCCGCTGCGCGTGCTGAGGCTGGTGATCCTGCCGCAGGCGCTGAAACCGATGCTCGCGCCTTACGTCAACCAGTCGGTGACACAGCTGAAGAACACCTCGCTGGTGTCCGTGATCGCGGTTCCGGACCTCGTCTACAACGCAACCCTGATCAACGCCGATACTTATCGTCCGCTGGAAGTCTATACCATCGTGGCCGTGATCTACTTCGCGATCCTGTTCCCGGCCACCCTGGTTGCGCGGAGGTTCGAGCGCGGGATGACCTACGACAAGGCGTGATGGGGGCGGCGACTTATTGGCACGCAGCCAGATTCCGATTGATGCCGCACCATCAACCCGCGGGCGATCTGTCGCGCAGCCGCCAATGCCCGGAACAATGACTTCCGATCCCGGCATAGCGGAGATGGCCGGACTTGCGGCCGGATCGATCCGGTCGGAAATGGACCTATTTCAGACATGTTATCGCATTTCTCCAGGGGCACTACCTTCCGTGAATTCCGCGCCATCGTGTTTTTGGGAAGAGATATGTCGGCGAACGACGTCTCCTCGCTTTACGAACCCATCAATGAGTATAAGCCGTTCGCGGCTCGCATCGGCATCGTGGATGGGCCGTTTGAGTACGTGTCAATTGCCGCAATGCGGATGCCGTGGCCCTTCACGACGCGGATGACCGTCGTGCAACTCGCGACCGGCGACCTTTTCCTTCATTCGCCAATTGCATTCGACGCCAAACTCGCAACCCAGCTCGGCTCTCTGGGGCGGATACGCCACCTCGTCTCGCCTAACCGGGGACATTACGCGCACATCGGCGAGTGGGCGCGCGCATTCCCCGAAGCCATCACATGGGCTTCTCCGGGCGTGCGCGAGCGCGCGCACTCCCAGAGCATCGACGTCCATTTTGAAAGAGATCTCGGCCCGATTGCGCCACCAGAGTGGCGGGATGAGATCGATCAGACGCTTCTCCCCGGTTTCGTTTCGGACGAAGTCGTTTTCTTTCATAAGGAAACAAGAACGCTGGTTCTCGCCGACACCATCATGAACTTCGAGCCCGACAAGATTGGCCAGCCTTATCGTCTGATTGCCCGGCTCTTCGGCGTATCCTCTCCCTCGGGCGGCATGCCGATTGACCTGCGCTTCGCGTTTTGGCCGAGGAGAGAGAAGGTGAGACCGGCTGCTGAATGCATTCTGTCCTGGCAACCGGAGCGCATCATTCTCAGCCACGGGCGCTGTTTCGAGGCGAACGGCAGCAGAGAAATCGAGCGGGCTTTCACCAGGGTACTCTAAGACACCGGCCTTGCCAAAACGATTTCCGAGGGCACGCCGAAGCGAACCACAATGTTCGTGTAAATGATGTGCCACTGGGCATTCGAGATCAAGGCACGGAGTGAAATCGGCCGGCAGCCACCGACGAGCCATGGCGATATGCGATGCAAGCGACGCCACATCGTTGACACCACTCGGGAGACCGGGCTTGGACCGTTTGTCAGACTGGCAAGGCCCAGCAGTCCATCTGGCCCCAGGACGCGGTGAGCCTCGCTCAGCACGGCTCGAATTTCATCGTCGGACAAAAGGTCGAAGACATAGGTGGAAATAAATCTGTCGAAGGTACCATCCGCGACATCTATATGGGGCGACCCATCGGATTGCCTGACCTGGGCGCGTACACCGAAGCGGCGCAGGCGGCTCCTGGCTAAACCAACCATTGTGGCGCTGACGTCCAACCCAAGATACGTCGCGTTGGAAGGGAGGCGCGTGCTGAGCAGTTCCGCCGCGAGCCGTCCGGTTCCAAAGCCGAATTCCACTACAGATCGGCATGTCTCCAGTTCAAGATGCGCAACAAGGTCGTGCAGTGCGGCGGCCTCGTAGAATGCTTGCGTGTCCAGTCCGGCACCGAGCGCGTCATAGAAGCGTGCGGCTTGGCCGTGCGAGAGAAGCCGTGTCTCCGCCATGGTTTAGTTCCTTACCGAAACCGGCTGTCGCGGCTTACTTTATATAGGCATATAGGTCGTGCCGGCGGTTCAGAATCCCTCTTGGAAACCCGTGTCAGATATTGAGTTCGACCGGCACGTCTTCCGGTTTCACGCCGGCAAGCGACAGCCCCTTGGTGAACCATTCGCGCATCTGTCCGGTGCCGCGATTGTAGTCGACCCAGACCGAAAGGAAATCGCGCCAGTGCTTGTCCGGCTCGCGCCGGACCGCCATGCTGGAGGGAATGGCGACCGAGGGCGATTGCAGGATCTTGTAGGTGCCGAGGTTCGGATTCTTGGCGATCGCCGTCAGGCCGAGCACCAGCGCGTTGACCACGCAATCGACCCGCCCCGACGACATCTCGAGCATGACCTCGTCGCGCGACTTCATCGACTTGATCGTCGCATTCGGCGCGAAGCGGCGCGCAACCGTCTCGTTGGCGGAGCCGACGTCGACCGCAATCCTGACTTCGGGCTTGTTGATGTCGGCCCAGGTTTTGGCTTCCAGCCCCTTCCTCAGCATGGCGCCGAAGGGGTGCGGGAACACGGTGGCGGTGAAATCAACGACCAGCGCCCGCTGCGGGGTCGGGTTGAGGGCAAAGCCGAGGTCGATCTTGTTCGATTGCAGATCGAGGATCGAGTTGCCGTAGGTCAATTCGGTGTACTCGAGCTTGACGTCGAGCAGCTTGGCGATGTCGTTGGCCATCTCGATCGAAAAGCCGGACCAGGTTCCCGTGGCGAGGTCCTTGTTGAAATAGGGCAGTTCTCCCGGCAGCACCGCGATGCGCAGCACCTTGTTGGCGCGGATGCGATCGAGCGTGTTGTCCGGGCTGGCTTGCGCCGATGCCGGGCTCGCAAGGCTGGAAGCCAGCGCCGCGCCACTGCCGACCGCCAACGCGTAGCGCAGCGCCTCGCGGCGATCTTGGGAAACCTTGCTGTCGTCCGATGTGGTCACACGCGCCTCCTTAAGCCAGTTCGGCCAAGCCTAGCGTGCGCATCGCGACGCAGCAATAGCGCGAGGGTTGTCCCGGCCGCTGACGTTCGGTGGCAGCGTTTTTTCAATTCGCGCGGGGTAACAACCGCGGTCCCGGGATCGTCCCTACCAGGGAGGCTCTTAGTCGCCGTCGGCGTCGCCTTGGCGAGCCGGATTTGAAAGGGAAGACTCGACCATGACCATCAGCGCCCGCACCGCGGCTGGAATTTCGGTTGCCGCTTTTTCGCTCAGCCTGGTGCTCGCCCCCGCGGCCTTCGCCGGGGATCCCATGAAGCAGGACATCGACTTCCGGAATGGAATATCCAGGGACGACGGCGCGAGGAGGGACGTGGTGCCCAAACTGCCCGTCAAGAAAGATGACGCGATCAGGAAGTACGGCGCGCTGAAATAGGCGCAGGCCACGGCGTTCTCTACCATGGCAGGCGACTTCCAACCCGGCACGCCTTAAGCCTTCGGAAACAGCCGGCTTGAGGCAATCCGGGCGCCTTCGCTCAGGGCTTTGAGTTTGGCCCACACGACGTCCTCCGCGACGCGGCCGGCGCCGGCGGCGGTATCGAACCCGCAATCCGTTCCGGCGATGACGCGGCTGGGATCGCCAAGCGTGCGCGCCACGCGTTCGATCCGCTCGGCCACCACTTCGGGGTGTTCGACGAAGTTCGTCAGCGAGTCGATGACGCCGGCGACCACGATCTGATCGTCGGCGATCGCGTGCTCTTCGAGGCATCGCACTTCATGGGCGTGGCGGGGATTGGCGAACGGCAACACCAGGGCGCCGACGTTCATGCGCGCGATCAGCGGCAGGATCGTCGCAAGCGGCACGTCGCGGTCGTGCGGCGCCTCATAATTTCCCCAGCACACATGCATGCGCACCCTGTCGCGCGGGATGTTGCGCAGCGCCTCGTTGATGGTCGCCACTACCCGCTCGACGAAATCGAGAAATTCGGACTCCGGGCGATCCTGAAACGAAATGTGGTGCTCGAGCGCGAGATCCGGGCAGTCGAGCTGAAGCAGAAAGCCCTGCGCTGCTATCGCTTCGTATTCGACCTGCAGCGCGCGGCCGACCGCGGCGAGATAGGCGTCCTCGGTGTCGTAATACTCGTTGCGGATCGCGGCCACGACGATGCCGGGCGAGGGCGCGGTGAGAAACGCCTCAACGAACCCGCTCTGGCCGGCCGCCGCGCGGGCGTTCAGGACATCGCGGAAATCGCTGCATTCACGCGTCGCTTCTGCGACGCCGGTGTAGCGGATTTCGCCGATGGCCTTTGGCGGCGCGAAGCTGCTGACCATTTCCTTGCCGGCATTCTGTTGTTCCAGCGACTGCTTGAAGATCGGGTAGCGCTCGACATCGCCGCGCGGCCAGCGCTTCCAGGTTCCTCCAAAGCCGGTCATGCGGTGTCTGACATGGAGAAAGAATCCCTCGCGCTGCTGTTCACCGTTGTTGCCGATATCAATTCCGGCCTCGATCTGTTTCGGAATGATCCCTTGCAGGGCGGCATGGCCGGCCTCTTCGATCTCGACGGTGTCGACGGCTTCCCCGCGCGCGCGCCTGGCATAAAGCCTCGTCAATTCGGGCGGACGCGGCAGGCTTCCGGTATGGGTCGTGAGAATTCGGTCATTGCTGCGTAGCATAAATGTTACCTTCGCGATCGCGCGCGACCATATCCGCGCGCAGCCTCAAACAAACCTACCTTTACCGGAACAAAAGCAAGACCGTCGCCAGCACCGGCAGAACAGCGCCATTCTTTTTCTGTTGTTTGCCGTCACATCCCGTAAATGCGCCGGGCAAATGCCGCGATCGCCTCCGCGACGGCATCGGGCTGTTCGGGAAACAGCGCATGGCTCGCATTGGCAATCACGACGATGGTCACCCGGTCTCCCAGCAGCGATTTAAGCACGCCGGAAAAGCGGCGAGGCGCCACGGGATCCTGTTCGGCCTGAAGGTCCAGGATCGGCGCTGTGCCGGCGGAAAAATAATCATCGACCGGCGTGTGTTCGCGCGCGTGCAATTCCATATGATGTACTTGCGAATTCCAGCCGTCCAGCCAGACGCTTGGATCGTTGCCGGGCGCAAAGAATGCGATCCGCAGATATTCCAGACGTTTCGATTGAGGCAGGGACATGTCGGAGGGACCATCGATCGCCCGGCGCATGTCGGGGCCGATCGGCTTTTCGGTCGAGCCCGGAGGGACCTTGCCGGCGGATGCCGCCGCGACCACCACGCCTCGCACCAGATCGGGCCGGTCGGCGGCGATCTGCCGGGCGACAAAATTGCCGAAGGCGTGCCCGACAACAATGACGGCACCCTTGTTTTCGTTTTCGACGACCATTGCGACGTCGGCCGCGAGGTCGTGCATGTTCAGGCCGTCCATCGGTCCCTTGCTGCGGCCGATCCCGCGGGGCTGGGGCCGAACCACCCTGAATCCCTGAGAGGCCAGCATGGCGGCAACCGCGTCGTAGTCTTCGCCGGATCGCCCCAGCGAAGGCAGCAGCACGATCACGGGACCTGCGCCCTGCGACAGGACCTCGATATCGATATTGTCGCGCGAGACGACGCGCCGCTCGACCGCCGATGGGTCGTAGGCGTGAGCCGCGAACGCGGTACAGGCGAAGATAATGACACATAAAGAGAGAACTTCGTGCTTCATCGCTTGCACCTTCGCCAAGGACCCGACCGCTTGTGATCTATTATGATCGGCGGCGTGCCTTCGTCAAAGGCTGACCCCGGACAGGACCGGGCGACTTCACCTGCGCCCAGAGGGCGCATTTGAACCAAGTCGTTGGCAGGTTCGACGAATGGCGGCAAGACACGCCTTGCGGTCCACCGCAATCGGGATGGCCGGATCGGCGCAGACACAAGTATTGCGGGTGTTGCATTCGCGCAGGCGCTCAAGCCGACCAACCCCCAAGCCAGCTTGGTGCAATTCGTCTTCAGTCTCGTCTTCGGACTCGGCGGGCTGTTGATATTCTGGGCGTTCGCCACGCTCGGACAGGACGGCTAGGAAGCGGCGGTGAAACACCGATGGAGAAATGGAGCGATGCGAAAACTCTCAATTCTGTTGCTGTTGACGCTCGGCGTCTTCCATTCGTCGCCGAGCGCTGCTTTTGAAGGACAATATCGCGCAGGCTCGAAGGAATATCGTCAGGAGCTGACCATCAAAAAGCAGGCCGCCGACCGTTACCACGTCGAACTCGTGGTCGGCACCGAGGGCTGTTCGGGCTACTTCGAAGGCGTAGGACGCGTCGAAGGTGCAACGCTCGTGGTGAAGACGCCGCCGGACGACCCGAACGGTGGCAAATGCGCCGTATCCATCTCTCGAAAGGGAGCGAAGCTCGAAGTCACGGAAGAGGATTGCGATTTGCACGGTGCGAGCTGCGAGTTCGCGGCAACATACAAGAGGCGTTGATGCATCGACGGAGCGCGTTGTCATCCCGCGTCGGGCGATGCGAACGCCGGTTTCACTTCGATCCCGATTGAGAACATCCGGGATGACCGCCTTGCGCCAGGAGCCGCCTTTCAGGTCGCAAACCAACCTGGATACCATTAGATTGCCCGCATGAAGAAGATCGGCTTTCTCTCGTTCGGGCACTGGACGCCCTCGTCGCAATCACAGACGCGCTCGGCCGCAGACACACTCCTGCAATCCGTCGACCTGGCCGTTGCTGCCGAGGAATTGGGCGCGGACGGAGCCTATTTTCGGGTCCATCACTTCGCGCGCCAACTCGCCTCGCCTTTTCCCCTGCTGGCGGCCGTCGGTGCGAAGACCAGCCGCATCGAGATCGGCACGGCGGTGATCGACATGCGCTACGAGAACCCGCTGTACATGGCTGAGGACGCCGGCGCGGCCGATCTTATCGCGGGCGGACGCCTTCAGCTCGGCATCAGCAGAGGGTCGCCCGAGCAGGTGATCGATGGCTGGCGACATTTCGGTTATCAACCGGTCGAAGGTGAGAGCGGCGAAGTTTCTGATGGGCAAAGCTGTTGGGGATGTAGTCGGCACATCCGGTCAAGAACTCGAGATCATTGCAATCTCCTAGCACGCCCACACCGAAGGCAGCCGATGTCTGGAATGTCCGCTTCGCGCCCCCACAAGCGGACGACCGGCTGGATATTCCTTACCCATTCTCATTGTGCGTCGGTCCGTGTACGCCTCGAGCCCAAAAGAGGAATGACGCTCGGACTGATTTGCTCGACCGGGCTGTTTTGCGATTTTCGTGTCCTAAGCTGTCGTCGCCCGGCTTGACCGGGCGATCCAGTATTCCAGAGACGTTGCCGGTAGGACGAAGAAGCCGCGGCGTACTGGATGCTCCGCTTTCGCGGGGCATGACGGCCTTCGTGGGAAGCGGCTACGCAGGTCAGCGGCACAACGGCCCCTAAATCGGTTTCCCCGCATACGGCATCGAGGCGGTGAGGCCGCCGTCGACCGGGATGGCCTGGCCGTTGACATAGGAGGCCTCGTCGCTCGCAAGAAACAGCCCCATCGCCGCGAGCTCATGCGGCTGGCCGGCGCGCTTGAGCGGATTGAGCTGGCCGATCTTGCCGTCGGTGCCGCGTTCCCTGGCATTGTCGAAGATCGGCTTGGTCATGCCGGTCTCGATCAGGCCGGGACATACCGCGTTGATCCGCACGCCCGTGCCCGACAGCGAATAGGCCGTGGTCTGCACCAGGCTGATGACGCCTGCCTTGCTCGCCGCATAGGGATGGCCGCTGGCGCCGGATTTCAGGCCGGCCACCGATGCCGTGCAGACGATCGAGCCATAGCGCTGTTTGATCATGTGCGGCATGGAATATTTGATGGCGAGGAACGGGCCGATCAAATTGATGCGCAGGATCTCCTGCCAGTGTTCCACGGTCTGCTCGGCAAGCGGCACCAGCCCGCCGCTGATGCCGGCATTGGCCCAGATCGCATCCAGCCGCCCGTAGGTGGAGACCGCTTTGTCGATGAAGGCGATGACGTCCTTTTCAGAGCCGGCGTCGGCGATCACGGCCTCCGCCGTGCCGCCGGCCTTGCGCACCTGTTCCACCGTTTCCTTGACGCCTTCGGAGCGATCGACCGCGATCAGCCTTGCTCCCTCCTTGGTGAACAGAAGCGAAGCCGCGCGCCCGATGCCGCTGCCGGCGCCGGTGATGATGACGGATTTGCCTTCGAGGCGGCCCATGACTTTCTCCCTGCTTAATTTTTATCCATGACGTCTTCCGGCAATGCCCGGAGAAGACGCGTCAAGAATAGTTGGCTTGCCGCTTTGCGAAATTTCAAACAAGATTTCAAACGGCGAAGTTGCTTGAGGTGACGTGTGTCCTGACGTAGGACACGCAACATTATTGAAGGGTCCCTGCGATGTCCAATCCAGCCAAATCAGGAGTCGTGACGACGCGGTGGTGGTGGGTGCGGCACGCGCCGGTGCGTAGCGATGGCGGCAACATCTACGGGCAAACGGACATCGCCTGCGACACCAGCGATCGCGAGGTGTTCGCGGCGGTGGCAAAAATCCTGCCGCGCAGCGCGGTCTGGTATGCGAGCAGTCTCAGGCGTACGCATCAGACCGCGGACGCGATCTGGGATACCGGTTTTCCGAGGCCCGCAACGATGACGAAGGAGGCGGCCTTCGCCGAACAGCATCTCGGACAGTGGCAGGGGATGAATCGCGCCGCGTTCCTCGCCAGCCGGCCGGTCGGCAGCCACTGGTTTGCCGATATCGACGAGCCCGCGCCGGGCGGCGAGAGCTTTCTCGATCTGTACAAGCGCGTTCGCGGCGCGATCGAGCGCATCAATGCCGATCAGGCCGGCGAGGACGTGATCGCCGTGGCCCATGGCGGCACGATCAAGGCGGCGATCGGTCTTGCGCTCGGCGGCCAGCCTGAAAAGGGCCTCGCCTTCGACATCGATAATTGCTCGGTGACCCGGCTCGATCACTTCGCAAGCAGCGACCATAGCAGCTGGCGGCTTCCGATGGTCAACCAGCAGCCGTGGATCGCGGATGCCTCGCATAACGCGCATCAGCCGGCGGGAGCGGAGATCGCAACCGCCAGCAAACTGGCCTGAACGTCAGCTGAGCGGCCAAAACAAAACCGGCGCATGCGCAGCCGGATCAACATAGGGGAGAGACACATGACCTTGTTCGATATGTCGGGAAAAGTCGCCGTCATCACCGGTTCCTCGCGCGGCATCGGCCGCGCCATCGCCGAGCGGATGGCCGAGCACGGCGCCAAAGTGGTGATCTCCTCACGCAAGCAGGCGGTCTGCGATGAGGTGGCCAGGGCGATCAACGACAGAGCCGGCAAAGAGGTCGCGCTCGCACTCGCCGCCAACATCTCGACCAAGGATGACCTGAAACATCTCGTCGAGGAAACTAACCGCGTGTTCGGCAAGATCGACACGCTGGTCTGCAACGCCGCGTCCAATCCCTATTACGGGCCGCAGGCCGGAATTTCCGACGAGCAATTCCGCAAGATTCTCGACAACAATATCGTCGCCAATCACTGGCTGATCTCGCTGGTGGTGCCGCAGATGATCGAGCGCAGGGACGGATCGATCACCATTATCTCCTCGATCGGCGGGCTCAAGGGCTCGACCGTTCTCGGCGCCTATGCGATTTCCAAGGCCGCCGACATGCAGCTCGCGCGCAATCTCGCCTGCGAATACGGCCCGCACAACATCCGCGTGAACTGCATCGCGCCGGGCCTCATCAAGACCGATTTTGCCCGCGCCTTGTGGGAGAACCCGGAAACCCTGAAGGCCTCCACCGCGCGTTCGCCGCTGCTGCGGATTGGCGAGCCCGACGAAATCGCCGGCGCCGCGGTGTTCCTCGCCTCACGCGCAGGCACGTTCACGACCGGGCAGACCATCGTGATCGACGGCGGTGCGACGATCAGTTGAGCGTTAGTCTCACTCCACCGCCGCATAGACCAGATTGCGTACCAGCGTGCGGGTATATTCGCGCTGGCCGGGGCCCTGCGACATGAACACGGCGAACAGCTCTTCCTTCGGATCGATCCAGAAGAACGTGCCGCCCATGCCGCTCCAGAAGTACTGGCCGACCGAGCCCGGGAAGGGCGCCATGCCTTCCTGGGTGCGAACCGCAAAGCCGAGGCCGAAGCCGATGCCGGGCTGCATCAGCGCGCCTGCCTGGATTTTGACGCCGGGACCGAGATGATCGCAAGTCATCAGTTCCAGCGTCTTGCGGCCGATGATCCTGATGCCATCGAGCGTTCCGCCATTGAGCAGCATCTGGCAAAACCGCGCATAGTCCATGGTGGTCGAGACCAGACCGCCGCCGCCGGATTCCATGACCGGCTCTTCGAGCATGTTGAAGAGCTGCACCTTCTCGCCGGTCCAGGGATCGGTCGCAAACGGCTCGGCGAGACGATCGGCATTCTCCTCACCCGTGTGGAACGCGGTCTCGGCCATCTGCAGGGGCGCGAGAATGCGCTCAGTCAGGAATGCGCCGAGCGTCTTGCCGGTGACGGCTTCGATGACGCGGCCAAGGATATCGGTGGAGCGGCTGTAATTCCACTCGGTGCCCGGCTGGCACATCAGCGGCAGGCTCGCGACCTGCGTGGCGTGCTCGGCGTTGGTGATCTTGCGGCTGCGCAGCCGCGATTGCTGATACAGCTGCTGCACCAGGCCGTTGCCGGTATGTTCGTAAGTAATGCCGGAAGTGTGCCGCAGCAGATCCTGGATCGTGATCGGCCGGCTCACCGGCACGAGGTCGAGCCGGCCATTGTTCTCGACGCCGACCTTCTGGTCGGCGAATTCCGGAATGAACTTGGCGAGTGGGTCGTTGAGCAGGACATGGCCGTCTTCGACGAGCATCATGATGCCGAGGGAGACAATCGGCTTGGTCATCGAGAAGATGCGGAAGAGGGTGTTTGTTGCCATCGGCGCGGAGCTCGCCGGGCCTTGCCGGCCGAGCGCATCGAACCAGGCGACCTGGCCGTGGCGCGCCACCATGACGGTCGCGCCGGGGATGGTTCCCTTGTCGATCTCGCGCTTGAACGCATCCGACATGCGCTGCAGCCGCAGCGGCGAGAGCCCGAGCGATTCCGGCTTGGCCTGCGGCAGCGGCGGGCTCTGCGGGGCGGGGGCGTGACTGGCGGCGGTTTGCGGGGTCATTTTCTCTCCCTCTGCTCTTTATTATGTGGTTGGACGGGCCAAGTCTGGGGCGGGCCAAGTCTGGCGCAGAAGACCCGCCTTGAACAGGGCATCAGCCGGTTCGCCCTTGCAATCGGGGCGTGGCCTATGCTTGAAACGGCGCGGAACGGCGGCGACGCAGGTTTCCAATAGGAGTGTAGCTCAATTGGTAGAGCACCGGTCTCCAAAACCGGGGGTCGCAGGTTCGAGCCCTGCCACTCCTGCCAGCCCAAGCCCTTACCAACCCAAGCTTTCTGCCAGCCTGAGCCTCTGAATCTAACTTTTCCAATTGCGGCTCAGAGGCACGGTCCGGCGGTCTTCGGTTCCCGCCCACCTTGACCTTTGGCGCCTTGCGCAGTACATAGCCGCCACCTGCTGCCGGCCCGTTTGACGGATATCCGGCGCGGCTTTGATTTCCCCCGAACAATCGAGCCCGCTTGGCGGCTCATCCTTCGAGACGAGGGCTGGGCGCTGGAGGGCTGTTCGGATTCCCTGAACTACCGAAAATTCGCCTTAACCGACCGGATCATATCAACGATGGCTTTCAGCCCGTTCAAATTCCTGCAGGAAGTTCGTTCGGAGACCGCCAAGGTTACCTGGCCGACGCGCCGCGAAACCACGATTACCACGATCATGGTGTTCGTGATGGTGGCGCTGGCTTCGATTTTCTTTTTCGCCTCGGATCAGATCATCCGCCTTCTCGTCACCTTTTTGCTCGGCATTCACTGATGGCAAGCACCGCAACACAGACGATGGACAAGCGCTGGTATATTGTTCACGCCTATTCGAACTTCGAAAAGAAGGTCGCCGAATTGATCCGCGAGCAAGCCAAGCAGCGCGGGCTTGAAGAACTCTTCGAGCAGGTGCTGGTGCCGACCGAAAAGGTCACCGAAGTGCGCCGCGGCCGCAAGATCGACGCCGAGCGCAAGTTTTTCCCGGGCTATGTCCTGGTCAAGATGAAGCTGACCGACGAAGCCTTTCACCTGATCAAGAATACCCCGAAGGTGACCGGCTTCCTCGGCGCCGAAAACAAGCCGATGCCGATCTCCGAAGCCGAGGCCATGCGGATCCTGCATCAGGTGCAGGAAGGCGTGGAACGCCCGAAGGCGTCGGTGTCGTTCGAGATCGGCGAGAATGTGCGAGTGGCCGATGGGCCGTTCGCGTCGTTCTCCGGCGTGATCGAGGAAATCGACGAGGGGCGTTCGCGCGTGAAGGTCGCGGTGTCGATCTTCGGACGCGCCACGCCGGTCGAACTGGAATTCGGTCAGGTCGAGAAGGTCTGATCGGGTAAAGCGCGAAGCCTGGTCTTCGCGTTGAGAGAGGTCGTGGGAGGTGAGGGCGGTCGCCAGCCGTCTTTAACCGAACCACGAAACCTGAAACCGCCGATTGCGGTCGGCACAACAGGAGTGACATATGGCAAAGAAAGTGACCGGATACCTGAAATTGCAGGTGCCGGCGGGTGCTGCGAACCCTTCGCCCCCGATCGGACCCGCGCTTGGTCAGCGCGGCCTCAACATCATGGAATTCTGCAAGGCGTTCAACGCGCAGACGCAGAAGGAAGAGAAGAATACCCCGATTCCGGTGGTGATAACGATCTATGCCGATCGTTCGTTCACCTTCGAGATGAAGACCCCCCCGATGTCGTTCTTCCTCAAGCAGGCCGCCAAAATCCAGTCCGGGTCGAAAGCCCCGGGCCGCGACAAGGCCGGCAAGGTGACACGCGCGCAAGTGCGCGAGATCGCCGAGAAGAAGATGAAGGATCTCAATTGCGACACCATCGAATCGGCCATGAAGATGGTCGAGGGCTCCGCCCGCTCGATGGGTCTTGAAGTTGCGGGGTAACGGATCATGGCAATCGGAAAACGTTTGAAGAAGGCCCGCGAGGGCGTCGACCGCGAGAAGCTCTATCCGCTCGCGGATGCCATCAAGATGGTCAAGGAACGCGCCAAGTCGAAGTTCGATGAAACCGTCGAGATCGCGATCAATCTCGGCGTCGATCCGCGTCACGCCGATCAGATGGTCCGTGGCGTGGTGACGCTGCCGAACGGCACCGGCCGCACCCTGCGCGTTGGCGTGTTCGCGCGCGGCGCCAAGGCGGAAGAGGCCAAGGCTGCCGGCGCTGACGTCGTCGGCGCCGAGGATCTGGTCGAGAAAGTGCAGGGCGGCGCGATCGATTTCGACCGCTGCATCGCCACCCCCGACATGATGCCGCTGGTCGGCCGCCTCGGTAAGGTGCTCGGACCGCGCGGCATGATGCCCAACCCCAAGATCGGCACGGTGACGATGGACGTCGCCAATGCCGTGAAGGGCGCCAAGGGCGGTTCGGTCGAGTTCCGCGTCGAGAAGGCCGGCATCGTGCAGGCCGGCATCGGCAAGGCCTCGTTCTCGGAAGAGAAGCTGGTGCAGAACGTCAAGGCGCTTGCTGACGCGGTCGCCAAGGCAAAACCCGCCGGCTCGAAGGGCACCTACATCCAGCGCGTGGCGGTTTCCTCCACCATGGGCCCAGGCGTCAAGGTCGAGCCGGGAAGCCTGCTCGGCTAGGACCTCTCGGGAACGGCTTAAGACAAGCAGGGGCGGAATTGGGCAACCGATTCCGCTCTTTGTTTATGGCGGATGCCGACAGGCCCCTTGGGGTCCGGCGATGACGAGAAAGGGAGAGCATGCCCGACAAGGTCCTGATCTATTCGCGCTTTCCCAAGGCGCTGATGGCGCGGATCGGGCAGCGTTTCGACCTGATGGATGCCGCCGGCAAGCCGCCGACCGAAGTCTTTACGGCGGAACAGCTTTCCGGGGTGCGCGCGCTGATCACGGCCGGCGGCACGCCGCTGGGGGCGGCGGTCCTGGATACGCTGCCGTCGTTGCGCGCCATCGTCTGCTACGGCACCGGATTATGACGGCGTCGACCTTGTCGCGGCAGCCCAGCGACAAATTGTGGTCGGCCATAGCCCGGCTGCGAATGCCGCCGCCGTTGCCGACCTCGCCGTCACCCTGATGCTGGCAGTGACGCGGCGCCTGCTTCCGGCCGACGAATTCGTGCGCAGCGGCAACTGGTCCGCGGCCAAACCTTCGCCGCTGTTGCGGCCGCAGCCCGGCAATCCCGGCCGCCGCATCGGCATCTACGGCATGGGCGAGATCGGCCGCAAGATCGCCGCGCGTGTCGCCGCGTTCGAGACCGAAGTCGGCTATTTCAGCCGCAGCCGGCACGACGTTCCCTACCAATATCTGCCGAGCATTGAGGCGTTGGCGGAATGGTGCAACGTGCTGATGATCGCGGTTCGCGCAGGCGCCGACACAAATCACGCCGTCAATGCCGCCATCCTGCAAAAACTCGGCAAGGACGGCTATGTCGTCAACATCTCGCGCGGCTCGGTGATCGATGAAGCGGCGCTGGTTGCGGCGCTTGCCGACCAAACGATCGCCGGCGCCGGTCTCGACGTGTTCGAGAAAGAGCCGCACGCGCCGGACGCGTTGACGGCGTTTCCGAATGTCGTGCTGACGCCGCATGTCGGCGGCCATACCATCGAATTGCATATCGCGATGCAGGACTGCGTGATCGCCAATCTCGAGGCGTTTTTTGCAAGGAAACCGCTCGTCTATCCCGTGAGGTGATGGATCAGCCGTCGCGTCCGGCGCAACGGCTTTCCGAGGCGCTCAGTGACGAGGGGACGCCGGTGCGTGACGCAGCTTGTCAGGGTTGCGCACGATGTAGATCGCCGCGATCCGGTCGCCGTCGATCGCCATGCTCATGCTGTGATCGAGCTCGCCGTCGATATAGAGAAGGGCGCCCACGGTTCCGTTGATCATGGTCGGTTCGATGCGAATATCGCGGCCGCTATTTTTGCCGGTCACGCCGATGAAGAAGCGCGAGATCTTGCCGGCGCCCCTGATCGGATTCAGCGCCGCCGGCTTGCGGCCGCCGCCGTCGGTCATTGCGATCGCATCTTCGCGAAGCAACCCGGCCAGGCGCGACAGATCGCCGCTCGCCACGGCCTCGACGAAGGCAGTCAGGAGGCGCGCATGGCTGTCTGGCGTTGCCGCCGGTGCCGGGCGTGCGTCGCACACCGCACGACGGGCCCGCGTCGCCAGTTGCCGGCAGGCCGGCTCGGTCCGGCCGATCATGCCCGCGATCTCCGAGAAGGGCATGTCGAAGATGTCGTGAAGCAGGAAGGCGGCGCGCTCCAGCGGTGACAGCCGGTCCAGCGCCAGCAGCAGTGCGAAGGAGAGGTCATCGGCCAGTTCCGTCGCAGCATCCGCCGAAAGACCCTCGGTGTCGAAGACAGGTTCGGGAAGCCAGGGGCCGACGTAGATTTCCCGCTGCGCCTTCGCGCTCTTGAGCCGGTCGAGGCACAGATGCGTGACCACGGTGACGAGGAAGGCCTCCCGATTGTGAACGTCCTGCGCGCCGGCAAAGCGGAGATAGGCGTCCTGCACCACATCTTCGGCATCGCTGCGGCTGCCGAGCATGCGATAGGCAAGCCCGAGCAACCGCCCGCGATGGGGCGCCAAAGGATCGTTTTCAGGCAGCCTGTTTGACGACGTCGACATTGTTTCCGCCCACGGAAACCCGCCGGCACTCTTTCGCGTATCCTAGCCCGGCTTTGACCATAGGAAACATTCGGCCCATTTGAAGGGCCATGGTCAGGTCGATAACGCCCTTTTCGCCCCACTGGGTGCGAACGGCGTCGCGATATTCGTCGTCATCGCCGCACCGGCGGGCGACCGCATCGGCAAAGCGGAATCCAAGAACGGTGTCGCTGTTCATGGCGCGCGGATCGCGGCGTAATACCGCTTCGATCTGCTCCTTTGGCATGCCCGCTTCCAGGGCCATATCGACGCATAACTGGGTGCAGGGGCCGCAATACTCGGCGAGCGCGCCGACAAGCTTGGCGGCAAAGCTGGCATCGAGGGGAACCACCTCGCGGTGGCCGGACGCCTTCATGAGGGCTGCGAATTTGAAGAATGCCGCTGGCGACTCCTTGAGCATCATTTGAAGATAGCTCGTATCGTAGCCATAACGTTTGCCTGTTGCGCGCAGCATGCGGCGCGCGATCCAACTACGCATGATGTTCTCCGAGGTTAGGAAAGGCGGAATAAAGGGCGAGCGCCGACGGGACGACGACGGCGAGAAGGTCGAATGCGGCATGATGATCGTGCCCGCCCGCGATCATCGCGAGATGGATCAGGGCGTGCGCGGCCAGGAAAGCTGCGCCGGCGACGGCTGCCGGCCAGTATGTCGACCGCCATGCCCGTGCACCCAGCGCAAGACCGGCGACGAGGAATGCCGCACCGATGTCCTGGATGAAGTGCGGATTGTAAGGGCCCGTCTCGGCCGCTCCCGGCACGTTCGCATACCAGGACGGGCCGGCGGACAGCATTATCAGCCCGTTGAGGGCCGTGGGTAATGCCAGGATTGCCGCAATCGTTCGTCGCATCGGGACCTCCTGCGCGCTAGACGAGCGGCAGGGGCTCGATGTGACAGGCCAGGACAAGAAATTTCGAGGGAACCCGCGCGGCCTGAATTGCCGGAAATTAGCGCTTGGCAAGCCGGACAAGACTCGTTAAAGAGCGCGCTCCGGGCGTGCTGGCCGTTGCTGGCACGTCTGTGTTCGCATTCCGAAAACCCGATACGATAGGAGACCATTCCTTTCAGGACATCCGCATGGATTGCTCGAAAGGAAAGGGAACCGTCATTTTGGAGAAATGCGGGCAGGGGTGTCCGGCTTGCCGGCGCGCCCCGATCCTGTCCAAGACTGCAGGCGCCTGAGTCGAAACGCGAGTTTCTTCAATGGCTTAATTCATTGGCCTGCATAGACGGGTGAAGACCGGATTTCGCTTTACGCCGCGCATGTCGCGGGCTGTAGCGGATATGGTTCGAACCTCGACACCCCGCGCCATCAGGTTCGGGAGGGCAGGCTTTTCATATGTCGTTCTGCCCGGCGTGTCCTTAGGACTGGAGTGTCTCGAGGTCAGGTTTGAGGCGGGACGATGGGTGCAACCCGGCGGTCCTGCCCTTGGACTTATTAGACTTGGGCACAGACCGCCAACCGGAGAGAGCTTGCTGTGGAAAGAGCGGCAAAAAAGGACGCGGTTGAGGCGCTGAACGGTCTGTTCAAGACCACGAGCGTCGCGGTCGTGGCTCATTATTCCGGCCTCACCGTGGCCCAGATGCAGAAGCTGCGCATGCAGATGAAGCAGGCGGGCGCATCGGTGAAGGTCTCGAAGAACCGTCTCGCCAAAATTGCTCTTGAAGGCACAGACGTCGTTGCCATCGGCTCCCTGCTGAAGGGACCGACCGTGATCGCGACTTCCAAGGATCCGGTAGCGGCGCCGAAGGTTGCCATCGAATTCGCCAAGACGAACGAACAGTTTGTCATTCTCGGCGGATCGATGGGTAAAACCGTCCTGAATGTCGATGGCGTAAAGGCGCTTGCCGCCCTGCCGTCGCTTGACGAGTTGCGCGGAAAGATCGTCGGCCTCCTGGTGGCGCCGGCGACCAAGATCGCCCAGCTCTCCACGGCGCCCGCGGCCAAGCTCGCGCGCGTTGTTCAGGCCTATGCCTCGAAGAGCGAAGCGGCCTGACGCCCTTCGCAAAACTCAAAACTGGTTCGAACCGATACGCTTAAGGAAACAGATCAATGGCTGACTTACAGAAGATTGTTGACGACCTCTCGAGCCTCACCGTGCTCGAAGCTGCCGAGCTCGCAAAGCTCCTTGAAGAGAAGTGGGGCGTGTCCGCCGCTGCCGCCGTTGCGGTTGCCGGTCCCGCCGGTGGCGGCGCCGCCGCTGCACCCGCTGAAGAAAAGACCGAATTCACGGTCGTGCTCGCTGCCTCCGGCGAGAAGAAGATCGAGGTCATCAAGGAAGTCCGCGCCATCACCGGCCTGGGCCTCAAGGAAGCCAAGGACCTCGTCGAAGGTGCGCCCAAGCCGGTCAAGGAAGGCGTCAACAAGGACGAAGCCGACAAGATCAAGGCCCAGCTCGAAAAGGCTGGCGCCAAGGTTGAGCTCAAGTAAGCCCGGCTTGCTGGAGCGAAATCCCGGTTTCTCAGGTGCTTTGGCGACGAAGCGAGACCCGGGATCTCTGAAAACGACGTGCGGTCGGGGCAACCCGCCGCACGCTGTACACAAGAAAGTGTGGGGATTGGCGGGCTTGCCCCTCGAATCTCCACGATTGCCATCCCATATCGGGGCGGCAGCACGAAAGCACGGTCGGCATTGGGAACGGTAACGTTTCTGCGCAAGCCGTTGGGAGATAGGCAATTTCGGGCTTTTTCAGTCCGTGACGAGGCAGGTTTAGACGGGCGGGTGCGGTCATGCGCCCCGCGCGTCGTTTTGCGTTCTTTAGGTCTGATACTTCGATTCAGGATTTAAGTCCTGAAATTGGGCTCCCAGGCTTAGGAACGAATCGAAATTCAACCCGGGGGCGATGCCAATCGCGCTCCGGAAGGTTCGCTCCCTACGGGCGACGAAATGAGAGGCCACGATGGCGCAGCAGACGTTCACCGGTCGCAAACGCGTTCGCAAGTTTTTCGGACACATCAAGGAAGTCGCGGAGATGCCGAACCTCATCGAGGTTCAGAAGGCGTCCTACGACCAGTTCCTGATGGTCGACGAACCCCCGGGCGGGCGGCTGGACGAAGGCCTGCAGGCGGTGTTCCGCTCGGTGTTCCCGATCTCGGATTTCTCCGGCACCTCGATGCTGGAATTCGTCCGCTACGAATTCGAGCCGCCGAAATATGACGTCGACGAGTGCCGCCAGCGCGGCATGACCTATGCTGCGCCGCTGAAGGTGACGCTGCGCCTGATCGTGTTCGATATCGACGAAGAAACCGGTGCGAAGTCGGTCAAGGACATCAAGGAGCAGGACGTCTACATGGGCGACATTCCGCTCATGACCATGAACGGCACCTTCGTCGTCAACGGCACCGAGCGCGTCATCGTTTCGCAGATGCATCGTTCGCCCGGCGTGTTCTTCGATCACGACAAGGGCAAGACCCATTCGTCGGGCAAGCTGCTGTTTGCCGCGCGCGTGATTCCCTATCGCGGCTCCTGGCTCGATATCGAATTCGACGCCAAGGATATCGTCTACGCGCGCATCGACCGCCGCCGCAAGATTCCGGTGACCTCGCTGATGTTCGCGCTCGGGCTCGACGGCGAGACCATCCTGTCGACGTTCTACAAGAAGATCAATTACAAGCGGGCCAAGGACGGCTGGCGCGTGCCGTTCGACGCCAACCGTTTCCGCGGCTATTCCACGATCAACGACCTGATCGACGCCGACACCGGCAAGGTCGTGCTCGAGGCCGGCAAGAAGCTGACCGTGCGCGCCGCGCGGCAGCTCCAGGAAAAGGGCCTGAAGGCGCTGCGCCTGTCGGATGAGGAACTGATCGGCAATTATCTCGCCGAAGACCTCGTCAATCCGAAGACCGGTGAGATCTATGCCGAAGCCGGCGAGGAAATCACCGAGAAGTCGCTGAAGTCGCTCAACGAGCACGGCTACAAGGAACTGCCGCTGCTCGACATCGACCACGTCAATGTCGGCGCCTATATCCGCAATACCCTGCACGCCGACAAGAACATGACGCGTGAGGATGCGTTGTTCGACATCTACCGCGTGATGCGTCCGGGCGAGCCGCCGACCATCGACTCGGCGCAAGCGATGTTCCAGTCGCTGTTCTTCGATTCGGAGCGCTACGACCTGTCCGCGGTCGGCCGCGTCAAGATGAACATGCGCCTCGAACTCGATGCGCCCGATACCCATCGCACGCTGCGCAAGGAAGACATTCTCGCCGTCATCAAGACGCTGGTCGACCTGCGCGACGGCAAGGGCGAGATCGACGACATCGATCACCTCGGCAACCGGCGCGTGCGCTCGGTCGGCGAGTTGATGGAGAACCAGTACCGGATCGGTCTGTTGCGCATGGAGCGCGCGATCAAGGAGCGCATGTCCAGTGTCGACATCGACACCGTGATGCCGCAGGACCTGATCAATGCCAAGCCGGCGGCCGCCGCGGTGCGCGAGTTCTTCGGCTCCTCGCAGCTGTCGCAGTTCATGGACCAGACCAACCCGCTGTCGGAAATCACCCACAAGCGCCGGCTCTCGGCGCTTGGCCCGGGCGGTCTGACCCGCGAGCGTGCCGGTTTCGAGGTGCGCGACGTGCATCCGACGCATTACGGCCGCATCTGCCCGATCGAGACGCCGGAAGGTCCGAACATCGGTCTGATCAATTCGCTCGCGACGTTTGCGCGCGTCAATAAATACGGCTTCGTCGAAACGCCCTATCGCAAGGTCAAGGACGGCCGCGTCACCGACGAGGTGGTCTATCTCTCGGCGATGGAGGAGGGCCGCTATCACGTCGCCCAGGCGAACGTCGCGCTGGACAACCGCGGCCGCTTCACCGACGACCTCGTGGTCTGCCGCCATTCCGGCGACGTGCTGATGATCACGCCGGACAAGGTCGACTACATGGACGTCTCGCCGAAGCAGCTGGTTTCGGTCGCCGCCGCCCTGATTCCGTTCCTCGAGAACGACGACGCCAACCGCGCGCTGATGGGCTCGAACATGCAGCGTCAGGCCGTGCCACTGGTGCGCGCCGAGGCGCCGTTCGTCGGCACCGGCATGGAAGGCGTGGTCGCGCGCGACTCGGGTGCTGCGATCGCGGCGCGCCGGACCGGCGTGATCGACCAGATCGACGCCACCCGTATCGTCATCCGCGCCACCGAGGATCTCGATCCCACCAAGTCGGGCGTCGATATCTACCGGCTGATGAAGTACCAGCGCTCCAACCAGTCGACCTGCATCAACCAGCGTCCGCTGGTGAAGGTCGGCGACACCGTCAAGAAGGGCGACATCATCGCCGACGGCCCGTCGACCGATCTCGGCGAGCTCGCGCTCGGCCGCAACGTGCTGGTCGCGTTCATGCCGTGGAACGGCTACAACTTCGAAGACTTCGATCCTGCTCTCCGAGCGGATCGTGAAGGACGACGTCTTCACCTCGATCCACATCGAGGAATTCGAGGTGATGGCCCGCGATACCAAGCTTGGTCCCGAGGAAATCACCCGCGACATTCCGAACGTTTCGGAAGAAGCGCTGAAGAACCTCGACGAGGCCGGCATCGTCTATATCGGCGCCGAAGTCCGCGCCGGCGACATCCTGGTCGGCAAGATCACGCCGAAGGGCGAGAGCCCGATGACGCCGGAAGAAAAGCTCTTGCGCGCCATCTTCGGCGAGAAGGCCTCCGACGTTCGCGACACCTCGCTCCGCGTGCCTCCGGGCGTGCAGGGCACGATCGTCGAAGTCCGCGTCTTCAACCGGCATGGCGTCGACAAGGATGAGCGCGCGCTGGCGATCGAACGGGAAGAGATCGAGCGTCTTGCGAAGGACCGCGACGACGAGCAGGCGATCCTCGACCGCAACGTCTATAGCCGCCTCGCCGAGCTCCTGGAGAACCGCCAGGGCATCGCCGGTCCGAAGGGATTCAAGAAGGACACCAAGATCACGCGCGCGGTGCTCGACGAGCATCCGCGTTCGCAATGGTGGATGTTTGCTTCCCCCAACGACAAGCTGATGGCTGAAATCGAGGCGATGCGGAAGCAGTACGACGAATCGAAGAAGGGCCTTGAACAGCGCTTCCTCGACAAGGTCGAGAAGCTGCAGCGCGGCGACGAATTGCCGCCCGGCGTGATGAAGATGGTCAAGGTCTTCGTCGCGGTGAAGCGCAAGATTCAGCCCGGCGACAAGATGGCGGGCCGTCATGGCAACAAGGGCGTGGTCTCCAAGATCGTTCCGATCGAGGACATGCCGTTCCTCGAGGACGGAACGCATGCCGATATCGTGCTCAATCCGCTCGGCGTGCCGAGCCGGATGAATGTCGGGCAGATTCTCGAGACCCATCTCGGCTGGGCCTGCGCAGGGCTTGGCAAGCGCATCGGCCAGACCATCGATGCCTACTACGGCAAGCAGGACATCAAGCCGCTCAAGGAGACCTTGAAAAAGATCTATGGCGACGAGGAAACCATCAAATCGCTCAACGACAACGAGCTGATGGAACTCGGCGCGCAATCTGAGCCACGGCGTGCCGATCGCAACGCCGGTGTTCGACGGCGCCAAGGAAGCCGACATCGAGGAGATGCTGAAGCTTGCCGGCCTCGATGCCTCCGGCCAGTCGACCGTCTATGACGGGCGGACCGGCGATGCCTTCGACCGCAAGGTGACGGTCGGCTACATCTATATGCTCAAGCTGCATCACCTCGTGGACGACAAGATCCATGCGCGTTCGATCGGACCGTACTCGCTCGTGACCCAGCAGCCGCTGGGCGGCAAGGCGCAGTTCGGCGGCCAGCGCTTCGGCGAAATGGAAGTGTGGGCGCTCGAGGCTTACGGTGCGGCGTACACGCTCCAGGAAATGCTGACCGTGAAGTCGGACGACGTCGCCGGCCGTACCAAGGTGTACGAGGCGATCGTGCGCGGCGACGACACGTTCGAAGCGGGTATCCCGGAATCGTTCAACGTGCTGGTCAAGGAAATGCGTTCGCTGGGCCTCAACGTCGACCTGCACAACTCCAAGATGGGCGGCGCGCCGACATCCGAGGCCGCCGAGTAAGGATAAGCGTCATGCCCGGCGCGGTTCGCGCCGGGCATCCGCGCTGTGCCCCGACGTCGGGCGAGCGCGTGGCTGAAAAAAGAATTTCGAATTTGCTGCCGGTGACGGCCGGCACGCGAGGAGAAGACCATGAACCAAGAAATTATGAATTTGTTCAATCCGACGACGCCGGCCCAGGTCTTCGACCAGATCCGGATTTCGATCGCGTCCCCGGAAAAGATTCTGTCGTGGTCCTACGGCGAAATCAAGAAGCCGGAGACCATCAACTACCGCACCTTCAAGCCGGAGCGTGACGGTCTGTTCTGCGCGCGCATCTTCGGGCCGATCAAGGACTATGAGTGCCTGTGCGGCAAGTACAAGCGCATGAAGTACAAGGGCATCATCTGCGAGAAGTGCTCGGTCGAGGTGACGCTGTCGCGCGTCCGGCGCGAGCGCATGGGCCATATCGAACTGGCCGCTCCCGTCGCCCATATCTGGTTCCTGAAGTCGCTGCCGTCCCGCATCGGCCTTCTGCTCGACATGACGCTGAAGGATCTCGAGCGGATTCTGTATTTCGAATACTACGTCGTTCTGGAGCCTGGCCTGACCGCGCTCAAGGACCGTCAGCTGCTGTCGGAAGACGAGTATCTGAAGGCGCAGGACGAATACGGCCAGGACAGCTTCACCGCCATGATCGGCGCCGAAGCGATCCGCGAACTGCTGAAGGGGCTTGAGCTCGAAAAGCTCGAGGCGACCCTGCGCGCCGAGATGCAGGAGACCGAATCCGACATCAAGCACAAGAAGCTCGCCAAGCGCCTGAAGATCGTCGAGGCATTCCGCTATTCCGGCAACAAGCCGGAGTGGATGATCCTCACCGTGGTGCCGGTGATTCCGCCGGACCTGCGTCCGCTGGTGCCGCTCGACGGCGGCCGCTTTGCGACCTCCGATCTCAACGATCTCTACCGCCGCGTCATCAACCGCAACAACCGCCTGAAGCGGCTGATGGAGCTGCGCGCGCCCGACATCATCATCCGCAACGAAAAGCGCATGCTGCAGGAGGCGGTCGACGCCCTGTTCGACAACGGCCGCCGCGGCCGCGTCATCACCGGCGCCAACAAGCGTCCGCTGAAGTCGCTGGCCGACATGCTGAAGGGCAAGCAGGGCCGCTTCCGGCAGAACCTGCTCGGCAAGCGCGTCGACTATTCCGGCCGTTCGGTGATCGTGGTCGGTCCCGAACTGCGGCTGCATCAGTGCGGCCTGCCGAAGAAGATGGCGCTCGAACTGTTCAAGCCGTTCATCTATTCGCGGCTCGACGCCAAGGGCCTGTCCACCACCGTGAAGCAGGCCAAGAAGCTCGTCGAAAAGGAGCGTCCCGAGGTCTGGGATATCCTCGACGAGGTGATCCGCGAGCATCCCGTGCTGTTGAACCGCGCGCCGACGCTGCATCGCCTCGGCATCCAGGCGTTCGAGCCGGTCCTGATCGAGGGCAAGGCGATCCAGCTGCATCCTTTGGTCTGCGCGGCGTTCAACGCCGACTTCGACGGCGACCAGATGGCCGTGCACGTCCCGCTGTCGCTGGAAGCGCAGCTGGAGGCGCGCGTGCTGATGATGTCGACCAACAACATCCTGCACCCGGCCAACGGTCAGCCGATCATCGTGCCGTCGCAGGACATCGTGCTCGGCCTGTACTATCTCTCGATCATGCGCGAGGGGCTGCCCGGCGAGGGCAAGCTCTACGGCGAAATGGCCGAGATCGAGCACGCCCTGCATTCCAAGGTCATCCACCTCCACACCAAGATCAAGTATCGCTGGGAGGGCGATGACGAGAACGGCAAGCCGATCTAGCGCTGGATCGAGACCACGGCCGGCCGCGTCATGCTCGGCAACGTGCTGCCGAAATCGCCGAAGATTCCGTTCGACGTCATCAACAAGCTGATGACGAAGAAGCGAAATCTCCGGCGTGATCGACCAGGTCTATCGTCACTGCGGTCAGAAGGAGACGGTGATCTTCTGCGACCGCATCATGGCGCTCGGCTTCTACAATGCGTTCAAGGCCGGCATTTCGTTCGGCAAGGACGACATGGTGGTGCCGGCGTCAAGTGGAAGATCGTCGAGACACCCGTACGCTCGCGAAGGAATTCGAGCAGCAGTACAATGACGGCCTGATCACCCACGGCGAGAAATACAACAAGGTCGTGGATGCCTGGTCGAAGGCGACCAAGAAGATCGCCAAGGAGATGATGAAGGAAATCTCCGCCGATGAAGAAGAATGCCAAAGGCGGCGAGGCCGAGATCAACTCGATCTACATGATGGCCCATTCGGGCGCCCGCGGTTCGCCGGCGCAGATGCGCCAGCTCGCCGGCATGCGCGGCTTGATGGCAAAGCCGTCGGGCGAGATCATCGAGACGCCGATCATTTCCAACTTCAAGGAAGGTCTGTCGGTGCTCGAATACTTCAACTCGACCCACGGCGCCCGCAAGGGGCTCGCGGATACCGCGTTGAAGACCGCGAACTCCGGCTACCTGACCCGTCGCCTGGTCGACGTGGCGCAGGACTGCATCATCACGCAGGACGATTGCGGCACCAAGCTCGGCATCAAGATGCGCGCCATCATCGATGCCGGCACCGTGGTCGCGTCGCTGGCGTCGCGCATTCTCGGCCGCACCGCGGGCGAGGATCTGCGCGATCCCGCGACCAACAAGGTCGTGGTCAAGCGCGGCACGCTGATGGAGGAGACGCATGTCGACGCCATCCAGCAGGCCGGCATCCAGGAAGTGAAGATCCGCTCGGCACTGACCTGCGAACTCGTCAACGGCATCTGCGGCAAATGTTACGGCCGCGATCTTGCCCGCGGCACGCCGGTCAATCATGGCGAAGCCGTCGGCGTTATCGCGGCTCAGTCGATCGGCGAGCCCGGTACCCAGCTCACGATGCGTACGTTCCACATCGGCGGTGCGGCGCAGATCAACGAGCAGTCGTTCGTCGAGTTCGAATTTCGACGGCAAGGTGACGATCAAGAACAAGGCGATCGCGAGGAACAGCGAAGGGCCACCTGATCGCGATGGTCCGCAACATGGTGGTTGCGATCACCGACGCCGACGGCACCGAGCGGGCGACCCACCGCATTCAGTACGGCGCGCGGATGCACGTCGACGAAGGCGACATGGTCAAGCGTGGTCAGCGCATCGCGGAGTGGGATCCGTATACCCGGCCGGTGCTGACCGAAGTCGAAGGCACGATCGGGTTCGAGGACCTGGTCGAGGGACAGTCGATCTCGGAAACGCTCGACGAATCCACCGGTATCGCCAAGCGTGTCGTCATCGACTGGCGCACGACGCGGGGCGGGGCCGATCTGCGTCCGGCGATCGTCATCAAGGGCAAGGATGGCAAGATCCTCAAGCTCGCGCGCGGCGGCGAGGCCCGCTACATGCTGTCGGTCGACGCCATTCTGTCGGTCGACGTCGGCGCCAAGGTCAAGACCGGCGACATCCTTGCGCGTATCTCCACCGAGAGCGCCAAGACCCGTGACATCACCGGCGGTCTGCCGAGGGTTGCCGAACTGTTCGAGGCCCGCAAGCCAAAGGACGCGGCGATCATCGCGGAAATCGCCGGCACCATCCGGTTCGGCCGCGACTA
>CAVRAH010000008.1:0-477618 GCA_963718925.1 uncultured Alphaproteobacteria bacterium
CACCATCGCGGCCCTCGTGGGGCATGCAAAGGGGTCGGTCACGAGCAAGTACATTCACACGCTTGATACCGCGCTCATTATGGCGGCGGACACGATCTCTGGTTACATTCAGGGGCTCCTTGACGGCATCAAGTTCAAGCAAACGGCCTACGCTTTGGATCGCAACTCACGAAAAGCCGCCTTGGCTCGCTTCCTGAAGAGGGCTTCACGCGGTGACCGGGAAAATAACCTAGAGAATCTCTGCTCGGCCGCGTAGCCCCCCAAATGCACCAATAGGGGCGTCACTTGTTCATCGGCAGACCCTTCGTGGTGAACCGCTGCGTCCTGCCTATGTGGCGCACGGTGCGTCGCGTACCGGCGGCCTTGCCGGTGCCGGGCGGCTGGTGGGCCGGGACAAGCTGGTCGGGACGCGAGCCGATTAGGTCGGCACGGCCCATTTGCTTTAAGGCGTCGCGCAGAATCGGCCAGTTGTCGGGGTCGTGATAGCGCAGGAACGCCTTGTGCAACCGCCGCTGCCGCAACCCCTTGATCGCCTCGACCTTGTCGCTTCCGCCGTGTCGCACGCCGCGCAGCGGATTGACGCCGGTATGATACATCGCGGTAGCGGTCGCCATCGGCGACGGCAGGAACGTCTGCACCTGGTCGGCGCGGTAACGGTTCTTCTTGAGCCAGAGCGCGAGGTTCATCATGTCCTCGTCGGTCGTCCCCGGATGCGCCGCGATGAAATACGGAATGAGATAGTATTTCTTGCCGGCCTGTTTTGCCGCGGCATCGAACATCTGCTTGAAGCGATGGTAGGCGCCGATCCCCGGCTTCATCATCTTGTCGAGCGGGCCGCGCTCGGTATGCTCGGGCGCGATCTTCAGATAGCCGCCGACGTGATGGGTGACGAGTTCCTTGACGTATTCGGGGCTTTTCACCGCAAGGTCGTAGCGAATCCCGGAGGCGACCATCACCTTCTTGACGCCCTTCACCTCGCGCACCTTGCGATAAAGCCGGATCAGGTCGTCGTGCGAGGCGTTGAGGTTTGGGCAGATCTCGGGGAAGACGCAGGACGGCCGTCGGCACGCCGCCTCGATCTTCGGATCCTTGCACGCCATCCGGTACATGTTGGCGGTCGGTCCGCCGATGTCGGAGATCACGCCAGTGAAGCCGGGCGTCCGGTCGCGGATCCGCTCGATCTCGCGCAGGACCGAACCCTCCGAGCGGTTCTGGATGATGCGGCCCTCGTGCTCGGTGATCGAGCAGAACGTGCAGCCGCCGAAGCAGCCGCGCATGATCGTCACCGAGAACTTGATCATGTCCCAGGCCGGGATCTTCGCATCGCCATAGGACGGATGCGGCGCGCGGGCATAGGGCAAGTCGTAGACGGCGTCCATCTCGGCTGACGTGAGCGGGATCGGCGGCGCGTTCAGCCACAAATCGCGGTCGCCGTGGCGCTGGACCAGCGGCCGCGCGTTGCCGGGATTGCTCTCCCGATGCAGCACGCGCGAGGCGCGCGCATAGGCCTCGCGGTCCTCTTCGACCTGCTCGCAGGCCGGCAGCCGGATCACGATGTCGCCGGAATGGCGCGCCGCCCCCTCATCGGCGGAGTCGAGATCGTCGGCGTGCAGCTCGGTGTAATCATCGGGCACGCGGCGGAACAGCGCGGTGCCTCTGATTGAGTGGAGATCGCGCGGCGCTTCGCCTTTGGCGAGCCGGTGCGCCACCTCGACGACGGCGCGCTCGGCGTTGCCATAGAGCAGGATATCCGCCTTGGCGTCGGCCAGGACCGAGCGGCGCACCTTGTCGGACCAGTAGTCGTAGTGGGCGATGCGGCGCAGCGACGCCTCGATGCCGCCGAGCACGATCGGTACATCCTTGAACGCCTCGCGGCAACGCTGGGCGTAGACGATGGTGCAGCGGTCGGGGCGCGCGCCCCCCGCGCCGGCCGGGGTATAGGCGTCGTCGTGGCGCAGCCTTCGGTCCGCCGTATAGCGGTTGACCATCGAATCCATGTTGCCGCCGGTGACGCCGAAGAAAAGGAGCGGTTTTCCCAGCACCTTGAACGGCTCGGCCGACTGCCAGTCAGGCTGCGCGATGATGCCGACCCTGAAGCCTTGAGCCTCTAGCAGCCTGCCGATGATCGCCATGCCGAAACTTGGATGATCAACATAGGCGTCGCCTGTCACCACCACGACGTCGCAAGCGTCCCAGCCGAGCGCCGCCATTTCGGCACGGCTCATCGGCAGGAACGGCGCCGGTTTGGCCGGATGCGCCCGGTAGCGAGACCAGGACATCAAAGGCTTTTCAGCGTCGGCGGGGGTGTCCATGGCGGCCACACGTAAGCTCCCGGCGCGACGAATTCAACCCGACCAGCACCGCCGCTCGACGCGACCGGGAAAGCTCATGGCGGGCCAACGCTTTTACCAACACCGCGGAGAACGGGACGTTCTAGGAGCCCCCCGCGATCGAGCGCCAGCTGTAGCGCTCTACGCATTTTGCGCCAGATCAATGGACCTGGCGACAGTATATGGAAAATATATTCCCTTGGAAGTTGATGTCTCCAGTGACGGTTAAAACCCATGTCTGGTTCTCCCAAGGTTCTTGTCATCGATGACGAGGCGCCGATCCGCAAACTGCTGCGGATGGGCCTAAGTTCGCAAGGATATGAAGTACTTGAGGCCTCAGACAGCACGACAGCGTTGAGCATCCTATCGGAAGAACAACCTGCTTTGATCATTCTCGATCTTGGATTGCCTAACGTTGACGGTCTCGAACTACTGCAGACGATTCGTGGCCAGGACCAGGCTTTGCCGATCCTTGTGCTGTCGAGTTACACTAATGAGGCCGCCAAGGTACGGGCGCTCGATCTTGGGGCTGATGATTACGTAACCAAGCCGTTCGGCATGGCAGAACTTCTGGCGCGCCTTCGGACGGCGCTGCGACATCAGTTGCGAGTTGAGGGAGAGCATGTCTTGTTTCGCTCGGGCGACCTCTCCGTTGATCAGGGCCGGCGCATCGTGAAGGTTGGCGACCGCCAGGTACGGCTCTCTCCCAAGGAGTATGATCTGCTTCTGTTATTTGTGCAGCACGCGGGCAAAGTACTAACTCATCGCTTTCTAATGCGTGAGTTGTGGGACGATACGACAGATCCCCAATATCTGCGGGTTTATGTGCGCCAATTACGGCAGAAGATCGAGGCCGATCCGGAGAAACCGCAATACCTCATCACCGAGACTGGCGTGGGATACCGCTTCAAAGCACCCGAGGAGGATGCGATCTCTCAAAGTACGTTTTCGGCGGTCAAATGAACCCCATCGGTCCAGACAATCAGGCATTGGGCGCGGATTACATAGGCCGCGGTGATGAAAGCGCACTGGACTTGTTGTACGGACGATATCCCAACGATCACGCTTGGCGAGGGATCCTGTAGCCGACGTTTTCTCAAATTTCCGTCTGACTGCCGAGTTCAATCACGCGGTTCGGCGGGATGCGGAAGAAATCCGTCGCGGCGAGCGCGTTACGGTGCATGATCTCGAAGATCGCGCAACGGAAGCGGCCAAGGCTGGATCTCTTGGCAGGCACGATCTTTACCCGCCCGACAAAGAACGAGGTCTCCATCATATTGAAGTTGAGCCCCTGTGCCGTGCAGCGATGCAGCACGCGGGGCACGTTCGGGTGCTGCATAAAGCCGTATTCGGCAACGATCGTATAGAAGTTGTCGCCGAGATCGGTGAGCTTGAGGCGCCGCGCCGGTGACACGCGCGGGACATTCGCGGTGACGACGTGCAAAAGTATGATGCGCTCGTGCAGCACCTTGTTGTGCTTTAAATTATGCAACAGAGGCACGGGTACCATGTCAAGCCGGCTGGTCATGTAAATGGCCGTCCCCGGAATGCGCTCCTTCTTGCGCATCTGGGTAATAAAGGCCGCAAGCGGCAGCGTGTCGCGCTCGAGCTGCGCGCCGAGCTCGACGCGGCCGCGATGCCAGGTGAACATCAGGAAAAACAATATGGCGCCCACAACGAGTGGAACCCAACCGCCCTCAATCACCTTCATCATGTTGGCAGTCACGAAAGATAGATCGACGATGACAAACAGGCCGGCCACCACCACACTCAGCCAAAGTCTCCACCCCCACACCTCCCGCATCGCGAGGAACATCAGCATCGACGTGAGGAGCATGGTCAACGCAACTGCAATGCCGAAGGCGGACGCGAGATTGTCGGACGAGCGGAAGGTGATGGCGAGCGTCAGCGTCAGCGCCATCAATGTCCAATTGACGAAGCCAACATAGATCTGGCCGTAACCTTGGGAGGAGGTCTGCGTGATGTGGAGGCGGGGGCAAAGACCGAGTTGAATGGCTTGCCGCGTCATCGAAAACGTACCGGAAATGATGGACTGGCTTGCGATGATTGTGGCAATGGTGGCGAGCGCCACCAGCGGCAGTTGAAGGCCCGGCGGGCACAGCATAAAGAAAGGATTTGACTTGGCTACCTCCCCACCGCCAACCAACACAGCAGTCTGGCCGGCGTAGTTCAAAACCAGGGTCGGCAGAACCAGCCCGTACCATGTTAGCCGGATCGGCTGCGGGCCGAAATGGCCCATGTCGGCGTATAGCGCCTCTGCGCCCGTGGCGCAAAGGAACACGCCGCCAAGCACCAAGAATCCGGTGAAGCCATGGCCGAAGAGGTAAGCAAGACCAACGCGCGGATCCAGCGCCGCAAGTACACCTGGATTCCGAAGGATGCCCGCGATACCAAGCACGCCGATCGTAACGAACCAGACCATCATGATCGGACCAAACAGCGCGCCAATGCGCCGGGTGCCCTGCGGCTGAAACGCAAACAATGCGATCAGCACCAGGACCGAGAGCGGCAGGACATAAGGCGTAAAGGAGGGCAGCGGATCCTTGAGGCCCTCGAGGGCGCTCAGCACCGAGATCGCGGGCGTAAGCGCGCCGTCGCCATAGAGCATCGCCGCACCGATGATGCCGAGCGCGATGACGAATGTCCGCTCACCGTGCTTGATGCCCAAAAGAGACATCAAGGCCAGTATGCCACCTTCGCCGTCATTGTCGGCGCGCATGACGATGGCGACATATTTCAGCGAGGTGGTGATGATGAGTGTCCACACCACGAGCGACAGGATGCCGAGCGCAACGGCGGGCGTCGCTTCGCCGCCGGCCCATTCGATCGCGGTCTTGAAGGTGTAGAGCGGGCTGGTGCCAATATCGCCGTAAACGACGCCAAGCGCCCCGATCGCCATCTTGCCTAGTGCGCCGCGGTGTGGGCCGGTCTCGGCCGGCATCATCTCGTGATTTGATAGGTCACCGCTGCGCGGCTCGATGGAGGTCATACTTTGCTTTCCTTTGCCAGGGGCAGCATGCCGGGTCGAAGTCGAAAAGCAAGCATC
Organism: uncultured Alphaproteobacteria bacterium; assembly: GCA_963718925.1. Classification (GTDB taxonomy): domain Bacteria; phylum Pseudomonadota; class Alphaproteobacteria; order Rhizobiales; family Xanthobacteraceae; genus Bradyrhizobium. The sequence goes on from CAVRAH010000008.1 coordinate 5,398, forward strand.
AGAGCCAGCAATACGAGGGTATTGGTCTAGTGCCCAAGCTTAACGATCAGCCCGACTATCAGAAGGAGCGCAAGACAAAGCAGAGCCGAATAAGGGTTGTCGCCGGGCTCAGGCTGACTCCACAGAGATCTCAGGGAGCGGCGCACCCACCGCCAAGGGCTATGTGATTCTAAAATCAATCGTAACAAAGCTCATTTGAGAAACTCCAAATTGAATGCTGATGCTACGTGCTCTCGCTCGCATTCGAAATCCAGGTGCAGCTTCGACCTGCAGTATAAGGGATGCATAAACGCACTAGCCCAACCGACTACCGGCGGTCCGATGCCAGAACTCGGCCGGTGCGCTAGTGAGCAATTTTTCGCAAAATAGCGACCATCTGGCATCTGGGTATGGAAGGCTCCGCGTAATCCTATGGGGCCTTTATACGACTGACGTCGCGTCGCCCTCGAATTTATATCTGCCCAGCAAGATATTGGGGCCATGAATTAAGCGACCTCGCACCAACACTAGGCCATCCAAAAACCGTAACAAAAAGGCGCGGAGGACGGATGGTCCGATCGCTTCGTCGCGCCATTCGGGCGGGCGAGGCTCTCAACAGCGAGGCCGAAAGAGAACAGGTGATGTCATGGTCTCCCTTAAGGTCGCCAATGGCGACAGGATTATTGACCCGATGATTGCGCTTGCCGGCTGCCTGACGCGGCACCGTATCATTGTGGCCGGCTCAAAGAGCATGGAAATGATGCTGGAATTGCAGCACCGCGGCTATCTCCAGGCAGCCGCTACGGGCAATTGCGGCCGCCCGGCCGGCCAATACGATGTTGCACTCGTCGACTGGCGGCGGCGCCCGCTGCGCACCCTTGAAGCGACGCTCGATTGGTTGGTGGATTTCCTCAGCCCCTCCGGGGTCCTGGTGGTGTGGGTCGATGCTCAGAAGCCAGAGACAAACCAGAGCCTTCGCGCCTTGATAGAGACGCGCGGCTTCATTGTCATGCAAGGCACCGTCCACGATTGCGGTTCCGCTTTCTCGGCGCGGCGTGAGCAGACTTATCCGCTGCAAAAGGCGGCGTAGCGGCTATCGACAGCTCAACGGCATGACGGCGAGAACCCGCGATCGGTCTACAAGGGATCTCGCCGTCACTCTCGGAAGGAGGAAATCGACATGGCCGAGTCAAATCTGCGGCGCACCGTCATTCGTGAATGGATGTCGCTTGCGCGCGAGAAACGAAAATCGGGCGAACAGGCGCTTGCCTTCGCCAAAACCGCGATTGAGCGGCACAGGCTGCCGCGCAGCCGGCGATCGGCCCAAGACGTCGTCATGGGCTGGCTAAGGCCCCGCACCGGGCGGCCCTGATTTGCTGCGTGGCGCAAAGGTTGTGAAGCTGGGCTGTCATTTCGCGACAAATCCCGATAGGTGCTCTAGATGCCCCCTCCGCTGCGAGCCGGATGAACTCGGTCGAGGCCAACCAGCTTCGCCTTGATATGATGATCGGCTTTCGACAGAGTGGGCGTGGCAACTCCACGCACCACCACCAGCGGCATCCTCATCAGCATGTTTGAGCGCCTCCCCGCACTGTTTCGGTCTGCCCTGTATGCGTTGCGCGGAGGCTTCCTCATCCGGCCTCTTGCGATCGCGCTGGTGCTGGGCGCCGCTGGTGCAGTGCTATCGTCCCTGGAGGAATTGTTCACCGGAGTCGGCCGCTGGATTCCGACGGTTCTGTTTCCGTCGCAGCAGGACCCGGGCGTTGCCCAGATCATTCTGAGCAGCATTGCCACGTCGATCATGACGGTGGTGTCGATCGTGTTCGCGATCTTGCTGATGACCCTGACGCTCGCCTCGACGCAGTTTTCACCTCGCATCCTCGTCGGCTTTGTCAGGGATCGCACCACGCAGTGGACGCTGGGTGTCTTCCTCGGCACCTTCTCCTACTGCATGGCGGCGCTGCCCGCCGCAAGAGCGCTACCCCATCCGTTTGTGCCGGCGGCCACGGTATCGGGCGCGATGCTTCTTGCGCTCGGCTGTGTAGGCTGGCTCATCTATTTCATTCACCACGTTTCGCAGTCCATCAGCGTCAATCACATCGTCGATCGCATTGCGCGCGAAACGGAACTGGTGATCGACGAGCACATGCCGTATCTGCGAAGTCCGTTTCATCTGGACAATCTTGAAGACGCCTCGCCGGGCGAAGCGGGCGCCCTCGTTCTGAGCCGGCAGTCAGGTTACATCCGATATGTCGATATCAATCGCTTGATCATTCTCGCCAGAGAGTACGGCATTTGCGTGCGCCTGGAGCGCCGGGTCGGCCACTTCGTTCCGGCTGGCGTTCCGATCCTTTGGGTATCGAAGCCGGAGCGGGTATCGCCGGAGTACGAAGTTCATCTGCTGGCCGCCTTCGACATAGGTCCAACCCGGACCATGCAGCAGGATGTCGAGTTCGGAATCATCCAGATCGTTGATATTGCCCTACGCGCGATATCTCCCGCAATTAATGATCCAAGCACGGCGATCAGCTGCATTGACCAGCTATCCCGCATCATCATCTATTGGCTGGGTCATGAGCCTGCGAAATGGCGATATTATGCGCCGCCGCAGGTTCTGCGCGTCGTTGTCCCCTGGATCACATTCCAGGGGCTTATTGACACCGCGTTCGATCAGGTTCGCCACTATGCCATTGCCGACGTGGCCGTGAGCTTGAGGTTGATCCGGGCTTTCCGTGATATTGCAACAGCCGCCAAGCGAGAGGACGAGAGATCACTGCTAGTCGAAGTTGCCCGGCGCGTGATGGCCGGAAACGAGAAGCATCTCGCCGAGAGCGAATTCGTACGGGTGAATCAGCGCGTCGCGGACCTGGAAGCCTATGTTGCGACTGGGAATGCGGTTTGAGCATCAGCACGGCACGAAGGGAAAACCGACTTTGCCAGCCGGCTGGCGTCGTGTGTCGCAGACTAAGTCTCAACAGCAGCGGTCTCATTAGGCTGCCGCTGAAGCAGGATCATGTCGATACGTCGGCCGTCCATGTCGACCACCTCGAACCGCCAGCCGCCATAGATAAGATGATCTCCCGGCTTCGGCAGTTCATGCAGTTGCGATAGGACGAAACCGGCCAGTGTCACGTAGTCGCCGGCGGGCGCCTCGCCCATCCCGATCAGCTGCATCACATCGGAGAACGGGACGAACGCATCGATGAGGTATGACCCGTCCTCGCGCTGCGTGACCTTTGGTCGCGCTTGGGAGTCGATCTTGGGCAAATCGCCGGCAACGGCCTCCAGCAGGTCGGTGCGAGTGACAATGCCTTGGAGAGCTCCGAACTCATCGACGACGATTGCGGAGTGAACCGGCGTCTTTCGGAAAAGATCGAGCGTTCGAAGAATCGTGGTCGATTCGTGCACGATCAGCGGCGGCTGCGTTAGCTTTCCCACATCTGGCGACTGTCCATCCAGGAAATAGTCGGCCAGGTCCTGCTTGCGCACAATTCCGACGACCTCATCGATAGATCCGCGGCAGACCAGAATCTGAGCATGCGGGCAAGAGCGGATTCCGCTTAGAACCCGTTCCCTGGGACCGTCCAGATCCACCCATTGCACATGCGGCCGCGGGGTCATGATCGTACGGATCGGGCTGTCCTCCAGGTCGAGAACGCCCTCGATCATGTCACGCTCGACGGCGTGGATCACGCCCAATCTGGCACCCTCCGCCACGAGGTAGTGAATATCATCTTCGGTCAGGGCGCGTTTGAGTTGCGGACGCAACCGCAACATACGCATAAGGAGACGGGTCGACCCGTTAAGCAGCCAGATCACCGGTGCGGCCACCGTCGCCACCATCGCGAGCGGTCGGGCGACGCGAACCGCAATCGCTTCCGGATTGCTTAGGGCGATATGCTTTGGCCCGAGTTCCCCGATGATGAGCGCGGTATAGGTCACGCCGATCGTCATGACGACAATAGAAACCGGTTTGCTATAGTTGTCCAAGGCAGGAACGACGACCCGCAGCAACTCCTCCAGCCTTTCGGCGAGCGTCGCGCCACTAAAAACTCCCGCGAGCATCGCGCTTGTAGTAAAGCCGATTTGAACAGCCGCCAGCATGCGCGCCGGATCCTCGATAAGCGCGAGCGCAGCCTGCGCTCCGGGTCGTCCCTCCTTCAATAGCGGCGCCAAACGCGAACGCCGCGACGACACGATGGCAAACTCCGCCATGGCAAAGAATCCGTTCAGCATGAACAGCGCCAGAACGACAATGATTTCCAGGATCAGCATTCTGGCTTTCTATCGGCCGATCAAATTCGGTTGCACGCGGAATCCCGCTGAGGAGCCGATCATATCGAAAGTAACCGATGTTTTATGCGGTGCCTAGCGTTCCAAGGTGCGCGCCTGCGGTGACGCGAGAGGCTCGTGCGAGTTGCGGCTGCGCGTCATTAGAACGCGAACCCCTTGTTCCTGAACAAAGCGATGCAGGCGTCGACGGCCGCGGGGTCGTAAAGACGCCCCTTTCCGGTTTCGATCTCGGCCAGCGCGGCGTCCAAGCCTAGCGCGGGCCGATAGGGACGGTGCGCCGTGATCGCCTCGGTGACGTCGGCGACGGCAAGAATCCGCGCCTCGACGATAACGGCCTCCGCAGAGAGACCCCTCGGATAACCCGAGCCGTCCAGCCGCTCATGATGTTGCAGTATGGCCTCGGCAATCGGCCAGGGAAACTCGATGCCCTTGATGATGTCGTAGCCAGCCTGCGGATGGGTCCGGATGAACTGCATTTCGAGCGCAGTCAGCTTGCCGGGCTTGCTGAGGATCTCGGCCGGAATATTGATCTTGCCGATGTCGTGGATTAGGCCGGCGAGAAAGATCCCGCGAATCCGGTCCTCCGGCAGGCCCAGCTCTCGGCCGATCGCCACTGCAAGCTTCGCCACGCGCCGTTGATGGCCGGCGGTATAGGGATCGCGAATCTCGATCGTGCTCGCGATTGACCCGATCGTATCCTCAAGGCTTTCGTACCATCGCTGAACGGCCGCATCGCGCTCGCTGCCGGCGCGTAGCGCGGCGATGCCAAAGGCGAGGTCGCCGGCCAGTTCGACGAACAGATCGAGCTCGCCCCGGCCGACCGCCTCCGGTTCCCCCGCATAAATGGTGAGGGCCCCGAAAACGCCTGTCGCATCCTTGAGCGGCAACGCCGCGCTCGAGGCATAGCCGCGCTTGAGCGCCTCGGCGCGCCAGGGTGCCATGCGCGGATCGGTCGCGAAATTGAGGTTGACCTGCGGCTGGCCGGTCCTGATCGCTGTGCCGGTCGGGCCGCGACCCCGCTCGTTGTCGGCCCAGCCGACCTGCGCCTGTTCGATGTAGCCTTCATTATGGCCGGCGACCGCCGCGACCCGCACCGACTTGCCTTCGTCGTGCTCGGCAAACCCGATCCAGGCCATCCGATAGCCGCCGACGTCGATCAAGATTTGGCACATGTCGCGCAGAAGTTCCGATTCGCTCTTCGCATGGACCAGCGCCTGGTTGGCGCTGCTCAGGGTCCTCAAGGTGCGGTTCAGCCGTTCCAACGCTCGTTCAGACTGCTTGCGTTCGGTGATGTCTATGGCCCAGATGCGCAAGGAGCGGGACTCACGGGAAAGGAATATCCGTTCATCGAACATGCGGCCTGCGATCTCCACCTCCTGGGCATCTGTCGCGTCGGCGTCTTCGACTTGCGAGAGTTTCGAGACCCATTTGGAGGGGACGAAAAGACCAGGGTCGCCGATGTTGAATTCCGCGAGGGACTTTTGCATCGCCGGATTCATGTACCGGACCTGCATGTTTCTGTCGAATTCGATGATCGCCACTGGCGAAAGTCGTGGAAATGACCCAAGACGGCGGATCTCGCGCTCAGCGCGCTGTATTCCGGAAACGTCGCGCGCCGCCGCAAAGACACCGACGACCTCGCCGACTTCATCGCGATAGACCGAGGCATTGTAGAGGACCGGAATAGTCGACCCATCGCGACGCCGGATGTCGAGCGGGTGGTCGCGTACGAAGCCTTCCCGGAACGCCAGCTCATATCCGGCGCGCGCCTGTGCTGCATCGGCGAAATATTCGGAGAAGTCCGTGCCGACAAGTTCTTCGCGGGCGCGGCCGGTGATCGCCTCGGTCGCGGCATTCACGTCGGTCACCTTGCCATCGCGCCCGATCGTGACAAGCGGGTCCGGGCTGGCCTCAATCAGGCTCCGGTTATATGCGCTCGCGTGGCGTGCGATCCTTGTTCCGGTTTCCGCCGCATCCGCACGCCGCTTCGCGAGGCCGGAAAGCTCACCGACCGTTAGCGCAGTGACGTAAAACGCGCCAAGCGTCATCCAATCCTGCGCACTCCCGATGATGAACGTGTAGACCGGCGGCAGGAAAAAGTAGTCGTACGCAAGCGCGGCGAGGGTGGACGCCAGAAGTGCGGGCCATCGGCCTCCCAGGGTGGCCACGAACTGCACGACCAGCAGCATCGCCAGCGCTACTGTCGTCCTGTTGACCTGTCCCTGTAGCGAAAGTCGAAAACAAATGATGGTCACCACCTCGATGCCCAACACGGCCAGGAGGTAGGGGCCAATTCTGAGGTACAGGCGGTAACGTATCGCGCTTCGGTACGTCTCCGGGCTCGGCAACTGCGTTGCCGGGTGATAAACCGCTTCAGTCAGGCCGCTCTCGCTGATCAAAAGGAGCCCGGTGCCGAGGAGGAGGAACGCCAGTACGGCTGGAAACGCCATGACCGTGGAACGGCTCAATTTGTAAAGTGCCTCGACGTCAAGAAAATATCCGGTGACCACCAGCACCGAGCAAGCCAGGATCAGCAACGACAGTACCGTCGACACGAAAGCGCCGCGCCTTGTGGTATAAGTCAGGAGGGCCAGGCCAAACGCCGCAAAATTAATGGCCGACAGCTGCGCCATGCGACCCGGAACCAGGGTCCCGATCGCGCCGGCAGGCTCGGTGACCAGCCATTGATCGATGCCGAAGTCTTTTTCGAGGGCATATTCTGCCAACGTGGCAAAACCGATAGCCGCGACAAAACCCGCGCAAATCCGAACCGCAGTCGCGCGGGCGTGCCGATCGGCACCGTTTGGCACGGCCAGAAAAAGCCCGACGCCCGCCGTCAAGAACCCGATGGCGGTATTCACCTTCATCGTCACCCAGCCGGAACTAAGAGCGGTGAGGAGCGGGATATCAGCAATCCAGCCTACCAATCCCAAACCGCCGATCGCCGCGGCGGCAATGCCTGCAAGCCTGGCGTAACGCCGATACGTCTGAACCACATGGACTTCCGGCATGGTCATGGTTTGCGCGCTTCCTTCTGCGGCCGCGCGGGGCTCTTCTCGTTGCGGCTGATCTGCGCCGCGATCGAAGCCCTGTCCGGCCGTTGCGGTGACGTGATTAGGCAAGTTGGCAGTCGGCATGGCCGTGCTCCACGCGCATCGAGGCGGCCCGCGCGACCGGCCTGGCAACAGAGTATCAATCGCGTGCCGATCAAGTTGCGCATTGACGCACCTCAAGCGGGCCCCGGGACGCTGCCTCGCTGTCCGTTGAAGCTGTTCGCCCTTCACAGCAAGCTATTGCTCGCGCTCATCCACGGCAATGGCACGAGATACTATGTTCCATTTATAAAAGCCGATCCGGGTTAGCATCGAATTCATATTTGTTCCCGCGCGGCGACGTTGGTCGAGAGCGGCTTGATGCACATCAATAACCTGAGATGTGGCTGCGCGATATTCACCTGAAGATCGCTCCACGAACCGGAAACGCAAAATGCTTGCGACTATGCTCATGCTGCTACTCCTGATCGGATTCTACGGCCTGTTTGCCGGACTGGTCTTCTTTTCGGAAGGCGTGATCGAGCCCGAACAGACATCATGAGCCGGCCGCAACGGCAGCGGGCAAACAAGGATTGGAACATGGCCTTGTATGTGCTGTTGGCGATAATCGTCGCCCTCGTTATCTACCTCTTCTATGCGGTGATACATCCCGAGAAATTCTGATCGCCCCCGAGGAACGCCATGACATCGCAAGGCTGGCTGCAGATCGGATTGACGCTGCTGATCGGATTTCTGATCAGCATCCCGGTGGGGCGTTATCTCGCCCGGGTGGTGACTGACCAAACGACGGCGCTGGATCGCCTGTTCGATCCAGTCGACAATTTCATCTATTTGCTGATCGGGCGGCGGATCTGCGGCCAGGCGATGGACTGGAAGGCCTATACGCTGCACATGCTGGCGACGAACCTGTTCATGGCCTCGATCATTTTCCTGATCCTGGTGTTCCAGGACTATCTGCCGCTCAATCCGCAGCACTTCGCCGGCATGGAGCCCTTGCTCGCGTTCAATACGACGGCGAGCTTTATCGCCAACACCGACTGGCAGGGTTACGGCGGCGAAACCACGCTATCGAATTTCAGCCAGATGGCGGCCATCACCTTCCCGATGTTCACCTCGGCGACCACCGGCTTCGTCGTCGCCATGGCGTTCATCCGCGCCTTCACGGTCAAGGACGGCGGCGCCAATCTGGGTAATTTCTACCGCGACCTGATCCGCTTCACCACGCGCGTGCTGATGCCCGCCTCGTTCGTGCTCGCGTTGCTGTTGATTCAGCAAGGCGAGCCGCAGACCCTCGCCGCCGGCGTCATCGCCCATACGGTGCAAGGCGCGGACCAGACGATCGCGTTGGGGCCGGTGGCCTCGCTCGAAACCATCAAACATATGGGCACTAATGGCGGCGGCTTCTTCAACGCCAACGCCGCCCATCCTTTCGAGAATCCGACCGCTATCACCAACCTGGTACAAATGCTGCTGATGATCGTGTTGCCGAGCTCGATCGTGCTCTGCTTCGGCGAGATGATCGGCAACCGCCGGCAAGCCTGGGTGGTGTACGGCGTGATGGGTGCGCTGCTGCTAATGGTCTTGCCCCTTGTCGTAGTGCCGGAACAGGCCGGCACGCCGCTTCTGGCCAAGGCGGGCATCGAGGCGGCGGCCAGTGCGACCCAGCCCGGCGGCAATATGGAGGGCAAGGAAGTACGTTTCGGCGTGGTCCAGAGCGGATTGTTCGCCGGTGTCACCACCACCTTCACGACCGGCAGCGTCAACTCCATGCACGACAGCTTCACGCCGCTCGGCGGCATGGGGACCTTCATCGGCATGCTGCTGCAATGCGTGTTCGGCGGAAAGGGCGTGGGATTCCTCGCCGCGCTGGTCTACGGCATCATCGGCGTTTTCGTCGCCGGTCTGATGGTCGGGCGGACACCCGAGTTCCTCGGCAAGAAAATCGAGAAGCCCGAGATTGTCCTGGTTTCGCTCACGCTATTGATCCACCCCTTGGTCATCCTGGCGCCCACCGGCTGGTCGGTGGTCATGCCCTACGGCCTCGCCTCGATGGGTAATGCAGCGATGCATGGTTATTCCGAAGTTCTCTACGCCTTCACCACTTCCGCAGCCAACAACGGCTCCGCCTTCGCCGGACTGAACGGCAATACGCCCTGGTACAATCTGGCGACCGGTGTCGTCATTCTGCTCGGCCGTTATCCGCCGATTGTCTTCATGATGGCGGTGGCCGGATCGGTGGCGGCCAAGTCCACCCTGCCGCAGACGGTGGGGACGCTGCGCACGGACACGTTGAAGTTCGGAATATTTTGGCTAGGGACCATCCTGGTGGTGGGCGCGCTGACGTTTTTTCCCGCTCTCGTGCTGGGACCGATCGCTGAGTTCTTCGCGATGAAGAGCGGTCTCCTCTTCTGACGCAGGGCTGCCGCTTGGAGGTAGGAAAGCTGGACATGGAACAAGAACTACTCGATGCCGCCCCAGAACAAGAAGTGACGCTACGCAGGAAATTTCGTCGCGCCGAGGATCGCATCGCGGCCGGCAAGGCCCGGATCGCGGAGCCCTATGGGACCGACCTGCTGCTAGACGCGCTCGTTGCTTCGTTGTGGAAATTCGATCTGCGCGTGCAGGTCCGCAACCCTGTGATGTTCGTGGTCTGGCTCGGCGCGCTGGTGACCGCGCTGCTCACGATCTATCCGGACCTGTTCGGACCCTCAAGCGCACCTGCCGCCTATAACGGCGTGGTGACGGTCATTCTGCTGTTGACGGTGTGGTTTGCGAACTTCGCCGAGGCGCTGGCGGAGGGGCGAGGCAAGGCGAAGGCCGACGCGCTGCGGCGGACCAAGACCGAGTTATTGGCCAAGCGAGTCCTGACCTCCGGCGAAATTGGGCAGGTACCGGCGACGGATTTACGCAAGGACGATGTCGTTCGGGTGGACAAGGGCGAGCTTATCCCGACCGACGGCGAGGTGATCGAGGGTGTGGCCTATGTGGACGAGTCGGCCATCACCGGCGAATCGGCGCCGGTGCTCAAGGAGCCGGGTACGGATATTTTCTCGTCGGTGACTGCGGGAACCACGCTGATTTCCGATTCTCTGCTCGTGCGCGTCACCGCCAACCCGGGCGAAAGCTTTCTCGACCGCATGATCCATCTGGTCGAAGGCGCCAAGCGGCAGAAAACGCCAAACGAGATGGCCCTGACGGTCCTGCTCGCCATATTGACGCTGATCTTCCTCATTGCGGTGGCCGCGATGGCTCCGGTTGCGGTCTACCTGCAGGCGCGCATCAATATCGCCGATCTAATCGCGCTCCTGGTCACGCTCATTCCGACAACCATCGGCGCGTTGCTGTCCGCCATCGGCATCGCCGGCATCGATCGCACCTTCCGCTTCAATCTCCTCGCCATGTCCGGCAAGGCCGTCGAGGCCGCAGGCGACGTGCACACGTTGTTGCTCGACAAGACCGGCACGCTCACCTTGGGCAACCGGCAGGCGACCGAGTTCATTCCGCTCCAGGGTTTCAGCGCCAACGCCCTGGTCCAAGCCGCGTATCTTGCGTCCTATTTCGACACGACACCGGAGGGTCGCACCATCATCGCTTTCGCAGAAAGACTCGGTGCGAAGCGCGGCTCGATGCCGGATGGGGCGCACCGCCTCGACTTCTCGGCGCAGACGCGTATGAGCGGCGCTGATCTGCCGGATCGGCAAATGATCCGCAAAGGGGCGATCAGCGCCGTGGCGCGTCACGTGGCCGACCTGTTTGGCACGCCGGTGCCGCCGGATCTGCAGGAGGCCGCCGACAGAGTCGCCAGAAACGGGGCGACGCCGCTGGCTGTTGCCATCGACGGCAGGATTCTGGGCGTGATCGCGTTGTCGGATGTTCCGAAGCCCGGTATCCGCGAGCGCCTCGGGCAGTTGCGGGACATGGGAATCCGCACCGTCATGGTGACGGGCGACAATCCGGTCACCGCCCTGGCGATTGCCGCGCAAGTCGGGGTCGACGAATTCGTGGCGGAGGCCAAGCCGGAGGAAAAACTCAAGCTGATTCGACGCGAGCAGGCGCAGGGTCGCCTGGTGGCAATGACCGGCGACGGCACCAACGATGCGCCGGCGCTCGCACAAGCTGACGTCGGCCTGGCCATGCACTCAGGCACCAACGCGGCCAAAGAAGCGGCAAACCTGATCGACCTCGATTCCGATCCGACCAAGCTCATCGACCTCGTGGCTATCGGCAAGCAGATGCTGATGACCCGCGGGGCCCTGACGACCTTTTCCATCGCCAATGACGTGGCCAAGTACTTCGCCATCATACCGGCGATGTTCATCATCGCCCTGCCGGGGCTTTCGGCGTTGAACGTCATGGGGCTTTCGACGCCGCACACCGCCGTGCTGTCGGCACTGATCTTCAATGCCCTGATTATTCCCGCGTTGATCCCGCTGGCGCTGCGCGGTGTGCGATTCAGGCCGGAGAACGCGGAAACGACGTTCTACCGCAACCTCATGGTCTATGGCGTGGGTGGGCTGATCGCGCCGTTTATTGCCATCAAGGGGATCGATCTCCTGTTGTCAGTGCTAATCTAGGGGACTGCGACATGCGTCATATGATGATAACTGCGTTGCGTGCCTCGCTCGTTACCTGGGTGCTGTGCGGTCTCGCCTATCCGCTGGCCCTGACCGGACTGGGGCAATGGCTGATGCCTTTCCAGGCCAACGGCAGCCTGGAAAAGAATCCCGATGGCGCCGTCATCGGCTCGCGCCTGATTGGGCAAGCGTGGAATGGTCCGCAATGGTTTCACGGACGCCCTTCGGCCACCACCGACGCTGACCCGAATGATCCGACCAAGACCGTGCCCGCCCCTTACAATGCCGCAAGTTCCGGCGCCTCGAACCTGGGCCCGACCAGCAAGGACCTCGCCGAGCGTCTATCCGCGGATCGCAAAGCGCTGGAGGAGACGCAACCGGAGCTCGCGGGGGCAAAGCTGCCGGCCGACATGCTGACCACGTCGGCCTCGGGCCTCGATCCGGACATCAGTCCGGCCTACGCGGTGCTGCAGGTGGCTCGGGTGGCGCAGGCGCGCCGAGTTGAGGCGGCGGCAGTCGAGGTCTTGCTGGCGCAGCACGTCACCGGCCGCAGCCTCGGGATCTTCGGCGAGCCGCGCGTGAATGTCTTTGCTCTGAATCTGGCGCTCCAGCGCGCTTATCCGACAAAGTAGTGTATGCACCGGTGAATCGATGGAGATGGCAGACCATATAAAAATCCTGATCGTCGGGGCCATACCGACCGACGCCGAACTGATCGAGCAGACCCTGCGCCGGGCCGGGCTTAGCTTTGTCGCGCAACGTGTCGGAACGCAGGCCGCCTTCATCCGGGCGCTCGAAGAGTTCAACCCCGATATCGTGCTTTCCGACTGCAAGCTGCCGGATTTCGACGGCCTCGCCGCAATCGAGCGCGCGCGCCAGAAATCGGCGGAGCTTCCGGTAATTCTGGTCACTGACGTGTTGGGGGACCAGGCAGCAGTCGAACTGATCAAGGCTGGAGCCAATGATTACATCCTGAAGGACGGGCTGGCACGGCTGCCAAGCGCCGTGCAAAGGGCATTGACGGAGGCGCAAGCTGTACGCGCACGGAAGCAGGCGGAGGAAGCACTGCGGCTCAGCGAGGAGCGCTATCGCTCGCTCGTGGTTGCCATCGCGCAGATCGTCTGGACGACGGACGCGAGGGGAGAAGTCATCGAAGACCTGCCCACCTGGAGAGCCTTCACCGGACAGTCCCTGGAGGAGATCAGGAACGGCGGCTGGGCCGCGGCGCTTCACCCCGACGATCGTGACCGCGCTACCGCCGCATGGTCGGCCGCTGTGCGCGCGCGCACGCTGTTCGAAACGGAGTATCGGTTGCGCAGGCACGACGCAGAGTATCGGCATTTTTCGGTGCGCGGCGTGCCTGTCATTGAAAAGGACGGCGCTATTCGCGAATGGGTGGGCGTCTGCACCGACATCACCGAACGCAAGCGTCATGAGGAACAGCTTGCCGAAGTAAATGCGCGGATGTTCGAAGTCTTGCGCGAGCAGGCGGTGCGCGATCCGCTGACAGGACTGTTCAACCGCCAGTACCTCGATGAGACCTTGATGCGGGAAATCCGCCGGGACCGACGGCGCCGAGCGCCGTTTTCGCTGGTGATGCTCGATATCGACCATTTCAAGGTCTTCAACGACACTTACGGCCATGCGGCCGGCGATGAGGTGCTGAAAGAACTCGGAAAGTTGTTACGTGACACCGTGCGCGCCAGCGACATCGCCTGTCGTTACGGCGGAGAAGAGTTCGTCGTGGTCCTGCTCGATGCTGATCTGGCAGCAGCCTTGCCGACCGTTGAGCGCATTTGCCTCGACATCAAGCAGAAACAATGCATCTACCGAGGTCAAGAGCTGCCCGGCATTACGGTGTCGGCCGGGCTCGCCCAGTACCCGATGCACGGAACATCGGCGGAGGAGTTGCTCAGAGCGGCCGATGAAGCCATGTACGCGGCCAAGAATGCCGGTCGAAACCGCATTGAGATTTCCGCGGCTCATCCCGAACCAAAGACGCTTGCGCCAGTAGCGGCCGCCGTTGATATAGATCATGATGGTGACCGCCATGGCTGATAACAAGAAGCATTGCCGCGTTTTCGTCGACGAGGACTCCGGACCGTGGATGCAGTTACGCCGCGCAAGTCGGACGTGACCGATAGGGCCACCAAACCGAAAGTACGGCCGCAAGAACTCGAGACGTTCGAAACCGATGCTGCGCGGGCGCAGAGATCGCCGCTTGATCGGATCGTGCATGCCTGGCAGGCACGCTTCACCCAGGCGGTGTCGCCGTCGGTACCACGGTTGGCGTTCTCCGACTGGGCCGAACATCTTGCCAATGCGCCAGGCAAACAGATGGAGCTGGCCGAAGAGGGTGCGCGAAATTGGGCTCGCCTCCTCATGTATCAGCAGCAGCATGCTCGGGATGCGGAGTGCCCGCCGTGCATCGCCCCGCCGCCGCATGACCGGCGCTTCACGCATCCGGCGTGGCGAAAGTCTCCATTCGACGAGATCCATCAAAGCTTCCTGTTGGGTCAGCAATGGTGGCACGACGCGACGACCGGCATCAGCGGCGTCTCTCCCGGCAATGAGCGTATCGTCGAGTTCACGGCGCGCCAGATACTCGACGTGTGCTCTCCGTCCAATCTTCCCTGGACCAACCCGGTGGTCCTGCGCACGACCATCGAGCAGGGCGGACAGAACTTCATACGCGGGTTCGCCAACCTGATCGAGGATTGGGGACGTGTGGTGACTGGCCGCCGGCCGGTCGGCGCTGAGAGTTTCGTTGTCGGGCGCAACGTCGCCACGACGAACGGCAAGGTGGTGTATCGCAACGAGCTGATCGAACTAATTCAATACACGCCGTCGACCGATATGGTCAGACCAGAGCCGGTGTTGATCGTTCCGGCGTGGATCATGAAATACTACATCCTCGATCTCTCGCCGGACAATTCCATGGTCCGTTACCTGCTAGCGAACGGCTTCACGGTATTCATGATCTCCTGGCGCAACCCCACCGCCGATCAACGCGACCTCGGCATGGACGACTACAGACATCTCGGCGTCGAGGCGGCGCTCAAGGCCATAGATGTCATCTGTCCTGATAGAAAAGTTCATGCTTGCGGGTACTGCCTCGGTGGAACGCTGCTTTCGATCGCCGCGGCCCAGATGGGGCGGGACCATGATGATCGCCTTGCCAGCGTGACCCTATTCGCCGCCGAGACCGATTTCAGCGAGGCAGGTGAACTCATGCTGCTCGTCAATGAGGGCCAGGTCGCCTTTCTCGAGGACCTGATGTGGGAACAGGGCTATCTCCCCGCCACCAAGATGGCGGGCAGTTTTCAGATATTGCGTTCTAACGACCTCATCTGGTCCCAGGTCGTACGCCAATACATGCTGGGCGAACGCCCCGCCATGACCGATCTCATGGCGTGGATCACGGATACCACGCGGATGCCTTACCGCATGCACTCCGAATATCTCCGCCGTTTGTTCCTCGGCAACGATCTGGCTGAAGGACGTTACGTCGCGGGTGGGCGGCCGGTGGCGCTGCCCGACATTCGTACACCGATGTTCGTCGTCGGCACGGAGACCGATCACATCGCGCCCTGGCGCTCGGTCTACAAGATCCATCTCCTGACTGACACCGACATAACCTTCGTGCTTACAACGGGCGGCCATAACGTCGGCATATTGGGCTGGGGCGAACGCAGACTGGGATTGCCGTCCCGCTCGTTCCGCATCGCGGAACGCCCAGCACATGGGAGCCATCTCGATCCTGAGAGATGGGTCAGCACGGCGGAGCAACGCGAGGGGTCTTGGTGGCCGGCCTGGACTGCGTGGCTCGCTCAGCGCTGCGGGAAGCCAACGGCGCCGCCAACATTGGGCGCATCTTCAGAAGGCTACCCGGTGCTGGCCGATGCTCCGGGAACCTATGTGATCGAGCCGTGAAAAGCGGGCGCGGGCTTGCGCCCGGATGCTCTGCATAAAGTCATTGGATGGCGATATCATGTGCAAGGCCGCAGAGCTACGGCATGGCCGCTTGAAGATCTTCCTGGGCGCCGCCCCCGGCGTCGGGAAAACCTATCAAATGCTGAAGGCCGCGCAATCCAGACGTCAAGATGGCGTCGACGTTGTGATCGGTCTGATCGAGACGCACGGTCGGAAGGATACCGAGCAACAGCTTCACGGGCTTGAGGTAATCCCGCGCAAATCAATCGAATATAAGGGGCATATGCTCGGGGAGATGGATCTCGACGGTCTTCTCGAACGGCGAGCGGACCTCGTCATCGTCGACGAACTGGCGCACAGCAACGTGCCGGGATCCCGAAATGCCAAGCGCTATCTCGATGTCCAGGAGCTGATCGAAGCAGGCATCGACGTTTTCACCACGCTGGATGTGCAGCATATCGAAAGTCTCAATGAGGTCGTCGCCAAGGCCATTTGGACCGTGGTTCGCGAGACTGTGCCAGACCGCATACTTGATTTGGCCGAGGAGATCGAAGTCATCGACTTATCTCCCGCCGATCTGATTGAACGAGTTAGGCAAGGAAAAGTGGACACCTCGGGACATACGAGCTCCGCAATTCACGGCCTTTTTTCTCGGAACGGAACCTCAGCAGCTTGCGCTCGCTTGCGCTTCAATACACGAAAGGGCCGCCAGCGCGACGGGCTCTTGTACCATTCGACGGATCGCCGAGCGCAATTCATGCGGTCCAGCATGTTGTCTCTCTCGCCAGAGCTGGCCATCGCGGCACCGTCTTGCTGCTGAACGTTCAAGCCCCATCTGCGAAAAGCTCAGACGCCGAGTCAGGCGCGCGAGCGCGGACAGCAGGAGAGGTCATACTGGAAAAGGCTTCGCAGCTGCTCGATGCGCAGCATATCCCTTATCAATGTGAAGTCCTGGCCGGCATCCCGGCGGAGGCGATCGCTGCCACCGTCGAACGGCACCAAATCGACTTGATTGTCATGGGGTCAACCGGCCTGAGACCTTTGGCGCGGCTTTTCTTGGGATCCGTCGCAACGACGGTGGCTCAGGAATCCAAGGTCCCCGTCACACTCGTTAAGTAAAGATTGCAGCAACGGGACAAACCGATGGCGCCCTGCGTTCGGGCTTTCTTCCTGATAGGTCAAAGGAATCTTACAAGAACGCGGTGTTCGGCTGAGCTCAACGCTTGGCACCGGCTTCCGCGTTGCACCGCGAAACATCCTGCCGCCGGCTTATGGCGCATTTATTTTTCGGGCGCTCGCTCCACCTCGCTTTCAAATGTCGTTTTGATAAAATTGTAGGCGCGGTTGCCGGTCGCGGCCAACTCTTTGAGACAAAACCATGACAGCCCATTCAGGACATCGCGATCCCGGCGAGCTCAATGACCGGCTGCGCGCCGCGCATCGCCTGACGGCGGACCTCATGGCAGAAATTATCGACGAAACG
The DNA here is from genome assembly GCA_963718925.1 of uncultured Alphaproteobacteria bacterium. Classification (GTDB taxonomy): domain Bacteria; phylum Pseudomonadota; class Alphaproteobacteria; order Rhizobiales; family Xanthobacteraceae; genus Bradyrhizobium. Next base: position 22,713 of record CAVRAH010000008.1, read on the forward strand.
TGTCGGCGCTTCCCGCCAATTCGGCGGAACGAGAAGACGACGCGGATCGAACGACTAATCGGGTCGGAAGCCTGGCTGGATGCAACACTCGCGCTGATCGATTTAGAGCTGCCACAATGGCAGGTCCGCCGCATCGCCTATGATGAAGGCGAATGGCATTGTGCGCTCTCACGCCTACGCGAACTTCCCGAATGGCTCGATCAATCGATCGAAGCCCATCACGGGGATTTGCCGTTGGCGATTCTGAGCGCGTTCGTCGACGCCCAGCGCGTCGGTGTGACGTCGAGCAAAACAAGTTTGCCTACCGTGCCGCGCGACGCGGACCTGCTTTGCATGCCTATGTGCTGCGATAATTTCGCGTAAGGCTGCGAAGGAATCGATGTCGGAGTCCCAAGTCTTGGCGCTGCTCCCGAATCTGCCAGGAGAACTGAGATCGACCCAGGTGCTCATTCGCTTTTGCCTGCAAATCAGCATCTTGGTCATTTTCGCTGCGTTCGGCGGCATCGACTTCGGCCGAAGCCTTGCCACGCTGCTATGGATGGCCATCATCCTCTGCGCAGTCGTCGGCGCCGTGAAGCGCGAACCTCCGTTCGGCATCGTTCTCAACCACTGGGATGAGACGGTAGCCTACGGAGCCATGTTTGCCCTGGTCAGTGTCTTCAATCACGCGGTCCCGGGCTGAGACGGCCTGGCGGCGGTCTTATGCCGCGCTTATCAGATCGCCGCTCTGTCGCCCTCGAATTCATATTTGGCGCGGAAGATATTGGTCGCACGAGTTCAGGCAGGCTTCCGACACGCAAAACCGCGCTATGGCTCTTTCATGACGTCGACCTCCGACGGAAATTGAAGGGCTGGGCCAGAACTGGATGAGCCACCATCAGATTCCGCGACGGGACGGCGATCAGGCTGAGCGGTGCGACGGCAATTTGCCCTTCGCTAGTCGCTTGGTGGCACTGTTGTTGATGGCGGTCCATTGGACGGACAGGCTTTTGTCGAAGGCGAAATCCCATTTTCCGGAGGTAGCTCAAACGGTGGGTTTTGGTCTAGGAACGTCGAAAACGCTTGATCTTTCTATGGGGATTGACTGACTCCCTCTCCGCCACCGGCCCATAGAAACCCAATAAAACCAAGAGGTCATTGATAGCTATAGGCTTCTCGCCGCCCGATTGGTACACACGGGTGGTACACAACGCCGAGAATGTCACCCGTTTCATGCTCTCGTCGATCTGCGCCGGCCACCGCTGTATCCTGGCCTGAGTCAAGTTCCGGTCCCGCGTAATGACGGCTTTGAACTTGTGTCATCGATCGCAACACCCGGTTCGCTGAACAGGTCAAGGCGGCGGCACAGCACCACGAACGCACCACAGACCTTGCGGATGGCCTCGCCATTGTCCTTGCGGAAGTCGGCTATCGTCTTGAAGTCCGGCATCAAGCGCGAAGGCCATACGTCAAATAACGTATTGCAGCTGCGAACGTCTGGCTGGAAGTTAAAATCTGGGCGTAGTAGGCCGTCAAAGCTCTGAAGGCAGACTCGGATGAGCTCAGAACAACTACCTGCCTCTGTTCGATTCTGCTTTGGGCGGCCGAAGTTTGCGCTGGTCGCCGCGATACTTTCGACGGCGACTGGCCTTGCGGTCGCCCTTGCCGACTCCATGAGCGCTTATATGGCGGTTGCAGTCGGCAGCGCGCTGGGCGGAGTAGCGCGATTCTGGTGTTCCGGGATAACGGCGCGGCTCTACGGCGAGACCTTTCCGTGGGGCACCCTGCTCGTGAATGTCGTGGGCTCGTTCATCATTGGGTTCTTCAGCACGTTCACTGGGCCGGATGGCCGGATCATTGCCAGCACGACGGCGCGCCAGTTCGTGATGGTCGGGATTTGCGGTGGGTACACGACATTTTCGTCATTCAGCCTGCAGACGCTCAACCTGGTGAATGACGGTGAATGGCTTTACGCCGCGGCCAATACCTTTGGCTCCGTCCTGCTCTGTTTTTTCTCAGTATGGGCCGGACACGCGATTGCCGCGAGCATGGGTGGCATGAAGTTCACCTGAGCTGAATGGAAGTTACTACGAAGCGCAAGCAGCGAAGGTCGCGCAGCCAGACCTATATCAGGCAGGGCGCGTTGCGCTCGCCGGCACCGAACGCCGGGTCGACGGCAACTCCCTGATCGCGCCGCGCGCGGCGCTGGTCGTAAGCGCGGCATAGGCGCGCAGTGCCGTGGAAACCCGCCTCTTCCGATTTCCCGGCTTCCACGCCTCTTCGGCGCGCGCTTCCATCGATGCGCGCCTTCGCGACAGCTCTTCGCTCGATACTGCGAGGACAATGGAGCGATTCGGAATATTGATCGCAATCGGGTCGCCATCCTGCACCAGCGCGATCGTGCCGCCTTCTGCCGCTTCGGGTGACACATGTCCGATCGAAAGACCGGAAGTGCCGCCGGAGAACCGACCGTCGGTAATGAGCGCGCAGGACTTTCCGAGTCCCTTCGATTTCAGATAGCTCGTGGGGTAGAGCATCTCCTGCATGCCAGGACCGCCTCTGGGGCCCTCGTACCTGATAACCACAACGTCTCCCGGTTGAACTTTACCCGTGAGAATGCCTTCGACTGCCGCGTCCTGGCTCTCGAAAACCCGCGCCGGCCCGGAAAAGTCGAGCGCACTTTGGTCAACTCCGGCGGTCTTGACGATACAGCCTTCCTCCGCGAGATTCCCGTAGAGCACAGCGAGACCGCCGTCCTTGCTGTAGGCATGGGCTGCATCTCGAACGACGCCTGTCGCGCGATCGAGATCGAGTTCATCAAACCGCCGCTCCTGACTGAACGCAATGGTCGTCGGCACACCGCCTGGGGCGGCACGGTAGAAGGACTGCACGGTATCGCCTCGCGCGCGGCGAACGTCCCAGCGGTCGAGCGCATCGCCCAGCGTGGCACTGTGCGTAGTACCGACAGTGCGGTCGATCAGGCCTGCGCGATCGAGTTCGCCAAGAATCGCCATGATGCCGCCGGCCCGGTGAACGTCCTCAAGATGCACGTCAGGCACCGAGGGTGCGACCTTGCACAGGACCGGGACGCGACGGGAGAGGCGATCGATGTCCGACATCGTGAACTCGATCCTGGCCTCGTACGCGGCTGCGAGCAGATGCAGCACCGTGTTGGTCGATCCGCCCATCGCAATATCGAGTGTCATCGCGTTCTCGAATGCTTTGACGCTGGCGATATTTCGCGGCAGGACGGAGGCGTCGTCCTGCTCGTAGTACCGCCTGGCGAGATCGACGATCAGATGACCAGCCTCGACAAATAGCCGCTTGCGGTCGGCATGTGTGGCAAGCACCGTTCCGTTGCCGGGGAGAGCCAAACCGAGCGCCTCCGTCAGGCAGTTCATGGAGTTCGCGGTGAACATCCCGGAACACGAGCCACATGTCGGACAGGCAGAGCGCTCCATGACCTCGACGTCCTGATCGCTGAACCGGCTGTCGGCCGCCGCGACCATGGCATCGACCAGATCGACGGTCAGCGTCTTCCCGTGCAGCTTGACCTTGCCGGCTTCCATCGGGCCGCCCGACACGAAAACAGCCGGTATGTTGAGGCGCAGGGCAGCCATCAGCATGCCCGGCGTGATCTTGTCGCAATTGGAGATGCAGACCAGCGCGTCGGCGCAATGGGCATTTGCCATGTATTCGACGCTGTCAGCGATGAGCTCGCGCGACGGCAGGCTGTAAAGCATGCCATCGTGGCCCATCGCGATACCGTCGTCGACCGCGATCGTGTTGAATTCCTTGGCAACCCCGCCGGCGTTTTCGATCTCGCGGGCGACGAGCTGGCCAAGATCCTTCAGATGGACGTGGCCAGGCACGAACTGGGTGAAGGAATTCACTACCGCGATGATCGGCTTCCCAAAGTCGGAATCCTTCATGCCGGTTGCGCGCCACAAGCCGCGCGCACCGGCCATGTTCCGGCCGTGGGTGGTTGTTCGGGATCGGTACTGCGGCATGACAAGTTTTCCAATCAGCGTCTTGGTGGATTTACGTTCATATGTCCGGACTGATGCAAATGCATCAGGCGGGCAGAGACATTTCGGTTCCGTATTGCAGCACTTGGACCTTTTCGATCGTGACCAATCCACTCGACATCATGGTATCCAGCACCGGAAGAAACTTGTCGATCTTCTCCTTGGCATCGACAATCTCGACCACGACCGGCAAGTCCTGCGAAAGACGCAGGATCTTGGTGGTGTGGATGTGCGTTGAGTGGCCAAATCCGACGTGCCCGCGCAGTACGGTTGCGCCCGCAAGATGCATCTCCCGCGCCTTCAGTACAATTGCCTCGTGGAGGGGGAGGTGACCGGCCTTGTCGTTCTCGCCAAAGAAGATTCGGAGCAAGATAGCGTCCCGGGGAAGCTGCATGGTCAGGTCCACTTCATAGCGTTAATGCTTAAGGCAAGCATATTACCACTCCAGACCGCGATCAGACACAAGGCAACCGACAAGAGGATGTTGGCGCCCGCATAGAGCCACTCGCCGTCATTCATCAGATTCATCGTTTGCAAGCTAAATGAAGAAAACGTGGTGTAACCCCCGCAAATGCCGATCATGACGAATTGCCGGGCGGTCGACCCGACGAAGATGCGCCCGTCCGGACCGGTGAGGGCGGCAAAGAGTCCGATGAGGAGAGAACCAGTCACGTTGATAATGAGCGTCCCCCACGGAAACGTCTCACCAATCATTCGCGCGACCACACCCGACAACCAAAAGCGCCCCGTGGTCCCCAGCGCGCCACCGATAGCCACCCAGATATAGTTTTCCATTGGAGCCTTGATCCCCACTGTTGCTGATTGCATCTGACTCCATGGTGCACTCCCACCCTGAGATCGACAATATGCAGATTCGTCGCCTTTATATTGAGGTTGGTGAGACCCATCGCCACCGTCACTTTACGACCAATACTGGACAGTGCGCGAGTTGCACGATCCGATCGGCGCGACTGCCGATCAGTCGTTCGTACAGCGCCGAGTGGCCAGTTGCACCGATAATGAGCAGCTCGGCCTTGAGCTCCTCGGCAAGTTCGACAATGTCCCGTACAGGATGCCCGGCAATGACATGGGTATGAAGCTTGACATGATTTTCTTCGGCTTCTGCCCGCGCCCGCTGCAGAACCCTGTGGAAACGGCGGGCGGCCGTTCCAGTCTCCTCGCGAATCTCCTCGATGAACTCCGGCATGTAGTCGATCTCCTCCACGCACACCATGTGAAGTTCTGAAGCATTTTGTCTGGCTATTGAGAGCGCCAGAGCGAGGGCATGAAACGCATGCTCAGAGCCGTCATTGGCATGCAGGATCTTCCTGAACATAGCACGCTCCCGTGTTACTCCGCTCTTCGTGTCATCGGTCGAAGCTGCGTGACTTCTCCTCGATCCTCGGACGCCTGCTCGGGACCGGCTTCCGGCAACAGGTGGTGAGGAAGATAGAATGCATTGGCGATCACGGTGGGGATCACGGCGCTCGCAATCACCGTCGCCACCAGAGCCGAATACTGGCTTTGGTTGATGATTCCATGGGACAGGCCGAATAGCGAGGAGATGGTGCCGAACGTCAGACCCGTCGACATCAACAGCGTCGTGTACATCGCCTCCTTGTTCGGCGACCCGAAGAACTTCGTGACCGGATAAACGCCGACGACCTTGCTAGCTATCTTGACGACAAGAAAGAAGATGAAGGCCGCAGGGGCCGCGACAAGAGCCGGTATCGAGACGAACGAGCCGGCGCGAATGAAATAAAACGGCGTCAGCAGTCCGAACGTGAGCGTTCGCAGTCGACGCACGAGCGCGTGATCCTTGCCGACGGTGCCTGCCAATACCATCCCGATGAGGTAGGCGGGAAGCACGGCCTCGCTGTCGGCCCAGGTCGCGAGTGCGCCCATTCCAAGCAGGCAAAGAAGCAGGAATTTGGTCTCCAATTCCGACGGGCGACCTCCGTACATCTTGAAAAACCGGGGTGTCAGCCACGGCAGGACCACGAACACCACCACGCCGACGCCGAGGAAGATCAGCGTCTTCATCGTGAATGGCGCGAAGATCAAGCCGAGGGCCACGACCGTACCGAGGTCGGTGACGAAGCACGCCGCCAGCACGGTCTTGCCGTACTCGGTAACGTTGAAACCGAACTCGATCATCACGGCATAGACGACAGCGACCGACGTCGTCGACATGGCGACGCCGGCAAGCCAGCTCGGCATCACTTCCCATCCGAGCAAGTAATGCGCTGCCGCCGCGCAGCCCAGAAACGGAAAGAAGAAACTTGCAAGGCCAACGCCAGCCGCTTCCTTCCACTTCAGTTTGAAGACCACCGGATCGAGCTCCGCGCCCGCGAGGAACGTGAGGACTATGGCGCCGATACCGGAGAGGAATTTAACCCACGACTCGTCGGTTCCAAGCACCGCCGATCCGATCGCGGCGCCGATGATCAACTGCGCGATCGTACCAACGACGATCTCAGACAGAGCGGTCGAAATGCGCAACCAGATCGACAGAAGGCTCGCGACCAGCGCGAGTCCCAACCACAATGCCGCAAGTGCCCAAACGCCAGTTATCCGCCAGTCTCCTGCCTAGTCCCTTGGTTCGCTTCGGCCACACGCGAACGGATGCATTCGCGCGCACTTACGACGGTACAAGCCTGGAAGCAGCGGGAGTGCCGAAGCAAGCTCCTACCGACGCCAAGCGCCCGGTAGGAGTCATCAGCCTCATCGGCGGTTGCGGGGGACCCCATCCCCTCTGAACAGCTCAATTCTAGCGGGGATTTGAACAGTGGCAAGCTCAAACCAGCGCGAACAGCGGGGTCAAGCAGGCCACAGCAGCATCGACATGGCCGAGCGGCGCCTCGTGTGCGATATTCGCCAGACGCCGCAATCGAGGGGACATGCCACCCTGCGCACCCGAATCGCTTGTTCGACGTTAGGAGTTACCGCCTTCGCCTCAAACGGGATTGAACCATTGACGAAGATTCTCCTGATCCGACATGGCCATGTCGAAGGCATCGAACCAGAACGCTTTCGCGGTCGTGCCGACCTGCCTCTGACCCATCGTGGAGTTTCAGAGGCTCAGGCCGTCGCGCGGCGGATCGCGTCCGCATGGCGGCCGGTCAAGGTCTATACCAGTCCCTTGCAGCGATGCATCGAAACCGGCCACGCCATTGCCACAGCTTGCGGCGTCGAGTCCCAAGCCATCACCGAACTCAACGACATCGATTACGGCGCCTGGCAATTCTGGAGCTACGAGGAGATCGAGAAAACCGATCCGCAGCGCTTCGCTGCTTGGTTCGCCACCCCTCATCTGGTCCGCTTCCCGAACGGCGAGTCGCTGCAGGATATGGTTGCCCGGACCGCGGATGCGCTTCGGCTCGTTCTCGACCGGCATGTTGAGGACACTGTCGCGCTGGTTGGCCACACCAGCGTGAACCGCGCCTTGCTGCTTCAGTTGGTCGATCAGCCCCTTTCCGCTTATTGGCGACTTGACCAGGCGCCATGCTGCATCAACGAGATCGACTTGATTGGCGGGCGAATCGCCGTTGTACGGATCAACGAAACGCAACACCTCGATACTCTTCCCGGCTGACTAGAAGCCCCTCGGCCAATCGCGGACTATTCAGCAATCGAGGCGCGGCAAGGCGCCGGATCCTGCGCTGGTGCGCTGGGAGGCGCCCGAAACATTCGACGCCGAATTCGGCTTCGGAGATCAGGACCTCCCGTTTGATGACGCCGTACCTCGCGCTGTACATGGCGGTGCGGAATGAGGAACGCGCCTTCGCGTTCTGGTCCTATCTCGCGGCGTTTTCGGACGATGCCGAGATCAAGAAGGCGGCCGAAGCGATGGCGCGCGAGGAACTCGGGCACGTTTCGATCCTGCGAAAGGAACGGCGCCGCGCCTATCACAGAGAGCATGATGCCGCGCGGGTCGACAACCAAGGCGAGATCGCCGGCTCACCGGGCGAACGAAGTCGGGCAACCCAGGTTGACGCCAGGACTTCTCGAGCTGCTCCTCGTCGCTCAGCTCGCCGACCTCGAACGGCGTCTTTCCGGGACCTCAGCCGCGCGCGCACGAGCTTTACGACGAGACGAGGGCGATGTCGGCGGAAGCGGCGGGCTTCGGAGGATTTCCCGCCCGTCTCGAACAGGCCGACGCACAAACCATCGCCGAAGCACTTGCGGACGCGTATCTGAACGGCGCCGAAGGCGCGGGTGATTCCGCTCGCCTCGAAATGCTGCAGGCGCTCGCCGAGCGGGCAATCGCGCGGCTCGCCTGGCTGCGCTCGCTGGCCTGAAATCCTTCAAGAACGAGAGCGAGCCGCACCGGCCGTAGCGGTGAATTGAATGTCGATCGGTTGTGCCGTCGGAATCATCATCGGGTGGCGGCCTTCGTCACCTATATCCGCAGCAGCTGGGGCAATGCGGCGCCGCGCGTCGATGCCGACGCGGTTGAGGCCTTGCGGATCGCGTGTCGGGTTCGGCCGGGGCTTCTTCACAGTGAATCGGGCCTCACGGCAAGCGGCCGGATGCGCCGTCAATGGCGCGCACCGATGGATCGCTATGCCCGGCGCTGACCCGACACGTCTCAAAAAAACCGCTCCGCGCGGGGGAGCGCGGAGCGGGAGATAGTCGATCCCAGGGGTCGTTTACGCCGGGGACTGCTGACCCCTCGACATCAACTTCATCGAGCCTGGGGTTTCCGGCTGCGAGCGTAGGCGCTGCGCACCTTCGCGCGCTGGTCCTCGGCAAGCTTGGCGCCATCGTTCGACGGCTGGGGGGGATCCAATCGAAGCAAGCCGGCCGGAGCGCCCTGAGCAAATGCAGGCGCCACGGGTGCCGCCGACATCAATGCGATGAGGGCCGCCAAGCCAAAAAGCAGGCCCGGAATGCGGAGGTCGTTTACTCGGGAGGTCTGGAGGAATTTCAGCATGATGATCTCTTTCTCGGTTGACGCGCCGCTCCAGGGTCAGGCAAATGGAACACGATAATACCATATCCCCACAAAGAAGGTGACTGGTCAGCTTGGATAACGAAGGTGCATTCCCAATTCCTGTTGCAACGCACGCCGACCAATATGACCGGTCAGCTTATATTGTCAACCGGGATTAAGATCACGTTTACTTCAACAGCACTTTGAAGCAGGTGTTGAAAAAATCATCGATCGGGCTGCGATCCCGGGTGATCTTGAGCCGTATGGTGGCGCCCTCCCAGGCGTTCACCACGAAGCGGGCCAGTTGCGCAGGATCATGACGCGGATCGATGTCGCCAGCGGCCTGAGCATCGCGGAGAACAGACTCCACGGCCTCGCACCAGGTCTCGAACATCGATCGGAGTTCTTCCCGCATCCGCGGAAATTCCTGGGCCATTTCAGTCGCGAAAAGCCCCAGCATGCAGCCGCGTTCGAAGCCGTTTTGTTCAAGCCTTCCGGCCAAAAAAACGAAATGATTTCTCAGACGCTGGAGCGGAGCGACGCCCTCTTCAAACAGCAGATCCGACCGGGCGCCATCGAGGTAGCGCCGCAAGGAGTTGATCGCCAGATCTTCCTTGTTCTCGAAGTGATTGAAAAACGAACCTTTGGGAACCCCGGCAGCCTCGGTGATGTCCTGAATCGAACACCCTCTGAAGCCGAATGTGTGCAGGGTATCCACCGCACTGCTCGCCAGTTTTTCGCGCAAGCTCGGTCTAGCCATAAGCGCCTCCCGAGGAGAATCTTTCCATCAAATATAACAAATACGTGACCAATCGACTTTATTCAAGCCCAACCGCTTGAAATCTGACCAGTCAGATTGTTTTTAATGCATTTTTGACCCCTCCAGCGGCTGGTGATCGCCGTGCGCCACTATGGCGTTGCCTGGCCTGGCTTGTCGCAGACAGTGGTGGACGCCGCGCCGCTCGGGTTCCTTGTCGGGCTCGCCTTGGGCGACCGGACGACCTCCAGTCCGGGTGCGCCTGGCGCCGGCATCACGATGAGACTGGAGCGATCGTGCCCCAGCATCACGTCGAGCTGTTCGCCGGCGCGTACCGGAATCGGCTGCGGAAAGGTGTGCAGGACCTGCAGCCACCCGCCATCGGATTGGGCATCCGGGTGATTGGAAAACGCGAGATCGTCCGCAAGGTCAATGTTCATCCACTGGACGATGCCCACTGCGACCCCGTCCTTGACCACCTTGATCGGCTGTCTGCGAATTTCGGCGACATGTTCTCTGGCCGACAGATCGATCCTGAGAAGATCGATATCCCCTGAAAGCCTGCGCCACGACGTCATGGTCCCGTGCACCGGAAGACGTTGCGCCGCCAATGCGCCAAACGGCGAGACATCAAATCCCGATACATGTCCGACGAAGGCATATTCGGAGAGAGCGTCGCTGTCGACCAGACAGCCCACGGCGGTCGCCGCCCTCGGAACGATCGTCGCCCCCTCGCGCAAGAGCCGGGCATGTGCATCCTCGAATGTGCTCAACACGTCCTCGGCCAGAAGGTCGCTCGACAGTATTTCCGAAATCAGGATGTCCGCACGCGCCTCGATGTCCTGGCCGACGACAATCCGGCTTGAGCTCTTGTTGACGACGCGTATCTGCCTTTCATAGCCGTTCAACGCGATGATGCGCGCCGCGGTTTCGGCAATGACGGGGACTCTTTCGCAGGTGACGATATCCTTTGCCCCGGCGCGCGCGGCCATCATCGACAACAGGCCACTGCCGGTGCCGATATCGAGAACGCAGGCATCCGGTCCCTCTTTCTCGACGGCCCTGCGGATCGCCAGTTCAAAGGCGTCGTTTCTCCTCGTGTCGTTCAGCATCGGGATGTGCCAGAACGGCACCATGACCGAAGTCAGCCGCCGCAGCTGGTGCCGGACATGGAGGTTGTCGGGCTTGAGTTGCAGCAGCGAGCGGAATTCGGTCAAGGCCTCATCGCGCCGTCCGCAATCCGCGAGCGCGACCGCAAGGTTCGAGAGGACCAGTTCGTTCTCCGGCGCGATGGAGCGCGCGATCGCAAAACACCTGAAGGCGTCATCAGCTCTTCCGGCACGGTGAAGCAACGCGCCCTTTTCGATCAGGGCGTCCAGATGGTGTGGAGCGAGTTCGAGCATTTCGTCGAGATGGCCGATCGCCTTTTCCAGGTTGCCTCTTTTTGCGACGACCCTCGCCAGCAGCAGGAGAATGTCGGCCTTGCGATAGCCGTGGTCCAGCAGTCGCAAATAACCCTCTTCTGCTTTCTCAAGATCTCCACTGGAATGAAACGCCGCCGCGCTCTTCAGGAGCTGAAGCACAACGTCAGGAGCGTCGCTATTGCTCTGATCGGCCGCCATGTTCCTTCCTTCACACGAGTACCGCGGATTTGAAGTTCCTACAGGGGTTGCTGCGGGTTCGCGTAGGGAATTTCAAATCGAAAAGCGGTACTGGAGCATGATCCGAAAAAGCGGGAACCGGATTTTCGCAAAGATCATGCTCAAACAAAGAGATGAGATCATGATCCGATTCAACCTAATCGGATCATGATCCAGAAAACATGTACTTGCTGGTGCCGCTGTTTCCGAAGTTCGTGTCAGGTGATCACGAATGTCGGAGACCGTGCACCAGACGCAAGCGCAGAGAAGCGGCCCCCAATAAGGGCTGGTCTCGAATCCGCCGTGTCAAAAGCCACCGCCGCAGTCCTTAAAAAGTTGAAGCCGCAACAATAACGCTGCCGATTTTATCGACCGCCGAATTCTGGCGGCGTCGGGCAGAATCAACGCGAATCCAACGATAGCCCGGCCGCAGCCGATAATCATGCCAAAACGGCCACCCGGTCCACGGCTTTCCCGTCATTGTCGGGCGGACGGCTGATGCCCGTGGCTTTCCGGCAGGGACCAACGATGCGTTGCCTTGCAGGGCCTTTGCGCCTAAAAGCCGCTCTTCAACGGGAGTACCGGCGATGGCCCACAATTTCGCGATCAACGACGACGTCCATCACCAGCTTCAGGGGCCGCAGGGCCGCGCCGACGCCAAGGAGCGCAGTGTCTATACCATCGTCTCCTGCCTGCCGATCGAGGCGGATGGGCGTCCGCGCTACCGTATCAGGAGCAAAGCCGAAAATTTCGAGCGCGTCGTGACCGAGGAGCAGATCAGCCGACTGGGTTGATCTGGCGCCTCAGATCGTATCACGTCGCTGCTCGTATCACTTCGATACAAGCACCGGCTGAGCCCGCGCGGATTGGGCGAATTTCTTGAGCCCCATGGGCTTGCCGAACAGATAGCCCTGGACCAGGTCGAAACCCAGTTCGTTCGCTGCGACAAGATCGGCGCGGGTCTCTACTCCCTCCGCCACGATCTGGGCCCCATGCTCTTTGCCGAATTCGATGATGCGGCGGCATACCGTCTGCTTGAGCCGATCGTTGGCGCAGCCGGTGACGAACTGTTTGTCGACCTTGAGTTCGACGAAGGGGAAAGTATCGAGCCGCATCAGCGCCGGCCAGTCGGCGCCAAGATTGTCGATCGACACGGCAATATTGTGAAAGCGCGCCTCTCTCGCGACATCTGCCAGCAGATCCAGATTGGGAATGACCTCGACGCTGTCGATCTCGATGAGTAGTCCCCCGAACGCCGGATGTGCCGGTACCTGCTGGCAGAGACCCCGCACCGCGTGGCGATTTTTGAGAAACGAGACCGGCAGGTTGATCGAGATATCGGTCGAACTTTGCTGTTCGACCAGGTAGCGCCAATCCTCCACGGCACGCTCGATCACGAACTCGGACAAGCGCAGGAAATATGGATCGTCGTCTTCCGGGATGAAATAGGCCGGCGGGACAACACCCCAGTTCGGATGCCGCACCCTCACCAGCGCCTCGGCACCGGAGCGAACGAGTGTGCGGGCATCGACCTTCTGCTGGTACCACAATTCGAGCCAGCCGGCATGCAATGCCTCAGGCACATCGACCGCCGGACTAGGTTTTGGTTCCTGAGGCAGAAGCATGGCCACGCGCTCGCGCAAGGTTTCCGCGGCGAACGGCGTGGTGAGCGGCGGCAACATCGCTAGGCCGTATTCCCCACCAACCTGCCACACCGCCTTGACGATGATCGGATTCGCGGGCGCCGATGGCGAGAACCTTGCCAACGAACTTCTGGTGCACGAGGGTTTCAAGAATCTTGCTGACCTCGAATCCGTCGACCGACACTCCGAGAAGAACAAGATCCGGAAGTTGGGTCTCGAGGATTGCCCCCAACTCGTCGGCCTTGGCGCATTCGCTCGTTACGAAGCCGAGGTCTTCGAGCACGTCGGTGAGGAACGCGCGAAGGTGTCTCTTGCTGTCTGCAACGCAGGCGCGAGGCGTAACCCTCCGAAGGCCGAAGGTCGTAAATCTCGACAGATTGCCGCCGAACATTTGACTGGTCATTGCTAGTCTCCTCCCTGGGTGCGGGTGGTGTCCTAGCGGCGCGCATGGTTTCAAATATGAAGATTTTTGGCGCGCACAGTTTAATTGTCCGAGTAACCTTAAACCGCGCAGCAAGAATAAAACTTTCGGAAAATTTTTCCCCGACAAAGTCTGGATCACGCGGTTGACCGCAGCAACATCGGCGCATTTGCGGGATGGCAATCGGGCGTCCATCGCCCGAATTTCCTTTTCGCTTGCTATTTTGGATAGATCAGCGTAAACGTCGCTCATTCGAATAATCGTTTGCCTTGTTGATCGCGCCGAACCGGCTCCCCTCCCCAAGACATCGCTGAAATCGGATCAAGCCTGCGCGAAGGTCGCGTGGGCACAGCGCGCTTTTGCGCATCTTGGAGACGTAAAATGGCTACCGGAACAGTTAAGTGGTTCAACGCGACAAAGGGCTTTGGCTTCATTCAGCCGGATGACGGCGGCAACGATGTGTTCGTGCATATCAGCGCCGTCGAGCGTGCCGGCATGGGCTCGCTCAATGAAGGCCAGAAGCTTTCATTCGAATCGAAGCTCGACAGCCAGCGCGGCAAGACCAGCGCGGAAAATCTTCGCGCCATGTAACGCCGGTCGATCAAGAGATTACCGCGGATGTACCGGGATCTCTGATCGATCGTCCTGCTGGTGAAATCAGATAAAAGCCCGCCGGCTGACGCCGGCGGGCTTTTTGCGTGAACAGGCTTTGCCGGGCCGGCCACGGCATGCGGCCTATTTGGTTTGCGCCTTCTCATGCGAGGCCAGGCCGGTGGGCTTGTAGTCGTAGGTCGGATAGAATTCCGTGTGATAGCTGCCCCAGGCGGTATTCTCCAGGATGCGATTGACCTCGCGAAGCCGGGACGCCGGAAGCCGCAGCGTGACGACCTGTCCTATGCCCATCATCACATACCAGCTGACGACTTCGACGCCCGCCGGGGGAAAGGCTTTGTAAAAGCCTTGCCGTTCGAGCTGCGCGTTGAGTTCGCTCAGGGGACGCGACTGATCGTGCTTGAAAAATACCGTGAGCATCACGGCGTTGTCGGCCGTCGGCGCCGCGTTTTCAGCCGGCGCAGGCGCCGTCTGCGCTCCGGCGCCCGCGCTGCAACTCAAAACCGCAGCCGTCGCCGCCATTGCTAATAGTGATCTGGCTATCCGTGATCTGGCCGTCGGTGATTCGGCTGTCCGTAAATCGGCCGCCGCCGACCGGCTCGCTCGCCCCATCGCTATCTCCCCTTTTTGCGAATGCGTGATTGACGTTTTCAGGCGTGGTTGAGACGGCGATCATCGCAGACCGGCGGCGGGTTTGAACCTGATATCATCGTGATTGATATTCCCCGGAGATTTCCTTGCCGGTGTAGTCGGACATCAGGGCGGTTGCGATCAGGCTGATCACCGCACAGATCGCAATGTAGACCGCAATCGCGAAAGCCGAGCGATAGGTCGCAAACAGCCATGTCGCGATCAGCGGCGCCGGGCCTCCGGCGATGACGGATGCGAGCTGATAGCCGAGCGAGGCGCCGCTGTAGCGCAGGCGTCCGGTAAAGCTTTCCGCGATCAGGGCGGCTTGCGGGCCGTACAGCATGTCATGTGGGATCAGCGATAGGATGATCGCAAGGAAGATAATCGGTTCGGAGGCGGTGTTCAGCATGGCGAAGTAAATGAAGCCGAACACACCGGTCACCGTCGCGCCGATCATGTACATATTCTTGCGGCCGATCTGGTCGGACAGATGACCGAACAGCGGAATCGAGACAAACGACAGCACGGAAGCCGATAGCACCGCGGTCAGCAGGAAATTGCGCGAGACGTGCAGCGTGTCGATGCCGTAGGAAAAGATGAAGGCGGTGAAGATGTAGAACGGTGCCTGTTCGGCCATCCGTGCCAGCGCGGAGAGCAGGATCTCCTTCGGATGGTGCCTGATGACGGCCCGCATCGGCGTGCGCTCGACCTTGCCTTCGGCGAGCAGCCTGGCGAAGACGGGCGTCTCCAGTATTCCCAGCCGGATGTAGAGCCCGATGCCGACCAGCACGAGGCTTAAGGCGAACGGGACGCGCCAGCCCCAGGTCAGGAACTGCTCGCCCGACATTTGGCTGAAAGCCAGCACGGCAAGGTTGGCGAGGAACAGCCCGCAAGGGACGCCGAATTGCGGCCAGGATGCCACCAGCCCGCGCGACTGGTTGGTGCGGGCCCACTCCATCGACATCAGCACCGAGCCGCCCCATTCACCGCCGACGCCGACGCCCTGAATGAACCGCAGCACGGTCAGAATCACCGCGCCCCAGATGCCAATGCTCGCATAGGTCGGTACCAGCGCTACCGCAAAGGTGGCCAGCCCCATCAAGAGCAGTGTCGCGATCAGCGTCGATTTGCGGCCGATGCGGTCGCCAAAATGCCCGAAGATCGCCGCTCCTACCGGACGGGCAATGAAACCGACAGCGTAGATGGCGAAAGCCTCGAGCGTCCCGACCCAGGGGTCCGAGTGCGGAAAGAACAGCTTGGCGAAGACGAGGCCCGTGACGGTGCTGTAAAGAAAAAAGTCGTACCATTCGATCGCGGTTCCGATGGTGGAGGCGATGACGGCGCGCCGAAGCTGAACCCGATGTTCGCCTGAGCTGAGCGGGACGAAGTTCGAGTCGAGCACTGCCATGGGCGTTCCTTCAGACAGCCTGCTTCAGCTCCGTTTGCGTGAGGCCAGAAGCGGCATTTTCCAAGGGAACGCTCCGGCATCTTGACCGTTCCGGACAGGGTGAGGAACTGCGGCTAGACTTTCGCCGCATGGCTGGAGATCGGCGGGATTCCCGCGACCCCGCTCAGCTCGGCAAGGCCGCTTTGTCTTGCCGGATGTGAAGCATGTCACATCCCTTCGCCGGCTTTGGCGCTATCCAGGATGCGGTTGGGCCACGCCAGCCTGAGTGAGGACGGGTCGATGAAAACGCAGCGGATGGCTTATTGGTGGTTCAGGTTCGTCATCTCGGGACGATTTCTCGAGAAATTTTTCAACTTGCGGCGCGCCAGGCGTTCATGACGCCGCTGCCGCCAGAGTCCCCGACGCTGAAATGATCGCGCCTTTGCCGGATGACGATCGCCGGCCGCCTCTTCAGGCGCGAGATTTCTCCGGCCCGCTGACGATCTTCTTGCAAAAGGCCATTCCGTCGTTCACCGCGTCGCGCCCCTTCCACGCCCAATAGGTCATGCGTCCGGCAAGGGATTGATGGCTGCGCAGGCTGCGCGATCCAAGCACATGGCCGACATTTTCGGGAAATCGACTGACCTCGGCCTCCACCAGAGCTGCGACCGCAGCCATCAGCAGATCGAGCCGTTGGCCCCAGTCGGATTGCTCGAGCAGGTCAATGCGGACCCGCAGCGCGTATTCGGTGTCGTAGATGTCGGTCAGAATTTCCTTGGCGACCAGAATTCGTTCATTCTTGAGGGCGAAGCGTAACGTCAGGCGCTTGTCCTCCAACCGGTCCAGCACCATCGACACGGCGATAGCATAGCGCGTGGCGGCGATGTCGGCGGCATTCTTGCTTGGCGCAGCCTTGGTGGCGAGGCGGATCAACTGCCAGGCGGTCTTCAGCCGTCCCGCCACCAGCGTCAGCGCGAACGGAACTTGTTCGGGGTGATCCTTTGCGAACCCATCCAGCAACTGCATTACCTTGGCGACCCGGGCGTCGTCGAATCTATCGATCTTGGCCGGCAGTGCGTCGTTGAACTTGGCGAGCGCCTCACGTGCGCGCAGCACGCCGAGCATTTTGGTCAGGTCATCATAGGCCGTTTGGGAGGCTGTGTAGGTTGCCAGCCTGTTGCGGATCTGAGCGACGTTATCCGGCGAGCCGATGGTGTTTTCAAGACTCTTGACGACCTTGGTCTGAAACATCGAAGTAGCCTGCCGGGCTTCCCGCTGTTTGTCGGCCGCAATCAGATCGGTCATCTGGGTGGTAAAATCCCGCGCCATCGTCGGCAGCAAATCCCGGCTGATCCATTCCCAGATCGCAGCCAGCGAACCGCGCTGTATCCTGCCCGAATTCGCATGCTCGGGAGCGCCGTCGACGAGCATTGGTTCCAGGGGTTGAAAGAAATAGCGCGCCGGACTGCTCGTGCGTTTCTGGGTCTGTCCGTTGGTGCGGAATTCGGCGCGCAGTTTTTCCATGATCGCCGCGGAGCCCGGAATTTCGACACCGCAGTGTTCCAGCCGCTCAAGCTCGGTCAACAGATTGTTGCGCGCCAGCGGCGACAATCGCTGCAGATACTCCTGGAGTCGGTCGGGTTGTATCATTGCAATACGGTTTTGCGATTAACGAAAAACTCATGATACGCCCGTCGCCGGAAGGCATTTTGCGCGCGTGGAACCGATAAGAGCAGGCGGCCGTAAATTAAGTCGTAAAAAAAGCTGTAAGACGGGGCCTTCCCACCCCGGGCAGCTTCGTTCAAATTTTAGGCATTCGGCCCACAATCACTCAGTCTCTGCCATGTCACTCAGAGAGCGACATTTTTCTCTATGAACTTCTTTCTCCACGAACTGTCGTCATACGTAGCAAATAATTAACGCTGCGGGAGGACTGTCCCGGTAGAGAAGACTTGATGTCCCAGCGGGAATACGCCAGCGGCTTGGGCCCTCCGCCAGCCGACGATCTTGAACGTGCCGGTCTGACCGCCGCGCAGATGCTGGCTGTGGCTGAGGCCGGGGCAGCAATCGCCCGGCAGCTCAATGGGCCACTGACCGCGCTGTTGCTCTATATGGGCGAAATCAAGCAGCACAGCCGCGAGCTTTCGCAGGCTCAGGGAGTTCAAATCTACCTGCAACAGGTGGTGGAAAATGCGCTTCAACAAACCGAGCGCATCTGTGCCCTGTTGAAGCAGATCGAAAACTTTGGCGCGGGACCCGCAGCTGAGCCCCGCCGCAAGGTCGACAAGCCGTTGGTTGGCCCCGCCAGGGATGAGACGGGCGCGGCGGGCGTCATGTTTTCATCGGAAGCCGGCCAGAAGCCCCTCACGAAGCGCGAGCATGAGGTTCTGAAACTGATCAGCGCGGGATTCTCCAACAAGCAAGGGGCCCTGCAGATGCAGATCAGTCCAAGGACCTTCGAGAGCCATCGCGCCGAAGCGATGCGAAAGCTTGGGGCGCGCAACACGGCGGAGCTTGTCCGTGCGGCACTCAGGCATGCGGGTACGGTCTAGCGGGGCTTTTCCGAAGCCCGCTTGCTCGGGAGCCGCAAATCTTCGGAAGTTGCAAGCTGCTTGCAGCGGACGTAAAGGCCGGCAAGCCCCTCAATCCGGTTTGCTCAGTAGATGTCCTCGAAGGCGCGAATGCGGGGCGCAGGCCGCAGGACATGGGGTTTGATCTTCGGTCCGCTTTGGACGATGGAGATGGTCCACCGCGCCGGAACGCCGGTCTTTGACTCCTGCACCGATCGAACGTGGCCGGTGACCGTCGACCCGCCCGACCTCACCGATATCACTCGGCCGTTGAATTGCGCGAAACGAAAACGCCGGACTTCTTTCTGGTCGGTCGTCTCGAAGGTAAACATGCTATCCTCCTCTGCCGCCGCAACTATCGCCGCCGAGTGTTAGCCGTGTATGAAAATCCGAAACCGTAAAAGTACGGCGGGGGTTGCGGCCAAACCGCCAGAGCGGGACGGATTTTCTTTAAATCGCCATCCCGCTCTGTCATTTTGTTTGAGCATGATCTTTCGGAAAACCGGTGCCCCCTTTTCCGGCTCATGATCCAGCGCGCCCCCGGTGACGTTGACGCGCAGACGCGGTTCAAGCGTAAGTCTCTTGTCAGCCGGACACGCCAACCTGCTCACCGCATGCGGCGAGGGTGAAGTAACCTGTCGTATTGGTTCTTCAGCGCCGCGTAGCATTCGCAGGCGGTGTTGCTCAGGCCATCCGGATCGGCGATCTCGATGTGCCCCCGGCTGTAGTGGATGAGATCGGCTTGTTGCAGCATATGGGCCACCAGTGAGACGCTGTTGCGGCGCGCGCCGATCATCTGCGCCATCGATTGCTGGGTCAGCAAGAGCCTGTCGCTGCCGGACAGATCGTAGGTCTGCAACAGGCAGCGTGCCAGCCGGGATTCCACATTGTGCGACGCGTTGCACCCGGCGGTCTGCTGGATCTGAGCGTAGACGGCGAGCCCGTGGCGGAGCAGCGCTGCCCGGAGGGTCGCGCTTTGCTCGGCGGCGGCCCGAAGGTGATCGATGCCGAGCATCGAGGCGACGCCGGGCACCAATACCACCGCGCTGTTCAATGCTGTCGCGTCGCCAAGAGTGGCGAACGAGCCGAAGATGCTGTCGCGGCCGATCATGGCGACCTGAACATGATCGCCCCTCGCAAGCCTCACGACCAGTGAGATCACGCCACCATGCGGCAGGTATGCGCGCTCGAAAGTTTCACCGGCTTCGACCAGCACCAGTTCCGGCGCCAGATCGACGATCCGCAAATGCGGACGGATCAGTTCGAAGTCGTCGGCGGAGAGCGCCGACAGGAATCCGTTGGGCGAACGCGGAAGCGAGTCCATGGCAGCCTCCTTGAAGGGGAGTACAACCGGTCTCTGGAGTCGCAAGCACTATGCACGCTATTCGCCAGACAAAATGAGCCTCCAGCGCATCGTTGACAAGCTGGAAGGATACGCAGGTCAAGGTTTGGCGCGGTCATCCCGGACGGCCCATCTGCACGCTGCCCGGCGGCGGCGCCCGGGGCTCGTGATGGCATGGGCGCTAATCGGACCACCTCAGCAAGCGGTCATGTTGCGCCTTGACCACATGATAGCATTCGCAGGAAGCTTTTCTCAAACCTTCGATGTCCGCAATTTGGATGTGTCCGCGGCTGTATCTGATGATGCCGGCCTGCTGCAGTGCGTGGGCGACGAGCGAAATCGCGTTGCGTTGCACCCCGATCATTCGCGCCAGGACTTCCTGGGTCAGCGGCAAGGTTTCATCGTCGTAGATATCGCGTATGCGCAAGAGCCAGCGCGACAAACGGGCTTCGACCGAGTGAGCCGCATTGCACGCGGCGGATTGCTGGGCTTGCGCCAGCAGCGCCTGCTGATGCCGCACCAGGGTGGTTCGAAATGCGGCGCTCCGATCTGCGGCCGCCCGCAGCTGCGCGACTTCGAGAATTGAGGCGGTACCGGGCAGAGCGACGACGGCGTCGGTCAGCGAGATGGGGTTGCCGAGCGCGGCCGCCGCGCCGAAAATGCTTTCGCGACCGATCATCGCTACCTCCACCGATTGCCCTCCCGAGAGGTTGACCATCATTGAAATGACGCCGCTGTGCGGCAGATAGACGTGCGATTGCGGAGCACCGGCTCCAACCAGGACAGCTTCCTTGACCAAATTGGTGAGCCCGAAATGTGGGCGCAACGACTCGAGTTCCGCCGCGGCTAGCGAAAGCAGCAACTGATTACGCCAAGGAGCGGTCGAGGACATGGGGCGCCCCAGCTGGCCTGAGGTCAATCGGTCGTAACGTCACCTGCACCTCCGGGTTCCGCCTTAAGCAACCAGCATGGGACGCACTCGTCGGTTGCACAAATCAACAAGTTGTATCCCGGCGATTAAACAACGCAGAGGGCAGACAAGCCCCGCCGAGTTAGAGCGGAAATCGGAACCACGCGCTGGTTCGCGGATTCGAGGTGATGAAAACGATAGCGGAATCAACGTGCGAGTCGGTTCGCGCGTGGGGATACGGCGGGGATAGGAGCCGTGATGCGACGCATTCTGGTGGTCGATGACGATGCGCATATGAGCCTTGCCATTCAGGCGTGGCTCAAGCGCTTTGGATTCAGGGTCGCGGTCGCGGATGGCGGCCCCGGCGGCCTTGCTGCCATCGATCATTCGATGTTCGACCTGATGATCGTCGACATCTTCATGCCGCATATGCGCGGCTTGGTGCGCAACTACGTCGTCACCCAGGCTCAAAGCCTCGGATACCGCGCGCTTGCCGCGAGCAATGCCCGTGCAGCCCTGGCAATTTTCGATTGTGGCGCAAGGATAGATCTGTTGTTCACCGACATCGTCATGCCCGGTTCGATTAACGGACGGCGGCTCGCGATCGAAGCAAGAAGCCGCCGATCATCGCTCAAGGTGTTGGACACGTCCGCTATGCGGAAAGCGCGCTTCTTGACGATGAGCGCCTCGACGCCAATGTGTTGCTGCTGGCGAAGCCCTATCGCAAAGCCGATCTGGCGAAGATGATCCGCGCTACTCTGGCAACCTGACGCGATTCCAAATCGTGATTAACGCGAAGATAATGCGACAAACGAAGTTTGCTAACGACCCGATCGAGCCATCAGCGTTCGATCGAGCCATCAACAGCCGCGCAGCGCAGTGTTTAAGGGCATTACGCGTGGGAACTCAGCCATCGCGTCGCGTTGGGAGCATTCGCGGCATCGCCTCGGCGTCCTCGATCTCTCGGTAGTAATACTGAGATGCAGTTTAACGAACAGGTAGCGGCGAGGGCACAGTGTGGCGTGACGCCGACTGAAACGTGCGGCGTTGCGTCAATCGTGTCCAATCCAGAAGGGTATCCAAATGTCCGGCATTGTTCTCTCGGCATCAGTCCGCCAAAACCTCCTCTCCCTGCAGTCGACCGCTTCGCTGCTTGCGACCACCCAGAATGACCTCGCCACCGGCAACAAGGTCAACTCGGCCCTCGACAACCCCACCAACTACTTCACCGCGCAGGGCCTCAACAACCGCGCCAGCGACATCGGCAATCTGCTCGACAGCATCGGCAACGGCGTGCAGGTGCTGCAGGCCGCCAATACCGGCATCACCTCGCTGCAGAGCCTGGTCTCGAGCGCCCAGTCGATCGCCAACCAGGTGCTGCAGACCCCGGTCGGCTACTCGACCAAGTCCAACGTGACGTCGTCCGCCATCACCGGCGCCACCGCAGACAACCTGCTCGGACCCGGGACCAACAACACCGTCACCGGAACCGTGGTCAACAACAATCTGAGCACGGCGGTGGCGATCACGGCCGCCACCCAGCTGGTCTCCGCGACCAACTCGGACACGCTGGCCGCGACGCCGGGCAACAACACGAATTTGATCATCGATGGAAAGACCATCACCTTCAGCACCGCACAGACCACCGAGACCACTGACGCCAGCGGTAACGTGACGATCGGCGTCGGCGCCGGCAGCACGGCGTCGGTCCAAACCGTTTTGAGTGCGATCGACGGCATCACGGGCGCCACCACGGCCTCGACGATCAGTGGCGGCAAGCTCGTCCTCAGCACCGGCACGACGCAGGCCCTGACCATCGCCGGCACAGCTGCCAACCTTACCGCGTTCGGGTTGACCGCGGGAACCACCAACCTCACCGCTCCGACGCTCCAGGGTGAGACGCTCAAGATCACTGCCACCACCTCCAGCACCACGGCGACCAACATCACCTTCGGTACCGGCACCGGGCAGGTTTCGACGCTGAACCAGCTCAATGCGGCGCTGGCGGCGAACGACCTGCAGGCCTCCATCAGCACCACCGGCCAGATCAACATCGTGACCTCGAACGACGCAGCTTCGTCAACGATCGGCACGATCAGCGGCACCGCCTCGGTGTTCACTGCCGGTGCAGGTCCAGCCCCGGTGGCTGATCCGAACTCCCAGGCGACACGCGCCAGCCTGGTCGCGCAGTACAACAACGTGCTGGCCCAGATCAACACCACCGCCCAGGACTCGTCCTTCAACGGCGTCAACCTGTTGAACGGCGATACCCTGAAGCTGGTGTTCAACGAGACCGGCAAGTCGACGCTGAGCATCACCGGCGTCACCTTCAACGATGCCGGCCTTGGTCTCTCGACGCTGACCTCGGGCACCGACTTCCTGGACAACAACTCGGCCAACACCGTGTTGTCGTCGCTCAATGCGGCCTCCACCACGCTGCGCGGGGAAGCTTCGAGCTTGGGTTCGAACCTGTCGATCGTGCAAATCCGCCAGGACTTCAACAAGAACCTGATCAACGTGCTGCAGACCGGCTCGTCCAACCTGACGCTGGCCGACACCAACCAGGAAGCGGCCAACAGCCAGGCGCTGTCGACACGCCAGTCGATCGCGGTCTCCGCGCTCGCGCTCGCCAACCAGTCCCAGCAGAGCGTGCTTCAGCTCCTGCGCTGATCGCGTCGGCGAGACAGATCATGAAGGCGGCGGGGAAAACCCGCCGCCTTCAGCCCAAGGATTATGAGGGCTGGTTGGCGGCTTGCTTGTCGCGCATTGGCCCGGGCGATCTTCCCCAACAGGCCGGAGAGGATCACGCTCCGCGCCGCCATCCCTCAAAAGAGGCGCCGCCATGCCGTTGAGAGTTGAGCTCAAACCGTTCGAGCGAATCACCATCGGCGAAGTCGTGCTCATCAATTCAAGCACCCGCATTTCGTTCCTGGTCGACGGCGACGCGCCCATTCTGCGCGAGAAGGACACCGTGACCGCGGAGACCGCCAACACCCCGCTCAGGCGTCTCTATTTCTGCGTTCAGATGATGTATCTGAAGAGCGATATTCCCAGATATCGAGATTCGTATCTTGGTCTCGTCGAAGACTTGCGTGAGTCCGTTCCCGAGTCCCGTGATCTGATCAACTCCGTCAACGATCATGTTTCGGGTGGCTTTCTTTACAGGGGTCTCAAGGAAATCCGCAAATTGATGAAGTGCGAGGCAGATCTATCCAGACTAAGTGCATAGGGAGGCTCATGCGTGGCCGCTATCGGCGCGTCCGTTTCGAGGCGCACCCGGCAAGACTGGCAACGATGGATATCGACGGCCCCTCGCGGCGGGGCCCTCCGGCCGCGGCCGATCGCTGCATGATCAAATCATGGTTAACATTTGGCTGCGGCAGCGGACCCGCCGCCTACCAATCGACGGGCGCGGGGTCTCAAGGCGAGCGGCACTTCATCCGTATTTGCGCGGAGGGCTGAAATTAAAGGGAACGTGAACCCGGAACGGCTATTGATTGCAGGAAGAGCGTTCGCGCCGAACACCTTTGCAATGGCGGGCCTGCGAAAATGACAGATGAAAACAAGGGACCTGATCGCGTGACGTTCAGCCGCGGATACGGCGTCTGCATCATGGGCATTGACGGGACATGGCGCCGTGACTGTCTGCTCAACGCCATATCGGACACCGAAGCCGTGCTCACCGTGGAGGGTTCCATCCAGGGCCTCAATCTCAAGGAATTCTTTCTGCTGTTATCCTCCACAGGCCTTGCCTATCGCCGATGTGAACTGGTCCGCGTCAACGGTACAGAGATGGATATCCAGTTCCTGAAGGCAAAGAGCCGGAAAAAGAAGGCGGCCAGCCAAAAAAAGATCGCCTGAAGCCGCCGGCGCTTCAGGCGCGACCGGTGAAGCGGAGCGGCCTGATGTCGCAACCGACAGACGCATCGGTTCCGCGTTCCGATGTTTCGGCGACCATCATGAGATCAAGGGCCACGCCAAGGCCCGCCCTGCAGACGTCCAATGCGGTGCTCGCCTCTATATAGCGGGGCGTGACGTCGTCCAGGACGACGATTTCATCGCCCGCGTCCGTTTCCTGATGTTCCAGCGGTGGTTCGCTGGCGATCGTCGCTTCGATCAGCCTTTTGATGGCCTCGACGTGTTCGACCAGGGACATCAGGTCCGACACGATCGAGCGGTGATTGTCGTTCCGATCGTCGTTCTGCGCGGGAACAAAGGTGGCTGCTGCATCCTGCATGGGTGCTCTCCTATCCCGCGCTGTTAGACTCCCCGATGCTACTTGTGCGTTAAGGCATCGTCCCGTACAAATACGGGTCGGCAAGATACTTTGCGGTCGTTGTAACCTCCGGCGAGTGAGCCTCATTTTTCACTGTTCAGGGACGATGGCATATGACCGAAAAACCGCGCAGCCGCGGTGAGATATTCGTCGTCGACGACGATCCCGCCGTCCGTGAAACGCTCTCCATGGTCTTGTCGGCCGGGGGCTATCAGGTCATCTGCTTTGCAGACGGTGCCGCATTGCTGGCGGTCGCGCGAAGCCGGACTCCCGCGTGCATCCTGCTCGATGTGCATATTCCCGGCAAATCGGGACTCGATATTCTGAAGGAACTGCACGGCGAGGACTACCCGGCGCCGATTTTCATGATCTCTGGGCAGGGTGACATCGCCATGGCGGTCAGCGCGATCAAGAATGGCGCGCTGGACTTCATCGAAAAGCCGTTCCGTGGAAGCGAAATCGTCGCTCGGCTGGACGAGGCGATCGAGGCTTATGCGCGCCGCCAGTCGCGCGATCCTGCGTCAAGAATAGCATCGCTGCATTTCCCCGGGCGCGAGCCGTTGACGCGGCGCGAGCGCGAAGTGCTGGAGCAATTCACATCCGGCGCTTCCAACAAGGAGGCCGGCCGGCATCTGGGAATCAGTCCGCGCACGATCGAAGATCACCGCGCAAACATCATGAAAAAGCTCGGCGCAAGGAATGCAGCCGACCTGATTCGAATTGTGATGACCGCCTCGCGCGCCTCTTGAGCCGGCGATCTCACCGCGGTTCAGAGCGATCCGGACCCGAAGGGCCGCGCTCGAGCGAGATGACTTTTCGTTGAATCGTCATCTCGCTCTATCTCTTTGTTTGAGCATGATCTCCGCGCAAACGCATTCGCGTTTGTCGCGAGGGAAAGCCGCTTCGCACTTTGCGCTAACGCGGCCCTTCGGTTCCGGATCATGCTCTAGCGCAACGCGCGAGGGGGTGTTCCGAGAACATCCTGCTCAAATAAACATCCTGCTCGAATTAACGAGACGAGATCATGATCCGATTCAATCCAATCGTACCCATGATCTATCCGAGCGCGGCCCGGATCATTCCCGCCAATTCCGATTTGCGGTACGGTTTGGCCAGCAGCAAGACGCCGGAGTCGAGCCGGCCGTGGTGAATGATCGCGTTTTCGGTGTAGCCCGAAGTGTAGAGCACCTTCAGTCCGGGCCGGAGTTTTGCAATCTCGTCGGCAAGCTGCCGGCCATTCATGGCGCCGGGCATGATGACGTCGGTAAAAAGCAGATCGAATTCATGACCCGCCTTGACCAGTGCCATCGCTTCCGCCGCGTTCGCCGCATCCAGCGTCACGTAACCCAGCGAGCGCAATTGCGTCAGCACGTAGTCTCGCACCAGCTTGTCGTCTTCCACGACCAGGATTGTTTCGTGGCCGCCCTGAATTGCCGCAGACGCATCGATGTCGGAGGCAACCGAATCTCCGGTGCCGGGCGGCAGGTACATCCGGACCGTCGTCCCGTGGCCTTCCTCGCTATAGATCTTGATATGCCCTGCTGATTGCTTGATGAAGCCGTAGACCATGCTCAGGCCGAGGCCGGTGCCTTTGCCGGGTCCCTTCGAGGTGAAGAACGGGTTGAAGACCTTGTCGATGATAGCGGCTGGAATGCCGGTTCCGGTGTCGCTGACGGCGATCATGGTATAGGGGCCGGGACGCACGTCACCGTACTGGCTCGCGTAATTTTCATCGAGGTAGGCCGAGCCGGTCTCCAGGATAAGCTTGCCGCTGGCGGGCATGGCGTCACGGGCGTTGAGCGCAAGGTTGAGGATGGCGGTGGCGAGTTGATTGGGATCGACAGTGGCGATGCAGGTTTCGCTTTCAAACACCGATTCGATTTCGATTTGCTCCCCGAGCGTCGGTCGCAGCAACTTGGTGGTATCTATGATCAGCGTGTTGACGTCGGTCTCCCGCGGTTGAAGCGGCTGTTTGCGGGCAAAAGCCAGAAGATGCTGGGTAAGGTCCGCGCCGCGTGAGGCGGCCTCGTCGATCATCTTGGTGATGGCCGAGAGTTGCGGCTCGTTCGCGACCGCTTCGGCGAGGATTTCGATCGTTCCGGTAATGACAGTCAGGATATTGTTGAAGTCATGAGCGATGCCGCCGGTGAGCTGGCCGACGGCTTCCATTTTCTCGGCCTGCCGGATGCGGTCCTCGGCCGCGATCTTGTCGGTGAGGTCGCGGACGAAAGTATTGAAAACAAGACCCTCCCGCGTTTTCAGCGCGGTGACGCTCAACTCGGCCCTGAATTCCTTTCCGTCGCGCCGCCGGGCCGTGACTTCGCGGCGGCCTCCGAGAATTTCATCTCGCCCGGAGCGCAGGAAGCGCTCCAGGGCTGCCTTAAGGTCATCGCGGTCCGCGCTGGCGAAAATCAATTCGAACAAGTTCTTGCCGAGCGCTTCCTGGCGCGGCCAGCCAAAGATCGTCTCGGCCTGCCGGTTCCAGTTAAGGATGCTGCCGCGCTCGTCGCTCTGGAAAAACGCGTCGATCGCGGTATCGACGATGCCGCGCGCCATTTGCTCGCTTTCGCGCAGGGCCTCCTGCGCCAGCCGGCTTTCGGTCATGTCGCGGCCGATGAAGAAATGCCGCTTGACCGGCTCTGACCACGCCCCCATCCACGACAGCGTCACGATTCTTCCATCCTTGTGAACGTAACGCGAATCGAAGTTCCTGGTATGTTGGCCGCGGCGCGCCGCGCGCATTTCCTCGCGGGTATTGTCGAGATCCGCGCCAAGGATGAAGTCGATCGCGCTGTGGCCGATCATCTCCTCCGGCGCGTAACCAAGGATCGTTTGCGAGCTCGGGCTTACCTGAACCAGGACGCCCTTGGGATCGGTGACCAGGATCAAATCCTGGGAAGTCTCGAAGATGCGGCGACGCTCCTCGATCTGCTGGCGGAGTGCCTGTTGCGTTCTCCGGCTTTCGGTGATGTCGCGGGCGGTCGTCGATGCCCCAATGATTGTCCCCGACGAGGCTTTGATCGGCGATACGCTGAGCGAAATTTCGACTGCACTGCCATCCTTGCGCGTTCGCACGGTTTCAAAGGGCTCGACTGGTTCACCGCGAGCTGTCCTGCGCAGGATGTCACGCGTCTCATCCGATCGGTCGGGGGGCACGAGGAGATAGATATTCTTGCCTACTACTTCCGCGGCGGAGAACCCGTACAGGCGCTCGGCCGCCGGATTCCAGCCGGAGATGACGCCGTCGAGGGAGTAGGTAACGACGAAATCGTTGGACAATTCCACCGCGGCGCTGAAAATGCGCTCGCGCGCCGCGTAATGATCGCGCGCGGCTTCGGTGCGGCGATGTTCAACGACCTCGCGCTCAAGCTCGGCGGTCTTTGCATTCGCCTCGCTCATCACGCGCGCGAACGCCCGCGCCAGCACGCCGGTTTCGCTGCGCGCGTCAACCGGTATTGCAATCGGATTGCTGCTGCCTGCGCGTTCAACTGCCGCCGTCAACCGACGGATCGGCCCGGTCAGCGACCGCGCGACCAACACCGCCAGCGCGGCCGCGAACAATACCGCGATCAAACCGACCAGCATGGTGGTGTGCCGGATGGCTGCCGCCGCCGCGGCGAAGGCGGCATTGGGAATGGTTTCGATGACCCCCACCCATTCCTTGTCGGCCAGCAGGGCGGGCGCGAGCACCACGCCGCCTAGCTGCCCGGTTCGATCCGTCACGCTACGTGCAATGCTTTGCGTTGCTTCGGTTGCCGATGCGAGGTCCGGGAAGTCGGCGCGCCAATTGGTCGGTGCCCCAAGCTCCGAGCCGAATTCGCGTGCAGGATCGGGGTTAACGACGTAATCGCCTTTGGCGTTGACGGCATAGACCTGTCCCCCCAGCCGCGACGATGCCCGGAGGCGGTCGAGCACCGGCCGCATGTCGATATTGATGATGAGAATGCCGAATGGCTTGCCATCCGAGCCCGGCAGCGGAGAGGCAATGCGTATGGTCGGCATATGAGGGGTCTCGATGACGCCGTTCTCCTGATTGAGATCCAGCGCCGAAACGTAGATTTCGTTCGCCTGCAGGCCGATCGTATCCCTGAAGTAGGGCCGGTCGCCCTTTCGCTGCAATTCCGCGTCGGGAACCAGCCGAACGGCTCCGCCCGGCCCGGAACGGTCGAACTCGAACGATTTCACGGCCGCCATCCGCGATGCCGATGATGCGAAACTGCGCGTATCGCGGCTTGGCTGCGAGTTCGATGAGCAGACGCTCGGCGGTCCGATCTCGCCATGTCTTTTCTGAAACGCCGTCGACGGGATCGATGCCCCCGGCCAAGTGGGCTCGAATCAGCCCGGCCAAGGCTGTCGAAGATCGAAAGCTGGCAATATCGCCGCGCGCGTCGCCGACATAGGATTGCAGATCGAGAGCGACCAGCCGCGAATGCGTCTCGACCCGATCGAGGATGCGCGGCAGCAGGACCTGCTCCAGGTTGCGATAGCTCAGCCATCCGACTGCGGACACCGCGAAGGCAACCAGGAGGCTCATCGCGATGGCCAATCTGGTTGTCAGCGTCATCGTCGCATTCCGTAACCCCCCGGATGCTTGGCTGCGGCGCCACCCCGGCGTCATGGCCCGGGGGCGACATCTTCGGCAGTAACGGACGATGGACTTTTTGCGGCGTCAAGACAACCCGCAACCGCCGCCAGCAGTTCGGCCGGTCTGAACGGCTTCTGCAGGCTGGAGACCGCGCCAAGCTTGGTTGCCATGGTCCGGAAGTCCGGGCCTGAACCCGAAAGGACGGGATTGCCCGAGATCACGATGATCGGGATGTGCCGCTGCTGTTGGTGAGCCTGCCGCATGGTTTCGAAGCCGTCCATTCCCGGCATGAAGATATCGAGAAACAGCAGATCGAAATCTCCGGAATCGAACATGGCAAGCCCGTTGCGGCCATCGCCGGCGACGACGACACTGTGACCGGCCCGTTCCAGCAGAAGCCGGATGGTCGCCTGCACGGCGCAGTCATCATCGATGATCAGGATTCTTGCCACGGCCGGACTTCCACCAAGTCAATGAGAGGTTGTGAATCCGTTGCAGTTGCTTCGCAAGCATTTCCTCGGAAATTGGCGAGCGATATTGTGGAGGAACCGATCGACCAACATGCCCGGTGCAGGGCGGACGTCGCCTGAAATCAAGCCGCTCCGACGACCTCCGGCGCATATGCACGATGTCGGGAATAGCAAGGGATGCCGGCATGTGCCGTGATTGCGGACGTATATGGCCGACGTTAGGCTCCCATCCAGTGATTCCAAAGCAAGCAAGACGAGATCCTCTAGCGTGCAAATGGGCGAGTCTTGGTCCGGTTTCCTCCACGAGTATTCGTACAGCGTGACGAGCCTGCGTGTGAGGTAAAGAAAATCCTGTCCGCCATTGGCGCGGCGGGCCTGGCGCTTGATCCCTTCAAACAAGGCGGTAGCGAGCATGTCTGCTTTCTTTGAACGAATTTTCGATCCGAGGACCGATAGGCTCGCCAAGGCGAAGCAGGCTTTACAAAATTCCAACGATCGATCGGCGCAGGGCTTGCTCCGGATGGATCGCCTGTGAGATGACCTGAGTGGGTCTCAGACAGGTGACACCATGACGCAAAACAACAAGAAAAGTCCCGAAACGCTCCGCAGCGCGCGCTGGTTCGCGCCCGACGATCTCCGCGCCTTCGGCCATCGCTCGCGCGCCATGCAGATGGGTTATGCGCCGGAGGAGTGGAAAGGCCGCCCGGTGATCGCGATCCTCAATACCTGGTCGGACGCGCAGCCCTGCCACATGCATTTCAAGAGCCGCGTCGACGACGTCAAGCGCGGCATCCTGATGGCCGGCGGCTTCCCGATGGAACTGCCGGCGCTATCGCTGTCGGAGTCCTTTCTGAAGCCGACCACCATGCTCTACCGCAATCTCCTGGCGATGGACGCCGAGGAACTCCTGCGCGGGCATCCCGTCGACGGCGTGGTGCTGATGGGCGGCTGCGACAAGACCACGCCGGCCTTGCTGTTAGGCGCCACCAGCGTGAATTTGCCCGCGATCTATCTGCCGGCGGGGCCGATGCTGCGCGGCAACTGGAAGGGCAAGACGCTGGGCTCGGGGTCCGATGCCTGGAAATACTGGGACGAGCGGCGCGCCGGAAAAATTTCCGACAAGGACTGGGTCGATGTCGAGGCCGGCATCGCCCGCAGCTACGGCACCTGCATGACCATGGGTACCGCCTCGACCATGACGGCGATCGCTGAATCCATCGGCATGACCCTGCCGGGCGCGTCATCGATTCCCGCTGCCGATTCAGGCCACATCCGCATGAGTTCGGCGTGCGGCCGCCGCATCGTCGAGATGGTCTGGGAAGATCTGACGCCGCGGAAAATCCAGACCCGCAAGGCGTTCGAAAACGCCATTATCGTGGCGATGGCGATGGGCTGTTCCACCAATGCGATCGTCCATCTGATCGCGCAGGCCCGGCGCGCCGGTGCGGACATCGGGCTCGACGATTTCGAGAAAGCCAG
The DNA here is from genome assembly GCA_963718925.1 of uncultured Alphaproteobacteria bacterium. Lineage (GTDB taxonomy): Bacteria > Pseudomonadota > Alphaproteobacteria > Rhizobiales > Xanthobacteraceae > Bradyrhizobium. The sequence goes on from CAVRAH010000008.1 coordinate 54,378, forward strand.
CCGCAAGGTGCCGGTGATCGCCAATGTGCGGCCGAGCGGCGACAAATACCTGATGGAGGATTTCTATTACGCCGGAGGATTGCCCGGCCTGATGAGCCGCATCAGGGATCGTCTGCACCTCGATTGCCTGACGGTCACGGGAAAGACGCTCGGCGAAAACATCGTGACCGCCGAAGTCTATAATGACGACGTGATCCGCGGAATCGAAAATCCGATCTATGCCGAAGGCGCGCTCGCCGTGCTGAAGGGCAATCTCGCGCCCGACGGCTGCGTCATCAAGCCAAGCGCGTGCGAGCCGCGCTTCCTCAAGCACACCGGGCAGGCCCTGGTGTTCGACGATTACCCCTCGATGAAGAAGGCGATCGACGATCCCGATCTCGACGTTACCGCCGATCATGTGCTGATCCTGCGCAACGCGGGCCCGCAAGGTGGCCCGGGCATGCCGGAATGGGGCATGCTGCCGATCCCGACCAAGCTTGTGAAACAGGGCGTGCGCGACATGGTGCGGCTGTCGGATGCGCGCATGAGCGGCACCAGTTATGGCGCCTGCATCCTGCATGTCGCGCCGGAATCCTATATCGGCGGGCCGCTTGCGCTGGTGAGGAACGGCGACGAGATCACGCTGGATGTCGCCGCGCGCACCATCAATCTCGATGTATCGGAGGCGGAACTCGCAAAGCGTCGCGCGGAATGGAAGCAGCCGGAGATCCGCTTCGAGCGCGGCTATGGCTGGATGTTCACCAGGCACATCAAGCAGGCCAACGAGGGCTGCGACTTCGATTTCCTCGAAACCTCATTCGGTGCGCCGGTCGGCGAGCCGTCGATCTATTGACTTGAACGGTCGTTCCGGGGCGCGAAGCGAACTACGATGTGCAATTGCACATCGGAGAACCTCGATATCGCGCAATTCCGGGTCTGGTGCTGCGCACCATCCCGGAATGACGACGACCTGGGATGAAGGAACCATGACAAAGCTCAGCGACGCGACCCGCAACAAACTGAAAACCGTCTCCACCGCGACGGTCGCTACCGCGCTGTTCAAGCGCGGTTTTCGCATCCAGATGATTCAGAACGTGCATCCGTTGAGCCCGGATCAGCCGGTGCTGGTCGGCGAGGCCTTCACCTTGCGCTACATGCCGGCGCGCGAGGACCTCAACAAGATCGAGGTATTTCGCGATCGCGCCCATCCGCAGCGCAAGGCGGTGGAAGATTGCCCGCCCGGCGCCGTGCTGGTGATGGACAGCCGTAAGGATGCCCGCGCCGCGTCTGCCGGCGCCATCCTGGTGACGCGGCTGATGCAGCGCGGCGTCGCCGGCGTGGTCACCGATGGCGGATTCCGTGATTCGGCCGAGATCGCCAAACTCGGCTTTCCCGCCTATCATCACCGGCCGAGCGCGCCGACGAATTTGACCTTGCACCAGGCGATCGAGATCAACGTGCCGATCGGCTGTGGCGACGCGCCGGTGTTTCCCGGCGATGTCATCCTGGGCGATGCCGACGGCGTGATCGTGATCCCCGCGCATCTCACTGAGGAAATCGCCAATGAGGCGTTCGAGATGACGGTGTTCGAGGATTTCGTCACCGAAGAGGTTGGCAAGGGACGCTCGATCCTTGGACTCTATCCCGCCACCGACGAGCAAACGCTGGTCGATTTCGCCGCGTGGCGGAAGGAAAAGGGGCGGTAACTCTCGTCAGGCCCGGCCATGACGAGCGTGGGCGATTACCCGGAATCCCTTTGCCTCACACCTCGCCCTTCTCCGCCAATCCCACCGCCCACAGCGCAAACGCATAGGCGATCGCGACCTCATCCAGCCGGTTGAAGCGGCCCGAGGCGCCGCCATGGCCGGCGCCCATATTGGTGCGCAACAGCACCGGGCCGCCCCCTCGCATGGTCGCTCGCAACCGCGCGATCCATTTCGCCGGCTCCCAATAGGTGACCCGCGGATCGGTCAGGCCGCCCATCGCGAGAATCGCCGGATATTCCTTTGCCGCGATATTGTCGTAGGGCGAATAGGACAGGATGGTCTTGAAAGCGGCTTCGCTCTCGATCGGGTTGCCCCATTCCGGCCATTCCGGCGGCGTCAGCGGCAGGCTGTCGTCGAGCATGGTGTTCAGCACATCGACGAACGGCACCTCGGCGACGATGCCGGCGAACAATTCGCCGGCGCGGTTGGCGACCGCACCCATCAGCATGCCGCCGGCGCTGCCGCCATGGCCGACGATGCGCTTTAGGCCGGTATAGTTGGCCGCAATCAGTGCGCGCGCGGAGGCCGCGAAGTCGTCAAAGCTGTTGGTCTTCTTCTCGCGCTTGCCGTCGAGATACCAGCCCCAGCCCTTGTCGGCGCCGCCTCGGATATGCGCGATCGCATAGACAAAGCCGCGATCAACCAGCGACAGCCGGTTCGCGGAGAACGACGCCGGCATCGCCATGCCGTAGGAGCCGTAGCCGTACAGAAGCAGCGGCGCGGTCCCATCGCGTTTGAGATCTTTGGCGTGCAGGATCGATACCGGCACCTCGGCGCCGTCGTGCGAGGTCGCCATGATGCGGGTGGTGACGTAGTTGGCGGGGTTGTGGCCGGAAGGGATTTCCTGGCGCTTGCGCAACACCCGCGTCCGCTTCGCCATGTCGTAGTCGTAGACTTCGGAAGGCGTCGTCATCGATGAATAGGAGAAACGCAAGTTGGTCGTCTCGAATTCGTAGCCGCCCATCGTATCCAGCGAATAGGCGGTCTCATCGAAGGCGATGGCGTGTTCCTCACCGGTCGCAAGATCGCGGATGATGATGGCGGGCAGCGCATTGGCGCGTTCCAGCCGCACCATGTGGCCGGAATAGAGCTCGACATCGAGAACGTAGATGCCTTCGCGATAGGGGATCAGGTCGCGCCAGTTCGCCCGCTGCGGCGATTTGAGCGGTGCGGTGACGACCTTGAAGTCGATGGCGGCGTCGGCGTTGGTAAGGATGAACAGTTCATCGCCGCGGTCGGCGACCGAATATTGCACGCCGCTCTCGCGGCCTGCGACCAGGCGCGGCGGGGCGTCGGGATTGGCCAGATCGATCAGGCGCTGCTCGGAGGTCTCGTGATCGCCGCCGGCGATCACGCAAAACCGGCCGCTCGAGCTTTCATGGATATGCGTGAACCAGCCGGAATCCGCTTCCTGGTAAACCAGCACGTCATCCGCTTGCGGTGTCCCCAGGCGATGGCGCCAGACCTGCATCGGGCGGTGATTGTCGTCGAGCTTTACATAGAAGAACGCAGTGGCGTCGGTGCTCCACACCACCGCGCCGTCGGTTTCCTCGACGAGATCGCCGAGGTCGGTTTTGGCCGCCCAGTCGCGTACGTGAATCGTGAAATATTCCGAGCCCTTGATGTCGGCGCTCCAGGCCTCGAGCCGGTGATTCGGCGAATGCCTGGCGCCGCCGAACCTGAAATAGTCGTGCCTGGCGGCGAGCTCGTCGCCGTCGAGTATGATTTCGGTCTCGCCGCCGTCGCGCGGGCAGCGTCCGAACATCTCGTGCTGGCCGCCCTCGCGGAATTTTCGCATATAGGCGTAAGGACCGTCCGGCGAGGGAACGCTGGAATCATCCTCCTTGATGCGCCCGCGCATTTCCTTGACCAGCGTCTTCTGCAGGGGAGCGGTGTGGCCGAGCAGGCTTTCGGTATAGCCGTTCTCCGCCTCCAGGTATTTGCGAATATCCGCGTTCAGGATGGAGGGATCGCGCAGCACCTCCTGCCAGTTCTCGTCCTTCAGCCACGCGTAGTCATCGACAATGGTGATGCCGTGGGTGGTGAACGAATGCGGACGGCGCGGGGCGATCGGCGGGGTCGGTGGGCTCTTTTTATCCATTAGTCTGTCACTCGGTTCTCGTCCTGCGCACGGCCTTTGCCGCCGCCAACCTCATATCGGGTCTCGCCAGCGGATTGCCAGATATGCCGCGCTGGCGCCAGAGCCGCGCGGCTTGTTGATCGCCCACTTGTATGGTTAGGCTTTTCCGGCGTGCCCGAGAAAGTCTTATGCTTTTCAACTCTTATCCGTTTATTTTCCTGTTCCTGCCGGTCGTCTTGCTTGGTTATTTCGCCCTCGGCCGGATCGGCAACCTGGCGCCGGTGGTTTGGCTGGCGCTAGCGTCGCTCGCCTTCTATTCGGTCAGCAACTGGCAGTTCGTGCTGTTGCTGCTGGCGTCGGTGGCCTTCAACTACCTGATCGGCCTGGTGCTGATTTCGTATCGTCTGCGCTCGGCCCTGCGGTTGGCCGTCCTTGCGGCTGGCGTGAGCGGCGATCTTCTGGTGCTGGCCTATTTCAAATATGCCGGCTTCCTGGCCGCCAACCTCAATGCCCTGTTCGCGACCGGTCACACCGTCAACATCCTGCTCCCGGTCGGAATTTCCTTCTATACCTTCACCCAGATCGCCTTCCTGGTCGATGCCTACCGGGGAAAGGTCGCGCATTACGCGTGGCCGCATTATGTGCTTTTTGTCACCTATTTCCCGCATCTGATCGCAGGTCCGATCCTTCACCACAAGGATATGATCCCGCAATTCGAAGCAGCGACGTCAAAGCGGCCGAATCCGCATCTGATCCTGTGCGGCCTGATCATCTTCGGGATCGGCCTGTTCAAGAAGACCGGCCTCGCCGATGGCACCCAGCCGCTTGTTTCGCTCGCCTTTGGCCCGGCCACGCCGTCGTTCGATCAGGCCTGGATCGGTGCGCTCGCCTACACCTTCCAGCTCTATTTCGATTTCTCCGGCTACTCGGACATGGCGATCGGAATTTCGCTGATGTTCGGCATCTTTCTGCCGCTCAATTTCAATTCGCCGTACCAGGCTCGCAATATCATTGATTTCTGGCGGCGCTGGCACATGACGCTGTCGCAGTTCCTGCGCGACTATCTCTATATTCCGCTCGGCGGCAACCGGCATGGCCGGATCCTGCGCTATGTGAACCTGATGATCACGATGGTGCTCGGCGGTCTCTGGCACGGCGCGGCCTGGACCTTTGTCGCGTGGGGCGCGCTGCACGGCGTTTATCTCTGCATCAACCACGCTTGGGTCAATTATGGCCCTCCGGTCGTGCCGCGCTTCAAATGCGTTGCCGATATCGCCGCATTGGTCCTGACGTTTCTTTCGGTCGTCGTCGCCTGGGTGTTCTTTCGCGCCGACAGCATGGCCTCGGCGCTGTTCGTGCTGTCGAAGATGGCCGACCCCACGCACATCGTTTTCGGTGCTGGCGAGATGGCCCAGAGCCTGTTTATCATGATCTATGCCGCGATCGCCTGGTTCGCGCCGAATACGCAAGCGATCACGGGTTACGATCACAAGAATCGAACCGTCGGTGAACGGCTCACCGCGTGGCAGAAGCGGCCGGTCTTCATCTATGCCACCGCGGCGGTGCTGGCGTTCGGGATTCTCGGCATCCAGCAGCACAGCGAATTCATCTATTTCAGGTTCTAAAGCATGATCCGGAACCGAAGGGCAGCGTTAGCGCGGAGTGGGTACCGGTTTTTCGAAACGGTCACGCTCAAGCTCAAGCTCAAGCTCAAGCTCAAGCTCAAGCTCAAGCTCAAGCTCAAGCAAATGAGCGCGCCAGCACAAAATCTGATCCGGTTTCTGTGTGTGAGCCTGCTCGTTATGGTCGCGGCGGCCGCGCTCAATTTCACCGTCGATCCCTTGCAGATTTTCAGGCCCGCGCGTGTGCTCGCGGCGATGTATTCGAATGACAGTCGCATGCAGGATGCCGGGCTGATCCGCAGCCAGGATTTCGACACCGTGTTTATGGGCACCTCGCTTGCAATTCATTTCCGGCAGAGCGACATCGACCGGTTTCTCGGCGTCAAGTCGCTGAAACTGGCGATGAACGGCTCGAATTCGCGGGAGCAGGTTTTCGTGCTTGCGGCGGCGCTTGAGCGTCATCCCAGGCGGGTGATCTGGGAAGTGGACGACTGGATTTTCCATGATGCGCCGGACATCGATTCGAATCTTTATCTGCCGGCCGATCTCTACCGGCAAAATGCCTGGGGCATCGCGGGCTATCTCCTGAGCGGGCGCATGGCGCGCGAGTCGGCGTGGATCATGGCGCGATCAATTCCGCCGCTCGAGCCTGCCGCGGCGCGGCTGACCAATGACGTGATGTTCAAATTTCCGGTTTCCCGCGTCGACGACATCAACGCCTTGCGGCCTGATTTCGACGTCGGTGCGACCTACAACGCGAAGCGGGCGATCGCCGCCTTCAAATACATCACCGATCCCGTCCGCAGCAAATATCTGGCGGACGATACCGACTACGACATGAAGGTGCGCGTTTTCGAACGCGATGCGATTGGCCTCATCGCCGGCAATCCGGACGTGACATTCGACATTTACCTGCCGCCCTATTCGATCCTGCAATGGGTCGCGATGCGCGATGCCTCGCCGGGGGTTCTGCAGAGCGTCTATGATTTTTCCGGCTATTTCTGCCGGCGACTCGCGACATTTGCGAATGTCCGGCTCCATGATTTTCGGGCCGTCAGCGAAGTCACCCATGACTTGAACAACTATACCGACGTGATTCACCATTCGCCGGATGTCGACCTGAAGGTGCTTTCATGGCTCGCGGAGGGAAAGTATCTCGTCGACCGTGCCGCGCCGACAACTTCGCTCGACCGGCTCAAGGCGCAGGTCGAAGCGTATCGAATTGATGGTCTCGAGAGATAGCAGCTGGATCGCTCTCGATAGAGAACGAGTTCTGAATTCAAGCCAGGTCATGACGATGCAGACCGCACTTGCCAGAACCTGAGTAAACGGCGCGCGTTTTCAACGGTCATGGAGGCGAATTGCCGTTGGGCCTTGGCTAATTCGAGGGGTTTCACTGAACCAGTCGCAAACCGGCTCTCCAGGACCGCGCTAACCGTCTCCCAACTGAGTTCGGCTGCCTTGCACGGGACAAGGACACCGTCGTCGCGAAGGCTTTGCATCAGGGGACGAACGACTTCAATGCTGGATCGCGATAACTGCGCAAGTGCGGCGATGGTCTCCCCGTATTTTCGCTGTTTGGCGAAGCCAAACAAAGCCGCTTCATTGAGTTCGCCCTTGTCCTTTAGCAAGGCTACGTTGCGCGCGGCCGTGGTGAAGTCGTACACCTTGGACATATCGCGATTGACACCTGCTGCGATGGCCGCAATCGCAGTTCGTATTTCCTCAAAGATGTCGGGAGGCGCACGCGACAGCAGCCGTGCGCGGACCGCTTCGGTCGCCTTGCGCAACAGTTGATCGCGCAGCGCTGCAGGCAGATCGACCCGAATCCCGGTTTCTACCGCCAGCTCGGGATCGGATTCCGCTTGCGCCAGGACGATCGCGAAACCGCTCGCGGAAACCCTCGCACCGGGGTTGTTGACAATCCGGCGACTGACGGACGGGTACCGGCGGGCCAGCAGCGCATCAGTGACGACTTCTTTCAACCACCAGCGCCCTGCAATCGCCAGGAGGTGCTGCTCACCCTTGGTTTGCGCGACTTCGATCAGATCTTCCGCGCCCAAACGAGCAGATTCCCTCAAAACAGGTCCGGCGATGCTGATTTCATCGTTCCTTGCAAGGCGGCGAACGACAGTCGGGGGCGCCTGCGAAACGGGTGCGAGTTGTGCGCTCAACTCGGCAAGAGCGATGCGTGCACTGACATCCGCAATCGCCCGAATCTCAATCGTCTTGACGAGGCGATCGAGCACGTTGTCGAATAACTCGATTTGCTCGCTTTTGTAGCTGCCGGCGGACGACAGAAACAGATCGGTCACGCGCCGGACCGTTTCCAGGCGCTTTTCTGCCGAGCCGGCACTTATCGCTGTTTCGACTTCGTCGACGATCGAGAGATTTGCAGCTGACATCGCTCATCCTGAGCGTATTGGGGCCCTGTTCTGGGCTAGAGGCGGACCATAAGGGGAAACCCTGAATGTTCCGTAAAGTCGGAAATTTCGGACACGCAACGGGCGGGGCAGGCAAGCGGGACGGGGGAGGGCTTCTGCATTGCCAGGCAAAGGCCATTTTCATCAGGGATCATGCGGTTCCCGACCGTGGCCATGATCACCAGCGGTCAGATCGCGCTATCGATCCAGCCCGCGCGCGCTGCAGCGCTCATCGCAGGGCGGACAGATAGCGCGCCATGGCATCCCGCTCACTGTCAGTCAACGCTTGCATGAATTTCCGCATGTCGCCGTTGTTGGTTCTTTCACCGGCGGCGAAGCTGCGCATCGCTGCGACCAGGTAATCGTAACTGAGCCCTGCCAGCCGCGGCGCCGGCGGGCCTCCCTCGAAATTCGGCTGATGGCATGGCCGGCACTGGGCGATTCCGTTTGGCGGCGGCTCAGAAGCGGTGGCGGCGTGTTGCGCCGGCCAGCTCTTGGCCGCGAAATGAGCCGCGATCTTGCGAAGGTCCTCCTGCGCAAGGTCTTTGGCTATGGGGGACATGATCGGGTTGTCGCGATCGCCACTTCTGTAGTCGTGCAATTGCTTGACGAGATAGCTCTGCTGCTGGCCCCAGATGATCGGAATGGTCTTTGCGTCGACGGGTACGCCATCCTGGCCGTGGCATGCCGCGCACAGCTGCACTTTTGCGACGATGTCGTCGGCGGCATAGGCCGGGGCGGCGGTCACCGCAAAACCGGCCCAAGCGCCGAAAATCGTCGAAAAAAGACGTTTGAGCATGGCTGCATCCTCCCTCCCGTGACTGCGCACGGTGTCCGGTAAATGCAACTATCCAAACAAAGCGCGCAAGGCGCAACCCGGCCCGATTAGCTCCGGTTGTCGACCCACCGAATATCGCGTCGAAGTCCATGGATCAGGCTTGTCCTGGCACACAAGCGGAGTCACGATACCCTATCCGTCGACTGTCCATGGAATCAGTCACGATCCCGAGAGCTTAAAACAACCAAAACAAGTTTTCAGAGGGAGGACCGGATGCGAGGCCAACTGATGTTGAGCTTGGCTGCCAGTGCAGCGGTGATGCTCTTCGATCCGACAATTCAACAGGTTTGGGCGCAGGACCACGCGGCGCTGACCGGCACCGTAAGCTCCGAGGCCGAAGGCAACATGGAAGGTGTCGTCGTCACCGCCAGGAAGCCCGGCTCGATTGTCCAGGTCAGCGTCACCACCGACGCGCAAGGCCGTTACACCTTCCCGGAGAACCGCCTGGACCCCGGTGAATATACGATCAGCATCCGTGCGGTCGGCTACGATATCGGCTCCCCGACCAAGGCGATGGTGGAACCCGAGACATCCACCACGAAAGACCTCAAACTTCAGAAGACCAAAAATCTGGCCAGCCAACTCACCAACGCCGAGTGGATGATGAGCATCCCCGGCACCGAAGAGCAAAAGGCGATGTTGCTCAATTGCGTCGGCTGTCACACGGTCGAACGCATCATGCGTTCGACGCACGATTCCGACGAGTGGACGCAGGTAATCCCCCGCATGATGGGCTATGGCGCCGTGAGCCAGCCGATCAAGCCGCAACCCATGCTGGACAGGGCGCGCGCGGGCACGCCGGAGCAATACCGCAAGATGGCCGATTATCTCGCGACCATCAATCTAAGCTCGGTCGACCACTGGCCATACGAGTTGAAGACGCTGCCCCGCCCAAAGGGCCGGGACACCCGCGCCATCGTCACCGAGTACGACATGGTGCGGCCGACGACCGAGCCGCATGACATTCTGGTCGATAAGGAAGGCAGCGTCTGGTATTCGGACTTTGGCGAGATGTTCATCGGCAAGTTCGATCCGAAGACGCTCAAGCTCACCGAATACCCGATCAGGAAATTCAAGGACAAGGCGCCCACCGGACTCCTCAGCCTCGAGTTCGACCATCTTGGCAAGATCTGGTTCGACACCATGTACCAGGGCTCACTCGGCCGCCTGGACCCGAAGACCGGCGAGATTTCGTATTATCCGCTCGCTCCCGAATATAATGATGACCGCGTGCAGCTGAATTTCACGGGACTGCACCAGGAGGTCGACGGGAAGGTGTGGACCAAGAGCGTCGGCACGCAGGACATCTTCCGGGTCGATCTCGCGACCAACAAATGGGAGAAATTCCACCCGACCGACCTGCTGCCGGGCGTCAAGAATGCCAGCATCTATGAGGTCAAGGCGGATTCCAGGAACAACCTTTGGATGGCGGAATTCACGGAAGGCCATCTCGGCAAGATCGATGCGAAGACGACGGAAGTGACCTGGTACGACATGCCCACCGCGCACGCTCGGGCTCGCCGCCTGGAAATCGACGATCAGGACCGCGTCCTGGTGGCCGAATATCGGACCAGCAAGGCCGCGCTGTTCGACCCCAGGACGAAAACATTCACCGAATACACCTTGCCGGAATACACGTTCCCGTACCGGGCCGATTTCGACAGGAACGGTGAAATCTGGGCCTCCACGATGAGCACCGATCGCGTGGTGCGGCTCGATCCCAGGACCGGCCGCACGGTGCAATATCTGATGCCCTCCGACACCAACATGCGCACGGTATTCGTCGACAATTCGACGACGCCGGTGACGTTCTGGGTCGGCAGCAACCACGACCACAGGATCGTCAAGGTGGAGCCGCTCGACTAGTCTTGCTGCGATAGACCACATCCTCATGGTGAGGAGGCGCGCAAGCGCCGTCTCGAACCATGAGACCCCCCGTACGTATTTCCCGGGCCACATCCTTCGAGACGCTTGCTGCGCAAGCTCCTCAGGATGAGGTGATAAAGCCGATTATGACGCAGTAAGATTAGTTCCGCAGCCTTGAGCCGGCGTTGGCCCCGAACATCGGGATCCGGTTGACGGCGAGCACCACCGCAAAGGTGATGACCAGCATCGCAATGCCGAGCACGGAGATGGCGGCGAGGTCGCCGCTTTCGTTGAGATCGTAGATCAGGACGCTGATCACCTTGGTCTGCGAGGTGAACAGCACGATGGCCGCGGAAAGTTCGCGCATCACGCCGATGAAGATGAAGCACCATGTCGCGATCACGCCGGTGCGCAACAGCGGCGCGGTGATCTGGAGCAGCGACCGCAGCCGGGTCGCGCCGAGAATGCGGCTGGCGTCCTCGAGTTCGGGATGGATGGTGGCGAACGCCGCCTGCAATTGCTGATAGGCCGACGGCAGATTGATGGTCAGGAACGCGACCAGGAGAATCCACAGCGTGCCGTACAGCACGAAGGGCGGCCTGGTGTAGCTGAGGAACAGGCCGACGCCGAGCACGATGCCGGGAACGGCGACCGGCGCGGTGGCGAGAAAGCCGAGCACGCGATGCCCCGCGATCACGCGGCGGGTCGTGACATAGGCGATCACCAGCGCGAGCATGGTGCCGATGGTCGCGGTGGACGTTCCCAGGATGACGGTGTTTTTCAGCGCGAGCTGGGTCGACGACAGCTCGGTGAACACGAACACGATGTTATGCAGCGTGAAGGTCGACGGCGTCACCAGCGTGGTGGCGTTCGGCGAGAACGCCGCGTTGAGCAACGCGAAATACGGCAGGAAAACCGGGCTGAGCAGCATCAGGAGGCAGAACGCCAGCGTGGCCCAGCGCCACTTCCCCGTTTCGACCCGGCGCGGCGCGCCATATTTGCCGCCCAACACCGAATAGCCGCGGCGGCCGAGAATGAACTTCTGCGCCTGCAGCAGCAGGATCGTCAGAATCAACAGCGGCACCGCGGCGGCGGCGGCCAGTTCGAGTTTTGGCGGATACTGGAACAGGCTCCAGATCTTCGTGGTCATGGTGTGAAAGCCGGCCGGCAGCGCCAGGATCGCGGGCGAGCCGAACAGGGTCATGGCCTGCAGGAACGCGATCAAGGCACCGGCGACCAGGGCCGGCAGCGCCAGCGGGATCGTCACGCGCCGCGCCGTGGTCCAGGCCCTGCCGCCGAGAATGGCGGAGGCATCTTCGAGCTCGCCGGGCATGTTGTCGAGCGCATTGGCGACCAGCACGAATACGAAGGGGAAGGTGTAGCAGGAGATGACGAAAATGATCCCGGCCAGCGAATAGATGTTGAACAGATGCTCATCGGAATCCGCGCCCGTCATGACGCGGTAGAGCTGGTTGAGCAATCCGCTGTTGGGCGCCGCCAGCAATTCCCAGGCCACCGCGCCGAGGAACGGCGGCGTCACGAACGAGGCCGTAACCAGGGCGCGGATGAACTGCCGCCCGGGCATGTCGGTGCGCGACACCAGCCATCCCATCGGTGCGGCAACAGCACAGCAGAGGATGGCGGAGGTGGTTGCGATGATCGCGGTGGTGGCGAGCGGGTCGAGGAAATCCGGGTCGGTGAACAGCGTGACGAAATTCTGCAGCGTCAGGTGGCCGGTCTTGTCGGTGACGCTGTAGATCGCAAGCCACGACATCGGCAGCACGACCAGCGCAATCAATACCGCCGCGAACAGCCACAGAACCGGCCTGGTCCAGTCGATCTTGGCCTTGGGTGTGTCGATGCTGGTTGTGATGGTCATTTGTCTACCGATCTAGTCCGTCATTCCGGGGCGCGCGAAAGCGCGAACCCGGAATCTCGAGGTTCCCCGATGCGCAATTGCGCATCTGAGGTCTGGTCCTCCGGACCATCCCGGAATGACGGTGAAAATTGTCCAGCTCAATGGCATCGGTTACACCCGAAACAGCCGCGCATAGCGCGTCTTGATCTCTTCCGCCATCTTCTCGACCCCCGCAGGATCTTCCTTCATCAGCTTGATGTCGGAAATCCTGCGGCGGCCCGCTTTTGCCGCGACCTGCGGATGAACCGAATATTGCGCGGTCAAATCGGTGAAGAATTGCTGGGTTTCCCGCGTATGCAGCCAGGCCTGGAACAGCCTGGCTGCATTTGGGTGCGGCGCGGTGACGAAGATCCCGGTGGGACCTGAAATGGTCGGCGTGCCCTCGGCCGGATACACCGGCTCGACCGGCTGGCCGGCCTCCTTCAGCAGCACGACATTGTATTCGTTGCCATCGGCCATGATGGCGCGCTCGCCCAGCGCCAGCTTCTTCGGCGGGTCGGTCGATGACTGCAGCTGCATGACGCGCTGCTTCGACAGCTTCTCCAGATAATCCCAGCCGAGCTCGCGAACCAGCTGGAACGTCGCCGTCATGATGGTGCCGCTATAGGCGGGATGGCCTTTGACCATTTTGCCGGCCCATTTCGGGTCCAACAGATCGGCAAAGCTCTTCGGCGCGTTCTCTGGTTTGACCAGGCTGGTATTGTAGGCGATCGATGACAGCCAGATCCGCGTGGTGGCGAACATCCCGTCGGGATCGCGATACTGTTCCGGAAAATATTTCGCGACGTCTTCGGAGACAAAGGGCGCCAGCCAGCCGTTGCGCTTCCAGGGGATGAAGTGCGAGGCGTCGGCGCTGTTGACCACGTCGGCAGCACGGATCCGGGATGCAAATTCCTGCTCGATCCGCTGAAACAGTCGCTCGGAGCCGGCGCGCTCGATCTGCACTTCGATGCCCTGATATTGCGCTTCGAAGGCCTTGCCGAGTTTTTCCCCCACCGGCAAATCCATGGCGGAATACAGCACGACCTTGGCTTCTTTTTTCGCCGCGTCGATCAGCTCTCGCGTGATCGGCACGGGTTCCGGCGCGGCGGCCTTGAGCGGTGCGGCGAAAAGTGTAAGCCCAAGCGTTGCCGATCCCTTGATGATACTGCGCCTGGAAACTCCTCGCCGCATCATCGCGTCGCTTCCTCATCTCTTTGTTTGAGCATGATCTTTTCGGGAAACCGGTTCCCACTTTTCCGAATCATGCTCTGGTTCATCGGCTGAGCGCCCGGCAGCGTTCGGCCGGCAGCGTGAGCCAGACCTCGGTGCCGCTGGGAACGGCGGTTTGCGTCGATGTAACGGCGCGCAACGCCGTGCCGTCGGAGGTTTCGACCATGTAGTCGCGGTTGGCGCCGAGAAATACCTGGCGGGTCACGGTCGCCTTGACGGTATTGTCGGACGTCTGCGGCGCGTTCACCGACAACTGAATGTCGTGCTGGCGGATCGCGACCGCGGCGCTCTGGTCGGGCGTCAGTTTCGCGCCCACCACCCGCAAGGTCGCGCCGGAAAACGTGATGTGGTTTTCGTCGCGGGCGGTGCCCTTGATCACATTGCTTGCGCCGATGAAGCGCGCGACGAATTCCGATTGCGGCCGGTCGTAGATATCTTCCGGCGTCCCGAGCTGATCGATTTTTCCGCCGTTCATCACCGCGATCAGGTCGGCGGTGGTCATCGCCTCGGACTGGTCGTGAGTGACGTAAACCGTGGTGTAGCGGTATTGGTCGTGCAGCCTGCGGATTTCGAAGCGCATCTCCTCGCGCAGATTGGCGTCGAGGTTGGAGAGCGGCTCGTCCAGCAGCAGGGTTTCCGGCTCGACGACCAGTGCGCGCGCCAGCGCGACGCGCTGCTGCTGTCCGCCCGACAATTCGCCGGGATAGCGCTGCGCCAGGACTTCGAGCTTTGTCGTGGCAAGGATCGCCGCGAGCTTTTTCGCGATGGTGTCGCGGTCGAGTTTGCGCAAGCGCAGCCCGTAGACGATGTTCTCGGCGACCGTCATGTGCGGCCACAGCGCGTAGCTCTGGAAGATCATCGACATCTTGCGCTGTTCGGGCGGCAGCGTGCGCGCGGCCGAGGACACCAGCCGGTCGCCGACATGGATTTCGCCAGCGCTGGGCTCGAGGAAACCGGCGATCAGCCGCAGCGTCGTGGTCTTGCCGCAACCCGAGGGGCCTAACAGGCAGATCAACTGCCCATGGTCGATCCGCAACGAGACATCATCTACGACCGCCAGCGACCCAAACCGCTTGGTCAGGCCACGCAATTCAACCGACGCCAATCACATCACTCCCTGTGCTCTTTTGCGCACATCCCGCCACGCCCAGGTCGACGCCGTCGGCGCCAGCCTGATTGCGACGAAAAACCGGTGTCCACGTCTTTGCGGAATACGCGTGCGCCGTTGCCGGCGGCTTATTTATCGCCAGATCAATATAAGCACGAATGACGGGGTGCCGAAAAGCCTGGAAGCGCTGGTTACGCGGTCACAGTTTCGCCGAGCCAGTCGATCGCGGCCTCGACGCCGCCTCGGCCATGGGGGATGCCGAGCGCATGGAGGGCGACTTCGATGACGCCCAGGGTGCCCAGGATCATCGGCGCGTTGACGTGCCCCATATGGGCGATGCGGAACGCCTGGCCGGTGAGTTCGCCGATCCCGACCCCGAGCACCAGGCCGCATTTTTCCTTGCAATAGCGCTGCAGCGCCACCGGATCGTGGCTGCTCGCCATCACCACGGTCGTGACCGTGTCCGATCGCTCACCGGCTTCCGCGATGTTGAAGCCGAGCACCTGGCCTCCGGCCCAGATCGCGACCGCGCGGCGCACGGCTTCGGCGAGCAGCCGGTGGCGCAGGAACACGTTCGGAAGCCCCTCTTCGGTGATCATGTCGATGGCCTGGCGCAGCGCGAACAACAGATGGATCGGGGCGGTGCCGCCATATTTCCGGTAATGCTCGGCGCCTTCGCGCTCGCTCCAGTCCCAATAGGGCGTTCGCAAGCCCGCCGTCTTGTGCACCTTCAGGGCGCGGTCGTTGACGGCGCAGAAGCTCAAGCCCGGCGGCGTCATCAGGCCCTTCTGCGAGCCGGACATGGCGACATCGATGCCCCAGGCGTCCATCTCGAACGGCATGCAGCCGAGCGAGGCCACCGTGTCGACCAGGAACAGCGCGGGGTGACCGGCCGATTTGATCGCCTTGCCGATCGCCTCGATATCGTTGTAGGCGCCCGACGCCGTATCGACCTGCGCCACCAGGATCGCCTTGATTTTGTGATCCTTGTCCTGCCGCAGGCGGGCTTCGACCTCCGCCGGCCGAACGGCGCGGCGCCAGTCGCCCTTCAGCACCTCGACGTCGGCGCCCATCGCGGCTGCGGCATTGCCCCACCCGACGGCAAACCGGCCGCTTTCCAGCACCAGCACCTTGTCGCCGCGCGACAAGACATTGCTGATCACGGCCTCCCACGCGCCGTGGCCGTTGGCGATATAGATGTAGGATTTGCCCTTGGTGGCAAACAGCTTGGAGAGATCGCGCAGCAGGCCTTCGGTCAGCTGCACCATCTCGTCGGAATAGATGTCCAGCGCCGGGCGGTGCATCGCCCGCAGCACCTCGTCGGGCATGGTGGTGGGTCCGGGGATCGCCAGGAATTCCCGGCCCGCGCGAACGACCATTGTTGTTATTCCTTCTTGATTTGCTTGAGCGGAAGGGATGCCGGGGAATGGCGGGAAATTCAAGCTGGATCAGGAAGATAACATGTTGATGCCGTCATTCCGGGGCGATGCGAAGCATCGAACCCGGAATCTCGAGATTCCCCGATGCGCAATTGCGCATCTGAGGTCTGGTGCTAACGCACCATCCCGGAATGACGAAGCTAGATGACTTCCTCGCGCCGCACTAATTGCCCAGCGCCTTGGCAATCACCTGCCAGATCTGGTCCTTGATCTCGGTCGCGGTTGGCGACGGAAGGATGTCGGCCGGCCCTGTGCTTTTTTGGCACGCCACCACCAGCCGCAGAATCCATACCTCTCCATCGGTGTAATAGGGATCGCCGCCGCCGTTGCGCCCGGTCAAGGTCAACCCGATGCCCGACACCTGATATTTGGCCTCGACCACGCGCGCAGCCTCGAGGTCGGCGGCGAGCAGGTTGCGGTCGGCGTCGACATCGGGAGCGATGTGGTGGGTGATGGCGCCGGTATAATGGCTGACGCCGACGCCGCGATCGAAGGTCGCGTCGCCGAGCCAGACCGGCCGCTTCTCCTGGCCCTCGTCGAGCACCTTCCAGAACCGCACGTGATGGCGGCGATCGGCGCTGTTGCCATCAGGCTTTTCGAAGGCGAGATCCTCGCGCCGGCCGAGATAGAACAGCGGACTGACGGGTGCGTCGCGATAGGGGCGGTCGAGCAGCACGCTGCCGGCGATCTCGATCGAGGAACGCAGCGTCACGGGATCGGCGGGATACCAGCCCGCGGCCTGCATGGCGCAGAGCACGTCGCGCCTGTCGCCGATCAGCCCGACATTGATCGGATCGCCGGGAATGCCCTGCGCCGTCCGCGTCACGATCGGAAGGTCGGCGAGGCCGCGCTGGTGCTCGTGGTGGGTCCACAGCGCCGGCAGCGCGACATACGCGAGGATGGTGTAGGCGCTGACCACGCCGAGCGCGCCCAGGAGGAAACGCTCCAGCCGCGAATGATCGTGATGCGGCGGCAAGAACATCTGTGCTGGATCGCCCGCCAAGGTGCCCCCTATTGCTGCAAATCCATCTGCCAGACTAGCGCAGCTTTGAGCGCAGTGGCCTCATGGTTCGAGACGCGCGGCGTTGCCGTGCTCCTCACCATGAGGGTTGAGACCTCATCCCCGGGCTGAACGCATTTGCGTTCACCCGCGGGGCGCTCCGTCGGGAGCGCGTCTCCGGACGATGCTTCGCATCGCCCTGGGAAGCATGAAGCCACCGCGCTATCTCCGGGTTTCGCGGCAGCCCGCGGCCTCGGCTTCTTCGACCGAGCAGAACCAGCGCGTGCCCTTTGAGATCTTCATCTCGATCCTCGCGTACCAGCGGCTCTTCGGCGTGTGATAGATGCATTCGCCGGCGTGATTGACGTTGCCCTTGATGGTGCAGTCGGGCGAGGGCGCGACCGATCCGGAGGCCGATGCCAGCAGGATGGCATGCGCGTTCTCGGGCGCCTTGGCGGCGCCGAGGATCGCGGTCTTCTTGTTGCGGACCCGCCAGTCCCACGGCGCGATGAACGCGCCCTGCCACATCCCGGCCTTGGCCTCGCGCGCGGCCTTTTCGTCGTCGTCATAGTCGTGGGAGAACCGCGCATAGGACAGCGCCCATCCGCTCTTCACCAACCATTTCTGGATGTCCTCGCCGTCGACCTCGCAGCGCGCCACGATCCGGCCGCGGCGATCGGGGCTCGCCTGGCGCACGTGGCAGGTCCAGGTCTTGTTGTCGGCATGCTTGATGAGTTCGTCGCGCGCGGCGACGCCGCAGGTCCAGCGCTCGCCATTGTTGTTGAGGCAGAGCTGATCCACCGACGGTGCGTCGATCCCGCCGAGGCGGATCCGGGTGCTGCCGATCGTGACCTGGTCGCCCTCGCGAACTTTCGCGGCCCCGGTGATGTCGGCGGCCTGCGCCAAGGCTGGCACGAGAAGGACCGGCACGAGGAACGCCGGCAGCCACAATGTCAAAACCGCGAACGGGTATTTCAGGAGCATGTGAAAGAGGCCGTTCAAAATGGAATCGTCGCCCAATGATGCCGCATTGTGGTGCGGATTGGGCCCCGGCGCCAGCACTGCCTAAGGGGATGCGCTGTCAACTTTGTGCGACGGGCGGCCAAGCGGTGCTTCACTCATCCTCCAGGGGAGGGCAAGTGAGGCGCGCAGTTTACGAAGCCCCCGTCTGCATCGCCTTCCTTGCCAATGCAAGTCCCATCAGCACGAAGGCCGAGGTGACTTCGGGACCGCCCACCAAAATGCGCGTCGGGGTCTTCATCTTGTTCCACTCATAGGCCCGGTACGGCCCATGCCGGCCGCCTTCGCCGAGATGGCGGACGATGCAATCAAGCGCCGGCGTAAAGCTCGCGGTATCAGCCCCGAGATGGCCGAGCGCGATCAGCGCCAGCGCCGCGTCGAACACGTTCATCTCGGCCATGATCAGCTCGTCCTGCACGTAGCCAAGCACGCTCTCGCGAATCAGTTCGAACGCGCCGTCGGGATCGATCGCTGTCCGCGCCGACGCAGGCAACGCCGTGAACGCTGCGTAGCAGCGGCCGAAATAGGCGCAGTAGAGTTCCGGCAGATAATAGATATGCGAGCGCGGATCGGCGAACGCGCCACTCACAGCCAGCCGCCTCTGGAAGGCGATGATGCCGCGCAAGGTGTCGAGCCGCCGCGGCGTCTCGAGGATCTTCCAGCGCTCCAGATTGCGGAAGCTGACCTCGAGGACGTCGAGATTGAGCGTCGGGTCGAGGTCGTTGCCATAGGGCCGTTCGCCCCGGATGCTGTCGATCCAGGTGACGACGCCGCCCTCATAATCGATGTTGTCGTTGATCGCCACCGTCACCTTGGGCTCGTTGGCGCCGAGGCTGACTTGATGACCCCTGTAGAAATCCACCAGCGGCTGGTCGAGCATCGGATCCTCCGAGCCCGCCTGCGTTGCGGCCGAGAACGCGCAGGCCGTGGTGTCGCAATCCGGCACGTAGATGCCGAAGCCGAGGTTCTGCTTGATCTCGGTGAAGAAGCGCGAAAACCGCGGATGCGGGTGCGGCGCGATTGCGGTGATCACGTTGAAGCTGCGGCCGTCGGGCGCGCGCACTTCCTCGCGGCTCGGCCTGAGGCAGAAATCGACCATCTCGGCGATGGCGCGGCGCGCCGCGCCGGCTTCATCCGCTGACGCGAGATTGGTCTCGAGATAACTCAGCAGCGCCTCGGTGAAGAACGCGTCGTAATAGGCCGAGCGGTGGCGGACCTGCATCGGCTGCCACATCGGCTCGGCGATGCCGCACCAGGCCGGGCTGATCAGGTCTCGCGCCGGCGACCGCGCGATGAAGATCCGCGCCAGGTTGAACAACAGCGTCGAGTTCTTGTAGCCGCGCGCGTTGAGCCCGGTCAGCGCCATCAGGAATTCGCGGCCGCGCAGGTCAGGATCGCCGATCAGGTTGAACGCGGCATAGGCCGGGATGAAGCCATTCTTGCCGAACGAGCGCAAGAGATGCGCGCCGCAGACGCGGATCGCGCGCTCGATCGCGCTTGTATCCGGCGTCGACGCAGCGGCCGCGTCGACCGGCTTCGGCCGGGGGTGGCTGAGTTCGATTGCTTCGAGCAGCGCCGCCACCGGCTGGCCGATCGCGGCCCAGTCCGGCGCCTCGTCGTCGCGCGCGCGCTCCAGGGCCGCGCGCAGGCCGTTGAGCCGCGCGCCGTCGTTGAGTTCGGAAAGCCCGGTTCGCCGCAACAGCGGGCGCAGCGCCGGATTGCCGAGCGCGGTCTTGTAGAATTTGGCGAGATGGGCGTCGCCGCCGGCGCCGTTCAACAGCAGGGGATCGCAGACGTCATAGAGCGACGGCCCGTCCTTGCGGGCCGTCAGCGCGCGGTAGGCGGCGCTTGCGATCTCTTGAATTGCCATGAATTCTTCTTCCCGCGCGGTTTGGCCGCACGTGTCCCACTGGGCCCAGCCAAACCCGCGCCCGCGGCGGCCGCCCCGTCTCCCTAGACCTGCAAGTCTTTGAAAAATGGCACGAAAGGCCAAGAAAAAGCAAAGCAATAGCAATAAAACGCCAAAACCGTCTCAAAAGAAGCATTTATGTGATAGACATCACAGAACTTCGGAGGGTCCAGCGGCACGGTAACCAAGGCTGGTTCCGGCCCCTGTCAAGCGACAAATGAGGTTGTCGCTGGGGGGGCCGCAGGTTAAGGGTTTGTTTGTTGCGGTGCCGCAAATTGAGCACAATTAAAGCTCAAACGACCGGCACCCCCGAAAACCTAACAGGCGTTGGCGCGACCAAGTTGCGCGCGTCGGACAGTGATCAGGATGAGAAGCGTGATGGATTTCTCCAGGCTTGGCATCTCGCGCCGTTCGGTCGCCATGGCGACCGCGTTGGTCGGCATGGTGTCGCTGGCGATCGGCGCCCACGCCGCGCTCAACATGCGCGCGCTGGACGCGGCCAAGGCGGTCGCGACCGAGCAGGCCAATTCCGCCGCCGGGCGTCCCTCCCGCATCGCACTGGTGATCGGCAACGGCCATTACCCGGACGCCAACACGCCTCTGACCCAGCCGATCAACGATGCCCGCGCGCTGACCGCTTCCCTGCGCCGCGACGGTTTTGATGTCGATGTGGTGGAAGACGCCACCAGGGACGACATGGCCCGCGCGGTCGCCCGCCTGAAATCCAAGATCAGGCCTGACTCCGTGGTGATGCTGTTCTTCGGCGGCTATGGCGTCCAGGCCGGCCGCGAGAGCTACATGATCCCGGTCGACGCCACGATCTGGAAGGAAGCCGATGTGCGCCGCGACGGCGTCAGCGTCGAATCCGTGCTGGATGCGATGAAGGAGCAGGGCGCCTGCGCCAAGCTCGTCGTGCTCGACGCCTCGCGCCGCAATCCCTACGAGCGCCGCTTCCGCACCTTCTCCCACGGGCTCGCCCCGATCTCAGCGCCCGACAACGCACTTATCCTGACCTCGGCGACGCCGGGGCAGGTGGCGGATGATTCCAGCGGCCAGCACTCGGTGCTGGTGACGGAACTGCTCAATAACCTCAACGCCAGGGAAGCGGACAAGTCGGCCGCCGCCGAAGCCGTCTTCAACAAGACCCGCGTCGCCATCTCCCGCGCCTCCGACGGCGCCCAGGTGCCGTCCGTCTCCTCCTCGCTGCTCGAAGACGTCCGCTTCGGCGAAAACGCCGGCAGCTGAGCGAGCGACGCTTCTCTCCGACACCACCGCTGCTTCACCCATCCATCGTCATTCCGGGGCGCGCCTTTTGGCGCGAGCCCGGAATCCATACTCCCGATCGTGGTTATGGATTCCGGGTTCGCAGCTGACGCTGCGCCCTCAGATGTGCAATCGCACATCGGAAATGACGAGGGTTGATGGAGCTAATTCCCCTCCGCCGCGGCGGTCACCGGCCGCACCGGGTCGCCCTCGCGCAACAAGGCGCCGGCGCGCGCCACCACGATGTCGCCCTCGGCCAGCCCCTCGCGGATTTCGACCTGGCCGCCGGACATCAGCCCGACCTCGACCCGCTTGGTCTCGACCCGGGCGCGCCGCACCACCTGCACCACGGTGCCGGCCGGTCCATAGAGCAGCGCGGTGAGCGGCACCGACAAGCCGCAGCTCTGGCCGGTCTTGATCATCGCGCGGCCCGATGAATTCACGAAAAGCTTGCGGTTGGTCGTCACGCCGACGAACACCTGGCCGAGCTGGCTGTTGGGCTCGACGGTGGACGCCACGCGGCGGACCTTGCCGTCGACCTCGCCCGCGCCGACGATCTTGACCCGCGCCGGCTGGTTGACCGCGAGCTTTGAGAGAAACTCCGTCGGCACCTGGCCGACCAGATCGAACTCGCTGCGCGCGATGATGGAAAACAGCGCCTCGCCGCGCGCCGAGGCCACAGCCCCGATCACGGCGGTCGAGCTCGCGATCAGGCCGGCGACCGGGGCCTGCACCACCACGCTGCCGCCTTCGGGCAAATTGAGCCGGGCCAGCGTCTGGCCGGCGGTGACGCTATCCCCGGCATCCGCCATGATCTCCGCGACCTTCAGCCCAACCCGCTCCGGGCGGACCATGGTCTCCTCGCGCGGGATGATGATGCCGTAAGCCTCGACGATCGCCGGAAAGCAGAACTTCGCCGCCTTCAGCACCGTGACGGCGGCGCCCCTCGGGCCGTCCTTCGGCACGTCGAGATCGTCGGCGGCGAGGGCGGGGGTGGCGGCGAGGCAGAGGAGGGCGGCGGCGAGGGGGACGAATTTTCGCGAGGGATTGGGCGTATTCATCGGCATTTTATCCCGTTTCCACGAGCATCGATATCAGAAGGCGGGCGGGGGAGCCAAGCAGCAAACAGCCGGCTTGCAGCTGAGGAGGCCCCGATGTCTGGCGATACATCGACGTGGAAAGCTGCGATTTCGAACCCGTAGCGGTAGGGAGGAAAGCGTCGTTAAAGAGGACGGGCTTCTACGAAGGCACGCTGAGCAGGCCATGGAGCGGAGGAGGGACTGCTTCACGCAATCGCCATTTTATGGAGATTGGTGCGTCGCCTTCCCAAGAGACGAAGTCGACTTCTCCACAGTAGAAGAACGGCGTCGGCTTTGAACCGGTCTTCTTCGTTGGTCGTACGAAGAGATGAACGCGCTTTCCCTGAGCCCGATGATTACTAAGAATCTGCCCGTGCTTCGAAGCCCTTGTGGTGCGGTTCTGGCTCTGCCAAGCGAACTCACGGTCGGATACGAAATGGTCCACGTATCGATGCTTCGTGTCCATGTCTTCCTTCGCTAAGGTAACCAGAAGAAAGACTTCCGGGTCTTGGACAACGAAACCGGCGTTCCAGATTGCCTGGCTGAAAGTGAGACCGAAGGCCGGCGCGATGGTTTCGCGTGTATAGCGCTCCCAAACTTTCAACCCCCGAGAGGCCGGGGCGCGCAGCGCCTCCATTTCGAAACCGGATGGGCTACGCTTTAGTCTAACCCTCTCGCCGCGTCCTGGCAGACCTGCGTCGTCGCCAAACCAACGACGCAGTATTTCCGGCAGCAGGTTCATGTCTTCGCCGGGCTTTCGGACGACGTTGATGGCGATCTTTGCGATCAAGACCTCGTAACCCTCTCGGTCGATCTGGACAGGAGCTGGGCCCTGCTCCAGGTGAAGAGTTGTAGCCGCACTTGGAAGGAACAAGATGGGACGATCGCCGGCACGAGCCACCCGGCAGACAATATCGGCATTTGCGTCGCCGGAGCTTTGTTGACTGAGATATTGTGAAAGACGCCAGTCCAAGATCTCACGAAGAAGCTCTTGGAAAGACCCGACATCGCTAGCCTCGAAGGTGGTGGAGAGGTGATCATCTTCGAATCGAAAATAGGACACCTCTCCGGTTCCTTGACCCCCAACAAGAGCGCGGATGGGATTTTCAACGAGCAAGCGGCGCAAACTCTTGGAGTCATTCACGTCGACCGAGAAATCTTCACGGACTTTCAAATATCGAGCAGCTAGTTTAGCAACCTGCTTGACAAGCTCATCAATTCGCATCTCTCCGGGTATTTTGTCAGCCGAAATCATGGCTAGCAGCAAGACAATCATGCAACTGCGCGTTACGTCCGTCTTCTCGATACTTTCTAAGAAGGCGCGGGATTGCGAAAAGGCAGCGGCTTCGGCTTCTGACAGCCCATTCATGCGAGAAACAAATCCGAGCCACGAGCGCTCGCTGTTGGCGCGGGGATTAAAGCCTTCGTGAAAGGCCTCAGCTGCGGTCGGACGGACCCCGTGGCGCTCAAAAAAGTCTTTGTAGAACGCTTCAAGTGCGGCTTCTGGCCGGGCGGGCTTTAATAAACTTTCGAGAATCTCTATGCTTTCGAGTTCATAAGTAACCGTGCATCCTTCGGGCAGATCTAATTCTTGTCGACGGACGTCGTCGAGAAGGTTTCTAAGAGCGCCAATGCTGTTCGCGTGTCTGTCGGCGAGAGCTGCGACAGAGCGCAATTTCATTAGAAACGATCGGTGATTGCCGATGTAATCAATGACTTTGAGATATGGTTTGTCTGGCGCTTTGCGTAAGCCCCGACCGAATTGCTGCATCCAAATCACCGTCAATTCAGTGGGGCGCAGCATCATAACGGTATCGATATTGGGAACATCGACCCCTTCATTAAACATATCGACCGAGAAGATAACATCAAGCTCTCCGCTCGCGAGTTGCTGAAGCGAAGTGGTCCTAGGGGCACTCTCATTACCGGCATGGACCGCGACCGTCTGGAGCCCGCGCGCATTGAAAAACTCAGCCATGAAGTTGGCATGGCGCTGTGAACAGCAGAATGCGATGCAGCGTCGAGCGCCATGCTTGCGGAATTGCTCAAGAGCGTTTTGCGCGCGCGCGTCGGTTGCGACTGCCGCCGTGAGCTCCGTAGGGTCGAAACGCGCATTGCGCCAAGGGATGTTGGCATAATCGACCACATCCGGGACCCCCCAATATTGGAAGGCACAGAGCAAGCCTGCTGAAACACCATCCGGCACCGAGGCTTCAAACACGAGGTTCTCTTGGCACAAAGCAAGAAGGTCACCCCCGTCCATGCGCTCCGGCGTCGCCGTCAGCCCGAGCAAAAACTTTGGTTGAAAATAGTCTATGATGCGACGGTAGGTCGCGGCCGCTGCGTGGTGAAACTCGTCGATGACGATGTAGTCGAACGCGTTGGACGCGAACGTTCGAAGGTGTTCTATGCGGCCAAGTGTCTGCACCGAGGCGAAGAGCAGGTCCGTATTGATATCTCGCTGTGATGCATCCATCCGTCCGATGGAAGCATTCGGTCTGATTCGCCTAAAATTGTTTATCGCCTGGTTCAGAATCTCTTCGCGATGAGCGACGAAGAGGATGCGACCGAACTCAGGCCTATCGCTGTCGAAGGCAGAGAGCCAGGTTTTTCCAAGCCCTGTAGCCAGAACAACGAGCCCGGCGGAATAGCCTTCGCGGCGAGTCTCTTCAAGGGCCGTAAGAGCCTGCTGCTGAATAGAGTGGGGGACCATCATTGGTGCGGGCGGCTCTTCAGTCACTCCCGCCCCTTTCCAATCCGCTGGCAACCGGCGCGCTTCATAGCGGCATATCCAGGCTTCGTCGGCTCGGACAGCTTGATAGCAGTTGAAGATGTTTTCGAACCCGGCGGTGATTTCCGAGAATCCGGCTCGCTCGTGCCGAGAGATCACCTTGTAGTTCCATTCAATGGAACTGGTCAGTGCCGGTGCGGAGAGGTTTGAACTTCCGACAAAGGCTATGCCTTCGACGTCGGTTTGAAAGATGTAGGTTTTGAGATGAAAGCCGCGGTCGTGCGTTTCGAAGACGCGAACCACGAGGTCGCCGGAAAGATCGTTGAGACGGCGTAGCGCCGCCGGCTCTGTCACATCCAGGTAGTCTCCGACGACAATCCGAGCCCTACCACCGCGTGCCAAAAAGTCTCGAAGATGGGCGACGATCATCCGGGCGCCGCTGTCGAGCAGGAAGGCGACAGCCATGTCGCAGGTCGTTGACCGGTCGAGGTTCAGTAGTAGGTGCGGTAAAAGAGGATCGTCGCCGCCCGTAATGAGCCTTTGGTTCGTCGTAGTTTCAACAAGACTTGCGCCAGCCGCAAGGTAGTTGGCCTTGTCAGGAAGGACGTGTCGAACGCCGCCGCGGGGATCAGCAACGTCGCCCGCGTAGCGCGGGATGATGTGCAAATGGAAGTGGAAAACCGTTTGACCGGCTGCTGCTCTTTCGTTGAAGCCCACATTGAACCCGTCCGGAAAAAATCGCTCGGAGATCACCGTCTGTCCTTGGTCAATGGCCGACCAGATCGCCGACTTCTCGTCAGAGTTCAGGTCTGGCCAGGCCGGAGCGTGACGACGGGGAAGGACGAGAAGGTGACCCGGACTCACGGGAAACCTGTCCCAGAGGGCGATTACGAGGTCGTTTGAGAAAGCAATTCGGCCTTCGTCAACCGAACAAAATGGGCAGCTCCTTGCACCTCAAAGAATCTGACAACAGCCATCGCCGGTTGTCTCGATACTGCGCCCATCATAAGCTCAAATAATTTTGGTTGCTCAAGATCCTGTTCCACAGGTGCAAAAAATGCTCTTGGCATTTCACAGGACAGCGGCGTTGCTCAAATCAATCCGCGGCCCGTGATTTGCAGATTGAACCGTCCTCCGTTGGTTTGTAGCTGGTTGCCTTGTGCATCTTCGCAAAATTGTTCACGTCCCGCCGTGAATAGGCGATCTCGTGAAACACTTCTCCAGCCGCGTTAGTGAATGAATATTCGCGCGGTTTGGTCCATTCGTTCATGTAACCATCCAATGGCAACCATTGCAGCATAATACGCGGTTCGGCCAATGGCAAAAGGTGGAAAAGGCGGCGGCACGCTGACGAGGCAGCGAGTTTTACGCCGCAGCTATCAGAGGTCGCCGCGTTCGATTCGTTTCCACTCGCGCGGGGAATGCATCGTTTCCCACAGATCGCTTCGCCGCTGCACATTGAGCCAGAAATCCGGGTTGTTGCCGAACCCGCGGGCGAGTATGAGCGCTGTCGGTGCGGTCGCTTCAATCCGCGTATACGAAACAACCGAGTGTTGGGCACAATATGATGGCCGATGACGCGAGTGCCGCGCTGGTGCTGTTTTCCGGAGGGCAGGATTCGGCAACCTGTCTCGCCTGGGCACTTGATCGCTTCGATTCCGTGGAAACGATCGGATTCGACTACGGCCAACGCCACCGGGTTGAACTGGATTGCCGCGACAAGATCCGCGCCGGTATCAAAAAAATCAATTCGCGCTGGGCGGCGCGCTTGGCTGACGACCACCTGCTTTCGCTGGATGCGCTGGGGCGGATTTCCGATACGGCGCTCACGCGCGAGGCGGAGATACGTATCGGCGAGGAAGGCCTGCCGACCACTTTTGTGCCGGGTCGAAACCTGATGTTCTTCATGCTCGCGGCGGCGGTTGGCTTTCGCCGCGGGCTTCGTCATCTGGTCGGCGGGATGTGCGAGACGGATTACTCGGGTTATCCGGATTGCCGGGACGACACCATCAAGGCGCTGCAGGTCGCGCTCAATCTGGGCATGAATCGCCGGTTCGTCCTCCACACCCCCTTGATGTGGCTGGACAAGAGCGCGACCTGGCGCCTTGCCACCACGCTTGGCGGCAGCGAATTCGTCGAACTGCTGCTGGAGCATTCGCATAGCTGTTATTATGGCGACCGCACGGTGCGTCACGATTGGGGCTATGGATGCGGCAAGTGCCCGGCGTGCGAATTGCGGGAGAACGGATACCGCCGCTTCACCGCCGAACCGGCCGGCTGAGTCATCAGCGCGGCTCATCTACGCGGAGAGTCCCCCTCACCCGGAGACGGCGCTGTCGCTTCGTCTCCGACCTCTCCCCGCAAGCGGGGCGAGGTGACGTCAAGCTTCGTGCCTCACGGCCGACGCGGTGACTTCGTCGTCATTGCGAGGAGCAAAGCGACGAAGCATTCCATTCTTACTTTGCTCGTGGCGCTATGGATTGCTTCGCTTCGCTCGCAATGACGGCTGTTTGAAAATCTGCGCGCGAACTCCCTCGCCCCGCTTGCGGGGAGAGGGTTGGGGTGAGGGGGACTCTTCACACAATCGGACTCAAAATGATGCGGGCGCTCTGCGCCTAAAAACGAATTTCTCTCGACAATTCAATCTGATTTGGGTAGTCCAGTCGGCCAGCAAAAAATATTTCGCTTCGCGTTTTGCGCAAATCACCGGCATATTTCGCGCATCCCGCCTCATAGGAGGGGCGCATCGCGATCGTCACGGTTCGTTGGGTGCGGGATGCGGTGGACGCAAGCGGCGCGGCTGACGAGCGCGCTTTCTTGCGGACGGCGAAGTCGTGTGGTCCTGACGCCCCGACGCTGGCGTCAAGTTCTCGAAGGGGATCGATCCCTCGCGAGGGCGACAGTGGCAAGAAAGCCCGGTCACTGGGGAGAGCGCGAAGGAAACCGTTAAAACCATCCGCGTGCGGGAATGCCGGGTGATCCCGGTGCGACCGTGGTGACTAACGCGCGTGCTTTCTACTCTACACGCGCGGCCTCGGGTGCAACGGGCACCCGGCATTCCCCACGCCCTCTGTTTGGGCGGAGATTTTCTTGGCATCACCCGGGCGGGGTTCGCGCCGCGGGACTGTGTTCGGCTGTCTGAAAAAACTGGGTTGGTGACGCTTGCAGCGGTGGCTCCGCGTCGGTGGTGAGCTCCCTCCCCCCTTGTGGGGGAGGGTTGGGGAGAGGGGTTTCACACGGGCAGTCCTGATGCGGCCACCCCCCTCCCTGCCCCTCCCCCACAAGGGGGGAGGGAACGGAAAAACTGCCCGTATTGCCGTGAACAGCCAAGGGTTGCACGCTAGCGCGAACTATTACTTCCTCCGCCGCGCGGCGGCTTCGGCCGGCGCTGCGGCTTCCGCCACTTCGCCTTCCTCGCGCCAGCGCAAAATCTCCGCCGCCAGGATCGGGTGATTGAATCCCTTCAGCTGCAGGTCATCCAGCGGCCGGCCCTCCACCCAGCGCTCGACCATGCCGTAGACGCGCCTAGACACCACGATCTGGTTCGCCTTGGCTTCGTCGCAGAGGCGCGACGCGAGGTTGGTGACGCTGCCGATTGCGGCGTATTCGAGCCGCTGCTCAAAACCGATCTGCCCGAGCGTCGCATAGCCGAGCGCGATGCCCAGCCCGAAACCCAGCGAATGCCCGCGGTTGCGCCAGCGCTCGGTCAAAGCGCCGATGGTGTCGCGCATCTCCACCGCCATCTTCACCGCGCGCTTGGTGTGGTCGGGGAGTTGAATGGGCGCGTTGAACAGGATCATCACGCCGTCGCCGGCATAGCGGTCGAGCGTGCCTTCATATTTGAAAATGAGTTCGCCGAGTGCGGCGTGATATTCGCGCAGCACGTTCATCGCTTCCTCGGGCTCGGTCGCTTCGGTGAAAGCCGTGAAGCCGCGCAAATCGCAGAACACCACGGTGACCTCGCGGCGGTGGCTGTCGAGCAGAGAATCGTGGCCGTCGGAGGAAGCGATCAGTTGCGCCACCTGCGGCGCGAGGAAACGCTCGAGCTTGCGGATGCGCTCGATCTCGGCGAGTTGTTTCTCGACGCGCTCCTCCAGCGACTTGTTCCAGTTCTTCAGCTGCTCGGTCTGCGCCTCGAGCTTGCCCGCCTGCTGCTGCACGGTGGTATGCGCGACCGCGAGTTCGCGGCCTTTATGATCCACCTCGGTGAACAGCCGCGCATTGCGCATCGCCAGCACCGCCTGGTGCGCGAAGGTCCGCATCAACCCGATCAGATTGGGCGAGAACTCGCCGGTCGAACGCCGCAGCACCACCAGCGACCCCAACACGCCCTGTTGGTCGACCAGCGGCACCACCAGCACGGCGTGAAAGCCGGCCGTCACCGCGACGTCGCGCAGCAGCGTCTCCGCCGCTTGGTCAAGATCCACAATCGCGATCGGCTCGCCTTTCCGCGCGGCCTCGCCGAGCACGGTTGTGTCCTCGTCGATCGCGAGATGATCGCCCTCGGCTGATTTGTCGATGCCGATCGACTCGGCGAGGTTGAACTGGTGCTTGTTGGCGTCGTAGCCATAGATCAACACCGCGTCGGCGTGGGTGATTTCGAGCGCGCGCGCGGCCACCGTCGGCAGCACGGCGTTGAGATCGAGCGAGGAGGCGACCGCGCGGCCGACTTCCTCCAGCACCTTGAGCTCGTTGATCGACTGCGCGAGGTCGCGGGTGCGCTCCTGCACCTTGGCCTCGAGGCCGGAATAGGTCTCCTGCAGCTGGCCGGCCATGCTGTTGAACTGGTCGGCGAGTTCTTCGAGCTCGTCCTTGGTATGGACGTCGATGCGGTGGCTGAAATCGCCTTCGCCGAGCCGCCGCGCGCCGCGCCGCAGCGCCGTGATCGGTACCAGCATGCGCCGTGCGAGAACGGTGCCGGCGGCGATCGCGACCGCAAGCCCCAGCGCGATCAGGAGCACGCCGCGCAAGAGCTGATCCCGGATCGGCGCCAGCGCCTGCGCGGTCGGCTGTTCGAAGAACACGTACCAGCCGAGTTTCGGCACCGCGCTCGCCGCCGTCAGGACAGAGTGGCCGCCCATGTCGGTGCCCGAGGCCTGCGGCGCGCCGCCCGGGCTCATCACGGCGTCGACCTGCGGCAGCCCTGCGAGGAACCTGCCGACGTCAGGCCCCTTGCTCGAACTCGCCAGCACCTCGCCGTGCGGGTCGACCACATAGGCGAAGGTCGATCTGCCGACCTGGGCATCGCCGAGGAAGTCGGAGAGGAAGCGCAGGTCGATTTCGGCGACGGTGACGCCGGCATTGAAGCCGGAATGCGCCACCGAGATCGACATCAAGGGGCGGGAATCGCGGAAATAGGCCGGCGCGTAGCTGACGCTCTTGCCGTTGGTGTCGGTGAAGCGGACGTCGCGGGAATAGTCGGCCTTGCTTTCGACTGAAATCGCGGTGTGGGAGAGTTTAAGCTGCTCGCGGCCATAGCCGTCGAGATAGGAGAGTTGGAAGACGGCCGGCGCCTGTTTCAACAGCTGGGCGTAATCGGCGTAGTGATCGGCGGTGGTCCTGGCACTCGCCCGCGTCACCCAGCTGATCTGCCGTTCGAGGTCGGCGATCGACTGCTCGATCCGCCGGGCGGTCGCCTCCGCCTTCTCGCCCATGGCGTCGGTCAGGCTGGACTTGGTGGCGCGGTAGCTGATCCAGGTCTCCATCGCGCCGTTGACGGCGAGCACGAACACCACGAGCCCGACCAGCGCCGTGACGTATTTGGCGAACAGGCCCTCGCGCAGGAACCAGCTTCTGTCCTTGACCCCGATCATCCAGACCCTCATGCGCGACCCCTGCCTCAGGTCCGCGCATCAATTGTCGTCAGCCATGAGCTGTTTAGCACGTTTCGAGGGGTAAGGCCGGGGGTCTACCGGCGTGGTTAGCCCTATTTGAGGGCGGTGGCTTCATCCTTCGAGACGGCGCTTCGCGCCTCCTCAGGACGAGGTCCGGCAAGACCCTCATGGTGAGGAGCGCGGCAGCGCCGCGCGTCTCGAACCATGAGGCCGTTCGGCGCCCGAGCCGATGCTTCTCACCGATTGAACAACTGCCGCAGCACGTCGTTCATCGTTTGGCTGTCCTGCTGGGCTTGCGGCGGGGGATCGCCTGGCGCCGGCGCCGTCTGGGTGGGCGGCGGAGAGGCGGGTTGCGGCGGCAGGCTGCGGCTCTGGCTGCGGCCCTGATTTGTGCCTTGATTAAGACCCTGGCCCAGTCCCTGCTGCAGCAGATTGCCCAGGGTTTCGCCGAGCTTGCCGCCGAGCGCATCGGGCAATCCGCCGCCGCTCGAACCGCTGCCGCCCAGTCCGCCAAGCCCGCCCAAACCGCCGGGTCCGAACAGGCCCTTGCCCATGTCCTTGAGCTTGGCATAGGCGGCGTCCGGATTGTCCAGCATGCCCGCCATATCTGGATAGATGCGCGGCTCGGCCCAGGGCCCGTCGATCACCACGGGGATGCCGAAGCCGACCGGATCGGCGGCGCGGCCCTGGCCTTCGGTGGTCATCACGAGCTTCGGCTCGACCCGGAACGCCAGCATCTTGGTGCCGAGGTCGATGGTGCCCGCCCCGGTCACCCGCACCAGCGGCCCAACGAGGTTGAGGTCGGTGGTGGTGGCCTGGCCCTTCTCGATGCGGAACGAGGCGGAGAGCTGGGTCAGGTCGGTGGTCTGATCCCGGCCTTCCTGCCATCCCGACAGCGGGTTCGAGGTCAGCGAGCGGATCATCTGCGCGACGTTGAGGCCTTCGATCGCGCCGTCCTGGAAGTTCGCAAATACCGTGCCGCTGAGGTTCGACATGATCGCGCGCTGGCTTGTGCCATTGGAGCGCACCGTGATCTTCGCCTGCATCTTGCCGTCGAGCTTGTCGAAGCCGGCGGCGCTGCGCAGTAACGGCAAGGCGCGCACGCCGACGAGATCGCTGCGCATCACAGAGGCCGGCGTGCCGCCGGAGACGTCGATGTCGACTTCGCCGTTGGCCTGGCCGCCATAGGCGCCGAGATTCGAGATTGCGCATTTCAGGATGCCGCCGGCGAGCGTGGCGTCGATCGCGGCGGGCGCAAAACGGGCACTTCCGATATTGAGTGCGGCGGCCGAGACCCGGACCTGGGCATCGACATAATTCAGTCCGGTGAGGTCGATGGTGGCGTTGCTCCAGGATGGCGAAGAAAGCTGCGAAGGGCTTTGCGAATCCGGCGACGCCGCTGGCGCCGGCGCGACGGCGATGTCGAGCCGCTGGAAGTCGAGATCGAGCTTTGCCAGCGGCTTGCTCGCGACATCGACCGA
The DNA here is from genome assembly GCA_963718925.1 of uncultured Alphaproteobacteria bacterium. Classification (GTDB taxonomy): domain Bacteria; phylum Pseudomonadota; class Alphaproteobacteria; order Rhizobiales; family Xanthobacteraceae; genus Bradyrhizobium. The sequence goes on from CAVRAH010000008.1 coordinate 86,946, forward strand.
CGCCCATCCGTTGAAGGCGCCGTCGCCGATCATGCCGGTGAGGCCGTTGACCATGACGACCGTACCGTTGAGCCGGATTTCTGCCTTAGCCGACAATGGCGCCTGCAACACATCGGGCGCATCGAGGGTCAGTTCGACCGGAACGTTCTGCCGCTCCAGCGGTGGCGGGGGCGCTGCGGCCTTGAGGTCGAATTTGAGCGGATGCCCGCTGGCCTGCGCGCTGCCGGTCACCCTGATCTTGCGGTCGGCGCCGACAACGGCGTTGGCGCCGATACGCTCGATGCGGTTTTCGACGCGGTCGCGCAGGTTGGAAAACATCACCGTGCCGTCGGTCACCGTGATGCGCTCGATCGCGGGCGCATCGGAACCGGCCTCGTGCGAAGAAGCCGCGGGGCTCGAGGAAGCTGCTTTGGGCGCGGCGATGCGCTCGCGCAGCAGCGGCACGTTGAGAACGGGGCGGATGATCGTGAGTTCGGTGATTTCGGGCCGGCCCGACCACACGCTGCCCAGCGTGATGTCGGCCTGGATGCTGCCGACGGTCAGGCGATTGCTGGTGTCGCGGTCCTTTGGTCCCTCGAGCGTGACGTCGTTCAGCGTCACGTTCAAGGACGGCCACAGGCCGATCCTGGTCGAGCCCGCGATCGTCAGCCGGTATCCGGTTTGGCGCTCGACCCGGTCCTTGATCGCCGAGGTCAGGAAGCCCGAGGGGATTCCGATGATCAAAAGGAGCGCTGTGACAACGATAAAGGCAGCGATGGCGCCGCCTGCAATTTTCAAGGCTTTCATGTCGATCTTCCAGACCGGATACCGGCGTCGGGTTTGGCCAGGCCTTTGGTCCGGCGAGGCCTTTTCTTCAAGCTTATCCCGGAAAAGGGAGATGGCTCAAAGCCGCCAAAAATAATCCGGGGATGCTGCAAAGATATGTGACTTATGACACACTTTGGGCCGGGCGACCTCCCGGCTATTGATTTTGAGCAACAGCGTTTTCGAGCGAAGTGGATACCGGTTCGCGTAAAGAAAACGCGTCAGGACAAGTAGATAGAGTTCCGGTTCTGATTTTATGGGAACCGCAGGGCTCGGTTGTTGGAAGGCATTGCAATGAGCAAACAGGCCGAATTTGCGGTTATCCTGAAGATGAATCCGATGTTTGCGGATCTCGGCGCCGACGAATTGCAGCGGATCTCGGCGCTTTGCCATACCCAGCACCTCGATGTTGGCGAGATGCTGTTTCAGAAGGGCGATCCCGGCGACGCCCTGTTCGGGGTCCGCCGCGGGCAGATCCGGATCGAGACCGGCGCCTCCGACGGCAGCCGGTTGACGCTGAATTTCCTCGGGCCCGGCGATCTCTTCGGCGAGGTCGCGGTGCTCGACGGCCAGAGCCGCACCGCGGACGCGGCCGCCGGCGAGCCGACCGAATTGTTCGTGCTGCGGCGAGAGGATTTCTTGAGCTTTCTGGAACGCGAGCCGCGCGTCGCGGTCAAGCTGATCATGCTGTTGTGCCAGCGGATCCGCTGGATGAGCGAGCGGATGGAGGAATCGGTGCTGCAGCCGCTGCCGGTTCGCCTCGCGCGAAGGCTGTGCGCGCTGGCGTCCGATTTCGGCTCCGAGGTGCATATCTCGCAGGAGCAGCTCGGCGTGTTCGTCGGCGCCGCGCGCGAAAGCGTCAACCGCCAGCTACAGCTCTGGCGCAAGGACGGCATTCTGGACCTGCAGCGCGGCCGCATTCTGCTGCAGAACATGACCAAGCTGACGGCGGTGGCGCGGAACGAGTAGGTCAATGGGCCGCTTCGCTTCCGGAAGCAAGACCGCCGGTTCGTGCCCTCACTCCGCGGCAGGCGAATGCACGATGCTCGGCGGCGGTTTGTGATCGGCGCTGTGATCCGCCTTCGCCGCATGTTCGCTGTCGCCGCCGGACGCCAGCAGCTTGCTTCCAAAGCGCCAGATCAGCGCACCGATATCGTCCATCATCATGAACATCGCGGGCACGAACACCAGCGACAGGATGGTCGAGAATACCAGGCCGCCGATCACGGCGAGCGCCATCGGCGAGCGGAATTCACCGCCGGCGCCGAACGCCAGCGCCGATGGCATCATGCCGGCGGCCATGGCGATGGTGGTCATGACGATGGGACGGGCGCGCTTCATGCCGGCGTCGATGATCGCTTCGTCGCGGGCCACACCTTCGCGCATCGATTCAACCGCGAATTCCACCAGCATGATGGCGTTCTTGGTGACGATGCCCATCAGCATCAGGATTCCGATCCAGACCGGCGTGGTGAGCTGCTTGCCGGTCACCAGCAGCGCCACGATCGCGCCGCCGATCGACAGCGGCAGCGAGAACAGGATGGTGATCGGCTGCAGGAAGGTTCCGAACAAGAGCACCAGCACCGCATAAACCATCATCAGGCCGGCGGTGATCGCGGTGGCAAAGCCCGCCGACAATTCGTTGAGGCTTTCGGCATCACCCGACGGGTTCACCGTCACGCCCTTGGGCAGGCTCTTCATGACCGGCAGGTCGTAGATCTTCTTGGTGGCGTCGCCGAGCGCCGCGGTGCCGACGAGGTCGGCCGCCACGGTGGCCTGGCGTTCCCGGTCATAGCGGTTGATGCTGGTCGGACCCTGGTCGAGCTTGATGTCGGCGACGACGGACAGCGGCACGCCGCCGCGGCCGCCGCCGAGCGGCACGCGCAGCTGATCGAGAACCTGAAGATTGCCGCGCGCGCCGTCCTCGAGCTGGACGCGGATCGGCACCTGCCGGTCGCCGGCATCGAATTTGGCGAGCGCCGGCCCGACGTCGCCGATGGTGGCGACGCGAATGGTTTCCGACAGGCTTTCGGTGGAGACGCCGAGCCGCGCGGCCAGATCTGCCCGCGGCTGGATGCGGAGCTCCGGCCGGTCGAGCGAGGTTTCGGAGATCACATTGGCGATCAGCGGAATCCGCTTCATCTGGTTGGCGAGTTCGCTGGCGACATTGCTCACGATGTTGCTGTCGACGCCGGTGACGACCAGCGAGATCGCGCGCAGGCCGTTCTCGTCAAGGAACCAGAACCGGATGTCGGGGACGTTTTCGAGCTCCTGGCTGATCTCAAGCTCGAGCTCGCGCTGGGTGATCTTGCGTTCGGTCTTCGGCGTGTAGTTGATGATCAGCGCGGCGCGGCGCACCTCGAACGTTCCCGGCGGCACCCGCCCGCCATCGACGAATACGCTCCTGACCTCGGGGCGCTTGCGCAGGCGCGCAACAATTTCCTCGGTGACCTTCTCGGTATAAGCGAGCTGCGAGCCGGGCGGCAGCTCCATCGCCAACAGCGAGCGCGCGGTATCCTGCGCGGGCAGGAAGCCTTGCGGCAGCAGCGTGATGCTCCAGATCGACGCCGCGAAGATGCCAAAGCCGATCAGCACGGTGATGAGATAGTGTTTCACCGACCAGGTCACGAGCCGCGTATAGGTTTGCAACGCGCGTCCCGGCGGTGGGTCATCGTGCGGATGATCCTTGAGGAAATAGGCGGCGAGCACCGGCGTGACGAAGCGCGCGGCGAGCAGCGAGAAGAACACCTGCACTGAAACCGTGATGCCGAACTGCTTGAAGAATTGCCCGGCGATTCCGGACATGAAGCTCGCGGGCGCGAAGATCGCGATGATGGTCAGCGAAATTGCGATCACGGCGAGGCCGATTTCGTCGGCGGCTTCAAGGGCTGCGCGATAGGGCGACTTGCCCATTCGCATGTGGCGCACGATGTTCTCGATCTCGACGATGGCGTCGTCGACGAGAATGCCGGTCGACAGCGTGATGGCGAGGAAGCTGACGAGGTTCAGCGAAAATCCCAGAATGTCCATCGCCCAGAACGCCGGGAAGATCGACAGCGGCAGCGAGATCGCGGCGATGATGGTGGCCCTGATGTCGCGCAGGAACAAGAGCACGATGATGACGGCGAGAATGGCGCCTTCGAACAGGGTCGAGATCGCCGCCTCGTAATTTCCCTTGGTGAATTCAACCGAGGTGTCGATCAGCTTGAGGTCGACGTCGGGGTGCGCGATTTTCAGCGCGTCGATGCGCTTCTGCACGGCGGCGGCGACCACCACGTCGCTGGCGCCCTTGGAGCGTTTGATGCCGAGCGCCACCACCGGCTCGCCGTTGAAGCGTGCGAAGGTTCGGCGGTCGGCGATGGTGTCGGTGACAGTTCCGAGATCGTCGAGGCGTACCTCGCCGCCGCTCGGCAGGCTGATCATGGTTCCGGCGAGATCGTTGAGGGTCTTGGCGCCGGCGAGCGTACGGATGGCCTGGTCGTTCTTTCCGATTTCGGCCCGGCCGCCGGCGAGATCGACATTGGTGCCGCGCAGGCGGTGGCTGACATCGACCGCAGTGAGCCCGGCGGCCTGCAGCCGGTCGGGATCAAGCGAGACGAGAATCTCGCGCTCGACGCCGCCGATACGCTCGACCTGGGCGACATTGCGCACGCCCTGCAGCGCGCGCTTGACGACGTCGTCGACGAAATAGGACAGCTGCTCGGGCGTCTTGCCGGGCGAGATCGCGGCGTAGGTGACGATCGGCAGGCCGATGACGTCGACGCGCTGGATCAGCGGCTCGTTGACGTTCTGCGGCAGGTTGGCGCGCACCCGCGTGACCGCGTCCTTGACATCGTTCAGCGCGCGGTCGGTATTGGTCTCCAGCGCGAACTGGATCGTCGTCAGCGACAACCCGTCGGTGATCGACGATGAAATGTGCCGCACGCCCTCGACGCCCGACACGCCGTCTTCGATGGTCTTGGTGACCTGCGCTTCAAGTTCGGCCGGCGCCGCGCCGAATTGCGAGACCGCAACCGAGATCACGGGGATGTCGGCGCTCGGCAGCCGCGTCACCGCGAGCTTGGTAAAGCTGACCCAGCCGAGCACCAGGAGGATGATCGAAAACACGACGGAGGGAAGCGGATTCCGGATCGACCATGCCGAGATATTCAGAGCCATCAGCGTACCCGCGCTCGATCGAGGTCCTCGGCGAACATGGTCTTGATCTGGTCGCCGTCATGCAGCGAAGAGCCAGCATCGGCCACGACGATTTCGCCGACGTCGAGGCCCTCAAGGATTTCCGTTGACGTGTCGGACACCAGTCCGACCCGAACTTTTCGCGTCTCAACCGTGTTCCCTTTGACCACCTGAACGGTCAGATGGTCAATGGCGGTGCGCGGGATCGCGACCCCGCAGCTGCGCTTGGCGTCGATGCTGGCCTGGGCGAACATGCCGATCTTGAGCGAGGGACTGTTGGTCAGGGTAATCCTGACATGGCCGAGCTGGGTGTTGCGATCGATCTGCGGTGAAACCAGTCTGACGCGCCCGACGATATCCGGCCCGTTGTCGCGGCTGATCCGCACCGTCGCGCCGGGATTGAGTTTCATCATGTGGACGGCGGGCACCTCGGCATCGAGGTCGATTTCGTTATTGACGGCGATCCGGAACATCGGCCCCGCCTGGGGCGAGGCCGGCGCGCCGACGATGGTGTTGACCTGGGTAAGGAGGCCTGCGGCCGGCGCACGCAGCGATGTCGGCGAGGCGGGCCGGCCACCGGACGCTCCCGGTTGCGCCGGCGGCGGGGTCAACCGCGCCAGTTCCTGATTATCGGTGACCATCTCGCCTTCGCGGACCATCAGATCGGAAACCTTGGATCCTTCCTGGTCGACCCCGACCACCGCTTCGCGGCGCGGCACGACAAATCCGGTGACCCGTACCAGGTCGGAGAAGCAGGCATTGGTCGATTTCGTGACGACGACCAAAGCGTTGCCGGGTGTTTCCTTCTCTTCGGCGTGGGAACGATGCTCAAACCAGTACCAGGCCCCGCCAAGCACCGCGAAAAAGGCCACCGCTAACGCAGGCTTGAGGTATTCGGAAAGCGTCATCGCGGGATCAATCCAGACCTGAAGTCGTTTCGAAACCTACCCAGCAAGATAATGGGTTCAAGGGTGTCATTGCGAGCGCAGCGCAGCAATCCATAGGCCGTCATTGCGGGATGGTGCACCAGCACAAGGCGCGGAATCTCGGAATTCTCCGATGTGCAATTGCACATCGCAGTTCGATGCTTTGCATCGCCGCGGAATGACGGTTGTTGGATTGCCCCCTGCAATGACAGACAAAAGCGTCCCGCAGGGACGCGGGACGCGCTTGGATTGTAAGACGTTACCCGGACCATCACCTGTTCACTTGGACGCGGTGGCCTTGTTTTCCATGTTCACGACCTGCACGCGGCGGTTCACTTCCGCCAGCGGGTTGGCCGGGTCCTTGAGCTTGGTCTTGCCATATCCGACGGTCACGAGGTCGGTGCCGGCAATGCCGAATTTGTCGACCAGATAGCGCTTGATCGAGTCGGCGCGCCGCTCCGAAAGATCCTGATTGTAGGCCTCGCCGCCGGCGGCATCGGTATGACCCGCAACGACGAAGGTCGAGCCCTTCAGATCGGGATTGGAAAGCGCCCGTCCCAAAGCCTGCACCGAGGGCAGCGACTTGGCGCTGATGTCGGCCGAGTTGTAGTCGAAGTTGATTTCAAGATCGATCTTCGGCTTGTCCTTGACGATGGTGGCGATTTCTTCGCGCTCGGTGACCGAGAGCGAGCGTGTCGGCCGGTTGCGAAGGGTCCGGACGAATTTCCCCTCCGCGGCAGCCGCCGCCGGGTCGGTCTGGGTCTGCGGGCCCACCGACAAACCTCTGGTCAGGGGCTTCTTGGTTGGCGCCAGCGCCCGCAGGATCTGATCCTCGGTAACATCATCGGCGGCCTTGGCGACGCCGATCGAGAGCGCGGCGCCGATCGTCAGAAGCAAAAGGATCGCGGTCAGACTGCTCCTTCCAGATATGTTCGACATTGCCAGTCCCTCCTGCGCACCGCTGCGCGGTTCCAATGGATTTTCCAATCAGCCGGCGGTCGAGGTTAATACAGGTTCAACCCAAATCGGCCGCGGCGCCTTTGCCGTTTGTCTCCGGCGCCCGCCTCGAGGTTCGCACAGGCGCCTTCCCTTCAACTCAAATTATCGTCAACGCACCCCGTAACTCGCGAATTCCTTGACGATATTCGGGTCCATGGCCTTCGCATTGGCGATGTCCACCTCACCCTCCGCAACCGCTCCGTTGCGCTGCTTGGCGAGGCCCCGCCCGTACAGCGACGACGTCAGGCGCGGATTGATCTTCAGGGCGGCGTCAAAATCGGCGATCGCGTTCTTGGTCTGCCCGTTCTTCAGGTTGACAAGGCCACGGCTATCGAGGGCATCGACAAAGTTCGGGCGCAGCCGGAGCGCCTCGTTGCAATCCCTCAGCGCCGACTGCAGGTCGCCGATGATGGTGCGGGTCCAGCAGCGGTTGTTATAGGCTTCGACGTCCTTCGGATTGAGCCGGATCGTGTCGTCGAAATCCTTGATCGCAAGGCTATACGCCCCCTTGCTGGCATAGACTTGCCCGCGCCGGTAGAGCGCACCCGCATCGTCGGGATTGTCGAGGAGCCTCTCGGTCAGCTTCTTGATGGTCGGGTCATCCTTGAGCGATGGTTGCTCTGGCGGCATCGCATCGTTGCTTGGCGGGTTTTGCGGTGGCAGCGGGGGCAAGGGTGACAGTGGTGGCGGCTCGTAGCGCGGCTGCGGCGGCGGAGGCGTGGGTTCGGGAAGCTGAGGCTGGGGAAGTGTCGCCATCGGACCGGGGGGCCGCGCGCCTGGGATGAACGAAAAATCCTCGGCCAGCGACGACGAAATCCAGGGCACCTGCTCGCCCCGCGATGCGCGGGTGACGCCGACACGGGTCCGGTTCAGCGTCTCCTCCGCCATCAGGTCGGGAACGCGGATCTCCTTCAGCAGTTCCTGCACGAACAGGCTGTGATCGCCGCCATTGTCGGAGATCACCGAGCTGAGCGCCGCCGAATACATCACCAGCGTACCGTTCGGTGCAATCACGGGTGCAAGGCCGGCGGAGAAGCTGCGGAACCGGCGTTCGAATGGATTGCGCCTGGAGGCATCGATCAGAGCGATCTTGACGCCGGCGCCGCGGTTGTTGATTTCGCCCAGCACCATCTCCAGGCTGAAGCCGTCGCGCCGGACGTCCGGCTCGGTCCAGATCTGCGCATCGACCGGAATCATGTAGCTTTGGCGGTTGGACTGGACGCCAAAGCCGCTGAAGAAGATCAGCGCAACCGTGCCGGGCTTGATGTGACCATAGAGCCGGTCGAAGGCCTTGCGCATTGCATCGCCGGTCAGATTCTCGCCGACCTCGACCGTGAAGCCATCGCGCTTGAGTTCGTCGGCGATGTCGCGGGCGTCGTTGATGGGCTCCTTCAAAGGCGCGTCCGCGTCGGGATATTTCGCGTTGCCGATGACAAGGGCAAACCGGTCGGCGGCCACGGCGGCCGACGGGCAAATCGGCGCGATCGACAGCATCAAAATGGCAAGCAGTGCAAGGCGGATTTTCATGCGACGTCAGTCCAGCCAAAAAGGCGCCGATCCCAGCCCCGCGCCTCGGCGACCTTACCCCACGAAAATCGCATTATCAAACCGGCCCTGCCAGCCCCGTCAACCGTCTGCAAAAGCCGCAAAGGACCGCGACGATTGACCGCGACGGGCTTTCGCGCTGCACCTTTGCGAGCCGGTCGCCACGACCAGCCTCGCGGCATTTGGCGGCGGGACCTGCGGCAAATGTTGCAGCCGCATGAAACAGGTCGCTTGACGGCATCATTGCCGAGACCTGCGGACGGGCGGCGTTTTCATATGCCCGGCATGAATCGTCAGGGGTTTGACCTTTTGACAGGGCGGTGGCTTGCTGCGGTCAGCCAATCAAGCAAAAAAGTCGACCGATGGAAAACGCCTACGAAATCTACGCGCTCCGCTATGCGACGATGTCGCCGCGCACCCCCCATATGAATTACCTCTCGCCGGACCCCCACGAGACCACCGCGTCAGACCTGGATTACTTCGTCTGGCTGGTCCGGGGCGGCGGCCGCGATATCCTGGTCGACACCGGCTTCAATGCGGTGGAAGCAGGGCTGCGGAACCGCAAGCTCACGCTTAACCCGGTGGATGCGCTGGCGCGCTTCGGGGTTGGCGCCGACGCGATCAAGGACGTCGTCGTCACCCATATGCATTACGACCACGCCGGTAATCTCGACCAGTTTCCGAGCGCGCGATTTCATCTGCAGGACCGCGAAATGAGCTACGCCACCGGGCGCTGCATGTGTTTTGCCGCCCTGCGTCATCCGTTTTCGGTCGAGCACGTGACGCTGATGGTTCGCCACGTCTACAGCGAGCGCGTTACCTTTCACTCCGGCGATGGCGAGGTCGCGCCCGGCGTCACCGTACACCGCGTCGGCGGCCATTCCGACGGGCTGCAGGTGGTGCGGGTCGAGACCGCGCGAGGGCCGGTGGTGCTGGCGTCGGATGCGGCACATTACTACGGCAATCTGCATCGCCGCAGTCCGTTTCCGATCGTCTACAATATCGGCGACATGTGCCGGGGCTGGGAGATCGTCGAGCGGCTCGCCGGTCATCCCGATCGCATCATCCCCGGCCACGATCCCCTGGTCGCCGCGATCTACCCGCGCGCCAGCGACAAGGTCGATGCCTTCGCCCTGCACAAGGCACCGTCGCGTTCCTTCGCGAAATAGGTTCGCGAGATGACAGTGTACAAAACCATCGGCTTCATTGGTCTCGGCGTGATGGGCGAGCCGATCTGCCGCAACCTCGTCAGGAAGAGCGGCGCGCGCGTGACCGCGTTCGATCTGGCGCCGGAGCCTCTGGCGCGGCTGAAGGCGGAAGGCGCCGGCGTGGCCGCATCGGTGGCAGCTCTGGTTGGCGAAAGCGAAATCCTGTTCCTGTGCCTCCCCAGCGCCACGCATGTGCGCGCCGTGTTCGAGGGCGACGGCATTCTAAAAAACATCCGCCAAGGCCAGATCGTCGTCGACCTCGGAACGTCCTCGGTCAGTCAGACCCGCGATTTCGCAGCGCTGTTACAGGCAAGGGGCGCATCGTGGGCTGATGCGCCGATCGCACGCACCCGTCAGGCCGCGCAGGATGGCACGCTGAGCGTCATGGTGGGCGCGACGCCAGAGCTGTTCGCAGCGATCGAGCCGCTGATCCGTTGTTTCGCGACGGATGTCACCAACTGCGGCGGCACCGGCGCAGGCCAAGTGACAAAAATCCTCAACAACATGGTGCTGTTTCAGACCGTCAACGCGCTGTCCGAGGCGGTTGCGGTCGCCAAACGCAATGACGTCGATCCGGCGCTCCTGCTCGAGACGCTGTCGAAGGGTTCGGCCGATAGCTTTGCGCTGCGCAATCACGGCATCAAGGCGATCGTGCCGGGAAATTTCCCCGAGCGGGCGTTCTCGACCGAATATGCGCTGAAGGATCTCACCTATGCGCTGGAACTGGCGGCCGATGCGGGGATCAAGATCCGCGGCGCCGAACTGACCGGCAGGATATTGCGGGAAGCGATCGACGCCGGTTCAGGCGGCGCCTATTTTCCGGTGATCGCCAAACATCTCGATCGAGGCAATCCCACCATGATCAAACGCTTTCCCGGCTTGACGGCGACGCGCAGTCGCGCCGTCGTTCACGACGACCTCGTGTTCACGGTGGCGGTCGCGCCCGATCCGGTCACCTCCTCGATGTACGAACAGACGGCCAAAGCGCTGGCGCGCATCGATGAAAGCCTGGCGCTGTGCGGGACCGACAAGAGCAAGATACTGTCGGCCATCGTCTACATCACCGACATGACGCGGAAAAGCGAGATGAACCGCGCCTGGGACGAATGGGTCGACCCGGGAAATCCACCGATGCGGGCCTGCATCGGCGTCGCTCTCGAGCCGCCGCATATCGTGGAGATCGTGGTGACGGCGGCGAAGTGAAGCCACTTTCGTCATTCCGGACTTGATGCTTCGCGCCCGGAATGGCGGCGTGGTTCAATACGCCTCTGCCTTCGCTGCCTGTTCGATGGTCTGCACGAGATCGAGGCTGCTCTCGATCTTGCCGAGCATACGCGCGAAATCCTTTCGCTCGGTCGCGGTGAGGCAGGACAATATCTCCAGCTCCTTGCGCAGAAGGCGGGGAATCAGCTTCTCGTACAGCGCTCTTCCCTTCCGCGTCATCCGCAGGGCGAATTCGCGGCGGTCGTCCTTATTCTCGACCCGTTCCACCAGCTGCCGCGTCATCAGCGCGGTGACCGCGCGGCTGATGGTGGATTTATGCGTCCGCGTGCAATGGGCAATGTATTGCGCGCTGCAGGCTTCGTTGCGGAAGCCGAGCGTCGCCAGCACCCGCCATTCCGGGATATCCAGCCCGTAGCGCGCCTGGTACTCACTGGACAGCGCGGAAGAAACCTCGGCCGCCAGCCGGTTCAGGCGGAACGGCACAAATTTGAACAGGTCGAGTTTGGCCAAAAAGTCCTCCGACGGGAGTTGACGCGGAAGCTCGCCGGTTGTTTAAGATAGTTGCAATTGCGACTAATTGGCAAGGCCGCTGTCCCCTTTACCAGAGCAACGCGAGCATGGCGCAGTCCGGGTTCCAGTCATCCAAGGTCCAGTCGGCGGCTCAGTTCGGTTATCGCCGCCACGCCGATCAGGACCGGAGCGGCGGCAACATTTCTCAATATCCGGTCGTGGTGGTTGGCGCCGGGCCGGTCGGGCTGTCGCTTGCGATCGATCTGGCGCAGCGTGGCCAACCCGTGGTGCTGCTCGACGACGCCGACCGGATCGGCGAGGGCTCGCGCGCGATCTGCTTCTCGAAGCGCTCGCTCGAATTCTGGGATCGGCTCGGCATCGGCCAGCGGATGGTCGACAAGGGCGTGGTGTGGAGCGTCGGCAAGATCTTTCACGGCACCTCGCAGCTTTATCAATTCGATCTATTGCCGGAGCAGGGCCACAAGCGGCCTGCCTTCATCAATCTTCAGCAATTCTATGCCGAGGCCTATCTGGTGGATCGCGTGCGCGAACTCGCTGCAATCGACCTGCGCTGGCGCAACAAGGTGATCGCCCTGGAGAGCCGCAACGACCAGGCGATCCTGACGATCGAGACGCCGGATGGGCCGTATCGGATCGGCGCGAACTACGTGGTGGCCTGCGACGGTGCCCGATCGTCGCTACGGCAAATGGTCGGCGCGGAATTTGCGGGTAAAGTCTTCGAGGATCAGTTCCTGATCGCCGACGTCAGGATGACCGCGGAGTTCCCGACCGAGCGCTGGTTCTGGTTCGATCCGCCGTTCCATGCCGGACGATCCGCATTGCTGCACAAGCAGCCGGACGACATCTGGCGTATCGACCTGCAGCTTAATCCGGATGCGGATCCGGCGGCCGAGAAAAGACCCGAAAATGTGAGGCCGCGGATCGCGCGCATGCTCGGCCACAATAACTTCGATTTCGAGTGGATCTCGCTCTACAAGTTCCAGTGCCGCCGCATGGATAGGTTCATCCACGGCCGCGTCATCTTTGCCGGCGACGCCGCGCATCAGGTCTCGCCGTTCGGTGCCCGCGGCGCCAATTCCGGCCTGGAGGATGCGGAGAATCTCGCCTGGAAACTGGACCGCGTGCTGAGGAAGACCTCGCCGGAGACCTTGCTCGAAAGCTACCACGCCGAGCGCAGTGCTGCGGCCGACGAGAACATCCGGGAGTCGACGCGATCGACCGATTTCATGGCACCCGGCACGCGCCAGGAGGCGCGGTTGCGCAAGGCGGTGCTGGCGCTCGCCAGGGAAACGGAATTCGGCAAGCGCATGGTCAATGGCGGACGACTCTCGGTTCCCTCGATCTATGATTCCCCGCTTTCGACCGCCGATCGCGACGCCTGGCACGGTGGGCCGCCGCCCGGCGCCTCCATGCCTGATGCGCCGGTTACCGCGCCGGCCGGCGAACGCGCCTATCTGACTGACGCCTTCATAAAGTCAGGAACGCGGTTCACCCTGCTTGCGTTTAGCAACGGCGCCGCGGTCGATCCGCCGGACGGCGTCGGCGTGATCCGCGTCGGCGGCGAGGGCGGCTTTTTCGATGCAGCGGGGCTTGCGGCTGCCCGCTACGATGCGGAACCCGGCACCGCCTATCTGTTGCGGCCCGACGGCTATGTCGCGGCACGTTTTCGGCATCCGACACGAACAGCGCTCGACGCTGCGCTGGCGCGCGCCGCAGGTAACAACTGGGGTTCACACCACTGAGGTTAGCAATGGCATTGTCGACCCGATCGAATTTCGCCAAGCCGGACGATGCGTTTCGCGCCGTTGTCGAGGCGCATCGCGGCTTGAGCGACGAGCAGAGCGCCGATCTCGATGCGGCCCTGGTTCTGATCCTGGCCAACCATATCGGCGATCTCGACGTGCTGCGCGAGGCGATCGCGCTGGCGCAACGTCGAATGGTCGAGGCGAGCCAGCAACAGCAGCAGCAACAACAGTGACGGAAGCAGTAACGCAAAGGGAATGGAATTGATGGCCAAGGGTTTCGCATCCACGACAGACATGGCCGAGAAGAAGATCACCTTCTCCGAGATCGGGAGCGATCTCTATGCCTTCACCGCGGAAGGTGATCCCAATTCGGCTGTCATCGTCGGCGACGACGGCTGCATCGTGTTCGACGCGCAGGCGACGCCGGCGATGGCCAACAAAGTGATCGAACGGGTGCGCACCGTCACCGACAAGCCGATCAAATATGTGGTGCTGTCGCATTATCACGCGGTACGGGTGCTCGGCGCATCGGCCTATCACGCGCAAGCCGTGATAGCCTCGGCCGAAACCTACCGGCTGATCGAGGAGCGCGGCCAGCAGGACTGGGATTCCGAATATGGCCGATTTCCCCGGCTGTTTCAGGATGCGCAAAGCATTCCCGGCCTGACCTGGCCGACGCTGACCTTCGAAGGCGACATGTCGATCTACCTCGGAAAGCGCGAGGTGCGATTGATGCAGCTCGGCGCGGGACATACCTCCGGTGATATCGTGGCCTGGGTTCCGGATGCGGAAGTGATGTTTTCCGGCGACCTGATCGAGTATCACTCGGCCTGTTACTGCGGCGACGCGCATTTGCGCGAATGGCCGGCGACGCTGAATGAAATTCGCGCCTTCAATCCCAAGGCGATTGCGCCGGGACGCGGCGACGCGCTGAAGGGCATCGCGACCGGGCGCGAGGCGATTGCGATGACGCGGGATTTCGTCACCACGCTCTATGGCGCGGCGGAAGCGGCGGTCGCCAAGGGCCGCAATCTCAAGGAAACGATGGCGGCGGCGCGTGAAGTGATGGACCCGAAGTTTTCAAGCTTTGCGATCTACGAGCACTGTCTGCCGTTCAACGTCTCGCGCGCCTTCGACGAAGCATCGGGGATCGACGACCCCGTGATCTGGACCGACAAGCGCGACCGGGAAATGTGGGCGGCCTTGCAAGGAGGATGACATGAATATCAATACCTCACCTGACGTGATCGGCCGCGGCTCCGTCAATATCACGCCCGGCTATATGTCCGGCTTCGGCAACAGTTTTGAAACCGAGGCGCTGCCCGGCGCGCTGCCGATCGGGCGCAATTCACCGCAACGCTGCGCCTACGGGCTTTACGCCGAACAGCTGTCCGGATCGCCCTTCACCGCGCCGCGCGGCAGCAATGAACGCTCCTGGCTCTATCGGATCAGGCCCTCGGTCAAACATTCCGGCCGCTTCACCAAGGTCGACATCGGGCTGTGGCGCACCGCGCCTTGCCATGAGCAGGAGATTTCGGTCGCGCAATTGCGCTGGGATCCGACGCCAATTCCGACAACCGAGATGACCTTCCTGCAGGGCGTGCAGACCATGACCACGGCGGGAGATGCCAATACGCAAGCCGGCATGGCGGCGCACGTCTTTCTCATCACCAAATCGATGGTCGATCAGCATTTCTACAACGCCGACGGCGAAATGCTGTTCGTGCCGCAGCAGGGAGACTTGCGCTTCGTCACCGAGTTCGGCCGGATCGACGCCGAGCCCGGCGAGATCGTGGTGATCCCGCGCGGCGTGAAATTCCGCGTCGAGATCGTGGGCGGCCCCGCGCGCGGTTATCTCTGCGAAAATTACGGCGGCGCCTTCACGCTGCCGGAGCGCGGTCCGATCGGTGCCAACTGCCTTGCCAATGCGCGCGATTTCCTCACCCCCGTCGCGGCCTATGAGGACAAGGACACGCCGACCGAACTGTTCGTGAAATGGGGCGGCTCGCTGTTCGTAACCAAGTTGCCGCATTCGCCGATCGACGTGGTGGCATGGCACGGCAACTACGCGCCGTACAAATATGATCTGCGCGCCTTTTCGCCGGTCGGCGCGATCGGTTTCGACCATCCGGATCCATCGATCTTCACCGTGCTGACCTCGCCGTCGGAGACCGCGGGCACCGCGAACATCGATTTTGTCATTTTTCCGGAGCGCTGGATGGTGGCGGAAAACACCTTCCGTCCGCCGTGGTATCACATGAACATCATGTCGGAGTTCATGGGGCTGATCTACGGCATCTACGATGCGAAGCCGCAGGGCTTCACGCCTGGCGGCATCAGCCTGCACAACATGATGCTGCCGCACGGTCCTGACCGCGAAGCGTTCGATCACGCCAGCAACGGCGAATTGAAGCCGGTGAAATTGACCGGCACCATGGCCTTCATGTTCGAGACGCGGTTTCCGCAACGCATCACCGCGCATGCGGCAAAATCCTCGACGCTGCAGGACGATTATGCCGATTGCTGGAAGGGGCTGGAGAAGCGGTTCGATCCGAATAGGCCTTAGCGTCTTGGCGTCATTCCGGGGCGCGCGTCAGCGCGAGCCCGGAATCTCGTAGAGATTCCGGGTCTGGTCTTTCGGACCATCCCGGAATGACGGCAATTCGTCGAAATATGCAGGAATAAGAACTTGTCCCACCCCAACGACCCCACCCTCCGCTCCTTCATTCCGGTTGACGCCGCCTCCGACTTCCCGATCCAGAATCTGCCTTATGGCGTGTTCTCGACGGCCGCATTGCCTGCGCCGCGCGTCGGTGTCGCGATTGGCGACTTCGTGCTCGATCTGTGGGAACTCGAACAGGACTGCCGGCTACCGGTCCGCGACCTCGGCGTATTTTCCGCGGCGTCGCTCAATCCCTTCATGGCGCTGGGGCCGAAGGTGTGGTCGCAGACAAGGGCCCGGATCAGCGAATTGTTGCGCCACGACCATGACGAGCTTCGCGATAACCCGAGGTTGCGTCAACACGCACTGGTGCCGATGGCCGATGCAAGGCTGCATCTGCCTTTCACGGTAGCCGGCTATACCGATTTCTATTCGTCAAAGGAGCATGCCACCAATGTCGGCGTCATGTTCCGCGGCAAGGACAATGCGTTGCAGCCGAACTGGCTGCATATGCCGATCGGCTACAACGGACGTGCGTCGACTGTGGTGGTCTCCGGCACCAAGGTGCGCCGCCCGCGCGGCCAGTTGAAGCCGCCGAATGCGGAGACCCCGAGCTTCGGCCCCTGCAAGCGGCTCGATTTCGAACTCGAAATGGGGGTCGTGATCGGGCAGCCGTCGGCGCTGGGCGAGATGCTGACCGAAGCGCAGGCGGAAGCGATGATCTTCGGTTTTGTGCTATTGAACGACTGGAGCGCGCGCGACATCCAGCAATGGGAATATGTGCCGCTCGGACCGTTCCAGGCCAAGGCGTTTGCGACTTCGATCAGCCCGTGGGTGGTTACCCGCGAAGCGTTGGAGCCGTTCCGGCTCGAGGGCCCGCGGCAGGATCCGGCGCCGCTACCCTATCTGCGGCAGGTGCAGCCAAACAATTACGACCTGCAGCTCGATGTCGGTTTGCGCGCGGCATCCATGAAAGACGCGGTCAATATCTGCCACACCAATTTCAAATACATGTACTGGTCGTCGGTACAGCAACTGGTGCATCACGCGTCCTCCGGCTGCGCCATGAATGTCGGCGATCTCCTGGGCAGCGGCACCATCTCCGGCCCGGAGAAAAGCCAGCGCGGCAGCCTGCTCGAAATTTCCTGGAACGGCACCGAGCCGATCGATTTGTCGGGTGGCGTCAAGCGAACATTTCTCGAAGACGGCAATTCGCTGGTGATGCGCGGCTGGTGCCAGGGCGACGGTTACCGCGTCGGCTTCGGCGAAGTCGAAGGGACCATTACGCCGGCGGATTAACCTTCGTCATTGCGAGCGTTAGCGAAGCAATCCATCGAGCTGCGAAGAAAGCGTGGATTGTTTCGTCGCCGACGCTCCTCGCAATGACGCCGGGCAAAAGTCACCGCTCTTCCGGCGGAATGTCGCGGATCCGAGCCGAGTGCGCGGCAATGTCCTCGAAGCTGTATTTGAGATGCACACGCTTGTCCGAAGGCGGCTGTTTCGCAACGCATGCGCCCGGCCGCCATTCCCTTGCGGGCCTGATCGGCCGCGGGACGAACGCGCTGCCGCAGTTTGGGCACACATTGTGGAGTTTGGTCTCGACGCACTCCGCACAGAATGTGCACTCGTAGCTGCAGATGCGCGCTTCCGTTGCGTTGGGTGGCAGATCCTTGTCGCAATATTCGCAGTTCGGCCGGAGTTGCAGCGCCATGATCGTCGCGTCCTCATAAAGCGGAAGGGATCATCGCAAATCGGGCACCCGATTCGAATGACGGATCTCCCTCGATTCCGGCCATGCCTATCGCGCCAGCTCCTTCAGCGGCAGCCTTGAATTTTCCTTCAGCCGGTCAAGCACGATCGAGGAGCGCACATGCGCCACGCTTTGGTGCGGCATCAGCACGTTGTTGACAATGTCGGACAGGCTTTTCAGGTCGCGCAGCACCGCCTTCAGCAGATAATCGGCGTCGCCGGTCAGCGAATAGGCTTCCTGGATGTCGTCGACCCGGTTGACCAGCGCGCGGAACCGCTTGGCATTGTCCGGCGAATGGGTTGCGAGCGTGATGTGAATGAAGGCGATGATGCCAAAGCCGAGCGCTTCGCTCGCAAGGTCGGCGTGATAGCCCGCGATCACCCTGTCTTCCTCCAGCCGCATGCGCCGCCGCGAGCATTGCGACGCCGACAGGCCGGCGATCTCGGCCAGTTGCTGGTTGGTGAGGCGGCCGTCATCCTGCAGCGCGCCCAATATTTTAAGGTCGAAGGCGTCAACCAAGATCATGCGAAAAATGCCTCATTTATGCACAGACCATGCATATCATAGCGATAATGCCGGCCATTTACATGCACATTGCGCTCCAGGCGACCGATTATTCATGGGTCGAAATCAGGGGAGATCAGGTCAGTTATGGGTCCATTTCCGCACGACGCGCCGGCCGCCACCGTCAGCGCCGACAATCCGATGGGCACCGATGGCTTCGAGTTCGTGGAATACGCGCATCCGCAGCCGGAGCGACTGCATGCGCTGTTCAAACTGATGGGTTATGTGCCGGTCGCGCGTCACCGGACCAAGAAGATCGCGGTCTATCGTCAGGGCGATATCAACTATCTGGTCAACGAACAGCCCGGCACCCACGGTTTAAGCTTCGTCACAGCGCACGGGCCTTGCGCGCCGTCGATGGCGTTCCGGGTGGTCGATGCGAAAGCGGCCTTTCAGCGCGCGTTGTCGCTGGGTGCGGAGCCAGCCGACATTCCATCCCGGCAGAAGACCCTCGATGTTCCTGCGATCAAGGGCATTGGCGGTAGCCTTTTGTATTTCGTCGATCGCTACGGCGCCAAGGGGTCGGCCTACGACACCGAATTCGAATGGCTGGGTGCGGAAAATCCGCGACCGGAAGGTGCGGGCCTGCATTATCTCGATCACCTCACCCACAACGTCCACCGCGGCCGCATGGATGTCTGGACCGGGTTCTATGAAAAGCTGTTCAACTTCCGCCAGATCCGGTTCTTCGATATCGAGGGCCGTGCTTCCGGCCTGTTCTCGCGCGCTTTAACCAGCCCCGACGGCAAGATCCGGATTCCGATCAACGAGGACGCCGGCCAATCCGGCCAGATCGAGGAATATCTCAGCGTCTATCGCGGCGAGGGCATCCAGCACATCGCCTGCGGCTCAAGAGACATCTACCGCACCGTGGAAACCCTGCGCGATGCCGGCTTGCCGTTCATGCCGTCGCCTCCCGACACTTATTTCGAGAAGGTCGATGCCCGGCTGCCTGATCACGGCGAGGACGTCGCGCGATTGAAACGTGACGGGATCCTCATCGACGGCGAAGGCGTGGTCGATGGCGGCCATACCAAGGTGCTGTTGCAGATCTTTTCCGCCAACGCCATCGGACCGATCTTCTTCGAATTCATCCAGCGCAAGGGCGACGACGGATTCGGCGAAGGCAATTTCAAGGCGCTGTTCGAATCAATAGAGGAAGACCAGATTCGCCGGGGCGTGCTGAAGGTGGACAACGCGGCGTGACTCGAAGAGTAGAGTAGTCATTCCGGGATGGTTCCACCGGGTCGGCGCTTTAGCGCCGCCCGACGACAGGCTCCGGACCAGGCCTCAGATGCGCAATTGCGCATCGGGGAATCTCGAGATTCTCCGATGTGCAATGCACATCGTAGTTCGATGCGGAGCCTGTCATCGGGCTGCGCTTTGCGCGGACCCGTTGGCATCGCCCCGAAATGACGGTAAGGAGGCTACCTCCCGCTCCGCCACTCGCTTATGAGGCTTGTGATATCCGTTGTCAGGGTCTCGCGGATCGCCGATGGCGTGCGCGAAAAGCGCGGCGCCGGCGCGGGCTGGGTGACACCGTGGCGATTGACGAAAGTCTTTCGCGCGGCCATGTGCGGATGCTGAGGGGCTTCCGCCATGGTCAAGACCGGCGCGAAGCAGACGTCGGTGCCTTCCATGATCTTGCACCATTCGTCGCGGGTCTTGGTCTTGAAGACATCGGCCAGCTTCCGCCTGAGCGTGGGCCAGGCCGCGCGGTCCATCTGTGCCTCGAAGCCTTGGTCCTCAAGGCCGGCCAGTTGCCGCAACAACGCGTAGAATTGCGGCTCGATCGAGCCGATTGAGATGAATTTGCCGCACGCGCATTCATAGACGCCATAGAAGTGCGCGCCGCCGTCGAGGAAATTGCTCTCCCGCCCTTCGGTCCAGCGGCCTGCCGCGGTCAGGTCGAAGAACATCGACATCAGCGAGGCCGCGCCGTCGCACATCGCCGCATCCACCACCTGTCCCTTGCCGGAGGCTTTCGCCTCCAGCAGGGCGGCGAGCACGCCAACAACAAGGTAGAGAGCGCCGCCGCCGAAATCGCCGACCAGGTTGAGCGGCGGGACCGGCTTTTCGGCAGGTCCGATCGCGGCCAGCGCGCCGGTCACCGAGATATAATTGATGTCATGGCCGGCGGCTAACGCCAGCGGGCCCTCCTGGCCCCAGCCGGTCATGCGGCCATAGACGAGACGCGGGTTTTGCGCCTGCACCATTTCGGAACCGAGCCCGAGCCGCTCCATTACCCCCGGCCGAAAGCCTTCGATCAGCGCATCGGCATGTTCGAGGAGGTCGAGCACCTGCGCAATCGCGGCCGTGTCCTTCAGGTCGAGTTCGATGACGATGCGCCCGCGTCCGGCCGCCGATTTAAGGTTCTTCCTGGCGCCAACGCGATCGAGCGTGACCACCTCCGCGCCCATATCCGCCAGCATCATGCAGGCGAACGGGCCGGGGCCGATGCCGGCAAATTCGACGATACGCAAACCCGCCAGCGGACCGGAAGTGCGGGTCGATGATTTTGGCTCTGATTTGTCGAGCACGTTGTTATTCCCTGAGCATTTTCCTTACCGAAATTGTCTCGCCTTGGGCAGGATGTAGCAAGAACCTTTTGCGGAGAATATGACCAAAAGCAAAGCGGCGCGCTTTGCCTGCGCGCCGCTTGCATGAATGTTGTGTTTGGGCGCTGTCAGCCCGCGGCGGTCACCGCGCGGGCGCTGTCAGCCCGCGGCGGTCACCGCGCGTTGCGCCATCACCTTGATCAGATTGGCGCGATAATCCGCCGAGCCGTGGATATCGCTCAGCAATCCGTTCGCGGAAATCTTGATGCTGTCGAGCGCGCCCGCCGACCAGTTTGCCTTCAATGCCGCCTCGATGGCCGGTACCCGCATCACGCCGCTTTGGGATGCGCCGGTTGCCGCTGCACGGACGTCGCCGGATTTGGTCTTGACCACGAACACGCCGGTCAGCGCGAAGCGCGAGGCTGGATGCGGAAACTTGGCATAGCCTGCCTTGGCCGGAACCGGGAATGCGACTTGGGTGATGATTTCGCCGTCGGCCAGCGCGGTTGCGAACAGGCCCTTGAAGAAGTCGTCGGCCGCGATCGAGCGCTTGTTGGTCTTGATGGTTGCGCCGAGCGCGAGCAGGGCTGCCGGATAGTCGGCTGCAGGATCGTTGTTGGCGATCGAGCCGCCGATCGTGCCGCGATGGCGCACCGCCGGATCGCCGATCAACGAGGCGAGATGGGCAAGCGCAGGGATTGCCTTTTGCGCGGCGCCGCTATTGGCGACGTCGTAATGCGGCGTCGCGGCCTTGATGGTCAGCGTATCGGCCGAGGCCTCGACGCCGACCAGGTCCTTGATCCTGGCAAGATCGATCACGTCGGAGGGCGAGGCCAGGCGTTGTTTCATCACGGGGATGAGGGTGTGCCCGCCGGCGAGATATTTGGCCTCCTTGCCCTTTGCGAACAGCGCCGCGGCCTCGTCGACGCTGGAGGGGCGATGATAGGTTGTCTCGTACATGGTTCATCTCCCGAATTTCTATTTCTTGTCGTGTTTTCTTCACGCGAACCGGATGCCACTTCGCTTGAAAACGCTCCTATGCGGCGTTGCCATGAATCGCGTGCCACACCCGGTCGGGTGTCGCCGGCATCTCGAGCTTGTTGTTGCCGATCGCATCCGTGATGGCGTTGATGACCGCGGCGGATGCACCGATCGCGCCGGCCTCGCCGCAACCCTTGACGCCCAGCGGATTGCCCGGGCACAGCGTCGGGGTGTGGTTCAGTTTGAACGACGGCAGATCGTCGGCGCGCGGCATGGTGTAGTCCATGAACGACGCGGTCACGAGCTGGCCCGAACTGTCATAAACCGCGCCTTCGAGCAGCGCCTGGCCGATACCTTGCGCCAGACCGCCATGGACCTGGCCTTCGACGATCATCGGGTTGATCAGCCGGCCGAAATCGTCGGCGGCGACGAAATTGACGAAGGAGGTCTTGCCAGTGGCTGGATCGACCTCGAGCTCGCAGATATAGGCGCCGGCCGGGAAGGTGAAGTTGGTGGGATCGTAGAACGCGGTCTCCTTCAGGCCGGGCTCCATGCCTTCGGGCAGGTTGTGCGCCGTGTAGGCGGCGAGCGCGACCATCGGCAGCGCGATCGACTTGTCGGTGCCGGTGACCTTGAACTCGCCGTTTTCGATGACGATGTCGCCCTCTGACGCTTCCAGAAGATGTGCCGCGATCTTCTTGCCCTTGGCTTCGACCTTCTCCATCGCTTTGACAATTGCCGTGCCGCCGACCGCGATCGAGCGCGAGCCATAGGTGCCCATGCCGAACTGCACCTTGTCGGTATCGCCGTGGACGATCTGCACCTGGCTGATCGAAATGCCGAGACGTTCGGCAATCAGTTGCGCGAATGCGGTCTCATGGCCCTGGCCGTGGCTGTGCGTCCCGGTGAGAACCTCGATGGTGCCGACCGGATTGACGCGGACCTCGGCGGATTCCCACAAGCCGACGCCGGCGCCCAGGCTGCCGACCGCCTTGGACGGCGCAATGCCGCAGGCCTCGATGTAACAGGAGAAACCGATGCCGCGCAGCTTGCCTTCGGACTTGGCTTTCGCTTTCCGCGCGGGGAAACCGGCGTAATCGATCGCCTTCAGCGCGGCGTCGAGCGAGGCGCCGAAGTCGCCGATATCATAGGCCATGATCACCGGCGTCTGATGCGGGAATTGCGTGATAAAATTCTTGCGGCGCAATTCCGCCGGATCGACCTTCAACTGCCGCGACGCGGTTTCCATCATGCGTTCGAGCAGAAAGCTTGCCTCCGGACGGCCGGCGCCGCGATAGGCGTCGACCGGCGTGGTATTGGTATAGACCGTGATCACCTCGGCATGGATGGCCGGGATATTGTACTGGCCCGACAGCAGCGTCGCATAGAGATAGGTCGGCACCGCCGACGAGAACAGCGACATGTAGGCGCCGAGATTGGCGTGGGTTTTCACCCGCAGGCCCAGGATCTTGTTGTCCTTGTCGAACGCCATCTCCGCCTTGGTGATATGATCGCGGCCGTGGGCGTCGGTCAGGAAGGCCTCGGAGCGGTCGCCGGTCCACTTCACCGGACGGCCGACTTTCTTGGACGCCCATAGCGCTACCATTTCTTCCGGATAGATGTAGATCTTCGAGCCGAACCCGCCGCCGACGTCCGGTGCCACGACCCGCAGCTTGTGCTCCGGGGCGATGTTGTAGAACGCCGACAGCACGAGGCGGGCGACGTGCGGATTCTGCGAGGTCGTATAGAGCGTGAAATGCTCTTCGGCTGCGTTGTAGTCCGCGACTGCCGAACGCGGCTCCATCGCGTTGGGGACGAGGCGGTTATTGGTGAGTTCCAGCGAAACCACGTTGGCGGCCTTGCTGAAGGCGTCCTTGACGGCGGCCTCGTCACCGATCGCCCAGTCGTAGATCACATTGCCCGGCGCCTCCGGGTGAAGCTGCGGCGCGCCCGGCTTGATCGCCGCGCGAATGTCGGCAGCGGCGGGAAGTTCCTCGTAATCGACGACAACCGCTTCTGCCGCATCCTTGGCCTGGTTCTTGGTCTCGGCGATCACGACCGCGACCGCCTGGCCTGCGAAGCGCACCGTCTCCGGCGCCATCGCCGGCCACGCGCCCATCTTCATCGGCGTGCCGTCCTTGGATGTGATCGCCCACCCGCAAATGAGATTGCCGACCTTGTCGTCGACGATCTGTTGTCCGGTCAGTACGCCGACCACGCCCGGCATCTTCAGCGCCGCCGAGGAGTCGATGCTCCTGACCTTGGCATGGGCATGCGGGCTGCGGATGAAATGGGCATAAGTCATGCCCAGCAGCTTGATGTCGTCGACATAGCGGCCCTTGCCGGTGATGAATCGCTTATCTTCCTTGCGCACCACGCTGGCGCCAATACCCTCAACACCCATTGCATTTCTCCCTGTCGGACCGCATGACCTGCGTGAATTCGAAAGACGCCGATCGCAGCCGGTTTTCTATTTCGAAAGTTCCGAGCTTTAGGCTCAGGTTCGGCTGACTATTCCGCTGCCTGCGAGACCTTCATGCGACCGGCGGCGTCCAGCACCGATTTGACGATGTTGTGGTAACCGGTGCAGCGGCAAATATTGCCTTCCAATTCGTGCCGCACGGTTGCCTCGTCGAGCTTGCCACCGTATCGATGGACGATATCGATCGCCGACATGATCATGCCCGGCGTGCAGTAGCCGCACTGCAGACCGTGATTGTCGCGGAACGCGGCCTGCATCGGGTGCAGTTCGTCCCCCTTCGAGATACCCTCGATGGTGGTGACATTGGCGCCGTTGGCTTGTCCGACCAGCACCGTGCAGGATTTGACCGCCCGGCCGTCGATATGCACGACACAGGCGCCGCACTGGCTGGTGTCGCAGCCGACATGGGTGCCGGTCAGATTCAGATGATCGCGCAAAAGCTGCACAAGAAGGGTTCGGTCTTCGACATCGGCCGAGACCGCCTTGCCGTTCACCGTCAATTTGACTGTAGACACGCGTGGTACCTCCCGGAGGTTTTTATTTGTTTCGATTAGAAGCACGGGGACGGGACTTTGCAACTAGGAATTTCGTCGCGGAAGCGCCTTGTTGCCATCAGGAAAGCTTGATTGGGGCGTTTGCGCTTCAGCCCGCTCCGGCAAACGGCAGGACACCCGCCATCGAACGTCCGCTTTTCGCCAGACGCCGCCTTCTGCCTCGTCAGTGCCGGAGCTTACAAGTACCGCGCTTCGCCGGGACCATTCAGCAAGCCAGCGTTGCGTATCATGGCTGCAAATTTGTGCCTTTCTCAGCCCGGCGAGCCGCGTATCCTGAAGGCCTGCGCCTACCCGCTTACCGCAGCCGGGTGTGTGGAACGCATTTAAACCAACCTCGCGGTGATCGATGTGACGGCGCGGTCACTGCTTGTGATCGAGATGATCGCGGGAATGACGCTTGCGAAGCTGCAGGCGTTGACGGGCCCAACTGCAACCGGCCCCGGCGGCGGATATTGGCGCCGCCCGAGGCCTCTCTGGCCCGGGCAGCGTAAGCGTCCTGACCTTCGCTAACACGTGCTCGGGACCAGGATCGGTCCGGCGGATTTACGACCTTTTATCCATTCTACTCTAGGTTTTCGGGCCAGGCTCGGGGGCTCGCGTTCCCGATTCTGCCGGTTTTTCAGACGAACGGGGGTCGAGGTGGGGTTGTTGCAGCGCGTCTGGCCGAAATCGATATTGCTAAGGTTCCCGACTTTGCGATTTCGCGGAAAAATCATGCTCGGTTTTGCGTTCGTGCTCGCCATCTCGGCGGTCAGCATGGGCATGGCCTATATGGGGTTTGAGCGAGTCGCCGCAGGCGTCAAGGCCTACCGAAACAGCGTGTCGGAATCCGATCTTGCCCAGAATATCGACCGCGAATTGATCTCCTACCGTGCGCTAGCGCGATATTATGTGGTGACCGGAAAGGATGATGACGCCAAAGCCGCGCTGGCAGCGGAAGCCGGTCTGAAAGTCGCCATCGACCAGACGATGAAGACCACCACGAACCCGGCGCGCATCAATGGGATCACGCGCCTTGCCCGGGAATTCCGTGCCTTCACCAAGATCTTTGCCGATATCGTCAAGACCAAGCGCGACAGCGAGTTGGTGACCCAAAACCAGCTCATGCGTAGCGGCAATTTGCTGCGCTACAAGCTCGACGACTTCCCGAGCAACGTCGACGACGACGCCGAGCTTGCGGCGATCACGCTCGGGGCGAAGAAGGTGGCCAGCCAATTCCAGACCGCGATGGCGCTCGCCAACACCTTCGTCGTCAATTCCGACCAGACGGTGGCCGCCAGCGCGATGGCGCGTCTCAAATTCGTCGAGACCGCGCTGCAGGCGATTCCGTCGACCGACGAAAAGGTCGCGCAGGCGATCAAGGAAGCCGCAGCCCAGCTTGAAGAATATCGGCAGGCGCTGAGCAAGCTGATCGCAAATTCGAAAGAAGTCGACGAGTTGACGGTCGAAATGACCGAGTCCGCGGCAGAGATCATGAAGCTCTCGGGCGCGATGAAGGCGGACCTGCTCTCCGATCAACGGCGGCTCGACGCCGAATCCGACGCCACCATCAGCGCGACGGAGCGGCTGGTCGTCATGCTCGCGTTCGGCGGCTTCCTGCTGGGCGGTACGCTGGCCGTGCTGCTGGGCAAGGGCATTTCCCGGCCGATGATCGCGATGTGCAAGGCGATGCGCGAACTCGCCAATGGCAAGTTCGACGTCGTGCTGCCCGGTCTCGGCCGCAAGGACGAACTCGGCGAAATGGCCGGCGCGGTGGAAGAGTTCAAGCTGCAGGCGATCGCCAAGGCGGAGCGCGATGCGGCCGAGCATGATGCGCAGAATAAGGCCAGCGCCGCGTCGCGTCGCGCCGAGCTCATTCGTTTCGCCGACGATTTCGAGGCGGCGGTCGGTGCCATCGTCGCCAACGTGTCGGCATCAGCCGTTCAGCTTGAAGCGGCTGCCGGAACATTGACGCGTACCGCGGAGAGCACGCAAAGCCTGTCCAGCCAGGCCGCCGGCGCATCGGAACAGGCGTCCGGCAACATGCAATCGGTCGCCTCGGCGACCGAGGAGCTGTCGGCGTCCGTCGATGAGATCGGAAGACAGGTGCAGGAATCCAACCGGATTGCGGAAGCGGCGGTCCTCCAGGCCGAGCAGACCGATGGGCGGATCGGCAAATTGTCGCGCGCCGCGCAGGAAATCGGTGACGTGGTCAAGCTGATCACCGCCATCGCCGAGCAGACCAATCTGCTGGCGCTGAACGCGACCATCGAAGCCGCCCGCGCCGGCGACGCCGGCCGGGGGTTCGCCGTCGTCGCCTCCGAGGTCAAGTCGCTCGCGAGCCAGACCGCGAAAGCAACCGACGAGATATCGTCGCACATTGCCGGCATGCAGGATGCGACGCAGGAATCGGTTGCCGCCATCAAGGAGATCGGCGGCACCATCGCCAAGATCTCGACCATCGCTTCGACCATCGCCAGCGCCGTGGAGGAGCAAGGCTCCGCGACGCAGGAAATCGCGCGTAGCGTTCAAACCGTCGCCGAAGGAACGCACGAGGCCGCCGCCAATATCATGGAGGTTAATCGCGGCGCGATGGAAACCGGGTCGGCATCGGGGAATGTGCTGGACTCCGCGCGCACGCTTTCGGCCGAAAGCACGCGGCTGCGCGAGGAGCTCGACCGCTTCATGTCAAACATACGCGCGGCTTAGGATTGCCATCTAATTAGGGTTGCCATCTAAAACGGTGTCATCATTCGCGAAAGCGGATGATCCAGCACTCCATGACGTGTCGAGTGGCTCCAATCTCTCTTGGGCCGGCGATCACTGGATACCCGCTTTTCGCGGATATGGCGGCCGTACCGAACAATCACCGCGATCACTCCCGCCCGAACTGCCGCTTCAGCTCGATCTTGGCCCGCTCCAGTCGCTCCCGCTGCGTCTTCGGCAAACTCCTGCCGGCGCGGTTGATGTAAAAGGTCAGCATCGAGAGCGCCGAGCGATAGGCGCCGGCCTTGCGGCGCGAACTGCGTTCCGCCGAACGCTTGAGCGAGGCCGCAATCCGAATTGGGTCGGTCAGCGTGAACACGCCTTGCGCCAGATCGAGTGCGTTGCTCTCGCGGGTGACGCGCTGCGACCAGCGTTTTACGGGAGCCTTTCGGCCGGTCGTCCTTGCTGCTTTTTTCCGAACGGTTCCGCGCCTTGCAATGTTGCGCGAAGATGTCGATTTCCGGTGCTCGGCCATGCCAATTCCAATCCGCCTTTGGCGCAACGGGGATGAGGGCGATCGGTTCCTTTCCGCAATGCGGGAACTCCGATGCCGCAAACGCGTTGATAAGGCCGGTCGGCGCTAAGACGCAAACCCTGAAACGGCGCTTGCATCCGGGGATTTCCCTATTGGTTCAGTTCGATGGATTTGCAGCGACGGCAAGGCGAGTGGACGGTTTCCGCAGCGAAGCCAGCGACATCCGACGACAGTCGCGTCATTGAAACCAGCATTCCCTTTCGGCTCGACGCACTGCGCTGGAGTGGATTCCACACCCGCGTCGTGCTGGCGCTGGGAATCACCTGGATTCTGGACGGGCTCGAGGTCACGCTGGCGGGGGCGCTGTCCGGTGCGCTGAAGCAAAGTCCGACGCTGCATTTTTCGAATTTCGAGGTCGGGTTTTCCAACAGCGGTTATCTTGCCGGCGCGGTACTCGGCGCGCTCGGGTTCGGTTGGTTGACCGACCGGATCGGCCGCAAGAAACTGTTCTTCATCACGCTGGCGCTCTATCTTGCGGCCACCGCGGCGACGGCGCTCTCCTGGAGTGTCGCAAGCTATGCGCTGTTCCGGTTTCTGACCGGCGCCGGCATCGGCGGCGAATACACCGCGATCAACTCGACGATCCAGGAACTGGTGCCGGCGCGCTATCGCGGATGGACCGACCTCGTGATCAACGGCAGTTTCTGGATCGGCGCGGCGCTGGGTGCGACCAGCGCGATCGTTCTGCTCGATCCGCGCTTGATCGGCCCGGATATCGGCTGGCGGCTCGCGTATCTCACCGGCGCCTGCCTCGGCCTTGTGGTGTTTGTGATGCGAATGTGGATTCCGGAAAGTCCGCGGTGGCTGGTGATCCACGGTCATCCCGATCGCGCCAATGCAATCGTGCGCGATATCGAGCGGTCGGTTACGGGACACACGCAAGAGCAACAGCAGGACCCGGGTCAGCACGTCTGGCCAATGCTGAAGCTGAGAATGCGAGGTCACACGCCGCTCCGCGAGGTCGCGCGCACGTTGTTTTCCGTCTATCGGCAGCGCTCGCTGGTCGGATTGGCGTTGATGGTGGCGCAGGCGTTTTTCTACAACGCCATCTTCTTCACCTTCGCGCTGGTATTGACCGATTTCTACAACATCGCCGCGGACCAGATCGGCTGGTACATCCTGCCCTTTGCGGCCGGCAATTTTCTTGGACCGCTGGTACTTGGCCGGCTGTTCGATACGCTGGGGCGCCGCGCGATGATCACGTTCACCTATGGCGTCTCGGGTCTTCTGCTCGCACTTTCGGGCTATCTGTTTGCGATCGGCGTATTGAGCGCCGAGAGCCAGACGGCAGCCTGGATGCTGATTTTCTTCTGTGCATCTCCCGCCGCGAGTAGCGCCTACCTCACCGTCAGCGAGACCTTTCCGCTGGAGGTGCGGGCGCTCGCAATTGCGATTTTCTATGCGGTGGGAACCGGAATCGGCGGCGTCGCCGGACTGGCCTTGTTTGGGGCGCTGGTCGATACCGGCTCGCGCGGCAGCGTCTTTGCCGGCTATCTCTTGGGCGCGGGATTGATGGTCGCAGCCAGCGCCATCGCCTGGCGTTATTGCATCGCGGCCGAGCGCCGCACGCTGGAATCCGTCGCGCGGCCGCTCGCCTTTGTGGAGTAGAATGAGATGAACCGGGATTTGGTAGATCAGGATTTGGCCGGGGTGCCTGTGCAAAAAAACACGCCACAACCGGGCAGGGCGCCGTCAAAGCTCGGGGCGGGCGAGCTTGCGCAGCGCCTGAGCGAATATGCCCTTCTGCTCGACATTGACGGCACGCTGCTCGATCTCGCGCCGACGCCGCGCGAGGTGTGGGTGCCGCCGGACCTGGCGGAGACGCTGAGCCGCCTGCATGACAAGACCTTGGGCGCGCTTGCACTTGTCAGCGGCAGGTCGCTGAACGATATCGATCTGATCTTTGCCCCCGCGCAATTTCCGGCCGTCGGAGGTCACGGCGCGGAAATGCGCATCTCCACCGATAGCGAAGCTGTGGCCACGCATGCGCCGCCGATGGACAAGGAGTTGAAGCGCCGGCTAGCCGCCATTGCCAAGCTCAGCCCGGGGATTCTGATCGAAGACAAGGGCTATTCGCTGGCGCTTCACTACCGCCTTGCGCCACATGCGGAGGAGGCGATTTATGCGGCGGTCTCCTTGATCAGGGCCGAACTGCCCAATGCGCCGATCGAAGTGCTGCCCGGAAAATGCGTCTGCGAGGTCAAGCAATCCGGCTTCGACAAGGCGACGGGCGTGCGGGAACTGATGACCCACGAACCCTTTCGAGGCCGTCGTCCGATTTTCATCGGTGATGACGTTACCGACGAATCGGTGTTTGCGATCATGCCCGATCTCGGCGGGCTCGCATTCTCGGTGGGCCGGCGCGCGCAAGGCGTGACGGATCATTTCGACGAACCGCGCGATGTGCGCGCGTGGCTTTCGCGTCTCATTGATGGCGAAGCTGGGGCGAGACGGTGATCGGGTTCAGGTCATGTTCGGCGTACTTCACGCGATCAAAGGCATTTTCGCCGGCGAGCGGTCGTCTGCTGAAATTTTCTTTCGGCGGCTTGATCGCGTTCCATCACTGGGCCGCCTGAATTTGGTTTCATTTCGTTGAAAGGGTGACCAGGAACCATATTGATGAATGGTTGTTAAACAGGCGAACGAAGCATCGGGAGGCGACCCTGTGAACCTCGTCGTCGTTTCAAATCGCGTTACGCGCGGCAACGCCAATGAACCCATGACAGGGGGGCTTGCAGCTGCATTGCTGCCGGTCGTCGAGAAATCGGGCGCGATTTGGGTCGGTTCCAGTGGCCGCGTCCGCGATGGCGCCCAGAAGGAACCGTTCGCCGAAATCGAAGCGCTCGGAACCGGCGCGCTGGCCATGCTCGACCTGCCGGCTGCCCATTACGGCGGATATTATGAAGGATTTGCCAATTCGGCATTGTGGCCCGCGCTCCATTCCCGCGCCGATCTTATCTGTGCCTCGCAGGAAGATTATCTTTCCTATCGCGAAGTGAATGCTTTCATGGCGCGAGCGCTGCTGCGTTTCAAGAAGTCGAATACCGCGTTCTGGATTCAGGATTATCATTTTCTGGCGCTGGGCGCCGAATTGCGCGATCTCGGCCTGACGCAGCCGATTGGCTTCTTCCTGCACACGCCTTGGCCGGCGCGCGCCGTCATCGAAGGGGTTCCCCATCATCGCGAGCTGATCGAATCCATGCTGGCCTATGATTTGATCGGGTTCCAGACGAAAGACGATTGCGAGAATTTCCTCGAATATCTTTCCGCCTCTCTCGGCCTCGCGATCGAGGACGGCGTCGTGACATCGGATCACGGCAGATCACGCATCGCGGTATTTCCCATCGGCATCGATCCCGAAAAATTCGCCCGGCAATCCGCCAAGGCCGTATCCCACCCCGACGTATCGCGATTGCGACGAAGCTTGAATGGCGAGAAGCTGGCGATCGGGGTTGATCGGCTGGATTACTCCAAGGGGCTGGTCAACCGCGTCAACGCATTCGATCGGATGTGGACCTTGCAGCCAGCGCTTGCGCGCGCGGTGACCTTGCTGCAGATCGCGATACCGTCGCGTGGCGCGATCGAAGCCTATGGCAATCTGCAAAGCGAACTCGCGAAACTCGTCAGTGACGTCAACGGCCGCCACGGCGAAGTGGACTGGACCCCGATCCGCTATCTCAACAAGGGTTTTGGCCAGACCGTGCTGGCGGGACTTTATCGCACCGCCCAGGTTGGCGTCGTAACGCCGCTGCATGACGGCATGAATCTCGTCGCCAAGGAATATGTCGCTGCGCAGAACCCCGCCGACCCCGGTGTTCTGGTGCTTTCGAAATTTGCCGGTGCGGCCAACGAATTGGATACGGCGTTGCTGGTCAACCCTCACGATATTGACGGCATGGCGCGGACCATTGCGCTCGCGCTCTCGATGCCGCTGCCTGAGCGGCGCATGCGTTGGGAAGCGATGATGGCGAGACTTCGCAGCCACACCATCCAGCAATGGTTTGCCGATTTTGTCGAGGCGCTGCAGGAGATCCAGGACCGCAAGAGCACGGCGATGCAGCCGATGACCGAGCCGCCGGCCTTGTTGCCGCTTCGCTCGGTCAAAGCAGGCGCGCGATAATTAGTTGGTGCGGTTGATCGGCAAGAGCGGCACGCTCCACGCTGAAACCGGCAATTCCGATCGGCCTAATAGCAATACGACACGCCATCGAGAATCGCGCAGCGCGTCTTGTTCGGCGCGTTCGGGCTATCCAGCGGCACCATGCCCTTGCCCTGGCCGACGAACACGCCGGGTCCCACCGTGACCGGCGATTTGTTGCCGATGATGACACTCGGGTTTGGCGATGCACTTGATCGCGTGCCGTCGGGCCAGACGATGGCGTCGCCCGACAGCACTCCCCGCCGCCCGTCATCGCAGGTCACGACGGGACCCTCGCGGTGGCAGTTTTGCGCCAGTGCGGGCCGGGCCTGGCCCATCGCGATCGCGGACAGGAGGATCGCAGAGATCAGTGTCCGGTTGATCGTCATGTCGCCCTCCAGGCAGCCGATTTGTCGCGTTATCAGCCGTCGCAGCTCACCGGTCTTCGGTTCAAGGAATCTGGGTGGCCGCGCCGCGTCGGCGCAAGCGCAAAATTGTTAAGTTTTTTCAATCGCTTGCAGAAATGGCGGGCATTGCGCCCACAGTCACTTGCAAAAGTCCTCCTGCCCCTTCAAGAGAGTAGCATCCGGAGAGATGGCCGAGTGGCTTAAGGCGCACGCTTGGAAAGCGTGTGTGCGGGAAACTGTACCGTGGGTTCGAATCCCACTCTCTCCGCCATCTGCGTTCATATCCGCGAACACCGGATACGCCTGTTGAGTCATCTTCGGACTCGCTCTCCTCGGCTGCCAGAGACGCGAGATGTTCGACGTCGCCAAGGATTCGGACGGTCGTTTCAGTCACCTCGACCTTAGCGACGATCGCAAACAAAACCTGCTTGGTACGGGCGCGGTTGTCTCCGTGAAGGACTCCTTTCACGGCCTGGACGAAGGATTCGAATTTTTTGGGCGTGATTTTTGATCCCACCTCCTTGGCGCTTCTCACCCGCCGCAACTCCTC
This sequence comes from uncultured Alphaproteobacteria bacterium, assembly GCA_963718925.1. Classification (GTDB taxonomy): domain Bacteria; phylum Pseudomonadota; class Alphaproteobacteria; order Rhizobiales; family Xanthobacteraceae; genus Bradyrhizobium. The sequence continues at coordinate 120,030 of CAVRAH010000008.1, forward strand.
GTCAACTAGCCTTGCCTCTCGCAGGGCGGCCTCCAGGTTGCTTTTGAAGACGGGGTCCTCGGAAACATTCGGGACCGCTTTCGCTGTCGCATAGAGCCCCGTCAGGGCCGCTTTGCACTCTTGCTCCTTGGCCACTAGCGAGGAAAGCTTACCGTCTCGCACAGCGAGCTCTCTCTGCCGCCGATCAAAAAGGCCCTCGAACAAATTGGAGAGATGGTCGGGAGAAAGGATTCGTTCCGATACGGCCGTGACCACGGCGTCGTCCAAGACTTTCTCGGGAAGAGTAATTCCCGGACAAGCCTCGGCCCCACGACGATTTTGACGCGAACAGCAGTAATAGCGATAAAGAGTGCCTGACTTTGAGGTCCCGGTCCTCAAGGTTAACGCCGAACCACACGTGCATACTGCCAAGCCGGAGAGGAGCAGCGGACTGCTTACCGCCTTGGCGGCAAACATTCGAGGGTTGCGCCTTTCAAGGAGCTTTTGCACGCGTTCAAACTGGTCCCGAGAAATGATCTCCCGGACGGCAAGATACTGGACTTCGTAGTGCGAGAAGGGGCTCGGTGCTTCGTCGATGCCGAAGGGGTAGGTGCCCTTATATCCCTCGAATGTCAGCATTCTGTGGATGTCACCGACGCCGAAGAGGGCTCCTCCGCGCGTTCGGTAGCCATTCGAATTGACCCAGGTTCTAACCGACTTCACGCCCATCGGCCCTTGACCGTCGCCAAACTCGGCAAGTTCAAATACTTTCCGGACAAGCGGCGCTTCGGCCTCGTTGACGTCGATGCGGTTACGCCGGCCGTCGGGGACAAGATGAAAGCCATGCCGAACACGGCCGCCGGGCCAATAGCCCTGATCGACCATCTCCCGTTGAGCTCGCCTCACGTTCATGGAAGTCACGATGGAATGATATTCGTCGAAGGTCGTCGTAACCTGCTTCGAGACGTACCCTCCCGCGTCTTTTGCGAACGTCTGGGTTACGCTAACGACGTCGATCCCAAGTCCGTTTAGCTCCGCTTCCAGGTTCCCGTACTTGTGCGCCTTCCGGAAAAGTCGGCTCGTTGCGTAGACAAGAACGTAGCCCACTCGCGGAAACAACCCGCTGCGGATGTCGTTGACCATCTGATCGAATTGTGGGCGGCGAACCTCCAGATACCCAGAGAGGCCTTCGTCGACATAGGTCTTGCGAGCGATCTTGCCGTTTTCATCGCACCATTTCAGAAGCTTTTTCTTCTGATCCGGTATCGAAAGGTTGCTGTCGGCGCTGTCGTCCGAACTCACACGGAGATACAGGAGAGCCTCGTTGCGCGGGGCCTCCCGAAGCAGAGCATTGCTGTTCTGGGCGCCTCGAGCGAGTGCACGCCGCTCGCTCGTCGTCGTTCTGCCTTTCCTGGTCGGAGAGGTTGGTTCAGTCATTAGGAGCCTCTCCGCGCGCTCTGAAGGCAGACAACACGGATTTGTCCTTTCGGGGGTAAGCGACGGGAAGGTTCTTCCCCCAGGGGAGATTAGGTGTCGTCACCGTCGGAGAAAAGCCGGTCGAACTCGTCCCTGAGGACGACGGCGAATAGATCCAATTCGCGGCCTCCGACCGGGAGCGGGTCGGGGATCTCGCAGATGACAGTCTGTTCGAGGCGGCGATGGACGCCGCGGCGGTGCCGGTCAAGGGCGAGGCCGTTGCGTTCGCTACCGCCGTGGTGGTCACCAAGACGACCGGCATTGCGATGGTCCCCATGCCGCCGCCGACGACGCCGGGGACGCTGGAGCGGCAAACGCGAGGAGGCCGCCGGCTGTTGCTCCGCCGAGAGGTCATCAGTTTGATCGATCTCTTTGTTCATTGCTGCCCGGTTCGTAAGCGGGCCTCTGGGCCCATTCGACGGAACAGCAATCTATGCCGTTGCAATATAGCATCGCAATGCGATTATTGGCAATATTCGCAACACGGTTAATTAATCATGATCGAATCAGAGCCGACCTCGGCGCCATGATCAAGCTACTCTGTCGAGGCAACGACGATACGGCCGACCTGGCCGACGTCGGCCTGACGCAGGGTCAGGTCCTCGAACGGTCGCTTCGGGTCGCTGGTACGGATGCGAAGACCGAGGGACCTTGCGTCGGAGAAGGTCAGCTCGCCGATGGCGACCCTCCCTTTCGGCTCTCGAAATCTTATGACAACAAAGGAGCCCACAATCGGGGGCTTGTGAGGGTGAATGTAGATAACCTCACCGGCAAGGTAGCGGGGGGCGAGCTGATCATCGGGGACAAAAAGGGCGTACGCCCCTGATACGCCGAGCAATTGAGGCGGAGAAGGTCGCCTTTCTGTGACCCTTTCCTCGAGCAAGTAAGAGCCGTCGCGTTCCGGAATTAGGGGGCCGAGGACTGGAAGCTCGATTGTCGGCTTTGCCTTTGGGCGCGGCCCTGGCTTCGTTCGATAGTGATCCAGTTGATCAATCTGCCAGCTCGCCTCCCGCGGGGCGGATCCGTGATCGCTCGTTGCGGGCGGTTCCCTTCCAACCGAACGAGGAGGAGTTTCGGGTCCTCCGAAGAATGCGATAATCCGTGGAATTTCATGCGGCTTTATCTTTCGAGCCCCCTCCAGCAGCCGGCTAATTGCGGAAGGATCGAGCTTCAGCGCCTCTGCGAGCGCTCTTTGCGTTTTCCGGGTCTCATGCAGCTGGTCCCGAATCCAGGCGGCATCTATCCAAGGCTCAGTCACCACCACACCCGCTCCGATTCACTTCAATTCCCAAAACTATCATGCGAAGGCATCGCAATTGTTAACGATAATTGCGAATTTTCTCAATTTTCTCAATTTTCGCATTGTGATTCCTTCGCCACCGGCTACCTTGGTCTGGACCCCGCAGATTTAACGCGGGCCCTGTTACGTAACGTTACGGAGTGAGTGATGCGCGAAAAAGTGCGTAAGGCCATGAAGGACTTGGCGGATCGCGGTGAGAAAATCTCGGTGCGGACCGTCCGGGAGGAGATCGGTGGCGGTTCGCACACCGACATCGGCAAGGCGATGCGCGAGATCAAGGAGGAAGAGGACCTTCTGAATACGGTGCGGACCGAGCTGCCCCAAGCCCTCCAGGACAAGGCAAGCATCTTGAGCCTCGATTTCTGGGTGATGGCTCAGGAGTTGGCTAACCGCGCCATCGAAGATGTTCGCCACGGCTGCGAGGTGCGCGTCGCTGCCGCCGAGAACCAGGCCAACGAGTCCTTGCGCGAGATCGACGACGCCGAGGCGCGCATCCATGGCCTCGTCGAGAAGCTCAAGGAAAAGGACGTCGCCCACGCCAGCCTGAAGGATTCCGAGCAGGCAGCGTCGAAGCGGGCCGATGAGGCCGAAGCTCGCGTCGGGTCCTTGGAGGCGGAAATCCGGGTCCTCCACGACCACGCCGACCGCCGTGAACGGGAACTGGCGCTCGCCTACCGCAGTGTCGAATGCATGACGGCGGCCTTCGGAGCCGCGCCGAAGGCCGAACCCGGCGCCACCGTCAAGGCCGCGAAGGCGCCGGAACCGGCCACGTCGCCGACGCCGCGCACGTCGAACGCGAAGCCGGCCAACAACGCCAAGCCGCCGGACATGACGCGGTTGAAGGATCTCATCATCACGGAGATGATGAAGGAGCCGGGGTTGCCTCTTTCGACCGCCGAGGTTTACGCCCGGTTGCCCAACAACAAGGACATCCAGCAGCGTCAGGTCTACAACCTGCTCTATCGCAGCGCCGCAGCAGGTACGACCTTTGTGTCCGTCGGCGAGGGGAAGTTCGCCCTTCGCGATTAGGAGTTCTTGACTTCCGCCGTGCGATCGAAGCCGCCCTTGTGGCGGCTTCTTCTTTTTGCGTATCGACACCGAGAACGATTGGTGAGATGGGGCTTCTCGCGGCGGTGGTGTTGGCGTAATCCGTACAAGCGCAATAGTAAGGCGGAACGGCCGGAACTGGGGGGCGTCCCCGGACAAGATGTGGGGAACACTTGGGGGTAAACATCAAAGAAGGAAGCTTCGTCGAGCTGCGCGGGCGGCCGTGGCTCGTTGAAGGGCTGCAGGGCAACGCCGACGACCTGCAGACGCTCAGCCTTTCGTGCATCGCCGATGATGCCCAAGGCGAGCGGATCGAGGTCCTCTGGGACGCCGAAATCGGCGCCGCCGTTCTCGACGAGGACGGGTGGAGGAATGTCGGGGCCGGCCTCCCCGACAAGGCCGAAGTCTTGGCAGCCCACCTTCGCGCGATCAGATGGCGATCGGCCACCGCGGCCGACCGGGACCTTTTGCAGGCGCCGTTCCGCGCGGGCATCCGACTCGACGCCTATCAGCTTCTGCCGCTTCGAAAGGCGTTGCGGTTGCCGCGCGTGAATCTGCTGATTGCGGACGATGTCGGCCTCGGCAAGACCGTCGAGGCCGGCCTGATCACCCGGGAGCTGTTGCTGCGCCGCCGGATCGATTTTATCGTCATTGCGGCACCGCCAGCGATGACGATCCAGTGGAAGGATGAACTCGAAGCGAAATTCGGACTCTCGTTCGAAATCATCGACCGCGAGCGCATCGGAGAGATGCGCCGACTTCGCGGCTTTTCGGTCAATCCCTGGGCGACCGGCTCGCGGTTTATCATCTCGCACCGATTGCTGACTGACGAAGTCTATGCGGCCGGCCTGCGCGACATGTTGCAGGAGTTTCGCCCCCGCGCGCTGTTCATCCTGGACGAGGCCCACCACGCTGCGCCGGCGGCTGGCACCCGCTACGCCATCTCCAGCCAACTCACGAAGGCGGTCCGCGAACTCGGCGAACGTTTTGAGCATCGCCTGTTTCTGACGGCCACCCCCCACAACGGGCATTCAAACAGCTTCTCGGCGCTGCTCGAGATGCTCGATCCCCAGCGCTTTACCCGTGGGGTCGAGGTTCGTCCGAAGGACCTCGAACCGGTCATGGTGCGACGGCTGAAGGCTGATCTGCGGCGCCTCGGCGAAGCCTTCCCCGAGCGCATCATCGAGGCGGTTTCCATCGCGGGGTTGCGGGACGATGCCCCGGAGCTTCACCTTTCGAGCCAACTGGCCGCGTACGGCGACTTGCGCATGAAACGCATCGCTGGCCTGTCACCTCAGAAGGCCGCCTTGGCGAAGCTCGCCTTTGTCGGCCTGCAGCAGCGGCTGCTTTCGTCCGTCGCCGCGTTCGCGAAAACCTTGAAGGTCCATCGCGCGACCTTGCAGCGCATGGTGGACGGCGAGGAGGCGGGTCTGGTTGCCGCAGCGGCACTGGCCTTCGTCAACGCTCCCGCCAATGACGACAGCGCCGAGCTCGGCCTGGAGGGCGATCAAGCCGAGAAGACCATTGACGCCGACGACCATGCGACCGCGGAGGCCGCGTCGGCCCTCGGGGCGGCGGATGCGTCGAATGCCGACTTGCGTTCGGAATTGGCCGCGGTCGATCAGATGTTGGTTATCGCAGAGCAAGCGGCGTCGCGGCCCGACGCCCGGGTGCGCTGGCTGACCGAATGGATCACGGCCAATCTCTTTGCCGGTAAGAGCTGGAATCGCCGGCGTCTCATCATTTTTACGGAGTACGAAGATACTCGCCGCTGGCTTGAGCGCCGCCTCCGGGAGGCGTTGGCCGATGCGGACCGTGCCGACGACCGCATTGGCGTGTTCACCGGGGCGACCGGGTCGGATCGGCGCGAAGAGGTCAAGCGAGCCTTCAACACGGATCCGGATGCGGAGCCATTGCGTATTCTCATTTGCACCGATGCGGCTAGGGAAGGGATCAACCTCCAGACCTATTGCTCCGACCTCATTCATTTCGATCTGCCGTGGAATCCTTCCCGGCTGGAACAACGCAACGGACGCATCGACCGCAAGCTGCAGCCGGCCAAGCAGGTCGTCTGCCGTTACTTTCGTTACGAGCAGCGGGAAGCGGACATCGTGCTGGATGCGCTGGTTCGCAAGACCGAGACCATTCGCGAACAACTCGGCTCGGTTGGCCAGGTGATTGAGGATCGGATCGCCAAACGCCTCGCTGAAGGTGGCATCGGGCGTGGTCAGGCGGCAGCGATCGCGCGTGCGATTGCCGAAGAAAACGACGCCGAGCGGTTGACTCGTGCACGCGCCGAGATGGATGACGACGAGCGAGAGCGCCACGAGCAGCTGTTGAAGGAACAGACCGATCTTCAGCGTGCGCTGGAGCGCTCCCGCGAGCGCGTTGGCGTCGATCCTGAGGATCTGCATCGCGTCGCTACCGCCGCGTTCTCTCGCGCTGGCTATGCGCTGGATGCCGCCCGTGGCCCGTCGGTTGGTAAGGTACAAACCTACAAGCTCGATCCCGATGATCCGGCATTTAGTAAGGACTCGGGGTGGGATGATGCCTTCGATGATCTGCGGAGTTCGGCCTCGTAAGCGCGGCGAGCGCGTCGCCGACTGGCGCCGCAATGCGCCGATGCGGTCGATCTCATTCGAGCCGCCAAAGCAGGACGATGGCCGCGACGCTACCGATGTCGTTCAGGTGCATCTCGAACACCGGCTCGTCCGGCGTCTCCTCTCCCGGTTTCTCAGTCCAGGGCTTCCAGTCGAAGCTATCGCGTGTATCCGTCATCTATGGGCCGGGAGCGCAGCCCCGTGTGGTACTGATGGGGCGCTTGGCTGTGTTCGGCGCCGGAGCGGCTCGGCTGCATGAAGAAGTCATCCCCGTCACCGCAATCTGGACTGAAGCGGAGCGCGATCGCAAGCCACTGCGGCCGTTGGGGGACAGCGGCGAGGAGAAGACGCTTAATCAGCTCGAAGCGGCGTTACGTGATGCCCGGGAAGCACCCGGCGCGGCCGTCGCTCGTATCCAGGCCCTGGTCGCCAAGGATATCGCCGAGCTCGTTCCGACCTTGGAAAAGATCGCCGCGGACCGGCTGAAAACGGTTGAAGGACAACTCGAAAAGCGGGGCGAAGAGGAGGCGCGTTCGCTGTCTACTCTGCTTGAACAGCAGCAATCGCGGATCGCCAAGGCAGCGAAGGAATTCGATCCAAACCAACTCACCCTCGATCTCGTGCCCGAGGAGCGGCGCGAACGCGAGGCCGACCGGCGCCATTGGCAGGGACGTCTGACGCGGCTCGAACGCGACCTGCGCGAGGAGCCGCGACGTTTGCGGAGCTCATATCAAGTGCGCGCGCATCGCCTGGAGCCAGTGGGCCTCGTCTATCTCTGGCCGGTCTCGGGATGAACGCGATGGTAACGGAAATTTATCGCGACCCCGACTTGGAATGGCTCGATCACGTGCCGCCGGTAGGCCTCGTGGTTGCCCCGACGCTACTCAAGGAACTGGGATTGGCGCCGCTGCGGCAAACGCCGATCGATACAGGAGTTGTCGGCGAACTCGTCGGGGCAGAACTGTCCAAGCCGGCGCTCGCCGATCCCTGGGCTTTCGTGGAAAGGGTGCTCGGTTGGGAAGCGCGCCATGTCGCCGGTGTGCCGGGCGGACCAGCCATTCCCGATGAGCTTCTGGTCGCGCTTCCTGAGCACGCCACGACGCTGCGGCCGACCTGGGCGGTCGCCGAACTCGGCGAGACGGAATGCCCTTGGCAGCTCCTTGTCCGGATCGAAGCACCAGGCGTGGATCCGGATGCTCGCAACGCACTCGATGGCTGGGAGGCCACACCACACCAGCGCTTCGAGCGATTGCTGCGCGATACGAACGTCTTCGCCGGCCTGCTGATCTCCGAACGAGAAACACGCCACGACGGCGAGGTAAGATACGATCCCGAGCTTCGGCTGATTTATGCGCCGCGCGGCGAGACCTCCGGACATCAAAGCTTCCCGATACGGCCGATGGCCACCGTCGCCGGCCGCCCGATGCTTGGCGGACTGAAGCTTCTGCTCGATCGCTTCCGGCTCTTCTCGGATTCCGACGACCGGCGCTTGCCGGCGCTCCTGAAACGGAGCCGCGATGCTCAGGCGTTGGTTTCGACCGCGCTTGCCGAGCAAGTATTGGGAGCGCTTCATGAGCTCCTGCGCGGCTTGGACAGTGCCGAGCCGGTGCTCGTCCGCGAACTCGCAACCAGCCGCCCGGATCATTTGTACGAGGGGCTGCTCACGGTTCTGATGCGGCTGGTGTTCGTGCTCTACGCCGAAGACCGTGATCTACTGCCCTCGCGCTCCGATGCGCGCGCGCGCGAACTTTACGAGACTGGCTATGCGGTGCGTGGGCTCTACGCCAAGCTTACCGAAGACGCGGCGCTTAATCCCGATACCATGGATGAGCGCCGTGGCGGCTGGGGCGGCCTTCTCGCGCTGTTCCGCCTGATCCACAAGGGCCACAAATCCCATTTCGTGCAGGCGCGGGGCGGCAAGCTGTTCGATCCCGATGAGTTCCCATTCCTGGAGGGTCGCGCCTCGAAGGACGATCCGGCCCGCATTTTGGCAGTGTCCGACGGCTGTCTGCTCCGAATCCTTGAAGGGCTCATGACCCTGAAGCTGCGTGGTGGGGAGCGCGAACGTCTGTCCTATCGCACGCTCGATGTCGAACAGATCGGTTCGGTGTACGAGACTGTGATGGGCTTCACGGTCGAGGCAGCCAGAACCCGTGTGCTCGCTATCAAGGCAGGCAAAAACAACAGGACGCCAGTATTCGTCGCGCTCGATGAGCTGCTCGCCAAAAAGGGCAAGGACCGGATCAAGGATCTGAAGGAAAATGTGGGGCGCTCGCTGACGGCGGCGCAAGGCAAATCCGTCGAAGCGGCGAAGACGATCGAGGATCTTGCGGCGGCACTCGACGGAATGGTCGATGAGCGTGGCTCGCCCAAAAAGCGGATCGCCGCATCAGGCACGCCCATCCTGCAGCCAACCGGCGAGCGGCGCCGCACCGGAAGCCACTATACGCCGCGTTCGCTCACGACTCCGATCGTCAAATACGCGCTTGAGCCCGCCTTCAACCGGCTGGGACCGGATGCAAAGCCGGACCAGGTTCTTGATCTCAAGGTGTGCGATCCGGCGATGGGCTCTGGCGCATTCCTGGTCGAGGCCTGTCGCGCACTGGGCGAACGATTGGTCTCGGCATGGGCGCGCTGGCCCGAGACCCGGCCGAAGATTCCGGCCGACGAAGATGAAGAGTTACATGCTCGCCGACTGGTCGCACAACGTTGCCTTTACGGCGTCGATAAGAATCCGCGCGCGGTTGATCTCGCGCGACTGTCACTTTGGTTGGCTACGCTGGCACGAGACCATGAGTTCACCTTCCTCGATCACGCGCTGAAATGCGGCGACAGCCTTGTCGGCTTAACAAAAGATCAGATCTCAGCAACGCATTGGGACACGACAAAGCCTCCCACCTTTGTTGGCAAGTTGGTCAGCGACCATTTGCGGGAGGTCGAGAAAGGCCGCGCGCGCATCCGCGAACAGGCCGAATGGGCAAGCGAGGCTGAACTGCGCCCACAGTTCAAGGCCGTTGAAGCCAAGCTGGAGGTCGCTCGCATCATAGGCGACGGCATCGTGACGGCGTTCTTCTTGGCCGACAAGGCGAAAAAGCGGATCGAGCAACTTGTCGCGTTCCAGAAACTGGTGCAAGGCAATCTCGGTTCACGCGAGTGGGAAGAGCGGACTGCTCAGTTCTCCCACAATCTGCGCTCCGGCGACCATCCGATTCCGCCCTTTCATTGGCAAATCGAGTTTCCGGAGGTTTTTTCTCGGGATAATCCGGGCTTCGATGCCGTCGTCGGCAATCCGCCTTTCGCCGGCAAGAACACGATCATAGCCGGCAACTCGAAGAATTATCTGCCATGGCTCCAAGCGCTGCACGAAGGTGCGCATGGCAACGCCGATCTCGTCGCGCATTTCTTCCGACGCGCCTTCGGCCTGTTGCGGCAAGGAGGCGTGTTCGGCCTCATCGCTACCAATACCATTGGTCAAGGTGATACCCGCTCTTCGGGCCTGACGACGATTATTTCAAGCGGCGGTGCGATTCTGCGCGCGCGACGGCGGCTAAAATGGCCCGGTGAGGCAGCCGTGGTAGTGTCCGTAGTGCATGTCATCAAGGGCGCAGCGGCGGCACCGACGCTTGACGGGCGCCAGGTGCGTCGCATTTCGGCTTATCTGGTCGAGGGCGATCTGGACATCTCACCGCAAGCGCTTGCCGCTAATTCTGGCAAGGCGTTCGTCGGTTCCTACGTGCTCGGTGTAGGTTTCACCTTTGATGACGTCGCTGCCGCAAAGGGCGAGGCCGAAAGCCTCGACACCATGCGGGCGCTGATTGCCAAAGACCCCCGCAATGCCGAGCGTATTTTTCCTTACATTGGTGGTGAGGAGGTGAATACGTCGCCGACGCATTCGCATCATCGGTATGTAATTGATTTTTATGATCGCCCGCTCAATCGCGATCCTGCATTGAAATCTTGGGTGCAAATGGATGAGACTGAAATTCTTGCTTGCCGTGTTAATGGAATTGTTCCTGCAGACTATCCAGATGAAGTTGCTGATGACTGGCCTGATTTGGTCTCGATCATACGCAGCAGAGTGAAACCTGAGAGGGACAAACAGAAGCGTGATGCGCTTCGGGTAAGATGGTGGCAATACGCTGAAAAGAGGCCGGGACTTCGGAGCGCGATCGCCTCCTTGCCTCGGGTCTTGGTACGGTCCCTGACAAGTACCCAGTTTCAATCTTTCACATTTCTAGAAACAGGAATTTTATATGATCAAACATTGCTCATTTGGGCTTCAGCTTCGCACGCAATGCAAGCCTTACTGACTTCCCGAGTTCATGAGTTTTGGGCTAGATTTTTGGGCGCCACATTTAAGGACGATGGTCGGTACAATCTCGCCGATTGCTTCCGCAATTTTCCTTGTCCGCATGGCTTCGAGAAGAACAGCGCGCTGGAGCACGCTGGCGAGTCCTATCACACGCACCGCGCCAATCTGATGCTGGTTCGCAACGAAGGCCTTACTAAAATTTATAACCGCTTCCATGCTCGCGGCGAGAACGCCGTTGACATCGCCCGCCTGCGTACACTCCATCACGAGATGGATGTCGGCGTGCTTCGCCTGTATGGCTGGAACGACCTTGCCGACGGCGCCGCGCCCGAATTCATCGAGCAGGATGCCGATGAGGGCAAAGATCCGAAGACCCGTCTGGACTGGCCATCCGAGTTCAAGGACGAAGTCCTCGCCCGTCTGCTCGCGCTGAACGCCGAGCGCGCTGCCGCCGAGCGCGAGGCCGGGTTGGTCGCCGAGGCGGATGACAACGAAGACGACATCGGTGAAGAAGGGGAAGCTGCTTGAGTTTGGCTGACGAGAAGCGCGAGCGCATTGAACTTATTGGGTCCCACCTTTGCAAGCTTAGCACGTCACAAATTGATCGCCTTGTCGAGACGGGCGATGTGCTTGGCGACAACGCATTCTGGCCTGAAACACAGGATGAATTTGGTCAATTCTATGCACCGTTCGACTGGATCAACGACAGCGCCGACGTCGTCCTGATCGGCATCACCCCTGGAAAACGTCAAGCTAAGTCTGCGCTCAAAGCGCTCCGCGCGGCGCTGATGGCCGGAAAATCGCCGGAAGAAGCTGCCAGGATCGCGAAGCAGGCCGCATCGTTCGAGGGCGACATGCGGGATATCGCCGCGCAATTGATGAACCGGTTCGATCTGCACCGGCTGTTTCGCTTGGCGGATGTGGTCGAGCTTTTCGGTACCGCGAGCCACAGGGCTCACTACACTTCTTTGCTGCGATATCCTGTGCTTCACTGGCAGACCAAGCTGAAAAAGGACAAGACCAGGACGACCGGGTGGTTTGACTACAGCGGTGGCGACAGCGCCTTCACCACGGATATGCTGCTTCGCTCGATCGCCAAGGATTTTGAGCCCGAGATCGCAACCCTCAAGGATGCGTGGCTTGTGCCCTTTGGACCAGTGCCAGCGTTGGCGCTTGAGAGAATGGCCGATCGCGGACTCGTCGATCCCGACCGCATCTTGCCTGGGGTTAATCATCCCTCGGGTACGCAATGGAACCGGCACAACTGCCAGCTCAATACCTCGGATGATCACTCAAGCTGCGCGAGAAATGTTGGATGCGAAACGATCCGCGGTCGAAGCGCGCGGCTCGAAGCAATTGTTGCTGCCCGGCTCGCCTCACTCTCAACGTAGGACGACACCATGGGGGGAATTGCTGATGAAACCGTCGAATGGGCAATCGTCAATCGCCTGAAAGCAATGCTCGACGCCCCACCAAAGACGAAGTTCAACGTTACCCAAACGTTTGCTATCTTCAGCAGTGTCCTCCTCTGGAGCAAGAACCGCGCATGGGTGGCTGGGAACCACGGTCAACGCAGAGATTGGGAGGATCCCGCCGATCACCAAGCTCACGATGCCCGCGAGGCGCTGCGCGGCAAGATGATCTTGGATACGCCATGGCAACTGTCGAGGATGGCACCAAGAATCATCCTAGTCGACCGAGCGGGGGACTCGCCTCCGCAGGAGCAGGCGATCAATTCTGACTTTGAAGACATGACTGCCGAGTCGTTCTTCGAATGGCTACGGAATGCGCTCGCTCACGGCGACGGGCGAACAATACGACCGATCCACAAGCGATCGGCGAAGACAGGAAAGACGCTTCTCGCGGGGTTTCGTATTGAATTTGCCGAGCAGAAGGGTTCTCCTCGAAGTCTCCAATTGTCTCTATTCCATGATGACATGCGCCGTATGGGGGGCGTCCTCGCCGACCTGTTCTGCCAGGCACTGAGTGGTGGTGATCGCTATGTCAACATAGATGAAGCCACGAGAATCGATGAGCAGGCCGCATGACCAAAGCGGGAGACGCGGATGAATGATGCACCTCGCTTGCCGCCGGAAGCTGAATCTCGACTGACAGGCGCGCCGTCGGGCAAAGACTTCATGCGGGCTTGTTATGTCGTTAGGGACCATGGCGATGGCACAGGAACGGTGGCCCTTGACTGGTATGAAATTTCAGATGGACGCGACTACGGCACCTCGGAAGTTTTCATGCGCACCGAATTGAGCGCCGCGATTGGCATCGTCGAGCTGCTCAATACCCACCTTCCTGCCCGCGTTCACGCTGCAACCCATCTCGATTGGAGAGACGCATGAGGCTTGCGAGATGACCAAGGCCGAAACGATCCGGGCCGGCACGCTGGGCAAGAAGGCGTTACGCCTGGTCAGGAAGGACGGGCGTTTCTTTGGCCTATCGGATGGGGTTGTTTGTATCGAAGGCGAAAACGCCGATGAGGTCTGGCGTCAACTCCACGACGACGCCGGTAAGGGGGACCCGAAATACTTCGGCTACAGCGGAGCTCGCGCCCGTTTCCTCCATTTCTTTCCGAACGGCTTTCACTCGGACGGTTACGTCGCGGAAGAGCGCAATTACAAATTAGCCGCTAAGGCAAGGCTTGATGAGACAGCCCCTCTTGAAAAGGCCGTAGATGGCGGAGGTTACGGTGAAGCGGTCCTCGCCGTTTTCCGCGCAACAAACATGCTCTCGCCTTTCGAAAAAACGAGGCTGCAAGACGTGCTGCGCGGGCCCAATGCCGACGACTTCATCCGGGCAGCCGCTCGCTTTGCAAAAGACGGGGATAAGACGAACCTTCTGTCCATGGCGCAAGCGCTGAAGCCGCACGACAGCGCCAAATGGACCGTCGTGACCTATCTGCCCTATCTCTGGCGGCCGGATGCGCACATGTTTCTTAAACCAGAAGCGACAAAGGATTTCGCTACACGGGTCGGAGACCGTTTTGCCTCGGACTATGAGGCACGTCTTCATCTGCCGGTTTACGACAGCCTGCTCAACCTGGTCGATAAGACCACCCAGGAACTCGAGGACCTAAAGCCGCGCGACAGGATCGACATCCAAAGCTTCATTTGGGTCGTGGGTGACTACAACGAAGAAAGAGAAACGCCCAAACCGTGACATATTAGGGCGTGTACTCATAAATCGGGGACGCGGTTTGATGTCCGCTATGCTTCTGATAGCGGCGCGAAAGCGGACGTCTCAGGACTTCCGCGTTGGGCCACGAACTGCCGCGGCAAGATCGACGGAGTACCCAAGTCAATTCGCAATCGCATTGGCGACGTGGTGAACGATGTAGAGTAGCCATCCGAGTTTATCGAGGACCACATGAGATCTCGAAAGTCGCAGCAATAGCTAAGCTACTTTCCGAACTTGAACCAGCCCTTTATGGCTTTGAGTGCGTCCACTACCGGCTTCCCGTAGGCCATAGTCCCAGCCAGGCCGAGTGCGATCTCAGGCACGGCTCCCGAGAGATTGCCTACCACCATAAGCGACGAGAATAAACCGAACGTAACGGCTTTATCGCAGATCTCGTTGTAATGCGTTGTCCAATACTCTGCCACTCCCTGTGAGAATGATTTGACGCTACTGGCTACCTCTTTTTCCTTTATGCTGCCCTGCTTCAACGCCTCCGGGTGTGTCCGTAAAACTTCGAGCTGACGCTTGAGCTCGGTTAGCTTTTGCACCTCATCGTCCTTCAGCGCATTGGCTTCCGCCGAGTTCGGGCGGTGATGCGACAGAACGACTAGTCGTTCCTCGATCAAAACAACGGACGTCGTGATTGCGGCCGAAAGCGCAATGGCGTTCACCACGACGGCCTTGCCAATTCGTGTCCGTTGCACCTTTTTTGTTGGCTTCTTTTTAGGGGGAGGCGGGGGAAACTTCTCGGCGTACTTACGAAGCGCGCCACCCATCTCTTCCGCTGTGAGAATGCGCAGGCCGGGCGCGTAGTCTCTTCTCTCCTCAAGAACGTCCGGATGAACGACCTTTCCTACTACCCAGGTCTCGTCAACCTCGCCAACTTCATAACGTCTCGGCCCGCGGTTGAGTACACGATTGAGTTCGATATGCCGCACCGTGGGCATCATTATTACTTCGAGCTTTAGCAGATCTTCGCCACCGGAATACCCGACAATTATCAGCGTCAGGACGGACCGTTGCCGGAGCGTTTGCACCACCCTAAAGCCGGCGCCTTCAAACGCATTCGTAGCGTCGGCTTGTAATTCCACCTCCGTGACCTGGCGGCGGTCTTTCCGAGCTAAATGCTTGATGCTGACAGTTTTCTTTTGTCGCCCGATGCGCGGTGGTCGTGTTGCCATGTGCCCTCCTGCCGGTTGCAGTACACACGGTCTCGAAAATCTGTGCAAGGTTGCGTCCGGTTACGCGTTCACTAAACATGGCGTTAGCCACGACTGCTAGGGGTCAAGAACGGTAATGCTCTGACCGTGCGGAACATTTCCTCTAAGCCTCTCCAAGACCGGACATCTGCGCGTTATGAGTACACGCCCCAGTACAGCACCGGCCAGGAGTTCCGCATGCGTCCCACGAGTACAACGAGGAACGTCCGTCTGGGTGCGCTCGCCGATAAAGGAAAGCTGGGGTCCGTCCTGATCAGGCTCATGATGGTTATGAACGACATGTCGCTGGCGATGGATGGGCTGGCCCGGTGGAGTGGCGACAACGAGATGAACCGGCTGCACCGAGAGGTCGGCGCCAGAATTTATTTTGCCCGCCTCCAGCTATCCCACCTCTATGAGGGGTTGAAGATCGTCAAGGAGATAAACGACGACATGGAGCTGGGGAACCTGGTCGACGCGAGCGGCGCGTTCACCCGGAAATGCTTCGCGAAGCTTTTGGCGTTCCGGGGCAGCCCCGAATACGAGAAGATCATGGGTCGCATACGGAACAACCTGACATTCCACTACGATCCCAAAACGATCTTCAGCGCATTGGAGGCGCTGGCTGCCAAAAATCCCGATGTTCGCGGCTCTCTGACGCTTGGTGATGAGCCGGTGAATTGGTTTTGTGAGCCGGGCGATCTGGTCGGAGACAGGGCGGCGGTGCGTGAGATATTCAAGGTGCCGGATACAGCCGACGTGCGAGAGGAAGTTGATAAGATCGTGTTGCGCCTGCACGAGATCGTGCAACTGTTCGGCGGTTTCGCCGGAGGATTGATCTGGGAGAATACGCGCGGAACGTCTTAGTCCGTGTAGTCGCACTCTTCCAGAAACTCTGCGGCCTCATCACTGAACTCCGCAAACCTGCGCACCTGATGCCGTCTTCTGCCCGAATGGGCTAATTGCCCCGTCTTTGTGCCGGATGCCCTCAAAAACGACTTTTTTGCCGCCAGAGCTTGAACTGGGCGAATGATAGTGCAGAATTGTCCAGCCGAACGGTGTTCTTCTGCGGCAAGCACAAGTGCGCATAGGCCCGCATCATGATTTGCACTGCAATTGTTGCTCTCAGCTTTGCTTTGTGTCCTGTCGTCATGCAGCCACTGTGCGCTCTAGTTGTCTACGACGCGCAGACTGATTGGGATGCAGCCATCCGCTTGGATTCCAAGGATGGGATTGCCTACTTCAATCGTGGTCAACTTTTGAATGAGAAAGACGATCACGACCAAGCTATCGCAGCCTTCAACCAAGCTATTCGGCTGGAAAGGGGATGGGCTCCGCCCTATGGAGGTCGCGGGATCGCGTACAAATCAAAGCAGGACTATGACAACGCGATCCGGGATTTCGATGAGGCAATTGGCTCGATCCAAAGCAAGATTTCTACTATCGCCATCGAGGAGACGCATTCGCATTCAAGCACGAATACGAACGCGCCCTTGCAGACTTCACGGAAGCGATTTGCCTCAGTCCAATGGATGCTGAAGGCTACCTTGAGCGAGGGGACGTTTATCTCGACTTGGGTGACTACGATCACGCGATCATTGATTTTGATGACGCACTTGGGCGGAACTCAAACCTTGGCTTCGCTTACAAGCGGCGCGCAGATGCGTACCGCGCGAAAGGAAATGATCAAGCGGCGATAGCCGATTACAGCAAAGCTATTGAACTTCAGCCGAAATCAGAACGTGCCCGAGCGTACTTCCGTCGAGGGAACCTATATGTCGCAACTGGATCATATGACCTAGCACTTGCTGACTACGCGGAACTGGCGAAGCTGACACCAAAGGATCCAGTCGTGGAATTCGTTAAGGGAAAGATCTTCTACTATCAAGGTCAATTTGAAAGCGCGGCGGCCAGCTTTTCGAAATCCCTCGATCTACGTCCGACTGATCAATATGCGGGCCTTTGGCTCTTCTTAGCCGTCGCACGTACCGATCACCAAAATGAGCGCTCAAAGCTTGCCACGGCTGCCAAGAATTTCGATTTGCAAGTGTGGCCTAGTGCCATCGTTCAACTGTTCTTGCAAGTTGCAACTCTTGAGAATGTTGAAGTTGTCCGTGAAAGCAGCACCGGCTGGAGCGCAGCAGGATCAGCGTTGCGAAGCAGAGTTTTTCCTCGGAGAATATGCTTTATTGAAGCGAAATAGAGATGAGGCTATCTCGCGCTTGCAGACTGCCGTTCAGACTTGCAACCCAGAATTCAACGAGAGCGAAGCATCGAAGGCGGAATTGAAGCGCTTGATTTAATGAGGGTGCGCTACGAAGGCTCGCCTGCTTTGCGAAAAATGTTTTCCCAAAAAAAACCGTTCTGAAATGAGAGCAGAATTGACGGCAGAATATTGGTCTGGGTCTCAAATTGCGAAGCGATGGCCGCAAATACGATCGGGGAAACTAACAAACCCAAAACGAAGCTTTGTGACCGCGCGGAAACTGCGATTGACGCGATAGGAGATTCTATCTGTTCCGGCCCAGCCTTTATCAATCTGAACGCGGCCGAGAACAGGATTTCAATGCACATCACAGCGTAGAATGATAGGTAAATCGCGAGTGGACGAATCAAGGACATCGGATCCGTATCGAAGCCGAGGCCATCGGACTGCCATTGAGTTATGCCCAACATTAGCGCCAGGTAGCAGGTGAGCGAAATGATGGTGACCAAGCCAGCTTTTCTCATAGGAAGCTCCACGTCCAACCCAGGGCCGATAAAATCTCCCGATATGGATTGGTGACACTGGGTGAGGATCTATTTTGCATCGTTGCGCTAATCAACAACAGGCGGTATTCGAGAGGTGGATGCAAGTCTAAGAGACGATATGTGAGGACAAGGTTCAGGGGCTTGTTGTCCTTGTCGACCTTGTAGAAGTACTCGGAAGATTCCATGCCCACGGGTTTTTCGCAGATAATACGACAGAGTGGCGGCAACTCCCATTTGGACCTGGGTAAAAATCACGTCGCCAACCTGCGTGTACCCAAGACTGTCTAGTATCGAGAGCGCAAAATTATCTGCCTCAACCTCAATGTTCTCGGCCTCTTTGCCAGGCCTGAAATACGATGCTGAATTCAAGTTGTGCTGATGATAAACGTGACCGATTTCATGCAAAAGGATGACGAACCCGGTATACGTCTTTATCTTGTAAAAAGCTTGCCCAACATCACCGGTGAGGATCAACGCCGCGGCCTTTATACCTGCGACGCTATTCAATAGCTGCAGAGATAAGATTGTTTGGCCCTCTACGGTGCTAGATAGGCGAAAATCGGTGGTCGGAGAATCAGTCGAAACGGAAAAGTCAGCGCCAACTATTGAATCCAGCAATTGCAGATCAACAAGGATTAGGCGCGAGTTGGGGAAAGAGACGGCGTTCCCTCGCGCATGTACTCTCTCTATGATGCCACGCGGATCTTTGTTCGGATCTATGATAAAGATGTTCAGATCGGAAGGATTGTACTGTTCATTGATTCGAATGTAACGAACGATCGACTTTGATCGTAGTTTCTGCAGACTCTGGCGGAGTATTTCCTGAAGGACGTAACGGCTTACTTTGTTGTCGAGTGGGTCAGTCAGCTTGCTTGAGAACCAGAGCTCCTCGTCGGCAAGTATGCCACTTGCTTTGTACTCATTCAGATGAGCAACCAAATCCTTGATAAATCGGGATTGCGCATGAGCCTCAGGTAAGGTGACCCAAATAAGGATCGCAACTGAGATCAGAGATAATCGTTGAAGCCATCGATGCATATCGCAACACCCGGAGCACAATCGTCTGCTCGCAACCCAGTTTCGGCTCGAGGTCCCATGCTAGTCTGGACAATATTGAAATCAATCAAAAGTTGATAGCGGCGCGGTGGACGCGAGGAGCTAGGGTTAAGGTTGGGCGGAAGTGGTCAAAGAGGGAGGCTGCCGATTGCGACGGGGCTGGTGGTTCGTCGGGAGCAACTGTGGTGCCTCAGCCACAGCGCGATCGTGGACTCCGGAAAATCAGTGGACGGGATCCTTGTTCTGTAGACGACGTGGGCGTTGCCGTGCTCGCAACTCAGCAGCGGTGGATTTACCTACCTCGAGCCTCTTCTAGGCGATGGACCCATTATGCTACCGGGCAGACGGCCTGCTAGGTTCGCTATCTGCAGGGTCAGCGTGGGACCAGCTTTTAACGGAGCGCGGGGATTTCATTGACGGGATTAACCACTATGCGAACTGTGGGTGTGGCTGGTGCGTCAACTACGGCGGCCGATCCCGCACAAACCGAGCGCAACTGCTCGAGAACTTGCGGGAACGCGATGCGTTGCATTTCCTGACGGCCAGTTCGGCGCGTTCCATCAGCGGCTGTTACGTCAATCCCAACGCAAAGTGCCCCGTCTGCGGCAATGCCGTCTACTTCTACGCCAATGAGCACGGCAGCCGGGTATTCTTCGACCACCTGGGCCCGCCCTGGCCGAAGCACGGATGCACTGACAATCCACGGGATACCGCAGCGGCTTCGCAAGGAGGCCCCACGCGGCGCTCACGCGGTATGATGCAGGAACTGATCACGGCGGCCAATGTTGCAGGGCTATTCAAGAACAAGGTGTTCGGCCGCAGGATCCCGAACGAATGGACTATGCTGCTTGTTGTCAGTGTGGAAAGAGACGGGGACGAAAATACCGTCACTGCGGAATTCCTGGATTCGCAGAACGGGGAGACCACTCAATTTAAGTGCAGCTCCGCCGAACCGGTCTTCGAGCCCGGGGACTTCATCAACATGAAGGGCAAGGAGTTCTCGTTCCTGCACAAGCAGATGCTAGTGCCTGTCACGTTTCTCGCAGGCTCACCGATAGTCATGCCGGAGAAGGCAAGTCGGCCGCCAATCCCGCCCCGCACTGCCGCTCTGCCGGCGGTCCGGTTGACGCCGACGCCTTCGAAACCGGCGCTTCAGAAGCCGCCCCTTTTGCAAAAGAATAAAGTCGACTACTCGCGAAGTCCGATGATCGAATTTGAAATGGTTCACTTCAATTCGGAAGCGGTAGGACTTGGAGAGTTGTTCGCGAAACTCGAACCTGTCGTGAAGGCCTACGCCCGTGCCCAGACCCGCAAGCCGGTTGACGTGTCACTACGGTTGAACGCGGAGGGCTACAAGACGGCGGCCGGCGCCCCGTGGACCCCGCGCCTTGTCCATTTCCTGCTCGCCTTGATGTTCAACGATCCAAAGACTGACAGAAAGCCTGAACCCCGCTCGTGCGGCGCCCGCCCGAACTACGACCGCCAAGCCGGAGCGGCCGAGTGCGACTAAAATTTCGATGAACGATAAGGATGGACTCGCCAAGCTTCTCTCCAGGCTTGGGCGCGTCACAGTGAAGCACTGACGTCGGCAACCGGAATTATATTGATAGGGGCCCAGGTCCTAGCGAGTTCTATTCCACTTTCGATCGATCGCTTCGGCGATATCAGGATCCAGCAACTGAACACTGTAGGGCCGGACCTGTCTTGTATGACCTGCACTTTTTAGGATTCTTTGAAATTTAGACCAAGCTACCTCATCTGAGTCTCGCGACGCCTCACCTACGTAAAATCTCACGCAATCTGGTTCGCTACGCCGAAGCAGAACCGGCAGCCGACGCGTCACGACGCGGCGTTTTCGGCCCTTGAGATTACAGATTTCTATGAGCGTATCTCCTTCCCGACACTGCTTTGAGAATTTGCTGCGTTTTCCCCAGCGTATCCAACTGTAGTCCTCCTGATCGGTACCCAAGCGGCCATTCAGATCCCTGTTTGCCCGGTCAATATATTTCTGTTCTTTCGCGGGCGGCGCACGTAACAGCGCGTTCACGCCAATGATCCAGCTGTTGTTGCCGATCCTACGCAGTTTCTTAGGCTTTGATCTACGGTTGGCGTTAAGCCAACCTGTCTGCACGACCTTTATCCGGCATAACGCGGCGATATTCGCGCCCGTCAATTTGCTCAACCGCGTCGCCAATTGGGCGATGAACGAAGCGATGCCTGATGAGATCGTGGGATTGTCCGATACTATCGATGCTTCGATCAGACCAGAGCCGGACATATTTGCCGATCCGATGATGGAATATTGCCCGATGAGAAGGACCTTAGAGTGAAGACCCTTGTGACTATGTATTGAAACGCCTTTGCGATAAAGCTTCCGCAGCAAATGCGCATCGGTCTGGCCTGAACGAATTGCTCGCTCGGAAGCATCGACGATCAGGACATCTCCCGAACGAAAGCCGACTAGATCTCTTGTAACATAAGCGATCGCGGCCTTTCGGGTCTTTGCTGTGCCGGCGCGTCTCTTGACCTCAGCCCAGATCTCGGAAGTTAGTACTCGGTTCATTGCGCGTTCCCGATCTTCGATCTTTATGCCTGAAGGCTATACCTATCGAGGCTCGGGCCTTGTCCTCCCCTTGGAAGCAGCATGTAGTTTGCCGAATTTGTCGAATTCATACGAATAGTGTGCATCAAATTCGCGTCGGGCTGCTTGGATCAACATCGCCTCTTTGAGGATATCGACCATCACTTCGTTCTTGCCAGTTTTGTTCGATGCGATGGCGTGACCTAACGCTGTCAATCCTCGTTTGTCACAGATCGCCGGATCTGCGCCGAATTCCGTTATCAAGATTTCGAGCGAGACCCGCATTGCCCCGGGGGCTTCCAAATAGCCCAGCTCCCTCAGCAGCGAACATCAGCGCAGTTTTGCCGTCGATGTCCTGGTCATTGATCGTGGACTTGAACAACTCCGCCACGTCCCTATGGAAACGGCGGTGCTCCACCATGGTGATCAAGGCGGTTCGTTCGGTTTTGTCGGACCTAGCGCGGGTTGAAAAGCCCGTTTGAAGCAGAGCTTCGCACATCGACTTGGCGACGCTGGCGGTCTTAAAGCGCGCTGCCAATGCCAGCGCGGTTTCGCCGTTACGATCCTTTAGATCGTTCAAAGGCTCAAGGCGGCCACGAAGTAGCCGCCCGACCTCGTGTTCGTCGCCCTTTGAGATTGCCCGAAACAGCGAATGCGGAAATACACGTTTGGCGGCTTCCAGGTGTCCCTTACATTGCGGACATGGTCTGGCAGCGCAACCTTCACATATCTTGTCGAAGACGGTGCCACAGGATAGGCAAGCCATCAACTTGATCTCGAAGCTTGCCGGCTTCGAGCAGATCGAGCATGGGCCGACTGCGACTTGAAAGGTGTTCATGCCGTTCCCCCGTAATTAATTCGTCAGAAGTAAAGGCTTTTAGCTATCTACATTCGAGACCGTGCAGCGGACAGAAGTAAAGAAACCAATCGCGCGGGGCTTTTTTGCTACAAGTGCATTTATCAAGGTCGGCGACTTGCCCTCAATTGTCAGCGCGTGATCGCCGGACCGGAATCTGAGAGAAGCGTTAAGCGTGGCTAAACTTTTGAAAAGCTGGCTGAACCCTGTGCCTCTACCCGCTGCTCGTCCGAACCGGGACTCGCCGTCAGTTAGCGCGCACTGAAGAGCGTCGCCTTCATCACGAAGGTGAGCATAATCGCTATTGGTTTGTAGACTGGCAAGCGCTCCGACGCCCACATCTGCAATAACGAATTCGAACGATCCATGGCGAGCGGCAAACGCCACTAGACCCGTTGTCGCGGCTTGCGAATGCTCCGTCACGTTGTCGAAAATCTCTCCCATCGCTCCGATCAGACGTGCGGCCGTCTAACTCGTAAATCCCGCCGTAAGAACTGCCTTGTGCGCTTCCAATCGAAACGAGGCCCAATTGCTGCTGGATCCTCCGTCTATATTCCTAAAGGCGCCAAGCCTGTTTCCGTGTGCAGACACCCAGCATTCAGAACTCCCGGTTGCCACCCGCAGCAGCGGTTCGCTTCCGTTTACATCTAGCCAGGCCGCAGAAGAAGGCAGGGGCAACAATCCGCTGCGCGCTAACTGCACCATTTCGATGAGTGGACCTAAGTCTGTCGCGATGTGCGCCGGCAGATCGCTCCCGAGGCGTCCACGCTCGGCCGCGAACGCAATCCCGTCAAGCGTTGTGAAGGAGAGAGGGGTGCCCATCACGCGATGGCAGCCTCCAAGGCCGCCGGTCGGGAATGGCGGCGCATCACGTCGGAAATCGCGTCTCGGCAGATCTCCCAATTCGTTTCGAAAAGGTCATCAAGGGGCGCGCCGATAGCGGTCGGCGACAACCACCAGTCTACAGGCTCTTTCTTGATGGCGCGGAACCGCATCATTGTCTTTAGGAAAGCCGTCGTTTCGAGGAACGTCACACCGGAAAATGCGGCGCACAATTCCGGAAGGACGTCAGTGCCGCCGCGGACAAGAAGATGGAGAGGCCGGCCGACCGTTGCTGCAATTCCGCAGAGCCAGATGGCGTGTTGGCGGCGGCGCGTCGAACGTCCAGTTCCGGTGGTGAATTCGTAGCTCAGATGCGTTACTTCCGGATGCGCGGCGATGAATTCCGCCCACCTGGCAAAGTCAGTCTCTGTACGACCGTTTACGTGAAGTGCGGCCGGCATGCCGGCTTCCAGGAATTCGCCGTGCACAAGAGCAATCCGCTTAATCGCGTGTAGATCGTCCCACCGAGGGCGGTCGAGAAACAGACTGTAGTTTGGCGAGGTAGCCAAAACGGCGCCGCAGCCGTGCGCCGCACCGATGATAGCCTTCCTTTTGGCTTTCCCCAATTCCCACCAGCGCTCCAACGGTCGGTCTCGTTGGATTCCAGTTAGTAAGAATGGCGTGCCCCTTGAAATCTTGAACTGATCACAAAGCGCATCGTGCGTGTGATATCGGGGATCACCCGTGCGACGATCAAACATCCTGTAGAGCGAGACACTAGCTATAGCCGGCGCAAAAGGCCGCTTGCGTCCTGAGCTATGGAAGATCTCCGGTACAACCGAAGGCAGCGTAGGCGGTGCAAGCAATGTCGCCTGCGGCAAATGCAGCCCGAAGCCTCCAACTTCATACACCCGAAATGCGAAATCAGGATTGTTGCGGCACACGCGATCACACTTGTTTGGATTTCCGCAGCAGAAGCTGAGACAGCTCCATATATTGGCTTCTACCGCGATGCCGCCGCATGTGGACTTCTCGCGGCATCCCGCACAACCCAACGGAATTTGATGGAGTTCGCGGTCGTGCCGAAGCTTGCGCTCGGCAATATGCGGTCGCGAAACCCCGGTACGTGCCTTTATTTCGATTTCGGCCGGCCGATGCATACGGAAATCTCCACGATACCGGCCAACTCATGCACCTCGTCGACAGTGCCTTGGGCGAGGCCGCAATTCGATTCAATTGCCTCGGTCAGTTGGGCCGCTGCGTCCTCGCACCTTGCGAGTTCAGTGTGGCCGCGGCCCACGACGAGGGTCTTTCCAAGCTTGTCGATGGTGAGCTTTTCGCCTTTCTTGGGTAACACGCCTCCTTGCAGCACAGCAGCAAACGAGCGCGACTTGCTCGTCGGCAAACGCGAGAAAAGGTCCTGTGTGACCAAATCGAGCCGTCCGTTGTCCCAGCATTTCTCGAACTGGGGAGTCGCCTTTTCGAGGAAGTCCGCCCCCATGACTACACTCCATCAAATATCGTTTTCAAATATCGGTTTGTACCGCTTTGATCGGCCCTGACTGACCTCGGCTACGATGCCAAGGGCTGCTAGGCCCGCGAGCCGGTTATTCCAGGCCGTCGAACTCTTGACGCGATCCGTGTCCGCGAAGTCTCGCATCAATTCGCCAGCGTCAGTCTCTCGCCGCTGCTGCACCAAGTCGAAAGTCAGCCGCTGCTTTGGATCTAATTCCCCAATCAAATTCGTCTCGATGACTTCTCCGTCCTTCACGACGCAGGCCATAAGCACTCCGCCACGTCGGCTCAAAAGGTCTTCAAGTTCTTCACGAACATCGGCATTCGCATTGGCCACGACGGGGTAGTAATTCGACTTGCGGCTGCGAATCGCGTCCCTGAATGCGAGCACACTTTCCCGCAAGAAACTTGACGTTGCGACGGTTACCCACTCGAAGTTCAAGAGAACCGGCGTCACAGTGGACGGCTCTCTCGCCGTCGCCTTGAGCAAATCCGCCAACGCAGTGCGGCCGCTAGATGCTCCAGAGAGCACGGCGCCACCGCACAACTCAGCCATGTTCATGTTCATTGTAATCCTCACGTGATGAACATGAGATAGGCCCTGCCGGTTGGGGCCGCAAGGGTCGCGCGTGCAAAAAGCTTCGATATCCACCGCCGAAGGCCCCAATTACCGGTGAGCAGCCTCATTCCGCAAATTACAGATCGCAAAATAATCTTGCAAAGTGCGTTTTGCAAGATTAGGATGGAGAAGAGAGGGGCATCATGGCGAACGTGATTGGAGCGCGGATCAAGGCGTTGCGCGAGGAGCGAAAGCTCTCGCAAGATGATCTTGCCCGTCTGTTCGGCTTCAAGG
The DNA here is from genome assembly GCA_963718925.1 of uncultured Alphaproteobacteria bacterium. GTDB lineage: Bacteria > Pseudomonadota > Alphaproteobacteria > Rhizobiales > Xanthobacteraceae > Bradyrhizobium. The sequence goes on from CAVRAH010000008.1 coordinate 145,563, forward strand.
ACCGTCAAACCGTGTCGGCGATCGAGACAGGTGAGCGCCGTGTCACGGCCGAAGAGCTTATCTTGGCCGTCGAAAAGCTGGGCGCTCCGCTAGATTACTTCACCGATCCGTTTCTTCTGGTGGGTGAGGGCCGCTTCAACTGGCGGCGCCAGAGCGATGTCGGACGGAGTTCGCCTCGACGCTTATGAACGAAACGCCGGACGATGGATCTCGGCCTTTCGCGTGATTGCCCCGCAAGTCGGACGGATTGCTCCTCTGCTGCGCAGGTCGCTGCCGATCACACGCCAGCAAACCTTCGAAGACGCGATGCAGGCCGGCGAACGCTTCGTTGCTGAGTTCGAGCTCGGAGACGTTCTGCAGCGCGCCTGATCGAAGTGATGGAGCGGAAGCTCGGCATTCTTGTACTAATGGTGGATGCGTTCAAAGGCATTTCCGGTGCAGCGTGCCGTTTACCGGAACTGGACGTGGTGTTAATCAATCGCCAAGAGGTTGTAGGGTCGTCGTAATTTCGACCTCGCGCACGAACTGTTTCACATTCTCACTTGGGATGCCATGCCGCCTGAGCATACGGAGGAAGCGCGCGAGACAGGCGGCAATCGCGTTGAACAGTTGGCTAACAATTTTGCTTCAGCGGTTCTGATGCCGAGCCCCAGCTCGAGCGGTTTGGCGATTGGTCCGCACTCGGCGAGGGCGAGCTACCAGGGCGATTGAATGCAGCGGCGGACGAGCTTCAGGTTACCGCCTCTGCTCTGAAATGGCGGCTGGTCGCCCTCAACCGATTGAAGCCTGTCGTAGCGCGGGCAGTTCCTGATGCTGCATTGCGCAACAACGGGCGCGACACCGTCGCGGCTGTAGCTGCCGCCCTTGTTTTCGAAGCCGTTCATGGAGGTCATCGCACTTGCGATCGACGAGGGACGCGTTTCAGCGCGGCGGGCAGCGGGGCTTCTCGATCTGACGGTCGACGATCTCGGTGATCTCTTCACGGTCCATGGGGTGCAATTCCCCGATCGAACTGTGAGGCACGATGGCACGTCACCGTGGTCCTGTGCTCGTCGATACCAACGCCATCCTGGAATCCTTTCGGGTTGGTGCATGGCGCGCGCTGTCCAGCGGTTACGCCGTCGAAACGGTCGAAGACTGCGTGATCGAGACGCAAACCGGTTTCCAGCGGCGCCGGTCGGAATTGCAAATCGATGCACGCACCTTCGGGCCTCGCTCAAAGCGGTCCATTCCGTGGACGATGCTCAGCGAGCCGTCGTGGCAGTTCGAGCGCCTGACATCGCGCTCGACATCGGCGAACGATCGCTGTGGGCGCATGCGCTCGACGCGCAGCGATGCGTGGGTTCTGTGCGGTCCTGACAAGGCCAGCATGCGTTTCGGCGTTCGACTTGGACTAAAAGATCGGCTGCTGGCTTTGGAATCGCTTCTTGTCGATGCTGGCCATCCGCCAAAAGAGGCTCCAGCCGGCCTATACGACCAAGTGGCTAAAGAATGTTGTCGGCGAACTCTTTCTTTCGGAAACATTGGGGCGATCATGACAAATTCGGTTGATATCCGCGCCATATCGTGAACGTGTTCCGCCGCGATCTGATCGGTCCGGGACCGCAAGATGCGGATCTTGCCAAAGAGCGCCTGAACGAAAGTCCTTCGCGCTGGTACCTGGCCGGATTTCTCGCTCCTGCAGAAGATCCGTTGGGCCTCGACGGCAAAGACGACGACAATGATCCTTCGGCCCAGGAAGAGATGGAAATCGACGTCGAAGAGCCCGATGCGGACGGCACTGGCGGCGCTGCGACCGACAATGAGGAGCCAGAGGCGCCGCAACGCACGTCGGCGCTTTCTGCCGTCATCTGTCGGTCTGACCGTTCTGCTTGACCCGGGTGTCACGCGCGATCGAGGCGCTGGTCCTGGGGCGATTATCGTACCGAGCCCCCACTACCGGAAGAAATCTTGCTTCCGGACCCCTGGCCGGAGAAGGTCGGCGAGGCGGGAAAGACCAAACGCCCCAAGCGACCATCGGTCGATGGGTCCGCACGCCCAAGCAGAGAGAGCCTTCACTCTGCCGTGGTCGACGGTCGCGGCGATCAGATTGTGGTGCCTGAGAGCGCTGCTGAACAGCGTCGAGGTGGGGGCTTGGTGCTCGAGACCATCGGTCAGCTACGCGATGCCCGACGGGACGACAGAGCAAGTCCGCGCCCTTACCGTGTTCCTAGTCAATCGCCGCGCAACTGTGCATAAATTTTATTCCGATGTTAGCTACGCCTTTCAGGCGCGCCTGGAACTTATCTGCGAGGCCGGATTCCGACCGCGCCGCGATCTCTCCGGTTACCGCGCCTATGACTGGGATCTACGGATTGCCGACCTACACTACCGGGACGTCCGCGAATGGGCTGTCGGCCGCAATGCCGCGGCGGGCTGGGACTCCTCGCAGGATGCCGGCAATATTACGCGGGTCTGGACGGATCCGCTCCCGTCAGCAGAAGTTGAGCGCGTTGCACCGAACGAGGATGCCGATTTCAAAGCGCGGGTTACGTTCGGCATGGAGGCGCTGGCAGAGTTGGCTGCGGGCGACGGGACCGCACTTCGTGCGGCTTTGTCCGACCTGCCCATTCTTTACGAGGATTGGATCAATGCTGAACGTACCAAACTCTCCGGCCTTCCAACACGACGTCGTGAAACGGGCGAGCGCCTTGTCGCCGAAATGGAGGCAGCAAGAGCTCGAATTATAGCCGGCATCGATATTCTTGCGACCAATACCAAGGCGCGAACGGCATTCCGCTTCATGAACAAAGCCGTCGCGCTGGCAGCCCGTCGTCGCGTCGCGGGTGCAAGCGGAGATCCGAATGCGCTGGATGAGCCCCAATGGCGCCCATTCCAACTTGCGTTTATTCTGCTCAATACGGCGGGATTGATTGATCGGAAAGATCCCGACCGCGAGACCGCTGATCTCTTGTTTTTCCCAACCGGCGGCGGCAAGACCGAGGCCTATCTCGGCCTCGCGGCTCTTGTCATCGCACATCGACGGCTTGGCGGATCCGGGGTGCTCGGGGCTGGCGTGGCGGTGATAATGCGCTACACGCTACGCCTCCTCACCCTTGACCAGCTTGCGCGTGCCGCGGGTGTTGTGTGCGCCCTTGAGCTCATGCGCACAGACAAGGCAAACGTCGATGAGCGCGGGCGCCGCGTGCTTGGTGATTGGCCGATCGAAATAGGTCTCTGGGTTGGTTCTGACGCATCCCCGAATAAGCTCGGAGGTAAGGGAAATGCGGATGAGACGACCGCCGTCGGTCGAGTGCGCCGCTATGCGAGCGGGCGTGACAAGCGTGCTCCTGCACCGCTTAAGGCTTGCCCGTGGTGCGGAACTGAGTTCACGCCAGCTTCCTTCGCTTGCACACCAAATATGCTTGCGCCCACCAATCTGGAGATTCGCTGCGTCAACACAGGCTGCGATTTCAGCCGCAATCGGCCGCTACCGGTTCTCACGGTCGATGAGCCCATTTATCGACGGCTGCCGGCATTTTTGATCGCCACTGTCGACAAATTTGCTGCCCTGCCGTGGGTGGGAGAGACGGGGGGATTCTTTGGCCATGTTGATCGCTTCAGAGATGACGTGGGATTCTACGGCGCCGCGGAGCCGGGAGAAGGTCGCCCATTGGGCAATGGCTGGTCGCTCGATCCGCCCGATTTAATCATTCAGGACGAACTTCATTTGATCGCCGGGCCGCTGGGAACGGTCGCAGGACTCTACGAGGCCGCAATCGATCAACTTGCCTCACGGGGCTCCGGCGAAAAACGTGTGCGCCCGAAGATAGTAGCGTCGACCGCAACTGTGAGGCGGGCCGCCGATCAGATCGCGGCCTTGTTCGATCGCAACACGACTAGCATTTTCCCGCCGCCGGGGATCGATCGCGTTGATAGCTTCTTTGCGCGCACCGTACCGTCCACCACCAATGCAGCCCGACTTTATCTCGGCATTGCTGCGCAGGGCCGCGGCCCGAAGCTCGTATTCTTGCGCTCGTTGACCACACTTGTCGCTGCGGCACAGGCGGCCTATGACGCGAATTTGCCGGCTCAGGGAGGCGCACCAAATCCCACTGATCCCTATATGACGGCGCTTTGCTACTTCAACGCCCTACGCGAGCTCGGAGGCGCGCGTCGCATCGTCGAGGACGAAGTGCGAGACCGCGCTGCGCGCTACGGCACCCAGCGACGGAGGGTCGATCCTATCGACCAACCATTCGCGGATCGCAGCATCAAGGAGCCGATGGAGCTGACCTCCCGCGTCTCGACCGATGAGGTCGCGAAAGCCAAGCAACGGCTTGAGGCGGTGTTCGGCCGTAATACTGAAACCGTCGACGTGGCGCTCGCAACTAACATGATATCCGTCGGTCTCGATATCACGCGCCTAGGACTGATGCTCGTGCAGGGGCAACCCAAGACCGCCGCCGAATATATTCAAGCCACCAGCCGGGTCGGCCGCGATCATATTCGCCCTGGCCTTGTCCTGGCGGTGCTGAATCTGCACAAACCACGCGACCGCATGCACTTTGAACAATTCGGCCAGTTCCACCGAACGTTCTATCGGGCCGTGGAAGCTACCAGCGTCACGCCATGGGCGGCGCGTGCACTCGATCGCGCATTGGCTGCGGTGGTGGTGGCAGCAGCTCGGCATATTGACGCCGCGCTGACGCCGGAGGGTGCCGTAAATGAACTGAAGAATAATGCAGGAATTCGCCTCCGGGTCCGTGATGCGATCGTCAATCGGGCGCCAGAGCGAATGATTGCTGGTGGTCGCGCCGCGCTGACCGTATTAATCGACGATATTCTGGATGCTTGGGTCGCGACAGCGGACGAGCAGGCGGCCGGCGGCAATGCGTTCGCGTACGCCAGAAAGAAGAGCCCGCACCGGCTGCTACACATGCCGCTTGAGCCAGAGATCGGTAACCTGGCGGAGCCGCACCGTCGCTTCGTCGCCGGCCGCTCAATGCGCGACGTGGAACCCAATGTCGCCCTCAAGGTCAAAGACCCGCACGGCAACACCATCGCTAACGCGGATGATCTGACATGATCAAGAATGCGCAACGGCTGAGCCAGTTGATATCGACTTTTGGTCCCGGCGCGATGATAGATCTGCCGACACGGTCCGTTGTGATCGGCGGACTCGAGCAATGGGATATGGTGGGAAATGCCTTCACCATGATTCCTGAGCCGCGGCTGACGACGCGTCTAGAACAAATATTGAAACAGCAAGGGCGGCTCGCGCAATCCGCCAGCCTGACTTTGCGGACGCCGCCGACATCGTTAGACAGTAAAAATGGCATTCCACGCGGCGTCGCCGCGCCCATTTTCCCGACTTGGTTCATATGCGAGCAAGTGGAGACCGACACCTCCGCAGGAAAAGCGACCCGGCGTCGGCGATTGGTCCGCTGGCAGGACCTTGACAGTAAGGGACGTCGAAAATTTCAGTTCGACGACGGGCGGAAGAGCGACGTGACGCCGATCCGTTTTGTCTGCGCTTGCGACAAAGGGCATCTCCAAGACATCGATTGGCGATGGGTGGTTCATGGCTCGAGTCCTTGCCACGAGCCGATGTGGGTCGAAGAAAAGGGCACCAGCGCGGATCCGGCCGATACCAGCATCGTCTGCGGGTGCAAGCGCCGGCTGTCACTTCAAGATACCTTTCAACCGGGCCGCCTTGGAAAGTGCCGTGGTGAGCGGCCATGGCTACTTGACAGAGACCCCGACGGTTGCGGCGATAATCTCAAACTGCTGATACGCACCGCGACCAACACCTATTTCCCTCAAGTCCATACGGTCATCTCTCTTCCTTCCGAGGAAGACGAACTCAGTAAATTGGTCGATGAGCTGTCGGGAGATTTGGCTAGTGTCCAATCCGTCCAAGACGTCGCACAGGCAAAGCGGTTCAATCCGAAAGTGTCGGCCACGCTTGGACCGTATTCTGACGGGGACATTTTCGATAGGTTGCAACGCATCCGTGAGGGTGCGACGACGGACGCCTCACGATCACCCAAGCTGTCGGAGTTCGACACGTTTGCAAGCGGTCGCCCGGAGATCGGCGCGAACCATCCCACTGCGAAGCTCTATGCGCAAACGCTGCCGCGGGATGCCTGGGCAGATCCCAATGCGCAGATCGATCTTTCTGGGGTCAAGAACCTTGTTGCCGTTCATCGCCTGAGGGAGGTCTCTTGTCTCTACGGGTTTGCTCGAACGATCCGGTTTGCGCAGATCATGAACCGGACGAAAGAAGCGGCGATCGAGCCACCCACGGCGCGGCCTGCCACGGTTGCCTGCTAATCGCAGACCCGCAGAATTGATCCAAGCGAGTCGATAGTCCGTAACCCCGAAAATGAACCATCGAGCAGGGCGGTGCGGGCAACGAGCGTTGGGTTGAACCAAGCGGCGGTCATGTTCACCTTGATCCCAGTGTTGGGACGATCAGTTGATCAAACTCATCGTGCTATATATGAGCACCGGTGCGCATTGTAAACTGTGCAGTCGTGCGCAATTAAACATGGTAAACGTATTGCCGGGGCGTGTTGCACTTCCGTGCGGCCGGCCGCATCATGGCTCAGTGGCCGAATCAGCGCGGTGGCAAGGGATGGCAAGGAAGAGTGCGACAGAAGGCCCAAAGAGCAGAAGTGGTCCTCGGGCGCCGACCGGCAAGAAGCCGCTTACGGTCATCTTAGACGAAGATGTCATCAAGACCGCGAAGATCGCCGCGATCGAGGACGGCCTGAAGGTGTCGGGGATCGTTGAAAAACTGCTGCGCGAGTGGTTAGCAGGGAGGAAGAGCCGCCGTTAGAGGGACTTGGACCGCGTCCTTGTGGCCTAGTAGGATCCGAGAGAAGGCCTTTTCGTTAGAGGGCCTCGGACGCTCCCTTGGCCCTCCTTTTACGAAGCGGACCACTTTCAAGCTGACCTGCGGAGAACCTTTCAGGCAGGTCCTCTCGTCATTCTCCAAATTGCGCCCTTGCTCAGGCCTAACTTTTCGCCGATATCGCGAAGTGAATGGCCAGTAGACCGAAGTCTTCGCGCCTCCGCCGCAAAGGTCTCCTCGCGCGAGGAAGGGAAGAGGTCATCGATAATTATGTCGATTTTCCAATGGGTTGCGGTGTTCGCTAATTTGCCCCACTTCCCCCGCCATACTGGCCGAATAGTTCTTATTTCTCAGCGCTTCCCGAAGCTGGCGGTTTGATAGCCCATATCACGGCCCATACTTCCGATCGCACGACTAAGACTCAATGATGCCCCCACGAATCGCTTTGCCCTGGAAACTGAGCGATCCCTGTCCCTGTGGCAGTGGAGTAAAGCTTGAGGCCTGCTGTCATACGATAACAGGGCGGGCATGGAAACGGACTAGCGATCCGCTTCCTCCATTGCCCAAAACTAATTACGCGCACCCACGGTGCTATTTATCTACTACCGCTGACTGCGACAGAGAGATCTCAAGAGAACACTACTCTCCCAAGCCGTTCTCAGTGAGATCGGCACCATGATCGACATTTCGGGCATGCCCTGGCAGCGCCTAGAGGAACACCAGCTTCTGCCGATTAGTGCACTCACCGCCAAAGTGCTGTGCCGGCGTCATAACTCGGCTTTGCAGGTGCTTGACGCCGAAGCCGCCGCATTCTTCCGGGCATTGAAGCAGATTGATGAGGATTTCGGGCGCCGGTCTCTGTCGAGAAAGAGCCTGAATTTCCTAATCAGCGGCGACGCGGTCGAACGCTGGATGCTGAAGGCAGCCTGCGGCATCTGCATGAGCTTCGGCGAGGTCAACGGCGAGCGCGTGAAGGACCACTACGAGTTCAACCTCGCCAAGGTGACGGATGCGCTGCTGTTCAGTCGCTGGGACGATGGGGCGGGACTGCATTGGAAACTGGGGCCTCTGCAATTCGAGGCTTCGCCCAACGTCCAAGTTACGGTAGCCGTCAACAGCGCCGAAAAGCGTGTGGTCGGGATGCGCATTGTGATGCGGGGGCGCCAGTTCGACATCGTCTTCGATACGGACAACCTTCAGCCCCTCGGCATGGACCAGGGCTGGGTGCGCAGGCCGCCCTTGCTTCAAGTACGCGGCAGAACCAGGCGCCACACCGTAGTCCTGACTTGGCCACCGTGGGTTTCTATCGGACTCCCAATCGTGTCGGATTTCGTCTCAGCGCGAAAGGGCGCCATCCGGTTACCCAACCTATCTTAGGTGCTGCTCGCCGACGCTCGACACATCCGAGCGGCACGCGACCATTAACGACATGTTGTCTCGGCCCCCGGCGCGGAATGCCTTAGCGGCGAGATTGCGCACGGACTGAACGGGCGTTTTGGCTGCCTTCAGGATTTTGCTGATAGTCGGATTGCCGACCATGTCGCTGATTCCATCACTGCAAAGGAGCAAGGTCTCTCCGGCTACGAGTGGTGCATCGACGGTGACGTGGGGCTCAACAGCTATGGGAAGGAAGGAGCCGCCTAGCGCCTGGGTGAGGGCATGAGTTCGGCGCCGACCGAAATAATCGCTCCCGCCTTCGGGTACGTCGTCGTGGCTGAGCTGTACCAGTTGGCCAGCGCTGATTAGATAGCAACGGCTATCTCCGACGTTGAAGGTGATCAGTCGGTCGGCCGCCAGAATGGCTCCCACAAGCGTCGTGCCCATCCCGAGCGCTTCCCGGTGTTCTCGCATGAGTTCAAAGAGCTTTTGATTGGCTTCCTCGATGATTTCGACGCAGGAGGCAGGATTTGAGAGCCGATCGACCGCAGCAACCAGATAATCGAGCACGGCTCGGCTGGCCATCGCGCCATGCGCATGACCACCCATGCCGTCCGCGATCATCAGGAGGCAGCTATCGTTCGGTGCCGTCATGACTATCGGAGCATCCATATCGCCAGTCAGGATGTGGGTGCCGATCGCAATCGCGTCCTCATTCTCAGGACGCACGCGACCGCGATGGGTGAAGGCGGCAATGCTCCAGCCTGACATGCTCAGATGATCATTCGATCTGCGTAAGTCGCCCGGACGCGACATTACACATTAATCCACTTCCGGGCATAGCCGCGCTCCCCTACGCGCACAAATCGTTCAGAGCTGTTCCTTCACCGCGTCCGGGACTTTCTCCAGGGACGGCTTGAAGTTCTTGTACTTCGTCTCATTCTGTTTGACGCACTCCGCCAACGCGGCGAGCATCGAACTTCCCTTGCTTTCGAAGCTAACAGACAGATTCTGCAGGTTGCCCGGCATCACCAGGGTAAAGTAGCGGGCATTCCAAATCGCCTCCGAGAAGTGTTTCGCTATGATCTGCAGGATCAAGACGGTGTTCTTGTCCTTGACAACGTATTCGAAGTCCGCCCCGTCGACGAGAGCGCCTTTGCCGCCGAAAAAGTTCCAACGAAGCTTACCACGGTCCTGCCCGTCGATTTCCCACGCGGTGTTGTGGATGATGGCCCAGACCTCACCGTCAACCAGGGAGCGGTGGATTTGAATGGACGATCCATCCTTCTTGTTCGCGCGGCCGTAGCAAGTGGCTTGCCCGGTCTCCGCGTCAGCTCCGCCGAACACTGACCACCAACTATCCGTCTCCTTTTGGTAGAACGTGAGTTCCTCCGCGTTGAGGTCCCCGAGACAAAAGGCCGGCAGCAGAAGCGCAATAATCAGTAGCATTTTCATTGTTCTGTCTCAACGTGAGGGGGCATTGCCAAGCAGCTTGGCCTTCAGGCCGTCGAATTCGACCTGGGAAATCGCACCCCGGACGAGAAGATCATGAAGGCGTTCCAGCTCCTGAACGGCGGATGTCTGAGGCAGCGGTGGTGGTTTGACGAGCTGAATCTTTTTCACGTCGTTGATGAAAAGGTTGAGGCCGGATTCCCCGCCGCTGCTTGTAGAGCCCACGCGGTGAGCGGCCCGCATCGCCCAGACCAGCGCGATCCCCCAGCCGATGATCGTGCCGCCGAAGGCAACATTGATGACGAGGATGATCCAACGGTTCGGGTGGTTGCGTCGGAATGCGATTATGCTCGGTACGATGTAGATGATGCCGACAATGAGGAAAGCTATGCCCAGGAAGATAATGAAAGCGGTGTCGTCCGAAGGAGGTTGAGAACCCGGATGCATGTCATATTGCTCGCAGAATTATCGATGCGATGAATGATCCGATCCAGACGAAGCCATAGGTCGGTGTCTGACGCAGGCGTTGTGCGCGCGCGAAGAGATAGACGGGCGCCAAGAACAAGGCAAAGAACGTCATCCATCCGGAGCTGTAGCCCGCGCGCTTGAGTTGCTCCGTATCGAGAAGACACAGCGCCGCATTCGTCAGAAGGGGAATGAGCCAAGTGAGCGGTGATATAAATGTCGCAAAGAATGGATCGTACACCGGGGTGTCGTCTTGCCATTGAATGATATGGGCGTTTTGGCTGTTAAGGATAGCAAGGTCCAAGAATAGATACGCAATCGGCGCCAAGGCGAGCGCCCACACCAACCCATTGTTCACATGGTTTGCGGCGATGGGCGGTGGCGTATCCTTGAGCTGCACGCCGATTTCGGTGGTGCGCAGCGGTTGCCAGTCGGCCAAACCTTTACGCCAGATCGGCGTCTCGCCATCGATCGTCTGGGCTGCCAGGAGTTCGCGTAGCTTTTCCGCGGGTAAACCCACCGCCATCACCGCGCTGAGCCCTCGCCGCCAGCCGCCTGCGCCGGCGAGTTTCGCCGGCTCCGGCCCATGGGCGTGGCCCCAGGCCAATTCATGGTGCTCATGATCGTGGTGGCACTGGAAGCCGCGAGCGTGGGCGGCGCATCCGTCAATCTGGCATTGCCCGCCGCGCAGGGCCATCGCACCTGGCCTCCCCTCCGACAACCGGAAGGGTGTGGCACTCAGGTTGTTGGCAGCTGGAGCCGAGGCGAAAGCCAGACCGGGCGCCAGATGCCAGCCAAGTTCGCGGCAGGCGATCAGGAAGCCGCGGCCTTTGACATGGAAAAGCCTGAGGCCGATCAGAATGACTAGAGCATAACTTGTGATCTCGACCAGATGGACGGTCAGTCCGATTGCCTTGGCGGTTGCGCCAAGCAGAACCGCAGCGATCGCCACGACGACGATGGCAACGGCCGATTGGATCGCGGCAGACACGAATGACAGCGCAACACCGCGGCGCCAGGTCTCCTCATTGGCGACGAGGTAGGAGGAGATCACGGCTTTGCCATGCCCTGGGCCGACAGCGTGGAAGACGCCATAGACGAAGGAGATGCCGAACAGCTCCCACATCCCGGTCCCGTCCTCCTTGGCTGCCAGGATGAAGCGCGACAGCGAGCGGTAGAACGCAGCCTGTTCGGCAAAAATCCAGCCCGTGAGCGTGGAAGCGGACATTCCGTTCGCAGGATCCGGCGCACCGAATGGCGCGCTCCACGCCGACGCGATACTGGTCGCACAGGCGATGAAAGTCACCAACAAAATGATTACGGAGACAGCACGCGATCTGGTCATGGGCACTTCACCACGATTTTGTTGGCGAAGATTTCGCCATAGGTGCTCGAGGGATCGAGCGGCACGAAATCGAGCTGGCTGAGCCGCGACTGCTCGGCGGCCGTCGGCTGGTGTGGCAGATCGTAGGTCATTTGACATTGCGGCGCGCCACTCAGGGAAACTGGCGTGCTCTTGGCGAACTCGAAATCGACGAAGATCGAGGGGTCGTAGATTTCGATCTGCACGCTCTTGGCGGAAGCGACCGCTTTCAAGGGCAAGGTGAAATGGAGTGTGAGAGTGGCGTTCTTGTATTCGAGCCAATAGTCGACCGCGTCCGCGAATTTCAGCTTCTTGCCGTCGGCGCGCGCATAGGTGAAGTAGTCATACTCCTTCAGGGACTCCACGTTGGTCTGGGCCAGCGAGGCCAGCTCCGCCCGCGTGTATTGCCCTTTCTTGGCGTGGGAGATGCCCTGAAGCGCGTAGGCTGAAAACATGTCGTCGAAGGTCCAGGCGTGACGGACGCCCGTCATGGTGCCATCGGCTGCGTAGAGCACTTCGCTGTGGAACGTGACCCAGACATGGGGATGCGCCTCCGCGCGGTTCATGGAAAACCACAACAGGAGGATCGCGCAGGAGCAGCACGTGCGTTTGATCATGATCTGTCTGCCGAATCGGGGAATGTAAGCACCCGCAAGCAGCGGGGACTGCGATCTCGGATGCGCGCGAGGCGCGCGCTCTCATCGGCCTGGTGCAGATGACGGCGCGGAACGGCCGCCATCGGCTCGTTAGCCCGTGATCACCCATGAGAGGACGATCTCATCCGTGTCGCGCGCCGCAACATATGTCCAGCGAGCACGGAAGTGGCAGCAAGGCGTCAGACCGCAGGGGGCGCGCGCGACAGGAATGACGCGTGACGCGACCGAAACACCCGATCGGAAACAGGACTGAGCGAACTATCAACCACGGCAAATTGCAGCGAATGCGGATTTACCGGCGCATCCGGCAGCGAAGAGTTCGCCAGCAGGAAGTTCGAGAAGCAGATCGGGCAGTGTTCTTCGTCGTCGGCTAGCCGCGCCGGCAGCCGCTCCGCGACCTGAAGTCCCGGCCGGGCGTGCTTGACGCTTATAGCGTCAGCGCGGTCGACGCCTATAAAGCCGAGATCATGCTTGTGGACATGGTCGAATGACAGCGCGAGCTGAAGCGAGAGCGCCGCCAGCGCAAGATACGCTGCGAATTGCTGGGCAAAGGCCCTTGCCAACCTCATTCTCGCCCCTGCCACGGAGTCGTTCCCTTCCGGCGCCTGAACCTCAAGACTACCGCCATCAGCGATCGCCCTGCAATGGACGAGCAAAATATGGCGATCGAGGGGCTATCAGGGCCTCGTCACTCGGCCGTTTCTTTTCGCGGGAGCGGGTTCTTGTCCGCCCGGTTGCGCTCCTTGGCACAGGCGGCCGTCCGGCCGCTCGCCGGCCGCATCGGTCGGTGGAAAGATGCTGTCATATATCGCGCGGGCTTCGCGAATTAAGCGAACCCGCTCGAGCTCGGATTTCGAAACAAATCCTGCGATCTGGCCCATCTGCACTTCCTCAGGCGCAGCAGGCCTCGAAGCCTTGCCTTAGAAGGTCCTTTGGCAGGTCACGCCCGATGAAAACAAGCCGTGTCTGGCGCGGCTCCTGCTCCTTCCACGGACGCTGACTTCCACCTTCAATGAGCATGTGAACGCTCTGAACGACAAATTGCCGATCGTCATCCTCTATCGATGCGATGCCCTTCATGCGCAGGATGTCCGTCCCGTAGCGTTGGGTGACGTCCTGAATCCATGACACGAATTTGTTGGGCTTCATCGGTCGGTCGGCGACCAGGGACAGGCTGCCGATCCCCACGTCGTGTTCGTGCTCGTGTTCTTCGTTAAGGAATCCCGGCTCGACTTCGAGGATGCGCTCGAGATTGAAAGCGTCTCGTCCCAACACTTGGGCGAGATCGATGTCACAGCGCTCCGTTCTGTGAATCTTCGCATATGGGTTGATGTTTCGAATACGACGTTCGACCGTTGCGAGGTTCCCCGCATCGACAAGGTCGACCTTGTTTACGAGAACGACGTCGGCGAAGGCGAGTTGTTCCTGCGCTTCCGGCGCCCGGTCGATCTGTTCGAGAAGATGCTTGGCATCCGCGACGGTGACGATGGCGTCGAGCTTCGTCTTGCGGCGGATGTCCTCATCGACAAAGAACGTCTGCGCCACCGGCGCGGGATCTGCGAGGCCTGTAGTCTCGATGACAATGCCGTCCAAGGTTCGGCTGCGCCGCATCAGCCCTGCGATGATACGAACGAGGTCGCCCCGAACCGTGCAGCAAATACAACCGTTATTCATCTCGAAAATCTCTTCGTCCGCGTCGACGATGAGATCGTTGTCGATACCGATCTCTCCGAATTCGTTTACGATCACGGCAAACCGCTTGCCATGCGTCTCAGAGAGAATGCGGTTGAGCAACGTCGTCTTCCCGGAGCCGAGATAGCCGGTCAGAACCGTGACGGGCATCTGGGGTGCAGCATCGGGCATAGGATATTTCCCTCCGGCCGTTTGTGATGTTATAACATTACACATGATCTCAGAGGATACAAGGGAGAGGAGCGGGTCGGCTACCGCTGGATTCGGGTTCCATCATTCAAGCAATTCGGAGAGCCACTCTTGTACGAGCTGTGTCGCGACAGTCGAGTACCCGCCGACGGCTTCTTTCGACGATTTCGGCTGTTGATTTTCGTTGGCCTCGCAGCGACCGCGGCGATGTTGCCCGCCGCTGCCCAGCACGAAGCAACGAAGCTAAAGGTGGTGGCGACATTTTCGATCCTCGGCGATTTCGCCAGGAACGTTGGCGGTGATCGGGTCGACGTCACCACGCTGGTCGGCCCCAACGGTGACGTCCATGTCTATTCGCCGACGGCCGCCGATGCAAAGGCGATCAGGAATGCCAAACTCATGATCGTCAATGGCCTCGGTCTGGAGGGTTGGCTACCGCGGCTCGTCGAGTCATCCGGTGGCAATGTGACCACCGTTGTCGCAACCCGTGGCATCGTACCACGCGTGGTCGCTGCCGGTGAAGTACTGAGTCGTGATCGTAGCGCAGGGTCAGTGGACCCGCACGCCTGGCAATCGGTTGCGAACGCCGAGATATATGTCGCCAATGTTGCGCGAACGCTACAGTCTTACCGTCGTGCATGCGCTAGGATGGCCACCTGATTTGGAGCAACATCCATGCGCATTGTCTTCATTGTTACTGCGGCGGCGGCCTTGCTGCTTTGTACGCATTATGCGTCTGCCTTCTCGATGGACTCCTCAACAGGCACGGCCCCCGACGGTTCATCGCTCTATGTCGATCCCGACGAGCAAATCCGTTCCATGTTGGGCGGCAAAGACGATGATAGCAATGATCTCGGGTATGATGCCAATTCGCACCACAGGAAGCGGCCGGCACAGGAGATAATAAACGGTCAGGGAGTACTGGTTCCCTTGACGGTGCCCTCCGGTCGCTGAAATTCTGGAGCGGCCAGGGACCACCCGACATCTCTGTGGCCTAAAACCGAGTCGGAGCATCATCCCGCTGAAAGGTCCGCAACGGGTCATCCCGACTGAACCTGCCAGCCCTGCGTGCCAACTGATGTCGGCTTTGACCTGAAAGCGCTCAAATTTTTTTCGCGCGGGAGATAAACGTCCAGAGCCAAAGGTCGCACCGGCACACAATTACCCCATTGAGCCGCCGATACTGCGAATGCTCTCGCGGCAGCATTGCGATATAAATCAAATCAGACATGCTCGGAGGCATCCGGAAACAACAGGATGTTTCGCAAATGTCTGCTGATTCTTCAGCCTTGGAAGCGCCGCTCGTAGCATCGCCGAACCAGACGATGAGGGCGATCCAGGTCTCGCGCAAAAAGCTCTATGAGCTCATCAACACGGGTGAGCTGGAGAGTTACACGGAGGGCAAGTCGCGCCGGATCACGGTCAAATCGATCAACGAATACATCGAGCGCCGACTTGCTGCTGAAGCGGCGCGCCGCGGCCGCACCGGATCCGAGCGCAATCATCGTTCACGTTCTTAAGTGCGAAGCGCGCGTTGTGGCTGCAAACCAGCCCGCCACGCCCGGACTTGATTGGATGAATTTTGAGGCGCGTACCTCAAGGTCGTCATTGGGAGATGCACAGAAGGCGCTCTTGCTCGCCCCTCGCATTGTAGCGACCGCGCCTGATACGCCTTCTGCGCGACTCCGTGCCTTGCAGGAAATGGCCGAGCATCTCTACCAATATGTGCAAAGCGGATCGCTAAATCCGGCGACTGTTGCGGACAAGATATTCGAAGTCGCTGCACTGCATGGGCTGACTGGTGAGCCCGGCAGCGAGACAGAAGCGGCAGTTATGCAAATTGCGATGTCGGCAAACCTGCCGGTCGAGCTGCATCCAACAGCTCGGTCCAAGGGCAGGTCAAACGACCAACCATTACCAACTCCGCCGTCGCTTGAAACCAAGACGCCGGCAGCTTGGAAGGGGACCGAGCCGCTCCAACAGCGCTGGCTAGCGGCAGCTCGTATTCCGTGCGGCGATCTCACCCTCTATTCCGGTAACGGTGGCGCCGGCAAGACGGAGACGGCGGTGCAGCTGCTGGTCGCGGTGACCGCTGGGCTCGGCGACTGGCTGGGTTGCGTTGTAGAGACTGGGCCGGCGCTGTTCATCAGCTGCGAAGAGCCTGAGTGCAACGTTCGAGACCGGATCGAACGCATCTGCAAGCATCGTCACATCGACCCGCACGCGATCGAGGATCTGCACCTGCATTTTCCCGACCTTGAATCGACCTGGCTCGCGACTACGGACCGGCTGGGTAAAATCACGAAAACGGCACTTCTTTTGCAAATAGAAGCCTGGATCAGTGCACATCGGCCGATCTTGGTCGTGATTGATTCGATAGCTGCGGTGTTCGATGGTGAAGCCATCGCCCGTCGCCAGGTCCGCAGCTTCCTTGCAATGTTGCGGAAGATCGCGCGCGAAAACGAGGCAGCGATCGTGCTGCTCGACCACCCGTCGGTGCGCGGCATGGCCGACGGTTCCGGAACTGCAAATTCCGTCGACTGGCGCAACTCCGTTCGCTCCATGCTGCACCTCTCGGATGCCGACAAAAGCGATCCGGACATCAGGGACCTCGAGGTCAAGAAGTCGAACTACGGGCGCGCTGGCGAGAAGATCAAACTGCGGTGGAACGGCCTGACATTCGTTCCGGCAACGTCGGCCGAGAGCTCTTCTTACCGGGCGGCCGCCGAGCGCGACATCGACGAGATTTTCCTTAAACTGCTCGACAAGCGCATTGCTCAGGGCCGACCCGTACGGCCGAATACTGGTCGCGGAAGTGCGCCATTTGAGCTGGCCGGCGACCCCGAGGCGAACGGCGTATCGGCAGAGGCTTTTCGCGCCGCCATGGAGCGCTTGTTCACGGCTGGCAGAATCGTGAGCGTGGAAACGGGTCCCGCGTCGAAGCGACGGAAGCACATCGAGAGAGCATCCCGGTGACCTTCCATCGCCCCTTCGATCGGTCTTCCATCGCTTCCATCGCTTATTCGAACGCCCCTGCTAACGGTCATTCCATCGTCTGCTATCGCCCCTCCCATCGGCTGTGTTCCATCCCCCCACACCCCTGCAGCGATGGAACGCTCCGCTCCGCTGGTGCTGCGCTGGCGTTCACAGAGCCTCGATGCATTTGGAGAAGAGCGGCGAGAGGTGCGGGCTGGTCGACGAGCGCTGGGAGTGACGGCGAGATAAAGCGAACTGTCGTTCGCTGGCTCCCTTCGGTCGCAAGGGTTTGTCTGCACATTGGATTTTGCAAGTTTTCGCGGCGTCAAAATGGCCTGGCGCAATGTGTTCAGGTGCCGCTCTCCGAACTTTCCCGATGAATTTCAATCTTGTGAGAGATGGCGCTCGCAATGTGCGCCGAGGAGGAGCCACGCTATTTGTTCTCTATATGCGTGTTGATGCGATTTGATGCGATCAGTGCTCGGCAGCTCTTGTGTCGGCTTTTTCCGATGTCAATCGTCGCGTCATGGCACGCGATGACAGTGAGAATTTTCGGATCAGACCTGGTCGGTCTCGCAGCGGTGGCACGCGGATTAATCCGCGCAGCCAGCCGTTTTTGAAGCAGGTCCAGATCGCGGTCCGTAGGGCAGGCGGCGATCCTCGGCGGATAGGTTTTGGAGCGCGATCGGGCGGCGGCCAGGAAGGAAGGACAGGCCGGTTCAACGCGCGCGGCCGGGGCGCGAAAGTCGTTGCCTCGTTCGCTCGGCCGGGCGGGGAGGGTGGGTGGCAGAGAGATTCCGCAGGCCGCTTCCGGGCGCGGCGGGTGGTGGTCAAGGCAAGGGTAGTCCGGCTCAATCCGCAGCGGCGTGGCGCACGGGGCTCGAAGGTGCGCGGGACGATGAGCAGGGCTGTCGACGCCCATCTGCGTTACCTTGAACGGGATGGTGTTACGCGTGACGGCGATCGGGGCAAGGCCTATTCGGCGTTCGAGAACGAGGCCGACGGCAAGGCGTTTGTGGAGCGCGGCCGGGAGGATCGTCATCAGTTTCGGTTCATCGTCGCACCCGAGGATGCAACCGAAATGGCTGACCTTCGCGGCTTTACCCGTGACCTCATGCGCCAGATGGAATTGGATCTCGCCACCCGTCTCGATTGGATCGCGGTCGACCATCACAACACCGGCCACCCCCACACCCACGTCATCGTCCGCGGCGTCCTCGATGACGGCCGCATTCTCAACATTGCCGGAGACTACATCGCCCATGGCGTCCGCCACCGGGCGAGCGAACTGGTGACCCGGGAATTAGGTCACCAGAGTGAGGTCGAGCTTCAGACCAAGCTGCAGAACGAGGTCGAGGCCGAGAGGGTGACCCGGCTCGACAAGATGCTCTTGAGTGAGCAGCAGGAGCAGGGCGTGATCGACCTGCGACCCGGGGAGGGCGCGACCTTCCTCGTACGTGAGAACCGTAACCTCATGATCGGCCGGGTCAGGCACCTGGAGCGCTATGGAATAGCAACCGAGCTTGAGCCGGGACGATGGTCCCTTTCCGACCGCGCGGAGCAAGTCCTGAAGGATCTGGACCACCGCAATGAGGCCATCAACTCGATCCATCGGGCGCTCACCAAGAATGGTCTCGCCGAGGAGCGTGGTGTCGGCCAATTCGCCCTTCACGGCGAAGGCTTAGGCGAGAAGATCGTTGGCCGGGTCCTGGCCAAAGGCCTGGCCGGAGACGAGATGGGCGAGCGGGTTTACCTGGTCGTCGACAGCATCGATGGCCGGGTCCATCACATGGAGTTCAAGGACCCGAGCCGGATCGAGGAGGTCGGGCGGGACATGATCGTCGAAGCGGCCCCAGTCGTGTCCGGTCCAAGACCTGCCGACCGCAACATCGCCAGCAATGTCGAGGAGCGCACCGACATCTACCGGCCGAGCCGGCACCTGGAGCGTATTCGCGATAGCTTTGAGCGGCAGGGTAAGGACCCCCAGGCTTTCGTGCGTTCCCACGTCCGCCGCCTGGAAGCGCTGCGGCGGGCGGGCCCTGTCGAGCGAATCGATGCCGATAATTGGAAGGTCCCGAAGGACATCGTCGAGCGTGGGCAGGCTTACGACCTCAGCCAGGGCGGCGACGGGCTGAGAATACGGACGCTCTCGGCTATCGGCCTCGACCGGCAGATTGCCAGCGATGGTGCGACTTGGCTCGACCGACAGATTATTGCCGAGGACCGCTCGGAAATCAGGGACACCGGTTTTGGTCGTGAGGTCAACAAAGCTATCAGCCGTCGGGCTCGGCGACTTGTCGAGATGGGCCTTGCGACGGCCAAGGATGGCAACGTTCGCGTCCCCGTGGACACGGTGGCGACTCTTGAGCGACGGGAGGTTGAGCGTGTCGGCCATCAGATGGCGAGAGAGCGCGGGCTAACCTACACGCCAGCAAACGCTGGCGAGTATGTCAGTGGCCGCCTCGCTGGCGTCGCCAGCCTCGTCAGCGGACGCTTCGCGATGATCGACAACGGGCTCGGCTTCCAGCTCGTGCCGTGGCAACCTCTCCTCGAGAAGCACATCGGCCGGCACATCACCGGCCTACAGCGCGAGGACGGCGGCATTGAGTGGACCTTTGGAAGAAACCGGGGGCTCAGCCTATAACAAAGTCACGGGGAAGGCGCGCCTGCTCCCGTCAATTGGGATGGATCGCCGCCCTCTCAAGGCGGGCGCGTGCCTCCGATCTGACTGGCTCAGGTCCACCAAGGGGAGAGGCTATCCTTCATCGCCGCCTCGCTCGCCGACGCCGCGCAGAGTGAGTGCGCGAGGGCGGGTCCGAAGAGATGGCACAGAGCGGGCGTTCCACTGGTAGAAAACCCCTGAGTGCGAGGTGGGAGTGTGTGAGGCTATTTTCGGCTTAGCCTCCTTCCGAGGCGAAGCTGACGCAAGTAGCGGCTGGGTCGGCCGCGATTATCCAATGCGGCCGCGTTGCCGCACCGGATTTTGGAAGCTCCGCGACATCGTCTATTGTTGAGGCTTTCGCAAACACCTTGCGGGCGTCGGTGCGACGAGCCAGCGTGGGAACCGATCATGTTGAAAGCTACCGAAGAGGAGATCGAAGAAGTCAGAGAATACTTTGAATGGCAGGCGCCCGACCTCGAAGTGACCTTCATGCAGAAGGTCTACTCAGAGGCCGTCGGGAACACCCGCCACGACGTGTGGGACATCCACACCAACAAGGATCGCTGGTGGGTCATCACCGGCGGTACGAATCTCTACTCTCAGGAGCAATTCCCAAGCATGGATCTTGCCCTGACCTTCCATATTGGCCTGATTATCCGCGTCCCGCGCACGGAAGAACAACGGGAGGACGATCTACGCATCCTCCCGTTCGGTCGGGTCTTCGAGAAGATGGAAGAAGCCGGCACCGCCCTGACACAGGCTCAGAGCCTCACCGACTATCAGGCCGTTGGCGTCCGCTGCCGAGAGGCGCTACTCGAACTAATCGGTGTCGCGCAGGACTCGGCAATGTGGACCGACAAACCGCCGCAGCGTGCGAACTTCCGCGCTTGGACGGAAATCATCTGCAACGATCTTCTGCCGGGCGACACTAACAAAGAGCGTCGCGGGGCCGTCAAAAGTGCGCTGGAGTCCGCATGGACGTTTTCTAACTGGCTGACGCATTCAAAGTCCGCCACCTGGCTTGATGCCGACATGGCGCACGCATTAATCCAGCTTGCCTGCGGAATGGCGGCCCGATTGATCATTCGCGGGTTGCGCGGTGTGCCTGAGGAGTGCCCGAACTGCGGGCTGCCGCATCTCGGACCAGAACACGCCGAAAACGCTGCCGCACCCGGCGTACTCTGGGAACGACCGCGCTGCGCTGATTGCGGATGGACCGGCAGGCCCGTCCCCATCCTCGACCTCGAGGATGGACAACCCGTTATCACTCGCGAAGGCGAAAAGTCCGAAGAGCATAGCATCATGACGGTTCCGCTGCGCACGATCGTCAGGCCGGGCGATCCGCCGATCGAGCCGCTGAAGAAAACAAAAATCGGGCCACCGGAGCCAGTAGTATATTTTGCCTACGGGTCCAACATGTCGACCGCCCGGCTGCGCAAGCGCATGCCGAGCTGCAAGCCGCTCGGCATTGCTACCTTGCCGGGTCATGCGCTTCGCTTCCATAAGCGCAGCAGGGACAAGTCCGGAAAGTGCAACGCATTTGCTAGTGGCAACAACAACAGAGTGATTGGAGTTCTTGTTCAGCTTCGATCCAGCCGAGCGCGCCAAGCTAGACGAGGCCGAAGGCGTCGGCGCTGGCTACGAGCACGAGATGGTCACGGTCATCAACGAGAAAGGTCGCAGGCGGAAGGTCCTCATTTATCTCGCCACCCCCGATTACATCGACGACAGCCTCAAACCCTATGGCTGGTACAAAGACTTTGTTCTCGCCGGAGCAAGGGAACACGGACTGCCGACGGAGTATATCGCAGAATATATCCAGTCGGTTGAGGCGATCGACGATCCCAACAAGACACGGGACAAGAAGCAGCGGGCCACGCTCGCGAATCTCGGGCGGTGAGGCTGCGGATTAGGTGCGAGTTGCTGTCCAGACTGCGGACCCCATGTTCTCGCCCATCGCGTCAATTTACGACAAAACAGCATTCGGTCGCTTTCGCGAGCGAAGCCGACATCGGGCTAAATTGCCAAAAATTCTGCTAGTAGCTGAAGCCGTAGGTTGCTAGTTCGTGCTAGTCATTGACACGCGCGGCGTCAGCTTGCTGCAGAGCCGGAATGTTCGGGTCGGGGGCTCGAGTCGCTCCTCCGCTACGCTTTCCCACTATTTCCTACGCTAGCTTACAATCTCCGACGATTTGGTACTCCCGGTCTTAACGGTCTGCGTAATCCCCGCGAACTGCGCTTGGCTGCGGCCAGATCTGACGATCGACAGCTTCTGGCGCAAAGCAGCCGGTCATGATCGAAAGCATCTCGTGATTGGCAAGGCGCCCGCTGCCCGCCTCGATGGAGTGCTGCCGTATGCCGTTTGCATGGATCGTGTGATGTCGGATATCGTTCACTGATCCTCTTTGAGCCAGCGAGCAGCCTGCAAAGCAGTTCGAGCCGCGTGGATGCGGCATCGACGGGATGCTGCCGTTTCCCGCGGCGCTATGAGACTCCGAGCCATCGCTACTACCCGAGCAATACCCGCTTCTGGCATGAACAGACACAGCGCGGAGTCCGCTTTCAGGGGCACAGCGGAAGTCGCATTTTCGGGCTGCGAGGTCCGTTTAACCCCTTAACGGAAGTGGCCGACATTTTGAATATTCGAGGGTCGAAACCGCCGGGAAGGAGCATTCGTGATTGCTATGGCACTGGCTCCGATTTGAACAGACCGTCGGCGGCCATCGCCGCGTCGAACCTGGCTGATGGGTCGGACTTGTTCCAGCCCAGGATTGTCGGCAGCCATTCGTCGGAGATCGTATATTTGAGACCTTCGCCGGTCTTGCGATTTCGAATGATGATTATCGCCATGATGCCCGGCGGAGCCCTTTCGGAGGAGATCTGCAGCGTGCCTTGTCCCGGGCTGGCCTGGGTTGCGATCATCACGCCATCGGCGACACACGGGCATGGCGGCTTTTCGCCGGTGTAATAGGTCACGCTAAGACCGCGTGCGTCGGCATTCAATTTCTCCTTCGCATCTAGCCCGATGCGAATGCCGACTGGGATGAAGGCACCAAAGGCGCCATGGATCCGTGCACCGAGTTCGATCCACTGCTCCCGGGTTTCAGAATGGGCAGGGCCCAGACCGATCGATGAAAGCATTATCACAGCGACGGCAAGTAGTGGTCTTTTCATCACGATCTCCAACCTCGAAACCCAGGCGGTTTTTCCAAATTACACCGTGAAGAAGCCAGCTCGCAAACGACATGAGCTTCCGCGGTGGAAACGAGACGCCAGAGGTCCCTTCCTTTTAGGGTACATGGCCGGGAGAAGCCTAGGAGCGCTGTATCGCAAGGTGCCCAAGTAATCTCGACAAGGCTTAACCCCGGTGGTAGAGACGATCGGGTCTTTGGGGAAAATCATGCGGCGCGGGCTGGAAGCATTCGTTCCAATCGTGTTGTTGGCGGTTCTGGTGCAACTGATGGCACCGATCGCGGCATTCCGCGTCGTCGCCTATGCCTCCTCCGATCCACTCTATATGGCGTCGATCTGCACCGACATGGCGTCTTCCTCAGACGCGCAGACGGCTCCCATCAAGACGCATCACTCTCACGGAGATTGTTGTGCTTTCTGCGGGGCCGGTCACGGCAGCGCCGTCGCCGTCGATTCGCCTCCGCTCGTTTTTGTAATTCTGCAGCGTCAATACCAGCGGATATCATGGCTGGAAGCTGCAGACCCAATGCCGGCCATTCGCGTCGGCTCAAATGCCCAAGCGCGAGCGCCACCGCAGGCGTCCTGACATCTTTCCGATAACCCGGCCCGTCAGGTCGTCCTTTCTAGAATTGAGTTCTTTGAGATTCGATTCATTTTTGCGGGGCATTCGCTATGCGCAAGCTTCTTAACGTTAGTCCCATCAGGGATTTAATCGATAAATCGCGCCATTTTTCGAACCGAGACGGTTTAGGTGACGGCTTCTGGCGGAGACTTATTGAAATTGCCGTCCCATCGTCGGAGTCGATCGGCACCGCCAAATGCAGATCAAAGAGAGGTGGCTGCGGCGTTGCGGCGAGCCTGATGCTTGCCTTCCTGGCGAACGGTGCATCGGCCGCGGACCTGCCCATGAAGGCCGCGCAACCATCCGTCTATAACTGGTCCGGCTGTTATGTCGGCGCCAACATCGGTGGCGGAGGCAGCGCATCAAACTTCGGAATCGGCGTCGATTCGGGAACGCACCTCTTGGGCGCCGACCCGGGGGTGGTGGCCGGCAACGGCTTGAACTCTCATGGCGAGGACGGCCTGCTCGCCGGCGGTCAGGTGGGTTGCAACTACCAGTCGGGCTTGCTGGTCGCCGGACTTGAGGGCGACTTCGACTACTTCCACAGCAACCCCTGGTTCACCAACAACACTAATACGCTGAGCGACGGTATGACGCCGTTCACGATCACGCAAAACGCCACGGCGAGCTATCTGGCGACTATTCGCCCCCGCATCGGCATCGCCGCCGACCGGAATCTCGCCTATCTCACGGCGGGCGTCGCCTTTAGCCATCTCAGCTATACCGAAAGCTATTCCGACGGCGCCACGCCGCCCGGTGCCGGGACCGCCGGTGCATCGAAGTCGCTGGTGGGATGGGTCGCGGGCGCGGGGTGGGAATATGCAGTGACCGATCACTGGGTCTTTCGCGCCGAATATCTCTTTGCGGACTTCAACAAGGTCAATGCGGTGGGCGCAATCACCGACACGAGTGGCGGCGTGAACACGCTGCACGGCTCCAGCGATCTGATCATCCAGGCCCTCCGCGCAGGCGTGAACTACAAGTTCTGATCGTAGCGGCGACCGTTCCCAATTCATCGCCGGACAGAAGCATGCTTCGCCCGGCAGTCAGCAACTCAAAAATCATGTGACGCCATGTCAGAAATATTTACAGCTACGGAACCAGTCAATCTGAACTGCAAGATCCTTGGGGTGTTGGCAACATCCCTCGCTACCGCGTTTCTTTCATTCGGATCGCTTGTCGGCTTCTCGACGACCGACGCCTTCGCCTGCGCCTGCGGATGCAGCGTGTTCGACGTCAGCGGTCTGGACATGATGCCTCAGGAGCAGGACCACGGAGGCAAAATCTTCTTCGAGTATTGGAGCCAGGACCAGACGCAGAATTACGTCGGAGCCTCGAAGGCGTCTGCGGCTCTCAACACGGACAAGGAGATCAAGACCCAGTGGTACAATGCGGGATTTAATTACAACTTCAATCGTGACTGGGGCATCATGATCAGGGTGCCGGTCATGGCCAACCGCTCGCTGACCACCGAAACCGATTTCCAGTTTCCGGGCCAGATCCAGACCTTCAACTCAAAAACCTTCGGCGATGTCGAGGTCATGGGTGTCTATACTGGGTTCTTTTCCGACCTGTCGACGGGGCTGATCTTCGGCCTCAAGCTGCCGACGGGCACGTACAACGCGCTTGGACTTGATCGTGACAACCAGGTCGGAACGGGCAGTACCGATCTGATCCTTGGCGCTTTTCATCGCGGTCTGTTGAGCGCCGATAATCACTGGCAGTATTTCTCGCAGTTCGTCTGGCGCCAGCCGTTCGCATATAGGCAGGCGGTCGACCCGCAGGGCTTCTTCGACGGCAACCTCGGCGTGGTCCAAACCTATCATCCGGGCATGCAGGTCGATGGCGCGATCGGCATCGTCTACAACAATTTCTACAATGTGCTGGGCTTCGACAAGATCACGCCGCTTGGCCAGGTGATCGTTTCCCATCGTGATACCGACAGCGGCACCGGTTCGGATCCCTTAAATTCCGGTTTCGACCGGGTGATGTTGTCGCCGGGCATCGAGTTCACCAAGGTGCTCGATGAGGTCAACAAATACGTTCTCAAATTCTACATCGACGTCGAGGTCCCCGTCTATTACCGGGCAACGGCTGCCAACAATGCCGGGACAGAGGGGCAGCTGGTCGCGCCGTATTTGCTGAAGGCTACCTCGAGCTTCAATTTCTGAATATCCGCACACGCTGCTGAACCTCGCTTATGCGGTCGGCCGGTGTGACAACTAACGGAATGGAGAAGGAACATGAAAAAAGGCTTTATCGCAGTGCTCGGTTTGACGGCCGTTGCTTCTGCCCCCGCGCTTGCGGCTGACCTGCCGGCTCGGGCTTATCAAAAGGCTCCTGCGGCGCCCGTGGCCGTTTACGACTGGAGCGGCTTATTTATTGGTTTCAATGCCGGCGGCAGTTCGGGTCCGAGCTGCTGGACGAATTCGTTTGTGGGAGGCGCGCCCACCGTTCCCGCTACCTCGGAAGGCTGCAACACCAACACGGGTGCGCTGCTCGGTGGCCAGGTCGGTTACCGCTTGCAGGCGAGTAACTGGGTGTTTGGTGTCGAGGCGCAGGGTGACTGGGCCAATCTGCGCGGACAGACCGCAAGTTTCTTGTTGGCCGCTCCTCAGGTAACAAACCAAACCCAGACAGATGGCGTTGGTCTTTTTACCGGCCAGATCGGCTATGCCTGGAACCAGGTTCTTTGGTTCGTGAAGGGCGGCGCCGCGGTGACCAGCAACCAATATAACGGCCTCTTTACCGCGACGAATGTCGTTTTTGATCAGGCCAGCGACACCCGCTGGGGCCCGACGGTCGGGACAGGCATCGAGATTGGCTTTGCGCCGAATTGGTCTGTGGGTGCCGAATTCAACTACCTGTTCCTGGGTACCAAGACCCTCAACTTGAATGCGGTGCCTGCCGGCGGCTTATCGCGTATTGAAACCATCCAGCAAAATGCTGCTGTGGGTCTCCTGCGTGTGAACTATCATTTTGGTGGGCCCGTCGTCGCGAAGTACTAATGGACCTTTCGAAAGCTCAAACCTTGGTATGGCGTGACGGCATGGCGCGCGAGCTTTCTAGGCAAGGACTGGGAGTATGTGAGATGCAGCTCGGATTTGCGACGGCAAACCCGAGCCGGCGCTGCTTGTTGGCTGCGTGCTTGCTGTTGGCGTCGGCCGCTTTCGCTTCCGTCAGGGCTGCTCCATCGATCGACAGCGCGGCGCCGGACCTTGTTCTGTCCGAACTCGGTGGAGAAATTTTCGACCTCAGCAAATTACGCGGGAAGGTCGTACTGGTAAACTACTGGGCGACCTGGTGCGCGCCCTGCAAGAAGGAAATGCCGGTGCTTAATTCCTTTTACCGGCGCTACCACGAGCAGGGGCTGGAGATCATCGGAATAAGCGCCGATCGACCGCAGGATTTTGCCCGGATGCGACGCATAAGCGGCACACTTGCGTATCCGACAGCCACGATGGACAGGATTTCGCAGGACGGATTCAGGCCGCCCGCGGGGTTTCCGCTGACTTATGTGATCGATCGCGATGGCATCGTGCGCGACAAATTCATCGATGTTCGCGAAGAGCTGTTGCGCGATGTGGTGCTGCCGCTGCTGCAACATTGAAAGAGGGCGGACGCGAGGAGCTGGGCAGTGATGCGAAGCAAATGCACGGTAGGGCTGTTGCTAGGGTTCTTGCTAGGCTTGCCGCCGGCCCATGGCCAGACAACCAGCACGGGAGATTTCGTCGCCGACCCCCGAAACAACTGCAAGGTGTGGGACCCCCATCCGATTGCCGGAGAGACTGTGACTTGGTCAGGCGATTGTATCAATGGCTTCGCGCAGGGTGACGGTACCGTGCTCTGGTCGCGCTACGGCAAGCCTTTCGAGAAGGATGAAGGCCATTGGGATCAGGGTCGGCAGTCGGGCCGCGGCACGCAAGATTGGCGCTCGGGCCGCTACGAGGGCGAACTGTCGGAGGGCGAGCCGAGCGGCCATGGAGTTATGATGCTGCAAGCGTCCCGCTATGAGGGCGAGTTCCGCAAGGGCAAGCCGAACGGCGACGGAGCCGCCACCACTCTTCATGGCGTTTATAAGGGTACATGGAAAGATGGCTGTCTCACGCGGGGAAAGCAAACCATTACGTTTGCAGTATCACCAGTGTCATGCCATTGAGGCCCACGCAACCATCAGAGGAGATGAGCCATGCACTATCGGAAACACGCAGCGATTGCAGTCATCTTTGCGGCGTTCGCATCAGGCAGCGTCCCCGCGCGCGCGGCCGCGCCTGAGAACGAGAAAGGAAAAGCCTGCCGGATGGAGCAGCAGTGCCACTGGGAAAATTTCAAGAAGGTCTGCGTTTACGTCAAAGTTTGTCGCTGAACCTAAGTTCGGAACGCGCCCTTTTTGGCGCCAACCTAAGGAAAGAGCGGGAGCGGATGAGACAGATATTTCAAGGCATTCTGGCGGCAATCGCGATCGGTGCGGCCGCGCACGCCGAGCCCGCCGAAAAAACGGACATTGCAGGACTGTTGCACGGCATGTTCGACAAGCCCGGGGTGACGTTGAAGGTGTCGCCTGTCGTTGTTGCGGGCGACTACGCTGTCGCGGACTGGTCACAAGGCGAAATGGGCGGTCGCGCGCTGCTGCGGCGCAAACAGCAGTGGTCGCTGATCCTGTGCGCTGGCGATGGGATCAAATCTCGGGACGCCTTGGCGAAAGCGGGCGTTCCGGCCGAAGATGCTACCCGTTTGGAACAGCAGCTTGCGTCCGCGGAAGCGGGGCTTGGTTCAGACGAGGTCGCGATGTTCTCAAGATTCGAGGGCCTTGTGATGATGGATGGTTCTGCCGATCAACCGAGTGGACACTCCGATCCGAAGTGAAATGGGCAATCACTGACGAACGGCTCCATAAAAGCTCTTGGAAGCGTCAAAACGCGGGCAGCTTCTCGGATCGCTTCGCGACAGGAAATCAAAGAGGTAACCATGACACCAACCGTACGATCATTTGCATGCGCAGTTTTTGCCGCAGCGCTGTTCGCCGTTCCCGCGCGCGCCGAGGAGGTCAAGGCCGGCGATCTCGTGATCACCCAGGCATGGAGCCGTGCCACGCCGGGCGGCGCCAAAGTTGGCGGCGGTTATCTGACGATCGAGAACAAGGGCACCGAGGCGGACCGGCTGACAGGCGGCTCGGCGGATGTCGCCGGCAAGGTCGAGGTCCACGAAATGGCCATGAATAACGGCGTGATGACGATGCGCCCGCTCGACAAGGGTCTGGTGATCGAACCTGGCAAGACGGTCAAGCTGGCGCCGGGTGGCTATCATCTGATGCTGCTCGATCTGAAGAGCCCGTTGAAGCAGGGCGACAAGCTGCCGGTCACCCTGGAGTTCGAAAAGGCCGGAAAGGTTTCGCTCTCGCTGGATGTGCAGGGCGTGGGGGCGCAAGGACCCGCCAGCGCGGATGGTCAAGGCGGCCATATGGAGATGAAGAAGACACCGGATCATTCGGGCATGAAGATGTGATTGTTCGAGATATTTTGCGGGATTTGGCCGACGCCACATCTTTGCTTCTGCTTCGCAGTTCTCCGTTTCCGTGAGGATGGTTTAGCTGCGCGGAGGAGTTCAATGAAAAAAATTAAATCGCGACGGATGCGCCGAAATGCAATAAATGCAGTGTGGATCGGAGCTTTGGTCCTTGCCTGCGCGGTCACCTTGGCCTTGCTGCACCCGCGCAACAATGGCGAATTGTTGGGTATGACAGGAATTGGAGGGCCATTTGCGCTCGTCGATCACCACGGCAGATCCGTCACCGAACGAGACTATCTGGGCAACCCTACGCTAGTGTTCTTCGGATTCACCAACCGTCCGGATGTATGCCCAACGACACTGTTTGAGTTGACGACGAGGCTCAAGGAATTGGGGCCTGACGCCGATCGATTAAACGTTGTGTTCATCACTGTCGATCCCGAACGCGATACGCCGCAACAACTCGCGCTCTATCTCTCGTCGTTCGACCCTCGCATGACCGGCTTATCGGGAACGCCGGAGAATATAGCCGCCGTCATGACCGGTTATCGGGTCTATTCGCGCAGGGTCCCCCTCGACAGCGGCGGGTACACGATGGACCACACAGCAACGATCTACATGATGAACAAAAAGGGCCAACTCGTCGGCCTCATGAATTATCAAGAATCGGACGCAACGATGCGTACGAAACTGCGGCGACTCCTAAATTCCGGGACGGCACCATGACCCGAACGAATATGGGATTGCTTGCTGTTCATATCCTTATTCCTTTCGCAAGATGAGCCGGGCTTGGCGTTATCCTCCGGTACGGCATGTATTATCTGGACCTGGGCGGCACACGTACGATGCTGACCGCAAGGGCGACGACATCCTGGACATCGGCCTCGTTCCGTTCGCGTGCGCCTTCCGTTCCCTGGCAATCGGCACCTTACCGGTTCTGATTGGCGCAGGCCTCGGGCTTCCACTGCTGCGTCGGCGGGCTACCTCGGTCTGGCTGCGCAATACGGTCGGGCTTGCCATCATCATGGTAAGCATCGCCAGCGCAGGTATATCGCCGACGACTGTCGTGGCATGGTGCCGGTCGTTCGGCGTTGATAATCGCCGAGCTCGTTCAAATCCATAAAGCAGATCCTGGTCTACTTCCGCGCCGCCCTAAGCCGCGCGAGTGAACTCGCCGCGGTACTGACCGGATGTTAACCTTTCAACAAAAATGACCCCGGGAAGTCGCATTTGACAAGTTAGCCACGTGGTTCCGAGGCGCGCGATCGAAGTAATCGGTTTTATCAGCTAAGGCAGGTGTTAAGCGGAAACCGTTTGGTTGGGTTTTCGCTTTCCAGGTCGCATGCCGGTCCCCGGCGTTTGTAGAAAATGAGCGAACGCTTTCAGCGTCGCTTCTGAAACGTGATGCTCAATCCCCTCGGCGTCGGCCTCCGCAATCTCGGTAGGGACACCCAGCGCGACAAGAACATCCACGACGACCCGGTGACGGGCTCGCGTCCTTTCGGCCAGCGCTTGCCCTGTGTCCGTGAGAAACACGCCGCGATAGGGCAGTCCCTTGGCCAACCCCTCACGCTTCAACCGGGAGATCGTATTGATAGCGGTCGCATGGGAGACGCCCAGACGGCGGGCAATATCGGTGGGCCGCGCCTCGCCACCAGTGGCCAGCAGATCCGCAATGAGTTCCACGTAGTCTTCGAGCAGCGCCCTCGATTGCGCCGAACGAGTCTTCCCGAATCGGCGCGCCTGCGTGAGTTCAGGCGGAAGCTCGGTGATATTCCGCTTATCCCTAGCGTTTCGCGACATCGCCCCTCCCGAACCCTTTCACAATTGAAACGCACCTTGCACCGAACCAACGCCATTTTCAATCCTCATGCGAAGTTGTCGCCGTGTCTACATTGTGTAGTTGACATTCCAGGAGGCGTCGTTATCTTCGACTGTAGCCTAGACTACAAACTGGCGTAGGTGCTGGATGCCCCCGACGATCTCCGAAGCTTTGCCGAAGAAGGAGTCACTAACCGAACGGACCGTCTCCGCGGCTCGCCAGGTGTTGGCAGGCCAGCGCGGTGGACTGCGCGCGTATCTGACGTTTGCCGGTCCCGCGGTGATTGCCTCGATTGCCTATATGGACCCTGGGAATTTTGCGACGAACATCCAGGCGGGGGCAAAGTACGGCTACGGACTGCTCTGGGTTGTGTTGCTTGCGAACTTGATCGCAATGCTGTTCCAGGCCCTTTCCGCCAAGCTCGGCATCGTCACCGGACGAAACTTGGCAGAGATGTGTCGCGATCAATTTCCGCGTCCGGTTGTATGGGCGATGTGGGTTGTCAGCGAGGTAGCCGCCATGGCGACCGATCTCGCCGAGTTCCTCGGCGGCGCCATCGGGCTTTCGCTGCTGTTCCAAATGCCGCTCTTCGCCGGCATGGTCGTCACGGCGATCGTGACTTACGGCATATTGATGTTCGAAGGCTTCGGATTCCGGCCGATCGAGCTGATCATCGGCAGCATGGTTAGCCTCATTGGACTCTGCTACCTGATCGAGATGTTCATCGCTCCCGTCGATTGGATTTCGGCAGCGGTACATACGGTCGTGCCGCAGATCGCCGATGCCGAAGCGCTGTTGCTGTCCGTCGGCATTATCGGCGCCACGGTTATGCCACACGCTGTTTATTTGCATTCCGGGTTGACGCAGGCGCGCATGCCGGTCCGCGACGACAACGAGCGGCGAAAGATCCTGCGCTTCTCCAATCACGAAGTCATCATCGCGCTCGCCTTTGCCGGCCTGGTGAATATGGCGATGGTGATGATGGCGTCGGGCGCCTTCCATGCGGGCCACAGTGATGTGGCAGAGATCGAAACGGCTTATCACACCTTGACGCCCCTGCTCGGTATTGGGGCTGCAGGCGTGTTCCTGTTGTCCCTCATCGCCTCGGGGGTATCGAGTTCGACTGTCGGCACGATGGCCGGTCAAATGATCATGCAGGGCTTCGTTGGCTTCCGAATCCCGATATGGGTCCGGCGGCTCGTGACCATGGTGCCGGCATTCGTTGTGGTCGCGCTTGGCGCCAACGCCACGAGTGCACTTGTCATCAGCCAGGTGGTGCTGAGCATTGCGCTGCCCCTTCCAATGATTTCACTCCTGATGTTTACCCGGCGACGCGACATCATGGGTCAGTTTGCGAATAGCCGGCTAACCCATGCCGCAGCGCTGATCGGAACAGCGGTGGTGTTGCTGCTCAACGCTTTCCTGATCCTGCAAACGCTCGGCGTGCCAATTCCAGGATTGTCAAGCTGATGAACACGCATACTCCTGCGGGCCGGCCACCTCGGGATACTCCGTTGCCCGGAGACGCTCAGCACCTGCTGCACCACGCTGGGCTGCGTTCGACCAAGCAGCGGATCGGCATCGCTAGGCTGCTGTTCAGGGGCGCGAATCGGCGCGTCACTGCTGAAATCCTCTACAACGAAGCTCGCGAAGCGCGGTGCCCTATTTCCAGGTCCGCCGTTTGCGACGCGCTACGCCAATTTGAGCGCGCCGGATTGTTAAACCGGATTTCGATCGATCGGTCGAAGCGCTCTTGGTTTGTCGTTGCGAATACCGCCGTCGACTTGAGTTAAATTCGGGGGGATGGAGTGGACTTCGCAATTCGCCTGGAAGCCATGTCCCGTGACGTTGTTGCGAATGCGACGCAATTGAATCAAGCCACCGGCCACGCTTGCAAAGACATGGACCAACCCTTCGGCCGCAGTTGGAGCGTCGAGCCCGCCGTTGAATAACTATCGAGACTTGAGAGGAATGAAGTTGTGGGGCGCGTGATAAAAAGTATCTGCAGACTTGGAGGTGGCATTGGAGCCGTATTTGCGACGTGCTCTGCCGCCATCGCAACTGATCTTCCCGTCAAGGCACCCGTGCCTTTCGTCCCGCCGGCTTACGACTGGAACGGCTGGTACGTCGGCGCCAATTTCGGCGTGACCAGCGGCACCTCAAACTGGTCGGCCCAGCCGGGAAGCGGCGCTCCAGGCCCAAATGGATCATTCAACCTTCCCTTCAATTTCGATTTCATGGCCGGAACGGGCAGTTACGCCGCCGGGCTACAGGGTGGATATAACCACGTTTTCCCGTCCCGTCTGATGTTGGGTTTCGAGCTGGACGCTTCGTTTCCGAATTCCGACGTCGTGATTCCCTATTCCGTGCGCGGCAGTCAGACCGTCACCTCGCCGTTTATCGGCCAGGCAACCTACGGCGAGGCCGTCATCTATGACGGGACCGCTCGCGCGCGGGCGGGCTATGCGTTCGACCATTCTCTCCTCTATGGAACGGGTGGGTTGGCCTGGACCTATGACCAGGTGACGCGGACCCAAGTGGCCGGCTCTCCCGTTATCGGCTTCGCCACACCGGGGACTGTGGACACGGTGCTGATGTGGCGATTGGGATGGGCGGCGGGCGCCGGCGTGGAGATCCCGATCGCCGGGGGCTGGACGGCAAAAGCTGAATATCTGTGGACCGGGTTTGGACACCTTGGCGCGATATTTCCATCCGCAGCGCAGAGTTACTCCTCCGACCTCGCCATGCGAAGCTTCAGGCTTGGCCTGAATTACAAGATCGGCAACGACAACGCCCACATGTCGGATTTCCTTGCCAAGGGGCCGTCCGCGCTGGAGACTGACCGCTTCGCGTTCCATGCCCAAGCCACCTACCTCAACCAGTATGACCCACCGTTCCGGGCACCTTACAGCGGCACCAACAGTCTTGCGCCGAACATCGGCCGCGAGACCGGAGACGTGACCTTGTATGCGGGCGTCCGGCTTTGGCAGGGCGCCGAAGCCTGGGTCAATCCGGAAATCGATCAGGGTTTTGGGCTGAGCGGATCGCTCGGCGTCGCCGGCTTCCCGAGCGGCGAGGCCTACAAGGTCGGAGCGGACTATCCTTATACGCGCCTGGACCGGGCGTTCGTGCGCCAGACCATCGACCTCGGCGGCGAGGTCCAGAAGGTTGACGCTGGCCTCAACCAGTTTTCCGGATCGCAAACGGCGGATCGGCTGGTGTTCACCGTCGGAAAAATGGGCGTGGTGGATATCTTCGACACCAACAAATACGCCCATGACCCTCGCGGCGATTTCATGAACTGGTCGATTGTCGACACTGCAACGTTCGATTACGCGGCAGACTCGTGGGGCTATACGGTCGGCGCGACGGCGGAGTGGTATCAAGGTCCTTGGACCCTGCGCGGCGGCCTTTTCGACCTCTCCATCGCTCCGAATACGACCACCCTGGATTCGCGGTTCGGACAGTTCCAGTGGGTCGGTGAAATCGAGCGGCGCTATTCGATCTGGGATCAACCCGGCAAGCTGGCGATCACCGGTTTCCTGACGCGAGGCCGAATGGGGAACTTCGAAGATGCCATCCAGCTGGCTGCGGTGACGGGAGGCCCCGCCGACATCAGCGCTGTGCGGCAATACCAGAGCCGGGGCGGCATCAGCATGAACCTGGAGCAGCAACTGATACCCAATGTCGGCTTCTTTGCCCGTGCCGGCTTCGCCAATGGCGATATCGAACCCTATGAATTCACCGACGTCGACCGCACCGTCGCCGCAGGCCTCTCGGTTTCGGGAAAGCAATGGGGGAGGGATGACGACACCTTCGGCATTGCCGGCGTGGTCAACGGCATCTCCGGAGTCCACCAGGCATATCTCAATGCCGGCGGGCTCGGCATTCTGGTTGGCGACGGACAGCTGCCAAATCCCGGCAGCGAAAAAATCATCGAAACCTATTATAGCTTTCCAGTGTTTGCTTCGAAGGTCACGCTGGACTATCAGCTCATCGTCAATCCGGCTTACAATCGCGACCGGGGTCCTGTTTCGGTGCTCGGTGTTCGCGTGCATGCGCAGTACTAGCGGATGGCCGTCGTTGGATTTGCGGCAGAGGCTTGGACGGTTCGAAGATGTTGCACGTCGATAAAATGGCGGAGCGTTGCGAGGACGAGTGCTGCACGCCACCTCCGCTGATCTTGTCCTCAAAGCCGACAGTTGACCGTCGCCCGCTTGTTCGGGAGGCATTCCGGCTCGAATGGATCACGATCGGCTGGATGGTTATCGAAGCCGTTGTGGCGATCGGTTCGGGCATTGTGTCCGGTAGCCTCGTTCTGCTTGCCTTTGGGTTGGACAGCGTCATCGAGTTGATTTCGGCCGGCGTGCTCATGTGGCGGCTATCGGTTGAGCTTCGCCATGGCCACGCGTTTTCTGAGGATGCTGAACGGATGGCAGGCCGGATTGGAGGCGCGCTGCTATTTGCGCTGGCAGCCTATGTGGTCGTAGCGGCAGGCTGGAACCTTTGGACGCAGCACCACGGGGAGTTCTCGGCGCCAGGGTTTATCGTCACGCTGCTGGCGATCCCGATCATGCGGTATCTCGCGACGAGGAAGATTGATCTCGCTAATCGGTTGGGGAGCCGTGCGCTACGAACCGATGCGGTGGAATCCATTGCGTGTGGCTGGTTGTCGGTGGTCGCCGTCGTGAGCCTTGGTGTGCAGGCGATCTTTGGAGCCTGGTGGATCGACAGTGCCGGCTCGCTCGCGATCCTTTGGTTTCTGGTCAAGGAAGGCCGTGAAGCGTGGCAAGGCGAATGCTGCGCTGATTGCAAATAGGCCTTCTATAGAGACCGGCTTCTCTGCGCCGCCTGCGTCCGGTTCGGGTCCAAAATACGAAGAACGTCAGGCCACGTTGAAATTTCTGGTTCAGACTTGGTACTGGAAACCCATGATGACATCCCTGCAGACATGGGGTTCGCAGTTTTATTCTGAATGGCAGAATGGCGCGCCACGGCCGACGAAGATGGGCACTATTGTTTCGCCGTGGCGCTATGACTCCGCAGCTTAACGCGCGCCAGAGCACGAGAAATCGCGGCTACCTGCGCGTTAACGTTACGCCTGTTGGACCGCGGACCGAATGCACGAGTCGAAAAAAAGCAAAGATATTTGCTCCGTATGGGCGAATGACAGGGCTATGAGCCCGGACCCTAGTTCCGGACGAAGTAAAGCGGTGTCCTGATGGTCAGCTGATAGGCTGGCTTCGGTATCCACGCGATCTGGGCCGTCACGCCAAATAGGCGGTTATCTTTGTCATCCATCCGGTCCAGATCGAGCCTCACGGTTGGTTGAGTAAAAGCCGAGAACGGCGTCAGGACCGGAAGCTGCGCGCCGCCGAAAGATTGAACACCGACACGGCCAGTGAATTTCCAGTTGTTGTCCCACTGATAATAGCCGCCGACATAGCCGACTATATATGGATTGACGGTTGCCAGCGGGGAATCGACTGCGGTCAGAACGAGTTGCGTGCCGGCAAGCAGGCCCTTTGTTTCGTCCTTGTTGAGCGCGTAGTCGAACTCCGCGATGGTATTCAGCGATGTCGTGGCGAGAGGGGAATCCGGCACCGCCCTCGTCACCGTTGACTGCAGCGTAAGCGTAGGGATCGACCCGCCATTTTGCTTGTAGAGGTCGGCCTGAAACCCGACAAGCCAGCTCGTGGCCGCGAACGTCGACCAGTCGGCCGAGCCGAGTTGCGTGGTCGTGGCACTGAAGCCACCATAGACCGACACACGGTCGTTTATATCGACCGTCAGCGGCACATCTACTCCGACGCTCCGGCTTGTCGGCGGCGAGAGTGCCGGGCGCGTCGGAATCGCGGGCGGATTTGTTTGCGTCGAGAGCGTCTGCAGCGCAGAGATTATCGAAGATAATGAACCAGGGTTGAACCCGATGAAAAGCGAATTGGCCGGGACCGCCGTGTAGATGGTCCTCAGGTCGAGGTAGATGTTGGGTAGCGTCGAAGTCGTCTTTGCAGAGTTGTCTTCGCTATCACTATTATCTTTATTGTCCTTGCTCTGAGCGATATCGGAAAAACAAAGCGAGATCAGCAGACCAAGCGCTACACGACCGACGGCGCGCGTCTCCGGCCCATGCGGCGCGGTGCGAATACGGATTCTGGCGTAATTGGATTTCAATAAACTGCGCCCTTATTTTTCTCAAACCGAGCATCTGCCAGATTGTATTCGAGTTACGAGCAAAATACGACAGCTCGTTGATGTGTCAGTTGTAGCTTACGAATGTGAGGCTTTTTGAACACAAGGGCCAACCATCACCTTTTGATCCATTGCATTGATGCAGATCAACGCTCCGGAGCAGCTCGCCTTTAAGCTGATTACAAAGTAGAAAGTAGGAGGTGCGTCATGAATGCTTTCTCCAAATCCATCGGGCCAGCCGCCGCCTTGACGTTGCTGGCGACGACCGTTGTTTCGGCAAATGCGGCGGACCTACCGACCAAGGCTTACACCCCGGCGCCGGTGGTGGCCCAAGTCTATAATTGGACCGGGCTCTATGTCGGTGTGAACGGCGGATACGGCTGGGGCGCGCAAGATCCGATGACGCTCTTCTCTAACAGGTTCGACCGTTCAACCTTCAATATCAGTGGCGGGATGTTCGGCGGGACCATCGGTGCCCAAATCCAGCAGGGCTATGTCGTGCTCGGCCTCGAGGGTGATATCGATTGGGCGAACATCAAGGGCAACGGCATTTCAACTCCGACCATAGCAGGCATTCCGCAGCCCGTTACGCTCAATATAGCGTCCAACATCAGCGCCATTGGAACGGCACGGGCGCGCGTCGGCGTCGCCATGAACAACTGGTTGTTCTATGGAACGGGCGGCGCGGCGTTCGTCCAATCAAGCGCTAATGGCACCTCGATCGCAGGCGTGGCTTGCGGAACGCTCGGGGTTCTTCCCAATTGTTCCGGCTCCTCATTGCGGCCAGGACTGGCGGCTGGCCTAGGTGTCGAATGGGGCTTCACGCAGAATTGGTCCGCGAAGCTCGAATATCTCTACATCGATGTTGTGGGCAGTGGCGCGAGTACGGATCACCTCAACACCATCCGGGCTGGCGTGAACTATCGGTTCTGAAGGCTACGGCGGCTGCAGTGTGCAGGAAAACCTGCAACCGCATTGACGGATTGCTTCGCAGGGAAGTTGGCTGAAGTGTCCGAATTAATTTGACGTCACGTGCCGACAATAAGACCCGACCTGTCCAAAAACTGAAACACAGAGCCATTTCGAAAATAGAAGGCCGAATAGCTTTAGCCTAGTCAACTTTGCCGCAATAAAACAGCCCCTAAAACGTCCTTGGCCTTAACCCGTAAAAGACCTGAAGGGAGCCTCTCATGAAAAAGTTGGTCATTATCGGAGCAACGCTCATTGGCAGCGCGATACTTTGCGCGGTCCCTGTGTCTTTGCATTTGTCTCAAGAGACCGTCGTTTCGGTGGCGCTGGACACGGCCGATGCCGTGATCGGACGACCAGGGACGCCCGGCAGCGTGGCGGGTGTGGCGCGTAGAACGACACGACGCGCGGTGCGCCGCCGTTACTAAAACTGCGCAGCTTAGGTCGCCGGTGCTTCAGTCGCGGTTGGTAAGGCCGCATATGCTGCAACTTACGCGCCATATGCCCGACCGGCTTGCGGATACCACCCCTATCCGCCCTGCCACTGAGAGTAATGAGGGAGATGCAAGCCTCCCTTTTTACAATTCCTCGACTCACAATCGAGCGAAATAACTCCACCGCGAAAACGATGGCGGAAACGCCAGCAGTCTCTGCCCGTACAGCGCGCTCCTTTCTTCGAAGGCACAGGATACTTCCGCCATGAAATTCAATCGCAGCGTTTTTGCAGTCGCAGGACTTCTCGCGTTCGCCAGCGTCTCGGCACTGGCTCAGCAGGTCACGGGTGTGCCAGGTTCGCCCGGTGCGACTACCACGATTGACGGAAAACAGCTTCCACCGCCTGATCCGGCGTTCGGCGGGGTGATTGAGGAGAAAGCATCGGACTCAAAAGCCTGGTGGCCGCCACGCATCGTGCCACCGAAGGGTGCCCCTAACGTGCTGTTGATCATGACAGATGATGTCGGTTTTAGCGCGCCGTCCACGTTCGGCGGCGTGATTCCTACTCCGGCGCTCGACCGTATCGCCGCGCACGGGCTGCGCTACACCGATTTTCACTCGACTGCGCTCTGCTCGCCGACGCGCGCTGCGCTGATTACCGGCCGCAACCATCACTCGGTGGGTAACGGGGTGGTAGGCGAAATAGCGACGGGGTTCCCGGGTTATGATTCAATCATCCCGATTGATAAAGGCACCATCGGCACAATCCTGAAGGCGAATGGGTACGCAACCTCCTGGTTCGGGAAAGACCACAACACGCCCTCTTACCAGTCGAGCCAGGCCGGACCTTTCAACCAGTGGCCCAACGGCATGGGCTTCGAATATTTTTACGGTTTTGTCGGCGGCGACACCAACCAGTGGCAACCGAATCTGTTTCGCAACATGACGGCCATCTATCCCTTCCAGGGCAATCCTGGCTGGAACTTGGAGACAGCCATGGCCGACGAGGCCATCCAATACATGAAGCAGCTCAAGGAGATTGCGCCCGACAAACCGTTCTTTGTCTATTACGTACCCGGCGCAACCCATGCGCCGCATCATCCGACGCCGGAGTGGATCAAGAAGATCAGCGATATGCACCTGTTCGATGACGGGTGGAACAAATTGCGCGAGACCATCTTCGCCAACCAGAAACGCCTGGGCATCATGCCCGAAAACGCCAAGCTGACACTATGGCCGAAAGAACTTCCCGACTGGGATTCCCTCGGTTTGTTTGAGAAGAAGCTCTTCATCAGGCAAGCGGACGTCTATGGGGCGTACCTCGCCTATGCCGACAACGAGATCGGACGGGTCATCCAGGCGGTCGAAGACCTCGGCCAACTCGACAACACGTTGATCATCTATATCAGCGGCGACAACGGCGCGAGCGCCGAAGGCATGCTCAACGGCACGCCAAACGAGTACACCACTTTTAACGGCGTGCCCGTGCCAGTGAAGGCGCAGTACCTCTGGTACCCGTTCTGGGGATCAGACAAGACATTCCCGCACTTCGCGGCAGAATGGGCGTGGGCATTTGATACGCCCTTCAAATGGGTCAAGCAGGTGCCGTCGCACTTTGGCGGCACGTCGCAGGGCATGGCCATGTCCTGGCCTGGCCATATCAAGGACGTGGGCGGCATCCGCCGCCAGTTCCATCACGTCATCGACGTCGCGCCAACCATCCTCGATGCGACCGGCATTGCGCAGCCCGATACGATCAACGGCATCAAGCAGAGCCCCATGGAAGGGGTGAGTATGGCGTATACGTGGGACACGGCGAACGTCAATGCACCGACCCGGCACACCACGCAGTATTTCGAGATGCTCGGCAATCGCGCGATCTATCATGACGGTTGGATAGCGTCGACGACGCCGGTGACGCTGCCGTGGGAATTGAGCAGCGCGCCGCCGCCGGATGTCATCAGCGGGTACAAGTGGGAGCTTTATAACCTGAAGGAGGACCCCACCCAGTTCGACGACCTGGCCGCCAAGATGCCGGACAAGGTCAGCGAGATGCGGGCCCTCTTTGATTCCGAGGCGAAGAAGTACAACGTGCTGCCGCTCGATAACACCACGCTCCCGCGCTGGAATACGCCGCGCCCGAGCCTGACAGCGGGGCGAACGGTCTTCACGTATTCGGGCGAGCTGACCGGTGTGCCGGACAGCGCTGCGCCGAACATTCTGAACAAGTCCTATACCATCACCGCCGAGGTCGAGATTCCCAAGGGCGGTGCGGAAGGCATGATTGTCACCGAAGGCGGGCGCTTCGGCGGTTATGGACTGTTCCTGAGCAAGGGTGTGGCGGGCATTCGGGCGGGCAAGCCGGTGTTCCTCTACAACCTGCTTAACCTCAAGCGCACGATTTGGTCGGGACCCGCATTGGACGTCGGCAAACACACCATCATCTTCGACTTCAAGTCCGACGGTCCAGGTTTGGGCAAGGGCGGTACGGGCGTGCTCTCTGTGGACGGCAAGGAAGTGGACACGAAATCCATGGAGCACACCACGCCGATCACGTTCGCGGAAGACGAGTCGTTTGATGTCGGCCAGGACACCCGCACCGGGGTTGCGATGTTGGAGTATCGGTACGACCCGCCGTTCAAGTTCACCGGCAAGATCAACAAGCTGACGTTCAAGCTCGAACCGGAATCCAAGGCGCCGGAGCCGAGGGCAGAACTGGGGCCCATGGCGGCACCGGAGCCGGATCCCATCGAAGCACCGAAGCGCTAGCAGCTTCCGGCCATTGGCAATTGCGTCACAACGTGAATGGCGGGACGATGAAAAATGTGCTGATTTTCGCCGCCTTCGCCGAAGCGGCAACCGGCTTGGCGCTGCTGATCGTGCCGTCGCTGGTCGGACAGTTGTTGCTTGGTCAGCAATTGACCGGCGTCGCCATTGCGGCTGCACGCGTGAGCGGGATCGCCCTGATCGGTTTGGGGATCGCGTGCTGGCCGGGTCCGGGGCAGCTCGGCATGCTTACTTACAGCGCATCGGTCACGCTGTATCTGGCTTACCTCGGTTCCGTAGGTGGTTTGACCGGCGTTCTTCTGTGGCCAGCGGTTATTCTTCACGCGATCCTGACCGCGCTCCTTGCGCGTGGCGCGCTGCGAAGACAGCGCGTCTAGAGTCTGCTTGTGTGGGAACGAAGCTGACTTCGTTGCCGCCCCAACCACCATTGATCTGCATCAACG
Source organism: uncultured Alphaproteobacteria bacterium (assembly GCA_963718925.1). Classification (GTDB taxonomy): domain Bacteria; phylum Pseudomonadota; class Alphaproteobacteria; order Rhizobiales; family Xanthobacteraceae; genus Bradyrhizobium. The sequence continues at coordinate 187,203 of CAVRAH010000008.1, forward strand.
CGATGATCGTTCCTCTGGATCAAAATTAAATTTCTGCAAAACAGAGGAGGCCGAAATGAAAATTTCCATCGCCCTATCGGTACTGTTGATCGCTGGTTTTGTAGCCGCAAGCACCGAAAAAGCCAGTGCCGTGGTGTACTGCCAATACGTTGAATATCCTGCCGGTTGCGTCGTAAAGCCTGGCGTCGTGCTGCGACCTCGGCCGGTCGTAGTTGCTCCTGTCGCGCGCCCAGTAGCACGTCCGGTGGAACGTGAAATTCGGCGCTGATAAGCCTCTGTTGCAGAGCAGGTCCCGTATCGCGGGATGTGCTCTGCTATCGTCAAGCACAGAAGCAAATAGCATCAGATACTTTTGAGCGAGCGCAGTCAGAATGCAGGTCGGAGCCAACCGACGTGTGTTAACCGTCGGAGATGATCATGAGGAAGCTGTTCCTGTTTCCAGCCATTGCCGCGTTGCTGGCGGTGTTCCTGTCAGCCGATGCATCAGCCTGGAGTCTCCGTAAAGGCGGCGCGTACCTTCTGGGTGAAGAAGCGTACATCTACGGTTTTCCGCTGGTTATGATGGACGTGACGCGGGAGGTTACCACGGCAGCCTCGAAATCGGGCGAATACGCAGCGCCGATCAACCAATTCGCGCGCATCCGTACGTACGTCAGTCCCAACTTCAATAATGTCGTGCGGATCAGCGTCAATTCCTTGTGGTCATTTGGGTTCCTCGATCTCGACCAGGAACCGATGATTGTCACCGTTCCGGACGCGGGTGATCGGTATCTGGTCATGCAAGCTATGAATATGTGGACGGATGATTTTGCGTCCGTCGGCACGCGAACGCCGGCAACGAAGTCAGGGGACTTTCTGATCGCCGGACCGAAATGGACGGGCACCGCACCTTCCGACGTTAAGTCGACCTTCCGGTCCAGTACCCGATACGCATGGGTTCTGGTGCAAATTGCAGCCGCAAGTCCTGCGGATTTCCCGGACATTCACGCGCTGCAGGACAAGTTGAAAATCACGCCGCTCAGTGCGTGGGGCAAGCCCTATGAGCCGCCAGCAGCTGTGCCAGTGAATCCCAACGTCGACCTAACCGCGACGCCGTTCGACCAGGTTCGTCTGATGACGGGGGAAATGTACTTCCAACGTCTCGCGAGGCTGTTGAAGGACAATCCACCATATCGGGCCGATTCCAGAATGATGACGAAGCTCAAGCTTATGGGTATCGAGCCGGGCAAGAACCTCGATCCCGCCAAGCTCGATCCGGAGATCCGAAAGGGCCTCAACGCTGTTCCATGGAACATCTGGAAGCTGCTCGCAGAGGGGCCCTTCACCATGTCGGCGGTCAACGGCTGGATAAACATGACGAATCTGGGTCGGTATAAGACCGATTACAACACCCGCGCGTTCATTGCCTATGCGGGGCTCGGCGCGCTGACGTCGGATGATGCGGTCTACCCTACCGCGTTCGTCGACCGTGATGGTCAGTCCCTGGATGCCGCTTACAAATATCTGATCCACTTCCCAAGGGATCAGCTGCCACCCTCGGCAGTCAAAGTCTGGTCAATCTCAACCTACCGCGACAACTTCTACGTCAGCAACGCGCTGAACCGCTACGGCATCCTCTCATCAATGCCACTCAAATTTAACGCAGATGGATCGCTCAACATCTATGTGCAAGCGACCACGCCGGGGTCCGAGCGTGAATCCAACTGGCTGCCAACGCCGCCAAGCGGCCGTTTCAACCTCACGACCCGAATTTATCAGCCCACCAACGCAGTGCTCGACGGAACCTATACCCTCCCGCCTGTTACCAAACAGCCGTGACTCCGACAACGCTCTCGATGAATTTGGTTCGCCTGCTCGTTTGCTGCCCCTATGCCTGATCGCGCTAGATGGTCATCGAGGACTAATGTGCTCAAAGGTGAGGTTGTGCTGTGCAAGCGACTCTCTGGAGGCAGTTAGTATTAGCCTGCATCGTAACCACGACGAATACTTGCGTTTGGGCTCAAGATGTCGAAAAGGGACGGATTGAGTTTCTATCGAATTGCGCAGGCTGCCACGGTGCCGACGGCAAGGGAGCGGGTCGGATGAGCGATAAGCTCAAAACTAAGCCCGCCGATTTGACGGTTCTCGCGAAGAAAAGCAACGGCGTGTTTTCACCTGACGCCGTTGCGGAAAGAGTTGACGGGCGAAGCGCACCACACCGCAACTCCGAAATGCCAATTTGGGGATGCCGGCAAGGACCTCCGCCAAGCCCAGAAAGAAAAGCGTATGAACCTAAGCCTATTGACTCATTGCTGGATCTGCCCTGCGACCCTGAGGCGGTTATCCAAAAACGAATACGGGATATCGTCGAGTATCTGGCTCAAATCCAGGAGAAATAGACTTGCAAGGCTGCATCAGCGAGTAACACGGTCATGAGTTAGTCCCCTAATTCCTGACGGCATAAAGCGGCGTTCTGATCGTCAACTGATAGGCGGGCTTTGGCACCCACGCGATCTGGGCCGTCACGCCAAACAGGCGGTTGTCGTTGTCATCTATCCGGTCCAGATCAAGCCTTACGGTTGGTTGAGTAAAGATGGGAATGGCGTCAGGACCGGGAGTTGTGCGCCGCCGAAAGATTGAATACCGACACGACCAGTGAATTTCCAGTTGTTGTCCCACTGATAATAGCCACCGACATAGCCGACGATATCTGGATTGACTGCTGCCAACGAGGAAACGATTTCGGTCAAGATGATTTGCACGCCCGCAAGCAGGCCCTTCGTTTCGTCCTTGTTCAGCGCGTAATCGAATTCCGCGATGGTATTCAGAGACGTCGTGGCGAGAGGCGAGTCTGGCACCGCTCTCGTGACCGTCGACTGCAAGGTAAGCGTAGGGATCGATCCGCCCTTTTGCTGATAGAGGGACTATGCAGCCGCGCGACTTCTGCCACTGCGGAACCGTCGGTCGAATCCCCGGGGGGCGCCAGCGTTCGTCCGGGCTTTGTTTTGATCGGGCTCAACACGGCAAAACCCGCCTTGCTGCATGATCAAATCTGCCATCAGTTCGGTGGCAGCGCCTCGGAAATCTCCTGCGCCTCGCTTGCATCGGCGAAGACCTCCTCGCGGATCGCGCGCATCGTCACCTGATGAAGGTGGGCTTGCAGAGCCTGGTCAAGTTCGGAAAACTCAGGCCACAGGACTTGGTCGAGAAACCGCTTCGGCGCCTTGATCATGACCGTGTTGCGCCGCTGCCGATAATAGCGGTAGGGCTTCAAGCCATAGCGTCGGCACAACGCAAGAAACAAATGGCGCGACCATTGATCAGGCATCGAGAACTGCATCTCAATCGACGGATCCTGCCGGCTGAGTTCGCCTAGACGGGCCCGGACACGTTCCAGCGCGGCCTCCGCAGCGAGCCGTTCGCCGGCCGTCCCGGCCCCAGCGAACAGGGCCTCGATCTTCCGCAACTTCCCGCGCAACTGGGATTCGGTCGACATCGGTAGTCTCAGGCGTTGTCCTGAGTGAAGCCCAACATCCGCATTGCGCGCGGTCAACCGACCACCGTCGATATCCACGTCATTCATTTGCAACGTGGGATCAAAACACCGCTATCTGTGCTACCCAACGCGGCTCGTCGTTGGCAAGCCACCACGGTGGAGAAGTGCGGTGGTGGGGAGGCGATCATGTTCTATGCGAGAGTGGACAGATTCAATCCGGTCCAAGAATCTCGCTTTTCTATCCGATTGAGTGGGCTGGCTATTGCTTTGGAAAAGTAATTTGGCAAATTTAGCACTGTCGACGTTCTCAAGGTCGGTTAGAGTTAGCGTGGAACTATTGAAAGCCTTGATGTATTTTGTGGCGCTGCTTCGGGCTATCCCAAGTCTCTTCGCTGTCTCTGTTTTATTGAAATCGTCGTCAACAGCGAAGTGTAGCAGCTGCCGGATTTTATTTGCTGGTAAGGGCCTCGGAGGCATGAAGATTTCCTTTCTTACTCGCGCGGATAGCCCGTGCGTAGCTCTTTGGGTTACTAAGGTCAGCCTTCAGCTCTGCAGGACCGTTGCCCTGCCCCCCAAAAATAGAGCTTCATCGGGTATGCCTCGGGGAGGCATCGTTAACGGCCCAACCCGTGGTAAGTTGCTCCTTGCGGCATATTTCGCTTATCGCCGTCACGATGCGGCGGCGCCCGTAGCGCTGGCAAAGCCGCCAAGGCGGAGTGAGTTGAGATACTTCAGCAACGCTCGCCGCGATCCAACTGAGCCATCGTTCCGAATTGGGTTCGGGGAAGAGAGCTGTCCGCAAATGGTGCTCTCGGCGATGGAACAGATGATGCGACGATCCACATGAAACCGCAGCCGGAACCATCAAGCCGGGAAGTTCTCGCGGGCCTTGTTGAGCGCGTCACATACCACAACGACGCGAATGGCTACTGCGTTTTGCGGATCAAGGCGCGCAGCCACCGCGAACTGGTCACTGTAGTCGGGCACGCCGCCGTGATCTCCGCTGGCGAGTGGATTACCGCATCGGGCGAATGGGTCAATGACCGCACCCATGGCCAACAGTACAGGGCAAAGTTCTTAAAGACCTCGGAACCGACATCACTCGACGGCATCGAGAAATACCTCGGCTCCGGGATGATCCGCGGTATCGGGCCAGTCTATGCCAAGAAGCTGGTGCGCGCCTTCGGTGAGAAGGTGTTTGATACCATCGAGGCGGAGCCCGAACGCCTGCGCGAGGTAACGGGCATCGGCCCGGTTCGGGCCAACCGGATCACAGCCGCCTGGGCCGAACAGAAGATCGTTCGCGAAATCATGGTCTTCCTGCACAGCAATGGCGTCGGCACAGCGCGGGCGGTGCGCATCTATAAGACCTATGGCGCGGACGCCGTACAGGTCATGACCGAGAACCCCTACTGCCTCGCGCGTGACATTCGCGGCATCGGCTTCAAGACTGCCGACGCAATCGCGATGAAACTCGGCATCGAGAAGACCGCAATGATCCGTGTTCGGGCTGGAATCTCCTATGCGCTGACCGAGGCGATGGACGAAGGGCATTGCGGCTTGCCTACGGATGAACTGGTGCCGCTTGCCGAGAAGCTGCTTGAGGTCCCGGTGGAACTGGTGCGCATCGCGCTTGATCTCGAACGGACAGAAGGCACGGTCATCGCCGACAGTGTCGGCGAAACGTCCTGCGTATTTCTGGCGAGCCTGCATCGGGCGGAGCGCTCGATTGCTGAGCGGTTGATCCGGCTTGCGAATGGCGCACTGCCATGGCCCTGGATCAATCCGGACAAGGCGCTGCCTTGGGTCCAGGAACGGATCGGGCTAACCCTTGCCGAAAGCCAGGTGGCTGCGATCCGGCTCGCGCTGACGTCCAAAGTGCTAGTCATGACCGGCGGTCCCGGGGTCGGAAAGACCACCATTGTCAAAGGTATTCTCAGTATTCTCGCAGCGAAGAGGGTAAGGCTCCTGCTGTGCGCGCCGACCGGCCGCGCCGCCAAGCGCATGACCGAGGCGACCGGTTTTGAGGCCAGGACGATCCACCGGCTGCTGGAGGTTGACCCCAAAGGCGGCGGCTTCAAGCGCTGCGAAGACAATCCGCTCGACTGCGACCTGCTTGTTGTCGACGAAGCCTCAATGGTAGACGTCATGCTGATGCAGTCACTCATCAAGGCAGTGCCAGACAAGTCCGCCCTTTTGATCGTCGGCGATATCGACCAGCTTCCTTCGGTTGGGCCAGGCCAAGTGCTGGCCGACGTCATCTCATCCGGTGCTGTGCCGGTGGTGCGTCTCAACGAGGTGTTCCGGCAGGCCGCGCAAAGCCGCATCATCACCAGCGCACATCGCATCAATCACGGGGTCATCCCCGATCTCAGCCTGCCCGGCACGGATAGCGATTTCTACTTCGTGCAAGCGGACGATCCAGAAACCGCCGTACAGCGCATCATCGAGTTGGTGAAGACACGGATCCCCAATCGCTTCGGCCTCGACCCAATTCGGGACATTCAGGTTCTGTGTCCAATGAACCGGGGCGGCGTCGGTGCGCGCTCGCTAAACGTCGAACTGCAGGCGGCTCTGAACCCCGCCGGCGAGCGCAAGGTCGAGCGCTTCGGTTGGACGTTCGCGCCCGGCGACAAAGTGATGCAGATCGAAAACGATTACGACAAGGAGGTCTATAACGGCGACATCGGCTATATCGACGATGTTAGTTCCGAAGACAGCGAACTCACCGCAACCTTCGACGGCCGCACGGTCATTTATGGGTTTGGCGAGCTCGACACACTGGTGCCGGCCTACGCAGCAACCATCCATAAGAGCCAGGGTTCGGAATACCCCGCCGTTGTGATCCCGGTGATGACGCAGCATTATACCATGCTGCAGCGAAACCTGCTCTATACCGGCGTCACCCGGGGCAAGAAGCTGGTCGTGCTGGTCGGCCAGAAGAAGGCCGTCGCCATCGCAGTTCGCAACGTTTCGGGGCGAAGGCGGTGGTCAAAATTGAACGAGTGGCTGGCATCAAGAACACTGTCGACGCCGATAAGATGAGGGCCGACTATGAATGTACGCACAGCGCATAAGATCTGGATCGAACAGTGTGATGCGGCTCAAACGATCAAGGCACGATTCGGGCTCACGGCGGCCTTCGACTACCTTGTCGGTGAGAAGTTGATGAGTTTTGCCAGTGCTGCCTCCAGACATCCCGACTTCGCGCGGGAACTGCCGCGGTTTGTTTCCGAGGTGAGACGCATGTTCACGCCGGATGAGATTGGCACACAGTTGGCGCAAATCGAGCGTTCGCAAAACGAAAGAAGCGTTGATGTGTTGGAGGAGGATGATCTTCTCCGTGAGGGTCCGGTCGCAGTCGCGGAGCGCGTTCAGCAGTTCATGCTGGTCAAGGAATTGCTGACCGCACCCATGCTCGGCACTTCGTGACAGAATGGCGAATTGCTTCTCGATGTGGCGCGCGGCTCACCACCAAAATCGTGGACATTTCCGGTGGGATCGTAAGGTCTCACCATCATGATGACGTTGGAACCCGTTCTCACCCCGCATGGTTTGCTGACGCTGCGACAAACGGCGCAAGCTCCTGCGTTGGGGCCCGATCAGGGCTTGCGGCTGGAGAAAGCGTTTTTACGGGGCTCAGGGCACGGATTGTTGTGGCTCGGCGCCGACGAAGTCGCGACGGTTCTCCCACCGGTATTGTCGTATTGGCGAGAGCTTGGAATGCGCTACATGACTGCACTGTGCGCTCTTCCTAGTGTTGGATACGGCCATACCAAGCCGCCTGTGCCAATCCCCGCCGATGGCGAGTTGGACACGATGGCAGCGGCCGTTCCGCCTATGACCGGCGCGGAATATCTGACGACGTCTGTCTTGGCCAATCTTTGGCGAGGCATGGATGCGGCCTTTGATGCCGAGTTGGTGCAAGCCAAGCTCTCCGTGCCGGAGTTCCTCAAGAGCCGTCATCCTGTATGGAATTTGGTTGGGCGCGTTCATTTCAACCTCGCGGAGAACCGGAAGGACGAAGAAGCCCCGTTCGCGTTTCTTGCGACCTACACGACCCGACTTTCGGCTGAGGCCAAGGCCCAGCATCTGCCGCTCGGCAAGGCCTTGCAGGAGTATTCCGGTGCGAGGAACCGCCAACGCCTGCTCTCGCTGCTGATGCCCGTCCAGCGCGCCGCCGAGAGCTGCCCTTGGTTGAAGACAATGGTCAATGCCGGCGATATCTTTCACCCGCTGCGCTGGAGCCCACAACAGGCTCTGCAATTCCTAAAGGATGTTCCCGCGCTCGAAAGCGCCGGGGTGGTCGTGCGAATGCCAGCGAGTTGGCGCATGAACCACCCCGCACGCCCGCAAGTGAAGGCAACGGTCGGGGGCAATGCGCCATCACAGCTGGGGATGGACGCGCTGCTCGACTTCCGAATGGAGGTGACGGTCGAGGGCGAAAGCCTCTCGAAGGCCGAGATCAAGCGACTCCTGGCGCATTCCGATGGATTGGCCTTAATCCGCGGTAAGTGGGTCGAAGTCGATCATGAACGGCTGAATCGCACACTCGAGCAATTTGAGGCCATCGAGCGCCGCGCCGCCGCCGATGGTCTTTCGTTCGGTGAGGCGATGCGCATGCTGGCTGGGGCTGGCATTGCCGGAGATAAGACTACTGCACCAGCCGACATCGATTGGAGCCAGACCGTGGCCGGCCCATGGCTGGCGGAGACGCTGGCGACTTTGCGCCATCCCGATTGGCTCTTGCGGGTCGATCCCGGTCAATATTTTCAAGGCACGCTGCGACCCTATCAGCAGTCGGGTGTGCAATGGCTCTATCTGCTAACGCAGCTCAAGCTTGGGGCTTGCCTTGCCGACGATATGGGGCTTGGCAAAACCATCCAGGTGTTGTCGCTGCTGCTGGTGATCAAGAATGAGGACAGGGGAAATCGGAAACCTTGCCTGCTCGTAGCCCCCGCCTCGTTGTTAGCCAATTGGGACGCCGAGATTTCCCGATTTGCGCCAAGCCTGAAAACAGTCGTGGTGCATCCATCGGCTGCGCCGTCCGAGAAACTGAACACTTACAGTGCGGACAAATTCGCAGATGTCGATCTCGTAATCACGAGCTACGGCTTTCTGACGCGTACGCCTTGGCTAGAAACTACACCATGGCGGTTTGTGGTGCTCGATGAAGCACAGGCCATCAAAAACCCGGCTGCTAAGCAGACAAAATCGGTCAAGAAGCTCAAGGCCGAAATGCGCATTGCGCTGACTGGCACGCCCATTGAGAATCGGCTCGGTGACCTATGGTCGATCTTCGACTTCATCAATCCGGGCCTGTTAGGATCGTCGAAGGAGTTTTCGACATTCGTCAAACGCCTCGCCGACCGGCCACATAACCCTTACGGTCCGCTCCGCGACCTGGTGCGCCCCTATATCCTGCGACGGCTGAAGACCGACAAGAGCATCATTGCCGACCTGCCCGACAAGACCGAGGTGAAAACCTTCTGCCCCTTGAGCCGCAAGCAGGCGGCGCTCTATCAGCAAGCAGTGGCAGAACTGGCCCGCCGTCTCGAAGAGGTCGATGGAATAAAACGGAGAGGCATCGTTCTAGCTTTTCTCATGCGTTTGAAGCAGATCTGCAACCATCCATCGCAGTGGCTCGGCGACGGCGCGTGGAATGAGGAGGATAGCGGTAAGCTTGGACGTCTGCGCGACATCGCGGAAGTGCTTGCCGCCCGGCAGGAGAAGGCACTTGTCTTCACCCAGTTCAAGGAGACAACGGCGCCACTAGTGGCGTTCCTGGGCTCCGTGTTCGGAAAGCCCGGCCTCGTCCTGCATGGCGAGACAGAGGTTAAGAAGCGTAAGGACCTGGTGCGCCAATTTCAGGAAGACGAAGACGTCCCGTTCTTCGTGCTCTCGGTCAAAGCAGGCGGCACCGGGCTCAATCTCACAGCGGCCTCGCATGTCATTCATTTCGACAGGTGGTGGAATCCGGCTGTCGAAAACCAAGCCACCGACCGTGCCTTCCGGATCGGACAGACCAAGAATGTGCTTGTGCATAAGTTCGTTTGTCGCGGCACCGTGGAGGAAAAGATCGACGATATGATCGAGTCGAAGAAACAATTGGCTGGGGATTTCCTCAGCGGCGGAGCTGACATCCTGTTGACTGAGATGAAGGACGAGGAGTTGCTTAAGCTCGTAACCCTCGATTTGGGTGCGGCGATGAAGGAAGGGGGATGAATGAGCTACTACGGGTGGCACGCTTACGTGTCGGTGGCTGAGAAGCGGCGGCAGGCAGAGCGCAAGTTGGCCAAGCTCAAGAAGCAGGGACGATCCGTTGCGCCCGTGAGGATCGAGGGCCGCACAATTACCAAGAGCTTCTGGGGCAAATCTTGGTGCGTCAACCTTGAACGATACAGCGACTACGAGAATCGCTTGCCCCGCGGCCGGACCTATGTCCGAAACGGCTCCGTTATCGACCTGCAAATTGCCAAGGGCGAGATCTCGGCAATGGTCGCCGGGTCTGAGCTCTACCAAATCAAGATTGCCATTGCACCGGTTACGCGGGCACGCTGGAAATCGATCTGTCGGGACTGCGCCGGGACCGTCGATTCGCTAGTTGAGCTCCTGCAGGGCCGCTTGGCGAAAGGCGTTATGGATCGAGTCTGTCGAGAGGGTGACGGCCTGTTTCCGTCGCCGACGGAAATCAAGCTGTCCTGCAGCTGTCCAGATTGGGCAGACATGTGCAAGCACGTTGCGGCGGCACTGTATGGTGTCGGCGTCAGGCTTGATGAAAAGCCTCAGCTTCTTTTTGTGCTGCGCGATGTGGATGAAAATGAAATGCTCGCCGGCGCTGGACAGGATTTTGCACTAACAAGGGCGGCGCCAGGCGCGGCGAAGGTGCTTGATGAAAGCGATGTCGCCGCTCTATTCGGTCTGGAGATGGCTGAAACTCCCCATACTCCAAATCCTGCTTTCGCAGTCCCAAAGCGACCCCAAGAGTCCAAGGCGCAAAAAGGAAACAAAATATCTGCTAGAAAGACGAAGGCAGCAGTGAAGACCGATGTCGCCTTACATCGTGCGACTCGCGTCAGTTCGGGAACGAAAAAGACAACCCGAGCAAGTGCCAGGAAACGGCGCACTCGACGGCGATTATAGCATTCCGATGACATTAGCGGGGCGCCATTTGCGTACAAAATTGCGAACAATCTTTCCGGGCTGCCAGCACGATGGCAGCTTGTTCGAACGTCGATTGCAAGCCGTCGGTGCAGATTACGCGATCGTCGGTCTCGACGGTATCAATCAGTGAATGCGCAAAAGCCCTTGCGGAACGAGATGTCGCCTGTGGTGATGTTCTCGCGAATCAGAGAACGAAAGCTTTCGATTTGCGTCCCGTCGATGCAGGCCGCGGACGATTGACCTTGATCCGGTCAAGTGCGCTTCGTCGGTCGCGTGCTTCCGTGGTGCTTCCGCGACAGTCCTCAGGATCTAACGCGGCCGCTAAGTGATTTGCCCTTCCTGAGAGAGGGGTGACATTTCATTCCGGAGACATGGGTTACACAATTGGGCCTTTTGCGGGGAGCGCAAGATGCCCTGGAAGGTGTGTAAACCCATGGACGAGCGACTGAAGTTCATTGCCAGGCTACTGGATGGCGAGCAGATGGCGGGGCTGTGCCGTGAGTTCGGCATCTCCCGCAAGACCGGCTACAAAATCCTCACACGCTATAACGCGACAGGCCTGGAAGGGCTTACCGACCGCTCGCGGCGGCCCTATCGCCATGCCAATCAGCTCCCGATCCAGATCGAGACGCTGATCGTGCGCGTCAAGCAGGACAAGCCGAACTGGGGAGCCCCGAAGATCAGGGAAAGACTGGCCCGGCTTTATCCCGACGTGCACGCGCCCGCGATCAGCACCGTACACGCGGTGCTCGATCGTCATGGCCTGGTCAAGCGGCGAACCAGACGACGTAACAGGGCCCAGGGCACGACGCTCTCTCGTCCGGCCCAACCGAATGAACTGTGGTGCGCCGACTACAAGGGTGAGTTCATGCTTGCCGATCGGCGATACTGCTATCCGCTGACCATCACCGACTTCGCCAGCCGCTATCTCATTGCCTGCGAGGCGCTCTCCACCACCAGGGAAGTCTATGCCTTCTCGGTGTTTGAAAGCGTGTTCAAGGAGTTTGGCCTGCCGCGGGCCATCCGCACCGACAACGGCGTTCCCTTTGCCAGTCCCAATTCCCTGTTCAATCTGTCAAAGCTCTCCGTCTGGTGGCTCAGGCTCGGCATCGAGATCGAACGGATCAAGCCCGGCCATCCGCAGCAAAATGGCCGCCATGAGCGCATGCATCTGACCTTGAAGCTGGAGGCCACCAGGCCGGCCGCCCAAAACTTCCTGCAGCAGCAGGCCAGGTTCGATGACTTCATCGACGGCTACAACAACGAGCGACCCCACCAGGCGCTCAACATGCAGTGTCCGGCCGAGCGCTATCAGCCCTCGTCACGGCCATATCGCGGCTTGCCAGACCTCGACTATCCGCTTCACGACAAGGCAGCCACCGTCACCACCTGCGGCCGCATCTGCTTCAACAACCAGAAGATCAATCTCAGTCAGGTGTTCGCCGGCCAGACCGTCGGCATCAAGCAAACCGACGACAGAATTTGGCTGGTCAGCTTTATGGATTATGATCTCGGTTACTTCGACGACGAGACCTGCAGGCTCGAACCCCTTGCAAATCCCTTCGGACCGAAAGTGTTACCTATGTCTCCGGAATGAAACGTAACCCATGTGTCCGGAACGGACCATTGAAATCTGGCGCACCCGACACGAGGGCCTGCCCGCCACCAGAAACCCGCATATTTGTTGGCTAACTTGAACGCCTGCCGCTCAGGTTGATACCACCAGCGTATCCCACCGCCAACGACATTTGCTCGGGGTGGTCCGGTGCCCTTGGCGCTCCCAAGGGGAATCGAAGGTCACCAAGAAAAATCCAGCAAAAACAACAGCCAGTTGGCCTGAATGCCTCGCAACTGCTACCACTTGGGGCTACCACCAATCAAGAAACATGCTTTAAGGTAGCGGCTCCCTAGCTTGCGGTGCAGCAACGTCGTACGCACGCCAGGGCACAGCCGAATTGCCGCTTCGACCGCCGGTTGTTACTGTCTTCGACATGGACCCAACACGCGCTGCCTTTGGTACGTCATGAGCCTCGACAGTTCATTCAAAATCGCGGAAGCATTGTGTGCAGACGTTCAATCGAGACTCGACCAAATCGAGACTGAACAGGACGCCCGAGTTCAGTTGATCAACCGGTTTTTGACTGAGGTCCTAGGCTGGGACTTTGCTGACATAAAAACCGAGAAGTATAGCGAAGCGGGTTATGCCGATTTCCTGATCTCTTCTTTGGGCCGAAAGCGCTTGGTAATCGAGGCGAAGCGCATAGGCCCCATTTTGATTAACACCGCAAATCGACAGATGGCGACATATAAAGTCGGCGGCCCTGCGTTGGTCGCAGCGATGCCTGGCATTCGACAAGCGGCCGCGTATTGCTTGGACCATGGAGCAGCCTATGCGGCGCTCACGACCGGCGTGACCTGGATTGTGTTTCTTCCATTTCCCGTCGCAGGCGTCCCTTTTACTGACGGGACCGCGTTCGTCTTCCCAACCCTTGAGTCGATTCTAAAAAACTTCGCGGTGTTCTACGACCTTTTATCGCGGGAAGGCGTAACACAAAGAACCTATGATGTTCACTTTGCCAAAGCCAGCGGATTAACGGTCGAAGCCTTCGAGGTCATGACCGCCGCCAACAAAAACGAGTATATTCGGTTGCTTCAGCCCACTCAGTTGGCCGCTGATCTCGAGCCTGTTTTTAGAGAATTCTTTGGAAATTTGTCCGGCGACAACGATCCCGAGATGCTCACCGAATGTTTCGTTGAAACTCGCGAAAGCCGATACGCCGATGCGAGCCTCGAAAAAATCATCCGCACAATCTCAGCGTCTGTCGCAGCACTTGAACCAAATGCGAAAAGTCAACTTGTTCAAGAAATTAAGCAAGCAGTCGAATCGGGCCGTGGAGAGACAGTCGTTATTGTAGGCAACGACGGCTCTGGAAAATCCACCTTCATGGAGAGATTTTTCAAATCCGTTCTCGACACTTCGATACGCGCCAAATGCGCGGTAGTTAAAATCGACGTTTCAAAATGGCCGGGCGATCTAAACCAACTAAGCGCGTGGCTAACATCTCAACTAAAAGCGGGCCTAGAAAAGCTATTCTTCGCCGATGGCATGCCTTCTTATGACGAACTTCAGGGGCTGTATTGGAGAGAATATCAAAGTTGGATGAAAGGCCAACACAAGGCGCTGTACGACTCTGATAGGACTGCGTTCAAGATCAAGTTCGGAGAGTTTATTGACTCACAAATCACCACCAACACCTACACGTATGTATTACGGCTCTTGGAGGACGTCGTTAAAAACAGAAAGATGCTGCCGTGCTTGATCTTCGACAACGGGGACGCGTTCGGATTCGCGTTTCAAGAGGCCATCTTCCAATATGCTCAGGCTCTCCGAGAGAACATTCCATTTTCATTTGTCGTCACTCCGGTGACCGACCGCAGCTTCTGGCGTCTATCTAAGAGCGGGCCATTCCAGAAGTTTCCGGCAAAAATGTTCTATCTTCCGGTCCCTCCAACAAAGGAGGTTTTGGAGAAACGCGTCACATTTCTTCAGCGGAAAGTTGAGAGCGCCAGAGGCGAGAACTCCTATTTTCTCGGAAAAGGCATTCGCCTCACCTTCGAGAACATCCGCGGATTTGCCGCGTGCCTGGAGGAGATATTCGTCAAAGAGGATTTTATTTCACGACGACTGAGCTGGCTTGCAAACAACAGTCTTCAAAAATGTCTTTCGTTGGCCCAATCGGTCATTCTATCTCCCATCTTCAGCGTTGAAGATCTGGTCAAGACATACATCGCGCATGGTTCGGAAAGCGCTGCCAGAGTAAATTATCGAAAGTTTATGCAGGCCCTTCTCCACGGAAACTTTAATGCATTTCAGCAAGATCATAACCTTTTTGTCTGGAATGTTTTCGCGGTATCGCCGAACTTTCCAACATCGCCCCTGCTGATTCTCAGCATATTGAAGATGCTCATAGACAGCTCCGCTGTGGAGGAAAGTCCCATTGAAGGCTACGTATCCGTTGAACACGTGAGCCGTTACTTCATTGCGACTGGCGTTTCTGAATCTGCACTCGACTACACCCTTGCCCTACTTCTGAAGGCTAGGCTCATTCAGCCTTACGACGCATCAAAAGATAGCATTGAGGCGTCGGAAATGGTTTCCATCACGCATTCAGGCCGCATCCATTATGAGATGGCAACCGTTGATCCTTTCTTTGTTAGCGATATGGCATTCGCGACGCCGTTGAGGACGATGAAGGTTGTCGATTCACTGCGCCACCTTCGCGATACCAAGATGAGTGCCCAAACATGGAGGGATGCGCAAAGGGAGTTTTTTGGATATATCTTCGATCAAGATGGTTTGTTTTTTCGGCTTCCTAAAGATGGTATTTACGATGGACAGCGGCAACTGCGAGAGGAATTGAAAGCGCGATGGGTTGATCAACGTTCGGCTCAGACGCCCGATCCTGAGACCGAGACGGTTCCGGCAGTCGAGACCGACAATTTTAGCCAGAAGCAGGCCGAAGTAACTTGGTATGATCCCGAGCGCGGTTTTGGCTTCGCTGAGGCTGGCTTGCCGCAAAGCATTTTCATTCACCGTTCCGTGCTCGAACAGTCCAAGATTGAGATCATCGAGGCTGGCGATAGAATCATTTGCGATATTGCACCCAATCCGAAGGGAAAGCTGATGGCCATCGCCATCCATTCAGTGCAGAAAGCCGGTGCTCTTGAGGATGGTAAGCCTTACAACGGCATCAGGATTGAGGGTGTCGTTGAATTTTGGAATCCGGAAAAAGGCTACGGCTTCGTAAAAGCCACCAATCTTCCCGAAGACGCGTACATTTCGCGCAGGTCAGGCGGAGGGGCGTTTGCAGACCGCTTGCACCAGGGCGCCAAAGTAAAGGCGGCCGTTGCGAGACAGCGGTTTGGCAAATTTTCTGTCACGACCATCGAGAGCGTCAGTTAGCTGTCGAGAAGACAAGCGATGCAAAACGGAATCGCTGGGATTCCGGAATGTGCGTTGTCCAAAATCTAAACGCTCGTATGATTCTTTTACAAGGTCACGGCGAGCACGAACATGGCAATCAGAGCATTCAACTATATTCGGGTCAGCACCAGCCAGCAGGGGCGGTCCGGCCTCGGCATGGAGGCACAGCAACACGCACTGGACCAATTCGCTGAGGCTGAGGGCATTGAGATTCTGGGCGAATACGTGGAGGTGGAGACAGGGAAGGGTGCGGACGCCCTCGACCGACGCCCACAGCTTAAGGCCGCCTTAGCAGCCGCCAGGAAACATCGGTGCCACGTGGCGGTCGCCAAGCTAGACCGGCTGAGCCGTGACGTACACTTCGTTAGCGGCCTAATGGCTCACAAGGTCCCATTCCTGGTCGCTGAGCTTGGCCCTGACGTAGACCCTTTCGTCCTGCACCTGTTCGCCGCTTTGGCGGAGAAGGAGCGGGCGCTGATCAGCACGCGGACCCGTCAAGCCCTTGCGGCTGCGAAGGCGCGTGGCGTGGCCTTAGGTAGCCCCCAGCTCCACGTGGCCCGCAAGAGCGCGGTGGCATCCATCAAGACCGAAGCTAACAGGCACGCAGCCAACGTCCTGCCGATCATCAGGGAAGCTCAGAAAGCAGGCGCGACGACGCTCAGGCAGATTGCGGAGGCGCTCAACGCCCGTGGTGTGGCGACGGCGCGAGGAGGTCGGTGGCACGCAATGTCAGTCAGCAACGTGCTCAGCCGAGCGTGAGGGGGACTACGAAGATGCTGGCTACAGTAGCGACTTTGCTGGGCGGACTTGCGATAGTGGCGGTGGCCATGGAGGCCCCAGGTACTGCGTTGACGCTCGGTGGCGCAGCGTATTGGCTGGTCACGCATTTCGCCGGCTAAGGCGCGCGCAACTTATTCGCACGGAAAAAATGGGTCCCCTATTGTCCTAAGGTTTTTCCAAAAGTCAGGCCGGGGCGGTTTCAAAAATCGTGGAGTAAAGCCGCCGCCGCTGCCCGCCATAGCAATGGTGTGTGCTCCGCATAAGGATGCAGATGGATTAGAACACTCGCTTGGTTGGTTTGCAGTAAAGGGCCCAGGTATACATTCCGGTGAGTTTTTTGCCACTTGCGGAGTAGGTGCTTGTCGTTGCCGTAACGCTGCCCGTTATCCGGTCAATTGTACCGCCAACTGCCGCACCATCTTTATCTCCGGTGAAATCTACACTGACTGGATCTGTCTTTTTTATGCGAGCAGGAGGATTGAAACCCAATACCGTGCCTTCAGCTAAGTTCACTAACAAACCCATTTTGGAAACGGTTTCAGGTTTGTTGTCGCTGTCCGATGTCATCTGACTGGCCACCGTGCCGTCGCAAGACAAAGTAAGCGTTTCCGCTTCGGCGCTTGCTTTCGGGATCGTAAACGACAAAGCGAGCACCAGACCCATAAAGAACCTGAAGGCTTGGCCCATCGGCATTAAGTTTTCTCCCCGACCAATTTTCAACATCATGCAACAGCCTCGGTTGCTGTATCCAGCACAAAAATGGGTCCTCTACAGCCCCATCGGCTTGCACAGCGCGGACGTTCGATGTGCCTGGGTCACCCTTGTTTCTTTTGTGCCCCTTCTCGCCGGGTGAACCCTGTGGCCCTTGCGGCCCCTGTGCCCCCGCCGGCCCCTGCGTGCCTGGGACGCCTTGGATAAACGTGGCAAACGTTTGGTCCCTGTAACCAAGAAAGGGCCTCGCCAAGTTGCCGCGCTCTATCGAGACTCACCATGCTGTGGCATTGTAAGGTGTGTAAGACGATTTGCCGTTCGTCGAAAGCAGTACGCAGTTCCTGCAACTGCGTTTGATATGCTTCAGCCCCACCTAATGTCTGTGCCTCGTCGACGAGCAATGTCGTATGGGGCTTTCCGGTGTTTGCGGCCCAGTCAGCAAGGGTGGTGGCCGCAAGATGGATAGCGTCACCGATGCCAAGTTCAGAGACTCGTCCTGCTGCGATGCGCAGAGGTGTATCGCCGTACTGTAATTTACGTGCGGCGTCTGCCGCCGCCACAAGCATGCCATTGGGGGTCAAACTTTCTGGTACAAGCGCCAGCGTTACGCAGCGGTCAGTGTATGCTGTCATAAACTGTGCAACGCGATAAAGAACCTGAGACTTACCGTGTCCCCATTCACCGAAGACTAATCCGTGTGCACCACTCCCGGGGGCGAACGGCATTGCAAGCTTTTGGTCGAAGTTGGCGAGTAACTTTTCCACCTGCTGTTCGCTACTATCTGGCACGAGTGCCATTCCCGCCAAGGCAGGATTGGCCATATGATGAAAGACATCGGCCCAGTTCGGCTTACTCATTGTCACAAATCCCCGAGTTCTTCAGCGATCTCATTCGCGTTTGCAGGGAGTGGAGAAAAACTCCGCACCCTCTCCAATATTCGTTTCGTCAAACGCGAATAGCTATCCTTTGCGCGCCGTTCCCGCAGCACGTGAGCGCAATGAGATGGGGCAAGCAAGCCAGCGCGCGTAAGCCAGAGAAGACCGTCCGACCGGATCCGCAATTGCGCGCCGCCAACCTCCCGTAAAAATGTTCCCGCGGGAGCTCGCAAGTCTTGATACCACTGGCTGTCTACCGGATGCCTTTGAAAAAAGACACCAGGTACAACCATCGAACAACGCCGCAATAGATCAGCGGTCTCGATACCATGATCAAACGCAAAGTCTGTGAGTTCGAGGTAGCGTCGAACGACAAGAGAGGCGAGAACAGTTGAGGGAGCCCATACGTTACGCATTAGCATTTGTTCAGTTTGCGTAGACGCCAACTCGTAGCTGCGAGCTACATCAATTAGGAAGGCTGCGATATTGGGATTAATCTTGCGGGTAAATGCAAAGCGGTCGCGCAACGCTCGATCGAGATCCACCTTCCTGCGGCCGGGTGGTGCCAGGAGTTCGACCACCTCGAGCAACTCTGGGTAAGCAAGCATATGCAAATGCGCAAATTTTCTAAAGCGCTCGCGCTGACTTAGGTGGTTGGAAGACAGTTCATCAAAACCGAGCCAGGGCGCATGCGCATCTGCAATATTTAGAACACGGTAACTTTCCTCTTCAGAACGGACAAGGCGAGCCAACTGGGTCATTGACGCGCGCGGCGTCAGCTTGCTGCAGAGCCGGAATGTTCGGGTCGGGGGTTCGAGTCGCTCCCCCGCTACCAGCAATCCCACTCTCCGTCGGATAAGTCGCCCTCGCAACTCGACCCCCGACTGTGCGGTCCGATTGCCGCGAAACCTCAAACCTTCGTCTTTGTGTGCGGCCGCTTCGTCGGGTCCCCGCCACAATGATCCCGCTAATGATCCCGCGCGGGAGAGTGATCATGCGGGTAAGTCTGTATGCACCAACGCCCACTGCTAAAACCCCTGTGTCGGCCCACGCGGTCATCAAGCGTGTCAATCGCAGGATGAAGGTTCTGGGAGTCACCCTCAAGGCTATGCGACCCGGACCGCGTCGAGAATATTTCGGCCAATTTTGTGTGGTCGGTCCGAACGATCTCGTCACCGACAAGCACGTCGATCTCGACCAGATGGCGCGGGAGCTGGGAGTGCTCAAGGATGACGAAGAAATTCGAACGCCGAGCGCTCGGGCCACCACAACAACGATGATGTCGAAAAATGGCTGACTATTACCCGCTGATCACTAAAGCCGTTGCGGGCCTCGATACGCCCGGCAAAAGCGGGCATCCGCGACGTTGAATAGCTTACTTCTTATGGTTTAGCCTATCTGCGCATCCTGCACGAAGGTCCCGATCCTCGCTATACGCGCTGCTGAGAGGCCTTAACCAAATGCTCCGTCACGGTGGGCGATTGAGCATCAGGCGACGCAAGTTTTCATAGTACAACCCTTCGTTCCCGGCACCGCACGCTTCAGTGGATCTCGGAGCTCGTTCGCTCGCTGACGGTCTTCATATCAACAATATCGCCGTCATCGGCGTGGTCGCGGATCGTCTCGAATTCTGCCAAGTCTATCTCAAGAAGCCACTTGCTCCATTCTCTTGGGTATCCAGAAGGCGCGACGGGTTCGCCACCTGCGGTGTATCTATATTTCGCCAGCGCCCCAACCGCTCTTTCCATCGCGTCGCCGTTCTTCAAAGTTACCATGCACCTCATCACTGACCTCGCTTGTCTTTGTTTGAGCTGAAAGTATGGCACGGGGTTTCGGCAGCATGTTGACTCGGATCAAAGCAAGATGCGGCATCCGTCACAGGAATATAGTTGATCGTCGAGGGTCGCCTTAATCGCATTGTGAAGTTTCGAAGCAACAAACGGCTTCTGTAATAAGGGCTTTCTACTGAATGGTTCGGGCAAGCTGTCCGATCCGTAGCCGCTGACAAACAAGAACGGCAACCCGCGCTTATCGATGGATTCTGCAACGGGAGCGATGCTGTGACCTCCGACGTTTACGTCGAGCAATGCGAGGTCGAACTCGGCGTCTTGCGCCAAGATTTGTGCCTCGTCAATTCTGCTTGCCCCGGCGACAACGCGATGTCCGAGCGCTTCGACCATCTCGGCGATCATCATCCGAATGACTGGTTCGTCCTCAACCAAGAAGATCAAAGCTTGTCGTGGCTGTGAGTAACCCATATGAGGGAAACTCAAACCGAGGCTGTTGGGTTCCCGGTCAAAGGTTGAGCAACGGCTGACACTGCAGGCTGCTCAGTTCCGGACAAAGGCGTGAAATGTGAACATTTGGGGGGAACCCTGACGAGGCCTGCATATTGGTTGAATGAAATTGCACTCGTTGACCTTCAGGCGAACGATGGAACTTAAACAGAATCACAATCAAGCAATTCGCGAGGAAATTGGAGAGCGGCTGCGAATCTTGCTGTCTCGGGAACAACCAAGCATGTCCGATCACCTTCGTCAGCTTCTCCAACGCTTTGCCGTCAAACCTGTTGCTGGATCGTCCACCCGAGCTCGTGAACGGCATCGTCGACGATGATGGCCAAGGATCAGTTCCAACCGTAGGAACATGAACGGCTCCTGTTGCACACTGCTCCCAGAGTCAGCTGTAGAGGACATACGGGGGAGACCAAATCAGGCTACAAACATCCCTCAGCAGGCTTCAATTACCGACCTGTGCATTTTCCAAGTCTTATGACCCAATCCACTTATTGATTGTGCCCGTTCGAGAATCATATGATTTAGGCAGTCGCCGAGCAGATTCCTGAACCTGCATCAAGCCCCGTCATCCGTTTCCGAAAATTGACATGAAGGAGCGGCTGTCGCCGAGCAGTTAGTCGCTCTGCAGGTGGGAGAGCAGGTTGGCAGCAAATGGCGGATCGACGCCTTTCTCCAATTCGCGAAGGCCGAAGCTGTGGCACTGATCGACGATCACCGCGACATCGTCGTCGCGCTCGCGAACGCGCTGCTTCGTCATCGCACGACCTTCGCCGACCAGGTAGACCGCATCGTCAGATCGCGTGGCGAGGCGTCGGGATGGCCAAGCAGCCGACCTCTGGCTTGCGCTAACGCATCCGCGAAGCTCGCGCACGCGCATTGCTACCACCGGCTAAACTGGGCGTTCTTTCATTGCTTTCTTAACAATATCGACAGCTTTGGGATTAGTCCTATAGATAGACTGTATTTGTAAAATCTTAACTCGCTGGCTTTCATTTTCAGTTGCTGGAATGGCGTTCAAGTTGCGCAGAATAATGTCTGTGAGCCAACTATTCATGACGTCGAGGGCGACATCGTCCGATTCAGGAAAGATGCTTTTTATCGTGAGGTCTTCTACATCGTTGAAGTACGATGGCTTGGAATGTTTCAATGTTCTATTGGTCAGCGTGAGCGTCGCGCCTTGAACGTCGAAGTATTTGTAAAGTGGGGGAAGGGTGGCCACAGCCTATCTCCCATTTGCTTGCGCGCCTGCCCAGCCGTCCGGCTCGGTCCACGCCTCAACCCTGACGAATATGTCATGGAACACAGCTGCGAAAGCTTCATTGAACTTCGGGTCGCGCTTTTCGGTTGACGCGGCCTGCACGGCCACTGCCTACCCCCAGCTCCACAAAAGGACGTGGCCGTGCTTTTAGTCACGGATGCTTAGGTAATCTGCGGTTTCATGGGAGGGCCCGCGTTGTGTATGGGCCGAGTAGCCGGGTGCAGCCTTTTCTCACCTACCCCAGAGAGCGAGCGCTCGGCTACTTCGATTGAACCGGATTATCAATAGCCGCCAGCATTTTGGCTTTCGCTTGCGAATAATAGTGCTCGCGCTCCCGTGCCATTTTTTCCTGATGCGCCCTGAAATTGCTCACGCGCTGCAGGATTTCATCGCGTTCTGACGTTGGCCCGGTCGTTAGAGTGTTGGCGGCCAGAATTGGGATCGGCTTCGATCTGTCGGCTGTCCTGACAACAGGGGCTAAATCTGAAATTGGCTTAGGCTTGACGTCCTTGGCAAACGCCATCGTGCTCGCAATTAGTTCGTCGAGCTCCCGCTGCCAATCCATCACGCCGTCCTCATGAAAGGGCCGCCGGGAATATGCCCAACGGCCCGCCGGGCTCAAAATTCTTCGGAAATAAAAAGACCGCCGCAGCCCCGGTGCTGCCCAGACTATCCGGGGTCGGCCTGGCGTGGAGTCCTAAGATCGGTTCCGGAGCCAGGAACATAAAAGCTGTTGCAGTGAAGCCACAAATATATCAGCGACACAGACATCGCTGGTGAGCCCTGCGCTGGCGCCGATCGGCCGGCAGACAGCCCGGAATCCCGGACTTACCGAGTCGCCAGCGTTTCCTTCTTCATGTGTCAATTAGGACACATAACGCTGCCGCGAATCGACTTAGCTTGCAGGAGTTTCCTCCCTGGACTGAGACCCGTCGCCAATGACGGGTTCTTTTTGAGAAGCGTGGACCGCGGGGCGAGCTGCCCGCAGCCCCGAGCCAAAGCGCACCAGCAGCCTTCCTAGTGGATCGAATCTAACACTTGGTGCCCCCGTTTGACGGCGGCGATGATTTTGTTTGGGTCCTTGGTCCAGGTAAAGGGCTTTGGGTTTGCATTGGTGTCGTCGAGGAAGCGGTGGATGGCATCTTTGAGTTCCCGCAAGGATCGGAAAACGCCGCGCTTGAGACGCTTCTTTGTGAGCTTGGCAAAGAAGCCCTCGATGGCGTTGAGCCAGGAAGCGGATGTCGGGGTGAAGTGGAAGACAAACCGCCGATGTTTTTCGAGCCACCGCATGACGTCGGGATGCTTGTGGGTGGCATAGTTGTCGATGATGATGTGGATCGTCTTTTTCTTGGGTACTCTTGCCTCGATGACGTTCAGAAACCGGATGAACTCCTGATGGCGATGGCGCTTCATGCACTGGCCGATAACCTTACCCTCAAGAACATCGAGTGCCGCGAACAAGGTGGTGACGCCATGGCGCTCGTAGTCATGTGTCATGGTTCCGGCGCGCCCCTTCTTCATCGGCAGCCCCGGCTGGGTGCGATCGAGGGCCTGGATTTGGCTCTTCTCATCAACTGACAAGACAATGGCATGGTCGGGCGGATCGACGTAGAGGCCGACGATCTCGTGCAGCTTAGCGGCAAACTGCGGATCGCTGGACAGCTTGAACTGGCGGACCCTGTGCGGTTGGAGGCCATGAGCACGCCATATCCGCTGTACCGAGCTGACGCTGATCCCGGCTGCCTTCGCCATCGCCGAACCGGTCCAGTGACTGGCCGCCGGCGGCGGGCCTGCCAACGTCAGGGCGACCACAAGTTTAGACACCTCGGGGCTCAGCGGCGGAATGCGCGACCGCCGCGTCTTGTCTCGCCAAAGGCCCGCGGCTCCTTCGTCGCGGAAACGTTCCTGCCAGCGCCAGATCACCGTCTTGGCCTTGCCGGTAGCTTCCATGATCTCTGCCGTGCCGCGCCCAGCGGCGGTCAGAAGGACGATCTTGGCCCGCCAAACGTGCTTCTGCGGGCTATTGCGGTTGGCGACCACGGCTTTAAGCTTGCTACGGTCGGCTCGGCTCAACTGGATATTCGTTCGTTTGTGCATGCCCTAAACTCGCACACGCGAGTTCTTCAGGGAATCCCCAAGCAAATCGAAGTGTCAGATTTGGACCACTAAACTCATGCAGGGGTATTGACGCCGCGTCGCAAACGATTGACGGCGACGAGGACTGAGGGCCGTTCAAGCACTTCGACCAACCTGTCGAGTAGCGCTTCGTTGTTGTGATGTCTTGGCTCAAGATACTCTTCAAGAATGTGCTGGGCTTCACTGATGGCTTGAATGGCCAGTTCTTGATCGCTCATTTGCGCGGAGCTCCATGCAATTGAAACCGATTATTCAATTCCGGCGCCGGTAAACTTGTTCCGACCGGGACCGCTGCTCCCGCAAGCCCGGACTTACCAGTCGTCTTCCTAAAGTCACCGAGAAGGCCTCCGCGTCAGTCTGATCGCGGCTCAGGCGCCGGCGACCTTCGCACCGGACAGGGAGGCCCTAATAAATCCCCGATAAATCGCGTTGAGGATGGTAGTCAACATGATCGCACCCCGTTGTTTGATCGAGGTTATTCCAGCGGCTCTTGGTTTCAGGCGGATTTCGTCAGCTCGAGAAAACGGTTTCGTCGGGGCTGCCTATTCGAATTCGCCCGTTAATTGCTTGTTCTGGGTTATCACATCGGCTGCGTTCGGTGCGGGCGTGCTAGGAGATTGCAATGATCTCGAGCTCTTGACCGGATGTACCGACTACATCCCCAATAGCTTTGCCGATCAGAAACTTCGCCACTGGTGAGACGAAGGAAATAGAACCGGCCTTAGGGTCCGCTTCGTCCTCCCCCACGATACGATATTTCTGCACGCGTCCATCGTCGCGCCTGAAGGTCACCGTGCTCCCAAAGGCAACAGTGTCATTTGACGTAGGATTGGTGATGACCTGGGCCGTCCGAACTCTCGCCGCAAAGTAGCGCATATCGCGCAAGGGGATTGCCGCTTGCCGCCGTCGTTCATTCACGTCCTCGATATTCTGCGCCGCCTCGTACGCCTCGCGGGCCTGGTGGAGTTGAAATTCAAGAGCCTTCAATCCCGTTTCAGTAACAAGGTTCGGATAAGTTGAAACCGGGCGGTCGGGTAGCAGGGTTTCCGACGCAGTTTCGGCACTGTCTTCCTTGGTGAAAGCAACGCTCAAGTCAAACTCCTTTTTAGTGAGATATGCCAGGCCGCTTCGTCAGCGCCACCCCAAGGCGGGAGCGACGTGGGTCAGAATCGCTTCGATCACATGCGCGTTGTAGGCAACGCCCAATTGATTGGGGACGGTCAGCAGCAGCGTGTCGGCCTCGGTGATAGCTTCGTCTGTCCTGAGCTGCTCGATTAGGACATGCGGCTCGGCAGCATAACTGCGGCCGAAGATCGCCCTGGTCCTCTCGTCGATGAAGCCGATCTGGTCACCATCTTCGCGCCCGTTCCCAAAATAGGCGCGGTCACGATCGTCCATCAGTGCAAAGATGCTGCGGCTAACTGAGACCCGCGGCGCGCGAGTATGGCCTGCCTCCTTCCAGGCGGCGCGGTAGGCCCGGATCTGGGCGGCCTGCTGCACATGGAAAGCCTCGCCTGTTTCGTCATTCTTGAGTGTCGAGCTTTGCAGGTTCATCCCGAGCTTTGCTGCCCAGATTGCCGTGGCGTTCGAGCCGGCGCCCCACCAAATCCGGTCGCGCAGGCCGTCAGAATAGGGTTCCAGGCGCAGCAGCCCCGGCGGATTTGGGAACATGGGTCGTGGATTTGGCTGGGCGAAGCCCTCACCGCGCAGCAGATCGAAGAAGATCTCCGCATGGCGCCGCCCCATATCGGCGTCGCTCTCACCTTCGACCGGTTGATAACCGAAATGTCGCCAGCCATCGATCACCTGCTCGGGCGACCCTCTGCTGATGCCGAGCTGAAGGCGTCCGCCCGCGATAAGATCGGCTGCGCCGGCGTCCTCAGCCATGTACAGCGGGTTCTCGTAGCGCATGTCGATCACCGCCGTACCGATCTCGATGCGGCTGGTCTTCGCACCGACGGCCGCCAGCAGGGGAAACGGCGAGGCGAGTTGGCGTGCGAAGTGATGGACCCGAAAATAGGCTCCGTCCGCGCCCAATTCCTCGGCAACAACGGCCAGGTCGATGGATTGCAGGAGTGTGTCTGCGGCCGAGCGCGTCTGTGATTGCGACGAGGGCGTCCAGTGCCCGAACGAGAGAAAGCCGATCTTCTTCATGCAGGCAATCTAATGGTATCCAGGTTGGTTTGCGACCTGAAAGGCGGCTCCTGGCGCAAAGCGGTCATTGGCCAAAGCGCCCACGTCAGCATTCCTTGCGCAAGAGCTTGCAGCAAGGCCTCGATCACCGCCGGTTGCCCTTCCGGTTGGCTTGCGCGGCCTCAGCCAATCACCAATGACGCCAGCCCACTACACGAGCGGATCAGGGTGATGGCTTGCAATCGCGATCAAAGGGAGCGAACATCTACGGCCAAAGAATAAATAAGAGAAGCCGGGATGGGAATAAGGAGCCTCGGGCAGCAGGGAATCGTATTTGCGGTTTTTGCAGCGCTATTTGTCATCTTCGCGCTTATCCTCCCCGGCTTCTTGACAACCGCGAATATGCTGACTCTGCTGCAGAACGTGGCGGTGCTCGGCATCCTCGGCCTTGCAATGGCGATCGTCGTGATCGGGCGCGGCATCGACATTTCGCTTATCGCGGCCTTGGCGGTGCCGCCGGGGCTCGTGTTGCAGATGGTCCAGGACGGTCACTCGCTGCCAACCTCGCTGGCCGCAGCCTTTGCATTGACGGCGGTGTTCGGGTTGGTGAACGGATGGCTGATCGCCTATGCCGAGGTGCCGTCGCTTTTTGCCACGCTGGCGTCGGGGTTGTTTCTAGCCGGTCTCGGCCAAGCGGCGTTGTTCAAGCTCGACGTGGTGCAGTGGAGCCCGGGGCTCGACGGATTCGAGAAGCTTGGACAGGGCAATCTGTTCGGCATACCGATGCCGATCGTGATGTTCGCGTTGTTTTGCGTCGCGGTGGCATTCTTCCTGCGGCGGACGCGGCTCGGCGCCTATATCTACGCGATCGGCGACAATCCCAACGGTGCGCGGGTCACGGGCATCCCGACCCGGCCCATCATCGTGCTGCAATATGTGCTCGCGGCGCTAATCGGCTTCGGGGCGGGCCTGATCATGGCCGCCTCGGTCAACAGCATGCCGACGCGCATCTTCAATTCGACGTTGATCTACGACGTGATCCTGGTGGTCGTGCTCGGCGGCATCGGATTGTCGGGCGGGCGCGGCGGCGTGCTCAATGTCATTATCGGAACGCTGCTGATCGGCACCATGCTGAACGGCATGACCATCATGGACGTCTCCTATTCTGGCCAGAACCTCGTCAAGGGCGTGGTCCTTCTGGCCGCTGTCATCACGGATTCCTTCCTGAATCCGCGCAACGAGGAGACGGCGCAACAAGGCGATATCTAAACCGCTGCCTAATAGATCAATCAAAGACGGGAGGACGACAATGATCCTAATTGGAAAGACAACACTCAAGACCATGCTGTTCGGACTTGGCCTGACTGCCGCGGCGGCTTCGCCTGTTCTGGCGCAGAAGGGCCTCGACGAGCCATTTCAAGGTGCGTTCAAGGCGGCGCTCGCCGGCAAGACGGTCGCTTACGTGCCGGTCGCGATGAACTTCGATCTCACCGAGGGCTGGTTCGCGGGCGTCAAGAAGGAGCTCGAGCCCTACGGCGTCAAGGTGATCGTGCGCGATCCGAACTGGAGCACCAACGCCGGTGCGCAGGCGGTGACGACGTTGATCTCCGAAAAGCCGGTCGCGATGATCATCCATAATCCCGACGTGCAGACCTACGCCAAGCTGCTGCAGCGCGCCGAGAACGAAGGCATCTACGTCATTCAGATCAACATGGGTTCGAGCTATCGCAGCTCGGCCTTTGTCGGCGCCAACTGGATCGAAATCGGCGAGCGCGACACCGAGGCCGTGGTCAATTTCTGCAAGGGCAAATCGAACAAGATCGCGGTGGTGCAGGGCGCGTTGTCCGCCGCTGCGAGCGCCTACACCCTTAAGGGCGTCGAAAACGTGCTAGCGAAGAATCCGGATATCAAGGTCGTCTCCAGCCAAGCCGCCGATTGGGATGCAGCCAAGGCCAAGGCGATCACCCAGACCGTGCTGAAGCAGAATCCCGACCTCTGCGGCATCGTCGGCTTCTGGGACGGCATGGATATCGGCACCGCGGCCGCGGTGAAGGAAGCCGGCCTCACCGGCAAGGTGTTCGTCGCAACCTCCGGCGGCGGCGAGCGACGTGGCGCGTGCGAACTCGTCAAGTCGGGCGCGTTCGACCTCAACCTCAGCTACGACGTGCCGACCCAGGCCGAGCAGATGGCGGGCGTGATCAAGTGGCTGGTCTCCTCCGGCGTCAAGCCAGGGTCGGTGAAGGGATCGATGTACACGACGCTGATTCCGATCACCAAGGAGAACGCTGCGAGCGATACTGCCTGCTGGAATCTCAGCGACCTGAAGAAGTAGGCAAACGCACACCGGCGAGCGGCCATGTGTTGCGCATGGCTGCTCGTCCCGAGATAAGCCCGCCGGCCGCGCCGACCAGATTTCTCCTTCGATCCCGGATTGCCAATGCAAGACGCGCTGCTTCGTTTGCGATACCGGTACTGGCCGGATCATCTGCTCGGCGAAATCCTTTCCAAACGCTGGACGGAAACCGCGATCCCGGTGATCGTGCTCCTCATCATCACCATTCTGCTGAGCCGATCGATCCCCGGCTTTCTTTCCGTCGGCGGCCTCGCCGATACCGGACGGCAGGCCGGCGAAATCGGCTTCATCGTGCTCGGCATGGCTCTCGTCGTCATCGTCGGTGGTATCGATCTTTCGGTTGGATCGATGTTCGCGCTGTGCGATTTCTGCGCGCTGTTCTGCCTCAACGTTCTGGGCTGGCCGGTGCCGGCGGTGATCGTCGCGACGGTGGTGTGCGGCGCCGCCCTGGGCGCCGTCAACGGCCTGCTGATCGGTTACTTGCGGCTGCGCGCCTTCATCACCACGCTGATTACGCTCATTATTTACCGCTCCGCCTACGACCTGCTGCTGTTCGACTATTCGAACACGATCGCCGCCGCCTTCCCTGACTTCCCATCCTGGAATTTTGTCGGCGGCGGCGTGGTTGCGGGCGTCCCCAGCGTCGTGCTGGTTTATATCGTGGTCGCGGTGTTCGGACATATTTTCCTGACGCGGTTGCGGCCGGGATGGCATGTCACCGCGATCGGCGGCTCGCGCCGCTCGGCCTACAATTCAGGCATTCCGGTGCGCCGCACCATCGCGCTGTGTTACACCGCCAGCGGCGTTTTGACCTCGATCGGCGCGCTGTTTTTCGCCGCCCGTCTCGGCACCGTCGGCGGCGACGTCGGCGTCGGCCTTGAAGTAACGGTGCTGACCGCGACCGTGCTCGGCGGGATCAGCCTCGGCGGCGGCAAAGGCTCGGTCGCGAAGGCGCTGGTCGGCACGCTGATCGTGCTGTTCGTGATCAACGGCCTGACCACGCTGTCGGTCAGCGGCGGTGTGAATCGCATGGTGCTGGCCGGCGTCCTTTTGATCGCCGCCACCATCGACATCCGCTGGCTGAAGAACCGGACCCGCATCATCAGCAAAGTCTATGTTAGCCCGACCTATCATGGGCTGGCGCCGGCAGCTTCGACCGCGCCCGGCAGCGGTCCGTTCGCGCAGAACGACAGACTGCGCGACGTGACGCTGATCGGGCTCGGGCGCATCGAAGCGCCAGAAGACGTTATTCTCGACCGCAACGACAATCTCTATGCCGGCTCGCGCCATGGCGACATCATCCGCTTCAAGGCGCCCGACTACCAGGAGATGGAGGTGTTCGCCCATATCGGCGGACAGCCGCTCGGCATGGCCTTCGATCGCAAGGACAATCTCTATGTCTGCATCGGCGGCATGGGACTCTATCGCATCACGCCCGAGCGCAGGGTCGAGAAGGTCACCGACGAGACCAACCGCAGCCTCTATTCGGTGAACGACGACAGCCGGCTGCGGCTGGCGGACGATCTCGACATCGCCGACGACGGACGTATCTTCTTTTCCGAAGCCACCGTCCGATACGAGATGGACGAGTGGCCGGTCGACGGACTGGAAGCGCGCGGCAACGGCCGGATCATCTGTTACGATCCGAACAACGGCACCACGCGCACCGTGTTGCGCGGCTTGAAATTCCCCAACGGCATCTGCGTCGCGAGCGACGGCAAATCGCTTCTGTTCGCCGAAACCTTCGGCTGCTCGATCAAGCGCTATTGGTTCGACGGCCCGAAGAGCGGAAAGGTCGAAACGGTCATCGACAATTTGCCGGGCTATCCCGACAACATCAATCTGGCATCCGACGGAAATTACTGGCTGGCCATGGTCGGCATGCGCAGCCCCGCGCTCGATCTTGCATGGAAGATGCCGGGCTTCCGCAAGCGGATGGGCAAGCGGCTTCCGATCGACGAGTGGCTGTTCCCGAATATCAACACCGGATGCGTGATCAAATTCAACGAGCGCGGCGAAGTGCTCGACTCGCTCTGGGACCTGCGCGGCGTCAACCATCCGATGATCACCTCGATGCGCGAGCACCGCGGCTATCTCTATCTCGGCGGCATCGCCAACAACCGGATCGGCCGCTACAAGCTCAGCGGGGCCGACCCCAATTTTGTCCAGTACGACCGGCGCTGGGGGAAGAGCAAGTGATCGCAGCCCTGAAAACTTTCACCGACCGCTTGCTGGGGCAGGGTGACGCGACCATCACGGTGCCGTCGTTCGACGGCGCATTGAAGCCGAACCAGATCTTGGAAAAGGCCAAGCTTGTTGGGCAGTTCGACGCGCCCGAGGACCTCGCCACCGACGGCAAGGCGCTCTATATCGCCGACGGCACTACGCTTCGGCGCCTCGATGGAGCCGCCACCACCGAGGTCCGGCGTTTCGACCGCCCCATCACCGCGCTGTGTTGCCTACCGGATGGCGGCATTGCGGTCGCGCTCGATGGGCGCGAGGTGCAGGTGTTCGCAGAGCCCTCGGCGTCATCAGCTACCGTCATTTTTTCTGGTCCGTCGATGAATGCGATCAACGCGCTTGCGCCGGGGCCCGACCAAACGTTGGTTGCGACCGACGGCTCGACGGCGCGCCCTTACCGGCAATGGGTGCACGATCTGATGGAACGCGGCCGCACCGGGCGCGTCCTTGTCCTCGATCCGGCAAGCGGCAGTGTCCGCACGCTGGCTTCCGGGCTGCGCTATGCGTTCGGCGTATGCGCAGGAGGTAGCGACCTCTTCGTCAGCGAAAGCTGGCGGCACCGTGTGGTCGCCCTAAGCGCGGACGGAAGCCAGCGTACCGTGCTGGAACATCTGCCGGTCTATCCTTCGCGGCTTGCACCGGCCGCTTCCGGCGGTTTCTGGCTGACCGCGTTCACCGCGCGCACCCAGCTTGTCGAGTTCGTGCTGCGCGAGAATGCCTACCGGCGCCGCATGATGGTGGAAATCGACCCGGAATACTGGATCGCGCCGAAACTAAAATCCGGTCAATCCTTCCTGGAGCCGATGCAGGGCGCGCACATCAAGACCATGGGCGTCGTCAAGCCGTGGGCGCCGCCGCGCTCCTACGGCCTCGTCATCCGGCTCGACGCGGGCGGCGTACCGCTTTACGGGCTGCATTCCAGGGTCGATGGCGTCAACCATGGTGTCGTGGCGGCGGTTGAAATGGATGGCTCGCTGTTCGTCATCGCCAAGGGGCCGGGCCGCCTGCTGCGCGTGCGGCTTGCCGGAATTGAGCAGGAGTTGCGCGCATGAGCGACATTATCCTGGCGCTGCGCAAGGCGACAAAACTCTATGCCGGCGTTCCCGCGATCGAGACCGTCGATTTCGAGCTGCGGCGTGGCGAGATTCATGCCGTCGTCGGCGAAAACGGTGCCGGCAAATCGACATTAACAAAAGTGATGGCTGGCGTCGTCACCCTCACCTCCGGGACGATGGAGGTCGACGGCATCGAAGCGGCGCCGCGCACGCCGCTGGAAGCCCGCCATCTCGGCATCGCCATGGTGTTCCAGGAGAACAGCCTGGTTCCGACCATGACGGTCGCGCAGAACCTGTTTCTGGGCCAGGAGCGTTTCTACAACCGGCTGCGCGGCATCTACATCGCCGCCCAGCAATTCCTGCAATCGCTCAACTTCGACGTCACCCCCACCGCGACCGTCGGGCTGCTCGGCGCCGCCAAGAAGCAGATGGTTGAAATCGCGCGCGCCGTGCTGCACGAGGCCAAGGTCATCATCTTCGACGAGCCGACCGCCACGCTGACGCCGGAGGAGAAGAAATATTTTTTCGATCTCGTGCGCGACCTCAAGCGCCGCGGCGTCTCGATCGTGTTCATCTCGCACGCGCTCGAGGAAGCGCTAATACTGGCCGACCGGATCACCATCCTGCGTGACGGCAAGCATGTCGTGACCGACGACGCCGCCAAATTCGACCGCGCGCGGATCGTTCAGGCGATGGTCGGGCGCGATCTGTCGAACACCCTCTATGGCTCGCGCAAGAACAGCGTGCGACCCGCCGGCGCGCGGGTCCTGACCGTGCAGAACCTCAAGATGGCGCCGATGGTCAAGAACAACTCGCTTTCAGTGTTCGCCGGGCAGATCACCGGGGTGTTCGGCCTGGTCGGCGCCGGCCGCACCGAGACGTTCAAGATCGTGGCCGGCGTTCTCAAGCGGGATTTCTTCCACGGCGGCGAAGTGATCCTGCACGGCAAGCCGGTGCGCTACCGCGTTCCCGCGCCGGCGGTGCGCGCCGGCATCGCCTATGTCACTGAAGATCGCAAGGTCGAAGGTTTCTTCGAAACCATGTCGGTGGCCCGCAACATCTATCTCGGGCTGGTTGCCAAGCTGCCGGGCGGCCGCTTCTTCCTGTCCAACCGCGAGGCCGACAAGGTCGGCAAGAGCTGGGTCGAAAGGCTCAAGATTCGCGCGACCGGCAACGACATCAAGGTCGTCGAACTCTCGGGCGGCAATCAGCAGAAGGTCGTGATCGCCAAATCGCTGGTGCAGGATCCGGATCTGATTATTTTCGATGAGCCGACGCGGGGCGTCGACGTGGGCGCGATCGTCGAGATCCACGAACTGATCCAACGGTTGGCCGACGAAGGCAAGGCTGTCGTCGTCATCTCATCATATTTGCCCGAGATCATGGCATTATCCGATCGCGTCCTCGTTTCCCGGCAGGGCAAGGTAGTCGAGGAATTCTCCGCATTGGAAGCGACAGAAGAGAAAATCATGTACGCGGCGGTTCACTGAAAGGTTGATTCGGACCACTCATACGGCCGCCCTGGGAACGTCCGGTGTTGGCGCAAATCGGTCGGTCATACGCAAGCAGTTTGTCGTGACTGATACGGCATGAGTTATGAGCTAATCAGTTTGGATTTGAAATCATGTTCGGGTAGGGCGCCCGAGTCTCGGCGTCTCCCGCGTGGCGATATTGTCAGAACTCGTACTTTGGGTGTAAGAGAATACGCCATGTGGGATGCCGCCAGCGTTGCACTCCTCAAAAGACTCTGGGCCAGTGGCCACAGTGCCGGGCAGATAGCCGGCCGCCTAGGGCGCAGTCGCAACGCCGTGTGCGCCAAGTTGCTTCGTATGGGCTTGAAGCGCAGGCACAAGCCGCCAACCGCAAAGCCTAAGATCGTGTCGGTACGCAAGCGAAAGTCAGCGCTTTTGGCGGCCTGTGCTCGCCCGGTTCATAAGGTAGTGCATAAGGTAGTGTCTGCGCGCAAGCCAGTAGTGAGGCAGCCGACAGAATTCACCAAATCGCAGTTGAATGCAATGCTGGCTGAGGCCATCGCTAACACGGCGCGACTGCCTCGATGATGCATTCGACGTTTGCTGACAGTTTGAGCCATCGCCAGAGGCTGGTCGACGTCCGTTGCTGGCGGATACTGTTGCAAAAGTCGAAAATCGAACGACCTCGAAAATCTCGCGAAAGTTGATTTCTCGACATCTTTACCACTGCAAAGCCCCGCAGTGCCCGGTCAGAAGCTCCGTGGTCGTTTTTGGTCAGCGAAGTGGTTCCTCACGTCTTTGCGTATGAAACGCATCAGCGGGCTTAAAAATTTGTACCTCCAAAAGACTTTTGGCAACAGTATCGGCGCAAAGCGGACGTGCGTGGCAAGCTGACGACGTCGCTCCCGGGGGGGGGTGTGTTGAAAAACTCTGCGGTTGAAGCGCAAGGAGTTCCGAAAGAATGACAACGCGGGATGCTTCAGCGGTTTCTACTGCGAGGCACCTTACTCATCGTCTGTTTGAATTCGCGAAGCAGCCAGTCGACAAACGATTTCACCTTTGGCAGCTTGGCGCGATGCTCCTCGGTAACGATATGGTATGCCAAAGGAGAGGGAAGCCGGATCGCAAACGGTTCGACCAACCGACCCGTAGCGATATCGGACTTTACCACGGCGCTGCGCCCCATCACCACGCCCATACCTTCAATCGCCATCTGAAACGATGGGTAGAGCAGATCGCAGGAGATTTCGTTGGCCGCGGAAATTTGCGGGATTCCGGCCTCCTCCAGCCACAATGGCCAGTCGTCCCGCAAGATCAAGGGCGACGACGTGTGGATGCGCGTGTGGTGGCGCAGGTCGCCGGGAACGCGGAGTGCACGGGCCCCGCGCAGCAGTCGAGGGCTGCAAACCGGAAATACTTCCTCGTCATTGATCTTCCACGTCGCCATTCCTGGCCAGTCGCCGAGGCCGTAGTGAATAGAGACATCGTAGTCCTCGTGGAGGGCGTTGCCGAACGGGACCAACGTCCGCAATCGCACTGCAACATCTGGATTGCTCTTGCGGTAACTCGGCAATAGCGGAATGAGGCATTTGATTGCGAAGGTGCCGAGGCAACCGATCGTCAGTTCGTCGCCGCGGTGGCGACCGATGGCACGATCGGTCGCCACCATGATCTCAGTTATCACGTTTCGCGTAGCGCAGATACTCATGGCCAGTCTCAGTCAATCGTATTGTGTTGTGTTCGCGGGCAAACAGCTTGTCACCCAGGAATTCCTCCAGCGCTCGGATGCGCTGGCTGATCGCGCCTTGTGTCAGGTTCAGTTCTATCGCGGCCCGGCTGAAGCTGAGGTGGCGGGCTGTTGCCTCAAAAGCATAAAGCGCTGACAGGCTTGGCAAATTTTTACGCATGGTCTCCATATCCGATAAGTATTAGCATTTCTAATGCCTCTGTTAGAATTTGTCGATTGAGCCGCCGCGCCTGATCCGTCAGAACTGCGAGGCCTCGCCGCAGCGAAACTTGCGGCGTTCACTGCTGTTTGGATTGGATTGACAGTTGAGTTCGCAAACCGTGCATCGGGCGGCCCTCGTCGTTCGCGATGGAACATCGATTTCATACACCCTGACCAGGGCGAGCGAACATCGCCGGGTCGCACTGATACATTCACTGGCGCTCGACGGCGAATTCTGGCGGCCTGTCGCCGACATCTTGTCGAAACAGGCCGCCGTGCTGACGATCGACTGCCGCGGCCACGGCGCGTCCGGTAAGTCCGCCCGGGCCTTATTCCGTTGAGCAGTTCGCCGACGATCTCGCTGACGTGATGGACGGCATCGGTTGGCCCTCGGCGGTCATCGCCGGCGCGTCGATGGGCGGCTGCGTCGCGATTTCATTTGCGGCGCAGTATCCGTCGCGGGCGACGGGCCTGGGACTTTTCGACACCACCGCTTGGTACGGTGCCAACGCGCCGAAACAGTGGGAAGAACGGGCCAGCGCGGCGTTGCGGACGGCATGGCGAGCCTCGTCGAATTCCAGAAGATCCGCTGGTTTGGCGACGCCTTCCGAGCTCAACACCCCGACGTGGTAGAGCGGACGATTGCCACCTTCGTGAAAACCGACCCGAAGGCCTATGCGGAAACCTGCCGGATGTTGGGCGCCTTCGATCTGCGGGCGAAACTTGGCACGCTCCGGATACCCACGCGGGTCGTCGTTGGCGAACAGGACCAGGCGACGCCGATCGAGATGGCAAATGCGATCCGCGACGGGATACCCGGCTCGACGCTGACCGTCATTCCCGGCGGCCGCCATCTGACGCCTTTGGAGATGCCCGCTGCGGATTGCCGACGAGATACAAATGCTGCTTGAAAAGGCCAGCGCATGAAATTCACGGGCAAGATCGACGTTCCGGCGCCGCGGCAGGCGGTGTTCGAGAAGCTGCGCGATGCGAATTTCTTCGCATCGTGTGTCGATGGCGTGCACGACCTCGTCGAAATCGACGACCGTCACTACACCGCGACGCTCGAAACCAGGGTGGCCTACATCAAGTTCAAATTCGTCGTCTCCGTGGAGATCGTCGAACTGGATGAACCTGTTCGCGTGGTCGCCAGGGTGGAGGGCACGCCGATGGGTATGGTCGGGCGTCTCACCGCGACCTCGGCCGCCAATCTCGAGCAGCAGGATGGCGGCACCGCCGTCAACTATGAACTCGACGTCGCGTTGACCGGCAAGCTTGGCAGCCTCGGCCAGCCGGTCCTTAAATCAAAGGCCAAGGAAATGGAGCGCCAGTTCGCCTCCCGCATCCAGGCCAAATTTCAGGCCGCGAACACCGGGAGCGAAACATGATATCGTTCGATTTGGCGGAGCCGATAACGCTGAGCGAAGCGATCGCTCTGCTCGACGCGGAAGATCCGGAAATTCGGCCCATTTCGGGTGGCACCGCCCTGATGCTGATGATGAAGTCGGGCGTTTTTCGTCCGAGCCGCCTCGTCAGTCTGCAAAAGGTTGAAGCCGGAGTATTCGCGCATCGAACGCGGTGAGAGTGGAAACCTGCGGATCGGCGCGCTCGCCAGCCTGTCGCAGATCGAGCACTCCGAGGAGGTTCGCCGCGTGGCACCTGTGATCGAGAAGACGATGCGTCATTTGTCGAACGTGCGCGTCCGCAATGTCGCGCGGCTAGGCGGCAATCTGGCGCACGGCGATCCGCACATGGATCTTCCGCCAGTACTGTCGTCGCTGGGTGCGAAGGCAATCGTTGCCGGCCCGTCTGGTCAACGCCATATCATGATCGAAGAGCTGTTCAGCGGCTACTACGAGACCGTGCTGAAACGCGACGAACTGATCACGTTCGTCGAGGTGCCGTCCCAGGCGGATGGTCGTCGACCTATATCAAGTGCACGACGCGGTCGGCCGACGACTGGCCCGCGCTCGGCGTCGCTTGCTCGCTCCGCGTCGAGAAAGGTACCATCGGCGACGTCAGGCTCATGATCAGTGCCGCGACTGAAAAGCTGACGCGCCTCGTCTCGACCGAAAAGGTCTTGCGCGGCCAGAAGATCAATGAGGCGACATTCGAACGTGCCGGCGAATCTGCGCTGACGGAAGCCGAAGTCATCGGCGATTCCCGCGGGTCGGCGGCGTATAAATCCGAACTGGTTCGGGTCTACGTGCGGCGCGCGTTGCGGCAGGCCGGCCTTGGAGTGACCAGCCATGACAATTCACAAACCGATGCCCGCGGGACAGGTGGGTCGCTCGCTTCCTCGGCCGAAGCTCGCGAGAAGGTCACTGGCCGCGCCGACTACGTGCACAATATGCGCTTGCCGGGTATGCTGATTGCGAAGGTGGCGCGCAGCACGGTGGCGCATGGCCGCATCGTCAGCATCGATACTAGCGCTGCGCTGCAGGTCGAGGGTGTGTTTGCGGTGTACACCGGCGAGGACATCCGAAAGATTATCCCGGAACCATATTACGGTCCTGCGTTCCACGACCAGCCGATTCTCGCGCTTGGCAAGGTGCGGCATGTTGGCGAGCCTGTGGCCGTCGCGCTGGCCAGGTGACGCGCACGTCGCTGAGCAGGCGGCACAGCTAGTCGAGGTGATCTACGAGGAGCTGCCCGCGGTCTTCGACGAAGTCGAAGCAATGCGATTCGAAGGCCATCGTTCACGACGTTCTGAAGCCAGCCGGGACCTTTCCTGATCTCAAACATCTGCATGGTAAGCAAGAACACCAACATCGCGCTCGACTTCCATCTCAAACGCGGCGATGTCGACAGGGCATTCGCCAGTGCGGCGCACGTATTCGAACATGAATTTCACACCGAGCAGGTCATGCATACCCCGCTTGAGCCGATGGTTTCGAGTGGCCGAGCCCACGCGTGACGGCCTGACGATCCACACGGCCTCGCAGAGTCCGTCATTCGTCCGAATAGAGATCGCCCGGCTGCTCGGATGGTCCGAGAACAAGGTACAGGTGAAAGTGCCGTATCTCGGAGGCGGGTTCGGCGCGAAGCTTTACATCAAACTGGAGGCGCTGGTCGCCGCACTCGCGCTCTGACCAAGCGGCCAGTCAAGATGGTCGCTGACGATGGAGGAGCAATTCTACACCATCAGCAAACATGCCACCACGTTTCGGATCAAGAGCGCGGTCGACGCCGCCGGCAAGATCACCGGAGCGCAGTTGCGACGTTTATTGGAACGGAGGCGCCTATGCCGATATCGGGCCACGCGTCACCCAAAAATCCGGCTTCACCGCGCCGGGCCCCTACGACATCGAGAACGTCGCGATCGAGTCTACTCCCTCTATACGAACCGGCCGCCTGCCGGCGCGTTGCGTGGCTTCGGCATTCCGCAGCTTGTCTGGGCGTACGAAAGCCATACCGACCTGATCGCTCGCGAACTGAATATCGACCCGGTGGAATTCCGCCGCAAGAATATCTTGCGGGAAAGCCGCCCTCAGGCAACCGGCACCGACGATGAAAGACGCCGCGATCGATCTGCGTCCTGGAAAAGAGTCGCCGAGCGGATGAATTGGTCCGCGCCGTTCGATCGCGGCAGTGGAGCGGTGCGCCGCGGTCGCGGTGTGGGGATCGGATTCAAGGCCTCGATCTCGCCCACGACGTCGGTTGCCTTCGTCAATATCTACGCCGACGGCAGCTGCGCGCTTTACATGAGCACGGTGGACATGGGGCAGGGCTCCGACACCGCGATGGCGCAGATTGTCGCCGAAGTGCTGCGGGTGCAAGCCGAGAACGTCAGGGTGATTCATCCCGACACCGACGTCACGCCCTACGACATGGCGACGCTGGGCTCGCGGTCGACCTTTCACATGGGCAATGCGGTGAAACTGGCCGCCGAAGACGCGAAGCAGAAGCTTGAGGCGTTGGCGACGGAGCGTCGGCGTTCCGGAGGGATCAAATCTCGAAGACCCGCGAGATTTTCAAGAAGAAGTACGGAATGCAGGCGGGCAACGTGATGGGCGTCGGCAGCTACATTCCGACCTATAAGTCGCCCGACGCCGTGACCGGCATGTCCGACAACATCACGCCGTTTTGGATGGTGGGCGGCACCGGCGTGGAAATCGAGGTCGATACCGAAACGGGCCACGTGAAACTGACCAAGTTGGTCAACGCCGCGATATGGGACG
This sequence comes from uncultured Alphaproteobacteria bacterium, assembly GCA_963718925.1. Classification (GTDB taxonomy): domain Bacteria; phylum Pseudomonadota; class Alphaproteobacteria; order Rhizobiales; family Xanthobacteraceae; genus Bradyrhizobium. The sequence goes on from CAVRAH010000008.1 coordinate 226,266, forward strand.
TCCGCTCAATCCCCGCATCGTGGAAACGCAATTGTCAGGCGCGGCGATTATGCAGCTTGGCTTTACGATGTTCGAGAACATGGAGTTCGACGCGGGTCAGGTCACGAACGCCTCTTTCGCCGACTACAAGATCCCCGGCATCCACGACATTCCGCCCGCCATCGAGAACCACATCGTGCTGGCCGAGCAGGGCGGCGGACCGTTCGGCGCCAAGGGCGTCGGAGAAACCGCGACTTTCGGCGTTTCACCCGCGATCGCCAACGCTATTCACGATGCCGTGGGCGTTCGCCTCACCGACCTGCCGCTGACCGCGGAAAGCGTACTGAGGGGTATCCGTCTCAAGGCCGGAAACCTGATCGGAGATTGAGATGAATCAGCATGCCAAGTCGATCAGCTTCGTGCTGAACGGAAGCAAGACCGAGATTGTCCGGACTCATGAAAATCTCGTCGAGCTGTTGAGCCGGCTGGATTTATGCGGCGCGCGTGAAAGCTGCGGCCAGGGTCTCTGCGGCTGCTGCACCGTGATCGTCGATGACATAGCAGTGTCCGGCTGCCTGTATCCGGCTGCGTTTGTCGACGGCAAAACCGTTACGACGATCGAGCACCTCGATCACGACGCGCATTTGAGCCCGGTGCAGCAGGCGTTCATTGAGGAAGGTGCGTTCCAGTGCGGCTTTTGCACATCGGGCTTCGTCCTGATGACGCACAAGCTGCTGGAAGAAAAGCCGATGCCCACGGATGAAGAGATCAGGGATTATTTGGCGGGCAATCTGTGCCGCTGTGCTGCTTATCCGGAGATCATCAACGCTGTGAAAAGCGTCGCAAACAAGATGGCGCGTGCATAAACAGAATAAGATTGGGGGAGAATCAGGGATGACGACTTCTGCAATAGAAGGCCCGTGGTACAGGGCGCTGTCACGTTCGCAATGGAATGCGTTGATCGCCTCGAACCTCGGCTGGTTGTTCGGTGGTTTCGAAACCTACGCGCTGATTCTCACCGCGGGCGTCGCGCTGCGGCAGCTGCTCGATCCTTCGCAATATGGACAAATTCCGTCCTATATCGGCACCGTGATCGCGATCACTTTGCTCGGGTGGGGCATCGGCGGCATGCTGGGTGGGGTTCTGGCTGACTATATCGGCCGCAAGCGCACGATGGTAATCGCGATCATCGCCTATTCGATCGCGACCGGGCTCAGCGCATTCGCGTTCGACTGGATATCGTTCATGGCGTTGCGTTTTCTGGTCGGCATCGCCATCGGATCGGAATGGGCTACCGGCAGTTCCATGCTGGCCGAACTCTGGCCGGATCGCGCCCGCGGCAAGGGCGCCGGCATCATGCAATGCGGGCTCGGTCTCGGCTTTTTTCTAGCCTCGTTTACCTGGCTGTTTCTCAGTCAGGCCGGGCCAGGCGCATGGCGGTACATGTTCGCGCTTGGTGTGCTTCCTGCGCTGCTTACGTTGTGGATCAGGCGCGCCATTCCGGAATCGAAAATCTGGGAAGAAGCCGACCAGAAGCGGCGCGTGGCGATTGAACAAAAAAGGTCGGGTGTTTCCCTCGGCGAAGGGGACGAAAAGCTGACGCGTTTCACATTGTTTGATCTCTTCACCGATGCTTCGCTGAGCAAGCGGACCATCGTCGTTTTTCTGATGTCGCTAACGACCACTGTGGGCTTCTGGGGCATCTCGACCTGGGTGCCGCCGTTCATCGGTTCGCTGGCCGCCAAAGAAAGCTTCAACGCTGCCCAGTGGGCGAGCTACGCGGGCATGGCCTACACGATCGGCTCGGTGCTCGGCTATCTCAGCATGGGCTTTCTGATGGATGCGTTCGGCCGCGAGCCGGTAACTATTGCATTTTTCGTCATGGCGCTGTTGATGACGCCAGTGCTGTTCTTCGTCACGACCGATCTAAAGCTGCTGCTGCTGCTTGCGACGGTCAATGCGTTCTTTAGCAACGGGCAATACACATGGATGCCGGTCTGGCTGCCGGAGCTGTATCCGACCCGCATGAGGGCCACCGCGCTGGACTTCGCTTTCAACGGGCCGCGCTTCATTGCCTTCCTGGGGCCACTGCTCGCCGGTACCATGATCACGCAATTTGGCGGCTTCGGTCGCGCCGCCATGGTGCTGGCGTCGATCTATGTGGTTGGAATTATTGCCGCGTTCTTGCTGCCCGAGACCAAGGGGTATCCACTGCCAGCCTAACCCTGCGAGGATACTTTTGGCAGTCATGTTAGAATACATGATTTGGCCGGCGTGCCAGACAGGATTGAACTGTCGACCTCTCTATTATCAATGGAGTGCTCGGGGGCTAGCTAGTTGATCGTGGTCTCGTTGCTGCGTACCGCTCCCATCCTGTCGACTGCCAGCCAGTTGACGCAAGTTAAGCGCGGGGTTTCAGGACATCGTAAGCTGTCGTGACACGAAGCATCCAGGAGCGAAACGAATGGCCAGCCCATTCTACACGGCCGAGCACGAGGCCTATCGCGAGGTGGTGCGCCGCTTTGTCGAAAAGGAGATCGAGCCCTACGCCCATGAATGGGACGAGGCCGGCGGATTTCCGCGGGCGCTCTACGAGAAGGCCGCCGCAATCGGCCTGTTGGGCCTGGGCTTTCCGGAACAGTATGGCGGCACCGAAGCCGATAATTTCATGTGGATCGTCGCGGTGCAGGAACTGGCGCGGGCCGGCGCCGGCGGCGTCAGCGCCAGCCTGAACAGCAGTTCGATCGGCGCGCCGCCGATTGCGCGCGCCGGCACTACGGAATTGAAGGCGCGGGTATTGCCGCAGATCCTGTCCGGCAAGAAGATTTCCGCGCTCGCGATCACCGAGCCGAGCGGCGGCTCCGACGTCGCCAACCTGCGCACATCGGCGCGCCGCGACGGCGATGTCTACGCCGTCAACGGCGAGAAGACCTTTATCACCTCCGGCATGCGCGCCGATTATATCACCACCGCGGTGCGCACCGGCGGGCCCGGGCCCGGCGGCGTCAGCCTTTTGGTGATCGAAGGTGACACTCCCGGGCTCTCGCGCACGCCGCTGAAGAAAATGGGCTGGTGGGCTTCGGACACCGCGACCTTGCATTTCGACAATTGCCGCGTGCCGGCCGGAAACCTGCTTGGGGAGGAGGGGCGCGGTTTCAAGCTCATCATGCGAAATTTCAACAGCGAGCGGCTGACCATGGCGGCCGGCTGCACCGCGGCGGCGCGGGTCTGCCTCGAGGAGGCGACGGAATACGCCAAACAGCGGCACACTTTCGGCAAGCCGTTGGCGCAGCATCAGGTGATCCGGCACAAGCTGGTCGACATGGCGCAGCGGGTCGCGGCCTCGCAGGCGATGCTTGAAATGCTGGCGTGGCGGCTTGATCAGGGCGAAAGTCCGGTCGCCGAGATCTGCATGCTGAAGAACCAGGCGACGCAGACCATGGCATTCTGCGCCTCCGAAGCCGTGCAGATTTTCGGCGGCGCCGGTTTCATGCGCGGCATCAAGGTCGAGCGCATCTACCGCGAGGTCAAGGTCAACGCGATCGGCGGCGGCAGCGAGGAGATCATGAAGGATCTGGCCAGCCGGCAAATGGGGTTATGACAAGGGGATAAAATGCTCTTCACCGCCGACCACGAAGAAGTCCGCCGCGCGCTTCAAAAATTCATCGCCGCCGAAATCAATCCCTTTGTCGACGAATGGGAGAAGGCGGATATTTTCCCTGCGCACGAACTATTCAAGAAGCTTGGCGAACTGGGCTTTCTCGGCCTCAACAAACCGGTGGAATTCGGCGGCCAGGGGCTCGATTACAGCTACGCGCTGATGATGGCGGAAGAACTCGGCACCATCCGCTGCGGCGGCGTGCCGATGGCGATCGGCGTGCAGACCGACATGGCGACGCCGGCGCTGGCGCGGTTCGGTTCCGACGAGGTGCGCCGCGAATTCCTGGCCCCCGCCGTCGCCGGCGATGCGGTGGCCTGCGTCGGCGTCTCCGAACCGGGCGCGGGCTCCGACGTCGCCTCGATCAAGACCAGCGCGCGCTCCGATGGCGACGATTACGTCATCAACGGCGGCAAGATGTGGATCACCAACGGCGTCCAGGCCGACTGGATCTGCCTGCTCGCCAATACCGGCGATGCGCCCAAACATCGCAACAAGTCGCTGATCTGCGTGCCGATGAAGACCAGGGGCGTGCAGGTCGCCCGCAAGCTCGACAAGATGGGCATGCGCTCGTCTGACACCGCGCAGATCTTCTTCGACGATGTCCGGGTGCCGAAGCGCAACCGGATCGGCGAGGAGGGCCACGGCTTCACCTACCAGATGCTGCAATTCCAGGAAGAGCGGCTGTGGGCCGCCGCCGCCTGCCTCAAGGCGCATGAGTTCATCATCGCCGAGACGATCGAATATACCCGCAACCGCAAGGCGTTCGGCCAGAGCATTCTCGACAACCAGGTCGTTCACTTCAAGCTTGCGGAGATGCAGACCGAGGTCGAATTGTTGCGCGCGCTTACCTATCGCGCGGCCGAAGCTTTGATATCAGGCGAGGACGTCACGAGGCTTGCGACCATGGCCAAGCTGAAGGCCGGCCGGCTGGGGCGCGAACTGACCGATGCCTGCCTGCAATATTGGGGCGGCATGGGCTTCATGAACGAGACCCCCGTCAGCCGCGCCTATCGCGACACCCGCCTGACCTCGATCGGCGGCGGTGCCGACGAAGTGATGCTGTCGGTGCTATGCAAGATGATGGGCACGCTGCCGGGAATGAATCAGAACTGAAATGAATCAAGATCAGGGGAACGACGCATGATCACGCTTTATCACTGCCACGCCGCGCGCTCGTTCCGGCCGCTGTGGATGCTGGAAGAGATGGGGCTGCCCTATGACCTCAAAATGCTGCCGTTCCCGCCGCGGGTATTCGCCAAGGAGTACCTCTCGCTCAACCCGCTCGGTACCATTCCCCTGATGATAGACGGCGAGACCAGGATGACGGAGTCCTCCGGCATCTGTCACTATCTCGGCACAAGGCATGGCCCGACGCCGCTGATCGTCGGCGTCGACGAGGCGGCCTATGGCGCATTCCTGAACTGGATGTATTTCAGCGATGCCACGCTGACCTTTCCGCAAACGCTGGTGCTGCGCTACACCCGGCTCGAACCGGAAGAACGGCGCAATCCGCAGGTCGCGACCGACTACGCCAAATGGTTCCTGGGGCGGCTGCGGGCGGTGGAGGCCGCTACCGCCAATGCGGAGACGCTCGCCGCCGGCCGGTTCACCGCGGCCGATATCGTCGTCGGCTACGCGTTGCGGCTCGCCGAAAATATCGGGCTGGCGAAAGATTTCGGGCCCAACGTCGCGGCCTATTGGCAACGCTTGCAGCAGCGCGACGGCTACAAAAGGGCGGTCGCCGCGGAAGAACGCGCCGGCGAGCAGCAGAAGGTGGCTCCCCGCCTCGGCTCCTGAACTCCCAAAGCAGTTCCGCGCTTCCGGGTTCGATGCTTCGCATCGGCCCGGAATGGCGCTATGGTTGACCCAGGCACAGCGGCCGTAAAGAGCCGCGCGAGGAGGTTCGACCATGAACAACAAAGGCCGCGAATCCGGCCATCTGATGCTGATCACCCCCGAACGTGTCTTTTACGCCGGACTGCTCGGCCGCCCGCGCCAACGTTGCTCGGGCGCATTTCACGTCTATGTTGCGATCAAGGGTGGTCTTCGGCTGGCCGCCGAAGGCGCGGTCGAGGGTTACAGCGAACTGGCAGTGGTGCCGCCGAATCTGCGGCATACCATCGCCAGCGACTATCGCTCGGTGATTTGCGTCCTGATCGAGCCCGAAACCGTCTGCGCCGGCGCGCTGGATTTGCTTGCCAAGCGCCTGGTGGGAGCCGAACGCCAGTCTTTCGCGGGCCGGGTCCGCGCTGCTCGCGAACAGTTGCTGCATCAGCCGTGCGACGGCGATATCCTCAGCCCCGCCTTTGACATCATGTGCTTTGGCGACGCGCTGCCACGGCGTACCCTCGATTCGCGCGTGGTGCAGGCGATCGCGCAAATCGGCCGGTTCTCCGGCGATCCGGTGACGGCGGCAAGCTGCGCGGCGGAGGCCGGGCTATCATCGTCGCGCTTCCTGCACCTGTTCAAGCAGGAGACCGGCATCTCGTTTCGTTCCTTCCGAGCCTGGAAGCGCGCGCGCCACCTGTTGCACTTCGCCAATCAGGACCTCAATCTCGCGCATCTGGCGCAGCATATCGGCTATCCCGACTCGACCCATTTCAGCCACTCGATCCGGCGCTTTTACGGGCTGAAGCCGCGCGCGATCTTCTCGGGCTCCCGCGATCTCGCGATCTACCGCAGCGGCCGGGCCGCAGCCGGCGATAGCGCGTGGACGCAAGAAGCCGGATGATGCCTGACGCATGATCCGCCGGACCTCGGGTGGAAACCTCAAAAGAATCAAGGCGGCGCTATGAGCGACAAGGCTGTCATCACCTGCGCGCTGAACGGCGTGCTGACCGACCCGAAGCAGCATCACGTTCCGGTTACGCCGGAGGAAATGGCGCGCGAGGCGAAATCCGCCTTCAACGCCGGCGCCAGCGTGATGCATATCCATTTGCGCCAGCAGAAGCCGGGCAAGGGACACCTGCCGTCCTGGGAGGTAGCCGTCTCCCGCGAGATTCAGCAGGCGATCCGCGAGGCCTGTCCGGGCGTGATCATCAATCACACCACGGGAACGTCCGGACCCAACTATCAGGGCGCGCTCGACTGCGTGCGCGAGACCAGGCCGGAAATGGCCGCCTGCAACGCCGGCTCGCTGAATTATCTTAAGGTAAAAGCCGACAACACCTGGGCCTGGCCGCCGATGATGTTCGATAACGCGGTCGAGAAGGTCCAGGACTATCTCGACGTGATGAAGGCAGCCGACACGATTCCCGAATTTGAATGTTTCGACGTCGGCATCGTGCGCTGTGTCGGGATGTACCGGCAGACCGGCATGTATTCGGGGCCGCTGGAATATAATTTCGTCATGGGGGTCGCCTCCGGCATGCCGGCCGATCCCGAATTGCTGCCGATCCTCTTGAAATTAAAACTGCCGGAAGCTCACTGGCAGGTCACCGCGATCGGGCGGGCGGAAATCTGGCCACTGCATCAGCGCTGCGCGGAGCTTGGCGGTCATTTGCGCACCGGGCTCGAAGACACCTTCTATCAGCCCGACGGGAGCAAGGTGACTTCCAACGGCCAGTTGATTGAAAGCGTCGCGGCCTGCGCGCGCCGCGCCGGCCGCGACATAGCTACTCCAGCCGAGGCGCGGCAGATTTTCGGAATTCTCCACTAAGCCGTCAAACCGGGCTCGCATCGCGCGAACCCGGGGTGACCTAGATGAGGGAGTGTGACGTCATGACCAATCTTGCGGCAACCGGCGGCGTACCCGGTCCGGGACGGATCGGCCGGGTGGCGATCGGCGACCTCCTGAAACGGGCGGCGGCGCGCTTTCCCGATCGAACCGCCGTCACCGACGGCGCGCGGCGGGTGACTTTCACCGAGCTCGAGCGCGACGCCAATCGCTTTGCCAATTACCTGGTCGCGCGTGGCCTCAAGCCCGGCGAGAAGATTTCCACCATCTGCAACAATTCGGTCGAATTCGTCAAAGCGCTGTTCGGCATTCATCGCGCCGGCCTGGTCTGGGTGCCTGTCAACACCATGCTCGGGCCGGCCGACATGGACTACATCCTCAATCACGCGGAAGTGCGTTTCGCGCTGATTGACGACAATCTCTACGGCCAGCCGGACCGGCGCGTTGCGTTGCAAAAGCGCGGCATCGACCTGATCGCGGTCGATCTGGCCGGTACGGCCGCCGCGGCAGGCCTGGAAAATTTCAACGATCTCTTGAAAGGCCGTTCCGAGACCGAGCCGGAGATCGACATCGACGACCGCGATCTGGCGATGATCATCTATACCTCCGGCACCACCTCGCGGCCGAAGGGCGCGATGCATTGCCACCTCGCCGTGGTCATGGCCGTCATGAGCAACGCCATCGAGATGCAGCTTGGCCGCGATGACGGCATCACCGGCCAGTTTCCGCTGTTCCACTGCGCCGGCCATGTGTTGCTGCTGAGCTATCTGTCGGTTGGCGGCCGCATGGCGCTGATGCGCGGCTTCGATCCGGTGGTGTGCATGGAAGCCATCGAACGCGACAAGCTGACCGTCTTCGTCGGCCTGTCGCTGATGTATCAGGCGATCCTCGATCATCCGCGCCGCAAGGAGTTCGATCTCTCCGGCTTGCGGACCTGCATCTACACGATGGCGCCGATGGGCCGTCCGCTGCTCGAACGCGCGATAGCCGATCTGTGCCCGAATTTCGTTCTCACCAGCGGTCAGACCGAAATGTATCCGGCCACCACGATGTCACGCCCCGAGGTGCAGCTCACGCGTTTCGGCAATTACTGGGGCGAGTCGCTGATCGTCAACGAGACCGCGATCATGGATGAAAACGGCAATCTCCTGCCGCGCGGCCAGCCCGGCGAACTGGTGCATCGCGGACCGAACGTCATGATGGGATATTACAAGGATCCAAAGGCGACCGAAGAGGCGCGCAAATTCGGCTGGCATCATACCGGCGATCTCGCCGTCATCGACGAGCACGGCGAGGTGCTGTTCCTCGACCGCAAGAAGGACATGATCAAGTCCGGGGGCGAGAATGTTGCCTCCGTCAAGATCGAGGAAACCCTGCTCGCCCACCCCGCCGTCCAGAACGCCGCCGTGGTCGGCCTGCCGCACCCGCAATGGGGCGAGGCGGTCTCCGCCTTCGTCAAACTGAAGCCGGGCGCGCGGGCTGATGAAGCCGAAATCATCGAGCATTGCCGCAAGCATCTCGGCGGCTTCCAGGTGCCGAAATTCATCAGGATCCTCGACGAGATGCCGATGACCGCGACCGGCAAGCTCCGCAAGGTCGAACTGCGCGAGGCGTTTGCCGAACACTTCGCGAAAGAGGGCGCGTAGTCTGGAAAGTGTAGTCGGAAATGGCCGTTATTGAATCGACGATCGCGCCCGGCAGCGACGCCTACAGGAATAATCGCGCCGGAATGCTGGCGTTGATTGCGCGCATGCATGCGCTGGAGGAGCGAACGCGGGCGGCTTCGGCCGCCGCCAAGGACCGCTTTCACAAGCGCGGGCAATTGCTGCCGCGCGAGCGCGTGGCGCTGGTGCTCGATCCCGGCACGCCCTTCATCGAGCTCTCCACGCTCGCGGGTTACCGGTTCGATGTGCCCGACCCCGACAAGAGCGTTCCCGGCGGCGGCGTGATCGCCGGCATCGGGTTCGTCGCCGGCATCCGCTGCATGGTCAGCGCCAACGATGCCGGCATCGATGCCGGCGCGCTGCAGCCTTACGGCCTGGACAAGACGCTGCGGGTGCAGGAGCTGGCGCTGGAGAACAAGCTGCCTTACGTGCAGCTGGTCGAAAGCGCCGGCGCCAACCTGTTGCGTTACCGGGTCGAGGATTTTGTCAGGGGCGGCAACATCTTTCGCAATCTGGCGCGGCTGTCGGCGGCAGGCTTGCCGGTGGTCACGGTGACGCACGGCTCGTCCACGGCCGGCGGCGCCTACCAGACCGGGCTGTCGGATTACATCGTGATGGTGCGCGGCAGGACGCGGGCGTTTCTTGCCGGGCCGCCGCTGTTGAAGGCTGCGACCGGTGAGATCGCCACCGAAGAGGAACTCGGCGGCGCCGAGATGCACACCAGGGTTTCCGGGCTCGGCGATTATCTCGCCGAGGACGACCGCGATGCTCTGCGTATCGCGCGCGACATCATGGCCAGCCTGCAATGGGACCGGCCCGGCGCAAACACCACGCCGCTTCGCCCGCCCCGCCACGACCCGGAGGAATTGCTCGGCATCATGCCGATGGACCACAAGCGGCCGGTCGATATGCGCCAGGTGATCGCGCGCATCATCGATGATTCCGATTTCGTCGAGTTCGGCGCCAATTACGGTCCTGCCACCGTTTGCGGCCATGCCCGCGTCGAGGGGCAGGCGATCGGGATCATCACCAATAATGGCCCGCTCGATCCCGATGGTGCGAACAAGGCGACGCACTTCATCCAGGCGTGCTGCCAGTCGCGCACGCCGCTTTTGTATCTGAACAACACCACCGGCTATATGGTCGGCAAGGCCTATGAAGAAGCCGGCATGATCAAGCACGGCTCGAAGATGATCCAGGCCGTGACCTCGGCCACCGTGCCGCAGATCACGATCTATTGCGGCGCGTCCTTCGGCGCCGGCAATTACGGCATGTGTGGACGCGGCTTTCACCCGCGCTTCTGCTTCTCGTGGCCCAACGCCAAGACCGCGGTGATGGGCGGAGAACAGGCCGCCGAAACCATGGCGATCGTGACCGAGGCTGCCGCGATCCGGCGCGGCAAGCCGATCGAAAAGGAAAAGCTCGATGCGATGAAGGCCCAGATCATCGGGGTGTTCGACGGCCAGATGGACGTATTTTCGACGAGCGCCCGGGTGCTCGACGATGGCGTGATCGATCCGCGCGACACAAGGGCGATCTTGAGCGAGGTGCTGGCGATCTGCCGCGAGGCCGAGTCGCGCATCCCGCAGCCCATGCAGTTTTCGGTCGCGCGGCCATGAGCAGACCGACGCAGGTTACGGCGTTCCGCAAAATCCTGATCGCCAACCGTGGCGAGATCGCGCTGCGGATCATGCGCACCGCGCGCCGGCTCGGCTATGGCGTGGTCGCGGTCTATTCCGATGCCGACCGGGATGCGTTGCATGTGCGCGAGGCGGATGAGGCCGTCCGGATCGGCGAGGCGCTGCCGGCGCAATCCTACCTCAACATTGGCGCGGTCATTGCGGCGGCCAAATCGAGCCGCGCGGATGCGGTTCACCCGGGCTACGGCTTTCTCGCCGAGAATGAGGATTTCGCGCAGGCTTGCCGCGATGCAGGGCTGGCGTTCATCGGGCCGTCGCCGGAAGCGATCAAGGTGATGGGCAACAAGGCCGGCGCCAAGGAGATCATGCAGGCCGCGGGGGTGCCTTGCGTGCCCGGTTATCAGGGCGCGGACCAGAGCGATGCCGCGATGCTGGCCGAGGCCCGCAGGATCGGCTTCCCCGTGATGATCAAGGCCGTTGCCGGCGGCGGCGGGCGCGGCATGCGGCTGGTCGGGGATGCAGCAGCCTTCCCCGATGCCTTGCGCGGTGCGCGCGCCGAGGCGCAGAGCGCGTTCGGCGATGCCACCTTGATCCTGGAGCGCGCGATCGTCGATCCCCGCCACATCGAAATTCAGGTATTCGGCGACGCCTTCGGCAATGCCATCCATCTCGGCGAGCGCGACTGCTCGGTTCAGCGACGGCACCAGAAGTTGATCGAAGAAGCGCCGTCGCCGAAAGTCACGCCGGAATTGCGGGCGCGCATGGGCACCATTGCGGTCAACGCAGTCAAATCGATCGGCTATGAGGGGGCCGGCACGCTGGAATTCCTGCTCGACCAGGCGGGTGACTTCTACTTCATGGAAATGAATACGCGCCTGCAGGTCGAGCATCCCGTCACCGAGGCGATCACCGGGCTCGACCTCGTCGAATTGCAGTTGCGCGTTGCCAGCGGCGAGCCGCTCGGGCTTCGGCAGCAGGATATCCAGTTCTCCGGCCACGCCATCGAGGTCAGATTATGCTCGGAGGATGCGGCCCATGACTTCTTGCCGCAGTCCGGCCGGATGGCATTGTGGCGGATGCCGGACGGGCTTCGGGTCGAGCACGCGCTGCAATCCGGCTCGGAGATTCCGCCATTCTATGATTCGATGATCGCCAAGCTCATCAGCCACGGCGCCACCCGCGACGAGGCGCGGCGCAGGCTTATTCACGGCATCGAACAAACCGCCGCGTTCGGCGTCACGACCAATCAGGCGTTTCTGGCCGCCTGCCTGCGGCATCCGGAATTTGCGGCAAGGGGGGCCACCACCTCTTTCATTGAACGAAACCGCACCGATCTGCTTGCCCCGCGCAAGGACGCTCATTCGGATGCAGCCTTCGCGGCATTGCTGCTCTACGCAACGGATCCCTTCGCGCCGCCATGGCGGACCGGACGCACGCTGGCGGCGACGTTTCCACTTCCTGCCCGCGTTGGACTGGATCATGGCATCTACGATCTCGAGGTCGTGCATGAGCGCGATGGCGGCTATGCGGTCCGCCTCGATGGCACGGAGTACAGATTCGAGATCGACGAGCTCAGCCGCGAGACGATTCGTTTCCGTAGCGAAGGCCTCACCGAATCCGCAAGATTCTTCCGCGACGGGGATCACCTTTATATCCTGCGCCAGGGCATCACGCTCTCGGTCCGCGATCTCACGATGTCAGCACCGGTAACGGCGGCGGCGAGCAGCGGCGACGGCAGGATCCGTGCCGCGATGAACGGCCGCGTGGTCGCGATCCTGGTCAAACAGGGAGAACGCGTGACGGCCGGCCAGCCGGTCGTTACGCTGGAGGCGATGAAAATGGAACATGTTCATTATGCCCCGGTCTCAGGCACGATTGCCGCCATCGACGTCACAGAGGGCGAGCAGGTGACAACCGGAAGGATTGTCGTCGAGATCGAAGCCTCGGGCGCGTGATTTGTCGTGATGTCTGGAATTGACACACCGCGTCGTTTCGCTGCGATGCAAAGAAGCATCGGAGCGCCCCCCACAGCACAATGATGAATTCATGGCCTCGATTGTCCCGGCTGGAGGTGACTTCTTCCGGGATGGACGCGAAGCAAATAATCGATAATTCTATCTATGCGGTCCCACTCACCCGCCGATCTGGAAAGATGCAGGTGCGGGATCGAGATCTCGGCCCAAAGAAGAGTTCAAGGAAAAACCTGGGGAAACGACACATGTGGAGGACAGAGAATGGCGGGCGCACATTCGCTTGATCGATTGATCGGCAACGAATATCCGGGTTTTGCCACGGAAGCCGATGTTCGCGCCTTCGAACAAGTCCCTTACGCTGACCGCATCGCTGCCCAGAGCACCTATGATGCCATCAAGCTCGGTGCGGCCAAAAATCCCGAGGCCCCCGCTATCCAGTTTCTTGCCAATGCCGACCCGACAGACACGCCAATAGTCATTTCCCACCGCGATTTCGTCGCGCGCGTCACGCAAGCTGCCAACATGTTCAACGCGCTCGGAGCCTCCGGCAACGACGTGGTGAGCTTCCTGCTTCCGTTGTTGCCGGAGGCCATCATCACGCTGTTCGGCGCCGAAGCCGCCGGCATCGCCAATCCCGTCAACCCGCTTCTGGAGCCGCATCAAATCGCGGAGATCCTGCAGGCCGCCAACACCACGATCCTTGTCGCCCTCGGCCCGGTGCCGGGCGCGGACATATGGAAGAAGGTGGAGCAAGTTCGCGGGAAACTGAAGCACCTCAAAGCCATCGTGCAGGTCCACGGCCCCGGCGATCCGGCGAACAAGGTTTATGCCTTCAGCGATCTCATCAAGGAGCAGCCTTCCGACAGGCTCGTCAGTAACAGGCGGATTTCCGGCGAGCAGGCTGCAGCCTACTTTCATACCGGAGGCACCACCGGCACACCGAAGCTCGTCCGCCACACCCACGCCAACCAGGTCTATCAGGCCTGGGCCTGCAATCTCCTGCTCAAGTCGAGACCCGGAGCCAATCTGCTTTTCGGCATGCCGCTGTTCCACGTCGGCGGCTCGCTCACACAGGCGTTGAGCAGCCTGGCAGCCGGCAATTGCCTGGTGGTCCTGTCTCCCTCCGGATGGCGTAATCCCGCAGCCGTAAGGAACATCTGGGGCCTCGTCGAACGCTTCAGGCCCCAGGCGCTGTCCAGCGTCCCGACGGTGCTGGCAGCGGCGTTCGCCATCCCGCCCGGTAATGCCGACTTGTCGAGCTTGCAATATGCGGCCGGCGGCGGATCGGCGATTCCCGTGGCGGTCGGCACCGCGATCGAGGAAAGGTTCAAGATCCCGGTCATCGAGGTCTACGGCATGACCGAGACCTCAAGCGTCCACACCATTGCTTACCCGGATCGTCCCATACGTCTGGGGTCTGTCGGCCTTCCGGTGCCCTATAGCCGCGTTCGCATCGTCAAGCTCGACGAGAACAATCGCGTCGAGCGTGACTGCGAGCCCGACGAGATCGGCGTCGTGATCATGGCTGGCCCCGGTGTCTTCGGCGGCTATCTCAACGATGCCCACAACAAGAACGCGTTCGTGGATGGAGATTGGGTCAACTCCGGAGATCTGGGCCGTCTCGACAAGGATGGCTATCTCTGGATCACCGGCCGCGCGAAGGATCTCGTGATTCGTGGCGGCCACAACATCGATCCCGGCCCGATCGAGGACATCATGTTTCAGCATCCCGCCGTTGGCCTTGCCGCCGTGGTCGGTCAGCCGGATCCCTATGCCGGCGAGTTGCCTGTGGGCTACGTGCAATTGAAACCAGGTGCAAGCGTTGAACCAGGCGAGCTGGAAGCCTGGGTCCGTGAGCGCACGCCCGAGCGCGCCGCCGTTCCCGCGCAGATTATCCCAATTGATCCGATGCCGCTCACCGGCGTCGGCAAGGTGTTCAAGCCTCAGCTTCGGCGGGACGCAGCCAGACGGGTATTCACCGGCGTTCTCGCGCCTCTGGTGGAGAGAGGCGTCAAGTGCGAGGTTCAGGTCGGTCCGCACGGCAGCCATGGCAGCATCGCCACGGTCACGATCGCGCAGGTCCCGGAGCAAGCGCGCGAGGCAATCGCTGACGAGGTGCACACCTTGCTCGCCCCGTTCGTGATGCGCCACCAGATCGTCTATACGTAAGCATTGGCACCTCTAGCCGGTGGCGTTGCGAGGTTGTCCGGCATGGATCGATGGCCTCCGATGTATGACCCGCGATAGGAATTGAAATACCGGATGCTTGCGCCACCTCGCAGAACGGGTCGCAAGTCCCACCAAAGCCAACGAAAACTGGAGAGTTTGATGCGGATTGCCGGAGCGGTTTCGCTTCTGGTGCTGATCGGTGCGGCGCCGATGGTGGCGGCCGAGCTGCCCTCGCGCAAGCCAGGCTTGTGGCAAGTCAAGACCAGCATCGATAACAACGCTCCGGCCCGGGTGGTCCAGCAGTGCATTGATGCTGCCACCGACCAGATGCTGCAGTCGAGTGCTGGTCCCTTTGCGTCTTCGGCCTGTCCAGAACGCGATGTGAAAAGGTCGGGGGCTTCGATGACGATCGATTCCACATGCACCGTGGGCGGCAAACCGGCGACGGCGCACTCGGTCGTCACCGGCAGTTTCGACAGCGAATATACGATGACGGTGACGTCACAAAGCGAGGATATGCCGGGCGGCAAATTGACGATGACGATGGAGGCCAGATGGCTCGGCCCCTGCGCGGCGGATCAGCAGCCCGGAGACATTGTCATGGCCAATGGCGTGAAGATCAATATCCTTGAAGTCCAGAAGCGCAGCCGCGCTCAATAGCGCGGGTCGTACATTTGCTGTTCAATGAAGGCCATCAGGTTGTTCGGCGCTGGCGCGGTCGCAAGCCCGCGCTTGTAGGCGACCTCGGCGACGGCGGCGGCGATGTGTGCCGAGACCTCACGGATCCGCGGCAGCGCCGGATAGAGACTGCCCTGTTCGATGTCGTCGGGATTGACGAGATAGGCCAGCGTGTGCGCGGCGGCCATGAACATCTCGTCGGTCACCAGCCTTGATCCGCTCGCGATCGCGCCGAGACCGACGCCCGGGAAGATGTACGAATTATTGCCCTGGCGCGGCACGAACGTCTTGCCGTCGAGTGTAACCGGATCGTAGGGGCTGCCGCATGCGAACAGCGCGCGCCCGCCGGTGTGGCGATAGGCCTCCTCGGCGGAACATTCCGCCTTCGAGGTCGGATTGGAGAGCGCAAACACAATCGGCCGATCGTTGATGGCGGCCATGGCCTGCAGCACCTCGGGCGTGAAGGCGCCGCCGACGGCCGCAACGCCGATGATCGCGGTGGGCTTGAGCGTCCGGATCGCGGTCAGGAAATCTCCGATCGGCGCGTGATCGTGGGCAAAGCGCAGCTTGTGCTCGGTGAGACTTGCGCGATTCTTGACGACAAGGCCACGTGAGTCCACGAGCCAGTTGCGCCTCAGAGCCTCGGCTTCGGATAAACCTTGCGCCATCATGGCGGAGACCACGAGGTCGGCGATGCCGGTTGCAGCCTCGCCTGCGCCGAGGAACAGCACCCTCTGGTCCGCAAGTTTGCCTCCGGTCACGCGCAACGCCGAAAACAGGCCCGCGAGCGCGACCGCTGCCGTTCCCTGGATATCGTCGTTGAAGACATTTATCTTGTCGCGATATTTGTGCAGAAGCCGGAACGCCGAGTGATTGGCGAAATCCTCGAACTGGATCAACACGCCGGGGAAGGCCGCACGCGCGGCGGTGATGAATTCGTCGACGAACTCGTCGTAGGCGGCGCCGCTCAGACGTTTCTGGCGCAGGCCGATATAATAGCGATCGTTCAGCAAATCCGCGTTGTTAGTGCCAACGTCCAGCATCACCGGCAGGCAGTACTCCGGGTGGATGCCGGCGCAGGCCGAGTAAAGCGAGAGCTTGCCGACCGGAATCCCCATGCCGTGGGCGCCGAGGTCGCCAAGGCCCAGGATGCGCTCGCCGTCGGTGACCACGATCAGCTTGGCCGGATAAGGCCAGTTGCCCAGCAGCTCCGCGATGCGCCCGCGATCTGTGGCGTTGATGAACATGCCGCGCGGCCGCTGGAAGATGAGGCCGAAACGCTGGCAGGCCAAGCCCACCGTCGGGGTGTAGATCAGCGGCTGGATTTCATCGATATTGTCGCACACGACGCGGAAGAACAGCGCCTCGTTGCGATCGTGCAGCGAGTTGAGCGCGATGTATTTTTCCAGATCATTGGGCAGGCTGCGCAGATTGACGAGAACGCGCGCGGCTTGCTCGTCCATCGAGAGCACATGCGCGGGCAGGAAGCCGCGCAATCCAAGTGCGTCCCGCTCCGCTTCGGTGAAAGCGATCCCCTTGTTCAGCAGCGGGTCGCGCAACAGCGCCATACCGCGGGGCGAATTGAAAGGCTGCGAACCTGGCTTGGCCCGGACTGGCATGGTCATGATGTTTCCCCGTTGGGCAGTTTTTGATTTCCGGCTTCCGCCGGTTATTTACCGCAAGTAGTTGATTTGTACCAAGAAAGAGAAAGCTGCTCTGTTCTGCGGCGATCGCGGCATTTGGCCAGAATTCGCGGCCGAAAGCAACGCGGACCTCGTGGCTCGAGCTGTCGATCTGGCCAGCACGCCCGCTGTCTGTATCGTCGTCTCCTTGAGCATCATAGCCACAGGATTTTCTTGCGGTATTCCAGGTCGGTCAACAATGGCGACGCTGGCCCCTGGTGGAATACGGCGCCGCGTTCCAGCGCGAAGACGCGGTCTGCCAGCGCCAGCACCAGGTCGAGATTGTGCTCGACAATCACGATCGAGGTCTGTCGGCGCAGCAGGTCGAACACCTTGAACAGTTCGAGAATCACGGCTGGCGCCAATCCTTCGAACGGCTCGTCCAGCAGCAACAGTTTCACATTGCCCGACATGGCGCGCGCCACCGCCACCATCTGCTGCTCGCCGCCGGACAGATAATCCGCCGCCACGTCCATCCGCTCTTTCAGGCGCGGAAAGTATTCGAGAATTTTCTCCTCGCTCCAGGCCACGCCATGGCTGCCATCGGTCTTGCGCGCCAGACGGCCGAGCGAAAGATTTTCCCGAACCGTCATGCCGGCAAACAGCCCGCGCCCCTGCGGCACATAGCCGATTCCCAGTCGCGCGATATCCGGGGCTGGCAGTCCGGTAATGCTGCGGCCTTCATATTCGATCGTACCGGAGACGGTTGGAATGAGGCCCGCCAGGGCTTTCAGCAGCGTCGACTTGCCGGCGCCGTTGCGGCCGAGCAGAGCTACGATCTCGCCTTCGCGCACGTCCAGCGCCGCATTATGCAGAATATGGCTCTTGCCATAGAAGGTGTTGACACGATCAAGCCGCATGATCTCTGCCGCGGCCTCCGCCGCCGCGTCGCTGCGGCTGTGCTCGACTTCGGGAATGCCGGTGCCGGTATAGATTTCCTGCACCCGCCGGTCGGCCCGCACCGCGTCGGGTGAGCCGGTCATCAGCACTTCGCCCTGATTCATCACGGTCACCGCTTGCGAAAAGCTAAGCACGCGATCGATGTCGTGTTCGACGATCAGCACCGGAATGTTCGCGGCGACGTTCTTGATCAGGTTCGAGACGCGCTCGCGTTCAGCGGCGGCGAGCCCCGCCAGCGGCTCATCCAGCAGCAGCACCTTGGGTTTGGAACCGAGCGCAATGCCGAGATCGACCAGCCGCTGTCCACCATAGGAAAGCTCGCCGCCTTCGATCCGTTCGATACCCTGAAGACCCAGGAACTTGATCAGCTCGGCGGTCTCACAGTGGATATCGGGATAGCTGTCGATATCGCGCCAGAAGTTGAATCGTCCGTGGCTTTGCGCCTGCAGGGACAGACGCAGGTTTTCGTAGATCGACAGGCCGCGAAACAAATTGGTGATCTGAAACGAGCGGGTCAGTCCGCGATGGCAGATCAGCTCGGACGGGATGTTCTGGACTTCCTCGCCGTTAAGTCTGATGCGTCCGCTATCCACCGGGAACAGCCCGGATATCAAATTGAACAGCGTGGTCTTGCCGGCGCCGTTCGGGCCGATCAGCGCATGGATCTCGCCGGCGCCGATTTGCAGGCTGGCATTCGACACGGCGCGGATACCGCCGAAATGCTTCGAGACGTCCTTGACCTCGAGCACCGTGCCCTTGAGACCTTCGGGTACCAGGAAGCCCGGCAGCGGCACGCCTTCGTAAATCTTGCGCCGGCTCATGGCCGCGGCTTCTTCTGGCGCGGGCCAAAAGCGCCGGCTCAACGTCTGCCAGATTCCGACCAGGCCGCCGGACGAATACATCACAAAGCCGACGAAGATCAGACCGAACCAAAGCAGCCAGTTCGGCGTCCAGATCGAGAACAACTCGCGGAACAGGATGAAGAACATCGCGCCGAGCGCCGGCCCCAGCATGCTGCGCATACCGCCGATCACGACCATCGCCAGCAACTCGCCGGAAAACGACACCGAGACTGCTTCGGCCGAAACCAGATAGTTCTGGAACGCAATCAGGCCGCCGGCAAGCCCGGTGACCACGGCGGAAATCACGAATACCGCAAGCTTGTAACGTTCGACCGGATAACCCTGGAACGTCGCCCTGAGCTGGTTCTCGCGGATTGCCACCAGGACATGGCCGAACGGCGATCGTACCAGCCGCAGCAGCACATAGAGGACGACAACGCCGATCAGGGCGACCACGATGTAGTAATTCAGCGCATCGTCGAGACCGATGGTTCCGATACTGCCGCGCTTGAGCCCGCCCAGCCCGTCCTCGCCGCCGGTTACATCGCTCCAGCGAAACGCCGTGGTGTAGGTCAGCGCGGCCAGCGCCAGCGTCAGCAGCGAGAAATATACGCCGCGACGCCGCAGAATAATGACTCCGGTCAAGGCGGACGCGATCGCAACCACGATCGTCGACGCCAGCAGCGGCAGCCATATCTCGCCGGGGAACAGATGCAGCTGAATGAGGCCGGCGGCGTAGGCGCCGATGCCGAACCAGGTGCCGTGACCGAACGATACCAATCCCGTGTAGCCGATACACAGATTGAGGCCCATGGCCGCGACCGCGAGCGCCACGACCATCGTTCCCGTGTTCAGCGACAGGCCGAGCAGCCGCAAGGCGAAGGGCAGCGCAATCACGGCGAGACAAGCCAGCAGCAGCGGCCGGAATTTTTGGGCGGATGATACGATCATTCGAACTTCTCGATCCGCTCGCCCAAAAGTCCGCGCGGCCGCACCAGCAGCACCAGGAACATCAGGATGTAGATCGATGCCTCGCCGGCGGCGGGCGCGAAATGAATGGTGATGCCGCGCACCACGCCCACCAGCAGAGCGGAAATCACGACGCCCCAGAAACTGCCGAGGCCGCCGATGACGACGACGACAAAAGCGACCGTGATGATCTCGCCGCCCATGGCGGGATGCACGATGGTGATCGGCGCAAAGAACGCCCCGCCGAGCGCCGCCATGCCGACGCCGAGCATGACAATGGCGGTCATATAAGGCTGCAGCCGGATGCCGAGCGCCGCCACCATGTCCGGACGCTGGATGCCGGCGCGCACCACGCGGCCGAACGGGGTCTTGTGCAGCAGCAGCCAGATCCCGACCAGCACCGCGGCGACCACGGCGAGAATCAATAGCCGGTAACGCGAGAACAGAAAGTCGCCGACAATCACTGAGCCGCGAAACGCCGGCGGGATCGAGGCCGACAGGGGCGCGGCGCCCCAGACAATGCGGATCGTCTGCTCGGTGACCATGGCAAGCCCGAACGTGACCAGGAGGCCCAGAATCGGATCGGCGTTGTAGAAACGGCGCAGGATGAAGCGTTCAAAGAGAATGCCGAGCAGGGCGACCGACAGCGGCGAGATTACAATCGCCGGCCCGAAGCCGAGATATCTTGTAATTTCAACCGATGCGTAGGCGCCAAGCGCATAGAACGCGCCATGCGCGAGGTTGACCACGCCGCCGACGCTGAAAATCAGCGACAGCCCGAGTGCGATCAACAGATAATAGCCTCCGAGCACGAGGCCATTCACCACCTGTTCCAGCAAGAACCCGAACTGCATTCTCAATCCCGGAAGCACAAGATGCCGGCGGCAGCGACCGAGCCGGTGGTTAGCGTCATCCGGCGTCCCCCACTTTGCGTGCAGCCGCCTGGTGCCGACGCAGCGATTACATGGAGCAGGGGTTTTGCGCTTTGGTGAGCGCAATGGACTCGAGCGATTCGTTTGGTCCCGGGATCGCCGCCCCGAGTTGCAGCGTGTCCCACTGGTCCTTGGCCTGGCCTTTCGGTTTGACCGTGAAAGGATAGGCTTCCTGCATGAGTTGATGATCCCAGGACCGGAAATATCCCTTGCGACCCTTGAGAATGTCGAACTGCGTTTCCTTTTCGAAGTAGCCGATCAGTCTGTCCGTCTCGGTCGATTGGGTCTCGTTCATGGCCTGCGCCATCATCTTCAGCGAGACATATTCGATCCAGGCATGATTCTCCGGCGGCTTGCCGTACTTCTTGATGAAATTGGCGACAAAAGCCTTCGAGGCCGGGACATCGGAGGTGTGATACCAGACCGTCGGCCAGGTGCCGCTCAGATTGCCGTCGCCGGCCGCCCAGGCATCGGCGGTGTTGAGGTTGAAGCCGACGATCGGGTAGGGCAGGCCGAATTCGGCGTATTGCTTGACCAGGGTAGTGACCTGATTGCCGGCGAGGTTGGAGCAGACCACGTCCGGCTTGGCCTGGCGGACCTTCAGGAGGTACGGACTGAAATCAGTAACGTCGGTCGCCACCAGTTCGTCGCCGATCAGCTTGCCGCCATTTGCATCGAAGAATGACTTCGCCGCGCGCGCGAGATCATGGCCGAAGATGTAATCGGCGGTCAGCGTATAGAACCTCTTGTCCTTCATCATGTTGTCGCGCACCAACGCCTTGCCGACCGCATTGACCATCACGGTGCTCGGGATATCGACATGGAAGGTATATCTGTTGCAGTTCTTGCCGCGCAGCGCATCGGAACGCGCGCCGATCTGCATGTACAGCCGCTTGTTGCGTTCGGCCACCTGCATGATGGTCAGCGCGGAGGCTGAATTGATTTCACCCATCAGCACCGCGACGCCGTCCTGATCCAGCATGCGCTGGGCCTTGGTCGCGGCGGTGGCGGGATTGACGGAATCTTCCGAGGTGATGTCGAGCGGCCGGCCCATGACGCCGCCGGCCCCGTTGATCTCTTCTTCCGCCATCCGGAGGCCGAGCTGGGCATAGGCGCCGAGCGCACCGAGAAAGCCGGTCAGCGGTGTGAGATGGCCGATTCTAATCTTGTCGGTCTGGCCGCTGACGATGGACGGAAATCCGATCGCCGATGCGCCGGCAAAGGCAGCACCCGCTTTCAACAATGTACGTCGGCTGTAACGGCTCATCGTTGGGTCTCCTCCCGGGGGGACGCGCTGGCGACGCCCCCGTCAACTCGCTCTATGCGATATTGTGAGAGACGTTCTTTTATTGTTGGATAATTCCGAACGTGGTGTTCGCTGTCAACGCCAAAAGCGCTCGCCTGCGTTGGCCTAAAGCATGATCCGGACCCGAAGCGCCGCGCCAGCGCACAAGGAAACCGGCTTTCCGAAAAGCTCTAGGGCATGATCCCGAAAAAAGTGGGAACCGGTTTTCCGAAAAGAGCATGCTCAAAAAAAGAGATGAGATCATGATCCGATTCAACCTAATCGGATCGTGATCTCAGGGAGTCTTGGTTGCGTCTCTGGCGCCGAATTCGGCGGACAGGCGGGACGCGGCGTTTCGAACAATATGGGCGCTGTTGTGCAGCGCCTGGTTGGACAGGCGCCAGATCGGACCGGAAATACCCAGCGCGCCGATCAGCTGGCCGGTGAAATCGGTGACCGGCACGGCGACGCAGCGCACTTCCGGATTGAACTCGCCATCGTCGAACGCGATGCCGGTCCTCCTGATCTCGGTGATTTCGCGCAACAGCACCCGAGGGTCGGTGATTGATTTCGGGGTCGACGGTTTCATCTCGACACGTTCGAGGAACCGGGTCAGTTGATCGGGGCGCAACGAGGCGAGGATGATCTTGCCGAGCGCCGTACAATGCGCCGGCCGCACCACGCCGACGCGGTCGGTCAGTTGAAACGCGCCGGGCCCGCTGGTGCGCGCAATGACCACCACGGCATCGCCCATGCGCACGGCAAAATGGCTGCTTTCGCTGGTTTCGCGCGACAGATCTTCGAGAATCGGCGTCGCGACGTTCACCATCTCGATCTCGTCCAGCGCGCTGGCGGCGAGCGCGAAGAGCGGGCGGCCGACCCGGTAGCGTTTGGTCTCCCTCTCCTGGCGCAGATAGCCCAGCGACACCATCGTCTTGGCGAGGTGGAAGGTGGTTGAATTGTGCAGGCCCACCAGCCGGCTCAGTTCCGCAAGCCCGATGCCTTCGCGATGCCGCGCGACCGCCTCGAGGATCGCAAAGGCGCGGCCCAGCGACTGTACGCCTACGCGCTGGCGGTCGTCGGCGTCGTCATCGATATCGCGCGGCGGCGGCGGCTGCACCAGTTTGGCGACGGCGGCCTTGCGCAGAGGTGCAGGCTTTTCGCCGGCCTTTTGCTTTATACGCGGTCCCACGGAACTAGGCCTCCATGTGTCGAATTGGTTGGGCGTCCAACACTGGCCGCTGCGTTACGTTGATGCAACCCCGATCCGCGGCACCGTCAGGTGGTGCGTCGGCTTTTGCTTTGACCTTCGTCTCGAGCGGTCGGTCAGCATCGAGTTGGTCGCCGTTGCGACGAGCGTATTGCAATAGGGTCGCCTACCGCGCTCATCTTCGCCTCCCTGTTAGCCAAACTGTATCCCTGCTTTTGTTTTGCCACGCAGGCATATCACTCAGTCTACCACAATATAAATTGACGTACAGCATTATGGCAAATAGGGTGCCGCCCGCCTGGGCAGTGTCGGCAAAACACGAAGTAGCCGACCTCTCGAAAAGAACGTCGAATGGTTAGGGAGTGATCCGATGTCGCAGCGCAATGCGCTCAATGGTGCCCAGGTCATTGTCGACTATCTGATCCAGGAGAAGGTGCCGCAGGTGTTCGGCCTGTGCGGTCATGGCAATATCCAGTTCATCGATGCGCTGTATGAGCGCTCCGACGAACTCAAGACCATCTCGGTGCACCATGAAAGCGTCGCCGGCTTCATGGCCGATGTTTACTACCGCGTCTCGGGGCGGCCGACTGCGACCTTCACGTCCTGTGGGCCGGGCTCGGCGAACCTGCCGATTTCGCTCGGCAACGCCTTTCTCAACTCCGTGCCGTTCCTGGCGGTGACCGGCAACGTGCCGACCAGCCAATTCAACCGCGGCGCGTTTCAGGAACTTTACCGGCATTATCAGGCCGACTTTCCCTCCACCGTTCGCTCCTATTGCAAGAAGGTGTTTCAGCCGACCCGCGGTGAGATGGTGCCGCTGGCGGTGCGGCAGGCCTGGAAGACCATGACGACCGGCCGTCCCGGCCCGGTCGTGCTCGACGTTCCCTTTGATGTGTTCATGGAGTCGGCTGCCGAGGAAGCGCCGAACGCGATGGCCTGGAACGGCAATATCTCGAGCCGCTGCGGCGCCGATCCTGAAGGCGTCGTCAAGGCGGTCGATATGCTGCTTTCCGCCGAGCGCCCGGTGATGATCGTAGGGCAGGGCGTGCGTTATGGCGGCGCCGCCGAGGAGCTCGTGAGGCTTGCGGAACGGCTGCAAATTCCGGTAGCGGCATCGGCCTCGGGCCTTGGCGCCATCGACTGCAACCATCCGCTGGCGCTTGGTCTGGTCGCGCGCGCCGGGCACTACCAGGCCAATCATGCGACGCGTCAGGCCGACGTGTTGTTGGCGCTGGGTGTGCGCTTTGACGATCGCACATCGAGTTCGTGGATCCCCGGTTATTCCTTCACCATTCCTCCGACCCGGCTTATTCACGTCGATATCGACCCGGAGGAAATCGGTCGCAATTATCCGGTCGCGCTCGGTCTGATGGCCGACGTGCGCACGTTCCTGCGCCAGGTTCATGCCGAGCTTGATCGCCGTGCCGACCTGACCAAGCGAGCGGATGCCCGCAAGAAGTGGCTGGCGCAGATCGACACCTATCGCAAGGAATGGAACAAGTTCGTCGCCCCCGGCTTTTCCGACGACACCACGCCGATCAATCCGCAGCGCGCAGCAGCCGAGATCGACAAGGCGCTGCCCGAGAATG
Source organism: uncultured Alphaproteobacteria bacterium (assembly GCA_963718925.1). Taxonomy (GTDB): domain Bacteria; phylum Pseudomonadota; class Alphaproteobacteria; order Rhizobiales; family Xanthobacteraceae; genus Bradyrhizobium. The sequence continues at coordinate 251,115 of CAVRAH010000008.1, forward strand.
CCATTCTGGTCAGCGATATCGGCGTGCACCACAATTGGCTGTTGGGTTTCTGCAAGCCGAAGCGGCCGGACTCGCTGATCGGTTCGATGGGTTTTGGCCCGATGGGTTTCGGAGTTGCCGGCGTGATGGGGGCGAAGTTCGCCGCACCTGACCGGCCATGCGTGTCGGTATGCGGCGACGGCGCCTTTTTCATGCATGCCAACGTGCTGGGAACGGCGGTCGAATATAACCTGCCCGTGGTCTGGGTGGTCTGGAACAACTACGCCTATGCCTCGATCCGCGGCCTGCAGCGCGGCTATCTCGATGGCCGCGAACTCGCCACCGACTTCCACGATCCGCAGACCGGCGCGCGTTACAATCCGGATTTCGCCGCGATGGCGCGCTCCTGCGGAGTCGAGGGCGTGCGCGTCGATCGCGCCGGCGACATCGGCGAGGCGATCCGCAAGGGCATCGCCGCCAACAAGCCCTACCTGATCGACGTCGATATCGCCGCCGACATCAATCCCGCCGGCGCCGGCGTTTGGGAGCTTCCGGGTCTTGGGCGAAGCAAGCCGGGGATCGGGACGCAGTTCGAGCCGACGTGACCGTCGTTTGCCCTCGAGGGCGGGGCAGGTCATCGTCACAAGACAATCGAAACGAGAGCTTTGGGAAACGTCATGATGCTTGCAGGCAAGAAGGTCGTCGTCGTCGGGGGTTCGTCCGGCATCGGTCTTTCGACCGCTGAACTGGCGACGCGACAGGGCGCCGAAGTCATCATTGCTTCCCGCAACGCCGACCGCCTCAATTCGGTCGCCGCCAATCTCGGTGCAAGGGCAATGCCGGCCGACGTCACCAGCGACGAAAGCGTCGAAAATCTGTTTCGCGCCTGCGGCCCGGTCGACCATGTCGTGGTCACTGCCGCCCAGCTGCGCTCCGGTCCGTTCAAGACGGTAGCGATGGAAGACGTCCGCTCCACCATGGAAGGCAAGTTCTGGGGCGCCTGGCGCGTCGCGCGATCGGCCGAAATCCGTCCCGGCGGATCGCTCACACTGGTCTCGGGATACTTAAGTATTCGTCCGCGGCCCAACTCCGCAATCGTCGGCGCCGCCAACGGCGCGATCGAGTCGCTGGCGCGGTCGCTCGCGCTCGAACTCGCTCCGGTCCGCGTCAATGCCGTCTCGCCGGGGATCATCGACACGCCGATCCGCGCGGCGATGCCGGAAGCCGCGCGCCGCGACATGCTCGCCAAGACCGCCGCCAGCCTGCCCGTCGGCCGCGTCGGCGTCGGCGAAGACATCGCGCGGCAGATCCTCGCCTTCATGACGATCGGCTTTGCGACGGGATCGATCGTCTACATCGATGGTGGCGCGCTGGTCAGCTGAACCTTTGCTTTGGGCCGTGATTTTCCCCGATGACGCAAAGCTCTCGAAAGTTGGTTGTTGTCGGCCACGGGGCCGCCGGGCTCGCCGCAGCGCTTTCCGCGGCGGAACACTCTCGAAGCCGAGGTCTGCCGATCGACATTACAGTCGTGGAAAAATCGCGCGAAGACGAAGCGGGCGGCAACACCCGCTGGTCTCCGTCGAACATGCGGCTTGATGCTCCCGATCGGATCGCCCACGGATTTGCCGATGACATGCTGCGGGCGTGCGGTGGACGAGGCGACCCCAGCTATTTCAGCGCGCTCGCGGACAACGCGACCGCAACGATCGGATGGCTGCAGGCCCACGGCGTCGAATTCGTCACGCCGGTTTACTATCTCAGCGCCGGTCCGGCCCGCATTCAGCCGGTCGGGGGCGGCGGCGTCATCGTTGCAAGACTTCTCGAGGCCGCAAAGCGGGCGGGGGTGAAGTTTGTATACGACTCCCCGGTGAGCCGCCTGGTGATGGCGGCAGGTGATCGGGTGAGCGGCGTCGAGGCCCGGCGCAGTGACGGTGTCACGATGCTCGGTGCCGATGCCGTGATTCTCGCCTGCGGCGGATTTCAGGGTAATCCCGCGATGATGCGCGCGCATTTCGGGCCAGGCGCCGAGATCATCAAGCTGATCTCGCCGGGAACGCGCTTTGATACCGGTGACGGAATCCGCGTGGCGACCGAGCAGGGCGCGCGCATTTCCGGCGACTGGAGCGGCATGCACATCGAACCGGTCGACCCGCGCAGCAGGAATTCGGCAGCCGTGGTGCTGGTGTATCCTTACGGCATCGTGGTCGATGCGGACGGCCGCCGCTTCTTCGACGAGGGCGGCGGCCTGATGCACGAGACCTGGGAGGCGCTTGCCCGGGAAATCCATTTCGCCAGACCGAGGAACATTGCCTATGCGATCCTCAACTCCCGGCTGTTCGAAATCGAGGGCTTCGAGCGCGCGATCCGGTCGGAAGTGCCGCCGTATCGGGCGCAGTCGATTGAAGAGCTTGCGGCGCGGATCGGCGTTCCTACCCGCCACTTGAAAGAGACGGTCGACGCCTTCAATGCGGCGGCAAGCGGCGACCCCGCGCGCTTCGATGCCTCGCGCTGCGATGGGCTGGCGGCCGCCGCCACGTTGAAGCCGCCTAAATCGAACTGGGCGCGTGCCATTACGAAGCCGCCTTATCTCGCCTATCCACTGGTCGGCGCGATCGCCTATACCTTCGGCGGCCTTGCAACCAACGCAAAGGCGGAAGTGCTCGCCGAGCAGGGGCCGATGCCCGGCCTCTATGCCGCGGGCGAAACCACCGGGCATTTTTACGGCACCGCGCCGAATGCGGTGGCGGTGCTGCGCGCGCTGGTTTTCGGGAAGATTGCCGGACGAGAGGCTGTGGAATTCCTGCACAGGCGATAACTTCATTTCCCTGGATACGATCCCGGAGAGGAACAACCAAATGGCTTCAGAAAACAGCGGCGCCTTCATCCGCAATATCGCCGAAGTTCCCTGGCGCGAATTTCCCAACCACTTTGGCGGCGCGCTGTCGAAGCCGCTGGTAATGCCGGAGACCGCGGGCTCCCGTCACCTCGATTACCGGATTTCAATGTATCAGCCGATGGCGCATGTCGCCCGGCACAAGCATCAGGTTCAGGAGCAGATCTATCACGTCCTCGAAGGCGAAGGGCTGATGGAGATCGCCGGTGAAAACCACGTGGTGCGCAAGCATGATTTCATCTTCTTGCCTCCCGGAGTGGAACACGCCATCTCGAATTCCGGTCTGGTCGATCTGGTGTTCCTGGTGGTGACCTCGCCAGTCACCGACGACGAGAAAATCGTCTAAGTCCGACCATACTCGCAACCGCGCGGGACCAAACCATGATGCCGGCTTCCGACGCTTACGATGTCGTCGTCATCGGCGCGGGCGCCGGCGGCATGACGGCTGCGGCGGTCGCAGCCGCCGAAGGCTTGCGCGTCCTTGTGATCGAAAAGTCAGAATGCGTCGGCGGCACGACGGCGTGGTCGGGCGGGATGGTCTGGATCCCGGCAAACGCCAAGATGAAGCAGGCGGGCCTGGAGGACAGCCTGTCCGACGCCGCGAATTATCTCGCCACCACCGTTCCGGAACCCGAGAACGCCGATTTGCGCGAGGTGTTTCTGGCGCGCGGGCCGGAAGCGGTTGAATATCTCGAGGCCAATACCGAGGTGCGGCTGCAACCCGTGAAGACGTATCCGGATTACTATCCGGAAAAGCCGGGAGCCACCGCCGGCGGCCGCGTGCTCGAGCCCGTCACTTTCGATGGCGCCAGACTCGGCGCGAATTTTGGGCGGTTGCGTCCGCCATTGCCGGAATTCACCCTGTTCGGCGGGATGATGGTCAACCGGCTCGACATCCCGCACCTTCGAAAGTTCGGACGCTCGTTTCGCTCGACCCTGCGCGCGATGCGTCTTGTTTCGCAATATGTCCTGCAACGCCTTCGCGCACCGAGGGGAACGACGCTGCATCTGGGCAATGCGCTGGCGGCACGCCTTTACGCCTCACTGCTCGCTCGAGATGTCGAGATCCTGTTCGGTACCCGCGTTGAAGACCTGTTGATTGAGGCAAGCGCGGTGCACGGGGTGAGAATCGCTGATGCCTCCGGCACACGCTCGGTGGTTGCGCGCAACGGCGTCGTGCTGGCGAGCGGGGGGTTTTCTCACGATGCACGTTTTCGCGCGCGTTTCTTTCCGGGCGGGGCAGGTCTTGTATCCGCCACGGCCCCAGCGGGAACCGGCGACGGCCTGAGATTGGCGATGGAAGTTGGTGCCAGCATCGGAACGCATGTTGCGAACCCCGCTTATTGGGTGCCGGCATCGCTGTTTCGGCGCTCGGATGGCAGCCACGGCGTTTTCCCGCACACGGTGACCGACAGGGCCAAGCCTGGCGTCATTGCGGTGAATTCGTCGGGCCGACGCTTCGTCAACGAAGCGCTGTCCTATCACGAGTTTGTCCTGGCCATGCTGCGCGACGGAAGCGGCGCGACGGGAGGGCCGTTCCATCTCCTCTGCGATCGCCGCTTCCTCTGGAGCTACGGACTTGGACGAGTCCGGCCATTCACTAGGCATATCAGCAGATATGTCAAAAGCGGCGAATTGATCGAGGCGCTCAGCATAGAAGATCTTGCCCGGAGACTGGGAATCAGGAAATCGGTGCTGTCGGCGACGCTGGACGGCTACAACGCGCATGCCCGGATGGGGCTCGATCCCGAGTTTGGACGCGGCAGCACGATTTATCAGCGTCACCTCGGTGATGCCGATCGCTCGCCGAATCCCTGCGTGGCGCCGATCGATCAGGCGCCGTTTTACGCGCTTCGAATCTACCCCGCCGACCTCGGCACGGCGATCGGCCTCAAAACCGATTGTGACGCCCGCGTTCTCGGCGCGGATGGTGCCGCGATCCCGGGGCTCTATGCCTGCGGCAACAACATGGGATCGATCATGAACGGAAATTATCCGGGGCCCGGCATCACGCTCGGGCCGGCGCTGACGTTCGGCTATATCGCCGGCCGGCACCTTGCGAAGACCGGGCCGGGGGTACAGTCCCAACGGAGAAGGCAGGGATAAAGAGTGTGGTCGCCGGCGGCGTGAATTCCCACTCTATATTTTCAGCGGCGCGCGGCGTTCCCCTGTTGCAGCCTTTTGGCGGCCAATTCGCGCAACGCGTTGCGGTCGAGCTTGTTGGTCGAGGCGAGCGGAAGGCTGTCGATAAACCAGATCGAGCGTGGGTGCTGGTAGGCGGGCGCATTTTCAAGCGCAAAGGCCTTCAGGCTGTTCTCGTCAAGGCCGCTTCCTTCGCGCTTCACCACGAATGCCACGGGCTTGGTGCCCTTGATGTCGTCGTCCACCGGCACGACGCAGGCCTGGATGATTTCGGGATGGGCTTCCAGCATCTTTTCGACTTCGCCGGGGAAAATATTCTCGCCGCCGCTCACGAACATGTCGTCGGTCCGCCCGACGAAAAAATGGAAGCCGTTTCCGTCGCGGCGAAACACGTCGCCGGTGACATAAAAGCCGTCCTTGGTGATTGGAGGGGCAACATCCGGGCGATTGTGATAGCCGTTCATGATCGCCGGGCATTTCATCTCGAGCACGCCGGCGTCGGAAGGATTTCCGTTTTCCCCAACGAGCCGTATCTGGACCCTGGGGTGCGGATAGCCGACCGACATTTCCGGCTGTGGCAATCCTTGCGGATGCGGCCCGAAAACTACTGGTCCCGCCTCGGTCGTCCCATACGCGTTGGTAACGGCCGCTCTTGGCAGGGCGCGGTGGATCGCCTCCATCAGACTGTGACTGACGGGGGCCGATCCCATGCGCAGGAACTCGACACTGGAGAGGTCCGTCGCCGCGAGCCGTTCCTTGTCATTCAGCATCATGGCGATCATCGGCGGAACGGCGGTGAGCCAGCTGCAGCGATAGTCCTCGATGGCTTTCAGGTAGAGTTGCGCCGTGAACTGCGGCAGCAAGATCACGGTTGCGTGGGCCGCATGCGCCAGCTGGCTCATGGCCAGAGCATTCATGTGATAGAGCGGTGCGGCGACCAGAAAGCGGTGGCGCGACATGTCCTGGGCGGCCATTCGCTGCTCGACGACCCAGATATGGCTCTGGTGCGAGAGCACGACGCCCTTGGGTCGTCCCGTCGAACCCGAGGTGTAGAGAAACATCGCCGGTTCACCGCTCGCTGCCGCGATCGGCGCGAACGGACCTGGTTTAAGGAGATCGGCGAACTCGCTGCCTTCGCCATCGAACCGGATGCGCGGCAGATCGGTTGGCGCGCTGTCGAAGCGTCGCGCATCGCAGAACACGAGCCTGGCGCCCGAGTCATGAATAATGTAGTCGATCGTTGCCGGCGGGAATTTGAAGTTGACCGGCACCGCGACAAAGCCGGCGCGCATGATGCCGTGAACCGTCGTGAGATATTCGAAGCGATTGGCGGACAGAACGGCCACCCGATCGCCGCGCGCCAGGCCCTGCGCTGTGAGAGACCGGGCGACCGCATTGGCCTGGCCTTCGAAATCCCGGTAGCTGAAACGGCGCTCCTGGCCGGTGCCCAGATCGATGATGGCGGCCTTGTCGGGATCGCGATCTTTTGACGTCAACGCTCCCAGATTTGCGAACGCAGGAATCTCGGACACCGCGAAACCTCTGTCAGGCCGGCGGCGTTGTCAGATAGGTGCCGCGTCCGCTCGCCAGCAGGCGGCCGTCCTTGTCGAAGACCTTGGCCTCCGCAACCGAGAACTGCTTGCCGAAATGCACGATCTCGCCGCGGATCGTCAGCACGCCGGGCATCGCGGCGCGATGATAGTCGACGCGCAGATCCACGGTCGGAACCCCGCGCCCGGTCTTGGAGACCATGGCCCAATCCGCCGTGAGGTCGACGAGCGTCGCAAGGATACCGCCATGGGTGTACCCTCGATCGGGGTTGACGACCCACTCTTCGCGCCAGGTCGCGGTCAGCTCGATGGTGCCGTCGCCGACTGCGACGACATTCAATCCGAGCCATTGATGGAACGGGCCGCGCGACAACAGCTTCTGTACGTCTTCGACGCTGGGGACTTCACTCATCACACAGAACCTCGTTTGGTGTTCGCCTCCCTGGCGAACGGGACGATGATCGGAAATTGGTTTCGCCACGTCACTTGCGTCGCGCGAGATCGGAGCAATCAGGGCACCACGACGACCTTGCCGATGACTTCGCGATCCCTGATGAGACGCAAACCTTCCGCCGCCTTCTCGAGCGGCAGTACCTCGTCGATGACCGGCTTGATCCTCTTCTCGACAATCATCTTCATGAGATCGGTCAGGTTTTCCTCATAGAAGCTGTTCGAGCCGATCACCTTCAGTTCGAAGCTCCAGATATAGCGCAGATCCTCCTTTGGATCATGCCCCGCGGTCGCGCCGCACACCAGCAGGCTTCCGCCGCGCTTGAGGCAACGCAACGACGGCACCCAGGTTTCGCCGCCCGTGAAATTGATGACGACGTCGACGCCGCCGTCATAGCTGCGCCGTTGCGGCTTGCCGTATTTTTCGATCGCCCACTTCGAGAAGTCGACTTCCTTGTAGTTGATCGCCTCGTCGGCGCCCATCGCCTTGAGCTTTGCCATTTTCTCCGCGCTGCTGGCGCAGGCGATGACTTCGGCGCCGAGCAGCTTGCTCAGGATGACGCAGCCGGTGCCGACGCCGCCGCTGGCGCCCAGGATGAGAACGCGATCGCCCTTGCGCACGGTGTTGTGGGTAATCAGCATGCGGTGCGCGGTGCCGTAGGCCACCGGCAACGAGGCCGCCTGCTCGAAGCTGACGCCGTCGGGCATGGCGATCAGCTGGTCGGCTTCGACAAGGCAATACTCCGCCATGCCGCCATCGAGCATCTCGCCCATCAGGCCTTTCTTCTTGTTGAGCGGATTGACGAGAACGCGACTGCCGGTCTTCCACCCCGAAACACCCTCGCCGATTTCGGCGATCTCGCCGGCCATATCGAGGCCGATCACGACAGGCAGCGGCACCTTGATGCCCGGCATGCCCTGCACCGTGAACACGTCGTGATAATTGAACGACGAGGCGCGCACGCGGATGACGACGGCTCCGGCCTTCGCTTTTGGCTTTGGGTGATCCTTCACCAACTCCAGATTTTCCAATCCGCCATGTTGGCGCAGGACCAGCGCCCTCATCGTTTCTGACATCTTGTCTTCCTGTTCAATTGCAACCCTGCTTCGAGTGCATTCGGGCGCGAGTTCGGACCTTTGCCGAGAGGGCCAGCAATATCAAGGTAGTTCCTCGCAACTCACCCATTCGGAGATAGATCGCAGCTAGCGCGCGTCTCGCGTCGCCGCTTCGACAATCTCGTTGATCGATGAAAGCAGGTCCGCGACAGGCTTGCCGCCGCGCCTTTCACGAAACAGCGAAACGACGTTGCGAAGAGCCGAACGAAGCTCTTCCGGACCCATGGCGTCCCGCTCCGGCGACCTGAACGGCAGGCGTTCTGCCAGGATATGATTCTGCAGACGTTCGGCCGCGAGTTCGACGGCCTTTATCCTGGAACGGAGCTCTTCGGTCTCGCTATTGGGCGCCGGCGCGGGGCCGGTCTTCAGACACGAGCGGATCGTGCGGAGCGGCCGAACAATCTGCTCGCGCCAGGGACCACAGGCGTCATCCAGTTCCCGGATCTCGGCAGCGGTCAGCAAGATGCGATGCTTGACGGCCGCAAAGGTGACGACGAGAAGCAGCATGACATCGACGCCGGCCTCGTTTTGCAGCGTCAGGCAAGCATCCGCAACTCCGGGCCGGGCGTAAATTTCAAGGGCGAATGCCCAGCTGTCAGCCTCAAGGTCAGGCCGCGACGGTTTCATGGATCGGCATTCTTGGTCGAATTCAATCCGCCCCAGCGGCTGACGGCCTCGGTCTCGATATCGAACAAGTCGAGCACCCGCCCAAGCGTATGATCGACCATCTGTTCAAGGCTCTCCGGGCGGGCATAGAACGCCGGCACCGGCGGATAGACGATCGCGCCCATTTCGGTGGCCGCGGTCATTGAACGCAGATGACCAAGATGGAGCGGGGCTTCGCGGACGACCAGGACAAGACGCCGGCGTTCCTTCAGGACAACATCGGCCGCGCGTGTGAGTAACGACGAGGTCACCCCCGAGGCGATCTCGGCGAGGCTGCGCATCGAACAGGGCGCGATCACCATGCCCATCGTCCTGAACGATCCAGAGGAAATCGATGCGCCGATATTGTCGACCTGGTGAACGACATCCGCCAGTGCCGAAACATCAGCTACATTGATATCGAGTTCCTGTGTCAGCGTGATCTTCGCCGACCGGCTCATGACCAGATGTGTTTCGATGTCGGTTGGTTCGAGCAAACGCAGCAGTCGAACGCCGTAGATGACCCCGGAAGCGCCGGTTATTCCGACGATCAATCGCCGCGGATGAGAATTCATAAAGAACCGTTGTTCGACCAAACGACCGAGCGTCGCGTTGGCCGCAATAGCACGAAATGTCTGTTCCGTTCAATGAACCGGCGCCGCCCTGAAGGCTGATTGCCGTGCTCATCGCCTGACAAGCCGCGCGGCGGATGCTGCCGCGTTGGTCAGATCCTCGGCGATTATGTCCATCACCGCTTTCATCGCCGCCGTCACGTTACGCCTTGGATTTGTCACGGAGGTCACCGAACGGATGATGGAGGGATCGCGCAGGCGGCGGGCTTTGATCCGCCCCGCAGCCAGCGTCGAATGCAGCACGATCCCGGGCAACATGGTCACGAGATCCGTGGTCGCGACGACCTCGCAGATCGCCGAAAGGGTGTCGATCTCAAGTCGGGGTTTCAGGTTAAAACCCGCCTCCGCTGCGGCATCGTCCAGGATCCGCCGCAGTCCGTGACGTCGCGACGGGATGACGAGGTCGAGGCCTTCGAGCCGGTCGAACGCGACCACCTTCGGCAGCGCCAACTTGTTGCCCGCGCCGTGGGCGAGCAGCATCTCTTCGTCGAGAATATGCCGCGAGGCCGGCGTTGACCGCGGCGCGGGGGTATTGACGATGGCGATGTCGAGCTGGCCGGCGGTGACCCATTCCAGCATGGTGTCCGAATAGCCTTCGCAGACCAAGAGGTGGATTTCCGGATACTTGGCGGCGATCGCCGCCGATGAGGCCGGCAGCGTGCTCTGCGCCACCGACGTGATCATGCCGATAGCGACCCGGCCCGAAACCTTGCCGTCGATCTCTGCGATCTCGTCGCGGACGCGATCGATGTCCGTCATGATCGGTGCGATCCGCTCCGCCAGCGCCTCACCCGCAGGGGTCAGCGACATGCCGCGGGCGGCGCGATAGAACAATTGCTTGCCGAGCGACTTCTCGAGCTTGGCGATCTGCATGCTGAGCGCCGGCTGAACCAGATTGAGCTGGCGGGCGGCGCGCGTGACGTTTCCTTCCTGCGCGAGGCAGAGGAAGTATTGCATCTGCTTGAGGTCCATGCCGCATCCCTTCATCCCGTCCGGGATCCATCATTATCAATGATGGCTCGAATAAAAATCAATTATTTGTTCTGATCGCACTGGCCGCTTACGGTTTTGTTTCCGTCGGGTGCCTGTTGCAGCGCAACAGAATGGAACACGCAGGCGGATCAGCGATCCGAAATGACGAGGCCGTCCGGCCAAACATGAAGGGTTTGCTGGCGGAGCAAGCGATGGATGCAACACGTACCAACACCGATACGGCCGGCCAGAGCGCGCATCCGGATTTGCGCGGCTGGCTGCAATGGCTCGCCGCCACCGACCGGCTTGCGGTCGCGCGCGAGGGCCTTTCGCTGATCGATGAATTGGCGGCGGTCGCCAAGAAACTCGAAAACGAGCGGGCCGTGCTGTTTCCATCCCCCGGCCAGCATTCGATTCCGGTGGTGGCAAACCTGTTTGCTGACCGCAGCTGGATCGCGGATTCCCTCGGCGTTCCCACAGCCGAGCTGCTTGCCCGGTTCCAGAACGCGGTTCGCCATCCGCTGCCATGGGTCGAGGTCGGGACGGCGCCGGTGCAGGACGTCGTCCATCACGAGGTCGATCTCAACCGGCAATTGCCGATCCCCAAGCACAACGAGCACGACAGCGGGCCCTACATCACGGCGGCGCTGTTGATCGCGCGCAATCCGAAGACGGGAATTCAGAACGTTTCGATTCATCGCTGTCAGGTGAGCGGTCCCGACCGCATCGGTGTATTGCTGCTGCCCCGGCACACCCTGCATTATTTTCGCATGGCCGAGGAAGCCGGCGAGGCGTTGGAGATCGCGCTCGTGATCGGTGTGCATCCGGCCTGCATTCTGGCTTCGCAGGCGATCGCAGCACTTGACCAGGACGAAATGGAAATCGCCGGCGCGCTGCTCGGCCGCCCCGTCGAAATGGTCAAATGCCGGACCAACCGGGTTCGCGTGCCCGCACACGCTGAAATCGTCATCGAAGGCCGCATCCTGCCGAAGGTCCGCGAGCCCGAGGGGCCGTTCGGCGAGTTTCCGCAATATTACGGTCCGCGCGCCGACCGCGAAGTGATCCAGGTCGATGCGATCACGCACCGCAGCAATCCGATTTTTCACACCATCGTCGGCGGTGGCGTGGAGCATCTCCTGCTCGGCGGCATTCCGCGCGAAGCGACGTTGCTCGACCATTTGCAGCGCAGTTTTCCCTCGGTGCGCGACGTGCGCCTCACCCGCGGCGGCACCTGCCGCTATCACCTCGCCGTCAAGATCGACAAGGCAAGCCAGGGCGAGCCGAAGAATATCATCATGGGCGCCTTCGGCGGCCATTATGACATCAAGCAGGTGGTCGTGGTCGACATGGACGTGAATATCGACGACGAAAACGAAATCGAATGGGCTGTGGCGACCCGCTTTCAGGCCGACCGCGACCTCGTCGTCGTCGCCGGCGCTCAAGGCTCGAAGCTCGATCCGTCCTCGGATAACGGCATCAGCGCCAAAATGGGGATCGACGCGACGAAACCGCTTTCAACCGAGCCGATGGAGTTCAAGCGCATTCATGTCAAGGGCGTCGAGAACGTTGACCTCGCTCAGGCGCTTCAGGATGATCCGAAGGCTGCCTTTGCGCGGATCATCGCCGGCCGAGGCGGTTGACGAAACAAGAACAACGCTGGCCCAAGCCAGGGGACTGCAAGGAAACGGGACGGCCGGCCGCTCGGCATGATTGCCGGCGCGAGCCGCTATCTGGGAGAGATTGCCATGTCGACAGCGCTGCGAATTGCGCACGGAGCCTTTGGCCGGGTCGCGCTACTCGATATGGACGGGTCGCTGGTGCGACACGCCCACCCCCATTGCCATGTGCTGCTGAAGGTCGAGGGAGCGGACACCCAGTTCGTCGTCGGCGACAAGGTCTATCCGCTTACCAACGAGACCGCCGTGCTGGTGAACGGCTGGCAGCCGCATTCCTATGTCCATGATCCGGAACGGCCGCGCACCGTCATTCTCGCGCTTTATATTGAACCGGAATGGCTGATGGCGTTCCGGCCGGGCTGGGCCGCGAGCGGCGCGCCCGGCTTCTTCAGCGATCCTTCCGGCGATGTCTCGCCGCGCATCCGCGGCCTCGCCATGAATCTCGCGGCCGACATGATGGCCCGCCCCGAGGCGCGAACCGCCCATGAAGCGCTGCTGTCGGACTTGATGATTTCGGTGATCGAGCGCTTTACGCCATGGCGAAGCTTCCCGGCATCGATCAGGGAGATGAATACCCGCTCTGGCGACTGGCGTATCCGGAAGGTGGCGGCATCGATGCGGTCAGAAACCAGGCGCGGGACCGCGCTCGATGCCTTCGCCCGGGAAGCCGGATTGTCGCGCGCGCATTTTTTCCGGTTGTTCGAGGCTTCGACCGGCGTGCCGCCCAAGGTCTATCTGAATGTCGTGCGGATGGAGAAGGCGGTCGATGCGGTGCTAAATCGGTCCGCGAGAGTCGGCGAGATCAGTAATGAGCTTGGCTTTGCGGAGCCGGCGCATTTCACCCGCTTCTTCCGCAACCATATCGGCGTGAGCCCACGCGAGTTCCGCAACGTTTCCCGGCTCGTGAGCTGATGCTGCGCCGCACAGGCGGCGCGAAATGAGACGGGATGGTAAGTTTCGAGATCGGCCGGCATAGCCAGCCCGGCGGCGGCGTTGGATACTCTCTCCCCGCATTCAAAAGCGCAGGAGAGCGTTCGGGATGGCGGAAGCCGCCAGCCACGTCATTGCCAATAGCGAGCCCGGCGCGTCATGGGTCGGCCGGTCCATACCGCGCGTCGAAGATTCGGCGCTACTGACCGGGCGCGGCCGTTTCATCGACGATCTCGGCGTTCGCCCCGGCACCCTCCATGCCGCGATCCTGCGTTCGCCGCACGCTCACGCCGATATCGTTTCCATCGACCTTTCCGCGGCCAGGCAGGCGCCCGGCGTGGTCGTTGTCCTGCACGGCGATGATATCAAGGCGCTGACGACGAGCCTCGTGGTCGGCGTCAAGGCGCCGGTCGAGTGCTGGCCGATCGCGGTTGGACGCGTCCGCTATGTCGGCGAACCCGTCGCGATCGTCGTTGCGACCGATCGCTATCTGGCGGAAGACGCGGTTGATCTGATCGAGGTGCGGTACCGGACGCGGCCGGCGGTGGTCGATCCGCGCGCGGCGCTGTCCCCCGATGCACCGGTTCTGCACCACGGCTTTGCGGGCAATGTCGCCAGCGACCGGACCTTCCGCTACGGCGATCCGGAACAGGCGTTTGCGAAGGCTTCGCGCACGATCAGTATCGACGTTCGTTACCCGCGCAATTCCTGCACGCCGATCGAAACCTATGGCGTGGTCGCCGAATATGACCCGGGCGAGGATTCCTACGACGTGCTCGCCAATTTCCAGGGACCCTTCAGCATCCATGCGGTGCTGTCGCGGGCGCTGAAAGTTCCGGGCAATCGCCTGCGGCTGCGCACGCCGCCGGATTCCGGCGGCAGCTTTGGCGTCAAGCAGGGGGTTTTTCCCTATATCGTATTGATCGCCGCAGCCGCGCGCGCGGCGGGGCGTCCGGTCAAATGGATCGAGGACCGGCTCGAGCATCTGACCGCATCGGTTTCCGCCACCAACCGGGCCATTACGCTCGCGGCAGCGGTCACCAAGGACGGCCGTATCCTCGCGCTCGACTGGGATCAGGTCGAGGACTGCGGCGCGCATCTGCGCGCGCCGGAGCCGGCGACGCTCTACCGCATGCATGGCAATCTGACCGGCGCTTACGACATCCGTCATCTTGCGGTCCGCAACCGCGTCGTCGTCACCAACAAGACACCGACGGGACTAAATCGCGGTTTCGGCGGCCCGCAGGTGTATTTCGCGCTCGAGCGCCTGGTTCAACGCATTGCGATCGAACTCGGCCTTGATCCGCTCGATGTCATCGTGCGCAATCTCGTCTCGGCCGAAGCGTTTCCGTACCGGACCGCGAGCGGCGCGCTGCTCGATTCCGGAAATTATCAGGAGGCGATCAGGCGTGGCGTCGACGAGGGCGCGCTCGCTGAGCTCAAATCGCGCCGCGATGCGGCGCGCGCGCAAGGCCGGCTCTACGGCATCGGCTATACCGCCGTGGTCGAGCCCAGCGTGTCCAACATGGGCTACATCACGACCGTGCTGACGCCGGCCGAGCGCCGCAAGGCGGGGCCGAAGAACGGCGCCCAGGCCACGGCTACGGTCGCGATCGATCCGGTCGGGAGCATCACCGTTCATGTCGCTTCGGTGCCGCAAGGGCAGGGCCATCGCACCGTTCTGTCGCAGGTCGTGGCCGACGTCTTTGGCTTGAAGCCCGCCGACATCAGGGTCAACACCGAAATCGATACCGCCAAGGACGCCTGGTCGATCGCGTCCGGCAACTATGCCAGTCGTTTTGCGCCGGCCGTTGCCGGCACCGCCAAGCTTGCGGCGCAACGCATCGCGCAACGGCTGGCGCGCATCGCCGCGAGCCAGTTGAACACCGAGATCGAAGATATCGCATTCGCCGGCGGCCACGTTGGATCGAAGCGCAATCCCGACAACAAACTATCCTTCTCCCGCGTCGCAGGGCTGAGCCACTGGTCGCCCGCCGCGCTGCCCGACGGCGTCGGACAGGCGATCCGCGAAACCGTGTTCTGGAGCCCGCCGGAACTGACTGCCCCGGACGAAGCCGACCAGATCAACTCCTCGCTCTGCCATGGCTTCATCTTTGATTTCTGCGGCGTCGAAATCGACCGCACCACCCTGCAAACGCGGATCGACCGCTACGTCACCATGCATGACTGTGGAACGATCCTGCATCCGGCCATGGTCGACGGACAGATCCGCGGCGGCTTCGCGCAGGCCCTCGGCGCCGCGCTCTACGAGGAATATGCCTATGCCGCCGACGGCAGTTTTCTGACCGGAACTTTTGCGGACTACCTGCTGCCGACGACGGCGGAGGTGCCGGATCCGGTCATTCTCCATATGCAAACGCCGTCACCCTTCACGCCGCTCGGCTCGAAAGGCGTCGGCGAAGGCAATTGCATGTCGACCCCGGTCTGCATCGCGAACGCGGTTGCGGATGCACTCGGGGCAGCGGATCTCACATTGCCGCTGGTGCCGGCGAAACTCGCGCACCTCGTGCGCGGTGCTGAGCCCGCGCCGCCGGCCGGCAGCGCCGCCTCCGCGGGAATTGAAAAGCGCGGCGGTGACCGCCGTTTGCGCGGCGAAGGTGAGGCGATGGTCGCTGCGCCAGCCCAGCGCGTCTGGGACATGCTGCTCGATCCCGCGACGCTTCAGGCGGTGATCCCCGGCTGCCATACCATCGAGAAGCTCTCGGACACGCATTTCCGCGCCGACGTGACACTCGGCATCGGTCCTGTGAAAGGACGCTACCGCGCCGACGTCAAACTATCGGATCTCGATCCGCCGCATGCGGTGACGCTCGGCGGCGCCGCGGAAGGCGCGCTCGGTTTTGGCAGCGGCGAAGGACGCATCACGCTTCATCCGGCCGAGAATGGCGGAACAAGCATCCGCTACGTCTACGAGGCGGCGATCGGCGGCAAGGTTGCGAGCATCGCCGGCCGGCTGCTTGACGGCGCCGCGCGCGTCATCATCGGCCAATTTTTCGCGGCGTTGGCACGCCAAACCGGCGGAGTCGCGGCCGATCAGCCCCAGCTCTCTCTCCTTGCGAGGTTGCGCCGTTTGTTCGGGGGAAGCCGATGAAGCCCGCCGCATTCGATTATGTTCGCGCCGAGCATCTCGACGAAGCGCTTGACGTGCTTGGCCGCGAAGGCAGCGATGCGCGCGTCATTGCCGGCGGGCAATCGCTGATGGCCATGCTCAATATGCGCCTGGCAAAACCCAGGACGCTGGTCGATATCATGCGCGTTGGCGAGCTTTCCCGCATCGAGCGCAAGGCAGGAACCGTGACGGTCGGGGCGGGGGTTCGCCAGGCTTCGCTGCTGGAGTGGCCGGAGGTGGGCCAGAGCCTGCGGCTTGCCGCATTGGCGCTGCCGTGGACCGGTCATGTGCAGACAAGAAGCAGGGGCACCGTGTGCGGATCGATCGCGCACGCCGATCCCAGCGCCGAATTGCCGCTGGTACTGCGGGCGCTCGGCGGCGAAGTACACTTGCGCAGCGCCAGGCGGCGCCGGCGCGTGGCGGCGAAGGATTTCTTCGCCGGGATGATGGCGACGACCCGCGCCGAGGATGAATTGATTGAAGCCGTGTCCTTTCCCGCCGATCAAGCGCGTTGCGCGTTTCGTGAAGTGGCCCGCCGTCACGGCGATTTTGCCATTGTCGCCTGCGCCGCGGTGGCGACAGCGGACGGCGTTCGCCTCGCCGTCGGCGGCGTCGCGGACATGCCGGTGGCGCGGGAGTTCCCGCGGCTCGATGCAAGTGCGCTTGACGATGCGTTGAACGCGTTCGCCTACGAACTCGATGCCCGCGACGATGTCCACGCCACGGCGCGTTACCGGCGTGATCTGGTGCGCATGATCGGCCGCGATCTGGTGCGGGAGGTGGTGCAATGAGCCGACTGCAGGCCGGTCAACGACATTCCGTCCGCTTTACGCTGAACGGCAAGCCATGCGCCGGGGAAGCCGAGCCGCGGATGCTGCTGACCGATTTCCTGCGGCATCAGATCGGGATGACGGGCACCCATGTCGGCTGCGAACACGGCGTGTGCGGCGCCTGCACCATCGATATCGACGGCAGGCCGGCGCGCGCCTGCCTCACGCTCGCCGTTCAGATCGACGGTTGCGCGTTAAGGACGGTCGAAAGCCTCGCGCCTGCGGCGGATCGCCTCGGCATTCTGCAAGCCGCGTTCAAGCGGAACCACGCGCTGCAGTGCGGCTTCTGCATGGCCGGCATACTGATGTCGCTCGATGGTTTCCTGCGGGACAATCCACGGCCGGACGAAGCAGCCATTCGCGATCTGCTGACGGGGCATTTGTGCCGTTGCACGGGCTACACGCCGATCGTGCGCGCGGCGCTTGAGGCGGCTGCGGAAATGAGGGGCGATGTGAGCAGAGAGAAATCCGATGCTTGACCTTGGAACCAGTTTTGTCGCGAGCGTCGCGCGCGATCCCGACGCTCTGGCTGTCGTCGATGACGGCGTTCGCCTGACCTACGCGCAATGGTATGCGCGCATCTCTTCCCTGGTGGCCGCCTTTGACCGCATCGGCCTGAAGCCCGGCGATCACATCGTCACGGCTCTTCAGAATTGCGAGGCCGCCGCCACGCTGCACTGGGCCTGTCAGCTCGCTGGGCTTGTGATCACGCCGATCAACTGGCGCGCCAAGGAGGACGAACTCGACTTCTGTATCGAAAACTCCGAATCCTGCGCCGTCGTGTACCAGGATGTTTCCGCGCAGGCGGTCGAAAAATCACGGCGCGCGCCGGCCCTGGCAACCATTTACGTCGGCAGCGCCGATGCCGCCGGCAAGTTCGACTTCCAGCGCATGGTCGCCGAGCCTGCGGCTGACGCGACGCCGCGCGTCAGCGCCGAAGCCTGGTCGATCATGCTCTATACTTCCGGAACCACCTCGCGGCCGAAAGGCGTGCCGCGGCGGCACCGTGCGGAACGGGCCGCGGGCATTGCCCATGTCGCGCAAAATCTATATCGGCGCGGCGAACGCACGCTTGGGGTAATGCCGCTCTATCACACCATGGGCGTCCGCTCGCTGATCGCGATGTCGCTGATCGGCGGCACATTCGTTTGCCTTCCGCGCTACGACACAAAGCGGGCGCTGGCGCTGATCGAGGCGGAAAAGATCACCAACCTCTATCTGGTGCCGACGCTGTACCACGATCTGGTCCACGCGCGGGAATTTGCATCCGCCGATGTCTCGAGCGTGCGAAAACTCGGCTTCGCCGGGGCGTCGATGACGGACGGGCTTCTGAAGACGCTGAACGAGGCGTTTCGGCCCGATCTGTTCGTCAACCATTACGGCAGTTCGGAGATCTACACCTTCACGATCGATCAGAACGCGCCTGCCAAGCCCGGCTCGGCGGGCAAGGCCGGCATCAACCAGGAAATAAGGGTCGTCAAGCTGAACGCCGGCTCGGCGGCGGATCTCGCCGCAGCCAATGAGGACGGCGAGATCATAGCCTTGCTGGCCGGCGACGAATCCTTCGAGGGCTATTGGCGCCGGCCCGACGCGGACGCAAAAGCGCTGAGGGACGGCTGGTATTTTACCGGCGACACCGGCTTCGTCGACCGCGATGGCGATCTGTTCGTGACCGGCCGCGTCGACGACATGATCATTACCGGCGGCGAGAATGTCTCGCCGGTCGAGATCGAAAGCTGTCTTTCGCTTCACCCGGCCGTGCTCGAAGTCGCCGTCGTCGGCCTTGCCGATGAGAGATGGGGCAAGGTCGTCACGGCCTTTGTGAAGCGCAAGGGGCTGGTGACCGAGCAGGAACTTGAACAGTTCTGCCGGACGTCGGGATTGGCAAATTTCAAGCGCCCCCGGCGCTTCGTCTTCGTCGATGCCTTGCCGAAATCTCCGGTCGGAAAATTGCTGCGCCGCCTGCTTGTCGCCGGCGACTACCAGCTTGAACACGCGCCGCCCTCAAGCGCGGCCTGACACAACAGAAAGGAAATAACATGTCCTCTGCCTATGCATTCGCGGACGCGAGGCTCGCCAAGCTTGACGGTTTCCAAGTCGAAATCGACGAGGGCCGCGAGCGCGCCGATATCATCCTCAACCGGCCGCCCTTCAACGTCGTGTCGATGCCGCAGCGCGATCAGTTGCGGCTGGTGTTCGAGACGCTGGACGAGGACGCGCGCGTGCGCATCATCGTGGTCCGGTCCGTCGGCGAGCATTTCTCCAGCGGCGGCAATATCGGCGGCTTCATGGAGGCCACGCCGGAGAAGGTCTCCAAGCTCGCCTGGAACATCGCCTCTCCCACGCGCTGTTCAAAGCCGGTGATCGTCGCCAACCGCGGCTATTGCTTCGGGGTCGGCTTCGAGCTGTCGCTGGCCTGCGATTTCCGGATTGCCTCCGAGACGACGCTGTACGCGCTGCCGGAGCAGAAGCTCGGTCAGATACCGGGCTCCGGCGGTTCCGCGCGGCTGCAGAAGATGATCGGCATCACCCGCACCAAGGACATCGTGATGCGCTCGAAGCGCATTACCGCAAAGCAGGCGTTCGACTGGGGCATTGCGACCGAATGCGTGCCCGACGCCGAGCTCGAGACGGCAACCGACAGACTGGTCGATGAGCTCCGCACCTTCTCGCCGCTCGCGCAGCGGACCGCGAAGAAACTTCTGAACGACACGGAAGACTCGACGCTGATGGTCGCGATCGAACTTGAAGGCCATTGTTACAGCCGCCTGCGTCAGTCGGAGGATTTCAAGGAAGGGGTTGAAGCCTTCAACGCAAAGCGGCCGCCAAAATTCGTCGGGCGCTGAAACAAAAAGAATTTAACCAGGGCGAAACCCGGAGGGATAAGATGTCAATTGCCAATCTAGAGGGTGTTGAGACGGCATCGCCGGCGGCAAACCGGCAGATGAGAAATGCGATCGTCGCCTCGGTGCTGGGGTGGTCGCTGGACTTGTTTGATCTGTTCATTCTTCTGTATGTTGCGCCGGTCGTGGGTGCGCTGTTCTTTCCATCGAGCATCCCGACGCTGTCGCTGGCCGCGGTCTACGCCTCGTTTGCGGTGACGCTGTTGATGCGTCCGGTCGGCTCCGCGATCTTCGGTCATTACGCTGATGTCCACGGCCGCAAGAACGCGATGTTTGTCGCGATCGTGGGCGTCGGCGTCAGCACCGCCGCGTTCGGTCTGCTGCCGACGATTGCGCAGGTGGGAATCATTGCGCCGATGCTGTTTTTGATTTTACGCCTGGTTCAGGGCGTATTTGTCGGCGGCGTGGTGGCCTCGACCCACACCATCGGCACCGAATGGGCCGCGCCCAACCGGCGCGGAGTCATGTCCGGTCTCGTCGGTGGCGGCGGCGCGGGTATCGGTGCGCTGTTGGCCTCGTTCGTGTTCCTGGTGATGTCTTCGCTCTTTCCCGGCGAAGCGTTCGCGGTGTGGGGTTGGCGGTGCATGTTCTTCGCCGGGCTTCTGAGTTCGCTGCTCGGCTGGTTCATCTTCAACAATCTCGAGGAATCCCCGTTCTTCAAGGAGCAGCAGAAACGGAAGGCCGCCGGTACGATTACGGCCACGGGATCGCCGGTGAAGATGCTGTTTTCGAGCGCCTGGCGCAACGTTCTCTTGCTCAACCTCTTGATCACGTTCGGCGGCGGCGCGGGCTATTACCTGACCTCGGGCTATCTTCCCTCCTTTCTCAAGGTGGTGAACGGCATTCCCAACAGCGTCTCGTCGCTGATCCTGATGGGCGCCAGCGTGGCTGCCCTGGTGTCGGCGATCTTCTTCGGCGGCCTCAGCGACTATATCGGTCGCAAGAAGACCTTTCTGCTGGTCGGCGTCTGCATGGTGGTGCTGCTGCCGGTCTGCTATCTCGGCATGGCGAAGGCAACCGATACCGGCGCCATCACGTTTTATGCGCTGGCGATTGCCTTCCTCGGAAACGCCGGCTACGCGCCGGTCCTGATCTTCCTCAATGAACGATTCCCGACCGAGATCCGCGCCAGCGGCACGGGTTTGTCCTGGAATATCGGCTTTGCCCTTGGCGGCATGATGCCGACCTTCGTTTCACTCGCAAGTGCCGGTCCGGCGCAGATCCCGATGTCGCTTTCGGTCTTCGTCGTTGTCATCTTTGCCATCTACCTGATCGGTGCGCTGCTGATCCCGGAGACCAAGGGAGATTTCCGCTGATGTCGCGGCCGGCGGTCACCGGATCGACCGCTGCTTCGCCGGAGCGGGTGCCATGACCGAGCTGGCGTTCGATGACGTCGTCGTCGGCGGCGGATCCGCCGGCTGTGTGGTCGCCAATCGTCTGTCGGCGAACGGCGCACGCCGCGTGCTGCTGATCGAGGCAGGCAGGGATACCGTGCCTGGCGCGGAGCCGGCCGAGGTCCTCGACAGCTACCCGATGCCGTTGTTCTTCGGCGACCGCTACATCTGGCCGGGGCTTACCGCATCCGCCGGGCGGGTTGGAAACGCCGCGGCGGTGTCGCGCGCCTACGAGCAGGCGCGCGTGATGGGAGGTGGCTCCAGCATCAACGTGCAGTCGGCCAATCGCGGTCTGCCGCGCGACTATGACGAGTGGCGTGATCTCGGCGCCGATGGCTGGGGCTGGGACGACGTGTTGCCGTATTTTCGCAAACTGGAAACCGACCTCGATTTCGCAGGCCCGCTACACGGCAGGGATGGGCCGGTGCCGATCCGCCGAATTGCGCAACCGAACTGGCCTCCGTTCGGCGCTGCCGTTGGCGCGGCCTTCGCCGGAAGCGGCGTGCCGTTTCGGCAGGATCAGAATGGCGAGTTCGAGGACGGAATTTTCCCGACGGCGTTCTCCAATCGCAACGATCGTCGCGTCTCAAGCGCATCGGCCTATCTGGATGAGGCGACACGCCGGCGCAGCAATCTCGCGATCTGGGCCGGCACGCATGTCGAGGGCCTTGTCATGGATGGCTGCCGCGCCGATGGCGTGCGCGTCCTTCGGGAAGGCGAAAGCACCTTCATCCGCGCGCGTCGCGTGACCGTGACGGCGGGCGCCATCCAGTCTCCGGCGATGCTGTTGCGCGCCGGGATCGGCCCACCGGCCGCGCTGCGCGCGCTGGGAATCGAGGTCGCGATCGCCCGGCCCGGCGTCGGCGGCAACCTGCGTGACCATCCGGCGCTGACCTTTTGTCAGTTCCTGCCACCTTCGCTCAGGCTGCCCTTGTCGCAAAGGCGGGCGAGCTTCATCGCGCTGCGTTATTCGTCCGGAGTTGAGGGGTGCGATCGTTCCGACATGTATGTCACCGCGGCAGCCCGCGCCGGGTGGCACCGCTTGGGGTCGAGACTCGGTCTCTATTTTCTCTGGTGCAACCGCCCCTTTTCCGCCGGGCGTGTCTCGCTGGTTTCTTCGGATCCAGCTCGCTATCCGTCGCTCGAGCTCAATCTGCTCGAGGATCCGCGCGACCTCGAACGGATGATGGCGGCGGTGCGGACGCTCGCCCGGTTGGTCATCAATCCCGTGCTCAATCCGGCGGCAGAGGACTTCTTCCCGGCCTCGTTTTCGCCGCGGATCAAGCGGTTGAGTGCGGTCAACCGCGCCAACGGCATTGTGGCGTCGGTCCTCGGCGCGCTGCTGGACGTTCCTGCCAAACTCCGTCACCTCGTGATCAAGCAGTTCCTGCTGAACGGGACCGCGTTTGGGGATGTCATGGCGGACGAGCACGCGCTTGCGGATTTCGTTCGTCGCAGCGTGTTCGGCGTGTGGCACCCGACGGGCACGTGCCGGATGGGCGATCCCCGGGATTCGCATGCCGTCGTTGATAGCAGCGGCAAGGTGATCGGAAGCGAGAACCTTTATGTGGCCGATGCATCTGTCATGCCGCGTCTGCCCACGGCAAATACCAATATCCCAACGATCATGATCGCCGAGAAAATCAGCGACGCCTTGCAGTCACAATGATCCATCGGAAACGGGATTATGTCTTGAGACCCGGCGGTGCCTATGGACGGCGGTGAGGCGGGTCGGCGAAGATAGTTGTCCCTGATTCGCATGAGAATGAGATGAGGCGCCGTGCAGCCGTCTAAGAAGGGCGACAACAAACCTCAGCGAGCAAAAGTGCTCGCGGTCCTTTGGGGGCGCCTGAAAGAGCATCCATTGGCGCGGATTGGTCCCGGGCTTATTACCGGCGCGGCCGACGACGACCCAAGCGGCATTGCGACCTACTCCCAGGCGGGCGCCCAGTTTGGCCTCAACATGCTGTGGACGATGCCGTTGGCGTACCCGCTGATGTCCGCGATCCAGGCCATGTGCGCGCAAATCGGACGGGTCACGGGCAAGGGACTCGCCGCCAATATCAAGATCGCGTTTCCGCCGATCGTGCTCAAGGGCGTGGTCTTGTTGTTGTTGATCGCCAATACGCTGAATATCGCCGCCGATGTCGCAGCCATGGGGGAAGTCGCGGAACTGGTCAGCGGTGTCGCCCGCCACCTCATGACTTTAAT
Source organism: uncultured Alphaproteobacteria bacterium (assembly GCA_963718925.1). Taxonomy (GTDB): domain Bacteria; phylum Pseudomonadota; class Alphaproteobacteria; order Rhizobiales; family Xanthobacteraceae; genus Bradyrhizobium. The sequence continues at coordinate 274,568 of CAVRAH010000008.1, forward strand.
TTTCGTCGTTGTAACGCTGCTGCTTCAGATCTTCGTGCCGTATCACCGCTACGTCTTTTTCCTGAAATGGTTGACGCTTTCGCTCTTGGCCTATGCCGCCGTGCTGTTCACCGTCAATGTGCCCTGGGCGGAGGTGGCGTTGCGAACGGTGTGGCCGAAGCTGACGCTGAATTTCAGCACCGCCGCCGTGGTTGTCGGCGTCTTCGGCACCACGATCAGCCCATACCTCTTCTTCTGGCAGGCTTCGGAGGAGGTGGAAGACATGCATGCCCGGCAAGGCGCTGCGCCGCTCTTGCAGGATACCGCTGCCGCGCCCGCGGAACTGCGGCGCATCCAGTGGGATACCTGGAGCGGTATGTTCTATTCCGATCTCACCGCTTATTTCATCATCCTCGCCACCGCAGTCACGCTCCACGTCTCAGGGATTACCAACATCGAGACCGCGGCGCAGGCAGCGAGCGCACTGCGACCATTGGCGGGCGACTTCGCATTCCTCCTGTTCGCGCTCGGAATCCTTGGTGTCGGTTTGATCGGCGTGCCGGTGCTCGCCGGCTCTGCCGCCTATGCGCTCGCCGAAGCCACGGGCTGGAAATCAGGCCTTGAACGAACTCCGAGGAACGCGCCCGGTTTCTATGGCGTGATCGCGGTCAGCGTGCTCATCGGATTGGTCATCCAATATTCGCCTATCAGTCCGATGAAGGCGCTGTTCTGGAGCGCGGTGATCAATGGCGTGGTCGCAGTTCCCTTGATGGTGGTGATTATCCTGATCGCGTCCAGGAAGTCCGTGATGGGTGCGTTCACGTCAAGCCGGTCGATCGTGGCCCTTGGCTGGATCGGAACCGCGGTCATGGGTCTGGCGGCTGTCCTGATGCTTATTCCCGGCTAAAGGGTACTAGCAGACTTATGATTCCAGCGCCGCTCTTCGATTTGAAGTTCCTGATCGATTTTGCCGCACGTGATGCAGGAACTTTGGCGGCACTAGCCTTGCATCGGTCGGCTCTATTTTTTTCTCCGGCGTCGGTTCAAACGACCGTGAGGGCCGCGACCCGTTCGGGCACGCAAATGTTAACAGGCAATTTAGTGGCGAGGTCGACTATCGCGCCTATGTTACTTGACGTGCGGTTCAGCGCGCCTGTCTGCGGAGACGGGCCTGGTTGGCCGCCGGGCGAATGGCGCGCGCCACGTCTTGTTCCGCCGATAGAGGCGGATGGCGCTGGCCTGCTTGTTAGCGGCGAAACGCACGGACGTTGACATGATGGTATCGGGCAGACGAACGGCTTCGGCGGTTGAGACCGCGAGCCTTGGGCGGACTTTCGCGGCGGTTGAGGGTCGGCCGATGGCAAAACTGCTTCTGATCGAAGATGACAGCGAAACGGCTGAAGAAATTGCCGCCGAATTGACCGATTGCGGCTTTGAAGTGGAATGGGCCGCCGACGGAATCGAGGGCCTCGACAAGGCGCGCGCCTTGCGGCCCGATGCCATGATCGTCGATCGGTTGCTGCCGGGGATGGACGGCCTTACGGTGATCGAGGCGCTGCGGAAAGACCAGGTGCGCACGCCTGTGCTGGTGTTGAGCGCGCTCGGTGCGGTCGACGACCGCGTACGCGGATTGCGGATGGGCGGCGACGACTATCTCACCAAACCATTCGCCTTCGTCGAACTCATTGCACGAATAGAGGCGTTGCTGCGCCGTCCGGCGAAGCCGCGCGAGACGACGCTGCGGGCGGGGCCGCTCGAGCTCGATCTGATCGCGCGCACCGTCAAACGGGGAGATCGCGTGATCGACCTCTTGCCGCGCGAATTTCGCCTGCTGGAATATATGATGCAGCGGTGCGATCAGGTGCTGACGCGGGCGATGTTGCTCGAGGAAGTCTGGAAGTACAAATTCGTTCCGGCGACCAACCTTGTCGACGTGCATATGGGCCGCTTGCGGCACAAGGTGGACGGGCCCGGCGATGTCCCGATGATCCACAATGTCCGTGGGGCCGGGTTCATTCTTCGTACCGGGCCGTAACATTCAGATCGCCGGCAGCGATACGCCGCTGCTGACTCAAGCAGAAAGCGCCGCCGACATCCGATGCGCCCACCGCAATTCATCCACTCGACCACCTTCCATTGGGCCCTGGCAGTGGCCGGCGTGTTGGCCATTTTTGTCAGCATGCTGTTCGGCTTCATCTACTGGAAGACCGACAGCTACCTTATCATGCGCTCCGACAGGATGACCGCCGGCCAGATGAACATCCTTGCGGCGGTGCCGGATGATCGTCGATTATATTCCATCACTCAGCATCTGAAGGAGGATTCCCGCAACGTTCAGTATGCCGGACTGTTCGCTGCGGACGGTCACAGGATCGGCGGGAATCTCGAGCAGATGCCGCCCGAGCTCAAGATCAACGATTCGGTTCAGGCTGTCCCGATCGTCAAGGTGCTTCCGACCGGACCGGAGAATCGTATCATCCGGGCAATCGCGAGGCGCATGCCGAGCGGTGAGGTGCTGGTGATCGGGCGAGAAGTCGTCGAAGCCAACAAGATTTCCCATGTCGTCGGTCTGGCGCTCGGGCTCGGCCTGTTGCCGGGCTTCTGTCTTTGCCTGCTCGCCGGCGCATGGTTGAGCATGCGCGCGCAGGAGCGCATCGAGGAGGTCAACCAGCGGGTCCAGCGCATCATTGCCGGCGATCTGCGCGAGCGGCTTCCGCATCGCTCGATCGATGAGCCGTTCTCGAAACTGGCGATCATCGTCAACGGCATGCTCGATGAAATGGAAACGATGATCCACGCGCTCGCCGGGGTCGGCAACGATATCGCCCACGATGTGCGAACGCCGCTGACGCGCGCGCGGCTCACGCTCGAGCGCGGGCGCACCAACGCCGTCACGCTGGAGCAGCTTCAGGCAGTCGTGGACAGGGCGGTGATCGGCATCGATCAGGCGCTGGCGATTGTTACCGCTCTGCTGCGGCTTGCGGAAATTGAAAACAGCCGGCGGTCTGCGGGCTTCGGCAGTGTCGTGCTGCACGAAATGCTGGGGGAAGTGTGCGATATCTATGAGCCTATCGCTGAAAACAGCGATGTCGCCTTGCGCGTCGAAGCGGCCGACCCTCTTGTCGTGCGCGGCGACCGCGACCTGCTGTTCGAGGCGGTTGCCAACCTGGTCGACAACGCCGTCAAATTCACGCCGGAAGGCGGACGTGTGACCATTAAACTGCTGCGCGGCGAAGGCGAAGCCATCGTGCGCGTGACGGATACCGGCTGCGGCATCAGCGAACAGGAGCGCGAGGCCGTGCAGCGGCGCTTCTACCGTTCCGACAAGATCCGGAATACACCCGGCGTCGGCCTCGGGCTCAATCTCGTGGCCGCGATCGTCAAGCTGCACGGTTTTCGGTTGGCGATCTTCCCGGGCCCGGGTTGCCGTGTGGAAATTATTTGCCCTGACGAAGCGGTGCTGGGCGGGACGGAAACGCGTTCGGCTCCAGGACCTCGCGCCGCAATTGCGCACAGTCCAAAAGCCGCAATAATCGCCGCGGCAAAATCGGCTTGAAAAAAATAATTCGCCGGCTTGTCAGAAATCCCGGCGCCATACGCGTTGTCCTATCACGTTTCGCTGAGTGGTCGGTGAGAAGTGATGGCTCGCGAAAGCGCAAGCGTTTCAAACTAACAGTCAGTTTAATTTGCTAACTCCCAATTTAATGGCGCGGCGAAGTTCTGCGCTTAGGTTGGAAAGGGGCATCTGAGAACTCTGCAAAACGATGAGTGGAGGCTCGTGTGGAAATACGGCTCTCATTTCATCGTGGTGCAAGACGAATGAAGCGAAGCGCATCTGCCTCGGCTCGCGTCTGAACAATGGAGACTAAAATGCGAAAGACGGTTCTGACTATTCTCGGCGCGTTGCTGATTGCCGGGTCGGCGGTCCAAATGACTTCGGCAACCGAGCACGTACGCAAGGCGCACCGGACGCCTGCGGCCGCGAGCCAGCAATTCCTCAACGCCAATAACGCAGCCGAAGGCCGCGGGACTACGTGCAGCCGGGAGCCGGGAAATCCCTACGACCCGCAGACCGATTACCAGCTTTGGTCGTCCTGGCGGGAGAATGGCTCCTGGGACAGCCGCAACGACTGCTTGTAAGCCAGCCACGTCGTCTGCCGGCGGCGCAGCAAACGCCACCGGCGGCAACATTCGCGCAAGGACAAAGGGCGGCCCCAAGGCCGCCCTTTGTCATGGGGCAGATAGACGCCGTCACGCCTCGGTGCGATGGGCCTTCACCAGCGCGATCAACTCGTCGCCGTAATGCTCGAGCTTCTTGTCGCCAATCCCAGGAATATCGCGCAGTTGCGTCAGCGTCGTCGGGCGCGAGGTGGCGATGCCGTCGATCGTGGAATCGTGCAGCACGACATAGGCCGGCACGCCGCGCTTGCGCGCCACCTCGGAGCGCCACGCGCGCAGCGCGCCGACCAGCGCCGGATGGCCGGCCTCGCCGCGGCTGCTCGCCGGCGCGATATCGCCGCGCCTTGATTTGCTCCGGCTGGCGCGAACGCGGGAGCCTGGGGTCTCTTCCCGCAGCATCACTTCGATTTCGCCCTTCAGCACGCCGCGCGCGGTCTCGGTCAATTTCAGCGCGCCAAAGGCCTCCGCATCGGGCTGCAGATGCCCCATCGCCACCAATTGCCGCAACGCAGCTCGCCACTGCTTTTCGTTGAGCTCGCGGCCGATCCCGAATACCGAAATCTTGTCGTGCCCGAATTGCGTAACGCGTTCGGTCATGCGGCCGACCAGGACATCGATCAGGTGCATCGCGCCAAAGCGCTGGCCGGTGCGATAGGCGCAGGACAAGAGTTTTTGCGCGATCACTTTGCCGTCACGGAGTCTTGGCGGCGACAGGCAGTTGTCGCAATTGCCGCATCGGGCGGCTTTCATGGTTTCGCCGAAATAGCCGAGCAGGCGGGTGCGCCGGCAGCCGGTGGTCTCGGCGAGACCGACAAGCGCGTCAAGCTTGCCGAGCGATACGCGCTTGAACGCATCCGCGCCGTTGGATTCCTCGATCATGCGGCGCTGCTGCACGATGTCCGACAGGCCATAGGCCATCCAGGCGCTGGACGGCTTGCCGTCGCGGCCCGCGCGCCCGGTCTCCTGGTAATAGGCCTCGATGCTTTTCGGCAAATCGAGATGCGCGACGAAGCGCACGTCGGGCTTGTCGATGCCCATGCCGAACGCGACGGTGGCGACGATCACGACGCCGTCCGCGTTGATGAAGCGATCCTGGTTGCGCGCGCGGGTATTGGCGTCGAGACCGGCGTGATAGGGCAGGGCCTCGATGCCGGCCTTGGTCAGTGCAGCCGCGGTGTCCTCGACCTTGGCGCGCGACAGGCAGTAAACGATGCCGGCGTCGCCTGCGTGACGCTCGGTGATGAAGGCCTTCAGCTGCGCCGGCGCATTCTGCTTGTCGACGATTTCATAGCGGATGTTGGGCCGATCGAAGCTCGCGACAAAACTCGGCGCACCGGCGAGCCCAAGCCGGTCGATGATTTCCTTGCGGGTGAGCTCGTCGGCGGTCGCCGTCAAGGCGATGCGCGGTACGTCGGGAAAACGCTCTGATATCACCGAGAGGCCGATATATTCCGGGCGGAAGTCGTGTCCCCATTGCGACACGCAATGGGCCTCGTCGATTGCGAACAAGGCGACCTTTGCGCGGCCGAGCAGGTTCAGGCAGCGCGGCGTCAACAGCCGCTCGGGCGCGACGTAGAGCAGGTCAAGATCGCCGGCGACAAGCCGCGCCTCGACCGCGGCGGCCTCGTCCGGACTAAGCGTCGAATTCAGCACCGCGGCCTTGACGCCGGCCTCGAGCAATCCCGCGACCTGGTCGCGCATCAGCGCGATCAGCGGCGAGACGACGATGCCGCAGCCTTTGCGCAACAACGCCGGCAGTTGGTAGCACAGCGACTTGCCGCCGCCGGTCGGCATCAGCACCAGGCAATTGCCGCCGTTCGTGACATGCCTGACGATCTCTTCCTGCGCGCCGCGGAAGCCGGGCAGGCCAAACACGGAATGGAGGATGGACAGCGCCTCAGATGTGACGCCGGACTGGCGCGTGGCGGCTGAGGCGATGGCGGGAACAGACATGCGGCGTTGTTGGTCCGGACTTGAGGCTTGCGAGGGCCGGGTTTCGAGGCCGACGCCGGCCAACGATTGGTCTATCCCTGATTCGGGCTGTCACGCCCACGCAATTCCAACCACATCCGTGGAAATGTGCCAAGCGGTTGCCGGCACGCGCCCTTGATGCGGGCCCGTCCGGGCGCTTGATTTGACTTGCAGGCTCAGATGCTGGCGCGCGGCAACGCCGCTCGCGCGCCGTCGGAAAGATAGTCGAGCCAGTTGCGGAAGATCGCGGTTGCAGCAGTGCCTGTCGCGATGCCCTCGCGAAGCGTGCGCTCAGGCAGCTCGGCGCTCAGTGCCGGCCTTCGTTCGACGCATGCGCGTCTTTCGAAGGCTGCAAGCCTTTCTTCGGTCTCGCTATCGAAATAGCCGGCAGGGATCGCCGGATAGCTGTCGTGCTCGTGCCCAAGAAAGCGCGAGATGTCGCGCAGATATTCCCGCTCCAGCGACAGCGCATCATATTCGGGATGTCCCTGAAAGAAGATGAATTGGCTGCGGAGCTTTTTGGCGAAGATGTCGACGCCGCCTTCCGGCGAAAGCGTCAGCAGTTGGTAGCCCCGCTCCGACAGATCGCCTGCGCGCAGCTCATTGAGGCGCGAATGCGGAACCCTGAGCGGGGTGGGAAGACCGTCGGTCAGCCAGTGATCGGTCACCTTGAAGCAGTCGTATATTCCGGAGCATTTGGTGTCGAGCCGCCGCCGCTCGATGCCATCGAGATGCCGGACCGCGGCATGGGCGGCAAGGCACGACCAGATGGTTGAGCGGGTATTGGCTTTCGCCCAGTCGATGATTGCGGTGAGATCTCGCCAGAACGGTTCCTCGACAAGGGTCGCCGCGGCCGGCTCCGCGCCGGTGACGATCAATCCGTCGATGCGCAGACGATCGAGATCGGCGATGTCGGTGTATTGCTGGCCGACACGCCACTGCGCCGGTTGCGACCGTTTCACGGATGGCAGCGAGAAGCAGTGGAAATCGATGCGAATGTTCCCGGCGGCTTGTCTCAACAGCCGCATGAACTGGCGTTCCGTCGCCTGCAGCGCTGGATCCGGCATGTTGTTGATGAGCCCGATCGTGAGGTCGACATCGACGTGTTGCGGATGACCGAATTTATCCTCTCGCCTGAGCTGCGTCGGCGCGAGGCCGGGACTGACGATCAACCGGCGCTTTTCCAACAGCACGGTCATGTCGGGTCGGGCCGGTTCATTCCGCCGCTTCAAGCCGCTTGTGCGGCGCGCAGGCGATCGCCAATGCCTGGTCGATATCCTCGATGATGTCGGAAGCGTGCTCGATGCCGATCGAAAGCCGGATGGTCTCCGGCATGATGCCGGCCATGCGCTGCTGTTCGACAGACATCTGGCGGTGGGTGGTCGAGGCGGGATGGCAGGCGAGCGATTTCGCATCGCCGATATTGACGAGCCGCGTGATCAGCTTCAGCTGATCGTAGAAGGTCTTGCCGGCTTGCAGGCCGCCCTTGATACCGAAGGTGAACAGCGATGACGCGTTGCCGTTGAGGTATTTCTGGACCAGGGCGTAATAGGGACTGTCGGGAAATCCCGCATAATTGACCCAGTCGACGCGCGGATCGTTGCGCAGGAAGTCGGCGACCTTGCGAGCGTTCTCGACATGGCGCTCGACGCGCAGCGCCACGGTTTCGATCCCCTGCAGCAGCAGGAACGCATTGAACGGCGAAAGCACCGCGCCCATGGTGCGCTGATAGATGCTGCGCGCACGCTCGATATAGGCCTTGGCGCCGAAGCGTTCGGCATAGACGAGGCCGTGATAGGAGGCGTCCGGCTCGTTGAAGGTCGGAAACCGGCGCGCGTGCTCGGCCCAGGGGAAACGTCCGCTGTCCACGATGGCGCCGCCAAGGGTGGTGCCGTGGCCGCCGAGGAATTTGGTGAGCGAGTGAACCGCAATGTCGGCGCCGTAATCGAACGGCTTTAACAGGATCGGCGTGGCGACCGTATTGTCGACGACCAACGGCACGCCGTGGCGATGCGCGACCTTTGCCAGCGCCTCGATGTCGCACACATTGCCGGCGGGATTGCCGATCGTCTCTGCGAACACGGCCTTGGTGTTCTCGTCGATCAGCCTTTCGATCGCATCCGGCTGGTCGCTCTCGGCGAAGCGTCCCGTGATGCCCTGGCGCGGCAGGATATGGCCGAGCAACGTGTGCGTGGTGCCGTAAAGCTGCGGAACGGAGACGATGTTGCCGCCGGTGTCGGCGAGATTGACAAGGGCGAAATGCAGCGCGGCCTGGCCGGTCGCGACCGCGAGCGCGCCGACGCCGCCTTCAAGCTCGGTGATGCGCTTTTCAAGAACCGAGGTGGTCGGGTTGGCGATCCGGCTGTAGCGATAGCCTTCGGTCTCGAGGTTGAACAGCGCGGCGCCATGGTCGGCGCTATCGAAGGCGTAAGCGACGGTCTGATAGATCGGGACCGCAACGGACTTGGTGGCAGGATCGGGTTCGTAGCCGGCGTGAATTGCAATCGTTTCGTTGCGCATTGTCCACCTCTACGTCTCGCGTATCGCACTTCACCATGCGTTTTATGCGCAACGTCTGTGTTAGAGGCGGACCGTCAATCCTTCAACAATTCGCGCAAACATTGACGAAATAACCCTAATGAACGTCGGCGAATTGATTAAAATTTGAATGAATTCGCTATCGGCGCGTAACCATGGCGGGCGTCTGTTGTCGAGGCGTTAGCCGCTTTCAAAACGCCGATCAGCCGCCCACGGCGCGCCGGACCTGCTCGCCGATCTGGTCAAGGACGAGCCGTCCCTGCGGCAGAATCGCGCCGATCGCGTGGAAATTATGGATCATGCCGTCGTGGCAGACGCGATCGACCGAGACGCCTGCCGCCAGCAGCTTGCTGGCGTAGGCATTGCCTTCGTCCCGCATCGGGTCAAATTCGGCGGTATGGATGATGGCGGTGGGAAGTCCTGCAAATTTTGTCGCGCGCAATGGCGAGATTCTGGGATCGGCGAGGTCTGCGTTTCCGTGCAGATAGTCGGCCAGGTCGGCCTCCAGCGTGACGCGGTCGAGCAGATGATCTTCGGCGAATGCCTGACGCGACGGTGAGGACTCCTCGAAATCGAGAACCGGACAGATCAGGCATTGCGCAGATATCGCGGGGCCGGTATTTCGCAGGCTCTCCTGGCACACCACCGCGGCTAGCGTTGCGCCGGCGGAATCGCCGCCCACCACGAGTCTTGCGGCATCGATGCCAAGCGAGGCAGCTTCTGCGGATACAAATCGGGTCGCCGCGATCGCATCCTCGATCGCGGCCGGAAACTTGTGCTCGGGCGCGAGGCGGTAGTCCACGGAAACAAGGCGGCATCCGGTCGTTTGTGCCAGCGCTGCCGCGATGCGGTCATGGGTCTCGATACTGCCGGCGACCATGCCGCCGCCATGGAAGAAGACAAAGCCCGGCAATGGGTCGGGCGTGGCATTGGCCGGCGCATAGAGGCGGTAAGGAATGCCGCCCGCCGGGCCCGGCAGGACGCCGTCAATCCCGCTGATGGGCGTCACGTCCGCGCGTGCGAACTGCATCAGCTTGGCGAGCGCCTGGCGGCGGTCGTGTGGGCTTGGCCGCAATCGATCGCCCGGCGAGGCCGCCGCCGTCATGGCGAGAAAGCGTTTTGCCAGGGGATCGAGGGACATATCGGCTCCGGTGTCGGAAAGTAGGGTGCGATTGTGGTCGATCAATCCGGAATCGAGCGCTACCACGGCAGAATGCGCAAGGGAATCCTTAGAGAATTCGGATGATAATAGTACCATCATGCGCGATATCGCCAGTCCGGGAGCTCAAATGGCAACTATGGCCCAAACCATAAAACCGGTCAGTTTTTCCCAGACCTGGACCTTCTTCGAAGGCGAGTGGCATGAGGGCAATGTGCCGATCATGGGTCCGCGCACGCATGCGGCCTGGCTGGCATCGATGGTCTTCGACGGCGCGCGTGCCTTCGAGGGCGTGGCGCCCGATCTCGACCGCCACTGTGCGCGGGTCAATCAGTCCGCCGTCAATTTCAAGCTGAAGCCTGTCGTCGATACCGAAACCTGGCTCGCGCTCGCGCGCGAAGGCATTGCGCGCTTCGACGCCAATGCCGAACTGTACATCCGGCCGATGTATTGGGCCCAGAGCGGCAGCGGCGGCGGCGTGCTGTTCGATCCGGAAACCACCAACTGGTGCCTGTGCATCTACGTCGCGCCGATGCCGCCGACCTCCGGCTCGGCGATCACGCTGTCGCCGTTCCGCCGACCGACCATGGAAAGCGCCCCGGTCGATTGCAAGGCGAGCTGTCTTTATCCCAACAATTCGCGCGCGCTGATCGAGGCGCAGGCGCGGGGTTTCGGCAATTGCCTGATGCTCGACATGCTCGGCAACGTCGCGGAATTCGGCAATGCGAACGTGCTCATGGCGAAAGACGGCGTAGTTTATACGCCGGCGCCGAACGGGACCTTCCTGAACGGCATCACGCGGCAGCGCGTGATCGGTCTGTTGCGCGCCGACGGCGTCACCGTCGTCGAGAAGACGCTCAAATATCAGGACTTTCAGAACGCCGATGAAATCTTCTCCAGCGGCAATTTTGCAAAGATCGCCCCGATCATCCGGATCGACGACCGGCAGCTCGTGCCGGGGCCGTTCTACAGCCGCGCGCGCAAGCTGTACTGGGATTTTGCCCACGCCTGAGCACCAGTCATTCCGGGGCGATGCAAAGCATCGAACTACGATGTGCAATTGCACATCGGAGAACCTCGAAATTCCGGGTCTGGTGCTACGCACCATCCCGGAATGACGGAGAGGGTGGCCGCGCGCGCACCGAGGCACGCGCCGCCAATCAGTCTACAAGCCGAGCAGTTCCCGCACGCTGACCGGCCAGTCGGCGAGATCGGTGCCGTGGGTATGGAACATCGCCACCGCAAGGCGGTCCATGCCGAACGCCACGCAACCGGTATGGGCCGGCTCGCCGTCGGCATCCTTGATGTCCCAGGGCGTGCCGAAATGGTCGCGGTGATAGTTGAAGCTCATGCATGCCGTCGGCTGCGCTTCCGAGCGCAGCGGGACCAGCAGTTCGAATTTCAGCGATTGCTGCATCTGGCTGACTGCCTTCATCTGGCCGACGCGGCCGAAGAACGGGTCGCTGGCATAATCGACCCTGAAGGCGAGGCCGAGGTCGCGCGCGATCGCCTGCGCCCGCACCATCCAGCGCTCGCGGAAATCGGATACATCGTCCGGGCTGCCGATGCAGACATATTCACGCATCCGGAACGATTGCAGCCGGTCGAGATGGCGGGACGGCTCGGCACGGAAGCAGTCGGCCGCGACGTCGAACCGCAAGCCGCCCGACGGCAGCGGCCCTCTGGCGGCCGCGATCGGATAGACCGGGTAGCAGGCCGCCGGCGACAGCACGAGATCGGCGGGCGAGAGCGACGTGGTCCAGTCGCCGCCGGCATCGAAGCGGCTGACCGCGGAATTGATTTCGCGCTCGGTGCCATGCAGACCGCAGACGCAGCCGAGCAGATTGGGGAAGCTCTTGAGGTAGCCGGATTTCTCCAACTGTCCGCGGTTCATGACCGGCGGGAAGCGCATCACCTCGGTGCCCGCCTCGCGATGCCGCGTGATCAGGGCGGCGAGCCGCTCGACCATGTCCTCATAAAGCGCGGTCCGGGCGTAGACGCCGTCGGTGCCCATCTTGTGGAACAGGAGATCTGCGAGATGATCCAGCGGATCGGCCGGCGTTGATGTGATCTCCGGTGCGGCGGTTCGGATGGCTACGTTCATGTTCGGCCTTCCCTGATGGATCGAAAGTCGGTTGCTCAATCGCGCAAGGTAGCGGGCACGCCGCTCATCAGGCTGGCGGTTGCGATATTGGCCAGGATGCGGTCGTTGTTGATCATGATCGGCGCCGAAAGCACGTCGCGCAGATGCCGGCCGACGCTGAAGTCGCCGTCGTTGCGGTAGCCTGCCAATCCACAGGCGCGCATCGCGCTCATGACGGTTTCTACCGCGAGCTCGGAAGCTTCCACCTTGAGCAGGTTGATCTGGGACTGGAAGTCGAGCGAAGACAGCGCGCGCTCGTTGTTCTCAAGGGCCGCGTAGGTATCGAGATTGGCCGTGATCACGGCGCGCAGCTTGGCGAGGCTCATCTTGGCCGCGGTATAATGCGCGGCCCCAGGGGGCATCTGGCCGTTCGCGCCGCGCGCGGCCTTGCGGATGAACGCCTGCGCGCGCTCGACGGAAGCAGCCGCGATGCCGGCCCAGACCGAAGACCAGCAGAGATGCGCCACCGGCGTCATCGTCTGCGCATGGATCCTGTCATAGCCCTCCGGGAAGATCTGATCGCTCGAACCCTTGAACTTCAGCTCAAAACCGGCGCTGCAGGTGCCGCGCATGCCGAGCGTCTCCCAATCGAGACTGCGCTCCAACGTGTAATTATCTTTTGTGATGGCGAGCAGCACCTGGTCGGAGCCGGCGGCATCGTTGGCGCGGCGGGCGATGCTGACGATGCCGTCGGCCTCTGCGCCATAGGAAATCACGGTCGCGTTGCGAACCAGCGAGATCTCGGTATCGGTGCGCTCGACGGCGGCGGCCGAGAAGCGGATGTTGCCGCCGTTCTGCCCTTCCGTCGTGGAGGAGGCGAGCAGCAATTGTTCGGAGGCCACGCGACGCATCAGGGCTTCGTGATAGGCGCTGCCGGCGCCGTGGCGGATCAGGCAGGCGACCTTGGTCTGGTGCATCGCAAAGATCATCGCCGTGGAGGAGCAGGCGCGGCCGAGCGCGTAGCACATGTCGGTGATGTCCGACATCGACGCGCCGTCGCCGCCAAATGCCCGCGGGATTTGAACGCCGAGCAGCCTCTGTTCACGTGCAGTCTCGATGGCCTTCCGCGGGAAGCGGGCATCGCGATCGACGATTTCGGCCTCCTCGGCAGCCGCCGCCGCGACGGAGGCGGTTCGCTGCGGGAAGGAGCTTCGATCGGGGATGAATTGTTCTTGGGTCGGGTCCGCGACGGCGTTACGGAAACTGGCTTCGTGCACGTTCATGGCCGATATGCCTCGATGGTTGTCGGTGCGAAACACCTGCGCGAGACGATCGCGCAGGGCCAGATCGATCGCTTGAACAACTTCCGATCGAGCGCCACGCTTAAGGATTTAATTCAAATGCGTCGATGAGATTCAGGGTAAACGGCGTTCGTTTTGGAGAGGACAGTTAACCTGCGGTTTTTTCGATCCGTGGTTTTTTAGCAATCGCCGTTAGCGTTAAGAGCAGAACGACGATTTGGGTCAAACGGGATTCACTGTCCTTCAAGGGCTGGCGGAACTATAAATCTATCATCGCAATCGCGGATTTCGGCATCGTCGGGTCAGGCGATGGCAAATCGCCACGACAGGTGGAAGCCGAAAAGATGCCAGCCCTTCACGCCGACGTTCAGGACCGCCTTCTTGCCCTCGTCAGGTCGATCCTCGAGCAGAACGCGATCGCCGCGGAGCTTGGTCCGGAATCGTTGCTGGTGGATGTCGGCCTGACCTCGATGGACATGGTCAATCTGATGCTCGGCGTCGAAGCCGAGTTCGATTTCACGATTCCGCAATCCGAGATCACGCCGGAGAATTTCCAGTCGGTCAAAACCTTGCAGCGGATGATCGAGAGCCAGCTCGCGCCGGCAACGGCGGCGTGATCCCGGACGTATCGTCCGGCGCTTGACGCCGGTTGCGATCGACCCGCGCGATCACTGTCATAATCTCGGTGTGGAGTTGGGATTGTGCGTGTCGGGCAAGTCCGGGAAGTGCTGGGTCGTCAACGTCAACAACAAGCCAATAGAATAGAGCGTGGAATTGCAGGGGGCGCATTCGCCGCGTCGCGGACATGGCCGGACTTGCTGCTGGCCCGACCCTGTCGCCAATGACCCAATAGCCGACGTGTGAACGTCGAGGGAATGAGGCCTGCTGCAGGCGGTAAGGGGACCTGGGATGCGGCCAGGCCCCGATAGCAGACGCGTTCCGTCGCGACCGACTTGAAGCAGTCAATTCCCCTGGGAATGCCAGGTCCAGGAGTTCTGCCAGGTTCGGCCGCCGGGGCCGACAATCGTCCGTTCGCCTGACCACTGTCCGGGCGCGACTTGATGCGCGTTGCCCGAGTGGTGCCAGACCCCGCCATTCGGACCCGTGAACGTTCCCGAGCCTTCACAGGCGCCGTTGGCGCAGTTTGCGCTGCCTTCGTAGACCCCGCCGAGCGGCCCGGTCCAGCGCGTTGTCCAGCTGCCGGCCTGGGCTGCCGGCGCCGTCGCGACGGTGACCGCAGCGGCCATCGAAGCTACCAAGATCGATGCCTTCATCATTGTCCTCCTCCTGTCTGATGTGCCGCCCGTGCGCGGACGACGCTGGCAGGGACCATTGCCGTGGTCCGTTGCGGAGGTTTTGCCGGCAGGGTACGGAAATATTGCAATTTGTTGCAGGGCGGACTTGCCGCTTGCGCCCGGCCGCATGGTAACGACAATGACGTGAATGACGAAACCGTCGGCGAAAATCCTCGTCGTTGATGATGATGACGAGATCCGCTCCTTGCTGCAGGTCGTGCTGACACGCGAGGGCTTTGACGTTCAGCAGGCCAAGGATGCGGCAACGGCTCGCCGAATCCTGCTGCGGAATACTGTGGACCTGGTCATCCTTGACATCATGATGCCCGGCGAGGACGGCCTGACCTTCTGCCAGAGGCTGCGGGAAACTCAGGACATCCCCATCCTCATGGTTTCTGCACGCTCCCTCAGCGTCGACCGTTCCATCGGGCTCGAGGCGGGCGCCGACGACTATCTGCCCAAGCCGTTCGAGCGGCGCGAATTGGTGGCGCGGGTAAAAGCGATCTTGCGGCGTGGAGGCCCTGCCAGGCATGCCGGCAAATATCTTGTCGGTGGCTTGACGGTCGACCGAGACCGTCGCGCGGTGCTCGACCGCGAGGGGGCGTCGCTGCCTTTGACCTCCGGCGAGTTCGACCTGCTGGGCTGCTTCGTCGAACGGGCGGGGCGGACCCTGACGCGCGATCAACTCATTGACTGGACACGCGGACGGGCCTCCGATGTGTTCGACCGCAATATTGATGTCCAGATGAGTCGGCTGCGAAGGAAGCTGATTGACGCGGGCTTCCCGGAAGACGGCATCAAGACCGTGCGCAATGTCGGCTATATTCTAGCCTTGCCCGTGGAAAATGCGTCGTGACGGTTCCGCGAAGACGATTGTGGCGGTTCTTTTTCTGGATAGCCGTCGTCGCCATACTGGTTGAGGTGCTAGGGCTGACGTCAACCTTCGTCGAAGAGCGCCGACGACGTGTCGGCAACGCCGCCGGTCTGGTGCCCGACCAGATCGCGGCCCTCGTCCGTCTTTGGCCGGGCCTCAATGAGTCGCAGCGGAAGGACGTGCTGGGTGCGATCTCTTGGGCGGGTCTCAACTATCGCGTCACACCGGCAGTGCCCCCGCTTTCTTCCGATCTCGCGCACGTGCGTGAGGTCGAGGACGCCGTTCGAAAGCGCCTCGTCGGCGCGGATGCGGACTCCGTGGTCGCGCTTATCCGCGCGCGACCGTTCGGCCAGGAGCGCCGCGCTTTCAACTGGGCGTTATCGAACGAGCCCGTTTGGGTGTATGTGCGACTCGCGACAGGCAATTGGCTGGTTGCCGAGGTCCGCGGCGATCTCGTGCCGCGCATTCTGGGACTGCCGACAGGCTTTTGGGTGGGCGTCGTTGGGCTGTTGCTTGCCAGCGGCGTGTTGCTGGCTATCCTGCGCGAGGGGCGCGCGGTCGAGCGTATCGCGAATTCGGTCGAGACTTTCGCCGCGACCGGCGTTCCGCAACCGATGCCGGTCGGCGGCTCGCCGGAGATCGCTGCGCTCGCCAGGCGCACGCTTCGCATGCAGCACCAGGTCGCGACCCTGTTGAATGAGCGCAACGCCATGCTCGGCGCGATCGCGCACGATATCAAGACCTACGTGCAGCGGCTGAAACTTCGCCTGGACCTGCTTGACGATCCGGACCAGGTTCAAAAGGCCGCGCGCGATCTCGACGCGATGAACAAACTCCTGGAAGACGCGCTGCTGCTCGCGGTGCATGCCAATCCGCTGAAAGGCAAGGAGATGGTTGATCTCTTCGCCGTCGTATCCCACGAGGTGGAAGCGGCGCGGCTGGCTGGCGGCGAGATAATTCTCCACCGCTTGGGCGGCGGACCATTTCTGGTCGCAGGCGATCGTTCGGCGCTCTCCCGGGCGCTGTCGAACATCATCGGCAACGCGCTGCGCTATGGCCGACAGGCCCGCGTATGGGTGCAACGAAACAACGGAACGGTCGAAATCGTCGTCGATGACGACGGACCCGGAATCCCGCCCGCCGAACGCCAAGCCGTATTCACGGCCTTTCATCGCGCCGAGTCGTCTCGCAACCGTTCAACTGGCGGCACAGGCCTCGGGCTTGCCATTGCGCTTGGGATTATCGAGCGGCAGCACGGCGGCTCCATCGAGATTGCCGACGCGCCCAGTGGCGGCGCCAGACTGAGAATCAGCGTGCCGAGCGACACAAGCGCCGCGGCATGAAGCGGCGATGTCGCCCGTTGGCGCTTCGCGTCGTTTCGCCAGCCTGCGGAATTTGGTCGCTATCGGAGGCATGGCGGACATCGAGCCGGCCGCATCTATCCATCTCATGGCGAACCAATCATTGGCGTCGTCATCGGCTTAGCGGCGCCATCGAACATCGCCACGCCCGGATCGACGCCAGGCAAGGCTGGTGCGCAGCTTGGACCACCGCCAACGTCGGCGTTTGACGGACGGCGCGGCAGGGGATTGACCTTGCGCAAGGTTCGCGAGCGCTATCTGAGGAATTATGATCGCGCTTTGCCTGAACACTCACTTCGAGGAGAAATATATGCGCAGGTTCGCTTTGTTCGCCGCCGTCGCGGCGATCCTGTCGGTCGGGGTCGTCCTGCCCAGCAGTGCCGAGGCCGGCTGCTATCGATTGGGCGGGACTGGTTATCACTGGTATCGTTCTTGCTGGGGGCCCGGCTGGTTCTACCCGCACCATCGCGCCTGCCGGGACGGCTTTTGTTGGTACCACTGATATCTCTTCTCCACAGGCAGCCAACGACGCGGTGTTTGCCACTGCGCTGCTTGATCGGCAGAGCTGTGGAGATTGCTCTGCTTCTCCGTCAAGGGAGTTCGCAAGGAGGCTTTCAGTCAGGGGTCGCCGTTCTTCGCCAAAAGCGCTTCGAGTGATGGTTGTTTTCGTCCGCTCTCGAGTGTAGCGCCATCACGCGTCACTTCAGCGTCAAGCGCTTATGGTCAAGTCCCGCTGGGCTGGCGCACCCCCAACGCCAGATCGGCCAGCCAACACCTCATGCCCCGCTTTCGCGCCCCCAACGCGAGCGGGGCTTTTTCGGTTGCGGTGCGCCATAACACCGCGATGCAGCCTTGCGAAAATTTTATCGAGAGACTCTGGAACTCACCTTGTTCTGGGGCTTAAATCAGTTCCCATGGGGCGCGTTCCCGAAGACGGAGGAGGTCCCACATGCCATCCAAAATCGGCTCGTTTAAAATCCGCGCAACACGTGCTGTCGGTCTCGCCACCGTAGCGCTTTCTATCTCGCTCGGTTCGACGGCTGCCACGGCTGCAAACAGCAACAAGTACGCAAAGCCGCACCGGATTCATCACGAGCGCGCTCTTCACGCGACCCATCGATGGTCCGAAGGGAGGCAAGCCGAAGCGCTACCTTATGGGCCGAAGTACGGGTTCCTGTCCCACGTTCCTGCGAACGCGATCAGGATGCCGGGTTATACATTCGTGCCGGGCGTTGGGATACTTGGTGCATCGTGCGACCTGCCGACGAGTGCGTGCTCCAATGAGTACCGCGACATTCAGTAAGCACTTTCAACCGACTTGCTAGCGGGTTAGCCGGCCTGCGATCCGCATCGCCATCTGCTTCGCCGCGACGCTGGTGTCGATGAACGAGGTTGTGCAAGCAGCCTTCACGGCGCCGTGTGCCGCCCGGCTTTCAGCTCGACCTGCCCCCGACTTCTCAACCAGGCTTGCTCATTGCTGCTGCCAATGTGGCTGATATGTCACGACCATCTTCAATTTGCCACGGAGTTGCCACCGAGGGCGACTTCGTCATCCAACCTTCATCCGAGTGTCATGGTTAAAAAACTACAAATCGCCTGCGTCAACTGGGCGAGGTAATCGATATGGCATTCAAGCGAAGGGTTAGCGTACTTCTTGCAGGTACGATAATAGGGGCATCTTATCTAATGGTCGCGCCGGCCCACGCCGACGAGGAACAATTGCAGCGGCAAATCAATGCCATGAAGCAGCAATTGGACGCCATGCAGCGGGAGCTGGCGCACGCGAAGAAACAATCGGCTCAGCCACGCCCTGGTGGCACACCAGCGCAGGCGGTCACGGCGCGCAACGGCAACGAAATCATCATCCCTCCACCGGCGCCACCGCCGCCGGCTGATGGCCGGTCGATGTTCGCCAAGGCGCTTCCGTCCTGGTTCGACGGAATCCATATGTCGATGGCCGGCTCCTTCATCGCGATGGAAGGTGCTGCGCGCCAACATGCCGAAGTATCGGATGGCGCGAGCAGTCCGCCGTTCGGAAGCCCCGGCATTCCGTTGTCGAATTCGGCTGTTTACAACGAGAGAGAGTTCCGGGCGAGCGCGCAGCAGAGCCGGATTGCTCTGAAGGCATGGGGCGACATCGACCAGAACCAGCACCTGAAGGCCTACTACGAAATGGACTTTCTCGGTGCCTCGACCGACGCGAACAACCGCGAGAGCAACAGCTTCACGCCCCGCATCCGCCAGGCGTTCGCCGAATACGACAACGACCTCTGGCACTTTCACTTCGTTGGAGGCCAGGCCTGGAGCCTCCTGGCGCAAAACCGCGTCGGCATGTTGCCAAACAGCGAAAACGTGCCGCTCACCATTGACGCACAGTACGTCGTCGGCTTCGACTGGCTGCGCAACCCGCAGCTCCGATTTGTCTACGACGTCAACAAGATCGCCTGGTTCGGTGTCTCGATCGAGCAGCCGGCCGCGGTGTTCCCGGGTTCGCCGAGCGCGGGAACCGTTTCCCCGCCAGGCATCGTCACGAGCATCAACAATAACTGCACTGGCCCGTCACATCTCAATGGGACGACCAGCTGCTCGAACGATGTCGCTCCGGACGTGATCGAAAAGTTTGCGCTCGATCCGGGCTTCGGCCACTACGAACTCCTCGGGTTGGAGCGCTGGTTCTCCGACGAGACCAACAACGGGCAGCCAAACAGCTGGTCGCAAAAGGTGACCATGGGTTGGGGCGTGGGTGGCAACGCTTTGCTGCCCGCGATTCCGAAGATACTCGACCTGCAAGGCAGCGTCCTCTACGGACGGGGCATTGGCCGGTACACGTCGAGCCAGCTGCCTGACGCCGTCATCGGACCGGATGGTACGCTTAGCCCGGTCACGGAGCTGTCATTCATGGTTGGCGCCGTTGCCCATGCGTTCGAAGGCAACGACATCTACGCATATTACGGCGAGGACAGGAGCTACGCCAATTCGTGGACTGCCGGCGCGACGCAAGGCGGCTGGGGCAATCCGAACTTCGTCAACAACGGATGTCTCAATCAGAACCTGGGTGGCGGCACTCTGGGCGGCTACAATACGCCGATTACGGGCACCACCTGTACGTTCGACGTTCAGAAGACCCAGGAGTTCACCATCGGCTTCTGGCAGGACGCCTACAAGGGCAATCTGGGGCGGGTCAGGTACGGCCTTCAGTACGAATATGTGAGGCTGACCGCATTCCAGGGCCTTCCTGGTGTTGCCACCGGAAACAGCACGCCGAACCAGGGGCTTACGCCTAACAACAATATCCTGATGTTCTCGTTCCGCTACTATCCGTTCAACTGACCTCGGGATCAGATTGAGGGCATCGTGCTGCGTGGCGGGTTCGTTTGAACCCGTCACGCGGTAGGAGCGAAGCGGGCATCGAGCCAGCCGTATCTCTCAATCTCGATTTATGACTGCGTGCCCTAAGAGCATGATCCGGAAAAGAGGGCGCCGGTTTTCCCTCGCGACAAATGCGAATGCGTTTGCACGGAGATCATGCTCAAACAACGATAGAGCGGAATGGCGATTCAAAGAAAAGCCATCCCGCTCCAAGGGCGGAGACCGTCGCGATCGCGCCGGTCTCTTGCTTATTTGGTTTCCGGAATGCTCGGCGTCGTCTGCAGCGCGAAGGCGCCGCTGCCGGCGAGTGCCAGCGCCGCCTGGGCGACCAGCCACAACATCGGATATTCCCAGCCGCCACCCGGGCTGGAGTAGCCCCAGCCGACCGGCCATTTGATCCAGACCACGACGCCTAAGAAAATCAACAGGAAGGCCGCCCATTGGCGGGTGTACCAGCCAAGCAGGATCGCGACGCCGCCGACCACTTCAAGGCTGAAGGTCGGCCACGCCAGCAACGGCGTGATGCCATTCTTCGCCAATAGCGCCTCGTGGGTGTGCATGCCGCGGGAGATCTTGAGGAAGGCGTGGACGATCCAGTCGAACCCGATCGCCACGCGCAACAGAAAAAGCCCGTATGGTGCGTAGACCCGGTCCAAGCTGGCGTTACTAAAGAGGGCGGCCAAAACCCCTGATACGTTGGCGCGGCTGTCTCGGGCCTGATCGATACTCATCTGTTCTCCCCTGTTAACGGCTGGCCCCGCGTCGCAAGCGCCCGCCAGAGCGTGGATGAGATTAGATCAAATTTATCGCGACAACTGAAGTGCACGACCTCTCCCGCAGGCGGGAGAGGTAGGCCCTGTACCTAGCCGAGCCACGGCGCTTGCGCGTACAGCCTAATTTGTCGAGGCGGATCAACACGATTCCATTGGTCCAGTCCCGCATCAAATCGAGAAACGCAGCGTCACGGGGAGCGCCTTGCGTTCACGCCGGAGATACCCAGCCTGTCATCAGGCTCGCCGAAGGCGGGGCCCGGTGGTGGGGGTATGACGGAAAGACATTATCGAAGCGGATGGATCGCCGGCTCATCTGACGCGACCCGGTCAACATCGCTGACCGTTTGACTCCAGACACGGGCCAGCACTGCGTTGCTTCCATACTTGATCGAGGTCAGAATGGTTCGGAACGATAAGCGATAGCCTGAAATTTCAGCTCGTTTCTTGTCGCCGCCGCTACGCTCTCGGCTTTCTTCGGTGGTTCTTTGTTGGGTCTTGGCGAGATGAAGGTCCAAGCTTTTCCATTGCTCGTCGCAGCCGCGCTCGTGGCGCTGGCATTTTCTGGCGCCGTCTCAGCACAGACGGCTTCAGCCGCCAGCGTTGCACTCCCGACCGATCGTACAGTGCTGCCGATCCCGGAGCCTCAGTACCCGCACAGTACGGTCCTTGACGCCAGGAATGCCACGCCGCCACCGCGGTTTGAAGTCAAGGCGCCGGCCGCTGCGCCCAACGTGCTGATCGTGCTGATCGACGACATGGGCTTCGGTCAATCGAGCGCCTTCGGCGGGCCGATCCATATGCCGACGGTCGAGAAGTTCTGCCAACGCGGGACTCCGCTATAACGAATTCCACACCACGGCGCTTTGCTCGCCCACGCGAGCGGCGCTGCTGAGTGGTCGCAATCATCATGTCAACAACATGGGCTCGATCACGGAGACCGCCACCGCGTTTCCCGGCCAGACCGGGCAGCGCCCCAACCGCGTGGCAACGATTGCGGAGATGCTGCGGCTCAATGGTTACAGCACGGCGGCGTTCGGAAAGTCGCATGAGACAGCCGCCTGGGAAGTCAGCCCGTCCGGTCCGACCGACCGCTGGCCGACCAGATCCGGCTTCGACAAGTTCTATGGCTTCCTCGGCGGCGAGACCAACCAGTGGGCGCCGCTGCTTTATGACGGGATGACCCAGGTCGAGCCGTCGACCGACCCGAACTACCATCTGATGACGGACATGACCAACCAGGCGATCGCCTGGCAGATCGCGACGACGCCGAGCGCGCCCGCAAGGCGGCGATGCTGAAGAGGGGACTGGCCGATTAAGGCGCGCTTGCTCAGCCGTCGCTAGGTTCATTTTAGGAAGTGCAAAGGGAGGAGATCGTTATGAAGGCATTTAGTCCAGTGCGAGCAATCCTGGCCGCGGTCGTAATCGTCGGCGGAGTTCTGGTTTCGATTCAGTCGCCGCAGGGGGGTAGCGTCACATTATCCATCGATAGCGCGCAAGCGCGGGTCGGTCGGCCGCTCACGCCCGTTAGCGCTGCCGGAGTTGCTCGGCGTACCACGCGGCGGCACGTCTATGGCGCCGCTGCGGTCCATGGCGTTGCTCCAGCCTGCGCGTGGGTGAATGGGGTACGTGTTTGCCGTTAGCACCGGGCAGGAAGCGCGCGGTGCCAGCGTCATGGTCATCCGCCTGATTCTCGGCGCACGGCTTCTCGCTGTTGTCGTCCTGCGGTCTGACGTTGCAGCTTCGCGGGAGACGCCGTCCCCCGATCAAGGCGCTACGTGCCCCGCGATTGGGTGTGGAGTGGCGTGCCTTCAGGCCGGCCATTCTTTGCGGACAGCAGTCGCTGGAAGTCTTCAATAAAGAGCCCGGGCGGAGCATCGTCCGCTCGAGGTGGTCAATTGTCACTGAGAGGAGAGCGTCGATGAAGAAAACAAATTGGATCGGACTGATAGCCACTTGTTTCACCGCCACGGCGGTAGCGTGTGCTCCAGCAACTGCACAGCAGTCGAAGCCGAACATCGTCGTTATCATGGGCGACGACATCGGCATGTGGAATATCGGTGCCTATCACCGAGGTATGATGGCTGGAAAAACGCCAAACCTCGACAAGATCGCCAAGGAAGGCATGTTGTTCACGGACTATTACGCCGAGGCGAGTTGTACGGCGGGACGCGCGAACTTCATCACCGGTGAGCTGCCGATCCGTACGGGCATGACCACCGTTGGCCAGGCAGGCGCTTCCGTGGGCTTGCCTGCGGAAGCCGTGACGATCGCTACAGTTCTCAAGTCGATGGGCTATGCGACCGGTCAGTTCGGCAAAAACCACCTCGGCGATAAGAACGAGTTCCTGCCGACCGTTCATGGCTTTGATGAGTTCTTCGGCTATCTATATCACCTCGACGCGATGGAGGATCCGGCGCATCCCAACTATCCGCAAAACCTGCTGAACGTCGTCGGCCCGCGCAACATGGTTCATAGCTGGGCCACCGACAAGGATGACCCCACCGAGATGCCGCGCTGGGGCAAGATCGGGATGCAGAAAATCGAGGATGCCGGTCCGCTCTATCCAAAGCGCATGGAAACGGTTGACGACGAGATCCGCGATCTCGCGATCAGCTTCATGGACAAGGCCAAAAAGGACAACAAGCCGTTCTTCGTCTGGCTCAATCCAACACGCATGCACATTGTGACGCATTTATCTGACAAATATCAGGCGCTGCGTAATGCGGAAAATGGCTGGTCGGAAGAGGAAGCGGGCATGGCGCAGCTCGATGACGACGTCGGGCTGGTCATGAAGAAGATCAACGACATGGGCGTCGACGACAACACCATCGTCGTCTTTACCACCGACAATGGCACAGAAGTCTTCACCTGGCCTGATGGCGGTCAGACGCCATTCGCCCAGTCCAAGGGAACGGTCTTGGAAGGCGGCTTCCGCGTGCCGGCCATCATCCGCTGGCCTGGCAAAGTCCCGGCTGACTCCGTGCAGAACGGAATCTTCTCCGGGCTGGACTGGTTGCCAACCTTCGTTGCTGCGGCGGGCAATCCGAACATCACCGAGGAGTTGCTGAAGGGCAAGGAAATCGGCGGCCGCACCTACAAGAACCATCTGGACGGCTACAACCAGCTCGCCGCGATCACAGGCAAGGGCCCGTCTGCGCGTCACGAGATTTTCTACCTCGGTGAAAGCACCGTCGGCGCGGTGCGGATCGACGACTACAAGTTCCGCTTCATCGACCAGCCGGCCGGTTGGCTCGGCGAAAAGACCAAGCCCGACGTGCCTTACATCACCAACCTCCGGCTCGATCCATTCGAGCGCACTGGCTGGCCGAACAACGGGACGAAGGATGGCGCGCAGCAATATTTCGACTGGTTCAAATACCAGTTCTGGCGCTTTGTTTTCGTTCAACAGGTCATGGCCAAGGAAATCCAGACCTTCCTCGACTTCCCGCCGATGCAGCGCGGCGCAAGTTTCAATCTGGATGCTGTCAAGGCGGAGATGGCCAAGAGAATGGAGCAGGCGGAGGCAGCAGCCAAAGGCCCAGGCAACTAGTGGAAATATACCTAAGAGCGGGCGGCACGCGTGCCGCCCGAAGCTTTGTGCTGAAGAGACGGAGGGCAGCATGGTAGGTCCGCCAAGTCACCATGTTTGCCGGAGCCATCAGACCCGATCGGGAGCATCTTGAAGGTGGAAATCTCCGCCCGATGGCCAGGAGGTGATGTCACGCCCACAATTGCCCGAACAATTTTCGGCGCCTGCCTCCTCATTGTCATGATTTTGCGGCCGATCGTGGCCGCCGCACAAGAGACATCGCCAAATGATCAAGGCGCGAACGCTGGCGAGGACTTCTTCAGGCCTCCGCCAAATCTATTTCAAATGACGACCTCCTACAGGACGTCGCCGACAAGCGGCAGCAACGGAACCATCACTAGCGCCACGACCGAGACATTCAACTTCCGATATGACCATGCCGTGAATCTGGCGCCGATGTGGATTCTGGCGCTGCGTTCCGATCTGCCTGTGCTTGCCAAGAATCCGGTCTCGCCGAGCAATCCCAATGGCGATTACCTGGTTGGCGTGGGCGACGCCAACGTCCAGGCCGCTATCATTCAAAATTTGAGCGAGCGCTTTGCGGTCGGCTTTGGCGCCCGCCTGATCACCCCTACGGGCGGAGATACGTTCAGTTCGGGAAAATGGCAGGTCATGCCCATTGTCGGCGCGCGCTACGCGTTGTGGGAGATCAATTCATCGAGCTATTTCGAGCCGCTCGTTCGATACGACGCCAGCTTCGCCGGCGATCCGACCAGGAGGAACATCAGCAATCTGCAGATTGCGCCGGCCTTCAACGTCGGTCTGCCGGACCAGTGGTTCATCACCTTCTATCCAAGCCCGGACATAAGGGTAAATTTCGGAGACCCGATCACCGGCCAGACCGGCCGGCTGTTCCTTCCGTTCGATGCCAGAATCGGACGCAAATTGGAGGAAAATGCCGCGCTCTCGTTCGAACTCGGTATTCCCATCATCAAGGATTACCCGGTCTACAACATCAAGACGCAAGTCCGTTTTAACCTGACCTTCTAGGATTTTCGAACGTGGTCCCGCGACAGCTCGACCTCGCCTTAATGCGGCAATGCCACAAGCGCATCGCGCAATGGCTCATCGGAGATTTGCATCAGTCCAGCAAAAGGCTGGCTGAGTTCCAGAATCAGGAAGATCGCGGCGGACGCCGCGAACGAAAAGATACAAAGGATTGCAATCGTCCTGGCGTTGCTTTCCGCAAACAGGCTGATGCTTGCAAAGATCAGCGCCAGCCAGCCAACCAGCACGATCAGGAAGGGGAGGGGGATTGAGTTGCCCGCGCTGGTGAACAAGAGCAAGCGCGTCTTTCCAAGATCAGTCAGCGCGTCGATGGCGCGTCCCTGCAAGAGGCGCTGTGCATCAGTTTTCGGCTCCAGCTTGAGAAGCTCAGTATAGAGCGATATGCTAAGAGCTGCCGCCTCAAAAGGCGTCGGCCTGCCAAAGCTTGGACGATTCTCGCTCCATATGCGATCAGCCAACACCGGGATCTCGCGACGTAGCAACGCGCGGAGCGGCTCGGCGTCCGACCCATACAGACCTAGAGTGTTATCCAGCAAGACAATATTGGCGGTCAATTGCTTGATCTCACTGCTTTCCGTCTCGAATTTTCCGTTGGCCGAAGCAATCAGCAGGCCAAGAACGAGAGAGGCGAGCGTCGCGATCAGGGCAGTACCTTGTCTCACGATATCCTTGGTATCACCGCTTAGATGTCGATCAGGCAATCTCTGGCGAACGAATATGCCCAAAAACGTGCCGCCAAAGATGCAGACGAAGGCCGCCAGGGACGTCAGCAATGGGCTCATGGCGGCTGTCCATCCATTCCTTCGGGCTCTGCTTTAATGTCTCGCTCCGAGTGATTGCCGGCTGGTGAAGCCCAGGCACGTGGTGGCGTCAGCTAGGCTGGCAATCTTGATAATAAATGTCGGATTTATCGGGGCAGGTTTGATTGAGATCAATCGCGCCTGCGGTTGTGGGTGCAACGAAATACTACAGGCCTGCGGTCATTTCCGCAGAGGTGAGCGGGGCCGCTCAAGGGCTCCGGGGGCTCGCCAAGTGACGGGGCGCGGAGAAGCTGTTTTCTTGAACCTAAGAACAGTCAAGAACAGGACAAATCAAATGAAGATCAAGCAGCTAATGATGGTTACCATGTGCGCTGCAAGTTGGACCGCACTTGCGAGTCCAGTGTCCGCGACTGATCTCAATGGCTCGTGGGCTACTGACGCTTCGGCGTGTAACAAGGTCTTCGTGAAGAAGGGTGAAGGCATTTCGTTCGCTCAGGATTCCGACCAGTTCGGCGGTGGCTTCATTCTGGAAGGCAACAAGGTGCGCGGCCAGATGCAGACCTGCACCATCAGGGCACGAAAGGAGGATGGCAACGTCGTCCATATGATCGCCGCCTGCGCAAACGACATCATGGCGTCGAATATCCAGTTCAGCGCAAGAGTCATCGACGACAACACCATCGCGCGGATTTTTCCCGGAATGCCCGACGAACTCAGCATCAGATATTCGCGCTGCCCGAACTGAACTTCCTGCGCCATGCGTGCCTTTTGGTTGACTTGACGGCATCCCGGCCGATGATGGGGCTGGTCTTGACTAGATCGCTTTCGCGATCCCAGTGCTGAGAGGCTGGGCCGGTGGTACGCAAGCGACGCAAATCCGGCAATGCCGATGGATCGCGGAAGAGATCCACCGGAGGGCCGACGCACGGCGCGCCGCCGCGAGAGACAGTTCCTGGCAAATCCGGAATCGCCGCCTTGTCGGGGCGCCTGATCTGGATTGCGGCATCGGGCGCCGTGCTGATCGTTGTCGCGGTCGGTCTTGGCTTGTTTCTACGCAATGACAACGGGATTGCGCCTGCGGCGAGCTTCGTCGGCAGCGAGACCTGCGCCGGATGCCACCAAAC
This sequence comes from uncultured Alphaproteobacteria bacterium, assembly GCA_963718925.1. Lineage (GTDB taxonomy): Bacteria > Pseudomonadota > Alphaproteobacteria > Rhizobiales > Xanthobacteraceae > Bradyrhizobium. The sequence goes on from CAVRAH010000008.1 coordinate 301,932, forward strand.
GCAAGCAAGATTGTGGGAGGCTTCGCAGCACAAGGTCGCGATGCAACACGCGACCGACAAGACCGTGCTTGGCAACTTCAACGACGGAAGCTTCGAATATTCCGGTGTTCATTCGCGCTTCTTTCGTCGCGACGGAAAATTCCTGGTCGAAACCGACGGACCTGACGGAAAACTTGCCGAATTCGAGGTGAAATACACCTTCGGTGTCGATCCGCTGCAGCAATATCTCGTCGAATTCCCAGATGGCCGGATTCAGGCACTCTCGATCGCCTGGGACACGAGGCCGAAAGATAAAGGCGGCCAGCGCTGGTTTCATCTCTACCCCGGCGAGGAGATCAAGCACGACGATGTCCTGCATTGGACGAAGCTGAACCAGAACTGGAATTTCATGTGCGCGGAGTGTCACTCGACCGGCGTCGCTAAGAACTATGACGCCAAGACCGATCGTTTCGCCACGAGCTGGGCGGAAATCAGTGTCGGTTGCGAGGCGTGCCATGGACAAGGTTCGTCTCACGCTGCCTGGGCGCGCGATCAGCTGAGTTGGTGGCCGTTTGGCAAGCGAGCGGATTTGAACAAGGGATTGCTTGTCCGTTTTGACGAGCGCCGCGACGTGACCTGGCCGATCAATCCTCAGGCCGGGACGGCACGGCGCAGTACGACGCCGGTCGCGCTACGCAAGGAGGTCGAAACCTGCGGATTGTGCCACGCGCGCCGCGCCGGATTCCACCAGGATTGGATTCCCGGCCAGTGGCTGTCGCAAACCCATGTCGTCGAACCGCTGACGCGCAGCACCTATCATGCTGACGGCCAGATCCGCGACGTGGAGGAGCCATATAATTATGCGCCGTTCAAGCAGAGCAGGATGTTCGCCGCGGGCGTTACCTGCAGCGACTGCCACGAGCCGCACAGCGCGAAGCTGCGGGTCGCGGGGGAAGGCGTCTGCCTGCAATGCCATCCCTCCGACAAATACGCCGGTGCCGGCCATCGCCATCACGCCGGGGTCGATGCGGCGCCTACGTGCATATCATGCCACATGCCGGCGCGCACTTACATGATCGTCGATCCGCGCCACGATCACAGCTTTCGCATTCCAAGGCCCGATCTTTCCGCCAAGCTTGGTACCCCGAACGCGTGCAACGGCTGCCACAGCGACAAGTCACCGCAATGGGCTGCCGCCGCCGTCGAAGCATGGTTCGGCCCCAACCGCGGGGGCTTTCAGACTTATGCGACGGCGTTCCATGCCGCACGCACGGACGCGGTCGATGCCGCCGCGCTGCTTGCCGTTGTCGCTGCGGACGGAAATACACCAGCCGTCGCTCGCGCGACGGCGCTTGGCGAACTGGCCCCGCATGTCTCGCCCCAAAATATCGCGGTAGCGAAAGCCGGGCTCGTTGATCCCGATCCAATGGTGCGCATTGGCGCTCTGGAGATGCTGGAAGACCTGCCAGCCAGCCAGATTTGGCCGTTAGCTTCTCCGCTTCTTGCTGATCCGGTGCGCGGCGTGCGTATCAGGGCGGCCTCTCTGCTCGCGGCCGTTCCGACCGCAAGTCAACCTCCGGCGGATCGTGAGCATTTCGATCGGGCTGCCAGGGAGTTCGTTGCCGCCCAACGCTTCAATGCGGACAGGCCAGAGGCTCGTGCCACGCTTGGAAATTTCCTTGCAAAGCGTGGACTGGCCGCGGACGCCGAGACCGAATACAGGACTGCGCTGCACCTCAGCCCGCAATACCTCCCGGCGTCGATCAATCTCGCTGATTTTTACCGGCAACTCGGGCGGGAGGGCGAAGGGGAAACCGTGCTTCGCGCCGCTATCGCCATTTCGCCGCGCGAGGCCGCGGCGCACCATGCGCTCGGACTGGCTTTGACGAGGCTCAAGCGATCAGACGAGGCGCTCGCCGAATTTCGGAAAGCGGCTGAATTGGAGCCGGGCAATGCGCACTACCTCTATGTTTACGGCGTGGCGCTGCACTCAGGCGGCCGTGGCGCCGAAGCCATGACGATCTTGAAAGATGCACTGACGCGCCATCCTGCCGATCGCGAAATCCTGCTTGCGCTGGTCTCGTTCAGCCGCATGGCGGGAGACACATCAGCCGCGCTCGGTTATGCCGAGCAGCTACTGGTCACGGCGCCGAACGATCGCAAACTGGTGGAATTAGTCCAGGAGCTCAGGCAAGCAACCCATTCGCGCTGACCTCACTTCCGGACCTGACCGGCCAAGCGCTATGTCGGCCCAATTGTCTTCTTTTCCCGCAAGCGAGAGAAGGCGAGTCATTGTCTCACCGGGCGATGGCACCTGCGCCTAAAATCGAATTTCATGAAGCGGTTCAACGCAATTCTACCAGTCCAGTCCTGTTTGAAAAAATTTTCCGCTTCGCCGATGCCCCAAATCAAATCTATATCACCCGCCATCACGGACGTAGAGCACGGGATGCGGTGGACGCGGATGGCGCTTCGACGAATGCGCCAGAGGCGGACGGCGAAGTCGTATGGTCCTGACGCCTCGACGCCGGCGTCAAGTTCTTGAGAAGCAAGCTTCTTAGGGATGACGGTGACAAGAAAGCCCGATCACCGGGGAGAGTACGAAGGAAACCGTTAAAACCATTGCGCGGGGAATGCCGGGTGTTTCCGGTGTGACCGTGGTGACTAACGCGCGTGTTTTCTACACCACGCGCGGCTTCTGTAACGGGCCTCGAAGAGTCAATCCCTTTTTGCGTTATCCACTCGCCGGGCACTTGCTTCTGTTCGGGATCGGCGCAGGGCCGTCGCCTGATGGGGTTCATGAGAGGAACAGGTCGGCCAATCTGCGGAAAACGTGATCACATGATTTGGATGTGTCGACAACGCGCGTGACGGCCTGACCTGGTCCATCGTCCCGGCGAGGGGACTTCGCTTCGGGGGCGCCCGGTGCGATGGCCCGCCCGAAAACCCTTTTGTCCTCGCTGTTTTAGGCCGTTGTTGCCTTGGCAGCCGGCTTGAACGGCACATTATCCTTGAGCATGCGGAGCATGATCACGGCGAGCTTGCGCGCCAGCGCCACCTTGGCCTTGTTGGTGCCGGCGCGCCGGGCGATCCGCATTGCCCAGCTCTTGAGTTGCGAGCAACCCTTGATCGGCTTGGTCAGCATGATGTGGGCAGCCTCATAAAGCGCCTCGCGCACGGAGGCGTCACCGTGCTTGCTGATGCGTCCGGTGTAGTCGGTCTGGCCGGACTGATACTTCTTCGGCGTCAACCCGAAATACGGCCCCACGTGCTTCGAGGATGTGAAGCGGGAGGGATCATCGATTGCGCAGGCAAAGGTAAGCGAGACGATCGGTCCGACGGCCGGCGTCGACATCAAGAGCCTGGCCTTCTCATGAAGGCGCAACATCGTGCGCACGCGCTTCTCAAAACCGTTGAACTCTACGAGCAGAACGGCGCGTGCCCGAAGCAGCGCCTGTCCGATCGCCTGAAGGTTCGGATGCCCCTTCACCAGCTCTTCGATGCGTCCGGCAAAATTTGTCCGTGTCGTCTTGCCGACCTTCAGCCCGAAGCCGCGCAAAATCCCGCGCAGGCTGTTCTCGAGGTCCAGAAGCTTGCTCTGCACCAGCTTGCGCGCCGTCAGCACCGCGCGGATCTCCTGAGCCGTGATCGACTTGCAGTGTACCGGCCGGAACCAGCCGAGCCGCATCAGTTGCGCGATCTTGCGCGCGTCGTTGCGGTCGGACTTCACCGGCATCGCCTTGAAGGCATCACTCACGTGCCGCGTCTCCAGAAGCTCGACCGCAAGGCCCGCCTGCTTCATGGCCGCATAGAGCCATTGCGACAGCGGCCCTGCCTCAAGTCCGATCCTGGCGGGCCCAAGCCCGAGCGAACCGAACCAGCCGATCAGCGCCCCCGGTTCGCTCACCACCTTGGCCTCCCGGACGATCTTGCCGCTCGCGTTGACCAGGCACACGCTCGAGTATTCCAATGACACATCGATTCCTGCATAATGATCCATGGTCGTCTCTCCTTGATGCTTGGAGCGAGGCCTATCCTCGACTCCGTCACACCATCATGTGAGGGACGACCGCCGGCCTTCCAGGCAAGCCGCGCGACGCGCGCCCCGAACAGCGCCGTAGCTAGTGCGGCTTGGTTGGAAGGCCTCCGGGGAGTCCGTTACCCCATCTGCGGGCGCATCGGGCGCCCGGCATTCCCTGCGCCCTCTATTCTCGAGAGGGCGGAATGTTCCCAGCAAAACTCGCGCGGATACGCGGCGAGATCGCGGAGTCGCGCCAGATTTGTCGTTGCGGCGAATGCTCGCCGTCAATCCATCCTTCGAGACGCGGCCTGCCGGCCGCTCCTCGGGATAAGGTCTTCACAAGTGGCGCGAAGTCAGACCCTCATGGTGAAGAGGCGCATCGCGCCGTCTCCGGACGATGCGGAGCCTGTCATCGGGCTCGCCGAAGGCGAGACCGGGTGGCGCGGTATGACGGCGGTTTGCGGTTCGCGACTTCGCATCTGAAAGTTTTATGACGCTGGGTGCAGATAGTTGTCGGAGAAGTTCACTTCACTGCGATCACATTGCCAGTTGCGTTCACGTATTCGTTTGCGCGCGCGATTTGGTCGGGTTCCTGATTTCTGTGGCGAGCTGGCCACAGAATTTGTGCACTGCCTGATGCAGAACAAGGCCGAGGAGTCCTCGTCCGAGGCTCCGAATTCGGTTCGCGGAAAGTATGTGCCGCGATTTTTTCTGGGGAATCTGAAAGTGAGAAGAACTTTCATATCTGCAGCAGCCGTCCTGGCTTTCACGGCCACAGCTCACGCCGACGAGCTCTCGGATATCCAGGCTCAAGCCAAGCAACTTCGCGAGCAGAACCAGGCGATGACGAAGCGTCTCGCTGATCTTGAGAAGCGGCAGAAAGCGCTTGAAGCGCAACCCGCTGCGCAGCCCGCCGTGTCGCTCGCTAATCCGGTGGACGCTATGGCCGCCGATCTGCCCTACAAGGCCGCGGTCAAGGCAAGGCCGCCGGAAAGTGACGACCTGTGCTGGCACGGCATCTGTCTGTACGGCAATATGGACATGGGTCTGAGCTACCAGAACCATGGCGCCCCGTTGAGCCCCATGGCCGTCGGACCGCTGGACTATCTGGTGTCGAAGAATTCCAACGGTGCTTACTTCGGCGCTGGCCCCAATCAGCTCAGCACGTCGTTTATCGGCCTGCGGGGCAAGCAGGAGATCGCGGACAATCTGTACGCCGTGTTCAATCTGCAGTCGCAGTTTGACCCCGCGAGCGGGACGGTTGCCAACGGGGTCGGGTCCGTTTACCAGAACAACGGACTGGCGCTTACCCAGCAGAACGCATTCAGCGATTCCTCCAAGGCCGGCCAGATGTTCAACGGCGCGGCCTATTTCGGTATCAGTTCGCCCACCTACGGCACGCTCACTATGGGCCGGCAAAGCGCGCTGAGCTCCGACCTGGTCACCAACTATGATCCGCTAGGGGGTTCGAACGCCTGGTCGGTGCTCACCTACCAGGGTGCAAATGGCGGTGGCGGAGATACCGAGGATCGTGTCTATGACAACTCGTTCGAATATCGGGTGAATGTCGGCCCCGTTCGTTTCGCCGTGGAAACTCAGCTCAGGAACGGCGGCAATAGCGGCACCGGCAATGCCTTCGAAGGTGATATCGGCTTCGACTACATGGGCCTCTCGTTGGATTTCAACGGCGGCAAAGTCTATGACGCGATTTCCTCAGGACCTCTGAGTGCCGCACAAATAGGCGCAATAACGGCCGCCGGCATTGGCTGTTCCGTTGGATGTCTGGCCGGTGTCGTCTCCGACAACACCGTCTTTCAGGTCGCTGCCAAGTACGTCATAGGGCCGTGGAAGTTCTTTGGTGGCTATGAGCACATCGCTTTCTCCAACCCGAATAACCCGCTGGTCCCCGGCGCCTTCCTCGTGGGCGGCTACAACCTCGGTGTTCCCAACAACACCAACTTCACCACCGACAGAATCCTGCAGACGTTCTGGGCTGGTGCGCGGTATTCGGTCAGGCCCGACCTCGATCTATCTCTCGCCTATTACCACGAGAACCAGAACAGCTTCGTGATCGGGAACGGCAGCAACCCGACGGGCACGTGCAACACCGTCGTCTCTGCGGGCTGCAGCGGATCGCTGGATGCGGTTTCCTTCGTTGCCGATTGGCGCTTTGCGAAGCACTTCGATGCCTATGCCGGCATCATGTGGTCGCAGGTGCAGAACGGTCTCGCCAACGGCTTCCTGCTTGCTAATGGATTGCCGGGAGCAACCGGCAACAAGGCGTCTGCATACGACCCGGGCGTCGGTTTGCGCTACCAGTTCTGATGGTTGAATAGAATAAAAGGACAGAGACATTGACCCGCTCCAGTTACGCGGTTCCATCATGTCTCTGTCCTCTATCTCCGGCTCCTGATTGTGCGAGTTCCCCTGGTCCGTTCGAATCAAAAAATCTCCTGTCAGGAAATGGAACCGATGAAAGTATGATCGGCATCATCTGTTATGTATTCTCGCGTGAATATAAAAATCCCTTTAGAAATTTCGCTCAGGACAATGTTCGTAAAAATTTTTTAAATCATAAAAAGTTTTTGATCCGTAAAAATCATTTTAGCGGTTTTTGTCGGCTTCTGATTCTGCTGTTGCATGCAGGTGACATCATTTTCGCGCGACGTGATGCAGATTATTCGCGTAAGGAGTCCTCGTCCGAGGCTCCACGTAAAATCAGGTTCGCGGAGATTTTACCGCGCCTCTTTTTTGGGGGACTTACGTGAAAAAGACTTTCATCTCAGCAGCTGCCGTGTTGGCTTTCGCGGCAACGGCAGCCCACGCCGATGAGCTCTCGGATATCCAGGCTCAGGCCAAGCAACTTCGCCAACAGAACGAGGCGATGCAGAAGCGTCTCGCCGATCTCGAGAAGCGGCAGAAGGCCCTTGAGACGAAGCCGGTAGCGGTGTCGGTCGTCAATCCGGTGGATTCGATGGCTGCCGACCTGCCCTACAAGGCCGCGGTCAAGGCAAGGCCGCCGGAAAATGACGACCTGTGCTGGCACGGCGTCTGTCTGTACGGCAACTTCGACATGGGCCTCACCTATGAACCGCACGGCACCCCATTCAACGCGTTGGCCGGCGGACCGCTGAACTATATGGTCGAGAAGGCTTCCAACGGTTCGTATTTCGGCGTTGGCGCCAACATTTTCAGCACGTCGTTCATCGGCCTGAGGGGCAAGCAGGAAATCGCGGACAATCTGTACGCCGTCTTCAACCTGCAGACGTTGTTCAACCCGGCGACCGGCGCGAACGTCAACCAGATCGGCGGCATTGCGCAGAACAACGGATTGGGAGCCAACGTGAACACCCTTCAGTGGGCGAACTCGTACGGCAATTCGTCGAAGGCCGGTGTGATGTTCAACAACGTGGCCTATTTCGGTGTCAGTTCGCCGACCTACGGTACGTTCACCATGGGCCGTCAGAGCGCGCTGAGCTCGGACCTCGTCGTCAATTATGATGCGCTGTCCGGCGCGAACGGCTTTTCGGTGCTCACCTTCGAAGGTGCCACCGGCGGTGGCGGCGATACGGAAGACCGTATCTACGACAACTCGTACGAATACCGGTTGAATGTCGGCCCGGTTCGGCTGGCCGGCCTAGCCCAGCTCAGAAACGGCGGCAACAGCGCCACCGGCAATGCCTTCGAAGGCGATGTCGGCTTCGACTATCTGGGCTTCTCGATGGATTTCGTCGGCGGCAAAATCTACGATGCGAATGGCATCGCAACAACCCTGAGCTCAGCGCAAATGCTCGCAATCAGTGCAGCAGGCATTGGCTGTTCTTACGGGTGCGTGGCTTCGACCGTTTCCGACAACACCATCTTTGCGGTAGCGGGCAAATACACCATCGGGCCGTGGAAGTTGTATGCCGGCTATGAGCATATCCAATACGCAAACCCGGATAACCCGCTTGTTGGCATCGCAAACGGCGCGATGGCGTTTATGAACGGCGGCTACAACATCGCTTTCGCCAATAACACCGCTTTTGGATCCGACAAGGTCCTGCAGTCGTTCTGGGTTGGCGTGAAGTATGCGGTTACGCCGAACCTCGATATCATGGGCTCCTACTACGGCTATCGGCAGAACAGCTTCGTGAGTACGCTTTTCGGCAACCCGCTTGGCAACTGCACCACCACCATCTCCCCCGCTTGCAGCGGATCGATGGATGCGGTTTCGCTGGCCATGGATTGGCGGTTTGCCAGGCACATGGATATGTACGCCGGCGTGATGTATACGCAGAAGCAGGGCGGTCTCGCCAGCGGCTACGTTCTCACCGCTACCAACCTGCTTGCCCCCAGCACGGTTAACACCTTCAACAAGGTCTCGACCTACGATCCGTCCGTTGGTCTGCGCTACCAATTCTGATGATTGGCTAAGGAGAGAAACGTAAGAAGCAGAGACATCCAGGATCCACGTTTGCCACGCGGTTTGCGATGTCTCTGTCCTTCAACAGCCCGATTTGATCCAGGTGGTTCGTGCTTCCCCACCTGGAACCCAAGGCAAACGGCAGGCCCCCGGAGAATCGGGGGCCTGCCTCCCGGTTCTAGCGAGGCACAGAGGGCGCAATTAATAATTGTAGTCTGGATGCAGCCGCTACCATAGATACAGGGCGGACTGTGTCGCCGCCGCAACAGACCTAGCCCGTTTTTCGGGATACCCCCCGAAAAGGCGGTTCACGGCCTACTGTTGCGTCCGGGTGACAGTATTTCTTTATCCCCTGAAGCAGAGTGACCGCCTAGGGAGTCCTCGTCCGAGGCTCCGGATCTTGGCAGTTCGCGGCGTGTTGGTGCCGCGCCTTTTTTGGGGGACTTACGTGAAGAGGACTTTCATATCTGCAGCGGCCGTCCTGGCTTTCGCAGCAACGGCAGCCCACGCCGATGAGCTCTCGGATATCCAGGCTCAGGCCAAACAACTTCGTGAACAAAACCAGGCGATGACCAAGCGTCTCGCCGATCTTGAGAAGCGGCAGAAGGCTCTCGAAACGAAGCCGGTAGCGACCGTCAATCCGGTTGATTCGATGGCTGCCGACCTGCCCTACAAGGCCGCAGTCAAGGCGCGTCCCCCGGAGAACGATGATCTCTGCTGGCATGGCGTCTGTCTCTACGGCAACTTCGATATGGGCGTGACCTATGAACAGCACGGCACCCCGTTCAACGCGCTGGCCGGCGGACCGCTGAACTATGCGGTCGAGAAGGCCTCCAACGGCTCGTATTTCGGCGTTGGCGCCAACATCATGAGTACGTCGTTTATCGGCTTGCGCGGCAAGCAGGAGATCGCGGACAATCTGTACGCCGTCTTCAACCTGCAGACGTTGTTCAACCCGGCGACCGGCTCTGGCGTCAACCAGATTGGCGGCATTGCGCAGAACAACGGATTGGGAGCCAACGTATCAACCCTTCAATGGGCGAACTCGTACGGCGATTCGTCCAAGGCCGGCGTGATGTTCAACAATGTGGCCTATTTCGGTATCAGTTCGCCGACCTACGGCACGTTCACCATGGGCCGTCAGAGCGCGCTGACCTCGGACCTCGTCGTCAATTATGATGCGTTGTCCGGCGCCAACGCCTTTTCGATGATCACCTTCGAAGGCGCCACCGGCGGTGGCGGCGATACGGAAGACCGTATCTACGACAACTCGTATGAATACCGGTTGAATGTCGGCCCGGTTCGGCTGGCCGGCCTAGCCCAGCTCAGAAACGGCGGCAACAGCGCCACCGGCAATGCCTTCGAAGGCGATGTCGGCTTCGACTATATGGGCTTCTCGATGGATTTCGTCGGCGGCAAAATCTACGATGCGAATGGCATCTCAACAACCCTGAGTTCAGCGCAAATGCTGCAGATAAACGCCTCAGGCATTGGCTGTTCCCTCGGGTGCGTGTCTTCGGTCGTTTCCGACAACACCATCTTTGCGGTAGCGGGCAAATACACCATCGGGCCGTGGAAGCTCTATGCCGGCTATGAGCATATCCAATACGCAAACCCGGACAACCCGCTTGTTGGCATCGCAAACGGCTCGACGGCGTTCATGATGGGCGGCTACAACATAGCTTTTGCCAATAATACGTTCTTTACGAGCGACAAGGTGCTGCAGTCGTTCTGGGTTGGCGCGAAGTATGCGGTTACGCCGAACCTCGATATCATGGGCTCCTACTACGGCTATCGGCAGAACAGCTTCATGAGTGCCACAAACCCGCTTGGCAACTGCACCACCTCCATCTCCCCCGCTTGCAGCGGATCGATGGATGCGGTTTCGCTGGCCATGGATTGGCGCTTTGCGAGGCACATGGACTTCTACGCTGGCGTGATGTATTCGCAAAAGCAGAATGGTCTCATCAGCGGCTACGTTCTCTCCGCTACGAACCTCAATGTACCCGGCACGGTTAACACTCTGAACAAGGCCTCGAACTACGATCCGTCCGTTGGTCTGCGCTACCAGTTCTGATCTGAACCGGTCGAGCTGATACAAGTCTAGAAATTGTGGGGGGAGTGGAGAAATCCACTCCCCCCACGCACGTCTGCGGGAAGCGTCACCAAAATCTCCCGCCGGGAATAAAACCCGAAACGCCCGAGTCTCCCCTGTACGGCGCAATCGCGCGCCATCTGGAGCCGTTCGGCCCCTCAGGGAGAATATGACATGGCTAAAAAAGGCCTTGACGCGCACGGAAAAGGATTAGGCCGCCGCGAAGTACTGGAATGCATGGTCTGGGCTGGCACCGGGGTGCTTTGGACCGTCAGCGGCGGCATTCCCCACTCCGTGGGACTGATCGGCGAAGCGGCCGCCGCGGAGCCCACCGGATTCACCTTCCTGCAAATGAGCGACAGCCACATCGGCTTCGACAAGGCGGCCAATCCGGACGCGCTCGGCACGCTGCGCGAGGCCGTCGCCAAGGTGAAGGCGATGCCGATGAAGCCGTCCTTCATCATTCACACCGGTGACATCACGCATCTCTCCAAGCCTGCCGAGTTCGACAATGCGGACAAGGTGTTCGGCGAGACGGGTGTCCAAATTCACTGGGTGCCCGGCGAGCACGACATCATCGATGAGGACCGCGGCAAGGCCTATCTGGAACGCTACGGCAAGGGCTCAAAGGGCGCGGGCTGGTACAGCTTCGATGATCACGGCGTCCACTTCATCGGCCTGGTCAACGTCGTCGACCTCAAGGGTGGCGGATTGGGCAATCTCGGCGCCGAACAACTCGCCTGGCTCGAGGCCGATCTGAAAGGCAAGTCGAGCAGCACGCCGATCGTCGTCTTCGCGCATATTCCGCTGCAGGTCATCTACAAGGAATGGGGCTGGGGCACCGACGACGGCATGCAGGCGCTCAATTTGCTCAAGCGTTTCGGCTCGGTCACCGTTCTCAACGGCCACATCCATCAGCTGGCCCAGAAGGTCGAGGGCAACATGACCTTCCATACGGCGCTGTCGACGGCATTTCCGCAGCCGGCCCCCGGCAGTGCGCCTTCACCCGGCCCGATGCTTGTCCCCGCCGATCAACTTCGCTCCAAGCTCGGGCTGTCCACCGTCACCGTGGTGCAGGGCAACAAGCCGCTCGCCATCGTCGACAAGACGCTGGCCGGCTGATCGAGGATCGCGCATGCAAACCCTGATGTGCCATATCCGCCTCGCCGCAGCGCGATTGGCTCCCGGTCGCGCCGTGACCGTTGCGATGCTTTTGGGTCCGGTCGCCGGCGCGCTGCTGGCGTTCGGCACGGTCGCGGCGGAGGAGGCAACTGTCGTTACGATCGACAACTTCACCTTCACCCCTCCCGAGCTGACGGTTGCCGTGGGAACGACGGTGAAGTGGGTCAATCACGACGACATACCTCACACGGTGGTCGACAAGAACAAGGCCTTCCGGTCGAAGGCGCTCGATACTGAGGATGCGTATTCCTTCACGTTCGCCAGTGCCGGCACGTTCGATTATTTCTGCGGCCTGCATCCGCATATGGTGGGGAAAATCGTCGTAAAGTGACGGCTGCGTGTCGAAAATCCCGGTGCGTCGGACATGTCGATAACTCTATCGGTACACCGGGCGGATTTGCGGTGTACCGAACCTGAAAATGCCATGTTAGAAGATCGATAGAAAGGCGCGGATCAATTGTCTGGCCAGCAGCGGATGTCGGTCTTGGTTGTGCAAAACAAGGATGAGCGCGCCGCGTTTGATGAAGTCTTCCTGCCGCATTTGCCTGAAGCCTATCGTCTCGCGCAATGGCTGACCGGCAGCGCATCCGACGCCGAAGACATCGTGCAGGAAGCGGCGTTGCGTGCCTTTCGCGGCATCAGGAGCTTCGGCGCCGTCAATGCTCGCGCGTGGTCGCTGACCATCGTGCGCAACACGGCCTTCAGCTGGCTGGCGAAAAACAGGCCAAAGACGGTTGTTTTCATGAATGACCTGAGTGCCGCGGAACAACAGGAACTCGAACATGGGGGTCCGCAAGGAGCGAGGATAGAGACGCCCGAGGAGATAACGCTCTTCAAAGCGGATGCCGCGGAAGTTCAGAAAGCCCTGGCGCAGTTGCCGGCGCAATTTCGCGAGGTCATCGTTTTGCGGGAAATAAATCAAATGAACTACCGCGATATCGCCGAGATCACCAATGTTCCTATCGGGACCGTCATGTCCCGTCTGTCCCGGGGCAGGCAGCTTCTGATAGCCCTTCTGGGAGATCGAAAGTAATTATGGTCGCATCGTTGAGAGACAATGACGAATTGCTGTTGAACGCCTATTGCGACGGCGAGCTCGATCCGGTTTCCACGAGCGAGTTCGAACGCCGGCTGGCGAGTGATAAATCCTTGAAAGCCCAATACGCCCGGCTGATGTCGTTGCGACAGGTCGTCCGTTCGTTGCCGCAACCTGACATGCCCCCGGGCCTGCAAGCCCGCATCCAGTCGAGATTGGATGCGGAGCGCCCGAGCGATGTTCCGGGCCATGTCGCGGTTCTGCGCCGTCGAAGCTGGTCGTTTCAGGCCTTGGCGGCGGCGGCCGTGTTCGGTGCAGTGCTCTCAAGTTCGGTCATGATGACGATCGAACATCTCGGTCAGCGCGAGGAGATTGCGGGTGAGGTGGTTGCCGGCCACATCCGCAGTTTGCTGGCACCTCAACCCTTCGATATCGCGTCCTCCGATCGCCATACGGTCAAGCCCTGGTTCACGGCCCGCTTGCCGGCATCGCCCCAGGTGCCTGACCTCGCCGCGCAAGGCTTTGCGTTGCTGGGCGGCCGCGTCGATGTCATCGGCCATGATCCCGTGGCCACCATCGTCTACAAGCATGCCGCCCATACGGTCAGCCTCACGACGCTCCGGCCCGGCCAATCCGTCTCGGAGCAGACGATTGCCGGATATAACGTCCGAAGCTGGAGCGATGGCGATTTCACCTATATCGCGGTTTCGGATCTCCCCAGCGCAGATCTCGCGGCGTTCCAGCGGGCTTTTTCCGCAGCAACGCCGGCACCCGAAATCAAATAGACGGCCGGGACGGTCTTTCCCTCAGGGCCGGCCGGGGCGGCCTTTCCTGCCGGGCGGAAAAGGTGCTCCGGTGGCGGCGGAGGGGCGCGCTATCGGCGGATTTGTGCTAGCAAGGTCCCAAAGCAATAAAAGCTGGGACGGATGACACAGCCACGAATCATCGCAGCCATCGTCGCGGGGCTCTTGATCGCCGCGGTGGCCGCGTCCCTCGCAGTCGTGTGGCGGCCGGCGATAGCGGCGATCGAGCCGCCGTCGCCGCAATCCTTCGACGCCGCCCTCGTGAAGCGGGGCCGTGATCTCGCCGCCATCGGCAACTGCAGCGATTGCCACACGTTGCGAGGTGGCAAGTCCTTTGCCGGCGGTCTTCCGGTGCCGACGCCGTTCGGCACGATCTATTCGTCGAATATCACGCCGGATCCGGACACCGGCATCGGCCGCTGGTCGGAGGCGGCCTTCCGACGCGCGATGCGTTCCGGGGTTGATCGCGCGGGCCGCCATCTCTACCCGACCTTTCCTTACGACCATTTCACCAATGTCACCGACGAGGACGACCACGCGCTGTATGCGTTTCTGATGACGCGACCGGCGGTCCATGCCCCCGCCCGCGCCAACGATCTCTCCTTTCCATTCGATCAGCGCTTTGTCGTTGCAGGCTGGAAATTGTTGTTCCTTCGGCGCCAGATCTACCAGCAGGACAGCGCGCAAAGCGCGGAATGGAATCGCGGCGCCTATCTGGTCGAAGGGTTGGCGCATTGCGGCGCATGCCACACCCCGCGCAATGTCCTCGGCGCGGAGCGAACGAGCGCACCATTTTCCGGCGGCGACGTCGACAACTGGCATGCCTACGCGATCAACGCGCGGTCGCCTTCGCCGGTGCCGTGGGACACCGGGGCGCTGTTCAGCTACCTTCGTCAGGGTTGGCATCCCGATCATGGCGTTGCGCGCGGGCCGATGGCCGAAGTTGTCAGCAACCTGTCGTCGGTGCAGGAGAGCGATGTACACGCGATCGCAACCTATATGGCAAGCGTGTTCGGTGCGCCCACGCAGGACCGGCTTCGTCAGGCCAGCGAGGTGCGGGCGCTCATCAAATCTCCCCCGCTTGAATTGTCCCCGACCAACGCGGCCGGTGCGGCGATTTATTCCGCGGCCTGCGCGACCTGTCATGATACCGACAGGCCGCTGCCCTATGGCGGGGTCAATCTCGGTCTCAGTACCGCGATCAGCGCTCTCGACCCGCGCAATGCCGCCAACATTGTCCTCTCCGGCATTCGCCCGGTGGAGGGAGAGCGCAGTCCGATCATGCCGGGGTTTGCCAGCAGCATGACCGATCAACAGATTTCCACGCTGTTGAACTATCTGCGCTCCCGTTTCAGCAACCAACCAGCATGGACCGGCGTTGAAAAGACCGTCCAGGATGCGAGGCTGACGCAGAGCGTGTTTCTCCAGACATCGGCAGGGCCACACAACGCGCCCGCCGACCCAATGCAGCGAGACAAGCCATGATGACATTGAAGATCAACGGTCACGATCATCAGATCGACGCGGATCCCGATACGCCGCTGCTTTATGTGCTGCGCGACGATGTCAAGCTCAATGCCGCCAAATTCGGCTGCGGTCTGGGCCAATGCGGCGCGTGCACGGTGATCGTCGACGGCAAGGCCGTGTTGTCCTGCGTGACGCCGCTGCTGCTGCTGGAGGGCAAGCAGGTGACGACGCTTGAAGGCTTGGGCACGATCGACGCGCCTGCACCGATCCAGCGCGCTTTCATGGAAGAGCAGGCGGCACAATGCGGTTACTGCATTGCCGGAATGATGATGCGGGCGCAGGCGCTGCTGCAGAAAAACCCCAAGCCGACCGACGCGCAGATCAGGGCCGAACTGGAGCCGCATCTCTGCCGCTGCGGCACCCATATGCGCATCCTGCGCGCGGTGCACCGGGCCGCTCATCTGATGGATACGGCCGAATTGTCATCCACCAGCCACGGGAGCACGACATGAACGTCCCTGTGATTCTCGATCGGCGCCGCGTGCTCGCGGGCTGCGGCGCGCTGATTGTCAGCTTCTCGATGTCGGATGCCTTCGCCCAGGATCAAGCCGCGCCGGCTCCCGCGCCGAAACCTCCGGGCAGCCTTGCTACGTCGCCATACCTCGATTCCTGGATCCGTATCGATGCCGACGGCGGCATCACGGTGTTCACCGGCAAGGCCGAACTCGGCCAGGGCTTCAAGACCGCCTTTCAGCAGATCGCCGCGGAACAGCTCGATGTCCCCTTTGACGCGCTAAAGGTCGTCACGGCCGATACGCGCCGCACCGCCAACGAAGGTTACACCGCGGGCAGCCATTCCATGCAGGACAGCGGCACCGCAATTCTGCATGCGGCCGCGCAGGTGCGCGAACTTCTGATCGCGGAGGCCGCGCGGCGGCTCAATCTGGCGGTCGAGAATTTCCGGACCGAAAACGGCGCGGTAATCGCGTCCGACGGCCAGCGCTTCGGCTATGGGGATCTGGTCGCAGGCGACATGTTGCACGTGCAGGCGCGGGCGAAATCCGCCTTGAAGGATCCGGCGACGTACAAGGTAATGGGCCAGCCGGTGCCGCGGGTCGATATCCCGGCCAAGGTCACCGGAGGCGAGGCCTATGTCCAGGACATGCGGCTGCCCGGCATGGTGCATGCCCGCGTCGTCCGGCCGCCAAGCTATGGCGCCCAGTTGACGGAGTGCGATATTTCGGCGGTCGAAAAGCTGCCCGGTGTCGTCAAGGTCATTCGCAACGGCAATTTTCTGGCCGTCGTCGCGAGTAAGGAATTCCAGTCGATCAAGGCGATGCGCGCGCTGTCGGCGGCCGCGAAATGGCGGGAGACGCCTGGCCTGCCGAAGCAGGACGACCTGCCACGCATGCTCACCAGCCTGCCGTCCAAGGATACTACCATCTTCGAGCGCAACGATCCGTCGTCGGTCGGCCACAAGGCCTTGGAGGCCACCTACACGCGGCCGTATCAATCGCACGGCTCGATCGGCCCATCCTGCGCGGTTGCGCAATCGGTCAACGATGCCATGACGGTCTGGACCCACACCCAGGGCGTTTATCCGGATCGCCAGGGCATCGCCGAGATGCTGCGCGTGCCGATCGCCAGCGTTCGCTTGATCCATGTCGAAGGCTCCGGCTGTTACGGCCATAATGGTGCCGACGATGCCGCGGCCGACGCCGCCCTGATCGCGCGTGAGCTGCCCGGCGTGCCGGTTCGCTTGCAATGGATGCGCGAACAGGAGCACGGCTGGGAGCCGTTCGGACCAGCGATGGTGACCAAGCTGAAAGCGTCGCTGGATGGCAATGGCGCGATATCAGCGTGGCGTTTCGAAGTCTGGAGCAACACCCATTCGATGCGCCCTGGCGGCGCCGGATCGATGCTGGCGGCCCAGCACATGGCGCAGCCTTTCGCCGTGCCGGCGCCGAAGCCGCTTCCGCTGCCGGAAGGCGGCGGCGACCGCAACGCCATACCGATCTACAAATTCCCCAACGCGCAAGTGGTGCATCACTTCATCCCGTCCATGCCGGTGCGGATTTCCGCGATGCGGGCGCTCGGCGCCTACCACAACGTATTTTCAATCGAGAGTTTCATGGACGAACTCGCAGGCCTGGCCGGCGCCGACGCGATCGAATTCAGACTGAGACATCTCGACGATCCGCGCGGGCGCGATGTCATCGAGAAAGCCGCGGAGGGCTTTGGCTGGCAGAAGGGTCAGAAAGCCCCGCCGGATCGCGGCTTCGGCTTTGCCTTTGCGCGATACAAGAATTTGGCGGCCTATTGCGCCATTGCGACCGAGGTGGAAGTGAACCGGGAGACCGGGCGGCCGCGTCTGGTGCGCGCGGTGGCGGCGGTCGACAGCGGTCAGGTGGTCAACCCGGACGGGCTGATCAACCAGATCGAAGGCGCGATTCTGCAGTCGATGAGCTGGACGCTCTACGAGGCCGTCACCTTCGACGATACAAGAATCACGAGCATCGACTGGCAGACCTATCCGATCTTGCGGTTCAACTCGGTGCCCGACAATATCGAGGTGCATATCATCAACCGGCCCGGCCAGCCCTTCCTCGGCAGCGGCGAAACCGGGCAGGGCCCGGCTGCGGCATCGATCGCGAACGCGATCGCCAACGCCACGGGGAAACGGCTGCGTGATCTGCCGCTGACGCGGAAGAAGATCAAGGACGCGATCGACGCCTGAGCAGATCGGCGCAAGGGCTCCGCCCGGCTATCGGAGCGATAGCCCGATCGCGGCTTCCAGCTCGGCGAGCGCCTGGGCTGCGCTGCGGACCTTGATCGTGGTCATGCCCATTTCGCGCGCCGGTTTCAGGTTGACGCCGAGGTCGTCGAGATAGACGCAGGCTCGAGGGTCCACCCCGAGAACCTCCACCATCATCCGATAGATGCCCGGGTCGGGCTTCCGCAAGCCGATCTTGGCCGACTCGATGATATGGTCGAACAGCGCCATTACCTCCGCGATGTAGAGTGTGCGGCCGCCGGCGCTGCCGATGGCGTTGGCGGGAAGGTTATTGGTGATGCAGCCGGTCTTGAACCTGGTCTTGACCCGCTTGAGCGCTTCCACCATCTCCGGCCGCAGATCCCCCGAAAGCAGGGGCAATACGTCCTTGCCTCGCACCTCTGCACCCAATGCCAGCGATTCCGTCGCGAACAGCCGATCGAAGGTTTCAATGTCCACTTCGGCCCGCTCGAATTTCGCCCAGGCATTCTCCAGGTGGTTGGCGGCATTGGTGCGCCGGATGATATCGGCGGGTAGCCCGCGCTCGGCCTCGAACCGCGCGAACGCCTCAAACGGCGACGACGTGAGCACGCCGCCGAAATCCCAGATTACTGCCTCGAACATCAATTCGCTTCCACGCCCGTATCCGTCGGGTAGCGGCTAACACGGCGGGCCGGCCGGCGCCAGTCCTGGCGGCGGCACCCTATGCCGCGAATAGGGATTCATGAATTGCGGCGGCCGGCGCTGGTCGCAATCGCCGCGGCGGCGGTACGGTTCTCGACGCCGAGTTTGGCGTAGATCTGCTCAAGATGCTTGTCCACCGTCCTTGGGCTTAAGCCCAGGATCTGGGCGATGTCGCGGTTGGTTTTTCCCTTGCTCAGCCACGACAACACTTCGCCCTCTCGGGTGGTCAATCCGAGCTCGCTGGAAAATTCCGCAGGCATCTCGGGGCGCGAATCCTTGGCCAGCCGCAGCAGGAATTCGTTTGGTCCCAGTTTTCCCATGTATTGCAGCCGAAGTTGATCGTTCTCCGGAAATGACGCCATCGCCTGGGCCTTCGATCCTGCCTTGCCCTTCTGCGCCTCCTCAAGCCATTGCAGCATGGGATCGGGCAGCACGAATTCATCGTCCGTACCGGCTCCGAGATTTTCCGACAGCAACCTCTGGGCCTGCGGCGTCGCCCACACCAACTTGCCCTGCCGGCTAACCGCGAGCAAAAACCGGCCGGACACGTCGAGCGCCGCGCGCGCGCTCTGGGTCAGCCGTGCATTGGCCAGATGAACACGAATCCGCGCCAGCATCTCCTCGATGACGATCGGCTTGGTGACATAGTCGACGCCGCCGGCTTCCAGGCCGCTGACGATGTGCTCGGTCTCGGCGAGCCCGGTCATGAAGATAACCGGCACGTTGCTCAAGCCTGCATCGCGCTTGAGACGCCGGCAGGTTTCAAAGCCATCCATGCCGGGCATCACGGCGTCGAGCAGAATGATATCGGGTGTGATCTGATCGACGATTCGCATCGCCGCCGCGCCGTCCATGGCGACCATGACCGTCATGCCCGCACCATCGAGCGCGTCCGTCAGCAAGCGCAGCGTTTCCGGCGAGTTGTCGACGACGAGCGCGACGTCGCGCTTTTTCGGTTCAGTGATCATAGTTATGCAGCGTCTTGAGGGTTGCCATGTACTGATCAAGGTCGAAGCGGTCGATCAGGGAGCGCATTTGCGATACGAAGTCGGCATGCTCGGGATAATCGGTTCCTATTTCATCGAGCTTGACCTGGATCGCTCGAATATAGCCCAACTGCCCAAGGTCGATGAGCTCCTCGACATGCTTCGCGGGTGGCCGGGTGCCGCTGGCCGGTTGCCACTGCGGCGCGGCAATCTGATCGGTTGCATATTGCCATTCGATCTTGAGCAGCTGGCGGATCAATTCCAACAGCCTCGGAATGTCGATCGGCTTCATCAGATAGCCGTCGTGGAACGGCTGCGCCAGCGGCGCGCCATGCGCCTCCAAGGCGCTTGCCGAAACCATCAGGATCCGGGCCTGATGGTGACCGGTCGAACGCAGCGTCTCCGCCACCGTCCATCCATCCATGCCCGACATCGAGATATCCAGCAAAAACAGGTCCGGCCGGCAATGCTGGGCGAGCGCGAGACAGCCGGGGCCGTCCGGCGCGCTGAGCAGGATAAAGCCCAGCGGCGCCAGCACTTCACGCAAGAGATCGCGCTGTACCGGATCGTCGTCGGTGATCAGGATCGTCTTGCGCGGGCCGTGATAGCCGAAAACCTGCGCGTCGACGGGCGCCACCCGCGTCGGGTTTGTCACTTCCGACAGCAGGATTTTCACCCGAAAGGTGCTGCCGATTCCGACCGTGCTGATGACCTGGATGTCACCGCCCATCACACCCGCGAGCAACCGGCTGATGGTCAGCCCGAGACCGGTCCCGGTATGCGGCTGCGAGTCGCCCAGGGCGCCGCGTTCGAACGGCGCAAAGATGCGCTCAAGATCGGATGCCTGAATTCCCGGGCCGGTGTCGATCACCTCGAATTCGGCAACCGGGCTGCGGTAGTGCACGACCATCTGCACGCTGCCGGTCTGGGTGAATTTGATGGCGTTCGACAACAGGTTGATCAGGATTTGGCGCAACCGCTTTTCGTCGGCATAGACCACGAGCGGCAGAACCGCCGGCCGCTTGAACACGAAATCGACGCCCTTGGCTGCAGCCTGCAGGCGGAACATGCCGACCAGCTGATCAAGGAATTCGCTGAGGCGCACCTCGTCCCGCGACAGATAAAGCCGGCCGGCCTCGATCTTCGAGATATCGAGAATGCCGTCGATCAGCCCCGACAGATGATCGGCGCTGCGGCGAACCACGCGGACCTGATCGCGCGGCTTCGCGTTCAGGCTCGCATCCTGCTCCAGCAATTGCGCGTAGCCGGAGATCGCATTCAGCGGCGAGCGCAATTCATGGCTCAATCCGACCACATATCGGCTTTTCGCCAGATTGGCGGACTCCGCGACTTCCTTGGCACGCTGCAATTCGGCGTCGGTGCGCTTGTGGGCGTCGATCTCCTGAATCAGGAGCGCGGTCTGCCGCCTGGTTTCCGCTTCCGCCGCGCGCCGGCTCTGCTGCGCCAGCACGAACAGCCATGCGACGACGCCGATGATAATGGTCAGCGCGAAGAATACCTTCCAGAGCACCTCGGACAGCTGCAGGCTATCGACGTAAACCGTCGCCGAGGTCTGCAGATAGATCATTCCAAGTGTCAGTCCGACCAGTCCGGCGGAGACCGCGAACACCCCAAGATAATGTCCGAGCTGCGAATTGATCCGCGCATAGATCGGTTGCGGCAGCAGCTTGCCGAGGGTTTCGGAGACCTGGGCCTGGATCCGCGCATGGGGCTTGCAGAGATCGTGGCAGCGCGCGTCAAGCGAACAGCACAGCGAGCAGATCGGTCCGGCGTAGGCGGGGCAGGCGGCCATGTCCTCGGGCTCGAACGCATGCTCGCAAATGCAGCACTGGATCGCCTCGATGTTCTGCCAGCTTCGCTTCGGCTTGCGCGCAATGTAATACTTTCCCTCGGTAGCGAATGCGATCAGCGGCGCGGCAACGAAGGCCACGATCAGCGCGACGAACGGCGCCAACGCCTTCGCCGTCGGTCCGAACAGGCCGTAGAACGCGCTGATGGAGACAATGGTGGCGATCGTCATGGCCCCGACGCCGACCGGATTGATGTCGTAGAGATGCGCGCGTTTGAACTCCATTTGCTGTGGACGCAAGCCGAGCGGCTTGTTGATGACGAGATCAGCAACGAGTGCGCCGACCCAGGCGATGGCGACGTTTGAATAAAGCGCCAGCGTCTGCTCCAGCGCCTTGTAGACGCCAATCTCCATCAGCAGCAACGCGACCAGCACATTGAAAACCAGCCAGACCACGCGGCCGGGATGGCTGTGGGTCAAACGGGAAAAGAAATTCGACCATGCGATCGAACCGGCATAGGCGTTGGTGACGTTGATCTTCACCTGCGAGAGGATCACGAAGGTGCCGGTCAACGCCAGTGCGAGATCCGGCTGCGACAGCACGTAGCGGAACGCTTCGAGGTACATGTGCGCAGGCTCGGCCGCATGCTCATAGGTGACGCCATGGCTGAGCGCGAAGAAAGCCAGGAACGATCCCGCCAGCAGCTTCAGCGCGCCAAGGATGATCCAGCCGGGTCCGGCGCTCAACAGTGCGATCCACCACGACGTCTTCGAGGTTCGCCGGTCACGCGGAAGGAAGCGAAGAAAGTCGACCTGCTCGCCGATCTGCGCCACCAGCGAGAACACGACCGAGGCGGCGGTGCCGAACAGCAACAGATCGAGATGGCCCGCAGGATTGCCGTGCTCGCCGGCAAATCTGGTCCACGCCGCAAAGGAGTGCGGATTGGCGTAGGCGATCGCCGCGAACGGCATGATGTGCAGAACGATCCACAGCGGCTGCGTCCACAACTGGAAGCGGCTGATCAGCGTGATGCCGTGGGTGACCAAAGGAATGATGACGACCGCGCTGATGAGATAGCCGACCGGGCGCGGGATTGCGAAGCACATCTCCAGCGCGGTCGCGAGAATGACGGCTTCGATCGCAAAGAAGATGAATGTGAAGGATGCGTAGATCAGCGAGGTGATCGTCGAGCCGATGTAACCGAAGCCGGCACCGCGCGTCAAAAGATCGATGTCGATGCCGCATTTGGCGGCGTGATAGGCGATCGGCAGGCCGCAGCAGAAAATGATGGCACTGACGACAAGGATGGCTGAGGCCGCATTGGTGACGCCGTAATTGAGCGTGATCGTGCCACCGATCGCCTCCAGCGCCAGGAACGAGATGGCGCCGAGCGCCGTGTTGGCGACGCGCGCTGCCGACCATCGCCGCGCGCTCTTGGCCGTGAAGCGAAGCGCGTAGTCCTCCAGCGTCTGGTTCGCAACCCATTGATTATATTGGCGTCTGACGCGGTCTATCCGCTGTCGCCCTGCCACCTTGAACTCCTGACCTGCCAGCGATCCGCTTGCAATTCCAATACCAAAACCTACGTCGCTATTTTGCGGTGCAATATACGCGATCTTGCGTATCTGTGCGCTGCACAATTTCAGCAATCCTCGTCTGACCAAAAGCGCGTCCTCGAACACAAATGGGGTACTCATGTCAGACGAAATCAAACGGGGCCTGCAGTCCCCGCTTCGGCGCAAACTGCTCATGGGAATGGCCGCATTGCCCGCCATCTCGATGCTGCCACGCCAATCTTTCGCCGACGTTCCCGCAACTTCCGCGGTCAACACCACGGGTCTTGCGGTCACCGATACAGAAGTGACGGTCGGAATCCTTCACTCTGTGACCGGCACTATGGCGATCTCGGAGACCGGATCGGTGGAAGCCGAAAAGCTGGCGATTGAGCAGATCAACGCATCCGGCGGCGTGCTCGGCCGCAAGATCAAGTTCATTCAGGAAGACGGCGCCAGCGACTGGCCGACCTTCGCTGAAAAGGCGAAGAAGCTATTGGTCAACGACAAATGCGCGGCTGTCATGGGCTGCTGGACTTCGGCCTCGCGCAAGGCGGTGCTGCCGGTGTTCGAGCAATATAACGGCATGCTCTACTATCCGACCTTCTACGAAGGCCTCGAGCAATCGAAGAACGTCATCTACACCGGCCAGGAAGCCACCCAGCAGATCATCGCCGGCCTCGACTGGGTCAACAAGACCAAGGGCGCCAAGACCTTCTACCTGCTTGGCTCCGATTACATCTGGCCGCGCACCTCGAACAAGATCGCCCGCAAGCACATCGAAGGCCATCTGCAGGGCTGCAAGGTCGTCGGCGAGGAATACTTCCCGCTCGGGCACACCCAGTTCAACTCCGTCATCAACAAGATCAAGCTGACCAAGCCCGACGTGATCTACGCCATCATCGTCGGCGGATCGAACGTCGCCTTCTACAAGCAGTTGAAGGCCGCGGGTATCGACCTGTCGAAGCAGACGCTGCTGACGATTTCGGTGACCGAAGACGAAATCGACGGCATCGGCGGTGAAAACATCGCCGGCGCCTATGCCTGCATGAAGTACTTCCAGTCGCTCGACAATCCGAACAACAAGGCCTTCGTGGCGGCGTTCAAGAAGATGTGGGGCGAAAAGACCGTGATCGGCGATGTGACGCAGGCGGCCTACCTCGGCCCGTGGCTGTGGAAATTGACGGTGGAGAAAGCCGGCAGCTTCGACATCGACAAGGTCGCCGCCGCCTCGCCTGGCGTGGAGTTCAAGGGCGCGCCGGAAGGTTACGTCCGCATCCACGAAAACCATCACCTCTGGTCGAAGACGCGCGTCGGCAGGGCAAAGGCCGACGGCCAGTACGAGTTGGTCTACGAGACCGCCGATCTCGTCGAGCCGAATCCGTTCCCCAAGGGCTATCAGTGAGCCGGGGCGCCTGACCGCGCGCACCCTCTCGACACGCACTCCTCGCGTCGCGATTGCTCGCGACGCGAGCCCTCCCGACGAAGGAGAACGATTCGATGTTCGGCGATTATTCGATTGGTGATCTCGGCGCGATTTTCGCGATGCAGGGCTTCGCGGGGCTCATCCTGTTTTCGGTCTATGTGCTGATGGCGCTGGGGCTCGCCATCATCTTCGGCCAGATGGGCGTCATCAACATGGCGCATGGCGAGTTCATGATCCTCGGGGCCTACGTCACCTGGATGACATCGAACGCCTTTCAGCAGTTTTTGCCTTCGCTGTTTACCGGATACTTCTTCGTCGCAATGATCCTCGCGTTCATTGCGTCAGGCTCGCTCGGCATGCTGGTCGAGTGGGCCCTGATAAGACATCTCTACAAGCGTCCCCTCGACACGCTGCTCGCGACCTGGGGATTGAGCCTCATTCTGCAGCAAGCCTATCGCTCCGTGTTCGGCGCGCGCGAAGTCGGCGTTGAATTGCCGGAATGGATGATGGGATCGTGGCAGGCCACCGACGCCATCCAGATTCCGATCAACGGCATGTTCGTGATGGCGCTGACTTTTTTGATCACACTGGTTGTCGCCTACGTCCTGTTCTTCTCTCGCTGGGGCAAGCAGGTGCGTGCCGTCGTGCAGAACCGGGTGATGGCCGGCGCCGTCGGAATCAACACTGAAAAGGTCGACCGTTACACGTTCGGCCTCGGTTGCGGCATCGCCGGGGTAGCGGGCAGCGCCTTCACCATGATCGGCTCCACCGGACCAACGGCGGGCCAGCTCTATATCGTCGATACCTTCCTGGTCGTGGTGTTCGGCGGCGCTGCCAGCCTGATCGGCACCATCGCCTCCGCCTTCACCATCTCACAGGCGCAATCGACCATGGAATTCTTCATGTCGGGGTCGATGGCCAAGGTTCTCACGCTGCTCGCCATTGTCGCGATTCTCATGATGCGGCCTCAGGGCCTGTTCGCGCTCAAGGTCCGGAAATAATAACAAGGAAGCACGGTCATGATCATCAACTCGCGCTTCTTCAATCGGTCCGAGCTTATCGGCTTTGTAACGCTGGCACTGCTGCTCTTTGTCATCCTGCCGCTTTCGCTGGACGTGTTTCGCCTCAATCTGGTCGCGAAATATCTGACCTACGCCTTTGTCGCGATCGGGCTGGTATTGTGCTGGGGCTACGGCGGCATTCTCAGTCTGGGGCAGGGTGTCTTCTTCGGCCTCGGCGGTTACTGCATGGCGATGTACCTCAAGCTTGAGGCGTCGAGCGTCGAGAACACCAAGATTCAGTCGACGCCGGGCATTCCCGATTTCATGGACTGGAATCAGATCACCCAGCTGCCGCTTTTCTGGAAGCCATTCCACAGCTTTCCGATCACGCTGCTTGCGATCGTCCTGGTGCCGACGATCTTCGCCTTCATCATCGGCGTCGCCATGTTCAAGCGCCGCGTCGGTGGCGTGTATTTCGCGATCATCACGCAGGCGATCGCAGCCATTCTGACCATCCTGATCGTCGGTCAGCAGGGCTATACCGGCGGCATCAACGGCATCACCGACCTGCGCACCCTGCATGGTTGGGATATCCGCACCGACCACGCCAAGTTCATCCTGTATTTTGTCGAGGTGGTCCTGCTGTTCGGCTGCATCGTGGCGGCGCAATTCATCCGCCTGACCAAGCTCGGCCGTATCCTGGTCGCGATGCGCGAGCAGGAGGATCGCGTCCGCTTCTCCGGATACAGCGTCGCCAACTTCAAGATCTTTGCCTTCTGCGCAGCCGCCGTGTTCGCCGCGATCGGTGGGGCGATGTTCACCCTCGAAGTCGGCTTCATGTCGCCGTCCTTCGTCGGAATCGTGCCGTCGATCGAGATGGTGATCTACACCGCGGTCGGCGGGCGGATGTCGATCTTCGGCGCGGTATACGGCTCTCTGCTGGTGAATTTTGCCAAGACGGCGCTCTCTGAATCATTTCCGCAACTCTGGCTGTTCGGCCTGGGCGCGCTGTTCATCGCCGTGGTGCTGGCCTTCCCCAACGGCCTTGCGGGGATTTGGCAGGACTACGTGCAGCCGCGCATCGACCGTCTGATCGCCGCGCGGACGCGGAAATCCGGCAACGGCTGGACCGACGGCTCCATCGCCGACGGCGCGCCGGCCGAGTGAGGAGGTCATCATGCGCATAGGTCATCAGCCCAAGGAATTCCTGCTCGCGGTCGAGGCGCTCACCGTCTCCTTCGACGGGTTCAAGGCCGTCAACAATCTGTCCTTCTATGTCGAGGAAAACGAGATCCGCGTCATCATCGGCCCGAACGGCGCCGGCAAGACCACGGTGCTCGATCTGATCTGCGGCAAGACCAAGGCGACGTCGGGATCGATCCAGTTCCGCGGGAAAGAGCTCACGAAACTGAAGGAAAACCAGATCGTGCAGACCGGCGTGGGGCGCAAGTTCCAGACCCCATCGGTGTTTGAGGATCTCACGGTGTTCGAGAACCTGGAGATTTCCTATCCGCGCGGACGCACGGTATTCGGCTCGCTCACCTTCCAGCGCGATGCGGCGGTCCGCCAGCGGGTCGAGGAAGTCGCGGAGATGATCTTCCTGAAGGATCGTCTCGACACCTATGCGGATCAGTTAAGTCACGGCCAGAAGCAGTGGCTCGAAATCGGCATGCTGCTGATCCAGGACCCGGACCTCCTGATGCTCGACGAGCCGGTCGCCGGCATGAGCGTCAGCGAGCGTGCCAAGACCGCCGAACTGCTCAACCGCATCATCAGGGACCGTTCGGTGCTGGTGATCGAGCACGACATGAAATTCGTCGAGGACATCGCCCACAAGGTCACGGTTCTCCATCAGGGCCAGATCCTGTCGGAGGGCTCCATGGAGCATGTCAAGAAAGACCCCAAGGTCATCGAAGTCTATCTCGGGCACTAGAACATGATCGGGGAAAACGCAGTCCGGCTTTCGGGAAAATACATGCGCATGCAGAGGCAAGGAGCATTCTGATGCTGGCTATTTCGGACCTTCACGTCGCCTACGGCCAGAGCGAAGTGCTGCACGGCCTCAACGTGTCCGTGGCGCCGAACGAGATCGTGGCGATCATGGGCCGTAACGGCATGGGCAAGACCACGCTGATGAAGTCGCTGATGGGTATTCTGCCGACCAAGAGCGGTTCGGTGACCATGGAAGGCAGCGAACTCAGCAACCTTCCAAGTTACGCGCGCGTTGCCAAGGGCCTCGCCTATGTGCCGCAGGGTCGCATGATCTTCTCCACCATGACGGTGAAGGAGAACATCGAAACCGGACTCGTCGTATCGGGCGATTCCGAGGTGCCCGGCAGTATCTACGAATTGTTTCCGGTGTTGCTGGAGATGAAGAACCGGCGCGGCGGCAACCTTTCGGGCGGTCAGCAGCAGCAGCTCGCGATCGCGCGCGCGCTCGCCACCAAGCCGAAGGTGCTGCTGCTGGATGAGCCGACCGAAGGTATCCAGCCCTCGATCATCAAGGAGATGGCGCGCACGCTGAAGCGCATTCGCGACGAGCGTGGCCTGTCGATCGTGGTCTCCGAGCAGGTCCTGAGTTTCGCGCTCGACGTCGCCGATCGCGTGCTCGTTATAGAGAATGGCGAGATCGTACGCGACGATCCGCGCGACCACGTCGATGCCGCGCAGATCTCAAAATATCTATCAGTCTGAATCCTATTGGCTTGTAAACAGGGGAGCATTAGATGCCCGAGACACTGATCAAGGTCGATCTTTCCAAGTCGGCGTACGATAACGATATGGTCCACAATCGCTGGCATCCCGACATCCCGATCGTGGCGTGGGTGGGTCCGGGCGACGATTTCATCATCGAAACCTATGACTGGACCGGTGGATTCATCAAGAACAACAACTCGGCAGACGACGTGCGCGATATCGATCTGTCGATCGTGCACTTCCTGTCCGGCCCGATCGGAGTGAAGGGCGCCGAGCCTGGCGATCTCCTGGTCGTCGATCTGCTCGACATCGGTCCGAAGAAGGAGAGCCTGTGGGGTTTCAACGGATTCTTCTCGAAGAAGAACGGCGGTGGCTTCCTTACCGAGCATTTCCCGCTGGCGCAGAAGTCGATCTGGGATATCAAGGGCCTCTTCACCTCGTCGCGCCACGTCCCCGGCGTGAACTTTGCCGGCTTGGTCCACCCGGGCTTGATCGGCTGCCTGCCCGATCCGAAGCTCCTGGCGAAATGGAACGCGCGCGAGAACGCGCTGATCGCCACCAATCCGACGCGCGTGCCGCCACTTGCCAATCCGCCGTTTGCCGCTACCACTCACGCGGGGCGCGCGAAAGGCGATGCCAAGGCGAAGATCGGCGCGGAAGGTGCACGGACGGTGCCGCCGAGAGAGCATGGCGGCAACTGCGACATCAAGGACCTGTCGCGCGGTTCGAAGATCTACTTCCCGGTCTATGTGCCGGGCGGCGGGCTCTCGATGGGCGACCTGCATTTCAGCCAGGGCGACGGCGAGATCACCTTTTGCGGTGCGATCGAGATGGCCGGCTGGCTGCATCTCAAAGTCGACATCATCAAGGATGGCGTCGCCAAATACGGCATCAAGAATCCGGTATTCAAGCCGTCGCCGATCACGCCGAATTACAAGGACTATCTGATCTTCGAAGGCATCTCGGTCGACGAGAAGGGCGAGCAGCATTACCTCGACGTTCACATCGCCTACCGGCAGGCCTGTCTCAACGCGATCGAATACCTCAAGAAATTCGGCTATTCCGGCGCGCAAGCTTATACGATCCTGGGCGTTGCGCCGGTGCAAGGACACATCAGTGGCGTCGTGGATATCCCGAACGCCTGCGCCACGCTGTATCTGCCGACGGAGATTTTCGACTTCGACATCATGCCGTCGTCGGCTGGGCCCATCAAGCATATCAAGGGCGGTGTCGACGTGTCGCTCTCGCCTGACAAATAGCTCCCTGCGACGGGATGCGGGACGGTTTTTGAGTCTGCCGCCCCGCATCCGTCGTCGCTGGCGTCCGCTCGAAACGCGCGAGGTGACAAAATGCCGGTCTACGATTATCTCTGCAACGATTGCGGTCCGTTCACGGACATGCGGCCGATGGCGGAATGTGACGCGCCGCAAAGCTGCCCGAAATGCGAAAGCTCATCGCCGCGCGCGATTCTTACCGCGCCGAATTTCTTCTGCATGCCCGCCGGCAAGCGCAAGGCCCACGCTACCAATGAACGCAGCGCCAACGCGCCCAGGACGCTTGGCGAATACAAGGCCTCTCATGCGCCCGGTTGCGGATGTTGTTCGGGCAAACCTTCGCGTCTTGTGAAGACAACCAGGAGTGGTGCAAAGAGCTTCCCGACAGCACGTCCTTGGATGATCAGTCATTGATTGCCGCGTTGCGGATTTTGCCGGAGCGGAACTTCAGGCTCAGGCGGATATCGAAGCATGCCCATTGCCGCCAACAGACAGATTTTGGCGGCCGGCGAGCTGTCGTGCCGCACCGATTTTCCGGAGCGGCACGGACAGCCGGCAAATCAGGCCTTCGGAGCGCCAGTCGAACTCGGCCTGTCCTCCCAGTTGCGACTCGATGCTGGCGATGACGCTTTTTGTTCCGAAGCCGCGCGATACCGGCTTTTGCACGGCCGGGCCATCCCGTTCTTCCCACAACATCTCAAGGACGTCCGCCTGGACCTCCCATTTTATCGTAAGGCGGCCGGACAACGTGGACAGTGCCCCGTATTTCGCCGAATTGGTCACCAGTTCGTGGAGCGCCATTGCAAGCGTTTGCGCAGTCACCGGTTGCAACTGAATGTTCGAGCCGCTGAATGCGATCTGATCGCCCATCGTGTAGGGCGCGAGCTCTTCATCCACCAGCTTTGTTATTTCCGCGCCCTGCCAGCTCGACAGGGAAAGGATGGTATGCACCCGTGCAAGGGCACTGATCCGTCCTTCCACCGCCTGTACGTAAGCCTGGACGTTCTCGCCGTCGGTCAACCTGACGATCGACTGCGCCAGTGCCAGTGCATTCTTTGCGCGGTGATCGACTTCCCTCGTTAGAAGGTTTTGCCGTTCCTCCGCCCGCTTCCGCTCGGTAATATCGACGGTAACCCCGCTGACGCGTATGATGCGACCGGCCTTGTCGACGGTTGCGGCCGCCGTGCCGACGCACCAGCGAATTTCGCCGTCAGGTCGGATGATGCGAAACTCGGCTTCGTAGGACCGGGCACCCTTGTTGAACTGCGCCATCGCGTTGCGCAATTCGTCGACATCGTCGGGATGCAGTAGTTCCTGAACATTTCCCGGATTGACGACAAAGCTTTGCGGATCGACGCCGAAAATCCGGAACTGCCCTTCGTCCCACATCCAGTCCCCGTTGAACCAATCCCAGTCCCAGGAACCCATTCGTCCTGCCGCAAGCGCAAGGCTGCGGCGCTGTTCGCTTTCGAGAAGCCGTGCATTTGACTCTTCCAGTTCGGCGGTGCGCGCGCGCACCCGATCCTCGAGCTCGGCATTGAACCGCTCCAGTTGCCGGGTCTTGCGATAGAGCTCGGCGAACACCCGGATCTTTGCGCGGAGGACTTCCGGGATCACGGGTACCGGCACGTAATCCACCGCCCCCATCTCATATCCGCGAAGGCGATCCAGATCGCTGACCTGAATGGCCGAGATGAAAATCATCGCCGTCTTCTGGAATCGCGGATGCTCGCGGATCATGGCGGCAAGTTCGAAGCCGTCCAATTCCGGCATGCAGACGTCGACCAGAATGACCGCAACTTCGTTCTTGAGCAGATATTCGAGCGCTTCCCGCCCCGAGGCGGCGATAACAAGATTTTCGCCGAGCTCCTTTAGAATGACCTCATAGGCAAGCAGCTTCGCCGGTTGATCGTCGACCAAAAGGATATTTACCTTTTCCTGGTCCATCATATGGCGCACCAATCAACGATGTAGCCACATACGTATCGCAAGCAGCAACTGTTCGGTATTGACGGGCTTGGCGAGATAATCGGAAGCGCCGGCTTCGAGGCACTTCTCCCGGTCTCCCTTCATCGCCTTGGCGGTGAGGGCGATGATGGGGAGCCGTCGGAACGACGGGTTCGTCCTGATGACCCCGATGGTTTGATAACCGTCCATCTGCGGCATCATGATATCCATCAGAACAACCGCGATCTCGGGGTTGGATTCCACCAGCGCGACTGCCTCGCTGCCGGTTGTGGCGGTGAGCACCTTCATGCCGCGCCGCTCCAGAACGCTGGAGAGAGCGAAGATGTTCCGGGCGTCGTCATCGACCAGGAGCGCGGTCTGGCCAACAAGGTCTTCGTCGGAACTGTTGAGCTTTTCCAGCATTCGCTGTTTCTCGGTCGGTAGTCCCGTGATCACGCGATGCAGGAAAAGCGACGTTTCGTCGAGCAGGCGCTCAGGCAATTCAACGCCCTTCACCACGATGCTTCGCGCCATCGTATGCAGTTCCGCGTCCTCCTCGACCGAAAGCTCGCGGCCGGTGAAGACCACGACCGGCACGTCGGACAACGAATCGTCGTTTCGGATGGAATCCAGTACATCGAAACCGCTCATATCAGGCAGCCGTAAATCGAGGACAACGCAGTCGCAGGGGCTCTCGCGCAACGTGGAAAGCGCGCCCGCGCCGGTGTCCGTCGTTACGATCTCAATGTCGTCGTGCTCCAGAAGTTCCCTGATGCTCATCTGTTCGGCAACATTGTCCTCCACGATCAGCAGCCGTTTGCGACGGGGCTTGGCGTATTCCTTGATCTGAGACAGCGCAGCGCTGACCCCTTCGGTTGTAGTCGGCTTGCTGACAAAGGAGAATGCGCCACGCGCCAGCGCATGCTGGCGGTCTTCATCGAGCGTGATGATCTGGACGGGGATATGCCGTGTCAGCGGATTATGCTTGAGCTGGCTCAGCACCGTCCAGCCGAGCATGTCGGGCAGGAAGACGTCGAGCGACACGGCGGTGGGCTGATATTGTTTGGCCAGATCAAGCGCCTCCGAGCCCCGTGCCGCGACCAGGACCTTGAAGCCCTTGTCGCGCGCAAGATCCACTAGCACCCGCGCATAATGCGGGTCGTCTTCGACAATGAGCAGAATGGTATCTCCCGGTTCAAGATCGAGCCGGTCATCCGGAAGCTGGTCGGTGACCCGCTCCTGCGTCGCCGCCGGCAGCGGCGGCGCAACGTTATATTGCGACGATGCGTTGACCCGCGGAGCCACCGTCGGTCCGGCATATTTGAGCGGCAAATAGAGCGTGAAGATGCTGCCTTTGCCTGGCGTGCTTTTCAGATGGATTTCGCCACCCAAGAGGTTCGCGAGCTCGCGGCTGATGGCCAAGCCTAAGCCGGTACCGCCGTATTTCCGGCTGGTGCCGGCGTCGGCCTGTTGGAACGCCTCGAAGATCAGCTTCTGCTTCTCCTGGGGAATGCCGATGCCGGTATCCGACACCTCGAAGGCAACCACGGCGGGCGAATTGTTGAGAACAGGATGCTCGGCGCTCCAGCCAGCCAGCGCCGCCGAGACGCTGAGACGCACGCCGCCTTCGGCGGTGAATTTGAACGCGTTCGACAGCAGATTCTTCAGCACCTGCTGCAACCGCTTTGAATCGGTGTAGATGCTGCGGCCCAGACTGGGATCGACATCGACGTTGAACAACAATTGCCGGTTTTCCGCCTCGTGGCGGAACGGGCGCCCGACGGTTTCCAGCAGGTTGGACGTCAGGATTTCCTCGGCCTCCACGGTCACGGTTCCCAATTCGATCTTCGAGAGGTCGAGAATGTCGCTGATCAGGTTCAACAGGTCGGTGCCGGCGCCGTGGATGGTGCGCGCGAATTCGACCTGCTTGGGAGTGAGGTTGCCATCGGGGTTTTCGGTCAGCTGTTGACCCAGGATCAGGATGCTGTTGAGTGGCGTCCGCAGCTCATGAGACATGTTGGCCAGGAATTCCGATTTGTACTTGGAGGTCAGCGAAAGTTCGGTTGCCTTTTCTTCGAGTGCGCGCCGCGCCTGTTCGATTTCCTGGTTCTTGCGTTCCACTTCGACATTGCGCTCGGCGAGCTGCTGCGCCTTCTGCTCCAGTTGTTCGTTGGTCTGCTGCAACTCCTTCTGCTGCGTCTGCAGCTCTCCGGCGAGTTGCTGGGATTGTTTCAACAAGCCTTCCGTCTGCATCGTCGCCTCGATGCTGTTGAGCACGATGCCGATCAGAGTCGGTGAGTTGCTCGAGGAAGGTCATCTGTGAAGTGGTGAAGGTCGAGACGGAAGCGAGCTCGATGACGGCCTTGACCTGGTTCTCGAACAGAACCGGCAGCACCACGAGATTCTTAGGCGCCACGCGCAGGAGCGCGGAATTGATCGGTACCGCGTCGCTCGGGATTTCCGATACCAGCCGCTGCCGCTTGTCCATCGCACATTGTCCGATCAAGCCTTCGCCAAATTGCACGGTGAGTGCGTGGGGACTGATGCCATCGCCCGCGTAGGCCGCAAGCAATCGCAACTGCGGGCTGTCTTCGTTATCGACCTGATAAATCACGCCCATATGTGCGTTGACCAGCGGCGTCAGCTCCGTCAGCAGCAGCCGGCCGACCGTGGTCAGATCGCGTTGGCCCTGCAACATGTTGGTGAACCTGGCGAGGTTGGTCTTCAGCCAATCCTGCTCGGTATTGAGGTCGGTGGTGAGCCGGAGATTGGTGATCATCGTATTGATGTTGTCTTTCAGCTCGGCGACCTCGCCCCTGGCATCGACCTGGATCGAGCGGGTGAGGTCGCCCTTGGTGACGGCGGTCGCGACTTCCGCGATGGCGCGCACCTGCGAGGTCAGGTTGGCAGCGAGCAGGTTGACGTTGCCGGTCAAATCCTTCCAGGTGCCGGCTGCGCCTGGCACGTTGGCCTGGCCGCCCAGGCGGCCCTCGACGCCCACCTCGCGCGCCACGCTGGTGACCTGATCGGCGAAGGTCGCCAGCGTCTCGGTCATGTTGTTGATGGTGTCGGCGAGCGCGGCGACCTCGCCCTTCGATTTCACCGTCAGGTTCTGCTTCAGATCGCCATTGGCGACCGCGGTCACAACCTTGACGATGCCGCGCACTTGTTCGGTCAAGTTGGCCGCCATGAAGTTCACGGTGTCGGTGAGGTCCTTCCAGGTTCCAGCGACGCCGGGCACTTGCGCCTGTCCGCCGAGCTTGCCTTCGGTGCCGACCTCGCGCGCGACGCGGGTCACCTCGCCGGCGAAGGCGTTGAGCTGGTCGACCATCGTATTGATGGTGTTCTTGAGCTCGAGAATCTCACCCTTCACGTCGACGGTGATCTTGCGCGACAGGTCGCCGCGCGCCACGGCGGTGGTGACTTCGGCGATGTTGCGGACTTGGGTGGTGAGGTTGGCGGCGAGCAGATTGACGTTGTCGGTGAGGTCTTTCCAGGTGCCGCCGACGCCGGGCACTACGGCTTGGCCGCCCAACCGGCCCTCGGTGCCAACCTCGCGCGCGACGCGCGTCACTTCTGCGGCGAACGAGCGGAGCTGCTCGACCATGGTATTCAAGGTGTCCTTCAGCAGCAGGATTTCGCCGCGCACGTCGACCGTGATCTTCTTGGACAAGTCGCCGCCGGCGATCGCGGTTGCGACTTCGGCGATATTGCGAACCTGCGCGGTCAGGTTCGAGGCCATGAAGTTAACGTTGTCGGTGAGGTCCTTCCAGGTGCCGGCGACCTCAGGAACCTGGGCCTGACCGCCGAGCTTGCCCTCGGTGCCGACCTCGCGCGCCACGCGCGTCACTTCCGACGCGAAGGCGTTGAGCTGGTCGACCATCGTATTGATGGTGTTCTTGAGTTCGAGAATCTCGCCCTTCACGTCGACGGTGATCTTGCGCGACAGGTCGCCGCGCGCGACGGCCGTGGTCACTTCGGCGATATTGCGGACCTGGGCGGTGAGGTTGCCGGCCATCGAGTTGACGCTGTCGGTCAAGTCCTTCCAGGTGCCGGCGACGCCGGGGACGTTGGCCTGACCGCCGAGACGGCCTTCGGTGCCGACCTCGCGCGCCACGCGCGTCACCTCACCGGCGAAGCGGTTGAGCTGGTCGACCATGGTGTTGAGCGTTTCCTTGAGCTGCAGGATCTCGCCGCGCACATCGACCGTGATCTTGCGGGAGAGGTCACCGCCGGCGATCGCGGTCGCGACTTCGGCGATATTGCGGACCTGGGCGGTGAGGTTGCCAGCCATCGAGTTGACGCTGTCGGTCAGGTCTTTCCAGGTGCCGGCGACGCCGGGCACTTCGGCCTGACCGCCGAGCTTGCCATCGGTGCCGACTTCGCGGGCCACGCGCGTCACTTCGCCGGCGAAGGCATTGAGCTGGTCGACCATGGTGTTGAGCGTTTCCTTCAGCTGAAGGATTTCACCCGACACGTTCACGGTGATCTTTTTCGATAGATCGCCCTTGGCCACGGCGGTCGCGACTTCGGCGATATTGCGGACCTGTCCCGTCAGGTTAGAGGCCATCGAATTGACGCTGTCGGTCAGATCTTTCCAGGTGCCGGCGACGCCGCGCACCAGCGCTTGACCGCCGAGCTTGCCTTCGGTGCCGACTTCGCGCGCCACGCGCGTGACTTCGCCGGCAAAGGCGTTGAGCTGGTCGACCATGGTGTTGATCGTGTCCTTCAGCTCGAGAATCTCGCCGCGCACGTCCACCGTGATCTTCTTGGACAAGTCGCCGTTGGCGACCGCGGTCGTGACTTCCGCGATGTTGCGAACCTGCGCCGTCAAATTGCTCGCCATCGAGTTGACGCTCTCGGTGAGGTCCTTCCAGGTGCCGGCGACGCCGAGCACGTTGGCCTGGCCGCCCAACCGGCCTTCGGTGCCGACCTCGCGCGCCACGCGCGTGACTTCGCCGGCAAAGGCATTAAGCTGGTCGACCATGGTGTTGAGCGTTTCCTTCAATTGAAGGATTTCGCCCGACACGTTCACCGTGATCTTCTTGGAAAGGTCGCCACCCGCGATCGCGGTCGCGACGTCGGCGATGTTGCGGACCTGCGCGGTGAGGTTGCTCGCCATGAAGTTGACGTTGTCGGTGAGGTCTTTCCAGGTGCCGGCGACGCCAGGGACCTGGGCTTGCCCGCCGAGCTTGCCTTCGGTGCCGACTTCGCGTGC
Source organism: uncultured Alphaproteobacteria bacterium (assembly GCA_963718925.1). Taxonomy (GTDB): domain Bacteria; phylum Pseudomonadota; class Alphaproteobacteria; order Rhizobiales; family Xanthobacteraceae; genus Bradyrhizobium. Next base: position 338,290 of record CAVRAH010000008.1, read on the forward strand.
CACGCGGGTCACTTCGGAGGCGAACGAGTTGAGCTGATCGACCATCGTGTTGATGGTGTCCTTGAGCTCCAGAATTTCGCCGCGGACATCGACCGTGATCTTGCGCGAGAGGTCGCCGCGTGCGACCGCGGTGGTGACGTTGGCGATATTGCGCACCTGGGCGGTCAGGTTGCCGCACATCGCGTTCACGGAGTCGGTGAGGTCCTTCCAGGTTCCGGCGACGCCGGGCACGATCGCCTGACCGCCGAGCTTGCCGTCGGTGCCGACCTCGCGCGCGACCCGGGTGACTTCGGAGGCGAACGAGCGCAGCTGATCCACCATCGTATTGATGGCTTCCTTCAGCTGCAGGATTTCGCCGCGAACGTCCACGGTGATTTTCTTGGAGAGGTCGCCGTTGGCGACCGCGATGGTGACTTCTGCGATGTTACGAACCTGGCCCGTAAGATTGTTGGCCATCGAATTGACGCTCTCGGTCAGGTCTTTCCAGACGCCGGTCACTTCGGGGACCTGCGCCTGGCCGCCGAGCTTGCCCTCGGTGCCGACTTCGCGCGCGACGCGCGTCACCTCGGAGGTGAACACGCTGAGCTGCTTGATCATGGTGTTGACGATGGTGGCGGACTGCAGAAATTCGCCGCCCAAGGGGCGGCCGTCGACATCCAGTTGCACGGTCTGCAACAGATCGCCCTGGGCGACGGCTGCGACCGCTCGCGTCACTTCGCGTGTCGGCCAAAGCAGATCATCGATCAGCGTATTGACGGAGCCTTCCATGTCGGCCCATGAGCCGCTGGCGAGGCCGAATTTGACGCGCTGACGCGTCTTGCCTTCGCGGCCGACAACCTGGCCTACCCGCTCCAGTTGCTGCGCCATCCGTTGATTGGCGGCGACGATTTCATTGAACGTGTCGGCGATCTTGCCTTCGATACCCAGATGATCGCCGGTCATTCGCACCGAGAAGTCACCGCTTCGCATCGCCTGCAATGCCTGAAGCAACTCCTGCGAAGGATCCGGCTTTCCGTTCGTGTACGGTTTGACTTTGGTGCGGCGCCGGGTGGATGGCGCGGCAGAGCCGAGATCACTCATGACATTCCCCCTCAAAAGCCGAAGGCGCTGAACTCAAGATGCACGCGAGTCGTTTTTTCGTACGATAAAATCGTGCGAACGATCACGAAGCAAGAGAAATACCTTAGGAATTACAGACTGTTAGGAAAGTGGCTTTGGACGAGAGAAATCAATTCCGCAGCGGAGCGATTGTTCCCGTGATGAACTAAATTCTCGCTTTCTGAAGTCGATAGCTCGATCCGAGCGGATCGTCGCGACCCGTTTGAGGCTGGCGTCGTGGAACAGATGGCGTGGAGCGCCACCATTCGCCCAGTTGTTCCCTGGCGGGAACCTTTACCGCGCGCCGGAAATCCCAGAGGTCGGCGAGCGATCGAAACCATCACTGGCGTCTTGGATGCGGCTTCCTCGGCGGAGCCGGATTATCGCCGTCGCCGGCTTGAGGGTCGAATTTACGGGTCACCCTGACGGCGGACTGGCTGATATCGAGGAGCGTGCGTCGGCCTTCCTCGATCACGGCGCCGGACTTCTTGTCGAAGGTCTCGGCGAACTCACGAATCGACTTTACCTTCTCGAACAGTTCGTCGGCCTTCCCATCCGCAACGCCCGGTATGAAGCTGTCGACCTTCGTCATGGCGCTGCTGAAGCTCGCGAAGGCATTGTCGGCCTTGCCGATGACCTTCTCGATCTCGTCACCCTTGCTCGCCAGCGACGCGGTGTAAGTCTCGAAACTCAGCAGTGCATCCTTGATCGTCGTCTGGTTGCCGACCAGGATGCGGTCGACGCTGTGCAGGGTGTCGCGGATCGACTGGATTTCGCTCAAGTCAGCGGTCAGGGTCGGAACGCCGTCGACGTCAAGCGGCACCGGAGGCGCCGCTGCCGCGCCACCGGTCAGTGATATCGCCGCGATGCCGGTCAGCCCCTGGAATTCCAGGCCGACGACCGTGTCCCTGCGGATCGGCGCGGTGTTGTCCACCATCGTGAAGGCGACGATCTTGCGTGGATTGTCCAGCTTGAGGGACAGAATTTCGCCGATCTGAACGCCGTCGAAATTCACGCTGCCGCCCTTGTGCAAGCCGCTCGCGGAGCCCTCGAAAACGATGCGCAGCGGGCCGCGTTGCGCGATGCTGTGGATTTTCCGGAAGCCCAGGAAACCGACGAACGCCCCGGCGATAACCGCCAGCGTCACAGTTCCGATCATCAGGTTGCTGGCCCGCACTTTCATCCCGGAATCCGGTTCGATTTACTGGGTTGGGGGCCGACGCCCTTGGCCATGTCCCGATTGTACGAGCAAAGCGAAGCTGGCGAAAGTCGGATCCTGCGCGCTGTGAGCCACCTGCCCGCCGGTCCTGGCGGTGGAAAACCCCGGCTCCGGTCACCCGCTTACCGCTTCGTGGCGCACACCCGGCATGATGCAGGAATTATCCCTGCATCGCATGGGCTGAAGCGACATGGGCTGAAACGGCCTTACGTCAGCGTCCACTCTTCGGCGCTGGCGCCGGCGAGCGCCCGGACTCGCGCATCGTCGGCGGCGAGTTCGCGCGCCGTCCCCGAATAGACGACGATGCCGTCGTCCAGCACATAGGCGTCGTCGGCGATTTCCAGGCTCATTCGGGCGTTCTGTTCGACCAGCAGAACGGAAATACCCTCGGCCTTCATCTGCTGAACGATGCGAAACACCTCGCGGACGATCAGCGGCGCCAATCCTTGCGAGGGTTCGTCGAGAATCAACAGCCTCGGATTCACGAGCAGCGCGCGTGCGATCGACAGCATCTCCTGTTCGCCGCCGGAAAGTTGACGGCCGCGGTTGAGCTTGCGTTCCTCGAGGCGGGGGAATAGCTGATAGATTCGCGCGATGGTCCAGGGTCCGCCACGCTCCAGCGGAACCTTCAAATTCTCCTCGACGCTGAGATTGGCGAAGATGCGCCGGCCTTCCGGCACATAACCCACGCCCTGGGCTGCGATGCGGAAGGTCGGCCAATCCGTGGTGTCCTGACCGAATACCGTGATCTTGCCTTCGCGAGCAGGCGTCAGGCCCATCAGGCTGCGCAGCGTGGTGGTCTTGCCTGCGCCGTTGCGCCCGAGCAATGCGGTGATCTTGCCCTCGGCAACGCTGAGGCTGACGCCATGCAGGATGTGGCTCTTGCCGTAATAAGTGTGGAGGCCTTCGGCTGTCAGGGCTGCGGTCATGCGGCGTTGCCCAGATAGGCGGCCTGAACCGTCTCGTTGGCGGCGATTTCCTGCGGCGTGCCTTGCGCCAGCATCCGCCCTTGATCGAGCACGCAGATTCGGTCGGCGAGGTGGAACACCACGCGCATGTCGTGCTCGATCAGTACGATGGTGTAGTTACTGTCGCGGTGCAGCCTTCGAATCAGCTGGGTGATCTGGAAGGTTTCCTGATCGCCCATCCCGGCGGTCGGCTCGTCGAGCAGCAACAGATGCGGCTTCAGGGCGAGCGCCATCGCGATCTCGGCGGCGCGCTGGTCGCCGTGGGCGAGTTCGCCGACCAGCCTGTCGGCCTTGCCTTCCAGCGATACCAGTTTGAGCGTGGCTTCGACGCTGGCGTGAATCTTCGTGCCTTCCGAACGGCTGATCCAGGGCCGCAAGCGATATCCGCCGGCGACTTCCGCCGATATGCGGACGTTTTCGAACACGGTGAGCTCGGGGAAGATTTCGGTGATCTGGAACGTCCTCGCCATGCCGCGGGTGACGCGCTCATGCGTGGAAAGCCGCGTGATATCGCGGCCATCGAACATGATGTTGCCGGAGGTCGGCGGAAAGAATCCGCTGATCAGGTTGAAGAAGGTGGTCTTGCCCGCGCCATTCGGTCCGATGATCGCGCACATCTCGCCCTTGGCAACGTTGAGCGAGACGTCACGCACCGCCACCAGATTGCCGAACCGCTTGCTGACGTTGTTGATTTCGAGAACGTTCATGCCTTGCTCCGCTGCAGGAAACCCAATAGTCCGCGCGGGAAGAACAGCACCACCAGGACGAAAAGCAGACCCACGAACGACATCCAGTTGACGGTGATGCTCGACAGGTAATCCTGCAAGACCACAAACACGGCGGCGCCGAGCAGCGGACCCCAGAAGCTGCGCATCCCGCCCATCACCGCCATCATGACGAAATCGCCGGACTGGCTGTAGTGCAGGCCCCTTGGATCGGCGAAGTTGTTGACGAGCGCATAGAGCGCGCCGGCAAATCCCATGAAGAAACAGGACAGCGTGAACGCGATCCAGATATGCCGCTCGACGGGAATACCGAGGAAGCGGGCACGACGCTCGTTCTCGCGGATCGCGATCATGGTGCGGCCGAACGGCGAGCGCAGGATAAATGCCATGGCGCCAGCCGCGAGCGCAAAGCAGAACAACACAAAGTAATAGAAGTTGTTGGCATTGGAGAGAATGTCGAGCTTGAACAGGCCGAAATCGATCGGGTGACGTGAGAAGCCGCGGAGCCCGTCGTCACCGCCGGTCAGAGAACTCCACTGAAAGGCGATGTAGTAGAAAACCTGGCCAAAGGCGATCGTCACCATGGCGAAATAGACGCCGCGCCGCCGCACGATCAGGGTGCCGAGAATGGCGCCGCAAACGCCGCCCAGCAGCATTCCGAGAATGAGCGCGAGCGGCGTGCTCGGGGCCAGGAATTTCAGCGTCAGCCCGGCGCCATAAGCACCGAGCCCGAACCAGGCGGCGTGGCCGAAGGACAGCACGCCGGTAAATCCAAGCAGGAAATTCACCGACATGGCCGCCAGTCCGAGCACGAGCACGCGGGTGGCGAGCGCGGTATAGCCGCCGAGCGGCACCATCCAATAGGGGGCGAGGATCAAGGTAGCCCAGATCGCCGCAAGGACGATCAGCTTGCGGGTTTGTTCGGCGCTCAACTCATCATTCCTTCTTCGCCGAACAATCCGCGCGGGCGCAACAGCAGAACCACCGCCATCAAGACGTAGATCACCGCCTCGCTGGCGGCCGGATAGAATACGGCCGTTAAGCCCGATGCGACCCCGATCAGCAAACCGCCCGCCAGTGTTCCCGGCAGGCTGCCGATGCCGCCGACAATGATGGCGATGAAGCTCGGCATCAGGAGCCCCGTGCCCATCGTCGGTTCAAGCCCGAGCTGCCCGGCGGCGAGCACGCCGCTAAGACCTGCCAGAAAAATACCAACCGCGAAATTCAGCGAACGCAGCATCTGTACGTTGATGCCGAGCGCCGCGACGGTCTCGAGGTCGAGCGTGCCGGCACGGATGCGGACGCCCAGTCGCGTATAGCGCAGGAGCAGGAACAACAGCGTCACCGCGATCATTACCACGGCCACCATGAACAGGCGATAGCCGGTGATGAAGAAGAATTCGTTGCTCAGCGGCTGCGCCAGAAAGGGCGGAATGGTGACCGGCTTGCCCTGCGGCCCCCAGATGAAGCGCGTGCCATCCTCGATCATGAAAGCCAGGCCGAAGGTCAAGAGCAGGCTGTAGAGCGGATCGCGGCCATAAAGCGGTCGGATCAGCACACGCTCGACGGCGAGCCCGATGACGGCCGTCAAGGGCGGCGCCAGCAGCAACGCGCCCCAAAAGCCGACATAGGGCGTGATCGTATAGGCGATGTAGCCGCCGATGACGAGAAACCCGCCATGGGCGAAATTGATGACGTTGCTCAGATTGAGAATGAGCGAAAGGCCGAGCGCCATCAGCACATAAAAGGCGCCGATGATGAGGCCATTGGTGACGTTAAACAGCAGCAGTTGCGTCATAATTCACCGGAAGAAATCCCCATGGATTCGATCCGGGAGACGTGGTCTCCCGGATCTTCAGGAAAAAGCTGACTCTATTTTATGCCGGCCACTGGATGGAGCAGCCGGTTTCGCTCACCGCTGGCGCCGTCTTGTCGCCCGGCACGACTTCGTCGACGCGATAGAGATCTTCCGGGTCGTCCTTGCCCTTTGATTGCGCCTCGCCGACGAAGGCCGACGTCATCAGCTGATGATCGCCCTTGCGGTAATAGACCTTGTTTGGCTGCAGCTTGACGTCGTCGGGCAATTCGAAATTTTCGAGTGCGGCCGCGAGCTTGACCGCGTCGGTTGTCTTATGCTGGTTCGCGACCAAGCCAAATGTCATGGCCGAGGTGTAGCCGAACCAGTGCCGCGCGGTCGGCACGTGCCCGCTGTTGACCTTGCGAATATCGGCGACGAATTTGTCGACGCCGGGAACGCCCGGCTGCTTCCAATACCATTCGAACATCCAGATGCCGATGCGCGCCTCCGGCGGGAGGGCGGCAAGCAATTCCAGCTCCTGCTGGGTTCCTGCCACATGGATTTGTTTGTTGAGGCCAAACTGCACGACTTGCTTGAGGCAGTTGATCATGTCGGATCCCTGTACCAGCAGGATCATCACGTCAGGATTGGCGGCGCGCGCCTTGATCAGATAGGCGGAGAAATCCGTGGTACCGAGTGGCGTGAGTTCGTTGCCGGTGACGGTGCCGCCAAGTTTTTTCAGATCATCGGTGCACGCGTCATAAAGCGTGTGACCGAAGGCATAGTCGGGCGTGATGAAGTGCCATTTCTTGCCATACTTGCTGAAAAGCACACTGGAAACCGAGTTTGCTTCCATCCGTGTGGTGTTGCAGACGCGGAACACGTTCCATTTGCAATCCTTGCCGGTAATGGAATCGGTGTGACCGCCGGAAACGATGTGCAGGATCTTCTTTTCGGCGGTGACCTGGGCGATCGCTGCCGCGATGCCCGAATTGACATCGCCGATCATGAAGTTGACCTGGTCGCGCTCGATCAGCTTGCGCGCCTTCTGCACGCCGGTGCCGACGTCATTGGCGGAATCTTCCACCAGCAACTCGACCTGACGTCCGAGTATGCCGCCCTTGGCGTTGATCTGCTCGACCGCAAGCTTGGCGCCCATCACTTCGTTGCCGGCAGGTGCGGCGTAGACGCCGGTAAGAGGATCGACCATGCCGATCCGGAGCGGCGTCTCGCCGCGTGCCTGGATGAGGAAGGGGGAAGCCACCTGAAAGGCGCCCAGCGCGGCGGCGCCTTTCATGAGCGCGCGGCGGTCGAATTTCGGGTTGTAAATGTGCGATGTCATGAGTGCTCCCTGAATGTTCGTTGAGTTTCTTTTCGAGTGATTGGTTTCGCCTGCCGCGCTACGGCACCAGGCGCCTTGTCGATTTGTCTCAGGCTGGCCATTGAATCTTGCAGCCGGTGCCCTCCGCGGGACCTGCCGCCTTCTCGCCGGGCACGAGGCTGCGTACCGTGAACATATTGTCGGGATCGCCTTTCGGCGGGTGCGCCTCGCCGACAAACACGCTACTCATCAATTCGTGGTCACCGGCGCGGAACGCCGGTGCGCCCGGTTGCAGGGCGATCTCCGGCGGTAGCTTGAATCCGGAAAGCGCCCGCGACAGCTTGACGGCGTCGAGGGTCTTCTCCTGATTGGCAATCATCGCCAACGTCTGCACCGAGGAATAGCCGAACCAGTTGCGTGCGGTGGCCGAGAGGCCTGTGATCTTCTTCATAGCGGCGTTGAACTCGGCAACGTGCGGCACGCCCGGCTGGTCCCACCACCATTCCATGGTCCACCATCCGACGCGTGCGCCGTCGGGCACGGCGCGGATGCTCTCAAGCTCGAACAGGGTGCCGCCGACCGCCATTTGCTTGTCCATGCCGAACTGGACAAATTGCTTGAGACTCGAGACCTGGTCGCCGCCGCCCATGACGTTGATCAGCACCTGCGGGCCGTACGCCTTTGCCTGGATCAAATAGGCCGAATAATCCGGTGTGCCCAGGGGCACGAGGGATCCGGCGGAAGTGCCGCCCGCAGCCTTCAACAGCTTCTCAAAACCGGCCTGGACCGAGTGTCCATACGCGTAGTCCGGCGTCAGGAAGTACCATTTCTTGCCGAATTTCTCCATCAGCGTAGTGGCGATCGCATTGGCGTCCATGGCGGTAGAATTGCAGACCCGGAACACGTTCCACGAGCAGTTGGTGCCGGTGATCGGATCGGTATGACCGCCTGACACGATATGGAGCACCTTCTTCTCGCTGGTGACCTGCGCCATCGCGATTGCAATGCCGGAATTCACGTCGCCGATGATGAAGCTCACAGAATCGCGTTCGATCAGCTTCCGCGTCTTTTGCACCCCGGTGCCGACATCGTTGGCGGAGTCCTCGATCAGGAGCTCGAGGGGCCTGCCCAGAATGCCGCCCTTCTTGTTGATCTCTTCGGCGGCGAATTTCGCGCCCACCACCTCGCCCTGCGCGATTGCGGCATAAACCCCGGTCAGCGGATCGACCAATCCGATCCGCACCGGCGTCTCGCCCCTCGCCTTGATGATGAAGGGGGATGAGAATTGCACTGCAGCAAGCGCGGCGCTGGTCCGCAATATAGTCCGCCGATCGACCGGCCAAGATCGTTGCGAAGTGCCCATGCTGTCCTCCCAGACATAACGCGTCTTCAACCCGGCATTCTTTGATGCCATTTGAGGCGGTGAGCGTAACCTTTCCGGCTCGCCTTTGCCAATGACCATCCCGGGGCAAATCCTGCAACCTTCGGCCTAGGTTGCAGATTTCCCGTCGTCGTGGAGCGGAGTGATCGGGGGTGATCCGGCGCGCGGGCAAAGCCGTGGCTCAGGGCTTCAGGGACGAAACGTAAGCCGCGAGCGAGATCATGTCGTCATGCGAGAGTTTTTCGACCACCGGTGCCATCAGGGCGCCCGCGCTTCCGGCTCGCGCATGTTGCTGGAAGTCGTAGATTTGGCGCACGAGATAGCTCGGCGAACGTCCGGCAATTCCAGGAACGGAATCCACGCCCCTGAGGTCGGGGCCGTGGCAGGTGGCGCAAGGCGTCGTGGTGCCCGATCCCCCGGTTTTGACCAAGGCTTCGCCCTTTGCGATACTTCCTTTCGGCACGTACGCCACGAATTGCGATCGCGTGTCGCGATGCTCGAATTGCTCGACATCCAAGGGTACCTCGACGATGCGCTGACCGATCGGCTCGGTGCCGCCATCCTTCAGGAGCATGTAGAAAACCCGGGCGATCTGCGTCGCCGGGACAGTAGCGGTCTCCACCACCTTGATATTGGCCTTTGGGCTGAGCGACGAGAAATAGGCCGCCGCGGCGCGCATTTCGTCCTCGGTAGCGGCTTTGGCGATCGCGGTCATCAGCAGGACCGGGCTTCGCTGCGGCCCTGCAAATCTCCGCGCCCCGCTTTTGTAGTCGGCCATCTGCTGGAGGATATAGGAGGCGGGAAGTCCGGCCAGGCTGGCATTCTCCGGCCCGCCGGTCCCTTCAGCGCGATGACACGAGCCGCACGCCCGCACGTCAGGCCGCCGGCCGTGCGCGACGACATCCGGCAGCGGGGGATGATCGTCGGGATGCCAGTCCGGCACGAAGAACAGATCGCGCTGCTGGGTGATGGTGAAGGCGGCCGTACTGTCGGGCACGTGTCGCGGCACACCGTCGTCGGGTGCGGCCTTGAAATCCGGAGCCCACGGATAGGCCCACACCGGAAACGAAGCCGATGATACGGCTGCCGAAGAACCGGGAGCCGGGGCCTGCGCCATCGCCGTATCCGAAATGGCCGCCCCCACCATCGCCAGTGCAGCTAACGCCAATCGCATCGGCTCCCCCAATCGAGGTTAGTGACCGGCGGCGCCCTCGGCCGCGGCGTTGTTCAGGACAATCAGGGCGTCGACGGCAACGCCGGTCCTGATATTGACGAGAAACGGATTGACGTCGATGGAGGCGATCCGGGTCCCTGCGTCCGCCATCATGTTGGACAGGCCGACGAGCGCCTTGACGACGGATATTTCGTGCAGTGCGGGCTTGCCGCGATAACCCCTGAGCTTCACACCGGCCTTGGTGCGGCCGATCAGTTCCCTGGCCTCGGCCGCATCGAGCGGCGCGCCGGCGAGCGCAACATCCTTCATCAGTTCGATATCGACGCCGCCGGTTCCGAACAGCACGACCGGACCCATCTCGGCATCGAGGGCGGCGCCGACGACGAGTTCAAGCTCTGCCTTGACCTGTTGGGCGATCAGGATGCCATCGAGCTTCGGCTTGTTCTTCAGTTTTTTCACCCGTGCGGTGATTTCGTTGAAAGCCTTCCTGACCTCGGCCGCGCTGTTGATGTTCAGCACCACGCCACCGATATCGGATTTGTGCAGAATTTCCGCGCTGACGACCTTGGCGACGACGGGAAAGCCGATTTTCTTGGCTATCTTCACAGCGTCCGCCGCCGTCCGCGCAATCTCTTCCCTCGACACCGGGATGCCATAGGCCTTGAGCAGCTTCTTTGAAGCGACCTCATCGAGCGCCTGCCCTTTGGCATTCTTCAGCGTCCGCTCCAGCGTCGCGCGTGCCGCGGCGCTGGAGCTCGACACCATATCCGGCACCTCCTTGCGCAGCGAGGCGTATTCGATCAGCGCCTTGATCGCGCCGACCGCCCGGTCGAGCCCTTGCATCACGGCGATATGCGGCAGCGACTTGCGCAAGCCCTTGGTGAATTCGGTGAAGCCGATCGACATCGCCGAGATGTAGATCACCGGCTTGCTTGCGGCCGCCGCCATCTCGTTGACGATACGCAAATTCCGTTCGCGCAGTTCATGCGGCGCCTTCGGCAATTCAGCGTCGATGATGACGATATCGGTGTCGGGATCGTCGATCATGATTTTGATCGACTGCATGTAGACGGAAGGGTCGACCACGGCAGCGAACCCCGCATCGAGCGGATTGCCGACGATACTGCCGGGGCCGAGCATTTTCGCGAGTTTGTCGCTGGCGCTCTGGCTCAGTCGGACGAAGTCGAGACCCGCCGACGAGAAAGCATCGATCAAGAGGCCGCGCTTGCCGCCCGACAGGGTGACGGCCGCAAGGCGCGCGCCCTTCGGCAGATCGGCATGGACAAAACATTCGGTCGTTTCGATCAATTCGTCCAACCCGCGCGCGCGGATCACGCCTTCGCGGGTCGAAATGGCGTCGAATGTCTCGATCGAGCCGGCGAGTGCGCCGGTATGCGCCATCGCCGCGGCGCGTCCACCCTCGGACGCGCCGAGCTTGAGGGCGATCACCGGCTTGCCCGCCGCGCGCGCGGCCTTGCAGGCTTCGCGGAAGACCTTGGTATTGCGCACGCCCTCGAGATAGACCACGATCACACGGATCGAGGGGTCGGCCGCGAAATAGGTCATCAAGTCGGGTGTCTCGAGCCCGGCCTCGTTTCCGGTCGTGACCATGTAGCCGACGCCGACGCCGCGATCTTCCAGCGCCTGGCGGATTGCCATTACGATCGCGCCGGATTGACCGGCGATGGCGACCGGGCCGGCCTCCATCGTGACCACGCGATCGTCGATATTGGTAAACAGCTTTTCGCCGGCGCTCAGATTGCCCAGACAATTCGGCCCGGTCACGGCGAGGCCGGTTTCGCGGATCGCCTGTTGCAGCTCGGCGGCAAGCCTCTGGCTTTCATCGTCCTGCAATTCGCTGAAGCCGGAGGTCACGATGGTCGCCGAGCGGGCGCCAGCCGCCGCGGCGTCCCGGATCACCTGAACCGCGAAACGGGCCGGCACCAGCACGAGCACGTGATCGGGCTTGTCCGGCAGGCTGGCAAAATCCTTGTAGCAGGAGACGCCCCAGATCGTTTCGCGTTTGCTGTTGAGCGGATACAGGCCGCCTTCGAACTTGTATTTGATCAGGTTGTTCCAGATGCGCTCGGCGTAATTGCCCGGCTTGTCGGTCGCGCCGACCAGCACAATATTACGCGGGTGCAGCATGGCATGGATGTTCTTGACGATGCTGCTTGCGTGGGATGGCGGCGACCATTTGCCGGCTGTCGCATGGCTTGACCGAGCTTCCATAGGCGTAACCGCTACCCTTTGTTTATTGCCCGGGATCGACGGTTAGCCGGCGCCGCCACCTTCCGAGCCTTTTCTTTCTTCTTATTGATAGTCGGGGAGGGTGGCAACTCACGTAGCCCTGCAATGCCTGCAACCCCCGGCGTTCACCAGGCCGGTCTCGGGCGCGAGGGAGAGGCAATCCCGGCGAGCAGGACGGCGAGAATCCCGGTGAGAAAGATGCCATCGAACGTTCCCGCGCCGCCGATCGAAGCGACCGGAGCGCCAAGGCCGCTGATCTTGTCGAGATTGAGAAGATCGGCTCCGATCAGCGTTCCCATCGAGCCGCCGATATAGGCGAGCGGGGCCGCGTATTCGCGGGACAGGATGAATGCAAGGATTGCCGTGGTCACGACCGGCGCGAAGACCGGCACGGCAATGCCGATCCCATGCACCGGGGTGGCCATTGCATGGATGATGAAAGCGATGGCGACGATCGCGATCGCGGCCTTGAGCCATAGCTGATATCGGATCACGAGATAGGTGGACATGATCGTCGGTATCACCGCGCCGCCGACATTGACGGCGAGAACGGTGCCGGGCCATGAGGTCACGAGCGGAACGACATATTGCATGCCGAAGAAATCGACGATCTGCCCCGACCTGACCAGCGGCCCGGGCAGGATCGTGACCGGAATATTGAAATAACTGCCGATCAGCGAGCCGAACAGCAGAAGGAGCGCAACCCCCGGGCTGACCCCGAGCTTCATATAGGCATATCTGAGAATGCGAAGCTGAATCAGGATGATCAGCCCGACAACCAGGAAGACGAGGATGGAAAACAGTCCCGGCGTCAGCGGCAAATAATGCATCTGTGATCCCATGGCGGCTCGGTCTCGGTTGTCTTGGTTTCACTTTTTTACTTGGGAAACATCTTGCCGACCGCAAGCCTTGCGTGGTTGCAACGGGTAAAGCGATCAAGCGAACCGGACTTTACGGCTCTCCTTGAACGCAGACCAGTATCCCGATTCCGAAATTCGCAGTTCGAAAACGCTGCTCGGTCTCGCTCAACTTGCGTCCAGCAGCTTGTTCAGGCGCAACCTGGTAATGATGTAGACATTTTGCAGATCGTTGGCGAATTCGGTTTGGGTGTCGTTCTGCAGCCGGCGGTTAAACTCGAACAGAATGTCCTCTTTGGTGTGCATCCTCACCGCGATGATGAACGGAAATCCGAACTTCTTCTTGTAGGCGGCGTTGAGTTCCGACATCTGCATCATCTCGGCATGAGACAGGGCGTTGAGCCCGGCGCTGGCCTGCTCCGCGACCGATGACGCGGTCATCGTGCCGGCCTCGGCTTCCTTGCCGGCGAGGTCGGGGTGGCTCTGCAACAGTGCGAGTTGCATGGCCGCCGGTGCGTACCTCGCCACGGCGACCATCGCGGCGTGCATGTCGTCGAGGTTGGCGAACGGCCGCTTCTCCCAGGCCTTCTCGGCGACCCATGGCGAGTTCTCGAAGATGCCTCCAAATTTCTGAACGAAAGCTGCGCGATCCATTGCATTGATCGGCGCCATGTCTACCGGGCCGGCGATCGCGACGGCGATCATGACCGGCCCAGGCAACCAGGTAAGCAACCAAGCGCAGATCAGGGACGACAGCAGTCTGTGAGGATTGATCATCTCGGCCTCCCCCGCTTGAAGGCGGTGAAGCATTAGCTGCCGCGATAGGTCGTGTAGCTCCAGGGCGATGCCAGTACCGGGACGTGATAATGCGATGCGGCATCCGCCATTCCGAACTGGATCACGGCCTTATCCAGAAATGGGGGATTGGGCAGGGTCGTGCCGAGCTTTGTGTAGTATTCGGCGAGATAGAATACCAATTGGTATTGGCCGACCTTCATTGTTTCCGGGGTCAGCAGGGGCTCAGCGTTTCGGCCGTCGGCATTGGTATGAACGGTCTTGATCAGTTTATACGCGCTGCCCTCCAGCACGCTGAATTCGATCTTGACGCCTTCCGCGGGCTTGCCATTGGCCGTATCGAGGACGTGGGTCGTCAGTCCCGGCGACCCCGCCGCCAAAGCGGCCTTGTTGCCAAACACTGCGAGCGCCAACATCGCCGACCCCGTGCCCAGCAGACCTCTTCGATTTAGTAGCGTCATGACGTTGCTCCTCTGATTGGTCCCGCTCGTTATTGGCAACGGGGGAGTTGGTTAAGCGTTGCAAAAATCGCGCCATGCAAGCCGTTTTCCACCGCGCCAGCGGATCACGTCCGAGCACAGCCGGGTCAACCTTTGGCCGGCTGCTTGTCCGGTGCCTTGGACGAGTGCTCCCTTGATGCACGAACCTTTGCCAGGACAGAGTTGCAATATTCATCGCGGTCACGGTTGAAGAGCTCCTGATGGGCGCGGAAAGCAGCCACCCGCCCGCGGATTTCTTCGCGAAGCTCGCTGGGACGGGCCGGAGGCGCTCGGGTGATTGCCGCGCTCTCGGCAGGTCGCTCGGCCTCGGTGGGCCGATCCTGCGGAGTTGACTCAGCCCGGCCTTCGGCCCCCGCCGTCTTTCCGGCGACGGACTGAACAAATGCCATGGTCTGCGCGATCAAGAGGTCGCGCTCCGTTTTCCACTTCATGTGCACCTCAGCCCGCAAGCATCCCAGCAAATAGCCGGCGATCAATCAAGCGGCGGCTCGCCGGACATCCGAATTGGAAGGCGATCGAAACGGCCGCAATCTTCGTTGATGCAATCCACGCGCGCCGCGTGTGAAGGGCCTCGCCCCTTCACACGATTCGCGACGTCTTGTTGCCCCAGTAACGGTCGCGCAACAGCCGCTTGTAGAGCTTGCCAGTCGGCAGCCGCGGCAGCTCCTGCTCAAAGTCGATCGAGCGCGGAACCTTCTGGCGTGACAGCGACTGGCTGCAGAAAAAAATCAGCTCCTCGGCAAGATCCGGTCCCGGCACTATACCGGGCATCGGTTGCACCACCGCCTTCACCTCCTCGCCGAGATCGGCATTGGGAACGCCGAACACCGCGGCGTCGGCGATCTTGGGGTGGGTGATCAGCAGGTTCTCGCACTCCTGCGGATAGATATTCACGCCTCCCGAGATGATCATGAAGGTTGCGCGATCGGTCAGGTAGAGGAAGCCGTCGGCGTCGACATAACCGACGTCGCCGACGGTGCTCATGCTGCCGTCGGGCGAGCGGGCCTCGCGGGTCTTGTTCGGGTCGTTGAAATATTCAAATGGGGTCGCGGTCTTGAACCAGACCGTGCCGGATGTGCCGACGGGACACGGCTTCATGTTCTCATCGAGAATGTGAAGCTCGCCGAGCAGGACCCGGCCTACGGTCCCCCGATGGGCCAGCCACTCCGCGCTGTTGCAGGCGGTAAATCCAAGGCCTTCGGTTGCGCCGTAATATTCGTGGATGATCGGTCCCCACCATTTGATCATGTCGTCCTTGACGGTAGCCGGACAGGGGGCGGCAGCGTGGATCGCGATCTCGAGGGACGACAGATCGTAGCGCTTTCGCACGGCTTCCGGCAGCTTCAGCATCCGCGAGAACATCGTCGGAACCAGCTGGCTGTGTGTCGCGCCCCATTTCTCGACCAGCTCGAGATAGCGTTCCGGGTCGAAGCTCTCCATGATGATGACAGTGCCGCCCGACCGGATCGCGAGGTTGACCGCTGCCTGCGGCGCCGAATGGTAGAGCGGCGCGGGTGACAGGTAGATCATTCCCTCGCGGTACTGCCAAAGTTTTTGCAGGAAATCGAAGATGGGCAATTGCTGTGTTGGCGGTTGTTGGGGCAGTGGCCGCAATATGCCTTTCGGCCGTCCCGTCGTTCCCGACGAATAGAGCATCGCGGTGCCGATGCACTCATCTTCTATCGGCGTCTTTGGCAGCCCGCTGGTCGCCTCGCGCAGGCCGACGATGCGGTCGCTTTCGCCGGCGCCATCGACCACGATGCAGAGTTCGACCTTGGGACATTGCTTGATAGCCTCGCGGGCTATCTCGAGCTTGGCGATCGACGTGACCAGGATACGGGATTCGCTGTTGGTGACGATGTAGGCAAGTTCGCTTGCCGTCAGGTAGGAGTTCACGCAGGTATAATACAGGCCGGCTCTCTCGCCTGCGCCGCAGGCCTCGAGGTAGCGGCTGTTGTTCTCCATGTAGATCGCATAGTGGTCGAGCCGCTTCAGCCCGCGATTGCGAAACAGGTGCGCCAGGCGGTTGCTGCGCGCCTCCAGCTCCGCGTAGCTCACGGCCTCGCCGGAATTTGCCATGATGAAGGCGGGCTGAAGGGGACGGAGATGAGCATGCTTGCCGGTGTACATCTTTCCTCCAAACAACTTCACTATGCAACCAGAAGAAGAAATTCGCGTATTTGCGCCGGGTCATCGATCTTGCGTGGGGTGTGCGGCACCCACTGCATCGATTTCCTGATCTCGTTCTTGATCTCGGATGTCTCGTGGTTGAGCGTGCCGCTGACCAACAGAAAAGCGCGGGCCGCGTGCGCACGGTCGATTTGCACGACCGAAAGCGACCCCCTCCATCGCGCCGAAAGCCACGCGCCCCCTGAACACGGCGATTGTCCTCCCCGGACGATTGGTCTTATTGGTTGGAAGTAATCTAGCGGAGTAACCGCAAGGTGGGGAGCCTTAAAATGAAATGCGTTCCGCCGCGCTCGGCGCTCCGGCCGCGAACGAGCCGGTCTGCTTTGGCCTAGCCGTACGGCTAGGTCCGACGTCGTCTCGGGCCGCCTGGCGAATAATTCCAACGCTACCGGGCCCGGGCATACATTATTTTGAATGCAGGTCGCGCCGCGCCTAGCAAATTTTGCTTGATCCCGGCCGCCTCTTGAACAGACTGTCAGCCGATCTCATCTTGGTCCAGCCGCCTCGATCGATCGCGACAATATCGATCGCGACCATAGCTCTGGGGAGTGGGAATTGAGCGCGACTGAAAAAGCGGAGCGTTTAGCTCGAATTGTCGATATCCGTTCGTGCCTCGATCTCAAGCCGGTGATCGTTCTGCTCGCGCTGACCTTGTCCGGCTGCGATGACAAGCCGGCGCCGCAAGCTGCTGCCGCTCCGCCGCCCGTCACGGTCGCTCAGCCCGCCAAGCGCACCGTCACGGATTGGGATGAATTCACCGGACGGTTTGACGCGGTTGAAGAAGTTCAGGTGCGCGCCCGGGTCGGCGGGTTCGTCACCAATGTCGAATTCCGCGACGGCGCATTCGTCAAAGCCGGCGATCTCCTTTACATCATCGACCCACGTCCGTTCGAGGCAGTGGCGACGCAGGCCGATGGCCAGCTTTCCGATGCGCGCGCCAAGGTCGAACTCGCCAAGCGGGAACTGGATCGCGCGCTTACGCTGCAACAGTCGCAGAACGTGGCAGACTCCACCGTCGATCAACGGCGCCAGTCGCTACAGGCGGCGAGAGCGGCGGAGATGCAGGCCGAGGGCCTGCTGAAGGCGGCCCAGCTCAACATCGAATTTACCCATGTCGTGGCGCCGATCGCCGGCAGGGTCAGCCGGCATCTGGTCAGCATCGGCAACCTTGTGCAGGGCAGCGAGGGCGGCGCGACGCTGCTGACCTCGATCGTTTCCCTCGATCCAATCTACATCTATTTCGACATGGATGAGGCGACTTACCTCAAATACAACCGGCTTTATTTCGAGGGCAAGCGCCCGAGTTCGCACGACAACCCCAATCCGGTCCAGGTGACGCTGACCGGTGAAACCAAGCCGTCTCACGATGGCAAGGTGGATTTCCTTGACAACCGTCTGGATGTTTCGACCGGCACGCTGCGCGGACGGGCCGTGATTCCGAACAAGGATTTTTCCATCCTGCCCGGACAATTTGGCCGCGTCCGCCTGATCGCAAGCGCGCCTTATGAAGCCCTGCTCGTGCCCGACACCGCCGTCGCCACCGATCAATCGCACAAGATCGTCTTCGTGGTGAAGGACGACGACACGGTGGAGGCGAAGCCGGTCACCCTCGGGCCGCTCGACGAGGGCTTGCGCGTGATCCGCGAGGGCCTGAAGCCGGAAGACCGCGTGGTCGTCGATGGCCTGCAGCGTGTGCGCGTCGGGGCGAAGGTTACCCCGCATGCCGCCAAGGCGGCCTCTGCCGGTAGCAAGACATGAACCTCGGCCAGCTTTCGATCAACAGGCCGATTCTGGCGATGGTGCTGTCCATCGTGCTCTTGATCGTCGGCGCGATCGCCTACACCACGCTGCCGGTGGCGGAATATCCGCAGGTGGTGCCGCCGACCGTCGTGGTCACCACGCAATATCCCGGGGCTTCCGCGCAGACCGTTTCCGATACCGTCGCGGCGCCGATCGAGCAGCAGATCAATGGCGTCGAGGACATGCTCTACCTCTACAGCCAGGCGACCTCGAACGGCCAGCTCACGATCACGGTCACGTTCAAGCTCGGCACCGATCTCGACAAGGCCCAGGTGCTGGTCCAGAACCGGGTGGCGATTGCGCAGCCGCAATTGCCGGAGGAGGTTCAGCGTAACGGCGTCGTCACGCGCAAGAACAGCCCGGACATCCTGATGGTCGTGTTCATGCTGTCGCCCGACGACAGCTTCGACCAGCTCTACATCAGCAACTATGCCCTGCTTCAGGTTCGCGACCAGCTGCTTCGGCTTGACGGTATCGGCGACATTCAGATCTTCGGTGCGCGCGATTACTCCATGCGCCTGTGGCTCGATCCCGACAAGATCGCGAATTTGGGATTGACGGCAGGCGATGTGCTGGCGGCGATCCGGGCGCAGAACTTGCAGATCGCCGGAGGGCAGCTCGCGGCGCCGCCGATCGCGGATCGGGCCTTCCAGCCGAACCTCACCTTCACTGGCCGGTTGAAGGATGTCGAGCAGTTCGAGGACATTCTCGTCAAGGCCGGGGAAGACGGGCGCACCGTGCGGCTGCGCGATGTGGGCCGGATCGAATTGGGCGCGCTGGACTACACGACCAACAGCTTCCTGCTGCGAAAGACCGCGGTTGCGATGCTGGTGACCCAGCGCCCCGGCTCGAACGCGCTCGCCACGGCGAAGAATATTTCCGATGCCATGGTCAGGCTCAAGGCCAATTTCCCCAAAGGGCTCGACTACAATATCGGTTACAATCCGACCGAGTTCATCGCGCAGTCGGTCAGCGAACTGATCAAGACGATCTACGAGGCGATGGTCCTCGTGGTCGTCGTCGTTCTGGTGTTTCTGCAGGGATGGCGTCCCGCCATCATTCCCGTCGTGGCGATCCCGGTGTCGCTGGTCGGCACCTTTGCCGCGATGGCCGCGCTCGGCTTTGCGATCAACAACCTGACCCTGTTCGGCCTCGTGCTCGCGGTCGGCATCGTGGTCGATGACGCGATTGTGGTGGTTGAGAATGTCGAACGTCATCTTCGCGACGGCCTGAGCCGGCGCGATGCGGCGCTGCGTACCATGGAGGAGGTCGGTGGCGCGCTGGTTTCGATCGCGCTGGTGCTGTGCGCGGTGTTCGTGCCGACCGCATTCCTCGGCGGAATTTCCGGACAGTTCTTCCAGCAATTCGCCATCACCATCGCGGTGGCGACCGCGATCTCCTGCTTCTGCTCGCTGACATTGTCGCCGGCGCTGGCGTCGCAAATCCTGCAACCGCATGAAGAGAGGCGGCCGCCCGCAAGCTGGAACCTGATCGGGCGCGGCTGGGAAAAATTCACCGGCCTTTTCAATCGCGGCTTTGATTGGCTGTCCAATCGCTATGCCGGTGCCGCCGGATTCGTCATCAGACACTCGGTGGTGATGCTGCTGATTTACGTGGCGCTGATCGGCAGCGCCGGCTGGTTGCTCGTCACGACGCCGCAGGGGTTTATTCCGGCCCAGGATCGCGGCTACGTCATCGTCTCCGTGCAATTGCCGGGCGCGGCCTCGCTGGCGCGAACCACCGAGATCGTCCGCGAGGTCGAAAGCATCGCGCTCGACACGCCCGGCATCGTTCGCGTCGCGGCGTTCGCCGGACTTTCCGGCGCGACGCGGACCCAGGCCAGCAACGCGGCCGCGCTGTTTCCGGTATTCGAGGAACCGGAGGTGCGCCTGAAAAAAGGGTTGTCGGCCGCGAAGATCACGGGCGACCTGCGTCGGCGGCTTTCCACCCTGGAGGGGGCTTTCATTATCGTTATCCCGCCGCCCTCGATTCCCGGCATCGGCACCGGCGGCGGATTCACCATGCGCATACAGGACCGGCAGGGCCGCGGTCCCGCCCTGCTGGCGGCGGCAACCGACGAACTCGTCGCCGCGGCCCGCAGGACGCCGGGGCTGACCTCGGTGTTCTCGCCATTCACCGCCAATACGCCGCAGGTGTTCGTCGATATCGATCGCATCAAGGCGCAGAAGCTCGGCGTGCCGATCCAGAACGTGACCGATGCGATCGAGACCTATTTCGGCTCGGCCTATGTCAACGACTTCAATATTCTCGGCCGGACCTATCATGTCACCGCGCAGGCCGACCTGCCGTTTCGCAAGGAGACCGCCGATCTCGCCCGCCTGCGCACCCGCAACGCCGCCGGCGACATGGTGTTGTTGGGCAGCGTCGTGGACTTCCGCAACATCGCGGGCCCCGATCGCGTCGCGCGCTACAATCTGTACCCGTCATCGGAACTTCAGGGGGATACGACCCCCGGAACGAGTTCGTCGACGGCCATCGACATCATGAAGCGGCTGGCAAACCAAACTCTGCCCAGCGGCTTTTCGTACGATTGGACCGACCTGTCGTATCAGCAGGTCAATGGCGCCCAATCCGGTCTCTATGTGTTCCCGATCTGCGTGCTGTTCGTATTCCTGGTGCTGGCGGCGCAATATGGCAGCTGGAGCCTGCCGTTCGCCGTGATTCTGATCGTGCCGATGTGCCTCCTGGCCGCGACGATCGGGGTGCGGATCATGGGACAGGATGTCAATATTCTCACCCAGATCGGCTTCGTGGTGCTGGTCGGACTGGCGGCGAAGAACGCCATCCTGATCGTCGAATTTGCCCGCGATATCGAGCTCGAGGGCCGCGAGCGCCTGCTGGCCGTTATCGAAGCCTGCCGGCTGCGGCTGCGCCCGATTCTGATGACGTCGTTTGCCTTCATTCTCGGCGTGCTGCCGCTGGTCGTCTCATCCGGTTCGGGATCGGAAATGCGACAGGCGGTCGGGGTCGCCGTGTTCTTCGGCATGTTGGGCGTGACCCTGTTCGGGCTGGTGTTCACGCCGATCTTCTACATGCTGGTTCGCAGCCTGGCGGATCGGTCGCAGCGGAAAACCCCGGCCCAGGCCGGATAGCGGGTGTCCATCATCTAAACCACCTCGCGATCATACTATCGGCTCATTCGAAATGGATGGGCAGCGGTAAAGTTATAAAATATCATGCTCGGAACCAGAATTTTGGGGGAGGTAATTATGAAATTGGGAATGTTGGCGGCGGCCGTTGCGGCATGCGGCCTGCTAGTGGTGGTCCCGGCGTCGGCGCAGGGTGTCAAGATCGGTATTCTGAACGATCAGTCCGGGGTCTACGCAGATTATGGCGGCAAATATTCCTTCGAGGCGGCCAAGATGGCGATCGAGGATTTTGGCGGCAGCGTGCTCGGCCAGAAGATCGAGATCGTCTCCGCAGACCACCAGAACAAGCCCGATCTTGCCACCAGCATCGCACGGCGCTGGTATGAGGTCGAAGGCGTCGACATGATCACCGAGCTGACGACGTCGTCGGTGGCGCTCGCCGTGCAAGAGCTGTCCAAGGAAAAGAAGAAGATCGATATTGTCGTCGGCGCAGCGACCTCGCGCCTGACCGGCGATGCCTGCACGCCCTATGGCTTCCACTGGGCCTACGATACCCATGCGCTTGCGGTCGGCACCGGTGGCGCGCTGGTCAAAGCCGGCGGAGACACCTGGTTCTTCATGACCGCCGACTACGCGTTCGGTTATGCGCTCGAAAAAGATACCAGCGAGATCGTCCTGGCGAATGGCGGCAAGGTGCTCGGTTCGGTCCGTATTCCCCTGAACTCGTCGGATTTCTCCTCGTTCCTGCTGCAGGCGCAAAGCTCGAAGGCGAAGATCATCGGCCTCGCCAATGCCGGCCTGGACACCACCAACTCGATCAAGCAGGCGGCGGAATTCGGCATCGTTGCCGGCGGCCAGAAGCTGGCCGGTCTGCTTCTGACCCTCGCTGAAGTGCACGGCCTCGGGCTGCAGGCGGCGCAAGGTCTTGTGTTGACGGAAGGTTTCTACTGGGACCAGAACGACCAGACCCGCGCGTTCTCGGAACGCTTCATGAAGCGCACCGGACGCATGCCCAATATGATCCAGGCGGGCACCTATTCGGCGACGTTGCAATATCTGAAGGCCGTGAAGGCGGCCGGCACCAAGGATTCCGATGCTGTCGCGAAGAAGCTGAAAGAACTGCCGGTCGACGACATGTTTGCCCAGGGCGGCAAGGTGCTCCCGAACGGCCGGATGGTGCACGACCTCTATCTGTTTGAGGTCAAGAAGCCATCCGAATCCAAGAAGCCGTGGGATTACTACAAGCAGCTTGCTGTCGTGCCGGGCGACAAGGCTTTCCCCTCTGCCAAGGACTCTGGCTGCCCACTGACGCGGTGATCGCGATCTCCCTGTGTCCGGAACCCGGCGCAGCGTCGCGCGAACTGCGCCGCAGAGCCGAGATAGGATGCAGAAATAGGACCCAAGGCAGCTAAATCGCCGGGTGTTGCAATAGGGACACGTAACGGTGATTAAATCACGGCGCCGTGGCCCCTTTTGTTGCAGATGCGAGCATGCCATGGCTACCTTCCGGCCAACCAATTTGCGCCTCTGAGGGGAACCTATGAAGTTATTTTGCAGCTACATGAAATTGGTCGGCGGACTTCGATTGCCTGCTCGATGGTGGTTGCGGTCGCTGCAAGCCGTGGCGATGACGTTGCTGCTGATGCTTCCGATCGGCGCCACCGCGAATGCAGTTCCCGCGTCCGGTGGAACAGGCGCTCACGTCTATCTGCTGCGCGGTGTGCTCAATATTTTCTCGCTCGGTCTCGATGACATCGCAGCCAAGTTGCAGGCGCAGGGCATCCCCACCACCGTGGTCAACTATCTTTCCTGGTCATCCCTCGCCGACGAAGCCGCGGCAGATTACAGAAGCGGAAAGGTGCATACGATCATTCTGGTCGGACATTCCTCGGGCGCAACGGTCCTGCCCGATATGGTGGCGCGTCTCGACCAGCTTGGCGCCCCCGTCAAACTGGCGATCGGTCTGGATTCGGTGTTTCGCACGAGCTTGTCCGGCCGCGTCGGGCGTTACATCAACTTCTACATCGCAAATGGCAATGGCGAGCCCGTTGCCAGAACAAAGCAACTGCGTGGTTCGCTCGAGAACGTCAACGTGCAGAATGTCCCGGGCGTCGGGCATATCACCATCGACAAGAACGAGATCATGCAGCGGAAGGTGATAAGCGCCATTGATGCCGTTGCGTTAGGTGGCCGGCCGCGCGAGGCGTCGGCAGCGCCGAACCCGGAGGCTCGTGCGGCGAGGTAGGCTTGGGACAAAGCGGGCCATAGCGCGCAATTCGGGCAGGACCCGCTAATTGCGATCGAACAGGGAGATCAGATCGTGATCTGATCATGATCCGGTTCCCGGGGGCACGCCCCCGGCGTTGAGGAGCGTCACAATTCCACCAATTCGACGGCCCTAAAGTGTGTCTCGCGCATCGAATGGTGTATTTCTTGCTCCAAGTGCATGGAGCCCCCAGCGTTTAGGATGGTTCGTGGAACGCATGATCAATCCGACGCGAGTTGCCGTGGTGGTTCTTGGAGCGATGCTTTGCGCCCCGCTCTTGCATGGCGGCCTTGATCCGGCATCGGCAGGTCCGATCGCGGTCTCGAACGAGGCCGCGGCGCCGCCGGACACGACTCGGCCAGCGGTCGAGTTGCATGGACGTGCCTATCTGTTCCGCGGTGCCATGGGTCCATTCTTCTCGCGCGGGATAGATCGCCTGACCGACCGGATCGAACAGGCGGGGATCACGGCGAATGTCTACGAGTTCACGATTTGCCGCATCATCGCCGCGCAGGCGATTCGTGAATATCGCGAAAATCCCGCCCCGATCATCCTCATCGGGCACTCGATGGGCGGGTTTTGCGTGCTGAAGTTCTCAGAAATCCTAGAGGCTGAAGGCATCCGGGTAAGTCTGGCTGTCGCGATCGATCCAGCCCATGTCACGCCCGACGTCCCGCTTAATGTCGATCGCTTCATCAACATCTTCCTGTCAAAAAGCGTTCTGGGGGGTGGCGACGTCAAGCCGATGCCGGGCTACCGGGGGCACTACGCGAGCTTCGACCTCTCGGAGCATGATGAAGTTTCGCATATCAACATCGAAAAGATGGACACGGTCCACGACCAGCTGCTCGCCAAGATCGTGCAGCTCGCGACAACTTCGGCGAAGGTCGAAGGCGAAACCGTGCCTGTTCGCTTCGTCGTTCCTCCCAAGGCCGCGATCGAGCTGTGGGATAGCGGGATGCCGGTGTTCGCCCGTCCCGGGGATAGTTTGCAGACGATCGCGGCGACCTACCACGTGCCGCTCTGGTCGCTCACCCAGATCAACAAGGGAGCGGATCGCGCGCCGCTGGTGCCGGGCGAACGCGTCGTCGTTCCGCGCCATCTGGTGCCGCTTGTTGAGGTCTCAGGGCCGTTGCCGTCCAGGCAATGATGCCGCACGCCGCGCAGGCAGAAGCTCAGCGGTGCGGCAGGAACGGAACCAGCATTGGAACGCGGCGGCAGTAAGGTCCATAGGCGTCCGCGCCGAGCTCGGTCGTCAGAAAGCCTTCCTCCATGCGCGCCTTCTGCCAGAGGCCGACAGCGATCAACACCGTGCCGAGCAGCGCCGTCGCCGTCGCGACCGCGACGCCCGTGGCGATCATGGCGCCGATAAGCCCGGTATAGATTGGATGACGAACCAGCCCGTATGGGCCGGTGTCAATCACCCGGTGGCCTTCCTTGCGCGTGATCGCGTTCGACCAAAAACGTCCGAGATGAATTCGCGCCCACCACGTGAACAGACAGCCCGCTGCGGTCAGGGCTGCGAGCAGATATGTGCCGCCAGTGCCGACCCGCCATAGCGGTTTCTCTGCGAGCACCTCCGCCGTCCAGGGCGTAAGCAGGATGGCTCCGACGAGAATGGGGATGCGGTAGGCCCGCGAGTCCCAGGTCCGGACGTGCTTTTCGGTTCGGCCGGAAAAGAATGAGCCGATGCCCCAGCTGATGAGCCATGCAACCCAGATAACCGCCAGCAATTGAGTGGGCCACGTGGCGGTCCAGCCACTCCAGACGAAGGCTAGGAACTGGTTCGGATCATGCGTCATGAATTAAATTATATTCCTGATTGGACGGTGCTGGCAAATGCCTGGAAAGCCGAGATGGAGACCGGATCTATAACCCTTTGCCGCGGGCGCTGAGAAGATAAGCAATCGTGTCGCGCAACGCGGGTTCAATGGGGCGAGGCGCATAGTCAAGCTCGCGCTGCGCTTTTTCGATTGACAGCTCTGTCGCCCGCAACGCGATCCGGACGCCCTCAGCCGTACCCGTCGGCGGACGGTGCGTCACGTGATCGGATATGAATTCCAGCACGGCCGCGGACATTTCCGCCACTCGGCCGGGAACCGGAATGGAGATATAGCGGCGGCCGCTGATCATCGCCATCAGCTGCAGGATCTTCTTCAGCGAGATACTCTCGCCGCCGAGAATGTAGCGATGTCCGATTTGCCCGTGTTCCATCGCCAGGATCAGGCCCGCGGCGACGTCGCGCACGTCGACCAGGTTCACGATGAAATCAAGATACAGTTGAACGCGGCTGCTCAGAAAGTGCCGGAGCATGGCGGTCGGGGGGGTAAGGTTGTGATCGTGAGGTCCGATTGGCATCGTCGGCGTGCCAATGACCAGCGGAAATCCGGATGCCGCAGCCTGCGCGGCGAACTGCTCGGCAAGCATTTTCGAGCGCGTATAGAGACCCGGCATTTCCTGGGGCGGCAGCAGGTTAGGCTCGCTGCCTGCACCCTGTAGCGGCGATGGTCGGAAAAGGATGGATTCGGTCGAGCAATGCAGGAAGCGCGCAATCCCGCGCTTGCGCGCGGTGGTGATGACGACTTCCGTGCCGTGGCAATTCACCGCATAGAAATCGCTCTTTTGAGGTATCCACATACCCGGAAGTCCGGCGAGGTGATAAACCTCGGCGACATCGCGGAGCGCCTCGTCCACTTGGTTCGGATCAAGGA
This sequence comes from uncultured Alphaproteobacteria bacterium, assembly GCA_963718925.1. Lineage (GTDB taxonomy): Bacteria > Pseudomonadota > Alphaproteobacteria > Rhizobiales > Xanthobacteraceae > Bradyrhizobium. The sequence continues at coordinate 364,453 of CAVRAH010000008.1, forward strand.
CTGAACCCGCGACATATTCGACGGTTGGGACGGCGCAGGTCGGTGGGCGAATATCCAGCACCCGTACCCGTCGACCGCCAGCAGCGAGCGCCGATACAAGGTGCTGTCCGATAAAGCCGGTGCCGCCAGTGACAAGTACCCGGGTCATGAATGTGGCAGCGGCCCGACCTGATGTTCCTCGACATAGGGTGAAGGGCCGCGCGGCGATTGCGGCGGAACTCGATCGATAATCGCTGCGAGATCGTGCCGAAAACCAAGTGCGATGAACAATTTCGCCATCACGAACATCGGCCCAAGCAGCAAGTGCGTTGGGTGATCCACCAGTGCCGGCTGTCGTTGTTCGAACACCCGATGCCCGACGACCTGAAAGCTGATACCGGTGACGATCAATATGGCCGTGATCGACCACACAGTGATGGGACTGGCATGGCTCACAATCGTCGCAGCGGCCGAAAGCAATACGACAGCAGCGCCGAGTATCGCAGCGCCGAGGGCTGCGTCGAGCAACAACCAGTAGACCAGCACCGGCAAGACCATGATAGGCGCTAGGGTGACGTATGTGCCCAGCGCGTAAAGGTGCCATAGGCTGAGGGGGAGAACCGCGGCAAGGAACAGCGTGACGATACCAAACACGTGCATCGCGCAATTCCAGGGATCGCGGTGATACTCGACGTAGTCCGCAAGCTGGTGCTTGAAAAAGGCATTCATGTCATGAGCTCGCTACAACCTTCGCGCGCGGGAAGCGCTCCAAAGGCCTGACGTCATGCAATTTGACGGTACGGTTTCACCTCTGCACCCGGTACTTAAACTTGGGATCAGCTTGAAGTCAAATAACGGCGGCGGTGTTCATCTGTCGCGCTTTACTTTGCCGTAACACGCAGATTCCGCCCTTGAACGCAGTATTCCCGCCCTCATGCGTGAACAAGGCGCCACGCAATTGCGCCAATCGCACCCAGCCAGAGCAGGATGGCAGCACTGGCCTGAATACCGAAGCCCAGCCCGCGCTTGTTGGCGGCTTTTGAGTAGCCAGTCATATAGAGGATGCGACCGATGATCCAGATTACGCCCAGCGCGGCTGCGATCGCATCGCTGATGTAGATCGCAAACAGCCAGAGCGCCGGCAGGAAGATCGGCAGCCATTCCAGCGTGTTCATCTGCACGCGAAACACGCGCTCGAAGTCGGGATTTCCGGATATGGCCGGCGCCTTGATGCCGAATGTGGCGCGCGCCTTCGCGACCTGCGCACTGGTCACGAAGTAAAGCAGGATGGCCAGGCAGGTGACGAGTGCCGTGACATGAAACATGACGGGAGTTCCTTTTTCAGAAGCGAAGGCGCTGGCCTCAATAGCCCGTCATCTCCAGATATCCAACCCCGCTGTGGCTACCCGCAAAACCGATCGGCCCCTCCCAATAGGGAAAGCTCGTTCCCATCCAGCTCTTTGCATTCAGAGGCTGACACGAGATCATCAGCGCCAAAGCTGGAATTGCGATATCCCAGCTGGTCGGGATTTTACGCCCTTCGATCCCGGTCAAGGCCTTCGGCGTCATCGCAACATCGGTGGATACGATCGGTCGCGCTTCGCCGTCCGGCAAGAACCATTTGCCGGAAACGAAATTCTTGCCGTCGGTCTGACGCAGCCGAAACAGCATGAGTTTTTCGCCGGAGTTGAAATGCAGCGACAGCCAATCCCACCCGGTTTGATCGGAGGCGAGCGGCTGGCTGCTCCACTCGCGATCCATCCATGCTTGTCCGGTGACCTTGACGGATTTGTCGTCGATCGTGAGGCTGCCGGTCGCCTTGAAATAAGGCTGGCTGAAATAATACGAGGCCTGTCCCCGTTCCGATTTCCTGCTGTAGCCGGCCTCCCCCTGCAGCACCAGTGCGTGATCGGCATCGAGCCGCAGCGCGTAGGCGAAATCCGCGCCCGAAGCGCTGAGTTCGAGCGGCGCGAGCGTATCATCGCGCATGTCATCGAGCCCGCGCATTTGCCACGAGTTGATCCAGGCCCGATAAGGCCTTGCCTCGACGCCGGCCTGGCCGACGCCGCCGCGGGCGAAGGTTTCGCTGTAGCGGTGGGTGTCGGCGCGCGTGACGGCCGCGTGTCCCATCCATATCTGCTGATTGGCCCACCCTTCCTGCTGCGGGCCGGGACGCATGGCCTGACGAAACAGCGTCCATTGCGCGCCATAGGCCGCGCCGGACGCATCGACCAGATTTGCGGTCACATACCACCACTCGATCCGATAGTCCGGATGCGGGCCATGATCGGCCGGGAAGGTAAAGGTCTTTCCCGGGACGACCGCTGCGAAACCGTCGCCGCTCATGCCCAGTCCGGCAAAGCCCTGCGCAAGGCTGCACCTGCGGTCGAGGGCGAGAAGCAGCGCGCCGCCCGCGAAGGCGCGACGGGATATCCGAAGCCTATCTTTCATCGGCGAAGATCTTGATGAGGGCCACCGGCTGCATCCGCGCCAGCTTGAGGACGGGAACCAGGGCGGCAACCAGCGAAGCGGCCATGGCCACGCCGAGAAGCTGGAGCAATTGCAGCGGGAAGACGTGAAATGGCAGCCGCCAGCCGAACGCCTTCACATTGACCACCGCGATCAGGCACCAGGCGACCAACAGGCCGAGCGGCAGCGCGAGCAGGGTCGTGATCAGCGCGACCGACACGGTCTTCAGAAGTTCGATCGCCGCAAGTTGCCGTCGCGTGATTCCGATGGCCCAAAGGGGCGCAAGCTGTGGCAGCCGGGAATTGCCAAGGGTGAGCAGGCTCGTCAGCAAAGCGACGCCGGCGACCCCGAGCGTGAAGGCGTTTAGCGCCGCGGTCACAGCAAAAGTCCGGTTGAAGATCCGCGTCAACTCCGCTTTCAGCGTCGCCTGATCCACAAGGTTGCGGTCATCAAGCCTGAACTTGTCCTGCAGCGCCGACATCAGTGCCGGAACCGCGGCGGGGTCGACGCGCAGGCCCAATCGGGTCAGCGGGATATCAGGAAAATGCCGGGTCAATGCGGTGAAATTGACAGCAATCTGCCCCTTCGGATTGCCGTAGTCCGCGTAGATGCCGACAATCTCGAGCGTCCAGTTTCCTCCTGGTGCAGGCACATCGACCTGATCGCCGATGGTGAGCTTCATGCGTCGAGCCAATTGTTCGCTGACGAAACCGGCATTGCCGGGGCGGAGTCTGCTCCAGGCATTTTCGGCCGATTGCAGTAACGGCCAGCGTTCGCGATAGGTAGCGTGATCGGCAAGGCCAAGAATCTCGACCGGCGCGCCTCCGATCCGGGTTTCGGCCCGCCCGCCGGGCAGGATCGCCGCGACATCGGGGCGCTCGCGGAGCCATGCCGTGATGGCTGCGGCCTGCGCATCGTCAGATGCATTGATGTAAACGTCTGCCGCCAACCGTCCGTCGAGCCAATTGGTGAAGGTCCGGCTGAAGCTTTCGACCATGGTGCCGACGCCAACATTGACCGAGAGCGCAAGCAGCAGCGCCATCAGCGCCAGCGACAATCCCGATAGCTGTTGACGGCTGTCGGCCCAGAACCAGACCGCAAGCGCGCCATGCGCGCGCCGCTGACCCTGGGCAAGAACCAGCTCGAGGAGCGCAGGTAACGCGAGCGCCGCGCCAAGCAGCATCGCCGCGAGGACCGCAAAACCTGACATAAGGGAATCGCCGAGCCAAAGGAAGCCGGCGGCAGCGGCGAACACAACGAGGGCAACCGCGCTTTGAAAGATCAGCCATCTGTGCTGCGCCTGGTGCCACGCATAGGGCTGCGCCGCGGCCAGCACCGAAAGGCGAATTGCTTTCAACAGGCTCGCGCTCGCGGCCAGCAACGCGCCGAGCACGCTGATGGTGAGGCCTGCGATCCACCACTCCGGCTTGAGCGTGAGTTGTCCCGGAATCTGCGCGCCATAAAGCCCGCGCAACGATGCCGCGACATCGGGCAGCAGCGATGCCGCGATCAGGTAGCCGCAAACGAGGCCCACAATGCCCGCAACCAGCGCCAGCGATATCAGCTCAAACACCAGCACCGTGTTCAGCATGCGTGCGGATACCCCGCAGGCGCGCAGGGTTCGCAACATCGGCAGGCGTTGCTCGAATGCAAGCCCGATCGCGGAGTTGACGATGAACAACCCGACGAAGAACGACAGCATGCCAAATGCCGTCAGGTTCAGATGAAAACTGTCGGTGAGGCGTTCGAGATCGCTTTCCGCGTCGGGTTCGAGCAGGCGCAACTTGTCGCCGGTGACATTTTCGAGCGGGATGCGACTGGCTTTGGTCTTGCCGATCAGGAGCCGGGAAACCTGATTGGGCATTTTGAGAAGCCGCTGGGCAATGCCGATATCGACCACCATGACGCCGGGAACAAGTTGCGCGGCCACGCGAAGCGGCGGCAGCGAGGTGTTGCCGCTTGCCAGCGGCGAGGCACCTTCCGGCAGGCCAAGTTCGGAAAGCGTCTCGGGCGCTACCAGCGTTTCTCCCGGCGGCGTGATGAAGAATTGCAAGCCTGCTCTCCCGATCGTCGGCGCATTGCCGACTTCCGCCGGCAGCGTGACGGGCTCGATACCGAGCAGGCGAAACGCCCGTCCGCCGATCTGGATGCGGCCTTCGAGAACGGGGGATACCGGCCAGCCGGCGCGGCGCAGGTCGACGAAGAGTTGCTGGTTGAAGGTGGCGCCGTTGCGGCTGACCAAAGCCGCCGTTCTGGCGCCGCCGAAAGTGGCGGCCGCGCGGTCGTAACTGTTTCGAGCCTGCTGGTTCAGCGCCTGCACGCCGCTCCACAGCGCGGTCGCGGAAATCAGGCCGATCAGCAATGTGGCAAGCTGCATCGGATGTCGCCGCCAATGGCTCAACAAGACCTTTAGAATCCACAGGATGCTGTTCACGCGATCAGCCCCGCACTGAGGTTGACGTGACGGTCGAGCGTGGCCGCCAACCGCGCCGAGTGAGTTACCATCAGAAAGCCGCAGCCGGTTTGCGCGACCAGATCGCGGGTGAGGGCGAGAACGTCATCTGCGGTCGCCTCATCGAGATTGCCCGTGGGTTCGTCGGCGAGCAGAATCAGCGGCCTGACCGCCAGCGCGCGGCCAATCGCGACCCGCTGCTGCTGGCCGCCGGACAATTGCTCGGGGTAGCGCTCCAGAACGCCGCCGAGCCCCAATCGTTCCACAAGCTCGGCATGCCAGGCCGCATCGTGGCGGCCGGCGATGCGAGACTGGAACGCAAGGTTATCCCTCACATTGAGGCTCGGGATCAGATTGAATTGCTGAAATACCAGACCGAGCCGGTCGCGCCGCAATGCCGCCAGGCCGGCATCGGTGAGATCGGAAATGGACGTGTTGGCGAGCAGGATATCGCCGCCGTCAGCGTGATCGAGGCCCGCGATCAGATGCAAGAGCGTACTCTTGCCGCTGCCGGATTTGCCGGTCAGCGCGACCCGCTCGCCTGCCGCGACGTCAAGGTTCACCCCGCGCAGTACGGCGATTTGCTCTCCGGCGGAACGATAGGCCTTGGTCAGATTGCGAACGCTCAGCACGATCTGGTTGCTACTTGTCATGCGAAGCGTGTCACCATGAAAGCCCCTCTGATGGTCGCTCAACATACCAAGACCATAGCCGGAGATCACGGTCTCAAACATGACGGCAGCGCGATCGTGATCCCCCCGAGACAGGTCGGGCAGCCGGAGTGCAGGGCGCGTTCCAGCAAGAATCCCCGGTTGCATTACCTGATCGGGCTTGGATAGCATCAGGTCGGCCGATCCAACAGAGCCAGCAAACGACAAAACGATAGAACGACAATGAGGGAGCGACCATGACCACGCCACCGACACCCAAAGGTGCCTGGAGGATCACGTTCCTCCTGTTTCTCTTCATGCTGGTGAATTTCGCGGACAAGATCGTGGTCGGCCTCGCCGGCGTGCCGATCATGGCCGAGCTGAAGCTCGAGCCGGAGCAATTCGGCCTGCTTGGCTCCGCATTTTTCTTCCTGTATTCGATCGCGGCCATCGCGGTCGGATTCCTGGTCAATCGCACCGAGACGCGCTGGGTGCTGCTGGCGCTGGCGGCCATTTGGGCGCTCGCGCAGTTCCCGATGGTGGGTGCCGTCAGTTTCTCGACGCTGTTGATCTGCCGCGTGGTCCTCGGCGCCGGCGAGGGACCGGCGGGTTCGGTGGCGGTGCATGCGATCTACAAATGGTTCCCCGACGAGAAGCGGACCCTGCCCACGGCGGTGTTGTCGCAGGGCTCGGCGTTTGGCGTCATCCTCGCAGTGCCGGCGCTGAACTGGTTGATCGTCAATTACAGCTGGCACTATGCGTTTGGCGCGCTCGGCGTCGTCGGCCTGATGTGGGTGGCGGCGTGGTGGATGCTGGGCAAGGAAGGCCCATTGGCTGAAACCGTTGCGATGGCGGATGCGGAGCCCCGCATTCCCTATTTCCAGCTTTTGACCTCGCGGACCTTTGTCGGCTGCTGCGCCGCGACCTTCGGCGCCTACTGGGCGCTGTCGCTGGGGCTGACCTGGTTCACGCCCTTTATCGTCAAGGGGCTCGGCTTCTCGCAAAAGGACGCGGGCTGGATTTCGATCCTGCCATGGGTGTTCGGCGCCGTTGTCGTGCTCCTCACCGGCTGGACTTCGCAGCTGCTGATGGCGCGCGGCTTTTCTACCCGCGGCGCGCGCGGGGTGCTCGGCGCGGTCCCGCTGATCGTCGGCGGATCAATCCTTGCCGTTCTCCCGCATGTCGAGGGCGCGGGCCTGCAGATCGGCTTGCTGGTGATAGGGTCGGGGCTTTGCGGATCGATCTATGTGGTCTGCGCGCCGATGATTGGAGAGTTCACACCGGTGTCCCAGCGCGGCGCCGTGATCGCGATCTACGGGGCGATCTACACGCTTGCCGGCATTCTAGCCCCGTCGGTGATGGGCAGCGTGATTCAGCGCGCGTCAGGGCTGCTTGACGGCTACATGACCGGCTTCACCATCAACGCCGTCATCCTGATCGCGTCCGGCTTGCTCGGCCTGCTGCTGCTGTGGCCCAACACCGAGCGCGCACGTTTGGTCGGCGGAGCGCGGCAACCGAAATTCGCCTGACCGATTAGTTCCGGAATATCATCACGGGTGCATCGCCCTGGCATCAGGCGCCGCTTGTTTCTCGTGCGGACCTCGCTCGGTGACAAGGGCGAGCAGCACCGTGAGGACCATGAACACGACCGAAGCGCCGAACACCCAATGCGGCAGGTTCTGGTCCATGATCCAGCCGAACAGCAGCGGACTGATAATGCCGCCGATGTTGAAGCCGGTAGAGACGATGCCGAAAGCCCGTCCCGCCGCGCCCGACGGCGCCGCGTTGCGGACCAGCATATCGCGCGACGGAGCGATCACGCCGCCGAGGAATCCCGCTGCCGCCATTGCCGCCAGCAACAGCGGCGGCGGCAAGCTGACGATCGCGATCATCAACACGATGACGGCATTGACCGCAAAGCAGGCGGCGGCCACCTGGCCGTGGCGCCTCGTGTGGTCGGCGAGAAAGCCGCCCGCCAGCACGCCAATCGCGCTGGCACCCAAAAACGCGGTCAGCGCAATATTGGCGGCCGGGAATGTCACGCCGTAGCCGCTCATCAGCGCAACAACGCCGAAATTGCCGATGCCGGCATTGGACAGGCTCAGCAGCATGAAAAAGATCGTCAGTACGATAAGGGTGGGTGTGATGACGCTTTGCCGCGGCGCGTCCGTGCCAGCCTTCTGGCGGTCCGCGGCGCTCGCATCGGGAATACCTACGATGAGAAGAAGCAGCGCGACGAACGGCCCCACCGCGCCGGTTGCGACCAGCGCGCCAAGACCTCCGATCGTCGCGACCAGCGTCGCCACGATGGCGGGCGCCACCGCGCCGCCAACGTAACCGGCGAAGGTGTGAATCGAAAAGGCGCGGCCCATGCGCGCCTCATTCATGTGGGCCGAGAGGATCGCATAGTCGGCCGGATGATAGACACTATTGGCGAGCCCCAGCAGTATGGCGCTGGCAATCAGCCAGGGGTAGCTCAGGTGCAGGCCGAGCATGATCAGCGCAAGGCCGCCCAAAGTGAGGCCCATCAGCAGGATTTTGCGGGCGCCGATATGATCGGCGAGATACCCGATCGGCGCCTGCGTCAGGCCGGATGTGACGGCGAAAACGGTCAGCGCAAAGCCGAGTTCAATATAGCCGACGCCGAGCTGCTCCTTGAGAAAAGGGAACAGCATCGGCAGTACGAACATCTGGAAATGACTGACCCAATGGGCCGTCGAAATCGCAACCAGCGTGCGCAGCTGTTCGTCCGTCTTTGCCTGTTGCGGTGCGGCCAGAATGTCGGCCATGTCCGATTTACCCTCCGTTTACGGGCGAAACTATCGGCTCGGTTGGCTATTTGTCCATGAATACAGCTGCATGGCAGCCCTTAAAACGCCGCCGGTGGATGCCTATAATAGATAATACTGCGACGCGTTTTCAAAATCTTAAAGTGACTGGTCGTTTCGTCACGTCTGCGACCTCAATCTCCCCGTCTTTGAGGCGGTATATTAACCGCGACCGAACAATCTTTCCTGCCTTTTTCCGACGTTCAGTGTAAAGGGAGGCGCAACCAGGAGCCACACATGAAGAAGCCGAAGATCGAAGCGGAAGAACAACAGCCACGCAAAATCATTCGCGCCGACAAAGCGCCGACATCAGGCTATTCGCTCGTCGTGGACGGACATTTCAAATCGCACCACGATACGATCGAGGCCGCCGAAGCAGCCGGCATGGCTTTGAAGAATCAGTTTCAGATGCTTCAGGTGCAGGTCTACGACGCCGCGACCAAGACGCGATCATTGATCCAATGGCCCGCCCGCGCAGAGAATAATCCCGACCCGAAGGCCGCCTGAGCGCGAATTGGTAACCGCCTTCCTCCCGGACGAACATGAGTGGCTGCCCGGAAAGATTGGTCAACCGGGAAGGTTCAAGTCCGCCGCCCGCCGCTTTGTTGTCCCGCCAGCCAATCAGACAGCGCCGGACGTTTTTCTCCGGATTTCTTCGCCTTGGCGCGCGCCTTTTTGGGAGCGGCCGGGCGCGGAGGCTCAGCGGCTTCGCGGGCAAGCCGCAATGCTTTCAGCTTCGCCATGTTGTCGGTTACCGCCTTCAGCGCGGCGTCGCGCTCGGCCATGCCGGTCGTGGCTCCGCTCGCCGTACGAGCGGCCTTGTTGAAACGCGCCTCGGCGCGGCTGCGATCTTCGTTTGCCATTATATTATCTTCTTCTTCTTGGGCTTTGCCTTGGTCTTGGGTTCCGCTGGCTTGTCGCGGTCCGCGGCTTCCCTCGCCAATCGCAGCGCACGCAGGTTCGCCGTTCGCTTTCGTATGGCGAGGTCGGCCGCCGCGATCTCGGCCATGGCTTTGATGCCGTCGGCGTCCTGCTTGATCTTGCGGTTTAACCTGATCTCTTTCAGTTCGGCGGGGCTTTTCGGCTCGTCACTCATTGGATACCTCGAAATTCACTGCGCATCGTCGTGCAGTGATCTTTCTGATGCTCCTACCATATATTGGCCCGCCGAAGGGGCATATTTCGGCTGAATCCGCCCGGAAAAGGGTTCCCTTCCGTGCGGAATCGGCAATCGTGGTGAAGGACGCTGTCCCTGCGTGACTGCATCGGACCAGGTCACGCAGGCCCCAAACCCGCGGATTCCGATCAGAACGTCGCACCAGCCTTCAGCAGGAAGGTGCGGCCCGGCAACGGATAGGCACTGAACGCACCCGGCGTGAACGCGCTCGCGATTGCGTAATCATAATACAGCATGTTGAACACGTTATTCATGCTCAGCGACCAGTAGTATCTGTCGTACGCTCCGCTTAGCTTGAGATCGACCGTCGCATTGGGTGGAATCAGCGGCTGGGTATTGGGCTGATCGTTGTCCATGCGGCGGCTGCTCCAGTAGCGCGCCGTTGCATCGGCCACGAGAAAATTTTGCCAGATATTCCAGCTGACGCCTGCATTGGCCGTGTAGCGCGACACCAGAGGAATATCATTGCCCGTGAAGGGGCCTTCGCGAAATATCGCGCGGGTATAGGCAAAGCCGCCGCGCAGCAGCACGGTGTCGCTGGCACGATATGTCGCGTTGGTTTCGGAGCCGTAACGGCGAGTTGGATCCAGATTATAATCAATGAAATGCACCGGATCGAAATGGATCTCGTTTGTGAGATCCATGTTGTAGATGCTCGACTGCATCTCGAACTTGCCGGCCTTGACCCGGAACCCTCCTTCGATGTCGTTCGAGGTTTGCGTTTTTAGGTCAAAACTTCTGGGCAAGGGGATTGTAAAGGTAGGATCGAAGATCGGTGAGGCCCCAACCCTTTCATCCACGTTAGGCGTGCGAAAAGCGCTGGCGGCGCGGCCGAACACGGAAAAGATCTCGTTGAAGCGGTGTTCGAGGCCAATGTGCAAAGCTTGATTTATTTGACTGCTATCCAGCGGCGAAATTGGATTTTCCATAAAAAATCCCGGCGCTGCCGGATTCAGAAGGTCCGTGGCGGTTACGCTGGTGCGTTGTACCCGCGCGCCATATGAGAAATCAGTCGTCGGGAGTATCCCGACGGTCTGCTGCCAATAGGCCGCAAGCGTCCTTTGAGACAGGTCATAAACGTCAAGCGGGGGGCTGCCTTGCAACTCGCCGCGATTGGAGTGGTAGATCGCATCGTAATAGTCGATGCCGGTCAGGATGGTCGAGGGCAACCCGAACATCGGGTTTTTGATGCTTAACCGGGGGGTCAGCGACCACGTCTGCAATCTGGTATCGACGTAGCTGAAGCTGCTGAAGAAATCGGCCTGCTGCTTTTTGTCGCGTACGCCGCCGTCGACGATGAGTTCGGCGCCGTTCCACAACGTCCTGGTAAACCCGGCGGTGGCGTTGGCGCCTTGCTTGTTGGCGTAGTCGAAGGGGTTGTCGGTGCCAGCACGGTCGGTGACGAGTTCGTTGACGCCGGTTGACGGGTTGACCGTCCGGCCGCCGGGGAGTCCGAGTTGTTGATTGTCGCCGGAGACGTTGAAGAATGCCTTGAAGTCAGGCGTGGTGTAGCGGATTTCGCCGAAACCATTTTGTTGCGAGAGGGCGTTGTTGGTCCGATATCCGTCAGAGCTTATTCCATTTCCGAAGAAGGATGTTGACCAGGCTCCCTGGTTTGCCGTGCCTGAAACCGAGCCAAGCCGCTGATTGAATGAACCCGCGCCGGCTTCGGCGCGCAGCGAAATCGGGGCGCCGCCGGCGCCGGTCTTGGTGACGATGTTGATGACGCCGCCGACGGCGTTGTCGCCATACAGTACGGCGCCGCTGTTGCCTTTGGTGATTTCGATGCGTTCGATCGAATCGCGCGGGATGGTCGAAAGGTCGACGCCGGCCAGATCGACGTCATTAAGTCTGCGGCCGTTGATAAGTATGAGCGTGTTGGCCGTGGCAAATGCTCCAAAGCCTCTTACGTCTACGTTGGTCTGTGCGCCGTTCACGCCGCCATATAAGGACGTCAGCTGCACGCCGGGGGTCTGGGCAATGATCTCCTGCACCGTCTGGGCCGGCGAGCGGGCGATATCTTCCGCGGTGATCACGGTCGATGAAGCCCCGACGATGCCATTGAATTGCCTGACGGCCGTTGCGTCGCCGGTTGGCGAACCGTTGGTGCTGGTCGCAGGAGAGACGTTCGGCACGCCGCGGCGCGAGTTCGAATCTTGATCGGTTACGGGGCTGGCCCGGGTCTGGTTCTCGTCACGCGGCGGGCTGACCTCGATGGGAGGCAGTTGGTCCGGCGATGCTTGCTGCGCATGGGCGCCAGGAATACCCAGCGGGAGAACAGGTAGCAGGAAACTTGAAGCAAGCAGAAAGATGCGACGCCGCGATGCGGCTTTGATGATGGAAGACATGGCTAGACCTCGGTATGACGTCAGTGGCACGTCACAGCGAACCAAGTCCCACCATCGTGCTTGTGCACATCAGGTGAAGCTAATGCCTGTACTCCCCGACCGGCATCTTCGCGTGTGACCACGGCTGACGGCAGGTCTCCTGGCTCGCGGGTCGTTACCCTTCGTCGCCTTCCCAGGACCGAGATTCCCAGTGGCCTATGACGAAAGATTCGCCGCTTACAGTTGCGGGGGCAGCCGCGGCATTGGAGAAAACCTCTCCGCACCGCATTCCCTTTTGATCCCCAAAACAGGGAACCGTCGCGGCTATCTAGAATTGTGACGGGCAGGGAGTCAATGCCATCATTTGGCCGCGAGCCTTCGCGCGTCACGGGTACGCATTTTGTTCGCGAGCCCGCTTGTGCCGGACCTCAATCATTGTATGAGCATTGGGCAGGGCGACGACGTCGCCGCCTGAGGACGATGGATGAGCATTCAGAACGTCATGGCGACGGTCGACGTTGCGGGGCGACGGCGCGCCGGCGTGATGGCGGCGCTCGTTGTTCTTGTCGTGCTGCTGCTGTTGGCTTCCCTCGGGATTGGTCCGGTGCGGCTGTCGCCGCTGACCGTGCTCGACGCCTTGTTCGGCGGCGGCAGCGACGTGCAGCAGGTGATCGTCCGGGAAATCCGGCTGCCTCGTGCGATACTGGGATTTGCAATCGGCGCGATGCTCGGGCTTTCCGGCGCGGCGCTGCAGGGGTTGCTGCGCAATCCGCTTGCCGCGCCCTCGCTGTTCGGCGCGCCGCAATCGGCCGCGTTCGGCGCGGTGCTGATCATCGCGCTCGGCCTGGCCGATGTGAGATCCTACGCGCTTCCGGTCGCGGCGATCGTGGCCGCGTTCACCTCGGTTTTCGTGCTGCTCGCGATCGCCGGCCGCAACGCCGGCCTGCTGATCCTCATCCTGGCGGGGCTTGCGATATCGAGTCTTGCGGGCGCCGCGACCGCGCTGGTGATGAATCTTTCGAGTAATCCGTTCGTGGTGCTCGAAATTGCGTTCTGGCTGCTGGGCTCGCTGGAGGATCGCAGTTTTCGCCACGTCATGCTGGCGCTGCCGTTCATTGCCGCCGGAGCGATCATTCTATTGAGCCAGCGCAACGCCTTCCGCGCGCTCAGCCTGGGGGAGGAGACGGCGCAAAGTCTTGGCGTCGATGTCGCCCGCCTGCGGCTTCTGGTGATCTCGGGGGTTGCGCTTGGTGTCGGGGGCGCGGTTGCGGTGTCCGGCACGATCGGCTTCATCGGCCTGGTCGCGCCGCATCTGATGCGGCCGCTGATTGGATACGATCCGGCGCGGCTGCTGATTCCAAGCGCGCTTGCCGGAAGCGCGCTGCTGCTGGCAGCTGATATCGCTGTGCGCATCATTCCATCGACCAGCGATATCAAGGTCGGCGTATTGACCTCGATCATCGGCGTGCCGTTCTTCCTCTATCTCATCATGCGCGAACGCCGTGCGCTCGGCGAGGGTGTCGCATGACGGCGTCAGCCTTTCTCACGGCGCAAAGTCTCGGCGTGACGCTGGCAGGCCGTGCTGTACTGCATGATGTCTCGCTCATGCTGTCGTCGGGACATCTGGTCGCGCTGGTCGGACCAAACGGCGCCGGAAAGACCACGTTGCTGCGCGCCTTGGCGGGCCTGGTGCCTGCGGACGGCTCCATCCACGTCGGAGGCGACGCCTTGTCGTCGTTGCCATTGCGCGCGCGGGCGCGGCGATTTGCCTATCTGCCACAGGGTCACATCGTGCACTGGCCGCTACCGGCACGGGATATCGTGGCGCTCGGACGCTATCCACATGGCGCGACCGACCCCGCGCGATTGACACAGAAAGACACTGAGGCGGTGCTGCGGGCGATGCAGGCGGCCGATGTCGTCGACCTCGGCGAGCGCCGCGTCACGGAATTGTCCGGTGGTGAGCGCAGCCGCATTGCACTGGCGCGGGTGTTCGCCGTCGAAGCGCCGGTGATCCTGGCGGATGAGCCGACTTCTTCGCTCGATCCGCGCCACCAGCTCGACGTGATGAAGACCCTGCGCGCGGCCGCCGACAAAGGCACGTTGGTGATCGTGGTGACCCATGATCTCGGGCTCGCCGCGCGATTTGCAGATCATGTCCTGGTGCTTTCGGACGGCCGTCTGGTGTCGCAGGGCGCTGCCACCGAGGCGTTGTCGGAGCAGGTGATGGCGGATGTGTTCCGGATCAGGGCCTATCGCACCGAATTTCAGCGCGAGACCGTGATCGTCCCATGGGCGGAAATTTGAGGCAACCGGCGTGAGCATTCGCATGGGAGATCTATCCCGATCGGCCGTTGCAGCCCTTGCGATGCTTGCGGCCCTGTCATCCCGGCCCGTCACGGCGGCCGGCCTGCCGCGCATCGCCTCCATGAATGTGTGCACGGACCAATTGCTGCTCACGCTTGCCGATCCCGGGCAAATCCTCGGCCTCAGCCGTTATGCGCGGGAAAGATCTGAATCGTTTGCGGCCGAGGATGCCCGCCGATACCGGATTCTATCTGGCGGCGCGGAAGATATCCTGGTGCTCAGGCCGGATATTGTGGTTGCGAGCCTGTTCGACAGGCGATCGACGCGGGAGCTCTTGAAAGAAAAGGGGCTTCATCTGGTCGAACTCGCGGTGCCGCGCAACCTTGACGAAGTAAGAGCCCAGATCCGCCAGATGGGTGAACTGGTCGGCCATCCCGATCGCGCGAGCGCGGAGATCGCCCGGCTCGACGATGCGATTGCGCGGGCGCGGCAGGCCGTAGCCAGCAAGCACTACCGGGTGCTGCCCCTGTCGCGGCGCGGTTGGGTCACCGGCAGCGACAGCCTCTTGAGTTCATTGCTGGCCGAAACCGGGCTTGTCAACGCGGCGGGCGATCTCGGGATCACCTTCGGCGGTTTCGCCTCGCTCGAAGCGATCGTGAACCTGAAGCCCGATTTGATTGTCGTGTCCGAGGCCGGCGACCGCGCCGAGGATGACGGCCGTGCCTTCTTGCTGCACCCCGCGCTGGAGCGCTTCTATCCGCCATCAAGGCGCATCATCATTCCGGACCGGCTGACGGTGTGCGGCGGCGTGATGCTCGCCGACGCGCTGGACGTGCTGGTTTCAGAGCTGAAGCGGGTGGGGCAGTAGAGGAAGACGCCTCATCTTGAGGGCGGTGCAGAGGACCGCATCTCGAAGGGCCGCGGGCTTTCGTCCTTCGAGACGCGCGCAAGGGCGCGCTCCTCAGGACGAGGGGAATTCACCCCGTCAGCACCGGTCCGCCGGCTTTCTTCCAGGCATCCAGGCCGCCGGCGATATGCGCGGTGTTGGCAAGGCCGGCTTCCCTGGCGGCGGTCACGGCCATCGCCGAGCGTTCGCCGAAGGCACAGAAAAACACGATACGCCGTCCGGTCGCTGCGGCGACTTCGCGCAACATCCCGCCAGGCTGCAGGCTTTCGCCGATGCCGGGATAGGGCGCGTGCAATGCGCCCGGCAGCATGCCATGCTTGGCGCGTTCGCTGTTCTCTCTGAGGTCGACGAGCAGGATATCAGGGCGACCGAGGCTTTCGATCGCCTCGCGGGCGGTGAACGACAGCCCTTGTTTGGCGAGATCGTCCTGATGCAGGCCGACAAGCATGTTGGCCGGCACCGCGACATCCATCATCTTGGGGTTTGGCAACTTGAGATTTCCCATCAGCTCGACATATTCGTCGACCGAGCGAACCTGCAGCCGCGGATTGAAGCGCCTTTCCTCGCCGATGGTGGAGACGGTATCGCCCTTGTAGTCATGGGCGGGGAACACCATGGTCTCGTCGGGCAGCTTCAAGAGCCGGTTGAAAATGGAATCATATTGCGCCCGCGCGCTGCCGTTCTGGAAATCGGTGCGGCCGGTGCCGCGAATCAAGAGGGTGTCGCCGGTGAAGACCCGATCGCCCATCAGGAAGCTGTAGGAATCGTCGGTGTGGCCGGGGGTGTACATCACATCCAGCGTGATGCCCTCGATCGTCACCTTGTCGCCTTCGGCAACCCGCATCGCCACCACGTCGGCCTTGCTCTGCTCGCCCATGATGGTGACGCAATGGGTGCGGTCGCGCAGTTCACCCAAGCCCGTGACGTGGTCGGCGTGCAGATGGGTGTCGACGGCCTTGACCAGTTTGAGATCGAGCTCGCGCAGCAACTGGCAATAGCGATCGACCTTCTCCAGTACGGGATCGAGGATCAGCGCCTCGCCGCCGGCGCGGCTGGCCAGGATGTAGCTGTAGGTTCCCGATACGCTGTCGAACAGTTGACGAAAGATCATGAAGGAAATTTCCGCAAATCGATTTTCTCATACTATCATTCAAACCGGCCGAACACAGCTCCTGTGCCACCCGGTAAGTCTCCCACGTTCAAGTATCGCAAGTCCAGGTTTCCCAAGTTCAAGTCTTCCGGGCTCAAGTCTTCCGGGTTCAAGTCTTCAAGGTCTTCATAAGGTCTGCAGGAAGTCCACGATCGCGTTGACTTCATGTTCGGTCAAAATGCGATTCCGTCCAAACGGAGGGTTGGCGGTCTGCGGATTGCGCCTGGGTTCGTCGGTAACAATGGCGATGAGATCGTTGCGGTCAGGATATTTGCTTTTGATATCCTTCAGCGCCGGCCCGATGGTGCCGGGAAGATCGCCGCCTTGATCTCATGACAGCTCAGGCAGTTTCCCTTGCCGCGATCGAAGGCCGGTCTTGTCCTTAGGCTGCGCCCGATTGCGCGGCAGCCATTACCGGAAAGGCAATGCCGACTACGAGCGCCCAAGCGAGCGCCGGCAACGGAGCAGACTTTGTCGAGGAATGGTCGGTCAAAGCGCGGTTCCTGCGATGATTGGCCTGGAATATAACCGGTCAAAGCATAAACGCCATTGGCTGACAACGCAGGCGGCGGGTGGGGTGGTGGCACCATCTTGCGGCACCCCCGGAAACGTCGAATATCCGGGGTCAGCCGGATACTTTGGGGCTTTGCGGTTCGCATCCTGGCGGGCTAAAGCCGAAAGGCCTTGGCCGCCAACAAATCCGGGAGCCTGTCATGGCTGAATATGTCGTTGAATTCGGCAAGGATGGCCGGCCGATCGAACCCGATGGTCGCCTCGACGCGCCGGCATTTCACCGTAACCATCTGGCGATCCGGGCCGTGCTGCAACAATTCCTTGCCGGCAAATCCGGCGATGTGGTTGAAGCCGGCAGCGGCACCGGCCAGCATGTGGTCGATTTCGCCCGCCATTTTCCCGAGATCACCTGGTGGCCGAGCGATCTCAATCCGCAGCATCTGAAAAGCATCGAAGCGTGGCGGGCGCATTCTCAGCTTCCGAATATCCGCCCGCCGCTGCGGATCGATTTGTCGGATCCCCGCTGGTGCCCCGAGATGCACGACGGAAGCGGCCCCGGCGCATTGCTGGCGGTGTTCTGTGCCAATGTTATCCACATCGCGCCGTGGCGCGTCGCCGAGGGATTGTTGGCCGGCGCCGGGCGATATCTGCGGGCCGACGGGCGGCTGTTCCTCTACGGTCCGTTCAAGCGCGGCGGCAAGCATACCGCCGTCAGCAATGCGGTATTCGATACGAGCCTTCGTGAAGGGAATCCCGAATGGGGCGTGCGCGATATCGAGGCCGTGGAAGAGCTGGCAGCGGGTGCAGGTCTTTCGCTGATCGAGATCGCCGAGATGCCCGCCAACAATCTGACCGTGGTGTTCGGCCGATCAAAGTCAGCCTGAACCTGGACGCATAGCGCGCGCCCGTTTGCATCGGTTGATTGAGCGGATGCCCCCCTTCATGGTACCGGGAATCAACAAGGCCCCGTGCATCTAGCCGCCTTTGGGTGGAAATAGCCGATGATCGACATGACCGCAGCTGACGGAATTTCCGGCGACGTCCGCGTCCGTTCCAACGTGGTGCGCCTGGCTGCGGCGCAGGCGCTGACCGGCGCGAACTCGGCGGTGATTTTCGCTACAGGCTCGATCGTCGGGGCGACGCTGGCGCCCGACGTCTCGCTCGCGACTGTCCCGCTCTCGATGTACGTACTCGGACTCGCTGCGGGTACCTTGCCGACCGGCGCCATCTCGCGCGCCTATGGGCGCCGCGTCGCCTTCGTTATCGGCACGGCTGCGGCGTGCTGACCGGCTTGCTCGGGGCCTTCGCCATCCTGCGCGGTTCGTTTCCCATGTTTTGCGGTGCGACGTTCCTCGGCGGACTGTATGGCGCGGTGTCGCAATCCTATCGTTTTGCGGCCGCCGACGGGGCGAGTGCGGAGTTTCGCCCGAAGGCGGTGGCGTGGGTCATGGCCGGCGGCGTGTTCGCCGGCGTGCTCGGCCCGCAGCTTGTGCAATGGACGATGGATATCTGGTCGCCCTATTTGTTCGCGTTCAGCTTTGTGGTGCAGGCCATCGTTGCGCTGATCGCGATGGCCGTCCTGGCGGGCGTCGATGCGCCGAAACCCGCATCGTCAGATCTGCACCGCGGCCGTCCACTGTTCGAGATCGTACGACAGCCGCGATTCGTCGCAGCAGCGTTGTGTGGTGTCATCGCTTATCCCATGATGAATCTCGTCATGACGTCAGCACCGCTGGCGATGAAAATGTGTGGATTGGGCGTCAGCGATTCGAATTTCGGTATCCAGTGGCATATCGTTGCGATGTACGGGCCGAGCTTCTTTACCGGTGCCCTGATCGCGCGTTTTGGCGCGCAAAGAATTGTCGCAGCGGGTCTTTTGCTCGAGGCCGCCGGAGCAACCATCGGTCTCTCCGGCACTACGGCGTTTCATTTCTGGTCGACCCTGATCGTGCTCGGCATCGGCTGGAATCTCGGCTTCGTCGGGGCTTCCGCACTGGTGCTGGAGACGCATCGGCCGCAGGAGCGCAACAAGGTTCAGGCCTTCAACGATTTCCTGGTGTTCGGCATGATGGCGGTGGGCTCGTTCTCCTCCGGCCAGTTGCTGGCGAATTACGGCTGGTCGGCGGTGAACCTGGTGGTGTTTCCGCCGGTGGCGCTGGGGCTGACGGTGCTGGCGGTGGCGTCATTTGCGAAGCGGCGGGTGGCATCAAGCAGGTTCCGGAATTTCCCGATCCGGGCATTTGATGGGTTGGCCTCTCTTATTCCCGAAATGTTGGAGGTCTCTGATGCCGTCGCGGCGCGGTGAGAAGATATTCCGCGAGCGCTTCTTCTACGATCCGACCAAGCTCGCGACCTGACGTCACGACCATGGTTCGGTATTGGTCGAAGCATTGCTGCCTACAATCCGTTAGCGTGCGGTATCTCACTCCGAACTAGAGCTCGCGTGGACGCATCCAGTCACATCCCCGTCGACGAAACATCCGCCCGTTACGACGGCTGGCGAATCGTCGCGGTGTGCTTTTGGGTGGCCATTTTCGGCTGGGGCCTCGGCTTTTATGGCCAGACCGTCTATGTCGCCGAACTGCACCGCCTGCACGGCTGGCCAACTTCCCTGATTTCGTCCGGAACGACCTTCTTCTATTTGTTCGGCGCGTCGCTGATCGTCTTCGTCAGCGAGGCGATCCGCATCCTGGGTCCGCGCAACTGCCTGCTGGCGGGCGTATTGGCGATGGCCGCCGCCGCCGTCCTGGTTGGCCGGGTCACCGAGCCCTGGCAGCTTTATGCTGCCAATGCCGTGCTTGCATTCGGCTGGGCGGGAACCAGTCTCGGCGTCATCACCAACACGCTCGGTCTGTGGTTCGACAAGAAGCGCGGCATGGCGATCAGCCTGGCGCTGAACGGCGCGAGCTTCGGCGGCATTATCGGCGTGCCGCTATTGGTGGTCGCGATCGGTCGCTTCGGATTTTCCGGCGCCATGACGTCGGCCGCGATCGTGATGCTGGCGTCGGCAATTCCCGTCATCCTGGTTTTTGTCGGGCGGCCGCCCGTGCGTCGCGTTGAGGTGAAACTGGCGGGCCCGACAACCGTGTCGGTGCCGCGGATACGTGCACTGGCGTTGCGCGATACCGCGTTCCTGACCGTGACGATTGCCTTCGCACTGGTGCTGTGCGCGCAGGTCGGATTCGTCGTCCATCTGATAACCTTTCTCGATCCGGTGATCGGACGCGAGCACGCTGCGATCGCGGTCGCGGTGTTGACGGCGATGGCAGTGGTCGGGCGTGTGCTGTTTTCAACCGTGATCGACCGGCTCAACCAGCGGCTGGCATCCGCGCTATCGTTTGCAAGTCAGGCCGTGGCGCTGGCGATCATTATCAACTCACGCGACGAGACGCTGTTGGTCGCGGCCTGCGCGCTGTTCGGATTCTCGGTCGGCAATCTGATCACGCTGCCTTCCCTGATCGTGCAGCGCGAGTTCGACCCGCGCTCGTTCGGCGTGCTCGTCAGCCTGCTCACGGCGATCAACCAGGTCACCTATGCGTTCGGTCCGGGAATCGTTGGTCTGCTGCGCGATGCGTCGGGGAGCTACAGCTTGCCGTTCTACGGCTGCATCGGGCTCGAGCTGACCGCCGCTGCCCTGATCATGGTGCGGGGAAGGAGCGGGGTTCCCTCATCCTGAGGAGCGGCCAGCAGGCCGCGTCTCGAAGGATGGGCCACGGGCCTCATGGTTCGAGACGGCGCCAATGCGCCTCCTCACCATGAGGTTTACGCCACGCGCTGGCGCAGTAAATCCTCGAGATCGAGCCGGTGCGTGAACATCGCGAGCGAGCCGTCGGGCCTGCGCGGCCATTGCGCTTCCGGGCGGTCCCAATACAGTTCGACGCCGTTCTCGTCGGGGTCGCGCAAATAGAGCGCTTCGCTGACGCCATGGTCGCTGGCGCCGTCGAGCTGTATTCCTGCTTGGATCACGCGGTACAATGCGTCAGCGAGCGCGGCGCGGGTCG
Source organism: uncultured Alphaproteobacteria bacterium (assembly GCA_963718925.1). Classification (GTDB taxonomy): domain Bacteria; phylum Pseudomonadota; class Alphaproteobacteria; order Rhizobiales; family Xanthobacteraceae; genus Bradyrhizobium. The sequence goes on from CAVRAH010000008.1 coordinate 385,213, forward strand.
GGTACAGGATCGCGGTGTGAAACAGTCCCGTCGTTCCCGGCGGCGGAGGCTGGCCGCCTTTGCTCTCCCAGGTGTTCAACCCGATGTGGTGGTGGTAGCCACCCGCCGAAATGAACGCTGCGCCGGAACTCAAGCGTTGCGTCAATTCGAAGCCGAGCACGCCGCAATAAAATCCCAGCGCGCGATCAAGGTCGGCCACCTTGAGATGAACATGCCCGATCCGGGTTGCCGCGACGATGGGTGGATTCTCGGGCATGGTCGCTCCGTAGGCGGTGGTTGCTTTCGCTACGATCTATGCAACTGCCACCTGTCAGGCAAGGTCGGATACTTCTCCCTCGGGCAAGTCAAATTCGAACGTGTTCAGCGTCATCGAGACCATGGTGTAATAGCCGCATAGCCCGATGATCTCGACCAGCCCGCGCACGCTCAGGACCTTTACGGCCTCGTCGTAGAGTGTCTTGGTCAATCCGTGACCTTCGTGCAGAGATTTGGCGACGTCGTAGATCATCTGGCCCTTCGGGTCATCGAAATGCGGCGTGCGGCGATCCCTGATGTCTTCGATTATTTTCGGGTCCATGCCGCCCTTGAGCGCGAGCCGCTTGTGCGCAAACCATTCGTAATGCGAGGTCCAGTGCCGCGCGGTCACCAGGATGGCGATTTCGGACAGTTTCGCCGGAAACACCGTATCGAACCGCAAGGTTTCTCCCAGGCGGGTGGCATGACGCGCCATCTCCGGGCTGTTGAGCCAAGCCATCATTGGCGCCGGCGGCGCGCCACGCTTGCCGGCGATGGATTCATCGTAGGTTTGTTTTTGGTCCGCGTTCATTTCGCCAGGCGAAAGCAACTTCAGCCGCATCTGAGTTTCCTCTTGTTTTTCAATCGTTCTCGGCTTTGCGCATACACGGGATTGGCGACCAAGGCCACCTCCCGCAGCCGCATGGGCGGCGCACAGATATGTTGAATTCCGCCAAGCGAGGGCTAAGGTCGATCAGACAAAAATGGAAACGCCCATGTCCGATCTGGAACAATTTCGCCACGAAACCCGCGCCTGGCTGGAGGCCAACTGCCCCCCGGAGATGCGGCGGCCGATGACCTCAGACGAAGATACCTTCTGGGGTGGCCGCAACACCACATTCTCATCCGAGCCGCAGCGCATCTGGTTCGAGCGCATGCGCGACAAGGGCTGGACGGTACCACACTGGCCAAGAGAATATGGCGGTGGCGGCCTCGATTCCGAAGAGGCAAAGATCGTGCGCCAGGAGATGGCCGCGCTCGGCGCGCGCCAGCCACTGACCTCCTTTGGCATCTCCATGCTCGGTCCGGCCCTCCTCAAATACGGCACCGACGCGCAGAAGAAAGAGCATCTGCCGAAGATCGCGGCTGGCCTGATCCGCTGGTGCCAGGGCTATTCCGAGCCGAATGCCGGATCAGATCTTGCGTCGCTGCAAACCCGCGCCGAAAGCGATGGCGATGATTTCATCATCAACGGCCAGAAAATCTGGACCTCCTACGCCAATTATGCCGACTGGATCTTCTGCCTGGTGCGAACCGATCCGACGGCCAGGAAGCACGACGGCATCAGTTTTATTCTCTTCGACATGGCCTCAAAGGGCGTGTCCACAAAACCCATTCTGCTCATCTCGGGCCGGTCGCCATTCTGCGAAACGTTCTTCGACAATGTCCGGGTGCCAAAAGCCAATGTGGTCGGCACCATCAACCGCGGCTGGGATGTCGCCAAATATCTGCTGCAGCACGAGCGCGCGATGATTTCAGGCATGGGCGAGCGCGGCGTCGGCCGGCCGCTCGGACAAGTTGCCGCGGACTCGGTCGGCACCGACGAGCAGGGTCGTTTGGAAGATCCGATCCTGCGCGGACAAATCGCCAGTTTCGAGATCGACGAGGCGGCGCTCGCGTGCGCCGCCGAACGTGCGGTCGATCTGGCCAAGGCCGGCGAGGGGCATCCGGCGTTTTCGTCGGCGATGAAATATTACGGCACCGAGCTCAACAAGCGCCGCTACGAGATCCTGATGTCAGCGGGCGGCATCGATGCCCTTGAATGGGAGAGCGAGCGATCCAAGGGCGGTGCCCGGCCGCGCGCCTGGCTGCGCACCAAGGCCAATTCGATCGAGGGCGGCACCTCGGAGGTGATGCTCGGCATCGTGGCCAAACGAATTCTCGATCTGCCAGGGGCGTGAATCTACAATTCGTCATTCCGGGATGGTCCGAAGGACCAGACCCGGAATCTCGAGATTCCGGGTTCGACGCTTCGCGCCGCCCCGGAATGACAACCCGAAAATAACTCGTCCTGATAACATCGGAATCTCAAATGGCACTCGTCCTCAATGAAGAACAGTCGATGCTGCGCGATAGCGCGCGTGGCCTCATCAGCGACAAGGCGCCGGTGTCGCATCTGCGGCAGCTGCGCGATGCGAAGGACGCGACCGGATTTTCCCGCGAGCTCTGGAAGACTTTCGCCGAGATGGGATTTTCCGGCCTGCTGGTGCCGGAGGATTTCGGCGGCAGCGGCCTGGGTTGCGTCGAGGCCGGCGTGGTGATGGAGGAGATCGGCCGCAACCTGATGCCGTCGCCGTTTCTTGCCACATCCGTGCTGGCGGCTTCCGCGCTGGCGCGCGGCGGCAGCGCCGCACAAAAATCCGAGCATTTGCCGAAGATCGCCGATGGCTCGCTGCTTGCGGCGCTTGCGATCGATGAGGGCGTCAAACATCGCCCGCTGATGACAAAAATGCGAGCCGTGCGTTCCGGCAACGGCTTCAGGCTGCAGGGCGACAAGGCCTTCGTGGTCGATGGCCACACCGCCGGTCTTCTGATCGTGGCGGCGCGCACCGCAGGCGCGGCCGGTGAGCGCGAAGGGCTGACGCTGTTTCTGGTCGATCCCAGGACCAAAGGCATCGAGATCGAGCGCACCACGATGGTCGATTCGCACAATGCCGCGCGGATCAAGTTCAATTCCGTCGAGGTCAATGCCGACGGCGTGCTCGGCGAGGTCGATTCCGGCGGCCTTCTCCTGGAGGGCCTGCTCAATATCGGCCGCGGCGCGGTCGCCTCGGAAATGGTCGGGGTCGCCGAGGGGGTATTCGGGCGAACCGTCGGTTACCTCAAGGAGCGCAAGCAATTCGGCAAGGCGATCGGCGAATTCCAGGCGCTGCAGCACCGTGCCGCGCAGCTCTATATCGAAATCGAGATCACGCGCGCCGCGGTGCTGAAGGCGTTGCAGGCGCTGGATGCGAGTTTCGAAAATGCCGCCGCAGCGGTGGCGGTGGCAAAGGCGCGCGCAGGTTCAACGGCGACGCTGGCCGTCCAGGAAGGCGTGCAGATGCATGGCGGCATGGGCATGACCGACCAGTTCGATATCGGCTTCTTCATGAAGCGGGCGCGGGTCTGTCAGGAGCTGTTCGGCGACAGCAATTTCCACGCCGACCAATGGGCCCGAATGAAGGGTTATTGAATTCTAAAGCGGATTCCGATCAGTTTGAAGCATATCCCGCGTGTCTGAAATAGTTAGCACATTGGTGAGAAGTAAGTCGCGGGAGGAAGGATCGGATGGCTCGCTTGAGGCTCGGGACGTTTCGTGCCGCAACTTTGCGAAGGAAATTCTAGATCGTCATTCCGGGGCGTGCGAAGCACGAGATTCCGGGTCTGGTCCTTCGGACCATCCCGGAATGACGACTAGAGGCCGTCACCGGATCGGCGGCGCATACTGGATGCCGCCGGCGCTCCAGAGCTGGTTGAGCCCGCGCGGAATGTGCAGCGTGGATTCCGATCCGACGTTGCGCTCGTAGACCTCGCCGTAATTTCCGACGTGCCGGATGATGCGCACGGCCCAATCCTTGGTCAGCCCGAGATCCTGGCCGTAGGTGCCTTCGGTCCCGACCAGCCGCATCACGTCAGGCTTCTTCGACTTCAGCGCCTCGTCGATGTTCTTGGAGGTAACGCCGAGTTCCTCAGCGTTGATCATCGCATACAATGTCCATTTGACGATCATCATCCAGTCGTCATCGCGCTGTCGAACGACGGGTGCGAGCGGCTCCTTTGAAATGACGTCCGGCAGGATGACGTGGTCGCCCGGCTTGCCGAGGTTCAAGCGCAGCGCATAGAGCTGGGAGACGTCGGCTGTGAGCGTGTCGCATTGCCCGGAATCATAGGCCTTGATGACATCGTCCAGTTTGCCGAACTTCATCTCCTGGTATTTCATGTTGTTGGTGCGGAAATAGTCCGCCAGATTCAGTTGCGTCGTCGTCGCCTCCTGCACGCAGACCTTGCTGTCGTTCAGGTCGAGCGCGGAATCGATTTTGCGCGAGCGCCGCAGCATAAAACCCTGGCCGTCATAATAGGCGACCGCCGGGAAATAGAGATCGTAGTTCTCCTCGCGCGACATGCTCCAGGTCGAGTTGCGCGAGAGAATATCCACCTTGCGGCTCTGTAGCTCCTTGAAGCGCTCGTTGGCGTCGAGCGGAATGAACTTCGCCTTGTTCGGATCGTCGAAGATGGCGGCTGCGACCGCGCGGCAGAAGTCGACATCGAAGCCGGTCCAGTTGCCCTTGTCGTCGGGGATCGAGAAGCCGGGCAGGCCCTTGTTGACGCCGCACAGCACTTCACCGCGACGGATCGTCCGCTTCAGGGTCCGCGTGTCATAGATTTCGTAGGCGACGGCGACAGCCGCGACCGCGACTGCGACCGCCAGCCCTATCAGGAGGCCGCCTCGGAATGTCCGCATGATTTATCTCTCGTCGATCTCGGGAAAATCGAACGGCTGCGAACGCAGCCGCCGCGGTTATAGTTCCGGCTTCTGCCGAATGATCACCTTGGTGCCGACCGGCACGCGGTCATAAAGGTCGGCGACGTCGTTATTGACCAACCGGAAACATCCGGACGACACCTTGGTGCCGATCGTGTCGGGGCGGTTAGTGCCGTGGATGCGGTAGACGGTGGTGCCGAGATACATGGCGCGCGCGCCGAGCGGGTTGCCGGGGCCGCCGGCCATGAAGCGCGGCAGATAAGGCTGGCGCTCGATCATCTCCGGCGGCGGAACCCAGTCCGGCCATTCCGCCTTGCGGGTGATGTTCACGAGGCCCTGCCATTGGAAGCCGTCGCGGCCGACGCCGATACCGTAGCGTATCGCCCGGCCACCGGGCTGGATCAGATAGAGATGACGTTCGGCCGTGGAGATGATGATGGTGCCCGGCGCTTCCGTCGTGCGGTAATACACCATCTGCTTCTGCCATTCCGGATCAAGCTCAAGCGAATCGTCTGGCAGAAGACCCGGCTGGTCGCCGACATCGGGCTGCTGCGCAAGGCTGTGCGAAACCGAAAGCATCAGCCCGGCTGCCGCAATCACCATCCAGATCAGGTGCCGAAATCTTGTCATCAATCGCTCCCTGTAGCGCGGTGGTTTGGTGCTGGCGGCCCGCAAATTACCGTCTGCCAAATCACCAGTGGCATCAAATCTCAGGGACGGCACGATGGCAAGCAACCAAAATATCCCGCTGGAATATTTGCGCTTTTCACCCGCTGCGGCCGGCGCGGCAGCGCCGAATATCTCATTTCGGCGCGATCCATAGCCTCAAGCCGAACGAGACGATGGCCACCGCTCCGACGCCGCCGAGCCAAAGGGCTGCGAACCACAACAGACGCCGTGCCAGCGGCGTTGTTTTTTGCCCTGGAGGCATCAATGATAGCCGCTCTCGGGTTTGACCTTGCCGCGGAATACCCAATAGGCCCACGCGGTGTAGCCAAGAATAAGCGGCACCAATACGGCGACGCCGAACAGCATGAAGATCTGGCTGGTCTCGGGGGAAGCCGCCTGCCAAATGGTGATGCTCGGCGGCACGATATAGGGATACATGCTGATGCCGAGCCCCGCATAGGACAGTGCGAACAGCGCCAGCGACAGAAAGAACGGCCGGTGGTCTTGCCTGCCGGCGAGGCCGCGCAGCAACATCACGGTCACGGCGGCTACCGCGATTGGCACCGGCGCGGTCAGCACGATGTTCGGCCAGGCAAACCAGCGTTGCGCATATTGGACGTGGAGGAACGGTGTAGCGATGCTGACCGCGCCGATCGCGCCCAACATGCCGAACAGGAGATACCAGCTCAAGGCATAGGCCCTGTCGCGAAGCTCGCCTTCCGTCTTCAGCACCAGCCACGTTGCGCCCAACAGGGCATAGCCGACGACCAGCGCAAAGCCGGTCAAGATGCTGAACGGCGTCAGCCAGTCCCACCATCCGCCGGCATAATGTCGCCCCTCGACATGGACGCCCTGCAGGATGGCGCCGAGTGCTATTCCCTGCGCCAGCGTCGCCAGTAGCGATCCGCCGGCGAAGGCGAGGTCCCAGCGGTTTCGTTCGCTCGAGGTCGTGCGCCAGCGAAACTCGAAAGCAACGCCGCGAAAGATCAGGCCGATCAGCATCGCGATCATCGGGGTGTAGAGCGCAGGCATCAGTACCGCATAGGCCAGCGGAAACGCGGCCATCAGGCCGCCGCCGCCCAGCACCAGCCAGGTTTCGTTGCCGTCCCATACCGGCGCGACGCTGTTCATGATCACGTCGCGGTCCGCTTTGCTCGGAAACAGCGGAAACAGCATGCCGAGGCCGAGATCGAACCCGTCCATCACCACATAGACGAAGACAGCGAAGGCAATGATGAACGCCCAGATCGTTGCAATGTCGATGGCGCTGGTCATCAGACGGCTCCTCTCGCGGCCGCGCCGGCTGCAGGCGTGATGCCTGCGGCACGGGCCGGTATGTCGCCTTGCGGTCCCTGCTCGCCGTGATGCGGCGGCTTCGCCATCAAACGCAGAATGTAGATGACGCCTGCCGAGAACACGGCGAAATAGACAATGGCAAAAGCGATCAGCGAGGAGGCAACGGCGGGTGCCGCCATCGGCGAGGCAGACTCAACCGTCCGCAACAGACCATACACTGTGAAGGGTTGGCGTCCGGTCTCGGTCGTGATCCAGCCCGCGAGCACGGCGATGAAGCCCGCCGGACCCATCGCCATCGCGAACAGATGCAATAAGCGGGAGTGATAGAGCGTGCCGCGCCAGCGTTCCCACAGGCTGAACAGCCCAAGCCCCATCATCAGAAATCCCAATCCGACCATGATCCGGAACGACCAGAATGTGATCGGCACCGGCGGCCAGTTTTCACGCGGTACTGTATCGAGGCCATCGAGCGGCGCATCCAGGGAATGCTTGAGGACAAGCGAACCCAGTTTTGGAATTTCGATTGCGTATTTCACCTCGCCGGCGGCTTGGCTCGGCAGCCCGAACAGGATCAGCGGCGCGCCGTCCTTGTGACTCTCGAAATGGCCTTCGATTGCCATGATCTTGGTCGGCTGGTGTTCAAGCGTGTTGAGGCCGTGCTGATCGCCCGCAAGAATCTGGATCGGCGCCACCAGGGTCGCCATCCACATCGCCATCGAAAACATCACCCGTGGCCCTGCGAGTTGGGAATCCCGCCAAAGGTGGAACGCGCCGACCGCGCCGACCACGAGCGCCGTCGTCAGATAGGCCGCCAGCACCATATGCACGAGGCGGTAGGGAAATGACGGGTTGAAGATCACTTTGAGCCAATCGGCCGCGACGTATTGTCCATCGGCATTGACGGCGTAGCCGGCCGGTGTCTGCATCCAGGAATTGGCGGAAAGGATCCAGAACGCCGAAATGAGCGTGCCGATCGCGACCATCAGGGTGGCGAGGAAATGCAGTCTGTGGCCGACCCGCTCGAGGCCGAACAGCATGACGCCGAGGAAGCCCGCTTCGAGGAAAAACGCGGTCAGCACCTCGTAGGCCATCAACGGGCCGATCACGGGGCCGGTTTTGTCGGAGAAGGCCGACCAGTTGGTGCCGAACTGGTAGGACATCACAATGCCCGACACCACGCCCATGCCGAAGGCGATCGCGAAGATTTTTAGCCAGTAGTTGAACAGGTTGATGAAGACTTCGCGCCCGGTCCACAGCCACAGCGTCTCAAGGACCGCAAGATAGCTGGCAAGCCCGATCGAGAAGGCGGGAAACACGATGTGGAACGACATCGTGAATGCGAATTGCGCCCGGGCCAATACCACGGCATCCCAGCCCTCGAACATGACAGCCATCCGTCGTCGCTTCTGCGACGCGTACTCTACCATGCCGGAGCTGACGTTGGTACCGCTCGCGGCCGCAAGGCGGCAAACGCAAAACGACCCGGAGGGGTTCACCATCCGGGTCGCCGAAGTCTTCTCTTGGGGGGCAGAAGACTTTCTTGGGGGCAGAAAATTGGGGGCAGAAAAGCCTGATCAAATCTTTATGAACACCTCAGGCGGCCAAGCTGTCGACGCCGGCACCCCTGAGCAGTTCGGCGAGCTGCTTGCGGGCATAGAACATCCGGGTCTTCACCGTGCTCTGGGGAATTCCGATGATCGCGCCCACCTCCTCCACAGACTTCTCATGATAATAGACGAGGTTAATGATCTCGCGATGCGCCGGTGACAGTTTCGCGACGCAGGCGCGAAGGATGGCGCTGGTGTTGCTGCGATCGAGCGAGGCTTCGGGTGTGTCGGCCTCGTCGGCGATCTCAAGCATTTCTTCCTGGTCGATGTCCTCATGCCGGCGCTGACGCAGCGCGGTCAACGCCTTGAAGCGTGCGATGGACAAGAGCCAGGTGGAGACCTGGGAGCGACCCTCGAACTGGCTGGCGGTGCGCCACACGTCAAGAAAGACCTGGCTGGTGAGGTCCTCCGCCATGGTGGCATCCCGCACCATGCGCAGGATGAAACGGTAAACCCGCACATTATGACGGGAGTAAAGAATGTGCATCGCGGTCCGGCCGCCATCGGCGATGCTTTCCAGCAGCATTTCATCCGACGTCGCCTGAGCGGCGATGATGCCTTGGCGAGCTGCGGCATTGATGGCAACGACGTTCAGCATGACTGTCTCCCACTGTCGCCGCTTTTGCGGCGTTCCCTTGGGCAAATTGATAGTCAGCGAGCGTTTCGGGACGTCTGCACGCCAAGGGGAAAATGGTTTCATGCGAAGGAGAATTGTTTCGTCGTGGCATCGGCGACGAAACATTCGGGCAAGAAAAGCCAAAAATTTGAATGAGATAAATTTTAGGTTGTAATTCGGGCCATGAAGGCAGCCCCATGGAACAAATCGGACTTTCCGCAATTTCGGGGCCGTCATGGCCGGCGGCCTGACTTTCCTATTTCGGCGCCGGACACCCCCGAAAACAGGCATCGCGGCCAGCATGATCGGTGCGGAACGATTCGACGAACCCGCCTTGTCGCTGCGTGACGAAAACCGTCCTTCCATCCGCGGCGCCGAAGGCGATGTTGGTCGGCTCCCTCGCGCTGAATGCGGATCGCTCGCGTAAATCGTGCCATCCCGCGCGACGGTCATATCGTTGGGCTGATTGAAGTCGTCGGAATGGAAATAGGTCGTGATGTCCTTCCCGTCAGGGCTGACCAGAAAGATGTTGTGCTTCTTGTCGTCGGCGACGAACATGCGCCCGTCGGGATCGAAGCGGATCGCGTTTCCGATGCTTCCCTCGGGCAGGATCGCGAACAGCTCCGATTGTGTGGCGCCGGCCGCCAAGGACCGGAAAGCCACCATCCAAAATTCGCTATATCTCAACCATGATCCTTCAGCGGCACGCGGAATTTGCAGCGAGAATATCTCGCATAATCTGCTTTTGAATCGAAGGCGCCGTCGTCAGGGAGACGTGGCCAAGTTCCGCGTTGCGACCCATGTCCACATTCTGCAGCATGCCGTGGAAATGTCCGCCGCGCTCGACCCTGGTTCCGACTCCGCTGGAAAGATAGAAATTCCTCAAGAGATGGACGTTGTCGGGGACGACGATCTTGGTGACGGGATCAAGCGTGACAATCAGCGCGACGCGAAGGCCGGCCCTTTGCAATTGTTCTGCCATGCTCACGGCCGCGCTTGCGCCCAGTGAATGACCGACCAGGACGATGGAGCTGACGCGCCCGCTCTTGCAATCCTCAATCGCCTCGTTTGCGAGGGAATCGGAGAATGCGTGATTGGTTATCGTTGCATCGATATTCCTCTTCTGGAGCTCGTCTGCGAGCTGATCAATTCCCGGTGACAAAACGTTGGTCAGACCACGCAGCAGATAAATTTTGCGATGCGTATTGGCGTTTGCTGCAGCAGAGGTTGCCAAGGCTGCGGAAAGAACCAGAACAACGATGCAGGGGAACTTGATTGCGAGACGTGACATCGCGCCGAAATAAGTGAGCATACGGATAACTATCTCCGGTCTGGAAAGATCTAAAACAGGCGTGCGCGGGCCAACGACTACTGCATTGCCTCGTTGAAATCCAGAAGCAGGACGACGGTCTAGGCCGGTTGGAAAAATGGCAGCAAAGCGCCCTTTTTGTCGCAAGGCGGAGCAGGGAGGAGGGCCTCTGCTTCGCGGTCACCCGCAAATCAGGCCTTGTCGCCCGCGGGCGAGAACAGATATCCGCCGCCTCGGATGGTCCGGATTACCGCCGGTTTGGTTGGGTCTATCTCGATCTTGCGGCGAATTCGCATAATTCGAAGGTCGACCGCACGATCAAAAGCCTCGCTGTCACGCGCATTGGCCAATTCCAGCAACCGTTCGCGCGACAGCACCCGCTTCGGGTTCGCCGCAAATACTTTGAGCAGCCCGAATTCCGAAGCAGTCAGCGGATGCTCATTGCCCTCGTCATCGCGCAGCGCCTGTGCCTCGAGGTCGAGCCATTTGGTCCCAAACCGCACCAACTGGTCTTTCGCCGCCTTTGTCCCGCCGGCCTCAGTCGTTGTGGCCTGCGCCCGGGGCGGCGAGCTGCGCCGCAGCACGGAGCGGATGCGCGCCATCAATTCACGCAATTCGCAGGGCTTTGCGACGTAATCGTCGGCGCCAAGCTCCAGCCCGACCACACGATCGATCGGACTTGCCGTGGCCGTCAGCATGATGACCGGGACATTGGTGCGGCTTTTCAGGTCGCGAATGATGGAAAGCCCGTCTTCCTCCGGCATATTGAGATCGAGAACCACGAGATCGGGCACCGTGGTTTCGATCGCCCGGCGCAGGCTCTTGCCACCGTCGCAAAGCGTCACCGCAAAGCCGTGCATCTTGAGATAGTCGCCGACCATCTCGCGGGCCGGCGCCTCGTCATCGACGATGATTATATGAGGGCTTTGGGTCATGTCATGAAGCGTCTGTCGCCGGCAAGATGATGGTGAAGATGGACCCCTGTCCGGGCCCGGCGCTGTCGGCGGTCACCTCGCCGCCGTGCATGTCGATGATGCGCTTAACGATCGACAGGCCAAGGCCGGTAGAGCTTTCGCCGGCCGTGGGTTTGGCGGAAAGCCGCTGGAAGCGGCCGAACAGCCGGCCGAGATCCTCGGGGCTGAGGCCGGCGCCTTCGTCGGCGATGCGGATCACGGTATTGTCCTTCTCTTCGCTCACCAGCACCGAGATCGTGCCGCCGATCGGACTGTATTTGATGGCGTTGCTGACGAGATTGTCGATCGCTTCCCGCATCCGGTCGGCGTCGCACATCGTGACGAAGTTCGGCGGCGCCGAAACGTTGATGGATTGCTGCTTGTTGACGGCCAGCGGCTGATTGGCGTCGGCGACTTCGCTGATCAAGGCTGCGATATCGACCGGCTCGCGGCGAATGGTGATGTCGAAAGCATCGGCCATGGCGTCCGAAATCAGATGATCGACCATCAAGGTCAGGCGCTTGGTGGCATCGCGGATGTGTTCGACCTGGGCCGTGACGCTCTCCCTCGAAGAGCCGGCGGCGATCAGTTCGGTGAGCATTTCGGTGCGGCCGAGGATCACGCCGAGCGGATTTTTCAGGTCGTGGGCGACGGTGCCGAGAATCTCGTTCTTGAAGCCGTTGGCGCGCTGCAGCCGCAGCCATTGCGCCGACAGCCTGCGGTTGGCCTGCATCAGCGCGCGGGTGCGCTGGGCGACGCGGTCCTCGAGCTGGGTGTTGGCCTCGTGCAGCTGCTGATAGAGAATGACATTGTCGAACGCGATCGAAAGCCGGCTGCCGAAAATCTCGACCAGCGACCGGTCGGTTTCGGACAGCTGGCGCTCGGCCTGCAGCAGCACCACGACTTCGCGTCCACTGCCGGTGCGGATGTAGAGAACGGTCCGCTGATCGACGAATTCATGCTTGCGCCGCCTGAAGGCGGCTTCGACCATCGACCGCAGGTCGGGATCGAGCGATCTGGATCCGGCGGCGCCGATGAAGCGGCTATAGCAGCCGGATCCGGCGAGCACGGAAAAATCGTCGCCGACCGCGCCGCCGTCGCGCAGCACCAGAATCCCGGCGCAATCGACGTTGAGCAGCGACGCGATTTGCGTCAGCACGCCTTCGGCGAGGCGCTGCATCGATCTGAAATCGTACAAGGTCGAGGCGGCATCGATGATGATTTCCAGCCCGCGCCGGGTCTGAACCATGCGCTCGAGCTGCTGATAGCTGCGCAATGCCGCGGTCAGCGAGGTAAACAACTTGTCGGCCGTCAGTTCGGTCTTCGCCTTGTAGTCGTTGATGTCGTACTCGACGATCACGCGGCGCTCCGGCGCCTGTCCGGGCTGTCCGGTGCGCAGGATGATGCGAACGGTCTCGTTCTTGATTTCGTTGCGGATGTATTCGACGAGATCAAGGCCGGCGGCGTCGGTCTCCATAATGACATCGAGCAGCACGGCGGCGACATCTGGATGGGCGCGCATCAAGGCCCGCCCCTCGGCAGCTGAATAGGCCGAAAGGATTTCGAGCGTCTGTCCATTAAGACTGTAGTCGCTCAGCGCAAACCGGGTGCCTTCGTGCACGGCCTGATCGTCGTCGATGACCGCGATCTTCCATTTGCGCGCGGTCGATGCCTCCGGCACCGTGCCGGTATCGTCGATCAGGTGGAGGACATCGTCCTGTTCGGCCATGGCGGGATCCCGTCGCGATCTTGGTCTTCGGTTGCGAGGCCGCCCTTGGCGGCCCTCGGCATGATAATGCGAAATGTAGTGCCTTGTCCCAGTCTTGAATCCAGCATCATCCGGCCGCCGAGCTGCTGGGTGACGAGGTTGTAGACGATGTGCAGGCCTAGCCCGGTACCGCCCTCGTTGCGGCGCGTCGTGAAGAATGGGTCGAACGCCTGCCGCTGCACGTCCGGCGTCATTCCGGCCCCATTGTCGGCAAAAATGATCTCGACGTCGTCATTGCCACGGGGCTTTGCCGAGATCATGATGGCCCCGGAGCCGCCGGCGGCAAACGCATGATTGGCGGCGTTGAGGAACAGATTGGTCAAGATCTGGCCGTATGAGCCCGGATAGCCGTCGATGACCAGGCTCTCCGGTACCTCGACCGACAGGCTTATCGATGCCTTCTTCAGGACCGGCCGCAGGCTGGCGATGATCTGACCGGTCGCCTCGCTCAGGTTGAATTGCCGGCGTTCGGCATGCGAACGGTCCACCGCGACCTGCTTGAAGGATTGAATAAGTTCGCCGGCGCGATGCAGATTTCCCACCAATTGCTGGGCAGCGTCGCGCGAGGTTCGGACGAATTCTTCAAGCTGGGATCGCCGCAGGCCCGTTTCCGATCTCAACTCGGCCTCGAACATCTCGGTACGGCGCGCGAAACTGGAGGCGACCGTCAGGCTGATGCCGATCGGATTGTTCACCTCATGGGCGACGCCCGCAACCAGGCCGCCGAGCGCCGCCAGGCGTTCGGCGTCGATCAGATTTTGCTGCGCGGCGTTCAGTTCGTGCAGCGCCTTCTCGGCCTTCTCCTTGGAAGCGCGCAATTCGTCTTCGGTCTTGCGCTTGGCAATGGCGTTTTCGCGGAATACCTCCACCGCGCGCGCCATCTCGCCGACCTCGTCCTTGGCGCTCGTTCCCTGTACACGCCGGTTGTAGTCGCCGGAGGTGATCGCCTGCATCGCTGCCACGATCTGCCGCAGCGGCAACCGGATAGAGAGCGCGATCAGGACACCGGCGGTGATGATGATGCCGAGGAAGATCACCGCGGTCGACAACACCTTGCGGGATATGTCGGCCAGCGTCTGGTCGAACGTCTCCTGCGCTTTTTGCTCGCGCTGCCGCATCTTGACCGATAATCCGTCGATGGCGCCGGAGGCCTCGGCCTGGCTGGCGTCGATCGCGTTGCGCAACAACTCGGTCCGGCTGGTGAGTTGCTCAGATAGTTTCACCAGCCCGTTCCGCAGCGCCGTCGTCCGCGCGTTCAACCGCTGCAGCGCCATCCGCTGCAGATCGTTGTCGGCGAGGTCGATCATGACCGGTATCGTCTTTTCGATCGTCTCGGTATTGCGACGGGCCTCCTCGGCCGAGCTGCTCGCCAGCGACAGGTAATAGGCATTCGCGGCGACCAGCATTGCGGTAAACGCCTCGCGGGACTTTCCAAGCGACGGCCAGATCAGGGCATCGCGGTGCCCTGTCGCGCCCTCGATGATCGAGTAGAGTCCAGCCATGTCCCTGGCCGGGGTCAGGACCTCGTCCTCATAGGTTTTCGCAATTGTCGCCTGGACGCCGCGCAATTCGCTGAAGCCGTTGAGGAAGCGCTCGGTGACGCGCTCAAGCTGCTGCACCGAGCGCGACAGCATCGGGTCGGTCGAGGCGCGCGTGGTGAGGGTTCCGAGAACGACCTCGCGCAGATGCGATATCTCGGCGAACAATTCCGGGCTTGGCTGATCGATGTAGCGATGGATCAGGTTCTGCAGGTGGCCGGTCTCAGTTTCCAGCCGCGCGAGGATCTTGTCGGACTCCCGCACCTGCCGCACGTCATCCCAGGCCGAACCGAGCACCTGGACGCCGTTCCATATCAGCGCGACGAGCACCACGACGACCGCCGAGTTCAGCGCCGCGATCGACAGGATACGCCAGCGGATCGGCACCGCGCGGACCAGCGCGACGATGCGCGAATGACCCCACGCGGCGAGGCTCGCCGGCCCTTCGGCAGCTTCGTCGTGCTGGCGGGTTTCCAAGACCAATTCAGTCCACCTTGCGAATTCGTTCGATCAGCTGCGCGGCCGCCGGATCGCGTCGCGCTTTTGCGTAGATTGGTGCCATCGCCGCTTCGAAAGGCTTGCGGTCGAAGTCGGTCACGATCGTCACGCCCGCAGCTTCGGCCTGTCGGCGCGATTGCTCCTCAAGGTCCTTCCACCTCTCGCGCATGAAGCGGCTCGATTGGCGGGCGGCCTCGCGAAATATCGTGCGGTCCTCAGGCGACAGGCTGTCCCAGGCTTTCCGCGACATCACGAGCACTTCCGGGCTCATCGCGTGTTCGGTGAGGGTATAGTAGCTGGCATTTTTGTAGTGGTCGGTGGTGACAAAAGAGGGCCAGTTGTTCTCCGCGCCGTCGATCAGCTTTGTGGCAAGCCCGGTGCGAACCTGTCCATAGGGCAGCTCGATTGGGTCCGCGCCGAGCGCCTTGATCATGTCGGACATCAATTCCGATTGCTGCACACGAAGCCGCAAACCTTTCATGTCGGCGATCGAGCGGATCGGTCTGACGCTGTTGTAGACCGATCGGGCGCCGGAATCGTAGAACGCCAAGCCGACAAATCCAAAGGGCTCGAAGCTGCCCAGGATTTCGTTGCCGATCGGGCCATCCAGCACCTTCTGCAAATGCTCGATGGAGCGGAACAGAAACGGCATCGCCAGCACATTCATCGCCGGTACGAAGGTCCCGATCAGCGCCACGTTGGTGCGGTTGAGATCGATGGCGCCGGCGCGGGTCTGCTCGATGGTCTCTTTTTCCTCGCCGAGCTGGCGCGAATGAAAAACGCGGATCTGCAGCCGGCCGCCGCTCTTTTCCTCGATCAGGCTGCCCATATAGCGCAGCGCCTGTACGGTCGGATAATCCTCGCTCTGGGTATCGGCGGCGCGAAATTCCCGCGCCAAGGCGTTCGTCGTGATCGCCGTCAGAAACAGCGCGCCGGCGAATGCGATGGTCCGCGAAATTTCGGCGCGGCAGTACACAGGCAACTTTATCCCCCTGGGATGATGTCGATGGCGGGAAAAAAAGGTTCAACGCAATCTAGCAGAGGCCTATTGCGGCCAGAAATCCGCGTGAGCGGCTCCGGCCAGCCGCGCTTGCCTCGGCCTCGGCTTAATGCCGCACAGCCGACCGGAACTAGCCACGGGGAAGGGCCAAAATAGCTGCCTATCAATTAGGCAGCTGCATCCCTTTGTATGCAATGAAGTTTTGCCCAATGCCCGGCCGAGAATCCAATATCGGGAACCAGATCAAAGGTTTAGCTCCCGGGTGAGGATCCGTTAGGGTTTGGCACGAACCTTGCGACGTTTCGCCAATAGCCGATTTCCTCGTGCGTTGGAGCCTCCGATGAAGCGCCGCGACTTTCTCAAATCCGTCTCGGGCATCGCCGCCGGCGCCGTGGTGCCGGCACCCGCGATCTGGTCCTCCGCCAAGGCCGACGGCCGCTCGGAGACCCTTTTGGTCGTCACCGAGGGCGGCCCCAACAATCTCGATATCCATGGCGTTGGCACCAACCGTCCGGGCTACGAGACGTCGTGGAATTGCTACGATCGCCTCATCACCCACGAAACCAAGACACTGCCGGACGGCACGTTGTCCTACGACCGTGACAAGTTCAAACCCGAACTCGCCGATGACATGAACCTCGGCGACATGTCGGTCACCTTCAAACTGAAGAAGAACGCGAAGTTTCACGACGGCGCGCCAGTCACCGCCAAGGATGTCAAATGGTCGCTTGATCGTGCGGTGACGATCGGCGGCTTTCCCACCGTGCAGATGAAGGCCGGCTCGCTGGTCGACAAGGAACAGTTCGTCCTCGTTGACGACAGCACCGTCCGTATCGATTTCGTCAAGAAGGACCGGCTGACGATCCCCGATCTCGCGGTGATCGTGCCCGGCATCTACAATTCCGAACTGCTGAAGAAGAAGGCCACGGAAAAGGATCCATGGGCGCTTGATTACACCAAGAGCAACACCGCCGGCAGCGGCGCCTACAAGGTGACGAGCTGGAAGCCCGGCGTCGAGGTGGTCTATGAGCGCCATGACGATTGGGTGGGCGGCAAATTGCCCCAGCTCAGGAAAGTGATCTGGCGCACCGTGCCCTCGCAAGGCAATCGCCGCGCCTTGATGGAACGCGGCGATGCCGACATCTCCTTCGATCTCTCGAGCAAGGACACCTCTGAGATGAAGAAGGAGGGCAAGCTCGTCATCGTTTCCCACCCGATCGGCAACGGCATGTATTCGGTCGACATGAACGTGAAGAATCCTCCGTTCGACAACGCAAAGGTTCGTCAGGCGGTGGCTTATGCGCTGCCGTACCAGAAGATCATGGATGCGGCGATGTTCGGCCTCGCCAATCCGCTGTTTGGCGGTCCGTCAAACGATGTCACCGATATCGCCTGGCCCGCCAAGACCGGCTACGTCAATGACATGGCCAAAGCCAAGGCGCTGATGGCGGAGAGCGGTGTGTCCGACATCGACACGACCATCTCCTATGACCTCGGCGCCGGCGACATTTGCGAGCCGATTGCCGTTCTGGTGCAGGAGAGCCTTGGCCAGATCGGCATCAAGACCACGATCAACAAGGTGCCGGGCGCCAACTGGCGCAGCGAGATGGCCAAGAAGTCGATGCCGCTGATGGTCAACTTCTTCTCCGGCTGGCTGGACTATCCCGAGTACTTCTTCTTCTGGTGCTATTCCGGCCAGAACGCCATCTTCAACACGCCAAGCTACGTGAACGCCGAGATGGACGTCCTGATTGACGGCGCGCGCGCCGCCGCCGCCATCGGCGACAAGGAGAAATATGCCAGGGACGTCGAAGGCTTCATCTCCAAGGCCTACAACGAAGTTCCGCGGATTCCGCTGTTTCAGCCTTTCCTGAACGTTGCCACGCAGAAGAATATCTCAGGCTATGTTTACTGGTTCCACCGGCAACTCGATTACCGCTCGATCGTCAAGGCATGAGGCGGCCCGCAAGCCGCAGAAGCGCACGCCCGCCTTCTCTCGACAATTTTTCTACGCGGCCCGGAAAATTCTGGAGCTAGAACACCATGGTGACGATCCTGAAGCGGCTGGTAACCGTCATCCCTACCCTGATCGGTGTTGTGATCGTCACGTTTCTGCTTACCCGCGTCTTGCCCGGCGACCCCGCGGTTTATTTCGCAGGCCCCGCGGCCACTCCGCAATCGATTGCCGAAATCCGAAAATCGCTTGGGCTCGACCGGCCGCTGCCCGACCAGTTCGCCCGCTATGTCAGTGATCTCGCCCACGGCAATTTCGGCAATTCGCTCTCGACCGGCCGCCCCGTCGCGACCGAAATCTCCAGCCGCCTGCCGGCGTCGGCGGAACTCACGCTGTCCGGATTGCTCCTGGCGATCGTCATTGCGGTGCCGCTCGGCATTTTCGCCGCGGTCAAGCAGGGCTCCCTGATGGATCATCTCTGCCGGATCATCGCCACCGCCGGCGTTTCGCTTCCGGTATTCTTCACCGGCCTTCTCCTGGTCTACGTATTCTATTTCAGGCTCGGCTGGTCGCCCGCGCCGATCGGCCGGCTCGATGCCTTCGCCACGGCGCCGCCCGACATCACCGGCTTCTACCTGATCGACAGCCTGATCAACGGCAATCTCGAGTCCTTCCGCGCCTCGCTCAGCCAATTGATTTTGCCGGCCGTGACGCTTGCGGTTTTTTCGCTGGCGCCGATCACGCGCATGACCCGCGCCTCGATGCTGGCGGTGCTTTCGTCCGAGTTCATACGAACCGCGCGCGCCAGCGGCCTCGATGGCCGCACCGTGATCCTCACTTATGCGTTTCGCAACGCGATGCTGCCGGTGGTGACGACGTTGGGCATGGTGTTCTCGTTCCTGCTCGGCGCCAATGTGCTGGTGGAAAAAGTATTCGCCTGGCCGGGCATCGGCTCTTATGCGGTGGAAGCGCTGCTGCAATCGGACTTCGCGCCGGTGCAAGGCTTCGTGCTGACCATGGCGGTACTGTACGTGGCGCTTAACCTGACGATCGACATGCTCTACAGCGTGATCGATCCGCGCGTGAGGCTCGAGGCATGACCGAAGCCAGCCTGACGGCAGCGCCGGTGGCCGAGGCTCAACCCAAGCCTCCCGGCAATTCCATTTTCCGCCACGCCGTCTATGTGGTAGCGGACAATCCGGTGACCGGATTGTCCTTCGCCCTGTTCATGTTGATCGCGTTTTGCGCTTTGTTCGGCCCTTACATCGTGCCTTACGATCCGCTTGCCAGTGATACGTCGGCGACGCTGCAGTCGCCGTCGCTGCACCACTGGTTCGGCACCGACCTGCTCGGTCGCGATATTTTCAGCCGCGTGCTGGCCGCATCCCGCCTCGACTTCACGATCGCCATCGCCTCGGTGGCGCTGGTGCTCGTCATGGGCGGGCTCGCCGGAATAGCTGCAGGCTTCTTCGGCGGCTGGACCGACCGCATCGTCGGACGCATCTCCGATACCATCATGGCGTTTCCGTTGTTCGTGCTGGCGATGGGTATCGTCGCAGCCCTCGGCAATACGGTGACCAACATCGTGATCGCCACCGCGATCATTAATTTTCCGCTTTACGTCCGCGTCGCGCGCGCCGAAGCCAACGTGCGGCGCGAGGCCGGTTTCGTGCAGGCCGCGCGGTTGTCCGGCAACGGCGACATGCGGATTTTGCTGGTGCATATCCTGCCAAACATCATGCCGATCATGATGGTGCAGATCTCGCTGACCATGGGTTACGCCATCCTGAATGCGGCCGGCCTGTCCTTCATCGGTCTCGGCGTCAAGCCGCCGACGCCGGAATGGGGCATCATGGTCGCGGAAGGCGCGACCAACATCATTTCCGGCGAGTGGTGGGTGGCATTCTTCCCCGGCGGGGCGCTGATGATCGCAGTGTTTTGCTTCAACCTGCTCGGCGACGGCCTGCGCGATCTGGTCGATCCGCAGCGGAGGACCTAGAGCATGATCCGGGCAAGTGGGAACCGGTCTTCCGAAGCGATCATGTTCAAGCAGATGAGCCTGACATGACCGCTCCGCCGCTCCTCGACGTAAGCGATCTCACCGTGGAATTTGCCACCCGGCGCGGCATCGTCAAGGCGGTGCAGCACGTCAATATCGCCGTGGCAAAGGGCGAGACGCTCGGTATTGTCGGTAAATCCGGCTCCGGCAAATCAGTGACGTCCTACGCGGTGATGCGGATCCTCGATCGCGCCGGCAAGATCGCCGAGGGCTCGGTGATGTTCTCCGGCGTCGATGTCAAGGCGGCGACCGAGGACCAGATGCGCGATCTGCGCGGCCGCGAAATGTCGATGATCTTCCAGAGCCCCCGGCTGGCGCTCAATCCGATCCGCAAGATCGGTCACCAGATCGAGGACGTGCTGTTGCAGCACGTCCAGGTCGACCGGACGCAGGTGACCGACCGGGCGATCGCCGCATTGGAGCAGGTCAAGATCGCGCGCCCCCGCGAGCGCTATCATGCCTATCCGTTCGAGCTGTCGGGCGGCATGTGCCAGCGGGTGGTGATCGCGCTGGCGCTGGCCTGCAATCCGCAGCTCCTGATCGCCGACGAGCCGACCACCGGCCTCGACGTCACGACGCAGAAGGCGGTGATGGACCTCGTCGTCGAACTGACCAAGCGGCGGGGCATGTCGACGATCCTGATCACGCACGATCTCGGATTGGCTGCGGCCTATTGCGATCGCGTCGTGGTGATGGAGAAGGGCCGCGTGGTCGAGACCGCGCCGTCCGCAAACATCTTCGCCAGGCCGGAGCACCCCTATACAAGGAAATTGATGCGCGCGACGCCCCGGCCCGGCGTCGCCTTGCGCGATTTGCTGCCGGAGGAGGAGGCTGCGCAGAGCGCGCGGGACGAGGGGGAATCACCA
Source organism: uncultured Alphaproteobacteria bacterium (assembly GCA_963718925.1). Lineage (GTDB taxonomy): Bacteria > Pseudomonadota > Alphaproteobacteria > Rhizobiales > Xanthobacteraceae > Bradyrhizobium. Next base: position 406,102 of record CAVRAH010000008.1, read on the forward strand.
CCGACCGCACTCGCCGAGACAGCCTCTCCTCCCGCAAGCGGGGCGAGGGAGAACGACGCCGGCGACACTTCCGCAAAGCCGCTCCTTCTGGTCGAAAAACTCGTGAAGGAATATCCGCGTCAGGGCGCCAGCGCGACGTTGGCCAAATTGTTTGCGCGCAAGCCGCCGGCCGAACCCGAAATGTTCCGCGCCGTCGACGGCATCAGTTTTGCCGTGGGGCACGGCGAGAGCGTCGGTCTTGTCGGCGAATCCGGTTGCGGCAAATCCACCACCTCGATGATGGTGATGCGGCTGTTGGACCAGACCTCGGGCCGCATCATGTTCGACGGCGACGAGATCGGCGGCATCCTACCGAATGCTTTCGCGCGGCTGCCGCTGCGCAAGAGCATCCAGATGGTGTTTCAGGATCCGACCGACAGCCTCAATCCGCGTTTCACTGCCGCGCGCGCCATCGCCGATCCGCTTCTGCAGCTCGGCGGCATCAAGTCGCGCGATGCTTTGCGCGCGCGCTGCGAGGAACTGGCAGGCCTGGTGGGCCTGCCGGTCAATCTGCTTGATCGTTTCCCGCATCAATTGTCGGGCGGACAGAAGGCCCGCGTCGGTATCGCGCGCGCCATCGCGTTGCATCCGAAGTTCGTGGTTCTCGATGAGCCGACCGCTGCGCTCGATGTCTCGGTCCAGGCGGTGGTGCTGAATTTGCTGCAGGATCTCAAGCAGTCGATGGGGATGAGCTATTTGTTCGTATCGCACGATTTGAATGTGGTGCGCCTATTGTGCGATCGTGTCATTGTGATGCGAACGGGACGAATCGTCGAGCAAGGTCCCTCCGAACGGGTCTTGGGCGACCCGCAGGATGCCTATACCAAGGAACTGCTGACGGCAATTCCGCATCCGCCGTTGCCGGTTCACTAGAGCATGATCCGGAAAAGTGGGAACCGGTTTTCCGAAGAGATCATGCTCAAACAACGAGTACCGAGCGAATAGAACAACAATGGCTGCTGATCCGCTTGATGACTATATTGACGCCGTCTCCAGAGCCCTGGGCCTGCCGGTCGAGGATGCCTGGAGGCCCGCCGTGCGCGCCAATCTCGAGGTGTCGCTGAAGCTGGCGCGGATGGTGGATGAGTTTGCGTTACCTGACGAAGCCGAGCCGGCCAGTGTCTTTGCAGCCTGATCGCGCCATGGCCTCCGACGGCGACGGGCTTTCGGCCTCGGAAATCGCACAAGCCGTGGTGAGCCGGAAGCTCTCGGCCCTCGGCGTGACCGAGGCGGCGCTGTCGCGGATCGCGAAATACGATTCGGTCCTGAATTCCTTCACCGACATCACCGCCGATCGCGCGCGCGCCAAGGCACGCGCGGTCGACGCCGCTATTGCGGCCGGGAAGAATGCCGGCTCGCTCGCCGGCGTGCCGTTCGCGGTGAAGAACCTGTTTGATGTGCAGGGTCTGCCGACGCGCGCCGGATCTAAGATCAACCGCGATCTTCCACCGGCGCCGCGCGACGCCACCCTGATCGAGCGGCTCGAAGCCGCCGGCGCAGTGCTGGTCGGCGCGCTCAATATGGGCGAATACGCCTACGACTTCACCGGCGAGAACATTCACGATGGACCGTCCCGCAATCCGCACGACGTGACGCGGATGACCGGCGGCTCGTCGGGCGGCTCCGGCAGCGCGGTCGGCGGCGGCCTGGTGCCGCTGGCGCTGGGGTCGGATACCAACGGCTCGATCCGGGTGCCATCGTCATTTTGTGGAATTTTCGGACTGAAGCCGACATACGGACGGCTGTCCCGGGCGCGGTCGTTTCCGTTCGTCTCGAGCTTCGATCATCTCGGCCCGTTTGCGCGCAGCGTTGGCGATCTCGCGCTGGCCTATGATGCGATGCAGGGGCCTGACCCAGATGATGCCGCCTGCACGACGCGGCAAGCCGAGCCGGTCGCGCCATTGCTGGCGCAGGATCTCGGCAATGTCCGGATTGCCATCGCCGGTGGCTATTTCCAGAACAACGTCTTCCCGGAAGCCATCGAGGCGGTTGCCCGTATCGCCAGCGCGCTCGGGGTGACGCGGACGGTCGAAATTCCCGAAGCTGCGCGCGCCCGCGCCGCCGCCTATGTCATCACCACCTGCGAAGGTGCGTCATTGCACCTCGATCGCCTGCGCAAGCGGCCGAACGATTTCGATCCGGCGGTGCGCGACCGTCTGCTGGCGGGAGCCATGATTCCCGCACCGCTGGTCGATCGCGCGCAAAAATTCCGCCGCTGGTATCGCACCCGGGTGCTGGAACTGTTCAAGTCGGTCGATGTCATCATTGCGCCGGCGACGCCGTGCGTCGCGCCGAAAATCGGACAGGCGACCTTCGTGCTCGACGGCGTCGAATTGCCGGTGCGCGCCAATATCGGCATTCACACCCAGCCGATTTCCTTCATCGGACTTCCGGTGGTCGCAGTGCCGGTTCCGCTCGAGCCGATGCCGATTGGCGTGCAGATCATCGCCGCGCCCTGGCGCGAAGATATCGCGCTGCGCGTGGCGCTAGCGCTCGAGCGCGCCGGCGTGGTTGCCGCGCCACGACCAAGGGGATTTTAGCCATGCAGGTCGATCTTCCCGACGTGCTTGCCGAGGTGACCGAACAATTCGCGCGCTACGAGAAGGCGCTGGTGACGAACGACACCGCCGTTCTCGACGGTCTGTTCCGCGCCGATCCCCGCACCCTGCGCTACGGCATCGGCGAAAATCTCTACGGCCATGATGCGATCATGGCGTTTCGCGCGGCGCGCTCGCTGGCAGGCCTGATGCGCCGGACCGCAGGGACCGTGATCACGACCTACGGCCGCGACACTGCCGTGGCCTCGACGCTGTTTTATCGCGACACCGCACCCGGCAAAGTGGGGCGGCAGATGCAGACATGGGTGCGATTTCCGCAAGGTTGGAAAATCGTCGCCGCGCATGTCAGCATTATCGACGAACCCGGGGATCAAAAGACGGATCAAAAATTATGAGTCTTGACGATCTTCCGACCGGCGTTCCTCCGGCCCCGGCCCAGCAGGCAAAGAAGGCGGTTCGCCGCGTCGATCGCGCCGCACCCTATCCGGGCAAGATCACGCGCGCCGAGGAGCTGCGTCTGCAACTGGCGGACGAAATCGTGCGCGGCGTGCTGCCGCCGGGAGCAGCCCTTGACGAAACCGACATTGCGCGACGCTTCGGCGTGTCGCGAACGCCGGTGCGCGAGGCGCTGCGCCAACTCGTGGCCTCGGGCCTGGTGGAGGCGCGAGCGCATCGCGGCGCGGTGGTGGCGCAGCCCTCGATCGAGCGGTTGACCGGGATGTTCGAAGCCATGGCGGAGCTTGAAGCGCTGTGCGCCGGCCTTGCCGCGGAACGAATGACGCCTGCGGAACGGCATGGGCTGGAAGCGGTTCACGAGGAATTGCGGGTGTTGAGCCATGCAGGCAATCCCGACCGGTTTCACGAGGTCAATGAACGCTTTCACAACGCGATCTATGCCGGCTCCCAGAACGGTTATATCGCGGAGATAACGCTGTCGACGCGGGTGCGGGTGCAACCGTTCCGCCGCGCCCAGTTCCGCAATCTCGGGCGGCTGGCGAAATCGCACGCCGAGCATGACCGTGTGGTGGTGGCGATCCTGCGCGGCGACAAGACCGGCGCAGCCGCCGCGATGCGCGCGCATATCGAGCTGGTGCGCGACGAATACGAGATCTACGCGGTCTCGGTGTGACCGGCCGCTTTCGTCATTCCGGGATGGTGCGCCAGCACCAGACCCGGAATCTCGAAGATTCTCCGATGTGCAATTGCACATCATAGCTCGATGCGGAGCCTGTCATCGGGCCGGCCGTAGGCCGGACCCGTTGGCATCGCCCCGGAATGACGACCGGATTTCACCCCGCCGCGGCTCCTGCCACAAAGGCGCGCCAGCCGCCGAACGCGGAAATCTCGCGCGCGCCGTCGATATCGGCGGCTTCGACGATAAAGCCCTTGACGCCACGGCCGTCGGCGAGGCGCACGGTGCCGATCGACAGCGGCGGCGGCACCGCGGCGACGAATTTTCCGAATGCAGCAGCCGGCAGCGCCCAGATCTCCAGCTCGATCGATGCGCCCGTTCCCGCTTTCACCCGCAGCATGCCGGGCTTCGGCGGCGTGGTCTCCAGCGCATAAAGCCTGTAGTCCGGCGCGGTGACGGTTGCCTCGAGCAACCGTCCGCCCAGCGTCTTCAATTCGCCGTTGAGCACCATCCCCGAAAGATGCGCGCCGACCACGGCGATCGCGATCTCGTCGCCGCTCAGGCTCGCAGAGAGATCCGCAAGCGGCGGCTGTGGCACGCATCGCGCGCCGAGCGTCAGTTTTGTGTCGGCCTGAAAGACCCGGCCGATGCTGGCGAGCCGCGCGTCCTGGCCGGCCGGCGCCAGCAGTGTAATGCCGAACGGAATATCGTCGGGCCTGATCGCCGCCGGCAATGCAAGGCCGCAGAGGTCGAGCAGGTTGACGAAATTGGTGTAGGTCCCGAGCCTGGAGTTGAGCTCGATCGGATTGGCGAGCACCTGCGCCGTCGAGTACGCGGTCGGCGCCGTCGGCAACACCAGTGCATCGATATTCGCAAAAGCGCGTTCGGCGATCCGGCGCAGCGCCTGCAGCCGGTACAGCGCGGCGAAGGCGTCGGCGGCGGAAAGCCGCGCGCCCGCGATGGTGATTTCACGGGTGACCGGATGGATCGCGTCCGGCGAGGACGCCAGCAGATTGCGGATGACCAGATAGCGCTCCGCGACCCACGGCCCCTCATAGAGTAGCCGCGCGGTTTCATAGAATGGCTCGAGATCAAATCCGACCAGCGTGGCGCCAAGTGAAGTCCAGCGCTTGAGCGCCGCGCCGTAGGCTGCTTCTTGAGCCTTGTCGCCGAAAAAGATCAACTGGCCGTCACGCGGCACCCCTAACCTCAGATTGGCGGGAAATGCGCTGACCCCTGCGAGTTCCCGGTTGCGCGAGAAAGGATCGGCGCTATCGGGGCCGGCCATCGCTCTCAGCGCCGTGATCGCGTCGTCGACGGTGAGCGAGAACACCGAGACGCAATCGAGCGTCCGGCACGCCGGCACGACGCCGGCGGTGGAAACCAGGCCAAGGCTCGGCTTCAGCCCGACGATGTTGTTGAGCATGGCCGGCACCCGGCCGCTTCCTGCGGTATCGGTGCCAAGGGCCAGCGGCACCAGCCCGGCCGACACGGCTACCGCCGAGCCTGAACTCGATCCGCCTGGAATCAGGTCGCCGCGCATCGGATTGTTGGGAATGCCATAGGGCGAGCGCACGCCGACAAGGCCGGTGGCGAACTGATCGAGGTTGGTCTTGCCGATGATGATGGCGCCGGCGGCGCGCAGCCGCGCCACCGAGGTAGCGTCGAGCGACGGCATGTAGGCGTAAGCCGGGCAGGCGGCCGTGGTGGGGAGTCCAGCGACGTCGATATTGTCCTTTACCGCGACGGGAATGCCGTACAGCGGAAGCTGTGCGGCATCCTTCGCGGACAGGGTTTCGGCTTCCGCCACCGCATCCCTCTCGTCACGTAGGCTGATGAAGATGGCGGGATCGTTGTGCTCGCGAATCCGCTGAAAACTTCGCGCGACGGTGTGCGCAGGCGACAGCTGGCCTGCGCGATGCGCGGCGACAATCGCAGCGACGGTTTCGGTCACGCGCAGCTCCGCTCGGAGATAAATTCGGTCGGCAGATGCGGCCAGGACGTGGTTTGAATCCTGAGCAGGAAAAGTGGGTTCGCCATTACTGACTGCACTCCGGGGAGGCGGAAATCCTTGAGCTTTCGAAGCAAGCGGTGTGCCATTGTGTACATCGGCGAGGCAACATCCAACCATATAGATTTAATTGTATTATCAAATACTTGCAGGCTATTTGCGGCTGAAATTGCAGCCGCGCGCGAATTGGCGCCCATCCGGTTTGCCTATTTGATGAGCAGGGCTATCAGCATTCCTCACCGCGCCACCTTGCTGCTTCCCTGGGTAATCAGCCGCGCCGCGCGCTGGTCGCGGGCATGAATCCATAGCCAGCTGATGGCGACGCTGAGCCGGTTGCGCAGGCCGATCAGGAAATAGATGTGGGCGATGCCCCATATCCACCACGCGATCGTACCGCGCAATTTGATGCGTCCGAAGTCGATCACCGCGAGCCGCTTGCCGATCTGCGCCAGGCTGCCGGCATGCTTGTAGCGGAATGGCGGTAGCGTGCCGCCGGTCAGCCGCGCCTTGATGGTTGCCGCGGCATAGCGCCCCTGCTGTTTCGCTGCCGGCGCGATGCCCGGCACCGGTTTGCCGTCGGGGCCGGCGATCGTCACGGTGTCGCCGATGGCAAAGATGTCGGGATGACCGGGAACGGTAAGGTCTGGCAGGACCTCCAAGCGATGGGCGCGATCGGCGGGGGCGCCAAGCCATTCCGCAGCCCGCGAGGCGCGCACGCCGGCGGCCCAGATGATGGTTCTGGCCTCGAGCTTGTTGTCGCCGTAGACCACGCCGTCAGCCGAGCATTCGGTGACGGGCTGCCCGAGCTTTACCTCGACGCCGAGGCTTTCGAGCGAGGTTTGCGCGTAGGCAGAGAGATCGTCGGGAAACCCTGCGAGCACGCGCGGGCCTGCTTCGATCAGCACCACGCGCGCCTTGCGGGTGTCGATGTTGCGGAAATCCGGCGCCAACGTGTCTTTCGCCAGGTCGGCGATGGTCCCGGCAAGTTCGACGCCGGTCGGCCCGGCGCCGATGATGACGAAGGTGAGCAGCGCTTCGCGCCGCACCGGATCGCTCTCGCGTTCAGCGCGCTCGAAGGCGACCAGGATGCGGCGCCGGAGCGTGGTGGCGTCCTCCAGTGTTTTCAGGCCGGGCGCGAACGGTTCCCATTCGTCATGGCCGAAATAGGCGTGGCGCGCACCGGTGGCGAGAACCAGCGTGTCATAAGGCAACGCGTCGCCGTCATCGAGCAGCACGCGCTTGCTCTCGGCGTCGACGCCATTCACGTTGGCGAACAGCGTCGTCACCTCGCGGCGATCGCGCAAGAGATAGCGGATCGGCCAGGCAATTTCCGACGTCGCGAGCGAGGCGGTCGCGACCTGATAGAGCAGCGGCTGGAACAGATGATGGTTGCGGCGATCGACCAGCGTGATCGCGACCGGCGCGCCTTTGAGCCGATACGCACATTCCAGCCCGCCAAAGCCGGCACCGACGATCACCACGCGATGGATCGTTGTCGGCCGCGTCTGTTCGGTCGTCATGGACAGCAGCCTCCAGGTTCGGAACTTCCCCTACGTTGAAAACGTAGGCCCTTACGCGTTTCGCTCCAAGCCCGCTGTGCCGATCGAGCGATAGCGAATGCTTATTGTCTGCGCCGGCGCATTTTGCGTCCGATCAGCGATCTTTCGGTGGCGACCGTCCTGGCCAGAGGGTGCCGAATAGGCGGTACCATCTCCGAGGCCTATAATGCGGCATCTGCCCGACCAAGGTCGCGCAGCCGCCAATTCCCGATCCGGCACTATAATTCTTGCCATTCGCATCTCTTGGGAATTATGGTGCATGGCCATTGGGGCATCGGCCGAAGGTTCTAGAGGGAGCCGGCGGTTCGAGCTTGCTGCCGACCTGTCCTTTCGCGCACAAAACAGGGCATCTCAAAGCCGAGCGCTTCAAAGAAACGGCGCGAGCAGAATGGCTGGCGGCATAAGCAAAGGATGAGGAGGGAACGAGATATGAAAACAGCGTTCTGGCTTGCGGGCGCCACGGCGCTCGCGCTGGCAAACCCCGCCCTGGCGGGCGATACGATCAAGATCGGCTTTGTCTCCACGTTCAGCGGCCCGACGGCCGTCATCGGCAACGACATGCGCAACTCCTTCGAGCTTGCGCTCGATCATCTCGGCCGCAAGATGGCTGGCAAGCCGGTCGAGGTGATCTACGAGGACGACCAGCAGAAGCCTGACGTCGGCAAGCAGAAGACCGAAAAGCTGGTGCAGTCCGACAAGGTGGACTTCATCGCCGGCTACATCTGGTCGAACGTGCTGCTGGCTTCGCTCAAGACGGCGGTGGATTCGCAGACCTTCCTGATCGACGCCAATGCCGGACCTTCGCAACTCGCCGGCGAATTGTGCTCGCCTTACGTGTTTTCGACCTCCTGGCAAAACGACCAGACGCCGGCGGCCGTGGGCTCTTACATGAACCAGAAGGGCGTCAAGTCGGTGTTCCTGATCGGCCCGAATTATGCCGCCGGCAAGGACATGCTGGCGGGGGTGAAGAGCACGTTCAATGGCAAGGTGGTGGGTGAAGAATACACGGTTTGGCCGAGCCAGCTCGACTTCTCGGCTGAACTCACCAAGGCGCGCAACTCGACGGCGGAATCGATCTTCGTGTTCTATCCGGGAGCTGCTGGCGTCCAGTTCCTCAATCAATATGCGCAGGCCGGCCTGAAGCAGCAGATACCGCTTTACACGGCTTTCACGATCGACGAATTGTCGCTGCCGCTGCAGAAGGACAATGCACTTGGCGTGCCCGGGGCGCAGGAGTGGGTCAACGATCTGCCGAACGAGCAGAACAAGAAATTCGTTGCCGATTACCGCAAGAAATATCCGGGCCTGCGTCCGAGCTTTTACGGCGCGCAGACCTATGATGCCGCGCAGTTGATCAACAGCGCCGTGGTCGCGGTCAACGGCGACACCAGCAAGAAGGACGCGATGAAGGCGGAGATGGAGAAGGCGAACTTCAAGTCGGTGCGCGGCTCCTTCAAGTATGGCAACAACCACATTCCGATCCAGAATTTCTATCTGCAGGACGTGGTGAAGGATGCCGACGGCACACTCTCGCTCAAGACCGTTGCCACCATCGTCAAGAACGATCAGGATCGCTTCCACGACAAATGTCCGATGAAGTAATCGTGGTTCTGTGCGACACGGCGGCGGCGCTCGCGTCGCCGCTGTGTTCCTTTCGGCACATGTCTTGCAGCTTCATGATTTCGGTCTGGCGGCTTCATCTCTAGTCTAGAGTATTCATGCTTCTTGTCGTCGAACAATTCCTGAACGGGCTGCAGTTCGGCCTGCTGCTGTTTCTGCTGGCGGCGGGATTGACGCTGGTTTTCGGGATCATGGATCTCGTCAATCTCGCGCATGGCTCGCTGTACATGATGGGCGCCTATTTCGCGGCGACCTTCGTGGCCTGGACCGGGAATTTTGTCATCGGCGTGCTACTGGCGCTTGGCGCGACGCTGCTGCTCGGCATCGTCCTGGAATTCGTGGCGCTGCGGCATCTCTACGGCCGCGATCATCTCGATCACGTGCTGGCGACCTTCGGACTGATCCTGTTCTTCAACGACATGGTGCGGCTGATATGGGGTCCGGCGGGTCTGGCGCTGCCGCTGCCTGCCTGGCTCACCGTGCCGGTCCAGATCGTGCCCGGTGTGTTTTATCCGGCCTATCGGCTCGCGATCATCGCCGTCGCGCTCGCGGTCGCGTTGATGCTTTATCTTGTAGTGATGCGCACACGCATCGGCATGCTGATTCGTGCCGGTGCGTCCAACCGCGAAATGATCGGCGCGCTTGGCATCAACATCAAGCTGCTTTACACGATGGTATTCGGCTTGGGGGCCGCGCTTGCCGGTCTCGCCGGGCTGATGCAGGCGCCGATCCTGACGGTTCAGATCGGGATGGGCGAGAACATCCTCATTCTCGCCTTTGTCATCATCGTGATCGGCGGGATCGGATCGATCCGCGGCGCGTTCGTCGCCGCGATCCTGGTCGGGATGATCGATACGCTCGGCCGCGCCTTCCTGCCCGACCTGCTGCGGCAAGTCCTGAGTTCGGCCGCGGCTTCGACCGCGGCACCCGCGCTTTCCTCGATGCTCATCTATCTCCTGATGGCGATTGTGCTGGTGGCCAGGCCAGAGGGGCTGTTTCCGGCCAACCGTCGATGACCGCTGCCCTCAATTCCCGCAACGCGATCGCGGCGCTGATGGTCGCCGGCCTCTTGCTGCTTCCGGTCTTTTCGCAAGCGAGCGGAAACGTCTTCGTGCTGACGTTGTTCACCCGCATCGTCATCTTTGCGCTCGCGGCCGTAAGCCTCAATCTCATCATGGGCTATGGCGGGATGATGAGTTTCGGTCACGCCGCCTATCTCGGGATCGGCGGCTACGCGGTCGGCATCCTCGCGGCCGAGGGCATCGGCTCCGGCTTCGTGCAATGGCCGGTGGCGCTAGCGTCCTCGGCGCTGTTCGCGCTGGTGATCGGCGCCTTGTCGCTTCGCACCCGCGGCGTCTATTTCATCATGATCACGCTGGCCTTTGCGCAGATGGCCTATTACGTCGCCTCTGGGCTTTCGCGCTACGGCGGCGACGATGGCTTGACGATCTACAAGCGCAGCAACTTCGGCGGTCTGATCAACCTGTCGAGCCGCGTGCAGTTCTACTATCTTTGCCTCGCCTGCCTGTTGGGCGGAATCTATCTGGTCTGGCGCATCGTCAATTCGCGCTTCGGCATGGTGGTTCAGGGCCTGCGCTCCAATGAGCGGCGCATGGAAGCGATCGGCTTCCCCGCCAGCCGGTACCGGCTGGTTTGCTTTGTCATCGCCGGCACCATGTGCGGCCTCGCCGGTGCGCTGCTTGCCAACAACACCGACTTCATCAGCCCCGCCGTGATGTACTGGACCCGCTCGGGCGATCTGATGGTGATGGTCATCCTCGGCGGGATGGGTTCGCTGTTCGGTCCCGTGTTGGGCGCGGTCGTCTATCTGGTGCTGGAGGAATTCCTGTCGCAGGTCACCGAATACTGGGCGCTTATCATGGGCCCGCTACTGCTCTTGATCGTGCTGTTTGGTCGCGGCGGCATCCTCGGGCTGGTCGGGAGGCTCGCCCGTGGCTGAACCCTTGCTTCGCGTTGAAAGTCTGGTCCAGCGCTTCGGCGGCATCGTCGCGACCGACAATCTGTCGCTCGATGTCGAAAGCGGCGAATTGCACGCGATCATCGGGCCGAACGGAGCCGGCAAGACCACGCTGATTAGCCAGTTGACCGGACAATTGCAGCCGAGCGGCGGTACCATCCGTTTCGCGGGTCAGGACATCACCCATTTGCCGGCGTGGCGGCGCAGCCAACTCGGGCTGGCGCGCTCCTTCCAGATCACCTCGCTGCTGCCGGACTTCACCGTGGCCGACAACGTCGCGCTCGCGGCGCAGGCGCGCGAGGGTCACTCGTTTCGCTTCTGGGCCAATGCCCGCGAGGAAAAACCCCTTCGCGAGGCGGCACGGGCTGCGCTGACGCGGGTTGGGCTCGAGCATCGTGCTGACGTCGTCGCATCGGAATTGAGCCACGGCGAACAGCGCGAGCTTGAACTGGCGGTCGCGCTCGCCACCCGGCCGCATTTGCTGCTGCTCGATGAACCGATGGCTGGCCTCGGTGCAACCGAATCGGCGCGCATGGTGAAGTTGCTCGCGGAACTGCGCCGCGAGGTCACCATCATCCTCGTCGAGCACGACATGGACGCGGTGTTCGCACTCGCCGACCGCATCACCGTGCTGGTCTATGGACGCGTCATCGCCTCCGACGTGCCGGCGGCGATCCGCGGCAATGAAGAGGTCAAGCGCGCCTATCTCGGCGATCAGCATGTGGTGACCCGCCATGGTTGACGCAGCACCCCTGCTCGAGGTTGAGGGTGTAGAGACCTGCTATGGCGTGAGCCAGGTGCTGTTCGGCATGTCGTTTCAGGTCCGTTCCGGCGAGATGGTGACCTTGATGGGCCGCAACGGCATGGGGAAAACCACTACCATCCGCTCGATCATGGGATTGACGCCGGCGCGCGCTGGCACGATCCATTTCTGCGGCAACGACGTTCGCAGCCTTGCCCCGTTTCGGATTGCGCAACTCGGAATTGGCCTGGTCCCCGAGGGCCGCCAGATTTTCCCGAATCTGACGGTGCATGAAAATCTCGTCGCGGCTTCCGCCAATCGCCTCGGCAACGCAGATCCATGGACGCTGGAAAAAATCCACGCGCTGTTTCCGAGGCTCGCCGAGCGCCGCGCCAACATGGGTGACATTTTGTCGGGCGGCGAACAGCAGATGCTGGCGATCGGCCGCGCGCTAATGACCAATCCGCGGCTCTTGATTCTCGACGAAGCCACTGAAGGGCTTGCGCCGCTGATCCGCGAGGAAATCTGGAACTGCCTGTCGATGCTCAAAGCACGCGGCCAATCGGTTCTGGTGATCGACAAGAACGTCGAAAATCTCACCCGCATCGCCGACCGGCACTACATCATCGAACGCGGCCGGGCGGTGTGGAACGGCACTTCGGCAGAGCTGATTGCCGAGCCGGAGTTGCAGCACAAGTATCTCGGGATTTGAGCGAGCTAAATGCTTTCGTCATGGCCGGGCTTCGTCCCGGCCATCCACGTCTTTGTTGCCGAGGAAGCAAGACGTGGATGCCCGGCATCGCAGACAAGTATACGCAGTCTGCGCAAGCTTGACTGCTTTGGCCGGGCATGACGAACAAGCGCCGAACCCGCTCAAAACATCTCGAAATATTCGCGCTGCTCCCAGTCCGATACTTCGGCCTGGAAACGCTCGATCTCGGCGTTCTTGATGTGGGTGTAATAATCGACGAAACCGGCGCCCAGCGCGTCGCGGAAGAACGGATCGGCCTTCAGGGCATCCACGGCCTCGCGCAGTGTCTTCGGCAGTAGCGCGGCCTTCGTCTCGTATGGCGTGTCGGCGGATGGGCCGGGATCGCGCGCGCGGTCGACGCCGTCGAGGCCCGATAGGATCTGCGTGGCCATGTAGAGATAGGGGTTGGCGGCGGGCTCGCCGATGCGGTTTTCCAGACGGGTCGCGGGATCGTCAGGCCCGCCGAGCACGCGCACCATCACGCCGCGATTGTCCCGGCCCCAGATCGTGCGGTCCGGCGCCAGCGAATAGGAGCGATAGCGCTTGTAGCCGTTGATGGTAGGTGTCGAGAACACCGCCGAAGCGCGCGCGTGCTGCAGGAGGCCTGCGAGATAATGGCGGCCGAACGGGCTCAGCACGTCGTCGCTGCCCTTGGCCATGAACGCGTTCTCGCCGCCTTCGCGCGAGACGATCGACTGATGCAGATGCCATCCGGACGCGAACACGTTCGGCAGTTTCGGGCGGCACATGAAGGTCGCATGATAGCCGTGGCGCTGGCAGATCTGCTTCACCGCGCTGCGGAACAGCACCATGGTGTCGGCGGGCTCGAGCCCTTTTCTCGGCTTGAAGGTGAACTCGCACTGGCTCGGGCCGAACTCGACTTCGATCGAGCGCAGCGGCAGGCCGAGCGCCAGGACGTCGCGGCGCACGATCTCGAGCACCGGCTCCATCTGGTCGTAGCGCTGCTCGGTCAGATATTGATAGCCGTGCGACAGCAGGCTGACATCCGGCGGCTGGCCGGGCTGGCCCGCATCTTCGGGCGACATCTTTGCATCTTCCAGTTTGAAGATGTGGAATTCGACCTCTAACCCGGCGACGAAATCGTAGCCGCGTTTCTCAAGCTTCGCGAGCACGGACTTGTAGAGGTTGCGGGTCGCGAACGGCACCGGCCGCCCGTCGGCAAAATAGACATCGCACAGTAACCAGCCGGTGGTGGGCGCCCATGGCAGCACGCGAAAGCTTGAGGGGTCCGGCACCATCAGCACGTCGGCGGCGCCTTCCATCTCCCTCATCCCGAAGCCGCCGCCGGCGGTGAAGACCGGAAACACCGTGCGATGCGCGGTGTCCTTGGCGAACATCGTGGTGGTGATGGTGCAGCCGGTTTCCAGCGAGGCCACCGCCTCGGCTGCCACCAGCGTCTTGCCGCGGAGGATGCCGTGCTGATCGGGGAACGACAGGCGGATGACTTCGAGCTTCCGCTCTTCGACGATGCGCGCCAGGCGCGCCGCCGCCTCCTTCTGCTCGTCGGACCAAAGACCGTGACGCTGAACGAAACTCAACGCGTCACTCCCATCAGAGATGGACAACTTCTCCCTCGCCCCGCTCTTCGCGGGGAGAGGGTCGGGGTGAGGGGCTCTCCCCGCATATCCAGCTCGTGGAGAGTCCCCCTCACCCGGATCGCAAGAGCGATCCGACCTCTCCCCGCAAGCGGGGCGAGGTGACGCCGGCGCCCATTCAACTCATGCGCAACACGCTCTCGAAAAACGATCACTAGACCGCCCTCAGATGCGGTACCTTGTCGGCGATCTCCTGCGGCACCGGCGCGGCCCATGGCGCGCCGCGACGACGTTTGACATCGACTTCCATCCAGAAGGTTTCCCAACCCCGCGTCGGACCGATACCGTCCATGGTCGCCGGTCCCTGGATGCTCTTCGCATGCGCGGCGTCGAGGAACATGAACGGCTTGTCGCCGCCCGCAACCTTTTCGATTTCCTGCCGCAACAGGCGGCGATACTGCACGATCGCCTTGTCGGCGGTGCCGAGATGTTCGCGGGTGCGATCCTGAATCGCGCCCATCGATTCCACCGCCCACTGGTCGTGGACGTTGATGTCGCTGCCCATGCCGGTATAGGTGGCGGTCGCCTGCTCCTGCGGGTCGAAGCCATAATCGTTGGAGCTGTTCTTGCGCGAGCGATAGTCAGGCAGCTCGTAAAGTTCGAGGCGCTGGTCGCGCATCTTCTTCTTGTCGACCGGCGTCGAATAAGATGTGAAAATCGCGTACCAGTAACAGTTCTCGTCATCGATCGGCACGTGCCACTGCGTGATGGTCATCTCCGTGCTCATGGGAATGACGAAGCCATGCGGGAACAGTTGATTGGTGACGCGCACATGCGTCCGTCCTTCGTCGATCTCGCGCAGCGCGATCAGTCGCAGCCCGTATTCGGTGTGCTCGACATTGATGATCGGCCGGTCATATTCGCGCAGGATCTTTGTCATCGGCAAATCTGTGCCGGCGGATGCGCCGCGGAACTGCTTGCCGTAAGCGCCGGACGTATCCTCGTCTTCGAAGAAGCGATGCAGGAACGAGGCGTGCGACGGGTCGATGCCGACCTCGAGCGCCTGCAGCCAGTTGCAGTTGATGTGGCCCTTGAACGCAAAAGTGTGGCTGTCGGGCGCCACAAAACAGTCGATCTCGGGAAAGACCGTTGGGGTGCCTTCGCCGAGCCAGGCCCAGAGGATTCCGCCTTTCTCGACCACGGGAAAAGCGCGCTGTTTGATGCCTTTGCAAAGCTGCGAGCCGGCCGGCTCGGCTGGCGTCTCCAGGCATTGGCCGGAGGCGTCGAAAAGCCAGCCATGGAAGGCGCAGCGCAGTCCGCCACCCTCAAGCCGTCCGAAGGCGAGGTCGGCACCGCGATGCGCGCAGTGACGCTCGATCAGGCCGTAGCGTCCCTCTTCGTCGCGAAACAGCACCAGATCTTCACCGAGCAATTTGACGGGTCGCACCGGCCGCGGCCCCTGCAACTCGTCGACCAGCGCCGCCGGCTGCCAGTACATCCGCATCAATTTTCCGCAAGGATCTTTCGGACCGGTGCGGGTGATCAGGTCGTTCTGTTCCTGGCTCATCATGGCGGTGGTTCTCCGTGAGAACGGAATTGTGCGCAGATCGAATAGTCGTTCGAAATCAAATTACTAGGCTGGCCGTCGCAGGCAAGCGCTTTCCTTGGCCACATTGCCTCATCGGGCGACGATACCGTAACGCTAAAGTCCGAAGTGGCTAACGATCGCACGCGCGGTCGCTTCCGCCGTCCGCGCCTCGGTATCGAGTTTCAGGCAATCGGGGCGCGGCACCGGCGAAAGATTGTAGCGGTCGAGGTCTTTGATCAGGACTTGCGCCGACGTCATCTTTCGCCGTTCGACGCGGTCGGGATTGCCGATCCGGCGCACGGCCTCTTCCCGCGAGCAATGCAAGAACACCGGCAGCAGTTCGCCGCCATGCCGCCGCATGATTGCTTCGAAATCCTCGAATTGGGGGCGGTCGTCCGGCTCAGCGTAGCAGAACGTGGTGACCAGGAGCGAAACCCCGTGCTCGGCGACGGCGTCAAAGGTCGAGCATCTGACGCTGTGCACCAGCTCCCAGAAGCCGGGCGCGCCGAATTCGAACACCGTGCGTGCGAGATCGATCGCCGCGTGATTGTCAGACAGCCGCCCTGGCACCATCCCGAGCAGCGCTTTGGCGACCGTCAGTTTGCCAGCCGCAGGGGCGCCATGGAGGAAGAGCAGTTTCATGCATCAACGAGTACCGCGAATGATCGGAAAATTCGAGGCACGAAAAGCGAGGGCTGCGAATGGGGTTCAACCCCGCGCAAACAGCTTGGCGTCCTGCTGCAGCACCGGCGCCACCGCGTCGATCAGGCGCGCCGCGGCGGCGTCCACGGTGAGCCCTGCGGTATCGACCACGGCCGAAGCCCTCGCGTAGAGCGGCTCTCGGCTCTTCAGGATGGTGCGGAGCTCCGCCATCGCCGAGCGGTCGTCCGCCATCGGGCGCAGATCGCCTTGCTTGCGCACGCGCGCCATGTGCTCTTCGGGCTCGGCCTTGAGCCAGATCGTGTAGAACGACGACAAGATCAGGTCGAAGGTGAGCGGTTCGGAGACGATGCCGCCGCCGGTCGCCAGCACCGTCAATTCCTTGCGCGCCAGCAATTGGCCGAGCGCGGCCTGCTCCATGCGCCGAAAACCTTCCTGGCCGTAGAGCGCGATGATCTCGGCGACCGACAGGCCATTCTGCGTCTCGATCTCCTTGTTGAGCTCGACGAAATTCCAGCCGATTTCCTTCGCGAGCATCTTGCCGAGCGTCGACTTGCCGGCGCCGCGCAACCCGATCAAGGCGATGCCGGCAAACGACAGCCGCCGCTGCAGCGACACGCTTTGACCGGCGAGAACATCCTTGGCTTGCGCGATCTGGTGCGGTGAGGCTTTGCGCAGAAGGTCGCGGATCACGGCCCAGTCGGGCGCCGGCTCGGTTGAGGGGATCAGGTCTTCGAGATGCGCGCCCATCGCGTTCGACACCCGGCGCAGCAGCACGATCGAGACGTTGCCCTTGCCGCTTTCGAGTTGCGCGATATAGCGCTCGGAAATGCCGGAGACCCTGGCGAGCACCTTGCGCGACATGCCGCGAAGCGCGCGCATGGTCCGGACACGTTGGCCGAGCTGTTCGAGAAAGCCGGTTTCGGGATCGCTGTCTTGGGTCATGATCCTCGTATGAAGCGCGCGTCCATAACGTAGCATGCCCTCGGATTGATCCGAGGGAGCTTTCCGGTTCGCGTGAAGAAAACGCGTCTATCGCCGGCTTCTGACTGAACCAGACGACAGTTATAGGAAACATAATGCCGATAAGGATTGACAGCAAGCGTTGCCGGTGTCTTTCTATGAATTATAATTCTTAAAACTCGGGAGAAGCGTCGTGGCGAGCTTGGGCTCAAGGGAAGCGGCTTGAGGGACGCGGCATGAGCGACACATCCACTTCCTACAGACCTGATTCATACAATGCCGTGACCTGGCTGCTCGACCGCAATGTCGATGAAGGACGGGCCAATAAGCTTGCCTTCACCGACACCGTTTCCGAGCTGACCTATGGCGATCTGCAGAAGCAAAGCTGCCGCGTCGCCAACATGCTCCGGCGTCTCGGGGTGCGCCGCGAAGAGCGCGTCGCGATGATCATGCTCGACACTGTCGATTTTCCGGCGGTGTTTCTGGGCGCGATCCGCGCCGGCATTGTGCCGGTGCCGCTGAATACGCTTTTGACCACGGATCAATACGCCTATGTGCTGGCGGATTGCCGCGCGCGGGTGCTGTTCGTTTCGGAGGCGCTCTATCCGGTCGTCAAAGATATCGTCGGGCGGATGCCGGATCTGGAATGCGTCATCGTCTCCGGCAAGAACGCGCATGGGCACAAACTACTGTCCGACGAACTCGCAGGCGAAAGCGATTCATTTGCGACCGTGGCAACCCATGAAGACGAGCCCGCCTTCTGGCTCTACTCCTCGGGCTCGACCGGCATGCCGAAGGGCGTGCGGCACCTGCACTCCAATCTAGCGGCGACGGCGGAGACCTATGCCAAGCAGGTGCTCGGCATTCGCGAGGATGATGTCGGGCTGTCGGCCGCGAAACTGTTTTTCGCCTATGGGCTCGGCAACGCGCTGACGTTCCCGATGTCGGTCGGCGCCACAACCGTGCTCAATTCCGAGCGTCCGACGCCCGCGACCATGTTCGCGCTGATGAACAAGTACAATCCCAGCATTTTCTTCGGCGTGCCGACGCTGTTCTCGGCGATGCTGCATGACGAGGCGCTCAAGCATGAGCGCGGCGGCACACGGTTGCGGATCTGCACCTCCGCGGGCGAAGCGCTGCCGGAGTCGGTCGGCAACGCCTGGAAGGCGCGCTTCGGCGTCGATATTCTCGACGGCGTCGGCTCCACCGAGCTGTTGCATATCTTTCTGTCGAACGCGCCGGGCGATATCAAATACGGTACCTCCGGCCGCCCGGTGCCGGGCTACAAGGTACGGCTCGTCAACGAGGCCGGGGCCGAGGTTCCCGATGGCGAGGTCGGCGAGCTTCTGGTCGATGCGCCCTCCGCCGGCGAAGGCTACTGGAACCAGCGCAGCAAGAGCCGCCGGACGTTCGAGGGCCACTGGACCCGAACCGGCGACAAATACATTCGCGATGCCGACGGGCGTTACACCTTCTGCGGCCGCAGCGACGACATGTTCAAGGTGTCGGGCATCTGGGTGTCGCCGTTCGAGGTCGAGAGCGCGCTGATCACCCACCCGTCCGTGCTTGAGGCTGCCGTGGTGCCCGAGGCCGATCCCGAAGGATTGCTCAAGCCCAAGGCCTTCGTGGTGCTGCGCGCGGATGCAAAGACCGACGGCCTGCAGGAGGCGCTCAAGGAGCACGTCAAGCAGAGGATCGGGGTCTGGAAATATCCGCGCTGGATCGAGGTCGTCGATGCCTTGCCGAAAACCGCGACCGGAAAGATCCAGCGGTTCAAGCTGCGGGATAGGACGTAGGCCCGTGGCGGGAGCACGAACCCACACCGAGCACATCGTGATCCACGTGCCGCTGGTTTATTCCCTCCCCCCTTGCGGGGCAGGGTTAGGGAGGGGGGTAAGCCGCAACGAGGGTGCTCGTGCCTACCCCCCTCTCCAACTCTCCCCTATCGCAAGTCGGGCCTGCCCGACTTACGCAGATTCAGAATGCGCAACCGGGGTAAACTCCGGTTGCGTGGGGGAGAGGGCCGAGTACGTCGTGCCGCAAAGAGCGCGGCCTGCATGACCTCCCTCTCTCCCTCCGGCACCTTGCGCATCGGTGCCTGTGATCTCGAATACCGCATGATCGGCCCCGCACCGGCTGACGCGCCGACGATCGTGATGTTGCATGAAGGCCTGGGCTCGGCAGCGCTGTGGGGGGATTTTCCGGACCGGCTGCAGGCTGCCACCGGCGCCGGCGTATTCGTCTATTCGCGCGCGGGCTATGGCGCTTCAACGCCCGTGCCGCTGCCGCGCCCGCTCGACTACATGAGTATCGAGGCTCTCGACGTCCTGCCTGTTCTTCTTGACAAGATCGGCTTCCGCCGCGGGCTCCTGCTCGGGCATTCCGACGGCGCCTCCATTGCGGCGATCTACGCCGGTGGTTCGGTTGATCACCGCGTGCGCGGCGTCGTGATGCTCGCACCACATTTCATCGTCGAAGACGTTTCGGTGGCGTCGATTGCGGAGATCAGGAAGTCTTACGAGACTACCGATCTCCGCGCCAAGCTGAAACGCTGGCACAGCGACGTCGACAATGCCTTTTACGGCTGGAACGACGCCTGGCTCGATCCGAAATTTCGCAACTGGGACATCTCCGACTATCTCGCTTATATTCGCGTGCCCGTGGCCATCCTGCAGGGCGCCGACGACCAATATGGAACAATTCGCCAGATCGAGATCGCGCAGGAGGAATGCTATTGTCCAGTCGACGTGACGATCATTCCGGGTGCCGGACATTCGCCGCATCGGGAAGCGGGCGAGGCGACGCTGAGTTCGATTACGGAATTCGCTAAACGCATTTTGTATGTGCATGAAGGCTCGGAGGGCCGGGCCGCTTAACCTTTTGTCGCGGCATTGCGCCAATGATTGTTTCTTCTTCCACCGCGGCCAATGTGCCGCTGCCGGGCCGGGCTTATGTGCCCGGCGAAACCACTGAGGCCGGAGCCGATCACGAAGACGCTATGGCAGGCCAAGGCCTTGGTGCCGTCGCGATTTCGCGACTTCGTTCGGGATTGCGCTCAATGACGCCGGATATTTCTGGGAATCGCAGGAGGTCCTGCAAGTGGTGTGGGCCGCGGCGCCGCAGGGTGGACGCGAGCGGATATTACTGCGGGCCTGTATCCAGATCGCCAATGCCAACCTGAAACTGCGGATGCAAAAGTCTCACGCGGCGGCGCGGCTGCTCGGCGAGGCGCTGGTGGAGGTCAAGGCGCTGGGCGCGCGCAAGGCAACCGCGGCCGGCGACGGATTTGCCGACAGCTTCCCGACCGCAGCCCTTGCCGGGCTTTTGAAGACCAAATCGGCGCAGGCGTCCTTATCCAAGGCCGACTGGGTGGCGGTCGGGTCCATCGGCCGAATATGAATAAAAATGCAGAATTTGTGATCAGAAGCCTCTGGACCTCGATCAAAACATGCACTATTGTGCATAGACGTAAGGCAAACCCCAGAAACCGCAGACAGGGATGGTCCATGGCCGGTGATGATCGCGTTCTCGCTGGCGGCGCTAGCGCCATCGATTTCCAGACCGATCCGTCGCGCTACCGGCATTGGAAGCTCGACGTCGATGGTGACGTCGCGACGCTGACCATGGATGTCGACGAGAATGGCGGCCTGTTCGAGGGCTACCAGCTCAAGCTGAATTCCTACGATCTCGGCGTCGACATCGAACTCGCGGACGCGGTGCAGCGGCTGCGCTTCGAGCACCCGGGCGTGAAAGTCGTAATCCTGCGCTCCGGCAAAAACCGCGTGTTCTGCGCCGGCGCCAACATCCGCATGCTGGCGGGGGCAACCCACGCCCACAAGGTCAATTTCTGCAAATTCACCAATGAGACCCGCAATGGCCTGGAAGATTCATCCGAGAATTCCGGGCAGCGTTTCATCACCGTCGTCAACGGCACCGCGGCCGGCGGCGGTTACGAATTGGCCTTGGCCACCGATCACATCATCCTCGCCGATGATGGTGCGGCCGCTGTGGCATTGCCGGAAGTGCCGCTGCTTGCAGTGCTGCCGGGCACCGGCGGCCTGACGCGCGTGGTCGACAAGCGCAAGGTCCGCCGCGATCACGCCGATTACTTCTGCACCATCGAGGAAGGCGTCAAGGGCAAGCGCGCTGTCGCATGGCGTTTGGTCGATGAGATCGTGCCGAACAGCAAGCTCGACGCCAAAGTCGCCGAGCGCGCCAAGGAATTCGCCGCCGCCTCGACGCGCAAGGGCAGCGGAAACGGCATCGCGCTTGCGCCGCTGTCGCGCAGCTTCGACGACAACGGCATCCGTTATGGCCTGGTCAGCGTCGATATCGATCGCGCGGCACGCATCGTCACCATTTCGGTCAAGGCGCCCGAGGCGCCTCCGCCCGCTGATATCGACGGCATGATCGCGCAAGGCGCGTCGTTCTGGCCGCTGCAGGTGGCGCGTGAACTCGACGACGCCATCCTGCATTTGCGCATCAACGAGCTCCAGATCGCCATGCTGGTATTCAAGTCGCATGGCGAGCGCGCCAACGTGCTGGCCTGCGACGCGTTTCTCGAAGCCAACAAGGCGCACTGGCTGGTCAACGAGATCAGGCAATACTGGAAGCGGGTGCTCAAGCGCATCGACGTCACCTCGCGCACGCTGGTGACGTTGGTCGAGCCCGGCTCCTGCTTTGTCGGCACGCTGGCCGAGCTCGTGTTCGCAGCCGACCGTTCCTACATGCTGATCGGCCAGAAGCAAGGCGACAACCGCAGCCCCCCGACCATCGAATTGACCGCGATGAATTTCGGGCCCTATCCGATGAGCCACGGCCTGACCCGGCTGCAATCGCGTTTCCAGGCCGACCCGTCCGATCTGGAACGGGCGCAAAATTCGATCGGCAAGGCGCTTGATGCGGAAGAAGCCGAGGCCCTTGGCCTCGTCACCTTCGCGCTCGACGATATCGACTGGGACGACGAGATCAGGGTGTTCTTCGAGGAGCGCGCCAGCTTCTCGCCCGACAGTCTCACCGGCATGGAGGCCAATCTGCGCTTCGTCGGGCCCGAGACCATGGAATCGAAAATCTTCTCACGTCTCACCGCCTGGCAGAACTGGATCTTCCAGCGTCCCAACGCGGTCGGCGAGGAGGGCGCGCTGCGCCGCTATGGCTCCGGTCAGAAGCCACGGTTCGATATGACGCGGGTCTAGAAATTTTACTGCGTCATGCCCGGCCTTGCGCCGGGCATCCACGTCTTCTTTTCATTGCGCGAAAAGACGTGGATGGTCGGGAAGAGCCCGGCCATGACGGAAAATGCCTCAAAGGAGTTCCGCCATGAACGTGAACATCATGAACGTCGATTACTCGACCAAGATTCCCAACAACGTGAATCTCAGCGAGGATCGCCAGGTCCTGAAGGCGCTTGAAGGTTGGCACCCCGGTTACATGAACTGGTGGAGCGACATGGGGCCGGAGGGTTTCCAGCAATCGCTGGTTTACCTGCGCACCGCCTATTCGGTCGATCCGCGCGGCTGGGCCAAGTTCGACTATGTCAGAATGCCGGAGTACCGCTGGGGCATCCTGCTGGCGCCGCAGGAGGAGAACCGCGTCATTCCGTTCGGCGAGCATTATGGCGAGCCGGCCTGGCAGGAGGTGCCGGGCGAACATCGCGCCATGTTGCGCCGCCTGATCGTGATCCAGGGCGACACCGAGCCCGCTTCGGTCGAACAGCAGCGCCATCTCGGCAAGACCGCACCCTCGCTCTACGACCTGCGCAACCTGTTCCAGGTCAATGTCGAGGAGGGCCGCCATCTCTGGGCGATGGTGTATCTGCTGCAGAAATATTTCGGCCGTGACGGCCGCGAGGAGGCCGACGAGCTGTTGCGTCGCCGCTCCGGCGATGCCGACAGCCCGCGCATGTTGGGAGCCTTCAACGAGGCGACGCCGGACTGGCTGTCGTTCTTCATGTTCACCTACTTCACCGACCGCGACGGCAAGATGCAATTGCACTCGCTGGCACAATCCGGCTTTGATCCCTTGTCGCGCACCTGCCGCTTCATGCTGACGGAGGAAGCGCACCACATGTTCGTCGGCGAAACCGGCATCAGCCGCGTGGTGCAGCGAACCTGCGAAGCGATGCGGGCTACGGGGATCAGCGACCCCACCGACGTCGCCAAGGTCCGTGCGCTTGGCGTCATCGATCTTCCGACCATCCAGAAGAAGCTGAACCTGCATTACACGCTGTCGCTCGACCTGTTCGGCTCCGAAGTCTCGACCAATGCGGCGAATGCCTTCAATGCCGGCATCAAGGGCCGCTACCACGAGACCCAGATCAAGGACGATCACCGCCTGCAGAACGACACCTATCCGGTGCTCAAGCTGGTGGACGGCCAGATCAAGCGCGTCAACGAGCCGGCGCTGACCGCGCTCAACATGCGGCTGCGCGACGATTACTCGCAGGATTGCGTCAAGGGGATGTTGCGCTGGAACAAGATCATCTCGACGGCCGGCTACGACTTCAAGCTGACGCTGCCGAATGTCGCGTTCCACCGCGCGATCGGCGAGTTCAAGGACGTTCACGCCACCCCGGATGGCGTGCTGATCGACGATGCGACCTGGAACAGGCGCAGGAACGAATGGTTGCCGTCTACGGACGACGGCGATTTCATCGCCTCGCTGATGACGCCGGTGACCGGCGCCGGCGAATTCGCGCCATGGATTTCGCCGCCCAAGGTCGGGATCGACAACAAGCCGGGCGATTTCGAATATGTGAAGATCGAGACGTAAGGACGAGCCGTCATGCCCGCGCCAGTCGCGGGCATTCAGCTCCTTGGAGGAGGGGATGGTTTCTCGACCCTATCCGGCGATCTCAAGTCCGGCATTGGCGTAGACCACGCCGCCATCGACCGCGATGGTGGCACCGACCACATAGTCACCCGCCCGTGAAGCGAGATAAATCGCCACGCCGGCCATGTCTTCGTCGGTTCCGACGCGTCTGGCAGGCACGCGCTTTGCCACCTCTTCTTCGTGATCGCGTGCGGCGCGGTTCATATCGGATTTGAACGCGCCCGGTGCGATCGCCGTGACATTGATGCTCTCTTTGATCAGCTTGGTCGCCATCCGCCGCGTCAGGTGAATGAGCCCTGCTTTGCTCGCGGCGTAGGAATAGGTCTCCATCGGATTGATGAAGATGCCGTCGATCGAGGCGATGTTGATGACCTTGGAGGGCTTTTCGGCAGAGGCGGCGGCGCGTAAGACGCCCGCCAGCGCCTTGGTGAGAAAGAACGGCGTCTTGAGGTTGAGGTTCATCACCTTGTCCCAGCCGCTTTCCGGGAACTCGTCGAAATCGGCGCCCCACGCGGCGCCCGCATTGTTGACGAGAATATCGAGCGTCGCTTCGCGCTTTTTGATCTCGCCCGCCAGCATCTCGATGCCGGTCATGGTGGAAATATCGATCGGCAGCGCGATGCATTCGCCGCCATATTCGGCCGTGAGTTCCTTCGCGGTGGCTTCGCAAGGGCCCGCCTTGCGTGCCGTGATGTAGACCCTGGCCGCGCCCTGGGCGAGAAACCCGGAAGCGATCATCCTGCCGATGCCGCGCGATCCGCCGGTCACCAATGCTATGCGGCCATGAAGCGAAAACAGATCCTTGAACATGCGCTGCTCCCTGATTTTGGCCCATGGTTCTGGGCGCGGGGGTTCAATGAGTTCAAGGAAGAGCCTCTCTTCCCTTCTCCCCCTGTGGGAGAGGGGAAGAGAGAGGCGTCGAACGAATCACGCCGCGTCGATGCGCCTGAAACCGTTCCACATCGCGGTCGCGGCACCGGAGGTGAGCACTGGCAGGATGCGCTTGTCCTGATAATTGCCGTTGAGCGAGACCCGCGGCAGCGCGGTCAGATGTCCGGCGCTCTCGGGGAAGATCATGCCCGGCCGCGTCGTCACCGCGGTCTTGAACCCGGCCGCCTTCGCGAGCGCAAATTCGCGGCGGCCGGCGGCGAACTTGTCGCCATAGGGATAGGCAAGATGCACAACAGGACGCTGCACCGCGTTTTCGATCCGCTGCCGGCTGACAGTCAATTCCTGGCTGGCGACTTCCGAGGGCTGCCTGGCAAGATTGCAGTGCGTGACGGAATGCGCGCCGATGCTGATCAGGGGATCGTCCGCGAACGACTTCAGCTCGTCAAAGGACATGCAGAGCTCGCGGCAGATCGCGGCTTCGTCAACGCCGTGACGAGCGCACAATACGCCGATTTCGTGCTTCAGATCGTCCCCGCCCTGCAATCCGCGCAGCCAGTCATGCAAACGGTCGAACGCGGCCTGCTTGGTCGCCGGCGTAGAGGTATCGAGGCGGGTGGCGACGCCGCCGATCTCGGCTTCGATCGAGGAGGCCCGGGCGATCACCATCTCCAGCGCGATCCACCAGAGATGGCCTATGCCTTGCGCAAAATCGCTGGCGACATGCACGGTAAAGGGCGCCTCGAACTCCCGCATCACCGGAAGCGCGAAATCCCTGTTGTCGCGATATCCATCATCGAGGGTGAAGCAGGCAAAGCGCCGCGAAAAGTTGCGTTCGGTCAGCCGCCGGTGCAATTCGTCCATGGTGATGACGTCGATGCCATTCGAGCGCAGATGCGACAACATCGCGCGCAGGAATTCCGGCGCCACCTCGAGGTGGCGATTGGGCTGGAATTCGCCGTCGCGGCGCGGACGGACATGGTGCAGCATGAAGATGGTGCCGACGCCGGCGAAGATCGGACGCAGCAAATGATGCGCACCGGTGAAGTAAAGCGCTCCCAGTCCGGCGCGGATGACGTTGTTGCGTAACTGCTTCATCAGGACTGGTGTGCCGGGTTGGACGGGTTTCCGAGGCTAGCGACAGACCATTGAAGAAACGGTTAGTCGGGCAATATACGTCGCTGGACCAATCCCTGTTATTTCGGGTTTGACAGCCCCGCAAGGGTTTGTTTTCTCTCTGTTTCCAGTGCTGAAGGTCAAGGGCCCCGCGAATTCGCCTCAGGGAGCGCAAGACCGAAAATCGGCACCGGATCATAGTGTTGCCAGCGCCCTTTGTTTCCGAAGTTGGTGTCAGGGGACGCCGCGAGCGTTCACGAATTTCGAAAAACGGGGCGCAAGGCCTCGCGGGACATCGAATGGGCGGACTTTTCAGGTGGAGCAGCAAGTGGTGGCCGGGCACAATTCCGCTGGTCATCTTTTGGGCCATAGCGGCATGGACCAATACCGGCCCCCTGGAATCCGACATCGCTGCCCGCTCGACCGCCGCCCTCAAGGATACCGTGCTCGACAAGAGCAGGGTAGTGGTCGCCGGCCGCGACGTCACCTTTGCCGCGGACGCCTTCTCCGAAGAGGGCCGTCGCAGCGCAGTGGCCTCGGTGGAAGCCGTGCCCGGTGTGCGGCTGGTCTACGATGAAACCCGTCTTGTTCCCGAAGCCAAGCCGTTCGTCTGGTCGGCTGAGCGCGACGTCGTCAGGGTCACATTGTCCGGCAGCTCACCTCTGCCGGCGACCAAGGGCAGATTGCTGGAGGCGGCCCGCGCAGCTCTCGGGGGCGTCGAGGTGGTTGACCAGACGAATCTGTCGCGGGGCGCGCCGCCCCGCTTCGACAATGCGGCTCTGTTGCTGCTCGATCAGGTCGGGAAACTGAAGGACGGCAGGATTACGATTTCGGATACCAAGGTCAGCCTTTCCGGCATGGCGCGCGAGCTCGGCGGCCGGGAAGCGATCGCGGCCGCGCTGAAAAATCTTCCCGAGGGGTTTTCGGTCGCCACCAATGAGATCAAGGCGCCGCCTTATATCTTTCAGGCGTACAAGGACCCGGTCGCGGTGACGCTGACGCTGACGGGCTACGTGCCCGACAATAACGTCCACGCGGCGATTGTCGCGGCGGCAAACCGCAAATTCTTCAGCGAAAAGGTGGTCGACAATCTCAAGGCCAGCGTCGGGGCGCCCAGCGGATTCGCCGGCGCGGTGGTGCCGGCGCTGGGCGCGTTGTCGCGGCTATCAACCGGCACGCTGGTGGTGTCCGACCGCGAGGTGAAACTCTCGGGTGACGCGTTGTTTGATGCGGCGCCGGCCCAGATCCGCAGCAACCTGCTCAAGGATTTTCCGCAAGGCTTTCAGCTCAAGGCGGACATTTCGGTCAAACCCGCGGCCGCGCCGGTGGACGCCACCGTGTGTCAGCAGCTGTTTTCGGAGCTGCTCGGCAAGGCAACGATCCGGTTCGTGTCCGGGCGCTCCAACCTTGACCCGGATTCCGCAGGGCTACTTGATCGCCTGATCGAGACCGCGCTGCGCTGTCCGACCACCAATATCGAGATTGCAGGGCACACCGACAGCAATGGCGAGAATGCCGCCAACCAGGCGCTGTCCGAAAAGCGTGCGCAGGCGGTAATGGATTATCTGGTGAGGGCCGGATTGCCTGCGGGCCGGTTCACGGCGATCGGCTATGGCAGCACGCAGCCGGTCGCGACCAACGATACCGACGAAGGCAAGGCGCAAAACCGCCGCATCGAATTCGTGGTGAAGGAATAGCGATGGTCTATCTCGCGACATTTCATTGGGGCTGGTTGCTGGCGTCGCTACTGCTGGGGTTTGCGATGGGCTGGATCGCCGTGGTTCATCGCGGTCAGGGCGTCTCGAAGCGGATGGCGCGAGGGCTGGCGGTGCTGGTGACAGCGCTCGTCGCGGCTGCGCTTGCCCGCGTGGTCCCCGGCCGCCCCGGCTATTGGCTCGACCTCGGCCTCATCATGTTCGCTCTGTATCTGGCCGGTTGCACGGTGGGATCGTGGCTCCGCGACTGGGTGCTTTCCGGCCATGCGAAGGCCGCCTGAGATATTCAACTGTCGTTGGGTTAACTGACATGCCCGTCACTTTCGCAGCTCACTACCGGATGTTCGGTCACTACAATGCCTGGGCCAATGGCCGACTTAGCAAGGCTGTGGCGCAGCTCTCCCCCGAGCAATACCGCGCCGACCGCGGCGCCTTCTTCAAATCGGTACACAGTACTTGAACCATCTGCTGGTGACGGACCGGATCTGGATGCAGCGCTTTACCGGCGTGGGGGATGCACCTGGCCGGCTCGATGCAATCCTGTTCGAGACGTTTGAAGAGCTTCGCGCCGCGCGCGAGGCAGAGGACCGGCGGATCGTCGATTTTGTCGATGGCCTCGATGACGCGCGTATCGCGGGGACGATCAAGTACCGCCGCGTCTCCTCGCCGGAACAATTCGAGCAGCAACTGGTCCCGGCACTGGCGCATTGGTTCAACCACCAGACCCACCATCGCGGGCAAGTCCATGCCTTGCTGACCGGGCTGGTCGGTGAGGCGCCGGAACTTGATCTGCTGTTTTTCCAGCGGCTGTCGGCAAAGTCGGCCGCGTGAGAAAACGAAAGCTTCACTTTCTCATGCGCAGGCTTGCGCCCGGGGATTGCGGCCTTGCCGGAGCGAATGCAGCAAAACGACGGATTTCGGCATCGATCCCCCCTAATATGTTGAAGGAACGCGTTTTATTCGTATCAAGCGAATTCCACTCTGGCCCAAAACAAGCTACGACATGAGGCCGGAGAGCAGGGTTGGCGCGGTTGGCGGCAAAGCCCGCATGGGCGCGGTCGTGGTCGGATCGTTATTCGAGGTCTAGATGCTGGAAGCAATACGCAGGGCGATTTCGTTTCTGCGCCATCGACAAATCCTGCACAAATTAGGCGTTGCTGTCAGCGTCACGGTCATCGGGATCGCGTGCTATGTACTTTATCATATGCTCCGGGGCATCGATGTCGGCGAGGTGATGGAGGCCATCAGGAGCACCGAGCCCCGCTCGATTGCGCTGGCGGCATTGTTCGTGGCCGCGGGCTATTTCACACTGACATTCTATGACTTGTTCGCGGTGCGCGCGATTGGCCGAAACGACATTCCCTATCGCGTCAACGCACTCGCGGCCTTCACCAGCTATTCGATCGGGCACAATGTCGGCGCCAGTGTCTTCACCGGTGGCGCGGTGCGCTATCGCATCTATTCGGCGTATGGGCTGAACGCGATCGACGTCGCCAAGATCTGTTTTCTCGCCGGCCTCACCTTCTGGCTTGGCAATGCCGCGGTGCTGGGGCTGGGGATCGTCTATCATCCGGAAGCGGCTTCCGCGGTCGATCAGCTTCCGGCGTGGCTGAACCGCATGGTCGCGGTCGCCATCCTGATCGGGCTGGTGACGTATGTGATCTGGGTCTGGATACAGCCGCGGAACGTAGGCCGCGGGCCCTGGACGGTCGTGCTGCCGGGCGGACCGCTGACGCTGTTGCAGATCGTGATCGGGATCGTCGATCTGGGTTTCTGTGCGCTCGCCATGTACGAGCTGGTGCCCGACGAACCCAATCTGGGCTTCGTCGTTGTTGCGGTAATCTTCGTCTCGGCGACGCTGTTGGGCTTTGCCAGCCACTCCCCCGGAGGGCTAGGGGTGTTCGACGCCGCCATGCTGGTCGGCCTGTGGCAGATGGACCGGGAAGATCTGCTTGCGGGGATGCTGCTGTTTCGGCTCCTCTACTATATCGCCCCGTTCGTCATATCTGTAATCTTACTGACGTTTCGGGAGGTTATCCTTGGTACCCGGCTGAAACGGCTGCGGGATGAGAAACCGGGTGCGACCGCGGAGCCGAAGCACGAAGCCGTGTACGTGCGGGAGCGCGGGGATACCGGGTCCTGACGTGACGATCCGAATGGGATGAGAGCCGGCCTGATGGCAATTGACGATTCTCCCTCTTCCTTCTTTTCGCCCTGGCCGGATCGGCTGAGGCATTCGGCGATCATCCTGCTGGCCGCCGGTCTCGCCATGGCGGTGCTGGTCGTGTTCGGCGAATTGTCGCCGGTTCGCGCCGCCGCCGTCTTTGCCTGCATTGCCGCGGCCGCGCTGGTGCCGTGGCGGTTGCACGATGTCGCAGCGTCACGTGAGGATGTCCGCAGGGTCAACCCGGTCGAAACCGCAGCCGTCAGCGCCATCGTTGCCGGCATGCCGGATCCCGCGGTGTTGCTGGATCGCGCCGGCCGCGTCATTCACCTCAATGCCGCTGCGGCCCAGCTGGCGCCGGCGCTGCGCAAGAACGAACTCGCCCAGTTTGCATTGCGTTCGCCTGAGATCATCACGGCGCTCCGCGAGGCTATTGCGACCACGGAGGCCCGTCGCGCGACCTATCTCGATCACGTGCCGGTCGATCGCTGGATGGAGCTGATCATCACCCCGGTGCCGGTACCGACGCTGTTCGGCGGCACTGAAAAATGCATGCTGATGACCTTCCACGACCAGACCCCGCTGCGCCGGGTCGAGGAGATGCGGGCGGATTTCGTGGCCAATGCCAGTCATGAATTGCGCACGCCGCTGGCGGCACTGTCGGGCTTTATCGATACGCTGCAGGGGCCGGCCAAGGACGATGCCAAGGCGCGTGAGCGCTTTCTCGGCATCATGCATATCCAGGCGACGCGGATGGCAAGGCTGATCGACGATCTCTTGTCGCTGTCGCGGGTCGAGCTCTCCGCACATGTCCGCCCGGATACGCTGGTCGATATTGTTCCGATCATCCGGCAGGTCGCGGACGGGCTGGAGCCGCTGGCGCGCGAACGCCAGGTCAGCATCGACATCGATCTGCCGGATACGCCGGTGACGATCGCGGGCGATCGCGAGGAGTTGCTGCGGGTGTTCGAGAACCTGATCGAAAACGCGCTGAAATATGGCGCGTCCGGCGGCAAGGTCATCGTCTCCCTCACCGCGGCGGTGTCGGGCGAAGGCCAGCCGGAGGTGCGGGTCATGGTGCGCGATTTCGGCCCGGGCATCGCGCCGGAGCATCTGCCGCGGCTCACCGAACGGTTCTACCGCGTGGATGTCGGCGACAGCCGCGCCCAGGGGGGAACCGGGCTCGGTCTATCGCTGGTCAAACATATCGTTAACCGCCACCGCGGCCGGCTTTTGATCGAAAGCGTGCCGAAGCACGGGGCCTCCTTTACCGCCTGCTTTCCCCAGGCCAGGCCGCTGAATTCGGCCTAAAGCCGGGTCATTTGAGCGGCTTTGGCGGTCACCGAGCCATTGTCAACGCATCGTACAGATAGTTTGTCTGGAGCGCCCTGTAATGATCCATGGCTCCAAGCTGGCTCCCGGTGGGCCAAAATAGCTAGGTTTTGGCTTTCATGCATTTGCGAATGAAACTGCGGCGCTTGAAAAATCTCAATTTCTGCGCTTTCGCCTGAACCCGGCAGCTCTCTTGCTTTTCCGCAAGGTGCCTGCTGGCAGCCGCGATTTCTCCCGGAGATTTCATGGGTGCGGAAGACAGTGGCTCCGCATTCGCTGTCGATACGCCAACCAGGATAGCAGCCGTCGTCGAAAGAATAATGATGATGCGAAACATGTGATTCCTATCCAACGCTCATATGCGTGTGCCAGCCTGACCACGGCATGGACAACAGAAAGTGAAATATTGCGGGGGCCCCCGCCGAAAAGTCACCGGAGTTTGCTCTTGTGACGGTTTGCCGTTGCGGGTTCACGTTTTTGCACCGTGAACAGCCAAGCCTACGCCGGCCATCGCGATGGCGCCCATGACCGCGCCAGTCATTGCTTCGATCACAGCAGCATCGACAAATCTTGTTTCATTGAGGCTGCCGCTACCGGTGACGACCGTAAGCACGATCGTCTGCAGCAAGGTTCCGCTCAGGGCGCCGGTGATCAATCCGATCAGGCTGTGTCCGATCCAGCCAAAGCGGTGCTCATGCAACGCAATTGCAGCTAGATGGGCGCCGGCGAAGCCGGCAGCGGTCTGCACGATCAGTCCTGTTGTCCAATCCACGAAGTTCCACGCCATTTTGTGCCAGAGCGGACACAAGTATTGCAATTCGATGACAATGGTATGAAAGCCGGCGATGCCGGGAGCCATCTAACGTACTGGCAGAACAGAAAAAATTGGCCAAGCTGTTGGCGTTGTCGGGAGCATGATCCGAGCCCTGCCCGAAAGGCCAACAACGGTAACCGAGGGTGCCCGGCAACTGTCACATGACTGTCATGTAACTGCAATATTAGCTCTATGACGGCCCTCTATAGAAGCGGCCTCGGAGCGCGACCGGTCCCACAGAGCGCCCCGCTCATCATGGAGAAAGCCCGTGAATTTCCTCAAAACCCTTGTTGCTGCCGGCTTGGTGGCCGCTTCGACAGTGCCCGTTCGCGCGTTGGACATATCCGGCGCGGGCGCGACCTTCCCATACCCAATCTACGCCAAATGGGCTGATGCCTATAAGAAGGAAACCGGCAACGGCATGAACTATCAGTCGATCGGTTCGGGCGGCGGGATCAAGCAAATCCAGTCCAAAACCGTGACCTTCGGCGCTTCCGACATGCCGCTGAAGCCGGCCGACCTGACCAAATCGGGGCTCGTTCAGTTTCCCACGGTCGTTGGTGGCGACGTGCCGGTGGTCAACCTCGACGGCGTGAAGTCGGGTGAGCTCAAGCTCGACGGCGCAACTCTCGCGAAAATCTTCCTCGGCGACATCAAATCGTGGGACGATGAGGCGATCGCCAAGTTGAATCCCTCGGCGAAGCTTCCCAAACAGGCGATTGTCGTCGTCCATCGCTCCGACGGCTCCGGCACCACTTTCATCTGGACCGACTATCTTTCGAAGGTCAGCGCGGACTGGAAGTCGAAGGTCGGCGCGAACACCTCGGTGGAATGGCCGGCCGGCATTGGCGCCAAGGGCAATGAAGGCGTGGCGAACAACGTCACCAACACCAAGGGCGCGATCGGCTATGTCGAATACGCCTACGCCAAGCAAAACAAGATGACTTCGGTCAGCATGATCAACAAGGACGGCAAGGCTGTCGAGCCCAGCGCATCGGCGTTCCAGGCCGCGGCAGCGAATGCGGATTGGGAAAAGGCGGACCATTACTACGTCATTCTGACGGACCAGCCGGGCGCCGCATCGTGGCCCATCGCGGGCGCGACGTTCATTCTGATCCACACGCAGCCGCAGGATCCGGCCGCCGCCACCGAAGCACTGAAGTTCTTCGCCTGGGCCTACAAGAAGGGCTCGAAGATGGCCGAGGAGCTGGACTACGTTCCGATGCCGGACAAGGTGGTGACGGCCATCCAGAAGATGTGGACGGCCGAAATCAAGGACGGCAGCGGAAAGTCGCTGTTCGACGCGTCCAACTGAAGTCAACGGGAGCGGGGAGGCATCGCGTCCCCGCTCTCACCCTTGGAAGCCGCTTCAGGGAGGTGCAGCGTGGTCGACGTGGCTTGGCAGGAGGCCGGGGTGGGCATGCAGGATGTGGCTGAGCGGGCCAAGGTACTTAACAGGCTCCGGATCGGCGACATCGTTTTCCACCGCATTACCAAGACTGCGGCTCTATTGGTGCTGGTGGTGCTTGGCGGCGTGATCGTGTCGCTGTTTTTTGGCGCGCTGCCGGCATTCCAGGAATTTGGATTCGGTTTCCTCACGGCACAGAGCTGGAACCCGGTTACCGAAAAATTCGGAGCCCTGGCGCCGATCTACGGCACCATCATCACGTCCTTGATCGCCATGCTGATCGCGGTGCCGTTCGGACTGATGATTGCAATGTTTCTGACCGAGCTTTGCCCGATGTGGTTGCGCCGGCCCATCGGCATCGCCATCGAACTTCTGGCGGGCATCCCCAGCATCATCTACGGAATCTGGGGCCTGTTCGTGTTTGCACCGTTCCTGCAGCAATATGTGCAGCCGCCGGTGATTGCGGCCTTCGAAAACGTGCCGGTACTTTCCATTCTGTTCGCGGGTCCGCCTTTCGGCATCGGAATTCTGACGGCGAGCCTGATCCTGGCGATCATGGTGTTGCCCTTTGTCACCTCGATCTCGCGTGACGTATTCGATGCCGTTCCGCCGGTCCTGAAGGAGGCCGCATACGGGCTGGGTTGGACCCAGTGGGAGGTTTGGCGCTACGTCGTGCTGCCGTTCACCCGCATCGGGGTCATTGGCGGCGTGATGCTCGGGCTGGGGCGGGCGCTCGGCGAAACCATGGCGGTCACTTTCGTCATCGGAAATGCCCACAAGATCTCCGGCTCCCTGTTTGCGCCCGGCACGACGATATCGGCGACGATCGCCAACGAATTCACCGAGGCGGTGGGCGATCTCTATACGTCGTCGCTGATAGCGCTTGGTCTCATTCTGTTCTTCATAACATTCATGGTTCTGGCGATCGCGCGATACTTGCTGCTCCGGATCAATCGGAGGATCAGCTGATGGACGCCTCACTTTACGCTGCGCGTCGTCGCCGCAACATACTTGCCGCCGTTGCGTCGTATGGTGCGACGTTCGTTGGCCTCACCGGGTTGGCGATGATTCTCGGGGCGCTGTTCTGGCAGGGGTTCAGCGGATTGTCGCTGCGCGTCTTCACCGAGATGACGCCCCCGCCGGGAGCGGCAGGCGGACTTCTCAATGCCATTGTCGGCAGCCTGATCATGACCGGATTGGCGCTGCTGATCGGAGCTCCGATAGGCATCCTCGCCGGAACCTACATGGCCGAATATGGCCGTCATTCCTACCTCACCAGCGTGGTTCGTTTCATCAACGACATCCTGCTCAGTGCGCCGTCGATCGTGGTCGGCCTGTTCATCTATTATGTCATGGTCCGTCCCATGGGCCATTTTTCCGGAATAGCCGGCGCCGTGGTGCTGTCGGTCCTCGTGATCCCCGTCATGGTTCGAACCACCGAGGACATGCTCACGCTGGTGCCTGATACGCTGCGGGAAGCGGCGGCCTCGATCGGCTTGCCGCGATCGCTTATGATCAGGCAGATCGCCTACCGCGCGGCGCGAGCCGGCATTATCACGGGGCTCCTGCTCGCCATTGCCCGCATCAGCGGCGAAACCGCGCCGCTGCTGTTTACCGCCCTCAACAACCAATTCTACAGCACGAATCTGAATGCGCCGATGGCGAGTTTGCCGTCTGTCATATTTCAGTTCGCGCTGAGCCCATACAAGGACTGGCAGGAGCTGGCATGGACCGGAGCGTTGATCATCACGCTCGCGGTGCTGGCCATGAGCATCACGGCTCGCTCGCTGGCAGCAACGAGGAAAGCAACATGAACGTCGCAACCGCCAAGACCGCTCCGGTCGCCGCGCCGCATCTGGTGGAGGGCTCCGTGCTCAAGGAAAAGATCGCGATCCGGAACCTGAACTTCTACTACGGGGAATCGAAAGCGCTCAAGGGCGTCAGCCTTCCGCTTTACGCCAACAAGGCCACGGCGTTTATCGGCCCGTCGGGCTGCGGCAAGTCGACGCTGCTTCGCGTGCTCAACCGCATGTATGATCTATATCCCGGTCAGCGCGCCGAGGGTCAGGTGTTGTTCGAAGGCACGGACATTCTCGATCCCGGGCTGGATCTGAACTTACTGCGGGCCAGGATAGGCATGGTGTTCCAGAAGCCAACGCCGTTTCCGATGTCGATTTACGAGAACATCGCCTTTGGAATCCGTCTTTACGAGAAACTGCCAAAGTCCGAAATAGACGGCCGCGTCGAACAGGCCCTGCAGCGAGGCGCCTTGTGGAGCGAAGTCAAGGACAAGCTCAGCGCAAACGGCCTCAGCCTCTCGGGTGGTCAGCAGCAGCGCCTGTGCATCGCGCGCACCGTTGCCGTGCGCCCGGAAGTGATCCTGTTTGACGAGCCATGCTCCGCGCTCGACCCGATTTCAACGGCAAAGATCGAAGAGCTGATCGACGAGTTGAAGTCCGACTACACCATCGTGATCGTCACCCACAACATGCAGCAGGCGGCGCGCGTGTCGGACCGCACCGCCTTCATGTATCTCGGTGAACTCATCGAATTCGACGAAACCAACAAGATCTTTACGTCGCCGAACGATCGACGCACGCAGGATTACATCACCGGCCGGTTCGGCTGACGCGCAAATCGCGGGAGAATTGGAATGCAATCAGACCACACCGCCAAGGCATTCGACAGCGATCTGCAGGAAATCACCCGGCTGGTTGCGGAAATGGGAGGTCTCGCCGAGCGCATGATCGTCGACTCCGTCGATGCACTGATCCGCCGCGACGTCGCGCTCGGCCAGCGTGTCGTCGCCGCCGATGCGGAAATCGACAACCTGCAGCGCCTGATCGAGGAGCGCGCGGTATTGACCATCGCGCGGCGCCAGCCGATGGCGGTTGACCTGCGCGAAATCGTCGGCGCGATGCGGGTCGCAATCGATCTCGAGCGGATCGGCGACCTTGCCAAGAACATGGGCAAGCGGGTCGCGGCGCTGGAGAGCGACTTCCAGCCGCTGAAGCTGATCCGTGGCCTCGAGCACATGACGGACCTCGTGCAGTCGCAGGTGAAGTCGGTGCTCGACGCCTACGCGGCGCACGATCTGCCGGCGGCGATGGCGGTCTGGAAGGGCGATGAGGAAGTCGATGCCATCTGCACCTCGCTGTTTCGCGAACTCCTGACCTACATGATGGAAGATCCGCGCAATATCAGTTTTTGCATCCATCTGATGTTCTGCGCCAAGAACATCGAGCGGATCGGCGACCACGCCACCAATATCGCGGAAACCGTTTTTTACATGATTGAAGGCCAGCAAATACCCGACAAGCGCCCGAAGGGCGACATGACGAATTTTGCCACGACTGTACCTGGAAACCAGTGAAGCATTTCGAGCGAAGTGGCGACCGGTTCGCGTCAAGAAAACGCGTCAAACCACGAGAAGCGTTTTTGAGTGAAGTCAGAGACCGGTTGGCGTGAAGAAAACCCGTCCAAAACACGAGAGAAGGCTACGGACATGAGCGCGCGCATTCTGGTGGTGGAAGACGAGGAGGCGCTTACGACGCTGTTGCGCTACAACCTCGACGCCGAAGGCTATGACGTCGAAACGGTCGGGCGCGGCGACGACGCCGACACCCGCTTGAAGGAACGGGTGCCAGACCTGATTGTGCTGGACTGGATGCTGCCCGGCCTGTCCGGGATCGAGCTGTGCCGGCGCCTGCGGGCGCGGCCGGAAACCAGGCAGCTGCCGATCATCATGCTGACCGCGCGCGGCGAGGAAAGCGAGCGGGTCAGGGGCCTTGCGACCGGCGCCGACGACTACATCGTCAAGCCGTTCTCGGTGCCGGAATTGCTGGCGCGGGTGCGGGGGCTGTTGCGCCGCGCAAGTCCCGAACGCCTGGCCACCGTGCTTACCTATGGCGACATCGAACTCGATCGCGAGAAGCGCCGCGTCGCCCGCTCGGGCCGTCCGGTTGATCTCGGTCCGACCGAGTACCGGCTCCTGGAATTCTTTCTCGAGCATCCGGGGCGCGTGTTCAGCCGCGAGCAGCTGCTCGACAGCGTGTGGGGCCGCGATATCTATATCGACGAGCGCACCGTGGATGTGCACATCGGCCGCCTGCGCAAGCTGCTCAACCCCGGTCGTGAGCAGGATCCGATCCGCACCGTTCGCGGCGCCGGCTACGCGCTCGACGATCGGTTTGCCAAGGTGGAGTAGCGGCGATCACGCCAAATGGTCGTCCCTGCGGAGGCAGGGACCCATAACCATCATTGCCAATTTCTGAAAAGAGCTGGAGCCCCAGCGTGGCATAACCACGAACACCGATGGTTATGGGTCCCCGCGTGCGCGGGGACGGCACCGAAAATGTGACGCTCTTACCGCGTTTGTTTCGGCGGCTGGCGGCGACGATCGCTTGCCGGCTGATAGGCGATCCGCGAGTGATGCGCGCAATAGGGCAGGCTGGGCAGCGCCTTGCCGCCGCAGAAGAAGAATTCCGGGCTGGAGGGATCGCCGACCGGCCAATGGCAGGTGGCCTCGTTCAATTCGAGCAGCGATAGCCGCTGGCTCATCGGCACGACGTTGTCATAGGCGATCGGATCCGGCTCCAGCTCGACCTCGAAGGCGTGGGCCAGCGCGGTATTGCCGCGGGAAACCGGGCGCGAAACCCGCATCATGTGCTGGGTGGGCCGTGCCTTGCGCTGGCGCGGCGCAGCCGAAGAGGGACTCTTGGCGCGGCCGGAAAGGCCGAGCCGGTGGACTTTGCCGATCACGGCATTTCGGGTCACATTGCCAAGTTCTGCGGCGATCTGGCTCGCCGAAAGCCCGGCTTCCCAGAGTTTCTTCAGTTGCTCGACGCGATCGTCAGACCAGGTCAATACCGTCATCGCACTCTTTCCTTCGCGTCGCGCCGGCCGAATTCGGGGCGGCGCTGCGATGCCAAAGCTCCAAAAAATCCCTTTCGGCAGAATCCCTTAGCCCTCGCCGGCCGCGGAAAGCGCGCCCGAACGTTTACGCCGAACATTTGTGACTTAGAGGAACAGTACTACCGCACGAGATGTCGTACCCGACAGGAGAGAAGCTACAATATGGCGTGACTCCGGCGCAAGAGTCCGCGTGGGTGCGTCCACATGTTCCGTCACTTAAGCCTTGCGATGCGATTTTTCCGCGACACCGGATGTTTACGGGTTGGCCGACTGACGACCGGTTGACACTTATCGCCGCGCGCATAGAATGGTTCCCACGTGCCGCCCCGAAAAGGCGGCACGTTTTGTTTTGCCGGGACTGGTTGTCGATGCGACCGCGTCAATGCGCGCAACGCAATTGGTTCCAACTCACAGTGACCGCCATGACCAACAGCGCGACGTCGCATCTGCTTCCCGTATTTGCCAGGGTCGATCTCGGTTTCGAGCGCGGCGAAGGCGCGTGGCTGATCGCGACCAATGGCGAGCGCTATCTCGATTTCACCTCCGGTGTCGCGGTGAATGCGCTGGGCCACTGCCATCCGCATCTGGTCGCAGCACTGCAGGAGCAGGCGACGAAGTTGTGGCACATGTCGAACCTGTTCAAGAGCCCGGATGGCGAGCGGCTTGCGGCGCGGCTGTGCGAGGCGAGCTTCGCCGATTTCGTGTTTTTCGCAAATTCCGGCGCCGAGGCGGTGGAATGCGCGATCAAGATCACGCGCAAACATCACGCCGCCAAGGGTAACCCGGAGCGCTACCGGATCATCACCTTCGAGGGCGCATTCCACGGGCGAACGCTGGCGACGCTGGCGGCCACCGGCTCGGCCAAATATCTCGAAGGCTTCGGCCCGCCGATGGATGGTTTCGATCAGGTCGCGCTCGGCGATCTCGAAGCCGTCAAGAAGGCGGTCGGCCCGCAGACCGCCGGCATCCTGATCGAGCCGTTGCAGGGCGAAGGCGGCGTGCGCGCAGCGCCTCATGCCTTCTTCAAGGCGTTGCGTCAGCTCTGCGACGACAACGGTCTGCTGTTGATCTTTGACGAGGTGCAGACCGGCATGGGCCGCACCGGCGATCTGTTTGCCCACAAGCGCCTCGGCGTCACACCGGACGTGATGCCGCTGGCCAAGGCGCTCGGCGGCGGCTTTCCGATCGGCGCGTGTCTGGCAACCGCCGACGCCGCGGCCGGCATGACGCCGGGTTCGCACGGCTCGACCTTCGGCGGCAACCCGCTCGCGGTCGCTGCCGCCAATGCGGTGCTGGACGTGATGTTGAAGCCGGGCTTCTTCGAGCGCGTGCAGAAGATGTCTCTGCTGCTCAAACAGAAGCTCGCCGCGGTGGTCGACCGCTACCCAGGCGTGCTGGCCGAAGTTCGCGGCGAAGGGCTCTTGATCGGCCTTAAGGCGGTGGTGCCTTCGGCCGATCTGGTGACGGCGCTGCGCGGGCAACACCTGCTCACGGTCGGCGCCGGCGACAACGTGGTACGCTTCCTGCCGCCGTTGATCGTCACCGAGGCCGAGATAGATGAGGCCGTAACACGGCTCGATCGCGCCTGCACAGCGCTTTCCGGCGATCAATCGAAGCGGGCGGCCGGGCGATGAGCAAGGCGCTGCGGCATTTTCTCGACCTCAACGAGCTCCCGACCAAGGAGTTGCGCAACATGCTCGCGGCCAGCGTCGCCATGAAGGCGAAGCTGAAGGCGTCGAAGAACCAGGGCGAGAAGCCGAAACGGCCGCTCGAGGGCAAGACGCTGGCGATGATCTTCGAGAAGCCCTCGACCCGCACGCGGGTGTCGTTCGACGTCGGCATGCGCCAGCTCGGCGGTGAAGCGATCATGCTGACGGGAGCGGAAATGCAGCTCGGCCGCGGCGAGACCATTGCCGACACCGCGCGCGTGCTGTCGCGTTACGTCGATGCCATCATGATCCGCATTCTCAACCACGATGCGCTCCTGGAGCTTGCCGCGCATGCCACGGTGCCCGTCATCAACGGGCTGACGCGGCGCTCGCATCCCTGCCAGGTGATGGCGGATCTGATGACCTTCGAGGAGCATCGCGGCCCGATCACGGGCCGCACCGTGGCCTGGAGCGGCGACGACAACAACGTGCTGGCGTCCTGGGCGCACGCGGCGGAGCGGTTCCAGTTCAGATTGAACGTCGCGACCCCGCCGGAGCTTGCGCCGAACAAGGCGATGCGGGACTGGATCAAGGCGACGCAGGCGCCGATCGTGCTCGGCAACGATCCGGAAGCCGCCGTGCGCGGTGCCGATTGCGTGGTCACCGATACCTGGTTCTCGATGGGCGACAAGGACGGCGAGTATCGCCACAATTTGCTGAAGCCCTATCAGGTCAACGCCAGACTGATGCGGCTCGCGAAGCCCGATGCGCTGTTCATGCATTGCCTGCCCGCCCATCGCGGCGACGAAGTCACCGACGAGGTGATCGACGGCCCGCAATCGGTGGTGTTCGACGAGGCCGAAAATCGCCTGCACGTGCAAAAGGGCATCCTGGCGTGGTGTTTTGAGGCGATGGCGTAGCCACAAAACGACTGTCGTCCCGCAGACGCGGGGACCCATACCGCGTGACCTCTCATTTTCGCGATGCGCGGGGACGACCCGCGGAGATATTTTCGCGCCTTCCAAACCCCTTTCGTTCCGCGACTGCCGACCCCAGATAGAGCGCCATGACCTCACAATTCCCCGACATGAAAAACCTGCTTCAAACCCCGGTCCGCGCGCCGTCCGCGGTTCCGGTCGACGACGCGGTGCTGCCGTTCGAAGTCGCAGAACTCGATCTGCGCGGCCGCCTGACCCGGCTAGGTCCCGGGCTCGACGATCTCCTGGCCAAGCACGATTATCCGCCGCCCGTCGGCAAGCTGCTCGGCGAGGCGATCGTGCTCACGACACTGCTCGGCTCGTCCCTGAAATTCGATGGCCGTTTCATCCTGCAGACCCAGACCGACGGCCCGGTGTCGTTTCTGATCGTCGACTTCCAGGCCCCTGATCGCTTGCGTGCCTATGCGCGTTTCGATGCGAGAAGGCTCAAGGAGGGTCAGGATTCCGGCGCGCTGCTCGGCAAGGGTCATCTCGCCATGACCATTGATCAGGGGCCGGACATGAGCCGCTACCAGGGCCTGGTGGCGCTGGAGGGCGGCAGCCTGGAGGACGCTGCGCATGAATATTTCCTGCGCTCGGAACAGATCCCGACGCGGGTGCGGCTCGCGGTCGGCGAGGAATGGCGCGGCGGCGACAGCGGCCCCAGACATCGCTGGCGCGCCGGCGGCATGTTGCTGCAATTTCTCCCCAAGGCGCCGGAACGCGCGCGGCAGCCTGATTTGCATCCCGGCGATGCGCCCGAGGGGACCGCTGCCCATACGATCGAGGAAGACGATGCCTGGGTCGAGGGGCAGTCGCTGATCTCGACCGTCGAGGACGTCGAGCTGATCGATCCCGATCTGTCGGGCGAGCGGCTGCTCTATCGCCTGTTTCACGAGCGCGGCGTTCGGGTGTTTGCGCCACTGCCCCTGCGCGCGCAGTGCTCCTGTTCGCGCGAGGCGGTGTCCTCGATGCTGAAGAGCTTCGAACCCAATGACCGCGCCGAGATGGTCAAGGACGGCAAGGTGGTGGTGACCTGCGAATTCTGTTCGTCGGTCTACCAGTTCACGCCGCACGAAGCCGGCGTGGTGGAGTAGCGGGCGGGCTAACGCGCCACACCCGCCCGCGAAAACGCTACGG
The DNA here is from genome assembly GCA_963718925.1 of uncultured Alphaproteobacteria bacterium. Taxonomy (GTDB): domain Bacteria; phylum Pseudomonadota; class Alphaproteobacteria; order Rhizobiales; family Xanthobacteraceae; genus Bradyrhizobium. The sequence continues at coordinate 448,207 of CAVRAH010000008.1, forward strand.
CGTACACGTGATACCCCGCGTTCACGGAGTATCACGGATCATTGTGAAGCTGGCCGATTTACGACAGTGCCGCCTTCACCCGCTCCGGCGAGAACGGCACGCGCCGGATCCGCACGCCGGTGGCGTCGAAGATGGCGTTGGCAATCGCCGCCGCCACCGGACGTATCGACGGTTCGCCGGCGCCGGATGGCGCAATCTCCGGGTGGTTGATCAGCACGACGTTCACCTCGCTCGGCGTCTCCGTGATGTCGAGGATCGGATAGGTGATCCAGTCCACGCTGGTCACGGCCTTGCGGTCGAAGGTCACCTCCTCCCACAGCGTGCGGCTGACGCCCTGCACGATGTTGCCTTCGATGCATTTCACCAGCCCGTCGGGGTTGATGATCTGCCCGCAATCATGCGCAACCGTGAATTTGCGCGCCCAGATCTTGCCGGTGGTGCGGTCGATTTCGACCTCGGCGACGATGGCGACGCGCGTGCCGTTGCGTTGCGCATAGGCGATGCCGCGGCCGGCCACCTTGGCGCCGGTCTGGTCGTGGCGCGGCGAGGCCCGGGTATCCCACTTGGCCTTCTCGGCGGCTGCCCTGATGACGGCCACGTCGCGAGGCTCCTTGATGTAGCGCAGGCGGAATTCGATCGGATCGGCGTTCACCGCCGCCGCCACCTCATCGATGAAGGACTCGCTGGCGAAGTGGATTTGCGGTCCGACCGGATCGCGCAAATGCGAGCTGCGCAACGGCGAGGCGCGGTCGAGCAGCGGCGGAATCGTCTCCCAGGCCAGCCGCTTGTTGGCGACCGCATAGGACTCCGCCGGCACGCCGAAGCCATCGCCGGATTTCAGCGCGACGCCAAGCGTCTGCCCGGCCAGCGTGTCCGGCGGCTTGCCGCCATTGGTATCGACGTCGACCCGCGAGAAAGCCTTGCTGGTGAACTCGTAGGCAATGACCTCGCCGGCGGCGTTGAGGCCGGCCCGCGCGTGGTGGGTCGAGGCCGGACCCTTCGGATCCCAGCCGGTGCCCTGCTCGCGCATATATTGCAGCCGCACCGGACGGCCGACCGCCTTGGCAAGCACGCCGGCGTCCATGGCGCAGTCGTCGGCGTCATTGCGGCCGTAGGAGCCTGGACCCGGCTTGAAGATGACGCGCACTCTGTCGTGCGGCACCTGCAGCGTAGCGGCGAGGCCATTCTGAACGAAATGCGATTTCTGCGTCCCGCTCCAGCAGGTGACGTTGCCGTCCTTGATCTCGACCAGCGCGCAGGCCGGGCCCATGCTGGCATGCGACTGGAACGGCCATTCATATTCGGCCTCGATCACCTTTGTCGCCGACTTGAACGCCTCCTCGACGTTGCCGTTCTCCTTCTCCACCACGCGCTTGCGCACCGAAGATTTGCGAATGTGGTCGTAGAGCGAGGCCTGTTCCGGGAACGGCGGCTCAAGGGCCGACCATTCGACCTTCAGCTTCTCGGCCGCCTGGATCGCGTCCCATTCCCTGTCGGCGACCACACCGAGGAAACCCTGGTCCCAGACCACCCTGGCGCCCGGAATCTCCCTGATCGAACTCTCGTCGACCTTCAACGGCACCGCGCCGGCAACGGGTGGCCGGATCATGCGGCCGTGCACCATGTCCGGGACCTTGATGTCGGTGCAGAAGTCCTCCTGGCAGAAAACCTTCGGCGCCACGTCCTCGCGCTTGATCGGCTGGCCGACGATCCTGTGCTCGCTTGGCGGCTTTGGCTGCGCCGTGCCGGGCGCGTACAGCGCGTTGCCGTATTGCTTGTTCCAGTCGAGCTGGACGTTGAAATATCTGCCGCCGATCAGCTCTGCATAGGAAATGCGCTTGCTCTTGTCGTCGGCGGCGCCGATGACGCCATCGTTGACGGTAAGTCTGTCTGGTGGCGTCGACAGCCGTGCGGCGGCCATCTCGACCAGCACGCGACGGGCCTCCCCCGCCGCCATGCGCATCTGCTTGCCGCCGAGCTGGATGCCGGTGGAGCCGGAGGCGCCACCCTGGTTCACCGACGTGGCGGTATCGCCCATCAAGACCTTGACGCTCTTGAACGGGACGTCGAGCTCCTCCGCCACGATCTGACCGATGGCGACATGCAGCCCGTGGCCCATGTCCATCTTGCCGAAATAGGCCGATACGCCGCCGTCGGCATTCACCGCGATGTAGGACGACAGCTGATCGGGCGTCAGCGGCGGCCGCGCACCTTGCGCATAAGCCTGACCGATCGACAGCACGGTTTCCAGCGTCACGCCGGCGCCGATCGACACCACCAGCGCGCCGCCACCGAGCAGGACAGAGCGGCGCGTCAACGACGAAGTTGTTTCGAGTTTTGTCATGGCAGCCTCCCTCAGCCCATCATCTCGGCGGCACGCTTGACCGCCTTGAGAATGCTGATGTGGCTGCCGCAACGGCACTTCAATCCGGACAACGCCTCCTTGATCTCCGCTTCGCTCGGCCTCTTCTTGTCGCGCAGGAAGGCGGCCGCGGTCATCAGCCAGCCGTTGATGCAGTAGCCGCATTGCGGCACCTGCTCCTCGACGTAAGCGGTCTGCAGCGGGTGCGGCTTTTCCGACGTGCCGAGGCCGGCCAGCGTCACGATCTTGGCCTGACCGACGGCGGACAACGGCGTCACGCAGGAGCGCGTCGGCTGGCCGTCGATGTGCACGGTGCAGGCGCCGCATTGCGCCAGTCCGCAGCCGAAATGGGGATTGTTGAGGCCGAGATCGTCGCGCAAGGCATAGAGCAGCGGCATGTCCGGATCGGCATTGATGGTGTGAGTCTGGCCGTTGACATCAAGAGTGAAGGGTCGGTTCATAACATCAGCTCCCTAAGGCGTGGCGCGGCGGATTACGTCCTGCCGCCCCCGTCGCGGTAATCCGCGAGCGCGTCGTTAGCCGGCGCTTGCAGGGGAAATCCTATTCTCGGAAGCGGAGCTTGGGAATGGCCCCAAGCAGAATTGATGTTCCTGATCCGGCACAGTCCCACAGGGCGAGGCATCATAACTTCTCCGGGGCTAGCGGACCTTTCGCCTTGGTGCGGTTTACCGACCTATGCCGGACATCGCATAGGTGATGGGCCTGTTGCGCGAAATAGATCCCTGTCCGGAATTTCAGGCCGCTTTGATCGTCGCAAAGAAGCCCTCGACCTCGGAGCGAAGCACCGTCGCCTGCTTGGACAGTTCATTGGAGGCGGCCAACAGGTGTGAGGCGGTCTGCCCGGTTGAACTCGCTGCCTGGCTTACGCCACTGATATTGCTTGATACCTCGTGAGTACCCCGAGCGGCCTCCTGGACACTATGCGCAATTTCGGCGGTAGCCATTCCTTGCTGTTCGACGGCGGCTGCTATCGCGGTAGCGATCTCATTCACGGAGGCGATGGTAGCGCCTATTTGCTGGATCGCTCCAACGGACTCCTTGGTTGCGTCCTGGATCGAGAGAATCTGCTGGCCGATTTCGCCGGTCGCCTTCGCCGTCTGCTCCGCGAGCGCCTTGACTTCGGATGCGACCACGGCAAAGCCGCGGCCGGCTTCGCCGGCACGCGCTGCTTCGATCGTCGCATTCAGCGCCAGCAAGTTGGTTTGCCCAGCGATCGTGCTGATCAATTCAACGACGTCACCGATCCTCTGGGTGGCCTTGGCAAGGCCCTCAATGGAGGCACCCGATCGAGTAGCCTGATCTACAGCCATTCCGGTAATCCTCGTGGATTCGGAGACCTGACGGCCGATTTCCTTGATCGAAGAGGTGAGTTGTTCGGTTGAAGCGGCGACAGCCTGCACGTTGGTGGAGGCTTCTTCTGAGGCCGCCGCGACCGCGGTAGATTGCTGCGTTGACTGCTCGGCATTTGCGGCAAGGGCATTGGCAGCGTTTTGCAGGTTCGACGCGGAGCCGCCGACCGTATCCAGGACAATCTTTATCCGGCCGTCAAAACCCTGAATAGCGGCACTCACCTTCTCCTGTTGCTTCTGCCGCTCTGCCAGCAGAGCCTCCTGATATACGGAAATCGCGATATCCATATCCAGCATCACGGCGCTGTTGATAGCCGTGAGGACCTTGGCGAGACGCGACGGCTTCCATCGGTATTGGCTGACGGCAAGCGCGGCGAGCCGGCCCAGCACAAAATTGTAACCGCCGATGTACCAGCGTGGCTCCAATCCGATCTTGTTATGGATGAGGCCGATCGTGCGCACGCCGTGCAGGTACTCCTGATCGAATCGGCCGTTGAACAGGCGCTCCCAGTGGGAGCCCTGTGCTTTCTTGAGGCGGTGAATATCGCTACCGACCAACTTTGCGAGTTGCGGCTCCTTCGTAACGTGCTGATAGAAAGCCTCCAGAATTTCCGGCAGAGCTCCCTTTACTTTGTTCCAGAACTCACGCAACGTCTCACCCGTCCCGGCATCGATGTGCATGAAGCGCATGCGGGTTTCTCGATCCTGATTGCCATCTGCGGGCTCCACATGCGGGGTCGGTTTGAGCGTCATATGCTGTCGTCCCTTGTGCTGTCATTGGGGGCGCGTTGCCGGAAACACGTGTAACTGGTCGGCAGCGTTACGCAGGAACTTCGATCCGGACGATTTACTCGTTCTGAATTAATTTCCGCCCCGCCTGAATTGATGTGGGTTACCGGCAGTTGATGCAGGTTAACAATCTAGATTGACTACATCGTGCTACTGAAAGTCGTTCGGGTCGCGTATGATCCGTTCACAGACACCGGGCGAACGCGCATCGCGGAAGGCATTGGGCACGCGTCGGGATCGCCTCTCCGTTAGGCTCACTCGAGATTTGCCGCGTTATTCCAATTGGCGGAGGCGACCGCAGGGCGGTGGCTCGAACAGGTCTTTCCTGCGTGAGTTGTAGTGGCCAGATGTCTCGGAGCTCCGCATTCGAGTGACTTGAGGGCGATGCTTTCGCTTCCATTCCGCTCAAGGCGAATACGCAAAATATTCGTTGACTGACTACCCGAAAACTTGCTGGTATTCATAATGCCGGTACAATTATGGCTCCTTGCTCCGCAGGGAGCGCGGCCTCACCACCACGGCGACCATAAGATCAATGAACAGCGTTTCGCCCTGTGTAGCCTGTCCAAATATCTTGGGCTTCTGCGCCGCCGTATTGCGGAACGAGGAAAGGGCCAGCCCGGCCGAGACCGCGAATTGGCAGCGTCATCTGATGGTCCCCGCGGGCAAGCAGGTTTCCGCCCCGAACCAGGCATCTCCAGATGTCTACGTTCTGTGTAGCGGTTGGGGATTCCGGTCCTTGCAATTGCCGGACGGTCGCAGGCAGATTTTGAACTTTCTGCTACCGGGCGACCTTTTTTCGACCAGCTCGGTCTTTAAAGAGCGCTTCCATTTTTCCGTGAAGGCACTCACAGCGATCCAAGTGAGCGGGATGAGGCGAACTGAAGTGCAGTCGCGCCTGGCGGCCAATCCGGCGGTGGTGGTGGCGTTGGCCAAATCTTGCTGCTCCGAAACGGAGGCTTCTGACAAGATGATGGCCGCCCTCGGCCAGTACTCGGCGGAGGAGCGCATCGCCTATCTCTTTCTGCATCTTATGAAGCGGATTGCTGCCCGAAACGTCATACGCGACCACCGCTATCCGCTCCCATTGCGCCAACAACATATCGCAGATGCCGTCGGACTTACGTCGGTTCATGTAAGTCGGATTCTCGGTGCCTTCCGCGATCGCGGTATCGCCGATTTGTCCAACGGCGTACTTGAGGTCTTCAATCTGCGCGAGCTCGAGGAGCTTGGCTCACTCACTTGAAGCGGCGCGGCTATCAGGCGCGACAAGTTGTCGCGATGGCCAGAATGCCGGCTCAAATTGCAGTTGGAGTTGAAGCTCGATCGGCTACGGCCGCTTGCCTGTTAAGGACCGCAGTTAGTCAACCAGCAGGGACGCGTAGGATGAAATCGCCAGCGCCATGTCTAGTGCAACATACTTGTCAAGGGTCGCAACCAATTGCGTTTTCGATGACAACGGCAGAGGCGCACCAAGAATCTCCGTTGAGAAATCCATCTTGATCTTCATGTACCCGGCAACATACCATTTTGCGTCGAGACCTATCTCGTGATGCTTTATGCCGATGAGCGAAGCATTGTTGAAATATTCCTGATCGAACCGGCTTGCGAAGAGCTTCTTCCAGTGTTTCTTTTGTTTTTCCTTCAGATGATCGATTGTTCTCGCGGTGAGCGGCAGATCCAGATTTGATCGCAGTACGCCAGTATAGAAATTCTCTATGATGTCAGCGGCGCGATGCTCGATGAGCGGCCAGATCTGCGCTGCACAACGATGAGACTCGATGTCGATCGCGAGAAACCGAAGCATCGTTTCCATGACTACGTTCTCACGAGCTGTAATGATCAAGCAGCAATGATTCGAGGTAGCGGTACTGCCGATAAACTATCGATTTTGCGTTAACGGGCCTTCGCCCTGACTTGATGCAGGTTATCAAACCCGGTCTGCGCGCTTGTGCTGGCCAACAAGGGTCGGCGATAAAATATTTTCGCAGCCCGCGAACCCTTTTATGGATTTGGCCCCTCTGGATATTCGAACGCAACAAACGGAGGCCAATCCAATGATGTATTTCAAGACCAATCTGCCCGGCTGGGAGCGCGCCATCCGCATCGCCATGGGTGTCATGCTTGTCGGCCTTGCGTATCTGTACGCACCCACCTCTTTGTTGACCTGGGTCGGCACCGCCATGGGCGTCATGCTCGCCGGCACCGGATTTATCGGGTTCTGTCCGATGTGCGCCATGGTGGGCCGCAGCTATATCGGGACCGGCAAGCAATGATCGCCGAACCGCAATTGGTCGAGGCGGCGTGCGGCGGCGATGCCGCCGCCGTCGAGAAATTGCTGGTCGTCTGCCAGCCGGATTTGCGCCGGTTCGCGCGACGCGCCTGCTCGACCACCGAGGATGCGGAAGACGCGGTTCAGATCGCGCTGTGGCAGCTCTACCGCAAGATCGGCGCGCTGCGCACCGCGGCGACCGTCGCATCCTGGCTGTTCCGCATCATCGAGCGGGAATGCTACCGGCTGTTTCACGCCCGCGACAGGTTGCAGGCCCTGGATAAATCGCTTGACGCGGTGCTGCGCCAGGAACCGCTACCATTGGCGCTGCGCAAGGATCTGGTTGCTGCCATCACGATGCTGCCGGAGCCGTATCGTCAGATATTGATCCTTCGCGATATCGACGAACTCAGTGCCTCGGAAGCCGCCGACCAGCTCGCCATCTCGATCGACGCCGTCAAGAGCCGGCTGCATCGGGCCCGTGCAATGGTGCGCGACCATCTGCTGGCCGGCGGCTATCTCGCGTCGGTGCCATAATCGAAAGATCAGATCAATGGTTTGCAGCCGCTCGATATCCATACACCTGTTGCGCGGCCTCGGTGCCGTCGTTCTGATCGCCCTCGCCATCATCGACGGTGGGGTGCACGCATGGCTGCTGCCGCCTCTGTTGGTCGGCGCCATTGTGCTGATGCGAGGCTGCCCGATGTGCTGGTTGATGGGCCTGGCGGAAGCTGCAACATCAAAACGTGATACGCCGCATCCGGATGAAATCCGCTGAGACCTTGCCGCAAGACCGCAGCCGTCACGCACGGATCCGTTGCCGCTTTTGCCCGGCAGTGACGAAACGGGCACTGCGCGCGACGCCGCTAGTTCAACACCCGCTTGTGGTCGGGGCTGTCGAGCGAAAAGGTCGGCACGTCGATCTCGAATTTCTCGCCGCTCTCGCTGACCATTTGATAACGCCCGGTCATGAAACCCGACGCGGTCGGAAGCGGCACGCCGGAGGTATATTCGAAGCGTTCGCCCGGAGCCAACACCGGCTGTTCGCCGACCACCCCTTCGCCGCGGACTTCCTGCTTGCGGCCGGTCGCGTCGGTGATGATCCAGTGCCGCGTGCGCAGCTGCACCGTCTCGTTGCCCGAATTGGTGATGACGATCGTATAGGACCAGAAATACTGGCGGTTTTCGACCGATGAGCGTTCCGGCAGGAAGTTCGGCTCAACGGTGACTTCGATCTGGCGGGTGACGGCGCGGTACATGCGAGGCAATCTTCCGAAATCATGCGGCATCATAGCCAATAGTTGCGGCAGAACCAATCCGGGGCCGGCCTGGATCGCCCCTTTCGATCCGGTTCCCATCGTGGTTTCACCACAGTTCGGACCTATCGCGCTTGCGGGCCACGCAGCTTGCTTGCAGGTGACGGACCTATACAATCTCCAGGCCATGTGGGCCAAAGGCCGCCTGCTCGGACGGTGCCAGATGACCTCAGTAGCCGATCGAATTGCCGGACCACCGCTGGCGGCCGCAGCCGACCTGGTCGCGCGTGACGCCGTGCCGGCGATTGCGCTGCCGGCAACCGGGGAGCGCGAACTGCGGCTCGACCTGTTCCGTGGCCTTGCGCTGTGGCTGATCTTTATCGATCACCTGCCGCCCAATCTTTTGACCTGGCTCACGATCCGCAATTACGGATTCAGCGACGCCACCGAAATTTTCATTTTCATCTCGGGCTATACGGCCGCATTCGTTTACGGCCGCGCGATGCGCGAGGCCGGCTTCGTGGTCGCGACCGCGCGCATCCTGCGGCGGGTCTGGCAGATTTACGTCGCGCACGTGTTTCTGTTCACGATCTTCCTCGCGGAGATTTCCTACGTTGCGACCAGCTTCGAGAACCCACTGTACTCCGAAGAAATGGGCATCATGGATTTTCTCAAGCAGCCGGACATCACCATCGTGCAGGCGCTGCTCCTGAGATTCCGCCCCGTCAACATGGACGTGCTGCCGCTCTATATCGTGCTGATGCTGTTCCTCCCCTTGATCCTGTGGCTGATGAAGCGCAGCGCCGACCTGACGCTGGCGCTGTCGGTCATCCTCTATGCCGCCACCTGGGAATATGATCTCTATCTGTCGGCCTATCCGAACGGCGTCTGGGTCTTTAACCCGTTCGCCTGGCAATTGCTGTTCGTGTTCGGCGCGTGGTGCGCGCAGGGCGGTGCCCAGCGGATGTCGCGAATTCTCTCATCGCGGATCACATTGTGGATTTCGTTCGGCTATCTGCTGTTTGCGTTCCTTGTCACGCTGACATGGTATTGGCCGCAGTTGAGCTATCTGATGCCGCGCCGGCTCGAGCAATGGATGTATCCCATCAGCAAGACCGATCTTGACGTGCTGAGGTTCGCGCATTTTCTGGCGCTGGCCGCGATCACCGTGCGCTTCCTGCCGAAGAACTGGCCCGGACTGCAGTCGCCCTGGCTGAGGCCGCTGATCCTGTGCGGCCAGCATTCGCTGGAGATTTTCTGCCTTGGCGTGTTCCTGGCGTTCGCCGGGCACTTCCTGCTGGCGGAGCTTTCCGGCGGCGCCGGGTTGCATTTCGTTATCAGTATTTCCGGAATCCTGATCATGTGCGCCGCGGCATGGCTGTTTTCATGGTACAAGCATTCCGCCGACAAGAGTGCATCCCGAACCAAGGGCACCGGCGGCAACGCCGATATGGCGGGAGGGGGGGCATGAAATTCAACTCAGGGCCCATCCTGGGGTTGATGCTGCTGGCCGGTCTTTTGACCGCAGTATCCGCGCGTGCCGAGGATTCGCCTGAAAGCTGCGAAGTCCCGGACTACCTGCTCGCGAGCGAAAGCGCGCTTCCCAAAGTCGAGGAGGCCGTCAAAAGCGGCCATTCGCTCGAGATTCTCGTGATAGGCAGCCGTTCCTCGACCATCAATGCGCCCATGAATTCGTCGGAGGTGAGCGCCTATCCAGGGCGGCTGCAGGTCGCATTGAAGGAGAAACTGCCGTCGATTGCGGTCAACGTATCCGTCGAAATACAAACCAAGAAAACCGCCGAGGAAGTAGCCCCGGGATTGGCGAAGTTAATGGAGAGTAAAAAGCCGACTTTGGTGATCTGGCAGACCGGCACGGTCGACGCCGTGCGATCGGTCGATCCGGACGATTTTCGCGCCGCGGTCGATGAGGGGGTTGTTGCACTGCAAGAGGCCGGCGCCGACGTGATTTTAATAAATCCGCAATATAGCCCCCGCACCGAGACGATGATTTCTGCGCCGCCGTACCTAGATAGTATGCGGGTGGTGGCGCAGCAGCACGACGTTCCGCTGTTCGACCGCTTCGAGGTCATGCGGCACTGGGCCGAGTCGGGAGAGTTTGATTTGTTCAGTGCAGTCCATGGTGTCGAGCTTGCCAAGCGCGTCCACAATTGCCTCGGCCGCGCGCTGGCGCAATTCGTGATCGACGCCGCCCACCTCAACCCCGCCCAGCAGAATTGAGGATCCAGCATTTATGACGTTTCCGAGTTGTCATCGCCCTTTTTGCCGAACGACATTGCTGGCTGTGCCCGCGGTCGCGGCGCTCGTGCTGCTGACGCCGGCCGTGATAACGCCGGCGCGCGCCCAGGCCGCCCAGCAGGCCGCATTATCCGATAGTGCCAAGTCAAACAGCGCCAAGTCTGACAACCTTAAGCCGGCGGCTCCGGCCGCCGCGAAGACCGACGCGGGCAACGTTGCCGCCGTCGACCAGGCCGATCCGAAGCAGCAAAAGAGTCTCACCGACAAGGCGATCGATCGGGTCAAGCAGGTCGCGAAATCGGCGAGCGATATTTTCAGCCGCGTGCCGTGCCTGCCGCCGAAGGGTGGCGCCCAGTCGATGGGATCGCTGCCGCATGTGGCGGGCAAGCTGGCTGCAGGGGAGCCGGTGCTGATCGTGGCATTCGGATCGTCTTCGACCTCCGGCTACGGCTCGACGTCACCGGAATTTACCTACCCCAACCGCCTGGCGGCGCAGCTGCGCCGGCAATATCCCAGCGCCGACATTACCGTTGTCAATCGCGGCAAGGGCGGAGACGACGCGCCCGAAATGATGAAGCGGCTGCAGGTCGAGGTGCTCGACATGAAGCCCGATTTCGTGATCTGGCAGGTCGGGACCAACGCGGTGCTGCGCAACCTTGATCCCGACGAGACCGCAAAGCTGGTCGAGGAAGGCGCCGCGCGCATTCAGGCCGTGGGCGCCGACCTCGTTCTGGTCGACCCTCAATATTCTCCGAAAGTGAACGAGCATGCGGAAAGCGCGAGCCGGCTGATAACACTGCTCCGCAGGGTCGCGCAACTCCGCCATGTCGGCGTTTTTCCGCGCTTCGAGGTGATGCGCCAGTGGCATGAGAACCAGGCGCTTCCGATCGACAGTTTCGTGATAGCCGACGGCCTGCACATGAACGATTGGGGTTACGCCTGCTTCGCCCAGTTGCTCGGTGATGGCATCATCAGATCGGTCGGTCAGATCAAGCTTGGCGTCAACGTGCCGTCCAACGTGCAGACGAACCGGCCGATGTGAGTTGGTGTCATTGCGAGGAGCGAATGCGACGAAGCAATCCAGCTTCTCGCCGTGAAGGAATGGATTGCTTCGCTTTCGCTCGCAATGACGTCGATTGCAATGTTCGCACCTTCACGCCTTCTCCAGCGCCGCCTGCAGGTCCTCGATCAGATCATCGGGGTGCTCGAGGCCGGCCGAGAATCTGACGAAACCTTCGCTGATCCCGAGCTCGGCGCGGGCCTCCAGCGTCAGCCGCTGATGCGTGGTGGTGGCCGGATGGGTGACGAGGCTCTTGGCGTCGCCGAGATTGTTCGAGATCCGCGCGAGTTTCAGCGCGTTGATCGTGCGAAACGCCGCCGCCTTGCCGCCTTTGACCTCGAAGCCGACCAGCGTCGATCCGGCGCGCATCTGCTTCTTCACCAGGGCGGCCTGCGGATGATCGGCGCGGCCTGGATAGATCAGCCGCGAGATTTTCGGATGCCGCGCCAGCGCTTCCGCAACCGCGGCTGCGGTTTCGGTCTGGGCGCGGACCCGGACCGCCAGCGTCTCCAGCCCCTTGAGCAAGACCCAGGCGTTGAACGGCGACAACGACGGCCCGGTCTGGCGCATGAAAGTGTGGATGTGCTCGGCGATGAACGCTTCCGAGGACAGGATGATGCCGCCGAGGCAGCGGCCCTGGCCGTCAATGTGCTTGGTCGCGGAATACACCACGACGTCGGCGCCGAGTTGAAGCGGGCTCTGCCAGATCGGCGTCGCAAATACATTGTCGACGATCAACCGTGCGCCGCCCCGATGCGCGATCTCGGCGATGGCGCCGATATCGAGCACATCGAGCGTCGGGTTGGTCGGGCTTTCCAGGAAAAGGCTCCTGGTGTTCGGCCGCATCGCGCGTTGCCACTGGTCAAGATCGAGGCCGTCGACCAGCGTGGATTGAATGCCGTAGCGCGGCAGCAGGTCTTCGACCACGTAGCGGCACGATCCGAACATCGCTTTCGCCGCCACCACGTGATCGCCGGCCTTCAGCGGCGCGAGTATCGCGGTGGTCACTGCCGCCATGCCGGTTGCGGTCGAGCGGCCGGCTTCGGCGCCTTCGAGCTCGATCATCCGGCGCTCGAACATCGCAATGGTCGGATTGGAATAGCGTGAATAGATGTAGCCGGGATCTTCGCCCTTAAACCGCGCCTCGCATTGCTCGGCGCTGTCGTAGACATAGCCCTGGGTGAGAAACAGCGCCTCGGATGTTTCGCCGAATTCCGAGCGGATGGTTCCGGAATGGACCAGCCGGGTTTCCGGACGGTAGTGGGCGGTTGATGACGCGGGTGCAGCAGATTTAGACATGTGACCTCCATCGTGACCAGCCATTGGAAATGGTCACAAAAAAACCGGCCTGGAAATTTCCACAGGCCGGGATCACACTGTCCCCGGCCTGTTTAGCGATTTATTTAACGTGGCTGCAAGCCGGCCGGCTCAAATCACCACGGGATAAGTCATGCTGATATTCCCTCACGCCCTTTCCGTCAAGGCGACCATCGGATAACCGGTAAAAGGCCATAGTTTCAGCGTCTGGATGGCCAAGGACCCTATTCGTGACCTTCACGCTTCCGCCCGGCGCCAATGGCATCCTGCCCGACCGCATGATTGCGGCGATGGCGGACGCCGGCCTGATCCTCCCGGCCTACCCGTTTGTCGAAAGCCAGATCCAGCCGGCGAGCCTCGATCTGCGTCTTGGCGACATCGCCTATCGGGTGCGGGCGAGCTTTCTGCCGGGGCCGGGCGCCACCGTGGCCGAACGCATCGACGAGCTGAAGCTGCACGAGATCGGTCTTTCCGACGGCGCCGTGCTGGAGACCAACTGCGTCTACATCGTGCCGCTGCTGGAGTCGCTCGCGTTGCCGCCGGAAATCGTCGCCGCCGCCAATCCCAAGAGCTCGACCGGACGGCTCGACGTGTTCACCCGCGTGATCGCGGACGGCACGCGGCGCTTCGACATGATCGGCGCGGGCTACCATGGCCCGCTCTATGCCGAGATCAGCCCGAAGACCTTTCCGGTGCTGTTGCGCGAGGGTTCGCGGCTAAGCCAGGTGCGCTTTCGCACCGGCGACGCCATCCTCAACGCCGATGAACTCGACGCGCTGCACGATCTGGAGCGGCTGGTCGATATCGACGACGCCGATCTCACAGGCGGCGTGGCGCTGAGCGTCGATCTCTCCGGCGCGAACGCCAAGGGCTTCGTGGGCTATCGCGCCAAGCGCCACACCGGCGTGGTCGATATCGACCGCCGTAGCGGCTACGCGGTCGATGAGTTCTGGGAGGCGATATCCGCGCGGCCCGACGGCAGCCTCATTCTCGATCCAGGCGAGTTCTACATCCTCGCCTCGAAAGAGGCCGTGCAGGTGCCGCCGGACTACGCCGCGGAGATGGTGCCGTTCGATCCGCTGGTCGGCGAGTTCCGCGTGCATTACGCCGGCTTTTTCGATCCGGGCTTCGGCTATGCCGGCGCCGGCGGGCAGGGCTCGCGCGCGGTGCTGGAAGTGCGCTCGCGCGAGGTGCCGTTCATCCTCGAGCACGGCCAGATCGTCGGCCGCCTGGTCTACGAAAAAATGCTGGCGCGGCCCGACGCCATGTATGGCCAGCGCATCGGCTCGAACTATCAGGCGCAGGGCCTGAAGCTAAGCAAGCATTTTCGGGTGTAGCCTCTTTCAAGAACAGCCTATCGCGTCGCCGACTTGGCCGCCGGCGTCACGCGCCAGATCGCATTGCCGACGTCGTCGGCCACGAGCAGCGCGCCCTGCTTGTCGATGGCGACGCCGACCGGCCGGCCCTGCGCTTCGCCGTCCTCGTTGAGGAATCCGGTCAGCACGTCCCTAGGCTTGCCTGAAGGTTTGCCGTCGGCGAACGGCACGAAGATCACCTTGTACCCGGCGCGGGGCTTCCGATTCCACGACCCGTGCTGACCGATGAAGGCGCCATTGGCCATCTCGGGCGGAAACAGGCTGCCGGTGTTGAAGGCTAACCCAAGCGAGGCGGTATGCGCGCCGAGCGCGTAATCCGGCGCGATCGCCTTCGCCACCAGATCCGGACGCTGCGGCTGGACGCGGACGTCGACATGCTGTCCGTAATAGCTGTAAGGCCAGCCGTAGAACGCGCCGTCCTTCACGGAGGTCATGTAATCGGGAACGAGATTGTTGCCGAGTTCGTCGCGTTCGTTGACGACGACCCAGAGCGCGCCGCTTTGCGGCTGCCATGACGGACCGTTCGGATTGCGAAGGCCGGAGGCGAACACGCGCCACTTTCCCGTGGCGCGATCGACCTCGAGCACAGCGGCGCGGTTGGTCTCGGCCTCCATGCCGTTCTCGCCGATGTTGCTGTTGGAGCCGACGGTGGCATAGAGCCTCACACCATCCGGACTCGCGACCAGGTCCTTGGTCCAGTGATGGTTGAGCGTGCCGGCCGGCAGGTCCGCGAGCTTGACGCCCGGCGCAGTGATTGTGGTGTCGCCGGCATGGTAGGGGAATTTCATGATCGCATCGGAACAGGCGACATAGAAGTCGTTGCCGACCAGCGCCATGCCGAACGGCGAGTTCAGCCCTTGCAGAAAGACGCTCCTGGTCTCGGCGACGCCGTCGCCATTGGCATCGCGCAGCAGCGTGATGCGATTGGCGCTCGGCGTATCGGCGCCGGCACGGCCCATGACCATTTTCGTGATCCAGCCCTTGATGCCTCTTGTATCGTCGGGTTTCGGTGGCGCGTTGGTTTCGGCCACCAGCACGTCGCCATTGGGCAGGACCAAGAGCCGGCGCGGATGATCGAGCCCGGTGGCAAACGCATTGACCGCCATTCCATCGGCGGCAACCGGCTTGCCGCCGGCGGGCCAGCCGATCGCTTTGGCGACATTGACCGTGGGTATCAGGGAATTTTCCGGCGCCGGCAGCGTGGGCGAGGGCCCAAAGGTTTGCTCGGTGGCGGCGGTGTCCCGCTCGTTGCAGGCGGCGAGGGGTAGCGTCATGCCCGTGATACAGATCGCCAGCACAAGATTCCTGGCCAGCGGGAGATTTCCGGGAAACAAAATATGTTTGCGCATGCTTGTTCCTCACCTCAGGCGGCACCATACGAAAATCCGGCGCCGGTTGACAGCATCAGCCATGAATTTCGCGTGACATGAAGGGCGCGGCGCGATCCACTGACCAACAAACCCGGAACAACAATGGGAGTGAAGATGACCGCAGCGCAAGAGGGGGCGCAGGAGGCCGAGTGGCTGAGCTGGCGCGCCGTCGCCGATCTCTATCATGCCTATTTCACCGGCCTCATCCTCACGGTGGTGACGCGGCGCGGAACATCCGATGCCGCGGAGTTCGTGTTCCGGGTGTTTCGCCGTCAGCAGCAGGAACGCTTCCTGCCGGGCCTGGAAAAACTCGGCCTCAGCCATCTGCCGCCGGCGGTGGCGGCCGCGCAATATCACTATCTTTCGAATTGGATCGGCGGTGTCAGCGTCGAATACATGTACGAGTCCGACCGCAAAGCCTGGATCCGCTATCCGCCGCCGCGCTGGATCTGGAAGGGAACGGCGATCTGCGGCGTGCCCGGCGAGGTCTCGCGGGCGATGCTGCGAGGCTGGCACGCCAACAACGGCGTCGCGCTCGGCAATCCAAGGCTTGGTTTCGTCTGCACCAAACAGAGCGTGGACGGCCAGGACGGGCTGGAAGGATACTACTGCGAATACGACCACGCGATTGAGATCGATCAGCGCCTGGTGTTCGCGCGGCATCTCGAAGCGCCGCTGTTCGATCCGGCAACGGCGCCCGCATTGCCGGTTGCGAGCTGGCCGAAGCCGAGACTCGAAAAGGCCTATCGGAATTACGCCATGGAATATGTGCGGACCGCGGCGCCCGTCATGGTGCAACTCTTCGGTCCAGCGGACGCCGGTCATCTCTTGCGTCTGACAGGCAAATTGATCGGCATGCAGTATTTCGACGAGATCGCGCGCGGCTTCCTGGCGAATAGAGGAGATGCGAGGGCCTTTGCGGCGTTGCTGCGCGCGCTGTTTGAAGCGCAGGGCGATGTGGCCGAGATCGCCCAGTTTGGCGGTGGCTTCGACATCAGGCAACAGTCGTGGAATCTGATGTCCGGCGTCGGCGATGCTCATCCGGCTTGCGCCAACGTTCTGCAAGGGCTGTGCGAGGGCCTGGCGGCCGGCTGCGGCCGGGGCTTCGCCGTCACCATGCGCGCCGCGGCCGGAGGCCGGCCGCCCTTTGTCTGGTCGATCGGCTGATCGCCACCTCATGCCGTTGCGGGGATGGTGATTGCGCAGGCAGCCCATGCGCCTCGCGCACTGGCATCGCACTGGATCGATGCTAGGAAACGGCGCGGCCCGGTGGAGAATCGGGCAGCCGCGCTGGAGAAGAAATGTCTGATATCGGTAGCGCCGCAATTGCTGTGGCCGACGACAACGAGGGTCCGGTTTTGCCGGCCGCTGCGCTTTCCAAAAATGCTCTGGTGGACGGCCCGATCCTGCGCACGCTGTTGTGGCTCGCCTGGCCCAACGTCATCGCGCTCAGCGCCGGCACCTGCGTGGTCATCGCCGAGACTTCCTACATCGGCCGGCTCGGCGTGGAGCCGCTGGCGGCGATGGCGCTGGTGTTTCCGTTCGTGGTCCTGACGATGACGATGTCCGGCGGCGCGATGGGCGGCGGCGTGGCGTCGGCGATCGCGCGCGCTCTCGGCGCCGGCGACGTCGATCGCGCCTCGACGCTGGCGTCGCATGCGCTGCTGATCGGCATCTGCTTCGGGCTGACATTCATGTTGGGCATGCTGATTTTCGGCCCCTCGCTGCTGGAGTTGCTTGGCGGCCGTGGCAACGTGCTGGCTAACGCCATCGGATACACGCAGATATTTTTCGGTGGCGCGGTCCTGCCCTGGCTGATGAATTCGATGGCGGGAATCCTGCGCGGCACCGGCAACATGAAGTTGCCCTCGCTGATGATCCTCTGCTCCGCCGTGTTCCAGATCATTCTCGGTGGCACGCTTGGTCTCGGCCTTGGTCCTGTTCCGCAATTCGGCATGCGCGGCGTCGCCGCCGGCACCCTGATCGCCTTCTCGATCGGCGGGTCGATCATGGCGTGGTACATTTTCTCCGGGAGGGCGCGCGTCATCCCGAAGATCAGGGGCTTGCGGATTCGGCGGGCGATGTTCGTCGACATCCTCAAGGTTGGCATCGTCTCCTGCTTCTCGCCGCTGCAATCGGTGCTGACCATCAGCGTCTTCACGCGCCTGCTGGCGGGCTTCGGCACCGAAGTTCTTGCCGGTTACGGCATCGGCGCGCGGCTTGAGTTCATGCTGACGTCGGTTGCATTCGCGTTCGGGATTGCCTCGGTGCCGATGGTCGGAATGGCGATCGGCGCGGAGCGGATTGCCCGCGCGCGACGGATTGCCTGGACCGCCGGCCTCGTTTCGTTCGTCTCGGTAGGTCTGATCGCCACCTTGATCGCGATCTTTCCTGAGATCTGGGTCGACATCTTCACGCAGGATCCAGGCGTGCGCGCCGCCAGCCGGCAATATCTGTCGACGGCGGCGCCGATGTACGCGTTCATCGGGCTTGCGATGTCGATGTATTTTTCCTCGCAGGGCGCGGCCAAGGTGCTTGGGCCGGTGCTGGCGCAAAGCGCCCGGCTGCTGTTCATTGGGCTCGGCGGCCTTTGGCTGTCGATGCACCATGCCGCCGCCGCGGATTTCTTCGTGTTGGCGGCGGCCTCGATGGTGGTGCTCGGTGTGTTGTCTGCCTCGAGCGTGGTTCTCACCCGCTGGGGGTCCAAAGCCGGCGCGCTTGTGCAAGGCCGCCCGGCTTTGTCCGCCGTGGTCGACTAAAGCGTCATCCGCAACAGCATGCCTCGGAACAGATCCGGGGGAGGATGGCGGTTTTGCGAATGGAATATGCGCAAGCTATTGGCGGCGCCGGTGATGCCGCCGGCCGTATCCGCCGCCGAAATTGGCCATCTGCATCAACTGCGGAATCATGCT
This sequence comes from uncultured Alphaproteobacteria bacterium, assembly GCA_963718925.1. Taxonomy (GTDB): domain Bacteria; phylum Pseudomonadota; class Alphaproteobacteria; order Rhizobiales; family Xanthobacteraceae; genus Bradyrhizobium. The sequence continues at coordinate 466,547 of CAVRAH010000008.1, forward strand.
CATCATCTCGCCGCCGCCGCTGCCGCCGAGCATGCCCATGATGTCGCCGCCGCCCATGCCGATGCCATAGCCCTGGGGAGCAAAGGCCGCGCCGTCACCGAAGCCGCCCGGAATTCCGCCGCCGCCGAGCATGCCACTGAGGCCGCCGTCGCCGTCCATCATCCTGCTCATCATCGGTCCCATGGTCCGCATCATCATGGCGAAGCGGCGCTTGCCCATCTTTGCCTTCATCATCTCCAGCATCGGCGCCATCTGGGTCATCATGTCGCCGCCGCCACCGCCGCCAAAGCCGGCGAGCTGGGCCCTGGCCGGCGTCGATGCGAACGTCAACAGTAACAGCAGCGCCGCCGCGCGGCACACTACGTTGTCAGCTGCAGTCATGGTTCTGTCCTCATATGCGTAGCTCCGCGGGAAGCGGCGCAAACCGGACGCATCATGAAGGCTTTAAGGAGGTGCGGGCTCGGCTTCTGTGAGAAAAGTCACATTGGTGGGCGCTAGTGTCCCGAATCCGAAGTTCGCACTCTAGGCGGTGCGGCGTCCCAGGGTTTTCTGCATCGCGAGGACCGACAAATCCATTTGGTCCGAGATATAGGCCGCAATTTCGTTGGGCAATACGTCGACGATCCAGGTCATCCATGTGCGTGCCTCGCCATCGGGGGCCACCTGCACCGAGGCGTTGTAATGTCTCACCCGCTCGCCGATGATCGCATACACCAGCCGGCGCCGTGTGTCGTCGCAATCGACCAGGACCTCGCGCGCTACGTTGCCGTTGTGGAAGGTCACGATGCGCGCGTGGCCCTCGAGACGCGCATCGGTGACGAATCCCGGCGCCAGCCGCTGGTGCACGGCGCCGAAGTCACGCACCGCGTCCCACACGTCATCGGGGGAAGCGTCGATCGGAATGTCCTTGTGGATGGAAGCCATGGGTTTGGTCCTTGTTAGATAGTCATTCCGGGGCGCGAGCAAAGCGAGCGAGCCCGGAATCTCGAGATTCCGGGCCTGGTGCTAGCGCACCATCCCGGAATGACGGGAAGCTACGTGCAAACCGCCTCGACATTGTTGCCATCGGGATCGATCAGAAACGCGGCGAAATAGGTCGGGCTGTAGTCGGCCCGCGGGCCGGCCTCGCCATTGTCGCGGCCTCCGGCCTTCACGCCTTCGGCATGGAATTTCCGGATCGCGGCATGATCGGGAGCACGGAACGCGATATGGGCGCCGGTGCCGATGGGTCCCTTATGCACATAAAGCCACAGCGCCGGTTCGCCCTTGGGCCCAAAGCCCGCGCCGCTGTTGTCGCGCGAGCACAGCACATATCCGAGCGGCGCCAGCGCCGCCGTATAGAAACGCACGCTGGCGTCGAGATCGCCGACTTTCAGTCCGATGTGGTCGTACATGGTGGTCTCCGGTTCAAGGCGCGTTCGAGAGCGCGCTGTCCGAAGACGACCCTAGTCAGTGTAGCACGAGGCGTTCTTGGAAAATCTTGCGCTTGCCCCGCGAGGCCTCGCGGAACCTGCGCGGCGAGACACCGGCGGCGCGGTGGAAGGTGCGGACGAAATTGGAGAGATCGCCGAACCCGACTTCGTAGGCGACGTCCGTGATCGGGAGGTCGTCATCCGCCAAAAGCCGCGCCGCATGCCGCAGCCGCGAGCGCACCAGATATTGGTGCGGGGTGACGCCGAGCACGTTGGTGAACAGGCGTAGGAAGTGGAATGGGCTGATGCCGGCCTGGCCGGCGGCGCCCTCCAGATCGATCTCCTGCTGTGAATTCGCATCGATCCAGAGCGCGGTTTCGACCGCACGGCGGCGATCCCGGGCCTTGGCCGGCGTGGGCTCGCGCGAGCGTCCCGACATCACTTCGACAAAGCGGCTGGCGAACAATTGCCCGACCTCGTCGAGGCCGATGTCGCTGCGGCCATCGGCTGCGGCCTGCGCCAGCTCGCCGAGCACCATCAATTCGGGCAGCGGGGGTGCCGCGCCCACCCGCCAGACCTCCGCCCGGTCCCCGATCGCCTCCACCAGCTCGGGGCCGAGGAAGAACGACAGGCACTCATCGCCGCAGACGTGATCGTGGCTGCAAACATATTCGTCGCCGGGATGACCTACCAGGATCGATCCCGCCACCAGCTCGAAGGCCCGGCCGCGACTTCGGCACCCGAAGCTGCCCTTGCGCACATAGGAGACCGAGTGGCAGTGGAACTGCTCCGCGAACGGCGCGTCGTCCGGCCCGGCAGTGCAACGGAAGTCGGACACCGAAATGGATTTTCGTTGCAGCAGGGTCGTTCTGATCATGCCGGCAAATTAGCCGGACAGGCGCGGTGGGGCAACCGGAAGCAACACGTCAAACAGGGTCTTGCTGGTCAGGCTGCCCGCGCCCTCGATCGAAAGCAGCCGGCGCTTGGAGATCGTGCCGCCATGCGGGGAGATCTTGTCGGCGTAGTTGCCGGCTTCGAGCACGCGATGGCAGGGAACGATGATCACAAAGGGGTTACGGGCAATCGCCTGCGCGACCGAATGCACCGCCCCGGAAGCCCCGAGCCTCGCCGCGATCTCGCCATAGGTCCGGGTCTCGCCGCGGGGAATCGCGCGCGTGATCTGGTAGACGCGCTGATTGAAGGCAAGAATGCCGCCCATATCGAGCGTGACGTCGGAGAAGTCGCTAGCTTCACCGCGCAGTAGCGCGACAATGCCCTCGATCGCCAGTTCGACATTGGGCGGAGGGCGGCGTTTCGCGGGCGTCGGGATAGAGGGAAAACAGCCGCTTGCGGGTTTCGATCTCCCGCGTCTCGGGGAGCTGCACGCCAACAATGCCGGCATGGCCCCATGCGATGCCGCATCGGCCAATTGCCGTGTCAAAAATGGTGTACGCCCGCCCCGACATACGCAACTTCCCCAAAAGCATCATAGCACCGTCATCAACGGCTGCACCTGGAAAATTCGGGTTCGGTTAAGCCGGCGAGGGCCTTTCGACCAACCGGCTTGGCGGGGAGCGCGGTCTCGGCTAATCAAGGGGGGCTGCAAGCGATCGCGGGCGTAGTTCAATGGCAGAACGGCAGCTTCCCAAGCTGCATACGAGGGTTCGATTCCCTTCGCCCGCTCCAATACTTAGCCGGAATTGCGCCGGCGGTTTTGTCGGCCGTTTTGCGGGATTTGTTCATTCTCTGGTCTCCAGCTTCTTGATTCTGGCTTTGAGCGCGGCGGACGGCCGACGTAGCGGCGAATGATCTTCTCAACCAACTCTTCTTCCCACGCCAACGTCTCGGCGATCTCACGCATGCTGAAACCGGCAATATAAAACTTCGTCGCGGCCGTTCCCGAAGGTCATTGAAGTGAAGATCCTGCTCCGACATCCCGGCGTCGATCTTGGCCTTATTGAACGAGCTGCCGAAGCCATCGGCCGTCCATGGGCGCTGCCGGCTGTTGGTCAGGATCGTGATTGCGCGCTTCGGGATGCGCGCCAGGATGTCGCGAAGCGCGCCGTAGAGAGGAATGATCGCCTCGCGGCGATGCCTGCTTTTGCTTGTGGTAAGCATGATCGCATCGTCGCCGATGTGCGACCATGACAGCCGTAACAGGTCGCTCAACCGCAAGCCGGTGTGGCCAGCGAGATCTACGACGTTGGCAATTTCGGCCGAGCAGGTTTTCTTGATGTGCGAGACATCGGCATCAGTCCAGATGATCTCTGAGCGATCATTGCTGTAGAGATGCTTGATGCCTTCGCAGGGATTGCCCGCGATCTTGCCGAGCTCAACGGCATGGGCGACGACGCGCGACAGAACTTGCATCCCATAGTCGGCCGTGCGCGGAGTATCGGCCCATCGGTTGCGCCAACGGCAAATCAAAGGTCGAATTTTTTCCGGCCGATCGAACTGTGCAATGCGAAGCTCGCCGAAATAATCGGCGATGCGGTCGAGCCACTTGCCCCATTGGTCTCGCGTCAATTCCGCGAGCTTCTTATACTCGCCGGACGCCTTGTAGTCTGTCACGATGAAGCGGAAGCGGGCCTTATCGGGCGTGCGGCGATCCTCGATCGCTTGATTGTAGGAGTCCATAAACTCCGGCGATCCCGGCTCACCACGCAGTCGCGGACCGCCGCGCCACGCATAGTAGTAGATTTGGCCTTTCGCCCTGACCTTCGCTATGCCCTTCAACTCAACTTTGACCATGACGCGCCTCAAACTCTATCAATTCGCGATCCAGGTCATCCAGCGATGCAGCCGGCTTACCCGACGAAGTCACGATAACGATGCGACCATCCTTAGCGATTTCAAAACGCTGCACCTCAATGCCAGCAGCGACAGCGGCGCGCAGCGCGCGCGTCACGTCCTGCTGTTTGAAGGTACAAGGGCCGCGTGCCATCAATCGCCTACCATGAAGTTAAGGGCGCCCGCCGCGCGGAAGGAGACCGCCGCGGGCTGACGGTGTTGTTCGAGTCTCAAGTCCCGCGACACTAACCGTCTTGTCGCAGCCGTTCGGCGGGAAAAAAGAAAACCGCCAACGTGGCCAACGTCATTTTATCTTCCAATGATTGCCTGAAGCTTTTGCCGCGTCTCATCTACGATGCGATCAACGTCGACGTATCGGTAAGCGGCAGGGAGCGGCAAATCTGCATGGTCACGCCAGATCGCGATGAACTCCGGATTGTCCGGCGAGGCAGACGAAATCGCCACTGCGAAGGGAACTTTTGCTTTGATCCCTTTGCTAATGAGCCGTGTCAGGGCACGACCTTCGAAGATCTCCCCCAGAGCATTTGAGTGGACCAGAGCTAGGCCGATGCTTTTTGCGATGACCGCAGCGCTAATCCTGTGAATGTTGGCAGCGCTGTAAAGCCGCCGCCGACCTGATCCGAGCTCGCTGCGACGTTGCCCCTCGCCAAGGTCAATGTCGTTGCGGTCAACGATTCCCTTGAGAGCGCCTGCCGAAAGGCCGCAGACGGCGCATACGTCGTCCGTAGTGAATTGTGCCAGCCCGAAGCTTTCGGGGCCATAAATCGAGAGATCGTATTCCCGGTGATTCGTCATAGCGGATTAAAATAACCGGCGAACGCTTTGTGTCAAGCTAAAGCGTTGCCTTATTATTTCTCTATTCGCTCAAGGCCTTACTGGCAGCGACATGGAGCCAGGCCGAGCGGCTGATCCCGATGCGCTTCGCGTCGGCGTCGATTCGCGCCAGCAGATCCGCATCCATCCTCAAATTCACGACGGCCTTTACTGGCGTCTCAGGGGGCGCGGCTTTCGGCAGCTTGCGTCTCGTCTTGGGGGGCATCTGTACACCTTTTGTGTATACAGTTACAACACACATGGTTGCAATTGTCGATACAGGTAACATAAACTCGGCAGAGCCGACAGGCATCCGCCTGGCAAAATGGCTTTAACCCACAAGGATTGCGCCAATGACGATGGATCAAATCGATTATGTGCTGGGCGATTTTGACGATGACATTCGGGCCGCTCGCGAATTCACCACGGCGATTTCATTTCTGACGGAAACAATCGACTCAGATAAGGGCCTGCCTTTTCAGCGGCTCGCCTTCAGCGTCCTCGATCACATCAAAAAGATCGAACGCCGGGTCGACGGCCTGCGCCAAGCGATGTCGACGGCGGCAATTGCCGATGAGCGTGTACGTGAGAATTCAGCCCTGGCTGTAACCGCCGCGTGAGCAAAGTCTCACGGTGAGACTTTGGTCGGGAGATTTGCCCCCCCAGCAGCTGGGGGGCTAAATTCTACCTGTGCCGACGGCGAACAGGTAGAAAACCCGTTCCGTCGCGGAACAGGTTTAGGTGACGCCGCAGCGGAATTGCCTAAACCGGCAAATTTGCCGGTTTTCTCAAAGTTCGCAAATTGCGAACATTTCAACCGGCAAACTTGCCGCTTGATCGAAGTCATCGGCAAATGACTTGATCCCCCGGCATATTCCGCCAATTGGCGGAATATCGGCCTACTCAGGCGTCAGCGTCTCCCAGGGAACGATCCCAGGCAGCATTGACATCGGCCTCGGGCAGGCCGCCGGCCTTGGCCGCCACCAGTGCGGTAACGATGGCGCCGAACGCTCTTGCCCGGCCGCCGTGATCGACCGCGCCGAGCGGGGTGATCACGTCGATCGCGACGTTGCCACCGAGCTTCGCGGTTGCTTCCTCGACGAGCAGCGTTGCGATCGGCGCCAGCGTCCACTGGGCGAGAAATCGTTGCGCCTCGCGTATAACCGGGCCCTGAGTTGCATTACTGAGCAACGCGGGCAACACGCCGAACGCGCCGCAGATCGCATCACGGGACGCGGCAAGCGTTTCGACGGCCATCGCGCGTTCGAGATCGGGCGAGAGGCTGGAGGGCCGCCAATCCGTCGACGGCACCGGGCCGCCGGCGGCCGTAACCGCGACGCTTTCGCGAAGCAGGACGCGTCCGCGCTGGCCGCGGAAGGATCTGCCGAGCGCGGTATTGTCCTGGTCCGGCTGTTCGGGCATCGGCACGACCTGGCTGCCGAGCGGCGCGTAATCGAAAACCTCGCCGAGCGCGCTCTCCACCGCGTTCAGCATGCTGGCCGTTAGGCCGGAGCGACGCAGCGGCGGTGCGCCATACCAGGGCGCAGCAGGATCGGCGCCGATTCTGATATGCAGAATTTCGCCGGCGAGCGCGGTTTGCGTGGTGCCTCCGCCAGCCTCTGGAACCGAAATGCGGTACGCGACCGGAACAGCATTACGCGTGCGCACGTCCCAGTCAGAGCACGGGACGAGGCGGTTTCGGATCAGGAATACGGCTTCGCCGCGCACCGCCAGCGAGCGGCCGATCAGCGCCATGGTGCGCCGATCGAGCACGTCGGTGCCACCGACGCTTGCGAGCGCAAAGCCGTTTTCCCAAAAACTTATGCAGGTCTGCGCCGTGGCGGTGAGCTCGGCGAGGCCGCTGCGGCCTGAAATATAGGCCTCGCGCATCTGCATGACTTCAGCCGTGAAGCCGGATATTGCGGAGCGCTTCTCGGTGCTCTGGGTGCGGCGAAACCGATCGAATATTCCCATCAAACTCTCCTGTACGGCCGCAGCAAATCGCCGGCGCCGCTGTTCTGCACCGCGCGCGCCATCCAGCTCGGCTGGAGCCACACGTCTTTCAGCCCGACACCGAACACCTCATCGCGCACGCGCGTCGCGCCTGGCGTACCGGGATCAGCGGCCATGTATGCGGCAAGGAGCTGCGCGGCCCTACAGATGGCGGCGGGCGGATCCTCATCGTCGCCGACCGTCGCCGTGAAGCGATACGGTCCTTTGCCTGGTAGCCAATAGCCCCGCGGAGAAATCTCGGCGTTGGCGGTGATGTCATCCCACGCCTTCGCAACGTCATCCCACATCTCGATCGTGGTCATCGTTGCCGGCTTTAGCGGCGCCCTGAATTCGCCGCACCCTTCAACGATCCAAACCACGGTGCGCTCGGTGAAGCGCCAGGCGATATAACTTTCGATGCGCTGCCACACTTGATCGGGAATGGCCGGACGAATGGGCCAACTGGGCACGGGATATGAATTGGGCAGCTCTTCGTCTTGTTCAAGCACGGTTACCGACATCAGAGCCTCCATCGCGCCAGCGCATGGACAGCGCGGGACACACTTTCCTGCGGCTGCCAATTGCGCGCCTCAATCGTTGCCTGCGAGTACGCCGGTTTGGTCACGGCCGACAGCTCGATCAGGTGAGCGGCCGTCACGGTTCTGAGCACGCCATTGCCACGGCGCTCGATCCGCTCGCCACCGGGCGCAACGGTGAAGCCAGGCGACACGCCGCGCACGAGGCCCTGCGCATGGGCCGCCAGGAAGTCGCGCGCCCATGTCGTGCCCGGCTCGATCGTCGCTTCGATCTCAAGCGCAGCGTCCGTGGAGCGCAGTTGCATCGTGCCCGCCGCGCGCGATGCGAGCGGCTTGGCGAAGTCATGGGCCGATAGAAAATGCACGTCGTGGCCGCCGGCGATCGAGGCGGCGAAGGCGTGCGGCGCGAAAATCTCGCGGCGGCCGGCGGCCAGTTCCGTTTCCGAGCCATAGGGGAACGTGGCGCGAAGGCGGGTTGTCCCGCCTTCGCTCCGTAGTTCGAGATCGCCGCCAGGATGGAAGGCGATGAGCATCACTGGATCCCCGTCAGGATCTGCAATTGCTGCGAACGGCCGGCAGCGACGTCCGCCGTCAACAGCGCGGTGAGGCGAACGCCGCCCACCTGGGCATCGCTGTAGATGTCGCGAATCAGATCGATGCCGCCCCATGCGCCAATGAAGATCGGAGGGACGCCGCCGATCGAAGTGGTGAGGAGCGCCGATGTCGCCAGCGGCGAGCCGGTCGGCGCCGGGAGAGCGTTCGCCGACATTACCGGATCGGAGATGTTGCGCTTCAGGCGGTCCCACTCCGAAACGGCGGTATTCGTGAGAATGGTTCCGTCCAGCTTGTTATAGACCTCGGGGCGAATGAGCAGGTTCACGTCGCCTGGACTGTTCGCCGCGGCGGCGATGATGAAATTGACCACCGCACTTCGGAACGCGGCCCAGGTCGCAGCGGCAGCAACCGCCGTTGATGTGATGCCATAGGAGCCGACCATGATGCCGGCCGGCTGGCCCGAGGCGCCGGCGCCTTGGAACGCTGCATTATCCAGCGCCATCGCCATCGCGCCGTTCAGATCGCGCCGCAAGGCCTGTTCCATGCCGGGGCCGGCCTGCTTGATCGCTTTTCGGGTCAACTTGGCCTGAATGCCGAGCGTGTTGTTCGGAGCGATCGTGCGTGGGGCGGTGGTGTACGGCGTGGGACCGCCGACAGCGCCGGTCTCGGTGGCCTGCCAGGCCGCCGCAACGGCACTGCTCACGATCGGATATTCCTCGGATCCTTGGGGGATGCTGACCATGAGGGCGCCCATCTTCGCGGCCACCGATGTCGGGAACAGGCGATCGATGATCGGCGCGGTGATCAAGGGGCTCGGCACGCCGGACGCCACGGTCTCGCCGGCGCGCGTTTCCAGAGCGAGCACTTCAAGCGGTATCGGCACGCCGCGATATCCGTTTCTCGATCGCATTTCCTGCACGATTTCAGCGGTCGCGCCGGTGAGCGGCACTGCTTCATCCAGAAAAAGCATGGCCTGGCGGAGCTCGAAACGACCAATCAGCGCCGCATACTCGCGTTCACCGCGCGTTTCGAGATCGTCGCCATGCGCGCGGCGTTCGGTGTCCTCTGCGATCAGCGCGCCGCGGTAGCGCACCTCATTGTTGCGAAATTCCGCATCCAGCGTCTCGATCTGGCGCGTTTCATCTGCAGTCGGATCTTCTTTACCGACCAGGGCTGCGAGTGCCTGCCGGATTTCGCTTTGCCGGCGGGCAATTTTCACTGATTTAAGCATTTGTAGTTACCTTTTGTTTGAGGAGATCGCGCCAGGCTTGGCGCTTTGAATCGAGTGGCGCGATGCCCACCTCGATTGCGGTTTTCCGGGCATGACAGCCCGGACAAAGGCTCTGTAGGTTGGAAAGATCGAACGACAGCTCAGGATGCGTCTTCACTCGCTTGACGTGATGGACCTCGAGGCGACCACGGGCGCCGCACTCGACGCAGCGGAAGCCGTCGCGGCGCTTCGCCTGCTGGCGGACAGCCGCCCATCGTTGCGAGCGATAGACCGATGCGCCGTATTTTCTCACGCCCATTGCATCGGCCTCGACTTTTTGCTGGCGCGGCCGTCGCGCCGCGCGCCTTCGGCGACCGCGAGCACGCTTGCAGCAACCGGGTCGATTCGGCCCGTCGAGCGCGCCTTCGCCAGCTTCGCGTTGTTCGCAGGATCTCGCAGGCAAACAGCATCGGCGAAGGCCGAGCGCAGAAGCAGCGATGGCCGCGCCTTGACCTTGCCGTCGAAGGCAGCGCGCTTGAACCGCTCGATGTCCTCTCCGCCGTCCTTAAAGCCCATGCCCCGCCAGACAAGCGGCGCGCGGATGCCGGCGCGATCGATTGCCTCGCCCAGCTCGCTCTGCTTGTAGCGGTCCATCACCAGGGCGGCGATCGGTTCGCCGTCGATGCGTCGCATCACTTCGCCAAGAAAGGGGGCGACGGGAACGGTCGCATCGCCGAGCGTGAACAGCTCGCCGCGGTTTGCCATCTCGACGTAGCGGCCGCCGACGCCGTCGCTTTGCCCGCGGTCAAGCAGGCCCGGCTTCGAAGGAAACCATCCGAGGCATTCGAGCCGGCCGCTTTGCGGCCAGTAAAACGCGGCGGACGACATGCTGGCAGATCCGCCCAGGTCGATGCGACCACGACAGCGCCTTCGCGCGGCGCGAAGAAGAGATCGTCGTTCTCGTGCCAACCACTGATCGGTTGTCAGCACAACGTCTCGCGATTCGCCGCTGATCCGTTCGTTTCGGTTGTAGAGCCGGAACGTCGTGAGCGTCCAGCCGCCGCGGGCAATCGCTCGGCGCGCTTGCGCCTGCAGCCAATCGAGCGAAGCGCCGATGCCGTGTTCGGCGCGGGATTGGCGATCTTCAGGCTCTCCAATCGTCCGCCGGCAGGTTCGGCGCCGGCCGATGTTCCTGGCGATAAACGCCGGCCTGATCTTCGTCGAGCCAGCGGGAGAACGGGTGAGTGTCATGGGCGCCGATGTCGAGATGATAACCGCGCGGCCAGCACGCTTGCCGAGGCCGGACAACAGCGCGTGTTCGAGATCATTCCCTTGATCGGTCATCCAGTGGCCGCGCTCATCGAGCAGCGCGAATGTCGGCGCCAGGCCGAGGGCCGATTTTCCGTCCGCTGCGATCGCGCGAAGGATGTGGCCTCCGCCGTCGCCGGTGAATTCGATCTCATATCGTGGCTGGCGGCGAAGATCGATTTCGACGAGAGCTCAAGCGAGCGCGCGAAGGCGCAGCAAAAATTCCAGGCAACCCGCGCCTGGTCGCGCGTGCGCGCGGCCAGCACGACTTCCCGGCGCGGCTCAGGGTCCCATTCGCCGAGCAGCGCGCCGAGCGCCAGGCCGGCCGACAGCGCGGTCTTGGCGTTGCCGCGCCCGATCGACAGCGCGGCGACGCCGACATCATCCGCCAGGGCACCTTCGACAAACTGCCCCTGAAACGGCGCCAGCCGGAGT
>CAVRAH010000009.1:0-394954 GCA_963718925.1 uncultured Alphaproteobacteria bacterium
TGGGGTCTGGTGGTCGAGCGCATCGCGGTTCGGCCGTTCGTCACGCGCGGCACAATTCCTGGCTGATGGCGACCGTGGCGCTCGGCATCGTGCTCGACAATGTGGTGATGGTGCTGTTCGGAAAGGAGCCGCGCGCGCTTCCATCTGTCTCTGCGGTGATGATCCCTGGGTCATCGGCAATATCGGCATCTTTCCGCTGCAGGTTGGTGCCGGCGGTCGGACTGGGGCTGGCGTTGCTGGTCCATCTCGGGATGCACCGGACGGGCTCGGATTGAAACTGCGGCGGCCGTCGAGAACCCGGATGCCGCGCGGCTCATGAGCATCGACGTCACGGCTCATCGCGCTCACCTCCGCGGCGGCCGCACTTCTTGCCGGGATCGGCGGCATACTGATCGCGCCGCTCTACAACGTGGCCTATGACATGGGGACGTTGTTCGGCATCAAGGCGTTCGCGGTGGCGATCCTTGGCGGCCTCACCAATCCCTGGGGCGTCGTGATCGCGGGGCTGGCCTACGGTCTGGTGGAAGCCTGCGCCACGACCTGGCTTGGTTCCAGCAGCACCCAGATCGTCACTTCTCCGCCGTCATCGCAGCCCTTGTACTGGCGCCGTCCGGATTGTTCGGTGGCCGGACCAAGGTGCGTGTATGAAGGCCATCGTCGCCGTGCTCGCCGCGGTGCTGGTCGGGGCCGCCGCCGTCGCCATCTGTCTGTCGCGCCCGGCTATTACGCCTATTTGTTGGGAACGCTGGCGACCACCGCGCTGGTCGGCGTCGGGTTGAACGTGCTGCTCGGGCTCGCCGGCGAAGTGTCGCTCGGCCAGGGCGGATTCCTCGCGCTCGGCGCCTACGGCGTCGGAATCCTCACCACCAAGGCCGGGTTGAATTTCTGGGAAGCACTGCCGCTCGCGGTTTTGCTGGTCGCGGCGATATCGGCGGTGCTTTCGATCCCAGCGCTTCGGGTGACCGGTCCTTATCTCGCCATGGTCACCATCGCCTTCGGCTTCATCGTCGAATCCGTATCGGTCGAGTGGCGCGACCTGACCGGCGGCTGCGAGCGGTCTCGCCGGAATTCCGGCTCCGTTCGGCACCGGGGGCACCGCGCTGCTGGCCTGCGGTTTGTGCGTCCTCGCGCTATTGTGTTTCACCCTTTCGCGCGAAGCCCGCTCGGCCTCGCGATGCAGGCCATCGCCTCGGCACCGGCGGCGGCGCGCAGCATCGGGATCAGCGCACTGCCGGTCCGCACCGCGGCCTTCGTGTTGGCCGCCGCGGCGGCGGGTCTCGCCGGTGGCTTGCAGGCAGCCCTGACGGGCTTCATCGCGCCGAGTTCGTTTCCGTTCTCGCAGTCGATCCTGTTTCTGCTGGTGGTGGTGGTCGGCGGCGCCGGTCGCACCCTCGGGCCGCTGGTTGGGTCGGCGGTGGTCGTGTTGCTGCCAGAGGTGCTGGCGGGCCTTGCCGAATATCGCCTGCTGGTTTTCGGCGCTGGCTTGTTGATCGTGCTCTGGACCGCACCGGGTGGGATTGCCGGCGCGGTCGCGCGGCTCGTGATGCCGAAAGACCCCCGCCAGCCCGAGGCCGGATATCGATCTCGCTCTGGCCCATCTTGCAGGCCCAGCGGCAGCCTGGCCGCGGAAGGCGTTAGCGTCGCATTCGGCGGCGTCATTGCGGTGGCGGGCGTGGATCTCACCGCGCCGCCCGGCCGCATGACCAGTGTGATCGGTCCCAACGGCGCCGGCAAAACCACGCTGCTCAATCTCGTCAGCGGATTCAGCCGCCGGATTCCGGAACGGTACGGGTCGGAAACCAGGAGATCACGGGTCGCCGCGCAAGATGTCGCTCGCGCGGGCCTCGCCCGAACCTTTCAGACCGCGCAGCCGTTCGGAAGGATCTAAGCGTGCTGGACAATGTCCGTCTCGGCCTGCTGCGCGGCGCCTGGCGGGGCGAGGCATCGGCGGCGCTGGCGCGCGCGCTGCTCTCGCTGGTCGGCTATTCCGGACCGGAAACCAGAATAGCCGCCACGCTGCCGCATGTGGATGCCGGCTTGATCGAGATTGCCCGAGCGCTCGGCACCGCGCCGGCCGTGCTGTCTGCTGGACGAACCCGCTGCCGGGCTCAACGACGCCGACACCGTCAAGCTGGGCGGCCTGCTGCAGCGGCTGGCGCGAGCAGGTCTCGCGGTCGTGCTCGTCGAGCATGACATGGCGCTCGTGATGTCGATCTCCGACGAAATCGTGGTACTCGATGCCGGACGTCGCATCGCGGCAGGCACGCCGGCGGTCGTACGCGCCGATCCCGCCGTCAAGGCGGCCTATCTCGGCGCCGCGACGCCGGCGCAAGCGGCGGCATCGCGGCAAGGCCGGCGCGCCCTTGCTCGACGTCGGCGAGCTCGAGTGCAGGCTACGGACCGCTTGGCGGTGCTCGATCAGGTCGGCCTGAAGGTCGGCCGCGGCGAGACCATCGCCGTGCTCGGCCCCAACGGCGCCGGCAAATCGACGCTGATGAAGGCCCTGAGCGGCCTGATCCGTCCGGTAAAGGGACCATCGGCTTTGGCGGCGTGGAGCTTGTCGCAGCTTGCCGGCCCATCTGGTCGCGCGGGCCGGCTTGATCCTTGTGCCCGAGGGACGTCAGGTATTTCCGCAATTGACCGTCGCCGAAAACCTCCGCCTCGGCGCGACCCGCCGCAACGATTTCGAGCTTGCCGAGATCGAGACGATGCTGGTTCGGTTTCCGCGGCTGCGCCCCCGCCTGCATACTGCGGCTGGGCTGCTGTCAGGCGGCGAGCAGCAGATGCTCGCCGTCGCTCGTGGCCTGTTGGCGCGGCCCGAAATCCTGCTGCTGGACGAACCATCGCTGGGTTTGGCGCCGGCGGTCGCGGCGGAACTGTTCGGACAGTTTGCCCGGTTGCGGGACGAGGGCATGACTTTACTGATCGTCGATCAGATGGCAGAGTCATGTGCTGGCCATTGCCGATCGCGGCTATGTGCTCGGCGGCGGCCGCGTGGTAGCGCAGGGCCGGCCCGCGGAGCTGAATGGTGCGAAACTGGACGATGCCTATCTCGGTGCCGATCCGGCCATGGTGAATTGATGGACCTGATCATTCGTGACGCCTGCATCCTGCAGGAAGGTGAGCTTCGGACCGTCGATATCGGCATTGTGGGCACGACGATTGCCGTCATCGCTCCGGCGCTGGCGGCGCGATGCGCCGGAGCTGAAAGCGGCCGGTTGCCTGGTGATCCCAGGCATGATCGAGACCCATATCCATCTCGACAAGACCTGCATCCTCGACCGTTGCCACATCGAGGAAGGCACCGTCGCCGAAGCCGTTCGGGAAACCGCGGCCGCCAAGCGCGACTTCACCGTCGAGGACATTTACGCGCGGGGCAGGCGGACGCTGGAGCGCTGCATCGCGCATGGCACCATGCACATGCGCACCCATGTCGAACTCGATCCGGGCATTGGCATGATCGGCTTCGAAGCGGTCGAACAGCTCGCGCGCGACTACGCTTGGGCGATGGATATCGAACTGTGCGTGTTTCCGCAGGAGGGGCTCACCAACAATCCCGGCACCGAGGAACTGCTGATCGAGGGCTTGCGCCGCGGCGCGCGGGCCATCGGCGCGGTGCCGTATTTCGACACCGACCCGCGCGGCGCAGATCGACCGCATCTTTGCGATCGCGCGCGATTTCGACGCCGAAATCGACATGCATCTGGACCTCGCCGAGACCACGCAGGGCATGCAGATCGAATATGTCTGCCGCAAGACCGAGGAATTCGGCTGGGGCGGCCGGGTGGCCGTCGGACATGCCACGCAGATGTCGCTGCTTCCGCCGGACCGCTTTGGCGCGATCGCGAAGCAGCTGGCCAGCGCCGGCGTCGCCGTGACGATATTGCCGTCGACCGACCTGCATTTGATGGGCCGCAGCCACGACCATGCGATCCCGCGAGGCGTCGTGCAGGCGGAGCCGTTGCGGAAGGCAGGGGTGACCTGCTCGATCTCGACCAACAATGTGCTGAACCCGTTCACGCCCTATGGCGACGGTTCGCTGATCCGGATGGCGAACCTCTATGCCAATGTATGTCACGTGTCGCGGCCGGCCGACCTCGCCGGCTGCCTCGACATGATTACCGGGGCCGCGGCGCGGCTGATGCGCCTTGAGGATTATGGCATCGCGATCGGAGGGCAAGCCGATCTCGTCTGTCGTCGATGCGAGCAATCCCGCCGACGCGGTTGCGACGCTGGCGCAGCCGCTGTGGGGCATCAAGCACGGCCGCGCATCCTTTACCCGGCCCCGTCCGCAGCTTCATCCGCAAGGAAACTAAGCATAAGACGACATTGCCGCCCCGACGGTAGCGTGCGCTCACCGCTGGCGGACGAGGAATAGCCGTTTAGGACAGCAACTGAAGTCATTCTTCAGGATCAGCGATGTTCCCAGAACCGCTCAACAACGGCGAATTCGCATAGCCGTGGGGGCGGCTGCTTCTGGCGCAAAGCGGCCGTTCCAAACATCGGCTGCATCCGGTGCGGGAGGTGCTACGAGATCGAAATGATCTCAAGCTTTTGACCGGATGCGCCGACTTCATCGCCAACAGCCTTGCCCATCAGAAGCCTTGCCACTGGGGACACGAAGGAAATTGAACCGGCCTTAGGGTCCGCTTCGTCCTCTCCCACGATACGATATTTCTGCACGCGTCCATCGTCGCGCCTGAAGGTCACCGTGCTCCCAAAGGCAACAGTGTCAGTTGACGTAGGATTGCTGATGACCTGGGCCGTCCGAACTCTCGCCGCAAAGTAGCGCATATCACGCAAGGGGATTGCCGCTTGCCGCCGTCGTTCATTCACGTCGTCGATTTTCTGCGCCGTCTCGTACGCCTCACGAGCCTGATGGAGTTGAAATTCCAGAGCCTTCAATCCCGCTTCCGTAACAAGGTTCGGATGAGGTGAAACCGGGCGGTCGGGTAGCAGAGTTTCCGACGCAGTTTCGGCACTGTCTTCCTTGGTGAAGGCAACGCTCAAGTCACACTCCTTTTAAGTGAGATATGCCAGGCCGCTTCGTCACCGCCATCCCAGGGCGGGAGCGACGTGGGTCAAAATCGCTTCGATCACATGCGCATTGTAGGCAACGCCCAATTGGTTGGGGACGGTCAGCAGCAGCGTGTCGGCCTCGGTGATAGCTTCGTCTTTCTTGAGCTGCTCGATGAGGGCATGCGGCTCGGCAGCATAACTACGGCCGAAGATCGCCCGGGTCCTCTCGTCGATGAATCCGATCTGGTCGTCATCTTCGCGCCCGCGCCCGAAATAGGTGCGGCCGACATCGTCGATCAGTGCGAAGATGCTGCGGCTGACTGAGACCCGCGGCTCACGAGCATGGCCCGGCTCTTCAGGCGGCGCGGTAGGCCCGGATCTGGGCAGCCCGCTGCACGTGGAAACACGTAGCAAATTATTCTCCATTAATGCGCTCTCGGCTTTGCTGGGCAAAGCTCGTCGACACCCACTATCCCTAGAAGCGACTGTTAAGCGGGGCGCACAACCAGCCGCTGGCACGAGCCTTGCCGGACTCAACAATTCGCGTTGCTGTTCGCTGATCGGATGTTACGGAATCTCGGGACGCCCATTCATTGCTTCGGACAACTTGCGCGAGCGATCTTCCTGAGATCATCGTTAATAACCGCGACACCGAGCGCTCAGGGTTTAGAGCATTTTCCACCTAGCACTCAGCATATCCGGAGTTGCGGAAGTAGTTAGCGCATTCGTCCGGGAGGAAGGCATCGAGAAGACATGCGATGCGGTTCCAGAGGCCCTCGATCGGAGCGTTCGGCGGCCTTTCGTAACAGGGCTTTGAGTTTTGCGAAGAGCTGCTCGATCGGATTGAAGTCTGGCGAATAGGGAGGCAGGTAAAGCAGCTTTGCGCCCGCGGCTTCGATGGCTTCACGTATCCCCGGGACCTTGTGGGCGCTGAGATTGTCCAGCACGACGACGTCGCCTGGTTTGAGGGTCGGCACGAGGACTTGTTCGACATAGGCGAGGAAGGCATTGCCATTCATCGGGCCATCGATGACGCATGGTGCAGT
Organism: uncultured Alphaproteobacteria bacterium; assembly: GCA_963718925.1. GTDB lineage: Bacteria > Pseudomonadota > Alphaproteobacteria > Rhizobiales > Xanthobacteraceae > Bradyrhizobium. The sequence continues at coordinate 6,066 of CAVRAH010000009.1, forward strand.
GAGAGCTGTGGAGCGCAGGCCCGCAACAAAGGTGGGGGTTTTCCAGTGCCCGTGCGGGATTTTGCCGACCAGCCGTTCGCCGCGTGGAGCCCGACCGCGCAGCCGCGCCATTTTGGTTGAGGTGCCAGTTTCGTCGATGAAGACCAGTCGGTCGGGATCGAGCTTGGGTTGATCTTCCGCCCATGCCATTCGCGCCGCGGCAACATCAGGCCGATCCTGCTCGGCCGCCCGAACGCTTTTTTCGAAGCTGATGCCGTGGCGGTCGAAGAACCGCCAAACCGATCCAAGCCCCGCCTTTTGTTGACGTTCTTCGAGCAGACGACGCTGGATCTCTTCTAGAGCTCAGGTCGGGCTCCTGCCGGACCAACGCAAGCAACCATTCCTCATGCTTCTTCAATGGCGACCGGCTCTGACCCTTGTTGGATTTGGCCTCAAAGCTGCCGGTCTCCCGCCAGCGCTTCGCCCAGCGGATCGCCGTCGCATCCCCAATCACAAACTGTCTTGCCGCCGCCCGCGCCGCCGCGCCACCCTCAACAACCCGGATCACTCGAACTCGCAGATCGTTCGAATACCCCATTGCCAGCCTCCTTTGCCTGAGAAGGCTACAGAAATCTTATTCGCGGCTCAATGGGAATCGACTCGATTTACAGAAAATGGAAAATGCTCTAGCGCCATCGAGATTCGATCTACGTCGCGGACAGGCGAGATATGGGGTCGTTTGGAAAAGGGGGGCAGCTTGCGCAAAAGGCTACATGCCCTCGCTCATGCACCTTTGCTCAAATTTCAAAATTTAGATTAAAAAAAAAAAATAAAAAGGCCTGAGAAAAAAAGTGGCTCTTCCCGCTTATGTCCGGGTCCATGGAGACCGTGGCAACAAGAGCCTAAGCAATGTCGGTCTTCCGTTGCATTCGCAGCCTGCTCCAGTTGATGGCGGACTCGAAGAACCGCTTCAAGTTCGTCCTCGCGGGATTGCACAATGTGTCTCGCGTCGTGAGAGCGGAAAATTCACCGCTGGTCCAGATATCCAACAACCCGCTCCAGATCGGACCTCTGCTGAACAGGGACGTCGATGACGCCGAATTCCTCGTCCGGGGGCCGTTGGCCGCGATGGGCTTCGAATTTGAGAAGCGAGAGGATGTCTGGAGGATCCTGAGTTTCACCAATTACTACCCGGTCTTGATCCAGGTGTTCTGCCAAGAGCTTTTGCGGCTCATCCATGACCAGGCTCAACAGACGGGACGATTGCCGTCGGCTATCTCTACTGTGCTGGTTGAACAGGCCGTCAATTCGTCAGACGTCAGGAAAAAGCTGTTCGAGACCTTCCAAAAGACGATCGTGTCTATCGAAGGCCGGTACGAACTTCTCACAGACATTCTTGCCGTGAGGGAGCTTGTCGAGCGCGACTCTGGCATGACCGCCGAGGGAATGAGCGCGGCCGAGATGGCTGAACGCGCCATGGAATATGCACATCGAACCGGAACATCGCCTTCGTCAGCTCTCGATCGCTCCGCCTGACACGAAGATCAGGTACGTCGTCATAGATCGCCCTCTTGCCGAAAAGCAGCGGGATGCAGGCTGGCGAGCGGGCAAAGGTCTCGTCGAGAAGTACGACCGTCTATTCGCAGCCCAGGCTGAGGTGGCACTCAAAGGCGATGGGCGTCCGGACGTTCAGGTCGTGGATCTTCGGTCATCTGAGGGCGAGCCAAAGGGTCAATAGGTCGAAGCCCGGCCGCGCATGCCCATCAGGGTTGAAAGAATTCCTTTGGGCAGAGGAGCCGCCCCCTCTACTGAATTAAGTAGCGCGTATCTGAAAATTCTCTGCAGTCTCTCGGATCGAGAACTGGACGGGCCCTTCCGCCCCTTCGGGAGACTTCGCCAAGAGATAAGCGGAGCCCTCGTCCCAGCACGATAGACTCCACGACGAAGCCGGCACGTTCAACGAGGTTCGTGAGGTCATTCGGCGGGATCAGGCCGTAGAATGAGTGGCCGCGAAGCGAATCCATAAGGAAGCCGTTCCCATACGGCTGGCATTCGCTTTGGCAGCCGTAACTCGCATTCGAGATTTAAAAGGAGGTCGTCGCGGGTTTTTCAGGTCACCGGTTGTTTATCGATTTGCCGATCAACGCCTGATGCCACGTGGAATGCTGGGGCTTTCTGCTAGCTATCTGCTAGCTAGGGCTTAGCGTCGCAAGTCACGTGCGGCGCTAAGCCCTTGAAAGCTTTGGAGCGGGCGAAGGGATTTGAACCCTCGACCCCGACCTTGGCAAGGTCGTGCTCAATCCTTCAGGTAATATGGTCGAAATCACGAATGTGCCGGAGGCTGCTGGCGGAGGTTGGACCGGCCGCTTGATCTCCCCCCCGACGCGCAGGGACCACAATAAGGCGGAGGAACTCTGGAACGGATGAAAGAGTTAACGGTTTATAAACTATGAGCGGCGACCTTTGGACTATGGACAAGGCCGAGCTAGAACGTGTCCGCGACTGGGCTATCGCAAAAGATAGCCCACGGCAGCGAACCACCATGGGCTTGGTATCAATACATGAAGTTACGCGAGGCGCTTGACGCGATCCTCGGCGCGCCGAATGTGGCTATGCCGCGAACGGTGAACTCACCGCCAGAGGCGTCACGTTCGGGAAGGCGTCTCCGACTAGTGGGCTCAGAAGATTTGCCAGATACCGTTCAACGCCATCCATCTGATGAGCCGGTACCGCTGCCCATGTGACCCAAAGGCCGTGCGGCTGATATCGCAACACCGCGGCATCGCGTTTGTGGGCACCTAAGCGATCTCGAATGATACCTTGTCCGACTCGAACCGTGCGGGGTGTCTGGCCGCCGTGCCAGATCACGTAAACGCCGGTAGTCGTGATGTCGGACAGGTTAGGGAAATCGAGCCCGAGCCAGGTATTGTTGACTGACTTGATCCAAGTAAGGGTAAGCATAACGGTAGTCTCCTGTGCGTGTGTTTGTGTCGATACCTCCCTGTTCTTGATGCCCGTTGTAGGCTTGTTTTGATCGATAAATGATTTGCCGTCCGCGAAGTCGAATCTGAAGTTGCAATTGGTAAGTGTTGCTACCCGATTCAGGCCCCGAGCCGTATCGCTTCACGCGAATCCCAAGCATGGATCATGCGCTCCCTTGACTTGCCGCGTGACGCTGGAGCGGTCTATAGAAAGCGGGCCGGGGTCGGCAGCCGACATCACGATGACACAATGATGCGAGACGAAAATCGGGCCAAAAAGTGCGAGAAGTGCCTGATTTTATTGACTAAGTTCGCGGGCGTAGTTCAATGGCAGAACGGCAGCTTCCCAAGCTGCATACGAGGGTTCGATTCCCTTCGCCCGCTCCAAACCTCTCCGGACGAAATGGACATTTCTCGCATTTTTGAGGCCGTCCGTTCGGTGTCTTGCGCCTCCGTCCGCACTTGGCGATTGCGCCGAAAGCCATGACAGCGGTCTCCCGTTTTCCGGATTGGTGTTCGCTCTCCGAGCCTGATCGGCTGGCCGCCCAGGCGCATTGCCAACAGCGGCTCGCCCGCATCGGGCGCAAGCTCAAGGCGGTTGAGCAGATTTTTCCCGACCACATTTCGAGCCGGGGTCCGCTATCGGGAATGCCGTTCGTTGCCAAGGATATGATCGCGACCGGCAAGAGCGAGCCCTCCTGGGGGTGTTCCGCGCCGCAGGCTGCGGCGCTCCCGCGCGCATCCGTGATCGATCGCCTGGAACGGGCTGGAGCCTGTCTCATCGGCACGGCGACGATGACAGAACTTGCATATGAGCCTTCCGGCATCGGTCGCCGGGGGGCCCGCAATCCCTGGCGCGCGGACGCAATCCCGGGCGGGTCTTCGACGGGGTCTGCCATCCTGGTCGCGTCCGGCTGCTGTTTTGCGGCGCTCGGGTCTGACACCGGCGGCTCGGTGCGGATTCCGGCGCACTGCTGCGGCGTGACAGGTCTCAAGCCGGGCTACGGGAGCCTACCGGTTGACGGCACAATGCCTCTTGCGCCCAGCATGGACACCATCGGGATCATCACCCGCAGTGCTGCGGATCTTGCACTGATATGGCCGCATGTTTCCGGCGAGAGCGCCAGCGCGGCTGCGCAACCTCCGTCGGCAATCGTATTGGAGGCCGCGTTCGGCGCCAGCGACCCGGAGATCGCCAAGATTTGCCGCGGCGCCATCGACGTGCTGGTCGAAAGCGGCATGACGATCGCGGCAAGGCCTGGATTTCCCGAACCAGCCGATCAATACGCTCTGCTTGTATTGCAGGCGGAGGCGGCCCGTCAGCACCGCGGGCGTATCGATGATACGCGCATCGACGCCAGCTTGCGAAAACGGCTCGCCAAGGGCCTCTTGATATCGGATCAATCGCTCGGCCTGGCGCTTGAGGCCCGCGACCTGCTGCGTAGCCAGTTTCTGTCGCATTGTCTTGGTGATGCCACCGTGGCCCTGCTTCCCGTGATGCCGATCAGGACGCCCGGCGTGGAGGAGGTCGATCCCGCCTCGTCGCATTTCAATCCGCGCGTGCTTTATGCGCTCAGCCGCTTTACCCGCTTCGTCAACTATCTCGGTTTGCCCGCTCTCGCCGTGCCCGCCGGCTTCGACAGCCGGGGGTTGCCGGTCGGTCTTCAGATCGTCGGCCGGCCGGGCAGCGAAGCGTCGCTGCTCGACATCGGCGTCAGGTTGCAGGCCGGGTCCGATTGGCACGGGCGCGTGCCGACGGCAATTGCATCCGAGATCGCCGGCGAACAATGAGGGGCCAGGTGATGCGCCGCTGCTCGCGCGGGGAGGGTGTGATATGGCCCGGTTCTCGCATATGATACGGCCATAATCTTCGAACCAGTGAGAACCAGTGACCAGGATGGAGAGCGGATCGTGCAGCTATCAAGAAGGGTTATGAAGCTTCTCTTGCTTGCGTCGGCCCTGCTGGTGGGAGCCTTGGGATTGCTGCCGCTACCGGCGGGCGCCGTCGGACCCGAACCGGCGCCATTGTCGCCGCCGGTTCAATTGACGGTGGGCTATCAGAAGGTCGGTCATCTGGCCCCGGTGATTCTCGTCGCCGAGGAGCTGAAGAAACTCGGGGTCGATCTCAAGCTGGTCGAGTTTGTCCGCTACGCCGATGCGCGCACCGCGCTTCTGGCCGGTTCCCTCGATGCCGCTTCGGTCGGACCCGCCGACCTTGCCATTTCGCTGGCTCAAGGGTCGGGCAATGTCGTCGGATTGATGGGCGTCGGCTCGTCACCGAAATACGTGATCGGCCGAAAGGGCGTGACGTTCGACTCCTGGGATGATCTGAAAGGCAAGAAAATCGCGATCGCGCCGGGCTCCGCCGTCTGGTTCCAGTTCGCGGCGACGCTGGTCGAAAAAGGCATCCCCTATAACAGCTTCGAGGCCGTCAATATTCAGGGTGGCGGCGCCAATTTCGACCAGGCTCTGAAAAAAGGGGAGGTCGATGGTCTCGTCACATGGGAGCCCTTCGAGTCCATACCGGCAATGGACGGCTACGGGTTCTTCGCCAAGGGCCTCGAATATGGCTCGTCGAAGGCGGTCGGCGCCGAACTCGGAATGTTCATGGCCTCGAAGTCGGCCGCCGAAGCCAAGCGTGGCGCGCTTGAGCGCTTTGTCTGGGCTTACCTCAAGAAGCAGGAAGAGCTGTCCAAATCGCCTGCGGAATTCGCCAAGGCCTACGCCCAGCTCTCGGGCATGGCGCCCGACATCGCCGCGAAGGCGTCGCAGATCATCAAGCTCGGAGAGGTGATTTCGCCCGATCAGGTCAAGCGTCAGGCCAAGGCCTTTGCCGAGCTCGGCGTGATCCAGAAGGATGTTTCGGACCAGATCGATGCACATTGGGACAGCTCTTTCGTGGAGAAGGCGCTGGGCAAGTGACGGTGCTGGTGAGCTTGCGTGCAAATTGCTGCCGGGAAGGGTTAGGCTGATGTCGATCTCGACCGGGCGCATAGGTCCGCAGCCTGCGTCTCGCGCTTCTGGCCTGGCCTTGTCCATCCTTTCGCCGGTCAGGCGCCGGACTTTGCGGCAGGGCCTGTTGGCGGTTGTCCTGCCCGCGATCGTGATTGCCGTCTGGCAGATGGCCGGGACGGACGGTTCGCTGTTCGGCGGCGTGCTTCCGACCCCGGATCGTGCCTGGCAGGCATGGAAGGTTTGGGCTTTCGGCTCAACCGGGTTGAGCCTCAATCCCTACAGTGGAACCTGGTTTGCCAACCTGATCTTTTCGGCTGAGCGTGTCGGCAAGGGGTTTCTCGCCGCCATCCTGGTCGCCGTGCCGGTCGGGCTGGCTATTGGATGGAGCCGAATTGCTTCGGGTGCGCTGGACCCGACGGTTCAGCTGCTGCGACCGATCCCGATCACCGCCTGGCTGCCGTTTTCGATCGCCGTCTTTGGCATCAAGGATCTCGGCGCGGTCTTCCTTATTGCGCTTGGCGCGTTCTATCCGATCGTGGTCAACACGGCGCAGGGCGCGCGCGACGTCGAGCGCAATCTCATTCGCGCCGCCTTGATGATGGGGGCCGGAAGATGGACGGTGTTGAGGCGGGTTGTCTTTCCCGCTTCCCTGCCGTCGATTTTCACCGGACTGCGGATCGGTCTCGGCATCGCCTGGACGGCGGTGATTGTCGCGGAAATGGTCGCGGTAAAATCCGGCCTCGGCTATGTCTTGTGGGATGCCTATTACGTCGGCCGGATGGACGTCGTCATTGCCGACATGGCATCGATCGGTCTGTTGGGCTTGGTCAGCGACCGCGTCATTTTGCTGATCGAACGATGGGTGCTCACCTGGCGTCGGCTGCAATCATTCCAATCCTGAAGTAAGGGCCATGGGCACAGTCACCTTTGAAAACGTATCCAAGACGTTTTCGGGCCAGAACGAGGTCCGGGCGCTGGACGGTATCAGCCTGACCATCAACGAAGGTGAATTCGTCGCGCTGCTTGGCCCGTCAGGTTGCGGAAAATCAACGCTGCTGAACCTGCTTGCCGGCTTCGAGAAGACCACGGAGGGCAGCTTGCTTTTCGACGGCAAGGCCGTGACGCGTCCCGGTCCGGACCGCGGGGTGGTGTTTCAGGAAGCCGCGCTTTTTCCGTGGTTGAGCGTTTGGCAAAATGTCGTCTTCGGACCACAGGTTCAGGGCGTTGCGCGCTCCGATTATGAAGCGAGGGCGCGCGACCTGTTGAAGCTGGTGGGATTGGAGGCGTTTGCCGACGCGTTGCCGGTGCAGTTATCGGGCGGCATGCGTCAGCGTGTCGGCATTGCCCGGGTGCTGGCAATGTCGCCGCGTGCGCTTCTGATGGACGAGCCATTCGGGGCGCTGGACGCGCAGACGCGGCTCACCATGCAACAATTGCTGCTCGACGTCTGGCAATCGCTCGGCACGACGGTATTGTTCGTTACTCATGACATCGACGAAGCGATACTGCTGTCGGATCGCATCTGTGTGATGTCGGCCCGACCCGGCCGGATCATGCGGACCATTCCAATAGCGCTGGCGCGGCCGCGTTCGATTGCGAGCCTCACCAGCCCCGAATTCGTGGCCTACAAGGCCGGGATCATGTCCGATATGAAGGTCCAGCACATCTCCTAGAAGTGGAAGGGGCAATGGCAAATCCGCGTATTCCTTATGTGCTCTCGTCAGATCGTGCGGCTTTGCCGGCGCTGAACGGAAAGCGCATCCTTGTCCACCTGGTCGTCAACGTGGAGAATTGGCAATTCGACCAGCCGATGCCGCGCACCATCATCACGCCGCCGCACGGGCGCGAGACCGTGCCGGACGTTCCGAACTTCTCCTGGGCCGACTATGGAATGCGCGCGGGACTACCGCGCATTCTAAAGGCCCTCTCATCGCGCGATCTGCCGGCGTCGACGAGCTTCAATGCGGGGGTGATCGATGCGTATCCGCAGGCCGCCATCGCCATGCGCGATGCGGGGTGGGAATTCATCGGTCACGGCATGCATCAGAAAGCCATCAATCATGTCGAGGGCGGCGAGGAATCCGTCATCCGTGCCAGCCTCGACATGATAGCGAACTTTACCGGGCGGCGTCCGCGCGGGTGGTTGTCCCCCGGACTCCGTGAGACCGTCGACACGCCCGATATCCTGAAACGCAACGGGCTCGACTATCTCTGTGACTGGGTCGTCGATGATCGTCCCTCGTGGATGAAGACAACCGCCGGGCCGCTGATCGCAATGCCCTACAATCTCGAGGTCAACGACTCGATCATCTACGCCGTCGAACGGCACGCGACCGGCGAGATGGCCAAGCGGCTGGAATTCACGCTTCGCCGGTTTGAGCAGGAATGTCGTGACGGCGCGATCATTCTGGCGATCGGATTGCATCCGCATCTGATATCGGTGCCACATCGCATTCACGAACTTGAACGCATGCTTGACCTTCTGACGGCCTCGCCCGATGTCGGTTTCTTTACCGGCAGCCAGCTGGCTGACTGGTACATGGCAGCGGTGCCGGCGCCGGAGGCAAGCTGAAGCGGATCGGCGGATCCCGCGGCAATGACCGGGGGGTCGCGGCCGTCCTTCAAGATTTCGTGTGATGCCCGCCCGGCACTCGGCCTCCCGTAACAACGCGCTTCTCCGCCGCGAAGAAGGTGAACCGACCCAAAAGGAGGATCGCCATGTTCTCGCGCTTTGCCATGTCTGTCGGATTGATCGCCGGTCTGTCTCCGCTTTCGGCGATCGCCGCCGAGCGGCCCGTCGTTGTCGAGTTATTCACCTCGCAGGGATGTTCCTCCTGTCCGCCTGCGAACGCTTATCTGAACGAGCTGTCGAAAGCGCGGCGCGATGTGCTGGCGCTGGCCTTCCACGTCACCTACTGGGATCGTCTGGGCTGGAAGGATCCGTTCTCGCTGCAGGCCGCCACGCAACGCCAGGACGTCTATGGCCACCGCTTTGGCGATGGATCCTACACGCCGGAGATCGTCGTCGACGGCGCCGCCGGCATGGTCGGCTCGGATCGCGGCGAGGTCGGCTCGGCGATCGAGAACGCCAGGCGCCATGGCCGCACCGCGGCGGCGGTGAGCGTGACGAGGAATGGCGGAGAGGTCGCCGTCGAGGTCGGCGCCGGCAGCGGCAGCGGCCGGATATTGCTGATCGGCTTTGACCACGAACACACCACCGCGATCGGCCGCGGCGAAAACAGCGGGCGCACATTGACGGAAGCCAATGTCGTCCGATCGTTCCGGTCGGTCGGCCAATGGTCGGGAACGCCGCTGCGCCTCAGCGAGCCGTTCCCCGAAGGGCAGGATGTCGCGGTGGTGCTGGAAGCGCCGGACGGTCAGATCATCGGCGCGTCGCGGCTCATGGGCGGCTCAAGCTGATCGGCGAACCGCCCCGCCTGGAGCTACCGCGCCGCGGTCACCATGATCTCCACGGTATATTGGGGCGCGGCAAGTTTGACCTCGACGGTGGCGCGCGCCGGCGTATTTCCCGCCGAGACCCAGCCGTCCCATACCGCGTTCATCTCGGCGAAGGTCTTCATGTCGGTCAGATAGATCGTCGCCGTCAGCAGCTTCGACTTGTCGCTTCCCGCTTTCGCAAGATGGCCGTCGATGATCGAGAGCACCTCCTGCGTCTGCTTCGTCACGCTTTCGCCCGCCGCCTTGTTGGCCACGATGCCGGCGAGATAGACGGTGTCGCCATGAACGACGACCTGGCTCATGCGGGGTCCGGTATCGAAACGCTGGATGCTCATATTTTTCTCCGAATTGATGTGGCGCGACTACTTAGCGCGCGGGCGCATGCTGCGCCACTGCGTTCTGGCGACGGCTTCACGCCACCGCCTTCGCCGCCGCGCGCCCGGCATTGCGCCCCGAGAACAGGCAGCCGCCAAGGAAGGTGCCCTCGAGCGAGCGATAGCCGTGCATGCCGCCGCCGCCGAAGCCGGCCGCTTCGCCGGCGGCGTAGAGCCCCGGCATGATCTTGCCGTCCTGGCCGAAGACGCGGGAATCGAGGTCGGTCTCGAAGCCGCCCAGCGTCTTGCGGGTCACGATATTGAGTTTCACCGCGATCAGGGGGCCGTGGGCGGGATCGAGAATCCGGTGCGGCCTCGCGGTGCGGATCAGGCGGTCGCCGATATAGCGGCGCGCATTGTGGATGTTCAAAATCTGCGTGTCCTTGGCGTAGGGGTTTTCGATCTCGCGGTCACGCGCCTCGATCTGGGCGTTCAGATGTTCCGCCTTCAGGAGATCGTTGCCGACCAGCGCGTTCATGGCGCCGACGAGATCATCGAGCTTGTCGCGCACGATGAAATCCACGCCATGGGTCTTGAAGGCCTCGACCGGTGCCGGCGCGCCCTTGTTGGTGGCGCGGCGCGCGGTCATCAGCCAGCTCTTGCCGGTGAGATCGGGATTCTGTTCGGAACCCGAGAGCGCGAATTCCTTCTTGATGATGCTCTGGGTCAGCACGAACCACGAGTAGTCGTGGCCGGTCGACATGATGTATTGCAGTTGCCCGAGCGTGTCGGATCCGGGAAACAGCGGCGAGGGCAGCCGCCGGCCTGCGGCGTCGAACCACAGCGATGACGGTCCGGGCAGGATGCGGATGCCGTGGCGCGGCCAGATCGGCGACCAGTTCTGGATGCCCTCGACATAGTGCCACATCCGGTCGCGGTTGATCAGCCGCGCGCCGGCCGCTTCGGTAATGCCGATCATCCTTCCATCGACATGTTCGGGCACGCCGGAGATCATGTGGTCGGGTGCCTTGCCGAGCCGGCTGGGCCAGTTCTGCCGCACCAGATCATGGTTGCCGCCGATGCCGCCGGAGGCGACGATCACGGCCTGCGCGCGCAGCGTGAAGTCGCCGGTGACCTTGCGCGAACTGCTTTTTCCGCGCTCGACATTGTCCGGCTCGAGGATCACCCCCATGACGCCATCGACGGCGCCAGCGCTGCGCGTGAGCGCGTCGACGCGGTGGCGGAATTTGAACGTCAGCCGCCCGTTACTCTCTGCTTCGCGCGCCCGCCGCTCGAACGGCTCGACAATGCCGGGCCCGGTACCCCAGGTGACATGGAACCGCGGTACCGAATTGCCGTGGCTCATGGCATCGTAGCCGCCGCGCTCGGCCCAGCCGACCACCGGAAAGATCCGGTGGCCCATGGCCCGCAGCCATTCGCGTTTTTCACCCGCCGCGAAGGCCACATAGGCTTCGGCCCAGCGCCTCGGCCACAGATCCTCGTCGCGGTCGAAGCCCGCCGATCCCATCCAGTCCTGCAGCGCGAGCTCGTAACTGTCCTTGATGCCGAGCCGGCGCTGTTCCGGGCTGAATCGACCAGAAACAATCCGCCAAACGACCAGAAGGCCTGGCCGCCCAGGCTCTGTTCGCCCTCCTGATCGACCACGATGACGCGTTTGCCGGCGTCGGCAATTTCGGTGGCGGCGACGAGGCCGGCGAGGCCCCCGCCTACCACGATCACGTCAGCATCCTCAGCCATCGCGTATCCCCCCGGATTTTTGCGGATGATTGAAGCCCGCAGCGCGAGGGGTGGTCAACGGAAAATGGTCCGCTGGCCGAGCTGGCCGCCGTTGTTTGGCCACCAGAATGTTCCAGTTTGGGACCGTGGGGAAGGCTGGGTGCAGCCCCCATGCAACACTCAATTTGAATTTGATTTGTGCCAGCCGCCGCATCTGGACAAAATGACAATCCCGCAACACGCTGGCGGTGCATCACGCAAGGCGATCAGATTCGGGTTCGACAGGTTTGGACTGGGGCTGGAAATGAAGTTCATGACGGGATTGCTCGCTGCGGTTCTCCTGCTGGCGGGCATTGCGGCGAGCCAGGCGGAGGTGCGCATTGGCGAGGATCGCGGAGGCCGGATCGGCACCTATGTGGACAAATATCAGGACGTGCGCAGTTCGGGCGAGAGGGTGATGATTGACGGCCTGTGCGCTTCGGCCTGCACCATCGTTCTCGGTGCCATTCCCGCCGACAGGATTTGCGTGACTTCCCACGCGGCGCTGGGGTTCCACGCGGCCTGGGACCTCGATGACGCCGGTCATGCGATCACCAACCCTGAAGCCACGCACATGCTCTATTCGATGTATCCCCCGCAGGTGAAGAAATGGATCAACCAGCGCGGCGGGTTGACCTCGCGCATGATCTATCTGCGCGGCAAGGAACTGACGAGCATGTACCACCCTTGCTATCTCGACGCCCGCGCCTCGGGAGAGCGCTGAGGTAAGCTCACATCAGCATGACGTGATTGCGGCCGTCGCCGTGGCGCTTGCCCGGCTGCGCGGCTGGCCTTATCTGAACAAGACAGACCGGCGAGCGGTGGCCAAACACCGCACCCGCCGGTTAATTCGCTCGGATGGCAGCAGATGACTCTCCCGCTTTCCACGCCACAAATGCCCGGGACCTTACCGCCGGCCCGCAGGCTCGCGCCGGCGCTGCTGATGGCGGGTGCTGGCCTGGGCCTGGTCGTCCTGCTCGGCGCACTGCTGTTGTGGTTCCATTACGGAACGGCCGTCTTCTTCGAGATGATTGCCTCCGGCATCTCCGCCTGCTTCTGACCCGGCAAAAGGGAATTTCATGATGGATCGGACCACCCGCCCGCTGGTCATCGTTGGAGCATTCGCCGGAAGCCTGGTGGTCGGGCTGGTGCTGATGCTGTGGGCGCTGGGTGGATTGCGAAATGTGGCGGCACCGGCCGCGATCGGCGGGCCGTTCCAGCTGACCGATCAGGCCGGTCAGACCGTGACCGAAAAGACCATGCAGGGCCGCCCGACGCTGATCTTCTTCGGCTTCACCCATTGCCCCGACGTGTGTCCGACGACGCTGTTCGAGATTTCCGAGGTGTTGCGGGTGATGGGCAAGGATGCCGACCGCGTCAATGCCTACTACATTACGGTCGATCCCGAGCGCGACACATCGGCGGCGATGAAGGATTACCTGTCGAGTTTCGATCCGCGTCTGAAGGGCCTTACCGGCAGTCCCGAACAGGTCGCGAAAGTGACTTTCCGCCTACCGGGTCTATGCCAAGAAGGTTCCGCTCAAGGACGGCGATTACACCATGGATCATACTGCGCTGGTCTATTTGATGGGCCGCGACGGCAAATTCGTCGCTCCCTTCAACCTCAACCGCAAGCCCGAGGAAGCGGCCGCCGACCTTGAGCGCTATCTCTGAGCGGCGCCGCTCCGTCGTTCTCCGCTCCCTCCACGCGCATCGCGCCTGGTGGGAAGGGGTCGGGGGTGGGGGTGTATCTGCAGGTATCGCTGCTTCCGTGATTGCGGCGTCGCCCCCCACCCCCGACCTCGAGAGCGAGCTTTGCTCGCCTCGGACCCCGCCGCTTCGCGGGGGGAGGGGAGAAGAAGGACCGTGCTCGCAGCCGCAAACCAAATTCGCCTTATCGGGTGGATGGTCTATAAGGCCGCGGGCTTCCAAGAAACCGGCGCCAATGCGTTCAAATATTACTTCATTCATCGGGAAAAGACGGCCCCGGCCGGCCGGCGCGACGGCGAGAACCGGCGCCTTGCTGGTGATGATTTGCTTCGCCCTGGTGCTGACCGGCGGCGCGGCCCGCGCCCAAAGCACCTCAGGTCAAGGCATCTCGATTCCGGGCGTATCAAACCAAAGCGCCGCCAAGCCGGCCGCGGAGGCTGCTCCGCAGGCGGTCCCCGGCTTCTGGGATCCCCGGCGTCGCCCGGATCGGCCCGATCTGTCGCGCATTAGCGTGATCCGGTTTCTGACCGAGACGGACTACCCGCCTTTCAACTTTACCGGCCCCGACGGCAACCCGGCGGGGTTCAATGTCGATCTGGCGCGGATGATTTGCGACGAGATCAAGGTCACCTGCACGATTCAGATGCGGCGTTTCGAGACGCTGCTCGATGCGCTCGCCAGCAACCGGGGCGACGCCATTATCGCTTCGCTCGCGGTGACGCCGGAAATACGCGCCCGCGTCGATTTCAGCGATCCATACTATCGGGCGGCGGCGCGGTTCGTTTCGCGGCGCGACTCCGTGATGCGGGAGGTTCGCCCTGAATATCTCGAGGGCAGGAAGGTCGGCGCCATCGCCGGCTCCTCGCACGAGGCCTATCTGAAGGCGATGTTCACCGACGCGGAATTGCACTCCTATCCGAACGACGAGGCGCTGCGGCTTGGCCTAAGGCGTGGCGAGGTCGATTTCATTTTCGGCGACGCAATCTCGCTGGCGTTCTGGATCAACGGCACGGATTCCGGAGACTGCTGCGCCTTCTCGGGCGGCCCCTTTGTGGAAAGCCGCTATTTCGGCGAGGGCGTCGGGATCGCCGTGCGCAAGGGCAATGATTTGCTGCGGCAGGCGCTGAACTGGGCGCTGTTCAGATTGTGGGAAAAGGGCCGCTACACCGATTTGTGGCTGCGCTATTTCTCGGTCAGTCCGTTTTAGGAGTTTTCAGTCTCGGTCATTCCGGGGCGATGCGGAGCATCGAACCCGGAATCTCGAGATTCCGGGTCTGGTGCTTGCGCACCATCCCGGAATGACGTGCTCGCATTTTGCATTTTGCCACGAAAACGCTAGTTTCCGCGGCCTTGGAGACCTCTTGAATGTCCACGACTGAACTTGCCGCCAGCCCGAGCGACCTGCGGTCGCTCGCCGAACAATCCAACGCCTGGCCGTTCGAGCAGGCGAAGGCCATCGTTGCGCGGCTGAAGAAGAAACCGAAGGACGAGGTATTGTTCGAGACCGGCTATGGGCCGTCCGGCCTGCCCCATATCGGCACCTTCGGCGAGGTCGCGCGCACCACCATGGTGCGGCATGCCTTCCGCGTGCTCACCGAGGACAAGATCAAGACCCGCCTGCTCGCGTTTTCCGACGACATGGACGGCCTGCGCAAGGTGCCGGACAACGTGCCGAACAAGGAGATGCTGGCCGAGCATCTCGGCAAGCCGCTGACGAAGGTGCCGGATCCGTTCGGCACCCATCCAAGTTTCGGCGCGCACAACAATGCGCGGCTGCGCGCCTTTCTCGACACTTTCGGATTCGACTACGAGTTCGCGAGCTCGACCGATTATTACACCTCGGGGAGGTTCGACGCGACGCTCCTGAAGATGCTGGAGCGGATCGACAAGGTGATGGCGATCATGCTGCCCAGCTTGCGCGAGGAACGCGCGGCGAGCTATTCGCCGTTCCTCCCCATCTGTCCGCGCACCGGCGTGGTGCTGCAGGTGCCGATCGTCGATCACGACGTGAAGAGCGGGACCGTCTCCTATAACGATCCCGAGACCAAGGAGCGCGTCACGGTTCCGGTCACCGGCGGGCACTGCAAGCTGCAATGGAAGCCGGACTGGGCGATGCGCTGGTTCGCGCTCGGCGTCGACTATGAAATGGCCGGCAAGGACCTGATCAACTCGGTCAAGCTGTCGGGCAAGATCTGCGCCGCGCTCGACGGCACGCCGCCGGAAGGCTTCAACTACGAACTGTTCCTCGACGAGCACGGCCAGAAGATTTCGAAGTCGAAAGGCAACGGGCTGACCATCGACGAGTGGCTGCGCTATGCGTCGCCGGAATCGCTGTCGCTGTTCATGTACCGCGAGCCGAAGTCGGCCAAGCGCCTCTACTTCGATGTGATCCCGCGCAATGTCGACGACTACCAGCAATTCCTCGAAGGCTTTCCGCGCCAGGACGGCAGGCAGCAGCTCGCCAATCCGGTCTGGCACATCCACGCCGGGCATCCGCCGAAGGCCGACATGCCCGTCACCTTCCAGCTTTTGCTGACGCTGGTGTCGTCGTCGAACGCGGAGAACGCCGCGACCTTGTGGGGCTTCATCGGGCGCTATCGCCCCGGCGTCACGCCGCAGACCCACCCCAGGCTGGACGCGATGGTCGGCTACGCCATCAATTATTACCGCGACTTCGTGGCGCCGACCAAGAAATTCCGGGAGCCAACGGAAACCGAACGCGCCGCGCTGCAGGACCTGCGCGATGCGCTGTCGAACATGCCACCGCAATCGTCGGCCGAAGACATCCAGAACGTCGTCTACGAGATCGGGCGGCGCGAGCCGTTTCTGGATCCGGTGAAGAAGGGCAAGGATGGCCGGCCGGGCGTCTCGCTCGATTGGTTCAACATGCTCTACCAGGTGCTGCTCGGCCAGGAAAAAGGCCCGCGCTTCGGCTCATTCGTCGCGGTCTACGGCCTCTCGAATTCGGTGGCGATGATCGACGGCGCGCTGGCAAGAAGCGCGTAGGGGCAGCTGCTTCCCTTCTCCCCTTGCGGGAGAAGGTGCCCGCGATACGAAGTATCGTGGGCGGATGAGGGGCTGCACCCGCAGAGACAGACCCCCGTCACGAACGCGCTTCGCGCGTCCGTGTCACCCTCTCCCGCAAGGGGAGAGGGAAGCAAGAGCTACTGGCTCGCCCACACGATCCGCGCGATCCAGGCGACATCGGTGGCGGCCAGCGTGCGGTCGCCCAGGTTTGGGTTGAGCGATTGCAGCTCCAGCGCTCTCGCGGTCCGGCGCTTCAATTCCCCGACCATCACCTCGCCATCGGCGGTTCGCACCACCACGCGGTCGCCGCGCCGGATTGCGGTAGCCGGCGATACCACGATGACGTCGCCGTCGCGGTAGGCCGGCCTCATCTGGTCGCCGGAAATTTCCAGCGCGTAGGCATGTTCGTCGTCGACCGAAGGCAGCGCCATCTGATCCCAGCCCTTGCCGGCCGGGAAACCGTCATCGTCGAGATGGTTGCCGGTGCTGAGTTGCGCGAAACCGAGCAGCGGCACCGTCCGCATGGTTCGCGCGGTATCGCCGATCAACTGCACGAAGCTGTCGATGGAACTGTTGGCGGCGGCGAGCGCCTTGGCGACTGATTCGGTCGAGGGCCACCGCTCGCGCCCGTCGGCGGTCACGCGCTTGGACTTGTTGAAGGTGGTGGGATCGAGGCCGGATTTTTTCGCCAAGCCCGAAGCCGAAAGTCCGGCGCGCTCGGCCAGCCGGTCCAGCGCGCTCCAGACCTGCTCGTGGGTCAACATTCGCTGGGCTTTTGGAGTTTTGGCCATCCGGCGACCTTGCCAAGGCTAGGAATTATTCCCTCGATCAAACCGGTTTCCGCAAGGTTGGGCAAGGGCGGGATGCGGCCCTTGAAGTGCGTGGGTCACGCCGATACGGTCGGTCCGCATGAGCCAAAAAATCAAAAGAACTCCGGGGCGATCCCGGGCGCCCCAAGCGATCAGCACCACGCCGGCAGGGCGCGGCCGAACTTCGGAACTGCGACACCCGTGCGCATGATCTACAAAATCTGTCCGGCTTCGGCCTGGCGCGAGGCGGAGCGGCAAGGCGTGTTCCGGGGCAGTGCCGTCGACATCCGCGATGGCTTTATTCACTTTTCCACGGCCACGCAGGTCGCGGAAACCGCGAGGAAGCATTTCTTCGGCCAGACCGGCCTGTTCCTGATCGCGGTCGACGCCGATGCGCTGGGAGACGCCCTGCGGTGGGAGACCTCGCGCAACGACGAATTGTTTCCCCATCTTTATGGCGAGCTCGATCTCGGCGCGGTCACCGACATTCTCGCCATGCGCGCCCGGTCGGACGGCTATCACGACATTCCGGAGCTTGAGCCGTGATCCGCGCGTTTGACGCTTTTTCGTTGCCGCTCTTGCGCTGGTTCGATCCGGAGGATGCCCATCGCCTGGCGGTCCAGGGCCTGAAGCTGTTGCCGCCGGCGCGGCCGCGGCCGGATGACGAAAAGCTGGCGGTGCGGGCCTTCGGCCTGAATTTTCCCAATCCGGTCGGCATGGCTGCCGGCTTCGACAAGAACGCGGAAGTGTCGGATGCGCTGTTGCGCCTGGGCTTCGGTTTTGTCGAAATCGGAACCGTGACGCCGAAGCCGCAAGGCGGCAATCCGCGGCCGCGGATTTTCCGGCTGGAGCGCGACGAGGCCGTGATCAATCGGCTCGGATTCAACAATGATGGCGCGGACGCGGTGTTGCGGCGGCTGGCCGGCCGCGCGCATCACGGCGGCATCGTCGGCGTCAATGTCGGCGCCAACAAGGACTCCACCGATCGTACCGCCGACTATGTGAAGCTGATCGAGACCTTTGCGCCGGTGGCGAGCTATTTCACCGTCAACGTATCGTCGCCGAATACGCCGGGCCTGCGCAACCTGCAGCAGGCCGACGCGCTCGACGATCTGCTCGCCCGGGTGATCGATGCGCGCGAACGGGTGCGGAAAAACGCCGGCGACTCGCCGGTGCTGTTGAAGATCGCACCGGATCTGAGCCTTGCCGAACTCGACGACGTGGTGCAGATCGCGCGCTCGCGCCGTGTCGACGGCATGATCGTGACCAATACTACTTTGTCGCGGCCCTCGACCTTGCGCGAAAAGACCCGCGCCAGGGAACCCGGTGGATTGTCGGGTCGGCCGCTGTTTCGGCTGTCGACCCGGATGGTGGCGGAGACCTATGTGCGCGCCGAGGGCGCGTTTCCGCTCATCGGCGTCGGCGGCATCGATTCCGGCGGCGCGGCGCTGACCAAGATCCGCGCCGGCGCCAGCCTGATCCAGCTTTATTCCGCGCTGATCTACAAGGGCCTCGGCCTGGTCGAGGATATCAAGAGCGATCTTGCCTCCACGCTGCTGCGCACCGGGCGTGAGTCACTGTCCGAGATCGTCGGCGCCGACGCGGCGGCGATTACCGCCGAGGACTGGCCGGCGAGCTAAAGCGTTTTCGAGCGAAGTGGATTCCGGTTCGCGTAAAGAAAACGCGTCAGAAACGAATTTAAATTTCTATAACCATGCCGTCGTTCGCTGTCTCATGGGCAAGCGTGTCGAGCCGGCCGAGCATGTCGTCGCTCATATGGGTGAGCACCAGCCGCTTCGGTCTGATCTCGGCGAGATGTGCTTCAAGCGCCTTCAGGCTGAGATGATTCTTGACCGGCTTGTCGTAGGTATAGGCCTCGGCGATCAAGAGGTCGGCATTGCGGCCGAGCGGGATCAGCGTCTCGGTCCATTCGGTGTCGGCGGTATAGGCGATGACGCGGCCCTCGGCCTCGATCCGGTAACCGAGGAACGGACCACCGGATTCGCCGTGCACGACGGCAAACGGCGTGACCGCGACCTTGCCGAAGCTGTGCACCTGTTCCGGCCGCAGCGCGACAACGCCGAGATCGAAACGCTGTTTTGTTTTCGACGAATTCTCGAACAGCGCTTCCATCAGCTGGCTGAGCCGCGTCTCGATGCCTTCGGGACCTGCGATCAGCAGCGGCCGGGTCCGGCGGGTGAATTGCGCGTCGAGCAAGAGAAACGGCAGGCCGCCGAAATGATCGCCGTGGAAATGGGTAATTAGAACGAGGTCGATGTCGCCGCGGGCGATGCCAAAGCGCTTCAGCGCCGGCAGCGACGACGCGCCGCAATCGATCAGGAAATTGACGTCGTGGCCGGTGACGTGAAAGCAGGTATTGGTCCTGCCGCCGGAGCCGAACGCGTCGCCTGAGCCGACAAAACGCACTTGCATCGGATCATGCTCTATCGCCTGCGCGGCGCGCCGAACATCCGTGTCAGCAGCCAGATCGGGATGACGATCACGGCGCCGAGCAGGAAGTAGCGCCACAGCCAGTTGATCGCGTCAAAGCCGACATCCCGGATCCACTGGAACAGCGCCTTGATGCTCTTGAGGATATTCCAGGGATCCAAACCGATCGCCGCGAGCACCACGCCGACCAGGATCGACAGCAGAATCAGCCGGAACGCCACCGTCAGGGGCGAGCCGCCAAGGAAGCGGGACAGTCCGTCATTGGTCGCCGGCAGTTCCCTTGTATCGTTTGGCATCGATGGTCTCCCGCGGATTTGCCCGCTCACTCTAGTACAGTGCAGGGCAGATGGGGAACCCGCCTGTTGGCGTCAATGGCGGGGCGCCGGCCCCGTCTTCCGTATTTTGACTGCATTTTGCTAATGTGAGCCGGCATCCGCTTCGGTCGAGAACGCCGTGCTTTTCAGCATCCGTTCCAGGGTTTCCAGCCGGTCGGCCTCGCGGGGCGGCTTGTCCCAGCGCAGCCGGTTGATGCGCGGAAACCGCATCGCGACGCCGGATTTGTGCCGCGAGGAGCGTTGCAGGCCCTCGAAAGCGACTTCCAGCACCAGCCCCTGTTCAGGTTCATGAACCACATGGCGGACGGGACCGAATTTTTCCGTCGTGTTGCGGCGGACGAAACGATCGATCTGCAGCAGTTCCTCGTCGGTGAAACCGAAATAGGCCTTGCCGACCGGCACCAGTTGCTCGCCATCCTCGCCGGAGGTCCAGACCCCGAACGTGTAGTCCGAATAGTAGGACGAGCGCTTGCCGTGGCCGCGCTGCGCATACATCAGCACAGCATCGATGATGTGCGGATCGCGCTTCCATTTCCACCACTGGCCCTTGGGACGTCCGGGAAGGTAATGCGCGTCGCGGCGCTTCAGCATCACGCCTTCGACGGCGGCAGCATCCGCGCCGGCACCGGCGCTCGCGGGATCGCGCCGCGCCGATGTCAGCGCGTCCCAGCTGTCGAAGGAAATTATCGGCGAGAGATCGACGCGCGCGTCGTCGAGCTTCGTGACAAAAGCCTCCAGCCGCGCGCGGCGTTCGGCGAACGGCAGCGTGCGCAGATCGGCATCGGCTTCGCCGAGCAGATCGTAGGCGCGCAGATGGATCGGATGATCCTTCATCAGTTTCGGAGAGACTAGCTTGCGGTTGAGGCGCTGCTGCAGCACGTTGAAACTCTGCACCCGGCCGTCGCGCACCACCAGCAATTCGCCGTCGATCGCACCGGGTAGATGCAATGACGGGAGTAGGTCCGGAAAGCTCTTGGTGATGTCTTCGCCCGTGCGCGAATAGAGCCGCGCCATACTATTGCCGCGCGCGTCCTTCCCGCTCACCGCCTGCACCCGGATGCCGTCCCATTTCCATTCGGCGATGTAGTCGGACGCGTCGAGATTGGCGAAGTCGCCATCCTCGATCGCGTGCGCCAGCATCACCGGCCGGAACGGGGCAGGGTCGAGATTAACGGGCTTCTCGCCGCGGCCTTCCAGCCACGCGAACAGCTCGAGATAGGGTGGCGTAAGTCCCGGCCAGATCAGCTCGATCTCGTGAGGATCCTCGTCGCCAAGTGCGGCCGCGGCGGTCTTGGCGAGCCGCGCCGAGATGCCGATCCGCATCGCGCCGGTCACGAGTTTCAACAGCGCCCAGCGGCCGGTCTCGTCCAGCTCGTCGAGCCAGCGTGAGAGCTGCCTTGGCAGCTCGGTCTTGCCCAGCGTGCGGAGCGTGGTGACGACTTCGGTGAGGGTCGGGGGTGGCGGGTTGTTGTGGCCGGACACCATGCGCTCCCCTCCCTCCACGCGCTTCGCGCGTGGAGGGAGGGGAGTAGACAGCGCCGCGGCGTCCCTTGCGCGGGAGGGCTGGCGAGGCGGGTGGCCCAGCAATGACTCTTCGCGATTGATCATCCCCTTCGGCCACATCAGCGCCACCGTCTCCGAGAGGTCGCCGACGTAATCATACGACAGGGCGAACAGCACGGGATCGGTGCGCTCGGTGATCAGGTCGCGGATCAATCCCGGTTTGGCGTGCTTGAACGACAGCGCGCCGGTCAGGGCTGCCAGCGCGTAGCCGCGGTCGGGATCTTCGACCTCGCGGAAATAGCGCGTGAGCAGCCGCAGCTTGTTGTTGCGGCCGGGCTCATAGGCGAGCCGATCGAGCAGTTCGGCGAAACGGTTCATTCGTCCGTTTCCTCTAGTATCGTCTCGCCTTCATCCTCATCGCCGTAGCCGACGAGGTCGAGCGGCCGCGCGGCAAGGCCGTGTCCCTTGCACCAATGCACCAGCGCGTCCTCCTGGCCGTGCGTGACCCAGATCTCGCTTGCGCCGGTGGCGGCGATGGTGGCGGTGAGGCCGTCCCAGTCGGCATGGTCCGAAATCACCAGCGGCAGTTCGACGCCGCGTTGGCGGGCGCGGGCGCGCACCCGCATCCAGCCCGAGGCAAAGGCAGTGACCGGATCGGGGAATCGCCGCGTCCAGATATCGGAGGTGGCGGTCGGCGGCGCCAGCGTAATGGTGCCTGCGAGATCCGCCTTCTTCATGCCCCTGACCGGGCGCAACTCACCCAGCGCGACGCCGCGGCTCTCGTAGTAGTGCGTGATCTTTTCCATCGCGCCATGCAGATAGACCGGCGCGTCGTAGCCGGCTTCCCGCAACAGCGCGATCACGCGCTGGGCCTTGCCGAGCGAATAGGCGCCGACCAGATGCGCCCGCTCGGGAAACAGCGTCACCGAGGCAAGGAGCTTCTTTACCTCGTCCGCGGCATCGCCATGGCGAAACACCGGCAGGCCAAAGGTCGCCTCGGTGATGAAGACGTCGCAGGCGACCGCCTCGAACGGCGCGCAGGTGGGGTCAGGCGCGTCCTTGTAGTCGCCGGAGGCGACGATGCGGACGCCCCCGTGAGCGACCGCGACCTGCGCCGAGCCCAGCACGTGACCTGCGGGATGGAATTTGACGGTGACACCGCCGAGCTTGATCTCTTCGCCGTAGCGAATCGCCTGCGTAGTGCGGGCGAAATTGTCGCCGTAGCGCAGCCGCATCATGTCGAGCGTCTCCTGGGTGGCGAGCACCGCGCCATGACCCGGCCGCGCATGGTCGGAATGGCCATGGGTGATGACGGCGCGCTCGACCGGCCGCACCGGATCGATGTGGAAGCCGCCGGGTTTGCAGCACAGGCCGGCAGCCACCGGCATCAGGATGTCTTGCGGATGCATGGCGGGAATATAGGGCGGCGCCCGCCCAATATCAGGTGTCATGCGCGGGCTTGACCCGCGCATCCATCTTTCGCAATTTATCGGGCCGCATGGTTCGAGAGGGGCGACCCTGTCGCGCTCCTCACCATGAGGGGTCAGACCTCATCCTGAGGAGCGCGAAGCGCGTCTCGAAGGATGAAGGCCAGCGGAATCCTTTGATCGATGGATTGCCGGATCAAGTCCGGCAATGACAAATGTAGAGCTCATGCCCGCGCGATTATTCCTGTCCTCCGGCGATCTGGTTGCCGACCGCCGGTTTGAGTTTGCGCGCGATCTGCAGCTCAAGGGGGACCTCGTCGCCGCCGCCGATCTCCTGCAACAGGCCACCGAACTCGCGCCCGGCTTTGCCTCCGCCTGGTTCACCCTTGGAGAAATCCGCGAACGGCTCGGCGAGCGCGATGCGGCGATTGCGGCGTTCCGAACAGCGCGCGAGGCCGATCCAGAAGACCGGCACGGCGCGAGCCTGCGGTTGATGCGGCTCGGTGCCGAGCAGCTGTCAGCGATGCCCCCGGCCTATGTGCGCGCGCTGTTCGATCAATACGCGCCGAAATTCGAGGCAGCCCTGGTCGACGATCTCGGCTATCGCGGACCTGTATTGTTGTTCAAGGCGGTGCTGGCCGCCCGCCACGCGGTCCGCAAGCCGGCCTTCTTCAGGCGCGCCATCGATCTCGGCTGCGGCACCGGTCTCGCGGCGACCGCCTTTGCCAAAGAGGTCGATCACTTCACCGGCATCGACCTGTCGCCGCGCATGATCGAGAAGGCGCGCTCAAGCGGGCTTTATGCCGAGCTGGAGGTGGCCGACATGCTGGAGGGCTTGCGAGCGAAGCCTGACACGAGCGCCGAGCTCATCCTCGCCGCGGACGCGATGGTCTATGTCGCCGATCTCGACCCCGTGCTGAAGGAGGCGAAGCGCGTGCTGGTCGCCGGCGGCCTCTTGGCATTCACCGTGGAAACGCATGATGGTGACGGCGTCATGATCGGCGAGGGGCTGCGCTACGCCCACGGCGCTCTTCACGTGCGCGCCTCGCTCGAAGCGGCCGGTCTTGCCTTGTCGCAGCTTGAAGTGCTGTCGGCCCGCAACGAGGACAACGCGCCGGTGCCGGGTCTGGTTATCGTCGCGACAAAATCGTGAACCGTCCCGGTCACAAGAGCTGCCTTTTAATCCTCGACCGGCGTGGCCGGACCGGCTTAACCTCGGCCTTGTGAATAGCTTCGAACCAGATCTTTTTTCATCTTCGCTGCTGCCCGAAAGCTTCCTGCGCTGGTTTTCCTCACGCGGCTGGTCGCCGCGCGAGCATCAGCTGGCGTTGCTCGCCAAAGCCCGCGCGGATCGATCGGCGCTCCTGATCGCGCCCACCGGCGCCGGCAAGACGCTCGCGGGTTTCCTGCCGACGCTGGTGGAGCTTTCGGCTCTCGCATCCTCGGCAGGCTCTGTTTCCGCATCGTCGGTGCGCTCTTCTCCCCTCCTCCCGCGAAGCGGCGGGGAGGGGTCGGGGGTGGGGGGTGGCTCCGCGAGTTCGAGCTTCAACACAGGCACCGAAGTTGCCGCACCGCCCCCCACCCCCGACCTCGAGAGCGAGCTTCGCTCGCCTCGGACCCCACCACGCGCTACGGGCGCGGGGGAAGGGGAAAAGGAGGTGTCAGCAGGTGGGCGCTCTCACGCCAATCTCACCTCCACCGGCCGCGGCGTGAGACGAACCGGCGGCCTCCACACCCTCTACATCTCGCCGTTGAAGGCGCTCGCGGTCGATATTGCGCGGAATCTCGAGACGCCGATTGCGGAGATGGGGCTGCCGATCAAGGTCGAGACCCGCACCGGCGATACGCCGGTGTCGCGCCGGCAGCGGCAGCGGCGCTATCCGCCGGACATCCTGCTCACGACGCCAGAGCAATTGGCGCTGTTGCTCTCATCCGACGACGCGCCGTATCTGTTCTCTTCTCTGAAGCGCATCGTGCTCGACGAGCTGCATGCGCTCGTCACCTCCAAGCGCGGCGATTTGTTGTCGCTGGGTCTGGCGCGGCTGTGGCAGCTGGCGCCGCAGATTCGTGCGATCGGGCTGTCGGCGACGGTGGCGGAGCCGGAATCACTGGCGCGGTTTCTGGTGCCGCAGCGCGGCGGGATGAGCGAATCCGCCGATATCGTGATTGCCGGCGGCGCGGCGGCGCCGGTCGTCGAGATGCTCGATACGCGCGAAAGGCTGCCTTGGGCCGGGCACAGCGCGCGCCATGCACTCAACGAGGTCTACGATCTGATCAAGCGCAACAACACCACGCTGGTCTTCGTCAATACCCGCAGCCAGGCCGAGATGCTGTTTCAGGATCTCTGGCGGATGAACGATGATGGCCTGGCGATCGCGCTGCATCACGGCTCGCTCGATGTGGCGCAGCGCCGCAAGGTCGAAGATGCCATGGCCAAGGGAAGGCTGCGCGGCCTGGTCTGCACCTCCTCGCTTGATCTCGGCGTCGACTGGGGCGACGTCGACCTCGTCATCAATATCGGCGCGCCGAAGGGCGCCTCGCGCCTGATGCAGCGGATCGGCCGCGCCAATCACCGCATCGACGAAGCCTCGCGCGCCGTCCTTGTGCCGGCCAACCGCTTCGAGGTGCTCGAGTGTCATGTGGCGATCGATGCGGTCAACGAAAACGCGCAGGACACCCCGCCGCTGCGCACCGGCGCGCTCGACGTGCTGGCGCAGCATGTGCTCGGCTGCGCCTGCGGCGAACCTTTTCTTTCCGATCAGCTCTATCAGGAAGTGTTGACGGCTGCGCCCTATTCCGGTCTCGCCCGCACCGATTTCGACGACGTGGTCGATTTCGTCGCCACCGGCGGCTACGCGCTGAAGACCTATGAGCGCTTCGCCCGCATCAAGCAGGACAAGAATGGCCGCTGGCGCGTCACCAATCCGCGGGTGCGGCAAAGCTACCGACTCAATGTCGGCACCATCGTCGAGGAGCCGATGCTGAAGGTGCGCCTGGTGCGCTCGCGCGGTGCAAAGGGAAATACTGGGGCGACCGGTGCGCTCGGGCGCGGCGGCAGAATGCTCGGCGAGATCGAGGAATATTTCATCGAGGGTCTCGTCGTCGGCGATACCTTCGTCTTCGGCGGCGAGGTGGTGCGCTACGAGCAGCTGTCGGAGGATCAGGTCTACGTTTCGCGCGCCAACGACGTGGACGCCAAGGTGCCGTCCTATATGGGCGGCAAATTTCCGCTCTCCACTTATCTCGCCGAACGGGTTCGAAAGCTCTTGGCTGACAAGCGCGCGTGGAACGGCCTGCCGGACCAGGTGCGCGACTGGCTGTCGCTGCAGGCGCATCTGTCGCGCGTCCCCGGCACGCGCGAGCTGGTGGTGGAGACTTTTCCACGCGGCAATAAACACTACCTCGTCTGCTATCCCTTCGAGGGCCGGTTGGCGCACCAGACGCTCGGCATGCTCGTGACGCGGCGGCTGGAGCGCGCCCGCGCGCGGCCGCTCGGCTTTGTTGCCAATGAATACGCCTTGGCGGTGTGGGGGCTGGGCGACATGTCGTTCATGATCCGGCAGGGCAAGCTCGACCTCAACGCGCTGTTCGCTCCGGACATGCTCGGCGACGACCTCGAAGCATGGCTTGCGGAATCCGCGCTGATGAAACGCACCTTCCGGACCTGCGCGCTGATCTCGGGGCTGATCGCGCGGCGCTTTACGGGCGAGGAAAAGAGCCGGCGCCAGGTGTTGTTTTCGACCGACCTGATCTATGACGTGCTGCGCAAGCACCAGGCCGATCACGTGCTGCTGCGCGCCGCCCGTGCCGATGCCGCGACCGGGCTGCTCGATCTTCGCCGGTTGGGTGATATGCTCGCCCGAATCAGGGGGCGAATCACCCACCGGGAACTCGACCGGGTCTCGCCGCTGGCGGTCCCGGTGATGCTGGAAATCGGCCGCGAAGCGGTCTATGGCGAAGCCTCCGACGAGCTCCTGGCGGAGGCCGCCGACGAACTGGTGAAAGAGGCGATGTCGTAAGCGATGAATTTGTTGCGCTCCGTTCCAACCACAGCGTCATGCCCGGGCTTGTCCCGGGCATCCACGTCTTTTTTCTCGATGAGGCCAAGACGTGGATGGCCGGGCATAGGCGAGCGGAAGCGACGCCGTCCTTCAGACGGCTGTGCCCGGCCATGACGGGAGCAGCTGTTGAAATCGCTAATAGCCCTTCCCTGGAAATCGCTGGCGTCAGTTTCGTCGCCGATCTCTCCGGCGCGCTGTTCTGGGAAGAAGAGCGCCTGCTGGTGGTCTCGGACCTGCATCTGGAAAAGGGCTCCAGCTTTGCTGCGCGCGGCGTGTTGCTGCCGCCCTACGATACCGTGGCGACGCTTAGCCGGCTCGCTTCCGTGATCGCGCGCCACGACCCGCGCACCGTGATCGCGCTCGGCGACAGCTTTCACGACCGCGACGCCCATCAGCGGCTTTCTGCGCCGGATCGCGAGGCGCTGTCGGCGATGCAGGCGCGGCGCGACTGGATCTGGATTTCGGGCAATCACGATCCCGCTCAGCCGTCCGATCTCGGCGGCATCGTCGCCAGCGAAGTCGCCATCGGCGCCATCGCGTTTCGTCACGAGCCGACCGGAGCTGTCGGCGAAATCGCCGGCCATCTTCATCCCAAGGCGCGCGTGGCGACGCGCGGCCGTGCGATGGAGCGGCGCTGTTTCGCCAGCGACGGCCAGCGCGCCGTGATGCCGGCGTTCGGCGCCTATACCGGCGGCCTGAGCATTCGCGACAAGGCGTTTTCGAAAATATTCCAGACGCCGGGCTTCATGGCACATGTGCTCGGCGATCGCAGGCTGCATGCAATCGCCGCGTCGCGCTGCTATTGATTTGCCCGACAGGCTGTCCGGCGACTTTCGTGTCCAGCCCTCCGGCGAAAAATATTTCGCTTCGCGATTTGCTAGACGCAGCTTTATTGATTCTGCCATCCCGTCCCACAAGAGGGGCGTTTCGCGATCGTCACGGACGTGGAGCATGGGATGTGGTGGACGCGGATGGCGCCTTTGACGAATGGCGCTAATGCGGACGGCGAAGTCGTGTGGTCCTGACGCCCCGACGCTGGCGTCAAGTTGGCGAAAACAAGTTTTCGCCGGCGACAGTGGCAAAAGAGCCCGGTCACTGGGGAGAGCGCGAAGGAAACCGTTAAAACCATTGCGCGGGGAAGGCCGGATGATTGGCTGAACCTGTGGTGACTGCCGCCTGCTTTTTTGTTTGCAGGCGGGCCATGGGTGCGGCCAGCACCCGGCCTTCCCCGCGCCCTCTTATCTTCGAGGGACAATGTTGATGCACAGCCCGGGCGCATTCCGCGCCGCGGGAAGGCGAATTTGCGTCCGGTTGCAGCTACCTTGTAAGCGCCCCTGAGCGGAGGCAGACTGGTCTCAAAGGACGCTTTCGGAAGGGGAACGCCGGCATGCATTCGATCACCCGTCGCCAGACGCTCGCAGACCTGTTGCGCCGTAGCGCCGCAAGGACACCCGACAAGCTCGCCGTCGTGTGCGGCGAAACAAGTTGGAGCTATGCCGAATTCGATCGTATCAGCGAACGCGTCGCCGCGGGCCTCGCCGAGCGCGGCGTCGCCAAGGGCACGCGTGTCGCGGTGCTGGCGCGCAATTCCCACGCTTTCGTGGCGATGCGGTTTGCGCTCGCGCGGCTCGGCGCGGTGCTGGTGCCGATCAATTTCATGCTCAAGGCCGAGGAGGTCGCCTACATCCTGCGCCACGCCGGCGCGACCATGCTGGCGACCGACAGCGGCCTCGCTTCGCTGGCGCGCGCCGCAAAGGCGCTCGACACCGCCGTGCAAGACCTCATCTGGCTTCCCGCCGAGGGTGCCAGCGAGCCCCAGGCCGATATGATTGGCTTCGACAAACTCGCCGCCTGCGAAACTCCCCCGCCAGAGCCCGAACTCACTGGCGCCGATCTCGCGCAGATCGTCTACACCAGCGGAACGGAATCCTCGCCGAAGGGCGCGATGCTGACCCATGACGCGGTGATCTGGCAGTATGTCAGCTGCATCGTCGACGCCGGCATCGCCGCGGATGATCTGACGCTTCATGCACTGCCGCTGTATCATTGCGCGCAGCTCGACGTGTTCTTTGGTCCTTCGATCTATATCGGCGCGACCAATGTCATTACCGCGTACCCCACGCCGGACAATCTGCTGCCGCTGATCGAGCGCTACCGCATCAGCTCGTTCTTTGCGCCGCCGACCGTGTGGATTTCGTTATTGCGCTCGCCGCGCTTCGATTCCACCGATCTCTCCAGCCTGCGCAAGGGATATTACGGCGCCTCCATCATGCCGGTCGAAGTGCTGCGCGAGCTGGCGCAGCGCCTGCCGAAGGTGCGGCTATGGAATCTCTATGGCCAGACCGAGATCGCGCCGCTGGCGACGATGCTCGGTCCGGAGGATCAGTTGCGCAAGCCGGGATCATGCGGACGCGCCGTGCTCAATGTCGAGACGCGGGTGGTCGATGATGCCTTGCGCGACGTGGCGGTGGGCGAAGTCGGCGAGATCGTCCACCGCTCGCCGCATCTGATGGTCGGCTATTTCCACGATGATGAGCGCACCAAGGCCGCGTTCGAGGGGGACTGGTTTCACTCCGGCGATTTGGCAACCGTCGATGAGGAGGGCTACATCACGGTGGTCGATCGCAAGAAGGACATGATCAAGACCGGCGGCGAGAATGTCGCCAGCCGTGAAGTCGAGGAGGCGCTGTATCGGTTGCCCGCGGTCTCGGAAGTCGCGGTCATCGGCGTCCCGCATCCGCGCTGGGTCGAGGCGGTGGTGGCCGTGGTGGTGATCAAGTCAGGCCACCAGCTGACCGAGTCCGAAGTCCTTGCGCATTCCCAAGCAATCCTGGCGTCGTTCAAGACGCCGAAGCGGATCGTCTTTGCGGATGCGCTGCCCAAGAATCCGAGCGGCAAGCTGCTGAAGCGACAGCTGCGCGACGACCACGCGCGGTTGTTTGCGGCGAGCTGATTGGGACGGAAGGGGTGATAGACTTCGGTCTCGACGTTATTGCGAGGAGCCAACGGGTCGCGCGCTCGCAATGACGACGCCCGCGAGGCGCGCCCGGCGACTACGCCGCCTTCGCCTGCACGTTGCTGCAGAATTCGGCGAGGCGATCGGCGAGCCGCAGCGTCGCCGGGCTGGCATCGGGAGAGGCCACCAGCGCCACTTCGGTGCGGTCGATCGGCGAAAAACCGTCTTTCGCGGTCAACACGCGATGATCGCCCTGGATCGCCATCTCCGAAAGAATGCTCAGGCCCATGCCGGCCGCGACCGCGGCCTGAATGCCGGCGAGGTTGGAGCTGGTATAGGCCATGTGCCAGGTCCGCCCGGCGCTTTCGAGCGCGTGGATCGCGCCCGCCCGATAGAGACAGCCGGGGGGAAAGCCGATCAACGGCACCGAGCCCGTTCTGGTATCGCGCGGATGGCTCTTGCTGGTGACCCAGTGCACCCGCTCCGGCCATACCGCGATGCCGCCCTTTTCGCCGGCGGCGCGCTTGAACAGCGCCAGATCGAGGTCGCCGCGTTCGAGGTCGCGCTTGAGATTGGCGCTTTGATCGGCGCGGACGTCGAGCCGCAGGGTCGGATGCGAGCGCGAAAACGCCGCCAGCAATTTCGCCAGCCGATAGGCGGCGAAATCTTCGGGCACCCCGAGCCGCACCGCGCCTTCACTGCCCGGGCGAGTCAGCACGTCGCGGGCTTCCTCCGCCAGCGCGAGCAACCGCCGCGCATAGGGCAAGAGCCGCTCGCCGGCCTCGGTCGGCGCCACGTCCTTAGCCGCACAATTCAACAGCGGCTGGCCGATATCGTCTTCCAGCCGCTTGATCTGCTGGCTGACGGTGGACTGGGTGCGATGGACGCGTTCACCGGCGCGGGTGAAGCCACCGGCGTCGACTACCGAGACGAAACTGCGCAACAGCTCCAGATCGAGCATGACGTCACCTGTTCATTCCATCTATTCAGATTTCCACTGGATACGAGTTTAACATTTAATTTCCAAATAGCAAGGCGCGGACCTATATGGGGGCCCAGGGAGAATTTCCAAGGAAAAATTCAAGGAAAAATTCAAGGAAAGTTCCATGTCGCTTGCCCCGTCCGTCGCGGTTCCCCGCGCCAGCTTCAATCCCTTGCCGCTTTATGTCGGCCTGTTCTGCCTGCTCTGGAGTTTTGCCTTTGTCGCCGGAAAGATCGGCGTCACCTATTGCCCGCCGCTGATCCTGCTGGCGGCGCGCTTTTCGCTGGCGGGGGTTCTGATCCTCGGCATTTCGGCGGTTCGCCGCGAATCCTGGTCGCTGTCCTGGCGGGATACTTTGGTGTTTGCGATTCTCGGCGTCGCCAACAACGCGCTTTATCTCGGTCTCGGCTATACGGGCTTGCAGACCGTGTCCGCCGGCCTCGGCGGGCTGATCGTCAGCGCCAACCCGGTCTTCACCGCCGTGCTGGCGGCCCTCGTTCTCGGGGAGCAACTCACCTGGCGCAAGGTCGCCGGGCTGTTGCTCGGCATCCTCGGTGTAGGTTTCATCGTCTGGCATCGCATGTCGGTCGGCACCGATAGCCTGCACGGCATCCTGTTCACACTCGCTTCGCTCGCCTCGATCGTGGCCGGCACCATCCTGTTCAAGCTGCTGGCGCCGAAGGGCAGTCTCTGGATCGGCAACGGCGTCCAGAATCTGGCCGCGGGGGTCGTGCTGCTCCCGGTTGCGTTCACGCTGTCGGACGTCGGCGATATCGTGCCGAACATGCATCTGTTGGGTGCGTTCGCGTTCCTCACCCTTGGCGGGTCGATCCTGGCCTATCTGTTGTGGTTTCATCTCCTCAAGGTATGTGGAGCGACCGCGGCGAGCGCCTATCACTTCCTGATGCCGCCGCTTGGCATGCTGTTCGCCTGGATGGTGCTGGGCGAGCACGTCGAAACCCGGGACCTGCTGGGGATCGTTCCGGTGGCGCTCGGCATCTATCTGGTGACGCGTCCGGCCGCGTCATCGCGATAACTAATTAAAGAGGCTGACATGAATTCACTTCGCATCACCCTGATCGGCGGTCCCACCGCGCTGATCGAAATCGATGGCTTTCGGCTGCTCACCGATCCGACCTTCGATACGCCCCGGACCTATCAATTGCCGCATGTGAAGCTCGAGAAGCTGTCGGGCCCGGCGCTCAGTGCGGACGCCATCGGCGAAGTCGATGCTGTGCTGCTCAGCCACGACCAGCATTCCGACAATCTCGATGATTCCGGCAGGGATTTTCTCAGCAAGGCCAAGCGCGTGCTGACCACGGTTGCGGGCGCAAAGCGGCTCGGCGGCCACACCGAAGGCCTCATGCCCTGGGCAACCACCGAATTGACCGGCAAGGATGGGCAATCGCTGACCGTCACCGCGACGCCCGCGCGCCATGGTCCGGCCGGGATCGAGCCAATGGCCGGGGACGTCATCGGCTTCGTGCTGTCTTCGGCGAATGGGAACAGCCGCCCGATCTACATCAGCGGCGATACGGTCTGGTACGATGGCGTGGCCGAGGTCGCCCGCCGTTTCAGGGCCGGGGTGGTGCTGCCGTTCGCCGGCGCGGCGCAGACCCGGGGGCCGTTCCATCTCACCATGGATACCAACGACACCATTGAGACCGCGCGCGCGTTTCCCGATGCGGTGATCGTTCCGCTGCACACCGACGGCTGGGCGCATTTCCGTCAAAACGCCGGCGACCTGCGCGCTTCCTTCGACACGCTCGGATTCGGCGCGCGCCTCAAATTGCTCGAGCCCGGCGTCCCCACCGTGATCGAACCGCCGCCGGCCTCATCCTGAGGAGAACTAATCCTTGCGGAACACGATCGACGCCATCCAGCCCGTCATCAGCGCCATGCACGCCGTGACCAGGCCATAGACAAAGCCGTCCTGGCGGGCGGTGTTCGCGACGAACTGCTCGAAGCCGACCTTGACGATGTCGAACGCGGTTTCGGTTCGCGTGATCAAGACGCCGTCGGAGAACAGCTTGATCTCGACCTCATAGGTTCCGATCGGCACTTCGGCCGGAAGCGGAATGCCGGTGCGAAACAGCGTCGGCGTCAGGAAGGTCACGGCAGAGGTTTCTTCGCGATAGAGCCCGTGTTCGGAGCGCAGCCGCACGAAGGCGCTGCGGAACGGATCGTTCGGCACGACGTCGGCGTAATCGGTCCCGACGCGCTGGGTCAAAAGCACATTGTTGAGACCGAGCTGCTGCCGCCGTTCGACGTCGGGGGAAGCGATGGCGTCAAACGGCCGGTTGGAAAACAAGGCGAGATAGGTCGGCACCCCGAGAAATTCGCGGTAGTCGGTGTTGATCCAGATGCCGAATTTGCGCTCCTTGCGGCGTGTCACCATGTCGGCGCGGGGGCCGATCACGGTCACGACGAGATCGTAGCTGGTGCGCGAGGCGGGCGTCGTTGCGTCCTTTTCGACCGAGCCGAACAGCACCAGTTCCTCGCCGGAATAGTTTGGCGTCACCGTGACCCGGTGGTTCGAGACCGACACGATCAGCCGTTCCGCGCGCGCCGGCGACAGAGTGAAAGCCATGCTCAGCACGAGCAGGCCGGCGGCGGCAAGGGGACGGCGTTGGTTCATCCGGCGCCTCCGGTTTCCCGGATGGTGAAGAGATCGTCCGGACGGAGCCCCAGTTCGATCGCGAAGCGAATGCCGACCGCGAGAATCAAAAGCCCAAGCAGGAGCCGCAGATGTTCGCCGCGAATCTTCTGGCCGGCGCGCGCGCCGAACTGCGCGCCGGTTACCCCGCCGACCATCAGGATCAGCGCCAGCACCGCGTCGACCAGATGGTTGGTGACTGCGTGCAGCAAGGTGGCGAACACCA
Source organism: uncultured Alphaproteobacteria bacterium (assembly GCA_963718925.1). Lineage (GTDB taxonomy): Bacteria > Pseudomonadota > Alphaproteobacteria > Rhizobiales > Xanthobacteraceae > Bradyrhizobium. The sequence continues at coordinate 39,673 of CAVRAH010000009.1, forward strand.
TGGTGACCAGCGTCAGCACCATGGAGGTGCCGATCACGGTGGAGGTCGGCACCCGCAACAGATAGATCATGATCGGGATCAGGATGAAGCCGCCGCCGATGCCCATCACCGCGCCGATAAAGCCGATGATCATGCCGACAGTGACGACCGGGATGACCGACAGATAGATTTTGGAACGCTTGAAGCGCATCTTCAGTGGCAGGCCGTGGATCCAGCCGTGGCTGCCCGAGCGGCGCATCGGAACGGCGACGCCGCGCCGGACGCGCAGGATCGAGCGCAAGCCTTCCCAGAACATCAGTCCGCCCACGGTCGAGAGCAGCACGACATAGGACAGCGCGATCATCAGATCGAGCTGGCCCAGCGAGCGCAGCAGCGTGAAGGTCCAGACCCCAAGCGCGGTGCCGATGGTACCGCCGCACAGCAGCACCAGCGCCAGCGCCGGATCAATGGCGCGGCGGCGCCAATAGGATATCGCACCGGAGAACGAGGAGGCCGCGATGTGGCTGGCGACGGAAGCGACCGCAACCGCCGGCGCGATGCCGATGAAGATCAACAGCGGCGTCATCAGGAATCCGCCGCCGATGCCGAACATGCCCGACACGAAGCCGACCGCCGCGCCCATCGCGAGGATGAGGAAGACATTGACCGGAATGTCGGCGATCGGAAGGTAAAGCTGCACGCGCGTCGTTTCGGAATGAGCCGTGAGGCTGGCCGAAACCGCTCATGGCATGGTTTCTTTGGGAATGCGGATCAAAGACCGCGCCTCTGCATAGCCGAAATCGCCCACGGGAGGGACTAAAGAATCCGCTGGGGGCTGCTTTTTTGCCGCTTCCGGCCCAGCACTTTGCGACGTGGTGAAAAATTCAGATTAACGGCGGCCGGCTCAAGGCTTCAGAACAGGATCGGTGACGAGATTCATCACCGAGGCTTCCTTTTGGCCGAGCCAGCGGACATCCCGGGTCTCGGACATCGCCTCTACAACGGCGGAGGACACGCCCATCCTGGTCATATAGCTCAGGACCATCCCCGCGGTCCGCTGGGTATCGGCGACGGGGTCGCGACCGGGCGAGGACGTCACAAATCGGTGGACCCCCAGCACCGATCCCTCGATGCCGTAACGGGGCTTGCCGCCGGCATAGACCAGCACGCAGGCGCTGGCACAGTAGGATCGCGTGATCTGGCCAGAGGCATTGGCAGTACCAACCGCGGTCGCGAGCCCCCGCGATCGGATGATCTCACCCATGATGATGGCCTGATTCAAATCGCCGCCGCGAGAGGACAGCAATACGGTGTCGCCCGGCGTCAGATGAGCTTCGTCGAGCCGCTCGCGCAGCCAGCCCGCAGTTGCGGCGCCGATCGTGCCGCCAATGGCGAGTGCAGGCCTGCCGCGCGCTGAGCCGTCAAGGTCGGCCTTCGCGACCAGCGAGGACGTCATGCTCGGTGAGAAGTAGGATTCCTTCCAATAGGCCCACGCCTCCGGCCGAGAAAGGTCTCTGTAGGCGCGGATGCCCACGCTGGAAATAAGCAGAACAAAGAGCACGGCCGACCAGATAGGCCGTCGTCTTTTCCAGGCGGCATGACGAGGCGCCACCTGAGGCTGGCTGGCAGGCTGGCGCGGTGGCGCCACCCAAGGCCCTGTCGGTGACCTCCGGAAATGACTTCCTTCGTCCTGACGATCGTCGGGCGGCAATGCGATCCTCTTGGGGCGAGACTTTTGAGAGCCGCGTATGCGATGGCGTATTTTCTATACGTCTTCATCGCCGAGGTACATGCCGGCGACGCCAGGCGGCATCGGCCCGCGGCACCAGATCATGTTCTCATATCTTTAGTGCGGGCATGATCTCCGCGCAAACGCTTTGCGTTTGTTAGCTAAGGGAAAACCGGTTCCCACTTTGCGCCAACGCGGTCCTTCGGGTCCGGCGCATGCCCTAATGCGCGGCGGCAGTGCGCTTGGCCGAAACCGGCTTCGCGGCAGGTTTTGCGGTACCGACCTGCGCCGGCGCAGAGTCCCATCCGCCCGCGGGGCTCGCCACATTGATGGCGTCGTCGGGCTGGGGCTCCGGCGTGAAGGTCTGGATCGCGAGTTTTGCAGCAGCAAGCGACTGGGCGTCGAGCCGTTTGGCGATATCGTCGCGTTTGTGACCCGCATCCGCATCGCCCTGGGCCGCGGCCAGGCTGAACCACTTGAAGGATTCGGCCAGGTTCTGTTCGACACCGATGCCGCGGGCATAGAGGATGCCGAGGTTGTACTGGCTGTCCGCGACGCCGCGATCGGCGGCCTTGCGGAACCATTGTGCCGCGCTTTTGTAGTTGGCGCCCTTGCCGCCACCGTCGGCGTCGAGCACGGCGAGATTATGCATCGCCTTGGCGTTGCCGCGCTCGGCGGCCCGCATGTAATAGCGCCGGGCGATGTCGACGTCCTTTTTCACGCTCAGACCCTTCTCGTACAGGGTCGCCAGCCGGAAGATCGCCGGCACCACGCCGGCCTGGGCCGCGCGGTCGTACCATTTCGCTGCTTCGTCGAAATTGGGCGCAACGCCCTTGCCTTCGGCGAAGCGCACGCCGATCTCATACGCCGCGGTCGGATCGCCTTTGAGGGCGGCGGCGCGCAGCACCGGTCCGCCGATCGTGTCGGGCAGTCTTTCGGTCGGCGGAATCGGGATCAAGGCCAACCTGTCGTTGCCTGCTGTGGGCTGCAGGACTGGAATCGTGCCGGTCACATCGTTTGCGGATGAAGCCGACGGCGTGACCACGGTCGGCGAGATCGCGACCGACGCGGTGCCATCGGCGGCGTCCGGAATGTAGCTATTGAGCGATTGCCGTCCGATCGGAGTTGGCGAGGTCATCGAAGGCGCCATCGGGGCCGGCATGGGTGGTTTGGCACCGTCATTGGCGGGCGTTTGGCCCGGAGATTGTGGCTCGCTCGAATTCTCCATCGCGGGCATCTGCGGCGCGCTGCCGCCGTCGAGCAGCGTCATCGCCATCTTGAAGGAGCCAAGCACGATCACGACCACGCTCGCACCCACCAGCAACGAGCGGATCTTGGAGGTCATCGTCGATGGCTCCTTGCCCTGGCCACCGGCCGCCTTCAATGCGCCGCGGGCAGCCTTGTCGGGCGGCGGTGCGGCCGCTGCGGCCTGGGCGGCGCGGCGGGCGGCGGCGATGAAGCTCGAGGTGCTGACGGGCTCTTTCGCGGCTGCCGGAATTTCGCCGATGGCGCTCTCGGACGCTGCGATGCGCTCCGACGGCGAAGCCGCTCGCCCCGGCGGCCGGGTTCCCGGTTCGAGCGGATGATCGGGCGGCAGCTCCGGTGCGATCGCGACGCGCGGTTGCGCTGCGTGTGGCACCAGAATTTCGCTGATGGCCATCGGTATTGCTGCCGTAGCCGGGGGCACCGCCGTCGAAGCGGAGGCGAATTCCCGCGGGGCGGCGTCGAAATGCGGCTGCATCGCGACAGGATTCGGCAATTCAGGTTTGGGCTCCGGCGCCATGGCGGCCGGTGGGGGCTCCGGCATCGGCGCAGGCGGCTCGACAAATTCAGGCGCGGGCGGCGCGGCAAAGGTGGGTTCCCGCGGCGCTTCCGGCTGCGGTGCGGCCGGCTGGACGCGAACCGCGCGCAGATCGCCCTCGATCATGGCCAACCGGTCGACCACATGGCCGAGCGTGTTGTGAACCGCTTCGAGGGAATCCTGCGTGTGGCGGTCGGTTTCAGCCTGGCTGAAGCGGATGTCGGACAATTCGCGCTTGACGATGTCGGCGATGCCGCTGTCCGACGGGGCAGGCTCGTTCCGGCTGCCTGCAGCGAAGGCCGCAAAGCTCGCATGCTGGCGTTCGAGATGGTGCAGGATATCCTGCAGCCCTTCTTCGACCCGTCCAAGATTGCCGCCGCGCTGATCGGCGGAGGCCTCCAGCCGTTCGAGCAAATAGGAAACGCGCTGCTCAAGATGGGCAAAGGCGGACGCGTTGTCGTTGCCGACCGGCATACGATCGAGACGGTCGGACAATGCCCGCAGCACGGTCTCGATATGCTCGGAGTTTTCGCTTGCCGCCGGCCGCTGCTCGCAACTCTCCAGCGACGAAGTCAGTGCGGCGATGCGCTGTTCGAGCAGCGCGAACAAATCAGCATGGCCATCGGAACGTGCAAGCTGATCGACCTTGGATGAAAGGACGTGCACATCATCGCTAAGCCGGGCCAGCGCATCGTTGGATGCGACATTGGAGACGATGGCGCGGAGCGCGGCGATGGCGCTTTCGAGCTGGTGGATCGTTGATGGGTCGTCATTGGCCCGCAAGATCAAATCAAGCTTGGCGCCGAGATTGCGGATCGCCTCGTCATAGCCGGCCAGTTGCTCGGCGGGGGTCAGCGAGCGCAATGCTTCGCGAATTTCACCCAGCGCGCGCTCGATGCCGGCGAGCGCCTGGCCGTCGATGCCGCTCTGGCGGGTGTCGTCGATGCGGCGCGACAGCGAGCGGATCTCGTTCTCGATCGATTAAATCGCGCGGCGCGGCATTGCCTCGGTGATGGCGGTGCGAATTTCGGCGAGCTCGCTGCGGAAAGCGGCGATCGATTGCTCGATCTGATCGGGACGTTGCAAGGCCTCGATCTGGCTCGTGATCTTGATGAGATGACGCTCGAGCGCGGAAAAATCCGGGCCTGTCGATGCAGCCGATGCCGTCGGCGGCGCGTAAGCTGTCATCGGCGAGGCGGCCGGCGCGATCGGCGGCGCGCTGCGCGGCGGCATCTTCCGGGGCTGGGCGCTATCGAGTTCATTCTGACGCGCAGCGATTTCCGCGATCGCGAAGTCGAGCGAGGCCGGGCTGAGCGGAGGTGAGGGGCGGTACACCTTGGCTGCCGCGCGCTCGATCAGGTCGGCCTGGCGCTGCCTGTCCGGCATCTCGGCCTGGCGTGCCGGCGCAGGGTTTGAAATCTGCGAGAGCCGCGCGTCGAGGCGCGAGATGGCATCGTTCAACTGCCGCGCGACGGCCGGTTCATTGCGGGGAGGTTCACTGCGCGGCGGATCGTTGCGCGGCCTTACCTGGGAAATCTGTTCGATCTGCCGGGCGATCGAGTCCAGCCGCTGGTGAATATCCGCGACCTCGCGGCTTTCCTGGCTGGGCATCGCCGGCCGCTGATCGTAGGGCGGACGAAAACTGGGCGGGGCGGACTCGCCGAGGGTGGAATTGAGCCAGTCGCTCAGCGACATGCCGGCCCGGCGCGCGGCGGCCTCGGCCCTCTCCCGGACAGATGGATCGATGCCTTCAGTACTCCACGATACGCGCGAATTCATGCTCTCGGTCCGGTTCAAGACTTCAGCGCTCCACCTGCGCCTTCAGCCTCCCCGCGCGTCCCGATCAAGAGACAATCGAATTCCGCGCAGGTCGTCTGCCTCAGATGCCGACTTTTTCGCGTTACGGTAAATAACGGGTTAAGGAACGGGGCCGGGTGGCCTTAAAGTTGGCTTCGGGATGAAATCGATGGGGGTTTGGCCGGGGCGAGGCGCCTGAACACCGGCAGCGACCGCCGGTGACACGACCGCCTATCCGTTGTTTTCGCGTTGGCCGTCCTGGATCGAGGCGATATTGGTCCGGCTGGCCCCGGCCGACAAAGCCGACAAGGCGTCGAGCGCCTCTTCGCACCACTCCACCACGGCCCGCTCATGACGAACGCCCATGCGGAGTCCCAGCAGCTTGCCCACGTCCGCGGGCGAAGCGATGCCTTGCGGGAAGCGTTTGTTGAGAATGCGTTCATAGCGGGAACAACGGTCGCGGTGGTGTTCCATCCGCGCCATCAGATCCGTGCGCAAGGGTTCGATGTCGACGCTGTCGAGCGCGTAGAGCCGTACCAGGAGATCGTCCTTGATCGACGCCGGGACGCTCGGCCGGGCGGCCCAGTGCCTCAATGCGGCCCGGCCCTCTTGGGTGAGGGTATAGACCAGCTTGTTGGGCTTGCCCGACTGCACGACTTCGCGGCCCTGAATGTAGCCGCGGTCGCGAAGCCGCGTCAGCTCGCGATAGATCTGCTGGTGGTCGGCTTTCCAGAAGAACCCGATCGACGCATCGAACGTCTTGGCGAGCTCATAGCCCGTCATCGGACGTTCCGTCAGGCATGCAAGAATTGCGTCGCCGAGCGCCAAGACGCCAGCCCTCCGTCGCTTACGAACTGTCATTGACTTTATGCATAAAGTTGCATATGCGTCAATATGCATAACTCGGGCCGACTGCCAGAGCCCAACCTCGTCAGCGCCGGACTGGAGACCTGATGACCACGACCGCCCTCGACAAGTGGTACGGCTACATGAAATCCCATGACCACGCGGCGCTCTGGGATCTGCTTCACCCTGATGCGGTATTCGAAAGCCCCGTCGTGCATACGCCGCAACGCGGACGCGACATCACGTTCAAATATTTGTCGAGCGCGGAAAAGGTGCTCGGTGGCCCGGGCTTCCGATATGTCGGCGAATGGCGCAGCGACGCCGGCGCGGTCCTCGAATTCGAAAGCGAGATCGAGGGGATCAAGCTCAATGGCGTCGATATCATCAGCTTCAGCGAGGATGGCCGGATCACGCATTTCAAGGTCATGGTGCGCCCGCTCAAGGCGATCAATCTGCTGCATCGCTTGATGGGGGAGCAACTCGCAAAACAGTAGGGGAATTGTCAGGCGCTGTAATGCCGCAATGGCGGAGCGGATATTTGCGGCCTCGCTCATTCCCTAGGACCTCCGGAACCGGCTAAGGTCTGTTTCCGGAACAACCGCAAAATTTCGCTTCAACGCCGCCGCCAACTTCAGCCTGCCCCTGCCGGGAGAACACCATGCCGATCTACAAAGCGCCCCTGGAAGACGTCACCTTCCTGCTCAATGATGTGTTTCAGATCGACCGCTACGACAATCTTCCAGGGTTCAGCGATGCCTCCGCCGACGTGCGGGAGGCGGTTTTGAATGAGGCGGCCAAGCTCAGCGAGGAAGTGTTGCAGCCGCTCAATCGCGTCGGCGATCTTGAGGGCTGCACCCGCCATGACGACGGCAGCGTGACGACCCCGAAAGGTTTCAAGGAGGCTTTCAAGCAGGTGGCCGAGGGCGGCTGGCTCGGCCTCTCGGCGCCGGTGGAATATGGTGGTCAGGGCCTGCCGGTCACGCTGAGCCAGGCCGTCAACGAATTCCAGTGCTCGGCGAATATGGCGTTTGCGATGTATGGCGGTCTGACGATGGGCGCGACCGCGGCGCTGATCGTGCACGGCAAACCCGAGCAGAAGCAGATGTTCGTGCCGAAGATGGTGGCCGGTGAATGGACCGGCACCATGAATCTCACCGAGCCGCAATGCGGCACCGATCTCGGCCTGTTGCGCACCAAGGCCGTCAAGCAGGCCGACGGCAGCTACAAGATTACCGGGACCAAGATTTTCATCTCCGCCGGCGAGCACGATCTGGCCGAGAACATCATCCATCTGGTGCTGGCTCGAATCGAGGGCGCACCCGCCGGCATCAAGGGCGTGTCGCTGTTCGTGGTGCCGAAGATCCTCGTCAATGCCGATGGTACGCTCGGCGCGCCTAATGGCGTGACCTGCGGTTCGATCGAACACAAGATGGGCATTCACGGCAATTCGACCTGCGTGATGAATTATGACGGCGCCACCGGCTGGCTGATCGGCGAAGAAAACAAGGGCATGCAGGGCATGTTCGTGATGATGAACGAGGCGCGGCTCGGGGTTGCGGTGCAGGGGCTGGCGCAGTCCGAGGTCGCCTACCAGAACGCCGTGGCCTATGCCCGCGACCGACTGCAGGGCCGCGCGCTCTCCGGGCCAAAGGCGCCGGACAAGCCGGCCGATCCGATCATCGTGCATCCGGACGTGCGCCGCACGCTGCTCACCATTCGCGCCTTCAACGAAGCGGCGCGCGCGATGGTGGTATGGACCGCGCTGAAGAGCGACGTCGCCCACCGCTCCAGCGATCCGAAGGACCGAGAGGCAGCTGACGATCATATGGGGCTGATGACGCCGGTCATGAAAGGCTTCCTCACCGATACCGGCTTTGCCAACGCGGTGCAGGCGCAGCAGATGTATGGCGGCCACGGCTATATCGCCGAGCAGGGCATGGAGCAATTCGTGCGCGACGCGCGCATCGCCATGATCTACGAAGGCGCCAACGGTATTCAGGCACTCGATCTCGTTGGGCGGAAACTGCCGCGCGACGGTGGCCGCGCCGTCATGTCCTTCTTCGGCGAGGTCGCCTCTTTCGCCAAGGAGCATGGCGCGGAGGAGGCCATGAAGCCCTTTGTGACGCCGCTTTCCACCGCGCTCGGCCATCTGCAGCAGGCCACCACCTGGCTGATGCAGAATGCGATGATGAAGCCGGACAACGCCGGTGCCGCCGCCACCGATTACCTGCACCTGTTCGGCCTCGTCACCCTCGGCTACATGTGGGCGCGGATGGCGAAAGTCGCGCACGACAAGATTGCGGGCGGCGGCGCGACGGCTTATCTGACGACCAAGCTGGTGACCGGCCGCTTCTTCATGGAGCGGATGTTGCCGGAAACGTCGGTGAATCTTGCGCGCATCCAGACCGGAAGCGCGACCATCATGGAATTGGCGGCCGAAACCTTCTGACCGGAGAAACCCTTCCCGCGGCCGCTCAACAATCCGCCGCGGGCCACTTCCAAATCGCTTATATATTATGATCCTCATACCAGGAGGGCGTCATGCCTGAGGCATATATCTACGATCACGTTCGCACGCCGCGCGGCCGCGGCAAGGCCGATGGCGCGCTGCATGAGGTGACCGCACTGGCGCTGGCGACCGCGCCGCTGAAGGCGCTCAAGGAGCGCAACAACCTGGCCGAAGGCATCGTCGACGACGTCATTCTCGGCGTGGTCGATCCGGTCGGCGAGGCCGGCTCCGACATCGCGCGCTTCGCGGCGCTCAACGCCGGTCTCGGCGAATCCGTTCCCGGCGTCCAGATCAGCCGATTCTGCGCCTCCGGCCTCGACGCGGTGAATTTCGCCGCCGCCCAGATCATGAGCGGTCAGCATGAACTCACCATCGGCGGGGGCGCGGAGTCCATGAGCCGGGTCGGCATCGGCGCGTCCGGCGGCGCCTGGCCGATGGATCCCTCGATCGCGGTGCCGGCCTATTTCATGCCGCAGGGGGTATCCGCCGATCTGATCGCGACCAAATACGGCTTTTCGCGCGATGACGTCGATGCCTATGCGGTGCAGAGCCAGCAGCGCGCCGCGAAAGCCTGGGACGAGGGCCGCTTCAAGAATTCGGTGATCCCGGTGAAGGACGTCAACGGCCTCACCATCCTTGCCAAAGACGAGCACATGCGGCCCACGACGACGATGCAGTCGCTCGGCCAGTTGCAGCCTTCATTCGTGACGGCAGCCCAGATGGGCGGCTTCGATGCGGTGGCGATCCAGTCGCATCCCGAAATCGAACGCATCAATTACGTGCATCACGCCGGCAACTCGTCCGGCATCGTCGATGGCGCCGGAGCGGTTCTGCTCGGCAGCAAGGAGGCGGGCAGCAAGTACGGGTTGAAGCCACGTGCGAAAATCCGCGCCTTTACCAATATCGGCTCCGAGCCGGCGATGATGCTGACCGGTCCGGTCGACGTAACCGAGAAACTGTTCGAACGCTCAGGCATGAAGAAATCCGACATCGACCTGTTCGAATTGAACGAGGCCTTTGCCTCGGTGGTGTTGCGCTATATGCAGGCCTTCGACATCGACAGCGCCAAGATCAATGTCAATGGCGGCGCCATCGCGCTCGGCCATCCGCTGGGGGCGACAGGTGCCATGATCCTCGGCACCGTGCTCGACGAACTCGAGCGCACCAACAAATCGACCGCGCTGGTCACGCTGTGTATCGGCGGCGGCATGGGTACCGCCACAATCATCGAAAGAGTCTAGGTCGCGGAGCCGCAGGGTGGGTTAGCCGAAGGCGTAACCCACCGATATCGGAGTTAGCGGGAATGGTGGGTTACGCTTCGCGAACCCACCCTACGATCGAGAGACACAACCGCCGCGCCGATTGGCTGCCGGCATCGAGGGAGCGACAAATGGCCTTCAAGAATTTCAAAGTTGAGACCGACGCCGACGGCATCGTGCTGGTGATCTGGGACACCCCGGGCCGTTCGATGAACGTGCTCGACGAAACCTCAGTCATCGAGCTCGAGGAGATCGTGAAAGAGACCTCCGCTGACGCGGCGGTGAAGGGCGTGGTCATCACCTCGGGCAAGGAAGCTCTGTGTGCCGGCGCCGATCTGTCGATGCTGGAAGGCATGAGCCGGCAATATGGCGAGACGCTGAAGGCCAAGGGCGAGGTCGCGGCCAATCAGATGCTTTTCGACCAGAGCCGACGCTTCTCGCAAGTGTTCCGCAATATCGAAATCTCAGGCAACCCATGGGTCGCCGCGATCAACGGTCTGGCGCTCGGCGGCGGCTTTGAACTCACGCTGTCCTGCCATTACCGCGTCGCCGCGCAGAATCCGAAGACCCGGCTCGGCCTGCCGGAAATCAAGGTCGGGCTTTTCCCGGGCGCCGGCGGCACCCAGCGAGTGCCGCGCATCGTCTCGCCGCAGGATGCCATGCAACTCCTGCTCAAGGGTGAGGCGATCAATCTCGACAAGGCCAAGGCGCTGAATCTGATTCACGCGATCGTTCCCGCCGCCGATCTCATCAAGGCGGCCAAGGACTGGATCAAGGGCGGCGGCAAGGCAGTCGCGCCGTGGGACGAGAAGGGTTTCAAGCTGCCGGGTGGCCCGGTCTTTTCCAAGAACGGCATGATGATGTTCCCGGCCGGCAACGCCATTTATCGCCGCGAGACCTACGACAATTACCCGGCCGCGCGCGCGATCATGAGCTGCGTCTACGAAGGCCTGCAGTTGCCGATCGATGCCGCGCTTCGCGTCGAATCGCGCTACTTCACGCAGATCCTGCGCAGCAAGGAAGCTGCCGCGATGATCCGCAGCCTGTTCCTGTCGATGCAGGAATTGAACAAGGGCGCGCGGCGTCCGCAAAACGTGCCGCCGACCAAGGTCAAGAAACTCGCCGTCATCGGCGCGGGTTTCATGGGCGCCAGCGTCGGTTACGTCTCGGCGCGCGCCGGAATCGAGGTGGTTCTGATCGACCGCGACCAGGAGAGCGCCGACAAGGGCAAGGGCCATGCGCAAGCGGTGATCGACGATCTGATCAAGAAGGGCCGCGCCAAGGAAGGCGATCGCGACGCCATCCTGTCGCGCATCAGCGCGACCGCCGACTACAACGCCTTGAAGGACTGCGATCTGATTATCGAGGCCGTGTTCGAGGATCGGAAAGTGAAGGCCGAAACCTATGCCAAGGCGCAGCCGCTCCTGAAGAGTGATGCGATCTTTGCCTCCAACACCTCGACGCTGCCGATCAATTCGCTTGCCGAGGAGTTCAAGGATCAGGGCAAGTTCATCGGCATTCATTTCTTCTCGCCGGTCGAGAAGATGATGCTGGTGGAAATCATCGTCGGCAAGAACACCGGCGATGTCGCGCTCGCCACCGCGTTGGATTATGTGCGCGTGATCGGCAAGACCCCGATCGTGGTCAACGATTCCCGCGGCTTCTTCGCCAACCGCTGCGTGCTGCGCTTCACCGCCGAAGGCCTGGAAATGCTGATGGAAGGCGTGCCGCCGGCGATGATCGAAAACACCGCGAAGATGGCCGGCATGCCGGTCGGGCCGCTGTCATTGTCCGACGAAGTGGCGCTCGATCTCGTGCTCAAGATCATGAAGGCGACCGAAGCCGACCTCGGCCCCAACGCCATCGATCAGGCCCAGAAGAAGCTCCTGGTCGAAATGGTCGAGAAGCAGGGCCGCTTCGGCCGCAAGAACGGCAAGGGCTTTTACGACTATCCCGAGAAGGGCAAGGGCCAGAAGAGCCTGTGGTCGGCCTTGAGCGGCCTGCAACCGAAGCACCTCGACCCCGACACGCTCGACGTCGAGGAACTGAAGCAACGCTTTCTCGTGGTGCAGGCGGTGGAAGCCGCGCGCACCGTGGAAGACCATGTCATCACCGACATGCGCGAGGCCGATGTCGGCTCGATCCTCGGCTTCGGCTTCGCGCCGTTCACCGGCGGCACGCTGTCCTATATCGACTTCATGGGCACGAAAAACTTCGTCGCGCTGTGCCACAAGCTCGAGGCCAAATACGGCTCGCGCTTCACGCCGCCGAAACTGCTGGTCGAGATGGCGGCAAAGGGCGAGACTTTCTACGGTCGGTTCCCGCCGAAGAAGCAGGCCGCGGCATAGCTCCTAACTCTCGCCGTTATCGCCGGGCAAGAGAGCCGAGCGCCCCTTCTGCTTGGGGCTCGGGCAAACGCGTCCTTGTATCGGGCACGCAGGGACGGGTTCGGCGCGGAACGATTGCCGGTGACGGCGCTTGGAAATAAAGCGAATGAAGACGACGCAATGATCCAGGTAATCGTTCTGTTACTTGCATTCGCTGTCACTGCCGGCCCCGCAGCTGCGGACGAGGCTTCGGTCAATTTATCCGGTATTGGCAGTCGGAACTGTTCCTATTGGCTCTCCAGCCGGGACCATAGACTGGAGGGCACGATCTGGATTTATGGCTTTTGGAGCGGCCTCAATTATGTTGCCGCGGCAAGCCAGCAGGACCAACCGAAAACGAGTGGCACAGCCATGATCGCCGCCGTCGAAGCGGTGTGCAGAGACAAGCCATCGCAGATTTTGGCAGCGGCCGCCTGGGCAGCCTATATTGACAGCAACCAAAAGTAAGTCTGCGCGGCGCCGTCTTGCTTCATGACGGCCTGATTTATCGTCCTGGCCGGATTGGGCTTCTGGTTATCTTTGGACCGGGCGCTCCCGTGGTCGGTCTTTTCTCGACTTGTTGCTCCTGCTCCAACCGTTGCAGCAACAGTTGAGTTTCCAAGGTGCAGGGAAACGAAAGTTTTCTCGGCGCACCATGACGCGGGTACAGGGTCAAGCTGCCGGACATCCACGTCGAAATCGCCGGGGGTTCATCGCTGGGCTTGGGCATTCATGGCCTCGATGGGGAGGACAAAAATGCGGCAGACTGCAGTTCCCCGGCAACGCCCAAACCCGACACAGGGTTCCGGCGCCAACGTCAGCTTTCCGATAGGCCGGGTGTGACCCTTCGGCCAGGGTCCATCACCGGCTTCACGCAGAGAAAAGCCCCGACGGTGTCGGGGCTTTTTCTGGGTCGATGGCGGCCAAGGGCGAGACCCCCGAAAGCAGTCCGCGGCGGCATAAATCATCAACTCGATGGCACGGCCGGGCTCGTCCCGGTCATCTCCCGCAAGGGGGAGTGAATAGAGTGAGGCTCACGCCGCCTTCAGCAGGCCTTCCTTGGTGAGCGCCTCCTGCACCTTCGGCCGTGCGGCGACGCGGGCCTTGTAGGCCGCAAGGTTCGGCATTGCGGACAGATCGAGGTTCATCCGCTCGGCCCAGGTCAGCATCACGAACAGATAACCGTCGGCGACGGTGAATTGCTTGCCCATCAGGTAGTCATGGCCGGCGAGCGCACCGTCGAGGTATTTGAACTTGCCCATGAGGCGGTCCCTGAAGAACGCCTTTACGTCATCGGGAATCGCCGGCTGGAATAGCGGGCTGAAATTCTTGTGAAGTTCGCCGGTGATGAAATTGAGCCACTCCAGCAATTTGTAGCGTTCGGCGCTGTCGCGGGCCGGCGCCAGATTCCTGGCCGAAGCCTTGTCGGCAATCATCTGGACGATGACGGGGCCCTCGGTCACGAGCTCGCCATTGTCGAGGACAAGCGCCGGCACCTGGCCCTTGGGATTGACCTTCAGAAAATCGTCGCCGTTCTCGAGCTTCTTGGCCCGCAGGTCGACCTTGACCAGCTCATAGGGCAGGCCGGCTTCCAGAAGCGCGATATGGGGTGAAAGTGAGCAGGCTCCGGGCGAATAATAAAGCTTCATTGGAGTTTCCTTCCCTGGGATCATTGGCAAATAGGCAACGGATGACTAAATGCATCTGCATGAAATAGTCAAGATTGATGCAGCTGCATTTAGTGCGCTACACTCTCTTGTCATCGATGAGCCGGACCATGAAGCGCAAACCATCGACCGAGGCGACTGCGGCCTGGATCCGCCTGATGCGGGTCCAGAGCCGGGTGCTTGACGCCGTCGAGCAGGATTTGAAGAAGGCCGGGTTCCCGCCGCTGGCCTGGTACGATGCATTGCTTGAATTGTCGCGCGCGCCGTCGGGCGAAATGCGCCCGGTAGAGCTGGAGAAGCAGATGCTGATCCCGCAATATTCCACCTCGCGGCTGATCGACCGGCTGGTTGATGAGGGGCTGGCAGCGCGTCGCGAGTGCAAGATCGACAAGCGCGGCCAGTATGTCGAGATCACCGAGGCTGGACGCGAGTTGCAGAAGAAAATGTGGGGCGCGTATTCCGCCGCGATCGAAAAGCACGTTGGTTCGAAACTGTCCGACGCGGATGCCGCAAAACTCTGTGGGCTGCTTGAGCGGCTGGGCTGCTCCTGCGGCGAGGCTCCATCGCTCGCCGCAAGAGACGGCGTGCCCGCCCGATGATATTGTTTTCACCTCTCGCACCCGCGGACCGCCTGGTTCGCGGATACCCCAGACACCGCGCGCGTTCGGTCGAAACGCCCTACATCCGGAATTTGCATGGCGCGTGACCAGATCGATATGACGCCGCTGCAATCACGCGAGGAATTGATCGCATGGTTGGAAGCGGGCGTGAAGCCGGCTTCCGAATTCCGGATCGGCACCGAACACGAAAAGACGCCGTTCACGCTGATCGGCCATCATCCGGTGCCTTACGAAGGCGCGCGCGGCATCGGCGCGCTGCTGGAAGGCATGCAGCTTCTGCTCGGCTGGGAGCCGATCATGGAGCGCGGCAACATCATCGGGCTCTATGACGTCACCGGCGGCGGCGCGATTTCGCTGGAGCCCGGCGGACAATTCGAATTGTCGGGCGCGCCGGTCGAGACCGTGCATCAGACCCAGTCCGAATTAATGGCGCATCTGGCGCAGGTGCGCGAGATCGCAGCACCCCTGGGCATCGGTTTTCTCGGGCTCGGCATGACGCCGTCATGGTCGCGGGCGCAGATTCCGATGATGCCCAAGGGGCGCTACAAGATCATGACCAACTACATGCCGAAGGTCGGCCGATACGGCCTCGACATGATGTACCGGACCTGCACGGTGCAGACCAATCTCGACTTCTCCTCCGAAGCCGACATGGTCAAGAAACTCCGGGTATCGCTGGCATTGCAGCCGGTGGCGACCGCGCTGTTCGCCAATTCGCCGTTCACCGAAGGCGCGGCCAACGGTTTTCTGTCGTTCCGTTCCGAGATCTGGCGCGACACCGATAAAGCGCGTGCCGGGATGATCCCGTGGGCGTTCGAGGACGGCATGGGTTTCGAGCGCTGGGTCGATTATGCGCTGGATGTGCCGATGTATTTCGTCAAGCGCGGCGATGACTACATCGACGTCGCTGGGTCGTCGTTCCGCGATTTCTTCGACGGCAAAAATCCGGCGTTGCCCGGCGAGCGTCCGACGCTGTCGGACTGGGCCAACCATCTCTCGACGATTTTTCCCGAAGTGCGGCTGAAGCGCTATCTCGAAATGCGCGGCGCCGACGGCGTTCCCTGGGGACGGCTGCCGGCGTTGCCGGCGTTTTGGGTCGGGCTGCTCTACGACGACGTAAGCCTCGATGCCGCATGGGACCTCGTCAAATCCTGGAATGCTTGGGAGCGTCAGTCGCTGCGTGACGATGTGCCGCGCCTTGGCTTCAAGGCCAGGATCAGGGACCGCTTTCTGTTCGAGATCGCCAAGGAATGCCTTCTCCTGTCGCATGCGGGGCTGCGCCGGCGCGGCCACGTCGATGCCTTCGAGCGCGACGAGACCCGCTATCTCGAGCCGTTGGACCACATCATCGATTCCGGACAAACCCCCGCCGAGGAGATGCTGGCGAAGTTCCATGGCCCCTGGCAAGGCTCGGTAGAACCGGCCTATGACGAGTATGCGTTCTAGATCGACCCAGCGCGCGTATGTTTCCGGAAAGGCTCGCGGTTTCGCCTGATGCTGCAGGTTGCCCGGTAGGGGCCTTTTCCCGCGGCCTGCCAGCCGAAAGAACCCTCGATCGACCAGGATTCGCGCCGTTCATCAGCCGTACAGGTTCATGGCGATCAAATGACCGGCCGCGAAATGCGGGTAAGTCCAAACGGTTGAAAGCAATCGCGTATGAAGGGAGGCCGCCTGCTCCGGGCGTGTTTGGTGACGCTCGCTTTTTTTGCGGCCGCCACAGCCATGCGACCGGCCTACACACAAGCTAATTTCGATCGTCCGGGAGGCGATTATCTGAGTTCGGGGGTGCCCTCGGGCGACCCGGCGGATTGTGCGCTGCTGTGCGAGCGGGACCGGCGCTGCCGGGCGTGGAGCTTCAATTATCCAAGCGATACCGCCGGCAGCGCGGTCTGCTGGCTGAAGAATAGCGTGCCCGCACGTGTCCCCGATGATTGCTGCGTCTCGGGCGTGCGCGGGGCCGGAGTGGTCGAACCGCGCAACGGCGCGATCGAGACCTCGATTGACCGCAATGGCGGCGATTACCGCAGTTTCGAGCTGAAGCGGGGCGAGCGCGACGAAGCCTGCAAGGCGGCCTGCGTCGGCGACAATAAGTGTCGGGCCTGGACCTATGCGCGGCCGGGATATGTCGGAAAAGACGCTCACTGCTTTTTGAAAAAGGAAATCAAGCCACCGCGGCGCAAACCCGGCTTCATCTCAGGCGTGGTGAGGTAACATTCGTGGCATCTGCACCGTAATGGAGGTGCGCGGCGAAAGCGGTCATGCTTGATTGAGCGATGTTCGGCCGCGCAGGTCAAACACGGAGCTCATGATGATCTTATCGCGCAGGGTTTTTAACGGGACCATTGTCGCAGCTGCCTTGGCAGCAGCCGTTCAGCTCGGTCCCGCATGGGCCAACACCGCTGTTCCGTTTTCGGCGGAGGCGTTCAAGGCGGCTCAGGCGTCGGGCAGCCCCATCCTGATTGAAATCCACGCCGACTGGTGCCCAACCTGCAAGGCGCAGAAGCCCATTCTCGACAAATTGACCGCGGATCCGAAATTCAAGGATCTGAAGATCTTTCGCGTCGATTTCGATGCCATGAAGCCGGAGGTCAGGCAGTTCGGCGCTCAGATGCAGTCAACGCTGATCGTCTTCAAGGGAACCGTCGAGCAGGGCCGTTCGGTCGGCGACACCAAGGAGGCTTCGATCGCCGCGCTGCTCGACAAGAGCCTTTAGATTTCCAGTGACCGCTCTCGCATTGGCGTTTGCGGCGGGACTGTTGTCCATCCTGTCGCCTTGCGTGCTGCCGCTGGTCCCGATCGTGCTGGGTGCAGCGGTCACCGCCCATCGCCTCGGGGCGCTTGCTTTGGCGGCTGGCCTTGCGCTGTCGTTCACCGGGCTTGGCCTGTTGCTCGCGCTGGTGGGGTTCTCCATTGGCATCGATGCCGGCCTTTTTCGTCTCGCGGCGGCTGCGATCATGGTCGTGCTTGGCGCGATCCTCCTGGTCCCGTCCTGGCAGGCGCGGTTAGCTGCGGCGGGCGGGCCTGTTTCCGGCTGGGCGGACCGCCATTTCGGTAGCTTTGCCTCGTCGGGGTTAGCAGGTCAGTTCGCGATCGGCCTCCTGCTCGGCGCGGTATGGTCGCCCTGCGTCGGCCCGACGCTTGGCGCGGCGTCGCTTTTGGCCTCACAAGGACATGACCTGCCGCGGGTCGCGCTGACGATGGCGGTGTTTGGCATCGGTGCGGCGTTGCCGCTGGTGCTGCTTGGACTGCTGTCGCGGGCGGCGCTGATGCGCGTTCGGGCCAGCCTGATGTCGGCGGGAAAGTTCGGCAAGGGCCTGCTCGGCGCTTCCTTCATCGTGATAGGCTTGGCGATCGTCAGCGGCGCCGACAAACGGGTAGAGGCCGCGCTGGTCGATGCTTCGCCGCAATGGCTGACCGATCTGACGACGCATTTTTAGCTGATTGAGCAGGACAGCGGCATGCAGCTTGAATCGACCCTGACTTGCCCAAAATGCGGCTTTCAAGCCACCGAAACGATGCCCACCGATGCTTGCCAGTTCTTCTACATATGCAAGGGCTGCGGCGAAAAACTCAAACCCCAGCCTGGCGATTGCTGCGTGTTCTGTTCCTATGGCTCGGTGCCTTGCCCGCCCATCCAGCAGAATGGCAGGGGAACGTGCTGCAACTAGCCGATGGGTGCCGTCGTCTTCGACATAAGGTCGGCGGCGAGCACCGTGATTTCCGGCCAAAGCTTCTTCCAGCGCGTGGCCTTCGCCGTGTAGTTGGTCGCCGAAAAATTTGGCCCCGGATTGGGCCGCACGACCATGTCGGCGATGTCGTCAAAGCCATTTGGCGCATAGACATCGTGACCTGCTTTCGTGCGGCGGATTCCGACCTGGGTTGTTTTCGTCAGGAATCTGTCGATGCCGTCAGCCGAACAATGCAGCGCCGGGTAGGGCAGGCCATACTTCTCCGGGTACCAGAGATGGACGCGCGCCTGGTTGCGCACCTCGATCTTGACGTCGAGGTGTCCCAAGCGGCCCTGCAATTGCCGAATCACGGCATCCTCGGCCTGCCACGAAGTGTCGGGATCGAAATAGAAGACGTCGTAGTCGCTGATGCCGTAATCGACCGCACGTCCGGTCTTGATGTTCCAACAGGCCTGTACCAGGCACCCCGAGACGATCCACGCATCCGGCAACGCCAGCCGTAACAATTCCCCGACGATGGCTTCATTCATCGGATTGCGGAGCGCGGTGGCAAGAAATGCGTCCTGGTCCATCACGCGCAAGCCGGTCACATTTGCTGGCTGGTATCGAATTTATTGATCGCCGCTTTTGAGGCCAGCGCGCGCCATTGACGTTGCAGCAGAGGCTCGACGCTTGCGCGCTTCGCCTTCGAGAGCCGGATCAGAACGTAGGGATAATCCTTGTAGTGATCGGTGAAGTAGAACACCTTCGGCTGGCTCTCCACCAGCATGTCGCGTTCGTCAGCCGGAACGCCGGGCATTACCAAACTGTCGCCGTCTTCCTTCAGCCGTACCAGCAATTTCTTGCGCACCTTGAGCGCCGGCGTGCCGTAAGAGGTGCCGTCCTCGACCTCCGGCCACGCCAGCGAAATCTTCCTGACGTCGTCGAAGGTCACGTCGCCCTGATCAACGCACTGCGATGAAGAACCGCGCCAGGCGGAAACCGGACAGCCACGTCCACACCGGCTGGCTGCGGATGCCGAGGTCCCAGGAGCCGACCACGGCATCGGCGCGGCCGACCAGATTGTCGATGGGCAGCAATCCGACTCCGCCGTCTCGGACGGCAACGCGGCTGTCGGCCGAGTTGTCGCGGTTGTCGCCCATTACGAACAGGTGGTTCGGCGGCACGGTCACTTCAGGCGTGTTGTCGAGCCGGCCATTGTCGCGAAGCTTGAAAATCGCGTGGCTGACGCCGCCGGGCAACGTCTCGATGTAACGGTAGGCGGGTTCGGATCCGCCATTACCATCCTCCGCTTCGCCAATGCCGTCGGGTTTCAGCGACGCGGCGCGGTCGTTGATGAAGAGTTGGCCTTCGCGCATCTGGATACGGTCGCCGGGCAGGCCAACGACGCGCTTGACCCAGGCCTGCGATCGGTCGCCCGGCCAGCGGAACACCACGACATCGCCGCGCTTGGGTGTCCCGCCAAACACCCGCCCGGTCTCGGGCAGGTTGATCTGGATCGGCAGCGAGGCGGTGCCGTAGCCGTAAGGATATTTCGATGCCAGCAAGGCGTCTCCGATCAGCAGCGTCGGCTCCATGGAGCCTGACGGTACGTAGAAGGGTTCGGCGAGCGCTCCCTTGGCCAGGAAAACGATCGCGAGCGCCGCTGTGAACTGGATCGCTTGAGCTCCCCAGTTACGCGCCCTTGCGGCCACAGATTCCCGCTCGATGGTCATTAGCCGGTTCCTCCGACGGTAATGCGCTCCATCCGCAGCGTCGGCTGGCCGACGCCGACCGGCACGCCCTGGCCGTGTTTGCCGCAGGTGCCGATGCCGGTATCGAGCGCGAGATCGTTGCCGATCATGGTGATGCGATGCAGGTCGGTCGGCCCGTTGCCGATCAGCATGGCGCCCTTCAAGGGCGGGCCGACCTTGCCGTTTTCGATTTTGTAGGCCTCGGTGCATTGGAACACATATTTGCCCGAGGTGATGTCGACCTGGCCACCGCCGAAATTGGCGGCGTAGATGCCGTTCTTTACGGAGGCGAGGATTTCGGCGGGGTCGCGGCCACCCGCCAGCATGTAGGTGTTGGTCATGCGCGGCATCGGCACATGGGCATAGCCCTGACGGCGGCCGTTGCCGGTCGGCCTCATGTTCATCAGCCGGGCGTTCTGGCGGTCCTGCATATAACCGACGAGGATGCCGTCCTCGATCAATACGGTGCGGTTGGTCGGCGTGCCCTCGTCGTCGATCGACAGCGAGCCGCGGCGCGAGGCCATGGTGCCATCATCGACCACCGTGACGCCCTTGGCGGCGACCTGCTGGCCCATCAGGCCGGCGAAAGCGGAGGTCCGCTTGCGGTTGAAATCGCCCTCGAGCCCGTGACCGACGGCTTCGTGCAGCATCACCCCGGGCCAGCCGGCGCCCAGCACGACGTCCATTTCGCCCGCCGGAGCCGGAACCGATTCGAGATTGACCAGCGCCTCGCGGATCGCGCCGTCGGCGGCTTCGCGCCATGCCTTGGTGTCGATGAAACGGGCATAGCCCTCGCGGCCGCCATAACCCTTGCTGCCGCTTTCCTGGCGGTCACCCTGGCCGGCGACGACAGAAATATTGACGCGCACCAGGGGACGGATGTCACGGTAGCTCTCGCCGTCGGGGCGCAGGATCTCCACCACCTGCCAGGTGGCGCCGAGGCTGACCGTGACCTGGCGCACCCGCGGATCCTTGTCGCGGACATAGGCGTCGATTTCGGCCAGCAGCTTGACCTTTGACTCGAAGCCGGGGGCGTCGAGCGGATTTTCATCGCCATAAAGCCGCACATTGGTGTGCGCCGGCGCCGCCGCGAACGTCCCGGTATAGCCGCCGCGCACCGCTGCGACCGCGTCGGCGGCGCGAATCAGCGCCGGCAGCGAGACGTCGGAGGAATGCGCATAACCGACCGCGTCATCCTTGACCGCGCGCAAGCCAAAACCCTGCGAGGTGTCATAGGTTGCCTGTTTCAGCCGGCCATTGTCGAACATCAGGGCTTCGGTCTGGCTGTATTCCAGGAACAGCTCGCCATCGTCGGCGCCCAGAAGCCCGCGCGTAATCTGATGGCGCACGGAATCGCGGTCGAGATTGGCGCGGTCCAATAGCGAGGTTGTGGGGGTCATATAAGCTCCAAACTTCCTTGTCGTTCGCCAAAAGTGCACCATTGCGCACGGGGACCCCACCACGGCGAGTTAAGCAAAAACCTGCGGAACGGTCGCCTTACATCGCTGTAACCTGTGGCCAGGTCCCGCCTCTCGCTGCGCTTGGCCAGGACGGTTGGTCAAAGATAGTCACGGTCACGAGAAAAGGGGAGGCTCTGTCCGGGGCGAAACGCCGCGCCTCACGGCAACTTGTCATATCCCTCGCCGAGCCCGTTCAAACTCAGCGGGAAGCCGATGCCCTCTTCGGGGGTCTCGAAGATGATGAAGGTCGCGGTCTTGGCAGTACGCAGCTGACCCAACAGCTTGTCGTCCATCACCACCTCCGCGACGCAGCCATTGGGCAGGCATCGGACAAAACCGGCGCGACCGACATCGACATTGTCGAGCTTCAGGCCCAGCCCCGAGGGCAACAGCACGCCAAGCGGCGCCACGACCCGCATCAGCTTGCTCTTCTGGTCGGCGGTCTTGAGCACGATGACGGTGAGGCCGGCATTGGAGCGGTCTTCCGCTACCACGCTCTGGATCAGGGCGCATTGCTCTCCTTGCGCGCCCGGCGGGGTGTCGCAGCGGATTTGCCAGTCGCCATGGACTGACCGCACCGCGCCCTGTGCGCTCGCCGCCGCCGTCAGGCCAAGCCAGAACAAAATGGCCAGACAACCACCCAGCCGGTTCCCGGCGAATGGATTGCGATGGATTGCGGCGCTCCTCGCCGGATGTTTCGAAGGCCCCATCAGGGTCGATCCCTTGATATTTCCTTGGCAAAGTCAGTCCGATATTGGACTGACACGGCAATGACGGCGCCTTGAAGGCGATTTCGCGCCAGCATGAGCTGTTTAAGTTGCGAATCAGGCCCCTGGGGAGCGGTTCGTCTGTGCGTACATCGGGCAATCCGCCTGTCAAGCCACGCCCGGCTGCAGAGCCGTCGCTTTTGCCTGATTTCACGGGAAAATGTGACATCTGCAGAATAGGCGGTGATGCGCCCCTTCCGTGTCGTACTACTGCATTGCGAGCGCGCGAGAATTATGGTTTGAGAGGCTGGATTTCGACGCGTTCTAGCGATCTGGCCCAAGGAATTCTAAGGTGTACTTCTAAAGTACATCCCAAGGCCGTTTGTCAGGGGGCGGATCGTGCAGCATGCTTCGCCATCCGGCGGAATGCTTTGGGGATTTATCAAGGGAGCGCGAGCGGCATGAAGATGTCGAAGGGCCAAATAGGCCGGCGGTTGCTGGGATTTGTGGTGGCAGGCGTGGCGCTTGTGGCCGGTGGAGTTGCCTCAGCCGAGTTGGGGCAGCCGGCGCCGTGGGAATACAAGCTGCAGCAAGCGGCCACTCCGGTGATGGAGAACATCATCTGGTTCCACAATTGGCTGCTCTGGATCATCACCATCATCACGCTGTTCGTCCTGGCGTTGCTGATCACGGTCGTCATTAAGTTCAACGCCAGATCCAACCCGGTTCCCTCCCGGACCACCCACAACACCCTGATCGAAGTGGCCTGGACCCTTATTCCGGTTTTGATCCTGGTCGGCATTGCGGTGCCGTCGTTTCGGCTGCTGTTCGAGGAACTCGACCTTCCAAAGGCCGATCTGACCATCAAGGCGACCGGCAAGCAGTGGTACTGGACCTACGCCTATCCGGATAACGGCAAGTTCGAGTTCAATTCGCTCTTGGCCCAGGACAAGGCAGCCCCGGCTGCTCGGCGTCGACAACGAGATGGTCGTGCCGGTGAACAAGGTGATCCGGGTCGAGACCACCGGCGCCGACGTGATCCATTCCTTCGCAGTGCCGGCCTTCGGCATCAAGATCGACGCCATTCCCGGCCGCCTCAACGAAACCTGGTTCAAGGCCACCAAGACCGGCATGTTCTATGGCCAGTGCTCCGAATTGTGCGGCAAGGATCACGCCTTCATGCCGATCGCGGTGCGGGTCGTGAGCGATCAGGAATTCGCGGCCTGGGTTGAGACCGCGAAGAAGAAATTTGCCGCCAACCCGGCGAACTCGTTCGCTTCGGCGGGCGCAGCGGCGCAGTAGGCCTTTCGAACCATCGCAAGGGCTCACGCGCGCCAACCAGACAAGGGCGACAGGACCGCAAGGTCTCAAAGGATTGCAAGGCAGGATTTGAAAATGGCAACCACCGCAGCAACACCGGCTCACACCGATCACGCCCATGACGATCATGCGCACGACCATCCGACCGGATGGCGGCGCTACGTCTATTCGACCAACCACAAGGACATCGGCACGATGTACCTTGTGTTCGCTATCATCGCCGGGATCATCGGCGCTGCGATGTCGATCGCGATCCGCGCCGAGCTGATGTATCCCGGTGTGCAGATTTTCCACCAAACCCATATCTACAACGTGTTCGTGACCTCGCACGGTCTGATCATGATCTTCTTCATGGTGATGCCGGCGATGATCGGCGGCTTCGGCAACTGGTTCGTGCCGCTGATGATCGGGGCGCCGGACATGGCATTCCCGCGCATGAACAACATCTCGTTCTGGCTGCTGCCGGCCTCCTTTGCGCTTTTGATTATCTCCACCTTCGTCGAGGGCGAGCCGGGCGCCAACGGTGTTGGCACCGGCTGGACGCTGTACGCGCCGCTGTCGACCTCGGGCCATCCGGGACCGGCGGTCGATTTCGCCATTCTGTCGATCCACCTGGCCGGCGCTTCGTCGATTCTGGGCGCCATCAATTTCATCACCACGATCTTCAACATGCGCGCACCTGGCATGACCCTGCACAAGATGCCGCTGTTCGTGTGGTCCATCCTGGTGACGGTGTTCCTGCTGCTATTGTCGCTGCCGGTGCTCGCCGGCGCCATCACCATGCTGCTGACCGACCGCAACTTCGGCACCACCTTCTTCTCGGCAGAAGGCGGCGGCGATCCGGTGCTGTTCCAGCATCTGTTCTGGTTCTTCGGCCATCCCGAAGTCTACATCCTGATCCTGCCGGGCTTCGGTATGATCAGCCAGATCGTCTCGACCTTTTCGAGGAAGCCGGTGTTCGGTTATCTCGGCATGGCCTATGCGATGGTGGCGATCGGCGGCATCGGCTTCGTGGTGTGGGCGCACCACATGTACACGGTCGGCATGTCTTCGGCGACGCAGGCCTACTTCGTCGCCGCCACCATGGTGATCGCGGTGCCGACCGGCGTGAAGATCTTCTCCTGGATCGCCACGATGTGGGGCGGCTCGATCGAGTTCAAGACGCCGATGCTGTGGGCGATCGGCTTCATCTTCCTGTTTACGGTGGGCGGCGTCACCGGCGTGGTGCTGGCGAACGCCGGCGTCGACCGCGTGCTGCAGGACACCTACTACGTCGTCGCGCACTTCCACTATGTGCTGTCGCTGGGGGCGGTGTTCGCGATCTTCGCCGGCTGGTACTACTGGTTCCCGAAAATGTCGGGCTACATGTACAGCGAGACCATCGGCAAGCTGCACTTCTGGGTCACCTTCATCGGCGTCAACCTGGTATTCTTCCCGCAGCACTTCCTCGGGCTCTCCGGCATGCCGCGCCGCTACGTCGACTATCCCGACGCGTTTGCCGGCTGGAACCTGGTCTCCTCGATCGGCTCCTATATTTCGGGGTTCGGCGTACTGATCTTCATTTACGGCGTGATCGACGCGTTCGTGCGCAAGCAACAGGCCGCCGACAATCCGTGGGGGGCGGGAGCGACCACGCTGGAGTGGACGCTGTCGTCGCCGCCGCCGTTCCACCAGTTCGAGGTACTGCCGCGCGTGCAGTAATGCGACTGCGCGGCGCCTCGACGGCGTCGCGCCTTTAAGGAAGCGAGACCTGCCTTGTCGGTTGTCGATCATAACGCCATCGAGCTGTCGCCCCGGATTTCGGAGGCCGATGTTGCCGACTACGTCGCGCTGCTGAAGCCGCGGGTGATGTCGCTCGTGATCTTTACCGCGCTGGTGGGACTGATGATCGCGCCGGGCCACGTCCATCCGGTGCTGGCGTTCACCTCGATACTCTGCATCGCGGTCGGCGCCGGTGCGTCGGGCGCACTGAACATGTGGTACGAAAGCGACATCGACGCTCTTATGTCGCGCACCGCCAACCGGCCGATCCCGCGCGGCCGGGTGACGCGTGCGGAAGCGGCTGCGTTCGGTATGACGCTGGCCTTTTTCTCGGTGATGACGCTCGGCATCCTCGTCAACTGGATCGCCGGCGCGCTGCTGGCGTTTACGATCTTCTTCTATGTCGTGATCTATACGATGGCGCTGAAGCGCTGGACCGCGCAGAACATCGTGATCGGCGGCGCCGCCGGCGCCTTGCCGCCGGTGGTGGCGTGGGCAGCCGCGACTGGTTCGCTGTCGGTCGAGCCGCTCTTGCTGTTTTTGATCATCTTCTTCTGGACCCCGCCGCATTTCTGGGCGCTCGCGCTGTTCCGCAGCGACGACTATGCCCGCGCCGGCGTGCCGATGCTGCCCGTCGTCGCCGGTCCCGATGCGACACGGCTGCAGATACTGCTCTATACGATCGTGCTGGTCGCGGTCGCCGTCGCGCCATGGCCGCTCGGCTATTTCGACGCGGTCTATGGCGTGACCTCGCTCGTCCTCGGCGGCGGGATGCTGGCATTCGCGGTCAATGTCTACCGCCATCGCCAGGGCAGCGAAGCGTTGCGCGCGACGCGAAAGCTGTTCGCGTTCTCCATCCTTTATCTGTTTGCGCTGTTTGCGACCTTGCTGGTCGAGGTTGTCGTCCGCGCCATCGTGCCTTCGGTCTGGTAGGGGGCGCATGGCAGGGCAATGGCCGACAAGCAGGAACCAAATGGAATTGTCCTCACCGAGGCGCAGAAGAAGAGCCGCCGTCAACGCTCCATCGCCATCGCGCTGGCGCTTGGCGTTCTTGTCGTCCTGTTTTTCGCGGTCACCATGGTCAAGGGGCCGGCCGTCCTAGTACGGCCGTTGTGATGGATATGGAAAAAGAGCCGACGATACCGCCACAGCCGACCTCCAGCCCCAAGGCAGCCAGACGCGGCGGCCTGAGTCGCGATGTGGTGGTTGGTTCGGTCGCAGGCCTGGTCGCCGTGCTGATGGTTGGCGCAGCCTATGCGGCTGTGCCGTTTTACAACTGGTTCTGTCGCACCACCGGCTTCAACGGTACTACTCAAGTTGCCAAATCGGCGCCGACCTCGGCGCCGCTTTCGCGCAAGATCGCGGTGCGCTTCGATTCCAATGTCGCGGGCGGCTTGCCGTGGAAGTTCGAGCCGGAAAAGACCGAAATCGAAGTTCGAAATCGGCGAAGTCGTGACCGTATTTTACACCGTGACGAACCAGTCGGCGCGAACCACGACCGGACAAGCCGCCTACAATGTGGCGCCGCTCACGGTCGGAGCGTATTTCCAGAAGATCAATTGTTTCTGCTTCACCGAACAGACCATGGGGCCCGGTGAAAAGCGCGAAATGCCCGTGGTGTTCTATGTCGACCCGTCGATTGTCAAGGACAGCGACAATGATGGGCTGAACACCATCACCCTGTCCTACACCTTCTATCCCGTGCGCGATCCGGTGCCGAAGCCGGTGGCCGCCAGCGAGCCGGACAAACGCAAGGGAGCCCTTTGATCGTCGCGATCTTTGGCTTCCATAAACCCGGGATTTGATTTTTGAGACGAATAAGTGCCGAATAGGCACCGCTAACGGAGAGACCGCAAATGGCTACGGCGCAAGTCAAGCACCACGACTACCACCTCGTCGATCCGAGCCCGTGGCCGATCGTCGGCTCGATTTCGGCCTTCATCATGGCGGTCGGCGCGATCACCTGGATGCATCATCTGTTCGCGGTGGCGCCGATCATTTTCGGCGTCGGCACCATCGGCGTGCTCTACACCATGGCGAGCTGGTGGGCGGATGTGATCCGCGAGGCGCAGTTCAAGGGCGACCACACCCGCGTGGTGCAGATCAGCCACCGCTACGGCATGATCCTGTTCATCGCCTCCGAAGTGATGTTCTTCGTCGCCTGGTTCTGGGCCTTCTTCAATTCGGCGCTGTTTCCGGCCGATGCGGTTCACGCCGCCCGCGACGCCCTCTTCGGTTGCGGACAGGGGGCGCAAATGGGCGCCTGCAGCGTGCCGGGCACCTGGCCGCCCAAGGGCATCGAGGCCTTCGATCCCTGGCACCTGCCGCTGTTGAACACGCTGTTGCTGCTGACCTCGGGCACTACCGTGACCTGGGCGCACCATGCGCTCCTGGAGAACGATCGGCAGGGCCTGAAATACGGCCTGATCCTGACCATCCTGCTGGGGGCGTGCTTCACCTGCGTGCAGGCTTATGAATACAGTCACGCGCTGTTCCACTTCTCCGGCAATATCTACGGCGCCACCTTCTTCATGGCGACCGGCTTCCACGGCTTCCATGTGCTGGTCGGCACCATCTTCCTGATCGTCTGCCTGGCCCGCGCCTATGCTGGGCATTTCTCGCCCACCCAGCACCTCGGCTTCGAATTCGCCGCCTGGTACTGGCACTTCGTCGACGTGGTCTGGCTGTTCCTGTTCATCTGCATCTATGTCTGGGGCACGGGCGGCGGCCGGCTGGTGGGCGCCGAGTAGTTTGTGCTCGACTGTGCTACAAGGGGGGCGGCCACGAGGCCGCCCTTTTTGTTTCGCCGATACGCGGAAGACGTCGCATGCAGGACCAACCCCTACCCACGGTGACCCAGAGCGCGCTGCGCGGACTGGCCTGCAAATGTCCGCGCTGCGGCAAGGGAAAGCTCTATGCGGGCTTCCTCACCCTGCGGCCGCGGTGTGAATCCTGCGGGCTTGACTACGCCTTTATCGATACCGGCGACGGGCCCGCGATCTTCATCATCATGCTCGCCGGCGCCATCGTCGTCGGCTGCGCGCTGGTCGTGGAGGTCAAGTACCAGCCGCCGTTCTGGCTGCACGCGGTGCTCTGGCTGCCGCTGATTCTGGCGACCACGCTGTTGCCGCTGCGGGCGATGAAGGCGCTTCTGATTGCGCTCCAGTTCCACCACAAGGCCGCGCCCGGCCGGCTGATCGACCGCGAGCGCAAATGACCGTGACGGCGGGACGGCGGCGCCGTGGCGGCATTGGCTTCGGCATTTTCACGCTGGCGATGGTGGCGGTGTTCGTGGGCCTCGGGATCTGGCAGCTGCAGCGCCGGGTCGAGAAGCACGCCTTGGTGGAGGCCCTGACCGAACGGCTCGCCGCAGCGCCCGGATCGCTGCCGCCGCCTGCGCAGTGGAGCGCGCTCGCGCCGGCCAGCGACGAATTTCGTCGCGTCAGTTTCAAGGCGACCTATGCATCCGGTCCGGATGCGATGGTCTATAGTTCCGGCTCAGCCGTGCGCGAGGACATTTCCGGTCCCGGCACCTGGGCCTTCATGCCGGCGCGGCTGCCGACCGGCGAAACCGTCGTGATCAACGTCGGCTTCGTACAGAACACGATGCAGGATCGGGCCCAGCAGGATCGCGCGGTGACGCGGCTCGTCACCGGCGAGCCGGTCACGCTGACCGGCTACATCCGCTTTCCTGAAACCGCGGGCATACTGACGCCGGCGGAAAATCTCGCCAAGCGACTGTGGTTTACCCGCGATCATCTTGCCATGGCGCGGGTGCTCGGCTGGGGCGAGGTCGCGCCGTTCTACATCGACCTGGAGCAGCCGGTGCCGGCCAGCGGCATTCCAAAGCCGGGGACGCTCGAGGTGCATCTGAAGGACGATCACCTGCAATACGCCATCACCTGGTTCGCGCTCGCCGGCGCCGTGGTGATTGCGTTCGCGGTTTGGCTGAGGGGACCGGGGAGCAGAGCTCCACTTGGGAAGCGTAACAACTGAACGCGTGCCGAAAGAGCATTCACCCTCCGAGGCGGCGCACCCGCGAGCGATCCTGTCGGGACCCGCGCACCTCAGAAGTCAGCGTTACTCATCGCTGCCGTGCCCGGCAAGGGTCACGATCTCGGTTTGAACGGCCTCCAGGCGCGCCATCATCAGGATGCCGGCAACAAGAGCCAATCCAAGCGTCTCCGCCTGCTCGATGGCGTCGTCAATTTTTTCAACCAATGCCCTGGTTCTGTTTTCCCGTAACATGGAAGTCTCCTCTAATTCACGCTAATGGCGCATTCGAGCGCCTGGAATGGCCGTGCGAGGCTGCCGAAGGAATTGCGTCTGCTCAAAGGGATGGCGCATGGCCGCAGCCATTCCGCGGGGCAGCTACATCGCCGGGATCGGATCACCGACCACGCGCCGTTCGACGGCGGCAAGACCCTGCCAAACCAGCATCGAGCCCGGCACCGAACGGCGGGAACAGATTTCCGTCCACGCTTGGTCGTTGATGTCGACGATGACGGCGACCGTCGACATCGAATTGATGTCGACCGGAAGGCCGAGCGGCCGCGCCTGCCAACCCTGGTCAAGCAATCGGGGCAGCCACCAGCTTTCGAGCACAATCGTGAACGCCGAGAGGCCGATTGAGAGGCCATATTCCATGGCAGCGGCCTGGATCACGGCCTCGGCTCGCGGCCCCGCATGCTCGCCCCGCCTGTTGGGCACGACGAAAATCCGCGACAATTCGTAGACGTCGTGACGTCGTACCGGGCCGTTCAAGGCGAGTTGCGGAAACAATTCGCTGAGAAGCGTCGGAGCGATCGTGGGCACCAGCCGCATACCGGCTACGATGTTGCGACCTTCCAGCCCCAACAGGTAAACCGTGTCGTCCGTATCGAACCGGTCTATTTCCCGCTTGTCAGGCCGGTCGAGATCCATCCATTTGCGCTCGACCACGTATATCTGATGACGAAGGTGAAAATAGTCTTCAAGTATATCAGTATACAGATGGCGATTGTCGCGACGGATGACGTGGACTTCCATCCCACCCTCCCCAAAGCGGCGCAGGTGCGCGCATCGGGAGAGTGTTTTTTTGCCGTTGATCCGCCTACTGTCCGAAAGGACAGGTCAAAGCTTGATCAGGCCTCGGGCCAGGGCCCTGGCGACCGCGGATGTTCGATTGACGGCGTTCAGTTTGCGCGATGCCTGGATCAGGTGGAATTTCACGGTACGCTCGGAGATCTTGAGAATGACCGAGACCTCCCACGAGGTCTTTCCGTCCGCCACCCATCGCAGAACTTCCCGTTCGCGCGCCGACAGCACGTCGCGCTTTTTCAGTTGCGGCCGGCCAAGCGATCGAATGCGGTTGTGCGCGTAGATCCCGATGAGCTGCAGCGCGCTCTTTGCGACGGGATCAATATTCAGTTGTTCGGTAGCCATGCTGATCACCGCCCCGCCTCCGTCGTAGTGGAGGGGAATGCAATAACCCTGCATCAACCGAAACTCGGTGGCGCGGGTCATCACCAGATGGGCGGCGGGATTGCTTTCCTTGTCATAACGCGCCTCGGACCACTCGAACGGCTGGACAGTGGAGGCGCCATAGTGGGGCACAGGATCCATCGCGCTGAAATTCTCGCGCGTATACATCTCAAACCATTCCGGCGGCCAGCCGTGGGCCACGGTCAGGTCGGAAAGCGATGTGCCGGGCGAGGGCAGACCGGCCATGATGTAGGCGTGAAAACCGCAAGCCTTGATTTCGGCTTCAAACATCTGAATGACGTCAGGCGCGCCGAGCCGCTCGACCGCATCCACAAAATCGAGAGATCGCCTCCCCCATTGCTGGGCAGCGTTCGCCATCCACCGTCCCCCAGGGTTCCCCATGGAGATTGCAACCGGCACGTGCCTGCGTCAATTGCGCAGAGCTGCCACGAGCGCTCCGCGAGTTGATTTGTCGCATTTGTGCATGCTGGCGCAAGGCACGGCCACGGCCCGCGCGGCGTGCCGGTGACGAGCACCACGAAGCGGGCGCCATTGATGCCCCTCTCGCAAGCGCGGGTTCCCCGGGATTGTTCCCGCAGGCGATCGATCCCGGTGCACCGATCTTGCCGGGCCTTGAACGGTTTTGTTGACGGCCTTGCTGGCCTTTTTCCTGGAGGTTTTGTTGACGGTTTTGAAGAAGGGGGCATGAAGAACCGGTTTCCACTTCTGCGGAAAACGCATTATGGTGCCGCGCTGCTTTGCCATCGGCAAAGTTATATTATTGATGGAAATCAAAGGCTTGTCTGGAAGTTTGGGCCTTTGGAGGGCGGTTTGACGCGATACATTTCGACGCGGGGGGAGGCCCCTGCCTTAGGTTTCTGCGACGTGATGCTGACCGGGCTTGCCCGGGACGGCGGCCTTTACGTGCCTGAAGCGTGGCCGCAGCTTTCGCCCCAAACCATCTCGGGATTTTTCGGCCGGCCCTATTGGGAAGTCGCGGTCGATGTGATCCGCCCGTTTGTCGGTAACGAGATTTCCGACGCCGATCTCGGGCGCATGGCCAACGAGGCCTACGCCACATTCCGTCACCCTGCGGTGGTTCCGCTCAGTCAGATCGGGCCCAGTCAATTCCTGCTGGAGCTGTTTCACGGCCCCACGCTCGCGTTCAAGGATGTCGCGATGCAGCTGATCTCGCGGCTGATGGATCACGTGCTCGCACAGCGGGCGCAGCGCACCACCATCGTGGTCGCAACCTCGGGCGATACCGGCGGTGCCGCGGTCGACGCCTTTGCCGGTCTCGACAATGTCGATCTGATCGTGCTGTTTCCGCACGGCCGAATCTCCGACGTGCAGCGGAGGATGATGACCACGGCCGGCGCCGGCAATGTTCACGCACTTGCCGTCGAAGGCACCTTCGACGATTGCCAGGCGATCGTGAAGGGGCTGTTCAACGACCATCAATTTCGCGATGCGGTCGCGCTGTCAGGGGTCAATTCCATCAACTGGGCGCGGATCGTGGCGCAGGTGGTGTATTATTTCACCTCCGCGGTGGCTCTCGGAGCGCCGGCGCGACCTGTGGATTTCACCGTGCCGACCGGGAATTTCGGCGACATCTTCGCAGGCTACGTCGCCAAGCGCATGGGCTTGCCGGTCAGGTGGCTGCGAATCGCCGCCAACGTCAACGATATCCTGCCGCGCACGCTGAAGACCGGCATCTACGAAGTGCGTGAGGTTCACGCGTCGACGTCACCCTCGATGGATATTCAGGTCTCCTCGAATTTCGAGCGGCTGCTGTTCGAGGCGAGCGGCCGCGACGCTGGTGTCGTCCGCAGGCTGATGGCGTCGCTGAAGCAATCCGGGCGCTTCGTGCTGCCCGACGCCGTGTTGGCGGCGATCCGCGAGGAATTCGACGCCGGACGCGCCGATGAGACCGAAACCTCAGCTGCCATCCGCGCCACCTGGCGCGAGGCCGGCGATCTGGTGGATCCGCATACTGCGGTGGCGCTGGCGGTGGCGGACCGCGACACGCCGGATTCGAAGATTCCCAACATCGTGCTGTCGACCGCGCATGCCGCGAAGTTTCCCGAAGCGGTGGAGGCAGCCTGCGGCGTGCGGCCCGAACTGCCGGTCTGGCTCGAGGGTTTGATGACGAAGCCCGAGCACATCGAGGTCATCAAGAACGATCAGGTTGAAGTCGCGCGGTTCGTTAAGTCGGTCAGCCGTGCCGCGAAGCAAGGAGTTGCCGGATGAGTGTCGATGTGACCAAGCTCCCCTCGGGCCTTACCGTCATCACCGATACCATGCCGCACCTCGAGACCGCGGCGCTCGGGGTGTGGGCTGGCGTCGGCGGCCGCGACGAAAAGCCGAACGAACATGGCATCTCGCATCTGCTCGAACACATGGCCTTCAAGGGCACCACGCGGCGTTCGTCGCGTGAAATCGTCGAGGAAATCGAGGCGGTCGGCGGCGATCTCAATGCCGGCACCTCGACGGAGACCACGGCATATTATGCGCGCGTCATGAAGGCCGATGTTCCGCTGGCGCTCGACGTGCTCTCCGACATTCTCGCCAACCCGTCCTTCGTGCCGGATGAACTGGAGCGCGAGAAAAACGTGATCGTTCAGGAGATCGGCGCGGCGCAGGATACGCCCGACGATGTCGTGTTCGAGCATCTCAACGAGCTGTGTTACCCGGATCAGCCGATGGGACGTTCGTTGCTGGGCACGGCGAAGACCCTGAAATCCTTCAACCGCGATATGCTGCGGGGCTACCTTTCGACGCATTACCGCGGTCCCGACATGGTGGTTGCGGCTGCCGGTGCAGTCGATCACAAGCGGGTGGTCGAGGAAGTGGCGGAGCGATTTAAGAGCTTCGACGGCGCGCCCGCGCCAAAGCCGCAAGCCGCAATGTTCGGCAAGGGCGGCTCCCGCGTTGTGCACCGCGAGCTCGAGCAGGCGCATCTGACGCTGGCGCTCGAGGGGGTGCCGCAAACCGATCTGTCGCTGTTCTCCTTGCAGGTCTTTACCAACACGCTCGGCGGCGGGATGTCGTCGCGGTTGTTCCAGGAAGTGCGTGAGAAGCGCGGGCTGTGCTACTCGATCTACGCCTTCCATGCGCCCTATACCGATACCGGTTTCTTCGGGCTCTACACCGGCACCGATCCGGGCGATGCGCCCGAGATGATGGAAGTGATCGTCGACGTCATCAACGATGCCGTCGAGACGTTGACCGAGGCCGAGGTCGCGCGCGCCAAGGCGCAGATGAAGGCGGGGCTGTTGATGGCGCTCGAGAGTTGCAGCTCCCGCGCTGAACAGCTGGCGCGCCATGTGCTGGCCTATGGGCGCCCCCTGACGGTGGAAGAGCTGGTGACCAGGATCGACGCCGTGAGCGTGGAATCGACCCGAAACGCCGCGCGGGGCCTGTTATCGCGCAGCCGCCCCGCGGTCGTCGCCCTTGGCAGCGGAAGGGGGCTGGACACGGCGGTTGCTTTTGCGGAAGGATTGACCAGGTCGAAGGCCAAGGCGCGGCTTCATTGAAAGCCAGTGCGCGATTTCATATCTTTGTTCGAGCATGATCTTTCGGAAAAACCGGTTCCCGCTTTCCCGGATCATGCTCTAGGTTGAGGCATCGGGGAGTTTCAGGCATGGCCCTGTTTCGTTTGCCGTCAAGCGGACCGGCTGCGCTTGCTCCGCGTGGCCAGGGCCTGCTGCTGCGCGCTCCGCAGATGTCGGATTTTCTGCAATGGGCACATTTGCGCGAAACCAGCCGGAACTATCTCACACCATGGGAGCCGATCTGGCCGTCCGACGATCTTACGCGCTCGGGTTTCCGCCGGCGGTTGCGCCGCTATGCAGAAGACATCGCGGCCGACAGATCTTACCCGTTTCTCGTATTCCGGGAGTCCGATGGTGCGATGATCGGCGGGATCACGCTGGCTAATGTGCGGCGCGGCATCGTGCAGGCCGGCACGATCGGGTACTGGGTCGGCCAGCCCCACGCCCATCGCGGCTACATGACGGCGGCGCTGCGTGTGCTGCTGCCGTCGTTGTTCGGCGAGCTCAATCTGCATCGCATTGAAGCGGCCTGCATTCCCTCCAATGCGTCCTCGATCCGGGTACTGGAAAAGTGCGGCTTTACCCGCGAGGGCCTGGCGCGGCGCTATCTCTGCATCAATGGGGTCTGGCAGGACCACCTGCTGTTTGGCCTGCTGCACGAGGATTTCCGCGGCTAACCTTGTTTCAAGATTATGACGCGCGCCTTGGGTTTGCCGCCATTGCGCTGCTATAACGCACCGGCGCGCGCCCTTCGACAGCGCGCCAAAGGGGCGAGCTATTTCTCTCGGGGATGTCTGGATAATGCATCATAGGCTGATCGGGCAGGCGAAGGTTGCTGGTCGGGCGAACCGTCGGCGGGCCGCGTTCGCACTTGCTGCAGCCTGCGCCCTGCTGTCGGGGTGCAGTGGGGCGAGCAACTTTTCCAGCCCTCCGCCCGCAGCCGAACCCCTGCCCACGATCGGCGACAGGTTCAACCAGCTGTTCGGCCGGAAATCGCAAGCCGTCGGCGAGGTGCCGACGGCGGCCGATGGCACCGAGGTGGATTGCCCTGTCGTGAAGATTCGTGCAGGAGCTTCCACCTATGCGGTGGCGCTGCCTGGCAAGCAGCCTGTCGGAAGCGATCTGCGCTATCAGGCGTCCATCACGCGGACCGCGCGCGACTGTACGAGATCCAGCGGGCGGATCATCGCCCGGATCGGCATTCAGGGCCGCGTCATCGCGGGTCCCGCGGGAAGTCCGGCGACCGTCGAAATCCCGCTTCGTGTCGCTGTGGTGCAGACCGGCATCAACGAGAAGGTGTTGGCCACCAAGGTTTACCGGACCACGGTGACGATGACGGAGGACGGCACCGTCCCGTTCAGCCTGGTGGGCGAGGACCTCGCCTATTCGATGCCGCCAAACGCGACCAGCGATTCCTATGTCTTCTATATCGGCTTCGACCCGCAGGCGGTGACGCCTGAGCCGAAAGCGGCGCGGCGGAAGTAGACCCGCGCCACTTCATCGCGCGGCGTCGCTATCGCGGGTGAGACGATCAACAAGAAGCCCTGCAACCAGAAACCCTGCAACAAAAAAGCCGGCGCGTCGCAGTCGCACCGGCTTTTTGGGTTTTTCGAACCGGTCTCCGTCGGAGCCTGATCGGTTCTGATTGAATCAGAACCACGGCTATGCTTTGACGCGTTTTCTTCACGCGAACCGTTGTCCGCTTCGCTCGAAAACGCCCTAGTTCATCTTTTCGCGAACTTCCGCAATGCCCCTGGCCATCAGATCTTCGGCGATCGGACCCTTTACGGTCTGCGACAGGACGGTGGAAGCTGCCGTCACGGCCGCGTTGGCCGCGGCCGCACGCACGTCGGCCAGCGCCTGCGCTTCGGCGAGCGCGATCTTGCTCTCGGCGGTCTTGGTGCGCCGCGCAACAAAATCCTCCATCTTGGTCTTGGCTTCGGCCGCGATGCGCTCGGCTTCGGCCTTCGCGGAAGCGATTATGTCCTCGGCCTCGCGTTCCGCGGTGGCGCGGCGTGCCTTGTACTCCGCCAGCAATTTTGCCGCCTCTTCCTTGAGCCGGCGGGCATCGTCGAGTTCGGCCTTGATGCGCTCGCTGCGATGGTCAAGCGCCTTCAGCACGGTGCGGTGGACGCCGAGATAGGCGAACACGCTCATCAGGATGACGAAGGCTACGGCGACCCAAAATTCCGGTTCGGCGAACATCGAACTTATCCCTTCAAGGACGCGTCAACAGCCTGTCCCACCGACGTGCCATCCGGTACGACGCCGGTGAGCCGCTGCACGATGGCGGCGGCCGCATCCGCGGCAATGCCACGCACGTTGCTCATCGCCGCCTCGCGCGTGGAGGCGATGGTCTTTTCGGCGTCGGCAAGCTTCACCGACAACCGCTCTTCCAGCGTCTTGCGCTCGGCCTCTGACGCCGCGCTCAGCTTCTCGCGGGTCTCGGCGCCGATTGCCTGCGCGCGGGAACGCGCTGCCGCCAGCTCGCTTTCATAGGCCTTCAGCGCGCTGTCGAACTCATCCTTCAGCTTTTGCGCCTGCGCCAGATCGCCGTCGATCGCGTCCTGACGCATGTCGATCGTCTTGCCGACGCGCGGCAGGGCGATACGCGAAACGATCAGATACAGCGCGACAAACGCGATCAGAAGCGACACCAGCTGCGAAGCAAAGGTGTCTTTCTGGAAAGGCGGGAACGGCGCCTTGTGGCCGCCGTCGGCCTCGGTATGGGCGGCCCCGCCCTTGGCGTTGCCATGACTTTCAGCCACGGGCTTCTCCTGTCCGGCTAAGTGAGATTCGATCGGTGGAATCTCAATGGCCCAGATCGGGGTTGGATCAGAGCGCGAACAGCAGCAAGAGCGCGATCAGCAGCGAGAAGATGCCGAGCGCTTCGGTCACGGCGAAACCGAAAATCAGGTTGCCGAACTGACCCTGGGCTGCCGAAGGGTTGCGCACCGCGGCGGCAAGGTAGTTGCCGAAGATGATGCCCACGCCGGCGCCGGCGCCACCCATGCCAATGCAGGCAATACCTGCGCCAATGTACTTCGCGGCAATCGGATCCATGAAACGAACTCCTTCTTGAGGTTTGGTAGTGAGGCCGGATCAGTGGCCCGGATGGATAGCATCGTTGATGTAGATGACGGTGAGGATCGTGAAGACGTAGGCCTGAAGAAACGCGACCAGCAGCTCGAGCGCGGTCAGCGCGATAACCATGCCGAGCGGCAGCACTGCACCGGCATAACCGGCAATGCCAAGGCCCGCCAGCATCGGAATGAAGCTCGCGAAAACCGCGAGCGCGATGTGGCCCGCGAGCATGTTCGCGAACAGCCGCACGGAGTGCGAGATCGGCCGCAGGAAGAACGAGAACACCTCGATGAACACGACCAGCGGCAGGATGAAGATCGGAATGCCGCTCGGCACAAACAGCTTGAAGAATTTCAGACCGTTCTTGTAGAAGCCGTAAATCAGCACGGTGAGGAACACCAGTACTGCCAGCGCCGCCGTGACGATGATGTGGCTTGAGATCGTAAACCCGTAGGGAATGACGCCGACAATGTTGGAAACGGTCAGCAGCATGAAGATCGAAAACACCAGCGGAAAGAACTTCATTCCATCCTTGCCGGCGTTCGATCGTATCGTGTTGGCGACGAATTCGTAGCTGATCTCGGCCACCGACTGAAGGCGTCCAGGGACCAGCTGCCGGCCGGCGCCGATCATCAACAGCGTGATCAGCGCCACCGAACCGAACATGTAGGCCGACGAATTGGTGAAGGCGATCTCCTGATTGCCAATGTGGCCAATCGTGAAGAGCTTCTCGATGTTGAACTGTTCGATCGGATCGATCATCCGCGCGGCATCTCTAGGATAGCGCCGGCCACGCCGGCGTTCTGCAATCAAATCATCCGGCTTTTCCTTAACGGCCGGTTCTGTCCGGAGCAACACCAGCCGATCTGATCACGTTCACCACGCCGGCTACAAAGCCGAGCAGGACGAACACGATGAGCCCGAACGGTGAAGTCGACAGCAAACGGTCGAAAGCCCAGCCAAGCAGCGCTCCGACGACAACGCCGGCGATCAACTCCGAAGAAAGCCGGAAACCGCGTGCCATCGCCGAGGCTCTGGCGGCGCCGTCTCCACTTCCAGCCCCGGGTTGGTCAGTCCTGATTTTTCGGCTGTCCCGAATTTCGGACAACCGGTGATCCAGACTTCCGAGCCTTGCGGAAAGCGCGGCCTCGTCGGGGGACGACTTGTTGTCGTTTCCATCTTCGCCGTCTTTCGTGCCTTGCGCCATGCTGCGGAGACCCGAAACGATGCTGCGGTGGATGAAAACGACGCCCCGTCACCCTCAAAAGCCGCGCGGACCATACTGACCGCACCCAATCAAGTCAAGATTGCGTCACAACCATCTAGTTCATTGATTTACCTCGCTTTATTCCAATTGCGGCGCGTTCGCTGTGGACCAATCGCCGCACTGCAACAGCTGGAAGCGTAATCGGCAAAGTTTTGCCGACCGTGTGGCTGACTTGACAAATTCATAACTCATTGGTTATGGGACTAATGCACTGCACGCCGCCGCGGGCCCCTGGGCCCCTGATCGACTGGGTGGCTCTCTACGGCGCCTGCTGGCGCGACCTGTTCGACGCCCTCGAAGATCTTCTGAACGGGATGGACCAATGAGCGAACTCGACACTGCCACGCGGACAATCGTCGTCGAACGCGAGATGCCGCATCCGCCGGAAAAGATCTGGCGCGCGCTGACGCAAGCGCCGCTGATCGAGGCGTGGCTGATGAAGAACGATTTTCAGCCGATCGTCGGCCACCGGTTCAATTTCCGCGCCGCACCCATCCATGGCTGGAACGGGGTCACGGATTGCGAGGTGCTTGAAGTGAAACCACACCAACGCCTGGTCTATAGCTGGAACGCTTCCGGCGATCAGGCGGTGGATGGTTTGAAGACGATCGTGACCTGGACGTTGACGCCGCGCGACGGCGGAACGCATGTCCGGATCGAACAGTCCGGTTTTCGGCGGCAGGACGAAGCCGGCTATCGCGGCATGGGCGGAGGCTGGCCGCGCATTCTGGGACGGCTGGAGGAAGTCGTCTCCCGATCCTAGCGATCAAGCTCGATCTTGCATCGTGCTGGCGGGTCTGTTGGGATGGCCTTCGCTTGCCAGATTTCCCCAGGAGACCGCATGTCGCGTCAGATCGACTATTACTTCTCGCTTCAATCACCCTGGGCCTATATCGGGCACAAATTGTTTCGGGAGGTCGTCAGTGCCTATGGTCTCAACGTCAATCACAAGCCCGTGGTGCTGGTGGATCTGTTTTCGGAAACCGGCGGGCTGCCCTTGCTGAAGCGGCATCCGGTGCGGCAGCGCTATCGCATGGTTGAACTGCAGCGCTGGCGCGACAAGCGCGGTCTGACCTTCCATCTTCAGCCGGCCAACTGGCCCTTCAACGCGAGGCTCGCCGATGGGCTCGTGATCGCGGCGATCGAGGCCGGCCACGATCCAGATCCGTTCCTGCGCCGGGCCTATGCGGCGGTGTGGGAAGACCAACTCAATCTGGCGGATCCCGCGACCCTGGTAAGACTGGCCGACAATTCCGGGCTTCCCGGCAAGCAACTGGTGGAGCGTTCGGGGACCGATGAGATCGGCAAGATTTACGAGCAGAACCGCCAGGACGCGTTGGCCGCCGACGTCTTCGGTTCGCCGGCTTATGTGCTGGACGGCGAGGTATTCTGGGGACAGGATCGGATCGAATTGCTTGTGGACGCGTTGAAATCCGGTCGCGGGCCCTATCGTTCGCAAATTTAGGAGTGGAGGATCAGAAAAGATAAGACCCGGTCGGCCTTGAGGGAGCGTCCCATGAGCACTGCGACATCGTCCTTGAAAATCGCCATCGCCGTCGCGGCGTTAATCGTTGGCGGAATGGGCGGTGTTGCCGCGCAATCGATGCCCGACGGCGAGAACGGGCGCTATGTGCTGTCGCCCGTTGCAGATGGCGTGATCCGACTGGATACCCGCACCGGCGCCGTTTCGACCTGCAGCAATACCGGCACCGGCTGGGCCTGCTATGCCGTGCCCGACGAACGCGCGGCGCTTGACGAGGAAATTGGCCGGCTGCAGACGGAGAATGAAAAATCCAAAGCAGAGCTGGAGAAACTCAAGGCCGAATTGGCGGCGCGCGAACCCACCGTCTCCGGCAAGATCGATGAAGCGCTGCCGAAGACGGACTCGCTCAAGAAGGCCGAGCCGAAAGTGGCAGAAGGTGAGCACAAGATCGAAATTCCCTTGCCAAGTGACCGCGACATGGATCGCGTGATGTCTTTCCTGGAGCAGGCATGGCGGCGGCTGGTCGAGATGGCGAATCGGATGCAGAAGGACGTTAGCGGCAAGATTTGAGCCGGCGTCGTTCGAGGCTTCCGCTAGTCGTCACTGCTCTCGCTGGGTCGACGCGTTGAGAGATCGCTCATGACTTCCTCGAAATCAATATCGCGCGCGGCGCTGTCGAAAGTCGGCGCCACCACCATCGTATCTTCACTGCTCGCGGTTCAAACTTCAGGACGCGGTTTCCTCGATCTGACCGCCGAGATCGCCAGATTTGTGAGCGACGCCGCTGCGATCGAGGGCATGGTAACGCTCTTCATCCGCCACACCTCGGCGTCGCTTACGATCCAGGAAAACGCCGATCCGTCGGTGCTGAAGGATTTGACGATGGCGCTCGACCGGCTGGCGCCGGAGAACGCCGGATGGAGCCACGCTACCGAAGGGCCCGATGACATGCCCGCGCATGTCAAGACCATGCTGACCACGACCTCGTTGCAGATCCCGATCATGAAAAGTGAACTCATGCTGGGAACCTGGCAGGCGATCTACCTGATCGAGCATCGTCTGCGCCCGCATCGCCGCGAGATCGTGCTGCAGTTTATGGGAAAGCGCAGCGGAGAGAGTTAGCACAGGACTTCCGCGAAAAATCGCCAGGCGGCGATTTCCTCCAAGCAGGACACTTGCGTCAGCCATGACCAGTCCTAAGTCTCCGCCATGAACAACAAGTCCATTCTGATTTCCGGAGCGGGGATCGCGGGACCAACGCTTGCCTTCTGGTTGAATGCAGCGGGGTTCGAGCCCACGATAATCGAGCGCGCGCCCGCGCTACGCAGCGGCGGCTATGTCATCGACTTCTGGGGACTTGGATATGATATCGCCGAGCGCATGGGTCTGGCAGGCGAAATCAATCGCCTTGGCTATCACATGCGCGAGATGCGTGTTGTGGACGATCTGGGCCGGCGGATAACGGGATTTGGGACAAAGGTCTTTGATGAGCTTACCGGCGGGCGCTACGTGACGCTCGGACGCAGCGACCTCTCGCGGTTGCTTTTCGAGAAGGTGAAGGGCACGACTGAGGTCATTTTCAACGATGAGATTATCGGTCTTGAAGAGCAGTCAGACAGCGTACGGGTTCGCTTCAAGCACGCTCGCGAGCGGCGGTTCGACCTGGTAATCGGCGCCGACGGTCTGCATTCCGACGTTCGCAGGCTCGCGTTCGGACCGCAGGACCGGTTCGAAAGGCAACTCGGCATGCAGTCGCAGCCGTCGAGGTCCGTGGTTACCGTCCGCGCGATGAGGATGTGTATCTGCTCTATGGGCTGCCTGGGCGGATGCTTGGCCGATTTACGATGCGCGATGACCGCACGCTATTCCTGCTTGTCTTTGCCGACGACGGAAGTGCACTGCCTGCGAGCCTGGACTCGCAGAAGGCGATGCTGCGGGCGCGATATCGCGATGGCAGATGGGAATGTCCAGGCTTCCTGGACAGGCTTGACGAGACACCGGAGCTTTATTTCGATCGCGTCGCCCAAATCAGGATGGAACGTTGGTCGCAAGGCCGCGTCGCCCTTGTTGGCGATGCGGCATTCTGCGTTTCGCTTTTGGCGGGACAAGGCTCGGCCCTGGCAATGATTTCCGCCTATGTGCTGGCGGGTGAGCTCGCCAACGCCGGCGGGCGACACGAAGAGGCGTTTAGCCGGTACGAGGCGTTGTTGCGCGCCTATATCAACACGAAACAAAAAGGTGCCGAGCGTTTTGCAGTCGCTTTTGCGCCCATGACTCCGTGGGGCCTGAGTTTTCGCAACGCGGTGATCAGGACGTTTGCAATTCCGGGATTGGCAAGACTTGTGGTGGGCAGGGAAATCACCGACAAGCTGCAACTCCCCGAATACGGTTGGAGATCGCTCCAGGGATTCGGCCGGCAGCGCGCCTGATCAGGTTTGGGCTTGCTTCAACGCGATCGTGGTTCATCAAGAATGGTTCCGAGAAAAAACCGGCCGCAGGTGTATCTGCGGCCGGCTCGTTTAACGCTTGTACGAGCAGCAGTTGCTCGTAGCGGACGACGAAGAGATCAGTTGGTTCTGATGTCAACGTCCTTGGTTTCCGGCAGGAACAGGAAGCCGACGATAAGGCTCATCACGGCGACAGCGACCGGATACCAGAGACCGGAGTAGATATTTCCGGTCGCTGCAACGATCGCGAATACGGTCGCCGGCAGGAAGCCGCCGAACCAGCCGTTGCCGATATGATAGGGCAACGACATGCCGCTGTAGCGGATGCGGCTCGGGAACAGTTCAACCAGCCATGCCGCAATCGGGGCATAGACCAGCGTCACGTAAATCACCAACAGCCACAGCAGGACCACGGTCATGACGTGGTTGATGTCGGCGGGATCGGCGGAAGCCGGATAACCATGGTTCTTGATGGCCGCGGGCAGTGCCTTGGCGAAGTCCGCCGACGTGGCGGTCAGCGTCTGCTCGCCGATCTTCACCTGCGCCGGCGTTCCCTTCGGCGCAATCTGGTTCTGGTAATTCACCGACAAATTGACCAGGCCGGACTTTGCAATGTCGCAGCCGGTGGTGAATTTCTCGGTTCCGGTAGCCTTGAACTGGAACGAACACTCGGAGGGGTCGGCGATGACCGTCACCGGTGCTGAAGCCAGAGCAGTTTCAAGCTTGGGATTGGCGAAGTGGGTGATGCCCTTGAAGATCGGGAAATACGTCACCGCCGCGAGCAGGAAGCCGGCCAGAATGATCGGCTTGCGGCCGATCTTGTCCGACAGCCAGCCGAAGAGGACGAAGCCGGGCGTACCCAGTGTAAGCGCGACCACGATCATGATCTGCGCCGTGACGCCGGGCACCTTCAGGGTCTGGGTCAGGAAGAACAGGGCATAGAACTGTCCGCCGTACCACACCACGGCTTCACCTGCGGTTGCTCCAAACAGGGCCAGTATCGCAATCTTGGCATTGCCCCATTCGGTAAAGGCTTCGGCCAGCGGCCGCTTCGAGGTCTTGCCCTCTTCCTTCATCTTCTGAAAGATCGGCAACTCGTTCAAGGTTAACCGGATCCAGATTGAGACGATCAGCAGGATACCCGAGAGAAGGAACGGAATACGCCAGCCCCAATCGCCGAACGCAGCCTCTCCCATCCAGGTGCGAATCCCGAGAATGAGCAGCAACGCCATGAACAGACCGAGCGTTGCGGTGGTCTGAATCCAGGAGGTGTAGTAACCGCGCTTGTCCTTTGGCGCGTGTTCGGCGACGTAGATCGCCGCACCACCATATTCGCCGCCGAGCGCAAGGCCCTGCACCAGGCGCAACCCGATCAGCACGATCGGGGCAGCGATGCCCCACGTGGCGAAGCCCGGGATCACGCCGATGAAGAAGGTGCCGATGCCCATCAGGGTCATCGTGATCAGGAAGGTGTATTTGCGTCCGATCATGTCGCCGAGGCGACCGAAGATCAGCGCGCCAAACGGCCGAACGGCGAAGCCCGCGGCGAAGGCAAGCAGCGCAAAAATGAAGCCGACATTCGGCGGCACGTTGGAGAAGAAGTATTTTGCCAGGAACGCGCCAAGCGTGCCGTAGATGTAGAAATCGTACCATTCGAAGACGGTACCGAGTGAGGAAGCGAAAATAACCTTTCGCTCTTCGGCAGTCATTCCCCCGGCGCGGATACCCCCACCCGCTGTTGCAGCCATCGTCATTGTTCACTCCCCGTTTGATGCAAGGTTTTCCCCACGCGTGGCGGAACTGGCCGATCCAAGCAGTGGGGCTTGCTTGACGGTAACATCGCCGTGAAACCTCCCCCAATAAGACTTTTGGCCCGCCGCGCGGAAAGGCCCGGACGTTCCTCGCGTTCCGGGGTATCAGATCACCTGCGCGCATTTGCCCTATTGCGGCGCACAAGGGAACGCAGATTAACCGGTATTCCGTGTGGCTACATTGTGCGCTTGCATGCGGTCGTTCGCCGGGGGACAATTCCAATGAGAAAATGGCTCTACAAGCCTCCGGGGGGCGCTCGCGGGTTTGGCCTCAACCGTCTTGGCCCAAGAAATAGATGACCGCCGCAGCCTTTACCCACCTTGTTATTGCCGACGACCATCCGCTGTTCCGCGACGCTTTGCGGCAGGCGGTCGCGAGCGTGGTGACGTCGGCGAAGATTGACGAGGCGGGATCATTTGAAGAACTGACCGCGCTGCTTGAGCAGGATTCCGATGTCGACCTGGTGCTGCTCGATCTGACGATGCCCGGAATCTCCGGCTTCTCCGGCCTGATTTATCTGCGCGCACAATATCCCGCCATTCCCGTGGTGATCGTGTCCGCCAGCGACGATGGAGGCACCATCCGAAGGTCGCT
Organism: uncultured Alphaproteobacteria bacterium; assembly: GCA_963718925.1. GTDB lineage: Bacteria > Pseudomonadota > Alphaproteobacteria > Rhizobiales > Xanthobacteraceae > Bradyrhizobium. Next base: position 84,620 of record CAVRAH010000009.1, read on the forward strand.
GGATTTCGGCGCCTCCGGCTTCATTCCAAAGCGCTTCGGCGTCGATACGCTGCGCGATGCGATCATGAAGGTGATGGATGGCGACGTCTGGGTACCGCCGGACACCGACCTGTCATCCGCCACCGACCCGGAGATCGCGCGGCTGCGCGACCGGCTGGTGACGCTGACCCCGCAGCAGGTGCGGGTACTGATGATGCTGTCGGAAGGCCTGCTCAACAAGCAGATCGCCTACGAGCTTGGCGTGTCGGAGGCCACGATCAAGGCGCATGTGTCGGCGATCCTGCAAAAGCTCGGCGTCGAGAGCCGCACCCAGGCCGTGATCGCCGCGGCAAAAATCGCCGGCAGTCAGTGGCGGCAAGGAACGCCGTCGCCGCAATAGGCAGGCGCGCCTAGCTATTTGGCCTCGATGGAACCTCTCAGCCCCGCCTGCTCCACAGCTCTTGCCAGGAGTCCACTCGTTTGCGCTTCCTTGACGAAGCGGCGCACATACTCCATTCCGCTCTCGCGGCCCTTGGGGATCGCGACGGCGAGATGCTCTTCGCCCCATCGGCCATCCAGGATCCGCGCGCCCGGCATCTGGTCGGACATCTCAAACAGGGTCGGTTTGTTGGTCGCGTAGGCATCCAGTTCGCGGCGCTCGAGCATCTGGATCGCGTATTTCACGTTCTGCGCCGGGACCACGGTCGCGTTTGCCAGCAGTTTCGGAAGTGTGCGCTCTGACGTGCTGCCTTGGGTAACGCCGATCCGCATGCCGGACCTGTCCACGTCCGAAGCATTGGCGACCGTGGAAGTCGCGGGCACCAGGTAGCCGAGTTCAAGCGAAAGCAGTGTCTGGCTGAATGCGACATCGAGTGCTCGCAACGGCGTGGCGTTGCTGACCGTGAAATCGATCTCGCCGGCCTTCATTCCCTCGAGCACATCGGCAATTCGCTGATAATTCACTTGCTCGAACGGGACGCCGAGACGCCGCGCCAATTCCTGGCCGAGATCGAGGCTCAGACCATGGGCTTCGCCGGTACTTGACTGCCGGACCATCGAGGTCGGACTGCCCGGATAAGCGCCGGCGCGCAGCCTGCCCTTCGGGGCCAGCACCTCGCGCGCATCTTGGGCCAATATTTGAGCCGGGCGATGACGATGATGGCCGACGCAATCATCGCGCTGGCAAGGAGGCGACCCATTCCCATAGCGATCCCCATCTGGAAGTTACGAAAAATCCCTCTGCGCGCCTATTCGGCCGCCACCATCTGCTGGGTGCGCCACTGACCCAGCAAGGCCCTCAGGGATGCCGGCTTGACCGGCTTGTTGAGCACCGCGACGTTCTCTTCCCGCGCCGCGGCCCGCACATGCGGACTGCGATCCGCGGTGATCAGGATGGCCGGAATGGCGTCGCCGAACCGGCGGCGAATGTCCCGGATCGCGGCGATGCCGTTGCCGCGATCGAGATGATAATCGACCAACAGACCGGTAACGCGCTTGCCTGCGGCCTCAATTGCCTCGATGGCGGCTTCGGGATCGGCCACCGCAATGACCTCGGCGTCCCAGCCGGTCAACAGCGTCTTCATGCCGTCCAGGATTGCGGCGTCGTTTTCGACGCAAACGATCAGGGAACCGCTCATCGGCATTCTCGATAGCGGCGTCGCGCTGGTGACGGCCGCAGTGTGATTGATGGCCTTCGCGGTCGGCACCGTCACCGAAAAGAACGAGCCGCCGCTGGCAATGGCGTCGAGCGCAATGCCGTGGTTGAGGACGCGGGCGAGCCGCTCGACGATCGACAGCCCGAGCCCGAGGCCCCGCGCAATCCGCGCGCCCTGCTCGAGCCGGTGAAATTCCTTGAAGATCTCGCTGCGCTTGGGAACCGGAATGCCTACGCCGGTATCGTAGATACCGACCTGCAGCGATTGGCCGTGGCGCCGGCAGCCGACCAGCACCCGCCCGCGCGGGGTGTATTTGATGGCGTTGGAAATCAGGTTCTGCAACAGCCGCCGCAGCAGCAGACGATCGGATTCGACCGGCAGCGAGCACGGCACAAATGTCAGCTTCAATCCCTTGGCGCGCGCGATCGGCGCAAATTCGATCTCCAGCGAACGCATCAGGTCGCCGATCTTGAAACTTGTGATCGACGTGATCATGGCACCGGCGTCGAGCCGGGAAATATCCAGCAGCGCCCCGAGGATCTCCTCGATCGCCTCCAGTGAATCGTCGATGTTTTCGACCAGCCGGGAATCCTCGCCGCCGGTCTGGCGCTCGACGAGGCTCGTCACATAGAGTCGTGCTGCATTCAGCGGCTGGAGGATGTCGTGGCTTGCAGCGGCCAGGAAACGCGTCTTCGAGATGCTGGCGTCCTCGGCGATGCTCTTGGCCAGCGCCAGTTCCGAATTCAGGCGCGTCAGTTCCTCGGTCCGATCGCGCACGCGCTTTTCCAGCGTTGCGTTGGCGCGCTCCAGCGCTTCGGCAGCCTCGAAGGAGGGGGTTACGTCGGAAAAGGTGATGACGAGCCCCCCGCCCGGCATCCGGTTGGAGCGCACCTCGATCACCATATGCCGATCCGGCAGGCGTTCCAGATAGGGTTCGCCTTCGGTGGTGTAGGCGGCCAGCCGCCTTTCCGTCAGGGTGTCATTGTCGGCGAAGCCGGAGGGGCTGATGGCGGCGATAAATTCCAGAATTTCCCGCAAGGGAATCCCGATCTGGACGAGGTGCGGCGGTAACCCGAGGATTTCGCCGAACTGCCGGTTGGAACAGATCAGCTGCAGATCCGCGTCGAACACGGCGATGCCCTGCCGCACATGGTTCAGCGCGGTCTGCAATATCTCGCGGTTGAAATGCAGTGCGGCGTGGGAGTCGTCGAGCAGTTTCAGGGCGGCCTTGGCGGAGACGGTGCGCTTGCGCAGCAACAGCGACATCACCAGACGCGACGACGCAGCTCCGATCGAGGATGCGATCAGACGTTCCGCGTGCTGCAGCAATTCGAAGTCAGCCGGCGCCGCCGGGTCGAGAGGGGCGTGGTGCGTGGCGGAAAAGGCTTCGAACGTCTGGCGTGCGCGATCGGGGCCCAGATATTGCGCCACCGTGCTTTGAATGTCCTGCACCGTCACCGTGGTGCGCCAGCGCCTGAACGTCGGCGTCGTTGGCGTCAGCACGCTGGGCGCAAACAAGTCCGCCTGCAATCGTTCGATCGACGAAGGCCGTCGCGCGAGCGACAGCGCGATGTAGGTCAACAGGTTGAGCGAAAGCGACCAGAGCACGCCATGCATCAGCGGCGCCAAATCCGCGCCGAGCAGCGCTTGCGGGCGCAGCGCCTCGATGCCGAATGGGCCGTGCTGCAGCAGTTGCAGGCCGGCGATCGAGCCGTCCAGGAAGCTCGGCAGGAACAGTGTGTAAGTCCAGACCGCAAAGCCGACCAGCATGCCCCCGATGGCGCCTTGCGCGGTCGCGCGCTGCCAGAACAGGCCGCCGAAGAATGCCGGCGCGAGCTGCGCGATGGCCGCGAAGGACAATAGGCCGATCGCGACCAATTGGGCATTGCCCAGCGCGCGATAGTAGAAATACGCCATCGCCATGATCGCGAAAATGGCGATGCGGCGAACCCCGAGCAGGAAGCCGCCGAAATCCTTCTGGCCGGCGCGGGACGAGCGCCCGCGCTGCAGCACCAGCGGCATGACGATATCGTTCGAGACCATGATCGAAAGCGCGACGCATTCCACGATCACCATCGCGGTTGCGGCCGACAGCCCTCCGACAAAGACGCCGATGCTGAGCAATGGCGCATTTCCCTCGATCGGCAACGCCAGCACATACATGTCGCTGTCAACGACCCCGAACGGAAAGGTCACGAGCCCCGCGAGCGCGATCGGAATCACGAACAGGTTGATTGCCACGAGATACAGCGGGAACAGCCAGCGCGCGCGGCCCACTTCGGCGTCGCTGGAGTTCTCGACCACGCTGACGTGAAACTGGCGCGGCAGCAGCATGATCGCGCAAAACGACAACAGCACCATGGTGAGGAAATTGCCGATCGACGGCGTGTAGTCGATGGCACGCACCGCTTCCGGCGTCTTCATCGCGCGCTCGACCAGCTCGACGGGGGTAAACATCCAGAACGTGACGAATGCGCCGGCGGCGAGGAAGGCGACCAGTTTGACGATGGATTCGGTGGCAACCGCCAGCATCAGGCCATGCTGATGTTCGGTCGCGTCGGCCTGGCGGGTTCCGAACAGCACCGCGAACGCCGCCATCGCCAGCGTGGCGGTCAGCGCGATATCGCCGATGATCGGAATTGAGGAGATGGCCTGGTCTTCGCTCAGGATCGTTTCAAGCGACGATGCCACGGCCTTGAGCTGGAGGGCGATGTAGGGAACCGACCCGATGATCGCGATCAGGGCAACGGTTGCGGCGACCGCCTGGCTCTTGCCGTAGCGCGCGGCGATGAAATCGGCGATCGAGGTGATGTTCTGCGATTTTGCAAGCTGGATCACGCGGCGCAGCAGCGGCGTGCAGAGCGCGACCATCAGGATCGGGCCGATATAGATCGCCAGAAAATCCACGCTGGTGCGGGTGGCGAACCCGACCGAGCCGAAAAACGTCCAGGAGGTGCAATAGATCGCCAGCGACAGGGGATAGATCAGCGCGCTGGCGCGGCCGCGCTGCGTCGGCGACAGGCGGTCGCCGTAGCTGGCAACGAAAAACAGGAACCCGATGTAGCCGAAGGCGGCTGCGATCACGCCCCAGTCGTGCAGCATCGCGTTTGCTCCCTAAGGTCTCGGCGCGCGCCTGGCTCGGCGCCACCGCAAACGACTTTCGTCGCAGGGAGAGAGTATAGCCGGATTGCAGCGGCAAAGCACGATGCGAGACCAGCCAGAAGCCGGGATTTGGCCGCGGCTGACAGGTTAACGTTATTCCGCCGCCAGCGATTTCTGGCGCAACGGCAGGCCGAGCCGTTCCCACACCTGCAGCAGGGCTTCGGCGAGTTGATCGATCAGCACGTCGTCGTGATAGGGCGAGGGCGTGATCCGCAACCGCTCGGAGCCTTTGGCGACGGTCGGATAGTTGATCGGCTGGATGTAGATGCCGTGCTCTTCCAGCAGAATATCGCAGGCCCGCTTGCATTTTTCGGGGTCGCCGACGAACAGCGGCACGATATGGGTCTCGCTCGACATCACCGGCAGTCCCGCGGCGGTCAGGATCGCCTTGACGCGGGCGGCGCGTTCCTGGTGGCGCTCGCGTTCCCAGTTCGAGGTCTTGAGGTGCCGGATCGCGGCGGTCGCCGCCGAACAGATTGCAGGCGGCAGCGCGGTGGTGAAGATAAAGCCGGGTGCGTAAGAGCGGACGGCGTCGATCATCTCGGAGGTTCCGGCGATATAGCCGCCGAGACAGCCGAACGCCTTGGCGAGCGTGCCTTCCAGAACATCGATGCGGTGCATAACGCCGTCGCGCTCGGCGATGCCGCCGCCGCGCGGGCCATACATGCCGACCGCATGAACCTCGTCGACATAGGTCATCGCGCCGTAGCGTTCGGCGAGATCGCAGATCTTCGAAAGCGGCGCGATATCGCCGTCCATCGAATAAAGGCTCTCGCAGGCGATCAGCTTCGGCCGATCGGGACCCGCCGCGCGCAGCAGTTCCTCGAGATGCGCCATGTCGTTGTGGCGAAACACCTGGCGCTCGCAGCCGGACTGGCGGATGCCTTCGATCATCGAATTGTGGTTGAGCTCATCCGACAGGATCAGACAGTTCGGGATCAGCTTGGCGATGGTCGCAATGCCGGTCTGGTTGGAGACATAGCCCGACGTGAACAGCAATGCTGCTTGCTTGCCATGCAGATCGGCCAGCTCCTGCTCGAGCTGCACCAGCGGGTGATGGGTGCCTGCGATGTTGCGGGTGCCACCGGCGCCGGTGCCGACCCTGGTGGCGGTCTCGACCATCGCGCCGACGACCTTCGGATGCTGTCCCATCCCGAGGTAGTCGTTGGAGCACCAGATCACGACGTTGCGCGGCCCCTTCGGGGAATGCCACACCGCGTGCGGAAATCGTCCCGCGATACGTTCGAGGTCGGCGAAAACCCGATAACGACGCTCGTCATGCAGGCGGTTGAGGGCGGCGCGGAAGAATTGGCTGTAATCCATCGAAAAACCTGGAATGGAGCGTGGGGCCGGGGCGGCTTGAGCCCTTTTTAGAGCGTTTCTACGATTAATGTCGAGCCAGAATTGGGGCGTTGATCAGGATCAAGTTTTGGTGCGCATCGGAGGCAAATCGGAACTGTCGCCGATCCGTGCAGGAAACCCGTAAACGCCCGTTGTCGCTCATTTCAGGTGTTTTCAGAAAAGTCGAGCCGTCCGCAGATGCCGCACGGCATTCCCCCTCCGTCAGGCGAGACGCCCTGCAGCCACCCCTCCCTTGACGTGAAGGTCTAGCAGCCGTCGGCGACGTCCCTGGTCGCGCCGCGGGCAGGCCTGCCGGTCACGCGATCCAATTGGATTAGATACTGATTTTTTGAAACACTTGTTGCAAATCTGCCACGGAAGGGCCTAGGATCAAGCATGGACCGCGGCCCGCTGACCGAACAGATCATCAAGACGTTCGACGATATGCCCGCCCAGCTGCAGGCCGGTGCGCGGTATGTGCTCGACCGGCCGCGCGACGTGGCGCTGTTGTCGATGCGCGAGCAGGCCCGTCAGGCCGGCGTACAACCTGCGACCATGACCCGGCTGGCAAAGCGTCTCGGCATGGACGGCTACGACGAGGTGCGCGAACTGTATGCGGCAGCCGTGCGCGACGGCGGCCTCGGATTTGCCGGCAAGGCGGGGGTCCAGGTCATCAGCCAGAAACTCAAGGGCGACAAGGCGCTGGCCGCCGACATGCTGAAGTCGATCGGCAAGCAGATTGATCAGCTCGCAACACCTGCCGGCCTCGAGCGCCTTGTGACGGCCGCCAGGACGTTGGCGTCGGCGCGCCGGATCTACTGCCTCGGATTGCGATCGAGTCACTCGGTCGCATGGCATCTTCATTATGTCCTCACGCTCGTGGGCGACCGTTCGATCCACATTGACGGTATTGCCGCCACCGGCGCCGATGCCCTGGCGAGGGCGACGAGCCGGGATGTTCTTCTTGTCGCGAGCGTGATGCCGTACACGCGCCTGACCATAGAGCTCGCGGAATACGCGGTGGAGCAGGGGATAGCCGTCGTTGCGATCACCGACAGCGAGGTCGCGCCATTGGCCCAGATCGCGCAACACGTCGTCATCGTCCCGACCGAGAGCCCGTCATTCTTTCACGCCATGTCGCCAGCCTTCGCCGTTGCCGAAGTTCTCGGGGCCGTCATCGCCGGCCGCGGCGGCGACGAAGCTCTCGCTTCCCTTCGGCATTCAGACGGGCACCTGGCGGCCTTGAATACGCATCTCAAGCCGAGGGGCAGCAAGAAATCGTCATGACCCATATTCTTCACCGTGCCGCGAATGCCGAGATGCCCGTCGCCGTGGGGGGCAAAGGCATCGAACTGTTCGACCGTAACGGGGCGAGTTACATCGACGCATCCGGCGGCGCGGCGGTGTCCTGTCTTGGTCACGGCCACCCGGACGTTCTTGCAGCCCTGCACAAGCAACTCGATACGATCGCCTACGCGCATACGGCGTTTTTCACGACCGAGGTTGCCGAGAGGCTGGCAGATCGCTTGATCGAGACCGCCCCCAAAGGAATCGACCACGTTTATCTGGTGAGCGGGGGATCGGAGGCGATCGAGGCGGCACTGAAAATGGCGCGCCAGTATTTCGTGGAAAAGGGCGAACCCCAGCGCCGGCACATCATCGCGCGGCGCCAGAGCTATCATGGCAACACACTGGGGGCGCTCGCAACCGGCGGCAATGAATGGCGGCGCGCCCAGTTCCGCCCTCTGCTGATCGAAACCCACCATATCGACCCCTGCTACGCCTATCGCTTGCAGGACGTGGGCGAGAGCGACGCTGCTTACGCCGCCCGCGCCGCAAATGCGCTCGAGGACAAGATCCTCGAACTCGGTTCCGATCAGGTCATCGCGTTCGTGGCCGAGACGGTGGTCGGCGCGACGTCGGGCGCGGTGCCGCCGGTCGCCGATTATTTCAAGCGGATACGCGCGATCTGCAACCGCTATGGCTTGCTGCTCATCCTCGATGAAGTGATGTGCGGCATGGGCCGCACCGGGACGTTGCACGCCTGCGAACAGGAGGGCATCGCGCCGGATCTGATGGCGATCGCCAAGGGGCTTGGCGGCGGCTATCAACCGGTTGGAGCCGTCCTGCTCAGCAAGCAGATCTTCGATGCCTTCTCGCAAGGGTCCGGCTTCTTCCAGCACGGTCACACCTATATGGGCCATCCGATGGCCGCCGCCGCCGGGCTTGCCGTGCAGGACGTCATTGCCCGCGACGGGTTGCTGGCCAATGTCGTGGCCATGGGCGATTACCTGCAGCGTCGGCTGGAGGAGCGGTTTTCCAACCACCACCACGTCGGCGACATCCGCGGCCGCGGTCTGTTCCGCGGGATCGAGCTGGTTTCCGATTGCGACTCCAAACAGTCGTTTGCTCCCGAGTTGAAGCTGAACGCGCGGATCAAGCGCGAAGCCATGGCGCGCGGCCTGATCGTCTACCCCATGGGGGGTACGATCGACGGCATCCGGGGCGACCACGTCCTGCTGGCTCCGCCGTTCATCGTCAACAAGGGACAAGTAGACGTGATCGTCGAGCGTCTCGGCGATGCGGTCGATGCGGCGGTCGCATCGGTCAGGTGAGGTTGCCGCCGAGCGCGTCGCCCGAGCGGCGGATTTTGCAAGAGGGGAACTACACCATGACGAAACTCGCCTTTGGCCTCGGCAACCTGTGCCTTGTGCTTGCATTCGCGCCGTCGACCGCGTCGGCGCAAAGCCTCGGTCCGACGCTGCAGAAGATCAAGGAGGCCGGCGCCATCACGATCGGCAATCGCAACTCCTCGGTGCCCTTCTCCTACCTGGATGACGGTCAGAAGCCGATCGGCTTCTCGCTCGACCTGTGCAACCTCGTGGTTGCGAAAATCGAAGCCAGGCTCGGCGAGCCCAATCTCAAAGTCGCTTATCAGGCCGTCAATTCATCGAACCGGATTCCGCTCGTCAAGAACGGCACGGTCGATATTGAATGCGGCTCGACCGCCAATACCATGGCGCGCCAGCAGGAAGTCGCCTACTCGGTGATTTTCTACGCGCCGCAATTCAAATGGATTGCGCTGAAGTCGTCCGGGTTGAAGACGACCGATGAGCTGAAAGGCAAGACCGTCGCCGTGACCCAAGGCACGAACACCGCGCAGTTCGTCGCCAAGCTCAATACCGAAAAAGCCCTCGGGATGAAGATCCTGCAGGGCAAGGATCACGCCGAATCCTTCCTCCTGGTCGAGACAGGCCGTGCCTCTGCCTTCATGGAGGACGATATTCTTCTCGCCGGGCTCAAGGCGACCGCAGGAACGCCCGATAATTTCGTCTTCCTGACCGATGCGTTCCCGAGCGATCCTTACGGCGTCATGATGTCGAAGGGCGACCCCGAGTTCAAGCGGCTGGTCGATGACGCGCTGACGGAAGCGATGAAGTCGGGCCTGTACGACAAGCTTTACACCAAGTGGTTCGAGAGTCCGATTCCTCCCAAGAACATCAACCTCAACTTCCCGCAATCGGAGAAGCTCAGGGAATTGATCAAGTCCCCGAGCGACAAGGCCAACGGCCAGTGACGAACGACATGCGGAGCGCTGGTCGGCCATCCGCTCCGCACGTCGTCGCACCGGGTGATCGCGCGGGCGCGCGTTAGCGAGGAGGGTCGCCCATGTCCCTGCTGTTCGAACCGACCCCCGATGGAGCAGGACGATATCTCGACTGGATCGTCAGTGGCCTCGGCTGGACGCTGTCCCTTGCGCTCGGCGCCTGGACCATCGCGCTCATCGTCGGCACGCTGGTCGGCGTCGCGCGCACCTTGCCGAAGGGAATTCTTCCCCGGCTCGGCCGGCTCTATGTCGAGACCTTCCGCAATGTTCCGCTGCTGGTGCAGATGTTCTTCTGGTACTTCGTCCTGCCCGAGCTATTGCCTGTTCGCATCGGCATGGCGATCAAGCAGATGGATCCGCCGTGGGGGAGTTTTGTTCCGGCGCTGATTTGCCTTGGTCTGTTCACCGCCGCGCGGATCGCCGAGCAGGTTCGCGCCGGAATCCAGGCGTTGCCGGCGGGGCAGATGCAGGCCGCGTCCGCGCTCGGTTTCGGCCGCGCCAGCATGTACCGTTTGATCCTGTTGCCGCAGGCGTTTCGGATCATCCTGCCGACTCTCACCAATGAGTTCATGACGATCTTCAAGAATACCTCGGTGGCGCTCACGATCGGGCTTGTCGAGCTGACGGCGACGGCCCGCGAGATCAACGAGAATACGTTCCGCACCTTTGAGGCGTTTGGCGTGGTGACGATCGTCTATCTCGTGATCGCGCTTCTCGCCTGGCAGCTGATGTATCGGATCGAACGGGCCGTGCAATTGCCGGTGCTTGCCGGTGGAAGCGCGCGGCCATGATGGTCGACCTCTCCGCCATCGCGGTCGCCATGCCCTATCTGCTGAACGGCCTTTGGTTCACGCTGCAGATCACCCTCGTCGGTGTTACCGGTGGCCTTGTTTTCGGAAGCCTGCTTGCGGTCGCGCGACTGTCGCGGAACCGGCCGGTATCGATGCTGGCGACGGCTTACGTGAACTTGATGCGGTCTATACCGCTGATCCTCTGATCTTCTGGGTTTTCTTTCTGGTTCCCTGGGCGATCGGATGGATGACGCGCAGCGGCCGTCCGGTCGCGGTCGGGGCGTCGCTGACGATTTTCGTGACTTTCGTCCTGTTCGAGGCGGCCTATTACGCCGAGATCGTGCGCGCCGGCTTTCGTTCGATCTCGCCCGGACAGTATTCGGCATGCGAAGCGCTCGGGCTCTCCAAGCTCCATGCCTACATCTATATTCTGTTTCCACAGGCGATCCGCAACGTGCTGCCGATCCTTTTGACCCAGACCATCGTGCTGTTCCAGGACACCTCGCTCGTCTACGTCATTTCGGCAACCGACCTGCTTGGCGCAGCGACCAAGATCGCCCAGCGCGATGGCCGGCTGGTCGAGATGTACCTGACCGTCGGCGTGATCTATTTCGTGTTCTGCTATGCCGCCTCCCAGTTCGTCAAACAGCTGCAGGGTCGTCTCGCTTACGGAGCCCGATGATGATTGAGATCAGCAACGTTTCGAAGTCCTACGATTCGTTCCAGGTTCTTAAAGGTTGCTCCGCCAGCATTGCCCGCGGCGAAGTCGTGGTGATCTGCGGGCCTTCCGGTTCGGGAAAGAGCACCCTGATCAAAACGGTGAACGGGCTTGAGAGCATCGACTCCGGCGAGATCAATGTCGGCGGCTTTCGGCTAGCGCCTGATGTGACCAACGTCGCGGCGTTGCGGCGGTCGGTCGGCATGGTGTTTCAGAGTTTCGAGTTGTTTCCGCATTTGACGGTCCTGAGCAACGTCACGATCGCGCAGACCAAGGTGCTGAAGCGATCCAGGGCCGTTGCCGAGGAGAAGGCGCGGTCATTGCTGGCGCGCGTCGGACTGTCAGCCCATATCACCAAGCACCCCGCGCAGCTGTCCGGCGGGCAGCAACAGCGCGTGGCGATCGCGCGCGCATTGGCGCTGGATCCCGAAGTGATGCTGTTTGACGAGCCCACCTCCGCACTGGACCCGGAGATGGTCAACGAGGTTCTCGACGTGATGACGAGATTGGCGCGGCAGGGCATGACCATGGTTTGCGTCACCCATGAGATGGGCTTTGCCAGGAGCGTGGCGAACCGGGTGCTTTTCATGGATAGCGGCGAGATCGTCGAAACCGCCGATGCGACGACGTTCTTCGATGCGCCCCGGTCGGAACGCGCCAAAGCCTTCCTCGCCAAAATCCTGAAGCATTGAGGGTCTGACCGGGGCGGCCCCGACTTGCTGGCGGCCCGCGGCATGTCTTACGATCGTCTCCGCGTGACCGTCCGCCGGGCGCGACGGAAATCTTAACCAGAAGCCGGCACGGCGTGGCGATGGCAGACCGCGCCGGCCAACAAGAGCCATGAAACAAGCCCTGGAGGAAAACATCATGACCACGCGCCGTGATTTTCTGAAGGCCGGCACCGCTGCGGCGGCCACCGGCATCGTCTTTTGCGGCTGCGGTCTCCTGGGCAGCGCGCACGGTCAGCAGCCGGCGCGCCAGAAATTACCCGTGATGGTCAACGGAAAACGGATCAAGACGATCGACGTGCACTCCCATTGCCATTTCCGCGAAGCGGGCGCGCTGCTTGGCGAGCAGGGCATCAAGCTCCAACTCGGCCCGGTCAGGGGCGCGGATGAGACCTTTCTCGATGTCGGTCAGCGGCTCGCCGCCATGGACGCGCAGGCCGTGGATATGGAGATCCTGTCGATCAATCCCTTCTGGTATAACCGCGAGCGCGACCTTGCCGCGCAGATCGTCAAGATCCAGAACGAGAAACTCGCTGAACTCTGCGCCTCAAAGCCGGATCGCTTCGCGGCTTTCGCCTCGCTCACCCTGCAGGCGCCCGATCTCGCCGTGCAGGAGCTCGAGAGCGCGGTGAAGAAGCAGGGCCTGAAGGGTGCCGCGATCGGCGGCTCGGTGAATGGTGTCGATTTTTCTGACCCGAAATTCCACCCCGTCTGGGCCAAGGCGGAAGAGCTCGGCGTGCCCCTGTTCATCCATCCGCAGGGCATGCCCGGGCTCAGCAAGCGGTTGTCGGGCAACGGCTGGCTCGGCAACACCATCGGCAATCCGCTGGATACGACGATAGCGCTTTCGCACCTCATCTTCGAGGGTACGCTCGACCGCTTTCCCGGGCTGAAACTGATTGCCGCCCATGGCGGCGGTTACCTGGCGTCTTACGCCGAACGTTCGGACCATGCCTGCATGGTCGGGCCCAAGGGCTGCAATCCCGACATCAAGCTCAAGAAGGCGCCGACCGAATATCTCAAGCAGATCTATTTCGATTCGCTGGTCTTCTCGACCGAGGCGATCAGGCATCTGGCGGCGCAGGTCGGCGCCGGCCAGATCGTGCTCGGCAGCGACTACCCCTATCCCTGGCAGCTCAATCCGGTGGACCACATCTTCGCCTCGACCTCGCTCAGTGACGAGCAGAAGGCCGACATCCTCGGCCGCACCGCGGCGAAGCTGTTCAATTTAGGGGCCTAGCGCGTCCCAACGGCGCGCGGGGCCTGTCGGGTCAGGTCGTGCTGAAGTGAAGCACGCCGTCGTTCTCCTCGACCGTGAGGCGGCCTTCGACCAGCATGTAGTTGACATGCGCGATCAGCTCGCCGGCGGCAAATCCCATCTGGTGGGCGTCGAGCACATGCTTGTGGAACACGACCGGCACCAGTTCCTTTGAAGTCTTCGGGGTTTCCCGGCAGGCATCCGCAATCAGCCTGCAGCGCTCCTCGTGATGATCGGCGAGCTGCTTGATCCGTGTCTTCAACCCGTAGAACGGGACGCCGTGGCCGGGTAGCACCAGCAGGTCATAGGGCAGGGTGGTGGTCAGGCTCGCCAGCGAGGCCAGATACTCGCCCAGCGAGTTCTGGTCGGGTTCGACCGCCCAGACGCTGACATTGGGCGAAATCTTGCTCAGCACCTGGTCGGCGGACAGGAACAGCTTGTCGGCGGCGCAATAGAGCATCACCTGATCGAGCGCGTGGCCGCCACCGGTGATGACCTTGAAGCGTCGCGTGCCGATCGAAATCTCGTCGCCGTGCGAGATGCGGCGATAGGATGGCGGCAGCACCGAAACCCGCGTCAGGTATTCCTGGCCGCGGCCGAGCAACTTGTCGGTCAGGTTTTCGTCCATGCCGTGACGGCGGAAGAACAGGCGTTGCGCCATTTTGCGTTCTTCGGTGCCGCGGTTCTGATGATAGACCGACTGCAGATACTCGACCTGCGACATCTGGAGCGGGCAGTTGAAACGCTCGACGACCCAGCCAGCGAGGCCGACATGGTCGGGGTGCGAATGGGTCACGATCAGCCGCGTGATCTTCACATGCGCCAGCGGGCCCTCGAACAATGCGGTCCAGGCCGCGATCGACTCCTCGTTGCCAAACCCGGAATCCACCATCGCCCAACCGTCGCCGTCGGCGAGCAGATAGATATTCACGTGATTGAGACGGAACGGCAGCTTGAGCCGGACCCACAACACCCCCGGCATCACCTCGACGACCTGGTCCGGGCCGGGATGATTTTCCCAGGGGTAACGAAGTGCCTCGACCGAGGACTTAATCGCGTCAGCTTTTGAATGCATGGTTTTGGGCCGCAAATTGAAGGTCTTTGCCGGCACTATCGGCGCGTCGCCAGCCGAACACAATCGCGATTTCCGCAAGGCACGGGGGCGGTCAACGGCAGGTAAGATGCCCTATGCTGCCCGGATTTTGGAGAGGAAGGCGTCGATTTCCGAACGCAGGACGTCGGCCTCGCTGCGGAGCTCGCCGGATGCTGCCAGAACCTCGCTGGCGGCCGAGCCGGCTTTCGCCGAGGCGGTCGAGACGCCGACAATGTTGCTCGAGACCTCCGCGGTGCCGCCGGCGGCGTGCTGAATGTTGCGGGCGATCTCGCGCGTCGCCGCACCCTGCTGTTCGACCGCGGCGGCGATCGAGGTAGTGACGTCGTTGATCTCGCTGATCGTGTCGCTGATGCTTCTGATGGCGCCGACCGCCGATGTCGTCACCTGCTGCATGCTGGCGATTTGCAAACGGATTTCGTCGGTGGCTTTCGCGGTCTGATTGGCCAGGCTCTTCACCTCGGAAGCGACCACGGCAAATCCGCGGCCCGCTTCGCCGGCGCGCGCCGCTTCGATGGTGGCGTTGAGCGCGAGCAGGTTGGTCTGTGAGGCGATGGTCTGAATCAGATCGACAACGACGCTGATGCGGCCGGCGTTTTCGGCAAGGCCCTGCATGGTGGCGTCGGTCTTGCCCGCTTCGTCGACCGCCTTGCGGGCGATCTCCGCCGATGTGATCACCTGGCGACCGATCTCGGAGATTGACGAGGACAGTTGCTCCGTGCCCGCGGACACGGTCTGCACATTGACGGAAGTCTCCTCGGCAGCGGACGCAACGGCATTGACCAGCGCATTGGACTGATCGGCGGTCGTCGACATGTTCTGTGCCGTTGTCTGCATGGAACTGGCCGAGTTCTGCAGGCTTTCCAGCGCGGCGCGGACAGTTGCTTCAAATTCGACGATCCCGGCTTCCATGCGGGAGGCGCGTTCGGCCTTGGCGGCGCGATCCTTGTCCTGATCGGCCGTCAGCGCGCGCGCCTCGACCATGCTTTCGCGGAAGATATGCAGCGAGTTCGCCATCGCCGCGATCTCGTCGTGTTGGCTCGAGCGATAGATTTCCGATTCGAGGTCGCCGTCGGACAATAGCTGCATCGAACGTTGCAGGTTGCCGAGCCGCCGCAGGACGCTCCTGCCGACATAGAGCCAGACGAAGATCACGGATCCGACTAGGGTGAGCACGCCAAGCGCGAGCATGACCACGGTAGCAAGCGAGATCTCCCGGCGCGCCCGCCAGGTCGAGGCGTCGGTTTCGGTGTGCACGTCCTTGACGAGCTGTTGCACGCTGATCCCGAGGCCAATCTCGAGTTTGCGGGTTTCATCGAGAACGATCTCGCCATAGTCGATGGCGTCCAGTTCCTTCTGGCAAATCTTGAAAACGCCGGTCTTGCCCTCGCCGAGGGTCAGCAATTTCAGCGCGGCGTTTCGCACCGCCGTGGTTGCGGAGCTGTCGGGAAGCAAATCGAGGGTCGATTTGACGCTCGCCTGCGCGGCCTTGAATTCCTTCTCGATCGCCTCGAGCGTGTCGCTGTTGGTTGCGGAGAGTGCCGCGGCCAGATCAGATGCGATCAGATTGCTGCTGGCGATCACGTTGCCGAGTTGCTCGACCAGCCTCGCCGCCTCGGTCGCGTCGTCGGTGGAAAGGTTGGCGGACTGCAGGATGGCATTGGTCCGGGCTTGGGCGTCCATCATTGCAGGGTTGGCGGCGGCGACGAAGCTCGCCTGCGCTTTGCGCAGCGCATCGTATTGCTTGTCATGCTGGGCCGTAGCCTCCAGCCGCTCGCGGGCTGCCGAGCCCAGGCTTTTGATCGTATCGTCGATGCTCTTGACGGTTTCACCGAGCGCAGCGACCACCGCCTTGTCGGCACCGAGTTCGATCAGTTCGCCGAGCTTCTCGAGCGCGACCTGCTGGGCTTCCTTCATCTTCTTGGCGCGCTCGTTCAATTTATCTTCGTTTTGGGACGCCAGCAGCGCCGGTCCCTGGCTGGCAAGGCTCGCGCTGTCGGCCGCAAGTTGCAGGCTGGCGGCGAGGCGGGGAATGTCCCGTCCGCTCAAATCGAGCATCGTTCCGCCTAGATGCCGCAATACCGTGCCGGCGCCGGCGCTGATCACGATGGTCATGCCCGCGATCACGGCGAAGGCGGCAAACAGGCTGCCCCTGAGGCCCCACTGCGGACGCAGGAACCTCAAATGTTGACCAAGGTTACCGACTTTGAAGCGCACCGCCGTGTTCCCGTCAGGTTAAATCGTCGGGGGCAGTATCGCGTTAGCCGGTTAACAAAATCGCGAAAATCCGAACGAATTCGCAATTCTTATCCCGGAAAAGCAAAAAGGCCGGCGCGAGGCCGGCCTTTTCAAACTCATCTGATCAGACGCGGATCAGTACTTCGCGACGACCGGGCCACCCCAGTTGAAGCGGTAGTTGATACCGGCCTTCACGACATGGTCGTCGGTGCGGAAGCTGCCGAACGGAGCCAGCGCGACCGGGGTCACGAACGAGCTGCTGCCGAAGTTGTAGTATTGATACTCGATCTTGCCCGACCAATTCTGGGTGAACATGTATTCCAGACCGGCGCCAACCGTGTAGCCATCGCGATGGCCGCCGGAGAACGCGAATGCGGCCGGAACGCCCGCGAGCGTCACGGACTCGTTGTTGTCGGAGTAGGCATAGCCGCCCTTCACGTAGAGCAGGCCCGGACCCCAGGTGTAGCCGATGCGGCCGGTCACCGAACCCAGCGCGCGCTGGTCGTTGGTGTAGGCGTATCCGCCGGGGAAGACGATGCCGCCGTTGTTGCTGCCAAGCCAGCTGTACTGGCCTTCGATACCGAGGACCCAATTGGGGGCGAACTGGTAGTCATAGCCAGCCTGCAAACCGCCGAGGAAGCGGCCGTCGCCGTTGTTGCCGGTGGTCAACCCACCGAAATTGTTGTCGCTGCTGAACGCGCCACCGATGTGGCCGCCGATATAGAAGCCGGTCCAGTTGTAGATCGGAGCGACGTAGGCCGGAGCCTTGGTGTAGGTGCGGGCGGGAAGATCGGCTGCGAGTGCTGGCACGGTCGCGCCGAGGGCGACGAGGGCCACAGTAGACAGTAGAAACTTCTTCATGAGTTTGTTCTCCAGAGTGTTATTCAGTTTTTCAGAGCGGGCGCATTCTGCGTCATCTATGGCGCGCACTTAGACAGCTTTTGTCTAAAAAGCTGTCACTCATCAGCCACACTCGGCAATAACCCAACCTGTTGGGGGACAACGAGTTTCTGTGCTTAATGGGGCCTTAATCAAACCTAAAAGAAGCCTTAATTTCGGCCCGCCGCGGATGGCGCCGCTGCAACAGCGGGAACTGAAAACGTCGATTTTCGATTGCCCGCCAATTGTCCTGACCAAGAGGTTCGGCAATATCGCGCCGGCGGCCTTTGCGAAAAACGCATGGTTAAGAAACTGTTCACTTTCATCTGACCGCAGCACGATCGGCCGCATAGTCCTTACCCTAGCCGCCGAGATCGAGCTTCATGCCAGGTCGGCGGAAGTGAAGCTGGCCGTTTGCAAGAATCACGTCGTCGAGGTCGATGAAGGGCAACACCCGCGTCGATGTCGATCACGGCGCCGGTCGCCGCGACCCTGTTGATTCCCGCGAGTTCGCTGTCGCTGCGGTAGCGCGAATACCGCGCCTCGATCCTTCTTATTTCCTGCTCGGCGGCGACCGCCAACCGTTCGACGCCGCTGGCCGTTCCTCCATAGAGGTGAAGCGCGCAATCGGATCCCATCGCATAGAATTGATGCACCAGCGAGAGCATCGGGCAAGACCATCTGAGTCGGCGGCGGATTCGCACAAGCATGGATCCGGTTCGGTCGCACCCGTTGCGCCGGGTAAAGGCGGCAGGACGCGAGAAGGCCGAAATCTCGGACCAGGGTCGTCGAACGCATCTATCGGCAGCAACAGCAAGGAGAAAGCCTGGAAGGATGGTGCTGCCAGACGGGATTGAGGTCTCGCTCCATGCCGGCTGCGTTGATGCACATCAATGCTGTCAGGCACGATGTCTGATCAGGTTTGATTTTTCGCTCTTAGGCGCATGCTTCTTATCGAAGGGTCTAAGAGTTTCGAGTTGGTTGAAAACCGGAGGCGGGCCATGGGCATTGCAATTACTCTCGCGCAATACCTCGCCGAGCGAGGCGTTAAGTACGACGTGGTGGAACATCCGCATGCGGTGACAGCTTCGGAGAGTGCCAAGATGAGCCATATATCGCTCACGCGCCTGGCCAAGGCGGTGGTGCTCAAGGGAGAGGATGGCTTCATGCTGGCGGTATTGCCGGCCTCTAGTCATATCCAGTTCGGACAACTCCGCAAGCAGCTTGGAGCCGATGTGGATATGGCCAATGAGGAGCAGATCGAAACGCTCTTTGTCGATTGCGAACCAGGTGCCGTGCCTGCGCTCGGTGCGGCATATGGGCTCAAGGTCATTGTCGACGATAGCCTGGCGAACGAGCCGGAGATTTATCTGGAGGGCGGCGATCATGCCAGCCTGGTTCATATCAGCGGGAGCACATTTCAGGAGCTTCTGGCCGATGCCCGGCATGCGGGGTTCACTGAAGCTGCTTGAGGCGGCGCTCGCGGCAAAAAAAGACGCTGAGGAAGCCGACTGCGCTGCAACATGTTCTTCGCAAGGAGACCAAACAAATGGCCAAGCGCAAACAAGTGAGGTCCTCAAGGAGTACAAGGTCCTCAAACCGACCAAGGCAGACGAGGACGCCGATCGCCAATGGGTCGGCAGCCCCGGCCCGAACGGTCAGCAAACCGCCCCTGACCGAACCATTTCACGTCGCGGTCGACCAGCAATTGAAGTCTGGACACGAGACCTACGAAGCGGCTGAGAAGGCGGCACTGACGATTAAAAGGCGGTATCCAAAGCTTCATGTGACCGTATTTGATGCCAAGGAACGGCGACACACGCTCATCGAGCAGCCAAGGCTCGCAACCGCCTCCAACAAAAATCGACTTGCCGAGCACGTAACTCGGGACAACGTTAAGCGGCGCGCTGTTGCTGGAAGCAAGCATTGATCGCAGATTTGATGCGTTTTGTCATCATCAGCACGACTGGCTTCGCTCATGGGTTCGGGCGCATCTTCAAGAAGAAGATCGAAGCCGTTCTGCTGGAGTCGGCTTTGATGAGTGTCGTCGAAAGGAAAAACGAGCGAGGCCATTGACGCAGATCAATACCTTCGACGTCAAACAATATTGAATTCATTTCCAATTCGATCGCGGCCGGAGTTCGGTTTCGCACTTCGGTTACGCCAATTGGTTACGCCAATTCGACCGGGAGGAGCAGTGCCATGAACAGCTTCTGGATCGTCGTCCTTAGCGTGGTGACAACCTATTTGGCCTACAATCTGTATGCCAAGCGCATCGACCGAAACGTCATCCAGCCGGACGTCAAGCGGGCAACACCGGCCCGGATGTACATGGACGGCGTCGATTTCATGCCGACCAACCGGAATGTGCTCTTCGGCTATCATTTCAAGGCGATCGCGGCCGCCGGTCCCATTGTTGGACCAATCACCGCCGCTAATCTTTGGGGGTGGGCGCCCTCGCTGGCCTGGCTGATTGTGGGCGTCAGCTTCATCGGCTGGGCGAGCGACTACTCAGCCATCATGGTTGCGGTGCGGAACGACGGCAACAGCCTGTCGGCGATTGCGCACCGGCTGATCGCTCCACGCACCCGAACGATCCTGTTCGTATTTATTTTCTTCTACCTGATGCTGTTGGCCGGCGCGTTTGTCGGGATTCTGGCGGCCACCCTGTCGGCGCGACCGGACGTTCCGTTTGGCATCGTGATGCTCGGCCTGATGGGACTTCTCGCCGGTCAGATGATGTACCGGTGGAGGATGGGGATTACCGCCGTCACGGTCCTCGTCGTCGCCGTGACGCTGGGTGCCATGGCGCTCGGTCCGATGGGACAGCATCGGGACGCGAGCGGCGCGCTCGTAAACGGTCCGGTGGCGGCCGCGGTGATATGGGTGAACGACAAGGTGGACAGCATCACCGGCCAGCAGCCAATGTTCTCGGTCGTGGACCCGACGCTGGCGGATCCACGAATTCCGGCGCCGCGCGCGGACGGCACACGTCCGACTACACCCGCGTATGATGCGGCCACCGGCGCGCTCAAGACGCTGCCGAATTACCTCTTCTGGATGATATTCCTGTTCGCCTTCAGTTACCTAGGTGCGAACCTGCCGATCTGGCGGTACGCGCAGCCCGTGGCCTATATCGGCTTCTGGATCATGCTCATCACCATCCTCCTGAGCGCGGTGGGCATGGTGGTCGCGCCGCTGCTTGGAACGAAGGACGCGGCCGGCAACCTCATCGGTGCATTCTCGCTGCCTGCCTTCAAGGACTTCGGCTTCGCAATCGAGGCGGACAAGGCATGGCAACCGCTGTGGCCTATGCTTTTCGTGACCATCGCTTGCGGTGCCATCTCGGGCTGGCATGCGCTCGTCGGCTCGATCGGGACGGCCCGACAGCTCGAATACGAGACGGATGGCCTGCCGGTCGGTGCCGGCTCGATGTTCGGTGAAAACGCGCTGGCGCTCTTGTCGCTCACCGCCGTCTCCATCGCTGGTGTCGGCGGCGGCGGCGGCCGGTTCGCGTTGGGTGTCGGCAAGCTCGTATACGCGGGAAGCTTTGGGCTTATCCCCGAAATCTTCGGTACCGCGCTCGGGTTCGGCACGTTTGTGATTATCGTTCTCACGGTAACCGTCCTGGTTTTCCGTGTAATGCGCGTGACGCTCACCGAGTGGATCGGCGATGCCATCCCGATGGTGCGGAACATGCACGTGTCGAGCATTATCTCGATGGTTCTCACCGGCGCTCTCGTGCTCACCGGCACGTGGGTCTACCTCTGGCAGATGTTCGGTGCGTCCAATCAGCTGATGGCGGCCCTGAGCCTGCTCGTGGTGTCAGTGTGGCTCAAGTCGGAGAACCGAAATCCGAGCTTCGCCTTGCTGCCGATGATCTTCATGTATGTGACTACGCTGGCGGCGACCGTCGTCACGGCGAGGAACCTCTACGTGACGATCGCGGCGAACCCGAAAATGTCCGGGCTGCCCGTGGCAGGTGCCTGGGCCATGATCGTGGTGTCCGCGCTCTTGTTCGTTGCGGCCATAGTCATCGGATGGGACGGGTACAAGGCCTACCTCCGGTACCGCGCGCACCATGCGGCGCGGGCCCTGCATCCGGCGGAATAGGTGGATCGGATGGTGTCAGGCGCGCACGTGATCGGCCAGGGTGTGCACGGCTTCGAAGAAGTCGCGCGCGGGTTGCCGGCAATCGGGCAAGCAGACATGAAGCTGGAAGTGCGGCTCAGTCCGGCGCAGCGACAGCCGTCGCACCGCGAGCCCGGCCTGCTGAGCCAGGGCGATCAGTGTGTCGGCCTGCGTGAGTTCCGCAGCGCTCTCATAATGGATGACGATGCCACCGGGGGATACGGGCTGGCGCACCAGCCACTTCGGCGGCACGCGTGGCAGCGCGTCGCGACCGGACCAGCTTGCGGGATCGAGCGCTTCGAATTCGACCGCGGGGGCTCTGCGCAGCACGCCGCGGATGATGAGTGTGTCGCGGCGGCCGCGGCTGCGGCCGATTGCCCACATCCAGGGCGTATCGCGTGCCTCGAGGAAAATGATCACCGTCGCCGCGGCGAACGGGGCGTTGCCGTCGCGGATCACCATCTCGACCGCAGTCGAGCCCAGCCAGCGCACGGTGGCGCGCTCGCCGAGCGTCGGCAGACCGCTTTGCATCCAGCGCATGAGGGTGCGTCCTTTGTTGACGTTCCAGATCGTCCCGGCGGCGAACCAGGCGACGATTGCGATCGCGGCGATACCGATGAGCTCCGTCATGCAACGAGATGATAGCATACCCACGGCCGGGTGGGGCCAAACGCTGCGCGAATTCCTCTACGGCATGACCACCTACGAGTTCGTGCAGCAGGCACTGGAAATGCGCGCCTCGATAGAAAAGCTGTTCATGGTCGGCGTGTTCGGCGACATGCTCGGGGTACCCATCCTGCCGTCGTACTATGGGCTGCGCCTGCTGCCGTGGGTAGTGCCGGAGATTGAGGCATGGAAACGTGAAGTTCTTCGCGAGCGCGAGTTGGGTAGCGACCACGAGCATCACCTGCACGGATTATGAGAGGAAATGGCTATGACCGAGCGAGAGAAGGCGGAGGCGGAGAAAAGCTGGCTGGAGACTATCCGAGAGACCCTTTACGGAATGGCCGCCCACGACATGAGTTCGCGCGGCGCTGCGCACGCGGGCGTCGATGGAGCACCTCTTCATCCTCATTACCATGGGCGACCTGCTGGGCGTTCCGATCCTGCCGCCGTACTACAGCCTGCGGCTGTTGCCTTATGTCGTGCCGCAGATCGCCACCTGGAAGCGGCGCATGTTGCGCGAGAAGGACGTCGCGGACGCTATGTTCTAGGGGGCGATGATGGGTTTCAAGGACATGTTCCTGCAGCATCCCGAGCGCCGGTACATCATGTTCGGCGGCGGCGGCGGAGTTGGCAAGACCACCTTTTCCGCAGCAGCAGCATACTGGCTTGCGAGCCAGGGCAAGAAGGTGCTCGTGTTCTCCGTGGACCCCCAAGCGTCGCTCACCGACATCTTCAAGCGCGACATCTTCGGCAAGGGGCCCGTGCAAATCATGGACAACCTCTGGGCCCAGGAGATCGACGCGGACAGCCACATCCGGAAATACCAGCAGGAAATCCGACAGAAGATCCTGGACATGTACGGGATGCCGGCGGTGCCCGAGGAGATCGAGCATTACATCCAGGCGGCAAGTGCGGAGCCCGCGATGGAGGAGAGCGCCATGTTCGACGCCGTCGTGGACGTCGTCATGAAGGGCGACTACGACTACTACATTTACGATCTCGTTCCCCTCGGTCACGCGCTCTACTACTTGTCGATGGCCAAGGTCTACGACGAGTGGATCAACAAGGTCACCAAGCTGCGGGAGGAGATGCGCGAATACGAGGAGATGGTGAGCCGGCTCCGGCGCGAGAAGGAGAGCGAGCAGGACCAGATCCTGCAAGAGCTGCTCTACATAAAGAACCGCATCAATACGTCGGCCGGAATTCTGACGGACAAGATGAAGACGGCCTTTTTCTTTGTGGTGATTCCAGAGGCCGGGATCATCAGCGACACGCAGAAGGCGGCCCGGATGTTCGCGCAGTTCAACGTGCCGGTGGCAGGCTACGTGGTGAACCGAGTCATCCCGCACGAGCTTCTCAACCAGAACATCCCGGAGTATCTGCGGCGCAGGATCGAGATGCAGGACCGCCATCTAAAGGATATCCGCACCACGTTCGACGACCAGGTGCTGGCGCTGGTACCGGAGATGGAGCGCGACGTCACGGGGCTGGCGATGATCGAGAAGCTCGCCACGATTATGTTCGCCTAGCAGGAGGTTTGCCATGGCAGAGATCACAATGCCGATGGGCCGGTACCTCCGGGAGCATCCCACGCTGAAGTACTTCTTCTTCGGCGGGAAGGGCGGTGTAGGCAAGACCGTCTTCGCCGCCGCTGCCGCCATCGGGCTCGCTCGGCAGGGGCGCCGGACGCTGCTGGTGTCAACCAATCCCGTGCACAGTCTGACGAGCCTGTTCGGACAGGACATGCTCGGCAAGCACGTTGCAATCGAAGGTGTGCCCAACCTCTGGGCCTACGAGATCGACACCCGGCAAAGCATCGAGCGCAGCAAACAGGAGATCCGCGAGAAGATCCGCTGGTTCCTCAAGTTCGCGGACATTACCACCAAGGCTGACGAGTTCGTCGAGTCGGCGACGATGAACCCCGCGTTCGAAGAGTCGGCGATGTTTGAGAACATGATCGATCTCATGTTCAAGAACGAGTACGACGTCTACGTCTTCGACACCGCCCCCACCGCCAATGCGCGGCGCCTGCTCGGCATGTCCAAGGTCTACGCACTGTGGGTCAACAAGATGCTCAAGAGCCGCGAAGAGGCTCGAACCCTGCGGGAGCTGCTCTCCTTCACGAAGAAGAAGGAGGCGGACCCGTTGATGACCTATCTCGTCTCCTTCCGCGACCGCATGGAGCACGCGCGCGTGCTCCTCACAGACCCGGCGCTCACGACGTTCTTCTTCATTACGTTGCCGGAGGCGCTGCCCATCGCGGTGGTTACGCGCTTCATCCAGTGGTTCAAGGACTTCGGGATTCCCGTGGGTGGCGTTCTCGTCAACATGGTCATCAACCCAGCGTCGGTTGGCACGGACACCGCCGAGTTCGTGAAGACCCGCGTGGCCATGCAGCAGGAGCACATGAAGACAATCTGGAAAGAGTTTGGCGATAGTGTCCGCGCCATCGTGCCGCTGTTCGAGACCGAAGTCCGCGGCGTACCGATGCTTCAACGCCTGTGCGACGCCATCTTCGAGGCCGACGGCGTGAAGCCTACCGGTGACAGCACAGGCCGACCGCACGAAGTCGGAACGCGCGCGTGAGCGCTGCGCGGGCACAGGCCACTCGCAAGGCGCTGACCACGATGTCGGCGCCGCACCGACCTAAGGCTTAACGCCGTGTTTGAACTCACGTCAAAGTCGTCCGATCATCACAATGTATCTTGTTCAGGAAAAATGACCTCGAGGTCAGCCATGGAATGGCAACGTATCCGGAAGCGCCCCGAGGATTACATCGGCGCTAACCTTCAAGATTACGAAGCGTACGCCAAGCAATTTGCGTGGCCACAGGCGCGGGCGCTCCTCGATGGCCTGCCGGATGGCGGGCTCAATATCACGCATGAGGCGATCGGCCGACATGTCTTGGCTGGTCGTGGGCAGAAGTTGGCCCTGCGCTGGATTGGCCGTAACGACCAGATTCATGACTACAGCTACGCGGCGCTTGGCGCCGCGGCGAACCGGTTTGCGAATGTCTTGGCGCAGCGTGGGGTAGCCAAAGGCGATCGCGTTTTTTCATTGCTCGGCCGGGTGCCCGAACTTTACATCGGCGCTTTCGGTACGCTCAAGAACGGCAGCGTCTTCTCGCCATTGTTCTCGGCATTCGGGCCGGAACCAATCAAAGCCCGCATGACGATCGGCAATGCCAAGGCGCTCATTACCTCTGAGGCATTCTACCGGCGGAAGATCGAGCCCTGGCGAAGAGAGCTTGCGAGCTTGGAGCATGTCTTTCTGACTGAATGTTCAAGCAGCCTTCCAACGGGCACTATCGATCTGGCCGCGGCGTTGGCGCAGGCGCCGGATTCGTTCGAGACCGTACGGACGAGCCCCGAAGACATGGCCTTGCTTCACTTCACAAGCGGGACGACCGGACGGCCAAAGGGGGTCGTGCATGTCCATGAAGCCGTCGTCGCTCACCATATAACCGGTCAGCTCGCGCTCGATTTGCATTCGGATGACATCTTTTGGTGCACGGCCGACCCGGGATGGGTGACCGGGACCTCCTATGGCATCATCTCGCCGCTCACCAACGGTGCGACCATGATCGTCGACCAGGCCGAATTCGACGCGGAACGCTGGTATCGTATCCTGCAGGAGCAGAAAGTCTCTGTTTGGTACACGGCGCCAACGGCTATCCGCATGTTGATGAAGGTGGGGGCCGAGATCACCAAGCGGTATGACTTGTCCAAGCTGCGTCTGATGGCAAGCGTCGGTGAGCCGCTCAACCCCGAGGCCGTGGTTTGGGGCGTCGAGGCCTTCGGCAAACCATTCCATGACAACTGGTGGCAGACCGAGACCGGCGGAATCATGATCTCCAACTACCCCTCGATGGACGTGAAGCCGGGCTCGATGGGCCGCCCATTGCCTGGCATCACGGCCGGCGTCGTTGAGCGCGTTGAGGGCGGCACAGTCCGCGAAATCACAAAGCCGATGGCGATGGGCGAACTCGCGCTGCGCCCGGGCTGGCCGTCGATGATGCGCGCTTATCTCAACGAGGAGGAACGCTACCGGAAATGCTTCGTGGGCGGCTGGTATCTTACCGGCGACCTCGCGATGCGCGACGAAGAGGGTTACTACTGGTTTGTTGGCCGCGCGGACGACGTCATCAAGAGCGCCGGCCATCTCATCGGCCCGTTCGAAGTGGAAAGCGCGCTGATGGAGCATCCGGCCGTTGCCGAGGCAGGCGTGATCGGCATTCCCGACCCGACCATCGGCGAGATGGTCAAGGCCTATGTTGCGCTCAAGGACGGCTTCAAGCCCAGCGAGGCGCTCCGTAAGGAATTGCTCGGCCATGCACGCCAGCGTCTCGGCCCGGCAGTCGCCCCGAAGGACATCGCGTTCCGCCAGAATTTGCCGAAGACGCGCAGCGGCAAGATCATGCGCCGCTTGCTGAAGGCCCGTGAGCTGGGCCTGCCAGAGGGCGACATTTCGACGCTCGAAAGCGAGGAGCGATGACCGCGCCAACTGACAAACCGCGTCTGTCGCGCGAACACATGCTGGGTTTGTTGACGCAGATGATTCGTATTCGTCGCTTCGAGGACAAGTGCGCCGAACTCTACACACAAGAAAAGATCAGGGGGTTTCTGCACCTCTATGACGGCGAGGAAGCGGTTGCGGTCGGCGTCATCCCGGTGTTGGAGAAACGTGATCGGATCGTAGCCACCTACCGCGAGCATGGGCAGGCGCTGGTGCGCGGCGTGCCGATGACCATGGCCGTTGCAGAGATGTACGGAAAACAGGAAGGCTGCAGCCACGGACGCGGCGGCTCCATGCACCTGTTCGACCGGGCGACAAATTTCTATGGTGGCAATGCCATTGTGGGTGGCGGTCTGCCGCTGTCAATCGGGCTCGCGCTCGCCGATCGCATGCGGGGCAGCGACATCGTGACGGCTTGTTTCTTCGGGGACGGCGCTGTTGCCGAAGGTGAGTTTCACGAAACGATGAATCTGGCCGCACTCTGGGGGCTGCCGGTCCTGTTCGTGTGCGAGAATAATCTTTACGCCATGGGAACGGCCTTGGCTCTTTCGGAATCCGAGACCGATATCCAGCGCAAGGCGGCGTGCTACCGGATCGCTTCCGAGGCGGTCGACGGCATGGATGTCATCGCCGTCGAGGCTGCCGCCCGTCGGGCGGTGCACGAAGTGCGCGAGAGCCGTAAGCCCTATTTCCTGGAATGTCGGACTTATCGGCTGCGCGCGCATTCGATGTTCGATGCTCAGCTCTATCGCGACAAGGCCGAGATCGAGGCTTGGCGGCACAAGGACCCGATCCTGCGCTATCAGGCCTGGCTGGAGGCCAATCACATGGTTCATGCGGACGAGTTGGCGCGTATCGAGGCCGAGGTGGCGGCTGAGATCGCCGAGGCGGTCGCATTCGCCGAGGCCGGAACGTGGGAGCCGGTCGAGCAACTCACCCGCTTCACTTACGCGGATAAAGCGCGGGAGCCTGTCGGCGAGGCAATATGGCACAAGTGACGACGCA
Source organism: uncultured Alphaproteobacteria bacterium (assembly GCA_963718925.1). Taxonomy (GTDB): domain Bacteria; phylum Pseudomonadota; class Alphaproteobacteria; order Rhizobiales; family Xanthobacteraceae; genus Bradyrhizobium. The sequence continues at coordinate 112,404 of CAVRAH010000009.1, forward strand.
GCCCGCAGTGACCGAGATCACCTATCGCGACGCGGTGCGCGAGGCGATTCGCGATGCCTGTCGGCGCGACGAACGTGTCTTCTTGATGGGTGAGGATGTCGGCCGCTATGGCGGCTGCTACGCGGTGAGCAAGGGCTTGCTGGCCGAGTTCGGCCCCGAGCGGATCCGCGATACGCCCCTGTCGGAATCCGGCTTCACCGGCGCCGGCATCGGTGCGGCGATGGCCGGCATGCGCCCAATCGTCGAGTTGATGACGGTGAATTTCAGTCTTCTCGCGCTCGACCAAATTCTCAATAGCGCGGCCACGGTCCGCCACATGTCGGGAAATCAGTTCGGCGTGCCGCTGGTCATTCGCATGGCGACCGGGGCCGGCCGCCAGGTGGCAGCCCAGCACTCGCACAGCCTCGAAGGCTGGTATGCGCATATCCCTGGAATCAAGGTGCTGGCACCGGCTACCGTGGAGGATGCGCGCGGCATGTTGTGGACGGCTTTGGAGGAGCCTGATCCGGTGCTGATCTTCGAAAACGTCATGCTCTACAACATGACGGGCAAGCTGGCCGCGGACGCTGGCCCGGTTGATATCGACAAGGCCGCAGTTCGGCGTCCCGGGCGCGATATTTCGCTCATCACCTATGGCGGTTCGCTGTGGAAGACGCTCGAAGCCGCCACCGTCCTCGCTGGCGAGAATATTGACGCCGAGGTCATTGATTTGCGCAGCCTGAGGCCGCTCGACGATGCGACCATCATGACGTCGGTCGCCAAGACGCGCCGGGCGGTCATCATCGACGAAGGCTGGCGGAGCGGCAGCCTGTCGGCGGAAATAGGCATGCGTATCGTTGAGCAGGCATTCTGGGAACTCGACGCCCCGATCGGCCGCGTGTGCAGTGCGGAGGTGCCGATTCCGTATCCCCGCCACCTCGAGAACGCGGCGATCCCGCAGGTGCCCAAGATCGTCGCGGCCGCCAAGGCTGCGCTTGGGCGAACGTAGAGGGGATGCCGTGGTCGATTTCCGCATGCCCTCCCTCGGCGCAGATATGGAAGCAGGCACGCTGGTGGAATGGCTGGTTAAGCCCGGCGATCGGGTCAAACGCGGCGACGTCGTTGCCGTGGTCGAGACACAGAAGGGCGCGATCGAGATCGAAATCTTCGAGGCCGGCAAAATCGAGCAAATTCTCGTCGATCTCAACACCAAGGTGCCAGTCGGGACCCCACTGGCGCGAATCCGAACCGAACTCGAAGAACCGCTTGGCGCTGTCGTAGCCGCTGCGCCGCCGGCAGCGCCAACCGTCCCGCTCGCAGTGCCGCCTTTCGTGCGGGCGCCGGTTGCGCCGCCACCGCCACCGCCCATCGCGCTAGCCGCAGCGCGCGTGCGGGTATCGCCAGCCGCGCGGCGGCTCGCCGGGGTGCACGGGATCGACCTCTCGGCGGTGACCGGAAGCGGTCCCGCGGGGGAGATCACCTATGCCGACGTCGAGCGCGGTCTTGGCAAGGCCGTCGCTCCGCCGGAAAAGAAGCGAGCGCTGTGGCTTGATCTCGATGCGATGCGAACCGCCATTGCCGCCGCGATGGCGAGATCGAAGCGAGAAATTCCGCACTATTATCTCGAGCACCAGGTCGACGTCACGGCCTGCGAGCAATGGCTAACGCAAAAGAACGCGACGCGGCCGCCCGACAGCAGATTACTGATCGGAGCGCTCGCCATCAAAGCGGCCGCCTTGGCCGCGCGCCGCTTCCCCGCTTTCAACGGCTTTTACCGTGATGGCAAATTCGAACCGGTGAGCGCGGTGCATGTCGGCGTTGCAATCGCCATTCGTGGCGGCGGGTTGGCGGCACCAGCGCTGCATCAAGCCGATCAAATCCCGGTCGACGAGCTGATGGCGGGTATGCGCGATCTCGTTCAACGTACCCGAGCCGGTCGTATTCGCAGTTCGGAGCTCTCCGATCCGACAATCACGGTTACGAGTTTTGGGGAACGCGGGGTCGAAACACTATACGGCATCATTTATCCGCCGCAGGTGGCGATTGTCGGTTTCGGCAAGATCGTGACGCGGCCATGGGTTATTGACGGCGCCATTGGGCCGCGCTCGGTTGTCACCATCACGGTGTCTGCCGACCATCGGGTCAGTGATGGACACGCGGGCGCGTTGTTCCTGGCCGAAATCGGTAAGCTGCTGCAGGAGCCAGACAAGCTATGAATGACCTCGACATTCGCAAGGTGGTGCAGGAAGAGCTCAACAATATCGCACCCGAAGTTGATCTGGCGACCATCGACCCTGCCGCGGACTTGCGCGAAACCTTCGACATCGACTCCATCGATTTCCTGAACTTCATCACTGCGATCCACCATCGCCTCGGCGTCGACATACCCGAGCTCGACTATCCGAAACTTATCACGCTCGACGGCGCGGTCGCTTACATCGCGGCGAAACTCGGATCGAGCAAGACGTAAACGTTAAGGGAGTTGTCGGCCCGGCTGGCTGATTTGGCCACCGGTCTGGTCGTCGGGATACGACGGTAGAATGCGGGCGGCCGCTGTCGGCGTGCGGAGATTGGGGTTGGTAGTGCGCCCGACGAGCATGGCTTTATGGCTTTCGACGCCGAGGTGGAACGCCTCGCCGGGCCCGATCCGCGTTTGGTGCAGCTCCGTTAGGGTTCAGGCGCTTAGTCCTCCATCCACCATCAGCAGGCTTCCGGTTGTGAAGCTGCTTGCGTCGGAAGCAAGATAGAGCACCGAACGGGCAACTTCCTCGGCCCGTGCGTGGCGCTGCAGCGGGATAATCTGGTTGAAGAACTCGGTCGCGTTCCGCCCGAGCACGCTCGAGAGATTCTTTTCCACGTGCGACTGGAACTCGTTGTCTACCGGACCCGGATGAATGGTGTTGACCCGGATGTTACGTACGGCGACTTCCTTGGCCAGCACCCGCATCAGTCCGATCTGGGCGTGTTTGGCGGTTACGTAGGCGCAAACACCCGGGTCACCCTTTACCCCGACGATACTGGACGTGATGATGATGGAGCCGCCGTCGTTCATGTACGGCAGCGTGTGTTTTGCTGCTAGAAATGCGCCTTTGACATGCACAGAAAGTACGGAATCGAAGACATCTTCCGGATATTCCGTGACGGGCGCGACGACGCCGAAATTGCCTGCATTGCTGAACAATACGTCGATATTTCCCCACCGGCTGGCGGTACTCGAAACGAAATTCGTGACACTGGCCGACTGGGTGACATCCGCCACGCACCATGCCAGGCGATCCGCATCGGCACCCGCTCCGATGTTCGCGGCAGCCTGCTCCAGGACATTGTCATTCCGGTCGACGAGCATGACCTTTGCCCCCTCGGCGAGCAGCAGTTTGGCCGCCGCCAATCCGATGCTGCCGGCGCCGCCGGTAATCACGCATACCTTGTCTTGCATCTGCTGGGACATGGGGTTTCCTAATTCGGGAATGGAACCATAACGGCGAGGCCGGCTTGGCGCATTTCCGAAAGAGAAGTAGGCATTGCTTGGCAGTGAACAGTCGACCCCCGATCGGACAGCGACAATGAGCGCCCGCCACCCGGACCGGCACGATGTTCGCCGAGTGACCAGCGGCCGCTGTCGGCAGGCTTGTCCGGCCCTCATCCCCCGACGCTTGTTGGGCCGTTGCCGATGCGATATCGTCTGGTTTGGGTTTTCAAGGTCTCCAATCCCGAGACAGCCGGGAAGGGGCGAGGCGACATGCCGCGCGGCAACCAGACGGATTTCAAAGTGGATTTGGAGAGCGGGATCGGGCCATGACACCTCCGGGGTCGGCGCGGCCCGATAGCAGCCGCCTCGTTATTTTCTCGACCCAGGATGTCGGTCACGACGATCGCGCGGAATATTGGAACGGGATCACCACTCACTTTTTCGGGCCACTTGAGACGCGTGCGACCGGCCGGTCGGAATTCAAGGCCACCTTGGCGACGCGCGCGGTATCATTCCTGAGGACGTTCCATATCGTCGGCTCGGGCCACCAGGTCCGGCGCGATAATCCGAACGGCGGCGCCATTCCGGACGCCTTCAAGCTCTTGCTGCAAATTCGCGGGTGCTGCCGCATCGAGCAGAATGGCCGGACCGCCGACCTCAGACCGGGGTCGTGGTGCGTTTACGACACGTGGCGGCCTTACGGCATTTCGAATGCCGGCAATATCGAGCAGATCGTTATCCAGATTCCGCGCCATCAGATCATCGACCGAAACTTTCGCAGCCTCGCTGAGCCGTTTCTCGCCGATCCAAATCGATCGTCTATGGCGCAGATCACCGCCTCCTTCATCCGCTCATACACCGATCCGGGCCTTGAGCCGGAAGATGGCGACGACTTCCTGGCAGAAACGACCGTCGGCTTTGTGCGCCGCGCGCTGCATTCAAGTTCACAACGCCGTTGCGTACAGACCTCGTCGGACCAACTGCGCACGCGAATCAGGCAGTACATTCGCTCGCATTTGAATGATCCGGACCTGTCAATCAATCGGATCGCTCGCGCGATGGGTTGTTCCAAGCGCTACCTGCACCAAGTCTTTGCTGCAGAGAACACGACAATCGAACGCCACATCTGGCGGCTTCGCATCGAGCGTTGCTGCGAGGAACTCGCCGAACTCGGGAAAGCCGATAAATCGATCTCCGCAATAGCGTTTGAATGGGGCTTCAACAGCAGCGCACATTTCTCGCGCCTGTTCAAGGCGCAGGTCGGCGTCGCGCCAACGTCGTTCCGACGCACGCGGGCTTCTGCGAACTCCCCTGAAAAGGCCCGCGGCAAGGTCGGGCTGGTCGCCTGATCCGACCTCGGGCCTGCTGTTGCGGCCGCGGCATTCAAAAAGCCCTCGGCCCGGAAGTCGCGTCATTCTGTCTCAGGATCTTCTCGCTTTCGATCAAGGTACGGCTGCGCTGTCAGGCAAGACGCACGGCCGGTCGGGCGATTAGCTTTGGAAACAAGAGAATGGCTCCAGCCGGTCGAATTTGCCTTGGCGAAGGCGTCCTAAAACAGATTTACGCCCGCGCGCCGACCGGGAAACCGGCGCCGACGAGCTTCGATAGCGACGGCCCGAGGATAATAGGCGGAGCGGTTAAATCGCTCGTCCCCGGAAGTCCACGGTCGCCCTGATCGGGTCGTCGCGGCGCTTCTCCGGATGTGAGCGGTGAAAAACCCGACATGCAACAGGCATTTCTCACAGGGGAGGAGTTAAACGATGGACAAAAGCAAGCTACCTATCAGTCGCCGTCAAATCGTTCAGGGCATGGCTGCCACAGGTCTGATGACCACGTCGATCGTGCGACCGGCCTTTGCCGCACCGAAAACGATCAAGATCGGATTAGTGCATCCGTCGACCGGGCCACTGGCGTTCTTCACGGAGCAAATGCCTTTCACAATCGCCCAGATCAAGAAGGCGACGGGTGGTTCGATCAAGATCAACGGCACCAGCCACCCGTTCGAGATCGTTATCAAGGACAGCCAGTCCAATCCGAACCGCGCCGCCGAGGTTGCCCAGGAACTGATCCTGCGCGACAAGGTCGACATCATCGCGACCTACGCCACGCCGGAGACGGTTAATCCTGTCTCGGACCAGTGCGAGCTCAACGGCGTCCCCTGCGTTTCAAATGATGCGCCGCTCGAACCATACTTCTTCGGCCGCAAGGGCGACCCCAAGAAGGCTTTTGAATGGACCTATCACTTCTTCTTCAGCGGGCGCCAATTGGCGGGTTCGTTGGTGCCCTATTGGGACAAGCTTTCGACCAACAAGACGGTCGGCGGCTTGTGGCCGAACGACGGCGACGGCATTGCCCAGTCGCGGGACTTTCCGCCGTTCTTCCAATCAAAAGGCTACAAGTCCATCGATCCCGGCCGCTTCGACATGCCGGCCAGCAACTACAATGCGCAGATCACCAAGTTCAAAACCGAGCAAGTCGACATCGTCCAGGGCGTGCTTCCGCCGCCCGAATTCACTACCTTCTGGAACGGCGCCGCGCAGCAAGGCTTCAAGCCGAAGGTTGTCTATGTCGGCAAGGCCTGCGAATTCCCTGAAGCGATCTATCCGCTCGGTGAACGCGCCAACCATCTTACCACCGAGGTGTGGTGGTCGAAATTCCACCCATTCAAGTCCGGACTAACCGGTTTGTCCTCGCCCGATCTTGCCGATCAATGGGAGAAGGAGAGCGGCAAACAATGGTCGCTGCCGCTCGGTTATCGGCATGCCCTGTTTGAGGTCGTGATCGACGTGCTCTCGCGCACGCAGAACATCGATAAGGCAGCTTCGATCCGGGACGCGATCCGCGAGACGAATTACAAATCGATCGTCGGGCCGATCGATTTCCGCACCGGTCCGCTTCCGAATTGCTCGCAGACGCCGCTGGTCATTGGTCAGTGGTTCAAGGGAAAGAAATTTCCCTACGAAATGTCTATCGTGGACAACTCGACTGCGCCGGAAATTCCGACCAATGCCGTACCGCAGTTGATTGCTTACTGACCTGTTGCGGTTGGGGAGCTTTGCGCTCCCGTGGAATTCGCGGCCGCCGTTGACTTTTGGGCCAACGGCGGCCGATATCGCAAAGGGCCGGAGGTCGGCGACGGCGATCCGCATCGCTGGTCCGCCGGCTATACAGGACGAGGTCGATCTTGCTTGAGTTGGTCGGACTGAGCCGTCATTTTGGCGGTCTCCGTGTCATAAACGGACTCGATCGCGCGGTCGCCGAGGGCGAGGTTCTCGGCATCATCGGCCCCAACGGCGCCGGAAAAAGCACGCTGTTCAATTTAATCGGCGGCAATCTTGCACCGAACGATGGCCGCATCGTCTATGCTGGGCGCGACATCACCCGCATGGCCACGTGGGACCGCTGCCGGCTCGGCATCGGCCGCACCTTCCAGATCCCCAAGCCGTTCCACCAGATGAGCGTGTTCGAGAACGTGCTGGCAGCGGCAGTGCACGGCGCCGGCATTTCCGTCGCCCGCGCCAAGGATCAGGCCCAAGCGGTGCTGGAGCAAACCGGGCTTTGGCGCAAGCAGGACATGCCGGCAGGCCAGCTATCGCTGCTTGATCTCAAGCGGCTCGAACTCGCCAAGGCGCTCGCCTCGACGCCGAAACTCCTGTTGCTCGACGAGCTTGCAGGCGGGTTGACCGAGGCCGAATGCAACAGCCTTCTGGACATCGTGCGCGACGTGCATGGCCGGGGAACCACCGTGGTATGGATCGAACACGTCATACGCGCGTTGCGCCGCGTTGCGAGCCGCCTCGTCGTGCTCTATGGCGGATCCATTTGTGCCAGCGGCTCGCCGGACGCGGTTCTCGCCGACGCGCGTGTCAAAGAGGTGTATCTCGGTACGGAGGAAAATGCGGGTGGCAGCGGCAAGTAGTCACGCTCCATTGCTGTCGGTAGAGCGGCTATCCGTGTTCTACGATCAATTCCGCGCCGTCGACGGGATCGACCTTTCGGTCGCCGCCGGGGAGGTCGTTTCGATTATCGGGGCAAATGGCGCAGGCAAATCCTCCTTGCTCAAGGCAATTGTCGGCCAAGCGGACCGCATCGAAGGCATCATTCGTTTCGAAGGCAAGGACCTTGCGGGTTGTGCCACCCCGGAGATCGTGGCCAAAGGTATCGCGCTCGTGCCCGAGGGGCGCCGGCTGTTTCCTTCGCTTTCGGTCGAAGAGAACCTGCATCTCGGCTGGGAGGTGGGGCGTCGCAAGGAGATCGGCTTGGCCGAGGTGTTCGAATTCTTTCCCGTTCTCAAGGAGCGGCGACGGCAGAAGGCGCGCGAACTCTCGGGTGGACAGCAGCAAATGGTGGCTCTGGGCCGCGCACTGCTTGCCAATCCGAAATTGCTGTTGTGCGACGAAATCAGCCTTGGCCTCGCCCCGCTCGTCGTTGATTCGCTGTACAAGCTTATTCCGACGATCAAGGCGCGCGGCATCGGCATTCTTATTGTCGAGCAGGACATCTCGCGTTCGCTCGCCGTCGCCGACCGCTTCTATTGCCTGCTTGAGGGTAAGGTCACGCTGGCCAGTCGGCCGGGCGAGGCCAGCAGGGACTTGGTCATGACGCATTATTTTGGATTGTGAGGGATCGTGGCCGGGGGGTTGGCGAACCAGATCATCCGGGGCGTCCTGCTCGGTGGACTGTATGCGATGTTCGCCGTGGGCCTGTCCTTGTCCGTTGGCGTCATGCGCTTCGTCAACATTGCGCATGGTGACCTGATCGTGCTGGTTTCATTCCTGTTGCTGACGTTGACGACGAAGCTCGGAGTGCCTCTGGTCGTGGCCACCGTCATTGTTCTGCCGGTCACTTTCGCTGGCGGATATCTGCTTCAGCGCTTGCTACTGCAACGCGTGCTCGGCCAGAGCGTTCTGTCGATCGTACTGGTGACGTTTGGGCTGTCGGTGATTGTTCAGAACGCCCTGCAAGGGACTTACGGCGCGGACACGCGCCTCGTTCCGGGCGGCGCGATCGTGACGGCGACGATCAACCTCGGCGGTGGCATCAATATCGGCGTGCTTCCCCTGGTGATCTTCATCTCTGCCGTCGCTCTCGTCTTCGTCCTCGATCTCGCGCTCTATCGCACGCGGCTTGGCGCCCGCATCCGCGCCGTCTCCGACGATGTCGGGAGCGCCAATCTGGTTGGCCTGCGGTCAGCCCACATCTATGCCGTCGCCATGGGGATTGTCGGCGTTACGATCGGCATCAGTGCTGCGTTCATGGCCGTGTGGACGAATTTCGATCCGACCTCCGGTCCGAGCCGCCTGCTCGTCGCCTTCGAAGCAGTAGTCCTCGGCGGTCTCGGCAGCCTGTGGGGCACGTTGGCGGGTGGCATCATCGTCGCTGTGGCGCAGAGCATCGGCGCGCAATTCGATGCCGGGTGGCAATTGCTGGCCGGTCATTTGGTGTTCCTCGCCATCTTCCTGATCCGGCCGGAGGGCCTGTTTCCGAAATAACCGGGGTGCGAACGTGACTTCCCTGCCGGGCAAAATGCCCCTAGTTTCCATTGCTCGAAGCCTGTTGGGGCTTCTGGCCGCGATGCTGTTCGCCGCCCCCTGGATATTCGGTCCGGCGGAACTGCAAATTCTCACCGAGCTCTTGTGCCTGCTCGTCCTCGCCATGATGTGGAATCTGCTGGCCGGCTATGCCGATATCGTCACGATCGGCCAGCACGGCTTCGTCGGCATAGGCTGTTATTCTTTCTACGCCTTCGTGGTGTTAGCGGGTATCGATCCGTATCTGGCCATTCTCCTCGCCGGACTGACATCACTTGCCTTCGCCGTGCCAGCAATGGTCATCATCTTCAGGCTTCGCGCCGCCTATTTGGCGGTTGGTACATGGGTGCTTGCCGAAGTGATGATGCTGGGAGCCGGCAAGATCGGAGCCTTCGGAGCCGGTCTCGGCATCAGTCTGCCTGTCTCGGTGGTGCGCGCGTTCGGCGGCAATATCGTTGAGCGGTTCACGACGATCTACTGGATGTCGCTGGGACTGGCCCTCGTGGCAATGGGCACGACCTACGCCCTGATGCGCTCGGCTACGGGCATTGGCCTAACCGCGATGCGCGACAACGAGGAAGCGGCGGGCACCATCGGGGTCAATCTGTTTCGCGCGCGCGTCATCTGTTTCCTGTGGGCGGCGCCGTTTCTCGGCTTAACCGGCGCGCTGATTACCCTGCAGAAACTCAGAATCGCGCCGGCCGCGTCGTTCAGCATCATCGACTGGACGGTTTACATCATCTTCATTGTCGTGATCGGTGGCGTTGGCAGCTTCGAAGGGCCGATCATCGGAACATTCGTCTTTTTCCTGATCCGCGAATATCTGCAAGACTGGGGCGTCTGGCATTTCATTGTGCTGGGCGGCGTCTCAATTGCGATGGTCTTGATCGAGCCGCGTGGAATCTGGGGGCTGCTGCGCCGCATCATCCCAGCCGATTTGATCCCGGTCTCGCAGACGCCGCCGCGGCGGTATTAAGCTGACGGCGCCGAGAAGTCTATGAAGCGGTCCAGATGGATCTGACGGTCATTGGTCAATTCAGCGTCGACCGGCGGTGAACGGGCGCTACACCTTTGGCGCGCTCTTCGAGGCGGGCGCGAAGCTTTTTTTGATCTGGCTTACATATATTATCCCTGGATTTCCCCGCTCACGTCTCTGAGTCCTCGATCGCCAAAACGATATTGGTCAGCGCGAACAAGGACGGAACAGAGTCCATTCCAAATTGAAGGTGATTTCGCGCCCTGTTCTGCCGGAAGGTGACAAGCCGGCTGAGCGCAAATCGCCAGAGATATTGAATTACAAGGAAAGATGGTGCTGCCAGACAGGATTGAACTGTCGACCTCTCCATTACCAATGGAGTGCTCTACCACTGAGCTACGGCAGCGTGCCCCGGATCACGAGAATCGGCCAAAAGGCCCCTACAAGGCGGCCCGATCCTTGCCACAAGGCCCAAGGGCGCGCAAGCGCGCCGACCGGGCTGCGAGAGTCTTCCGAAGGCTAAATCAGTGCCGGCTGCCCATTACCGGCCCAAAGAGCCTCAATTGCGGGTCGGATCCGGTTCCCGGTTTCTTCGCCCGGTGCCGCCGGCGATCGGGCGGATTATGACCTGAATTCGATCAAAATTCTCGAAATTCTGCCCCACCGTCGCCGGTACCAGCGGGTTGCCGTCCGCCAGCGGTCGGCGATTGCACGAACGGCGAGCGAAACACAATATATTCTGACAATAGCGGGGCCAGCAGGCCGTGGTCATCCATCGCGACGATGCCAACCATCGGAAGGCTCGTTTGCCGCAAAGGCGCCGCGTGACTTCGCCCATCGGTTTTTCCCCGGTCATACGGACAGGTACACGATGAAGGATGAGAAGGATAAATTTCAGGCGCAATCCGGAAAGCCTGCCAAGGATCCGCGTCGGGAGCGGCTGAAGCATGCGCTACGCGAAAATCTCAAGCGGAGAAAATCGCAGGCGAGGGGACGGGACGATTTCACGGCCGTGTCTTCCAATTCTGATGACGTCTCACCACATGACCGCAGCGAAAAAACCCCGGGCAAATAGCCGGTTGGCTCGCCCGGGAATATCCTTGATCGTTCGGTTTTCCTTGAGTGAGGCGAGCGGGAAATGGCGGAAGAGACCACGATGGGGACCAAGCCGGATGAGCGCCCGCCGGCAGCGACGGCATTTCCGCGCTATGAGCAGACATTCCCGACGCTGACGCCGCAGGAAATCGCGCGGATGCGAAGGTTCGGCGAAGAGCGCAAGTACCAGCACGGCGAAAGACTGTTCGAGACCGGTAAGCCTGGGCCGGGCATGTTTGTCGTCCTTTCAGGCCATGTGGCGATAACGCAGCGCGATGCCTTCGGCCGCGTCACGCCGATCATCGATCAGGGGCCCGGTCAGTTTCTCGCCGAGATCGGTCAACTCTCCGGCCGCGTCGCGCTGGTCGATGGCCACGCCGAAGGCGACGTCGAAACACTGTTGATTTCACCGGCGCGCTTGCGGGCGTTGCTGGTGGCGGAAGCCGATCTCGGCGAGCGCATCATGCGCGCGCTCATCCTTCGCCGTGTCAGCCTGATCCGGGGCGGTGCCGGCGGGCCGGTGCTGATCGGTCCGTCGGATTCGGCGGGCGTCGTTCGTCTGCAGGGATTTCTCACCCGCAACGGCTATCCGCACCATCTGCTCGATCCGGTCGCCGATACCGATGCCGCCGAATTGATCGCGCGGTATTCGCCGTCACAGGCCGATTGGCCGCTGGTGGTGGCGACTGACGGCACTGTGCTTCGCAACCCGCGCGAATCCGAGCTTGCCCGCGCGATGGGCATGATACGGGAGCTGCCCAAGGACAAGGTCTACGATGTCGCCGTGGTCGGCAGTGGCCCCGCCGGCTTGTCGACCGCGGTCTATGCCGCCTCCGAGGGGCTTGCGGTCGCGGTGTGCGACACGCGGGCGTTCGGCGGACAAGCCGGCGCCAGCGCGCGGATCGAGAACTACCTCGGCTTTCCCACCGGAATTTCCGGGCATGCGCTCACGGCGCGAGCCTTCAACCAGGCCCAGAAGTTCGGCGCCGAAGTGATGATTCCGGTCGAGGTGAAGTCGCTCGATTGTTCGCACGAAGACGGTGCATTCGGCCTCAAGCTCGACAATGGCGACGTGTTGCGTGCGCGGTCGGTCGTGGTCGCAAGCGGCGCGCGTTATCGGCGGCCCGAGATCGAAAACCTCGCGGACTTCGAAGGCCGCGGCGTCTGGTACTGGGCTTCGCCGATCGAGGCGCGGCTGTGCACCGACCAGGACGTCGTCCTGGTCGGCGGCGGCAACTCCGCCGGTCAGGCCGCGGTTTTCCTGTCGGGCCATGCCCGCAAGGTCCACATGGTGATCCGCGGCGGCGGCCTTGGCGCCAGCATGTCGCGCTACCTGATCGAGCGCATCGAGGCGGCGCCGAATATCGAGCTGATGTTCAACACCGAGGTTGTCGGGCTTGAAGGCGCCAATGACGGCTCGCTTGAGCGCGTGCGCTGGCGCAGCCGTCTGTCGGCTGAAGAAAGCACCTTTGACATCCGCAACCTCTTCCTGTTCGTCGGCGCCGATCCGGCCACCGGCTGGCTCGACGGCTGCGGCGTGTTGGTCGACCGCGCAGGTTTTGTGGTGACCGGCGCGCGAGACAACGTGCAAGACAACAAGAGCGAAGGGCGGCAGGCCACGGCGCTGGAGACCTCGGTGCCGGGCGTTTTCGCCGTCGGCGATGTGCGCTCGGGATCGGTCAAGCGGGTCGGCGGCGCGATCGGCGAGGGCGCCCAGGTGGTTGCCGCGCTGCATGGATTTCTCGGTGATACCGCGAAACCGGCGCTTTAGCGGGTCGATCGCTGAAAGAGGGGCGCCAGTTTGTGACAGGTTTGCGAACAGTCAAATACGGTGTTCGTCATGGATCGGCGGCGGCATGCCTAAATTGCAGCCAATACACTCCGCAACTGTGGCAATTTCGAAGGGGCGGTCGTAGCATTTGCCCGGATCTCAAAAAGGGGAGCGCGTCATGGTCCTGGGTATGAGCCTGTCAGCTGTTACGATGCTGCACGTCATCATCAGCCTGATCGGAATCGCTTCGGGCTTTGTCGTTTTGTACGGGCTTTTCGGCTCCAACCGGATGCCCGGCCTGACCGCCCTGTTCCTGCTCACGACCATACTGACCAGCGCCACCGGCTTTCTGTTTCCGTTTGAGAAGCTGTTGCCGTCGCACATGATCGGCATCCTCTCGCTGGTTCTGCTGGCGATCGCATGTATCGCGCTCTATGCCATGAATCTCGCCGGCGCGTGGCGCTGGATCTATGTGGTGACCGCGATGGTCGCGCTTTACCTCAACGTCTTCGTGCTGGTGATCCAGAGCTTCCTGAAGATAGGCCCGCTGCATGCGCTGGCGCCGAGCGTGCCGCCAAGCGAGCCGCCCTTTGCCGTCGTCCAGGGCATCGTGCTCGTGTTCTTCGTCGTCGCGATCTTCGGTGCCATCAGGCGCTTCCGGCCGGCCTGACGTCTCGCCGGATGAAAGTCATTCTGTTCGGTGCCACCGGAATGGTCGGGCAGGGTAGCTTGCGCGAATGCCTGCTCGATCCCGGGATCGAAAGCGTGCTCGCGGTCGGGCGCAGCCCGATCGCGCAGCGACACCCGAAGCTGCGCGAAATCCTGCGCGACAGTTTCCTGGATTATTCGGCGATCGAATCTCAGTTGACGGGATACGATGCCTGCTTTTTCTGCCTCGGCGTCTCCTCGGTCGGGATGAGCGAGGAACGTTACCGGCATTTGACCTACGACATCACGCTTGCCGCGGCGACGGCCTTGGCAAGACAAAATCCGCAGATGGTGTTCGTCTATGTCTCGGGGCAGGGCACGGATTCCACGGAGCAGGGCCGGCTGATGTGGGCGCGGGTCAAGGGCAAGACCGAGAACGATCTCTTCAAGCTGCCGTTCAAGGCGGCCTACATGTTTCGCCCCGCCGCGATCCAGCCGCTGCATGGCATCAGGTCGAAGACCGCCTGGATTCAGGCGATCTATGTCATCACCGCGCCGCTGCTGTCGCTGCTCCATCGCGCGGCGCCGAAATACGTGACCACGACCGAACAGATCGGCCGCGCCATGATCAAGGTGGCGCGGGACGGCTATCCAAGGCCGGTGCTTGAAAACGAAGATATCAATCGCCTTTAACCTTCATCCCCATCAAATAGCCGCAAATTTCAAAGCTTTTGCCATGGGGGCCGTATTCGCCCTATACTTTGCGCTTAGCAAAAAAACGGATTTTGGCATGGATCGCATTCGCATTGTCGGCGGCAACAAGCTCAACGGCACCATTCCGATCTCGGGCGCGAAAAATGCGGCGCTGCCGCTGATGATCGCGGGCCTGTTGTCCGAAGAGACGCTGATCCTCGACAATGTGCCGCGGCTGGCCGACGTCGCCCAACTGCAGCGGATTCTCGGCAATCACGGCGTCGACATCACCTCGGTCGGAAAGCGGCCTGGCGATCATGAATATCAGGGCCAGACCCTGCACATTTCGGCAGCCAACATCATCGACACCACCGCGCCCTATGAGCTGGTGTCGCGGATGCGCGCCAGCTTCTGGGTGATCGCGCCGCTACTGGCGCGGATGCACGAGGCCAAGGTGTCGCTGCCCGGCGGCTGCGCCATCGGGACAAGGCCGGTCGATCTTCTGATCATGGCGCTGGAGAAACTCGGCGCCGAGATCACCATCGACGGCGGCTACGTGATCGCAAGGGCGCCGGGCGGCCTGAGCGGAGCTACCATCGACTTTCCCAAAGTGACGGTCAGCGGCACGCATGTCGCGGTCATGGCGGCGACCCTGGCCAAGGGCACCACCGTGATCACCAACGCTGCCTGCGAGCCGGAAGTTCTCGACGTCGCCGACTGCCTGAACAAGATGGGCGCGCGCGTCTCCGGCGCCGGCACGCCCCGCATCGTCATCGAGGGCGTGAGCCGGCTTCACGGCGCGCGGCACACCGTGCTTCCCGACCGGATCGAAACCGGCACCTATGCGATGGCGGTGGCGATGACCGGCGGCGATGTTCAGCTGTCAGGCGCACGGCCGGAATTGCTGCAATCGGCGCTCGACGTGCTGACGCAGGCCGGCGCCATCGTGACGGTAAACAACGACGGCATCCGCGTCGCCCGCAACGGTGCGGGCATCCAGCCGGTGACGGTTTCGACCGCGCCGTTTCCGGGCTTCCCCACCGATCTGCAGGCGCAATTGATGGCGCTGATGACTTCCGCCAAGGGCTCCTCGCATATCACCGAGACGATCTTCGAGAATCGTTTCATGCATGTGCAGGAACTGGCGCGGTTCGGCGCGCGGATTCATCTCGACGGCGAGACCGCCACCATCCATGGCATCGCGAAACTGCGGGGGGCACCTGTGATGGCGACCGATCTGCGCGCGTCGGTGTCATTGGTGATTGCCGGCCTTGCCGCCGAAGGCGAGACCATGGTCAATCGCGTCTACCATCTCGATCGCGGGTTTGAGCGGCTCGAGGAGAAGCTTTCCGCGTGCGGCGCTTCGATCGAGCGTATCAGCGATTGAGGGCGCCTCTTCCGCACGCGCAAATCGGGGTGATGCGGTGATGGCCCGGCTCAAATTGATAGCGCTTGATGCCGAGGACCTCGCCGTCATTTCCGCGCATGTGCAGGACGCCCGGGTGCAAACCTCCGACATCATCTGGCGGCAAGGCGAAAAGCGGCTGGTGATCGGCATGAGCCGGCTGGATTGGGAACAGACGCTGGCGGGAGAAACCTCGCCGCGCCGCCTGATCGCGGCGCTGCGCTTTGACCGCGTGTTGTCGTGCAAGTCGCGCAACATCAAGCTGGAGGCGCCGGCAACGGGACTGGAGCTGCTGGGGATTGAATTTCACCCCGGCGCGGCGCCCGGCGGCAGCGCGGTGCTGATGTTCAGCCGTGGCGAGGCGTTGCGGCTGGACGTCGAATGCCTGGAATGCGAGCTGTCCGATCTCGGTGTGGATGAGCCGGACGCCGGCGATTCCGGCGAAGGTGCAGGGTCGCCGGGGCGGGGGGCTTGAGCCAAATGTCATTCCGGGGCGATTCCAACGGGCCCGCGCGAAGCGCGGCCCGATGACAGGCTCCGCATCGAACTAGGATGTGCGCTTGCACGTCGCAGAATCTCGGAAGGCGCGCCTTCAGGGTTGACGTCGATTTGCCGCCGCGCCATTGAGCAGAGGGCCGTTATTTCAGGATCTGCCGCCGGAAAGCCACCATGCCTGTTCAATTAGACCGAAGCAGCGCCGACTTCACCAAGCGATTCGCTGATTTCCTCGCGATGAAGCGCGAGGTATCCGCCGATATCGAGGCCGCCACCCGCCTCATTGTCGATGACGTGGCCAAGCGCGGCGACCTGGCGCTGATCGAAGCGACAGGCAAGTTCGACCGGCTCGATCTTGATGCCTCGCGCTTGCGGGTGACGCCTGAGGAGATCGATGCGGCGGTGAAGGCTTGCGACCCGGCGACGCTCGAGGCGCTCGAATTCGCCCGCGACCGGATCGACAATTTCCACGCCCGGCAATTGCCGAAGGATGAGCGCTTCACTGACGCGCTGGGCGTCGAACTCGGCTGGCGCTGGAGCGCCATCGAATCGGTCGGCCTCTACGTTCCCGGCGGCACCGCCGCCTATCCGTCCTCGGTGCTGATGAATGCGGTCCCGGCCAAGGTCGCCGGCGTCGGCCGCGTGGTGATGGTGGTGCCATCGCCGGACGGCAGGCTCAATCCGCTGGTGCTGGCGGCGGCGCACCTCGGCGGCGTATCCGAAATCTATCGTGTCGGCGGCGCACAGGCGGTGGCGGCGCTCGCCTATGGCACCGCGACCATCGCGCCGGTAGCCAAGATCGTCGGCCCCGGCAACGCCTATGTCGCGGCTGCCAAGCGGCTGGTGTTCGGCAAGGTCGGCATCGACATGATCGCCGGCCCTTCGGAGGTGCTTGTCATCGCCGATCGCACCGGCAATTCGGGGTGGATCGCCGCCGATCTGCTGGCGCAGGCCGAACACGACGTCAACGCCCAGTCGATCCTGATCACCGACGATGGGGCGCTCGCGGCCGACGTCGAACGCGCGGTCGAGGCGCAACTCGCAACCTTGCCGCGCGCCGATATCGCGCGGGCCTCGTGGAACGACTTTGGCGCCGTCATTCTGGTCAAGAATATCGGCGAGTCGATAAGCCTTGCGAATGCGATTGCTGCCGAGCATCTGGAAATCATGACGGCGGATCCGGAAGCGCTCTCGACGCAAATCCGCAACGCCGGCGCGATCTTCCTCGGGGCCCACACGCCCGAAGCGATCGGCGATTATGTCGGCGGCTCCAACCATGTGTTGCCGACGGCGCGATCGGCGCGGTTCTCGTCCGGCCTGGGGGTGCTTGATTTCATGAAGCGAACCTCGATCCTGAAATGCGGACCGGACCAGCTGCGCATCCTGGGACCGGCGGCAATGACGCTGGGCAAGGCCGAAGGTCTCGATGCCCATGCGCGCTCGGTCGGATTGCGCCTCAATCTGTCATGACCAACCCGCCCCCAGAGGACGATTCGAAAAACCGCATCGTCGCGGTGACGCTCGATGAGGAATCGATCGGGCGTTCCGGTCCCGACATCGAACACGAGCGCGCGATCGCCATCTACGACCTGATCGAACAGAATTTGTTCGCGCCGGAAGGCGCCAATAACGGGCCGTTTACGCTGCACATCAGCATCACCGGCAACCGGCTCGTGTTCGATATCCGCCGTGAGGACGGCACGCCGGTCGTGGCGCATCTGTTGTCGCTGACGCCGTTCCGGCGGATCGTGAAGGACTACTTCATGATCTGCGACAGCTACTATCAGGCGATCCGCACCGCGACCCCCGACAGGATCGAGGCCATCGATATGGGCCGCCGCGGCATCCACGACGAAGGCTCGCGCACCCTGCAGGAGCGGCTGAAGGGCAAGGTGCGGGTCGATTTCGAAACCGCCCGCCGGCTGTTCACGCTGATCTGCGTGCTGCACTGGAAGGGCTAGATCTCGATGCAGGCGCCACGCGCGCGCACCCCGCAAGCCGTGCTGTTCGCATGTGGCTTGAACAGTGTGCGTTCGCCGATGGCCGAAAGCCTGCTGCAGCATATGTTTCCGCACGCGCTTTATGTGAAATCCGCAGGCGTCAAAAAGGGCGAACTCGATCCGTTCGCGGTCGCCGTCATGGCCGAACTCGGCCAGGATATCTCCGGCCACAAGCCGATGACGTTCGAGGAACTGGACGATTGGGAAGGGCTCAACTTCGACCTCATCATCACGCTGTCGCCCGAGGCGCATCACAGGGCGCTGGAACTGACGCGGACGCTCGCGGCCGACGTGGAATACTGGCCGACGCACGATCCCACCGGGGCCGAAGGCAGCCGCGAGCAGAAGCTGCAAGCCTATCGCGAGGTCTGCGACGGGCTGCTGCTGCGCATCCGCAAGCGGTTTTCGAAGGTGGGCGCGGCGAGCGGCTGAGGGGCATATACGGCGTTTCCGGGCGAGCATCCCGGCACGGGCGGATTGCGCTCGATGCTGTTTCATGACGCCGAGATGTCAGCGCGGCCAGATGCTGTTTTCTGCAATGGCCGCCGGTGGTTACGCGGCCCTGCGGGCGCGGCTGCGACAATGAATGCGTGGTTGTCTCGGTGAGTGCCTTCCGATAGGTTCCGCGCGCATTCCGCGTCCCGAATCTCTCCCGCCGACAAAAAACCCGCATGCTAGGCCGTCCTAAACTGGTTCTTGCTTCTGGTTCGCCGCGACGTCTGAGCCTGCTCAACCAGGCTGGCATCGAACCCGATGCGTTGCGACCCGCCGATGTCGACGAGACCCCGAAGCGGGGCGAGTTGCCGCGCGCTTGCGCCAACCGGCTTGCCCGCGCCAAGGCCGATGCCGCGCTCAAATCGGTGCAGCTCGATGACGAATTGCGCGGGGCCTTTATCCTGGCCGCCGACACGGTGGTCGCGGTCGGCCGCCGCATTTTGCCGAAGGCCAATCTGGTCGATGAAGCCTCGCAATGCCTGCGGCTGCTGTCGGGCCGCAACCATCGGGTCTACACCGCGATCTGCCTGGTGACGCCTAAAGAGGCGTTTCGCCAGCGCCTGGTCGAGACGCGCGTCCGCTTCAAGCGGCTGAGCGAGGACGATATCCAGGCCTATATCGGCTCGGGCGAATGGCGCGGCAAGGCTGGCGGCTATGCCGTCCAGGGCATCGCAGGATCGTTCGTGGTCAAGATGGTCGGCTCCTACACCAATATCGTCGGTTTGCCGCTATATGAGTCGGTCACCTTGCTCGGCGGCGAAGGGTTTCCGATTCGCTTTGGCTGGTTGAATGCCAGCTAAGCAGCCGCCAGCCGATGCCGGCCCGGACAAGGCAGCCGCCAAGCCATGCCCGATCTGCGGCAAGCCGCCCACCGAGGCCTCCCGGCCATTCTGTTCGGAGCGCTGCCGGGCTGTCGATCTGAACCGCTGGCTGTCGAATTCCTACGCCATCCCCGGCCGCAAGGACGAGGACGAAGACGCCGATTAGGAATTTTCCTGTGTTTTCGTGTGGTTAGCAGTCCCCTTGGAGGAAGCCCGTCTTCGCCCCAGGGGCTACGCCGGGCACGCTCCGCCTTTGGCCGTCGCGTGGCTGCGCCACGCGTAGTCGATGGCGAAGCGTGGTGGACAGGGCCCCTCCGCCTGACTATAAACCGCCGCTCCCAAGCCCTGTGCGGCTGGAAGTGCCCAGGTAGCTCAGTTGGTAGAGCATGCGACTGAAAATCGCAGTGTCGGTGGTTCGATCCCGCCCCTGGGCACCACGCTGCTTTTAAGCACTTGTTTTAAAAGCAAATAAGCAAAATCAATGGCTTGACGCTACCCGCCTGGTACAAAAGGCTGGTACAATGCCCCTTGCAATGTCACGTCCCTTTAAACATCCCAACAGTGGTGTCTTCTGGCTCCGAAAAGGGGTGCCGGAAGATTTGCGCAAGATTATTGGCAAGCGCGAGGAGAAGCGCAGCCTGAAGACGCGTGACCCCGCTGAAGCCAAACGCCGGCACGCCGAAGCGCTCGCCGAAATTGAGGCGAGGTGGGCGAATCTGCGCGCGGGGCCGAAAGTGCTGACGGAGCGCGAGGCGCACCAATTGGCCGTGGCCGTCCACGACCGCTGGCTACAGCAGCACGTGGATAATCCAAGTCAGCAGACGCACTGGAATGTCGATCTGGCGGATCGGGTATTCGCAAAGCAAAAACCGCTGAAATCATTCGATTTTCTGTATGAAGACACCACCGCGATGGTGGTGGACGGGGATCGGCTTCAGGTTCTCCAAATGGAGAAATGGTGCCTGGAGTGGGCTGACGAGTGCTTAGCGGCCCATGGGCTCGTGGTGGACGATGGCGGTCGTCGTATCACCTCGTCGTCGGTGGAGCTCGAAGCGCATCAGATCGAAGTGGTCCGGCGTATTTTGCAAGACCCGGTACAGCGGTATCTACTCGCTGATGAGGTCGGCCTCGGCAAGACGATCGAAGCGGGGATATTGATCCGTCAGTGCATCCTCGACACTGGCGACCGTTCGCTGGTTTTGGTGATCGTGCCCGAAGCGCTCGTCCCGCAATGGCGATCGGAACTCGAGTCAAAGTTTTTCCTCGGGCGCTTTCTCGATAAATCATTAAATGTTTTAGCACTCAGCGAGAGGAAGAGAATCCAGCCTTTGCTCGGCAAGACGACCATGCTTGTCATCGACGAAGCACATCACTTGACAGGCCATCGACCGACGATTGATCCGGGCCTTTATGGCGACATCGCCGCCGCGGTCTCTAAGATCGAACGTGTTTTGCTACTTTCGGCCACGCCAGCACTTCACAATGAGCGCGGCTTTCTCGAGATGCTTCATCTTCTGGACCCGGACACTTACAAGCTAACCGATCAAGAGGGATTTCGCCTTCGGATCGAGAACCGACAGGCACTCGCTGGAATTGTCGCGGGTCTCACACCTGAGAACGCGCTATATCTTGACCACCCGCTCGATCGTTTGGCGAAGATGTTTCCCGACGACGCGTTGCTGCAGGAGCAATCGCAGGCTCTGCGCGCGATAAGTGACAAGCTGCCCGCTGAGGACGATCCTGCCTTGATCGAGGCGGTAGGCCGCGTCAGGTCTCATCTCAGCGAGGCGTATCGCCTCCATCGACGAATCCTGCGACATAGGCGCCGCAGCGTCGCCGGGTTCTCGCCCCTCGTCTTATCAGGTCTCCCGCGCTACCTTGCTCTGGGGTGGATCAGTTCCGCCGCACATCTTTCTGCTCGACCGACCACTGCACATCATATTGGCGTTGGCATCTACGCCCGATCCGTTGCACTCCGGTCGCAAACTTGCTGACACCGGCACAAATGTCCTTTCTTTCGATCAATTCAAGCTAGGGGCACGAACGTGAGCATTCTAAACATGCCGAGCGACGGACTTTTCAATGTCTTGATTGTCCTGACTCGCGCGCTAGTACGACTCGGCCCGAAACCGCGAGGCGAACTCCTCAAGGCATGCGGGTCCGACCTCGACGCTGTGGATCCCAAGCACCTCAACCAGTCACTAACCAGGTGGACAGAACTTGGGCTCTTTGCGGCCGAAGACGGCGTCATTGCGCTAGGTGAGCCGTATCGATCGCGGCTGTACTTTCGGTAAGCGGGGCGCCGCTTGTGCTGCTTACCCCAGCAGTTGTGAAGTGGCTGAAGGAAAATGATAGCTTCGACAGCTATCGCATAAGTTCGACGGGGCGCGGATGATGGCTGATGAAATCCTCATCCTCGCGGCGCTCGATCAGATAGAACAGCGAGAGGCGCGGCTCCTGACCTGGGGGTTGGTCGATGGATTTATAACGTCGGAGGAAATGGCCGACATCATAGATCCGCTACTCGACGATCCTCGATATGCCGAAGGTCTGAGCTTTGTTCGCGTGTCTGAAGTGATCGAAGTACTCAAAGCCCGCGCTTTGCTGTTCGATATTGGTGAGAAACCTGGCAACCGATACCGCTCGCGCATGGCGGAGGCTGTGCGACTCTTTTTCCGTCTGCGGCAACTCTTCCCAAAGCACGGTGGATTGACCGGTTGGCAGAACGCGCCAACGCTGGTAGCAGACTTCCGCTTCATCTGGCGCCGCCGCCGTTATCCAAGACGCGCAGTCGATGCCGCCGATGCGCTCGCCGCAATTAATGCCGCCACATCTGATGGCTACGCCCGCCAGGCGATTGCCACGCTCATCGAGAGTTACGCGGAAGGGTTTTCGCTTGCTCGGTTTCAAGTCGCCGCCGCTGCACGCATCCTTGGAGG
The DNA here is from genome assembly GCA_963718925.1 of uncultured Alphaproteobacteria bacterium. Classification (GTDB taxonomy): domain Bacteria; phylum Pseudomonadota; class Alphaproteobacteria; order Rhizobiales; family Xanthobacteraceae; genus Bradyrhizobium. Next base: position 134,721 of record CAVRAH010000009.1, read on the forward strand.
ATTCGAAAGCCCCCGGTCGCTTGCTACACTAGTGAGCGCGGGAACGGGAAGCGGGAAGACACTCGCGTTCTACCTGCCTGCGCTCGCTCGCATCGCTTCCCATATCCAGCGAGATGCGAGTACTAGCCGCTGGGTCAAGATTCTCGCGCTCTATCCGCGCAACGAGTTGCTGAAGGATCAATTTGCAGAGGTTTATGCACAGGCTAGACGCCTCGACGGCTTGGTCGTCGCGCAGGGCCTTCGCAAAATTCTGATCGGCACATTCTTCGGGCCGACGCCTTTCAGCGCCGCCACGGCCCATGAGGCAAAGGGATGGCGATCGCACACAGATGGCATTGTCTGTGAGTATCTGCGCTGCCCCTGCGAGGGCTGCAACGGCGAGATGGTCTGGGGCGAAGCAGACCGTCGCATGGGAACCGAACGCCTGTCTTGTCTCGAATGCGGCGCCCGAATCGAGAGCGACGAGATCATTCTGACGCGTGGCAGGCTTGAGCGGGAAAGCCCAGACATTCTGTTCACTACGACGGAGATGCTCAATCAACGCATGGGAGATGACCGGGTTCGCCACCTATTTGGGCTCGGCGACCTTTGCGACCGGGCGGTCGAGATGATGCTCCTCGACGAAGTCCACACATATTCCGGAAGCTCTGGCGCGCAGGTCGCCTTCTTACTGCGCCGTTGGCATCAAATGCTGGGCAAGCCGGTGAGCTTCGTCGGTCTTTCAGCTACACTCGCCGATGGCGCGCGTTTCTTCGGACGGCTGACAGGCCTAAAGGAACATGCCTCCATTGAGATCGCGCCGGGCGTTGGCGATATGATCGCGGAAGGTGCCGAATATCTTATCGCGCTGCGCGGCGATCCAGTTTCACGCACAGCGCTGCTCTCAACTACCATCCAGGCCGCGATGCTGCTTTCACGCATGCTCGATGCGCCGGATGCCCTTAAGAGCCAGGGTATTATCGGCGAGCGGCTGTTCCTGTTTGCCGACAACATCGACGTCATCAATCGAATGTATTTCGCTATGCTCGACGCCGAAGGCCGGCGGAGCAATGGCGCCGTTGACATGAACCGCCATCCCAACGGCGGGCTTGCCGTTCTGAGAAGACCTATGTCGAGCCAGCAACGCAAGCTCCATGGGCAGGATTGGGAAGTGCCGGTCGAGATTGGCCATAGCCTACAGCCGAACGATCGCAAGTCCGTTGGGCGCGTCATGGCTATGGACCCCGGGGTGGGCAACAATCTCGACATTATCGTCGCCACCGCATCGCTCGAGGTCGGCTTCAACGATCCCCATGTCGGAGGCGTCATCCAGCACAAGGCGCCTGTCGACGTCGCCCAATTCCTCCAGCGAAAAGGTCGTGCTGGCCGGTCGCGGCGCATGCGGCCGTGGACTGTGGTGGTTCTATCCGACTACGGCCGCGACCGCATCGCTTATCAGGGCTACGATCTTCTTTTTGATCCCGAAGTTCCCGTCCGGACGCTTCCAATAGGCAATCGCTACGTCGAGCGCATCCAGGGAGTCTATGCGACGCTAGACTATCTAAGCCAGACGCTCGGTTCGACCAGACGGGGCAGTGTTTGGACCAATTTGGCCGGACCGGCGGCGACCCCGAACCAGCAGGAACGTCAAGCGCGTCTCGCGGGTATGATCGGTCGCATTCTGACCGATGCTGCAGAGCAAGACCGCTATGCTTCCTACATCTCTAAGGCGTTGCGTCTTAACATGGACGAGGTGCGATCATTGCTTTGGGAGCACCCACGGCCGCTTCTGATGCAAGTGCTACCAACGGCGCTGCGTAGGCTCGAGACCAGTTGGCGCGCGGACGGCCGGCTTGGCGCCGACTATCAGGTCCGAAATTCGCCGCTTCCCGAGTTTGCGCCGGCTAATCTCTTCAGCGACCTAAATCTTCCCGAGGTCGAGATCATCCTGCCTCGATCGGGAGGCGTGACCCCGGATCCGGTCACGATGCCGATTGCGCAGGCAATACGCGAGTTCGCGCCGGGCCGAGTATCTCGCCGCTATGGCATCAGCCATGGACGCGAGCGCCACTGGCTATCTCCGCAACTCGATCAGAACCGCGCACAAACATTTGTGCTCGATTCTTACGTTCAGGCGGACCGACTGGGTGATTGGTTGATTCAATCGCCGACCGGTCCACTGCGCCTGCCGGTCTACCGGCCGCGCGTGATCGCGGTGCAGTTGCCCCCTCCCAATGTTGTCGATACGTCCAATGCGCGACTGCGCTGGCGCACCCAGATCGTAGCACGTCAACCAGGACTTGTCCTCGAACCGCCACAAGGCAACCATTGGGCTCGTTATGTTCCCGACGTGCGCTTCCAAACGCACCAGGGCCTGAGCCCCGTCGAGTTAAGGCGCATGGCTCTCGTCAGCGACGCCGCAATCAGCTTCCAAGACGGCACCTCTAGCGTCAAAGAATTTGGTTTTGAGATTGGAGGGGCGCCGGCTGCGCTGGGATTCAGCTTGGCCGTCGACGCGATGTGCATCAGGCTGCGCTTCCCCGAAGCAATGTGGTCGGACCTCAGCGACGAATCGGAACTCCGCTATCGCGCGATGCGCACCGCCCGCTTTCATGATCAGGCCGTGCACGGCCAGTACCTTGAGATGGTCGACAATCCGTTCGCTCGGGAATGGCTTGCGCACCTGCTCTTGGCTGCGTTGAGCAACGAGGCAATCGCCAAATCGATCAGCTTGGAGGAGGCTGCCGCCAACCTTGCAGGCGGCAGGGCTGATCTGAGTCTCGATCAGACGCTCAATATACTCTTCCAATCAGCCGTGGTGGACGACATCAATGCGCAAAGCAATGTCCAGGACCGACTCCGTCAGGATCTTGCAGCCTTCCTTGCTGACCCTCAAGTCAATACGGGCCTATTTAGCCTCGCGACGATCCTCTGGACACCGATCGCGGCCCATTGGGAACCATGGTTATCCGCGAGGCGGCAAGATGCCCGCGCAAATATCCACCATACACGATTGCCGCCGAAATGGAATCCAAGCAGGATTGTCTTTTCGAAGGTTCCGATATCGGCCCGAACCAAAAATACAAAGGACAGCCAATATACGCGGTCCAGTACACGATCGGTGAGAACAACCAGTTTGTCGGCCGAAACCGCGTCTTGGAATTCGATGCAAATCCTCTCGACGTTCTCGAATTGCACTATAATTTGATCGGTGTAGAGCAAACGGTTCAGGTTGGTCGAACGAGCACAACCGATCCGATAACGGGCAAGTTTTCCATATTTGATTCGCGAGATAATTCGACTCCACCGCCCTTACGTGATGGCAAACGACATATCATCCCTCGGTCGCCATTCCGAATTTTGGAATCTCTTAGCGATATCGCGAAAGAGCAAACCTATATCGCTTGTTCTTCCGGGCTGCCGTTTAGCTGCCGACCCTGGACCCGACTTGGCTGGACCGAGGTATTGCTGGGCGCTCAATATCGGACCTATAGCGATGCGCAACTAACGGGCACGGGAGCCGAAAACCCGTTTTCGATCAGGCGGCGGCGCGATTTGCTGCGTCTTCACCCGGAAATTGAGGTTTCTGCGGATCAATACTTGCTCGAAAGCAGGGAAAATACTGGTCCGGTCCCTACGGTTGAGGACCAATCACCCCAGTTCCAATATCGGCTGTTCTACAGCAACGAACCATCGATCTCGAAATCCGGAGGTGATTGGTCATTCTTGGGCGCGCGAGCGAACGCCGATGGGTCGCTGAGGAAATTGCCCGCGTTTATTCAGTTGAGATATGACCCCAATTGGACGCCAAACACGGTCCGATATTCGCAAACCGACTACTCGAATGCATTACGAGCATGCGGGACTCAAGACGCGCCGAACTACGATGCGTGTCAGAGCAATCTCGGCGCAAAGGGCGATGCGACATTAAGCCTCTCGGGTGTTGATTATTTTGGACTCGTCCATCGATTTGTCGGGCCCACGCTAGCAAGCGCCCTTTCGCAAGGAGCACCAGCGGATCGTGCCGAAACGGGAGTATGCAGCGCAGAGACGCCTTCTGTAACGGCAAGCTGCTGGAAAGGTGTAGACGATACAATATTGCTGGAGGCTGCTATACCGCCGCGGCCTGGCGATTCCCCGTCATCGCCAGCCTATTCGGTCTCAGCTTTGCTGGGCTTTGAGCGTCCTCCGCTCGTCGAGTTCCATTTCGAACTTGTAACCTACAGGAAACTCGTTTGCGCTGATGGAAGCAGTCCGGCAAGCCCTTGTGCTGTGGCGCAGCTCAGTCAGCCTACGCAGGTTTCAGAGTTTGCATTTCCGAATCGGCCCAACCCGCCTGATGAAAGTCGAACTGTTCCCGTTTATGCGCCTGTGCAAAGTAGCGGTTCAAATACGATTTCAGCAAATACCGGATTCTCTTACTTTAACACATCCTTCAGTAATACTACGAAGCACACGTCGCGTTTGTTCCAAGACGTCAATGGCGACGGTTATGCTGACACGGTATCCGATGGCGTCGTCGAACTCACGTCCCCCGTCGGCCTCACTCGACAGGACTGGTGGCGTTATTTCCGCGCTACCGACAATACTCCAAATCTCTCTGATGAATTATCAGCGGATGGATACACCCAGCAATCGACATCAATTAGCGCAGGTGCTGGAATTGGTCTAACGCCGCCCACGGGCGCTCTACCGCATCCTAAAGGAGTGAAGTCGACAGGCACAAATTCACCAGACGCGAACGTCGATCCGAGCTTCGGGCTCGATATCGAACTGGGATTCGATCTAGCCTTTGTCGATCTAAGAGATTTAAACGGCGACGGCATTGCTGACGTGATTGCGGGCCACCCGATCACGAGGTCCTCGGTTGACTTGCGCAATGTGTCGGGTTGGTTCGACGGATTACAAGTGACCTTCAACAACGGAAACAGCCTGCGTACGACCAGTACACCCGGTATGTTTCAAGTCGCTGGACAATCGGCGTCTGGCTTTTTCTTCAATACCAACCATTCGGCTGGTTTCGGCGTTCGTCTTGGCATGTCGATGGATGCCGGGAGCTTCGAGGCTGGTATGGGCTTGGATCACCGCGATACTAGCTCGGAAGGCGCCTTGGTGGATTTCACGGGGCATGGTCGACCAGACCTTGTGCTGCCGACCGACTCAGGAATTAAGATCTATCCAAATCTGGGAAACGGTTTTGGCGATGCCAAAACATTTGCCCTACCGAACTTTCAGCTAAGTTCCAGAGTGGGGGCAGAGTCCGGAACTCAAATGACGGAGACCACGCTCGTTGATGCAGGCACGGCATTTACTACGGGCGTCAGCACTTACTGGGCAAAGATTGTTTTCACACCCGGAGTCAAATGGGCACGCAACCAAACTCGCGAGCTAATAAAGATTCGCGACGTAAACGGCGACGGGGCTCCTGATGTTGTGATAATCAGCGGTGATTTCCTTCCGCTCGACGGAGCGCTGACCCTCGACCCAAGCACTTTGCGAACAAAAATATATTACAATCCGGAAGCGAAATATCACTTACTTGCGGGCATTACAAACCCTTCTGGCTCGCGGATAGACCTCCATCACAGTCTCTATGGTAACACCGGGCCAGAGAATGGTCGCGCCGTTTGGGCGCTGACCGGAGTTGCTCGGGATGACGGGTTCGTACCGACGCCGAGCATGACAGCCCATGGCGATAGCGTACGCTTGGCGAGCTACGATTATGCGGGCGGTTACTTCAATAGGGCTGAAAAACAATTCTACGGCTTCAGCCATCGCTCGACCAAATATTTCGGCTGTGACTCAGTGATGAAGGCGACCTGCATCAATCATATCCGAACGGCTTCCGACCTTGACGGGCAATCGTTATTCTCGGCCGGTTACCGGGAGTTGCAGACCGTTGAGGCGGGCTTCTCTAATCAAGATTTTCTGACCCAGGGAATTGAGCTTTCAAGAGTCGTCTCCGGCGTCGACCAGCGGACACCATCAGGCGCTAATCCGCCTCAACAAGCAGTCTCGCACCAACTGTCTGCCTATTCGATCGACAATCTTTCGACCCTGACCAATGGCGGCACAGGACAATGTCTGGCACCGCAAAGCGGTTCTGGCGACTCCTGGAGCGACGTGGACTTCGCTATTGCTGCATCGTCACTATCACCGTTATCGGATGGGTCGTCGTTCCAAGGAAACGGTCGTATGTTTGGCAGCGGCAGCATCTGCGGAATCGCTGTTGGCGCCTGCATGCAGACGCTTGCTCAACAGATGTGTAATGTCGGCTTCTTTCGGGAGCAAAGCGCATTCTGGGCGCAGCAAACCGGATCAGTCCGGCAGCGGTTTGTTACCCTCGAGACTTTCGGCAACGCTACCGTCGAAGCGGCCGCTTCTCTTACGACGCCGCGCCTGCGATCTGCGATCGCCTTCGATCACGATCAATGGGGACAAGTTATTGGTTTCGACAGCATAGGAGAAGCATCTTCCTCATGGTCGCCGGCCCCGGAGTCTTCATCTAATGCCTCGATTATTTATTCGCCGAGGCAGTCGTTGAGCGCATTGCCGTGGCGGCCATCTGGCGCGGGGCCCTGGCGACCAGGCAGCGCGCCGGGGGCGACGGGCTATCCGATGTTGGGGCTCGCTCAACAGATCGAGATTTTCCCCAAGCCATGGATCGATAACCCGGAGTCGATGCCGGCGCCTCTACGCGTGCGAGAGGCGATCTTCAGCGACGATGGCCGCGGAAATCTGAGCGACATCTGCTTGTATCCAGGCGGCGCTGGCTTCCAGTTTACGAATGAGATGTGCGGCCAGTTTAGGGACAATATGCGAGGCGCGCTGCAAGATGGCTATTCCACAATGGAAGCAGCGCTCCGAGCGGCTTACGACAAAACGACTGGTCTACCGAAGGGCGTATCGGAGTTTAACGCAATCATTCACCATCAAATTGCCGATTACGACGAATTCGGAAATATTACCCATACTATTTCGCCGCTTTCGCGTAACAAGGAATGGATCGAACGATACCTCTTTTATAAAGACGATCCGTTCCGGAGAACCGCAACCGGAACGGCTCTGGTCAGGTGCGTCGATAATGTGCCCGGCGCCGGTATAGATTCGACGATCATACCAGCTAACGTGGATTGCACATATGCACTGAGTAAGCTGCCGGCCCCAGTGTTAAGAAGAGCGATCACTCACTATTCGGAAAATCGGATAGATGGGCATTTTGGAGTTGTCGCTGAAACCACCGACATAAATCGCAACAACGTCCTTTTCGATTTCGATCGTTGGGGCCGGCTTGGCTTGGTAGCGCGGTCTTGGGGCAATGCACCACGCGAGAATCTTACGTTCCAAGAGCGCCTGAAGCGCGCGGTCGCAAAGGTCGACGGCCTAGCCGGCTCATTCCCTTCGATCTCGGCAGCGAACGAGGCAATCAATAGACTGCCGGAAGTGAAGAGTTGGCGCCTATTGGCTCTGGCCGACTACGCACGTCTCCCTGGCGGCGGCGATCAGGCGCCGGCGAAGAATTATCTTCGTAGCAACCTGCGGCGCTTCGAGGCGTCGGACAGTTACTCGGGTTTGCTGGGCAAGGACAATACCACTCGAGAGACTGCGGCCTTTTCGGATGGATTTGGAAGATCGATCCAGTCCCTTCGAGAGGCCGATGTCTGTCTTGGCGTAAATGATGCACTCATCGATGGCGGCACGAATATGCCTCCCACAGCAAGTCTTGCAGAGCGATGCAAGAGCACGGCAACGGGCGTAGCTACGCCCGCCGGTAAGATAGATGGGCTTAGTCGGTCTTTGGAGACTTTTGAATCTTTTGCAACTCCCTCAAACCAAGCCCGAAAAGGGAGCGAAATTCTCTTCACCGATCTGCTAAGTACTCCGGTAGCAAAAAGAAACCCGGTGACTACGACTACCTATGATGGTGCAAGCAGACCCGAGCTGGTCGAGTCGCGGTTGAGTTCGCCGGCATATCCAGGTGCAGTTGTTGGGACCACGCAAAATCGATATCGCATCGTTCCGGAGATCGGAGATCGGTTAGCACGTTTCGAGGCACTAACCCTATCGCCGCGTTGCACGGCCAGCGCGAGTTCGTCCGACGCGCGTGGCCTCAAGCGGACGATCTTCGAGGACCAGGAGCATTTCTATCGCGTTGTCGGCGCTCCTATGCCCGCCAATCCGCCGCAAAACGGAGCTCCATACAGTCGAGATGTCGACGCTACGCGGGGCTACTGCATGCCGATTAGTGGCGCTGCGTTTAACTGGGCACCTGACGACCAAGCGACTGACGCTCAGCCGTCACGTGTTTCCTATGCCTATGATGCCTTGCAGCAGCTATCGCTGGTGGATTTGCCGTTGGATGCTTCGGCTCGAGCGACAATCACCACACACTACGATTTGCTCGGTCGGATGATCGAGCTGCATCACCCGGATTCAGGCTGCACAAAATACGACTACGACGGTTTGAGTTTGCTGATATCGGAGACCGGCTCTAAATTTGAGCGGGAGAGAGATACGCCTTGCGGCTCTTCATCGAAAGTCCACAACGAGAAGATCTATGGCTATTCTGGCGGGCGCCTCTTGAGCATTGCGTACCGATCGCTTGAAGAGCAAGGTGGCCCCGTGGATCAACGGGATGCTGTGCGAATCTATTACGATCGCTATCCGCATGCAGTTATATTTGGCGAAGTTCTCGAAACGCGTCGTCTTGTTCCAAATGACCAGGCGAACCAACGCTTCATCGATGTCACGGGCCGTAAGTGCGATAATTGCATCGGCCAGACGACGATGATCAGCGACCGAGCTGGCGTTCGCAGTTTTTCATTCGATGAGCTTGGGCTTCCGCGGCGCGAAGTGCGTTCGATTGTTGCACCGCTACGGAACGTGAAACCGAGTGAGGGCCACAGTGAAACCTTCCTGCCGGAGGTTGCGTTCTATGAACAAGAAAATTCATACACAGCCTTCGGCGATCCGGTTGAAGAGAGGTTCTCTGAGAGCGCGCCGATGAATCCATCAAACGCTTGTATCAGCGCTGGCGTCGGGTCATGCCTTGCCCGCTTTGCGATTGGCCGCAAGTATGCGCCGGACGGCAGCATGGCGCAGCAATTGTTCAACGGGAAGCCGCTTATAAACGCGAGTAGGGATGAACTCGGTCGTCCGGCGGTGAGTTGGACGTCGATCGGCATTGCGACAGGATACAGGTATGACCCAAGGGATCTGCGTCTCAACCAGATGGCCACACTAACCGGGTCTAATATGCCTGTGCAAGTGGATGGCTATCAGTACGATGGTGGCGGTAATATTCTGAGCTATGCAAACAAAGCGACCAACGGACAGAGCTACGAAAGCGATTATACGTTCACTTATGATGCAGCAACTCGTGTGACTCGCTTTGAAGCAAATGTAAACAGCCGTGGGAGAACGCTGCACAGCACCGGGGAAGATTCCTACGATTCGGGGTATCGCTTCGTAAATCGCTCGATGTTCATTGGCGGCAATCCTGGGACCAACTTCCAACGCAAATGGGCTTACGCCTATTCCAATGATCCAACGCTTGGTCCTGTTCACGCGCCGATGTCGATCGATTTTGCCATCGGCGAAGGCGCGGCGCGTGCCGCAATGCTCGCTTACGACAATCTTGGCCGAATGACGCGGATCGGCTCGAGTGGCGGCGATAGTGCCAAGGCGAGCGTCCTCTTGTCGAACCGTGCTATGACTTGGGATTCGGAAGGGCGACTTGTTCGCGTGCGAGGCGTGAAGGATGCCGCTATTCCGGCTAACGACTATTTGCTGCGCGAAGAATATCTATATGACTCCGGCGGCAACCGAACGCTGAAGATGGACCAAAGAGCTGATCCGCAGGAAACGGCCATCATTTACATGACGCCGTTCTATGCTCGGCCATATGACAAGAGAGGCGCAGTCCAGCTTTCGACCAGTAGTCTACCCATAGCAAGCTTGACCCCGCCCGCAAACGCAAGCGAGAACGCGGTCGTCAGTTTTCTTTATTCGGATCTAGCTATCGGTTCCATGACGGCAAGCGTTACCGGCTTCGGCGAACCAGGTGACGCCAACGCCACGGTGATAGCCCGTCGGGAATATTCGCCGTTCGGGTTGGAGCTGACAAACAACAGTCTGGCCCTGACTGGCCGTGACGACGTGCCGCCGCTGTTTGGTTTTCACGGAAAAGAGCTAAACTCTGCGACCGCATTTTCGTCCTTCGGTGCGCGCTACTACAGTCGCGATTTAGGGATATGGCTAAAGCCCGACCCGAATAGCAAATCTTCGATGTTTGACCGAACGGGCAACAAACTCGGAGTGTACAATTTTGCTCAAAACAATCCTACGAATATCGCGGACTTGGACGGTAGAGAAGCCACGCTCGCTAGCGGAGCGCCAGATACGTCAGTATACAGAAGAATAGAATACATGGCCCCCTATATCATCGATGCAGCTAGCCGGCATAAGAATGTGGGTGCCATTGATATGGCGGCGATTGTTTATCAGGAGAAGCAGCAGGGCTTTTGGGCTGATATAAAGGATTTGGCTGGCGTGGCATCATTGCCGTTACGTCTTAACTCGACACTGCCCGTTACGAATTCGTTACTCGGGCTACCCGGCGTCAGATCGGCGGTCGAAGCCCTTGGAATTTCGCCTAGGCAGACGCTTTGGCAAAAGGCTTCGTTTGGGCCGGCTGAAATGCAGCTCGAATTGGCGTCAGATCTGAGCGGATTAAGCCTTAAAGATCCCGATCAGTTGCAAGCACTATGGAATGCGGTCAATCATGTTCCATCTGCCATGGAATTGCTTGCAAGGAACATAGAAAAAAATCAGGAAAAATTGCTGCAATCTCTCTCGCCTCAGGCAGCTGGAACAGCTCATAACAGGGGCTGGGAAGGCTTTCGAAAAACTGCCGGAGCTCCTAGTCGAGTATCTTCGCGTATCACTGCGGATGTTCTCAGAAATTTGGACATGATTCTTCAATACGAGAAAAGCCGGACGAATGTTGACCAGCCTTAAGTTCGTTTATGTTGCGAGGAGTTCACGTGCGCAAAATCGCTTCATTGGCAGCTCTCGTATCGAGCATTTGTCTCATTTCGGAATGCGTCGTAGGGCAGACGGTCTCTCGTCAGGACACAGTTTTCTTTGAACTCTCCAAGCCGATCGCTGATCCAACCAACTTCAACTGGTTTACTCGGAATAGCCTGCGCGAAAATGGCGCACATCAAGCAATGTGGGAGCCGCTCTTCCTGCTGAACTACAAAACCGGCAAACTTGATCCCTGGCTGGGCATCGACATCAAACGCGAAACGGACGCAACGCATGACGTGTGGACCCTCACGCTGCGAAAGGATGTCGAATGGTCGGACTCCACGCCAGGCAACAAGCAGCGTTTTACGTCTGACGATGTCGTCGTCTCCGTCAACATGGCGCTGAACAACGATTTGCCGGCGCTTGAAGCGATAACGCTGCGATCGCAGGTCGACAGCGTCAAAGCTCAAGGGGACTACCAAGTCATATTCACGCTGAAGGGGAAGTACCCGCGTTTTGCGCTGGAAAATTTTGCTGCGGGGATGTTCAGTTCGTTTCTAATCATGCCGTCACATATTTGGAAGGGTCAGGATCCCAACACCTTCAAATTCTCTCAACCAATTGGTACCGGGCCATACAAGCTCGGATCATCGACCAAACAGAGCGTCGCTTGGATCCGGAACGATAACTGGTGGGGCCCAAAACTCGACGCCAGCAAAAAGCCGTTGCAGCTTGTATGGCAGGCGACGCCAACTACGAGTCAGAGCAAGGCGGATCTGATAGCAAACAAACTCGATGCGGCGCGAGAATATTCGCTCGACGACTTCAACGATGTGAAGAGCCAGAACGGGAAGATCGTTGGCTGGACCTCGAATTCACAGCCAGCGTGGAACGATCCATGCGTCCGCCAAATCGATATCAATACGAAGCGTGCCCCCTTCAGCGATCCTAACGTACGCCAAGCTCTCTCGTACCTCATCGATCGGGCGCAGCTTGCTCACAATGCTTATGCTGACACCACAACTCCCTCACGCACCATGTTCCCAGAATACGGGGCAATGCGACCACTCATCGATGCGGTCGTTAATAAAGGCTACGGCCTATCGCCAAACGCCGATGCAACAAAAGCACAAACGAGTCTGAATACGGCTGGCTACACCAAGGATCCTACAGACGGCGTCTTCAAGAAGGGAGGTCAAGAATTGGCTGCGACCCTCCGAGTTAACTCGGATGTCCCAAAGGACGTCGCCGGGGCAAGTGAGGTTGGGAAGCAACTGAATGCTCAAGGTATTAAGGTCAAGGTCGAAGCGATACCTAACAACGAGTATTGGGGCAAAGCCGTCCCGACTGGCGACTATGATATGGTATATGGCTGGCTCTCGTGCGGTTCAGTGGCCGAACCTTTTACATCGATGAACAGGTACGCCGCAGACAAGTCCGTCCCGTTAGGTGCGCGCAGTCCGGGTTTCAACAACACCGGCCGTTGGGACGACCAAGCAGCAAAGGACTATTCGGCCGTGGTTCTCCAGATCGGCGCACTGCCGTTAGGCGACGCCGGCATTCCGAATCTAGTCGTAGGCGCCTATAAATCACTGGCTGCCGAGATGCCTTTTATTCCTTTGGTGCAATCGCCAACGATAATTCCATTTAACACAACCTATTGGACAGGATGGCCTGCGGTGGGAGGCGACACCGTGCCAATGCACAGCTGGGCAGCAACGCATCGGATTATACATGAGTTGCGAAAAGTGCCGTAAACTGGAATTGCGCCGCGCGCCGGCTGGCAACAACTCCGAATGCTGCACGGGCACCCAGGAGCCAGAGGGTATCGCAGTCAATTCGTCAACCGCTTGAATCGGTGTAGCTTTTTGCGAACAGCGCACGCTGACAGTCTGATCGTAAATCGCAGTGCAGCTTCGCAGCCAACCCAGGCGACAGCCCGTGGCGATGAAATCGAAGGGGAATAGGGCACCCAGTTGCGAATCTAGAAACTCGTTGTAAGAAAATGTTTTTGGCGCCGGGCCTAGGCTCACTAGGCGACGAGCCAGGCGTTGCGCCGGTGACAGTTTAGTTTCCGCTGGTGCACGTTCAGGCCCAAGCTGGCGCAACGGTTCGGCATGCCCTACGGCGTGCCGCGCGCGGATCAAGCTACATTTCCGTCTGCATTTCACCCGCGGCAACTTCCTGCAATAGGCTTTTTGTGTCCGCGATGAGTTTGCTCAACGGCGCATCGGCGCCTCTGTCAAATACCGTCAGGGTTGTATCAACGGGCTCACGATCTGTGTCCGCAACGAACCCCTTGTTGATCAGAACGGCAAGCGCCAGCACCAGCCGGTATCGAACGTGCAAGCGCTTCGCTACGCCTCGCGTGCCAAGCAGAAGAGCCAGATCGTCGAGTTCCGGCTGGGCAACAACCGCGGCGGCGAATGCGACAATCAGGCCTTCGTCACCGCTCGATACAAGCAATTTTCGCGAGACGTTCGCCTCCAAAACAAGGTCTCCCATCTCATGAGTCATTTCATTCTTGCGGCGTACCCGTTCTCGATGATCAGGTATGTCGAGGTTAAGGTATTCGGAGGCGAGGTCGCTTAGCCGTGCCGGAATTTCTCCACCATTCGCTTCCTCCCTGTCGCGGCGCAAACCCTTTCGGCCACGCACAGCCGACGATTTGGCCTGCTCCTGTGTAGCCTGGATTGCCGTTACCCGGGTGTTCACCGCCGCCAGCTTGATATCAAGACCCTTTGTCCCGATTGAAATGGTGGCGGCCTTGCTGATCTGCTCCGTGAGCTTGTTCATGAAGCCGCGTAGCTCTTCCCTCAAGACATAGATTGCGATGAGGACGGTTAGCGGCCAGGCCAATGCGCGGGCGAGTTCTGCAAAATCATGCATGTTCGTTGTTCCAAACAGTGCGAGGCATCTTGTGACGACGCGTCATGCTGTTCCTGGTCTCGGTTACCCGCCGGCCGATTTCAGCTTTTGAAGCTGGTCGATGTAGGCGAATAGCCAGCCGGAAATGGTGTCATTCCAGATATCGTTATGGTCGGAAATCACGTTCGCGGGCGTACTGGCGATCAGGAAGGGATTGCGCTTTTGGAGGACATTCGATCCGCATTGCCGGAAGGTGCGGTGGAGGCAAAGGCCCGCGGCAGCAAAATCTTCGGACAGGTCCGAATTCGACGGGTCACTGCAGTTCGAACCGGCCTTCGGTTCGAGCAAATGCGTTTGGTAACAAGCGTAGTTTCCAAGAGTGGTTGTCTCCTGCTCGGTCCTCGAAAAATTCAGCCATTGCCCGATCGGAAAGGCTATCCGGGTCGCCTGGTCGCCTTTTGAAGAGATCGACAGAAGGAGCGGTAATTGTTCGGGGTCGAACTGTTCCTCGTTGCGGAACACGTCGTCCAGTGCCGTGTAGATCGAAGCCTCGAAAGCGGGGTTCAGGAGGACGACGGCGTTTGCCGGACCTCCCGCGATTTTATACATTCCGCCCGGAAAGCCGGGATGGGCTTTCTCGGTCTCGTAGATCAGCGTCTGCCCGATTGCCGAAAAAAGAATCCTGGCTCCGAAGCTGTGGCCGATGACGACAAATTGGTCTGATCCAAGCGGCGTTGTCTCCCGCATCGCGCCGATCGCGCTGATTATCTTGGTCACCACGGCCGATTGGGCGATCCGATCGGCGATCTGCTCCTTCGACCAGAAGGTGAGGTTATTTATCCAGGGAAAATTGAAGGGCGGAAGTTTTGGCGCAGCGTTCCAGCCGACGTAAACCCCGAGTACCTGCCGGCTTTCCTTGTTGGCGGCCTGCAATTTCTGGATACGATCCGTAAAGTACCTGTAGTCGGTGTCATCTGCCGACGCGTTGTGCTTCCATCCGTGAATGTAAAGGACGACGAATTTCGGGAGGACCTTCGTGTCCGGCCTGACCTTGGGACGAAACTCATTAGGATGTACAGGATGATCCCAATTCAGTTCGTAGAGCGCATCCGTCAACTCGCAGCGCCTTACGAACTCTCCTGCATTGGTGAGGCGTATCGTCCTCACCTGTCCGACGTAAGCGGGCCTTGCTACCTTGATGGGATCGTCAGGGCTTCCATAAGGGCATTTGTTTTGCGTCGGATCGCGCGGATCCTCAAGCATGTCTGCCCAGTTCGGCACCAGCCAGGCCAACGTAAGCACGACAACCACCACCGCCAGTTTGTGACGCTTGAGAAAGTTGAACATTGCAACCGTCCGCGCGGGGTGCCGAGCAAATTTGCCGGTTTCTCAATCTATGGTTCTAAAACGAACATCGTGCGAATTGCGATATCTTAGCATAGCGTGTATTGTTCGCAAGATACACGTGCTAAAAACGAATTTCACGACGGTTCATTTTTTAAGTTTTCTTGCAATCGTAGCCAGGATCGCCGTGGCGCCGAATATTCGCAAGCTTGATCTTTTTGTTCAGGGGAGGGCGCATGAGCACGACAGATTGGTCCAGTGAATTAAACGCGTTCATCCGAGGGGCCGCTGCCGGCGACCGTCAACTCAAGGAATATGCCGACGCGAACCTGAACATCTGCATCGATCTCGTGGCGGGCCGCGACCTCTACTCGGGCAAGGAGGACCGCGAGAGCGGTGCGCGAATGGTCGTTAATATCTCCTCCGTCCATATACCGGCGTTTTGCGAGGCGAGTCGGGGGCGCGAGAAAAGGCCATACAAGAACGGATACGACCTGGGAAAATTTCGTTTGGGTTCGCCGCCGCCATCGTCCGAGCCGAATCTGCGCGAGATCGTGGATGCGGCGTTGCCGTTGAATGGCGCAAGGCCCGAAGACGTTTATTTCGGTGCCGTCGAACTCTTCGGATCCGGAATACGATTTTACGGCGATGTTTGCCTGGTGATCCGAAAGGACGTCGTCGCGGCCGATACGCTTGTATTGGATCGAAATTCCTTCGACCTTATCAGTGCGCCGTTGCGGGAGCGGATCAACAATCCGCCTTCAGCTGACGAGGCGCGAGCGGAAGAAGCCAGGAAGCTAATGGGCCGTTGGATGAACCGGATCTTCGGGTTGACGCTGCGGCGCCACACCAGCGGCCCGAGGGATC
This sequence comes from uncultured Alphaproteobacteria bacterium, assembly GCA_963718925.1. GTDB lineage: Bacteria > Pseudomonadota > Alphaproteobacteria > Rhizobiales > Xanthobacteraceae > Bradyrhizobium. Next base: position 150,810 of record CAVRAH010000009.1, read on the forward strand.
GCATCAGCAACTCGCCTTCAGCCGACAAGGCGCGCGAGCAAGAAGCCAGGAAGCTCGCGGGCCGTTGGAAGGAGGACACCGGCGCAATGGCTGCGCTCAGGGTGATGCAGATCCTCGGTTTGAGGCGGCGACGTTACACCAGCGGCCAGATAGCCGAAACCATCCGTCAGGACGAAGACTACATTGAGGTAATTAAGCAAGATTCATTCGGTGCGGGTGCCCTGCAGGAGGCGCGGCTATCTGCGAATGACGCCGCTTACGACTCGTTCACAGCCGAACGGACGGCCTATGGTCCTCCACCGCGGCTGGAGTCCCTGATGTGGCGCGGCCGCCGCCGCGTGGCTGAGCAGGAGCTTCGAAGAGAGGGCGTGATAGTCCGTGTCGTCACGAGTTCCGGACGCTCCCGAGATTGAAGGTCGCGCATGGCTGAAGACTCGTCGGAATGGAGAATAGATGCCTTAGATGCGCGTGGCGGGCTTGCTTTCGCAAGCCGAAGGGCCGGTCGGTTCTCCGAACTCGGCGGCCGCCTGCAGGATCCGCTTTGCGCCTTTATCGGCGCGCCCGGATTTCAACCGGAGATGGTCGCAAACCGATCCATTGCGCTGGCCGGAATCCGGGGCGTATTCCAATATCGGCTGTTTATCGATGAAGACGAAGTCGCCTTTCCGACACTGGCCGCAGTCACGGAGTTTGTCCGTCGAGTTTATCTGCGGGGGGGCGGCGGCGACGGTGCGGGCGGGGTAGGTGGGGAGGGGCCGCCGCCAATTCTGCCGGTTGAACGTCCTGACCTGCCGGGGAGTCCGGATTTGGAGGGAGAGTCGGAGGGCCTGGCTCGAGCGATGGTGGAGGCGGTTGCGGCCTTCAAGACCGCGAGCGACTCCTGCAAGCCTGGATCGACCATTCAATTCCTGAAGTGGCCCGGCTCGCGCGTTCAAGAAGCGGCCAAGCCCAGCATCACGGATGGATCGACGATCCTGGCGAACGCTGCAATCCGGCTGATCTACGAGATGATGCGGCGGATCCCCGATGGACAGGATCCGGCGGTGACCGTGCGGTGGCATCGGGACGCCCGCACGCTCGGTAGCATGATCGCGGCGATGGGTCTTTGGGACATTCTCTGGCGTGGGCCCCATTACGGCGCCCTCTTCGGGCTCATGAGCAGGCTAAGGTCCTGGAAGTCGAAATTGACTGCGTTGCAAGCCGCGAGCGGAGACGAAGCCATCGACGTGACGTTTCTGTTTGCGGTGATTTTTGGCTCCGGACCGGCGTTGGATGATGAAGAAGGTGCGCGGCACTATCTTCACGCGATATATTATTGGTGGCATGGTCGGTTTCCATACGGAGCGCTCTCATGGCAACGCGGATCGCGGGACGGACCAGTCGACCCTGTGGCGAATCTTTGCAGGATTCCATTGCCGAAAGATGCCGCGGCCGTGGTTCGCAAGACTCTTCGCGACGAAGTCAGCCTCTATCACGCGCTTGTTTCGATCGTCGGCGCACCGTTATTGGCGGATTCGCAGAGACCAAGTTTCTTTGAATTTGTTTTGTTTGCTGCGACATGGATTGCCGGCTGCAATGACGCTCCTACGTCAAGCGAATTTGTTTCCGCGCACGCATCAGGGCCGCTGTCGCTCATCCAGGCTGCAGAGGTGCAAATGAAGCTGGATCGCGGATGGAATTGGCTGAAGGTGCATTTGCCAACGATGTGCTTTGCGCCGAAGGTCGAAAAGGCAATTGAAACCGCGGCCGACTTGAAGTACGGACTCGGCGCCGGACCACCGGCTGGTACTGCGGCCTAGCTGGATGGCGCCGGCAACCTCACTTGTGGAACTTGAACGCAACGACCTTGTTCTGCAGCGTACCTGGCGGCAGTGCGCAGATCGACTCGATGTCGTCGGCGTTCATAACGAGATCCTCGGCAATCTGTGTAGGCGACTTGATCCTGTTGTCGATCAGCATCTGCGCGGCAGAAGCAAGAACTGTCGGTCTCGACAGCGCAAAAGCATTGTCCAGCGGCTCCTTCTTGCGGATGCCGCGGACGTTCATCTGTTTCCAGAGATACTTCACCTGATCAGGGTTGAGGATGCCGAGTTCCTTGCACCGGTAGATCATCGCGGCCACAGCGACGCGCCATCGGCCCTTTAGCGACATAAAATAGTCGATGGTGGTATTTGCGATCTCGCGCGGGAAGGTGCGGCGCGGCATCAGGAAGGCACCTGCGAAGCGGTTGGCTTGCTTTTCCATGCGATCAAGATTGCGGCTGTTCACTTCGATCGCGTTGTGCAAGACGAGGTGAGCGAGTTCATGAGCAAGGTTGAAGAGCTTGCGCGAATTGCTCTCTTGATCGGCGGCGAACAGCATGTACGGCCGGCCGCCTTGCCAGCGCGATACCGCGTCCATGTCTTCGCAGTTCACGGGCTCCTCGACGACAATAATGCCGTTATATTCGAGAAGTGGAGTCAAGTCGGTGATCGGGCCGAAGCCGATGTTCCAAAAATCGCGCAATTGCTCGGCGACCTCCTCGATGCGTTCGTGCCCGTCACGCTCGAAGTCGAACTCAATGGCTGGGAGGTTTACCGGCGGCAGGTCAACGTATTCAGCCATGAACTCAGTGACATAATAAGCCCACTCCAGACGGCGGCCGATACGGAGGCGGTCGGGCCTCTGCATCCGCTTGAGGCTGCGCCATGTCGGCGTGTGGAAGCGCGCCGCGTTGTGCTTGCGCGCGGCAGTGAAAAAAGCCGGAGGCTGATGCGTCACGGCGATGATTCTACTAAAGACGTCGCCGCGGGGTGAGACGGCCCCAGTCTCATAGGTGCCGACGGACTGCCGGCTCACACCGATCGCATCGGCGAATTGGTCGTCGGTCATTCCGACGAACTCGCGCGCTTCCCGAAATCGCTCGGGAATGATCTTCGACATCGCGCTTCCTCATTTCTTGTCGTCGTTCTTCTTGTTCTTGTCGATGAGTTGCTGCACGTCATCGCGCAACTTCATCTTAGTCTTGGGATCCACCTTGCCGGGACGCTGGGTGTCGTCCGACTTCTTCGGCACCGAGGCCACCATTAGGTTGATACGTGCCAGCCATTCATCGGAGTTAGCCGACGGAGCCTGCCAGAGCGCATGCGACAGCTGGCCCGCCGGCGCCGCGCGGTAACAGAGCCAAGTGTAGAGCTTAGGCGGAGAAAGGCGGATGACCCGCTCGTCCTCGGTCTCGAACAAGTCGGGCATGTTAGAGGCACGGGCGTCCTGCCGGTTGGGCGTGTCTTCCGGAAAGGCGGTTGGATCCTCTGTCCGGACGATATGGCCGTTGGTGTCGCCGCTGTGGATATCTAGCCAGTGCCAAGTGCCGCGCGGCATCGGCGAAAGCGAGCACTTGAAAGGCAGATCACCGGCTTTGCACATCTCGGCGAAGCGGTGGAGGATGCCGGCCCGGCAAATCAAGCCGCGATAGTCATCGCCAACTTCATTCGCGAGCATCGGTATGCCCTTGATCGTATCGTCGGCGGAGGCGATGCCTTCGCGAAGCGCCCGGAGGGTGTTGGCATAGGTCTCGGAGGGGTACGCACTTTCCAAACGCTGCTGGAAGGTCGTCATTTGATGGAAAATCCTCTACCTTGTTCACGCCAAGAGATTCTCCCTTTTTGCTGTCCTGTGTCAAGTTTTATACCCCATTTCTAGTCTGAATTTCGGGAATTCCTGTGGGTGGGCGAAATCTGCCCCTAAGCGGCCCCCTCACGTATTCGCCGGCCGCATAAAGATCACGCACCGTTAGGCGGCCGCCCCGGCGGGATCTCAATCTTTGGCAGCTGATCGGGAAATTCCGGCCGCAGGCGCAGACTAACGGTTCATGACAGAGCCCTGCGCGGGCTTCTCCATGTCACGCGACAGCTTCTTCTGAAGTCATAGCTCCACCGAGGAAAGCGGAAAGAGAAGAAAGTCAGATAGAGGAAGGGGAAGGAAGGCAGGCAGAGGTAATAGACAGACAGAGTGTTTGGGTGACAGTCTGATGGACTGACTGACGGATGGGGTTGTCTTCAAAGGAAGGCAGAGAATTTAAAATTCTCCGAGCAGTACATCACACCGAATTCGCGTTGATTTATGCGACACACCGCCAGCGATGAGGTTCGTCGGGTGCGTCCCGAAATGCGGCCGAGACCAAAGCAACTGCTCAGGAATGCAGAATTCCTACGAGCCGCGGGCGACGCCTTATTAAATTCCGGAGACCGTTGACCGTGATATAGACGGTGCGTGATTGTTTGACGCGTTCAACTTCGTAGACGACCCTCAATTCCGCAATCGACTTTGGCACATCTACCTGGTACAAAGCGTCGATCTAGGGTGGCTTTAAGTCATTGTTTTTGCTTTAGTTGTTCGGGGTGGACGACAACCCGCCCCTGGGCACCATAAAAATCAATAGGTTAGCTGGCATCCTAGCCGTTGGATAAATCGCCGTGTCCGCACTGTGTCCGCGTTAACGTTGTGGGTCGGTCGATGCCGCGCGGGGCGTTACCGGTTCACCGCGTCACGGCGTGCCGATACGCTGAGTAGCTAGTAGCAAACGGCCCCGTAGGCGAGCCGTCTGGCGAACAGCCGCGTCGGCGCGGCCACCAAAACCAACCAGCGCCGCCTCTGCCGAATGTCTCCAGCGTGCGGTCGGCGTAGAACACTTCGATGGTAGTGCCCGTCTGCGGGTTGATGTCGTAGAGCGGATCATGGGCGCACTGCATGGTGGAAACCTCCATCCGTGCCAGAGGTGCCTCATCTAACGCTCTCGGTGGCTGTGGGTTCGTTCCAGATACCGAAAGTGACGGCACCCGCGCGAAGTCATTCGCGCGCTCAGCACATCGCTGCCGCGTCGGGCCCGCAATCAGCGCGGAATGGCACAATCCTATCCCCCGGGTACCATGGACAGGCCCCCCGTCTTCGCGCGCGCGAGACGGTACTGAGAAATACCTAAGGTACTTTTTTGGTCGTTAACCTTTTGGTAAGGTTTGATCGCCACGCGCTCGTCAGCAGGGAGTTCCTTCGATGGCGCTCACGCAAGGTCACTTTCAGGCTTACGACTTTAACCGGATGGTCGTGTTGTTCACGATGATGAATGACGCGGTAGAAGTGCCGTGCGCCATCAGTACCGATGCCATGGACCGCATTGAAGGCTCGACCAGAACAACACCCGACCAGCGCGAACAGCAATTCCTGCGATTGCGCGACCGGATCGAAGAGCGCGCAGCGCGGAAATTTCTTGACTTCGAGTTTGAGGGCAACCCTTCGGGCATCGTCCTGCGCAGCATCGATTTTCGGCCGCCGCATGGGTGACCCGGTGGCGAAGCGCCCTGCCTGAGCTTTCCCCGTTTTAACCCGCGGGTGCCGTGCTATCTAGCCGGCCGAGGTCCCTTTAAAGCAGGCAAGCCTGTTCAGGCAGCGGTACTCAGTTTCTCAAATGCAGAGCTTTTCAGTCGGTTGAGGTCGCGTTCGCCGGAAGCAGCCTGCTGAAGAATATGCTCCGCCATTTCAAGCGGCGTGACCGACCTTCGGACTAAGAAGCGACGATCCGTGACGACCTCGTTCAACGCCTGCCGCATGACAGCGACCGTCGGTGCATCATATTTTTGTTTTAGATCAGTCATCGCGTTCGCAGTCCTAATCGTTGAGCGGGTCTTAGAGTTCTTTTGTAAACGCATGATGAAATCAATTTCGTCTATAGGACAGCAACGCTAACTTGATCAGCATCATCGCTGGTGACACATTAAAATAATCGGGGATCGTTGGCCCGACACACTGGCAACGCACTAGATCTCATTGAGGTCATGCGTCCCGTGGCGAGGCAGGCACGGCTAGTTCGGGAACCGCTCGACGCCGCACACCTCAGCGCAACGCAACGGCGAGCCGTCGAGGGAAACCTTGGCGGCTTTTGCGTGGCGGCTGTGGGTACAGAAACGGCCCCGGCGCGGGCGGCGTGCCGGGGCCGTTCGTGTCAGAACTGCTGGCCGGGCTGGGGCTAGGGGGACAAGCCGGACCAGCCGAAGTTCTTGCACTCCAGATATGAGTTAGGCCGCCTTCACTCTCTTGGCCCGTTGCAGGCGCTTATTCTCAGCCTGCGTATTGCGGACGGCTTCGGCCAGCATCTCGCGCAGCTCAGCCTTGGTCTTTGCGGGTTCTCGCTTGGGTGGTTGCCATTGGGTCATGAGAAGTATGTGGGGATGCCGGAGGCGGAATTAAACCCCATTCGTCGTCGGATCAACGCCACTATTTGTCTTCGGACTTCGCCGCTTCCCTAGCCAAGCGCTCAGCCTTCAATCGTTCGTAATTTTTCCGGAAGGCTTCCTGCGCTTTTTCGTATTCCGTTGCTGCGTTCGGCTTACCGGCGCGCTGAAAAGTCCGTCCCGCCTCTCGTTGCGCAAAGTCCTTACTTATTCTATCGCTCATAGATCACATCCAATTTCAGTGACCAGTAAGAGACGATAGCTCAGCTAGGGCGTGCCGCAAGGAAACTCGCTGATTAAGTTTAATGTCGGCGACTTCATAGCGATAAGGTCATGGCGGACATTTCTGAGCCATCATCGAGGCAGTCGCGCCGTGTTAGCAGCGGACGATCATGGCGCGCAGTTCATTCTTGGTGAAGGCCAACTGGTCCGCGCACAAAACCGGCGCGGCGGTGGGTAATTGGTCCGTTTGAATATGGCAGGCTTACTGACTGGAAAACGTGTGAGCCGCGCGCATATTTAGCCGATGGATCAAATTCTGCCCCCAGAGCTAAATGATTTGGAACTTGAGGCCATGCGACAGCTCGCGGCGCATCCGGCTACCCATCACATTCCGCCTTACATTCAATCCCGGCTCAAGGATATCGGCTATGCGAAGGAAGTCTTGGGCGGCATCGTTCTGACTAAGGACGGCTTGCAGCGGATTTCGGAAGGCAGACTGGTAGCACCGGTTCATAAATGGAGAACGCGCTAAAGGCTGTCCCTTCCTCCTCGCTGAACGGAACCAATTTCACGCCATTCGATCTGGTCGAACCGACGAGCAGGCGCTGCAAAAATGTCGCATCGCCCGACAATAGTTTCGCTTCGCGTCGCAGCCCGGATTTTATTGACCACTGTGGCCGGTCGATCCTCTATGGATCGTATGGCGGAAGGTATTGAACACATGGTCATCGAAACGCTTCTGTTTATCGCCTTCGTCGTCATCGTCGGGGCTGCCATTGTGAAAGCCTACGAGTGGCACCATGACGTTCTGTACGGCCCGTATATAAACGCGGGTCGGAGGCCACGATGATAGCCATCAGCTTCACCCTTGGATTGCGCCAACTCCCCACAGCGACAACCGCTTGGCATTTATGCACGGTCATCATCCCGAGACGCACAATTACCGGCCGGCTTGTGCGCGGACAGGTTTGGCGGCGCCACGACGGCCGTCACTGGTTATACAAAAAATTCATCGGTTAGCGGTTGGGACGGGCGATGGTCGAAAACTGCTACGAACACTAAGAAGGCGGCGGCGTGGAAGGGTGATATCCCGACGCCGCGGCAAAGCCGTGAGAGCTGGAAGTTTTGAAGACACGTCTTTTCGCTACTTATTTTGGATCATCTGCAGCGCGCCCCGTGCGAGGCCATCTACCTGATCCTGAGTGAGGACATAGCGGGCCTCATAGCGTAGCCCGCTCTTTTCAACGTCGCGCTCCTCACAAATCATAAGTCCCGCCTTTGGCCCGAACTCCGTCGCGACATGCGACGCTAGTGCGGGAAGGCTTTTCCCTGAACGGGCAGTACGAAATAACGACACATCGGCAACGTAGTCACCCAGTGCGATCCACGCGTGTCCATCCCATGACGGGTCTGATTTGCTGAAGCGGCTCTTGCCGTCGAGCTCATCATCCGACCCAAACACGCGTGTATCCGCCCTTGTGTCGGACACTGAAAAGAACCACCATTTCCTTTTCTCAACTACCTTTTGGTGACACCAAAGATAAACCGCCGCTTCGCTTTCGTCGGAGAAAAATGGGGGTATCGCCGAGATGCCAAGGCGAGTAGCAGCGTAGAGCAAGACACATATTGCCCTCTGTACGTTGTTATCTCCTTGCGAAAAAGACCAAATTCTAGAGAGCATTTCGCCCGCCAGATTAGCCGACTTCACAAATCCCAAATCGTTCTGGAATAGTTTAGTGAGAATAAGCTTGACCTGTCCCTTATCCACGTCCGCCATCATCAGCGCTCCGACCGAAGGGGCAATGTGGGTGACAGTACTCAGTATTTGCCGCTTTTGTTTGTTTGGCAATCATCCCCTTGTCGCTCGCGCCGCTCCAGCCATTCGATGATCTCGTCGTCGATGCAGTGGATCGTGGAGGCGAGGTCAAGGAGCCGGTTTCTGCCGCAGCCGCTTTGTCCTGCCCTCGAGATATGTGTGGTATGCGGCGATCCAATCGGTCGCAAAAGCTTCCTGCGCGGTGGCTATATCAATTTGTCCCTCGCAGACCATGTCACACATCAACCGCTCTAACCTATCTTTCGCTTCGGCATTCCATGTCTCTTCTATACTTCGTCTTGGTTGCGGCCAGAGATTGGATGGGTCGTCCGAGCCACCCAAGCAGAGCGGAATAAGGTGATCGATCTCGTAGTCTGGATGCGTGCCTTGAGGCAGCCCGTATCGCCTCAAAATTTCGTCGCGCCGCGCAGCGTTCATCCGGCCCCGGTTCTCTCTGGCGTGCCCACATGCAGCATCGCGGTCCCCAGTCCTTACTGATCCGCCAGTCAAGTTCTTGTCTGGCAGAACCTCAAAAGCGCCAACAGGAGCTATAGCGAGAAGGCCAATCAGCATTACGATGGCCGCTACAGAGAGTTGCAGAGGCGGTTTGCGGCCGGATAGTTTACGTGCCATTTGTCTAGCCCTTACCCGGGCCTTAGCGCGGGGCCATTTTCTGGCGATACTGCTCGATCATCGTCGCTGTCACGTCCGTGGGGTAGCAGAGCGGCTCAGCGCCGCCCGGCCGGGAGTAAGCACTTCTGTCCCCGCAAGCTTTTCCATCGCGCGTCGTATCATCCGGACACGCACACGGCTTGCCCGTGGCGTGGTATTGATCTCGGCTGATTTGAACGATGATCGCCGCGACAGCCGCAGCGTTCAGCGCCTCGACCTTGCGCTTGTTGTCCCGGGGCGTGGACTTGTCCGATAAGTCCGCCTTCGCGGGGGGCATGGGGCTCGGACTGTTTGACGAGTTTGGGGACGGGACTGTCACCTGAGCCATTACCATTGGCGGCGAGGTCACGACGGCAACTGGCGCGCTGCTTGACGGCACGTTCTGGCGGCCCACCGAAAAGGCTGCAATCCCCAAAAAGATTGATGCCGCTCCGCTCCACATCGCGTCATAAAACCGCAAACCGGGCGGTCCCGCAAGCTATGTACTTCGGTGCTTTTACTCTTCCGAACTAAGTCAGGCGCAAATCGGCGAGATATCATCCCGCAGTCATCTCGACAGCGTGCCGGGCTTTGGAGGGTTTCACCTTCTCAAGGGTCCCACCCTTATGCTTCGCATAACGCACTGCAACGACCCCTGCCGGATGATGCCCGAAGATCGTGGCGCGGGGGCCGATAAAGGGGACGTAGCGAGCGCGGCATGCTATCGATCTCCAACCACCGTCGTCTACCCTGTTTGACGCCATTGCCCACCGGGCGACCTTTCGTTTATGAGTATGACATGCTCAACCCCAAATCACCCGAGCCGGATGCTCTAGGGCGCGGCGTATACAGCGCAAAGGAAGGCTTGCGGCTGTTGAATTTCAGCCGCCCCGGCACGACACCCTCTGATCGCGTGTCCCGCAGCACCGTCGTTAGGTGGCTTCGTGGATATGAGCATGGCGGAGATACCGATCTTGCGAAGACTAGAAAGAGCTTTTCACCGCCGCTCTGGCGGCCGGATTATGATGTCGCCGACAGCGACCTAATTGAGATCAGCTTTCGAGACCTGATCGAACTCCGGTTTGTGAAGGCATTTCGGGACATTGGACTGAGCCTGATAGCGATCCGGGACTGCTATCAGCGGGCCGCCGAAGAGGTTCGCGACGAGCGGCCCTTCTCCACGCAACGTTTTCGAACTGACGGAAAAACGATCTTTCTGGAAATCACCGAAGGCGTGAAAGAAGGTAAGTTGATCGATCTGCGCCGCCGCCAAAACGTGTTTAAGACCATTGTCGAGCCGAGCTTACGCGATCTCGAATTCGAAGCGTCCACCGTCGCCCGATGGTTTCCTCTCGGCATCAAACAGAAAGCGGTCGTCATCGATCCTTCTCGATCATTCGGACAGCCAATCGTTAGCGTCGGCGTACCGACAGAAATTCTCGCCAACGCCGTGAAAGTAGAAGGGTCGGTTGAAGCAGTTGCGGCTTTATACGACGTTCCGAAGGGTGACGTTCGTTCCGCTATTGACTTCGAACGACGCCTCGCAGCTTGAAGTTGCTCATCGATCACAATCTTCCTCCTGCGCTGGCGCACTCATTACAACCATTATTCCCCTTCCACCAAATCATCCCCCTACGCGACCGCTTTTCCGCAAACGCCACGGACATCGAGTGGATGACTGCCCTCCACAGCGAGGGTGGATGGGCTGCATTGACAAAGGACTTGGGTATCAAGCGCAAACCGCATGAACGGCTGGCGCTCGACAGATCGCGGATCGTTTTCTTTTTTCTGAGCGGGAATGCATGGAAGGGCTATTCCGTGCCGGAAACCGCCGCTCGCCTCATTCGGCTGATGCCATTGATGATCACTCAAACGGACATTGCAGATCGCGGTCGCTTTGATCTTCCGATTAACGCCGGATCAAAGCTGCGACCTCATCGCGAATAGCTGCAATTTCCTTGACCGGTTCGACAGGGACGCGCCCCGATGTGGAGTTCATTCTGGATTGTTGTGCTGACAATTGCGCTTTTCACCTCATTTTACTTTTTGGATCGACGGAAGACCGAACTTTCCGAACTTCATAAAAAGAACGCCGAAAGAAACGCCGAGTACACCAAGGCGACCGCCGCGCAGGAAGCCGAGCATAAGAAGCAAATCGATGCGATACTCTATCAAATGGAAGGTTTGCAGAAGATTGTCGAACAGCGGAAAATCCAATTTCCTTGGCTCGCGTCGGCCCTCGCCGACTTCCACCAATTGAACGCCGAGCGCGACGCCATATACCTCGCAACCAAAAAGCACGCGGCAAAGAAATCCGCCGATATTGTACGCGAACATGGTCGCAAAAGGCGGGAAGCCGAAGTTACGTCGCGACTAATGCGCTACCGCGTCGAGTACTATCAAAAGCTATTCCCTTGGATCGTCGATCTTGTTGGTGACGATGTTCCTGATGCCGCTGTTGATCTCAGCGGTTCACAAGTGGAGCCTACGGACGACCCGGCGAGAAATTGGCTAAGTGATGCCGAGTATCAAAACCTATCAGTGGCCGCGAAAAATCAATTGGCGTTAGATCGCTGGCGAACCAGCAAGAAAAGTAATTGGGAAATCGGACGCGATTACGAGCGTTTTATCGGATACACCTATGAGACACTCGGCTACAACGTAACATTTTCCGGTGCAATTGATGGACTACAAGACATGGGCCGGGACATCATCGCTCGGCGCGGTTCTGAATTGCGCGTGATCCAATGCAAATACTGGTCTCAGGACAAAACAATTCACGAAAAACATATTTTTCAATTGTTTGGTTCGGCTCTGGAATATGCCTTTCGTCTTGGCACCTTTGATGAGATTGGCCAAGTAGCTTTGTTCGGTGGACCCATCAAGGCAACAGGGGCTGTCGCTGTGCTGTATACGTCAACTAAGATTTCCGATCTCGCAAAGGATGTTGCCAAAAAATTGCAAGTCGAGTGCAACGAACAAGTTCGAATTTCTGATTACCCTCTGGTAAAATGCAATATATCAATGCGTGACGGCGAGAAGATCTATCACCTGCCGTTTGACCAGCAATATGATCGAACAAAAATCAAACCCGGCACCGGCGAGAAATACGCTTATACGGTCGCGGAAGCTGAAAACGATGGTTTTCGACGAGCATGGAGGTGGCGACCAGATTAAGTGGTCCCCCGAGCGGTTTTCACGTCACCAAGGGCTCCGAAGCAGCCTTCGAGCAGGTCTGGCTTTCCCGCGACAGTCATCTCGATAAAGTGCCCGGCTTTGTAGAGTTTCACCTTCTCAAAGGCCCCGAAGCAGAGGATCACACGCTCTATGCATCGCACACGGTGTGGGAAAGTCGGGCTGTGTTCGAGGCATGGACCAAGTCAGACGCGTTCCGGGCCGCGCATAGTCGGGCAGGGGACAACAAGCCGCTGTATCTGGATCACCCGCAGTTCGAGGGTTTCGAGGTTCGCCAGACGGTAGGACGCGACAAGGTGGCGTGACGCAGGGGTAGTCCGGAAAACATTTGTTTCGGGCTACATTTTCTCATGGCGCAGTTTTGGCGGCGGTCTTCGATTTCGGAGGTGATCCGGCAGCGGACTTTGTGCGAATGCGCATGGAGCCCCCTTTTGGATGATCGATTTCGAACGAATTTGTCCTTCGCACCAGATCGCTTAGCTTGCGAAAGCCGAAGGTTCGGGGATCGAAGTCGGAAGCTAGGTTGGCAAGCTGTTTTCCAACTTCCCCCAAAGGCACCCACCCGTCTTCGCTTTCCATCTGTGTGATCACCTTCTTAATAATGGGCGTGGCTTCGCTGAGGGGCTGAAGAGGCTTTGAAGTTGAGGCGGCATCTTGACTGTTTGCAGCACCTGTAAGCAGGTTCTCCGTGTACACGAACCTTCGACAGGCCTGCCGGAAGCTCTCCGGAGTTTTCTGCTCACCGAACCCGAAAACATCGACGCCTTGCTCACGGATGCGGGCGGCAAGGCGGGTAAAATCACTGTCCGAGGAAACCAGACAAAATCCATCGAACCGACCGCTATGAAGCAGGTCCATTGCATCGATGACCAGCGTGATGTCGGATGCATTCTTCCCGGTGGTGTAAGCGAACTGCTGTTGAGGTATGATGGCGTGTTTCGATAGCGTATCGGCCCAGCCCTTAGAGCGAGGATTGGAAAAATCGCCGTATATGCGGCGAACGCTTGCCTCCCCGATCTTCGCAATCTCCTCGAACAGTCCATCCGCAATCTTCGCGGAAGCGTTGTCCGCATCAATTAGAACAGCGAGGCGAGGCGAGCGAAGTTCAGAAGGCATGACATATCCCCAAGATAGACGGGTGATGTAAGCAGAAATTCCGGGGGGCGACGAGCCGCTGGCGACGTGTTTGGACAGCTTCGACAAGCCCAAGTTCGCGCGGGGAGGGTGCTCTACCCTTCGCCCTCCCACGCGTTACTCCGATCGCCCTCGAAATTGGGAATGCTGGATTACGCCCTCACTTCAGTTGATCGGCCACTTTGTCTATTCCCGCCTTGACGCAAGCCTCATCCTTTTCGCCGCCCGGCGCGCCTGATGCCCCAGCCGCGCCGATGACTTCATCCCCCAGTTTGATCGGGAGCGCGCCTTGGTTGGCGATGACATTAGTTAGATGGATGAGGCCGAGCGTCGGGTCGGCCTTCAGGCGGTCGACTAGCGCGCCCGAGGGGGAGCGGAACGTACGGGCGGTATAGGCTTTACGGAAGCTGTTCTCGATGGTGTGTGGCCCGGTGTTGTCGCCGCGCACTTGCACGATAATCTCACCGTTGCGGCCAACCACGGTCGCCGACACGGCGTAGCCATTGGCCTTGCAGGTCTCGATTGCGGTTTGCACAATAGTTATTGCAATCGAAGCGGTTAGGTCTTTGTGACTAAGCAGTTGCGCGCCCGCTGGTGCGGCGAGCGCAAAGGCGCAGGTCGCGGCGACAGCGATGGCGGTGACACGAAGCCCGGACGTTTGCATGACATTCTCCCTGATGTTTTGCCGAACCTTGTAGACGGTCGGCAGGGGGAGCCTAGTATATTTACTGGCGCGCGTCAGGACCTGCGGGCCGCAATCGTTCGCCACGCCGGCTCGTGCATATCATCCAAGTTTCGCGCGGGGGGGCGTTCTACCTGTTTCGCGGGTCATTGGCGCAACATCGTCCCAAATATGTGATCCCACAGCGTTGTGCTGACACCGTAGTTTCTCGTTGCGAATTGATGATGACTTCGGTGGTGCTGAAGCAGTCGTAACGGCAACATATCGGGACAGTGATGAGCGCAATGATGCACGAATAGGTACCATGAATAGGCAAATAAGCCGCCCGCAAGGAAGGCGCCGCCTGCGATCAAATAGATTAGCGCGAAACAGGCCCATATTTGCCAAAAAATAGTGAGGACTGCCGCGTCGGGGCTGGCATGATGAAGCCCGTGTTGGGTTGGTAAGAAACCATGCAGCACAAAGCGATGAACAACATATTCGGCAAGTGTCCACGTAACGACGCCGGCGACTAAAAGCGCGGCATCGGAACTCATTCTGAACGGAGAAATCGCCAGCAGGACGATTGCGAGCGAGGACGCTACTAGCATTTCGCCAAAATAGATGAGGGCGGTCATACGTCATAGTATGCACCGGAGGTACGCTTTCGCCCATCGAAAGATCGGTCTTGATGAGGTTAAACTCGTCAGACGGCATTTCATAGGAAGGCCCGCGCGGGGGGAGGGCGTTCTACGTTTTGCATCTGAAGCCCGGCCCTTGAACGCCGTTGCACCTTGGGGTTCAATCGGGCCGAACTACGCCAAGGACATCTTCGGGAGGACAGAATGGATTGTTGCTGTGTCGATTGTTGCGGACACGGACATCCCCGCGCGTTCACTCGGCGACAGTGGATGTTGAGTACTGTATTGACCTCGGTTGGTGCAATGCTCAGCGGCAGCGTGGGGCCGCAGGGTTCGACTGCCGCAGCCCAGACTTCCGAAAATGCCGCAGCCGCGCTCGACGTGCTGCGGAAGTCTATCTCTGTCGATGTGCATACGCACGGCGGAACGACTGGAATTATGTCTCAAGCGCCTCCCAACGGCGATCTTGCAAACGGTATGAGGGCTGGCTCATTGGCCGTTGCCTGCCTTGCAGATGTGCCGGACGCCCCTATTCTCCGCAGGAATGCCGCTGGGGTGCTGACCGCAATGCGCATGCCGGAGCCGGGTGAGCTTTACAAGTACCATCTCGGACGCCTCGATTGGGTTGATGAGATGGTGGCCAGCCAAAACCTCCGACGCGCGCTTACGGCAGCCGATCTTGAGGCGGCACATGCTGCGGGGCAGCCCGCAATCGTAGGTGACGTGGAAGGGCTAGACTTCCTTGGGGGCAAACTCGAACGGCTTGAGCAGTCGCATCAACGCGGTGTTAGGCACGTTCAGTTGGTGCACTACACGCCTAACGACATCGGCGATTTCCAAACTGGCATCGTTACGCATCACGGGCTCACTTCATATGGCGCGGAGGTAATCCGCGCTTGCCAACGGTTGGGATTTGTCTGCGATGTCGCGCATGCCACCGAGGACACCGCGAAAGCGGCTGTCAAGGTCGCTACAAAGCCGTTGCTGTTGTCACACACGGCGATTTCCGGTTCCCAAGCAATGGGGCCGACGCCGCTCACCGCCCGGCAGGTCAGCCGGGACCATGCTCGGGCGATTGCTGAGACAGGCGGTGCAATTGGCATCTGGCATTTCTTCCCGAGCCTCGAAAAATACGTGGATGGCTTGAAAGAAATGGCCGATGTTGTCGGGGTGGATCACGTTTGTATTGGCACTGACCAATCGTCCAATCCCGGCATTCTGCCGAACTACGCGCAGTGGGTGCACCTTGTCGCAGCGATGCTACGAGGCGGTTTTTCGGCTGAAGAGGCCGGAAAAATTGCGGGTGGAAACTATATACGGGTCTTCCGTGCAGCGGTCGGCTAAGCGGCTGCCTTCATGGTAATTCGTCAAGCGACGGAGCGCCTCAGGTGCGCAAACGTTTGACCTTGCTACCTTGATATCCCGCTCCCTCTTCTTGGTCGCGCTGAGGAAACGAAAGACTGCTGGCGATGCTACGAGTGGCGGGCCGCCGCACAAGCAGAGCCGCGCGGTGCTGGAGGCCGGGGTACGCCCCCAGCATGTCGCAAGTCCTTCGTTAGGTTTGGGGCAACGGAGATCGGTGCAGATGGACAATCATCCAATCCGGCCCGCGTTTTGCGACAACGAAAGTTACTCGCCCTTTGGCTTTTATCGGCTGCCCGTCCCTTGTGCCCGTGAGGGTATCGAACCCCGCGATAACGACGGTGTTGTCATCAACCAGCAGGGCTTCTGAACTGTCGAGGGCAGCGGTGCGGGGCGTGTTGAAAGCCTTTAGTGCGGCTTCAAAGTATTTGCGGATTTCCTCCGGCTTCGTCAGTACGACCTTTCCCAAGGTTCCAATCATCAAGGCGTCGGGCGCGTAGAGTTTGACGATTGCGTCCACGTCGCCGTCAGCGAACCCTTTGCTCCATTTGGAGACGACTTGTTGGGCGTCCTCTTTCGGTCCCGCGTGAGCCAGCGCGACCGAAGCTACTAACACGACTGCTGCTAGAAAATGTCGCATACAACCCTCCTATTAGAAAAGGAGATAGTACAAGTGGGTAAGCGCCGGGGAAACCCATTCGCAATACCCCGGGGTACGGAAAGTCCCTCAGGCCAATGGAGGTTTGGTTTGAAACAACGGCCTATCAGTGGGCGTTTGGTCAACGAGCCATCGGAATGGGCGCTCACCATGGCACTGATCTTCGCGGTGAGGGCATAAGCCCTCTTGTCACAGGCGGCGGCTAAAGTAACGTAAGATATATATTGTTATAGCGCTTGGGAGAGGCATATGCGTCTGCAAGTACCACGATTTCTATCGCAATCGATAATATTAGTCGTCGCTGCTTTCCTGCTTATCATCGAAAGCCTGCCGGCCAACTGCCAAACCAGAGTAGCCATTACTTTTCCAGAAGCAACCGGCTCGTGGCTTGCTCCGCTCATGTTAGCGCAACAACAAGGAATTTTTGCCAAACATAATATTGAAGTACGCCTCATTCCGGCATCCGGCGCAACAGTCCCGCGTGTGAGCGACGCAATTCCATTTGGGCTAATTGGTGCACCTGCCGCTTTGAAGCAAGTTGCTCACGGAACAAATCTCAAGCTTGTCGCATCCTTCTATAGGGCTCGCTTGACAAGTAAGTTGGTTGCGCGCCCCGGGATTTCGTCGGTGTCGGAACTTCGCGGCAGGCGCGTCGGGGTGCGAGTAATCGGCGCTGGCATCTGGATCGATACAGTGGTCGCTTTGCGTCAATTGCAGATAGAGCCCGCAGCAGTCGAGTTCATTCCAGTCGGTGGTCCTGCTGAAATTTTGAAGGCTCTGGAGGAGGGCTCTGTCGATGCCGCGCTCCTTTCAGAAAAGCCAGCCGTCGCCCTCAAAGCTAAGGGATATACGGTTCTAATCGATAAGTATCCAAGTGACCTGTACACATACGAGGCTAGTTTGGTTGCCGCTTCCTCATACGTTGCTTCTAACGTCGATCTGGTGAACAGGATGTTGGCCTCACTAATTGAGGCGGTGAAGTTTATGCACCGTCCGGAAAACCGGAGTGCTGACATCCATGCTCTGGCAACTGCCTTGAAAATAACTGATGGGGAATCCAAGTCAGCAGACGCACTGGAATGTCGATCTGGCGGATCGGGTGTGCGCAAAGCAAAAACCGCTGAAATCATTCGATTTTCTGTATGAAGACACCACCGCGATGGTGGTGGACGGGGATCGGCTTCAGGTTCTCCAAATGGAGAAATGGTGCCTGGAGTGGGCTGACGAGTGCCTAGCGGCCCATGGGCTCGTGGTGGACGATGGCGGTCGTCGTATCCTCGCCATTGCCATCGCTGCCGCCCTGCAGCGCGCCAGCTTGGCCCTCGCACAGCTGGCGAAAGGGGGCAGCCCTGCCAGCGCATTCTTCTCTGCGTCCAACCCAGCACCTTCTGAGCCGCCGCGAAAGCCGGTCTCATTGGGGTGACCTCGTGAAAGGGTGGGCGGCGGAACGAAGGCCTGTCGCCAAGACCCCGTATGAGTGGTCGCGGGTCGTGCGTCAGCTTGAAACATACCTCGGTCACGACGATGCGCTGCGTCTCACGGGGGAGACGTTCATTGATTGGAAGCGTTCGATGGTGGACGCCGGCCTCCGATCGAAAACGATTCAGGATTCAAAACTTGCACCTGTTAGAGCAATTCTGCAGTGGGGTGTTCAGAACAAACTTCTTCCGTCCAATCCGGCCGACGGCATCTCGTTGGATGTGAGAAGCAAGCAAAGTGAAAAAAAGCGAAGTTTTTCGGATGAGGAAGCAAAGATAATCCTTCTTGCGGCACTGGCAGAAAAGGACCCGGTTCGACGGTGGGTGCCTTGGATTGGGGCCTATTCTGGGGCGAACCGTCAGACCAAACAGATTGATCCAGCACAAAGACTCGCATCGCGGGATTGATACTGAAATCAACACGGGCGTAGCGTGCTCCGCGCCAGGCGGAATCGCTACGTTGATCCTGTCTGCTGACGCGCTGCAGGAAGCAGTCGAGCACCACGATTTGATCTTTCCACTCGACCTCGGTGCGCGCGGAACCGCGACCCTTGGCGGCAACGCGGCGACGAATGCCGGCGGCAATCGCGTGATCCGCTACGGCATGATGCGCGACATGACCCTGGGTCTCGAGGTCGTATTGGCCGATGGCACCATCATCTCGTCGATGAACCGCCCCATCAAGAACAACGCAGGTTATGATATCAAGCACGTATTCGTCGGGTCCGAGGGCACGCTAGGGATCATTACGCAACTCGTGTTGCGACTACGTGAAAAGCCGCGGTCGCAAGATGTGGCAATTGCAGCAGTGCCGACTTTCGAGGCGCTGACGAAACTGCTCAAGCATATCGACAGCGCTTTGGGCGGGTCACTTTCGGCATTTGAGGTCATGTGGCAATCTTTGGTGACAAATCCGCCGGCCAGGGGCAAAGGACCACTGGGTCAGGAACATCCGTATTACGTTCTGATTGAAAGCCTTGGCGCTAATGCCAATCTCGAATTCGCAGCACTGGAATCGGCGCTTGAAGCAAAGTTGATTTCCGGCGGTGGCGCAGTCCGACAGTGACCGACGTGCTTTCTGGTCGCTGCGCGATGACGTGGTACAAGTCATGATTGGCGGTATGCCGGTTGTATTCGACGTTTCCTTGCCGCTTGGTGCAATGGAACAGTACGTCAAGGGATTGAGGAAGAATCTGGAGGCCGGGATCGGTGAACACAAACTCTGGATCTTTGGTCATCTAGGAGACGGGAATCTGCATGTGATTGTTCAGGTCCAACCCGAGAACTTTGCGACGCTGCGGCCAAAGATCGAAGCTTTCGTTTATGGTCCACTCGGCAATTTAGGCGGATCGATTTCGGCAGAACACGGAATTGGATTGGAGAAGAAACCCTATCTGTCGGTCTGCCGAAGCGAAGGCGAAGTTGCATTGATGCGCGCTCTCAAGGCCGCACTCGATCCGGAAGGGATTCTAAATGCTGGAAAGATATTCTGATAGTTGGAACCCAGGTCAAGGAAAACGTGTCCCCCTCGCTTTCTTGTCCTCGCCAACGAGGTGATCGAATAGCGACGAACGTCAGCTCTTCGGCACGAAGCTGCCGATCCGGGATGTCCGCAGTTCGGTCGCTAACGGGAGTTCACCGGACATTGCACGGACAGCCCACGGGGTCGGTAGACAGATCGCCGTCTGAGTGCAAATATTCATAGCACCCCGCCGGACAACTTCGCGGCGAGTAGGGAGATTGCCATGAACAGAATATCGCTCGTGATCGCCGCCGTCGCTCTGGTTGCCGCGGGGGCACCCTTATTCGCCCAGCAACAGACGACTAAGGAACAGCTTGTGGGGACATGGAAGGTCCTCAATCTGAAAGCCGTAAGTGACGATAAGGTTAGCTATCCCCTCGGAGATCAGGTGACGGGTTACGTTACCATCACCCCCGCCCGGATTTGGTTGTTGTTCGTTGACTCGACGCGAAAAGCACCCGCCGCAGCCTCGCTGACCGACGCTGAAGCCATCGCAATGATGAAGTCGCAAGTGGCTTGGACAGGCAAATACTCAACGACCGATCAAACATCAGAAGGTATTAAGTTGACCGCCCATGTTGACACCGCATCGAGTTCAGGCGATCACCGGCAACGATCGCGTATACTTCATGCGGGTGGACGGCGACAAATTGATGGTGAAGTCACCCGGTGTCATTGTGCCGATGACTGGCGCAAAAAGTATCGTTGAATTTGAGCTGGTAAAGGCCGACTAAGGGCGCGGGCCCTGATCATGCTGTTGTCAGGTGCAGATCCCGTTATTCGTTGGACTTAAGGCCCCCGCGGTAAGGTTGACCAGTTAGGTTAAGTCACGATCGAGGTTGTGCTAACTTTGATTTTCCTGTCTCAAGGTCGGTGAACCTGAAACGGAATTTCCTATTGGCAAAAAGCAAGATTTCGAGCACCGAACTGATTTGGATTTTTCGGGAGAAGCTCTCCACGTTCAATGACTGTCCTGCATCAATCTCGATTGCGATTGTACCGAGCAAGGGCGGCTGGACCGCGGTGACAAGCCCGCGTATTCGAAAATCATCCCCTGATAGCATCAGACGTATCGAACAGATTCAGAAGCAGCTTCGGCAGCTTTACATCCTAGCGAACGATTGAAGCGATGATGCACGGAGAAACCGTCCTCTCGAAGGAATCATTTCTTAACCGCTTGCAGCCAACCTTTTGTGGTCGCGGATTGGTACTGCGCGCCGCGACCAGCATTTTCTGACGGGATATTGTTGATGACTTTTACGATCCGCGCCTCCAAAGACGGTGAGACTATCGAGCTGGTTCGGATAGGACCTACGGCCACCCTGGCTAAGGCTCGCGGGCTTTTCAAGACCGGCTGGATGGTGCAGATTATCGATAGCGACGGATCCACTTACGCCCCGTCTGAATTCGATCAGTTGCTGTCGTTTGATCGCGTCAAAAATCCAAACAGACTCTCCGATGACGGCGTTCTAAGCGTGGTGGAAGAGATCTTGGCGGAGCGCCGCGGGCAGGAGTAAAACACTGGTTGTGAATGGGCGCTGAAGAATGGGTCTGACTCAATCTCGATGAAGTTTGCTGATGGCATCGCGCTGTTCTCCAAAAGGAATCAGCACCATGCCAATCAATTTTCGGATTTCTGCTCTCGTCCCCGTGGGTCTGATTGTCGAAAGCGTGGCCCAACTCGACGATTCCATCCTTGTAACCGCTCGGGCCGGTATCCAAGTGGCGAGTTGTCCTCTGTGTGGATCGCCTTCGCGACGCATTCACAGCCGGTATGTTCGTGAGGTTTCGGACCTGCCGTGCTCAGGCCGGAGCGTGCGGCTTCGGGTCGTGATACGCCGGTATCGTTGCGACACCCAGCATTGTCGGAGACGGATCTTCGCCGAACGCTTTGACAAGACGGTGCTTCTCGTCCGGTCACGCCGGACCAGCCGGCTGGACTGCATCGTCCATCATCTCGGGTTAGCTCTGGGCGGCAGGCCGGCAGCGAGCTTCGCCAAGCGGCTGATGCTACCAGTCAGCAATGATACCGTTCTCCGTGTGGTACGAGCCCGCGCTTGCCCGCGCACCGAACCGCTGAACGTGGTTGGCATCGACGACTGGGCCTTCCGACGTAACCACAGCTATGGAACAATCGTATGCGACCTGGAGCGACGACGCATCGTGACGCTCTTGCCAGATCGAGAGATGGCGACAGTTGAGGCTTGGCTCGCTGGTCATCCCGACATTACGGTCCTCTCTCGCGACCGCGGTGGCGGATACGGCGAAGCAGCTTCAAAGGCATTGCCCTGCGCCATCCAGGTTGCCGATCGATGGCATCTTATGGAGAACGCGAGCTCGGCTTTCTTGAGCGCCGTCCGTAAATCGATGCGTCCGATCCGTGCAGCGATCGGCGCAACGACGATCAATCCAGAGCTTCTGACCTGCGCGGAACGACTGCAATACGAGGGTTACTTGCGACGTGAGGAGACCATTACCACTATCTTGGCGCTCGCCAAGGATGGCACGGCCATCAAGCAGATCGTTCGTAAAACCGGCCACAGTCGCAATCGTGTCCGCCAAGTCCTTCGGGGCGATAGCGGTGACGTCTTCAGGACACGGCAAAGCTCGCTCGATGCACACTTGCCTCTGCTCGATGCACAATGGGCTGGAGGCTGTCGGAACGGCGCCAAACTCTGGCGGAGGCTCAAATTGGATGGCTTCCGCGGTTCGCAGCGGGTGGTCGGTGAGTGGGCGACCCGACGCCGTCGCTCCGAAAAGGCCAGCGATCAGCAACTGCAGAAGGTGCCCTCGGCTCGAACGATCGCAAGGCTGATGACATCGGCGCGTGATCACATGAGCAAAGCCGATACCGTCACCATAGCGGCTATCGAGGCCGGTGTGCCGACGCTGGTCGCCGCGCGAACACTCACCGATCGGTTTCACACCATGATCCGAAATAGGAAAGAGGCTGATCTCGTTCCCTGGATTGCCGCCGCAAGCGACAGCCTGATCGGTTCCTTCGCTTCGGGGGTCACCAAAGACATCGCCGCGGTCCATGCTGCCCTGGTCCAGCCGTGGTCGAACGGCCAGACTGAAGGCCAGATCACCAAGCTCAAGCTCGTCAAGCGACAGATGTACGGCAGAGCAAAGATCGATCTCCTTCAGGCAAGATTGATCGGCGCGACCTGAGCGGCGGTGAACATCACCGAGATTGCGTCAGAGCCGAAGAATGACCGTAAGCGGTATCGGCACCCCACCTCGCGCGGGCCGGTGTTCTAAGCGATATTGGTGATTGTTCGCTAATATCTAGAGGCTGCGCGGTGGTAACTTCCATGCTTGATGCCATGAATGAAGCCAGGAACGAAGGTGGCACTTATCAGCGTGTCGAGGTGATTACGGGGCGTCAGCGCCGGCGACGATGGACGGCGGAGGAGAAAGCGCGGATCGTAGCGGAGAGCCTCGAGGCGAACGCGAACATATCGGATGTGGCACGCCGTCACGGCGTGGCCCGCGGATTGCTGACGGCTTGGCGACGCCAGCTATCTAGCGATGGAATTAGCCAGGGGCCTCAACAAGGCTTTGCCGCGGTGAAGATCGATACCGTTGCCTCGGCGTCAAACGAGGCTCTACGCTATTCGGTGGAGCCTGAGGCCGTGGCGACGGCATTGGCAGCGGTGAGAGGCCGAGGACGGATCGAGATCGATATCGCCGGAGCCCGGATTAGGGTTGAGAACGGCGTTGATCAGGTGACGCTGTCCATGGTGTTGGCGGCGGTACGGGGCGACAATTGATTTCGTTCCGGGCGGACCTGAAGATCATGTTGGCGGCGCAGCCCGTTGATTTCCGCAAGAGCGTCCATACGCTGTCAGCGCTGGTGAGCGAAGCGCTTCGTGCGAACCCCTATTGCGGAGATATTTTTATCTTCCGCTCGAAGCGATCAGATCGCATTAAACTTTTGGCGTGGGACGGCAGCGGCATGGTTCTGGTGACGAAGTGGCTTGAGGAAGGCCGCTTTACCTGGCCGCCGATCCACGACGGTGTCGTCTATTTGACAGCAACGCAATTGTCGATGCTGATCGATGGTTTGGATTGGTCGCGCGTGATCCCGAAAGTCGTGAAGCGTCCTGTTGGCGTGATGTGAGAAGTGCCCATTTTTACTGGATAAATCGACGAATCAAAAGTATCAAATGTCGATGGCGATTCGTCCCGAAGATCTTCCTTCAGATCCTGCTCGTCTCATTGAGATGGTGCTGTCACTCGATGCCGAGAACGATCGGCTGCGGGCCGTCATCGATACTTTCAAAGACATGGTGTTCGGCTCGCGCTCGGAAAAACTCGCCGCAGTTGTAGCCGATCAGCTCGCCCTCGATCTGGCTGATCTCACCACGGACGTGACGCTACCGGCAGCCGCCAACGACGATCATGTGCCAAGCCAGCCAGCTGGTACGATCGGGAAGCCCCGTAAGAAGGCCCAGCGCAACATCGGCGCGCTGCCCAAGCATCTGCCACGCTGCGAGCAAATCATCGAGCCGGAGACGACCGCGTGCCCGTGCTGCCAGGGCCGGCTGCACAAGATCGGCCAGGACGTCAGCGAGGTGCTCGACGTCATTCCGGCGATCCTGCGGGTGCTGCGCATGATCCGCCCCAAATATGCCTGCCGGGGCTGTGAAGGCGCAGTGGTACAGGCGAAGGCGTTGCCGCGGCTGATCGAGAACAGCATGGCCTCGACCGCTCTGGTGACGCATGTGGTGGTCTCGAAGTTCGCTTGGTTCTCGACGCTGTACCGGCAGGTGCAGATCCTGGCTGGTCACGGCGTCCATCTCGACCGCTCGACCTTGGCGGGCTGGGTGAAGCGGACAGCTTGGTGGCTGAAGGGGCTCTACGAGCTCCAGCTGCGAACCATCCATGCGGCGCCTTTGTTCTTCTGCGACGAGACGCGGATGCCGGTCCTCGATCCCGGAAGGGGCCGTACCAAGACCTGCCAGTTCTGGGCTCATGCGGTCGACGACCGTCCGTGGGGAGGACCATCTCCGCCGGCGGTAGCCTATGTGTTCGCGGACGGTCGGGGCAAAGGTGAGATCGCGGCGCAATTGGCCGACTATGCGGGTATCCTGCAGGTTGACGGATATGTGGCTTATAAGTCGCTGGCCAAGGACGCCCGCGAGGCTGGACCAATCCGGCTCGCGTTCTGTCTGTTGCATACCAGACGGAAGTTCGTGAAGGTGTACAAGACAACGAAGTCGCCATTCGCACAGGAAGTGATCGAGCGGATCGCAGCGATTTACGCTATCGAGCAACGTGTCCGGGGCACGAGCGCCGAGATACGATTGGCTGCTCGCAAAAGCGAGGCCGGGCCGCTGATGGCGGAATTGAAGGTGCGGTTGACCGAAGTGCTCAAGGATATCTCGTCCAAATCCCCGCTGGCGGAGGCCATCAACTATACGCTGGGCCATTGGGATGGGCTAAACATGTTCCTGACTGACGGTCGGGTGGAGGTTGACACCAACACGGTTGAGCGTTCGATGCGTCCTATTGCACTTGGAAGAAAAAATTCGTTATTCAGTGGAAGCGAAGCCGGCGCCGAGAGCTGGGCGATTTTAGCTTCGCTCCTTAACACAGCAAAACTCAACGGGCTCGATCCGCAGACTTATCTCTGCGACGTGCTCGAGCGGATCGTGTCAGGCCGCACCAAGAACCATCAACTCCACGAACTGTTGGCCTGGAACTGGAAAGCAGACCGCGAGGCACCTAACCGAGCCGCTGCATGAGTGCGCGTCGTCGCCGCTCAGCCCACCCGCCGATGACGGCGGTGGCCATGCCGCTCGACAAGCTTGACCTATGGCTGCAAAGCCGAACCGCCGCCGCCGCCACGAATTTGTCTATGCTCGACGGCTTCGTGACCGCGGTTGTAGCTGGGCCGGTGTCGATGGATCCGCCTGAGTGGATCTGCCCTCTGCTCGGCATCGAGGTCGACGCCTTCAATCATGGCGGCACGCCGGAGTTCGCGGCGATTTCGGCCGTGGCGGTCCGCCATAATGCGATCGTTGAGACGCTTACCAACGCGCCAAAGACCTTCGAACCGATCTTCGCACGTAAACCGAACCGCGACATCGATGCGGGTCCTTGGTGCGAGGGCTTCTATGCCGCTATGAAGTTGAGACTATCGGCCTGGGCGCCGCTCAGAAATCTTGCCGATATCAACCACGGTCTGTTGTTACCCATCCTGTTCCACTGCGTCGACGATCAGGGGCGCCCGATGCTCGGACCGCCCAGGAATGGACCGGAAACCGAACAGTTCCGGCGAACGGCCTACAAGGATATTCCGGCCATCGTCGAAGAGATGCGTCAGTACTGGATGCCGACACGCTTCAAGACCCGATCGTAGCCGCCGGGCGGACGTGGAACCTCATACCGCTTACGAATGACCCCTTCTGCACGAGGTAAATCAACGATTTAGCGCGCCGATCGGCGTCGAGACCCCACGCCGTCTCACAGCCTGATCTCGTCGATGCCGTTCCAGAGCTCGTCCTAGAATGTCGGCAAGAAGGGCGTTTTCATCTGGCGGCAGTTCGCGCATTTTGCGCAATGCAGCACGAAGACCAGACCCCACGTGGACGCGGGTGGTGAAATTTTGTGCGGGCCTATAGAAGTATCCGCCAGCCGGGTTCCGCTCCTAATGTTGCAATCTCCGTCACCTTCCGTTGAGACCAAGTCTTCTTGGGCCGTTGCCTCAGCCGCGCTCTTCATACTCGGAATGTCATTTGGCGCCGCCTGGATCACCGCGGTAGCGCTCAAGGACATTGCCAACGAGGTGGACGGGACGCGCTCCGTTCCAGCGCTCGCCAGTGCGCTAGCGTGGCTCGGCTCCGGAACCGGCGGCATTGTCATGTCCCGAATCGCCGATCGGGTCGGCACGCGCTCGACGGTCATCTTCGGATCGTTGATGATCGGCCTTGGCCTTTCAATTTCGACCTTCGGACCACCCTGGCCGTTGTGGATCGGCCACGGAGTGTTCATCGGTTTGGTCGGGATCGGCGGCATCAATGCTCCCCTGTACATTTATGTCAGCCGCTGGTTCGACCGCCGGCGCGGCTCGGCGCTGGCACTAATCTCGAGCGGCACCTATCTCGCTGGCACGATCTGGCCGCCGATATTCGAGTACGCGATCGCCAATTTTGGCTGGCGGCAAGCGATGCTGTGGTACGCTCTCGCCGAGATCCTTGTCGTCGTGCCGCTTGCCGCGATTTATTTTCGCGCGCCACCCGAAGTGATCCATCCGGCGGCAGCGTCCGGACCCAGCTCAAACAAAGCGCGTGTCCTCGGCTGGCCGCCCAATGCCGTATTCGCGACGATGTGCTGCGCCGCCGTGCTGTGTTGCATTCCCATGGCAATGCCGCAGGGCCACTTAGTCGCCTTCTGCAGCGATCTCGGTGTCAGCCGATCGATGGGCGCTCTGATGCTGTCAGTACTGCTCGGTACTGCATTCCTGAGTAGGCAAATCTGGGGCGCAATCTCCGATCGTATCGGCGGTCTCACTACCGTACTGATCGGATCGGCCTGGCAGGCCGCATCAATGACGGCTTTTCTGTTGACACAGAATGAAGCTGGCCTGTTCACGGTGACTGCCGCTTTCGGGCTCGGCTTTTCGGGCATCATCCCAGCTTATGTTCTGGCGGCGCGTGAACTGTTTCCGGCATCGGAAGCCTCTTGGAGGATCCCGACACTATTGCTGTTCAGCGGGGCAGGCATGGGCGCAGGCAGCTGGATCGCCGGCCTCCTCTACGACCATTTCGGATACTATGCGCCGGCGTTCACCGTCGGCATCGGCAGCAACATCCTCAATTTACTCATGGTCAGTGTGTTGGTCGGGCGCCAACGCCACCGCGCGGTCTATGTTTGACCGTTCCAACCAAGCTAAGAACCTTGAAGGGTGGGGGGTAGGTCAATCTCTGGCAAAACGGCGCCCGTGGACCGGCCGCACTTCCATTCAGGGATTTTTTCTCGCGCAGCGAATTTTGATCGGAAAGCCGATTGAGCCGCGAATACTCGCCGTGAGCGGACGAAAAAAGTGTCGCTGTTCTGGACATTTAGCGTGCAGAAGAAATCGAGGCGCTCACAATCGCGGTGGTATCGCAGGAAATTTGGACATTTATTTTCCGCCACGCCAGATACCTGACAGCCCGCATTTGAGAAACTGTCGCGAAATTTGGTAGGGGGTGGTCAAGTGCGGACGGAACCTCCCCATCGCGCTCCGGGCCAGATCAGGCTTGTTCAGTGATGTCGAGCCGCAATGTCCGGTACTGGAGAACGAGAGGAAAGGCCGTCTTGGCGCTGTGGGTTAGGCGCAAGCAGACATTTTCCCACCAGTTCAGGTTCGCCTTTGTCGTCATCACGCGCAGGCTTTGGCAGGGACGCACCACCACGAGCTTAGATCCGGGATTCTACGGAGACTATGTGGCCGATAAACCACAACCGCCCGCCGGCGTTCAAGGTAGCCGGCAGCGCAATTGCGGTGGACCAAACGAATCAACTAGACCGCTTACGGGGCTGGGAAGCGGAGAGTGGTATGAGAGTCGCTTCCTTAGAAGGTGTATTGACGGCGGCCACGCTGGTATCGGCCATCGTCGTCGTGCTGTGGGGAATGAAGATTTTCTACGGCAGTTGAACAAGTAGGGAACTGGTGTCGGAGACCTCCGGCTAAGAAGAGGTTCGCGACAAAGGCATCACTTCCGCGGCGGCGGAAGCCTTTTTCTTTTAAATGCCGAAAAAGTTAGCCAGGCTGGGAGGCGTGCTGAGCGTTGTTCGAATCTTCGCGCAACACCCACCGGCTCAAGAAGGCTTTTTGGTTTCAAGCCACCATGTATTTTAGCTCTTATCTGATGATCGTAGCCTTAGTTCTCATGGGCTTGGAGCTTGCCTACGCGTTCTATCAATTGGCCACGTTCGTTCTCTAAGTCCGGAATAGGATGGCGAGTGCGCACGTTCAAAATCTGCTCGAAAACCTATTCATCGCACTCATCCTCTGCACTCGCGGTTCTACATCTCGCAGGTAGATCGTCTTTCTCAGAAAATCGATCTCGCTAGCTTGGCTTGCCTCGTCGATATCGATGTACCAGGATCTCGGTCGACTGTCGGAGCCATCGTTCCAACGATAACCCCGCCTCTTTAGCTCGTCCTTTAGTTCGAAGGGCGACTGCTCAGCCCAAATGCGCAACGTCTTGCGCCTGGTGCGTTCCAGCAAAAAACGGCGAGGCCGGAGCGGCCTAACTTCGGAAGGTCCGAAGCCAAGATTTCAATTAGCGCGCGACAATCGTCAACCGCTCGGTGCCCCTGATGGAACAGGCCAACACCGGCTAGCAGATACCCCAACCTCGATCCGTCAAACCCATGCTTACGCCATTCCACTTCAGTAGCCGAACATGCCCATGCTGCCTTCTGCTCGAACAGGGGCCAATAGCGCTCGGAAAATTTGCGATCAAAGTTGGCATTGTGGGCGATGACAACTCCGGCGTCTGCGGCAAACGCTGCAATAGCCTCATGGTCAATCCGACAGCCGAAGACCATTTCGTCCGTTATTGCCTTATTGGAAAGAGCCAGAGATAAGGACGGTATGGCGACCGACTGACTAAGGTCGTAAGGCCTTGGGGAGGCGTTATTACGGCAGTGCGGTCACTTCCGTTCATGGCACTTTTGCGAAGTGGCGGCCGACGCCGAGTTCGTCCGGTTTTAGGGTGACCGGAAGTGAACAGCCGATTGTCAAGGGCAGCGGGGCGGTGCAGGCCACACCGACGCAAGCCAGCAGCATGTTGCTTGGTCGCACTGATCTGGGACACATCGCTGCCGCTTTTCTCGGGGTTGGCGCGTATTTGAAGCCACACAAACCCCGGAAGATGCCGGTTAACGGATCGTAGCAGCCAGGTTGAAAATTCGAGCGGCGCCACGACAGGGTTCTTAAAAGTTTTTGCTTATTTGTGACAACGGGAACATTAAATGGCGTTGTCGTGAGGTTTGCTCGATGACTGAAGCCAGCTATCATTTTTTAAAAGAACTAAACGAAGTAATTTCGAAGGGGTCTTCCGAAAGCTGCGCCAGAGCATTGTGGCGTGCGACCGATATATTGATAGAGGGCCGCTACACTGAAGATCAGATTTGGGTCTTCGGTGAGGTAATCGGCCGGCTATCGGAGGAAATCGAGCAGGCGACCCGAGCGAAGCTCGCGAAACGGCTGGCCCACTCCAATAATGCCCCGTTCAAAGTAATCACGGCGCTGGCCGCTGACAATTCGATTGATGTCGCGGGCCCGGTCCTTCAATTCTCCCAGCGGCTTGACAGCAATTCGCTCGTTACAAATGCGAGAAGTAAAAGCCAGGCTCACCTTCTGGCGATCTCGAAGCGAAGCTCCATTCCCGTCGTGGTGACGGACGAACTCGTGAGGCGCGGCAACCGGGAAGTATTGCAGTCTGTTGCGGCGAATGATGGCGCTCGCTTCTCAAATTTCGGCTTTTTGCGCATGATTAAAAGGTCCGAGGGCGATTTAATCCTCGCCGAGCACATCGGCCTGCGTAAGGAAATCCCGAGACATATGTTCCAACAACTCATTGCAAAGGCTTCGGACGACGTAAAGCGGAAGCTCGAACGTGAGCGTCCAGATTTAGTGGACCAGATTCAGGACTCGGTCACCGAGGTCACGGGCGCGCTGCAATCCAAGTTCGGTCCGGCATCGAACAGCTATTTTGCCGCAAAGAGGGTCGTGAATGCCCAGCATCGATATGGCAATTTGAATGAGAACAGCGTCCTGGAATACGCCCGAGTCCATAAGATCGAAGAAGCTACGGTTGGACTGTCTCTGTTGTGCTCGCTACCTGTTGACGTCGTAGAGCGAGCGTTGGTCCATAACAGGGAGATGGTACTCATTCTGGCAAAGGCTCTCGGGTTCCAGTGGGAGACCGCAATGGCTCTGTTGTTTCTAGGCGCGAAAGATCATCGCATCGCCGCAGGCGACCTAGATGGTATGGGAGTGCAGTTCGCACGTCTCGATACCGAGACATCTCGCGGCATTTTGAGAATCTACCAATCGCGTAAGAACGCGACAGCCCCCGAGCAAGACCAGCGCCGCCTGCCTCAACTCCACGCTGCGGGTTGATTATTTCGTCGCCCTATCAGATAACAAAATCTCCGCTAGGGGCTTTGGTCCGCGCCGCTACGACTTCCTGAGCGGCTTCAACCTGGTGTCGATCGGACTTGATCGTTTTGGCGCTTGCGTCGGTCGTTTCGCCCGCGACGATTGTGATCGTTTCAGATATCCTGGTTAGAAAATGCAAGGTCGTCTGGTATGTTAACGATAAGGTAGACGAAGCGTTTGTCTAACGGACCGCTGCTGCTCTCGTCTGCTCGTTTTCTAATTAATGGCCAATCGCAGATCGGCGTCGGGGTCAGTATTTTATGTGATCAATGTGCTGAAGAGTTATGTGGTCTGCCGCACTGCCGTCCATATGATTGACTGTGATCACAGCATGGTCGCCTTGGGCAAGCGTAATATTGTGATCGGACTGGGCTGATCCATCGACCACTAAGCCTGTCCAACTTTGGACCACATGGCCATCCGCCGCGTAATCCACAAGATTGAAACTCGCGTTTTGCCCAATGCTGTGAAGATCGACAGCGTCGGTCCAATTGGTGCTGCCATTAATTGTAATATTCCCGGTGTGCGAAGCGATGAAAAATGTATCGTCGTGGTCGGCTACCGCTAAATTGAGGTTTTCGCTTGTTGATTGGCCGTGTGCGTCGGTGGCCGTAATGGTAACCGGGTTGTTGCCTACGTCGCTATCGGTCGGCGTGCCGGAGATGATGCCGGTATGGGCATCGATGCTGAGGCCGGTAGGCAGCGCTGCTGAGAAGGTGAGAGCATCGCCTGCGGCAGGGGCGGTGAAGTAACTGGATGCATTGAGCGAGAAGGCCTGACCGTCATAGCCGCTTTGGTCGGCAATGGCGGTGGCGGTCGGTCCGCTGTCGCCAACAGCCAGATTGAAGCTCTCGCTGATCGACTGACCATGTGCGTCGGTTGCGGTCACGGTGATCGGGTCGCTTGCAGGAATGGCGGTGATTGTGAACGAACCGTCTTGTCCAGAATATGCAGTCCCGTGCGGACTGAGGGTCTCGATGAGCTGATAATTGCCGTTTTGGTAAAATATATTGTATTCAAGGCCATTAGACGTGAAGAGGACGCCACCGTAGTCAAGTAACGGGCTGCTGTTCGCAAGCAACACGTTATCGTAAATGAATACGCCGTCCGGACTGATTGATTCGGTTGAAGGATTGGGATTGTTTATCAGGCTGCTTATCGCGGCACCATTGGGTCCGGCGACAGATCCTGCAATTCCAGTGACGTCATATCCTCCAACAGCATCGAGCGAACTGGCGGTGCTGAGCTGTCCCGTAACCGTAAAGGTGCCGTCGAACGACGTGAAATTGAAACTGAATGCATGCGCATTGCTTGTGTAGTCGCTGTCGGTCGGGGTGCCGGAGATGACGCCGGTGTGGGCATCGATGCTGAGGCCGGTCGGCAGGGAGGCCGAGAAGGTCAGGGCATCGCCGGCGGCGGGAGCGGAGAAGTGGCTGGCGACATTGAGCGAGAAGGCCTGGCCCTCATAGCCGCTCTGGTCTGCGATGGCGGTGGCGGTCGGACCGCTGTCGCCGACGGCCAGATGAAAGCTCTCGCTGATCGCCTTGCCATGGGCGTCGGTCGCCGTGACCGTGATCGGGTTATTGCCGAAGTCGCTGTCGGTCGGAGTGCCCGAGATGACGCCGGTGTGGGCATCGATGCTAAGGCCGGTCGGCAGGGAGGCCGAGAAGGTCAGGGCATCGCCGGCGGCGGGAGCGGAGAAGTGGCTGGCGACATTGAGCGAGAAGGCCTGGCCCTCATAGCCGCTCTGGTCTGCGATGGCGGTGGCGGTCGGACCGCTGTCGCCGACGGCCAGATGAAAGCTCTCGCTGATCGCCTTGCCATGGGCGTCGGTCGCCGTGACCGTGATCGGGTTATTGCCGAAGTCGCTGTCGGTCGGAGTGCCCGAGATGACGCCGGTGTGGGCATCGATGCTAAGGCCGGTCGGCAGGGAGGCCGAGAAGGACAGGGCATCGCCGGCGGCGGGAGCGGTGAAGTGGCTGGCGACGTTGAGCGAGAAGGCCTGGCCCTCATAGCCGCTCTGATCTGCGATGGCGGTGGCGGTCGGACCGCTGTCGCCGACGGCCAGATGAAAGCTCTCGCTGATCGCCTTGCCATGGGCGTCGGTCGCCGTGACCGTGATCGGGTTATTGCCGAAGTCGCTGTCGGTCGGAGTGCCCGAGATGACGCCGGTGTGGGCATCGATGCTAAGGCCGGTCGGCAGGGAGGCCGAGAAGGACAGGGCATCGCCGGCGGCGGGAGCTTTGAAGTGACTAGAGACATTGAGCGAGAAGGCGTGGCCTTCAAAGGCGCTCTGGTTTGCGATGGTGGTGGCCGTCGGGCCGCTGTCACCGACGGCAAGATTGAAACTCTCGCTGATCGCCTTGCCATGGGCGTCGGTGGCCGTGACCGTGACCGTGTTGTTGCCAAAGTCGCTGTCGGTCGGAGTTCCCGAAATGACGCCGGTATGGGCGTTGATGCTGAGGCCCGCCGGCAGCTTTGCTGAAAAGGTCAGGGCATCGCCGGCGGCAGGGGCCGCGAGGTGACTGGCAACATTGAGCGAGAAGGCCTGACCCTCATAGCTGCTTTGGTTTGCGATGGCGGTGGCGGTCGGACCGCTGTCGCCGACGGCAAGATTGAAACTCTCGCTGATCGCCTTGCCATGGGCGTCGGTGGCCGTGACCGTGATCGGGTTATTGCCGAAGTCGCTGTCGGTCGGAGTTCCCGAGATGACGCCGGTATGGGCGTTGATACTGAGGCCGGTCGGCAAGGAGGCCGAGAAGGTCAGGGTATCGCCGGCGGCGGGAGCTTTGAAGTGGCTGGAGACATTGAGCGAGAAGTTGTGGCCCTCATAGGCGCTCTGATTTGCGATGGCGGTCGCGGTCGGACCGCTGTCGCCGACGGCCAGATGGAAACTCTCGCTGATCGCCTTGCCATGGGCGTCGGTGGCCGTGACCGTGACCGTGTTGTTGCCAAAGTCGCTGTCGGTCGGAGTTCCCGAAATGACGCCGGTATGGGCGTTGATGCTGAGGCCCGCCGGCAGCTTTGCTGAAAAGGTCAGGGCATCGCCGGCGGCAGGGGCCGCGAGGTGACTGGCAACATTGAGCGAGAAGGCCTGACCCTCATAGCTGCTTTGGTTTGCGATGGCGGTGGCGGTCGGACCGCTGTCGCCGACGGCAAGATTGAAACTCTCGCTGATCGCCTTGCCATGGGCGTCGGTGGCC
Source organism: uncultured Alphaproteobacteria bacterium (assembly GCA_963718925.1). Lineage (GTDB taxonomy): Bacteria > Pseudomonadota > Alphaproteobacteria > Rhizobiales > Xanthobacteraceae > Bradyrhizobium. Next base: position 184,723 of record CAVRAH010000009.1, read on the forward strand.
GTGACCGTGATCGGGTTATTGCCGAAGTCGCTGTCGGTCGGAGTTCCCGAGATGACGCCGGTATGGGCGTTGATACTGAGGCCGGTCGGCAAGGAGGCCGAGAAGGTCAGGGTATCGCCGGCGGCGGGAGCTTTGAAGTGGCTGGAGACATTGAGCGAGAAGTTGTGGCCCTCATAGGCGCTCTGATTTGCGATGGCGGTCGCGGTCGGACCGCTGTCGCCGACGGCCAGATGGAAACTCTCGCTGATCGCCTTGCCATGGGCGTCGGTGGCCGTGACCGTGACCGTGTTGTTGCCAAAGTCGCTGTCGGTCGGAGTTCCCGAAATGACGCCGGTATGGGCGTTGATGCTGAGGCCCGCCGGCAGCTTTGCTGAAAAGGTCAGGGCATCGCCGGCGGCAGGGGCCGCGAAGTGACTGGCAACATTGAGCGAGAAGGCCTGACCCTCATAGCTGCTTTGGTTTGCGATGGCAGTCGCGGTCGGACCGCTGTCGCCGACGGCCAGATGGAAACTCTCGCTGATCGCCTTGCCATGGGCGTCGGTGGCCGTCACCGTGACCGGGTTGCTGCCGAAGTCGCTGTCGCTCGGGATGCTGGAGATGATGCCGGTATGAAGATCGATGCTGAGCCCGGCCGGCAGCTTGGCCGAGAAGATCAGGGCATCGCCGGCGGCAGGAGCAGTGAAATGATTTGAGACATTGAGCGAGAAGGCCTGGCCTTCAAAGCCTCTCTGGTCAGCAACGGCGGTGGTAGTCGGTCCGCCGTCGCCAACAGCCAAATGGCGGCTCTCGCTGATCGCCTGACCCGGGCCAGAGAGCGCTTCTCCGCCAAGAGAAAAAGCGGATCCAGATTGATTCAGGGTCTGGACTGTAGGGCCATATTTTGCATCTGCGCCATGGTGAAGGTTCGGATTCGTTAGATCGTAGCCGTTTTCATCCCCTTGGCCGTTGGACACGGGTTCGACAACACCCGGTGTTTTCCGGACGGCTTTGTCCGGGCGATCTAACACTAGGGTCAAAAGGTCATTGTCGGGCATGTAACACCAGCAGACTGCGGTCCCTCCGGGAGCGCGCGTAGGGTCAAATCTACTGGCAATAGATTAAAATCGATGCCACCGACCCGGTGTTGGTCAGGGCCAATGCTTTAATGATTTGGAAACGATTTCGGTGCGCGTTCGAGGCGTCAGGTTTACCTTAACGGGACGCTAAGCAAATCCGATGAATAGTGAACGAAGCTTTTAATGATGTACTGGCGTATCTGTTTTGTCCCTCACAAGCTTCATCGCAGCCTTTGGGCCAGGAGCAAGTCAGCGGCCTCGGAGCCGACGTTCAGCCCGCGCTGCGCGAAAGAGCCGCGTTAGCTTTGCTTCCCCAAGCGGAAGCCACCTTCACGAGCCAACCGTTCCAGTCGCTATCTATTTTGCGTCGTTTGTCATAAATCTTCTGGCCTTGTCGCTCCCGCTTTCGATCATGCAGGTGTACGATCGGGTCATTCCAAACCGCTCGTTGGCGACGCTTGCTTGGTTATTTCTTGGCCTGGCAGCGGCACTGGTCATTGACTTCATTTTGAAGACCCTAAGATCAACTCTTTTATCCTGGCAGGCGACGCGTTTCGCCCGAAATGTGGAAAACGAAGGAGTCACTCGTTTTCTTCGAGCGCCCAACGGGGTTTTCGAGCGCGAGCCTGCTGCTGTGCATGTGAACCGCTATGCCGCGGCATCAGCATTGGCTGACTATCACAGCAGTCAGGCGCGGCTGGTGTTAATCGATCTTCCATTCGTTGGAATCGCCCTGATAGTGATGGCAATCGTTGGCGGCCCAATGGTGTTCGTGCCTGCGAGCTTATTCCTTGCATTTGCCGCGCTTGCTATCGGCCGCGCCCGCAAATTCCGCGAGATACTCGATGCGCGCACCACACAGGACAATCGGAAATATGATTTTATCGCAGAGGTATTGGTTGGAATTCACACAGTCAAAGCTATGGCGATGGAACCGCAGATGCAGCGTCGATTTGAACGGCTGCAGGAAGCGGTGGCCAGGACGACCATGTCCTCCATCTCGACTGGCCAAGCGAACCAAACCGCTGCGCTGCTCTTTGGAAGCGTTTCGCAATTGGTTGTGGTCGCGATCGGAGGCTCCCAAGTCATCAACGACCAGCTCAGCATGGGTGCCCTTGCATGTTGCACCATGCTATCGGGTCAAATTCTGCAACCCCTTCTGCGCGCGATTTCTCTCTGGACCGAACAGGAAACTGTTGCTCATCGTCGAGCCGAGGTTAGCTCGTTCCTTGATTTGCCTATAGCCGAGACTCCTCTGGAAATTCGTACGGCTGTCGACGGCAATATTCGATTTGAAAAGGTCACTTATAGGCATCCAAACGATGGCAATCATCTTTTGTTAGTTGGCGATTTATCGATCGAAGCCGGCGCGATTATAGGCGTGAAGGGAAAGGAGGGCTCGGGACGGACCACGCTGCTAAATTTAATAAAGGGGGAGGTCGAACCCGCTACCGGTTGCGTCATGATCGACGGCATCTCGACGTTAGCTCCGCGATTTGCTTCGATACGGCGACAAATCGCCTATGTTGGCGCTTCACCGGTCACATTTTCAGGCACCATTATGGAAAATCTTACGATGTTTGGCCCCGAGAAGCGGGATTTTGCACGCAAGATGGCGCAGCTCTTGGGTCTCGAAACGACCATCAATCTTCTACCGGATGGATATGAAACGAAGCTTAGTGAAGGCATTGGCGACGACCTTCCAATGTCAATTGCACAGCAAATGAACATCGTGAGAGCCCTTACAAACCGTCCACGCCTCCTTGCGCTTGACGAAGCCAATGTGCTTTTGGACGCCGTTGCTGAGCCGGCCCTGATCAGGGCGCTCAATTTTCTCCGCGGAAGCCTGACCATAATTGTTGTAACGCATCGTCCATCTCTGCTGGCTTTGTGCGATCATCAAATTATTGTTGACGATGGTCGCGCGGATTGGCTTCCCCCTTCCCTCGGCGATCCACGGAAACTTGCGACGTGACCGCATCTGATAAACCAGGATCGGACCTGGGCGGCGAAAGCCCTCCTGTGTCGGCAGCAATCGAAAATCAGGTGCATGCAGACCTGGCACGCCTCGCTGCGGAGTTCGGTAGCGTAGCGACTGACTCGCCGATCACTGCGCAAGAAACGCTGTTCTCCGCGATCAACGACATTGTTCATCCCGAGACGCCAGCGGAAGCGTGTCTTGCTCCCGCGCTCGCATTGTTTGGCTGGGCCGGGGAGGGAAGGCTAATTCGGGAAGCCTTGCCGCATTTTGATCGCATCGACAATATCGAGGCCTTACGTCGTGTCCTCTGTTTATTGGGTTACGGGACGACGAGAAGATTCTCTGGGCTATCAGGAATAAAGCCTCACTCTATGCCTTGTTTGTTTACGCGTGACGGCACAGACGTCACGCTGATCGTAGAGAGTGAGCCAGACGGAACCCTGCTTGTTTTCGACGGTAAGTCTGCCGCCTGGAAAAAAATTGAGCACACGGGCCGGTTCGGCTGGGTATTTTCTATTTGGGACCAGTCAGTCAACACCGAAGGTGTCGAACAAGGCGCGTCCTGGCTATTCGCCGCAATTAAACAATTCAAGCCTACAATCGTCGCGACGCTTGGATTTAGTCTGCTAGGAAATCTCGCAGCACTTGCGCTGCCGATCTTTGTCATCTGTGTCTATGATTTGGGAATTGGCACAAAGTCAACGAATACTATTGTCATGTTCGCAATAGGCGCCGGTATCGTAATCGCCACGAATCTGGGGCTGCGCAGCGTTCGCGCGCGTGCGATGGCCTATTTTGGCGCCAGGATCGATGCACTAATCGGCATGAAGGCATTCGAGGTGATCCTCAATATGCCGGTTTCAATGGTAGAAGCTGCTCCCGTTGACACTCAAATCTCACGGCTGAAGCAGTTTGAGAGTATGCGTGATTTCTTCACCGGGACTTTGGCGTCATCAGTCGTTGATGTTCCATTCATGTTTATTTTTCTTATTGCGATTGCGCTGTGGGGCGGAAACCTCGTTTGGGTCCCGATATCGCTGATTGGAGTTTATATTGCGCTCTCCGCGATAACAATTCCAATTGCGCGCAAATATGTTCGCGCTATCAGCTTCGCCAAGCAGCGTCGCAACATTTTGCTCCGAGAGATATTTACTAAGCGCCGAGCAATTCGCGCGCTAAGCGCTGAGGATGTTTGGATCGCGCGGCATCGAGACTTGGTCGACCTAATCTCGGATCAAAGCCATCGCGCGCACAGGTTCAATAATATTGTTCAGAATATAGGCGAGATGCTGGTCAGCATTGCTGGCGTCGCGACACTGGGTCTTGGCGCCCTGAGCGTAAGCAAAGGTTCGATGACATCAGGCGCGCTGATTGGCACCATGGCTCTCGTATGGCGAGTATTGTCGCCGCTTCAGTCAACGTATCTTTCCATGCCTCGGATCGCACAAGCGATGCAGACCTTTACCCAAATTGACAGGCTGATGAAAATTCGGAGTGAACGAGGCCCCAGGGCGCCACAATCCTTTTTTCGTCAATTCAGAGGAAAGGTGTCCGTGCAGCGCCTCGCCTTCCGGTACCCGCAACGGCTAGAGGCAGTGCTACGTGGTGTGCAGCTTGAGATCAGGCCGGGCGAGACCATCGCCATCACTGGAGCGAGCGGTGCGGGCAAAACAACATTGCTTAGACTCATAGCGGGTCTTTATCCGCCAAGCCTCGGCGCGATACTGGCGGATGGTATGGATTTGCGGCAAATTGACCCAACCGAATGGCGTTCTCAGATAGCCTTCTTGCCGGAGACGGCGAATTTCTTTTATGGCACCCTGGCACAAAACATTCGCCTGTCCCGCCCAGACGCCAGCGATGAAGAGGTGGTGCGAGTTCTAAAAGAAATGGGAATAGATGGCGAAGAGCAACTGATGTGCGAGGGAATCGATCGTCGCCTCACCGCTGCAGACTTTGACAACTTCCCGGACGCTTTGAAACAAAGGCTGGCGCTCGCACGCTGTTTCGTCAAAGACGCGCCAATATATCTACTAGATAATCCAGCGGCTTCTCTCGACACTGCCTCGGAACTGCATTTGCTAAGGAAGCTTGGTGCGCTGAAGGGTCGTGCAACGATCCTATTTACGACTTTCCGGCCGAGCCATATGCGGTTGGCCGATCGTCTGATCCTGCTGAAGGATGGGCAGGTAGCCCTGGATGGCCCTCCCGATAAGGTGTTGGAGCGCATGTCTGCGGCTGCCTAATATATTGTTAATGCGGACTGCCTATCATTGGCGACTTTGAAAGATCATTTTGAGGCCGTATCGCTTTGCTACCAATACTCACCAGGCGGATTGAAATCACTCGACGTCTTACCCAACCACTTGCGTTGGAAGATGGTCGGCCACCACGCGTATTGGTAGCCACCCTCATTACGATCTCTGGTTTCGTCGTTGCCACAATCGTGTGGGCGTCGATGACCAAAGTTCGTGAGGTTACTATCGCACAGGGTCAAATATCACCTCGCGGTCAAGTTCAAGCGGTCCAGCACCTCGAAGGTGGGATCGTCGCCGAGATTTTTGTCAGGGAAGGATCGAGGGTGACGGCGCAACAGCCGCTCGTTCGGCTGCGCCCAGAAACATCGGTCGGTGAACGAAATCAGTATGAGGCCCGGCGCGCAGCTTTGAAACTTCAACTCGTCCGGCTTGAGGCGCAGAGCCGCAATGAGACGCCTGAATTTGGGGAGTTGGCCAAGAAATTTCCGGATTTGGCTATGGAGCAAGAAAAGCTCTATGTCAGTGCCGTCATTCAAAGGAGGCAGGAGCGTGCAACGCTAGCAGCCAAAGTGGCGCAGAAGCGCGGCGAAATAGCTACGCTAACTTCTGGCGTGGAATTGGCGAAGGCGCAGGTAGACGTCCAGGTTGAATTGGTCGAAATGCAGGAAAGCCTCAAAAACCTCGGGACCGGATCAAGGAAAAGCTGGCTCGAAGCCAAATCGATGCTCCAGCGCAGCGAAGGTGACTGGCTCAACCTCCAGGGCAAACTCGATACAGCGAAGGAAGCCTTAGAAGAGGCGGAGAGCAGTTTGGCAGAAGCAGATGCCAAGGCGCAGCAAAAGTTGAGTGAGGAGAGGGTTAAGGCAGCGTCTGATCTTGCAGAAACCGAACAACAGTTGGTTAAACTCGAGGATCGTGCCGATCGCTTGTTGGTTCGGGCGCCAACGGATGGGATTGTCCAGGAACTCGCTCCGAAATCGATCGGAGAAGTCGTTCGACCGGGTGACCTCATCGCTCGCATAGTTCCGACGGAATCCGAATTAGTCGCCGAGGTACACATCGATCCGAAAGATTCCGGTCACATACGGCTGGATGCGGATGCGGAGATTCGTCTATTGACATATGACAGCGCAATCTTCGGGCCCGTTCGGGGAAAAGTCGAATACTTGTCGGCTACGACGTTTTCACCTCCACCGGGTCAGCAAAATCCGCCGGGGCAAAATATCTCTGAACCTTATTACAAGGCTACGATACGTCTTTTACAGGACCATGTGCGCTCCGGTGCTACCAATTACCCAATTACGCCGGGAATGGTCTTGCAAGCCCATATTCAGACCGGCTCAAAATCAATTATTCGATATATGTTTAAACCCGTTTTCAATTCTCTCGATGTTGCCTTTACCGAGCGATGAGGCAGGCATTCTTCTGCCGAACGAGTTGGATAGCGCCCTGGATCGCCTGTTCTAAGGTGCCTTCCCGGTGTGTCACGACGATGGGCTCGCGGCCGTCGCGGCGCGCCTCGATCATGCAACATTTGTCGTCATGACCGGTCTTGTCACCGATGGCATCGCTAAAGTGCACATCGACCTGCCTGATACGGTCGCCGTAGCGGTCCAGCGCGGCATGGACCTCAGCCTTCACCTGAGCGTAAGACTGCTCGTTGCCTTTGATGTTGCCGTGTTACATCGCGTGGAAGGCCGATCGAGCTATTTGATGCGGCGCCCGTTGAAGAAACCCTTGTTCTTCGTGTTTTGTCTTATGTTCGCAGTCTGGCCTTGCTCGGCCGGATTTACATCAGCACGCCTGAGCGGCTCGCTTGACGGAATTTCGGAGTGGTCGCCCGGGCCTTTTTGGCTGTGGTTTGCCGGCGGCACCGGCGGCATGTGCCCATGCTTTGACATTGGAGTCTACATGACGTTCCCATGACCAATGGGAAGATGCGCAGAATGGCAGGTTGTTTCGCTTCGAAGCCACCGCCATACTCCGGTATGGTCAATTGTACTAACCATCATGGCTGAGTTGTTGCGGCCTTATCTTGATATAACGCAAGGGACACAGAGCCGTTATTATCTGTTTCTCGCATCCTCGCTCCTGATAGGGCGTTATCTGACTTGGGCGAGCTTTACGACCCAAGCTGTGAATAGGCGTCCAAGATTGGGTGTGCGCCGTGCAAAGGCGGCGCTTTCCAGTGGGTGCAAACCCCACCCGGCAATCGCTCCAGCCGGAAGCAATCGGAGCAGTCATGGAGGTAACGAAGTGGCTGAAGCCTTCGATTAGCGTGTCACGAATTGGTGACAGCGCGAGTGTGCAGGCCGCAACGCGAGTGAACGCCGAGCAAGCCTCGAAAAGGACAATGCGCAGGTCGACCCGACAACCCTATCGGGGAAGACTGATACGTCTGGATGAAATGAGCGAAGCGATACGTTCAGACGCTGCGCCGGGGTAGTGGCGGCGGCATGTACACAAGGAAAGCGCACGAAACACGGGAAGCCCCAAGGCGTGGTCAGCGATGATCAACCGGAAGCCCGTGAGGGACAGGCTGGGCGCCCTGGGGTGGCGGAGAGGTTCGTAGTACCGCGGAAGCCGGGTAACGCCGGTGGAGGGAAGGGACCTCAGTTCAAGACAGACGCAATACGTGGTGAAGGACCTCGGAGATTGGGAAACCTATCAACTCCAATAAATGTTCAGAAGCTGCAGATGGCGTTGCACGCGAAAGCGTGAAGTCTTGTCCGAGAGCCGGATGCGGGAAATCTGCCTGTCCGGTTCGATGAGCGGGATGTGGAAACGGAGCCACGGTGGAACCATTGAGGCACCGCCAGACGAAAGGGGCGGCAACGGCTATGTTCTACCTAATGCCACCGCGCCACATCTCGACTTTACCTGACTCAATCTCGATGAAGTTTGCTGATGGCATCGCGCTGTTCTCCAAAAGGAATCAGCACCATGCCAATCAATTTTCGGATTTCTGCTCTCGTCCCCGTGGGTCTGATTGTCGAAAGCGTGGCCCAACTCGACGATTCCATCCTTGTAACCGCTCGGGCCGGTATCCAAGTGGCGAGTTGTCCTCTGTGTGGATCGCCTTCGCGACGCATTCACAGCCGGTATGTTCGTGAGGTTTCGGACCTGCCGTGCTCAGGCCGGAGCGTGCGGCTTCGGGTCGTGATACGCCGGTATCGTTGCGACACCCAGCATTGTCGGAGACGGATCTTCGCCGAACGCTTTGACAAGACGGTGCTTCTCGTCCGGTCACGCCGGACCAGCCGGCTGGACTGCATCGTCCATCATCTCGGGTTAGCTCTGGGCGGCAGGCCGGCAGCGAGCTTCGCCAAGCGGCTGATGCTACCAGTCAGCAATGATACCGTTCTCCGTGTGGTACGAGCCCGCGCTTGCCCGCGCACCGAACCGCTGAACGTGGTTGGCATCGACGACTGGGCCTTCCGACGTAACCACAGCTATGGAACAATCGTATGCGACCTGGAGCGACGACGCATCGTGACGCTCTTGCCAGATCGAGAGATGGCGACAGTTGAGGCTTGGCTCGCTGGTCATCCCGACATTACGGTCCTCTCTCGCGACCGCGGTGGCGGATACGGCGAAGCAGCTTCAAAGGCATTGCCCTGCGCCATCCAGGTTGCCGATCGATGGCATCTTATGGAGAACGCGAGCTCGGCTTTCTTGAGCGCCGTCCGTAAATCGATGCGTCCGATCCGTGCAGCGATCGGCGCAACGACGATCAATCCAGAGCTTCTGACCTGCGCGGAACGACTGCAATACGAGGGTTACTTGCGACGTGAGGAGACCATTACCACTATCTTGGCGCTCGCCAAGGATGGCACGGCCATCAAGCAGATCGTTCGTAAAACCGGCCACAGTCGCAATCGTGTCCGCCAAGTCCTTCGGGGCGATAGCGGTGACGTCTTCAGGACACGGCAAAGCTCGCTCGATGCACACTTGCCTCTGCTCGATGCACAATGGGCTGGAGGCTGTCGGAACGGCGCCAAACTCTGGCGGAGGCTCAAATTGGATGGCTTCCGCGGTTCGCAGCGGGTGGTCGGTGAGTGGGCGACCCGACGCCGTCGCTCCGAAAAGGCCAGCGATCAGCAACTGCAGAAGGTGCCCTCGGCTCGAACGATCGCAAGGCTGATGACATCGGCGCGTGATCACATGAGCAAAGCCGATACCGTCACCATAGCGGCTATCGAGGCCGGTGTGCCGACGCTGGTCGCCGCGCGAACACTCACCGATCGGTTTCACACCATGATCCGAAATAGGAAAGAGGCTGATCTCGTTCCCTGGATTGCCGCCGCAAGCGACAGCCTGATCGGTTCCTTCGCTTCGGGGGTCACCAAAGACATCGCCGCGGTCCATGCTGCCCTGGTCCAGCCGTGGTCGAACGGCCAGACTGAAGGCCAGATCACCAAGCTCAAGCTCGTCAAGCGACAGATGTACGGCAGAGCAAAGATCGATCTCCTTCAGGCAAGATTGATCGGCGCGACCTGAGCGGCGGTGAACATCACCGAGATTGCGTCAGAGCCCAAGATTGACCCCTCCACCGCTTGGTAGACCGTAGACCGATAGCTTGGCTCGCCGATCGGCGTCGGGACCCAGGCGGATAACACTGCGCCCACCTGCTTGAGCGCGGCACGGGGCGTCCCGTGCATTGCAACGCCGTTCAAGAATGACCCGACCAGCGGCCGTCCGGCACTGCCGGCTGCGGGGGCCATTTACGGCCATGTGCCGCCGGCCGCGCTGGGTTGACGACCGGACGAAAGCAAACGTAACCTACTCAAGGTGTCGACGCAACGAGACCATGCGCTCATCAAAAGCGGTCTGTCTCGACTGTAAGCGAGGCACTGGGGAGGAAGAATGGCGCTAATGCTCCCGGCCCAGTCGCGCGGCATAATCGAGCCTCGCGGCATGAGCAACTTATCGACTTTTCTGCCGCTTCCCTCCGCCGGCTGGCGCGGCAAGTCGCGACCTGCCCGCGCGCTCACGGCTGATCAGTGCGCCGGGTCGGCCGCGCCGCGGCCGTTCAGCCTTCTGAGACGTCAAGCGACGAGTGTCGGCATTTTGTCTCGGGCCTATCGGATACAGCGTGCGCAACCCCCGTGGCATCGGTCTTCCGATTTTGCGGAAGGGCGCGCATGGAAGCGTTGAAGTGGCACATCGTCGACTTCTTTCAGGCGCTGGCCGCCGGCCTGCTCGTCGGCGGCACCTACGGCCTGATGTGCGTCGGCCTCGGTATCATCTTTGGCGTCATGCGCGTGGTGAATTTCGCGCAAGGCGACTTCATGATGCTCGGCATGTACGTCACCTATTATCTGGTGACTGGCTTCGGCATCCTCGCCTTTCTCGGCCCTTATGCCGGTCCGGTCGCCGGCGCCGCGCTGGCCGGGCCGATCGTGTTCGGCTTCGGCTGGCTGCTGCACCGCTACTTGATCTCGCGCGTCACCGGCGCCCGCGTCGTCTCTGCCGAAGCCGAAGGCCACTATGCGCAGATCATCATGACGCTCGGCGTCGCGCTCGTTCTCTCCAATGGCGGCCTGATCCTGTTCGGCTCGGTGCCGCTGTCGGTGCGCACGCCGTTGTCGAGTGAGTCCTGGGAGATCGCCGATGTCTTCCTGAATCAGGCCCGCGCCGTCGCCTTCATCCTCGCCGTCATCGCCGCGCTTGGTCTTTACCTGTTCCTGACACGCTCGATTCTCGGCAAGTCCCTGCGCGCCGCGGCCGACAATCCGGTCGCAGCGGCCTATGTCGGCATCAATGTCGATCGCTGCCATCGCCTTGCGTTTGCGCTCGGCGTCGGCGTTACCGCCATCGCCGGTGGCCTGATCGCCAGCTCGCAATCGTTCCAGCCCTATATCGGCTTCGATTTCGTCATCGTCATGTATGCCGGCGTGGTGCTCGGCGGGATGGGCTCGATCCTCGGCGCCTTCTGGGGCGGGCTGACCATCGGCCTCGTGCAGCAGATGTCGACGCTGATCCTGCCGTATCAATTGCAAAATACGGCGATCTTCATCGTGTTTCTGCTGATCGTGTTCTTCAAGCCGCAGGGCATGTTCGGCCGCGTCTGGGAGCGCACCTGATGAACCGCGCCCCGATCAGCAGACAATATGCGGCGATCCTGCTCTTTGCCGCCGCCTATCTCTGCGTCGGCTGGTTCGTGCACAATTCCTATTATCAGTTGATGATGACGCTGGTGCTGATCTGGGCCACGGTCGGCGTCTCCTGGAACACCCTGAGCGGCTACAGCGGCATGATCTCGTTCGGTCACGCGGCCTTCTTTGGCCTTGGCGGCTATACGATGACCATCCTTTTCGTCACGTTCGGCATCACACCCTGGATCGGCATTCCACTTGGGATCGTTGTCGGCGTCGTTGCCGGCATCATAATCGGCGTGCCGACGTTTCGGCTGCGCGGGCACTACTTCGCACTGTCGATGCTCGCCTATCCCTTGGCCATGCTCTACGTCTTCGAGTGGATGGGCTACCAGGAGGTGCCGATCCCAATGAAGCGGGAAGCGCCACTCTTCTATGCCGAATTCAGCGATCAGCGGGCCTACATGGTGCTGGCGCTGATCCTTCTCGTGCTCTGCATGACCGCGGCCCTGCACATCGAGCGCTCGCGCTTCGGCATGTCGCTAACTGCGATCAAGCAGAATGAGCCGGCCGCGTCCGCTGCCGGCATCAATCCGATGCGATGGAAAATGCTGGCGATGATGATCAGCGCCGCCATGGGCGCCGCCGCCGGCGGGCTCTATGTCATGGTGCTTCTCGTCGTCACGCCGCAGACCATGTTCGGCACACTGGTCTCCGCGCAGGCGCTGATCATGGCGCTGTTCGGCGGCGTCGGCGTATTTTGGGGCCCGGTGATCGGCGCCGCGGTACTGGTGCCACTCGCTGAAACGCTGAATGCCAAACTTGGCAGCATGCTGCCCGGTATTCAGGGCGTGGTGTATGGCGTCGCCATTATCGTCATCACGCTCGTGGCGCCGGAAGGCATCTACTGGCGGTTGCGCGATTTTCTCGCCGTGCGGCGAGCCGCGGCGGAACTACCGGTCGGCAAGGCACCGCCTTCCGTGTTGATCACAGCGACGATCAACGTCGCTCCGACGAGCCCCGCCGAACGCAAGCGCGCGGAGGGCGGCGAGGTTCTGCTCAGCCTCGACCGCGCGAGCCGCGCCTTCGGCGGGCTCAAGGCGGTCGACGGCGTCAAACTGAACATTCGCGCTGGGGCGATCCACGGCATCATCGGCCCGAACGGAGCCGGCAAGACGACGTTGTTCAACGTCATTAACGGCTTCCTTCGCGCCGACAGCGGCAGTATCACTTTCGCCGGCACCGAGCTGGTCGGCCTGAGGCCGCACGAAGTCTGCAGCCTCGGCGTCGGGCGGACGTTTCAGGTCATCCGCGCTTTCCCTCGCATGTCGGTGCTGGACAACGTCGTGGTCGGCGCCTTTGTCGGCGCGAACAGTGATACGCAGGCCCAACGGCTGGCGATGGAAGCGCTCGATCGGGTCGGCCTCGCGGACAAGCAGGCCTACGCGATCGCAGGCGGCCTCACGACCAAGCAACTGCGCCTGATGGAGCTCGCCCGCGCGCTGGCGCCGCGCCCCAGGCTGCTGTTGCTCGACGAAACGCTCGCTGGCCTCGGCCACGACGCGCTTGACGATATTCTGACGATCCTCCGTCGCATCAACGGCGATGGCGTCACAATCGCCATCATCGAGCACACGATGCAGGCAATGATGAAGCTGGTCGACGAATTCAGCGTGCTCGACCACGGCAAACTGATCGCCAGCGGCGCTCCGACCAACGTGGTCAAGGATCCGGCGGTGATCGAAGCCTATCTCGGCAGGAAGTGGATGGAACGTGCTAAAGATACGGTCGCTTAACGTCGCCTATGGCGGGCTCAAGGCCCTGAACGACGTGTCGCTCGATGTCGAGGAGGGCCAGTTCGTGGCCGTCGTCGGACCGAACGGCGCCGGCAAAACAACCCTATTCAAAACCATCTCGGGCGTCGTCGCGCCGTTGTCGGGCGAGATTACCTATCGCGGCCAAAACCTGCTCGCCGTTCCGCCCGAAGCGCGCGCAATGCTCGGCATCGCCCATGTGCCGGAAGGGCGCCAGGTCTTCGCCTCCATGACCGTGATGGAGAACCTGGAAATGGGGGCGCTGACGAAAAAAGGCCGCGCGCGCTGGCATCAGCTTCTGCCGGCCATTTTCGAACTGTTCCCGATCCTCGCCGAGCGCCGCGACCAGATCGCCGGCACGCTGTCGGGCGGCGAGCAGCAGATGCTGGCGATCGGCCGCGGCCTGGCGTCGTCGCCGGACCTGTTGATGCTGGATGAGCCATCGATGGGGCTTGCGCCCGCGGTCGTCGATTCCATTTTCGACCGTATCCAGCTCATTCATCGCGAACAGGGCCTGACCATACTCCTCGTCGAACAGCGCGTGGGCGAAGCGCTCGAGCTTTGCGACCGCGGCTACGTGCTGGAGACGGGCAACGTGGTGCTGGAAGGGCCTCACGACAGGTTGATCACGAATGCGCAAGTGCGGCGCGCTTATCTCGGCATGTGAAGCATCAACCACCAAGGCCGGTTCCGGCCACCAGAAGGGGAGAAAAGCATGGCAAGGACGTCAAGCGGCTCGCTCGCAAAGCCGCTCATCAGTTTTACCGCAGCGATCCTGACGTCCGCCGGGATTGCGGGGTGGCCGACCGGCACGGCGCAAGCGCAGGCGCCGAAGCCGGCGGAGATCGCGTTGATCATGCCGCTGTCCGGTCCCTGGGCGCGACAAGGCCAGTTGGAAAAGCTCGGCGCCGAAATGGCCATTGACGAGATCAACGAAAAAGGCGGGATCAAGTCGATGGGCGGGGCCAAGCTTCAGCTCATTTCCATCGATGCCGGCGACAGCGCCGAGAAGGCGAAGAACGCGGCACAGCGCCTGGTCGCAGAGCATCCGGACGTGGTCGGTGGCCTCGGTGCCTGGCTCAGCACCTTCACGCTTGCGATCACTGAGGTGACCGAGCGCGCGCAAATTCCGTGGCTGACCTTGTCTTACGCCGATTCGATCACCAACCGCGGCTTTAAATATATCTTCCAGTCGTCGCCGACTGCGGATACGCAGTCGACCGAGGCGCTGCCGACGCTGCTCGATCTCGCCAAGTCGGCCACCGGGAAGACGCCGACGACGATCGGCCTGATCGGCGACAACACGGCGGCGCCGGTTAGCTTCCTCAGGCCGCTCCGCGCTCCCGGCGGCCTCGACAAATACGGCATGAAAGCGGTGGTCGACGAGACGTACACGCCGCCCTTATCGGACGCGACGACGCTGATGCAGAAGTTGCGCTCGTCGCGTCCGGACCTGCTGCTCTACATCACTACCACCATCTCGGACCTGAAGCTCGGACTCGACAAGATGAACGAGTTTCACATCGGCAAGGGCGCGATTCCGGTGATCGGCAGCGGCGGCGCCAACGGCGCGCCGGAGGTGCTCAAGAACGTCTCGCCGGAGCTGCTCGAAGGCTACATCTTCATCGTGGCGAACTGGGGCCTGAAGGGGCAGGAGCAGATCATCGATGCATTCAAAAAGCGCACCGGTGAACCGTGGATGACCCAGGACGCGCTCGATGCCTACGGCCACGTATGGATCTTTAAGGACGCGTTGGAGAAAGTCGGCAGCGCCGACAAAGTCAAGGTGGCCGAGGCGATCCATTCGACGGAATTCGACAGTGGCCCGACCGCCATGGCCTTCCCAGGCAAGGTGAAGTTCGACGCCGCCGGCCATCGTGTCGGCGCGCCGCTCGTGATCGTGCAATGGCAGAACGGCGTTCCGCTCACGATCTATCCGATAGATCGCGCAACAGCCAAACCGAAATGGCCGAAGAGCTGATGTGACGTGTCATGCCGCGCCGGGGTACCGGCGCGGCTCCGAGCTTTGCGAGTGGACGAACAACATGGGTCGTCTGAGTGACAAGGTCGCGATCGTCGCCGGCGCCGGCTCGATCGCCGAAGGCTGGAGCAACGGCAAGGCGACCGCCGTGCTGTTTGCCCGCGAGGGCGCCAGGGTTTTCGCCGTCGACCGCGACATCGGCGCCGCCAACGAGACGCGCGATATTATCCGTTCCGAAGGCGGCGAATGCACCGCGCATCAGTGCGACGTGTCGCTCGCTTCCGAGGTCGAGGCCATGGTCGCCGCCTGCGTCGGTGCCTATGGCCGCATCGACGTGCTCTTCAACAATGTCGGCATGCAGGTGGTCGGCGGGCCGCTCGATGTGAAGGAAGAGGACTGGGACAAGCTCATGACCGTCAACGTCAAGAGCATGTACCTGACCTGCCGCGCCGTCATTCCGCACATGCTGCGCCAGGGCGGCGGCTCGATTATCAACAACTCCTCGACCGCCGGCATCCGTTTCACCTACGCCAACGTCGCCTACTCCGCGTCGAAAGGAGCGGTGAAGCAACTGTCGCAGAACATCGGCGTCCAGTACGCCGCCAAGGGCATCCGCTGCAATTCCGTCATGCCGGGCTATATCGCCACGCCGCGCATAACCCATCGACTGAAGCGCACCGATCCCGTCGACTATGAGCGCAAGCTCGACGAGCGGCGCAAGGCGGTGCCGAGCGGCCGGCTCGGCTCCGCCTGGGACGTCGCCTATGGCGTGCTCTACCTGGCTTCGGACGAACCCAAATTCGTCAACGCGACCGAATTGATCATTGACGGCGGTCAGACCGCCTCCACCACCGGCAAGATGTGGGAGGACTGATATGGCGCGCCTCGCCTTCATCGGCTGCGGCGCCATGGGCGCAGCGATGGCCGAACGGCTGATCGACGCCGGGCACGCGCTCAGCATCTACGATCCGAGCCCCGCGGCGACCGCGCCGCTCGTCGCGCGCGGCGCCGTTGCCGCATCCTCGCCGCGCGCGGCGGCGGAGGCAAGCGACGTCGCTTTTGCCTGTCTGCCGTCACCCGACGTCAGCCGCAAGGTTGCGCTCGATGTCGACGGCATCATCGCCTGCAAGGGCCTCGCCGCCTATGTCGAGATGTCGACGATCGGTTCGAAAACCGTCAAGGCCATCGCGCAGGGGCTCGCCGCAGCCGGCATTCCACTGCTCAATTCGCCGGTCAGCGGCGGCCCGCGCGGGGCGCGGGCGGGCACCTTGTCGACCATGGTCGCCGGGGACCGCGCGACATTCGAGTCGGTGAAGCCGCTGCTCGAAACGGTCGCCCGCAACGTGTTCTATATCGGCGAGGCGCCGGGGCTCGGTCAGGTGACGAAGCTCGCCAACAACATGATCTCGGCCGCCGGCATGGCCGCGGCCTTCGAGGCCTCTGCGATGGCGGTGAAGGCCGGCGTCGATGCGCGCACTCTGATCGACACGGTCAACGCCAGCACCGGCCGCAACAGTGCGACCATGGACAAGTTCCCCGTGGCGGTACTCACCCGCAGTTTTGACTACGGCGGCAAGCTCTCTACCATGTACAAGGACGTCTTGCTCTGCCTGGAGGAGGCACGCGAACTCAACGTACCGATGTGGGTTGGCTCCAACGTCGTCCAGCTCTGGTTCCATGCAATGACGCAGGGCCGCGGCAACGACGATTACACGGCCTTGATCAAGATGATCGAGGATTGGGCCGGGGTGGTCGTCGGCGGCAACGAATCCGGCCCGATCGATCGCAAACCAAAATAGACAGTGAAGGCGCCCTGCCATGTGCGAATCCGAGACCACTAAAATCCCCGGCTGGAAAGGCTGGCTCGACCTGCCCGCGCCGAAGATTTCCGGGGCAAGCGGCCCCTGGATCGACCTGTCGCATCGGCTCACCGAGGAATTGTCGCGCATTCCGTCGTTTCCGCAGCCGCACATTCGCCAGATCAGCAGGATCCCGGAGCATCGCGCCAACGTTACCGAAGTGCATATGGTCGTGCACCACGGTACGCATATCGACGCGCCGCGCCATTTCATAGCCGACGGACCGACAATGGACGAGGTGCCGCTCGGCCGGCTCTATGGGCCGGGCGTCGTCTGGCATTTCGACGTCGCGGACGGCGGCATCATTGACGTCACCGATCTCGAGCGCGCGACGCCCCGCATGCGTCCCGGTGACATGGTGCTGATCGATACCTCGCGCTCGCGTTACATCAATACCGAGCGCTATATGCAGCACGCCTGCCTCACCGGCGAGGCGGCGGCCTGGCTGGTCGAGCAGGGCGCGAAGCTCGTCGGCATCGACTGCCCGACGCCTGATCTCGCCTCGCCGCTGCGGCCGCCCGATTTCGCCTTTCCGGTACACTACACGCTGCTCAGCCGCGGTATCCTGATCGCCGAGCATGTCACCAATCTCGCGCCGCTCGCCGGCAAGCGCGCCGAGATCATGTTTCTCGGACTGAACATCGCCGGCTCCGACGGCGCGCCGGTGCGGCCGGTGGCCCGGATCGTCGATTGAATAAGGGAATGTCAGGGAATTCGGGCATGACGAGGGTTTACGCGGTGCGCGTCCACAAGTTGGGCGGTCCCGAGCAATTGCGTTACGAGCAGGTCGAGGTCGGCGAGCCGGGCCGTGGCGAGGCGCGCGTGCGCCATACCGTGATCGGACTCAACTTCACCGACATACATTTCCGCACGGGCCGCTATCCGCTGCCCACGCTGCCGCACGTGATCGGCATGGAGGCGGCGGGCATGGTCGAGGCGGTCGGCGACGGCGTCATTGCGTTCCGGCCCGGCGATCGCGTGGCTTATGCCGCCGAGACGCCGCGCGCCTATGCGCAGGCAACGGTAATGCCGGTGGCCCGGCTGATCAAGCTGCCGGATTTCATCGACGACGAGGCCGCAGCGGCGACCATCCTGAAGGGCCTGACCGCGCAATATCTCATCCGCAGCGCGTACACGATCAAGCAAGGCGAGATGATCCTGGTCCAGGCGGCCGCGGGCGGCGTCGGCCTCATCATCTGCCAGTGGGCCCGCCATCTCGGCGTGCGGGTGATCGGTACCGTGAGCACGCCGGAAAAGGCCGCGCTGGCGAAAGCGAACGGCTGCGATCATCCGATCATCTACACGCGCGAGGACGTGGTGGCGCGTGTGCACGAGCTCACCGACGGCGCCGGTCTGCCCGTCGTCTATGACGGCGTCGGCGGCAGCACCTACGAGACATCGCTGCAATGCCTCAGGCGGCGCGGCCTCGCCGTGTTATACGGCTCGGCAGGCGGCGTGATCCCGCCGTTCGAGCTGTGGCGGCTCAACCGCATGGGGTCACTCTATGTCACCTATGCGGGGCTCGCCGATTATCTGTACGACCACGCGGAGATGGACGAGCGCGCGGCCGACCTGTTCGCGATGATGAAGAGCGGCGTCGTCAAAGTGCCGATCCACAAGCGTTACCGGCTCGCCGACGCGGCACAGGCGCATGCCGACCTCGAGGGCCGGCGCACGTCCGGCGCCTCGCTCCTTATTCCGTGAGATCGCCGATGTCAGCGCGCCCGCTCGGAGATCGACACGTAGACATTCCGCCGCCCGTTGCGGAACATCGATTCCATGCGCCGTGTCCAGGCCGACTTGTTGGAGCCCATCAGGCGCTGATAGGGGGCGGATGCGAGCACCTGCAGCGATTCCAGATCATACAAGGCCAGGAACTTCGGGCCACCCTCGATCGCACGGAGGCGCCGCGCCGTCAGGAAACCGGGCACGCCCATGCGTTCGGGAATGTGCTCCTCCTCGTACCAGCGGTGGAATTCAGGCTCCATCGCCGGATCGATGTCGGTGGTGAAGAGGAGCAGGCCGCGTGATGTTGTCATCTCCCTTCTCCCGGATGTTCGCGCTCCATCGCCACGCCAAGTCGATACGTCGAGGCTGGTCATGACGAATGGATTGAATTACGATCTCGGCGGCCGCGGGCCGTGCGTCGTCCTGTTGCATCCGGTAGGCCTCGATCTGACGTTCCTCGCCCCCGTGGCCGATATCCTGCGCAAGGAGTACACCGTGCTCACCGTCGACCAGCGCGGGCACGGCAAGAGCCTGGTGTCGGCGCCGGCGCATTCGCTCGTCGACTATGCCGACGACCTGCACGCCCTGCTGACAAGGCTTGCGCTCACGCCGGCGGCAGCCGTCGGCTTCTCCTTCGGCGGCATGGTGGCGCAGGAGCTGGCGCTGAAATACCCGCAGGACGTCAGCGCACTGGTGATCTGCGCCAGCCGCGCCTCGCTGCCCGCCCCGGCGCGCGATATCGCGCACGCCCGCGGCGATGATGCGCGAAAGCGCGGCATGGGTGATGTGCTCGAGGCGACGCTCGATCGCTGGTTCACGCCGGCGTTTCGCGCAAGCGGCAAGGAGGACGCGACCAAGGTGCGGCTGCTTTCCGATAACGCCGAAGGCTGGGCGCAGGCTTGGTACGCCATGGCCGCGGTCGATACGCTGCCGCGTCTTGGCAGCGTGCGGGGGCCGGCACTCTGTCTCGCCGGCGAATTAGACAAATCCTCGCCGCCCGAAGCGGTGAAGGAAATGGCCACCGCGATCCCGAATGCGCGCTATGCGGAGCTCAAGGGCGCGCCGCACATGCTTTTCCTCGAGCAACCGGAGGCGACCGCTCGCGTCGTCGGTGACTTCCTGCGCCAAGTGCTCAAGCCGCATGGCTGAGCCGGGAGCTTCGTGCGATGGGCTACCAGCTCTCAGCCCGACCCCGCTATGATGCGCAAGCCGAGCGCGCAATCGAGGTTCTTAAAAAAGTTCCCAGCGCGCTTCGATGAAGTCGCGCGCGAAAATATTATGATCGGACTCTCAAAGACGGTTGCGACTACTTGCCGCGCCGACGGAGCTTGAAGGTCGCGCCTCATAAATGCTGATTCGTGATGGACGTTGGCACATTTGGTTGGTACAAAAGAGAAATTCGAGATAGCCATAAGCCATTGATTTTGCATGTGTTGTAGCTTCGGAGCGACAACCCGCCCCTGGGCACCATTTAAGCGTTCGTCACCGACGCTTGACTGCGATGTGACAATCAGCAAGCACTCGTCGAAGCCGGCGCCGCGGAGTCTTCGTTAGCGCCGGCGAATGCCCGTTTCAAGGGCGCAAGAATCGATGCTGATTGAGCGTCGTGATTGCAGATCGTTGACGTTGACGCAGAATCACGCCACCCTTTAATACACGCCCGTGATTAAAGGATAGGCAGGGAGCTCTGCGAGGCGATGAGCAAAGAAACTCAACGCTCGCCTGATCGCGATCGGATCGATTGGGACGGCGCAGCGGCAGATGCGCTGGAACTTGCGCGCCAGATGGCCCCGGGTCCTGAGCGCAATGAAGCCCTCAAATTGGCAAGCTCGCTTCGTTGCAGCGCTGACGAGCGGGGAGTGGTCTTTGCCAAGCGCGGCAGGCCACGCAAGTAGACGCCGCTTGCTGGTGCGCGAGCTGCCTGCGAACGGCTTTTCAGATCACAGGCCGGAGCACTCCTCCCGGAGGTCTTTTACGCAACTGCGAGATGATTTCTTCGGAGAAGGCATAGGTCACGCATTTCTTGCCCGCACACGCGGCCCGTCGCGCCAGAGGCTTTCGGAAGGAACGGGGGCGATTGCCGCGAATATCGCGGAACCCACTGACCGGCCGCTAAATTTTATATTAGTTGCCGCGGTGCGATACGGTCACCATGATCCCGCGGATTGCTGGCTTCGTGCGATCGCAGCGTCCAGATTTGCCGGCACCACCGATCTGCGGATGGCTCCAGGAAGGATCCCAAGTGACTGCCATGAAGCTATCCGGCCTGAGCTTGCTGGGGGAACTGAGTCCCTCGTCGAGATCGATGAATGCTGCTAGCATATCGGTTGGTTGGCCTTCGGCCGGTTCGACATTGTTCGGGCGCAGGGGAGCCAATTCGTTCAAGACGGATATGCTGTGAGCATAGACCCTCAAGGTAATGTCATGGCGCCCATGCCCTACGCTCCGCAGCGGGGCGGTTTCGGATTCTTGAATTTGAGGTCCCCTATGGGGTTTGCCGATTTGGGGTTTGCCGATTTCGCACGGAAGCGGCGGGCTGCGAATATCGCGTCGATGATCTCGGTTGGCCCGATGGAGGTTGGCGCGGGGCTGCGTAGGGCCGTCGACATCCTTCCGGAAATCGATATTCCGGTCGATTTTTAGGAGGATAGCGGCGTGTGGATCGTTCTGACCGCGCTCCGGCGTCCCTATACGTTTGTCGTTTTTTCGCTGCTGATAGCGATATTCGGCGTGCTCGCTTCGCTGCGGACCCCGACCGATATTTTTCCGAACATCAATGTGCCTGTCGTCAGCGTGGTGTGGACTTACACCGGGCTGTTGCCGAACGACATGTCGGGCCGCGTCATCTATTATTATGAGCGCACCCTGAGCGCCCAGGTCGGCGACATCGAACATATCGAGTCGCAATCGCTGAGCGGCTATGGCGTGGTCAAGATCTTCTTCCAGAAAGGCGTCAATATCCGCACGGCGCTGGCACAGGTGACGGCGGCATCGCAGACCGTGCTGAAGCTGCTGCCGCCCGGCATCACGCCGCCCTACGTCCTGAGCTACAACGCGGCGACCGTCCCGATCCTGCAGCTTGCGCTGTCGAGCCAGACGCTGCCCGAGATGAAGCTGTTCGATCTCGGACAGAACTTCATCCGGCCGCAGCTCGCCACCGTGCAGGGGGCGGCGGTGCCCTCGCCCTATGGCGGCAGGATTCTGCAGGTGCAGGTCGATCTCGATCAGCAGGCGATGCAGGCGCACGGCGTCTCGGCCGAGGACGTCGTCAACGCCGTCTCCGCGCAGAACCTGATCCTGCCGGCCGGCGACCAGAAGATCGGCAAGTTCGACTGGAACGTCTCTCTCAACGCCAGTCCCGTCATGCTCGACAAGATCAACGACCTGCCGGTGAAGAAGGTCAACGGCGCGGTTGTCTTCGTGCATGACGTTGCCTTCGTCCATCAGGGCTCGCCGCCGCAGGCCAACATGGTCCGGGTCAACGGCGCGCGCGCGGTGCTGATGACCATCCTCAAGGCTGGATCGGCGTCGACGCTGAGCGTCATCGACGGCATCAAGTCCCTGTTGCCACGCGTCGAGGAGAGCCTGCCGAGCGGGTTCGGCTTGCGCGCCGTCGGCGATCAGTCGGTCTTTGTCAAAGCAGCCATCTTCGGGGTGCTGCGCGAGGCTGCGCTGGCCGCGGCGCTGGTCGGTATCATGATTCTGCTGTTTCTCGGCAGCTGGCGCTCCACCATCATCATCATCATCTCCATTCCGCTGTCGATCCTTTTCTCGATGATCGTGCTCGCGATGCTGGGCCAGACCATCAATGTCATGACGCTGGGCGGTCTCGCGCTCGCCGTCGGCATGCTGGTCGATGAGGGTACCGTCACGCTCGAGAATATTTTCTTTCACCTCGAGCAGGGCAAGGAGATTGAGCCGGCTATCCTTGACGGCGCGCAACAGATCGTGGTGCCTGCCTTCGTGACGCTGCTCGTGCTCGACATCGTGTTCGCGCCGATGTTCCAGCTCGGCGGCGTCGCCGGATATCTGTTCCGGCCCCTGGCCGAAGCCGTCGTCTTCGCGCTGATCGGCTCATTCGTCCTGTCGCGCACGCTCGTGCCGACCATGGCGCGATATCTGCTCCACGCCATCCCCCATCATGAAGAGGGGCATGCGGTCGCCGCGCCCCCTTCGCGTAATCCCTTCACGCGGCTGCAGCAGGGCTTCGAACGCGGGTTCACCTGGTTGCGCGGCCACTACCATACGCTTCTCAAGCGCGCCCTTTCGCAGCCAAAGGCTGTCATCATCGGCTTTCTCGTCATCGTGGTCCTGTCGTTCGGGCTGGCGCCGTTTCTGGGCGAGAACTTCTTCCCGACCGTCGATTCCGGTCAGATCCTGTTGCATGTGCGCGCCCAGCCCGGCACGCGGATCGAGGAGACGGCCCGTCTGATGGAGCAGATCGAACAGACGGTCCGCGCGACCATTCCGCCCCATCAGCTCGACAATATCGTCGACAATATCGGCTTGCCCTATAGCGGCATCAACATGGCCTACCAGAACACCGGGACGATCGGCCCCGAGGATGGTGACGCGCTGATCAGCCTGAAGGAGGATCACGACGCCACCGCCGGCTACGTCAAGGCGCTGCGCACCGTGCTGCCGCAGAAGTTTCCCGGCACGACCTTCTCCTTCCTGCCCGCCGACATCGTGTCGCAGATCCTGAATTTCGGCCTACCGGCGCCGATCGACGTCCAGGTCATCGGCAACAACCTGAAGGAAAATTACGCCTATGCCAACGCTCTGCTCAAGCGCATCCGCCAGGTGCCCGGCATCGCGGATCTGCGCATCCAGCAGGTCTTCAACTATCCGCAGATCAATGTCGACGTCGATCGGACGCTTGCCGGCGAGGTCGGATTGACCCAGCGCGACGTCGCCAACAGCCTGCTCGTTACGCTCTCGGGCAGCGGCCAGGTGCAGCCCAATTTCTGGCTCAACACCGAAAACGGCGTGTCTTATCCAATCGTCGCCCAGATGCCGCAATACCGGGTCAACAGCATCTCGGATCTGGCCAATATTCCGATCACGTCCCGGAACTCCAAACCGCAGCAATATCTGGGCGGGCTTGCGCGCATCAGCCATGGCCCGAGCCCGGGGGTCGTCTCCCATTACAACGTGCAGCCGGTGATCGATATCTTCGGCGACACCCAGGAGCGCGACCTCGGCGCCATCTCCAGCGACATTTCGAAGATTCTGGCCGAGACCAAGAAGGATCTGCCGCGCGGCTCCTATGTGGCGGTGCGCGGCCAGGTCCAGACCATGAATAACGCCTACAGCCAGCTCTATTTCGGCCTCGCCGGCGCCGTCGTGTTGGTCTACCTGGTGATCGTCGTCAACTTCCAGTCCTGGCTCGATCCGTTCATCATCATCACGGCGCTCCCCGGCGCGCTGGCCGGCATCATCTGGATGCTGTTCACGACCGGCACCACCCTGTCTGTGCCGGCGCTGACCGGCGCCATCATGTGCATGGGCATCGCCACCGCCAACAGTGTCCTGCTCATCAGCTTCGCCCGCGAGGGGATGGAGAACGGTCTCGACGCTGTGACCGCCGCCCTGGAGGCTGGATTCACCCGCTTCCGTCCGGTGCTGATGACGGCGCTGGCCATGATCATCGGCATGGTCCCGATGGCGCTGGCCCTCGGCGAAGGCGGCGAACAAAATGCCCCGCTCGGCCGCGCCGTGATCGGCGGCCTCACCGTCGCGACCATCGCCACACTGTTCTTCGTTCCAACCGTCTTCAGCGTCCTTCACCGCAACCTTGCCAGACCGAGGCCCCGAAATGGATAGTTTCATGAAACGTCTTGCGGTTGCGGCGTATCGAATCGAGCGTTCGAGAGTTATTGAGCAGGGCTGCTTCGCCGGGATGACGACGTGGATTCGGCCCCGACGGTTG
Organism: uncultured Alphaproteobacteria bacterium; assembly: GCA_963718925.1. Taxonomy (GTDB): domain Bacteria; phylum Pseudomonadota; class Alphaproteobacteria; order Rhizobiales; family Xanthobacteraceae; genus Bradyrhizobium. Next base: position 209,429 of record CAVRAH010000009.1, read on the forward strand.
CCGCTTGCCGGCAGCCGGCTGTCAGGAGGATAGCGGCGTGTGGATCGTCCAGATTGCGCTCAGGCGCCCTTATACTTTCGTCGTACTGTCGCTGCTGATCGCACTGTTCGGCATACGCGCGGCGCTGTTCACGCCGACCGACATCTTTCCGAACATCAATATTCCCGTAATCAGCGTGGTCTGGACCTATAACGGTCTGTTGCCGAACGACATGTCGGGCCGGGTGATCTATTATTATGAGCGGACCCTGAGCGCCCAGGTCGGCGACATCGAGCATATCGAGTCGCAGTCGCTAAGCGGCTATGGCGTGGTCAAGATATTTTTCCAAAGGGATGTCGATATTGCCGCGGCCATGGCGCAGGTGACGGCGGCCTCCCAGACCGTGCTGAAGCTGTTGCCGCCCGGCATCACGCCGCCCTACGTCCTGAGTTACAATGCCTCGAGCGTGCCGATCCTCCAGCTTGCCTTGTCGAGCCGGGCTTTGCCCCAGATGAAGCTGTTCGACCTCGGGCAAAACTTCATCCGGCCGCAGCTTGCGACCGTGCAGGGGGCGGCGGTACCCTCGCCCTATGGCGGCAAGATCCTGCAGGTGCAGGTCGATCTCGATCAGCAGGCGATGCAGGCGCATGGCGTCTCGGCCGAGGACGTCGTCAACGCCGTCTCGGCGCAGAACCTGATCCTGCCGGCCGGCGATGAGAAGATCGGCAAATTCGACTGGAACGTCTCGCTCAACGCCAGCCCCACTTTGCTCGACAAGATCAACGAACTGCCGGTGAAGAAGGTCGAGGATTCCGTCATCTTCGTGCATGACGTGGCCCATGTGCATCAGGGCTCGCCGCCGCAGACCAACATCGTGCGCGTCAATGGCGCGCGCGCGGTGCTGATGACCATCCTCAAGACAGGATCGTCGTCGACGCTCGACATCATCGATGGGATCAAGTCGCTGCTGCCGCGGGTCCAGGAAAGTCTGCCCTCGAGCCTCAACCTGAAAGCCGTGGGCGATCAGTCGGTCTTCGTCAAGGCCGCAGTGTTCGGCGTCATCCGCGAGGCCGTGCTGGCGGCGGTACTGGTCGGCATCATGATTTTGATGTTCCTCGGCAGCTGGCGCTCGACGGTCATCATCCTGACTGAAATTCCTCTCGCCGTTCTGTTCGCGCTGACCGCGTTGTCCATTCTCGGCGAGACCATCAACGTCATGACGCTCGGCGGTCTGGCGCTCGCCGTCGGCATACTGGTCGATGACGGAACGGTTACGATCGAGAATATCAACTATCACCTCGAGCAGGGCAAGGAGATCGAGCCGGCGATCCTTGACGGCGCCCAGCAGATCGTGGTGCCGGCCTTCGTGACCCTGCTGTGTCTGTGCATCGTGTTCGTGCCGATGTTCCAGCTCGGCGGCGTCGCCGGCTATCTGTTCCGGCCTCTGGCCGAAGCCGTCGTCTTTGCGCTGATCGGCTCGTTCATCCTGTCGCGCACGCTCGTTCCGACCATGGCCAACTACCTCATGCGTGGCCACCACGAGGGTCATGTCGGACATGTACTGCATGTCACGCCGACGCGATCACGCAATCCGGTGTTGCGCTTCCAGCAAGGATTCGAGACGCAGTTCGAGCGCTTCCGCGAGCGTTACCGCTCGCTTCTGACCATGGCGCTGGGCCGTCCGAAGACCTTCATGGCGGCCTTTCTCGCCTGCGTCGTCGTGTCGTTCGGGTTGGCGCCGTTCCTGGGCTCGAACTTCTTCCCCTCGGTCGATTCCGGCCAGATCCTGATGCATGTGCGCGCCCAGCCCGGCACGCGGATCGAGGAGACGGCCCGTCTGATGGAGCAGATCGAACAGACCGTCCGCGCGACCATTCCGCCCCATCAGCTCGACAATATCGTCGACAATATCGGCCTGCCGTTCAGCGGCATCAACATGGCCTACCAGAACACCGGGACGATCGGCCCCGAGGACGGTGACGCGCTGATCAGCCTGAAGGAGGATCACGACGCCACCGCCGGCTACGTCAAGGCGCTGCGCACCGTGCTGCCGCAGAAGTTTCCCGGCACGACCTTCTCCTTCCTGCCCGCCGACATCGTGTCGCAAATTCTGAATTTCGGCCTGCCGGCGCCGATCGACGTGCAGGTCATCGGCAGCAAACTGAAGGAAAATTACGCCTATGCCAACGATCTGCTCAAGCGCATCCGCCAGGTGCCCGGCATCGCGGACCTGCGCATCCAGCAGGTCTTCAACTATCCGCAGATCAATGTCGACGTCGATCGGACGCTCGCCGCCGAGGTCGGATTGACCCAGCGTGACGTCGCCAACAGCCTGCTCGTGACGCTTTCCGGAAGCGGCCAGGTGAAGCCCAATTTCTGGCTCAACACGGAAAACGGCGTGTCTTATCCGATCGTCGCCCAGATGCCGCAATACCGGGTCAACAGCATCTCGGACCTGTCCAACATCCCGATCACATCCCCGGAGAACGGGTCACCGCGATATCTGGGCGGCCTCGCGCAGATCACCCAGGGACCGAGCCCGGGCGTCGTCTCCCACTACAACGTGCAGCCGGTGATCGACATCTTTGGCGACACCCAGGGCCGCGACCTCGGCGCCATCTCCAGCGACATTTCGAAGATTCTGGCCGAGACCAAGAAGGATCTGCCGCGCGGCTCCTATGTGGCGGTGCGCGGCCAGGTTCAGACCATGAATAACGCCTATAGCCAGCTTTATTTCGGTCTCGCTGGCGCGATCGTGCTGATCTATCTGGTGATCGTAGTCAACTTCCAGTCCTGGCTCGACCCGTTCATCATCATCACGGCGCTTCCCGGCGCATTGGCCGGCATCGTTTGGACCTTGTTTGCGACCGGCACCACCCTGTCGGTGCCGGCGCTGACCGGCGCCATCATGTGCATGGGCATCGCCACCGCCAACAGCATCCTGCTCGTCAGCTTTGCCCGCGAGGGCCTGGAGAACGGCCTTGACGCAGCGAGCGCCGCCCTGGAAGCTGGATTCACCCGATTCCGTCCGGTGCTGATGACGGCGCTGGCGATGATCATCGGCATGGTTCCGATGGCGCTGGCCATGGGCGAAGGCGGAGAGCAGAATGCCCCGCTCGGCCGCGCCGTGATCGGCGGTCTTGCGATAGCGACCATCGCCACCTTGTTCTTCGTTCCAACCGTCTTCAGCGTCCTTCACCGCAATCGTGCCGGCCACACACCAGCGATCCATGGTATGCCATCGGACGGGCCGAACCTGTGATCCGGGAGAAATGCCTTGCTTGACACCCATCCCCACGATGTTCAGCCCGAACTGGAAACGCACAAGCGGCGGCCCGAACCGCCGCCGCCGGCGAGCAGGACACGTTTGGTGTCGCTTATCGCGCTGCTCGTCGCAGTCGGCATCGCCATTGCCGGCATCCTCGTGCGCCGACACCAGGAGAGCGAGGTAACAAAATGGACGACGGAGCAGGCCGTGCCCGTCGTCGCCACGGTCAAGCCGAAGCAGGGCGTTTCGGGACAGCAGATCGTCCTGCCCGGTGATATCGAGGCCTGGTACGAGGCGCCGATCTATGCGCGGGTCAGCGGCTACCTCAAGGCCTGGTATTTCGATTACGGCGCGCACGTGAAGAAGGGCCAACTGCTTGCCGAGATCGACGCGCCCGATCTCGACGCCCAGCTCGCCGCCGCGAAAGCGAAGCTGGTATCCGCCCAGGCGCAGGTCAAGGTCAGGGACGCGGAGCGCCAATTCGCCGACACGACCTATACGCGCTGGCGCGACTCGCCCAAAGGCGTCGTCTCCGAGCAGGAGACTGAGGCGAAGAAGGCGGAATACGGCACCGCCGACGCACGTTACAACGCGGCGCTTGCCGATGCCAATGTCAACCAGAGCCAGGTCGACCAGCTCACCGCGCTGGAGGACTTCAAACGCATCATTGCGCCGTTCGATGGCATCGTGACCGCGCGCAACACCGACGTCGGGGCGCTGATCAACGCCGGCAGCGGCGTGGGTGGCGGAACCGGGCCCCAGCTCTTCCGTGTTGCCGACGTGCATGAGATGCGGGTTTTCGTCCAGGTGCCGCAGGAACTGTCGGCCGGGATGCGCGCCGGACTGACGGCCGATCTTGTGCTACCGCAATATCCGGACAAGACGTTCAAGGCGGTTGTATCCACCACTGCCGAAGCGATCAACAAGACCTCGCGGACGCTGCTCGTGGAACTGCATGCCGACAATACCGATAACCTGTTGCAGCCCGGCACGTTTGCCCAGGTGAGTTTCAACCTGCCCGACAACCCCGGGGCGCTGCGCATTCCGACCAGCGCCCTGATCTTTCGCGAGAATGGTGCACAGCTTGCCATTCTTGGTCCTGACAACAAGGTCGAAGTAAAGTCGGTGAGCCTCGGCCGGAATCTCGGGACCGAGTTCGAAGTTCTGAAGGGCCTTGCCTTATCCGACACCGTCATCAACAGCCCGCCGGATTCATTGTCGCCCGGGGAGGTCGTCAAGGTCGCGAAGGACGCCCAACGGCCCCCCGATCATGAGGCTAAAGCGAAATAGACAAGCTACCGCCTTCGACCGTCGGTACGACATGTCCGGCTTTTGACAAACATTGCCGGAGACGTCGGACTCGCATGCAAGCCTCGGTGAATGACCCTTGCCGAGGCGAAAATTGAACGTGTCGGTGATACCGAAGATGTCGCCCAACCCTCTGATGCGGCGCTAAATTTTATATTAGTTGCCGGGCCCGCGGGGTATCACCATCATCCAGCCGAAAATAGCTCCCGCTGCCCAGCGGGCGAGGGATGGTGTTTCTTGGTGTCCTGCGGCGCCAGCAGGCGTTCGGGGGACCAGAAACTGTCAAAAGAAACCAAGTTCACATGAAGCTTGTGTGGCGTCGCCTTCCGGGCGCTCTCGACGCATGGCGTGGCCATCGACCGAACAATCGCGTCGTGGACATCTGCGTCGTCGCCGGCGAAACCCCTTCTCTGCAAACAGCGAAGTCTGCTACTGTTTTCAGAGGCATTGCCGGTGAAATCGTCAAACGAACAACACGCGCAACCGCTACCAACACGTCGAATGCCAAATGACCGGAACTGAATGCATTGCACCCGTCGACGATCATCTCCGATTATCCGGAATAGGTGCATGAGAGTACCAGGTCTCGCGTGTTCGATCGTGCTTGCCGGTGCATTGGCAGGCTGCGCCCTCGGCCCGGAATATTTCACGCCCGACGCCGCGCTTCCCGTTGCGTTCCTGACAACCCCGGCTGGCAAGGAACCGTCGTCCGGCGGTGCGAGCCCTGATCTGTGGCAATGGTGGCGGACGTTGCGCGACCCGCAATTGAACGACCTGATCGACCGCGCGATGCAGAACAATCTCGATCTCAAGATCGCGCTGGACCGTTTGCAGCAGGCGAGATTGCAACTGGTCGTGATCGGCGCCCAGGCATTGCCGCAGGTCAATGGCGGGGTCGGGGGTGGCGTCGGCACAGGGTCGGACGAAACCAAAGGCAGGGCCCCGCAGGCGCTGACGTCCGGGAACAACAGCCAGGGTCTCAAGAGCATCACCCAGATCGGCGGTCTCGATTCCGAATGGGAGATCGATATTTTCGGCAAGATCGCGAACCTTGTCGAGGCGCAGGTTCACACCGCCGAAGCGCTCAAAGAGGCGCGCGACTGGGTTTATGTTGTGCTCGCCGCCGACGTCGCCCGCTTGTACTTCGATCTGCGGGCTCGCCAGGAGCGCCTTCAGATTCTCTATCGCGATATCGAGGCCGCGCGAAAGGTCCTCGATCTGGCCCAGACCCGGCTGGATCGCGGTCTGACCAACGAACTTGATGTGTTGCTCGCGAAGCGTCAGGTTGAGACGCTGCAGGCCGACGTCGAGCCTCTCAAGGCGCTGATCGCGGCCAACGAATACGCGATCGCCGTCCTCTTGGGAGAATATCCGGAGGCGATCGCCCGCGACCTGCGGCGACCCGGTGCGATCCCGCGGCTGCCGGCCCGGGCGCCGGTCGGGCTTCCTGTCGACCTCCTGCGCCGGCGCCCCGACATCCGCGAAGCCGAGCGCTTCCTGGCGGCCGCGGTCGCCGATATCGGCGCCAGGACCGCGGACCTGTTTCCGAGCCTGTTGCTCACCGCCGGGGCGGGTGCGCAGGCTGGCCCGCGATCGGGCTCGGCGATTCCGATCACCTGGATCGGGTCGGTTGGTCCGTCGGTCGGTGCCCCGATCCTCGACTTCGGCGCACTCGATGCCAAAATCGAGATTGCCGACTTCCGGGCGCATGAGCTTGCCGCGACCTATAAGCAAACCATTCTTGTTGCGGTGCAACAGGTGGACGAAGCCAACGCCGCCTATCGCGGTTTCCGGCAGAGCGTGCGCAGCCTCGATATCGCACTCGATGCGGCGCGTCAGGCGACCAAGGTGGCGACCGAGCGCTACGACCGGGGTCTGACCGATTTCCTCAACGTTCTCGATGCGGAACGGCAGCAATTCGCGCTGGAACAGCAGCGCGCCGAGGTCATCCGGCTTGCCGGCGACAGCTTTGTTGAGCTCTATAAGGCGCTTGGCGGCGGCTGGCCGCCGGACGAAATCATTCCGCCGGTCCGGCATCCGGACCCTGCGGTGATTGCTGCCGTCAAACGTTTGGTACAGGATCCGCCACATCCGCCGCCGCCTCCGCCACCGCCGGGGCTTACGCCCTGACGCGGGGAAGGAAGAAAGTCGTTGACCAAAACGACCTCGACCCGTGCCCAGACCATCCTTCTCGTCGAGGACGAGCAGGAACTGGCTAACGAGATCAAAAGCGAACTAGAGGGGCTGGGCTATCTCGTGCGCACGGCGTCCATCGCCGAGGCCGCGGATGCCGCGCGGGTGGGCGATGCCGCGTTGATGATCATGGACCGGATCGTTTACGGCGATGACAGCCTGAAGACCTTGGAGACCCTGCGCAAGGAGGGCGTCAAGGTCCCCGTTCTGGTGATCTCGGCGCTGTCCTCCGTCGATGAGAAGGTCCGCGGCCTGAAGGCGGGAGGGGACGACTATCTCACGAAGCCTTTCGCGATGGTGGAGCTAGTCGCCCGGGTCGAAGCCCTGCTGCGCCGCCTCGATGACGTGCGCACCACGAAGCTGCGTGTCGGCGACCTCGAAATGGACCTGATCGAACAAACGGTGCATCGCGGGGACACCAAAATCGATCTGCTGCCGCGCGAGTTCAAGCTTCTGGAATACTTCCTGCGCCATCCCGGCCAGGTGATCACGCGGGCGATGCTGCTCGAGGAAGTCTGGCAATACCATTTTTCGCTCGAGACCAACGTCGTCGATGTCCACATCAGCAACCTGCGAAAGAAGATCGACGTGCGGGGTGCCTCCTCGCTGATCACGAACATCCGCGGCGCAGGCTTTATGCTGAACGCGAATGCGTGAGTTTTTCCGATCGTCGGCGGTGCGCGTCGCCCTCGCCTTTGTCCTCGCCACGACCGTGGCGACAACAGCCGTCTTCGGCCTGGTGTACCTCCAGATCAGGGAAGCGAACGAAGCGAGGAATCGCCTCATTCTGGAAGACGAAGCCGCCAAGAGCGTCAATTCTTCCGTTGACGAATTGAAATACGCGTTCGATGTGCGGATGACGCATGACCTGCGGCGAGTGGACTATGCGGCGCTCTTTGGCGCCGACCGCAAGGTCCTGTTCGGCAATATCGAACAGCTACCGGCGATTCCGGTGGACGGAAAGTCCCACTACATCGCGGCGCCGCCCCTGCGTGGCGGCGACAACCGTCTGGAGCCGGCGATCTTCGTGGCGCGCGCGCGGCCGGACGGCACCATCATATTACTTGGCCGAAGCTTGCTCGAGACCCTTGCCTTTCGCCAGATCGTACAGCACGCCCTGGCCGCCGCGGTCGTGCCCATGCTGCTGCTGGCGCTGGCGATCGGCTCGTTTTTCGCGCGACGCGCGTCGCGGCGTCTCACAACCATTCACGATACGATCGCCCGAATCATGAAGGGCGACACGCATCTGCGTTTGCCGGTTCGCTCGCGGCACGACACGATCGACAAGATCTCTGAAGACGTCAACCTGATGCTTGACGAAATCATGCGGCTGCTGGTGCAGATCAAGGGCGTCAGCGACAATATCGCCCACGACTTGCGCAGCCCTCTCGCCGTCGTGCATGCCCAGCTTGAGCGTGGCCTGGAAAGTTCCGATGATGAGCAGTTGCGCGGGGTGGTCAAGCAGGCTCTCACCTACATCGACAAGGCGATGCTGACGGTCGCGGCGCTGCTGCGCCTCGCCGACGTCGAATACGGTCCCAAATCGAGCAAATTCAGACTTATCGATCTGTCGGCGATCTGCAGCGATCTCTTCGAATTCTACGAACCGCTGGCCACGTCGAAATCGATCAAGATGACGCTGGAGATCCGGTCGCCGGTGCAGATCCTCGGCGATGGCGATCTGATGCGCGAAGCGGTATCGAACCTGATCGGCAACGCGATCAAGTTCACCCCCGAGAACGGCACTGTGAGCGTGTCGGTGACCCAGGAAGACGGCCGTCCCGTCGTCCGCGTGCGCGACAACGGAATTGGCGTCGAGCCGGGGGAGCGGGACAAGATATTCCAGCGGTTTTACCGGACCGCGAGCGGTCACCGCGTTCCCGGCAGCGGCCTTGGCCTGAGCATTGCCGCGGCGATCGCCAACCTCCACGACTTCGACCTGCGTTTCGACGACAATAATCCGGGCGCGGTGTTCGAGATGATCGGGCGCAGGAAGTAGCCGGACGGGCTTCGCGCCCCGGCAAAATCGCCCCGCCCGCATGGTCGCCTTGCCGCGGAGGACGAACAGGACAACCGCAAATGTTGGGATCGCGGCCCTGCGTGGCGATGATGTCGCCGGCGCCGGCGGTGTGATCCGTGCCAGCCGCCCGTAACGGCTGCAAGCCGGATTCCTCAACGGGCAAACCCGGAGCCGCCGGCTTGGAAAGACTTTGTTAACCATGAATAGGAGAAGGTCGAAGCGGTCTTTCCTGCAACCCCTTGCGAATAAGAGCGAAATAAATGCCGGCAACAGTATTCGCTACCTCTGCCCCCGACGCCGATGCCGTCGGCACGCTCGCTGGACGACAACTGCGCCTCGGGCTGGAGCATTACGGTGCCGGCAGAATTGAAGAAGCAATTGCCGCGTTTCAGCTCGGCCTTGCCGCGGTCGCGAATGAACCGCCGGGCGGTGTATCCGTCGAGACCATTTCGGAGCTGCATGCAAGGCTGGGCAATGCCTGCTTGCTCCGCGGCGATCTCGAATTGGCCGGTGAAAGCTACAAGGCGGCCTTGAGGCTGGCGCCGCATTTGACGGACTGCTGGTGCAACTTCGGCAATGTGCACCTCAAACTGGGGAAACCTCAGGACGCCATTGCGCTTTATCTTCAGGCCCTGAAGTTGAATTCACGCCATTGGCCGGCGCGCACCAACCTGGTTCAGGCCCTGATGGCCACGCAGCAATACATCGTGGCCAAGGCGCTGCTGCTGGAATTGATCGACGAACGCCCGCAAGACAGCCAGATCCGTCATCAGCTTGGCAAAGTCCATTTTGAGTTGAATGAATTGGAACCGGCGATCGAAAGCTTTCAGGCTGCCGTCACCCTCAACCCGCATGACGCCGAGAGCATCAACTGGATAGGCGGCATCAAGCAGACGTTGGGCGATAACGAAGGCGCCCAGGCTGCTTACGCGGAGGCTGCAAAGATAAATCCCCTGATCAGACGGCCTGCTGCAAAATCCCCGCCCGAATTTCGGGTTCTGGCTTTGTATGCGCCATTCGGCGGCAACACGCCGACCGAATATCTCTTCAAGGATGCGGTTCACGATACCGATACGCTCGCGCTCTTTGCTTCCCGCGAATATGACGCCGAGCTGTTCAGCCAGAACATCCAGGTCGTCGTTAATCTGATTTCCGATGCGGACCAGACCGAAGCCTTGTTGCCATTGGCGGCCGAACTGGTCGGCCGGCTCGGCAAGCCAACCGTCAACGATCCGCGCAAGATCGAGAGGACGACGCGGGACGCCGTCGCTGGCCTGCTGCAGGGAATTGCGGGCTGCCGCATTCCGAATGCCCTGCGTCACAAGGCAGGGGCCGACGCTTCGGCGGCGGCGCTTGAGGCGGCATTTTCGTTTTCATCACCCGTGCTGGCGCGGCCTGTCGGGACCCATGGCGGCGATGATTTTGAAAAGATCGAAGATCCCGAAGCGCTCGCCGCCTTTCTGTCGCAACGCTCTGATCACGACCACTATCTGATCGAGTACATCGATTATCGCTCTGCCGACGACTATTTCCGGAAGTACCGGTTCATTTTCGTCGACGGCCAGATCTTGCCTTATCACCTTTGCATCGGAAGCGATTGGAAGCTTCATCACATCAACACCGACATGGCCAATCAACCATGGATGCAGCAGGAGGAAGAGGCCTTTCTCAACAACTCCACCGCGGTCTTCGGCCCGGCGCATTATCAGGCCTTGCAGACCATCCGAGAGCGCATCGGCCTTGAATATTTCGGCATCGATTGCGGCCTGGACGTTTCCGGAAATCTCGTGGTGTTCGAGGTCAACGCCTCGATGCTGGTTCACGACCGCAACGAAGGATTCCTTTATAAAACGCCGGCGGTCCATCGGATCAAGCTGGCATTCGAGGCGATGTTGCGAAAGCTTGCGGCCGCCTCGTAGCGCGGCCGTCTCCGGCCAACGGCCGGCGGGGAGCATCGACCTTACTTCAATTCCTGCGCCTGCAGCATCGCCTTCAGGGTACCTTCGCTGAGCTGCCCCCTGGGATGCTGTGGCTTGCTTTCGGCTCCCTCAATGGCGGGGAAGTTCTGCGGCGGGAGCTTGTTGACAGACGGGGTCAACCGGCCGGTTGCGCCCGTCTCATGGGTTTCGCCTGCCTCGTCGATATCGTCGAAGCTTCCGACCTGGATGCGGCGCTTTCGAGTTTCGATCTTCTTCGGCTTCGGCGGTGGCGCGTAGACGATCGGCGGCAGCATATGATGTCGTGACATGATTCACTCCCATGGGCCAACTCACGCAACCGGCACAAAAGCAAACCCCCAAGCTTACAAAGCAAGCCCCGGGCCAATAAAATTTCCCTTAAGAATCAAGCATCAATCCGAACCGTCCGCTGCCGCCCGGCAAGGTTTGCCCGCCGCGACGGTCCCGAAGCGCCTGGTTTGCGAGAGGATCACGCGCACATCCTTGCCTGCTTTTGTCGCAGCGCGCTCGTAGCTTTGCCGATCAGGCCCGGATCGGCGCGGCCCGCTTGTCTAAGCCGAGGTCCGCGCCTTGCGTCCCTCGATCGGATACGCCGGATCGTTGTAACCCGGTGTCGAGGGATGGCCGCTGGCGACCAGCCGGTCGATCAGGGCCTCGTCCTCGGCGGTGAAGCGATAGTCCAGCGCGCGCAGGTAATCGTCCCATTGCGCCTCGGTGCGCGGGCCGGCGATCACGCCGCTGACGAATGCGCTGTTGAGAACCCAGGCCACCGCGAACTGACCGGCCGTGATCCCGCGCGCTTCGGCATGCCGACGGATCTCCTGCGCGAGCTTCAGCGATTCCGGACGCCACTCGGTCTGCATCATGCGCGTGTCGTTGCGGCCGGCGCGGGTTTCCTTGTCGGGTGGCGCATCGGGCCTGTATTTGCCGGTCAATACGCCGCGCGCCAGCGGGCTATAGGGCACGATGCCGAGGCCGTAATAGCCGCAGGCCGGGAAGTGCTCGACCTCGGGCATGCGGTTCATCGCATTGTAATAGGGTTGGCTGACGATCGGGCGGTCGATGCCGAGGTCATCGCAGATGTTGCAGATTTCCGCGACCCGCCAGGCCCGGTAATTCGAGACGCCGAAATAGCGCACCTTGCCTTGTCTGATTAGCTCGCCCATCGCCCGCACGGTTTCCGCAAGCGGCGTCGAATGGTCTTCCCGGTGCAGATAGTAAATGTCGATATAGTCGGTGCCGAGCCGTTTCAGGCTTTCGTCGGCGGCCTGCAACAGCCAGCGCCGCGACAGGCCGCCGCGATTGGGATCCTCCCCCATGGGGTTGGCGAGCTTGGTGGCAAGCACCCAGTTGGGCCGGTTGTTGGAGATGGCGCGGCCGACCACGGCTTCCGAATTGCCGTTCGAATAGGCGTCGGCGGTATCGATGAAGTTGACCCCGGCCTCGCGCGCCTTGGCGACGATCCGCGTCGAGGTCGCCTCGTCGGTCGGCCCGCCGAACATCATGGTGCCGAGACAGATCGGCGAGATTTTCAGGCCGCTGCGGCCGAGATGGCGATATTCCACAGGTCGGATCCTTCCGATTTGGCCGTCATTGCAGGTTTGACGCTCAGCGTCCCAACATAGCGAGGTCCGAAGCGGATCCGCTCCTCACAATCGCGGGAAGCGCTGGTCGCGACGCTACGTATTGTCCTTCAATACCTTGAACACCCCGCTGGCCGTCGCGACGCAGCGGTTGCCGGCGGTAACCTCGGTCGTTGTGAAGATCAGGCTGCGGGTTGCGCGGATCACGCGCGGTTTCGATATCAGAACTTCGCCGATCCTGGCGCTGTCGACAAAGTGGGTGTCCATCTGGATCGTGGCGAGCGTGGGCCGGCCGGATACGAATCGCGCCGTCATGCCCGATGAACGGTCCGCAAACGTCATCAACAGCCCGCCCTGCACCAGGCCGCGGCGGTTATGGTGCTTGTCCTGCGCGATAACAGCATATTCATGGACGTCGTTCACGACGCGTTGCCATAGCGGCCCGACCAGACTGATGAACCCGCTGGTCTCGACGATGGTCCAGCCGGAGGCCTTGAGTTTCTCCGCGGCCATGTCGGTCGTCATCCGAGGTCTTTCCAATTCCGGCGGGGTCAAGATTTGCGGCCATTTCATCAATCGTCGCGGTGTTGTAGTCAAGCGGCATGGTCAGGCCGTTTGACGATACCACGCGGCGGAAAATCGCCGAGCGCTGCGCGGCGTTTGCACGGCTGCCCGCGGCCGAACCGGCGCCGGCGCTGAAGCGGGCCGCGGTCGCCATCGCCCTCGTTGAGGCTAATGACGCCCGGGGCGGGACGGCGCTGCTGCTGACCGTGCGCGCGGCCGGCCTGCGGGCCCACCGCGGCCAGTGGGCGCTGCCGGGCGGGCGCTGCGACGAGGGCGAGACGTCGATTGAAGCCAGCTTGCGCGAGCTTCATGAGGAACTTGGCCTTGAGCTTAGGGGCCATGATGTCCTTGGTCTGCTCGACGATTATCCGACCCGGTCCGGATACCTGATTACGCCGGTCGTGGTGTGGGCGGCCACGGTAGCGGCCATCTCGTCCAATCCGACGGAGGTGGCCTCCGTGCATCGGATTGCGCTCGACGATATCGAACGGCCGGAGGCGTTCGACTTCGTCACGATCCCTGAGAGCGCGCGACGCGTCATCCGTTTTCGCCACGCCGGTCAGTTGATCCACGCGCCGACAGCGGCGCTGATCTACCAGTTCCGCGAAGTGCTCGCGGGCCGCGACACCCGTGTGGCGGAACTGGAGCAACCGGTCTTTGCCTGGAAATAAAGCGACCGTCATTCCGGGACGATGCGAAGCATCGAACCCGGAATCTCGAGATTCTGGTCCTTCGGACCATCCCGGAATGACAGAATGGATATGGATTGCTTCGTCGCTTCGCTTCTTGCATGGCGTCGTCATCCGGAAGTCGCCTTGCGGACGCCCGAGCTTTCGACGACGATGCGGCCAACCAAGAACGATGGCTCCCGGGAGGCTTCTCCAAATGCACGGCTGGAACGCCTCGCTCTGCATTTTTATGCTCCTGTTCGGCATGGGTTGCGGCCTCGATGCCGCGCGGGCGCAACCCTATCCGAACCGGACCATTACGTTCGTGATCCCGTTTCCGCCGGGCGGCAGCACCTCGATCGTCGGACGCGTAATCGCCGACAAGATGAGCCAGTTGCTTGGCCAAGGCATCGTCATCGACAACCGCGGCGGGGCCGGCGGCACCGTCGGCACCAAGGCCGTGGCGAAGAGCGAACCCGATGGCTACACCATCCTGGTCGGTTACACCGGCACGCTGGCCATCGGGCCATCGCTTTACAGGAACGCCGGCTATGATCCACTCAGGGATTTTGCGCCGATCGGCATGATCGGCAACGCACCCACTTCTCTGGTGGTGAACCCGTCGTTTCCCGTCAAGACGGTGGCCGAGCTGATCGCCTATGCGAAGGCCAATCCCGGCAAGGTCAATTTCGGCTCCGCCGGCGCCGGCACGGTCAGCCATATCACCGGCGAATATTTTGCCCGTTCGGCCGGGATCACGCTGGTGCACATTCCCTATAAGGGCACCGGCCCGGCGCTGAGCGATCTGTTGGGCGGACATATCCCGATGGCCTTTGCGCCGATTCCGGCGACCCATGCCAACGTCTCGGCCGGGCTGTTGCGCGCGCTGGCGGTGACAGGCAAGACCCGCAGTTCCCTGCTTCCCGATGTGCCGACGATGCCTGAGGCTGGTCTGCCCGGGTTCGACGCGTCGCTTTATTATGGCCTGGTGGCGCCGGCCGGCACGCCGCGTCCGGTGATCGACACGCTCAACAGGGCATTGCGGGCAGCACTTGCCTCCGACGAGGTGAAGAAGCAGCTGGCGCTCGACGGTACCGAGATCACGCCGGGGACGCCGGAAGCCTATGCCGATTTCATCGACAAGGACGAAAGGAAGTGGTCGGAACTCGTCAAGGCCAGCGGCGTCGAGCCGGAGAGGGAACCGCTGGCGACGAAGTAGCGTTTCGGGGCTGACTTGCGCGATACGCTTGCTACAACCAAGCCATGCTGCCTCATGCGATTCGTTCTTGCCCTGGATATCTTGCGCTTGCGCTGCTGCTGATCGCCCAGCCGGCACGGGCGGTGGATACATCGTTTCCTTCGGCAACCGCCGACGCTATGGCGCAGGCGGCGTCGCCCCAGGCGATCGCCGAATACCGCCTCAAGCTCCGGGAATATCAGGAGGCGCGTGCGGCGTTCGAAGAGGAGGCCGGCGCCTATTGGAGTTCGATCGCCGAGAAGCGGCGGGGCCGCAACGCCAAGCGGCGCGAACATCTGGCGATAAGTCTCGACGACTATGTGCTGACGCAGCCGCCGGTCTATCGCGGGCCGAAGCGGCCGCTCAACCCGGCGCCTGAACCCGAACCCGAGCATCCGCCGCGCGTGCGCAAAGCCATTCCGGTCGTCGCCGACCTGTTGCAGGCCGCATCAGAACATTTCCAGTTCACGCCGCAGCGGCCGGCCAGCGAGATCGAGTTCAAGCGTGCCTATGCCCGCGTCGCCGCGGCGGCCGGGCTGACGCGCGAGCAGGCGGTGCGGGTCTATTCGTTCGAGACCGGCGGCACCGGCAATTACGATGTGCAATCGGGCATCGAGCATGGCGGCACGCGCGCCATTTCCACCGCGATCGGCTACAACCAGCTGCTCACCACCAACAGCGTCGAACTGATGGCCGAGCAGGGCCCCGAATTCGTTCGCGACCTGACCCAGAGGGCGGCGCAATTGTCGGGGAGCCAGCGCCAGGCGATGGACCGCAAGATCGCCGTGCTCAAGCGAATGGTGGCGCTCGCCCGATCGGTGCCGGACGAATGGGCGCAGCACGAAAAGCTCGCCGATTCGCCGCAGGGCTGGGCCATCCATGCCATGGTTCTCGACATCGACGTCGGACCGCTGTTGCAGACCCACAAGCTCCTGACCTCGGTGATCTTCGCGCGCGCCAAGGGCTATGCCCGCCCGCTCACCGCCGCCGAACTGGAAATGATGAACCTCACCGGCGATGGCACCGGGCTCGACATGGTGACGATGCCGCAGGCGATGCGCGATCAGGTCCCGACCTCTAATTTTTTCCAGCGCTCCGGCTACGAGCGAAATCCCGTGGCGATCCGCCACAACACGGTGGCGAAACTCCTGGCCATCACCGACAGCCGGATGGACTCCAACAGCAATCTGCCGGGCGCGAAAGAACTCACGGCGGCGTTTTAGCGCCGTGTGCCGGCTTCCTTTTCCCACAAAGGAAAAAGGAGGAGTTCTCAATCCGGCCCGAACATGAATTTGCCGTCGCCTTCAAGGAACGGTGCGGTGCGCATATAGAGCTGTCCGTTCTGGCCGATGAAAAACAACGTGCCCTTCGGCACCTTCTTGGCGCCCTTCAAGAGCAGGCCGGCATTGCTGGTCCCCATCTTGTAGGCAAACGTCTTGCCGTCCTTGCCGTAGCCATAGCCCATGTCCGGCCTCAGCTCCCAGGGCGTCGCCTGCTCGGCAAACGCCGACGTCGTCAGGGCGGCCAGCGCCGCCGCCATCAGATAGGTCTTGGTCGAAAAGCGCGTCATCCTGCATGCTCCCGGCAACCGGCCCCGCGAGGTTAGGGGTCCATTGATTTCTGAACAAATCACGAACGCCGTTGTCACGTCAACACGATGCACCATGCACGGCGCTTGAAGACTTTGTGATTTCGCGCGCCCGACTTCGCGACTATCTTCCCCGCCAATTCCGTCTAGAACCGGTGTTCGCGAAAAAGTCATGGGGATGATTCGGATGAACCAGGTCGCAAAGTTTTGTCTTTTCACCGCGCTGATGGCGACGCTTGCTTCTGTCGCCCGGGCGGACGAATTCAAGCTCAGCAATAACCAGAGAATTTCCTGCAGCCGTGGCCTCAGTGCCGGGAAACTCAATACGGCGACCTGCAAGTCCTACGCCTATATCTTCAACGTCAGAACGTCGGAATATTTCAGGTGCCAGGTCAGCCTGTCGCTGACACGCGACAACAAGGAAGTAATCAACGTCCAGACCGACGGCAACTGCATGAAGCGGCCGCGCATTTTCGAGACCGACTCCAGCTATTCGTTCGACGCCACCGAGACCGAGCCGCCGAATACCAATTCGTTTTTTGGTCCCGGCGGCTATTCGGTGTGGGCCAGCGACAACAACATGCAGAAGGTGCGCGGCTGCATCACCATCAGTTCGGGTCTCGGCTCCGACATTTCGAAATGTCTGGACATGACGTTTCAATAGGTGCCTGCCGGGAGGCCCGAAATGCGCCGAATCCGGCCAGCGCAACTCTGCAGGTCCTGGCTTTTCCTGGAAGGCGCCAACGAGGATGTGTTGCGCCGCGCCGCCACAAGCGGCGCCGATGTCCTGATCCAGGAGCTCGAGGATTTTACGCCGCCGGCATCCCGTTCCGTTGCGCGGGCGCTCGCTCCGGATCTCTATCGGTCATGGCGGGAAGCAGGCGCCGTGGTCGCGGTACGCGTCAATCCGCTCGAGCAGGATGGCATGGACGATCTGGCGGCGGTGATGCGCGGCGGTCCCGATATCGTGGCGCTGCCGAAAGTCGCCGAGCCGCAGCATGTGGTGCGGCTGGATGAGGCGGTGACGCGCTTCGAGCGAGACTATGGCATCCCTGCGGGCTCGACGGCGTTGTTGCCGAACATCGAATATGCGCGCGGGCTGGTTCAGACGGTTGCCATTGCGAAAGCAAGCCCGCGCACGACAGCCTGCCTGCTTGCCGCGGAAGACCTCGCCGCCGACCTGGGCGCCGAACGCGGGCAGGACGGCATCGAACTCGCTTATTGCCGGCAGCGCTTTCTCGTCGAATGCGTCGCCGCAGGCATCATCGCGGTCGATTGTCCCTATACCTGGAGCGATATCGAAGGCGTGATGCGCGATACGCGCTGGGCGCGGCGATTGGGGTATGTCGCCAAGAGCCTTGTCGATCCGGCGCATGCCGGTGCGATCAACGGCATACTTTCTCCGGACGACAACGAGATGCGTCGCGCGCGCTCCCTCGTCACGGCGTTCGAAGCCGCCCGCGCCGCGGGCCAGGGCCGCGTCGAGGTGGATGGTTCGCTGGTCGAAGTGCCGACCTACCACACCGCCAAACGCCTGCTCGCGCGCGGCGAAGCGATGCGGCAATTCGAGCGCGTCGGGCCTGCTTGAATTCGGTTGGTAGAGCAGAACGCCGACCGACGCTTTGTGCATCGGCCGGCGCGTCGTGGTCCTAATGCCCCATGCGCGCCGAGGCCGGATGACCCGGAACCTTGAAGCGCTTTCCGGTATCAGTGACCTTGCTGCCGTTGACCTTCAGGATCGAGAAATCCTGGCTCAGAAAATTACCGGCCAGAAGGTATTTGCCGTCCGGCGTGAACGCGACCGCCTCGGGCAACCCGCCGACCTCGATATCCTGGGTCTTGGTCACCTTCTTGCCGTCGATCTTCAGGATCGAGAGGCTGCCGTTCTTGTGGTAGAAGAAGGCCTTCTTCATGTTCGAGCCGCGCAGGATCGCGGCGACCGCGACGTCGCCCTTCGGCGACATCGCCAGTCCCTCGGGACCGTCGCCGACCACCACCCGGTCGATGATGCGCGGCGGGTTGGCCTCGAGGTCGATCACGCTCGTTGTATCGACATTGCCGTCGGACGATCCGGCGGCGCCATTATCGGAGGTGAGCGCGATCTTGCTGTTCGGCGTCACCACCACATTGTAGGGCCACTGGCCGGTCGGCAGGTCGATCTTGCTGTAGGTCACCTTGTCGCCGTTAACGTCGAGCACCGACACCTTGTGGGCGGGGAATCTCACGGCCAGCGCGTGCTTGCCGTCCGGCGTGAATTGCACATGCGCGACGCTGTCGGGGAAGCTGATCGTGTCGGTCACCTTGACGTCGGTGCCGTTGACCGAGAGCACGCTGACCGAGTTGTCCGCGCGATTGGCGACCAGCGCCATCTTGCCGGACGGGCTGAAGCTCAGACCCGACGGCTGCTTGCCGCCGGTGATCGTCGCCGCCAGTTTGGGCGGGTTGGCTTTCAGATCGATCACGAAGATCTTGTTGTCGGGCACCTGCTTCAGCGCGTCGCCGTCTTTCACGACGTCAACCGAATTGGCGACCAGCGCCACCGAGCCCGTGGGGTCGATGTCGACATTGACCGGTGGTCCGACCACCGAGTTTTCCAAGGGCAGGGTGGCGACGATCTTGGGACTTTCGGGATCGGCGAGATCGACGATCAGGACCTGGTCCTTGCCGGGCAAGGACAGGACCGTCTTGCCGTCATCGTCCCACGAAACCTTCTCATCGAGGCCGACGATCATGAACGGCTTGGCGTAAGCGAGATTGAGGCCGGCGCTGCAGAGCAGGATGGCCGCTCCCAGCGATAGTCCAAAGGAAAGTCCAACGGTACGAAAGGCGGGCATTATGGCGTTCTCCCCGATAAGGCCGGCCTCTGACGGGCCGGTTCGCAGCCTCAGACTACGCGCGGAAACGTGTTGGTGCTAGTGCGAAGCAGGGTGGCTTTCTCGGCGGATTGGATGGGTTGACCGCGGGCTTGCACCCGGCCAATTTCGAAAACAGAGGGAGAACTCGCGTGGAACGTCTTAAGGGGAAAACAGCAATCGTGGTCGGCGCCGGTTCGATCGGGCCGGGCTGGGGCAACGGCAAGGCGACCGCCGTGACCTTTGCGCGCCAGGGCGCGCAGGTGTTCTGCGTCGATCGAAACGCCGCCGCCGCCGAGGAAACCGCCGGGATCATTGCCTCCGAGGGCGGCAGGGCGAGCGCGTTCACAGCCGATGCATCGCGTGCCGCCGACGTCGAGGCGATGGTGGCCGCATGCCTGAAGGCCTACGGCCGCATCGACGTGCTCGATAACAATGTCGGTATTGCCGAGACCGGCAGCGTGGTCGACGTGTCGGAAGCGGACTGGGATCGGGTGTTCGCCGTCAATCTCAAGAGCGCCTTCCTCGCCATGAAACACGTCATCCCGGTGATGGCGAAGCAGGGCGGCGGCTCGATCATCAATATTTCGTCGATCGCCTCGATCCGGCATCTCGGCGTATCCTACGTCACCTACGCGACGACCAAGGCCGCGATGAACCAGATGACGCGGACCACGGCCGTCGAATTCGCGGCAAAGAAGATCAGGGTCAATGCGATCTTGCCGGGCCTGATGAAGACACCGATGGTGGCGCACTCGGCGGGGCTGGCGGCGAGTTATGCCGGAGGCGACGTCGAGGCGATGTGGCGGGCGCGCGACGCCCAGGTGCCGATGGGGTACATGGGCGATGCCTGGGATGTCGCCAACGCGGCGCTGTTTCTCGCTTCCGACGAATCGAAATATGTCACCGGCATCGAACTGGTGGTCGACGGCGGCATTACGCTGAAAGTGAACTAGTGTGGTGGTTCAGAAGTTCTCTTCACCGGTGCGGCGAGTCCATCAGAGAACTTCTGAACCAAAACCACACCAGAATCATAGATTTCTAGTGTCCTCTCGAATCCGAAGTTCGCAAGAGAGGGGGTTGCAAGGAAGTGCGAACTTCGGATTCGGGACACTAGCCTCGATGTGGCGCAGCTTCACAGCTCTGACGGGGGACGCCACGATCGCCTGCGTGGTGTTGCTGGTATTCTGGAGTTGCGCCCATGCCGCGACCAGCGAGCCGGCCGGCGAGCAGGTCGACCCCGCGCCATGTGTTGCCGCCGTTGCGGCGAGCGACGACGACAAGATCATATCGGTGTGCGGCGCCCTGATCGACAACGACAAGACCGCCAGGCCCGACCGCGTCAAGGCTCTGGTCGCGCGCGCCGCGGTCTACGACCGCAAGGACCAGATCGACCGCGCGATCGGTGACTACGATACGGCGCTCCGGCTCGATCCGACGATGGCCGACAACTTCAATGCCAGGGGCGAGCTCTGGCGGCGGAAGGGCGACCGGCCGCGCGCGCTTGCCGATTTCGCCGCCGCGCTCAAGCTCAATCCGGGTCATGCCGCAGCAAAGGGCAATTACAGGTCGCTGGCGCTCGAAGTGGAGCGCCTGGGTGCGCTGATTGCCGTCAACAACCGACCGAGCTTCAACTGCGCCACCGCCAGACGTCCGGTCGAGAAGGCGATCTGCGCCAACCCCGAATTGGCCAATCTCGACCGCGAGATCAATGCCGTGAATACCAGGGTCGTCCGCGAAGCCACCAGCGAAAGCCCCCGCGCCGGCCGCGCCATGCAGCGCGAGCAGGATGACTTCATCGCCCGCCGCAATGCGGCGTTCGGCCGGCCGGATTTCGACCTGCAGAAGGAAATGCGCCAGCGGCTGGACCATCTGCTGGCCGTCGCGCGGCGCTAGAGCATGACGGCTTTTAGTTGAATCGGCCGACGCACGGGTTCGGTCACCTCGCCCCGCTTGCGAGGAGAGGTCGGCGCTCTCCCGGCGATGCCAACGTGTCGCGCGAATGCGCCCGATGACAGGCTCCGCATCGTCCGGAGAGCGCCGGGGATTCTCCACGAGTTGAATTTGTCGAAAGAGCCCCTCGCCCCAACCCTCTAAGAGCGAGCTTCGCTCGTCTCGCTGCGCCTCCAACTCGGCCTATCCCTCATGCTCTAAGCCGATTTAGTGAGGCGGTCAGGCCTTGCAATGATACCGCCACGCGCGAAAATGCCGCGAAATCGGTCCGGAATTGATCCGGATCATGGCCGGGTGTCTATCGTCTGGTCACTTGAAGAAAATCGGGAAGCGGGAGGACGCCATGAACATTCAGGGCCAAAGTCGATATCACGAAGTCTACGCCCGCTCGCTCAGGGATCCCGAGGGGTTTTGGGGTGAGGCGGCGCGCGAGATCGACTGGATCGAGCCGGCCAAAAAGGTCTTCGATCCTTCCCTGGGGCTTTACGGCCGCTGGTTCGCGGGCGGCGCGGTCAACACCTGCTACAACGCGCTCGATCGCCACGTCGCGGGCGGACGCGCCGATCAGCTGGCGCTGATCCACGATTCGCCGCTCTCAGGCAGCGTCACCAAAATGACCTATGGCGAGATGCTGCATGAAGTGAAGACGCTCGCCGCTGTGATGGCCGACTTTGGCGTCGGCAAGGGCGATCGCGTCATCCTCTATATGCCGATGGTGCCTGAAGCCATGGTCGCGATGCTGGCCTGCGCCCGGATCGGCGCGGTGCATTCGGTGGTGTTCGGCGGCTTCGCGGCGAAGGAACTGGCGACCCGGATCGAGGACGCCAAGCCGAAGCTGATCTTCTCGGCCAGCTGCGGGCTCGAGCCCGGCCGTATCGTGCACTACAAGCCGCTACTCGACGAGGCGATCAATATCTCCAGCGTGAAGCCTGAGGCCTGCATCATCCTGCAGCGGCCGCAACAATCCTGCGACCTGATCGCTCGCCGCGATCACGACTGGGCGGCGTTGCGGGCTGCCGCGATTGCCGCGAAGAAGTCGGCCGATTGCGTGCCGGTTCTCGCGACCGACCCGCTCTACATCCTCTATACCTCGGGCACGACCGGCAAGCCCAAGGGCGTGGTGCGCGACAATGGCGGGCATCTGGTCGCGCTGAAATGGTCGATGTTCAATCTCTACGGGGTCAAGCCCGGCGAGGTCTGGTGGTGCGGCTCCGACATCGGCTGGGTGGTCGGTCACAGCTACATCATCTACGGACCGCTGATTCATGGTGCGACGTCGGTCATGTATGAGGGCAAGCCGATCGGTACGCCGGACGCCGGCGCGTTCTGGCGGGTTATCGCCGAACACAAAGCGGTGGCCTTTTTCACCGCACCGACCGCGTTCCGCGCCATCCGCAAGGAGGATCCGGAAGGCAAATTCATCCGCCAATACGACCTGTCAAAATTCCGCACGCTGTTCCTCGCCGGCGAGCGCGCCGACCCGCCGACGGTGGAATGGGCGGAACAACAATTGAAGGTGCCGGTGATCGATCACTGGTGGCAGACCGAAACCGGCTGGTGTATCGCCGGCAACCCGGTCGGGCTCGGCCAGTTGCCGGTGAAGCATGGCTCGCCGACGGTGCCGATGCCGGGCTACCAGGTCGATATCGTCGACGAAGCCGCAAAGCCGGTGCCCGCGGGCACTATGGGCTCGATCGTGATCAAGCTGCCGCTGCCGCCGGGCTGCCTGCCGACGCTGTGGGAGCAGGACGAGCGCTGCAGGGAATCCTACTTCACCGAATTTCCCGGCTACTACAAAACCTCCGATGCCGGCTACAAGGACGAGGACGGCTATATCTTCGTGATGGGCCGCACCGACGACATCATCAATGTCGCCGGTCACAGGCTTTCCACCGGCGGCATGGAAGAGATTCTCGCCTCCCATCCCGATGTCGCCGAATGCGCCGTGCTCGGCATCAAGGACGCCATCAAGGGCGAGGTGCCCTGCGGTTTCCTGGTCTTGAAGGCCGGCGTGACGCGAAGCCCGTCTGCGATCGAAAAGGAGATCGTGGCGCTGGTGCGCGAAAAACTCGGTCCCGTCGCGGCGTTCAAGCTCGCGATCACGGTCGGCCGGCTGCCGAAGACGCGTTCGGGGAAAATCCTGCGCGGCACCATCAAGAAGATCGCCGACGGCGATCAATGGGCCATGCCCGCCACCATCGAGGATCCCAAGGTGCTGGATGAAATCGGCGACGCGCTGAAGGGGAGGGTGTGACTAGGATCGTCATTCCGGGGCGATGCAAAGCATCGAACCCGGAATCTCGAGATTCCGGGTCTGGTCCTTCGGACCATCCCGGAATGACGAGGTCATCGGAGGCTTACAAATCCCACAATTCGGGTTACAGCTACGACCGAAAAAGCCGGGATTTGATATGCGATTTGCCGTTCGGACTCTTCCCTCGCGCTGGCGCTCGCGCTTGTTGTCGCCGCCTGCGCGAAACGCAACGAGTTGCCGGTCAACTCCACCCTGAACGAGGATGACGACACGTTCTGCCGCGCCAACAATGTCGCTGCCGGCTCGCCCGAATATGTCGCCTGCCGCAAGGACCGTGATATTCAGCGGAGCAATGCCATCACCAGCGCCAACAAGAAGCAGCGCGATCTCGGCGAATACATGCTCAACAATCCGGTCCGGCCGTAAGCCAGGAGGCAACCATGAACGAAGACGTCTTCAATGCCAGCCTGCGCAGGTTCCTGAAAAAAGTCGGCATCACCTCGCAGCGCGAAATCGAGAAGGCGGTGCGCGAAGCAGTTGCGAGCGGCCGTCTCAAGGGCGACGAGAAGCTGCCGGCCAGGATGGTACTCACCCTCGGCGGGGTCAGCCTCTCCTACGAGGTTGCCGACGAAATCGAACTGGGTTAGGTCATCGCCGGGACCTCATTCCTGAGGAGCGCGCATGCAGGCAAGTGTACGCAGCCTGCATAAAGTTGGCTGCGGCGCGCGTCTCGAAGGATGAGAGACACAAATAGCCTCATGGTTCTCAAGGCGATGCGAAGCATCGTCCGGAGACGCGCGCAAGAGCGGCTCCTCACCATGAGGCCAACACCTGGCCAACCCACTCAAGCTCGGGAAACAAATACATGGACATCAAGGTCAGGGATTCGAACGGCGCGCTTCTCGCCGAGGGCGACAGCGTCACGCTGATCAAGGACCTCAAGCTGAAAGGCTCCTCCACCGTGCTCAAGCGCGGCACCATGATCAGGAACATCCACCTGACCGACGATCCCGACGAAATCGAAGGCCGCACCGACAAGGTCAAGGGCCTGGTGCTGCGGACGGAATTTTTGAAGAAGGCGTGAGGGAGCGCGGTTCTCAAAACCTGCGGTGTCGTTCCAGGCAACTTGCGATGGGCGTCCCGCCGTGGCGAGTGCCCTTCACAAAGACCCGCCGGACGCCTCTCGTTGTGCAGGGGAGCCGAGAGATGTGAGAAGCCTTTCGTAAGCCGACAGGAGCGCCCGACCTCGGTATGGCTCGATGAAACGCGCAGACAACAGCGACAGTCCCAGCGCGGCAACGATGGCGACAGCGCTCAGCGACAGGGCGCCGCCCAACAAGGGAAATGAAGGCTGATAGAACGCGAAATGCAGCCCCAGCATGATCGGTGAGTGAAGAATATAGAGGCTGTAGGAAATATCGGTACGGACCGCGGGGATCATCCGGGGAATCTCCTTCACGACCAGACTGAGCAATAGCCCGAACAGGAACCCGGCGTAGCAAATCAGGAAGACGGAATCTGTCCGGTCATGGGCCAGTAGAAGGAGGACATACGCCAGGGCGACGATGCAGGCGGCCTTGCCTGGCCATGTTCTTGCGAAAGCGGTCTGCGCGAGCAGTCCGGCCACCACATAGCAGCGCATCTCGATCGCCAGCGACCAAAGCGCGGCATTGGCGTCCGATGCAAGCCATCCGCGGAATCCGAAAGTCGCCATTGACAGCGCGGCGCTCTGGAGGTCGTAAGAGAAGCTCTTCGCCATCGGTCCGGCATCCGGCACTGCCTCCGTCGGAATGCCGGCCAGACGGAGCGCTTGATCGATCGCGACGACGAGGACAAAGCTGAAAATCAGCGGTGGATAGATTCGCCCCACGCGCCTGATCATGAACGGCACGAAGCCGTCACGCCTGATCGCGAGGCTTCGGCCGATCACGAGGCCCGACAATACGAAAAAGCCGAGTACGGCGTAGCGCGCCGTCCATTCCGCGACCGGAGACGGCGCGGCGTAACCAAGCGGTCTGATGAAGAAGTAGACCGCGTGCGACACGACCACGGTCAGGGCCAGCAGCAGCCTCGCGGTATCGAGCTGCTTCCAACCGGACTTATCGATACTGGTGCTATCTGACGGTGCCACGCGACGCCTCTCATCCTGGCAAGCCTTATGTCCGGGCCACCGCCCAGGCAACACGCCGGCAACCACAGCCGCGCGCATCCTGCAATCGAGATGAATTTCGTCTTACCGGGCGCGCCCGCATGCTCTTTTAGCCCGCGACGGGTTACCGGGGGATTGACGCGACGCGTCCAGACGGCGGGTCGGGCCCCAATGGCGCTTCAATCAATTTCGGATTTTCCGAATTTTGTTCGCACGACCTGTTGGCTCGTCCGGCTACAGTGTGCCCGCGCTCAATTCGCCAGGCTGCCGAGCTTGGCGCCGAGCGCGATGACCAGCATCACTCCGCCGGCATAGGCCAGATATTCGGGGTGGTGGCAAAACATCGTCGACATCGAGCAGACGTCGCTGGCCCAGGGCGTTCCTCGCCCACAGAAACCTATTCTTCTTCCGGCTTCTTGCCGCCGATGGTCTTCAGCTTGGCGAATACGGCATCGACGTTGAGATCGTCGCGCTGCTTCTCGGTCGGTTCGAACTCCGGCTCCTTGCGGGTGGTTTCGGAGGCCGGCAGCAGGGTGGCGCCGCCATAGGTGGTGTCGGCCGGCTTCTCCTTGGCGGCGCGCTGGACCTCGAAATCGAGCTCAATCTGTGAGCACAGGCCGAGCGTCACCGGGTCCATCGGGGTCAGGGTCGAGGCGTTCCAATGGGTGCGGTCGCGCACGCTGGCGATGGTGGTCTTGGTGGTGCCGACCAGGCGCATGATCTGCGCGTCCTTCAATTCGGGGTGATTGCGCACCAGCCACAGGATCGCGCTCGGCCGCTCGTGCCGGCGCGAGACCGGGGTATAGCGCGGGCCCTTCTTCTTGGCCTGGGGCGGCAAGGTCACCTTGCTCTCGCCGAGCTTGAGGCGGTAATTCGGGTCCTTTTCGCCCTTTTCGATCTCGTCGCGGGTCAATTGGCCGGTCGAAATAGGGTCCATGCCCTTGATGCCCTGGGCGGCATCGCCGTCGGCGATGGCGCGAACCTCGAGCGGGTGCATTTTGGTGAAATCAGCCACCTGATCGAAGGTTAGCGCGGTATTGTCGACCAGCCACACGGCAGTCGCCTTCGGCATCAGCGGTGCATTGCTCATGGCAAATCTCCTTTGCGCTTCGCCCACCTCTGGAGGCGAAGCCGTGGTCATCAGCGATGACGGGAATTACGGCCTATATAAGCCGTCCGGGCAGACCTGCGCAATGGTTTGCTGACCGGGCTTGACAGCGCCCAAAAGGCGTCCCAAGTCCCTTGCCAAGTCCTCTGCCAAGTCCTTTAACGAATTGCCCTTATGTGAATCGACCGTTCCCCGTCCGGAAGGGGTGATTCGGCCCGAGACAGCCCTGATGCCAGCCAAACCACCCCTAAAAATCGTGCTTTGCTCGCCGCGGGGCTTTTGTGCCGGCGTGGTGCGGGCGATCGATACCGTCGAGCGGGCGCTGACGATCTATGGCGCCCCGGTCTATGTCCGCCACGAGATCGTCCACAACCGCTATGTCGTCGACAGCCTCAAGACCAAGGGGGCTATTTTTGTCGAGGAACTGGCCGAAATCCCCGACAATACCAACGCGCCGGTGGTGTTCTCGGCCCACGGGGTTCCGAAATCGGTGCCCGCGGACGCCCGCGCCCGCAATTTCTTCTCGCTCGACGCCACCTGCCCGCTGGTCACCAAGGTGCACCGCGAGGCGGCGATCCATTTCAAGCGCGGCCGCGAGATCCTGCTGATCGGACATTCGCATCATCCGGAAGTGGTCGGCACGCTGGGACAATTGCCGCCCGGGGCCGTGACGCTGATCGAGACCGCGGAGGACGCCGCGACGTTTGAGCCGAAGGATCCCGACAATCTCGCCTTCGTGACCCAGACCACGCTGTCGATCGACGACACCGCCGAAATCGTCGCGATGTTGAAGGAGCGGTTCCCGAACATCTCCGGTCCGCACAAGGAAGACATCTGCTACGCCACCACCAATCGCCAGCTCGCGGTGAAGAAGGTGGCGCCCGTGGTCGACGCCCTGATCGTGGTCGGCGCGCCGAATTCGTCGAATTCGCAGCGCCTGCGCGAAGTCGCCGAGCGCGAGGGCTGCAAGATCGCGATCCTGGCGCAACGCGCCAGCGACCTCGACTGGTCGCGATTTGACGGCATCAAGAGTCTCGGCATCACCGCCGGCGCATCGGCGCCGGAAGTGATCGTCGAAGAGATCATGGGTGCATTCGCCGAGCGATATGAACTGCATGTGGAGACGGTCTCGGCCGCGGAAGAGAACGAATTCTTTCCGTTGCCGCGCTCGCTGCGGCCCGACGCCGCAGAGTAATTGAAGATGGCGGTTTACACCGACGTCGCCGCCGACGAGCTTGCGGAATTCCTGAGGGCTTACGAAATCGGCGAACTGTTGTCCTACAAGGGCATCGCCGAGGGCGTCGAGAATTCCAATTTCCTGCTCCACACCTCATCAGGATATTTCATCCTGACGCTGTACGAGAAGCGCGTCGCGAAAAGCGACTTGCCGTTCTTTCTCGGCCTGATGACCCATCTCGCCTCGCGCGGCATCAACTGCCCGCAACCGGTGAAGAACAGAAGCGGCGAGGCGCTCAGCGCGCTGGCCGGCCGTCCGGCGGCGATCATCAATTTTCTCGAAGGCATCTGGCCGCGCAAGCCCAATGCGGCGCATTGCTCAGGCGTCGGCGAGGTGCTGGCGCAGATGCATCTTGCCGGGGCCGATTTTCCGATGTCGCGCGCCAATGCGTTGTCGGTGCTGGGCTGGCGGCCGCTGTTCGAACAGGCCGCTTCGCGGGCCGACGAGGTGCAGCCTGGATTGCGCGATTTTATCGGCGCCGAGCTCGATCATCTGGAGAGCAACGTCTGGCCGAAGGATTTGCCGACAGGCGTGATTCACGCCGACCTGTTTCCGGACAACGTATTTTTTCTCGGCGAGAAGGTGTCGGGCATCATCGATTTCACCTTCGCCTGCAATGACATGCTCGCCTATGACGTCGCCATCTGCCTCAACGCCTGGTGTTTCGAGAGCGATTGGTCGTTCAATGTCACCAAGGCGCGCGCGCTTCTCGGCGCCTATGGCCGTGTGCGGAAAATGTCCGACGCCGAAGAGAAGGCGCTGCCGCTGTTGGCGCGCGGCGCTGCGCTGCGCTTCCTGCTGACGCGCCTGGTCGATTTTCTCAACGTGCCTGCGGGCGCGCTGGTGCGGCCGAAAGATCCGCTGGAATATTTCCGCAAACTGCGCTTCCAGCAAAGCGTGGCCGGCATCCGCGATTATGGCGTCGTAGCCCCGGGATTGACGGCGTGAGCTCGCTCCCCTCGGTCATCATCCACACAGACGGCGCGTGCTCGGGAAATCCCGGGCCCGGCGGCTGGGGGGCCATTCTCAAGTTCGGCGACGTCGAAAAGGAATTGAAGGGCGGCGAGCCGCATACCACCAACAACCGCATGGAATTGATGGCGGCGATTTCGGCGCTGGAAGCGCTCAAGAAGTCCTGCACCGTCGATCTCTATACCGACAGCCAGTATGTGCGTCAGGGCATTACCGGATGGATCCACGGCTGGAAGAAGAACGGCTGGCGCACCGCGGACAAGAAGCCGGTCAAGAATGCCGAATTGTGGCAGCGGCTCGACGCCGCGCTGAAGCCGCACCAGGTGCGCTGGCACTGGGTCAAGGGCCATGCCGGCCACGACGAAAACGAACGCGCCGATCAGCTGGCGCGCGACGGCGTGGCGATGGCGAGGTTGAAGACGTAGGTGGGAAGATTGAAGGGACCACTTCGCCGCACATGATCGTCATCGCCCACACACCGCCGTCATCACCCGCGAAAGCGGGTGATCCAGTATTCCAGAGGCGTTCGAAACATACGGCAACGCCGCGGCGTACTGGATCGCCCGGTCAAGCCGGGCGACGACGAGCATGGGTGTTGCGAAGCAGAGTCTTACAGCTGTCCCAGCAGCGTATCGCCGCCGGAAACCTCGACCTTGCCGGGCGCCGGCTCGAGGTTGAGCTTCTTGACGACGCCGTCGTCCACCAGCATCGAATAGCGGTGCGAGCGGATGCCGAGCCCATTGCCGGAGGCGTCGAGTTCCATGCCGATCGCCTGGGTGAATTCGGCGTTGCCGTCGGCGAGGAAGGTGGCTTCATCGCGCTGGTCGGTGTCGCGCTTCCACGCGTTCATGACGAAGGCGTCGTTCACCGAGACGATCGCGATCGTGTTCACGCCCTTGTCCTTGATGGCGTAGGCGTTCAGGAAAATGCTCGGCAGGTGCATCTTGTGGCAGGTGCCGGTGTAGGCGCCGGGCACGGCGAACAGCGCGACCTTCTTGCCCTTGAAGATATCGTCGGTGGTTTTGACCTGGAGGCCGTCCGCCGTCATCACGCGAAATTTTGCCTCCGGAAGCTTGTCGCCAACTTTGATGGTCATCGTCAATTCTCCTCCAATGTGCGGATGTCTTCTTAAACCGGGCAGGCGAGGGGCACAATATTCGGCGCCACGGAAACGGCAATGGCCTCCCTTGTTCACCGTTCTGTCATCAGATCATGACCCGATTATATGGAATCGGATCATGATCTCATCTCTTTGTCTGAGCATGATCTTTTCGGAAAACCGGTTCCCACTTTTCCGGATCATGCCCTAGCCGGGAAATCCGCCTTTATCCAGAAACGCCTGTTCCTCCGACGTCGTTGGGCGCCCCAGAATGCGGTTGCGATGGGGAAAACGGCCGAAGCGGCGGATGATATCGGCATGATCCTCGGCATAGCTGAGGTTCTCGGGGTTGCCGGTCTTGCGGAACAGCTCAACGCAACGCAGTTGGTCGGCCAAAAACTCCGAATGCATGTATGGCATGTAGAGAAATTCCAGCAACTTCCCGTCAACGCGCATGTCCGCGCCACGCGCGATGGCGCGGCCCGCGACCTCGCGCGCCAGTGCGTCGCTTGCATAGGTCCTAATGTCGTCGCGAAACATGTTGCGTGGAAACTGATCGAGCACGATGACCAGCGCCAGCGCGCCATCATCGGAGGCTTCCCAGGATGCCAGCTCGCCGGCGGCAGCCCTCTGCCACAGCGGCAGATACCGGCTGCGCAGGACGGCGTCGAACGCCGCGTCCTTCTTGTACCAACGCTCACGGCCGGCCTCGCGCCAGAACGCGAGGATCTCCTCAGGTCTCATTTTGCGAGCGTCAGTCATGCGCCGGCTGGCGCGCGTTTCGCCCGCTCAGGCCGCTGCGGCCTTCTTTTCATCCCGCAACTCGCGGCGCAGGATCTTGCCGACATTGGTCTTCGGCAGGGCGGTCCTGAACTCGATCTGCTTGGGGACCTTGTAGGCGGTGAGCTGCGTGGCGCAGAACTTGATCACCTCCTCGGCGGCGAGGTTCTGATCCTTCCTGACGATGAATGCCTTGACGGCCTCGCCCGATTTCGCATCGGTAACGCCGATCACGGCGCATTCGAGCACGCCGGGATGGCTTGCAATCACTTCCTCGATCTCGTTGGGATAGACGTTGAATCCGGAGACCAGGATCATGTCCTTCTTGCGGTCGACGATCTTGGTGTAGCCGTCCGCCGTCATCACGCCGATATCACCGGTGCGGAAGTAGCCGTCTGACGTCATCACCTTGGCGGTCTCTTCAGGCCGGTTCCAGTATCCGGCCATCACCTGCGGGCCTTTGGCGCAGATTTCGCCGGCCTGACCGAGGGGCACTTCGTTGCCGTCGTCGTCGCGGATCGAGAGATAGGTCGATGGCACGGGAAGACCGATCGAGCCGGAGAACTGGTCGGTGTCGGCGGGGTTGCAGGTCAGCGTCGGCGAGGTTTCCGACAGGCCGTAGCCCTCCGACAGCGCGCAGCCGGTCACCGCCAGCCATTTTTCGGCGACCGGTTTCTGCGTCGCCATGCCGCCCCCGAACGAGGTCTTCAGCTTGGAGAAATCGAGTTTGTCGAAGCCGGGCGTATTCAACAGGCCGTTGTAAAGCGTGTTGACGGCCGGGAAGCTGTTGACCTGGTATTTCGAGAGCTCCTTGATGAAACCCGGCATGTCGCGCGGATTGGGAATCAGGAGGTTGACGCCGCCGGCGCGCATCGCCAACAGGAAACACGCCGTCAGCGCGAAGATATGGTAGAGCGGCAGCGCGCAAACGATGAACAATTGATCGACATGCGGCGGCTTCTTCAGCGCCGGCTGCAACCAGGCGTCATTCTGCAGGACGTTGGCGAGGATGTTGCGATGGAGCAGCGTCGCGCCCTTGGAGATGCCGGTGGTGCCGCCGGTGTATTGCAGGAAGGCGACGTCGTCGGGGGTGAGCCTGGGCTTGTCGAGCGTCATGCCGCGGCCGGCGGCGATGGCGTCGTTGAAGGTGACCGCGCGCGGAATCGAGTAGGGCGGTACCATCTTCTTCACGCGCCGCACCACCAGGTTGACGATCACGCCCTTGAGGCCGAGCAGGTCGCCCATGCTGCCGACGATGACGTGCTTGAGCGAGGTCTTGCCCAACACCTGCTGCACGGTGGTTGCGAAATTCTCCAGTACGACGATGGCCTCGGCGCCGGAATCCTTGAGCTGATGCTCAAGCTCGCGCGGCGTGTAGAGCGGGTTGACGTTGACAACCGCATAGCCCGCGCGCAGCACGGCGGCGGTGGCGATGGGATATTGCAGCACGTTCGGCATCATCAGTGCGACACGTGCGCCCTTTGGCAGGCCCTTGCTCTGCAGATAGGCCGCGAGTGCCAGCGACATCTCGTCGAGGTCACGGTAGCTGATGGACTTGTCCATGCAGATGAAGGCCTTGCGATCGCTGAACTTCGCGAAGCTTTCTTCCAGCAGTTCGACCAGAGATGAGTATTGGGTCACATCGATATCGGCGGGCACGCCGGCCGGATATTGCTTGAGCCAGATGCGCTCCATGCTATTTCCCCTCTTGGTTCGCTACCTCGGTCGCTTGCCCGTTTATTGGCACGGGACGCGTGTTTTGGGCAGTATTGAGCAATGCGGCGGCCGATGGCAAGCGGCAGCGCGCTCGGGACGCATGGGTCACGGAAAAGTGCCGGCCCGACCGGCGAGGACCAGCCAGAACTTCGGTTCTGGTTGAATCAGAGCCGCGGCTCTTATCCCTGGTTTTGACGCGTTTTCTTCGCGCGAACCGATACCCACCACGGATCAAGTCCGAGGGCTCGCTTCGCTCGAAAACGCTTCAGGAGCGCGGCGCCGCAGACTTCTGATCCGACGTGCCGCTGTCTCCGGTCGTGCTCTTGGGCGCGGGCTTGGTGGCAGGCTTTGCGGCAGCTCTGGGCTTTGCCGGCTTTGCATCGGCCTTGTCGGCGGCTGCCGGTCTATCGGTGGATTTTGCCGCAGCATCCGGCTTGGCGTTCGCGTGCCTGACGCCGGCCGGCTTGGTCGCCGCTGGCTTGGCGTCTTTGCCAGCGTCCTTCGCCGCGTCCCTGGCCTCGGACCTTGCTTCATTCTTCTCAGCCGCGGTGTCCGGCTTCTTGGCCGCGACCCGCGACTTCTTTCCGCGATGCCGCGCTGTCTGTTCGTCGGCATCTGCCGCCACAGCGGCAATCAAGGCCGCGCCGGTCCTGGTCGGCCCGGTATAAACAGGGATCGGTTCGGACGGCGCGGGAGCCGCCGCCAGCAATTCCGACGGCTTGAGAGCCGGCGGTTGCAATCCGGCGGTGAAGAACGCAAGCGCCGGCTCGGAGGTCGATCCGGTGTTACCCGCAACCGTGTCCTCGTCCTCGTCGCTGACCGGCTTGTGGCGCTTGCCGCCGCACATCTCGTCGCGCAGGTTCGGCGGCGAGGCATCGATCGGCACCAGATTGTCGACCGTGCCGAGCGAGGGGCGCAACCAGGACAGCGAGTCATTTGCAAAGCCGCGCTCGAGCAGTTGGGCTGCTCTTACCGCGCGCATCTGGCCGGATGATGCGCCGAGCACCACGGCGATCAGCCGTTTGCCGTTGCGGGTCGCCGAGGCCACCAGGTTGTAGCCGGAGGCGCAGATGAACCCGGTCTTGAAGCCATCGGCGCCAGGATAGCGTCCGATCAGCTTGTTGAAATTCTGCGTGACCTTGCGGCCGTAGCGGATCGAGGGAATGTGGACGAAATATTCGTATTCCGGCAGGTCGTGAATAATCGCGCGCGCCAGGATCGCGAGATCGCGGGCCGAAGTGATCTGACCATCCGCGGGCAGGCCGTTCGGATTGACGTAGCTCGTCTGCGTCATGCCGAGCCGCTGCGCGTTCTGGTTCATCAGCGCCGAAAAGCCGTCGATCGAACCTCCGACACCCTCGGCAAGCACCACGGCCATGTCATTGGCCGACTTCACCAGCATCATCTTGAGCGCATTGTCGACGGTGACCTGAGTGCCCGGCCGGAAGCCCATCTTCGAAGGCGATTGCGAGGCCGCCACCGGCGATACCGTGAAGAGTGTATCGAGCGTGATGCGCCCTTCCTTGACCGCCTTGAGTGTCACATAGGCCGTCATCAGCTTGGTCACGGAAGCGGGATACCAGGGATAGGTCGCGTTCTCGGCCTGCAGCACCTTTCCGGTATCGGCCTCGATGACCAGTAGCGCCTCGGCATGCGCCATCCGCGGCGCGACAACGGCGAGCGCTGCGAGAACAAGGATCCAGTTCAACGACGGCTTGAAAAGCAACGGGCGAAGAAATTGCACTATCCGATTCCGGTCCTTTGAGACCCGCCTTCGAGAAGGAGGTCTGGCGTGTGACGTTCGGGTTTCAAGCGTGTCCGGCACCGTCGCTCACGGCTGTCGCAAACCTATACCGGCTTGCCGTTCCGGAACAGAGGCCCGGTCATTAAATCGTGGACGAAATAGGCCGAATTTCGGCGGTGCCTAAATCTTGATGGCGGCGCTGCTTGCTCCCGGTGCCGGAATGCTGGCCCGCGCGCTCTCCTGAACCATGAACTGGGCCCTTGCGAGTTGCGCGAAATGACCGCCTTTCGCCACCAGTTCATCGAAAGTTCCGCTTTCGATCACCCGTCCGTTGTCGAATACCAGGATGCGCGTCGCGTTGCGAATGGTCGAAAGCCGGTGCGCGATCACAAACGTGGTGCGTCCCTTCATCACCTCGTCGAGCGCCGCATTGACCTTGGCCTCGGTGACCGCATCGAGCGCGCTGGTCGCTTCGTCGAGGATCAGGATCGGCGGATCTTTCAGGAGTGCCCGCGCAATCGACAGTCGCTGCCGCTCGCCGCCGGACAGCATCCGCCCGCGTTCGCCGGCATTGGTCTCAAATCCCTTTTCGCTGCGCTCGATGAATTCCAGCGCCTGCGCCCGGCTGGCGGCGATCCGCAACTCCTCGTCCGATGCGTCCGGCTTGCCGACCCGCAGATTGTCCGCGATCGAACGGTTGAACAGCAGCGCCTCCTGGAACACCACGCCGATATTCCGCCGCAGCGCCGTCAGTTTCAGGCCGCGGACGTCCATGCCGTCGATCTTGATGAAGCCCGATTGCGGATCGAACGCGCGGTGCAGCAGCGCGATCGCAGTCGACTTGCCGGCGCCGGTCGGACCGACCAGCGCGATGGTCTGGCCCGGCAGCGCCGCGAAAGAAAGGTCTTCGACCGCGGGCCGCTTGCCGTCATAGGAAAACGAAACGTCGTTGAATTCGACCAGGCCCGCAAGCCGCCCGGTGTCGATCGCGTCGGGACGATCGCGCACCGCGGGCACGGCGTCGAGCACGTTGAAGAATTCCTGCAGGCGGGGCGCCTCCATGAACACGCTGTTGATGAAGCTGACCACCTGCTCGAGCTTCTGGATCAGCATGGTGGCGAAACTGACGAACATCACGATTTCGCCGACCGAAGTGAGACCCTGTTCGTGCAGCACGATTCCGACGGTGAAGATCAGAAGTACGGTGATGGTGGTCGAGGCCCGCGTGATCACGGTGACCAGCGCCCACCACGACAGCACCGGCATCTGCGCCGCCAATAGCTTGTCGGCGACGAAGCGTACCCCCTGCACCTCGGCCTCGATGCGAACGAAGCTCTGCACCAGCGCGACGTTGCCGAGCGCGTCGGAAGCGCGGGCGGAGAGATCGCTGTAATGCGCCTCGACCTCGTTCTGCATCCCGTAGGTCTTGCGCACTACCAGCGTGGTCAGCACCGTGAACACCACGCAGAGAACGAACAGCAGGATCGCCAGCCGCCAGTTGATGTAAAGCGCCAGCGGCAGCAGCACCACCAGCGACATGATCGCTGCGAAATGCTCGCGGAAGAATCCGAGCCACAGCCGCCACAGCGAATCGGTTCCGTTCAGCATCACCTTCATCAGGCGCCCGGAATGGGTGCCGGTGTGGAAGGTCAGCGGCAATTGCATGATGTGCTCGAAATAACTTGTCAGCACCGCCTGACGCTGGCGATGGGCCAGCCGGTCGGCATGAAGGGCGACGGCGGCGCTGCACAGAATCGTGAACAGGCCGAAGGCCGCCCAGGCCCCGAGCAGCGGCCAGGCCGACGATGACCCGAGCGGTCCCGCAGATGGCTTGCCGGAGAGAACGTCGACGATACGGCCGAACAGCACCGGCTCGGCGAATTGCGCGCCGGCCAGCAGCAGATTGGCGCCGGCAAGGATCCAGCCCAGCCGTGCCTCCTTGCCGAGCAACTCGAGGACGCGCGTATAGAGGCGAAGCAGGGACATGCGGCTCAAGGGCTCAAGACAGCGACGGGACGGCAGATCGACCCGTTCGCAAGCCGCATTCTAATCAGGGAACGTCGGAGAGAACCAGCACCAGCGCATCGCCCGCCAAAATGCAGGCGGCTCGGCGACAAGATCATGCGCCAATTCAATCGTTTAGCGCGCGATCCGACGCGAAGCCGGCATCCATTTTGGCGGATCTCGCCTCGACTTCCTGCTCAATTGATCAGGCGGTCGCCGCGCGGCGGCAGGAAGCTGTCGTCGAAAATGTCCGCCGCGGAAGGCCTTTTGCTGAATTTGAAATCCTCGGCGACCTGTTCGATCGACCGCTCGAGCCTGACGGGATCGACCCCGCCGATGCCGTTGCCTTTCACTTCGCTGGTCAGGATGTTGTCGTCAATCACGTTGCGCAGACGTTCCAGTTCAAGATCGCGCGCACCGTCTTCCATCCGGCTGAGAACCTCGTCTACCGCATGCTCGGGCTCCCGGATGGTCAGATTGGTGCCGGCGATCATCGCGCGCACGAAGCCCTTCACCGCCTCGGGGTGGCTGGCGGCGAATGCCGGGTTGACGATCACCGCGAACCCGTAGGCCTCGCAGCCATAGTCGTTGAATCGCAGCACGGCGAGGTCGTCGGCCGGAACGCCGCGGTCCCTCAGGTTCACCGCCGACTGGTAGGAAAAGCCGGTCACGGCGTCGACCTGACCGGCCGACAGCATCGGCTCGCGCACGGCTGCGCTGATCCGCTTCTCGTTGACGCTTGCGATCTTGATGCCGTTCTGGTGCGCCAGCGCCGGCCACAGCCGGAGCGACAGGTCGCCCTCGGCGACGCCGAGCGTCTTGCCCTCGATGTCCGAAAGCACATGGATGCCACGGCTCTTGCGCGCGACGATGGCGTAGGGAGACTTGTTGAACAGCACGAAAACCGCCTTGACGGGCGGCGCATTACGGTCGCGGAAGCGGATAAGCGCGTTGATGTCAACGAGCGCGAATTCACTTGTACCGGCAGCGACGCGCGCGATCGCGTCCGGCGATCCGTCGGCGACGTCGGTCGTGACCATCAGGCCTTCGGAGCCGAACAGGCCGTCGGTGACTGCCAGTACGATAGGGGCGACACTCGCATTGATCGGTCGATCGAAGGAAAACTGGATCGCGGTCGGCTGGCGGCTTTCATCCGCCGCCATTGCTTGCGGCGCGCCCAGACACGCAAGACCGAGCAGGCTAACCAGCGAAGCCATCACGTAGCGAGCAACGATTGTCTGACTTCCACGCATTAGCATCACACCGGGACCGTAAGGTCAGTTGCCACGCCGGATATGTCTGTTTGATGACGTCGCAACGCCGCTTCGCTCATTGTGCCCGATGAAATCTGAACAGTCGATGAGCAGTCGGGGTTGCCGTTCGGCCTGCCCCTGAGCGAGAGGCCTGAGGCGAGCCGGCCCTGGCCGCGGCTGGATGCGATGGAGGTTCCCATCCCTGCATGGCACCGGTCCGTATTGGTACGGTGGTGACGGCGGCTATCGAAGCGGATATTCCGGGACAAACTTGGCCTGCTCCCGAGGCCATGGACCGGCCGGTAACCGCAAGTTTCCCGACCGCATTAATCCGCCGGACACCGTGGCCGGCGGATTTCTTTTTTCAGGCAGGCGCCGTTAACACGCTGGCCACGCGTTTGGACTATTTTTGGCACATGAGTGATTCGCTCGAGCGGCTCTATCTGGCGGTCATCGCGGCCAAGGATCTCGATCCGGCGGTTTCGCGAACGGCACGGCTGTTTCAACGCGGGTCCGCCAAGATGGCCAAGAAACTGGCCGAAGAAGCCATCGAGGTCGTGATCGACGCCGTCAACGGCAAGACGGACGCGGTGATCCGCGAAAGCGCTGACCTGCTTTACAACCTCACGGTCTTGTGGGCGTCGGCCGGTGTGCGGCCCGAAAACGTGTGGCGCGAAATGGAGCGGCGCGAGCACCTGCTTGGAATTGCCGAAAAGATGCCGAAGTCGCTGGTCAAATTGCCCAAGGTTCCGCCACCGCGGGTCGCGCGGCGACCAATTGTCGCGCTTGAGAGCCGCACCCTGCGCAAACGCCACTGAGGCGCAAAATTCCCTGGATTCCCGGCATGGACAAATCCGCCTTATGGTGGTTCATCGCGGCATGCTGAGACGAATTTACGACTGGTGTATCGACGCCGCACACAAGCCATACGCGCTATGGATCATGGGAGCGGTGTCATTCGCGGAAAGTTCGTTCTTTCCGGTGCCGCCCGATGTCATGCTGATCCCGATGTCGCTGGCCCGGCCGGAGCGCGCCTGGCTCTACGCCTCGCTCTGCACCGCGACATCGGTGCTCGGCGGCCTTCTCGGTTATGCCATTGGCGCGCTGCTCTACAATTCGATCGGACATTGGCTGATCAGTTTCTATGGCCTCGGCGACAAGGTCGAGACTTTCCGCGCAGGTTACGCCGAATATGGCGCATGGATCATCCTGCTGAAGGGTTTGACGCCGATCCCCTACAAGCTCGTGACCATCACCTCGGGCTTTGCCAATTTCAATATCTGGCTGTTTGTCGCGTTGTCGGTGATCGCCCGCGGCGGTCGCTTCTTCGTGGTCGCGATCCTGCTCAACCGCTACGGCGAATGGATCCGGGTCAGGGTCGAGAAACATCTGGGGCTGTGGGTGACGCTGGGAGCCGGCGTGCTGGTGGCTGGCTTTATTGTCGCATTCAGAATGATCTGAAGGTGGCCGGCGAAGTGCTTTGCCGGTCCACCGCTTCGGGTTAGGCTCGAAATCATGCTTGATCGATCCGGCAACCTGATCCCGCTGCCCAGGACGTCTGTCGCGACAGCTGGCATGGCGCTGTCGATATGGATGATCGCCGCGGGCACAAGCTGGCCGCAGGCCGCTTCGCCGCCATCTTCTCTTCCTCCGCCCTCTCTTGGCCTCCAATCGCCGGCCCAGCAGGCCGTGCCGGATCAGCCGCCAGGCGGGCCTGCCTCGCCGCAAGTCCCGCCGGTGCGCGAGGACAATCCGGGCCTTCTCAACGAGATGGGAAAGATGCTCGAGAAGTCCCTGTCGGTCTTGCCGACGCTGAAGAGCACAGGTGAGGCCATCGAGGATCTCAATGCGCGCGCCAAGGATGCGGCAAAGGATGCGGGCGAAAGCCTGTCGCGCCTCGCCAAGCCGTCCTCCATGGTCACGGGACGCGTGATATGTCCGGCTTCCACCAATGGCGCGCCGGACTGCAAGGCCGGCGCCGATAAGCTCTGCCAGGCCAAGGGCTTCAAGGAGGGCAACAGCCTCAACGCCAATTCCGTGGAAGCCTGCTCCGCGAAAGTGCTGATTCCCGGCCGGACGCGGAAGCCGGACGATTGCCGCACCGACTATTACGTCACCCGTGCGCTGTGTCAGTAGCGCCTGGGCCGCGCTTGCGTCGCCCAGGAAGCTGCGATTGCTTTCTTGGGATGATGTCTGGCATTCTTTGCCTGATGCGTGACGTCCCCCCAATCGTGCAAAAGGATTCTTGACGAATGTCCATGCCTGCCTTGTTCAAGGGCCGTATGTCTTTACCCGTGATCGGTGCCCCGCTGTTCATTATCTCGGTCCCCGATCTCGTGATCGCGCAGTGCAAGGCAGGTATCGTCGGATCGTTTCCGGCGCTGAACGCGCGTCCGCCGGAGCTGCTCGATGAGTGGTTGACACGAATCAAGCAGGAGCTCGCCGCGCACGATGCGGCCCATCCCAATTCCCCGTCGGCGCCATTCGCCGTCAATCAGATCGTGCATCGGTCGAACAACCGGCTCGAACACGATCTGGCGCTTTGCGAAAAGCACAAGGTGCCCATGATCATCACCTCGCTCGGCGCACGCGAGGAAGTCAATCAGGCCGCGCATCGCTGGGGCGGCATCGTTTTCCACGACGTGATCAATCAGAAATTCGCGCACAAGGCGGTCGAGAAGGGCGCCGACGGCCTGATCCTGGTCTCGGCCGGTGCCGGCGGCCATGCCGGGGTGATATCGCCGTTCGCATTCGTGGCGGAGACAAGGCAGTGGTTCGATGGGCCGATCGCGCTGTCGGGCGCCATCGGCAATGGCCGCGCCATCCGCGCGGCGCGTCTGTTGGGCGCCGACTTCGCCTATATCGGCTCCGCCTTCATC
Source organism: uncultured Alphaproteobacteria bacterium (assembly GCA_963718925.1). GTDB lineage: Bacteria > Pseudomonadota > Alphaproteobacteria > Rhizobiales > Xanthobacteraceae > Bradyrhizobium. The sequence goes on from CAVRAH010000009.1 coordinate 249,795, forward strand.
GCGACCAAAGAGGCCAACGCGGTTGCGGCCTACAAGCAGATGATCACCACCTCGGGCGCGGAAGATATCGTCTACTCGAATCTCTTCACCGGCGTGCACGGCAATTACCTGAAGCCGTCGATCGTCGCGGCCGGCATGGATCCCGACAATCTTCCGCAATCCGATGCATCGAAGATGAGTTTCGGAACCGATGCGTCAGGGGAGCGCGCCAAGCCGAAAGCCTGGAAGGAAATCTGGGGCTCGGGCCAGGGCGTCGGCAGCGTCGGCAAGATTGTGCCGGCCGCCGAGCTGATCGCGCGTTTCAAACGAGAATACGACGAGGCGGTCGATCCGCCGCTGTGAGCCCCGGACGATGCCGGGCTGTTCCCGGTCCTTGGCTTCGCATCCCCGAAGAAGATCGCTCCCGCTGAGGCCTGCGCCATTCGCGCCGCTGTCGCGCGCCGCGTGATCGCGGCTGCCGAACCGCGGCCTTAAGGCGTCATTAACCAACCCGCCCCAAGATTAGCGTCCGAGGCCGCCCGTCGCTCGCGCGAGGCGCTGGAAGCCGCGTTTGATGGGGGGGCGACATGGATTTCGAGACACCGTTTGCGAAAACGCCGGCGACCCTCGACGAGATCAAGAACCGCGTCGCTTGCGCCCTGGAGCGCCATCCGCTGTGCCGTAACGTCCAATTCGACATCGTCAGCATGCCCCGTTCCAGCAGGGGCGGTAATTGGACCATCAGCCTGCGATCGGTCGCCCCCGACGCGCTGTGGGAGGCATCCGATATCGTCGCCGACATCCAGGATGCCTACGAACTCACCGCCGCGGCCTGATTATCCCTCCGGAGCATGGGAACCGGTCGCCACCGGGACGGCACGGTTAAGCCTTAATTATCACCCAGTTATCGGGAAAATCACCGTGGCTCGGCCAGGAAAACGGAGAATTGCTTGACGAGAGCAATGACCATCATCGCGCTGACATGCTTCCTCGTCGTCGGGGCGGCCGCCGCCAGCATTCTGGGCCGCGATAGCGTGCCCGCGGCCGGACCGGAGATGGCAGCGGCTTCTGCCACGGTCCAGGGTCTCGTCTCGAACAGGGAAGGCAAAGGCGATCGGCTGGCCGTTGCCGCGGTTGCGCCGGCCTCGTTCGAACCGATGCAGACCGGCGCGATCCCGAGCGAGCCGCTGCGGCAGGCCTTCGCGGCCACCCCGTCGGCCGAGATCGAAGGGCTGAAGATCAACGATCCGGCACCAGCGGCCGCGGCGGCGCCGCCGAAACCGAAGCTTGTCAGCAAGCCGCCGGTGCAAAAAACCTACGCGCTTTTGAGCGACGTGCAGATCGCCGGCATCAAGGAACGCCTCAGGCTTTCGTCCGATCAGGAATCCTATTGGCCGGCGGTGGAAAGCGCGCTGCGCGCCGTGGCCCGCAAGATCCACGCCACGCGGCAGGCCGACCCGAACGCGACCGGCGTACCGATCGATCCCGATGCCGAGGAAGTCCAGCAGCTGAAATCGGCCGCGATGCCGCTGCTGTTTCAACTGCGCGAGGACCAGAAGCGCGAGGTGCGTCAGCTCGCCCGCCTGATCGGCCTGGAGAAGGTGGCTTCGCTGATTTGAGCGGGCGTCCTTCCGAACGCATCTTCCCTGATTCCATCAACGGCCTTCCAGCGCCGATGCGGCGTGAGCGCCGTGCTTTGACCCCGACATCCGCGATCAATTGAAAGGAAGACCGCGGCCCAAAGGGCATGCGAGGGCCTTGAAGGCGGGGCCGCGACTGCGGTTAAATATCCATCGGGGGCAGCGCGAGGTGAGAAGGAAAAAGAGGACAGCCATGAGCTTTGTACGGATCGCGGCATCGGCCGCCATCGTCACCCTCCTGTCAGCATTTGGCGCCACCGCCAAGCCGATCGCCACCACCGCGGAGACCAACCTGCGCAAATCGCCCGGCACCGACAGCCCGGTGCTGTCGATTATTCCCAAGGGGACGACGGTCGAGGTCGGCAAGTGCAGCAATGGATGGTGCGAAACCTCCACGGACGGCCGGGACGGCTATGTCATCGCCCGCAATCTCGGCCTGGCGCCGGCGCGGCGACCGCGGCCGGCACCACAGGTCTATGACGAGGAAGTGGAAGAGGTTGGGCCGCCCGTTTATGGTCCGAGAGCCTATGTCGTTGGTCCGCCGGTCTATTATGGCTATCGACCCTGGGGCTATGCACCGTACGGCTATTATGGTGGATGGGGATGGCGCCGCTGGTAGGCTGCGCGAACGTCTCCAGCCGGCGCCATGACATGTCGGCCTGGATCTTCCGAAGTTGCATGGGTCCCTCGACATGATCGCGGGGCGCGAGTGGCCCGCTTCACCGATTGTCCATGGAGACGAAATGCCGAGCCATCCTTCGCCGCCCGCTCCGAAGGCCAAGGTCCTCTTGCTGGAGGGCGTGAACGACAGCGCCGTCGAGCTGTTCCTGAGTGCGAAAAGTTTCAGCGTCGAGCGCCTGCCCAAGGCGCTCGAGGCCGGCGCGCTGCGCGAGGCCATCAAGGGCGTCGACCTGCTGGGCATTCGATCGCGAACCCAGCTGACGGCTGAACTTTTTTCCGGTGCCGACCGCTTGACCGTCGTGGGATGTTTCAGCGTGGGCACCAACCAGGTCGACCTGGACGCTGCCCGCCGCCGCGGTATTCCGGTCTTCAATGCGCCGTTCTCCAATACCCGCAGCGTGGCGGAACTGGTGATCGGCGAAATCGTCATGCTGCTCCGGCGCATCTTTCCCCGCTCGATCGCGGCGCACGAAGGCGCCTGGGACAAATCCGCAACCGACAGCCACGAGGTGCGCGGCCGCACGCTCGGCATCGTCGGCTACGGCAACATCGGATCGCAGCTCTCGACGCTTGCGGAAGCGATGGGCATGAAGGTGATCTTCTTCGACCAGACCGACAAGCTTCGCCACGGCAACACCGAGCCGGTCGAGACCTTGCAGGATCTTTTGGCCCAGAGCGACATCGTCAGCCTGCATGTCCCGGAGACGCCGGCGACTGCCGGCATGATCGGAGCGGCCGAGCTGCGGCTGATGAAGCCGGGCTCCTTCCTGATCAACAACAGCCGCGGAACGGTCGTCGATCTCGATGCGCTGGCGAAAGCGCTTCGCGACGGTCATCTGGCGGGAGCCGCGCTCGATGTTTTTCCGGTCGAGCCGTCCTCGAATTCAGAGCGCTTTCAAAGTCCCGTGCAAGGCCTGAAGAACGTGATCCTGACCCCTCATATCGGCGGTTCGACCGAGGAGGCACAGGATCGCATCGGCCGCGAAGTGGCCCGCAAGATGCTCGATTATTTCAGCGGCGGCTCCACGACGGGTGCCGTGAATTTCCCGCAGGTGCAGTTGCCGGCGCGTCCGCTCGGCACCCGCTTCAGCCACGTTCACCGCAACGTGCCCGGCATGCTGCGGCGGCTGAACGAGCTGTTCCTGCAACGCGACATCAACATTGTCGCGCAATACCTGGAGACCGACAGGGAGGTCGGCTACGTCGTGCTCGATGCCGATTTGACCGGACACGACAGCCACGAACTTCTTGACGAAATTCGCGCGCTTGACGGCACGATCAGGGCGAGGCTGGTGTACGAGCATTAAAGCGTTTTCAAGCGAAGCATGCCCTCGGACTTGATCCGGGGGTGGGTACCGGTTCGCGTCAGGAAGACGCGAAGGACTACGCCGCAGCGGTTTCGCCTTCGACGCCGTTTTCCGAGACGGTGCGATTGCGGCCCGATCGCTTCGCCTGATAGAGCGCGCGGTCACACCGCTCGATCAAAGTTTCCGCGGACTCGGCCATCCGGAACTGCGCCATGCCGATTGAAACGGTAATGCTCGCTATCTCCTCGCCGGTAGCGCGTCGGGTCAAACGCGCGTCCGAAATGCGGCGGCGAATCCGTTCCGCGACATCGGCGCAGATGTCGAGGGCGGCTTCGGGAAGCACCGCCATCAGCTCTTCGCCGCCGTAGCGCGCGGCGAGGTCGCCCTCGCGAACGCTCTCTTGCAGGACCTCGGCCACCAGCCGAAGAACCTGATCGCCGACCTGATGTCCGTAGCTGTCGTTGAACTGCTTGAAGTGATCGATGTCGATCATCAGAATGCTGAGCGGCTCGCCTGCCTCCATCGCGGCAATCTGCGCGGAACGCAGGAACGCTTCCAATGAGCGTCGGTTGGCGAGCCCCGTCAAGGCATCGGTGTTCGAATGCAGTTCCGCCAGTCTCAGCGAGTCACGAATCTTGTCGAGTTCTTCCGATGTCTTGAGAAAATTCATCTCCAGGCCTGAAGCCCGCGTCGTCGCATTCGACAGTTCGATCACGAGCTTTTCGATAATTGGCCGGGGATCGCTGACCGCCTGAAATTGCGAGGAGACTTCGCCGAGCGCCTCGATCTGCGTGCGGTTGTCGGAAATTGCCGTTTTGAGGAATTCCTTGGCGCTCGAGATCACGCCCCGCAGCTGCTCGGGAAACTCCTCCGGGGCGGCGCTATCGACCCTCGGGTTGATATAGGTGACGTAGAGGTCGCGATTGATCGCGGAATCGAATTTTTGCCTGTTGGCGATCAGGATATCGATGGTCTTTCTCAGCGCCGGTGACGCGCCCATCGCATAGTCGAACCAGACGGAAAAGTTTTCCGGAATCGGCGGGACGCCGTGCAGCGACATGAATCGATTGGCACGATCCGCGATGGTTGTCGCGTAGTCGAAATCGACCTCAGCGAGTGGGTTGCTCATCCCGGTTTGTCCGTCGTCCTTCAACAGCGGAATCGCGTCCGCAGCCCAAATCCAAAATCAAAGTTGATTCGGCGAATTGCGAAGAAAGCTTGAGGGTCGACGCGGAGGCGACCGGGCCATCGGCTATATAGGGTAAGTCCGATTTCTAAAGGATGACTTAAACATTTCAGAGGCTTTTTTCGTCCCGCCTAGACGACTTGGAAAAGCCCCGGCGCGGAAACGGCCAATGGTCTCCGCAACGGCGGACGCGGCCTCAACGCGGCGGACCGTCCAGTGTCGCCGATTTGAAGTTCCTGCGTCACGCGCGGCAAAATCGATCAGGAACTTCAAATCGAAAAGCGGCACGAGAATCATAAGTTTGCTAGTGTTCCGAATCCGAAGTTCGCACTCCTTTGCAGCTAGCACCTCTGCGAACTTCGGATTCGAAAGGACACTAGAAATCCATGATTTTAGTGTGGTTTTGGTTCAGAAGTTCTCTTGACGGACTCGCTGCACTGGCGAAGAGACCTTCTGAACCACCACACCAGTACCCTTTGCTTTCCGAAGTTCGTTTGCGAGGATGCGGAGCCGGATCACGAACTTCGGAAAGCGGGTACCAGGCCGCGATTGTTCGTGCAATGCGCGATCAGCCGCCCGATGAAGTCGGCGCAGTTCAGCAACTCCGATAGCTCAATGAACTCGTCGGGCTTGTGCGCCTGCGCGATCGAGCCCGGTCCGATGACCACGGTCGGTATTCCGGCGAGGTGCCGTCACGGGAATATCACCTCGCCACGGTTCCAAGCGCGAGATAAAACGGCTGTCGGTTGCAACAAGGCTTGGAAAACCCGCTTCTTCCTGATTTCATCCAGATATAGCGAATCCCGACGAGAGGCTTTTTGATGAGCATACGACGCGAACACGATCTCTTGGGCGACCGGGATGTTCCGGCGGATGCTTACTATGGTGTCCACACCCTGCGTGCCGTGGAGAATTTTCCGATCACGGGAACCCCGATCTCGATCTATCCGGACCTCATCAAGGCGCTGGCTTCGATCAAGCTGGCCGCGGCGAAAAGCAACCGCGAACTGGGGCTGCTCGATCAGAGGCGGGCTGACGCCATCGTCGCCGCGGCCGAGGAGATCAAGGCCGGCCGGCTGCATGAGCAGTTCGTGGTCGACGTCATCCAGGGCGGGGCAGGCACCTCGACCAATATGAATGCCAACGAGGTCATCGCCAACCGCGCCCTGGAGCTGCTCGGTCGTGCCAAGGGCGATTACAAATCGCTGCATCCCAACGAACACGTCAACATGAGCCAGAGCACCAACGACGTCTATCCGACGGCGCTCAAGCTCGCGGCCTATTCCGGAATCATGGGATTGGTCGACGCCATGGCGGTGTTGCGTCGGGCGTTCGAGGCAAAGTCCGAGGAGTTCAAGGACATCATCAAGATGGGCCGGACCCAGTTGCAGGACGCTGTGCCGATGACGCTGGGCCAGGAATTCTCGACCTATGCGGTGATGCTGGGGGAAGACGAACAGCGCTTGAAGGAAGCGGTCCTTCTGATTTGCGAGATCAACATGGGCGCCACCGCGATCGGAACCGGCATCAATGCCCATCCGGACTATGCGCGTGTGGTCTGCGAACATTTGCGGGCGACCACGGGCATTCCGGTCGTAACGGCAGTGAACCTGATCGAGGCGACCCAGGATTGCGGCAGTTTCGTGCAGCTCTCCGGCGTCCTGAAGCGGGTCGCAGTCAAGCTGTCGAAAACCTGCAACGATTTACGCCTGCTGTCGTCGGGGCCTCGCGTCGGGCTCGGCGAGATCAACCTGCCGCCGATGCAGGCGGGCTCCAGCATCATGCCGGGCAAGGTCAACCCGGTCATTCCCGAGGTCGTCAACCAGATCGCCTTCGAGGTGATCGGCAACGACATCACCGTCAGTTTTGCGGCCGAGGCCGGTCAATTGCAGCTCAACGCTTTTGAGCCCATCATCGCGCACAGCCTGTTCAAGAGTGTCAACCATCTCCGGTCGGGTTGCCTGACGCTGGCCACGCGATGCGTGAGCGGCATTACCGCCAACCGCGAGCATCTGCGCCGGGGCGTCGAAAGATCGATCGGGATAGTGACCGCGCTCAATCCCTATATTGGTTACGCCAATGCGACCGAGATCGCCCAGCAAGCGCTCATCACGGGTCAAAGCGTTTACGATCTGGTGCTGGCAAAGAAGCTGCTTACCCGAGAGCAACTCGATCAGATTCTGCAGCCGGAGGTGCTGACCCAGCCACGGTCATTCGGCACCGCCCCCGCAACCGCCGAAACCCAGGCGCTTAGCGTGCGCCGCGATCAGACGGATTGATGGAAATCTCCGCCGGGATTGGAAATCCTTGGGCTTCGGCCTGAATCGAACCGATAGCAATCACGCCGTGAAATGCGCCGCACTAACGATCGAGCATAAGGTTTGATGGTGCGTACGGTCGCGTTACGATCGGCAACGGGGGCTTTGGCCGGGGTCGTATCGGCGCATCCGGAGCTGACGCGTCGACCGACACATCATGCGGCGAGGACTTCCGCAACCGTATTTCAATTCGCCGCCTCTCCCGAACGTCGCCCGAAAAAGCGCCGTCAATGGCCAGGGTCTCGTCGGTATTGACGAGTTGCGCGCCGGACATCGGTATCATCTTGTACCCCGAAAGCAGCGGACTCCGGCTGAGCACGCTGACAACCGAAACGGCCCGCGCGAGGCCGAGCCCTGCATTGTCTGCCGGAACGAGACTGGCGATGCCCGCGTAATTCCTGAGAACCGGAACCAGGTAGCGATCGAGGTTTGATTGCCGGATGCCGACCGGCTGCTCATCCGTGTGGCCGACGACCTCGATGACGTCGACGTCGTATTTCCTGATCAGCGCGACAATTTGCTCGGGCGTCGAAGTCATCAGCTTCTCGCGGAACTCGGGCGACAGCTCCGCGCTTCCGGTCTTGAAGAAGTTTCCGTCGGCCTCGCTCAATCGGATGATCGGCGGCCATTGGTGGCCTGATTGTGTGTCACCGGAAAGCCCGCGACTGACGGCGTCTGCAATCGCCTGCGGCGGTGTCGAAGGCTGGCCGGCGGCAGGCATGACTTTCTCGATGCTTCCGACGATGTCTGCGTCGCGAAGGGCCTTGTCCAGGTTGATGCCCCTGGAACTGAGTAGCTCTATCTCGGCGAGCCGATCGCGGATATTCCTTTCCGACAGCCCACCCTTCTTGAACTCGGCCATCGCATTGCGGCTTTCGACCAGCTCGCGCCAGAATTCATCCACGGCCTTTACGTTACTCGATGTCACGACCTCGGAGCGAAGCCGCTCGTAGAGTTCCGGGTTCTGCTTGATGGCCATGACCAGGTTCCGGTCGGCCATGCTGCTGACGCGCTCGATGCGGATTTGCTGTTCGGCCTCCTCCCTTTTGGTCTGCTCTCTCTTCAGAAACGCGGCCATCGTGATCAGCAGGCAGAAGATGAGCAGGATCATGATCTCGGCCATGGTCAGACCGAGGACCAGCCCCTGGCGATACGACGACGATTGTCGGAAAATATGGCCGTCCATGGCGAACCTGCCGGTTATTGGTTTGCGTTTGACCGCGACATGCGGGCTAGCGCGAGATGACTTTTCGTTAAATCGTCATCTCGCTCTTTCTTTTTGTTTGAGCATGATCTCCGCGCAAACGCGTCCCGCGTTTGTCGCGAGGGAAAACCGGTGTCCACTTTTCCGGATCATGCTCTAGTAGTTCCCATCCCTTTCGAGGCGCGCGGGCGTGGCCTGCGGCGGCGTGTCGGCGGGATCGATCGAAGGATTGGAGGCGATACGCGCCGCTTCGGCGGCCCTGATCTCGGACAACAGGATTGATATCGCGCTCGAAAGCGCCTGCGTCTGCTTCAGGTTGGAATTCACCGAAATCGCCTGCACCTCGGCATTCTTGCTGAACGTGCTCACCACGCGCGTCAGGCCGGCAATCGCGGGGTTCAGCTTGACTTCGATGATCTGTTCCGGGGTTTGCAACGAGGCCAGCCTGGAAACGACGCTGTCGATTGATTGCACGATCGCAGCGGTACTGGTCGAGAGCCGCGCGCCGTCTTCGGCAAGTTGTTTCGCGACCGTTGCGAAGGTCGTCAAGATCGTGGCGTTCAGTTGCTCGATGGTTTCACCGGATTGCTTTGAAGCGTCCTGCAGGGGCTTGTTGGCGTCCAGCGCGAAGCCCTCGAGCTGACCGACAATTCGCTCCTTTGCCTCTTTCAGCAACGTGTCGAGTTCCTCAACGGCGTCCGTGATCGATTGCTGGGTGGCCCGCCTGAAATAGCCGAATTCGAGAACCGTGCTTTCGAGTTCGCGTCTGACCTTTCGTGATGCGTCGGCAAGCTCCAGTCGCGCGATGTGTTCCACTTCGACCGGATCCCGCCGCATCTGGTTGAAGAAAATCCGCAGCGTGATGCCGGCAATCGTCGAACCAATGGCGATGCCGAAATTCTGCACGATCTGTTCGGCCGATCCCGCCGACGAAAACTGGTAGAGAGAGACGGCGAGGCTGGTCAGCGTAAACAGAAAGCCCATGTAGTAGAGATTGTCGCCGGACTGGTCATCGCGCAGCCGGAACAGGCGCGCCAGCCCAAGCGCCAATGCATAGGCGATCATGATCAGCACGGGGACCAGGGTGACCTGAAGCGCGCTGAACCCGTGCAGCTTGGAGAACACGATGTAGCCGGCGCCCGACATCACGACGGCGAAGAACAGCAGCCCGCTCAACAGTCCGGGCGGCGCATCGCGAAGGCTATTGGTAGAGGCCATTACCTTGCACCCTGCAGTCGCCGAGCGCCATCGAACACGCCCTTGTTGTCCGTGATCCACTCCTTCCAGAATTCGATGTGACGGACCGTGTCGATTGTCACCTGCGTTTGCTGGACGTATTCGATCTTGACGTGCGCATCGTGCAAGTCCGTCCTGAATTTCAGGTAGGCGGGCGATCGCTTCAACCTCTGATAGGACAGGTCGCCGGCGCTCGGATATTGGCTGTAAAGCGGGGTATACTCCAGCATATCGGAAATCACGATGAGTTTCTTTTCGACCTTTTGCGCTGCCGCGGAGGAAAACTCGTCGATCGCGATGTCCTGGATCGCGCCCATGATCGGCGAACTTTTCGATTTCGCGGATGCCAGGCTGCTCTTGATGGCATCCTTTGCCGGCTGCCGGAAGCTTTCGAGCCAGCGCATACGCGCGATACGCGGATTGTCGGTCCATTCGCTCAAGCCAGTTCCATCACCCGGGTTGCACTTCGAAAACAGCGACCGGCTTCGGCTGCCCGCGATGTCGAGCACGCGGATGTCGAGCTTGTAATAGTCGGGAAGCTCGGAGATCTGGTCTTCGAGCAGACCCAGAACCTGGCGTTGGGCCGGTTCCGGCAGGTCATCGGAAGTATCGACCAGGACCACCGTAATGCCCCGAGGCCCGTCGACCGGGCACAACGAGGCTGCATCGAGCTTCGGCTTCGGGGTCACGGAAAAATAGAACAAGGCCAGGATGCCCAATGCCGCCAGCGCCAGAAATATCAACGCAACGCCGCCGATCGCCGCGCCCGTGCCGCGCGCGCTGTTACGCTGTCTTGACTGCCGACGGGCCACGCTTGCTCTCCGGGATCAGGTCGTCAATTTCGCGATACGAGCGCACAGCCTCATCGAAAGCCTCGTGAATGGCCTTGATCTGGCGATTCAGGATGTCCTGTGTCTCGAGAATTGACTGGCGAAGCTGATCTCGTGCCGTTTCATCCTTGTCAGTTCCGACATAGACGATTCGATCCATGCTGTAAGGCTTTGCGAAGTAGGCCGGAGCCGGCGTGGTTCGTGCCTTGCGATTGGCTTCGCGATAGATCGAAAGCAGGGCGCGACAGGATCTCTCGATGTGATTTTGGTGTTCGGCAAACCGTTGTGCCAGGCGTCCCCGCGCCTGAATGATTGCGTCAAATTCGCCGCGCCGGACGGATAGATCGCGCGCTGCGCCGTTCATGGCTTCGCTCGCGGCGTCCCTGATTTCGCGCAGCCGCTCGATCAATTCGGCCTTGCCTTCGGTGTATTGCGCGCGGGCCTCATTGCACCGCTGTTCCAGCGAGGCATAGCCAAAATACGGATCGGTAAAGAGCAATCCGTCGGTCATGGCGACCAGCGAAAAGATGAAGCCGATCCCGAAAAACACCCAGGAGATGATGTCGTTGAGAACGAGGGGTGTCTGGAGCAGCTGCACCATGACCTCCTGTCCGACATCACCGTTCACGGTAGGAGGTATTTCGCGCAGATGCGCGAGCGTGAGATTGAGAGCTGTCGCGAAGGCGAGATAGCCGATGGCGGACAACAGGCCGATCAATTTGAAAAAGTAGTTCCGGCGGTTGATGAGGCGAATCGGTACCAGGCCGCAGAGAAAGCTGGCGATGATATTCAGCGCCGCGAAACTCACCGCCTGAACGGCGCCGCCCAATAGTCCCTGCGGATTCGATTTGGCCAGAAAATTGCCGTTGATGATCACTTCAATGACGAACAGGATCGCCAGTATTCCCACCTTCAGCAAGGTCTTGCCTTGCGATGACAGGCGGGCAGGCCGCGCCAGTCTGTGGCGCCGGCGAAAATCGTCGCGTTCCTGTTCCGAATCGTAGAGCCTGCGCCGCAGACTGAACAGTTCGTCGCGGCCGAGGGCGGCTTCGGCGCGGAATTCGCCGACCGACTCCGGCGCCGCCTGCTGGATGATCGCGAAACGCTCTTCGAAGTTGAGCGCCGTCAGACGCTCGTCGTAGGTGTGCAGGTGTTCGAGATAGATCGAATGGGCATCCTGCTTGTGGGTCTCGATCAATTCCACGACCCGATGCTCGACGTCGTCGAACGTCTCCGCGTCGGCCGACGGCCGGTTCTCTGCCCCACGGTCGCTGCCATTGCTCGCCAGGCCCAGATTGTCGGCGACCCGATCGACGTTCAAATCGAGAAATATTTCGGTGGCGGGCCGATACGAATGCTGGGGCTGGCCCAGCAAGCTCAATAGCCGAGCAATGCCGGACTGTTTAACTGCGTTCATCCAACTTCCCAGTCTTGCACGTTCGGAGCGCGGATTTGCGGCACCCGGCGGCCTGCGCCTCGCTGCGGAACCAACCGCGAGATCCGCTTCGTCGCAGAATCAGGCGATCTGAAGCGACCTCCCGGCTCATGATAAATGCATCTGCGGGGCATTTCGATAGCTAACCCGTCTTATTCGCCAGCGGGCGCCTGAGAGGTTGGCGAGCGTGGCGTAAAGCGCTGATGCGGCGTAGGATTCGGTTGCGAAGCCAACCCCATCACCTTCACCCGCGAACGCCACGCCCGCCATGACCAATGATACGATTCTGCCATTCTCATTTCCAGCCGTTCAGGCCAAGAAAGTCACAGCTGCCTTCGATGGCGGGCGCCTGACCTCGAATGGGGGCGTGATGCTTCTGGCGATGGCCGAGCGGCGTCTCGGTTTGGCCGACAATCTGGCCCGGGTGTTCCCGGATCGGCGCGATCCGACGCGGGTCGTGCACAGCCTGGTCGATATGTTCCGCGCCCGCATGTTCGCGATCTGCTGCGGCTACGAGGACGCCGACGACCTCGATCATCTGCGGTCCGATCCGGCGTTCAAGTTGGCCTGCGGACGGCTGCCGGACACGGGTCGGGATTTGTGTTCGCAACCGACGCTGTCGCGGCTAGAGAATTCGCCGCGACTGCGCGACGTGATCCGCCTGACCTACACCTTGGTCGACGCATGGATGGATAGCTATCCGTGCGAGCCCGCATCCGTCACGCTCGACATCGACGACACCTGCGATGTCGTCCACGGCCATCAGCAACTCTCGCTGTTCAACGCTCATTATGACGAACGCTGCTTCCTGCCGATCCACGTCTATGACACGGAGAAGAGCCGGCCCGTGGCGGTCGTGCTGCGGCCCGGCAAGACGCCGGGCGGCGTCGAGGTGCGTGCCCATCTTCGACGCCTGGTACGGCACATCCGCACGCGGTGGCACAAGACGCGAATTACGTTCCGTGGCGACGGGCACTATGCTCGGCCGGAGGCCATGACGTGGTGCGAGAACAACGGCATCGACTACGTCTTCGGTCTGTCTGGCACCAAGCCTCTCGCCAGAAAAGTCGACGAGGTCGCTGACGACATCCGCACGCGACGCGCCATCGAGAACCTGGCTGTTCTGCGCGGCTATACCGAGACGCGCCACAAGGCAAAATCCTGGGATCGCGAACGGCGCGCCGTCGCCCGTATTGAGGCGACCACGCTCGGCCTCGACATCCGCTTCGTCGTCACCAGCCTCGATGTCGGATCGGCCGCATGGATCTACGACAGCCTGTATTGCGCGCGCGGCCAAGCCGAAAATCTGATCAAGCTGCACAAGACGCAGCTCGCCTCCGATCGCACCAGCTGCCGTTCGGCGCTTGCCAACCAGGTCCGCCTCGTTCTCCATACCGCCGCTTATTGGTTGATGCTTACCGTGCGCGACGCCATTCCCAAAGCCCGGGAATTGGCCACTGCCGAGTTCGCGACGCTGCGTCTTCGTCTCTTGAAAATCGCCGCCAGGGTCGTCGAGACCACGAGCCGCATCCGCCTCGCGTTCGCCGCGGCATGTCCCGAAGCCGACCTCTTCCGCAGCTTGCCCGGCGCACTGCTGCCGCTCGGTCCTTGACCGGCGGGGCGTGCGCCCCCGTTCGCCCAACCCATCCCTCAAGCGCGTTGCAAAGTACGGATCGTCAAGCGGTGAAAAGCCGAAGGCAATCCTGTGCCCCTCGTCAGCGGAGATCTGCGGCCGCATCAATCGGACCAAAAAACCGCATTCTCACGAATAGGACGGGCTAAAACACATTACAATCGTGCGAGAAACAAAGGCGGCAAGGAGCGCCCTTGCCAGAGCAGCTGCAAGCTCGATTTTGAAGGTGAGGGTGATTCGCTGCCCGGTGCAGCGCGCCGCACGTTTGCCGGCCGCGATTCATTGCGCGGGCGGATGCCGCGATCCCGAATGTGGCGGAGTTGGTCATCGGGCGCGCATTCCCGCGTGGGATGATGGGAGAGCCGGGACGGCGCGGGAAAATTCAACGAAGCATTCAGTTGGCGAAGCGTCATAAGTCAACCGCAGTCTTTGAGTTGTGAATTTCCCATACTTCAACCATAATGGACCCGGCCCGACTTTTGAGGCTGGCTCGAAATAGAAGCATTCCGCCTCCGCTGGTCGGAGGATGCACAGAGGCAGTCGGCTTCTTGCCGTGCTTTCGGGGGAGATGCGACATGTCCACAGATGCCGTTCAATTCGGGTTACTGGCGATGTACGCGGAGGACATGTACGCTGCCGCGCCCGGTACGTTGAATCCCCCGGCGGATGCCCGGATTGCCGCGGCCGGCTGGAAAGTCGTTGGCTACGTGACGGCCCAAGACGCGCTGGTCCCGACCAAGGGAGCGTCGAACCGGAAGCTTGGTATCGATCACGGCAAGCGCGTGTTCTACGGGTTCGTGGCCCAGAACCAGGCGACGCCAACCTCCTTTGTCGCCGCGATCCGAGGCACGGAGGGAATGATCGAATGGGTCATCGACGCCGAGTTCGTCCCGATCCCGCACCCACGCTATCCCGGGGCGCGCGTCGAACAGGGCTTCTGGGGCATTTATCAAACGATGAGCCTTGCCGATCCTGCGACAGGCACCACCACTTTTCAGAACGCAGCGGAAGGGGTGGAAGATCTGGTCGGGAACGGCACGATTGTTGTCACGGGGCATAGTCTTGGCAGCGCGCTCGCGACCTACTTTGTGGAAGACGTCGCCGAAAGATTGGCTCAAGGCGCAACCGCGTGCCTGTTTGCGTCGCCCCGAACGGGGGATGCGGTGTGGACCGGCATTTTTGACAAGAATGTACGCCGATACGATCTCTTCAACTACGTTCTCGATCTCGTCCCGCACGTTCCAGCCGGCATAGGGTACTCTACGCTTTCGAAGGCGACGATCATCCAACCCTCGACGGCGCAGGCGGGCATCAGGCTGGACCTGCTCTGCGACCACCACGTTATTTGCTATTGTGCCATGATCGATTTCCAGCAGACGAGCGCGGTGCCTTCGACGGCACAGGATGCCGCCTGCAGGGCTTGCATCCTCGGCAATGCATCAACCGTTCCGGAAACGGCAAAGGCGCTGGCGGCCCTTATCAATGAGTTCGGAATCGGGACCGAGAAGGCCATCATCATGTTGAAGGCGCTTCATCTGGCGAATGCGGTTTGACTGATTTGCCCGACGAGGCTGGGCAAGAATGGGGCAATTTCGGGAGTTGATGTACGATTCCGCTTATGACGAATCGCACATTCAAGACCGGCGAGAGCCGGGACCAGTCCTGTCTCCTTCCTCCTCGGATTGAGGACTATGTCGGGCCGGACAATCCGGTCCGGGCGATCGAGAGCTTCGTTTGCGCTGTCGACCTTGCCAAGCTCGGCTTCCGCCATGCCGATCGCGGCGCGGAAGAAGTGGGGCAGCCGCCCTACGATCCAGCCGATCTGTTGAAGCTCTACCTGTACGGCTACATCAACCAGATCAGGTCGTCGCGTCGGCTGGAGCGGGAGGCGGGCCGCAATCTGGAGCTGATCTGGCTTTTGAAGAGCTTAAGGCCGGGCTATCGAACGATCGCCAACTTCCGCAAGGAGAACTGGGAGGCCTTGAAGGCGGCGAACCGCAGTTTCGTGCTGCTTATTCGCGAGCTCGGCCTTGTCGGCGGAACCCTTGTTGCGATCGACGGCGCCCTGTTTCACGGCAACGCCAGCAAGGAGAGCATTTTCACGCGCAGGAGGCTCGCCGAACAGATTGCAGACCTGGACAAGGAGATCGAGGCTTACGGCCAGTCGCTTGAAGCCAACGATGCGGCGGAAGGCAAGCAACGAAGCGAGGGTCAGGGCGATGGCAAAGGAGATGGCGGTGATATCGGCGCAAGAGTGGAGAAGCTGATGGCCAGGCGCTCGCGCGCAAAAGCCGATCTCAAGCGGCTGGAGGCGAGCGATAAGGGGCAATTCTCCAAGACCGATCCTGACGCAAGGCTTCTGAGCAAGGGCGACCAGACCATTGCAGGCTACAATGCGCAGTGCGTCGTCGACGACAAGCACAATCTCATTGTCGCCAGCGAGGTCGTCAATCGCAGCGATGCAGGCCATCTCCATGCGATGGCAAAAGCGGCAAAAGAGGTTCTCGAAGTCGAGACGCTGCAGGCGCTGGCCGATGTCGGTTACTACAGCAGTGCGGACCTGAAGGCTTGCGAAGATGACGGCATCATCGCTTATGTACCGCCGTTCGAGGGCAACGGGGTACTGGAGAAGCAGGGCCGCCTCAGCCGCAAAGACTTCAGCTATGACAGCGCTGCCGATGCTTACCGTTGCCCGGCCGGCGAGCTGCTGCGTCCGACGAAGGCGCGTTTTACCAATACAAGCGGCCGGGTCGAGATCCGCTATCTCAGCCGCAAGACGATCTGCGACGCGTGCCCATTGAGGGCACGTTGCCTCGCACCGAAGTCAAATCAACGCATCGTCGCGCGCTGGGAGCACGAAGATGTTCTCGAACGTCATCGTGCGCGGATGCAAAGCGCAGGCGAATTGATGCGCCGTCGCTCCGCCATCGTCGAGCATCCTTTCGGCACCATCAAATGCCGTGCCGGCTATCGGCACTTCCTGGTTCGTGGCTTCAACAAGGTGCGCGGCGAATGGAGCCTGATGGCGCTCTGCTACAACTTCACCCGCGTGCTCAACATCCTCGGTTTCGACGGCTTCATGGCCGCCATGGCGGCAATGGCTATTGCCCTTCACCAATACGCTCTCGTAACCGCCCTGCAGTGGGTTCGGCTTATTCTGAGGGCATTTTGGCTTCGTATCGAGCCACGGATCGCAACAGGCCGATCCACACCCATCGCAGCACGCTGAGAGAATACTTGCCCAGTCTCGACGGGCTGGGCCGGCAATTAGCTGTCCAGTCCTCTGGCGAAAAATATTTCGCTTCGCGATTTGCTAGACGCAGCGTTATTGATTCCGCCCATCCCGTCCCGAGAAGCAACTGTGCTGTTAGGTAAGACCGGGCATCGGTCGGCCTGAAGGCTGGCGCTGACGCGCCCCGGCCTTTGGCGGCTGACGGCCTTGACCCCGCCCGTTTAGCGGTCTTGGAGGACGGTCATACGCCTGGTCGGGGACCGAGCGCAGTAAGAGGGCTCGCAGTCAAGCTATGGCGTGAGCGCCAGGATTCCATTTCTGGCGGCGTGCGAGCATCGTGTTGAGGATGATGATCAGCTTGCGCATGCAGGCAACGAGCGCAACCTTCGGCTCCTTTCCCTTGGCAATCAGACGCTGATAGAAAGCCCTAAGCACCGGGTTGTTCTGCGTCGCTGCGCCGAGACAGGCATGTAGATGGCGTTTCTCACCCAGCGGCGGCCGCCCTTGATGTGGCGCTCGCCGCGCCGCTTGCCGCTATCATCGTCATAAGGAGCGAGCCCGACTAAGGCCGCGGCGACCTCGTCGCTGACCTGTCCGAGCTCTGGCATCCCTGCAATGAGGATTGCGGACGTCGTTTGCGCGAGGCCCGGAACACTCTGGATGATCTCGGCACGCTCGGCGAACTCCGGTGTGGCCTTGACCTTGGCGGAGATTGCGGCCTCAAGCTTGTCGATTTCGGCGGCGAGGCTCTTCAAGATGCGCGCATGGGCCTTCCGAGCCGGTTCCGGTGCCGCATGCTCGTTCTGAGCTTGCAGTCGGATCTTGACGTCCATCAGGGCCTTGCGCGCTTTCGCCAGCGCCGCGAGTTCCTCACGCGCGGCATCAGGAATCTGGCCCGGTGCTTGGCTAAACGTTTCAGCGAACCAGGCGATCATCTCCGCGTCGATCGGATCGTTCTTCGCCAAACGTCCGGCCGACAGCGCAAAATTGCGGACCCGCCTGGGATCGACAATCCGCACCTCGATGCCGGCGTTGTGTAGCACGTTGCGCCATTCACGCTCGTAACCGCCACTTGCCTCCATCACCGCTTTACCCACTTGGTATTTGCGAAGCCAGGCAATCAGCTTGCGGCGTCCTTGGGGATTGTTCAGGAAAGTCTGCCGCAATTTGAACCGGCGAATGCAGGCATCCACCTTGTCCTTGGCCACATCGATACCGACGACAACGAGATCGTTCTGTGCCATCATCCACTCCCTTCCTTGCTCGGTTCGGGCTCGAAGCCCTTTCAACTGTTCGGGTTGAGGAAGATACCGGAGCTGTCCCTCGCTCTGATCACCAGGCTCTGCCGCCTTTGGGGCGTAACGGGCTCAGTTCCAGCGACGGGCGGTTTTGCAGAACCGCCCGTTCGCTCATTCTGGCAGGTTTTTCGGACACAAGGGGCGTATCGCGATCGTCACGGACGTTGGGTTACGGGATGCGATGGACGCTGATGGCGCGGCGAGACGAACGCGCTTTCGGTGGACGGCGAAGTCGTGTGGTCCTGACGCCCCGACGCTGGCGTCAAGTTGGCGGAAGTAGTTCTGCTGATGACGGTGGCAAACAAGCCCGGTCACCGGGGAGAGCGCGAAGGAAACCGTTAAAACCATTGCGCGGGGAATGTCGGGTGTTTCCGGTGTGACCGTGGTGACTAACGCGCGTGCTTTCTACCCACCACGCGCGGCTACGGGCGCACCAGGCGCCCGGCATTCCCTGCGCCCTCTGTCTTTCGAGGGCAGAGATTTGAGCACAGCTCGGGCGCCATCCACGCCGCGAGACGGTGGATGCTCGTCCGCTTCGCTGCCTGAAAATTAAGTCGGGAACTTCGCGCTACGGTACCCCCAAACAAGCCGCGTGGGGTGCCGCTGGCCGAAGCGGGAGGAGCTCGCTAAAGAGTCCCTCAAGCATCGGTTTACCTTGTTCGGTCCGTTCGCGCAGCTCGGCAGTTTGCCTAGCCAGTCAATGCCACCGGGTAGTCGGTCGAACCGGCCGGTAGGTGTTTCACGAGTTATGACAATTTAAATTATCTATGAGGCGACTGAAGTCAGTTATTTTCATGCATAGCCGGTAACACGTGATCGTCACTCTCCGATCTTCCCGCCTCAAACGCGAAAATGTCTGACAAAAGACGATGGCCATGAACATGACGAAGTTCTCCGCTCTGATCAGCGAAATTCAGGACACAACGATATCCGGGCTCACGGAAAGGCAGTTGAAAGCACTTACGCGCATCACCGATTTGTTTGTCGCCGGGTCCGCTCGTTATTCGGATCAACAGATTGAGCTGTTCGACGAGGTATTCAAAACCCTTGTTGCCGTAATTGAGCTGAAAACCCGGATCAAGCTCGCACAGCATCTTGCAACCAACCCGGATGCGCCAGCGGGTCTGGTTCGGGCATTTGCCTTCGATGACGTCATCGCCGTGGCGGCTCCGGTTCTCAGCCAGTCGACGGCACTTAGCGAGTCCGACCTTGTTGCCAACGCAAGCACCCAGAGCCAGGATCATCTTTACGCCATCGCGCAACGCCGAACCATTAGTGAAGTCATCACCGACATCCTCATCGAGCGTGGCGAACCTGTCGTGGTTCATACCGTTGCGAAGAATGCCGGTGCCCGCATTTCTGATGGTGGCTTCCGCAAGCTCGTAGTGCGAGCCGGCGATGATGCCCAGCTGGCGCTGCATGTTGGAACGCGGCGTGACATTCCTCGACATCACTTCTTGAAGCTTCTTGAAACAGCCTCTGCTTCGGTGCGCAGCAAAATCGTCGCAGCAAACCCGCAATTCGCCGACGCTGTGCAGGAGGCGGTAACAGAGGTGATCGACGACATAAACCTGGAGGTCCGCAATAAGTCGCGGGATCATGCCAAGGCAAGGAAGAAGGTGAGACGGCTCAAATATTGGAAAGAACTCGGGGACGCCAATGTTCATGCGGCCGCTTGCGCGCAAGACTTTGAAAAGACGGTGATGGCTTTGTCGGTTCTCGCACGCTGCCCCATCGAGATGGTCGAGCGGGCGGTGCTCAATGAGAACCCCGGCGTGGTGCAGGTTGTTGCAAAGGCCGCCGGTTGCTCCTGGGCAACGGTTAGAGCTCTCTTGCTGATGACGGCAGCGGACCGCAGGATGTCCAGGGCTGATCTTGCCACAGCACGCGAAAACTTCGAGCGGCTTGAAACCCGAACGGCACAACGCGTGCTTGAATTCCACGAGGCGCGTCGCAACGAGCGCAGCATCGCAAGCCCGCCAATCGTTCCGATGGCGCCCGCAGACTCGGCAGCTTTGATGATGGAGTAGCGGCCGGCCGGACCACCGCCGGCGGTTGCACGGCGCGCCTGACGGTCCCTGGCCGGAATCGAGCTACAACAAAAGCCAATATAAAGCCAATAAATAAGGGGGATTTGGGCAGCCGGCTCAAAGCTGCCCGCGCGGCTGCTTGCAACTATTTAAGGCGCCGATTCGTCTGGCGGTCGTGCCCGGAGGGCGTTAGGCTGGGCAAAACGGTCATAGCCGTCAGGCCAAAGGGGAGGGATGGATGCAAGAGCTGACGCCGGAAACGATTACAGATGCGGTGCTTGACCAGATGGCGTCGACGCCGGACCCGCGCCTGAGGGAGGTGATGGCCGCCGCAGTGAGGCACTTGCATGCCTTCGCCAAGGAAGTGAAGCTGACCCCTGCGGAATGGATCAAGGGCATCGCGTTTATGACCGCGGTCGGCAAGATCTGTACGCCGGCGCGGCAGGAATTCATTCTGCTTTCGGATACCCTTGGCCTGTCGGCTCTGGTCAACGGCCTGCACGACTCGACGGCCATGGAGGAGGGCACCCATACCAGCCTGCTCGGCCCGTTCTACCGCGAGGCCTCGCCAAGGCTGGCGGCGGGTAGCCAGATCGCCAAGACCGTGAAGCCCGGCAGCGAGTGCGTGCTCTACGGCCGTGTGACCGATGTCGGTGGCAAACCGCTCGCCGGGGCAACCGTCTCGATCTGGCAGACCGGCGCCGATGGTCTCTACGACATTCAGGAAAGCGCCGCGTCGATCGACTATCGCGGCGTCTTCACCACCGATGCGCATGGTCTCTATGTGGTGCGTACCGTCAAGCCGATCGGCTACTCGATCCCGATGGATGGGCCTGTGGGCGACATGGTCCGGGCGCAGCGGCGACATGGCATGAGGCCGGCGCATATTCACTTCCTGGTCGGCGCGCCCGGCTATCGCGAGTTGGTGACGGCCCTCTATTTGCGCGACGATCCGCATCTGGCGGATGACGTCGTGTTCGGCTCTTCCGGTGACCTCGCCGTCGACATCAATCCGAAAGATGCGGAGTGCCCCATTCCGGGGCTGCCGAGCATCCGCTTCGATATGCGGCTGTCGCGCGAGACCGCGGCCGACAAGGCCGGCGGCCGCGTCGGTGCCGACCCCTCGGCGATACTGAAACAGCCGGCAACGGCGAGCTAGCATTTGACGTTCGCGCCGGCGTCGCTGCAGATTATCCGCACGGAGGTCAAGTCCCAAAGACGCACCAAAGTCGTGTTGTGGCCGGGCTCTCTTTGGTTCTAACGTTCGTGCAAAGGCGCGCAGCCAACAAATTTCCATCCGCGAAAACCGGACGAAGAATCCGAACGCGGGCAGGCAACCGAAAGCGTGACATAGGGGAGGATCAATGAAACGCAGGACGCTTCTTGGCGGAGCGATATCTGTCGGCGTGCTCGGGCTGACCTCAAGGGTTGTCGCCCAGCAGCCGCCGATCAGGATCGGCATGAGTATGCCGCAAACCGGCGGCCTTGCGGGCGGCGGCAAGGCTTCGCTGCTCGGCATCGAGATCTGGCGCGACGATGTCAACGCCAAAGGTGGCCTGCTCGGCCGCAAGGTCGAACTGGTCGTCTATGACGACAAATCGAGCGCCGCCGAGACCCCGGCGATCTACTCCAAGCTGCTGGATGTCGATAAGGTCGATCTCCTGTTCGCGCCCTACGCGACGGTGCCGACGGCGCCGATCATGCCGCTCGTCAAGCAGCGCGGCATGCTGCTGATCGGAAACTTCTCGTTCCAGGTGAACAGCAAGGTTGGCCACGACATGTGGTTCAACAACGCTCCATGGGGACCGGCCGACGCGTGGGCGTCGGCGTTCCTCGATCTGGGCCAGAAGGCCGGCGGCAAGAACATGGCGCTTCTTACGGCGGACCAGGAATTCGCCCAGAATCTGGCGGTGACCGCGCGGGAGGTCGCAAAGAAGCGCAACTTGTCGATTGTGTTCGACCAGGTCTATCCGCCAAACACCGTGGAATTCTCCAGCATCATCCGTGCGCTCAATGCTGCGAAGCCTGACATCGTCTATGTCGCGTCTTATCCGCCCGATTCGGCCGGAATCCTGCGCGCCGTGAACGAGATCGGGATCGCAGATAGCGTCAAGATTTTCGGCGGTGGCATGGTCGGCCTGCAATTCGCCGCCGTGATGGGCAATCTGGGTTCGCTGCTCAACGGCGTCGTCAACTACAACACCTGGCTGCCGGAACCCAAGATGTACTACGAAGGGACCAAGGCCTTCTTCGACACGTATACAAAACGGGCTGTGGAGGCCAAGGTAGATCCGTTAGGCTACTATCTTGCGCCGTTCGGCTATGCCAGTGGCCAACTCATCGAGCAGGCCATCAAGGCGACGGGGTCACTCGACCAGAAGACCCTCGCAAAATATCTGCACGAGCACGAGGTGCAGACCATCGTCGGCCCGATCGCGTTTTCGGCGGATGGCGAGCGCAAGGAGACCGCGACGCTGCTGGCGCAGTTCCGCGGCGTGGTGGACAAGAACATCGAGCAGTTCCGCAGTTCGGGCAAACAGGTCATTCTGTTCCCGGAGAAATTGAAGTCTGGCGATCTCGTCAGTCCCTTTGAGGCCGCGCGGAATTAAACCTGGCGCCGGGCGCGCGCCAACCGCGGAAGCAGCGGCTTAAGAACGGGTCAAGGGGGACCTCAATTGTTTTCATTGGACCTGCTGCTCGATGCGGTGGTGATCGGCGTGCTGCTCGGCTGCTTCTATGCGGCCGTAAGCCTCGGGCTGTCAGTCTCGTTCGGCTTGCTCGACGTACCCCACGTCGCACACCCGGCCTTTCTGGTCATGGCGTCCTATGCCGTGTTTTTTCTCAACGATCGCTATGATATCGACCCGCTGCTGGCCGGGCTATTGATCACGCCGCTGCTCTTCTTCTTTGGGCTTGCCGCCTACCGGCTGTACTACGAGACTTTTGAGCGGCGCGGCAGCGACGCCGGCGTGCGCGGCATCGCGTTCTTCTTTGGCATCGCGTTCATCATCGAAGTGCTGATCATTCTGCAATTCGGCGTGGATCAGCGCTCGGTCACCGCGTCCTATATCGGCAAGGCCTGGCGGATCGGCGATATGCGGATTCCGCTCCGGCTGCTCGTCGCCTTCGCGGTCGCCTCTGCGCTGACGATCTTGTTGGCGCTGTACCTGTCGCGAACGTTCATGGGACGCGCGATCCGCGCGGTCGCGCAGGACCAGGAGGCGCTGCGACTGATGGGCGCCAATCCGGTCCGGATCAAACAATGGGCGTTTGGTGTTGCTACAGCCGTGCTCGGGATCGCAGGCGCCCTGCTCATTATCGTCGCTCCTGTCGATCCGACACTCGACCGTGCCTATATCGGGCGGACCTTCTGCGTCGTGGTCATGGCGGGACTCGGCAGCATGACCGGCACGCTGGTCGCAGCCATCATCCTCGGCGTTGCCGAATCGATCGTCCTGACCGTGTTCGGCGCCTCCTGGGCGCCGGCGATTTCCTTCGCGATGCTGCTCGGTGTTCTTGCGGTGCGGCCGCAGGGCCTGTTTGGCAGGCGATCATAAATCGCAACGGCATTGCTTTCTGGATAGGGGCGGCCCTCTTCCTCGCCTTCGCCCTCCTGATGACGCAGCTCATCGGCAACGAATATCCCTTCTTTGCCGTTTACGGGATTCTGCAGTTCGTCGTGCTTGCGGTGGCATGGAGCATCCTCGGCGGCTATGCCGGGTACGTGAATTTCGGCACCAGCGCTTTTTTCGGCGTCGGCGTCTACACCGCCGTGTTTCTGTTCAAGGCCGCCGGTGCGCCGCTTGCCGTGCAGATCGCGGCCGCCGCGATCGTCGGCGCATTCCTCGGCCTCGCGGTGGGCCTCTTGACCTTGCGCATGCAGGGTATCTTTTTCTCGATCGCGACGATCGCGCTGACGATTGTCATCGAGACGTCGGTGACGAATTGGCGCTTCGTCGGCGGCGCGGCCGGCATCCAGATGCAGCGGCCGGCGGTGATGCCGCCATTCCACAGCTATGTGCAGATGCTGTTTGCCGTTCAGGCTCTCCTGGTGGTGCTGGCGGTTGCGATCGCGCGCTACATTCAAAACTCATGGATCGGCCGCGGCCTGCAGGCGCTGAAGGACGACGAGCTTGCCGCGGAATGCACCGGCGTGCCGACCTTGCGGCTGAAATTGCTGGCTTGCGTCATCTCCGGCGCGCTGATGTGCGCGGCCGGTGCGCCCGCCGCCATGTACCTCCAGTATGCGGACCCGTCGTCCGCCTTCAATCTGAATTACTCGATTTCGGTACTGGCCATGTCCCTGATCGGCGGGACCGCGCATTGGGCGGGCCCGGTCATCGGCGCAATCCTGCTGGGCGTGACGCAGCAGCTTCTGGCCGTCACCATCTCGTCGGAAGTGAATGTGCTCGTGCTCGGCATCATGCTGGTGGTGTTCGTGGTGGCAGCACCTGAGGGCGTCATCGGCCTCATCCGCAAGGGCGTTCGCAGGCGGGCGGAGGGCAAAGCATGATGTCCGCAGGCGAACCCGAGCTGCCCTTGCTGCGGATCGGCGCACTGACCAAACGCTTCGGCGGCTTCACCGCGCTGGACAATGTCAGCGTCGATATTCGCCCGGGAGAGCGCTTCGGGCTGATCGGCCCGAACGGCTCGGGAAAGACGACGCTGATCAACTGCATCTCCGGCGCGTTCCGCACCGAGGTCGGCACCGTGCTGTTCCGCGGCGAGGACGTCACGCGGTTGCCGCCTTACTTGCGCACGCGCCGCGGCATTGCGCGCAGCTTCCAGATTCCGCGGCCGTTCAAGAGCATGACGGTCGCCGAAAACCTCATGGTGGCGCTCGACTTCGCGACCGCCGCCGACGACCACGTTACGGCCGCGCAACGGCGCGATTCCGTGATGTCGATCCTGACGCAGATGGGCCTCGCGTCCAAGGCTGACGTTTCGGCCACAAGGCTCAGCCAGGTCGAATTGCGCAAGATGGAGCTCGCCCGCGCGGTGGCGGCGCGTCCGAAGCTCCTGATTTCCGACGAGGCCATGGCCGGCCTTTCCAGCTCGGAAGTCGACGAGGTGCTTGATCTCCTCATGAATCTTGCGGGCCAGGACATCACCATCATCATGATCGAGCACATCATGCAGGCCGTGATGCGGTTTTCAGAGCGCGTGATGTGTCTCGACGCCGGCAGGATCATCGCGATCGGCGCGCCGGCCGAGGTCATGGCCAACCAGCGGGTGCAGGAGGCCTACCTTGGCACTTAGCCTTGCCATCAATGACCTTGACGCGGGCTATGGCGCCGTGAAGGCGCTGCGAAGCGTCACGCTTGATGTCGAAGCCGGCGAGACCGTCGCGCTGCTCGGCACCAACGGCAATGGCAAGAGCACGCTGATGAAGTGCATCGCGGGCCTGGTGCGGCCGTGGCGCGGCGGTATAACCTTGACGATCGACGGAAAGGCGCACGATCTGACCAAATTGTCGCCCGAGGCCATCGTCGATCTCGGCGTGGCGCTGGTGCCCGAGGGACGGCGGTTGTTTCCCAGGCTGACCGTGTCGGAAAATCTGATGCTCGGGGCCTTCCGCAAGGCCGCCCGCCGCGACATCGATCGCAACCTTGCGCTCGCCTTCGATACATTTCCCGCGCTGAAGGAACGGCCCAACGAACTCGCCGGCAACATGTCGGGCGGGCAACAACAGATGCTGGCGATCGCGCGCGCGCTGATGTCCTCGCCACGCCTGTTGTTGATCGATGAGCCTTCGGTGGGCTTGTCGCCGCTCCTGGTATCGCAGACTATCGCCAAGATCGGCGAGCTCAATCGGCGCGTCGGCTTGACGGTGCTGATGGCGGAGCAAAACTTCCATCAGGCGGTTCGCATCGCCGATCGTGGCTACATCATCGTCCACGGCGAGATCGTGGTTGCTGCCGGTGTCGAAGAATTGCGAGGCAACGACATCGTCAAGCGGCTCTATCTCGGCGGGGTCGCATAATTGCGGAGAAAGGCATGACTTCGATGCTTCTGCCCACCACGGTTGTCGGCAGCTACCCGCAGCCGGACTGGCTGGTCGACCGCGGCCTGCTGTCGAAGGGCGTGGCGCGCGTGCGCCTCGATCTCTGGCGCGTGCCCGAGCCTTGGCTGGAACAGGCCCAGGACGATGCGACGTTGCTTGCGATCCGCGACATGGAGCGCGCCGGCATCGACATCATCACGGACGGCGAGATGCGTCGGGAGAGCTATTCCAACCGCTTCGCGACCTCGCTTGCGGGTATCGAGTGCGGCAAGCCGGGCGAGGTCGTGTCGAAGGCCGGCCTCGTCACCGCTGTGCCGCGGGTCGTCGGACCCATCCGGCGGACCCACCCGGTCGAAGTGCGCGACATGGAGTTTCTCCGCCGCAACACCGACCGGATGGCGAAAATTACGCTGCCGGGTCCGTTCACGATGAGCAAGCAGGCCCTCAACGAGCATTATCGTGACGAAGACGAGATGATCATGGACTATGCGGCTGCCGTGAATGCGGAAGCGCGCGATCTCGAAAAGGCCGGCGCCGACGTCATCCAGCTCGACGAGCCGTGGCTGCGTCAGGATCCCGCCGCGGCGAAGCGGATCGCGGTCAGGGCGATCGACCGCGCGCTCGAAGGGCTTAAGGTGACGACCGTGGTGCATCTCTGCTTCGGCTACGCCGCGGTCGTCGCCGGTCAAAAGCCGGTCGGCTACTCATTCCTGGGCGAGCTCGGGGCTTGCAGGGCGGACCAGATTTCCATCGAAGCGGCCCAGCCGAAGCTCGATCTGGGCGTGCTCGGGGACCTCGCGCCGAAAAAGATCATGCTTGGCGTCATTGATCTCTCCGATCCTGCGGCTGAGACGTCTGCGGTGGTGGCGGATCGCATTCGCGCGGCCTTGAAGGTCGTTGCGCCGGATCGGCTGGCACCGGCACCGGATTGCGGCATGAAATACCTGCCGCGCGAGCTTGCCTTCGCAAAACTAAAGGCCCTCGCAAACGGCGCCGCGATCGTGCGGGCCGAGTTGTCCTGAGATGCAGCTGCGTGCGGTGTTTTGGAGGAATCGGTTGCTTACCGAGAATTACGATGTCGGATCGTCGATCAATCGCTGCGGACGCGCGAAGGTTTCGAGCTGTTCCTTGCTGTCAATGACGATCTCGCGGCCGCGGATCCGCACGCCATGTTCGGTCAACAGCGCCAGGCTGCGGGACAGGTTCTCGCGCGTGGTTCCGATGTGCGAGGCCAGCGTGCCGCGATCGAACGGGATCACGATATTTCCGTGCGAAGCATCCTTGCGCGCTTCGGTCAGAATCCAGTTAGCAAGCCGTTCGACGCTTGAGCGGGCCATATAACCCTTCAGCTTCTTGACCGACAATCGATAGGCCTGTGCGAGCTCCCGCGCCACGATGCGCGCGAACGCGACGTCCCGATCGAAAATGTCGCGGACATGCGGCGCCGGAATCAGCAGAATGCGCGAGTCGACCAATGTGCGGGCGGAGTTCAGATAGGGCTGGTCGCTGACCACTGCTGCAAGGATGAATGTCGAAACCGGGTTTATCAGGGAGATCCCACATTCGACGCCACTCTGTTCGGTAAAGATCTCGACCAGGCCCTCGACAACGACATGCAGGAAGTCGGCGTGATCGCCTTCGTGGATGAGAGTGACTCCGTTCGGGAATTGCTGCAGCAGCGCTGCATCGAGCAAGCTCGCGAGGCTTTCCTCCTTCATTTCGGAAAACAGCGGCAGAGCCTTCAGCTGGGCGAGTTCGTGAGGGCGTAACAAGCTTGCTCCTTATTTCTAGCGACGGGTCTGGCTGTTTTGATATTTATCAAATCCAATAGTGATAAATAACAACTATTGCTGCGTTACGGGTCAAATTGCACCGCAACAATTCTTATAATACGTCCTTGGCGGTGTTCCATTTGATCCAGCACAAATTGCTCCTCCCCGATTTGGTCATCTCTCTCCCCCGAAGCGCTCTCTTTGGGGGATTCTCATGGTCACGGCGGACTCAAGCACCGTACATCAAGGCCGGGCACTCTGGCTTTCGACCATTTCCTTTACGATCTGCTTTGCAGTCTGGACGATCTTTTCGATCATCGGCATCCGGATCAAGCAGGAGCTCGGGCTCAACGATACCCAGTTCGGCCTGCTGATAGGCACGCCAATCCTGAGCGGATCGCTAATCCGCCTGGTGCTCGGCATCTGGACCGACCAGTATGGCGGGCGGCGGGTCTACACCGTCGTCATGCTCGCTGCGGCGGTCGCCACTTACCTGCTGACCTGGGCGCGCAGCTACCCCGAATTCCTGGTTGCAGCCCTCTTTGTCGGCATCGCGGGCGGTTCGTTCGCGGTCGGCGTCGCTTACGTCTCGCGCTTTTATTCCGCTGCCAAGCAAGGCACGGCGCTCGGCATCTTCGGCGCCGGTAATGTCGGTGCCGCCGTGACGAAATTCGTCGCGCCGTTCGTCCTGGTTGCCTATGGCTGGCAGACGGTCGCCCAGGTCTGGGCTCTCAGCATCGGGCTGATGGGGATAATCTTCTGGATATTCTCTGAGGAAGATCCGGTCGTCTGCGCGCGCCGCGAGAAAAATCAGAAGCCGAGCAGCGCATGGCTTGAGTTTGCCCCGCTGAAGAACGTCCAGGTGTGGCGTTTCTCGCTATACTACTTCTTCGTGTTCGGCGCCTTCGTCGCGCTGTCGCTGTGGTTGCCGCAGTATCTCATCAAGGTCTACGGCGTCGATATCGAAACCGCCGGCATGACGGCGGCGATGTTCTCGTTCCCCGCCAGCGTGTTCCGCGCCTATGGCGGCCATCTTTCGGACCGCTACGGTGCCCGTCGCGTATTGTACTGGACGTTCCTTGTCGCGGTCGGCTGTACTTTTGTCCTGTCCTATCCGCCCACCGATTATCTGGTGAAGACGGTCAGCGGTACCGTCGGCTTCCACCTGGAAATGGGCTTGGTGCCGTTCACGGTGACCGTGTTCGTGCTTGGTTTCTTCATGGCGCTGGGCAAGGCCGCCGTCTTCAAGCACGTCCCGGTCTACTATCCGAACAATGTCGGCGCCGTCGGCGGGCTCGTCGGCATGATCGGCGGTCTTGGCGGCTTCGTGCTTCCGATCGCGTTCGGCGCGCTGGTCGACCTGACCGGCCTTTGGACCAGCTGCTTCATGCTGCTGTTCCTGCTGGTGTCGGGCGCGCTCACCTGGATGCACGTTTCGATCCGGCAGATGGAACGCGGTGTCGTCGGCGAAGCGCTGAAGAAGCTGCCGGAACTCCCCGAGATGGAGGAGATTCACAAGCCGGAGCACGTCGGCGCCCTGTCCGGCGCCATCCTCACCGACTGGCGTCCCGAGGACCGGACCTTCTGGGAGACTTCGGGACGCGCGATCGCGCGGCGCAATCTCTGGATATCAATTCCGGCGCTGCTCTTGTCGTTCGCGATCTGGCAGGTCTGGTCGGTGGTGGTGGCGAAGCTGCCCTCGGTCGGCTTCAGGTTCACCACGGCCGAGCTGTTCTGGCTGGCGGCGCTGCCCGGAATCTCCGGCGCCGTGCTGCGTATTTTCTACTCCTTCATGGTGCCGATCTTCGGTGGGCGGCTGTGGACCACGCTGGCGACCTGGTCGCTGATGATCCCGGCCATCGGCATCGGTTACGCGGTGCAGACGCCATCGACGCCGTATCCGGTGTTTCTGGCGCTGGCGCTGTTGTGCGGTTTCGGCGGCGGCAACTTTGCCTCCTCGATGGCCAACATCTCCTTCTTCTTTCCCCGCGCCGAGAAGGGCAACGCGCTCGCGCTCAACGCCGGCCTTGGCAATCTCGGGGTCAGCGTGGTTCAGTTCGTAGTTCCGATCGTGATCACGGCCGGCGTGTTCGGGTGGTTCGGCGGCGATCCGGTGATGGTCGCGAGCGGAACGCAGCAGGCGCCGCTCTGGCTGCAGAACGCCGGCTTCATCTGGGTACCGTTCATCGCAGCCAGCGCGTTCGCCGCCTGGTTTGGCATGAACGACATCGCTTCCGCCAAGGCATCGTTCTCGGACCAAGCGGTGATCTTCCAGCGCAAGCACAACTGGATCATGTGCTGGCTCTATACCGGCACCTTCGGCTCGTTCATCGGCTATTCCGCCGGCTTCCCGCTGCTGGCCAAGACGCAATTTCCCACCGTCGATGCGCTGCAATTTGTTTTCATCGGGCCGCTGGTCGGCGCGCTGTCGCGTTCGGCAACGGGCTGGGTTTCCGACAAATGGGGCGGCGGGCGCGTCACCTTGTGGGTGTTCGGCCTGATGATGATCGGGGTGCTCGGGATTCTCTATTTCCTCGGCATCAAGGATCAGCCCGGCGCGTTCTGGGGTTTCTTCGCCATGTTCCTGGTGCTGTTCTTCGCGACCGGGGTCGGCAACGCATCCACGTTCCAGATGATCCCGAACATCATGCGCAAGGAAATGGAGCGCGTGATGCCGTCGGCCGACGCCGCGACCCGGCTGCGCCAGGCCGAGAAGGAATCCGCTGCGATCACCGGCTTTACCTCGGCGATCGCCGCCTTCGGCGCGTTCTTCATTCCGAAGTCCTACGGAACGTCGATCGATCTCACCGGCGGCGTGCAGGCGGCATTGTGGGGGTTCTTCATCTTCTACGTCACCTGTGTGGTGATCACCTGGGCTGTCTACACCCGCAAGGGCGGACTGCTTCATGACGTCGAACGCGGTGGCCGCATCGCGCCAGCGCCCCAGCCCGCCGAATAAGAATAAGGAGACCAAGGATGAGTCATTTCCTGGACAGGCTGTCGTTTTTCACGCGCGCCAAGGCGGAATTCGCCGACGGCCACGGCGTAATGACGACCGAGGACCGTTCCTGGGAGGACGGTTACCGCAAGCGCTGGCAGCACGACAAGATCGTGCGCTCGACGCATGGCGTGAACTGCACAGGCTCCTGCTCGTGGAAGGTCTACGTCAAGGGTGGCATCGTCACCTGGGAAACCCAGCAGACCGACTATCCGCGCACGCGCCCGGACCTTCCTAATCACGAGCCGCGCGGTTGTGCGCGCGGCGCCAGTTACAGCTGGTACCTCTATTCCGGCAACCGCGTGAAATACCCGCTGGTGCGCTCGCGCCTATTGAAGCTGTGGCGGGAGGCGCGCGTGCTGATGACGCCGGTGGCGGCGTGGAAGTCGATCGTCGAGGATCCGGCGAAGCGCGCGTCCTATGTGCAGAAGCGCGGCCTCGGCGGTTTCGTCCGCGCCAGCTGGGCCGAGGTCAACGAGATCGTCGCCTCGGCCAACGCCTACACCGCCAAGACCTACGGCCCGGACCGGGTGTTCGGGTTCTCGCCGATCCCGGCGATGTCGATGGTCAGCTACGCGGCCGGCGCGCGCTATCTGTCGCTGCTCGGCGGCGTCTGCATGTCGTTCTACGACTGGTACTGCGATCTGCCGCCGGCCTCGCCGCAGACCTGGGGCGAACAGACCGACGTGCCGGAAAGCGCTGATTGGTACAATTCCAGCTTTCTCATTCTGTGGGGTTCGAACGTTCCGCAAACGCGAACACCCGACGCGCATTTCTATACCGAGGTTCGTTACAAGGGCGCCAAGAGCGTCGTGATCTGTCCGGACTATTCGGAAGCCTCGAAATTCGCCGATCTCTGGGTGTCGCCGAAGCAGGGCACCGACGCCGCGCTGGCGATGGCGATCGGCCACGTCATCCTGAAGGAGTTCCACGTCGATCGTCAGACCAAGTATTTCAACGACTATGCGCGCCAGTATACGGATATGCCATTTCTGGTGCGTCTGGTGAAATCCGAAGGCCGGCTCGTGCCTGAGCGGTTCGTGCGCGCCTCGGATTTCGCCACTTCGCTCGACGAGGCCAATAATCCCGAGTGGAAGACGGTGGCCTATGACGAGGCGACCGGCGAAATCGTGGTGCCGAACGGCTCGGTCGGCTTCCGCTGGGGCGAAAAGGGCAAATGGAATCTGGAGGAGCGCGAATCCAAGCGCCGCGAAACCAAACTTCGGCTTTCGCTTGCCGACGTCAGGGACGAACTGGCCGACGTCGCATTCCCGTATTTCGGCAATCGCGAGCATGACCATTTCCAGGGGACCGACCATCCGGACGTTCTCACGCGCAGGGTGCCGGCCAAACGCATCGCGCTGAAGGACGGCGAGGCGCTGGTAGCGTCCGTCTATGATCTGTTCGTCGCCAATTACGGCGTCGATCGCGGCTTTGGCGGCGACCATCTCGGCAAGAGCTACGACGAGGTCGAGCCCTATACGCCAGCCTGGGCGGAAAAGATCACCGGCGTGCCGCGCAACCAGATCATTACGGTGGCGCGCGAATTCGCGGCCAATGCCGAGAAGACCGGCGGCCGTTCGATGGTCATCGTCGGCGCCGGGTTGAACCACTGGTACCACATGGACATGAACTACCGCGGCATCATCAACATGCTGGTGATGTGCGGATGCGTCGGACAATCCGGCGGCGGCTGGTCGCATTATGTCGGCCAGGAAAAACTGCGGCCACAGTCCGGCTGGATACCGCTGACCTTCGCACTCGACTGGGGACGTCCGCCCCGGCAGATTAATTCGACTTCGGCCTTCTATGCCCACACCGATCAGTGGCGCTACGAAACGCTCGACATCAAGGAGATCCTGTCGCCGACGGCGCCTGCCGGTCCGTGGGATGGCGCGCTGATCGATTACAACGTGCGCGCGGAACGGATGGGCTGGTTGCCTTCCGCGCCGCAGCTGCAATCCAATCCCCTTGAAGTCTCCAAGCTGGCCGCTGCGGCTGGTCAGGAACCGAAGGACTATGTTGCGAAGGCGCTAAAGTCGGGCGATTTGCAGCTGTCGTGCGATGACCCCGACAATCCGAAAAACTGGCCGCGCAACCTGTTCGTCTGGCGCTCCAATCTGTTGGGCGCGTCCGGCAAGGGTCACGAATATTTCCTCAAGCATCTGCTCGGCACCAAGCACGGCGTGATGGGCAAGGACCTCGGGGAGGACGGCAAGAAGAAACCGATGGAGGTGAAGTGGCACGACGAGGCGCCGGAAGGAAAGCTTGATCTGCTAGTGACGCTCGACTTCCGCATGTCGACGACCTGCATGTATTCCGACATCGTGCTGCCGACCGCGACCTGGTACGAGAAGAACGATCTCAACACCTCCGACATGCATCCGTTCATCCACCCGCTGTCGGCGGCGATCGATCCGGTCTGGGAATCGCGCAGCGACTGGGACATCTACAAGGGCATCGCCGAGGCCTTCTCGAAGGTTGCTCCGGAAGTGCTCGGCGTCGAGAAGGACGTCGTTCTTACCCCGATCATGCACGACAGCCCCGGCGAGATCGCCCAGCCCTTCGACGTCAAGGACTGGAAGAAGGGCGAGATCGATCCGATCCCCGGCAAGACCATGCCGGCGGTCACCGTGGTCGAGCGCGACTATCCGAACCTCTACCAGCGCTTCACCTCGCTTGGGCCCCTGATGAACAAGCTCGGCAACGGCGGCAAGGGCATGAGCTGGAACACCGACCATGAGGTCGATCTGCTCAAGAAGCTCAATGGCGTCGTGACCGAGGAGGGGGCGAGCCAGGGCCTTGCCCGTATCGACAGCGCCATCGATGCCTGCGAGGTGATTCTCGAGTCTTGCGCCGGAGACCAACGGCGAGGTCGCGGTCAAGGCCTGGGCCTCGCTCGAGGGCTTCACCGGGCGAAACCACACCCATCTGGCGATCCCGAAGGAAGACGAGAAGATCCGTTTTCGCGACATCGTGGCGCAGCCGCGCAAGATCATCTCTTCGCCGATCTGGTCGGGGCTGGAATCGGAAAAGGTCTGCTACAATGCCGGCTACACCAACGTCCATGAACTGATCCCCTGGCGTACGCTGACCGGTCGTCAGCAGCTCTATCAGGATCATCTGTGGATGCGCGCCTTCGGCGAGGGGTTCTGCGTCTATCGGCCGCCGATCGACACCAAGACGATCAAGCCGGTGATCGACCGCAAGCCGAACGGCAACGCCTCGGTGGTGCTGAATTTCATCACGCCGCACCAGAAGTGGGGCATTCACTCCACCTACACCGACAACCTCCTGATGCTGACGCTGTCGCGCGGCGGTCCGATCGTCTGGATCAGCGAGATCGACGCCAAGGGCGCAGGCATCGTCGACAACGACTGGATCGAGGCCTTCAACACCAACGGCGCGCTGGTGGCGCGCGCGGTGGTCTCGCAGCGCGTCAAGCAGGGCATGTGCATGATGTATCATGCGCAGGAGAAGATCGTGAACGTGCCGGGCTCCGAGCAGACCGGCCAGCGCGGCGGCATCCACAATTCCGTCACCCGCGTCGTGCTGAAGCCGACGCACATGATCGGCGGCTACGTGCAGCAAGCTTACGGCTTCAACTATTACGGCACGGTCGGCTCCAACCGCGACGAATTCGTGATCGTCCGCAAGATGGCGAAAGTCGACTGGCTCGATACCCCGACATCAGATCAACCCGGCACGCCCCGCCTGGAGGCCGCAGAATGAAAATCCGCGCTCAAATCGCCATGGTGCTGAACCTCGACAAGTGCATCGGGTGTCACACCTGCAGCGTCACCTGCAAGAACGTGTGGACCAGCCGTGAAGGCATGGAATATGCGTGGTTCAACAACGTCGAGACCAAGCCCGGCATCGGCTATCCCAAAGACTGGGAAAACCAGGCGCGCTGGAAGGGCGGCTGGAAACGCAAGCGCAACGGCAGGATCGAGCCGCGCATCGGCGGCAAGTGGCGGGTGTTGGCTAACATCTTCGCCAATCCGGATCTGCCGGAGATCGACGATTATTATGAGCCGTTCACGTTCGATTATCAGCATCTGCAGCAGGCGCCGGAAATGCCGGCGATGCCGACGGCGCGGCCGCGCTCGCTGATCTCGGGCGAGCGGTTGGAGAAGATCGAATGGGGTCCGAACTGGGAAGAAATTCTCGGCGGCGAGTTTTCCAAGCGGTCGAAAGACTACAATTTCGAGGGCGTGCAGAAGGACATCTACGGCCAGTTCGAAAATACCTTCATGATGTACCTGCCGCGGCTGTGCGAGCATTGCCTCAACCCGGCCTGTGTCGCGGCGTGCCCGTCGGGCGCCATCTACAAGCGCGAGGAGGACGGCATCGTCCTGATCGACCAGGACAAGTGCCGCGGCTGGCGGATGTGCGTCTCCGGCTGCCCGTACAAGAAGATCTATTACAACTGGTCGTCGGGCAAATCGGAAAAGTGCATCTTCTGCTATCCGCGCATCGAGGCCGGGCAGCCGACGGTGTGTTCGGAAACCTGCGTCGGCCGCATCCGCTATCTCGGCGTGGTGCTGTACGACGCCGACCGGATCGCGGAAGCCGCGAGCAAGCCGGACGAGCGCGACCTCTATCAGGCCCAGCTCGACGTATTCCTCGATCCGAACGATCCCGCCGTGATCGCCGAGGCCGAGCGGCAGGGCATCCCGCATGCCTGGCTCGAATCGGCAAAGGCCTCGCCGATCTGGAAGATGGCGATGGAGTGGAAAGTCGCGTTTCCGCTGCATCCGGAATACCGCACACTGCCGATGGTCTGGTACGTGCCGCCGCTGTCGCCGATCACGTCGGCGGCGTCCGCCGGCAAGATCGGGCTCGACGGCGAAATGCCCGACGTCAAGTCGCTGCGTATTCCCATGAGGTATCTCGCCAACCTCCTGACCGCGGGCGACGAGAAGCCGGTGACGCTGGCGCTGGAGCGCATGCTGGCGATGCGCGCCTATATGCGGGCAAAGACCGTCGACGGCGTCGTCGACGAGGCGATCGCAAAACGCGTCGGCCTCAGGCCGGCCCAGATCGACGAGATGTACCAGATCATGGCGATCGCCAATTACGAAGACCGTTTTGTGATTCCGACCGCACATCGTGAACTCGGCGCCGACGCCTACGACATGCGCGGCTCCTGCGGCTTCACCTTCGGCAATGGCTGCTCCGGCGGGGAGAGCGAGACCAACCTGTTCGGTTCGCCGCGCAAGGCCAAGAACCCGATGGAGGTCGCGTGATGAGGACGTTCAAGGTACTGTCCGCGCTCCTGGGCTATCCGAGCGAAGCGCTGATCGATGCCGCGCCGGAATTTCTCACCGTGCTCGACGCCGAAAAACTGGTGCCGGCGGCCTGCCGCGGCGCCGTCGATGCGCTGATCGAGGAAATCGCGATCGGCGATCTCTATGATCTTCAGGAGCGCTACGGTCTCTTGTTCGACCGCAGCAAGACGCTGGCCTTGCATCTGTTCGAGCACGTCCATGGCGAAAGCCGCGACCGCGGCCAGGCCATGGTCGATCTCAAGGCCATGTACGAGACTGCCGGACTTGTGATTGCGGCCAACGAATTGCCCGATTATGTGCCGCTGTTTCTCGAATTCCTGTCGACCCGGCCGCTCGCGGAAGCAGGCGAACTGCTCGGACAGACCGCGCATATTCTCGCGGCGCTGGCCGAGCGGCTTGGCCGGCGGCAATCGGGCTACAAGGCGATCTTCGATACGCTGGTGGCGATCGCGGCCGAAGCGCCGCGGCGCGACATCGTCGACGAACTGCTGAAGGCCCCCGATGCCGACCCGATGGATCTGGTGGCGCTCGATGCCGCCTGGGAAGAGGAAGAAGTGCGGTTCGGACCGGGAACGCAGGGGCAGGGCGCCTGCGGTCATGAAGGCCTGATCGCAAAGCTTCGCCACGCCAGGCGCGCGGTCGACCCAGCGCCATCATCCCTGCAGTGAGGAGCGAAGCCATGCAAACGCTCAATTCAATCGTGTTCGGCTGGTATCCCTATCTCTGCCTGACGGTGTTCCTGTTCGGCAGCCTGTTTCGGTTCGACCGCGAGCAATATACCTGGCGGTCCGGATCGAGCCAGTTGCTCCGGCGGCGGCAACTGATCTGGGGCTCCAACCTGTTCCATGTCGGCATCCTGGTGATTTTTGTCGGCCATTTCGTCGGGCTTCTGACGCCGATCTGGGTGTTCGACATGCTCGGCGTCTCCCACGGTTTCAAGCAGATGCTGGCGATCGTCGCCGGAGGTGTCGCCGGCCTGATGTGCCTGGTCGGAATTTCCCTGCTGACGCACCGGCGGCTGTTCGATCCGCGCATCCGCGCCAATTCGTCGTTCGGCGACACCGCGATCCTGCTGTTGCTGTTCGCGCAGTTGCTGCTCGGGCTCGCCACCATCCCGGTCTCGATGGGTCATCTCGATGGCCATGAGATGGTGAAGTTCATGGGGTGGGCGCAGGGCATCCTGACGCTGCAGCCCGGCATCGCCGCCAACATTCTCGATGTGCACCCGATCTTCAAGGCGCATCTCGTACTGGGCATGACGATCTTCCTGCTGTTCCCGTTCACCCGGCTGGTCCATGTCTGGAGCGCGCCGGTCTGGTATCTCGGTCGCCGCGGCTATCAGGTGGTGCGCAGCCGTGACGGCCGGATCACGCGTCCGCTGCAACCTGCGGAGTAGGCCATGGATTGCTCAATCACCAATGCGCTGCCGAAGCCGAAGACCATCAGCGTCAACGGCGTGGTGATCGCCCGCGAAGTCGTCGCGCGCGAGGTGCAGAACCATCCGGCGGAAAAGCCGATCCTGGCCTGGCAGGCCGCGGCGCGGGCGCTGGTGGTGCGCGAATTGCTGCTGCAGGAATCAAGGCGTCTCGGCATCGAAGCCGAGCCGTTGCGTGACCCCGAAGGGCGTCGTGAAACCGAAGAAGAAGCGGCGATGCGCGCGCTTATCGAACGCGAGGTCGTGACGCCGGAGCCTGATGAGGCCGCATGCCGGCGGTTCTATGAACAGAACCGCGACCGGTTCCGTTCCGGCGACCTCTATGAGGCCGCCCACATCCTGATCGCCGCGCCGCGCAGCGATCCCGCCGCGCGCACCGCGGCGCGGGTGACGGCCGATGCGATCTTGCTGGCCGTCCGGGCCGATCCCCCATTGTTCGCGGAATTCGCGCGCAGCCATTCCGACTGCAAGACCTCGGCCGCGGACGAGGGCCGGCTCGGCCAGCTGACGCGCGGCCAGACGGTAGCGGAATTCGAGGCCGCGCTGGCGCGCATGCGGCCCGGCGAGTTCGCCATCGCCGAGACCCGTTACGGCTTTCACGTGGTCCGGCTCGACCACCATGCGGCGGGCCAGCTGCTGCCGTTCGAACTCGCCCGCGACCGCATCGGCGACTATCTCGCGACCAGCGTCCAGCATCGTGCGCTGGCGCAATACGTCTCGGTGCTGGCCGGCCGCGCCGAAATCACCGGCATTGCGCTGGCGGCATCGGCATCGCCGCTGCTGCAATAGGGGAAGCGTCATTCAGCTTGGCGAGATCATCAGGGGTTTTAGCGAGGAAGCGCTGGCCGGCGAGGCGCTGCTCGCCTGCAACGACATCGTGCTGTTCGCGCGGGTCGGCGAAGCAGCGGGACGTTATGAAGAAACCGTCGGCGAATATGCGGCGGGTGCGGTGCGGCGCTTTGCCAATCTGGCGGTGAGCGAGGACTGGCTCGGGCTGATGAATGTGATCGAGCGCGCCAACGATCCGGGGATCGACTGCCTGACCTACATAGTCAAATGGTCGCTGAAGCAGGATGAGGCGCCGCCGGCGCCGGCGCATCAGGGGTGCACCTGCGGCGGCAATGGAGGCTGCGCGTGACGAACGGCAGCAACCCCGACGCGATTTGCGCCGACTCCCGCGGTCTCACGCGGGTCGGCATTCTCGTGATCTCCGATCGCGCCAGCCGTGGCGAATACAGCGATCAGAGCGGCAAGGCGATCAATGATTTCCTCAACCGTGCGGTGCAATCGAACTGGATCGCGGTGATGAAGATCGTGCCGGACGGGGTCGACAGCGTCGCCAAGGCGCTGGTCGAAATGTCCGATCAGGAAGATTGCGACCTCGTGCTGACCACCGGCGGCACCGGGCCGGCGCCGCGCGACCTGACGCCGGAAGGGACGCGGATGGTGATTACGCGGGAGCTCGAGGGATTCGGTGAGCTGATGCGCCGCGCCAGCCTGGAGCAGGTGCCGACCGCTATCCTCTCGCGCCAGACCGCCGGGACCCGCGGACACTGCCTGATCGTCAATCTGCCGGGGCGTCCGTCGGCGATCGATGTCTGTCTGAACGCGGTGTTTCCGGCGATTCCATATTGTCTCGACTTGATAGGCGCCCGTCCCATGGAGGTGAACCCCGATGTCTGTCACGCATTCCGCCCCGGCGCCTGAGCTTTCGTGCGGTTACGCCCGGTCGGTCGCGGCGATCGTATACCCGGACGAGGTCTATCCCGACGCGGTGTTCAAGGCGCTCGTCAAACGATGTCGCGCATCGGGACTGACGCTCGCCGGCGTCGTGCAGCACCAGGCCTTCGAGGGTGCCGACCGGCGGTGTGACGTGATTCTCGAGGACCTGGCGAGCGGCCATCGCACCATCCTGTTCGAGAACCGCGGCGCCGGCGCGCGCGGATGTCGCCTTGACCAGGCGGCGCTGGCGGAGGCAACGGCGAGGGTCGAGGGAAGCCTCGAGCATGTGCCGCAGCTTCTCGTCCTCAACAAGTTCGGCAAGGTCGAGTGCGACGGCGGCGGATTGCGCGATCTGATCGCGAGCGCCATCGATCGCGGCATTCCGGTCATCATCGGCGTGCCCCGGCGCAATCTTGACGCCTGGCGAAATTTCGCCGGAGAATTCGCCGTCGAGTTATCGGATCACTCGGGCGAATTCGAACGATGGCTGGAAGGCCTGCGCTAAAGCATGATCCGAAAAAGTGGGAACCGGTTTTTCGAAAAGATCATGCTCAAACAAAGCGATGAGATCATGATCCGATTCAACCTAATCGGATCATGATCTGGCGGCAGACCTGAAAATCGGTCAGCCAGGGCCGGCTCTCCATCTTCGCGCAAGGAGCAAATGGTGGAGAGCCGCGCAGGATCAAGCGGCCTTGATGTTGCTGAGGAAGGCTTCGACCTGGCCTCGCATCGTCTCGGACTGCCTGGACAGCTCGTCGGACGCCTGCAGAACCTGATGAGCAGCCGCGCCGGTATCGCCGGCGGCCTGCTGGACACCGCTGACGTTCGATGTGATTTCATTGGTGCCGAGCGCCGCCTGCTGCACGTTGCGCGCGATCTCCTGCGTGGCAGAGCCCTGTTCCTCCACCGCACTGGCAATCGCCGAGGCGATCTCGTTCATTTGGTTGATCGTCGCAGAGATCCCCTTGATGGCGCTGACGGCTTCGTTGGACGAGGTCTGGATCGACAAAACTTGAGTACTGATTTGCTCCGTTGCCTTGGCGGTTTGCTCGGCGAGAACTCTTGACCTCGGCTGCCACCACGGCAAATCCCCGGCCCGCCTCGCCGGCGCGCGCCGCTTCGATCGTGGCATTGAGCGCCAGAAGGTTGGTCTGACCGGCGATGTCGCTGATCAGCTTGACGACATCGCCGATGCCGGCCGCATCATTGCACAGGCCCTGGACCGTCGTGTTGGTGCGATCGGCCTCCGCCACGGCCTTCTGCGCGATCGCGGCCGAATGCGCCACCTGACGGCTGATTTCAGTGACGGAACTGGCTAGTTCCTCCGATGCTGCCGCGACGGTTTGCACATTGGCGGAAGCCTCTTCGGTCGCGGCCGCCACCGCCGTCGCCTGGTTGCTGGTTTCTTCCGCCGTCGCCGTCATCGACGACGCCGTCGCCTGCAATTCTGTCGAGGCTGAGGCCACCGATTTCAACACCGACGAGATATCCGAATCAAACCTTTCAGTCAGCTCGTTCACCCGCGTCGCGCGCGCCACACGCGCCTTGATGGCTTCGGCTTCCTTGGCGGCAAGTTCCTTGGCCTTGATCATGTTCTCCTTGAAGATCAGGACCGCTCGCGCCATCAGGCCGATTTCGTCTTTCTTGTCGGTTGCGGGAATTTCGACGGAGTGGTCGCCGCCGGCAAGCTGCCCCATGGCGTCGACCATCTTGAGAATCGGCGGCACGATCGATCGGTTGGTCAGATACACGACCGTTGCGGCGACGCCGATGCCGATACCCATCAGCACCCAAAGCAACGTCATGAGAAAACCCGTTTCGGCGAGAACCATCGCGCCATCCCGCTTCAGATTGTCCTGTTGCCGCGTAACCATCCCGTCGGAGCGCGAGCCCGCATTATTCTTGGCGCCTGCGAAGATATCGAGGAGCTTGCTGGCACGGGGGGCAGCCTCGTTCGTCAGGAACCACTGCGCCATGTTCCAGCGATCCGAAGCCCGGATCTCGAACATCTTCTGCGGCAGCGGTGTGAATTTGGTGCGAGCTTCAACGAGCAAATCGAAGGCTTTCTGCTGATCGGGCGTCATCTCCGAACGTCGTTTAGAAAGCGCGTCGAATTTTTTCTGATTGAGCGTCCAAAGCTCCTCGAACTCGTTTTTGAAATTAACGTCTGCGGTGAGCAGATAGGCGCGGATGGCGCCGATTGCCATCGCTGTGCTGCCGCGCATGTCGGCAAAATCGATCAACAGGCTCTTGCGCGCATCGGTCGAAGCGATATTGCCTTCTTCGTTGATGATGGAGGTCGCCTTCTGCAGCATCAGTTTGGCCAGCGGAGCCGCCTCGTTCGCGAGTATCTTTGCCGCAGGTTGCTCTTCGATGGTGTGTGCGATCGCCTCGGCCTTGTCCTGCGCGTTGCGCAATTCGTCGAGCAGCGGTTTGGCTTGCTGCCAATCTACCTTGTTCTGCTCGACCGTCCAATGGCCTGAGAGACGGTCCATTTCGGCGCCATCCTTCTGGATGTCTTTCCAGAGCGCCGCCCGTTCGTTCTTAAATGCCTCGTTGCCGGTGATTAGCCAACCCCGCAGCGATGCGAGCGACGCATAAATTCCCGCTACCACGTCGCTTGCAGTCATGGCGGTCGGAACGCGAAGGTTGACCGTCCGATCGGTGGCTTCGTTGACCGTGCGGACCTTGAGCATCGTCGTGCCTACCACGCCGGCCAAGAGAATGCAGAGAACGCTAAAGCCAAGAACCAATCGTCCTTGGATGTTGAGATGTAGAAACGTCATCTAAGTTGTTTCCTCTTGTCCGTTTTTTATGAGCGAAGTCGCCACGTCCGGTAAGGCTTACTCGGTGGAACAAGATCGCCATGGTGTATCCGGAACGACATACTCCTTGAGCGTCGCAACGAAGCCGATTACACAAGTAAAGCGTATCTCTGGATTGGGGTGAGAACCGGAAGTCTATTGCAAGAACGATCCCTAAATCTTTCCGCTGTCGTAGAGGCATTAAAAAAATGCCTCGATCGCGCAGAATCCGGGAACCCGTGTTACCGTTGCGAACTTACTCGATTTTGAGTTAATGCCTCACCCCCACGGGTTGATCTAGATTAATAAACTACAGCAACCCGAAAAGCTTGCGCTGCCGAACAGGCAATGACACCCCAATCCCGTTGGCTCGCTCCGCGCAGTCCCTAAAGTCAGCGGCCGCGGCGCGGAACGGGAATGGGTCGGATCGATCGAATGAGATCAAACCTGGTCACGTCTTGCTTTGAAAGCAGGCCAAAAACGCTGCAAATTGAGAAACGCCGTACCATGTTCCGCAAACTTCGTCAGCCTTCGCCTCAGCGCGTTTTGCTTACGCCGCCTTAATGGCCCGAGCGCTCACCTTGAGTGCAGAAAAGTCGAGTTCCGCTAACGGAAGGGGCCGACCGAACAGGTAACCCTGAACGTAGTCGACGCCCTGGGCCCGCAGCATTTCAAATTGCGATCTTGTTTCCACACCCTCAGCGGTAACCGCAAGATCGAGCCCTCGTGCCAGGGTGATGATGGACGCCACCACGGCCTTACAATCCGTTCGAGTTCAACAGGCCCTGCGTGAAGGACTTGTCGATCTTTATCTTGTCGAACGGAAACAACAATAAGTAACTGAGCGATGCATATCCAGTTCCGAAGTCGTCAAGCGCGATCGTGATGCCGATGTTTTTGAGCTGCTGAATGATCCGAATGTTGCTCTCTTTATCTTGCAGTAACAGCAATTCGGTGATCTCCAGCTCTAACCGGTCGGGCGGCAACCCCAATTCCGCCAGCACACAGAGGATAACATCGAGTAATGCACTCGTCCGAAATTGACCGGCCGAGAGATTGACCGCAACCTTGATATTCTCCGGCCAGGAAGCAGCATCGGCACAAGCCTGCTGCAAGATCCACTTGCC
Organism: uncultured Alphaproteobacteria bacterium; assembly: GCA_963718925.1. GTDB lineage: Bacteria > Pseudomonadota > Alphaproteobacteria > Rhizobiales > Xanthobacteraceae > Bradyrhizobium. The sequence goes on from CAVRAH010000009.1 coordinate 292,960, forward strand.
GAGCGGGTCCATCAGCCCCGTCTCTTCAGCTATGCTAATAAAGCTATCAGGATACAATAGGCCCGCAGCAGGATGTCGCCATCTGACCAGCGCCTCCATTCCGCAGGGACACGATGTCTTGGCATCGAACAGTGGCTGGTAGTGCAGTTCAAATTCATTGCGTGAAAGCGCCGCCCGCATATCGTTGACAAGCTGCAGCCGAACATTGGCCTTTTCGCTTAGACCTTCGTCGAAGAAACTATAGCTGTTACGTCCCTCGGACTTCACTTTGTACAAAGCAAGGTCCGCCTTCTTGAGCAACTCCGACGCTTTCGTGCCATTCACCGGTGCAAGCGTGATACCGATGCTGACCCCTATGGTCACATCCTGCCCATCCAGATAAAACGGCTGCGCAACCAAATCCAGCAATTGCGCCGCCAGCCCAATAGCATCCTCTCTTTGATTGGCAGGATCGAGCTGGATAATCGCAAATTCATCGCCGCCTAGTCGCGCAAGCATGTCCGTCCCGCGAATCGATCGTTTCATACGAGACGCCAACTCCTTGAGCAGACTGTCTCCAGCATCATGCCCCAGGGTGTCGTTTAGGGTCTGACTCAATCTCGATGAAGTTTGCTGATGGCATCGCGCTGTTCTCCAAAAGGAATCAGCACCATGCCAATCAATTTTCGGATTTCTGCTCTCGTCCCCGTGGGTCTGATTGTCGAAAGCGTGGCCCAACTCGACAATTCCATCCTTGTAACCGCTCGGGCCGGTATCCAAGTGGCGAGTTGTCCTCTGTGTGGATCGCCTTCGCGACGCATTCACAGCCGGTATGTTCGTGAGGTTTCGGACCTGCCGTGCTCAGGCCGGAGCGTGCGGCTTCGGGTCGTGATACGCCGGTATCGTTGCGACACCCAGCATTGTCGGAGACGGATCTTCGCCGAACGCTTTGACAAGACGGTGCTTCTCGTCCGGTCACGCCGGACCAGCCGGCTGGACTGCATCGTCCATCATCTCGGGTTAGCTCTGGGCGGCAGGCCGGCAGCGAGCTTCGCCAAGCGGCTGATGCTACCAGTCAGCAATGATACCGTTCTCCGTGTGGTACGAGCCCGCGCTTGCCCGCGCACCGAACCGCTGAACGTGGTTGGCATCGACGACTGGGCCTTCCGACGTAACCACAGCTATGGAACAATCGTATGCGACCTGGAGCGACGACGCATCGTGACGCTCTTGCCAGATCGAGAGATGGCGACAGTTGAGGCTTGGCTCGCTGGTCATCCCGACATTACGGTCCTCTCTCGCGACCGCGGTGGCGGATACGGCGAAGCAGCTTCAAAGGCATTGCCCTGCGCCATCCAGGTTGCCGATCGATGGCATCTTATGGAGAACGCGAGCTCGGCTTTCTTGAGCGCCGTCCGTAAATCGATGCGTCCGATCCGTGCAGCGATCGGCGCAACGACGATCAATCCAGAGCTTCTGACCTGCGCGGAACGACTGCAATACGAGGGTTACTTGCGACGTGAGGAGACCATTACCACTATCTTGGCGCTCGCCAAGGATGGCACGGCCATCAAGCAGATCGTTCGTAAAACCGGCCACAGTCGCAATCGTGTCCGCCAAGTCCTTCGGGGCGATAGCGGTGACGTCTTCAGGACACGGCAAAGCTCGCTCGATGCACACTTGCCTCTGCTCGATGCACAATGGGCTGGAGGCTGTCGGAACGGCGCCAAACTCTGGCGGAGGCTCAAATTGGATGGCTTCCGCGGTTCGCAGCGGGTGGTCGGTGAGTGGGCGACCCGACGCCGTCGCTCCGAAAAGGCCAGCGATCAGCAACTGCAGAAGGTGCCCTCGGCTCGAACGATCGCAAGGCTGATGACATCGGCGCGTGATCACATGAGCAAAGCCGATACCGTCACCATAGCGGCTATCGAGGCCGGTGTGCCGACGCTGGTCGCCGCGCGAACACTCACCGATCGGTTTCACACCATGATCCGAAATAGGAAAGAGGCTGATCTCGTTCCCTGGATTGCCGCCGCAAGCGACAGCCTGATCGGTTCCTTCGCTTCGGGGGTCACCAAAGACATCGCCGCGGTCCATGCTGCCCTGGTCCAGCCGTGGTCGAACGGCCAGACTGAAGGCCAGATCACCAAGCTCAAGCTCGTCAAGCGACAGATGTACGGCAGAGCAAAGATCGATCTCCTTCAGGCAAGATTGATCGGCGCGACCTGAGCGGCGGTGAACATCACCGAGATTGCGTCAGAGCCTCGTTTACATGCTTAAATCCATCAAGATCGAGCAAATAGACGGTCAGAGTGCCGCGCTGTTGCGGGATGCGAGCCAGCCACTCATTCATCCTCGCCAACAGGGCTGACCGGTTTGCCAATCCCGTCAGGGCGTCATGTGTGGCCGCGTAGGAAATTTGAGCCTCGGCCCGTTTTCGCGCGGTGATATCGACCCGAATTGCCATATAGGCAACTGGCTTTCCCATAGAGCCGAGCTGCGGAGTTATGACAGTGTCAACCCAATAGAGCGAACCGTTCTTGGCCCTGTTACATAGTTCGCCGCGCCAGACCTCGCCGCTCGCGATGCAACGATACATCTCGCGGAAAAATTTCTTGGAATGGGCGCCGGAATTGAGAACGCGATGGTCCTGCCCCAGTAATTCTGCGCGGGAATATCCGCTAATTTTGCAGAATTTATCGTTGGCGTAGGTTATGCGGCCGCGCAAATCCGTTACCGCGACGATGACGGCCTGATCAATCGCATATTGCTTCTCGATCAGCTCTTGCCGTGCCGCTTCGGCACGGGCTTCTGCAAGCCGTGCATCGGTAATGTCCCGGTGAACCTCAATCAATCCTCCATCAACCATGGGATGGCGATCGACCGCGATTGAAGTTCCGTTCCTGAGGTCGTCCGTCGTATGAACTGCCTCCCGAGAAGTCGCTTAGCCGAGGCAATCGACGATATACTGCGCCGCATCCAGCGGGCAGTAAGATGCGGCCACGCGATGGTCGAGGATTTCGCGCAGCGACGTCCCGGGCCGGGTCTGCGCTGGCGTCAGTCCATACATTTCGGCGAAGTGCCTGTTGTTTACGACGACCCTGAGGTCGGCATCGAAAATGCAGAGACCGTTCGGTGTGCTTTCGATCGCCGTGTTCAACAAAATCTCCGGCTGCGCAAACATTAATGGCGCGCGCGCGCCGATCATCCGCCACCACGGGCGCAAGCCGGGTATCCGCCAACTTCCAAATTTCCGGCTCGATAGCTTCATCAAACCCTCTACTTGATGACAGCTGATCTCATCTCATATGCTTGCTTAACGCTGCCTTGAAATGTCGATCGAGCCGTCGGGCCGATCGCTCAAGCAACAATCTACTGAATGTTTGAGTTAATCCCCGAGCGTATCGACTTGATCCGCGTTCTTAATCTAAATCAACGAGAAGGGCTTTCTGGATCGAGCCAGAACGATTGGCCGACCCCACATGATCCTTGCTCTACGTCTTTGCCTGCTTGCCCAACGCCGTCTGATCCTCCGAAGAACAGCCGGATGCAGCCCACAATGATGGGTTGAGCACTTGCGAGACCCATCGCATCGCTGCACGTCTTCAGTACCGTTCTCCATGAGGCTTGCCATCAAGGCATCGCCTGCCCAATCGTCGGGATAGACCCCGAGCTTCACCAGGCGATGGAACGACGAATACGGCCAATCCCTGACCCGTGCACAAACCGGTGCTTGACCGGGCATGAATGTAGTCGACATGGTCCGTCGACAACCGCAGACGCCGCTGCGCCAGATTGACGGTGAAGAAGCTGACCCCGGCGATGAAGTTGCGGCGATAATTGGTCATGGCGTCATCTTGAAAGAGGAGCGCGATGGGTATCGCGGAGATTATCATCGGGCGGCGCTTCGCGCCGACCCGTTGGCTCCACCTGCAGGCTCGGCGATAACGCGTGTGCCCGACGGGCAAATCGCACATCACAGCCATGCGGCATTTGCCCGTCGTGCCAATCTGTCGCAATCTGCATCATTGATCTCACCCCCAAATCACCGGCATCTTTCCGCGCATCCCGCCTCGATCAGAGGGGCGTATCGCGATCGTCACGGACGTTGGGTGCGGGATGCGGTGGACGCCGAGAGCGCTCTTGACGAATGGCGCTTGAGGCGGACGGCGAAGTCGTGTGGTCCTGACGCCCCGACGCTGGCGTCAAGTTTCGTAGGACGCAATTCCTGCGAAGCGACGGTGGCAAAAGAGCCCGGTCACCGGGGAGATCGCGTATAAGCCGTAAAACCATTGCGCAGGAAACGCCGGGTGATCCCGGCCGAGCCTGTGGTGACTAACGCGCGTGCTTTCTACCCACCACGCGCGGCTACGGGTGCGGTCGGCACCCGACGTTTCCTGCGCCCTCTCTTTCGAGGGACCAATTTCAAAGCACAACTCGGGCGCTATCCGCGCCGCGAGAATGCGGCGCCTTGTCTGCCTGGTTGTTTGAAAATCAAATCCGATTTTTCTGACGGCTAACTCAAACAGGCCGTTTTGGTGCAAACCTGGCCGGAAGCGAAACAAGCACGCATACGATTGAAATAGAAAGAGAATATACGCCGCATTCTATCGGGATACCAACATGGCTACCAGGAATTCAAAATCAGACCATCATATGGATTCGTTGCAAGTTCTCGCTTGTGAGCGGTCAGCCATCAGATCCTGTTCTCGTCGATGACTCTCGTGAGGCACTTATCTCTTTTACGGATCACGGGCTGTTAACCTAACCGATCAAGGTTACCGCGCACATCAACTCGCGGGAAACGGAAATCGAGCGCTAGTATCAACTCAGGGGCCTTTTGTCAGGTGATGACCCGATGACCAGGGAACTCAGAACAGCCGAACAACTATCAGATATGATCGTTTCTTCTCTGGGTGTAAAAGAGATAGAAATACAGGTCCGTCAGGACCATGCTTACGGGTGGCAGCCGACAGTAGTTGCGGCTCCGGGCGATCTGATCGGATATCAAAGGCGAGTTGAAGAAATCGCACATCGATTGCGCTTTCAGTTTGCCCTCCGGGGATGACATCCGGCACGTTCAGCCGCGCGCTTCGCCTTCACGCCGCAGCCCGATCTTCCTTGTCGGCACCCCGTGCGACAATTTTGAGCGCGTCGTCCGGTAACGGCTGCTGTAGCGCCTTCGCCACATCCCAAGGCGCGCGCATCCATACGTCGCGCTCTTCGCCTGTCGTCAGGATCACCGGCATCGCCTTCGGATGGATCGGCGCGACGACTGCGTTCGGTTCAATCGTCAGAAAACCGTAGACAAGGTGAGGGCCGGGAGCCGGTTTGGATTTGGTGCCCCGGTCGCCGTTGTACTCGGTCCAAATACCGGCGAACGCGAACAGCGGACGATCCTCATTGAGCGCGAACCAAACGATATCCTTCTTTCTGGTTTCGGGGTTCGGCTCCGGCGCGAATTCAGCAAAACTGGTCGCCGGGACCAGACAGCGGTTTTCCGGCTTCAGCCAACCCCGCCAGTACGAGGAAGAAGAGCCGGGTAATCCGGGAATACCCCGGGCATTGAGGGCAAGTTGCCGACGTATTGATTGATAACCCGGAAGAGCGCGGCGATAGCAGCTTGGTTTGTGGTGATGCTATAGAGGTTACACACAGCCGGTATCCAATGGGTCGCCGATCGGTGCGCAGCTACAAATCTAGCGGCATTGCCAGTGGCCGCAAGGCCGCCAAAAAGACGATCCTTCGGAGAAATGAATATGTGCTATGCCTTGATCATCGCGATGTTTCTTGGGTCGACGGTTCTTGCTGAAGCGGAGCCGCTCGACCGGGACAAGTAGGTCGGGCAGACTGCAAGAGCGAATAAAGCCTGCCTCGCCAAATTTCGGCAGAAATTCGGAGAAACAAAGGGCCGCCTTTACGCTGACTGTGTGACGGATCAAACTAGCAAAGAAATCGACACCTGCATTGGTGATAGTGAATTTTCCACCTGTGTTCTCCAACGATCATTGAAGGTATTGGAAGCGTGCGACCTGTCGAAATGTTGAAGGACAACTGCGTGCAGCCAACATCGAAGCTCATGTCGCGGCCAACTCTGCGGCGTTGTCCGCTTGTTCTCGGGGCCATTTATGTGCTCTTCGGCGCTTTAGCGCACGCACAGAATCTCGATCAGGGCAAATCGGCCACGCGGCTATTTACAGATAGTTGCGTGACATGCCATCGCAGCCCACGCGGCCTTGCGAAGGGCCGCTTCCGCCTCACGCTCTTCCTGTTCCTGAAAGACCATTACGCGACCAATTCGGGTGCGGCCTGGGACCTCACCTCTTATTTGGAATCGGTCGATAGCCCCAAAAGGGGCAGATCGCGAGCTGCGGCGGCGAATCCGTCGCGTTCTACGCCCGGCACACCTCGCTCCGCGGTCCGCCCACCCATGCCGGTGCCGCAATAATCATTCGGTCGGACTAAGATAGGTGTGAAGCCGATGGGCCCCCGGGCTGACGGCCGCAATCGATGCCGTCTCGCCATTCAACTTGATTTTCAAATCGTTCGCAGCGGTGCTTCAAATAGGCGCATCGCTCACGACTGAGAAGTCGAGCGCTGCAACGCCAGTGTTTCGCTCTTCAAGCTCGGGACGACAACAAGGCGGTTAATCTCGCCGTCATTGAAGGCCTTTAGGAAGCGGTCGTAGTCCTTGATCGAGACGCAGCCGTTTGAATCACCCTTGGGACCCAGCATAAAACTATGTGCGAGCAGTCCCGAACGCCCGGATGTGTCGCTGCCCTCTGCCGGGATCATGCGCAGCGCCTGGACGCCGTGAAACAGCTTTTCGCGCGGTTTTAAATCATAGACAGCCGGCGGCGTCGCACCGGCGTTGGGCACGGAAACATGTTCAGGATCGTCTCTCAGACTGCCCATTCCCGAGTGCGCCTCGAGGCTCGATCCGTTCGGCAGGTAAACGGCTTGCGCCGAGATGTCATAAACTGCGGTGAAGCCGTCATAGCCTAGCGACGCGAGGTCCGGCCCCTGCCGGAACAGCACCCCTGGTGAGAGCGAGGCCAGCGTGACCCGTCCCGGCAGCAGATCGGATAGCTTTTGCAGCAGCGTGCGATCGTCCGGCCGGGCCGACCTGTCGACTTGAGCCATGGCCGATCCTGGCCGTAGCTGCAGGTCCGCCGCCGCAGGACGTGACCTCGGCAGCGGAATAGCGGCCGCGGTCGTCGCCCTGATCTCTTCAACTCCGGCCTCACCGACAAAGCCAGCGCGGGTTTCGGGGGACATCAACTGCGGATCAAGCACGATCCCGGTCGTTCGAACCTTCATCTGCGCCACAGCCAGTGCGAAACGGTCCAGCGGCTGTAAGACGGGCCTGTTGACAGGAGACGCAGTCGCCGACGCAGGAAAAAAACGGTCCTCGAATGAGGAGATGCGATCAGAACTTCCCGGCAGCTGCGCCGATGCCAGCGCAGTCTGATTGGAATGAGTAATCCAGGCTGCAGCGCCCAGCGACACGGCCACCGCGGCGACGGCAAGCGCGGTGGTCTCAGGCCACCCCATGCGCCGGGACAATGGCCCACGAGCTATCGCGGCGTCGAAAGCCATCACGTCGCCAATTCCACCTCGACCGAAGCGCAACGAATTCCCCCAAGGATTAGTCGAGCGGTCCAGAATTGCAATAAGAGCCAAAAAGTGAGGCATAGCCGAGACAAGGGATGATGTTGGTCCTTGTTTCGGTTCGGCAAGATTCCGATCCTCTCACGCAAATCCCGTGCGCCGTTCCCGTTTAGCGGTTCGCCAGTAAGGCCACGCAAACGCTATGCCAATTAAAAATGTAGTGAATGCAACGGGCGTATTATGGATCCAAAAACTCGCTAGGGCAAAGTTGCCGGGCGCGGCAATAATTGCCGCAGCAGAAGACCAACATCCCCCGCCATTTCGCGTACCGATCCAAAGACCCTGCACGTCTGGCGCTCGGCGGACGTAGCACTCTGGTCGAGCGAGGTCCGCTTTCGGGAGTAACGCAGACGTCGCCGTTCCAAAACATCTGTTGGCAAAACGTTGGTGGGCGAAATAGTCCATTGGGGAAAGGAAGCGGACATTGACAAACTACCGTCCTCAAAGTGCCAGAAGAAGCGCCGTTTGCGCTCTCTTTCGCGCGACCGACCTTCGGATGCTGTCTATGAGAAAACGATCCCATCTTCTGCGCCCTCTAGTCACGCGTCAGTCAGGTCAGCAGCCAGGCGCAAATCCCGAATCGAACCCATCTCCTCCAACAGCCAGAGCCGATCGAACAGCTCTTCCGCGTGGAGACGACTGAAGATGCGCGTTGCGCAATTAAGGAACTTGTCCTTCAACTCCTCGCGCGTGAGTGGCTTTTGCCAACTGCCCTTGGCGTGAACGACAGGCACGTGCTCGAGTACATTGCCCGACGCAAGCACAACGGTGACCTGGTCGGACGGTGCAAACGCCGGATCGCCAGGCATTGCCTCATCGGTCGTCGTGCAGCGAACCTTCCCAAATACGGAATTGACCTCTGGCCGCGATACAAACTCATCCGTAAGTTCCGCGAGACCGACCCGCCCAGCAACAAGAGCAGCGGCCATCGCGAACTCCATGCTGAACTTGGCTTCGAGGCCGGTCTTTGGATTGCTGTTGCGCAACATCAGCTTTTGGGTAGCGCCAGTATGTACACGAATCTCCCGTACGTCGTCGGACTTCAATTTGTACCTATCGACCAGATCAAGCATTGCGTCGATCGAGCGATGAGTCGCGTAGCAGGTCGGATAGCGCTTCACGTTGACACCGAGGTTCGCCAGCCGCCAGTTGGTGCCGATGTCGATCGTCCCATTCTCTGTGTCCGGCGTACTAGAAGGCGAATGAGCGCGAAGGAATCCGGTTTTGTGCTCCAGGACATCGAGAGAAGCCGTGAAACCCTGGTCGGCCAGGCGGGCGGCGAGCACACCTGATTGAGCGGTCCGACCGGCATGAAGGGATTTGGTCATCGTGCCAAAATTGGCGACGAGGCCTGAGGCCAGCGAAGCGGCTATCGCGATTGCATGGGCCGTTTTCTCGGAATTGAGCTTGCGCAGCCGTGCGCAGGCCGCGGCGCTGGCGAGCGTGCCCATCACTGCCGTCGGATGAAAACCGCGCTGATGCAGATTGCCGGGTTCGAGGGCAGCGACCTGTGCCCATAGTTCGTAGCCTGCGACATAGGCCGCGAGAGCATCGGCGCCGCTGGCACCGACCGACCAGCCCTCAGCGAGGATAGCTGGCACCAACACGGCGCTTGGATGACCGGAGAGCGCGACGTCATCATAGTCGAGCACATGGGCCGCAACACCGTTGACGAGCGCGGCGTCGGATGCGGCAAGGTTACGCCCCGACGGAATCTCCGGTGCTCCATCATTTTGCATCGAGGCCGCAAGCATGGCGGAGACGATGCGCACGGGCTGCTCGGATGCGCCGGCAATCATGACACCGACGCAATCGATAATGCCGGCACGGGCAGCCTCGCGGCACCGATCCGGAATATCAGTTGGCTTGAGGCTCGCGACGAAATTCGCGGTTTGGCGGGTGATATCGAGCATGATCGCCTCCTCAGATACGCCGAATCGCATTGAGCAGCTCGGGGAAATCCTCTCCTAGGATGAGGGTGACGTCGGTATAAGCCTGTCAGGTGACGTGACGATAATTCATCGGACATCCTTTCAGGCTACCTTTGGGTGGCTGCGATAAGTTTTAGGCAGGCCCGCGCGCGCGATGGCGCCGGAGAAACGCTCGCCCGGCAACCAGCTCTCGACGTCTCGGCGGAGCGCGATCAGCGCCTCGACTTCGACACCCGTGTCAAAGCCGAGCTGCTCCAGCAGGAAAACAGTATCTTCGGTAGCAATGTTGCCGGTCGCTCCGGGCGCAAAGGGGCAGCCGCCGAGACCGGCGAGTGACGCATCGAAAGCGCGCACGCCTGCCTCCAGGGCAGCGGTGACGTTGGCAAGCCCGAGCCCGCGCGTATCGTGAAAGTGGCAGGCCACTGGAACGCGGCCGACGGCAGCAGTCACGGCCTTCATCAGACGCCGCACCTGACCCGGATCACCATAGCCGACGGTGTCGGCGACGATGATTTCGTCGGCGCCCATTTCGGTGAGCCGCACGGCGATCTCAACGACCCGCGCTTCCGACACGGCGCCCGCGATGGTACAGCCGAAGCCGGTAGCGATCCCACCTGCGAGCGAGATCCGCGTTCCGGCGCGTTGGTTTCGGACGGTGGCGATGCGCGCAAAATCCTCCAGTGATTCCTCCGTGCTGCGGCGGACATTGGCAAGATTGTGGGCCTCGCTCGCCGAAAGAACGTAATTGACTTGCGGCAGCTGAATCGCGAACGCCCGCTCGGCGCCCTTGAGATTGGGCACAAGAACCGACGGCCGAAAATCTCCCATCGCCAGGGCGCCACGAGCGACCTCCTCGGCATCGGCGAACTGGGGGACGATCTTGGGCGGCACGAAAGATGTCACCTCGATCTCGCGGATGCCAGCCTCTGCCGCGCCGCGGCACCAGGCAAGTTTGCGCTCGACCGACAGGTTCGTCTTGACCATCTGGAGCCCGTCCCGCGGCCCGACCTCTCGAACGTGAGCCTTCTCTCGCATCTCGGGCCTCTTCTTTATTTTCCCTGAAAGTTCGGTTTGCGACGCTCGTAAAAGGCAAGCACGCCTTCGCGCCGGTCTGCAGTGGGAATCAATCGATTGTAGGCTTCGATCTCGAACGCGAGACCGTCGGCGAGCGACATTTGCAATCCACGATGAATGGCCTGTTTGGCCTGACGGACCGAGATCGGACCATTGCCCGCGATGCGGTCGGCGATCGCGAGCGCTGCCTTCAGAAGCTCCTCGGGCGGAAGCACCCGGTTCACCAGTCCCCATCGTTCCGCCTCTTCGGCCGAGAACGGCAATCCGGTAAGGATAAGCTCCTTCGCGCGGCGCTCACCGACGGCGCGCGATAAATTCTGCGTGCCGCCGGCGCCAGGCATGATGCCGAGCGCAACCTCCGTCAGTGCAAAGCGGGCATTGGTCGATGCGTAGACAAAATCGGCAGCGGCGGCTATCTCGCAACCACCACCGTAAGCCGCGCCGTTCACCGCGGCAATTACCGGAATAGGACAGGCCACGATGGCCCGCAGCATACGTTCAAAGATGAGATGCTGAGTTACCCACGCCTCGTCGGTCATGCCGTTGCGCTGCTTCAGGTCACCACCAGCGCAAAACGCCTTGGTACCGCTGCCCGTCAGGATCACGACACGCAACCCTTCAAGATAGACCGTCAGCCCCTCGAAAAGCTCCATCAGATCGAGGCCCATCTGCGTGTTCATCGCATTGGCGGCTTCCGCCCGGTTCAATGTGACAATCAGAATATGGTTGTCGCGCCGCTCTGCGACTATCGTTTCGAAATCATTTCGCATCTGCTGTTTCCTCAGTGGCGGACGTCTGGAGGATCGCGTTATGTTGCCCAAGCGCGGGAGCAGGTGTTCGTGCGCGGGGACGCTCGCCGTCAAACGAAAGCGGTATGCCGACGAGTTCGATGTCATCGTTGTCGCATCGCCCCAACATTTCAAGCGCGCTCGTCTGCGGATGTGTCGCGACCTGATCGACGCCAAGAAGTGGAGCATTGGGCACGCCGGCATCGTCAAGTAACTGGCCGAGTGCGTCGGTCGAATAGCACGTCACGGCTGCCTCGATTTGCGGGATTAGCCGCTCCCAATTCACCACGCGCGCCGCGTTCGTCGCAAAAGCGGGGTCAGCGGCGAGAGAATCGAGGCCGAGCGCGCCACACAATTTGCGGAAAAGATTGTCGTTGCCGGCAGCAACCATAAGCCAGCCATCGGAAGTCGCGAACGCCTGGTAAGGCACGATTTCGGCGGTCCCTGAGCCGTAGGGCTTGCGCACGTCTCCCGAGGCTGCATAGCCGGCAAGCGGCACTGTCATCCAGGCCAGGCCCGTCTCATAGAGCGAGGTCGACACCATCCGTCCTTCGCCTCCGTTCACGCGCGCAAGGAGCGCGGAGAGCAAGCCGATCACCGCCCACATCCCGGAGCCCATATCGATCAGCGAAACGCCGACGCGTACCGGCGGGCGTCCACCCTCGCCGGTTACGCTCATGATCCCGGTGCTGGCCTGGGCAAGCGGATCGTAGCCCGGCTTCGAGGCGAGCGGACCCTTGGTGCCGAAAGCTCCAATGTCGCACCAAATGAGCGCAGGTTTCTCGGCGCGCATCTGTTCTGCCGTTAGACCGAACTTCGCGAGAATTCCGGGCCGCAGGTTCTGGATGACCCCGTCTGCCTTATCAAGGATGAGCGCCTTCAGCTTCGCGCGATCATCCGCATTGCTGAAATCGACCGTAATGCCTTCCTTGCCGCGGTTGAGAGCATGAAAAACGCTCGCCGTATCATGCCAGAATGGAGGCCCCCAGCCTCTGGCATAGTCTCCACTGCCGGGATTCTCGACCTTGATCACTCGCGCGCCAAGGTCGGCAAGTATGAGGCCGGCATATGGTGCCGCCACGCTATGGCCGAGTTCGACCACAGTGACGCCGCTTAGGGGCTTGTCGATATCGGCCATCATATTCTCCCCTGACTGCGCTTTCCCCTGCTGTCATCCTAGCTCCCGTATACCGCATGCGGCAGCCACAACGTGAGTGCGGGTACGTACGTGATAATCATCAGGACGATCAGCAACAGAATAAGGAATGGCAGAACGCCGCGCACGACTTCACCGATCGGCGCGTGCGAAATCGTGGACAACACGAACAGATTCAATCCGACCGGCGGATGAACCAGCGCGATCTCCATGTTGTGGGTGAAAATGATCGAGAAGTGCACGGGATCAACGCCCAGCGCGGGTAACACCGGTGCCAGGATTGGCAATACCAGTAACAGCGTCGCGATGACCTCAAGAAAGCAGCCCAGCACAAGCAGCAGCACGTTGATGGTCAGGAGGAACTGCCAGGGAGCCATGTTGCGCGCCAAAACCCATTTGACGAGTTCGGCCGGAACACCGGAGGCCGTCATCCAGTGACCGAATGCGAGCGCCGTCGCAACAATCAACATGATCGCGCCCGCGCTTTTCAGCGAATCGGCTACCACCCACAGCGTTTCCGACCAATGAAAGCCTCGGTAATAGACGAGACTGACCGTGAGCGACGCCACCGCCGCAATGGCCGCCGCTTCGGTTACGGTGACAATGCCGCCATAAATACCGACCAGCACGATCACCGGTACGATCAGTGCCGGTATTGCTCTCGCCGTCACCCGAAAGCGCTCGGCGAACGGAAGCTTCGGCTCGACCGGGAATTTCCGCCGCCGCGCGTCGTACCAGACCCAACCGAAGAAGACCGAAGCCTGCAGCAGACCGGGCAACACGCCAGCAAGGAACAGGCGCGGCACCGACTGTTCGGCGACAATGCCGTACAAGATCAGCGCCAACGAAGGCGGGATTACAATACCGATCGTGCCGGAAGCACCGACGACGCCAAGCGCGAAACTGCGCGGATAGCCCTTCTCGATCATTGCCGGGAGCAGAATGGTCCCCATGGCGAGCGCGGTTGCCACCGAAGACCCGGAGATCGCTGCGAACAGCGTGCATGCCACCACCGTCACAAGCCCGAGCGAACCACGGATGCCGCCGAGCCATGCGGTGGAAACGTCAACCAGCGCCTTGGCAACGCCGCCATGGCGCATGAAGGTCGCCGCCATGACAAACAATGGCAGGGACATCAGTGTCGGCGAATTGAGGTGATCGATCACGACTTGCGCGACGCCGATCAGCGGCTCGCCAGAGGCCAGGTAGAGAACGGCGGCGCATAATCCGAGGACAAGAAAGATTGGCATTCCGACGGCCAGAAGGCCGAAGAACAGCACCAACAACAGGATCAGCAACATGAAAGCTGCGCCTCGCCCACCCAGACACCCCTAGATTTCTCTCGGCGGAGAAGGGCTCAATCCGCCGGTTCGTTCGTGCTCGGGAATGTGACCAACCGTCATCGTCTGGGGATCGAAGGCGAAGAGATAGCGATAGAGCCTGATCAGATAACGCCCAGTCATAAGTGTGGCCCCCGTCGGGATCGCTGCCGAGTAAAGCCACGTCGGAAACTGCAGATCCGACGAACTGCGCTCGTCCAACTGCCAAGAGGTCGCGACAATGCTCCAGCCGTACCAAGCAAGCCCGACGCAAAACGCCAGTGCGGCAATACAGTTGATCACCTCCATCCATCGCTGGATGCGAGCCGGGACGGCCCTGAGCACGAGATCGGGCCGAACGTGGCCGTCGGTACGCACGAGTTGAGAGGCCGCGAGCATGATTCCCCAGACGATCAGGTAAACGATCACCTCTTCGGCCCAGGATATGGCGTATCGAGGGGCTACATAACGGCCGACGACCTGGACCAACCCGATAAGCATCGCCAGGGCGCCCAACAGGCCGATCAGAAACCGCTCGGCCCTGTCCCACAACGCATCACGCAAGAGCCAATTCCCTTCGGAAATTTCTACTCAGCTGTGGCTGCCGACCGTATCGCTTACGAGTTTGACGATGTCGGCCGAAAGCTTGGCGTCGCGGATAAGATCAGCTTGCGCCGCAACCATGCGCGCGCGGTCGGCGGCGAACCGCTCCGCCGAGGGGTCAACGAACGCCACGCCGTGCGACTTCATCGTCTCGCGAGCGTCCGCCTGCGATTTCGCCGACATCGTCCGATAGCGCTCGATGTTGGCCGCCCAGACGTCGCGCATCAGCGTTCGCTCAGTGTCTCCAAGCTTCGACCAGAATGTGTCGCTGACCATTGGAACATAACTGCCAACGAATTGATGATCTGCGTAGGAATACTTGACGCCCGCTTCCCAAAGTTTGGCCGATGTACAGCTTTCGTCGGTACTCACAAAACCGTCGAAGGTACCTTGCGACAAGGCGAGCGGCACGTTCGGCCAAGGCGTGACGTTGGGGATTGCATGCACGAATGCTATGCGCCAGGAAATACCTGCGCCTCCGGGGCTGCGGACCTTCAGTCCGCTGAAATCATCGAGCGTTTGAATCGCCTTTTTCGTCGTGTACCAATTTTCGTAACCCAGTTCGAGCCAATGGCCGAGAATGTGCGAACGCAACTTGGCCTCGATCTGCTTAGTGACCAGGTCTCCGGCAGCGCCATCGCTACAACGGCGAAATACATTGACCGGCTGGCCGTAGAGGGCCGGCAACTGACAGAAGTCGCTGTCGGGCACCAGCCCGGTCATCGTCCAGGTACCCGGAGCGGCCATGTCGATCTGACCCTGGATCAACGCCTTGGTCACATTGAGATCGGCGAACAGCTGGCCGGAATGGAACACTTCGGATTTGATCTTGCCCTTGCTTGCTTCGTCGATTCTATCGAGATAATCGACGATCGCCTGGTTGCGCGGGTGGGATGGCGCCGTATCAAGCGAGCAGCGCAGCTTGATTACGTCGTCCGCCAGAGCCCCCCGGGAAAGATAGGGCGTCGCCAGCACACCCGCCGCGCCTCTCATGAAAGCGCGCCAATTCCATCCTGAAGCCATCGTTTCCTCCCGACGTTCGCCGTTTCTGCCGCTTTTGATTGAGCATCGCGCCTGTTGCGGGTACTTGCAATCAAAATTCGAACGGGGAAATTGTCTACTATCTTCGATCAGGCATAAAGGGCCCTTTGCCAATTGGCCCAGAAATATCAAAGATATGGGCTGGAGCTCGACTAGCGGCGTTGGTGCCGCGCGAAACAATGACCAATGTTCGCTTCGATCAAACGTGGACAGTTCAATGACGTCCACTCCCGTTGCAAAGCGTAAATTGAAAATTCCATAACAATGGATCGAATGCCCGGCTCTGCAGGCTGCGAGCATCCTTGAACTCTCAGCTAATCCGGATTGAACAGCGCGGAATGCTGCTCTGCCCACGCGGACGGCAGCGGCTTCAGTAGATCATCCAGTTGAAGTGTGCTGGGCTGACGTCCTGCCAGGATCGCCTCGGTGATATCAGGGGCGATCAGGGTCAGGGTAGGATGCGGCCCAGATAGGACTCGTTGATCTTCTCAGTCCTGGCCAGTTCGGCCGAAGATGAGTATTCGCCGCTCTCGATCATCTGCCGCCAACGGTGGGCACGGACAATGGCCTTGACGAGCGCGGTGTCGACGCGCGGGGCGGGCGACCATGGCGCGGTCCCCAGAGGCGACAGGATCTGTTTGCGACCGCCGCGCTGGAGAAAAGTGATGGGGATACTGACTGTTGCGATACAGCCATCCTTGCTGATGCTGGTTTTGGTGGCCTTCCACGTGGCGTCGACTATTCGACGCTCGTCATGTTTCACGTAGATAAGCTAATGTCGCGAAGGTAGATGAACTTAGTCTGATATTCGATCACGTTGTCACGTTGTGGGCGTTGGCGGGAAGCCGCGGCAACAGCGTCAGTCGCGCGAAGAGCTTTTTTTATTTGATTGCAAAGGCCGGCGCGATTGGTGTCAGGCCGGGAATAGGCCTCCGAGAGCTTAATCAACCCGCTGCCCGCTGCGACAAGATTCCAACCTAGTAGACCTAACGCGTTACGCGTGGCGGGCTCGTTTTCGCCGAATGCCAGCAGTCGAAAACCGAGATTGCGGAAGATGCGCTGCGCTTCTCGCACGTTTCTCACAGCCTGGTTATACTCGCGGATCTCCCGAGAGCTAACCGCCATTTCCCGCGGCTTTGGCAAAGAGATGTTTCCAAGAACGAGCATCTGTTTGAGAATTTTGCGCCGAAGCTCAAAGAATGCTCGGATCGGTCGGCCTAGTAATTCAAACACAAACCAACCGAGGACTGCCGTGGCCGAGATCGTAATCAGGTACACATACCACTGCATCTTGCTTCTGAGTCCTACCTAAACGCCGCGGCGGCTCACTGCGGTCTGGTCAGATTTAATCAACGCGTTCGCGAAGCGCGGCTGTTCCCGGGGCGGCTGGGCCGCCGGCTACTGTAGGACGTTCCGCAATCGGTGCGGACATGACCTTCGTCGCGAATAAACCACCGACGAGGGCAAGGCCAAAGCTTGCGAGCCAGATTGTTCTGATCACGTCTCGCACCCCACTTCGAGCGTCTCGGGCTTCCGTGATTTCCCATCTTCACGACCGCGGCCCGCAGTCTCAATCAACCTTAATAGGGCGTTACTCACAAGATTTAATCGATACCCATTCATTAACGTCTGGATTTGTAGTTAACGATGAAGGGCCGCCGGCTGTCTTACAGGCTCTTGGGTAACGGTTGCGCTGTTGCCGGTGCGCGTCAGCGTGCGTCGACGCTCACGCTGACACGCCACTTCTATATATTCAGCCGGCGAAAACTCGACCGGGCTGATGGGCTCCGGATGGGTTCGCCGCCATCCCGATCGCCGCAATCGATCCGCCTTAGCGTGCGGCTTCTCCTGCGGTCCGCGCTTTTGGGTCCGGGTCCCCTAGGGGGTCTTATGCCGTCTCGCTTGGAAGCGTAGACGTCATTTCGGCAATCTTCTGAAACTCGATCAACAGCTCCGGCTGGTGTTGCGCAAGGTAACGCGCGACGCGATCATTGGTAATCAGCTTCCTAAGATACGCCCCCTGCGGCCGACACCTCGTGGTATTGGCTCGGCATTCGGATCAAGTGCTGAATGCCATTCTTTCGATGGCAGGCCATCAAGACTTTGTTTTGGCTGGGAAGGTCGAGGACCTTAGGCGAAAGGTGTTCGAGTTAGCGGTTCTCATTGGAGAGCCTCTTTGTCCAAGATCCCGGCCGCTGAACGCTGGGCGGCGGTCGGGTACCTCCCTAATGCGGAAAGCATCGAGATGTGTCGCAGTTTTGATATCTCGTGACCGTCCGCGCTTTTACCGCGTCGGAACGACAAAGATCTGGCCCGGATAAATTAGGTTGGGATTGCGGATCTGCTCCCGGTTCGCCTTGTAAATGACGGCATAACGCGTGCCCGCGCCGTAGGTGAGGCGGCTGATGCGCCACAGGCTATCGCCGCGGGAGACCGTTGTGGTTGCGATCCTCGGCACAACCACGGCTGACGGCGAGCCTCGGTCGGGCGAAACGGTGGACGCGGCGGCCGCAAGCTGCGGCTGCTGTGCGGCGTCAGTTTCCGGCCGCTTGGACGCTGTTGCTTGCGTCGGTAGAGACGCGGTGACCAGAGTGTCGGCAACTGTGAACGGCACCTCAGCGCGTGCATGCACCGTACCGGAATTCAACTCAATCTCGTCCAGCCTAACGCGGTAGCTGCCGGGCACGACCCCTTCATTGATCGTGACTGCAAAACGTCCATCTGCGCCGGCGATCATCGAACTAACGAAGCTATCGTTGAGATAAAGCCTCACTGCAGCGCCAGGACGTGCGTGGCCGCTTACATGGAGCTTGCCGCCCGGCTCGGTCTCGACCGTCTCCACAACCACTGCCCCGGCCATCGACTTTGGCGCAGCGGGCTGCGACAGCACGACGGTGGGTTTGCCCGGCGTCATCAGCGCCACGACCGGCCCGTCTTTCGGACTAGGCTCGAGCACCACCGCCACTCTCTGTTTGGACGTGGCCAGCTTGCCGTCCGGCTGCTTAGAGCGCAGCGTCAGGTCATAGGTACCTGGAGGAAGCCGGGGCGGGACCATGGCGAATTGTCCGGATTGATCCGCAACCGCGCGATCATGCAGCTCGCCGTTGCGGAGCAGTTCCACGGTTGCGCCCGGGGTCGCCCGGCCTGCGATTACCGCTTCGCCCGTCGGCTCGATGCGAGCAATGTCGAATGCCGGCACGCCGTCGTCGCTGTCCGGCGGTACGGGCGATCCGGCCAGCGCGGCCGCGACGGCGTCTGCTTTTGCCCGCGCCACTGCGAGTGCGTCCGGACCCTGATCCAGCGCGCTCGATGCTGGTTTTGAGACCGCCGGTGCGGCGGTTGTGGCCTTAGCGTCAACCGGCGACTCGCGGCGGAAGTACTGGATCGCGAAGACAAGCGCGACAAAACAGGCCGCAACAGATGCCAGCAGGACCATTCGGCTCATCGACGTGGCGGTCATGATGTTAGTCCATCGGCCGGAACGTTACCTCGGCATTATACAGCGTTTCCAGCCAAGTGGGGACGGTTCTGCACGCCAAGATTACGGGACCAAAGGAGGGGCAAGCTCCGAGCGACGCGAATGCGGCAAGCTGTCAGAGATGATACACGCCCGAATTAACGGTGGCGGGTGTTTTTGGCCCTATAAACGCTCGTTGTCGTCCTTTCCTGGCATCGGCCGTCATCGGCCAGGCCTTGGGAGGCCACCCCCGGCCCAGCGAGCGGCCCCAAACTAGCGGTTAAGCCCGGTCCCGGCCCCTCCCAAGGCCCCGGCCCGACAACCGCGCAGGACGGCCAGCTCTCGGCGATCCAGCCAGCCTTTTGGCTGCATGGACAGTAGCCCACACCGGGCTGGATCATCCCCACAGACAAAAGCTCCACGAGAGCTGCAGCGTGATGGAAATTCCCGGGTTCACTACACGAAAAAGCGATCGCATTCTTAAGACCAACTGGGCATTTCCACCGACCAACTGCGTAAGTGATTTTCCCTCATCTCGGGGGAATCCCATAAGCCGCCTTTGGCGAGTCACGGATCGTGGATGCCCGATCGATTTCCAGTTTTTAATGAGGTCTTGAAGAAGCGCGGCCGAAATTGGCGGTGGTACGTCTGCACAGCCGAAGGGGCTGTCGTCATGCAGGGTTCGGACCGCAGCCGACCCGCTGCCAAATACAAAGCTGACAGGGCGCTCTTCCTCCTGCTGCTGTCCGCGCCGTATCGATCGATACAGCTCAGCCCGTCAGGGAGCCCAGAAGAAACTATTTGAAACTTAAAAATGCGTAGATATAGACTGTTAGAGTATCCCGGAAGAGAGGGCCTGAACGCTTTAGTTGCCCCTTTTTGCCTTCGCGCGTTCGCATTTGCGACACTCTAATTTCAACTTGCCATTTGATTGTCGAGCATCACTTTGAGTGGCCGCGTCAATCGCGACTTTTTGCCTCTCCCTGAATTGGCGGGCCTTGCCTGCGTCTCTGTTGTAAAAGGCCAGTACCTAAATGCCATCTTCCGCAAACAAGATTGCATTGTTCATCGATGGCGCCAATCTCTATGCGACGTCCAAGACGCTCGGTTTCGACATCGATTACAAGCGCCTGCTCAAGGAATTCCAAAGTCGCGGAACGCTGGTGCGCGCGTTCTACTACACAGCAATCATCGAAGATCAGGAATTTTCATCGATCCGCCCGTTGATCGACTGGCTCGATTATAACGGCTACACAGTCGTCACCAAGGCGACCAAGGAATTCATCGACGCCTCTGGCCGCCGCAAGGTGAAGGGCAACATGGACATCGAGCTTGCGGTCGATGCCATGGGACTCGCCGAACACATCGACGAGATGGTGCTGTTTTCCGGCGACGGCGACTTCCGCTCGCTGGTCGAGGCGGTGCAGCGCCGCGGCGTCCGCGTCACCGTGGTCTCGACCATTTCCAGCCAGCCGCCCATGATCGCCGATGAGCTGCGCCGGCAGGCCGATGTCTTCACCGACCTCGTGGAATTACAGTCCAAGATCGGCCGCGATTCGTCCGAGCGCCCGGCTCCGCGCGAACCGCGCCATCACGCGCCGCGATTCCTGCAGCGTGCGACCACGATGGCGCCGAGGGCCGATGACGACGATTGATAGAGTTGGCCCATTTGCCATTGGCCATGAAAAGGGCCACCGACAGTATGGCCAGCGGCCCAACCGGGCTCAAAATAGATTCCGAAACAAAACAGAACTCTCAGCCCCGGAGCCGCATTCTAGCCATCATTCGCCGGACCGCCTAGCCGAAATATAATTCGGGCCCGAAGAGCATGACGGGCGATTTAGGCCATCGCGGCCTTCATTGGCTGTATCTCGAAAGACAAAGGCGCCACCGCCGACGAGATCGTGGCGGTGCTGGTGAAGGCATTCCCGGATCGCGAAGCGGGCGGCATGAGAAAGACCGTGCTGATCCAATGCGTCGATCAAACTCCCTTCGACGGCGCAGCTTGCGGCAGCACGGTCGGCTATTTCATCTATAGGACAGCGACGCTGGCTTGATCAGTATCATCACTGGTGACACCTCCCATGTTATCGGGGATCGTTGGCTCGACACACTGGCAACGCACCGGACGCCTCATTGAGGCCGTGCGTCCTATGGCAAGGCAGGCACGGCTACGTTCGAGCACCGCTCTCCACGCAACGCAACGCAACGGCGAGCCGTCGAGGGAGACCTTGGCGGCTTTTGCGTGCGGTCAGCCCATACAATAAACGGCCTCGGCCCGCGCCATTCGCGCGTTGCGGCGCTCTTCCTTGCGGTTGACGGAGGGATCGATCCCCTCGGCAAGCAACTTCTTGGCGTCGTCGCGCTTGATGCGCGCGTCCGCGAGAGATGTGACAGGGTACTGGCCTAGCGCGAGCAGCTTCTGCTTGGAGTCGAAGCTATAAGCGTAGCGCCAGAGCTTTGATCGGGTCTTGGTGACGAGCATGAAGAGACCGCCACTGTCGGATCGCTTGTCGTCCTTTTCGCCAGTTTTTAGGTGCCGAAAATAGGTGTCGTTCTTGACCGGCATCGGTTCGATTCCACCCAAAAGTCGCGATACCATGACCCCAGTGATCTACCATGGAAGATACCATGAAAGTCACCGGATACCATGAAATTTGAACGAACAGCCGCGAAGCCGAAAATGCGACTTGCGGCCGTCGTTGTTGAGGAAAATGAACGTTGGCGGATGAGGGCGAATGCCCGACTGGTGCCCCTGGCCGGAATCGAACCAGCACTCCTTGCGGAACTCGATTTTGAGTCGAGCGCGTCTACCAATTCCGCCACAGGGGCCTTCGGACGCCCGCCAGTGGGCTGGCGTCGCAAAGCGGGCGGAATATAGCGGGCGGCGACTGCCGGTCAACCCGCATGCCGGCGGTTTGAACCGACCGCCCGGCGCGTTCCCTCGACCGCGCGTCCGGCTCGCCGGCGCCGGCAGGTGAGCGGCGGACAGATAGGCCGCTTTTTTACCGCCCATCGAGATGACAAAACACTCTAGTGTCCCGAATCCGAAGTTCGCACTCCCTTGCAGCACCCGCTTTTGCGAACTTCGGGTTCGAAAGGACACTAGAAATCTATGAATCTAGTGTGGTTTTGGTTCAGAAGTTCTCTTGGTGAGTTCGCCGCACTACTGAAGAGAACTTCTGAACCACCACACTAGTGTGAACAAGCGTGCCTCGACAGCGCCACCTGCGCGGGATAGGAGGCTTTCATTCAAGGAGGCGCACGTGACCATTGATGCCACCGCAAACGCCGCGACCGAGCGCGCCGGCGCCAGTCCTGCGCTGATCGCAGCGCTCGCGATTACCGTCATTGCGACGGCGACACTGGCGGGAGCATGGTTCTTCCAGCTGGTGCTGGATATCCGCCCCTGTCCGCTCTGCCTTGAGCAGCGATATGCCTATTATCTGGCGATCCCGCTCGGTGCCTTGACCGCGCTTGCCGCAGGCAGGGGCGCTCCGCGCACGCTTCTGCTTGCCGGGTTGACCCTTCTCGCGGTTGCCGCGCTCGGCAATGCCGTGCTCGGCAGCCTATCACTCAGGCGTCGAGTGGGGCTTATGGCAGGGACCGACCGATTGCACCGGCCCGATCGGGAACCTCGGCAGCGCCGGCAGCCTCCTGGAGCGTCTCGACACCGTCAAGGTGATCCGTTGCGACGAGGTGCAGTGGCGCTTTCTCGGCCTGTCGCTGGCCGGCTACAATGTGCTGATTTCGCTCCTGATGGCCGCGGTTGCCGCGTGGGGCATCAAGTCAGCCAGGCGCGCCTAGAGCATGATCCGAAAAAGTGGGAACCGGTTTTTCCTCGCGACAAACGCGGGACGCGTTTGCGCAAAGATCATGCTCAAACAAAGAGATGAGATCATGATCCGATTCAACCTGATCGGATCATGATCTAATCGTCGACATCCTCCTGCGGGCGCCCGAACAGATGGACGATGCCCGGCGTTGCGATCGTGACGAACACGAAGCGCGACAAATGATGGGCGCCGACGAAAATCGGGTCGATATGCAGGGTCAGCGCCAATGCCAGCATGGCGTCCATCGCCCCCGGCGCGAATGCGACGATGATATCGGCGAACCGCACCTGGGTGGTCAGCGTGATCACTGCAACGAAAATTCCGGAAATCGCAATCGCAATCGCGAAAGATCCCAGCGCCGCGTTGATATGGCCGAGCAGGACCTTTGTCTTCATCCGCGTGAAGCGGCTTCCGATCAACGAGCCGATCCCGACCAGCGCCACGCCCCGCACCCAGGCCGGCAAACCACCCTCGATCCATCCCGTGCCATGCAGCAGGCTGGAGGCGATCATCGCGCCGAACATCCAGCTCGCGGGAAATTTGACGAGCCGCAGCAACAATGAAACCGCGAGCGAGGCGGCGGCCAGGGCGAGCAGCCCAAGCGGCGTGGCGGATACGAGCGAAAAAACCGGCGATGACCCGGACGCAACCCCCGTCACGGCCAATATCAGCGGTAGCGCCGCGGTGAGGATGATCACGCGCATGGTCTGCACCACCGCGATCGCCGGCAAGTCCGCGCCACGTTCGACCGCGAGAATGGTGATCTGCGACAGCGCGCCGGGGCTGCCGGCCAGGAATGCCGAGGTGCGATCCCAGCCATGGACGCGTTGCAGATAGAAGCTGGAGCCCAAGGTCGAGCAGAAAGTCGCCAGCGCCAGGAGGCCGATGGTCAGCGGATAGGCGCTGACGTGCTGAATCAATTGCCTGGATACCACCGAGCCCAGCGAAATCCCGAGCAAGACCAGCAATGCCTGGGTGACGTGTGGCGGGACGCTGAGCGGTCGTCCAGCCAGGGCGGCGGCACCGACCGCGATCATCGAGCCGGAAATCAATCCTCCCGGAAGATTTGCCCACAAGAACAGCGTGCCGCCGGCGGCGCCGATGGCGAACGTTTCAAGCACCTTGAGGGTCTTGGTGCGGTTGGGGATGGCATCGGCCAACGATGCAAGAATCTGACTCACGGTGCCTTATGGCAAATCCGCAAGCAGGGGACAATTGCGCCAACGCGGTGCAGCAATGCGCCTTGAAAAGGCGAAATCGATTTGCCGCCCTTTCCTGCACAAAGGCACAGACCGGGCAGGCATCAACTTGGCGGTAACGGCCCACCCTCCTCCTCGAATAGGAGGAGGGGCGCCGATCGACAAAGCTAGATCACTTCTTTTCCGCAGCGGCCTTCTTGCATTCGGAACGGAATTTCTTGCGCTCCTTGCCATGAAGCCCCTTGGCATCGGCCTCCTTGGAACATTCCAGCGAGGCCGCGCTGTGAACCACGGGTGCCTTCGTGTCTGTTTTTGCGGCCGGTGCAGTGGTTTGCGCAAACGCTGAGCCCATCAGCAGGAGGGACGCAAACGCGGCCGCGGCCGTGCGGGAAGATATCTTCATCATGGGAACACCTCGGGGTTGGAAAGGGGCGCACGGTCGCGCCGCGATGCTGAACCGTGGATGAATGAAGCCAGCCTCTCGATGTTTCGCGGCGCGATATTTTTGGGCGACGGCGGATGGCCGTTGTCAGCCGCCTTCGCTACGTTAGGATGGGGAACTTCAGATCAGCCATGCCCCAAGGAGACCAAGGATGACCATTAAAGCCAAATTATTGTGCGCCGTTGCGTTGTCAGGTTTTGCTGCATTCGCGGCCACAGCGCCGGCACAGGCCCTGACCACTCAGGAATGCAGCGCGAAATACCAGGCCGCCAAGGCCGCCGGAACGCTCAACGGCCAGAAGTGGAATGATTTCCGCAAGGCCGAATGCGGAGCCGGCGCTGTCGCTGCGCCAGCCGCTGCCCCCGCTCCCGCGCCCAAGGAAGCAGCGAAAAAGCCGGAAGCAGCGCCAACCGCCGCGCCGGCGTTACCAAGCGGCCCCGCGATATTCCCGATGGCGGTGGACCCGAAATACTCCAAGGAAACCGCCGGCAAGTCCCGGATGCACACCTGCCTCGATCAGTACAACGCCAATAAGGCAACGAATGCCAATGGCGGCCTGAAGTGGATCCAGAAGGGCGGTGGCTACTACAGCGAATGCAACAAGAAACTGAAGGGCTAAGCGTCCTTCGATTCTGCGGCAGGCCCGGGCAAATTGCCCGGGTCTGGTTGGCCGGTGAGAGCCAGCTCGACGAAGGGAAGGCTGGTTGCGGCTGCGAGCGTTCGATTTCACGAGCAGGGGTATGGGAAGAATCGGCTGGAAAATAACGGCCTCGATCGGCCTTATCGCATTTTCGCAGACAGCCCCGGCGGCGCTGGATGGTGGCGCGGCGATGGCCGCCAGCAATCGGGCCCATCGAAATGTAGCGCAATCCGACGATCCGAAGGGCGGCGCGAGATTGATCGCCGCTGTCTCGCAGGATTTCGGTTCTCGCCCAGACCATAACGGCGCCCGGTTCGTTTCGGACAAGGTAGATTTGGACAAGCCAGGTATCGGGCGGCTCGCCCAAGCCGGCGAGCCTGCAGCCGCCGCATCGACCCCGGCTCCGGATTCGAAGGGGCCGCAAGAGCAGTCGCTGCCAGCCGTCCCTTCGCCGCCGAACCCTACATCGATAGCGCCTGTCGTTAGAGCCGGGCCAACGGTTGTCGGGTGCGGCCTGAAGTATCTGACCGCTGAACTTGCCGGCAAGCTTAAGGGCCGCAAGTGGAAGAAGTTTCGCGAAGAGGAGTGCGGTGCAATCACGACGCAGGCGGTGTTTCCGTCGGCGATTGCGCCGAAATACTCGCGAGAAAGCCCGGACAAGGCGCGAACTCTGACCTGTGCTGATCAATTCAGAGCCAACAAGGCCGCGAACGCGAACGACGGCCTGAAATGGATCGACAAGGGAGGCGGCTACTATAGCGAATGCGTCGCCCGCTTGAAGGGCTGAGCATCATTTCGATGCGCGCGCCTTTGCAGGGCGACGGCGTGGAAAATCCCAGACGGGTTTGCAAGCCAAACTGTCGCCGCTGGTTGTTCCGGCGGGGGCCAGGCGCCCGCCAAGCCGGCGTGGCCGGCCTCTTGGCAGGCCGCGCGCTCAGGGTGAATCGTCGAGCAGTTTTTCGGCCGACCTTGCGATCAGCTGCGCGCGCTTGCGCGGCCCTCGCTCGAGGAACAGCAGACTCTGGCCGAAGACAAAGCAGTAAAACAGGAACGCCTGCGCGTCGGCCTCTTGAGCCGAAAGACCCGTCGCGCGATAGAGCAGCCCGACATTCTTCAGCCGCGCCGCATCGACACTGGCGACGGCGTTGGCCGCCGCCTCGTCGGATCGAGCCCATTGCCGGATTGCCAGTTCGACCGCCATGCCCTCGGCATTCATGCGCTCCGAATAGAGCCGGATCAGGGTTCGCAGGCGGTCGCGCGCGGTAGTACCGTCGAGGTTCGTCTGTTGCTCGATCGCCGCAATCCGGCCTGAGCTCCAATTTTGCAGGATACCGTCAAGCAGCGCCGCGCGATCCCTGAAACGCCGGTAGAAGCCACCCTTGGTGACGCCAAGGTTTTTGGCCAGCACCTCGACCCGAACGCCCTCGACCCCCGATCTCGCGATCTCCTTGATCCCGGCCTCGATCCAGCCGTCGGCCCTGCTGTCGGTCATGGTTGGTTGGCCTGTTCTGACACGGTAGCGTATTGCTAACCCCGCGCCGCTCCTGATACGCTACCGTATCAAAAGTCGAAAGCCACCTCGTAATTCCCGAATTTCTTGGGATGCAACCCCGCGCATGTCTCGCTTCGAGCCGAAAAATCCGGACTATCGCGTGGTCGCCACTGCACTGTTCGATCGACAGCGGGCGATGCGGACACTCGGCATTTCGATCGCGCGGCTTGAGGCCGGCGAGGTTGAACTGTCGATGCCCTATGCTCCCGACTGGACCCAGCAGAACGGCTTCGTGCACGCCGGGATCATCACCGCAGGGCTCGACAATGCCTGTGGCATAGCCGCTTTCACGCTGATGCCGGCGGGATTCGACATCCTGACGGTGGAATTCAAGACCAATCTGCTGGCGCCAGCGAAGGGCGAGCGATTTTCCTTCCGCGCCAGCGTCATCAAACCCGGCCGCACGCTGACGGTGTGCGAGGCCCGGGCCTTCGCGACGCAAGGCGGCGTAAAGACCCTGATCGCAACCATGACCGGTACGCTGATGGCACTCCCGCGGCGCGAGCCAGCGGGATTGCAGACCGGGATTCACATGGCCAACTGATCGACCGGACATTGACAAGCGCTCGCCGGGACCACTTGATGCGGCAGATTTGTCGCCGTGGACGATTGCATGATAGCGAGCCTCAGCCTGATCTTGCTGTGCCAACTTGCCGGCGAGGTGTTCGTGCGCGGCCTGGGCCTGCCGATGCCGGGTCCGGTGATCGGCCTGATGCTTCTGCTGGTGCTGCTCTTGGCGCGAGATCGCTTCGCTGTACTGGCCCGCGGACCGTTGCAAGGCGACGGCGTGGAAAATGCCAGCCGGGGCCTGCTCGCCAACCTGTCGTTGCTGTTTGTTCCGGCCGGTGTCGGCGTCGTGCAGAAGCTCGACCTCGTCGCCGAGCATGGCATCGCCTTCCTGGGCGTGCTCGCGATCTCGGTGATGGTTACCTTGTTGGTCACGGTGGCGACCTTTCTGCTCGCCAGCCGCCTGATGGCGGGTGGACGCAAGCCGCCATGAATGACAAGCCGTTCTCGCTGTGGGTCTATCTTTCACAATCGCCGCTGCTCTGGCTGTCGGTGACCTTGCTGGTTTACGCGATCGCCGACGCGGTGTCGCTCAGAACCCAGCGGCACCCCCTTGCCAATCCCGTGCTGCATTCGATGTGGATCATCGGGGCATTTCTGCTGCTCACGGGCACATCCTACACGAGCTATTTCGGCGGCGCGCAGTTCGTGCATTTCCTGCTCGGGCCGGCGACCGTGGCGCTGGCGGTGCCGCTCTACGAAAACCGCAAGGTGGTGGCGTCGGCGATTCTGCCGATGCTGGTGGCGCTCGCCGCCGGCTCCATCACCGCGGTCGCCTCGGTGGTGCTGCTGGCAGAAGCGGCGGGCCTGCCGCGCGCGGTGGTTTTGTCGATGGCGCCGAAATCGGTCACGGCGGGGGTCGCGATGGGTATCAGTGAATCCCTGCATGCCGATCCGTCGCTGACGGCGGTTGCGGTCATTCTGACCGGCATCATGGGCGCAATCACGGTCACCCCATTGATGAACCGGATGGGAATTACCGATTTTCGCGCCCGGGGATTCGCAGTGGGCATCGCGGCGCACGGCATCGGCACCGCACGGGCGTTTCAGGTCGATGCGGTCGCAGGCGTGTTTGCCGGCATAGCAATGAGCCTCAACGCACTCGTGACATCGCTGCTGGTGCCGCTGGCCGTGACGCTCTTGCTGCGTTGATCTTCATTGCAGTTATTCGCAAGCGGCCATGGAAATTCGCGGAATTTCCGTCTAAAGCATGATCCAGAGGCGAGGTAATTTTCTTGATAATCTCCACGATGCAAGGCGTGCTCGGACTGGCATCGGGAGCGCTGGTTGGATTTTCGCTGGGCCTGATCGGGGGCGGCGGATCGATCCTGGCGGTGCCGCTGATGGTCTACGTGGTCGGCGTCTCAGATCCCCACGTCGCGATCGGAACCAGTGCGGTTGCGGTGGCCGTCAATGCCGCGATCAATCTTTCGAATCACGCGCGCGGCGGCACGGTGCGGTGGCTGTGCGCGCTCACTTTCGCGGCGGCCGGAATTATCGGCGCGTTCATAGGCGCGATTTTCGGCAAAATGCTCGACGGCCAAAGACTGCTCGCGCTGTTCGCGCTCTTGATGCTGGTGATCGCGGTCTTGATGCTGAAGACGCGGTCGCGCGTCGGTCTGCCCGACGTGCGGATGAGTTGGGACAATATGCCCGCCATCGTCGGGCTCGGACTTGCGACCGGGACGCTGTCCGGCTTCTTCGGCATCGGCGGCGGCTTCCTGATCGTGCCGGCATTGATGCTGGCGACCGGAATGTCGATCATCAACGCCGTCAGTTCGTCGCTGGTCGCGGTGACGGCCTTCGGCCTGACCACGGCGGCCAGTTACGCCTGGTCCGGGTTGATCTCTTGGCAACTCGCGGGATCATTCATTGCAGGCGGTCTCGTCGGTGGATTGATAGGCACGCGCTCGGCGCGACTTTTGTCGGCGCGTGGCGGGCTCAATATCGTGTTCGCCGCAGTCATAATCGTGGTGGCGCTCTATATGTTGGCACGTAACTTATCCTCATTCCTATCGTAAGCCGAGAATAGACCTGCGCCAGTGCAGCCGGGAGACCAGACATGGCCAAATCGATCGATCCAGTCCGGCTGAATCAGCCGCGCTCCCGGCGTGAAACGTTGGGCTTTCTTGGTGTGGGCGCGGCCGTGCTTGGCATGGAGAGCGCTGCTCGCCCGGCGCTGGGGCAAGTCGACGACGTGCTGACGGAAGCGCTGGTGTTGCGTGATCCGGAAATCCCGGTGGCCGGGAATCCCGCCGGCGACATCACGATCGTCGAATATTTCGACTATCAATGCCCCTATTGCCGCAAGCTCGAGCCCGAACTGCGGCGGGTGGTGCAGGACGACGGCAAGGTCAGGCTGGTGTTGAAGGATTGGCCGATCCTGGGGCCGGTATCGGTGACGGCGGCGCGGATGGCGCTGGCGAGCAAGTATCAGGATAAATTCATTCAGGCCCATGATGCCTTGATCGCCGTCAACTCGAAGCTGACGGAGGCGAGGATCCGCGAGGTGCTAGCGGGCGCCGGGATCGATGTCGCTCGCCTCGACCGTGACCTTGCCGCCAACGCGACCGCGATTGACGCCCTTCTCGCCCGCAACAACAATCAGGCCATAGCGTTCGACTTCAAGGGCACGCCATCGTTCATCGTCGGCAAATTCCGCGTCCCGGGTGTGCTGACCATGGCCCAGTTCGGTCAAGCCATTGCCGATGCGCGAAAGGCCGCGGCTGCGAAGAAGTAGCAGCGGCCCCGCAATGGCAAAACGAGCGGACTATCTCGACGACAACTTGATCCAGTTGTCGCGCGCGCGTGTCTTCAGCGCGTGCCATTCGGCGGCCGCGACATCCCAATTGACGATGGTTCGGTTCTCGGACGCATTCTGGCCGCTGGCGACGGTCGAGGTCGATTGCGAATCATAGACATAGACCCCGGCGACCAGAAGCAACGCACCCAGAATCATTCCGAGCAAAACCCGCATCACATATCCTCCTATGATGGCCGACAACGTCGTTCGGCCAGGATGGTTCCGTCCGCAGGAAGCCATCAATCACCGGTCATCACGAAACCTTGAAACAACGATCCATGGCGCGTCAATGTAGATGCGTGGGTACGCTTCATCGAGATTTGGAGAAAAACAAAAATGACCGACAAGACCAGCAAGGTTGCGATCGTGACCGGAGCATCGCGCGGCATTGGTGCCGCGGTGGCGGAGCGGCTCGCCGGCGATGGCTTCACCGTCGTCATCAACTATTCGGCGAGTAGCGGGCCCGCCGAGGCGCTTGCTCGCGAGATCGAAGCCAAAGGTGGACGGGCGCTCGCCGCCAGGGCTGACGTGAGCGATGCGGACGCGATGCGCGGCATGTTCGACGCGGCCGAACGCGCATTCGGGGGCGTCGACGTGCTCGTCAACAATGCCGGCATCATGAAGCTTGCAAAAATCGCCGACAGCGATGACGCGCTGTTCGATCAGCAGATCGCGGTCAACCTCAAGGGCAGCTTCAACGGGATGCGCGAGGCAGCCAGGCGCCTGCGCGACGGCGGACGGATTGTCAATTTCTCGACCAGCGTCGTCGGGACCAAGCTCGAGACCTACAGCATTTATGCCGCGACCAAAGCCGCGGTGGAAACAATGACAGCGATTCTCTCGAAGGAATTGCGCGGTCGTAACATCACGGTCAATGCGGTTGCTCCGGGGCCGGTCACGACCGAGCTCTTTCTCAACGGCAAATCGCCGGAGCTGGTTGAGCGCATGGCGAAGATGAGCCCGATGGAGCGCCTCGGCACGCCAGAGGATATTGCCTCCGTCGTTGCCTTCCTCGTCGGTCCCGACGGCGGATGGGTCAACGGCCAGGTGCTGCGCGCCAATGGCGGGTTGGTGTAAACGCTATGCGTCGCCGGCGAGCCATTTCAGGATCGGCGCGTTCATCTCGCGCGGATAGCAATGGCTGAGATCGTCAAGCTCCCGGTAGGTGACGCCGGCACCGGCCGCCGTCAGCGCGTCCCTGGTTTGCCGCGCCACCTGCACCGGGAACATCCAGTCGAGCCGGCCGTGCACGATATGGATGGGCAGGCCCCGTAGCCTCTGCGCGTCGGCCATCTCGGCCATCAGGGGATGGAAGGTTGCAGCGACGGGGGCGAGGTGGGTGAAGGGGGACGCGCTTTCGAGCCCGGTGACATAGCAGAACGTGCCGCCGTCGCTCATCCCGGTCAGCAGCAGTCTTGCGGGGTCGATGTTCCAGCGGCTTCGCACGGAATCGAGAATACGGGCGAGGTTCGGCGTGTCGGCATCTTCCCCCATCAACGCCCAGGTGCTTTTATTCAAAGTGCTCCCGGTCGCGGTGGGGGCGACCAGGATCGCGCCAAGGCTGCGCGCGTCGCGCAGCCAGCTCCAGAGGAAGCCGCGGCCATTGCCGCTGCCGCCATGCAGCGCCATCACCAGCGGCCAGGCGCGGTCGGGAGTGTAATATTCCGGAACGTAGAGTGAGAACCCGCCGCGGCTGCCAGGTTCGTTGTGGTCGTGAATGATCCCGGTGTTTTCGTTTGCGGGCACCGCAAGGCGCGCCAGCAAGTCGGCGTCTTCGCGAAGGTCGGGTTCGACGAAGAAGCTGCTCACCGGCGGCAGTTTCGCGGCCAGCGGATACAGTGCCTCCTGCGCGTGCGGGGCGTGACGCAGCGCGCGAAACACCCCGATCAGGTCGCCATTGCCAAGCTGCACCGCGCGCAAGCCTGCGAACGCGGCCAGTGCCGCGTCGCTCGCGGTTTCAAGCGACGTCTGCAGATCTGCGAATTGCTCCGGCCAATCGGCGAGCCGCGGACGGACGGCCTTCAAGGCCTCGTCCGGCTGGCCTGCAGCTTCCATGACATGATCGAAATCCGGCGGATTTAGATGGCGGGCGATGAAGCCGAGCGCTTCGAGCGATTGCAGCAAAGGCGGCAGCACGGCCACGATGTCGTCCACCACGGCCTCGCTCATGGGCGTGTGTTCCTGTGCCGTCTAACGTTCGCGCGATAACGCTCTAATGCAGTGCTTCAGTGCAGAGCTTCAGTGCAGTCTTGGCGCCTTGAGCAGCCGCGCACGGTCGGTCGAGGCCAGCACCACGTCGAAGGTAACGCCTTCATGATAGACGGTGAGCGGCACGTCCACGCCGGCAGGCCCGAGCGCCCAGAGCTTCCGGTAGAAGCCGGTTTGACTTGAGACTTTTTCGCCGTTGACGGCCAGGATGACATCGCCGGCCTTGAGTTCGGCGCCCGCCGCCGGGCCTTTCGCGGAAACGCCGACCACGACGACCCTGTTGTCGATCTCGGTGGAATACATCCCGAGCCAGGGCCGCGCCGGCTTGTTGACGCGGCCGAATTTGCGCAGATCGTCGAGCACCGGTTTGAGCAGATCGATCGGCACCACCATGTTGACATGCTCGGCCTTGCCGTCGCGCTCGCGCTCGAGCTGCAGCGAGCCGATACCGATCAGTTCGCCGCGGTTCGAAATCAGCCCGGCGCCGCCCCAATTGGGATGGGCGGGATAGGTGAAGATCGCCTCGTCCAGCAGATATTCCCAGTAACCTGCAAATTCCTGCTTGGCGGCGATGTGGCTTGCGACCGACCGCGTGCGCCCGCCGGCGCCGCCCATCACCACGCGGTCGCCGATCTCGGCTGCGGCGGAAGAGCCGAGCGGCAGCGGATCGAGGTCGATGCGGCCAAGGGCCTGCACCAGGCCGAAGCCGCTCACCGGGTCGAAACCGAGCGCGTGGCTTTCCACCACGCGGCCGTCGCCGATATGCAGCCAGACAGCTTCAGCCTCGGTGATCAGGTAGCCGATCGTCAGCACCAGCCCGTCGTCGATCACGACGCCATTGCCGGCGCGCTCGGTGCCGAGCGTATCGGCGCTGAAGGCATCAGCGGGGATGATCGAATGCAGGCCGACCACCGAGGAAAGCACACGATCGAGATCGAAACTGTAGTCGCCTGTGCGGGGCTGATTCGCCGGCGGTACCTTCCATTCAGTCAAAGCGGGCATGGAGAATCTCCTGGCCAATCGGCGCGCGCGAACTTCCGCGGACGAGACGATCAGGCGCGCAAAACAGGCGACGATCTTATGTCGCAAACGCCGGTCTTGAAAGGTCTTCCATAAGGTCGGCCAAAGCTTCCTATGGATCGAGCTCTGTATCCCAGTATAAATAATCGAGCCAGCTGTCGTGCAAATAATTCGGCGGGAACAGCCGGCCATTGCGATGCAGCTGATGCACCGTCGGCGCGAACGGGGTTTGCTTCGGAAACATCCGTGCCTGCTGCGGCGTCAGGTTTCCCTTGCGCAGGTTGCACGGGGAACATGCGGCGACCACGTTTTCCCACGTGGTCTGGCCGCCTTTGCTGCGCGGGATGATGTGATCGAAGGTGAGATCATCGCTGGCCGAGCAGTACTGGCAGACGAAGCGGTCGCGCAGGAACACGTTAAACCGGGTGAAGGCAGGGTGCGTGGTCGGCTTGACGAAGGATTTCAGCGACACCACGCTCGGCAATTGAATTTCGAACGAGGGGCTGCGCACGGCGCGATCGTAGTGCTCGACGATATTGACGCGGTCGAGAAACACCGCCTTGATCGCGTCCTGCCACGACCAGAGAGACAGCGGATAATAACTCAGCGGCCGAAAATCCGCATTCAGTACCAGTACCGGCCAACCGCCTTGCGAGACATGTGCGTTCAAACTAACGCTCCTGGCCCCCATATGGCTGCGAAGCAGCATGAGTTGACATACTACATGCAGCGTGACGGGATTGTGAAGAGCGTTGGCGGCCTTATCCGCCTCAGCGTCCGTTTGCGGCCGGATTGCGGCCGGATTGCAGAAGCGGCGTCAAGACCGCTAAACGAGGCGGGCGGCACCCTTCGGCCGCGTACGGATACGGCAAAATGATCACCAAGTCCCGCTACCTCGAGGCGCCGCGCCGGCTAAGGGCATTCGTTCGCGCCCATGAAACGAGCCTGGTGGCGCTTGCGGCGCTGGTCGGAATCATTGGCGGGTTGGTGGTGGCGGCCATGGGCGCCGCGGTCGAAGCGCTCCACGTGGAGCTTTTCCACCTCGGCGCGGGGGATCGTCTTTCGAGTCAGATCAAGATTGAGCCGCTGCGCGCCCTGCTGGTCCCTGGTCTCGGCGGGCTCCTGCTGGGAGTGGCATTCCTGTGGCTCGCGCGCTGGCGGCCAGCGCGCGAAATCGATCCGATCGAGGCCAACGCCTTGCATGGCGGACGGATGTCTTTCCGCGGCAGCGTGATCGTTGCGTTGCAGACGATTTGGTCGAGCGGCGTCGGCGCTTCGGTCGGACTTGAGGCAGGATTCACCCAGCTTACCAGCGGTCTCGCGGCCTCGCTCGGCCGCGGGTTTCATCTGCGCCGTGCCGACCAGCGCCTCATGGTCGGCTGTGGCGCCGCTGCTGCGATCGCGGGCGCGTTCGGGGCGCCGCTGGCCGGCGCCTTCTATGCCTTCGAACTCATCATCGGGGGATATACGCCCGTCAGCCTGACGCCGGTCGGTGTTGCCTCGGTCGTCGGCTATTTTGTCGCTCACGCATTTTCGCTGCTGTCGCTCGGCATTGGCGTCGGGCCGGTCGGCGAGGTGCACGGGCGCGACCTTGCCGTCGCCGGACTGCTCGGGGTTCTCGCGGCGCTGTTCGGCATCGGAATCATGCGCGGGGTAGCCCTTTTGGAGACGCTGTTGTCGAAGACGGGTCTCTGGCCGCCGTTGGGCCCGGCGCTCGGCGGCTTCGCGGTGGGCGTGCTGGCGCTGAGCACGCCGGAAGTACTGTCGTCGGGGCACGGCGCACTGCATTTTGCCGGGATTGTTTCCATGCCGTTGGCGTTCATTGCCACGGTGTTCGTCCTGAAGACGATTGCGTCGGTGATATCGCTGGGAACCGGGTTTCGCGGTGGCCTGTTTTTCGCCACGCTTTTTCTGGGCGCAATCGGCGGGCGTCTGTTCGCGGACGGCTTTGATACGATCTGGCCGGGTCTCAACCTCGATCCGAATGTCTACGCGATCGTCGGCATGAGCGCGCTGTCAGCGTCCGTGATCGGTGGACCACTGACGATGTCGTTCATCGCGCTGGAATCGACCGGCAACCTCTGGCTGACCACGGTCGTGCTGGTCGCGGTGATCATCTCGACCCAGATCACCCGCGAATGGTTCGGTTACTCGTTCGCGACCTGGCGCTTGCATCTGCGCGGTGAGACCATCCGCAGCGCCGCCGATGTGGGCTGGATCCGCGATCTCACGGTGCGGCGGCTGATGCGGCCGGACGTGGCTATCGTGAACGCCGACATGACGATTGCAGAATTCCGCGCCAAATTTCCGCTGGGATCGAAGACCCAGGTGGTCGCGGTCGACGAAGCGGGCCATTATGTGGGGCTGGCGCTGGTAGCGGAGGCCCACGCGCCGGATCTCGATGCGACGAAAGGCGTTCGCGGTATCCTTCATCACCAGCAGGCCGTGCTGCATCCCGGCATGCACATCCAGGAAGCCATTGCCGCTTTCGACGCCGCCGAAGCCGAATCACTTGCCGTGGTCGAAGCTGGCGACGAACTCCGGCCGATCGGCATTCTGACCGAAGCCCACGCGATGCGGCGCTACGCGGAAGAATCTGAACGAAGGCGGCGCGAGGTGATCGGTGATGTATGATCGTGATATCCACCGACCTCGGGAAAGTCCCATGCGCCGATGGCTGACAGTGACAATTGCAGCCATCTTCGCTCTCGGATGGACCGGCATCGTCGCGGCGCAGCCCTATCCGGTCCGCACCATCACCATGATCGTGCCGTTTCCTGCAGGCGGCGCAACCGATACGCTGGCGCGTTATCTGGCCGAGCAGATGCGGGGAATTCTCGGGCAATCCATCATCATCGAGAACGTCGCTGGCGCCGCCGGCAGCATCGGCGTCGGCCGCGCCGTTCGTTCGCCCGCCGATGGCTACACGCTCAGCATCGGTACCTCGACCACGCATATGCTCACCGGCGGCCTTTACGACCTCCCGTTCGATCTGTTGAAGGATCTTGAGCCGGTCATCGAAATCGGCAGCGAACCGCTTTTGATCGCCGGCCGGAAGAGCCTCCCGGCGGACGATCTCAAGGGATTGATTGCCTATCTCAAGGCCAATCCCGACAAGGCGTCGGTCGGGATCGCCGGCGTCGGCGCGACGGGCCACCTCGCCGGAATCTCGTTTCGGAAGGAGACCGCGACCAAGTTTCAGTTCGTGCCCTATCGCGGCAACGCGCCGGCGATGCAGGATCTCCTGGCGGGGCAGATCGATTTCATGATCGAGCCGGCCTCGAATTTCAGATCGCTGATCGCTACCGGCAGCATCAAGCCATACGCCATCACCGGTACAACGCGACTGCCTTCGTCACCTGAAATTCCGACGGCGGAAGAGGCCGGGCTATCCGGATTCGTGGCCACGCTCTGGTACGGACTTTGGGTGCCGAAGGATACCCCGAAGGACATTGTTGAAAAGCTCAATACCACCATGAGGCAGGTGCTCGCCGATCCGTCGGTCGAGAAGCGCTTTGCGGATCTCGGCATTCAAATATCGCCGCGCGACCAGCAATCGCCGGAGGCCTTGCGGGCCTTTCAGAAGGCCGAAATGGAACGGTGGTGGCCCATCATCAAGGCGTCCAACGTCAGGGCGCAGTGAAGGCTGCCTGCGGCGAAGCCGCGCCGGCAGCGAGGTTCGTCGATTTCAGACCCGTGGCGGCGGCGTTCGTCTGGCTAGCTCTCGACGTCCTCGGCTGCGATGATCCGCTGGCGAAGCGCCAGCCGCACAAGCTCGATATCGGACGCGACGCCGAGTTTGGCACGGATGAGATAGCGGGTGTTGGCAGCGGTTTTGACGCTGATATGCAGCGTCTCGGCAATGTCATCCACGGATTTCTCCGC
Source organism: uncultured Alphaproteobacteria bacterium (assembly GCA_963718925.1). Lineage (GTDB taxonomy): Bacteria > Pseudomonadota > Alphaproteobacteria > Rhizobiales > Xanthobacteraceae > Bradyrhizobium. The sequence continues at coordinate 330,131 of CAVRAH010000009.1, forward strand.
CAGCAACATGCGCAGGATTTCGAATTCCCGTGGGCTCAGCGCGTTGACGGCCGAAGGCTCATCGGCGAGCCGGTTGATGGCGAGTTCGTGATCGATGTCGGGGCTGAGCGCGATGCGCCCGGCCATGACCTCGACGATCGCGCGCAGCAGCGTGTCTGGTGGGTTGCTTTTCGTGACAAAGCCGCGCGCGCCCGCCTTGATCGCCTGGACCGCGTAAGCGGCGCTCTGGTGCATTGTGAATACGAGGATACGTGCGGAATTGTCCCATTGTCGGATACGCCGGATTGCCTCGACCCCGCCGATTCCCGGCATCGACACGTCCATGATAACAAGGTCGGGCCTGACTTCTTTGTAGACGCGATAGGCATCGGCCCCGTTGTCGGCCTCGGCGACGACTCGAAGGCGATCCTGCTTGTGCAGCAGCGAGCGATAGCCTTCGCGCACGATAGCATGGTCGTCCGCCAGCATCACGCGTGTAAAGCCCCCGGCTTCGGAAGTGCTCAAGGTTCCGACCCCATATTGGGAATGATCGCGACAAGCCTGGCGCCGCCCGCCGCGCGCCGCTCGAAACGCAGCGTCCCGCCGAGGGAAACGACCCGCTCCTGCATGCCGAGAAGTCCCATGCCGGCTCTTGGCGGCAGACTGCCGTCGATCGCCTCGCCGTCATCTTCGACGCTCAGGACGATGTCGGCCTGTCCTGCCTCAAGACGCAGTTGCACGAGCCGGGCTTGCGCGTGCTTCGCTGCATTGGTGATCGCCTCCTGCGCGATACGATAAAGACTCGCGCAGACGCTTGGCGGCAGATCGTCGACCTTGCCGATGAAGGCAATTTCGAATCGGGTGCGGTCCTTCTCGAAGCCATTCCAACTCGCAACGAGACTTTCGAGGCTGAGGGTCAGGCCGAGTTCCTCGATGTCGGGCGGGCGCAGGCGCACGAGAGCGCCGCGCAGCGTTTCCATCATCCGCGCCGTCGTGCGCGAGATGCCCCGGCATTCCTCGAACAGCGGCGGACATTCGCGCTCCGCTGTATGGGCGGCGGCAGCGGCCTGCGCTGCGATGGCGGTGAGCGACTGGCCGAATTCGTCGTGCAGCTCGCGAGCAAGGTGGCGCCGCTCATCATCCTGCACGGCTATCAGCTTTCGCGTCAAGGCGTTGCGTTCGGCGAGGGTGGCCTCCAGCTTTTGCGCAAGCGTGTTGAAGACGTCGGAAATCGCCGAGAGTTCCGCGAGATCGAAACTGGGCAGGCGCGTGGAAAGATCATTCGCCGCAAGCTGCTGTAGCCCGGCGTGAATGACGTGCGTCGGCCGCAGGGCGCGCGCGAGCGCGGCATAGACAGCGAGACAAAGCCCCACCAGTGCGAAAGCCACGATGGAGAGAAGGCGGCTCGCCTCGTGCCAGCTCTGGCCAATCTGCGTGGCGGGGTCGACGGTCGCGACCGCCACGCCCTGGACCCTGCCTTCAACGAGGAGCGGCATCGAGATCGGTTCGCCGGGATGAAAAATGGCGCGATAGAACGCAGCAAAACTCTTGGGCGCGGCAATTTCGTTGGCGAGCGCGCCGCTGCAGATACCCTGGCGAAAATCTCCCGTTTTGTCCCGATACGCGATGCAGAGCCCCGGCTCCATCAAAGGCGCTGCGACCCGCTGCAAATCTGGAGTTGAGTTGGGGGACAAGGAATACCACTGCGCCTCCGCCTGCTGCAACGAGATATCCTTGGCGACGATTGCGGCGACACGGCTCGCCTTGGCTTTGGCGACGCGGTCGCTGTCAAACAAGGCGTAGGCTGCCACAGCGAGGAAGCAAATCGCCGCGAGCGCCGCGACGCGTAGCGCCAGCCGCAGCTTCAGATCGATGGCGCGCGCGCGGCCCGCCACGGAATTAGGGGCCTGTTGCAAGCTCTCTCCCATTCCCCACGCATTTAGAAGCAAATTTCGGCGAGAAGAAAGGGGGGCGAGCCAAGATCGGGCATTTCACCCGGACAATGCCGGGAAAGTCTCCATTTCGCCAAGGGATCGGATCGGGCGAGATGGTCACGATTTGGCAACTCCAGGGTTCACCCATGCGCAGCATTGCTTTCATCCTCGCTCCGGTAGTGGTTCTTGCAGGGTTCGCAGTCGCCAAGGCGGCCGAACCCGGTGCACTGCGCCCAATCAAACTCGCCGTTTTTCCGTTTGAATTGGAGGATTTCAGTGCCGCTGCGGCGTACGTTCCTTCCGACGACATTGACCGCGAGCAATTGCGGCTTTCGACGGAGGAAGCCCGTCGGCTGATCGCGGAATCCGGGCGCTACCAACTGGTCGACGTCAGCGCGGTGAACGACCAGACGAAAACGGGTAGGTTACGCAATTGCGAGGGATGCGAGGCCAAAATTGCCGCCGGACTGGATGCCGATCAGTCGATGATCGGGATCGTCACGCGCATCTCCCGAACGGAATACGCAGTAACCTATAAAATTCGCGACGCTAGATCCGGGGCGATCGTTGACGCCAAGCAGACCGACCTGCGAATGGGCGCCAACGTTGCCTGGAGCCGTGGGGTGCGCTGGCTGATTCAGCGCCGTCTGCTGGAACAGGCGCGGGAAAAGCCAGCCGTCCTCGCGGTCGCGGGAATCCACTATGTCGATACGTCGGGCGAGGTCATCGATCAGAGCGCCGACCATTTCCGACGCTTGCGCGAATTTGAAGCTTCGCTGCGCACCGATTTGGCGGCGAGCGGAAAGATGCGAAACGTCGTCCTCGATTGTCCGCCAAACGCCTGTTCGGTCGGCGACATCGATGCAGATGATTTGCTCGGCAAGGCGCAAGCGGCCGGCGCGGGCTTTCTCGTTATCGGCAGCGTTCACAAGATGAGCACGCTCGTGCAATGGGCAAAATTCGACATCGTCGATGTGAAAACACGGAGTGTCGTTTTCAATCGCCTTGTCACCTTCCGCGGCGACAGCGACGAGGCCTGGCGCCGCGCGGAATCCTTCATAGCCCGGGAAATCCTGGATCATCAGGAACGGTGAAGCGGAGCGCTTGCATCAGACGGCAGTAACCCCTCCTCGATCGCCTTGATTTGCAGCGCCAGATATTTCGAGTTGATGCGGCATTGCGCGAGACTGCCGGCGATGAACCAGAGGCCAGGCTGGCCGGTGCGGGTATACATGTTGCGCAGTTCCTGCCCTTCGCCGAATCCCCAGATCGGGCCGACGCGCTCGGCGACTTCCGTTCCGAACAGCTTGCGCACCAGATATTCCTGAGGCTTGTAGCCGGTCGCCAGCACGATCAGATCGGCGGCAAGCATCTCGCCGCTCTTCATCCGTACGCCTTCGGCGGCGAACGATTCGATATCGGAAAATGCCTTAAGCCCGATTTCGCCTTGCACGACCAGATCGGAGCAGCCGACGTTGAAATAATAGCCGCCGCCGCGGGTGAGGTATTTGAACTGCCAGCCGGTGCCGCCCTCGCCGAAATCGAGCTTGAAGCCGACGCGCGCCAGGCCGTCGAGCAATTCCCGATCGAAGTTTTTCGATTGCTCGGTCAGCATCACGTGGCTTTTTTTCGCAAGCGCCAGCGGCATGGAGGTCGCAATCAGGTCGTTATCCTCCAATGTTCCCTCGTTGTACGCCGCATAGGCCAGTTGCGCCGACGGTTCGATATTGGTGATCAGGGTCGGGCTGCGCTGAACCAGCGTCACCTTGGCCCCGCTCGAATAAAGGTCCTGCGCGATGTCATGGCCGCTGTTGCCGGTGCCGATCACGAGCGCGTTCCTGCCCCTCCAGTCCTCGCCGTCGGTGTACTGGCTGGAATGCAGGACGGTCCCTGCGAAATTCTTCAGCGCTGGAAGTTCCGGCAAATTCGGAATCCCGCTGACCCCGGTCGCCATCACGACGTGGCGTGGATGCATCGTACGTTGGCTGCCGTCGTCGCGGCGCAACGCCACCGACCAGCGCCCTTCCGCATAATCGTAGACGCCGCTCTCGAAGGTGGTCGCGGTCCAGAAGTTCAGTTCCATGGCCTCGACATAGGCCTCGAACCAGTTGGCGAGCTTGTCCTTGGGGATGTAGACCGGCCAGTTCGGCGGGAACGGCATGTAGGGCAGGTGGTTGACGTGCACCTGGTTGTGCAGGGTCAGCGCATGGTAACGCTTGCGCCAATTGTCGCCGATGCGCTGCCAGCGGTCGACAATGAGCGTGTCGATTTGCAGTTGCTTGCACCGCGCCGCGATCGAAAGCCCGGCCTGTCCGCCGCCGACCACCAGAACGACCGGATCGCGGTCGGCATAGGCAGCCGTGGCCTTTCGCAGATCGAGCCAGTTGGGCCCGCGAAAATCGCGCGAGTAGGATTGGCCCCGCGGCCGCGCCGATCCGAGCGGCTCCTCAAATCCCTTCAATTCGTCGAGCGCGGTTAGAAGCGTCCAGGCTTTCAGCCTGTTGCCGTCGCCGGCATCGGGGATCAGCCGCAGGATTCCGCTGCCGCGGCCCTGGCTGGTCTCGAATTTGAAGATCGCCTCAATCGTTTCGGTGCCGGCGCGGGTGACGCGGCGCGGTGCGGCACGATCGGGATCGATCCTGAAATTGCAGGGCGCGGCGCTGCGGCCAAGGACGTGCAGCTCTCTCGGGATGGCGTCGGCGCCGTTGATGGTCTGCAGGTTCCAGCTCAGCGCCAGCACGTCGCGCCAATAGCTGTCGGGGTGAAACAGCGTCTTCAGCGCTCCCTCGCCAGGGCCGGCGAGCGCGCTTTCGAATTGCGCCAGCCAGTTTTCGGCACAGATCGAGACGTCGTCGGTCCTGTCCAGCATTGCGCGACCTCGCGAGCATCCGTCTTCGCGGCGTTTCCTCTGCCGCAACGCTATACTCTTTGAGATCGCGCAGAAAGCGGCTTACCCCACGAGCGACAGCATGTGGCCCTGCTCCGGCGGAATATGCCCGTTGAGCGTGTCGAGATAGACCTGTTTCACTGCCGATAGCCCGCGGCCTTCCACCACCGTGAGCCGCTTCGCAAGCGTCGGGGCGAAGCCCGACCATGCCGCGCCAAGCCGCGTGTCGATGCCGCCCGGGCCCCATTCCCTGGCGCGTTTGCGAATCTGGTCGGGCGCGAAGAACCAGACAGGCTTTGCGCCCGGCAGTTCCGGCTCGTCCGGCAGCGAGCTGCGGTGCGTAAGCCCGACCCGTCCGGAGTATTTCATCTGGTCGCCGAAATGCCGATGCAGCCGCGCGCGCAACTCGCTGTTGCCGGCCATGTCGACGAAGGCGACGGGTGAATCCGACGGCAGCGAGGTTGCGCGGTCATAGGTCAGGACCTCGTGATAGCAGCCGAGCGATCGGACAAAATCGAGATTCACCGCCGAGGTGAGCCCGATCACCCGGATACCCTTGCGCCCTGTATGCAGCAGATGCGCGAGACCGAACGCGGTCTTGCTGGAGGCGCTGGAGAGCATGACGCTGCGCGCGCCGTAAAAATCATTTTCGCCGAGAAAATCATCGACCAGGAACGACAGCATGAACAGCGGCCGCAACAGCGCCTGATAGTCGCCCTCGGTTCCTGCGAAAGCCGGATCGCCGCTGACGCGGGCATAAGCGTTGTAGACCGGCGCCACGCCTTGACGATGCGCGGCGGCGTCGCGCAAGCCGCGCTTGCTGACGCTGGCTGCTTCGATCACCAGGTGCGTCGCCATCGGAAAATACCCGAACAGCCGTTCTCCGATGTCGACACCGGGATGGCGCGTGGCGATCACCTCGCCAAATCCCCACACCGGGATGTTGCCGAAATTCTCCGGCGCCGGAAACAGCTGCCAGTAGTTCAAGAGATCGCCTGTTAGTGCATAGGTAATATTGTTGGCGGTAAAGGCGAAGCGATCGATCTTGATCAGCAGCGCCTCGTCAGGAAGCGCGGCTGCCTCTGGCAATCGGGTCTCGATGAATTTGCAATCCTGCAAATCATTGCGCGCAACGATGAAGTCGGTGGATTTCATTTTTTCGATCCCGGTAAATTTGCTCCCGCGATCTTTGCTTTCGTCGATGACCCTTTTGCAACAAGGACTTTGTTTGAAACAGCGTTCGCTTTCTCCGTTCCCGCGATCACGCCTTCGCGCTGCTTGATCGCCCGGTAATAGCTCCACCACAGATGCGCCGCGGCGCCGCGCATCGGGCGCCACGGCTCCGCGAGCGGCGCCATCTCCTTCGCGGTCGGGCGCGTCTTCAGCCCGAGTCCGATTTTCACCGCCTCCTGGACGGCGAGATCGCCGGCCGGCCAGGCGTCGCCATGGCCGAGGCAAAACAGCAGATAGACGTCGGCGGTCCACGGGCCGACGCCGTGCAGTGAAGTCAATGTATGGTGCGCGGCGTCGGCATCCTCGTTCGCCAGCACGTCGAGATTGAGCCGTTCCGCAGCGATTTCGCGTGCCAGGCTTTTCAAGGTCTTGATCTTTGCCGCCGACAGTCCAAGCCGGCCCAGACGGTCGGCGCGGGTGCGGCGGATCGTATCGTGGTGGAACGGATCGAATGCCGCCGTGAGGCGCGCCCAGATCGCCGCGGCGCTCGCGGTGGATAGTTGCTGGCCGCAGATGATCGCGGCAAGGCCCGCATAGCCGGGTTCGCGCCGCCGCAGCGCCGGCATGCCCGCGAGCTCAAACACCGGTTTGAGTCGCGGGTCCTGCTTCACCAGCGCGTGGACGGCACTTTCAAGTTCGGCCTGGGTGTTGAGGTGGAGGGTCATTGCGACTTAAAACCACCATGTCCTGTGAAAGAGATCAATGCCGCCACCCGTCTTCCGCTTTGCGCCGAGCCCGAACGGCTATCTGCATCTTGGCCACGCTTTTTCGGCACTGCTGAATTTTGATTTGGCGCGCCGGACCGGCGGCCGGTTCCTGCTGCGCATTGAGGATATCGATGCGGCCCGGTGCAAGCCGGAATTCGAGGACGCGATTTATCAGGACCTCGGCTGGCTCGGCATCGCCTGGGAAACTCCGGTGCGCCGGCAATCCGAGCATCTCGCCGACTACCGCGAAGCGCTTGAAACGCTGATGGCACAGGGGCTGGTCTATCCGAGTTTCGAGAGCCGCGCCGAGATTGCGCGCCTGGTCGCCGAGAGGGAAGCCGAGGCGCCCTGGCCGCGCGATCCGGACGGCGCGCCGCTCTATCCCGGCACGGCGCAATCGCTTGCACCCGAAGCGCGCGCGCGATTGCTGCAATCGGGCGTGCCCTATGCGTTGCGATTAGACATGGCGGCGGCGTGCGCGCGCGCCGGCGATCTGACCTGGACCGAATATGGCGAAGGCCCGGATGGCGCGAGCGGAACCGTGGCCGCCCGGCCCGCTGCATGGGGCGACGTCATCCTCGCGCGCAAGGAGACCCCGACCAGCTATCACCTCGCGGTGGTCATCGATGACGCCCTGCAAGGCGTGACGGAGGTGGTGCGGGGTCAGGATCTGTTCTGGTCGACGAGCGTGCATCGGCTGCTGCAGCGGCTGCTCGGGCTGCCGCAGCCGGCCTATCGGCATCACCGTCTCGTGCTTGACGGAGCCGGGCGAAAGCTGTCGAAATCGACCGAGGCCACCGGCTTGCGCGAGCTCCGCGCCGGAGGCGCGCGGCCTGCCGAAATTCGCCGCCTCGTCGGCCTGCCCTAGGCCACCCGGCTTTGCGGGCGCTCGATTCGCAGGGAAATCGCGCTTCGGCGTGACACCGCAAGGCCGGCCATGGCATGGTGGGGCGGGCCAGGGTCGGGGGAATCATGGCGTCGAAATCGCGCCCACGGCGCATCAGGCGGCGGTCGAAAAAGGGACCGCCGAAGATGCGCGCTGCACAGGCTGCCGCCGGCAAGGTACGCAAGCCCGCCGCCAAGACGGCCGCTTCCGGCATCGTTGAGACGGCGCTGGCCACGTTCGCGCATGAGGTCCGCACGCCGCTGACCGGAATTCTTGCCATCAGCGATCTCCTGGCGACGTCCGACCTCGACGAGCGCGAGCGGCGCTGGGTCGACACCATCAAGGCGGGCGCCGAGCATCTCGCCAGCCTTGCGACATTGTTCGTGGACGCCGCCAGGAGCGGGCGTTCCGGGTTTGGTGTGCGGCAGGACTTTTTTGATCTGCGCACGCTCGCCCGCAACGCGGGCGATTCGCTGGCCGGCCGGGCAACGGCCAAGGGCCTGCAATCCCGGGTCGAGATTTCGGAGAAACTTCCGGTATTCGCGGTCGGCGATCCCGTCCGCCTGCGCGCGGCACTGGAAAACCTGATCGACAATGCCGTCAAATTCACCGAACAGGGCGGCGTCGCGCTCACGGTCAAGCCGACGCGCGGCGCCAAGGGCAAGATCGAGGTCGCGTTTGTGATTTCGGACAGCGGCATCGGCCTCACGCTCAACGAGATCAAGCGCCTGTTCCGTCCGTTTTCGCAGGCCAATGTCAGCATTGCCTCGCGCTTCGGGGGCGCGGGCCTCGGATTGTCGTCGGTGAAACAGCTCGCACGCGCAATGGGGGGCGATATCGTCGTAGCCTCACGGCGCGGGGGCGGAACCACGTTCACGTTGACGGTGTCGCTGACCCGCGCCAAGGCGTCGGAGGCCGCGATTTCAGGGCTGGATTCCGAGATCTCGCCGGGTCCTCCGCAGGGGCTGCGCATTCTCGGTGTCGAGGACAATCCGTTCGGCCGCGTCGTGCTCAATGCGGTGCTTACCGAACTCGGTCATCAGGCGGAATTCATCGGGCGGGGCGAGGCTGCCGCCGAACGGATTGCGCAAGGTGGCTTCGACGCGGTGCTGATGGATATGGTGTTGCCGGGCATCAACGGCATCGAGGCCATCAGGCGGATTCGCGCGCTTGGCCCGCCGCTCGGCCGCATCGCGATCATCGGGGTTTCGGGCCGGGGCGATGACGAAGCGGCATCGCGCGCGGCCGGCGCGGATGCCTTTCTGGTCAAGCCCGTGTCTCCGAGGGCTTTAGCGACTGCGCTGCTTGAAGCGACACGCCGTGCGGCAGCTGCGACTTGATGATCGCCGCATTCAGCTCGCCGCCATAAACGAAAATCGCGGCGATGAAATAGAGAAACACCAGCGCGATGATCACGGATGCGAGGCCGGCATACATCGTCACGTAGTTGTTGGCGAAGCGCGCAAGGTACTGTCCGAACACGATGCCCGACACCAGCGAGGCCACCAGCGTGAAGACAATACCCGGCAGGATCTGCAGAAAACTCCGGCGGCCCGCGGGTACCCAGGCATGGAGAATGAACAGCGCGACGATCAGCGCCGTGATGGTGACGCCGTAGCGCGAGACGTTGAGAAACTCTTCGTTGCTCTCGACGATCAGCGGAATGTGTCGCCGTACCGCCTCGATGATCAGCGGGCCAAGCACGATCAGGAACGCCATCGCCAGCGCTGTGAAGGCGGCAATCAGCGTATAGCCGATCAATTCCAGCCGCAGCCAGTACCAGCGCCGCGTTTCGATCACCGAATAAGCACGATTGAGCGCAATGCGCAGCGCTTCTACGCCGTTCGAGGCAAAGTAGACCGCGAGCACCGCGCCGATGGTCAGGATGTCGCCGCGGGTCGTCGTCAGCACGTCGTGGATTTCCCCCGAAAGCGAATCGGCGACCTGTTTCGGCCAGACCTGCAACATCAGCCCCGCGGCCTGGTCGGCAAGTTCCTTCGACCCGAAGAAGCCGGCCAGCGACGTCAGCACGATCAGGAACGGAAACAGGGCCATCAATGTCGACAGCGCGATATGGCTGGCGATCGCCCAGCCGTCATCCGCAAGGAACGTGTAGAACGCGTCCAGGACAACGTGAAAGATGTAGCGAATCTGCCTCACATTGGACCTTGGCCTGGAGAGGGTAGTCTATGACCACCCTACTTTCTGATACTATTGGGCTAAAAGCCAGATCGTTGCACCAGGGTTCGATGCGGGCGATGGCGGATCGCGTTTCGCGGTGTTATGTACGGCAAATGGCTTCATTCCTGAGTACCTTTATTCTTCCTATTGCCGTCGCTGCCGTCGCGCTCGTGCTGTTGCTAGGTCTCGCCAACATGATGCGGGGCGGATCGCCGAACCGGTCCCAGAAACTGATGCGGTTGCGGGTATTGCTGCAATTCGTCGCGATTATCATCACCATGCTCACGGTCTGGGCGATGGGCCGCTAGAGGAGAAAGGTATGGTCGTCCTCAACCGTATCTACACGCGAACCGGCGATGATGGCACCACGGCGCTCGGCAGCGGCGAGCGCCGCCCGAAATACGACCTGCGCATCGCCGCCTACGGAACCGTCGACGAGACCAACGCCGTCATTGGCATTGTCCGGCTCCATCTGGCGGATGCGCGCGAACTCGATGCGATGCTGGGCCTGATCCAGAACGATCTGTTCGATCTTGGCGCCGACCTCGCGGTGCCGCAAGCCGAGGGCAAGGCGGAGCGGTTGCGGATGCTGTCGAGCCAGGTCGAGCGTCTCGAGCGCGACATCGATGGCCTGAACGCGCAACTCAAGCCCCTGACCTCGTTTGTGCTGCCCGGCGGTACGCCGGCCGCGGCGCATTTGCACCTGGCGCGCACAATATGCCGCCGGGCGGAACGGATGATGGTGGAACTCGCGGCCAAGCCCGACGAACCCGTCGGCGACGCCGCCATCCAGTATATGAACCGGCTGTCGGATTTCCTGTTCGTCGCCAGCCGCGCCGCCAACAATAACGGCGCCGGGGACGTGCTCTGGGTGCCCGGCCAGAACCGCTGACGGCGGCTCCTGAGGGTGATTTTTGGCCCTCGCGCGTTGACCGGGGTTGGCGGGACCTTTAGGTTCCGCGCCCAAGCTGATCAAACCTTGGAATCCAAGCGAAAGAGGGTCGATGAAGGTCCTGGTACCGGTAAAACGAGTGGTCGATTACAACGTCAAGGTCCGCGTCAAAAGCGACGGATCGGGCGTCGAACTGTCCAACGTGAAGATGTCGATGAATCCGTTCGACGAAATCGCCGTCGAGGAGGCCTTGCGCCTGAAAGAGGCCGGCAAGGCGACCGAGGTCGTGGTGGTGTCGATCGGCCCTGCGCAGGCGGCCGAAACCATCCGGACCGGGCTCGCCATGGGCGCCGACCGCGGCATCCTGGTCAAGGCGGACGGCAATGTCGAGCCGCTGGCGGTGGCAAAGCTTCTCAAGGCCATCGCCGACGAAGAGAAGCCCGGCCTCGTGATTCTCGGTAAGCAGGCCATCGACGACGACAGCAACCAGACCGGCCAGATGCTGGCGGCCCTGCTCGGATGGTCGCAGGCGACCTTTGCCTCCAAGCTTGAGGTCGATGGTTCCGATTTCAAGGTGACCCGCGAAGTCGATGGCGGCCTGCAAACCGTGAAACTGAAGGGACCGGCCATCGTAACGACGGATCTGCGGCTGAACGAGCCGCGTTATGCCAGCCTGCCCAACATCATGAAGGCGAAGAAGAAGCCGATCGCCGAAAAGATCGCATCCGATTACGGCGTCGATCTCACGGCCCATCTGGAGATCCTCAAGACCTCCGAACCGCCGGGCCGCAAGGGCGGCGTCAAGGTCAAGGATGTCGCCGAGTTGGTGTCAAAGCTGAAGAATGAAGCCGGGGTTCTGTAGATGACTACGCTGTTGATCGCCGAACACGATAACGCATCCATCAAGGACTCCACCAACAAGGCGCTGACCGCCGCGGCCGCGCTCGGCGGCGAAGTGCACGTGCTGGTCGCCGGCGAAAGCGCCAAGGCTGCCGCCGACGCCGCGGCCAGGCTTGCGGGAGTGAAGAAGGTCCTGCTGGCGGATAACGCCGCCTACGCCCACGATCTCGCCGAGCCGCTGGCGGCCCTGATCGTGGCGCTGGCGCCTTCCTACGACGCCTTCGTCGCGCCGGCGACCTCGCGCTTCAAGAATGTCATGCCGCGTGTGGCGGCACTGCTCGACGTCATGCAGGTGTCTGAAATCATCAAGGTGGTTTCGCCGGATACCTTCGAGCGGCCGATCTATGCCGGCAACGCGATCCAGACCGTGAAATCGAAGGACGCCAAGAAGGTGATCACCGTGCGGACCTCGACGTTCGCAGCCGCTGGCGAGGGCGGCAGCGCGCCGGTCGAGAATGCTGCATCGGCGGCCGATCCCGGTCTTTCCAGCTTTGTCGGCGAGGAAGTTGCCAAGAGCGACCGTCCTGAACTGACTTCGGCGAAGATCATCGTCTCCGGTGGCCGCGCCATGCAGAGCCGCGAGAATTTCGCCAAATATATCGAGCCGCTGGCCGACAAGCTCGGCGCCGCGGTCGGTGCGTCGCGCGCCGCGGTCGATGCCGGATATGCGCCGAACGACTGGCAGGTCGGTCAGACCGGCAAGGTGGTGGCGCCGGAACTCTATGTTGCGATCGGTATTTCCGGGGCGATCCAGCATCTCGCCGGCATGAAGGATTCCAAGGTCATCGTCGCGATCAACAAGGATGAAGACGCGCCGATCTTCCAGGTCGCCGATTACGGCCTAGTCGCAGATCTGTATCAGGTGGTGCCCGAACTGACCGAGGCGATCGGCAAGCTCGGGAAGTAACGACGATTGAAAGGACGCGTATTTCCGCGAATAGTGGGAAACCGGTGCTTAGCCGGGCGCAGCAGATACCGGTGTTGATGCAGAGGGACGGGCGGCGCGGGGCGCGCGTCGCTCCGGTGGATGACAAAATGGCGGTTATGATCAAGAAGGTCGGCGTAATCGGTTCGGGCCAGATGGGCAACGGCATCGCGCATGTGGCGGCGCTGGCGGGCTTCGAGGTAGTGCTCAACGACGTATCCGAAGAGCGCCTGAAGTCGGGCATGGCGACCATCAACGGCAACCTGTCACGTCAGGTCGCCAAGAAAATCATCACCGACGACGCCCGCAAACAGGCGCTGGAGCGGATCGCTCCCGCCGAAACCATGGACGGACTGTCCGACTGCGACCTCGTGATCGAGAGCGCGGTCGAGAAGGAAGAGGTCAAGCGCAAGATTTTTCACGACGTTTGCGCGCTGTTGAAGCCCAGCGCCATCGTCGCCTCCAATACCTCGTCGATCTCGATCACCCGGCTTGCCGCGTCTACCGACCGGCCGGAGCGCTTCATCGGGATTCACTTCATGAATCCGGTTCCGTTGATGGAACTGGTCGAGCTGATCCGCGGCATTGCCACCGATGACACGACCTTCGACGCGGCGAAGGACTTCGTCACCCGGCTCGGCAAGCACATCGCGGTGTCGGAGGATTTCCCGGCCTTCATCGTCAACCGCATACTGCTGCCGATGATCAATGAGGCGATCTATACGCTGTATGAGGGGGTCGGGAACGTCGAGGCCATCGATGCCGCGATGAAGCTCGGGGCGCACCATCCGATGGGACCGCTCGAGCTTGCCGATTTCATCGGTCTCGATACCTGCCTGTCGATCATGCAGGTGCTGCATGAGGGGCTGGCCGATTCCAAATACCGGCCGTGCCCGCTGCTGGTGAAATATGTCGAGGCCGGCTGGCTCGGTCGCAAGACCCAGCGCGGCTTCTACGATTATCGTGGCGACAAGCCGATCCCGACGCGGTAACCGGTCTGCTCCCCTTACTCACGTCAGCGCCCGCACCAACGCCAGCGCTGCGGGCGTGAGGCCGACAACGGTCGCCGCACCCGCGCCAAGTCCCAGCAGATGGGCGACCAGTGCCACGCGTTCGCCCGACCGGCAGTACCGCGTCATTGCAGGGCCTCGCACGCGTGCCGCAATCTTTGGCCGGCCGCCTCGATGGCCGATCGCGGGTTGGCAAAGCTGACCCGGAAATAGGGTGACAGCCCAAGATCTTCGCCGGGAAGTACCACCAGATCGGCATGATCGAGCAGATAGCCGGCAAAATCGCGGTCGGTCAGGACCTTGTCTCCGTTTGGCAGGCGTTTGCCGATCACGCCGGCGCAGGACACCAGCAGATAGAAGGCCCCCTCCGGCGGCTCGCATGACAGGCCCGCGCAGCCGTTCAGAATCCCGGCAAAGAGGTCCCGCTTCGCCCGCAGGACGTCGGCACGCTGGCGCAGCAATTCCTGCGGGCCATTGAGCGCTGCAATGGCGGCAGCCTGGCTGATCGATGACGCGCAGGACGTCGTCTGCGACTGGATCTTGATCATCGCGCGGATCAGTTTGAGCGGTCCGGCGGCGTAACCGATACGCCATCCCATCATGGCGTAAGCCTTGGCGACACCGCTGATGGTCAGTGTCCGCGGCTTCAGGCGCGGCTCGATTTCGGCGAGCGTGGGCGCGCAATCTCCGTCGAACACGATATGCTCGTAGAGGCCGTCGGCGAGGGTCCAGACCTCCGGGTGCTGCAGCAGTACCGCAGAGATTGCCGACAATTCTTCCCTCGCGTAAACCGCGCCGGCGGGATTGACCGGGTTGTTGATGATGAGCCCGCGCGTTCGCGGCGTGATCGCTGCCGCCAAATCGTCCGGGCGCAGCTTGAAGCCATTATTCTGCGGGCAGGGCACGGTCACCGGTATGCCGCCGGCCAACCGCACCTGATCGAGATAGGGTGCCCAGTAGGGTGCGGGGATGATGACCTCTTCCGCGGGCGAAAGCGTCGCCAGCAGTGCGTTGAACAGCGCCTGCGTGGAGCCGCTGCAGATCACGATCTCGTCTTCCGCATAGCTGAGCCGATGGTCCCGCAGCAGGGCGGTGCGCACCGCCTGCTTCATCTGCGGCGTGCCGTCGACGTCGGTGTAGAGCGTTTCCCCCCGTAGCGCCGCGGCATGTGCCGCCGCGATCACATGATCCGGCGTCGGAAAGTCGAGATTGCCCGAGGACAGCTCGATGATGTCGCGTCCTGCCGCGCGCAATTCGCGGGCGCGGCGGCGCAGGATCGACGCGGGCGAGGGGTGAATGCCGCTGACATGCTGTGAAAGCGCAGGCATGGCGGTCACTTGACGTACTGCGCTACGCCGTGGCCGAACGACCAGTTTTCGGGAAGCACCTCGACCAGATTGATAAAGACATCCTCGGGGCGTAGCCCAGGGTTCTCGGTCAGCCGCTCAACGATGCGCCGATAAAGCTGTTGCTTCTGCGCCCTTGGTCGCGTGTTGCTGACGGTGAGCTGAATGATGACCAGATCGTCACTGCGCTTGATGCCGAGATAGTTCGCGTCATAGACGAAATCGTCCGCGTCATGTTCGGTGACGATCATGAAGCGGTCGCCTTCAGGGACGTCGAAGGTCTCGCGCATGGCCTGATAGAGGCCCTCGAGGATGGCCTTGCGATAGGCGGCGGATTTGCCCCGCCGCAACGAAATCCGGGCCAGTGGCATGGTAATCTCCTACGCTTGATAGTTGGGACAAGATCGAATTTAGGGGGTTATTGATCATTAGAAAACAATATGAGAATACTATTTTAATGATTTCACTTTTAAATGAATGGCCATGAGGGCGCTCGATGTCGAGGCGGTCCAGGCCTTCGTCCTGGTGGCCGACCTGAACAGTTTCACCCGTGCCGCTGAGGCGATGGACACGACGCAATCGGCGGTCAGCCTGAAGATCAAGCGTCTGGAAGACGGGCTCGGCCGGCGGCTGCTGGAACGAACGCCCCGACGGGTTCAACTGTCCGCCGAGGGGAGCGCTTTCCTTGGTGCTGCGCGCAACCTTGTCGCCGCACATCAGTCGGCGATCGGTGCTTTTGCCGTCGAACAACGCCGGCTCACCGTTGGCATCAGCCATCACATTGTGGGCCCGGAACTTGCGGCGCTGTTGAAACGGATGAGCGCCACCGATCCGGGATTGGTCATGGAATTGCACATCGACACGTCGCGCGCTGTCCTGGGGGCATTCGACGGCGGCGCGCTGGATGCTGCGGTCGTGCTCGGCCACGATGCCAGGCGCCGCGGCGGCGATGTACTCTTCGAAGAGCAATTTGGCTGGATGGCCGCGCCAGATTTCCAATGGCGGGCGGGAGAGCCGCTGCGTCTTGCGACCCAGGCCGAACCTTGCAGCGTCCGCGCCATGGCCCTCGAAGCGCTCGACGCCGCCGACATACCCTGGACCGAGGTGTTTGTCGGCGGCGGAATTACGACCATAGGTGCCGCGATATCCGCCGGTCTGGCGGTGGCGGCGCTGGGGCGCCGGGTCGCGCCATCCGGTACCGTCGATCTCGGACCGCGGCTTGGTTTGCCACCACTGCCGACTCGCGAGGTCATCCTTTATTCGAAATTGTCCGACGCCCGCACGCGCCGGGCGCTGCGCACGCTCGGCGCGGCCTTCGCGGCGAGCGCCGCCTGACGTCGGTCGGAAAAATGGATCGTTAACGCCTGCCCGGTAGGGTGCCTGCGACGGAGTGGGACGTGGTATGGATGTAACGAGCTTGGCCAGCAGCATTCTCGCAGCTCAGGCCGGTAATACCCAGCAGCAGGTCGCTACGACCCTCCTGAAATCGGACCTCGATGCGGAGAAATCCGTGGTTCAGACGCTGTTGGGTGCTGGAACCCCTTCGCTCGCCAATGTCGGCCCTGGTATTGGCGGCAATATCAACGTGACGGCCTAAGCCTCACCCATCCGGCAAGCGCCTGCTACTCAGGCTCGCCGCCCGCCGGGCTCTTCTCCCTGCGCAATTCCGGAAAAATCGCCTCGTCTTGCAGGATCACGTCGGCGGTCTTTTGGTAGTGTGCCGTCAATAGATTCACCGCCGCTTCGGCATCGCCGCTCAGCACCGCGTTCGAGATAGCGAGATGCTCGTCGTCAATGTGACGCGATGGGAACGCCTTGCGGATCGAGAGCCGCCGGTAGCGATAGAGCTGGTCGGCGAGCTGCCCGCAGAAAGCGATCAGCGACGTCGATCCGCAGTTTCCGATCAGCGTCCGGTGGTAGATGCGATGCAGCCGCTCCCATTCGGGATTGTCTTCGAATTCCGTCTCTTTCAGCGATCGCGGCGTGCGGCTGAGGCGATGCTGCGCCAGCAGAAGCTGCTCCTCCCATTGCGGCGTGGAAGCCGCCATGGATTCGCGCAGCGCCAGGCTCTCCACCCAGCAGCGCGTCTTGGTGAGTTCGGCGAGCTCCGCGCGGCTGATCTCCTTGACATAGAATCCGCGCTGCTCGCGCACCTCGACCAGCCCGTCGGAGGTCAGGCGGTTGAGCGCCTCACGCAGCGGCGTCTGTCCGGTCTGGTACACGTCGATCAGGAAACGCATCTGCAGCTTGCGCGAGGGTGCTAGCCGCCCGGACAGCAGGTCTTCGCGCAGCCGATCGTAGACGTTGCTCGCCTGCGTCGATGGCCCCGTGACCAGCTGAACCGCCGCTGTCGTGTCCACGCGCCTTTTCCCTTGGCCATCGCTCTGAATCAACACCTTATACACTTTTTCCATCGAGTATAAAATGTATAAATTTTTGTTGCCTCTGTAACTTTATGTAATATAAGGGCGCGGCCTGCCCCGCAGAAGGATGAGCGACATGACCCGGTTTCCCGTCTCAGCTCTGCGCAGCGTCGATCTGGGCACGCCGGATATCGGTCGCTCCGAGCAGTTCTACGTCGCGGTCTGGGGGCTCGAAGTGGTCGCCCGCCACAACGGCGTGGTCTATCTGCGCGCTAGCGGAAGCGATCATCATGTCGTGGCGTTACACCGGAGCGCGCGGCCGGAGCTGCGCGCGGTGACGTTTCGGCTCGCCTCGGCTGACGACTTCGCGCCGATTGCGGCCAACGTCGTCGCACAGGGCGGCCATGTTCTCTCTCCCGCTACACCAAACAACGCGCCGGATGGTGGCACCGTCATGACCGTGCGCGGTCCGGAGGGCAGCCTTTTGCGGTTCGTCCAAGGCGATATCATCCGTGCCGCCAAGCCTCCCGCGGGTGATCGTCCGGAGCGGCTCGCCCACGTCAATCTCAATTGCGCCAATGCCGATGCAACGGCTGCGTTCTACGAGAAGGCGCTTGGCTTCCGACTTACCGACCGAACCAGGCTGATGGCCTTCGTCCGCTGCAACAGCGACCACCATGCCGTGGTGATCGCCGACGCTAAGGTCAACGGGCTCAACCACGTCGCATTCCTGATGCCGAATATCGAGGCCGTGATGCGAGGCTCCGGGCGCATGATCGACGCCGGATTTCCGATTGCCTGGGGCGTTGGCCGTCATGGTCCCGGCGACAACGTGTTCGCCTATTTCATCGATCCGGTCGGATTTGTGATCGAATACACCGCCGAAGTGCTGCAGGTCGACGACGACTACAGATTTCGCGGCCCAAGTGAGTGGGTTTGGCCACCGGGCCGCACCGATCAATGGGGCATCGCGCCCCCCAAGGCGGATCACGTCAAGGCGGCGCAACTCGCCGTCCCCCACGCCAGTTGAAATCAACCAGCCATCGATCGAGGCCGATGTCGACCGCAGCCAAACCGAATGAATATCAGGTCGTGGTCGTCGGCTTCGGCCCCTCGGGCGCGGTGGCGACGAGCCTGTTCGGCGATCGGCGTATCCGCACGCTGACGATCGACCGCCAGCGCACGGTCTATGACAAGCCGCGCGCGATCGCGATCGATCACGAGATCCTCCGGCTCTTGGACAATCTTGGCGTGGCCGAGCGCGTCCGCCCCTACATCGCGCCGTTTCCGGCCTCGCAACATTTCGGCGCCAAGGGACAGTTGATCCGGCGCATCGACATGGTGCCCGAACCCTATCCCCTCGGTTACACGCCGAGCATGGTGTTCACGCAGCCGCCGGTGGAAACAGCGTTGCGGCAGCATGCGCAGGCCTATCCCGACGTGACAGTGGAACTCGGCACCGAGCTCACCAGCCTGTCGCAAACAAGAGATGGCGTGTCGCTGCAGCTGTGCAGCGACAGCGGTGCGGCCCGTACCGTGACCGCCGACTATGTCATCGCCTGCGACGGCGCCTCCAGCGGCGTTCGGCAACAGCTCGGTATTCCGTTTGAAGACCTGGTGTTCGACGAGCCGTGGCTGGTGATAGACCTGAACGTGGCGGAGGAAGCGCTGGGGAAGTTGCCGCAGACAGCGGCGCAGTTCTGCGATCCGGCGCGCCCGACCACCTTCATCATCGGCCCCGGCCAGCATCGCCGCTTTGAAATCATGCTGCTGCCGGGTGAAGACCCGCGCCTCATGGAGGAGCCAAAGCAGGTTTGGCGCCTGCTCCAGAAATGGCTGACGCCCGCCGATGCCAAATTGTGGCGGGCCGCGAGTTATCGCTTTCATGCGCTGGTGACGGCCGAATGGCGACGCGGGCGGGTGTTGTTGGCGGGCGATGCCGCTCACCAGCAGCCGCCCTTCATCGGCCAGGGCATGTGCCAGGGCGTTCGCGATGTCGCTAATCTGGTCTGGAAACTCGACCGGGTGTTGCGCGGCCAATCCAGCGCGGCGCTGCTCGACAGCTATGGCGAAGAGCGCGGCGCGCATGTGCGCGAACTCACCACGCGGATCAAGGCGATCGGCCATGTCATTTGCGAGCGCGATCCGGTCGCCGCCGACGCGCGCGACGCCCGTATCCTCGCCGAAGGCAACGGAGAACCCCGTACCATCACCCGGCAGGACATCGTGCCGCCGCTGCAGCAGGGATTGCTGGCCACCACCCCCCATGCGGCGAACGGAGTGTTGTTTCCGCAGCCGTGGGTGCGGACGGAAGCGGGACGGCAATTGCTGGATTCGGCCTGCGGCTCCGGATGGCGTCTCGTGCTCGATGGCGGCATCGTAGCCGACCGCGGCATCGACGATCAGGCGCGCGCGTTGGATATGCGGATTATCCGTATCTGTGCGGCTCAGAGTGCACGTGCCGAAGGTGTCGTGATGGAAGAGAACGGCGTCGTCGCGCGCTGGTTCGATCGACACGGATGCGCCGCCGCCATCGTTCGCCCCGATCACTACGTCTATGGCGTCAGCCGCGACCTGCCATCACTTTCCGCGATGATTTCGGAGCTGTCATCACGCCTACAATGAGCCGACGCGACAACAAGTTAAATCACGGGGGAAACATCAATGACACCATTGCAGGCAGGGACAGCGGAGCCGACCGCAGGCCGGGCTTTCGCCGTCCTCATCATGCTGTTTCTGTTCCAGACGCTGAATTTCTTCGACAAGCTGGTGTTCGGCCTGTCGGCGGTTCCGATGATGAAAGAATTGTCCCTCTCACCCAAGGAGTTCGGGTTGATCGGCAGCAGTTTCTTTCTGTTGTTCTCGCTGTCGGGGATGGCGGTCGGGTTGTTCGTGATCGGTCGCCTTCCGACGAAATGGATCCTGATCATCCTTGCCGCGGTGTGGTCGGCGACGCAGATTCCGATCTTTCTTACCAGCTCCGTGGCGGTGCTGATCGGCTGCCGTATCATTCTCGGCGCCGGCGAAGGACCGGGGCTGCCGACCGCGCTGCACGCCTGCTACAACTGGTTCGCCGCCGACCGACGCAGCGTGCCGAGCGCAGTAGTCCTGCAGGGCATCAGCGTCGGGCTTTTGGTCGGCGGTCCGCTTCTCACCTATATCATCGTCAACTACGGCTGGCGCACCGGCTTCCTTGTTTGTGGCTTGCTCGGCCTCGTCTGGATCCTGGTATGGGCTTTCGTCGGCGGCGAAGGGCCATACGCTGCCACCAATGTGAGCCACGGCATGCCGTCAACGGGCGCGACCGTGCCGGCGAAGACACTGTGGAGCGATCCGACCGTGATCGGCGTCATCATCATGTCGACCATGTCGTACTGGATCGTCGGGATGTCGGCGACCTGGTTGCCTCCCTTTTTGCAACTCGGTCTCGGTTATTCGCCGACCGATGTCGGCTGGATCATCTTCGGCATTTATCTGTTCCAGTCGCCGCTGCTGCTCGGCGGATCATGGATCACGCAAGCCATGCAGCGCAGCGGATGGAGCCTGCGCGCCTGCCTCGGTAATTCCGCGGGGCTAGCGCTGCTCGCCGCCGGCTGCGCCCTGCTGCTGAGCCTCGTGACCAGCGGACCACTGCAACTTGTCTGCATTGCGATCGCCTTCGCGGCACCAAGCCTGACCACGATTTTCGGGCCGGTCGTGCTCGGCGCCGTGGCGCCGGCCGCGCAGCGCGGTCGGCTGATCGTCGTGATCTATTCCGGTAACGCGGCGTCGGCGCTTGTCTCCAACGCGCTGACCGGCTGGATCGTCGGCGAGGCCGGCTCCAGCACCACGCTGGGGTATGCCCGCGCCATGACGTTTACCGCCGGCATTCTGATCTTCGGCGCCGTCGCGGCCTTCGCGCTCATCTTCCCGGAGCGCACCATCGCGCGCTTCTCCAGGATGGCGACGACGGCGGCTGCCGTTGTACGCGCGGCTTAGCTCTGACAAAACACCTCGCCTCGAACACAAGGACATCCGATGAAGTTCGCAAGTTTCAAAATCAACGGCACCACCAGCTGGGGCCTCATCGACGGCGCGGAAGCGGTCGATCTCGGCGCGCTCACGCGTGATCGGTTTCCCGATCTGAAATCCGTCATCGCCGCCGGAGCACTGGCGGAGGTGGCGGCTCTCGCGGCGAAGGCAACCCGGCATCCGCTCGCAAACATCACCTGGCTGCCGGTGATTCCCAATCCCGACAAGATCCTCTGCATCGGCCTCAACTACGAGACGCATCGCAAGGAAACCGGCCGCTCCGAGGTCGAGAACCCCACGGTGTTCGGCCGCTTCGCCAACAGCCAGACCGGGCATCTCGCCAACATCATCCGCCCGCGTGTGTCAAAGGATCTCGATTTCGAGGGCGAACTCGCCGTCATCATCGGCAAATCGGGCCGCTATATCGCGCGCGCCGCCGCGTGGGACCACATCGCGGGATACGCCTGTTACAATGAAGGCAGCATCCGCGATTATCAGCGTCACACCCATCAATTCACGCCTGGCAAGAACTTTCCCGAGACCGGCGCGTTCGGCCCCTGGATGGTGACCCCGGACGAAGCCGGCGATCTCGGCCCGTTGCGGTTGCAGACCCGTCTCAACGGTCAGGTGGTTCAGGATGCGACCATCAGCCAGATGATCTTCGATATTCCGCGTCAGATCGAATATTGCTCGTCATTCACGCGGCTGGAGCCCGGCGACGTGATCGTGACCGGCACCCCCGGCGGCGTCGGCTCCAGACGCACGCCACCCTTGTGGATGAAGCCCGGTGACGTCGTCGAGGTCGAGATCGACCGGATCGGCCTGCTGCGCAACGGCATCGCCGACGAAACCTAGAGCCAAAGGTCGGCGGGACATTGCTGGGACTTCGGACCTTCGAAGCCCTTGAGCCTAGATCATGATCCGATAAGGTTGAATTGGATCATGATCTCATCTCTTTGATTGAGCATGATCTCCGCGCAAACGCATTCGCGTTTGTCGCGAGGGAAAACCGGTTCCCGCTTTTCCGGATCATACTCTAGGAACCCGGCGCCATCGCCGCCGTGATCAGCTTCACCGCGTCGTCGCTGTCCCATTCCGCTGGGCCGGCAATGGTGCCGATCTCGCAGCCTTGGCCATCGACCAGCACCGATGTCGGCATGCCCAACGCCCGGCCTATCGATTTAAGATCCTGAAAAACCTTGGCTTTCTGGTCACTAAAGTAGCCGAGCCGGGTCAGATTGGCCTCTTTCAGGAAGGTCTTGGGTTTTTCGGGGTCGCGGGTATCGATATTGATCGCGACCACCTCGAAATCCTTGCCGCCGAGCCTGGTCTGGAGGCGGTCCAGCGCCGGCATTTCCTTGCGGCAGGGGACGCACCAGGTCGCCCACAGGTTCACCAGCACCGTGCGGCCGCGCCATTCCGAGAGCTTCCTGGGCTTGCCGTCGCTGTCCTCGAAGGTGAGGTCCGGCAGCCGCAGCGGTGTGGTCGCCATGGTCAGGGCGGCGACCTCGCCATGCGCCAGGGGCGCGAGCTTGCGCGATAGGTCGACCGCCGCGCCGCAGGCCGAATCGCCCGCCGCGTTGCGCTTCAGCCCGCCAATCCCGTATATCCCGGCAAATCCAATCACCGCCCCGACCAGGACCGTCCCAATGACATAGGGAATCCGGCGCATGGGGGCCGGGGCGGGCGAGGGTCGTTCGGGCATATCGTTTGTCATCCTGTATCAGATACGGCTATGCAGGGCTTCAAGTGCGCCACTAACGGCATACGGCGTGTTCACGGGCGCGGCGATAAGCGGCAGGCATGAGTAACGGGACATGAGTAACGGGTCATGAGCAACAAGATGTGGGGCGGCCGGTTCAGCGAGCGCCCGGACGCGATCATGGAGGAAATCAACGTCTCCATCGACGTCGATCGTCACCTTTACGCCCAGGACATCGCCGCGTCCAAGGCCCATGCCGCGATGCTCGCAGCGCAAGGCATTATTTCCACGAACGATGCGAAAAATATTGCCAAGGGTCTAGACACGATTTTGTCAGAAATCGGCAAGGGGTCGTTCGATTTCAAGCGCGCGCTTGAGGACATTCACATGAATGTCGAGAGCAGGCTCAGTGAGCTGATCGGGCCAGCCGCGGGACGGCTGCACACCGCGCGCTCGCGCAACGATCAGGTCGCAACCGATTTCCGGCTATATGTCCGCGACACCATCGACGAGACGGATGCCGCGCTCGCCTCTTTCCAGCAGGCGCTGGCGCAGCGGGCGCTGGAACATGCCGCGACCGTGATGCCCGGATTCACCCATCTGCAGACCGCGCAGCCGGTAACGTTCGGCCACCATCTGCTCGCCTATGTAGAGATGGCGGCGCGCGATCGCGGCCGCTTTGCGGACGCCCGCAAACGCCTCAATGAATCGCCGCTCGGTGCTGCAGCGCTCGCCGGTACATCATTCCCGATCGATCGCGCGGCGACCGCCAAGGCGCTTGGCTTCGACCGGCCGATGGCCAATTCGCTCGACGCGGTCTCGGACCGCGATTTCGTGCTTGAGACGCTGTCGGCGGCCGCGATCACCTCGGTGCATCTGTCGCGCTTCGCCGAGGAAATCGTGATCTGGACCTCGCCGCTGGTGGGACTGGTACGGCTTTCCGACAAGTTCACCACCGGCTCCTCGATCATGCCGCAGAAGCGCAACCCGGATGCCGCCGAACTGGTGCGCGCCAAGACGGGCAGGGTGGTCGGTGCGCTCACCGCATTGCTGATCGTGATGAAGGGCCTGCCGCTCGCCTATCAAAAGGACATGCAGGAAGACAAGCAGGGCGCCATGGAGGCGTTCGGGGCGCTCTCGCTGGCCGTCCGCGCGATGACCGGGATGGTTGCCGACATCGTGCCGGACGAAGTGAGGATGAAAGCGGCGGCCGGGGAAGGCTACGCTACCGCGACCGATCTTGCGGACTGGCTGGTACGGACCCTGAAAATGCCGTTCCGCGACGCCCACCACGTCACCGGGCGCATCGTCGCCAAGGCGTCCAGCGATGGCGTCGCGTTGCATGAGCTGCCGTTGAAGGCGATGCAAGCCATCGAGCCCAGGATTACCGCCGAGGCGCTGGCGGTGCTGTCGGTCGAGGCCTCGGTGAAGAGCCGCACAAGCCTTGGCGGAACCGCCCCGAAGAACGTGGCGGCGCAGGCCAAGGCCTGGCTCAAGCGGCTGGAAAAAGAGCGAAATTTAGGCTGAGCCGCGATTCTCGCAGGAAATTCAGCTGCACCACAGGTCTCGCCAGAACAGATCAATCTTTGTATGGTGCCGCCGCATTGGGGATTTTGACGTGAATCGCAACTACCGCCCAAAATTTCAGGGATGGGCCCTCCTTCTGCTGGGCGCGACCGTACTTGCGCTCGCAGGCTGCGGCCGCAAGGGGCCGCTCGATTTGCCGCCGACCGCATCGTCGCAGCCGGCCGCGGCCGTCCAGAACAATGCCGAGGCCGATCAGGCGAGCAAGCCGAGCGTGTTCGATCCAAGCTATGGAGCCAATGCGCCGCCGACCGCCGGCAGAGGTCCCAAGAGACCATTCGCCCTCGACCCGCTGCTCAACAGCAACTGAGCCTGGTGCGGTGGATTTGGCATTCGCTACCGTGTTTCCGCGATTCCGCCTGGCGAATATCAAATCCAGAGCCGCACCAGAATTATGTTTTGCCAGTGTTCCTCCGGTTCTAACATTTGCAAGAGGGCTCGCTGCAACGGGATGCGAATGTTAGAACCGGAACACCAGCCATGAATCACTTCGACTATCGCAATGGCGTGCTTCACGCCGAGGCGGTGAACCTCATTACACTGGCCGAAGCGGTCGGCACGCCATTCTATTGCTATTCGACGGCCACGCTGGAGCGCCATTATCGGGTGTTCAGCGAGGCCTTTGCCGGCGAGGACTCGCTGGTCTGCTACGCCATGAAGGCCAACTCCAACCAATCGGTGTTGCGCACGCTGGCAAAGCTCGGCGCCGGCGCGGACGTGGTTTCGGGCGGCGAGCTGAAGCGCGCGCTGGCCGCGGGCATTCCACCTGAGAAGATTTTATTCTCTGGCGTTGGCAAGACCGAAACCGAGTTGCGGGCGGCGCTGGCGGCGGACATCCTCTGCATCAACGTCGAATCCGAGCCCGAACTCGAATTGCTGTCGCGGCTGGCCAGCGAGCAGGGGCGGGTGGCGCGGATTTCGGTTCGGGTCAATCCCGACGTCGATTCCGGCTCGCATGCGAAAATCTCGACCGGCAAGTCCGAGAACAAGTTCGGCGTGCCGCTCGAGCGTGCGCGCGCGGTCTACGCGCGTGCGGCAAAGCTGCCCGGCATCCGCGTCACCGGCGTCGACATGCATATCGGCAGCCAGATCACCGATCTGGTGCCGCTGGAGGCCGCGTTCAGGCTGCTGGCCGAATTCGTGCAGACGCTGCGCGCCGACGGCCACACCATTTCGCATGTCGATTTCGGCGGCGGTCTTGGCATTCCCTATCATGCGGACCGCGAAGCGCCGCCATTGCCTTCGGCCTACGCCGCTGTGGTCAAGCGGGTGACGCATAATCTCGGCTGCAGGCTGGTGTTCGAACCCGGCCGATTGATCGTCGGCAATGCCGGGATTCTGGTGACGCGCGTGATCTATGTGAAGCACGGCGACGCCAAGAATTTTGTCATCATCGACGCGGCGATGAACGATTTGATCCGCCCCACGCTGTACGAGGCGCATCACGACATCCTGCCGATCCGCGAGCCCGCGGAAGGCACACCGGCCATCGTCGCCGACGTGGTCGGGCCGGTCTGCGAAAGCGGCGATTATCTCGCGCTCGGGCGCGCCATGCCCACGCCCAAAGCCGGCGATCTCCTGGCCATCATGACCGCCGGCGCCTACGGCGCGGTGCAGTCCGGTACCTACAACACCCGCGCGCTGGTGCCGGAAGTCCTGGTCAAGGACGACCAGTATGCGGTGGTGCGGCCGCGCGTCGAGGTGGAGACGTTGATTGCGATGGACAAGCCTGCGCCCTGGTTGTGACGGCCGCTACTTGGCGGCGTGCGCGCCTTTGCCTCCGACCACGACGCCGGCTGCCTTTTCGATCGGCTTGATCGCGGAAGTGAAATCGGACTCCGCGCCCATTTCGCGGATCACCACTTCCCAGAGACGTCCGACCGCTTCGGCAACCTCCATCGACAGTCCCAGCGATTTCGCCTCTTCGAGGCAAAGCCGCACGTCCTTGACCATCAACCCGGTGGCAAAGCCGAAGTCGAAGCTACGCGGCAGGATCGAACGGGGAAATTTGTCGCGGCTTGCCGTGTTCATGCCCGAGCCCGCATTAATCACGTCGATCATCACGGCGGGATCGAGGCCCGCTTTGACGCCCATGACCACGGCCTCGGACGTGGCCACCACGGCGGTCGCCGACAACAGATTGTTGGCAAGCTTCATGGTCTGCGCCGAGCCGGGTTTCTCGCCGATGAAGAACACCTTGCCGATCACATCCAGCGCGGGTTTCACCGCCTCGAAGTCGGCGCGGGGACCCGAGACCATGACGGCGAGCGTGCCCTTTTCGGCGCCGCCGACGCCGCCGCTGACGGGACTGTCGAGCTGGACGAGGTTGCGCTTTGCCAGGAGGTCGTGGATCCGTACCGCCATGTGCGATCCGACGGTGGAGAGATCGACGAAGCGTTTGACGCGCTTGCCTTCGATCACGCCGTCCTTGCCGGTCGCCACCTCGAGCGAGGCCTGCAGCGAGGGCAGGCTCGCCAGCACGGTCTCGGCGCGGTCGGCGACGTCTTTCGGTGAGGACGCGGCTTGCGCGCCGAGCGAAACCAGTTTGTCCACGGCCTCCTTGCGCTGGTCGAAGACCACGAGCTGGTGCTTGGCCTCGATCAGGCGGCGGGCCATGGGGAAGCCCATTTTGCCCAGGCCGATGAATCCGATGTCCATGGTAATGCGCCCTAGCCCTTGTCGAGTTCGGCGAATACTTCGCGCGCGATGCGGAAACTATCGACGCCCGCAGGAATGCCGGCGTAGATCGCGACCTGCATGAAGACTTCGCGAATCTCTTCGCGGCTCACGCCGTTGGTCAGGGCGCCCTTGATGTGCACCCGCAATTCGTGCGGCCGGTTGAGGATCGAGATCATGGCGAGATTGAGCATGCTGCGGGTCTTGCGCGGCAGTTCCTCGCGGCCCCATACCGCGCCCCAGCAATATTCGGTGACCAGTTCCTGAAATGGCTTGTTGAAGTCATCGGAGTTTTTCAGCGCGTTGGCGACATAGGCCTCGCCCAGCACCGCTTTTCGGATCTCCAGTCCCTTGTCGTGCGTCTTCTTGTCCATGACGTTTCCTTGGCGTTTTTTGGGTAGCTTTGATGGTTCCGTGACCGACGTTACGAGGTCGCAGCGGCACAGTCACGCCTCCGTGTTATGCGTATTTCCGGGTGTGGGTTACCCGTCCTGCGTGGGTGCCTCACTGCTGCCGTTGTGCTAGAGTGTAATCTGAGCAACCTGGAGAGATTGTTGAGCGGCGCCACCCCCGACCCGTCAGAGCCAATGCAAGACCCTGATGCCGTCTCGCGGCTGCAGCTGACGCGGGCCTTGCGGCGGGCTGAATTTGCGATCGCGTGGGAACGAGGCTGGCCGCATCTGGCCCGGCTTTTGACCGTAGCCGGTTTGTTTCTGGTGGTGTCCTGGGCGGGCCTTTGGCTGGCGTTGCCGTTCCTGGCCCGTGCCATCGGACTAGGCCTGTTCGCGGCTTTGGCGCTGGCTGCGCTGTTCCCGCTGGCCTGGTTTCGCTGGCCGAGCCGGCAGGAGGCTCTCGGCAGGCTTGATCGCGGCACCGGCATCCGCCATCGCCCGGCCACGGCACTGACCGATACGCTGGCGACCCAGGATCCGGTCGCGCTGGCACTGTGGCAGGCCCAGCGTGAGCGCACCTTGGCATCGATCAAGCGCATCCGCGCCGGTCTGCCTTCCCCGCGGCTGGCGATCCACGACCCCTGGGCGCTGCGCGCGTTGATCGTGGTCATGATGGTCGCGACCTATATTGCGGCCGGCGACGAACGCAGGATGCGGGTCGCGGCCGCATTCGACTGGAATGGCGTGCTGTCGGCGGCCAATGTCAGGGTCGATGCATGGGTGACACCGCCGCTTTATACCGGCAAGCCGCCGATCATTCTGTCGGCGGCGAACAAGGAAGCCGCCATCCCCGCCGCAGGGCCGTTGGCGGTCCCGACGGGCAGCACGCTGATCGTGCGCTCGAGCGGCGGCGCCCTCGATGTCGTGGCCGGCGGCGGCGTGAGCGAAGCGGTGCCGACCGAGCAGGCGCCCAAGGGTACCAACGAGAAGCATTTCACCATCACGGGCGACGGCACGGCTCATGTTCGCGCGCCCTCCGGTCAGCCGCAGTGGCGGTTCAGCGCCACGCCCGACCGTCCCCCGACCATCGCGCTCGCGAAAGATCCGGAGCGTCAGGCTCGCGGATCGCTGCAGCTCTCCTACAAGATCGAGGATGATTACGGCGTCACCGAAGCCCGGGCGCTCCTTGCAGCCCGCCGCGCCGATGCGGCGAACGGGGCCGAGCCGCGGCCCCTGTTCGACCCGCCGCAATTTTCGCTGGTGTTGCCGAATGCGCGGACCCGAAATGGCGTAGGCCAGACCGTCAAGGATCTCAGCGAGGATCCCTATGCCGGCGCCGACGTCACGCTGACGCTGACCGCCAAGGACGAGGCCGGCAATGAGGGACGCAGTGAGCCGTTCAACATGCGCCTGCCGGAGCGGCTGTTCACCAAGCCGCTGGCGCGGGCGCTGATCGAGCAGCGCCGCATTCTGGCGCTCGACGCCAATCAGAATGGGCAGGTCTATGATGCGCTCGATGCGCTGATGATCGCGCCGGAATTGTTCATGCCCGAGGTTGGTCAGTATCTCGGCCTGCGCAGCGTCACGCGGCAGCTCGAAACGGCGCGGACCGACGATGCCCTGCGCGAGGTGGTGGCGAGCCTCTGGGCGCTCGCCGTCACCATCGAGGATGGCGACATCACCGATGTGGACAAGGCGCTCCGTGCTGCGCAGGAGGCGCTCAAGCAGGCGCTGGAAAGGGGCGCCAGCGACGAAGAGATCAAGAAACTGACCCAGGAGCTGCGCGCGGCGCTGGATAATTTCATGCGCCAGCTCGCCGAACAGCAGCGCAACAACCCGCAAGCACTGGCGCGGCCGCTCGACCCCAATACAAGGGTGATGCGGCAGCAAGATCTCAACAACATGATCGAGCGCATGGA
Source organism: uncultured Alphaproteobacteria bacterium (assembly GCA_963718925.1). Lineage (GTDB taxonomy): Bacteria > Pseudomonadota > Alphaproteobacteria > Rhizobiales > Xanthobacteraceae > Bradyrhizobium. The sequence continues at coordinate 359,658 of CAVRAH010000009.1, forward strand.
GCGGCTGTCGCGCTCCGGCGACAAGGACGCTGCCAAGCAATTGCTCGAACAGCTGCAGCAGATGCTGGAGAACCTGCAACTCGCGCAGCCCGGCCAGTCCGGCGACGGCGACATGGAGCAGGCGCTGAACGAACTCGGCGACATGATCCGCAAACAACAGCAGTTGCGCGACAAGACCTTCAAGCAGGGCCAGGATTCACGGCGCGACCGGCAGCGCGGCAAGCAGGGCGATCAGAGCATGAGCGATCTGCAGCAGGACCAGCAGGGCCTGCGCGACCGGCTCAGGAAATTGCAGGAAGAGCTTGCCAAGCGCGGCATGGGACAGGGCCAGCGCGGCGAAAAGGGGCAGCAGGGCCAGCAAGGTCAGGACGGCGATCCGCAACAAGGCGATGGCGAGAATGGTCTCGGCGAAGCCGACAGCGCGATGGGCGATGCCGGCAGCCAGCTCGGTGAGGGCAATGCCGACGGCGCCGTTTATTCCCAGGGCAAGGCGCTGGAGGCGCTGCGCAAGGGCGCCCAGAGCCTCGCTGAGGCCATGCAGCAGGGGGATGGCGAAGGCCAGGGCGATGGTCCCGGCAATCGCGCAGGCCGCCAGCAGAGCGGCGGCAACCAGAGCGATCCGCTTGGGCGCCCGCTGCACGGGCGTGAATTCGGCGACGACCTGACGGTGAAGATTCCCGGTGAGATCGATGTGCAGCGGGTGCGCCGGATCCTGGAAGAGCTCCGCCGCCGCCTCGCCGATCCTCAGCGCCCGCAGATCGAACTCGATTACATCGAGCGGCTGCTGAAGGATTATTGAGGCTACCCTGTCTTTCGCGCGGCCAGCGCGTCAGCGACCGCGGTGCGGATATCGGCCACCGAAAACGGCTTGGTGATGACGTCATGGGCGATGGCGTTGAGGCCCGATGCCCGTTCGCGCTGGTCGGCAAAGCCCGTCATCAGCAAAATCATCAGGTCGGGAAAATCGCGGGCGGCCGCCAGCGCCAGTGCGATCCCGTCCATCACGGGCATCTGGATATCGGTCAGCAAGAGATCGAAGGCACCCTGTTCGTTGCCCAGGATCTCCAGCGCTTCGGCGCCGTCCTCGGCGGTGACGATGTCGTGGCCATCCATGGCGATGGCGCGCGCCACCAGCATGCGCATGGAAGCCTCATCGTCAACGATCAGCACGCGCGGCATCGAAGCACCTGTTTCGTGAGTGGGATCAGGTGGTGCTGCTCATACATGGCCGCCGGCGAGATCCCGCTTGCTGAAGAAGCGAACATCAATGTTACGCCCTTCCGGCGGCGGCGAAGCCAGCCGCGACTTGAACAAGGCTGTCTCGCCGGGTCTCAGCACGGGCTGTTCCAGTACCGTATTCCAGGCGTAGATCTCGGCGCCCTGCGCGTCGCGAACGCTAAAACGCAGCCGTGGCAGTTCCACCGGTTTGCTGGCCTCGCCCGTGATGACACCCTCGATCACCAGCACCGGTTTGCCTTCCACCGTCTCGGACGTGATCTTGACGTCCTTGAACCGCAGTCCGCGCAGGTTGACGTCGAGGCCGACCAGTTTGTAGAACGCGGCGGTCTGCGGCAGCAACCGCACCACATCGACGCGCCAGATCAGAAGCGCCAGCACCAGCGCCCCCATGGCGGCGCAGGCCGTTGGGAGGCTGACGAATGGCTTTCGCGGCCCGCGACGGAGGGCCTTCGGCCTCAAAAGCCGTCGGAACCATGAGGGACGTTGGTGACCGGCGGCGTCAGTGTCGTGCAGGTCGTTTCGGGTGATTGACGGCCAGGCCGTGTCGGACGAACCTGCGTCCTCAGCCGAGGCCTGCCAGTCGCCTGCTATCGAGGGGCTGTCGACGACCGGAGCTTCCTCCGCCTCGTCGCCCTCCTCGCGCGCGAGAGCGTCCCATTCGGCAGCGGCGTCCTGCTCGGCATCCTGTCGACTGGCCTCCGCCATCGCAGGCGCCTGCGCTGGGATTTCGGTCGCATCCTCCGGCCGCGCCAGCCAGACCTCCTTGCAGCGGGAACAGCGCACGGTGCGGCCAGCCGCGCCCAAAGTAGCCAAATCAATGGCATAGGACGTTGAACAATGAGGGCAAATGATGTGCATGGAGCCAATCTCCACAATGATGCTGGTGAAATGCTACAAGGCGACCGTTAACGAATCGGAAACCATAAACGAAGCAAAACCACTTTGTTTGGTTCGCGGCCGCAGCGAAACCAGCGGGCCGGGGGCAACCGGTTTCAGGTTTCCGGTCGCGCCCCTCATCGAACGGAGCTGAACTTGGTTCGGTTCGAAAATGTCGGATTGCGTTACGGGCTTGGCCCGGAGATTTTGCGCGACCTCAGTTTCCTGATTCCCGCCCATTCCTTCCAGTTCCTCACCGGTCCGTCCGGCGCCGGCAAGACCTCGCTGTTGAAGCTGCTGTTCCTGTCGCTGCGGCCGACCCGCGGCCTGGTCAACCTGTTCGGCCATGACGTCTCGCTGCTCGGCAAGGATGAAATCGCCAACCTGCGCAAGCGGATCGGAATCGTATTGCAGGACTTCCGGCTGCTCGACCACATGACCACCTATGAAAACGTCGCGCTGCCGTTCCGCGTGATGGGCCGCGAGGAGTCGAGCTACCGCAAGGAGGTCATCGATCTCCTGAAATGGGTCGGTCTCGGCGAACGCATGGACGCGCTGCCGCCGATCCTGTCGGGCGGCGAGAAGCAGCGGGCGGCGATCGCACGCGCCGTGATCTCGCGGCCGCATCTGCTATTGGCGGACGAGCCAACCGGCAACGTCGATCCGACCCTCGGGCGGCGATTGCTGCGGCTGTTCATCGAGCTGAACAAATCCGGCACCGCGGTCATCATCGCAACCCATGATATGACCCTGATGGATCAATATGATGCGCGACGGCTGGTGCTGCACCAGGGACGGTTGCATATCTATGAGTAGGATCGATCATCAGCTTGGTCCGTTGATGGACCTCGGACGCGAACGACCGCAGGTGCCGGCGCGGGCGCGCAATATGTCGCCGATCGTGCCTCGCGCCTCGATCGCCGGCCGCGCGCTGGTCGCGGTCGTCGCCATCATGACCTTCCTCGCATCGATTACCACCGGCGCGGTGCTGCTGGTGAGCGCGTCGGCGGCGGAGTGGCAATCGGAGGTCGCGACCGAAATCACCATCCAGGTACGTCCCGCGCCCGGGCGCGATATCGATCGCGACGCGGCGGCGGTGGCTGAAGCGATACGGGGAGCGTCCGGCATCGTCGAGATCCGGCCTTTCACCAAGGAGGAATCCGCCAAACTGCTGGAGCCGTGGCTGGGCAGCGGGCTTTCGCTCGACGATCTGCCGGTGCCGCGCGTTATCGTTGCGCGGGTGCAGCCGGGAACCACGCTCGATCTCGAGGCGCTGCGTCGCCGGGTGACGCAGGTGACGCCCTCGGCCAGCGTCGACGATCACCGCGCCTGGATCGAGCGGATGCGGTCGATGACCGGCGCTACCGTGATCGCCGGCGTCGGGATCCTGGCACTGGTGATCATCGCGACCATCATTTCGGTGTCGTTTGCGACACGCGGTGCGATGGCGGCGAATCGCCCGATTGTCGAAGTCCTGCACTTTGTGGGCGCGGGGGACCGCTATATCGCCAACCGCTTCCTGCGGCATTTTCTTCGGCTCGGTCTGGAAGGCGGGCTAATCGGCGGTGGCATCGCCATGCTGCTTTTCGGGTTCTCCGAATTGATCGCCGGCTGGTTCTCGGGCACGGCCGTAGGGGACCAATTCGTCGCGCTGCTGGGGACCTTTTCCCTGCGTCCCTCGGGTTATCTGGCGCTGGCGGCGCAGGCGGTGCTGATCGCAGCGATCACGGCCTGGGCATCGCGGCGGACGCTGTTCGCCACGCTCGACGACATCGACTGACGCGGCAATGCCGTGCCTTCCGGACTCCACTTCGTCCGAAAAACTTCTAGTGTGGTAGTTCAGAAGTTCTCATCGTCAGTGGGGCGAGTCCGTCATGAGAACTTCTGAACCAAAACCACACTAGAATCATATATTTCTAGTGTCCTTTCGAATCCGAAGTTCGCAAAAGTGGGTGCGGCAAGGGAGTGCGAACTTCGGATTCGGGACACTAGACTTGAACGAGGAAGGATCACCAGATCAGCATGAACCGGCCGCCCGACGATAAATCGCCTGCTGCGCCGATGGCCGCGCCGCGGAACCGGCTGCGCGCCATGATCGCAGCGACGCTGGCGATCGCGTTCGTGGCCGCGGCGATCGGCTTCGCCGGGTTTCTTTCGCAGTTGCGTGGGGCCGAGACGAAGCCCGCCGGCACAGCCGACGGCATCGTGGTGCTCACCGGCGGGTCATCGCGCGTGTCCGATGCGATGGAATTGCTGGCCGACGGCTATGGCAAGCGCTTGTTGATCTCCGGCGTACACCCCACCAATGCCGCAAGCGACATTTCGCGCTCCCTGACCGACAATCAGTCGTTATTGAGGTGCTGCGTCGATCTCGACCGCTCCGCGGTCAACACCCGCAGCAATGCGGCGGAGACGCGGCGCTGGGCGCACGAGCGCGGCTTCAAGTCGCTGATCGTGGTAACATCGAATTACCATATGCCCCGGGCGATCGTCGAATTGTCGCATGCGATGCCCGATATCACCCTCATTCCATTCGCGGTGGTCGGCGACAAATGGCGCGACGAACCCTGGTGGACGAATGGCGCGACGGTGCGGCTGCTGCTATCGGAGTATGTCAAATACGTCGCCGCCGAAGTGCGGGTGCGTCTGGCCGATGCCGGCCTGGAAATGATGCGCGACGTCGCGGAACAGCCGACCGGTTCCCCCGCGCCGCGCAAACCGGCGACAGCCCAAGCCAATTGATCGGATTATCGATGGTCTCCATTTTCCTGCGTTCGCTGGTCTTTAACGTGCTGTTCTATTTGTTGCTCGCGTTTTGGGTGATCGTCGCAATCCCGACCTTCCTGATGCCCCGCTCCGGCATCCTGACCGTCGCCCAGTATTGGGCGCGCAGCAGCATCTGGCTGATGCGCGTGGTCTGCAACATCAAGGTGGAGTATCGCGGGCTCGAGAAAATCCCAAAGGGGCCGCTGATCGTCGCGTCGAAACATCAGTCGATGTGGGAAACCTTCGCGCTGCTGCAATTCTTCGATCAGCCGCTGTTCATTCTCAAGCGCGAGCTGAAATGGATTCCGTTTTTCGGCTGGTACCTGATCAAGGCGAACATGATCGGGGTCGACAGAAGTGCCGGTGGCCGCGCGCTGCTGCAGATGGCGCGCCGCGCCGGCGAACAAGTGCGGCGCGGCCGTCAATTGGTCATCTTTCCGGAGGGCACGCGAACGCCGGTCGGCGCGCCGCCGCACTACAAGACCGGCATCGCGCAGATCTATGTCGATAGCGGCGTGGCCTGTTTGCCGGTGGCGCTCAATTCGGGACTGTTCTGGCCGCGCCGGACCTTCATGCGCTATCCGGGGACGCTGGTGGTCGAGTTCCTCGATCCGTTGCCGCCCGGCCTGTCGCGCCGCGAATTCATCGCGCGCATTTCAACCGTGATCGAGGAGGCCGCCAACCGGCTGGTCGAGACGGCGCGTCGCGAGCAGGCGCAGTTGTTCGGCCGTGTGCCGGGTTCGGCGTCGGTGAAGGCGTAGAACTTTCTACCCTCTCCCCTTGTGGGAGAGGGTTGGGGAGAGCGACTATCTGAAGAGTCAAGTTGCATTGGCGTATGCGGCACGCGCATCGCGTGCTTTTGCGTTGAGACGGACGAGCAGTTTGCGGGCGAGCGCAATGCGAATGACCATTTTTTCCTTTCCGGCGGCGACCAATCTGGCGCGGAACGCACCGAGGCTCTGATCGTAGCGCGAGGCGATTTCGGCGACGAGGAACAGGATGGAGCGTACGCTGGATCGGCCGCCACGGACCGGCCGCTTACCCTTTCTTTTACCACTGTCGTTGGCGATCGGGGCGACGCCGACGAGCTTGGCAATGGCCTTGTTGGAGTAGGTACCGATCTCCGGCAGGTCGGCCATCAGGCGGGCGACGGTGCGGCCGGCGACGCCTTTCACCGAGCGCCAGGCTTGTGCGAGATGGGCCCACAAGGGATCGTCGTCGATCATCGAGCCGATCTCGCCTTCCAGGGTGCGGGACTGGCGCTTAAGCAGGACGATCACCTCGTCGATAGAGGCCAGCATCTCGGCATTGTCGAGCAGGCTGGAGCGGCGCTGCTTCTGCACGGTGAGATCGTCAGTGACCTGCCGGAGCCTTGCCACAAGGGCCTTCAGGCGCAGTTGCGCCGCGCCCGGCAGCGGCGTTGGCTGCAGATCCTTGGCTCGTGCGAAGCGTGCGATGATGCTTGCATCGATCCGATCCGTCTTCTCCAGCACGCCCATCGCCTCGGCATATTGCCGGACGTTGCGTGCATTGGTCACGGCACAGGGCAGGCCCTGCGCCCACAGCGACAGGAACGCCTTGCGCTCATAGCCGCCGGTGGCCTCCATCACCACCAGCTCCGCCTGATGCTGGCGGCAGAACGCCACCAGCGCCGCGATTCCGGCCCCATCATTATCAAAACTGTCGCGGATGGAACCGGGCTCGATGCAGGCATCGAGACTGGCCTTCGAAATATCCACTCCACAAATAATCTTCATCACGGTAACCTGCCTTGTTCGTGCGATCGTGATCCAGCGACTGTTCGGTCGTGCGTGACAACGGCGAAGGTCCCAGGCTCACCCACGGTTGTTGCCGGAGGGGTATCGGGCGACATCGCCGCGCGCTTTGGCCGGTGGCCACCGGCCAAAGCGCTCAGTCGCTTCCATCGCACATTTTCCTCAATGCGCAGATACAAGGGGTCTCTCTCCGCGGATACAGACCCCTCATCCGGCGCGGACTTCGTCCACGCCACCTTCTCCCACAAGGGGAGAAGGAAAAAGAGATGACGTCACCGATGCAGGGATGTGTCATCGTGCAGCATGAGCGCGAGTTGATGCAATTGCGGGTCGCGGAAGCCTTGCGCCTCGATCGATCTTGCGGTCGAAAGAACATAGTCGCGGTTGTTGCCCGAACGACCGTGTCCCTGCCGGACGTAGTGCAACTGCTCGACGAGCGAGAGCCGTCCGGCATACTGGACGTGACCGCGATCGACCACATAGGCAAGCGCGCTGACCCGCTGCCGGGCTTCGTTTTCCAGCCAGACCGAACGCATGACTTCGCGATAGACATGAGTGGTCTGCTCGCGGCTGCGCAAATAATCGATCGCTTCGTTGCGCCGCCTTGCCGCGACCCTGAAGGCGATGCCGCGACAGGCGCCGCCGCGGTCGAGGCCAAGCACGAGACCGGGCTTTTCCGGTGTCCCGCGATGGTCAAACGAATAGACGCAGAGGGCGCGGTGCTCGCCGATCAGCCGCGCGGGTACTTGCTCGACGAACTCGAAACCCGGCCGCCACATCAGCGACCCGTAGCCGAACACCCACAGGTCGTCTTTGGCCAGTTCCGTATTGGGCAGGATTTCAGCCGGCATCCTGCGCACCGCTACCAGAACAGCGAAGCGAAACGAAGCGGAAATTCGGAGTTTTTGTTGCCTTAGCCGTCGCTAACATTTGACAAAATCGTCAGCCAATGGTCGCTCTATGACCGATATGACCCTCGCACCACGCCGCCGCCCGCTTTGGGGCCTTTTCCTGATGCCCGTCCTGCTCCTGATTGCCGCCGCGGCATGGAGCGCGTTCTGGTTCTATGCCGCCTCCGAGGCCGAGGTGAAGGCCGACGCCTGGCGCGCGCAGGAGGCGAAGTCGGGACGGGTCTACGATTGCGCGAAGCGGTCGGTGGCCGGTTTCCCGTTCCGTCTCGAAGTACGCTGCGACGGCGCCAGCGTGTCGCTGATATCGCAGACCGCGGGCCAGGCGGTGGCGCAGACGCCGCTCACGGCCAATCTCGGCGAAATCCTGGTGGTCGCGCAGGTCTATGATCCGAAATTGCTGATCGCGGAATTTACCGCGCCTGCGACGATCGCCGATTCGCGCGGGGCAGCTTCGATGCTGGTGAACTGGAGCAAGGCTCGCTCCAGCGTGGTGGGGTTGCCGGCCATTCCGCAGCGGGCCTCCATCGTGTTCGATGACGCATCGATCGACCGCATCGATGGATCGGTGCAGGTTCCGCTGGCGCGCGCGAAGCATGTTGAGCTGCACGGCCGTCTTGCAGAGGCTGCGTCGCTCGATCACCCCGTGATCGAAACCGTCCTGAGGTTGGAGGCGGGCAGCGTGCAAGAGGTGCACCCGCTGCTCGCGCAGCCGTTCGACGCGGAGGTGCGGGCGAAGCTGAGCGGCCTGAAAGATCTCGCGCCAAAACCCTGGCCCGAGCGGTTTCGCGAACTGCAGGCAGGCGGCGGGCATGTCGAGATCGTGCAATCGCGTATCCAGCAGGGCGATCTGATTGCGGTCGCCGCCGGCACGCTCGGGCTAAGCGCGGAGGGGCGCCTCGACGGCGAGCTGCAGATGACGGTTGCCGGCATCGAGAAGGTGATCCCGGCGCTCGGCATTGAGAAAATGCTCGATGACGGCGTGCCGCAGGCAACGCTCGACCGCGTCGCGCCGGGCGTCAAGACACAGGATGTCAATAATCTCTTTGGCGCGCTCGACCGGGCGATCCCCGGCCTCGGCAAGGTGGTCAGGCAGAACGCCAATATCGGCGTCGCCGCGGGGATCAACGCGCTCGGCAAGGAAGCGGTGCTGGAAGGCAGGAAGGCGCGGGCCTTTCCGCTGCGCTTTGTCGACGGCACCGTGTATCTCGGCCCGCTGAAAGTGGGGCAGGTCCCGCCGCTGTATTAGGGGCGGGGAGTCATGAGCACGTAGCTGGTACGGAAGCGCAGGCACGGCGGCACCACCAGTCCGCGAAGACCCGTCGCGGCAGCAGCCAATGCTCCGAATTTATTCCCGCTTCCCGCGGATATCAGACATGACCGGACGTGCTGCTGGCTCGACCCGGTCGCTAATGGACCCGATGCAGACATGAGGCTGATCTCTCTGGCACAAAGGAGCCTAGATGGCCCAGCGCTAAGGCCGTCGACGAGAACAGCGGTCGAAAGGCATCAGTGCGGCATCGTCGGCAGGGATGCTCGAATGCGCTGCGAGAAATCGGGCGCGCCGTCGGCCGCCTGCGCGGCCTCAACAATCAGCGAGCGGCGCCGCAGTTCGTCAAACGGCAGCGTCGTGTCGATCCGGCCCGAATAATAGAGATAGCTGTCGACCAGACCATTGAGCAGATGGCGCATGTCGAGGCGGCCGACCCTGCCGGCGGCGTTCGCATAGCGCACAATGTTGATCGTGCAGCTGTTGGTCAACAGATGATAGAACTCCGGGTGATCGGCGAGTTCATTGATCCGCGCCAGGTACACCAAGAGCAGCCGGCGCGCATCGTCGGGCGAGGTATTGAGACGATAGAGGTACACCGCCTCGTGACGCTGGTTGGTGCGCACGCCGACGAGGTCGCGCTCGTCACCCACCACGTAGATCAACTCGAATTGCTTGAAGAGCGAGGCGATGGGCGCAAAGCCCTCGCCGACCTCCGGTCGCGTCTCGATGGAGATACTTAGCGGCGGCGCGTTGTCGAAGATGAAACTCAGGAACGTGTGCCCGACCGGAGCCGCCATAAAGTAGGACACGTAGAAATCAAGGGCTGTCAAATGCGACAGCAACACCTCCCGCTCCTCGTAGCGCACGGTGAAATCATCCCGTGTGCGGTAGTCGAAATCGCGGACCCCGGTGAGGCGCACACGGTCGCCGTCGATGAATGCCCGTGGCATCACCGCAACTTCCGCTCGCCAGTGACGATCGTGCGAGGGAGGGATGGTGATCCACCATGCGACCACGCCGAGAAACAGCGCGATCGCGATCACGGACGTGCGCCGTTGGCGCGAAAGCCAGAGCGCCCAGACCGCGAACGCCGCGAAGGCGCCCGCCAACCCCAGACGCAGCGCGGCCGACGGCAGATTCGAATAATAGATGGCAAGAGTGGCCCACGCGATGAGTGCGGCCTGGCACAGAAACCTGATCACCGCGATCAGCCAGCCAAAAGACCTGGACAGGAAGCTGCGAAGTGAACTCAACGGCTCCTCCCGATCGGCTCAACCGCTGCGCGCGTGTTGGCGGCTCGCCAGCGCGACAAGATGCGGGCGATTTCCACGACCGGCGGAACGGCAGGGCAGGTACGCCTGTTTGCCTCACTTGCTCAGTGTGTTCTTGTAGATTCGGCCATCCTTCATGATGACGACAAAATTCTTGTCGGGATTTGCGACGAGGTTGATGTCGTCGAGGGGATTGCCATCGACGAGCAGCAGATCTGCAAGTGCGCCGACTTCCACGACGCCGAGCTTGCCGGGATAGGGATTGATGAAGCCAGACAGGGCCATCAACTCGCCATTGTCGGCGGTCGCCATCTTGAGCGCTTCGGCGGGCGTGTACCAGCGGACCATCATGGCGAGATATTGCCCCTGCCGGCTGGCAGCCCCCGCATCGCCCAGGATATCAGCGCCCCAGGCCGTCTTGACCTTGTACTTCTTTGCGAGCTTGTAGGCGTTTTCGGTTGCCTCGAACACTTCCAGCGCCTTCTTCTGCGACACAGGGCTCATCCGCGCGAAAACGTCTGCATCGTAGGTCAGGGGCTGCAAGCTCCACCAAATGCCCTTGTCCGCCAGCAATTTGGCGGTGGGATCGTCGATCAGGTGACCGTGTTCAATGCATTTGACGCCGGCGGCGATCGCTTGCCGGACCGCAGCCGGCGTATACGCATGCACGGCCACATAGGTGCCCCAGTTTTCGGCCGCCTCGACCGCGGCATGAAGCTCCGCTTCGGTGAACTGGATGGACTCGATCGGATTGTGGGGAGAACTGACGCCACCACCTGCCATCAGCTTGATCTGACTGGCCCCCTGTCGCAATTGCTCGCGCGCGCGCAGCCGTACCTCATCGGGACTGTCGGCAATGGCCGCGATGCCCTCGATCTCGGATTGGCTCAATGGGCCTCCCAGGGTCCGCGGAACCTCGTAGCGAGACCGAAAGTCTCCATGGCCCGAAGTTTGCGAGATCATTGCGCCAGAAGGATAGATGCGCGGACCAATCGTGACGCCCTCGTCGATGGCGCGCTTCAATCCGAACACCGGACCACCCATGTCGCGTATGGTGGTGAAACCCCTCATCAGCGTCGCCTCGGCCTGTCGTGCAGCCAACAGGTTGAGGTAGCCGGGATCGGCGGTCGCGAGGATCGCGGGAGACACCGCCGCCATGAACATATGCCAATGCGCGTCGATCAGGCCCGGCATCAGCACGCGTCCGTTGGCACTGATCACGCGGACGCCGGCACCCGCCTCGGTGGCAGCCGGGTTGGCCGATATCTGCTCGATGATGTTGCCTCTCACAAGCACGCTGGAAGGCGCCGACAGCGCGGCGTTCTTGCCATCGAAGATGCGGACATTCTGAAAAAGCGTCACCCCGCCGGCGGGCAACGCCGGAGCAGCGGGCTCCTCGGGCCCCAGCTCCAGCGCCTCATATTGCGCCAGGCCCGGCTGGCAAGGTCCGAGCAGAAGCGCCGCCGACAGCAGCGGCGCGCATAACATGCGCAGCAAGTTCCGGAACATCGTCCGGACGAATGAGGTGCTCGGAAGATTTCTTGAGTTCATCGTGCATGCTCCTCTTGGAAAGCACGAGACCCGTCATACCAATACTATCCGCAGCCATTCTCGAACGGTGGATGCGGGTACTCGTTCCGTTGCCTCAACCAAGGCCGTCGCGCCGAAGGCGGTTCCATTCCTTTTCCCGCTCACAAAGCCGTGAAGAGAAGAACGGATGCGCTGCGAAACACGACACTCCGGTCCGGGTCGTTCACCAAAAATCATTAGCAAGTGCGAGTTCATATCGAAAACGGAAAAAATCAAAAGATAGCGATTGCTGCCGGTATCACTTGTTCGATATGTTTCGTCTTGCCGTCTCTCGCCGACGGACGTCGGATCGGTTTTCGTATTGGAGGACCGTCATGACCAATACTTCAGACACCCTTATCAATTCTCAAGCTAGTTCTGATACGGCGCCGCTACGCGCCAAGTCGGGCTGGATCGTCGCACTCGGCGTCGTCTATCTGCTCGCCGGATTTATCGCGCTTGGCAGCGTTGTGATGGCCACCGTCGCGAGCGTTCTCGTCGTCGGCGTGATGATGATCATCGCCGGTGTCGCCGAGGTATTTAGCGCCTTCCAAATCAAGAGCTGGGGCAAATTCCTGCTCTGGGTCCTACTCGGTGTCCTCTACATCATCGCCGGCTTCGTCACGTTCGAGAATCCGCTGCTCGCCGCCGCGCTGCTCACCCTCATTCTCGGCGCATCGCTGGTGGCCTCGGGCATCATGCGAACCATTCTGGCCTTTAGCATGAAACGGGAAACACCCTGGATCTGGGTGCTGCTGTCCGGTGTGATCACGCTGCTGCTCGGCCTGCTGATTTTGGCGCACTGGCCGGTCTCGAGCCTCTACATCCTCGGCCTGTTCCTTGGCATCGATCTGATCATGGCCGGCGCGGCCTGGATCGGATTGGGCTTCGGCCTGCGCCACCCTCATTGAGGTGTAGCAGGCAGATTGCCGCTCGCGCTGTTGGACGGCGTAGTCTAGCTCCTGGGTGCGGCGACGGGCGGCAGCCTATTCGCGCTGTTGCGTCGATCATACGAAGGGTCGGGACGAAGCATTATGTGCTCGTCCTGAATTAGGTGTCGTTCCATCTCCGACCGAAGAGGTAACGATGGACGTAACAGCGCGCGAACCAGTTCCGGTGGACTTCGCTTTGCAGGGTGGCGGTTCCCACGGCGCGTTCACCTGGGGCGTGCTCGATCGGCTGATCGAGGAGCCGTGGCTGCGGATCGAAGCGATCTCCGGCACGTCGGCGGGCGCAATGAATGCAGCCTTGGTGGCGGACGGATGGATGCAAGGCGGAGCCGAAGGCGCGCGGGCGGCGCTCGCTGCCTATTGGCGGCGCGTGTCGCACGCTGCGGCGTTCAGCCCTCTGCAGCGCTCGCCGCTCGACCGGCTGATGGGCCGCTGGACACTCGACACGTCACCCGCCTACGTCGTTATGGACCTGATGGCCCGCGTGCTTTCACCCTATGATCTCAATCCGCTCGGCTTCAACCCGCTGCGTGACATCCTTACCGGTAGCATCAATTTCGGCCGACTCACCCGCGCACCAATCAGGCTGTTCATCACCGCAACCAACGTGCGTACCGGCCGCGGCCGCATCTTCCGCAACGCGGAGATCACCGCCGACGTCTTGCTTGCCTCGGCTTGTCTGCCGACGATGTTCCAGGCGATCGAGATCGACGGCGACCCTTATTGGGATGGCGGCTATGCCGGCAATCCGACGCTGACGCCGCTGGTGCGCGAAAGCGACGCGCACGATATCATCCTGGTGCAGATCAACCCGCGCGAGCGGCCGGATCGGCCGCGCACAGCAAGCGAGGTCCTAGACCGGCTCAACGAGATTTCCTTCAACGCGCCGCTGATGAAGGAATTGCGTATGATCGCGCTGCTGCGCCAGGCGGCGGACCCCGGACACGGCGAAGGCGCGCGCTGGGCCGGAATGCGCACGCACCGGATTATGAGCGACGCCCTCGCGAACTTTGGTGCGTCGTCGAAGCTCAACGCCGAGTGGGAGTTCGTTTCGTTGCTGAAGGAAGAGGGGCGCAAGAGCGCCGACGCATTCCTCACAGCCCACGGCAAGGATATCGGAAAGCACTCCACGGCCGATTTCGACATGCTGCTCGCGGAATGCTGAGGTGATGACTGTGTTGGGGCTTCTCGGGATCCTGATCGGGTTGGGCCTGCTGATCTGGCTCGCCTTCCGGGGCTGGAGCGTGCTGTTGCTTGCGCCGTTTGCCGCTTTGATAGCGGCGCTGTTCTCCCGCGAGTCGCTGCTTGCCCACTGGACCCAAACCTTCATGGCCAGCGCGGCAGGCTTTCTGGCGCAGTTCTTTCCACTGTTTCTGCTTGGTGCGCTGTTGGGCAAGTTGATGGAGGACAGCGGATCGGTCGCCGCGATCGCGAACTTTATGGCACAGCGGCTCGGCCCGCAGCGGGCGGTGCTGGCGGTGGTGCTCGCTGGCGCGCTGGTCACGTATGGTGGCGTCAGTTTATTCGTCGCCTTCTTTGTACTGGCGCCGATGGCGCAGGAGCTGTTTCGTGCGGCTGGCATCCCGCGGCGTCTGATGCCAGCGGCGATCGTGCTCGGCACCTCGACCTTCACCATGTCGGCGCTGCCCGGCACGCCGTCGATCCAGAACGCGATCCCGATGCCATTCTTTGGCACTACGCCCTTTGCGGCACCCGGCCTCGGTATTCTGGCGTCGCTGATCATGCTCGGCTTCGGCCTGTGGTGGCTCCATCGCGAAGAGGCGATCGCAAAGAGAAACGGCGAAAGCTTTGGCGACGGCGCGCGGCCGACGCCGCCCGACCGTCTCGCCACCGACGAAAATTTGCGTGAACGCGCAACTACCGCGCAAGGGTTCGATCCAGCAGAGATCATCCACGGCGAGACGACCGACGCGCCGCCCCCGACTATGCTTGCCGCGCTGCCCCTCATCGTGGTGATAGTGATCAATCTCGCGATGTCGTTGTTCATCCTGCCGGCACTCGACACGCGCTTTCTCGCTGAAGCTCGCTGGGGCGAGACGTCACTCGCAGCCGTCGGTGGCGTCTGGGCAGTGATCACTGCGCTCGCCTGCGCGATCGTCACCGTGATCGCGGTCAATTTTTCGCCGACTGCCGGCCCTGCGCGCCACCATGGATGCCGGCGCCAATGCCGCGGTACTACCGGCGGTGAGCGTGGCGAGCCTGGTCGGCTTCGGCGCTGTGGTGGCGGCGATGCCCGCTTTCGCAGTGGTGCGTGACGCCGTGCTCGGCATCGGTGGCGGCCCGTTGGTGTCGCTGGCAGTCGCCACTAACGTGCTGGCAGCACTTACCGGCTCGGCGTCGGGTGGGCTGACCATTGCGCTCGACGCACTCGGGGCGACATACATGACGCGCGCAGCGGAGTTAGGGCTCAATCCCGAGCTGCTCCACCGTGTAGCGGTGATCGGTTCGGGCACACTCGATAGCCTGCCGCACAATGGCGCGGTGGTCACTTTGCTTGCTGTCTGCGGATCAACACACCGAGATAGCTATCGCGATATCGTGGTGGTCGGCATCATCGGCGCCCTCGTAGCGCTTGCCGCCGTCATCGCGCTCGGCTCCCTGGTGGGTTCGTTCTGAGCTATCCGCGTGGCCCGGCGTCTTGACGGATGGGTGGTCGCCGCGTGCGAATGTTTGAAATCATGCGAACAAACCTCACCGGGAAGCTCGGCTTGCCGGAGCTAGCCGAGGGCGTCGAAACCGATGCGCAGCCCGCATTATTTGCTGCGGAGGGATGCAACGAGGTTCTGGGCTACCTGATTGGGGATCGCAGCCGATTGTTTGCATCGACATGCCAGGAGTGGCTTGAATGCCAAGTCAGCCGCACCAGCTAGTTGATTGAATGCGTTGGTCGACTTCTGCTGTTGGCACATTGCGTCATTTCGCTGCGGCGCATAATTTGGTTGCTATCGGAGACATAGCAGACCTCGAGCAAGCGCTGCCTCAAACAGCACGCTCCATTGCCCGACGGGCAAATCACCTGGGCAATTAATCGCCCCCCGTGTCCAGCCCGGTTTGCAAAAATATTCTGATTTTCCGAATACCCAAATCAGCCTATATCCATTGCCGTCCCGTCCCACAGAGGGGCGGTTCGCGATCGTCACGGACGCGGGGCGGGATGCGGTGGACGCAAGGAGCGCTGGAGACGAGAGCGCTTTCTTGCGGACGGAGAAGTCGTGTGGTCCTGACACCCCGACGCTGGTGTCAAGTTCGCGGAAGGCAACTTTCGCTGATGACGGCGGCAAGAAAGCCCGGTCGCCGGGAAGAGCGCGAAGGAAACCGTTAAAACCATTGCGTGGGGAATGCCGGGCGATTCCGGTGTGACCTGACTAACGCGTGTGCTTCTTACTCTCTGCCATCGCATACGCGGCTATCGGGCGCATCGGGCGCCCGGCATTCCCTGCGCCCTCCAATTGGAGAGGGCGGGACGAGCAGGCCAAAACTCGCGCGAAAGCTGCGGCGAGATCGCGAATGTACGTATTGTCGTCATTCCGGGGCGGTGCGAAGCATCGAACCCGGAATCTCGAGATTCCGGGTCTGGTCCTTCGGACCATCCCGGAATGACGGAGGATGGATCGCTTCGCTTGCGCTCGCAACGACGGTCTCAAGACATGCTTGCGTGTTGGCTGTTTGAAAATTGAATCCCGTTACGCTCCCTTGCGCAAACGATTCGCGTTTGTCGCAGGCAACGACGGCAGTAGGACGCGAGGCGCGATTACTCCGCCTTCTTCCCCAACTGCGCGTGCGGGCGGCCGAAATCGGGCGCGGCGGAATCCTGGCCGATCTCGACGATGCCGCGTCGGATCGCGCGGGTGCGCGTGAAATGTTCGAACAGCGCCTCGCCGTCGCCGCGACGGATCGCGCGGGTGAGCTTGGAAAGATCCTCGTTGAAGGTGCCGAGCATCTCCAGCACCGCGTCCTTGTTGGCCAGAAACACGTCGCGCCACATGACCGGATCGGAAGCCGCGATGCGGGTGAAATCGCGAAAGCCGCCGGCCGAGAATTTGATCACTTCCGACGATGTGACCTGGGCGAGCTCGTCGGCGGTGCCGACAATGGTGTAGGCGATCAGATGCGGCAAATGGCTGGTGATCGCCAGCACCAGGTCATGATGGTCGGGCGTCATGACCTCGACCCTGGCGCCGATCGCGGCCCAGAACGCGCGCAGTTTTTCCACCGCGGCCGGGTCGGTGCCTTCGGGCGGGGTCAGGATGCACCAGCGGTTGATGAAGAGTTCGGCAAAGCCGGAATCGGGCCCGGAGTGCTCGGTGCCGGCGACCGGATGCGCGGGGACGAAATGCACACCGGCAGGCAAATGCGGCGCCATGTCCTTGACCACCGCGCCCTTGACCGAGCCGACGTCGGAAATGATCGCCCCTCGCTTGAGATGGCCAGCGATTTCCTGCGCGACCGCGCCGCAGGCGCCGACCGGGATGCACAGGATGACGAGATCGGCATCCTGGGCGGCCTCCGCATTGGTTTCCGCCACGCGGTCGACAATGCCGAGCTCCATCACGCGGGCGCGGGTCTTGGCCGAGCGCGCGGTGGTGACGATCTCTTCTGCAAGTCCCTGTTCGCGCGCGGCGCGCGCGATCGAGCCGCCGATCAGCCCGAAGCCGATCAGCGCGATCCTGTTGAAGGAGGCTGCCGCCTTCACTTCGACCTCATGAAGTCGCGCAAGCCCTCGGCCACCAGCCGATTGGCTTCTTCGGTGCCGATGGTCAGGCGCAAGGCGTCGGGCAGGCGGTAATTGTTCAACGCGCGCAGCACGAGGCCGCGTTTGGTGAGGAAGGCGTCGGCCTCGGCTGCGGTCTTGCCCTTGTCGAGCGGGAAATGAATCAGCACGAAATTGGCCACGCTCGGCGTCACCTTGAGGCCGAGTTTGGTCAGTTCTTCGGTCAGCCAGTTGCGCCACTTCTCGGTGTGGGTCTTCGACATCTGCTGATGCACGGTGTCCTCGATCGCCGCCACCGCCGCCAGCATCGCCGGCGTCGAGACGTTGAACGGGCCACGGATACAATTCACCGCATCGACGATATGGGCGGGAGCGAACATCCAGCCGACCCGCAGCGCCGCGAGGCCGTGAATCTTCGAGAATGTGTGGGTCATCACGGTGTTCTCCGTGGTCGCCACCAGTTCGATGCCGATCTCGTAGTCGTTGCGCGACACATAATCCGAATAGGCGGCATCCAGCACCAAGAGGACATGCGCCGGCAGTCCGGCGCGCAGCCGCTTGACCTCGTCGAACGGCAGGTAGGTTCCGGTCGGGTTGTTCGGGTTGGCGAGCCACACGAGCTTGGTGCGCGACGTAACCGATTTAAGGATCGCGTCGACATCGGCGGTGAAGTTGGTCTCGGGCGCAACCACGTTGACGGCGCCGTTCGCCTTGGTCGCGATTGGATACACCAGAAAGCCGTGGGTGGTGGAGATCGCCTCGTCGCCATGGCCGAGATAGGCGTGCGCCAAGAGATTGAGGATTTCGTCCGAGCCCGCGCCGCAGATGATGCGGTCGGGATCGAGCCCGAAGGCGCGGCCGATCGCCTCGCGCAGCACACGCGAAGTGCCTTCCGGGTAATCTTCCAGATGCGCCGCCGCGTGTCTGTAGGCATCGATCGCCTTCGGCGAGGGGCCGAACGGCGTCTCGTTGGCCGACAGCTTGAACATCTTGCGGCCCGGCTCCGGCACCGGGCTCTTGCCCGGCGTATAGGGCGCAATATCGAGAATGCCGGGATTCGGCACGGGGCGGGACATCTTCAACTCCGGATAGACGGGGCGGCTATTTTGCCGTTCCGTTAGGGGGCACCGTATAGCGCGTTGCGTGGCTGCCGACGAGAGCCGATGATCGCACCGATGCGCCGGCCTCGATCAAGGCGGCCTTGACCTTTTCAAGGCTGCTTGACCCGGCAACCGACACCAGCAGGGCCGCGCCGTCGAATGCGGTATCCGGCACGGCGAGGATTTCCGCCTGCGGCGACAGCGCGCGGGCGATTTCGGCGCTCCAGCCGGAGACGCGCACGCTCCACATCTCGACCTCGGTCACCATGGCCAAGTCGGCGACGCGTGACACCACGAACACCGGCAACGCGGCCGGATGGTCGGCGCGCTCGACGAAAGGAAGTCGCGCGATGATCTTCGGCGCGCCCTTGGCTTCGAGTGCGATCCACCACGGGGTGCGGCTCGAGGTGGCGGAGACCAGCGCCAGATCGCCCTTGGACTTGGCCACGGCCTCGACCGCGGCAGGCGCGCTGAAATGCGAGACATAGGGCACCGTAAATCCAAAATGAAACCGCGCCGAATCCCGCATCGCGGATTCGCCCAGCGATATATCGGCATGCACCGAAAACGGCGCCTGAACATAGGTGAAGGTCGAGATGATGACGCGCCAGATGCTCTCGACGGTGTCGAGCGGCAGGATGCCGCGGTGGCGCTGCACCAGGCGCCGCATCATGTCGGCTTCGCGCGCGGGACGGAACGCCGAGCCGACCTCCTGGGTCTGCTTCACCTGGATCAGGCGATCGATGATATCGCCGCGCTGCATCAAGAGGCTGTGCATCTGCGCATCGATGGCGTCGATTTCCTGGCGCAGCACCTCGAGCGAGGGCGGAGCGGGGGGTGGTTTGGACATCTGAGAAACCCGACGAAATATAACTGCTTATCCCCAGGGAGCGCGGAACGCGCGTCTCGAAGGATGAAGGCCCGTTCTCCCTCATGGTTCGAGACGGCGCAACAGCCAAGTTTACGCAGGCTGCGTACACTTGCCTGCGCGCGCCTCCTCACCATGAGGGCACGTAGCCTTCGTTAACCCTAGGCCTGCCTTGACGATCGGGCCGCCAGCGACTACCATTTTGCCTGTTCCGTGGTCATTTGAGCCGGCCGGCTTGCAGCCACGTTAAACAACTCGCTAAACAGGCCGGGGACAGAAGTGATCCCGGCCGAACCTTTGTTCAGGCCGGATTTTTTTGGCCTGATTTCCGTGGCGGTTTCTCGAAAACCGCCTGAGGAGGTCGGTATCAAGATGGTGAATGTCCAGTCAGTACCCAGTCCGGCGATCCATGCCGACGAGCGGTCGCAGGAGGCGGACCATCCGAGTTCGCAAACAGCACTCTTTGGCACGGACCAGCCATTGTCGCTCGATTGCGGCATCGATCTCGCCCCGTTCCAGATCGCCTACCAGACCTACGGTGAACTCAACGCCGACCGCTCCAACGCCATTCTGGTTTGCCATGCGCTGACCGGCGATCAGCACGTCGCCAATGTGCATCCGGTGACCGGGAAACCTGGCTGGTGGGAAACCATGGTCGGTGCTGGCCGTCCGCTCGATACCGAGCGCTACTTCATCATCTGCGCCAATGTGATCGGCGGCTGCATGGGCTCGACCGGGCCGGCATCGACCAATCCGGCCACGGGCAAGGTGTGGGGGCTGGATTTTCCGATCATCACGATACCGGACATGGTGCGCGCGCAGGCGATGCTGCTGGATCGCTTAGGGATAGAGACACTGTTCTGCGTGGTCGGCGGCTCGATGGGCGGCATGCAGGCGCTGCAGTGGACCGCGGCCTTTCCCAAACGGGTGTTCTCGACGCTGGCGATCGCCTGCTCGACGCGCCACTCGGCGCAGAACATCGCCTTTCATGAACTCGGCCGGCAGGCGGTGATGGCCGATCCGGACTGGCACAACGGGCGCTACTTCGAACACGGCACCCATCCGCATCGCGGCCTCGGCGTCGCGCGGATGGCCGCGCATATCACCTATCTCTCGGACGCCGCCTTGCACCGCAAGTTCGGCCGACGGATGCAGGATCGCGATCTGCCGACTTTCTCGTTCGACGCGGACTTCCAGGTCGAAAGCTATTTGCGCTATCAGGGTTCGTCCTTTGTCGAGCGGTTCGACGCCAACAGCTACCTCTATCTGACGCGGGCGATGGATTATTTCGATATCGCCGCCGATCATGGCGGCGTGCTGGCAAAGGCGTTTCGAGGCATCAAGACCCGGTTCTGCGTGGTGTCGTTCACCAGCGACTGGCTGTTCCCCACCTCTGAATCGCGCGCGCTGGTACATGCGCTCAATGCCTCCAGCGCGCGGGTGTCGTTCGCGGAGATCGAAACCGACCGCGGGCACGACGCGTTCCTGCTGGACGTGCCGGAATTCTTCGACATTTCCCGCGCCTTCCTGCAATCCGGCGCCACCGCGCGCGGTCTCAACAGGACGGGCCGCTCATGACCGCGCAGCAACAGGTCCTGCCGCTGAGCCCGGTGATCCAGCCGGACACCGGGCATTATCGCGGCGATCATCTCCTGGTGGCGGAAATGGTCGAGCGCGGCTCGAAGGTGCTCGACGTCGGCTGCGGCGACGGCGACCTGCTGCAGCTCCTGGAAAGCCGGGGCATCGACGGACGCGGCATCGAGCTGTCGCGGGAGGGCGTCAACCGCTGCGTCGCCAAGGGCCTCGCGGTAGTGCAGGGCGACGCCGACACCGACCTCGTCAACTATCCCGACGACGCCTTCGATTACGTGATCCTGTCGCAGACCCTGCAGGCGACGCGGCAGCCGCGCGTCGTGCTGGAGAACCTGCTGCGGATCGGGCGGCGCGCGATCGTATCATTCCCGAATTTCGGATTCTGGCGGATGCGGCTGCAGCTCTTGATCGGCGGCCACATGCCGCGCACCGAGAACCTGCCGGCGACGTGGTACGACACGCCGAATATCCATTTCTGCACCATCAAGGATTTCGTGCAGCTCTGCGACGAGATCAACGTCAAGATGGAGCGCGCGGTCGCACTCGATCTCTACGGCCGGCCGCTGCGGGTCAACATGCCCTGGTGGTTCTGGAACATGTTCGGCGAGCAGGGGGTGTTCCTGCTGAGCCGGGCGGGGAAGGGGAAGTAGGACTTCAGCGCCGCATCGGCGGTGCGCTCCCTCTCCCCTTGTGGGAGAGGGTTGGGGAGAGCGACTATCTGAAGAGTCAAGTTGCATTGGCGTATGCGGCACGCGCATCGCGTGCTTTTGCGTTGAGACGGACGAGCAGTTTGCGGGCGAGCGCAATGCGAATGACCATTTTTTCCTTTCCGGCGGCGACCAATCTGGCGCGGAACGCACCGAGGCTCTGATCGTAGCGCGAGGCGATTTCGGCGACGAGGAACAGGATGGAGCGTACGCTGGATCGGCCGCCACGGACCGGCCGCTTACCCTTTCTTTTACCACTGTCGTTGGCGATCGGGGCGACGCCGACGAGCTTGGCAATGGCCTTGTTGGAGTAGGTACCGATCTCCGGCAGGTCGGCCATCAGGCGGGCGACGGTGCGGCCGGCGACGCCTTTCACCGAGCGCCAGGCTTGTGCGAGATGGGCCCACAAGGGATCGTCGTCGATCATCGAGCCGATCTCGCCTTCCAGGGTGCGGGACTGGCGCTTAAGCAGGACGATCACCTCGTCGATAGAGGCCAGCATCTCGGCATTGTCGAGCAGGCTGGAGCGGCGCTGCTTCTGCACGGTGAGATCGTCAGTGACCTGCCGGAGCCTTGCCACAAGGGCCTTCAGGCGCAGTTGCGCCGCGCCCGGCAGCGGCGTTGGCTGCAGATCCTTGGCTCGTGCGAAGCGTGCGATGATGCTTGCATCGATCCGATCCGTCTTCTCCAGCACGCCCATCGCCTCGGCATATTGCCGGACGTTGCGTGCATTGGTCACGGCACAGGGCAGGCCCTGCGCCCACAGCGACAGGAACGCCTTGCGCTCATAGCCGCCGGTGGCCTCCATCACCACCAGCTCCGCCTGATGCTGGCGGCAGAACGCCACCAGCGCCGCGATTCCGGCCCCATCATTATCAAAACTGCCGCGGATGGAACCGGGCTCGATGCAGGCATCGAGACTGGCCTTCGAAATATCCACTCCACAAATAATCTTCATCACGGTAACCTGCCTTGTTCGTGCGATCGTGATCCAGCGACTGTTCGGTCGTGCGTGACAACGGCGAAGGTCCCAGGCTCACCCACGGTTGTTGCCGGAGGGGTATCGGGCGACATCGCCGCGCGCTTTGGCCGGTGGCCACCGGCCAAAGCGCTCAGTCGCTTCCATCGCACATTTTCCTCAATGCGCAGATACAAGGGGTCCACACGGGCAGTCCCGATGCGGCCACCCCTCTCCCTGCCCCTCCCCCACAAGGGGGGAGGGAACAAGAACGGCGGCGCCAATTCCCGAGCAATGATGGTCGGCTCTGAGTTACCGATTCAAATATCAAACAGCTGAGGGTACACGCCCTCGTTCCCGCGGCGCGTTTCGCGCCCGAGCTGTTGCATGCATCGCCCTCGAACATGAAGAGGGCGCGGGGAAGGCCGGGTGCTGGCCGCACCCATGGCCCGCCTGCAACAAAAAAAGCAGGCGGCAGTCACCACAGGTTCAGCCAATCATCCGGCCTTCCCCGCGCAATGGTTTTAACGGTTTCCTTCGGGCTCTACCCGGGGACCGGGCTTTCTTGCCCCCGTCATTGGCGTGATGCGAAGCATCATCGTCAACTTGGCGCCAGCGTCGGGGCGCCAGGACCACCCGACTTCGCCGTCCGCGAAAGCGCCGCTCGTCTTGCGCAAACATTGCGCCCGGCACTCTCGCGTCCATCGCATCCCGCACCCACGTTTCGTGACGATTGGCCGTAACGTCCCTCTTCATCGAGGCAGGATGCGAGAGTCCATAAATCTGCTTCTACCCAATCGCGAAGCGATTTATTTTTGCGTCGAGGGCTGGACAGAAATTCGAGGAAGAGCAGTGATTTGCCCGTCGGGCAGGGGCAGTGCCGCGGGCACGGGCGATGGAAATCGAAGCCATGCTTGGAATTATCCAGGGCGTGAACCCAAAAATTCGGAGCGGTCGGCGGACGTCCGCTTGGTGCGCATTCCGGACTCAAGTCGGACATCGCGCGAGGTCCGAAAAGTGCCCATGAACCGACCCGAAGCGATATCGTATCTGTGATGCTTCTCACATTTCCGAGCACAGGAGATTGTAATATGATGGTCGTATCCTTCGGGAGGGGCTCATGCATCGAAACGTGCAATTTGCCTTTTTCGCTGTTGTGTTCTTCGGCGTTTTTGTCGCGCCTGCTTTCGCCGACAATCGAGTTGCGCTTGTTATCGGCAATAGCGCCTATGTTCGGGCACCGCACCTGCCAAATCCTGTGCACGACGCCGAAGACGTGGCCGCCGCCCTCAAGCGATCAGGCTTTGAGATCATGGTTGCGACCGATCTCGATAAGGCCGGAATGGATGAGGCGATGATCAAATTTGCCCGGGCGGCGCGCACCGCCGACGTGGCGATGTTCTACTACACCGGGCACGCACTGCAGTTCGGAGGGATCAATTACCTTGTGCCGGTGGATGCACAGTTGAGCGACGAGGCAGACCTGCGGCGCATGGTTCGGGTCGACGATGTCATCGCTGACATGCAGCCGGCCAGGAACTTGCGCATCCTTGTGCTGGATTCTTGCCGCGACAACCCACTCGCCGAGCAGTTGAAACGCTCGATCGGGACCGCCCGCAGCGCCAGCATTGGACGAGGTCTTGCAAAAATCGACAGCCCGGAAGGCATGATCATCGCCTATGCGACGCAGCCCGGGCGTACAGCTGACGATGGCGACGGTCGCAACAGTCCCTATACAACCGCGTTCCTCAAGAACGTCGAGACGAAGGAGGAGATAGGCACCATTTTCCGCCGCATTAGCGCCGATGTTTATCAAACGACTCATCAAACGCAGCTTCCAGAGCTGTCCTTATCGCTAATCGGCGAGTTTTATCTGAACGGCAAATTGCAGATTACCGCGACCCCGGCTCCGACGCCTGCACCAGTCGATCCTTGCGCAGCCGCAAGCGACCATTGGAAGAGTACCGAGGCGATCAATACAAAAGAGGCATATGAAGATCATCTCGCGCGCTTTCCGACCTATTCGTTCGCGAGTCTCGCCCGAACCAGAATTGCTGCGTTAGCGATTCCGGACTTGGCAAAAGACAGGCGACGCTTCGACGGAATCTGGCTGGGGAAGCTTGTCTGCGAACCCACTCCTTCGGGATTGCCCGGTTGGAGGTATGAACTCACCGGAAGAGTCACAGACGGCGTCTTCCACGCGGAGGTTGGTCGGGTCGGTAAGCCCGGTTCACAAACCTTCGATGGAACGATTGAACCAGACGGGACGGCGGATATTTTGCAGAAAGGCTGGAGTGGCCAGAGGGATCCTTTTCACCGCCCGCTCGGTACCGAATTCAACAATAAGTATCTCACCAAATTCGACGGGTCCCATGGAAGTGGCGCTAGATCTGACCGTGCCTCTTGCAACGTGAATTTCGCAAGACGCTAGCTCGTAGGGTTAGCCAAGGGCGTACCCCGCCGTTTTCTCCCTCGGCCACCGGCGGATTGCGCTAATCCGCCCTAGGCGCTCACTTGGCGCAACTACGCGCGGCCGGAGGGTTAGGATTCTGCGACCCGGAAGATTATCGCGTGAGCAAAACCGGCCCACCGGGAGTCGGGCGAGGCGCCGATGACGACTGCACGGCCGGAGACTGTACCTTGGGTTGCGCGGGCTTTTGCTGCGGGATGGCGGCCTGCGGGGCTGGAGCCGGAGGCGTGAACGATATCTTCTGTCTGATATCCTCCCCAACGGCCTGCAGTGCCGCAATGCTCTGGGCCATTTGGTCTTGCTTTGCGGCGAGTTGGTCTACGCTGCGTCGTACGACATCGAGATTGGACGCCAGGGGCTCAAGCTGCTGCATCCGGCCGGTGGACGTTGCAGCCACGATCGGCGACTTCGCCGTCGAAACGGATACTAACCAGGCCAGCACTGGAGCCCGCGCCACCAGCATCTCCCCTGCTACATCACCATACGACTGCCAGCCAAGCGTGGCGCCGACACCGATGAGAACCGCAAGAGAGAACCTGGCAATGGAGCGGAACATTCGCCTGCCAAACGACGGCCTGCCCCTCGCCACCTGACGCCTGCGCGTGGCGGCCTCTATGGGCCGACTACCAAAGCGAAAATCGGATCGGGCATCTGGATCGCGCTCAGACCTGCCAGGCGAAGTTTCTTCGGCTCTCGGCCAATCGTTTTCCGCAAGTGGTGGGCTTTAAATCATGGTACCTCTACTCTACTGGCTGTTCCTTCAAACCATTGACGCAAGAGTCCATACCGGTTTGACGGAAGGTAGGCAGGAACACAGCAGCCTTGGGACAATTATTTATTGGACCGTCACACTTGTGACAGCCTGTAGGTGGGCTAGCCCAACGGGTTCGCGCGAGGCGCGGCCCGATGAGGGCGTAACCCACCTCTTTGTTGCCGACGAATGGCGGATTACGATCTCGCTAATCCGCGCTTGCTTTCAAATCCGGCTGGTCGACATTTCTCCAGTATCAGAAGAGCTCAAATCAAATTAGGTTGGGTCGCGACCACTTTCGTTTGAGGCCGCCTTCCCAGCATCTCGCTTTTCTTTTTTCCTTGGCGGTGATCGCATCCCGCTTGCATTGCGCGCCGAGCCTGCGCATCAGGGGAAAACCGACTCCCCTCAGCGCTCCCGGAAAAAGAGCGCTGAGGGGGTCTAACCAGTTGATATGTCTCACATGCATCCAGCCATTCGCGTCCCGTCGTGGGGAGCCGTAGCTACAAGTTTGAAAGCGCGCACAACTTCCTTAGTAGCTTCAGGGAGTTGATCTTATAATTGCGGAAACGGCGAAGGGTGCGCGCTCTTTTTCCATGAACGATGGAGAGGTATGGGGTGGCCCATCTATCTGAAAATACGTCTACTTTAAATTTTTGTCCCGATGCTATTGTCGCGCGCCGTGAACACGCTGCCAATTAAAAAGTCGCCGCTATCGAGCCGGCTTTTTTCAAATGGAGGTTCACGTCGTGTCACAACCCCAGCGAATCGAAATTAGATTTTTCGGGACACACATCCGTGCCGAGGGTATGGCGGGGACCATCGGGACAATTACGATTGTCGGCGTTATCCTAATAATCTACTTCGGTGGTTATAAACCTACTTTTCCTGAGGCCTTGGGTCGACCTTTGCAAACGCTGCATCAAAATTTCGGCGAGACCGAATTAAAAGAGGCTCCGAGATGAGCTGTACGCTCAAGCAATTGATTGAGCGCTTCTGTGAGGATCAGGAGTCGTCCTTCCAGAACCTACGATATCAGGTCCGTGTTAAGCACCAACGACTACTGACGCGGATAAGTCGCGAGCATGGCGATTGTCAGCTTCGCAACATTCGCGCCCGCAATTTGATGGCTTGGCACAAGGCATGGAAGTCTGGGGGGAAGATTGCCATAGCTCATGCACTCGTCGCTAGGCTGCGCGTCCTGTTTCGTTTCGGCGCAACTCTACTCGAAGATAATGAGTGCATTCGCTTGCTAAACATTCTCAGCCAAACGCGTTTTCCAAATGCGGTCTCGCGCAATCTGCGAATTACGGCGGAGCAAGTTAGAGCGGTTCGCGTTAAAGCTCACCGGCGAGGCTGGGACTCAATCGCACTGGCGCAAGCACTCCAATTCGAACTTATGCTAAGCCAGAAAGACGTAATCGGGGAATGGGTGCCCATTTCCGAGCCGGACACATCCGCCGTGATCGGCCAAAAGGGAAAATGGCTGACGGGACTACGTTGGGAAGAGATCGACAAAGATATGATCCTGCGCCGCAACCAAAGCAGCGAGAAGGGCAAAGAGGTCGAATTTGACCTAAAGCTCGCCCCGATGGTGATCGAGGAATTTGCTCTATGGAGCAGGACGCCTATTGCGAAACTCAACAGAGCGGCGCTTTCGGCTATTGGTCCCATCGTACTATGCGAGATCACAGCATACCCTTGGTCAACCGCGGAGTTCCGGCGGAAGTGGCGCATCCTTGCGAAGGATGCAGGAGTTCCCGACAGCATAAAAAATAGAAACAGTCCACGCGGTAGTACTACTCGTGGCCCTTGATCGAGCGCAAGCCCATCAATGATCATCTGCGTCGGTAGCGAGACGCTGTCCGGCGCGTGCCCGCTTGCTCGTGAACGGCGTAGCACAGGCCAGCGACTCCGCGCTCAGGACGGCTTCCAGCGAAATGAAACGGGAGATAAGCGGACATCGCAATTCGCCGCTGTCGCCGAGCCTGCGCCAGCCCGCAGGGGGCGCTAGCCCGACGAAGATAGCCATCACAGCAAGGCCGCTCCTGCGCCGCCGCAAGCGGATACAGAAATCACCGCGCCATTCCCCGCGATAGGAGAGCGCCCCGGCGGTGAGGCCGGGGCTATGGTCATCTAAATGCGTCGCTTAAAAGTAGACGGCATTTCTGCTTTCACGCCTAGAGGAGGCATTTTTCTCACCAGTTCCATCAGCGTCGTCGGAACGAGCACGTCGAGCACTTGCTTAATGATGGTCGGATTAAACTCTTCATAGAGTGTCCCCCGCCTCATGTAGTCGGCACGATCCTCGACCGGCCCAATTACGATGCGTCCTTCGGGCATATGGACCCAACGAACACTCACGCCCCAACCTAAGGCGTCAGTGATTTTTCGGAACGAGGCATCAGTCACTATGCCGACCGCTTTGATGTGCAATCCTGCACTCGGCGCATACGACTTGATAAAGAATACATCGGCCGCCTTCACGGAAGTCATTTGAGCATGCAAGGCCGGTGCTTCCGTTGGGGACCACCCAACGCAAGCCACACCCATTTTGATGAAGTCATCAGTTTGATCGTCGGTGCCACCATACATGGCACCTACGCCGTAAACGGCCATTCGGACCTCCTATGAGAGTTTGAGGTTGCTACCTTAAAGGGCCGCGATGGTGCGGTTCCCCAGCAAAAAATATTACTCTTTTAGGGCGCGATTTACAACGCTATTTGCCGCGCCATTCATTTCGAACGGCCGCATTCGCGCGACCCGTTGGCTCGCAATGACGATCAACTTGCTGCCATCGACCTCGGATCCCTTACGCCCCAGCGTCCGGCCTCCGCCAGCGCGATGAAGCGCTCGACCATTTCGTTGAACAGCGCGGGTTCTTCCAGGTTGAGCACGTGCCCCGACTTCGGGAAAAACGTCAGCCCGGCCGCGGGAAGATGCTTCTTCAGGAACAGGCTCGGCTCGACGCAGGCGTCGTCCTCGTCGCCGCAGATGATCAGCGCCGGCGTCGGGACGCGTCCGATGGCATCACGCAGGGTGTAGATCGAGGGCCGACCGCCCTGGAATCCGCGCATGGTGTTGGCCGAGCCTTTTGCATTATGGCGAGCCAGCGCAGCGTAGAAATCGGCGTGGCCGCGCGGGTCCTTGACCAGGAATGGAATCCGCCCCGGCGCCTCGCGCGTCACTTTGGCGACTTCCACTGATCCGAGGGTCTCGAACTGCTCGGCATTGTCACGGCATTGCCTGCGAAAGGCTTCGAGGTTCTGAAGGCTCGAGCCGGAGCCGACGCCGGCCAACGTCATCGACAGCGCGCGCTCGGGCGCATTCAGGCCGATCTGAAGCGACGAGTAGGAGCCCATCGACAGGCCGACCAGATGCGCCTTGGCGATCTTGAGGTGGTCGAGCACGGCGAGCGCGTCGGTGTAGAAATGCCGGTAGCTATAGGCCTCAGGCGACGGCGGCACGTCGGAGGGCGTGTAGCCGCGCGCGGAATAAGCGATGCAGCGATGGCCGCGCGAGAAGTAGCGCATCTGCGGCTCCCAATTGGTGTGGTCGGCCGCGAATTCGTGCAGGAACAGGATGGGCGTGCCGCTGCCCGCTTCCTCGAAATAGAGCCGGACATTGTCGTTCGTTACGGCATAGGGCATTTGAAATTCCTCTTTTCTTGTTTTGACCCGCTTTCTGCCGGCGAGCCGGCAGCCGCCCCCGGATCAAGTCCGAGGGCATGCTTCGTTTGGGAGCGTTTCGCGCCCGAAAATCGCAATTAATACTCGCGGCGGCAATGAGGCAAAATCGATTCTTTTTCGTCACGAAATGATCGCGGAATTACCCCGAAACGGGTCGCTCGCCGCCGCATCGTGTCTTGCTCTCGTCACATCGCAATTTTCATACGGGCCTCGGATGCCGGCCATTACAGGCCGGCGGGGATTGGGGGTGTCAAAAAGGATAAGTTGAGTATGCTTCGATCATCTGCGTTCCGCCGGTCGCTTGCCGCACTGGCGTTGTGTTCGGCGGCATTCGCCGTTTCAGCCACCCCCGCATCAGCAAGGTCCCACCACGGCGCAAAGCGCTCCGCGCATGCTCATTATGCCGGCCATCATGCAAGGCGGCACTACGCCTATCATCAGCATCGGCACATGGCGCGTCGTTCGCGCTGGGATGCCGCGGTCGCGCAGATGAATTCGCGTGGCCTTGCCGACGCCAATGCCAGCCTGCCATCGGGGAGCCTTTCCAGCGGCACCGGCATGTCGGGTGAATTCGGATCGTCGAGCGTGGTCACTGAGGCGCGCCGTTACCTCGGCGGCAATCCGACCGGTCGCGGCAGCCTGTGGTGCGCGCGCTTCATGAACCTGGTTCTGGAGCGCTCCGGTTATCACGGCACCGGCTCGGACCTGGCGCGCTCGTTCGCCAGTTACGGTCAACGCGTGTCCGGACCGCAGGTCGGCGCCATCGCGGTGATGGGACGGCGCGGCGGCGGACATGTCGGCATCATCACCGGCATCGATGCGAAGGGCAATCCGATCATGATCTCGGGCAATAACGGCAACCGGGTCAGGGAAGCGCCGATCTCGCGCGGCCGGATCTACGCCTACGTCATGCCGACGAGCTGAGGACCACACCCTCCACGTCATTGCGAGGAGCGTAAGCGACGAAGCGATCCAGTGTACCGCAACATGGATTGCTTCGCTGCGCTCGCAATGACGGGGAGAGAACCCGGGGCAGCCTTACAGCAGCTCCGCCGCTTCCGTTGCAATCGCATCGCCGACGGCCATGGCGCCGCCGGCAATGACCTCGGCATACACGCCGCAATCGGAGTGTCCGAACCGGCGCATCAGTGTGTGGGGAATCTCGAGGTCACGCACAGCACGTTCCGGGTCGACATTGACGGCCGCGCAGCGGACGATCCGTTTCACGATCCTGAGGCGGACATCGCCAACGCCAAGGGTTTTGTCGAGCAACTCGAGCTCGTGCCAGGCCGGCCAGCCGCTGACATACAAATTGGCGCGGAATCGCAGCGGATGGACCGGCTGGCCGACCGCATCTTCGATCGCGGCAACGCTGGATAAATTGATGATCGAGACGACCTTTCGGGCGACGTCCGAAAAGCTGTGGCCGCCGCCCAACAGCACCTTGGGCGGTCCCTTCAGATCGCTTGCAAAATTCTCCGCGAAAAATTGCTCGATGGCGGCCCGGCCCTCCGCCGTTTCCAGGTCGCCGCGCGCAGTCTCCCGCCCGTCTTCCTGAATGGTCAGGAGATGGGTGCGATCCTCGAAACGGGTCCGCAATCCCGCCAGGCGCTCGTTGCGCATCAGCATCAGGAAATGGGTTTTTGGCAGCCATGCCGGCGCCGCGGGATCAAAGCCGCTCGGGCCGTTTTCGATCGCGTAGCGCCGGTCGGCCGGAAACGTCTGGCCGACCCCGAGCACGACCCGCGGCAGCGGTTCCGGGGAAAGGCCCTTGACGGGATAGCGATAAAGGCTGGCGATCTGTGCGGATTCGGCGGAGGACATTCCGCTTTTTATGGGATTCCACGGCGCGGCGCTACCGCACACGAATTTGTGAATTCGCCCCTTCCGTTCGGCCAGGCCCCTTCCCACATTTGCCCCAAGCCGGCGCAAGCGTCGGTGACGACCGCGGCCGCTTGAGGAATGTCAATGCGACCAGCGGAAACCCAATGAAGATGCTGTCTCCATGCTTTCGGGGTGGAGTGAGCGGCAGGCTGAGGGAATGACATGAATATTGAAAAATACACCGAGCGTGCGCGGGGCTTCATCCAGTCGGCGCAGTCGCTGGCTGTGCGTGACGGCCACCAGCAATTCTCAACGCTGCATATGCTGAAGGTGCTGCTCGACGACAGCGAGGGCCTCGCCGGCGGCCTGATCGACCGTGCCGGGGGCAACTCCCGCGCGATCCTGAAGGCTACCGAGGCTGCACTCAACAAATTACCGAAAGTATCCGGCAGCGGCGCCGGACAGGTCTATCTCGCCCCCGATCTCGCCCGCGCATTCGATGCCGCGGAAAAAGCCGCCGAGAAGGCCGGCGACAGCTTTGTGACCGTCGAGCGGCTGTTGCTCGGGCTGACGCTCGAGAAGGACAGCGAGGCGGGCAGCATCCTGCGCAAGGGCGGCATCACGCCGCAAAACCTGAATGCCGCGATCGAAACCCTGCGCAAGGGCCGCACGGCCGACAGCGCGACGGCGGAGAACGCCTATGACGCGCTGAAGAAATATGCGCGCGACCTGACGCAGGCGGCGCGCGACGGCAAGCTCGATCCCGTGATCGGGCGCGACGAGGAAATCCGCCGCACCATCCAGGTGCTGTCCCGCCGCACCAAGAACAATCCCGTCCTGATCGGCGAGCCCGGCGTCGGCAAGACCGCGATCGTCGAAGGTCTGGCGTTGCGGATTCTCAATGGCGACGTGCCGGAGAGCCTCAAGGACAAGAAACTGCTGTCGCTCGATATGGGCTCGCTGATCGCGGGTGCGAAATATCGCGGCGAGTTCGAGGAGCGGCTGAAAGCCGTGCTGCAGGAGGTCACCTCGGCCGAAGGCTCGATCATCCTGTTCATCGACGAGATGCACACCCTGATCGGCGCCGGCAAGGCCGATGGCGCCATGGATGCGTCCAATCTGCTGAAACCCGCGCTAGCGCGCGGAGAACTGCATTGCATCGGCGCGACCACGCTCGATGAGTATCGCAAGCATGTCGAAAAGGATGCGGCGCTGGCGCGGCGGTTCCAGCCGATCTTCGTCTCCGAACCTTCGGTCGAGGATACCATCTCGATCCTGCGCGGCCTGAAGGACAAATACGAACAGCACCACGGCGTGCGCATCACCGATTCCGCGCTGGTCGCCGCCACCACGCTGTCGAACCGCTACATCACCGACCGCTTCCTGCCCGACAAGGCCATCGACCTGATGGATGAAGCGGCGGCGCGGCTGAAGATGCAGGTCGATTCAAAGCCCGAAGAACTCGATTCGATGGACCGGGAAATCATCCGGCTCAAGATCGAGCAGGAAGCCCTGAAAAAGGAGAGCGATGCCGGCTCGAAGAGCCGACTGCAGACGCTCGAAAAGGAGCTCGCCGAACTCGAGGAGAAGTCGGCTGCCCTGACTTCGCGCTGGAGCGCGGAGAAGAACAAGCTCTCGAATGCACAAAAACTAAAGAGCGAACTCGACGCGCTTCGCATCGAACTGGCCAACGCGCAGCGCCGCGGCGAATTCCAGCGCGCCGGCGAACTCGCCTATGGCCGGATCCCCGAGCTTGAGAAGAAGCTTGTCGAGATCGAGGCCAAGGAGAATGCCGGCGAGATGATGGAGGAGGCGGTCACCGCCAACCACATCGCGCAGGTGGTTTCGCGCTGGACCGGCGTGCCGGTCGACAAGATGCTGGAAGGCGAAAAGGACAAGCTCCTGAAGATGGAGGATAGCCTCGGCCAGCGCGTGGTCGGTCAGGCCGAAGCGGTCCGTGCGGTGGCAACCGCCGTGCGCCGTTCGCGCGCGGGACTTCAGGATCCGAACCGTCCGATGGGCTCGTTCATGTTCTTAGGGCCGACCGGTGTCGGCAAGACCGAGCTCACCAAGGCGCTCGCCGAATATCTCTTCAACGACGAGACCGCGATGGTGCGGCTCGACATGTCCGAATACATGGAGAAGCACTCGGTATCGCGGCTGATCGGCGCCCCTCCGGGCTATGTCGGCTATGACGAGGGCGGCGCGCTGACCGAAGCGGTGCGGCGGCGGCCTTATCAGGTGGTGCTGTTCGACGAGATCGAAAAGGCGCATCCGGATGTCTTCAACGTGCTGCTGCAGGTGCTGGATGACGGCCGCCTGACCGATGGTCAGGGCCGCACCGTCGACTTCCGCAATACGCTGATCATCATGACCTCGAATCTCGGTTCGGAATTCCTGGTCAATCAGCCGGAAGGCGAGGACACTTCGGCGGTCCGCGAGCCGGTGATGGGCATGGTGCGCGCGCATTTCCGCCCCGAATTCCTCAACCGTGTTGACGAGATCATCCTGTTCCATCGCCTGCAGAAGAGCGAGATGGGAAGGATCGTGGAAATCCAGTTCTCCAGGCTGACGAAGCTTCTGGAGGAGCGCAAGATCGCGCTCACGCTCGATGCCGCGGCGCGCGACTGGCTTGCCGCCAAGGGCTGGGATCCGGCCTATGGCGCACGGCCCCTGAAGCGGGTGATCCAGCGCAATCTGCAGGATCCGCTTGCGGAGATGATCCTCGCCGGCGAGGTCCGGGATGGCGACCGCGTCGCCATTTCGACCGAGGGCAACGTGCTGACCTTCAACGGCAAGGCGCCGCAGACGGCCGAGATTGCGCAGTTCGAGGCGCCGGTTTCGAAACGGAAGCTGAACTAAGAAGCTGAACTAAATTGAATTCTGGCCCGGGCGCGCAGGTCTATCCCGGGCCAGGCGGCCTTAACCCGTCACAGGACCGGCCTCCTTGTCGTCGTCCTCATCTCGATCGAGTTCTCCGAGAATTTCGATGAGAGCCCGGACGCGCCCGGTAGCCAGCGGCCTGCCGGCATTCATCAACGGCTCGTCGTTGACGTACCAGGCCTGAGCCTCGGCCAGTTCCTCGGTCGTGGCGCCCATCGCAATGATTTCGGCGATCACCGCATCATCGACCAGGCCCAACGCGTTAACATCGTCCCGTGTCGCACGCTTCATGGGGATCATCCTCCCGTTCTCCTGAGCCTGTCAGCGGACCGGCACTGTGCGACAAAACCCGGCGGTCGCCCGGGTTCCCTCGCCGCCGGCTGAAATTTGATGGAACTGGCAGGACGTTCCGGTTTTCCCTTTTGGCGCGTTCAGTTGGTGGCGCCGGTAGCGCTATGCGGGTGGCTGAAGGACCGGGTTACCCAAATTTCCGAAAGCGCGCGCCGCCGCTCCATCGCGAGGAGGCAGCGGTTTTGTGGCGGACGTCAGCGATTGCTGGTTTGCCGCATGCTGCCAGTGACGCCGGCATCGGATATCCGCGCTGCGCCACCGCGGTTGTTCATCATGGCGTCGAGACGATCGCGTTCCTTTTCGAAGCTTGCCATGATCGGCCCGTCGAGCGAGCGGCCACGCGGCAGCTTGATACGCATCGGATCGACGAAGCGGCCGTTGACCAGAATCTCGTAATGGACGTGGGCGCCGGTCGATTGCCCGGTCGAACCGACAAAACCGATGACCTGGCCCTGCCGAACCCGCTTGCCGACTTCCAGTCCCTTGGCAAAGGCCGACATATGGCCATAGGCCGTCTCGTAGCCGTTATTGTGCTTCAGCTTGACGTATTTGCCGTAGCCGCCTTCCCAACCGGCGGTTTCGACCACGCCATTGCCTGATGCGAAGATCGGCGTGCCGTAGGGGGTCGCCCAATCGACGCCGGTGTGCATCTTGACGTAACCGAGGATGGGATGGCGGCGGCTGCCGAAACCGGACCGCATGATGGCGTTGTTGACGGGCTTGCGGACCAGGAACTTCTTCGCG
>CAVRAH010000010.1:0-38715 GCA_963718925.1 uncultured Alphaproteobacteria bacterium
TAGAGGGGATTGTCGGCGGTGCCGAGAACAACCGGTCCGGTCGTGCTGCTGCTGATCGTCGTTGACATCGGGTTCTTCTCAACTGTTAGCCGGCGTCAATCGTAGCCATCATCCAGAATTGGCTCGCCAGATACTCGATGCCAACGCAAGTTGGTGGGACGAAACGGATATTGGTGATCGAAGCAACGCTATACTCGTTCGACGATAGTCGGTTTGGCTAATGCGGAGTACATATGTGGTACTCAGGAATGGGTACCGCTTTAATTCGTCCGGACGCCGCCCGAAATATGGCTGAAATTGCCGCCCAACCCGCGATATCCGGTCTCTCGGCTGACGGCAGATAGTCGCCTTTATCGCGCAACTGAAGGTGTTTCCGATTCTGCGCTGATGTCCGGAGATAATCCATCTCAACAGTGGGGGCGGATTTACGACCGGCCTAATCTCGATGGCTGTTGCGCAAAGCATGTCGGTGGACAGTATTTCCCATGGCGAGCCTTACCTGGGCTAGCCCCTCCTTCGGTTCGCCTCAGCGATTCCTGGCTCGCTCCGGAAACGCGCTCGCCAGCGCGCCGCGATCGGCCGGCAACACGCCGCGCTCGGTGATCAGTCCGGTGATGAGCCGCGCCGGCGTCACGTCGAAAGCATAATTGGCGACCGGCGAGCCGTCGGACACGACCCTGATTGTCTCGATTCGGCCGTCCGCGGTGCGCCCGGTCATGGTGGCGACTTCATCGGCGCTACGCTGCTCGATCGGAATTTGCCGGATGCCGTCACGAATCGAAAAATCGATCGTCGGCGACGGCAATGCGACATAGAACGGCACGCCATTGTCGTGCGCCGCGAGCGCCTTCAGATAGGTGCCGATCTTGTTGCAGACGTCGCCATTGGCGGTCACCCGGTCGGTGCCGACGATGACGAGGTCAACCATGCCATGCTGCATCAGATGGCCGCCGGTGTTGTCCGGGATCACGGTATGCGCCACGCCGTGATGGCCGAGTTCCCAAGCCGTCAGCGAGGCCCCCTGATTGCGGGGACGGGTCTCATCGACCCAGACATGGACCTGAAAGCCTCGATCGTGCGCCATATAGATCGGCGCGGTCGCGGTTCCCCAATCGACCGTTGCCAGCCAGCCGGCATTGCAATGGGTCAGCACGTTGACCCGTTCGCCCGGCTTCTTGCTGGCCCGGATCGCCTCGATCAGCGCAAGACCGTGCTGGCCGATGCCTTTGTTGATGGCAATGTCCTGCTCGGCGATTTCGAAGGCCCTGGCATAGGCGGCAGCCGTGCGCGCCGAAGGCGGCAGCGGCAATAGCGCCTCGCGCATCACCTCCAGCGCCCATTTCAGATTGATCGCCGTCGGCCGCGTCGCGATCAGCGCATCATAGGCCCGCTCCAGCGCCGCGTCGGAAGCGTCGATGCGCATCGCCAGCGCCACCCCGTAAGCGGCCGTGGCGCCGATCAAGGGCGCGCCGCGCACCAGCATCGAGCGGATCGCGTCGGCGGCCGCCTCGCAGTCGGCAATTCTTGCAACGACAAATTCGTGCGGCAACCGCCTTTGGTCGATCGCGCCGACCGACCAGCCATCCGGCTCGACCCATAGGCTGCGGAAATGCCGCCCGTCGACCTTCATGTCCGCAACACCCGTCCGGCCACCGCGTCGAGCTTTTTCAGAAGCTCCGGATCGCGCGCTTCCGGAGCGGTGATCAGGGCGGTGTCCAGCGCGCGGTCCGAGCCGATCGGGCACGGTTCATGCCTGCGCGGAAAATCGCGGGCGAGCCGGGCAACGAGGCCCCGCGCCTTCTCGGCGTTGGTATTCAACACCCGAATGATATCCTGCACCGTGACCGCGTCGTGATCCGGATGCCAGCAGTCGAAATCGGTCACCATCGCCACGCTGGCGTAACAAATCTCGGCCTCGCGCGCGAGTTTTGCCTCGGGCATGTTGGTCATGCCGATGACGGAGTAGCCCAGGTTCTTGTAGGTCATGCTTTCGGCGTAGCTGGAGAATTGCGGCCCCTCCATGCAGACATAGGTGCCGCCGCGCGCAAACGGAATTCCCTCCGCTTCGGCCGCCGCCGCCAAGTGGATACGCAATCGCGGCGAGACCGGATGGGCCATCGAGACATGCGCGACGCAGCCCTTGCCGAAGAACGAGCTCTCGCGCTTGTAGGTGCGGTCGACAAACTGGTCGACCAGCACGAAGGTGCCGGGCGGGAGTTCCTCCTTGAAGGATCCGCAGGCCGAGAGCGAGATCAGGTCGGTCACGCCGGCGCGCTTGAGCACGTCGATATTGGCGCGGTAATTGATGTCGGAAGGCGACAGCCGGTGGCCCTTGTCGTGCCGCGACAGAAACACGATCGGCAGGCCTGCGATGGTGCCACGGCGCAGCGGTGCCGACGGCTCTCCCCAGGGGCTTGCGATCACCTCGTCGCGGCCGTTCTCCAGCCCCGGCAGATCGTAAATGCCG
This sequence comes from uncultured Alphaproteobacteria bacterium, assembly GCA_963718925.1. GTDB lineage: Bacteria > Pseudomonadota > Alphaproteobacteria > Rhizobiales > Xanthobacteraceae > Bradyrhizobium. The sequence continues at coordinate 2,468 of CAVRAH010000010.1, forward strand.
GATCCCCCGATAATGCCGAGTACCGCATCAGTTACGGCATCTGTCATGACTTCTCCAAGTCGGTTTTCTCCAAGTCCGGTTTTCTCCAAGTCGGTTTTCCAAGTCGGTCTTCAAAGTCTGTTTCAGCGGCGGATTGGCCGAACCCGGCGCGTTTCCGGGGCGCTTTGAGACGTTCGACTATATTGCCGCGCAATAATCAACCACTGTTCTTCCGCGGCAAGGGCTTCTAGTTTGATGGCACCGGGCCGTCTCGGCCTGCAACACCTCATCTTGTTCAGGGAAAGTTGATGTCCACCACGAATGACATGGCGAATGATCTGGCGAAGCGTCAGTCCATTATCGCCGCGTGCCTGCAGATGAATCAGTCGGGCATCAATCAGGGCACTTCGGGAAATATCAGCCTGCGTCATGAGGACGGGATGCTCATCACGCCGACGAGTACTCCTTACGAAACGATGCAGCCCGAGCAGATCGTCTTCATGAAACTGGACGGCGCGTTCGACGCCAGACAACGCCCGTCGAGCGAATGGCGTTTCCACCGCGATATCCTCAAAGCGCGCCCCGAAGTGAACGCAGTCGTCCACGCTCATCCGCCCTATGCGACGATCCTGGCCATCATGGGTCTGTCGATTCCACCTGTTCATTACATGATCGCCTGCGCCGGCGGCGATACGATTCGCTGTTCGCCATATGCGACGTTCGGAACGCAGGAACTGTCGCAACATGCCGTCACCGCCCTCGAAGACAGGTCGGCCTGTCTGTTGGCCCATCACGGCATGATTGCGATCGGGCCCTCGCTCTCAAGGGCGATGTGGCTTGCGGTCGAGGTCGAGACGCTGGCGCGGCAGTACCATGGCTGCCTTCAGATCGGAACGCCGCCGCTTATGCCAAAAGAAGAGATCGAAAATGTCCGCGCCCGCATGGCCGGATATGGGCCACCCGACGAATGATCGGCGACTCGCCGGGCGCATCATCGCCGGCGACGCGTCAAGCCGCGAAGCGGTTGGCTCACGCCGCTCACATTTCGGATCAAGAGTTGGCTACCCGACAAAGGGGGGTCGAAACAAACCGCCAAATGAATCAATCATTTGCGGCGCTAGTCACCTTTTGACCACAATGCAACCCGGGCCGATTATCAGCATCTGTGCTTTTCGCGTGACATACGGCTGGTGCCGCCCGGCATACTCTCCGCACCAGTTATTTTATTTCATTCTGGAGATTTGCCATGAAGCGTTTGTTGATTGGAATTGCTGCGGCCACTTCCCTGCTCGCGACAAACGCATTCGCGGCCGATTTGCCGGTGCGGACCTACACAAAGGCGCCGGTCTTTGTCGAGCCCGTCTACAACTGGACCGGCTTCTACATCGGCGGCAACATTGGCTACAGCTGGGGAAGGTCGGACGACACCTCCGCGCTGACCAATGCCGCGGGCACGGTGTTGCTTACCTCGGCGGACAAGTCGGATTTGAACGGCATCGTCGGCGGTGGCCAGATTGGATATAATTGGCAGATGCAGAGCTGGGTGTGGGGTCTTGAGGCCGACATTCAGGGCACCGGCGAAAGCGGAAGCCGCGCATTCTCATTCACGCCGGCACCGATTATCGGCGCCAACTTTTTCATTCCCCCAACCATCCCGTTCGCTTTGAACCAGAAGATCGACTGGTTTGGAACGGTGCGTGCCCGGGCCGGTGTGCTGGTGACTCCGAAGGTGCTGTTGTACGCCACCGGCGGTCTTGCTTACGGCGAAGTCAATTCCAGCGAAACGGTCGGTGGACCGCTGCCGGCGGCGTTTACGAGTTCGACCACCAATGTGGGCTGGACGGTCGGTGCCGGCATCGAAGGCGCGATCGGCGGCAACTGGACCGCCAAGCTCGAATACCTCTACGTCGATCTCGGAACGGTGTCGGGATCGTTCACCCTGCCGAGCACGAACGTCGTTTCCTATAGCTCGAAGATCACCGACAACATCCTGCGTGTCGGCGTGAACTACAGGTTCGACGGCCCCGTCGTCGCCAAGTTCTGAGCTGATTTCAAATACTGAGCTGGACCTTCACTTCGAGCAAACCTGAGCCCGGCCCTGGCCGGGCTTATGTTTGGCGCCTGATCGCCCGGCGCGTCCGCTTCCGCCGATTTGCCCTCGCAGTTCGACCTGCGCTTGTCGACGACGAGCGGCTGCCGGGAGAATTTCAGCTAAATCAATTGCTTGTCGTATTAGCCGGATTTTGACCATAATCCCGACCGAGGTCGATTATCCGCATCTGTGCTTTTCGCGTGACAGACGACAGGTGCCGCCCGGCAGTATTCTTGCGACCAATTATTTCACGCTGGAGATTTGCCATGAAGCGTATGTTGATTGGAATTGCTGCGGTCGCTTCCCTGCTCGCGACAAGCGCGTTCGCCGCCGATCTGCCGGCGCGGACCTACACAAAGGCGCCGGTCTATGTCGAGCCCGTCTACAACTGGACCGGCTTCTACATCGGCGGCAACATCGGCTACAGCTGGGGAAGGTCGGACGATACCTCGACGCTGACCAATACCGCGGGCACGGTGTTGTTCTCCAGCGCCGACAAGACGGACTTGAACGGCATCGTTGGCGGTGGCCAGATCGGCTACAATTGGCAGGTGCAAAGCTGGGTGTGGGGTCTTGAGGCCGACATTCAGGGCACCGACGAGAAGGGCACTCGCAACTTCCTCTGTCCGACCGGAGTCTGCACACCGACCTTCGGTGTAGTTGCAGTTTTCCCAGGTCCTGCGGTGCCGGTTGCTTTGAACCAGAAGATCGACTGGTTCGGAACGGTGCGCGCACGTGCCGGCGTTCTGGTAACCCCGAAGGTGCTTTTGTACGCGACCGGCGGTCTGGCCTATGGCGAAGTGGACTCCGGCGCTACGATCGGATTGGTGCCGACTGCGTTTCCCTCCACCTCAAGCACCAATGTGGGCTGGACGGTCGGCGCCGGCATCGAAGGGGCGATCGGCGGCGGATGGACCGCCAAGCTCGAATATCTCTACGTCGATCTTGGAACGGTGTCCGGATCGTTCCTGACGACGAACGCGGCGCTCGGTGGCGGCGTCCTCACCAGCAGTTACAGCTCGAAGATCACCGACAACGTGTTGCGTGTCGGTGTGAACTACAGGTTCGACAGCCCGGTCGTCGCCAAGTACTGAGATCTCAAGTACTGAGATCTCAAGTACTGAGCTGAACTTAAAGGACTGAGCTGATCTTCCGCTTCAAACAAATAAGCCCGGCCTTGCGCCGGGCTTTCGTTTGTCTGGAATTGCGTTTGTCTGGATGAGGATCGGTTCGGCTATTTGCCCTTCCAGTTCGGCGTGCGCTTGTTGAGGAAGGCATCCATTCCTTCGCGGAAATCCTCGCTCATATAGGCGCGCAGGACCAGATCCCGGCCCTCTTCGCGCGACAGCGTGCGGCGAATGCGCAGCACCGCTTCCTTGGCGGTCTCCATCGTGATCGGCGCGTGGCCGGCGACCAGCTTGGCGGTCTCATTGGCGCGGCGCTGCAGCGTTGCAACGTCAGGCACCACCTCGTTGAGCAGACCGAGCGCCAGCGCCTCGGGCGCCTCGACCAGCCGCGCCGTGAAAATCAGATCCTTGGTCCGCGCCGGCCCGACCAGCGCGACGACCCTGGAGATATTGGACATCGACAGGCAGTTGCCGAGCGTGCGCGCGATCGGAAAGCCGATCCGTGTCGTCGCGGTGCCGATCCGGATATCGCAGCAGGCCGCGATCCCCGCCCCGCCCCCGGTGCAGGCTCCGGCAATGGCTGCGATCACCGGCACCCGGACCCTTTCCAGCGCGCCCAGCACGCGATCGATCCGCTCCTCATATTCGAGCGCGTCCTCCGCGGTCTTGAAGGCGCGGAACTGCGAGATGTCGGTGCCGGAGGCGAACGCTTTGTCGCCGGTGCCGGTGAGGATCATCGCCTTGATCGAACGGTCGGCGTTGACGCTCTCGCAGATCGCCGCCATCCGCTCATACATCGCAAAGGTCAGCGCATTGCGCGCCTGCGGACGGTTGAAGGTCAACCGGGCGATACCGTCATCGACGGCGTAGATCAGGTCTTCAGTTGGTTGTACCGGGGCGTCCATTGCACGCTCTTTCTGTTCTTGTCGCAGTTCTGGTGACGTTCAGTTCTCGCAAGAGTTCTTGAGGCAACTTCATGCAAGGGCTTGCGAAGCCCGCGCCGAGGCGCGCGCTTCCAGGATTGAAACCGTTCAGGCAACCGCCGATTTCGGCATCGGCACCACGTCGCGTCCCTTCAGGACCTCCATGGCGGCGTTCACGCCGCCAGAGCGATGCGGCACGTGAGCGAGATCCAGCCCCATCTCGACGCCCGCCAACGTCCCCATCAGCATCAGGTCGTTGAAGTGTCCGATATGGCCGATCCGGAACGCCCTGCCCTTGAGCTTGCCAAGCCCGGTGCCGAGCGACATGTCGAAATTCTCCAGCACCACCTTGCGGAAGGCATCGGCATCGTGTCCGTCCGGAACCATGACTGCGGTCAGTGCCGGCGAATAAGCGTGCGGGTCGAGGCAGACGGTTTCCAGGCCCCATGCCTTGGCCGCCGCGCGGGTCGCCGCGCCATGACGCGCGTGCCGGGCAAAGACGTTGTCGAGCCCTTCCTCCTCCAGCATCGCGATGGCTTCTCTCAGCGCGAGCAGCAGGTTGATGGCCGGCGTGTAGGGGAACGTGCCCTGCTTGTTGATCTCAAGCATGTCGCGCCAGTCCCAGTAGGAACGCAGTGAGGTGTTCGCGCTGGAGGCCGCGAGCGCCTTCTCCGAGACCGCGTTGAAGCTCAGGCCCGGCGGCAGCATCATGCCCTTTTGCGATCCGCCGACGGCAACATCGATGCCCCAGGCGTCGTGCTCGTACTCCATCGAGGCAAGCCCGGAGATGGTATCCACCATCAATAGCGCCGGGTGCTTGGTGCGGTTGAGCGCTTTGCGGACTTCGAACGGATGGGTGACGCAGCCGGTCGAGGTCTCGTTGTGAACGACCATCACCGCCTTGATCTTGTGCGCCCGGTCGGCGGCCAATTTCGCTTCGATCTGCTCCACATCGGCCCCGCGCCGCCAGTCGGTGGGCAGGAATTCGACGTCGAGCTTGAATTTCTCGGCAATGCCGCGCCACAGCACCGCGAACTGGCCGGTCTCGGCGAGCAGCACCTTGTCACCGGGCGACAGCGTATTGACGAGCGCGGCTTCCCAGGCGCCGGTGCCCGACGACGGAAAGATGATGACCGGCTGCTTGGTGCGGAAAATACGCTGCATCCCGGCCAGCACCGCGTAACCGAGTTCGGCGAATTCGGCACCGCGATGATCCAGGGCCGGCATGTCCATGGCCCGCAACACCCGGTCTGGAATGTTGGTTGGTCCTGGAATCTGTAGAAAATGCCTTCCAGTGTGCAGCGTCATTGGCGTCCTTCCCGGGATTCTGTTTCGCGAGGGGTCGAATATCACTATTTGGCGAGCTTGTCCCCCGCCCGGAAGATGCCGTCAATGCATAACAAGTCGGGCTTTTGCCTGGCCAAGGCGAGCCCCGCCTGGTCCCTGCAGGCGCCGCCGCAGGCCGGGCAAGACCCGGCGGCGCAATGCGCCGCCGTCACTCCGCGGCGACGGGCCGTCCGGCCGACAGCATCGCCTCGCCGGCCTCGAACGGCGTCTCGGGGTGCATCAGGAAGGCGCAGAAGCCTCCCAGCAGCAACAGCCCCATCGACATCAGGAACGGCAGATACCAGTTGCCGGTCACGTCGATCACGTAGCCGGCCACCAAAGGCGAAACGATCGCCGCCAGCGCCGAGCCGGAATTCATCAGACCGGCCGCCGTTCCCGAATATTTCGGCGCGATGTCCATCGGCACCGACCAGATCGGGCCGATGATAAGCTCGGCAAAGAAAAACCCTCCGGACAGGCACAAGGCGACGACGGTGATGTCGTGGGTGAAGAGGATCGGAAACAGCGAGGCCAGCGCGCCGGCAAAGCCCGTGACCACGACGCGTCAACCGCGCGAAGCGGACGTTGCCGGTCTTCTTGAAAATGCGATCCGACAGAACACCTCCAAGGCTGTCACCGACCACGCCGGCAAAGAACACGCCGGAGGCGAACAGCGCCGATTTCTTGATATCCATGCCGTAGGTGTTCTTGAAGAACAGCGGCAGCCAGTTCAGGTACAGCCACAGGGTCCAGCCGTAGCAGAAAGTAGGTCAGCGTGACCGGCCACATCCGGCGCAGCAGCGGTCCCCATGGCACCTGGGGCCGCGTACCGACCGGACGCGGCGGCAACGACGCGAGTTCGGCCGCGGTGATCGCGGGATGGTCCTTCGGCTCGTTCCGGAAATACGTGACCCAGGCCACGCCCCACAGCAGGCTGACCAATCCCAGCGCGACGAACGAGCCGCGCCAGGTCAGCCAGGCCATCAGCGCCGCGATCAATGGCGGCGTGATGGCGTTGCCGAGCCGCGCGAAGGCATGGGTGAGGCCCTGCGCGAAGCCTCGCCTGTTGGCGGGGGTCCAGTACTGCATCGCGCGCGTTGCGGTCGGGAAGGTGGCGCCCTCGCCGAAGCCAAGGGCCACGCGCGCAACGAACAGCGTCACCAGGCCGGTGACAAAGCCGGTCATGATGGTCGAGGCCGCCCAGATCAGGCCGCACCAGAACAGCGTCCGGCGCGGACCGAAATGGTCTCCGACCCAGCCGCCGATCACCTGGAACAGCAGATAGGGATAGGCAAAGGCCGAGAACACCAGGCCAAGCTGGGTGTTGCTGAGATGGAGTTCCTTCTGGATTTCGCTGGCCGCCGTGCCGATGTTCACCCGGTCGACATAGGTGATGAAATACATGATGCAGAGCATCGCCAGCACGACGTGGGTGGGCTTGAACCGAAGCCGCATCTTCTTCTACCTCCCGGCAATCTTATCCCGATTATGACGGCGCCGATCCGTCAGCACAAATGGCGCCGATTGATGGCGGTCAGCTCACGGCTTGACCATCTTCAGATGCGCCGAATTCGACTTGGAGGGTTCTTCCAGCGCGGCCATCGCGGCATCGACGCCGCCGGCGCGATGCGGCACCCCGGCCGCCGACAGTCCCATCTCCACGCCGGACAGGGCGCCCAGCAGGGTGAGCTCGTTGCACTCGCCGAGATGGCCGATGCGGAACACCTTGCCGGCGACCTTCGACAGCCCTGAGCCGAGCGACATGTTGTAATTCTCGAGCACGGTTTTCCGGAACTTGTCGGCGTCATGCCCCGGCGGCATCAGCACAGCCGTCAATACCGGTGAATATTCTGATGGCTCCAGACACAGCACTTCCAGACCCCAATGCGCCACCGCGGCCCGCGTCGCCGCCGCGAGGCGCTTGTGACGGGTGAATACGTTATCAAGCCCTTCTTCAAGTAACATGGCAATGGCTTCACGCAGCCCGTAAAGCAGATTGGTGGCGGGGGTGTAGGGGAAGAAGCCGTTGGCATTCGGCTTGAGCATCTCCTCCCAGTCCCAATAGGACCGCGGCATTTTGTTGGTCCTGGCGGCGGCGCGGGCCTTCTCCGAGATCGCGTTGAAGCCGAGCCCCGGCGGCAGCATAAAACCCTTCTGCGAACAGCTCACGGTGACGTCGACTTTCCATTCGTCGTGCCGGTAGTCGACCGAGCCGAGCGAGGAGATCGTATCCACCAGCAAGCAGCGCGGGATGGCCGACCCTGTCCATCGCGGCGCGGATCTCGCCGATCCGGCTGGTGACGCCGGTGGACGTCTCGTTGTGCACCACCATGACCGCCTTGATGGCATGCGCCTTGTCCTGCGGCGAGCTTGGCCTCGATCGCGGCAGGGTCGGCGCCGTGGCGCCAGTCGCCGGGCAGGAAATCGACATCGATGCCCCAGCGCGCCGCCATCTGCCGCCACAGCGTCGCGAAATGGCCGGTCTCGACCATCAGGACCTTGTCGCCGGGCGACAGCGTATTGACGATCGCCGCTTCCCAGGCGCCGGTGCCCGAGGAGGGAAACACGATCACCGGCCCCTTGGTCTGGAAGATCTTCTGGCAGCCCGCGAAGACTGCCTTGCCGAGTTCGGCGAACTCGGCGCTGCGGTGGTCGATGACCGGCATATCCATGGCGCGGAGCACGCGGTCCGGCACCGGGCTGGGACCGGGAATTTGCAGGAAATGGCGTCCCTGGTGCTGGGTCATGGATTCCTCCTCTGGCTTGGCTGGATCTATCCTGCCAATCCCGCATATTGCATTCAATTTATTCGGCAGCAACCGGTAAATTGTGTACAATTTTGATCGACGCCCTCCCCGCCACAGCGTATGTTCCCGCCCATGAAACCCCTGATTCCAGACGACACCCCCTCGCAAGCCCTGACCGCGCAAGCTTTGGCCGGCGCGACGGATCGCGCCCGGGAGGACCAGTCCCTGCACGACGAAATCCTGACCCGGCTGCGGGACTACATCGTCGAAGGCAACATTGCGGACGGCGGCCGCGTGCCCGAACGCCAGCTGTGCGAGATGCTGAAAATATCGCGCACGCCGTTGCGCGAGGCGCTGAAGGTGCTGGCGTCCGAAGGCCTGGTCGAGCTTCTGCCCAACCGCGGCGCCCGCGTCCGGGCGCTGAGCGATCAGGATCTCGGCGAACTGTTCGACGTCATGGGCGGGCTGGAAGGCCTCGCCGGACGGCTCGCCTGCGAAAACATCACCGATGCCGAGATCGCCGAAATCGAGCGGCTGCATTACGAGATGTATGGATTCTACCTGCACCGCGACATGCACGGTTATTTCCATACCAACCAGTCGATCCACCAGAAGATCGTCGAAGCCTCGCGCAACGCCACGCTGAAGAGCGCCTACGCCAACATTGCAGGGCGGATTCGCCGGGTGCGCTACTCCGCCAATTTCGCCCGCAAGCGCGAGCGCTGGGGCGAAGCGATGCGCGAACACGAGATGATCCTGGACGCGCTGCGCCGCCGCGCCGGCGGCGAGCTCAGCGACATCCTGTTCAGACACCTGCGCAACAAGCGGACCGCCGCCGTCGAGCATCTGAAGACGGACGGCATGGCGACTTCCGAGCCTGCCTGATACGGTCGGCGTCAAGCTCCCGGCCATATTTTGCATTCAAAATATAAACTACGGCCGGGACAATTGTATTTATCGATAGGCCCAGTGCTGGAAGGGCCAGGTTTGCCGGCGGGTGAGATGGAATGACCGACAGGGGCGCAACGGCGAAGCTCGAGGAACGGCTATCCCGCGAGATCACGGGCGACGTCTTGTTCGACCCGTTCAACCGCGGCCGCTATGCGACCGACGCCTCGTTCTACCAGATCGTGCCGGCCGGCGTGGTGGTGCCGCGCAGCATCGACGAGGCGCTGCGGGCGCTGGCGATTGCCCGCGACGCGGGGCGGATCGTCACGCCGCGCGGCGGCGGCACCTCGCAATGCGGCCAGACCATCAATGACGGCATCGTCATCGACTTCTCCAAGCACCTTAACCGCATCCTCTCGCTCGACGTCGAGAACCGGACCTGCGTGGTCGAACCGGGCATCGTGCTCGACGATCTCAACCGGCAACTGAAGAAGCACGGCCTGTGGTTTCCGGTCGACGTCTCCACCGCCTCGCGCGCCACCATCGGCGGCATGGCCGGCAACAACTCCTGCGGCGGGCGATCGCTGCGCTACGGCACCATGCGCGACAACACGCTGTCGATGGACGCCGCGCTTTCCGACGGAACGCGGCTGCATTTCGGCGAAGTGCCGCGCGATCTGTCGCCAATGAATTCGGGCGACAGCGGATTCGAGCTGTTCCGCGACATGCTGGCGCTCGGCGAGCGCGAGGCGGCCGAGATCGCCGACAGGTTTCCGAAAGTGCAGCGCCGGGTCGGCGGCTACAATCTCGATGCGCTGGTGCCGCGCAACGCGCCGAACAACATGGCGCATCTTCTGGTCGGCTCCGAGGGCACGCTTGCCTTCACCACGCAGGTCGAACTGAAGCTGTGGCCGGTGATCCGCAACAAGGTGCTCGGCGTCTGCCATTTCGGCAGTTTCTACGAGGCGATGGATGCCGCCCAGCATCTGGTGAAGTTGCGCCCGATCGCGGTGGAACTGGTCGATCGCACCATGATCGCGCTCGGCCGCGATATCGCGATGTTCCGCCCGGTGATCGATGCCACCGTGCGCGGCGACCCCGACGCGCTTCTGATCGTCGAATTCGCCGAGGAAGATCAGCCGGACAACCTGCAGAAGCTCAGGCAGCTATCCGAACTGATGTCGGATCTCGGCTTTTCCTGGAGCAATTCGCAACGCAAATGGGGCGGGGTCGTCGACGTGGTCGAGCCCGCGACCCAGACGGCGATATCGGATTTCCGCACCTCCGGCCTCAACGTCATGATGTCGATGAAGCAGGAGGGCAAGCCGGTTTCCTTCGTCGAGGATTGCGCGGTGCCGCTGCCGCATCTCGCCGACTATACCGAGCGGCTCAACGCGATCTTCGCCAAACACGGCACCCGCGGCACGATGTATGCGCACGCCTCCGAAGGCTGCCTGCATGTGCGCCCGGTCTTGAACCTGAAGCTCGAGAAGGACGTCAAGGCGATGCGCGCCATCGCCGAGGAAGCCTTCGCGATGGTGCGGGAATACAAGGGCTCGCATTCCGGCGAGCACGGCGACGGCATCGTGCGGTCGGAATTCCACGAGGCCATGCTCGGCCCGCGCATCATCGCCGATTTCCGGGAGGTCAAAGAGCGCTTCGACCCGGACAAGGTGCTCAACCCCGGCAAGATCATCGACGCGCCCAAAATGGACGACCGTTCGCTGTTCCGCTACCCGCCCACCTACCGCGTCAATGAACTCAAGACGGCGCTCGACTGGTCCGCTTTTCCCGGCGCCGCCGGCGGTTTTCAGGGCGCGGTCGAGATGTGCAACAACAACGGCGCCTGCCGCAAGCTCGAAGGCGGCGTGATGTGTCCGTCCTATCGCGCCACCCGCAACGAGAAGGACGTCACGCGCGGCCGCGCCAACACGCTGCGGCTGGCGATCTCCGGCCAGCTCGGACCGGACGCGCTGTCATCCGATGAGATGATGGAGACGATGAAACTCTGCGTGTCCTGCAAGGCCTGCCGGCACGAATGCCCGACCGGCGTCGACATGGCCAGGATGAAGATCGAGGTGCTTGCCGCGCGCAAGGCGCGACACGGGCTTTCGCTCAGGGATCGCCTGGTCGGTTTTCTGCCGCGCTATGCGCCGCTGATGGCGCGCCTCGCCCCGCTCGCCAATTGGCGCAACAGGAGCCCGTTGCTGCGGAAGCTGTTCGAACGCGTAGCCGGCATCAGCGCGCAACGCGCATTGCCCGAATGGCGGCGCGATGTTTTCGAGCCCGCGAGCGAGGTCTTCGGTCCGACCCATGGACGCGAGGTCGTGCTGTTCGCCGACACCTTCAACCGCATCTACGAGCGCGAAAACCTCGACGCCGCGTTGCGCGTGCTGGTCGCGGGCGGCTATCGCGTCCACATTCCAAGGCCCGCCGATCACGGCCGGCCGTTGTGCTGCGGGCGCACCTTCCTCTCGGCGGGTCTGGTCGACCATGCGCGGGCCGAGCTCGACCGGCTGGTTTCGACCTACGCGCCGTTTGCCGCGCGCGGGGTGCCGATCGTCGGGCTCGAGCCGAGCTGCCTGCTGACGCTTCGCGATGAATTGCTGTCGCTGCGATCCGACGAAACCGCCAAGAGTATCAGCGCGCAGGCGCTGTTGTTCGAGGAATTCCTGGTCCGCGAGGCCGCCGCCGGCCGCTTGCAGCTATCGCTCGGCCCGATCGCCGGCCAGGCGCTGGTGCACGGTCATTGCCACCAGAAATCATTCGGCGCGTTCAAGCCGGTCGAGCAGGCGCTTCGGCTGATTCCGGATTTGAAGGTCGAAATCATCGAATCCAGTTGCTGCGGCATGGCCGGCGCGTTCGGCTACGGCGCCGAGACCTATCAGACCTCGATGGAGATGGCCGAACTCTCGTTATTGCCCGCCGTGCGGCGCGCCGACGGGAAAACCCTGGTCATCGCCGACGGCACATCGTGCCGGCACCAGATCAAGGACGGCGCGAACCGAACCGCCCTTCATGTCGCCCGCGCGCTGGCGATGAGCCTCGAGTACCGCCGATCTGAAGTCCCGGCACCGCAAGCCGCGAGTTCTGATCGGGGACTTCAGATCGACAAGCGGTACTCGAATTATAAGCTTGCTAGTGCCCATCGGCTTTCCGAAGTTCGCGTAAGGTGGTTGCTGAGACGGATCGCGAACTTCGGAAAGTGGGCACTGGTCAGCGCCCGCTCAAACCCTCATCCCTCCCCCATCGCAAAGGAAGCACCCCATGGCTGAACTCACCCTCGACGTCGCCCGCAAGATCCTCGACGTGGCGCTTGCCAAGGCGGTCGAGAAGAAACTCAAGCCGCTGGTCATCACCATTCTCGACGCGCGCGGCGCGGTGAAAGTCACGGCCGCGCAGGACGGCACCAGTCTGATGCGGGCCGAGATCGCGCATGGCAAGGCCTATGGCGCACTTGCGATGGGCATGGGTTCGCGCGCGCTGTTCCAGCGGGCGCAGGAGCAGGCCTATTTCGTCAGCGCGGTGAATTCGCTGGCGCAGGGTCGCCTGGTGCCGGTGCCCGGCGGCGTGCTGATCCAGAAGGACGGCGCGCTGCTCGGCGCGGTCGGCGTTTCCGGCGACACCTCGGACAATGACGAGATCTGCGCCATTGCGGGGATCGAGGCGGCGGGGCTGAAGGCGAATCCGGGGTAGTTGTATCCGCGTCACGCCCGCAGCGTCGTTCCTGGTATTCTGTGTGTCGCGGCTGCAAGCGATCTTTCCCGATCGGAAACCGTGTTGATTGATCGGCGCGTCGTCACCTCGCGAGCCGCTTGCGGATCGACAGTAATTCCCGGCGGCGCTTTGCGCTCGTTTTGGGGTAAGTCATTTTCAGTTCCTCGAAAGCATCGAGGACGATCTGGGATACGATCAACCGGGCATTCTCTTTGTCGTCGGCGGGAACGACATACCAGGGTGAATGGTCGGTACTGGTTGCGCCGAGGCATTGCTCGTAGGCCTTCATGTAATGCTTCCAGAATTTCCGTTCTTCGATATCCGCATTGCTGAACTTCCAGTTCTTCTCCGGCTCGTCGATACGTGCCAGAAAGCGCTTCCGCTGCTCCTCTTCCGAGAGGTGCAGGAAGAACTTGATGATGCGAGTGCCATTGGTGTGAAGGTGCTTCTCAAGATTCACAATCGAACGATACCGACCGTCCCAGACTGCCTTGTCGTCGTGCGGGGCGTCGGGGATGCCCTCGCCGAGCAGAATTTCGGGATGCACGCGGGCAATCAGAACCTCCTCGTAATATGACCGGTTGAAGATGCCGATCCGCCCGCGTTCCGGAAGGTCGCGGGTGGTGCGCCAGAGAAAATCGTGCTGCAGTTCACCGGCGCTGGGATGCTTGAAGCTGAAGACCTGGCAGCCTTGCGGATTGACCCCGGACATCACGTGCCTGATGGCGCCGTCTTTTCCTGCCGCGTCCATCGCCTGGAAAATCAACAGCACGGCATGACGATTGGACGCGTAGAGAAGCTGCTGTTGCAAACTTAGTCGTGCAACATGTTCTTCCAGAAGTTTTTGATATTGTTCCTTCGATTTGTATACGGGATCGACCAACGTTGGCCACTTCTTGAGATTGACCTCATCTCCTTCCCGCACCCGGAAATCCTTTGCATCTATTTTCATCCTTTTTCTCCGGTGCGAGCTAGACGAGTCGTGGTCAATTGCCTGGGACCCTGGAGTGCCACTGGCGATAGCGCCGACTCGCTCATTCATTGGAGCCGAGAGACATTTTGCTCTAAGAAATCCCGAGACGGGCGAATACTGGAATCTTCACCATGTCCAAGACGAACGTCAAAGCCATCGCCGCGGCCAACGTGCCGGCGACCATCGAGGTCGGCAGGGGTGTCATTGCGATTCCACCGACAGCCAATATCGCGGCGATGAGGACATCGGCTACAGACGACACTGCAAGCCACAAGCTTGGGCGCGAGCCCAACAGGTGCCGCCGCTGACGAATGGCATAGATGGTTGCCTGACTCCCGAACACCAAGGCTACGAAGGCGAGCGTTCTTAGCTCGTTGATTCGAAGGCCCAGCTCGAATTTGCCAACGGCCAGGGTCGCGCTGCAGAAGGCCAGCTGACAGATACCCATGACAACGCCCGCCATCGTCAAGCTGCCGATCCGCCAGGAGTTCGGCATCGGGGAAGGTCGCACGTTGTCCGTCGTCAATGACATCGCCAGGAAATCACCGGCGATCATCACAATAACCATTAGCAATGGAGTCAAAATCGCGTGCCCCGTCATGATCAGGCCAACGATCAGGAAGAGAACCGTGACGATCTTCTTGGTGATGGAATTCAGCGTGTAGGTCAGGATGCGCTGGAACGTTATTCGTCCTTCCTTGACTGCGGCAACGATCCCGGCGAGCCCGGGCTCGGTCAGCACCATGCCGGCGGCTGATTTCGCGACATCTGTTGCCGTCGAGACCGCGATCCCGATCTGCGCCTGGCGCAGCGCCGGCGCGTCGTTGGCGCCGTCGCCGCACATTCCGACGGTATGGCTGCCCTTCTGGAACGCCTTGACAAGCTTGTACTTGTCCTCCGGCAGGACGCCGGCGAAGACCGCGAACTGCTCGGGGCGGACGCTATCGGCGATCGCCCCTGGCGGACAAACGGGCCCATCGAGCCCCACGGCACGAGCGACTATGGCTGCCGTCGCCGGCGCGTCGCCCGTGACCATGACGGTGCGGACGCCGAGTTGGTGCAATTCGGTAACGAGCGCCGACGAGTCCTTGCGAGGCGGGTCGCTCAGCGCGATGAGCCCGGCCAGCTTCATCGCATTCGGCGGTCCGGCCGCGACCGCCAGCACCCTGAAGCCTTTCTCCTCGAGCTCCTTTGAGGCGGCTGTCGCCGTCGCCGACGGCTGGGTGAGGCCGATGACCGCTGCGAAGGCGCCTTTCACGATGCGTTGCGTTCCGCCGCCAGGGTCCTGCAGCGTCGCCTCGGACATCTTCGTCCCCGGATCGAACGGCACAAAATTGATGATCTTGGGCGGGTCGGAAGCTGCCTTTGCCAGGGCGGCAGATCGAATCGCCCCATCTACCGGGTCCTGCCCGCCATCGGAACTCGCCAGCGCAGCCAGCGCCAGAACGTGCGCCTCATCGAAGCCGGGCATTTGGCGAACGGTCGTCACCGTCAGCGAGTTCTCGGTCAACGTGCCTGTCTTGTCGGAGCACAGAACACTCATCGTCGCCGCTTCATCTACCGCGGAGAGGCGCGTCGGCAGGACGCCGAGCTTTGCCAGCGCCCGTGCCCCGAGCGCCGATGCGAGGGTGAAAGTCGCGGGCAGCGCCACCGGG
This sequence comes from uncultured Alphaproteobacteria bacterium, assembly GCA_963718925.1. Lineage (GTDB taxonomy): Bacteria > Pseudomonadota > Alphaproteobacteria > Rhizobiales > Xanthobacteraceae > Bradyrhizobium. Next base: position 17,895 of record CAVRAH010000010.1, read on the forward strand.
ATCGACGCAAGCACTGCGGTCAGAATCAGGGGAACGATCTCATCGAGCGGCATCTTGAGAAACCAGGCGTACATCACGAGCAGCGCGATGACGACGCCGTTGAACGCGGCGAGATTGCGCACCACGCGCAGCACCGCTTTCTGCTGAGAACTTACGACATGGGCAGTGCGGACAAGCTCCGCGGTGCGGCCGAACTTGGTGCGCACCCCGGTCGCCGTGACCTCAGCCACGGCCTCGCCGCGCCGCACCAGCGCCCCGGCATAGGTCTGGACACCCGCGCCGGCTTCGATGGGCACCGATTCCCCGGTGAGCATGGATTGGTCAAGCAGGACTTCGCCCCCGGTGAGGTGCACATCCGCAGCGACTACAGCACCCAGTGAAAGCTTCACCACGTCGCCCGGCACCAGTTCGACCGCGGGTATGGTTTTCCATGCGCCGTCGCGACGGACAGATGCATTCAGCGCGAGCCTTGACTTCAGCGCCGCAAGGGTCGCCTGCGCACGGCTCTCCTGGAACAGCCCGAGCGCAGCATTGAACATCAAGAGAGCGGCGATGATCGCCGCCTCGACATATTTGCCGAGCACCAGTTCGAGTATGATCGCGGCCTCCAGCATCCACGGAACAGGCGCCCAGAATTTTTCGATCGCCATCCGCAATGGATGCATGCTGGTATCCGGCATCGCATTTGCGCCGAATTTCTCCAGCCGTCGGTTGGCCTCGCTGGTCGTCAGGCCGCTTTGTAAGCCAATATCGACTGCACCAGATTTCGAGGGTGCAACGCTTTCAGCAGACGAGCTCGTGGTCGCGGACATGGGCAAATCCGAATACGGCAACTACTGCCGGTTGTCACGTTCAAGAGTGTAGAGCGAGATGACTTTTCGTTGAATCGTCAACCGGACGGGTTCGCGCAATTCGTCGAGGTCCGCTGTTGAGGGTAGATCGGAAACAGCGAGGCGCGCGTCCAGAATGAGGGGATTGCCCCCTCTGCGGACTTGCGGAGCCGAAACCGACAACCTCAACTCGAAAATGTGACTTTTGTCACAGAAAGATCACCCCGCTACGCCTGGACCGCGATTCCTATGCTAATCTCGATTTTTTGGGTCCGGTTCGATGAAGGCATTGATCACGCTGATCGGACGGATAGGTGTCGATGCGAGCGACAGTGATGAAACGGCGTTGCGCAAGCAACTCGCAGTCGTCCTCTGCGCCGGAACGCTGCCCCTGACCCTGTTGTGGAGCGCGATCTATCTCGCCGTCGGCGCGCCGATCGCTGCTGCGATCCCCGGGTTCTACACCGCCTTCACTCCGATCAACACGGCGATCTTCGCTTACACACGCAATTTCGGATTCTATCGGTTCACCCAGCTACTCCTCATTCTCTTCCTGCCGTGGCTCGTGACGTTGAGCCTTGGCGGGTTCAAGCAGTCGAGCGTCGTGATTATCTGGGCAGCGCTGTGTCCGCTTGGCTCCCTTCTGCTTGAAGACCTGCGCAGCACGTCATTTTGGATCGTCGGATTCGTCGTTCTGTTGATCCTGAGCGCTGCGTTGCAGCCCGTTCTTTCGCCGGTCGCCTTGCCCGAGCCGTTCGTGACCTGGTTTTTCGTTCTTAACGTTGGCGCCGTTGTCACGATCACCTTCGGGCTTCTCTACTATTTTGTCGGTCGACGGAATTTTTTCCAGCAACGGGCTGAAATGCTGCTGCTCAACATCCTCCCCAAGGAGATATCAGAGGCCCTCAAGGCCGAGCAGCGCACGATCGCCGATCAGTATAATGCGGTCAGTATCCTGTTCGCCGACGTGGTCGAATTCACGCCAATGGCGGCCACGATGACGCCGATGGAGCTCGTTGGTCTGCTCAACCAGGTTTTTCTTTGCTTCGACGCGCTGGTAGAAAAATACGACCTGGAGAAGATCAAGACGATTGGCGACTGCTACATGGTCGCTTCCGGCGTACCGCGTAGCAGGTCAGACCACGCGACCGCACTTGTCAACCTCGCGGTCGATATGCGGGCCGCCGTCGCGGGCACGAGGTTCGGAGGCCGCCAGCTCGCCCTTCGCATCGGCATAAACTCCGGTGCGGTGGTAGCCGGCATCATTGGCCGCAAGAAATTCACCTATGATCTCTGGGGAGAGGCGGTCAATCTTGCAAGTCGCATGGAATCGCATGGGTGCACGCGATGTATTCAGATCACCCGCAGCACCTACGAATTGATCAAGGACGCGTTCTACTGCGAGGCGATGGGATCGATCGAGGTCAAAGGCGCGGGCCAGATGGAGGTCTGGCACGTCCTTGGCCGTAAGAATCCCGACACGCTCTCCGCCAATCCCGCTCAAATGAGTTGATCAACAACTCTGCTGCTTCTGCGGCACACGAACGGAACTTTTTTCCGTCGCGGGTATTTTCCATGCTCGTGCAAGCGCGCGTGTGCACGATTGGCTCAGCCCCCAAGGGAGTCTTCATGCTCGCTCTCAGGACCGTGTTTGGAGCAACGGCGATCGGCGCGATCGCCGTTGCCGGTATCGTTTATCTGGAGTGGGACACTCTCGTGCCCGTCGTCGGGCTCGGCGTCAATTACGTGCGTTTCTTCAACGCGCCGAAGGGTACGCTCACTACCGAGCGCAATAGCGCCCAGAGTGCGGCGCAGAACGTGCCGTCCGGCGCGGTCCCAGCAGCATTTGGCGCCAACCCAGTTAAAATCGCCGAAACCGTGACCGACTCGAAGAGCTGGCCGAGTTACAACAAGACGCTGACCTCCGAGCAATTCAGCGGGCTTGATCAGATCACCAAGGCGAACGCCAGCGAATTGTCTGTATTGTGCACTTATGACACCGGCCAGTACACCGGCTTCAACACCGGGCTTCTGGAGATCGAAGGAGCGCTCGTGTTCTCGACAGAGTACGACATCTTCTCGATCAATCCGAATACCTGCAAGGAGAATTGGCGGGTCCACGAGGACTATACCCCAGCCTCGCCCCAGGGCGTGAGCCGGGGCCCGGCGTTTTTCGAGCATATGCTTTTCCGAGGCACGCAGGATGGACGCGTCCTCGCCTACGATTTCAAGACCGGCAAGCGGCTGTGGGAAACCCGTATCGCCGACCCAAAGAGAGGCGAAAGCGCGCCGGCCGCGCCCATCGCCTGGAATGGACTCGTCTTCATCGGCAACGCCGGCGGCGACGTGAAGGGCGTGAAAGGGCGCATGTACGCGCTCGACGCCAAGACGGGCAAAATCGTCTGGGAGTTCTACCTCGTCCCCAAGTCGCCCGGAGACGTCGAGCGCGGCCCGCAGGCGCCTTCACCGCTCACCGGTTCGACCTGGAGCACCCCGCCGGGCCAGCCGATCACAGGCGGTGCCACCTGGACTTCCTACACGCTGGATCCGAGCAACGGCGTCCTCTACGTGCCCGGCGGCAATCCGGCACCAGATTTCGCGCTCAGCGAGCGGGGCGGCGAAAATCTGTATTCCGGCTCCATCGTCGAACTCGACGCCAAAACTGGTGCCTACAAAGGCCATTTCAAGATCGTTCCCAAGGACTGGCATGATTGGGACGTGTCCGCCGCGCCGGTCGTCACATCGATCGCTTCGGGCAAGAAGGTGTTGTTTGAAGCACCGAAGGATGGCCATCTCTATGCCTTCGACCTTGCCTCTCAGAAGCAGATTTATCGCGTTCCCGTCACCAGGATAGATAACGCCGAGGCGCCGTTCGAGCCCGGCAACGCCGTACATTTCTGTCCAGGCTCCACGGGCGGCGCTGAGTGGAATGGCCCCGCCTATGACCCGCAGAACAATCTGGTGATGGTCGGCGAAGTGCAGTGGTGCACAACGGTGACTGTGCAGCCGAAGGAGGATGTGGAGAAGGTCGCGGAAGGCAAACCTTGGTCGGGCATGGATTCGATGAACCCCTATAACGTCTGGGGCGAGTCCGATCCGGTGTTTGACTGGGCTGGTTGGGTCTATGCCGTTGACGCCGAGACCGGTGTCTGGCGCTGGCGGGTTAAATCCAATTATCCGGTGCAGAGCGGCGTGACGCCGACAGCAGGTGGCGTCGTGTTCTTCGGCGACATGGGCGGCAATTTCTACGCGCTCGACGCTAACACCGGCGACAAATTGTGGGGGCAGAAGATTGGCGGTGCCATCGGCGGCGGCGTCATTACCCACGAGTCCGAAGGACAGCAGCTCGTCGCCGTCGCCACCGGCCTGACGGAAGTCATCTGGCCATCGGAGCAGACGACGGCGAAAGTGTCCGTGCTCGGCGTCAAGCCCAGATCATAGCGCGCGTCGCAGGAACCACCGCCGAAAACACCAATTATCTTGATCAGGTCGCTCCCGGCAGAGCGGCCTGCACGGCACCCGCCTGTACGCCGCCCCCTCAATCGCGGAGCCGTGCCCCCGGGGGCATCAAAACTTCTGCCGCGAATTATCCTCACATTCGAATCGGCCATGCTTGGGGTTTGATCCGACGGCTTTGGTCAGGCCCGACGTGTGTCGTCCGGACACCGTCGCACGTTTTGGGCTTCGTTCTTGAACCCCAGCAGCGCTACAGCCGCCTGCGCCTTGCACCAAGCGAAAGGACCCCGCCGCGCCTCGACGGGGTCAAGTTCGGGAGAAGGCGGCACAGGATCGCCAACGTGCCGCCGGATGGATCATGCCACGATTCGGTCGGTCCGTTCTTTCGAAATTCCACATGTTGGTGACCGTCGGGCACCTGGGATGCTTGTTGGTCACCCCCACCTTTTCCCGAAGACGGGCGGGTTCGCTTGATCGACTTTCCAATCGAAAAAATCATAATTGCCAGACCATGCATGGACCTTGGTCCCGCAAACCTCACAGCTGAAACTGCCAGAATGCTTGTATGGATGCTGCTCCTTTGTCGCGGTGTAAGGCAGCCCGCAATTGGGACAGCTAAAAAATTCGGTCGTCCATATGTCGCTTGCCATCCCGCAATTATGCGACGCGCCGAGCACGTGTTCCAGCGCAGCAATCTGCCACAATCAATAACCTGCTACTCTAATCCTATAATCTGCCGATCATCTGATAGCGCTTTTTTAACCCCTTGTCCCGAAGCGGATTACAATTGCAATCGACATAGGCTCGAAGTTGATCGATCAAACTTAATCGCCGTCATGGGGAACAAAGCCTATGAGGCTGCGAAGAGCTTTGCGCTCGGATTTGAGTGGCCCTCCCGCAGCCGACTGTCTATGGTGTGCCTATGTCGCGCCTCGTGTGTCTGTCAATTGCTGCCGTTCTGTCGCTGCTGTCGGCCGTCGCGACGGCTGCGCCAATTCATAAGCGGCCGGCGCCACGCTGGCATGGCTACGGCTTCCTGCCGGGCTACCATCAGCCGCTGAGCAACAGCATTCCCCTTTACGCCCAGAAAGATGCGATGCGGCGTTTGGCGAGCCGCGAACGGCGCCCTTGGTATATTGACCCGGTTCCTCGTTATTACGGGTATGATGGCGAGTGGCACTATCTCGGCTGGCCCGGCTTTTACGGCGGTCGCTACAATGGCGGCACGTTTGGTCCGTGCTGGACGCAGACACCGATCGGACCGATCTGGAATTGCGGCTGATTAGCCTGCCGCTCAACGACCACGCTTCATCGATCTTAACAGCCTGCGTCGCCCGCGTTAGCGACTTCCGATGCGTGGCATCGATTGACGCAGTCCGCCCCTGGCACGAACCGGACCACCAGCAGTGTCGGCAGTTCGGTCGCTAACGGGGACAAACCGGACATGGTGCAGACAGCCCAATTTGGTCGAGATTGACCCCGGAGCCGACGCCGGCCGGATCAGCTTGCCATCATGCCGGAGGTCGCATTCACATCACATGCTGCCGTAGACGTTAAGCGCGCAACCGCGGAATTAGGCGCGTCGCATTCTCATGGCCAATGGCATCGAGATCTGCGGCCGAGAGGCCGAGCTTCTGCAGCTGCGCGAACTGGCCAAAGCCGAAATAGGGATAGTCGGTGCCGTAAGTGATCTGCGAGGCAGGCACGAGCTTGAGAAGCGCGGCCATGGATGGCGCGAAGGTCGCGTTCGCGGTGTCGTAGTGAAGCCGGCGTAGTTCGCCTTCGATCCCCTCCGGCGCAAATTCCTTCAGGTTCGGCCGCGCCCCGTAGAACGAATTGATCCGCCCGGCCATCATCGGGATCGTGCCGCCGGCGTGCGAGAACAGCCATTTGATGTCGCGATAGCGGGCAAACGAGCCGCTGAGCAGGAGGCTCGTCACCGTGCGGGTGGTATCGTGCGGCACTTCGATGACCGCCGGGAAGGTGCCGACGCTGAGCGCGCTGCAGCAGCTTGCGACCAGCGGATGCACATAGACGACGGCCTTGCGACGGTTGAGCTCCTCCAGCACCGGCTTATACGCGGCATTGCCGAGCCATTTGTCACCGTAGTTGCTCTGCAATCCGATTCCGTCCGCCTTCAGCGTGTCGAAGGCATATTCGATCTCCTTGAGCGTGGCGTCGACGTCCAGCATCGACAATGTCGCGAACAGGCCGAAGCGGCCCGGATGGTCGCGGATCATTTCCGCTGCATACTCGTTGCAGGCGCGCGCGATCCGGCCCGCTTCCGGAGGCCCAAGGTCGAACCAGACGCCGGGGGTGGAGGCGAGCGACAGAATGCCTGTACGTATTCCTTTGCGGTCCATGTCCTCGACCAGCTTCTCGCGGGTCCAGGCCACCTGACCGGGGAAGTGCGGCTGCTTATGCGCGTCCTCGTAACCGAGCCAGAGCTTTTGATATTCAGGCGGATAAAAATGAAGATGGGTATCGATCAGCGCCGGCTTTGTCTGCGCGCGCGCCGCAACGGTCGGAAAGGTCGAGACGAGGCCAAGTGCACCGAGGCTTGCGAGAAAGCCGCGTCGCGACCAGGACGGGCCGCAACAAGCACAGTCGGAGTGATGCCCTCGCGATTTCCGTTCCCTCGTGTTCATCTTGCACTCCTCCCGTGATGAATTGGCAAAAACTAGGGCGCGTAGTGCCCGGATAGTCAATAGGTTTTGTCCAACTCGACGCGATTGACCCTGAACACGGCTTCCTGCCGGGCTACCATCAGCCGCTGAGCAACAGCATTCCACTTTACGCCCAGAAAGATGCGATGCGGCGTTTGGCGAGCCGCGAACGGCGCCCTTGGTATATTGACCCGGTTCCTCGTTATTACGGGTATGATGGCGAGTGGCACTATCTCGGCTGGCCCGGCTTTTACGGCGGCCGCTACAATGGCGGCACGTTTGGTCCGTGCTGGACGCAGACACCGATCGGACCGATCTGGAATTGCGGCTGATTAGCCTGCCGCTCAACGACCACGCTTCATCGATCTTAACGGCCTGCGTCGCCGCTTTAGCGACTTCCGATGCGTGCCAACGATTGACGCAGTCCGCCCCTGGCACGAACCGGACCACCAGCAGTGTCGGCAGTTCGGTCGCTAACGGGGGCAAACCGGACATGGTGCAGACAGCCCAATTTGGTCGAGATTGACCACAACGGACATGAGCCATCCGGATGCCTCCCGCAAATCGATCAGTATTGCTGACCAGTCGACGGCGTCTGAGAAGGCCGCTGTTATGCTTGTGATAATTTTTTCTCATCAGGCATTCGAACCCATTTGAAGATCTCCAGTTATCTGAGGATCACCAGTCATCGACAAGCGAGGGTCAACCATGAAGATCGTCGTGATCGGCGGCACCGGCCTGATCGGCTCGAAGACCGTCGCCATTCTGCGCCAGGGCGGCCACGAGGTCGTCGCCGCCTCGCCCAAAAGCGGGATCAACACCATCACCGGCGAGGGGCTCAAAGAGGCGATGGCCGGCGCGCAGGTGGTGATCGACCTCGCTAATTCGCCCTCATTTGAAGACAAGGCGGTGCTCGAATTCTTCGAGACCTCAGGCCGCAACCTTCTCGCGGCCGAAGCTGGGGCGGGCGTCCGGCACCATGTCGCGCTATCCATCGTCGGAACCGACCGGAGCGACAATGGCTATTTCCGCGCCAAGGTCGCCCAAGAGAAACTGATCGAGACCTCCGGCATCCCCTACACCATCATCCGCTCGACCCAGTTCCTGGAATTCCTCGGCGCCATCGCCAATTCAAGCGCGGATGGAAACATTGTCCGGATTTCGCCCGGCCTGTTCCAGCCCATCGCGGCGGACGACGTTGCTGCCAAAGTCGCCGATGTGGCGCTCGCGGCGCCGCGAAACGGCATCGTCGAGATCTCCGGCCCGGAACGAGCACCGTTCAACGAAATCGTCGCCCGTTATCTGAAGGCGGTCGGCGACCCGCGTGAGGTGGTGAGCGACCCCAAGGCCCGATACTTCGGCGGCCGGGTCGAGGAGCGCTCGCTCGTGCCGCTGGGCGAGGCGCGCCTCGGCCGCATCGGTTTCGACGAATGGCTCCGCCGCTCGCAGGCAGCAGCCTGAACTCTCGCGATTGTGACACGCCTTCGATCCAAGATTTTTCTAGAGTGAACAACGCCGCGGAGACGTGTCGTCGCATTGCGTCGAAGGTCCGTCATGGTCGAGAAACAAGGCGCGAATAGCGACGCTTCAACTCGGGCCGATGCGGGTCCTGGAGCTGAGGACGCCGCTTCGGTCGAGCAGGGAAGCGAATCTCTGCAGCGAGATCCTTCTTCCACACCAGTACCGCCGGCGCATCATCGGCCAAGATGGAAACGAACGCTACCAATGGGAGTGCTGGCCGCTTTGGGCCTGGCAGCCATCTGGGTCTACGGGGTCCCCTGGATCCAATTGACCCTCAACACTGTCTCGACGGATGACGCATTCGTCAACGGCCACGTCACGTTCGTTGCTGCTCGCGTAAGCGGGCAAATAGCCAGGGTGCTGGTCGATGATAACAACCGTGTTCACAAGGGAGATCTTCTCGCCCAGTTGGACAAGGAGCCCCTCCAGGACGCAGTCGCCGAAAGAAAAGCGGCCGTCGATATTGCGGAGGCGGATCTGAATGCAGCCACGGCCACGGTGCGCAGTATCGAAGCACAAGCCAGGAGCCTGCGCTGGAAATTGCAATTCGCCATCCAGGACGTCGACAACCGGGTGGCCCTGCTTCATGCCCGCGTCGCGGCTCTCGACAAAAGCAGGGCCACACTCAAGTTGGCACAACTTGAATTCGCCCGGGCGGAGCAATTATTGCCGAACGCAACCATCAGTCGGGAGGTGTACGATCAACGGCAGGCCGCCCTATCGGTCGCACAGGCGGATGTCGTCCAGGCCATGGCGGATGTCCATCAAATCCGTGTCTCTTTGGGATTGCCGGCGCAGCCCGAAAGCGGCGATCTCGGTGAGGTGCCGCCCGATCTCGATCAGACTTTCGCTTCCGTCCGGGAGGCGCAGGCTGCCCTGATTCAGACTGCGGCACAGCTGGGCGTTGTCCATTCGTATGAACAGCTACCGAAGCAGATGGTCGAGCAGTTCGAGAAACTCGATCAAGGCGATATCAATCGCACGCTTGCAGGACTGACGGCGGATGCACCGGCCGTCAAGCAGGCGCAAGCAAAACTCGAATCCGCCAACCGCGATCTCATTCAGGCCGAACTCAACCTTCGTTACGGCGACATTGTCGCCGAGATCGACGGTGTTGTGACGCGCCGAAATGTCAATCCGGGCAATAATGTGCAAGTCGGGCAGAACCTGATGGCGATCCGATCGTCCAGGGAGATCTGGGTCGATGCCAATTTCAAAGAGACGCAGCTGCGCGATTTGCGCATCGGCCAGCCTGTCGATCTGTATGTCGACATGTACGGGGGCCGACACGTATTCGAGGGGCGGGTCTCCGGTTTTACGATGGGGACCGGATCGACTCTGGCCCTGTTGCCGCCTGAAAACGCCACGGGAAACTTCGTCAAAGTGGTACAGCGGCTGCCGGTTCGGATTGAACTTGAGGGATACGATCCAAGTCAGTACCCCTTATTCATTGGCACTTCTGTTGTTCCGTACGTCTATATCAATAAGCCGGCTACCGGACCTGATGCTGGGAAGTTTCTACAAACCCGGGCGCCTCAGTCGCAAACCGCTGGTCCATCCCAGAGTTCGGTTGGTTTGGACAAATGACAGACGCGGTCCTTTCACCCTCAAGATCCTTCGGAGCGGGGAACCCGTGGTTGTTGGCCGCCGTGGTGGTGGTGCCGACTTTCATGGAGGTGCTTGATACGACTATCGCGGTGGTAGCGCTACGCTATATCGCTGGTGGCCTGTCGGCTACGGTCGATGACGGTGAATGGGTTCTCACCAGCTACCTTGCTGCCAACGCCGTTATCCTGCCGATCACCGGCTGGTTGAGCGCGCATCTGGGTCGTCGCAACTACTTCCTGGCGTCGATAGCGATATTTACCCTTAGTTCCGGACTGTGTGGAATGGCCGGTAGCCTCGGTCAGCTAATCCTGTTCCGCGTCATCCAGGGCTTGGCGGGCGGCGGGCTGCAACCCAGCAGTCAGGCCGTGCTGCTGGACGCCTTCCCGCCGGAAAAGCAGGGTGTGGCTATGACGCTGTTCGGCTTGGCAGCTCTACTCGCGCCGGTGGTCGGTCCGACTCTCGGTGGCTGGCTAACGGACGAGTACCAGTGGCGGTGGGTCTTTTTGATCAACGTGCCCGTCGGTCTCCTGGCATTTGCTGGGTGTTACGCCCTTCTCCGTGACCCGGATTATCTCACTAGAGAGCGTATCGAGTTGAGGAGGCGGCCGTTTCATTTTGACTCGATCGGTCTGTCGCTGCTGGTTATCGTCATGGTCTGCTGGGAAGTGATGCTCAGTAAAGGCCAGCAGTGGGACTGGCTGGGCGATCCATTCTGGCGCGTGCAGACGTTGGCCACTCTCTTTACGGCCGGTCTGGTCGGGTTGATCTTTTGGGAGTTACGCAGCCCCAACCCAGTGGTCAATTTCCGGCCGTTGGCGGAGCGCAATTTCGGCGCGTGCTGCATTATTATCTTTTGCGCCTATGCCGTGCTCTATGGTGCCAGCACTTCTTTGCCCGGCTTACTTCAATCGTTATTTGGCTACAACGCTTTGAACGCGGGGCTGGTCATGTCGCCCGCCGGTTTCTTCGCTGTCCTTGCGATGCCGGTCGTTGGCTTCATGCTCGGCCGAAAGACCGATGCTCGATGGTTGATCGGCGCCGGATTGCTACTGATGGCCATCAGCAACTTTTGGATGTCGCAGATGAACCTCTTTATCAATCCGGACCACGTGGTCTGGCCTCGGGTCGTCATGGTCTTAGGACTATCGATATGTTTTGCGCCCGCAAACGTGGCTGCCTATCTCTATACGCCGACCGCATTGCGTGGAGCGGCTGTAGGCTTATTGAGTCTCCTGCGCAACGAGGGAGGCAGCGTTGGAACGTCGTTGGCGCAGACCCTGCACGAAAGGCGCGATCAATTCCATGCGCTGCGGCTCGGCGAGTACCTCGACCCCTTTAATCCGCGCGTACATTCCTTCCTCGAGCAGGCTCAAGCGCGTTTCCTGCAGCAGAGCGGCGATCCGGCTGGTGCGCAGCAGCTGGCGTGGCAGGCACTCGAGAATCTGCGGCAGCAGCAAGCATCCGCGCTGGCCTATTTCGATGTCTTTTGGCTGTTGGCTGCGGTGACGTTCGTGCTCGTGCCAGTGGTGCTACTGATGAAACGTTCGGTGGCCGAGAAAGGCGCGCGCGTCGGCGTCGAGTGAACATGTCAATCAGAGAATGACGCAAATCCGAAACCACCCTATATCAGGCGAATGGGCCTGATTTGGCCGAGGGCGTGCCAAAGCACGAAGAGACCGCCAAGGCGCTAGGGCCGATGGTTTCTTCTTCTTTGCTTGGACGCGCCGATGAGGTGATCGAATAGGCCGTTCGCTTCCGCTGCTGGCACGAACCGGACCACCCGTGATGTCCGCAGTTCGGTCGCTGTCAGGGGAATAGCGGACATGGCACGGGCCCGGCCAATTTTGTTCGAGAATGACCCAGACGGACGTCCGCGTAGGCGCCGTTCATGTGATTGTGGGTTCTACGGCTGCAAAGACCCTCATACCATCCGGCAGCCCCTTGAGGGCGTGGACTCCACGGTCCGCGAAGCGGAGGCCAGAGCCCGCAACTAACTCCTTAAGTACGCTGGAAGCTAGAACCTCGCCTGGCCCAGCAAGGTGAGCGACGCGGGCCGCGACATGAACTGCAATTCCACCTACGTCATTCGGTAGAATTTCAATCTCGCCTGTATGCAATCCGGACCGAACCTCGAGACCAAGGTCGCGCACATTGTCGCGGATAGCTTCCGCGCAACGCACGGCACGGGCGGGGCCATCAAACGTGGCAAGAAATCCGTCTCCGAGCGTCCTAATTTCTTTGCCACGAAACCTGGCGAGTTCGCGACGCACACAAGCGTCGTGCATCTCCAGAAGATGCCGCCATTCACGGTCGCCAAGCGCGACCGCGCGTTCCGTCGAGCCGACTATATCGGTGAACAGCACTGTTGCGAGCGCACGGTCCGTCTCGGAATGAGCGAGTGATCCGGTTAGGAATTTCTCAATTTCGTCGAGAATGCGGCGTGAGTCCCCCGCGCAAAATAGATGGTCGTTCCCTGGTAACTCGACATAGCGAGCGCCGGCGATGTGTTGGGCCAGATATCGGCCCGCCGCTACATTTACTCGGGGATCGCCAACTCGATGCATGACCAACGTAGGTACGCGGATCACCGGCAAAATGCCGCGTATGTCGATTTCGCTATTCATGCGCATGAGGGTCTTTACCGCCGACGGGCTCGCGCCTAGCCGCTCGAAACGCGCCCACCATTTGCGAAATGCGATGTCGTCAGCAAGGCTAGTAGCCGGAATCATTGGTCCGCGAAACGGGCTTTGAGACGTTTTTGATGGACCTCGGACTTGCTCCAGACGAATGGCTTGGCATCGGCGTTGTAGGCATCGACGAAGTCGTCGATGTGCTCTCTGAGCTGTTTGACCGAGGTGAAGGATTTGCCGCACAGGGACTGTCCTTGCAGGATCGAGAACCAGATCTCCACCTGATTGAGCCATGAGGCCCGGGTCGGCGTGAAGTGGAACGTCACGTTCGGATGCCGCTTGAGCCAACGGTCGTTTTTTGGTTTGTGGGTATTGAGGTTGTCGAGCACGACGTGGATGGCGGTGTCGGGCCAAGCGGCGACGATGTCGTTCATGAAGTCGAGGAACTCGATACGCCGCCGCCGCTTCTTGTGAGCTGCCGTCACCTTGCCGGTGGCCACCTCGAAGGCGGCGAACAGCGTCGAGGTGCCGTTGCGCTTGTAATCGTGGCTATGACCGCCCAGCGCTCGGCCGTTCGGCATTTTCAGATAGCCCTGTGCCCGCTCCAGTGCCTGGATCGAGGGCTTTTCATCGACGCAGATGACAATCGCATTCTCCGGCGGTGCCATGTAGAGCCCGACCACGTCGGCCGCCTTGGCGGCGAACTCCGGATCGTTGCTCTCGCACCAGGATTTGCGCCCGGCAAGGTCGATCTTCTGGGCGCGCAGGAAGCGCCAGACATACTGCACATCGACATCGCCGAGCGCTGCGGCCAAGAGCGGTCCCGACCAGCGGGCATAGCCCTTGGGCTTCGGCTGATCCAACAGCGCCAGAATGCGTTTGCCCGTTTCCTCCGTGTATTTTGGCTCGGCGCCTCGGTCGCCCGTTTCATCGAGACCGCCAAACCGCTTTTCGGCATAGCGCACGCGCCACTTCGATGCCGTTCCGGTCGTGCAGCCAACGGCCCGCCCGATCGCCCGGCTCGCCATACCGTCCGCCGCCAACAGCACGATGCGTGCGCGCTGCCGCAGCCGGTGCTCCGTCTTCGTCGAACGCACCAAGCCCTCAAGCTCGGTGCGTTCCGCCGTCGTCAAAATAATAGCAGTCGCTTCAGGGATGCCGATCATGCATCCTTGAATCACAACTCATTCTTCACCGATAGTGGGTACTAGGTGCAAAGCCTGGCACGAGCCTTCCGGTCCCCCACGATTCCTCGACCTTCTCCAGATAGTCGGCAAGCCCTACGGGAGACATCACCGCTGTAGGAAAGAGTGCATAGGAACCATAAAGCGTCAGAGCAAGTGTACGGTCGGGATGCGTGGCAGCGAAAAGGAGCGACATTGGGCCGCCCTCGGAAATTCCCAAGAGCGCTGCGCGCTCCGAACCGACGGCGTCCATCACCGCTCGCACATCATCCATTCGTTCCTCTAGCGTCGGCGTTGCTGAAACCCGATCGGACAAACCAGTGCCGCGCTTGTCAAAACAGATTAAACGAGAAAATGAGGCGAGCCGCTCCAGGAAGCTGCTCCAGCGCGGCTCATCCCAGACATGCTCAACATGCGAGATAAACCCTGACACAAACACGAGGTCAAACGGGCCGCTTCCGATGACCTGATAAGCGATATGAACGTCACCGCTTTTGGCGTATCGCGTCTCGGGAAGCATCGCGGACCCTATGGCCGGAATGGAGACATTTTATTTTAGCATAGGGCTCGGTCGGCGGCGCTAACTTTCCGCAGTCGCACGCTGGTCCCCGACCCCTTGTCGGCACAGATCCGTTGACGCACATGCGACATTGTGACCGTCAAACATATTTCGTCGGATTGGCCGCCTGATGTCTTCCAGCCGCCGAGTTTGGACAGCTACACTGCCTCATTACGATCCTTGGGGGCAGGCATGCGGCGGCGCGAGTTCATCGGACCAATCGGCGGCGCAGCTGCGGGGTGGTCGCGCGTGGCGCGAGCACAGCAAACCTCCAAGGTGCGGCGCATTGGTATGTTGACCGTGCTGTCAGAAGACAGTCCCCTAGCAGGGTTTGAAGAAGCTGCCGTTTACTCGACCAACATTAGAACACGGGCTCGGATGTAGGCTTCTTGAGCATACGGAAAATCGACAAAGTGTTCAGCAGCAGAGACCGCATATCGCGGGCCCCAAATAGGCATGTCACGTGACCCGTGACTGGCGATCTCCGCACGTCCGTCGATCACGCTGCTAATCCGGACGGCAGGAAATACTCCCCCGTTTTTCTTGGCTAGCACGGTCAGGTCTGGTGGCGCGACCTTCATAGCTTGGTTAATAACTCCGCCGCCTTCGCATCCATCCCATGACAGAGGCTACACCGCACCTCAAATTCCTTTTGACCAGGGTCGGTCTGTGCCGTTTGGGCAAATGCCGTCGCATTTAGCGATAACGTTATCGTCAGTGTAAGAATAGCAAGCGTTGCATTTCTCATAATCATCTCACGCCAGACCATTCCAAATTTCTATTTTCAATTGACGCGCAGGGTAAAGCGGACATCGCAATTCAAGGGAGACATGTCCGCTTATGACATCGGGGCTCGCACCGGGCTTCACATCGCGCGTTGTGGCGCCGTCTGCAGCAATTCTCTGAGCTGCTCCTTGTAGAACGCCGCATTTGCGGTCGCCGCGTGGCCGTGTGTTTCCGTGCTGGCGGGGATCAGAAAGAGCTTGCCGTTCTTGACCCGTTTCATCGCGGCGGCGGTGACACCGGTTTCCGGTGGATTGCGTTCGTCATCCGCAGCATTGATCGCAAGTAGCGTGGCCTCGATCCGCTCGAGCCCTGCGGAAGGGTTGTAGTCGTGCGAGGACTGATACTGGTAAATGAAATCGTTGGCGTCTGCCGTGATCGGCGCTGCCAGCCGCTCGTCGACCATCTTGTCGGCCCTCTCAGCCGTCGGCGCCAGGCTCTGATAGGTAAGCGTGCCTCCGGAGGTGGCGATGCCGAAAGTCACGATGGCATATTTCATCATCCTGGGCTGTTGGGTGTAGTTGCCATCTTTGTAGTCGGGGTCGTTGCGGATGGTCTCTAACATCATCCGCCGCAGCATCCAGTTGCGCGCCGCCATCGTGGTCGGCTGCGCCGCCATTGGCGCCACCGCGTCCATCAGATCGGGATATTTTTCGGCCCAGATCCAGGCGTTCATTCCGCCCATGGAATTGCCGATCACGAGCCGCAGATGCTTGATGCCGAGGCCTTCCTTGACGAGACGATACTGCGCATCGACCATGTCCTCATAATTGTATTTCGGAAACGCCGTCTTCATGCCGTCAGAGGGCTTCGACGATTTGCCGTGGCCGAGGGCGTCGGGAATGATGATGTAATATTTCGAGGCATCGAGCGGCTGGCCGGGGCCGAACAATTCACCCGCGAAGGCTGGCGTCAGCATGTTCGCGACCGATTGGCCGGTCCCGTGCAGCACCAGCACGGGCTGGCCGTTCGGGTCACCGACCGTGGTGTAGTGAAGCTTGAGCTCCGGCATCACCTCGCCGGTGTGGAATTTGAAGTCCTTCGCGATGAAGTCGCCTTGCTTAGGCGCGGGATAATCTGCCGCCAGCGCGGCAAAAGAGCTCATTGCAAAAATCAACGAGAGTGCCACGCGCGAAGGTTTCATGGTTTCCTCGAAGTTGCGGCAGCGTTAGGTAGACGATGGCTTCGTATACTTTGCGTTGATTTGGATCAACAGCGAAGACTCAAGTTGTGCGGCGGCCGCGACAAAAATCGCCGGAATTGAATACTGCCGGGAATGTCCGAGTCTGGCACGTTTGCGACATGCCGGGCCGGTCTCATGATGTCCGCAAATCAGGGGAAGAACGGAAGCGAGTGGCGACATGAGAACTCTTACCTTGAGTAGGACTGCATCCGGCCGGCTCCGGGCGATGTCCATTTCTCTTGCAACCGTTACGTCTCGGCCATGATCGCGATCACTCGCTGCACCAGTGTGGGGTCGCGATAGGCGCTGCGCGGCCTTAATAAATTCTGGACTTCGGCGGTCAGCTTGTGCACGGCCGGATCTTCGGCAGCGAGGCGGGTCAGAGCGATACCGAATTTGAGCGCGATCTCAAAATCGGCCGGGCGCTGCCCCCGAGTCTCGGGAAACACAAAGTCGAATGTGGCGACCGCCCACGGAGTCTCGATTAACGTCTGCACCTCGGCGAAGAAAGTCGGCGCCAACGCGGCGATCGGATTGCTGTCTCCTGCCAGTCTCCCGAGGAGCGTCTGGAGAAGGCACGCCTCCTGGGCGGCCACGCTCATGCCTTGTCCGTAGACGGGATTAAAGCGGCAGATGGCATCGGCGATAGGCAAAAGCCCGCGGGGAAACTCGTCGAGCCGTTCGAAGTGGCGGCGCACGCTTTCACGGAAGCCGTAGCGCGCGACCCCGCCAAGGCGCTCGGCGTGGCTGATCGCGTTGTAGATCGTCGGCGTCCGCAGTGCCCTGGCATATGCCAGAAACCCCTCAGCATCGCCCGACGGCACGTCTCCGTGGCGCCCGCCAATGGTTGCCATCCAGCGGTTGCCCTCGAGCGGCAGCATCAGACCGCCACGGCTGTCATGGGGGGCCTGGCCGAAGGTCATGACGCCTTTCCAATCGGCCGGGGCGTCGTCTGGAATGGCAAAGACGCATGTCGCATAGCCGAGATCGATGCCAATCGTGGTTTCCTCCGGCAGCGGTCGGCCGGTCGATTGCAACAAATCTAGCGTGAGGGTGCCGGTTCCGGAGGCGTCGACGACGAGGTCCGTCGCAATCGTCTCTCTCGCGCCGTTGTCGTTCTCATAGCGCACGCCGGAAACCGTCTCTCCATTTGGAGACGCCAGCAATTTCTCGACCCGGCAATGCTGGCGTAGCGTGATGTTCGCGCGGCTTTCCACCCGCTGTCGCACAACGCACTCGATGGTCGGCCGTGACACGGCGTAGCTGAAAAAGCCGAGGTCGCGTTGCGGGAACGGATCATAACCCGGGCGCTCCATGCGAACATCGAGACCGACACGGAGCGGCACAGCTCCCGCCCGTGCGAGATCCTGCTCGACCCCTGTGAACAGCTCGCTGAGGGCGCGCTGGCCGCTGAGCAGCAGCGCATGCACGTGGCGCGCCTGTGGCGTCCCCGCGCGATGCGCGGGCTCTGAAGGCAGAGTGTCGCGCTCCAGAACAACCACCTGTTCGAAGAAGTCGGCGAGCGCTCCCGCGGCGGTTAGCCCACCCATTCCCGCGCCGATCACGACGGCCTGTTTGCCGACCAGAGTTGACGCCATAGTCGCCTCCCTGCTGCGGGCTCCACTCGCAGCAGAGGTGCCGACGCCAGCAGAGCATACCGCCACGCCACCGCGAAAGGAAGGTGCCGAGACTTTCAAGGGAAGCGTCTGTCCAAGCGGCCGCCGTCAAAAGCGGTATGCATTTCTGGCGAAATTCAATACCGATCGTTTGCCGGCAGGAAAGGAGGATGGTCGGTACATCCGATTGGCGGGAGGCCGCAATGACCGTTGTCGGCACTTTTGAGACATGCCGAATGCCCCTGAGAATGTCTGCCAATCGGGGAAGACCGGAAGCGAACGATGCGCTGTCAAATCGGCGCTATTGACCCTGGCTCGGACATCACGGGCGAGTAGTCGACACCAGCCGCAACTGGAAAGAGATTGTTAATCTCGTTGTTGTCTAATCGGTGCTATTGATCGAACTGATTTTGATTCGCCATGCAGCTTCTTGCTTCGCGAACGTACCCGTTTATTGATTCTGAATCGCTTGAGGAACATCAGGCGCGCGATTCGCTTTTCCGAACAACCAACGGCGCGTTTGTACTGCACTTGTCATCTAGCCACACGCCGAACGACGGCGACCGCCTGGTATGGCTCAGCTGCCGTTCCGCCTTGCTATGGATCAATAGAACCACTGAGGATTTCGGGACGGAATGGGAATTATAAATCCGGTTGCGTCCTGATTTAGCGAAAGGGTAAATTATGCCCATCATATCAAGTTTATGAAGGTCATTGGCGCAATTTCGATTGTCGCTGTCTTCCTGTATTTCTGGGATCAAAATAATTACGGCGGGTATTACTGCAGCCATTTGGGTCGGATGATCCGGGCGATAGGGGCAAGTTTCGGCATCAATTAGGCGATATTCAATGGTCGAAACTCGGATTGCACCTCGCTATCGCACCATGAAAGTTGCCAAGATTGAGTTTGGCGCTGCGACTATTGATTGCACGGTCCGCGACCTGTCCCTTACCGGAGCGGCGATAGAGGTACCCAGCCAAGCTGGAATCCCTGAGAGATTCACATTAGTTGTGCCAGACGATGGATTGCATTTGCCCTGCCATGTCGTCTGGCGCAAAGAATATCGGATCGGCGTGGCTTTCGATTAGGCAGCCTCAGTTGGCGACCTCCTTCGCGTTTCGAGCCAAGCGCCCTTTGTCGCTCATTGGCACGAACCGGACCACCAGCGATGTCCGCAGTTCGGTCGCTGACGGGGGCAGCCCGGGCATAGCGCGGATGGACCGACCCTTAGCGGACTCGATCGGTTTTCGGCTATGGGACTAATAGCGGGACATTGGTCGCTTGAGAAAGACTCTCCTGGGCTTACCGCGCCTGTTAACCACGAAACAAATCTGCGGATGAAGAATGCAAAAACTTAAGATAAATTGAATCAATTGGCGGGTCGACGTGTGTTGTGAATTTTCATTCTACCAGCGCGGTAGAAAGAACTACACATGGAGCGCCTTTTGTTGGCTGCCATCGTTGCGATGGCGGCGAGCGGCCCTGCATGGGCTCAATTATCGACGACGACTGGAACGGGCGTCGGCATTGCCGGATCGACATCGAGCTCGCACGCGATCTCGGGGCAAGGCGGCTCGGCGACGATCACCAGCAACAGCAGCGTGCCGGCCAATCAGACGGTCAAGAGCGTGCCGAGCGTTTTCGCACCGGGCTTGGCCGCGGCCGGGCTCGAAACGTGCCTCGGGTCGGTTTCCGGCGGAGGCGCGTTTGTCGGGACCGGATTCAGCTTCGGCACCTCGATCCCTGATCCCGGCTGCGCGGCGCGGCTCGATGCGCGGACGCTGTGGAGCTTTGGCCTGAAGAAGGCCGCGCTGGCGCGGCTTTGCCTTAACGGCGACATCTATCGCGCGATGCCGGACGTTTGCGCGATCTATCTGCCGCGGGCTCCCGTGGCTCCCATCTACGCTCCTGCTCTGGTCGCCTACGCATCGGCGGCAACGACGGCCACGGACGAGCAGCCCTACGCGGGCGGCCCGATCCTGCTGGTCGAGGACAAGACCGGCAAGATCCGTCTTTGCAACGACTACGACGAGCCCGGCCAGCACTGCCGTGTCTGGGCCTCCGTCGAGCACCACGCGTCTCCGCCGAAGAAGAAAGCGGCGGTGCGTGGTGGAGTGACGACCACGGCAGCAACCCAACCCGCCCCGGCACCTGCCATGGCGGAAACCGAAAAGAAGGGAAAGTCACGATGAAGAAGCTATTGATGGGTGTTGCGTTCATGGCTCTGGTGGAAAGCATTGTGCCGGCTGACGCCGGCTCCACGCTCGCCATCGGCGGCGGTGCCAATCTTGGTAATGTGACCACGCTCACCGGCGCTGGAGCGTTGGGCAACGCTGCGGCTGCTTCGGCGGCCAATGGTGTCAATACCTCGGTGGGTAGCGGCGTTGCCGTTGCTACGCCTGCGGGGAGCCTCAGTGCGGGCATTGGCACGTCCATCGGTCAGTCAACCGGTCAGTCCGGTGCAGTGGCCGGTCCGGGTGGCGCGGCCTTGAGCGGCGCCTTCTCCAACAATGTCGGTGTCGGTGTCGGCGGAGGCTTCACCAACGTGCTGCCCTAACATAGACGACAGCAGCATGGTGGCAAATCTTCGTCACCATGCTGCTGATCGGGTGGGTGTGGGAGGGCCGGAGGCTTCCTGCGATGGAGCGTTGCACGAAAACAGATGATGAGCCCGACCTGTTACAACAAGGGCTATGTCGCAGTTTGTGACATGCCGGATCGGCCTGCGATGTCCGTTGATCGGGGTAGATCGGAAGTGGCAGGCGGACGGACAAAACGACGCTT
>CAVRAH010000011.1:0-323680 GCA_963718925.1 uncultured Alphaproteobacteria bacterium
GCCGCCGGGATTACGGCCTGACCACGGATTGCGGTGGCCGGCGGCCGAAAAGCGCCAAGGCACGAAGTCGCGGGAAGTTGAGCACCGGTGGTGCAACGGGCGCTATGGGGATTTGATGGCGGCGCCGATCTCGATGTTGGATGTGACGCCGACAGGACGCGGCAGGGGGATCTGCACACAGGCGAGATTAGAAGCGTGGAATAGGCATCTCGGCAAGCGCTCTGAACGGATCAACGAGCGCACGGTGCGTCGAGCGTAGTGACTGGGTCGAGAGGGATCGCTGCCGGCGTAGGGCCAGCTCGTCGGAACGGGGAAGTGGCGACGCTCAGGGGAGGTCTGGCTCATGATGTGTCGATCCTGCTCGGCATCGGGCGCCACCTCGGCTCGCAGCCGGGCGCGAAGGTCTCGATCAAGATCATGCGGCCACCACAGCGTGGGCAAGGGCAAGGCAGCACACGTGGCGTGTCGGTAGCGATATCCGGTGGCTCTTGCGGGGCGGTGGCAGGCGGGGCGACGTTGAGGAGTGCGCGGGCGGTCGCGACGTTCTCGGCGCGGTTGGCGTTGGCAAAGAGCCCGTAGTGGCGGATGCGGTGGAAGCCTTTGGGCAGCACGTGGATGAGGAAGCGGCGGATGAACTCGTGCGGGTGAAGCCGCATCGTCTTCCAGCGATCCGGGCCGTCGACGCGATAATCTTTCCAGCGGAACGCAATCGCGCCGTCGTCGGCTGCAACGAGGCGGCGGTTCGAGATGGCGACGCGATGGGTGTAACGGGAGAGATAGCGTAGTACCTGCTCGGGCCCTGCGAATGGCGCCTTGCAATAGACCACCCACTTGATGCGCCGCAGCGGGGCGATGAAACGCTTGAATGTTTTCTTGTCGGCGAGTCCGGCATGGCTGTTGAAGAACTTCAACTCGCCGTCATCGTGCGCCGCCATGAGCATTGCCAGCATCTTGCCGCGGAACAGGCGCGCCAGCACTTTGACATGGACGAGGAAGTCGGGGCGCGCGGCGACCCATCGCGCGTTATCGAGCGAGAGCCCTCCACCCGGCACGATCATGTGCACGTGCGGATGATGGGTGAGTGCCGAGCCCCAGGTGTGAAGCACCGAGGTGATGCCGATCCGCGCGCCGAGGCGCTTGGGATCGGCGGCGATGGCGAGCGTCGTCTCGGCCGCCGCCTTCATCAGCAGATTGTAGACCACGCGCTTGTTCTGGTAGGCGATGTCGCGCAGTTCGCTCGGCAGCGTGTACACGACGTGAAAGTACGGCACCGGCAACAGCTCGGCTTCGCGGTCGGCGAGCCACTGGCGTGACGCCGCGGCCTGGCACTTCGGGCAATGCCGGTTGCGGCAGGAGTTGTAGGCGATCTCGGTATGGCCACACGTCGCGTTCTCGCAGCGCGCGACATGGCCGCCGAGCGCCGCTGTACGACAGCGCTCGATCGCACTCATCACCTTCAACTGGTCGAGGCTCACATGCCCGCGGTTGTCCTCACGCCAGACAGGACCGTGGTCGCGGAAAATGTCCGCGACCTCCAGAGCTGGTCGAGCCATGGCCGGCGGCGCTATGGCGCCGGCGGCTCCGCACTGTCTCGCTTCGCACGCCGGCGGCGCGGCGCGCGCAGACCCTCCAGAGGGCTCTCGATCTTGGCAATCAGTCCGATCGCCACGCGACTGTAGCGGGCTGTCGTCTCGGGCTTGGAATGTCCGAGCAACGCTTGAATCACGCGAATGTCCTCGCCGCGCTCGAGCAGATGGGTCGCAAAGCTGTGGCGAAGCGAATGCAGCGAGACCGTCTTGCGCAGCGCCGCGGCTTTGGCGGCCTCCTTGAATAGTCGCCCAAACTGACGCGTAGTCAGCGGCTGATCACGGCGACCTGGAAACAGCCAGTGGTGTTCGGGCGCGACGCCGTTGTTGGATGCGCTCGGCCGCGCCTTCCACCATTGCCGCAACAGCTCGAGGACTTCCGCCGGCAGCATCACGTGCCGGTCCTTGCGGCCCTTCGACTGCACGATGCGAATGATCATCTGTTCGCTGTCGATGTCGCCCGCTCGCAGCCGCACCACCTCGCCGGCCCGCAACCCGCAACCATAGGCCAGCGTTAGCATCGCTCGCGCCTTCAGGCTCGTCGCCATGGTCAGGACACGCTTGACCTCCTCAGGGCTCAGCACCGGCGGCAGCCTCTCGGGCTCCTTGATGTGCCAAACCTCGGCCGCCAGATCGTGGCGACGGAGGGTGACGCGGAACAAGAACCGCACCCCGGTCATGATCCGATTGCGGTTGCAGATGCTCGTCCCGCTCTCGATCAGGTGCAGCTGAAATCCGCGCACCTCGTCGGGCGTTGCCGTATCGGGCGAGCGTTTGAGCCAGGCGGCGAACCGCTTGCAGCTTTGGATGTGACTACGTTGAGTGTGTGGGTTGAGCTTGCGGGCAGCCATGTCCTCGATCATGCGCTGACGCAGCGGACTGACAGTGGTAGTGTCGCTCATGGGAGCTCCATCCTGAGTGAGGTTGACAGGACCTCGATCTCAGGACGGGGCTCTCAAACGCGCCAGCGCTGCCCTCTCAGCTGGCTTCCGGTCTCTCGGTTCTTGCGCCCCGCGCAGCGGGCTGGAGCGCAGCGACTTTGTGCGTTGGCACATTTTGGACATGCCGGGTCGGCTTGATGATGTCCGTTGTCGGGGTTGAACGGAAGTGGCAGGTCGGACGGGACAAAACGGCGCTTCCTTTGATCTCCGATGAGCCGAATATCCAGGCTTTCGCGGCGGCTTTGGTGTACCAGCCGTGACGGCCCCGATGCCTGCTATCTGCATCTACAAAAATTGCTAAGGCGGCTTATATATTTTTTTTTCGGAGTAATGTCTGGAAAATTACTAGTCGTGAAGCAAAAGAGAGGAGGAGAGACGTTTTTATCAGCGCGGCCATCGATTTTCTCTCCGTAAATTGATAACACAGCATCAGAAAAAAATTTCTTCTTGAGGAGAAGAATATTGTTCTTCATGTAATGCGCTATTCCATCTAAATTGGCTCGCGCTGCTTATTAACATTCCATCAATTCCCTAGATTGCTGTATCTCGATCCATTTTCCGCTCCACGGCTGGCGCCGATACCGACACGCCGAAAGGTGGGGCTTTGGCAAGATTATATTACATCTAAGGTGAGAAGCGCGACCAAGCCATCGACCCGAGGAGGTGAGTCACGTATCGGAAGTCCGCTGTTGTGAAGGTTTTCGGCCGCCGGGATTACGGCCTGACCACGGATTGCGGTGGCCGGCGGCCGAAAAGCGCCAAGGCACGAAGTCGCGGGAAGTTGAGCACCGGTGGTGCAACGGGCGCTATGGGGATTTGATGGCGGCGCCGATCTCGATGTTGGATGTGACGCCGACAGGACGCGGCAGGGGGATCTGCACACAGGCGAGATTAGAAGCGTGGAATAGGCATCTCGGCAAGCGCTCTGAACGGATCAACGAGCGCACGGTGCGTCGAGCGTAGTGACTGGGTCGAGAGGGATCGCTGCCGGCGTAGGGCCAGCTCGTCGGAACGGGGAAGTGGCGACGCTCAGGGGAGGTCTGGCTCATGATGTGTCGATCCTGCTCGGCATCGGGCGCCACCTCGGCTCGCAGCCGGGCGCGAAGGTCTCGATCAAGATCATGCGGCCACCACAGCGTGGGCAAGGGCAAGGCAGCACACGTGGCGTGTCGGTAGCGATATCCGGTGGCTCTTGCGGGGCGGTGGCAGGCGGGGCGACGTTGAGGAGTGCGCGGGCGGTCGCGACGTTCTCGGCGCGGTTGGCGTTGGCAAAGAGCCCGTAGTGGCGGATGCGGTGGAAGCCTTTGGGCAGCACGTGGATGAGGAAGCGGCGGATGAACTCGTGCGGGTGAAGCCGCATCGTCTTCCAGCGATCCGGGCCGTCGACGCGATAATCTTTCCAGCGGAACGCAATCGCGCCGTTGTCGGCTGCAACGAGGCGGCGGTTCGAGATGGCGACGCGATGGGTGTAACGGGAGAGATAGCGTAGTACCTGCTCGGGCCCTGCGAATGGCGCCTTGCAATAGACCACCCACTTGATGCGCCGCAGCGGGGCGATGAAACGCTTGAATGTTTTCTTGTCGGCGAGTCCGGCATGGCTGTTGAAGAACTTCAACTCGCCGTCATCGTGCGCCGCCATGAGCATTGCCAGCATCTTGCCGCGGAACAGGCGCGCCAGCACTTTGACATGGACGAGGAAGTCGGGGCGCGCGGCGACCCATCGCGCGTTATCGAGCGAGAGCCCTCCACCCGGCACGATCATGTGCACGTGCGGATGATGGGTGAGTGCCGAGCCCCAGGTGTGAAGCACCGAGGTGATGCCGATCCGCGCGCCGAGGCGCTTGGGATCGGCGGCGATGGCGAGCGTCGTCTCGGCCGCCGCCTTCATCAGCAGATTGTAGACCACGCGCTTGTTCTGGTAGGCGATGTCGCGCAGTTCGCTCGGCAGCGTGTACACGACGTGAAAGTACGGCACCGGCAACAGCTCGGCTTCGCGGTCGGCGAGCCACTGGCGTGACGCCGCGGCCTGGCACTTCGGGCAATGCCGGTTGCGGCAGGAGTTGTAGGCGATCTCGGTATGGCCACACGTCGCGTTCTCGCAGCGCGCGACATGGCCGCCGAGCGCCGCTGTACGACAGCGCTCGATCGCACTCATCACCTTCAACTGGTCGAGGCTCACATGCCCGCGGTTGTCCTCACGCCAGACAGGACCGTGGTCGCGGAAAATGTCCGCGACTTCCAGAGCTGGTCGAGCCATGGCCGGCGGCGCTATGGCGCCGGCGGCTCCGCACTGTCTCGCTTCGCACGCCGGCGGCGCGGCGCGCGCAGACCCTCCAGAGGGCTCTCGATCTTGGCAATCAGTCCGATCGCCACGCGACTGTAGCGGGCTGTCGTCTCGGGCTTGGAATGTCCGAGCAACGCTTAAATCACGCGAATGTCCTCGCCGCGCTCGAGCAGATGGGTCGCAAAGCTGTGGCGAAGCGAATGCAGCGAGACCGTCTTGCGCAGCGCCGCGGCTTTGGCGGCCTCCTTGAATAGTCGCCCAAACTGACGCGTAGTCAGCGGCTGATCACGGCGACCTGGAAACAGCCAGTGGTGTTCGGGCGCGACGCCGTTGTTGGATGCGCTCGGCCGCGCCTTCCACCATTGCCGCAACAGCTCGAGGACTTCCGCCGGCAGCATCACGTGCCGGTCCTTGCGGCCCTTCGACTGCACGATGCGAATGATCATCTGTTCGCTGTCGATGTCGCCCGCTCGCAGCCGCACCACCTCGCCGGCCCGCAACCCGCAACCATAGGCCAGCGTTAGCATCGCTCGCGCCTTCAGGCTCGTCGCCATGGTCAGGACACGCTTGACCTCCTCAGGGCTCAGCACCGGCGGCAGCCTCTCGGGCTCCTTGATGTGCCAAACCTCGGCCGCCAGATCGTGGCGACGGAGGGTGACGCGGAACAAGAACCGCACCCCGGTCATGATCCGATTGCGGTTGCAGATGCTCGTCCCGCTCTCGATCAGGTGCAGCTGAAATCCGCGCACCTCGTTGGGCGTTGCCGTATCGGGCGAGCGTTTGAGCCAGGCGGCGAACCGCTTGCAGCTTTGGATGTGACTACGTTGAGTGTGTGGGTTGAGCTTGCGGGCAGCCATGTCCTCGATCATGCGCTGACGCAGCGGACTGACAGTGGTAGTGTCGCTCATGGGAGCTCCATCCTGAGTGAGGTTGACAGGACCTCGATCTCAGGACGGGGCTCTCAAACGCGCCAGCGCTGCCCTCTCAGCTGGCTTCCGGTCTCTCGGTTCTTGCGCCCCGCGCAGCGGGCTGGAGCGCAGCGACTTTGTGCACTGGCACATAACGTCAGTTATTGCGGTACAGCGGCATGTCCGGAGTTGGGTGCGAAACGGAAGTGACCGGCACACAGTCAAAGTGACGCGATTTGTTGACCGCAGGACCGCGCGGGTTTCACTTGCTCGTATTCGGGCATGGCCCGCGGAAAAGGTGCTGATGGCGCATGGAACGCCTGTCAATGAAGGCGGGCCAGCTTTCGTAAGCCGCGCGTTCCGCTGGCTTACCGGGTGATTTCGATTTTGCCTGCGGACGCAGGGACGACAATGAAGCTCACTTCCCCGGCCAGACCGGCTTCCGCTTTTCACCGAACGCCTTCAGCCCCTCCTTGGCGTCTTCGGTCATCGCCAGAAGCGCGATCTGGGTTTCGGTGTAGGCGATGCTTTCATCGAACGACATCGAGGCGATCGCGCGCATGGCGTATTTGCCGCGGCGGATCGCGGTCGGTGACTTGTCGGTGATGCGGCCGATCAGCCAGTCGAGCCTGGCGTCGAGCTCGGCCTGCGGCACCACATAGTTGAGCAATCCGGCTGATAGCGCGGCCCTGGCGTCGAACGGCTCGCCGGTGATCGCCCATTCGCTGACAAGGCGCCGCGGCGCGATCGATTGCAACAGGCTCAAGACCTGCATCGGAAACACGCCGACCTTGACCTCGGGTAGTCCAAACATCACGTGGTCGCTAGCGACCGCCATGTCGGTCATGCACAACAGGCCCATGCCGCCGGCCATGCAGACGCCGCCGACCCGCGCGATCGCGGGCTTGGTGGCGTTCTGCGACAGCCGCAGCAAATCGGCGTAGTCGACATTCGGCTTGGCAAAATCGTGCGCAAAGGCGCCGCCGGTGTTCTGCAAGTCGGCGCCGGCGCAGAACGCCTTGTCGCCGGCCCCGGTCAGGACGATCACCCGCACCTCCCTGTCGTCATGGGCCATGCGATAGCCCCTGGCGATTCCGGCGATGACGTCGCCATTGATGGCGTTGCGCTTCTCCGGCCGGTTGATGGTGATCCAGAGCGCCTGTCCGCGCTTCTCAAGGAGGACGGTGTTGCTGTCTGTCATGGCCCTGCTCACCTGTTATTGCCGTCATTGCGAGCGAAAGCGAAGCAATCCATGGCGCCGCAATGAATGGATTGCTTCGTCGCGAAGCCTGTCATCAGGCCGGCCGACGGCCGGACCCGTTGGCTCCTCGCAATGACGACTTTAGAGCATGACAGGCCGAAGTGGGAACCAGCTTTTCGCCAGACCGCAGGGTCGGAATTCCAAAGTGGAAACTTAAGGCGTCGGAATCGCCGCCGGCGCGGCCTTTTTCGCCCAGACCTTGTTGTCATGGAATGCCGCGCCGCCGAAGGGTGCGACGGATTCGGCCCCGGTGAGCATGTTGATGCCGCGGCCGCCGATATGGGCCTTGTTCGGATGCACCGATTCGGCGATCAGCACGCCGCGGCGCACGCCGTCGAACAGCTTGGCGGTCAGCGTGGTCTCGCCGCGCAAATTGCCGAGGGTGACGGCGTCGCCGTCGGCGATCCCAAGCGCAGCCGCATCGTCCGGATGCATCATCACGCTCGGCGCGCCCTCGCGCGCCTGCGATGAAGGCGTCTCGTTGAAGGTGGTGTTGAGGAAGCTGCGCGAGGGACTGGTCGCGAGCCGGAACGGATGGGCCTCATCCGCCTCCTCGATCGCCGTCCAGTGATCGGGCAGCGAGGGCATTTGATCATACGCCCCCATCAGGCCGGCATTGCCGAGCGGAATATGCGTCCAGTCGGCCTTGAAGTGGAATTTGCCGTCCGGCATGCGCGAAGCCGTCGAGATAATGCGAGGTGCGGAAGTCCGGCTGAAGATCGCGCCACAGATCGGCCTCCAGCTCGGCGACGCCGCCATGCCCGCTCCTTCGAAGCGTGGCGTCGATCAATTCGCGCGGCGACATTTCAAATCCGGGATGGACGGCCTTCAGCCGCCTGGCGAGCCCTCGCAGCACCTCGTGATTGGAACGGCATTCGCCGGGTGGCTCGATCAGCTTGGGGCCGACCGAAATGTGCTGATGGCCGCCGCCGTAATAGAGATCGTGGTGCTCCATGAACATCGTGGCCGGAAGCACGACGTCGGCCATCTGCGCGGTCTCGGTCATGAACTGCTCGTGCACCGCCACGAACAGGTCGCTGGCGCGCAAAGCCCTGGCGCACCAGCGCCTGCTCCGGGGCGACCGTCATCGGATTGGTGTTCTGGATCAGCATCGCCTTGACCGGCGGGCCGCCTCTGAGCGCGGCCGCATCGCCCGTCAGGATGCGTCCGATCTTGGATTGGTCGAGCTGCCGCGTGGCGCGGTCGATCGCGTCATGCCCCATGATCAGGGATTCGTCGAATTTCCAGAGCGCGGCATTGTTGAAGAACGCGCCGCCGCCCTCGTATTGCCAGGCGCCGGTCACGGCAGGAATGCACAGCGCCGCATGCATCTGCGCTGCGCCGTTGCGGCTGCGGGTGAAGCCATAGCCGAGACGGAAGAACGCGCGCTTCGTCCGGCCGACCGTGCGGGCGAAATCCTCGATCTCCGCGACCGGCACGCCTGAGATCGACGACGCCCATTCGGGGTTGCGGGTTTGAAGATGGGCCTCGAGCTCTGCCGGGCAATCGGTATAGCGCGCCAGATAGTCGCGATCCGCAAAGCCTTCGCGGAACAGCACATGCATGACGCCGCAGGCGAACGCGCCATCGGTGCCCGGCCGCAGGATGATCTTGATGTCGGCCTGCTTCATGGTGTCGTTGTTGTAGACATCGACGGCCGCGATCTTCGCGCCGCGCTCTTTGCGGGCGCGCATCGCGTGCGTCATCACATTGACCTGGGTATTCACCGGATTGGTGCCCCAGATCACCACCAGGTCGGAGACCCCCATCTCGCGCGGATCGACGCCGGCGATCTTGCCGGTGCCGGCGACAAATCCCACCCGCGCGATGGTGGAACAGATCGTGGAGTAGAAGCGGGAATATTTCTTCACATGGGCAAGGCGGTTGATGCCGTCGCGCATCACCAGTCCCATGGTGCCGGCATAGTAATACGGCCATACCGATTCGGCGCCGAATTCGCGCTCGGCCGCATTGAAGCGATTGGCGATCTCGTCGAGCGCGTCGTCCCAGGTGATCCGCGCAAACTTGCCCGAGCCCTTGGGGCCGACGCGGAACATCGGATGGGTCAGCCGGTCCGGATGGTGGATGCGCTCGGCGTAACGAGCGACCTTGGCGCAGACAACGCCGGCCGTGTAGCTCTGCAGCTTGGAACCGCGCACCCGGCCGATGCTGGCATTGTCGATCACCTCGACATCGAGCGCGCAGGCCGACGGACAATCGTGCGGACAGGTGGAGTGCCGGATATCGATTTTGGGCTGCTGGTTCACGGCCTAATGGTTAACATCAAAACCCCAGAGAACCAGCGCAATTTTCCGGCACACGGGTGCGTAAGTCGTAAGCGAGCCATGCAATATGGCGTTTTCGAGCGAAGCATGCCCTCGGACTTGATCCGAGGGTGGGTACCGGTTCGCGTAAGGAAAACGCGTCAAAACAAAAGATTAGAGCCTCGGTTCTGATCCGATCAGAACCGATAGCGCTCTAACCGCCGAGATAGGCCCCGCCATTGCTGTGGATCGCCTGCCCGTTGATGTAGCGGGCGGCGGGCCCGCACAGGAACCGCACCGCGGCCGCGACGTCCTCGGGGCGGCCGCGTTCGCCGGTGATGGTCTGATGGATCAGGTGATGCGCCGGTTCCGGCTTGTCCTTCGCCCGCGGCGTGCCGATCAGGCCGGGAACCACGCAATTGACGGTGATGCCGTCGGAGGCCAGGTCGTGGGCGAGCGCGCGGGTGAAGCCGATGACCCCGGCCTTGGCGGTCACCACATGCGCGCGGTCCTTGGCGCCGGTATGCGCGCTCAGGCCGCCGATATTGACGATGGTTCCCGCGCCGCTTTTCTTCAGGTGCGGCAGGCAGGCCTTGACGCAATGAAAGGTGCCATCGAGGGTGACGTTCATGATCTCGCGCCATTCGGCGTAGGTCATATCCGCGAACGGCTTTTCCCGCCGCAGCGCGGCGTTGTTGACGAGGATGTCGATCCGGCCGAAATGCTTGGCCGCCATTTCCGCCATCGCCTGCACGTGAGCGGAATCGGCGACGTCGCCGATATGCACCAGCGCTTTCCGGCCCATCGCCTCGATCTCGCGCGCAACCGCGTCGGCCTCGGCGCGATTGCTGCGCGCATTGACCACGATCGACGCGCCGGCATCCGCGAGCGTCAGCGCGATCGCGCGGCCGATATTGCGGCCCGCGCCGGTGACGATGGCGACCTTGCCGTCGAGTTCAGTGTTCCAGTCATTGCCTCTCCCTCTGCCACGTCATGCCCGGCTTTATGCCGGGCATCCACGTCTTTCTTGATTGGCATCAAGTCGTGGATGGCCGGGACAAGCCCGGCCATGACGACGACTAGCTCTGCAACGGGCATAAATCGATCTTGCCCTGATACAGTCCCGCCAGCAGTTGCAACGCCGCGTCGCTCTGCGCCCTGCTCCAGCCGCCATGCTCGACGTTGAGCGTGAACTTGTCGGTCACGTCCTGCCGGGTCAGCGGCTCCCGGGCGCCGCCGCGCAAGTAAGGCTGTCGCTCCTCGACGACGCTGCCGTCCCCGAGCGTCGCCCTGACATGGCCGGTATAGTTGTTCGGGTAAGGGTTATCGGGATCGATCACGAACTTCACTTTTGCCGCAAGCGCGAGCACGGCCGCGTCGCGGATCGCCGCTTCCGTAAACGCGCCGAGCCCGACACCGCCATGCACGAAGCCGGTCGCCAAAAGATACGGCACGGCGAACTTGGCGGCATAGCCGTTGCGCGGGCGCCGCTTGTCGGCCAAGGGCTCCCATAGCCGGTGCACGGTCCCCTCCGCCACCTCGCAGACGATCGCCTCGACCTCCTCGGCCTTGATACCGCGCGCGGCCAGCCGCCGGGCGCAGTCGATGTAGGGCTGGGCCATGGTTCCGCAAGGATACGGCTTGAACGCCAGCGTGTCCGTCACCCAGCGCGCGCCGAAATCCCCTATCAGCGCGTCATAGTCGCCCTGGGTGGTATGCGCGAAGCCGTGAAACAGCCCGTGCACGCCCTCGAACACCGTGCGCGGACCGACAAAGCCCTGCCGCGCCAATAGCGCCGCGCGAATACCTGACTGTGCCGCCCAGCCCGCATGCAGCCGCTTGGTCCAGGCGCCCTCCGCGAGATATTCGATGATGCCGCCGGCCATGCTGCCGGCGATGCCGAGCGCGTCGACGATCTGCTTCTCATTCAACCCAAGGGCGGCGCCGACGCCCGCGGCGGCGCCCATCGCGCCGAAGATCGCGGTCGGGTGAAAGCCGGCCTTGTGGACGGCCTTCGGCACCACGAGGCTCAACCGGCAGAGAACTTCGGTGCCGACCGCAATTCCCGTCAGCGCCATGCGGCCATCCGGATTGTGCCGCTCGCAGGCCGCCAGAACCGCCGGCACGATCACGGCGCCGGCATGGACGGGACCGCCCTCGAACGTATCGTCGAAATCCTCGCCATGGGCCGCGGTGCCGTTGACGAAGGCCGCGCCCGCGGCGGTCAGCGTTCGCCTGTGACCGATCACCGTGCAGGGGCCGTCATCGTCGCAGCCATCAAGGGCGCTTTGCGCATAATCCTCGTTGCGCGCGGTGACGCACAATCCGACGACATCGATCAACAGGTCTTCGCATTTGCGCGCCGTCGCAGGCGGCAGCACGCCCGGCTTCAGCGCCGCGATCTTTTGCGCCAATGTTTCGGCGACGGAGGTCTTTGGCAGCTCGGAGGTCATGACGACTCGAATGTACGAATGGCGTTAGAAATCGGCGGATCAGACGCGGAAGATCCTCGTGTAGCGGGACTTGATGGCGCTGCTCTGCTGTTCGACGGCGACGGGATCGTCCTTCAGGGTCTTGATGTCCTTGAGCGGCGTGCGACCGGCCTTCTCCTGGGTTTGCGGATGCATCGAACGCAATCCGCCGATATCGATGATGAGCTGCTGGGCTTCGCGGGAAAAGCAGAACGACTGGAACAATCTCGCCGCGTTCGGGTTAGGCGAATTCTTGAAGATGCCGTTGGGACCGATGATCATCGGCGACCCCTCGGTGGCGTAGACCGGCTCGACCGGGCGTCCCGCCTCCTTCAATTGCAGGATGTTGTACTCGGTGCCGTCGGCCATGATCGCGCGCTCCCCGAGGTCGAGCTTCTTCGGCGGATCGGATGACGATTGCACCTGCATGACATTCTGCCTGGCCAGCTGTTCGAACCAGGACCAGCCGAGTTCACGCTGCAACTGGTAGGTCGCGGTCAGGATGGTGCCGCTATAGCCGGGATGCGCCTTGACGATCTTGCCCTTCCATTTGGGATCGAGCAGATCGGCGAAACTCTTCGGCGCCTCCTCGGCCTTCACCAGTTTCGTGTTGTAGGCGATGATGCTGAGAAAGACACGCCAGCTTGCGAACTGGCCGTCGATGTCCCGGTGCTCCGGTGGATAGAATTTGGCGACGTCCTCCGGCACGTACGGCGCAAGAAGGCCGTCGCGCTTCCAGACGATGAAATGCGCGGCGTCGGACGAATTCACCACGTCGACGGCGTGGATGTTGCTGGAATATTCCTGACCGATGCGCTGGAACACGCGCTCCGCCCCGGTGCGCTCGACGCGCACCGCAATACCCGGATATTTCGCCTCGAAGGCCTTTGCCACTTTTTCGGCGACCGGCAGATCGGTCGAGGTATAATGGATGACCTGACCTTCCTTCGTGGCGGCTGCGATCAGGGCCGGGGTGACCGGTTCGGCCGGTGGCGCGTCCGCGAGGACGCGGGTCGAGAACGCCGCGCCCGCGAGCAAACCTCCCGCACCCCTGAGCGCGTCGCGGCGGGAAATTTTTTGATTTTTCATTGCCCCACTCTGTCGCCGTGTTCCGGCGGGATTTCCCTACTGCCAGTTATTTTATTCCTGCGGCGAAGCTGGAGTCCATGTCGACAGCTCATTCCCGTTGCCGCTAGACTTGACAGTTAGACCCGAACGCTGGATTTGGCCAGCCACCGGTCCAAGAAGAGACAAGACGAGACTTGGGAACGCGAGAGTTGGGGACGTTGGGTTCGAGGAGTTTGCAATGAAGGACCCGGCGTCCGTACCAAGGCCCGCCATGGAATGCTCTTCAGGGCCTGCGCTCGCGCTGGCTGCAGTTGTTGTTGCAGCGCAGGCATTTCTTGCCGGTCCGTCCCTCGCGCAGGACTATCCGACGCGCGCCATTCGGATCATCGTTCCCTTCGGCGCCGGCGGCCCGGCCGACGTGACGGCCCGTCTGCTCGGCAACGCCATGCAAGAGACCCTCAAACAACCCTTCGTGATCGAGAACCGCCCGGGCGCCGGCGCCGTGATCGGCACGCAGGAGGCCGCCAAGTCGCCGCCCGACGGCTACACGCTGTTGATGATGTCGAATACCCAGACCGCCAATGAATCGCTGGTGCCGCAGCGCAAATACGAATTGATGCGGGATCTGGTGCCGATCGCGCCGATCAATTTTTCCGATCTTGTGATCGTCGTGCACCCGAAGGTCGCGGCCAACAACCTGAAGGAATTTATCGCGCTCGCCAAGTCGCAGCCCGGCAAGCTGAACTACGCTTCGTCCGGCCAGGGCACGCCCTATCACATGGCCGGCGAGCTGTTTAAGAGCATGGCGGGCATCGATCTCGTGCATGTGCCCTACCGCAACAGCGGCGAGGCGCGTAACGGCGTCATCGGCGGGCAGGTGCAGATGATGATCGACGCGGTGACGACGATGGCCCCCAATGTCAGCCAGGGCCAGGTACGGGCGCTCGCCACCACAGGCAAGGCGCGCTCCCGCGTGTTGCCCGAGGTGCCGACGGTCGAAGAGGCGGGCCTCCCCGGATATGAAGCGACCATCTGGCTCGGATTGATGGCGCCCGCCGGGACGCCGAAGCCCGTCATCGACAAACTGAATGCCGCCGTCAACGCCGCCATCAAGCGGCCGGAGATCGTCAAGCTCTGGGCCGATCAGGGCGCAACGCCGATGTCGATGACCCCGGAGGAATTCGACAAATTCCTGCGCGGCGATATTGTGAAATGGGCCGACGTCGTCAAGCAATTCGCCGACAGGCCTTAAAGCCGGGGTTCTCAATCTTCATGCCCAAGATTTGATTCCGCCTCAATGGCGTCGAGACTGACATCGACGCCGATCCGGATACATCGCTGCTCACCATCCTGCGCGGGCAGCTCGGGATGACCGGTTCGCATTTCGGTTGTGGCGCGGGCGAATGCGGCGCCTGCAACGTCATCGTCGGCGATCACGCGGTGACCGCCTGCGACACGCCGCTGTGGTCGGTCGCGGACAAGGATGTCACCACCATCGAAGGATTGGGAGATGCGCAACAGCCGCATCCGCTGCAGCGCGCCTTTATCGCCGAGCAGGCGCTGCAGTGCGGCTATTGCGTATCCGGCATATTGATGAGCGCCGCCGCGCTGCTGATGCGAAATCCAGATCCGACAAGCGCAGACGTGAAGACCGCGCTCGACCGCAATCTTTGCCGATGCGGTTCGCACAACCGCATGGTGCGGGCGGTGTTGCGCGCGGCGGCGGAGATAAGGGCGTCATGACCGAGCAGGCCCCCTCCCCCTCCGCGCCCAAATTGCCGCCGAGCCTCGCAGCGAACCCGATGTTGTCGTCATGGATCCGGATCGCGCCGGAGGGACATGTGACGGTCTCGCCCGGCAAGGTCGAGATCGGGCAAGGCATCGTGACGGCGCTCGCCCAGATCGCCGCCGACGAACTCGATATCGAACTCGCCCGCGTGCAGATGGTTCGCGCCTCCACGGCGGGCAGTCCCAATGAAGGCGTCACGTCAGGCAGCCTTTCCGTGCAGCAATCGGGGCGCGCGATCCGGCAGGCCTGCGCCGAAATCCGCCAGATTTTCCTCGCCGCCGCCGCGGATCGGCTCGGTGTCGGCACGGGCGCGCTCGATATCGTCGATGGCACCATCTCTGGTCCCGGCAATGTCTCAACCAGCTACTGGGAACTCGCCGGCGAAGTCTCGCTCGACCGTCACGCCACGCCGGGCGCCGTGCCCAAATCATCGGCGCGGCGAGCGGTTGCCGGAAAATCCGTGCAGCGGCTGGATATCCCCGACAAGGTTTTCGCTCATCCCCGTTTCATCCACGATTCCCCGCTGCCGGGCATGTTGCATGGCCGCGTGCTGCGGTCGGAGCTTTCGACCGGGACGCTGATCGAGTTGAAAGAGGATGCCGCGCGCAGGATCGAACGCCTGGTTGCCATCGTGCGCGACGGCAATTTCACAGGCGTCGTCAGCGAAACCGAGGCCGGCGCGGAATTGGCGCTTGCCGCCTTGCGCAAGGCCGCCACGTGGTCCTCATCTGAAGCACTTCCCGATGAAGACGGGCTTGCAGAGTGGCTGAAGAGCCAGCCGGCGGAGCTATCCGTCATCGCCAGCAAGCAGGCGTCATCGAGTTTGACGAAGACGCGCACGGTCCATCGACAATACACCCGCCCCTATATCGCGCACGGGTCCATCGCGCCGTCCTGCGCGATGGCGCAATGGACCGACGACCGGGTCCGGGTCTGGACCCACAGCCAGGGGGTCTATCTGCTTCGCGCCGACCTCGCGCTGGTCCTGAGACTTCCGGTCGAGAACATCACGGTCGAGCATATGGAGGGCGCCGGCTGCTATGGACACAACGGCGCCGACGACGTCGCGCTCGATGCCGTCCTGCTGGCGAAAGCCGCCGGCGGCCGCCCGGTCCGCGTGCAATGGTCGCGCGCCGATGAGATGTCGCATGCGCCCTTTGGTGCGGCGATGACCATCGAGATCGAAGCCGACCTCGATGCGAAAGACGAGATTGTCGGCTGGCGCCACAGCATCTGGAGCAACGGCCACACGGCGCGGCCGGGCCGCGCGGACATGCCCGCTCTGCTCGCGGCAACAGAACTGGCAAAGCCGTTTCCGCGTGCGATTGCCGCCAACCCACCGCCTGCCAACGGCGGCGGCGCCGATCGCAATTCCGTCCCGCTCTACGATTTTCCGTCGTGGCAGATCGAATCCCACCGCCTCACCACCATGCCGATACGAACCTCCGCGCTGCGCACGCTCGGCGCACAGGGCAACGTGTTTGCGATCGAATCCTTTCTCGACGAACTCGCGGCTGAGCGCGGCGAAGATCCGGTCCTTTTCCGACTGCGGCATTTGTCGGACGAGCGTGCTCGCGATGTGATCCGCACCGTTGCAAAACGCGCGAACTGGAAGCCGGTCAGGCGCGACGGCACCGGCTACGGCATAGGCTTTGCGCGCTACAAGAACACCGGCGCCTATTGCGCCGTGATCGCCGAGGTCGAGGGCGCGGAGGACGTCAGCGTCAAGCGCCTGACGATCGCGGTCGATGTCGGCGAGGCCATCAATCCCGACGGCGTGATCAACCAGATCGAGGGCGGCGCGATTCAGGCCACCAGCTGGGTCCTCAAGGAACGGGTTCGCTTCGACCACCAGCGCATCACCAGCAATTCCTGGACCGAGTACCCGATCCTGCGCTTCAGCGAGGTGCCCGAAGTGCAGGTCGAGGTGATGTCGCGGCCGGAGATCGAGCCGGTCGGCGCGGGCGAAGCCGCGCACGGCCCGGTCACGGCAGCGATCGCCAACGCCGTGTTCGATGCGTTGGGGGTAAGGGTTCGCAACCTGCCGATCACGCGCGAGCGCCTGATCGAAGCGATGGAATTGACCTCGTGACCAGTTTGAAAATTCTCAGCGGCGGCGCGGCACAGGGCCTGGTCGCGCGCCTCGCGCCAGCATTCAGGGAGCAGACCGGCCTTGACATCGAAGGCGAGTTCGGCGCGGTCGGTGCCATGGCCGGCAAATTGCGCAGCGGCTGGCCTGCTGACATTGTGGTGCTGACGGCGGCGCTGATCGCCGACCTCGCGGACGAGAATCTCGTCACCCGCGCTTCGATATCGGACATCGGCCGGGTCGAAACGGCGATCGCCGTTCGCAGCGGCGATCCGCTTGCTTCGGTTCACGATGCGGCAAGCCTGCGCGAGGTGCTGCTCGGCGCTGACGCGATCTTCGTTCCCGACACCCAGGCCTCCACGGCCGGCATCCATGTCGCGAAGGTACTGCATCAACTCAGCATCGCCGATGAAGTCGCGGACCGGCTCAGGATATATCCGAACGGCGCAACCGCCATGCGCCATCTCGCCGAGACCGACGCCGTCAGACCGGTCGGCTGCACGCAAGCGACCGAAATCCTCAATACCAAGGGCGTGAAGCTTTCGGGATCGCTGCCGAAGGGATGCGACCTTTCCACAGTTTATACAGCGGCCGTCGCCACAGGCGCGCCCCAGCCGCGGCAGGCGCAAATATTGATCGACATATTGACGGATGCAAACCAGCGCGACTTGCGGACAGGAGCGGGCTTCCTCGACGTCCGAAAGTAGTTACAATCGCAAAAACGAGGGGGAGGATTCCAATGAGACGTCGCGACTTCGTGAGGATGGGCGCCGGGCTCGGGGCGGCAAATCTGGCGGCAACGCTTGCGCCACTATCGCCTGCGCGCGCGCAGGGAAAGCAGGTCTTCAAAGCCTCCGACGTCCAGCCCCCGGGCTATCCAACCGTGGCGGCCACCGAAAATCTCGGCAGGAAACTCGCAGCCGCCACCGATGGACGTCTTTCGGTCCAGATGTATCCTTCGATGCAACTCGGCGGCGAGAAGGAGACCATCGAACAGACGCAGATCGGCGCAATCCAGCTCTTGCGCGTCAGCGTGGGATCGATGGGGCCGATCGTCGATGACATCAACGTCGTCAACATGCCGTTCCTGTTCAGGAACGCCGCCCACGCCGAAAGGATGATGGACGGGCCGATCGGCCAAGAACTGCTCGACAAGATCACGGCGAGCCCCAACGCGAACCTGGTCGCGCTGTGCTGGATGGATGCCGGCGCGCGCAGCCTCTACAACACCAAGCGGCCGATCAAATCGATCGAGGACGTCAAGGGCCTGAAATTCCGCGTCATCGGCAATCCGATCTTCATCGACATGATGAATGCGCTCGGCGGCAACGGCGTCGCGATGGGCTACGATCAGGTGTTCAGCGCGCTGCAGACCGGCGTGATCGACGGCGCCGAGAACAACCCGCCAAGCTATGTCTTCAGCAATCATTATACGTCGGCGAAATATCTTTCCCTGACCGAGCACCTCGTGATTCCCGAAGTGCTGCTGTTCTCCAAGCGCGCGTGGAGCAACCTTTCCGCCGACGACCAGAACCTCCTGAAGAAGTTCGCGCGCGAGGCGCAGCTCGAGGAACGCGAGCTCTGGGCCAAGTATGAACAGCGGGCGATGGAGAAAGCGAAAGCGGCCGGGTGCCAGATCGTCGAGATCGCCGACAAGGCGCCGTTCCAAAGCGCCGTCAAACCGGTGTGGGACAAATATGGCCCGAAATACCAGGACATGATCAAACGCATCCAGGCCATCGGATAGGTGTTGCGCGTGCCGTTCATGCCGCACGCAGATATGGTTTGGGCCGGCAATCGGGGGGAGCCTGGGTAATGGCAGCAGCATTTCGCCGCGCGATGGACGTCCTTTATCTTTTGTGCGTCGTCGTCGGCTGCGTCGCGCTGGTTCTGATTTCGGCGATCATTCCATGGGCGGTGTTCACCCGCTACGTGCTCAACAGCGCAGCGTCCTGGCCGGAACCGCTCGCGGTTCTCCTGACCATCGTGCTGACCTTCATCGGCGCGGCCGCCGCCTACCGGCTCAACCTGCACATGAACGTCTCCTACTTCGCAGACCAGCTACCTGGGCGATTTCGCACCCTGCTCGATCTGATCGTGCAGCTCCTGATGGCGCTGATCGCCACCTTCATGATCGTTTGGGGCGAGCGGCTCGTGGAGGTGACCTGGCACAATACGATCGGAGATTTTCCCTTCCTGTCGGTAGGCGTCACCTATTTGCCGATCCCGATCGGCGGCGTTTGCCTGCTGCTTTTCATCATCGAGCGGATTTTTCTTGGCGCCCCGCGCGATCCGATCCCGCAGCACGGCGAAACCGCGCCGTTCGAGTGATTCCTGCGGGAAGGGACCGACATGGATATCTTCGTCCTGCTTGCGACAATGCTGGTCTGCTTCCTGATCGGCATGCCGATCGCCTATTCGCTGGCGATGGCTGCGATCGCGGGCGCCTGGTCGATCGGCATTCCGCTTGAGGCAGTGATGCTGAAGATCTCCGACGGCGTCAGCAAGGTGGCGATGCTGACGATTCCGTTCTTCGTGCTGGCGGGCGCGATCATGGCTGAAGGCGGAATGGCCCGCCGGTTGGTGGCGTTCGCGGACGTCCTGGTCGGATTCACCCGCCTGCGCGGCGGCCTGTCCGTCGTCAACGTGCTGGCCACCACCTTCCTGAGCGGCATCTCCGGCTCGGCGGTTGCCGACACTTCCGCGATCGGCTCGGTAATGATCCCGCAAATGGAAAAGGCCGGCTATCCGCGCGTGTTCGCCACCAATCTCACCATCACCTCCTCGGTTCAGGCGCTGTTGGTGCCGCCAAGCCACAATGCGGTGCTGTATTCACTGGCGACCGGCGGCACGATCTCGATCAGCGCGCTGTTCATGGCGGGCGTGTTTCCGGGCCTCCTGCTCGGCTTCTCGCTGATCGTGCTCTGTCTTGTGTTCGCCTACCGCGACAGGCACCCGCATGGCCAGCGCGTGCCGGCGAAGGACGCGCTCAAGATCACGATCGATGCCGCCTGGGGGCTGGTGACGCTCGTCATCATTCTCGGCGGCATTCTCGGCGGCATCTTCACCGCGATCGAGGCCGGCGCCGTCGCCTGCATCTGGGCGTTCTTCGTCACCATGTTCATCTACCGCGACTATCGCTGGCGCGACCTGCCGCTGCTCCTGCACCGGACGCTGCGCACGGTGGCGATGGTGCTGACGCTGATCGCCTGCGCTTCCAGCGTCGGCTACATCATGGCGCTGACGCAGATGCCGGCGAAGATGACGGCGTTCTTCCTGTCGATCTCGAGCAATAAATACGTCATCCTGTTCCTGATCAATATTCTCTTGCTGGTGCTCGGCACGCTGGTCGACATGGCGCCGTCGATCCTGATTGCAACTCCGATCCTCTTGCCGGTGATGCAGAACTTTGGTGTCGATCCCGTTCACTTCGGGATGATCATGTTGCTCAATCTCGGCATCGGCCTGTGCCATCCGCCGGTCGGCTCGATCCTGTTCGTCGGATGTGCGGTCAGCAAGGTCACGATCGAACAGGTGATGCGGAAGATCTGGCCGTTTTACGCGGTGATGTTCCTGGTGCTGATGTTCGTCACCTATCTTCCGGAAGTCTCGCTGTGGCTGCCGCGGCACGTGCTGCGGTGAGTTTTTGACGAATCGGGCCGTCGGCGGACTGATTCTCTTTGGGCTGGCGGCTGCTGCCTGTTTTGCGGTCACCAGGGCATTTACTTTTTCCTCTTGCATCCCCACATGGTGCTGATGGTTGGCTGGCAAAAAACTGGATTCACGCGGGAACCGCCGAAGACGAAGGCTGAACTGCGCCAGATGCTGACGGAGGCCGTCCGTCATACGCAAGCAAGCGCGGACGATGAGCGAAAGCGGCTCGCGAAGGCCAAGAAGATCGCGACTGCAGCCGCCTGCGTCGATTAGACCTGCCAGGCCACAGATAACCACCTCACCTTGTCCGGTCCCGATTCCAGACGAGATACGACCGAGTTCATTCGCGACGAGCGCCAGTGTCGATAAAGGAACAGTGTATGCGGAAGCCTGCCAAACCCACCGAACAAGAGATCAACGAGGGACCCCAAACGGTATCCTTTCAGATTGCCAATGGAAACGCGCGGCAGGGCTGCATCCTGCAAACCAAATTTCCAACGAAGGTTGAGGCGCAAAGGTACCTTCTCACAAATTGGCCGATCATCGAAAAGATGGCTCGCAACGCTCTTGCGGCGGGAAACTTTGAGGGCGGCCAGATCAAACTCGTGATGATCTAATGTGGATCGCCCTTGCCCGCGATCACCCCATGACGATCGCTGTCACCGCGAAGGTTCGCCTTTCTCGCCCTCTGCGACCAGTTCGCTGATCTCCATCTTGTTCACGCCATCGATGATCCTCAGATAAGCGGGGGTGACCGCCTCCTCGTGCGGTTCGGCAACCGCCACGCTCGCCATGGTTTAAGGTTCGCTAACGCGTTCGCTCAATTGCGGAGATGCCCAAGATCCGAACCTTAAAATTTTAGGCGTATCAAAGGCCCCATGGGATCAAACGGCGGGGGCCAAAAAAATGACAATCGAGATCATCGTATTTCCTGGACTGGTTTTCCTCGCGGTCACGCTGGCCGCGAAGCTGATCGAACGTCGCAACGACGTTCTGTATGGGCCCTATATTGCCGGCCGGAAGCGGCCTTTCGCCGAGCTGCGGGATCAGCTTGAGCAAGTCGTGGCGTCGATCGGCATTCAGCAGAGCTTCGGGCGCTTCGCCATCAAGCTCGGGACCGTCAGCCTGTTTGCATCCGCGATCATTGGCTGAGGTGCGGCAATGTACGTCGACCAGCATCATTGTCAGGGACGGACTGGGCTGAAGGTCGTCTGCGAGGAGTGCGGGAATCTCTCAATCAAGCCGATCGATCCGGTCAACACACCGGACGATGCGGAGATCCATTGCCGCCGCTGCAACGC
Organism: uncultured Alphaproteobacteria bacterium; assembly: GCA_963718925.1. Classification (GTDB taxonomy): domain Bacteria; phylum Pseudomonadota; class Alphaproteobacteria; order Rhizobiales; family Xanthobacteraceae; genus Bradyrhizobium. Next base: position 21,617 of record CAVRAH010000011.1, read on the forward strand.
GGTTCGCGGAACGCTCGGCGATTTGCGCGAGTTGGCGCGGAAAGGCACCGACGTCTTCGAGTTCTAGAGCATTTTCGAGCGAAGCATGCCCCGGATGTGATCCGGGGGTGGATGCCGATCCGCATCAAGAAACACGTCAAGACAAATGACTAGAGAAGCCGGAATTCCAGCTTCGCGAAGCTGTCGTCGACGATCTCGACCGGCCGCGGCCGAAAGCGCAGGCGTTCGGACATCATTTGCAGATTACCCCGCAGTTCGACCTCGCTTTGCCGGATCCGGTTTCGGATCTCGCGGCGGTCGAAGCTCGTGAGGCTTGGGCTGGCGAGTTCGCGCCAGGCGTCCCTCTGCAGCGCCTTCAGCGCATCGATGTCGCGACTTAAAACATCAGGCTCAGTCATGGTGTCCGACCGGTCTTGAGAAGAAGCCGCTTCGGTCTCTATCGCTGATTCCTTAAAAATGGTTAACGAAGCGTCCCCGCGGCTGGCTTCGCGGCGAAGATTGGCGGTTTCCCGCCGCGCTGGGCCCATCGTCCCCCGGGAGGCGACATCGGAGGTGACTGGCGTGCGAGCGCTGGTATAGCCTGTCATCCTCGAAGCGTTTGCCGTCAATCCGGTGCGCCGCCGCAAAAATCCGCAAGAGACGAAATCATGGTCGACCGCCGCACCTTCACCACGCCGCTTGCCGGCACTATCGCTGCGCCTGCGGCATCCTTCGCGCAGAATTCCGCGGCCAGGAATGTGTTCTATTCCGCCGTCGGACCGGAGCTGACCCTCTACGGCGTTGACGTCGACAATGCCGCACTGGTCAGGCACGGCACGGTGTCGACGCCGGCCAACATCCAGTATGCCTGGCCGCACCCCTCGAAGCGCTACCTCTACGTCGTCTCCAGCAATGGCGGTCCCGGTGCGGCGGGCGTGGCCGGCGACACGCATGTCGCCAACGCCTTCACGATCGATCCCGCGACCGGCGCGCTGACGCCACATGGCGAGACCGTGAGGCTGCCCTCGCGCCCGATCCATGCCAGCGTCGACATATCGGGCCAGTATCTCCTCACCGCCTACAACGACCCCTCCGGCCTGACCGTGCATCGCATCAACGCCGATGGCACGCTCGGCGAACGCATCCATCAGCCGGAAAAACTCGATACCGGAAAATTCGCCCACCAGATCCGCGTCACGCCGGACAACAGCCACCTCATCCTGGTGACGCGCGGCAATAACGCGCCGACCGACAACCCGGTCGATCCCGGCTCGATCAATATCTTCGGTTTCAAGGACGGCGTGCTCACGAACCTGGCTGCGATCCAGCCCGGCGACGGCATGCATTTCGGGCCGCGGCATCTCGACTTCCACCCGACTGCGCCGTGGGTTTACGTCTCGGTCGAGAGCCTGAACAAACTCTACGTCTACAAGCGCGATGCCGCGACCGGCCTTTCGCGCGACCCGCTGTTCATCAAGGACACGCTGAGCGATCCCGCCTCAAGACTGCGGCAGGCGGCGGGTCCGATCCACGTCAGTCCCGACGGGCGCTTTGTCTATCTCACCAACCGCGCCTGGTGGCTGACCGACTTCGAGGGCAGCCAGGTGTTTTCGGGCGGCGAGAACTCGGTCGCGGTCTTCGCCATCGACCAGACGACCGGCGAGCCGACGCTGATCCAGAACGCCGACGGACACGCGAATTACTTGCGCACCTTCGCGATCGATCCGACCGGGCGGATACTCATCGCCGCATCGGTCTGGGCGATGCCGATGCGCGAAGGCAAGGACGTCACGACGCTTCCCGCCGGGATCGTCATGTACCGCATCGGCGACGACGGCAAGCTCGCCTTCGTGCGCAAATACGAAATCGAGGCCAGCGTGAAAAAGCAGCAGTTCTGGGCCGGGATGGTCACGCTGGCGTAGGAGGGCGACGGCGCGTGGTCGCACGTCTCGGAGCTGTTTGCCAACAGCGACCGTCAGCACCAGCTCGCCTGGTCGCCGCCGGGCGCCCGCAACAGTTCCTGAATGTTGGCTTCGATGATCCGAAAGCCAACATTGCCATAGAGCTTCTGCCGCCCTTCGTTCAATACGAAACTTGGGCTGCCTTCGATGCGCATCTTGTCGGCGTCCTGGTAGTCCGCCGATAGTCCGGCAAATGCGGTTCCCTCACGGATGCGCTTCTCGATCACGCCTATATCGACGCCGACGGCCTCAGCGAGTTCGCATTGCACATCCCATCGGGCAATGTCGCGGCAGTCCCGGAAGAACCCGCAGCGGAAGGCCCACGCCACCTTGTCAAAGATTGATGGCGTTAGTCTCTGTTGGCCTTGCGCCGCCATGTCATGCTCCCATTGCTGCACGGCCGTCATAAACAAATGCGCGCTTGCCGACGTTGGCGGGCGCACTTTCAGCCAGATTTCCGGATGAACCTTGATATGCGAAAACCGTTCCGCAACGGTTCGCAAATGCGCGTTGAACCCGGCATACTCACCCTTCTCCCGCCAGGTCGAAGGAATTTTGCGCGCAGTATCGCCAAAGACAGAGCAAAAGCGAAAATCCAGCCGAACCTTGTCGCCAAACTTCTCCCTGACCGCATCGATACGAGCCTGGGCAGCATATGCCCAGATGCACAATACGTCCGAGAAATACGAAACCTCGACGGCATTCATCTGATGGACCCCTTCTGAAACGTTCCCGCTGGAGGATATCCCGTATCGCCTGCCGGTACCGACGCTCTCAATGGGGTTCACCGTCGCGCTGCCATTCCTGACCTGCATGCAGAATAGCAGGTTTGGTCCCTTGCCGCTCTGAACTTGCAACGGGTAAGAAGAAGTCGGGTTTTGGATGACTTCCACGAGGAAACATGCCTGACGATCGCGCAACGAATTTCAACCGGCTTTCGCGCCGAGCCCTGCTTGGAACGGCGGCCGCCATGGCCGCAAACGCCGGCACTGGCCGAAGGATGTGCGGTTGGACCGCCGGCCCACGAAAAGGGTCCGAAGCTCTGGATGGACATGGATCAGGTCGAACTCGACGCGGCCTATGATCAATCCGCTTACGCGCCAATGATCAACCAGATTCAGAAGCGCTTTGCCTCCAGCAGCGAAACGACGCGTGCGCGCCTGGGCGCGCCAAGGCGGCTCGCCTATGGACCGACGCCGATCGAAACGCTCGACCTCTATCCGGCGAAAACACCCAACGCCCCGATTTTCATCTACATCCATGGCGGCAGGTGGCTTCGCGGCAGTGCCAAGGACTACGGCTATCCCGCCGATCTTTTCGTCAATGCCGGCGCGAACTACATCGCGCTGGACTTCATCCAGGCGGACGCCGCCAACGGCGATATCAGAGCGATGGCCGAGCAGGTGCGCCGCGGGATCGCCTGGGCTTTCAGGAACGCCGCAAGCTTCGGCGGCAACGCCAGGCGGTTCTACGTCGGCGGCCACTCGTCCGGCGGTCACCTCTGCGGTGTCGCGCTGGTGACCGACTGGCAAAAGGACTTCGGACTGCCGGCCGACATGGTAACCGGCGGGCTCTTGATGAGCGGGCTTTACGATTTGAAGCCGGCGCGGCTCTCCGGCACCCGCAGCGCCTACATCAAGTTCAACGACGACATGGAGCAGTCGATGAGTTCGATGCGGCAGATCGAGATGCTGCGCGCACCGATCACCGTCACCTACGGCACCTATGAGACGCCCGAGTTCCAGCGCCAGAGCCGCGATTTCGCCGCCGCGGTGAAGGCCGCCGGCAAGCCGGTCGAACTGATCGAGGCGCCGAACTTCAACCATTTCGAGATGTGCGAAAGTCTCGGCAACCCCTACGGCCCGAACGGCCTGGCGGCGCTCGAATTGATGAAGCTCGCCTGAAGCCGCGCCATCAGCGGGGTCGGCACTCCGATGATTCAAAAAGACAAGGACGATCAGAAGCTGGATCAGCCCAAATCCTTAAGGGTCTGCCTCGCGCAGCGGCGCCGCCGGGCCGCGAATGGGGGATAGGCGTTCAATGGCCGCTCGATCGCCAAGCCAACAGCCGCTTCTCGACGAGCGACATCGCCAGCGCCGTCGCATAGCCTATGACGCCGAGCAGGATGACGCCGGCGAACAGATCCGCCGACCGGAACGATCGCGCCGACAGCAGCACCCAATGTCCGAGGCCGTCGAGGCCGGCGAGAATTTCACAAACCACGGACAGAATGAGCGCCACCGTCAGGCCAAGGCGCATACCCGAAAGGATATCGGGACTTGCCGAAGGCAGGGCGATTTTGAAGATAATCGCCAGCCGCGACACGTGCAGCGACCGCGCGACCTCGTAGAGGCGCGGCTCGACCGCCGCAAAGCCGTGGATCGTTGCCAGCAGCATCGGCCAAACCGCGCCGAACGCGATGACGAACAGCGCCATGCTCTGGGTCAACCCGAGCATGGCAATTGCAACGGGAATGATGGCGGACACCGGCAGCGGCCTCAAGAATTCGAGCGACGGCGCGACATAACTGCGCATCGTTCGTGACGAACCGATCATGGCGCCAAGCGCTATGCCGGCGATTGACGCGACGAACCAGCCAAAGGCCATGTGCCCCAGCGTTCCCAATAGCTTGTCCCAAAGGTTTCCGTTGGCAAAGCCATTGACAAGCGATGTCCACGCACGGTCCGGTCCCGGCAGGAATACCGGCGACACCAGCCGGAGATTCGCTATGACTTGCCAAACCCCGATGAAGCCGGCAGCGACAGCGAAGCTGGCAGCGCGCAAGTATGGCTGGGAGCGGTTCACGCCGTATCTCCCACCAGCGCCGCGCGGCCGAACAGCCGGCGTTGTGCAACCACCAGCCCGGTGTTCAGCAGGTACCCGACGATGCCGATCCACAACAGATAGGCCAGCATCAGGTCAGGCCTCAGCGCCTGCTGCGCGGTCATGATACCCGCGCCAAGCCCGATCGGATTGATCGCAATCTCGACCGTGACAGCGACAATCAGGGCGATCCCTGCCCCCAGGCGGAATGCCAGAAAGATCCGCGGCAGTGCCGCCGGAATGATGATCTTGCGGACCCGGCTCGCCGGAGAAAGCCGCAGCGCGCGCGACACCTCGATCAGGCGCGGTTCGATTCCCGCGACAGCTGCGCGGGTCAGGATCAGAATGGGCCATATGCAGGCGAATGCGACAATCACAATCTCCATGCGGTACCCGAAGCCCAGCGCGATGAGCGCGATCGGCAAAAGCGCAATGGATGGAATGGGACGGATCGCCTCGATGGTTACTTCCATCAACCGGTCGAAGATGTGGGAGATACCGAGCGCGATGCCGAAGGCAAGGCCGATCGCGCCGCCGATCAACAGCCCGGCAAACGCCGAGATCAGGGTGTCTCGTGTTGCAATCGGGAACGAGCCGTCCTTGAAGCCTTCGGCGAGTGCCGCGGCAACGGCGCTGGGCGGCGCAAGAGAATCGCTTTGCAGGTGGACCATGCGCGCCCAGAGCTCGAGCGCCGCGAGGACCAGGATGGGAAGCAGAAGGGCCTTGGCGCGTTCCGGAATCATGCCTCCGAAGCCCTGATGAAATCGAACAGTTCACGGCGCAGCCGCAGGAACTCCGGATTTTCCCGTGTCGTCAGCTGATCACGCGGCCGCGGCAGGTCTATCTTGAGCTCGACACCGATGCGGCCGGGATACGGTAACAGGCCAATGACGCGATCACCGAGATAGATCGCTTCTTCGAGATCATGCGTAACGAAGACAACAGTCGCGTTGCTGGCGCGCGCCAGCGACAACACCTCGTCCTGCAATCCCTGACGCGTCATCGCATCCAGCGCGCCGAACGGCTCATCCATCAACAGCGCCTTCGGCTCCTGCGCGAGGCAGCGCGCAATCTGCAGGCGCTGCTGCATTCCGCCCGACATCTCCGCCGGATACTTTCCGCCCTGGTTGGGAAGCCCGACCTTCCTGAGCAAATTATCTATGCGCGCCGCCCGCTCCGAAGAGGCGACGCCGGATGCCTCCAGCGCCAGCGAGACATTACCGGCCGCGGTTCGCCATGGCAGCAGCGCCTTGCCATAGTCCTGAAACACGATGGCAATATCGCGCCGCGGCGCCAGCATCGGCCTTCCGTCGAAGGTCACGCTGCCGCTGGTCGGCTGGTACAGGGCAGCGGCAAGGCGCAGCGCCGTGGTCTTGCCGCAACCGGACGCGCCGATGATGCAGAGGAATTCACCTGGCTTCACGTCAAGGCTGATATTCTCGACGATTGTTTTGCCGCCGAGCTGGAGGGTGACGTTCGAAAAGGCGATCTGCGGCCGCGCCTGATCGGGAAATCCTGCTTCCTGGCTTACTGTAACCGCCATGTTCACGACCGATCCCCTTTGCCTTGCGGATAGACGAAATCCAGCGTCGAACGCAGGTGGGCCGCGAGCATGGCCTGGGCGCCATCGGCATCGCGCGCAAGAATCCGATCGGCGAGATTTTGGTGCGCGGCTACAAATTTCTTGCCGCTATCAACACCGCGCATCATTACCCGGCGATAGCGGTAGGCCTGGTCGTACAGATCCGAATGCGCGGTCAGAAGCCGCTTCGATCCGCATGCTGCCAGCAGCGAGGTGTGGAACGCCTTGTGAAGCCGGTCGAAATCCGTCGCGCCCTCGCGGAACTCGTTGCCCGTCCGCTCGATGTGCCGGCGCATCTGATGCAACGCGCTGACGATTCCGGCCTCCCAGGCATCGTCGCCGTTGGCGATGGCGAGCCGCAGCGCCTCGATCTCGACCACGGTGCGCATCCGCGTGATATCAAGCAGATCCTCGCGGCTGACTTCGGCTACGCGGAAACCGCGCTGACCGATGCCGACAATCAATCCCCGCGATACCAGCCGGGAAAGCCCCTCGCGCAGTGGCGTGGCGCCGATCTCGTAACGCTGGACGAGATCGACGATGCCAAGCCGCGCGCCGGGCGCGTGAAGGCCGGCAATGATGTCGCGCTCGACGAGGCTCGCTGCGCGTTCGCTCAGCGTATCGGTCCCCGGCACTTCGGCTGGATCGGTTCGCGCCAATGTCGACACCTCCCGCAGCGTCTAATTCAGGATCAGTTTATTGAGATCGAGCTTGGTCTGCAGCATTTTCTGCGACGACATGACATCGATCCACCAGGCGAGTTGTTCGGCCTTCAGCGCCGGCTCGGACTGGTTCGGGGGTGACGCCTTCACCAGTTCGATCGGCTGTTTGGTGAATTTCGCGATCGACGCCCAGGCCTTTTCACGATCGGTATTGACGACCTCCGCTCCCTCCGCAATCGCGGCGCGGAATTTCCCGATGGCTTCAGGGTTTTTCTCGGCCCAGTCGCGTGATGCCGCATAGAAGATGATGGGCTCGGTCCGCGCCAGTTCGGCACCGTAGCGCGCGCCCACCGAGCCGAGACCGGCATTGGTCATGCGCGTAACGAACGGCTCCGCCGTCAGCACCACGTCGACGCCGCCCGATTTGATGATGTCGGCCATGGTCGGGAACGTCACCTCGACGAAATTCACAGCTTTTGGATCGACGCCTTTTTCAACCAGCCATTTGACGAACATTACGTGAAGGAACGCGCCGAGCCCTGGCGCCCCCACTTTCTTGCCGATGAAGTCCTTTGGCTCCTTGATGCTGACGCCATTTCGCACGAAGGCGGCGATATTGACGTTGGACGTCGGGTTCATGATCGACGCTCCGGCGACAGCAACCAGATCGAGGCCGCCGTCGACCGCCTGCAGGAACACCGTCGATGTCGGGCCGCCGATCTGGATCGAATTGGAAAGAATGGCCGCCGGGATATTCGAGTTGATGCCGATCAGAACCATTTCCGCATCAAGCCCGTGCTTTTTGAAGATGCCCTCGTCGACCGCCACCATCGCTGAGGCGCAGTCCGTCGTCGCGGTGCAGCCGATCTGGATTTTGGTCTGCGCATGAACGGGGCAAGCGGCCAAAATCGCCGCAATGGCCGCGGCTGCCAGAAACTTGGTCATCGATCGCCTCCCGGTTGCGATATTCTATGGTCGCCTCTTGTTTATCGATATTTTATATGATCATATATTTTATCAAGCTGCAAGGGAGATGCCCGTGAAACTCGCGACATTCCGATCCGGGGGTACGGAAAAGATCGGTCTGGTCCATAGCAATGACGCGCGGCTATTCGATCTGGCGACGGCTGCGGACCGAGAGGGTAAATGCAATCCGGCCTTCGCATCGATGCTGTCGCTGATCGACGCCGGTCCCCCGGCCCTGGATCAGGCCCGGAAGTTGTTCGACAAGAGGGGCAAGGACGAGACTCTGTCCGAGAATGTCACCGCCGTCGAAATCCTCGCGCCGGTTCCGGAGCCGCGGCAAATGCGTGACGGCATGTCGTTTCCGCTGCATATCCTGCAGGCACCGCGCGGTCAGCGCAAACTCGCCGCACGCGCGAGAAACGACATGGCGGAGCTTGCGCGGATCGATGCCGAGCCGCTCGGCGAACTGCCCGAGGTCTATCGCAAGCAGCCGATCTATTACATCACCAACCGCTTCAGCGTGCGCGGCACCGACACCACGGTAAAGTGGCCGCGCTACAGCAAGGTGATGGATTACGAACTCGAGTTCGGGATTATCACCACGAAAAAGGGCGCCAATATCCCGGCGTCAAAGGCAAAAGATCACATCTTCGGCTTCACCATCTTCAACGATTTCTCGGCGCGGGACGCCCAGCGCATCGAGATGGAAGGACGCCTCGGTCCCGCCAAAGGCAAGAGCTTTGATGGCGGCAACGTCATGGGCCCCTGGATCGTGACACCGGACGAGATCGGCGATCCGTACAAGCTCAAGATGGAAGCGCGCGTCAACGACAACGTACGTTCGCGGGGCGTCACCGAGGGAATGCTATTTTCGTTCGAGGAGATCATTGCCCATGTCACCAAGGACGAAACCCTGATGCCCGGGGAATTCATCGGCTCGGGAACCGTCGGCAACGGCTGCGGACTTGAACTCGGCTGGTATCTCGAACACGGTGACACCATCGAGCTTGAAGTCGAAAAAATCGGGGTTCTGAAAAACAAGGTCGAGCGCCAGGACCACTGAAGTCCGAAAACTTTGACAGATACAACTAAACGTTCGAGGAAACGCAGATGGCCAGACGACTGATCGATATCTCGGTGCCACTACAAAACGACGTGCCGGCCGATCCGCCGGGAGGACATCCCACGATCCAGTATATCGATCACCAGCAGGGCTTGCCGCGCATGCTGCAATTCTTCGAAGGCCTGAAGGCCGAGGATCTGCCGGACGGCCAGGGCTGGGCGGTCGAACAGGTGCAGCTATCAACCCATAACGGCACCCATCTCGATGCGCCCTATCATTATCATCCGACCATGAACCGCGGCGAGCGGGCGTGGACCATCGACGAGGTGCCGCTGGAATGGTGCCTGCAGCCCGGCGTCAAGCTGGACTTTCGTCACTTTTCCGACGGCTATGTCGCCACCGCCAAGGATGTCGAGACCGAACTCAGGCGCATCGGCCATACGCTTTCACCGCTGGAAATCGTCGTGGTCAACACCAGCGCCGGCGCCAAATACGGCCGGCCGGATTACGTCAATTCCGGCTGCGGCATGGGCTACGAGGCGACGATGTATCTGCTCGAGCGCGGCGTACGGCTGACCGGCATCGACGGCTGGAGCTGGGACGCGCCGTTCGTCTATACTGCGAAGAAGTATGCCGAGACCAAGGACGCCAGCCTGATATGGGAAGGCCACAAGGCCGGGCGCCACATCGGCTACTGCCACATCGAGAAGCTGCACAATCTGGAGCTTCTGCCTTCGACCGGTTTCGCCGTGTCCTGCTTCCCGGTCAAGATCGAGCGCGCTTCGGCAGGCTGGACGCGGGCGGTCGCGATCATCGACGGATGAGGCTGCGGCGCGTTGTCATTGATTTCCGATGCATCAGCTTCCGTTAACTGGCCCCGCACGTGGCGACGAATGCGGGCATATCTGAACGCTCCGTCGATCCTGCGAGGTTGATCGCAACCGATGACAGCGCGGCCTGTGCAGGCGTCGGGGTTTTTTGTCCTCGCGTAATCCATTGAATAAGAAAAGAAAAATGCCTTTGGCCGCGATGAATGCCGCGCCCATGGGCCGGACCGGCGGGCACCGCAGCCGCTCACTTTGACTCAGGGCACGCACGCGGCCGGCTGCGGACAATTTTCAGTCTTCACAAGGGGATGCCAAGATCGTACCACCTACTTTAGTTTCGCCGTCGGGTGAACCCTGCGACGGGGTTTCGCTTGCTGGGGGCGCAGCCAAGGCTACAATAACATCAAGGCCAAGAAGGCCAGTGCAGTGGAGAGAAACAACATGAAAAAAACATCCCGACCGCCTTTTTTCCGGTCATTGCCGACGCTGCTCGGAGCAACGGCCCTCGGCCTCTTGGCGACGGCGTCCGGTCAGGCGCTGGCCGCGGACCCGATCAGGATCGGCGTCATCGCGGAAGCGCAGGCCATTGCCGGGGCGTCGATCCCGCAGGCCGCCCAGTTAGCCGCCGACGAAATCAATGCCAAGGGTGGCGTCGACGGACGCAAGATCGAAGTCATCACCTATGACAACCACTCCTCGTCGGCCGATTCCGTTCGCGCTTTCCAGCGCGCGGTCAATGAGGACAAGGTCAATATCGTGATCGCCAGCTATATCAGCGAAGTGGTACTCGCGCTGGAACCCTGGGCCTCGCGCCTGAAGACGCCTTTCATCACGCCCGGCGCTGCGTCCAACGAGATCAGCAAGAGCGTCCACAACGACTATGAGAAAAACAAATACACCTTCCACGGCTACCTGACTTCGGCGGCGCTTGCGCTCTCGGTCTGCGACGCCGCCAAGGAATTGCTGGTCGAGCAAAAGCACATGAAGACCGCCGTCATCATGAGCGAGGACGCGGCCTGGACCAAGCCACTCGACGTCGGATACGAGGAATGCCTGCCCAAGATCGGGCTGAAGGTGCTCGACCATATCCGCTTCTCGCCCGACACCACCGACTTCACGCCGATCTTCAACAAGATCGAAGGCACCAAGCCTGACGTGATGATCACGGGCATTTCCCATGTCGGCGTGCAGCCGACCGTGCAGTGGAAGAACCAGCAGGTTCCGATCCCGATGTTCGGCATCAGTTCGCAGGCCACCAACTCGACCTTCGGCAAGGACACCAATGACGCCTCCAACGGCGTGCTCTATCAGGGCGTCTCCGGTACTGGAGTTGCGGTGACGGAGAAATCGGTTCCCTTCGCGGACGGGTTCAACAAGAGGTTCGGCAACTTCCCGTCCTATGCCGGCTACACCGCGTATGACGAAGTCTACTACATCGCTGATGCGGTGAAGCGGGCCGGCTCGACGGATGCAGACAAGCTGATCGACGCGCTGGAAAAGACCGACTGGGTCGGCACCATCGGCCGCGTCCAGTTCTACGGCAAGGACGATCCGTTCACCCATTCGATCAAATACGGCAAGGGCCTCATCACCGGGTTGATGCTGCAGTGGCAGGACGGCAAGCAGGTCGCGGTGTGGCCGAAGGAAGTGGCCAAGGGCCAGTTGAAGTTCCCGAGCTTCATCAAGGTCACATCGAACTGATTTCCGCCTGATCATGCTCCCGGGACCTGCCCGGGAGCATTTTCGCGATTGCAGCTTTCCAGAAGTGAGGCAGCGGTGCTGCCGCGGCCGACATAAATGCTTGCGTTTCAGATCCTGATCGACGGTTTTGCCATCAGCGCGTTATACGCGCTCGGCGCAACCGGCTTCACCCTCATCTTCGGCGTTTCCGGCGTGCTCAATCTTTCGCACGGCGCCATCATGGTGCTGGCGGCGGTGGCGGCCTGGGCGGCGGCGAGCGTGCTCCATGTCGACACCTATTCCGGGGCGCTGATCGGGGTCGCGGCGGCGCTGGTCGCGGCCTTTGCCACCTACTTCGCGGTGGTGCAGCCGATCCAGCGATCGACGCGAATTGCCAACGAGGAGAAGGAAATCTTCGTTCTCACCGGCACCCTGCTGTGGGGAATCATGATCCAGGAATTGATCGCGTATTTCTTCACCAACAACGCCAAGACGGTGCTTCCGATCGTCGAGGGCGTTGTCGACATCCTCGGCGTACGCACGCCGAAAAACGAGATCTTCACGGCCGTGGTCTGCTGCCTGGTGATTGCGCTATTGTGGCTGCTCGTCAACCGCACCCGCACCGGCAAGGCGGTGCTGGCCGCCTCGATGAATCCACGCGGCGTCACGCTGCTCGGGCTCGAGCTTCGAAGCATCTATGTCGTGGTCTGGGCGATCTACGGCATTCTTGCCGGCATCGCCGGCGTGCTGCTCGGAATGTTCCTGGGCGTCTCCTCCTACAGCGTCGGGCCGCTCACCGCGAGCGCGTTCTCGATCGTGGTGCTGGGCGGCCTCGGCAGCGTCTCGGGCTCGCTGATCGCGGCCTTCGTGGTCGGCTATCTCGAAACGCTCACCGCCTATCTGGTTTCGCCGGCGTACCGGACCATTCCGGCGCTGCTGCTGCTCGTCGCCGTCATGTATGTCCGGCCGCAAGGCCTGCTCGGGAGGCGCTAGGCATGGGCGATTTGTTCAAATCCCGGCTGTTTCTGATATCGCTCGCCGTCGTCGTCATCGCTTCCACACTGCCGCTTTATGTCTCCGGCTATGTCCTCGGCCTCTTGACCGTCGCCTATTACTTCGGCGTGTTCGCGATGGCGTGGGACCTGTTGTTCGGCTTCGCGGGCGAGGTGAATTTCGGCCCGACCTTCCTGATCGGCGTCGGCGCCTACACCGCCGGCATTCTCAACAACCAGTATGGCTGGTCGGTCTATCTGTGCATCGTGCTCGGCGCGCTGGCGTCGGTGATCGCGGGCGTTGTCCTGGCGCTGCCGGCCTTGCGCGTGCGCGGACCTTATTTCGGGCTGACGACGCTCGTTGCAGTCCTGATTCTGCAGAACTTCATCGTGGTGTTCGCCGATCTCACCGGCGGCGAGATCGGCCTGACCATTCCCGACGTCATTTCGATCGACGCCGGCGTGAACTACTGGATCGCACTCGGCTTCATGACCATCAGCGCCATCATCCTGTACGGGCTTTCGCAGTCGCCGATCGGCCTGGTGTTGCAGGCGAGCGGTCAGGATCCGGTCCAGGCCGGCGCGCTTGGCTTCAACATCGTCAAGCACAAGCTCGCCGCCTTCGTGGTGAGCGCGTTTTTCTCCGGGCTCTCGGGCGCGTTGCTGGTGTTCTATTTCGGCACCGCCTCGGTCGGCACCGTGGTCGATGTCGCGGTCGGGGTGAACGTCATCGTCGCCGCGGTGCTTGGCGGCCGCCGCACGGTGCTCGGCGCGGCGCTCGGCGCCATCTTCCTGATCGTCGCCGGCGAATTCCTGCGGCCGACCGGGGAACTCGCGACCTTCATCGTCTCGGCCGTCGCGCTGCTGGTGGTATTGTTCTTCCCGGGCGGCTTCCTCGGAGCGGCCCTGTCGCGTGAGGCGCGCTCGTGATGGACGCGACCAGCAACAACCCGCCCGTTCTCGAAGTCCGCGGCCTCACCAAGCGTTTCGGCGGCCTCACCGCGGTCAAGAACCTCAATCTCGATCTGCGCGCCGGCGAGATTTTCGGCCTGATCGGCCCGAATGGCTCGGGCAAGTCGACCGCGATGAAGGCAATCATGGGCATCGAGCGCCCGACCGCGGGCGAAGTCATCTTCCAGGGCGAAAACGTCGCAGGTCTCCCCGCGCACAAGATCGCGCGCAAGGGTTTCGGCATGGTGTTCCAGCATTCACGGCCGCTCAACCGGCAAACCGTGCTGGAGAACATCATGGTCGCGCTGCTGCCGGACAGCCTGTTCATGCTGTTTGCCGACAAGGCGCTGACCGAGCGCGCCAAATGGATCGCCAACCGCGTCGGCCTCGGCGCCGTGATGGATCGCCGGCCGCCGACCTTGCCGTTCGCGGATCTGCGCCGGCTTGAACTCGCCAAGGCCATTGCCAGGGATCCCAAGGTGGTGCTGGTCGACGAGCCATTCGCCGGACTGACGCTGGCCGAAGTCGGCGTCTTCTCCGAACTGATCCGCAGCTTCCGCGACGAGGGCCGCGCGGTGCTGTTGGTGGACCACAACGTCAAGAGCGTCGCGGCATTGGTCGACCGGGTGCTGGCGATGTATCTCGGCGAGGAAATCGTCACCGGCCGCGCCGACGAGGTGATGCGCAACGAGACGGTGCGGCGGGTCTATCTCGGCGGCGCGATCGAGACCTCGGCTCGCCCGGAAACCAGCTTCAAGGACAAGGTTCCGCTGCTGCAGGTCGAGAATGTCAGCGTCTTCTACGGCAAGGCCCAGGCGCTGGAGAATGTTTCGATCCACGTCCATCAGGGCGAGTTCGTCTCGGTGGTCGGACTGAACGGTGCCGGCAAGACCACGCTGTTCAATACGATCTCCGGTTTCCTGCCCTATACCGGCGACATCATCCGCGACGGCGAAAAGCTGCGCGGCATAAGCCCCGCGCGCATCGCACGCAGCGGCATCGTGCAATGCCCGGAATCACGCGAATTGTTCGGCGAGATGAGCGTGCGCGAAAACCTCGATCTCGGCGGCCAGCATCTGACCGACGAGGCAAGGGGGAAGCAGCTCGCATGGCTGTTCGAGCTGTTTCCGATCCTGAAGCAGCGCCAGGGCCAGATGGCGCAAACGCTCTCCGGCGGCGAGCAACAGATGCTGGCGATCGGCCGCGCGCTGATGATGCAACCCAAAATCCTGATCCTGGACGAACCGACGCTGGGTCTGGCGCCGGTCATTCTCGAACAATTGTCCAAGGCGCTGGAGCGGCTGCGCCAGACCACGCCGATCACCGTGTTGCTGGGCGAGCAGAACGTCACCTTTGCGCTTCCGCACGCCGACCGGGTGTATGTGCTGGAGCATGCGAGGATCGTCTGGGAAGGCGATCCAGCGCGTTTTGCCGCGGAAGCCGGCGCAGGCTATCTCTAAACACGCTCCGAGCGTTTTTCGAATTCGAATTTGCGTCAATCGGCGCGGACGGTGCGGATTTGCATGGCAGGTTGCGCGAATTGCGTCGGCGCCAGCTCGGGCAGGACGCTAAGGCCTGTAAATTCCGCTTGCACGGCTTCCGCTATCCAATTGGACGTCGCCGGCTGAATGATCGCCATGGTGATCAACGCGATCACGAGAAACGCGGGCAAAGCCAGGAATCCGATGCCCCATCTCTGGTAGATGCTGCTTTCGCTTTTGCGGGACCTTTCAATTGGACCATGCATGGATGCCTCCATTATGCGGATGTACCCCGGCCATGGCTTAGCGCAAGGCGCGCCAAATGAATGTGAAGTGCTTCACATGGATTGCGCGCGCAAAATCCGCGTCTCGGCTATCCGTTAATTGTTCTCGCTCCCCGCCGTCGCGAGCGCCTGCAGCGGCTCGGCATCCAGCACCACGATGGCGCCGTGTTCGAGACGGACCCAGTTGCGGGCCGCCCAGGCCCGCAGCTGCTTGTTGATGCTTTCCCGGGTCATGCCGACCATCTCGCTGATTTCCTGCTGCGTGACGGCGATGGTGCGGCCGCCCTGCGCAAGCTTGTGCCGTTCGGTCAGGCGAAGCAGCGCGCTGGCGAGCCGGCCCGGCAGGTCCTGAAGAATGATCTGTTCGACCTGGTCGCTGGTCCATCGCAGCCGCGCGCAAAGCAGCTCGATGAATTTCATCGCCAACGCCGGCTGACTTCGCACGAAGGGAAGAAATTCGCGGCGGTCGATGATGAAGACTTCACAATTGGTGTTCGCGGTCGCGTCGGCGGTCCGCTCTCGCCCGTCGAGCAAGGCGATCTCCCCGAAGATCTCGCCAGGCCCGATCAGATTCAAGATCGCGCTGCGGCCATCGGGTGAAGAGATACTCATCTTCGCAGTACCCGATATGACCACGTACAGGCTGTTGCCGGGATCTCCTTTGGAATAGATCGCGGCGCCCCGTTTCAGCGAGACGGGCTTGGCGTAGCGGCAGAGCCGGTCGAGTGCCTCCGGCTCAAGATCGCAGAAAATCGGGTGCTTGCGCAGCACCGCCAACTTGTTGCTCGGGAACGGCCGAGCTTCACGTGTCTTTTCCTGAACCACGCCGATCAGATCTCCAGAAGCGGAGTCGTCATGATACGGCCCCGAAACATGATTATCGTACCATCATATTCGGGCAAAGCATGTGAAGGCCGTATGTCGACGGGCACCTATCCATCGCCCCAGCTTAGCGAAAGATCACCCCGGGACAAGCGTTTGGAGGGCTCCCGCAGGCTCCGGAGCGGGCGTAAGGCCAGGCTCCGGAACGAGCGCCATTGCGGCGATAAGCCATCTCGAGTTGTGCTTACTGGCGCCGTCAATCACGACACGCTGCTGGTGACGGAATCGGCCGCTGGTCGGCCGCATTATTGGGGCCGTCCCACCGTCTAGCCAAATTGAAAATAGCGATCCCGGACCAATGTGCCCGCGGCGAACGCGAGCGCCATGGCTTTCGGCGATTTCAGGGCTTGTGAGAAGGCCCCTTTAGACGCTCCGGCCGCGTTTGATAGTCGCCCCAGGCGATCGCAGCCGCAAGCAACAAAAACATGGCGGATACGGCCGCACTCACCAGCATCGCATCGAAAGGCATCAAGACCTCCTTTGAATCGAGGCCATTATCCTCGAGCTCAGATGGCGGTCTTTGATGCGGATCAAATCGACGGCCTTTGGAGAGTACCTGCCGCGTCCTCACGCGGCGGCAAGGGCCTCGGCGCGCGCCGGGTCCAGCAGACGGACGCTGCCCGGCATGATTTCGATCACGCCGTCGCGCTCAAACTTGGTGAAGGTCCGGCTGACCGTTTCAATGGTCAGGCCAAGGAAATCGGCGATATCCTGACGGCTCATCGGCAGGGACACCGTCCGCGATGGACCCGTGACCTGAAACAATCGATCGCGCCAGCCAATCAGGAAGGTCGCGACTTTTTCCTCCGCCGAACGCCGTCCGAGCAGGACCATATGGTCCTGGGCCTGGCTCAGTTCGCGAACCGCCAATTCATTGATTCGGCGCAACAGGTCCGGCCTGTCCTCGCTAAATCGCGCAAACGCGGATTTGGAGAACTGGCAAAGCACCACATCCCCGATCGCGTCGGCAGAAAAGTTGTGACGGGCCGACGCCGCCAATCCCAGGAAATCGCCTGGCAGCGCAAATCCGATAATCTGCCGGCGGCCATCGGGAAGCAGCTTGTAAAGCCGCATGACCCCCTCGAGCAGGTTGTAGAAAGATGTGGTCATCTCCTCCTGGGCAAACACGGTCTCGCCGGCCTTGAGATGGACATGGCGACCCACATGCGCCAGTTCGCGCAGTTCGGCCTTGTCAAGCGCTGCGCAGACGCTGAGCCCTCGTACCGAGCATTCGGCACAGGGATGCTCGTTCGGCTCGCCTGCTACCAGAGACATCGTCATCTATCACCCCACGATGGGCCGCGCCGGCGCGCTGGACCCGCGGATCTGTCACATCTTAGCCGGCCGGCGAAATCCCGATTGATGCAGATCAAGCAACCGCCGCCCTCGCCGCAATATCAAGGGTTTATCGACAGGCTTCGTTTGCAATGGAACTGGACCGGTCAGCAATGCTGCGATTCGCCCTGCGCCAAACCCTCGGCATGCTGCTCGCGATAACGCCGGCATTGGCTGCCTCCCCGGCCGAACAGCGCGGCAAGGCCTATGCGCACGCCCATTGCGCGCGGTGCCACGCCATCGATCGCGTGTCGAATAGCCCGCTCGCGATCGCGCCGCCGTTTCGAACCCTGCACTTGCGCTATCCCATCGAAACCCTTGGCGAGGCGCTTGCGGAGGGGATCTATACCGGCCACGCGGAGATGCCGGCCTTCGAGCTCAACACCGACCAGATTCACGATCTGCTGTCGTACCTGAAAACCCTCGAATAGGCTTGGCCCGCGGCGGCTAGCTAGATCATGATCCGATGAGGTTGAATCGGATCATGATCTCACTTTTTTGTTTGACCATGATCTCCGCGCAAACGCTTTCGCGTTTGTCGCGAGGGAAAACCGGTTCTTACTTTGCGCTAACGCGGCCCTTCAGATCATGCTCTACAGCGTCTGCACGGTCCAGGCAATCATCTCTCTCGCCATCCGGCCGAACGCATCGTTGAAGGCGGCGACGGCCGGAGCAGGCTCGATCTTGTCGAACTTCTGGCTCTGCTCGAACAAGCGCGAGGCGACGACCTTTCCGTTCTTGTCGACAATTCTCGCCGACAATGCGATTTCGGCCACCGGCTGCGAATCCACCGCGATCTGGAAATGCCTGACGTCGATCAGGAGCTGGAAGTCGGCCGGACCGAGATCCGTCGAGCGCAAGGGCGCGTGAGCGATATCGTAATTTTCGAAGCTCTCGATCAGCTTTGCTTGCAGCAGCTTCGGAATGGCGTCAGCCCAAAGAAACTCCGCAAAATCCGGATAGTCCTTGACCGGAGAGAACAGCATTCGCTGCGTCTCGAGCATGGCTACGGCTGTCGGCTCCGGGAGCACCAATTGTCCCTTGATGGCTTTGCTCGGGGCGGCAAAACCCTGCGCCGCCCGCAAATCATAGGTGATTTTCTGTGCAGGCGTTCCGCCGCCAGTCATCTTTTCGACGCCGGCGATGATGCTGTCGAGCTTGGGGGTATTGCGCGCCAGCCCATCCGAGAAAACCTTGAAATTGGCGATGGTGTCCTTCAACGGCTCGGAGTTTTCGCTGAGCACGGCATCGACCTTGCGCAACGCATCGCGGGCGGCCTGTGTCATGCTCTGCCCCGCGCCCGGCTCGGCAATCAGCGTCGGCACCTCGCCGCTGTTCGAAAGCTGCGTGCCTCCCTCCAGCGCCACCACGGGAACGCCGGTCAGGCCCTGGAATTCCAGGCCGACCTTGGTGTCGGCCCGCACCGGCGTGTCGGAGGCGACCGAAATCGTCGCATTGACGCGGCGGGGGCTGTCCGGCGCAAGCGCAAGAGCCGTCACCTCGCCGACGCGAATCCCGTTGAACAGCACGCCGGCTCCGACCAAAAGCCCGGGCACCGAGCCATCGAAACGGACATGATAGGCCGTGCGCGGACCAAGCCCGCCGGTGTTGTTAAGCCAGTACACGAAGCCGAACACGGCGACGATGGTCGCCAGCACGAAGGCGCCGACAACGACGAAGGGAGCGCGGGTTTCCATCTCTTTAGCTCGCTTTGGGTTGCAGCATCTCGGAGCGCTTGCCATGGAAATAGGCCCGCACCCAGGGATGCTCGGATTGAAGAAGTTCATGCATCGGTCCGATGGCGACGATCTTGCCGTCCGCCAGCGCCGCAACGCGATCGCACTCGGTATACATGCTGGCGAGATCATGGGTCACCATGAACACCGTCAGCCCCAGCGTCTCTTGCAAGGTCTTGATCAGCGCGTCGAACTCGCCGGCCGCGATCGGGTCGAGGCCCGAGGTCGGCTCGTCGAGAAACACGATCGCTGGGTCCAGCGCCAGCGCACGCGCCAGCGCGACGCGTTTGGTCATGCCGCCTGATAATTCGGAAGGAAACTTGTCGGCGTCATCCGGCGACAGCCCAACCATTTCGAGCTTGGCGATGGCGATCTCGTCCATCAGCGCCTGCGACAGGTTGAGACTCTCGCGCAAGGGAAACTGGATATTCTGCCGCACGGTGAGCGATGAAAACAGCGCGCCCTGCTGGAACAGGATACCCCATCGTCCGGCGGCGCTCTGGGTGCTGCGATCCTCGCTGCGTCCGATCGCGACGCCCATGACCTCGATCTCGCCGCTTCGCCGCGGGATGAGCCCGATGATGGTTCGCATCAACACCGTCTTGCCGCCGCCGGAAGCCCCGACAAGACCGAGGATCTCGCCCCGGCGGACGTCGAGCGACAGATGATCGATCACGGTTTGCCGGCCGAAGCCGACCACAAGATCCTTGACGCGTATCGCGAATTGCGGAGCAGCCTCCTGTTGCATCGTCACATTCCGATCGATGCAAAAAACACGGCGAACAGCCCGTCGAGCACGATCACCAGAAATATCGATTTCACCACCGATGTGGTGGTCTGCTTGCCGAGCGATTCGGCGCTTCCCTTCACGCGCAGGCCCTCGCTGCACGCGACAATCCCGATCGCCAGCGCCATGAAAGGCGCCTTGATGATGCCGACCTTGAAGCTGGTCACCGACACCGCGTCATGCAGGCGCGCGATGTAAATCGCCGGGCTCATGTCGCCGTATAACTGCGCTACCAGGCCGCCGCCATAGAGCGCGGCCATCGATCCGATGAAGCTCAGGATCGGCAGCGCGCAGACCAGCGCGATGATGCGGGGCAGGATCAGGACTTCGACCGGGTCGAGACCCATGGTCGACAGCGCGTCAATCTCCTCGCGCATCTTCATCGAACCGAGCTCGGCGGTATAGGCGCTGCCGGAGCGACCGGCGACCATGATCGCGACGATCAGCACGCCGAGTTCGCGCAACACCAGAATGCCGACCATGTCGACGACGTAGGAATCAGCGCCGAACTTGCGGAAATGGAAGAAGCCCTGCTGCGCGATGATGGCGCCGATCAGGAAGGTGATCAGCGCCATGATCGGGATTGCCTGCCAGCCGACCCTGTAGAGCTGATAGACCAGCGACGTCAGCCGCAGCGACCTCGGCCGGCGCAGCACGCCGACAAGGGCCAGAAAGAGCGAGCCCAGCATCTGCAGGAACACGGCGACGTCTTCCCTGGCCCCGACCGCGCCGCGGCCGATGTCGTTCAGCTTGGCCACGACCGGATTTAGTGCGGGCACCGGCGCCGGATTGTGGCGATTGACCTGATGAAGTTCTTCGATCAGTCCGGCATAGTTGTCGGCAACGCCGACGATTTCGGCGTGACGACCGGCCGAGGTCGCACGCCGCGATATCTTCTCGAGCAGCCAGGCCCCGAGCGTATCGAGCTCGCGGACGCCTGCCATATCCAGTTTCACCGCCTTCGCCCGGTCAAGCTCCCCGGTGATCGAACTGGAAAGCACTTCCAGGGTCGCAGCATTGGCCGCGGTCCAGGCCCCGCCTGGACGCAGTTCAAGCACATCGCCGGATGGCGTGGCCGTTAACAGAGGGGGGGAAGTCAAGATTTGTGTTCCTCTTCAATGCAATGGCTACGTCTACGCTGTCACAAGGCCTTCAATTTGACCTGCCTCAAGGGAGCGCCGCGTCTGCCGCTGTTGACGCAAATCAAGTGCGACACCCCCTGCTTGCGTAGACTTTTGTTTGGACCACGCAACAAAGGCAAGACCGATGTTCGACCAGGGCGAATTGAAAGACGAGTTGCAGGCGCTCAAAGGCGAGGTGTCGCGCCTGCTGAACGCCACGGGCGAGGGGATTTTCGACGCCTCGAAAACCCGTGCGGAGGCACTTGCGGACCAGATCAAGGCCGCCTTGAACGAGCTCGGCGAGACCTTGAGTGAACAGGAAGAGCATATCGGGAACATCGTCTCGGAACGGCCCATCACGACGCTCGCCTCGGCCTTCGTGCTGGGGGTCGTTGTCGGCTTCATGCTGAGGAGACACTGAGGTGAATACGGAAAACGTCGTCAAACATCTACGCGTATTATGGCGCACCGACCGGATCATCGCCGATATAAGGATGCGGCATTTGCTTATCGGCCTTGGCTTGCGGGCATTTGCCGCGCTGATTGCGGTTTTCGGCCTCCTGATGCTGGAACTGGCGGCCTATTTTGCGCTGGTCCAGATCTGGAACGCGATTTACGCCGCCGCGATTCTTGGCGCGATCAACTTCGTAATCGCCGGGCTGTTGTTTGCGATTGCCGCACGACCGCCGTCGGGACGCGAGCTTGAACTCGCGACAGAAATCCACGGCGCCTCGGTTGATGCCTTGCAGATCGAGGCCCGCGCGCTGCAATCGCATGTGTCCGGGGTAATTCACAATCCCCTGAACGGAATTCTGCCTTTGATGATCATCCCCCTCCTCGGCATCATCATCAAAAGCCTGAAGAAGCCGGCGACCGCCGCAGCGCCCGCGAAATCAGCCGCCGCGGAACAAAAATGACGGTAGCTACGGCCTGGGTCGCAAGCCCACCCAACATGGAGTGAAACCGATATGCCAAGCACACACCCCAAGTCGATCCTGAACGCTTCTCTTCCGGCCCAGTTTCGGCAGATCCGGATTGAACTCGCGCGCGAACCCGGCCATCCCGAGGGCGAGGCGGCTGTCGCCTATGTCATCGTCGCGCCGCTCGATGCCAACGACCGGATCGACGCGCGGTTGTGGCGCGAACATCGCGAGGCATGCCGGATCGCGCGGTTGCGGCCCGATGAGGAAGATGCCCTCGGCCATCTCGCTCGCCTGCCGGACGGCGGCTGGGCATTCCAATACGACGCCAACGTGCCCGATGATGTCGGGGTTCACCTCGCGGACGAGCGTTTCGTGCTGGGCGAATACGTCGCGATCAACGAGGCCGACAAGACACACACCTACCGCGTCGCGGTGGTGTCGCATCTTTAGCCGGCGGCCTCATGGTTCGAGACGCGCAGTGCTGCCGCGGCTCCACATGAGAATAGTGGACCTCATCCTGAGGAGGCGTCAAACGCCGTCTCGAAGGATGAGCCCCGGAAGTTGTCTCACAGCACGAGCTTCACATCGCAAATGCCGGGATCGGCCGGATCGGTCTTGATCTCGAAGCCGAGGTTGCGGCACATCTCCAGCATGATGGTGTTTTCCTGCAGCACGTCGCCCGAGATCATCTTGAGGCCTTCTGACCGGGCATATTCGATGATCAACTGCATCAAGGCCCAGCCGAGTCCCCTGCCCTTGAGATCGGACCTCAGCAGGATCGCGTATTCGCCGTTTTCGTAGATCGAATCCGAGTGGATGCGAACCACGCCGACCAGCTCGTTGGTGACCTCGTCGAACGCGACAAAGGCCATGGCGCGGGCATAGTCGAGCTGGGTCAGCCGCGCGATGAATTCGTGGCTGAACTCCTTCATCGGGGCAAAGAAGCGGAGCCGCAGATCCTGGCTGGTGACGTGCTTCAAGAATTCATGGAGCTGCGGCTCGTCCTCGGGCCGGATCGGGCGCACGGCGACCCGCCAGCCGTCCTTGACCTCGAGATGGCGTTGCCATTGCGACGGGTATGGCCGCACGGCGAAATTGGCCGGGCCTGAACCACCGAACTTTCGCGCTACCTTTCCCACCGCGATCCGCGCATCGACCGCCAATACGCCGTTCTCGTCCGCGAGCAGCGGGTTGATGTCCAGTTCGCGGATTTCGGGAAGGTCGGCCGCCATCTGGGTGATCTTGACCAGGACCATCGCCACGGCGTCCTGCTTGACTGCGGGCACGTCCCGGTAACCGCGCAGCAGCCGCGAAACGCGGGTGCGCTCGATCAGGCTGCGTGCCAGCTGCAGATCAAGCGGCGGCAGCGCCAAGGCCTTGTCATTGATGATCTCGACCGCCGTGCCGCCACGGCCGAACACGACGACGGTGCCGAAGGTCGGATCGTCGGCAAGGCCGAGGATCAGTTCGCGCGCCTTGGGCCGCACCACCATGGCCTGCACGATGACGCCGGCGATCCGCGCTTCGGGGCGAAGCGCTTTCGCCCGCGCGATGATCTCGGCGGTGGCCGCGCGCACCGCCCCGGGGCTGGTGAGGTTGAGCACGACGCCGCCGACGTCGGATTTGTGAATGATGTCCCGCGACATGATCTTGAGCACCACGGTCGCGCCTTGCGCGAACAGCTGCGACGCGTGAGCGACGGCCTGCTCGGCATCGGCGGCCGCAAATGTCGGCACCATCGGGATCTCGTAGGCCTCAAGCAATTGCTTGATCTCCACGGGGTCTAGCCACTGGCGGCCATCGGCAAGCGCCGCGGCAACGACCCTCCGCGCCGCCTCGATATCGGGCGCAAAATCGCTGGGCATCGCCGGCGGGACCTGCGCCAGCGCCGTCACCACCTCGCGATGCTGCACCAGGTGCATGAAGCCGCGGACCGCATCATCCTCGGTAGGGTAGTTGGGGATCCCGGCGCCGCTCAGCATGTCGCCGATTTGCCGGTCGGCGCCGACCCAGGCCGCGAGCACCGGCTTGGCCGTGTTGCGGCGCTGCTCGCGGTATTTCCTGACCATGCCGGTCACGGTTATCGCAATGTCGTCAGCCCGGGCAATCGCGGTCTGGACATTCATCACCAGGATCGCATCGTTGGCCGCATCGGCCAGCAACACTTCAAGCGTCGCCGCATAGCGCGCCGGATCCGCATCGCCAACGATATCGATGGGATTTGATCCGGACCATGTCGGCGGCAAGACCGCGTCGAGCTTTTTGCGGGTCTCGGGCGTGATCTGAGCCGGAATTCCTCCCAATTCGCAAAGCCGGTCCATCGCGAGAACACCGATGCCGCCGCCATTGGTCAGGATCGCTAGCCGCTTTCCCGGAGGCGACTCGACGCGCCCCAGCGTCTCGGCGCAGTCGAACAATTCGCGAAGGTCTGACACCCGCAGGATTCCGGCGCGACGAAACGCGGCGTCGTACACCGCATCCGAGCCCGCCAGCGCGCCGGTATGGGTCGCCGCCGCCTTCGCCCCCTGCGCCATGCGGCCGGATTTGACGACGACGACCGGCTTGATCCTGGCGGCGGCGCGGGCCGCGGACATGAACTTGCGGGCATCCTTGATCGCCTCGACATAGAGCAGGATCGCGCGCGTCCTGCCATCCAGCGCGAAGTAATCCAGGAGATCGGCGATATCGACGTCGAGCTGGTCGCCGATGGAAATGACCCCGGAGAAACCCACCGCGCGCTGCGCGGCCCAATCGACCATGCCGGTGGCAATCGCTCCCGACTGGGAGATCAGCGCCAGATTGCCCGCGACCGGCATATGCGCAGAAAAGCTGGCGTTGAGGTCTGCGCCGGGCATGAGAATGCCGAGACAATTGGGCCCGATCAGCCTCATTCCATATTTGCGCGCGGCGCGTTCGGCCGCCTCCGCCAGCGAACCCTCCCCGTGGCCGAGCCCGGCCGGAATGATCACTGCACCCGCCGCGCCAAGCTTTCCCGCCTCCTCGATGAGGCCAGCGACCGTCGCTGGTGGCGTGGTAATCACCACGAGCTCAGGCACGAACGGTAATAGGTTCAGACTGCCGACCGTGGCAACGCCGTCGATTTCGGCATACTGCGAATTCACCAGGCCAAATTCGC
The DNA here is from genome assembly GCA_963718925.1 of uncultured Alphaproteobacteria bacterium. Taxonomy (GTDB): domain Bacteria; phylum Pseudomonadota; class Alphaproteobacteria; order Rhizobiales; family Xanthobacteraceae; genus Bradyrhizobium. The sequence goes on from CAVRAH010000011.1 coordinate 46,788, forward strand.
CCTTGAATTTCGCGTTGCGAATGTTCCGGAGAATGGAGCCCCCGACGGAGCCCTGGCGCGGGCTTGCCCCGACCAGCGCGAGCGAACGGGGCGCGAGCAGATTTTTCAGGCGATAGGTTGACATCATATCTTCTGGGTTTGACGGATGTTCGCGCGGCTAACGCATGCGCGCATCATGCCCTAACGGGACATCATAACCCAGCAGGGTGGCCGTCCGATGACGGTCTTGGTCGCGCCGCCCCACACAATCTCGTTCAGCCGGGCGTGGCGGTATGCCCCCATCACCAGAAGGTCGATCGCATTCTTCTTCACATAGGCCTCGAATACCTTTCCGACCGAGCTGCCATCGATCTTTATGGTTTCGAACGTCGCTTTGATTCCGTGCTCCGAGAGATGGTGCACGAGAGCGGCCCCGGAATCCATTTCGGCCTGCGTCTTGTTGTCGGTCGCCGTGATGACACGCACGTCAGCGGCGTCTTCAAGCAAGGGCAGCGCATCGGCGACGGCGCGCGCGGCTGGCGCAGTATGATCCCAGGCGATCATGACACGATCAAACACCACGGGCAGGTCATGGGCAATTTGCTCCGGGCACATCAGGATCGGCCGGCCTGACTCAAATATCAGCCGCTCCGCGATCTTCTCCGATTGGCTGTCATCCGGCTTGACCGGAATTATCGACAAATCCGCAAGCCGCGCAGGCGCCACAAAGTTTCCAGGCATATCCGCCGAGCCGAGCCGGCTAAGCCGTTGTTCGTTGCGAACAGCAAAGCGGCCTGCCGCGGCGTCGAACGCCTTCAGGAGGCCGCGGGCATCCGATACGCTGCGTACCGCCGCGGTCGCTGCCGCATTTTCCAGATCGGACGAGATCACCACCCTCGGCCGGACCAACAGGTCCTCCTCCACGGCCACCGCGGTAACCCGGGCGCCGAAATCGCCGGCTACCGCCATGCATTTGTCGATCGCGGCAATCGCCGCCGCATTGGGCTCGCCGACCAGCGGCAACAGGATATCCTTGATCGCCATGCGCGCTCTCCTCTGGCTGTCATCGTAGAGCTCTGCGGCAGACGGTTGTTGATCTCCGTCAATTCGGACGATTGCCGGATACATCCGCTATCGAGGGGCCGCATCGAAAAAGCGCTGCCGGGTGTGCGGCAGCGCATTTTCTGTTTCGGCGTTTGGGACTTAGGCCGCGGCCTTGATATCGATTTTCTTGGTCTGGGCCGGCGCCGGCTTCGGCACAGTCACCTTCAAGACGCCCTTCGACATCACCGCCTTGATGTTGTCGGCGTTCACCCCCTCCGGGAGCTGGACGGACCGGGTGAAGGAACCATAGCTGCGCTCGACGAGGTGATAGTCCTTCTTGGTTTCTTCGCGCTCGTTCTTCTTCTCGCCGCGGATGGTGAGAACATTGTCGGCGACGTTGAGCTGGATGTCCTTTTCCTCGAGACCCGGCAACTCCGCCGTAATCTCGATCTCCTTGTCGGTTTCGCTGAGGTCCATGCTCGGCATCAGCTCGCGCGATGGAAAGCCTGCGAAGCTTGACGGAAAGCCCGCGAAGCCTCGAGAGAATCCCTCGAACAAGCGGTCGATCTCCTGCTGAAGAGCAAAGAACGGATTGGATGCGGGACGCGTCACACCGCGCTCGCTTCCGACGGGAATCAATGGATTCGATGCCATGGTTGATCCTCCTGACTGGCATACTGTCCGAGCCATCCCGGCTCATGGGTACCCCAGCACATCTTCAAGGATTGGCCTTGATTGAGGTCAAAACTGGGCTGGTTGGCCTGATATAGTGCTACACAAATGGCCTGCGAGCCGTGGTTGGAGAAGCCTGCATGCGTGCGATGGTGTTGCCGGCGCCGGGCGCGCCACTGCAGATGCAGGAGCGCGCGGATCCCGTTCCCGGCGACGGGCAAATTCGCGTCAAGGTAAGCGCTTGCGGCGTATGCCGGACCGACCTTCACGTCGTCGATGCCGAGTTGCCGGACATCAAATATCCCGTGATCCCCGGCCACGAGATCGTCGGCCGCGTCGACCTGCTCGGTGGCAATGTCACGACCCACCGGGTCGGCGACCGCGTCGGCATCCCCTGGCTAGGATACACCTGCGGCGTCTGTCGCTTCTGCAAGGACGGCATGGAAAATCTCTGCGACCGACCGCTTTTCACCGGCTATACGCGGGATGGTGGTTTCGCCACCCACACCATCGCAGATAGCCGCTATGCGTTTCCACTCGGCGAAGATGGCGACGATGTTTCGATCGCACCGCTCCTGTGCGCCGGCCTGATCGGCTGGCGGTCGCTGGTGATGGCGGGAGACGCCAAGCGGCTCGGTATCTACGGCTTCGGCGCCGCCGGGCATATCGTCGCCCAGATTGCCCGCTGGCAGGGTCGCTCGGTTTACGCCTTCACGCGATCCGGCGACGTCGCGGCGCAGGATTTTGCCCGTAAGTTAGGCGCAGCGTGGGCTGGCCCGTCGGATCAACTCCCTGACGCTCCGCTCGATGCGGCAATCATCTACGCCCCGGCTGGAGAATTGGTGCCGGTGGCGCTGCGCGCGGTGCGCAAGGGCGGCAGGGTGGTCTGCGCCGGGATTCACATGAGCGATATACCGAGCTTTCCGTACAGGCTGCTCTGGGAAGAACGGCAGCTGGTGTCGGTTGCCAATCTCACGCGCCAGGATGGGCTGGATTTCCTCAAAGTCGTGCCACGCGCGGGAATACGGACGCAGACGACGGCGTTCCCGCTGGCTGAAGCCAACGATGTCCTGAGCAGGCTGCGCACAGGACAACTGCTCGGCGCAGCGGTCCTCAAACCCTAAAGATCGATCGGCGCATGGCAACTTCAATCCCGGCCGGATCCGACACGCAGGAGCGCGTGTTCGCCTTTCTGACCGACCCTGCAAAGCATCCTGATGTCCATCGGATCGATACCCACGGGGCATCGGTTTTTCTCGAGGGAGCGCGCGCCTTGAAGATCAAGCGCGCCGTGCGTTTCCCGTTTCTCGATTATTCGACGCTCGAAAAGCGAAAAGCCGCCTGCGACGAAGAGATCAGGATCAATCGCCCGTTCGCGCCGCAAATCTATCGCCGCGTCGTTCCGATCACGCTAAATCACGACGGATCGCTTGAGATCGACGGGCCCGGCGCGCCGGTCGAATTCGCCGTCGAAATGGCCCGCTTCGACGAGCGCCGGACTTTCGATCATCTGGCCAAAGCCGGCCCGCTCGATCCTGCCCTCATTGATGCTGTCGCCGATGCAGTCGCGGCCTCTCACCGCAGCGCGCCGCTTGCAGCGGCGGAGCCCTGGATCCATTCGATCCCGGGAATCATCGAAGGCAACAGCGCGGCATTTCGGGAAGCGAGCTGCTTTGCGGCCGGAGAGATCGATGATCTCGAACAAGCGTCCCTGTCAGCGTTTTCACAGCAGCGCGAATTGCTCGAGCAGCGCGGCCGGCGGGGTTATGTGCGGCGTTGTCATGGCGACCTGCATCTGGCGAATATCGTGCTGATCGGCGACCTGCCAGTCCTGTTCGATGCGATCGAATTCGATCCGGTTATCGCATCGGTCGACGTGCTCTACGATCTTGCTTTCACGGTCATGGATTTCCTCCGCTACGACCGGCCTGCCGCCGCCAATGCGCTCCTCAACAGATATCTTGCGATCACATCGCTCGACAATCTCGACGCGCTCGCGGCCCTTCCCTTGTTTCTATCGCTGCGATCGGCGATCCGCGCCCATGTGATGCTCGCCCGCGTCAGTCGGAATTCTCGCGATACGGCAGACGTCATGCCGTCGGCGCGGGCCTATTTCGAGCTTGCGCAAGCGACGATCCACCCCTGCGCGCCGACGCTCGTTGCGGTCGGCGGGCTGTCCGGAACCGGAAAATCCGTGCTGGCGCGCGCGCTTGCCCCGGCTGTCCTGCCCCAGCCCGGCGCCGTCGTGCTCCGCACGGACGTGCTGCGGAAACAGCATTTCCAGATCAAGGAAACCGAGCGGCTGCCGGAAAGTGCCTATCGGCCGGAGGTGACCAAGAAGATCTACGAGACCCTCATCCAGCGCGCTTCGCGAATTCTTGCCCAGGGCCATTCCGTCGTCGTCGACGCGGTATTCGCACATCAAGCGGAGCGCAACGCGATCTCCGAACTGGCACGCAAGCTGAATGTCCGGTTTTGCGGGCTCTTTCTGAAGACGGATCTTGCGACCAGACAACGACGGGTCGGTCGCCGCGACGCCGATGCCTCCGACGCCACGCCTGAGGTTGCCGGACTTCAGGAGAAATATGACGTCGGCGCGATCGATTGGGCGGTCATGGACGCTTCGGGAACGCCGGAGCAAACCCTCGCGCAATGCCTGCCCCGCGTCACGCGGCCGATTTCTCTCACCGGCGGCTGCCAAGCAGGTTGCGACGGGGCACGTTAATCCTATGGTGTTGCCGCCTTCATCGAAACCATCAAGCAAGGGCACCGCCCGCGCCCACCGAGCGCAATCCGGGCGGCACCGGCCGGCGCCCACGCTCAATTCTGCGATGGCGTGCGACACAGCGTTTCGCGTTGTCGCGGGTCGCCAACTCAAGGAATTGACGAGACATCATCGGGCGACATGCGGAGGTAACGCCGACGCCTTGCACGAAATGCGCGTCGCGTTGACGCGGTTGCGGACAACAATCGACTTTTTCTCGCCCATGGTGACCAGCCTGCAACAATTGCGGCTGGCGGATGAATTGAAGTGGCTCAACGCGCATCTCGGCGCCGTGCGGGATCTCGATGTCGCGATCGAACGGCTGACGGAGATCAAACCGCGTCTGCAAATCGACTATCGGTCCTGGAACAGGGAGCGCGCCGAGACCCAGCGGCATCTGACGCGGGCCCTTCGCTCCCTCAGATACCGACGGCTGATCAAAAGCATTTCCTATTGGATCGAGAAAGGCTCCTGGTCGACGAAGAGGGGAAAGCAAGCCGCCAGCCTGCGCGCCTGCCCGGTTGCCGAATACAGCTCGCGCAAATTGATGCGATGGCGGAAAAAGCTGATCAAGAGAAGCGGCAAGCTGCGCGAAATCGGCACCAGGAAGCGACATCGGCTGCGTCTTTTGAACAAGAGGCTCAGCTATGCGATCGAATCCGTCGCGGAACTGGCTTCAGAGAGCGAGATTTCGAGATTACAGGCAATGCTGAAGGTTCTACGCAAGGCGCAGAGATCTCTCGGGCAGTTGAACGACGATGCGCGGTGCCAGTCGCTCGCGGCCACGCTGGGACAAGGCGGCGTCGGGGTATCCCGAATGCTTCTCGGCCCCAAGCGCGAAAAACGCCTGATGCGCACGGCGGCAGCCGCCTATGAAAAGCTCGCCAAGCTGAAGCCGTTCCGAATCTAGATGTCCGATCGAAGCAGAACCGACGTTCTCACAATTTTTGTTTTGCCGCGTTTTCTTTACGCAAGCCGGAATCCACCCCGGATCAGGTCCGAGGGCATGCTTCGCTGAAAAACGCTTCAGTGGTGGACGTAGTCGCCGGGTGCATCGGGCAGGCTATCGCCGTCGGCCGGCCCTACCCCCATCCGCGGCGGTTCACAGGGCTCGCCGGATTGCGCGGACAGCCAGCTTGCCCATTCCAGCCACCACGAGCCCTCGACATGCGGCGCCGCCTTCACCCATTCGTCGGGGCCGATATAGGGAGCATCCTTCTTCTTGGTGCTCACCTGATAATTGTGCCCCTCCTCGCTGGGCGGTGCCACGACGCCCACATTGTGGCCGCCGCTGGCCAGGACATAGGTCACGTCGGCGTCGACTTGATAGTGTATCTTGTAGGTGGACTTCCACGGCGCAACATGGTCGCGAACCGTGCCTACCACAAACATCGGCGCGTGAATGTCCGATAGCGCAATCGACTTTCCTTCCACGAGATAACGGCCCTCGGCGAGGTCGTTGTGGAGAAACAGCTTGCGCAGATATTCCGAATGCATCCGGTATGGCAGACGCGTGGCGTCGGCGTTCCAGGACATCAGGTCGCTGGACGGCGCTCGTTCTCCCATGAGATAGTCATGCGCAATCCGCGACCAGATCAGGTCGTTCGAGCGCAGCAACTGGAAAGCCCCCGCCATTTGCGTGGTGTCGAGCATGCCGCGCTCCCACATCATGTCTTCAAGAAATGCGACCTGGCTTTCATTGATGAACAAGGTAAGTTCGCCGGCCTCCGTGAAATCGGTTTGCGCGGCGAGCAGGGTGATCGACTTCAGCCTGTCGTCTCCGTTGCTCGCCATGGTCGCAGCCGCGATCGACAGCAACGTTCCGCCCAGGCAATAGCCGAGCGCATGGATCTGACGGCCGGGCAAGATATCCGTGACGGTCGCGACCGCAGCCTCCACGCCAAGCTTGCGATAGTCGTCAAAGGCGATATCGCGATCGGTCGGGTCCGGATTGCGCCAGGAGATCATGAACACGGTGAAGCCCTGATCGGTGAGGAACTTCACCAGCGAATTATGCGGCGACAGATCGAGAATGTAGTACTTCATGATCCAGGCCGGCACGATCAGGATCGGCTCCGGATGTACCTTGCCGGTGGTCGGATAGTACTGGATCAGCTCGATGAGCTTGTTGCGGTACACGACCTTGCCGCGCGACGTCGCCACGTTCTCGCCGACCACGAACTTCTGGTCGCCCGGCGGCCTGCCGGGAGAGAGCAAAAGCATCAAGTCGCTGAGCCAGTTCTGCCAGCCGAACACGAAATTCTCGCCGCCGCTCTGAAGCGCCTTCTGCAGCACTAATGGATTAGTGGCAGCGAAATTGGACGGCGCGAACATGTCGAGCAACTGCCGCACCGAGAACTCGACGATCGCCTCGTTCTGCGGCGACACGCCGCGCACGCCTGTGGTCGCTTCCCGCCACCACTGCTCCGTCAGCAGAAAGGCCTGCGCGAGCAGATTGAACGGCGGATTTTTCCACTCGGGTTTTTCAAAGCGCCGGTCCTGAGGCTGCGGCTTGATCAGGGACCATGGCCCCTGACCGGGCGAGAAGAAATGCAACGCGGATTCGAAGAACTGCCGCGCGCTGCGCTGCGCGTCCTGGGTGATTTCGATTTGCCGCTGCGGGGCAGCCGCCAGATGCGAGGCCCAGTCGACATAGGCAAGCGACAGGGCAACCGGCGAAATACCGCCGGTCAGGCCCGCCACCATGGCATGGAAGGCGCGATCTGCCGGATAGGGCTCAGGCTGTTGCGGCTGCGTTTCGGGCTCCTGCCCGGCAGGAGGCTCATTTGGGATCACGGCACGGTGATCTTCGCCATAACCGGGCGCATGGGCGGGACACGGCAACCTCTGCGTCGCGGGCAAGATCGATATCGGCTGCATGGATTTCACCTAATATCTCGCGGCATGACTGGAACGCAAATCCATGACAGCCAGAAGACGGCTCACGGCCGCGGCCGGTTGGCCAGCAGCTTCGAGCCGGCCTCAATCATCCGTTCGCCATGCTTGAACAGCCGCTCGCTGTCGCGGCGGACAAAGTCAATCTGGTGCTGGGCGCATTCCTGGGCCATCGTTTTCAGGTCCTTGACTGAATGCGATCCAGCCATTTTCGAGACGAATTCGGACAACAGGTGTGTCTCGGTCCGTGCCCGCTCAAGCATCTCATTGCTGGCGAACAGTACCTCCTCGAACGCCATTTTTTGCGCCCCGAACACGAACTCCATGGCGTTTTTGTTCGCCTCGGCAAATCGCACCGCAGCATCGGCCGCCAATGGCTTAATAGCCGGCGTTTCAAACGTACCCGCCTCTGCAAGCTCTGGCATGATGACCTCCGATATGCGTCCTGTTACATCTGATAAATCAATAGGCCGTATTCGCAGGTCAACATTGAGCTGCATCAATCCAATGGGCCGGGTATCCCTGATCCTCGGGTTGTTGACTTGGGTCAAATCGCGATGCCCCGACTAGGCTACCTTTCTTCATCAATTGTAATCTTGAGCCCTTCGGAGACCCCCATGCGCGCCCACCAGATCATGACCAGGCCGGTTATCACCGTCACGCCAGACACCACAATCGTCGAGGCGGCGAACACCATGCTGCAGAAGCACGTCAGCGGGCTTCCGGTAGTGGACGCCACAGGCAAGCTCGTCGGCATCATCTCGGAAGGCGATTTCATTCGCCGCAGTGAAATCGGCACCCAGCGCAAGCGCGGCCAATTCCTGAAATTCATTCTGGGCCCGGGCAAGGCGGCAACCGATTTCGTTCACGAACATGGCCGCAAGATCTCCGAGATCATGACGACGGAGCCTCTTCTCACTATCAACGAAGAGACCACGCTCGAGGCGATCGTGGCGATGATGGAAAAGAACAATGTCAAGCGTCTGCCGGTGATGCGCGCAGATAAGGTCGTCGGCATCGTGACGCGCGCCAACCTGTTGCAGGCCGTGGCGAGCCTCGCCCGCGACTTTCCCGATCCGACCGCTGACGATGATCACATACGCAACCGCGTGATCGATGCGATGGCGAAGCAGGATTGGTGTCCGTTCGGCCTCAGCGTCGTCGTGCGCGACGGCATTGTCCATCTTAGCGGCGTGATCACCGAGGAACGTTCGCGGCAGGCCGCCGTCGTCGCCGCGGAGAACGTGACCGGGGTGAAGAAGGTCCATGATCATCTGTGCTGGGTCGACACGATGTCCGGAATGTACCTGAACTCGCCGGAAGACGAGGGTTACGCCAGGGCGGGCTGACCAAGGCCCTCCTCCTCTCGCCCGGCGGTGCGCGCTGGATCAGCGCGGCACCACCGCGGTTGCCTCGATCTCGACCCTCGCGGCCTTTTCGACCAGGCGCACGACCTGGACCAGCGCCATGGCGGGATAATGCGCGCCGAATATTTCGCGATAGATCTGGCCAAGGGTCTTCAGGCTGGCCAGATATTCCTCCATATCGACGACATACCAGGTCAGGCGAACGAGGTGTTCGGGCCCTGCGCCGCCTTCGGCGAGAATGGCTGAAATGTTGCTCAGGGTCTGACGGACCTGCAAGACGAAATCTGGCTGCAGATGGCCCTGATGATCCCAGCCGATCACGCCGCCCGTCACCACGAGGCGGCCCTCGGCCGTCATGCCGTTGGCATACCCCTTTGGCGCCGGCCATCCGCTTGGCTGCAATATCCGCGGGCCTGCGGGCGGGTCCCCGTCCTTCGTCACCGGCAGGACGGCAAGATAAGGCCCTTTCGGCAAGTTCACTGACAATTCTCCTTCATGCTGCGGCGATGCCCGCCGACGCCGCGCCCATTTGAGCCATCTGGCGCAGGGCAAATCGCTTCAGCTTGCCGGTTTCCGTCTTGGGCAGTTGGGTGACGAATTCGACGGCGCGCGGATATTTATAGGGCGCGATCTCGCGCTTGACGTGGTCCTGCAGGGTGCTCGCCAGCGCGGCGTCGGCGGTGACGCCGGAAGCAACAACCACATAGGCCTTGACGATCATGCCGCGCGCCTCGTCGGGCGCGCCGACGACGCCGCATTCGGCGACAGCCGGGTGCGTCAGCAACGCCGCCTCGATCTCCGGACCGGCGATGTTGTATCCGGAAGAGACAATCATGTCGTCCGACCGTGCCACGAAAGAGAAATGGCCGTTCTCGTCACGGACGAACGAATCGCCCGTCAGATTCCAGCCGTCGCGCACATAGTTCGACTGCCTGATATCCGCAAGATAGCGGCAGCCGGTGGGTCCGCGAACCGCGAGTTTGCCCACGGTGCCCGGCGGCAATTCGTTCATGTCGTCGTCGACGATCTTTGCCTCGTAACCGGAAACCGGGCGACCCGTCGTTCCGGCGGCGGCATCGCCTAGCCGGTTGGTGATGAAGATGTGCAGCAGTTCCGTGCTGCCGATCCCGTCGAGGATCGTCTTGCCCGTCTTGCGGATCCAGCTTCCGAATACCGGCGCCGGCAAGGTTTCGCCTGCCGAAACCGCAAGACGCAATGACGACAGATCGGCGCCGTTGTCCATTGCGGCCATCATCGCCCGGTACGCGGTCGGCGAGGTGAAGCAGATCGTGGCCTTGTAGGTTTCGATGATCTTGACCATCTCGCCGGGGGAGGCGTTTTCCAGCAGCGTCGCGGTGGCGCCGAAGCGCAGCGGAAAGATCGCGAGACCACCGAGCCCGAACGTAAAGGCAAGCGGCGGCGACCCGACGAAGACATCATCCGGCGTGACGTTGAGGACTTCCCTGGCATAGCCATCGGCGATGATGAGGAGATCGCGATGGAAATGCATCGTCGCCTTTGGCTCGCCGGTGGTGCCGGATGTAAATCCCAGCAACGCGACATCATCCCGTCCGGTTTTGACCGCGTCGAACCGCACCGGCTTGCTCAATGCCACCCGGTCAAGTTCGGCATCATGATTTGACGTTCCGTCAAAATTCACGACCTGCTTAAGGAATCGGCTGGTCTTCGCGCAGGCGACCAGTTCATCGGCGATGCGACTGTCCGTCAGCGCGAGGCCGATTTCCGCCTTGTCGACGATCTTGGTCAGTTCGCCGGCGCGCAGCATCGGCATGGTATTGACGACCACGGCGCCTGCCTTGGTCGCCGCCAGCCATGCCGCAACCAGGGCCGGATTGTTGCCCGAGCGTATCAGGATGCGGTTGCCCGGCTTGACGCCGTAATTCTCCACCAGGGCATGCGCAAGACGGTTCGACCAGTCGGCGAGTTCCTTGTAGGTACGCTGGCGGCCGTTGCCGATCAGCGCGACGCGGTCGCCAAGCCCCTTCTCGACGATCCGATCGGTCAGCTCGACCGCGGCGTTGAGAAATTCGGGATATTGGAACTCCGGCCGGTCGAGAAGCAGGTCCGGCCATCGATCGAGCGGCGGCAGATTGCGCCGTGCAAAATCATCAACGTGACCCGATAGGCCAAGGGCTGGACCAAGTGCTGGACCAAGGGTTTGAACTTCACCTGACATATCCATCGCCCCTTGCGTTCGGGATGAAAGGCTTGAGACCAAAGGACGCCCGGCAGCGCTTAACTCCTAAACATTTTATACTTAAAATAATTGGGCGCAAGGCCCCCAAACACCCCGATCCGGCACTTTTTTTGAGAGGTGGAATTTCCGGATCGGTCGAATTATGATCGCTGCTCGTCCAGAGGCGACATGGTCCGAGACGCGCGAAGACGCGCTCCTCACCGTGAGGATCTGGCAGACCTCATCCCCGGGATGAAAGCCACGTTGCCGGAAAATTCTAGCGCCCCGCCAATCGCTTCAGGCGCAACACCATCGGCGAATTCGGATCAGTGAGCGGGGCGATCGCCGTGAAGTGGTTGGCGCCGGGAACCGTGCCGAACCGTGTCGCGACGCCGGCCTTGCCCCAGAGATCGACGATGGTCCGGCTCTGCCGGAAAAACTCGGCGCTTTCGTTTTCGCCCACCACCGCGTCGAGGCTCAAGCGCGCGGGCGCCTGCCAAAACAATGGGCTCGAAGCCCTGGCGGTTTCCTGATCGAGACCCAGCGCCTTGTTGATGGAGGTACCGATCAGCGGCCCAAGGTCGAACAGCCCGGAAATCGCGTAGGCGGCAATCACGAGGTCGGCAGGCAGCGATGCATCGAACGCCGGCCAGTCGGTCGCCAGCAGGCAGGCCGCCAGATGCCCTCCGGCCGAATGGCCGCTGATGACCAGAGGCTGCCCGAGCCGCGCCAGCACCTGCGAGGCGATGCGCATCTGCCCGATGATCTCCTCCATGGTAACATTGGGACAAAGATCGTAACTTGGAATGGCAACGCCGATGCCATGGGCATTCAGTCCGCGCGCGAGATGGCTGAAGGAAGAACCATCCAGCGCCTGCCAGTAGCCACCATGGATGAAGACGACAATCGGGCCTTTACCGTCGCCTGCGAAGAAATCAATGACGTGACGTACCCCGGAGCCATAGGCAATCGGGCGCGGCGCGTGAGTTGCGCGATAGGCGGCCGCATCCCTAACCCAGCCTGCGATCAGCGCGGGGTTCTCCGGAACCCGCGCCCGGTTGTTGTATTCGACCTCGTAGTCGACGCCGGTCACGACGATCTTCAAGCCCTTTTCTGCGCGGATTTCTGAGCGGAGGTCTTGGTCTTGGCCAACAGCCGCATCAATTCGCGGACATCCTTCGGCGAGAGCTCCGAAAATATGTCGGCGATCCATGTCTCGTGCTCGGCCGCCATCTTGCGAAACTCGGCGCGGCCGGCTTTCGTCAGCCGTATCACCTGGACCCGCCGGTCGGTCTCCGACGTTCGCCGGTCGAGATGGCCGGACTCGACAAGACGCTCGACCAGGCCCGTGACATTGCCGTTACTGACCATCATCCGCTTCGAGACGTCGGACAGCGTCATGCCGTCAGGCACCTTGTCGAGCTGGGCCATCAGGTCGAAGCGCGGCAGCGTGACATCGAACCGCTCGCGCAACCGGCTGCGCACCTCGCCCTCGATCAGGGTCGTGCAGGTCAAGAGGCGAAGCCACAGCCGAAGCTCGTTGCCGTGATCTTCCGGGAGTTCGACGGCCTTGGTCTCGGAATCAAGGATCATGATGCAATACCTGCCTGGCGTCCGCGCGACGGCTTCATGGCCGGCGCCGACATTGTCACCGGCTGGACGCCTCCACCCTGTTCTTTTGACCTTCAAATAATTCGGGGCTTGCCGCAAGTCAAAACGCAGCCCAGGCGCGGTCCTGGCGGGTCGGTTGCGAATTTCTTTAGGGTTCAAACAATTGGCGCGCCGTTTGCATGTCGCCATGTTGCAGTGCGTGTCGTGTTTGGAGAAGGCTTCAAGTTTGTGGCTGCTTTGCTTGCCGCGAGCACCATCATCAGAATAAGCTGCCGGCGCGAAGACGGACCCGTGTTGGCGTGGATTTCGGCCTGACCTCGGCCGATCAGGAGAGAAGTCATGAAACAGCAGTTGAAGTTGGCTGGCCTTGCGGCCCTGTTTGGTATCGTTGCCAGTGCGGCGGTCGCGCAGGAGAAGCTGAAGATCGGCGTGATCGTCACATTGTCGGGTCCGGCGGCGGCGCTCGGCGCGCAGGTCCGCGACGGCTTCACACTCGCTGTCAAGGACCTCGGCGGCAAGATGGCCGGCCGGGACGTCGAAATCATTGCCGTCGATGACGAACTCAAGCCGGACGGCGCCGTGACAAAAGTCAAAGGCCTGCTCGAACGCGACAAGGTCGATTTTGTCGTAGGCCCGATCTTCTCCAACATCCTTCTGGCGATCCACAAGCCGGTAACGGATAACAAGACCTTCCTGATCAGCCCGAATGCCGGCCCATCGAGTTATGCCGGCAAGAACTGCAGCCCCTTTTTCTACGTGACCTCCTACCAGAACGACCAGGTCCACGAGATCCTCGGCAAGGTGGCGCAGGACCGCGGTTACAAGCGCGTTTACGTCATGGTCCCGAACTACCAGGCCGGCAAGGATTCCGCGGCCGGATTCAAGCTCGACTACAAGGGCGAGATCGTCGAGGAGAGCTACGTGCCGCTCGGCACGCTGGATTTCCAGGTCGAATTGTCCAAGATCGCCTCGCTCAAGCCCGACGCCGTATTCACCTTCATGCCGGGCGGCATGGGTGTCAGCCTGGTCAAGCAATACAGGCAGGCCGGCCTTGCCGATAAGATCCCGGTGCTTTCGGCGTTCACCGTCGATGAATCGACGCTGCCGGCGCAGCAGGATGCGGCGGTCGGCATGTTCGGCGGCGCGGACTGGGCGCCCAATCTCGACAACCCGCAGAGCAAGAAATTCGTCGCCGCCTATGAAGCTGCCTACAACATCGTGCCCGGCACCTATGCCATGCAGGGCTACGACGCGGCGATGCTGATCAACAGCGCGGTGAAGGCGGTCAAGGGCGACCTCAGCAACAAGGTAGCGGTGGCAGCCGCATTGAAGAAGGCCGACTTCACCTCGCTGCGCGGCGGCTTCAAATTCAACGTCAACGGCTATCCGATCCAGGATTTCTATTTGACCAAGGTCGCCAAGCGCCCCGACGGCAAATTCCAGACCGAGATCGTGCAGAAGGTCTTCGCGAATTACGGCGACCGTTACGCCAAGGATTGCACGCCGGGCAACTGAACAAGCCAAAGCGTTGTCAAGCGAAGCGGACACCGGTTCGCGGAAAGAAAACGCGTCCAAACACGATCAGGAGAGAACAGGCGATGACAAGCGAGATAACCGGCATCACCCGGGCCAATGAAGGCATGCAGGGGATTTCCTGGAACATCCTCGGCCAGACCTATGTGCCGAAGAACCGCACCGAGCATTGCTTTTCGTGGCACGCGACGCTGCCGCCCGGCACCTTCGTGCCGCCTCATATCCATCCCGACCAGGACGAATATATTTATATGCTGGAAGGCAAGCTTGACTTCGTGCTGGCAAGCGCGGAGGCCCAGGCGACGCCGGGCGACCTGATCCGGCTCGGCATGGGCATTCCCCACGGCATTTTCAACAAGTCGGATCAGACGGCGAAAGTGCTGTTCTGGGTGTCGCCGACCCAAAGGCTGTATGACCTGTTCTGGGGCCTTCACAACATGAAGGAGCAGAAGCCCGAGGACGTCGTGGCGATGGCCGCGGAATACAACATCCACTTCCTGCCGCCGCCTCCGGGAGCGTGACCCTTCTCCCCCGCCCCGCTCTTCGCGGGGAGAGGGTTGGGGTGAGGGGCGGCCTCCGCAAATTCGGAAAGACGAAGCGCTCGCCGAGTGTCCCCCTTACTCGAAGCCTTCGGCTTCGACCTCTCCCCGCAAGCGGGGCGAGGTAATCTCGGGCAATGGCAATACAGCGCCCCGCTACGCCCTTACCGCTGCCAGCCCCGGCACGGCTGCAAAGCCGGCCTTGTGGGCGTAGCCGCGCACGATGGCTTCGCGCTGGCTGTAGCTCAGCACCTTGTCGATGTCGGTGAAGCCGTCGGGAGCGAGCTGCTCGACCGCGTCGATCACGCCTTCCGGGCCGCCGCGGCGGTTGGAACGCACGATCTCCGCCGTCATCGGCAACCGCCTCTGCTCATAGGCCATCAGCGCCTGGCGCGGATGCTCGGAGTGCGCCAGCAAGTCCGCCAGACAACGGGCGTCGAGAATGGCCTGCGAGGCGCCGTTCGATCCCACGGGATACATCGGATGCGCGGCGTCGCCGAGCAGCGTGACGCGGCCGCTCGACCAATAGGGCAAGGGGTCGCGGTCGCAGGTCGGGTATTCGTAGAATTCGGGCGTCGCCGAAATCAGGTTCGGCACGTCGACATGCGGCACCGAGAACCGCGCGACATGGGGCATCAACTCCTCGCGCTTGCCCGGCCGCGACCAGTCCTCGCGGCGCGGCGGCGGCGTATTGCCGTCGCCCACTTTCACCAGCACCGCCCAATTGGTCAGACGGCTGGCCGGGCTCGAACCTTCGGCGATCGGATAGACCACGACCTTGGCATTGAGGCCGCCGGCCACGATCATCGAGCGGCCGGTCAGAAACACCGGCCAGTCGCGCGCGCCGCGCCACAGCATCAGCCCGTTCCAGCACGGCGGCCCCTCATTCGGAAACAGCATCTCGCGCACCCGAGAGTGAATGCCGTCGGCGCCGATCAGGATATCGCCGCGCACGGTCTTGATGTGGCTGCCGGCGCGATCGAAGAAATAGGCGGTGACCCCGCCCTCGTCCTGGGTGAAGGCCCCGAGCCTGCAGCCGGTGTGGATGGCGTCCGGTCCCAACCGCTCCTCGACGGCGCGGTGGATCACGCTTTGCAGCCGGCCGCGATGGATCGAGAACTGCGGCACGTCGTGTCCGGCATCAATGCCGCGGACGTCGCGCCAGACTTCCTGGCCATGGCGGTTGAGGTAATAAAGGACGTCGGTGCGGATCGCGACGTCGTCGAGCTTTTGCAACAGGCCGAGGCCGGCGAGTTCGCGGATCGCATGCGGCAGCGTATTGATGCCGACGCCGAGTTCGCGGATCGTATCCGCCTGCTCGAAGAGTTCGCAACCGATGCCGCGGGCGCGCAACATCAGCGCCGTGGTAAGGCCCCCGATACCGCCACCGACGATAATCGCCTTCATCGCTCTACTCCACTCACACCCAGACACCTTGCGACGGCCCTTAACGTCGCATGGCGCCTCACTCGGCCGCAAGCGGCTTTGTAGCCTCCGCCTTCAGCTCGGCCCGGGTCTTCGGCTTAGCCTTAATTTTCAGATCCTCGAGATCCTGCCGGTCGCGGGCGCTGTTGCGGAAAATCTGCTCTTTGCCGGGCAGATACTGGGGCGGGCAGAACACCCCCTCGGCGCCATACCAGGCTGCGGCTTTGAGCGTAAACGCCGGGTCAACCAGATGCGGCCGCGCGAGCGCCACCAGATCGGCCCGGCCGGCGGCAAGGATGGTGTTGACCTGGTCTGATGTGGTGATGTTGCCGACGCACATGGTCGCGACACGGGCCTCGTTGCGGACCTGATCGGAGAACGGCGTCTGGAACATGCGGCCATAGACCGGCTGGGAATCGCGCACGGTCTGCCCGGTGGAGACATCCACGAGATCGACGCCGGCCTCGGCAAAGGCGCGCGCGATGTTGACCGCGTCGTCGCCGGTAATGCCGCCATCGGCCCAGTCGGTGGCGGAAATGCGCACCGACATCGGCTTGTGCGCCGGCCACGCCGCCCGCAACGCCTCGAATATCTCCAGGGGATAGCGCAGGCGCCCCTCGAGCGAGCCGCCATAGGCGTCGGTGCGCTGGTTGGTCAGCGGCGAGATGAAGCTTGCGAGCAGATAGCCGTGGGCGCAGTGCAGCTCCAGCATGTCGAAGCCGCAAGCCTCGCCCCGCTCGGCAGCAGCCACGAACTCAGCCTTGACCCGATCCATCGCCGCGCGGTCCATCTCGTGCGGCACCTGGCTGTCGGGGAAATAGGGAATTGGCGAGGCCGAAATGATCTCCCAGCCACCCTGCTCGAGCGGACGGTCGATGCCGTCCCATATCAGCTTGGTGGCGCCCTTGCGGCCGGCATGGCCGAGCTGCAGGCAAAACTTCGCCGCGGAATTGGCATGGACGAACTCAACGATGCGCCGCCAGGCCGCCTCCTGCTCGTCGTTCCAGAGGCCCGCGCAGCCGGGGGTGATGCGCGCGTCGCGCCCCACGCACGTCATCTCGGTGAAGATCAGGCCGGCGCCGCCAAGGGCGCGCGATCCGTAATGCACCAGATGGAAATCGCCGGGCACGCCCTCCTTCGCCGAATACATGCACATCGGCGACACCACCGCACGGTTTGCAAGCGTCATCTCGCGCAGCCGCA
Source organism: uncultured Alphaproteobacteria bacterium (assembly GCA_963718925.1). Lineage (GTDB taxonomy): Bacteria > Pseudomonadota > Alphaproteobacteria > Rhizobiales > Xanthobacteraceae > Bradyrhizobium. Next base: position 64,017 of record CAVRAH010000011.1, read on the forward strand.
ACGGCTGGAACATCGGCGCCCGGGGCTTGTCGACATCGACGTCGAATCCCTTGGCGCGAACGTGCCGCGCAAACGCCTTGTCGACTTCGCTGACAAAGTCCGGCGCACGCAGCGTCAGGTTATCATAGGTGATCGCCTTGGAACGCGTCATGACGCCGAAGGCGAACTGCACGGGATCGAAATCCCAGAACCGGTCGACGTGCTCGAACCAGACCAGCGACACGTCGGCGGCGTGCTGGGTCTTCTCGACTTCCTCGCGGCGTCCCTGCTCATATTGCTGCAATGCCGCCTCGACGGTCGGCGCCTGATGCATCGCGTCCGCCAACGCAATCGCGTCTTCCATCGCAAGCTTGGTGCCGGAGCCGATCGAGAAATGCGCGGTCGCCTTGGCGTCGCCGAGCAGCACCATGTTATCCTTGACCCAGCGCTTGCTGCGGATCATCGGGAAATTCCGCCACATCGAGCGGTTGGTCAGCAGCTCGTGGCCTTCGAGGAACCAGCCGAAGATTTCGGCCATTCGGTCGGCCGATCGCCTTTCGTTCAACCCTTCAAGGCCTGCGCGCTTGAAGGTTTCGGGATCGGTCTCGAAGATCCAGGTCGAGCGCCCCGCTTCATATTGGTAGGCATGGGCGATGAACGGGCCCCACTCGGTTTCCTGAAAAATAAAGGTGAAGGCGTCGAGCGGCCGGGTCGATCCCATCCAGGCGAACTTATTGGAGCGCAGATCCACCTCGGGCTGGAAATGCTCGATATATTTGTCCCGGAAACGGCTGTTGATGCCGTCGGCCAGCACCACCAGATCGGCATCGGCAAAGCGGGCCTCATCCTCGATGTCGGCCTCAAACATCAGGGCGACGCCGAGCTCGCGCGCCCGCTCCTGCAGGATCAGGAGCAGCCGGCGGCGCGAGCAGCCGCAAAAACCGTTGCCGCCCACCCGGTGCACCGTGCCGCGGAAATACACGGCGATATCGTCCCAATAGGCGAATTCCTGGGTGATGCGGCGATAGCTTGCGGGATCGTATTTCTCGAAATTGTCGAGCGTGGCATCGGAAAACACCACGCCGAAGCCGAAAGTATCATCGGCGCGGTTGCGCTCATACACCGTGATCTCGGCTTCCGGCCGCTGCTTTTTGAGCAGGATCGCCGAATATAGACCGGCCGGTCCACCACCGATGATCGCGATCTTCATGGGAAGCCTCCGGCGCAGCGGGACCAAGCTGGAATTATTTTAAACCTAAAACATTTCAGGAGCAAGCCCCCTCGCTCGCGCCGACCGCATCCCCGGACGCGCGCATTCGCATTCACTCAGGAGGAGCCGCCAAGAAGCGCGCGCCTCACCATGGGGACAGCCTCAATTACCCTGAAACGCCGGCTTGGCCTTGTTGGAGAACGCCTCGAAGGCGCGGGCAAAATCCGCGGTGGTCATGCACAGCGCCTGCGCGACCGCCTCGGCCTCGATCGCCTCCTCCACCGACATCGCCCATTCCATCGCCAGCATCCGCTTGGTCATGGTATTGGCGAAGGTCGGCCCCTCCGTGATCTGCCCGGCGAGAATTTGTGCCTGCGACAGCACCTCGCCGGGGGTAACGATGCGGCTGAAGAAACCCCAGCGCTTGCCCTCCTCCGCGGTCATGAAGCGGCCGGTATAAAGCAGTTCCGAGGCCCGCGACTGCCCGATGATGCGCGGCAGGATCGCGCACGCGCCCATGTCGCAGCCGGCCAATCCCACCTTGTTGAACAGGAACGCGACCTTGGCGCCGGTTGCGGCGAGCCGCATGTCGGATGCCATCGCGATGATAGCACCCGCGCCGGCGCAGATGCCCTCGACCGCAGCGACGATCGGCTGCGGAGCGGCCCGCATCGCCTTGACCAGATCGCCGGTCATGCGGGTGAAGGCGGTGAGGCCCTTGGTATCCATCTTCACCAGCGGGCCGATGATTTCGAAGACGTCGCCGCCGGACGAAAAGTTGCCCCCGGCGCCCGATACCACCACCGTCTTGACGTCATCATCCATCGCGCAGGCGCGGAAAAAATCCGTCAGCTCCCGGTAGCTCTCGAAGGTCAGGGGATTCTTTCGCTCGGGACGGTTCAGCGTCACCGTCGCCACGCCGGCGTCCACTTTCAGCAGGAAATGGCGGGGCGAATACTGCGAGAGTGGCAGCGTGACGGAGTTGGCTGGTGTGCTCATGGGGTCTCCCTTATTTCAAACTCCGTCATTCCGGGATGGTGCGCAAGCACCAGACCCGAAATCTCGAGATTCTCAGATGTGCAATCGCACATCATAGTTCGATGCTTCGCATCGCCCCGGAATGACGGCTTTAGAACTCGCGCTATCCGCGCCTCAAACCTCTCCGCCGGCCACCGCGATCGCCTGCCCGGTGATCGCGCCGGCGCCCTCGCCGCACAGCCACAACACCGCATCCGCCACTTCCGCAGGGCTCACGAGACGCCCTTGCGGATTGTATTTGGCCAATTCGGCCACCGCCTCGGCATGGCTGCGGCCGGTCTTTTTCATGATGTTGTCGATGCTGCCGGCAACGAGATCGGTATCGGTGAAACCGGGACACACCGCATTCACCGTCACGCGCGTCGTTGCCAGCTCCAGCGCCAGCGAACGCACAAGGCCGACAACCGCGTGCTTGGCAGCGCTATAGGCGCTGACATAGGCATAGCCCTTGAGACCGGCGGTCGAGGCGACCGCGACAATGCGACCGTATCGGCGGTCGCGCATCGATGGCAAAACGGCGGCAACGGTGTGGACCACGCCCATGAAATTGACGTCCATCATTCGCCTGAAGAGCGCCGCGTCGGACTTTCCGAATGGCGCGGATTCCGCGACGCCGGCATTGGCGATCAGGATGTCGATTGGTTGCCGCCGGGAGGCTTCCGCAACCGCGGCATTGACGGCGGCCTGATCGGCGACATCGGCTACCGCTGCGAAATGCGCGGCGCCGGCCGCGACGGTCTCATCCAGCGTTGCGCGGTGCCGGCCAACCACCGTGACGGTCGCTCCGGCCTGCACCAGCGCGGACGCAATCTCCCGGCCAATGCCCCGCCCACCGCCGGTGACGAGCGCATGCAGGGAATACGGCAGTCCGGACATGCGAAAGCCTCCCTCGAATGAATTCATCGACCGAGATCATGATCCGATGAATCGGATCATGATCTCATTTCGCTCTTTGAGCATGATCTCCGCGCAAACGCGTTCCGCATTTGTCGCGAGGAAAACCGCTTCCCACTTTTGCGGATCATGCTCCGGCAGCTTTGCCGTATATTTTAGACTTCAAGCTTTTGCAAGAAACGCGGGAGCCGGCGCGCGCGGCGGGCCAATTTATCCGCGGCTTGCCCGATCGGGACCTATTCAACTTCCTTTCGCCCTAACGGCTCTTTCGCAGCGTCACAGAGGGACATTCGCCGAATTTGGCGCGATAGACGCTCGCCATCCGGCTCAGATGCGTAAAGCCGAGATCGAAGGCGATGTCGGTAATGCGCTCACCCGGATGGGCATTCAGGAGCCGGGCCTTCAGATGTTCCAGGCGGATATCCAGCAATGCACCCGAAATGGAGACACCGAAATGACGCTTGAAGCCCAGTTGCAGCGACCTCACGCCGATGCCGGAAACCCGGGCCAGCCTCTCCAGATCGAGCGGCTCGGCGGCATGAGCCTCAAGAGTGTCCCACGCCCGCTTGAATACCGCCGGCAAGGTCTCGCGGTGCGGCGCCGAGCGATTGATAACATCGCTCAGATTGTGCCGCTGGCCGACCAGAAGAAGGCCAAGGATCGACTCGCGCAAGGTCGTCGTGATGACCGGCGACAAATCCGAAGCTGACCCGCCACGCTCGGCGAGATCGACAAGATATTCGATCTGGAATTGAAGCGCGCGTCCGAACGGCGTGTCGAGGTCGATGTGAGGCTCGAACTCCACCGGTCCCGCCGGTCTCTCCGCAAGCGCTGCGGCCCTGCTTTCAACCTGCCGCCGGTCCACCAGCAAGATCAGCTGCGCACAATTGTCCTGCCAGACCATTCGGGTCGGCAGCGTCGGCGACAATAGCGATGCTATCTGGCCAGGCGCAGAGGCAACCTCGCGTCCGCCGGTCTGGATTTGCGCTCTGCCGCGGATCGGCACCTGCAACAGGAAGAAGCGATCGAGGCAACCCGGATCGATCGATACCGACCCACCATAGGCTACATAGTTTACGGAAAGACCGTCGAACGCCGCGCAGTTGTGAAGCGCGTGGAAATCGGGCCAGGAATGCCGGAGCGGGTCCAATGCATGCGGACAGAAGATGCGTCCGATCGACTCCGCGGCTTCATCGACATCGCCGGTCAGGACGCGCGAATATGCCGCGAGCCTCGCGATACCAGCGGCATTGTCGATACCTGCAACGGCCGCGTCCGACGCCATGGCCTGGTCGCCCCCGATTATTTGAGACCTATAATATCTCGGCCGTGCCGTTTGGAAAGCCACTCCCCGGGGCGCTCCTGACCGAATTGGCGTCTTCCGTGCAGTGCACCAGAGCGTCGGGCCAGCCCGTCGAGCCGCCAGCCCGGCAGAACATCGCCGCCTTCGCCCGCCTTTTTTCGTCAGGCGGACATCCGGATTCGTCCAGCGGCTAGACGGAAGCCATCTGGCGTAGCAGCCTGCGTCCGGTCTGGGAGCACACGACAGGGATCATCGCCATGGCAGCACTCGAAAAAGGCATTACCCGGAATGGAGAAGGGTTTTCAGGCAAGACCTGGAACATCCTCGGTCAGGTTTATTTTCCGAAGGCCGTATGCGAGTCGACCTTCGCCTTCGAGACCAACAGCGCCCCTGGACAGTTTGTCCCGGTCCATGTTCATCCGACGCAGGATGAGTTTATCCTGGTGCAGGATGGCATGCTGGATCTCAAACTCGATGGCGTTTGGGTACAGGCCAAGGCCGGCGATCTGGTTCGGATGCCCCGCGGTATTCCGCATGGCTATTTCAACAAATCCGACAAGCCGGCCCGCGCGTTGTTCTGGGTGTCACCTTCCCGAAAACTCGAAGCGCTGTTCAATCATCTGCACAACTTGACGGATGTGGCTGAGGTCGTCCGCCTTTCGGCAGAGCACGAAGTGAATTTTCTGCCAGAAGACGCCAACGCCTAAGCGTTCAGGATTCCAGAACCGGCTCTTCCGTCGTGCCTGCGGATTTCCGCGGGCACGCGCGAACTCTCCGCGTCTGCGATTTCCGCGTGCACGATCAGTTTTTCCGAATTCGAACAACGGGGATTTTCCATGGTCAAGCAGAAGAATGTTTGCATCATCGGCGCCGGCGTCGCCGGCCTTACCGCGGCAAAGACATTCGCCGCTCGCGGACACAAGATCACCATCCTTGAACGGAGCGGCGATCTTGGCGGCGTGTGGGAGCCGGCGCGATCCTATCCGGAAGTTCAAACGCAAAGTCCCAAGGATCTCTATCGATATACCGACAAGCTGATGCCGGACTCCTATCCGGAATGGCCGAAGGGGCCGCAGGTTCATGCCTATCTGACTGAATATGCCAAAGAAAACGATCTGATGCCGAAGATGCGCTTCAACGCTTCCGTCGTCGGCATGGCGCGCCGGAGTTCGGGCCTGCCGGGCTGGGTTGTGGAGATCCGCAACCCCGATGGCATCACGCGCGAGGAGTTCGACTTCGTCGCTGTCTGCACGGGCCAGTTCAACGAGCCTCAGACCATCAGCCACGCCGGCACCGAAGCTTTCAAGGCGGCGGGCGGCAGGATCCTGCATTCCGCACAGCACACCGACGCTTCCATCGTGCGCGGAAAGAAGGTCGTCGTGCTCGGCGGCTCGAAATCAGCAACCGATATTGCCGTCAATTCCGTTCACGCGGGTGCCAGCGAGGTTACGCTGGTCTATCGCGAGCCGGTCTGGCGGATTCCCTACTTCATCGGCGGGCTCGTCAATTTCAAACGGATTCTCTACATCCGCGCCCAGGAGGAAATGTTCCCCAGTTGGGGCATGGGCGCCATTTCGCGTGCGGCCCATGCCATCACCAAGCCGCTCGTCTGGGCGAACTGGCGGGGACTCGAAAGCCTTCTCAAATTGCAGTTCAAACTGAAAAAGTGTGGAATGGTGCCGGAGCAGCGGATCGAAGACGGGATCAATTGCTCGGTGCCGATCGCAACGCCAGAGTTCTATCCGATGGTCGCCGACGGCCGCATCAAAGCCATCCGCGGCACGTTCGATCGTTACGACGGCAAGACAATCGTCATGACAGGAAGCGAGCGGGTTGCGGCCGATGTCGTGATACTCGCGATCGGATTCAAGCTTGGCGTTCCGTTTCTCCCCGAGGCCTATCGCAACAAGCTCGTGGAGCCTGACGGTCAATACCGGCTGTACCGAGTGATCGCCAATCCTGATCTCCCCGACATGGGATTTGTCGGCTTCAACTCGAGCTTCTGCACAGTGCTATGCGCCGAAATGGCGGCGAATTGGCTGGTGCGCTACTGCGACGGTCAGTTGGCGAAGCAGCCGACCGCGGCCGAGATGCACACGAATATGGATATGATGCTGCACTTCAAACGCGTCGAGCGGCCGGCCGCGGGCGTTTACGGCGGACTATGCGTCGCCCCCTACCATTTCAAGCATTTCGACGAATTGCTGGCCGACATGGGAGCGACGATAAACCGGCGCAACCCGTTGGCCGAGAAATTCACACCGCCCGATGCCGACGCCTATGGACGCTTCCTGGCCTCAGCTCCGGATTACAGGGTTGAGCCGGCGTAACCGAAGCAGATGGGCACGCTCCGCCGCCCGGCGCTTCAGCGCGGGGCGCTCTGGGTGGCCGCGGCAAGGCTCGACGACGACCAACGCCACTCGTCGGAGCCGAGCTTGCCGGCAACCATGATCAGCGTTGCCGCCAGCAACAGCCGCAATGCGGTTTCAGGCACGCGGGCCGCGCAGTAGCTGCCGATGACGATGCCCGGCAGTGAGCCGATCAGCAGCACGCCCATCAATTGCCAGTCGATCGCACCCATCGCCCAATGCCCGACCCCGGCGATCAGCGTCAGCGGCACCGCATGCGCAATATCGGAGCCGACGATGCGCGACATCGGCAGCTGCGGATAAAGCAAGAGCAGCGCGGTCACGCCGACCGCGCCGGCTCCGACCGATGAAATCGAAACCAGCACGCCGAGCCCCGCGCCCACAACGACGGTCGCGCGCGCGATCGTGGCGGCATCGCACCGCTCCAGCCGCCACTGCAGCGTCTCGAGCACCGCCTTGCGGAAGATCAGCGACAGCGCCGTCAGCAGCAGCGCAAAGCACAGCACGGAATTGACGAGGCTGCGCGCAGTTTCGGCGCTAAGGTCAAGCTTCCAAAGAACAAGCAGCGTGATGATGCTGGCGGGGATGCTGCCGCTGGCAAGACGGATGACCGCCGGCCAGTGGATGCTCCGGGCCAAACCATGCACGACGCCGCCGCCTGTCTTGGTTGCAGCGGCGTACAGCAGATCGGTACCGACCGCTGTCGCCGGATGCACGCCAAACAGCAGGATCAGCAAGGGCGTCATCAGCGAGCCGCCGCCCACGCCCGTCATGCCGACAAGCAAGCCGACGCTAAAGCCGGAAGCAACGTAAAGGGGATCGATCACCGACATTCAGTGGGCCTTAGCATCTACACATGATTGCGCGATCACGATGTAGTAGGCTGGCGGGCATCGCAAAAGTTCCTCAATGGATGGACGCAGGGGCGCATGACCGGCCCTGACCGCTGGTAATGATCAGGTAGGATCATATTTCCCACCTCGGCAATAGTGCGGCCGAAAAAAGAATGATCCTTTCGCCAATGGGGACCCGGTGGAGATTTCTACCTTTGCGTTGCGATGCAGCAAAATCGGTGTCCTCCACCCAATTACCGCCGATGAGTGCTTTTCCGGGATTCGTGGTCAGGGGATACCGCCGATTAGGCGCTGCCGCAGCGACTAGCGGTGCTAGGCCGCATCCAGACGCGAGCGGAAGGATTGAGGCTGACCTTCGAGTTCGTCGACCGGAACCGGCCGGCCGAGCAAATAGCCTTGCGCGAAATTCACACCCAGCGTCTTCAGGCCCTCGAGCTGCTCGCGGGTTTCCACGCCTTCGGCGGTGACCGACATGTCCAGACCGCGCGCCAGCGTCACGATCGACGATATGATCGCCGAGCTCTTGTGACGCATCGACTGGTTGCCCATGAAGGACTTGTCGATCTTGATCTTGTCGAACGGGAACGTGGTCAGGCAGCTCAGGGATGAGTATCCGGTACCGAAGTCGTCAATGGCGAGCGAGACCCCGATGCTCTTCAGTCTTTCCATGAAGGCATAATTTTCGGCCGCTCTTTCCAGCAGGACGGATTCGGTGATCTCAAGTTCCAGCCGCTCCGGCGGCAAACCCGACTTCCGCAAGGCAGAACTCGATGATATCAAACAGCTCGGCCTGCTTGAACTGGACCGGCGACAAATTCACCGACACCACGGTGTCCGCGGGCCAGGATACCGCGTCGTCGCATGCCTGCCTGATGACCCACTCGCCAAGCGGGACAATAAGTCCGGTTTCCTCCGCGAGCGGGATGAACTGGTCGGGCGGTATCAGTCCCCTGCTCGGATGACGCCAGCGAACCAGCGCTTCCACACCTCGCCGACGGCCGGTCTCGACGTCGAAGATGGGCTGATAATGCACCTCAAAAAGACAGCGCGCGATGGCATCCCGCAGGTCGCCTTCAAGCGTGTTTCGCGCCTCGAGCTCCGCGGACATTGCTTCGTCGTAGAGCGTAAAGCAGTCCCTTCCCGCCGATTTCGACCGGTACAGCGCGAGGTCGGCCTTTTTCAGCAGCTGCTCCTGGTCGCTGCCGTGCTGCGGCGCTATCGCAATGCCGATGCTTGTGCCGATTTCGACCTGATGTCCCGGCAGTTGGAACGGCTGGGCGATGAGCTTCGAAATCCGGCTCGCCAAATCGATCGAGCTGGCGCGCTGATCGCGACACCCCGCATGGATAATGGCGAACTCGTCGCCACCGAGCCGCGCCAATACGTCGGCGTCACCCAGCGCGGATTTCAGGCGAAGCGCCACCTGCCGGAGCAACGCATCGCCGGCGGCATGGCCAAGCAAATCGTTGACGTTCTTGAAGCGATCGAGGTCGAGCATCAGAATCGTAAACGCGCCGCGCTCCCGGCGCTCGTACGAGCCGGCATCCTTCAGTCGTTCCAGAAAGAACGCGCGGTTCGGAAGGCCGGTCAGAATGTCGGTCTGCGCAAGCTCCAGAACGCGGCGGTTGGCCAATGCGAGCTGACGCGAGTTGCGGCTCGCCAGAGCCAGATACACCGCCAGAAATACAGTGATGGCAATTCCGGCCGTGAGCACGGTGAGAGCGCGGTCGTACCGCGCGGTCAGGCGGCCGCCGGCGGCGGGAATCGCCTGCACTTGCCAGTTGGCATCGCCGATCTTGAGCGTGCCCGACCAGCGCGGCCCTTTAGCGAAGGCTCGCTTCATCTGCGCCGTCGGCAACGTCGAAGAGTAGTCGGGGACTGGTTGATGTTGCAGTCCAACGTTCTTTTTCGAATTGGGCGGATAGGCATTGATGACGATGGCAGAAGACGCCGCTGCCGCCACGCGGATCGACTGCAGGAGTTCTGGCAGATCAAACATCCCGATGACGAAGCCGGCCAGATTGCGCCGCCGGTCAGCGATCGTGGTACGCGACGTACCCTTCACATAGACCGGCACGCTGATCAGCACGCCGTGGGTTCCGCCCTTCACATCATGAAACAATCTGGTCGGCACCACCGCGACCGCGTCGTTATCCCGCGCGCGTTCCAGCGATGCCCAGCGGGTTGGATCGGTCGAATAGTCCAGACCGTAGACTAAAGAGGTTTTTGCTTCGCTCGAGAAGAACACTGGAAAATAGAGGTCACGCTCCGGCGCGACGGAGACCGTTCCATCCGCAAGTGATTTGATCCGGTAACCGGGCACGCCGTCGTTGACCGCAGCGGTCTCAAACTCGGCACGTTCTTTCCTGTATACCTTCGGTACCCAGCCGACGCGAAGAATGCCCGGGTGATCCTCGAACAAGCGACCGCTGAAAACCTCGAACTCGCTGCGGGTAATGTCCTCGTTCGCCAACTCGAAGAAGGTGCGCAGCGTGACCAGCCGGCTGACATATTCGTTGATGCCATTCTGCATCTCAATCAATTCGGTCGCGGCGACGCCCTCGAACTCGATCCAGGTGACACGCTGCTCCCACCGTCCAACGGCATAGGCAGCAGCCAGCGACAGCAAGAGACCGATGCCTGCTGCTACCAGCGCCGGCCGGTAAAGCCCTGACCGCGACGCCGAGGCTCTTCGCCGCTCCGCCAAGTCTCCCCGGCGATTGTCGCCCGGGTCCCGATCGCTCATCTTCGTCCTTCGCCAGCAACGCACAGCTGCCGCGGAACGGCTGTCCCGCCGTAAACGTTTATGAACGCGGACTCTGGTTAAAGAGCCCGAAATATCAGGGCAAATGGCCGCCCGGTTCGGATACCTTAGTTAACGATTTTGCGATGCGCAGAGTGAAATTCGCCTGCCGGCCTGTCAGAAGCGCGCAGTTCCGCGAGCGTAACCAGGCTAGGGCCGGCAGATTAGCGAGCCCTTCACCACCCAGCGATATCGTTCGGCATCCGTGGACCGCCTTTCGACCACGCAAAAGTGTTATCATGAAAAAAGTACTACCGGCGATTTTCACTGGTCTTCTGCTCTCGCTCGCGGCTGCCAGCCCGCCTCAAGCCAGGGCTGACGAGGCCGGTGTCAGTCCCGACCGCATCCTGTTCGGTCAGACCGCCGCGCTTTCGGGTCCCTCGTCGGCGCTCGGCCAGGGGATGCGTCAGGGTATTCTTGCGGCCTTCGCCGAGATCAACGCCAAGGGCGGCGTGCACGGCCGCATGCTCGAACTGATCAGCCGGGACGATGGTTATGATCCCGATCGCTCGGTCATGCAGACCGTCAAGTTGCTCGAGGAAGACAAGGTTTTCGCCTTGATCGGCGCGGTTGGGACGCCAACGACGTCCATGACCGTTCCGATCGCGAAAGCCAACAACGTGCCGTTCATCGGCCCCTTCACAGGGGCCGGATTCCTGCGTGCGCCGGACCTGAAAAACGTCGTCAATATTCGCGCCAGCTATGGCGCCGAAGCCGAGGCCTGGGTCAAGCACCTGACCGAGGATCTCCACATCACGCGCATTGCGATCTTCTACCAGGATGATTCCTACGGTCGCGACGGTCTGGCAGGGGTCAAGCTTGCGCTGGAAAAACGCGGCATGGAGCTGACCGCCGAAAGCACGTTCGAGCGCAACACCAAGGCGGTCAGTTCTGCGGTACGCACGCTGAGGCGCGCCGAACCGGAAGCGGTGGTCATGGTCGGCACCTACGCTCCATGCGCCGAATTCATCAAGCTTGCCCGCAAGGGCGACTTCAATCCGGTCTTCGTCAACATCTCCTTCGTCGGCGCCAACGCACTGACAAAGGAGCTCGGCCCCGAGGGGCAGGGAGTCATCGTCTCTCAGGTTGTGCCTTTTCCATGGGACGCGTCGGTAAAAGTCGTCGCCGAATATCAGGCCGCTGAAAAGGCCCTCGATCCCAGTCTGAAGCCTGATTTTGTTTCGCTGGAAGGCTATCTTTCCGGTCGTCTTGTCGCCGCGGCGCTCGAAATGACCGGGCCAAACCCCACGCGCGCTGACCTGCTGCGGATCATCAATGACGTCGGCCAATTCGACATCAGCGGTGACATCATCACGCTCGGCAAAAAGATGCGCGAAGCGCCGCCGAAGGTCTTTCTGACCGTCATTCAGGCCGACGGCACGTTCAAGGCAGTCGATAGGCTGTGAGAGACGAACGGCAAGTGACGGAAGATTCGGCTCACACCGAACAATAACGCTCCTTGATCTCGTTATCGGCCAACAGCTCCTTCGCGGCGGCCTCATAGACCACCGCACCCTGGTCGAGCACATAGGCGCGATCGGCGATATCGAGCGCGAGCTCCACATTCTGCTCGACCAGCAGCACGGTCGTCCCTTGCGCCTTCATGGCGCGAAACAACTCGAAAATTTCGTCGACCAATACCGGCATGATCCCTTCGGAGGGCTCATCGAGCATGATGAGATCAGGCTTTGCGATCACGGCGCGGGCGATCGCCAGCATCTGCTGCTCACCGCCGGACATCGTGACGGCTTCCTGATCCAGGCGCTCGGCAAGCCGCGGGAAGATCCGGGCAATGCCCTCGATCAGTTCGACCTCCCGCTTCTTCTCGGGAGACGCCACCAGGCCGAGCCGAAGATTCTCCCGCACCGTCAGCCCCTGCACGATGCGCCGCTCTTCCGGAACGTAAGCCAGTCCGAGCGCAAAGCGGATATGCGCCGGCTCGCTCAAAAGCTCCCTGCCCTTGAAGATCACCGAGCCGCTTGTCTTGTCCATCAGCCCCATGATCGACTTCAGGGTCGTGGTCTTGCCGGCGCCGTTGCGCCCGATCAGGCAGACGATCTCGCCCTTGGCGACCTCGATATTGACGTCCTGCAGCACATGGCTCGCGCCGTACCAGGCGTTCAGATTGCTGACCTGCAACATCCGCTCAGTGCTCCCGCTGGCCGAGGTAGACCCGCTTGACCGCCTCGTTCTGGCGGACCTCGAGAGGCGTGCCTTCGGCGAGCAACTCGCCATGGTGCAGCACCAGAATGCGGTCGCTGATTCCGAGCACCAGTTTCATCTTGTGCTCGACCAGGATCACGGTGCGTTCGCCGGCAAGCTTCACGATCAAATCCATCATGACGCGGGTTTCCTCCGGACTCATTCCGGCGGTCGGCTCGTCCAGCAGCAACAACCGCGGCCGGCTCGCCAGCGCCATGCCGATCTCCAGCGCGCGCTGCTCACCATGCGCAAGCGTTTTCGCCGTTCGCTCGCGCGACTCCCACAATCCGACCAGCGCCAGCAATTCGTCGGCCTGCTCGGTCAACTCGCGAAGCCGGGCGCGCGGCCGCCACATGTCGTAACGCGACACCAGCGCCTGCAATCCGACGCGGATATTCTCGCGCGTCGTCAACTGGGGAAATACATTGGTGATCTGGAACGATTTTGCGATGCCCATATGGGCAAAGCGGTGCTGGGGAAGCCCGGTCACGTCGCGGCCCTCGAACTCCACGCTGCCGGTCGAAGGCGAGAAGGCCCCGGACAGCAGGTTGAAATAGGTGCTCTTTCCGGCGCCGTTGGGGCCGATGATCGAGGTGATCGCGCCGTTGCTGAATTCGGCCGATATATTGTTCAGCGCGCGAAATCTGCCAAACATCTTGCCCACGCCCCTGGTGCGCAGGATGACCTGTTGCGATGACGCGCCCGTGTTCGTCATGGCTTGCCGCGCGATATCAGCGTTCCCCAGATGCCGGCCGGGAAGAACAATACGCAGATCATGAAAATGGCCCCGACGATAAGTTGCCAATGCACCGTCCAGAGCGAGACGAGATTCTCGAGCAGCAGAAACGCCGCGGCGCCAACCATCGGCCCGAAGAATGTCCCCATTCCACCGAGCAGTGCGATCATCACCACGATGCCGGAGGTGTCGTAATGCAGGATCTCGATCGGCACGATCGAGAGGTGCAGGGCTTGGAGTGCGCCCGCGAGCCCGCAAAATCCGCCCGACAGCACGAAGGTGATCAGGCGCGTCAGCGTCACGTCATAGCCCGACGCCCTGGCGCGGGTCTCATTCTCGCGCACCGCTTCGATCACCGCGCCGAAGGGAGAAGCGAGGATTCGCGACAGCACGAAGAAGGCGGCGATCACGAACGCCGCGATGACGTAGTAGCGGGTCAGCGGATTGATGAAATCGAGCCTGAGGCCGAAAATATCGATCGCGCGGACATTGATGCCGCGCAGGCCATTCTCGCCGCCGGTCCAGTCGACGGCCTGATAGAACAAGTAATAGACGCATTGCGACAGCGCCATCGTCACCATCGCGAAGTAGATGCCGCGTGTCCGGATCGCCAGCACGCCGATCAGTGCCGCCATCGCAAGCCCTCCGAAGACCCCGAGCGCGATGGCCACGAACCATGGCAGGCCAAAATGCGCGATCGCGATCCCGCAGAAATAGGCGCCGGTTCCGAACAGCGCGGCGTGGCCGAAGGACAACAGGCCGAGGTAGCCGTAGACCAGGTTGAAGCCGAGCGCGAACAGGCCGTAGATCAGGATATTCACCGCCAGCGCGGTGAACGGCATCACCAGCGGAAACACCAGCACGACGAGGCTGGCGATGCTTGCGCGATGCGTGATTGCGAACTGGAACCAGCTCACCGGCGCCGCCTGCGCCCGCAGGATTGGCTGGGTCATCTCATTCATGCGGTAATTTCACCTCAACTCATCAGCCCGGCGCGCCCGAAGAAGCCTTGCGGCCGGACGATCAGAACCACCGCCATCAGCGCGAAGATCGACACCTTCGCCATTTCCGGCGCAAACAGCGAGGTCATGCTGACGACAACGCCGACCAAAAGCCCGGCCAAGATCGCCCCGCCGATCGACCCCATGCCGCCCACCACCGTGACGACAAAGGCTTCGGCGAGAATGGTGCCGCCCATCTCCGGGATGACGCCCTGAAGGGGCGCCGCCAGCAAACCGGCGAAGCCCGCGATCGCGGTCCCGATCCCGAAGACAATCAGCCAGACCCGGGCGACGTCGACCCCCAGCACGCGCACGATCTGCGGATCGCGCGCGCCGGCCCGAATGATCAGACCAAAGCTCGTCTTTTCAAGAAAAAGCCACAGCGCCAGCAGCACGGCTGCGGTCGCCCCGATCACGAACAGGCGGTAGAGCGGGAAATAGCCGACCCCGATATTGACCGCGCCCTGCAAAATCTCCGGCGTGTCGAACGGGTATCCGGTCTTGCCGAACGCGATCCGAACCAGTTCGACCATCACGTAGCTCAATCCAAACGTCAGCAGCAGCGGATAGTCAATTCCTCTGCCGTAGAGCCGGCGGATCAGCACGCGTTCCACGAAAACACCGAACAGGCCGACCGCCAAAGGCACGAGGAACAGGCAAATCCAGAAATTGCCGCCGAGCATCAGGACGTACAGTCCCACATAGGCGCCCACCATATAGAATGCGCCGTGGGCGAAGTTGACCACGGTCAGCATGCCAAAGATCAATGAAAGACCAATGGCAAACAGCACGTAGATCGCGCCGAGCGCGAGCCCTGCGAACAATTGCAGGGCGATCAGATCAAGGCTCAGTCCGGCCATGTAGCCCCCGGCAGCAGATCCGTAAAAAGTGGAAGCCTGTTTTCCCTCGAGACAAACGCGACAGCGTTTGTCTCGAGATCATGCTCAAACAATGAAGATATGCATAGCGTGTGCCACCCGACGGCACACGCTGCCACCGATGTCAGGCCTTATGTCCAAGCGCCTCGCAGCTGCGCAAATTCGCTTCGTTGGGCTCGTCGGTGCTGATGACATCGAACACGTCGGACTCGTTCTTCATATCCTTCGACTTCGACTGGATGACCAGCACCGATTGCACCGACTGGTGATCGCATTTGCGATAATATTGCTGTCCCTTGTAGAAATCGTATTTCAACGCTTCCATGGCCGCGATCACCTTGTCGGTGTCGACGCTGCCGGCATTCCTGACGGCGGCCAGCACGGTCCGCATGCCGCCATAGCCGAGCGCGCCATAATCGGTCGGCAGTCTGCCGTCATACATCTTGCGGAAGGCGTCGTTGAACGCCTTGGTGGAAGCGAATTTATCCTCGATGCCCCAGTAGAACGAGCATCCGCCGATCACGCCGTCGAACGCCTGCGGCCCCGCCGCCACCCGGCTCGCATGCGAGAGCAAGGGCGCGATGATCTGCGTGGTCTTCTTGACGCCGAAGTCGGTCGCCTGTCTCAGTGCGATCTGCTGGTCGCGGCCGAAATTGCTGATGCAGAGGATATCGGGCTTCAGCGCCTGGATGCGCGGCAGCAGCGTCGAGAAATCGGAGGTGCCGAGCGGATGGCGGATGTCGCCAAGGTTCTCGATGTTGAAGGCCTTGCCGACCTCGAGGAAGCCGCGGACCATTTCGTGGCCATAGGCGTAGTCGGCGGTGAGGAACGCGACCTTCTTGCCGAACTTCGAAAACGCGTAACGGCCGACCGCGCCCGAGGTCATATGCGGGTTAAGCGCTTCGTGGAAGGTATATTTGCTGAAGTCGGCCGCCTCATTGATCGCATCGGACTGGCTGATCGAATTGAAGATGATGCCGCGCTCCTTGGTGACGTTGTTGATCGCGAGCTGCACCGCCGCGGACAGGCTGCCGACGACAAAATTCACCTTCTCCTTTTCCACCAGCTCCAGCGTCCGCGTCGCCGCTTCTCCGGGATTGAGCTTGTCGTCGCGCACGAGCAGTTCCGCCTTGCGCCCGTTGAGGCCGCCGGCGTCGTTGAACTGGGCAATGGCGAGCTGGCCGGCGCGCACCTGATCCTGGGCTTCGGTGCCGTAAGGCCCGGTCAGCGGCACTGGAAAGCCGATCTTGATGGGCGCTTCCTGCGCCTGCAAGAGATTGACGCGAAATGGCGAGACCGCGAGCGCTGCGCCCGTGCTTGCCGTCGCGAGCAGACGGCGACGGGAAATCGATCGCGATGTGATGATATTTCTGGTCATGGCTTCCTCCCTTAAACTGGATTGTATTTGGTCTTGTCGGCGCCGTCTCCGCTCAAATTCGCCCGAGCGCCGTCAGGATGAGCTGCGGCGTCAACGGAATCTCCGTAATTGTCGCGCCGAACGGCTTCAGCGCGTCGTTGACCGCATTCGCCACTGCCGCCGCCGCCCCCGCCGTTCCAGCCTCGCCCGCGCCCTTGGCGCCGAGTTCGGTCTCCGCGGTCGGCGACACCACATGGCCGACATCGATATCGGGCATCTCGCCGGACATCGGAACCAGATAATCGGCCATGTTGGCGTTGGTCAGCTGGCCGCGCTCGTCATAGATGCATTTCTCGAACAGCGCCGCACCCAGCCCCTGGACCACGCCGCCGCGGATCTGTTCGTCGACCAGCTGCGGATTGATGAGGGTACCGCAATCCTCGACGACCCAATGCCTGAGCAATTTGACGAAGCCGGTGTCGGTATCGACTTCAAGCCAGGAGGCCTGAATGCCGTTGGTGAAAGCAAAGGGATATTCGCGGGGCACGAAGTGGCGCGTCGCCATCAGCTCCGGCTGGATGCCCGGCGGCAAGGTGTCCGGGCGGAAATAGACGATCCTGGCGAGTTCGCGCAGCTCAATGCGCGGCGCCCCGTCGCTCGCGTTCACAACCGCATCGTTCGCGATGTCCAGTTCGGCCGGGGAGGATTGCAGGATGGCGGCTGCGACATCGAGGATGTTCCTGCGCAAGATCTTGGCGGCCTGAAGCGCGGCCTCCCCGCCGATGCCGGCGCCACGCGAGGCCCAGGTGCCGCCGCCATAGGGCGTCTGATCGGTATCGCCGAGGATGACGCGAACGCGCGCCATCGAAACGCCGAGCACACTGCCGACGATTTGCGCCGTGAGCGATTCCGAGCCCTGCCCCTGTTCGGTGATGCTGGTCTGGCAAATCACGGCGCCTTGCGCGTCGAGCCGCACCGCGACGCCATCCTGCGATGAAATCCTGGCGCCGCCGACGCCATAGAACGCCGCGCTCGGATTGGTGACCTCGATGAAGCTGGCGATGCCGATGCCGCGATGGATATTCTTCCTGCGCAGCGCCGCCTGTTCGGCGCGCAGCGCGTCGTAATTCATCATCGCCACCAGCTTGTTCATGGCGGCGTGATGCGACAACAGCTCGAAGCGCAGGCCGGAAGGCGACGCGCACGGGTAGGCATCATCGGCGATGAGATTGCGGCGGCGGATCTCGACCGGATCCATTCCGATCTTCGAGGCCGCCAGATCAACCAGGCCTTCGGTCACCGAGCACGCGATGGGATGGCCGACCGCGCGGTATTGGCACATTACATTTTTATTCTGGAACACGACGCGGGCGCGGGCCCGATAGTTCTTCGTCACATAGGGTCCGCCGACCAGATTGACGACCTGGTTGGCTTCGATGGCGCTGGTGCGCGGATACATCGAATAGGGACCGATGCCGGTGAGATCATCGATCTCGAACGCCATGATGGTTCCGTCGCGCTTGACGCCGATCCGCCCCTTGCAGCGGTGATCACGGGCGTGAATATCCGTGTTGAAGCTCTCGACCCTGTCCGCAACGAACTTGATCGGCCGCCGCAGCAGTTTCGACAGCGCATAGGTGGCCATTTCGTCGGCATAGATATGAACCTTGATGCCGAAGGAACCGCCGACATCCTTGCAGACCACGCGAACCTGCTGCTCCTCGAGACCCAGATGAAGCGCTGCGATGTTCTGCACCATGTGCGGCGCCTGCGTGCCCTGGTAGATCGTCAGCCGCGCTTCGGCGACGTTCCAGTCCGCCACCACCGCGCGCGGCTCCAGCGTCACGCCGGTATGGCGACCGAAGACGAAATCGGCTTCCATGATTTCGTCGGAGCCGGCAAAGGCCGCATCGACTGCGCCCGCGTCCAGATTGCGCTCAAAGGCGAGATTGTCGCCGAGCGAAGGATGAATAACCGGCGTCCCGGGATCAAGCGCGGTGCGCATGTCCGTCACCGCTTGCAATTCTTCATATGCAACGCTGACGACTTCGGCGGCGTCCTCTGCGACGGCGCGGCTCGTCGCCACCACGGCTGCGACCGCCTCGCCCTGCCAGCAGGCGCGGCCGATCGCGATCGCGTGCTGGGCGGCTGATTTGAGGCCCTTCAAGTGCGACAGCACGCCGACCCACGGCGTGATGACGGAGGCAAGTTCCTCGCCGGTCACGATCGCGATGACGCCAGGCATGCCTTTCGCCGTGCTGGCGTCGATCCCGACAATTCTCGCATGCGCATGCGGCGATCGGACGAACACCACATGCGCCATCCGCGGCAACTCCAGGTCGCTGACATAAAGCCCGCGCCCCTGCATCAGCCGATCGAGGTTGGGCCGCGGGACCACCTTGCCGATATAGGAATTCGGCCGGTCGAGCACCGAGAGCGTCTTCGGATTGGCGGGCGATGCAGTCATGGCTTGTGCCCCATGCGCGCCCGCGCGGTGGTCTCGACCGCATCGATGATGGCCTGGTAGCCGGTGCAGCGGCAATAATTGCCGGAGAGATGCTCGCGGATTCGCTCGCGGTCGGGCGCGGCCTCCTGCTTCAGCAAATCCTGCGCGGCGATCAGCATTCCCGGCGTGCAAAAGCCGCATTGCAGCGCATTGCGATCGCGAAAAGCGGCCTGCAGATCGGCGATCTCGCCGCTGTCGGATAACCCCTCGATGGTTTCGACCGAAGCGCCATGCGCCTGCGCCGCCAGCATCAGGCAGGAACGCACGATCTCTCCGTTCATGCGAACGGTACAGGCGCCGCACACCCCGTGCTCGCAACCGACATGCGTGCCCGTCAGCTTCAGCTGCTCGCGCAGGAAGTCCGCGAGATTGAGGCGCGGCAAAACCTGCGCATCAATGCGCTCGCCGTTGACGTGAAGGGAGATCGACAAGGGTGCCGTCACAGAGATCCCCCGGCACAGAGATCGGGACGGTAGAGCAGCGCGGACATGCACCGCGCCAGCAATACCTTCGCCAGATGGCGGCGCATCGAGCCGCTTGCCTGCTGATCTTCGGGCGGATCGAGCTGTTCACTCAATTCTTCCAATGCTTTCGACAGCAACGCCGATGTGACGGTTGTCTTGAGAAACCTGGCCGCGGCTTTGGCCAGCACAGGCCGATCACCCACGGCAAAAAAGACAGGGCGAAGATCGGTCAGCGCGTCATTTTCCACGACCGCCTGGGCGGCAAGGCCGACGATGGCGTAATCGCCATGCCGGCGCGCGAATTCGCAGAAGAAATGCCTGGAATTTTTTTGCGCGAGCGGCAATTCGACCGCAACCAGCAGTTCCCTAGCCGACAGCGTTGTCTCATAAATTCCCGTGAAGAAGTCCTTGGCTGGAACGCGGCGTTCACCGGCGGCGCCCCTGATGATGATGGTCGCGTTCAGCGCGACCATGCAGGCCGGCAGTTCCGAAGCGGGATCGGCATGCGCAAGACTGCCGCCGATCGTGCCACGGTTGCGGATGGCGGGATGCGCGACATGGGCGATAGCATCGGTCAGCAGAGGCGCGTGCGCCGCGATTTCGGGAGACTTCAGGAGATCGGCGTGGCGCGTCAGCGCACCGATCGTGAGAAGGTCGCCGCTGACCGCGATGCCGCGCAGCTCGATGAGATCCCCGATATCGACGATCAGTTCCGGCGCCACAAGGCGGAGATTCATCGCGGGCATCAGGCTCTGGCCGCCCGAAAGCACCTTCGCCCGCTCGCCATGCGCAACCAGCAACTCGATCGCGTTTCCCACGCTGGTTGCACGGGCGTAGCTGAAAGCCGAGGCTTTCATGGATGTGACCTCCCCGGCCGGATTTTGCTGCATTTTTCGGGATTAGACGGCGGTGCCTGGCAAAGGTCAAGTTTGTTTATCGAACGATTATTTCTGATGACTCGACTTTCGGATTAGTCATAATGGCATCAAGCGCGCACCGTTTCGGAACGCAACAAAATCAGCTCCGGGGAGGAGCAGCCGATGAATCTGGGTTTCTTCACCATGCCGATCCATCCTCTCGACAAGGATTGGCAGCTTTCCCTCCGGGAAGATCGCGAAGCCTTCCTGCTCGCCGACGAACTGGGGTTCAACGAGGCTTATGTCGGCGAGCACGTTACCGACAGGGCCGAGAACATCACCTCCTGCATCGCATTCCTTGCCTGGATTGCGGCCGCGACCAGACAGATCAAGCTCGGCACCGGCACCGTCAATATGCCGAACACCCATCCGGCCACGGTGGCGGCCACCATGGCGATGCTCGATCACATGCTCGATGGGCGCCTGATCTTCGGCATCAGTCCCGGCGGGCTTTTGTCGGATGCTGAATTGTTCGGCAATCTGGACGCCGATCGCAACGAGATGTTTCTCGAATCGATCAATCAGGTCCTCGATATCTGGGCCGGCGAGCCGCCGTATAACTTCAAGGGAAAATACTGGAACATCTCGACCGAACGGACGCTGATCAAGGAGATCGGGCAAGGCTTTATCGCAAAGCCCCTGCAACGGCCGCATCCGCCGATCGTCGTCACCGCGGTCGCGCCGTTCTCAAAGGGCGTCACCGAGGCCGCCGTGCGCGGCTGGGACCCGATTTCGGCGAACTTCCTGATGCCGGCCTGGGTCAAAAGCCACTGGCCGAAATATGTCGAGGGCTGCGAGCGCGGCGGCCGCCCCGCCGACCCCGCGAACTGGCGCGTGGCCAAGAGCGTGTTCGTCGCCAAGGACGCGGCGACGGCAAAGGCCTACGCGACCGACCCGGACGGCCCCTACGTCTATTACTATCGTTCGCTGTTCACCAAATTGAAGAAGAACGGCCGCATCGAGCTGTTCAAGACCCGCCGCGACCAGCCCGACGACGAAGTGACGCTGGAGATGATTTGCGACAAGCTGATCATCTATGGAACGCCCGACAGCGTCGCCGATCAGTTGCTCGCCTTCCAGGAAGAGGTCGGGACGTTCGGAACACTGCTATACGCCGGCAAGGACTGGAAAGACCGCGAGCTTGGACGGCAGTCCATGATTCTGATGGCTGAAAAGGTGATCCCGCGGGTGAACGCCGCCACCTCGAAACAGTCCACCGCCGCTGAATAGCCTTCAAACAAGATCGAGAAGACACCCCGTGGCGCTGACCGACCGGATTCCCTATCAGGCCCAAATCGACCGGCCGAAGCTTGAGCTTCCCGGCGGCAAGAAACTCGCGGTCTGGGTGATCCTCAATGTCGAGGAATGGCGGATCGAGAACGCGATGCCGCGCACCGTGCTCAGCCCGCCGATGGGACAGCCGCTGCTGCCCGACGTGCCCAACTGGTCCTGGCACGAATACGGCATGCGCGCCGGGTTCTGGCGGCAGTTTAAGGCACTGACCGACCGCAACATGCCGGTGACGCTGGCGCTGAACGCCAGCGTATGCAGTTCCTACCCGCGCGTTGCCTCGGCTGCGCTGGAGGCCGGTTTTGAATTCATGGGCCACGGCTTCGTCCAGGGACCGATGCACAAACTGGAGAACCAGGCCGACACCATCAGGCGCGCCGTCGACACCATCGCGAAATTTACCGGCCAGCCGCCGAGGTCATGGGAAAGTCCAGGCTTGACGGAAAACAACGAGACGCTCGATCTGCTTCGCCTCAATGGCATCGAATATCTGGCGGACTGGGTGATCGACGATCTGCCGCAGGATATCGCCACGCCTCACGGCACGATGACGACAATACCCTATTCGGTGGAAACCAATGATATCGTCATCCACGCCCTGCAGCATCTGCCGTCCGAACAGTTTCTCAAGCGCTGCACCGATCAGTTCGACCGGCTGTATCTTGAGGGCGCGACCAATGCGCGGATCATGGCGATCTCCGTTCACCCCTACATCACCGGCGTCCCGCATCGCATCAAGTATCTTGAGGCGCTGCTCGACTATGTCATCGGCCATGATGGCGTGGCGCTGATGACTGCGAGCGAGATCGGCGACTGGTATCGCGCCGAAATGTCGAAGTCACGCTGATCGGAAGCAGCCTATGATCAATGCCGCTGTCGTCGGGCTGGGCTGGTGGGGACAAAATATCCTCAAGAACCTGCTTGGCAGTCCGGTCATCAGGCCCGTGCTGGGCGTCGATCCCCTCGAGCAGGCACGGGCTGCGGCCACAGCGCTCGGCGTCAAGACCGCATTGCGGTTCGAGGATGCGCTGGCTAGTCCGGAAATCAACGCCGTCATTCTCTGCACACCGCAGGAACGCCACGCCGAACAGATCGTCGCGGCCGCGCGAGCGGGACGCCACGTCTTCTGCGAGAAGCCGCTATGCACGACCGCTGCAGATGCGGAGGCCGCGCTCGCAGCCGTGCGAGAGGCGGGCGTCCAACTGGGTATCGGCCACGAACGCCGGTTCGAACCCGCCGTCATCGAGATGCGAAAGCGGTTTGCGGCCGGTGAATTCGGCAATCCGCTGCTCTTGGAAGGAAATTTCAGCCAGGATCTGTTCTTGAAATTGCCGCCCGACAATTGGCGCCTGTCGAAGACGGTAAATCCGGCCGGCCCGCTTTCGGCCACCGGCATCCACATGGTCGATCTTTCCATCGCGTTGCTGGGACGGCCGACCAGCGTGTGGGCCAGGCTTTCGCAACTGGGCAGCCATTTCGAGAATGGCGATACGATGTCGATCACACTGGGGTTTGCGAGCGGCGCCACCGCCATCCTGGGCGCGGTGCTGGCGACGCCATTCATGGGCCGGCTTGCGCTGTTGGGATCGAAGGGCTGGATGGAAATTCGCGACCGCAGCCATCCGCAGAATTCGACCGGATGGGACGTCGTCAGCGTGCACCGCGACGAAATGCCGGTGAGCGCGTTCTATCCGCCGCACCCGGCGGTGCGCGACAACCTCGAAGCCTTCGGCCGCGCCGCGCTGGGTCAGGCGCCCTACCCGGTCACGCCGGACGAAATGCTGTCGAACGTCCGCAGCTTCGAGGCGATCCAGCGATCGGTCAAAAGCGGCGGCATCGAGAATATCTGAGGATATTATACGACCGCTTTCACCGGGGATTGGGCAACGCCGGCAGCAATTCCAAAGACCCGCTCGAAGCCGGCCAGAAACGCATCCACCGCATCGCGGATCATCTGTTCCTTGTTTTCAAGCACGGGCAACTCGTAGATGTATTTGCGGACGCCGTAATAGAAAATCCCGCTGTGAAACACCCAGGCCATCTCGAGCTCGGCCGCGGTCGGCTTGCTTTGCACCGGCAGCCCCGCTTCATGCCGGCATTCCCTGATGATGCGGGATAGAATCTTGTCCCGCACTACGCCGACATACCATCGGTTGATCTCGAGCCCCTTCAGGCCCGAATAGAGATAGATGCGAATCCATTTGCGGCTGAAGATCACCTTGGTATAGCCGTTGTAGAATTCCTGCAGCCGGTCGCGGATCGGCCGCGAGCGGTCGGCCAGCAGCTTCTCCCAGCCGGTATCGAGCGGCTCAAGATAGACCGTGCGATAGACTTCCTTGATCAGATCGTCCTTGCTTGGAAAATAGCGATACAACAGCGGCTGGGTTACCCCTAACCGGTGCGCCAGCGCGCGTGTCCCGCCGCCAAATCCCTCCTCCGAGAAAAATTCGGTTGCCTTGGCGACGAATTCCTTGCGGCGGTCGTCCGGCGACAACCGCTTCTGCTTGACGCGCGCGCGCTTGGGTGAAGGTTTCTTGCTCATGATCCTGCAGCCACCGGAATGTCCTCGGCGCCGAGAAATCGCCCATAGCCGCCCCGGGCAAACAGCAACGGCTCTTGCCGGTTATAGGCGTAGGCCTCGACGGCGCCCAGGAAGATGACGTGGTCGCCGCCGTAATATCGACTGGCGGCGCGGCATTGAAAATGGGCGACGCAGTCGGCCAGAAGCGGCGCGCTGCCAAGACCAGGCGTCCACGTCACGCCCGCGAACTTGTCCGCCGAGGGCTTTGCGAATTGGACCGCAAGCGCCTGCTGCGACGCGCCGAGCACGTTAACCGCGAAGTGGCTGGCGTTCTGGAAGATCGGCAGTCCTTGCGAAAACGTCCCCAGGCTCCAGAGCACGAGCGGGGGATTGAGCGACACCGAGGCGAATGAATTGCAGGTCAACCCGTAGGGCTTTCCGTCGGCCGTCATGGCCGTGATGATGGTGACGCCGGTGGCGTACGTGCCCAGCGCGTTGCGAAAGTCCCGGGGATCGATGGTCGAGCTGCCGCTCGCCAGTTCGTTGGCCGGATCAGGCTCGGTCGGATGCTTGGGCGCGTCGTTCATCCTATCGGCCTCAAAGCGTCAGGTTTTCGGACGGCAGGCCGAGCGCGACGCGGCCGTAATTGGTGCCGGCCGCATCGAAATTGAATGCGATGTGCGAATTGATCGCGTGGGCATCGCGAAACTGCCGTTGCAGGGCGCCCGACGTGTACAGACCCCGCGCGCCGCTTGCCGCAAACAGGAGCGACACGGCTTCGGTACAGAGATTGACCGAGTAAGCCCCGTCGCGCCGCGCTCTGGTCTTGGCCGCGATATCCGGAATGTGGCCGCGCCGTGCTTCGGCCATCGCCTCGAGACATGTGGAACGCATGATCAGCCGTGCGGCGTCGATCTTGGAAGAAGCCTCGGCAATCTTGATCTGCGTGGTCTGGAAATCCCCGAGTTTGGCGCGGTTGTAGGTGGACGCGCGATGGCGCGCGAGCTCGACATAGTCGTCGAGACAGGCCTGGGCGTTTCCGAGCGCGACGCCGGACAGCACGTAAGGAAACAACGAGAACACCGGCAGCGCATAAAGCGGGTTCGGATTGACCGCGCTCCCTGGCGTCGGGCCACCGGCGAGATCGTTCACCGCAACCGTCATCGGCTCGGCGACAAACGCGTCAACGACCTCGACGTCATTCGATCCCGTTCCCCGCAACCCGGTCGCGCTCCAGGTGTCCTTGATCCTGTAGTCGCTCTTGTTGAGCAGGAAGATGCGGTACTCGATGCCGTCGGCTTCATCGTCTGTTGATACCACGCTTGCGAGCATATTCCATTCGCAGGAGTCCACCCCCGACGAGAACGGCCAGCTCCCCCGCAGCACATATCCACCGTCGACCTTCCTGGCCCGGCCGGCGGGAAATATGAAGGAGGAGGCAATCAGAGCGTTGGGATCCTTGCCCCAGACCAGATCCTGGGCGCGCTTGTCGAACATGGCCAGCATCCAGTGATGGCTTGAAAGATTGGCGAAGTTCCACGCCGCCGACGCATCCGCCTGCCCAACCGCATCGGCGCAGTCGACCAGCGCAACGTAATCGAGCTCGGAGCCGCCGACGCGCTTGGGCTGCACGATCCGAAACAGGCCAGCCTCGTGCAAATCACGTTCGGTCTCCGGCGGCAGCCGCCGCAGTTCCTCGGTTCGGGTAGCACGATCGCGCAGGCGCGGGATCAGGGCCCTGGCGCGCGCAACCATGGTCGCATAGACGCGATCGTCGGTATTCGGCTCCGAGGCAGAACTCGAATTTGGTTTCAGACCGGTACCTGTCATGTCGCGGTCCTCGCTATCGTGCCCGGCGTGCGGCCTTCAGATGCGGCCGATCACTCTTCGCGCCGATCGGCAGGTGGTTGAAACCCGTGACTATCATCCCTCGCCTCCCTTGGGAAAGCCGTCTGCGCCGCACCGCGACGAAAGCTGCTTGACCGGCCGAGTATTTGACGATTGTTTATCGCCCGATCACTAATTAAGGCGCGGCCCGCGTTGCCCGTCAATTGAATTCGACAGGGAAGGAACGAACTCGCATGGACAAGACGGTTGGAATCGTCGGGCTTGGCATCATGGGCGGGGCGATCGCCCGCAACCTCGTCGATCGCGGTTGGCGCGTGATCGGCTTCGATACCGACCCTGGCAAACGCGCCGAGCTTGCGGCAGCCAACGTCATCATCGCCGATAGCGTGGAACAGCTCGCACGCGACGCGCCGGTCATCATGACGAGCTTGCCCACCCCCGCCGCGGTCGAGAGCGTGGCCAAAGCCATCGCCAGTTCCGGCGAGACGCCCCGGATTGTGATCGAGCTCTCCACCCTCACGCTTGCCGACAAGCTCCGCTTCGAGGCCATCCTGAAACAGGCCGGCCACATTGCGCTGGACTGCCCGCTGAGCGGAACCGGCGCGCAGGCCAGGATGCGCGATTTAATCGTCTATGCCAGCGGCGACAGCGATGCCATTGCCCGTTGTGCGGAACTGTTTGCCGACTTCGCCAAGCAGAGCGCCGATCTCGGCGTGTTCGGCAATGGCAGCCGGATGAAATTCGTCGCCAATCATCTGGTGGCCATTCACAACGTCGCCACGGCGGAAGCGATGATTCTGGCGGAACGCGCCGGGCTCGACCCGAAAAAAGTTGTCGAGATGGTCGGTCCCGGCGCCGGCGGTTCGCGCATGTTTCAGATGCGCGCGCCGATGATGGTCGAGCGTGTTTACGAACCTGCAACGATGAAGGTTTCGACCTGGAAAAAGGACATGGCGATCATCGCCGAATTCGCCGACGACGTCGGCTGCGCAACCCCTTTGTTTACGCTGACGCAGCCGGTCTACTCCGAGGCGATGGCAATGGGATTGGGCGATCAGGACACCGCGGCCGTGTTTGAGGTGTTGCAGAAGACCATCGTCACCGCTCCCAAAACAGGCACCTCGAAATAGCGTGAGAGAGCCCGGATACCGCACTGCATCAAAGACCCTCGCACGGCGTTCAACAGCGGCATTTGCCGAAATGACCGGCACGCCGGGTCGACCACGTGGTTATCACTTGATCATTAGTGACTTCCGTCGGATAAATCATTCAATCAACGAAAAACGCGAAGAATTGATATTCGGCTGAAATGCCCGGGGAGGATCCATGACGGTATCGCGACGACAATTTGTCTCTGGTATTGCCGGCGCGGGGATCGCCAGCATGGCGGCGCCCAATCTTGTCTTTGCCCAGAACTCAGGACCGATCCGCATCGGTCTGTTGGCGGCCAAGACCGGACCGCTCGCCTCCGGCGGCATCGACATGGAACTTGCTCTTTCGATGTTTCTGAAGGAGCGCGACAACACGCTCGCCGGCCGCAAGGTCGAACTGATCGCAGCCGATACCGCCGGCGTTCCCGCCACCGCGCGCACCAAGGCGCAGGAGCTGATCGAGAAGAACGACGTCCATTGCATGATCGGCCCGCTCGCGGCCTTCGAGGCGCTGGCGATTGCCGACTACCTCACCGAAAAGGAAGTGCCAACGCTCGGCGTCGCGGCCGCGGAGGACATGACGCAGCGGCACCCGAGCCCGTGGTTTGTCCGCCTGACCTCAACCTCGGCGCAATGCGCCTACCCGTTGGCCGATTATTCCGCCAAGGAATTGAAATACAAAAAGATCGTCACCATCGCCGATGATTTTGCCTATGGGCACGAGATGTGCGCCGGCTTCCAGCGCGCCTTCGAAGACAATGGCGGCCAGATCATCCAGAAGATCTTCACGCCTTTGGCGACGCCCGACTACGGCAGCTACGTCGCCCAGGTGAAAAACGCGGACGCGATCTTCCTCGGCACCGCCGGCTCCAATGGATTTCGCTTTCTGCGCCAGTTCATCGAATACGGCCTGAAAGACAAGATGGCCGTGATCGGCGGCATGACCGCGCTTGACGAATCCGTGCTTCGCAATATGGGCGATGAGGCACTGGGGATCCTGACCACGAGCTGGTACTCGGCGGAACTCGACAATCCCCTCAACAAGGTCTTCGCGCCGGCGTTCCGCAAGCAGTTCAAATACGATCCCGGCTACTATGCCGGCTCGACCTACGTCTCCGGCGAGGTTCTGGAAGCTGCGCTCAAGACCATCAAGGCCAACGCGGAAGACAAGAAGGGGCTGATGGCGGCGATCCGCAACAATAACGTGCAGACGGTGCGCGGCCTCGTCAAATTCGACGAATTCGGCAATGTGATCGGCGACGTCTATATCCGCAAGGTTACAAGGAGCGATGGGCGGCTGGTGAATTCCGTCATCAAGACCTATCCGGATGTCAGCCAGTTCTGGACCTACGGCAAAACCGCCTTCCTGAAGAATCCGGTCTATTCGCGCGATTACCCGCCGGCAAAAAACCTGGAGCAATAACGTTGCCTGAGTTGCGGGCCGACGATCCCGCAACACCTCGAACAAGATCGGCAGCCGATGCAATTTTGGATCATCCAGGGTCTTAACAGCCTGTCGCTTGGTGGCCTGTTGTTTCTGCTCTCGTCGGGCTTCTCGCTTATCTTCGGCCTGATGCGGCTGGCTAACCTGACGCACGGCGCGTTCTTCATGCTCGGAACCTATTTCGGGGCAATCGCACTGCGCGACTATAGTGGCTTGAATATTTGGGTCACCGCGCTTGGCGCGGGGATAGCAGTCGCGGCAATCGGCGGCCTGTTCGAGCGGCTGGTGCTCACCCGGCTGAAGACCAATCCGCTCGGACAGGTGCTGGTGACGCTCGGCATGTCCTTCATCATTTCCGACGCCTGCCTGGTATTGTGGGGTGGCGACTCCATTCCGGTGCCGACGCCGCACAATCTGCAGGCGCCGACGCGCGTATTTGGTTTCGTGTTTCCGACCTACCGGCTGGTGCTGGTGGGATGCGCCATCGGCGCCGCAATCGGGCTCTATCTCCTGATGGAGCGAACGCGGCTCGGCGCGATGATCCGAGCCGGCGTCGACGACCGGCAGATGGCGCGCGCGGTCGGCATCCCCGTCTCGAACCTGTTTACGATTGTGTTTTGTCTCGGCGCGGGCATCGCCGGCGCCGGCGGCGTGCTGGGTGGACCGATCCTCTCCGCCTATCCCGGGCTTGATGCGGACATGCTGCCGCTGGCGCTGATCGTCGTCATTCTCGGAGGGATCGGAAGCCTGCTCGGCGCCTTTGTCGGCAGCTTCATCATCGGATTCATCTATACATTCGGCACGGCGCTGTTTCCGGAGCTCGCCTACATCATCCTGTTCCTGCCAATGATCGTTGTCATCGCATTCCGCCCTCAGGGCCTGTTCGGGCGCGTCGGCGCATGAAGTGGATTGCCGCCGCCCTGCTCGCCGCGTCGCTTCTCCTGCTGCCGTTATTCGCAGGCGATTTCTACATCAACCTCGCCAGCCAGATCCTGATCGCGGCGATCTTCGCGCTCAGCCTGAATCTACTGGTGGGTTTTGGCGGCATGACCTCGCTCGGACACGCCTCCTATCTCGGCATCGCCGCCTATATCTCGGCGCTGCTGACAAGCCGGTACGGATTTGGCCACGGCGCAGCCGCGATCATCTCGATCATGGGAACGATCGCGATGGCGGCTTTTTTCGGCATCATCGCGCTGCGCGCAACGGGGCTCGGTTTCCTCATGATCACGCTGGCTCTGTCGCAGGTGCTGTGGGGGCTTGCCTATCGCATGTCGGATGTGACCAACGGCGACAACGGCATCGCGGGCCTTACCCGGCCGATGCCGTTTGGCATTTCGCTGGACAGCGCCGCCGCGTTCTACTGGTTCGCCCTGATCGTGGCGTCGTTTGCCTTCCTGATGATGGCGATTTTCGTGTCGTCGTCATTCGGCTCGTCGCTGAAAGGCGTGCGCGACCAACCGCGCCGGATGGCAGCCCTCGGTTTCAATCCGTGGATGATCCGCTGGATCACCTTCATCTATGCCGGCTTCTGGGGCGGCATTTCCGGGCTGCTGTTTGTCTACTACAACAAATACATCCACCCCACCTCGCTTTCGACCACGAGCTCGGCCGAGGCGTTGCTCGGCGTGATTGCGGGCGGATCGGGCACGCTCGGCGGCCCCGTCGTGGGCGCCACGCTGGTGCTCCTGTTGAAGAACTACGCCTCGGCCTATATCGAACGCTGGAACATGCTTCTTGGATTGGTGTTCCTGTTCATCGTCCTTGTGATGCCGACCGGAATCGTTCCGGGCCTCGCCAACTTAGCCAATCGATTTCGAAAGGGTTCGCAATGACCCCGCCGACATCGAGCTATGCGCTGGAGATCATCGACCTGAACAAGGCCTTCGGCGGATTGAGGGTCACGCAGGACATATCGCTGGCGATCCGGCAGGGCGAGCGCCGCCTGATCATCGGCCCGAACGGCGCCGGCAAGACCACGCTGTTCAACCAGATCTCAGGCGACATGCGGCCGAATTCAGGACAGATCAAGCTGTTCGGCACCGACGTCACGACGCTTGCCCCTTACAGGCGAGCGCATCTCGGACTGTCGCGCACCTACCAGATCATCACGCTTTTCACCGGCGATACGCTCGAACACAATGTCACGCTCGGCCTGCTCGGTTTGCTGCCCTCGCGCTGGCAGATGTGGCGGCCATTGTCGTTCTACGGCGATCTTGCGCGCGAGGCCCGCCGGACTCTCGATACGGTCGGACTGCTGCACCTGGCTGATCATCCAGTGTCCGAAATCGCCTATGGCGAAAAGCGCCGGGTTGAGCTCGCGATGGCGCTGGCGCAAAAGCCGCGTGTGCTGCTGTTGGACGAACCGCTCGCGGGTCTTTCAAACACCGAACGATCCACCGTGAAGTCGTTGATCGCCTCGATCCCGCGGGAGACCGCCGTGATCATGATCGAGCATGACATGGATACCGCGCTCGACCTCGCGGAGACTGTCACGCTGCTCAACTACGGCCGCGTCATCGTCGACGGCGAACGCGATGTGGTGATCGCGGACGAGCGAACGCGCGAGGTCTATCTTGGCAGCTGAGGCACTCAGTCTGACGAATGTGCACGCATTTTATGGCGACAGCCATATCCTGCATGGCGTGGGCTTTTCCTTGCAGCCGGGCGGCGTGCTGGCGCTGCTCGGCCGCAACGGCGCGGGAAAAACGACTTGTATCTCCACCATCGTCGGCTTCCTGAAACCGAGGGACGGCGAAATCCGCCTGTTCGGCGAGCGGATCGAAGGACTAAGCCCCGAACGCATTTCGCGCCTCGGCATCGGTCTGGTACCGCAGGGACGGCGGATATTTCCCTCGCTCACGGTTCGGGAAAATCTCATCGTGGCGCAGCAGCGTGAAAGCAGCACTGAAAAGCCGTGGAATGTCGAACGGATCTACGAGCTGTTTCCAAGGCTGCGCGAGCGCCATGCGCAGTTCGCCGGCACCCTCTCCGGCGGAGAACAGCAGATGCTGGCGATCGGGCGCGCGCTGATGGGAAACCCAAGGGTACTCTTGCTCGACGAACCGTCGGAAGGCCTTGCTCCCCTGATCGTCGCCGAAGTCGGCCGCACCATCAAGCGGCTGAAACAGGAAGGACAGTCGATTGTCCTGGTCGAGCAAAACCGCCAATTGGCGCTCGAGGTTGCGGATCAGGCAGTCATCCTCAATACCGGGCGCTGCGTGTTCGCGGGCAGCGCCGGCGAGCTCTTGAACAATGAGGCGCTGATCACGCAAAATCTCGGCGTCTTTCACGCCCAATAGGCCAAACAAACAACCACTGAGGTAAGAGATGAAAATCGGCGTATGCGGAACTGGAAGAATGGGAGCATCTATCGCGCAGCGGTTGATCTCGGTCGGACACGAAGTCGGCGTCTGGAATCGCAACACGGCGAAGACCACGCCGCTGGTTGACGCCGGTGCAAAACTGTTCGCATCCCCGGCGGCGCTCGCGGAAGGCTGCGAGGTCGTCATCGCCATGTTGCTGAACGACGCGGCAACTGAAGCGGTCTACCGCGGCCCCAATGGCCTTCTGAAAGCGACGCTCTCGGGAAAACTCGTCATCGACATGAGCACGGTGCGCCCGGATACCATGATATCGGTTGGTAATGCGGTGGCGCAGCTCGGCGCGGCCTTCGTGGAATGCCCGGTCGGAGGAAGCAAGGTCCCGGCGAGGGAAGGCAAGCTGTTCGGTCTTGTCGGGGGCGCGAAAGCCGATGTCACCCGTGCCATGCCGCTGCTCGAACAGCTATGCCGCCGCATCGAACATGTCGGGCCGCTCGGCGCCGGCGCGACCATGAAGCTTGCCGTAAATCTTCCGCTCTTGGTCTACTGGCAAGCGCTCGGCGAGGCGCTCACCATCTGCAAGCCGCTCAATCTTCCACCCGATCGGCTGATCGATATCCTTTCCGACACCGCCGGCGCGCCTGCCGCCATGAAAGGGCGCGGCGCCATTATCGCAAAGGTGTTGGGCGGCGCGCCGCTCGGCGAGACCGCGTTCGGCATCACGGCGGCGAAAAAAGATCTGGCCACGGCTGTTCAATTCGCGGATTCATTCCATGCCGAGCTTCCGGTCGCGGCAAGCGCGCTGGCCTGTTTTGAGGAAGCCGAAGCGGCCGGTCTTGGCGAAGCCGATGCAACAACGGTTTCCGTGCGCTGGACCCAGCGTCCGGCTGCGGCGTCCAAATCCTGAATAGCAAGCCAATCATCGTACCCCGAACAACCAACGCAACAGCAGAGAAAATTCAATGATCGATCGCAAGAACCGCTATGGCCGCACTGCCGCCCGCATCCACGACGCAGACGGCCTCGCCCGGCGCCCGTCATCCACCACGATCGACATCCACGCCCACATCGTCGTGCCGCAGGCCGCCAAACTCGCGCAGCCGCATGTCGATCTCAGCCGCGTGCCGCTGGCGCATTTTGCCGACGCCGCCACCCGGGAAATCAACGCGCAGCAGGAAAAGGACATCGGCGAGGTCATGACCACGATCGATCGCCGCCTGTTCGACCTCGACAAGATGGGCATCGACATCCAGGTCGTGGCACCGGCGCCGCCGCAGTGTTACTATTCGGTCGATCCAAAAATCGCCGAAGCCGCGCATCGTCTCGCCAATGACGGCGTGGCGGAATATTGCGCGCGCAAGCCCGACCGGTTTGTCGGACTCGGCGTCGTCACCTTGCAGGAGCCGGAACTTGCGGTGCGCGAACTCGATTACGTGATGAAGGACCTGAAACTGAAGGGCGTCGAAATCCTGACCAATGTCGATGGCCAGGAATTGTCCGATCCCAAATTCCGTCCCTTTTTCGCGCGCGCCGAGCAGCTCGGTGCCTTCATCATGATGCACCCGAACGGATTCACCCACGGCGAGCGCCTGACCCATTTCTATTTCAACAACGTGCTCGGCAATCCGCTCGAGACCACGCTTGCGCTTCACAACCTCATCTTTTCGGGAACCCTGGCGCGCTTTCCCGATTTAAAGCTGATGGCCGTCCATGGCGGCGGCTATCTTCCGGGCTATTCCGGCCGGATCGATCACGCCTGGGGGGCGCGGCAAGACTCGCACGGCGAATTGCCGTTACCGCCGACGACCTATCTGCGGCAGGTCTATCTCGACACGGTGGTGTTCAGCTATCACCAGCTCGCCTATCTCATCGACGTGTTCGGCCCCGATCGCATTGTGATGGGCACCGATTATCCCTTCGATATGGGCGAATATAATCCGGTCGGGCACATCGCGGGCGTGCACGGGATGGACGAGGCAACGCTCGCGCAGATCGCGGGCGGAAATGCCGCACGTGTGCTTGGGCTTGATGTCTGAGGGGTATCCCTTAAGACCGCTGGCGCTCAGTGATGCGCGCCGGCGGTCTTGTAGCCGGGCTGTTCGAACGGATGCGAGGTCGCGAATGCCGGCATTTTGAAACAACGGTCGGCAAGGCCAGCCACCAGGGGGAAGGCGCCAAGTTCAAGCTTGAGGAAGTGCGCACCCACGACCTGGCCGGCGATGCAGATATCCGCAAGGCCGGGCTCGGCGCCGAGCGCAAATGGCGCCGGTGCGCGGCGCGCAAGCAGCCGTTCGTAGGTCGCCAGCCCCTCGGTCGTCCAATGCTTGCCCCAGTTCTCGATTGCCTTGGCGTCGGCGCCAAAGGCCTTGGCCAGATGATTGCGCACGCGCGGCACGACCAGCGGATGGGCATCTGCGATCGTCATCAGCGCCAGCGAGCGCGCATAGGCCCGTTCCCTTGCGTCTTCCGGCAACAGCCGCGGCCGAGCCTTGATATCATCGAGATATTCCATGATCGCCAGCGACTGGAACAGCGATTGGCCGTCGTGAATGAAGGTCGGCACGACGTGCTCGGGATTGACCGCCTCATAACCCGGCTTGAATTGTTCGCCGGAGAGAATGTCGATCGGGGTTTCCTCGAACGGCAAGTCCTTAAGCTTCAAGGCGACCCGCACACGAAATGACGCAATCGACCGCCAAAACCCGTAGACCTGGATGCTCATCGGAAGACCCCTCGCACTACCGAAATCCGACTTCAACGCGGAGAGCACGCCGAAGACCGGCCCCGTTGATATCATTTTTAGCGCCTTCGACCAGCCGTGCGCCGGCTATATGCGAGCCGGGGCCTCTTTTCCCTCCTGGTCGGCGACGTCTGCGCGACCAGGTAGCGCAGGCTCACCCAGCATGTCGGCAAATGTCTTTGCGAAGGTATGCGCATCGCCTGGCCATCTCGCCGAAACATAGTTGCGATCGCGCACCACGAAGGCGGGCCTTGGGTCAGCGAGGGTGTCGCGCTGCAGGCCGGACGTCTTCCGGCGGTAATCCGGATCGGTCTTGGGAACATCCATAAAATCATCCGGACGCGCAAGCGCGCGCGTGACTTCCTGCTGCACGGACATGAAGCCGTCCGGCTGTCCGTCCTGCTCCAGGTAAGTTCGATAATAGTCCGGATCCCAAAATCGCGTGACGCGGGCGACCCTCCACGCGCTGCGCTCCAGCGCCCAGGTCAAGGCGGTCGTCCGGTAACCGTAGAGCACCGAACGTCCCGTGCGTTTCGAAACGCTGCGCGCGGCAAGCAGCACGCCGTGACAGATCGCCGCCACCGGCCTCTTGACCTCGAAAAAGCTGACGACATGACGCTGCAGCGTCTCGCTCTCGAGGTAAGCACGCATGCCGCGCGCGCGATGTCCGCCGGGCAGCAGCAACCCATCGAATGTCGACACGTCGACGGCATCCCAACGCTGCGGCGCGGCATAATTCGAATCGGCGATCATTCCGGCATAGGCCTTGCGCGCGTCGCGGTTTGCCCGCATCAGAAGCCCTATCAGGGGGAGATTCCGCAACAGCGGTATGGCACCCCAGAGATCGAGGCCTTGTCCCGTCACCATCATGTCGTCGGCGACGGCGGGCCGTCCGTCCGGCGTCGCAAAACAGACGACATGGCCCGCGTTTACGAGAACCTGCCAGCTTACGGCGGCTTCGCTCGGGTCGAAGTCCCGCGCCGGCAGGAGGATGAGAACGCGTGCCACGGCGAGCCTCTCTCAGACCAGAAGCACGGTCGATCCCGTGGTCTTGCGCGCGGCGAGATCGGCATGGGCCTTTGCCGCATCCTTCAGCGGATAGGTCTGGCGGACTTCAATCTTGACTGCGCCTGACAGCACGACTTCGAACAGCTCCTTTGCCATGGCCACAAGATTTTCGCGTTTGGCGGCGTAGGTGAAGAGCGTCGGGCGGGTGACGAACAGCGAGCCCTTTTGGGCGAGCAGGCCGAGGTTGAGCGGCTCGACGCTGCCGGAAGACTGGCCGAACAGCGCGGCGACCCCGAGCGGAGCCAGGCAGTCCAGCGATTTCAGAAAGGTGTCCTTGCCGACGGAGTCATAGACCACGGGCACCTTCTTGCCGTCCGTGATCTCCTCGACGCGCTTCACGAAGTCCTCGCGCGAATAGACAATGGTGTGGGCACAGCCATGAGCCCTGGCGAGCGCGGCCTTCTCGTCGCTGCCGACGGTGCCGATGACAGTGGCGCCGAGATGTTTTGCCCACTGGCTGAGGATCAGGCCGACGCCGCCGGCCGCGGCGTGAAGCAGGATGGTGTCGCCTGACTTGACGCGATAGGTCTGGCGGATGAGATATTGCACCGTCAGGCCTTTCAGCATCATCGCGGCCGCGGTCTTGTCATCGATGCCGTCGGGCAGCTTGAGCAGGCGATCGGCGGGGATCAGCCGCTCTTCGGCATAGGCGCCGAGCGGCGCGGCGCCATAGGCGACGCGGTCGCCCGGCTTCAGATCGGTGACCCCGGGTCCGACTTCCTCGACCACGCCGGCGCCCTCGCTGCCCAGGCCGCTCGGCAACTGGAGCGGATAAAGCCCTGAGCGATTGTAGATGTCGACAAAATTGAGTCCCACGGCAGTGTGGCGGATGCGCGCCTCTCCGGCGCCCGGTTTGCCGATCTTGACCTCCTCCCAGACAAGAACCTCGGGCCCACCGGTTTTATGAAAGCGGATGGCGTGCGTCATGGAATAACTCCTCAGGTGAGATGTCAGAAAGCGGAAACCTCGCAGCCGGCGACCGGTCCGCCCAATATCATTACAATATGCGCCGGACCAGCGGCGAGAAATAGCCTCCAGGCGAGATCACACTTGAAATTGAGTAGCGTTATCTAGGGTCCATAACGCGGGCTGCCTGCGCGGCACCGTCGGCACGAACACCTAGGTCCCGACCCGCTGTGCAGCCCAAACGGCGAACTGAAGCACAGGCTTCAAAAACGAAAAAAAGCCCGGCGGCCATCAGGCCACCGGGCGGATATTCCAACCTGGAAATTGCGTTACGCGCTCGACTTTCCCCACCGGGGACGCTCAAACGTCAGCTCGCTCCAACTGTTGCGACCATCCCAAAAACTCCCGCGTCGGCAAGGGCCGCGATGCGTGCATCGTCGTAACCGAGCTTCTCGCGCAAGACTTCCCCGGTGTGCTGGCCCAGCAAGGGCGCGGCGACGGGGTCGATGACCGGCGTCAGGCCGAGATTGAGCGGGGTTTCGATGTTCGGCACATAGCCTGCGGCCGGGTGCGGAATCTGGCTGAGGCGATGGCGCTCGCGTACCTCAGGCGAATTGAAGGCTTCCTCGACGGTGCGAAGGTAACCGACGGGAACATTCGCCGCCTTCATCTTCGTCACCCAGTTCTCGCGAATATCCTGCACGAAAATCCCGGTGAGGATCGCGCGCAGCTTCTCCCTGTTGGCGGTTCGCGAACGGCGATCGCCGAATTCACCGCTGGCAAGATCTGGCCGGCCGAGCACTTCGACGACAAGACGGCGGTACAGCCGGTCGTTGGCGCAGGCGATATAAAACGGCGCATCGGAAGCATTGTAGACGCCGACGGAAGGAGACCCGTTCGGTGAATTGCCCTGACGGCTCGGATTCATGCCGGTCATCAGATAGGCCATGCCGTAAAATTGCGTCATCGCGAGCGCAATGTCGAACAGCGCTACCTCGACATGCTGGCCGCGGCCGAGCCGATCACGGGCATATAGCGCCAAGAGAATGGCGTTGCAGGCCGCCATGCCCGTCAACATGTCGACCGCGGGCGGTCCGGTCCGCACCGGCGGCCCGTCGGGAAACCCGTTAAGCGACATGAATCCGCTTTCGGCCTGCGTGATCGGATCGAAACCGGGACGGGACGCGAATGGCCCCTTTCGCCCATAGGCCGAGATCGAGCAATAGACGAGCCGCGGATTGCCTGGCACGACCGATGCATAGTCGAGACCATACTTCTTCATCACGCCGGAGGAGAAGTTTTCCACCACCACGTCGGCTCGCGCGATCAATGCGCGCGCGACCTCACAGGCCTCGGGCTTGGTCAGATCGAGCGCGATGCTGCGCTTGTTGCGATTCAGGC
Organism: uncultured Alphaproteobacteria bacterium; assembly: GCA_963718925.1. Classification (GTDB taxonomy): domain Bacteria; phylum Pseudomonadota; class Alphaproteobacteria; order Rhizobiales; family Xanthobacteraceae; genus Bradyrhizobium. The sequence goes on from CAVRAH010000011.1 coordinate 102,220, forward strand.
TGACAAACGCGGCGCTTTCCCCCGCGAGATCGGCATGTTCATAGTGCCGCGTATCGTCGCCGCCGTCCGGGTTCTCGATCTTGATGACCTCGGCGCCGAAATCGGCCAGCGTCTGGGTGCAGGCGGGACCGGCGACGACCCGGGTGAAATCGATGACCAGCAGACCGTCGAGGGCGGTCGGAGCACCCTTCTCTCTTGGCGCCCGGTCCGGCAATTGCGGTCTGGCAGTCATGATCGGCTTGTCCCTTCCCTCTATCAATTATCGGCCGTCGATGGTCGACCCTTGCGCCGGCGGGAGAGCATTCCAGCCGACGGTGAACCATATACAGCCCTTTTTGCGGTTCTGCCTAAAAGAGTAGAGCCATTGGGATCGAGGGGTTACAGCCTTTTTGGATAGGTGCCATGAAGGGATGAGGCAGGCCCAATGAATTTGCGCCAATACAGCGTGTCCGGAAACGCCCACGGATATCGCGGCTGATGCAGCCGATAGCCGGCCCGGATGAAGTTGTTGGCCGAGGCAATGTTGTGGGTCGTATCCGAAACCATGCAGCTCCAGCCGTCGCGCCGCGGCCGCGATTCCGTCGCACGCATCAGGCCCAGCTGAAGCCTTTGTCCGCAATGCTGCTTCAAAACGCCCACGCGGCAGATATAGCCCGCATTGCGGACGTGCGTTGACGGCACGACGCCGGCAAAGGCGACCGGCATTGCTTCGCGATACGCCAGCCACCAATATCCCCATTCGAAATCCGGAATTGCTGCGCCATCAAAAAACGTCAGACGGTGCAGCTCCGCAAGAATATCCGCGACCTCGTCGTCCTGCGCGTCGACCTCACGAATCCGGTAGAGCGGCATGCCGGCCAATGATCTGCGGCAGCCATTCATCCCGCACCTGTTGCATCCTGTACCTGTTGCCGATCGACAGAACCTGGTAAATAATATCGAAAATGAAAATTCGAGATGCCGTTCCGGAAGATGCCTCGGCCGCCTGCGAAGTGATGCGGCGGTCGATCGCTCAATTATGCGTCGCCGATCACGGCAATGACCGGACGATCCTTGAACGATGGCTCTCCAACAAGACGCCGGAAATATTCCGATCGTGGATCCGACCGGACAACTCGCTGCTAGTCGCGGTGGAAAGCAACCGCATCCTTGCGGTCGGTTGCGTCAACAATGCAGGAGAGATCACCCTCAATTACGTTTCGCCGGATGCGAGATTTCGCGGCGTCAGCACGGTTTTGCTGGCCGCGCTCGAAGCTCGCGCGGTGGAACGAGGCAACGGGAGCTGTAGGCTCAAAAGCACCGAAACGGCGCTGCGTTTCTATCTCGCCAGAGGCTATGCTCAGGATGGTCCCGCCGACGGCAAATTCGGCATGAGCTCGGCCTACCCCATGTCAAGGCAGCTCAGCGCCAAAGGATCGTAGCGGGTTCGAAGGCTGAGACAGGCCCCCCCGGTCGATTGCGATGGCGGCAAGCCCTTGCATCCACCTATCTGAGGCATCGCTTCGCCCTCTCGATTTCCTGATCGGAGACGCCCTTCGCCCGCGCCCAGGATTCGACGGCTGCCTCGCCATATTGCGCGACTGCCCGCTTCACCACCCAGCAGGGCGCCGCCTGCCCGGGAGATGAAACCAGCAGCGCAACCATTAACAGGGATATAGGGATCATTTGCCGAGCATGACCTTGATGCCGAGCCACACCGCTCCGACAAACCCTGTAACGATCACGGTAATCACCGCCTTGAACGTATAGCCTTGCATGCCGCGGAAGATGATGATGCCGTCGCCGGGCGTTGCGATCTTGTCGCTATAGACCTTGAAGCCATGACCGAGGCCGAGGCCGGCGAACTTGCTTTCGATCAGCCGCTTGGAAGATTGCGCCAGCGTCCGCTGCGCCTCACGGATGCACACCGCCAGCGTGCCGCGCTCGGCCTGGCAGGTCTCGACCAGAAGCTCGCCGAAGAAATGCGATTTTCCCGAACCCCTGCCGCCGTATGCGCCCTTGTACCGGCCGGATGCCAGCAGCGGCTCGAAAATCCTAGCTGTCGGAATTTTCAGGATGGACAATGACGCGCTCGATGCGATGGATCAGTTCAAGGGCGCCGTCATCGCCGTTCTCGATGGCCTGCGTCGCCTTGCCCCAGCCGCGGTCCAGGATGGCATTGGCGGCGGCAATGCGCGCCGGCGCCGGCGCCTTGGTGCTGCGCATCACGCCGACCAGCACGTTGAGCGCGGTCCGTGTGTGACTGCGCGCCAGTGATCGGATTTCAGTGACGGATTTTGGCATCTTGAATTTGTGTTTCCAAAAGGCCGCTGCGCGCCATCGCGCGGGCCCGGGACGTTCACGCTTCGAGGTCCGCTTGCTTGCCGGAATGGCCTTCCTCGCAGGGCCAGACGTATTCGCAATGCCAAATCCTTTCGCAAGGCTCGGTGTCAGCATGACCCATGGTGAGGTCATCCGGCCGGAAGGCCGACCGAAATGCGACAGGAAAGTCCGAAGGCGCTGCGCACGTCGGGCGCGGGACGAATGGAATGATCTCTGCACTCACGAAAATCCCTCCGATATTGCAATCGCGATCAGGCCGGCCAGTGCGAGCGATATCAGGTACGCAGTCATGCAAGGCTCCCTCCTCCAGGAGGCGAAGGTCGATGGATGCCCGGATCAAGTCCGGGAATGACGAAAACTGGCGATGGTGGGATGCGAACCGAAGGCGCGGCATGACCGCTTTCGCGCGGGTCATTTCAGGCGCGAACCCTATCTCTCCAAGGGAGGCCGCGTGCCGGCGCGTTCGCGCGCACCGGCAAAACTGGAATTGGTTCGGACGGCGGCGCGCGCTGAGGCGCCTTGCGGCCAGCGCTTCGTTAGGAGATTGGTGCGCCCCGCGGCCGCCGTCCGATTCGGGAAATAAGAAAACCCGCGGCCGGTTTCCCGGCGCGGGTTCAACTTACGATGCTTGACGATGTTGTCAATATGCCCGTGATTTGCCCGACGTGTCAAATCCCGTACCGCACTGACATCATCCTTACGGGCTTCAGCTATTCAAAACCCTGGACCGGCGGCGGCTTGGTGTCGGCTGGCGGTGCGGGAGGTCTGACAGCAGGCGGCGGCGAAGCGACGCTGCCTGTGGTCTGCGGCTCAGGCGCCGCGCTCGTTTGCGAGGTTCGCTGCACGCGCGGACGCGGCGAAGACCGTCGCACCCCCCATGAGTGCGAGATCGAGGGTCCGGCGGTATAGCCGATGAAGGCGCCGGCCACCGCGCCGACGGGGCCGAGCACGACTGCGCCCGATACCGTGCCAAGCGCCGCATCGCCCGCGCGCTCCTGCGCTTTTGCTTCGAACGATATCAGCGAGCCTGCGAGCAGTACGCCGACCAGAACAATCCTCATGGCGAGTTCCCCGTCGAATAACCCCGCCCAAATGAATCGGAAAATGCGGCGGCACCAAGGTCGCCGAGTTCCCTCCGCGCTTCATGAAAAAGCCCGCTGGCCGGGTTCCCGGCGCGGGCATTGAAATTCTCGCAATGCTGTCAATGTGCCGGTGATTTGCCCGACGCGTCAAGTTTCATGGCGGCGGTTCGCACGCGCCGACGTCGGACATCGCAGGCTCGCACCCAACGTCCTACTTAACGCGCCGGCCGTGAAAGAAACCCTTGCTGGTCGTGTTCTGCCGGATATTGGCGGAGTCGCCCTGTTCATTGGTATTCCGGGTATGACTTTCCTTCACCGACGTATCGCGGGCTGCATCGGCGTTGGCGGATTTCGGTCCCCTGTTGCTACGATTCCCCTTGGGGATGGGTGGCATATGACCGGTCATTTTCGGCCTCCTTGCTGTTCGATGTATCCCGCACCTGTTCAAGTTCAGGCGCGAACAATCGTCCAATCATGATAGGCTTGTTTTGGGGTCACCTTGCGCTCGATCAAGGCCGAGCCGCCGGAGCGCCCTCTACCTGACGAAGCTCAGATACGAGGTCAGCGCCTCGATCTCCTCCGGCCCGAGGTGGCTCGCAACCATCGGCATCGGCGATCCCGGGGTCGAATGATAGCCCTGGCCCCACTGCTCAAGCCGTCCCTTGAGATAGGAATAAGACAGTCCTCCGAGACGCGGGATATCTCTCACGCCCTCTGCGTTCGGGCCGTGACAGGCATAGCAGGAGACGATGTTGGCTTCCGGAATTCCGTCCATGTAGATCGTTCGCCCCCGCGAGGCGAGCGCGCTGTCGCCGTCATTGGCGGGTTTCGGCTGGATCGAAGCAAAATAGTCGGCCAGTTCGCGCGCCGTATGGGGACCCAGAGCCGCAACAGCGTTCCACATGTATTGCTTCGAGAATGGATTGTTTCGCGCGTGCTCGCGAAAACTCCTGATCTGACTCATGATGTATTGCGGCCGCTGTCCGGCCAGCCGCGGCGCGACCGTGTAGCCCTGCGCCCCTGCTCCGTGACACCAGGTGCAGTTGCGGACGGCGGCGCTCTCGCCGGCCCATGCGGAGACGGTGGAGAAGGTGGAGGCGAAAATCGCCAGGATCGCTATTTTTAACCCGATGCGCTTCATGACCCCAAGCTTTCGCGCTTCATGCACTTAACCGACATGTCGGCGTATGAGATGGCCGCACTCACTGCAGATAACTGACATAGGCCGCGACCGCTTCAACCTGTGACCGCGTCAGGTTGTGCGCCGTCGGCGCCATGATCGCGGAGGTATCGACCGCCGTTCCCTGGCCTCGTTCGCTCTTCCAGCCCGTCAACTGGCCGACCATGTACGGATAGACCTGGCCCGCCAGCCGCGGAATTTCGTTCTGACCCTTGCCCTCCGCGCCATGACAGGCGGAGCATGCGGGCACGTTGGATTCCGGAAGACCTTCCTCATAGATTCGTTTCCCGGCCGCGATCGATCCCCTCGGCGCCCCGCCGAATGGCGGGGGATTAAGATTCTTGAAATGGTTCGCCAGCGCCGTGATCATCGACGGGCTCAGCACATGCGCGACGTTGCGCATGACCGGGTTCGAGCGTCTGCGCTCGATGAAGGCCCGCAACTGAGCCTCGATATATTCGGGTTGCTGTCCGGCGAGCCGTGGCATCGGGAAATATCCGAGATAGCCCTGGCCCGACAGTCCATGGCAGGTCTTGCAATATTCGAGCTTGGCCTCGAGGCCGCCCTTCGCAGGCGCCATCCTTTCCTGCGCGTGGCCGCTGACGGAGAACGCCATCACGAGAATCGCCGTCTGCAATGCCAGCCGCACGCCGGTTGCCTTCACGGTCCGGCCCCCTCGCCCGCCACCTGACACATCCGCTTCAACTGAACGGGCTCCGACCATCACCAACCGGACCCCCAGATATGGAAGTTGAAGCCGACCTTGACGACCTGGACGGTCTGCTTGACGTCCACGACGCCCGTCAAGCCGCTGATCCCGTCGGTCATCAGAATATTGCCGCTGCCAAAGTGGTAATAATCATATTCGACGTTCATCGACCAATGGCGCGAGAACGCCCAATCGACGCCGCCACCGGCGACCCAGCCGTAGCGATTGTCCAGCCCTTGAAAGTTGAAGGGCACCCCACTGCCGGCAACCGTGCCGCCGCTGACATTGTATTTGTCTCCGGCCAAGGCAAGGCCGCCTCGGCCGTAAAGCAGGACGTTGTCGAAGGCATAGCCGATCCGTCCCGTCACGCCTGCAAGAAAGTCGTTGTTCGCCTGCACGAGCGCGACGTCTGGAGGGCTGTCGTGGAGACTGACGAGTTGGCTACCCTTCATGGTGGAGCCCGAGGCGCTACCTTCGATGCCGATCACCACGTTGGAAGAGAACTGGTAGTCGCAACCGATCTCGCCACCGATCAGGGCGCCGGTCGGCGTCGTGGTCACGGTGGTGACGCCGGTCGTCGTGCCTGGCGCGATAAGATTATCCTGCACGAGGAACACAGGATCGGTCATGTCCTTGCTGCCCTGGCCGCCGCCAAGATGTCCGCCGACATAGCAGCTCGTCCAAGTGAAGCGCGGCGCCACATAGGGCACCGCCGACTTCATCGGCAAGTCCGCGGCGACCACCGGTCCCGCCATGGTCGCTGCGAGCAGCGCGGCTTGGGCGAAAAGAAGTTTTCTCATCAGACAATCTCCGTATGCGGACGCATCCGCCTACATCGCAAACCAGGCATGGAGGAACAGGGTGTTGTTGTCGTGGGCGCCGACCGTGGTGCCGTTTAGCTTGTTGTAATAGGTGTATTGCAGGCCGATCCGGGCGTTGAACCACGGCCAGCCGATCATCTTGCTGGCCCCGAACGGGATGTAGGCGATCTCGGCCATCCAGCCGTTGGTGTTCGGGGTCAAGGCGGCCCCGGTCACAGGGTCGGACCCGTACAGCCCGAGGTCAGCGGTACCCCATTGATTGAAATATTGCCCGGTGAAAACAACCCTGTTGTCGGCACCGTAGGCAAACGAGGCCTGCAGCTTCATGCTGTTGAGCATATTGGTGGGATTGCTCGGACCCAGACCATTAAAAAAGCTCGCGTCCAACTGCTGAAACTCGCGGATATAGCTGCCGCGCAACGTCAGCCAGTAATTGTCGCCCTGATACTGATATTGCGAGTCGAAGCCGATGTCGGTGTATGTGTCGGATTGGGGAAACACAGCGGTCGACCAACTCGTGAAGCTTGTATCGACCCACGGATTCACATGGAATTGCGCTCCGAACGTGCCGATCATGAACGTATTCCGGCCCCAGTGCGGCTCGATCGCGACGCGCCAGTACGGCGCCACGTCGCCGAGCTGACCGGGTGCGCCAAACGGATCTGTCCCGATGGCGTTCTGCTGGCTGAAGCCGAGCGTCTTATAGGCGGTGAATTCCAGATAGAGCAGATCGTTGATGAATGTGTAGGCGCCGACGCCGCCGACATGCGCGGCATAGGCGCCCTCGATCACCGTGGGATGGCCTTGCGGGCCATTGATCGTCGATGCGGCGTAAGGGAAGGACCATGCCGGCGTGGTGTTCCACACATCCTGCACCGTCGGATTGTTGTTGGCCGTGATGCCGTAGATAAAGTCGAGCGGGCCGAAATGCGCGGTGTTCGCATAGCGGACGTCGGTATTGTCCCATGTCCAGGTGTGGCCGAATGGATCGCCAAAACCGCCCGGGGGTACTGCGTTGTAGGTGACCTGCGCGAAGGCGCCGATGTTTTCGGTGATCGCGCCGCCCCAGAACGCGCTGAACGGCGAGAGCACGACATTGTTGTTCGCACTGTAGGGGTCCGTGCCGGTCAGGTCCGCCTGGGTGCGGGTGTAGCCGACGATCGCCATCATCGAGACCGGCGGAACCCACTCCTTGTCGTCCTCGCTCTTTGTCGAGGGAGGCAGCGCCTTCACATAGCCCAGCATCTTCTCGTATTCGGCGCGGGCATCCTGTCCGGCCTTGGACGAGAACGGCGTGGTGCGGAATTCGCCGCCGCCGGTGGTGTAACCGAGCAGCTTGAACCTCCGGCCGTACGGGGTAAGCGCCGGAAAATCGGTGTGGCAGGTGCCGCATGGCTGCCCGGTCTGTCGCGCGAAACTTGGAAGTGCTTGCGCCTCTGGAGCAAAGCCAATCGTCAGGAAGCCGGCTGCAACGACGACGAACGCGACCGCAGCAAATACTCTGAACTTACCGAAGGGTCTGGTGATACGACCGCCATCGCCTCGCATTGCGCGCTATCCCGTTGTTTACAGCGCTCCGTGCCGACGCACGAATCCTGAATCGAAAGCCACTTACGGGAACGACGATAGTCCATGAGTCGGAAGCGCGGCTAAGGCAATAGCGGCCGGTGAATCAGTTTTCACGATGATGGGACATTTTTGCAACAATGGATTGCAAATGCCAAAGATCGACGCGCGCCGAAATATGATATTTCGTCGCACGCCGATACCAAAAAATACAGGCAATTCAGACGGTACCCCCCATCTTCTGCCCACTAGGTGAGTATGTGAGCCAGATTTGCTGGAATCGAATTGACCTCGATCAAATCGACCCGGAAAAATTGAACTGGATCGAACTACCCGGCACGGCGTAACGTAGTGATCATCAAAAGGGCGGTCTTATGCGCATTTTATCGGTAATATTGGCTGCGGCCTTCGCCACAACAGTCTCTGCTGCGGCGCAAACACAGGACAAGAACAAGGGTAAGACCGAGGTCTCCCAAGCGGAGCTTAAGGCCAAGACCGACTATTGCAAGACCTGCCATGGGCTTTCCGGACAAGGCTTCCGAGGGTCATTTCCGATGCCCCGGCTTGCCGGACAGCAGCCCGAATATATCGAAAACCAGCTGCAGGCGTTCATCGAGCGCAGGCGGAACAATCCGGTAATGTTCAACGTGGCGCACGTGCTGAGCCCGCCAATGTTGAAGGGTCTGACCGAGTATTTCAAGGATCTCAACCCGAAGCCGCTTGGCGGGGGCCCAGGGGGAAACACAGCCGAGGGAAAGAAGATCTATGAGGAAGGGATTGCCAAATCCGACATTCCACCATGCGCCTCCTGTCACGGGCCTGACGCCAAAGGCCGCGACGCGTTTCCTCGCCTCGCGGGGCAACTCAGTGACTACATCTTCAGGAAGCTGACAAACTGGGACAAGGAGCGGGGCCAGGACAAGGACAAGCCGGACACATCGGCCATCATGGGGCCGATCGCGCATAACCTGACCGAACCGCAGATCAAGGCCGTGGCGGCCTATCTCAGCAATCTCGAATGACCCTTAGCGGGATCGTGCGGGTTGGAATGATCCCGCACCAGGTCGTCGCCAATCCGGTTGCTCCAGATCAATGTGGTGCGATGCGAAACCAATCATGGTTGCGCCATTCATTATCAAAGCAGGATAGCGTGCCATGACAGAATCAAGTGGAATTTCCCGGCGCCGGATGTTGACCGTCGCAGCCGGAGCGGCCGGAGCCGTCACCGGCGTAGCGGCACTCGTTGGCGTATCGACGCCCGCGCGGGCGGCGAAGGCGCCGCAAAAGGCGGTGAAGTACCAGGACACACCAAAGGGCGAAGCGCGTTGTGAGAATTGCGCGCTGTTTGAAGCCCCCTCCTCCTGCAAATCCGTCGACGGAACCATTTCGCCGCAGGGCTGGTGCATGGTCTACGCGAAGAAGCCAGCCTAGAGCATGATCCGGAAAAGTGGACACCGGTTTTCCCTCGCGACAAACGCGGAACGCGTTTGCGCGGAGATCATGCTCAAACAAAAAGATAGAGCGACATGACGATTTAACGAAAAGTCATCCCGCTCTAGAATCTGGCAAGCAACGGCGTTCCAAGCGCCGTTGCTCGCGCAATTTAATATACTTAAAATAGCCAAATCAGAGAAATCCTTCTGATTTGCGCCAAAATGCCGGAATAATCCACGTCACGCGCCGCCCCTGGTTTCACGGGCTGGCGCGTGCGTCGGATCACCCGGCCGGCTGGGAACGCTCCGGGCCTGTCGCACATTTCCGCAACCTTCGCTAAAGTGTCGGCCAACACCGCATAACCTGCGCCGCATCGACGGCGCGGCCATGCGGGCAAGGCAATCATGCATGCTGCCCCAACATCCGGGTTGGCGGCACGACACAAAGGATGCATCCATGAAGAACGGACCGATGGTCGCGGCGATCCTGCTGGGTATGCTGCCTGGCGCGCTCGCGATCGGCTTTACTCATTCCTCCTCCGCCCAAACCGCGCTCGGCGGAGCGACGAAGACTAAGCCAAGTGTGGTTGGCGGCGCGGCGAAGCCGGGTCCCGTGATCGGCGGCGCGACGAAGCCGCTTCCAACCGCCGGCGTGACGAAACCTCCAACCGTCGGCATGATGAAGCAGGGTTCGATCAGCGGCACGGGTTCAACCGGCAGCGGGACGCCGCCAAATTTGACCGCCAACACGACGACACCCGGTTCGACCGGCGGCGCGACCAAGCCGCCCGTTACTCCGCCGAACAAGGGCGGCCCCGTCGTCACCACGTCGAACCTGAAATGCGCGGCGGGCGCCTGTGTCGCCAAAGGGACGAGACCGAAACCGTAAGCTGCCTCACTCGTATCGCAGCGCCTCGATCGGATCGAGGCTGGCAGCCTTTCGCGCGGGGTAATAGCCGAAGAAGATTCCCACGGCGGCGGAAAACAGGAACCCGCCGGCGACGGCCGCCAGCGAGATCGGCGCGGGCCAGCCGGCAACGAGCGAGATCATCTCGGAAAACACGACGCCCACGATGATTCCGGCGATGCCGCCGGTGACGCTCAAGATCACCAACTCGGCAAGGAACTGCAGCAGCACATGCGTCCTTCGGGCACCGATCGCCATGCGCAGACCGATTTCGCGGGTGCGCTCGGTCACCGACACCAGGAGGATGTTCATGATGCCGATACCGCCCACGATCAGCGATATCGATGCGACCGCGGCAAGCAGGAGCGCCATGATGCGGCTGGAGCTTTCGGCGGTCTCCGCGATCTGGCTCAGGTTGCGGACCGTGAAATCATTGATGTCGCCTGGCCGGATCCGGTGTCGCCGCACAAGGATCTCCGTGACCTGGCTGATCGCCGGCTGAACCTCGTTGGCAGCGATGGCCTGCACATAGATCTGGTTGACATAGCCCATCAGCCGCTGCTGAAGATTGTAGGGATTGGGCGGCGGCGGATAGGCCCAATTGAGCGGAGCCTGCTGCAGGCTTGGCGCCGCGACGCCGAGCACCTTGCGTTCGGCAGTCGTGAACGGGATCATGACGAGATCGTCCTGATCGGTCCCGTAGGCAGTTTGCCCTTTGGCAGCGAGAACGCCGATGACACGCAGCGGCGTGCCTTTGACCTGAATCACGGCGCCGATCGGATTCTCCTCGGTCCCGAACAATTGGTGAGTAACCGTCTGGCCCAGGACCACGACGAGAGCCGCGTTGTTGGCATCCTCCCGCGAAATTCCCCGCCCCTCCATGATTTGCCAATTGGTGATTGGCGGGTAATTGGCGCTGACGCCCTGAATGCTCGTGGTCCAGTTCTGATTGGCATACTGGACCTGGCCAGACTGGCGGATCAGGTAACTGACGCTGCCCACGGCAGGAGCTTCCCGGCGCAGCGCTGCGGCGTCCACGACCGTAAGCGTGGAGGCGCTGCCTTGACCGCTGCGCATCCCGCCCATCGTGGTGGCGCCGGGGACGACCACCAGGAGGTTGGTTCCGAGGCTTTCGATCTGCTTGCGGACCGCTTCGTTGGCACCTTGACCGACCGCGACCATCGCGATCAGCGCGGCAACGCCGATGAACACGCCGAGCATGGTCAACGCCGATCGCATCTTGTTGCGGGCAAGCGCCTGCAATGCCGCGGCGACAATCATCACGGCGAATGCCCGCACGGTACCCGCGCTGGCGCTGACGGCGGCAGGCGCCGGCTGCGGTGGGCTGGGAAGCAATCCGGCAGGCAATGCCCCGGTCGAAGCTTCCACTTGCCGGCGGACGGCCGGCTTTCGTTCGTCCGATATCACCTCTCCGTCCCGCATGATGATCACCCGGTCGGTGTAGGTCGCGATGTCGGATTCATGGGTGACGACGATAATGGTAACGCCGCGCTCGCGGTTGAGCGATTGCAGCGTCTCCATGATCTCATGCGAGTTGCGGGTATCGAGATTGCCGGTCGGCTCGTCTGCGAGCAGCAGGATCGGATTGTTGATCAAGGCGCGCGCGATGGCGACGCGCTGCTGCTGGCCGCCGGACAACTGCCCCGGCGTGTTGCGCTCGCGATCGGCAAGACCGAGCAGTTTCAACGATGCCCGTGCCCGTTCGGTGCGCTCGGTTCGGCTCGACGTCCCCGCAGCCGCATAGAACAGCGGCAGAGCGACGTTCTCGAGCGCGCTGGTACGCGCGAGAAGATTGAAACTCTGGAAAACAAAACCCAATCGTTCGCTGCGGACGCGCGCCAGTTCCGGCTCCGTCAGCCGCGCGACATTGACCCCTTCCAGATAATACTCTCCGCTGGACGGCCGATCGAGGCAGCCGAGCAGCGACATCAACGTGGATTTTCCGGATCCGGACGATCCCATGATGGCGATAAATTCGCCGGGCTCGACAACCAGGCTGACGCCGCGCAATGCATGCACGTCGACGTCACCGACGTGATACGTCCGCGTCACGTTCGAGACTCTGATGATGGGTTCGACCATGCCTGGGCTGCGTGTGGTTCGACGGAAATCAGAAACGTGGCACGATAGCTCTATTGGCTGTCGTGAGCTGCTCTGCGGTGATGACGAGATCGCCCGGCTTCAGGTCACCGCTGACGATCTCCGTGAAGCTGTCGTCGTCCAGCCCGGTCACCACAGCGACGGCTACCGGCTGCCCCTCCCGCAGAACCCAAACCCGGGCGTGATCGGATGGAGCGCTGCGCGGCAGGTTGCTTGGGACATAACGGAGCGCCTGGTTCGGCACCCGCGTCACGTCGTTGCGTTGATCGACAACGATGCGGCTGGCGGCCGTCAGGCCCGGCATCAAGGCCAGGTCCGAGTTGTCGACCCCGACCACGATATCGTAGGTGACAACGTTCTGAACCGTCTGCGGTGACTGGCGGACCTGGGTGACCGTGCCTTCGAATGTGCGCTTCGGGTAGGCGTCCACCGTAAAGGTTGCCTTGTTGCCCGGCTTGATGCCGCCGATGTCGCTTTCGCTCACATTGGCGTCGACTTCCATCTTGGTGAGATCGGAGGCGATGAGAAAAAGAGTCGGCGTCTGGAAACTCGAAGCGACCGTCTGCCCCATCGTCACGTTGCGCGAAACCACGGTGCCATCGACGGGGGAGACGATGCTTGCATAATCAAGATTGACCTGCGCCGCACCGAGCGCCGCCTGGCGCAGCTGGATCGTCGCCTCGTCATAGGCGATCTGGGCCACGGCCTGATCGTGCGCGTTCCTGGCGTTGTCGAACACGTCCTGCGAAACGGCATGCGTCTGTATCAGGTTCGCGTAGCGGTCGAGAGCGAGTTTGGTGTAGACCTCATTCGCCTTGTCTTTTTCGAGTTGCGCTTTCGCGACAGCCAGATCCGCCTTGTTCTGGTCAACCACCGTCTGATAGGGACGCGGATCGATCTGGGCGCAGATCTGCCCCTTTTTGACCCGGGTGTTGTAGTCGCAATACAGCTCCTGGATGATGCCGGAGACGGCGGCGCCAACGATGATCGTCAGCTCCGGGTTTACGGTTCCCGTTGCCGTCACGGCTCGCGTCACCGCACCCTGCGCAACCTCCGCGGTCACGTAATGAATGCCGCCGCGTTCGCCCAAAGCCCACCACGTCACGGCCGCGATCGCAGCAACAACCAGCGACGACAACCCGGCGATCAGCCAAAATTTCTGGAACAGAGATCGGAACAGCGAGCTCGGCGTTTTCGGAGGCACGGCCTGAGGCGCCGGAAACGGTACAAGCTTGCTTGGCGCCTTGGACTGGCTCGCGTCCGGGGAAATGCGTTCGTCGATCACGTTGGCCCTGACTTTCCGCCGACCTTGCGCGTCACTGCGGGCTCGCCGGCTGCCTGAGGTCCGCGCAACGTGGATTGGCACTCGAAAATGCTTGTTTTTGAATGTGCCCTGCGCAGCCGATAAGGTCTTGATTTACGTCAAGGATAGTTCCCCATCTGAATATGATTTGCGGTGTACCCGCCGCCGGGGAGCGTAGCGCCTCGCTAAATCGAAACCTGCCGCCCGATCTCAACCACCTGATCGTTGGGGAGGCTGAAGAAATCGCTGACGTGGACGGCGTTGCGCTCCATGACGGCGAAGAACCGCTCCTGCCAGGCCGGCAGACCTTTGCCGTCCTCGCGGCCGACCACCGTCTCATGGCCGACGTAATAAGTGACGTCGTTGAGATCCACGGTGCAGCCCAGCGATTTGCTGGCGGCAAGCAGTTCCGGAATGTGGGGACGCTCCATGAATCCGAAATGCGCCTCCGCGCGCCAGAAGTTCGGCGCGACTTCCTGGATCGTCATGCGATTCCTGGACGACACCCACGGCACCGACTGAATCTCCACGCGCAGCACAAAGACATGTTCATGCAGAGCGCGGTTATGCCGCACATGCCAGACCATCACCGGCGGCGTGTCGCGTTCGGTCCGGGTCAGGAACACGGCCGTGCCGGGAACCCGCGGCACGTTCCTGGCGGCAAGACCGGCCATGAAATCCCCAACCGGGATCAGCGCTTCGTGCATGCGCATCGAAATCGCGGCCGCGCCGCGGTGCCAGATCCACATCAGGCCGTAGACGGTGACGGCCAGGATCAAGGGCACATATCCGCCCTCGGCGATCTTGGTGAGGTTGGCGAGGAAGAAGGCGCTGTCGACGACGAGAAAGCAGGCCGCGACGAAGCCTGCAGCGAACATGCTCCAGCCCCAGATCTCGCGCATCGCAATGAAGAGCAGCGCCGATGTCATCAGCATCGTGGCCGAAACGGCGATGCCATAGGCCGCCGCCAGATTGTCGGATTTGCCGAACGCGATGGTCAGGCCGACGGTCACGATCATCAGCAGCCAGTTGACGACTCCGACATAGATCTGACCGTAGCCCTCCGAGGAGGTCTGCTTGATCATCAGTCTCGGCAGCCAGCCGAGCTGGATCGCCTGCCGCGTCATCGAGAACGCGCCCGTGATGATCGACTGGCTGGCAATGATGGTGGCGACCGTTGCGAGCACGATCAGCGGGATCAGCAGAATGGACGGACAGAGCCGGAAGAAAATATTGCCGTCCGTCGGCGCGCCTTCGAGCACAAGTGCCGCCTGCCCGGCATAGTTCAGGATCAGACTCTGGAAACACGATCGCGAACCAGGCCAGCTTGATCGGCCGGCTGCCGAAATGGCCCATGTCGGCGTAAAGCGCCTCGGCGCCGGTGACGCACAGAAACACCGCGCCCAGCACCAGAAAGCCGGTCAGTCCGTGCGAGAACAAATAGGACAGGCCGTAAGCCGGATTGAGCGCGGCCAACACCGCGGGGTGCTGCACGATGCCCCAGCCTCCCATCACGGCCATCGCGGCAAACCAGATCAGCATCACCGGGCCGAACAGGTGGCCGATGGTGGCGGTTCCCTGTGACTGGATCGCAAACAGCGCGACCAGGATCGCGACCGCGGCGGGCACCACATAGGGCTGCAACGCCGGCGTCGCCATGTTCAGTCCCTCCAGCGCCGACAGCACCGAGATCGCGGGCGTGATCGCGCCGTCGCCGTAGATCAGCGCCGCTCCGAACAGGCCGACGGCGACGATGGTCGGCCGGTTCTGCTTCTTCACGCCCAATAACGCCATCAAGGCGAGGATGCCGCCCTCGCCGTCATTGTCGACGCGCATGGCGAACGAGACATACTTGATGGTAGTGATGATGAAGAGCGTCCACAGCACGAGCGAAAGCGCGCCCAGGATCGTGGCGGGATCGGAAGGCACTTCGGCGGTGCCAAGCACGGTCTTGAACGTATAGAGCGGGCTGGTTCCGATATCCCCGAACACGATCCCGAGCGCCGACAGGGCCAAAACCGGCAATTTGCCCTGCGGGGTCTGCCGCGCATCGCCGGAGGGCAACGTTGGATCTTCGCTCAATTGATGGGCCGTCCAATGAAGAGAGTGATTTGTCAGCGGGAAGTCGGCGCCGGGAAAACCGGACCGGCACCGCCAACCGACTTCTTACAAACTATCGGCCCGGATTACGACAGCCAAACGACCGCGTCACGCCTCGCTCATGCTTTCGGGCGCCTGCCCGTCGGCGGTGGCGATCAGGAATTTGGGCACCAGCAGCAGGACCGGGAGAATCAGCGCGTAGACGACAGTGATCGCGATGACGCAAACGGTGAAGCCGCCGTAGCGATCGTAGAGCGTCGTCCCGAGAATGTCGCCAAATCGCGAGACCACGAAATAGAGGCTGCTCGACATCATCAGCATGGTTCCCTGCAAGCCCCTGGGGCAGGAGCGGATGATCAGATCCATATAGGCGCCGGTGGCGACGCCACCCATCAGGCCGATCGGCACCGCGGCGACCAACGCGCCCGCCACCGAATGAATGAAGAGCAAGGGCACCATTTGCGGAACGGCGATGATCGTTCCCCACCACAACAGCGTCCTCAAGGCAAAGTGACGGCAGAGAAATCCGTACACGATGAAAGTCGGAATGAAGGAGGCGGCAAAGATGGCATTCCACTGGCCCCATTGGGCGTCGGTGGCATGCAGCGCGTTCTGGAGATGGTACTGCAGCGGCGTCGCCGAGCCGGGCGCGAAATTCCACAACAGCCAGATCAACAGCGCCGGATAGATGCGCCAGTGCCCGAACAGCCTCTTGATGTCGTTGACCGGGTGCAGCTCGGGCCCGCGTTCGGCGTGGACATGGTCGAACACGTCCTTCGGTCTCCACAGCGCAAAAAGGGCGACCGCGGTCATGATCGCGGCGCCCACGAGAAACAGGATGCGGGCGGCGGAATCGGCGTTGTGGTCTTCGAGCAGGCCAGAGAGCATGCCGCCGATCAAGAGCGCCGCGACGGTCGGGATCGACGCGAACACGTTCCACGCCGCGCTGATCTGGCCGGTCATCGCGTGCTGCTGGCCGATCGTCGATGTCAGCCCGTTCTGGGCGCTGGCGACAAAGAGGAACGAGGTCGTCAGCGCGACGACCGCGACAAGGAGCGTCGAATAGGTCATCGGGGCCAGCGCAAAGCCGAGATAGAGAAGCGCGCAGACGGCGCCGAACAGCAGCATGAATCCGCGATCTCTCATCCCCAGCGGATTCCACATGTCGCGGATGAATCCGAACACAAAGGACAGATAGAGCGGGATCGCCGCGACGAGGCGGAAGTGAGCGACCTGATGCGCTTCCAGATGCAGCCGGTTCTTGAGGAAAAAGCTGATGGGAATGTCGATCAGGCCTCCCGAGGGTCCGCCGAAGGCCAGAAGAACGATCAGGATACCGAGATAGAGAAAGATGCCGTGCCGCACCGAAGGCGGCAAGTCGTCGGGAACGGTGGTGACGGCAGCGACCTCGGCGGCGGGACGGTCCATCGTCATAGGCGCGCGATCTGTCCTTCCAGGAATGACGGCCCAGCATCGTATCGGCTCAAAGCCCGGTTTGACAGGGGGTCGAACCTCCTCGCCGGCATCGGCACTGCCCGGCCGAATCGGGCTTCGACGAGCCTTCGCGAAAATCGGAGATTGTTTGCGCTATCGCAAAGATGTGCGCGGAAAACCTAGCTCTACTCGCAAGCGAGCATTTAGGCCCGGACCGGGCTTGGTCGACTCAATTGCCACTCCGTGCATCGGGACCGAAACCATGAGAACCGTATCGAAGAGCGCCGTTATTGCCGCTGCATCCGTGCTCCTGACCGTGCCCGCATGGAGCGCGAGCCGCGACGAGAACGCACGGGCGGAAGTTGTCGGGAGCGAAGAGGCCATCCTGACCGACGCGCCCGCGGTGCCGCCGGCCATCCACCGCGACCATGCAACCAGGGTTGTCGTGCATCTGGAAGTCAAGGAGGTCGAGGGACGCCTGGCGGACGGCGTCAGCTACACATTCTGGACCTTCGGCGGCAAAGTGCCCGGCAAATTCATCAGGGTTCGAGAGGGCGACCTGGTCGAGATGCACCTCGAAAATCACCCTGCCAACAAGATGCCGCACAATATCGATCTTCACGCGGTCAACGGGCCGGGCGGCGGCGCCGCGGCTTCACTGACGGCGCCGGGTCACACCTCGGTGTTCTCGTTCAAGGCCCTGAACCCCGGACTGTTTGTCTACCACTGCGCCACGGCGCCCGTCGCCATGCATGTCGCCAACGGCATGTATGGTCTCATCCTGGTCGAGCCGAAGGAAGGCCTGGCCAAGGTCGATCGCGAATTCTACGTCATGCAGGGCGACTTCTACACCAAGGGCGCCAACGGCGAAAAAGGCCTGCAACCGTTCAGCATGGCCAAGGCTATCGATGAGAAGCCGGAATACGTGGTCTTCAACGGATCGGTCGGCTCGACGACCGGTGACCAGGCATTGACGGCAAATGTCGGCGAGAACGTGCGTCTCTTCGTCGGCGACGGCGGCCCGAACCTGACGTCATCGTTCCACGTGATCGGCCAGATCTTCGATACGGTCTGGGCCGAAGGCAATATGAGCACGCCCACCCATGACGTGCAGACCACCATGATTCCGGCCGGCGGTGCGGCAATTGCCGAGTTCAAGATCAGCGTGCCCGGCACGTTCATCGTGGTCGATCATTCGCTCAGCCGCGCCTTCAATCGCGGCGCCCTGGCGCAGCTGAAGGTCAACGGCGACGAAAACAAGGCGATTTACTCCGGCAAGACCAGCGACGAGGTCTATATGCCGGAAGGCGTCGGCGCACGCGTCGCCGAACAGCCATCGAAGGCGCCGCCGGCCGCAAAGGACAAGGCGGAACGGATCAAGGCCGGCGAAGCCGTTTTCGCCAACAATTGTCAGGCCTGCCATCAGGTCAATGGCGAAGGTATCGCGAACGCGTTCCCGCCGCTGGCGAAGTCAGATTACCTCAACGCCGACAAGGCTCGCGCCATCAAGACCGTCACCGGCGGACTCGAGGGCAAGCTGACCGTCAACGGCGCAACGTTCAACGGCGTCATGCCGGCATGGGAGCTGCCGGACGAGGACATCGCCAATGTGATGACCTACGTCTACAACAAATGGGGTAATGCCGGCATCGAAGTGCGCCCCGCCGACGTGCAGGCGAACCGTGTCACGAAAAACTAAGCCAAACGCCAAGGCGTGGACAATCGCCGCGGTCATGGTGAGCGTGACCGCGGCCGTCGCTATGGCGAACCCCACGCCCATGGTGCGATTGCCCGGGGGCGATTTCATGCCGTTCTTTCAGGAAAGCGCCGGAAAGGGCAAGGCTCCGCTCGCGCCCGCCCCGTCAAGGATACCCGCATTCCGCCTTGACGCCTTTCCGGTGACCAACGGTCAATTTCTCGACTTCGTGCGCCAGCATCCCGAATGGCGCAGGTCGCGCATCAAGCCCTTGTTTGCCGATCACGAATATCTCGCCAAGTGGCGCTCGGATCTGGAGCTGTCCGACGCCGGCGCCGCGGCCGAACCCGTGACAAATGTGTCGTGGTTCGCAGCCGAGGCCTATTGCGAGGCGCAGGGCCTGCGACTGCCGACAACCGAACAGTGGGAGTACGCGCTCGCGGATCAGGGACGCAAACAGAGCGAGATCGCGCAGCAATCGCTCGACTGGTTCAGCCAGCCCAATCCCAAGCACCTCAGTGCCGTCGGACGCGGCGAGCCGAATGGCTATGGCGTCCACGATCTGGTCGGCCTGGTGTGGGAGTGGACGCTCGACTTCTCGAGCTTCATGATGGGCACCGAGCAGCGCAACACGTCCAGCAAGGATGACGCGGCGGTTTGCGGCAGCGGCAGCATCGGTGTCAGCGATGCAACAGATTATCCCGCCTTCATGCGCTACGCGCTGCGCTCAAGCCTTAAAGCGAACTACACAATGGAAAATGTCGGATTCCGGTGCGAGGGAGATGAATGATGCGCGGTGCAATCTTGTTGCTGTGTTTCGCGATCAGCTTTTTGCCGTGGCCTGCGCGCGTCAGCGCGCACGATCACGACCACATGATGACGGCTGCGGAGCCGTTGTCCGGGACCTCGATCTATAATCTGACCTCCGGCTGGACGAACCAGGATGGCAAGCGCGTGACGCTTGAAACGCTGCGCGGCGAGCCGGTTGTGGTCGCCATGGGCTATACCAGCTGCAAGGATATTTGCCCCATGATCGTAGCCGACATGGTCGCCATTGAAGACCGGGCGAAAGAGGCCTCCCTGAAGGGCATTCATTTTGCGTTCTTCTCGCTGGACTCTGTGATCGACACGCCCGAGCGCTTGACGGCCTATGCCAAGGACCACGGTCTCGACCCCGCGCATTGGACGCTCTATCAAGGCGACGACAAGGCGGTGCGCGAGCTCGCCGCGGCGCTCGGCGTGCGCTACCGTCGCGACGCAAGCGGCGGCTTCGACCACTCCGCGATCATTACAATCCTCGACGCGGATGGCAGGATTGTCGCTCAGCAGCCGGACGCGCAGGCCAATACCGAAGAAATGGTCAAGAAGTTGACCACCCTGTTCGCCCCGGCGACGCATTAAGAAAGGCGCCGTGCACGCGAGCCCTGCAAAGAGAGCATTCCGAGCAGCCGTGGCCGCGCTATCCGCGGCCTTCGCATCCCGCTTCAGGCGCTCTTGGCTGTCCGCCGGACCGAAGCGGCGTTGCCGTCGAATTCGACATTCCCATGCGTGAGGTGGCGGAAGCTGTCGATCTCGTTCGGACGCCCGAGCAAATAGCCCTGCACCTGGTCGCACATTTCATCCTGCAGGAATTGCAATTCGGCGCTGGTCTCGACGCCTTCGGCGAGCACCGGCAGGCCAAGGCCGCGGCCGAGGCCCAACACCGCCCGGACGATGGTCGCCGCCTGGCCGTTGGAATTGACCGACCTGATGAAGGAACGGTCGATCTTGATCCTGTCGAACGGAAACGCGCGCAAATTGGACAGCGATGAATAGCCGGTGCCGAAATCGTCCATCGCGATGCCGACGCCAAGCGCCTTGATCTGCCGCAGCATCGAAAGGGTCCGGTTGAAATCGCGGACAAGCGCCGTTTCGGTGATCTCGATCTCCAGACGGCGTGGCGACAGGCCGGTATCGAGCAGGATCTGGTGCAGCTGCTGGACGAAGTTCGCATCATAAAGTTGCACGGCCGAGACGTTGACGGCGATCTTCAGCGGTCGCGTCCACGTCGCCGCCTCGCGGCAAGCCGTCTTCAGTACCCAGTCTCCGATCTGCAGGATGGTTCCCGTCTCCTCGGCGATCGGGATGAAAACGGACGGTGAAATCTCGCCGCGCGTCGGGTGCTTCCAGCGCAGCAATGTTTCGAAACCGGTAACCTCCACGCTGCGGGCTTCCTGCTGGGGCTGATACGCCAGCCGCAGCTCGGCGCGCGCAATCGCGAGGCGCAGATCGTGTTCGACCGTGCGGCGGTCGCGAACCTCGGCACCCATCTTCGCCTCAAAGAAGCGATAGGTGTTGCGGCCTTCGGTCTTGGCACGATACAGCGCCGTGTCGGCGTGGGTAAGAAGCGACTGACGGTCCGTCGCATCGTCAGGGCAGATCGCAATCCCGATGCTGGTCGCGATGTGGGTTTCCGATGCCTCGTCGGACACACGAAGCGCATCGAGAATGGTCTCGGCAAGCCGGCTTGCCGCGGCGGGGTCTGCGATGTCGGGCATCAGAACGGCAAACTCGTCGCCGCCCAGACGGGCCATCATCTGCCGCTCGCCAAGCACCGCGGTGATGCGGGAAGCGACGATCTGCAATACCTTGTCGCCGGCGGCGTGTCCGAACAGGTCGTTGACTTCCTTGAACCGGTCGAGATCGAGGCAAAGCACCGCGAGGCGGTCACCCCGAGTCAACGCCGCGATCTCCTTGTCGATCCGCGCGTTGAAATGGCTGCGGTTGGGAAGCCTGGTGAGCGCATCATGATGCGCCAGGAAATAGATGTGTTCCTCGGCGTCCTTGCGCGCCTTCAGATCGCGAACCGCGACGACCTGGTGCGGCCGTCCGGCAAAGATGATCGGCCGCAGGATCAATTCGACGGGAGTCAGCGCGCCGTCGAGATGGCGCAAATCTGTTTCGACGGCCTGGTTCGGCTGCGACAGCAGCTTGGCAAGGGTTATCTCGTCGGGGAAACAGCTTTCGAGCTTTCGGCCGGCGAGATTGTCTGTCGTAAAACCGGTCAGAATGGAAAAGCTTGTGTTAACCGAAACGATCATCTCTCCGTCACAAACCAGAAGCCCCTCGACGGAGGCATCGGCGAGATCGCGCATCCGGTCGACTTCAAGTTCCGAGCGGCGATGGTCGCGGATATCGAGCACGACGCCGGCCAGCGCCAATCCGAGAATGGCAAGGCTCGCGATCGCCACGCCTACCGCAAGCCATCCGGCCGGCAGCGCCGATTGCGAAACCTGCACGGTTGGGTCGGGAATGATCGACACCGCTCCCATCGCGGTGAAGTGATGGCTGCAGATCGCAAGCGTCAACAGCAGGGCGCCGCCGATCTTCCATTTTTCCTGTCCGCCATACAGCCCGACAGGAAGCGCGACCGCACCGATCGCCGCACCAAGTATGATGGAGGTGGCGACAAGGACGGGATCCAGAGGATCACGCCTGCAACCTCGAACGCCGCCATTCCGGTATAATGCATCGCGGCAATGCCGCCGGCCACGATGGCGCCGCCGATCCATGGTGCGTGGCGCCAGTTCGGAGTGAGCGACACCGCGAGGCCAAAGCCGGTGAGCAGGATGGCCGCGATCAGCGACAGGATGGTTAAGGCGATGTTGTAGCCGCTCGGAATCCCCGGCGTGAACGCCAGCATCGCGATGAAGTGCGTTGCCCAGATACCGAACCCGGTGGAGATGGCGGAAACCGTCAGCCACACGCTTCGCATTTGTCCGGTGGATTTCCGGGTATAGCGAAGCAGACTGATCGCCGTATATGATGCCAGCACGCACACGAAGGCCGCCAAACCGACGAGCCGCAGATCGTGTGCGTTGGCAATGCAGCTATAGACCTTCAGCATCTGAAAATACCGGAGCGGGCGGGGAATTAGGTTCGCAACAACACTAGCGGTGGTTGTGTGAAGTTGGAGTAAACCATCGCCGCCCGGCAATCGAATTACTGCCATGCATTCATGAGCGTACTGCCTAGAAAATTCTCAAACGAGGCGGATATGGTTGACACAATGAAAACCTGTCGGGCCAAAGCGCAGAGCCTAACCCTTATTTCAAACAGAACCGATCAGGCTCTACACGAGACCGAGTTCAGCCGGATGGGTGCCGGCGAATATCCGCTGAATACTGGCTGTTTCCAGGCCAAACATCCGCTGCAACAGGCCTGCGAACATGGCGCGATAGTCGGTTAGAACCGGGTAATCACGATTTTGGAAAAGCGTGGCCTGCTCGACCTTGACCTGCTGGCCAGCGATGCGGCCGCCATTGATGCCGCCTCCCATCACCCAATAAACGCTGCCGTGGCCGTGATCGGTGCCGCGGTCGCCGTTCTCGCGGAAGGTGCGGCCAAATTCGGAGATCACGACGACGACCGTGTCTCGCCATCCCGCCGGTCCGACCTCTTCGGAGAATCCGGCCAGCGCGCGGCCGAGTTCTCCCAATCGATCGGCGAGGTAGCCGGTCGCCGCGCCCTGGTTGACGTGGGTATCCCAGCCGCCGACATCGACAAAACCCAGGTTGAACTGCTCGCGCATCAGCCGGCCGATCCGCCGCGCCGACAGCTCGAAGCCGCGCGGCGAAACCGCGCCGCGATTGGCCGCGGTCATTTCTTCCGATACCGAGCGGTAGACGTCGTCGCGAATCCGAAAACCTTCCGAAACCGAGGAAGCAAGATCGCTTTGCGCGTACATTTCCTTGATGAGCCTGGCCTGACGATCGTCGACACCGGGCTTGCTCACGCTGTTGATGCCGATGTTTGGAACCTGCGACTTGCCGCGAAAGATCAGCGGAAGCTGGTCGGTGAAGGAGATCGGCTTGACGCGCGTGAGTTCGGCCGCAAGCCTGCTCATGAAACCCGAACGATAGTCACGCGATCCGCCGGCCGACTGGCCGAGCTCAATCGTATCCTGGGTCTCAAAATGGCTCCGCGTCAGGTCGTCGGCGGTGCCCGCGAACGGCACGAAGGCTATCTCACGCTTGCCCCACAGCGGATAGATGCTGTCGCGCAGCGCCGGGTGCAGGCCCCAGTCCGCGCCGAGCGGCAACGCAGAATTTGGATTTCCGGCGTCGGGTTTGGCGATGCCGAGCGTCGGCCGCGAAGCGTGATAGAAATCGCTCGATACCGGCACCACGACATTGGCGGCGTCGTAGGCGCCGCGCAAGAACACCACCAGGAGCCGCGCATCGGTGGCGGGAGCGGCCCAGACCCGGCCCGCCACCGTCAGCGGAGCCAGGCTTGCAAACGCCTTGATCAGATCACGGCGATTCATGTTGCGATCCCTCCCTTGATGCGATGGTCAGCGCATGAACTCGGGCGACGACAAAAACAGTGTATTCCAGTCCTGCGGAGAGACCGCCTGATCGAGCGCGGCGAGCGTGGTCGGGCCTAAGGTCTGGCGCAGTCCATTGAAGTAGAGCGAATTCTGAATCAGCGGGAATGCCGGCTTTTCGACCGCGTTCGGGACATCCGGCTTGAACAGGCCGGCGGAGCCCGAGCCGATCTGGCGCGCGATCTCGAAACGCAATGTCATTTGCCCCGGCCCGTTCCAGGACGCCGACGTCATCGCATAGCCATCCGGCGTCTCGTGGTTGAACAAACCTTCGCCCAATCGATTGAGCCAGCCCTGGATCGGCTGCGTGTTGAGAATCACCTTGTCGTCATAGGCAAGGCGGACGGCCGAGAACACGTAATGCACGGGATCCTTGAATTTGACACCGGGCTTCAAGGAGGCGGTGAACTCCGGCGCGTGCACCATCGTGGCAAGCACCGCGGCGATATCGCCGTCGGTCGACTTGAAGGTTTGCGCCATCTTCTGAACCAGCGTATCCGGCGGATTGTCCGAAACGAAATAGGTCGCGATCTGCTTCGACAAATGGGTCGCCGTCGCCGGATGGTGAACCAGGATATCGATCGCCTCGTCGACTTCGGCAAGCCCCCGCCCCTTGATCTGGTGTCCGAGGAACGTCTTGTCGCCGTAGTCATGCCGGGCCGGATTGAATTCGAACGCGCCCTCGCGCACGAGCTGGGATTGCAGCTCCGTCTTGAGTTTGGGATCCTCCGGCTTCACGTCGATGCCGACGCCGGTCAGGATGCGGGCCAGCGCCTCGACGTCGGCCTGGGTGTAGCCGGAGCCGACCCCCATGGTGTGCAGTTCCATGATCTCGCGGGCGTAGTTTTCGTTCAGGTGGCCTGCCGCGTTGTCGGTATTGTCGAGGTAACGCAGCATGGCCGGATGATGCAGCGTAGCGACCAGTAGATCGCGGAACTTGCCGAGCGCGTGGGCGCGAATGGCGTGGTCCTCGTAGTCCCCGACCAGGATGCGAATGTTGGCCTTGTATTGATGCACGTTGAAATGGTTGAACCAGAACCAGGTCATGCGCTCGCGCAGCTGGTCCGGCGCATAAAGTGCGCGCAGGATGGAGCGGCTTGCTGCCTGCTTCGCCCGCTCGTTCATGGCCTGCTGATAGACCTGCTGGGCGGCCTTGCGCTGATCGGGATCGGCGACCTGATTGCTGCTCTTGGCCTGTGCATCGAACGACATCGCGATGTCGAAGGGGAATTTGTGCACATCAAGCATCGCCTCGATCTGCGATCGAACGCCTTCGGGCAGCGCGGGATTGGCAGGCGGATGCAACTGATCGGCAATCCAGCGCTCGGTGCCGACCGCCTGCAGATGCGCCGCACTCGAAGCGTTGATCCCCCAGGTCAGACGATCCAGCAGGATCATGTCGGGCGGGGTCAATTCGGCGGCGTGGGCAGTTGCACTGAAGGCTGCGGGCGCCGCGGCAAGCACGGCACAGCCAAATGCGAACGTGGCGCGGCCAAATGAGAATGCGGCGGCGCCCGGTGAAACGGCCGGCCGGTCGCGGTGGAATTTTAGGGGGTGTTTCGGTTCCATCGAATTTTGCCGGTCGTGCGACTTTCGATCGCACAACGCTTGCGCATCGCGCTCCCTGCCCGACAATCTGACGCAGCACGCATGAATGGGTTCTGAACAAAAAGCATAGAAAAATGGCGGGAAACCATTCCCGCCATTAAGAAATTGGAATGGCTTATCGCCGCCGTCAGCGCAACAGCTTGAAGGCGCGCTCGTCGTAAAGCGCGCCGCTCATCGGCTGCAATTCCTCGCGGAAGGTTCGTGCCGTCTTTGTCGAGATCCAGGCGTTCTTGTCCGCAAGCAAATCCCAGACTTCGATCAGCGTGAAATGATTCTTCCGGTTGAACTGGACCACGTCGTCGAAACGGCGGTTGCCCTTGGCCGTCCTGCCCTGCTCGGCAAAGCCCTTCACCTTGGCCGTGCCGGGCTCGACCTGCGTCGGAACGACATCGACGTGGGTCAGGATCACGATGGGATCACCGGAAGCCGGCGCCGACGGGCCGACCGAAAGCGCCACGTGAATGCGCTCGTCATAGGCTGCGCTTTGCAGGGGGCTGAGGGCTGCGCGGAACTTGGCGGCGGGCTCGGTCGCTGCAAAGGCCTGCTTGGCCGCCTGCGACTGCCACTGCTCGATCAGGGCGAAATGGCCGGGGTTGGAAATGCGCTGGAGCGCATCGACCTGCACGGCGCCGGAGGCTTTTCTCATGTCGCCGGCGTAGCCGAGAATCAGCTTCGCCGCCTCGGCCGCCGCGCCCGGCGCAACTTCCGTATAGGTCACGATATAAACGGGCTGGGCGGCGTCTTGCGCGAGTGCCGCCTGGCCAGCCGATAACAGGCCGGCCGTCATCACAACAGCCGCCACAACATAACGGTGCATTTGGGGTTTCCTCCAGAAAACGACGGCTGGAGCCTCATTTGAGGTCTCCTTCTTGTTGGTGGCCCCGCAGTCCGTCATGCCTGCGGGGTTTTTGACGTCGGGGCGTGGCTCGTCGGTCAAACATGTTCCGTCCGGCATTTTGATCGCACTTGGCGTCCCCGCGTCAAGCGTCGCGTCGGCGGCCAACAGCCCATTCCGATGCAGAAGGTAGCCGGCCTAGGCCACTCTGTCGGCCGGGATAAAATGCAGGGAAAACTGTGCGCCGCCCAAGGCCCGGTTCTGCACTTCAATGGTCGCACCATGCAATTCGGCGATGCGTTGCACGATGGAGAGACCAAGCCCGCTGCTTCCCTGCTGGTTGCGATCGCGCCGCCAGAAACGCTGAAAGATCAAATCCCGCTCCTCACTGGAAATTCCGGGACCGCGATCCAGCACCGTCACCGTGCCGTTGTCCTCGACCACGAATTCGACCACCGTATCCTTTGGGGTGTGCTTGAGGGCATTCTCGGCGAGATTGCGGATCGCGCGCTTTATCATTTCGGCATTGCCCTTGACCCATACCGGCGTGGTGGCGCCGAGCAACGCGATTTCCCGGCCCTGCTCGAGCGCGAGCGGAGCGATGAACTCGGCGACCTCGGCGCAGGCGCCTTGCAGATCCGCGACTTCCAGGGGGTCGATCGCGAACGCCTCGAGCTCGGCGATGTCGAGCAACTGACCGACCACCCGGCTCATCGCCTCGATGTCCAGGTGCAGCGCCTGGGCGACGCGCGGGTCGTCGAGCGTTTCCACGCGCGTGCGCAAGATGCTCAGCGGCGTGCGCAGCTCATGGGCCGCATCGGCGGTGAATTCGCGCTGAACGCGGAATCCCTGGTCGAGCCGGTCGAGCGCCTTGTTGATCGCCGAGACCAGCGGCCGGACCTCGCTCGGGATTTCACTGAGCGGCAAGCGGATATCGGTGCGGGCGGGCCCGATCTCCCGGGCAATTTCCGACGCCTGGCGCAACGGCAGCAGGGCACGGCGGAAGATCGCGATATCCGTGACCAAGAGCACCAGCAGTATCGGCAGCGTTATCCAGCCCACATGCTTGAAAAAGTCCTCGACAATGTCGTCGATCAGGACGTCGCGGTTGGCGAGGTCTTCCGCCGCCTGCACCCACACCGTCTTGTCGCCGACGGCGCGGCGAATGCTCGCGCCGGAGATGGCCGCGCCGCCCTTCCTGGTTTCCAGAAACTGAACCGCGGCGGCCCGCGGATCGGCCGGGAATACCGGCGCATGGTCCTTCAGCGAAGAGAACAGGGTTTTTCCCTGATCATCGACCACCGCATAGGAATATCGCCCATAGGGCTGGGAATAGAGGCCCTGAAGGCTTTCGGGAAGATCAAGGGAGAGGCTGCCATCGGCCCGCAGGGCAAGATGTTGGGCAAGCGTAGCGGCCTGCTCTTCCATCGCTTCATTGTGGATGTTGTTGGTCGCGAGGTTCAAGAGCCACGACAGCGCGACCGACATCAGAATCGACGTGATCGCCACCGCAATCACGTGCAGGATCACGATGCGCGAGATGATCGAATCAAACCGGATCACGCTTTTCCTCGGCGATGAGGTAGCCGACGCCGCGGATGGTGTGGATCTGCACCTTGGCGCCCTTGTCGGAAAGCTGCTTGCGCAGCCGATGGACGTAGACCTCGACGGCATTCGAGGCGACGTCGCCGGAAAGCCCGAAGATATGGTCCTCGACCTGCTTCTTCGAAACCACGCGGCCCTTGCTGCGCATCAGAAGCTCGAGCACCGCGGTTTCGCGGGACGACAAGACCTGCGGCTGGCCGTCGATCGAGGCCTGGCGGTTGCGCAGATCGAACTCCAGATTGGCGATATGAAGCGAACTGCCGAGTTGCTGACCCGGCCTGCGCAACTGGGCTTCGAGCCGGGCGACCAGTTCCTCCAGCGCGAACGGCTTGACCATATAGTCATCGGCGCCGCTGCGCAGGCCGCTGACGCGATCCTGCAATCCGCCGCGTGCGGTGAGCACCAGCACGGGGGTCGGATCCTTGCGATGCCTGAGCTCCCGCAAGATCGCCAGACCGTCACCGTCGGGCAGTCCGAGATCGAGGATCACGGCCGCGTAGGACGTGGTCATCAGGGCGGCGCGGGCCTCCGCGGCGGTGGCGAGCAGGTCGGTCTCGTAGCCAGCCGTCGCCAGGCCCTTGGCGAGCAACTGGGAAAGCAGCGCATTGTCCTCGACAACCAGCAATCGCATAGGCGTCAACCACCGACAGTTCGGATTTCTCCAAACTAGCTTTGAGGCCTTTTGAGGCGATGGACAAGTTCTGAAGAGGTTAACGCCAGGCCCCTGTAAGGCTGCCGTAAGCCGGCTCCCGCGGGGTCGGCTTGACGCGGCTTTAGTCCGGCGCGCGCTCGCGCGCTTCGCTACTTCGCCAGATACTTGCGCAAAACTTCCGTCAACCGGTCGGGGCCCGTCTGCGGTGGCATATACCCGAGATACTCGCCATTTCGGCCCATCAGATAGATGACGCCGGTATGGTCGATCGAATACTCGCCTGCTCGCTCGCCAGGCACTTTCGCGTAAAACGCCTTGTAGGCATTGGCGACCTTGCGGATCTGCTCCGGCGAGCCGGTCAGGCCGATCAGACTGGGATGGAAGGCGGCGACGTAGTCGCTGAGCACCTTGGTGTCCCGCTCCGGATCGACCGTGATGAAGACCGGCTGGATATCATCGGCCGCTCCGCCCAGCGCATCCAGCGCCTGGGTGATGGCCATCAGGTCGGCCGGGCACACATCGGGACAGAAGGTGTAGCCGAAATACACGATCATCAGCTTGCCGCGGAATTCGCTGTCGCTGCGCGTCCGCCCGGTCTGATCGGTCAGCGTGAACGGCCCGCCGACCGTTCCATTGCCAAACATCAGATCGTCCATCATCTGCTCGGCCGACGGCTGCTCTTCCGCCGCGGCCACGTTGCAAACGAACAAGGACCCGATCAGAAGCCACGTACGCGCCCTTGAATTCCGCATCGTCGCGGCCTTCGGATCAGACGCCAAAGGTGATGCGGGTGCCGGTGGTCGTGGTCAGCACCTTGCCCGGCATTTGCCGCTGCGCTTCCTGGGTGAAATTCAGCCCGCTGCAATGCATGGGGATCAGCACGTCGGGGCTCAGCTTGCCGATCTCGGCGACCACCTGGGTGAGGTAATCCGCCGGCGCCGGACCAAGATGGAAACCGCCCATGATGGCGTGCACCTTGGAAACGCCCGAGACCTCCATCGCCTGCCGCACCGAATTCACGATGCCGACATGGCCGCAGGAGGAGATGACGATGAGGCCCTTGTCCTTCAGGTTGAAGCAGGTCGCGTGCTCGTGGATATGCTCGTCGGGCACGATCTTGCCTTCCATCTCGGCCGGCAGATAGTGGCTCCAGTCGCAGCCGGCGCCGTTCTTGAGCTTGAACTCCACCATCGTGTTCGGCAGCACCTTCTCGATGCTGCTGCGCTTGATCTTGCCGGTGGTGAACGCTTGCCCGCCGATCACGACCGGGGACTCGCACAACACCACTTTGACATCCCGCTTGGCGAGATCGCGGCGGTCGAGCATGCCGTAATCGCTCAAATCTCCCTGGCCGACCCGGGCGTAGCGCTGGCAGAAATTGTCCTCGCCGCCGGCATACATCGTGAGGTCGGCGGGCAGTTCCTTGCGGTGTCTGTCGAGAAATCCGAGCAGGCCGCCCCAATGATCGAAATGACCATGGCTCATGATCAGCGTGTCGATTTTCGACGCGTCGACCTTCAAGAGCTCCATGTTGCCGTTGATGGTCTCGGGGGTCCAGCCGTAATCGAGCAGGAAGGTTCGCTTGGCATCGCCGCGCTGCGGCTCCAGCAAGAGCGACAATCCCCATTCGCTATGCAGCGGGCGCAGCGAATCCGAGGAGCGGCCGGGCTCGGTCTTCACGCCGCTTGCTTCCTGCGGCTTGAAGAAGATGTCACTGGCGCCATCAACCAGGACGCGGACGCTGAGCTTGTCGATCACCGGCACCTCGATGGGACCCGCCTTGGCCATCTCGATGCAGGCAAATCCGCCGGCGGCCGCCGCGGCGGCAAAACCGGCCGACATCTTCAAGGCGTCGCGTCGATTGAAATTCGGCATGGTGCCCTCCACTGGGGTTCGACCGAGGTCACGGCGGCCTGCCATGATTCCACGAAATACAGGACTGATTGCCCGGCGTGTCAACTGAAATGGGCGGGACATGCCCGACCGGTGCACGGGGGTCCTCATGGACCCCTCGTATTCAGGCAAACCCTCGGCTCCAGGCCCGTCTTTCACGCACACACATATTGCCCCATCATTCCCGCATCTTCGTGTTCGAGGATGTGACAGTGATACATGAATGGGTGCTGCCGGGTTGCCGGGCGATCAAATGCCACCAGAAGCTCGGCCTCGTCTTCGACCAGAACCACGTCCTTCCAGCCCGCAAGGTGCGCAGGCGGCGGAGCTCCGCCGAGCGACAGGATGCGGAACGACGCGCCGTGCAAGTGAAAGGGATGCGCCATGCCGCGCGAGATGATCTTCCAGACCTCCCTGGTCCCAAGCGCAGTCTCGACGTCGATGCGCGCCATGTCGTGGGTCTTTCCGTTGATGCACATGCCGGGCAGCACGCCCATCGCTGTCGGTCGCTGGCCTCCGCAGATGCCGTTGTCCAGAAGAAATTCCCGATGGCGTACGGCCCGGCCGGCATCCGCGGCTGCAGGTTCGACCAGACGGGCGGGGATTGCCTTTAGCGTTGTTGCCGTCGCGGTCGGTTCGAAGCGCATGATCGGTACAAAATCGGCGGTACCGTTCTCCGACACCGCGCCAAAAATGCCCATCGCCTTGTCGGGCCCGGTCTCGAGCATGACGGGTTTGCGGTTCGAGAAATCGACGATGATCTCGAACCGTTCCGCCGGAGAAATCCTGAGCTGCTGCATCGCGACCGGCGCCGCAAGAAAACCGGCGTCGGACGCGATGACGTGAAACTTTCGCCGGTCGCTGAAGCGCAGATCGAAATTTTGCGCGTTGGCTGCATTGAGGATGCGCAACCGCACCAGACCGGAAGGAACCCTGGCGAAGGGCGCGACCACGCCATTGGCGATGATGGTGTTGCCACGCAGGCCGTACTGGATGGTGAGGGGATCGAGATCGTAGAGAAGCGATCCATCGGAATCGAACGACCGATCCTGGAGGATGAGGGGGAAATCATCGATGCCGTAGGTGCGCGGCAGGCCGAGGCTTGCGTCCGAGCCATCATCGACCACGATCAATCCGGCAAGCCCCATATAGATTTGCCGCGCGGTGTCATGGTGCAGATGAGGATGGAACCACAGGGTTGACGCCGGTTGATCGATCTTGAGCCTGGGCCGCCATGAACCACCCGGCTTCATGACCTGATGGGGTCCGCCGTCGACGTCGCCGGGTGCGAGAAGCCCGTGCCAGTGTACCGTGGTATCGACGTCGAGCGCATTCTCGACGGTCATTTCCACTTCATCGCCCCGGCGCAGGCGGAGAACCGGTCCAAGGACCTCGCCCGAATAGCCATAGCAACGCGTCGGCTTGCCGACTACGAACGGGTGCCTCCCGGATGCAACCTTCAATTTGACGGCGTTGCCCTGCCTGGCAGCATCGATCAATGGCGGGATGGGCAGGCGCCTGTCGAAGCGCAACGGCTGACCCCGTGCGAGGCGACGGCCGAGGAGACCTCCGACGAAGCCCCCCGCCATGATCGCGGCGGCGCCGATTGCAAACTGGCGTCGGTTCAGCATCGATTGCAAACAAGGCTCCCTTCAATCGAACGAGCCGACGAATTTTACCAATGCATCGGATGAGCAAGCTGGCCCGGATTCGGTAACCGTGCCGCTAGGCGTAGTCGAACAGCGCCATGAATCCGAAATCCATGTGCAACTGCTGATGGCAGTGAAACAGGGTCCGGCCGGGATTGTCGGCCACGAAGTCGACTTCCATTTCCTGGTAGCCGCCGAGCATCGCGACATCCTTGATGATGCCGGAGGTCGCCTTTCCCGCCACCTTTGTCAGCTCGAAGCTGTGGCGATGCAGGTGGATCGGGTGAACGTCGTCGCTGGCATTGCGCATCCGCAAGCGGTAGCGCTTGCCCTGGTGCACGCGAAACATCGGCTCCATCTTGTCCATCGCGAAGGCAACGCCGTTGATGGTCCACTGGTTGAAGCCGTCCAGCGCGGCGTTGTTCTTCTCGAAGGTCATCTCGAGCGTTTCATCGGGCGCGGCGGCGGCGGCACCTTGTTTGCCGAACAGCGTATAGTCCCAGCGCGAGGGCGCGGGCCTGACCCATTTGGGCTTGCCGGTGCGCGCCGAATATTCGATCACGATGCCCATGCCCCTGGTGCGATCGTCGTCGGCGAGATCCCCCATCACCCAGATGCCCGGATTCTTCATCTCGACGATTGCCGAGACGCGTTCGGCGGTGCCTAACCACAGCACCGGAACGTCCACCGGCTTCGGAACGGGATTGCCGTCAAGCGCCACGACCTCGAAGCGATGCCCCGGCAGAGCGAGGCTGCGGATTTCCGTGGCGCTGCCGTTGACGACGTGAAACAGAACGCGTTCGCCCTGTTTCACCCGGATGGGCTCGCCGTGACCCAGCATGCGGCCATTGATCGAAAACAGGTTGTAGCCGACCTCGTAGCCGTGCGGCTTGCCGCTGGCCATCGAAGCACGCATCGCGCTCTCGCCCAAATCCTCGAGCGACTTGATGCGGGCGGGGTTGGCCAGGAAATCCGACGCCATGTCGCCGCCGCGGCTGAGCGAGGGCTGGAATTCCTTGAGCATCAGGAACACCTCGCGGTCGTAGCGGCCGGGCTCGCCTTTCGGCTCGATGTAGACCGTGCCGACTTGTCCGCTATATGTCCCTTTGGACAGATCGGCGCCGGGCACAACATGCGTGTGATAGAACCGCAATCCGGCCGGCCCGGGCGTGAAGCTGATCCGGCGCATGCCGTGGGCGGGAATGTACGGCGTGCCCTCCTCCGCAGCGCCATCGACATCCACCGGTATGGTCTGCCCATGCCAATGCAACTGCTCCGGCGTATCGGTATCGTTCCTGATATCGACAACCACCGGCCGGCCTTCCTTCAGGCGCAGCAGCGGACCGGGAAACTGCCCGTTATAGAGTTTTGTCGAAACGATATGATCGGCCGCAAGCTCGACCAGCCCGTTGGCGATGCGGATGGTGTGATCGGGGTTGCCTTGCGGCACTGCAATCGCACCGTCATGGGGCGCGGACTGCATCTGCGCCATAATCTGGGCCTTGCTCTGAGCCTTGGCCGCCCCCGGGACGGCGCCGGCCAGAGCGGTGACAGCTCCCCCTTGCAGCAGTCGGCGGCGATCAATTGCCATGCGCGGTCTCCCATCCTGTTGACCAAATCGATCCCTTATTGAATTGCACTATCGAAATACGATAGTCTAGACTAAGCGAGGTCACAATCGAGGCATCTCACCGGAATGGACCATCGTGAACTACTGAGCGGTTTCGTCCGTCTTCATATTCTGCATCACGCCGCCGAAGGCGAACTTTACGGCCAGTGGATGATCGAAGAGCTGGCGCGCCACGGATACCGACTTAGTCCGGGAACACTGTATCCGCTGCTCCACGGATTGGAGAAAAAGGGCTACCTCGCGTCTCGCAAAAAACGCGAAGGAAAAACGGTGCGAAAATATTATCGCGCAACGCCTCTCGGGCGACGAGCTACAAAGCTGGCAAGAGCGAAGGCAGAAGAGCTGTTCGGCGAAATCTTGTCCATACGACGTCATCCGAAAACCTGACCACCGGGAAGTCGATCGATGAATGATGCAGCGCTTTCACAAGACGAAGCAAAATCCCGCGGTATCGTCGCGAAGGAGCCAGGCGATAAAATCGGGGGCTCGGTCGGCGAGGTCTTTACGGCGTTCCTGAAGCTGGGGCTGACTTCGTTTGGCGGCCCGATCGCCCATCTCGGATATTACCGGGATGAGCTCGTCGTGCGGCGCAAATGGCTCGACGAGACGACCTATGCGGACCTGGTCGCGCTCTGCCAGTTTCTGCCGGGACCGGCCTCCAGCCAGGTCGGCTTTTGCCTCGGCATTCTCCGCGGCAACGGCCTTTTGGGCGGCCTCGCCGCGTGGTTCGCCTTCACCATGCCGTCAGCTCTGATCCTGTTCGCCTTTGCGATGGGCGCAGCCGCGTTCACGGGACCGGTTGCGGAAGGCTTCCTGCATGGCCTCAAGCTCGTCGCCGTCGCTGTCGTCGCGCAAGCCATCTGGGGCATGTCGCGAAGCCTTACGCCGGATCGCGCGCGCGCTGCAATCGCGCTGGCCGCGGTGGCGATCGTGGTATCGTTCGCCGGATCGTTGGCGCAGATCGCAGCGATCGCGTTCGGCGCCTGTGCGGGCCTTTGGCTCTGCCGCGGAGAGGTCGCAGCCGTTGCCGGACAGCTGAATTTTCCGGTCACCCGGCGCGGCGGTGCCGTCGCGCTCGCTCTGTTCGCGGCGCTCCTCCTGGTGCCGCCGCTTCTGACCGCTGCGACCGGATCGCACGGTCTCGCCTTGTTCGATGCGTTCTACCGCTCGGGCGCGCTGGTGTTCGGCGGCGGCCATGTCGTGCTGCCGCTGCTGCAGGCGCAGGTCGTCCCCCCCGGATGGGTCAGCACCGAGACATTTCTGGCAGGCTATGGACTGGCACAGGCGGTGCCGGGACCGCTCTTTACTTTTGCCGCCTATCTCGGCGCCGTGATGGAAATTCCGCCGAACGGCCTTGCCGGCGCATCGATTGCGCTCGTTGCCCTGCTGCTTCCGGGCATGCTGCTCGTCTACGGCATGTTGCCGTTCTGGGATGCAATGCGCACCCGCCCTGCGGCTCAGGCCGCGATGCGCGGCACCAATGCGGCCGTGGTCGGCATTCTCGGTGCGGCGCTTTATAACCCGGTCTGGACGAGCGCGGTCATGACGCCGCGCGATTTTGCGCTGGCGCTTGGCGGATTCCTGCTGCTCACCGTCTGGAAGACGCCGCCATGGATCGTGGTGGTGCTGCTGGCCACTGCCGGCACCTTGCTGCGGCTGGCCTGAAGATCGCGCCTGTGCGAGGACGCCCCGCCGGGGCTTGAGGCGAAATGATCCGCGTTACAAATGATGGGGGACGTGAGCCATGACCTTGAACAGCATTCTTCGCACCAGCGAATTGGGCTGGACCATCCTGGTACGGCTTCTCGTCGGGCTGGTCGTGTTCCTGCCCGAGGGCATTCAGAAACTGGTCTTCGCCGATGTTCTCGGCGCGGGGCGGTTTGCAAAAATCGGCATTCCTTTTCCCGAGGTCATGGGTCCGTTCGTGGGCGTTGTCGAGACCGTCTGCGGCGCGCTGATCATCCTCGGGCTGTTGACGCGGCTTGCCGCGGTGCCGCTCATCATCATCATGATCGTCGCGCTGGTCTCGACCAAGCTTCCGATCCTCCTCGGACACGATGTCGGGATGTTTCACCTCGGCGCCATCAAACGCCTGGGCTTCTGGAGCATGATGCACGAGGCGCGCGCCGACCTCACGATGCTGCTCGGCTGCATCTATCTTCTGATCGTCGGCGCGGGAAAATGGTCGCTGGATGCCCGTCTGGCGCGATAGAGCATGATCCAGAAAAGTGGACACCGGTTTTCCCTTAGCTAACAAACGCGGGACGCGTTTGCGCGGAGATCATGCTCAAACAAAAGGATAGAGCGAGAGGACGATTTAACGAAGAGTCATCTCGCTCTGGCGCGCCTCAGCAGGTCTTCATCGGCTGCCATTTCACGGCGAACGCCGCGGTGCCGGTGACGTCGAGCTCCTTTCGGAAGTTGGTTAGATCACTCGAGATCACGACGTCGCTGGCGTTGCCTTCGACCGCGATCACTTCTTCCACCGGGCTTACGGTGGGGCGGGGAAGCGGAAACACCACCGCTTGCGGGCGGGCGCTCAGCGTAATCGGCGGCGAGAGGTAACTGCCCGCGCGCAACCGGACCGTGCCGCTGCCGGTCGTCGTCGACACCAGCAATTTGCGCGGGACCATCTGGCATTGCGCCGTGGAGTTTGCCGCCTGATCCGGCGCGGCCACGGGCGCAGGACTGCTCGTCATGAGCACGAGGGTCAAGGCGGAAGCCACCAGCGCCGCGCCCACGCCGGCGATCACGGGCGAACGGCTGGCTTGTCGTTGAACGGATTGCGGCTGGAAATGTCCCTGTGATGCGGCTGTCTGCATGATCGTGCCCTCTGATCGAACCACTACGGCAAGCCTTAAAGGGAAACGGCCTTTCGTTATGTGATCCACCGCACGTTGAGAGCGCTGGCCAGCCATTATAGATCGGCCGCGGGGAATGTCGGCGCCCCTCTGGCGGCCGCCTCCGGCGCGATTGAATGATCTTTCCCACCGATCTATCGTGACGACAGAAACCATGATGCGCAAAGGCCGACCCAGGATGGCAACGCGGGCGCTCTGCAGGGCAGTTCCGTGAGCGCGAAGGATGCAACGGCCGGCGCCGGATCCTGGCTCACAGCCCATGGCAGGCTCTGGTACGATGATCGCTGGTACCGCCTGGCCTGGATCATATGGCCGCAAGCGATCGGCCTGCTGCTGTTTACACTGTTGTGGCTGCACCCGCCCGGCCAGGGCTTCATTCCCTGGGCCAAACCGGCCGCCGAAACGCCGAAAAATCAGCCGTTCCCGCCGGTCAAGCCGCCGCCGGTCGCCCCGCCGCTGGCGGAAAAGCCGGCTGATGTGATGGCGCCCTGCGCGTCGGGCCAATTCTCCGACATGATCGCGGCCTGCACCTCTCTGCTGGTTTCCGGCAACCTCAAGGGAAGCAATATCGCGCAAGCCTATTACGATCGCGGCTGGGCCTACTTCTCGACCAAGCAATATCAGCAGGCGATGAGCGACTACGATCGGGCGATCACGCTCGCGCCCGGCGTTCCCGGATATTACAATGACCGCGGAGTGCTCTGGATGGCGCTCAACAACAACGAGCGCGCCATGCAGGATCTCGACCAGGCCGTCCTGCTCAAGCCCGATTACGGCCTTGCCTACATGAATCGCGGGATTACGCTTCGCAACCTGAAACGGCCCAACGAGGCGCTGGTGGCGCTCTCCAGGGCGATCGACCTCGACCCGACGCTCGCGTCGGCATTCGAAAACCGCGCCTTCATCTATGAAGACCGTTCCAACTGGCGCGCGATGTATGACGATGCGGTCAAACTGATCGAGCTCGCCCCGAACTACCGGATGGGTTACGAATTTCGCGGCCACGCCTATCTCGAAGTCGGCCAGCAACAGGCCGCGATCAACGATTTCACCAAGGCCATTTCAATCGACCCGAGCGCCATCTACGGCTATCGCATGCGGGGCCGCGCCTATTACTACCTGAACCAGTTCGACGATGCGATGCGGGACTTCGAGGCAGCGCTTCGCATCGACGCCAGGGACTCTACCACGATCTCCTTCATCAACGACTTGAAACGCAGGCAGCGCGGCCGGTGAGGTCGCGCACGTTTGTCGGCCGCCTACTGACATGAAACTGTCATCAATTCATGATCGATCAAGGGCCACCAAAAATGACCGCCGGGTGGCCCCTTGAATTCGTCGATGAGCATCGATACGGCACGCGAGGCCAGCGACATCACGGTGCGGCCTTCGACCGATGAAGATGTGCCGGCCATGCTCGCCATCTATGCCCATCACGTCCAGCGCGGGCTCGGCGAATTCGCCGTCGAGCCGATTGACGCCGACGACATGAAGCGTCGCCGCAAGAAGATGGCCAAGCACCGGCTCCCGCATCTGGTCGCCGAACTGGAGGGCACCGTGGTCGGTTACGCCATGCCGTGCCGTTTCGAAACCGCCCCGCCTACCGCTATGAGGTCAGGCATTCGATTTACGTGCATCCGGATCACTCGACAACGGCGTCGGCCGGCGGCTGCTGCCGGCGCTGATCGACGCCTGCGCGGCCGCCGGATATCGCCAGATCATCGCCTATGTCGATGTCGCCAACCTGCCGTCACAACGCCTGCACCAGATGTTCGGATTCGAGCAGGCAGGTCTTTTGAAGTCGGTCGGCTTCAAATACGGACGCTGGACCGACAGCCTCCTGATGCAGCGCGCGCTCGGACCGGGCGACACCACGCTGCCGGACAATGACAGGAGAACGAAGATCAAGCCAATGAATTTATAGAGCTACGGGTCTGGCGTTTCGCTCAGCAACATTATTCCCGCACCACATAGGTGTAGAACCTGACCGTGCCGTCCTTCTCGGTCTCCCGATAGATTCCCTGAATCTCGACTTCGAAGCCCGGAAACAGATTGGCGCTCTTTTCGAACATCTTCAGATAGTCCAGCATCGGGCGCGCGCGCTCGTCCAGCCGTTCGCCCGGGACGATCGAGGCAATGCCCGGCGGATAAACCACAAACATGGTGGTGGCGATCCGGCCGAACGCCTCAGTGACCGGAATGTAATCGACATTGTTGCGCACCATTTGTCGCACCGCCTCGTGCGGCGCCATCGCGATGCTCGGCAGGTGATCGGGTTTGAATTGCTCCCGCTGCAGGGTGCTGGTCGCATGGTCGCGGAAGAAACCGTGCATCTCGGCGCAAAGGTCCCGCAATCGCACGCCTGAATAACGCGCCGGGCGCCGGCGCACGAATTCGGTGATGGTGTCGTCAAGCCTTGCGTTATCGTCATGCAACTTCTTGAAGGCGACGAGCGCGCTGACCAGCGTGCCCGCCTTGCTCGCCTCGACGCCCGGCGTCAGCAGGAACAGCAGCGAGTTGAGGTCATTCTTCTCCGGCACCACACGATTTTCGCGCAGATATTGCGCGACCACGGGTGCGGGAATGCCGTAGTCCGCATAATTGCCGGTGCGGCCATCGAAGCCCGGCGTCAAGAGCGTGAGTTTGTTGGGGTCGGTGATGGCGTAGCCGGGCGCGAGCCTGGTGAAGCCGTGCCAGCGGGCGCTGGGCGCGAGCTCCCAATATCCGGGATTGGCGGCAAGATCGTCGGTCGGGACCTCCTCCCACGCGATCTCCCGCGTGGCGCCTTCGCCGTCGGTGACCGTCACAGGAATCGGGAACGAAGGGCTCGAAGAACCAGCGCCGCGACAGCTCGCGCTCCTTCTCCTCGAACTCGCGCCGGACGGCCCGAATTTTCTTGCGCAGCTCGATGCCGAGCCGGACGGTATCGTCCCACAACGCCTCGCCGGAACGCCCTTTCATCATCTGCGCGCCGACATCGAGCGAAGCGAATAACGGATAGAACGGCGAGGTCGAAGCATGCAGCATGAAGAATTCGTTGAAGCGGCGATGCTCGACGCGGCGGCGCTGCCCCTTGATGTGGCGATCCTTGATGTGGATCTGGGACGCCTGCGAGAAGCCCGCGAGCTGCTTGTGGGTGGATTGGGTCGCGATGATGCCCGGCTGCTCGGGACCGAGGCGATCGAGCCCCATGGCGAAGCGGCCGGCAAACAGCGGGTGAAACTTCATGAACCCGGCCCAGGCCTCGTCAAACAGGATGTAGTCGCACAAATGGCCGATCTTCTCGACGATCAGTCGCGCATCGTAGATGGTGCCGTCATAGGTGCACTGCTCGATGACGGCGACGCGGAACGGGCGCGCGCGGCGCCAGGCCTCCTTGTCGGCGACCAGCGGGTGGTTGCGGATTTTCTTGCGGATGGCGGCCTCATCCAGCGCCTCGTGAAAGATCGGCCCGATCAATCCATGGGCATTACGGTCGGTCTCGAGAAAAATCGGAATACCGCCGCCGACGAACAGCGCGCCGTGATGGGCCGCCTTGTGGTTGTTGCGATCGAACAGCACGAGGTCGCCCTCGGCAACTAGGGCCGACAGCACGATCTTGTTCGACGCGGACGTTCCATTGAGAACGAAATAGGTCTTCTCGGCCCCAAAAATGACCGCGGCTTCCTGCTGCGCCTTCAGCGCCGGTCCTTCATGGACCAACAGGTCGCCCAATTCGAGCACGGAGTTGTCGAGATCGTCGCGGAACACCTCCTGGCCCAGATGCTCGACAAAGATCCGCCCGATCGGACTCCGGTTGTAGAAACACCCCGCCATTGTGGCCCGGGCACGTCCACAGCTGATTGCCGCGCTCCGCATAATCGACCAGCGCGCCGAAGAACGGGGTCTTCAATGTCTCCGCATATTGCTTGAGCCGGCTCACCAGGTTCCTGGCGATGAACTCCGGAGTTTCCTCGGCGAGGAAGATGTAGCCGTCGATATAATCGAGCACCTCGATCGGGATATCTTCCAGGCGCTTGCGTCGAACCAATATCACGATCGGCATTTCCAGACCGCGACGGCGCATCAGGTTGATCAGCGCGGTGGTCTTGCCTTCGAGGCCCTTCTTGCCCCAGTCCACCACCATGCAGCCGATAGCGGCATCGGTCTGCACCGCCATCTCGGCATCCTCGAGCCGCCGCGCCCGGACCACTTCAAAGCCGAGCTTCTCGATCTCGACGGCGATGTGGGCGAGCCGCAGCCCTTCCAGGTCTTCGGCGTTGAACGCCGGCGCACACAGCAGAATCGTGAAATGCCTGAAGAAATCCATGCGACTTTCCTGCCTTCCCCCTCATCGGCGGCTCTTGCCCGAGGCGGATTGAATGCCGAAAGCGATAGGCCCGGCATATCCCTACAAGGGCCAATCAATATAACGATTGGATGACAGCAGCCGGTTGCGCTAGTGTCCGAATCCCAAGTTCACACTCCCTCATCAGACTAGATCAGGGCTGGACCGGCAGCCAAGAGTTATCCATGAAATTGAGTGATCGCGCCATCTATCGAGTTTTCTCCGCAATATCCCTGACGCTGGTTCTTGCACTATCGGCTCTCATCGTCGCACCACCCCGCGCCCACGCGGAAGCGAGCTATCCGAACAGGCCCGTGCGGATCGTGCTGCCATTCGCGGCCGGCGGCGTCGCCGATACCACCGCGCGCATCATCGCCGAAAGGCTCGGCGACAAGCTCGGCCAGCGCTTCTACGTGGAGAACCAGCCCGGCGCCGGCGGGATCGCCGCGGCGCGGACGGTGATCGCCTCGCCGCCCGACGGCTATACGCTGATCATGCTCACCAACGGAACCGCGATCAGCGTTTCGCTGTTCGAGAAGCTGCCGTTCGATCCCACCAGGGATTTCGCGCCGATCTCGAGCCTCGGATTTTTCGATTTCATCTTCTGTACGGGGGCTTCGTCCGACTTCAAGACGCTTGCGGATTTCATCGCGGCCGCGAGGGCAAAACCCGGCGCGCTGAATGTCGGCACCATCAATATCGGCAGCACGCAGAACCTGTCGGCCGAATTGTTCAAGA
The DNA here is from genome assembly GCA_963718925.1 of uncultured Alphaproteobacteria bacterium. Lineage (GTDB taxonomy): Bacteria > Pseudomonadota > Alphaproteobacteria > Rhizobiales > Xanthobacteraceae > Bradyrhizobium. The sequence goes on from CAVRAH010000011.1 coordinate 144,057, forward strand.
CCGCGGCCAATATCGATTTCACCATCGTCCCCTATCGCGGAACGCCCGAGGTCGAGGTCTCGCTGCTGCAGGGCAATATCGCGCTGATGATCGACAGCTACTCGGCGATAAAGGGCAATCTTGCCGACGGCAAATTCCGCGCGCTGGCCTCGTCCGGCGCGGCGCGCTCGGAAAGCACGCCCGAACTCGCCACCGTGCAGGAAAGCGGTGTCGCCAATTACGACGTCGTCTCCTGGAACGCGCTGTTTGCGCCGGCCCGCACGCCGGGCGAAATCGTGAAGACGCTCAACGGCGCATTGCAGGATATACTCGCCGACGCCGACCTCAGGAAACGCCTGATCGCGCTCGGCATCGAGGCCAAGGCCGGCACGCCGGAGGAAATCGCGGGCCGGCTCAAATCCGACATCGACAAATGGCGACAAGTGATCGAGAAGGCCAAGATCCCAAAACAATAACTGCCCAGGCCTTCACTGCCCGAGCCTTCAACTGCCCGAGCCTTCCACTGCCCAAGCCTTCCACTGCCCAAGCCTTCCACTGCCCAAGCCTTCCACTGCCCAAGCCTTCCACTGCCCAAGCCTTCCACTGCCCAAGCCTTCCACTGCCCAAGCCTTCCACTGCCCAAGCCTTCCACTGCCCAAGCCTTGACCGCCAAAGCCTTCGCGAAATAAAGCATCCCAATTCGAAAGACCCTCCGCCATGACCGCCCTCGCAACCAGCCCCAAACAATGGAACATCGGTCTCGTCGGCTACGGTGAAGTGGGCCGCATCCTCGCCGAGGACCTGCGCAAGCAGGACGTCAAGGTTGCCGCCTACGACATCAAGCTTCGCAGCGATCAGACGGGCCTGCCGTTGCGCGAGCACGCTGGGCGCCATGGCGTGGCGCTGACCGCGACCCACGCCGATCTCGCCGCGCAATCTGATTTCATCGTCTCCGCCGTCACCGCCAGCCAGGCCGTGCCGGTGGCGCAGGCTTGCGCGCCGGCCGTCAAACAAGGAGCCTGGTTCCTCGACTTCAATTCGGCTTCGCCCGGCGCCAAGCAACGCGCGGCGGCGCTGGTCGATGGCGGCGGCGGCCGCTATGTCGAGGGCGCGGTGATGACCTCGATCCCGCCCTACCGCATCAAGGTGCCCCTGCTGCTCGGCGGCTCCGGCGCAGGCGAACTTGCGCCGCTGCTCGTGGAACTGGGTTTCGACGCCAAGGTGGCGAGCGACAAGCTCGGCGTCGCCTCGGCGGTGAAGATGTGCCGCAGCGTGATGATCAAGGGCCTTGAAGCGATGGTGATCGAAAGCTTCACCACCGCGCGCGCCTATGGCGTGGAGGACGCGGTGCTCGCCTCGCTCAAGGAAACATTCCCGGGCATCGACTGGGAGAAGCAGGGCGCCTACTTCTTCCAGCGCGTGATCGAACACGGCCGGCGCCGCAGCGAGGAAGTCCGCGAGGTCGCGGAAACCGTGCGCGAGGCCGGCCTCACGCCGTGGTCGGCGCAAGGCACCGCCGAACGCCAGGCCTGGATCGCCGACCTCGCCGACGAGGGCCTGTTCGGCGAGAGGAGCACCAAGGCCTTTGCGCGCAGCCCGGACTGGCGTACCGAAGCCGACCGCATCCTCGCTCAGGTCGCAGCCAAGAACAAAAAGACGGTTGAATGACCGAGACGACGCAATTTACGAAGACGCCCGGCTAGCTGCACGGGTACGAGCTTCGGATCCAAAATCCGGTGCGGCTTTACCGGCCCGAACAATCCTGAAGCCAGCGGGCGGGCGCGCGAGCGGCGCCGTCACAGGTACTTCACGATCCTCAGGCCCTTGACCTCGTGTTTGTAGCGCGGCGATTGTGGAGCAATGCTCTCCCACTGGATCGCGAGGCCCGCCGCCGCCGCCTCGTCGAAAATCTCGAGAACGGGCTTGAGGCTCTCCATCAGCCTTCGTTTCAGATCCTCGGCGATCTCAGCGTCCGATCTGGTCGGAATCAGCTGAACGACCGGTTCCGAATTTTCTGCATTGGTCATTTCCGGACACCCAGTTTCATGCGACCGCGCTGCGCTATCGCGCGCTATCGCCTTGCTCCGTGACCACCATCACTTTGAGGGCCCGGAAGGCCGGGGCGGACGTTTCCGCAACCATTGCACGTCAAAATGGCGGGCGGGGTCTCAATGCAACGTTTCGAAGCATTCTTCATCCGGCTGGCCCATGCGCGACATCACCGCATAGATCCGATGAAGCTCGTTCTCCAGGTGCTCGTTGACAAGCATCAGCGCCTCAAGCGCGCCGCGCATATTGCCATCGCAGGAGGCGATGATTTTCTCGATTGCAACCTCTGTACGCCTGGAAGCCATGTGTAATCCCCTACTAAAACACCCGTTGTCATATCTCGCAGGGATTGGGGCGAAATTCTGCGTCGGACGCGATCATTTGGTGGCGCACCACAGTTTTCGACAGGCGTTGCGGTCTAGGCGGCCACGGCGAGCCCGCGCGGGCTCACGACGTATTCCTTCAGGACGTTGTCCTTGGCGTCGACTTCAACCAACGATACGTCATAGGTCCAGAGATCGGCGAGGTGCTGGAGCACGCGCCTGGCGTCGGTTTCGTTGAGCTGGGCGCCCTTGACCACGACATGGCGCAGCATCAGACGGCGGTCGCCCGCGAGATCGACGTCGACCACCTCGATGTTGGGATCGAGATATCCGACGTCGTATTGCCGCGCCAGCTCGCGGCGGATCCTGCGATAGCCGCGCGCATCATGGATCGCGTCGACCTTGATGCCGGCGGTTTCCTGCGGATCGTCGTGCAGATGAAACATCCGCCAGCTCCGCATCAGCCGCGGGCTCAGGAACTGGCTGATGAAACTCTCATCGCGGTAATTGGCCCAGACGTCACGCAGCACCCCCATGACATCGCCTTTTCCGGCAATGTCGGCAAACCACTCGCGGTCCTCGTCGTCGGGACTGGTCACGATGCGCTCGATATCCTGCATCATCGCAAATCCGAGCGCGTAAGGATTGAAATCCGAAAAGCGCGGATCGTCGAAATCCGGCTGGAACACCACGTTGGTGTGGGACTGCAGGAATTCGAGGAAATTGCCGTCGGAAAGCCGGCCCTGTTCGTGCAGCCGGTTCATGATGCGGTAATGCACGTAGGTCGCGGTGCCCTCGTTCATGACCTTGGTCTGGCTTTGCGGATAGAAGTACTGCGCGATGTGCCGCACGATCCGCAGCAGCTCGCGCTGCCAGGGCTGCAGGCGCGGCGCCACCTTTTCGAGGAAATACAGGATATTTTCCTGCGGCAGCCCGAGCAGCTTGCGGCGCCGCTCCACGCTCAGCAGTTCTGCGCTCTTCACCGGTCCGGTCGGAACGGTGCGCCACAGGTCGTTGAACATGCTCTGCTCATGGGCGCGGCGTTCCTCGGCGCGCTTTTCTTCGGCGCGCAGATCGAGGTTCTTCTTGCCGGGATAGCGGTCGATCCCGTGCGACATCAGGGCATGCGCCGCATCGAGCGTGATTTCGACCGCGAGGCGGCCGTAACGCTCCTCGCACTGCGCCACATAGCTCTTGGCGAAGTCGAGATAGTCGAGGATGCTCTCGGCATCCGTCCATTGCCTGAACAGATAGTTGTTCTTGAAGAAATGATTGTGGCCGAACGCCGCGTGCGCGATCACCAGCGTCTGCATGGTCGCGGTGTTCTCCTCCATCAGATAGGAGATGCACGGCGAGGAGTTGATCACGATCTCATAAGCGAGACCTCTGAGTCCCTTGCGGTAGAACGCCTCGTGATGGGCGAAATGCTTGCCGAACGACCAATGCTTGTAGAACAGCGGCATGCCGGCCGAGGAATAGGCATCGAGCATCTGCTCGGCGGTGATGATCTCGATCTGGTTCGGATAGACATCGAGTCCCAGCTCGGTTCGCGCGATCTCCTCGCAGGCATCGTGGATGCGCTGCAGTTTCGGGAAATCCCAGTCCGCTCCCTCAAACAGGCGTTCGGCGGTCATGGCGCGGCTTTCTCCTGGTTCCGGCGACGCTGAAACAGGTCATGAAACACCGGAAAGATTTCGCTGCGGTCGCTGACCTTGCGCATTGACAAGGGCGCGCCTTCGGAGCGCAGCCGCTGGTACAGCGTCCACAGCGACGAATCCGGCATCTCGAAGCTACTGCCGCCGGCCTCGGCGACTTCGAGATAGGCGAAGAACTGGGTCACGGGGAGGATCATATCGGTCAACAGCCGGCCGGTGACGGCGCTGTCCGAAATCGAATTGTCGCCGTCGGAGGCCTGGGCGGCGTAGATGTTCCAGTCGGAGGGGCGGAACCGCGACCTGACGATGTCGTGCATCGCCTGCAGCGCGCTCGATACCATCGTGCCGCCCGACGCCGGCCCGTGGAAGAAGGTGTCTTCGTCAACCTCCTCCGCCCGGTCGGTATGGCGAATGAAGACGATCTCGACATGCCGGTAGCGCCGCGTCAGGAACACGTAGAGCAGCATGTAGAAGCGCTTGGCGAGATCCTTCATGTGTTCGGACATCGAACCGGAAACGTCCATCAGACAGAACATGACTGCCTGCGCCACCGGCTTCGGCACGGTCTCAAACCGGCGGAAGCGGATGTCGATCGGATCGATGAACGGAATCCGCTTGGACTTTGCCTTCATGGCCTCGATCTCGGCCTCAAGCTCCGCGCGGCGCGCCTCGTCGTCGCACTCGGCCAATTCCGCCTCAAGCTGCGCGATCGCCTCCGGCCGCGGCCGCCGCAGCGCGATGCGGCGCGCCATCGCGAGCTGCACCGTGCGGCTCACCGAAATATTCGCCGGCGAACCGGAGGTCGAATAGCCCGCGCGCTGAAGCCCTTCGCTTTCCGCATCGGCAAGCTTGCGCTTGGCGAGATCGGGCAATTCGAGATCGTCGAGGAACAGATCGACGAATTCGTCGCGGCTGAGCACGAAGCGGAAGTCGTCCTCTCCGTCGCCTTCCCCCGGCTGGGATCCTCTGCCGCGGCCTTCGCCCGAACGCGGAAGGATGTCGCCTTCGACGAACTTCTTGTTGCCGGGAAGCACCCTGTCGCGCGTGCCGCCTTCGCGACGAAAGCGAGGTTCATGCATCCCGTCGAGCGGGATGCTGACCTCGCCACCCTCGAGGACATCCTTGATGTCGCGGCCCTCGGAGGTTTTCTTCACGGCGCCCTGGACCAGCGCCTTGGCACGGCGCAGGAAACGCTGGCGGTTTTCCAGGCTCTTGCTGCCTGGATTCAGACGCCGATCGACGATGAACATGACCACGGTTGCTGCCGCCTCATCCGGCTTGTTTCACGCGCATGTACCACTCCACGAGCCTGCGAACCTGGCGCTCGGTATAACCGCGCTCCACCATTCGCGAGACAAACTCGCCGTGCTTCTTTTCGGTCTCGCCGTCCTTCTTCGAGCCGAACGAGATCACCGGAAGCAGGTCTTCGACCTGGGAGAATATCCTCTTTTCGATGACTTCGCGGATTTTTTCGTAGGAGGTCCAGGACGGATTCTTGCCGCCATTCTGGGCCCGCGACCGCAGCGAGAACTTGACGACCTCGTTGCGGAAGTCCTTGGGGTTGGCGATGCCCGCGGGCTTCTCGATCTTGGTCAGTTCCTGGTTGAGCAGCTCGCGATTGAGCATCTGACCGGTGTCGGGATCCTTGAAGTCCTGATCCTCGATCCAGGCGTCGGCGTAGTCGACGTAGCGGTCGAACAGGTTCTGACCATAGTCCGAATAGGATTCCAGATAGGCTTTCTGGATCTCGTTGCCGATGAATTCGGCGTAGCGCGGCACGAGCTCGGCCTTGATGAACTCGAGATAGCGCTTCTCGACTTCCTCGGAGAGCTGCTCGCGGCGGATCGACTGCTCGAGCACATACATCAGATGGACGGGATCGGCGGCAATCTCCGTGGTGTCGTGATTATAGGTTGCGGCCAGCACCTTGAATGCAAACCGCGTCGAGACGCCGTCCATGCCTTCGTCGACGCCGGCGGCATCCTTGTATTCCTGGACGCTGCGGGCCTTGGGATCACTCTCTTTAAGGCTTTCGCCGTCATAGACCCGCATCTTTGCAAAGGTCGTCGAGTTCTCGTGCTTGCGCAGACGTGACATCACCGAGAAACGCGCGAGCGTCTCCAGAGTTGCCGGAGCGCACGGGGCGGCGGCGAGCTCGGAACCTGAGATCAGCTTCTCGTAGATCTTCTGCTCCTCGGTCACCCGCAGGCAGTACGGCACCTTGATGACGCAGATGCGATCGATGAAGGCTTCGTTGTTCTTGTTGGACTTGAAGCTTTGCCATTCGGATTCGTTCGAATGCGCGAGGATGACGCCGGTGAAGGGAATCGCGCCGATATTCTCGGTGCCGATGTAGTTGCCTTCCTGCGTCGCCGTGAGTAGCGGGTGCAGCATCTTGATCGGCGCCTTGAACATCTCGACGAATTCGAGAATGCCCTGGTTGGCGCGATTGAGACCGCCGGAGTAGCTGTAGGCGTCGGGATCGTTCTGCGCGAAGGTCTCCAGTTTGCGAATGTCGACCTTGCCGACCAGCGAGGAGATGTCCTGGTTGTTCTCGTCGCCCGGTTCGGTTTTCGCGATCGCGATCTGGCGCAGACGCGAGGGCTGGATCTTGGCGACGCGGAAACGCGAAATGTCGCCGCCGAAGGCCTCGAGCCGCTTGTAGCACCACGGGCTCATCGGCCCGTTGAGGCGGCGGCGCGGAATGCCGTATTTCTCCTCGATCATCGCGCCAAGGGATTCCGGATCGAACAGACCGAGCGGGCTCTCGAATACCGGACTGAGTTCGTCGCCGGCCTTCAGCACATAGATCGGATGGACTTCCATCAGCGACTTCAGCCGCTCGGCGAGCGACGACTTGCCGCCGCCCACCGGGCCCAGCAGATAGAGGATCTGTTTGCGCTCCTCCAGGCCTTGAGCGGCGTGCCGGAAGAAGCCGACGATGCGCTCAATGGTCTCCTCCATGCCGTGGAATCCGGCGAAGGCCGGATAGACCCGCATGGTCCGGTTCAAAAAAATACGGCCAAGGCGGGGGTCCTTGGCCGTGTCAATCATCTGAGGCTCACCGATCGCCGCTAGTAGTCGTTCGGCCGCATTGGCGTATCGCATCGGATCACCTCGACACAATTCGAGATACTCCGCCATCGACATGTCAGTTTCGCTTCGGGCCTCGAAGGACCGGGCGAAAGCATTGAACAGAGAATCGTTGTACATGATCCCTCTCCTCATTGGTTTGCTGCAACGCTGGAACGCCCGTCCTTACTTCCACGTCGTCAAAGCGCCGCTCGTGTACCCGGCCCGCGAATCAAATCAGCACATACAGCCATTGGACACGCGACCGACTCCAAGTGGCAATGCAATACTTGTGCTAGACGATCCGCCATTGCCAAAAAATCATATGATTTGTACAACATGTAACCACGGCGCAACATCCGGGCCACTACTGCCGCTCGGATTCCGCGGATTAATATTGCGTTAATGTGGGGCTGCCCTGCATCCCAACCCGGCTAGCTTGGGGTGCTGACGGCAGCAATATCGTGGCATGGCGCTTCACAAGTTCGGCATTGGCGCGGCTGAGTGACGCGCCTGCGGAACAAAATCGCTCACACCAACAGCTCGGTTCGATATTTGGCCGCGAGTGTCTTTGCGCGTTGCACACGCTCGGCCAGTTCATCTTTTCCGAGCGCAGGCGGCGGCGCGGTGCGGCTGTCGACGGGATCGCCGACCGACATGAAAAACTCCTCCTGCCCCGCCGGCGTGCACATGCAGAGCAAGCGCGCCGGTCTGTCGGAGGTGTTCCTGAAGAAGTGCGGCGCGTTGGCGGGGATGTTCACGGTCGAACCCGCGGTTGCGCGCGCAACCGCACCGCGGAAGGTCAACTCGATCTCGCCTTCCAGGATCGTGAACATCTCCTCGAAGTCGTGACGGTGCGGCGGCGGGCCACCGCCTGGCGGCACCAGCATGTCGATCAGGCAATAGCGGCCGTTGCTCTGCGCCCCCGGTCACCAGGATCGTGTAGGTGCCGCCAGCGACCGAGATGTGGCGCAGCGTGGGATCGTCCGGATTGGCCAGCGTGAGTTTGTTGTTCGGGTCGTCAGGCGGGATCGCAGCTGCGTTGTCGGTGGTGTCAGCCATCTGATGTCTGCCTTGCGAACGGTCACGCGGATTTCGAGCGACGCTTGATGCTGCCGAATGACGATGTCGGTCCTGTGTCACGAACCGTCATCAAGCAAATGCCGGGCCGAGCCGGGGGGCGCTCTTGCAAGTGGTTGCGTCCAACGCTCCTTGTAGGGGCCGCGGCCTCTCGCCCGCGCCCAACTGTGCGCTGTATCACAGTGCAGCGGCCGGCTTTTTGGTAGCTTGGCCTATCGAATATCTTTGCGCCCCACGGCCGCTTGGGTAAGCTGCATGCGGGAATGGGGCTGCCGGCCGAAGGCAGGGGCAATGTCCGATTCAGCGCAGACACCGGCGGCCAGGAGTCCGCCAGCGAAACTCAATTCCGCAGGCAGCACCACGTCCAGCCGGCGCCCGGCGATCGTCGCCGCGGTCGGCGGCTTGTTGATCGTCGCCGCCATCGGGCTGGTGCTGAGGAATGCCGATATCGGCATCTCCGGCAATCCGGCGCAACCGACGGTTAGCTTTGTCGCCCAGCGCGACCTCGGGGAAGCCGCGACCACCCTGACGCCGTCGGCGGCAGGCGCGCTGGTCGACGATGCGCAGCGCTGCAAGATTCCGCTGGCCTCGATGACGATCGCCAAGGGCACTGCCGCTATCGGCAGCACGCTTCGCATCCGCTCGGGCAGCTACGTCTCGCCCTACTTCACGGTCACCGAGAACATGCAGCGGATCGCCATGCCCTATCCCGCGCCTTACGGCTCCGGCGCCGGCACCTTTGTCGTCGAAGGCAACGCCACCGGCGCCATCCTCGGCCTGACGCCGACACGGGTGCTGATCGAGCTTCCCGGCGCGCAAAGCATTCCTGTCGTGTGGCGCGCGGTGAATCCGTGCTAGCCGGACATAGATCGCGATGAGAAACCTGTTCAAGGACCAGCAGATCCTCGCCATCATCATCGGCGGCGTCGCGGCCACCATGATCACCGCCTGGATGCTCAACCCGCAATCGGGGCCGGCGGGTTGGATCAAGGGGCTCTCGCCGGCGACCCAGTCGATCCTGAGCGGCACCGTGATCGTTTTGGTGCTCGCCAGCATCGGACTACTGGTGTCGGTCGTGGCGTCCTCCTATGCCCGGACCGGTGCGCTGCAACCGGCGCAGCGCGACGGCCTCGCCGGCACCTTCAGGATGCTGTTCGCGCCCGAACGGGAGATTCCGGATTCTTCGCCCAACAAGGCGATCGAGGACCTCGAAGCCATGGTCGGGCTCGCGCCGGTCAAGCGCGAGGTCAACGGCCTGATCGCGCGGCTGCAGGTGGAGCAGAAGCGGCGCGCGCAGGGCCTGCCCACGGCGCCTTTGAGCCTGCACATGGTGTTCACCGGGCCGCCCGGCGTCGGCAAGACCGAGGTCGCGCGCGCGCTCGGCGACATCTACCGTTCGCTGCGGGCGTTGCGGGTCGGACATCTCGTCGAGGTTCAGCGTGCCGATGTGGTCGCGGGCTTCATCGGGCAGACCGCGCCGAAGATGCTGGAGAAGTGCAACGAGGCGCTCGACGGGATTCTCTTCATCGACGAGGCCTATACGCTTGCCGGCACGCCCGGATCGGGCGGAGATTTCGGCAGGGAAGCGATCGACGCCCTTTTGAAATTCATGGAAGACCACCGCGACCGCATCATGGTGATCGTCGCGGGCTACCCCAACGAGATGCGCCGCTTCATCGACACCAATCCGGGGCTTGCCGGGCGGTTCACCAAGACGATCGACTTTCCGCGCTACAGCGCCGACGATCTCTGCGAAATCCTCCGCCGCATGGCGGCGCGGCAGCACTTCACTTTGCCCGACGGCTTCCAGGCCAGGATCAAGCCGTGGATCACGGAACGGTCGCGCGCCGACGACTGGGCCAATGCCCGGGAGATGCGCACGCTTCTGGAGAAGGCGCGCGAGGCGCAGGCGATGCGGATCGCGACGGATCCGTCCGCCGATCTTTCACGTCTCGAAATCGTCGATCTGATGAAGGCAACCGGGCGCGGTTGAACGGCCATGATGATCACGGCGCTGACGATCGCATGCATACTCGCCGCCGGAGCGGGCATGACCTTTGTCACCATGCGGCTGGTGCAGCAGCACGATCAGCCGCAGATGAATTCGCCGGATCTGGTCCGTCCCATCGTCATCGTCGACACCGACCAGGCGGCGGAAGTCTCCCCGATGGACCAGGCGCTGGCGAGGCTCGACGCCATGGTCGGCCTCGCCCCGGTCAAGCAGGAAGTAAAGGGATTGATCGCGCGCATGCAGGTCGAGCAGAAGCGCCGGGATCAGGGCCTCGACGTTTCCGCGCTCAGCCAGCACATGGTCTTCACCGGCCCGCCCGGCGTCGGCAAGACCGAGATCGCGCGTCTCATCGGCGAGATCTTTCGGGGCCTGAAGGTGCTGCGCAAGGGACATGTCGTGGAAACCGACCGCGCCGGTCTGGTCGCCGGCTATGTCGGGCAGACCGCCACCAAGACGCTCGACAAATGCCGCGAAGCGCTCGACGGCATTCTGTTCATCGACGAGGCCTACAGCCTCGCCGCCGCCTCGGGCGACGGCCCCGACTTCGGCAAGGAAGCGATCGACACGCTGTTGAAGTTCATGGAGGACAATCGCGAGCGCATCATCGTGATCGTCGCGGGCTACCGCAACGAAATGCGGCGCTTCATCGACAGCAATCCGGGCCTGAGCAGCCGCTTCAGCAAGACTGTCGACTTCCCTTCCTACGATTCGAACGAATTGTGCGAGATCTTCCGCCGCATGGCGGCGCGCCAGCAATTCGCCCTGCCTGAAGGCTTCGAAGCCAAGCTGAAGCCGTGGATCGAGGGCCGCTCGAAAGCCGACGACTGGGCCAATGCGCGCGAGATGCGCACGCTGCTGGAGAAGACGCGCGAGGCACAGGCGCTGCGGGTGGCGAATGACCCTTCCGCCGACATTTCGCTGGTCACTATCGAGGACGTCATTCTCGCCACCGGCCAGAAGCTCGAAGACAACCAGGTGCCGGTTGCCGCAGCGCTCGAGAAACTGGACGCGATGGTCGGTCTTGCGCCGGTGAAGCAGGAGATCAAGCGGCTCACCGCGCGGCTCGAGGTCGAGCAGAAGCGCCGGGAGCAAGGGCTTCCCGTCGCGGCGCTCAGCCAGCACATGGTATTCACCGGACCGCCCGGCGTCGGCAAGACCGAGGTCGCGCGCGTCATCGGGGAAATTTTCCGCAGCCTGAAGGTTCTGCGCAAGGGGCAGATCGTGGAGACCGACCGCGCCGGCCTCGTCGCCGGCTATGTCGGCCAGACCGCGGCCAAGACGCTCGACAAATGCCGCGAGGCGCTCGACGGCATCCTGTTCATCGACGAGGCCTACGCGCTGGCGTCGGCGACCGGCGGCGTCGGTCACGACTTCGGCAAGGAAGCGATCGACACGCTGCTCAAATTCATGGAGGACAATCGCGACCGCATCGTCGTCATCGTCGCGGGCTATCCCACCGAGATGCGGCGCTTCATCGAGAGCAATCCGGGACTGAGCAGCCGCTTCACCAAGACGGTGGATTTTCCCGCCTACGGGCCGGGCGACCTCTGCGAAATCCTCAAGCGCATGGCGACGCGGCAGCACTTCTCGCTGCCCGATGATTTCGCCGCCGCATTGACGCCCTGGATCGAAGCGCGCGCCAAGGCGCCCGATTGGGGCAATGCGCGCTCGATGCGTACGCTTCTTGAAAAGGCGCGCGAGGCACAGGCCATTCGCATCTCGACGGATGCGAATGCCGACCTGTCGCGCATCGAAACGTCGGATCTGCTGGAGGCAACGGTCAGCTGATCATGGGCAAGACTGCGCCAATGACTGCGCTGGAGACCGCGTCATGATCCCGGTCTATTCGGCCTGGCTCGCCGCCCACGGCAGGCTCTGGTACGATGACAAATGGTACCGGCTGGCATGGATCGTGTGGCCGCAGGCGCTGGCCGCCCTGGTGGTGCTGTGGTTCTGGGCGATGCCTTCGACCGGCAAGAACGCGCAATGGGCAAAGCCGGTCGACCCCAGCGTCCGCGCCAACCAGCTGGCCGCGCTGCGCGACCAGGCGAAAACCAGCAGACCGGCCATGGACACGCTCGAGCGCGATGCGCGCGGCGGCGAAGCGGTCGCGGAGTTTTTCTACGGCACCTTGTTCGATCCGGATTTCAAGCTGAGCACCATCGTGCGGCCCGATGCCAGCAAGAGCATGGACTGGTACGCCAAGGCCGCGAGCCAGGGTCATGAAACCGCGCTGAATAACCTTGCGGTGGTCTACAGCCACGGCGTCTACACCCGTGTGGATTATACCAGGGCCTGTTTTTATGCGCGCAAGCTCGCGGCCAACTCCTTCCCCGGCGGGCTGCTGGTCAAGGGCGATTGCTACGCGCGCGGCCTCGGCGGCACGCCGGTCGACATGGTGCAGGCCGCCAATGCCTATGAGACCTCGTCGGCCAAGGGCAATGCACGCGCCGAAGCGACGCTGGGCTATTTCTACGAGAACGGGCTTGGCGGCAAGGCCAGGAACAGCGAGACGGCACTGCAGCATTACCGCGCCGCGGCCGACAAGAACGATCCGCTCGGACTGCACAATCTCGGCGCGGCCTACAATTCCGGAATGCTCGGCCTGCAACGCGACGGCTCGGAGGCCGCGCGGCTGATCATGAAGGCGCTGGAAGCGAAATATGACGTGACCGTGCAATCCCTGACCACGCATCCGGAACTCTGGAGTGCGGACTTCTGGCAGAATCTGCAACGGCGGCTGGAGGAGAAGGGACTGTACAGCGGCGTGGTCGACGGCCGCGCCAATCCCGCAACCCTCGATGCCATCAGAAGGCTTGGCAAAGCCTGAACGGCGTTTTGCGAAAATCTCGCGGGCCGGCGGGCTTCCGGCTCTTGTCGGCGCGCGAGATTCTTGGGACATTGGCCTGCCTAAAGTACCGAGGATCGACAGACCGGAAGCTGCCCCGAACATGCGAGCCGTTCGACCCATTGCGTTGTCGTTTGCAGTGGCGATCACGACTTCCCTGATCGCAGCCGAGCCACTGCAATACGCGCTCGCCTCCGACGCCGTTGGCCATCCCCTCAACAGTTTCGAGATCGCGCAGACGTCGATGGGCTCACCCGACCCGATGCCGCCGCCGGCGCCGAGCCGCCCGTTGCCTGCCCCTGCCCCATCCCCTTCGACGCCGCGGATGGATTACATCCCGCCGAGCTTTGCGCCCACCCCGGCCCCGCCAAGCCAGCCGAGCACCTCAACGGAGGTCGTGTGGGGCGCGATCGGCTTCACCGCCGATGGCTCCTACTCTTCGAACTGGAAGATGCCCTCGCAACCGGAAGCCGAGGCGAAGGCCGCCAAGGGATGCGCGCAATTCGGACGCGGCGGCTGCCAGGTGGTGAGCTTCTCGGGCCAGGAATGCGCGGCGCTGGCGACCTTCATCGGATCATACCGGCGGCGGCGCTGGAACCTGTCCTTTACCGCCGGCGGCACGACCTATCCCGAGGCCCAAAACGCCGCGATGGCGCGCTGCAATGCCGACGAACGATCGCAAGGACGGTGCCAGCCGCGCACCGCGGCCTGCGCCGACGGCCGATAGGACCGTCTGATTTTTCAGGACCGCGGATTTCGGCAAGAACGGCAGGGCGACTACCCGGCCCTTGCACGCGGCCAAGGGTTGCCGGAGCAGGCCTCCGGGGTAAAAGTTGCTCGTTGGCATAGGGACCGTTACTAACGCTTTCACCGTGGCTGCCCGACCTCGATATTTGGCAGGCCCGGGACATACGGCGATGACCGGCAATTTTGCGCGGGGGATTCCATGATTTTCAGTGCAGATATGTCGACGGTACTCAATCGCATTCTCGACACCGCCACGGACAACCTCAGGGTCGCGAAAATCCTGATCCAACTCGGTCTCGATCCCAACAACGTCACCTATGACGCGATCTTCAACCGCCTGCTGGAAATCTTTCTCGCCAACATCACGCTCGCCAACCTGTTCGCGCTGATCGGCGCGATCTTCTTTGTCGCCACGCTGCTGACGCAGACCATGGTGCCCTTGCGGGTTGCCAACATGATCGGCTGCGCATTCTTCGCCGGCTTCGGCGCGCTCGCCGGAAACATCACGACATTTCTGCTGTATCTCCTGATGCTTCCCATCAATGCCTACCGCCTCCGTCAAATGCTCCACCTGGTGAAGATGGCGCGCGGCGCGACGCAAGGCGACACGTCGATGGAATGGCTGAAGCCGTTCATGACCGAGCGCAAATATCGCAAGGGCGACGTGCTGTTCAAAAGGGACGATTCCGCCAACGAGATGTTCCTGACCGTCACCGGAAATTTCCTGGTCAAGGAAATCAACGTCGAGCTGCCGCCGGGACGGCTGATGGGCGAGCTCGGTTTTCTGTCGCCCGACAACAAACGCACGGCGACGGTCGAATGCCTCGAGGACGGCCACGTGTTGACCATCACCTACGAGAAGCTGCTCGAGATCTACTTCCAGAACCCGCAATTCGGCTATTACTTCCTGGTGCTGACCAGCCAGCGCCTGCTGGAAAACATCGCCCGGCTGGAAGGGATCGTCGCGCAGAGCAAGCTCGCGCAGCAGGCCGCGGCCGCAAGTGGACCGAAATAGAAGTCGCTGGCGTTGCCGTTCGAACCGATGTGCCCTAACCTCGCCGGCCATAACAACAAGGGAGGACCTGCCGATGGAGATCGTGCCCGTGGGTCCGGGATTTGCCGCCGAGCTGCGCGGCGTGAGCCTTTCCGACGTCGCCTCGGACGATGCCGCCTATGCGGCGGTGCGCGCGGCCTTCGAGGAACATTCCGTTCTGGTGTTCCGCGACCAGGAGGTCACCGACGAGATCCAGCTTGATTTTTCGCGCCGCTTCGGACCGCCGGAGGTGACCAAGGTCGGCTCGCAGGGAACCGGTTCGCATTTCGTGATCCTGAGCACCATCGGCCCTGACGGAAAGGTGGTGCCGCCGGATCACCGGCTTGTCCTGCGCAGCAAAGCCAACCAGCTCTGGCACACCGACTCCTCGTTCAAGCGCGTGCCGGCGCTGACCTCGATCCTTTCGGCGCGCATCATCCCCGCGCATGGCGGGGAGACGGAATATGTCTCGACCCGCCTGGCCTTCGAGCGGCTCGATGCGCCGATGCGCGAGCGGCTCGAAAATTGCTTTGCCTGGCACGATTACGCGCACTCGCGAAGCCAGATCGCGCCTGACCTTGCCAGCACCGAGGAGCGGGCGGCGCTGCCGCCGCGATGCTGGCGCATGGTGTGGAGGAATCCCGTGAACGGCCGCGGCGCGATCTACCTCGCTTCCCACGCCTATGCGGTGGAAGGCATGGAGCCTGCCGCGGGGAAAAAACTGATCGACGAGTTGATGGCGTTTTCGACCGCGCCGGGTGCGAGTTATATGCACCAGTGGCGTAAAGGCGACGTCGTGATGTGGGACAACCGCGCGACCATGCATCGCGGCCGGCCGTGGCCCTCGCACGAGGCGCGGCTGATGATCCGCACCACGATCTCCGCAACCGAAGCCGATGGCGTAAGCACCATGCGCCCGCCGTCGTCGCAAGCGGCAGAACAAGCGGCGGAATAAGCGGCGGAATAAGGCACCCGCCGTCTTCCGCGGCGCGGATTGGCCACCCGGCCGAATGTTCGCCAAGCGACATATCCTCTCGCGATATTTCTTGAGCACGCCAAGAATTAGCGACAAATTTACCAAATTTTTTGTCGGTATCGCAATCGCGCAGCGCCAATATCACCGCCTGTGTGTGCGGACGAAAAACCAGCGTCCGGCAATTAGCGGTTGGTATTTATCCCTTCACGGAGGGCGTGATGCATTTTGTAGCTGGGACATTGGCCGTGCTGTCGGGCCTGTTTTACGCCGCCCAACAGCATGAGATCGGCTCGCTCGGCGTGACGATGTGCCAATACGGCAGCCCGTTCTGCGACAATCCGTCCATCGTATTCGTGGGCGCCATTCTCGCCGCGCTGTGGGGCACCTTCGTCAGCATCCGCTGAGCGCTGAAGCGATCTCGCGGCAAGCATGCGCTCGATCCGCGAGTGGCTATGGCTAACGTCGACCGGGACTAGCCGGCTGCGCGGGCTTCGGCCCCGGCGGTTCGGGTTCCAGCGCAGGCTTCGGCGCGGTCGGCGCGATTGTTGCTCTCGCCGAGCGCGCGGCCTCGCCGGTCGTGCCGTGATTGGCGATCTCTGCCATCTGCACGTTGGGTTTGCTCCACGCGCCATGATCGACAATCAGCATCGCCAGTATGCCGAAAATCGCAACCGCCAGCGCGACGACGACAGGATGCATACCGCTTCGCTTCGAACGATCTTCGATCATCGAAAATACCTCGCCTGACGTTTCCTCTCATGACGTCAATCGCGCGCGGCGGCGAAGGTTCCGCGCGCATCGGCAACCGATGATCGCTCACCGGCCAGGCGAAATCGCATTGGTAGGCGTCGGACGATCGGTGATCTGCTGACCAAACAGGCTTCCGATCAGTTCCACCACGGTGCGCGCGGTCCGGCCGCGCTCATCGAGGAATGGATTGAGTTCCACGACATCGACGGATTGAATCAGTCCGGAATCATGCAGCATCTCCATCACCAGATGCGCCTCGCGATAGGTCGCGCCGCCGGGCACCGTGGTGCCCACGCCGGGGGCCACGGCGGGATCGAGAAAATCGACGTCAAAGCTCACATGCAGCACGCCATGGCAGGCTTTCACCTTGTCGATGACGCGGCGGATCAGCACCCCTACCCCGAACTCGTCGATCTGGCGCATGTCGGCAACGCTGATGCGGCGGTGGCGCAACAGATCGTTTTCCGCCTTGTCGAGCGAGCGTGTGCCGAACAGTTCGAGCTGGGTGGAATCGATCGAGGCGCGCGGCTCTTGC
Organism: uncultured Alphaproteobacteria bacterium; assembly: GCA_963718925.1. Taxonomy (GTDB): domain Bacteria; phylum Pseudomonadota; class Alphaproteobacteria; order Rhizobiales; family Xanthobacteraceae; genus Bradyrhizobium. Next base: position 161,115 of record CAVRAH010000011.1, read on the forward strand.
CCCAAAAGGCCGTCGAGCCCCGGCTCGCCGCACAGAAACGCCGCCGACATCCCGTGCATGTTGCCGGTGATGGTTGTCGCCGGCGTGTTGTAGTCGGCATGCGCATCGAGCCACAGCACGAAAAGCTCTCGGCCCGCTTCGCGGCAATGACGCGCGACGCCGTTCACCGAGCCCATCGACAGCGAGTGATCGCCACCGAGAAAGATCGGGACGACGCCGGAATGCGCAAGCTCATAGGCGCGTGCGCTCAATGTCCGGATCCATCGCTGAATCTCCCGGTAGTGCTTGGCGTTGTCGGGGAGAGCGTCATCGAGCTTGGCCACGCCGGCGACAGAGAGATCGCCGTGGTCTTGCACGGCGAAGCCGAGCCCTTCGAGCAGCGTCGTCAGACCGGCCGTCCGCAGCGCCGCCGGCCCCATCAGGGTTCCGCGCTGCGACGCCCCGATCTCGATCGGAGCGCCAAGCACCGCGATATGTTTCGTCAGGTCTGGTTTTGAAATATCGCTCACGGGCAAGACCTCTGAAGTGACCTATCTATCTGCAACGCATGTCCTGCAAAAGACAGCGCGAAAAGGCAATCCGGTTCAAAACAGCTTCGGCCCGCGCCGGTCAAGCTTGGCTTCCCACGTCATCAGGGTCGCAGCCGCGATCATCAGCGCGATGCCGGCAAGGTTGACCGCCGCCTGCATCGCGAAGCTGCCGGAAATCTCCTGCAGGACCACGAAGCCCGCAAACGAAAGCAGGACGCTGATGCAATACATCGCAAGCGAGTTTTCGCCGCAGCGGATCATCGTCGTCATCCAGGGCTTCATCAGCCCGTGCCAGTCATGCGGCATCAGCCGCGAGACCACGACGGCCAGCGCCAGAAAATGCACCAGCCGCAGCGGCGCCAAATGGCTCTTGTAGATCGGGTAAATGTGCTCCGACACCACATCGGGGATCAGCCATTTGAGCGACACGATCTGCCAGCTCAGCGTGACGATGAGGCTGAAGGCGAGATAGAGAACCGCAAGCCACAACGTGGCGCGCGATTGCACTATCGCCTTGAGCCGTCCGGCCCCCTGGTCGGCATACCAGGCGCCGAACACGAACAGGAGCTGCCAGGCCAGGGGATTGAAGTACATTTCGCCGGTCGGCCACGCCGGCACGTGCCAGCTATACCTCTGCACCATGAGATAAAGCAAAAACGACAAGGCCAGCGCGGCCGCGGCGCTGCGGATCAGAAGCCACAGCACGATAGGGAAGGCGAGGTGCAGCAGCGCGAAGGTGGGCAATATGTCGGTGTTGACCGGCGTGTATTGCAGGACCACGGCGTGGATCAGGGCCATGCCGGGATTTTCGAAAAAGAACCGCGTGTTGGTGTCGTCGAGATAGTTGTTGCCGCCGCCGGCCACCATCCAGATCAGAACGAAATAGCCGATCAAAAGCAGCAGGAAAGCGGCGTAGATTTCGAAGCCGCGCCGCAAGCTCCGCGCCAGGATCGTCGGCCAGCCCTGCTCGCGCAGCGCGCCGCCATAGGCCAGCATGCAGGTGTAGCCGGACACGAACACGAACACTTCGGTGGCGTCGCTGAAGCCGTAATTGCGAAGCGTCAGCCAGCCGAACGCGTTGCCGGGGATGTGATCGATGAAGATGAACCACAGCGCGAGCCCGCGGCACGCGTCGAGCCGCAGGTCACGGCGATCGCCATCGATATGAACGGCTGGAGCCCGCCCGGCCCCGCGCGAATGATTGGTCACGGCCTCGATCAGCCTCGTCTCCCGCGCGCCCCGCGCGATAGTCATGCCCGCAGATTCGCATGTTACAGATTCGGCGGCGGTTGTCTGTATCCGGCATATTGCGGGCGATATCAGGAGCTTGCAGGGCTTGCACCGCCCTCTCCCGCTTCGCCGCAGCAAATTCTTGCACTATTGCTAAGCTTATCGGGATCAAATGGGCTACGAGATGCTTGTCTCGCTGTTCGCAGTCATTTTCAGCAATGGCACGGGCTGATTTCTTTCGCTGTTTCGAGAGCGCCCGCCATGATGGTTCTGGATCATTCCGTTGTCCCCGCAGTCATCCTCGTCGTCGAAGACGAAATGCTGCTGCGGATGCGCGCGGTCGATATGGTCGAAGACGCCGGCTATACCTCGGTTGAGGCCGTGGATGCGGACGAAGCCGTCGCAATCCTTGAATCCCGATCTGACATCGCGCTGGTACTGACCGACATCCAGATGCCCGGCAGCATGGACGGCCTGAAGCTCGCCCACTGGGTGCATGAGCGCTGGCCGCCGATCAGGATCATCCTGGTATCCGGCCAGTTGAAGCTAAGCAGCATCGAAATTCCCGCCGACAGCCGGTTTTTCGGCAAGCCGCTCGAAGCCGGGGAAGTGATCGCGCAAATGCAGAAAATGATCGGTTATGCCTGATTTCGGCGCTCTCAGGCGGGAAGCGGCGGCATTCATCCTATCGTGCACCGGCCACGTCGCGATTGTTCTAACCGGTACCCGACCTAAGGTGATACGGCGAACGATGCTATCAATGACCAGCCAGATGAGTTCCATTTGAAGGACGTAGCGCATCCCCCGGAGTTTCTCGAGGCGGAGAACATCAGCCTTCGGCTGTTGCTGGCGCAGGCCGAAATTGATGCGCGGGAATTGCTCGCTCAGGCCGGTATTGACGCCAGGCAGCGCGAGGCGGCCGACAAGCTTCAGAAGCTGATCCTTGAAGAACTTCACCACCGCATCAAGAATACGCTCGCAACGGTCAGCGCGATCGCCTCCCAGAGCCTGCGCAATGTGGCAGGCGCCGAACACGCGCAGCACGCGATCGAAGGCCGGCTGCTGGCACTGGGGCGCGCGCACGACCTTCTCTTGCAGGCAAGGTGGACCACAGCCGATCTCGGCAAGATCATTCGCGGTGCGACCGAAGCCTTCGACAATCCGGACCTGCCGAAATTCTCGATCGCGGGACCCGAAATACGGATGACGTCGGGAGCCGTGATCGCGATTGCGATGACGCTCAACGAGCTCTGCACCAACACTACGAAATTCGGCGCTTTGTCGGCGCCAACGGGGCGCGTCGACATTGCCTGGGCGCTCGATCCCGGCGGAAAGCGCCTGAATTTGACATGGACCGAGAGAAATGGCCCCGCGGTTCGGGTCCCCGATCGGCGCAGCTTCGGTACGCGGCTGATCGAAACGCTCGGCAAGCAGCTCAAGGGCGACGTGTTGCTGTCCTATGAGCCCAGTGGCTTTGTCTATGCGCTCAACGTGCCGCTGACGTCTCTGATTTCGACCGTTTCCGAATAACCGGAAGCACGCCGCAATCCAGCACGACGCGGCTATCCCAAAAGGACCGGCCCCAGCGCCGGGGCACGCGCTGAGGCCGTCATCCATCGGATACCAGTGGGGGCACCGGGCATCCGGCAGTACATAGGCAAGTCGCCAACCCGCTGATGGTTCCGGTCCTCGGCCGGCGCATGCCATAGTTGAAGCCGACCCGCAGAATGCTGTCGCGGAAATGTGCCGAGACCGATGCCCCGGTGGTCGGGATGAATCGCACCGAAGGTGTGGTGCGCAACCCGATTATTGCTCACCGCCGACGGAAGACCTGCTTGGCCGGCACTCGTCGGATTGTGCAGAGCTGTAGCAAAAGATATTATGACGTTTCGGCGGGACCTGAGAGCGCGGTTCCCGTAATACCAGGAGTACGACGATCCGATGGAAGAGCACCGGATTGCAACAAGGCATCGGGTCTTGAAGGCCGGAACGATTGAGTTCGGCGGCGGCGCAATCGATTGCACGGTCCGCAATTTCTCCTCAACCGGCGCCGCCCTTGACGTCACGAGCCCGCTCGGAATCCCCGCGCAGTTCACGCTGGTGACGGATGGTCAACATCTGCCCTGCCGCGTCGTCTGGCGGAAAGAACAGCGGATCGGCATCGCCTTTGACCAAAAGCCGTAACGGCGACGGACTCGCAACGCACACGCCAGAAATATTCGGCAATGCTGGCCATACCTCGGCCACTCGCTATTTGCGGATACGCGAAGGTTGCGAATCAGCCGATAGTGGCGGCTGGAAAGCCCCATTGAAATCTTTCGCATCGTGACCGCACTGAAACAGAATGCGTCCCCCTCCCGCGGCTGGGCCCCCCGACTGGCGCAGGAATCGAGACTGCGTCAGCTGGATGATCTGCTCGCGGCTCCGCGCAGCGCGGACGAAGCGCTGCAGGCCGAAATCGAGCGCGCGGCCCTGCTCGGCGCGCTGGACCGGCGGCAGGAGGCGCAACTGGCCTTCATCGACATCCTGCAGCGGCGGCCTACGAATTTCAGCGCGCTCAACGAATTTGGAACGCTGCTCGCAAGCCAAGGCGCCATCGACGCCGCCTGCCGCGTCTATGCCGAGGCGATCCTTCACCATCCCGACAACCCGATGGGGCATGTCAACCTCGCCAATCTCCTGCTTCGCGCCAACAGGCATGAAGAGGCGCGCGCGCATTATGAGGCGGCGCTGCGGGCCGATCCGGATCACGCGGGCGCGCATCAGGGATTGGGCGCGGTGCTCGCCGACAATGGCGACCGCGACGGCGCCCGCGAGCATTTCCGGAAAGGTTTTGCCGGTCATGCCATCTCGAGCCTGCCCTATCGCGGCAGCGGGCCGCCGGTGGCGCTGTTGCAATTGGTCTCCTCCGGCGGCGGCAATATTCCGACCTCCCCGTTCCTGGACGACTGCGTCTTCCTGACGTCGGTTATCGTCGCGGACTATCTCGATCCCTTGGCGCTGCTGCCGCCGCACCAGTTGATCTTCAACGCGATCGGCGACGCCGACCTCTGCGGGCCCGCGCTCGAAGCCGCCATCCATTTGATCGCGCGGAGCGACAAACCGGTCATCAACGATCCCGGCGCGGTGATGAAGACCGGGCGCATCAGCAATGCGGCGCGGCTTGCCGCCCTGCCCGGCGTGGTGACCCCGAAAACGCTCTCCGTCGCGCGCGACCTGCTCGCCGGCCCCGATGGCACGGCTGCAATCGCCGCCATTGGGTTCACCTTCCCGCTGCTGTTGCGTTCGCCCGGTTATCATACGGGGCGCAATTTCATCCTGGTCGAGAAGGCGGCCGATTTGTCCGCGGCCGCGGCAAACCTGCCCGGAAGCGAGCTTCTGGTGATCGAATATCTTGATGCCCGCGGCCAGGACGGCAGCGCGCGCAAATACCGCGTGATGATGATCGACGGGAAAATCTATCCGCTGCATTTGGCGATCTCCCGAAACTGGAAGGTGCATTACTTCACCTCCGACATGGCCGACCAGCCGGACCATCGGGCGGAGGAAGCCGCTTTTCTCGGCGACATGCCCTTGGTCCTGGGCGACAAGGCGATGGGCGCGCTCAAAGCGATACGCGACGCGCTCGGCCTCGATTATGCCGGCATCGATTTCGGACTGGACGCCGACGGCGACTTGCTGCTGTTCGAGGCCAACGCCACCATGGTGATCGCAGCCCCCGCTCCCGATGAGCGCTGGGCCTATCGGCGTACCGCGATTGCCCGCGTCATCGACGCCGTGGTCGCCATGATCCGGGAAAAAGCCGGCGCAAACCAGGCCACAGGTCGAGCGGCCGGCTAGGCCAGGTTTGAGCCTTCGCCGCCGACGCCGATGCTGCAGAGCACAAACTTTCCTAAAATTAATTCGCCACGCCATGGCCGCAAGTCGTGTTTCGGGCGTTCTTACACCATCTGTTGAATCAGAATTGATCGGGATGGAAACGATGAAACGGGCCTTGGCTACATTCGCCTGCCTTTGCCTTCTCGTCGGCGGCCTTTACGTCGCCGCGAGCAAATGGGCCATTCGACACGAGACGCTTGATCTCTACGACGCCGCGCGGTCGCGCCCCGTTTCGGTGGATCTCGCCGTGCGCCGCGATTACGAGATGAAGGCCGATGCCGGTTACTGGAAGCTTCCGGTCGCCATCATCAGCAACGGCAACACCGTCAGGAACACCGAATATTCATTCCTCGCCAACGTGCTTGCGGCGCGGGGATATCTGGTGGCCAGCATCCAGCAGGATCTGCCGAGCGACCCGCCGCTCGTCACCAAGGTCGGCCTGCCCTATGTCGGCCGCCTCGGGGTCTATAAACGCGGCGAGGCCAATATCCTGTTCGTGCTCGGGCAATTGAAGGAATTGCAGCCGAACGCCGACTACGACCATTTGACGCTGGTCGGACATTCCAATGGCGGCGATATCGCGATGTTCTGCGCCAAGGAACATCCGGAACTGGTGTCGAAGGTCATCACGCTCGACAATCTGCGGGTTCCCTTCGTGCTCAACCACAAAATGAAGATCCTGTCGTTCCGCTCGGCGGATCCGAACTTCAAGACCGATCCCGGCGTGCTGCCGACCCCGCAGCAGGCCAAGGCCGACGGCATCGACATCGTGAAAACCCGGTTTCAGCACACCGACATGAGCGACCGCGGCCCGGATTCCGTGAAGGAGACGATCCAGGAAACGCTGGACCGGTTTCTGGGCGATACCTCCGCAAGCGATCTGGCGCCGGCACCAACCAACAATCCGATGATCGCCAAGCTCGGGCCGGCGCCCTATCCATAGAGCTACCGCGCTGCAGCAACCGGACACGGCGCCGCCGCGTGCACCGGAGCGTGAAGCCGCTTGAGGCAAATCAATGCACCAAGTCGCCAACCGCTCCAAAAAGAACAATGGGCAAATTGATATTTCGCTGCACGCAGACCGGCATGCATGTTCAGATCGAAATGCCCGATGCTGCGCCGACGGATTCTCCGAATAGCTATGAATCCGTGACATGCCCGGCGTGTGCCCGGATCCATCTCATCAACAAGACCACTGGCAAGCAGTTGGGTGACCATGAAAAGAAAGATGTCGCGCCGTCCGACAGCAAAAGCCGCGGTCATTGAACTCGGGCCGCGCTTGCCGCCGTTGAAGACAACCGCGCGGCGAGGTCATCCGGCGGCTACGGTCGTTGTCCTGAAGACCGGCTCACCTGTTCCGCCGGCGCAAGCCGCGCAAGCTGAATCCGCAGCCGCTGATGCCGCTTCCGACGGTCGCGGCCGGATACGGAGATTCCTGAAGCGTCTCATCGCGCGCATTGATCTAAAGGATTTTCCGGGATCATGCTGCGGATGATCGCGAAAGCCGCATAAGGGCTTATTTCGGCCGGCCGTCGGGTCCGAACTGACGCAGATAGGCCCACAGGTTCTTCGCCTCGGTTGCGTCCCTGATGCCAGCGATGGATTTTTTGGTGCCCGGAATCTTGGCTTTCGGATCCCTGATGTACTCGACAAAGTTGGCCTCGTTCCAGGTAAAGGCGCAATCCCTGTTGGCGGGCGAATAGGTGTAACCCTCGGCGCTCCCGCATTTGCGGCCAAGGATCCCGTTGAGCTGTGGACCGATCTTGTTTTTCGCACCCACGCCGATGGCATGGCAGCCGAGGCATCTGGAGAACGATATCTCGCCGGCCGCGACATCCTGCGCCGATGTCGTCGATATCGACGCGCCAAGAATCATTGCAAGAATGATCGCAAGGATCATCGCGGCGATCCCGGGTTGGTTCATGACGCTGCGCGAAATCATCACGGGGCTATTCTCCCCTGTCTGCCGTTGACCAGCAATGGCATTGCCACAAACAAGAGCAGCAGGATCGCATAGATGCCGCCGGCCGGCGTTGTGAAGCTTCGAAGCTGCTCGGCGGCTGTCAACCCGCGCACCATGGTTCCGACCGCGAAGTCGGTCAGCTGTTGCAGCACGAGGGCGCCGAGACCGACCACGGCGAGCGATCAGTAACCCCCCGCCAGTCTGGTCTTCGCCGATACAAATCGCGCCGCCAGGATCATCGCCGCCAGCAGAAAGGGCAATTCGCAGAGCACGCCGATGAATTTTCCCCATCGCGGCTCCAGCGCGAACACCCTGATCGCGCCGAGCAGGAATCCGGCCGCAAACACGATGGCAAAATAAAGCGCCGATGCCGTGATCAATCGGACCGATTTCATCTTCTTTGATCTCGCGCAAGCCCCATCCCCAGCCATAAAGATGGAAATGCATTTTTATCGGCAGGGTAAACCCGCCCCTTTGATCAGGATCAATGGCTCAATCGTGATACCGCGCATTGCTTTCATCAGCGCAGGTGCGGATACCCTCCACAGGGCCGCCCGGCGCAGCAAAGGAGAACATCGGATGCGCGCGGTTTTCAGGCATATTTCGGCGCTGGCGGTTGCCACCGCCGTACTCGGCGTGTCATCGGCGCTCGCGGCCGATGCGGATCACGGCGCGGTGCTCGCCAAGCGCTGGTGCGCCACCTGTCACCTCGTGGAAAGCGACCAGAAGCAGGCCAGTGCCGACGTGCCCCCATTCGCCACGATCGCGCATAAATCGGATTTCACCCCGGAAAAGGTCGCCTTCTTCCTGCTGGACCCGCACCCGAAGATGCCGGACTTTCCGCTGAGCCGCAACGAGGCGGCCGATCTCGCCGCCTATATCGGTTCGCTGCGCAAATAAGCGAATAAAGCGTGCAAAAGCGCCGCGGAGCGAGGACAATGCGCCAGCCGTAACGCGTGAGCGACGATGCGGATGGACGAACACGAAAATATCCGAGCCCTCAAGGCGATCGCGGCCGAGGCGTTTGCTGCGCTCGGCAAGACCCACCAGATTTCGCCGTTCTCCGCGCGCCCTGCCGGCCTCCGCGTCGAGGAAGCCTACCGCATTACGCCGCTGGTCAGGGAAATGTACGAGGCCGAAGGCGCGCGCGCGGTGGGACGCAAGATCGGTTTCACCAATCGCACGATCTGGGCGCAATACGGCGTCTACGCGCCGATCTGGGGTCATGTGTTCGACTGCAGCGTCCACGCGCTTGCCGATGTCGAAGCACTGCCGCTCAAGCCGTTTTCCGAACCGCGCATCGAGCCCGAAATCGTGTTCGGACTGGGCAGCCCGCCTTCGGCCGACATGGACGAGACGGCGCTGTCCTCCTGCATCGCATGGGTCGCGCTCGGTTTCGAGATCGTGCAGTCGATTTTTCCGGGGTGGAAGTTCGCCGCCAGCGACACCATCGCCGCCAATGGCGTGCACGGGGCGCTTCTGATCGGACCGCGCCATCCGTTCGCGCCGCGCGCGGCAGAATGGCGGCGGACGCTTGGCGCGTTCGAGATCGAGCTCACTTGCGACGGCCGGCTGGTCGATCGCGGAAGCGGCGAGAACGTGCTGGGCGGCCCGCTCTCGGCGCTGCGCCATCTCGTTGGCCTGCTCGCGTCCGATCCAGTCAATCCGCCGCTCGCCGCCGGCGAGATCGTCAGCACGGGCACCCTGACCAAGGCGATGCCGATCGCTCCCGGGGAGACCTGGACCGCGGCGCCGAGCGGGATCGGGCTTGATCCGGTCATGCTCCGGTTCATTTAGGGGCGACTGGTTCCCGCAAGGGAACAATTTTGGCTTCACAGCCTCGACTTGCGACAAAGTCCAGGTCTTGCCGATCGCAAATCCAGGACGTCGCAAATCCAAGACCGCAAATCCAAGACCGCATAATTCGGACAACGCAAAGCCCAAAATGCAAATCCCCGCCGGTATTGGCCGACAGGGATCAGCAGAAAGGTTGACAGACGGCGGATGACAACACCCGGTGGCCCGTCAAGGACCTGCAAACGAAATTGAAGTCCACGACGCGTGCCCGCGCAAGATTATTTTGTGGGCAGCGAATTTCGGGCACCAGCGCCCGGCGAGCGCACGTGCATTTTCAGGATTTGGCTTTCGTCGCATCCTTTGTGGCAGACATGACCTCGCCCGTGATCTGCCGCATGTGATCGCCGGCATTGGTGAACTGACTTCTCAGAAACTCCGACTGAATCTGCATGGCCTGCTGCAGATCGGTGGCGTGGACCAGTTTGCGCGCGTGCTCGAAGGCGGCCTTCATGTTCTGTTCGGTGAACGACAATGCCTGTTTGGAAATCTCCGTCCCCGGGCTCGAAATCGACGTTACCGATTTCTTGGCGGCATCGAAAAACATTCCGAATGCCTTCTCCGCCTGATCGATGGTCTTTTCGGCCAAATCGCGCAGCTCAGTCGGCACTTCCAGTTTCGGTTCAATCATGGGCGCCATCCTCCAGTTTGGCCCGAGGGTTACCACACTTCCCTGGCGGTGGCGAATTAAGGGGCAATGCGCGTCGGGCGGAACAAGCCAGTTCTGATTGAATCAGAACCGGCGCTCCGATCTGTTGTTTTGACGGGTTTTCTACCGCAGATAAGTCTACGCGATCCGCGTAAACTTGATTGCTATGCGAACGGGTACTCCCCGGATCAAGTCCGAGGACATGCTTCGCTCGAAAAATGCTTCAGGCGGCCCGCACCGTGGCGAGGAACTTGTCCACCTCGAGCTTGAGGCGGTTGCTCTCGCTCGACAGCGATTGGGCCGAGGACAGGACCTGCGCGGACGCTGATCCGGTCTCGGTGGCGCCCTTGTTGACCTCGGTAATGTTGGACGCGGTCTGGCTCGTTCCCTCCGCGGCCTGCTGTACGTTGCGGGCGATTTCGTTGGTCGCGGCCCCTTGCTCCTCGATCGCCGCCGCAATCGCCGCGGTGACTTGCGAGATATTGTCGATTGTCGTGCCAATCTCCTTGATCGCGTTGACAGAATCGCCGGTGGCACTCTGAATCTCGGCAATCTGGCTGCCGATCTCGCTCGTCGCCTGCGCTGTCTGCGCGGCCAGCGCCTTTACTTCGGAAGCCACCACCGCAAAGCCTCGCCCGGCGTCGCCGGCGCGCGCGGCCTCGATGGTGGCGTTCAGCGCCAGAAGGTTGGTCTGCGACGCGATGCTGTTGATCAGCTCGACGACGTCGCCGATCTTCGCGGCCGCCGCCGTCAGCTTGTTGATGCGCTCGTCGGTCTGCCGGGCCTGCAGCACGGCGGCCTGCGAGATCTTGGCCGAGGTCTCGATCTGGCGGCCGATTTCACTGACCGATGACGCCATTTCCTCGGTGGCCGAAGCAACCGATTGGACATTGGCGGACGCCTGTTCGGAAGCCGCGGCGACCGCGATCGAAAGCTGCTGGGTGGATTCGGCGGTATGCGTCAGCGTGCCGGCAGCCGCCTCGAGTTCGGTCGATGCCGAAGCGACGGCTTCGATGATGTCGCCGACCGCGGCCTCGAAATCACTGGCGAGCCGATCCATATCGGCCTTGCGCTGAATGGCGACGCGCGCCTCCATGTCCTTCTGGGATTCCCGGTCGAAGCCGAGCTTGGCCTGCAGCGCCTGAAGGCCGCGCAGCGCGATGCCGATCTCGTCGTCGCGCTCGACGCTGACGCGGCTGTTGAACCTGCCCTGCGCGATGATCGACATCACGTCATTGAGATGGCCGAGCGGGCGGCCGATCGCGCGGATGGTCTGAAGGCCCAACAATCCGCCAAGCAGCAGGCCAGGAAGCAGGATGCCGACGGTGACGCCGCTGGCGACAACGGATTGATGTTGGGCGTAGCCGAACTCGGCATTGAGGGCCATGATCACCATGAAGACGGCTTGCACCGCAATCAGCGTTGCCAGGCGGGCCTTGAGGCTGCGCGTGAAGACGGCGAAAACGTCGGACAGCGACCGCTTGCGGATCATGCCGGCCTCGACCCTGTACGCTTGCGCCTTGTTGGCACGGAGCAGGCCATAGACATGTTCGGCCTCCTCGCGCTGATCGGCCGGAAGCCTGGAGCGGATCGACATATATCCGGTGACGTGACCGTTTTCCCAGATCGGGGTTGCGCTGGCAAGCACCCAGTAGAAGTCACCGTTCTTGCGGCGGTTCTTCACCGCGCCCGCCCACGGCTTGCCGGCCTTGAGCGTCGCCCAGAGGTCGGCGAAGGCCTCCGGCGGCATATCGGGATGGCGGATGATGTTGTGCGGCTGGCCCATCAGCTCGGCTTCGGTAAACCCCGACGCGTGGACGAACTGATCGTTGAAATAGTTCAGCCTGCCTTTGGTGTCGGTCTTGGAGACGATAAGGGTCTCCTCCGTAATCGGATACTCGACATCGGTGACCGGAAGATTGGTGCGCATCTTTTTATTCCCTAAAGAGAGATCGTTTTGAATGAATGATTATTCCGCAACGAGCCGCGCGGCGCGGCTTTCAGAGTCGCATCGCCTTGTGCCGCGCAAGCTCGAGCAATTGTTCGATGATCCGGAGATCATCTTCGAACAGCTTCTTCTGTACGGGGTCAGCTATTGTCTGAACCAGCCGACCTACGTGAACGGCGGTGAGATCGAGCAGGAGAATCGCTTCGTGAAGTTCTCTCTTGGCTTTCAATTCCAGTCCTCTGAAATCGGAAACCAGCACAGAGATATCCGGGACGGCGCGTTCCTGCGGAGAGCGCGTTGCGTTCTTGCGACGGCACGATGTCCGTTCGGGGAAGCTTACGACGTTGATCACGATCTCGCCTCTGCAATTGCGTAGAGACTTCGCCCGGAGATGAGCGGTCAACGGTGAATGGTAATCCCCCCGGGTTAGCGCGCGATTAGGCCAGCGAACGTCATTCAGTTCACGATGCGCCACAACCTCACTGATAGGTTTGCGCAGATGGCCTGCGAAAAATGGGCGTTATTCGGCTGATGCTGTCATTATTTGAGCAATTCGCAGAAGCCGCACATGTCGATCCTGCGGCACGATCGTCAATTCGTTGGCTTTTCAATCCTGAAAGGCTCATTAAAATTGAATTTAGTCGAATCAAATGGTGAACATCATCTCATGCCGTCCCGATCGCCGCTGCTGAGCAACTTTCCCGTCTTGCGAACCAGCGATCCGGAACTCGCTATCGATTGCCTGGCGAGCCACGGCCTTGCCAGCTTCGATATGGCGCCCACCGGGAGCAAGTTCGCGGTTCGCGCCAACCACCTGCAAATGACCGATCTCGGGCTGTCCTATTGCGCCTATGGTAGCGACGTCACGCTGGGGTTCAAGGAAGCCTCGTTCGTGCGTCAGATCTTCAGCATTGACGGCATGGGCCGATACGCGGCCGGGAGGCAGTCTGGCGAGATTGCGCCGGGCACCTGGACCCCGGTGCTCTCGACGTGGACGCCCCTGAAGCTGGAATTGAAACCTGGCTACCGGCAGCTCGTGCTGCGGATCGAATTCGATGCGTTGCAGCGCTATCTTTGTGCACTGATCGGGCAGGAAGTGGGCGAAGCGCTGACATTCGATGAAACCGAGGAACGCCTGCCGGCGATGAATGCCCTGCGGCGCAGGATTTTTCAATTCGCATCCGACTTCAACGAGCGCGGCGTATTTTTCTCCGAGCTCGCGGCCGCCGAGGTCGAGCGCATGGTGATCATGAAATTCCTGATGTGTCACCGCCACAACTACACGCACCTGTTGTTGCGCGAGCCGCTTCCCATCACGTCATCCGCGGTCAGGACCGTCGAGGAATTCATCGAAGCCAACTGGGACAAGCCGATCGACATTGCGGCGATGGCGAAGGAGGCGAAGGTCAGCGCGCGAAGCCTGTTCCGGCAATTCAGGCAGGATCGCGGTTACTCTCCAGCGGACTTTGCCAAGCAGGTCAGGCTCAATCGGGCACGCGAAATGCTCGAACAATGCACCGAAGGCGCTTCCGTGACGCAAATTGCGTTCCGATGCGGCTTCCAGAATCCCGGCCATTTCGCCAGGGATTTCCGGCTTGCCTTCGGCGAACTGCCTTCCGAGACCTTGCGGAAATCGACGCGGCGGCTCGGCTCCTGAGAGCTTTGCCGCGTCCGGTCGGCCCCCTGGCAAATTCAGATTGCGTTCAGATTTCGCCCCCTGGTTTCCGCCGGGGGACGGCAATTGAACAGGAGAACCATGATCTTTAGGTCCTTTGATGACTGCCGCGGTGATCGCAGCCGGCGTTTCGGGTACGGCTGCGCTGGTCGCGACCCCGGCGCATGCCCAAGACGCCAGGGAAGCGGAGATAACCGGCTTCCATCAGCTTTGCGAGAAAGGCGACCGGAGGGCTTGCGTGCGTTTTGGCATTCTGATCGGCCAGAACCAGCAGCGCCATGCGGACTGGCGCAGGGCACACGCCGACTGGTTCTGGTGGGAAAGATAACGCGCCCGGGCATGATCTAAAAAAATGGGAAGTGTTTGCCCTCGGGACAAACGCGATGCGCTTGCCCGGAGATCATGCCCAGTCAAGGACAAGATCGTGGTCCGATACAATCGGATCGTGATCGAAAACAACAGAGGCCGCCTTTCCTGGCGGCCTCTTTCATTTCCGGGCCTCTGCTTCCGCGGCCTCTTCTATTTCTGCGGCCTCTTTCATCTCAGCCCCGCTCTTGTCTCTGAAAGCCGGTCGCGCGCCGTGGACAACGCGCCGAACCACCGATCTCAGCGCGTTTGGAACCGCCCGTTCGCGCCGCCGGGAACAGGCGCGGGATCAGTGGCGAGTTGTTCGACCATGTCTACGACTTCAGACCGTTGCAGGGGCGAAAGCTTGAGGAATGCTTTCAACAGCCGCAAGCCCTGGATCGTTTCGCTGGACGGACATCCGAGCTTCTCGCTCAACTCCGAAACAGATGTGCGATTTTTCATCTCGCGCCCTTAAGCGGAAAACCAAGCGAACTTGCCAAGTTGAAAGTATGCCAAGGAACAACCCCAACGGCAAGGCAAACTGCCAGGCACGCTGGCCGCTTCAACAGGCGGAACTTGCACCGTACCGGGCTTTGGCGAAATTTGCACCTGTTGTTGCCACTGTCCAGCCAGATCTGAGGCAGCCGCGCCGGGGACGCAGCCTGTTAATATGTGCGGTATCGCACATATTTCTGGAGATGAAGCACGGCTGGCCGCGGCATGCGGTACGCCCGCGGAGAATCCTGTCGGCTCACGCTGGGAACGCAAATCCGCGTCGCAAGTTTTAACTCGGGCATCACCGACAATGAGTGAGGAGATTCTTCATGCGATCCAAGCTTGCCATCCCGGCCCTCGCATTCGCCTGGTTCCTGGGCGCAACCGCCATTGCGTCGGCCCAGACCGACCCGGCACAACCGGCGCCCGGCACCTCGAAGGAAACCACCCATGTCGAATCGGGCATGGGCAAAATGAAGTCCGGCAAAACGAAAACCAGCAAGATGAAGTCAGGCACGACCACCGGAATGAGTTCCGGTTCCAGCAAGCGCGGTGCGCGCACTCCGGCGCCCGGCAGCAGCGCCGAAAAATAGCAGGCTTGCCGCGCAGGGCCCCGTCGGCCAGACGGGGCTCCTTTGCTTTGCCGTACCGCTTGCGCGAGAGCGGTGGCGGCGACACGCCGCGGGAGGAGACCGGCCGCCGTGGCGGAAAAGTGTTTCAGTTTGTTGCTGGCCCTCGGATTCCAGATGGGTTGCTCGTTGTTCCCGGCCAGAACGTCTCACCTCGGCTCTCACTTCCCTTGGGCGGACGAAGCGAGAACCGCGACCCACTTGTCAATGTCCGCGCGGATGAAGTCGGCAAATTCCTTCGGCGTTCCACCGAGCGGGTCGATGCCCTGCCGCCTCAAAGCGCTGCGAACCTCTTCCGTTTTCAACGCATCGTTCGCAGCGCGCGACAGCTTTTCGACGATTGCCGGCGGGGTTGCGGCCGGCGCAAGCAGACCGATCCAGATTCCGGCATCAAAGCCCTTCATTCCGGCTTCAGCCAACGTCGGCACCTCAGGCATGATCGACGCGCGCGTCGGCTGCGCCATGGCGAAAGCCCTCAGCTTTCCGGCCTCGACATAGGGGGCCAGCGTCGCAGCAACATTGAACATCAGCGTGATGCGGCCCGAGAGCAGTTCCGAGACGGCCTGGCTGCTGCCGCCCTGAAAAGGAACCGTCAGAACCCTGGTGCCCGCATTGGCGTTGAACAGCTCGGCCGCCATATAGCTCGCCGTCGCATAACCCGAAGAGCCGAACGTCAGGCTCTCGGGCTTGCTCTTCGCGAGCGCAATCAATTCCTGCAGATTGTTTGCCGGGACCGACGGATGCGCGACCAGGACGTTGGGAACGACGCCGAGCAGCGCGATCGGCGCAAGATCGCGCCCGAGATCGAAGCCCGATTTGGTCTCGGCGGGATTGAGCGTGTTGGCGATCGTCGCCATGAACAGCGTGTAGCCATTGGCGGGCGCGCGCGCCACGATTTCCGCCGCGATCATGCTGCTGTTGCCCGGCCGGTCTTCCACGACAATCGGCTGGCCGAGCGTGACTTCCATCTGCTTGCCGACAAGCCGGGCAAGGACATCCGCGGCTGAGGCCGGCCCAAATCCGACTACCATCTTGATCGGTTGCGTGGGATAGCTTTGCGCGACGGCGGAAGCCGATCCTGCGATCGCCATCACCGCAACGCCGGCGCAAAGTCCGGCCATTCTTGCGCAAGCGCTGAACCAATTCCCCCCGACCATGCGATCGACTTTCGCTAATCCCTGCGGTTCATTCCGCATCCGGTTTGTTGACGCTTGCAGATGCCGGCCCTACAGCTTGCAAAACGTCTTGCCTCCCGCACCCCGCGGAAGCAAGTGCAGTCTATGGCGGCCTGAGACGGAAGGAAACCACCATGCAGTCAGACCCTCGACGCCGCGTACGCGGCACCCAAAAACTCGGTGAAATTCTGGGGCAAACGCCGGACCAGGTCGAACGATCCCTCGGCGACATCGCCCCGCAGCTCGCAACCTATGTGCTTGAGACGATCTACGGCGAGATCTACCAAAGTCCGACGCTCGACGCGCGCACGCGCCAGATCGTAACCGTCGCTGCGCTGGCGACGCTCGGCAGCGCCGCTCCGCAGCTGCGCACCCATATCGGCGGCGCGTTGCGCTGCGGCGTGACGCGCGAGGAGCTGGTCGAAATCATGATGCAGCTCGTGCCCTATGTCGGGGTCGCGGCTGCGATCAACGGCGTGGCCGCCTGCCGCGAGGTGTTCGCGGCGGCCGACCAGAAATAAGCCGGCATCCGATCGGCCCGCGGGCCGGGTTGGCCTTTCTGGCGACGACCGATAGACTTCAGGAAACAAAGCGACGGGAGGGACACATGGTCTGGCATCACACGGTAGGCACGGGAGCGACCAGGGTCGCGGTCATTCACGGGTGGTTCTGGGATCACCGGGTGTTCGCGCCGATGTTCGATGGCATCGATGCCGGGCGCTTCACCTTCGCCTTCCCTGATATCCGCGGATACGGCAACTCCCGCAACATTCACGGTGACTACAGCATCGGCGAAGTGGCGGCGGATGTGATCGCGCTCGCCGACCAGCTCGGATGGAGCGAGTTTCATGTCGTCGGTCATTCGATGGGCGGCAAGGCGGCGCAGAAGGTGGCGATGGATGCGCCTGCGCGCGTTCGGTCGGTGACCGCGGTCACGCCGGTGCCGGCCTCTCCGCTGCCGTTCGACGATGCGGTATTCGGCTTCTTTGCGGCCGCGTGCGAACAGGACGAGGTGGCGCTGGCGCTGATGGGCGATTCCGTCGGCAATCGTCTTTCCAGGACGTGGCTGGAATTGATGCTGCGGCGGGCGCGCGAAACCGCGAGCCCCGCGGCGTTCAAGAGCTATATGCGCTCCTTCATCAGGGACGACTTCGCGGCCGACGCCAGCAAGGTCAGGGCGCCCATGCTCGTGCTGTTCGGCGAATTCGACAACGGCATCAGCGAGAATCTGGTGCGGAGCGTCTATCCCGCACTCTATCCCCACGCGGAAATCGAGAAGATCGGCAATTCCGGGCACTACCCGATGCAGGAGACACCGATCCATTTTGCCACGCGGGTGCAGGCCTTCATCTCCGGATCGACATAAGGGCAGCCGCGCGGGCAGCTCGAATGTGAAGACAACGCCAAATCTTTGACCGCAGCGCGGTCGCATTGGCGCGCGTTTCAATTATTAGTGACCCGCGCGACCAAAGTTTTTTTCACCCGCCGAAATAAAAGCTTCCTGTCGCTGTTCCCATCATAGCGGAATGCGACACGAAAGATCCCGTCAATGCACAATGCTGCCCTGGTTTCGCTGGCGACATCGGTTCCTCCCCACACGTTCCTGCAGAAGGATGTCCTGGCCGCGGCATGGGACGTCTTCGGCAGCCGCTTTCCCGATTTCGAGAGGTTCTCGAGCATTTTCACCAACACCGGAATCCTCAAGCGGCACGGCGTGAAGCCATTCGAGTGGTACCTCGAGCCGCGCGGCTGGCCGGAGCGCACCGCGGCGTTTCTCGAGGGAGCGGAAGCGCTGTTCATCGAAGTCGCCGGCAAGGCACTGGCGAGCGCGGGCCTTGGCGCAGCCGATATCGACACCGTCGTCACCGTTTGCTCCACCGGGATCGCAACGCCGAGCCTGGATGCGCGTGTCCACCGCCGGATGGGATTTCGATCCGACGTCTCGCGCATACCGGTGTTCGGCCTCGGCTGCGCCGGCGGGGCCTCGGGCCTTTCGATCGCCTCGCGCCTGGCCGAGGCGCGGCCCGGCAGCAATGTGCTGCTGGTGACGATCGAGCTCTGCTCGCTGGCGCTGCGGCTCGACGAGTTCACCAAGGCCAACATCATCGCCACCAGCCTGTTCGGCGACGGCGCCGCCGCAATCGTGCTGCGCGCCGGCGACGGCGGCGCGACCCGCATCGAGACGACCGGCGAGCACCTGTGGCCCAATACGCTCGACGTCATGGGCTGGAGCGTCGATCCCTTGGGGTTCGGTGTCATCCTTCGCCGCACCGTCCCCGAATTCGTCACCGAGAACCTCAAGCCCGCCTTGACGCAGATTCTCTCGCGCATGCAGCTCTCGATGGCCGAGATCGACCGCTTCATCTGCCATCCCGGCGGCGCCAAGGTGATCATCGCGATCGAGACCGCGCTCGCGCTCGACCAGGGGACGCTCGAACACGAGCGCCAGGTGATCGCGGACTACGGCAACATGTCGGCGCCGACCCTGTTGTTCATCCTCGAACGTGCGATCGCGAAGGGACTGCCGGCACGCTCGCTGTTGACCGCGCTCGGACCCGGCTTCACCGCAAGCTGTGTTTCGCTGCGGCACGCCGCGTGACCTGGGCAGACGTGACCTGGGCCGAATTCCTTCTCGCAGCCGTCACGGCGCAGCGCGCCGGAGAGCTCGCGCTTTCATATTTCAACACGCGCAGGCTGAAGGCCCGCGGCGCCCTCGAGGTGGCCCGCGGCACTATCCGCTTGTTGTTGCCGTGCATGCCTGCTGGCTGCTCGCGCTGTGGCTGTTCGGGCACGACCGGCCGCTAAATATGCTCGCGTTGACGGTCTATCTCGCGTTGCAGGGCTTTCGCTTCTGGGTGATGCGAACGCTGGGGCGGCGCTGGACCACCCGGATCATCGTGCTGCCGGGCGAGAGGCTGATTTCGGCGGGGCCCTATCGGTGGCTCGCGCATCCAAACTATGCGGTGGTTGCAGGCGAAATCGCCGTGCTGCCGCTGGCGCTGGGTCTGCCGTGGCTTGCCGTGACATTCACGGTCCTCAATTCAGCGGTTCTCTTGATCCGCATCCGCGCCGAGAACCGCGCGCTCGGGGCGTCCCGCGGGATGACGGCGCGCGCCGCGCCATGAGCGAAGCGGTCACCAAGAAGATGAGCGAGGTGGTCGCAGCGCCGGACCAGGCCCGCGCGGCGACATGGCTCGGCTTCATCCTGATGTGCCTCGGCATGTTCATGGCAATCCTCGACATTCAGGTGGTCGCAACCTCGCTGCCGGCAATTCAAGGCGCACTGGAGATCTCACGCGATGCGATGAGCTGGATTCAGACCGCCTATCTGATCGCGGAGATAATTGCCATTCCGCTGACCGGCTGGCTGACGCGCGTCCTGACCTTGCGCTGGCTGTTTGTCGGCGCGATCAGCCTGTTCACCTTGGCCTCCATCGGCTGCGCGGCGAGCTTCGATTTTGCGACGCTGGTTTGCTTCCGCGTACTGCAGGGATTTGCCGGCGGCACGCTGATCCCCGCGGTGTTCTCCGCCGTTTTCCTGCTGTTTCCGCTTCGCTTGCACCCGATCGCCACCACGATGGCCGGCATCATGGCGGTGCTGGCGCCGACCATAGGCCCGGTGGTCGGCGGCTGGATCACCGAGACCTGGTCCTGGCATTGGCTGTTCCTGATCAATGTCGCCCCCGGCTGTGTTGCGGCCGCCGCCACGCCATTTCTGCTGCCGCCGGAGAAGCCCAACTTCAACGATCTCGCCACGCTCGATCGCATCTCGTTGCTGCTGATGGCGGTTGCGCTCGCTACGCTCGAGCTCGGCCTGAAACAGGCGCCGCTGGATGGCTGGCTTTCGCCGTTCTGCCTCGCGCTGTTCCTCGCAAGCGCGGTGACCGCAACCGTCTTCGCGGTGAGGACGGTCAAGGCGGCCTACCCCGTAGTTGAGCTGACGACGCTGCGCGCCCGCGCCTTTGCGATCGGCTGCGCCTTGAGTTTCTGTCTCGGAGTCGGATTGTTCGGATCGGTCTATCTGATGCCGGTCTTCCTCGCCTATGTCCGGCGTCACGACGCCTTCGAGATCGGCACCATCATGCTCGTTACCGGCATTGCGCAGCTGGTGACCGCGCCGGTCGCGGGCATGCTGGAAAGCCGGCTTGATCCGCGCAAATTGTCGGCGTGCGGATTTGCCCTGTTCGCGCTCGGCCTAGGCTTGAGCGCGTTCCAGAGCCGCGTCGCCGATTTCGACGAGATGTTCTGGCCGCAGATCCTGCGCGGCATCGCCATCATGTTCTGCCTGTTGCCGCCGACGCGGCTGGCGCTGGGCACGCTGACGGCGGCACAGGTGCCGGACGCCTCCGGCCTGTTCAACCTGATGCGAAACCTGGGCGGAGCGATCGGCATCGCATTGATCGATACCGTCCTTTATGGGCGCACGGTCGGTCATGGCGAGGCCTTGCGAGACCGTCTGATCGCCGGCGACATATCGGCGGCTCAGGCGATCGGGCTCGATGTGCAATTGTTCACCCACCGCCCGCCGGACGTGTCCGACGCCACTGTGGAGGCCTATGTTCGCCCGATGGTCGAGAAGGCCGCGTTCGCGCTTTCCGTCAACGAGGCCTGGATGCTGCTGGCGATCGTGGCGCTGATCGGCCTACTGCTCGTGCCGTTCGCTGGAAAGGCGCAGCAAGTCCCGGGCGCGGAGCCAGGCAATTCCTAGCACGGCCGAACCAATGCCGGCCTATTTCGACGCCGAATCTCTTGCCAGGAGTGCGACCGCGTCCTGCACCGTGGTCATGAACTGGGCGGGGAAAATGATGGTGGAATTCTTCTCCACCGAGATTTCCGCCATCGTCTGCAGCGTGCGGAGTTGCAGCGCGACCGGGTGTTGCGTGATGATGTCGGCCGCCTGGCCGAGCTTCACCGCGGCCTGGTATTCGCCTTCGGCGGCGACGATCTTGGCGCGGCGCTCGCGCTCGGCCTCGGCTTCCTTGGCCATCGCCCGCTGCATGTTCTCCGGCAGCGTGATGTCCTTGATCTCGACCGCCGTGACCTGGGTGCCCCAGGGTTCGGTGTGCTGATCAATGACGTTCTTGATCTGGTCGTTGATGCTTGCCGTGTCCGACAACAGCTGATCGAGGCTGAAGCGCCCGACCACGTTGCGCACCGTGGTCTGGCTGATCTGGTTGATCGCGTTGTAGACGTTCTCAATCGCGATCACAGCCCTCTCCGGATCGGTGATGTGATAATAGGCCACCGCCGCGATATCGATCGAGACGTTGTCCTTGGTGATGATCTTCTGCGACGGGATTTGCATGGTGACGGTCCGCAGCGACACGCGAGTCATCTGCTGGATCGGAACGAAGATCAGCGTCAGGCCGGGTCCGCGCACGCCGGCAAACCGGCCGAGCAGAAACACCACGCCGCGCTCATATTGCTTGAGCACCCGAAGCGAGACCAGGGCATAGATGATTACCAACAGAACAAGAAAGAAAATGAAGCCCATGGCGCCCTCACCGGTTGTCTTGCCGCAGACACTAGCACTTTGCGGCCCGGTAGCGAGAGCGGTATTGACCATCTCTCCTTGTTTCAAGCCGGGATCGGCGCGGTATCGCCGCCGTTCAGGAAATTGATGCTTTCCTGCCAAAGCGCTGGTCGCATCGTCTCCAAATGCATCAAATGGGTGCCGCGGCCTATCTTGACGTCACGCTTTATAGGCGACCGGGTAAATGCATCGAACAACCGCCTCGCGTCGTCGTCGGGCATGAGCCCGTCCCATTCGCCGCGTATGATGGCGACCGGCGCCCGGACCAGCGCGGGATCGTAGGCCAGCCGGCCGTGCCACGCCCTGATGATCTCACTGAAGGGACCCAATGGAACCTTGACGCCGGCGGGATTGCGCAGGCGGCTCTCCGGATCGCTGTCGAGATAACTTTCGCCCCATTCCTCGAAGTGCGCCCGCGACAAAACCTGCCGCTCGTGCGCGGGCACGTCTTCGATAAACCGGTTCCACTGATCTTCCGTCGTCACGATGCGCCACGCCGGAAATGAAGGCGGCGTTTCGCTGCGGCGGGGGTCGCGGCGTCCGATCGGGGCAAACAGCACCAGCCGGTCGACCAGCGCCGGATGCCTGCCGGCAAACAGGCATGCGGGCATCGAGCCCCATGAATGAGAAATCAGCGACAGCCTCTCGATGTTCTGGTGCGTCAGGATGAATCGAGCGGCGGCCTCCAGCTGCCCTGCGGCATCCTCCGCGACACACAAAGCGGGGTTGTCGGCCGCGGGCGCATGCATTTCCGGATATCGATCCGAATGGCCGAAGCCGTAGAAATCCAGTCCCCACATGTCGAAGCCGGCCTCAATCAACGCATCGCGCCAGGATTTCCCGTCAAAGCGGTGCGCGATCGACAGCGCCGAGGGAAACGTCGCTCCGTGGACGTAGAGAACGGCGCGACGCGGCTGGAACCGGGCTTTCCCTGCCGGCAGGAGCCGCAAGAACAGCGACAATCCCGTGGCCGGGCCGGGAATGCGAAAATGCTGCTCGCGCGGATCGAGCTGCCGGGCGGTCGAAAAATCCATCGTTGAGCCATCCATGGCGAGACATCCGGTTGACGGATTGAGGCGCGGCCGTTCGGCACGTGCCCTTCAACTCGCCTTCATAGGATGAGTTTCCGCTCATTGGTTCGATCGCGGTCGAAGTAATCTTGTTGCGCACGCCGAATTCGCCGGGGGGTTGTATTTGATCAAGGTCAAGGTGGAGCAGGCGATTTGTGCTCTACTTATTCAAGGTCAGGGAAGACCGCGGCTGAGGAAATTAGAGCGAGCTTCCGTGGACGTTCTGGTCAGCTTGAAAGTTGGGCTGCGGATGCTTGCCGGGTGCGCTTCGTTTTGGGGGCATCTGTTGCCCGCTCTCAGGCAGATTTTGCAACGGCGGGAATTGTCATGCGCACCTATTATTTCGACCTGACGGACGGCATCCCTACCAGGGACAGACGGGGGCTGGAGTTTCTCACGGTCTCGGGCGCGATCGAGCACAGCAAGGAAATCGCAAGACGGCTCCGCGACGATCCCCGATGCAGGAATTCCGACCTTTCGATCGTTGTCCTTGACGAGTCCGGCACGGAGATTCACCGCGAGCGCGTGTACCCGGACAAACCGGAATCCAGCCTGACCTTCAGCAGTATCGGGTAACGGCCGGCTCGGCTGTTACCGCGCAATGTGAGGCTCCTGACATTCTTCGCGTCGCGGCGTCGCCGTGTGGTGCGCAGGAAGGACCTCAACCGGCAACGATACCGCGACCTTGACATCATCTTCATCGAAGCCTCCATCGCCCCATTAGTGGGCCCCGGCCGGCGCGGCGTTCAAACCGGCTGGCCGAAATTTGCAAGAAGCGCGCCATGTTCGCCGCTTGACCGTGACCGATGGCCGGGCTTTCCAGAACTTCGCCGCTTGCCAAGGGCACCTCCGTCGGGCGGTTTTGCGCCGAAACCGGCGCGAAACGACGCCGGTCAGAAGGGCATGCCCGGCCATACGAGCCGGGCGCCACACGGGAGGTTCATCATGCTGACACGCCAAATGCTGACACGTCGGGGGCTTTGCCGGAATTGCATCCTGCGCGCTCTGCACCATCACTGGATTTGCTGCGACCGACGCATCGGCGCAAACGTCGCCGCCCGCGACGACACCCGGAGTGACGCGAAAAATCCTGTCGCAGACCGACGGTCCGACGCCTGGATATGTCACGATCATTGCGGAAGCGGAAATCGAGCCCGGCATCACGGTGGCCAGACATACTCACCCGGGTGTCGAATCCGCCTATGTGCTCGAAGGGGGCCTCGATCTGCCGATCGAGGGGCAGCCGACCCGCGCCGTCAAGCCGGGCGACGCCTTCGTGGTCCCAGCCAACACGCCGCATGCGGGCAGCAAGAACGGCGACAAGAAGACCCGGATCGTGAGCACCTATGTCGTCGAGAAGGGCAAGCCACTGGCCTCGCCGGCGTGAACTACAGCGCTATTGCGAGGAGCGTGAGCTCCGAAGCAATCCATCCCTCCGCCCACCGCGCGTCACCCTGCCTCGCTTGCGGGGGAGGTTTGGGGTGCGAGCAACAAAAGTATTCGCTCCTGAGCGCTTTGGCGGCACCGACTAAATCCGCCGAAGACGGCTCACGACGACATTTCGTTGAAGCGAATTAAGCCGCTTCGTCGATTACCCGCTTGGTCGAGTTGTCAAGTACGATGGGCGTTTCAAAATACTGAAACTCGGGTTGGCTTCCAAAAGTCGCCTGGATCCGACTTTGAAACTCGGGACCGTGCCCCTGCTTCGCCGCTTCCATGCTTTTCCAGTGATACACCCCGCCACCGCGCCGAGAGTTTTCGTCAAACAAGAACGCCTTGCGGATCAGGTCCGGGTTAGCCTGCCAAATGGGCAGTGAGAGGCGATACTTTGCGATCGCATCTTCGCAACTCATGCCGTCCGGCAGGTGAAACAACACGATTTCTGTGATCATGCGACAAGCTCCATAGCAAGTGACGCAAGCTTATCGCGACAACAGATACTTGTTAAGATCGAAGGCATCGGACACGTCAGCAGCACTGACGAGTTTACGGCAGTGTGCAGCAGGAGTGGCCTCACTGCTGCTTTTCCCAGAACGACAACAGCCCCTGCGAGGCCGAGCCGCCGATCACGCAGGGAATACCGATCGCGACCTGGCCAAGCGCCGCCGCCGAGACGCAGCCGAGCGCGACCGCGCCGACGCCGACCTGACCCCAGAGGTCGAGGTTGCGCCGCGCGTCGGAACCCTTGGCCTTGAGTTCTTCGACGGCGGCAAGCGCATCTTTCCGCACCGCGCCGAGTTGCACCGTATCGGCCGCCTCGACCACCTCGCCAAGCGGCAGCTTGACCGCGGCCGGCTGCACAGAGAGTTCGCTGCGGAGATATTCGCGCAAGCCCGCATCGCGCACCGCGTAGCTGGCAAGCGTGTAGCGCGCCATGCTGCCGACGGTGAGCTTGTCGACGGTATCGCGGCTCTTGCTCCAGGGCAGCATCCCGATGATGCGCAGGATCGGCGTGTAGGAGCCGGTCGCGAAATAATAACCCCACAACGTGTCGAGCAGATCCTGATTGCCGGCGAAGGTCTGCTGCATCTTCAGCTTCTTCTCGTCCTTGGCGAAGGGATTTTGCGTGAACGCGCCGCGAAATTTATCCCACATGCCGGGCTTGGTCTCCTCCAGCGGAATCTCGGCGAGGGTCGGCAGCGTGCCGGAGAGGTAGCTGTCGATCATCACCTTGCGGCCCGGCATCTTCGGTGCGACCTTGCGCAACAGATTGCGCCAGTCGGGCAACCCCGAAAAGGCGATGGCGCGAACGATCACCCATTCGTCTTCCGGCGGCACCGGAAAGAAACTGTTGACCAGTTGTTCGGCCCTGGACGGATTTGATCCGATCGCTCCCGCGATGAAGCCGAGATAGATGCCGGCATTCTCCGGCTCCCTGAAGGTCTGCGAGTGAAACAGCACGCGCACGGCCGCGGGAATATGCGCGTAATCCGGCTTGGCGCGGTAATTGTAGATCCACTGCTGCACCACGCTTAGCGAGGCGCGCGGATCGATCTCCGGGGTGATCGCGGCCGACACGGGCTGGACCAGCACGAACAGGGCAGTGACGAAAGCTGCGTAACGCATGTGACGCTCCCAAGCGCGAACGTTTTCCCGGCTCTATCGCTAGGTTCCATTTGAAGCGGCTATGCGACAATTCTTGGAACGCATTTTCCCGGCTGCGTCGAAATTATGGCGGGGCGTTAACACTTATGGCGTCGTCCCACCGCAACGCCGACATTCTTTCGCCCCGCCGGCACACTTCGATCGTAGCGGGGCAAGGCGGATAACAGGCGGATCGTGATGAGGCCAAGCATCGCGTCGGATCGGCGACGCGCCCGGTCGAGCGCCGCAGGCGCGCTCGTGATCGCAGCGCTGGCGCTTTTTTCCGTGCAAGCCGTCGCAGCCGAATCGGCGCCGGCGCGCGAGGCGATTGCGGTTGAAGGCAATCGCCGCATCGACGCCGAGACGGTGCGTTCGTATTTCCACGCCGCGCCGGACGGGCGCTTCGACGAAGCCGCGCGCGACGCGGCGCTGAAGGCGATGCTTTCGACCGGCCTGTTCGACAAGGTCGAAATCGAGCGCGCCGGCGAGCGGCTGGTGGTGCATCTTCACGAGGCCCCCCTGCTCGAGCGCGTCGCCTTCGAAGGCAACAAGAAGCTCAACGACACCGACCTCAGGGCGGTTGTCGAATCCAAGCCCCGCGGCGCCTTGCAGCGCGCCGTGGTGCAGTCCGATGTCGGGCGCATCATGGAAGCCTACCGGCATGTCGGACGCAACGATGTCGGCGTCAGGCCCGAGATCATCGACCGCGGCAACGACCGCGTCGACCTTGTCTATGTGGTGACGGAGGGCGCCAGGACCCCGGTGCGGCAGATCAACTTCATCGGCAACAAGGCCTTTGGCAAACGCCAGCTTGCCGCCGTGATCAAGACCTCGGCCAGCAACATGCTGGGTTTCCTGACCGGCGGCGACGTCTACGATCCGGACCTCGTCGCCGGCGATCGCGAGCAATTGCGGACCTACTACCGCAGCAAGGGCTATGCCGACGCCAGCGTGCCTTCGGCGCTCGCCGAATACGATCCCGCGACCAGGGGATTCACGCTGACCTTCACGATCGACGAAGGCCCGCTCTATTCTTTCGGCGACATCAAAATCATCTGCAATGTGGAAGGACTGGACGGCGAAAAATTTCGCCGCCTGTTGCTGGTACGGCAAGGCGCCATGTTCGACGGCACCGCGCTCGGCAAGACCGGCGACGTCATTGCGATTGAACTGGCGAAACTCGGCTATCCTTTCGCCCATGTCACCCCCCGCACCACGCGCGATGCAACAGCAAGGCGTATCGACGTCGCGATCGAGATCGACCAGGGGTCGCGCAGCTATGTCGAACGCATCGACATCCACGGCAACACCCGCACGCGTGGCTATGTGATCCGGCGCGAATTCGACATCGCCGAGGGCGATGCCTACAACAAGGGCCTGATCGACCGCGCCGAACGGCGCCTGAAAAACCTGAACTTCTTCAAGACCGTCAAGATCACGGCGAAACCCGGCTCGGTGCCGGATCGCGTCATTCTCGATGTCGAGGTGGTGGAACGGGAGACCGCCGATTTCAACGTCGCCGGCGGCTATTCCACCGTCGATGGCTGGCTGGCCGAGGTCAAGCTTGGCGAGAGCAACTTCATGGGCACCGGCGTCGCGGTGAAATCGGCCTTCACCTACGGTCAATATAGCCAGGGCATCGATCTGTCGGCGACCGATCCATATTTCTTCGGCAACCGCGTTTCTGGCGGCGTCGATATCTTCGCCAAGCAGACCGATTCCAACAGCTACCAGTCCTACGGCACCGAAAATTACGGCGCGATGATGCTGATCGGCACGCCGCTGACCGAGCAGCTCGGCGTGCAGTGGCGCTATTCGATCTCGCGGCAGACCGTCACGCTCGATCCGGCTTCGCTCGCCGCCGCCCCCTCGCTCGCAATCCAGCAGGCCGCCGCCGCCGGACCGCAATGGGTGTCCGCGGTCGGCAGCACCGCGACCTACTCTACGCTCGACAATACCAAGGCGCCGACCAGCGGCATCAATTCGCAGCTCAGGCAGGATCTCGCCGGCCTCGGCGGCGACGTCAGGTTCATGCGAACCACCGAGGACCTGCGCTACTACCATCCCGTCACCGACGACGTCGTGACGCTGGCGCGCGCGCAAGGCGGCTATATCACCGGCTGGGGCGGCAAGCAGGTGCCGCTGATCGACAACTTCTTCGGCGGTCCTTCGATGGTGCGGGGATTTGCGCCCAACGGTTTTGGTCCGCGCGACCTCACGCCGGGCACGACGATGGATAATGTCGGCGGCAGCATGTACTGGGCGACGACGGCCGAACTACAGAGCAACATCCCAGGCGTGCCGGCCGAATACGGCCTGAAGGCAATCGGGTTCGTCGATGCCGGCAGCGTGTTTCGCTACACTGGCTCGACGCAATCGCTGCAGGTTGCCAATGCCAACATCGTGCGCTCTTCGGTCGGCGCCGGCCTGACCTGGGCCTCGCCGTTCGGCGCGCTCACCGTCAACTATGCCGTGGCGCTGTCGAAAGCGTCCTACGACGTGGTGCAGCCGCTCGGCTTTACCGCCTCGCCGTTCTGACGTGTTTGGCTGATCCGCTTCCGGCGCTTGATCGTTCTTCGCCCGGATGCGCATACGAAAGTTGGACATCCCGTAGCCGGCAAATTGCCGATAAACGATATCGGCTCTATTTGAGTCTGTGAAGCAACCGCATGATGAAACGGTCGCCTTCCCAGACCTCGATATCAAGATTGCCGATCAGCCGTTTTGCCCTGGCGATGGCTTCGCTATCGTCACGGCAGATCATCTGCTTGAACCCCATGAAGCGACCATCGCTCGCGACCGCATAGGCTCGATACTCGAACATCGCTCGGGCGGCGTCAGGATGCTCGTCCTTGACGGTATCGTAGATTGACTGCGCCATTTGCGCGCGATTGCGCGGGCGCTTGGGCTCGGTCATGGCTTCTATCTTGCGGACTTCACCGGGGCGGAGGCCATCCAGCCTCGGGCTGCGGCGCAAACGTCGAATGGAGAGTTCGGCGACGTGATCGGGCGGGATGACGCTTCTGACCGCCGCGACAGCCTCGCTATGCGGCAGCGCCACTGCCCAAAGCGACCTGCTTCCATCGGGCGCGAACACTTCGACAGTTGGTGTAACGACGCGTGCCATCGCGCGAGGTATAAACGCCGTGCCGTCAACCAACACTTAAAACTTATTTACCGGCGATAACTGTTTGGTGACATCGCCGGATTTTCCGTGGCATCTGTAATACCAATCGCACTCAAGCCCCGGATTTGAAGCTCCTGTGAAGGATCAGCGTTGAACGAGCGCGTACGAAACCTATAGCGGGCCGGCGGCTTTTCCGGCTCCGCGCAGCTCGGCAACGCTGGCTACGAACTACTTCTCGAGCTTGTTGTGGACCTGCCAGAAGCGCAGCGTGCGCTGGGCGGTCTCCAGCGACAATTTGCCGTAATCCTTGGCAGCGACCTTCAGCGTTTCGGCGCTGATTTTTTGCTTGGACGGGCGATTGCAAAGGATGCTTTCGACCGTCATCCAGCCAAATCCGGCGGCTTTGCAGGGAATCAGGATCAGGTCTGACCGCGGCCCCTCCAGCAATTGCGCCATCATTTCGGTAGACCCGCCGCCGAGAAGCGCGAGCGAGGCAGCCACATTATCGAATTTCTTGCCTTCGGAAAATTTGATGATGGCGTCGTCGTGCAGTTCGAACTTTTCATTCAGCAGCTTGACCAGCGCTTCGGCGCGGCTGAAGTCCCGTGCATTTTCCTGCGCTGCGGACGAGATGGCTTTAAGAACCCGCTTGATCTCTTCCTGGAGTTCGGGAGGCGCCAGGGCCATCAGCCGCTCGCGCACCGCCTCGGTCGCGCGCTTCAGCAGATCGCGCAGGAAATTGACAGGCAGGTCGACGCGAAGGCCGAGGATTTCGATCAGTTCGGCATCCGCCTCCGAGCGCGCGACGATTTTGGAAAAGCCGCTATTGGAAAAGCGCGCGCTGGCGTTGTTGGCGAGCTTTCGTATGACCTTGCCTTCGCCACGGTCGACGATCACGTCGGTGACGGCTTCCGGGAGGTTTGTTCGGCCCGAAATGGCCAGCAGGTGATCCTGGCCTTTCGTGCTCGCAATCTCCACGAGGTCGCTGGTCCGCAGGCGGCTGGAGGTGGCCAGCACGCTGCCGGCCACCGCGATTTCGTCATCCCGCGCGAGGTGTTGAATGACTTCGAAAGGCGCGTAGTCGACCGGCGCCAGACGCGCGCTGAGTTCGGCCCTGGCCCGGCTCTCGACGCGGGTGACGAGAAGACACAACACGTCGTCGAAGACCTTGACCTGATCCTCGCTGAGGCGTTCCCCGCCATGCAGGAAAAGATCCGTTACCTGTCGAAGGGTGGAGACACGTCTTTCCGACGAACCGCTCCTGACGGCGTCTTCGAGTTCGGCGATAATGGAATCCGGCTGCAGCACAATAAGGTCCCCCGTCAATATTCGCGGGCGCGGAGCCCGGTTCGAGTGAGAATCTCGGAAAATTCGAGCACACGAAAAGGACAGTGTCGGGGCGGCCCTTTAAGATCGCGTTAAGTTGCGCGCTTCTTGCAGCGAACCACGGCAATAAATCTCGAGCATGGAAGGTTCGATGTCTGCTTCCCCGTAAAAATGCGGACATCATTGTCCGGAAAGCGCCGCTTCCTGGCCTGTCTCAACCGACTTTTGCAACAAAAATCAAAGCCGAAACGTGGATCACGGCGCAGGTCCGGATGTTGCCTGAACTATGTGCGCCACCGTGCCGCACCCGATTCTTCACCAATCTAATCTGCAGCTACCGGCGGATACGCGCGCCGTTGACCTGACGCATATCGAGATGCAGGCTTGCGGGCCAGGAGGATCTTATTTCGGCTCTTGAGCAAACCGCGTGACGAAGCGATCGCCGCACCAAAGCTCGATGTCGTGACCTTCGACCAGCTGCCTCGCCTTCTCGGCGGCTTCAACGTCATCGGCGCAGTCCAGCGCCTTGAAAGCGATATGGTACCCGTCCGGCCCGACCGAATAAGCCATGTACTCTGCCATTCCTGGTATTCCCCGCCCGTGATCGAATCCAGCGTAGGCGCCATTTGCCGGGATTGCGTTGCGGCCTGAGGCCGCATGGGCCGATGTCCACGCATAGATAACAAAAACCAAATGTTGGCGCCGGCATTGATCTGGCGCAAGTTGTCCTTCCCCTGACTCCAGGCAAGATAATATTAGCCATAGCCGCATCGCGGCGCAGCGGCCGATTACGCACGAACAGACCGCCGGATGGGGCCGCTCCATCGGGTCGGACGAATGATGGAACGGTTCAAATGCGGTTATCGCTCGCCGTGTTATTGCTCGCGAACCTTTTCGCCCAACTGACGCTTCCAGCAACCGCGGAGCCGATAAATCCTGAATTCGTCGCCGCGATTGGCCGCCAAGGCTACGGACGCTGTCATATGGACGAGTGCGGATTCTTTGTAATCGACGCTTCGGCGCCGGTGGGCACCAACAGGAACGGAACGCTCTTTGCGATTTCCTACAGGGCCTGGGAAGCTTCATACCGGCCGACCGATGACGAGCACGAGTATGACCGCAAGCCGATCAGCGCGAGCAAGCAGGAGAACAGGATATCATTCGTTTTCTGCTCAAAGACGGAGCCTGCCAATTTCGATTTTTCTGACGGCAAATGGAGCGAAACACCGCTGCGCCCAGGCGACGACGACGCCGTATTCGGCGTCAACGAATCTTCCTACACATTCTATTATGCCGCTTGCCACGGCTACATCACCAAGTCCGCAAACTTGCCCTCCGACCTCGCCGAGAAGCTTGGCTATCATTTGCATGGCGGTTTTCCGGGTGGCGCGATCCAAGGGACGGATCGTCAACCGTTCGACATGTTGAGATGAAGTCCGGTTGCAGCCTGCCGGACATCCCCTTTGCCGACGATCTGCCCGGGGAGCATTTCAGGCTGATCCGTCCTGTCGTTTCCGGGCGGAGTTGCGCGCTATTTGCTATCGCCCGGGATGGGATGAGCCCGGTTGAGAAGAACCGACCGCTTCGGTGGCCGCGACCTCGCCAATGCGATGCCACGCGAGGCGGCGCGCTCTCGGGCGGGCAGCAACAAATGCTGCACGTCCGCTAGGGGTCGATCGCTACCCAAATCGTCTGTTCGCGCGACTTCCGCGTTGCCCCTGCAAACGACTAAACAGCGGACCTCGCTGGAGGTGCCATCAACGGACAACCGTTCGCATGCGCTTGATCGTTTCCTGTTGCGAGACGACGCTCGCCGGAATCCGTCAGCCCAAGAGTTCCCAGTCGTCTTAATGCATAACCCAAAGCAACCAGGCGTTCCCAATGTATCTGCGGAATATCGCCTTGGGCATCGCCCTTGCCGACTTCACGCAACGAATCAAACTCTTCGGTGCTCAGCAAGACCGGCGGATCGCGCACCATCCTGCTATCGGCCATTTCGAAAATCCAGGCTGCGCAGGATGATGCCGGGCGGAGTGCCTTCGAATTCCTTTGCCAGAAACTTGTAAGCGGCACGCTCTTCAATCTGATCGCGCAACCGCATGAATTGCGCTTCGCGCTGGTCAGGTTTGGTCCGCTCCGGCTTTTCCAGGTCATCCATGGCGGATGTGCTGACGGCACAGGGTATTTGCCGTTCGCCGTCAACCATCGAAAACAGCACCACCATCCGGTCAAATTCGTAACTGCCAAAACTGCCGCGTGTCAGTGCCATTTTAGTTGCCTCCTGGAGAACGTTCCTGCCTTCGCGCGATGTCCTGATCGGCTGCGAGACGTTGTCCTTTCATGTAGTCATGCAGCGGGCGCTGCTCTTACGACCTTTGCCGGCGGCGGATCGATCTCTGCGATCTTGCGAAGGCAATCGGCCTCGGAATCGTGCGGCCCGGAGACAAACGTTCCGCTCACTTTCGTACTGTACCATCCGGATACGACGCCAAGCCGGAGCGACTCTTCTGTCTTGACGTGACGCGGCGAAAGATTTTGCATGGAGTATATTGCTTTCAGGTTGGCGTTCGATCTTCGATCGAGCGCGGAGAGGTTTCCGGTTGTTCGGCGAACAACCATTCGCTCAGCTCTCGCTGGAGAGCCGGGCAAAGTCCGCAAAGACGGCCGCGACGAGATCGCGATGATGGGTGTCGGCCGTTGCCAAACCCGCCGCGTACAAATTCAGGACGTAGCGCGCCTTGGCGGCGGCGTCCGGCCAGGAAGCAGCCGGAGCCGACAGAAGCTGGTTTTCCAGCACTCCCTGCCGATCGCGCAATTCCCTCGCGTTGTTCTCGACGTCCGCCAGAATACGCCTGATGTCGGTCGCTTTTTGCGCGGCCATGCCGCGGTGCTTGTCGAGATCGAGCGGCTCGTCACTCACCGGGCGCGCTCGCGTCCATGCGCTGCGCGTCGGATAATTCGACCGAGCCGATGGAAATCATCTCCGTCGCCGAACTGTGCGGCGCCGCCGCAGGCACCATGATCATGGTGGCGACCCGGCGGAACGCCGCGAACGACAATCCTTCGATCATCTCCTCATCGGTGATGACCTCGTAAGCACCCGGGGGCAGCAGGCGATCGATACCCTTGATCCGGAAAGGATGTTTGAAGGTGAAGGTTTCCCGACGCGAGCGCATGGTCATGCCGGGATGCCCATCGCCCACAGCTCGGCGCCGACTCTCTTGTTATGCATGTTTTAACCGTGCGCTCTTTTGGCCCGATTAGCTATCGCTTTCTCGCGGAACCGGTGCGTCAGGTCGAATATGCCGCGCCCTGGCTTGTTTTCGGCCGCTTTCGTAGCCATCTCCGCAGTGCGGCGGAAGCATTTTCGAAAATTTTCATGCGGATTGGATGCGTGATCTGGCTTGCAGGTTGGCCATGCGTTCAAGCGACTCTGTCCGCTCGTGAGCGGTACCAAGCGCGGCGCGCCATTTTGAACAATGCAAGCGATTGGAATCGGGTGTTCGGATGAAAATTCGCGTCGGCTTCGAGATGATTTACGACTTTCCGCAGCCGACGCCCTTGATCGCGGTGGTAGGCACGCATTTCACGCGGGCGTCCGACATCCTGGTGCCCGATTACCTGACCGTCAGCCCATCGGTCCCGATCACGCCCTATCGCGATGGTTTCGGCAACTGGTGCAGCCGGATCGTCGCGCCTGCCGGGCGAGTGCGCCTCGCGGCCGACGGGACGGTGCGCGACAGCGGTTTGCCCGATGTGATCGTGCCTGCCGCTATACAGCACGCCGTGGAGGATCTGCCGGCGGAGGCCATCGTCTATCTGCTTGGCAGCCGCTACTGCGAAACCGACCGGCTTTCCGATGTTGCATGGAAGCTGTTTGAGAAGACAACGCCGGGCTGGGCACGGGTCCAGGCGATTTGCGATTTCGTCCACAATCACATCGCGTTCGGTTACGAGCATGCGCGGCCGACCATGACCGCATGGGAAGTGTTCAACGAGAGCAAAGGCGTCTGCCGTGACTACGCGCACCTCGCCATCACGTTCTGCCGCTGCATGAACATTCCGGCGCGATATTGCACGGGCTATCTCGGCGACATCGGCATGCCGCCTCCCTACGCCGCGGGGGATTTTGCCGGCTGGTTTGAGGCCTATATCGGCGGCCACTGGTACACCTTCGATGCGCGCAACAACATTCCGCGGATCGGCCGTGTCCTGATCGCCCAGGGCCGCGATGCCGCTGACGTTCCAATTACCCAGACGTTCGGGCCGAACACCCTGGTCAGCTTCAAAGTCTGGACCGATGAGCTGGTCTAGACGGTCTGGCTTGCGGCAACCTCCGCCCATTCCGGCTTCGGAATCGTCAACCCGGCGCAGCGAAGTGCAATTAACCTCGCTATTTGGCGAGAGGGCTGCTACATCTCCAGCATCACCGCGCGCCCTGGGCTGATATCGGTGACTGAGAGTGTTGTGCTCCCGCCTCAACTGAAAAGGCGGTCTCATGTCCGGTTCCCACAGCTTCAATTTTCGTGAGTGGCTGGTTCCTCCGGTGTTGTTGCCGTTGTTTTTCGCGCTGGTGATCGCTGCCGCGGTTATTATTCACTGGTAGTCCGCCTCAGTCGACATGCTGGCAACGGGAAGCCGGGCGTCTAACGAAGGCGGGAGCCGGAATGGCAAATACAGCGATCATCAGGGATGCATACGGAACGCCGGCCATGTTCGTTGGCTCAAAGACGGGCCGGGATGATGCTGCGTTTGTTTTTGTCAGGGTCGGGGATGAGGAGCGCCGGATGCGATGGGCCGAATGGGATGCGCTTCCTGCCTGGTCTGGCGCCAAGCCTTCCTGGGCCGCCAAACACTGATGCTCCGCAGACCTGAATCCGCTTCGGCTGGTGCTATCGACCTCCACGTTATGGTCGCGCCTGCCGACAGACGTTCGTGAGAGACTCTGCCTCCTCGATCGCCATCGCCGCCACGGTTCGCGAGGTTTGATCGCGCATTACCGCGGCGAGCAGGGTCTTCTTGCCGAAGGAGATCGAGGTCGCTCTGATAAGCATATGAGCAAATGGAGTCTCAATGACCGAGCGACTTGAAACGCTGAGGAAAGCCAGGGAACCGATGACCGAGGACAGAGACGCGCATGCGAAGGTGCTGGCCGCTCCTTTTGACCGGGACAAGGCGGAGCGAGCACGCAACAAATTCATGGAGACGCAGGCGGTGATCGAAGCGCTGGACCGCGCCATAGACGGAGAGGAACGCATCTCGCCAAAGGCCTGAGCCAGGGTGGAAGGCACCGGGCGATCAAAGCCATGACGACTGCGCCGATCGGGATTTCTTCGAGCGGCGTCCGTCAGAATGACGCTCGCTACGGTACTGAAACGGGCGGTCAATGTCCGAGGGATGGGTCGAGACGGACCCAACTTATGCATAGCTATTCGGTGACAAAGGGCGCACGATTGGTATTGCTCATCGAGCCGCACCGTCAACAAGAAATTTGCATACAAAGGTGCGCCGTCGAAAACTTAGGGAGACCTGTATGGCCAAAGGCGAGCAAAGAGGTAATCGGGAGTCCAAGAAGCCCAAGAAACAGAAGATCAAGACAATTGCCGCGGCGCCAAGTCAAAAGACCGCGGGATGGCAGCCGAGCTTCGCTTCCGGGAAGAAGAAATAGTGACGCTGGCTAACGTCAGCATCTGACGAGCTACCGGTCCAATGCATTTCGAGCACGTCTGCACCAGCAGTACGTTTGCGGAGCCTTGCGCCGTCGACATTGGTGCTGATTGGCCGATTACTTCGTGGACGCAGGCTGTTTGAATTGCGGATAGCCGGGAACGGGAGCCAGACGACGAGCGTCTGGTTACCAGGTCAGGTGGAAGGGCTGCATCGTTTGAGGATTGGCAGCCATTCTCTGGCGATCGGGCCGCTTCGCGATTCTGGTTTTCTTAGGCTCGATCTTTGGCTCGACCTTGACCGGCGCTGCAGATGTCGGGAGAGGCGCAGCAAGCTCCGCTCTTGCTTCGAGCGCCGGTGCCTGCGCCGGCATGGTTGCAACCAAGGTGGGAGCGACCGCCGTCTGCTGCCGGGTATCGAAGTCGACCCGCGGCGGACCGACCCTGTCCGAAGCAATGCGAATAACTGGCTTGGCCGCGTCGTGCCGGGAAACGGTTTCCGTTTCGGGAAGAAAAGGTGACACGACAAACAAGAGCGCGAGCAGCGCTGCGCCGACAAAAATAAAATAGCGAAGCAAGGGCATGTTTCAACTGCGAGATTCAGAGACCAACCACATCACCCCAATGGCGATCCGGGCGAGAGGGTTCCCGCCCGACGGCGCTTCAAAAATCGCCGGCTCATCGTTTTGTCGGATGGCTTCCCGTTTGGTTCAATAGCTTGGCGGAAGCGGCTCGGAAAATTCCTGCTCACCAACTGGGTGGAATCGTCGCAGAGCCCCGACGCATCGCGGCAATCGAGCGGGACTGACCAGGTTCGAGGGGTGGGCACCGCAACAGTCGGCTTGGGCGTCTTGACCTTCGAGACGTGGTTCATCAGAGCGAACGTCGTGACGCCTGTGTCCCGGACCGTGGGTCCAGCCGGCTACTTCTGCAGGATTCCCGCTGGGATCACCGAAATTCAGCCCGGCTTGTTAAGGGCGCTGCTGATATTGGCGAATGTCCCGGCAATATCGCTCTTGATGGAATCCAGCTTTTGCAAAATATTCGCGCTCCCGATGAACCCTCCCCCGCCGGGTTGATCGACCGCGTAGCGATGTCCGGTTCAGGTCTTGGCCGTATAAAAACGCTGGGCGGCGCGATGGCCTAAAACGTGAAGCTGCGCCATTCGCTGCTGGGTCGCGCGCCTGGCCAGCTGGCCGGTTCGATTCAAAAAGCCACGCCGATGCGAATTCCCCGCCGCCACACGATGCGGCTTTTCTTTCGCACATTGCCGTGGATGATCTCGATGCGATCCGGCAGGTTCACCATCGGGAATATTTCGAGACAGGCGCCGCCCCGGGAATAGTCAACCAACCTGCAGGCAATCGCAGGCGACTTCGGGCTCACGATGATCTGGGCCTTGCTGGCCTCAGGACTCGTGGGGCGAACTCGCTGAAACAGTCGTGGCGGCTTGGCGTCCGGCATGCAGAACCCATGCATTCAGGGCAGTGTGGACCTTCATAAATGACAATCGTTAAGCAACTACTGAGGCGGCGAAGGGAGCAATTAACCCCACGGTAATCAATCTTCCGATCCGGAGCCTTGAAGTCTTCAATCATTTATTTCAAGTCGGAGAAATGCACGAGGCCTGAAACGTGCCGTCAGCCGGCAGCTTCGAATCCGCCTCCGGTCAAAAACGCCATTTTAAAGGTCGACGGTGATTTCGGGTCTTCATCGATAAACCGGCATTTTCAGCACCCGCCACAAGCGGACGTCAGCGACTTGAACCGCGGTAACGCAGCGCCTCGAGAAGCAAGGCGAACGCTGACGCCGCCGGTTGTTCGACCAACGGCCAAAAATGGGATAGGTCTGGTTCTGACCGAAAGGACCGGCCCGTGGGCGATCTGACGCAACAACCTTTGCTGTTATTCGCGACGGCTTTTGTGGCGCTGTGGCTTGCTTCGATGGCGGGCTCCTGGCTGCACGGGCGCAACCCGAAAGCCGAAGATGAGCAGCATGAGGATCTCGGCGTCATCCTTGGGGCAACGCTTACTCTACTTGCCCTGATCATCGGCTTTAGCGTTTCCATGGCCAGCAGCCGCTACGATCAGCGCAAGATTTTAGAGGAAGCCGAAGCCAACGCGATCGGGACCGAAATCCTGCGTGCCGACCTTCTACCGGCAGCGGATGCCGCAAATGTCCGCAGCCTTCTCCGCGCGTACCTCGAACAGCGCATCTTGTTCTACGCCAATCGGGACGAAACAAGGCAACCGCAGATCGATCAGGCGACCAGCCAATTGCAGGCCGATCTCTGGGCCGCGGTCAGGGGAGCCGCCGCCACCCAGCCAACGCCGGTTATGGCGCTGGTGCTCGCCGGCATGAACGACGTCATCAACTCGCAGGGCTATGTACAGGCGGCATACTGGAACCGGATTCCCAGCGCCGTGTGGTGGCTCATGGCGGCCGTCGCGCTCTGCTCTAACCTGCTGCTGGGCTATCGGTCGCGGGAGGGCAAGGCCTCAAGAAAACTTGCGTTCGTGCTGCCGCTCGTCGTAGCGTTGGCCTTCCTTTTGATCGCCGATATCGATGCTCCACGGTACGGCCTGATCCGGGTCCATCCACAAAACCTTGAAAATCTGGCAAAATCGGTTGGGGGCTGAAGTCCACATTCAGCGCCGACCCGCCGGCCGAGCAGGTCGGGATGCTAACCCGGCCCAACGCCGGCGGCGACACGCGATGAAGGCGCGAGCGGCGGCTGCGACAGCGACCGACTGACGCGCCTGAGCATCACGCTTGCTCGGCTGGCGCTATGGTCAAGCAGCCAGCGCCCGAACGCGGTGGGTGACAGTGCCGGCGCATAGAGAAATCCCTGCACAACGTCGCATCCAAGCTCCGTGAGCAGTTTGCGCTGCCCGTCGGTTTCGACGCCCTCGGCGACGACGGTGAGCTGCAGGCTCTGGCCCACCCGAACCACGGTGGTGACGATCGCCCGCGCGCGCGGGTTGCTCTCGATATCACGCATGAAGCTGCGGTCGATCTTCAACTCGCGAATTGGCAACTGCGTCAGCCGGCTGAGGCTCGAATAACCCGTGCCGAAATCATCCAGCGACAGCCCCACCCCGAGCCGGCGGACCGAATTCATCGTCTCGATCGCGACCGAGCGCTCGTTCATGATCACGCCTTCGGTAATCTCGAGCATCAGCACTTCCGGCGGCAGACTGTGCTCTGCGAGAATCTCGGCGACCGCGGCTGCCAGGTTCACGTTCTGGAAATTGATCGGGGACAGATTGACGGACACACAGGGGATGTCGAGCCCCGATGCGCGCCACTCCGCCATTTGCCGACAGGCCTCGCGGATCGACCACAGACCAATCTGCTCGATCAGTCCGCACTCTTCGGCCAAGGGTATGAACTTCGCGGGCGAAATCTCGCCAAGCGCCAGGTCATGCCAGCGCGCCAGCGCCTCGACGGCATGGATGGAGCCATCGATCGTCCGGATCTGTGGCTGATAATGCAACTTCAGGGCATCATTGGCGATCGCGCTGCGCAGCGCCGCGCTCAAGACCAGCCGTTGCTCGGCGAGCCCGTTTATGTCGGCGCTGAAGAAACGCCAGGTGGAACGGCCCGCCCGCTTGGCCTGGTACATGGCCGCATCGGCCTGCTGTATCAGGGTATCGATGTCGGTCGCGTTGTCCGGATAGATACTGATGCCTATGCTGGCGGACATCGGCACCGGTCTGGTTCCGATCTCGAGCGGCATCACCAAAGCGTCGGTGATCCGCGAGGCGACGAGCGCAGCCTGGGCCGCGTCGCGGTTCGGCAGGATGACCACGAATTCGTCGCCGCCCAGACGCCCCAGCACGTCACCCGGCTGGATCTGCGCGCGCAGGCGCTGGGCAAACTGGACCAGCAATTCGTCGCCGGCCGAATGTCCGAGCGTATCGTTGACGTCCTTGAAATTGTCGACATCGAGAAACGCCAGCGCAACATGTTGCCCGGCCGCACAGCCCTCGATCGCTTCGAAGATCAGATCGCGCAGGTGCGATCGGTTCGGCAGGCCGGTCAGCACATCGTAATAGGCAAGCCGCGCGATCTGGGCCCGTGCCTCCTTGCGCTCGATCGCGATCGCCCCGAGATGCACGCAGGCATCGACGATGCGCTGATGCCAA
Source organism: uncultured Alphaproteobacteria bacterium (assembly GCA_963718925.1). Lineage (GTDB taxonomy): Bacteria > Pseudomonadota > Alphaproteobacteria > Rhizobiales > Xanthobacteraceae > Bradyrhizobium. Next base: position 201,444 of record CAVRAH010000011.1, read on the forward strand.
CGACTTGGGCCCCGACATTCCCGGAAATAGAAGGCGAAGGTTCCGATCACGCGGCCATCCTTGGCCTTGATCGGCGTCGACCAGCAGGCGCGCAGGCCGACCTCGATCGGCCGGGTCTTGTACGGCTGCCAGCGCGGATCGGTATCGATATCCATCGCCAGGACCGGCTCGCCGTGAAACGCCGCGGAGCCGCAGGAGCCGACATCGGGGCCAATCGCGACACCGTCCAGCGCCCGGGAATAGTCGTCGGGAAGGCTGGGGCCGCCGAGCGGATGAACCAGCCCGCCGGCGTCGATATGGAGTATCGAGGAAACCACGTCAGGCGCGATCTCCTCCACGCGCCTGCAAAGCTGATCGGCGATATCCGTAATCGGGAGCTCATCGGCCAGCGCGCTCATGATCAGCTGCTGCAGCGAGCGCAACTGCTTGGTCTCGGTGATATCGGTCAAGAGCGCGCAGTGGTACTTGACCCGCCCGCGATCGTTGTGGAACGCACTTACATTGGCCGAGATCCAGATTTCGTCGCCGTTCTTGTCGTAGCTGAGGATTTCCTCCTCGCCGCCACTTTCATCCTTGATCAGGCGACGCAACCTGGCCAGCGTCCGGCGGTCGGTATGCCGGCCCACCAGCAGCTCACTGGCGTGCCGGCCTTTGGTTTCCTCGAGCGAGTACCCGAACATTCCTGAAAACGCGGCGTTGGTATAGATGATCCTGAGTTTGTGGTCGGTGACGACAACCGCGCGGTTGGTCCTGTCGGCGACCATGGTCACCAGCGCCAGCCGCTCCCGCAGTTCGGCATCGGCGCTGACGTCCCGAACGAAGGCGATGATGCGGCTTTGGCCGCCGGCCTCGACACGCGAAAGCGACAGCGCGGCACGGATCCGGCTGCCGTCCTTGCGCTGGATCGTAATCTCGGAGCGGCTTCCCTGGATGGCGTCGTCGCCGTTCGCCTGACCTGAGGCCGCGGCGGCAGCATCATGCTGCTGCAGGTCCTTCAGCCCCAGACGGCTCACATGGCAACCGAGCACTTCCGCGCGACCGAGCCCCCAGATCAGTTCGGCAGCCGCGTTGAAATGGCTCACGTGTAGATCGCCGTCGACGATCACGACGCCGTCGTTCGCCCGCTCCAGCGCTGCCAGCCTGAAGTCTGGGGTTTCGACCACCGGGTAATCCTGTGCGCGCATCGTCTAATCCTGATGCCGGCGCTGATGCCATCGGGGCCCGCCCCCGGCGGTGAGGCACCATGTCGGTCGGAAAGGATAAGGCTCCAACGGTGTTAAAAAGGTTGTTCGGTCCGGCAACATCAGGCGGAAAGGTTTCATCCTTAAGAATTCGCTACCGTTTCTGAAGCCGGTGCGGCCGAATGGCCGGGGCGGCACCGCAAGGCATGGATTTCGTGGAGCAAAGCGCGGCACGCGCGCGGCGCCCGTTGAGAGTGCGGCCTGTCGCATCGGCAACCCGGATGCGGCTTTCCGCCGTCATTGCCGCCGCATCTCACGAGAGTTTTAGCGAACCCTCGAACACGCCGTTAAGTCTTGGAACGCAGACTTCACCCGTGAGCTCAGGGGACATTTCATGATCGACGAAAAAGTCAAAATCAAATGCACAAAATGCTCGCAGATATTTCGCGAGCGAGCGCACAAGGTCCGCGACGGGCTGCAAACGAACTGTGCGCACTGCAATCGGCTGATTACCTTCGACAACAATTCCGAAGACAGAAATATTCGCAGGGCGCTGTTGAGCGCCAGGGACGTCCGATTGGCGGTTGAAGCCTACCGCAGGGCCGCAAGTCAGGAACAGGCGGCGCAAGCGCCGGTCGCCGATCGCAGCCAGTACTAGCTCGTCTCGCCGGTCAGGTCCGACGGGCGCCGGACGCTGATATCAAGGCCGCCGCGCCGAAAGGCGCCGCAACGCCCTTGGGCGGAATATGATCGCCCGGCGGCGCTGCGTCGAGACTGGGCCCCTTAAATCCCCCAATACGCAATGGTCGGGGAAGCCGAGGAAAGGTTCAAAAGTGTCGGTACAACCAACGCTTGAGCGAGGCTCTCGCGCCGTTTTCCGGGCTTCCAACATTAAAATAAAAATTAAACAAGGACCGCCGACCCCGGTTGCTTTTAAGTTCGGATAGTGGACATTGCTGTTTTCGGTCGGCTTGCAGGCGCTGGCATCAATTCCCGTTCACGCCAGCTCAACGAGCAGGAAATGCGAAGTAGAGAGGAGAGGATTGCGCTCTTTATTGACGGCGCCAATCTCTATGCGACCGCCAAGACGCTCGGCTTCGACATCGATTACAAGCGTCTGCTCGATGAATTCCAGAGCCGCGGAACCCTGGTCCGTGCGTTCTACTACACCGCGATCATCGAAGATCAGGAATATTCGTCGATCCGTCCCCTGGTCGATTGGCTCGATTACAACGGCTACACCGTCGTCACCAAGGCGACCAAGGAATTCATCGACGAGAGCGGGCGGCGCAAGGTGAAGGGCAACATGGATATCGAACTCGCGGTCGATGCCATGGAACTCGCGGAACATGTCGACCAGATGGTGCTGTTTTCCGGTGACGGCGATTTTCGCCCGCTGGTCGAAGCGTTGCAGCGGCGCGGGGTGCGCGTCACCGTGGTTTCGACGATTTCGAGCCAGCCGCCGATGATCGCCGATGAACTCCGGCGCCAGGCCGACGTCTTCACCGATCTCGCCGAGCTGCAACCCAAGCTCGGCCGCAAGCGCCAGGCAAATGCGATTGGCGTTGACGTCCGGCGCAAAAGCGCCAGTCCGGCGCAAGCGCCGCAAGCTCCCGTCACGGACCGCAACCAGTACTAGCTCGTCTCACCCGAAGACGGATTGCCGACGGCGCAGCAATCAGCGGCTTCATTTGATGGCCGCTTCACCGGCATGCCCCACCAAATATGACGAAGCGCTTTGGCCGCGCGGGACGAGCGTCAGCAAATTCGCGCGCAATTTTTTAAGACAGATTCGAACGACATTAACCAAGTAAAGCGGCTCCCCGCGCCCGTAACCGCGATTTAAGCCCGGGATGCGATAAGCACCCGTTTTGAAGAAACGATTTTCTAACCAGGCCCCTCGATGAGCTTTCGCGGCAAGTGCCTGATATGGCTGCGGGCGTCCCTGCATTCGGCCAGCTTCGCCGGTCTGATCCTGATCGCGGCTTGCTGGTTGATCCTGGGATTCGTGTCGTCTGTCGAGCGCGAGAAGGCCATCGAAGGAGCATTCAAGCAGACCGATAGCCTGGTGCGGCTGTTCGAGCAAAACACCGTGGAAATACTGGAGCGCTTTGATCGAACGCTGCTCCTGCTCCGCAAGAGTTTTGAAGACGACCCCACCCACTTCGACTTGCGGAGCTGGGCAGGACGTACCGCGCTCGTTGGCGACGAGACGCTTCAGCTCACCCTGATCGGCGCCGACGGCTATCAGGTGGCCACGACCACAGACTATCATGGACCCCCGACATACCTTGGCGACCGTGATCATTTCCGCAAGCAGCTCGATCTGCGATTCGACAATCTCTTCATCAGCGAACCGGTGCTGGGGCGGACGTCGGGGAAATGGTCCATTCAGTTCTCGCGTCGCGTGTACGGACCCGACGGCGGCTTCGCCGGCGTCATCGTTATCTCGATCGACCCCAATTTCATCGGGCGGTTCTATCGGGCGGTCGACCTCGGTGGAAACGGCGCCATAGCCGTACGCAACCAGGATGGCGTTATCCTGGCAGCGCAGGGGATTCCAGCCAGCGTCGTTGGCCGGCAAGTCAAACAGCGGGCATTTCTCGATGCGCTCGCCCGATCCAGCTCAGGTCACTACTGGGGCGGCGGCGCTGTCGATGGCACCAGCCGGCTGGTGGCCTATCGCACCTCGGACCGATTTCCCCTGACCTTCACGGTCGGCCTCTCCGAAAAGCATATTCTCAGTGACTACGAAAGCCACCGAGCAGCCTACTTCGCGGCGGCTGCGATCCTCACCCTGGTGATTCTGATCACCACGGCATTCAGCATTCGCTACCAGATGAAGCTTGACCGCAGTCAGGAAAATCTGAGGCAGCTCAACGAGGAGATTTCAACGCAGAATGTCCGCTTTGACGCCGCCCTGACCAACATGTCGAGCGGGCTGAGCATGTTCGATGCCGACGGAAGGCTGATGGTCTGGAACGAACGCTACGTTGAAATATACGGGATGCCGAAAGAGCTGATCCGGCAGGGAACCAGAATCGAGGAAATCGTCGCATATCGGAAGCAGGCCGGAAATCTGGATCCCGAAGTCGAGGCCTATCTTACCGGGTTTCGGAAGACCATCATCGACAACGCCAGGAGCACGTCAACCGCCCGGCTAAAGGGCGGACGAATCATCTCCGTCGTCAACACCGCGATTGCAGGCGGCGGGTGGGTTGGAATTCATGAAGACGTCACGGCGCAGCGATCTCAGGAGCGATTGGTGGCGGAAAAAGCCACCGAGCTCGAACTCATCAATGCGCGTTTCAACGCTGCCCTGAGGAACATGTCGCAGGGTCTATGCCTGTTCGATCCGCAACAGCGGGTGGTCATTGCCAATGCCCGTTACGCCGAAATCTACCACCTCCGCGAAGACCAGGTGAAGCCGGGCACCTACTTGCGGCAAATTCTCCAATTTCGCCGCGAGAACGGCACCAATTTTGCGACGGATCCGGATGCCTATGTCACTGTCAACATAAAACAACTGAGCGAGATCCAGCAGCTTGCCGATGGGCGGGTCGTCTCGATCAAGCGCCAACCGATGGCCAATGGCGGGTGGCTGACAACCCATGAAGATGTGACGGCGGAAAAGCACAGCGAGAAACTCCTCGCCGAGAAGGCAGCCGAACTCGAGGTGATGAATACCCGCTTCAGTGCTGCCTTGAGCAACATGGCGCAGGGGCTCTGCATGTTCGACGGAGAGAGGCGGCTCGTCGTCTGGAACGATCGTTTCGCGGAATTGTACAGCGTGCCGCCGCATCTGCTGAAAGTCGGAACGCCCTATGAAGAGATCGTCGCCGTTCGCATCGCTCGCGCCCTGCGGAAGGACACCGGCGATCCCGAAGTCAGGGCAAAGGTTGCGGAACTGGCCGGGCTTCCAGCCGATGCCAGCAGGGTTGATGAACTGGCGGACGGCAGGTTCGTGCTCCTTACCCGGCAGCCGATGGCAGGCGGCGGCTGGGTCGCCATCATCGAAGACATCACCGAGCGTCGGCGCGTCGAGGCCGAGATCGTCCATCTGGCGCGGCATGACGTGCTGACGGGTCTCGCCAACCGCGCGGAATTCAATGCGAGACTCGAAGAAGCGTGCAAGCGCCTGAAACGGAACGGCGGCACCATCGCCGTCATGATGATCGACCTCGACAAATTCAAGGCCGTCAACGACACGCTTGGACATCCCGCCGGCGATCAATTGCTGATCGAAGTCGGCCGCCGCCTGCAAGCCACGATTCGGGAGACCGACGTGCTGGCGCGCCTCGGCGGCGACGAGTTCGCGATCATCCAGGAGGGTGGCGCCGATCAGCAGGAAGGCGCGATCGCGATCGCGCATCGGATCATCAACACCATCTCCCGGCCGTTTGATCTCAGCGGTCACGAGGCCAGCGTCGGCACCAGCATCGGGATTGCGCTGGCCCCGGAAAGCGGCATTGAACCCGAGGAACTCCTGAAGAGTGCCGATCTTGCGCTCTATAACGTCAAAGGCAACGGAAGAAATGATTTCCGGCTGTTCCAGCCCGAGCTGCTGGAGATCGCCAATACGCAACAGTCGGCGGAGAACGACCTGCGGGACGCCATCGCGCGGGAAGAATTCGAGCTGCATTACCAGCCCGTGGTGGACGCCAAGACGCGACGGCTCAGTGGCGTCGAGGCGCTGATCCGGTGGCGGCATCCGACCAAAGGCCTTGTTGCGCCGGACCAGTTCATTCCGCTCGCGGAATCCACGGGCCTGATCGTCCCCATTGGGGAATGGATTTTGCAGCGGGCCTGCGCCGATGCGGCGTCGTGGCCAGCGCATGTCAAGGTCGCCGTCAATATCTCGGCGGTTCAATTCAAGAAGAGCAACCTGTTTGACGTCATATTGTGCACGCTGGTGGAGAGCGGTCTTGCGCCGGAACGGCTGGAACTGGAGATCACCGAAACCTCCCTGCTCGAGAACCAGGAAGCGCATTTGACGGCGATACGGCAGCTCAAGAATCTTGGCCTCTCGATTGCGCTTGATGATTTCGGCACCGGATTTTCATCGATCAATTATCTGACGGTCTTTCCGTTCGACAAGATCAAGATCGACAAGTCGTTCACCCAAGGCGTCCTCAACCGGGCCGATTGCCAGGCAGTCGTTGCCTCGACGCTCGCGCTGGCCCAGGGGCTCGGCATCGTCACGACGGCCGAGGGGATCGAGACGGAAGAACAGCTCGAATACATGCAAGCCATGGGCGTGGAGCTCGCCCAAGGTTACCTGTTCGGCCGACCCGTCCCGATTTCAGAATTCGGCCGGCAACTAGAGCATGATCCGGACCCGAAGGGCCGCGTTAGCGCAAAGTCGGCACCGGTTTTCCCTCGCGACAAACGCGAAAGCGTTTGCGCGGAGATCATGCTCAAACAAAAAGATAGAGCGAAATGACGATTCAACGAAAAGTCATTTCGGTCCAGCGACCCTGCTAGCTGATCTGGTCGCCTGACTTCCGAGCCCCTCGCCTGTCCGAAAACGGCATCGCCCGCAAGCCAAACCGATAAATTTCAAGGCAATGCGCTAACAGGACCTTTACGGGATCGCCTTCAATCTGACGGCCGGCTTCGACGATCGCCTCGACGATCACGGATCAGCGTGGTGGCTCGGAAGTTCTCTTCGCCGGACACTGGTCCAATAACGGATGGTCATGATGACTGTTGTTGAGTCAAGGGCAAAGGTACAGCGCGAACCGCGACGGCAACTTCACAAGAAGGCGGCCTGGATTACGGTCGACAACGGGATGACGAAGCGCGAATGCGTCGTATTGGACGTCTCGCCGGGCGGCGCCAGGATCGCGACAGATGACGCGATGGATGTCAGGGACCAGTTCGAATTGGCTCTTGTGCCGGGTCATCCGAAGCGTGAGCAATGCGAAGTCGTTTGGCGTCGCGGCAAGACCTACGGCATAAAATTCCTGCCCTGATATCGCCATTCGCCCGCTCTCCCTCGTTCGAGGCGATTTCGAATGACGCAGAAGTCAGGCTGGCGACGGCGAAACGACGACCAACGAAAAGCGCTCTCGCACACGGTATGAAGCAACAGGGGCCGTCAACCGGGACGACTTCTGTCGTCTCAAACGGCGTCTGGTCTCGTCTTCGGCGCTCCCGCTAGAAGCACCGCGTGACACTGACGGTTTGCTCCTGGCCGTCATGCCCGGGAACCGTCACGGTTTCCGTGGGGCAGCTCGGCACATAGGGCCGTTCGGACGGCGTGACAGCCGGCGGAAATCGATGTGTCCAATCCCAGGGAAAATCATACATATTCGTGTAACGAACATCGCCTGAGGCCGGCGGTGTAATATCCACCATGGGTTCGCCATTCGACGGCCCGTAGGAGGAGTCGTACCCAAAGTCCGGCCAGAAGATCGCCCCATTGTTTCTCTGGCGATGCCGGAATGATCGGGCGGCTGACGAATGGGAGACCGAATGCGTCGAAGTGAACCCGCCACGAGACGCGGGTCCTGAGCGGGCGAATGTCTCGCTCGCGGCAAGCAGAAGCGCTACTGCGCTTAGAGACGCGATAAACGCCCCATACATTTTATACGTCATGGCTACGTACCAATTCGTTGGTTACTGAGCAGCACTCAACGAACGCTAGGCCGGGCCTTTGGTGCCGGCAAACGCATAATTAATTGTTAGTTAAGACGTAATGTTAACAGGGCCGTCTTTCATCAGGGAGCACCGCCGCAAGGGCCAAATTCCGGCTGCGGGCGCCGGCGGCCGTTTACCTGGCGAGGCGGCGAAGACTTACGAGAGAGACGGCTTGGCGGCAGATGTAGCGCTCGGCGGTCAAATCGGGTCCCGCATCGATCATGCCGTAAACGAGGCCCAATACCACGCTGTAGGCCAGCATCATTCCGAAGGAGAACACCGCCGGCCAAAGGCCGAGGCCGACATGCACGGCAAACGGGCCAAGCCCCAGCAATGGAAAGAAAATCAGATCCATCACCAGCCATCCGAGCACGCCGGCAATGAACCCCTTGATCGTACCGCTGTTGCCTGGCAGACGATGGTAAAGGTTGGCAAACATGAAGCCTGCGGCCGTCGAGCCGTTGATATACGAGAGCAGCCAGGGCACCAGCGGATGAATATACTGCCCGGTCGAGTGACTGAGCGCGATCTGGAGGCTTTGGTAAGGCTGGAACGAATTGAGGATACCCAGTTTGGCTTTCCCAAGCATCAACAGGGTATGCGTAAGGCTTCCGCAAAGGCCGGCAATGGCGGCTCTCCAGACCCACCTCTTCGCCGTCAGTACACCAAGCAGTTTCTGAAATTGCACGGCGGCCTTTCCAAATACGACATCGGGCTTTGCGGCGGCTGGGCTGCTGCCTGGAGCGTTTATTAACTGCAGCAGCGGCCCCACAGCAAGCAAATCGCGCAAGATACGCTGAATCGCCTTCATGGCCGGATTTCCCCAATTGAGCTAACCCCATTAGACAACGGCCATCGTTCCGAATCTTGACATACCTCAAGCCCGCGCTGAGGTGAGTGTATCGAGCCAGGCAGCCTTCGGCGCACCCGACCACCCCGCGATATCCATACGAAGGCGGCGCAGCGCCGCCATGCCCCTAGCCGTGCTGCAGCAGGCGCCGCAAGCTGCGAACGTCGGTTACGGCTTCGATCGCAAACACGGTTTCGATCAACCGTCTCGACGAATCGCGCCCGAGCACCGGTGTTATCAGGTCGCCCGCTTTTTCGATCACTTCGGCCCGCGCCATCGGGTTGCGCGGCGTGCCGCGTACCGCCGAGACGCGCTCCGAGAGCCGGGTTCCGTCCGTCAGCTCGATCTCAACGACAGCCTCACGCACCGGCAGGAGTTTCGCCAGTTCTTCGTCGCGCACGAGAGCGACCTTGGCGCGCTGACGAAGAGCGGCCGCATCCTGCATGCGCGACTTGTCATGGGCGGCGTGGAACGAGACCGTCTTGTCGAGCAGCATCACGGCAACCATGTGCTGCAGGCAGATGTCGGGGATGTCGCGGTTGTCCACCACGGTCGCAACCGATGGGGCGAGGTGGACGGTGACGCGCTTGACCTGATCGACCTCGAACGGTCTCTTGCTGCGGATCGCTTCGATCGCATCGAGCGGTCCCTGGATCGGCGAGCCGACCGTCCATTTCTTGATGTCGGTTTGCGCGATCTCGTAGCGCTCGCCGAGCTTCTCGACGAGCCGATCTGGTTGCGCCTTTGGCGCGTAGGCGGCAAAAAAATTGTCCGCGCCCGAGAAAATATCGTCGACGCCGTTCCAGCCGGATTTGACCAGCAGCGCCGAGGTGACGCCGTTGCGTGCCGGCATGCCGGCGAACACGAAGGCCTTCTCGATGTGATCGGTGTCGCGGCGCCAGGCGATGATGCCCGAGGATTGCTGCGCGCTATAATCGAGCGCCCAGCGCATCTGGCGCGCATCGAGACCGGCGATGCAGGCCCCGGCCGCCGCCGCGCCGAAGGTCCCGGCAATGCTGTGCGTCGCGAGGCTGCTCTCGTAGCTGAAAGCGGCGCCCCCCATCGCCAGCACCACCCGCGTTCCGATGTCGTAGCCGAGCGTCACGGCGCGAAGCAGGGCCGTGCCGTCGATGCCGAATTCCTCACCCAGCGCCAGCGCCGCCGGCACCACGGCGCAGCCTGGATGGGAGCGCGATTCATTGTGCGAGTCGTCGGTTTCATCGGCGTGCGCCATGACGCCGTTGGCGAGCGCGGCATCGGTCGGCGCAGCCGCCAGCGCTGAAGCCACGACCGTCGTTATGCCTTTGCCGCCGTGTTCGCGGATGTAACGCTGGGCCGCCTGGCCCGGCGGCAATTCGGAGCCGGAAATCATCGCAGCCAGCGTATCCAGGAGATGGCACTTGGCCTGCTCGGTGACTTCCTCCGGGAGCGCACGCGTTGCGGCCGCGCTCATATAGGTGCTCAGCGTGTTCATGACGGGTCCGGCAGGCGTCGCCTGCGCGCCGCGCCCCGGCTGCTGCGCCCGCGCCGCGAACGGCGAGGCCGCCGCCAGACTGCCGAGAAGCGTCACGAATTTGCGCCGCCGCATTTGACCCTCGAGAACCCGTCTCATTGCGCGCAAAGCCTAGCACTTTGCGGCAGGGCCGCCCATGCGCTCCGCAAAGGATTGTTGCGCTGCTTGCCCAGCGCCAGGAACGGCGCTGTCCAATCTCAGGAGAACTTCTCGTCAACGCCGAAACGGAAATTGCCCGAATACCGAATTAGCATACTCGGCCGTGACGCGGCGCAGACTTTTGCCGGGCCCGGCGGTGCTTGTAGTTCCGCCTGGAAAACCAAACGGCAAACTCAAGCTCCAGTGGCTCAAGAAACGAAAACCCCAAGGATAGGTCGACAGGTCAGGATCCAGAGTGAGCGTGTCCTGCGTTGGCATGAAAGGCGGGGCGATATTGATGGTTCCCTTGACCGGCTGGAACGCCGCCGCGCTCAACCCAAAATCCAAAATGGAATAGATGAAACTTCCATCAGTCCCGACTCCGACCAGGGGTTGCTCCAGCCTGTTTCTGATCGCATCGATCCTGGGATACCGAGAGATGTTTCCAGGCACGCCACAGCGCTCAAACCAGGCACCGATCGATCCGAGGGGGCTTCGCACGTCGAACGAGTCTCCATCCGTTCGGACGCTGGCCAGCTGTTTGTTGAAGCCATACAGATTCTGGCCCACAACCACCGGGACCAGCGAATCCAGCAAGAGGTTTGGCATGAAGCTGAACGGCACGTCGCTCAAGGCGGGAACGTCGGTATGTGCCACGTCGGGAATCAGTTGGGCGATTTCGACATAGCTGGCGCCACCGAAGGGCAACAGCCCGGGACGAACATTGCGCTGTCGTGCAAAGATCAAGACGACTTCATGCACTGTCGGCGGAGCCGGCGTGGTACCTGACCTTGGCTTCGGCGTATACAATTCGAGTCCGGCCGGAAGCTTCGAGGTGACGAAGCCAACTGGCAAAGAAGCCAGAACGCAAAATGCCTCGATGTCACCCACTCCACCGACGGCGCTGCTGCCCAACTTGCGCAAGAAATCGAGTGCCGGGAGCAATGTCGTTGGCAAACTCGTGTCCTGAAAATCTGTGGCGTTCGGCATGGCGATACTTACTCCTCCGATTGCGCTGGCCGCGGCGCGGCCCGCCATGACAGATGCTTCAATACAACCTGCGTTAATTCCGGTTCGAACCCAGTCCCCCGCCAGGTAAAGATTATCAACTCCCGATTCATCAGCTCGCATGCGTTCGAAAACGCTGGACGGTACCGACAGAACATATCGATCCGAAGGATTGATATTTACTCGCACGTACTGGGCGTCTAACCGGCATTGTCCAGTGCGCGCTTTGAGATCGAAAAACAGATCCCATCGTATCGCTTGCCTTGAATCAATGACACGCGGCCAAAGCGCGGAAAGGTTTTCATTGATCCATTCAAGCGTCAGGGTTTTCGCGCGCTGCAGCTCCTTTTCGGGATATTTCGGGTCAGTGTATGGAGCTGGCACCGGCTTGTCATCCGGGAAACTGCCACAGAAATAGGCCAAGCCTCGGGGCGGATCGTGAGGGGACCAGTTCTCCTCTGGCAACATCAGGCTCAGGTCACCCCAACTGTCGAGTTGTTTTGCAAAGCCGGTAAGTACCGTCCCTGGAGCGTTCGGGCCCAAATCCTCTGTAGGAACCGTGGTCCAGGCCTGAAACGCCATGGTTGCCGTGGTCTTGACGGCGTCGACCATTCTCTTCCAATTCGGCAATCGATCGACAAGGTCCTTGCAGATCGTGTCAAAGGCCCCAAGACCGATACCCAGAACAACGACATCAAAATCCCTGCCGCGTTCAAGCGGTGGGTTATCGACAGCTCTAAAGACAGCCCAGGCGGACTCCAGATCCACATCGCTGAGCTCTTTTCCCTCGTTCAACAACTCACATTTTGGATGTGACGGCCAGCTGGGCAGACTGTTTCCCCGCCCGTCCGCGATCGAGATCAGGGGATCGTAGGGCGGGGTCGAAACCGTTGCCTGTGTCGTCGTCCGAATGGTTTGCACCGACCCTCCGTCCGCGGACAATTCGATGCTGTCGATTCGGGTAAAGAAGCTGAATTTGACCTCGCGCTTCCGAAGCACTTCGAACAGAGGCGCAAAAATCAATTCCCCCATTGTCGCGCGCAGGAGATAAAAAAACGAACCTCGATAGGCGAAAACCAATTTCAGAAGAATGCGCGTTCCGGTGCCTGCCGCAACGCTTGGTTTGCCATCGAGAAATCCGAACACATAATCATAGCACCCCCGCACCACGGCTGAGTTGAGGCTCGGCTCAGAACAGCCATTGGCTGCCATCCAATCCGACCACTCGAGGTGGTCGATGCAATCAAATCCGAACCATAAGACGCCATCCCTCAACATGCCGAAGGCGATTGTGAGCGCGATCTCGCAGATGATGTAGGCCTGTCGAAGGTCGTCCTTTGCCGTGGGAATGGAACTTCTTACGTGCTGCAGCGAGGCATCGAGCAGAAATTCAAGATGGTTACGCTGTTCGGAACTGACTTCATTTGAATCCGACGGCAGCGCATCAGCTCTGTCCGCCGCAGATTTCAAGGGTCCCTTCCCCCTCTCATTGTCGGTCACCCAGACCAGAAGAACCTGAGCCGGCCAGGTCACTACGACGTCAAAAGGGTTCACGCCTTCCGAAGACTTCCTGACCAAGGATTGAAAGTAATCTACCGTCGTGAAGAACTGATCATTCGGCGTGCCAGGTAATCCCGGGTTCCGCTTGAGATGGAAGGGCCAGGACGTCCAGCGACCTTCGGACGCCGGCTCCATCAGGACGCAACCATCGATGCCCTCGAATGCATCTTCGCGTGACCCGAACGGAGGCCTCAATCCCAGCTCTCTCATCGCCTCGTAGACGCGATCCACCAGTTGAAAGGCATTGTCATAAAATCCCGTCCAGACATGCAGTCCGTGCTCTTCGGCGCGGTACCCGGCATCCGCGTTGCGACCGACGGCACCTTTGCCGCCCAACCGCCATCCAATCGTGTGGACGGTGATATCGAACAGCTCCCGATCCGGATCCAGCTCAGTCAGCTCGAAGGCCGCACTGAGTGCGGCAATGCCACCTCCCAAAATTGCAACCTTCTTCTTCTGGGCCATATGTCTACTGACCTGTATTCTACACTTCGGAGAGGATGTACCGCCGCAACACGTCGCATGGGCCTATAAATTGAATGGACGGGTGCAGGAACGCTTCACCTGGAATCGTCAAATCCTCACCCGTTATGGCTCGGGCAGCCTGCATTCCCGACATTACCGCGGCTTCCACACATTCGGTGTTGAAGCCAGTATCGATCCAGGCTCCGGCAAGATACAGGTGCTCGAAGCCTGTTTGGTCGGCTTTCAAACGCCAGGCACTGCTGCCGGCTGAAGTCGCGACGCAGCAGTCTGAGGGATTGATATTGCCGCGGACGATCTGCTCGGACAATCTCGCCTGCCCGTTCAAGGCATCTGACGCGCAGAGTACGTTCCAGTTGAATTTCCCCTGGCCCGATACCTTCGGCCAGAAAACCGAAGCCTTCGTTTGCAGCCAGTCGACAGTGAGGGACAACGCCTGCTGTTGAGCTTGTTGCTGGACACCTGACTGTGTCGGCGGCGTTTGATAAAGCTGCGAAGGAAAGACATCGCAGAGATATTGAAGGGATTTTGGCGGCGCTTCTTCGCTGTGGATCTCGCCCGCAAGGAGCTGAGACATATCGGCCCAGATATCAAGCGGCTCGGGCCCGGACACCAGAGCAGGCTTCGGAGCAGTCCAGCCAAGCTCAGCCAGAGGGACGTTGGTCCAGAGTTGAACGGAAATGCTCGGCACCAGCTGCAATTTTTCCGTCATCGATCCGAACTGGGGATTCGACTTGATCAGCTCGCTGCAGGGTCCGCCGGAACCGAAATCCTTGAAGACGCCGAGCGGTACCGCGAGCACGACTTCGTCGAAATCCCGGATGCGCTCCATCTGCACCGTGTCGACTTTGTCGTTGTACCAGTGGGAACTCAAGATCGACCTTGTTCTTCTCTAAAACCTCCCCGTTCTCGATCAGCTGCCAGTTCGGCGTCGCTCCCCAGCCGATCAAGCCGCCCGACATCTGAAGCGGTTCGTATTCGGTCTCCGGGTTCTTCAATCGAACCTGCCGGTCAAAACGAAGCGAGTCGATGGAGGCGCCATCCGGCGCAATCTGAACGCCCGTCAATTTGTGAAAGAACTGAAACTTTACGCCGCGCGCCCGCAAGACCTCAAAGAGTGGTGCGATGACAACTTCTCCGGCCCCGGCCTGCAGTTCCCACGCCACGGCGCCTTTGTAGGTTCCGAGCATTCGCAGCACCACCTGTGATGCCGTTCCCGCGCCATAGCTAGCGTTGGCGATATTTCCATCCGGATACTGAAACATCGTGTCGTAGAGTGCTTTGACGATCGACGATTGCTCGGCGCTGGAGCGCGTGGCGCCGTGACGAACAAGCCAATGCCGAAAATCCTCTCCATCGATTTGGCTGATCGCACGCTGCCCCAATAGAATGTCCTCGACCAATCCGGCGACAAAAGCAGCAGCCAGTTCGAGTGCTTGCGCCAGCAGATTGCCATCGGGCGTCTCTGCATAACCGGCATCCTTGACCGCGGACGATATTCCCCTCAGGACGTTCGGAACGACGCCAATATCTTCGGAGTCAAGCCAGACACGTTCTTCGTCAACTCCCGCCAGCCAATCCAAGGCAACTCCGAGATATTGTCTGGCCGTCATCTCACCGAGCAATAGCGCCTCGGGGCGAACTCGCCCGCGATTCCGGATCAGCGTTTGAAGGGTTTTTCGATCGATCGAAACTCTGGGCTCAATGAGCTGCAAGCGTTCACTGGCGCGCAATGTACGATCGTAGAAGCCGAGCAGCAGATTTAGACAATGGGACAAACAATTCAGAATGCTTAAATCGACCTCTCCTCGGCCCGGTTCTTCGCCATTCAGCGGAAATCTGACATCAATCCAGCCCGGGCCGCCTTCGTCGCCGTCGCCAACTGGAGTGAACTCTTGAGCTTTGATCGCCTCATCTACCTTCGTAATTCTCTGTCCGTCAGGTCGCTGCCATTCGTCGTAGACGTCGTTCATTAGACGGAAAGCGTTCTCGTAAAATCCAAACCAGATGTGCAGTCCATGCTCAATATTCCGGCCACGACTGTCGCGTCCGCTGGCCAATTTCCCGCCGGCTCGCCATCCCAGCTGATAGATCGTGACATCGTACGTCTTCCGCAGCTCGGCGGTTCGCGTTAGCTCAAAGGCCGCGCTGAGCCCGGCCATGCCGCCGCCACAGATCACGATCCTTCGTCTGGTCATGACAGGCTCCAAAATGCGGGACTACTTCTGCGGACCCCGCGTCCGCCTCAATTGCGCGAGTTCGCTGGTGGCACCAACGCGATCTAGAATTTCGGCCGCCCTGCCAAGACAAACCTGGCGATTCGGGTCATCGTGGTTACAGCTTTTCCCAATTTCGTAAATCGCGCAGGCTTGCTCTCGCGGCATTTGCAGGGTTTCTGCTGCCGCGGCTGCCTGCTCCCACTGGCTTTTGGCCTTGTCCTTCCTGCCGGCGAGAAACGAGGCTCGGCCTTGCATGAACAACGCATATGGACGGCAAATCGGGGAGGTCCGGGCCAATCGCGACAATTGTCTGCACGCAAGCTTCGCGCGGCTTTCGATGTCCGCGGGTACTGTCCCGGACGCGCGTTCCCAACAGCCAAGATAAACCTCTGCAATTCCGGCCGCCCCAAACACGTAGCCGCCCCAGACCACGCCGCATTCCTGCAAGACGGCGAGCCCTCGTTCCGCCAGTTCCAGGGCAGCATCGGTCTCCTGCCGCTTGAAATGCGCCATGGCCGCCACGCCGAGACACAGAAGCTGATCGGTGCGAATCAAATTGTCGCGTGCCAGCGCCTTCAATCCATTCAGATGCTCTGTAGCTGCCTGCCCTAATATCGTGTCGATGAGGACCCGAGAGGCCAAGCTCCACGCGCGAACCTGCACAGGCCAATCGTCCGACATTTCCGAGAGCAAATTCCCAAGTTGCCTGTCGGCATGCGCAATATCCCCTCGCAAGATGGCAATGAAGATCGCCATCGTTTCGCTGTTGTGAGCCCGCTTGCGATCCCCCAGTCGCTCGTAGAGCAGCTTGGCTTCCTGCGCGTTCTGTTCGGCTTCAGTCCATTCCCCAAGGCCGTAGGAAAGGACGCCGAGGATGAGCCGCACGCGGGCCATCTCCGGCAGCGATCCATGTTCTTCCGCCAGTCGCTGCGCGCGCCTCCCGTATGAGCGCGCAACCCGGACCATGCCTGACATCGCCATCCCGAGGCCCAGCGCGCTGTACCCGCGGATGGTTTCCGGGACCGCGCCGCACTGTTCGGCCAGGTTCAGCGAAGCCAGCGTTCCATTGAGCACGGCGAGCGAGTCGTTCTGGAAGAAATACTGCTCCGACAGATACTCATAGATATGGGCCGCGCGTTGAACGTCAGCCTGTTCGTGCTGGGCGAGACGTCCGGTTCTCCGCGGCAGCAACGAGGAAACCAGCTGAGCCAAACCATTATACATGAGTGCGCCGACCATCTCGGCCTTGTTGCCGGGCAGGTGTCGTCCCATCAGGTGCATTGCGCGGGCGTAATGTTCGGCGGAGTTCTCGTAATCGGAGAGCTCGTGACAGGCATCCCCCAGGATCACCTCCCAGGCGGCCTGACGACTTTTGTCGATCTCGAGCTTTTCGCGCCGCATCAGATCGAACATCTTCCCGGCATACCGGATCGCTTCACGATTGGCATAGTTGTTACGCGACTGCTGCGCTGCGAGTTCGAGATACTTGATCGCAGAGAGCGGCGCATTTGCCAGCTCCCAATGCCGCGCCAGGCGCGCATAATGGGGCTGCAACTCATTTGCATAATGTCGCTCAAGGAACGCCGCGATACGTTCGTGAAGCGCCCTGCGTTGAGCAAACGACAGCAGGTTGTAGGCCACCTCCATCGTGATCGAATGTCGAAAAACAAACGATAACGGACGAGTCTCAAGATCTGGCTGCAAGAAATCGTGGTCTACAAGCCGTCGAATGCAAGCCTCCTTGGAGGCCACCGCCAGTTCGGGAACAATGTTCTGCAGCATGTCAATCGAGAAGGCATCGCCGATGGTACTGGCGGCCTTCAGGAGCAGCTGGTCATCGGCGGATAGAACATCTATCCGGCTTACGATAGCCCGCTCCACGCTGGTCGGAAGCGAAAGGCTTTCGATCGCAGCGTTTTGCTCATCGAAAGAACAGACCCCGCGCGACACCTGAATCCGGCCAGTGTCGCGGAGCGCCAGAACAAGCTCTCCGCAGAAAAAGGGATTGCCGTTTGCAGGATTATAAACGAAGCGAACGAGGGATGGAGGAATCTCGGTTGCTCTGAGCCGCTGCTTGATCATCAGCGCAACATGGTCACGCGACAATCTTTCGAGACGAATTTGAAGCGCTGGGGCCAGATCCTCCCGAAAATTCTCGTCCGCGATTTTCGGCATCTGTGTTCGTTGGCTGACGACCAGCAGAAATTCCGGAAGGCGCCGGGCGACCGCTGCAAGCAGATCCATGGAAGAGCCGTCAAGCCAATGAATATCTTCCAGCACCAATATCCGGAAGTGCGACTTGCGAAGCAGGGAAACCACCAGCTCTTCAATCGCCGTGGCGCGAGCGGAACCAATTATTTGTCGGGTAAATTCGGTTTGCGGGAATCCGAGCGCTATGACTTCATCGAGCAAGGGCAGCCAGCTCAAAAGCGAAGGCTCACCAGACAATAATTCCGACACTTCTGCCCGGACCCGGGCTGCGTCGCTGCCAGAACTCCGATTTGAGAAGCTGTCGCAAGATCGTCCGCCAGACGAAATAGGGCGTCGACTTCTCGATCGCGGTCGCGCTTCCCAACAGCACTGCGTGACCGTTTGCTTCGGCCAAGGAGACGAACTCTTCCAGCAACCGCGACTTTCCGATGCCGGCTTCACCCGACACGAGCGCAAACCTCCCGCTCCCTGCCGAAAGGTCATCGAGGCAGCTCTGGAGCATCGCCTGCTCACTGTCGCGGTCGATCATCCGGCTTGTCGAATGACGGTGCAGCTCTTCGGCGGTAGCCGTCGGGCTGAAAACAAGCATCGACGCCTCAGCCCCCTTGAGGTGAATGTGAGGCAGCAAGTTGAATGCGATGCCACGACCCACGGCCTCGGCCGTTGTGGCATCACACGCGATGTCTCCTTGCGCAGCTTCGGCAAGGTGAGCCGCCACGTTCATCGCCTTCCCGAAGACACCGAATGTCTGGGACTGGCGTCCGCCATAGTTGCTGCAAAACAATCGGCCGGTGGAAATGCCGACGGAAATCGGGATTCCCTTGGCTGCGAGCTGCCGTCGCATCCTGAGAGATGCCTCCACGGCCCGGAGCGGATCGTCCTCATGGGCAAAGGGAGTCAACCCGAAAATGAGGGTCAGCGTCATCCCCTTGTCATCCATCAGAATCTGATGGATCGAGCCTTCCAGGCGCTCTGATACTTGTTGGGCCTCTAATACAAAGCTTTGAATTTTCGTCAGGAAACCGTGGTCAAAATCCAGTTCCGGGAGAGCTACTCGCGCAACCGTGAGCGTTCGAAATTCACCTACCCAGGCACCAGCATCGAACAGTCGTTGTTCCGAGCTGGCCGAGGGTGGTCTTGTCTCGAGGATATTTCCAATTCGGTCCTGTTCTTGCGAGCCGTTTGATGTGCGCATTCGAAGCAGGCGCGCGCCATACGGTGCATTTTCTGCATCGCTCGATATCGACAGGATTGCGGCTGCGTTTGAACACAGGACCACGTCGCCGATTTGCGCACTGCGATAGGCCGCGCCGATGCTGTAAAAAGGATCGCCTACTGCAACGTAATGCCAATTATCAAGCCAGCCGCCCAGCTTGCAGAAGAACACTTCGCCTGCCTCCACCGCGGTACGCTGGTCAATTCCACCTCCATCGCGCCACGCCGCCAACGCGTCCCGCAAAGCGAGCCCGCATCTAGCGGCGCGATCGGCCGCCGTGGCAGGATCGTCGTCATCCCAAACCGCCAGGATAGCGTCTCCCGCGAAGGCGACGATATCGCCGCCGTGGCGACTAATGACTTCGGTCAAGATAGCGAAGCAATTGTTGATAAAATCCGTGAGACCCTCGGCTCCGTCACCGAGCGCCGCATCGGTCCGTGCGGTAAAGCCGGCGATATCGATGAGCAGCACTGCCGCACTACGCGCGTCCGCGGATGGACCCGCCGACTGACCTCCGGAACGCAGAGAAGCTTCCACCCATCTTGGAATGTGGGCTGCTTGTTCTCTCGCGATGGCTCCGGCAGGCATCGGATCGCGCTCGCATCGTTGACAATCGAATGGAACTCCTTCTTGAAGGGAAAATCAATGAATGCCCGTTCGTGCGGGTTCGCGCTCAAACGAACCCGAGATATTCCAATGATTCCGGACATTTGGCAGCCGATGGCGTCGTCCCTGATAGCGCCGGCATCGGCCACTCCATGGGCGGCCATCGCCAGGCCGCGGCCAGTATGGCGGGGGTCACTGCGCAGGCAACCAAGAGCCCTGCGCGGTTTTCTGTGCGGTCCCAATTAGCGAAGAAGATCGCCCCGATATGGCGGGCGGGGGCCAATCCGTCTGAACGTGAAGTGCCGTGCGGCGGACCCTAGTTAAGCGGCAGCCAGACGATCTCGCACGGCGCGTTGCAAAAGTTGCAGTGAGCCGGCTGGGCGAAGGTATTGGCCAGCTCCCATTCCTGCGCTTCATTGCTCCACTGCGCGGTTGCGTGGGAGATGATGTCGTCCGAGCGGCAGTTGGAGCAGACGGGCGTACACCTTGTCGCCCGCGCCGCTCGCCCGTTGGCGTTTTGGGCCTGTTCTTGTTTCGAATAGAACGGATTGAGAAGTGAAGGGTGTGTCATGCGTTCCCCGTCGTTCCCCGCGCAGTCACCCTGAATTTAACGACTGGATCGATTTTGTCTTCACTGGATGTTTCCCCTTCCCTCATTCCGTTGTGGATTGTGTTATTTTCGCCGAGATTCCGGCACGGGTCGTCCGCTCGGGCTCAACGGCCCCAGGAAGGCGCCAAGGGAAGCATCAAGGGAAGCGTCATGGGAATGCGTCAAGAGCGTGCGCCAACGGAAAGGCCACCTCCCCGGTCCGCTTCCGAATGAGCGACTGCCGAGGTGACGCCGGCCATCTCCGGCTCACGGCCCTTTCCGGACGGTCACGATCTGGATCTGCTGGTTGACCGCCGCTTTCGGATGCTCGGCATCGAGCAATTGCTCCTCGCCCAGACCAATGGCCTGAATGCGTTTCGGCGAGATCTTGAAGGTCGTCGCCAGCACGTCGCGGATCGAGTCGGCCCTTCTTTGGCTCAGCGTGAGATTATAGTCACGCTTGCCGGTCGCGTCGGTATGGCCGACGATCAGGAAGCCAAACGGCAACAGCCTGAGGTCGCTGAGGGCATCGGCGAGGCGCCCGAGCGTTCGATAGGATTCGGGCCTGACCACCGGCGAGTCGGGATTGAACTGGATACCGAGGTCGAGATGCGGCAATCTGAGCAGCGCGGGGGCGACCGGCGGCCGCTTCAGCGCCACCGCGTCCGCCTTCGACTTGATGCGATCGAGCACCTGCTGGCGCAGGGCGGCGACATCGATATCCGCCGTGGTTTCCAGACCGGCGAGCTGATCCTCCATGTCATCCACTGTCGCGGCCGGCTGCGCCAGCGCTGCCGCGATCGGCATCGCGAGCACCAGGCAAACCGTCAACACGGCAATGTCGAGCCGGCGGCACTTCTTTGGCTGCATCAACGATACCCCGTGTCGCTGATCGCCTGCTTGCAGCTTAGCGTCATCCCGCGCGGCACTTTCGACAGGCAGCTGATAACGCCACCGAAATCGTATTGCGGGTCGTTGCAGAATCGTTTTCTGTCATATTCGCAATTCCTGCGGACGTTGGCGCGGGCCGTCAGGCGCTTCTGGATCGCGTCGAAGGCTTTGGCATAGTCGGCCCTGCACTGCGCCGAGACGGTATCCTGGTTGCGGGTCAGGCACTCCCTCAGACGGGGCGCGTCGAAGTTGACGCCGAAGCAATTGGCGTCGATATCCTTGCCACAGCTTTCGCCCAGTATCGCCGCACTGCTTTCGAAGCTCATCGTCTCCGCAAACGCCGGCGATGTTGCGGCCATCACAAGAACAAGCGCGATCGGTCGGGCATGGATCATGGCTGCATCTGAACTGGCGAACTCCCCTATCGTCAAGGCCTGAAACGGGAGCCGGAGCCCGAAGACGGCCCATTTCGGTGGATCAGCCGGCGGCGTGAGCCCCGCGAACAAAGGCCGAAAGTCCCGCCGCGAGGTGATCGAACAGCAGGCGGACCCGTCCCGTCGACCGCATGTCCTCGTGCATCGCGACCCACACCTCCAGCTCAAAGCGAATCGCCTTTGCCAGCACCGGCACCAGCTCCGGAAAGCGCCGGGCGATATTGTGCTGGCAACCGCCGATCCCGACGCCTGCCTTCAGCGCCGCGAACTGGGCGAGATCGCTGTCGCAGCGAAAGCCGAAATCATCCCGCGCGACCTGCCGCGGCAGCTTGCCGAGGCTGCGAAGCGCCAGATCGTCCCGGTCGAAGCCGATCAGACAGTGTTGCTCCAGTTCCGCGATCCCGCTCGGAAGACCGTATTTTTCCGCGTAATTCCGATGCGCATAGAATCCGATCGCGGTTCTGCCGATGCGGCGGGCGACCAGCGACTTCTGCCGGGGACGCACCATGCGGACGGCGATGTCCGCATCCCGCCGCAACAGGTCCTCGTTGCGGTTATTGAGCGCCAACTCCAGCGTGATGCCGGGATGGCTGTCGCGAAAGCTCGCCAGCATCGGCGGCAGCACCTCGCATCCGACCATCTCGCTGGCGGTGATGCGGACCGTGCCGCGATCGGCCTTGGCGCCGCCAGAGGCGGTGCGGCGCAGCGCGGCCGAGGCCGCCGCCATGGTCTCGGCGTAGCTCACGAGTTCAAGCGCGGCAGGGGTCGCCTTCAACCCCTGCGGCGAGCGCGAAAACAGCGTCAGTCCAAGGCAAGCCTCCAGCGCATCGATGTGACGCCCGACGGTCGGTTGCGTCAGGGAAAGCTTCCTTGCCGCGCCCGACAGGCTGCCGTCGCGAGCCACTTCCAGAAACGTGCGGTAAAGCTCCCAGCCGGGTTCGGCCCTCGTCATACATAAATGTATAACATAGATACATGTTGTCGCAATTCCTTTTAGCATGGCGATCGGCATATTCCAGCGCATCGAACGGCTCTCAAGGAGATGCGCCATGACGACGACCTACCGCGCGATTGTCATCACCAGACCGGGCGGGCCGGATGTGCTGCAGGCGGTCGATTTGCCGGTGACCGCGCCGGCTGCGGGCGAATTGCGGGTCCGCGTGCGCGCCTGTGGCGTCGGCGCGACGGACCTGACCATGCTGGAGGGAAAATACCCCTTCGCGCCCAAGATCCCTTTCGTCGGCGGCTATGAGATTGCAGGCAGTGTCGAGGCGCTCGGCGACGGCGTGACGGGTTTTCATGTCGGGCAGCGCGTCGCCGCGCTGACGGTCCATGGCGGCTTTGCCGAACGGCTGGTTCGCCGTGCCGAGCATTTCGTGCCGATCCCCGATGAGGTCTCCGACGTGGAGGCCGCCGCCGTCATCCTGAACTACGTCACCGCGTGGCAAATGATCTACCGCGTGGCCAAGCTGCAGGCCGGCGAGAGCGCGCTCGTCACCGGCGCGGGCGGCGGCGTCGGGACCGCACTGCTGCAGCTCCTCAGGCTTGCCGGCGTCAAGACCTACGGCGCCGCCTCGCTGCCAAAGCATGGGCTCGTTGCGAGATCAGGCGCAATCCCGATCGACTACCGGGCCGGCCCCGTCGATCGTCTGATCCGCGCGCTCGAACCATCGGGCGTCGATGTCGCCTTCGATGCGATTGGCGGAGCCAATATTCGTACATGCGTCCGAGCGGTAAGGCGTGGCGGCACGGTCGTCGGCTATGGTTTCATGGCGGGCGGCGGCCGGCTTTCGCAGGCACGCATGTTTTTCGACATCTTTGCAGGCAGCCGCCTCTCCGGGCGCCGCGGCACGTTCTACGGCATCACGCTGAAGTACCGGAGGAACAACAAGCCCTTTCTCGAAGACCTGCCGAAAATCCTGGCGCTGGTCGCGCAGCGGAAAATCGAGCCGGTCATATCCGCGGTGCTGCCTTTGCGTGACGCAAGGACGGCGCTCGAGCGCCTCGCCACCGGCACCGTGGAGGGGAAGATCGTTTTGACCTGCGATTGAGCCTTGCTACCAGACCCCCGGTATCAGGCGATAGCGCACCGCCTCCCGGTACGCGACGTAGCCCGGCAGGTTTCCGGAGAGGAATTCTTCCTCGTCGAACAGGCGCCATATCAGCACGGGCAGCATCGCCAAAAGGACGAGCACGCCCCACCATGAGCCGAGCGCAATCGACATGCCGAGCAGCATGAAAAGCGCACCCGCATACATCGGGTGGCGTATCCACGCGTATGGGCCGGTCGAGATCACCTTCTGGCCATCGACCACTTCGATGGTCGAGAAGCAAAAGCGGTTTTCCCGGAAGACGAAAAAGATCGCGACCCAGCCGATCACCATCAGCACGTCTCCGGCCAGCGCCACGTCGGACGACATCTGCGACCAGGCGAAGCGATGGTCGAGCGCCGGCACGACGAGCAGACCGATAAACCCCGCCGACATCATCGACATGACGATCTTCTGGGACCTTTCGTTCTCGGCCCCGGGCCCTCCCCGCATCCGCCGCGCCAACAGCTTGGGATCGTTCACCATCAGGTAGACGGTGATCGCGATCGAGGGGACGAAATAGAAAACCAGGAAGGTCCACGCCTGCCAGTAGTGAAACGTGCCTGCGGGAATGAACAACAGCGCCATCGTCGCAACAATCAAGAGCAGAAGGCCTGCGAGCACTTTTTGATTTTGAGACATCGCGTTCATCGCACAAGGCTAGCACGATGGCCGAGAACTCGCACGACGTCCGGCACGCCGTGGCGATCTCGTCACGCCGCCGTGAACCTGCAAGACGTCCGCGGTGTGCAACGTCGAGCCATGGTTTGCGGCATCAACGTCAGCCTAAAGTCTATCCGTCCCGGCTCGCCTGCGCGGGAACCCGGATCAGGCTGACGCGTTCAGCGCTTCATATGCAGGGATCCCAGGCCGGCCCTGCCCGGCCAATCCACGGGAGATGTTGGCATGCGAAAGTGGCGCGCTGAATCGGTCCTCGACCTGTACAACCTCGTGCTCGCGATGGTGCTGTTTGCATCGCCCTGGCTGTTCGCGCGCGCCAATGGAGCGGCCGTCATCGATCTCAGGATAAGTGGCGCGGCGATCGCCATCCTGTCGCTGGTGGCAATGGTGGCGTTCGCCAATTGGGAAGAGTGGGCCAAACTGCTGCTCGGAATCTGGCTGATCGTTTCGCCGTTTGTGCTGGGCTTCGCCCACACGCGCGCGATGCATTTCAGCATCGGCATCGGCGTGCCGGTCGCGTTTCTGGCCGCGCTGGAGCTGTGGCTGGTCTATGACGCCGCCCATCCGGAGCCGCCGCCGTCCCACGCGCAGGAAAATAGCTAGCCGGAAAAGCCTGGCGGGAAAGTTAAGCCGAAACATTCGCGTTGGTCGCCTGGAAGACCCATGGGCCTGCGCCCGCTGCAATACAGCCGCCCTAGGCTTTTCCAACTCAAACGCGCCTGGGCGCGACCACTGCTGGGTCGCGATCCCCTCTCTCAATCATGAGGACGATACGAGAAGGTCGGAAAGGTCACGTGATCCGGCCCACGACAACGTCGCCGCAGGCCGCCGGCTTCGAGACCGCCAGCTATTTCAAGGAGATCACTCGCTCGCGTATATCGATGGCGTGGAATGGTAGATGCCGGCCCCTGAAACCTGGGAGGCGATCAGCAAGGCCGCGAAGACGGCCGGAACGCTGATGAATCTCAGGAATTGATCCAGTGAAAGCATGGTTACGCCCCCCAAAACGATTTCAATTCGTGGTTTGCACCGCGCGCTCGTCGCTGGTCAGAATCTGATCCGAAATTACGGCCCCGGTTACCGTGAGCAGCGCCAGAATCGCGATGACCGCCATCGTTTTCATGGCATCAGCGTCGCTTCCGATTGTGGCCGAAAATGTCAGAGCTTGGCGCATTTTCAGGACGAAGCCGGGAAACAATCATGGCCACGGGCCTGGCGTCTTACGGATTGCCCGCCGCGCAGGTCCAGTTCAGACGCGGGCCGAGGGAGGCGGCCGAGCCGTTCCCACACATCGGCCTGGTCATCGCCAGCCAGAAGCCGAGGAGAACGGCGATCAGCGCCACGCTGAACAACAGCCGGAGTTTCACTTCAAGCCTCCGCTTTATCCCCACCCGTCATGGCCGGGCTTGTCCCGGCCATCCACGTCTTTCTCCTTTAGTGAGGCTAAGACGTGGATGCCCGGCACAAGGCCGGGCATGACGAGACAGATCTGGATGAGTTTCAATGCCCTCCGCCCGCGGCATAGATCTGATAGAAGGCGATCACGATCTCGAACGCGATCAGGAGCACGATGATGATTTCGAGACGAAGCGAGCGCCGCGTGTCGATGATATCCGCAAGCGTGTTGGCAGTTTCCGCGACCACGGCGAGCTTGCGGTTGAGCGCGTCGACGCGCTCCTTGAGTTCGTATTCATCCTCCAGACGCGCATAGAGCCGCTCCAGATCCGAACGATCCCACAGCGCGTCGGGCTTCTCCGCAATGGCGACGCGTCCCGACACATGGTGCTGCACCAACAGCGCATCCCCGATCAGCTTCAATATGCCCCGGCGGCTTCGCTCGATCTTCCCGGAGCTGGCCAATTCGCGCACAAAGGGTTCGATGATCTCGAACACCTTCGCCACCTCGCGCTCGTCATGGGCGAGCACAACGCTCTTGGCGAGAGCGTCGGAGACGACGAGAAGCCTTGCCAGAGACATGTCGCGGACCTGGATCGGTCCTCCCGCGGCCACCTGATCCTCGCCTTCGATTGCGAGTTCGACGGTTGCGGTTTCCTCCTCGGGAGAGGTCAGCCTGCCGCCGATGCGCGATGACAGTCTTTCCAGGAAGGCGGCTTCGTCTTCGGCGGACATGCCAAAAAACACCGCCGCGCCATACCGAAACAGAACCGCGATGCCGTCCTTTCCAACCCGGATGGCGAGCGGAACGGCCGAGAGCGCCTCCTTCTCAAACCCTGCCGTATTGATCCGATCCCCCAGATTGAGCGCATGGGCGGTGACGCGGTTGAGCTGCTGATCGCAACGAAAGGCGGAGTTTTTCATCTGTGGCCTTGATCTGATGCAACCCTGGAAAGCCGCTCTCGACGAACGGGGTGGCGGAAAACGAGAAAGCCTATCACCATGAGCCCATCCGTGCGACCCGCTGGCTGATCTGGCTCAAGGTTGCAAGGCTGATAATAATCGGGACCATAGCGCATTGATGCCAAGGCGCCGGAAGCTCACGCTTGACCGGGTGACACCTTCGTCCGGGGACGATTAAGCATTGGTTTCCCATAATTCTTAAAGCGCAATTCAAACATCGCACCCACAGTGAGCATGCTTGGTCGGCGGCCCGGGCGCCATTGCTGCACGCGGTTCGTAGTGCGATGTGCGCGGCGTGCGAGAGGCGAATATTCGCCTGACCCTCGCATGGTGGTCGCAATCAAGCCGTGGCGGCGATTGGATGAGCTTGGAACGCGCACCTCGATTTGTTGTGGCGTTCCGATTTCGTAATCAGGTATCACGGGCTCGACCACAGCGATGCACGACAATTCCGGGATCTGTTCGCGGCGGATCACGCGCCGAATATCTGCTGCCCTCATGGTAGCGGTTGCTTGCGCGGGGGCGAAATGCCGCCCGGCCCTGGGCTTAGTCCAACGGGGCGCGAGCGGTTTGCGCCTATCGCCCGCGCGCCAATCAAGACTTCCGGTCCTCTGCGCCCTTGCTTGCGTGATGACGCTTTCCGGCTGTGCGCCGCCCGATCCGAGCAGCGCCAGCGCGGCTACAAGTTCAGGGCCGTTAACTTGTCGCCCCGATCATGCCCTGCTTACGCCACAACCGGCGCCAGATTGTGGCTTCGGAAGGTCGGACCTCAAGACGCTTGATCCCGATCAGTGGGCGCGGCTGAAGCTCGAATACGAGCTGAAATGCTATAAGGACGCGGAAAAGATCGCCCGCAAGCGTTTGCAGCAGCTGCAAGCCGCAACAAAATGCGAGACCTCGCCGGGTCGATAGCGGCGCTCCGGCAAGGCCAGATGTCGCTTCCGTAAAGAGCGCCGGCGCGTTCCAAAAGTCATTGTTTTGCCGCACTGGATCAACACTCTGTATTTGCGGTGAAGTTTGGTTAACGCGTACTCCGCAGCAAATTCGCAGCTGGAATTTCGTGCGGAGACGATGATCCTGCAGCGAGTGCGGCGATGGACACGCTTTACGATTTGCTTGGTGCTCTTCCGCACGACGATGCCGAAGATCTCAGAGCCGCATTCCGCAGGGCCGTCAAAGGCGCCCATCCCGACCTCAGACCCGGCGATCCCGACGCGGCGCTGAAGTTCAGGCAGATCGTGCGCGCCAACGAAATCCTTGGCGATACGGAACAGCGCGCGGCTTACGACCATCTCTTGGTGCTCGCCCGCCGCGAGCGGCAGCTGGCATCGCTGCATCCCATCGCCGCCAGGATTCACAGTCTTGCCTCCGCAGTGATCGCGCTTGCCGGAGCCTCGATCGTGGCTGTCGGGGGCTATTTGCTGTTCATGCAGATGTCGACCGCATCCGTTGTCCCGACAAGCAAGGTTGAAGTCGCGATGCGCGTATCGCCTGATAGCGCGACCGTCCGCCCGGCGGATTCTCCGGATCCGGCCGACCAAATCACCATCGTCGCAAGACGCGAGAAGACGGACATTCCCGCCGACGCCGCCGTGCGAAGCGCCGCCGCGCCCACGAGCAGCTTTGAGAGTTTCCCGGCGCCCAGTTTCGGCGTGGCTCCCGACCTCGTCCTGAACGATGCCAGATTTTTTCACGCACGCGGAGTCTTCGCCTACCGCTACGGCAACCTGAACGGCGCAATTGCCGACCTCGATCAGGCGATCCAGCTCGATCCAAGCTTTTCGGCTTCCTACGTGGACCGAGGAATCGTGTTTTATCGCTTGCGAAAATTCGACCGCGCCTTCGCCGACATCGCGCGGGCGAAACAGATCGAAAAGGAAAGCCGGCCGCAATCCAAGCCAACGACGGCAAGGAAATCGCACTCTGATCAGACCGCGGTCGCGCCTTCGATAACGCCGTTGGCCCGGCGGTCGACTGCGCAAAATTTGACGCCAGATGGGGCGTTTGAGCGGCTCACCTTTCAATGAATCCTGGAGCAGCTCGCTGGCGGCTCATATTGCTGCGACACTGACACCAAGGTGGCCCACTCGTCGCCTGTTACCGATCCAGCCTCCTGATTCTGCAAGCAGCTCCGACCGCAACGGCAGCGGCATGAATTTTTCATGACTGTGAGCTGGCCCACAGGCCGCGGGACAACCACACGCTAAGTTCGAAATTGCAGGTCCGGGCAACCGAAGATGAGACCTGCAATTTCGCCACACAACGGCTCGGCTGCGGCGGCGGCAGGGAGCTTTTTGCAACGGCTTTGGCAATGCAGGAGAGGCACCATGCTTAATGCGAACGACCTACAAGCCGCGGTCAGCAGCGGTCGCATCATTACCCAGGCGACACCAGGCGATCCGGCGCTTGGCGACCTGACGCAATTGCCCGGCACCTGGGCAAACGCCGACAACCTGGTCGGTCACGGATGGAACATGATCGCCCTGCCCTACAAGGAACCTGGCAGGGTGGTCAATCCAAACACACCCGATCAGAAGTCCGAATTTCGCCTGCTGCTGAACCAGTTCAACGAGACCCTAACATTTACGACCGTCGACAAGGGGATATCGCGCGGCTCGCGACGATACCGCATGGCGACGCGGTGCTCGCCCTTGGCAGTGGCGTGGTCGAGAACGGTCCGCCGAACTTCGATAACATTGGCGACTTTTCGCCGCTGCCGCTGGGCGTTGACGCCGACGTCGATCACAATCCCTATCTCGCGCCCTACAAGCAATTCAAAGACCATCCATTCAAGGGTCTGTTCGATCCAACGGACCCGCTGGCGCTGTTGAAGGCGGCGGCAAAGGGGTTGAACATCAAGACCACGACGACGCTCACGCTCGACACCGCATTGGCGACCGGCGGCATCAACAACATTCCGTTCGTGGTCAAACAGGCCAACGCCAGCCGGATGCGGGCTGTTTTCTGGATCGAGGAACTGGCGGACCTCGACGCGCAGGGCAATCCGCAGTTCATATTGCAATACGCGCAGCGCGTCCTGCTCGATTTCTTCCCGATCGGCCATCCGGATGTAGGACGCATCAAATGGCCCCACATTTCGATCAACACGATGAAACTCACCGCACGGCCTACGAGCTGAAACCGTAACGGCCCAGCCGCGATAACGGCGCGCGATCCTATCGCAAAGCCCCGGCGGCTACCGGGGCTTTTAAGCCGACGGCATGAAGCGAAATGTCCGCTTCCGGTGATTTGCGGGAGCGAAGGGAAGCGAAGACCTCGAGGGATCAGATCGGCTCTTCGAAATCCTCGGATGACATGCCGAACGCCGACAAGGCCTCCTCCAGATAGTCCGCAAGCAACGGCGTGCCGATCAGATACGCTGCCGTACGGTTGTTGTGGGCACGCGACGCCTCCGCGCGCAACTCGCGCCAGTTGCCGAGTTCGCCGTCACCACGGCCGAGCCACATCAGGGCGACGAGATCGATCTGCTCGTCTTCGTTGAGGCCGCGAATGAAGCCGGAAAGCTCGGAGCGTTCGGTCCTCTCGCTATGATCCTCCGGCATGTCGTCGCCCTCATCCAGCCCCAAATCCAGCCCGGCGGCGCTGCCTTCGGACTGGCGGGATTTCGAGATGATGAAGAACACCTTCTCCGGAGAGATCGACAGGTTCGGGACTTTTTTCATTGCAGGCTCTCCTCGGAAACAGGCGCAAATCGTTCAGACGCAATTGTTAGGGTACAAGGCATTTAGCCGCGCGCCTCTCAGTTTCAACCTAAGGCCCGCGGCGAAAGCCACTTTGCGCGAGATCAAACACGGCACCACAGGGCGCGGATGACGCCTGCCGGAGGAAGGCCGGAGACAGGCCCCTCCTTCCAGCCTATGCCTTGATGAAACCGATGAGGTCCGCGTTGAGGCGATCCTTGTGGGTCAGAAAGATCCCGTGCGGCGCGCCCTCGTAGACCCTGAGCTGCGCCTTCGGGATCAGCGCGGCGGCCGGCCGCCCGGTCAGATCGATCGGCGCGGAGACATCCTTGTCGCCGTGGATGATCAGCGTAGGCACGGAGATTGCGGGCAGTTCCTTACGAAAATCGGTCGCGGTGCGCCGGCTGGTCTCGATCGCCACCGGCAGCGGCGTCGTCAGCATCAGATCCTTGACCCAGTCCTGCAGGCTCGGCGAGGTTTCCGCGACAAAGAACGCCTTCTTGCCGTCCTCCAGCCATTTCGGAAAGTCCGCCTGCAGGATTTTTGTGCGGAAGAACTCCAGCTGCTGGGCGGGAATGCCATTTGGATTGTCCTGTGTCCTCATCACAAAGGGCAGCGCCGCCGGCGCAATGAGCGCGATTTTTGCGACCCGGCCCGCGCCGTGCCGGCTCAGATAGCGCACGACCTCGGCACTGCCGAAGGAATGACTGACCAGCGTCACGTCGTGCAGGTCGAGCTGCGTCAGGAGCGCGGACAGATCGTCGGCGAGCGTGTCGCAATCATAGCCGGAGCCCGGCTTGCTTGAACGCCCGTGTCCGCGGCGGTCATAGGCGATGCAGCGCAGGCCCTGTTCGGCGAGCGCGCCGATCTGATAGTCCCACATCGGCGAAGGCAGCGCCCAGGCGTGAACGAAGACGACCGGCTTTCCGGTGCCCCAGTCGGTAAAGCCAAGTCTTGTGCCGTCCGGCGTCTCGACGAAATCGCCCGTGCGCGGCCTCAAAGGCAGCGAGGCGGCGTGCGCCTTCAACGCGTTATCGGTCATGCCTCCCAGAAAGCAGGCACTGACCGCACCTGATGCGGCCGATCTCATTAACGTGCGTCGATCCATGGCTTTCGACCTCCTGATCATGGTGGTGATGATCGCGATCTTGGCCGGCTGTGTGAGGCGTTGCGATTACCTCGGGGGTAAAAGTTTTTGAACGCTGCCGCCACGCGATCGGAAATCCATCGATCAGCGGCAGCTGAACTTTCGCAGTGCCGCAAAGCCGCCGGCAGGCAAACGGGTTAACAGAGACGGAACCAAAATTGCGCTGGTCCGTCTTGTCGGAAGCCTGCGGGTTCCCTACGTCTTCAAGAAGACATACGCCCCCGATGCGGCCGGATCGGTCGCCTGACAGTCGGAGTGTCATGCTCGCCCGCCGCAGACGTATGCCTCTGGTCAATGGAGGTTTACGATGTCGGATTTTCGGTTCTTCAACACTCATCGAACATGGGAAGATTGGCTCGGCATGCTGCTTGGCGTGCTGATCGTGCTGTCGCCCTGGTTTCCCACCCTGGTAAGCCACGAGATTACCGATGCGGACCGCAGCTATGCGCTTGTGAATGCGCTCGCGGTCGGCATCATCGTATTCGGCCTCGCCCAGCTTGAATATTTTGCCCTGCAGCGCTGGGAAGAGGTCGCCGGAATCCTGCTTGGGCTGTGGCTGATCGCCTCGCCCTACCTGTTCGGCTATTCCGGCGACGGCCTGCTCAGATTCTACCATTCGACCCTTGGCAGCCTGGTGCTGCTGCTGGCGATCCTGCAGCTGTGGCAGGACTGGGGCCTGAGCGATCGGGACCTGCTCAAGCACGGGCAATAACGCGATCAGGGCCGCCGGATCAGAAAGCCCGACCGGCTGGCTCCTGATCGAACTCACACTTCTCTGTTCGGAGTGATGATCATGGACACTTATGAAAGACCACCTGCAAGCCGCCACCGAGGTCCGAACTATGCCGGCTTGATCGCCGTGACATGCCTGTTCGTGGCGATGTTCGCGGCCTGGGCCGTGATGAGGACAGGCCTTGGCGTAACGGCCTCGCCGACCGTGACAATGGCGCAGCACAATGGCGCCAAATAGCCGGTGGGTAGAGCGTCAACGCTCTACCGCCGCTCCGTGGCAAAACCGTAGATCAGCGCCAGCCGGTCGAGGCATTCGCGGAAACGGCGCGCGAAATAGTCGATCCAGCGCTGGCCGCGCAATCCACGGCGCAGGCCGATCTGCTCCATGGTCAGCCCAAGGATCAGGACCTCGTGCACCAGCGCCGAGCCATCGGCGCCGAGTTCGCGCTCGGGGCGGTTGAGCCGGAGCACCGCCTTGCGCTGGCGTTCGGTGATCGGCTCCCGCACCCGTCCGCCATCGACATACTCTCTTGTAGGATCCACTGCCTGGGGGCCGCGCTCGGCCTTCTCCCAATCGTCCTGAAACGCGCGCCCGCCCTGGTATTGCGCCTCGTCGATCTGACCTCGGCTGTGCAAGCGACCTAACGGATCGTTGCGGATCGAGCGCAGCGTGACGATCTTTTCCCCCGGCTCGAGCGCCAACGGATCGTCCACTTCAACGGCCGCGACTTCCGCGTTGCGCGGCAGATCCTGCGACCGCCGGTCATGAACCTTCCCGGATTTATAAACCTTGTTGCGTTTGGCCCGTGGCATGATGGAAGACTCCCTTGCAAGCGTGGATGTTCGAAATATGAAGGTTGTTGGCTTGTTGCGTCGTTCGCGTTTCAGCCGCGGTTCGCTCTATGTCGTTCGTCTCGCGACATAGGCGGCGAGCTCCGCGCTGACGGGGATCGCAGGTTTTTCCGCCTCCCCTGCAGGCGGCGTTGAGGCCGCCTCGAGCCGCGCCTCGCCGTGAGAAAGATTCTTGTGTGAGTGTGGGTGTGAGTGGTCGGCGCCGGCGCGAGCCGCGCCCAACGCCGGTGAAGCAATTGCTCTCGTCGGGGGTGAGCGGGAACGCGAGGCATTTTCCAGCTTCATGCGCGCCAGCGCCGAGCCCAGGCCGCCCTTTTGGCCGGCGATCGCGCGCTTCTCGGACACGCGCATCATCCGGGCGAGTTCGGCATCGATGCGCTTGTGCTTCCACCCGCTATGGAAGAAATCCTGCAGCGTCGGGCGATACTCGCACCATGTCCGCAACGGCAGCTTAGTGATCTTGGAGAGCTGCCGGTCGTCGTCGGGCAGCTCGCCCTTGCGCCAGTAGTGCATCATCAAGAGCAGGTAGGCGCCGTGCTGCGCCGTGGTCAGGTGGCCGGTGTCGCCGAGATAGTCGCCGACATAGAGGGGCATCCAGGGACGATTCATATGACGCGATTTTCGTTTGCCGCGGTCGGCACCAACTGACGACGCAACAGCGCCACCAGCGCGTGGCTGCGCCTTGAACCGGCCGGCTCCAGCCGGATCAGCGCCCGCAGATGCGCCAGGCGATGCCGCCGTGAAAGCCGTTTCATTCGGACTGTGAGATGAGAGAGCTCCGTGTTCATGCCGCCTCCACCAGCCGCAGCGGAACGCGGGCGGCGGCGCGTTCCGATGGGGTGCCGGGGCCGCTGGTCAGGTGAAAATGCGAGACGCAGTAGCTCGAACCCTCGCGGCGGGGATGGCCGCAAAAAGTGATGGCTTCGCCCTCCGCGTCGCCGCCATAGGGGTAACGGCAATCGCCGGGCTCGAGCTCAACCAGCGAAAGGTGGCGCGGCACGATGCCGACGCAGCGGAGTTGCAGGGCCGCGGCGCGTTCGAAGACCGCCCGCCTCAGTCGGGGTTCGGCGGACAGCCGCGCGCGCATCTTCTTCAGCCGCGCCGGGCTCGGTTGCCGCTGGGGTTTCGGCCGGGAAGGACGATCGGGCCGCTCGGGACCGGAAAGCCCCAGGCGCCTGGCGCGGCCGATCGTGGCGTTGCGGGAATAGGCGGTGTCGAATCTGGCGTTGATCGCGTTCGCGATCTGCGAAAAAGTCAGGCCCTTTGCCAGATATTCGCGCAGCGCCCGCGAGTGTTCCTCGGCCCAGCTGGATTGCATTCCCGTTTCCCTGACGGTTCACGTTGCGTTCTCTCTATTTCGGATATTCCGAAAACAAAGTCAAGCTTGATTTCGGATAATCGGAATTGCTATCATTTCTGAAATTCGGAAAGAGTGACGCCATGCTGGATGTCAGAATGATCGAGCGGGGGCTCAAGAAGCCGGGCAAGACCAAGGGGGGTCTCGCGGCGGCAATGGGCGTCCGCCCCGGCGCGGTTTCGGAAATCCTGGCCGACGCCCGCCTGATCAAGGCTTCGGAAATCCAGCCGATCATCGACTATCTCGAATTGAATTCGGTGCCGATCATGGGCCGGGTCGGCGCCGGAGCGGCGATCGAACCGGAGCACGAGCAGGTGCCGCCGGAGGGACTGGGCGAGGTCGAACTGCCCTTCCCGATCGCGGAGGAAACCATCGCCTTCGAAGTGGTCGGCGATTCCATGCTGCCGAAGTACGAAAATGGCGATATTATCGTGGTCTACCGCGAGCAGCGGCACCCGCCGTCGAGCTTTTACGGCGAAGAGGCCGCGGTCCGACTGAAGACCGGCGAGCGCTACCTGAAGACCATCGAGCGTGGCAAATCCGCCACCCTCGTCAACCTCACCAGCTTCAACGCCAAGCCGATCACCGGGGTGAAGCTGGAATGGATCGGGGAGATCTGCGTCACCCTGCCGAGGGGCCAGATCGAGCGCCTGCGCGCCAAGACGGGCTCGCGCTCGCGCAAGGCGGCACGAGGCCATGCCGGACCCAAAGATGGAAAACCGTCCGCGAAATGACGCCGGCGCGCCGCGATTCGCGCCCCGGCCCTGCGTCAGGCCACCGGCGCCGGCAAGATTTCTGTTTTTCCGAAATTTTACCCTTGACCAATTTCTGATTTTCAGAAATACTGCAACTCAGATCGGGCAAAAGCCCCGCCGGGAGCGCCGCTACCAACGCATGCAGTACTTCGTCGTGATGATCGATTATGGACGGCGCGGGCGCGAGGCCATCGTCGATCCGGAAGTGACCCGGCGCGAGGTCGTCTCGCGCGTGGCGTCCGGCGAATACAACAACATCAGCTTCATTCACGAGATCGAAGGTTCAGCGGTCGAGGACATCACCGAGGAAATCCTGGCCGAGGCCGCCGTTCCGGAAATCGCGGCCACCGGCGCTGATCTGCAGGCGACCCGCTTCGATCACTCTCGCGACCTGCGCAAGCATGAGACGGCGTGAGCGAGGTCTTGCCGCGTGATGCCTGAACGCCAATCCCCTCACTCCCTCGAAATGAAAAACTTCAGCGACATCGAGGCCGCGGTCGCGGCGATCATGATGGCGGCCAGCGCCAGCAGGCCGAGGACGTAGGAGCCTGAAGACTGCTTCAGCCAGCCCATCATCGAGGGGCCGACAAAACCGCCGACGGTGGCGATTGAGTTGATGAAAGCCAATCCGCCCGCGGCCGCGACCCCGGTCAGGAACCGCGTCGGAATGGTCCAGAAGATCGCCCGCGCCGCGGTCACGCCGACCAGCGCCAGGCTGAAGCCGATGACGGCGACGGCAAGCGAGCCGGAGATGATCGGCGCCAACAGCCCCACCCCGCCCAGGAAGCACGCAATCGCCAGATTGACAATGCGCCGGCCTTTCTCGTCGACATAGCGCGCCCACAGGATCATGCCGACGGACGCAAACAGATAGGGAATCGCCGCGATCCAGCCGATCGCCAGCGTCGAGAGGTGATATTCCTTCAGCATCAGCGGCAGCCAGATGCCGATGCCGTAGGAGCCGAGCGTAAAGCCGAACTGGATCGCCGCGCAGATCAACACGCGGGTATCCTTGAAGGCCGCCAGCAGCGAAGAATGCGGCCGCTCCCGCACTTCGCCGGCCAGCACCCCGTCCAGCGCATCACGCTCTTCCGGCGTGAGCCAAGTAGCTGCCTGCGGGGAATCGGAAAGCAGGCGCAGCGTCAAAACGCCTAAGGGGACGCAGGGCAGGCTGACCAGCAAAAACAGCCATTGCCATCCGGCAAGACCCCAGATGCCGTCCATCTGCAGCAGCAGGCCGCAGACCGGACTGCCGACCAGCGAGGACAAGGGAATCCCGATCAGGAACCAGGCCAGCATCCGCGTGCGATACTGCGCCGGGAACCAGGCGGCGAGAAAGAAGGTCACGCCCGGAAAGAATCCGGCCTCCGTGATCCCGAGCAAAAGGCGCAGGCCGTAAAAGCTGTTCGGCCCGACCACGAAAGCGGTCGACGCCGAGACGATGCCCCAGCTGATCATGATGCGGGCGAGCCAGCGCCGTGCGCCGAAACGATAGAGCAACAGGTTGCTCGGCACTTCAAACAGCGAATAGCCGAGAAAGAAAATGCCCGCGGCAAGACCGAACTGGGATGCCGACAACCCAAGTTGCTGGTTCATCGTCAAGGCGGCGAAGCCAAGACTGGTGCGATCGAGATAGTTGAAGAGATAGGCGATGGTCAGAAGCGGCACGAACCGCAGCGCGGCCTTGCGAACGGCGCTTTGCAGCACGGAATCGGTTCCCGAACGCTGTGACGCATCGAGATCGCCCGGGACGCTCTGCTGCAACAGTGTCATCCCCCAGTTCCTTCCCCGTGATGGCTTTTGTTGTTTTGAACCGCCTGCCGCCTATAGCACGGCGCCAATGGCCGCCGCGACGGATATCGGGGCTTTGGTTTGGCGGAGATTGGCCGAAAGTTTGGCGAGCGGCACCTTCCGGACATAATGCGGAAAGGCATTCCCGCCGAGGGCGGTCGGAGTCTCTTCTCTGTGCCCGTTTTTCAGCCAGGGAACCAGATTTGTTACAGGAATATCACACTCGCCGAGATTGTGCGGCCGTTCCTCAAACGTTCGATAGAGTTGATGAGGGGCCTTTGATTCGAAGGCGTAATCTCGCTTCCGGGGTTGAAGTTCACTTCGGCTAACGAAGGAGAGCGACATGCCAGCCTACGTCCAGCATCACGAATTCGTCGAGACGCTTCCGGTTGTCTGTCCCGGCTGCACTGGATTGGTTCCGATGTATGTGAGAGATGTCGAGCCGCATTGGAGCATGGCGAAGATCGACTTCATCTATGAGTGCGCCGACTGCGGCGCCGAAGTCAGGCAGACCGTGACCAAGCCGGAACTGCCACACTAGTGCCGCCGATTTGAAGTTCCTGCGTCACGCGCGGCAAACTCGATCAGGAACTTCAAATCGAAAAGCGGCACTAGAATTATAAGTTTGCTGGTACCCTTTGCCTTCCGAAGTTCGTTTGCGAGGATGCGGAGCCGGATCCCGAACTTCGGAAAGCGGGTACTAGAAAATCCAGATAGCCCCGCTCCCGCGCGAGCGAGTTCACGGACAGCGTGCAAGTTGCGTGCGGCGGGTGACGCTCTAACGCTACGATGAAATCTGGAACGCCGAGATCTGAAACGCCGAAGTCTGTAACGACTTGGGCTCAGGCGGCAGCACGCGAATTAGCGGGAGCATCGAGATTGCATTCCCTGAAATGGAACGCAATTTCATCAAGTGCGCGCTGCTCCCATTCTTCAGCTTCAGCGAGCCAGAACATCTTACGCTCGGAATCAAGATACGCACGCTCTCGGCAAAAATACTCCTGGCGGCGAATTTCAACGAGCTTGTTCATGAACTCCACTCCTGTGTGAAGCCGATTTACGCGCCCACACTAGCAGAAACTGAACAGCGAGTCCGTTGCATTTTGTCGCGCTGGACGAGGCAACCTTGCTGTCCCTTGTGGACATCGCAATGCAGCATGTCGGTCACCGCGCGGCCGACCTACTGGCATGCAAGATGCCGATGCGCCCGAACCCGCTTGGCTCCGCGGCGACGCTGCGCGCGAAAAACCCGCTAGCGCACGGTAATCGTGATCGGCTCTGACATCACCGGCGGCACATGCGGGATGTGCGTCCAGTCCGCGAGCACGAGCTGCAGGGTGTGCTGGCCTGGCGGCAGCGTCACCATGGCTTCCGTCTGGCCGCCACCGAAATGCTTGTGGTTATCGTCGGCGGGAATGGCTTCCTTCAACTGCTCCTCGGTCAACTTGGTGTCGATCAAGAGATGGTGGTGCCCGGTGTTCGGCTTTTCGACGCCGGCCGGAGCAATGCCCATGCCGCTGAGACCGAACTGCACCAGGAACGGGCTCGTCACCTCGGCGCCGTCCTTCAGATTGATGATGTAAACCTTCGCCCCCGCCGGCGAGGGCGTTTGCGCCGTGGCTTCCGTCATGCCCGCCGTAGCGAACATCGCAAGCAAAGCCAGTCCTACTCTGATCGACGTGATCATCTCTTAATCTCCAGCAAGCTCAAGACCGGATCGCGCAAAGCGATCCGAAGCATCGACAACAGGCGGCCGTCCGCCCGGACCCGCACTTCCATGAAAACCTCGGTCAGGCCGGATTATTCCCTATTTTTCAACGACGTGAGATCGGGTCTATTGTCTGTATCTGCGCTACATAGCTAAACTGTGACATTGATCGGCCCGATCAAGATGAGAAGTCCCGAAGGGACCGCCAGGGGAGGACATGATGAACCAACACGACGGCAAGCGCCGGTCGCGCCACGGTTGCGCGTGCGGCTGCGCCAACACTCTATCGCTATCCGGCGCGGCGCTGAGCCGGCGGCAATTCGTGCAGGGAGTTGCCGGCGCCGCGACGGTGGCGGCCGTCGGGTTGGGCCATTCGCAAAGCGCGGTGGCGCAGACCGCCGAAGCAAAGCCCTACCGTATCGACGTTCACCATCATCTGTCGCCGCCGAGCTATATCGCGGCCTCGGTCGCCAACAAATTCGGCGAAGGCCTGATGCGGGGCTGGACGCCGGAAAAGTCGCTGGCCGATATGGACCAGGCGGGTATCGCGGTCGCGATGCTCTCGGTGACGCAGCCGGGCGTCAATTTCACCTCCGGCGAGGCGGCGCGCAAGCTGGTGCGCGAATGCAACGAATACGCCGCAAAGCTGATTGCGGACCATCCCGGCCGCTTCGGCGGCTTCGCGATGCTTCCGCTCACCGATGTCGATGGCAGCCTGAAGGAGATATCCTACGCGCTCGACACCCTGAAGCTCGACGGCATCGGCCTGATGACGAACTATCATGACAAGTGGCTCGGCGATCCCGCCTTCCTGCCTGTCATGGAAGAACTCAACCGGCGCAAGGTCGTGATCTACACCCATCCCGCCACGGCCGATTGCTGCGTCAACCTGGTGCGCACCGAGCCGCCGGCGATGATCGAATGGGGCACCGACACGACCCGCACCATCGCCGACATCATCTTCAGCGGCAACGCGCAAAAATTCCGCGACATCCGCTGGATCTTCTCGCATGCCGGCGGCACCATGCCGTTCCTGATCGAGCGGTTCGTCCGTCACCCGCAGCTCGCACCGAAAGCAAAGGCTACCGTGCCCGAGGGAACGCTGGCCGAGCTGACGCGCTTTTATTACGACACCGCGCAAACCTCGAACAAGGCCGCAATGTCGGCGCTGTCGGCGATCATCCCGACCTCGCAGATCGTGTTCGGCACCGACTTTCCGTATCGCACGGGCATCGAACATGTGAAGGGACTGCGGAGCTGCGGCGTTTTCACCGAAGCGCAAATCATGGATATCGAGCGCGGCAACGCACTGAAACTGCTGCCGCGGCTCGGTGCCTAAAGCCGCGCCGGCAACAGGCCGCGCGCATCCGTCGCGACCTGCATCACCAAAGGACGGTCGTCAGGCCATGTCCGCTTCTCGATCCATCGCCGGCGACCCCGAGGCCATTCGCGCCCGCGCGATGGAAACGCTGTTCGAGCGGCTGGAGAGCCTGTGCGAAGGCGCGATCGCGATCGACCGCTCCGGGCGCATCGTCTACGTCAACGAAAAATACCTTCCTTCCCTCGGCCTTGCCCACGCCTCCGAGGCGCTCGGCCGCCAGATCGAGGAGATCATTCCCAACAGCCTGATGCGCCGCGTGGCGGAGACCGGCGAGCCGATCCTGCTCGATATCATGGAGCTCGGCCGCGAGCAGCTGGTCGTCACGCGCATGCCGATCGAGGATGAAAACAGGAACGTGATCGGCGCGATCGGCTTCGTGCTCTACGGCCACCTCGAAAGTCTGAAGCCCCTGATCGCGCGGGTGGAGCATCTCGAAAACGAGCTGCGCATCGCGCGGCGGCAATTGTCGCAAGGCCGTGCGGCGCGCTTCACCTTCGACGACTATGTCGGCAACAGCGAGGGGATCGTCCGCGCCAAGGAGCTGGCGAGCCGGGCGGCGCGGCAAAACGTGACGGTGCTGCTTTCAGGTGAAACCGGAACCGGCAAGGAATTGCTGGCCCAGGCCATCCACAACGCGTCGGCTCGCGCCGACAAGCCCTTCGTCAGCGTCAACGTCGCCGCGATCCCGGATACGCTGATCGAGTCCGAATTCTTCGGCAATGTCCCCGGGGCCTTTACCGGAGCCGACCGCAAGGGCCGCGAGGGCAAGTTCAAGAGCGCGGACGGCGGCACCCTGTTTCTCGACGAAATCGGCGACATGCCGCTGCAATTGCAGGTCAAGCTGTTGCGGGTGTTGCAGGAGCGCGAAATCGAGCCGCTTGGATCGGACAAGCCGATCAAGATCGACGTTCGCATTATCGCCGCAACCAATGTCGACCTCGCCAAGCGGGTGAGCCAAGGCGCGTTCCGCGCCGATCTTTATTACCGGCTCAACGTGCTCTCGATCGCGCTGCCGCCCCTGCGACAATGCACGGGAGATCTCGAGGCCATCAGCGAGCGGCTGCTCTCCGACGTCGTGCTTTCGGGCGCCTACCCCAACGCACGCATAACGCCCTCGGGTCTCGCGGCGCTGGCACGCTACGACTGGCCGGGCAACGGCCGGGAATTGCGCAACATCCTGGAGCGTGCGTTGATCCTTTCCGACTCCGGCCGCCTGACCGGCGACGATTTCGCGCACATTCTGCCCGTCGGCTCCGGAGCCAGGACGCCGGCGCCGGCCAAGCCTTCAGGCGCGGTCGTGCCCTATGCCGAAGCCGAACTGGCGTTCGAAAGGCAGACCCTCGAACACGCGCTCGAAGCGGCCAATGGTCAGATTTCGGAAGCCGCCAGGATGCTCCGCATCTCGCGCGCGACCTTTTACAAGAAGCTTGCGAAATTCGGCTT
Source organism: uncultured Alphaproteobacteria bacterium (assembly GCA_963718925.1). GTDB lineage: Bacteria > Pseudomonadota > Alphaproteobacteria > Rhizobiales > Xanthobacteraceae > Bradyrhizobium. The sequence goes on from CAVRAH010000011.1 coordinate 242,981, forward strand.
AAGCGAACCGGGGGCGCCGCCTGTCTGACTTTTGAGACAGAAACTGTCTCATGTCTCGGATCGCAGGCATGATCGCGGGCCGCGCGAGAAGCGCGGCGAACCGTCTAAATGGCCGATTTTCCACCCCTTTCGCGATCTCGCGATTTGTTGGCGCGGACTTTGCTACGTTCTCGGGCGACGCATGAAAAATGCGCGCACCTGAGGGAGGGGACTGATGAGCTTTCTGATTGCGCTCGCCGCGCTTTTTTTTCTGATGTTCGTGGCCTATCGCGGCTTCAGCGTGATCCTGTTTGCGCCGATCGCGGCCCTTGGCGCAGTGTTCCTGACCGATCCCGGCGCGGTGCCCGCGGCCTTCACCGGCCTCTTCATGGACAAGATGGTGGGCTTTGCGAAACTGTATTTCCCGGTCTTCCTGCTGGGTGCGGTATTCGGCAAGGTGATCGAGCTGTCCGGCTTCTCCAAGTCGATCGTTGCCGCGGTGATCGACCTCGTCGGCAGCGAGCGTGCGATGCTGGCGATCGTCTTGGTCTGCGGCGTCCTGACCTATGGCGGCGTGTCGCTGTTCGTCGTCGTGTTCGCCGCCTATCCCTTCGCGGCGGAGATGTTCCGCGCCGGCAATATCCCCAAGCGCCTGATCCCCGGCACCATCGCGCTCGGCGCCTTTTCCTTCACGATGGATTCGCTTCCCTTCAGCCCGCAGATTCAGAACATCATTCCCACCACCTATTTCAAGACTACCAACGGCGCCGCCCCCATTCTCGGCACGTTAGGGGCGATCTTCATCCTGGCCCTTGGGCTGACCTATCTCGAGTGGCGCCGCCGCAGCGCCGCCAAGGCCGGCGAAGGCTATGGCGAGGGCCACAGCAACGAACCGCCGCCCGTCGACACCAAAAATCTCGCGCCCGCCTTTGTCGCCTTTCTGCCGTTGATCGTGGTGTTTCTGGTCAACCTGCTGCTGGGAGGCTTTCCCGGCGTGTTCGGCGGCCTGATCGACCGCTTCTATGGAACGAGCTACGATCTCACGCTCGCGATGGATCACGCGATCACCACGCCGATCGCCAGCATCAAGGCGATCTGGGCGGTCGAGGGAGCGCTTATCGCGGGCATTCTCACCGTCTTTGTCTTTGCCTTCCCGAAACTCGTCTCGACCTTCGCCGAGGGCAGCAAGGCCGCGGTCGGCGGCGCGCTGCTGGCGGCGATGAACACCGCTTCCGAATATGGCTTTGGCGCCGTGATCGCGGCGCTGCCGGGCTTTATCGTCATCAAGAACGCGCTCAAGGCGATTCCGAACCCGCTGGTCAATGAAGCCATCACCGTCACCTCGCTTGCCGGCATCACGGGATCGGCGTCCGGCGGCATGTCGATCGCGCTCGCCGCCATGGCCAAGGATTTCATCGCCCTGGCGGAGGCGGCGCATATTCCGCCGGAGGTGCTGCACCGCGTCGCATCGATGGCGAGCGGCGGCATGGATACGCTGCCGCATAACGGCGCCGTCATCACGCTGCTCGCGGTGACCGGCCTGACGCACCGCCAATCGTACAAGGATATTTTCGCCGTCACCTGCCTGAAGACGATGGCGGTGTTCTTTGTGATCGGCGTCTACTATCTCACGGGACTCGTGTAGCGGCGTTAGAGCATGATCCGGACCCGCAGGGCCGCGTTAGCGCAAAGTGGGCACCGGTTTTCCCTTAGCTAACAAACGCGCATCGTTTGCGCGGAGATCATGCTCAAACGAAAAGGGAGGAGCACCATGAGCCAGCATCCGGCACTGCCCTATCTGCGCCTGTCGGAAAAGGGCAAGGTCGTCACCGCGGCGGAAGCCGTCCGCCTCATCCGCGACGGCGACACAGTGGCCACCGGCGGCTTTGTCGGCATCGGCTTTGCCGAGGAAATCGCACTCGCGCTGGAGGCGCTTTACCTCGCAAGCGAAGGCGACGCGCCCTACACGCAGGGCAAGCCCAAGAACCTCACTTTGGTCTATGCCGCAGGCCAGGGCGACGGCAAGCATCGCGGCCTCAATCACTTCGCCCATGAGGGGCTCGTCAGGCGCGTGATCGGCGGCCATTGGGGCCTTGCGCCGAAATTGCAGCAACTGGCCATCGCCAACCAGATCGAGGCCTATAATCTGCCGCAAGGCGTGATCACGCATCTGTTCCGCGACATCGCCGCGCGTCGCCCCGGCCATATCTCCCGCGTCGGCATCGGCACCTTTGTCGATCCGCGCCATGGCGGCGGCAAGCTCAATGCCCGCACCACGGAAGAGTTGGTCGAACTCGTTACGCTGGGCGGACAGGAATGCCTGCTCTACAAGACGTTTCCGATCGACATCGGAATCATCCGCGCCACGACCGGCGATCCCGACGGCAACCTCACGATGGAAAAGGAAGCGCTGACGCTGGAGGCGCTGGCGATCGCGATGGCGGCGCATAATTCCGGCGGCCTTGTCATCGCCCAGGTCGAGCGCGTCGCCGAGAGCGGAACGCTCAACCCGCGCCAGGTCAAGATACCCGGCATTTTGGTCGACTGCGTGGTCGTGGCGAAGCCTGAAAACCACTGGCAGACTTTCGGCACGCAATATAACCCCGCCTATTCCAGCGAGATCCGGGTGCGCGCCACATCGCTGCCGCCGCTGCCGATGAGCGAGCGCAAGATCATCGCGCGCCGCGCCGCGTTCGAGCTGAAGCCCAACAGCGTCGTCAATCTCGGCATCGGCATGCCCGAAGGCATCGCCGCGATCGCCAACGAGGAGAAGATCATCGACCTGATCACGCTGACGGCGGAACCCGGCGTCATCGGCGGCATTCCGGCGAGCGGGATCGACTTCGGGGCTGCGATCAATACCCAGGCGGTGATCGACCAGCCCTATCAGTTCGATTTCTACGACGGCGGCGGCCTTGACGCGGCGTTTCTCGGCCTCGCCCAGGTCGACCGCTCAGGCAATCTCAATGTCAGCAAATTCGGCCCAAAACTCGCCGGCGCCGGCGGCTTCATCAACATCAGCCAGAACGCCAAGGAAGTGATCTTCGTCGGCACGTTCGGCGCCGGCCGGCAGCGCATTGCGCTATCCGATGGCAAGCTTGTCATCCAGGAGGAAGCCAAGGCGCGCAAATTCGTCGAAACCGTCGAGCATGTGACCTTCAGCGGCACTTATGCGACCAAGCGCGGGCAGAAAGTGCTTTACGTCACCGAGCGCTGCGTCTTTGCACTCGGCGCGGAAGGACTTGAGCTCGTCGAAGTCGCGCCCGGCATCGACATCGAGCGCGACATCCTGGCGCTGATGGATTTCAAGCCGCTGATACCGCGCGACCCGCGTCTCATGGACCCGCGCATTTTCCGCGACGGCGTGATGGATCTGCGCAATGACATGCTCACTATTCCGCTCGATCAGCGTTTTACCTTTGATGAACAGCAGAATCTGTTCTTCGTCAATCTCGAGCGCTTCGTGGTGCGCTCCAGCGCCGAAATCAAGGCGATCGAAAAAGCCGCCGAAGTCAAGCTCGCCCCGCTCGGCCGTCGCGTGTATGCGATCGTCAATTACGACAATTTCTCGATTCCGCCCGAGCTGCTCGATGAATACTCGGCGATGGTGCGCTCCCTCACCGACCGCTTCTATTCGGGCGTCTCGCGCTACACAACCTCGGGCTTCCTGCGCATCAAGCTCGGCGAAGCGCTCGAGAATCGAGGCGTCGCGCCGCACATTTTCGAAAGCGCCGACGAAGCGAGGTCGGACTGGCACAAGGTTGAGGGCACGCCGGGCTAACCGGAGCGATCCCCCCTTTGCTGCATGCAGGGCGGAAAATATTGACGACTGATGTTGTCTTGTCGCCCGGCGGTGGCTCGCCCACCGCAACGCACACGATCCCAGCTCATCGCTCGACAAAGGCGCGCTGGAATTGATCGCTAATCGGTTTCAGCAAATAGCTCATCATGGTCCGGCTGCCCGTCTGCATGAAGACTTCCGCGGGCATACCCGAAACCAGCTGCAGACCAGCGAGCCGGCGACGTTCGTCTTCGGGCAACATCACCCTGACCGTGAAGTAGGGCGCATTGGTCTGCTGGTCGCGGCTGATATCGGCAGACACATATGACACCACGCCGGTAAGCTGCGGCGTCACACGCTGGTTGAAGGCCGAGAAGCGTATGAACGCTTTCTGGCCTGTCCGCACCTGGTCGATATCGCCGGGCTGCATCCGCGCTTCGATCTGCAGATCATCGGTATCCGGCACGACTTCCATGATCGCGTCACCGGCGCGGATAACGCCACCGATGGTGTGCGCGGCGAGCTGATGGATTACCCCCGAAGCCGGCGCGCGGATTTCGATCCGGTCGAGGAGATCGCGCGCAGCGACGCTGCGCTCGACAAGTTCGGCTTCCTTGGCTTGCGTCTCGCCGAGTTCTTTCACAACGTCGGTTCGGAAATCCTGATCGATCCGCAGGATCTGAAGTTGCGCCTCGCCGATCTTCGATTTTGTCTCGGCGATCGCCGACATCAATTGCCCGCGTTCGCCGTCGATCCGCGCGCTCTCCCGTTGCAGGCTTGTAAGTCGCGTCAGCGGGACAAGCCGCTTGTCGTAGAGTTCCTGGACACCGGAAAGTTCGCCTTCAATCAGCTCCAGTTGCTTCGTCTTGGACGCGACCTGGGCATCGAGGCCGCTGATTTCCTCGCCAAGCTGCGAGACCCGGCTTTGCAGGAGATCGATCTGGCTCCGACGCGCAGTGGCGCGAGCCTTGAACAGGGATTCCTCCGACGCCAGCAAGGTGCTGACGACGCCCTCGCCCGATCGCACCGCCAATTCAGCCGGCACTTGAAGGCGGGGCAGGCCGTCGCGCTCGGCAACCAGCCGGGCAATCCGGGCCCGGGCCTCGTCGAGCTGCTTGCTCACCACCTGAAGACTGGCCTGCGCCTGGGTCGCGTCGAGCCGCACCAGCAAATCGCCGGCGCTCACCCGCTCGCCATTGCGGACCGCGATCTCCGCGACAACCCCGCCGGTCGGATGCTGGATGGTCTTGACGTTCGATTGAACCACGAGATTGCCGGGAACCACGACGGCTCCGGCAAGCGGCATCAACACGGTCCAGCCGCCGGCCAGCATGCCGGCAACAAGCAGCACCCGAAGCCCGGTCCGCAATTCATGCTCATACGCGCGTCCCGCCCGTAACGTCAGGCTTTCACCTGATACGTTATCATTGTCGGCCAAACCGTCGCGATTGACGAGAAAGGCAACGCCCTCGGTCAGGCCGACACGGCAGCTCTTGATCAGCTGCCCAATGGCCGTTGCCGGCTCGGCGGCACCGGCCGAAGGCGGAAGCGTCAATCGCGGGCTTTCGACATGCATCGACTGATATTTGTCATTCGGCTCGGGAAGGTCTGACGCGGGTCGCGTCACATTGATCAGCGATGGGTCGTCAGGCGCGATGATCGGACTGTGCCGGCGTGGCGGCGGGACAATCGTCGGTTCGCGTGCAGATTCGCTGCCGCGCGCGGACGGGACGGCGGCAGTGAATCCGAATTGCTCCAGGCAGACATCGATCGCCCGTCCCATCTTGCCTTTCCGCCGCCGCTTCGGCTGGTGCGTGCGCTGACGCGCGGCCGGATGCGGGCCCTCGCCTGCAGGACGGCGCGCCTGCGGGGCGCGGGGCCTGTTTGCCTCCTTCGGCTCCTCTTGCTCGAACGCCTGCCGGAGGCGCTGCAGCTCGAGGATCAGCGCAGCGCCTTGCGGCCCTACTCCATCGCCATGCAACTCGCCGGCCCAGCGCGGCGGAGCTTGACCGCCAGGTCGTGCACCGTCCTCCATTCTCATGGCAGGGCACTCTCGGCCAGCGCAGCGAGGCGCGCCGAATTCGGACTTGGCGCGGCTTTCGCGCCCGGCGCCGCCGCTGGTTGTCTTGCAGCCGCAGGCTGTCTTGCCGCCGCGGCTTGGCCTGTCGTCGTGCGAACCCGCGCAAAAATCTCTTCGCGCGGTCCGAACGCGATTGCCTTGCCCTGGTAGAGCACCATTGCCATGTCCAGCGCGGCAAGCGCGCTGGGACGATGCGATATGACGATGACGATGCATTTGTTGTGGCGGAGGATCTGAATGGCGCGGGTCAGGGCATTCTCGCCATCGGCATCCAAATTGGCGTTTGGCTCATCGAGCACGACCAGAAACGGATCGCCGAACACAGCACGCGCCAGCCCGATCCTCTGCCGCTGTCCCGCGGACAAGGACATGCCGCCCTGGCCGATCCGCGTCGAATAGCCCTCCGGGAGCCGCAAGATGATGTCATGCACGCCTGCGATCTGCGCCGCCTTCAGGATGGCATCGGAGGTCGCCTGATCGTCGAAGCGGCAGATGTTTTCGGCAACGGTACCGTCGAACAGGGCGACATCCTGAGGCAGGAAGCCTATGTAGCGCCCCAGATCCTCGTTTCGCCATTGATCGAGCGCGGCGCCGTCGAGCCGCACGACGCCGCGCTGGGCCGGCCAGATTCCGACCAGCGCCTTTGACAGCGAGGTCTTGCCCGACGCGCTCGCGCCAAGCAGCGCCAGGCCCATGCCGGCCCGAAGGGAGAACGAAACATCCGAGACGATCGGCGTTTCCGTACCTGGTGCGGCGACGGCCAGACCCTGCACCGACAGCTCGCGGCAGGGACGCGGCAGCACCACCGGCGGTGCGGGAGGTGTCGCGGTGACCTTGCAGATTTCGCGCAGGCGCACGATACCCTGGCGTGCGGCGACAAGCTGTTTCCAGGTACTGAGCGCTACTTCGACAGGCGCCAGAGCGCGGCCCATCATGATCGACGACGCGATCATGATGCCGCCCGACGCCCTGTCGGCCACGACGAGATAGGCGCCGATGCCCAACATCCCCGATTGCAGCACATAGCGCAGCACCTTCGCGCCCGAGCCGAGATTGGCAGACACGTCGGTGGCGCGGATGTTCTCCCGCAAATAGCGCTCATTGGCCCGCGACCAGCGCGCGGTGAAGCGATCCGTCATGCCGAGCGCCCGGATGATCTCGGCATTGCGCTGCGTCGCATCCGCCAGCACCTGGCGCTGGGCGCTGGAATCCATCGCGGCCTTGGCCGCACCGCGCGACATGCGCTCGGTCAGCATTGTCATCGCAATGATCCCGGCGGTCCCAAGCAAGGCCGTCATGCCGATCGCCGGATGAAACAGAAACAATGCAATGAGAAAGATCGGGATCCACGGCATATCAAGGAACGCCGTTGGCCCCATGCTGGACATGAAGCCGCGCACTTGGTCCAGGTCGCGCAAAGGCTGCTGCATCAGCATGGGCTTGACGCCGCGCAGCGGCAGCGTGGCAAGCGCCGTATGGATCGATTGCTGCAAACCGGCGTCGAACAGCGTTGCGACCCGGCACAGCATGCGCGAGCGCAGCGCGTCGAAGTACCCTTGCATGAGATAGGCGAATAGCACGATCAGCGACAGGCCCAGCAAGGTCGTGATGTTGCGGCTCGGAATGACCCGATCGTAGACCTGCAACATATAAAGTGAGCCCGACAGCATCAGAACATTGATCACCCCGCTGAACACGGCAATGCCGACCATGCGCCGCGCGCTCTCGCGCAGCCCAAGCGCTACCGGATCATCGGACGACAGCACCGAACGAAGATTCGAAATCCCGTGCGTTGAAGCCGTCGCTTGCGCGCGGACCTCGGCGATACTCATGCGGCCTCCCATCGGCTGTCATCGCGATCTTGCGCAATCAACCCTCCTTGACCGGCGATGCTGACCATTTTTCGGCAAGAATGCGACGGTTGCTCGCAGCAATCATGATCACGAGATGGCTGCGTCATCTCGTCGCGCAAAAAAATTCGGGCACAACAGAGATTTGAGCAAGACAGAATGTCGCACTGAGTTGCCGTGACAGCAGCAGTCACGAATTCGTCCGCCAATCACCTTGCTTCTCCCGCGCATTGGTCGCGGTGTCGGCTGAAAGCCGCCACGAAGCTGAATAATTCTTCGCGCCAGCGGCGGATCGGTGCGACTTCCAGTCGTCCCGTCCCGTCGTATCGGTGAGGCGCTGGAAGTCGGTTGAATAGACCATTCCGGCTTCCGGTCTTGCTGACCATCAATATGTCGCGGCGGGGCAGCCGCAAAACAACAAAGCAGAGGGAATTGTTCGCTCGCCGGGTTCGGCGAATCCTGATGTGGGGGACGAGTGGTTTGAGTAGTCGTTTGCGTAATAGAAGTAATGGCTCCTTGCGGAATATTGCGCAGGCCACAACGCCAAGCCGTGCGATGTGGCGCGGCAGGCTGGCGCGCGGCCAATATGAAATTCAAGTACGGTTCGAACGTCGCCGAGAGGTCGCCGGTTGCGAGCTGCCTGATCACGGAGCGCGCGCGTGACGCAGCGAAAGACCGATTATGGCACGATTATCCTGCACTGGCTGCTTGTCATCGCACTCGGGGTCGCCTTTGTGACGGGATTGCGTATCGCGACTGAAGCGCCCGGACGCACCTGGATCAATCTGTTCGATTTCATGCTGCCGCGCGAGGGCGTATGGATGGCACACATGCAGGCGGCCGTGGCCCTGATCGCGGTGTCGCTCGCATATGCTGTCTATTTGACAAGGTCGGGTCTCGGCCGGCGCGTCCGGCTGGACAAGATCCGTCTGCGCGGACTTTTCAGCGGCAGGCAGGCCAGGCTCGGCGCTTACAACATCATCCTGTACTGGATTTTCTTCGCGACGATGCTCGGGCTGATTGCCAGCGGAGGATTGCTGTATTTCGGCCTTTACGCCGGTCACGACGTGGCGATGCTGCACTGGTACGGAACGTGGGTGATAGCGGTCTTTGCCGGCCTTCATGTGCTGGCGCACTACTGGATCGCCGGCGTTTCGCAGCTGCTTCGGGTCTTTCGCCCGACGAAGCTTTCAGCGCCGCCGCCGCGGCTTGATGCGATTGAATTGCTGACGTTGCTGGCTGAGCAATCGGCGCGGCCGAGTCCGGGCACCCCCCAGGCACATGAAAGGCCGGCACCGCCGCCTCGCGAGGCCGCGCCGGGTCGGATGGCGGCACGTCAATCGGTCGCGCCCGCGCCGCCGCAAGCAAGAAGACAAAGCAGCGCTTCGAAATCGCGCAACCCGACTTTCCAATCCAATCCTTTCGTCGTCGCTGCGGCCGTCGCAATCGCCGGCACTTCACTTATCGTCGCCGCCGACCGGCTGACGGTAGACCAGTTGCAGGTTCATCGCATCAATAGCGCCGATGCGCCCACGCTCGACGGCGACACTTCCGATCCGGCCTGGCGCAACATCGTGCCATTCTCCCTGATGACCAGTGAGGGAGGAAATTTTGACGGCAAAGGCGAAACGAGAATAGAGATTCGCGCGGTACACGACGGCACATGGGCGTATTTCCTGTTTACATGGGAAGATCCGACGCGATCGCTGAAACACCTGCCACTGATCAAGGAAGCGGACGGATGGCACGTGCTTCACGCCGGCCTTGAGGCCGGAGACGAGCACGACTTCAACGAAGACAAATTTTCGGTCCTGCTGACGACTGCGGATGTGACGCTTGCGGGCGACCGGACCTTTCATGCCAGCCCCCATCCGATCGCCGGCGCGCCGGCGACCATGACCGGCCGCGGCCTGCATTTTACGGCAGCAGGCTATGCCGATGTCTGGCAATGGAAGGCGACCAGCGGCGGGTCGACCGGATGGATGGACGACGCTCATTTTGGCCCACCGCTGGATCCAACGCCGATGCAGACGCAAAATATCGTTCCATATAAGGGCGGCTTCGCGCCGGATCCGGGGAATGCCAACTACGCAGATAATTTCGTCGTCGTTGCGGGCGACGGCGATCGGCCGGTCACGCCACGCCGATTACCTCGCGATCTCGCGGCAACAGCGGCAGCGATGGGCAAGATCAATCTGGACCCAGTTCATGGCGAGAGCGAGGGCGCGCGCTGGTTCATGACGGAGGCGGAATCGGTACCCTACTCAGCGGAGCTTGATGCCCGCATCCCCGGAGGGACGGTCATCCCGGGCGTCATCATTGCCGGTGAATTCTCGGGCGATCGCGCGGACGTGCGATGCGCGGCCCGCTGGGCCTCCGGGCACTGGGCGCTGGAAGTCGCGCGGCGTCTCGACACCCACAGCGAATACGACGTGCCGATCAAGACCGGTGTCTTCATGCGGGTCGCGGCCTTCGATCACAGTCAGATCAGACATACAAGGCACGTCCGGCCAATTCGTCTTGAGGTGGAATGATGCGCAAGATTTGCAAGGTGAAGCTGAACAACGAGCTGTTTTTGGCGAATTGCGGCGACCTTCTACTTGACTGGGCGTTGATGAACGGCGTCGAACTGCCGCATGACTGCCGCTCCGGCATTTGCGGCGCCTGCCGTGTTCGCCTCGTCGAAGGCAGGGTCTTCGGCGGTCACGAGCAGGGCGACGACATGATCCACGCCTGCCAGGCGCGGATCGTCTCCGATCTGGAGATTGTGACCGAAAAAGTCCCCGACCAGGTCGCCATGTCGGCTCGCGTGGCCGACATCGTTCGTCTGGCGCCTGACGTCTGCGGCGTGCACGTGGAGCTGCCGAGGCCGCTTCACTATCTTCCCGGCCAGTATTGCAAGGTGCAATTTCGCGGATTCCCGGCCAGATGCTACAGCCCGACCTATCCGCTGGAGGGTCCTCCCGACGACCATCTGCTGCACTTCCACGTGCGCAGATTCCCCGACGGAACCGTATCATCGGCGCTTGGCCGGGACATTCGCATCGGGCATCGCGTCAGACTGACGGGGCCGTTCGGCAGCGCCTTTCTGCGACCCAATCATTCCGGCAGCATTGTTCTCGTCGCCAGCGGCACCGGATTCGCACCGATGTGGTCGATTGCGGTCGCCGCGATCCTGGAACGGCCGCAGCGTGAGCTCATATTCGTGGTCGCGGCACGAGAGCTTTCCTCGCTATACATGCATGCCGCGCTTTGCCGGCTTGCGCTGTTTCCCAACGTCACGATCATTCCGGTTGTATCGGAGCCGCAGAGCTTTTCCCGCGCCATTCGCAGCGGTCGACCAACCGAGCATTTGCCGAAGCTATCGCCGGACGACGTCGTCTACACCTCGGGTGCACCGGCCCTGACCGAGAGCGTGGCACGGATCGCCAGAGCTGCCGGCGCCAGGTGCTATACTGATCCCTTTGTGCCGAATGCCAAGCCGGCCGCACAACCTACCATGATGGGGCGTCTGTCCGGCTGGCTCGACAGTCCGTCGCTCAGTCCCGCAATGTTGCGATCAGCACCGAAGCAGGCCCAGGCAAGCTAGCGAACCGGCGCAATTCCCCCGGCCGCGACAACCTACCTGGTCCTGCCGCTGACCGCCCAGCGTCCCGGTCCGGTCACGAAGTACAAGAGGAAAATGAAGCAATAAAGGACCGCGGCATCACCGCCATTGAGCAGCGGGAAGAAGTTCTTGGGTGCATGCACCATGAAGTAAGCGAAAGCCATGTCGCCCGCCAGGACGAAGGCGACGCACCGGGTGAAAAGACCGATGGTGAACAGCGCGCCCCCGGCGACCTCGATCACGCCCTGGAACCAGATCAGCGACCATATGACGGGCTGGGCCATCGCCGGTGTCGGAAATCCAAAAAGCTTGGAGGTGCCGTGCTCGAGGAACAACAGCCCGACGACGATGCGGACGATGCTGAGAGCTTCCGGCCAATACTTGCTGACGCGATCAAGCAACATTGAGAACTCCATGGAATGAAGAAAACGGGCCCGGCTGCCCACACCGGCCTACCATAACCTGCCTATCCTGAGATGCACCAGCCACCGCACGCCGCGTGCCGCAGCGATCAAGTGCTTGATTCACAACATCTTGCCTTGATGTCACGTCGTTGTGACAAAAACCGGCACACTGCGTTTCGATGTCTTCGCCACCGAAGAGACAAACGCATGGCGCTTGCGTGGAGACCATGCTCGAACAGAGGAGCCAGGCGCCAAAAAGAAAGACGAGATCATGGTTCGATTCAATCTGATTGGATCATGATCTATTGGCGTCGCAGCTCCGAAAACCGCGATCGAACTTGATCTACCGCAACAATCAGCCGCCCGGAATTTGCTGTTATGCTGTTGCGGATGTTTCCTTCCCCTGATTCATCCGTTCCGACTCCCGGATGCTCCTGCGTCCTACCCCAGGAGCATCCGCTTCTCGTCAGATTGCAGTTTATCCGGTTGCGACTTGCTCAAATGCTGAAGCAGCCTCAATCCTGAGACAGCCAATGCGCGATCTTGCGCCACGGGCCGTCAAGGACGCTAGCTCCAAGGAACAGGCTCAAATGGCCGCAAGGTTCGGTCATCTTCACCAGCTGTTCGGCCGGGGTACCGACCAATCGCGCTACTGCAAACAATTGATCGCGTGAGACGACTTCGTCGCGGCTGCCCGCCAGCAGACAGATCGGTACGTTGAGCTTCGACAGATCGATGCTCTGTCCGAGGGCGACGAAGCGCCCTTCCGCGATCCGGTTCTGCTTGAACAGCCATTTGACGACCTGAAGGAAGAAACTGCCGGGCAAGTCGACCGTTTCGGCATGCCATCGACGAAACCGCTCGCCGAGTTCACCCCGCCGCGCGGGGTCGGTATCTTCAGGGATTTGCAGCGTCACCTCCGCTTCATCGGGGCCGTGCGAGACCCCCCACATGCCGAGCATTTGCTTGCCGTGCACGATTCCCTCTCCGAGCCGCACCACTTCATGGAACATCCGCAAGGGAACATCGGCGGCGAAGTGAGACAATGGCGACTCGGCGGCCGCGATGTCGATCGGCGCGCCGACCAGGACCAGCCGCCGCACCTTTTTGGGAAATCGCGCCGCGTAGACCAGCGCCAGCCAGCCGCCCTGGCACAGCCCGACCAGGTCGACCGGCGGTCCAATCTCGTCGACCGCGACATTGAGATCGGCAAGATAGTTGTCGATCGTGAAATAGCGTGTCTCCGGCGTTGCGGATCGCCAGTCCGTGACGAACACGCGCTGCACGCCCTCCTGGCGCAGCGTCTCAACCACGCTGTGACCCGACGCGAAATCGGCGATGGTCGCTCCATGCAGCGCGTAGGGCGCGCAGATCAGCGTTGCAGGCCCGTCGGCAGGAAGCGAAAAATCCCGCAACCGCATCGATCCCAGTTCAAGGGCGATCGTGTTGGCGGTGGTCCAGGGGAAGGATAGGTCGAATGATGAATCACCCGATGCGCCTCGCATCGCCGGCTGCATCAGATTTTCGAACAGCCTCAGGTTTGCTTGCGCAATCTGCGCTGCGGCCGCAAGCGGCCAGGCGAGGAAAGTCTCCAGCGCCGAGGCCGGCCGTTCCGGTCCTTGCTTGTCTGTCTCACGCATCGAACTCTACTAACCGATCGGTTCACACCCCAAAAGGATATGTGTCCGGGAGCCCCTTCACTTCCGCGGTATCGAGCGGAGTGACCGCGCGGGTGTTGTCGAACCAGATATATTCGTCGAACTGCTGCGGCAAGTTGGCCCGGAAATAATGGCTCGCCATCTCGGTTTCGGGGCGGTAGATCACGCCGATCGCCCGCTCCAGGCGTTCCTTGCCGAGGCCCGAAGGGCCGCTCAGATCACTGCGGCCGCGCAGCCCCAGCATGAAGCGTGCATGCCCGGTCGCGTGACACAAGAGCTCGTAACTGCCCGGAAGCGACGGCCGGACATTCTTGATTTCCATCGGCCCATCCCATTCCGAGGCCGCCGCGACCGTGCCGGAGTGGGTGCCGAAACCGACCAGATACGCCTGGTCGCCGAACTCCCTGCGGCAGAGCTGACCGATATTGTACTCGCCGCGGGCGGCCATCTCGGTCGCGCCTGCGTTGCCCACATGCGAGTTGTGCGCCCAGACCACAGCCCTGCTGTCCGCACCATGAAACGCCAGCAGATTCTTCAGGGTCTCGAACATATGGTTGTCGCGCAGGTTCCACGACGCGCGCGAGCCGTAATACATGATCCGGTAGTAGCGCTCGGCGTTGGCGACGAGACGCGCGTTCTGCTCGGCGTCGAGAAAGCGCTCGCCGTCATGCTCGGCATAGGCCCGACGTTTTGCCTGGAGATCGGCAAGCGCGTGCACCACGTCGGGCTCGCAGGTCGGATAGGATCCGGTCAGCGCCGCATGACCGTAGGTCGCGGGATCGCGCTGCCACGGCGTCAGGCAGCCATAACGCTCGCGGGCAACCCTCGCCAACTCCGGATCGACCTCGTCGAGATAATTCAGGACCGACCGGATCGAATCATAGAGGCTGTAGAGATCGAGCCCGTGAAACGCCACGCGATTGTACTTCGCAACCGTACCGTTGTGCTTGCGCAGCCAGCTCACAAAGTCCCGCACCTCGGTGTTTCGCCACATCCAGGTCGGAAACCGCGCAAACGCCATCCATTCCGACGGCGGATACTGAAGATGCCGCACATAATGATCGACCCGGGCGGCATCCGGCCAATCCGCCTCGATCGCCACGAAGCGAAAGCCCTTCTCGATGATCAGCTCACGGGTGATGCGCTCGCGCATCCGATAGAATTCGGAGGTGCCGTGGGTGGCTTCACCAAGCAGCACAATGCGCGCGGAGCCGATACGCTCCATCAACGGATTGAGATCGGCCTTCTCGATCGACGGAAAAGATTCGGCAGTGTCGGCGAGGTTTCGGACCAGTATTTCCTCGTCCGAGGGCGCCGGCCGCGGCGCCCGGCGCACGGCAGCGCGGCGCTCGCCTTTGCCAAGCCAGCCTGCCTCGCCGATCAAGGGAACGAAGCGAACGTCCGCTATATCTTCGCTGCGGTAGGTATCCTTCGAAATCCTGACGACCCGGACCAGTTCCTGCGTGCGTTGATCCGCGCCGACCGGAATCACCAGCCGGCCGCCGATCTTGAGCTGCTCCTTGAGCAATTCCGGAACCTGCGGTCCGCCGGCGGCGACGACGATCGCATCATAAGGCGCGTGTTCCGGCCATCCCTTGGTGCCATCGCCATGCAGCACGTGAATATTGTCGTAGCCGATGTCGGCGAGCGTCGCGGCGGCCTTGGTCGGCGAGTTGGCCGAGGCGTTCGACCGTGAACACCTCGGCCGCGATCTCCGACAGCACCGCTGCGGCATAGCCGGAGCCCGCGCCGATCTCGAGGACTTTCTCACCGCCCTTGAGCATCAGGGCCTCCGCCATGAAGGCGACGATATAGGGCTGGGAAATCGTCTGTTCGCCGGCGATTGGCAGCGGCAAATCCTCATAGGCAAACTCGCGAAGATTCTTCGGCAGGAACAGTTCGCGCGGCACCTTGCGCATGGCCTCAAGGACGAGATCGTCCTGAACGCCGCGGGCGGCGATGTGTCGCTCGACCATCTTTGCGCGCAGGGACGCAAATGAATTTTCCCCGCCGGAGCGGCCGTCCTTCGACGCCAGCATAGCCATGACGATGCTCCCGCCCTGATCTGCCCTACCGTCTTCGTTCTTGAAGACTATTCACCCCTGCCGCTTCCGTGACTTGATCGACATCAAGCGCAGGGCGCACGCGGCCGCCCTTCAGGCCACGGCCTTCGGGGCCGGCACCTTCTCACCTTCCGGCGCGCCGGCCGGGCGCAACGGTGCGAACTCTTCCGCTGTGAGCGTTTCCCGTGCGATCAGAAGCTCGACGCCCGCGTCCAGATCGCCGCGGCGCTTCTCGAGAATCGCGCGCGCGCAAGCGCCGCCGGCTTCGATCAGATCGCGCACCGCCAGATCGATCTCTCGCCCCGTCGCCTCGGCCGCGCTGACAACCGCATCTTGCGCGGCCGGCAAAAAGGCCTGCGGGCGCGGCGCATAGGTCCGCTGCCCGATGGTGGCATCCATTCCGTATTTCGTGACCATCTCGATGGCAATCTCGGTCGCCCGCTGCAGGTCATCGGCCGCGCCCGTCGAAACGTCGCCGTCGAAGATGAGCTGCTCGGAGGCGCGGCCTCCCATCAGCACGGCGATCCGGTTTCTGAGTTCGCTCGCCGCCAGCAGAAACCGGTCTTCGGTCGGACGCTGCATGGTGTAACCGAGCGCGCCGACGCCGCGGGGAATGATCGATACTTTCTGCACCGGATCGACCCCGGGAAGGCTGGCTGCGACCAGCGCATGGCCCATTTCGTGGTAAGCGACCCTGCGGCGTTCCGCCTTGCTGAGCACCCTGCTCTTCTTCTCGATGCCGGCAACGATCCGTTCGATCGCAACCGTAAAATCGTCGAACGAAACCTCCACGGCGTTGCGCCGGGTCGCGGCGATGGCGGCCTCGTTGATCAGATTGGCGATATCGGCACCTGTAAACCCGGTGGTGAGCGCAGCGACCTTGTCCAGATCGACATCGTTGCCGACCCTGATCTTGCGGATGTGCACCTTGAGGATCGCGACGCGGCCGCTCTTGTCAGGGCGATCCACCAGCACCTGCCGGTCGAACCGACCTGCCCGCAGCAGCGCCGGATCGAGGATCTCCGGCCGGTTGGTGGCGGCGAGCAGGATGACGCCGGCACTGGGATCAAAACCGTCGAGCTCGGCGAGCAGCTGATTGAGCGTCTGCTCCTTTTCGTCATAGCCGCCGAAGGCGCCGGGGGAGCGGCTGCGCCCGAGCGCATCGAGTTCGTCGATGAAGATGATGCAGGGCGCGGCCTTGCGCGCCTGCTCGAACAGATCGCGCACCCGCGCCGCGCCGACACCGACGAACATCTCGACGAATTCGGAGCCCGAGATCGAAAAGAAGGCGACGCCGGCTTCGCCGGCCACCGCGCGCGCGAGCAGCGTCTTGCCGGTGCCGGGCGGCCCGACCAGCAGGATTCCCTTGGGAACGTGGGCCCCGAGCCGGCCGTAGCTCTTGGGATCCCTGAGAAAGGACACCACTTCCTGCAGCTCGAATTTGGCTTCTTCGACACCGGCGACGTCGGCGAAGGTCACTTTCGTGTCCTTTTCGACATAGACCTTGGCGCGAGACTTGCCGATCGACATCAACCCGCCAAAGCCCTGGCCACCCGCCATCCTCCGGCTGAGAAACACCCAGATCAGGTAGAACATGAACGCCGGCACGATCCACGACAGGATCGTCTGGAACAGCCCGCCGGAGGGAACGCCGGTCACGGTAACGCCCTTGGCCTCCAGTTTTTCGGCCAGCGGCGCGTCGACGCGCGCGGTGACAAAGGCCGACTTTCCGTCGGGCAATTTGTCTTTCAGCTTGCCCTGGATGGTGTCCTGACCGACCGCGACCTCGCTGACCTTGCCTTGCGCGACGAGTTGCTCGAACTGGCTGTAGGGGATGGTATCGATCGTATTGTAGGTCGCGAGCGCCCATTGCAGCACGACCATGCCGATCCCGGCTGCCAGGATATAGCCGATGACGATGGCCTGCTTTCGCGACGATGAATCCTGTTCCATCCTGTTCTCCGGTTAAATCGTTCTCGCCGTCCAGTCCTGGCGGCTGGCGACGGAAATTGGTGATTGTCTTCTTATAGCTGCGGCCAATTTGGCCGGTTTGCTCTGGATCAATCGATCCGGCGCCGGGTGGCTCATTGTCTAGAAACGCAGCGGGCGCCCGGACGTTGCATCCGATGGCTAAGGCCCACCAAGAACAAGGAGGCGCACATGCCCTACGCATCGGTGAAGGATCTCCCGGCATCCGTGCAAGACCACCTGCCCGCGCATGCGCAGGAGATTTATCGGAGCGCCTTCAACAACGCCTGGGTCGAATACGAGGATCGCGGCTCGGCGCAACGCGAGCAACTCGCCCATCGCGTCGCCTGGGCCGCCGTCAAGCGCAAATACGAAAAGGCCGACGATTTCTGGGTTCCCCGCGAGGGCGACTGAGGACACGCCCATGCGGATTTATTGGCGGGGCTGACGTCGTTCGTTCCGGAACAGTGTTATGGTCCAGGCCTTATCCGCCCCAACGGCGGCGTCACGCGGAGGGCAAATTGCCATGTCTGAAACCATCGCCCTTGGCCCCCTCAAGCTGAAATTTCTGCAAAGCAATGACACGACCGATGGCAGCATCGATATGTTCGAGATGACCGCGCAACCGAATGCGCGAATGCCGATACCGCACTATCATGACCGCTGGGACGAGACGATCTACGGGCTCGACGGCACAATCACTTTCCGCGTCGATGGCAGGGATATCGACGTTGGCCCCGGGGAGACGGCTTTCATCAAACGCGGCATCGTGCACTCCTTTACCAATCGTACGGCCGAGCCGGTGACCTGCCTTTGCACCCTGAGCCCCGGCGTGCTGGGGCCTCAATATTTCAAAGACATGGCGCAGCTGTTGGCGGCGGCCAAGCCTGACCCCGCGAAGATGAAGGAAACGATGCTGCGCTACGGGCTTATTCCCGTCGCGCCGGAGTCCTGAAGGGAAACAGTTCGGCGCGGAGGAAACCGGGACCGTTGGGCGATGTGCCAGCGGGGGGCTCTGGCACGTTTCAATCAGTCGCGAAGTTGAAGAACGTTCCGGCGGGCATTTGCGCGCGTGATTCAGTCCGCCCCGGCGCGGCGCTGCAAGATCGCGAGCGATTTCGCATCGCCGCAGGCGTGGGCGTCGTCGATATAGGCGATCAGGAGCTCGGCGAGCGTCGCATAGTCCCATAGCTTGAGCCGGGAAGGGTCGAGCCAGCCGATAAAATATTGGTCGAGATATCCGCGCTCGGCGTCGTGGGTTTCCACCCAGGCGGGTCCTGCGAGATTTGCGGGCTCGGCATCCCAATGGCAAACCACAAAGCCCTCAGCCGACTTTACCAGAATGCCGCGTCCGTCCCGCGGGGCTTCGCTCATGGGGCGCAAGGATTGGCCGATTTCTCCCAGCACACGCTCGACATGGCGACTCATGCAACGCTTCCGCCTCTACGAAAAGGAGATACTGAAAAACGACAATGGCCGCCCCTCCTGTTCCACACACTGGTGGTTCAAGTATGGCGAGACGAAAGTGAGTTGCGTGAGGGGAAACGGAATGCGGACGCCCGCAATTACCTTGCCAGAGTTGCACCACGACACAAATTCGCCCGCACCTTTCCTCGTGAAAAGCGCGGACGAAGCGTTTTGGCGTAGCTGCGGCGGCTGCGGCCTTGCGCTACACCAGCTTGACGTTCTTGAGCGGCAGGCTGCGGACCGGTTTGCCGGTAGCCGCATAGATGGCGTTGAGCACCGACGGTGCCACCACGCAGATGGTCGGCTCCCCGATGCCACCCCAGAAGTCGTAGGTCGGCACGATCGCCACCTCGACCTTCGGCATCTCGGCAAGGCGCATGATCTCGTAGGTGTCGAAGTTGAGACTGGTCATGCGCCCCTTATCGACCGGCATTTCGCCGTAGAGCGTGGCGGTGAGACCGAAGGCCACCGATCCCTGAACCTGGGCCTCGATCTGGCCGGGGTTGACCGCATGGCCGGAATTGACCGCCAGCACCATGCGATGAACCCTGAGCTTGCCTTCGCCGCTCACCGAGACCTCGGCGACCGCAGCCGAATAGCTGCCGTAGCCCATGAACTGGGCGACGCCGCGATGGATACCCGCGGGCAGCGGCTTGCCCCAACCGGCCTTTTCCGCCACCGCATCGAGCACGGCGAGATGCTTGGGATGATTCTTCATCAGCGCGCGACGAAACTCGAGCGAGTCCTTGCCCGAAGCCTTCGCCACTTCTTCCATGAAGCATTCCATATAGACGGCGTTCTGGTTGGTATTCACCCCGCGCCAGGGCCCGACCGGAACATGCGAATTGCGCATCGCATATTCGATCAAGAGATTGGGCACGTCGTAGCCAAGCTGCGCGTCGCCGGGCGTGGCGTAATAGCCCTGCAGCTGACGCATGTCCTTGCCGTCGACGATGCCCTTCGGATTGAGCATCGAATTGATCGACTGACCGGAGACGCGGACATGCAGGCCCACGAGGTTGCCCGCGGCGTCGAGCCCCGCCGACATCTTGCATTGCGAAATCGGCCGGTAGAAATCATGCGCCTGGTCCTCCTCGCGGCTCCAGATCAGCTTGATCGGGGTGTCGGGAAATGCCTTGGCGATCTCGACCGCCTGGTGGACATAATCCTGCGTGCCGCCGCGCCGGCCGAAGCCGCCGCCGAGGTCGTGTCGATGGACTTCGCATTTGTCGAGCGGGATGCCGGAGGCTTCGGACAAGGCCGCAAGCGAGGCCTCCAGGTTTTGCGACGGCACCCAGGCATCGGCCCGGTCGGCCGAGAGTTTTACCGTGCAGTTCATCACTTCCATCGTCGCGTGGGCGAGGAAGGGGGTGGAATAGACCGCCTCGACTTTCCTGGCGGCTTCATTGATCGCCTTCGGCGCGTCGCCATTCTGCCGCTCGCCATTGGTGGTGGCGGCGTTGAGGCCGTCCTTGAGCATGTCCGCGATCGTCGCGGTCGACTGCGAACCGTTCGAACCCTCATCCCAGACGATCGGCATCGCCTCGAGCGCCTTCTTGGCGCGCCACCAGGTATCGGCGACGACCGCGACGGCTGTCTCCTTGACCCGCACCACCTTCTTCACGCCGGGCATGCCGGCGATCCTGCTCTCGTCGTACCTTGCGAGCTTGCCGCCGAACACCGGACAATCCTTGATCGCCGCGCAGAGCATGCCGGGCAATTTCAGATCAATGGCAAAGACCTTGCTGCCGTCGAGCTTGTCCGCGGTATCTAACCGCTTGAGCGGCTTGCCTGCGATGTTCCAGTCCTTGGGATCCTTGAGCTTGATCGACTTGGGATCCGGCGGCGTCAGCTTGGCGGCTGCAGCAGCGACCTCGCCATAACGGATCGAACGCTTGCTCGCCGCATGTGTGATGACGCCGCTCGATACGGTCAATTCTCCGACGGGGACTTGCCATTGGTCGGCCGCTGCCTGCAGCAGCATCATGCGCGCCGCGGCGCCGCCACGGCGGACGTAGTCCTGCGAGGTGCGGATGCCGCGGCTGCCGCCGGTGCCCATCTCGCCCCAGGCGCGTTTGTGGGCGAGATTGCGAGCGGGCGTGATGCCTTCGGTCGTCACTTTGCTCCAGTCGCACTCCAGTTCTTCCGCCACGAGCTGGGCAAGTCCCGTCAGCGTTCCCTGCCCCATCTCCGAGCGCGCGATGCGGATCACGCAGGTATCGTCGGGCTTGATCGCGACCCAGACGTTGACTTCGGTCGCCGCCGGCGGCGCGCTTTGCGCCTGCGCTTCATCGACGCCGAACGGTACGCGCAGCCCGAGCGCCAGACCGCCGCCCGCGACCGCTGCCGAGCCGACGATAAACGTGCGCCGCGACAGCTTTGTGGCTTTTTCCGCGACCATATTGTTCAAGATCATCTTGTTCATGGCTAACCTCCCGAGCGACCGGTGGTGCCGACGCCGGCCGCCAGATGCACGGCCTCGCGGATGCGCTGATAGGTGCCGCACCGGCAGATATTGGTCATCGCTTCATCGATGTCCTTGTCGGTCGGCTTGGCGTTTTTCTTGAGCAGCGCCGCGGCGGCCATGATCTGCCCGGACTGGCAATAGCCGCATTGCGGGACGTCGACCGCGGCCCAGGCTTTTTGCACGGGGTGCGACGCACCGACCGACAAGCCCTCGATGGTGACGATCACGTCGGTTTCCTTCACCTCGCCGACGGGAATCTGGCAGGAGCGCTGCACCTCGCCGTTGACGTGGACCGAACAGGCGCCGCACTGGGCGACACCGCATCCATATTTCGTGCCGGTCAGGCCGACATGCTCGCGAATGACCCAGAGAAGGGGCGTGTCGGCCTCCGCTGACACTTCCCTCATCGTTCCGTTGATGTTGAGTTTTGCCATATGCATCATCCTCCGCTGATCGAAGCATACCGGCGGGACCAACCGTTGCCTATAGTCTTCGCGCGCAGATCAGGCCTGAGGCAGCCGACGCGAATAGCCCGCGAAGATTTGTGCTGCGGCAGAAGGGTTTGGCGCGTCGGGCCGATCGTCGCGCCGGTCGGAAAGGGATTGCCCTTTTCACATTGTCGCAATCGGCGGCATCTCGACGGGCGAGTCCGGGAGCTGCCGCTGACCCATAATTGCTCAAGGCCACTCAAATCATCCCGACGGCGATTTTTGGCGGGAAGATGAACGGCACCCGAATGACCGCCACAATCGGCTGCCGGGCAATGTCTGCTGTTGGGGGTTACGCGCACCTGACCATTACGCACGCCGAAGGGTTGCCTTTGACCCCATATCGGAACTCACGTCCTATTATGCGTCAGCCTTAGGCAAAGGCTTCCGATCGCGCGCCGAGATGGTCAACGCAAGATTTCAGCATTCTCGCCAGCGCGATGCGATCGCGTTGGGAGAGATCGGCCAGCATATCATCCTCGATTGCCTTCACGATCGCATGGGCGCGGCGGAGGACGATCTGGCCGGCGTCCGTCAGTCGAGCCTCGATAATCCGGCCATGGTGTCGGGAAGGTGAGCGGTCGATAAGCCGCGCCTGATCGAGCCCGGCAATTAACGCCGTAACGGTTTGGGGAGTGACGAAACAGCGGCGCGCCAGCTCCGCGCCCGACGCCACGTTCGCCTCCTGCAACGCCGCCAAGATGGCGTATTGCGCCGTGGAAAGGCCGAGAAACTTCAGGTCCTGATCCATCTTGGCGCGCAACCCGTGTTGGGCCTGCTTCAAAAGATAGCCGACGCGGTCCGTCACAGACCCTCTTGCTTTCATATCAGGTTCCTTATATGTTATTCGTGTCCTGATATTAACGGAGAAGGCCTGTCATGGATAGACACCCGAGTTCCGAAGCCGACCTCGTCCAGCTCTTCTTCGAGACAAAGGCGGCGGCTTACGCAAGCCCGATGACCATCGTGGATTGGCGACGGGCGGGAACATCCGATTTCTTGTTGGTGGACGTGCGCAAGCGTCAGCCGCGCCCCAAGAAGCAGATTGCTGGATCGATCTGGTTCCCCGAGCCAGAAATCGCGCAACGCCTGGCTGAGCTGCCGAAGGACAAACTGATTGTTCTATATTGCTGGGATACCTGGTGCAGCCTCGCGACATCGGCGGCCGTTTTGCTGCTCAAGAATGGCTATCGGGTCAAAGAATTGTTTGGTGGCATCGCGGCATGGGAAGCACTTCACCTGCCTGAGGTCGAAATGAACTCCGACGATCTCGCCACGGGCCGGGTCTGATTGGAACCGACCCTATGGCTTACTGGATCGGTGTTGCCTCCAAAGATCATGTTGAAGCCGGCGCGACTGGTGGCTTTTGTCAACTCTGCCACGGCAAGGCGTCGGTCGTGAGGCGTCTATCGCCCGGCGACTGGATCGCCTATTACTCGCCCCGCTCGCAGATGAAGGGGGGCGAAACGGTGCAGGCCTTTACCGCGATCGGCCGCGTCAAACCTGGCGAGCCCTATGCCTTCGATATGGGAAATGGGTTCGTGCCGACGCGACGCGACGTCAACTTCCATTCAGCTAGTGATGCACCGATCCTCCCGCTCATCGACCGGCTGAGCTTCATCAAAAACAAATCGAACTGGGCTTACCCATTCCGGTTCGGCATTCTGAAGGTCACAAAATCTGATTTCGCAACAATTGCGGAAGCCATGGGGCTCGATCCCGATTTGATCGATTGATCAGGCATCGTTTCCACGCAGATCTCTTGTCGGCACGAAACGAACCTAGCGCGATGTCTGAGCTGAGTCCGTGATGCGCGGCAAAGCGGACGTCGTCGGGAGTGGCGTTGCGCCCCCTGGGGCCCCTACTCGACCATCCGCCGCAAAGGCGCAGCTCCACAGCCATTGCGCGATGTACATTTGTGGGGCGATCAATGCGAATAGGGTTGCCAGAACAAAGACGGCAGTCGTAAACACCATTCCGGCCGCTATCCTCGGTTGACCTCGCGGCAGTCCCGCAAGAAGCCAAAGATGCCGTTCGACCCGGCAAGCATGGTCAAGTGGCAGGAATACAGCACGACAATATCGCGCGTGTCGCCACACGTGCCGTAGAGACCCGTAGTGACGGGCAGCAGGACAACCAACAAGAGAAAGAGGGGGTTCAGAAAGAGTACGGAAGCGCGTTGGGTGTGGCTGGTAGGCCAGCCTGCGCTGATGCCTCGCCGAAAACACAATCGCGGGTCCGAGAGTCACTGCTCGCAAAAAGGAGTTGACCGTCCGATGAAGAACTTGTTCGAAGCGGGGAGACTTTTACTGCTCGACATGGCGTCGACGTTCTTTTTTCTCGCCCTTTATCTATTGACCAATAACATCCCTTTGTCGGTGGCCCTCGGTGTCGCGCTGGGCATCGCTCAGATCGGCTGGCAGTTCGCCCGCAAAAAGCCGATTGAAACCATGGAGTGGTTGAGCCTCTTTTTAGTCGTGGGCTCGGGCGCGGCCACCCTTGTCACCAAGGATCCCCGCTTTGTGATGATCAAGCCGAGCCTGATCTACGTCATCGTTGCAGTGGTGATGCTGAAACCGGGATGGATGAACCGCTATATGCCTCCCGTTGCCATGGAGATTGTGCCAGACGTCGCTTTCATCTTTGGGTTCGTGTGGTCGGGTCTGATGTTCTTTTCCGCCACACTGAACGTGATCGTCGCTTTGAACTTCAGCGTTGTGACATGGGCATCGTTCATGTCGATCTATGCAATCGTCAGCAAACTCGGTCTGTTCCTGACCCAGTATGCCACCATGCGTTACATTGGCGTCCGTCGCCGCCGCGCTCAAGCGATACCAGCACAGCCGTGACTGTGATAGCCCGCAGGCGTCGCCGCGCGATCAGAAGTGCAAGATCAGGTCCATCGATGCGATCCAGGCAAAATTCTTGTCCGGAGCGATCGCCGACACCTTGCAGTTGGCCGAGGCCGGGCACGCGTCGGTATCGCCGTTGAAGGCGTTGGCATCGAGGGAGTGATAGTAGACCGCTTCCGGACGAACCTCGAGCTGCGGCGCCAGCGAATTGCGGCCGTTAGGGAGGGCACAGCACCGGGATCCTCAGGCATCGAATGGTCGGGGGTACACCGGGTTGGGAAACGGATTGGGAACCGTCTGGCCCAAGTTCCACGCCGCAGTGTCGGTGCCAATCGTTACGCCCAATTGCACGAACCAATTCTTAGTAACCGCCAGCGTGCCGATGAGGCCCTCGTGACGCGGATGAGCTGTACCCAAGGAGCGGACTTGCGTTGAAAGTCGGACCGAGAGAGGATTGCAATAGCGGCTGTCTCGGAAATCGCAGATAGAAAACGGGCGGGAGCAAGCCATGAACGGTGCAAGGCTAAAACATTACGGCTGGGGCCGCGAAGGCGAAGGCATGACTGCCGAGGAGCAGGCATTCGTGCTGGACCGCTACCGCGCAAAGTTTGCGCGAGATGCATTCGAGACAATAGCCGTGCCGCGCCTCGAGGACCTGGCACTGCGCGCGCCGCGCGTGAGTTTGCCGGCTTCACTTGCCGCTTTCTGCACCAGCGAACGCTACGACCGCGCGGCGCACGCCTACGGCAAATCCTTCCCGGATTATGTGCGCGCCGTGCTCGGCGACTACGACAGCGCGCCCGACATTGTCGCATATCCCCGCAACGAAGCGGAGATTTCCGCTGTAATGGATTGGGCCGGCAGCGTCGGCGCCTCGTTAACGCCATTCGGAGGCGGGTCGAGCGTCTGCGGCGGTGTCGAGCCGCGAGTAGACGGCATTCGCTACAAGGCAAGTGTCACACTCGACCTGCGCAATCTCGGTAAAGTTGTCGAGGTGGACCAGATATCGCGCGCCGCACTGATCGAAGGGGGGGCCTATGGTCCGTCGCTGGAAAATCAACTCAGACCGCATGGCCTCACGTTGCGACATTTTCCGCAGAGTTTCGAATATTCAACCCTGGGCGGCTGGATCGCGACGCGATCGGGCGGCCATTTCGCCAGTCTCTATACGCATATTGATGATTTCGTCGAAAGCTTGCGTGTCGTAACCCCGCGCGGCGTGCTGGAAACGCGCCGCTTGCCCGGATCTGGCGCTGGACCGAGCCCCGATCGCATGTTCATGGGCTCGGAAGGAACGCTCGGCGTGATTTCGCGCGCTTGGATGCGATTGCAGCCACGTCCGAAATTCCGTGCCGGCGCATCGGTTCGTTTCCATTCGTTCTTCGGTGCGGCAAGCGCGCTGCGCGCCATCGCACAGGCCGGCCTCTTTCCAGCGAACTGCCGCATCCTTGACGCGCAAGAAGCATTCAACACCGGTGCGGCCGACGGCAGCGTCGCGATCATGGTGCTCGGCTTTGAATCCGGCGACCATTCGCCGGATGCCTGGATGGCACGCGCGCTCGAATGCTGCGCCGACCTTGGCGGAACGCCGGAGGCCGCAAAAGCTGGCGATGCACATCTCGAAGGCGCGGCAGGAATTTGGCGCAACGCATTTATTCGCATGCCCTATGCGCGCGAGTTTCTGACGCCGGCCGGTCTCATCAACGACACTTTTGAGACCGCCATCACCTGGGATCGGTTCGAAGGTTTCCACGAGAAAGTCAAGGCGGCAACGGAGCGCGCGATCTTCGAGGCGACTGGCGTGAAAGGCGAGGTCACATGCCGCTTCACCCATGTCTATCCGGATGGGCCCGCGCCCTATTTTTCTTTCCACGCACTCGGTCGCCACGGTGCTCTTCTGGAGCAGTGGCAGGCCATCAAGAATGCGGCCAGCGACGCGCTGATTGAGGCCGGTGGTACGATCACGCATCATCACGCGGTCGGCCGTGATCATCGGCCTTGGTACGATCGTCAGCGCCCGGGGCTTTTCGCGGCCGCACTTCGGGCAGCAAAAAGAGAACTCGATCCGCAGGGCATGCTCAACCCTGGAGTACTCATCGATCCGTAAGGCTGAGCGACGCGCCAACGGGCGCCAGCCTCAAGGGTGGTCGAATAATCGTGCTATTTGCTGCGCCGAGCCTGTCCGTTGTCGGCACGAAACGAACCTGGCGCGATGTCTGAGCTGAGTCCGTTATGCGCGGCAAAGCGGACGTCGTCGGGAGTGGCGTTGCGCCCCCGGGGCCCCTACTCGACCATCCGGGAGGCGATCTCGTCGAGCTGGGCGACTGTCGCGTGCAGGTTCTTCTGCACCTCGGCCAGTCCCTCCAGCAGTTGCTGGACTTGCTTTCGGGAAAGACTTTGGACCGCGGTGTCGACAACCTCGCGGGCGAGCGGGATCAGTTCGGCTTTCAGCGCACGCCCCTTGGGGGTGAGGTGAACATGCCATTTCCGGCGGTCCCTCTTGTTCTGCACCCGCCGGACCAGTCCCTTCTTTTCCATGTTCAGGATGGCGCTCATCGTGGTCGGCTCCATGGTGCCCACCCGATGCGAAAGCTCGCGCTGGTTGAGGCCATCCTCATTCCACAGCGCCCGCAGGAAATACCACATGCCGACCGTAACGCCGTGCGGTTCGATCTTCGACTGAAGGAAGCGTTGCAACGCGCGGTGGGTGGCGCGGATCTGATAGCCGACGCTTTCGGCAAACGGAAGGTCCACATCGCTGACGGTGGTCTTGTCCCGCGGCTTAACCTTGCCGGATCCGGCCTGTCTCTTCGTGGTCAATGGCGCCCCTCATTGTTCGCCGGGAATCGGTGATTGCGCATCCGGATGCTACAGGCAAACACCGGCAAACGGGAGGGTTTCCGAAACGAGCGGCTTTCGCTGGCGCCGCCGGTTGTGCTATTCACTTAGTAACCTAAGTAATAGGCCGGTTGTTGCCAAGAGGATAGATACAAGAGGATAAATATGGGTCTCGATCCCGGGGCAGATGAGAAGACGGGGGAGTTGGTGCTGACGGTCCGGCGAAAGTCGGAAATCGCCGACGGCGTGTTCCTGTTCGAGCTGCGCTCGCCCGCCGGGGGCGACCTGCCGGCCTTCACGCCAGGTTCCCATATCACGGTGACCGCCCCCTCCGGTCAGAAGCGCCGCTACTCGCTCTGCAATGACTGTAGCGAACGCGACCATTACCTGATCGCCGTCAAGCAGGAGCCTGGCGGCCGCGGCGGTTCACTGAGTTTCACCCAAGACGTCCGGGAAGGCGATGAGATCACCGCCGAGCCGCCGGCCAACGAATTCGAGATGTCGAAGTCGGAGCCCAAGAGCATCATTTTCATCGCCGGCGGCATCGGCATCACGCCGATCCGCTCGATGATCCTGCACTGCATCCGTGAGCATAAGCCACACTTCAAACTGTACTACTTCACGCGCACGCCCGCCGCGATGGCCTTTCGCGGGGAGTTCAGCGCAAGGGAATTTGCCGGAAAAGTCGTCCTCCACCATGACAACGGCGACCCCGATCAGGCCTATGATCTCTGGCCGGTGCTGGAGGAACAGCGCGGCGCCCATCTTTATTGCTGCGGTCCGCGCGGCCTGATGGACGCGGTCCGCGACATGACCGGCCATTGGCCGGATTCGGCCGTGCACTTCGAGGATTTCGTCGGCGCATCGGCTCCCCATGCCGACGACAAGCCGTTCGAGGTGAGGCTCGCAAGAAGCGGCAAGCGCTATGAGGTTGCGGCGGGTGTTTCCATCCTGGATACGCTCCGGAAGGATGGCCGCGTTTTGGCGAGCAGTTGCGAAAGCGGCACCTGCGGAACCTGCCGCACCCGTTTCACCGACGGCGAGCCCGACCACCGCGATCTCGTGCTGTCCGACAAGGAAAAGAGGAGCGAGATCATGATCTGCGTGTCGCGCTCGAAATCACCGACATTGACGCTGGATATCTAGAGCATGATCCGGAAAAGTGGGCACCGGTTTTCCGAAAAGATCATGCTTCACTAAAAAACAGAGACGATCATGAGTGAACCGCTGAAGCTGGGTATCATCGGTCTGGGGCGCGCCTTTACCCTGATGCTGCCGACGTTTGTTTCACATCCGCGCATCACGATGGTCGCGGCCAGCGATCCCCGCGCCGACGCACGCGAGCGCTTCGCCACGGAATTCGGCGCGAGGGTCTACGGGGACGCCGAAGCCCTCTGCGCCGACCCGGAAGTGCAGGCCGTCTACGTGGCCTCGCCGCACCAGTTTCATGTCGATCACGTCAAGCTCGCCGCGGCGCAACGAAAGCATGTTCTTGTCGAAAAGCCGATGGCGCTGACCGTCGAGGGTTGCCGGCAGATGATTGATGTCGCGAGAGTCGCCGGAATCAAACTCCTTGTCGGCCACAGCCACAGCTACGACCTGCCTTATCTGCACACCCGCGACATGATCCGCACCGGCGCTTACGGGCGTGTCCGCATGATCAATGCGCTGAACTTCACCGATTTCCTGTACCGGCCGCGCCGTCCGGAGGAACTGGACACCAGGGCGGGCGGCGGCGTGGTGTTCAGTCAGGCCGCCCATCAGGTCGACATCGTCCGGCTGCTGGCGGGCGCAAAGGCCAGGTCGGTCCGGGCGTTCACCGGAAACTGGGATCCGGCCCGCCCGACGGAGGGCGCCTACAACGCCCAGATCAGCTTCGAAGACGGCTCTTTCGCTTCGCTGACCTATAGCGGCTACGCGCATTTCGACACCGACGAGTTCGGGGGATGGTGGGGCGAGCTCGGTCAAAAGCGTGATGCCGACGCCTCTTACGGGCGCGCCCGGCAGGCGCTGCGCAGTGCGAAGACTGACGCGGAAGAAATCGAGATGAAAAACCGGCGCGCCTACGGGCCGTCAGGCAGCGACGCCTTTCGCGTCGATGGTGATGCGGCCCATAACCATTTCGGACTGGTTGTCGTGAGTTGTGAGCGCGCCGATCTTCGCCCGATGCCGCAAGCGGTCATCGTCTATGGCGACGAGGCGCGCCGCATCGAGGAACTGCCTCCGCCACGGATTCCGCGCAGCGAGGTCGTCGACGAGCTATACGACGCCGCGGTTTTGGAGCGGCCGCCGCTGCATTCCGGTGAATGGGGGCTGGCGACGCTTGAGATTTGCCTCGCCATTCTGGCCTCCGCCGGGAGCGGACACGAGGTCGAGCTGAAGCATCAAATCTGAATCTGCAGGTCCGGGCGCACCTCAGCGTCCCGACGGCGGATTGTTGGCACGCGACGCGATGATGGCGATGATGTCGTTCTCGGCGGCGGCCGCCGTCTTGTAGCGCGGCTCGGTGGTCACGAACGGCTGGGCGGACTCAGCCGGGTGAAAAATCTCCACATAATAGAGATCACCCGAAGGGTCCTTCTTGGGCTCGATGCGGATGAGTGCCATCGTCTTACCCCTGGTTATCCGTGGTTGCTGGAGACGGGAAACAGGACGGCCCGCAGCTTGCCGGCAAGCGCGGCGCTCGCGGTTCCCGACACTTCGGTGGCGCTGCCCATGCCGAGATAACGCTCCGCGATTTCGGGCGAATTCAGCAAATCCTTCGAAGGCCCCGACAGCGTGATCTTGCCGTTTTCGAACACGTAGCCGCGATCGGCGATCGACAACGCCTGGCGGGCGTTCTGTTCCGCGAGCAGGATGGTGATGCCTTGCGCGCGCAAGGCAACGATCAGGCGGAAAATCTCGGCAACGAGAAGCGGCGCAACGCCAAGCGACGGCTCGTCGAGCAGCAGGATCTTCGGCTTCGACATCAGGCCGCGGGCGATCGCCAGCATCTGCTGTTGCCCGCCGGAGAAATTACCCGCCACATCGCTCATGCGCTCGCGCAAGACAGGAAACAGCGTCCACACCGATTGAAGCCGTTCGGCATGGTCCGCTTCCGACGAGGCATAAGCGCCAAGCTCGAGATTTTCCGCAACGGTCATGCCGGCGAAAATCTGCCGACCCTCGGGCACATGCGCTATCCCACGGCGCAAACGCTCGGCCGGAGCCAACGATTCGATTGGCTCGCCATCGAGCAGAATGGTCCCGGCCTCGGTGCGGAGCAGCCCGGAAATCGACTTCGCCAATGTCGATTTCCCGGCGCCATTGGCCCCCAACAGCGTCACGATTTCCCCGCGCTCGAGCGTCAAATTGACGTTCTGCAACACGCGATTGCGCCCGTATCCGACCGCGACGGATTTGAGTTCAAGAAGCGACATGGTCCTCGCGTCCCAGATAGGCCTCGATCACGCGGCTGTTGTTCTGAATCTCCGCTGGTGTTCCCTTGGCGATGAGGGCGCCGGAATCGATGACGACGACCTGATCCGCGACATTCATCACCAGCGACATATTGTGCTCCACGATCAGAACCGGAATTTCAAGCATCCTGATCGCGCGCAGCAGATTCGCCAGCTCCTGCGTTTCGGTGTCGTTCAGCCCCGCCGCCGGCTCGTCCAGGCACAGTAATTTCGGCTGCGCCATCAGGGCGCGAATGACTTCGAGCAGCTTCTGGGCGCCCATCGGCAGTTCGGTCGCATGGCTGTCCTTGAATGGCGCGAGCCCAACCAGTTCTAGCATTTCTTCGGCGCGGCTGAGCATCCGGCGCTCTTGGTTTCTCGCAGCCTTAAGCCAGAGCATCTCGCTGGCGCCGGAGTGTGACGCGAGCCGGTGCGCGCCGACCATCACGTTTTCGATCGCGGTCATACCGGGAAAAACCCGCGCCGACTGGAACGTCCTGATCAGCCCCATATCGGCGATTTTCACCGCTGACATCCCCGAAAGATCGCGCCCCTGGAACAGCACCTGCCCCGCATCCTTGGAAAGGATGTTGGTGATCAGATTGAAGACGGTGGTCTTCCCGGCGCCGTTGGGGCCGATCATGGCGGTCACCTGATTGGGTGCTGCGTCGAAGGTCACGTCGTTGATGGCCTTGAGGCCGCCGAAACTCTTGCTGAGATGGCGCACGCTCAGCACCGCGCCCTCGCCCGCCGAAGTCTCTCGCTGAGCACTCATCCCAGCCGTCATAGCGCCCGCACCGATGTTTCAGAGGCAGTCTCTTTGGATGCAGTTTCTTTGGATAGCGCCT
Organism: uncultured Alphaproteobacteria bacterium; assembly: GCA_963718925.1. GTDB lineage: Bacteria > Pseudomonadota > Alphaproteobacteria > Rhizobiales > Xanthobacteraceae > Bradyrhizobium. The sequence continues at coordinate 274,768 of CAVRAH010000011.1, forward strand.
CGCGCGGCGGCCGCACCAGCCGGATCGCCAATCCAACAATTGCGCCATAGAGGCCTTGCGGCAGATAAAGGAAGCTTGCGACCAACAAGGCGCCCGACGCAAATGTCTTGTAGATCGCGAGCGGCTGAAACACCGTCGGAAGCAGCGTCAGCAGCAATGCGCCGAACATGCCGCCGACGAGCGTGCTTTCGCCGCCGACGATCAGCATCGCCACCAGTTCGAGCGACCGCCCGGTGCCGACCATTTCCGGCGACAGAAAATTGAAGAAGAACGCGTACATGCTTCCCGCGAGCGAAGCCAGCGTCACGCTGATCAGGAAGGCGGCCAGCTTGTAACGGATCGTGTTGACGCCGAGCGCGGCCGCCGCCATCTGGTCGGAACGGATCGCCTTCAGCGCCCGCCCGAATCCGGAGCGCATTGCACCCGTGAGCGCTGCGAAGATGACCACGTCGAGAGCAAGCACCAAATAGTACATCTTGCGCGGGGTCGCGAATTCAAACCCTGCGACGGAAAAGGAGGGAATGCCGACCAATCCGGACGGGCCACCGGTAATATCGAGAAACCCGACCGCGCAGGAATCGACCAGCAGCCCGAACGCCAGCGTCGCCAGCGCCAGGTAGAGTCCCCGGAGGCGAAGCGTCACGACGGACAGCACAAGCGCGCAGCCAAGCGAGACTCCGATGCCGGCCAAGATCGCAAGCAGCGGTGCGAGTTCGTAATTGATCGACAAATAGCCGGACGTGTAGCCCCCGATTGCCATGAAGCCGGCCTGGCCCAGGCTGACTTGCCCGGCATAGCCCATGAGAACGTCGAGACCCATCAGCGTCATGAACAGGATGCCGGCGATGACGAGTCCGGACAGGATTCCGTTGTCGGTCACCGCCAAGGGAACGAGCCCGGCGGCGATCAAAGCGAGCGCCGCAAGCGGCCATGCCAGGTTCGCCGGCAGTTTGGCGGCGTGTGCCACCGCCTTCACCTCATCGCGGGTGTCCTGACGCTTGCCGGCCCCCGCCTGGACCAGGCCTGAGGGGCGCCAGATCAGCACCGCCAGCAGAATGAGAAGCGCAATGGCGGTCGAGAACAGCGAGGAGATGTAGGCGGTGGCCAATTGGGTCACGAGCCCCAGAAAAAGTCCGCCGATGATCGCGCCGGGAAACGACGCGATCCCGCCGATCGCGGCCGCGACAAAGCCCGAGATCGTGAACAGGCGGCCGGTGTCGAATTGCAGCGAGGTGGTCGGGGCCACGGTGACGCCGGCGATCGCGGCGATCAGAGTCGCAAGCGCAAAGCTCAACAGCGTCATGCGCGGGACGTTGATTCCCATCAGGCTCGCAGCCGCGGGATTTTCGGCGCAAGCGCGCAGTCCCTTTCCGAGTTTTGTCTTTGCGATCAGGAACCACAACGCGGTGATGCAAAGGGCGGTTGCGCCAAAAACCCAAAAGGCTTGCGTCGGCACCCGGATCTGGCCGAACACCAGCGGCTCCTCGCCCGCAAAGGGCGGCATGGCGTAGGGCTGACTGCCCCAGACTACCAGCGCGGCGCCTTCGATCATCGTCAAAAGGCCGGCGGTCAGCATCAGGACGTTCGCGTTCGACAGCCGCTCGAGCGCAGGCACGAAGGTAAAAGCACCGAGCGCCATCCCGATCGCGACCGTGGCTGCCACCGCGGAAGGGATCGCCACCCACAGCGGCCAGCCAAAGGAAACGCCCAGCGTGTAGCCGACCATCGCGGCCACGATGGCAAAGCCGCCTTGCGAAAGATTGATCGCACCGGTCACCCGGTAGACCAGCGAGAATCCAAGCGCGATCGCGGCGTAGATGCTGCCTACGACCAGCCCGCCGATGCAGATCTGCAGGAACTCCAGCACGCGCGGTTACCCTGTCCGATCACTGTGCTCGGGGTATGCCGAGCGGATCGCTCACGACTGCCCAGGTCTGTGCGGCAGGGTCCCAGCGTGTGACAACGACGTTCCTTTCGTCGAGACCGCGATTGGGCACCGCCTTAAAATCGTAAAAGCCGTTGACGCCGGCAAATCCCTTCAGCTCGCGCAAGTAAGCGCGCAAGTCCTCCGCCGTCGCATCCGGCTTGAGCTTGCGCAAGGCTTCGACCACGAGCAGCGCCGGATCCCAGGCATAGGTCGACGGGCCGTCCGGCTTGATATCGGTGCCCTCGAACGCCTTGAAGAACATCTCCCGCGCCGCCGACGCGTCATCGGCCTTGACCGGACGCGACGACTTCAGGAAGTCCGCCGCCGGTATGTACAATTCCTTCGGGAGAAAAGCCGCATACTGCGCCATCTGCGCATAAGTCATGTTGCCGTTTGTGGTTGCGACCGGACCCTCGAAGCCCGCGTCATGCACCGCCTTGAGGATGGTGCCGATCGGCCCGCCGGTCGACCACGCCACCAGCACGTCTGGGTTTGCCCCTTTCAGCCGCTCAATCTGCGCCGCGGCGCTGAGGTCGGACGGATTCAACTGCGCTTCCGCGACCAGCTCTACATCCTTGTGGCCTTCGGCGCCAACCAGCGCCTTGAAATTCCGGTAAGCATCCTGTCCGCTCGCGTCGGTGGAGGTGATCAGCGCGACTTTCTTCCAACCCTTGCGGCCAAAATAGCGCAAGAGCGCAGCCGCAAGCTCCTTGGTCGAAATGCTCGAACTGTAGACGAAGCCACCAATGGCTGGGTGGATCCCGGGCGAGAAGCAGTAGAGAACCGGCCCCTCCTTCATCAACGGCGCCATCGCGTTGCACAGCGCGACCAGCGCCGAGCCGAGAATGACCGGCGGATTGGTGGCCTTGACCTGGTTGGCGAGCTGAACGGCGACTTGCGGACTGCTCTGGTCATCGTGGAAGACGAACCTGAGCGGCTTGCCGTGGATGCCATCAGTCGCATTCACCGCCTTCTCATATTGCTGAAGGGCTTGCTGCTCGGCTTTGCCGAGGAACGCGCCCCCACCCGTGAGCGGCAGTATCACGTTGATATCCTGCGTGTCGGCGGCGCTGGCAAACGTCACCCATTGCAGCAGCGCGGCAACAACAAGAATGATACGGACGCCCATCTCACCTCCCGGGGGTTTCTATTCTCTTCGAATGGTTTGTTGTTGTTCTCTTTAATATCTTATTGGCGCGCGCGCTACGCCGCGCCTGCCATTTCCTTGTCGGCCTCATCCTCCTCAAGGCCTTTGAGAACCTTGACCTCATCATCCGAGGCGCCGAGCGTCCGCCACGGAACCGACTTCTCGACCACGCCCTGGTAGGAACGGAGCTTCGCCTGGGGAAGCCGCGGCTCGATGTGGCCGATCACCCGGCCCTCCTGCTGGAAAGCGTTGGCGGCGTCGATCATCAGGCGGCGGAACTGGACGATCGCGATGTCGCTGGCGCCGAGACGCTCCTGGGTTCGATCGGCGATCGCCCCCATCGATTCCCACATCGCAATGTCCTGGTTTGGAATGCCGGGGATTCCGGTGAAGCTGCCATTCGCCATCGCCGCACGGTCCTGCAGATAGTCATTGTCGGCGTGACGCTTGATGGGACGGAAATGCGCATCGACGTCCTCGCCGACCACCAGCACGCAGAACTTCCTCCAGGCGTCGGTATCGATGCCGGCCTGGTCGCCCTCGGCCCAGGCAATGAAGTGAAAGTAACTCGATGTGTCGTTGCGCGGCACGATCACGCTGGACAGATTATAGGTGCTGTTGGGCGGGATCAGCGCCGTAAACGGCGCGACGAACGTCGTGATGCGAACGTAGTCGTGCGAATTCGCGTTCACGATCGGACGGCGGATGGCGGCATAGCGCATGCCGTAATTCGTCAATTGAACCTGGATGCGCGGGTTCTTGTCGGTCGAAGGACGGACCCAATGGTCTCCCTTTGCCGCCGCCTCGCCCTTGGCCGGGCGCATGTCGGACGAGTGCAATGTGGAGGAATGCGCCGAGTTCGATCTGTCCTTCCATGATCTGCGCCCAATTGCAGGGCAGTTCGACCTTCGCAATCGCGATCCTCGCTTCGGCATGCGGAGCCCACGGCGGCGCCTCGAATTCGGGCATCGTCCCCTCGGGCCCCATATAGGTCCATACGAACCCGCCGGCCTCGCGCGTGGGATATGAAAGATGCCTGGCCTTTTCGGGCAGCGCGCTTTCCTTCGGCTCCGAAGGCATGTCGACGACGTTGCCTTCGGTGTCGAACTTCCAGCCATGATAGAGGCAGCGCAGGCCGCACTCTTCGTTGCGTCCGAACGCGAGCGAGGCCTTGCGATGCGGACAGGACTCGCCGAGCAGGCCGAGTTTTCCGCTAAAGTCACGGAACGCAACGAGCTTCTCGCCGAACAGCTGGACCCGCACCGGCGGGCCGTCGAGCCGCGCAACCTGTTCGGACAGCAGCGCGGGCACCCAGTGGCGCCGCATCAGCCGGCCCATCGGAGCTTCACCTTCGACACGGCACAATAATTCGTTCTCCGCTGCGGTCAGCATGCTCGCTCTCCTCTCAAGCAACAGGGTTACGTCGCCAGGCGCGGGGGACGCGCAAAACCCTTAGTATCCTAAGTTTATATAATCCAGGAAGCGCCATCCCGTCCAGAGGACGGCGCCGGAAACCCAGAGGGACGATTTTGGGGGAAGCCGAGGAAGGTGCTGGACCTCGACGCATTTTCCGAGCAATTATATGTCATTCAAATCACGTTGCGATTCGCGCCTGCGTTGGGCCGCTGGATTTGCACCGGCGCCAGGCGCGGCCACGCCTTCGCGTTCCGGCCCTCCGGTACGACATTTGCTTTAAGCCATTTATCAAGACTGCTTGTCGAGGCAGCGAGACCGTCGCTTCCCGGGCCGTTGGCCCATGGAACCTATTTGCGGCGGGTTGGTTACAATGTGAACGAACAACGAAGGGGGACGGCAATATGTGGACCAAATGGATGTGCGTCGCCGCGATCGTCTCAGGATGGTCGCCACAGGCCGGAGCAAGCGAGCATTCAGGGCTTCTTCACCGCGCTTCCTGCAGCGTTGTTCGGTATTACGTCGCGAAATATTCGGCCGGCGCCGCCGAGATGTGGGCGCGAAGCCATGGCGCCACCGAATCCGAGATCGAAGCTGCGCGGCATTGCATCAAGGAATTGCCGGTGCAGGCGGCGAGCGTGCTGGGCGTGACTGCCCGCTGATGCTTGTTGGCCTCTGCCCGGCGCCGCTCATGAAGCGACTTGCCTGAAAGCGACTTGCCTGAATGGGTGCGTTGGCTCTTGGCTAAATTCCGAGCACCCAGACAACAATAATGGCGCCGAGTACGGCGAGACCCGAGACCGTCCATCCCGCCGCGTAAACCGAGCCATCCGTCTCAGGCCTGTCCACCATTGAATCGTGCCAGTGGGTCATCACTGCCTCCCTCGAGGTCGCCTCTGTTAACTGGGTCGCGACCAGCGGCCGAAGGTTCAACGCACGGTATTAAGCGCGGCGGGGCTTGCGGGTTCCACTTTCCTGCCGGCAAGTTGATCTCGCATCGCAACATGGCTGCCGGGGCGTTGTGAGCGTTGCCACTAAAGCCGCCGGGTCAAAGCCGCGACAAAGCGGTCGGCATCAACCTCGTCGTTGAAAACATGGGGCGAAACGCGCATGCGTTTCAGGCGCGCCGCGACGTAGATGCCCTCGCCCGCCAATCCCTCGACCAGCCCTGCCGGCAGCCCGCCCGCAAAGCCAAGGCCGAGAATATGCGGGGCGCGCAGGTGACGGTCCGCGACGCGGACGCCCGTGCCGCGCAGGCCGTCGGCGATGCGCTGGGTCAGCATGGACAGGCGTTGCTCGATCGCGGGCTGGCCCCATTCGGCGATCATTTCCATGCTGATCGCGGCCATCTCCACCGAGATGTAATAGTCGCGTTCGCCCATGTCGAAGCGCCGCGCATCCGGAACGTAGCGGAGGTCCGCGAAATAGAGTGCATTCTCGGCGCGCACGTCGCGTCGGCCGTCCGCCGTCTGTTCCAGCGGAATGCCGTCCTGATGGCGCCTGGCAATGTAGATAAAGGCCCGGCCATAGGGCCCAAGCAGCCACTTGTAGGTCGGGAAGATCACGAAATCCGGGTCGAGGCGCTTGACGTCGATCGTCTGCACGCCGACGCTGTGCGTGGCGTCGACCAGAAAGACGGCGCCTTGCCGCCGCAGCGCTTCGCCAACCTTTTCTATTTCAATCAGGCCGCCATCCGACCAATGCACTGACGAGATCGACGCCAGGGCAATCCGCGCCGCGCCCGGCCGCTCGATCGCGGCGAGAATCGCCGAGGTCCAATCGCCGTCAGGCGGCTGGGGGACCCTCTCGATCACAAATGCTTGCGCTTCGGCCCGCATCTGCCATTCAAGCACCGGCGAGGCATGGTCGTTTTCCAGCACAAGGACACGCGCGCCACGGTCGATGGTCAGAAGCTTCGACGCGGTCGCCACGCCGTAACTGATCGAGGATATCAGCGCGACATCGGCGGGATCGGCATTGATCAGGCGCGCTGCGGCGAGCCGTGCGCGCTCGAATTGCCGGTTGGCAAAGGACGCCTCCAGCGTCCACGGCATCCCCTTGCGCCCGACCGCCGCGCGGCCCGCTTCCTGGGTTCGAAGCGGCAACGGACCGCAGGAGGCTGAATTCAAATAGCAGATATCACGCGGCATCTCGAAGTGGCCGCGTTGCGAGGCAAGCATGTGAATCCCTTCGTTGAGGCACGCATCATAACCCGACTCGGCCGGCGCCGGCCATATGCGTTGCCCCGGCAGGCCATGCGAGCCGGCATCGCGGGTTAATCGTCGTAGCTGTCGATGACCGTGTCGGCTATCGCGCGTTTGGTGATGACGCCGACGATGTCTCGGACCCTTGGCCGGTCGACGCCCCGGAAGACGATGGCGGCACCGGAGCGATGGCGTTTCAACCTCGCAAACACGAGGCTGAGAAGATCGACGTCCCGGCAAATCACCGCGCGGCCTTCGACAAACCTTTCCACCAGCAGGTTCGGATTGCCTTGCGACGCGCGCCACAGGCCCGAGCGCGGCGGAATCAGGCCAACGATCCGGCCTTCACGTTCGACGATGATGGCGCGCAGGTCGTCCGGTTCCTCCAGACTTATCGTATCCTTCAGCGATGTCCCCGCCCGGGCGACAATGAAGCGCCGCTCCATGATATCCTGGGCCTGCTTGACGAGATAAAGGTTGATGTGCCGTTCCTTGGGGATGCGGTGACCGCGGTGGCGCAACTTGACCGTATAGATCGTTTCGCCGATGAGCGCGCGCCTGATGCCGGCAGCCACGGCGACCGCGACGATGACCGGCACAATGATCGCGTAGTCGCGCGTCATTTCAAAGACCATGACGATGGCGGTCATGACTCCACCGGTGCCCGCACCAACCATCGCAGCCATGCCGACGATAGCGGCCGACGGCGCGGTCAAGCCGGCGTGCGGAAGAACTGTGCCGACGGCAAGGGCGAAGGCACCTCCCAGCGCCGCCCCGAGGTAAAGAGATGGCGAGAAGATGCCTCCGGAAGCGCCGCATCCAAGGCTGATCGTCGTGGCGAACATCTTCAGGACGAACAGCAATGCCAGCAGGCCCGCCGACGTCATCTTGTTGTCGAGGATCGACTGAATGACGCCATAGCCGACGCCATCCACATAGGGATGGCCGAAGGCGCGGGTCAGAACGACCATCATAAGGCCGATGGCGGCCATGCCGATGATATTCTGCGTGTAGGCATTTCCGGGCAGCTTGGGAAAGCCGTCCTCCATAATCACGAGCAGGCGAATGAAGACCCAGGAAGCGACGCCGCAAATGATTCCGAGCAGGACAAAAGCGACCGCCTCTTGCAATCCGAGCGCCTGGGCCAGCGAAAGCTGAATGTCAGGGACGACGAAGGCCGGATCCGGCCCGATCAATATCCTGCCGATCGTCGTGGCAGCGCCGGTCGCGACGACGACCGGAAGAAAGGTGCGGTTCGAGACCTCGGGCAACAGAATTTCCAGCGCGAAAAGGACGCCGCCAAGAGGTGTGTTGAAAGTCGCCGCGATCCCGGCGCCGGCACCCGCGGACAGCAAGGTGATCTTCTGCCATGTCGACAATCTTATGGCCTGAGAGAAAGCCGAACCGAGTGCCGAACCGATCTGAATGATCGGCCCTTCGCGACCGACCGCGGCCCCACTACCGATCGAAAGCGCCGAGGCGAGAGACTTTATGACCGCAACCTGGCCACGGATGTTGCCGTGCTTGTAAAAGACCGCGTCCATCACCTCGGGAACGCCGTGGCCCTTTGCCTCCGGGGCGAAACGCTGGACCAGGAAGACGACAACGAGACCGCCGAGGATCGGCGAGAGAAATACCAGGTCGCCGAACCGGCTCGGCCCTTCGCTGATATTGGCATCGTACCAGATGCTGAACGTGCCGTTGTAAAGCGCATTGTGAAAGAACCCGATCAGCGCACGCAGCGCGACCGCTCCGAAGGCCGTCATCACGCCGACGATCAGCGCAAGGCCGCAAAGAACCAGGAGATTGACTTTCCTTCCGTCGTCACGAGCCGCTGAGCCATTACTGACAGCCGGCCGAGAAGAGGTTTCAGGCATGGAATCGGGTGATGCAGCCATTTTGGGGCACTACTTCGTTGCGAAAGACCAGCTCAGTCGACACGGAAACTTCCAGCAAAATCAATGGGTGATTCTGCTGATTTTCGTTCCATCGGCGGAAAAAAGCGGCAGCAGCCCCTTTGACGAGATTCGATTCCCGATTGTCAACCTGCCGGGCCAGTCTAGTGCCGCATCGACCTGCCGGCCGTCAATCTACGTCGCGGGCAAAAAGGCGTGCGACAGGTAAAGAAACATGGCGACGCCAAGCAGGATCAATAGCGAGGCCAGCGCAAAATCCAGTTTCGATCCGATGCTCCCGGCTTCTGCATCGGTGTCGATATCCTTCGCGTTCCTGATGAAGCGGACCATTGCCAGCGCGACCATTGCGGTACCGGCAAGTATCAGCGCAAGGCCCGCAATGTTGCCGAACCTGTGCCCGAGCGGGGATAGAACGCGACCGGAAAGCGACGGAGCTACCGCCTCGAGGAAAAGATCGAAGCGTTCCACAAGGAAGCCGAAAGCCATGATCGCGATGGCAGTACGTATCCAGGCAAGAAACGTACGCTCGTTTGCGGCGTGGTCCCGGAAATTCTTGATCGTCATTTCAAATTGCCTGTCGCTGATAACAGTATGGATGATCCTAGCGAAAGAATAAGGCCCGGCACAACAGAGCGCAGCATCAGGCAAGGCGGCCGATCGGCCGCCTCTCATTTCGGCTTGGCGTATGCGTCAGACGTTGTCAGCGGTGAGAATGCCGCCGGATTTGAACAGCAAACCTGCGATCCCGGCTCCAATCAGCGGCGCAATGATGAACAGCCACACCTGCCCCAATGCTTCCGGCTTGGTGCCCATGCCAACGATCGCCGGACCAAGAGAGCGCGCCGGATTGACCGAAACGCCCGTTACGTTGATTCCGACGATATGAATCGCGATCAACGTCAACCCGATCGCCAGGCCGGCGAAGTGTGCGGGACTGCCTTTTTGCGTTACTCCGAGAATACAGACCAGGAACAGAAAGGTCGCAACGACCTCGAAAACGAACGCCGAGAGCAGATTGTACTGACCGAGGTAACCGGTCCCCCAGCCATTCTGTCCAAGACCGCCGGTCCAACCCGCCGATTTACCTGACAGGATCACGTAAAGTACAGCCGCCCCGGCGAAGGCGCCCAGGACCTGCGCAATCACGTAAGCAATAAAATCACTCATGGTCATGCGGCCTGCGACCAGCGCCCCAAAACTCACGGCCGGATTGACGTGGCAGCCGGAAACCGGGCCGATCCCATAAGCCATCGCGACGATGGCCAATCCGAACGCGAACGCAATTCCGAGCACGTCAATGGCCGTCGGCCCGCTTCCCATCCCGGCGATGACCGCCGCGCCGCATCCGAAGAAAACGAGCGCAAACGTCCCGATGAATTCTGCAGCTGGTTTTTTCATGTGGCCCTCCCTCACTCAGAACATGATCACTTCACGAACCTACAGCAGCTTCGCTTGCTCCGCACCGCAGAAAACAATATCGGAACGCTTTTGATGAAAATTCGGCGCAATGTCTGCTTTGGGCCGCATATTCTCTCGGATATTTTTCGCTCACTTTGAAAACTGTGGAAGTTGGCTTCCCGCACGCTCCCGATGCACATTCGGTAGCCATCGAGCCGCCCGAATTTGGTCTTGAAGATCAATTTCCATCCTGCTTCGCGATGCGGGAGCCTTGTTTGGCGATGCGGGGGACTTGGGATCGAACTTTGGGATCGAGAATGACCAGGACGATGTGGATCGCCCTTTTTTGTCTGATGATCTCGGTCGGCTCGATCGCGATCAGGGTTGCCATGCCGCAGGCTTCTTTGTTCGCCGAGGCCGTACCGGATCAAGACAAGATCGGGATGGCAGCTGTCCCCAACGAATTGGCGAAGTCAGACCGGCTGGAGCTGCCCAACATCCGTGCCGAGACAGCGATTGCACCAGCTGCGCAGGCGGTGCCTGTGGAAGCTCCATCGACCAAGATCGAGACGACCAAGACCGAAACGAACAAGACCGAGACGAACAAGATCGAGGCGAACAAGATTCCGCGCCGGCGCTGGCGAGACGCCAACGCCAGCGTCGCTCCGCTAGAGCAGCCTCAACGGCATAATATAACGAGAGAGCCGAATAAGAGCGCGGGCAGTAACCCACCGAAGGCGAGAGCCGAAGTCTGGCACTGCCGGCAGGATGCCATGGGCAGCCTTTTGAGGTCGTTGGACCTTTCGCCAAGATGCGGCTTGTGAACCGCCCTGCGCGCTTGCGTTGCCCGGTTTGCCGCTCCCGGAGCAAACTCGCACTTGAGAGGGCTGGCCGACCCCCCAATCGGCCGGCTCCGGATCTCAGCGCGTCACAGCGCCGCGCGCGGCGTCGATCTGCCGCTTCAGCTCGGCGATGCCGACCGCGCCGTGAACGACCTGCTTGCCGATCACGTAACCCGGCGTGCCGTTGATGCCGAGCGCGCTGGCAAGCTGCACATCCTCCTTGAAGGTGGAGACGATCTCCTCGTTTGCCAAATCCTGCTCCAGGCGGTCCATGTCGAGCCCCTGATCCTTTGCCGCGGCGAGCGCCTTCTCCTTACCGGCAGGGCCCGGGCTGCCGAGCAGTTCCTGATGGAAGGCGACGTATTTTTGCCCGCCGGGATCCTGCATACGCACCGCGACCGCGACGCGCGCGGCCTCCAGCGAACCCGGTCCGAGGATCGGGAGCTCCTTGAGCACGATCTTCAATTTCGGATCGTCCTTCAGCAAAGCGAGCAGATCGGGCAGCGCCCGCTTGCAGAAGCCGCAGCTGTAGTCGAAGAACTCGACCAGGGTGACGTCGCCATCGGGATTGCCCAGCGTCACCTGGTGGGGCGATGAAAACAGCGCAGCCGCATTGCTGGCCACGGCAGCGCTGTGATCGGCAAGGGCATTCGTGGCAGGACCGGGAGAGGCAGTGCTTCCCGCGCTCGTGCCGGCCGCCTGCCGATGCTTGAGGATCTGCGCCAGCACTTGCGCGATCGCCTCCGGATGCTTGAGGAAGTAAGCCTTGGCGATTTCTCCGACCTCGTCGGGATGCGTTGCGAGATACTCCTTGACGATTTTTCCAATCTCTTCGTGGAGGTCCTGCGCGAAACCCGGATTCGGCGCGAAAGTGATCAGCCCCGCGACGATTGCCGGTGCAAGCCAGTTTGCGAATTTGACGTTCATCCACTTCTCCATCGGTCGCCGAAATCCTTGCGGTGAATTCTGTTATCGGAACGGGCCGGGGCGCGGGCCGAACGGAGGCCGGCCGCCAAATCGCGGCGGGCCGTATGGAGGTCCTCCGGGTCCGAAGCGCCGCGGCCCGACCGGAACGCAGAATCCGCGCGGCGTCCGCACCATGCCCGGCGGGCAAGGCGGCGGGCCCCGTGCCACGCACTCGCCGTCGCCGAGGCGGATCGTGCCGCGAGGACATTTGGGTGAACGAGAAGCCGGCGGCCTGACGCAGTCGCCGTCACGATCGCGGATCGTGCCCGCAGGGCAGGCTCCGGGCGGAACGCCGGGCACGAGCGGGATCAGCGGAGCCGCCGGTCCCGAGGGAAGTCCGGTTCGGCACGATTTCCGGTCGTCCCCGACATAGCGGTCATTGCAGCACGAGCCGTCGGGCATTTGCGTGTAGCCCGTGGCGCAGCCGACCAGCGGAATCAGTTTCTCGCAACTGTCGCGGTGCGCCGGATCGACCGGCCCCGCGCAGCACTTGCCGCCGGTCGTCACATGCGAGGCCACGCAACACTGGCCGCCGACGGTTGGGATCTTCCCGGGCGCGCAGCACATCGGCGGCGTGATCGGGATGATGACGATCTTCTCGCATTTACTCTTGTTCGGGCCGCTTGGCGTCTGCCCGGCCGGACAACAAATGCCGGTCGAGGTCACCTGGCTGGCGAGGCAACAGGATTTTCCGATCAGCACGTAGCCCTTCCCGCAGTTGGATGTCGGCGGCGGTGGCGGCGTCGGACAGGTGCCATTGACCAGCGGCGTGCTGCAGCACGCAGGCGTCCCGCCCGCGTCCGACATAGACCTGGCCGCTGCTGCAACAGAAATTGCTCGGCTGAATCGGAGTTTGCCCGGCCGGACAGCTTGAATTCGAGCAGGCGCCGTTGGCTGCGATTTGCGTCACGTTGCAGCAAACCCCGCCGACCAGGACGTTGGGTCTTGAACAGCTGGTGCAGTCCTGCGTGCCTGCGCCGCGCACCTGACCAGGCGGGCAGGCGCCGGGCGGGGTATTCGGCGGCGGCGGCGGTGGATTGCCGGAGCCCGGCGGCAGATTACCGACCGGCGGCGGCACGCCGCCCGGCGGAAAGCCACCGAAGCGCAGGCGGGCGCGCTGCGCCGGAGAGCACTGGCGCTCGATGGCGATGTCGCCCATATGTCCGCGGGCCGCTGCGTCGGGCACCACGTCTGGAACGCTGTCGAAGTAATCGATGAAATAGGCATCGAGCGGCGGCTCGCCGTTACGATGAATGGCCCAGGTGCCGTTGCCCTGCAGGCCGTTGATATCAAGAGCGCCCGATTTCGCGAGCTGAGCGGCCAAGGTGCTATCGGCCGGACGACGCAAATCCTCCCCCGTCGTCCACATGAAGCCGCCGCATGTCCGCACGACAAGGTTGCCAAGGCGGTCGTAATTGTAGCCGATCGCGACGCCGCCATTGCCGTTGCGGAAGCGTTTCGGAAAGCCGATCGCGTATTGATCCGGCTGTTGCTGCCAGATGCGCCGGCCGTCCGGCATCGTCTCGGTCACGGCATAGCGCAGCACGCGGCCGATTCCTTCCACCGCCAAAGCCTCGAAATCGAACGCGCCGGTCGGCGCCGGCCGGTCGGCCAGGTACATGCGCCCTTGCTCATCGAAGGTGATTTTGGAAATTTCGGTCGGGCCCGCTGCGGGCGGCACCACGAGCTCGATCACCGCGTCATTTCCGAATGAACCATCCTGGCCCAATCCGACCGACCATATCTGCAGGCTGTCCGCGACGGCGTAGTACAGCCGATGCTGGTGGACGGCGAGCCCGAAGATCCGCCGCTCCGCCGCCGCATAATTCCATGTCGCCGGCTGTGTGCTGTCGAATTGCGGGGTCGTGACGTCGATCGGCGTTTGCGGATTCCACGGCACCGGCGGCAACCCCAGGGCGGCGCGGCCGGTCACGCCATGGTCGTAGCTGCCGAGGTCGCCGCCGCTCATCGCGAGGTGGTGGATCATCCCGCTCTCGCGATCGGCGACATAGAGCGAGGGCGAATCCGGATTGTAGGCAAGGCCACCAAGTGCAGCGCCGGAATTGGTCCTGCCATTGAGGGCGACATTGGCCAACAGGCTCACGCTGCCGGTCAAGCCGTCGATCTTCCAGATCGACCCCGGGCCGCCTTGCGGACCCCACAGACCCGGCATGAACGCAGCCTTCGGCGCGCCGATCTGGATGTGTTCCGGCTGGCCGTCCGCTCCCGGCGCGACGATCGGCAGACCATAGGCTGAACTTGCCGCGACGTAGATGTTGGGGTGGGAAGCGTCGTCAATCGCCACGCCGAACACCTGTCCGATCGATGCGGCAGGAAAGGTGAACAATTTTGGCGCGCGCACGAGCTGCGCCTGTGCCGGTCCGCCCATGTTCTGCAGATCTACAATACGCAGCGACGGGCCATTGAGATCGATGAATGTCTTTTTGCCTGGATCGACGCCAGGCGCGATCTGCACCGGTGGCAAGGCGCCGGAGAAGCCGGTCACCGCGGCGTTGCCATTGATATAGACCGGGGTCTGTTGGGCGTTAGGCGCGGCGGGAAAGGCGGCAATCGACGCAAACGCCAAAGCTACCGCGCACCAATATCGAATTCGGCGAAAGGCCAGGCGTCGGATCGGCAAATGCTTCTCGCGCGCTGATGTCATTGCCGCCTACTGAATGGCTTTGTTCGGCATGCAGGTGCCGTTGGCTGGATTGGGAACCATTCCATTCCCGCAGCACTGCCCGCATTCCGCAACATTATTTGGATCGCAGCAGACGCCGTCCGGCGTCATCACCTCACCCGGCTTGGTACATGGCGCCACGCATTTATTGTTGTTGACGCGGATCTGGCCGGCGACAGGGCACGGCACGCCGGTCAGCGGCGTCGGACAGATCGAGTGCGTCGGATTGAGGTTGTTGCCTCCAGGATATTTCGGCTGACCCCAATCGGGCGGCACGGCCGGCAGGCCGGTTGAGTTGCAAATGCAGACATAGGCCAGCGGCCCCGATGGCTTCAGGGGGTGGGTGCCTTGCGAGGGATCGTTGTTGCGATCTGCGGCCGTGGGACACTGGCACGTCGCGTACCACCAGGCGGAGTTGCCGCTCGGGTCGTACTCTTGCACGTTCACGACCGTCATGGGGCTGGGGCAAACGCAATACTGGCCGGGGCTGCAGCTGGTAAGCGGCCCGGTGTCAATGCCCGTGACAACGATCCAGCTTCCGTCTGGCTCCTGTGTTTCCTGGACCGGAAAATACCCCTGATTGGGGCCACCGGTGTTGTACTGAAGAATGTTCTGGCAGGCCGAATAGACCGAGGGGTCATTCTGCATGTTGATGCATTCCGCCGGCGGCGTGCAGTTGGCCGGAAGCGGTGGCGGCTGCTGGCAGGTCTGGCATGGATCGCCGAGACCCACAAATTCCGAAATTCCGCAGATCAATCCCTGAATACACGATACGGCTTCGTTGGGCAGTTGGCCAATGCCCTGGTACATCGAGCAGGCGCAGGTCGCGAAGTCGATTGGATTGAGTGCGCCCAGCTCGGACTGAATCGCCTGCGGTATCGCGGGGAGCCAGGAATTGACGTCGCTGAGGGCGTTGCAGACCTGATTGGCAAGATTCTGGTCGGCCTCGAAAGCGGCCGTCAATCCGGTCGTCAGAATAGAGGATTCGGCAAACGCGGTCTGGCATTGCGGCGAGTCGAGCGCGCTGGCGGTATTGGCGACCGCGTTCACGATGTCGGAGAGGCAGTCCGCCCGCGCCCGATCGGCAAGGAAAAATGCAGCGGAAACAAATAACGCTGCGGCCAAAGCCGCACCGTGCACCAGTACACTACGCACCAGTACAGAGACCGGCCCGCCCACATCCCGTGCAATGCGTTCGCCCGCCGCCATGGGACAGCCGTGAGATGTTTGTTTCTCGACGTATCGCGCTAGACCCCAAAATGCTACAGCCGCTCTCGGCCGAGTACAACCTGAAAGATCGGGCCGAAGAGGAAACGCGGCAGTCCTTCCAATCGAATGCCTGGCTCGGATCACTCAGGGCCCGAGATTCGAACTGGCTAACCACCAATCTTCATTTCTCGAGCCAACCACATGGACAAAACCTCTTTCGAGCAACATGACCGCGAGATGATGACGCGTGCGATCGCGCTATCGAAGAAATCGGGCGCGGCCGGTGAATATCCTTACGGTGTATTGATCTGTTGCGCCGGCACCGTGGTGGCGGAATCCATCAATCGCGTCAAACATGATTCCGATGTGACGCGGCATGCCGAGATCGTGGCGATCTCGGCGGCCCAGAAGGCGCTTCGTTGCACCAGCCTCGACAAATGCGTGATCTACAGCAGCATCGAACCGTGCGTCCTCTGCAGCTATGCGATCCGCGAGAGCCGCATCGGCCGCGTCGTCTATGCGCTGCACTCGCCGCATATGGGCGGGCTGTCGAAATGGAACGTGCTTGGGGACGAAGGCTTGTCACGCACCATGCCGGAGGTTTTTGCGCCGCCACCAACCGTCGTCGCCGGCTTCATGGCGAACGAAGCGGACAGCGCCCTGCTGGAGTGGAATCCGCTGGTCTGGATGACGATGAAAAGACGCGGGCTGTTCGTAACCGAGGCTCCCGAGACCCAGACGTCGCGAGAACCGGGTTTGCCGGGCAACGGGCAGACCGCGCTGGTGTGGAGCTCCTTGCGCCGCAAATTTTTCGACCGCTTCGGTCGTCGCTAGTCGCAAGGCCAGACCCACTCAATGTCAAGTCCCAATGGGCGCGCATGGTCAGCGCAAATCGTGCGAGGCCCCTGTCGCAATCGAAATTGTAACATAACATAATGTTGCAATAATATATTGGTCACCTTGATTGATCAGCGCCCACCCGCCGCAAGATGGTATTGTTTCCGGATTGGTCCATGTAGCTAGAGGGGGTCCGATGGCTATAAGTGTCGAGAGTGATGCTGCGCGCGACTTCGGCGTCAAACCGATCGATGTGATTGCAACCAATGCCGTGCTCGGTGCTGAGGTGCGCGGCGTCGATCTCAAAGACCTCAACGAATTCCAGTTCGCGGCGCTCAAGCGCGCCTGGCACGATCATCAGGTCATTTTGGTGCGTGGCCAGACGCTTGATGACCAGGACCTTATCGCGTTCAGCCGGCGCTTCGGTGATCTCGATTGGGCACCTATACAGGAGACCGGCCGGCGCTTCGTCGAAGGGCTGCCTGAAATCTACATAGTTTCAAACGTGACCGTCGACGGTCAGCCCATCGGCAGCCTCGGCGCCGGCGAAGCCGTATGGCACACTGACATGTCGTATCTCGATGTACCGCCAATGGCCAGTATGCTTTTCGCTCTCGAAGTGCCACCTAAAGGCGGCAACACCTCGTTTTGCAGCATGTACTCGATCTACGAAGCGTTGCCGGACGAGTTGAAGAACAAGATCGCGAACCTGAGGATCAAGCACGACGGCACCTATAACAGCGGAGGCTATCTCCGCCAGGGTGTCACCGCAACCGACGACCCACGGACGTCGCCAGGCGCAGTGCACCCGCTGGTATGCACGCATCCTGACACCGACCGGCGCATGCTCTATCTCGGCCGCAGACGCAACGCCTATCTGATGGGGCTCGAACTTGCGGACTCCGAGGCGCTTCTGGACGAGTTGTGGAGTTTCGTCGACCGACCGGAGTTCACCTGGGAACACGTCTGGCGGGTCGGCGATCTCGTGCTGTGGGACAACCGCTGCACCATGCATCGGCGCGACCCGTTTGACGCGTCGGCGCGGCGCATCATGCATCGCACGCAAATCAAGGGCAGCGCAGCACTTGTCTGATGCGCGCGCTCTTTGTCACTTCGATCAGATCGCAGCGACCGTCTGCACTTCGACCAGGAAAGGCTCCCTCACGAGCCGATCGACCATGAGTAGCGTGTTCGGCGGGTATTTTCCGTTTGGAAACATTTTCGGAAATTCACGCAGGCGAAATGCCATGAACCTGGGAATATCCTGCGAATGGACGAGGTAGGTCGTGAACTGAACGACGTTCGCCCAGGATGCCCCCGCCGAGGCGAGCGCCGCTTCGACGTTGCGAAAGACCTGTTGCGCCTGGGCGTCGAAATCGCCCTCTCCGATGACATTGCCTGCGGCATCGCCCGACAGCATTCCGGCGATGAACAGGAATTCGCCCGCTTTCACGCGCGTGACATGGCTGTACTGCCCCATCGGGGGGCCAAGCTCCGCGGGATTGTAGATGTTGATCTCTGCTGACATCGGTTTCCTCTCCGTGGCTTTGTCGCACGCGCGCCGGCCGCACCGCACAAACAACTCCGTCACACGCGGATACTGCGTAAGGACCGCTGACCAATGCGGCATGCCGAACAGGGCCCAGCTTTCGCCAAATAAACCTGCCAACAAATCGTTGTGAAGTCGATCTGCGCCGCTCTCTGCTAATCTCTCCGTGCAGCCGTATCGCGCAAACGCACACGACCTGGTCTGAAGCTTCGCAGCAAGGTTCGGTTTCGCTCGATACGGCACAAAGGACACCGTGCAAGGAACGGCGACGGCGTTGAGCGGTTTGGGAAACATGTTCCCGCTCATGCCGAAACACATCATCAGCTTATGAAGAGCGAGGAATGATCATGATCAAAATTAAGATCAACGGCCAGGACCGAAACTGGGACGGCGACCCGGACCTTCCACTGCTCTGGTTTCTCCGTGACGAAATCGGACTGACGGGCACCAAATATGGCTGCGGTGAGGCGCTTTGCGGCGCATGCACCGTCATCGTGGACAAGGAGGCCATACGGTCCTGCATCACCTCGGTTTCCGACGTCGGCAACCGTGAGGTCACGACGATCGAAGGCCTTCACCCCACCGGCGACCACGCGGTGCAGAAGGCCTGGCGCCAGACAAATGTACCGCAATGCGGTTACTGCCAGGCCGGGCAGATCATGCAGGCCGCAGCCCTTCTCGCGGAAAATCCAAAACCCTCCCACGATCAGATACGCCAGGCCTTGTCGGGCAACATCTGCCGCTGCGGCTGCTATCAGCGTATTGAAAACGCGGTCCATCTCGCTTCGACGGGAGTCTGACCATGAACATCATCACACGCCCCGAAAAACTTCGCGGCATCGAGGGCCGCATTGGAATCGAAAAAATTTCCCGCCGCAGCGTTCTCAAGAGCCTCGGCATCGCCGGCGGGCTGGTGTTGGCCGCGCCCGTGACGTCGCGCCAGGCGTTTGCCGCCTACCAGACCGGCGCCGGAAAGATGCCGCATGGCACGGTGGTCGATCCGCGCGTCTTCGTTGCCATCGCATCCGATGGAACGGTGACCATCGTTGCGCACCGTTCGGAAATGGGAACCGGTGTCCGGACCAGCCTGCCGCTGATCGTCGCCGAGGAAATGGAAGCCGATTGGTCGCGTGTAAAGGTGGCGCAGGCGCACGGCGACGAGGCCAAATACGGCAATCAGGATACCGACGGATCGCGCAGCACGCGGCACTATCTGATGCCTATGCGCGAGATCGGCGCGTCGGCGCGCGCGATGCTGGAGGCCGCTGCCGCCAAACGCTTTGGCGTGCCGGTGACCGAGGTCAAGGCGGTCAACCATGAGGTGGTTCATTCGGCCAGCGGACGGCGTCTCGGATTCGGCGAACTGGCTGCCGATGCCGCCAAGGAACCGGTGCCGGGCGTCGGGAGCCTGAAGTTAAAGGACCCGAAGGACTTTCGCTATCTTGGCAAGGGTCAGGTCAGCATCGTCGACCTTCGCGATATTACCGTCGGCACCGCGCCTTATGGCAGCGATACCCGTCTTCCCGGCATGAAGTATGCGGTGATCGCGCGGCCGCCCGTCACCGGCGGCAAGCTCAAGTCGTTCGATTCGACCGAAGCGATGAAAGTCTCCGGCGTCGAGAAGGTCATGGAAGTGCAGGGTTGGCCGTGGCCGTCCAAGTTTCAGCCGCTCGGCGGCGTCGCGGTGATCGCGCGCAATACCGGCGCGGCCATCAAGGGGCGCGACGCGCTGAAGATCGTCTGGGATGACGGCGCCAACGGCAAGTACAATTCGGTTGCCTATCGGACCGAACTCGAACAGGCCGCGCGCAAGCCGGGCCTGGTCGTGCGCAAGGAAGGCGACGTCGAGGCCGCGCTGAAAGGCGCCGACAAGGTGATCGTCGGCGAATACTACCTGCCTCACCTTGCGCATGCGAGCATGGAAACACCGGTCGCGGTCGCCGACGTCAAGGACGGCAAGGCCGAGATCTGGGCGCCGGTGCAAAGTCCCGGCGGGACGCGGGAAGACGTCGCAAAGACCCTGGGAATCCCCGCGGAGAACGTGACCGTCAATGTCACGTTGCTCGGCGGCGGTTTCGGACGCAAATCGAAGTGCGATTTTGCGCTCGAGGCGGCATTGCTTTCCAAGGCGATCGGTGCGCCGGTGAAGGTGCAATGGACGCGCGACGATGATCTTCACCACGACTTCCTGCACACGGTTTCGGTCGAGCGCATCGAGGCCGGTCTCGACAAGAACGGCAAAGTGATTGCCTGGCGGCATCGCAGTGTCGCACCGACCATCGCCTCGACCTTTGCACCCAACGCGGTACATGCGGCCGCCTTCGAACTCGGCATGGGGCTGATCGACATGCCGTTCGAAATTGCCAATATTCAATGCGAAAATCCGGAAGCGGTCGCGCATACCCGCATCGGCTGGTTCCGCTCGGTCTCGAATATCCCGCGCGCCTTTGCGGTCCAGTCCATGGTGGGCGAACTCGCGCATGCGACCAACCGCGACCAGAAGGATATGCTGCTCGAGCTGATCGGCACGCCGCGTATCGTCAAGCTCGATTCCGTCAAGGACCCGTGGAACTATGGCGAGCCGTACGACAGCTATCCCATCGATACCGGACGTCTGCGCCGCGTCGTTGAACTCGTCGCGGACAAGGGCGGCTGGGGGCGATCGGTGCCCAAGGGACACGGGCTCGGTATTGCGGTCCATCGCAGCTTCGTCAGTTACATCGCGACCATCGTCGAAGTATCCGTCGACGACAAGGGCAAGCTCACCGTGCCTCGCGTCGATACCGCCATCGACTGCGGCACGTTCGTCAATCCCGAGCGAATCCAGTCGCAACTCGAGGGAGCCGCGATCATGGGGCTCAGTCTCGCCAAATACGGCGAGATCAGCTTCAAGGACGGTAAGGTGCAACAGGGCAATTTCGACAGTTTCCCGGTGATCCGGATCGACGAATCCCCTGCCGTGACCAACGTGCATATCGTCCCGGTCAGTGCCGACACGCCGCCAAGCGGCGTCGGGGAACCGGGCGTGCCTCCATTTGCTCCGGCGCTGGTCAACGCCATCTTCGCGGCGACCGGCAAACGCATCCGCTCGTTGCCGATCGGCAAGCAGCTCGAAACCTGAAGAAGGGTTCGATCAGGCCGAACGTTGATCGGCGCGCAACAAGGAAAGGCGGCGGACATCCCATCCGCCGCCTTTCTTCCCAGAGCATGATCCGGAAAAGTGGGCACCGGTTTTTCCGAAAAGATCATGCTCAAACAAAAAGATAGAGCGAGATGACGATTCAACGAAGAGTCATCTCGCTCTAGCTGGCTTGAATGGCTATCCGCCGATCACTTCTTGACGGCGAACACCCAGACGACGCCGCCCTGCGGCACGTTATCCTCGACGCCGACGTTGTTCTTGGTCGCCAGCGCGTCCTGAATGCGCTGCGCGTCCACGCCCCAGCCCGACTGGACGGCGATGTACTCCGTCCCATCGACTTCATAGGCGATCGGCATCCCGATGATGCCGGAGTTGGTCTTCTGCTCCCAGAGCACTTCGCCCGTCTTCGCATCGAAGGCCCGGAACATCCGGTCATTGGTGCCTCCGACCAGGACGAGATCGCCGGCGGTAGCCGTCACCGAGCCGAACAGCTGCGACTTGGGGAAGTTATGCGACCAGACCTTCTTTCCGGTAGCGGGATCCCATGCCTGCAGTTCGCCGAAATGATCGGCGCCGGGACGAGCCTGCAAGCCAATATCTTCAGGCTTGGTCCCGAGCCAGAGCTGACCGGGAACCAGCGGCACCTTCTCGCCGGTAAAGCCGCCGCAGAAATTCTCGTTGGCCGGCACGTAGACAAAGCGGGTCCTCGGACTGTACGCCGCCGACGGCCAATCCTTGCCGCCCCACAATGATGGACAGAACTCGACCCGCTTGCCGATGACCGGCTTGTGATCCGGGTCGACAATCGGCCGGCCGGTCTCGGCCTCGATGCCTTTCCAGACATTGGTTTGGACAAAAGGCCAGCCGGCGACATAGTTGATCTTGTCCGGCGTGCGCTCGAGTACCCAGAAGATCGCGTCACGCCCCGGGTGGATCAGGCTCTTGAACGAGCGGCCTTCCCGTTGCAGGTCGATCAGCATCGGGGCATCTACCTCGTCCCAATCCCATGAATCGTTCTGATGATACTGGTGGAACGCTTTGATCTTGCCGCTATCGGGATCGAGCGCAAGCACTGAGCTGGTGTAGAGGTTGTCGCCGGGATGAGTGGAGCCCGGCCAGGGAGCAGCGTTGCCGACGCCCCAATAGATCGTCTTGGTGTCGACATCGTAATTGCCTGTCATCCAGGCAGATCCGCCGCCCGATTTCCAGTCGTCGCCGCTCCAGGTGTCGTGACCCGGCTCACCCTCGCCGGGGATGGTGAAAGTCCGCCACAGTTCCTTGCCGGTATTGGCGTCGAACGCGACGACGTAACCACGCACCCCGAATTCACCGCCGGAGCCGCCGACGATCACCTTTCCATCGACGACCAGCGGCATCAGGGTCAGATACTGGCCCTTCTTGTAGTCCTGAACCTTGGTGTCCCAGACGACTTTGCCCGTCTTGGCGTCGAGCGCGACCAAATGGTCGTCCGTCGTCGCCAGATACAGCTTGTCCTGCCACAATCCGACGCCGCGGCTGGTCGGATGCAATTGAAAGAGATCGTCGGGAAGCTGACGTTTGTATCGCCAGTACTCGTCGCCCGTTTTGGCGTTCAGGGCGAGCACCTGACCCATTGGTGTTGCGACGAACATCACGCCGTTGTTGATGATCGGCGGAGCCTCGTGCCCCTCGACCACGCCGGTCGAGAAGGTCCAGACCGGCGTCAGGCTTTTGACGTTGGAGGTGTTGATTTGATCGAGCGGGCTATAGCCCTGACCATCATAGGTACGGCGATAGAGCAACCAATTGCCGGGTTCGGGATTGTTGAGCCGATCGGCGGTCACTGGGCTGTAGTTCTCGATCGGGCCGGCGCCGGCGGGGATTGAGAACAGGCACGTGGACACGACAAGGCTCGACAACAGCCATTGCTTTCTGGTCATAGACGTTACCTCCCTGTTGGTTTTTTCTTCGTCTGCTTGGTTGGTCGTGCGAGATCCGATGCGGGCCGGTGTCACCCCGCTTGCTGTGCTCCTATCTTTCCGGCAAATGTTCCAGCCACGGTGAGTGCATCGCCACTTCTCGCCAGCGGAAGCGCCGCAAGGCGCCGGGGCGCCGGTCCGAACACGACTTGCGCGCCTTGCCGGGGGTCGTATTCGGAATTATGGCAAAAGCATTTGAAGACGTCCTTGTCGCCCGTCGTC
Organism: uncultured Alphaproteobacteria bacterium; assembly: GCA_963718925.1. GTDB lineage: Bacteria > Pseudomonadota > Alphaproteobacteria > Rhizobiales > Xanthobacteraceae > Bradyrhizobium. Next base: position 298,181 of record CAVRAH010000011.1, read on the forward strand.
TCCTTCACCCAGGCCGTGACCGGACAGCCGGCGTGGGTACATATTGCCGAATAGGCCAAGAAGCCGTCCGCGAAACGCGCGCGCGTCTCATCGTCAAGTTCGGCGGGATCCAATCTGACGAGCAGTATCTCGTTCAACCGTGAACCCTTGCGGATCACCGAGGTTGTTGGATCCTTTGGCCACGCCCGCACCGGCGGCCCACCGAGTTTCAGATCCTGCGGTTTGATGATTTCGCCCGAATGCTCTCCTTCGGAGAAGACGAGAAGGTCACCCTTTTGAGGTCGCTCGTCGCTGCCGGGTTGATCCTCGTCGGCGAGAACCGACGTAGACGCCGCCACGCCCGCAAGAGCTGCCAAGATGAGCATGCGCCGCGTCTGATCTGAAGTCGATGACATTGGCGTCTCGAATTCTTCACGGTGACCGGATTCAGAGGTGGCTTACACTGAACGGCGGAACTCGGCCGAAAAAGAGGCAACAAGTCAGCTTTGTCATGCCTCCTCCCGGATTTTTTTCACCCGCGTGAAAGCTCGCGTTCCCGAAGCTTCGTTTTTTGATTTGAACACGACTCCGGAAAATCCTGTCATGTGCATTTTGCAGGTCAGGTCAAATGCCGTCGACTTTGTGCAGCGCGCGGAGAAGTGTGCCTCGATGCTTGTGGCAAGAGTTCTCTGATCCTTCGAAATCCCGGCATCCATGCTGTGAGCGAAATGCGCGCTTCGCGAATCGTCGGCATCCCGAGGGTTGGCGAGCGTGCTTGCCCGCGGCGCGGGTCTCAACTAATTCTGTCTTCGGCATGAAATGCAATTTCCCGGATGCGATCGCCTGCAACGGCGCCGGCAGCTCTGCCGGCCGGCTGCATCGCCATGGCACGATCCACATGACCGTCCTGCACGGCCTGCTCGACCTTTGCCCGCAGGCGATGGCCAGGAATTTTGTCCCGAACGAAGAAATATCCCCATGAGCGAACCACCCACCCGGCACGTCGTCGTCATCGGGGCCGGCGCCATCGGCGTCGTTAGCGCCATCGAATTGCTGCGCGACGGCCATCGCGTCACGATCATCGAAGCCGCGACGCCCGGTGGCGAGCAGGCGGCGAGCTATGGCAATGCCGGCTGGCTGTCATCGCATTCGGTGATCCCGCCGGCCGTGCCCGGCGTGTGGAAGAACGTCCCGAAATTCCTCAGGGATCCGCTGGGGCCGCTGGCGATCCGCTGGAGCTATCTGCCCAAGGCGCTGCCCTGGCTCATCCAGTATCTGCTCTCCGGCTGGACCGAAGCGCGGGTTGAGGCCACCGCGCAGGCGCTGCGCCCGCTGCTGGTCGATGCGCCGGCATTGCACAAGAAGCTTGCTGAGGAGGCCGGCGTCGGCCGCCTGATCGAACGCCAGGGCGTCATGCACATCTATCCGTCGCGCGCCGCATTCGATGCCGACGCGCTCGGCTGGCGTATTCGCAAGCGCGTCGGCGTCAGCTGGATGGAGCTCTCGGGCGATGAGATGCGCCAGCGCGAACCGGACCTGCATCCGCGTTATCAGTTCGGTGTGCTGGTCGAGGAAGCCGGCCGCTGCCGCGATCCCGGCGGCTATGTCGCGGCGCTGGCGGCGCATGCCCGCGCGCTCGGCGCCGAATTCGTCACCGCCACCGCCAGGGGTCTGAAGCTGGAGGGCGGCAGGCTGGTATCGGTCCTCACCGACAAGAGCGAGATCGCCTGCGATGCGGCGGTGGTCGCCGCCGGCGCGCGATCGAAACCGCTCGCGGCGTCCGTCGGCGACCGGCTGCCGCTGGAAACCGAGCGCGGTTATCACGTCATGATCGAAGGCGCCAACACCGGTCCGCGCACCTCGGTGATGGCCTCGGACGCCAAGATGGTGGTGAACTGGACGGACAAGGGCCTGCGCGCGGCCGGCCAGGTGGAGATCGCCGGGCTCGAGGCCGCGCCCAACTGGAAACGCGCCGAGATCCTGCGCGATCATTTGATCGGCATGTTCCCGAAACTGCCGAAAGACCTGCCGGCGGAGCGCATCCGCAGCTGGTTCGGGCACCGGCCGAGCATGCCGGACGGCCGGCCCTGCATCGGTTATTCCCGTGCCTCGCGCGATGTCGTCTATGCCTTCGGCCATGGCCATGTCGGCCTGGTCGGCTCGGCGCGCACCGGGCGCGTGGTGGCCCAGCTCGTGGGCCGGCGCGAACCCGAAATCCCGCTCGCTCCGTTCGATCCGAAACGCTACCTCTGATCAGTCGTTGCCGTCGTGAAGAGAAAAGACCATGAGCGCAGATCCTGATCCCCTCCTGCTTCCCGTGTTGACGAACCCTCTGAACCCCGTTAGCAGCGCGCTAAATCAAATTGGGGAACCAGTGATGTCCGACAGTCCCAGGGTGATCTTACTGCTGGTCTTTGGCGCAATAGCAGCCTTGCCGATCTCGCCGCGCCTTGCCTACGCACAATCCACTGACAGAGACAGCACATGGGCCGTGCTTGACGTAACCGCGGCGATAAATAGCGCAATAGAAGAAAGCAAGGAAGGCGTCGAATTGCGCGAAAAGGTAGTGCGCCGCTTTTCTGAATGCTCGCTTATGTATGGGGGTCTTTCAACGCTGGCTTCTAATGCTGAAGCAAAAAAAAATTACGTTCAAGCCCAGCTGGCAACCATGGAAGTCGAATCGACGATTGCCAAGCCTTTGCAGCCGGAAAAAAGACTGGAAATCGAAGAAGCCGCTCGAAAATCAGTGGCATTGATGTTGCGTGCCATAAAAGCGCAAGGCAACAAGGAAGTGGGTCCGCTTCTCAGGAACTGCAAGGCGTTAAATGATTTGAAGGAAATCAAGAATGCTTTGCGGGAGCTTCCACCCCAGTAAAGCCAGATGGCAGGGCTTCCTTCGAGTTAGCCATAATCATGATGGGGCGTCTTGGCGGCAAGCCCTGAATTTACTTCTGCTCAAGGCGGCACTGCGGACATGGCCGGACTTGGTGCCGGCTCGAACTCGGTCGCGAATGACCCAGAACCGGACATCCGCTCTGTTTGCCCTTGGCGCAAAAAAAGCGCCGGACGATGCCGCGGATCGGCAACGAATGTAGGAACGGTAGTGATCGTTGCATCGTTGGAACGATACAATGAGTATTTTAAATTGGGATCACTCTGAGATTTGAAGTTGACACATATCAAGAAGAAAAACGGGAGGCATGTTAATTGGACTCAAGGGGCGGAGTCCGGGTTATGGAGATGAGCAATGCAGCAGACACAAAGCAATATCCACTTCTATGTGAATTGGGCCAAGGAACGGCTCGATGAAATGGAAGCCGTACTGACATCGCTTGAAAGCAGGATTGGCGAGGTTCAGGTCGATGCCCGCGACAAGGCCAACAAGGCACTCGCTGATCTGCGCAAAGGTCGTGATATTTTCCGGGATACCGTCAAGAAGCAGGCGGAGGCCAACGAGGCTGCGTGGATGAGCGCCAAGGCAAAGCTTGAGCCGGAGTGGAATACGTTCGAGGCCGATGTCAGGAAATACGTCGAGAACTTCACAAAGCAGATCGAGCAGCAGCGGGCGACATTCAAGCTTCAGTCGGCGGCCCAACTGAAGGCGTGGCGCGAAGCCGCCGATAAGCTTGCCGGCGATACCAAGCAATTCGCTACCGAGCGTCAGGCCGAAATCGATACCGCCGTGAAGCGCATGCAGGCCGACGCCACTGCAGCGGAGGAAAAACTCCAGAACCAGATGGAGCAGATGGGGGCACAATCATGGTCCGCGCTGATGGCGGCTTTGACGGAAACCCGCGCTGCGTTCGATCGTGCCAACCAGGCAGCGCGCGACGCGTTCAAACGAGCTGCCTGATCCAGGCACTCTCTCGGTCGGAGAAGCCGCCGGGAGGCGGCTTCTCCTTCTGGGAGATGCGACGCTTGAAAACGGTCGCAGAGGAGCAGCCGCGATGAGCAGCATCGATACGGACCCCCGGGATGGGCGATCAGGCGATCCGAAAGCCGCCGTCGGCAACGGGCCACACGTCAGCTTTTGGATCAGGGAGTTACCTTTCAGCCTGGTGTTGATCCTGACTTTGCTTGGCGTTGCCTATACCAGTTTGTTGAAACAACCGATCATGGGCTATTGGGAGCTTCTGGCGCCTGTGATCGGGTTGGTCTGTGTCGGCTCCGGATGGTCCAGCGCCAACGACAGAAACGCGCGAATACAATTGATAGCTACGCAGGCGCTGCACTGGGCCGCGTTCCTGCTCGTGATGAATATGATCCTGTTGCCTAGCGTCCAGACTATACTCAATGCCAATGCGACCGGGCTCGCCGTTCTCATGTTATTGGCGCTCGGCACCTTTACCGCGGGTGTTCATATCCTTTCCTGGCAGGTATGTCTTCTCGGGATCATCATGGCGCTCTGCGTTCCGGCGGCGGCGTGGATCGAAGCTTCAGCTCTGATTGTCGCGTTGATTTCGATAGCGGCACTCGGAATCGGCGTTGTGCTCTGGTGGCACTGGCACGAGAGCCGCGCCCAAAAAACCTGAGCGAACGGGCCGATCAGGCGCCGACCTTCGTCGATTTGCTGACGAGAGAATTGCACCGCTTCAGTTGCTGTCGTCTTTCTAGAAGTAACGCCGCAGCATCGGCAGTGCCTGCTCGACGCAGATGCGACCTTCGGCGATTGCCTCCTTGGCCCGGTCGAATTCCATCAAGCCCATGTCGCGCAGTCGCGGGAGCAGCATCACGTGTGGTGGCTCGCCGGCGAGGCGGGTGCGGGTGATATGGTCCTGCATGATGTTGATCGAGTTGGCGAGTACGTCGAAATATCCAGGCGCCGACGCTGCCTTCGGCAGCAACTGCTGGGCGATCTGCGCAGCCTGGTCGCGCATCGCGGGCGGCAAATGGCTCAGCACCCGATCGAAACTTTCGTGCGGAACAGCCGACGCAGTCGGCGCCGATGCGTCGGGCTGAGCCTCGAACCGTCGCCCCAGCAAGTCACCGTTAAGATTGATCGCGATGATCACGTCCGCTCCGAGGGCACGGCAGACCGAAACCGGTACCGGGTTGGAGAGGCCACCGTCCACAAGCCATTTGTCGTCGATCCTTGCCGGGCTGAAAATCGCGGGCAGCGCGATCGAGGCGCGCACCGCTTCATGAATTGGCCCGGACTGCAGCCATATCTCGCGGCCGGTGGCGAGATCCGTGGCGATGGCAGCATAGGCCTTGGGATAGCTCTCGATTGGCGCTCCAATTTCGAGCCTGCGCAGGAATTGGACCACCTCGTTGCCGTCAATCAACCCACCGCCCGAAAACCGGACGTCGATCAGCCGGACAATCTCCCGCCAGGTTGCGGCCTCCGCCCATTGCCGCAGTTCGGCCAGCCGCCCCGCGACATAGGCCGCTCCAACCAGCGCGCCGATTGAGGTCCCGCAGACGATGTCGGGCTCAATTCCCGCCTCGGCCAACGCATCGATGGCGCCGATATGCGCCCATCCACGGGCGGAGCCGCTCCCTAGGGCGAGGCCAATTCGGCGACGTGTCATAAGGCGGCGGTCCCGAGATGCTTGGGGAGATAATGCTACGTCAGATCCTGAGCCCAAGAAAGGGAGTATGATTTCCGTTTCGTCATTTCGACGCCCTGCGGAATTCTGTCGCTATCGGGGCATAACGGACTCCGGCAACCGTGCGCCCGGCAGAGATATGGGTTCATGCTCTAATCGTCGCCGACGTCATCGTTGATGAGGTCGGGATGGGTGCGCATCAGTGCGACCGTGGTCTCGACCACGATCGACAGATGCCCGCGCAGGGTCTTCTCCGCGGTGTCGGCGTCGCGCGCCCTGACGGCATCGAGGATGGTGCGATGCTGGCCGATCAATAGATCGACCGGCGTCACGTCGGGAAGGCTGAGAAAACGGATACGGTCGAACTGGGCCTTCTGGCTCTCGACGATCGACCAGATATCGCCATAGCCGATCGCATTGGCAAAGGTGCGGTGGAATCTGTCGTCCGCGTCGGTGAAGCGGTTCGGATCGTTGCCGGCCTCGCGCTGTTCGGCGATCGCACGTTCGGCGTCCATCAGCGCCGTCTCGGGCAGTCCGTGCTCGGCCGCCTCGCGGATGATGCCGAGCTCCAGCGCGCTTCGCACGAAGCGCGCGCGCTTGATGGCCTTCAGCGAGATACGACTGACGAAGGTGCCGCGTTGCGGCCAGACCTCGATCAACCCGTCATCGACCAGCCGGACGATCGCCTCGCGAACCGGCGTGCGGCTGGTCCGGAAGCGGATGCCGAGTTCGTTTTCCGAAAGCCTTTCGCCCGGGCGCAACCGCATGCGGACGATATCGGATCGGATCGTTTCATAGATCGTCGCCGCACTGGCGGGCGTCTCGCCGGGCCGAGGCAGAGTCCGCCTTTCCTGCATCATCTCTCTCCTTGGACAGCCGCGACGAACGGCTCTTGACAGCAACTTGTATACAAGCATACATCACTAATGTCCATGCTCCGATCGTCGATGGCCGATCGTGCAGCTTTCCAGAATAAAGCCGTCGTAACGAATAAACCGGAAGGAATTCGCTGATGCCGTCATTTGAACGCAGCGTGTTGGCGCTGACCCTTGCCGCCTGCATCGCCACTCTTTCTGCGCCGCTCAAAGCCGACGAAGCCGTGCCCAGCAATAGCCCGCGCGTCCAGGCGATCCAGAAGGCCGGCGTTTTCCGCGTCGGCGTGCTCGCCAACCCGCCATGGCTTGTCGAGAACACCAGCGGTAGCGGCGAGCAATGGTCCGGCCCCGGCTGGACGCTCGCCAAGGAATATGCCCGCCTGCTCGGCGTGAAACTCCAGCCGGTCGCGGTCTCGCACGAGACCAAGGTGCCGGTGCTGGCTGCCAATCAGGTCGACATGACGATCTCGCCGCTTTCGGTCACGCCGGAGCGGCTCAAGGTGATCGACTTCATCACCTACTCCGCGACCAGCCTGTGCGTGTTCGGCCGGGCCGACAACCCGAAGGTCGCCGGCGCCAGGAGCATCGACGACTTCAACAAGGAAGGCGTGATCGTCGCCTACTACACCGGCGGTGGCGAGGAGCACTGGGTCAAGACCCGCTTCCCGAACGCGACGCTGCGCGGCGTTTCGACCGCCGGCACGGCGGCGCCGGTGGAGGAGATCATGGGCAAGCGCGCCGACGTGACGCCGATCAATCGGATTCCATGGATTGCGCTGAACAAGAAGGTGAAGGGTCTGAAAGCTCTGCCGGAGGGCAACAATTGCCAGGACAGCAAGGAGATGGGCACCGACATCGGCTCCGCCATCGACAAGAACCAGCCCGAATTCCTCGCCTGGCTGAGAGCAGTCGAAGCGCGCCTACAGCCCGAGCTGACCGCTGAAGAAACCAAGATAATTGACAAGATGTAACGAGACCACAGGCCCGCTCCCGCGCTGACCAAACACCGGCCGCACCATGGATCTGGACTTCTCACCCCTGATCGACAGCTGGCGCTTCCTCGCTTCGGGCCTGGGCCTGACGATCCTGCTCTCGGTTGCTGCGATAGTTTGCAGCTTCGTGTTTGGGCTGGCCGTCGGTCTCGGCAGGATGTACGGCCCGGCGTGGCTGCGCGTGGTGCTGGTTTTCTACATCGATTCGATGCGCGCCATTCCGGTGTTCGTCGTGCTGGTCTGGATCTATTTCGCGGTGCCGATCATTTCCGGCCGCAGCTTCGATCCGTTCTGGGCGGCGCTGACCGGCATCACCATTCACGTCGCGGCCTATGTCGCCGAAGTGATCCGCGCCGGCATCACCTCCATTCGCAAGGGTCAGATCCAGGCGGGTCTCGCGATCGGCATGTCGGGCGCGCAGATCGTCCGGAAAATCCTGTTGCCGCAGGCGACGGTGCGGATGCTGCCGGCCTTCGGCTCGATCGTGTCGGTCACGATCAAGGATACGGCGATTGCCGCCGTCATCGCCGTGCCGGAACTGATGCGGCAGGCTGAAACCGTGGCCGGCGAAAGCTACCGGCCGATCGAAGTCTTCACCACGGTGATGGTGGTCTATTTCCTGCTGATCTTTCCCGTCACACGCTTGATCGACCGGTTCTATGTCCGCGTCGCGCATCTGGGCCGATCATGAACCTCGATTGGTCCATCGTCTGGCAAAGCCGCGAACAGTTGTTCGAAGGCGCGCTTGTCACGATCCTCTTGACCGCGCTGACCATGCTGATCGCCGTGCCCGGCGGCATCGTGCTGGCGCTGATGCGCGGCTCGCGCTTCAAGCCGATCGCCTTGTTCGCGACGGGATTCGTCGAACTGTTTCGCAATCTGCCGCTGCTGCTCCTGGTCTACTGGGCGTTCTATGTCATGCCGGTGCTGACCGGCCTCGGTCTGCCGCCTTTCGCCACCGGCCTTGCCGCGCTCTGCCTGAACGTCTCGGCCTATAATTCCGAGACCTTCCGCTCGGGCATCAATTCCATCCGCAGGGGCCAGTCCGAAGCCGGCCTTGCGCTCGGCATGAGCCGATCGGAAGTTTTTCGCCAGATCGTGCTGCCCCAGGCCTGGCGGCGCGTGCTGCCGATCCTCGCCAGCACCTGGGTCTCGCTGTTCAAGGATACCTCGCTCGTCTCGGTCATCGCCGTCGGAGAACTGGCCCATACCGCGATGCAGATCCGCTCCCAGAGCTTCCGGGTGCTCGAGATGCTGACGGCGATGGCCGCCATCTATTGGCTGCTGGGATATCCGCAGGCCAAGATCGTCGACTGGATTCATCGAAAATACGGAGTGCGGGAATGACCGCTTTCGCCCGCAAGAACGCCGACAAGCCGCCGATGCTGGTCTACGACAATGTCAGGAAATGCTACGGCGCCTTCATGGCCGTCAACGGCGTCTCGCTGCATGTCAATGCCGGTGAGGTCGTTTGCCTGATCGGCCCCTCCGGTTCCGGCAAATCGACGCTGCTCCGCTGCACCAACGCGCTGGAAACGATCGACGGCGGCGAGATCCGCTTCGAAGGCAGGCCGCTGCCAACCAGGGAAGCCGACATCCGCCAGATTCGCCAGCGGATGGGCATGGTGTTCCAGAGCTTCGAGCTGTTCCCGCACAAGACCGCGCTCGAGAACGTCACCATGGGGTTGACCACCGTCAGGAAGATGGCCACTGAGGAAGCCAGGACGCGCGCGCTGGCTTTGCTCACCAAGGTCGGCCTCGCCGACAAGACCGAGAATTATCCCTCAAACCTTTCCGGCGGCCAGCAGCAGCGCGTCGCGATCGCCCGCGCGCTCGCCATGGAACCGCACGTCATGCTGTTCGACGAGCCGACCTCGGCGCTCGATCCCGAAACCGTCGGCGAAGTGCTGAACGTGATGCGCAACCTTGCCCAGGAAGGCATGACGATGATCGTCGTCACGCACGAAATGAGCTTTGCGAGACGCGTCGCCAATTGGGTCGTGGTGTTCGAACGCGGACAACTGCTCGAACAGGGGCCGCCGCAGCAAATCTTCGAAGCCCCGACCGTCGAGCGGACGCGGGATTTTCTCAGCCATCTCGGCTGGAGCGGTTAGAGCATGATCCGGACCCGAAGGGCCGCGTTAGCGCAAAGTGGGAACCGGTTTTCCCTTAGCTAACAAACCCGGAACGCGTTTGCGCGGAGATCATGCTCAAACAAAAACGAAGAGACCGATGAAACGACACACGGACACAAGGAACAAATAGCGTGGAACAGACCTGGCGCTGGTGGGGCCCGAACGACATCATCACTTTGTCGCATGTCTGCCAGGTTGGCGCGACCGGCATCGTTACGGCATTGCATGACATTCCGACCGGAGAACTCTGGTCATCCGATGCCGTTGCCGAACGCAAGCACGCGATCGAGGCGGACAGCCGGCTCGGCCTGCGCTGGAGCGTGGTGGAAAGCCTGCCGATCCACGAACGTATCAAGCTCGGCGAAGGCGACCTGAGTGAATTGCTTGGCACCTACCGCCAATCGATGCGCAATCTTGCCCGTCATGGCGTGACGACGATCTGTTACAATTTCATGCCGGTACTCGATTGGGCGCGGACACAGCTGCGCGCTCCGCTGCCCGGCGGCGGCAACGCGCTTCGCTTCAACGCGCATGAGTTTGCGGCTTTCGACTGCTACATGCTGCAACGCGACGGCGCGGACGCAGACTACAGTGCCGAAGTTCTCGACCGCGCGAAATCCTGGTTCGCCAAGGCCACCGAAAATGACAAGCGCCAGCTTCTTGCCACCATCATGGCCGGGCTGCCCGGCGCCTTCGACCGCTACGACATCGAGGGATTGCGGACGATGCTGGCGCGCTATCGTGGCATAGACCGGCTTCGCTTGCGCGAGAACCTTGCCGGTTTCCTGCGCGAGATCATTCCGACGGCGGAAGAAGTCGGCATCCGCATGGCGATCCATCCGGACGACCCGCCCCGGCCGCTGCTCGGTTTGCCGCGAATCTGCAGCAACGCTGACGATATTGCGTTCATTCTCGATGCAGTCCCCTCGCCGTCAAACGGCCTGACCTTCTGCACCGGCTCGCTCGGCGCCAGCTATGCCAACGATCTGCCAGCGATGGCGCGGCGCTTTGCCTCGAAGATCCATTTCGCTCATCTGCGCAATGTTGCAAAGGAAGCGGACGGCTCCTTCATGGAGGTCGATCATTTGGATGGCGACAACGACATGGTCGGCGTCGTCAAAGCGCTGCTCGGCGAACAAAAACGCCGGCGCGATGCCGGCGAAGCGAACTGGCGCATTCCGTTCCGGCCCGACCACGGCCACGAATTGCTTGACGATGTCGGCAAGCCGACCCATCCCGGCTATCCCGCCATCGGTCGCATGCGCGGATTGGCGGAAATCCGCGGCGTCATGACGGCGCTCGCGGCTGAGCACGGCTTTCCGATCTAGGATTGGCCCGTTGTCTCCCCGCCCACGCCTTTCAGCCGCAAGCCTCTCCGCACTACCCGCAAACGTGGCCAGGCCGGTCTATGATCGCTCGGCCATCACGACCGGCATCGTACATCTTGGCATCGGCTCGTTCCATCGCGCGCACCAGGCGGTCTACACCGACAGCGTGCTGGCCAACGGTGACCGGCGCTGGGGCATCGTCGGTGCGAGCCTGCGCAGTCCGGATACGCGCGACGCCTTGCAGGCGCAGGACTACCTCTACACGCTCAACCTGCGGGCAGAGGTAGAGGGGCTGCGTGTCATCGGCAGCTTGCAGGGCCTTCTCGTCGCCCCGGAGAATCCCGCAGCGCTCATCGAAGCGCTGTGCCAACCGTCGGTCACTGTCGTCAGCCTGACCGTGACGGAGAAAGGCTATCACTACGATCCGGCCACCCGCACCCTCAACGAAGGCGATGCCAATATCCGGCACGACCTCGCTCATCCCACGGCGCCGCGCACCATCTTTGGCTTCCTTGCCGCCGCCATCGCCCGTCGCCGCGGGATCGGCGTGAAGCCCTTTACGGTCTTGTCCTGCGACAACCTTCCCGCCAATGGCCGCACGCTGCACGGGCTGTTGTCCCGTTACGCGCACCTCGTGTCTCCCGACCTCGGTGGCTTCGTGCGCAACGAAATCCTCTGTCCCGACACGATGGTCGACCGCATCGTTCCGGCAACGACGGACGACGACCGGCAACGCGTGAGCGATGCGCTCGGCCTCGACGATCTCTGGCCCGTTGTCGCCGAGCCCTTCACCCAATGGGTGATCGAGGACCGCTTTTCCAGCGGTCGTCCGGCCTGGGATGAAGCAGGCGCGACGTTCACCGGCGATGTAGCCCCGTTCGAATCCATGAAGCTGCGCATGCTCAACGGCAGCCATTCGGCGCTGGCCTATCTCGGCTATCTCGCAGGGTTTGAAACCGTTGCGGAAGCCATGCGCGACGACGCGCTGGCCGGTTTCGCGGAAGGCCTCATGACCGACGCGATACCAACGCTCGAATTGCCCGCGAACGTCGACGTCGTCGCCTACAAGGCATCCCTGCTGGCGCGGTACCGCAACATTGCGCTGCGTCACCGCACCTGGCAGATCGCGATGGACGGCTCACAGAAGCTGCCGCAGCGCATCCTTGGTCCGGTCCGCGATCGTCTCGCAAAGGGACTGCCGATCGAACGTCACGCCCTCGTGGTTGCCGCCTGGATGCGCTACGTCACCGGCATTGACGAGCGTGGCCGGCCGATCGACGTCCGCGATCCGCTCCTGCAATCCTTCCGCGATGTGCTTCGGGATGCGGAGCGCGATGTGCCGCGCATCGTTGGAGCATTGCTGGGCCTCAAGGCGATCTTCGGCGACGATCTGGCGGCCGATCAACGCTTCCGGCGGGCGGTCAGCGATGCCTTGACCCGTATTTATTCGGTCGGCAGCCGGCAGACGATCGAACGTCTCGCCCGGTCCCAACAGGCATCGGGTGTCTGACGAAAGAAGCCTTTGCCGCCGAGCTCGGTATTGAGACAAAGCAGGTCAAACCCTGGCGAGCAATTCAATCGATCAGACGGCGACGAAACCCGCGGTTGCATCAGACGTCCCGGCGCGGGGAGGCGCCATCGATCATCGCTCGACCAGGATGCTGGGATCACAGGCCGACTGCAGCGTACAAGCGGAAGGCCGCGCCTTCTGCCCGGCCATTCCCCCAAAAGGCAGACAGGCCCTGAAAAGGGCCTGTCACGGTTACACCGCGTCTTTTGCAGCCTTGACCGGGCGTGCTCTGACGATTTTTCGGGCCGGCTTGGCCTTGAACAGCATGGGCTCGCCCGTAAACGGGTTCGTACCCTTGCGCGCTTTGGTCGCCGGCTTCTTGATGACCACAAATTTTGCGAAGCCGGGAACCAGGAACACGCCGGTCTTCTTGAGCTCTTTGTAGCCAACCGTCGCCAGCGTCTCCAGCACGCCCTTTACGTCCTTCTTTGCTACCTGGTTCTCCGCAGCAATCTTCTCGATCAGCTGCGACTTTGTCATCTGTACTGCCATTTTGACTCCTACATGTTGATTCGCATCACGAACACTATTTCGGATTCCAACCCAGAGGGGTGGGCATGTTCCGATCTACACAGCCTTGTTGAGGGGTCCAAACGCTCCGAGACGCTCTTTTTGCAAATTCGGCCATTTCCGGCGTCCGGAGGCGCCGCACCGAGCGAGCAAAACCAGCCGGTTGGTCGGATTAGCGGAGTGCAATCAGTCGGAATGGGAGCCGGTAGCTCGGCTAAGTGTTGGATGCCATGGTAGGCGCCACCAGGGCTCGAAGCTGGGACCCGATGATTAAGAGTCCGATGTTTGCATTTTTATTTCAATGACTTAGCCTCTGACAATCTCCTCGGCTCACATTGTCTTGGCGCAGAAGCTGGCTTAAACCCGCGTCTCACCCTTCCCAACGATGTCAGCCGCATGTCCCATAACGAAAGCCGTATCGCCGGACTGTTGACGCAAATCCGCGAACGCGTCGACCGCTACCGGCTTCAGCTGATCCTGGCCCTCCGGGCCACGGTCGCCGCGCTGTCGGCGTTAGCGCTGGCGCAGGCCTTGCACCTGCATCTTCCGCTCTGGGCGGTTCTGACGTCGCTGATCGTGACCCAGATGAGCCTGGGCCGCTCGGTGAAAGTTGCGAGCGATTATCTGATCGGCACCTTCGGAGGCGTCGCCTATGGCGGCGCGCTTGCGATCCTGATCCCGCACGACAGCGAATGGGCCTTGCTCGCCGTTCTCGCAATCGCGGTCGCGCCGCTCGCCTTCATCGCCTCGTTCCGCGCCAATTTCAACGTGCTGCCGGTGACTGCGATCATCGTGCTCCTGGTCCCCACCATGCAGCATGTCAGCCCCGCGGCTTCCGCGCTCGACCGAGTGCTGGAGGTGACCGTTGGCGGCGCCGTCGGCTTCATCGTCTCCTTTTTGCTCTTTCCCTCCCGCGCGCAGGCGATCACGATCCAGGCCGCGGCTGATATGCTCGACCTGATGGCGGATGCACTCTCAAGGTTTCTGGAAGACCACACCCGCGAGCTGGACCAGGCGGATCGTCGGCGCATTCACGACGGGATTGCCGCAGCACTGACGCGGCTGAACGCGACCGGAGCCGAGGCCGAACATGAGCGCAATGCGCGCCTCACCTCCGGTCCCGACACCGGACCACTTTTGCGCACGCTGTTGCGGTTGCGCCATGACATCGTGATGCTGGGCCGCGCAGTTGGATGCGAACTCCCCAAGCCGGTCACGGCGCGGCTGACGCCGCTGCTCAGGAATATCGAGACTGCCGGAAGCGATTTTCTCCGCGCCAGTGGCACCGCGTTGCGTGCCCAAAAACCCCCGCCGCCTCTGGACGCCGTCGAAATCGCGTTCCGGAAATACATCGAGGAGTTCGGCGCGGTGCGGCGCGAGGGACAGACGCGCGACATGAAAAGCGAAGTGGCGGAGCGGTTCTTTGCACTCGGCTTCGCACTTGAACAGCTAAGGGAGCATCTCTTTGAGGTGCATCGCGTGGTCGGCGAATGGGCGCGCGACTAAAGCATGATCCGGACCCGCAGGGCCGCGTTAGCGCAAAGTGGACACCGGTTTTCCCTCAGCGAACAAACGCGAAAGCGTTTGCGCGGAGATCATGCTCAAACAGAAAGATAGAGCGAGATGGCGATTGAGGTCGGCGCAGTTGATTGAAGACCTGGCAATCGATTGAAGACCTGGAATCGAAGCTGCTCATGTGTGCCATTTGCGGTCATTCGCATGCAAAGCATAGGCAAGGCTGCCTACGCAGGCGGCCGAACCCTACCAGAAACCTTTACGATGATCCTTCCTCATCAAGACGCACCCGGGGAGCAGGATTTGCCGCAACGGCCGCCGCGCTGCCATTGTTCGATAGGACGAGCGCCGCGAGCAGTGTCCGGTTGCTGATTTCAAGCTTCTGATAGATGTGATGAAGATGCACCTTGATGGTGCCGTCGGCGATATTCAACCGGCGCCCAATTTCCTTGTTCGACAATCCCTCAGACACCAGAGACATGATCTGGCGCTCGCGGTCTGTCATCAGCGTCGGCAAGTTCTCCGCGATCGCGATATTCCCACGCTCGAGCGGTACGGCCTTAACTGAGGATGGCAGGGGCAACAGCCTCTGGCCGTCCGCGACCCGCCGCAAGTACTGCACCAGCATTTCGAGCGCCACGTCCTTCAGGATGACACTGCAGGCACCAGCCGCGGCCGACATAACCAGTTCGCGGTTGTCAGCAGATGCGGTGAAAAAAACCAGCCTCGTGGAGAGGCTCTCGGAGTTGGCGATGGCGAGGATTTCCAGCCCGGTCAATCCAGGCAGCGAAACGTCGAGGATTGCGATGTCCGGTATCAAACTCCGAATAGCTTCGATGCAATTCCGACCGTCACTGCAACACGCAACAACTTTAAATCCGCTTCGCGCCTCGAGAACGCTCATCAAACCTCGCAGAACTACAGGATAACTGTCCGCGATCACCACGGTAATGCAACGCATGGGGCATCCTTAGCCTCTCCCCCGGGTTAATCCTTTCGCGCCCAATATATTCCCCGTGTATAATCCTTTTCAGAACGTCACGCACGCATCAGTTATCATGCTCATTAAACAGGTCTGAGGTCTTGGCCCTTTTGCGTTGGATCAACCGCAGCGACCCGACCGTCCGCGATCGGCGGCTATACGCGGCAAGCCATGTTGGCCGACATCTCCGGCACCTATAACCAAAGGTATATAGGGATATCGGGAATTCGGCTCTATCATTCACTAAAGTTTCACAAACGAATTCACCGAAGCTCTGCAAACAGGAGCTTTGGAAATTTGATTATAAAACATTATCGCTGAACGCGGAGGGAGCCCCGGACTAGAGAAACCCAAGTAATTTCAACACCACGACTTCTGCCGAAGCATAGGTTTTCAAAGCCCGTTTGTAAACGAAACGGGAACGGTATGATTCGGCTGCCTAGTTTCCATGTGGCGTTCAGGCGGGAGGTTCACCATGCGTTGGCGACAGTCTTTTGCAACCATTCTCGTTGGGAAAAGCATCTTAGTCAGAGAAGGGATTGCCAGAATTCTGCACGCGGCCAATTTTCGCATCCTTGCCTCGGTATCATGCGTCGAGGATTTGCTCACACGCAAAATCCAACAAGACCGGCCGCTGTTTCTCGTTGTTCATACCGGCGATGATTTTGACGCCGCGGTCGAACAAATCGAACTGTTCAGGGACCAGCACCCAGGCGGGCGCATCGCCATCGTGGCCGACCACTATCGGCTGGTCGATGTGGTTTCAGCATTTCGGGCAGGCGCCAACGGCTATTTTGCCGACGTCATGACGTGCGATGTATTCATCAAATCCATCGAACTAATGATGATGGGTGAGACAATTTTCCCACCTGCATTTCTGTCATCCCTTCTCGTTGCCGAAAGCGACCACCTCCGCGAGGCCGTGTCGCCCGACGAAGACAGCCCGGCGATACTCGGTACAGCGGACTACGCGATCGTGCCGCAGCTTTCCCCGCGGGAAAAATCAATCTTGCACTGCCTGATCGAAGGGGACTCCAACAAATGCATAGCGCGAAAGATCGATATCGCCGAGGCGACGGTGAAGGTCCACGTCAAGGCGATCCTTCGCAAGATTCGGGTCCAGAACCGGACACAGGCGGCGATTTGGGGAATGAACAACGGATTACTGAAACGACCCGCAAACGATAGTTCCCCGCCCTCGACTTCCGATCCGACCAAGCAGCTTCCAAAGCCCGTCGAGGTGTCGCCCGAAAACAAGCAGATCGAGGCGTCTGTATCGCTAGGCGCGATCGAGCACCATGCAAACAACATTGAGGTGCCTCGCATCGACCGCCTGATGCGCAACGACATCAACCGAAGGACTAACGGCGCGGCCCGGCATGGCAAATAGCCGGCAGCTGCGCTGTTATGGCGACTTTCTTCACCGGCGGCGGGATTTGAAAGTGAGCAAGTCACGACGATTGATGGTCACCGGATTGCTGTGCGCTCTGCCCGCACTCCTGCCGAATCATCGCGCAGCTCAGGCCTACGAGGCGTTATCGAAGGCCCACGCCGTCGTGACGCCGTCAATGCCCTATCCAGGTTATCTTCAACCGGTGACTGATGCAGCCTTTGGGACGCCCTTCACGCGCGTGACGGACCCCGGCCAGAAAATGCTGCCGGGGATGTCTTGCAAGCCGGCCTATTGCACGCATCGCTATTCCAGTTCACAGGCGTGGAACGCGGATCAGAGCCTGTTGCTGATTGTCAACGGTTGTTCGGGCTTCTGTTTCCTGGACGGATCGACCTATGTCCCGCTCTTTCACCGCACCGTTCCCAACGAATGCGAGTGGCACCCGGTCGATCCCGCATTGATGATCTGTGTAGCCGGCAATGAAATCTATACCTGGAATCCGCGGTTGGACGTCAGGCCCGCCGTCTATGCTTTCACTGAATACAAGAATCTGCAATTCGGCCCTTACAAAGGCAACCCGTCCAAGGATGGGACCAGGCTGGTGGTGCGTGCAACCAACAACCAGGGTGAGCTTGTGGCTTTCGCCTACGATATCTCGGCACGGCGGAAATATCCGGATATCAGGCTGGCGGATTTGTCCGGCCGCAACGGATATTGCACAATCTCGCCCTCCGGCCGCCACGTGTTCTGCGCCAATACGACGCTCGACGGGACCGAAACCGCCTACGTCTTCACGACGGATGGCGTGCAGCTGCAACACTGGACCGAACATCATCGGCCAGGCCATGGCGACATGACCATCGATACCGATGGCAGCGACGTGTATGTCGGCATCAGCAAGGCAAGCCCGGACAAGTTTCACATCATCAAGCGCCGGCTGGATGACGGCGCCGTCACTGACCTTGCGCCCTATGGCGAGGGCCAGCACGCGTCGATCCGCAACATCAATCGTCCCGGCTGGGTCTTCGTAACCTATAGCGGGACTTATTCCGGCGTAGCCAATTACGCCGATGGCGCACCATTTTATCAGGAAGTCATCGCATTGCGGATTGACGGCAGCGGCGAGCTACGTCGGGTGATCCAGACGCATAACGCCAAATACGATTACTGGAGCGAAACCCATGCCTCGCCCTCGCCCGACGGCTCGCAAATCATCTGGTCGAGCAACTGGGGGCAGCCCGGCGGTCCGGTCGCGGATTTCGTCGCGCGCCTGTCGTGGCCGGAGCTAACGACGGTGGGATCATCACCGCGGCAGTAACTGAACATCACAGCTGGAGGGTGTGCCATGCGTAACGTCCGATCGGCATTTAGGGAGATGGCCACGTTCGCCGGGCGCGCGTCGCACCTCGGCAAGGCGCGCGACGCGAGATCATTCGTGCTTGCCGTCGCACTCATTTGTTCGATCACGCCGGCAAGAGCCGAGTATAGACTGCATGTGGGAGACGTGATCGAGATCTCCGTGGCCAGGCTCCCCGAACTCAAGCAACGCGTTCCCGTTCAACTGGATGGAACTATTTCGTTCCCGCTACTGGGGACGCTGCCGGTCGCGAACCTGTCGCCGGCGGAAGTGCAAGCCAAGGTGCAGGCCACGCTCGCAGCGAAGGTCTTTCCGCAGCGGGCGCCGGACGGGCACGAGAATTCGGTGACAATCGAGCCCGACGAGGTCACCGCAACTGTCGTCGAATACCGTCCAATCTACGTCAATGGGGATGTCTCCAGGCCTGGCGAACAGGCCTATCGTCCGCTCATGACCGTACGGCAGGCCGTCGCCCTGTCGGGCGGCTACGACGTCATCCGTCTGAGAATGAACAATCCGATCCTCGAAGCCGCAGATCTGCAGGCCGAGTACGAAACGCTTTGGACCGAATATGCCAGGGAACAGGCGCATGTATGGCGCCTCCAGCAGGAACTGGGACAGGAGACTACGGTTGACCAGAAGGCTTTGCTCGATGTGCCGGTTGCCCGGTCGACGGCGCTGGCGATCGTCAACGTCGAAGCCGAGCAGCTCAAGACCCGCCAGGCGGACGAGCAGGCTGAAAGAATGTTCCTTGAACGCGGGATCGTTCAGGCCGACGAACAAATCGGTATCCTTTCGGAGCAGCAAAAGACCGAAGACCAGGTAGCCCAGGCCGATGTCGAAGAACTGGAGCGGGCCAAGGACCTCCTCAACCGCGGCACCTTGACCATGCTCCGCGTCAGCGACGCGCGTCGCGCAATGCTGCTGTCATCCACCATGAAGCTGCAGAACACGGCACAATTGATGCAGACGAGGCGGCAACGGGATGATTTTTCGCGGCAGATCGAGCGACTCGACAGCCAGCGCAGGAGCGATATGCTCAAGGAGCTGCAGGACGCTACCTTGGCGCTCAACGGAATCCGGTTCAAGCTACAGAGCACCGGCGAAAAGCTTCAATATACCGCGTTTGCCAAGTCACAGCTTGCACGCGGCTTTGGCACCAAGCCCGCGATCACAATCGTCAGGAACGGCGCAAGAGGCAGCGAAAAACTGGCCGCGAGCGAGGATTCCGAACTTCAGCCTGGTGATGTCGTCGAGATTGCCTTGCGGATTGCGCCCGTCGCAGATCCGAGCAGTCAATAGCATCGACGACCGCCCGCGTCAGGCCAAGGCCTGCGTCAGGAAAGAGCTTGGGCACGCTCCGTCGCTATCTCTCCCGCAACACTTCCTGATTGTATCGCGTCAGAGGCGAAAGCAGGTAGCTGATGATCCGCCGCGAACCGGTCTTGATCTCGACCGTCACCGCCATACCGGGCGAGAGCTGGACGGGCCGCCCCTCGACCTCCATCACGCTACGGTCGAGGCTGACGCGCGCAGCATAGACGAGTTCCTGCCCTTTGGGTTCGCTCGACGCGCTTTCCGCACCGGCGGGCTGGTCCCTCGCCTGGTCCTCATGTCTGTCGCGCGTGATGGCATCGCGCGAAATGCTGAGCACGCGGCCACCCAGCAGCCCGTAGCGGGTGAAATTGAATGTATCGATCTTGATCGCGGCGCTCTGTCCGGGAACGATGAAGCCGATGTCGCGGTTCAACACCATCGCCTCGATCTCGAGATTGGAGTCGAGCGGTACCAGGGCTGCGAGCGTCTGAGCCGGGGTGACGATTCCTCCGATCGTGTGCACTGCCAATTGTTGCACGACGCCGTCAACCGGTGCGGTGAGAATCCGCTGCTTCGCCTTCTGTTCTCCCTTGATCACGTCCTGGGCGAGACCCGCGGCCCGTTGTTCGGCTTTCGCGAGATCGTCGTAGAGCCCGTGACGGTACTCCGCCTCCACCTTTAACTTGGCCTCAGTGAGCCCAGCCACCGCGGCCTCGGCCTCGCGCAGCCGACTTTGCTGAACAAGGACGTCATGCTGCTGGCCGACAAGTTCCTGAAACTCGGTAAGATAGATGATCTTGGTGCCGATCGCCTTGTCGTAGAGATATTTGCGCACGTCCACTCGCTCCTGAAGCAGCGGGATCGTTGCTTTGAATTTTTCGATCGTCGCTGCAATCGTATCGCGTTCCGCGTCCTTCTGCGCCAGTTGTCGGTCGATCTCCGCCAGTTTCGCGGCATGTTCCGCCTTCTGGCTTGTCAGGAACTGACGATGCATCTCGACCAGCCGCTGGCTGGCTCCCGCTGGCGGCGTGAAGTCGGCGGTCGGATCAACGTCCGCGGCGATTGCCGCGCGTAAGCGCGCAATGTCAAGTTCGGCGGAGAGCAAATCGCTTTTCACATGGTCAAGTTCGGCGGCATTGATAGTTGAATCCAGTTCGATCAGCACGTCCCCCGCCTTGACCGTTGTGCCATCGCGAACATGAATCGCACGCACCACTCCCGTTTCGGCCGGCTGGATCACCTTGGTCCGGCCACTCACGACAATCCTTCCGGATGCGGTTGCCACGACGTCGACCTTGCCCAGCGACGCCCACCCCACCGCCGTGCAGAACAACAGGATAATGGTCAAGCCGATGGCATGGCCGATCGGCGATGGCGGCGTTTCGATCACCTCAAGCGCGGCCGGAAGAAAGGCCGTCTCGTATTGCCGCCGCTGCCGCGGGCGGTCCGGGAACTGGATGATTTTCCTGACGGCCGCCATCAACGGCCCGCCTGCAGCAAATGGAGGTTTGCATACCGCCCGTTTGAACAGATCAATTCGTCGTGGGTGCCGTCCTCGACGATGCGTCCGCGCTCGATCGTGAGGATGCGGTTGGCCCGGCGCACTGCGGAAAGCCGATGGGCGATGACGAAAACGGTACGGCGTTCGCAGATCCGGTCCATATTGTCCTGGATGATGCGCTCACTCTCGTAATCGAGCGCGCTGGTGGCCTCATCGAAAATCAGAATGCGGGGATCGGTCACCAGCGCACGGGCGATGGCGATGCGTTGCCGCTGACCGCCCGAGAGGCTGCATCCTCGCTCGCCGACCACTGTCTCGTAGCGTTCGGGAAGTTCGAGAATGAACTCATGCGCGCCGGCCAAGATGGCCGCGTCGATGATCCGTTGCATGGGCGTGGCGGGATCGGCAAGCGCTATGTTATCGGCGACGGATCGATTGAAAAGGATGTCCTCCTGCAAAACAATGCCAACCTGTCGCCGCAGCCAGGTGGCATCGGTCAATGCGAGATCGACACCGTCGACGAGGACACGCCCGGTCTCCGGCACGTAGAGGCGCTCGAGAAGCTTAGCGAGCGTGCTCTTGCCCGACCCCGACGGGCCGACGACACCAACGACCTGCCCAGCCGGAACATGAAAACTGATGTCGTGTAGGATTTCCGGCCCATCGACGCGATAGCGAAAGCCGACGTGGTCAAAGGTGACGGCCCCACGGATCGGCGGCAGCACGGCGCGGCCGACGTCGATCATCGGCTCCGGGCGAGTATTGAGGATGTCCCCGAGCCTTTCGACCGAAAGGCGGGCTTGATGAAAGTCCTGCCATATCTGGGCGATGCGCAACACCGGCATACTCACGCGATTGGCCAGCATGTTGAAGGCCACCAGCTCGCCGACGGTGAGGCTGCCTTCGAGCACCAGTTTTGCACCGAAAAAGAGTACGGTAACGGTGACCAGATGGTTCACCAGTTGCACGGCTTGGCTCGTGACATTGCCGAGGCTGATGACGCGGAAGCTTGCGGAAACGTAACCGGCAAGCTGTTCCTCCCAGCGCCGGTTCATCTGCGGCTCGACCGCCATCGCTTTCAACGTCTGGATGCCCGTGATGCTCTCCACCAGGAACGCCTGGTTCTCTGCGCCCCGGCGAAACTTTTCATCCAGCCGTTCGCGGAAGAGCGGGGTGGCGACCGCTGAAATGCCGATATAGAAGGGGAACGCGCCGAGAACGACGAACGTCAGCATGGGAGAGTAGACGAACATCACCGCAAGAAAAATCGCCGCGAACAGAAAGTCGATGACGAAAGTCAGCGCCGAACTCGTCAGGAAGTTGCGTATATTCTCAAGCTCCTGGACGCGGGCAACAGAATCGCCGACGCGCCGGGTCTGAAAATAGGTCAGCGGCAGCGCAACCAGATGGCGATACAGGCGCGCGCCAAGCTCGACGTCGATACGATTGGTCGTGTGGGAAAAAAGGTAGGTGCGCAAGGTACCGAGCGTAGCCTCGAACACCGCAATCACCGCAAGACCGATGACCAGAACCTCGAGCGTGCTCAATCCGCGATGCACGAGAACCTTGTCGATAACGACCTGAAAGAACAGCGGACTGACGAGCGCGAAGATCTGAAGGAAGAAGGAAGCGATCAGCACCTCGCTCAACAGGTAACGATATTTCTGTATGGCGCCCAGGAACCAGGTGATATCGAACCGCCGTGAGAGATCGGAGAGCGACGCGCGACGCGCCATCAGGACCAGACGACCGTCCCAAAGCGTCTCGAATTCGGCACGGGTCAGCTTGAGCGGACGGGGCTCGGAGGGACGTTGCACCAGAACGTCGTCGCCCTCCGCCTTGCCAAGCAGGAGAAAGCCGCCATCCTGGAGGGCCGCGACCGCCGGCAAAGGCGTGCGCGCAAGAAGCGTCCAGTTCGTGTTGATCGTGCGCGCTTTAAGTCCAAAATCCCTTGCGCATCGCAGCATCTCCGTGATGCCGACGCTTCGCGTGCCCAAACGGTGGCAGAGCTGATCCTCCTCGGCAGCAACACCGTGCAGCCTGAGCAGCAAGACAAGGGCGAAAAGCCCGGTTTCCTCTTGCGACGTCATCTACCGGATCTCCCAAGCGTACAGGCCCGCGGTCGGCGATCTATCGCTTCCCGCCTGATCGTATCGTTTGTCTGCGTATCGTTCGGTCATCAGAGGTCAGGCCCTGGGTCTGGTCAGGAACTCAACGCCGGGTGACGTTTGCTGCAAAGTCCAGTTGGGATGGCTAATGCCAGCTGCGCCCTGGCCCGAGTTGGCCGCCATATACTGGTCGAGCAATGCTGCGAGCATCGCGTACGGCGACGATTGCTGCGGGGCTGATGCGATCGGGGGATCGGTAATGACGATCGTTTGCGGCGCCGAGGTTGCCGCTCCGCCCGGCGTCGAATTGCTTGCCGTAAAGGTGAGGTTGTTTACCGGATGGCCCGAACCTGCATATGACGAATTCAGTGTCAGGCCACTGTTGACCTCGGCGGCGCTCAAGGTAACCGAGCCGCCGCTGAAGACGGATTTATCAAGATTGTCGGTGATCGTCTCGTAACTGGTCAGCCCGCCTATCGTCACGGACACCACGTTGTTGGCATCTCCCGGCGTGACCTGGACGCCCAGCGGGACGGAACCTCCCGCCGCAACTGTCAGCGCCGCACTGCCGATCATAAGCGTCGGCACCGCCGGCGCCGACTGCGGATCGGTTATGAGGATGCCGCCTCCCCCGTCACTGGCAGCAGCGAAGCCCGCACCGCCGAGGCTGGAGGTCTGGAAGTCCAGGCTCGCCACCTGGTTGGCGCTGTTCGATACCTGCAGCACGCCGGTCGATGCGTTGTAGCTGAGCGTCACACCCGCCGAGGAGAAATTCTTGAGATCGATCTTGTCCCCAGGGACGAAGTCTTGCAGCTGCGTTCCCGCATAGGATGCGGTGCCCACATTGGTGCCGAACGATGCTGCATTGTCGATGATCAGTTCGCTGCTGCCGCCCTGGAAATTGATTTGCGTAGCCGTGCCGGTAGCCGCTGCTACTTCAAGCGTCGCGCCGCTGCCGAGTTGGAAGAGGCCGGTGCTGCTTGCATCGATCGCCGTCGACACATCGAGCGAGCCGGCGATGCTGGCCGTGCCGTTGTCCAGCACGGTTGGGGCAATATTGGTGCCATTGAGCGTCCAGGTCGCGCCGGCATCGACGGCAAGGACCTGGAAATTGTTGAACGAGCCGGTGCCCACTCCGCCGATCGAGCCTGTGCCGCTGGCGAGTTCCAGCGTGCCGTTGCCGCCGAGGACCTTGCCGGTGAATACGGCGCCGGGGTCGACCACGAGCCGATTGGTGGCGCTCCCCGCGAAGTCGATGGCATAGGACCCGCCGGAAATCGTGCCGGCGTTCGTCACCGTGCCGGAGCCGCCAGTAAGGAAGACGCCGAAGGAACTCCCCGAGATGGTGGCGCCGGCGAGGTTGGTGATGCTGCCGCCGCCTTCGATATCGGCGCCGGCGCCAGCCGTCGCGCTGATGCTGCCGGCATTGCTGAGCGTTGCGGCGGCTCCTTGCGCAAAGACGCCGGCAACCTGGCCCGAGATCGAGGCGGAGGCGGTGTTCGTGACGCTGCCGCCGGCCTCGAGACCGACACCGTGAGAGCCCGAGATGCTGCCGCTGTTGCTCAGCGTCCCGGGAGCACCGCTGGCGAACACGCCGAACGCGCCGCCCGAAATCGACCCGCCGCTGTTGTTCGTGATGCTGCCGCCACCCCCGAGACCGACACCCGCCCCACTGGCACTGGCCGCATTGATGCTGCCACCGTTGGTGACCGTCCCTGACGCTCCCGTCCCGATATAGACACCATTGCCGCCCTCGATCGATGCACCCGCGTTGTTGGTGACGCTTCCGCCTTTCACGAGTTCGACGCCGCCGTATTTCACACTCGCAATGCTACCAGTGTTCGAGACGGTGCCAGCGGCTCCGGTGATGAACACGCCGAACGAGTTACCCGAAATCGACCCGCCTTTTTGGTTCGTAACGATGCCGCCATCCGCGAGATCGATGCCGGCGCTGCCGGTCCCGCTCGCGCTGATGCTGCCGCTATTGGTGACCGTGCCTGCCGCCCGGTACTTGACATAGACGCCAACGCTGGCGCCCGAAATGGAAGCGCCCGCGGCGTTCGTGACGATGCCGCCGAGCCCGAGAACGGCCCCGTCATAGGTCGCCCCCGATATACTGCCTTGGTTCACGAGCGTGGTGAAGCCGCCCTCCAGAAAAGCGCCGAACTTGTGGCCCGTGATGGTCCCGGTCGAGGTGTTCGTGACGCTGCCGCCGTTCTCCAGATAGATACCGGTGCCTTGCGCTCCTGTCCCGGTGATAAAGCCGGCATTCGTGACCGTCCCGGCCGTGTTCTTGATGAAGACGCCGGCGTTCACTGCCGAAATGGAGCCGGATGTGGTGTTCGAAAGACTGCCGCCGCCCGCGATAAAGACCCCGGTCTTGTCGGCT
>CAVRAH010000012.1:0-211613 GCA_963718925.1 uncultured Alphaproteobacteria bacterium
GTGATACGTGTAGCGGTCGGTACAAATCCTGTAGTCCGGTCGGACCATCCCCGCACTGGACTCTACGCAGAGCTGCACCCCCACTTCGCTTCGCGTCAATGTAGGTGCGATGGCGACGTAGAGGCGCCGAAGCTGACTCTCCGACCATGGCTCCCTGGGTGCCGCTAGGCGGTCCTCAGTCTCGCGCTGGCCTCATCGGACCAGGCCCGAAAAAGCCGCTGCGGGCCGTCGGTATCATCGGCGACGATCCAGAGGCAATTCCGGGCCAACAACATCCCGTTCGACGCCCTAGCGGACTCCGCCGCCGTCAGGGTGATGAGGGGCTACCTCTACCCTGCCCGCCGCGACCCGCGATTGTCTCAACGGGCCCCGCAGCTAGGCCGACCTGCTGGTGAGGCACGGCCTTCCTCAATCGATCCAGCAATGATTGCCGCCATTTCTCGAAATGGGATTTGATCGCAACAATAGCCGCGGAGCCGCTGTCACCGCGTTTTATCGCACGCGATAGCTCGACCGCAAAATCATCCACCAGCGTGAGATGTCCGGACAGGACGACGATCACAAACAGGACGATCGGGGCCACGATCAGGCGGCTGACCTGCCAATCCAGGCCGGGCTGCAGCGAGACGATGACCCAGGAGCCAAAGCCGAGCACGACGGCCCAATGGACCAAGTAAATCGTGAATGAGCGGTGACCCAGCATCTGAAATAGGGGCTTTGCCAGCAGGCTTCGAATCGCCGTTGATTGGGTGACCGCGAAAAAGATCAATGACGTCCCGTAGAACAGGAAGGCCGGCTTGCCTTCGAATGAACTGAGGTACCAACCGCAGGCAATGAGGGTGCTTATGGCGATGAATGAAAGCCTGCCTTTGATCAGGGGTGTCTTTTCGCCGAGATTGTTTACGGCCGCCAGATGGCCGACCGCGAAGCAGGCGAACGCGGGAACGAATGCGATCGTGACGAGGAGCGCCAGGAACCAGAAGAAGAAGTGCTTCCGCCGCAAGGCTACCAACGCCAAGGTCAACAAGGCGCCCTGGAGTTCGACGCTCATGGTCCAGACCGGCGAGTTCAGGGCGGTCCCCGAATTTCCCAGGTACGACGCAAGCATCGGGAATGCGTTCGCGACGGGGCTGCCCTGATATCCCACGAAGACCGGCGTCACGATGAGCTCGCGGAGAATGCCGCTCATCTGCCGATCAATGTGCCAGCAGCAATTAAGCAGGCCGGCGTGATTCCACGATCCGAGTTCGGTGTGGCTTCGCCCGAAAGCGAAATACATCGCTCCGCTGAATATTCCGAACACGAAGGTCGGGACCCACAAGCGAGCAATTCGCGCCTCGATCAGGGAGACGACACTGCCGGAGTGGCGCTCGAACGAACGCGTCAAGACATATCCGCTCAAGATGAAGAACACGAAAACGGCCGCCCACCCGTTGTAGAGGATCAGCAACGGTGAGTGGTGGATACGACTGCCAATCGTCGCCCGACCCAGGTCTTCCGCGAACGTCGGGAAGTATGACGACAATATGTGAAGGACCACTACCTGCAGACAGGCTATCCCGCGCAGTCCATCGAGATAAGAAAGGCGTGCCTGGGCGGGCGGCGAACCATCTTGGCAGTGGTCTGACATAGTGGGCCTTTTGAATTCGTAATACTTCCGAATTTGAAATTTTGGTCATCGCGAGGCTCAGGTGTCAATTCGACGCGCGCCTCACTTCAACAGCCGCGCCAGCGTTGACGAGTGCTTGCCGTGCAATGCTTGCCGACGGATTGAGAGCTGCGCAGCAGACCTAAGCCACCGCGTTCTCCACAGATATCTCGGATCAATTCAGGGAGCCGGCGGACGAAGTTCAACTGGTGTAATGGTGCGATAATATTCACGGCCCAATTGAAATTAAGGCAGGCGTTACTCGGTTGCCTATCTGGTTACTTTGACGAACGCTAGATTTTGTCGACTGTCGCCAAATAGAAACGTCAACAAGGCACGCTGCCGAGCTCCTCCGGAATTCTTTTTTGGCAATGAGACACTCGTGAAACCTTCGTCCTCTATAGGTCCGGCATTGAAGCCAACATCTGAGACACAATGAGAACAACCCGTCGCAGCGAACTCGCACCCTTCCTCCTCGACCTCCTGGACTTCATGGAGGAGAAAATCCAGGAGGCCGTGGCGAATGAAGTCTCCCAGGCCGGCGCGATCGCCGAGGCCGCCGGTGCCCTTCCGCTGCTGCGGGATCGCCTGCGCGAGGACGAAACCAGGAAGGCGCAGTTCATGTTGGTCTTCGACGAATATCTTTACGGACCGCATGCCACGGGGTGGTGGGCGGAGTTCGCCAAAATGGATCGCGCGACATTTG
Source organism: uncultured Alphaproteobacteria bacterium (assembly GCA_963718925.1). Taxonomy (GTDB): domain Bacteria; phylum Pseudomonadota; class Alphaproteobacteria; order Rhizobiales; family Xanthobacteraceae; genus Bradyrhizobium. The sequence goes on from CAVRAH010000012.1 coordinate 2,355, forward strand.
AGAGGCAGGCCGCCGAATTGATCAGGCCGCATGGGATCCTTGCCGTTCTGCGGGTTATCGCAGCCGACACCGGGAGCACCTAGAGCGTTATCGTTTTCGGCCGACTTGGATAACGTCCAGATCCGATCGCGGTTGACGGACGAATCCTTGAGATGGCCGACGTACCGAGGGCGAAGGCGGCGAGGAAGAAGCGGCGGCGCCGTGCGCCCCGCTCCGCATACGTCGACTACGTCGCCGCGATCGAGGGCTGGGAGTGGAGCTATTCGCTTTCCCTCAACGAGGAGAAGTATGCGGCGGATCCCTACCACGAGTTCCGGCATCTCGTGATCACCGGCAGGCTGCTGCGGCCGGCGGGGTTGAAGACCGACAGGATCGAGGTGTCGTTGTTGCCGGTCGTCGGCATGAATCCCGGGCAGCGCAAGGACCTGGAGCCGCTCGCCGTCGGCTCGCTGGAGTCCCGCGACGACGGGATCGTCGGGCTGATCTCGATCCCGATGGACGTGCTTCCCGCGATTCTGCAGATGCTGGTCGCGGAACGCCTGAAGTTCATCGCGATGGGCGGCGGCAGATTTCAGCACCGCCGGGCCCGGCTGAACGGCTTCCGCCTGGAGATGAAGATGGACGAGGAAGACATGCCGCTGGTCTGAAAATGCCGGTCTTGCGTTTTAGATCGGCTACGGAGCTTCGCTTCCGACATCGTCATCGTAAATGAGGTCGGCGCCTTCCTGGTGGCGGCGGTCCTGGGGTGCAAGCTGCTCGGCATGACGGGCGGCCGACGCTGCCGCTATGGGGCCTCCTCGATCCATCAAGTTCGATGTGCCGCGCGATCGAAATGATTGGCACGGCTGATGTCTGAGGTCACCTACTACGTCGCCCTGCCCTTCGTCGTCACCGACGATGGCATCGCACCCGCCGAGCCGACGGAGTGCTTCAACCCGAACACGGCCGTAATGCGCGCTGTGTCGCTGTCCCGCAATCCAAGCTACGTGGGCGCGATTGCATTCAGCCGTACAGGTGATCCCGCCACTGGGGATTTCGGCAACGCCAAGGTGATCCGGAAGTTCGGCGAAGTGCCCGAGGATTTGAGTGCTTTATGAAGCTCGGCTGGGTCTTCAGCAGAACATCTAGGAAGCCGCGGCTGAGGACAGGGAAACCGTGGAAAGGTCGTTTTCGTCGAGGAACGTGCGCACCCTTGTTTTTGTGTCTTCATTGGCGGCGGGCCCCATCATAACTTCGGTAATGTTCCTTTTGAGGAGCGGTTGCGGGAGCTCGACGCGGGGCCTCTTGTCGGCATTCTTGATTTCAATTTGCGGGTTCTTTAGGTCGTTGACGGCAAGAAGCCTGGTTTCGGCTTGATGCAACCACTTGCTGGCCTTGGTCGTTACTGAATTCCAGAGGATCTCAACGTACATCTCGGCGGCCATCAGATGTAGAAACTCTTCCTCATCCTCCGCCTTCAATAAAAGGCCTTGCCGATACGCCTGTTTGACAACCTCAACTGCGCTGTCGACGATGGAAGCGTGACGTATTTTTGCAGAACGTTCTCCGTACTCCACTTTCCCGAGAAATATCATTTCCTCAGGCTTCGGATCATCCGGCTCTGCGAGAGAGAAGAATTTTGGCGCCAGTCCCAACGCTACTCCGTTGCCATGGTCACCGTAATCCGCCCACTGCTGTGGATCATCCTTCTGGCCGAAGCTGACTGAATAGAATTCAAAGCGGCGTTTAATTCTCTCGAATCCGACGTCATCAACCAGCGGTTTGAGAAATGTCTTCACGTGGACGTCTTCCCGCTGCAAGGCGGCCGACAACAACGAGTGGGAAATTCCAAATCCGAACGATAATTCCTGATCGTCGTCCATGTGGTAGATGCTGGTGAACCAAAATGTCTCCGACTTTATGATGCCGAACAGAGCGTCCACCGTCGTGTAGTGGAAAAGCGGATCGGTTGGATCTCCCCGTGCGTTGGCATCGGCCATTCGACGAACGCTCGCACCGTTGAACTTTTCCGCAAGTTTCTTGGCGCGAAGGTGCATCGTCGGCTATTCGTCGGAACCGCTCGTTTTCACGTTCGAATGCCGTAGCTGCCGTTTCGTGATGCAGCGGGTAAAGGAAAGACTGATAAGCGACCAACTACTTTAAGAGCTTACCATGCCAAGCCTTCGCCGACCGTCAAGCGCACTTCCGGCCGAACGCATTCCTGCTCCGACATGTATTTCAAGTGCTTCCGCTTCCACTGTTTGTCCACTCTACCCCCCAAGAGCAGACATCGGCAAGCTACCCGCTAAGGGCCGCTTTGCGCCAATGGACTAAACCGCTCGCGCGGTAAGGCTCCGCCGCCAAGTTCGCGGGATGGGGAGAGATAACAGGCGCGTCCTGTCTGAAGATGAGGAGTTGCAACCCTCACTCCAGACAGGAGCCTCCCCATGACCGACCAGGCAATGAGCCCGTTACGCCGGCGCATGATCGAAGACATGACGATCCGGAAGTTCGCGCCGAAGACCCAACATGACTACCTTCAAAGGGTCAAGAACTTCGCTGTCTATCTCGGCCGCTCGCCCGACACGGCGAGCTTCGAAGACGTGCGCCGCTATCAGCTTCATCTGGCGACGAGTGGCGCCGGCGTACCTACCCTCAACCAAAGCGTCTCGACACTGCGGTTCTTTTTCAGGATCACGCTTGGGCGCGCCGACATCGTGAACCATACCCAGTTTATCCACGTGCCACGCAAGCTGCCGGTCGTCCTGAGCCCGGAGGAAGTCGCGCGTTTTCTCGATGCGGCGCCGGGGCTCAAATACAAGGCGGCATTGAGTGTGGCCTATGGGGCCGGATTGCGCGTGTCCGAGGTGGTCGCGCTGAAGGTATCCGACATCGACAGCAAGCGCATGGTGATCCGGATCGAACAGGGCAAGGGCAACAAGGACCGCTACGTGATGCTTTCGCCGCATCTGCTCGAGCTGTTGCGCGCCTGGTACAACGCGGCACGCCCGAAGGGGTGGCTGTTTCCCGGAATGAACCCGGTTAACCCGATGACGGCGCGCCAGCTCAGGCGCGCCTGCGATGCCGCCGCCCAGATGGCCGAGATCGGCAAGCAGGTGTCCCCGCACACCCTTCGTCACAGCTTTGCGACGCATCTTCTGGAGCAGAACACCGATATCAGGGTGATCCAGGTCTTGTTGGGACATGCCAAGCTCGACACCACCGCGCTCTATACGCGTGTCGCCACCAAGACCATCCGGGAGATCGTGAGCCCGCTCGATCGCATTACAACCAAGCTCAAGGAGGGCACTGAGCCGCCCGCCTGAGGCGCGGCGCGCGTGTCGCGTCCATCGCTGGAGGTCGAGGATATCTTCCGCGACCACGGTCCGGCATGGCGCCGGGCCAATGCCGGCCATGTCAGCCTCGGCCAACTCAAGGTGATGTCGGCGATCAAGAGCTGCCGCACCGCGGCGCTCGGCGGCCATGTCGCGCGCTGCGAGGAGTGCGCGCACAGCCAGATCTCGTACAATAGTTGCCGCAACCGGCACTGCCCGAAGTGCCAGGGCGCGGCGGCAAAGGAATGGCTGGCGGCGCGCGAGGCCGACCTGCTGCCGGTGCCATACTATCATGTGGTGTTCACGCTGCCGGCCGCCATCGCCGACATCGCCTACCAGAACAAGACCGTCATTTACGATCTGCTGTTCAAGGCATCGGCCGAGACTTCTGATCACCATCGCCGCCGACCCAAAGCACCTCGGCGCACGAGTCGGCATCACCTCGGTTCTCCATAGCTGGGGTTCGGCGCTCACCCATCATCCGCATGTCCATATGATCGTGCCAGGCGGCGGCATCTCGCTCGACGGCGAGCGCTGGGTGGCGTGCCACCCCGGCTTCTTCCTGCCGGTGCGCGTGCTCTCGCGCCTGTTCCGACGGCTGTTCCTGCAGATGCTACTGGCCGCACACCAGGCCAACCGCCTCAAGTTCTTCGGCAATCACGCCGCTCTCGCCGACCCGCAGGCGTTCGCGACCTGGCTGGCTCCGCTACGCCGGGCCGAATGGGTGGTCTATGCCAAGCGTCCGTTCGGCGGGCCACAGGCCGTACTGGCCTATCTGTCGCGTTATACCCACCGCGTCGCCATCGCCAACAGCCGGCTGATCGCCTGCGACCGCACCGGCGTCACCTTCCGATGGAAGGACTATCGCGCCGAAGGTCGTGATCGCCAGAAGGTCATGACACTCGCCACCGCCGAGTTCATCCGTAGATTCCTGATCCATGTCCTGCCGCACGGCTTCCACCGCATCCGCCACTATGGCCTGCTCGCCAGCGGCACGCGCGCCGACAACATCGCCCGAGCGCGCCGCTTGCTCGACGTGCCTGCGGCTCAGCCCGAGGCCGGCGATGACAGTCGCGCCGAGGACCCCGATCTCAAGCCGCTCCCCCACCCATGCCCTTGCTGCGGCGGCCGCATGGTCATCATCGAGATATTCCAGCGCGGCGCATCGCCGCGCTATCGGCCGGCGGTTATCGGGATCGACACATCATGACCAGAACCGGTTCGTCGCGACATTCCATTGCGTCTCTGCCTCGCCGTCTCTCGATCGGCCATGACCATGCTCGCCGGCGCAACGCCCCGGGCAACCGACTCATCGATCAATCTCCGCTGCGCGACGCCAGTTCCGGCTATCGCAATCGACCGACCGAGTTCGCCACCCCTTCGACCGCTCCCTACAGCGGTGGTCAACGCACCCCGGCAACGAACCCCCAGCGACGAAATCCCCATAGCGTCTGACGCGACACCTCGCCCGACACCCCGCGGTTTCCTCCCTTGGAGGTTTGCGTACGACGGCCCCGCTGTGTGCGCCGCGCCACCTTCATGGGGCCGACATCCGCAAACCTTCACAACAGCGGTCATTCCCGCAGGACGGCTTTTGATCCCAAACCAAAAATCTGGCCACAGGGATCCAATGCTACGCCTCTAACTTCAGCACCCAAGCGACTTCGCCAAACTTTGCAGGTTCTGCGGAATGACGTGGATTAAGCCATGCCGCGGAGCATCGATAATCAAGTCCGATGACTTAAGCGATTTTGACTGCATCATCAATACGGCCGGAACTGATTTACGGTAGGCACAATCGTCGTCGTCGCGCGCCAGCCAGTAATCGTCGCCGAAGCGTGTGACGATGGAGCGGACTCCTTCCCGGATTGCAGCATGATCGTCCGACAAGTCGAATTCGTTGGTAAGCGTTGAACTATGATTTGACGGTGTCTCCAACGGAGGCAAGCGTTCGCTTTGCCGCAACGAGATGAGGGATGTCATACATCTTGCCGTCAATGCCAAGAGTGCCCGCGTCAGGCTGGGCCGCAAAGGCCGCGACGACGCGGCGGGCATGCGCCAGATCGGCCTCCGACGGCGTGAAGCACGCGTTGATTGTTGCAATCTGATCGGGGTGAATTGCGATACGGCCGACAAAGCCGTCACGGCGCGCTATCCTGCAGCTCTCCGCGAGGCCGTCTGGATCCTTGAAATCCGCATACAGGGTATCGAGGGCCAGAACATTGGCCGCGCCGGCGGCAAACAGGCATTGCGCTCGCGCCACCTGATAAGGGAACGTCCAGTCGCCGTTCGGTTCCTTGTTCGTCAGAGCGCCCAGCGCCGCGCTCAAATCCTCCGCACCCCAAGTCATCGCCACAAGCCGACGAGTGGACCCTGCATAGCTGCTAAATCCAATCATTGCAGCTGGCGTCTCGGTCGCCACAACCATTAGCTTCACATGACCTGAATCGACGCCGCTAACGACCTCAAGCACATCTACATAATGCGAAATGAGCTCGATATCCTGAATGCCATTGACCTTCGGAATCAAAATACCATCGAGTCCTGGGCGGACAACAGCTGCAAGATCCTCAAGCGCGAGCTTCGTCCCGAGCGGATTGATCCGCACCAGAAAAGACCAGTCGCGCGGTGGGCCACCGAGCAGCTTTTTCACCATGTCGCGTGCGAGGGCCTTGCGCGCAGGCACCACGGAATCCTCAAGATCCAGAATCAATGCATCGGCGCCGCAGCCGAACGCCTTGGCGAACTTGCGCTCGCTGTCAGCGGGCACAAACAGAAGCGAGCGCAACTTCATATCGGCCGCCGCATCATCAGCCCGGTGCGGCGGCAATACGCCACCTCTTCGTCCCGCTGATTGAAACCACGATGCTCGAACGTTACGACTCCCTGGGTCGGGCGTGACTTGCTGTCACGAACCGCCAAAATCTTTGTCTCCGCTCGCAAGGTATCCCCCGCAAACACCGGTCGAGGAAACTTGGTTTCCTCCATGCCGAGATTTCCAGCCGTAGTTCCCAACGTCGTATCCTGAACCGAAAGGCCGATGATGAGGCCAAGCGTGAAGATCGAATTCATCAGCGGTTTGCCGAACTCTGTCGATTTGGCGTATTCATGATCGATGTGGACCGCCGCCGGATTATAGGTAAGTGCCGAGAACAGGATATTGTCCATGTCGGTCACCGTCCGCCGGATCTCATGGACAAACGTCTGCCCAACGGAAAACTGCTCGAAATAGAGTCCTCCCATCTATATTCCTCCCTGAATCATTCCGGAATTTGCCGGACGACCGAACGATGACTTTTCTGCCCGCTTTCGCAAGACTTTCCTGATTGTATTAAGCGCTTTGTCCAACACAGCCTAGATGTCATTGCTATGGAGATTTTCTAGCCGGCCAGACGATCTCGCCTCAGAATCTTATCGCCCCGCGAACACCGGTTTGCGTTTCTCTCTGAAGGCTTTGATCCCTTCCTGCGCATCCGCCGTCTTCGAAATTGCGGCTAGAGTTTGCGCTTCGTCCTCCAATTGGCTTTCCAGAGAGCGGTTTGGAGCCTGCAAAAATAGGCGCTTGATGCCACCATAAGCCTCGGTCGGTCCGGAGGCCAGCTCACGGGCGATCCTCTCCGCTTCCGCAGCAACCTCGTCGTCATCTACCACAAGATCGACCAGACCGGTCGACAGCGCGGCATCGGCATCCAGGGTTTCGGCGAGGAGGAAAAACCGCCTTGCGCGCGCCGGTCCCATGCGGACTGTTAGCGTCGTCGTCGACCCGCTGTCCGGGGTAAAACCAATCTTCGCAAACGCGGATGTAATACGCGCTGATTTTCCAAACACCACCAGATCGGCCGCCGCCATCAGCGACACGCTTCCTCCCGCCACATGGCCATGGACCGCAGCCACGACAGGGGCGCGCATTCGAACCATTCGCACGATGGCCGCGTGAAAATCCGCCGTCCAGGTCTTGATCGTTGCCCGCAAAGTCTTCCCCTGCCCGCCCAGCGCGACAAGATCGCCGCCGACGCTGAACAATTTGCCACGCGCTGACAGCAGAACAGCGCGGACATCGTCGCGCTCGCTCATTTCTGCCATGCCGAGGCTGAACTCCCGGCAGAAGTCGCCATCGATCGGATTGCCCCTGTCCGGACGGTTGAGAATGACATGGGCGAGGCCATCGGCTATCTCGCATCCGAAGCTCGTTGTCGGTGTTGCCAAATCCATTTTCCCGCTCCGGCTCTTGCTCATCTCGCTCACCATATCGGCCACGCCGTGTGCCACAAGGCCTCCCGCCGGAAAACCTGAGGCAACACCTCACGGCAAAGATATCAGATGTTATGTAACGCGACTTTCGCCGGCATGGTGTTGGTTCGAATTATCGAGCGGTTGACGAAGTCTTTCGGCTGCGCCAATAATCCCTGGCGGAAGGCGCTTTGAACATGAATCCGACGCGGCGATCTTTGTTGGTTCCCGGGCTCCAGCAGCGCGTTCAATCCAAAGCCAAGCGTGCTTCCGTCCCCCGCATGCCCAGATTGAAACGCGAGCTCTCACCAGCGAAGAAAAAAAGAACTGCCCGCGATATCGCCCAGATTTCAAAATCGGAAAAGTCGCGCGATTCAATCCTGGAAGCCGCGGCGAAGCTGTTTCGTCGCCAGGGATACTCGGCCACCACCTTGCGCCAGATCGCAGCGATGGCCGAAATCAAGGCCGGGAGTATCTACTATTATTTCGATTCCAAGGAGGCCATTCTCAACGAAGTCCTCCACCGAGGACTGCTCAGGGTCTTCGAAGCGGTCAAGACGGCGCTGAAAGGAGCAGGCAAGGTCTCGCACCGGCGCCGGATCGGACTTGCCATCGAGGCACATCTGGTGGCGCTGCTCGAAGCAAGCGATTTCACCTCGGCAAATATTCGTATCTACGGCCAACTCCCCGAGCACCTAAAAAAGCCGCATCGCCCGCTGCGCAGGTCCTACGCCAGATATTGGGACCAGCTCTTCCTGGACGCGCGGCGCGCGGGGGAAATTCGTGCCGATATCGAGATCGTCCCATTGCGGATATTCGTGCTGGGCGCACTGAACTGGACCATCGAGTGGTTCAGCTTCAGCAGCAAGGACGCCGTACTGAAGCTGGCCCGCCGAACCGAGCTCTTAATCTTCGACGGGGTCAAGAAAGCATAGTGCCGGGAATCTTCGGAGCCGCGCTATCTCATCCGCTTCGCCACCTCTTCCAGCATCACCTCTGTCGTGCCGCCGCCGATCGACTGAACGCGGGCATCGCGGGACATCCGCTCAATTGCACTCTCGCGCATGTAACCCATACCGCCATGAAACTGCAGGCACGCATACATCACCTCGTTGACGAGCTCGCCGCAATAGGCCTTGACCATCGACACCTCCTTGGTCGCGTCGATCCCCTGCGTCACCAGCCACGCCGCGTGATAAACGAGCTGCCGCCCGGCCTCGACCTTGGCCGCCAGCATCGCCAGCCGGTGGCGAATCGCCTGCCTGGACCATAGCGGCGCGCCGAAGGTCTGCCGCTGCGTAACCCAGTCCAGCGTGATCTCGATCGCGGCCTGTGCCTCGCCCATCGCCATCGCACCAATCACGATCCGCTCGTTCTGGAAGTTTTGCATGATCGCATAAAAGCCCCGCCCTTCCTCGCCGAGCAGATTCACGGCCGGAATCCGGCAATTCTCAAACAGCAACTCCGCCGTGTCGGACGAACGCCAGCCCTGCTTGTCGAGGGCGCGGCCGACGCGAAACCCGGGCGAACCTTTCTCCACGAGCAACATCGAGATGCGCTGCGAAGGACGCATCTCCGAATTGGTATTGGCTGCGACACAATAGAGATCCGCGTGCACGCCATTGGTAATGAACATCTTGGCGCCATTGAGTACATAGCTGTCGCCGTCGCGGCGCGCCGTCGTACGAATGCCCTTCACGTCGGAGCCCGCACCCGGCTCGGTGACTCCCACCGCAACGATCTTCCTTCCGGCAACGACATCCGGCATGAAGCGATCCTTCAATGCCTGCGAACCGGCGTTGTGAAGATGCACCGAGGCCATATCGGTATGGACCAGCACCGTGATTGCCACGCCCGAGAACGTCGACCGCCCCAATTCCTCGGCCAGCACAACCGTGGCCAGCGTATCCATATCCGAGCCGCCATATTCCGCGGGATAACGGATGCCCAGAAAGCCCAGTTCTCCCATGCGACGCAGCACCTCGCGCGGTACCATCCCATCCTGCTCCCACTGCAGCGCCCGCGGCTTGATTTCCTCGCCGACGAAGCGCCGGACCTGGGTGCGCAGCAATTCATGCTCCTCCCCGAAGTAGACCGAGCCCGAGTGGCCGTTGGCGCTTGCAGTGTTCATCCCTGATCCCGCCTCGTCGTCTATCTGCCCTGCCAAACCGGCTTGCGCTTCTCGGCAAACGCTTTGGGACCTTCGATGGCGTCGAAACTTGCATAGGTTTCGACATGCAGCCTGTTCGCCTCGAGGAGTCCCCTCTCGCAGCCAAGATCCATCGCCGCCAGCACGCTGGCTTTTGCCGCCTTCACCGATAGCGGAGCGCCCTGGACAATGGTGCGGGCCAGTTGCACGGCGCGTGCGCGGACGGCATCGGGCGTGTCTTCCAGATAATTCAGGAACCCATACTCGGCGACCCGCTCGATCGGCATCGTCTCGCCGGTGAGAACAAGCTCCATCAGCACCGGTTGCGGCAACATCCAGAGCAGAGGTACCGCCCACGGCGATCCTCGCCCCATCTTGACCTCGGTAATCCCGGCGCGCGTTCCACGAAGACCAACCCTCAGGTCGCACTTGATCGCCAGCAGCATCCCGCCCGCCATCAACGACCCGGTCATCGCCGCGATGATCGGCTTTGAAACGGCACGCATGGCCGTTTGCATGGGGTCGCGCATCAGTGTGAGAATATCGACCCCGTCGCGCGCCCTGATCTCGGCGGCCTGTTTGAGGTCGAGGCCCGCGGAAAATACACCGCAGTCGGCCGAGGTCAGAATCACCACCCTCGCCCGGGAATCCTTCTCGACGCGCTCCCATGCATCGGTCAGGCCGTTCATCGCCTCGACCGACAGGGCATTCTTGCGTTCCGGCCGGTTGATTGCGATCGTCACCACGCCATCGTCTATCGCGAAGTGGATTGGTTCGCTGTCGGACATCGGCGGGCTCTTTCGAAAAATCTAACACCTGTTAGAATACTCGTCGATAAACCGAATACAACCGGAATTCACCATTCGGGACAGCCATGCAGCAGCTTTCGAATATGCGCTTCGCGCCGGACCTCTTGAAGGACAAGGTCGCGCTCGTCACCGGCGGCGGAACCGGGATGGGCCGCGCCACGGCAATCGAAATGGCGCGTTGCGGAGCCCGCGTCGCCGTGCTTGGCAGGCGGCCCGAACCGATCGAGGACACGGCCAAAGTCATCCGCGAGATCGGCGGCCACGCGATGGCCGTATCGGCCGATATTCGCCTGCCCGATCAGATCGAAAACGCCATGTTGCGGATCAAGGACGAGTTCGGCCGGCTTGATATCCTCGTCAACAACGCGGGCGGTCAGTTCGTGACGCCGGCGCGCGAGCTTAACAACAAGGGCTTCGAGACCGTGATTCGCAACAACCTGATCGGCTCCTGGCAAATGACGAAAGCCGCCGCGGATCACTTCATGCTGGAGCACGGCGGCTCGATTGTATTCGTGACCGCCTGTGTCCGTTCCGGCCTGAGTGGTTTCGTGCATACGGCCGCGGCACGCGGCGGCGTTCTCGCAATGATGAAGACGCTGGCTTTCGAGTGGGCGGAATTCGGCATTCGCCTCAACTGCGTCGCTCCCGGCACCATCAAGACCGAAGGCATGGACCATTATCCGATCGAACCCGAGCAATGGCTCAAGCTCAACCGCAATCTGCTCGGACACATGGGAGACGTCGAAGATGTTTCGGCCGCCATCATATTCTTGAGTTCGCCGCTGGGGAAATTCGTCACCGGCGAGGAATGGTACATCGACGGCGGCGAAACACTGCACCTCGCCCATGACGCGCGCCAGATGATCGATGCGGTGAAGTTTTCCAAGCGGGAATCCGCCGTCCGGAAATGAAATAGCGGCCTCACACCTGCCGCCGCGGCGGAGCCGCAATCCTACAGTCCCTGCGCGATACGCACCCCTTCTTCCACCGCGCGCATGGCGTCGAGCTCGGAGGCTTCCTTTGCACCGCCGATGACGTGAACTTCCAAACCGGTGGCGAGCAATTCTTCGAACAGCCCGCGGTTGGATACCTGGCCGGCACAGACGACGATGGTGTCGGCGTCGATTACGCGAGGAACTCCGTCCACCAGAATGTGCAGCCCGCGGTCGTCGATCCGCTCGTAGGTCGCTCCGGCGACGATCTTGACGTCGCGCTTCGCAAGGCTGCTGCGCAGAATCCACCCGGTCGATACGCCGAGGCCGACGCCGGGCCTTGTCGTCTTGCGTTGCAACATTGTGATCTCACGCGGGCTTTTTCGGGGTGCAAGCGGGTCACCAGTGAGCCCGCCCTCCAGCGCTAGGCTGGAGTCGATGTTCCATTCGTTTTGAAAGGATGGAATATCCTGGCCCCGCGCCTTCGGTCCCTCCCCCGGCTGCGAGTGACAAAGATACTCCGCGACGTCGAAGCCAATCCCTCCGGCGCCAATGATGGCAACCTTGGCTCCTGCACGTTTCTTGCCACTCAGCAGATCGTTGTAAAATACCACCTTCGAATGATCAATTCCGGCTATCTCCGGCACCCGCGGATGCACCCCCGAGGCCACCACCACAGCGTCAAAGCCGCCCTTGCCGAGGTCGGCCGCGGTCGGCGATGCGTTGAACCTGACCGCGACGCCGCCCGCTTCGATCCGCCCGCGGAAGTAGCGTAGCATCTCGTCGAATTCGGCCTTGCCCGGAACAGCGCGCGCGAGATTGAGCTGGCCGCCGATACAGTCGGCCGCTTCAAACAGCGTGACCTGATGCCCGCGACGACTTGCCTCAGCCGCGGCCGCAAGGCCTCCGGCCCCCGCGCCGACGATTGCGACTTTGCGCGGCTTCGCCGCCGGACCCTCGCCGAATTCAGTCTCACGGCAGGCGCGCGGATTGACGAGGCAGGTGGCGCTGCGATCGGAAAAAATCAGGTCGAGGCAGGCCTGATTGCAGGCGATGCAGATGTTGATCTCACCGGCATTGCCTTCCCTCACTTTCCTGGCGAAATGCGGATCGGCCAGCATCGGACGTGCCATCGAGACCAGATCGCTATCCCCTGTCGCGATAATTTCCTCGGCCAGGGCCGGCGTGTTGATGCGATTGGATGCCACCACGGGAATCCCGACGGCGCGCTTGAGACGAGCGGCCGCGAAGCGCCAGGCACCGCGTGGGACCGGATAGGCGATCGTCGGAACCCGCGCCTCGTGCCAGCCGATCCCGGTATTGAGGATATCGGCGCCGGCTATCTCGACCTTGCGGGCCAGCGACACGATCTCGTCGCCGGTAGCGCCGCCTTCGATCAGATCGATCGCGGATATCCGGTAGATGATGATGAAATCATCACCCGCCGCCGCCCTTATCCGCGACACCAATTCGACCGGAAGACGATGGCGGTTCTCCGCGGATCCGCCCCATTCGTCGTTGCGGTCGTTGGTCCGCAGCACCGTGAACTCGTTGATCAGGTAACCTTCAGAACCCATGATCTCGACGCCGTCGAAGCCGGCTTCCCGGGCAAGAAGCGCGCAGCGCACATAGTCCGAAATAGTCTGTTCGATTTCCGCCGGCGTCATCGCTCGCGGCGCAAACCGGTTGATGCGAGACCGGATGTTGGATGGCCCGAGACACTCTTCCTGCCGCGCGTAACGTCCAGAATGCAATATCTGCAGGCATATCTTTCCATCTTGCCGGTGCACTGCCTCGGTAATGCGCTGCAGTTCCAGGGCCTGCGCGTGCTCGGTCAGGATCGGGCCGCCCGGCTCGATGAGGCCGGCGGTGTTTGGCGCATAGCCGCCGGTAATGATAAGCGCTACTTCCCCTTTGGCCCGCTCTGCGAGAAACACCGCCATCTTGTGCAGCCCGTTTTCCTCCATATCGAGGCGGGTATGCATCGAACCCATGATCATCCGGTTGCGCAGTGTCGTTCGTCCCACCTTCAAGGGCGACAGCAGGTTCGGATAGAACGCTGTTCCTGGACTGGTCTGCATGGCACTACCCCCGTGGCCGACGTTGCGGAATTTCAAACACTTGTTAGACTTTGCCGAAGATTTCAAGGAATTTCCGCGTAAGGAGTCGCCATGGACTACGCGCTCAACGAGCAGCAACAGGCTTTTCGGGCGGCCGCCGAGCGCTTTGCAAAACAAAAACTGGCTCCGCACTATCAAATGCGTGCCAAACAAGACCGCATCGACCGGGCCCTGCTGAAGGAGATGGGCGGCCTCGGTCTGATCGGCGTCGACCTGCCGGAAAAATATGGCGGCCTCGGCGAAAGCAGCGCAACCTCGGGCGTCATCATCGAGCAGATCGCCTACGGCGATTTCAATGCCAGTTACGTTCAACTGCTGGCTTCGCTGATGGGCGGCATGGTCGCCCAGCACGCCTCGCCCGACATCGCGCAACAATGGCTGCCGCGGGTGACGCGTGGTGAGGCCATCATCGGTCTTGGCCTGACCGAGCCGCGCGGCGGTTCCGATGCGGCCAACCTGGTCATGCGCGCCGACAAGTCCGGAAATGGCTACCGCCTCAACGGCGAAAAGACGTCGATGAGTTTCTCGGATCAGTGCGACGCCGCGGTCATTTTCGCGCGTACCGGCGAACTCGGGGATGGCGCACGCGGCGTCAGCGCCTTCTTTGTCGATCTCAACCAAAAGGGTATCACCCGCACGCATTTCGACGACATCGGCACCAAGCCGGTGGGCCGCGGCTCGGTGTTTTTCGACGACGTCTTCGTCCCGGTCGAATGTCTCATGGCAGAGGAGAACAAGGGCTTCTCCAAGATCATGTCAGGCTTTGACTACAGCCGCGCCCTGATCGGCCTCGAATGCATCGGACCGGCCCAGGCCTCGGTCGATGAGACATGGCAGTACGCCACCGGCCGGATCGCCTTCGAGCGGCCGATCGCCCAGTTCCAGGGCGTGAGCTTTCCGCTCGCGGAAGCTGAAACCCAGCTCACCATGATGCGGCAGCTCTGCTACTATACGCTCTCGCTGCGGGACCGTGGGCTTGCGCACACCGCAGAAGCGGCAATGTGCAAATGGTACGTGCCCAAGGTGGCCTGCGAGATCATCCATCAGTGTCTCCTCACCCACGGCCACTACGGGTACACGACGGACCTGCCGTTCAATCAGCGCTATGCCGATGTGATGGGCCTGCAAATTGGTGACGGCACTGCACAGATACAGAAACTCGTCATCGCACGCGAGAAGGTCGGGCGAATAGCCGTTCAGTACGCCAAACAGTCTTGAGGGAATGCAAAAGGCCACCGAACCGGCGCTGTCCGTCTCGGACACCCTATCGCTCGTCACCGAACGTAGCGTCAGCGATGGACAGCCGATGAGTGCTCAACTCCCACAGTTTCGGATAGGTAACGCGAAAATCCCTTAGCAATTGTCCGATCGGGGGATCGGCAAACCAGCCGCGATCGTTGACATATTCCATATGGCGATGGCTGCTTGTATCGAACTCGTGAAACAGCGCGTCGCTCTTGCCGTCGAAGATCAGCTGCCTGACGCCGAATCGCGCGCACAGCTCCGTGTTGAACGCGGGGGTGACCTTGAACAGTCTGTCATCGAGCCAAAGCGCGACGTAGCCGTGATAGATAAACAGGTCAGTTCCCATCAGGTCCGCAAGCTTTGGCGAATTCAAATGATTGCGGACATCGGCGAAACCCACCGCCGCCGGAATTCCGGCAGCGCGCAACGCAGCGGCCAGCAGGATCGCCTTGGGCACGCAGTAATTCGAGGGCGTCCCGGCGATCCGGCTGGCACGGTAATCGTCCTCGGTGGTGCCGACATTGAATGGATCATATCTGATGCCGTCACGCACGGCCTCGAACAGGCGGATGGCCTTTCCGGCAGCCGGCAGATCCCGCGCGCTGTCCAGGCTACGCGCCACGAATTCGCGAACCTCTGACGAGTCGCTATCGACAAAGGCGGTCGATACGAGAAATTCGGGAAGACAAGCGCTCGGCTTCATTCCCTTCCCCCTGCGCTGGCAAACCCGTATTTATCTAACAAATGTTAGAATTGAAAGATAGCCAGTCCAGCCATTGACCCAAATCGCCTCGAAGCGTTAGCTTTCACGCGACCGGCCAGGTCAGGCTCGAAAGACATTTTCGCAAGACAGCCCATGAACGATGCGACGCAGTATATGTGGACGCCGCCGCCCGATCTGGTGGCGCAAAGCAATTTGACGGCCTTCCTTCGCGCGACCGGCCAGCCCGATTACGACGATCTTGCCGCCAAGGCGGACGCCGATCCCGCATGGCTGATGGAGGAAGTCTTCAAATTCTGCGATGTCAGATTCTATCGGCACTATAATGCAATGCTTGATCTGTCGCGGGGCCAGCCGTGGGCGCGCTGGTGCGTCGGCGGCACCACCAACGTGGTCCTGAACTGCATCGACAAGCATCGGGGAACCGCGGTGTGGGACCAGACATTTCTGGTCTGGGAAGGCGAAGACAAGCGCGAGCGACGCTCGCTGACTTATGGTGAATTCGACCGCGAAGTCGGGCGGCTGGCCGAAGGGCTGCGCGATCTCGGCATTGTCCGCCACGACGTGGTCGCGATCTACATGCCGAATCTGCCGGAGACCTTCATCGCCTTCTTCGCCGCGTTGAAGCTCGGCGCAATCGTCATGCCGCTGTTCTCGGGGTTCGGCCCGAGCCCGATCCAGTCCCGCTTGAACCACGGTGAAGCCAAGGCTGTCATCACCGCAAGCGGGACGTGGCGGCACGGCGTGCCGGCGCCGCTTAAATCGGTGCTCGACGCGGCGCTGGAGGCCTCGCCGACGGTTCAGCACGTGATCGTTGTCGCTCGCGACGGCCTTGAGATCGAAACGCCCATGCGCGAGGGACGCGACCGCTGGTGGAGCGACGTCGTTTCCGGCAAGAACGGCGCCATCGCAACCGCCGAGATGCAGGCGGAAGACCCGGCGATCCTGCTCTACACATCCGGCACGACAGGAGAACCGAAGGGGTGCATCTGGACCCACGTCAGTTTCATCGGTTCGATGGTCACCCGCGACATGATTATCTGCGGGGACTTCAAGGCGTCGGATCGCTTCTTCTTCTTCAGCGACATGGGCTGGATGGTAGGCGCGATGTGCGCCTGTATTCCGAGTTTCGCCGGCGGCAGTCTGCTGATCGCGGAGGGCACGCCGGATTATCCGGACACCGGACGATTCTGGCGCCTGATTGCGGATCATCGGGTGACCTACCTCGGCGTATCGCCGACGATCGTCCGCAGCCTGATGCGCTATGGACTGGAGGTCGAAGACTACGATCTCTCGAGCCTGCGCATCACCGCCTCCGGCGGCGAGGCATGGACCGCGACGCCGTGGCTCTGGTTTTTCGACCATGTCTGTAAGAAGAAAATCCCGATCATCAATATCTCAGGCGGCACCGAAGTCGGCGGTTGCATCTTCACGGGCACGCCAAACCATCCGATGAATCCCTGTTCGTTCTCGCGGCCGGCGCTCGGCGTCGGCGCCGACATTGTCGACATCGCCGGACGCAGTGTACCCGCCGGAACGGTCGGCGAGCTGGCGCTACGGCATTCGTCGATCGGCCTGACCAAGAGCCTGTGGAAAGCCGATGCGCGCTATATCGAAAGCTACTGGAGCACGCTTCCCGGCCTGTGGATCCACGGCGACTTTGCAATGCGCGGCCATGACGGGCTCTATTACATTCTCGGCCGCTCCGATGACACCATCAAGATTTCCGGCAAGCGTACCGGGCCCGCCGAGCTCGAGGGTATCCTGATCGCAACGGGCAAGGTCGCGGAAGCCGCCGTGTTCGGCATTCCGCATCCGGTGAAGGGCTCGGCGATTGTCTGCGCCTGCGTGCCGATGCCGAATGTGGAGGGCAATAGCGGCCTTGCAAGCGAACTGTCGTCCGCGATCGTCGAGGGAATGGGCGCGTCGTATCGCCCCGAAACGATTCTGTTCGTCGACGACCTGCCGCGCACCCGCAATCTGAAGATCATGCGCCGGGTGCTTCGGGCGGTGTTCGAACGCAAGGATCCCGGCGATCTCTCCGCGCTTGCCAACCCCGAAGCCGTCGAACGGCTGCGCGACAAACTCGGCGTCAAATGAGCCGCGAACGAAGGCCAGGCGGAGCTGTCCTTCCCCGGCGAAAATCGCTTCTGCTGGCGAACGTCAGATCGGGCAGTCCGGCGGAAACACCGGCTTGCGCTTCTCGAGATGCGAGGCAAGGCCTTCGCGCGCCTCGGCGCCGGTGAAGCCAAGGATCTCCAGCGCCGTGGAGGTATCAAACAACGGCCCATTCACCCGCAGCCAGTTATTCAACGCGTATTTGGTCCATCGGATCGCGCTTTGCGCGCCGTTGGCGAGATCCTCGGCCGTCTCAAGGGCGATTTTCTGCAAATCGGCGTCTTCAATGCACAGCGAGACAAGCCCAATCCGCTCGGCTTCCGTGCCCGACAGTGGCTTGCAGGTCAGCAGATAGTATTTTGCCTTCGCCAGCCCGCAGAGCAGCGGCCAGATGATACAGGCCACATCACCCGCGGCGACGCCGAGGCGGGTGTGACCGTCGACAATGCGCGCCGACTTTCCGCAGATCGATATGTCGGCGAGGATGCCGACGACGAGGCCCGCGCCTACCGCGACACCATTGATGGCCGAGATGATCGGCTTGTTGCAATTGATGACGTTGTAGACGAGGTCCTTGGCCTCCTTCCATGTCGACATGCGCGCGACCGGATTGTCGAGAATGCTTTTGATCAACTCGAAATCACCGCCGGCGGAGAACGCCTTGCCGGCTCCGGTAACGATCACGGCATTGATGTCGGGATCGTCGTTGATGTCGCGCCAGATATGCGTGAGCTGGGTATGGGTTTCGGCATCGACGGAGTTGTAGGTCTCGGGCCGATCAAAGGTCAGCCGCAGGATGCGCTTCGACGGATAATCGATCTTCAGCCTGGTGTAGGCTGCGTAACGGTCGGACATCACACTCCCCTTGTCTATTGCGGACCAACTCTGGCCCTTCGATCGCTTGTGCGCAACCGGTTATCGATCGTTTCGAACGGATGTTAGAATTTAGATTTGATCGCAATATGCCGCAAGCGTATAGTTCGCACCGAACCGTCGGCCGCCACACAACAACAATACCTCCGGGGGAAACGGGAAATGACAGGCAAACTCATAAGCACGCCCTCCATGGTCGCGGGCGTCGTTGCTACGGTCGGCGAATTGTTTCGTACCTGCGCGCAGATCCACCCGGCTTCGACGGCAATCGAATATCAGGGACGGCAGATCAGCTACGGGCAGTTGCTGCACCGCGTCCAGCGCCTGACCGCGGTGCTGGCAAGCCACGGGTTTTGCCGCGGCGATTGTGTCGCGCTGCTGTCGCACAATCGTCCGGAATACTTTGAGGTCGAGCTGGCCGCTGCAAATCTGGGCGTCATGACCGCATGTCTGAACTGGCGGCTGTCGCAGCGCGAGCTCGCCTACTGCATGGAGCTGGTTTCGCCGAAGCTCGTGATCGTTGAAGAAGAGCTCGCCGGCAATCTGGTATCTCCCGCCACCGCAAGCCGCGAGGTGATTGAAATCGGCGCGCAGTATGAACAGCTGCTGCAGCAGCAAACCGGTCGCCCCGCGCCCATTCTGGCGGAGTCCGAAGACGGTCTGGTGATCCTCTACACCAGCGGGACCACAGGCCTGCCGAAAGGCGCAGTAATCTCACATCGCGCGATGGTCATGCGCGCGCTGGTGTTCAGCTCCGAGTTGAGTATTTCACATCGCGATTCGTTTGTCGCGTGGGCGCCGATGTTTCATATGGCGTCGACCGATCACGGCCTGGCAACGCTTCTTCGCGGCGGGACGGTGGTCATGATCGATGGTTTCCAGGTCGAGCCGCTGCTTGCCGCCGTGGAACGGCACCACATCGGCTGGCTGGTCCTGATCCCCGGCATGGTGGAAGCGTTTGCCGCGGCCCTCAAGGCACAGGCAACTAGGGTGAAAGGCGTTGGCGTTTGCGGCGCGATGGCGGACCTGGTCCCCCCGCAAGCCATCGCCGAAGTGACCGAGCTGCTGCGGGCTCCCTACCTCAACAGTTTCGGTTCGACCGAAACGGGATTGCCGCCCGCGACGAGGGCCCTGATCGCCGTGGGCGAAATACCGACCCGCCTGTCAAAGCAACAGAACGCGTTTTGCCAGATCAAGCTGGTCGATCCTTCCGACAACGAAGTGGCGCCGGGCATACCCGGAGAGCTCGCCATTCGCAGCGCGACGCTGTTTTCCGGCTATTGGCAGGCCGAGGAAACCAACGCGAGGGACTTTCGCGGCGGCTGGTTCCACATGGGCGACGTGTTCCGGCGCAATGAAGACGGCTCGCTCGATTTCGTCGATCGCGCCAAGTACATGATCAAGACCGGCGGCGAGAACGTCTATCCGGCCGAGATCGAACGCGTCTTGATGAGCGATAGCCGCGTCACCGAGGCCGCCGTCGTAAGGGCTGCGGATCAGAAGTGGGGCGAGGTCCCCGTCGCCTTCGTGTCCTGTCGCGATGCGACGGTCACCGAGGCATATTTGCTCGAATTGTGTCGGCGCGATCTCGCGGCCTACAAGCGTCCGCGGCAATTCCAGTTCATCGATTTTTCGGAATTTCCCCGCTCGACCAGCGGAAAGGTCCAGCGGCACGAGCTTGAGGCCCGGCTCGCCAAAGGTAACCCATGACCAGGAACACACTCCGCGGCAAAGTCGCTGTCATTGGCATCGGGATGTCTCCGGTCGGCAAGGTGCCCGGCAGGAGCCCGCTGTGGCTTGCCGCGGACGCGGCGAAGAAGGCGCTGGCCGATGCCGGAATCCAGAAGAGCGAGGTGGATGGCGTGCTGTCGTGCCACGCCTTCGCGTCCCCATTCCACCGCTTCAGCGTGGCCTTCAGCGAGTATTTTGGCATTCAGCCAACCTTCTCGAATACGCTGCAGGTATCGGGCGCGACAGCGGCGACGATGTTCAATATCGGCGCCGCCGCCATTCACGGCGGCCTGGCCGATGTCGTACTGGTCGTCGGCGGCGACAGTCTTCTGACCGGTCTGTCGCCGGATCTAGCGCTGCGCTCCATGACGGAAAGCCGCGACCAGCAATATGAAATGCCGTTCGGCATTCCGGTTGCGAACACCTTTGCCATGACCGCACACCGGCATATGAAGGATTTCGGCACCACACCGGAGCAGCTCGCGGAAGTCGCCGTGATCCACCGGCGTCACGCGATGCATACCCCCGGCGCGCAGCAGACCGCGCCGATCACGGTGGACGACGTGCTCGGTTCCGGGATGGTGACGACGCCCTACCACAAGCTCGATTGCTCGCTGATATCGGATGGCGGCGCGGCTTTCATTCTGACCTCGGCCGAACATGCCAAGGAGCTGGGCGTCGAGAACCCGGTCTACGTCCTGGGCAGCGGCGAGTGCTACACCCACGAACATATTTTCCTGATGCCCTCGCTGACCGCCACCGGCGCGGTCGAGTCGAGCCGAAAGGCATACCAAATGGCAGGCTACGGCCCGAAGGACATGGACGTCGCCGGCGTCTATGACTGCTTTACCGGCACCGTCATCATGATGCTGGAGGATCTCGGCTTCTGCCCCAAGGGCGAAGGCGGCCGTTTCGTCGCTGACGGCCAGATGACCTACGGCGGCCAGATTCCATCGAACACCCATGGCGGACTGCTGTCGTTCGCCCATTCGGGAATGCCCGGATCGCTGTTCCATTTTCATGAGGTCATCGCACAATTGCGCGGCCAGTGCGGCGAACGCCAGGTGCCGGGCGCGGAACTCGGGCTGGTGCACAGCCTCGGCGCGGGCTTCGCAACCAATGCCTCCACCGTTCTGGGCACGGAGAATACGCTGTGATCTCCTCCGAAGACGCCATGAGGAAGCCGCTGCCGGCGCCCGACGCGGATTCCGCCGACTTCTGGCGCGGCCTGCGCGACGGCGTGCTGCTGCTGCAGCACTGTTCCGACTGCGGCCACGTGCAATATTACCAGCAGGCGATCTGCCGGCAATGCGGTGGCGACCATCTCTCCCATCGTCCGGCAAGCGGGCGCGGCAAGGTCCATTCCTTCAGCGTGGTACACCGCGCGCCGGGTCCCGCGTTCAAAGCAGACCTCCCCTACGCTGTTCTGCTGATCGACCTGGAAGAAGGCCCGCGGATGATCAGCACTTATACCGGCGGCAAGCCCGAAGAGGTCACGTTCGACATGGACGTCTTGCTCGTCTGCGAAAAGATCGGCGAGGAAGTGACGCTGCCGCGCTTCAGGCGGGCATAGCCCGACAGGCGAAGCAGCTACATCCGGAACACGCCGAATCTGGTCGGCTTGGCAGGCGTCCGACCGGCCAGGTCGAGCAGCAGCGCCATCACCTCGCGGGTCTCCGCAGGCTCGATCACCATGTCACACCACAAATGGCGGGCGTAGTTGTAGGGATCGGCGAACGCCTCGAAATCCCGCAGGATCGGCCGCTTGAAATCTTCGCGTTCTTCGTCGGTCCAGGAGGTGCCTTCGCGCTGATGGATGTTGTCGCGCACCATCGCGAGCGTCGTCGCCGCCTGCTCCGGTCCCATCAAGGCGGCGTGGGCGCTTGGCCACATCAGCGTGGCATTCGGCATGAACGCGCGGCCCAGCATCGCGAAATACGCCGCAGCATAAGAGCCGCCGGTAATGACGGTGTATTTCGGCACATCGGCGCAGGCCATCGCGGTCATGAACTTGGCGCCGTGCTTGGCGATGCCCTGACGCTCGACGGCGGACCCGACCATGAAGCCGGAGACATCGACCAGGAACAGCAGCGGAATGTCGCGCTTGCAGCACAGTTCGATGAAATGTGCCCCCTTGACCGCACTTTCCGAAAACAGCACGCCGTTATTGGCAAGGATGCCGATCTCGAAACCATGGATGTGGGCAAATCCGCAAAGCATGGTTTCGCCGTGAAGATGTTTGAACTCCTGAAAGCGGCTGCCGTCGATGAGGCGCGCCACGATCTCGCGGTTGTCGGTCGGGATGCGCCTGTTGGCGCTGACGATTCCACAGATTTCCTCGGTCGGATGGCAAGGCGGTTCACCTTCCCTGACGGTCCAGCGCGATCGCGGCGGCTCGCCAAGATTGGCGACGATGTTGCGCGCAATTGCCAGTGCGTGACTATCATTCTCGGCGATATGGTCGGTGACGCCGCTGATTCGGCTGTGCATCTCCGCGCCACCGAGCGGTTCGACCCCGATCGTCTCGCCGGTCGCGGCAAATACGAGTTGCGGGCTACCGAGAAACATCGCGCCCTGGTTGCGCACGATCACCACCTCGTCGCACAGCGCCGGGATGTAGGCACCGCCCGCGGTCGAAGGCCCGTGAACGATGGCAATCTGGGCGATGTTCTCCGCCGACATCTTGACCTGGTTATACATGATCGATCCGGCCTGCCCTTCGTCCGGAAAGATATTGGCGATATCGGGCAGGAACCCGCCGCCCGATTGCACCATGGTGATGCAGGGCAGCCGGTGTTGCCAGGCGAACAACTGAGCGCGAGTATGCTTCTTCGTTGTCATACCGAACAGCGTTCCGCCCTTGACGGTGGCATCGTTGGCAATGAGCATGCAACTGCGCCCGCAGACTTGTCCGACGCCCGTGATGATCGTCGCGCCCGGCGGCACGCCGTCGTACATCCCTTGGCCCGCCAGATGGCCGAACTCGAGAAACGGCGAGCCGGGGTCGATCAGCGCCGCGATGCGTTCGCGCGGCAGCAATTGGCCCCGCGACTTGTGCAGGGCACGCGCCTTGACCGAGCCGCCTTGACTGGCCTCGGCCCGGCGTTTGCGCAGGTCATCGATCCGCGCCAGATACTGCGCGCGATTGCGCTTGAATTCATCGGAGCCGGTTGCGACGGCGGATTTCATCGCGGCGATCATTGGCAGCGTTTCCGGACAGCATGGCGCGGACGGCGGGTAGAGCCTCACACGGTCATTTTCTAACAATTGTTCGATTTTGAACGATTGTTAGATTGAAATCCTAGAGGCTTCTGCCTAAAGATGGCAAGCACAACAAGCCAGCGCCACGACCGTTTTTCCGAGAATGCACGCCGGCAACAGGGAACGCTTTTCAATGACCGTGCGGCCGCCGGCGAGGGAGTTGATGCATGGACTTTGATCTCACGCACGAGCAGCGGCAAATCCTGGAATATGGCAATCAGGTCGCGCAGAAATTCGATCGCAAATACTGGATGG
This sequence comes from uncultured Alphaproteobacteria bacterium, assembly GCA_963718925.1. Taxonomy (GTDB): domain Bacteria; phylum Pseudomonadota; class Alphaproteobacteria; order Rhizobiales; family Xanthobacteraceae; genus Bradyrhizobium. The sequence continues at coordinate 26,113 of CAVRAH010000012.1, forward strand.
AATGCGCCGAGAAGCACGTGTTTCCCGACGCGCTGTATCAACAGGTCGCCGAAGATGGCTTCGTCGGAACGATGGTGCCCGAGGAATATGGCGGCGCCGGTCAGGGCATGATCGAAATGCACCTGTTCCTCGAGGGATTGTCGAACAACGGAATTCCGTTGCTCAATCTCGTCGTCGGCGCCGCGATGAGCTTGGGCTTCATAGCCAAGTACGGTTCGGAGCAGCAGAAGGCGCGTTATTTGCCCGATGCCTGCAAAGGCAAGACGCGCTTCTGCTTTGCGATCACCGAGCCCGACGCCGGCAGCAACACGATCCGAACGAGCACGATGGCGAAAAAGCGCGGCAACCGCTTCGCCTTGAACGGCCAGAAAACGTTCATTACCGATGCCGACGGCGCCGACCATGCGCTGGTCGTGGCGCGAACCACACCCCAGAGCGAAACCCAGAAGAAGACCGACGGCTTCACCTTGTTTGTCGTGGATCTGAAAGCCAAGGGGCTGCAGAAGCAATACATTCCGGTCAGTATCCCGGCGCCGGAAACCCAGTGGCAGTTGTTCTTCGACGATGTTGACCTCGGACCGGAAGATATCGTCGGCGAGATCGACAAGGGTTTCAGCATTCTGTTCAAGAGCCTCAATCCGGAACGGATCCTCGTAGGCTCGATCTGCTGCGGTCTGGGCCGCTACGCGCTGAACCGTGCGGTCGACTATGTCAAGGAACGCAAGGTCTTCAACAACGTCCCGATCGGTGCCTACCAGGGATTGCAGCATCCGCTGGCGAGCGCCCGGACCGATATAGAGATGGCCTCCCTGATGACATTGAAGGCCGCCTGGATTTTCGATCAGGGTCGCGAAGCCGGCGAGTTTGCCAACATGGCGAAGCTCGCGGCCGCCGACGCCGGTATCAAGGCGGTGGATACCGCCTTGCAGTGCCATGGCGGCAACGGTTTCACCAAGGAGTATGGCATCTTCGATATCTATCCGCTGGTGCGGCTGTTGAAGACCGCGCCCCTCAATCGGGAAATGATTCTCAACTATATTGGCGAGCACGTGATGGGCTTGCCGCGCAGCTACTAGGATCGCCTGCGATGGCTATCATGAAGTCCGACGTTTCCGCCGCGAGCGAGGAGTATCGCCGCAACCGGAAAGTCTATGACGAACGGATCGCCGATCTCCGCGCGCGCCGGGCGGCCGCAGTGATTGGTGGCCCGGAGCGGGCACGGCGGCTGCACAAGGAGCGCAAGCAGTTGCTGCCGCGGGAACGCATCGCGGCCCTGCTCGACCCCGGCTCGCCGTTTCTCGAATTCTGCCAGCTCGCCGGTGAAGGCATGTATGAGGGTGTGCCGCCCGGCGGCAGCATTATCACCGGCGTCGGCATGGTGTCGGGCCGCGCCTGTATGATCATCGCCAATGACGCCACGGTGAAGGGCGGCACCTATTACGGCATCACCTGCAAAAAGCACGTCCGCGCGCAGCGCTTTGCCTGGCAGCACCGGCTGCCCTGCGTCACCATGGTCCAGTCCGGCGGCGCCAATCTACCGGACCAGCCCAATATCTTTCCCGACGAAGGGCAGTTCGGCTCGATTTTCTACAACCAGATCCGGATGTCGAGCGAGGGCATTCCACAGATTGCCATCGTTCATGGGCCTTCGACCGCCGGAGGCGCCTATATGCCGGCGCTGTGCGACGAAACCGTCATCGTGCGAAACCAGGGCGCGATGTTCCTCGGCGGGCCGCAACTCGTCTACGCGGCGACAAAGGAAGAAGTCGGCGTGGAAGCGCTCGGCGGCGGCGAAATGCATAGCCGCGTCAGCGGCGTGACCGATCATCTGGCGGAAAGCGACAGCCACGCGATTGCGATTGCCCGCGACATCGTCGCCCATCTCGGCGAGATTCCCGCACAACGGTGGAACGTTGCGGCGCCGCGCCCGCCGCGAAGCGATCCCAACGATATCTACGGACTGATCAGCGCCGATCCACGCGTACCCACCAACAACCGTGATATCGTCGCGCGCCTCGTCGACGACAGCGAGTTTCACGAGTTCAAGCCGCTGTACGGCGATACGCTGATCACCGGTTTTGCGCGCATCATGGGATTTGAGATCGGAATCCTCTGCAACAACGGCGTGCTGTTCTCGGAAAGCGCGCTGAAAGCGACGCACTTCATCGATCTCTGCTGCAAGCGCAACATCCCGTTGCTGTTTATGGCCGACGTCACCGGCTTCATGGTCGGGCGCGAGGCGGAAGAAGGCGGCATCTCCAAGCACGGCGCCAAGATGATCACGGCGATGGCCAGCGCCAACGTGCCGAAATACACGCTGATCATCGGCAATGCCTATGGCGCAGGATATCTTGCCATGTGCGGCCGCGCCTTCAAGCCCCATGCGATGATGATGTGGCCGCACGGACGCTCGGCGATCATGGGGCCCGATCAGGCCGCAAATACGCTCGCGATGGTCAAGGACGACGGGCACAGGCGCGAGGGCACAAGCTGGAGCGACGAAGAGCGCGAGGCCTATCGGGCGCCGGTACGCAAGACCTTCGAGGACTTTGCCAACGCCTACAATTTCGCCCGCAACACCTGGTGTGACATGGTGATCGACCCACTCGAAACCCGCAATGTGATGGGGCTGCTACTCGATCTTGCCGGCCGTCTGCCGCAACAGGACACCGAATTTGGCGTGTTCAGAATGTGACGACGGAGGATATCGCCCGGTGTTCAAGAAGATCCTGATCGCCAATCGCGGTGAAATCGCCTGCCGCATTGCGCGGACCTGTCGTCGACTGGGGATTGCGGCCGCCGGTATCCACTCCGCGGCCGATGCCGAGGCTTTGCACGTCAGGATAATCGGCGAGTCCATCGAGATCGGCAATGCGGCCGCGTCCGACAGCTACCTGCGGATCGATGCCGTCATCGACGCGGCGAAAGCGTCAGGCGCGCAGGCGATCCATCCCGGTTTTGGTTTTCTCGCCGAAAATGCCGCGTTCGCGCGCGCCGTGGAGGCCGCGGGCCTGGTCTTCATTGGTCCGACGCCCGGGACAATCGAGCGGCTCGGGGACAAGGCTTCCGCCAAGCGCGAGGCCGAAGCGGCCGGTGTGCCGACCGTCCCCGGCAGCGGGAGGCCGAGCGAAGACGCCACCGAGATCGCCGGGATCGTGCGTGAACTCGGGCTTCCGGTGATGCTGAAGGCGGCAGCGGGAGGCGGTGGCAAGGGCATGCGTGCCGTCGCAAATCTCGACGGCCTTGCCGGTGAAATCGAATCGGCCATGCGCGAGGCGAAAAACTCGTTCGGCTATGCTGGGCTGATCGTCGAAAAGCTGGTCGAATGCGGGCGCCATATCGAAGTACAGATCGCCGGTGATGGCAAAGGCAACGTGGTTCACCTGTTCGAGCGCGAATGCTCGCTGCAGCGGCGTCACCAGAAGCTGATTGAGGAAGCCCCTGCCGCCAATCTCTCCGCATCGCTTCGCGACAAAATGGTCGGCGACGCGGTACGGCTCGGCAAGCGCCTGAACTATCGGGGGGTTGGCACGGTCGAATTCATCCTGAGCGGAGACACCTATTATTTTCTGGAGGTCAATCCGCGCCTTCAGGTCGAGCACCCCGTCACCGAGATGGTGACCGGCATCGATATCGTCGAGACCATGCTGCGCATCGCCGCCGGCGAGGGACTGCCTTTTGCCCAGGGCGACGTACGGTGCCATGGCCATGCCGTCGAGGGACGGATCTGCGCGGAGGACCCGGCGAACAATTTTCTCCCCTGCTCCGGGGATCTCGCTTATGTCAAATTTCCGGCCGGTGGCGTTCGCGTCGAGACTGGCGTCGAAAGCGGGTCTGCCGTCACCCCCTACTACGATTTAATGCTGGCCAAGCTGATCGCATACGCCGAAACGCGCGACGAGGCGCTCGACAAACTGGGCCGCGCGCTGGACGAAACCTCGATTTTCGGCGTTACGACCAATCAGGCATTTCTCAAGCACCTGATCGGCCTGCCCGCGACGCGGGACGCCACCTTCCACACCCGGCTGATCGACGAGCAGATCGACCGGCTTGTGGGCAAGGCAAAGGGTGCGGACGCCGAGGCGCTCGCGCTGGGGGCCTATTTCTGGATGATCCGGCAGAGCCAGCCCGCGGCCGGCAGCCCGTGGCAATCGCGCGAGATGACCGGATGGCAAATGATGGCAGGGGGAGACGGGCTGTCGCCGATCCCGATCCTGCATCTCGAGACTGCGGGCGCGAGCGCCGAGATCAGATTTGCTCCGAGGCAGGCCGATGGCGCCATGATGGTCGGAGTCAATGACGACAAGTGGCTGGTCAGGTTGATTCCGCTAGAAAATGACAGCTTCACCGCAATCGTCGGAGCGCGCCGCGAGACCGTGCGGATTTACCAGCATGAGCAGACGGTGTTCGTCCACGATCTGCGTGGCGTCCATACCCTGACGGCCATTCCCTATCTTGCCTATATCAGCGCGGCCGCAGAGACGAGCGGCGAACTGCGCGCGCCGATGATGGGCATGATCCTGAAGGTCAATGTCGCGGTCGGCGACAGGATCAAGGCGGGCGATGTCGCCGCCGTCCTGGAATTGATGAAGATGGAGTTGCGCATCAGCAGCGAAACCGACGGCGTGGTCACCGCGGTCAATTGCCGGGCGGGCGAGACTGTCGAGCGCAATGCAATTGTCGTGGTCGTGGAGCCGGACCGGCAACCGTAGTTCAATTTCAGCACAGGGAGTGCAGGCATATGGATCTGAATTTGAAGGGCAAATCGGTCGTGGTCACCGGCGGCGGCTCCAATATCGGCCGCGCAATTGTCCTCGGTTTCGCGGTCGAGGGCGCCCACATCACCATTGGCGATCTCGACGATGGGCAGGCCGAAAAGGTGGCCGAACTGGCCAGTAAGAAAGGCGCGGCAAGCGTTCAGGTCGTCAAGACCGACGTAACCGACATGGATCAGGTCAAAGCGATGTTCAAGGCGGCGACGGACAAACACGGTGCCGTCGATGTACTGGTCAACGGCGTCGGCTGGGATCAGTTCATGTTCTTCACCCAGACCACGCCGGAACTCTGGCAGAAAATCATCCAGGTCAATTATGTCGGCGTGCTCAACTGCACCAAATGCGTGCTCGACATCATGATCCCAAAGAATGCCGGGGGCATCGTTTCAATCAGCTCGGATGCAAGCCGGGCGGGCGAACCGCGCGAAGCGGTCTATGGCGGCGTCAAGGCCGCGATCAATTCGTTCATGAAAACGATCGCCAAGGAGAATGGTCGCTACGGCATCCGCTGCAACGTCGTCTGCCCCGGCGTCACCCTGCCGCAAGGGATCGATGAAATCGGCAGCGCCAGCATGTGGAACAAGAACTCCTTTTTTACGCCGGAGCAGTATGAAAAGATCGCAAAGGCGTTGCCGCTGCGCAGACTCGGGCGGGCCGAAGATACCGCCAACGCCGTGGTCTTCCTTGCATCCTCGGCGGCGGGCTATGTCACCGGCCAGGTCCTGTCGGTCTCGGGCGGATACACCATGATCGGCTAGAAGCACCAGGGCCATCCGCTGAAACGACGAACGACGGGGAGCGCGCAATGCGATTGGGAAGCGTCGACTACGAAACCAAGGGCAAGATAGCAATCCTCACGCTCGACGAGCCAAACAAGCTCAATGCCCTCAGCGTCGGCATCCGCAGCGGCATCCTTGAAGGCCTGAAAAAGGCCGATGCGGACCCCGCCATCCGGGTCGCCATCATCACGGGCAGCGGCGACAAGGCATTCTGCGCGGGCGCCGACATCGGCGACTTCGATTTCGATCCCGAGAAGGCCCGCGCCTTCCTGATCGCGGCGCTGGAGGTGCTGGCCGCGCCCGAAAATACCCGCAAGCCCGTGATATCGGCGGTCAACGGCATCGCCTATGGCGGTGGATTCGAACTGGCAATGGCGTCTGACTTCGTCATCGCATCCGACCGCGCGCGTTTCGCTGTACCGGAAATCAAGCTTGGTCTGTTGCCGGGTTTTGCGATCGTCCGGCTGCAGGACATCGTCGGCCGCGCCAAGGCCAAGGAAATGAGCATCCTTGGCGATCCGATCTCCGCGGAGGAAGCTTGCCACCTCGGCCTTGTGCTGCGCGTCGTGCCGCACGGCAGCGTGCTTGCGGACGCCATCGCGTTCGCGGAACGGATCGCGTCGAAGCCGCGATTGGCGGTGCAGATGGCCAAATCATTCTACAACCGCGGACTCGGCGGTGACGAGATGCGTCACGCCATCGATGGCTTTCCGCTTCTTTTCATGCACGAGGACGCGCGCGAAGGCATCGCGGCCTTTCGCGAGAAGCGCGAGCCGAAATTCAGCGAGAAATAGGTTGAGGCGGCCGGATTGGGACGATGGTCGTATCGCCCCAGCGGCATTATCCCGGTCATCCGGCTTGCATGAAAATCTAACGTTCGTTAGCTTCGGATGTCGATCGACAAGAAGAAATGGCCGGCCTTCTGAGTTGCGCTGAGCCGGCATCGACGATGCGTGGAGGAGACAGGTTGGTTCTTGCTGGTGAAAGCGCCGGGCCGGTGCTCGAATGTCGATCCGTCGAGCGGCGCTTTGGCGGTATCGTCGCGCTGAACGGCATCGATATGCGGATCGAACGCGGCGAGATATTCGGCCTCGTCGGTCCCAACGGATGCGGCAAGACCACCCTCACCAACGCGATCACCGGATTTTATCCGCCGCAGCGGGGGCGCATTCTGCTGAACGGCCGCGACATCACGGGCTTGGCGCCACACTATATCGCGACATTGGGAGTTGCCCGCACCTTCCAGAACCTTGCGCTCTTCAACGGCATGAGCGTGCTCGATAATATCCTGCTGGGCCGCCACATTCACATGAAGCCCAGTGTTGCACGCACAGCGCTTTACTGGTGGCTTGCCCGCAGTGACGAGACGCTGAACCGCGCTGCGGTCGAAGACGTGATCGACTTTCTGCAGCTTGAGGGCGTGCGTGACGAACTGGTCGACGGGATTCCGATCGGCCTGAAGAAGCGCGTCGAACTGGCGCGGGCCCTTGCGGCCGAGCCCAGCTTCTTGATTCTCGACGAGCCAATGGCCGGGATGAACCAGGAAGAAAAGGAATACATGGCGCGCTTCATCCTGGATGCGCGCGATGAACGCAATGTCACGGTGCTGCTGATCGAGCACCACATGGATGTCATCACCGGCATTTGCGATCGCATGCTGGCGTTGAATTATGGCGCCATGATCGGCAGCGGCGTCCCGGCCGACGTCGTCGCCGACCCAAGAGTGGTTGAGGCTTACATCGGGGGCGCGCATGCCGCCCGCTGAATTGGCATCGGCGTGGAATTTCGAAACCGATAGCACGCTGATCCGCGCTCTGGCGCAGAATGCCGGGGCCTTTCCCGACCGTGTCGCGATGCGCGAGAAAAGCAAGGGCATCTGGAAGCAGACGACGTGGCAGGAGCTGCTTGATATCGTGATTTGCTGCGCCGCTGGTCTTGAAGGGCTGGATTTCAAAGCAGGCGACGTCATGCTGGTGCTGGGCGACAACCGGCCTCGACTTTACGCCGGGATGCTGGCTGCCGGCGCTATCAATGGATACGCAATGCCGGCATTCCCCGACGCTACTCTCGATGAAATCCGCCACTTCGTTCACGAGGCAGGCGCGCGTTTCGCGCTTGCCGAAGACCAGGAGCAAGTCGACAAGATTCTCGATCTGCGCGAGCAAGGCGCGACGATCGAACATATTATCTACGACGATCCACGTGGACTGGCCGCTTACGCCAATCCAGGCCTGATCTCGTGGGACGCGCTCCAGGCAAGGGGCGCGAAGTTGCTCGCCCGCAATCCGAACCTGCGAAACGAGTTGATCGCCCGCGCACAGGCCGAAGGCCCGGCCGTGTTCGTGCATTCGTCCGGCAGTACCGGCAAGCCTAAGGGGGTGGTGCTGTCACACCGTAACCTGCTGGCCGGCGTTCGAAATGCCTATCGAGGCGGAGCGTTCCAGTTCGGCGAGAGCATTCTGGCCTATCTACCGATCGCCTGGGTCGGCGACTTCGCAGTGACGATGGGCGCCGGGATCGCACTGCACTTCACGATCAATATTCCCGAACGGCAGGAGACCGTGCTGCAAAACCTGCGCGAGATCGCACCGACATTCTATCTTGCCGCGCCGCGCAGCTGGGACAATCTTCTGACTACCATTCAGGTGCGCATGGAAAACTCCTCGTGGCTGAAGAAGCGGGTCTACGAGTTTTTTATGGCGTCGGCCATTTCAGCCGAAAAGCGCAAGCTCGAAGGCTGTCAGCCGACAGTCAAGCAACGGCTGTTGAACTGGTTCGGCGAATGGCTGGTCTATGGACCGATCAAGGACCAGTTCGGCCTGACCCGGCTGCGCGGCGCCTTCACCGGCGGTGAAGCGATGGGCGAGGATACCTTCGTCTTTTACCGCGCGCTCGGCATCAGGCTGCGCCAACTCTATGGTCAGACCGAAACCAGTGCCTACAATGCCATCCAGGGCCTCGAAGAAGTCAGGCTGCACACCGTTGGCCGTCCCCTGCCGGGCGTCGATCTCCGGATAAGCGACGCCGGCGAAATCCTGGTCCGCTCCGGCAGCGTGTTCAGCGGCTACTTCAAACAGGACGAGGCGACGCGAGAGAGCCTCGAAGACGGTTGGTTGCACACCGGGGATGCAGGTTACCTCGAACCTGACGGCCACCTCGTGGTGCTGGGGCGGCTATCGGACGTCGTGCATACCGCGAAGGGCGAGCGCTATATTCCCAACTATATCGAGAACCGACTCAAGTTCAGTCCGTACATCAAGGATGCCGCGGTGCTCGGCAGCGGCCGCGAGACGCTGTCAGCCATCATTTGCATCGACAAGGAAGCTGTCGGCCTTTGGGCCGAGCTGCGCGGGATTTCTTATATCTCCTATGCCGACCTGTCGCAGAAGCCGCAAGTCATCGCCCTGATCGCCGCTGCGGTGAAGCACGTCAACAGCGCACTGCCGGACGGGCTGCAGTTGCGGAAATTCGTCTGCCTGCACAAGGAATTCGATGCCGACGACGGCGAAATCACCAGAACCCGCAAAATCCGCCGCAACGTCGTGGAGGAGCGCTACAAGCCGATCATCGACGCCATCTATGATGATCAGAGCACGGTGCTGATGAAAGCAAAGGTCGGCTACGAGTTAGGTGAAGTTGGCATCATCGAACGCACATTGTCGGTACAGGAGGCCTGACACATGGACTGGGCTCTTCTGTCCGAATCGGCCGCCAACGGTGCGCTTGTCGGCCTGATGTATTCGCTGGTCGCGATGGGTATCGTGCTGATCTACAAATCGTCCTCGGTGCCCAATCTGGCGCAGGGCGCGATGACGATGCTGGGGGCCTACGTCGTGCTCGCATTCGCCAACAATGCGGGCGCGCCGATATGGCTCGCGATTGTGCTGGGCATCGTGACGATGTTCGGCGTCGGCATGGTGATCGAGCGGATCGCGCTGCGCAGGCTGGCCGGCCGGCCGATCGTCATGATCCTGATGATGACCCTTGGGCTGGAAATCTTCCTGCGCGCCGGTTCGATGACGATCTGGGGCGGCACCGGACGGCCGATGCCGCTCGGCATCAGCGATGCCCCGCTTTTTGTCGGCCCGATGCTGATCAATCGCGCTTATGCGTTCGGAGCCGCGGTCGCGGTCGTGATGTTCGGTCTGTTCGCGCTGTTTTTCCGAACCCGAGCCGGCGTCGTGCTGCGCGCCATTTCCGACGACTATACCGCGGCCTGGTCGGTCGGCATCTCCGTCGAACGCGGCGTGGCGATATCGTGGGCGATGTCGGCGGTTGTCGCAACGATCGCCGGCGTGCTGTGGGGGTCGGTGCAGGGCGTGGATCAGTCGCTTTCTCAACTGTTGCTCAAGGGCGTGACGGTCGCCGTTCTCGGCGGGCTGGACAGTATCGGAGGCGCATTGCTCGCCGGCGTGCTGCTCGGCGTGGTTGAGGGCGTGGCATCCAGTTTTCTCGATCCGCTCCTGGGGGGCGCGAGCCGCGATCTCGTCGACGCGGCGATGCTGATCCTGACCATCCTGATCCGACCGCACGGCCTCTACGGCCGCCACAACATCGAGAGGATCTGAGAGCATGCTGTTCCGGCAGGCCGGGATCTTCCATACCGATTATGCCTCGGACCGGGCGTTGTTTCCGATCGCTGCCGACCGGTACATGATCGGCATTCTGTTGCTGCTCGGTTTGGCCGCGCCGCTCTATCTGAATTCGCTCTATCTCAGCAGCTATCTGCTGCCATGGCTGGTATGGACTGCCGGTGCGCTCGGCCTCAATCTAATTCTCGGCTGGGCGGGGCAATTCCATCTCGGTTATGCGGCCGTGATGGGAATCGGCGCCTATGCGGCGGTCCATGCCACCAAGTTCGGGATCCCCTGGGAAATCGCCATCATTCTTGCCGGATCGACGGCCGCGATCATTGGGATTGGATTTGCCTTCGCCGCGCTTCGCGTCAAGGGTTTGTACCTCGCGCTTTCCACCCTCGCCTTGCAGTTCGTCATGGACTGGACGATCTCGCACGTCCCTGCGATCAGCGGCGGTACGCAGGCCACATTGCAGGCGCCGGATATCCGATTGCTGGGCTGGCCCATAACCTCGGATGCCGGACTATACTACATCGCACTGGTCTGGTGCATCATGGTGACATCCTTCATGCTCAATCTGCGACGAACGGCACTCGGCCGTGCCCTCATCGCGGTTCGGGAAAAGGACTATGCCGCCGCCGTCATCGGCGTGAACAGCTTCTACTTCAAGCTTCTGGCTTTCTCGGCATCCTCTTTTATCGGCGGCGTGACGGGGGCAATTCTTATCGGCACCTTCTATCACGCGGTGACGCCCGAACAATTTTCCGTCGACGTCTCGATCCAGGCCCTGGCAATGGTCATTGTAGGCGGACTGGGAAGTATTATCGGGAGCTATTTCGGCGCCGCGTTCATCCTGCTGATGCCCGGCGTCACGAACAGCTTCATCTCATGGGCGGCGACCCGGTTCGGGTTCACGCTCGGTATCGAGACGCTGGCTCACCTTCCGCAGGCGCTCTATGGCGCACTTATCATCGGCTTTTTTCTGATCGAGCCGTTGGGCCTCGGAAAGCTCTACAACAATTTGCGTGACTACCTGCTGGTCTGGCCCTTCGGCTATGTGAAGAAATAGCGAGAGAATCCATGATCGCCCAGACCGCCGCAAAAGCGCTATCGCTCAATAACGTCGAAGTCGTCTACGACCATATTTCCCTTGCCATCAAGGGGGTGTCGATCGACGTCCCCGAGGGCGGAATGGTGGCATTGCTGGGTGCGAACGGCGCCGGCAAGAGCACGACGCTGAAATCGATCAGCGGCCTGCTCGCCGCCGAACGAGGCGAGGTCAGGCGGGGTGAACTGCACTTTCTCGGCCGCAACATCGGCCCGCTGATGCCGCAGGATAGAGTGAAGCTGGGAATTGTCCACGTGCTTGAGGGACGACGCGTATTCGAGCATCTGACGCCCGACGAAAACCTTGTCGCTGCATCGGCTGTGCGCAGCCGCCACGATCTGAATCGCAACAGGGAGCGGGTATATAGCTACTTTCCCCGCCTCTACGAACGCCGCACCGTCGCGTCGGGCTATCTATCCGGTGGTGAACAGCAGATGCTGGCTATCGGGCGGGCCCTGATGACCCAGCCAATACTGCTGATGCTTGACGAACCGAGCCTCGGGCTGGCTCCGTTCCTAGTTGCGGAAATCTTTCAGATCATACGCCAGATCAATAAAGACGAGGGTCTATCGATCCTGCTTGTCGAGCAGAACGCCGTCGCGGCGCTTGAGATCGTGTCGCACGGGTATCTGATTGAGAGCGGTCGCGTTGTCATGCATGATACTGCGGAAGCGTTGAAGAGAAATCCAGACATCCAGGATTTTTACCTTGGGGGCGCGAAGGGCCAAGACCTGCACGCCGTCAAGCACTACAGGCGAAGGAAGCGGTGGCTGACGTAATCTAATCAAACAGCCATCATCTGACAATGACGCGAACAAGATCAGACAACAAGTCTAATTGGATCAAGGGAGGATCTCAAAATGAAGCTACGATCGATCATGGCCGGTCTTGCATGGACCGCGCTTACTATCGTGCCGGCGGCCGCGGCCGATCCGATGCGTTTCGCTCTCTGCTACGACCTCAGCAAGGCCTACACTTTCGTCACCCCCCAGGTCGCTCAGGCCGCTCGCGACTACGCAGACCTTCTCAACCTGAAAGGCGGGATCGAAGGCCATCCGGTCGAAATGATCGTGCAGGACCATGGCAACGAGCCGCAGCGCGGCATCGAATGCTACGAGCGGCTGAAGCGCGAGGGCGTAATGGTGTTCGACATGCTGTCGACGCCTGTGTCCCGCGCCGTTCTTCCTCGCGTCATGAAAGACGGCAACGTCCTGATCCAGTCTTTGGCCGGTCGTGGTGATGCCGTCGACGGCGACGTATTCAAATGGGTATTTCCAATCGGTCCGACCTACTGGGGTCAGGCCTCGAACGATATCGAATACATCAAGCAGAAATCTGGCGGAAACCTGAAGGGCGTCAAGGTCGCCTTCCTTTACGTCGATTACCCGTTCGGACAGGAACCTATCGGGATCCTGAAGACGCTGGCCGCGAAAGAGGGCTTCGACCTTCAGCTGTTCCCGTATCCCCTTCCCGGCAACGATCAGGCCTCGGCCTGGACCCAGATCCGTCGCTTCAGCCCAGACTGGATCGTCAGCTGGAGCCTGTCGAACATGCACGTGATCGCTTCGCGAGAAATGAAGCGCAATGGGATCCCGATCGAAAAGTATATCGCCGTCAATTGGATGAACGAGGTGGATATCAATAACATCGGCGCGGATGCGGCCAAGGGGATCAAGCGCGGCACCAACGTCGCCGGCGGGTCGAACCAGCCGTTGATCCAGGAGATCGTAAAGGAGCTTTACGACAAGGGCAAAGGAAACGGGGACCGCAAGAATATAGAAGACGTCTACTACAACACCGGTCTCGCGATCTGGTCGATCGCCGTCGAAGGCGCACGCCTTGCGATAAAGAAAGATGGCTGGCCGCTGACGCCAGAGAAAATCAAGGACGGCCTTGAGAGCATGAAGGATTATGGAGTGAATGGCTTGATGGCTCCCGTCACGGTCACGCCGCAGGATCATGGCGGCGGCGGCAAGACGCGTATCGAGATGTGGGATGGCAGCAAGTGGGTGCCACAGACCGATTGGATAGCGGCGTTCAAGGACGACGTCTGGGGTGTCGTTAAGGCGCAATCGGCGGAATATGCCAAGTCTGAGACGCAGAAATAAATCGTCTCAAGCCGGATAGCGTCAGGCGTAGCCATGAACGTTATTCATAAAGACGCATTTCAGTTCGAGCGTCCCAATGCGCGCGTTAATGAAGCCCCGCGCCGGTGGTGCGGGGTTTCATCTAGTGATTGAGTTCAGGGCGCCGTGACCTGCTGACCAGAAAATATCCCCATCTCGGCCAAAGACTTTTCATTAGACCCAAGCAATCTGAGACCCGGTCGAACTGCTGCGTATTTTGGTTGGAAAGACACCCCTACGTTCAACTCAGTGAAGAATTGCCAAAAGACACTCAGTCAATGTGGTCGGCAATCCCTGTAGGCTTGGTTCCGTAACCGCCCACTATGCGTACGAACGGCCGCTTAGCGCCAACAGCGGCCGGTCCGGTGAGATCGCCTTCTGGCACGAAGCCGAAGTGCTTCATTGGGCGAGAAGGTCAGCTCTCAGAGGCAAACCAGATCTGCATCGCCTGGCGGCCAACGGAATTCGCGCCCAATGGCTCAGGCCGCTACCATCAGGGGTACAAAATCGTAGAAGACCGTAGTTTGGCGTTAAAAATCGTGGCCGTTGGTAGCGGGAGAGCGCTACCGCCTTTCTCCACATGACGCAAATCTACGATATTTCCTCCGATCGTCGGCCTAAACTCAGAAACTTGTCGAATGGTAGGTTCAAATCGGCGACACGCCACCACCGATACCGACCTTCGCTGATGGTGGCCGCCTGAAGTTTCGTCGCGGCGTTCTCAATGGCGCTCGCCGCACGACGCCCACTCAAACCTGCGCTTCTTTCATTCTCATGGATGAGGACAGCTATTGCAAAGTCGCGGCAACATACAATTCCCTAGCGCATCCGCCACTGCAGCAGGGAATATGGTGGATCAATATCGGGATGATGCTCGAACACGCCCTCCACCTCGGCGCCGATCGCGACCACCTGCGCTGGATCGCCCAGCAGGTTGCCTACCATCCGCACCTCACCGGCATGCGGTATTTCCACGAGCACGGCCACGTAGGGACCGTGGTGCGTGAGCGACGCGTGGGAGGGATGCCAGACACGCTCCCAACTGAAGATATGGCCCCGCGGTTCGACCTCGGTCCATTGAGGATCAAAGGCGTGACAGCGATGACAGAGCCACTCGGGCCCGAATTGCCAAGTGTGACAATGACTGCATCGCTGTACCAAGAGCCGGTTTTCTCGTAGCCCCGCCCAGTAAGGCGCCGACAAATCGTCGGCCTCGGCCACCGGGATCGGCAAGCCCGCAGGAAGATATCTCGAACTTGCCCTGCTGCTCATAGCGTCGCCTCCGAGCCGAAAAGGAGATTGCTGACTGGCGTGACCATCGGACCACCAATGACCATTGCAATGTCATTCCGCTTTACCTGGTTCGTCGACGTGCCGCGCACCTGGCGTACGGCCTCGAGCACAAGTTCAAAACCGTGCATGTAGCACTCGGCGAGATTGCCGCCGCTTGTGTTGAGCGGCAGCCGCCCGGAAGGCGCCACAAGGTTTTCGAGCGTGAGAAAATCATTGGCCTCCGCCGGCTTGAAAAAGCCGTGCTCCGCCAAGGCCATGACGACCCCGCCGGTGAAATTCTCGTAGCTCTGGACTACACCGACATCGGACGGACCTAGACCAGCCATCCGGTAAAGGTCGGGCGCGACCGTATCGAAGCTTGCGCTGGCATAGAGCGGCGAATTGTGCGGAATGGCTGCCGTGCGATATCCCGATCCGACAGCAGCGCCGAGTACGTAGGCAGGCCTGTGGCGGAATTCCTTGGCGCGTTCCGCAGGCACAATCACGAGTGCAGCTGCGCCGTCATTCTCCATACAGCAATCGTATAGATGAAAGGGTTCCGCGATCCAGCGCGACGCATCGTATTTTGCCGCATCCAGCGGCTTGCCGTACATGACCGCACGCGGGTTCGCTTGTGCATGGTGGTAGGACGCCAGCGCAATCGCGCGCAGGGCTTCCTGTCGTACGCCGTGCTCGTGCATGTAGCGGCGGACTCTCATGGCAAAGCGTTGAGGTGGCGCGAGTACACCATAAGGCATCAAATAAGCCTTTTCGCCTGAAATGGTATGGATACCTGGCGCCTGCCCGAAACGGCCATGTTGCCCCTGCGCCAGCGAGCGAAATACGACCACACAATCCGCGAGACCAGCGACGATGGAAGCCGCCGCATTTGCGACTGCCGCGCAGGCTCCCCCGCCCCCTCCGCCCCACTGCATCGTGGCAGCACGCAACCTTCGGGTGCCCAGCGCAGCGGCGAGCCGCGATGCATCGCTGCGATCGTCGCTATAGGAGGCGAACCCGTCAATTTCGCGTGGGTCGAGCCCGGCGTCACGGCAGGCGGCGAGGATTGCCTTTAGCGCGAGCTTGAATTCCGGATCCGGCGAAGTGCCGTGCCGATAATACGCGGTTTCGCCAACGCCGATGACCGCCACGCGGCCCCTAAGTGTGCGATCTGTCCGGGCCATCGGATCTATCTCTCCGCAGATTCAGGCCGTCCGTGATGACCACCTAGTGCGCCCGTCTGCGCTAGCTGGGCCAAGCGGTCCTCGTCATAGCCGAGCAAACCGCAGAGCACCTCTTTCGTATGCTGACCGACAGCCGGCGCGGCTACGGGGTCCACAATTGGCGTGCGAGAATATCGAATCGGCGACCGTACATTCGGCACCCATCCGACCTTCGGATGCCGAATCCGGGTCACGAGTGCACGCTCTCTCGCTTCCGGAGCGCGAATGGCCTCACCAACGGTGCGCACTTGCCCGCACGGTACGCCCGCCGCACGCATCTTCGATTGCCAATACGACCATGGCTGCTGCGCGAACGCTTCGCCCAGGATTGCGAACAATTCGTCTCTCCGACGAATTCGGTCGGGTCCAGTCGCGTAAGCCTGAGCCGCCGCCAAATCTGCCTGACCAAGCACCTGGGACATCAAGCGCTGAAAGATCTTGTCGTTCCCGCAATTAATATAGAACGAAGTGTCTTGCGCCTGAAACACGCCCGATGGGCACGTATCGGGACTGGTATTGCCATGTCGCCGAGCGTCCGCGCCGCTGAAGAGGTGCTGCAGTGTGGCGTAACCGGTCATCAGGACGGCGTTGTCAAACAGGGAAACCTCAATAGCCTGACCAAGGCCGCTGCGTTCGCGTGCGACCAGCGCGCCGAGTACCGCGTTACACGCCATCATAGCCGTGCTGATGTCCATCACCGGCGACAACGCGCGCACGCCTTCGCGGTCAGCGTAACCGTTCATGGAGACAAACCCGCTCTCGACTTGCGCTATAGGGTCGAAGCCGAGCCGATCGGCAAAAGCACCGTCGCGTCCATAGGCCGACACCGAGCAGTAGATGATCTCCGGCTGGACTTTGCGGCAGCTGTCATAGTCGAGACCCAGGCGTTCCATGACTCCGGTCGAGAAATTCTCGACGACCACATCCGCCTTCGCGATCAATTCATGCACGACTTTCAGGCCCTCCGGGGACTTCAGGTCGATGGCCACGCTGCGCTTGTTGCGGTTGGTCCAGAGAAACGGCGCGCCGTGCATCAGGTCCGGGTGTAGCGGTGGATATCGGCGAAGATCGTCGCCGCGGCCTGGCGCTTCGATTTTGATAACCTCTGCACCCATATCGGCCAGGATCATTGTCGCAAGCGGCCCAGCGATGAAATGCGAGAAATCGACGACCCGTATTCCTTCCAGGGCCTTTGGCGCGTCGGCGGGTCGTGGCGCATGTTCCGGAAATTCCGCTTCAAGCTGATCGAGCATTTTTAATATCCACCGTTTTGTCGCCCAGGCTTTCAAGATCCGATGATCGCCGCTTCACTTCACGAGCGCGCGATCACGATTGGAGTGATCCATCAGTTGTTCTTTGACTGCTCGACCAGCGAGCATCCGCCTTCATCCAGCGGCCGAAAGGCCTCGGGTCCGGTCAGCAGCCCCACCTGCTCCAGAAGGTCCCATTTGCTCTTCGATGCTGCGGGGGACTTCACCTTCAATATGTACATGTTGTGAATGGCACGCCCGTCCGGACGAACGACAACCGGCCCGAACAGATCATCATCGATCGGGCTCTCCTTCATCTTCCGGATCACCACCTGGGCATCATTTGTTCCCGCAGCCAGGGCCGCGTTCAGATAGGCCCTCACGGAGGAATACACTCCGGCGTGAAACGCAGTCGGTGACTGCCCGTGTTGACGCCCGCTGAATCTTGCCGACCAGGCACGGCTGGCATCGTTCAGGTCCCAGTAGAAAGGCTGGGTTACAATGAGACTTTGCGCCACGGAGAGGCCGCTCAATTCCACGTCGTTCGCCGTGGTCAGCAGGGCTGCAAAGGTACGCCCGTTCTGCTTGAGCCCGAATTCAGATGACTGCTTGATAAGGTTGATCGTGTCGCCGCCGGCGGTGGCGAAAGCGATCACCTCGGCCCCCGAGCCGTCTGCCTGCAAGATGAAGGAGGCATAGTCCGCGTTGTCGATCGGAACGTTGACGGAGCCGAGAACGGTCCCGCCGCTCGACTTGATCACCGACGTTCCGTCGCGGACCATGGATTTACCCAACGCATTATCGGTCGCGATGAAGTACCACTTCTTGCCGCCATGACGCACGAAGTAATCACCAATCGTATGCGAAGCGGCCCAGGTGTCGAAGGTCCACTGGATCGTATTGGGTGAGCAGTACTTTCCCGTGAGATCGGACGACGCCGCGCTTGAGGCGATAAGCCCTGCCCTGGTGCCGCGAACCACTTCATTCACCGCCAGCCCGACGGCCGAATTCGGCACATCTGCAATCGCATCCACCTTGTCCTGGTCGATCCATCTGCGCGCAATCCCGGCCCCGACATCGGCCTTGTTCTGATGATCTGCCGCGATGATCTCGACCTTGAAGTCGGGGTGCTTCTGCATGAAATCTTCAGCCGCCATCCTCGCCGCCGTGACTGATCCCTCACCGCCATTGTCCGAGTAAGGGCCGGAGGCGTCGTTAAGCACGCCTATCTTGATCGATCGCGGCGGCTCTGCGAAGCCCGGCGAGGACACGCCAAGCGCGAGAAGAGATATTCCCAGGATATGCGACAGGCTTCTCATATGTTGCACCAGGTGATTGATTAACGTGAGTTTCAGAGATTGAGGACAAGCGTGGGCGATTTCGAGCCTGAGCAGCAGATCATCATCGTCTTGTTGGCCGCCTGCTCTTCCTTGCTGAGGAACGCGTCCCGATGGTCCGGCACCCCCTCGACGATCCGCGTCTCGCAGGTACCGCAGACGCCTTCCGTGCAGGCGTAGCTCACCGCTATCCCGGCATCCAACAATGCGTTCAGGATGGTCTTGCCCGCCGGAACCGCTATCGTTCGGTTGCTCCGCGCGAGCTTCACATCGAAGCCGCCCCTGGCCGCAGGCTCAACCTTCGTCTTGAAATATTCCACATGCACGTGGTCAGCCGGCCGATTGGCCGCAGCCGCTTCGAACGCCTCGAGCATCGGTACTGGGCCACAACAATAAAGATGAGCATTGGCAGGCGCGTTGTTGATAATCGCGGAAAGGTTTAACATGCGACCGGGCGGCTCCTGATCAAACGTCACATGCACGTTCGAACGGACGTCGGGTCGAAGGGCATTCAACTCGTCGATAAAAGCCGCAGCCACGCGCGTCCTTGCCGCATAAAACAGCTCCCAGGAGCGACCAAGCGTTTCGAGCCGACGAATCATCGAAAGCAGCGGCGTGATTCCAATTCCGCCCGCGATCAGCACCGAATGAGCTGCATCCTCCTGCAGAACAAAGTTGTTCCTGGGATGCGAGATATTGATGATGTTCCCCGCCTGCACCGTTTCATGGATGAAGCTGGATCCGCCTCGACTTGCGGCGTCCTTGTTGACCGCAACAACATAGCGGTTCCGTTCGCTTTGGTCGTTCAGGAGCGAGTAGCTGCGGATCATTCCATTCGGCAAATGGAGATCAATGTGACAGCCCGCTGTGAAGGGAACAAGATCGCCGCCGGCGAGAGCCACCAACTCGTATGAGTTGATATTCTCGGCTTCGTAGCTGATCCGTTTGACCCGCACCTGCATATTGCTGTCGGCCATGCAGTCACTCCGTCCTTGGGCGACCATCGACGCAGGACTTCTGTGCTTCGATGGTTGACGATCCACGGTCGCCCCGCTGGCCTGATACGCTCACAACTCGTACCCGAAATCGACACCGAGCTGCGCACGCATGAACGGGGCACCCACGTCGACCCACGAGTTCCTCTGGCGGCAATCGCAGGGACACGGCTCGCACCATGAATACATCGGGATTGGTTACGCCAATCGGCTTGGTGCCATGATCGCGATAGGCTCCCAGCGTCTCGAGCAGCAGCCGGCGGGTCATGGCAATGCCGGTATCGCTGGAACACAGGTTCTCTTTGGTGCGATCGAAGATCGGAGAAACGCCGCTTTGGCATGCCCCATCCTGCACCCACAGTCCCGGCAACCCCGAAAACCAGGTGGTCTGCTGCGCCTCGTAATTGAACGCGTAGCCATTTTGCGGCGTGTATTTCGTCCAATAGGCGGCGTACGGAACCGTCACCGGATGTTGAACGAGGGAATGCCGGCTGGCGTGCCCGCTCTCCCGGCCCTTGTGCCCTTCTTCGAAGACCTGGCGGGTTTTCGGCAGCAATGGCTGCGAAGGATGGTACGAGAACATGATGCAGAGCGTGTTCTCATCGTCGATGGGCACCCAGGCATGTCCGCTCAGATCCGGGAACGGGGACAGCGGCGGCACCAGCGTATAGAAGGGCAGAAGGAACTGATTGACGCGCCAGTACAAGGTGTTTAAATCGTAGTTTCGCCTGGCTGCGATGCTCATCCCGAATTCCTGCTTGATGCATTCGAAAGTCGGACGAAGGTCGCGCTTCTAAATCCACGCGCTCGTAGTCCCCTGAGCATCGAGCCGGCCGTGGAGCAACGGCGCATGAGCGGAGTCGATCTCGCCTTCGACGGCCTGCAGCCAATTACACTCCTGAACCCGCAGCGATATGTGCACCTGCTCTGCCGGGACCAGATTCCATTCCAGGTTCGGCAGGGGCGGAGGACTGGCGGCGTCGGGACCCATGTAGGTCCAAAGCATCCCGTTACGCTCCCGGCAGGGATAGGCCTTGATCCGAACATGCTCCTTCAGGCGACTGCGAACGGGCTCGGCCGGCATATCGGTTATCGCGCCCGTGACGTCGAACTTCCAGCCGTGATAGACGCATCGCAATCCGCAATCTTCGTTTCGCCCAAAGATCAGCGGCGCTCCGCGATGTGGACACGCCTGGTCCACGAGCCCGACACGGCCTTCGGAATCCCTAAACGCTACCAGATCTTCCCCCAGCAGCCGAATGCGCTTCGGCTGCCCGTCATTGACGAGGTCAGCCGAGGGCAAAAAGGGAATCCAATAAAGGCGGAACAGTTCTCCAAGGGGCGTGCCCTTACCGATCCTCACCAATCTTTCATTGTCTTCGTGCGAGAGCATGAGCTTCCTCCATTACTTCCAGCAGGTGTATCCCCCGGGGCTATTTCGCCGCGCTTCCCAGGAGTGCGGCGACGCGGGTCGACAATCCCAGATCGCGAGCGATCCACAGCGGGTTGGATTGGGTGAGCGGCTTTCGGGGTACAGGAGGCCCCTTGCCCGCCTCCACCAGGCTGATGATCATTTCGATCCGCCGCCGCTCCAGTTCCTTCAGTACGTCTTCGACGACAAAGCCTTCTGCGGCGCAGCCCGGCAGTTCTGGATAGGCGAGCCGCACGAGCCATCTGCCCGGTTCGGCTTCGACGGCCTCGGCCTCCAGGAGGTAAGGAACCGACAAAAGCTCGCGTAGGTCCAATCCTTCCTCCCCCGAACGACACGCCGCTCAGTTACATCGTCAGTATATTACGTATACGTATTATATTTGCAAGTGACTTTCAAGAGCGAATGGGATCTCCCTGCACGGAATGACCGTCGCTTCGGCTTCAAGCGCAACCCCAAGGGGTTGAGGACCGATGGCCAAGCTGATAACGGCTAATTCGAGTCTAATGCAAAAGCTTAGGTCGATAGCGGGATGTCAGCCGAAAAGGAAATGAAAGCGGGGTTGGCTGAGGGCATCGCCCGCAACTGGCGATTGGAGGGCGGCATAGGCTTCCTTCTCCGGCTGCTCGAAGCGCGCTACGACGTGCTCTACCAGAATTTGACGCAGCAGAACGGCATCACCCCGCGCCAGTTCGGCGTACTTATCGCGTTATATCAGCAAGGCCCCCTGACACCGTCCGTTCTTGCGGAGCGTATCAGTTGCGATCGGAATACGCT
This sequence comes from uncultured Alphaproteobacteria bacterium, assembly GCA_963718925.1. Lineage (GTDB taxonomy): Bacteria > Pseudomonadota > Alphaproteobacteria > Rhizobiales > Xanthobacteraceae > Bradyrhizobium. Next base: position 47,761 of record CAVRAH010000012.1, read on the forward strand.
CAGCGAAATGCTCAAAAGAATGACGGCGCGGAAGCTGATCTCCCGAAAGAGCAATTCGGAAGACCGCCGATCCATCCAGGTTCAGATCACGGCCAAAGGCGTGGAAGCACTTCTGGCGGTTATCCCAGCCGCAGCCGAACTACAAAACATCATGCTGGCGCCTTTGCGCAAGGAAGACCGCGCGCATTTTCTCAAGTGCATGTTGGCTATTGCAAAGGTCACGCCACCGGACTCTGTGGCACGCAGCGCCAACCAACCGAATTCTGACATATCGGATTGATCGCACGCACCTTGTGAGCAACGCGTGATGTTGGATAGAGGCTTCCCGATCAGCCAGTCGGCTCCCGCCGGGCTCAATCGCGGGACCGGCCGAGCCTAGCGACATGCTTTATCGTTCGATGCCTATCTTGCCTGATAGCGTACCGGTAACCGCTTCAACCCACCCAGGAAAGAGGTTTCCGTCCACGCCGGATCGCCGGCAAGTTCGATCCAATCGATCCTACCGAGCAGTTCGCGAAAAAACGCCACGATTTCCGCCTTGGCCAGGTGCCTGCCGATGCACGCGTGAATCCCGAAGCCATAGCCGAGATGCCGGTTGGGCGAGCGATGAGGGATGAATTCAAACGGGCGATCGAACGCTTCTTCGTCGCGATTGCCAGACGGATAGCTGATGAACAGACTGTCCCCGGCCTTGATCGACTTGCCCCGAATTCTGTAATCAGCGGCCGCTGTCCGGAAGAAGTGCTTGACCGGCGAGACCCAGCGCACCATCTCCTCTGCCGCGTCGGGCAGCGCTTGAAGGTCGTTCTTCAGGCAAGTCATCGCGGCAGGATTCTCGATCAGAGCGAGCAATCCTCCCGCGAGGGTTGCGCTCGTGGTATCATGCCCCGCGCTCGCGAGCGCCACATAATAGGAATAGGCTTCGAAATCGCCGATCGGCTTGCCGTCGATTTCGGATAAGGCAATGACGGTCGCCACATCGTCTTTCGGATTCTGCCGCCGCTCCTTCGCAACGTCCTTGAAATATTCGACATAGGCCATGGTCGCGTCGATCAGATCGGCGCCTTGCTGCATCTCCGGATCGCCGCCACCGAAATAAGCCTGGGTGATCTTCAGCAGGTGGGTCTCGTCTTCGCGAGGCAAGCCAAGGATCGTCATCAGCACCCGCAAGGGATAATAGATCGCAATCTCGTTGTAGAAGTCACACGCGCCGCCCATCGCGCACAGCCGATCGATGCTCTCTTTCGCCAAGGCATCCATGCGATCCGCCAAGGTCCGGATATGACGAGGCTGGAACCAGGCGTGGGTTAGTTTCTGATACTTGGAATGATCGGGATTATCCATCTGAGGCAGCGCCCGGACGAGCATGGGCCTGCCGTTCATGGCTTCACGGACCTTGCTCTCGAAATCGGTGCTGAGCAGTTTCGTCCGCGGCTGATTGATGAAGCGATCGGCCTGCCGTTCTATCTCGATGATGTCGGCATATTTCGTTATCGTCCAGAACGGACGATATCCATCCGGCTGCGTCCAATGGACCGGATCGTCGCGCCGCAATTCGGCAAACAGCCGGTGCTGAGCCTCCACGCTGCCGTAGGTCTTGTGATCGGCAATTGCATTATCCGTTGTCCTGTCGAGCATCTGTCTTCCCTCCTCGTTTGTATGCTGTGCCTCGGCGACGTGTTCACCCCATGACCAGCACCGGCTTGACCACCCGGCCGCTCTCCAGCTCGCAAACGGCTTCATTTATTTTTTCGAGCGGGTAGGTCTTTACGAACTTGTCGAGCGGCAACATGCCGTCACGGAAGAATCCGATCATCCGTGGGATGAACAGCCGAGGATTGGCATCACCTTCCACGACGCCGCGAATCGTGATTCCCCGACCGACGATGACACTGGCATCAGCCGCATACAGCGTACCGCGGGGCGGTGCCGCAACCTGGGCGTTGACACCTCTCGAACGCAGGCAATTGATCGAATGAGCGACAGCCGAAGGAACGCCAGTTGTGTCCAAGGAGAAATGGGCGCCGCCCCGCGTCAGATCGATGATCTCCGCGGTCGGGTTTTCCGACCGGCCGGACACGGCATGGGTCGCTCCGAGTTCAAGAGCCACGCGCAACCGCTCGGGGGCGACATCGACCGCGACGATCGTCTTACACCCGACTATGCGCGCTGCGATGATGGCCGAGAGACCGACGGCCCCGACGCCGAAGACCGCGATCGAACTGCAGGCCGGCGGACGCAACACATGCATCACGGTTCCCATGCCGGTCTGGACGCCGCATCCGAGCGGAGCGATGAGGTCGAGAGGAAGGTCGTCGTCGACCTTGATCACATTGCGGGTCGTGGCGATGGCATGGGTTGCGAACGCGGATTGGGCGAAGAAGTGCCCGCCCAGCTCCGTGCCGTTACGGCTCAGCGCCGAACCGCTGGCCCGGTGTCCGAACAGATTGATGTCCCGAAAATGGTCACAATAGCCGCTCGCACCGTCCAGGCAGTTCGGACACTCGCCGCATGAGCCGAAGCTCATCAAGACATGATCGCCGGGCCGCAGATGCGTCGGTCCGGGGCCGATCTTCTCGACGATGCCAGCCCCCTCGTGCCCCAGTACCTTCGGCATCGGAATCGGGATATGCTGCAGCTTCACCGCCATATCGGTGTGGCAGATGCCGCACGCGCGGACCCGAACCAGAACTTCTCCGGCTTGCGGGTCGGCGAGTTCGCAGCTCGCGATTTCGAACGGATCTCCCGGCATTCCGGAGATAGCAGCCGTAATTCTCATCATGTTCCTCCCGCCTGCGCTCGTTGACTGGCGCTTTTGGCAGCTGTTTTGTTGGCCTAAGTCACCGTCGTTTGGTTCCGAGGTTTTCCGAACGCGCCGGCCGCGCCGAGCCGGGCGATCGCGTCCGGTTGCAGGCCGAGCAACGAAAGAACCTCATCCCTGTGCGCGCCGACAGCCGGCACCTCGCGCTGCATCGTCGTCTGCGCGCCTGACATTCTCCAGGGCGCGTTGACTCCGACAAACTCGCCAGCGCCGTCGGCTATCTTCGCAAAAACGCCTCTCTGCAGAAGGTGCGGATCGCTGAGGGCTGCGCCGGGATCGCGGTATTCGGCGCAGGGAACACCGGCATGCTCCAGTGCGGAGATGCATTCGCCCACCGTGTGGCGCTCCGTCCATTCCTGGACAGTCTGCATCATGGCGTTCCAGTTCGCGGCTCGCGCCGGCAACGTCTTGAATCGCGGGTCATTGGCGAGTTCGCTTTGCCCGGTGACTTCGCACAGGCCGGTGAAATTTCGCGGCGTTATCGGGGCGATCAGGATGTCGCCGTCGCGGGCACGAACCGGCCCATAGGCCGGGCGCGGCACTTTCGCCGGGAACTGCGCTTCCTGCAGTTCATAGACGAGCAGGTTCAGCATGCAATCCATCAGCGCGACATCGATACGCTGCCCCTCGCCAGTGCGCGCACGCTGCACCAGCGCGGTCTGAATGGCGGAGAAGCCAAAAATCCCGCCCAGCACGTCGGCAACGAATACGGCTCCGGCCGCCGGCCGCTCCCTATCGCCCGCATAACTCATGAGCGTGCGATCGAAGCCGCTCTCGGCGTGAACGATCATGGCATAGGCGGCGCGCTCGGCCGCCGGTCCGGACTGCCCGTAACCGGAGATCGAACAGTAAATCAGCCGCGGGTTGATGACACGTAACGCCTGGTAGCCGAGTCCGAGGCGGTCCATCACGCCAGGACGAAAATTCTCGACGACAATATCGGTCTTCTCGATCAGCTGGTGAATAAGATTGATCGCATCGGGGCTCTTCAGGTCGAGCGCGAGACTTCGCTTGCCGGCGTTGAGCTGACCGAAATAGGCGCTATGCCCCTCGCGCAACGGGGAACGCAGCCGCATATCGTCACCTTCCGGCGGTTCTATCTTGATGACCTCGGCGCCGACGTCAGCAAGCAGTCGCGCGCAATACGGGCCGGCCAGCATGATTGAGAAATCGAGCACCCGCACTCCGTCAAGCGGCGCCGCCCTGGTCTCCGACTCCTGCATCCGATTGCTCCTATCTGGGTAGTCCGAGCCCGCGTTGCGCTATCAGGCTACGCTGAATTTCGTTGGTCCCAATGCTGATAACCCACATGAGGGAATGACGCAGGTTTTGCTCGAACCGGCCGTTGTCGAGCGCTCCCGGCATCTGCTCGGAAAGCGAAGCACCCATGCCGAGAATATCGAGCGCAACTTCGCCGAAGCGTTCCATCAGTTCGCCCGAGAACACCTTGCTGATCGCGCCGTGTTCTGGCGGCGTGATCCCGTCCACCGCGAGCTCCGCGCAATGCATCATCAGCTGGCGACCGACCTCGATTTCCGCAGCAAGCGTCGCCATTCTGTCCCGGACGATCGCATCATCGTAAAGCGGCGGCGCGGAGTCCCCTTTTACCATCACATGTTTGCGTAATTGCTCGAAGGCATGCGCCACCTTCAGAACGATGCCGCCGCCAACCAGCCCGCGCTCGAAGGCGAGCGCACCCGTCAGTACTTTCCATCCGCCATTGACCTCGCCGACGAGGTTCTCTAGAGGGATGCGGACGTTGTCATAGAAAATATTGGCAAAGGATCCGTCATACATCGTGGTTGCAGGCTGGATGGTGATGCCCGGTGCATTCATGGGAACAATGAACATGCTGATTCCGGCGTGCGGCGGCTTCGCTTGCGCGTCCGTTCGCGCGGCGAGAAACATGTATTTTCCCCACCAAGTCGTCGTCCAGATTTTCTGACCGTTGATCACCCAGATATCGCCGTCACGCACAGCGCTCATCCGCATGGCCGCCAGGTCGGAGCCCGCCTGGGGCTCACTGTAGCCCATGCCGTACATGGCCTCGCCGCGCAGAATTTCCGGTAGATATTTCCGCTGCTGCTCCGGCGTGCCGAACAGCATCAGCGCGTTGGCCTGGATCGACGCACCGATGCGCGGCGCTTCGCCCCGCTCCATGGTCTCGATGAAGGCAATTTGCTCCAGCGGGGACCGCGCCTGGCCACCAAACTCCTTCGGCCATCCGAGCCCGATCCAACCCGTCTTGCCCATATCACGCGCGAATTCCGGATCGAATTCGCGCTTTGCGAACGGCCTCGCATCGAAGGACGCCTTGCGGTCACCCGACCAGTTCTGTTCCAGCCAGGACTGCGCCTTCTCGCGCAACTCGTTGCCGGCAGGACCGAGATCATATTGCGGCAGTCCTTCGCCATCTTTATCAAACAGAAAGGAGGCGATGTGACGCCGCGCACGCGGCGCACCGCCCAGGGCAATCGTGTCGAGATGCACGCGCTTGAAATGCCGAGGCGCCTCATGTTCCTCGGCATATCCGATGGCGCCAAAGGCGTGTTGGGTTTCCAGCGAAACGCGCCGCAACGCCTCGCCCGCGAAGGCAACAGCCGCGTTGGCGAAATAGCGCCATTTTCGGTCACCTCGATCGTGCAGATGCGCCGCGTGATCGAGCGTAAGTCGCACGCCCTCGAGCGCGATGAAGCCGTTGGCGAGCTTGTGCTGGATCGCCTGGAATTTGCCGATCGGTTGCCCGAACTGCTGACGCTCCTTGGCATAGTCGACCGCCAGTTCGAACGCGCGCCGGGCCGCACCATAGGCGCGGGCCGTCAGAGCGAGCTTCCCTTCCAACAGCAGATCCTCGGTCACAAGGCGTTGGAGCCTAACGAGGCTCGCGGGTGCCGAATTCAGTCGGATTTCGTAAAGACCCCAGGCTCCCATCGCGCGGGTCGGTTGGAGATCCACCCCGGCGGTCCCCAACTCGATAATTGCAAGGGCCGATTGTTCGACCGGCACGACGAGATGCGTGCAACTCTCCGCAACTTCGACGAAGCGGAGCAATCCGTTCGCTCGCCCGCCCTCAACCCGGATTGCACCTGCATTGCGGTCGGGATCGAAAGCCCCGAAGGCAAACGCGACGAGGGCTGTGCCTCCATGCAACTTTCGGCGAAGTTCGACCGCGGCTTCGACGCTGCAGCCCGATAGCACGAGGTTGGTGAGCGCGGCCGACCACATCGGCGCGGAACATGCAGCGCGACCCAATTCGGCCATCACCACCAGAATCTCGCGAAGCCCCCCCTCGTTGAAATCGCAACCCAGTGAAGCGACGCCCTGCCCTACCAGCCTGGCCCAGATCGACGATATCGCCCTGGACAGGGTATCCGGCCCGGCCGCAGCCCCGGCGTTCCAATGCTCGGCAAGAAAGCCGCGCAAGGAGTCCCGGAGCATCTCCCTGATCTCTTCACTGGGGAGCTGACGACGGTCCATGGGAGGACTACGACCGTCCGAATTTCGGCTTGCGCTTCTCCTTGAATGACATGGTCGCTTCCTTGTGATCGGCGGTTTCGAAGGTAACCTGCTCCAGCGCCATCGATGCCTCCAGCAACATGTTCACCCGATCCTTGACGATCTGGTTGATGGATAGCTTGGTCCAGCGGATCGCCCAGGTCGGACCGTGGGCTAGTTCCAGGGCGATTTCGCGCGCCTTCGCCAGCACATCCGAACGCGGCACCACATGGTTGACGAGCCCGATCCGTTCGGCCTCCTTGCCCTTCAGCAGCGTGCCGCGAATGAGATATTCCTTGGCCTTGTTGATGCCGATCAGCAGCGGCCAGATCACCGTTCCGCCGTCGCCTGCCACGAGGCCCACACGCGAGACATGGGTGTCGCCGATGCGGGCGTCTTCGGCCATAATGGTAATGTCGCTCAATAGCGCATGGGTTGCGGCGAGGCCGATGGCATCGCCATTGATGGCGGCGATGATCGGCTTGTCCAGTTCGAGCTGACGCGTCACGCCGCGCCGGCTGATCATGGGATCATGCACTTCGCCCTCTTCGAGAACATCGCCGCCGGGTCGCTCCGACATAGCCTTCACATCACCACCGACGCTGAAATAGTCGCCGGCACCCGTCAGCACCACGGCACTGACGGCGCGATCGTCCGCGAGATCGTCCCAGATGGTTCGCAACTCGCGGATCAATTTCTGGTTGATGGCATTACGCGCCTCCGGACGATTGAGGGTAACAGTGGCCACCTTGTCCGCGACCTCGACCTTCAGGCATTCATACTTTGCGTAGCTGGACACGTTTTCCTCCACCGTAATGTTTTCGATGCGATCCCGGGGGCTTGCCGGCACTGTTCGGCTTGCTTCAACGGCGCATTCCCGGCTGCATTTCCGCCAAGGCGACATGAAGCGACATGGAGCCGGGGTCTTGCTCCAGCATCTGCTGAACAGATTCCAGATGGAGCCGCATCAGCCGGGTCGCCGCCGAAACATCTCGCGCGCGCAACGCCGACAAAAACTGGCGGCGCTTTTCGGCAAGCCGTGGCGTCGCGGCGCCGCTTGAAGCAACCTTCGCGTACACAAAGCGCATATGAATCTCGGTGACCGATGCCACAATCATGGCAATGACTTTGTTGCGGGTCGCCGAGGCCAGTAGCTTGTAGAACTCCCGCGAGCACTCGACGCGATCGAGCAACCGGCCTTCGCGTGTCGCAAGCTCAGTGCGCTCTATGTTTCCCTCAAGAGCCTCAAAATCCGCCTGCCGTGCGTTAGCGCAGGCTAATCGAACGACAAGATCGAGAACGTGGATTCGGGCCTCTGACAGTTCTCGCACCGAGATCGTGCCCAGACTCAACATGTCCCGCATGACCTCGTTCATGCGACTGGTGTCACCTTCCTGAATAAAGGCTCCTCCCTTGACGCCCTTCTGCAGCCGAAGGACCCCCGCCATCTCCAGGCTGCGCAGCGCCTCTCTCAGGACGTTGCGGCTGACGCCGAGCTGCTGAGCGAGATCGCGCTCTGGAGGCAACTTGTCGCCCGGCTTAAGGACGCCAAGCGCCAACTGTTCGCGGATCCGCTCGCAGATTTCCTCAAACGCGCGCCGTGTGTGAATCGGCCGAAACATCACCGGGCCCGGTGACGCCGGTGCACGGGGATCAGCGGCCCGATCGCGCCGGTTGAGTGCGGGCATTCGGGGAGAAGCAGCTTTTCGAGGGCTTGACTTAGTCATCATGGAGGTGATTATTAAATGGATCACCCATTCAATGGAAGTACTTTTTTTGCTAAAAAGAAAGATCAGGGTCTTCTGATGAGTTTCACCGAAGAGCAAACGGCCTTCCGCGACGGCGTCAGGAAGATGGTTGCCAAACATGTCGCTCCGATTGCTGCCGAAATCGACGAGACCGATCGCTTCCCGCTCGAGATCGTCAAGTTGTTCGGTGAAATGGGCCTGATGCAGCTTTGGGTTCCCGAGCAATATGGTGGCCCGCACGGGAACCTGACGATGGTCTGCATCGCGCGCGAGGAAATCGCCAAGGTTTCGCCGGCCTGCGCTTCGATCGCCGGCCTCAACTCGATGTTCATCATGCCGCTGCTCCATTTCGGCTCCGAGGAGCAGCGGAAAAAATACCTCCCGATCATCGCCAAGGGGGGCGTCGTCACCGCGATCGCGATTTCCGAGCCGCAAGCGGGTTCCGACGTCACCGCTATAAGCACCCGCGCAAAAAGGGACGGCGCCAGCTACGTTCTCAATGGCCGCAAGCAATGGTGCAGCTATGGTGTGGTCGCTGACTATATCGTGGTGATGGCGCGGACGGGGGATGGCCCAGGGGCGGACGGGATCAGCGCCTTCATCGTCGAGCCGAAGAAGATGCCCGGCATCACTTTCGGGCGCCATGAACGCAAGATGGGTTTTCGCGGCGCGCCCAACACGCCGATATTCTTTGACAATGTCCGTGTGCCCCTGGAAAATCTGGTCGGCGAAGAGGGCAAGGGTTTTCGGGCGTCGATGCGCGCGCTCGACATCAACCGCCCCACCATAGGCGCGCAGTCCGTCGGACTCGCACAGGGCGCGCTCGATGTGTCAGTCGCCTATGCCAGGGAGCGCAAGCAGTTCAAAAAAGCCATATCGGAGTTCCAGGGCATTCAGTTCATGCTGGCCGATATGGCGATGCAAATCGAGGCGGCGCGCGCGCTCGTCTACGAATGCGCGCGGGCCGGCGATGAAGGCGATTGGAAGCGCCTCAACGTTCTCGCAAGCATGGCCAAGTGCTTTGGCAGCGACATGGCCATGAAAGTCACAACCGACGCCGTTCAGATATTCGGTGGCTACGGCTACACGATGGATTACCCGGTTGAGCGCATGATGCGCGATGCCAAACTGACCCAGATCTTCGAAGGCACGAACCAGATCCAACGGGTGGTTATCGCCCGCGAGTTGCTGAAGTGAGAAGAATGCTCACACAGACAAGGATGGAGGAAACGAGTTTGACCCGAACCGCAATCCGCTTATGGCGGCCATTAGCCATATCCGCGCTTCTCGCCGTATCTCCCGCCTGGGCACAGAAGGCTTATTCCCCCGGGGTCAGCGATACCGAGATCAAGCTCGGCCAATCGACGCCGCTGAGCGGACCCGCGTCCGCCTTTGGCGCCGGCGCCGGACGGACCGTTATCGGTTATTTCGAAATGCTGAACGAACAGGGCGGAATAAACGGGCGGAAGATCATCTTCACGCAACTCGACAATGCGTACAGCGCTCCCAAGGCGGTCGAACAGTCGCGCAAGCTGATCGAAGACGTCGGCATACTCGCCGAGGTCGGGACGATCGGCACGGTACCCAATGTAGCCATACAGAAATATCTGAATTCCAAGCAGGTGCCCCAACTATTCATCATAGCGGGAGGCCGACGCTTCAACAACCCGACGACCTTCCCGTGGACGGTGCCGCTCTATCCGGACTTCGAGACGGAAGGCCGCGTCATCGCCAAATACATCCTGGAAACCAAGCCGGGTGCCAAGATCGGCGTACTGTATCAGAATGACGATTTCGGAAAGGACTATATCAGGGGCCTGCGGGCCGCACTCGGGGCGAAGTCATCGCAAATCCTCGCCGAGGTCTCCTATGAACTCGCTGACCCGACGATCGACTCGCAAGTCGTTCAGTTGAAGGCTGCCGGCATCGACACCCTGATCGAGCAATCCTCTGCAAAGGCGGCCGCACAAACCATCCGCAAGGTTCACGAACTCAACTGGAACCCGCTCCACATCATTGGGGGCTCGACTGCATCCGTCGAGACCGTGCTCAAACCAGCAGGCCTCGATGCCTCGAAAGGACTGGTGACGACGCAGTTTCTCAAGCAGCCCGGCGATCCAGCCTGGGCCGATGACGAAGAAATGAAGGCGTACAAGAACTTCCTGAAAAAATACGCTCCGTCGGCAAATCCCGACGACTATTCCGTGCTGGTTGCCTACATGAATATGAATGCCGTCGCACGCGTCCTAAAGAAATGCGGTGATCAGCTGACGAGGGAAAACCTCATCCACCAGGCGACGTCACTTCATGGCGAACGACTTCCCTTGATGCTTCCCGGTGTCGCGATCAGCACGAAACCGGATGATTACACACCTTTCAAGACCCTCCGGATTGCCGTTTTCAACGGAACCAGCTGGACGCTATCCGGCGATCCGTTGACGGCCGATTGAGGCCACCTGGGGCCCGACCTGTGAATTGGTGTGGCCTTTGACCCCCCGTATTGCCTCATCTGCGATCGATCCGACGTGGACTGATCGGCCGCGCCAGGTGGCTTTCCAAGCTTGCTCGGTGGGAGGGGCTGTGGGCGGGTTGGCATGAGTCATCGAACGGCCGCTTTGCGCCACAGGACTAAACCGCTCGCGCGGTAAGGCTCCGCCGCCAAGTTCGCGGGATGGGGAGAGATAACAGGCGCGTCCTGTCTGAAGATGAGGAGTTGCAACCCTCACTCCAGACAGGAGCCTCCCCATGACCGACCAGGCAATGAGCCCGTTACGCCGGCGCATGATCGAAGACATGACGATCCGGAAGTTCGCGCCGAAGACCCAACATGACTACCTTCAAAGGGTCAAGAACTTCGCTGTCTATCTCGGCCGCTCGCCCGACACGGCGAGCTTCGAAGACGTGCGCCGCTATCAGCTTCATCTGGCGACGAGTGGCGCCGGCGTACCTACCCTCAACCAAAGCGTCTCGACACTGCGGTTCTTTTTCAGGATCACGCTTGGGCGCGCCGACATCGTGAACCATACCCAGTTTATCCACGTGCCACGCAAGCTGCCGGTCGTCCTGAGCCCGGAGGAAGTCGCGCGTTTTCTCGATGCGGCGCCGGGGCTCAAATACAAGGCGGCATTGAGTGTGGCCTATGGGGCCGGATTGCGCGTGTCCGAGGTGGTCGCGCTGAAGGTATCCGACATCGACAGCAAGCGCATGGTGATCCGGATCGAACAGGGCAAGGGCAACAAGGACCGCTACGTGATGCTTTCGCCGCATCTGCTCGAGCTGTTGCGCGCCTGGTACAACGCGGCACGCCCGAAGGGGTGGCTGTTTCCCGGAATGAACCCGGTTAACCCGATGACGGCGCGCCAGCTCAGGCGCGCCTGCGATGCCGCCGCCCAGATGGCCGAGATCGGCAAGCAGGTGTCCCCGCACACCCTTCGTCACAGCTTTGCGACGCATCTTCTGGAGCAGAACACCGATATCAGGGTGATCCAGGTCTTGTTGGGACATGCCAAGCTCGACACCACCGCGCTCTATACGCGTGTCGCCACCAAGACCATCCGGGAGATCGTGAGCCCGCTCGATCGCATTACAACCAAGCTCAAGGAGGGCACTGAGCCGCCCGCCTGAGGCGCGGCGCGCGTGTCGCGTCCATCGCTGGAGGTCGCGGATATCTTCCGCGACCACGGTCCGGCATGGCGCCGGGCCAATGCCGGCCATGTCAGCCTCGGCCAACTCAAGGTGATGTCGGCGATCAAGAGCTGCCGCACCGCGGCGCTCGGCGGCCATGTCGCGCGCTGCGAGGAGTGCGCGCACAGCCAGATCTCGTACAATAGTTGCCGCAACCGGCACTGCCCGAAGTGCCAGGGCGCGGCGGCAAAGGAATGGCTGGCGGCGCGCGAGGCCGACCTGCTGCCGGTGCCATACTATCATGTGGTGTTCACGCTGCCGGCCGCCATCGCCGACATCGCCTACCAGAACAAGACCGTCATTTACGATCTGCTGTTCAAGGCATCGGCCGAGACTTCTGATCACCATCGCCGCCGACCCAAAGCACCTCGGCGCACGAGTCGGCATCACCTCGGTTCTCCATAGCTGGGGTTCGGCGCTCACCCATCATCCGCATGTCCATATGATCGTGCCAGGCGGCGGCATCTCGCTCGACGGCGAGCGCTGGGTGGCGTGCCACCCCGGCTTCTTCCTGCCGGTGCGCGTGCTCTCGCGCCTGTTCCGACGGCTGTTCCTGCAGATGCTACTGGCCGCACACCAGGCCAACCGCCTCAAGTTCTTCGGCAATCACGCCGCTCTCGCCGACCCGCAGGCGTTCGCGACCTGGCTGGCTCCGCTACGCCGGGCCGAATGGGTGGTCTATGCCAAGCGTCCGTTCGGCGGGCCACAGGCCGTACTGGCCTATCTGTCGCGTTATACCCACCGCGTCGCCATCGCCAACAGCCGGCTGATCGCCTGCGACCGCACCGGCGTCACCTTCCGATGGAAGGACTATCGCGCCGAAGGTCGTGATCGCCAGAAGGTCATGACACTCGCCACCGCCGAGTTCATCCGTAAATTCCTGATCCATGTCCTGCCGCACGGCTTCCACCGCATCCGCCACTATGGCCTGCTCGCCAGCGGCACGCGCGCCGACAACATCGCCCGAGCGCGCCGCTTGCTCGACGTGCCTGCGGCTCAGCCCGAGGCCGGCGATGACAGTCGCGCCGAGGACCCCGATCTCAAGCCGCTCCCCCACCCATGCCCTTGCTGCGGCGGCCGCATGGTCATCATCGAGATATTCCAGCGCGGCGCATCGCCGCGCTATCGGCCGGCGGTTATCGGGATCGACACATCATGACCAGAACCGGTTCGTCGCGACATTCCATTGCGTCTCTGCCTCGCCGTCTCTCGATCGGCCATGACCATGCTCGCCGGCGCAACGCCCCGGGCAACCGACTCATCGATCAATCTCCGCTGCGCGACGCCAGTTCCGGCTATCGCAATCGACCGACCGAGTTCGCCACCCCTTCGACCGCTCCCTACAGCGGTGGTCAACGCACCCCGGCAACGAACCCCCAGCGACGAAATCCCCATAGCGTCTGACGCGACACCTCGCCCGACACCCCGCGGTTTCCTCCCTTGGAGGTTTGCGTACGACGGCCCCGCTGTGTGCGCCGCGCCACCTTCATGGGGCCGACATCCGCAAACCTTCACAGAAGCGGACGTTACGGGCGACGGTTTGATGTACGACCAATATCAGAATTGGCGACTTTGCGGGCGCACTCGATAAAACGCTCCGCCAGCGGAGTCAGGGTGCGATACTTGACTGTAACTACCCCGACCGGCGCGGGCGGCGACAAGGTTTTGACCGGCAGAACCTTGAGACGCATGTGCTTGCCGCCAAGGCGCATGGCAGAGCCAGGGACAAGACCAAGCCAGCGGCCGGTTTCGATCAGGCGCATGTAAAGATGAAGCGACACGGTCTGTACTGTCGCGGATGGGGGCTCAATGCCACTATTTCGGAACACGTTATCTTGCAGCGAGCGTGCCAAACTGCCGGGCTGAGCCAGCACCCATGGGTCTTCAATCAGCTGAGCGAGCGTCAGGTTTCGCCGTTTTGCCCAGGGACTATCGGCGCCAGCCACCACCACATTCGGTTCGTCGAACATTGGCTCCGCAACCAAGTCGGGCTCATTCATTGCGATAGGGAGCCGGCCGAGCACGAGTTCGACATTTCGATTGCGCAAATTGTCGTATTGCTGTGTCGCGATGTTTTCCGGCAGCACGTGAAGCACCGCCCGCGGAAACTCCTTCGAAAACCGCTCAATGGTCGTGGGAAGCAGTCCCGCGTCCGCCACAATAGACGAACCAATTCTCAGCTCTCCGGCGTCCGGCTGCTTGATGAATTCGATCTGTTGAAGACCCTTTCGCATCTCATCAAACACCGCAACGCCGGATTGGAGCAGCGCACGGCCGTAATGTGTCGGCTCGACGCCTGAAATGCTGCGGTCGAACAGTTTGACGCCGAGCGAGTGCTCCAGATCCGAAATCGTCTTCGATACCACGGGATAGGACACGGCCAGGTCTTCTGCTGCCTTGGTCATGCTGCCGGCGTCGGCGACCGCGAGCGCAATATGAAGGTCGCGCAATTTGACCCGGCGACCGATCCGGTCCGTCCACTTCATCGTAAGCCTATAGCTGAATGGCTAGGTATATCTCCAATAATTAGAACTAATCAGCTACAGCAAAATATGGCAAGTACGAAACCGCAAATTCCAAGTTCGAATGCCTCGCACGAGAAGTAACCTTGAAGGGAGAATTGTCATGACCGAGCATTCTACGACCATTGTCCTCGTCCACGGCGGTTTCGTTGATGGCGCGGGATGGGAAGGCGTCTACAATATTTTGAAGAAGGACGGTTTCGACGTCCGCATCGTGCAGAACCCGACGACGTCCTTGGCCGACGATGTCGCGGCGACGAAGCAGGTCATCGCGCAAGCAAAGGGACCGGTCGTTTTGGTCGGTCATTCTTACGGCGGCGTCGTTATCACCGAGGCTGGCAACGATCCGAAGGTGTCGAAGCTCGTCTACGTCACCGCCTTTGCGGCGGATAAAGGTGAATCAGTCGCCTCCTTGATCAAGGACCCGCCGCCCGGCGCCCCCGTGCCGCCGATCCTGCCGCCCCAGGATGGCTTCCTGTTCCTCGACAGGGCGAAGTTCGCGGACTCCTTTGCCGGTGACGTCGGCCCCGAGAAGGCGGCTTTCATGGCCGACTCGCAAGTGCCGTGGGGATTGGCCGCGCTTGAAGGCGCCGTGACCGAAGCCGCCTGGCGCAAGAAGCCGAGCTGGTATCTGGTCGCAACCGATGACCGGATGATCCCGCCGCCGGCCCAGCAATTTATGGCCAAGCGCGCCGGCGCCACGGTCGTGGAAAGCAAGGGCAGTCACGCGGTCTATGTGTCGAGGCCGGAAGCGGTTGCTTCCATTATCAAGAGTGCGGCGCGCGTTTGATGCTGACGCCGCAAAACGCAACCGCCGCCGGCAATAACCGGCGGCGGAGCGATGTCTTCCTTGGGTCAATCGCTACCGAAATTGGCTTTCCCGGCATGTCCGGTCTACCCCCCAGGAGCGGACATCGCCCGGCCACAACGGCGTGTCCGGTTCGTGCCAAAAGCTAACTCCAACCCGAAAGGATTTCTAAGGCTTGCCGTTAGCAGAACTTCGCCAAGCGGCGGTCGCGATCAAGGTTGGATTAAGCGGCGCGAGCCGCTGACGCGTGCAGCCGCTCATGCTTCTGCGCGACGAAGGTCTCTCAAGTCTGATGCGAACAGAAGGCGTCTGGCAAGCCAAAGACCAAGCAAACCAAGCGCCCACACTGCAAAGCCTAGGAAAACCAGCAGCGAATCTTCCGCAGGGTAGTTCAGGCAAACTGAGCCGAATAGCAGGATGGCGACAAAGATGCGCAAGAGCCATAACGCTTTCCGATAGAGGTGGCGCTCGGTTGCGGAGTCCGGGACGATGTAGGACTCACCGCGCAGATGAAACAGCCGCTCTCCGTTCGGAGCCGTTTTGAACATTCGCTTTACGGTGGACTTCAATTTCCAAAGCACAAACACTATCAAGATAGCAGACGCTGCAGTCCCGCTGTAACTGAAATGGTAACTCCAATGATCTGTGTACATAATTTTCCTCCGGTCAGAAAAGCCACAATTGCTGCTCCGTTTGGGTTTTGTTTGTTGTCGAACTACAGGACCTTGGACGCTAAAAATCTCCGCGAGCGCAACGATGCCCCTGGCTGGATGTGCCAGCGAACGGTTCGCCTAGTTCGCCTCCCTCTCGCTGCAATTGCAGGAGATCTGAAAAACACACCCTGTAGTGCGCCGCGACAGCTAGCACGAAAGAGGCCCACCGCTTGCAGAAGCGGCAGGCCCCCCATTTCCTTGACGGTCACCTCCAGATTGACATAACAGCGCCCGTAACAGCGCCAACCGCGGCGCCCTCAAGGCCTGCGGCCACAGCACCCAGCGCCGCTCCCCCAGGGCCGCCGATGAGGCCACCCACAATACCCCCCGCCACCGCACAGACCGCGCCACCGGCCGCCGCACCCGCCGCCATATTCCCCGCCAAATCACCACCGGAAATGTGGTCGAGTTCTTCCATCGTGAGTTCTTCAATCGTGAAATCGCGCATCGTTAGTCTCCAAAGTTTGTGTGTCGGCTGCGGACCATTCCTCAGCCGGTGTTCAAGCAAATAGAGGAGTTCGCGGAATAATTATGTGATTATTCTCACACGCGACTGATGTCCGGAACGCGGTCCGGTCCCGTCGCGGAGTTGGTAGGAATTGAGGGTGGCGTAGTCTCCGGGGTGATCAACCTCGAATCATCCGGCGTTGAAGCGTCGGACTGGAGACCACGCCATGACGAACAATACCACGAAGCCTGATTCTTTGCAGCCTGCAGCCGATAAGGCTGCTGATCTTTTCGACAATTGGTTCGACCCGATCGAGACTGAGGTTCGGGCTCGATCGCGTCAATTTATTGAAGAGCTGCTTCGCGGCGAGCTCGATGCTGCGCTGGCACGGCCGCGTTACGAACGAAGCCAGATGGCCGGCAATGAAGGAAGAGCCGGCGTTGCGGGCCACCGCCATGGCAGCCGCACGCGATCGCTGACAGGCACGTTCGGGCCGATCGAGATTGCGGTGCCGCGCGCCCGGCTGACCACGTCCGAGGGCGGGACGACGGAATGGAAGAGCCAGGCGCTGCGGGCCTATCAGCGGCGCACGCTTGCCGCCGACGCGCTGATCGCGAGTAGCTATCTCGCCGGCACCAACACCCGGCGGGTGCGTCGCGCGCTGGCTGCGTTGTTCGGCGGGACAGTCGGCAAGGACACCGTGAGCCGGACGTGGCGCAAGGTGAAGAGCGACTGGGATGCCTGGAATACCCGCTCGCTGGCCGAGGATCCGATCGTGCGCCTGATCCTCGACGGCACCGTCGTTCGCGTGCGGCTCGACCGCAAGGCGACCTCGATCTCGCTGCTCGTTGTCCTGGGCGTGCGCGCGGACGGCCAGAAGGTGCTGCTTGCGATCAAGAGCATGGGCGGGGAGAGCGCCGAGGCCTGGCGCACTGTCCTCGACGATCTCATCAAGCGCGGGCTGCGGCGGCCCGAGTTTCTCATCGTCGATGGTGCGCCGGGGCTCGATAAGGCCATTGCCTCGGTCTGGGACGGAGTGCCGGTGCAACGCTGCACCGTTCACAAGCACAGAAACCTGTTCGCGCATGCCCCCGAGCGCCTGCATGACGAGATCACCGCGGATTACAACGACATGATCTACGCGACGACACCCGAGGAGATAGAGGTCCGCCGCAAGGCCTTCATCCGCAAATGGAAGCTCAAGCACCGCGCTGTCGCCGACAGCCTGGAAGAGGCTGGAGAACGCTTGTTCACCTTCACTCGCCTGCCGCCGAGCCAATGGCGCAGTGTACGCACCACAAATGCAATCGAGCGTTTGCACGAGGAATTCAAGCGACGGATCAAGACTCAAACTGTTCTGCCATCGGCCGACACCGCCGCGATGTTGTTCTGGGCGCTGCTGGCCTCAGGACAGATCAACATGCGCAAGGTGGATGGTTGGCAGACGCTCTCCACAAAACCCATTGATCAGCCGATTGACCTTGCCGCCTGAAACGATACCTTCATGTTACCCAGAGAATGCGCCACACCGAATTCCAACCGCATTCCGGACGGCACCCGCGGTCCATCGCGTCGGTTTGACGCTCCGGCCGCTACTTCTTTAGCGGCCTTGAGATTGATGATCAGCTCGGTACTTGGTCGGCGCCTGCACTGGAGATTGGCTGGCTTCTCGCCTTTAAAGAATGCGATCGACGTCAAGTGGATGTTTCTGATCTCGTATTGGCCACGGCTAAGGGCATCATAGATAGAAAAACCCAGCGGAGCGCTCCGCTGGGTTTTTGTTTGCTGTCGAACTACAGGACCTTGGACGCTAAAATCTCTGCGAGGCCCTCAATTGCGTCCGACGCCTAGCCAGGGATTGGTTCCGGTTGGTTGGTGAGTCGTGATCGTGCCATCCGGGAGTCGCCACGGGCCTATGCAGCCCTGGTCGCCGGGAACGACGCCACCGTTTACTGCGTCCAATTCCCCATCTTGCAGCAGGCCCACGGCATCGTCGTGGTTTGATGCGGCATTCTTAATCTCACTCATCGCTCTCTCCGTTGCTCTGTATGGTCCACTCAACCGGTGGACATGCCCCCGTGTCGCACAACCATGTACGCACGTATGTGATCTGACGCACACCACGTGGTTCGGCACGTTTCGAAGGCCGTGCGGCCATTTGCGGCAAGTTGCTCATCTCTTGTTCTTCCGGGGCTTGGAGATGTGGCGGATCGTTCTGAGCGCTCGCGTGTCGAATTGGCTCGCTACCGCGGCTTCCTGCCCGGATCGAGTTGCGTGTGTTCGCCAGGTTCCGTCGTGAACCGACGACAAGGGGGCAAATGGTTTTGCGGGAGAAGATTGCCCGCGGCCGGATCACAGCCCGGCTCGCCAATATGCCGCGGTGCCTGATTGGAATCGAAGCTGGTATGGCGACGCACTATGTGGCTCGCGAGTTAAGTGCACTCGGCCATGACGTAAAGCAGGTACCACCCGCTTATGCTAAACCGTTCCAGCAAGGCCACAAGAACGACTTCAGAGACGCCCACACGATCGCGGAAGCTGTGCAGCGGCCGTCGACACGCTGCGTTCCAGTGAAGACCGACGGTCAGCTCGATCTACAAGCGCTGCACCGGGTGCGATCTCGCCTGGTATCGGCCAACGAACGGCTGTGATCAATCAGATCCGCGGCTTTCTCTTGGAGCATGGCATTGCGGTACGTCAGGGGCTTCACTTCCTCTCGAAGGCGATTTGGATTCGGGGCTTTCAACGTCGGAATGAGCGCTGTCGCGCGGGCCATTGCTGTAGCGCCTCGCGTTAGATACAAAGTCGCAAACTTGCGGTTTTAGTTCGGATGAAATAGTGAGCCGAAGCTTCCTTTGCTACCAACCGACTGGAACGTCTTTATCGTTATTCCGATGCAGGACATCGTTATAAACGTACCGAAATAATCTGAGTTCAATTCGAAAACCTGTTGCTG
This sequence comes from uncultured Alphaproteobacteria bacterium, assembly GCA_963718925.1. Lineage (GTDB taxonomy): Bacteria > Pseudomonadota > Alphaproteobacteria > Rhizobiales > Xanthobacteraceae > Bradyrhizobium. The sequence continues at coordinate 66,956 of CAVRAH010000012.1, forward strand.
CCGAGCAGTATCAACAATCGGTTGAATTTCTCCCCGGCGGCCGATAGACGGTCGAGGATGCCGGCGTCGAGTTCGTCGTCCGAAAAGGCTACCTCTTCCGCGACGGCTGAGCGGCGTGCGTCGCGAAGCCGGTCGGCTAAGAATACCGCGAGCGCATGATAAAACCGGCTGCCGAAGCCGTCGTCGCTGTCGAGCTTTTGCATCAACTTTGTCTTGTCGAGAAACAGCGCTAGGCCATTTCCGCTCGCTAAGACTGTGGCCGATGTAGGCGCCGAGTCCACCAGCGACATCTCTCCAACAACCTCGCCGACGCCCATTCGTGCAATCTTTCCGAGCCTGCGGGTAGTCACTAGCAGTTCGCCTTCGAGCAGAAAGATCAGGAAATCGACGCTTTCGCCCTCCCGGATGAGGACGTCGCCGTCGCTCAAACGCCGCCGAATTCCGGCACGCGCCATCCACTCGACGTCGACATCGCTGAGCAATCCGAAGATGTACAGGACTTTTCGCATGGCCAATCCCTGTCCGCCCCGATTTGGTCCGATTTGGGATGTCGATGGTAACCAAACCTGTTCGCTATATCCGCGTTATTGTCGTCTTCCGCTAAAGCAACTGCCGCTGGGCAAAGGAAGCGAACATTCCGGGCGTGTTGCTGAGCTCCGCATAGTTCCCGGTTTGCACGACCTTGCCGTCGACGAGTACGATGATACGATCCGCCTGCCGCACGGTGCTCAGCCGATGCGCGATGACGATCCGCGTAACGTTGAGATTGCCGAGGGAAGCGCTTACGACCGCCTGTGACTGGTTGTCGAGCGAACTCGTCGCCTCGTCGAACAGAAGAATGCGCGGACGGCGAGCGATCGCGCGCGCGATCATGATTCGCTGCCGCTGACCGCCGGACAGAGTGTTCACACCTTCTGCAACCACAGTGAACATGCCCATCGGCATTCGCTTGATGTCAGCATCGAGCCCGGCAAGTCGCGCAGCTTCCCACGCCTGCTCAAGAGGCAGTTGGACGCCGCCGCAAATATTCTCGTAGAGGCTGCCTGTCGCCAGTTTCCCGTTCTGCAACACTACGCCAAGCTGGCGGCGAACCGCCCCAATATCTAGCGTATCGATCGCCTTTCCGTCAAGAAACACCGCGCCGGATTCGGGCTTTTCGAAACCGAGCAACAGCCGGAACAGCGTTGATTTACCGCTTCCCGATGGGCCCACGATGGCGACATATTCGCCCGGCGCGATCCTAAGGCTGACGTTGTCGAGGACAGGTGGGCCGCTCGGTACGTAACGGAAGGTCAAGCGAGACAACTCAACCGTTCCGGCGAGCTCACCTGGGGACTTGCGGTCTTCCGAAACCTCGGCCACGCCTGAAATCAGCGGCCGAAGGCGCGTGAGATGAGGGATTGCGGTCAACGCTTCGCTCACTCCCGCGGCCCACGCGCCGACCGATGCCATCGATTGACCGAATGCTGCGAAAAAGGCAAAAAAGGCGCCGATGTTGAGAAGCAGCTCGCTCTTTGTGAATACAGCCATCGCGAAAATGATCAGCGTGGCGATAATTGGAAACGATACCTCAAAAACGCCGAGCGCGCTGGCAACCTGCTGGGAGGCGACGAAATACTGCTTCTGGATCGCGAACTGTCGGGACCAAACCGCAAGCGCGCGAACGGTTGCTGCGGCTACACGGAGCTTGCCTATACCAGAGATCAGCTGCAGTACGAAGCCGCCGATTTTGCCCTGCAGGTTGAAGTGCTTGTTCTCGTAATAGAGGCGCATCGCGCTTGTCGCGATGATCAGCAGTGCTCTGACGACCGTCAGTGCGAACGCGACCAGCCCCAGTCTGAGATCGTAGTAAAGCATCAGCCCGATACTGACCCAGCCGAACAAGCCGGCCATCATCCCACGCAGCACGCGCCCGGTAAAGATCCGGCGGGCTGCATCGATTCCCATCGAGCGATCGACAAAATCGCCGACGGTGTATTCGCGAAACAATGACGCAGGCAGCCGAAGCAGGCGGTCGATCACCGCAGCCTGCAGCTTCCAGTCGATCAGACCTTCGAGCCGAAGCATCGCAAGCCCTTCCATCGTCTGCATACTGGCCATGGCGACGGCTGTCACGGCAAGTGCGAGAGCGCAAAACGAAAGCTGGTCGAGTTCGGTGCGGGGAATCACGGAGGTGACGAGGACGTTGGTGATGAGCGGTGTGACCAGCGACAGCAAACTCATCGCAATGACGGCAAGCGCGATGCGGTTGACGCTGCCGCCCGAATGCCGAAACGAAAAGACGAGCAGATCCCGAAATCGAAGCTGGTGCGACGGCAGCGCAGGGTAGAACATCACGGCTTCCGGAGCCAACTCCATCGCAACAGACCTATCGACTGGACGGCTTCCCGCTCTCGAGTCGATCATCGTGTAACGGCCCTTCATGCCTCGGATGAGTGCGACCGGATTACGTTCTTCACCGTGCCACGCCACCAGTGGACCAACGTCCTGCTTCCACCATTCGCCCCGCAGCAAAGTCTGGCGAGCGCGCAGTCGAGCGGCGCGAGCGATTTCGATCACGTCGGCAAATGCCCGTTGGAGCGAAGCAGGCCGAGGGGCGACGGCAAACGGCATTCGACCCGCCTCCGCGACCATCCGGCAAGCGGCGAGCAGGGGATCGGAGAGATCTGCTTCCATCTTCGCGCGGCCGAACCGTCGCACAACGATCGCGGAGAGACGGTCGAATGATTCGAATGTCTGCTCCGCCGTGAGTTCGCTGCGGCGAACGAGACGCTGGGTCTCCCGGCTAACATCGCGCGCCAGATAGTCCCGGATGCACGCCATAGCGCAAAGATGGAATTGATCGATGGCGCGCCACAGCAGATCCGGATCCGGCATGCCGGTGCTCCCGGCGGCGGTGCACCCCGGCTGGCCGGCCTCGATCCACATCCCTGATGTCAGCGGCAAGGGCGGGGTGCCCGCGACAATTGTTGCATTAAGCCCCATCAGCTTCGCTGTGCCGGCCTGCAAAGTAACCCAGGCAATGCTCCGCCCCGGACCACGACACCGCTCGCCCGGTCGAATCTCGGTAGCGCCATCGTCCGACACTTCGCGCATCTCCCAGCCTGGGTTGGGACCGGCGAGCAACCTGGCCAATAGCGTAATCCATGTGGCGAGGAGGTCGGGCGATTTAAGTTCCGATCGCGGCACCACCAGTGCCTCAGCGCCCGGTCCTCCTACCGCGATCACCTCAATTCGTGTGCCCGCGCTATCGACGGTTTCCTGCAGGTCGAGGAGAATCCCCCCGCTTTCGACCCGAAACAGATGATGCCGAGCCCCTGCGGCGCTGCCATCGATCGTGCTGATGGCGAAGACATCGACGTGCCCGGCCGTAATCTGCAACACGTGCCCGCGGTGGTCGAGAAGCTTCGGGTTACGGCCATCGAGCACAATGCGGTCTGTAGGACAAAACGCCGCTTCTTGATCGGCCATCGCTGGCGTCCGCTGGAAGATGGATTCGTTCATTCCTGAGCCACGAGTTTCGCATAGGCGCCCTGACGCAAGATCAGTTGCTCATGGGTTCCCCGCTCGATGATTTTGCCCTGCTCTAGCACGATGATCTCGTCACAGTCGCGGATCGTACTCAGCCGATGCGCGATGATGATGCAGGTGCAGCCTCGGCGCCGCAGATGATTGTCGATCGCCTTTTCAGTGATCGGATCAAGCGCGCCGGTTGCCTCGTCAAGTACGAGGACTGACGGATTGGAAACGAGCGCCCGCGCGATCTCAATGCGTTGGCGCTGACCGCCGCTGAAATTCGTGCCGCCTTCGTTCATATAACAGTCGTAGTTCCCCGGCCGGGTCGCGATGTCCTCATGGATTGCCGCGTCCTTCAATGCCTGCGACAGGTCTCCTTCCGTCACGGTCAAGTCCCACAGCGTTAGATTTTCGCGCGCCGTGCCCTCGAAAAGGAAAACATCCTGATCGACATAGGCAATCGAATTTGCAAAAACCTGAGGCGGAATTTCCGGCAAGGTCCATCCGTCGATGCGGACTTCACCGGCCCAGGGCCGGTATAGCCCGCAAATCAGCTTGGCGAGGGTAGATTTCCCGCTGCCGGAGGCACCGACAAGCGCCACCCTGGAGCCCGGCTGCACCGTGATGGAAAGGTCGGCCAGTAGCGGCGGCTCCAGTATCGAGTATCCGAACTGAATGTTGCTTAGTTCGACTTTGCCGGCCAGCTTGGGAGGGAATCGATCCGCCGCGACGACGTTCCTGCCGGAATGGTCCGGGGGATAATTGTACACGTCCTCAAGGCGCTCGAGCGCGCCCCTGATGGTCTGAAAGTTTCCGACATAGTTGACAAACTCTGTGACAGGTCCAGAAAAACTCGCCATCAGCGACTGGAACGCCACTAGGCTTCCCAGCGTGAGGGAGCCCTCGATCACACGCAAGCCGCCGATGCCGAGTATCGCAGCGACGGTCAGTCCGGAGAACAGCGTCGGCAGCATATCAAGAAAGATCGCGGATACTCCAAGCTGCTGCTCCGCGTTCAACGCTTTTGCCTGTATTCCGGCCCATTGACCGAAGGCCTCGTCCTCCAACCCACTCGCCTTGAGTGTTTCGATTGTGCGAACGGCGCCCACCGTGGCGCCGACCAGCTTGCCCTGTTCGATCGCGAGACCGCGGCTAAGATCCTGTCGCCGCTCGCTGATAAATCTCAATGCCAGCACGTTTAGAAGCGACATGCTGACACCAATCGCAGCGAGCGGGACATCGTAAATCGCCATCGCGGCGGCAAAGAAAACAATCGATGTCAGGTTGAGCGCGTTCGCAGCGATGCCGCCTGAGAGCAGGCGGGCAATCTGCTCGTTCGAACCTACGCGGCTCGCGATATCTCCGGCGTGACGCTGGGTGAAGAACTCGACCGGCAACGCCATGACGTGCCAGAGAAAGCGGCTGATCATGACCACGGCAAGCTTGCTTTGCAGTCTCAACAACAGCGATTGGCGCGCGGCCGTCAGGATGGCGCGGAACACCGCGGTAGTGGCCATGCCAATCAGCAGCGGAACGAGCCAGCCGGTGTTGCGCTGGATAAGGATGTCATCGACAAAGATTTTTGAAAATCCCGCGGCTACGATACTGGGCACGATCAGCGCGAAGCTCAGGACTACCAACAGCCCGACCGCCTTCTTCGAGCGGCGCAACTCGCGCAGCAGCAGGCGCAATCCCTCCGGTTTTTTGCCAAGTTTCTCGAAGGCATCTGTTCGTTCCATGGTGAGCGCAACACCGGTGAACGCAAGATCGACTTCGGCCATGTCGATACGCCGCCGACCAATCGCAGGGTCGTTAATGTAGACGCGATCGCCATCGATACCTTCCAGCACCACAAAATGATTGAAGTTCCAGTGAATGATGCAAGGCATCGGCAATTCGTGCAGTGTCGAAGGCTCCTTGCGAAAACCCTTGGCGGAAAAACCAAACCGGCGCGCCGCCTTGATGATGTTGCTCGCCTTGCTGCCGTCGCGCGAAACCCCGCATGCGACGCGGAGCTGTTCCAACGGGATCCAGGCGCCATGGTAGGCAAGTACTATCGCCAGCGCCGCGGCGCCGCATTCGACCGCTTCCATTTGCAGGATTGTCGGTGTCCGCTTCACCGCGTTGCGCCAGCGCAGTCCGAGGGCGCGACCCGGTTATGACCGCGGTCGCGCCTCATTCGGCCTCGCTCGTAGAGAGGGCGCATCATCCATCAATCCCCGTCAGTCGCTTCATTAGGGGCAACACTAGATCGAGCGGGCGTTGACTTCGTGTGGTGACTTCGGCCCGCGTCAGCGTTCCGCTGCTCAGACGAATGGGCGGCCCTTTTCCCACAGCCCAGCGATATCCGCTGACGGTAGTGGCGTCCTGCTCCAGACTGACCCTCGCGGCGTAAGGTGCGCCATCGCGCGAAAAGCGGGCGACGAGGGTGTCGTTGTGGAGCACCGCCGCCATGCCCTGGGGTGTGATGGGGAAATCGGAGACCGTCACGACGGTGCCGACCATGGTTCCGAATTCCTCGCGCTTCACCGTGCTAGGTTCGATGCGAACCTGCATTCCCCGCTTCACGCTCTTGCCGCGCTCGGTCGGAATATAGACGAGAGCCTCCAGTTTCGCGCCTTCGCTTTCGATAGCAATTACCGGTGTGCCGACGGTGAGGACCGAGCCTGCCGAGACCTTAATTTCGAGGACGCGTCCATCAATCGGGCTCATGACCTGGGTATTCTGGTTCAACGTTCCGGCGGTCGTCTCCATCTGTCGTCGCGCGTCGTTGAGACTAAATTCCGATTGTTGGATTTCGTGCTCGCGCTGTGTCTCCAGATCCGTCTTTTGCGATCGCAGCTTTAGGATTTCGTTCTGGGCATCCTCTTTTCGCTGCTGCGCATCGGTCAGATCGCGACGACGATCTTCGACGTTGCGCCGGGTGGTGTATCCCTTGGCCAGCAAGTCCTCGAGATTTTTTACATCGACCGTCAGGTATTCGATACGCTGGCTGGTCGCCGTGATGACCTGCTCAAATGCCGCTTCGAGCTTTGCAAAATTCTGGCTCTTGGACGCCAGTTCGCTGGCAACTTTCGAGGTCAGGTCGGCATGCTCGCGCTTGCGTTCCTGGAAAACCTCGATCGCGTCGGTGTAACGTCGCTGGATCTCGGTTTGGGCGATCTGGGCGATCGGCTGACCTTGCAGGACGTGATCGCCGATCGAGACGCTAATTGACGAGAGCTGTCCTGCGGCATCAGAGACCGCATCGACAACGCGGCCGCCATCGCTAACCAGAATCCCCTCACCGGGAACCCGGGTCGGAATCCGCCCGACCACGCCCCATATGAGCGCAGCCGCCAGCCCCAGAAAAATCACGAATGTCAGGATCCAGTCGAACGGTTTGGTAATCCCAACGAGATGGTCGAGCTGTTCGGGCGATGCGGCTCGCTGCAGCGCGACGTCGCGGAACGCCCGTTGCGAAAACTCCGTCACCCTCGCGTCCTCCGATTTAGGATCGAACCGCGGGCTGGCCCTTGAGGTGGGTACAATGGTGATCTTTGCCGAAAATACACAGCTTACCCCTGCTCCCCAATGTTGGGATAATACACAAAAGGCAAATGCCGAACAACCGAACTGGGCGCCTCTCTCCCGTCCGCCCTAGCGAAACAAAGCGGGCCGGACTATGCTTGCCCGGCATCCTTCTGAGGTTGATCTGATATGGTCGGGACCGGCGTCAGGAATAGCGCTCATGTTTGCCGGACACGGTGAAACTCCCGCTCGGGAACGGCTGCCGGGAAAGCGATCCATTGCGGCTTCATGCGCCGGCACGTTTGCTGGATCGATAAAGTTGCTGGGCCTCGGGTTTGCGGTTGTTTTGCTTGCAACGCATGGTTCCAGCGGCGGCGTCCTCAGCGATAGCGATTTCAAGAAAGTGGAGGACATCAAGCCGCAGTTTCAAAATTTAATGGGGGACCTCGTTCAAACCTCCAAACGACCGGACATTTCCAGCAGCGACGCCGATTGTATCAAGTCGACGATCCAAGAGCTTCTTCAAATTTCCGAAGAGCTGTCTAGCTACGAATATTTGATGACGATTGAAAAAGAGATGACAGATTTCGGCGACAATAACCCGATGCGTGAAATCGTGAAATTTGCGGTCGACAAGTCGAATACGATCCTAGCCAGCGAACGAAAACGATTGGCCCAATTGTCGGACCAGTGCACGCGCTCCCCTTTGTCGTTTGGTAAAATTCAGCAAGCGCTTAAAGTCATCGATGCCACTACCGGTCTCCTGAATTCGATTCAGACGCGTCTGTAAATAGAAACGACGCTTCTACGAGATCATGAGGAAGCCGTATGCAGATTGGTCGATCAGCCTGCCTTCATGCGCCTCACGATAATCGGCCGGTTGGGTCAAGCACTTTCAGGCTTCCCACCTATGCGGTGTCGATGCAGGGGCGGCGCAGCTTTCCTTCGTCGGTTTCTCGGTTCGATCCTCAAAGCCCGTTTCTTCGCCCCGACCTGTGCATCGCTGACGTCGATGCGCGCAAATCTGTACAAGGTTGGCTGTCACCCGACCTTGCGGCATGCTTCGCCCTTGCCAGGCCATACCGCAGGCGGGCAAATGATTCCTTCGAACTCATTCTCTGAGGATCGTCTGTGCCGCGCGAGCAAACTTGCTTCGTCGCGCAGCACGGCTGACGTTGCTTACCGGCTACCGGTTTCCATAAGGCGATGGCCCTGTCGGAAAGGGTCCGTCATTTTGAATCCGAGTGTCATCCGGAAGTGCCTGCGCTGGGGTAATTTTAATCGGGTGGACCCCCTGCGTCCCTTTAGGTGCTTTCCCCCCAGACACCTTATCGAGGTCTTGCTCGTTGATTTCGTCCTTCGACGTCGCTTTATTCTCGGACTGCTCGTTCATTGTCTGCACTCCCATTTCGGCAGTGGACACCATTGTCCGCTATCCGATGAACGTAGACTAATGCCGATGGTGCGGCAATTACTGTGATGGGATCACAGGGACGTTTAGGTCAGCATATCTGACAGCTTCATTACATCGCAGCCGCGCCACCTACAATGTTGAAAAGAAACTCCCGTCGCCTCATGTCATCCGCCAACCCGAAACGAGCCAATTGTATCGGGTCACACCTCAGCTTTGATAGGGCTGAATGGCTTCGAGTGCGCTTCAATTCGGCGCCAGCTTGGCCACAAATGGTCCGATAATGGAATGGACCGGCTGCTTCCCCTGCGGGGATGTCTGCAAGGACTACACCACAGCACCCCGAGAAGCACCTGCGGGCTCGGACCGCTTGCCGCCGCTGGAAGCGGGAGTATATTCGGTCGATGGCTGTCAGCTCCCCCGATCTGAAAGCGTTCTTGATCGCCACACCTTTCTTCGGTGGCCTCTCAGACGCAAGCCTCGATCTCTTGGTCTCAATGCTGGTCGAGCGCCGCTTCGACGTCGGTGCCACTGTCGTAGCGGAAGGAGAACCAGGGCGCTCAATGTTCATTGTTCACTCCGGCAAGCTGGTGGTGAGCAAGCTGGGGGATTCTGGGCGGGTAATTCGTATGGCGGGTCTCGAGCCTGGTGATTTTTTCGGCGAAATGACGCTTATCGAAATGCAGAACCGATCAGCCGCCGTCGTCGCGGAAAGTCCAACCGTGCTGTACGAGCTCACGGCCCGAAATCTCTACACGTGCTACAAGGCCGACATCCATGCGTATGTGATGGTGATGCAGAATATTAACCGCGAGCTTTGTCGGCGGCTCCGCCGCGCCGACAATCGCATTGCCGAGCTGCAGATGCTTCACGCGAGTCAATGACACGGATGCGCGTGCCGTTTGAGAAGAAACCGCGACCAGCGAAATGTGGCGCAATGGTTTAGTTTTGCGCTCCGAGGAACCAGAGTCGCCCGATGTCGCAGTTGGGTCAAACTCGGACCTCGACCCACGTAACCGCCAAGTCTGCTTCACCCCCGATAGCGACCAAACTGCGGACATCGCGGGAGGTCCGTTTCGTGCCAATAGGCGACGTATGAGTTGGCGTATAGTGGAAGAGGCCGCCAACTGAGGCGGCCTCTATGGTGCAGGTTTTCTGCCTGTTTCTCACTACGGAAGGTTGGGGTTGTTGTCGATTGTGTCGTGAAATGAACTATTTCCAGTAAAGATGCTGCCGTTGGCAAAGTCTTTAGCCTTGATCCCCGCAATGATCTGCGCTTCATTTGTGGGTACGGACATTCCGCCGCTGATCTGGTCGAGCTCCTCAATCGACAGTTCGAGGGCTTCGGTTCGCGCAATCTGCGTCATGTTCATTCTCCTGCTTCATGAGGGGAACCATTTCCCCGTTCAATCCATGCAGGATTAGGCCGAGCGCGCCGTTCTGCGCGGTGATGAAGGTCACACAGCGAATTAGGACACTCTCCCAATCAACTTAGGACACGAGGGGTCAAATACGGACAGTTGCCGGTACTGGCCGCCCATCCGCGGTGTCCTTTGCGCTGCCAATGGCTGAAACCGCAACACCCTTGGCTATTCAAACGCCGATTGACAGTGTGTGACACTGATCACAGTGCACGCCCAGCATACAGCCTAACGTTCGGAGCGTTCGAAGTACGAACGACCAGATGACACAATCAAGGAGGTTTTTATGAGTGACCAGGAAAAGAACTGCCGAACTGAGCTGACGACACGCGAACTCGACCTCGTGTCGGGAGGAGCGCACGCAGAGCTAGATGTTGGTCCGCTCCACATTTGGGCGTCCGACGGACACGGCTTTGGCATCTCTCTCAGTGGAGTGGGATACGTTACGTTTGGCATCAATGGTGCCTCGGTCGGTCTAAATGGGGTGGGCTCGGCGCCGTAAGTGTGGGCGATGGTCAGCGGGCACCAAGGCTGGGGTTTTCGCGCGACGGCGGTCAGCGCTAAGGAGCCACTGACCGCCGCCTTGGGAACTGGCCAGAATGCGCAAGAACCGGTTGCCGCCGTGACGGCCGCGACAGCGCCGCCGGATCTGAATTGTTGAGTATGCGCCGCCATCGCTCAGCCGTGTCCAACAGGCCTGTGGCCACGCTAATCTTACCGACGAAGGCGGTGGAAAATCGAGACATCAAGCTGAGGTCGCACACGAGGCCTTGTCGTTGGCTATGGTCGACGATCATCACCTGCCGGGCCGTCATGCGAGCGAAAGTATCACCAAGGTCGCACCTGATATGATGTCTCAGTTGGGTCAAACGCGTCGTTCTGAGCCGGCACTCGCCACTTCCGGTCGTTCCCGACAAGCAGACATTTCCAGTGTCATCGGGCCTGTCTCAAATTGTGCCAACAGGCGACATTGCACGCTTGGGCTGCTATGAAAGAGGCCGCCAACTGAGGCGGCCTTTGGACTGCTTTCGCGCCAGATTCCCGCTATGGTTGGTGTTGCGAATTTGTGTCGGGAAAATCCTTGCTGCTCCGCATAAGACCGGGGTTTCCGCAGCGACTGTAAAACATCGCCGATAGGGAAAAGATAACGCCAAAACGCGCGGGGTCCTGTCGGACGGGGGAGGGCCAATTGGGTTGCGCCCGCCCGCCCGGTATCACCAGCGCTGGCACTGTTTTAGAGGGCAACGAACGGAGACGAAATTTCAAGGCAACATGCCCGGGTCGACGAGCTTCATACGAGGATTGGATGCCAACCAATTTTTGATGCACGCTTCCCGCGTAGCCTCGGTCGCCACTACGCAGCGAACCTTCCGGCCTGCGCGTTGAGCAGTTACAATCTGAGAAACCCAAGGACGATCATCAATCATTGGGCCTTCGACTGAAAAGGTATTAGCGCTGTCGTCCCTCAAGATTAGAAAGAATGGTTTTTGAACCATCGGAGCTGTCCTTGCGAAAACTCACATCAAGACATTAGCTGGAATTGCTTCTAGGAACCGCGCCATGGAGACCTTTCCCCTAAATAATCTGGCCGAAAAATTCGGGGTCGACCGCTCGGTGATGGTCAAGGCGATGCGCAATGTGCCGCCCGATCTTGTCCGCAAGGGCAAACTCGGCCCTCGGACCGCAATAGAACGAGGTCCGCTCATTTCCTCATAGCGGACTAGCGGTGACAACACCAACATGACTGTTTCGTGCCACAGCACTAAATCGCTGCGCGATAGTCCGCGGAGGTGGGCGCGGAGCGCACCGATACGGCTCAACCCGAGGAGAGATGGTCAGTAGCGTGTGGGGCATCCTGTCTTGAAGATCGAGGTGTCGGCAACCTCATCCAAGACAGGAGTTGCCCATGAGTACGGAAGCTATCAGCCCGTTGCGCCGGCGCATGATCGAGGACATGAGCTCGCGTAAGCTTGGTGCCCACACGCAGAGGGGCCACATCTACAGCTGCAAGCGGTTCGCTGCATTTCTAAAGCGGTCCCCCGACACGGCGACGGCCGAGGACATTCGCCTGTTCCAGCTGCACCTGGCCGAGACGGGCATGAGTATTTGCAATCGTAACCGCATCATGACCGGAGTGCGGTTCTTGTTCCGCGTGACGCTGCGGCGGCTGGATCTTGCCGCCGAGATCTATCATCTCCGCGAGCCGCAGAAGATAGCGCAGGTGATGAGCCCGGACGAGACGCGTCGCCTGCTGGCCGTCGCCTCGAGCCTCAAGGTCCGCGTGGCACTCAGCCTCAGCTATGGTGGTGGCCTGCGCGCCAGCGAGGTGGTCCGGTTGAAGGTCAAGCATATCGACAAAGCGCAAAGGATTATTCGCATCGAGCAGTCCAAGGGCCGCAAGGATCGGCAGGTCATGCTGTCGCCCAAGATGCTCGATCTGTTGCGACAGTGGTGGAAGATGCGCCCAACACGTTGGGACACGGGCGTGCCGCTGGAAGAGCGCTGGTTGTTTCCCGGCCGTAAGCCCGGCAAACCGTTGACGACCCGCCAGTTGAGCCGCCTGTTCCACGAGACGGCCGACGCGGCCGGGATCAAGAAGAATGTGACGCTGCATGCGCTGCGGCACAGCTTCGCGACCCACCTGCTCGAAGACGATACCGATATCAGAACCATCCAGGCATTGCTGGGTCACGACAAATTGGACACGACGGCGCGCTACACGCGCGTCGCAACCGGCCTGATCGCCGGCATCGAGAGCCCGCTTGACCGGCTGTCGCGGCCTCATAAGAAGCCCAAGAAAGCCAAAGAGAGGGGCAGCAAAGACCAGCCGACCGCATAGCGGTCATGTCCCGTCCATTGCTGGAGGTCGCGGATATCTTCCGCGGCCATGGACCGGCATGGCGCCAAGCCAATGCCGGCCATGTCAGCCTCGGCCAGATGAAGGTGATGAGTGCGATCGAGCGCTGCCGTACCGCGGCGCTCGGTGGCCATGTCGGGCGCTGCGAGAACCAGACGTGCGCTCACACCGTCATCGCCTACAATAGCTGCCGCAATCGGAACTGCCCCAAGTGTCAGGGCGCGGCCGCACGCCAGTGGCTGGCCGAGCGCGAAGCCGAGCTGTTGCCGGTGCCGTACTTCCATGTGGTGTATACACTGCCGGCACCAATCGCCGACATCGCCTATCAGAACAAGGCGGTGATCTACGACCTGCTGTTGAGAGCCTCGGCCGAGACCACGCTCACGATCGCGGCCGATCCCAAGCATCTCGGCGCCCGCATCGGCTTCATGTCGGTGCTGCACACATGGGGCTCCGCCCTGACGCACCACCCGCATGTGCACATGGTCGTGCCGGGCGGCGGCCTGTCGCCGGACGGATCGCGGTGGATCGCGTGCCGGCCACGCTATTTTTTGACCGTAGAGGTTCTCTCGGCACTGTTCCGCAGGCTGTTTCTGCAGATGCTGGTCGCAGCCCACCACGCCGGCCGCCTGCAGTTCTTCGGCGATCATGCACGGCTCGCCGACAAGACTGCATTCAGGGCCTATCTGAAGCCACTGCGCGAGATCGATTGGGTGGTCTACGCCAAGGAGCCGTTCGCCGGACCCCGCCAAGTGTTGCGCTATCTGTCGCGCTACACCCACCGCATCGCGATCTCCAATCGCCGGCTCGTGTCCGCCGACGAGAGCGGCGTCACCTTCAAGTACAAGGACTATCGGATCGAGGGGCCGGCCCGCTACAAGACCATGACGCTGGCGACCGACGAGTTCATCCGGCGTTTCCTGATCCACGTGCTGCCGAAGGGCTTCCATCGCATCCGCCACTACGGGCTGCTCGCCAGCAGCAACCGCGCCAAAAACATTGCGCACGCGCGCGAGCTGCTCGCCGTGCCGCCTCCCGTAAAACAGCCCGAGGCACCCAAAGCAGCGATCGACCAGCCGCGCGTCCTGCCGCGGCCATGCCCGTGCTGTGGCGGCCGCATGATCGTCATCGAGACCTTCGCGCGCGACTGCGAGCCCAAGCACCGGTCCACACCGCCGCCGATCACGATCGACACCTCATGATGCTGTCGCCAGCGATCCACCACCGCAGCAACATCCGGCATTCTTGCTGGCTTCCAGCCGGCAGCGCCCAAGCTCACATCGGTACGCCCAATTCGCCGCCACTCGCGCCACCAATCTCGTCGCGCTGCACCCAGAGCGCTCGTTCAAACCCTCGCATGCGACCATGGCTCGTGGCATGCCGATCGCGCCAACCGCTTCAATCCAGCCTCACCAAGCCCGAGCCCGCGGCAAAATCCCCATAGCGCCCGCGGCACCGCCGCCACACACTTCCCGCGATTTCGTGCCTTGGCGCTTTTCGGCCGCCGGCCGCCTTACCGCGTGGATAGGCCGTCATCCCGGCGGCCGAAAACCTGCACAGAAGCGGAAGTGGGCCAACCCTAATTCCATTGGCGCGTTGGCGCGCAATAGGACGAAAGGCGACACCACTACCTCTATGCAGGATTGACCTAATCAGTCAGGCAACCCGAGTTTGCTGAGATTTTCTGCCATCGTGCGCAGCAGGCCGAAACAGCCGGTTGATGCCTTCATGAGCCAATCGGGCGCGGTGATCGCGCACGATGCACTCTCCCAATTGGGCACGTATCAAAGCCCCGACTCAAATCACTTTCGGTCGCCACGATACCGTTACCTCACTGCGCTTCGCCGACACGCTCAAGAATGGAATTGCGGGTAGTGAGCTTTCGGTTTTTGAAGGCTGCGCGCATGCCGCTATCTACGAAAGCGTCGCAGAGTTCAACGAGAAGACCTTGAGCTTTCTGAGCCGACGTACCGGCTAGGCACCTCTGAGACATGCAGACGGGCGTCGTCGATGCCGTGCGAAGTTCTTTCAAATGCTATTCAACCAAGCGTTCCCTCCTATTCAGCCGGACCTATTTCTGGCAGATGAAATCGAGCGGCTGAAAATATCCGGACCTGAGAAAAATATCCGGACCTAAGAAAGAGGCCGCCAACTGAGGCGGCCTCTAAAGAACAAAGGCTCGGACTTTTCTTTTAACCCTTCGGGTGGCAAGGCGCCGGCGGGATGCCATCGACGGCCTTACCAAGAACACTGTCGATGCCATTTATCGCACTCACGGCAGCCACGACGCACGTTACGGTATCCATCCAGGTGCCGCCGCTAATGCCGTCGAGTTCGTTGATGTTCAGTTCGCAAATTTCATTGTTGAGATTGGTCATGTTGGTCTCCTGTCTAACAAGGGACCATTCCCCTGCTTCATCGGTGGTCGCAGGGATACGCGATGCCGTTCATTGTCAGCGTGATTCACGTCACACTTTCAAAACGGGCCACTCGTAAAATCAAAAGGGGCCACTGCGGTTCAGCGTGGATGGAGAGGGGCCAGTAACCCCCGGGGGCCATAGGAACAGAGCAGCAACTCAGAACCTTTCTGAACTTGTCAGATAGCCCCTCGCGATTTACCGAACGGCTGCTGTGGGTCAAAAGCGTCGTCTTGACAGTCGGCCGTTCACCCCCCGGAAACGGACATCGTCAGAGCCGGTCGGCATGTCGCAAAACGTGCCATGAAGAAGTCATGCACCGCAGCAATTGGCTAAAGGTTGCTCTTTTACCCCTTCAATTTCATCTTGCCCATGAAATCGCGTTTTCCAAGCGGCGCGCCCTTGTGGCGGAGAATGTCGTAAGCCGTGGTCGTATGGAAAAAGAAGTTCGGCAGCGAGAACGACATCAGGAAGCCTTCCGTCGTGAACGGAAGCGCGCGGTCGCCGAGCTTGAAGGTGACATCGCGGCCGACGAGCGCGTTCACAGCCTCTGGCGTCAAGGCTGAGAGTTCAGTTCGCGCCTCCGTCACCAGTGCCTGAAGTGCGACATAGTCGAAGTCTGGTTTACCCGACGACGGGGCGAACACTCCGTTCTTCGCCGCCTCCAACGCACCGCGCGAATGATGTGCGACTGAGACGATCTGGAAACGGAACGGCAGCATGTCAGGTGCAAGTCGCGTCTCGACGATTTCGGCCGGATCGATGCCCTTCTCTCGGAAATGTGTGAGACTCTTCTCAAGGAAGCCGCCGACGGCGCCTAGAATTTGGAGGTAGTTGGCGACAGTTGCGTCGTAGAGCGAAAAGGCCATGGCGTAGGTCTCCCCTCACTTTGTGTGTTTCTTCCGGTGCGATACACTTCCCGGAATTTCCAGCGATTGCAATCGGCAGAGAAGGAAACTGACGCACCGTCAGGGGTTGGTCGGCCGGTGAAGCCCGCTTCCCGTTGTCAGTTGGGAAGCTGCACCGGGTGATGATCGACCAAGGCCAGCAGCCGGAGGACGTTGGGGAGCGACGGATGTCGCTTGTAGGTCAAAAGGCGACCTGGCGGAAATGCGGGCAGCAAGTCCGGTTCACCTCGATGAGCGGACATCTTCAGTCCGCTCCGACAGGTCCGAAATGTGTTATTAGCGACATTTCGCGTTGCAGAAAGCAGCGGGCATTTCGCAGTCGCAGGCGAGCCCCTATGGCAATCACGTGCCGGCGGAGGAGCCGCCTACAGCATCAGGAGCAGTCATTGTAAAACGGAATGTTACGGCCAGATACCAGATCAACGGACCGCTGACGGTCGGTATGTTTGGCCCAATGACTCCCGACATCATCAGTGCGAGCAAGAAGGATAAGTCGAAATCGGAAATCCATCCCCAGTCGTGAGGGGGTTATGCCGCTGCCGTAGTAGCGATGTTGGCCAGTCATTGCCTCGCATGTTTAGCTTCGCCTTCATCGATTTTCCCCTTTATTCGGGTATTTGGAGAGCGCCGCAAGAACCCGCAGCTTCGCGGCGTTCGGGCAATATTCGTCCCAGTCCTCCCAGCCGCGGGCGGGCGCCGCCGCGAGTTCGGTTTCACACAGTCGGGGATCCTTGCATACCGGGCAGCTAGCGCGAATCTGGTCCAGGATTTCGCGCCGGTCGGGCGTCAAGTTTTCGGGCTCGAGCCCAACGCGGCGAATGCGTCCCTCCAATGCGACCTTTTCGACGCCGCGCTCGATGGGATTTTCGAGGCTCGCGTTTGGTCCCCTGATCTCGTCGCCCATGGCTTCCTCCCGCCGCAGCGTTTACCGAAGCGTTTACCGAAGCGTTTACCGAAGCGTCGATGGTTGGGCCGGCCGCAGCCTTGATGCAGATCAACCGGTGGTCAAAATTGCCCGTTGGTTCGTTGTCCTTACCGGGTCAATGCTGACGAAAACCCTTTTTTACTGACGAACCAAAATCTTAAGCGCCGCTAGCGCGCAAGTGTATTGTTGCAGCGCCACAGCGAGGACCGCTGTGGGTCAATCTCGACCGAATTAGGCTGCCCGCGCCACGTCCGGTTTACCCCCGATAGCGACCGAACCGCGGACATCGCTGGTGGTCCGGTTCGTGCCAAGAGTAGACGTTCTAATTAATGGGAAAACAGGATCGGCAACGGCGGCTTCGACAGCAGGCTCTTGGTCGCGCCTCCCATCACAAATTCCCGCAAACGAGAGTGTCCGTACGCACCCATAACGAGCATGTCCGCGGCGTTGGAAGCAACATATGCTTCGAGAACGTCGCCGATCGGCCTGCCCTTGGCGTCGACCCTGTCCAGTATGACATCAATGCCGTGCCGGGAAAGGTTCTTCGACAATTCTTCGGCGGAGTTTTTGTTATCGAGTTGCTTCTCGTTGAGAACGGTGACTACGCGAACTTTCTTCGCTTTTTCCAGTAGCGGAAGCGCGTCCGATACCGCGCGGGCGGCAGCACGGCTGAAATCCCAGGCCACCGCTACAGTCCCAAGCTCGAACGGACGGGATCTCGGACTTTGCGGCAGGATCAGGGTCGGCCTGCCGGACCCAAATATCACGGCCTCGGCGTACCATTGATCGTACGACTCCGGTACCGGCATGATCGTGAGATCACGAAGCCGCGCATATTCGACCAGAAGGTCCGGGACCTCGAACGACTTGCATTTCTGCAGGATCGATTCGTGGGAAACGCCGAACTTTTCCGTGGCTGCGTCGAACGCTGCGATCAAGTCTTGCGCATTTCGTCGGCTCTTGGCGGCTTCTCCGGCGATGATTCCGGGCAGGCCGACCATCGAACCGGAAATGAAGTGTCCCGGCAATTGAACGTTCATTTCGCACGAGAGTGCCGCAATGTGAGCACCCAGAGCCGCGGCGACCGAAACCGCATCCTCGACCGTGGATACCGGCGTCGGCTGGGGATAGCTTGTCAGCGTGACCAGGATATCTTTGAACGCCATGAATACCTCGTGTTGAGGCCCAAGCTAAAGTCACAACGGCCTTGGCGTTTGATTCATCTCAAGGAAGTCGCACATAAGCCGGCCTGAGCGGTGATCGGAGCCTGTGGGTTTTGGGTCATTTCCAGACCTCGACGCGCTCGACTGGGAGGTCCGCTTTGCCCCCGACAGCAGACATTGTCAGCGCGGTCGGCCACGTCTGAGAGAATGGGATGGACCGGCCGTGCTCCCGCCCCGAACCGCTCAGAGAATGGCGGGGGGCTTAGAAGCACGAGGAGCTCATCGCTATGTCCCATAAGACAGCCGTCACAGTCGCACACACCATTGGCATCGACCCGGGCAAGAACACCCTCCATTTGATCGGCCTCGACGACAAGGGGGCAATCGTTTTGCGGGAGAAGGTCGCCCGCGGCCGGATCGCAGCCCGGCTCGCCAATGTGCCGCAATGCCTGATCGGCATCGAAGCCGGCATGGCAACGCACTATGTTGCCCGGGAGCTGATTGCGCTCGGTCACGACGTGAAGCAAGTGCCGCCAGCTTACTCCAAACCGTTCCGTCGAGGCCATAAGAACGACTTCCGGGATGCCTACGCAGTCGCCGAAGCCGTGCAGCGTCCCTCGACACGCTGTGTTCCAGTAAAAACCGACAATCAACTAGATCTACAGGCGCTCCATCGCGTTCGGTCTCGCCTCATCAGCGAACGTACAGCTGTGACCAACCAAATCCGCTGTTTTCTTCTTGAGCGCGGCATACCTGTGCGGCAAGGACTTCGCTTCCTGCGACATCAACTTCCAGACATTCTGGCTGCACGTACCGACGTATTGTCGCCCCGTATGGTCAGAATTGTTGAGGACCTCGTCGGTGACTGGTCTCATCTCGATGAGCGAATCGAAAATGTGACGGATGAGATCGAGGCCTTGGCGCGCGGCGACGCGAGCTGCCGGCAGTTGATGACGGTTCCGGGCATCGGCCCGATCATTGCAAGCGCACTGGTAGCCGCGATCGGCAACGGAATTGCCTTTGCAAGTGGGCGCGACTTTGCGGCGTGGCTCGGCCTGGTGCCGAAGCAGATGTCCACGGGTGATCGTACCATCCTCGGCCGCATCACCAAGCGTGGCAATCGCTATCTGCGCACGCTCTTCATGCAGGGCGCCCGCGTTATTCTGCTCAGACCAGTAAACTGGGCGAAGCATAGCTTTGGGATGTGGCTCACGGCTGCGGCGCAGCGCTTACATCATAACGTCCTGGCAACTGCACTCGCCAATAAGCTGGCGCGGATCGCTTGGACTGTGTTGGCACAAGGTCGCAGCTACGAAGCGCGCGTCGAGCCAAACGTAGCATAAGATAAGCGTGTTCGGACCCGCCGAGGGGATGTCCAAGGCTGATCCCTGACGCAACCGAAGAATGCACAGGTATACCTGCCGAGTCTGCGAGTTGGATTGAGGAGATGGAGAAACGGTCTCGCCGTCGCATCCGTGATCTGGTGGCACAAGCGGCCTCTCAGGGCCTCTCCGAGAATGAGATCGGATGCGCGCGGATATCCATGATGGCCAGGAGCACAAACGCTCCATGCAAGGGCCGGATACAGAAGCGCAAGACCACCCTCCATTTGTTCAAATCCAGCTTGCAACGCACGGCCGGTCCATACAAAGTGCCAAACAAAACCGCATGCGGCTTTACTGGACTAAGGTGGTCTGGCTTAGCCTGCCGGGATCACGTCACCACTGATATTTCACGACGCCTTTGCCTGCCGAGCGTTGTGCTACTGGCCAATTAGCCGAAGGTCAGCGCGCAACGACGACAGGTTATCCGAGGTTTTTGCCGAACCTTTTGGACACGCGCGGGAATGTCTGCCACGTTGGGGCAGTCTGTCAGGGGGGATTGGCAATGGATGCTCGGGCAGACCGAGTATTGCTCCTTATCTTCCGAACGCCTTGCAGTTCACCGCGTGTCAAGACAACACTGGAAAACGTTGCAGCTGTCAGATCACCTCCAATAGGAGACATGGATGACCCCGCTTCTCTCGCTTGTCGTTTATATGGCCATTGTCACTTGGGCCTCTCTGCTTGCTGCCAGTCTGATTCGCGCCAAGGGGTGGACTCTCCCCGGCATGAAGCTCGCGATGGGAAATCGCGACAACCTTCCCGCACCCAGCCCGCTTGCCGGCCGCGCAGATCGTGCGGCGCGAAACACAGCGGAGAGCTTCATGCTCTTCGCTGCCTTGGCCGTCGTCGCGCATGTCGCAGGCGTCCAGTCGCCGAAGGTCCTGCTCGGCGCGGAAGTGTCCTTCTGGTCGCGCCTTGTCTATCTGGTCGTCTACTACGCCGGAATTCCTGTCCTGCGCACGGCGGTCTGGGGCGTGAGCATCGTCGGCCTGGCCATGATGGTCGTGGCGATGCTTTGACGCAGTGACGTGTACGCGTTGACTAAGCTGATCTAGTTGGCGCATGCCCAATGCTCGGAGTAAGGCCGGTCTAAGGTCATGCTAAGTCGGCAACCAAGGATCACGTCCATCGCGAGACTTACGCCGTACCACTATGCCTTGCCGTCCTTTGGTGCTCCAACAACGCGGGCCCGGATTTAGTCCAACCCGACGTCGCCTACGGGTCATTTTCAGACTTCGAGCCGCGTCCCAGGCAGGTCCGTTGATCCCCCAACAACCGACATGGGGCGATTGCATCGGCATGTCGGTTTCGTGCCAGGAACAGACATGGCCCTGTTCGATCACCTCGTCGGCAATCGTCATAACAGCTTGTGGCACTTCAATACCGAGAGTCTTGGCTACCTTGAGGTTGTTACTTCCCGGGCTTGGCTGTCGAGTGGCACGTACAGCGCAACTTTGTTTAGGGAACGCTACCTCTGCATGGCAACATGATCGGGCCTTTGATCAGGTCTTGGCTGCGCCTTCCTGAATGAACGGATCGGTATTTTTTTAAGGCTTCGAGCGCATCGTTGGGAGGGACGCGAAACGTCGCCCGGGACCTAGCTAAACGATCCGGCGCTTCGTCGGCGCAAGGAGATCAATGGCGGGCCCCTTCGGGACAATTCCCGTCGGATTGATCTTGCGATGGCTGCCGTAATAGTGCGTCTTGACTTGGTCGAGCCGCACCGTCTCCGCTACGCCTGGAATCTGGTACAGGGTTCGCGTGTAATCCCAAAGCTCGGGGAAATCGGTCAGGCGGCTGCGATTACATTTGAAGTGACCGTGATAGACGACGTCAAAGCGAATGAGCGTCGTGAACAGACGCCAGTCTGCTTCGGTGATGCGGTCGCCTACCAGGAACGCACGGCTCGAAAGCCTGTGCTCAAGAGTGTCCAGCATCGCAAACAGACGATCGAACGCTTCCTCATATGCCGCCTGTGTCGTCGCAAAGCCCGCGCGATAGACGCCGTTGTTGATGGCCGGGTAGATTTCGTCGTTCAGCGCATCGATATCGGCGGCGAGTTTCGCGGGCCGGAAAACCGGATCGCGAGCGCCGGGCCAGTCGTCAAACATACGGATGATTTCCGACGATTCGTTGTTGACGATCGTTCGGTGAACCGTGTCCCAAAGCACGGGAACAGTCACTCGCCCTGTGAAGCGGGGAGCCGCCTTCGTATAGACCTGCCAGAGAAACCTTGCGCAATTGATGGCATCGGCGCCTTCGCCGATAGTCCAGCCGTTTTCAAGCATGAGGGGATCGACATAGGTCACGCCGATCGCGTCATCGAGGCCTTTCAGCTTGCGATAAATGAGCGTTCGGTGCGCCCAGGGGCAAGCCCAGGACACGTAAAGATGATAGCGGTTGGCCTCGGGGGAAAACCGGCCGCCCGCTTCGATCCAATCACGATAAGAAGTGGCCGGTCGCTCGAACTTTCCGTCGGCCGAGGTGTCGTACCACTCGTCTCGCCAAACGCCTTCGACCAGAAGCCCCATTTCGATGCTCCGCGTGCTGGATCTCGGATCGTGTCGCCGCGCGACAAGGCCCAGCCGGCTGCGCGATGTACCCGCAACCCCGGCAAGTCTTACTTAGGCCGCGTTCCGGATCCACGCCACGGCCTGCGTGATCACATTTTCAGCGTCCGCGATTGCCGTCGGCGGCACGCAAGGTGCGCGCGGATCGCATTGATCAGCGCGATCTGCTGGCGAATAAACAGATGGCGCGTGCTGTGAAGCATCAGGCTACTCTGCTGCTCGGGGGTCTTGGTCGTGATCGGTGGCCAGCGCTACGCCGACGACTGTGTGCCACGAACGCACCGACGCAAGAAGGTGCGGAACTGTGTGAGAGATGGAGGTAGGTCCTCCGGAGCCGGCCGTCAGGGGCAGGCTCCAAACCACCGCAAGCTGCGTCGGTCAAAAGCCGAGGTGGTGAGCGTTGCGGAAAAGGCGGGACTTGATCCCGTCAGGTATGGCTCAGAGAGACGAGCGCGAGCAAACCGCTGATGACGTGTCGAAAGCGTATAGACGATGTCGAAACCGGGGAGAAGTCGTTGACCCGGGACAAGTCCGGGGGACGGCCTGATTGCTGCCCGGACGACATCCGGCATGAAGGCGGCGTGAAGCTGAGCTGGGCTCTTGCACGGAACGTGGGAACCTGTGCTCCGATGCGAAGGGAGAAATCCAAATGGGAGGCCCCCATAAGGATGAGAGTACCGAGACGGAGCACAGGGGCGGAGCAACCCGTACTAGGGTTGAGGGCTCTGTAATGGGGCCGGACCGAAGGGGTTGCGTTGTTCAGCTCTGGCCAGGGGCCAACCAGCAATGGGAGGAGCCCCATGGATAGAGCAAAGCCGTTCGACATTCCGAAAAGGGAAGTATGGGAAGCCTACAAGCGGGTTAGAGCCAACAAGGGTACGGCAGGCGTCGACGGGCAATCGATTGCGGACTTCGAGGCTGATCTTTCGAACAACCTCTACAAGCTCTGGAACCGAATGTCGTCGGGCAGTTACTATCCGCCGCCGGTGCGAAGGGTAGACATACCGAAGGGAGACGGCAGGACTCGGCCACTCGGGATTCCGACGGTTGCCGACCGCGTTGCTCAGACGGTGGTCAAGCGGTTCCTGGAGCCGCTCGTGGAGCCTCACTTCCACGATGACTCCTATGGATATCGACCCAACAAATCGGCGCTCGATGCGGTTGGGAGGGCGCGGCAGCGATGCTGGCGCCATCCGTGGGTTCTTGATCTTGATATCAAGGCCTTCTTCGACAGCATCGATTCAAATCTGCTGATGCGCGCGGTCCGTAAGCATACGGGTTGCGTGTGGGTGCTTTTGTACATCGAAAGGTGGCTGAAGGCGCCCGAGCAGATGGAGGATGGAAGCCTCATCGCGAGGGAACGAGGGACGCCTCAGGGCGGGGTCATCAGCCCCCTCCTGGCGAATCTCTTCCTGCATTATACGTTCGACTTGTGGATGTGCCGGAAATACCCGGAAATCCCCTTCGAGCGCTATGCCGATGATGTCATCTGCCATTGTCGCAGTGAGGAGCAAGCGCGGACACTAAGTGCGTCGCTTGAGAGAAGGTTCGCTGAATGCGGGCTGGCGCTTCATCCAGAGAAGACAAAGATTGTCTATTGCAAGGATGATGACCGGCGCGGAACCTATTGTGACCAGAAGTTCGACTTCCTCGGCTATACATTCAGGCCGAGATTGTCGCGCCGATGGCAGGGGTTTGGCGTCGTGTTCAGTCCAGCGGCGAGCGACAAAGCTCTCAAAAAGATTCGACAGACGGTTCGCGGTTGGACGCTTCATGAGCGCAGCGACAAATCGCTCGATGATCTGGCACGGATGTTCAACGTAAACATCCGCGGCTGGATTAATTATTATGGCCGGTATTACAAGTCGGCTCTTTACCCGACCCTTCGGCACATCGACCGCATCCTGGCGCGATGGGCTCATCGGAAGTTCAAGTCCTTGAGGCGGCATCGGCGACGATCACAGCAATGGCTGGAGCGCATCGCGCGCCGCCAGCCGGATCTGTTCGCTCACTGGCGCCTCCTGCAAGGGCGCGGCCGAACAATGGGAGCCGGATGAGGCGAGAGTCTCACGTCCGTTTCTGCGAGAGCGCGGGGGTGAAACTCCCCCGCGCTACTCACCATGACGCCAGCTCTCTTACTTTTTCTGCGATTTCACATAGGCGATATAACCCCGCACGTCGGCTGCGGGTTCCGCATAGGCCTTGCCTAAGGAGGTCTCCATATCAGCGATGTAGGTTTTGGCCCAGACAGGTAGCGCATAGTCGATGACCGAGAGAAATTCGAGGGTAGCTGCAAGCCTCATGTCGGCGATCGAGGGCGTCGCGCCGCCGATGAAGGGCTTTCCGTCCATGTAAAACTTGTGGAACACCTCGAGCGGCTCCGCGATCGCGGCGATGGCGGACTTCTGCGCCGCCTCCTTCGCGGCCGTATCGGCATCGCTTGCGCCCACTTCACCCGGATAAAGCGGGAAGCCGAGCGCCGGATAAGTGCTGCGCGCCACCAGGGGATAGAGCGTACCAATGATATAAAACATGGCGCTGTCGATCGTGGCGCGCTGCTCGGCCGACTTCGGATAGAATTTGGTCATCTCATGCTTGTTGCAGAGATACTGCATGATGGCGCAGCTTTCCCACATACCGCCCTTCGGCAATTCCTTTGTCTCCAGCATCGGTGTCAAGTGAGCGGGATTTTTCGCCAGGAATTCCGCTGTACGCGTCTTGCCATAGACGTCGTCTTCCGTGAATTCCAGGTTGGCCGCACGCACGAAGACACGCACCGCCATGTTGTTCACACTCGGCTTCAGCACATTCAGTTTCATGGTTTTCCTCCCTTTGTAGTCCCCAACATATCGGGCATGCTCAATAAGGATTCTTCGGCGATCTATCGGCGGAGAGCGATGCGTTACGCCGCGTCACAAGCGCCTCGATAGCATCGGCGAGATGAACCTCCGCAATGTTGCCGTCGCCGCGGGAGACCCGGATCTTGTGGGCCTCCATCAGCACGTCCGCATGCGTAAAGCCGAGCGGAGGTTCGAAACGATAGGAGGCAAGCTCGATCAGAAGGCCCAATGGATCGGTGAAATAGATGGAATCCATGAAGCCCCTGTCCTTAACGCCGCTATGCGCGATCTTGCGTTCGCCCAGACGTTTCACCGCCTGCGAGAAGGTGGCGCGAGAGACGGAAAAGGCGACGTGATGCACGCAGCCGGGCTCCGTCGGCGTTCGCCGCGAATCGGGTTTGCGGCTCTCGTCGGTGAAAATGGTGATGAGCCTTCCGTCGCCAGGATCGAAATAAAGATGGCTTTCGGACGGCTTGTCGAGATTGGGCTGCTCGAACACGAAAGGCATGCCGAGCACGCCCTCCCAGAAATCGATTGATGTTTGCCGGTTGGCTCCCGTGAGCGTGATGTGGTGTACACCCTGGCTTTGGAGCTTTTGCATGGTGCCCACTTTGAACTCGATACCGGACAAGCCTTGGTTCTCGCGAGCTGCGCCGCCAAGCTACCCTAGCCGTCATCCCGGATGAGGGTTCTACCTAACGTCGTTCTCTTGGGCAAGGCGGTAATGACATCAATGACCGAAAGGCCTTGCCCCAATGACAGGAGTTGAAGGCTGCCGGGCCAACCCACGGAGTGAACGTCGTGGCCGCGGAGATCCGCACACCCGATAACGTCGATGGCGCATTCCAAGCGCTAGCGAGTGAACGGCTTGATGTGGTCATTGTGCTTCAGACGTCGATGCTGCTTAGCGAGCGCCAGAAGATTGCACACGTTTGGCAGCGGCTATGCGACTGCCAATCGTCTATGGATATCGCGAACATGTCGTGGACGGCGGGCTGATCAGCTATGGGATCGATCTGCGGGAGTGTTTTCGCCGTTCCGCGGTTTACGTGCATAAAATCTTGACCGGCACCGCGCCCGGCGATTTGCCCGTGGAGTTTCCGACTAAGCTGGAGCTGATCATTAATCTTAAGACCGCGAAGACGCTCGGCCTCACGATCCCGCCCTCGCTGCTCGCCCGCGCCGACGAGGTGATCGAGTAAGCGATTCGCTGCGTGTCTCCTGTGGGTCAAAAGCGCCGTTTTGACCGAGGGCCAGCCACTTCCGGTCTGCCCTAATCAACGGACATCAAGCGACCGACCCAATTGGTCCGTTCGGTGCCAACCCCAGACATCCGCAATCCCGATGCCGAGGAGAAAACCTCACGACTGCGCAAATTGTCAAATTGTGAGAACGACGTAGCTTGGCGAGAGGGCAGGCGTTTCCATGGGACCCTCGACAATTCATAGGGAAGGTGGGCGCTCCCAGTCGAGAAATTCGATTTCGCTAAGCGGGCGCCGCCGTGCGCCCAGGAACACAACAAGCCGCAGCCCATCGGTTAGGTACGAATCGCCCGTCAGGTTTGTTCGCTGATCAGCGGGGATTGAGGTACCCACGCCGCGGACGAACCCGAACCGTGAGACCACGCCCGTCAAAACTAGATCCTGCAGGAGATAGTAGCGGTCTTGATCGACGTTGGGCTGATTCTATGGGTCGTCAGATACCAGGACTGCGTGGTCAGCTTGATCCCAATATCGCGGCTGATTTGGCCAACCCACACCTGCTGCCCTTCGATGGTAAACGGCGCCTGCCACAGTCGCAGGTGGTTGCGCAGACTGATCTTGTCTCTGGCCTTTTGCAGTGAGGCGTCCTGCGCGCGACCGAAGACGTACAGCGGACTGACCGGCGCGGTCAAATACTCGCTTCCGAACAGGAACGCCCGTATCGTCCGATACACGCTATGGAGATCGAGCGGCTCGTCCAGCCTCCATCCGCGCGCGATGAACGGAAAAATGGCTTCCGCGCGGCTGCCGACGATGACGAGATTGAGCGGATCGCCTAACCCCGTGCCCGCCTCGTTGGTCACGCAGCAAGGTAGCGACTCCAACCGTGCGCGGAGGCTTGCGAGATCAACTGCCTCGATCGCTCCTGGCGGATGCAGGGCGCTGAAATCGATCTTTTGAACAGCATAGTTGCGGCCGCCGAGCGGCAGCACGAACCGAAAGTCGAGTTGCCGACCGGCTCCGACAAAACTGGCGTTGAGGAATTTCAAGCCACCCTCGCGGTGAGTTAGAACGAAGCCGGCTGCAGATTGGCGTGGGAAGATGATGTCTGGCATGGCATCGCGCGCCAAAACTGTATCAGTCGCAATGTTGGCTTCGCCAGACCACCATGCATGTAACAGCTGTGCGGCTTCCGACGGGGTGTAGTAGCTTGGATCAGTGGTGACAGGCAGATAGTACAATGTCGCGTCGCCACTGTTTTCAACGCTCAGCCAGACGGCCTGAATACCCTCGTCTGCCAGCTCGGCCCCGAAGTAACGTCGACTCTCGTCGTCACTTAGCACCGCCGAGCTTACCGTCACCGGGCCCTGCCGCTGCGTCATCGCACGTGAAGCAAATAGATCTTTGCCCGAAGGATCGGGCGGAGCCCTGCTACAGCCGCACAGCATCGACATAAATGGGATCGCAAGTATGACGGCGAACGACCGGGTCATCCGCGGCCACGCCAAGCCGGAAGCCGCATCGGAGGTAACTTGGGTCCTTGTAGCATTCGAGGCCATGCAAATCTCGCAGTGCTGGTGTGGCCCGGGCCGGGTGCCAATTCACGGCCAAAGCTTTAGGCCGGGGTCGCTCAGCCCGCTGGAACAGCGAAGAGAGTGATAAAAGCTAGCGCCGCGGCTAACAGGCTAATCGCCATTTTCTGCGCGGTGCTCTTGCTGACGGAGATTGCGACGAGACACTGCAGGAAGTAATAGAAAGCGAAGGCACGGGACGCGAATGAAAGAATCGTGAGCGTGGAGGCGAACCCCAGCACGACCGCGATGCCGCAGATCAATACGTAGGCATGCCGGTCGTCGATACGGCCCTGGGTGGATTCGGCCGTGTTGCCCCCGCCCGTGCGTATTTCGCAAAAACGGGACAGCGGTTTCGCTAACTGACGGACAGTAGTTTCGCTAAATCGCGGACAGCGTTGCGGCGCTGGCTTTCGGTTGCCTGGTTGTTGAAGTCAATTGGTATTCGTTTCGCTGTTTTCGATTTCGGTCAAGGGGCGCGCGGCCTTTTTCCTTCGCATGCTGTCGCCTTCGAGGGCGATACGGTGGGCGTTGTGGATGATCCGGTCGAGGATCGCATCGGCGATGGTTGGCTCGCCGATCATGTCGTGCCATTGGGCAACGGGCAGCTGGGCGGTAATCAGGGTCGATTTGCGCCGGTAGCGCTCTTCGAAGATTTCCAGGAGATCGAGGCGCTGCTGGTCATTGAGGGTGTGGGTGCCCCAGTCATCGAGGATGAGCAGCTGGACCCGCGCGAGCTTGTCGATGAGGCGTGGGAAGCGACCATCGAGACGGGCCATGGCGAGATCTTCGAACAGGCGCGGCATCCGCAAATAGAGGACGGAATGATCGAGCCTGGCTGCCTGGCGTCCGAAGGCACACGCCAGCCAGGTTTTGCCGGTACCGGTCTGACCGGTCACGATAAGGTTCTCATGGGCTTTCAGCCAGGCGCCTTGCGCCAGCTGCAGGACGTTGCGCCGGTCAAGCCCGCGGCGGGATGCGAAGTCGATATCTTCGATGCAGGCTTCGACGAAGCGCAGCTTGGCTGCGGCGAGACGATTGGTCAGGCGTCGGTCGGCGCGCATGGCGGCTTCGCGATCACGCTTGGGCGCGCCGACATCGTGAACCATACCCAGTTTATCCACGTGCCACGCAAGCTGCCGGTCGTCCTGAGCCCGGAGGAAGTCGCGCGTTTTCTCGATGCGGCGCCGGGGCTCAAATACAAGGCGGCATTGAGTGTGGCCTATGGGGCCGGATTGCGCGTGTCCGAGGTGGTCGCGCTGAAGGTATCCGACATCGACAGCAAGCGCATGGTGATCCGGATCGAACAGGGCAAGGGCAACAAGGACCGCTACGTGATGCTTTCGCCGCATCTGCTCGAGCTGTTGCGCGCCTGGTACAACGCGGCACGCCCGAAGGGGTGGCTGTTTCCCGGAATGAACCCGGTTAACCCGATGACGGCGCGCCAGCTCAGGCGCGCCTGCGATGCCGCCGCCCAGATGGCCGAGATCGGCAAGCAGGTGTCCCCGCACACCCTTCGTCACAGCTTTGCGACGCATCTTCTGGAGCAGAACACCGATATCAGGGTGATCCAGGTCTTGTTGGGACATGCCAAGCTCGACACCACCGCGCTCTATACGCGTGTCGCCACCAAGACCATCCGGGAGATCGTGAGCCCGCTCGATCGCATTACAACCAAGCTCAAGGAGGGCACTGAGCCGCCCGCCTGAGGCGCGGCGCGCGTGTCGCGTCCATCGCTGGAGGTCGCGGATATCTTCCGCGACCACGGTCCGGCATGGCGCCGGGCCAATGCCGGCCATGTCAGCCTCGGCCAACTCAAGGTGATGTCGGCGATCAAGAGCTGCCGCACCGCGGCGCTCGGCGGCCATGTCGCGCGCTGCGAGGAGTGCGCGCACAGCCAGATCTCGTACAATAGTTGCCGCAACCGGCACTGCCCGAAGTGCCAGGGCGCGGCGGCAAAGGAATGGCTGGCGGCGCGCGAGGCCGACCTGCTGCCGGTGCCATACTATCATGTGGTGTTCACGCTGCCGGCCGCCATCGCCGACATCGCCTACCAGAACAAGACCGTCATTTACGATCTGCTGTTCAAGGCATCGGCCGAGACTCTGATCACCATCGCCGCCGACCCAAAGCACCTCGGCGCACGAGTCGGCATCACCTCGGTTCTCCATAGCTGGGGTTCGGCGCTCACCCATCATCCGCATGTCCATATGATCGTGCCAGGCGGCGGCATCTCGCTCGACGGCGAGCGCTGGGTGGCGTGCCACCCCGGCTTCTTCCTGCCGGTGCGCGTGCTCTCGCGCCTGTTCCGACGGCTGTTCCTGCAGATGCTACTGGCCGCACACCAGGCCAACCGCCTCAAGTTCTTCGGCAATCACGCCGCTCTCGCCGACCCGCAGGCGTTCGCGACCTGGCTGGCTCCGCTACGCCGGGCCGAATGGGTGGTCTATGCCAAGCGTCCGTTCGGCGGGCCACAGGCCGTACTGGCCTATCTGTCGCGTTATACCCACCGCGTCGCCATCGCCAACAGCCGGCTGATCGCCTGCGACCGCACCGGCGTCACCTTCCGATGGAAGGACTATCGCGCCGAAGGTCGTGATCGCCAGAAGGTCATGACACTCGCCACCGCCGAGTTCATCCGTAGATTCCTGATCCATGTCCTGCCGCACGGCTTCCACCGCATCCGCCACTATGGCCTGCTCGCCAGCGGCACGCGCGCCGACAACATCGCCCGAGCGCGCCGCTTGCTCGACGTGCCTGCGGCTCAGCCCGAGGCCGGCGATGACAGTCGCGCCGAGGACCCCGATCTCAAGCCGCTCCCCCACCCATGCCCTTGCTGCGGCGGCCGCATGGTCATCATCGAGATATTCCAGCGCGGCGCATCGCCGCGCTATCGGCCGGCGGTTATCGGGATCGACACATCATGACCAGAACCGGTTCGTCGCGACATTCCATTGCGTCTCTGCCTCGCCGTCTCTCGATCGGCCATGACCATGCTCGCCGGCGCAACGCCCCGGGCAACCAACTCATCGATCAATCTCCGCTGCGCGACGCCAGTTCCGGCTATCGCAATCGACCGACCGAGTTCGCCACCCCTTCGACCGCTCCCTACAGCGGTGGTCAACGCACCCCGGCAACGAACCCCCAGCGACGAAATCCCCATAGCGTCTGACGCGACACCTCGCCCGACACCCCGCGGTTTCCTCCCTTGGAGGTTTGCGTACGACGGCCCCGCTGTGTGCGCCGCGCCACCTTCATGGGGCCGACATCCGCAAACCTTCACACATGCGGACGACCTAATAGTACAAGCTGAACCTGTAGAAAACGAAGTAATGGAGACCGTGTTATCGCGGTCTCCCACAAATCGTTCCGTCTCTCATTCTGGATAGAACCCAGAACCTATTAGTCCAGGCACCCCATCTATGGTCACCCTCTTCACGTATGTCCATTTCTGCGAGAGATCGCTTTGGCCGGGTTTTGGAAACATGTAGTCGACCCATCCCGATCCCTTTGTTTGGGCCGTAGCTATACCCTATCCAACTTCGTCGTCTTGTTCTGATCTGTCTCCTTGCCGCCGGAATTACGGCGGCCGAATTGGAACGTCTTGATACCACCGATCGTTTGGCCAATGGCGTGAAGGCCGGGCGCAACGAGATGCGCGAGCGCCCTGTACACTTAGACGACGTGGCCTCATCGGCTATGTCGAGGTGGCTCGAACATCGAGCGAGAATTCCAGTCGGTGACGGAGCGATGTTTCCGTCCTTCCATCCGCCGTGGACTCGACTTCAGCTGAAATCCATCTCTCGGGCCGTTAATCGGCTGATAGAGGACGCAGGGCCACGCTTCTCGCATCTTACGCCGGGAACGCTGTGCAGAAGCATGTACGCTGCAATCGTCGAGGACGGGCTCGGGTGGGCTTTGGCGATCGGCGCGGGAGGCCGCAAATCCGTGCCGCACGTCGTGCGACCGGCAACGTCTATCGAACAGCTTGCGCTGATGGTCGAGCGATTTCATCCGCTCGGATCACTGAACTCAGGGATTTCTAATTCTCAAAGCGAGGAATAGGCGATGATCAACCTGAAGCAAGATGAACTATCAGAAACTCGGCTCACACTTTGGCAACGACAGCATGATCCGCCGACCTGCGTTCCCGAAACGCCTTCGGTGACTGACTCCGCGCGCCCCACATTCAACCATTCCCAACAATCAGATTCAGGAGCAAAACGTGAAGAAATCGCATACGAAGGCCGACACTATTTGGAGCGCCGACTTTGTCAGATCGGGCGGTTCGGCGGAACTATTGATCGTTGATGAAAAGAGCGGTCGAGCCATCGTCCGAACGCCCGTGGATGTGACGGACGTTACTTCGGAAACAGAGGCACTAAAAAAGGCATTTGAAACAGTTGGCATTCCTCTTGAGATCAGGACGGATGCGGGCGAATTTTTCACCGGCACGGCGGTAAGGGCCCTCCTCACTTCGTTCGGGGTCGAGCACACCGTGGTCGTTCTCGGTCGCAACCGGGCTGAAAGACAGGCAAGGTCCTAGAGCCGGCATTGTTGTCGCACCCGAAATGGAGCCGGCACTTGGTGCCGGCTCCATTTTTTTGTGAATTCAATGAGTTAGAGGTCGACACGCAGACTCGGAATTCGAGCAGGTCTGCAGGCCGCAGACTCGGAATTCGAGATCCTCGGACTCAAAACAGGAGATGTTCAGGACATTGATTTTGTTCAATCATTTGCCTCCGCGAGACTCAATTAGCGTGAGAAGCTACACGGGCGGCCCGGACTGCGGCGTCGACGGCGGTTCGGCTATGCGCTTCGCGGTCTGCAGCATGGCGCAAAGGAGCATTTCTCTGAGAGCGCAGTCTGGGATATTGCCGAGCGAAATACCGAAGGCGATCCCGCATCTGCAGAAGCCATTCGATCCGGTTCAAACGAGGCGCCAGAGAGCGCCTCGGCCTTCGGAAGGAACACTCCATGCGCGCATTGCTGATCACCGCCGGCCTTTGTTCGATTGCCGTCTCCGCGGCCGCGCAATCCCCTCGCCCTGATCCCGGTCCCCTGACCATCGCCGGTCAAGGTAGTTTCTTCATCGGCGGACGCGACGTGAAATCCGATACGCTGTCAACTCTTCCGGCCTACGCCGCGTCCGGCACCATCACCGTCGACCAAATGTACGTCCGTTACCAGGTCCCCACAGGCGTGCCTGGCGTCGCCATCACCCTGATCCACGGTTGCTGCCTGACCGGCAAGACCTGGGAGACGACGCCGGACGGCCGCATGGGCTGGGACGAATATTTCGTCCGTCGCGGCCATCCAACTTACGTCATCGATCAGGTGTGGCGGGGTCGTTCCGCCGCCGATCCGTCCGCCATCAACGCGGTTCGCAGCGGCAAGGCCGGCGCAGATCAGTTGCCGACGGTTTTCTCGGCCAGCCATGAGGGCGCCTGGGCCATCTTTCGGTTCGGCAAGGAGTATCCGCAGCTCATGCCCGGAATGCGCTTTCCCGTCGCGGCTCAGGCGGAATTCTGGAAGCAGATGGTCCCAGATAGCTTGAACAGTCTCCCCACGCCAAATCCAACCGTCCCGGCTCTCTCCGAACTGGCGCAAAAAATCGGCCGCACCGTTCTGATGAGTCATTCGCAATCCGGCATCTACCCGTTTCAAACCGCAGCATTGAGTCGGAAAGGCATCGCAGGTATTGTTTCCATCGAGCCCGGCGCATGTCCCGCCCCCGCCGCCGACATATCGCCCTACGCTGGCTTGCCCATTTTGGTATTATTCGGCGACTATGTGGACGAATTTCCCCGCTGGGCGCCGCGGCTGAAGAACTGCCGCGCCTTCGTTGCCGCCGCCAACGCCAAGGGCGGCAAGGCGGAGCTGCTTCTGCTGCCCGACATCGGCATCAAAGGCAACACACACATGCTGATGCAGGACGACAACAATCTCGATATCGCCGACATCCTGCTGGACTGGATCGGGAAGCATGTGACTGCTGCAGTCCAGTAAAAGGATCGCCGCAAACGACGCAGCAAAGCCCCGCGATAGCAGGCGATGCCGCACAAGGCCGGCCGCGCTTGCCGGATCGGACGGGTGCGCAGCGCCGCGCGGGCCCCTACCCTCGACAGGAACCGAACATTGCGTTTATCTTTCGACCCATGACCGATCACCATCATCATCACCACGACCATTCGGAACTGTCCGAGACCGAATTGCGCGTACGCGCGCTCGAAACCATTCTGACCGAGAAGGGCTATGTCGACCCGGCCGCGCTCGATGCCCTGATCCAGGCTTACGAAACGAAGATCGGTCCCCACAACGGCGCGCGGGTTGTGGCCAAGGCCTGGTCCGATCCCGCCTTCAAGCGCTTGCTATTAGAAGACGCCACCAAAGCCGTGGGCACACTCGGTCACGTAAGCCGGGTCGGCGACCATCTCGTTGCGGTCGAGAACACGCCGAAGCGCCACAACATGGTCGTGTGCACGCTGTGCTCCTGCTATCCCTGGGAAATGCTGGGGCTCCCTCCGGTCTGGTACAAGGCCGCCCCCTACCGCTCGCGGGCGGTCAAAGACCCGCGCGGCGTGCTGGCCGATTTTGGCGTAAGCCTGCCAAGGGAAACCGAGATAAGGGTCTGGGATTCGACCGCCGAGACCCGCTTCCTGGTGCTGCCGATGCGCCCCGACGGCACCGATGGCTGGAGCGAACAGCAGCTCGCCGAGCTCGTGACGCGGGACTCGATGATCGGCACCGGGTTTCCCAAAACGCCGGGAGCTCCGTCGTGAACGGCGTGCATGACATGGGCGGCATGGACGGCTTCGGCAAGGTCGAAGTCGAGCCGAACGAGCCGATATTTCACACCGAATGGGAGGGCCGCGTGCTGGCGATGGTACGCGCGATGGGTGCGGCCGGCGCTTTCAACATCGATACATCGCGCTACTATCGGGAGACGTTGCCGCCAGATATCTACCTCGCCAGCTCGTACTACCAGAAATGGCTGCTCGGTCTCGAAGACATGCTGGTCGACAAGGGCTACATCACGGCCGCGGAGGTCGCGGCCGGCCACGCGACGGAACCGGCGAAGCCGCTCAAGCACGGCAAGTTCACGATCGCCGACGTCGAGCGCGTGATGGTGCGCGGCAAGTTCGGGCGCAATGCGCCCGCGCCGGCCAAATTCAAGCCCGGCGATCGCGTGCGCGCCAAGAACATGCATCCCTCAACCCACACGCGGCTGCCGCGTTACACCCGCGGCCATGTCGGCGTGGTCGAGCGTAACCTCGGCTGCAACGTCTTTCCGGACTCGGCGGCGATGGAAGCCGGCGAGAATCCGCAATGGCTCTACACCGTTGTGTTCGACGGGGCCGAATTATGGGGTCCGGACGCCGATCCCGCAACCAAGATATCCATCGACGCATTCGAACCGTATCTGGAGGCGGCATGACCGAGGCTGCCGCGGCGCGTGCAACCGAGGCGCTCCCGGATATCCCCCGCGACGGCGAAGGACCGGTATTTCGCGAGCCCTGGGAGGCACAGGCCTTTGCGATGGCGCTGACGCTGCATGAGCGCGGCCTGTTCACCTGGTCCGAGTGGGCCGCCGCGCTTGCCGATGAAATCAAACGCGCGCAGGCGTGCGGCGATCCTGACGATGGTACGACCTATTACCGGCACTGGCTTGCGACACTGGAGAAGCTGGTCGCAGCGAAAGGTGTCGCGCCGTTCGAAACCCAGCATCGCTACCGCGTAGCCTGGGATCACGCCGCCGACCGCACGCCCCACGGCACGCCGATCGTATTAAGGCCGGAGGATTTCCAACCGGCACTTTGACGGGTGAGCGCTTGCGGACGAACTGCGCAGGCAAGCTATTTTAAATTTATCTCACGCCGCCTTTAAGTTGTGTTGACGGAGCGTTAGGCTGCGCTGCTCCACCACCTCCTCGCAGGATCATGAACATAGTGCTCCGCGACATTGTTCGACTGCTAGCCATTGGCGCATTTGCGGTCGCCTGCCTGCAATTTGCTGCAGCATCCGATTCCACAAGTGGCGCGACGTTCCAACTGGCGATGGGACCGATGAGTGCTGCGCAAAAGAACCAGGGCACTCCGCCAAAATCCAACGACGCCGTGGTCAAGCCGCATCATCACGCCAAGCATCGGCACTCGCATCACGCCACCTAATTCCGGCTAAACGCGGAGCGGTTCGCCGATGTTCCGGTATCGCTGATCTCTGCCGTTAGGTTCTGTCTGACGGTGGAAATCGCGAACTATCCGGTTCGTTTCGCTGGGATGGGTCTGCATCTTGCGGCATATAAGGCCTCACGACTTGACCAGGCCCGGTACATCATGACCCCATCCCGCGATATTTCACGGCTGCTCGAAATCATGGCGGCGCTGCGAACGCCCGGCAGCGGCTGTCCCTGGGATCTCGAACAGAATTTCGCGACCATTGCTCCCTACACCATCGAGGAAGCCTACGAAGTCGTCGACGCCATTGCGCGTGGCGATCTCGATGATCTGCGTGACGAACTCGGCGACCTCCTGCTGCAGGTGGTGTTCCATGCCCGGATGGCGGAGGAACAGAACGCGTTCGCCTTCGGCGACGTGGTCGAGGCGATCTCCCGCAAGATGATCCGAAGGCATCCGCATGTCTTTGCCGATCAGGACGGGCGGTTGACGCCATCAGACGTCAAGGGCGCGTGGGAGCGCATCAAGGCCGAGGAAAAGGCGGAGCGCGCAGCGCGCCGGCCACCAGAGGAAACTTCCCACCAATCGTTGTTGTCGGGCGTAAAAGCCGGGCAGCCGGCGCTGGCGCGCGCCATGGAATTGCAGCGCAAGGCATCAAGCGTCGGCTTCGACTGGAACGATCCGCGCGCGGTCTTGCGCAAAATTCGCGAGGAAGCCGACGAGATCGAGGCGGCGCTCGATCGTGGTGACGCCGGCGAGCTTGCGTCAGAGACCGGCGATCTCATGTTCGCGCTGGTCAACCTGGCGCGGCATGTCGGCGCCGATCCCGAAATGGCACTGCGCTCTGCCAACATCAAATTTCAGCGCCGCTTTGGCTATATCGAGCGTTCACTGGCGGCGCAGGGCCGCTCGCTCGAGAGCGCATCGCTTGAGGAAATGGACGCGCTATGGGACGAGGCAAAGAAGAACGAGTGAATTCCTCGCAAGACGGCAGGTGGGCGGGAAGGACAACAAGCTTTTCACAGCGTATGCGGCACGGCATCGAATCGGTTGACCACGATGTCGCGCTTGGTTGGATCGACGCGCACGGTCATGTCGAAGCGCCCGTCGTGCAGTTCCTTGTTGAGAACCTCGGCGTTGCGATGCAGCCAACTGATGCCGGCGCCGTCCGCGGCGTCGATTGACAGGTCGAGCGTCATGCGCGTCGCCGCGAGCCTCTCTTCGATCGCCGCCAGCAGCGCGTCGATACCCTCCCCGGCCTCGGCGGAAACCAGCAAACACGGGCGCTCCGGCGGACGACGGGCGGCTATATTGCGCAGGTTTTCGCGGGCATCCGGATCGAAGCGATCGATCTTGTTCCAGACTTCGAGAATGCGCATGCCCGCGTCGGGGTCGATGCCAAGCTGACGCAGCACGGTATCAACGTCGCGCTGCTGGGCATCGGTGTCTTCGTGCGAGATATCTCGGACGTGGAGAATGAGGTCGGCTTCCAGCACCTCCTCCAGCGTCGCGCGAAAGGCCGCAACCAGTTGCGTCGGCAGGTTGGAAATGAAGCCGACCGTGTCCGACAGCATTGCCTTGCCGCCATGCGGCAGGCTGAGCGCCCGCAATGTCGGATCGAGCGTTGCAAACAGCATATCCGCCGCCTGAACCTCGGCTCGGGTCAGCCGGTTGAACAGCGTCGACTTCCCGGCATTGGTGTACCCGACCAGCGCCACCACGCGGTAAGGCACCCGCTGCCGACCGGCGCGATGCAGCCGTCGTGTCGCCTGGACCTTCTTCAGCTCGTTCTCCAGGCGCGTGATGCGCTCGCCGATCAAGCGGCGGTCGGCCTCGATCTGGGTTTCACCGGGGCCGCCCATGAATCCGAAACCTCCGCGCTGGCGTTCCAGGTGGGTCCAAGACCGCACCAGACGGCTGCGCTGATAATTCAAGTGCGCCAGTTCGACCTGAAGCGCGCCCTCCTTGGTCTTGGCGCGG
Organism: uncultured Alphaproteobacteria bacterium; assembly: GCA_963718925.1. Classification (GTDB taxonomy): domain Bacteria; phylum Pseudomonadota; class Alphaproteobacteria; order Rhizobiales; family Xanthobacteraceae; genus Bradyrhizobium. Next base: position 104,809 of record CAVRAH010000012.1, read on the forward strand.
CGGCCGAAGATTTCGAGGATCAGCCCGGTCCGGTCGAGAACCTTGGTGTTCCAGGCCTTCTCGAGATTGCGCTGCTGGATCGGCGACAACGCGCAGTCCATCACGACAAGTTCGATCTCGTGACCGGCGAGGAGGCCGACGATCTCCTCGACCTTTCCCTTGCCGAGATATGTCGCGGGCCGGATCTCGGCCACCGGCGCGATCAGGGCTTCAGCGACGGCAAGATCGATGGCGCGCGCCAGACCAACGGCTTCCTCCAGCCGCGCCTCGGATCCGCGGATGGCATAGGAATCCGTTTGCGCGTTGGCTTCGCCACGGCGCATCCGCAGATAGGGGCCGATGACGATCACCCGCCCGGTTTGCTTGCCCGCTACCGACCGCGGACGGTCGGCACCCCCATCAGGATTTCGGGGTTCCAATCACTTCACTCTCAAGCCGGCGCATCCTCGCCGCCTTCGAACAACTGGATCGGAGCGCCCGGCATGATGGTCGAAATCGCATGCTTGTAGACAAGCTGCGAGTGGCCGTCGCGCCGTAGCAGCAGACAGAAATTGTCGAACCAGGTGACAATTCCCTGCAGCTTTACTCCATTGACCAGAAAGATCGTCAGTGGCGTTTTGGTTTTTCGAACGTGATTAAGGAAGGTGTCCTGTAGATTTTGTGCGCGGTCTGCCGCCATTGTTGTTATCCCGCAGTCTTGTTTGCTTCTTTTTATTGAACCGAATGCTGCTCTCTATCGGAGCGTCCCCGGTTACCGGCTCCCTTGAGATCCCCCTCTAGGGAGCGCGATCGTGTGATTAGAGGGCAGGCTTGGTTTTTAGGCAAGCTAGTTCGCGTATCTGCCTCGCCGAACAGGGGCCCAATCCTCCGGAAAAACCCGGAAAGAGATGAAACTTTCAAGCCGATGAACAACCACCCCTCCGGGCGGCACTCAACCCACGCCAAGGGCCTTCAGCTTGCGGTGCAGGGCTGACCTTTCCATGCCGACGAATTCCGCTGTGCGAGAGATGTTGCCGGAGAAGCGGCTGATCTGGGCCATCAAATAGTCGCGCTCGAACACCTCCCGCGCCTCGCGAAGCGGCAGGCCCATGATGTGCTCCCCATTACTACTGGTTGGCATGGCCGGTACCATCGAGCCCACGTCCTGCGGCAGCATATCGGCAGTGATGATGACCTCCGGACCGCCGCCGGCCAGAATCATCACCCGCTCGACATTGTTGCGAAGCTGCCGGACGTTTCCGGGCCAGACATGCGACTGCAGTACCGCCATTGCGTCCTGACCGATCTGACGTTTCGGAAGGCCCGTCGCGACCGATATCTGGTCCATGAAGTAGTCGATCAGTTCCGGGATATCCTCGCGCCGCTCCGACAGCGGCGGGACCCGAATCGGCACCACCGACAACCGGTGATAGAGGTCTTCCCGGAACCGGCCGGCGGCGATCTCCTCTTCCAGATTGCGGGCGGTCGAGGAGATGATGCGAACGTCGACGTTGACCCTGGTGGTGCCCCCTTGCCGCTGGAACGTCTGATCCACCAGCACGCGCAAGATCTTGTTCTGGGTTTCGCGCGGCATATCGCCGATTTCATCGATAAACAGAGTGCCGCCGTGGGCTTCCTCCAGCGCACCGGCCTTGCGCGGATGCTCGCCGTTGGACTGCTCGACCCCGAACAGCTCGATTTCCATGCGCTCCGGCGTAATGGCCGCAGCGTTGATGACGACGAAGGGCCCCTCGGCGCGGCTCGATGCATTGTGCAGCGTGCGCGCCGCCAGTTCCTTGCCGGAACCCGAGGGACCCACGATCAGAATGCGGCTATTGGCCTTGGCGGCCCGGTCGATGGTCTGGCGCAGCTGGTTCATGCAAGCCGAGTGGCCGGTCAGGACACTCGCGGCGGGAGCGAGCTGCTTGAGTTCCCTCACCTCGCGCTTCAGGCGCGATGTCTCCAGCGCACGCGACGCCACCAGAATCAGCCGGTCGGACTTGAACGGTTTCTCGATGAAGTCGTAGGCGCCGCGCTTGATGGCCGCGACCGCGGTTTCGATATTGCCGTGGCCCGATATCATCACCACAGGGAGATCGGCGTGGTCGCGCTTGATCTGCTCCAGCAGCTGCAAGCCATCGAGCTTGCTGCCCTGCAGCCAGATGTCGAGAAACACCAGATTCGGACGGCGATTGGCTATTTCCGCGAGGGCTGAATCACTGTCACGTGCGGTCCGCGTGGTGAAACCCTCGTCCTCGAGAATCCCCGCAACCAGATCACGAATGTCGGCTTCATCATCGACAATCAAAATATCACTTGCCATGGGGTCGCGCCTGTCTTGTCAGTTGCCTGTTGCGGCTTCGATTTTGGTCTGAGTGTTAGTCGTTTCTGCCGGCTTGGTGGTTTCAGATGCCGGGAGATTTGTTTCGGGAGCCGGCTCTTTCGCTTCGACATTCGTTGCGTGACCGGACACCGCAAATCGCAACCGCACCCATGCCCCCCGCGCGCCTGGCTGGATCTCCGAGGCGTCATTGAGCTCGATCCGCCCGCCGTGATCCTCCAGAACGCGCCCGACAATGGCCAGCCCGAGGCCGGTGCCCTTCTCGCGGGTGGTGACATAGGGCTCCAGCAGACGAGCGCGGCTTACTTTCGGAAGACCAATACCGTTGTCGATGACGTCGATCACAATGTCGTCGCTTTCCCGCGCGGCGATGACATCGATGCGACCCTTGCCAAGTTCATTCGCAGGCACGGCCTCGATGGCCTCCGTCGCGTTCTTGATGATATTGGTCAGCGCCTGTGAAATGAGCCGGCGGTCGAATTGCGCCCGCATCGGCTCGCCCCTGATCTCGGCCTGGATATCGACGTCGGGATGGCCAACCCGCATCAGGAATACGGCCTGGCGCACGGTGTCGGCGACATCCTCCCCTTCGATCACGGGCTTGGGCATTCGCGCGAAGCGCGAGAACTCGTCGACCATCCGCCGGATATCGTCAACCTGACGCACGATCGTCTCCGTGCACTGTTCGAATACGGCCTTGTCCTCCGTGATCACCTTGCCGAATTTGCGGCGAATGCGTTCGGCCGAAAGCTGGATCGGGGTCAGCGGATTCTTGATTTCGTGCGCGATGCGGCGCGCGACGTCGGCCCATGCCGAGGTCCGCTGCGCGGAAACGAGCTCCGTAATGTCGTCAAGCGTGATGATGTAGCTGTCGCGCGTCTGACTGGTCTGCTCGGCGGTAACGCGAACCGAAAGATTGCGTTCGTGGCCCTCGCGATTGATCGTGATTTGGCCCTGCACTAGCCGCTGGGTACTTTCCCGCGCGGTTTTCATCATTTCGTCGAGCTCGGGCAGCACGTCCGACAGCGGATGATCCAGCGTCTCCGATTCCGCGTGACCGATCAGCTTTTCGGCAGAGCGATTGAGAATGCCGACGCTGCCGGAGGCATCGACGCCGATAATGCCGGCGCTCGCCGACGACAATACCGCCTCGATGAACCGGCGCCGGCTGTCGATAAGGTCGCTGGCGCTCACCAGCTCATCGCGCTGGGTGCGCAACTCCTGCGTCATCTTGTTGAAGGTCTCGCCGAGTTGCGCCAGATCGCCCTCCGAGCGCAGCACCGGTACCTGCACATGGAGGTCGCCGGTGGAGACGATATTGGCGGCACCCATCAGACGCCGTATCGGGGCAACCAGCCAGTTGGCAAAATTCAACCCGATCAAGATCGAGGCCATCAGGATGGTCAGCGCGATTACCGCGAATATCAGCGCGAAATTCACCTGAATGCCGAGCCGGCGCGACTCGATCTCGGCATATTCGGCGACGCTCGCCTCCGTTTGCTTGAGCTGGGCGACAACATGGGGATCGAGCTGACGGGCGACGTAGAGGAAGGTGTCGTTGAAGGCCCGCAGCCGGATCACCGCCGCGACATAGTTCTGTTCCGGCAACACCGCGATCTCGGGCTCGGCTTCGGTGACGTTGCCGAGAAACTCGGCCGGCGGCGCAGCAAAGGCCAGCTGGATCCCGGTTTGCGCTGTCTCCAGGACGTTGCGGTCCTTGTCGATCAGCATGGCACCCGGCAAGTTGCGCGAAGCCGCGCTCGCCGTGAGTAGCTGGCGAAAGGATTGGCGGTCCTGGTCGAATAACGGCCGGGCGTGGGCAATGTCGTTGGCCATTCCCAGGATATCGCCGCGAATGAGCTGCGCGTGTCCCTGCATATAGGCACGCGCAATGATCAGCGAGTTCTGAATCACGTCGCGCGTCGGGCCCGAAAACAATCGGTCGAGGCCGCGATCGATCGTCACATTGGCGACGACCGCCACCAGCACAGCCGGCAACACCGCGATGATCGAGAACAGGCTGACGATCTGGACATGCAGCCGCGCCGCCGCCCGGCCTCGGCGCCGGGCCTGCATCACCTGCCAGACTTCGCGGAAGATGATGCCGACCAGCACCAGGATGGTGGCGCCGTTCATCAGCATGAAGGAAACGGCGACTTCGCGCGTTGGCTCAATCCGGGTCAGGCCCGTGAGCACCACGAAGGTCAGGAAGGCCGATAGCAGCGCCAGGCCGATCGCAAACGGCGCCAGCAGCCTCCGCAGGGACGACCCCCTGGGTTCAGCGAGCGACGGGTCGAACGGTGCAGCCGAGGTGTCTACGCTGGTCATTCCGGCAATATGTGAACTGAAGGCAATGGCGCCGCCCTGAGGCGGACTGATGCATTCATATCACAATGTTGCCAAATTGCGACAATTCCGCGGCGCTCCACACGGCGGCGGAGAACCATTCCCGGCTCGCCGCCCCTCAATTGCCGCTGCGGTAGACCTGAATGTCCAGATCGCGGATCTTCTTGCGCAGCGTATTCCGGTTGAGACCCAGGAGGTCGGCGGCCCTGATTTGATTGCCCCGGGTCGCCGCCAGCGCCGCGGTGAGCAGCGGCACCTCGATTTCCTTGAGGATCCGGTGATAGAGGCCCGGCGGCGGCACGCCGTTGGGGAAGCCCGAAAAATGCGACGACAGATAGGCTTCGACGGCGCCGCCGAGGTTATCGATGCCGTGCTGGGCGTTGCCCCCCGACGTCACCGCCGGAGGCGCCAATTCGCCGTCGATGACCGATCCGGTGATAACGTCCTGCGGGTATAGTGCCGCCAGCCGGCGTGCGAGGTTTTCAAGTTCGCGCACATTGCCGGGCCAGCGATGCTGCTTCATGCGCTCCAGCGCGAGTGCATCGAGCTTTTTCGGCGGCAATCCGTCCTTCTCGGCCAGCGCGAAGAAATGCCGGATCAAATCGGGTAAATCCTCGATCCGCTCGCGCAGCGGGGGAAGCCGCAACGGCACGACGTTCAGGCGGAAGAACAGGTCCTCGCGGAACAGGCCCTGCTGAATCAGGATGCGCAGATCCTTGTTGCTAGCCGCGACAATGCGCACGTCGGTCTTGATCGGCGTGCGGCCGCCAACGGTGGTGTATTCGCCCTGCTGGAGTACCCGCAGCAGTCTGGTCTGCGCTTCCATCGGCATGTCGCCGATTTCGTCGAGAAACAGCGTTCCGCCTTCAGCCTGTTCGAACCGGCCGGAGGCGCGTGTATTGGCGCCGGTGAAGGCGCCGCGTTCATGACCGAACAGTTCCAACTCGATGAGATCACGCGGGATTGCCGCCATGTTGACGGCGACGAACGGCCCGTTGCGCCGCTTGCCGTAATCATGCAGCGCACGAGCCACCAGCTCCTTGCCGGTTCCGGACTCGCCGGAAATCATCACCGTGAGGTCAGTTTGCATCAGCCGCGCCAGCACGCGGTAGATTTCCTGCATCGCCGGTGAACGGCCAACCAGCGGGATGGAGTCGAACTCGGATTCGTCGACGTTGTTGGCTACCCGCTCCTTCGGCTCCGCCAGCGCGCGGCCGACAATCGCGATCAATTCCTTCAGATCGAACGGCTTCGGCAGATATTCATAGGCACCGCGTTCGGAGGCGCGGATCGCCGTCATGAAAGTGTTCTGCGCGCTCATCACGATCACGGGAAGATTCGGCCGCATCTTCTTGATCCGCGGCAGCAGGTCGAAGGCGTTCTCGTCTGGCATCACGACGTCGGTGATCACCAGATCGCCCTCACCCTGGCTGACCCAGCGCCACAGCGTCGCCGCGTTTCCTGTCAGTCGCACCTCGTACCCGGCGCGCGAAAGCGCCTGATTGAGAACCGTGCGGATGGCTGTGTCGTCGTCAGCGACAAGTATACTACCTGCGGGCATCATCATTCCTCATCTTGAGTTCTGTGAGGCATGCAACGGCGTCCCCGAAACGTCATCGCGGTCACTTTGATCGAATTTTTTTGCGGTATTAAACATCGGCAGCAGCACGCGGAAGGTGGTTTTTCGCGGCTGGGATTCGCATTCGATGATGCCGCCGTGATCGCCGACGATCTTGGCCACCAGCGCCAGACCTAGCCCGCTGCCGGTCGGCTTGGTCGTGACAAACGGGTCGAACAGGTTCGGCAGCAGGTCCTCCGGCACACCGGGGCCGTTATCCTTGACGCAGAATTCCAGTGGCAGTGAGACCCGCGATTTCTTCCCCGGAACCGACAGGCGTACGCCCGGACGGAATGCCGTGGTGAGCTGGATCTCCGCGTCGCTGCCGAGTTCGGCCACCGCCTCGGCGGCGTTCTTCACCAGATTCAGAAACACCTGGATCAGCTGGTCCTGATTGGCGAGCACCGGAGGCAGCGATGGGTCATACTCTTCGACGAAGCGGATATTGCGGGCGAAGCCCGATTGCGCCAGCCGTTTGACGTGATCGAGCACCGAATGGATGTTGACGGGACCGCGCGCCACCGGCCGGTCGTCGCCGAACACCTCCATGCGATCGACCAGCGTGACGATGCGGTCCGCCTCATCGCAGATCAGCCGCGTCAGCATGCGGTCCTCGGGCGAAGCCGCCTGCTCGAGCAACTGCGCCGCACCACGGATGCCGGATAGCGGGTTCTTGATTTCATGCGCCAGCATCGCTGCCAGCGCGATCACCGAACGGGCCGCGCTCCGGTGCGTCAATTGCCGATCCATCTTGTCGGCAATGGTGCGCTCCTGCAGCATCACGACGATATGACCGGGCCGCTCGGTAAGCGGCGCAACGTGAAGATCGACCAGACGATCGCCACCCATCCGCGGCGTACCCAGGTCAACCTTGTACTCATTGACCGGTGAGGCGCTTGAGCGCACCTGATCGATCAGCGCCAGCAGCGGGCTTCCGAAAGGTACCAGCTCCTTCAACGACTGACGTTGCAGGAACTGCGCGGAAATCTCGAAAAACAATTCAGCCGCCATGTTCGCATCGACGATTCTGCCGTCGGGCGCGACCAGCAGCACGGGATTGGGCAACGCGTTGAGGATGGCCTCGGCGTCGGACGGCACGGGTCGGCGATGTTCTGCGGCCGAAGTCATGCAGCGGCGCTCCACGCAAAGTCGTCAAAAGCATCCTGCAGGGATCGGTGCACGAGGTGCGGGTTGTCCGATGTCAAAATCTTCGTGCGCCAGCTCTTGAGCGTCGTCGCCGGCGTCCGGCTGTATTGGGCCGCGATCTGCAACGCCCAGCCGAGATGCTTTCGCGCATGACGCAGGCCGACGCGCAGGCCGTAATGACGGCAGACCTCGTCATAGAGCGTGCGGACATATTTGAGCTGCTCGGCCAAGGACGGCGCGGATTCCACGACCCCGGTTTCGATGCGGCGCCCAATTTGGCCGGGCAACCACGGCTGGCCCTGCGCGCCGCGGCCGACCATGACCGCATCGGCGCCCGACATTTCGAGCGCGGCGACGGCCTTCTCGAACGAGGTGATGTCGCCGTTGACGACGAGCGGAATGCGAATGGCGTCCCTGACTGCGCGAACCGCGCCCCAATCGGCTTTGCCATTGTAGAACTGGCAGCGGGTGCGGCCATGCACCGAAATCAGCCGCACGCCCGCGGCCTCAGCGCGGCGCGCCAGATCCGGTGCGTTGACGGAGCGATCGTCCCAGCCGAGCCGCATCTTCAGCGTCACCGGCACCTTCACCGCCGATATTGTCGCCTCGATCAGTCTGACGGCGTGATCAAGATCGCGCATCAACGCCGACCCGGACTGGCCGCCCGTCACATGGCGCGCAGGACACCCCATATTGATATCGATGATTTCGGCGCCGGCCGCTTCCGCGATGCGGGCGCCCTCGGCCATCCACCTCTCCTCGCAGCCAGCGAGCTGAACCACGTGCGGGCCGATGCCGGTGGCCTCGCACCGCAGCCGCGACATGGGTCGGCCATTGACGAGATCGTCGCTGGCGGTCATCTCGGAAACGACTAGTCCGGCCCCGAGTGCCGCGGTCAGGCGTCGAAACGGGGCATCGGTCACGCCCGACATTGGCGCAAGAAGAACCCGGTTGGCGACCTGAATATCACCTATTTTCAATGGCTTAAGGCGAAAATCGTCCAGACGGGTCACGGATTTCTCATTGTTTCGACAAGCGTCGCTGCTGTCAGAATCCATTTTGCGCACAAATCTTGTGCAGTCAAGCTGCATGCCTACACTTTAGACAGATCTAAGAATCTTGCAAGTGCACTGCAACAAAATATGCTTTTCCCCACAGCTGTCGGGAATCCTTCTGTTTTCGCAGCGTGAGCATGATAAGGGCAGAGCGCCAGCCACCCACCGCGGTCACTACCATCCCGTTTTGCCTGTATCGAATCCCATGCCGAATTCTCAACGGACTGCAGCCATCATCGTCGCAGCCGGGCGCGGCCTTCGTGCCGGCGCGGGGGGACCGAAGCAATACCGTTCGATCGGCGGGCAGACGGTGATATTCCGAGCGATGGAACCATTCTGCCGGCATCCCCAGGTGCAGGCCGTGCAACCGGTCTTGAATCCCGACGACATCGCGATGTTCAACGACGCGGTGCGGGAGCTGCAATACCAGCCACCCACAAACGGCGGAGCAACACGCCAGGCGTCGGTGCATGCCGGATTGGAAGCGCTCGCGTCCCAAAAACCTGACGTCGTCCTCATTCACGACGCAGCGCGGCCTTTTGTCTCGGCAGCGCTGATTTCGCGCGCAATCAATGCCGCATCCGCCGCAGGCGCGGCCGTTCCGACAATACCGGTCGCTGACACGATCAAGCTGGTCGACGGAAGCGGAAACGTCGAGGCGACGCCGGAGCGTGCCCGCTTGCGAATCGCACAAACACCGCAGGCGTTCCGCTTTGATGGTATTCTTGACGCCCATCGCCGCGCGGCGCGCGAGGGCCGCAGCGATTTCACCGACGATGCGGCGCTTGCGGAATGGGCGGGATTGACGGTGGCGACCTTTGAAGGTGATCCTGCGAACATGAAACTGACGACACCGGAAGATTTCGTCCGCGAAGAAGCCCGCCTTGCAAGCCAGCTCGGCGACATCAGAACCGGGACGGGTTACGACGTTCACGCCTTCGGCGACGGCGATCATCTCATGATTTGCGGCGTTCGCGTGCCGCACAATCGCGGCTTCCTCGCGCATTCCGACGGCGATGTCGGGCTTCATGCGCTGGTCGATGCCATCCTTGGCGCGCTGGCGGACGGCGATATCGGTTCGCATTTCCCGCCCAGCGACATGAAGTGGAAGGGCGCGGCCTCGGATAAATTCCTGAAATACGCGGTCGATCGGGTCACTGCGCGCGGCGGCCGCATCGCCAATCTGGAAGTGACGCTGATCTGCGAGCGGCCTAAAATCGGCCCCTTGCGCGACACCATGCGCGCGCGCATCGCCGAGATCACCGGACTGAACATCACCCGTGTCGCCGTGAAAGCGACCACCAGCGAACGTCTCGGCTTCACGGGCCGCGAGGAAGGCATCGCCGCGACGGCGTGCGCCACCATTCGCCTGCCTTGGGACGATAAGGCTCGGGACGACAGAGGTCGGAGCGATTAAGATGAGCGGCAGCGACGCCCGCGCCCTCTCCCGCTCGCTGCTTGACCTTTGCCGGATGCGCAAGCTGACCATCGCGACCGCGGAATCCTGCACGGGCGGTCTGGTCGCCGGCGCGCTCACCGATATTCCCGGTTCCTCCGATGTGATCGACCGCGGTTTTGTCACTTACTCGAATGATGCAAAACGCGCGATGCTCGGGGTCAAGGCCACGACGCTTCTGACCTTCGGCGCGGTCAGCAAGGAAACCGCGACCGCCATGGCCATCGGGGCGCTGGAGCGCGCCGGCGTCGATCTCGCCGTGTCCATTACCGGCATCGCAGGTCCGGGAGGCGCCACGCCGGGCAAGCCGGTGGGTCTGGTGCATTTCGCGGTCGCCGCCCGCGACGGTCGAATTCTGCACCGCGAATGCCGCTTCGGCGCAATCGGCCGCAGCGCGGTGCGGCAGCGCTCGGTGGTGGAAGCCTTGCGCATGCTGATGGAACTGGCGCGCGGGCCGCAGGCCGCAGCAAAGCCGCGCCGCCAGGCGATCAGCCGGGTCCATCCCCGCCTGGCGCGGACGCCACGCCGCGGCGCGGTCAAACGGCGGCGACCGCCGCGGGCATAGTTCCGGAAAGCCGCGCGACAAGGCCTCATGTTACCGTCTTGCCGGCGGCTCCGGGCCTGCCGTAAATCATGTCCGCGCGCTTTTCGAATGCGGCGGAAAAACGGTGGAATGCGGCGTCGAACATCGTCCCCATCAGCACCGCCAGCATCCGGCTCTTGAATTCGTAGGCCAGGTAGAACCCGACGTCGCAGGCATTGTCCGACTTCGGCTCGAACGTCCAGCGGTTCTCGAGGCTGCTGAACGGCCCCTGCAGATACTCCACCAAAATTTTCAGGTTGGGACGGTCCAGGGTCACCCGGCTGGTGAAGGCCTCGCGCACCAGCTTGAACGATACCGTCATGTCGGCGACCACGATTTCGGTGCCATCCGGCTTTGCTGTGCGCTGACGGATTTTCAGCGAGCGGCACAACGGCACGAATTCGGGGTAGCGCTCGACGTCGGCGACCAGGTCGAACATCTGCGACGCGCTATGGTTGACCCGGCGCCTGCTGTTGAATTTCGGCATCGACTAGTATCCCGGCTCTAGCATGCACATCCCGTTGCAGTGAACTCGTTTGCGAATGTCAGAGCCGAAAAGACACCAGCAAATATCGAAGTCGAGTGCGGCCGTGGATTTGACATTCGCTCGACAACTCGCGGAAACACGGGAGCGAACATCCCAATCCACCGCACCGGCCGCTCAGCGGGATTTCGCAGCTCGCGCCGCCTGCAATCTGGCAAAATCGTCGCCCGCGTGATGCGATGAGCGGGTCAGTGGGCTCGCCGACACCATCAGGAAGCCCTTGGTATAGGCGACCTTCTCGTAGCCTGCGAACTCATCCGGGGTCACATAACGCATCACCGCATGATGCTTTCGGGTAGGCTGCAGATACTGGCCGATGGTCAGAAAGTCGACATCCGCCGAGCGGAGGTCGTCCATCACCTGCAGCACCTCGTGGCGCTCTTCGCCCAGCCCGACCATGATGCCCGATTTGGTGAAGATCGTCGGATCGATTTCCTTGACCCGTTGCAGCAACCGGATGGAGTGGAAATAGCGCGCGCCCGGCCGCACGCTAAGATAGCGCGACGGGACCGTTTCCAGATTGTGATTGAACACGTCAGGTTTCGCGGCCACCACCACTTCGAGGGCGCCGTCCTTGCGCAGGAAATCCGGCGTCAGGATCTCGATGGTCGTGGTCGGACAGCGCGAGCGGATGGCACGGATGGTTTGCGCGAAATGCTCGGCGCCGCCGTCGGCGAGGTCGTCGCGATCCACCGAGGTGACCACGAGATGGGCAAGCCCCAGCTTGAAGGTCGCTTCGGCGACGTGTTCCGGCTCACTCGGATCGAGCGCCCCGGGCATGCCGGTCTTGACGTTGCAGAACGCACAGGCACGGGTGCAGGTATCGCCCATGATCATGAAGGTCGCGTGCTTCTTGTCCCAGCACTCGCCGATATTCGGACAGCCCGCCTCCTCACACACCGTGACGAGGCCGTTTTCCTTGACGATGCTGCGCGTATCGGCATAGCCGCGCGTCGTCGGCGCGCGAACGCGAATCCAGTCCGGCTTCGGTGGCGAAAACGCATCCGGCCGGTTCACCTTTTCCGGGTGACGCGGTCGCAGCGGCGTGGCTGAAACGGTATCGACGACGACGACCATTGAGAATCCGTACTTTCCGACCCTCTAGCTAATCCGGTGGATCAAGAACCGCAACCGCTCGCCTTGGTCTGTTTGCGGTCTTAGCATACCAGCCCGAAATGGCCCAAAACCGAAATCCCAACGCGCAAAAGTCCCGCAAGCCCCTGAAACGCGCGTTCTTCGCCCGCAGCGTCCATGAGGTCGCGCCCGACCTGATCGGCGCGACGATGCTGGTGAACGGGGTTGGCGGCATCATTGTCGAGGTCGAGGCCTATCATCACACGGAGCCAGCCGCCCACTCCTTCCGGGGGCCGACGCCGCGAAATGCAGTCATGTTCGGCCCGCCCGGCTTCGCCTACGTCTATCGCTCCTATGGCATCCACTGGTGCGTCAATTTCGTCTGCGAAAAGGCGGGTTCCGCTAGCGCCGTGCTGATCCGCGCGCTGGAACCGACCCACGGCATTGCGGCGATGCGGCGCCGGCGACGCCTGGACGACGTGCGATCGCTGTGCTCGGGTCCGGGCAAGCTGACGGAAGCGCTGGGAATCACCGACAAGCATAACGGGCTCGCGCTCGACGCGCCGCCGATCGCGCTGCACGCGCGGACGATCAAGCCGGAGATCGTCGCGGGCGTGAGGATCGGCATCACCAAGGCGGTCGAACTGCCGTGGCGGTACGGGCTGAAAGGCTCGAAGTTTCTCAGCAAACGGTTTTGAGGATTGGGGCATGACACCGCCATTGCGAGCGCAGCGAAGCAATCCATCGTGTCGCGCAAAGAAAGAATGGATTGCTTCGTTGCTTCGCTCCTCGCAATGACGATGAAACACACCTCCGCACTCCCGCGGCGCCATGCGCCCGGGTTGTGCGTTATTCTTGCCGCCCAAAGAGGGCGTGGGGAATGCCGGGTGCCCGCGCACCCGCAGCCTCGTGTGCAGTGTGTTGGTAGCACACGAGTGTAGTCACCACGGTCGCGCCGAGATCACCCGGCATTCCCGCACGCGAATGGTTTTAACGGTTTCCTTCGTACTCTCCCCGGTGATCGGGCTTTCTTGTCACCGTCGCATGCGGATTGCTCCGCACACTTGACGCCGGCGTCGAGGCGTCAGGACCACACGACTTCGCCGTCCGCGAAGCGAGCGCATTCGTCTCCAGCGCCGCCCGCGTCCATCGCATCCCGTCCCGCGTTGATGACGTTGCGCAACGCCCCTCTTTCGGGACAGGACGGCGCGAGTTGTAGAAGTGATTTGCCCGACGCACGAAGCAAAATATTTTTGCAGCGAGGGCTGGACAGGCGACTTCAGCAAGACCGGACTGATTTGCCCGTCGGGTTGGGTTTGCGAGTTCGTCCCCGCGCGAATTGCTCCGGCCCATGCCGACCGGCAAAACCGGACAACCGGCATTTTTCGAGATTACCCCATCACCGGACTCGCCAAAATCGACGAATGGCCCGAAGCGGTCATCAGATCCTATGTCCCGGCGTCGTACAATTCGATCGGCGCAGCGAGCCCTTTCAAGTCGTAGGTGTATCCCTCGCTGTGGAGGATGTCTTTCTCACACCGGTCGCGAACGACTTTTGTCACCAGGATCTGTCCTGCGCGGGCGGCCGATTGTGCGCGTGCGGCGGTATTTACCACGGTGCCGATCGCGGTAAGGTCGCGATGCGACTGCCCGAATTCGCCGAAACTGACATCGCCGCTGCTGATGCCTATGCCGATGCACAGGCTTTCTTCATCGATGCCAAGTCCCTCCACAAGATCGGGACGACGTGCGCGCCAGCGCTGTTGCATCTGTCGGGCGGCACGTAGCGCTTGCGCGGCGTGATCGATCCGTCGAATCGGGAAATTGAAGATCGCCATGACGGCGTCGCCAATTGTCTTATTGAGCAATCCGTCGTGCTCCCAGATTGCTTCGGCGCATTCGTCGTAGAAGGCATCTAGCGTTGACATCATCTCGCTCGAAGCCAGGGACTGGGACGCGGCCGTATAACCCCGCAGATCCGCGAAAAGCACGGTAGCGTCGATCGTGACGTTGCGGGCCTTCATAATGTGTGTGAAGGCTAGCTCGCAAAACGTACAAGTGTTCGGATTCATCCGGCTTGGCCGGAGGCCGACAATTCGGAAGGGGATGGCTAAGGGACCGCGCAAAACGACCGGCAGGTGCAGATTCTGCCAGCACCCTCTGCAGATGGTCGAATAGTTTTGCAGGGTCATCGGATGATCTCTCCTGCTGCGCTGCCCATCATATCCGACGTGATGATCGAATGAAACTCGCCGTGTCTCTTTATCGTACCCCCCAGCGAGGTCCGCGGTTCGGTCGCTAACGGGGGAAAGCGACATGACGCGAACAGCTCAATTCGGTTCGAGAATGACCCAACTCGAAGATGGGTGAAGGTCCTCCAAATCCGTCGAGCCTCGACGCTTCACTTTACTTCGCCGCGTCTTCTCGCCTCGGCCACGGCATACGAGGCAACGCTCTGTTTTCAACGGGCCATACTCTTTGAATCAAGCCGTACATAAGGGCTGTGGTCAGTCCGATCAATATTACGCCGTTAAGCGCCTCCAGCGCGCCCATAAGCCGCCAACGATCAGCCAGAAACAGTTGCGAGTGACCGTAGGTTGTGATGGCGCTTAGCGAATACAGCATCGCTGCTTCGCCGTCAGGCAGTGCACCGAGGAATCGATAGGCCGCTGCCCATATTCCAGCCTCGATAGAGTGCAGGCAGGTCGCCCAGATAGCGGTGCCTCCTATGCCGACCGCAAATGCGTAGATGAAATGAGGGCGGCCTCTGGCAACAGTCAACACTTGAACCATTTTCACATTGAACAACCCCAGCCCTATGACGTGAATAATTACCGTTGATACAATCAACAGTATGCTCCACGCCCAGCTGCTGTTCCACACTGTTGCACCATCCATGGCCAGATCGTCCAAAACAGGTCCTTTGCTAACACGGTGACCACGCGTATGCCAAAATGCTCGTGCGATTGTAACACCCCGCCGGTGGCCTCTTTCAGACACCCGAAAGGTCTACTGCTGTCGGCACCTTTGAGACATGCCGACGGGTACTTGAGAATGTCCGGAGTTGAGGGTGGACCGGAAGTGATCGACCAATGCTCAGAACGCCGCTTTTGACCCAGCTCCGACATTGGGCCTAGTCGGACATCGGCCCATTTTTCTGCTAAAATGCATTCGATTTCCCGGGTCGAGGTGCGTCTTGAGCGACGAACGCGTGGAACGGCGACTGGCAGCGGTGCTGGCGGCGGATGTCGCGGGATATAGTCGGCTAATGGGGGCCGACGAAGAAGGCACGCTGGCCCGGCTAAAGGCCGTCAGGAAGGCCATCGTTGACCCCGCCATAGCCTCCCATCGAGGCCACATCGTCAAGACAACCGGTGACGGCATGCTGATCGAGTTTGCCAGCGCCGTCGATGCGGTGCGCAGTGCGGTTGAAGTTCAGCGCAGCATGGCCGAGCAGAATGCCCCCGTGCCGCAGGATCAAAGGATCGAATTCCGCATCGGCATTCACATCGGTGATATCATTTTTGATGACAACGACATCTTCGGTGATGGCGTCAATGTCGCCGCCCGCCTTGAGGGCATCGCCGAACCGGGCGGTGTCTGCATGTCCAATGACGCCTATCGGCAGGTCCGGGGCAAGGTCAACATTGTCTGTGATGATATGGGACCGCAGCCCCTCAAGAATATTGCCGAGCCTATGCAGGCGTGGCGGGTTCGGCTGCTTTGTCAAATCCCGTCAGGAGTAGGCTCGGCTACAACCGAACCTCAGGCGCTCCCGCTCCCTGACAAGCCGTCCATCGCCGTCCTGCCCTTCCAGAACATGTCTGGCGACCCCGAGCAGGATTATTTCGCCGACGGCATGGTCGAAGATATCATCACCGAACTCTCGCGATTTAAGGGACTTCTAGTGATCGCTCGCAATTCAACATTCACCTACAAGGGGCAATCCGTTGATATCAAGAAAGTGGCGGCAGAACTGGGCGTAAAGTACGTCCTCGAAGGCAGCGTGCGGCGAGCGGGAAAACGAATAAGGGTCACGGCTCAACTTATTGAGGCACAAGCTGGTGGCCACGTTTGGGCGGAACGGTACGACCGGGATCTAGCGGATATTTTTGATCTTCAAGATGAGATTACTCGAAGTCTAGTTTCCGCCATTCAAACCCAAATGATCCTATTAGAGGGCAGTCTTGCTGAACGAACCACAACTCCTAATTTCAAGATATGGGAAATGGCGAAGAGGGCATATCCGCAATTTTATGGCCTTACCCGAGAAAGCATTACGAAAGCCCGTGAGCTAGCGCGAGCAATGATCGCGGCCGACCCGACCAGCGCGGAAGGTCATCGATTGTTGTCAATTGTCGATTCGCATTTGGTCTTTATGGGATTCGCCGAAGAGCCAGAAAAGTTGAAAAAGGAAGCTCTGAATTCAATTCAGACAGCTTTGAGCATCGCTGAAGATAACGAGCATTCTAATTGGGGATTAGGCATAGCCTTGGGCTTTCTCGATGAGAAATATGACCAAGCGGGAGCGGCACTTAAACGCGCAATAGAAATAAATCCAAATTTTTCACTCGCGTATGGCACCTATGGAACCGTGCTCGCCTATGCCGGACGAGCCGAAGAAAGCATTGAGAAAACGCAATATGCGATCCGGCTTAATCCCCGTGATCCAAGTATTTTCTTTCGGTTCTCCGGGCTTTCTATTGCATATTTCATCCTATCAGATTTTGAACAGTCACTGAAATGGGCACAGCTTTCAATCGAACGGAAGCCGGACTGGTGGGTGGCTCAGGCACTCTTGACTGCATCGCTTGTGCAGTTGGGTCGCAAGAACGAGGCACTCGAAGCAGCTAAGGCCCTTCTTCAGAAAGCGCCAAAAATATCTCTGCACACACTTCCAATTGAGCCCGTTCGCCCGGCTGCTGCGAAGAAGTTGTTTTATAGATCTCTCAGTGAGGCGGGAATACCAGTATGAGTAGCGGATCACTTCCGCTGTTGGCACTTTTCGGACATGGCGCGGTGTCCGGATTGAGTCCGCTATGCAGCCCCAAAGCAGACGTCCGCCGACCGCACTTTACGGGTTCGCACCCTAAACCACCGTGTTGCGCTCGATGATCTCGCGATAGAATGACGCGCTCAGTTTTGGCGTACGACGCTGCGTTTTGAAGTCGACCCGGTAGAGCCCGAAGCGCTTCTCGAATCCATCCGACCATTCAAAATTGTCCATGAAACTCCACAGGAAGTATCCGAGCACGGGCACACCCTCGGCCGTCGCGCGCTGCAAATGCGTCAAATAATTGCGCAGATACATGATCCGATCCACGTCATAAACATTGCCGTCTGCGGCAAGTTCGTCCGCCGCCGACGTTCCGTTCTCGGTGATGTAAATCGACTTCACGTCCCAGAGCTTTGCCACATGTCGCGGCGCCCAATACATCGCCTCGGGACCGATCTTGAGCCAGTCCGAATTCCATGTGAGGAAACGATGCGGAGAACGGCACCAAGGCAAAGCCGTTCGGGTTATCGGCTGCCACGACATAATGGTGGGGCATGTAAATATTCAGCCCGACAAAATCGACCGGGGACGAAATGATGCGCAAATCTTCCGCCGTATATTTCGGGGCACCCTCGCCGGCATAGGCCAGGAACGCATCGGTGTATTTCCCCTCCAGCATCACGGTCAGGTAGCCCGCATTGAGTTCGCGCGTGGCGTTTTCCGCCGCGCGTATGTTCGCGGGCGTTCCGATGGCGGGTATGCAGACGACAATGTTCTCGGCGGGGCCGACCTTGGTGCCAGCCCGCCCATAGGCCCGCACCGCTTGCACCGCGAGACCATGGCCCAGCGCGACGTTGTGACGAACCTGGTTGATCTCCGGCTGCGATAGTTGGAGGCCTGGCGCGTCCAGTCCGGAGCCATAGCCGGCGTGTACCAGCCTGGCGCATTCGTTGATCGTGAAAATGTGCTTCACGCGATCGCTCAGGCGCTCTGCGACATAGCCGGTATAATCCGCAAATGCCTTCGATGTGTCCCGGGACAACCATCCCCCGAAGCGATCCTGAAGCGCCTGGGGCAAATCCCAATGGTACATGGTTGCAAACGGCTCGATGCCGTTCGCCAACAACTCGTCCAGAAGCCGATTGTAGAAATCCAGGCCCTTTGGGTTCGGCGAGCCCGCCCCTTCCGGGAAAACGCGAGGCCATGCAATCGAAAACCGATAGGCCTTCACTCCCAGCGCCTTGATCAGCTGAACGTCTTCCTTGTAGCGATGATAGTGGTCGTTGGCGACGTCTGCATTGCTCTGATCCAGAATCTTCCCGCGTGTGTGGGCGTAACGATCCCAAATCGATGGACCCCGCGCGTCTTCGTTGACGGCCCCCTCGATCTGATAGGCTGATGTGGCCGTGCCCCAAAGGAAATCGCGCGGGAAACCGGAAGTCAGGCTCAGGTCCGGCAGCTTGCTTGAATCGGCCCCGTTCGCTGCGGCGGATGTCGTCGATATTCCGAGCGCCGACCATCCTGCAATCCTGGCAAAATGACGCCGAGAAAATGTGGTCAATGGCATCCCTTCACGTGTTGTTGAATAGCTTCACTTCGCTGGTTGGGGCCGGGACAAATTTGCTATCAGAACAAGACCTACCTTTCGTGCTTGGCCTTTGTTACAATTGCTGCCCCATTCAGATCCAACTGCGCCGACCGTGGATCATAATCGACAAGCTTTCCGTAGGACAGGACCAATCGCCGTTCGCTTGCCGCTGGCGCTTCTCCTGATATCTCTGAGTCTGATCGCCGGGGTCTGGTGGTGGCTGGCCACGCCGGTCATGCTGGCCCGCGCGCCGATCGATCCCGCGGCGAAACTGAATTGCGTGTCCTATGCGCCGTTCCGGGACGACCAGAACTCCGATGAACCCGGGATTGATCGTCAGCCCGGCTCAGATCGAGGAGGATCTCGCCGATCTCGCCAAGATTACCAACTGCGTTCGCACCTATTCCGTCGACAACGGATTGGAAAAGGTGCCCGAACTGGCGTCCAAGGTCGGACTGAAGGTTCTCTTGGGTGTCTGGATCGGTAACGGCCGCCTCAAAAACGCACAACTGATCGAGACTGCAGTATCACTGGCGAAAGATTATCCCGATGTGATCAGGGCGATCGTCGTCGGCAACGAGGTGCTGCTGCACGGAGATATGACCCCGTCCGATCTGCGGGAACTCATCCGTTCGGTCAAAACGCGCGTGAAGGTTCCGGTGACCTACGCCGATGTCTGGGAATACTGGCTGCGCTACCGGGAAATCTCTGACGCCGTCGATTTCGTGACAATTCATGTCCTGCCCTATTGGGAGAACTTCCCGGTGCGGGCCGAAGACGCGGCCGCGCATGTCATGGCCATTGAGAAGCAGGTGGCCGTTGCCTTTCCCGGCAAGGAAATCCTGATTGGCGAGACCGGCTGGCCGAGCATGGGACGGATGCGAGAAGGCGCGCTTCCGTCACGCACCAGCCAGGCCCGCGTCATCTCCGAGCTTCTTGATGAGGCGAAGCGTGAAAACGTTCACGTCAACCTGATCGAGGCCTATGACGCGCCGTGGAAGCGCGAATGGGAAGGAACGGTGGGCGGCAATTGGGGCCTGTTCGGCGGGCAGGATCGCCAGCTGAAATATCCGCCCGGCATCGCCGTCAGCGATTATCCGTTCTGGAAGCTGCAGATGGGGAGCGGGATGGTATTGGCTATCCTGGTATTCGCCGCAGCGCGGCTGACGTTGAGACGCAGACCCTGGACGCCCCGGCTCGCCTGCTGGATCGCCGTCTGGATATCGGCAACCACGGCCGGAATCCTGCTGGGGATAGCCGCCGACAAGATGATTTATGAAAGCTACGGGTTGGGTGGCTGGCTCGAATGGGGCTCCCTGCTGGTCGCCGCGATCGCCTCACCCCTCGTTTGCGCCAACGCCTTGATGTCGGGACGGAGCCTGCCGACCTTTCTGGAATTGATCGGCCCGCGCCACGGTAAAATTCTGCTCCTGCCAACGATGGTTTTGGGGGTGGTGCTGGCCATCACGACGCTCATCGCATCGGAAACCGCGCTGGGCTTCATCTTTGACCCGCGCTGGCGGGATTTCCCGTTCGCCAGCCTCACGATGGCCGTGGTGCCGTTCGGGATGCTCGCGTTACTTAACCGCCCGACGTCAGGCACGCGCCCGATCACCGAGACCATGTTCGCATGCCTGCTCGGCGCTGCTGCGCTGTATTCCACATTCAATGAGGGCTTCCTCAACTGGCAGGCCTTGTGGACCGCCGCAGCCTATTTTCTACTCGGCGCCACATTGTGGCGGGCGCGTAGCGTTGCCGTTGCAGAAACAGCATCGCGCGTTACCGCCGGCGTGTTGGAAGTCGACCCAATTGACAGGAAAAGTGGCGTTCAATCCGATTGGCCTCGCTTGAAACCCGGAGCCAACGTCGCCGCCGAGCGGATCGGAATCACCGGAGCGGTCGAGCTACCGTGACGGCTCGCTCGCGCCTGCCTGGCGAGATTCGCTACTCGGCGTTCTTGAGCCGCTCCAACGCGTCAAGGATCTTCGCCTTTCGCGCTGCCGCCGCCTCGCGCTTTTCCTTTTCCTCTTCGACGATTTCTTCCGGCGCGTTGGCAACAAACTTCTCGTTGGCAAGCTTGGCGTCAACCCGCCTGATATCGGCGTCGGCCTTGGCCAGTTCCTTGTCGAGGCGCGCTTTCTCCGCCGAAAAATCGATCACCCCCTTGAGCGGCAAGGCGGCAACCTCGCCGCGCACCAGGAGCTGCACCGAGCCTTCCGGCGCACGGTCGGCGAACGAGATGTCGGCGAGCCGGGCCATCCGCTTGATCACATCGTTCCAGCGCGGCGCTCGTTCCCGGGTCTCGGCCGAGGCGCCCGAGAGCACGAGTGGGGTCAGCGTCGCCGGCGGAATGTTCATTTCGGCGCGTACCGAGCGTATCGCGGTGACGAGATCGACCACCCAGCCGATCTCCGCCTCGGCAGCCTCATCGGTGAATTCGGCCGCCTCGAACGCGAGCCAGATCGGAGGCAGCATCGGATCATTAGCGCTGGTCGTCGACATCAGGGCCAGTTGCTCCGGTGTCAACAGGCTGGCTTTGCGCGACCACGGCGCCAGCGCCAGCAGCCCGTCGCGCTTAGCCGTCACCGCCCACAGCTCTTCGGTGATAAACGGCATGAAGGGGTGTAACAATTTGAGGATCTCGTCGCGCGCCCACGCCACCATCGCGCGGGTCTCCGATTTCGCAGCGCCCTCCTCTCCCATCAGCACGGGCTTTGCCAATTCGAGATACCAGTCGCAATAGACATTCCAGACAAAGCGATAGATCGCATTCGCGGCGTCGTTGAAGCGATACTCTTCGATCGCCTCGGTGACTTCGCGCGTGGCGCGCGCAGTTTCGTGCGCGATCCAGCGATTCAGCGTCTGCGTTGCCTTGGTCGGATCGAGTCCCGGCGAAACCTCGCAGGCGTTCATCTCGGCGAAGCGGCAGGCGTTCCAAAGCTTGGTCGCAAAGTTGCGGTTGGTCTCGACGAGTTGCGGTGAGAGTTTGATATCGTGGCTGTGCGCAGCCGCGCGCGCCAACGCGAAGCGAAGTGCATCGGCGCCATAATCATCGATGACGCCAAGGGGATCGATGACATTGCCTTTCGACTTCGACATCTTCGCGCCCTTCTCGTCGCGAACCAGCCGGTGGATATAAACCGTCGAAAACGGCGCCTCCTTCATGAAATGCAGGCCCATCATCATCATGCGGGCAACCCAGAAGAAGATGATGTCCCAACCTGTCACCAGCACATTGGTGGGATAATAGCGCCCCACCTCCGGCGTCTCGTCGGGCCAGCCCAGCGTCGAGAAAGGCCACAGCGCCGAGGAAAACCAGGTGTCGAGCACATCCTCGTCGCGGGTGATGAAGCCGGCACGCTTGTTGCGATCGAGCGCCATCTCCCGCCCCTGCTCCGGCGTGATGACTTCCTGTTCGACGTAATAGCCGAGCGCATTGCCAACGGCTTCCTCTTCGGTTTCGGCGACGAAGACCTTCCCGTCGGGCCCATACCACGCCGGAATTTGGTGACCCCACCAGAGCTGGCGCGAGATGCACCAGGGCTGGATGTTCTCCATCCACTCGAAATAGGTCTTTTCCCAATTTTTCGGCACAAAGGTCGTCGCGCCCGAGCGCACGGCCGCGATCGCGGGCTGCGCCAGCGTCTTGGCATCGACGTACCACTGGTCGGTCAGATAGGGCTCGATCACGGCACCGGAACGATCGCCATGCGGCACCATGTGCGTGTTCGGCTCGATCCGCTCCAGAAAGCCAAAGTCCTCCAGACGCGCCACGATCTGCTTGCGTGCGGCGAAACGATCGAGCCCGTGCAACTCTTCCGCAAGCTGCATCGCGCCTTCAGGCAATCCGCGCAGATAATCTTCGTTGCCCACGAGTGCGAGCGCGCCTTCCTGATCGAGCACGCTGATCTGCGCCAGATTGTGCCGCCGGCCGACCTCGAAGTCGTTGAAATCGTGCGCCGGCGTCACCTTGACCGCGCCCGAGCCCTTTTCTGGATCGGAATATTCATCGGCCAGAATCGGAATCTTGCGTCCGACCAGCGGCAGGATGACGTGCTTGCCGACCAGCTGCGCGTAGCGTTCATCATCCGGATGCACCGCGACCGCGGTGTCGCCGAGCATGGTCTCCGGCCGCGTGGTGGCGACCACGATGAAGGTCGTGGGGTCGTCGGGATTGAAGGTCTTTCCTTCGAGCGGATAACGCAAATACCAGAGACTGCCCTTGACCTCGATCTGCTGCACCTCGAGATCGGAGATCGCGGTCAACAGTTTCGGATCCCAGTTCACCAACCGCTTGTCTTTGTAGATCAGCCCCTGGCGGTGCAATTCGACAAATACTTTTATGACGGCCCGCGACAGGCCCTCATCCATGGTGAAGCGCTCGCGCGACCAGTCGCAGGAAGCGCCAAGCCGCTTCAACTGGTTGATGATGACGCCGCCGCTTTCGGCCTTCCATTGCCAGACGCGCTCGAGGAACTTGGGTCGCCCCAGCTCGCGCCGGCCCGGCTGCTGCCGTTCCATCAATTGCCGCTCGACCACCATCTGGGTGGCGATGCCGGCGTGATCGGTGCCGGGCTGCCACAACACGTCGCGCCCGCGCATCCGCTCGAAGCGGCAAAGGATGTCCTGCAGGGTGTTATTGAGCGCGTGCCCCATGTGCAGCGAACCCGTCACATTGGGCGGCGGAATCACGATCGTGAACGGCTTCGCATCGCGCCGCTCCGGGCGTCCGGCACTGAACGCGCGGCTGTCCTCCCAGACCAGGGACATGCGGGCTTCGATATCGGCAGGCTGGTAGTTTTTCTCGATCATGGCGATGCAATCGGGGATGTTGAGGGCGCTGGAGCTTGATTCAACCGCAGTTCAGGCAGACCGCAGCGCTATCTTTGTTTGAGCGTGATTTCCCGGCAAGCGCTTCGCGCCTGCCCCGGGGAAAAACCGGTTTCCGCTTTTCCGGATCACGCCTTAGAAACCCGCCGGCGCAGGCCAAGTCAACCGGGCAAAGTCAACCAGGCAAAGTCAACCAAGCAAAGTCATCCGGGCAGGACGGGCCGAAAGCCGGGATCGAGCCTCGCGGGGTGGCCAAATCGGGGCGGCAAGGGTCCCTCCCCTTGGACCAAGGCATCAGCGGCCGCGCGAAACCCGCTCGATTTCCGCCTTCACGATGCGCTCCACGAGACCAGGCAAATTGTCGTCGAGCCAGGATTTCAACATCGGCCGCAGCATCTCCTTGACGAGATCTTCCAGCGTCCGCGCGTTGTTGCTGAGCACCGTATGGGCGAGGCTATTGAAGGCGGATTCGACCGCGGACACGGTCGAACGCGACAGGATTTGCTGGGGGGCGGCTTCGGCCGGAGGCGGTTCGAATGCGGGCTGCCGAGGCGCCGCGCTAGCGGCGGCTTCGGTGAACTCGAGATCGTCCGTCGGTTCGACTTTCTTGAACGAAGGCTGCGGCAGATCGGGCAGCGCCATCTCGTCGGTCAACTCCAGCACGTCGCCGTCAGGCAACGGCGGCCGGATCTCTTCCGGGGTGGTCGCCTCATCGAGGCCGTTCAGCAGCGCGTCGATGTCGTCCTGGCTGTTGGACGCGGCCGGCGGAGGCGGCGCTGGCGGCGGCGGTTTTGCCGCAGCCGGGGCAGGAGCCGCCGGAGGAACGTCACTCGTCACGGGCGGCTTTGCAGGCGGCGCCGCGGCGGCTGGTTTTTCCGGCTTGGCCGGAGCCGCAGCGCTGGCAGGCTTTTCGGCGGTCGCGGGCTTTGCCTCGTCGTCGGCAATGATACGCCGGATCGACGCCAGGATTTCCTCCATCGAGGGCTCTTGGACCTTCGCAGGCTGCGTCATCTCCGAATCCACCCCATCAACGCCCTCATCAGCGTTTTACACCAAGCAAGGCAGGAATTTGCCGGTTCCGGATATGCGGGCTTGGATTTTCATCGCACAAGCCCGACTTGTCCCCAGCTCAAACGCCGCCCGACGCGTCGTGCGGAATTTGTTCCCTGCCCAGGCCACCGAAGCTCGCGCCTTCAAGGTCCGACTGAGGTGCGAATCGCTCTGCTGCCTCAAAGAACGCTACGTCAGGGCAACTAACGATTGCAAGCAACGCCAGGGCGCGTGATCAGCCGACGCGTGATCAGCCAACATCGGGCCGCCGGCTTTAGGTCCAAAGCACAGACAATGCGGTGGGAGCGGATACGCTTGTAGCCGAGAACATGACGACGTCCTTCGCCTCAAGGACGTCGACGACGACCGCCATCAGCGGCCGTCGGGAGTGCGAACACCAAACCAGCTGTCGCGCACCTGTTGGTAGTGGACGCTCGGGTCATAGACGTTGGTCTGAAGTTTGAGCACCTGCGGCGACAATCGTCCTACCGCGCTCAAGACCGCATAGGACGCAACCACACGATCATGCTGCGCCGTGACGAGAGCGACACGGGCGTTGACCAGCGCCTGCTGGGCGTTGAGCACATCGAGCGTGGTCCGCTGTCCGGCCTTGGCTTCTTCACGCACGCCGTTGAGCGCGATCTCCGACGCGGTCACCTGCGCCTGGGCCGACGCCACCTGGGCCTTGCCCGCTACCAATTGCCCCCAGGCCGTGACGGTGTTGGCACGGGTCTGGTCGCGGGTTTGCTCAAGAACGAGGCGCTGTTGCGCCAGCGTTTCCTTGGATTGGCGGATCAGCGAATATTCGGCGCCGCCCTGATACACCGGGACAGAGACCTGCGCGAGGGCCGTCGCACTAAATGTCCGAGGCGCCGTAACGTTGGTCTGGTAGGCCTGCTGGACGGAGGCCTGCACCGTAACTGTCGGCAGTAGCGCGCCCTCATTCACCTTGACCTGGAGGAAGTTGACGTCGATGCCATACATCGCCGCCGTCACATTCGGATTTTCGATCAGGCTGAGTTCGACCGCGCCGGGCAGCGTTCCCGGCAAATAGCGATCGACCGGTGAACCCGGCGCAAGGGCTTCCGGCTCGTTGCCGACGATTCGGCGGAAATTCGCTTTCGTCGTCGTCAGGGTTGCTTCGGCCGCCAGCAACTGTGTTTTGCCGGCGGCGAGCTGCGCCTCCGACTGAGCCACGTCCGTGCGCGTCACCTCGCCGACATTGAAGCGATCACGGGTCTGCTTGAGAGTTTGGTCGAGGACGCGGACGTTGCTGCGCTGAACCTCGACGATCGCCGCGTCGCGCAAATAGTCCATGTAGATTGTTGCGGCCGACAGCAGCACCGTCTGCTCGAGCACCCGCAGCCCCTCACGTGCGCCGGAAACCTGGCTCTCGGCAGCGCGTGTCTTGTTGGCGGTTTGATTGCCGTTGTACAGCGTCTGGGTGGCTGTAGCGCCGACGCTGGTCGGCGGTGTTGCTCCGGCAAAATCAATAGGCGTTCCGAAATTCGAAAGCGCATCGCCGTATTGATACCCCGCGCTCGCAGTGACTGCGACCTTTGGACGGTAGCCCGACAAGGCCTGCGGCACGTTCTCGTCGGTTGCCCTGACGGTTGCGCGCTGCGCATTGAGTTGCGGGTTGCCTTGATAGGCGCGCACCAGCGCAGCCTCGATCGTGTCGGCGAGGACCGGCGCCGGACCCACAAATGCCAACAGCAGCACCGCAGCCGCAGCCCCGGTAACGACCTTCACTCCATTCATCCCCGATATTCCATTCAGGCCTTCGGCCGATTCACGCGCCCCAATGAACCCGGTTGTCATGTCATTCCAAGCAGATATCGATTCCACCTTATTCCCGGCGCAAGGGCTAAGGAACCCCCCGGGAGGCAAGACAGTGGGAAACTCCTGAGCTGGGGCATCCGGGCCACACTTTTGATTTCGAATGCGATTTTGCAAGCCGGCGGCTAGAAAACGAACGCCGGAGGCCGTGCAAGCCCCGGTAAAACCGGGATTGCGGCATCAAAAAGGGCCCGGTTCCCGAAATCGTCATGCGACCGGGTCACGATCACGGCCCGCTGCGGCTGGGTCATTGCAAAGACCCCGACCAGCCGGCCACCTTCCTTGAGCTGCCGGTAGAGCCCATCGGGCACGATTTCGGTCGCGCCATTGAGGAGGATCACGTCATAGGGCGCGTTTGCCGAATCGCCGTCGGCCACTGCGGCGGCCTTGACCATGACATTTCCAAGCCCTAGCTCGGCCAAGGTCTGCTTTGCCTTCGCCGCCAGCGACGGATCGCATTCCGTGGCAGTCACGCGTCGGGCCAGTTTGGCAACCAGTGCTGCCAGATAGCCGGACGCGCAACCGACGACCAATACGTCGTCGGTATCCTTGATGTCGGCAGCCTGAACCATCTTCGCAATCACCGCAGGCTTGATCAGGAAGCGTTTGGCGGGCCCGCCATCGCTGACATCGAGGTCAAGATCGAGATAGGCCAACGCGCGCTGATTTTGTGGCACAAATACCTCGCGCGGCACAGCAAGCATCGCATCGATTATTCTGATATCGGTGACGTCGCTGGGACGCACCTGACCATCGACCATTTTCTGGCGCGCGGTCGAAAAACCGGACATTGGAGAACCCCAATAGAGAGCGGGCGTGGCCGCGGGATGTAACGAGAACCGCGTCATCTTTGATACAAGGTCAGCCAAAACGCAACACGGCTAAGGCGAACGGCTAACCCTGCGATCTGCGATTTCGCCCGCGACGCATTGGCCCGAAGCGAGCTCTATTCGATCGTCACAGCAAGGCGCCCGATCAGGCTCGCAACTTCGTCCAACTTGTCGGAATCGTGATCCGCGACGGCCTGTGCCAACCGGACCAGGCATTCGTCATCGCTCATCGAGGGCATATCCCTCGGAACGATCAACGGCACCGGCCGTTCGGGATAGATCAAGACGTCAGGCATTTGAAATCACCTCGATCGAAACCGCCGCATCGCGAGCGTCTCCGGCGATTGAGTCTTTTTGGCGCTCCACTGGACGGCGCGGCGGCCCTTGGCCGATCGTCGCCCAAATGGCGTAATTGCGGCACTTCTTTCATCCAAAAGCGCAACAATTCGCCGTGGCGCCGGTAGCCTGTTCCCCGATCGATGACGCGCCAGAAGGGCCCATTTCGTCCTTTGCAACGCTCGGAGGCTTTGTTATACGCATCCCGCGTGCGAGCCCTTTGGCTTCGCCTATTCCTCGGTAGCTCAGCGGTAGAGCATTCGACTGTTAATCGAATGGTCGCTGGTTCGAATCCAGCCCGGGGAGCCATTGCCCCATTCGCACCTGTTCGGCAATGTCCGCCAACGTCCTCCAAAAATCAAAGTTATCCTTGATAAATAAGGGCTTTTTGATATAGTTTCGGTTGGGGCTATTCGTCCCTGCGCGGTGGCAGCCGCGTTTTTTGTTGGCCTCATTGTTGGCCTCGGTGGACCGAAAGAAGAACGCGCCATGTTGACGGATACCGCCTGCCGCAACCTGAAGCTCCCAGCCTTTCCGCTCAAGAAGAGCGACGGCGGCGGTCTCTATCTGCTGATCAAGCCAAACGGATCGAAGCATTGGTATATGGCCTACCGCTTTGGCGGCAGGCAGAAGAAATTGTCGTTCGGCCCCTACCCCGTGGTTACGCTTGCCGCAGCCCGCGAGTGCCGTGATGCCGCCAAGCTGGCACTTAGCCAAGGCAGCGATCCCGGTCTCTTGAAACAGATCGCTAAACGCGAACGCGCCATGGCCAAGATGACGTTCGGCGAACGGGCCGACGACTTCTATGCCAAGCAAGAGGCAGAGGGTCTGGGGCAAAAGACCCTCGTCCGCTCCGAGCGTATGATCCGTTATCTAAAAGCCGAATTCGGGGATCGGCCGTTTGAGGATGTCGCCAGGCAGGAGTTCCGGTCTGAATTCTTGGGTTGGCTCAAGAAATACGAAAAGACCGGCAAACTGGAAACGGTCGGACGGCTACGCTCAACGGCCGAGCAGATTTTCGACTACGGCGACGACGCCGGTACGGGTATCAACCCGGCGCGGAACTTGGGCAAGCAGTTGATCAAGAAAACGGCGGTGCCGCGACCGGCCCTCGTGGACCCGGTCGCTGCGGGCAAATTGTTCAAGACCATCGCGATGCCGTTCCCCGGTGCGCGCTTCGGCGATGTGGTCGGAATGGCTGTGCGGTTCCTGGTCTATGTGGCGACCCGGCCCGGTGAAGTCCTCGAAGTGGAATGGTCCGAGGTTGATTTCGACCTGGCGCGGTGGACGATCCCGGCCAAAAAAATGAAAATGGACCATGAGTTGATTGTGCCGCTCGCGCGGCAAAGCCTGAGCATTCTACGACAGGTGCAGGAGTTAACGGGTGATCGGAACTATGTTTTCTCAGGCAGCCGGGACCAACCGTTGTCGGACAACACACTGAACAAGCGCCTACGCGATCTGGGCTACGACACCAGCAAACAGCAGACAGGTCATGGCTTTCGTTCGATTTTCTCTACTTTGCTCAATGCCGAGATCGACGAGAACGATCGGCAGATATGGGATAAGGACGCCGTCGAGCTACAGCTCGCTCATCTAGATCATGCGACCACCCGAGCAATCTATAACCGTACCGGATCACTTTCGCTGATAGGTCAACGCACGCGGATGATGCAGCATTGGGCCGATCGAGTTGATACGATGGGCCGCGGCAACGTGGTGCCGATGAAATCCAAAAGCAAAGCCGCGTGATCAAACCGCCGCTCCCTGGCGATGCGCTGGCGGCGCAAGCTCATTACAAGCGGACAATAAGTGTCTCGATCCGCCCGCGACCTGTTCTGTTGATGGTAGGGACGTTCGATCAGCGGGCTACGCCCTATGGTATATGTATATGTGTGCCCTCAATTGACACCGCGAAACGCTAAAAAGCGATCTCGCGGTGTCAAATGAGTGCACCGTGACACGTTCTAAGACGTGTTTTGGGGTGCCGAGTGGTCCTGATTTGATCCCGGAACGGAATATTTTGACATCGGGTTTTGTTTTTCTGGTCTCCAGCTCATGAACGCCTTTGTCGCTGAGGCTCCGCTGACGTCGCAGGGCCAGGCCGTGAGGCGCCATTCGCTTGCGTGTTGAACTTTCCGACTAAAAGCGCCCTTTGTCACACATTCGATGAATCTGCGATCCACAAGCTCTTTCAGTGCGACGCACACCGTGCCGCGGGCGATATGGCAACGATCGGCCAAGGCCCGCACCGACATTCCCAGCCGTCCATTGTTCATGCCGTCATAAACGCGGCTGATTTCGATGAGCACGGCGCGTGCGGGACACCCCAATGAGAGATATGCGGGCGAGTTGAGCATATAAACGTACAGCCGGACATGGTGAGCATCGATGCGCTTGTTCAATCTACGCGGTTTCACCATGAAACACCTCGCTGGGCCTGAAGCTGTCCGCGGTTGTTCGCGATACTGTTTGAGCGTGGAGAGCTGGCGGGGCGCGATCCCCGCCAGCGACGATTTGCAGGTGGACAATGGCCATCAGGCGGCGCCGCCGAATTTCGATGACCCCTTACCGAGCCCGTGGATCTCCGCGAGCGTATTCGCCATTGAGGGGGAGAGGCAGCCTGCACGCCTTTGGAGGTGGCGACCTCCCGGCGTCAGCGGTTCCAGACCGCTACGCCTAGACCATTCTCCCAACGGCGATGTGAGAAAATCAACGTGGCAAAATGCGCGGTGATGCGATAGCGTTATCAAAGTTGTTCCTTTCTATTTTCAGGATTGAGGGGTTCGACAAACCGCTCTGACGGAAGGTGCGAACTTCCGTCAGAGTTTTTTTGTTCATGCGTGCGATCCCATCTTGGGGAGCGACTCGACCCATTGTTTCAGATCATTTGCGAGGATCATCGTGCGGGATCCTCGCTTGCGCGCGATCAATTGCCCAGACTTGATCGCGGCGTAGAGCGCCGTCCGTCCGGTCCGGCTGTGGTGGCAAGCCTCACTTATGGTGAGGATGATCGTCTCCATTTGGTCTCCTAAGAATTTGCGGTTTACATTTTTGGGGTCGCAAACAGTCATCGCGCTTCACTCATCAACTTGAGTAAATCGCACTTGCGCCACGCCGTGATGCGTGGCCCGAGTTTTACGGGTTTGGGGTAGCGTCCCGATGCTACCCCTGCCCACCAGGACGATCGCGAGATCGGCAGCGGTCCGTTCGGCGCCAAGATTGAATTGAGCCGAACAAATCCGTCGTTCGGCCAAGCAGAACTATTATTCTCGTGGGAATTGGTCATGACTGTGCCCTGTTGTTTGAGGTTTTTGAAAATCGCTTGCGATTTTTGAACTTCAAAAGGGGCAGCCAAAACCTGCCCAACAGCATTTCCAGGCTCAGCGAGCAAGGAAAGGGTCCAATCGGGACCGCGCAGCATCCGCAGTTAGCATTAACTGTCTTCGGCCGACAAAGATTCGCGCTGGACAAATGGAAGTGTCCACAGGAATCCGAAAAGCCTGCGGTACGGTCGATAATGCTGGCCGCTTGGAAGGCGTGCGGGGCAAGCCGAGCCAAAAGAACCCGGAAGGCCCGATCCGGCATGGCCTATGGAAATGCCGCTCGAAAGAGTGCCGCAAGCAATTCACGGTCAAGGTCGGCACGGTTTTCGAGGATGCCCATCTACCGTTGTTCAAGATGTTGCAGGCGGTCCATCTGCTTTGCTCGTCCAAGAAGGGTTTTTCGGCCCATCAACTGAGCCGCATTCTGGAATGTGACTACAAGAGCGCTTGGTTTCTGGCTCACCGCATCCGCGAAGCCATGCGGGATGGCGTCCTAGCCCCGATGGGTGGTGTTGGCCAGATCATCGAGGCGGACGAAACCTACATCGGCCGCTTGGAAGGCCAGCCGGCCAAAGGCGGCCCGTCGGCCAAGAATATCGTTTTGACCCTTGTTGAGCGCGGCGGTTCTGCCCGCAGCTTCCATATCGACAGCACGTCGATTGCCGATATCGCACCGATCTTGCGCCAGAACGCTAGGCGGGAAAGCGGCCTCATGACCGACGAGGCGCGCCACTACATGGAAATTGGCCGCGAGTATGAAAGCCATGACGCGGTAAACCATAGCAAGGACGAATACGTCCGCTACTGGAACCAAGTCACCAACGAAACCCGCCCGAATGGCAAGCCCCTCGTCGTTACGACCACCATCACAACGAACACGGTTGAGGGCTACTACTCAATTTTCAAGCGCGGAGCTTTACGAGAATTGTGCGATAGAGCATCCCCTTGAAGGTGCCGATCGCCTGATGGTTGCCGAGATTTACAAAGCCATGCGCGCTGCGATCAATCGCCGCTGCAAATCCGATATGGTCTGTTCCATCTGAGTGGTGGCGTTCGTAAATTTGAGTACCTCGGTAGCCGTCAATGGCGCAAACAAGCGAGATTTCTTGCGGCGGTCTTCCTGTGCGGGCATAAGGCTCGGAGGCAGCCCCCGACCTTGCCAAGCAGTGTGGTGTGCCAGACGAACCCTAATGTCGTTTAACTTGCGCAAGTCGGACGAAACTGGTCCCCACACGCTCTTAACGCTAGCGAGATGCTTATCGAGGGAAAGTAAATCCTCGATGATGTTGAGCCAGGTATTGAAATTGATTGAATAGAAAACAACTCCGGCCTTCTCGACATTGCAATCAAGCAAATCAGCGGCGAAGCGGACGAATCGCCCTTCCATGCGTGCCCAATTGGAAATCCCTTGGCCGACCGTCGCGTAGAAAGTTACCCGTTCCTTAATTTCCTCTGGCGTTGGTGCTTTGCTCACGGCTGACTGCCCCTTAAGATGGTCCGTATGGCGAAAGAGAAGACCCAAATCCAGAAATTTAGGGAAGCGGCCAAAGAGGCCGGGACGGACGAATCCGAAGAACGCTTCAACGCAACGCTGAAAGGCTTGGCCAAATCGCCTCAAAAACCCACGAACGAAAAGCCGAAACCCGACGAATAACCGGCCTCATGGCCGGTTTTTGCTTACTAGGGTATGACGCGATCACTTCGAGGGCCTGCGCTTTGCGCGGCGATGGTAGATGGCCTGCCGGCCATTTTTGTAACGGCGGATGACGATCTCAGAGCCGTCCTTAGCTGGAAGTACAGTGACTGGATCGATTGGCTCGGGTGTAGGAGGCTTGAGGTCCGTGTGACCAAGTTCCTTCATTCTCTCATAGACAGCCGTCTGAACTATATTCAGACCGAGGTCGTTAAGACCGCAGGCGGTGCAGGTGAGCACAAGATTGGCGTCTCGCTTAAGCTCTCCCCAACGGAAAGGCATTTGTTCGCCGCACTTAGGGCAAGGGACAAGGTCGCGGTTCGGCGGCATTTGGATGCCCTCCTTAATGAATAAAGCTCTTGCCGGTCATCGGCGGATGTTTGGGAACCGGTGTTCCCTCGCATTAAAAACCAAAATCGAGTTGGTCTGGCGAATCCCGCAGGCTATCGGGGTGCCACGATGAGCGGTGTGCGTCGCACACCCACTCCCGTTTGCCCGCTTTCCAGCGCCGATACGCTTTGACAAACACGTCTTTTGGTTCCTTGCCATGGGTGATGACCATAGCCGGGCTCCTTCTGTTGCGCGGGCGTACACCCCGCAGGCTCATCCCTCAGACGCGGGATGCGGTTCATTGAGCCTTCGGCCTTGCGGCCGAATCACAGAAGGATTGCCGATGACCGGCAATTGGAACTCAGCCTCGCTGAGTCCCGGGCGTAATTGTGGCGGTAAGCCTTATTTGTGCTGTGTGAAGTCCATATTTCCCCCGAGGCCGACCGCGCCAAGCTTGGCGTTGATGATGCGACCCGCGCCGCGTTGCTGGCAACCAGCATCAATGGCAAGCGCCTTACCTATCGACGGCCTAACCGCAAAAACTAAGCCGCGCCGCTTTAGTTAGCGTATCGCAAAGCAATTCCTGCGCTGGCGTGCCAAGCAAATCCCCGCGCGCAATAAATAGTTGTCTTGTGAACATCGGATTGCACGTTCGCGTGTAGGTCATTGGCCTAATTTTTCTCTTAGGAATCCATGAGGACTCACTGATACTTAGGCCCAACAGCGGCGCCGGAGGCCCCCTGTTTTTCCCCTCTTTCCACCATATTTAGTATTTGATTCAGGAACTCGTACTAATCCTTGACGGGCGCGTTGGAGTCGGCAGAAACTCCACGCTGACACTGGAAAAGGAAAGACCACCAAGGACTGGCATCCGAGGTGGTCCCTTTCCGATCCAGTCTCGTACTGCATCGTGGGCAGGTACGAGTCAGGGCGGTGCAAGCTTTAGGGGGCCAAGTAAACTCCCGTGAGACGTTCTGGTCAAGCCCACTTCAAAATCCACGAAGTGGAAAACCAAGCTATGTCTAACGCTTTATTAAATCCAGTTACAAAAAAGCCGGTTCTGATCTATTGGACCGGCGCTTCAGGAACACGCTATGAGTTCCAATTAGACGCCATCGGCACCATCGCCTACTACCCTGTCGAGGGCGTCTATATCTTCTGTCGTCCGGTTGGGAACGGAAATCATACGGCAATCTACGTCGGCGAAACCGATAGTTTCCAGCGCCGTTTGTCGGATGAGCTTCAAGCGCATCACGCGCTTCAAGCAGTTCGACGCCATGGGGCCACACACATCAGCGCGCTCGTCGTTCCCGGTGACCGTGCCAAACGGCTGTACATTGAAACAGATTTGCGGAACGCCCTGAATCCGCCCTGCAATAAGCAATAGCTGATTCTGAGGGGTTCGGCTCATTTGCTGGACCCCTTTTTTGCTTTCTTCGCTTTCTTCTTCGCTACCCGATGTTGCGGCGGAGCCTTCGCAACCATGCGCCCATGCATCGGGATGTAGTTCTATCTCTTTCGGATCGGGTTTCTTCATGTCGATTACCGATGATCCCAAATTTCAAGAACTCGCGAAGGCACTGAGGTCGGCTGCCGACACTCCAGAATACCAGTCCTTTGTTGAAGATGCCCTCGCTCGCATGGAAAGAGGGCCTGCATATTACACCGCCCTTGGTCGGTTCGTAAGCGACTTCGCTCGAGTCGAAACAACCCTTCAGCAAACATTATGGATGGCCGCTGGCGCGCCTGTTACAGTCGCGAGAGCCGTATTTAGCGGTCTCAAGGTCGAAGGCTGCCTTCAGTTCATCAAGAGAATCGCAGACGCCAAGAAGTGGAAGCCAGCCCAAAAGCAGCGCCTAGAGGAAATCACCGAAAGGCTTGGCCCGCTTAACAAGCTACGAAATGACATCCTACACCATGGCGTTTCTATCGACCTGAGTGCCCCCAATTCCTGGTTGTTCAGTAACAGGCATTTTGCCCACATTCCCGAAAAAATCAGGGAATTTTCAATCACACCAAGACTGCTCGACGACGCTTCTGCTGACCTGTCAAAGCTTTATTACCTTTCGATGTTGCTTGGCATCCGCGAGAGGCACTCGAAGCTCGGACGATATGCGGAAAAGCAGCTAAGCGAATTTCTTGCGCCCGCATGGCGCTATAAATCACCTCAACCAGCAAAGACGTCGGATACGAACCAAAAAACTCGTCAAAAGCGGCCTCGCCAGCGTCACGCATCTCTCGGGAAACCGTGACTCCACCAACTTGATCGGACGCGCCAGTCTCGCAAATCGGCGAAACGGACGGATTTTCAACATTTTGTCCGGCGCGACCCGCGCAGCGCTGCGCGTTACGCCCACGTTGTTTCGCGAGCGTAAAGGCACCGGTCTTGAAATCCCCATTCCCCTGTTTGTTCTCGTCCCGATTGGTAATGTTTTGCCCGATTATGTTGGGTTTTTAGGCCCCTACCCCACGTCTTTTCCTGTCTAGTTTGGGCCTATACTCAGTTGTCCGGTGGCAATCGCGGTGGCAGTTGTCCGTTGTGTGCCGCCGACTGATGTGGCCATTTCTCAGCCCGTTCAGCAAAATTGAACACGTGTACTTTTGGGAGCCGGGCCATACTCGCATGATGGCTCCCAAATCAGCCCCCCTCACCCGCGAGGAATTTTCCTCACTGCTTACGGTCGGTAATACCTGCGCCGTGCGCGAACCGCCAGCCGTCATCCTCGCCGAACGCAGTGCCCGGCTGATCGCGCTAGGTTACTTGGTGGAACTACACGGCAGGCTGCGGATGACCACGCCCGGCACGCGGCGGATAACGGCGGGATTTGAACAGACCGGCGCTCTGCAAGCCTAAGCATAACCGAGGCGGCCCTAGCTGATATCGGCTGGGCCACGGCAGCCGTGTGAAAGGCGGTCTACCTCATACCCGAGTGCAAGAACCCTCGGCTGGCGAGATCCGTCCCCCAGGCCCCACCCAGCCGGGGGTAGTGGGTCAGTTTGATTGTGGCAGACATACTGACTGGAAAACGTGTGAGCCGCGCGCATATTCGGTGGATGGATCAAATTCTGCCCCCAGAGCTAAATGATTTGGAATTTGAGGCCCTGCGACAGCTCGCGGCGCATCCGGCCACCCATCACATTCCGTCCCACATTCAATCCCGGCTCAAGGATATTGGTTACGCGAAGGAAGTCTTGGGCGGCATCGTTCTGACAAAGGACGGCTTACAGCGGATTTCGGAAGGCAGACAAGCCCCCAAACGCCCTAGCGACCCCAACCAGCTAGATTAAACTGACCCACTACCCCCACACAAAGCCGGGAGTTCCGACACAAGCGGCCTCAGCACGCAACCCGCGCCGGGGCAGTTTCTGTGTGGCCCACGGCCACACGCAAAAGCCGCCAAGGTTGCCCTCGACGGCTCGCCGTTGCGTTGCGTTTGCGTGGAGGTGTGCTGTGTCGAGCGTGGCCGAGAATGACGACGTTTGGAGTAAGAAAACGGCAGTCTGCGTTGCACCGCGCGGATCAGTGGGCTCGCCAGCACGCGCCGCATTCTGCACCTATCGGCTATGCGGCGCCGCCGCGTAGCAGTTGCTTGTAACCGTGCTCCGTCATCCACTTGGCGCGCGATAAATGGCTCTTGAACGACCTCCGCGCGCGATCTGTCTCGCGTTCCGGATCAATATGCAAAACGATCCACGCAACCTCGCGCCAGTCGGCGCCCTCAGCGTCGGCGTCGAGCAGCCGCAAGTAAGTCACCAGATGTTCCTGATCGTAGCCCGTCAGCGTCGGGGCGGACGGCGCCATGTCACCAACGTCGGGATCGAGCGGGGGCCTCTGCATGGGCGGTCTCGCAATAGGGTAGTGACCAACCACTCTACTTTGGGCTCTTGGCAGATTGACCGGGCCTACCCCTCTCATCGAATTGCGCGGCCAACTCTCCCCCAAGGGCTGGCCGCAACTTTTTTTGGGCCCGCGTAATCCGCCGAAAACCCTATGAGTTTTGGCGTAAATACCAAATCGAGTGGTTTAGCCTTTTGCGAGGAAGAACAATTACGGAGCCGGCAGTTGTCGGAGCGAAGCGCGGTTCTGATTACCTTGACCTGATGACCAGCAAAGCCCAAGTGGAGGCGCTGTGGCCGCGAAAACGGCGGAAGGCGCAACTCCAGCTGCCGTGGACGTTTAAGGATCATCCCTAGCTGCGCAGATTTGAAGCTATGAGCACTTGGCCCCATAATTTGACCGTAGGCTTGGAGCGACGCTCCGATGAAATGGAAACTCTGGACCCGAAACGAAAACAACAGGCCCCCAGACAAAGGGTTCGACCAATTCGATTCGAAGGAAGCCGCTCTGGAAAGGGCGTGTGACATCATCAAGCATCAATGGCACGTCAAAGTCCTCTACATCGAGGGACCAAACGGAGAGCGGATCGAATACGCGGCGATTGAGACTTGGTGTAAATAGACAACTCAATTCAGGAAAGATTGAATATCCAACTTGCTGGGCAAGGATCGTCGCGGGGGGCAAATGATCAGTTTGGGTGACATTGCATCGTGGTGGTTGCAAACCGCGATTGCGGCCGGTGCCGCCGCGACGGCCTTCATCGTTCTTCTGCCGACAAAGCTCGGCGAGAAATATCTCGGCTTTCATTTCAACAAAAAGCTTGCCGACGTGAAGGACGCGCAGAATCGGGAGATCGAAAAACTCAAAGAACAGCTTGCGCATTTTGGTGATCGCGGAAAACGATCTAACGAAATGGAATTCGCTGCGATTAAGTCGGTTTGGGAGAGTTTCGTCGAAGCATATCTCGCGACGACAACGTGCGCATTGGCGCCGGTGGAATATCCCGACTTCAGCCGCATGCCCGACGCGGATAAAGAAGCGTTCATATCGGACAGCGATATCTCAGCCAGGGACAAGGACCGCCTGCGCAATGCCTCTGATCAGAATAAGGAATATGTTGCCCTCATCAATTGGCAGCAGATAGCGCGCGCCGGCCGCGAACAGCATGAAGCGAGGCTGTTGCTCCGCAAGCAAAGAATTTTTATGCCAAAGGAGCTGAGCGATCAGTACATGGAAGCTATCGCCAAGCTTGCAGCCGTTTACATCCAGCGCAAACTGAGTTTCCAAAATCCTGGATCGCATGATGGTTTCGGAGGTCCGATTCCAGAATTTCTTGGGAGCCACGAAAAAATGTTCGATGAGCTTTCGTCGAAATCCAATGCTCGGCTATTTCGCGACGAAATCGCGCAAAAGCCCAAATATACCTTTGGCAAATATCGCTGACAAATAGTCGGATTCATCAACACCGCGATCGGCAGCGGTTCCCATGTCCTCCGAGCCCAACATATAGGACGATTTGCCTACCCACTTCGACCGCGCTTCAATGGCGCGGCATGCCCACCTCCACCCGTCCGGGAAAGATCACCTTCGCAGAAATGCGCTCCTCCGGCGTTCGCGGCCTCCTGATCTATTGCAGCGATTATCATTGCAGCCACTGGACGGCGATCAGCGGCGACCGATGGCCAGATGATGTTCGCCTGTCCGACATCGAGCCGCGCTTCACCTGCCAGGCCTGCGGCACTAAAGGCGCCGATGTTCGCCCGAATTTCCATTGGGAAGGAGAGGTCCGAAGCGCGACAGCCTCCGCGACCGCCACGTCGGTGCCAACCAATTTAACGCTGTTCCCGCAACTGAGTCGTGCGTTATAGTCGCCTCACAACGAGAGGGAGCAGGTTATGTTACGGAAGCTTTTGTTTGGCTTGGGTGCTGTCGCGATATTTCATTCAGCGATTTTTGCTGCCGCCGCACAAACACCTCGGGACACGCAAATGAGCGCAATCCGGCTAACAATCGCAGAGACCGTGCTCGCAACAAACTCGCAGCTCAGCGATTTGGCGGGCTCGCCCATTAAGGAGATAAGCTGGTCTGCCAACCTGAACGATCGAATTTGGTCACTGAGGATGAAAGGTTCAGCAAGAAAAGGACCAATTGAAATCGAAGTGACTGGATTTCTGTGGGGCGGCGAGGCCGATGATTGGATTGTCACTTACTCCGGCGGGGGACAGATCGCCGGCGAGCCAATCCAGATCAACGGCAAGTCGGATTGGCCTCTCGATAAAGCGTCTTCTGACCGTCTCGGGACGAATTTCAAGCAGGTGACGAAGTTTGGCGAGCATTCCATATGGGCATGGGTCGTAGGCACGGAAGTGATCGTCGGTGCCACGGTGGGCGGGGCCGGGGCAATCGCTCTATCGGCGGCCGCGCCGCCACTTACCATAGTAGTAGGTTTGGCTGGGGCCATAGCTACTGCCAGCGCGGCCGCTACCGTGAGCAACACGGTCCGCAGTGCCATTGAGTTGGATAAGCCGACGCCCCCGCCGGCCCCGCCGCCTGCACCAAGCCCGGGCAAGGAAGAGCGCTTAACGCCGAAAAATGGTATGCTTTATGCAGCTATAACCAAGGAGGGAGAGATTCTCGGGAGCGGACCAGACGAAAACTATCGGCTTATGGGAACTTTCAAGGATAATGGCATGTTTGGTCGGGTGGCGTACCAGTGAACGGATGGTGCTGGTTCCAATGATGAGAATGCCCTTCAAGAAAAAGTGCATGGAAAGCGCGGGAAGCGCTTACCTATTTGCTTAGCAACTGCTGGAAGCATAACGCGCTGGAGGCATGATGTTGCGACGATTCTTAAAAAACAGAGGCGTGCAACTGACAATGTTCATTGGCTCGGGCACTATTGGAGCGGCCGGCATTTTGTGCGGCGGCTGGATGGTGGCCCACGGCGATCTATTCTTTGCGACGGGAATGATCAGCAGCGCGATCCCTCTGGCGATCGGCTGTATTGGCCTCCACAAACTCTCCAAAGCTGGGCGGCCCGTCTCTTTGTCTTAATATAGGGACCCCCCGCGCCAGCAAAAACGGCCAGCCAGATCGTCGAGCGCGCCATTGCGCGCCATTTAAATTCGCCGCAAGATTGTGGAATGGCAGGGCTGGTTGAGCGACTTTGGGATCATGTGTCCAAGGAAGGACATGTGATTGGGCAAGCTAAGCTGGTCTTCGGCTTGGCAGCGGTTTTGGTCTGCTGTTTGGCGGCAACGGCTACTTGGTTTGTAGCCAGCATATTTTACGCCGAGCGAATTGCCGTGCTTGATAAAACCATTGAATACGAAAAAACCCAAATTGATGATTTAAGAGTTCGGGTGCAGATGGTACCGGCCGCACCGAGTGCAGATCGCTCTCAATTGGTCCCAATCTTTATGAAATTTAGTTTTCCAACAGAAGACGCCCAAATAAAACGTCCCTATGTCAATTTTGGTTATATGAACGTCAGCCGAATTCCAGCACGTGGGCCGAATTTTAAGGGCTACATGAAGGTGTTCGACCACCTAATCTCGGCAGACGAAGAAGATCACGCAATGCTTGATTTGAAGGCTGCCGCGAATTTCGCCGATCCTAAAACGGCTACAAATGAAATATCCTACGGCGAATATCAGTGGGTTACAGCCTTTAATAAAGACGAAAACGACGATCAAAAACTCCAAGACGTGAAAGACGGTAAAAGATATTTGTATGCTTTCTTCCTCGGTCAATTTACCGACCAAAACCAGCCAAGAGACGAAAAGTACATCATGGAGCGCTGCAACGTCTTCTATATTTCTTTAGATGTGAATGGAAATTGCCACGGCCATAATCAAGCCTACGTAGAAAAGATGCGATGAGCTTATAACGCTGGTCGCGGCGGCTGAAGTTCTGCCATTGCAAGCCAAACATTCAGATAAACACTCTGTCGGAACAGGAGGGGCGTGACCATGCTGAAGCGGGCCTCAGAAAAGCGAAATTTTGATTTTGACAGAAAGGCGGTCGGGTTTTGGATGGAGGTTGAAGGCACACAACCGCCTCGCTTTGTGCGCATTTTTGTAACTCATGAAGCCTTATCAGACATTGATCCCTGCGGCGTTCCCGACTTCGAAGGCTGTCTTTCCACGTTCGACAAGAATTGTGATCGCATTGAACTTGCTGCGAATTCAAAATTTGATCGTGGCAAAATCGAAGATTGGCTGCACGAACGGCAGCCCGTAATAATGCTGATGGACAGCGACCTTTGATCCCGACTTGGCTTGTTCAGCTTGGCTCGCTGACGGGGCTCTTAGCCTTTTGCATAACGGTCTGGGATCGCATGTTGTCAGGCCGCCCGCTGGTTTGGATCCCTATCGTTACGGCGCCCACCTCGCGGATGAAGATGAGGAGGAAGATTCCCGGCTGGACGACATAGCGGAGGACGAATAACCCCTATTTCTTCTCGATAAGGCTGATGGTGTAATTCGTCTGTTCGATCGTATCGAACAGCTGGAGACCGGACTTCTCCAGCAGCTGTTTGAACAAGTCGTCCATGTCCTTGTAGGCGGTCATTATGGGCTCGTGGGTCAGCGCCTTCTGCCAATCGGCCTTCAGGTTGTCGATGATGTTCTGCTGGTCAGGTGTAGCGCTGGTGACGTTGTTATAGTGGATTTCAGCAGGCTTCCCATGGGCGAGAGTATCCCTGAGATTCTTCATGGCCCTGAATGAGCTGAGGGGACGAGTCTCCCACACGATCGGCATCTTGAACGCATTGAACACCGCGGCGACCTTGCTCTCGATGGAGTCGCGCTCGACAAAGCCCTTAACGCATTTCATGCCGAAAAAATTGATGTGGGCCTCGTTGGTGAAGGCGATCGAAACCGCACAGGCCAGATAGTCGAAGGCGATGCCGTCGCGCTTGCCGTCCTCGATTTTCTTCTCAATTTGTCGCTTGAACCAATACGCGGAGTTGGCAAGGTGGTTGTGTAGGTAGACATCAGCCTTGCCCGTAACCTTGGCCTTTAGATCCTTGTCCATTCCTGCCCCCTTATACCCCGCCAAGCCGCTTGGCCGTCTTCGGCGCAAAGCATAAAATCAGCTCTCGTCAGCGGGAGGTTGTATGGCTGGCATCGTAGAGTTTCAAAGCGTTGTCAATGGACGAGATGATCGAGGCTTAGCATTCCCCACTGCTGCACCGTCGCCGACCTCACTTCACGAAAATTCAGCTATGCGGCGATTGAGAAAGCCGGCCAGAAAGCAGGGTTGCCTTCAATCCTCAATGCGGTCCGAAGGGGACGCCGGCCAAAGGTTGCTTACGACGGCTTCGGTTTCACGCATCGCTCGGCTGCTCCCCCAGTGCCCGGTAGACGGAAGCTCGCCCAATTCCAAGCGTCTTGGCGATGGCCGACGGGCCGACGCCATTCTGCTTGAGCGCCCTCACCTGTGAAACGTCTACGCTTGGTCTACGCCCCTTGTAGACGCCCGCCGCCGATCAAATCGGCGATTGGTTTCTTTGGTCGATGCCATTTTTCTTCCTAAGCTCGCCGGATCAAATCCCAAGCCAACGCTGCCGCATGACTCTCACCTTCCTTTGTTAGTTGATAAAAGCCACCCTGCGAGAGTCCTACTCGCTCCAAGTATAGCGGAACGCATTCATCAACGTAGTCAAGATTTGCTGCGGCTTGAAGTCGCCCAAATATGAATATGGCATTGAGCAAGCTAGAATCTGATGGCCGATACGGAGCATTTTGAACCGTCTTGTTGACAGCAGCGTGGGCTGCATCAACCCTCATTCTCGTCACATCTCTGAGAACTTTCTGGCCATAAACGATCAGCACGAGTGTATCGGAGCGATAATGTTTTGTGTCAGGCAGGAACCTCAGCCAAATCGATCTGCCGTCGTCACCGATAACGAATAGCCGTTCCCAATTTTGTGGAGCTTGAGGGGAAACGGTTATTTGGGGCGCTTCAATCTTAGGTGGACCCGTTTGGAGGTCAGTAGCAGGCGGTAGAGGAATTGCCTCTGGCTGATTCTCCCTTGGCTTTGGATCGTCCTTCATTCTCTTCCATATGGATCGAAGCTTCAGACGAAAAGTGAGCCAGTCAATTCTCAAGTTTCTCCTGGGCCATAGTGACTTCGATCGCCCGCCATTCCACAAGAAAATGGTCATAGTCGGGGATAACAATAGCGTCTCCGGGGTATCGCGCTATAACTGCTTTCCAGAGCGATTTAGGGTCTGGCTGAATATCAATATAAACTCTTCTCCAGAAGTCGCGATCAACCAGCTTATATTCAACCAAATTTCTGAGGCGTCCTCTGATTGCAAGGTCGCCATTTTTGGCCGCTACGATCACAAATGATGAGGCATTGGTCAATTTTGCTTGTTCGTTAGACCAACCATTTCGTTGGGCGCTTTGCCAGCGGCCCCACGCAGAACGTTCCGCTATCCACAAAATCGTATCGATTAAGGAAGCATCTTTTTCCGAGTAACGAGCCGGACGTAGCAACGTACTCGCATGTGAATTGGGGGCATTTGCAATTTCACGGCGAATAAGAAACGAAAGAACGGCTCCCACCAGAAGCGTCAAAAGGAAGGGCACAAGATGGGCCGCGATGTAGGCGATCAACTTCGCCTCCGTGACCGAGAAGCCACGGTCGCCCAATTCCGTCCAAAAAAGGCTGTAGAGAAGATTGCCAAAAAACCACGCGAGCAAAACGCCAAGTGCGACTGTGAGCAGCCAAAACAGGCGCCAAAATCGAATCCTGTCCATGCGGATGTCTCCAACAAAGGTCCGCCGAGGGGGTATACCTTCGAGGTTTCGAGCGTAGGCTACCACCTCGTCTAGGAGGATACCCGCTGGTACTATCTGTCATTGGCCAAGATCTTCTCGGAGGTGATGCCAGGTCGTCTGTCAGACAGGCTCTCGCGAGCGGCGACGGCGTTCTCGGTCTGAAATCATGACGAGCCTCACCCTCGCTCGCCCAGCGCGAAAATGAAGCCGATCCAAAAAAAAGACGCTCGACATTTGGCGCTGAAGCGATCGATGCCGTGGCGGCGCGCAAGAATTGGGTCTGTTGCCGATGATCGCTGACATTCCCGACCGCCTGATGCGTATGGCTGCTTTCGAGCATGTGCGAAGGCTTGGCGAGGTCCACGACCACCTGACCGCGAGCGACCTGAAGCCGGGCTTTATGTTTCAAGGTGAGCGCATCCCGCTCGTCAATCCGCAGCGCGGCATCTTCAAACCGCAGCAGATGCGCTTCCTTCTGTCGATCAAAACCGTTTTCCCCAAGCCGGGCGGCAAGGTCTGGTATGACGACCAGCGCGAGGTGCATCGGCAGATTTTCGAGGGCGACGAGGCGATCGACTACGCCTTCATGGGACAGAATCCGGACGCCGCCGACAACCGATGGCTTCGCGAGGCGTTTGAGAACCGGATACCTATCATCTATTTCCTCGGCATAGCGCCTGGCTGCTACCAGGCTATGCTTCCCACCTTCATCTCCGGATGGGACGCCACGGCGTTGAAGGCGCGCGTCGCGTTCGGTGTACCCGATCAAGATACTTTGGAACCACCGGAGAACCCGCTCGAAAGACGTTACGCCTTGCGCGCGGTCAAGCAGCGACTGCATCAGGCGTCGTTCCGCGAGGCCGTCATCACGGCCTATAACGGCCGCTGCGCTTTGTCTGGGTTGCCGGAGCCGCTGCTTCTGGACGCCGCCCAC
Source organism: uncultured Alphaproteobacteria bacterium (assembly GCA_963718925.1). GTDB lineage: Bacteria > Pseudomonadota > Alphaproteobacteria > Rhizobiales > Xanthobacteraceae > Bradyrhizobium. Next base: position 149,333 of record CAVRAH010000012.1, read on the forward strand.
ATCGTAGCCGACAAGGACGAGCGGCTTGGCCAACCAGTGGTGCCGAATGGCATTCCGCTGTCGAAAATCCATCATGCCGCCTTTGACGCCCATCTGATCGGCATCGATCCGAACTATCGGTTGCATGTATCTGAGCGGCTGCTCGGGCAAAATGATGGGCCGATGCTTGAAGCCCTAAAGGGCCTTCATGGCAGCACCATACATTTGCCAATTCGCGCCAAGGACCTTCCGGATAGAGACCGGCTCGCTTTGCGGTTTGAACGCTTTATGGCGGCGACATGAGAAAACGACTTCCATGCTGCACGAGGGACATTCAATGGACTTTGGAACACTACCTCAATGGGTGACAGCGGCTGTCGCGGTTGCCGCTGGCTTCATCGCCATTTGGAATATTAGATCGCAGCGCGAGATAGCCAGAAAGCGAGCCGCGTTCGACGTGTTTCTAAAGACCGAAACCGACGAAAAGATGCTGACAGCATATGACAACTTTCACACCGGCATCATCGAAATGAAGAAGGCCACGAGCGTCGAAGAGTTCTGTACCTCTGAGCTAACACGGCCTCACTACCTTTGGATACGGAAATACCTGAACGTCCACGAACTGATTGCCGTCGGAATTCGGGAGAACGTGCTCGACTCAAACGTCTGCTATTCGTACTGGGCCGATACTTTGACAAACGGGTATAGCGACGCAAGTCCGGTACTCGATTTTGTGCGCAACCGGCCCAGGAACAGATACACCTACTCGGATCTTGCGGCGCTCAATGCAGAATGGCTCAAGCGAAAGGAGAAAGTTACCCGCACAGGCGCGTCTACGGCTTAGAACTGTCATCTAGGAGCACCGAAGCCTTAACTTTGAGCCCCCGGGCAATGCGTGCGATGTTGTCGATCGAGACATTGCGTTCGGACCGCTCGACCCCGCTGAGATATGTGCGATTGATACCGCACTCGTGCGCTAATGCTTCTTGGCTGAGTTTACGCGCAGCCCGAAGCCGACGCATATTCCTCGCCAAAACGTCCCGTAGCGGTCCTTTGTGAGTCTTTTTCACAAAGGCGATTTCGGCTCGATAACGCTTTTAAGGCGACCGCTTTTAAGTTACATTCGTTTCTAATACCTGCAAATGCTCCGGAGCGGAGTCCCATGGGAGCTGGCTGGCTCCCCGATACGATCCGGGGGTCAGAGGCGATGCGAGAGGTTCACTGCCCGCACTGCAACGCGACGAATAGGCGACCGAAATGCGGTAGTTGCCAGAAGGAGATTGCCGACCCGCCCGCGGTAGAACTCATTTGGAAGCTCTATGAGCACCGCAAAGTGGTCGGAATAACCTCTACGATCCTAGCGTTGACGCTTCTCCTCTGGCGACCTTGGGAGACCTTCTACTTCTTCTATCCTGCCAACATTTCGGATTGCCGAGAGCAAGCTGCGCGAACTGCTAGGACTAATGATGCTCTGCACGTCCTGATCGGTGTTTGTAACGACAAGTTTCCGAGCAAGCCCTAGACCCCGCAAGGCGATGTGATGACCATTTTGGATGGGCAACGTAGACGGGTCAGCGCCGATGCATTGACCACGCAGCCTGATACTTCTGGGGAAGTTCATATGGAGCCAGACTTCCACCACCACTCCGGCGGAGCAACCCCAAAGAAGCAATTGACGCGCGACGAGTGCGCGCGGTGAAGGATCTGGTCGATCAGTGCTTTGAGGAAGCGTCGGCCGCGGATGCGTCGATCGTGAATGACCCCTACTCCCACGATATGTACGGCCGCGAGAATAGAAGGCTCCGAGAGGATGTCTCCGGTTACCGCGCCTGCTTTTTTATGCTCCTGGGTTTAGTGGTCATCTGGGGTGTTGCCCTCATGTTCAACCGAACGTCGCCGCTACATCTGAACGCTTGCGAAGCTCTAAAATATTATCTGGGGGACCTCGATGAGGCGTCATCCAAGCTGCCGGTGGAGACCCGCCAGCTACTGGATAGCCAGGCAGCCGCATGTCCGGACGACGATCTCGGCGGCTTTGACGATGGCAATCCACACCAATAGGTAAGAATGACTGAGCTTGCCGTAGTGCCACTAGATCAAGATTCAGCACGGCCGGCGCTCGACGAGCTTTTTACGCTCGCGGGCAAATATAACTCAAGTGATGCCTATCTGGAATTGATGCGTTTTGTCGGTCGCTTTCGGTTCTACTCCCCTTTCAATGCGATGTTGATCCACACGCAAATGCCGGGAGCGCAATTCGTTTGTACCGCACGCAGGTGGCGGAAGGACTACCGTCGAGAGATCAAAGTCAACGCGCGGCCAATTGTTATCCTGCAACCGATGGGACCCGTGTTGTTTGTGTTCGACGTAAGCGACACCGCGCCATTGCCGAACGCTCGTCCCCTCCCCCCACAGGTGGAAGACCCGTTCCAGGTGCGCAACGGCAAGATCGGCGGGCAATATGCGCTCACAATCGACAATGCGAAGCGCGACGGCGTGCGGGTCTCCGAGCGTGCTGACGGTTCGCAGCGGGCAGGATCTATCCAATGGGCCGCAGCCGGGCAGCATCTGGAATACACGATCACCAAGAAGCCACCATCAAAACCGACGCAGGTCCCTCTGTGGTTCGAGCTCCTGTTGAATAGCGCCCTATCGCCCGCAGCTCGATATGGAACTCTCGTGCACGAGCTGGCCCATTTGTATTGTGGTCACTTGGGCACGCCAAACGGTCGATGGTGGCCGGATCGGCAAAATCTGTCTCTTGCCGTTCGCGAGTTCGAGGCTGAATCGGTCAGTTATCTGGTTTGTGCCAGGCTTGGCATCGACACTGCCTCCGACGAATACCTGGCTGGCTATGTCAGGAGATGCCCCGCTACTCCTCCTATCAGCCTTGATCGGGTCATGAAGTCCGTATGGCTGCTCGAACAAATGGGGCGAGCAAGCTTAGGGCTGCGAAAGGCCGCGAATTAGTCCTACTAAGGCAGCGGGGGCGCTAATCCCTCCACGCCGATCTGGCGGACCGCAACCCCGGTGATCATCACCGCCCGAACCGAATGGTTGCTACCCTTCCGCTGTCATGGCTATCGCTGTTCCGGTCATTCGATGCCCTTTGGTCCGGGACCGCGCTCTTTTTTGCCGCCGATACCATAGGGCTTGTTCAAAAAGAACACTCGGTTAGCCCGCCATTGACGGACGTTGTCCGCAAATTTGGCGGCGGCGACGCCAAATCGGCATATCGAGCGGCATCCTCGGCGACGTGGTGCCCGGGCCGGGACCCTCGGCGTCGAGACGCCGATCTTCAACCTGGCGCGCACGCATGTCGCCGCCTTTGAAATCGACCGACACGCGACACACTTCCTCACCAAAACGCTTCCAAAAGTAGCCGCTGAAATGGCACTTTCGGTTCTGGCCTACAATCTGACACGGGTCATGAACATCGTCGGGGTCAAACCGTTGATCGCTGCGATCGCGGCCTGAGACAGGCGTGCCTCCTGGCTTCCGAGACCGACATCCTTTGAGAGTTTTTACACGACCAAGACCCTGAGCGGACTCGACACACATGAGCGCGCAAACTGTTAACGGCTTACCATCTCATGTCAAAAACCGAAGCGATAATTCACGCCCACCTTGACGATGTTGGCGGTGTCCTTGACGCTGTTCGTGGCGATGACATCCAGGAACCCCGGCGTTGTGCCGACGGTCACGAAGTTTTTGGTGCCGAAGTTCAGGTACTCGTACTCACCCTTCAGAGACCAGTTGTATGCGAAGCGCCACTCAGCGCCGCCGCCGATCATCCATCCCACTGCGGTGAACGTCGTGGGGGCAACCGTCGTCGTGCAACAAAAACCACCCGTCGTCCCGGCATAGCTCCCGGAGGTGAACGCGACGCCGCCCTTGCCGTAGAGAAGCAGATCATTGAGCACCAGCCCGACACGCGGACCAAACGTCGCGTACCAGTCAGTCTGAGCCGTCCCCGTGCTGGACCCGCCAATGAACGGAAAGAGCGTGCCAGGCGTCACCGTAGTGGCCTTCGCGTCCGTCCACAGAAATTCGCCCTCAAGCCCGACCAGGAAGCTCGATATCTGGTAGTTAAAGCCCGCCTGCCCGCCTGCCAGGACGCCAGAGCCGTTGAAATTGATGGGCCCCGGATTGATGAACCCCCCGTTGACGATCGACACCGGGGTCGCAGAAAGCGACTGCCACGCCCCGCCTACGTTGCCGCCAACATAGAACCCCGTCCAACTGGGTGGGGGAGGCATAACAACTGGTACGGGCTGATAGGCTTGTGGAAGGTCCGCAGCGATTGCGTGGCTGCTGACAAGAGAGGTGAGCGCGATAGTCACAACAACAATAGGCTTCATTATCGTATCCCCCAATGTACGAACAAAATAATTCCCAAGGCAAAATGCCTCCGCATTCCCTGCCGATGATTGAGCGGCGACTTCGGAACGTCGTGTGGTGATCTTCATGTCCCGGCTGGTCCTTGGGCGATGTCTACGACATGACGATCATCGCCCACTGTGATGATGATCGTGTAGGTCTTCTGGTCGCCTGCTTTATCGCTGAGTGGCGAGAGATGCAGCTGACCGCCGTACCATTCTCCGGGCATCAAGGTGTTGTCCTTGATAACTGACTGCTCAAGCACAGCCATATTGCGTTGGCCAGTTTCAATTGTTGCGGCAAACATTGCTTCATTTAGTACGGCGGCATTGTTTTGAGCTATCGCTGCTGCCGTCGGATCGTAAAACGTTCCAGTGCGGCCACTAGGGGTAGTGTAACTGCCGTATCCGGCCCGCGATGAGCTGTAGGCGTTCGCTGCACCGGCGACCCCTGTCAGAATTGCCGCAGCGATCTGTCGGTTTCTCTCTTCCTGGGCAAGCATTTCAAAAGTTACGACCTCCATCTGGTAATCAACCGCGCCGACGTGCTGGAGGGCGTTGACTTGGCCAACCCTAAATTCAACCGGCTGTTTGGCGAGGTTGTTAATACCAATGACAAACACAGGCCGTCCGCGCGCCTGCAACTGGCGTGACGCTGGCCGAACCAGAACGACCGAGCTTTTCTGGCGAGACACCAGAGCCGGTTGGCCGTCACGCATCATTGCTTGTTGCTGTGGGTTAGAAGCTCGGAACTGGACCGTCTCGTGAGACGCACAGCCGGCGAGCAGTCCGCCGAGGACCGCAACCCCCACAAAACGCATTTTGCCCCCCCATTGGCGCCTTTTGAGCGCAATTGCCACAACATGAACTATTTAAATACCTAATTCAACCCACGGCTGGTGAAGATACTGCGGGATATCCCTAATCGCGAACCACCGCCTGCGGGAGCGTATCGTTGGGTCAAAGGCCAAAAACGAACAAATCCTGCAAAAAGCGACCGTCGAGAAAATTCGTTGCCTGCGCCGACTTGCTGATGATCGAATGAGGCACCTTCCGCTTCTGGCACCTTGAGACATGCCGACCCGTGCTGCCGATGTCTGTTCATAGGGGAAGACCGGAAGTGATCGGCGCGCGGTCAAAGTGGCGCTTTTGACCCAAGGCGGACATAGGCAAGGTTGGGCAGAATGTGCTTACTGCTGATTAGCTCGTGACCGTCCTCCTCTCCTCGACGAGCCAGAGGCAATCATCTTCGGCCGTTGTCGCTTCGGCGGCGTGCGGGTCGGTGGTTTGCTCACGCGCCGGACCAGCGATCGAGCCAGATCTTCAAAACTCTCGAAGCTTTCTATCTTGTAAACCCTGCGGGCTCTCTCGGAAAACCTTAACCAAACTCCGTGGAATGACGTTGATGGCAATAACAGGTAGTCCAGAACTTCCTTGTTGTGTTTGCCCAGCCTTATAGCGACCATCCATCCTGCAGGCGATTTCGCTCGACGTCGAACCGCCCAGCGTGGGGAGTGATTTTCGCGCTTAAGCGGCATCCACCGAGCCATCCTGAAGCAGATGCTTTCGGCACTCTTCACTCGCAGGCATTCCATCGCAGGGTCAAAAGTGGCCCTGTATCCTAACTCCTCAAATCGCTCGCGAAGGAGTTCGGCATTTTCGGCGTTTAAATGCACCCAACGCTTGTGGACCTCCAACCAGTCCCAGTACTGAGTTCCATCGTAGCCGATCAAACGATAGACATTTCGAAGACTGCCAAAGTGCTCCAAATATGTACGGGCACAAGGGAGGCCGACGGTGTTGCCAATAATCCGGATGGACAGCTTCCCTCTCTTCATCAAAACTCGACGCAGACGGGCCAACATCTCTTCCTCGGATATATCGACGCGACGCTCTTGCATGATCGTTTTCACGCGGAGAAATACATCTCGGTCGATGATTGGCTCGACGCAACCTTCTGTTCTGATCCAGAGGGCCGCTGGATTTGCGGTCTTTTTGCTTCCGAGCTTCTGACCTACACGATTGTAAATGATGTTGCCGATATAAACTTCGTTTCTAAGGAGCGCGGTGATGAAGCTCCGACGCCAGGGCCTTCCGTGGTTTGTCGGCACACCTCGTAGATTGAGTTCCCGCGCAATTCTCTTTTCTGTTGTGCCTCGAACAAATTCTTCGAAAATCCACTTCACAATGGCAACTTCATCGGCCGGTCCAGGCTGGAGTCTTACATGGTCAGTGCTCAGATGCTTGCGCTCTCCGGCCTTGAGAATACCTCTCGGTTGAGACCGTTCGTCTACTAGGACTCGCTGTAAACCATAGGCCACACTGCCACCCATTTTGTATCCGAGCTTCGCAAAGCGAGATTGCCCAGCATAAACCTTCGCCGAAAGTTCTCGGCTGTATTCCGCAGCCATAACTCTCTTAATATTTTTTACGATCTGGGAGATCAGGCTTCCGTCGTTTTGAAATTGCTCCGCGCAGTAGGCAACTTTAATTCCGGCTTGTTTGCAGATGAACTCGTAGTACGCGCTCTCATCGACATCCTGAAAACGTCCCCATCGGCTGACATCAAAGACGAGAATATGACCGAAATCGGCATGGTCAGACCGGACGTCGTCAACCAATTGGGCTAGACCCAATCTGTTCTTAATTGTCAGGCCGCTCTCGCCTTCGTCACGATAGGTGCGGACGATCGAGAGATTGTGCAATTGCGCGTAGGCAGCGATCACCACAGCCTGATTTTCAATTGAGTATTGCTGAAAATCGGTGGACATGCGGACGTATTGCGCCGCGCGAAGATTCTTCAGGGATCGAGGTAATCGATCCTTGTGGACGACAAGAGCGTTTGCCATCGAAGGTGGCTCCCGCACGGGGGTGATCTCGTCGCGCTCTGGTTCAAGCACTAAGCAATTCTAGATCCTTGATCGCGGTCAGTGCCAAGGAGAATACTAATCATGAGAGGTTTGGTGGTCTATCGCCTTTAAGATGTGCTGGCACTTTGCAACCGCTCTGACAGCATCACTGACAGAATTTAACACGTCACTTCCGCTGTTGGCAAAAACCGACATGGCAGTGCAGTCGCCGCACGTCCGTCCGCTATCAGGGGATGAACCGACTTGGAGTTTAGACCAATGCGGCTTTGCGAGGGTGTTCCTGTGTATCGGAAACGTGTACCTAGCGCTGGACCGGCGTGGCGGTTTTACGATGTTCGAATTCCCGCCACTTCCAAGCAAAAGCGTTGGGTCAGCTGTCCTAGGACAGGGGTCGGCCGATCGGCGCCAGTGTGCGTCGGCCCGGCTCATTCATCGAGGAGAAGGGGCTCCTGGCCTTCCGACCAATCGATAATCACGAAATGAATTCCGCGCCTGAGCATTTCGGCTTCAAGATCGGCGGCGTGTTGCTTCCATTCGGGGGTGTCTCGGACACTGAATACGGGTTCGCGGCCATCCCTTTCGAGGTCATCATCGGCCACCAAGGCGCCACGTACCCCCTCGTACATCATGGTGAGGCTGGCGTTCGTGAACGCTTGGTAGTTCATCGGCCCCACCTTATGAAAAAAGCCGCCGCTGGTGTCCGCAGCGACGGCTTTTCTAACTCACATAATGACCACCAGAAGGTCACTGTAATACTGCACCTGCACAGTTAATTCCGGGTTACGAAAAGCACGGAACTGGGCCCGGCGCCTCTGGCCGCCCGGCACGGAGCGAGGCGGCGCGAATTCGGATTGCGATCGCGCTCCGATTGCGATTAAATGAGCGCTTTCGTTAAGGAATTTTAGCAATGACAGGACCACGGCCGGCGGGCCGCCCCTGGACACAGGCTGAAGTGGCCCAGCTGCACGAGCTGGTCGGATCCGGCGCTAAGGTCGGTTTGATAGCTCGAAAGCTGAAGCGTTCTCCAGGCGCGATTTACGCTCGCATCAGTTCCTTCAAGAAAACGCCGCGCGAATTGCCGTTCAAGGCGCAACGCCTCTCGCTCCCTTCCGAGCGTCTCGCATTTGCCCATGCAAATGCTCAAAGCCGTAAAATCGGAGACTGGGGCCGCCCGGTCAAGCCTCGGCTGAAGGCGAAAAAATGAGCGACCCCGGCGGTGGCACTCAGCAGCCTCCGTTGGGAAATGATGAATACGCGCCCGATGAGACCGCCTTACCTCCTGCGGCGAACAGGCTCTTGCGGCCTCGCCGTTCGTTCGTCGCGCCCGTCGTCATCTTTATCGTAGCATTTGGAGTTGCCGCTTCGCTGACCGCGATCGGAATTAGCAGGCTGGACCCAATCGAACTAAGGCCGTCCCTTCAAGACGAGGCTTCAGCACCGCTGAAACAACCGGACCGCTTTTCCGAACATCCCGTTGAGCCTACCGAACCCCTTAAGTCGCTGGTCCTAGATGCCGCTCGATCGTACATGGCGACGATGCCAATAGCTAAGAGCGGAAAAATCTAAACGATTTACGCCACCGATGAATAGATAGCGCCATAACGTCGATACGCAACATCTTCGCCTTCGAAGAGCCGGGGGAGTTTCACGATCCGGCCCTCGGGAAGTCCAAATTGGAATTGTAGCTTGCACCAATCAGCGGGCCGCTCCGCTGATACTTCGGAATGACTGACTTCGCCTCGCTCCGGCTACTCCCCGTGGCTGGAGTGGGGCGGCATTTCAGACGGCTAATCGGCCGTGAGACATACGGAGTTAGCGCCGATACCGTGGGGTTAAAAAAGCACTTTCAGACGATCGGCAGATTATAGGATTAGAGTAGCAGGTTATTGATTGTGGCAGATTGCTGCGCTGGAACACGTGCTCGGCGCGTCGCATAATTGCGAAGATGGCAAGCGACATATGGACGACCGAATTTTTTAGCTGTCCCAATTGCGGGCTGCCTTACACCGCGACAAAGGAGCAGCATCCATACAAGCATTCTGGCAGTTTCAGCTGTGAGGTTTGCGGGACCAAGGTCCATGCATGGTCTGGCAATTATGATTTTTTCGATTGGAAAGTCGATCAAGCGAACTCGCCCGTCTTCGGGAAAAGGTGGGGATGACCAACAAGCATCCCAGGTGCCCGACGGTCACCAATATGTGGAATTTCGAAAGAACGGACCGACCGAATCGTGGCATGATCCATCCGGCGGCACGTTGGCGATCCTGTGCCGCCTTCTCCCGAACTTGACCCCGTCGAGGCGCGGCGGGGTCTTTTCGATGGTGCAGCGCCCAGGCGGCTTGTACATTAGTGGCCCCCTCCTTGCGGCAGGCGGTACGCCTGACCAGTACCGCGCCGCCCTCGCCCGCGCGATCAAGTTGAGCTGGTTAAGGCTGCACGAGTTCGGGCACCTACGTGAAGTTCACGCCTGCTGGCGCCGAGATGTTCGTGTCAGAGCGTTCGGGCTGAAGGCGAAAAAATGAGTGGAATACTCCGCTTGACCTAGCTTTCTAATTTTCCAACTCAGCAGACGGTGGCATCTTGCTGTGGGGTAGGTCAAAGCGAGAGTATCCGCTATGACCCACAAAGGGATTACTTTTGAATTCGTCGTTCCAAAGGTGTTAGCAATTGCGCTGGGGATCGTCCTCTCGGTCGGGGCCGTCTATTTGACAAACAGATACCTCGGCCCCATCGAGCAAGCAGAAGCCTACTACGCCACCGACGGCGGCCGCTGAGTTGCCGCTCCCTCACGGCAGCTTTCGTGCGCAGGTCGGGCGCCATTTTCTTTCGGAGCTAGTTTTCTTGTGTGGCGTTGGGTGGCGAATGTGCGCTCCCACGACATTGCCCAGGGAGCACACGAGCCCGAGCGGCTGGCCCTGATTTGTTCCCGCACATTCACCTTCATTTCTTCGCCTTCAGCTCCAGCGCCGTAACCAGAGAAAATCAATAATTGTGAGGACGAGCAACGGGATCAAAAACCATTGCCATTCGGTATAGCGTCCTCGCTTCAACTCGCGATCGAGGTCAGTTTGAACTGAGTGCCTTACTTGACCTTCTCGATAACTTGCTAAAGCTTCCGCCCGATTTCGTCGCGTTGACGCCATGATGACAATGTCCAGCGCAGTTGATCGTCAGCGTCATCCAATTCTTGAGCCATGGGACGACGGCCACTCATTTCCCCCTCGCCTTTTTTCGCTGGCTTCTCGCCGGGATCCTTAACCAGGATATGCAGCATCGCGTCGATCATGCCGCGGATAGCCTCGGGTCACACGCACCCGGCAAGAACACCGTAGATTGTGAGACGCGGCAGGCTTTTGCCAGAGTATGCGGACACCATTGCATCCGTGACCAAGGGCACGGCCACGCCCTTTGGTGGGGCTGGGGGCGGGCTCGGACTAGTCTTTACTCTCGCGGTATTGGCGCTCCTTTCTTGGGAAACCTTTTACTATTTCTATCCCGCCACCTCCTCGGACTGCCAAGAGCAGGCAGCACGATCCGCGAGGTCTAACGATGCAATGCGTGTGCTCCTGCGGCTTTGTTATGAACGGTTTCCGAGCAAGCCGTAGAAGGCCGCCACCATGGAGGCTTGTTTGGAGCCGCGCTTAGAATCTCTGAACCAGCACCCGGTGGTACGATGCAAATAACCAGGGACCTGATTGAGAAAAAACTCTCCGAACTACTAGTCGATGACGAAGCTGGCTGGGAAGCGGCCGCAAATGAGATTGAGGCCAAAATCTATAATTCCGAGGGAATTGAGATCGCGAGCTATAACAGCCCCGGCGGCTTTTCGTCGGCTCTGATGGATCAACTCGACTATCAGTACAATCTTCAGGGAAGATTTGCGTGTGGAGTCGAAAGCCTGAACGAATTCGAGGTGGCCGAAGAGTTGGTTTGGGTGCTCGTGCCGTCCGGTTTCATCTTTGGCGAATAACGATGGGTTTGATGGCCTTTGAGCGAAAAATGCTTGATTGGCCATGCGGCTCGGGTCGCGCGGTCATCTCATACTAAGCCCGCTTTTCCTGATCTCGCTGGAGCGGACACCCAGGCCCCAACTGCGCCATGGGACGAACCGCGCGCGGGCGGGCGGTCTTCGGGTCATCACACCGCCCGAACCATGCTTCATGGTTCATGGTAGCTGGCCGGGACCCCGGCCCCTCTCGCTCGCCGTCTGGGTCATCGACATAACGGTGGGCTAGAGGTGACCCAGTTGTCCCAGTTTCCTTGGTAACGCCTTGAAATCGTTACACTGATGGATGGTTGACCCACCTGACCCAGGCTGTCCCACTGACCCAAGTGACCTTCGCCCGCGTGGACTGCCTCTTTAGGCAACCATTTGGCCGGCGCGGAACTTTTTCTAATATGTGGCATTAGCAACATCGCTTTGATCTGGCGGCAACCCCAGGAGCGTAGCGATGGCAACCCAAATCGTCATGGACCACAACGGCGATACCCGGCACAACTTCGATGCGAAGGACGCGAAGGCCCTCTTGAAGGCCGAGTGCCGCTTCGAGTTGCTAACGGGCGCTGGCTTTACGGCGGCAACCCGCACCGCTGATGGAGAGGCTGTCGTAACGCGCACGTTTGATCCGACCGCAGAAAAGACGCTGTTTTTTCCGCGGCTAGTCGGCGGCTAAAGCTCGGTTCGTGTTGGCGAAGCTGCTGCGCATCGCAGGCGATCAGCTCCGGCGGCTCCTAGCAGCCTGCTCACGCTGGGCGCGAGCCTTTCGCGATTGGTATCAGCGCCCAAGTACAAGCGAGCTGCGCGGCCGTGAGCTCCTAAGGGAATGGCTGTCGCCCGAGCAGCTGGCGCAGTACGACGCGCACAACTATTTCGAGGTCACCGGCTGCCACACCGGAAAGCGATACCGGATACGCCACGGCATGGGAACGAACGTCTACGAACTAGACGACGCTGGCCGACCGCGGGCTGGCTGGTGCTTCGTACCCAAGGATGATCTCGTCGCGGGCGACGTCATGCTGGCCCAGAAGATTGCCCTGGAAACCGACGAGCGGGGTGCGTTGGCAGTGGCTAATAACTTTACGCCCAGATAATTCGGCCACCACGATTTCGACTTCGCGGCGCGATGCGTTGCGCCTGACGAGAGCCGACCGCTCGTCGCCTTCGCCGGGATATGTACGGAATGGACTGGCGTTCGCGCACCAAAGCCAACCCGGTCGAGGCCGCCATCACAAGATGCTGCTGGGCTGGAAAGCGGCGCGAGCCTGCGGTTGATGGGCCTGGGCCCGAACTATCCGTTCGCGATGGGATCCGCCTTCAATGTGGCGGCCTGGCCTTCCGCCACCGCGTCGCCCCACGGCTGGAATATCTCGGTGGCACCGCTATTGGTCCCGCCCTCGCGCAGCACCACGCTCGGGCAGGCGAACTTCATCGGCAGAGTCTGGACGCGCGCTTCTTCGTAATCGAAACGCGCCCGCAACGCTTCTTGCGCTTGCATCGGCAGACGCACATCGCCGATCACCACCGCGCCTTCGCTCGCATCGATGCGAGGCTGATGGATCGCCGCGTCCAGATCCATGCCGTAGTCCATCACGAAAGACAGCATCTGCGTCACCGCCGGCAGGATGCGCCGTCCGCCCGAGGCGCCGAGCGCCAGCCGCCGGCCATCGCCCGCCTGCGCCAGCACCGGGGTGTAGTTGGTTAGGCAACGCTTGCCCGGCGCCAACGAATTGGGCCCGCCGGGCGTGGGGTCGAACCACATAATGCCGTTGTTCATCGTCACCCCGCTTTGCGGGAGCACAAATTTGGAGCCGAAGGTCGACAGCAGGGTTTGCGTCACCGCCGCCATGTTGCCTTCGCGATCGACTATCGAGAAATGCGTGGTGCAGGCTGGCGCCAGATGCTCTGCGCCCAGCGCGCGCCGGCCGTCGGCATCGCCCATGTCTTGCAGGCGTTCGCGGTAAGCCGATTGCAGCGCCACGGCATACGCCGTGTAGGCCGACACATCCGGCCCGCCGCGCCCTGGCTGCAAGCTCTCCTGTAGCAGGCGCAAGGCATTCGCCAGGGTCGGACCGCAGGTGAGCTCCGGCGTCGCGTACACCCTTCCGCCGCGATAGGGGATCATCAGCGGTTCGCGTACATGGGCGCGAAAGGAAGCAAGGTCTTCGACCGATAGCGTACCACCCCCCGACTGAACATCGGCCGCGATGTTGCGCGCCAAATCGCCTTCGTAGAAATCGCGCGGCCCCTGCGCCGCCAGATGGGCCAGGGTGGTCTTGAGCCTTTCCTGCGGCAGGCGGACGCTGGATTTGATGCCCCACCGCGCATTCGGTGGCAGGCCGTCCCTGAGATAGGCAGCCGCGCTGGCGGGGTAACGCCGCAGGTCGGCAGCCACGCTGGCAATCATCAGCGTGGTCCACCAGTCGACCAGGAGGCCCTTGCCGGCGAGATCAACGCTCGGGCCCAGCAATTCCTGCCAGGGCAATTTGGCGTGGCGGCGATGCGCTTCCTCCATGCCCGATACCACGCCGGGCACGGCGATCGAACCGGGACCGTGAAGGTTGCGGTCGTCCTTTACCCGCGGCCAAGGGAAGATGTCGGAGGCCGCGCCGTCGCCCGTCAGCGGATAGTCCTCAGGGCGGAAGCCGCCGGGTGCGCGCATACCGTAGTCGATCACCTCATAACGGTCTTCCCGGGCGCGGTAGAGCACCATCGTCCCGCCGCCGCCGACGCCGCTCATCCAGGGCTCCAGCACCCCTAGCGCGAAAGTGGTCGCGATCACCGCGTCCACGCAGTCTCCACCAGCCCTCAGCACCTCGGCACCTACCTCGGCGGCCTTGCGCGATTGCGCGGCGACGATGCCGCCTTTGGAGACCACCGCCGGTTTGCGGATTTGCTGGGCGTTGCTGAACTGGTCGTGCACGGTGTTGCCTTTGCTGTCGTTCACATTCGTTGAAGAGAGAACTGCTGATTTAGATTGATGTAAATCCGTCAGCTATCTGGTCTGCTCCAGGCTTGGCATCGACACAGCATCCGACGATTACCTCGCCACCTATGTTCGAGGACACCCTGTTAACCCCCGATCAGCCTTGATCGGATCATGAAGTCAGTATGGCTACTCGAACAAATGGGCCGAGCGAGATTGGGTGTTCGGAAAGCGGCTAGTTAGCAATCCAATTCAAGATGCGGGGGCGTCGGGACCGTCTCCAGTTCCAAACCAGTCCCGAATTCCCCCGGTGCCTAGCCCGTCTTCACGGGCTTTTGCGGTCAGCGTGCCCAACTGCGCCGTGGGACGAACCGCGCACAGGCGGGGGGTCTACGGGGCGTCCCCACCATGGACCATGACCATGAAAACACGAACATGACCATGAACCATGGTTCGTGCTCCATGGTTCATGGTGGGCAGGCCGGGTACCCTTGGCCCCTCGCCGGCTGGGCCCTCAACATAACTACGGGCTAGACGTGACCCAGTTGACCCAATTTCCTTGGTAATGCTTTGAAATTGCTGCGTTGACGGGTGGCTGACCCACTTGACCCCGGCTGACCCCACCTGACCTCCGGGCGAGACTAAATTCGTGCGCAGCAAGTTCGCTGTTGGATCGCCCGGATTCGTATTTTTGAGGCCGTGGATATGCTGCGGACAGGGTGTGATAGCTAGCGAGCTAAAGGGTGTAGCCTTGCCTCAACCGACTGACGGCGTTGACTACTTCGTTTCGGTCGAGCACCTCAACTAACCTGCTTAGCAGGCGCTCATTGTCGTGATGCCTCGGCTCGAGATATTCCTCAATGATGCGCTGGGCATTGCTGACGGCTTGAAGCATCAATTCCTGGTCGGTCATAACGTCATCTCGGCAGTCGGCCTCATGAAGTTATGTCTTGGCCAGTTACATTTCGTTCAATCGGGCTACGCAGCTCAGCCATCCGCTGGAAGCTGGTCGAACGCCTGCGGCGCATATTGACGTCCGTCCGGCGCGGTAATCGCAATGTCACGACAGCCATCTTCGGCCAGTTCTGCGGCCTTTTTCAACGCCGCCGCGGTTGTTTCGCGCCGAAGGATGATGCGACCTGAAATGTCGGTTGCAGTGATCAAAAACCGCATGGGCGACCCCATAGGAGGCCACTAAAAACCCGACGTCGGGTCCGTTACGCAGACGGGCGACGAGGCAGGTGCAATTAAAGATTAGACAAATGCGAAAGCCAACAAACCAGAGCAAAGCATGACGACGCCGGCCAAGGCGAAGAAACGTTCCACAGCGAGGAAACCTTTGGAAGCGAATTCATCCCGCATAGTACACCGCCTATCGCGCGCCCCTGCTCGAACGGAACGACCAACCTGCCGCATAGTCAAAGAGTTTTCCTGCCAAACACTGATTTCGACCCGAACTGATGTTTTACTGCAACATCCGGGGGGCGCCCCGGCGTGCGGGTTCGCGAGACCTCGCAGCGAAGCACATCCGAAAAGAAGCGCCCAATAGGTGCTGTAGTCCTACACCAAGCGGCCGTAGCCCAGACCACCCACCCACGGCCGACGTAAGGGACCGGCCGCGACAAAGCCCACTTTCAGACCGCAGGCGTCCTGTGGGATTCCAGGTCGAAACGCGATTTCGCTGCGCGTCGAACAAACCCAGGTGCTGGCCTAATTGATGGCCTTTCAAAAAATACGAAGAAAAATACAACGTGTTTTCAATAGCTTAATGCCATATACGCAATCCAGCCCGGGGAGCCAAACAAAATCAATTACTTAGCCGACCACCTCCCGAAAATCAGATAGGCCGGTTCACGCGCTGGGCAGCATTTGGGGCAACAGCGGGCAAATCACGCCTGAAGCGCGGGAAATCACCACCGCCCTACCCTGCCGCAGCGGCCGGCAACCCGCACGGACCGCCCGCGCAAGGGCGATTCTGGCGGCGTTTTGGGTGGGGCAACACCCTCGTTAGCTCTACGCGCGACCGTTCGATCAGACCAAGTTTAGAAATCCCGTTACGCGATGATGTGCTGAATTCCCATGAGGCAGATCATCGGAATTCTAGACTTCTTAGATGAGCGCACGGCACCCAGACGGTCCCCTTGCAGCACTCGGCCGCCTCGGCGCGTTTTCGGTTGCTCGAACAGCGGAAGAGTTGGCGGTGATCATCCGTGACGATCTGGGCAAGATGGATGGCTGCCCCAAGCGTGGAGTTACCGCGACTGTTTACGGTCGGTCTCAACCCATGCAATGCGATGCTGACGTTTGGCGTCGCTGCCGGCCCCGTCCCGAACAAGGCCGAGCTAGATAGTTTTTTTGAAATCATCACCGAGCGATTAAAGCGGCTGTACGACGTCCGAGCTTAGCCCGGGCGATTTTCGCGCGCCGCCGCCTTGGTCGAACCCGGGCTGAAGGTGAAGAAATGAGCGGGTTTGTTGAAATCCCCGCACAACCTGGTAAGCGGCCATTAAGCGAAAATGAATTGGGTGCAGCGCTTAGCTTAGCTTTCTAATTCCTCGACTCAGCAAAAGGTGGCATCTTCTGGGAAGGGTAGGTCAAAGCGCGAGTATTTCGCGATGACCCAGAGAGCGATCACTTTAAAATTCGTCGTTCCGGAGGCGCTAGCCGTTGCGTCCGGGATCATAATCTTGATCGGCATCGTCTATTTTGCAAACAAATACCCCACCCCCATCGATCGGGCGGATGCCAATCACTCCGTCGCTGGCAGCCGCGGAAGTGTCGAATTGCCAAACTCTGATGGGCGGCTTACGCGCGTTCGCCTGTTGCTTTCCAAGTGGTATTAAAGCGAGCCTGGTCGAGATCGGGCCGAGGGCGAAAGCCAGATGATAGCCCGTCTCCGCATGATCCTTTACCGGTGCGGTCTGGCGATAGCTTTGATGTCCGGGATAGCAGCACTTACGATCTCGGCAGCGATCGTCACAAACAAGCTTCCGGATTCGGACGCCTGGATGGCGGTGGTGTTTTTTGCGGCGGTCAGCGTGCTTTCATGGACGGCCGGTCGCGCGGTGAAGTAGATTCTCGCCGATATTTGAAGTCCCATCTGGTCGAGTTGGGCTGAAGGCGAAGGGGATGACGCCCGCAGATATCGAGAAGTCCATTAAGCGGCCACTGAGTAACGCCGAAATTGCTGCCATTAGCCGGTTGAGAGGCCACCTCCCGAAGATCGGCGCAAACAAGAGAGAAGCTTGCGACGGGCGCGCGAGGAAGCTCGGCTGGTCGATGCGGCGCTCAATATAGCCGGCTTCGTCCAAGCCGCCCCCTCCAGGAACATGGTTAATAAATTCTTTACGACTCTCATCGAGGCTTCGGCCTGCCGCCGACCTAACCCGCTGCAGGCCATGCTCGGCAGAAAGAGGCCAACGAATGAGTCAACGACTAAAGTTCTCGGGTGCGGCGACAGTCTATCGGAAGGGTAACGACGTCGCGAACTTGTTCGCCCAAGCGACGACCTACCACCAGCTCGGTCATCTTGCCGAAGCCCAAGCCGGGTACAAGAAAGTCCTGAAAAAGCGCCCAAACCACTTCGAGGCTCTGCATATGCTCGCAGTGTCAGAGCACCAGGGCGGCAATTACCAATCCGCGGAACGCCTCCTGAGGCGGGCCGTCTTGGTCAACCCGCAATCAGCAGCGGCTCGGTGCGCTCTGGGCGTCGTGCTTGCCGCGCTGCAACGGCAGGATGAGGCCTTGGCCTGCTACGACAATCTAATCGCGTCGAACTCGGATTTCGTCGACGCGCATTTCAACCGAGGCAAGCTATTTTCGCGGCTCAGGCATTTCGCCGAAGCGATCGCGAGCTATAACAACGCTATCGCGATCAATCCTCAGCATGTGGATGCTCTGATTTGCAAAGGCGAAGCGCTACACCATCTCGGTAGATTTACTGACGCGATTGCGTGCTACAACAGGATCCTGACAGAGAAGCCTGCGCACGTTCCGGCGTTAGTCAATCGTGGCGCAGCGTTCAAGGATTTGGGGCGAGCGAGAGAGGCCATTGCCGACTTCGATCTAGCGCTCGCTATCGCTCCGCACCAGACCATCGCCTTACTCAACCGGGGCGAAATACTGCTCCTTCTAAGTCGCGTCGACGAGGCGCTCGAAAGCTTTGACAGGGCGTTATCGATCAACTCGGATCTCGCCGTGGCCTGGCTCGGTCGCGCCAAAGCATTGATGATGACCAAAAGAGTGAACGACGCCCTGCAAGCCTGCCAGCGCGCGCTTGCAATCGAGCCGAACTCCGCAACTGCGCTCGCTCAGATTGGCCAATGTCATGCGTCCCAAGGTAATGCAGAAGCGGCCGTTTCGTGCTTCGATCGCTCGCTCGCCATCAAGCCGGATGACGAGGAGATCTTGTCAAACAGGATCTTCGCGTTGGATTTCAGCGCGGATTGCGACTACGCGCGGCATCAGGCAGCGCGATCCGAGTGGTGGCGCCAGATCGGGTCTAAGATTTCTGCAGAACATCCCTCGCGCCATGAGAATGATCTTTATCCAACCAGACCGATTGTCCTGGGCTACGTTTCGGCCGACTTCAGGCAGCATTCTGCCGCACGATCGTTCCGACCGGTGCTGGAAAACCACGACAAATCTCGATTTGAGATCATTTGCTATTCCGGTTCTCCGACCGAGGACGACGTGACGGGCTCCTTCCGAGATGTAGCCGATCGGTGGAGAAGCATTCTGCAATGGTCAGACGAGAAGCTGGCGGATTGCATCCGGGCCGATAAGGTCGATATTTTGATCGACCTGTCGGGACACACGAAGGGCAATCGGCTTCGCACATTTGCGCGCAAGCCGGCTCCGATCCAGGTGAGCGCATGGGGACACGCGACCGGCACCGGCCTGCCTTCGATCGATTACCTTTTCTCCGATCCGGTCATGATACCATCAGAGGTGCGCCATCTCTTCGCGGAGCATATCCATGATCTCCCGTGCGCGATCACCATCGAACCGCCACCAGCAGAGTTACGCTCCTCAGAGCCGCCGGTGACTTCGAACGGGTATTTGACCTACGGGGTCTTTACCCGGGCGAGCAGGTTATCCAATGCCGCCATCGGTGTCTGGGCACGAATTCTGCAGTCCGACCTTACGTCGCGATTGCTCATCAAGGATCACTTGATCGACGATGTCTCGATCCAAAATAGGTTGCTAGAAAATTTCGCGGCCCACGGAATAGAATCGGATCGGATAGGTCTCATGGGATCGACCTCCCGCGAGGAGCATCTCGCGGCTTACCGGCTCATCGACATCTGCCTCGATCCGTTTCCCCATGGCGGTGGCGTGTCCGCCTGGGAAACACTGCACATGGGAGTGCCGGTCGTGACGAAGCTAGGCAACGGTGCGTCTCAGAGACTGGGCGGCGCCATTCTGTCAGCAATCGGAATGACCGATTGGATCGCCAGCGATGATGATCAATACGTGGAAATCGCCCTGCGATCGACACCGGACCGCCTGAAGACAATTCGTCACGAGCTTCCCGATGTTATCGACAGGCGCTGCAGCCCAGCCGCATATACGATGGCCGTGGAGGCGGCGTATCGGCTGATGTGGGAGAAATACTGCGGTGGAAGACAACGAGAAACGCGCGGCGCCATGTAGCTGCCGCGGCAGCTTGGTCACAAGTGCCCATCGGCGCGCAAAGCATCCAAAGTTCTCAAATGCTCTAAAGATTGCCGATCACGTCGAACGCGTCGGGAACCGTTAAACAATACTTGTTTGCGATCAACGAACTGTCGAGCGTGGTATTGCGGGGTGTCGACCCCTTCGGCATCCCGTTTTCAAGGGCCCCCACCGGTTTCACCAATCGTGGATCGGCGCCAATTTTTTCTGCGAGAAAGCCGCCCACCTCGGCATAGGTGACATCTCGTGGCCCTGTGAGTTGCGCGACGGCCGGCAAGCGATCCTCCAACATACGCACAATGGACATTGCAACCATATCCACCGGCGTCGGCGCCATCGTCATGTCGCTGAAGGCGTGTATTGAGCGTCCGCTCGCCAACTCCTGCTTCCATGTGGATAGCAGCGCCATTTCCGGCGAAACTACCTTGGCAAGACGAAGCACTCCAATTGGCGCACCGTTGGCCATTCGCGTTCGCAGCATTCGTTCGGTTTTCGCCTTCTGGCGGCCGTATTCGCTGATCGGCGACAAGGTTGCATCTGCTTCTACATGGGGACTATTACCGTTGAAAACTTGATTGGTAGACAGAAAAAGCGTGTAGATGCCCCGCGCGACCAGGAGGTCTATCAAAGCCATGGTCTGCTCGACGTTGATAAAGGCTGACCCCACCGGGTCTGCTTCGCAGGCAGCCAGCCTTGCGACAGCCACAAAAATGCAGGCGCTTTGTATCCCTTCGGGTATCCTGAAGCTTTCAACAGGCGAGCTGAAATCGAGCCGGATCTGATCGGGAGATCCCACAAGCCGCCGCGTCGTGGTCAACACCTTTCCGCCACGAGTCCGTATCAGACGCGCCGTAGCTGATCCGATCTCGGAGTTCGCGCCAACGATTAGCAACATAACTTGCCCGTAATCTGTGATGTCAATCGGTCATCCAAGCCATCAAAATTCCGGTCCATTCAAGTCCGCCGCGGCCCGGCCCCGACGATGGGAGAATCCAGACCTCAGGCAGCCGGGACGCCGGCTTTTTCGATGACGGTGCGGGCAATCTGACGCGGGCTTAGGCCATAGATCTCGAACAGATCGTTCTGAACGCCATAGTTCTTGCAGAAACTGTCAGGCAAGGCGATCCGCTTTATCCAGGGCACGTCGGGGCCGAGTTCATCGACCAGGATGTCGGTAACCGCGCTTCCGAAACCTCCGATCGCTATTCCTTCCTCGATTGTCACCACGAGGCGAGCTGAACGAGCATGATCGATGACGGCGGCATGGTCTAACGGCTTGACGGTATGGAAATGCACGACAGAGACGTCGAACCCATCCGCTTGCATAAGATCGGCAGCCTTTAGCGCGTTGGTAGTCATAACACCTGTGCTCATGAGTACGACCGGAGCCGGGTTGGCCGATTTACGCATCGTGATGGCCTTGCCAATCTCAAATCCATTTTCAGGACGGCTGACGATGGGATCTCCACCCTTGGCGAGGCGAATGTAGATCGGACCCTTCCAATCCAGCGAGGCATCCATGAAGCGCTTCATCTCCTCGGCATCGCAGCAGGCGACCACCGTCATGTTCGGCAGCGCCCTCATTATCGCAATATCTTCGATGGCAAGGTGCGTCGGACCAAGCGGCGCATACACCAAGCCACCACCGTTCGAGATTAGACGTACGGGCACGTTGTGAAGGCAACAGTCGATCGCCACCTGCTCATAGCTGCGGCGCGAGAAGAAGGTTGCAATGGTGTTGGCGTAGGGAATGAGACCCTCCATCGCCATTCCAGCCGCCATGCCGACGACATTTTGCTCGGCAATGCCTTCCATGAACCAGCGTTCGGGCATCTCCTGCTTCATTTCGCTGAGCAAGCCGGGGCTAAGGTCGGAGCCAATAAACACAACTCGCGGATCTCGCCTGGCGAGCCTGTGAACCCAATCAAGGCAGGTTTTGCGCATCGTCTACTCCAGCGCCTCGTACATCTTGACGATTGTCTCTGGCGGAAGTTTCGCCTTGTGATGCCAATTGGGATCATGCTCGGCGAACGGAATTCCCTTGCCTTTCACCGTATGGCAAATGACAGCAGTTGGACGATCACTATCGAGCGGAATGCGTCGGAATATCTTGCGCAGCTCGGCCACGTCATGGCCATCCACCTCTACGGTTGCGAAACCGAATGCCCGCCATTTATCCATCAGTGGCTCAAGATCCTGGATTTCTCTGGTCGGGCCGGCCGATTGAATCTTGTTGTAATCAACGATCGCAGTAAGCTGGGAAAGCTTGTGTTTGTCGGCGCACATAGCAGCTTCCCAGATCGAGCCTTCGTTGATTTCGCCGTCCCCCATCAGCACAAAAACCCGGCTGTCGCGCTGCTGGATACGCGCTGCCAGCGCCATACCGACACCAATCGACAAGCCATGGCCAAGCGCGCCGGTCGACGCCTCGACGCCGGGTATCTTAGCTGCCTCCGGGTGACCACCCAGAATCAAATCGCGGTGGCAAAAACTGTCGAGAGTTTCGACAGGGAAATACCCCTTGTCCGCAAGAATGACGTAGAGCGCGATACAGCCGTGACCCTTGCTAAGTATCATCCGATCGCGACCAGGCCACACCGGCTCGGCGGGTCGAAACCGCAGAATGTCGTCGTAAAGAACCCGCAGGATTTCGATTAACGACATGGTCGACCCGATGTGACCACGCTCACCCTTATCGAGGGCGCGGACGGCCAGCCGGCGCAAATATCTAGACCGTTCGTCGAGGGTGGCAGCACTCGACGGCAAGGGATTCAACAACGCTGTCATTCCGATGTCCTTCGAACTCTCAAATTCGCGAGCATGGCACGCGCAGCGCGTAGCTGCCGGTCCTTGGCTTCCGCCCAATCGTTACTCGTGCCTGCAAGGATGCGCCTGCGCCAGCGTTCGGGATGAAATTCGTTTAACAGGATCAACACCCATCGCAAGCCAAAAAGCGGTTGAAATGCGTCCAACCTGGTCGCGAAATCTGGATCGTCACCGTATAAAGTTTCTGCTGCGGTCCGGAAACGCGACCGCAGATTGGAGGCGACAGCTGTACCGGGATGAAGCAACATATCGGCGGTCAACTTAACTGGATCGTCCCATCCGAAATACTCGAAATCGATGAAGGTGAGACGGCCTCTTTCATCCCTCAGCGCATTGTGAAACCCAAAATCCGAAGGAACAAGCCTGCGCTGCCGATGCGGCAGCTCGACCTCGAACCTCCCACCGGCCGACGAAAGGCATTTCCGCGCCGTCGAGAGGCAATCTTCCAGCGCTCCGGCAAATTCTTCGGTCAGGAAGCTTAGCAGCGACGGTTCACCTTCGAGTTTACCCAGATCCGCCGCGCGCTTTCGGATCTGGCGTTCGATTTCCGCGCCAGACAAACAGGCCTCCGCCGCAAGAAAGCTCGCGGGGAATCTCGCGGTCTCCCGCAGTCCTTCCAGCGCCCCAAGAAACTCTGCCGCTTGGTCAATGTCGGACGAGCCAACGTCCTGCACTTGCGAACCTTCCGCCCAGCTCAGTAGTGCGGAATTTTCGGCGCGATCGGACGCCACCAGACGTGGCACCATGTCCAATCCATGCTGGCCCATCCATTCCAGCGCGCTGGTCTCGACTCCCAACCGATCGCGCGGATCATCTTGAAGCGACGGATATTGCTTGAGGGCGAAAACACGATTGCCAGCGACTACCCGATAAACTCGGCTGTTGCGACCCCCCGCGACCCTTGTCACACCCAGCACGGATCCGCCGACGAGTTTCCTCGCGATATCAATCGCAGGGCTGGCGCCGAGGTCATGGTCGGTCAAAAAATACGATCTCCTGAATCGAGGCCCAGTCGCGACAGACTTCGTAAGGTAAATTGTCGGATTTCCCGGCACGCTCTGAAAACAAAATGCGGCGGACGAAGTCCGGAAATTCGGGGTCTGAGAGAACCTCCTCCAGGTCGTCGATGAAAACGTCGCACGCTAGCTCGCCAATTCGGCTGAGTTTTTCGGCACGCGACGGCAAAAAATGGACGTCGCCAGGCGCAATCGAAAATCCCCGCTCCGCGAAGAAGCCCTGCCCTTCCATCCACTGCATCGCGGCCCGACGAAGGTTCACGCGTTCAGGATCGAAATGTCCGTACTCGGTCTTGTGGCTGACGACCAGAATGGTGTCCTCGCGGGCCCGCGCGCGACGCAGGAAATCGCCCAAGCCAGCAAACAGCATCGCCCCCTGAATGCCCTTCCCATAGACATAACCCTGCAACGCCTGCCACTGCTGTTCACCATCGGGCAGCAGCCTGATCGCGTCTCTCACCTGCTGTTTCCCGCCGGAAACATTCGATGGTATCAGGTCGCGCTGGATCGCAGCTTCACGAAACACTTCGTCATACCGAATGATCGTATTGTCGAAATCCAATCCGATACGCATCACTCAGCTTGAGCCTCCCTTTTTCTCTTTTGACAGCAAACAGCCAGGAGGTAGTGCGCCATCGGCGCGAACCCGGTATGGACGACCTCGTCGTTCATCGAAAACAGGAAGACATTGTCGAAATAGTTCTTGAGAAGCGCTTTCAGTTCATCGCCGCTCTTGCAATTAACATGGCCTTCCTTGCTCGGCGGAGAAGCGTAGCTCTGAGATTCTAACGAGGGAGTTCCGATGATCAGGACGCCGTCATCGGTGAGGGAGTCCTGCAGATTACTGAGATAAAGATGCTCATCGGTGCGTGGAATATGCTCGATCACGTCGAGGCTGTAAATTCCGTCGTGCGCGTTTGGCAGCGGCGCCTCCAGGATATCGTGGCAATGCGCCTCGATCGGCCATCGTTCGGAACGCCGCTGCCTTATGTCCTCGACGAACAGCGGATCAAAATCGTAACCCACCACCTTCCCGGTCGTCTGCATCACGATCCGAGTCCCGAAGGCGTCGCCGCAGCCGAGTTCGCCGACGAATTTCTTGCCGCTCAGCATTTTGGATACAAATTTATACCGCGCGAGCAGGAACGTAAGTCGCCGCGGATCATCCTCCCAAACCTGATTGGTCATCAGTCCCAGGGAAGTCAGACCCTGCTTGTCCTTGATCTCGAGACACCGGTTGTACTGCGGCTCACGCGTGCCGCCGGAGGAATGCTCGGCCTTGTTCATGTCAGATCCGCTCGTCCGCTGTTCGCTGATGTCGTTTGAAGACTTGCTCGATGCCAAACGATTCCCGCCGGAAAGTAGATACTCCAGCTTCGGCGCCCGTCCGACGTCGTCACGGAGGTCGCGATGGTCGGCAGGCAGGCCAATTCAGTCAGCTTTCGATCCCTCAGAATCGGCTGTTCGAATATTGATAGGCCTCTTTGGCCCGTTCCAAATCGATCGTGATACGGATCAACGCGCTCGAAACATGGGAGTTTGGTGGGGAACCCACGTGAACGCTGGTAAATTTGTTCGCGATCCCGCACACCGCTGCGATCGGCGGGCCAGGACAAACTACAGTTTATCCGAAACGGCAGCGTGCCCCTATGTCACCGCAGGCGAGCCGACTGCATACGTTTGATATTGTAGTATTTGTCGTCGGTCAGGGAATTCGGAACCTTGCCCGCTTCGAACGCCGCTTTCAAATCCAGTATCGCGTCACCGACAGTTCGCTTGGCTTCAAAGCCAAGTTCACGGTGAATCTTCGCGGAGGACACATGGTACGACCGATGATCGTCAGTTGGCGTCACGACAATTTCGACATTTTCGCCGACCCGCTCGCGTACCATGTCGGCAATCTCGCGAACCTTCAGATTGTGATATCCGGCATTCCAGATTTTACCATTGACGGTCGCGTCGTCAGCCGCGAGCAAGCGAAGATAAAGATCCGTCATGTCCTCGACGTGGAGATTTGGACGCAGTTGGTCTCCGCCAAAAACCGTAATCCTCCGGTTCGTGATTGCGAGGTTTGTAAGGATGTTGACTGTAAGATCCAGTCTCAGTCGCGGAGCGTAACCGCAAACGGTCGCCGGACGGATCGTGACGGCAATAAATCCGGGTTCTCGCTCCTGCTGAAGTACGTCCTCACACATCGCCTTGAACTTCGAATAGTCAGTGAGCGGCTGGAGCGGCAAATCCTCGGTCACATCCGGGTCGCCCTTGATGCCATAGACGGAAGATGAGGACGCATAGATGAAACGCTTCACGCCCGCTGCCTTGCTCGCCTTGACCAGGGGGCGGAAGCAGTCAAAGTTGATTGATTTTCCCAGGCCGGGATCAAGGTCGAAAGACGGGTCATTCGATATGCATGCCAGATGGATCACGGCATCGCATCCTTCGAGCGCCCGCGCCACGCTTTCGGGATCGCGCAAATCACCCTTCACTTCACGCAATCCGGAATGGCCCCTCAAATTCTTGAAGAGATCGTCACCGTAAAGATAGAGATCGAGAACCGAGACCTCATAGCCGGCCGCCACAAGCTTGGGGACCAGGCTCGATCCAACATAGCCTGCGCCGCCTGTTACCATGACGCGCTTAAATCGATTACCCATTGTTTCCCCGTTTGCTTAAATCAGAGCCATGTCTAGTGGTTCGATCCCCAACCCTTGTCGATATCGAGGATTGCGTGAAGGATCGCCTGATGAGCCACTTCGACAAAACCGTATTCCATTGCTCGAACGTAGAAATTGACATCGCCCATTTCGCGCAAGGGATTGTCGTCCCGAAATCCCGAGAAGGTCACGACTTTTCCTCCATGCGCCCGCGCGGCCCGGACGCCGTTCAGAATATTCGGCGACTTTCCAGACGAGCTGATCGCAATCAACACGTCGTCTGCGCAGCCGTGCCATTCGATCTGGCGGGAAAAGACCTCCTCGTAGCCAAAATCGTTTCCAAGGCATGTCAACGCCGCACCGTCGCCGAAAGCCGTCGCCCGCATGCCGCCCGCCTTGGAGAAGTCCACAGCCATATGAGCGGCTATACCCATGCTTCCACCGTTCCCGATGAACATGACTTTGCTGCCATGGTCGTGAGCACCGTGACAAAGGGCGCAAACCTGCAGGAGGGCGGCATCAAGCGTAATGCTCTCGCCTCCGGTGGCCGTGCATTCCGCCTCACGCGTTGCCTTGAACAGCGTGTCGAAATACCGACCCAGTTTATCGCGCATCCCCCCGCTCCTACTTCAGAAGGCCGGATACACCCTTGACCAGGGCCGCCTTGTCGACCGAATGGCGGTTGCCAACGATCGCCACCTGCAATGCGCCCACCACGTTGCCGATAAATCCAACAAGGTTCATTGGAGTCCCCGCCGCGACGAGCGGCGATGTCACCGCCAGAAATGCATCTCCAGCCCCGACGGTATCGACGATCTTGCGGGCGACCGCCGGAATGGTGTGGACCGCTTCCTGGTTTCGTTCGAAGGTTATGCAGCCGTGCCGGCCTTGCGTCACAATTATTTTCGGACAGGCCTTCATTCGCGACGCAAGATGATAAACGATGTCGCCGGCCGACGAGATGCGATCACCGATCGCAAGACGGGCCTCCGGCCCGTCGATGCAGACATAGTCCGCCCGCGGATACCGGGTAATCAGATTGTAGCCCATATTTGCGCTGTTGCTCTGGGTGTTTACCGCCAGGAAACGCGAAGACGATAACAGACTTTCGACGATTTTCGGCCCGATCAATCCATGGCCGAAGTCAGTCGAGATGACCGCGTCAGCGGTCAGACAGAGCTTCTCGATATGGGACTTCAGCTCGCTTTCGAGATCGACAGTGAGCGGTTCATCGTTCATGTGATAGACTTCGAACAGCTTGCGTATCGAGGAAGGATCGACGAACCGGCGCTTGAGTGTCGTAGGCGCATTCGGGCGAAAGACCGTGTGCAGCCTGACGTTGGGCCTCAGCGAACTCCTGATCAGCTCTTCGTAACTATGATCACTTCCAAGGCAGGTAATGATGTGGACCTCTTTGCAGAACGAAGCCACGTGGTTGGCCGCAGCGAAGACACCCCCGGCAAAAACCTCGTTGTCCTGATAGCGCGTCGCAATGATGTGTTCCTTGGGCGGCTTACCCATCGGAACGACGTACTGGTACTCATCGATGATGGCGTCTCCGACGAGAACGACACGATAATCCTTTATCTTCTCGATCAATTCGAGAATTGCACCGAGGCCGCCGTCGTCGCGAAGTCCGGACAGATGGTCGCGGACGTGCGGTTCAAACACATTGAAGTGCCGATTGATCAGCTCGGTGGAGCTGAATGTAATTTCGTCAGTGAAGCGAATTGACCCGCCATGAGCTTCAACGGTGTGCCGTTCCAGCGTGATTTTTCCGGTCACATCACCATCGGGGTTCTGGTAGTCGTTACCCTTGGCGTAGACATCGGGCTTTATCGCCTCGATGGCACTGATGGCGTCCGGCGCTTCGGCGATCGCCACGTAGGTGACAAAATGCAGGGCGGCCAGCATCTCCGCGCGAAGCAGTTCCGTGAAGACAGGACGTCCCGGCCCCTTGTTGACGAAGCGGTCCGCTGTAATGGTCACTATCAGCACGTCGCCAAGGGCACGGGCGGCTTCCAGGTGTCGAACGTGTCCAAGATGAAGCAGATCGAAAGTACCATGCGCCTGGACAACGACGAGCCCCTCGGCGCGAAGTTTCCGCGCCTGCGCGGCGAGTTCGGCGACCGTCAGCATCTTCGCTGCAGTTTTGATCGGATCCATGCGGACTCGTTCTGTGCCATCCATTTTGAAACTCATCCGTCGATGGTTTGGCGGCGTTTACCGGAAGGCGAACCCAGATATTTGAACCAATCGGCCGTGGCGTCCGCGATGGTCGACACCGTCCAAACAGGCGCATCGCGCCAATAGTCGATGTTCTCCATCATGGTCTTGATGCCCTCGACAATGTCGACTTTCGGATTCCAGCCGAGCTCTCTCTGGATCTTTGTGATGTCAGCCCAGGTGCAGTCGGGCTCGCCGGGACGCTTGGGAATATTAACGGTAGCAGGGGAGCCAAGGTAGCTGATCAGCTCATTCACGCTCACGGGCTTGCCGCTGCCGACATTGTAGATCTCGCCGGCCTTGCCGCTATTCGCAACCGTCACCAGCGCATCTACGGCGTCGCTAACGAAAGTGAAATCCCGTGTCTGTTCGCCATCTCCTACAACCGTGAGCGGTTTGTTGGAAAGCAATTGGGCCAGAAAGACACCGAAAACCGCACCGTAGGTTCCGCTGGTGCGAGCGCGCGGACCGTAGACGTTGAAAAAGCGAACCGAGGCGCAAGGAAGCTTGTAGACTTCGGCCCAATGCATGGCCAGTTGCTCGCCGAGATATTTCGTCAGCGCATAAGGATATCGCGGATCAGCAGCTGCCGTCTCCGGCGTCGGATAGATGGCCGGAATGCCGTAGCATGAAGAAGATGCGACATAGACGACACGCCTGGCGCCGTGCGCCCGCGCACCTTCGAGGACCGCGAAAGTACCATCGACATTGGCGCGAAAATAAGCCTCCGGTTCTTGAATCGAAGGGACAATGTCGGCGCGGGCCGCCAAATGAAAAATGCGCTCAACGCCGGCGCAAGCGGTGATCACTTCCAGCTTGTCCGCGACATCGCATTCGATGATTTCAAGCGCCGGATTGCCCGCGTGCTGATCGAGATTTGTCCGCTTGCCAACCACGAAATTGTCGAGCACCCGGACGCGCCGGCCATCGGCCAGGAGACGATCAACCAAGTGGCTACCGATGAACCCGCCTCCCCCGGTTACCAAGTCCAGCATCTAGTCCTTTCCGTCCACAAAGAATTCCATCCTTGAATCAGTGGAAAAGCATCGCTCTTTGGTACAATACTGCAAAGTGGAACCTGCAATCTTTGCTGCAATTCTTGTCAAGAGCGCCCGGTCAATTGGATTCAAAATATACTTTAAGATCAGAAGGTTCTTTGCTCGGTACCATTGAGGGCCTATTGGTTACGCCCGTGATCGGCGACTGTCCGAATCAGGCATCTATTATGCACGAATCACTCCTTTCAGTAGTGCTCCCCAACTACGATCACGCCTATTATCTTTCGCGGGCGATTGATGCGATTGCGGCGCAGGACGGATCTTTGGACGAAATAATTGTCGTCGACGACGTATCGACCGATGACAGCCGCGACGTTCTGGCCCAGTGCCAAACGCAGTATCCGAATCTGGCGGTCCTCTGCAACGAGCGGGACTTTGGGGAGCTGCCGGATCATGCACTGACGGATTGCTGGCAAGAAAAAACGCTTTGGGCGGACGGAATTGAGGTCGTGCCGGAACCAATCGCAACGTGGCATATCCACGCCGATAGTCTGTCGCGCTCTGATCAACGCGACAGAGCTCGACGCGTGATCAGCTGGAGCAAGTCCGGAATCTCGGATGAGCCGTTTTCGCAGCACCCACATCGAGGTTTGAAATGGGACGGATGCTGAACGTCGTGACGGCGCTGCACACAGCGACCAAGCGGGACTACATGGCGCGCATGAATGACGACAAGATCGCCTGTTCGCTGAAGGCGCGCGAATACGAAGCCGACTATTGGGACGGCGACCGGCGCTTCGGCTATGGCGGCTACCGCTTCATCGAGGGTCGCTGGGCGCCGGTGGCGAAAGCGCTGATCGAAACCTACGGTCTGAAGGATGGATCGAGCGTGCTCGACGTCGGCTGCGGCAAGGGCTTCCTGCTTTATGAAATGCAGAAGATCCTGCCGGGGTTGAAAGTCGCGGGTTTCGACGTGTCGCAACACGGCCTCGCCCATTCGCACGAAAAGGTGAAGCCCTATCTCTTCACCTACAAGGCCCAGGATGCCTATCCCTACGGCGACGACAGCTTCGATCTGGTGATTTCGCTCGGCACGCTGCATAACCTGCGGCTGTTCGAGCTCGAGACCGCGGTGCAGGAAATCGAACGCGTCGGCAAGAACAAATACATCATGGTCGAGGGCTACCGAAACGTCGCCGAGATGCACAATCTGGAATGCTGGGCGCTGACCGCGGAATCCATCCTGCACACCTCGGAATGGATCTGGCTCTATCAGAAGTTCGGCTATACCGGCGACTATGAATTCATCTATTTCGAATGATCGGAAGCAGCCATGGATGTGAAGACCGCGAAGGCGGCGATCCTTGCCCAGTCGCGCCAGCCGCTGGTGATCGACGAGATCAGGCTGCCTGACGCCCTGGTCCACGGCCAGGTGCTGGTCCGCGTCAAGACCTCGAGCATTTGCGGCGCCCAGATCAACGAAATCGACGCGGTAAAAGGTCCCGACAAATTCCTGCCGCATCTTCTCGGACATGAGGCGCTGGGCACCGTGATCGAGACCGGCCCGGGCGTGACCGCGTGCAAGCGGGACGATTCGGTCATCATGCACTGGCGGCCTGGCAAGGGCATGCAGTCGCCGACGCCTGCCTATTCGTGGAACGGCAAGAAGGTCAATGCCGGCTGGGTCACCACGTTCAACGAATATGCGGTGGTATCGGAGAATCGCCTCACCCCGGTTCCGGCCTCGATCGACCGCAAGAGCGCGCCCCTGCTCGGCTGCGCGGTGACGACGGCGCTGGGCGTGATCAACAACGACGCCCAGGTCGCGATCGGCGAGTCCGTCGTGGTGTTCGGTGTCGGCGGCGTCGGCCTCAACGTCGTCCAGTTCGCCGCCATGGTCGGCGCCAATCCCGTGATCGCGGTCGATCGCCTGGACAACAAGCTTGAAATGGCCAAGCGCTTCGGCGCCACCCACGCGATCAATTCCGACACCGCGCAGGACATAGCCGGCGCCATCCGCGGCCTGGTCGGGGCCGACGGCGCCGACAAGGTGATCGAGACCACCGGCGTCAAAAGCCTGATCGAACTCGGCTACGATCTGACGGCCAGGAAAGGCCGCTGCATTCTGGTCGGCGTGCCCCGCGAGAAGGTCGAGATCTATACGCTGCCGCTGCACTTCGAGAAGGTGCTGAAGGGCTCGGAGGGCGGCCATTGCCAGCCGGACCGCGATATCCCGCGGCTCGTTCGCCTCGCCGAGGCCGGCAAGGTCAATTATGACGGCATCGTCACCGACGAGTTTTCGCTCGATCAGATCAACGACGCCCTCGACCTCATGCGCAGCGGAAAATCGGGCCGCATATTGCTGAACATCGGCTAATCTTACTGCGTCATAACCAGCTTTATCACCTCATCCTGAGGAGCTTGCGTGAGCCAAGCGTCTCGAAGGACGATCATCGCGGCAGGAGGCGGCCGCAGATCAGTCGAGATGGCGCGGCATCGAATCCGTCACTGTTCGAACACAGCCCGGCAGGCCTCGCTGAGGTTGGACTTCTGCCGCCGCAGGCAGGACGTGATGGCCCGGACGTTGGGAATTTCGCCCGCGCACAGACGATAGACGTCGGGCGTGCAAGCCTTTTTCTGCTGGGGCGTCGCGATGTCGGCCAACGCACCGACGCCCAGGTTGACGTCCGAGTTCCGGTAAAGTTCGCCCTCATGGCGGTATCCTCCTGATGGTGCGGGCACCCTCGCCGCGCCGCGGTCAGGTCAGCAAATACGCAAAAGATTCTCCTCAATATGTGATTTTTCTCACACTGGATCGCAGCCGGAACCCTCTACGCTGGCGCGAGGATTAACCGTTTGGAAACCAAACCCAACGCGAATTCCCGATCGATAAATTTTGAGCCATCTGCTCAACCCGGCAACAAAAGACTTTTGAGACCTTACGCGCTCGAACCTGGGAGAGCGCGATGGGTGAAGCCGACTTCGAACGTTTGCTGGATGCCGTGAGAGATGCGATTGCGCCCGCCCCGCAGGAGGACTTCTTGAGCGGTCTGCCGATCTTCGACCAACCGCCGAAACCCGCCAACGACAATGGGTTGGCCTGGCCGCTGCTTCCGTTTCCCGAGGGCTGGTACGCTGCCTGCTGATCGCAGGGCGAGAGTTAGCAACCGAACGCGCGAAATATCCCCGTAAAATCGATTTGCGGCGCAGGCCCGCGCCAACGGCGCGTCAGGTCAAAAATGATCGCCGCAGCCGGGTGATTGCGACGGTCAAGTTTTGGAGGAGAACCGCTCCAGCGACGGGATCGAGTTCGATCCCTCCCCAGGAACGCCATCTTACACGCACGTTCCGGGCCGGTCGCCGACCAAGCCAGGCATAAGCCCGCTCGGGTGCCGCTCCGCCCCTCACGGAGGCGCGGGCCCATAAGGCCCTTCCTCAGAAACTCCGTGCAACGAATTGATTCTAAAGATGGAGGCCACGACCAGAATTGAACTGGTGTACACGGTTTTGCAGACCGTTGCGTAACCACTCCGCCACGTGGCCTCATGAGCCGAACTCATATACGCCCTGTCGGCCATAGGCAACCAAAGGCCGGCACCCCGGTTTCCTGCCTTGAATCAGAGCGAGGCTCTGACTTTTGGTCCGACGCGCTCGTCCCCGTCCGAGGGGGCATGCGCGCGAAAACGGTCCCGTCAGGCGCGCCGGCGGCGGCGGTAATCCCGCCTCGGCCGCGGTTTCGGCAAAGCCGCAGGCTGTATGCTCTGGAACTCGCGGTATTTCGCCAGCATCCGTTCGAAACTGGCGTGCAGCGTCTCGGCGATATCGGGTCGCTTTTCGAGGCTGGAAAGCAGCATCGCCGCCGCCTCAAGGGTGGAAAGGCCATCGCGACGCGGCTCGCGGCGGAGCTTGCCGTAACGTGACGGACGTGACGGCCCCAGGATCACCCGCTGGCATTTCAGCATCCAGGCATTGCGCCACCACAGCGCCTTGGCCTGGCTCCAGGTGCCGTCGAGCAGCACGATGCCCTCGATGTCCTTCAGGATGGCGCGTTGGTTGTCCTCGACCTCCCCCTTGCGGTCGATGGCGACGACCTCGCTCTTGGTCTCGAGATCGGCGACTTTCGCCGACCCAAGATAAAGCACCGCCCAGCGCGAGGGATCGGCGACCGGCCTTCCCAGCGCCTTGGACAGGCTCGGCCACGACAATCCGATTTTCAGGACCGCGTTTGCAAAGTGCATCGCGGTCAGCCGCGCCGTGCCAAGCGCCCTGTCCTGCTCTTGCGGATGTTGCAGGATCAACAGCGCAACCCGGTTCGCGATCGGGGTAATGCCGGCGCAAACACACAGCGGCAGCGGCTTGTGGCAATGCGGGCAGTCCGGTATCGCCTCCGTCGCGGCGGTGCCGTCGTCAGCCTCAGATTGTCTTGACATGCGACCGCTATACGCCGCGTGGCCTCACGCTTCAACCACTTAAGAGCGGTCCCGGCCCACCCCACTGACCCCCTGCTGAAACCCCGCTGGCAAAGCACCGTATCTGGTGCAGGAACAGACGGGGGGCTGAATGCGCGTAGCGGTTATCGGAACGGGAATTGCCGGCAATGCCGCCGCCTGGACCTTGTCAAGACGTTATCCGGTAACGGTCTATGATCGCGAAATCAGACCCGGCGGTCACAGCCATACCGTCACCATCGATTATGACGGGACGCCGCTCGCTGTCGACATCGGCTTCATCGTCTATAACGAACCCAATTATCCGGACCTGACGGCACTGTTCGCCCATCTGGGCGTCGAGACCATGGAAAGCTCCATGAGCTTTGCCGTCACGGCGGATGCCGGCCACTTCGAGTGGAAAGGGGGCGGCAACAACTGGCGTGAAACCGCCGCGGGCCTGTTCGCGCAAGTCCGAAACCTGCTTTCGCCGTCCTATCTGTGGATGCTGCGCGACATTCTGGCCTTCAACACCCGAAGCGTCGAAGACTACGCCGCCGGCCACCTGGCCGGGCTAAGCCTCGGCGAGTACTTCAGGCGCCGCAAATTCGCACCACGGCTGCTGACGGATTACCTCGCCCCCATGGGCGCCGCCATCTGGTCCGCGCCGGCCAAAGAGATGCTGGACTTTCCCGCGGAAAACTTCGTGGCGTTCTTCAGCAACCACCGTCTACTGCAATATGATCGCCCGGTCTGGCGAACCGTAAAGGGCGGCAGCCGAACCTATGTGGAAAGGCTGACCTCAGCCTTTCGGGATCGGATTCGGCTGGGCTGTGCCGTGACGTCGATCGAACGGACCCCGCATGGTGTCGTCGTCACCGACAGTCACGGCCGAAGCGACAGCTACGATCACGTCGTGATCGCCTCGCACAGCGATCAGGCGCTGGCGATGTTGTCCGACGCCGACAATTCCGAGCGCGCGATTCTTGGCGCCATCGGTTACGCTCCCAACACCGTTTACCTGCATCGCGATGCGAGACTGATGCCGAAACGCCGGCGGGTCTGGGCGTCCTGGAATTTTCTGCGCTGGCAGCGGGAGGGGACGGCGGAAAACGACGTCGCCGTGACCTATTGGATGAACGAGCTGCAGGGAATCGACGAAGACAAGCCCCTGTTCGTCAGCCTTAACCCTCCGTTCGAACCCGATCCTGAACTGACGTTCGGCAAGTATATCTGCGAACATCCGCAATATAATGCCGCGGCCTTTGCCGCCCAGAAGCGGCTGGACGAAATTCAGGGACGGCGGCGCACCTGGTTTTGCGGCGCCTGGACCGGGTACGGCTTCCATGAAGACGGCGTGCGCTCCGGACTGGCGGTTGCGGAAGCACTGGGCGCAACCGTGCCATGGCGCGGGCCGCCGCCCGAACTGGCGCAAGCCGCGGAGTAGCCATGCCGGATCAGACCGCCAAAGCCGCCGCGCGCGACGACAAGGTCGATGCCGCCGCGCTTTACTTCGGCGAGGTCATGCATGCCCGGCTTAGACCGGTGGGGCATCGCTTCAACTACCGCGTGATGAGCTTGCTGATCGACCTCGACCGGCTCGAGGCCGCGGACCGGCAGTCGCCCTTGTTCGGCGTGAACCGGGCTGCGCTCTATAGTTTCAACGAGGCCGATCACGGCAATCGCGACGGATCACCCTTGCTGGCTTTCGTGCAACGGCGCGCGACCGAACACGGCATCGACCTGACCGGCGGGCGCTTGCTGCTTTTGTGCTATCCCCGGCTGCTCGGCTATGCCTTCAATCCGCTGTCGGTTTATTTCTGCTATCGCGCCGACGGGGCGCTTGCCCTTGTCATCTATGAAGTCCGCAACACCTTCGGCGATATTCACGCCTACTCGCTTCCTGTAGATCCCGACGAAATCAGTGACGCCGGCGTCCGGCAAGAGCAGGACAAGCTGTTTTACGTCTCGCCCTTCGTCGAGATGGCGATGCGCTATCGTTTCAGGGTTCTGCCGCCAGGGGCGAGCGTCAAAATTCGCATCCTGGAGACTGATCGCGACGGCCCCCTGCTGGCTGCAACCTTCAATGGCCGCCGTCGCCCGCTGAATACCGTGCAGTTGCTGCGCTCGTTCTTCGCGCTGCCGCTTGTCACTTTGAAGATCATCGCCGCGATCCATTGGGAGGCGCTGCGGCTCTGGCTAAAGGGCGTGCGGCTGGTGCCGCGTCAGAACGCCGCCGCTGAAACCGGCTTGGCGACAGGCAAAAGCTGCGATTATACTTCGCCGGTGTGGTCTGCCCGCGGCAGAAGGGGAAGCAAGGTCGATCGACCATGCCCGAGGTGATTTCGGTCACGTCCGAGACTGTCGACGCTCTCCTTCCGGAACTGCCTCGCCTGGTCCGGTTAGCGCTAGGCTTCGGCTCGAAGCTGCGGCACGGCTCGCTCGAGGTAACGTTACCGGACGGCCGCACGGTCAGGCTCGGCGACAACGGGCCGGGTCCGGCCGCCGCGATGAAAGTCTATCACTACGGCTTCGCGCCGCGGCTGCTGCGCAGCGGCGACATCGGCATTGCCGAGGCCTATCTGCGCGGCGAATGGGACACGCCGGACCTGACGCAGTTCCTCTACCTCTTTTGCGTCAATCAGGACTGGATGCAGACGATGCTGATCGGCAAGCCGCTGGTACGCACCGCCCAGATCATCAGGCATTGGTTCAACCGCAATACCAGGCGGCAAGCTCGGCGCAACATCTATGCGCATTATGACATCGGCAATGCCTTCTATTCGGCCTGGCTCGATCCGAGCATGACCTATTCCTCCGCCCTGTTCGAAGACGACGCGGCGGATTTGACTGCAGCGCAAAACAACAAATACCGCAGGCTCGCCGAAGCGATCGACCTGCAGCCCGGCCAGAAACTGCTGGAGATCGGCTGCGGATGGGGCGGCTTCGCCGAATATGCCGCCAGGACCTTTGGCGCGAAGGTGGTCGGACTTACCATCAGCAGGGAACAGCGCGATTTTGCGCAGGCCCGCATTCAGGCCGCGGGTCTCAACGACCATGTAGAGATCCGGCTGCAGGACTACCGCGACGAGCGCAACCAGTACGACCGAATCGCCTCGATCGAGATGATCGAGGCGGTGGGTGAGCAGTTCTGGCCCACATATTTCTCGCAGTTGCGCGACCGGCTCTTGCCCGGCGGCTTCGCCGGCATCCAGGCCATTACCATCCAGGATCGCCTGTTCCAGACCTATCGCCGCGAAGTCGATTTCATCCAGCGTTATGTTTTTCCCGGCGGCATGCTGCCATCGCCGCAGATCCTAAAGTCATTGGGCGAGCGGTTCGGTGTTCCCGTTATTCGCGAGCGCATTTTCGGGCAAGATTATGCCAAGACACTCGCGACCTGGCGAAATAACTTCCGCGCCGCTTGGCCAAACCTGATGCCGCTCGGCTTCGACGACAGGTTCCGAAGGCTTTGGGAGTACTACCTCGCCTATTGCGAAGCCGGATTTCTGTCGGGAAATATCGACGTCCGGCAGGTCGTGTTCGCGAAGACAAATTAACTCGCACCGCACAATTCGGACGCAGCCCACTTTTGCTGATCGCGCAGCGCATGATCCGCCAAAGTGTCAGCGGTTTGGCGATACGATCATGCGCCTTTAAGTAATTAGAGCGCGATCGGACGCAAAACCGGCTTCCACTTTTGCTGATCGCGCTCTAGGGTCGTTGCCGGATTTGACAGCAGAGTGGCAAGATTTCGCGCACATGAATACCTATGACGACGTCGTCGAAGCGATCGGCAATACCCCGCTCATCAAGCTGAAGCGGGCGTCCGAGCAAACCGGTTGCACCATTCTCGGCAAGGCCGAATTCATGAATCCGGGCCAGTCCGTCAAGGACCGCGCCGGCAAGTGGATGATCCTCGAAGCCGAGAAACGCGGTGACCTCAGGCCGGGCGGTCTGGTGGTGGAAGCAACCGCGGGCAATACCGGAATAGGTCTTGCGGTGGTAGCGAGCGCGCGCGGTTACCGGACATTGATCGTCATTCCGGAAACCCAAAGCCAGGAAAAGAAAGACATGCTGCGGCTTTGCGGCGCCGAATTGATCGAAGTGCCGGCGCTGCCCTTTGCCAATCCGAACAATTACCAGCACGTTGGAAGACGGCTGGCCGATCAGCTGCGCGCGAGCGAGCCGAACGGCGTATTGTTTGCCGATCAGTGGAACAATCTGGACAACCCGAAAGCGCATTACGAATCGACCGGCCCGGAAATCTGGCAGCAGACCGGCGGCAAGATCGACGGATTTATCTGCTCGGTCGGATCGGGCGGAACGCTGGCCGGGACGGGCGTCTTCCTGAAGGAACAGCGCAAAGATATCGTCATCGGCTGCGCCGATCCGCGTGGCGCTGCGATGTATGAACTGTTCAAGCACGGCGAAGCCAAGGCGACGCCGGGCGGATCGATCACCGAGGGCATCGGGCTTGGTCGCGTGACACCCATCATCAAGCAGGCCAAGGTAGACGAGGCCTATCTCATTCCGGATGAGGAAGCCGTTCCCGTCATTTACGAGCTACTGGAACACGAAGGCCTCTGCCTCGGTGGCTCGACGGGCATCAACGTTGCAGGCGCGATCCGGCTCGCCAAACAGCTGGGGCCGGGCAAAACCATCGTGACCATTCTCTGCGATTCCGGAAACCGCTATCAATCAAAACTGTTCAATCCGCAGTTCATGCGCTCGAAAAACCTGCCCGTGCCGCAATGGCTGGAAAAGCACAGCAAGATCGACGTGCCGTTCGAGAAGGTCTGAGCGGGACAGCGCTCATCGCAATATCTGACCGAGAAACAGCTTGGTCCGCGCATGCTGCGGATTGGCGAAGAAGTTCGCCGGGGTATTCGCCTCGATAATCTGTCCGGCATCCATGAAGACGACGCGATCGGCCACTTCCCTGGCAAATCCCATTTCGTGGGTCACGACCAGCATCGTCATGCCCTCATTGGCGAGGTCGACCATGGTGTCGAGCACCTCCTTGACCATTTCGGGATCCAGCGCGGAGGTCGGTTCGTCGAACAGCATGACCTTGGGGTTCATGGTCAGCGCGCGGGCAATGGCGACGCGCTGCTGCTGGCCCCCGGACATCTGGCCTGGATATTTATTGGCCTGATGCGGGATTTTCACCCGCTCCAGATATTTCATCGCCGCCGCTTCCGCGTCCTTCTTCGGAACGTTGCGTACCCAGATCGGCGCCAGCGTGCAGTTCTCCAGCACGGTCAAGTGGGGGAACAGATTGAAACTCTGGAACACCATGCCGACTTCGCGCCGGACCTCATCAACCCGCCGCAAATTGGGGCCGAGTTCGATGCCATCCACGACGATCCGGCCTTCCTGAAATTCCTCAAGCGCATTGATGCAGCGGATCAGCGTGGATTTTCCCGACCCCGAAGGGCCGCAAATCACGATGCGCTCGCCCTTGCCGACGGCGATATCGATATCGCGCAACACATGAAAATCGCCGTACCACTTGTTGAGGCCGGCAATGCTGACAATCGGATCTGTGGTCATGATGGTTTGCTCAATTACGCCTGTGTGCGTTCAGCCGGTTCTCGACGAACAGGGAATAGCGGGACATCCCGAAGCAGAAGGTGAAGTAGATCAATCCGATGAAGGCAAACCCGGTGAACAGCGTGGTCGGGGTCGCCCAGACCGGGTCGCTGAAGGAGGCGCGGAGCTGGCCGAGCAAGTCGAACAACGCGACGATCGAGACCAAGGATGTATCCTTGAACAGCGCGATGAAGCTGTTGACGAGACCGGGGATAACGTGCCGCAGCGCCTGCGGCATCACGATCAATCCCGTCGTTTTCCACCAGGAAAGGCCAAGCGCGCTCGCCGCCTCGCCCTGCCCGCGCGGGATCGCCTGCAGGCCGCCCCGGATGACCTCGGCCTGATAGGCGCCGGCGAACAATGCGATGCCGATCAGGGCACGCATCAGGCCATCGACGTTAAACCCGGTTGGAACGAACAGCGGCAGCATGTAGGTCGCAAAGAACAGCACCGTGATCAGAGGCACGCCGCGCCAAAGCTCGATGAAGGTCGTCGAAAAAATCCGGATCAGCGGGATCGTCGAGCGCCGGCCAAGCGCCAGAGCGATCCCGACCGGCATCGACGCCACGATGCCGGTGACCGACACCACCAGCGTCACCAGGAGACCGCCCCAGAGCCGCGTGTCGACCACCGACAATCCGCCGCGGTCGAGGCCCATGATCGCAATGACGATCCCGAGGCCGGCAAAAGTCACAAGGCTCGTGATCAGAGGACGCCAGCCGGCGCGGGTCCCGCCGTTCAGCCAAAACAACAGGATGGAGACGATCGCCGCCGTGACCCCAAGGTCGATCCAGACCGGTCGGCCCGACATCTGAATCCGATCGCGCAACCACGTCAGTGGCGCGATCAGGTAATGGAGAGCTGCGCCGAGTTGGGCAATGAGCCATCCCAACCCTTTCAACAATGACCCGGCAAGCGCGGTTGCTTCGCCGAGCGACGCGCCTGCGCGCGACAATGCCGCGCCCGCCTCGGCGACGCTGTTGGCTAATCCCGACAAGAGACTAGCGGTCCAGCTCACACCGAAGCCCTCGAGCCCGCCGCCATGCAACAGGAAAAATGCGACGGCCGGAAATGCCAGGAAGAACAGCCCGGCGTTGATGCCCTTGGCCGGGAGCCGCGGGATCAACAGTGGCAGCAGCAGGATCGCGGCGAGGATGAAGGTCAGATTGACCCGCCACCGCTCGGGTTCCGGATAGAAGCCGTAAATGAACTGGCTGAATTTCGCCTGGATGAACGGCCAGCACGCGCCGACGGGATGGCCGGCATTCTCACCAAGACAGGCCGTGCGGTCCGTACCGCTCCACACCGCATCGATCAGCAGGAATCTTATCGTGGGAACCAAAACGAACCACAGCAGCAGCGCGCTCACGATCGTGATCAGGATATTGGTCGGCGAATTGAACAGCCGCGTGCGCAGGAAGCCGACAAAGCCGGTCGTCTTCACCGGCGCGGGGCGCTCGGGAGCAAGCTCGTGACGGAGGAAAGCGGAAACCGTGTTGCCGTTCATCCGCCCAGGCTCCGTCCGAGCCGCCATCCGTAGAAGCTCATGATCGCGCTCGTCACCAGCGAGATCAGGAGATAGACGCCCATGGTAATGCCGATGATTTCGATCGCCTGCCCGGTCTGGCTCAGCGTCGTGCCCGCAAACACCGAAACCAGGTCAGGGTAGCCGATCGCCACCGCCAGCGACGAGTTCTTGGTCAGGTTGAGATACTGGTTGGTGAGCGGCGGCAGGATGACGCGCAACGCCTGCGGAATCACGATCAGCCGCAGCACCGAACCGCGTTGCAGGCCGAGCGAGGCGCCGGCCTCCATCTGCCCCTTATGGACGGACAAAATTCCGGCGCGCACGATCTCGGCGATAAAGGCCGCGGTATAGGTCGAGAGCGCCAGCGTCAGCGCCACGAATTCCGGAATGATGCGCGAGCCGCCGGAAAAATTGAATCCCTTGAGAACGGGAATTTCAAAGGAAACCGGCGCGCCAAAGATCAGCGCGCTTGCAAGCGGCAGGCCGAGCAGCAAGCCCAGCACATAGGGCCAGGTTTTGATCATCCTGCCGTTCTGGAACAGTTGCCAACGCGAATAGCGCCACAACCCGACGGAGCCAACAATTGCAATCAGCAGAGCCAACATGAACGGCTCGAATCCGGTATCGCCAATCGGCCTTGGAATCACCAGGCCACGATTGCTGAGAAAGAAACTACCAAACAACGCTATGCTCTGTCGCGGATTGGGCAGCGCTGCGAGCACCGCCAGATACCAGAACAGTATCTGGAACAGGAGCGGAAGGTTGCGCACCAGTTCGACATAGCCGCCGGAGATTCGCGCCAACAGCCAGTTCGGCGACAGCCGACCAAGCGCAACCAGAAATCCGATCAAGGTGGCGAAGAAAACGCCGATCAGCGAAACCAATAGCGTGTTGAGCAGACCGACGAAAAACACCCGCGTGTAGGTATCGGATCCCGAATAGGGAATGAGGTTCTGGCTGACGTCAAAACCCGCCGTGTTGGCCAAGAAACCGAAGCCTGCGGTGATCCGCTGCGCCTTCAAATTCTCGCTGACATTGGCGACGATCTCGTAGGAGATCCAGGCGAGCACGGCGACGAACACGAGCTGAAGGACGAAGCCGCCCCACCCTGCCTGGCCGCCGAGTGCGCGCCGCAGCTTGCTGACAAACTGCGACGGTGGCTTTCGGGGCTCGATAGTCATCGCCGCCGGTACCGCTGTGATCAGCGGATCGGCGGTGCGTATTGAATCCCGCCCTTGTTCCAGAGCTGATTAAGTCCACGGGCAATTCCGAGTTTCGAACCGGCGCCCACATTGCGATCGAACGTCTCGCCGTAATTGCCGACCGCCTTGACGATCCTCACCACCCAATCCTTGGTCAGGCCGAGCTGTTCGCCGAGGTTGCCATCGGTACCGAGGGCCCGTTTGAGTTCCGGCTTGTCCGATTTCGTCATCTCGTCGACGTTCTTTTGGGTGACGCCGAGTTCTTCCGCATCAACCATGGCAAACAGCACCCATTTGACGAGATCGAACCATTGATCGTCGCCGTGGCGCACCATCGGGCCGAGCGGCTCCTTTGAGATCACTTCGGGAAGCACGACATGATCGGCGGGGTTTGCAAGCTTCAGACGCTCGGCATAGAGCTGCGATACGTCCGAGGTGAAGACGTCACAGCGTCCGGAACTCGTAGGCCTTCACCGTCTCGTCGGCGGTGCCGAACGCGATCACCTCGTACTTCATGTTGTTGCCCTTGAAATAGTCGGCGAGATTCTGCTCGGTAGTTGTGCCGGTTTGCACGCAAACCGAGGCGCTGTTCAATTCCAGCGCCGAGTTCACCTTGAGGGATTTTTTAACGAGGAACCCCTGACCGTCATAATAGGTTACCCCGGTGAAATTGGCGCCGAGCGAGGTATCACGGGACAGCGTCCAGGTGGTATTGCGAGAGAGCACGTCGATCTCGCCGGACTGCAGCGCGGTGAAGCGATCCTTGGCTGACAGCGGAACGAACTTGACCTTGGTCGGATCGTTGAAGATGGCGGCCGCGATCGCACGACAAACGTCGACGTCGAGCCCGGTCCAGTTGCCCTTGTCATCGGGAGAGGAAAAGCCCGGCAGTCCCTGGCTCACGCCGCAGGATAACATGCCGCGGTCCTTGACCGTCTTGAGCGTCTGCGCGGTGGCAGCCTGGGTCGAAAGACCGGCAGCAAGAGCCAGGGTAAAGACAACAGATGCACGTTTCATGGCGAAGCCTTTCGAAGGTCGTCCGGGAAGGGTTCATCGCGTGCGCCGACGGGCCGATCCAATGATCCACCACTCCAAATGCCGGCCAAAATGGGTACCATGACCCAAAATCCGGTCGAGCAATGAATCGATGGTCGCGGCGAGCCCCTCAACATGCAGCGACGAGATAGTTGCGGCGCATCACAGAACGACTGGAGGGCCGGGTCAAGGGGTTGACGTCCGTCTTCCCTGTCCTGCTATTAACAATCCCACCTGCAACCCGCTGCTGCAGCGGACTTTGGCGTGGCGGGGCGGTCTGGGAAACCATTGGTGGTGGCGGAACACATGAATTCTCCAGGGGATGACGGACGGACGAAGCCGCTGAGGGCGGAAACCACGCTGGTAACCGCCGGCCGCGACACCAGGGCGCAGAAAGGATTCGTCAATCCGCCGGTCGTCCATGGCTCCACGGTGCTTTATCCGACCGCCGACGACCTGCATGCCCATCGCGGCGAGTTCCAGTATGGCCGCCACGGAACGCCGACGACCAAGGCGCTGCAGGAAGCGATGATGGCCCTGGAGGGCCCGCAATGCGCGGGCGTCGGCCTTGCTCCCTCGGGACTGTCGGCGATCACCACGACCCTGCTCGCGGCGCTGAAGTCAGGCGATCATCTCC
The DNA here is from genome assembly GCA_963718925.1 of uncultured Alphaproteobacteria bacterium. GTDB lineage: Bacteria > Pseudomonadota > Alphaproteobacteria > Rhizobiales > Xanthobacteraceae > Bradyrhizobium. Next base: position 193,304 of record CAVRAH010000012.1, read on the forward strand.
TGGTTTGCGACAACGTCTACCGGCCTTCGCGCCATTTCTGCAATGGCATGCTTGCCCGCTACGGCGTCGAGACCACCTATTTCGATCCCTTGATCGGCTCAGGTATCGCCGAATTGTTCAAGCCCAACACCAAGGCGGTGCTCGTCGAGGCGCCCGGCTCGCAAACCTTCGAAATGCCCGACATCCCGGCCATCGCTTCGGTGGCGCATGCGCGCGGCGCGCTTGTGATCGACGACAACACGTGGGCGACCCCTCTGTTTCACCGCTCGCTGGAGCACGGCGTCGATATCAGCATCCAGGCCGCCACCAAATATATCGGCGGGCATTCGGACATCATGTTCGGAACCATTTCGGCGAATGCGAAAGCCTGGCCGACGATCATCGAGTCGATCCGCTTGCTCGGTGTTTGCGCGGGGCCCGATGACGTTTTCCTTGCGATACGCGGTTTGCGGACGCTCGCGGTGCGGCTTGCGCAGCATCATCGGTCGGGGCTCGAAATGGCGCGATGGCTTTCGGCGCGGCCCGAGGTCGCCAGGGTGCTGCACCCCGCCATGGAGAATGATCCGGGCCACGCGATCTGGAAACGGGATTTTACCGGCGCGTCCGGCCTGTTCAGTATTGTTCTGAAGCCGGCGCCGCAGAAATCCGTCGATGCCCTGCTCAACACCGTCAAATTGTTCGGCATGGGCTATTCATGGGGTGGATTCGAAAGCCTCGTCATTCCATTCGACTGTGCAACCTATCGGACGGCCACCCAATGGGCGCCGGGCGGGCCGACCTTGAGGCTGCATATCGGACTAGAGAATGTCGAGGACCTCAAGGCTGACCTTGCCCGCGGCTTTGAGGCGTTCAACGCCGCATAGGGCTTCCGGAACCACATTGCGGACGCAGCGCAAGCTGCCAATGGCGAACGATGCGAAGCGCCAGACAGCATCCCCAATTCGATGGGCCGGCATTGCCGGCGAACGGCTCGTCATCCGAGCCGAACGCCTCCCGTGATTTTCTACTTCGCCAGCGGATCTGGCCGTATCTGAATATGCACGGCGCGCGGCTTCGAACCCTTGCCGCCCTCCATCATCCAGGGCACGCGGTCGCCGCTCGTGCTCCACAGCCCCCGCCCCTTCCATCCGGCATTCGGATCGTCAATGCGCGCATCAAGGCCCTTGGCGAAGAAGCCGATCGGGTAAGGGATGCGCAGCATCACCATCTGTCCATCCTTGAAGGCGACGAAGCCGTCATTGAGATTGGCGGTGGAAATCGGGATATTCTCGCCGAGGCCCACCGCGTTGTGCTGGTCGACCCAGGTCCAGTAGCTCGCTTCGGCACTGGAGTTTTCGAAGCCCTCAAAGCCCGGTCCCGGATATTTGTGGAAGGCAAAGCCTTCCGGGCAGTGATTGCCCGTCGCATTCGGCCCGTTGAGCGGGTTCTTGCATTTGCGGCGGTCGAAGCTAATCAGGCTTCCGTTTGAGCCCGAGCCCCAAACCACGCCGTTGCTGTCGATGTCTCCGCCGCGAATGCCGATGCCTTCCTTGGGAATGGCGTAGAATTCCGACAGTTTGGTCTTGGGATCGAGGCGCAGGAAGCCGGGCGTGCCGGCGAACACGTTGGTGGCGTACCAGATCGAGCCATCGGTGGGATGCGGCATCACGGCATAGGGCCCGGATCCAGCGATCCGCATGTCCTTGTCCGCCTGCGCCGGCGCGCCGGGCTCGGTGTATTCGTCGAGCTTGCCATTGCCGTTGGTATCGAGAACGAACGGCGTCCAGCCTTGCGCCTTCGCGGCATCGCCGGTTTCGTCCCAGACCCTTGTGTTGACCCAGCCGGCGACCGGGCCGGTCCCGGAGAACCACAACGTGTTATCGGCGTCGTAGCCGAATTGCGGGTGATGGGTGCCAAAGCAGGTGTCGATGAAACTGTACTTCATCGTCTTCGGATCGAGCATCGAAGCCTGACGGCCCGAGCGCAGAATGGGAAACGCCTTCGCCGAGGGATGGTCGGAGCCCTTCTTGCAGAAGTCCGGATTCTCGATCCCGCGCACGGCGGCCGCGAACCACACTCGGCCCTTGCCGTCGATCATGCCGTTGTGATTATTCGCCCGCGTGCTCCAGATTTTCTCCTCACCCCAATAGGCCGAAGCGCCAATCGGCTTGAGCGTGGCATTGGGATGCAACGGCGGTCCAAGCATTTCCGGCATGTTCGGATCGGCGACCGGCATTTTGAAGAAGGTCACCATGCTCGTCTTCGGGTCGAGGATCGGCATGTTGTCGGAGGAGTATTCATTCGAACCATACAACGGGCCGTAGGCGTTGACGGTCGGATTGCGCCGGTCCGAGGAAATCAGATCGTGCACGAAGTGCTTTTCGGTGGCCCACTCCCATGACGAGATGACCACGTTGCGCTCGATGCCGGACGGCCGCGGCGGCTTGGTCCTGGGCAATTCGCCCTTGGCAATGCGGTCGGTCCAGTCGCCAAAATATTTGAACGGCACACTGCCGAGTTCCCCGGCGAGCCGGTTCACCATCCACTCGCCGGTCTGTCCCGAGGAGACGCGGCGCATCCAGGCCTCTTCACCCGTCTTGAATTCGCCGAACGCGGCCGGGATGGTGCGGGTGGCTTCCTGGCCCAGCTGATGGCAGCCGACGCAATCGACATTGTTCATGCGCTGACGCCAGATATCCTGGGTGATTTGCTTCGGAATGTCCGTGGTGCCGCCGAAATCCTTGGCCGGCGGAATCTTCAGCAGCGTGAACCAGTAGATCGCCGGATAATAGTGCGCTGCGGACGCCTCATCGGGCGCCGCCACCGCCGTCAGATTGAGAAGCTGGCCGGGCTTTGCGCGCAGCTTGGGCGAATCCACCAGGCCATAGCCGCGAACCCACACCTCGTAATTCACCTTCGGCGGCAAATCGGGGATCACGAAGCGACCCTGATCGTCGGTGACGACGATCTTGGCGAATTTCGTCGGCAGTTCGGTGGTCTCTGCAATGACCCAGACGCCCGCTTCAGGTCCCGATGGACCGCGCACGACGCCGCCGATGTCGTCACTGTCGATCGCGACCGCCGCCTGCTGCGCGCCGGCTGGCTGCGAAATCGAGATAAGGCTTGCGGCTGCGATGGCCGTTGCAATGAGGTTGAAAAACGAAAGGATTGATTTTTTTTGTTTCATGTCGCTCCCCACAAAACCCCGGGCTTGGCACCCGTTGTTGGGGGCAAACCTACACGAACCTGTAGCCGACGCCAGAGCTTGCCGGTTGCGTGAAAACAGCGCACGACGCTTGAGCGCGAGAGGATCGTTCTCGTGGCGCTGCCCAACTCAGCCGGCCGGATAGAGAACCGACGAACGCCGCGCGGACGGTCCCAACCTGCTTGCGGTCAATTGTCGGCAGATACCTGCTGTCGGTGCATGGCGATGAAATAAAGATTGCGAACATAGACCAAAAGGCCGAGTCCCTGGCCCGCAATGAACACAGGGTCCCTGCGGTATAGCGCATAGACCAGCAACAACGCGCCGCCGCCGATGGAAAAGAACCAGAACGCCACCGGGATCACGCTCCTGCGGGCGCGTTCCGACGCGATCCATTGCACCACGAAGCGCATCGTGAAAAATGCCTGCGCCACGAAGCCGAGAGCGACCCAGCCATCGAACTTGATGACGAATACATCGTTCAGGTAGCTGATGAGGTTGTGGAACAGCTCGGTCATACGGTCACCTCGGTCACAACAGGTGTCGGTTTCTTGCGGCGGATCAGCCACCATACGCCGGCAAGATCCATGATTCCGATCCATAGCCGATCGAAGAAACCGTAGTTTGACACGCCGGAATGCCGCGGCCGGTCGATCACGTCGACATAGGCGATCTCGTAGCCTTCGCGGCGTACCAGCGCCGGCAGGAAACGATGCAGACCGTCGAAATAGGGCAGCGCCAGGAAGACTTCGCGCCGGAAAGCTTTCAGGCCGCAGCCGGTATCGCGGGTGCCATCGCGCAGGATCGCATTGCGCACCGCGTTGGCGATGCGCGACTGCATTTTCTTGAAACCGGTGTCCTTGCGTCCGACTCTCTGACCGGCGGCAAGACCGACGCGCTCACCGCCCTTTTCGATCGCCGAAATCAGGTCCGGCAGGAACGCGGGATTGTTCTGGCCGTCGCCATCGAGCGTTGCCACAATGGCGCCGCGCGCAGCGCGAACTCCGCTGCGCACGGCGGCCGATTGGCCTGACGATGTCGCGTGGCGAATCTGGCGCAGATTTCCGCGCTGCCTCATGGCGGCAACAAGCCGCTCCGCGGTCGCGTCCGTTGAACCGTCATTGACGTAGATGATTTCATAGATCCACCGGCCGTCGAGGGCGGCGGCGATTTCTGCGATCAGAGGCGCCACATTATCGGCCTCATTGCGCACGGGAACGACGATGGAAACGGCCGTCTCGGCTGTGTCAGAAGAAGGCAAATCCACACTCACCGTTAGAGTTGGCCCGCAGCCGGGATCGCTTGCGTCCGGCGCCCGCTTCTTATGGGGCTGACGCCCCGCGGGCAACCCTTTTGAGACGGCCTGGAGCCGAGCGCCGAAATCGCGCCGTCGCGGCCGATCGCGAACCCCAGACCACGCGCGGCGAACCAGTATCGCACGCTCATTGCGCCGACCACCCCGATCAGCGCGCCCGCGACCACGTCGCTGGGATGATGGGCCAGCAGCACCAGGCGAGCTGAAGGCGATCAGGAGCGCATAGGCGATCATCACGCCTCGCGCCCGTGGCCAGACCGCGCCTACCGCGAAAGCCAGGGCAAAAGCCGTGATGGCGTGCGCCGACGGGAAGCTGGCATAGGCTTCCGTTCCGGCGAAGGGAACGAAATTGAAGGGGTTGGCCTGGCCTCCCACGAACGGCCGGCCGCGACCGGCGATCCATTTTATGAATTTCGCCGGCGAGCAGCGGCACCAGCACGGCGAAGAACAAGAACTGCAGGCGCAAGCCAAAGCTCAGCAGCCGGGCTTGCGGGGTGCCTCGCAATGCCGGCGCGACAAGGGCAACAGCAAGCAGCATCAAAGCCAGAATCCACAGCACATAGGCGTCCTTGCCGAACTCGGTCAGGATGCGAACCGGCCACAGGCTCGGCGTGCCGCGGGGCGGCATCAGGCCGATCTCCCGCGCATCTACTCCGACCATCAGCGCGACGATGACCACACCGACGATTGCCGACATCAGAAGCGCATGACGCGCCAATCGCCGCGCGGCTTCGGCGCGTCTTGCATGCGACGGCGGACGCACAAGTTGGGCCAGCGACGTCAGCACCAGGGCGAAAAGACGCGCGAAGTAATTTGCGGATTTGCCGATGCCGGCCTGAGCGGACATCTTATTCCGTACCTTCGGAGCGGAAGATCGCGATCGAGATCGACCGCCCTTGCGAAATATTATAGCCGTCGATGCGGGTGGCCACATCGTAGCGCAAACCAATGGCTTCGGCGCGCTGGGCAAATGCGCGCTCCGAACGCTGCTCCACCAGCGCGAAGCGGCAACTGCCCTGGCCCAGGAAATCCGCGGCACCCGATCCATCCGTCAGCACCGTCGAGGTGCCGGTCATGAAGACCAGGCTCGGCTCGTGGAAGCCGGCGGCGGCGGCTTTCGGCCCGACGCAGGCGACGTTGCGCAGCGCCCGCGCGATTTCGGCGCTCGGAAACAGCGGGGTCAGTGCCGGCACGACGACGCCATAGATGGCCACGGCCAGAAACATCGCCGCGACCACAGCGTTCAGCAACGAGCGCTCGGCGCGATTGTCATCATAGAGCCACCACGCGAACAGCCCGAAGATGAGGGCCGCCGCCACAAACGGCCACGCCAGGAATACCGGCTGGCGCGTCAGCGTGACCGCTCCGACAACGGCAACGACGGAAGCGAGCGCGGGAATGACAAACCACCAGGCGGCCCCGCGCATCAGCCAGGATCGCGACAGCACCCGGCGCTCGAGCGCGCCGACCGTGAGGATCGCGATCGCCGGATAGAGCGGCAGCACGTAATGCGGCAGTTTGGTCAGCACCAATTCGAACACGATCCAGGAAGGAACCAGCCAGGCCAGCAGGTACTGCGCACCGGGCTCTCGCCTCGCCCGCCAGACCGCCGGCACCGCCATTCCCGCCAGCGGCGCGCCCGGCCAGAACGTCACCCAGAACAGCAGCAGATAGACACCGGGCGGCGCGCCATGCGATTCCTGCGCCGCCAGCTTGCTCAACATGTCGCCGCCGATGGAGTTCGCAAAGAATGCGTCGCCGGCGCGCCAGAAGATCGCGACGAACCAGGGCAGCACCAGAACCAGGAGCCAGATCAGGCCCCATACCGGACGCAGCCGCCAAAGCCACGTGGCGGAGCGATCGAGGATCGCCAGCGCGGCGATCGTCAGCCCCACAAACATCAGGATCAGCGGTCCCTTGAGCAGGATGCCGCCAGCAAGCGCTGTCCAGAAAATCGCCGGCCACGTCCATGGCGGATGCGACGGGATCCTCGCCCCGCTGCCAGGACAGATACACCCGCGCCAGCGCCCCCATCGCGGCGACGACCGTGAACAGCAGCATGGCATCGGTCTTGGCGAGCCGAGCCTCGGCGCCGAGCAAGACCGAACTTGCCATCATCAGTCCGGCAAGAACGGCGCCGCGCCGCGTGACGAAGGCCAGCGCCGTCCAGTAAGTCAGAAGCACGGCCCCGAGCGCGCCGATCAGGGACGGAACGCGGTACAGCCAGATGCGGACCTGCGCCCGCGGCAGGCCGAGCGCCGAGGCGGTTTCGACCGCGGCCGCCTGCAGCCAGTAGATGCCGACCGGCTTCTTGTAGCGCACCTCATCCTGGAAGCGGATGTCGACGAAATCGCCGCTTTCGACCATCTGCTTGGTCGCCTGCGCGAACCGCGCCTCGTCGCGATCGATCGGCGGGATGCTGAAAAATCCGGGCAGAAACAGCAGCGAGCCCGCACAGCGTCAGAAACGCGACGGCGCGGACATGGCCGCCTGTGACAAAATCGAGCACGCCGACAAGCCGGCTAGCCGGATCTACCCGGTTCTTCGGCTCGCGCGGCTCTCCAAATCGGGGGCGGGCATAGGTCTCGGCCATCGGTTCCGCATACGCCGAAACCACCATCGCGACAACCGCTTAGCAGAGCTTTTACTGAATTCTGACGACAACTGTGTCCGCGGCGCCCTTGGCGTCGATCACCGTCAATCTGGCAAAGCCCGGCCCCGGCGGATCGATCAGGCGCTGGCGGCGGCCATCGATTTCGCCCACCGACACACCATTGACGAGCATGGTCATCGGAAGCACGCCGCCGGCGACCTTCACCGGCACTGCGGAAAACTGACGCGCCATCCGCTCCGGCCGCATCGATCCGCGAGCCGTTGAGCGGAAACTGGATGTGCGGCGCCTGCTCGCCGTCGGTTCGGACCAGTTCGCCCACGGGCCGATAACCGTCGCAGCGGCAGCGGGAGCTTGGCATTGCTCGCCACCAGCGTTCCCTTCGGCGGCCTCGGCAGCGGCGCCGGCAGCTTTCCGGTACGGGCGAAGGCATCGAACAGGATTGGCGCAGCGGCGGTGCGGCCGACAATTCCGGGCGCGGGCGCGCCGTCGGGACGGCCGACCCAAACCCCGATGGTGATGCGGCCGTCGAAGCCGATCGACCAGGCATCGCGATAGCCGTAGCTGGTGCCGGTCTTGAAGGCGATCCGGTTATGCACGCCGTTTTCCGGCGGCGGCGTACCCGATCAGCACATTTCCGACCTGCCAGGCCGCGACCTGATCCAGCAGCCGCAGGCTGTCGCGTGCATCATCGCGCACGTTCATCATCTCGCGCAGCGGCCGCGTGTTGCCGAGCCGCGCCAGCCCGGAATAGAGCTGCACCAGATCCTGCAGCGTGATCGCCGACGCCACCGAGACCCATGGCAAGCCCCGGCGCTTCGTCCTTCGGCAGCACCAGATTGGCGCCTGCCTGCTTCAGCCGCGACGGACAGGCGGCTGGCGCCGACGCGGTCAAGCAACGCGACCGCCGGCACGTTCAGGGACATTTGCAGCGCCTTGCGCACCGGCACCGTGCCCTGGAAGGTCATGTCGAAATTCTCCGGCGCGTAAGAGCCGAAGCGGATCGGCCGGTCATCGATCAGACTTTCCGGATGAACGAAGCCATCCTCGAACGCCAGACCATAGATGAAAGGTTTCAGCGTCGATCCCGGCGAGCGCACGGCGCGCGTCATATCGACCTGGCCGGCGCGGCGGTCATCGAAATAGTCAGGCGAGCCGACCCGCGCCAGCACATCGCCGCTCGCATTGTCTACCGCGATGATGGCGACGGAAATATTCGGACCCAATGCGATCGCGCGGTCGCGCGCCAGCGCTTCAAGGACTTTCTGCAGGCCAGAATCCAGCGTCAGCGCGATGACCGGCGTGTCCTTCACGGATGCCATCGCCTGATCGGCGGAATGCGGCGCCAGGATCGGCATCGGCTTGCGCAGCCGCGGCACCGGCACGGCCTTGGCGCCGGCAGCGTCCTCTTCGGAGATCCGGCCATCCTCGACCATGCGATCGAGCACGCGGTCGCGCGCGGCGCGCGCGGCATCGGGATAGCGATCGAGCCTGCGGGTTTCCGGCGACTGCGGCAACGCCACCAGCAGCGCGGATTCCGCCAGCGACAACCGCTTCGGCTCCTTGCCGAAATAGGCGATCGAAGCCGCGCGAATTCCTTCGAGATTGCCGCCGAACGGCGCCATCGCCAGATAGAGATCGAGGATCTGGTCCTTGTTCAGTCTGCCGCTCGATTTCGAGCGCGCGGACCATCTGCCGCAACTTGGCGTAAACCGACCGCTCCCGCCGCGGCTCCATCAGCCGGGCGAGTTGCATGGTGATCGTGGAACCGCCGGACACGATATGGCCACGGGTGAGCGAGCTGAAACGCGGCACGGCCCAGCGCCAGCGGATCGACGCCTGCGTGGATGCGAAAGCGGCGGTCTTCATAGGCCAGCAGCAGCTTGAGATAGCCCGGATCGACGTTGGTTTTGGCGTCGACCGGCAACCGCCAGCGGCCGTCGGCCATCGCATAGGCGCGCAGCAGTTTGCCGTTACGGTCGACGATCGTGGTGGAGACTTCGCGGGCCTGCGCCAGCGGCAACGGGCCAAGCGAGACCACCCACGCGGCGAAGGCCCCCGTCAGCGTCAGGCAAGCCACGCCCAGCGCTGCCGCTACCAGCCTGGTCCGTGGCCGGAGCGGGCGGTACGATGCACGCCTTATCGCCGTTGCTGCGCTCATTTCGCCGGACGCACCTCGACCGAGCCGGTGCCGGTGCGGCCATAGCGCGAGGGATTGTACATGTCCTCGACATAGGCTTGCGGCAGCACGTATTTGCCCGGGCGAAACCGCGCGCACCACATAGGCCACCGTAAACACCGACTTGTCGTCGGCTGGCGCGATCGATCGCGGCCGTGAAGCGGTCGTCGCGGAATTCGGTGTTCTCCGGCTCCTCGCCATCCTCGATCCAGTCCAGCGTGCCGGTGTCACCGGAAGAGACCAGATGCGGATTGTCGATCTCAAGGCCCGCCGGCAGATAATCCGACACCATGATGTGACCGTATTCCGGCTTGGCTTCGGTGATCTTCAGCACCACCGCGAAGCGGTCGTTCTGCTTGGCCTTCGACACATCGGCCGGCTTGCCGTCGAGCGTGAAATAATTGCGCTCGATCTTGAAGCCGTTGGAGGCTGCCGGCTCCGGCGTGATCGGCGAACCGCTGACCGAGACCACCGCCTGCACCGGCGCGTCCCCGGTGTTGGTGATCTTGATCGGCTTGCCCGCCATCTCGGCAGCCTTGTAGCTGCGATAAAGCGCGGTCTTGATCGGCGCGCCGTCGAGATCCAGCGTCATGGTTTCCTTCGCCAGCGCGCGCGATGCCAGTACCAGCCAGGCATTCTCCTGGGTCGAGGTGTAGGGCGTCAGCCCGCGCGCCACTTCGACCCGCGCCACCGCCTGCGTCAGCGTCGCCCGCGGCGCATTGCCTTCGCTCGCGAGCGAAACCAGCGCTGCGGCATCGCGCAAAGCGCTGCCGTAGTCGACCCGGCCGAACTCCAGCGCCGGCTTTGGCGCGAGGCTGTCGAGGGCTGCGGCATAGACCCGCTCTGCCCTGCCCTTGTCGCCGACCAGCGCCAGCGCGGCCGCCAGTTGCGCTTTCGCAATCGGGGTCGCCAGATTGTTCAATTTGGTGTCGGCGAGATAACGCAGATCGCCGATCGGCGCGGTGCCGTTGCGGGCGAGCACGTAGAGACCATAAGCGAGGTCGCGCCCACCGTCCTTTTCAGGCTCGTTGGCATTCACCACGGAGTTGCGGATCCGGTCGAGGGCGCTCTTGAACAGCACATCCGGCACCGCAAATCCCTTTTCGCGCGCGCGGGTCAGGAAGTCCGTGACGTAGGCATCCAGCCAGGCGTCGTCGCCGCCGGCCGACCACAGGCCGAACGATCCGTTGGAGCCCTGCCGCGCCAGCAACCGGTCGATGGCGTCCCTGATGCGCTGGTCGACTTCGGTGTCCATGGCCAGATGAGCGCCGGCGGCCAGATCGTTGACGTACAGCAGCGGCATGGCGCGGCTGGTGATCTGCTCCGAACAACCATAGCGGATAGCGGTCGAGCGCCTTCAGGATGGTCGCGGCATCGAGCGCCGTCGACAGGCTGACGGACAGCGAGACGCCGCCGGTGCCCTGCACCAGATCGGAGAACATGTCGGAGGTCAGCGTCAGGCTCTCGCCCTTGGCAAGGGTCCGGATCGAGCGGCGCGCGAGGATCTGCGTCGCCGCCTTGACGTCGAGCGCATAATGTCGCGCCAGCGTCAGCCCGTCCGGCCCCCTGATATCGACATCGAGGTTCGCGGTTCCGGCGCCGCCGGCATCGAGCGCCAGCGACATCGAGGTACGCTGCTTGGCGGCGAGTTTGACGGTCGTTGCGGGGTTGCCGGTGACCTTCACCGGGCCCGAGGTCTTGACGTTGATGGTGTAGTCGCCGGGCGCGCCCTCGACGTTGTCGAGATCGAAGCTCATGGTGCCGTGATCGCCATTGAGCAGGAAGCGCGGCAGCGTCGCCGTCAGCACGACGGGATCGCGCACCGTGACATCCGTCGTGGCGCGGCCGAGTTTGGTCGCCGTCCAGGCCACCGCCATGACGCGCGCGGTGCCGGCGAACTCCGGAATGTCGAAACTGATTTCGGCGGTGCCGTCGGCTGCGACCGTGACGATCCCGGAATAGAGCGCCAAGGGTTTCTGCGTCGGCGGGCTGCCCTGCAGCTCCGCGCCGGCGCCATCGCCACCGGTCTTGAGCTGGCCGCGGGTACCCTGCATGCCGTCGATCAGTTGCCCGTAGAGGTCGCGGATTTCCGCGGTCAGGCGGCGCTGGCCGAGATAGTAATCGTCCGGCGCCGGCGGCTTGTAGTTGGTAAGATTGAGAATGCCGACATCGACCGCGGCAACGACGATTTTTGCGTCCTCGCCGGGACTGAGGCCGCCGAGTTTGACCGGCAGCTTCAGCGTGGTGTTCGGGCGCACCAGCGCCGGCGGCGACAGATTGACCTGAAGCGTGCGGGTCTTCTTGTCGATGCCGAACCATTTCAGCCCGATGGCGCGGCTCGGCATCCGCAGGGCCGCCGCATCGAGCGGACGGCGCAGCGTCGCCACCACATAGGCGCCGGTGCCCCAATCCTTGCCGACGGGAATCTTGACCTGCGCGGTGCCTTCCTTGACGTCGGAGCGTTTGCGTCGTCAGCAGCCGGTCGCCGAGCACATTGATGGTCAGCTTGCCGGCGGAGCGCGCGTTGACCGAGACCACCATGGTATCGCCGGACTGATATTCCGGCTTGTCGATCGAGGTTTCCAACAGATCGGGCGTATCGGCGCTGCCGTCGGAGTACCAGCCGACGTCGAACTGCACCGACGTCAGCGGCCCGTCGGCCTCGGTCGATTTGACGTCGAGGCGATAGCGGCCGGGCTGCGGCGACAGCGTAATGCGCGACGGCTTGTCGGCGGCGATGGCCAGATCGCCATCGGCGACGCGGCTTGGTCGATTTGACCGGCTCGTATTCCCAGGACGAATTCTGCCGATACCACTGATAGCGGGATTCGATCTTCAACAGCTCGTAGCGCAGGCCGTCGCGCGCCAGCGGCTTGCCGTCGGGCGACACGAACACGACGTCGAAACCGGCCTTGTCGCCCTCCGCGACGCTCTTGTCGCCGAACAGCGGCTTGACGCCGATCATCGCGGTGCTCGGCGCGACCGGCAGCACCAGCTTGCGCTCGACCGCGCGTCCGCCGGCCTCCGCCATGCGGATGAAGATCTGCGCTTCCTGCGGGCGCGTCGACGTCGGCGGCTTTGCAAGGCTGACCGGGAAGGTCGCAACGCCGTTGGCGTCGGCCTCGGGCAGGTTTTCGATCGGCGTGCGCTCGTTGCTGGCGGTCTCCTCGTCGGCGACGCCGAACTGGTATCCGGCAAAACCCGGCCGCTCGGCCGCCGGCGCCACCAGCATGTCGCCCTCGAGCTGCAGGCCCGAGGCCGGCGCGCCATAGAGGAAATGACCGTCGACCTTAAGTTCTACGGGAACATCAGCTTTGATCTGCTTGTCCTTGGCTGGACAGATCGAATTCGATCCGCTCCGGGATGTAATCCTCGACCATGAAGGTGGTTTCCCCGACCGAGGCCCCCTTGGGATCGGTAAAGGCCCGCACCCGCCAGGTGCCGGTCGGGACCGCCGAATTGAGCGGCACCGCCAGCGTTCGGCCGCCCGCGCCCTGATCCGGCAGCACGGCGCGGCGGAATTCGACGCCGTCGGGACGCTCGATCACCAGCGTCAGCGGCCCGCCGGTCACGGCATTGCCCTGGCCGTCGCGCAGCAGCGCCGTCAGGTATACGGTCTCGTTGGAGCGATAGACGCCGCGCTCGGCGTAGACGAACGCATCGGCGCCCGCGGGCACCGCCCTGCCGGAAACGCCGCGGTCGGACAGGTCGAACGCATTGGATTTCAGGCTGAGGAAGGCGTAGTCGGCCTTGTCGCCGCATCACGGTCAGCATGGCCGGCGAAAGACCGCCCTCGCCGCGCGCCAGCCCCGCCTCAAACAGCACATGGCCGGAATCGTCGGTCTTGCGGGTCGCGAGGATTTCGTTGTTGCGCGCCACCAGCCGCACCTCGGCCTTCGCCACCGCGTCCGTCGAGGCCAGCGAATTGACGAAGACGTGGATGCCGTCATTGCCGGAAAAAGCGGTCAGGCCGAGATCGGAAACGATGAACCATTGCGTCGCCAGCGAGCAGTCGTCGTCGCTGCCCGGGCCCTTGGCGGCCGCGGTCATGACGTAGACGCCCGGCTGCAAGGTCGCCGAGCGCCTGATCGACCGGAAACGCCGTCGTGACGTCCTGGTTGAGCGTGGTCGCGGTCGCGAGTTCGCCGGACCAGACCTTGACGCCGCGTTCGTCGCCGAGGCTGGAAAGCTCGTATCGGCTCAGGGCCCGCTGAAAATCGCTGTCGATCACGGTGTTGATCAGGTTGCGATCGCCGATCCTGAACACATTGACCGACACCGCCGGGGTATTGACGCTGACCAGCGGAATGCCGCGCTGGCCGGTGCGCGGCAGCACATAGGCGCGCCCGGTGAAGCGCACGAACGGCTTGCGGTCGCGCACATAGATGTTGAACTCGGCCGATTTCGGCAGGGTTTCCTTGACCGTGGACGGCAGGCCGGCGCGCAGATTGATGTTGTAGCGCTCGCCGTGCTTCAGCCCGTCGACGCAAAGCTGCTTTCCTTCCGACGTCAACGCCGGCTTGTCGTTGCCGGCGAGCGCCAGATACGGCGCGAAGTCGGTGCGCTTGGCGAGGTCCTCGGAGAACTGGAAGCAGGCGCGCGGCGAGGCCGAGTCGGAATCGACGGTATAGTCGAGCAGCCGGAAGCCGTGCTCGTCGCGCATCTTTTCATATTGGCCGCGCACGTCGGCGACCTCGCGCAGATCGAGCGAGAGCCGCAAGGCTATCGAGCGCCGGCCGCCACAGCTTGCGCTCGCGACATCGCGCGGCCGAGCACGGCCAGCGCGTCCGCCTCCTCGCCGGCATTGGCGGCGCGCTGATAGGCGATATAGGCCGCGGTCGAGGCGCGCTCGAGCAGGAAGGTCTGCTCGCTGGAGTTGGCCGGCGCGAATCTGGAAAATGGTGCGGGCGAGCCGCAGCCAGTTGGCGCTGTCGTCGGGCGTCGTGGCGGCGATCTGCCCGAGGATTTGCAGGCCGGTCCGGAAATCGTTGCGCTTGAAGGCGGCGTCGGCGTCGGTTTTCAGGGTGGCGTTGGTCTTGGCGACGGGGCCCGCTTCGCTCTTGATCTGGGCTTCGAGCTTGATCGCCGAATCGGCCAGATCGTCGCGTTTGAAGGCCTTATCCGCCGCCTGCGCCGCGACCAGGCCAAGCGCCAGCGTGGCGCAAAGTGTCGCTGCGCGAACCAAACCGATCATGATGGAGCTCCCTGGGCCGCGGACAACGCCGCGTGTTCGAAAAGAAGTGCGCTAAAAGGTGACGGACTGATGGCGACTGGAACAGACGGGCGAAAAGAGTCGCATGCAACATTTGTCGTAAGCCGGCCGTTGTGCCGCGCCGGCTGCCGGCAGCGGCGCAGCATGGCGTCAAGGGCGGGCCGAAGCCAAGGCCCACCGCCTGAGCCTTTGTCGCAGCGGCCGGGAAAACGGTTCGGAATGGGCTTGGCGGCGAAGCGGATTTTTCATATTGGCAATGGTATAAAGCCGCCAACGGTCCCATAGCTCAACTGGATAGAGTAACGGATTTCTACTCCGTGGGTTGCAGGTTCGAATCCTGCTGGGATCGCCATCCACGTTGCCGCCCTCCGTGATTTCAACTGCTTACGAGTGGTTTTGGCAAACTGGATTTCTGGTTTGCCAATTTCTGTTCATGACATGAGCTTTTTGCCGGCTCTGATCGCGGCGCTCTTACGATCAGCATTGCGGGTGTAAACTTCCGCCTCGCTATCTGTCTTCCAGCCGAACCAGGCTTTGAGTTCTGTCGTGGTGGCGCCGCGATCTGCCAGTCACGTTGCCGCGGCTTTACGGAGACCGTGTGACGTGCATCGCTTCGGCAGATCCGCCGCGTCGCAGACTTGCCGAAACCAATTCCCAAAGCCTGCCGCGCTGAACGGCTTGCCTTGGGAGGTCACCAGGAATGTGAGGTGGTCACTTGCAGGCATCGCATCGATTGCCTTCTGGAGCTCCGGCATCACCGGCACATCGAACAGAACGCCGGTCTTTTGGCGTTGGAGGGAGAGCGTTCCGTTCCGAACATGCTGTCTGCCCATCCTTACGACATCGCAGCGCGACTGGCCGACCTGCAACAAGAGTTCATAGGCCAGCCGTGCGCGCGTGCCGATCGCATGGCGACTCTCGAACCTGCCGCATTCCTCCAGTTCCCAAGGATGATGCCCATCCGACTTGATCGGGACCAACTTCACACCAGCAAGCGGATTTACCGCGAGCATGTCGAGCGACAGGCAATGGTCGATGAAACCGCGAAGCGCCTTGCGCCAGTTCGAGGCCGCCGCCGGCGTTTTCTTGTTCAAGATGATCTGAAGTGCCTTTGTGCATTTCCGCCACTCGCTTGTCGCCATGGTCCTCCCGAAAACGCTCCAAGATCGCTCGCCGCATCTGCTGCGAACTCTTAGCCAATCCATCCCGAAAGGCGCTGGACTGGTAGTAGGAGACGATCGCGGCGTTGACGGTCCCGGCCCGGGTCCGGCTTGCGCCCAGCTCCGGCACCGCCCAATCGCCTTCTAATGCCCTCCCACGGGCTTCCATGAATTCTGGAGACCAGGGCAATCCAGGTAGCGGCACGCGCTTGCGGCCGGGGGCGCGCAAGTAGAAGCGCGGCTTTCCATCATGATCAACAAACCCATGCGTATATTTGGGATTTTTGCGTTTCACCTCACATCGTCCCACTCATTCGCCAAGCGCCCTTCCAGTCTCTGGTTGGGCTTCCCGGCAAAAACCACGATCTTGCCTCCTGTTTCGATTTCCACGCGCTGCACCTCAATCCCAGCGTTCTGAGCGCCCTTCAGTGCTTTTGTGATATCTCCCTGACGAAAGGTCTGGTTGCCCCGTGACATCAGCGCCCTGCTTTCTGCCCGGCGTCCATGCGCGCACGGAGGGTCCTGACGATTTCGCTGTTTTGGCTGGCACCATTGCGAGCGGCCTCCATTTCGAGCCAGATTTTGATCTCGACGGGCAAACGGACCAAAATCTGGACAGTTGACGGGTTCTGGCTCATTTAGACTCCACTTCCCAATATCACCGTGATATTGATATCACCGTGATACTGATAGCACCGTGATATAGTCAAGGCGCTATTCAAGCATCGTCCCCAATATTCGAAGGAAAACTCTCGTGGCGAAGAAGGCTATGCGGCCAGCAGGACGCGGATCGGATCAGTTCGTCATCCGATTTCCGGAAGGAATGCGCGATAGAATCGCCAAGTTGGCGGCGGCAAATGGTCGATCGATGAATGCTGAGTTGATAGACCGTCTAGAAAAATCAATGGTCGATAGCGATAACCTGAAGAATTTGGAAATCGAGGTCGCTGAGCTCTGGACTAAAGTCGCAGAGCTCGATGACCGCACTGTCGAGCTTTCCCACCGATCCTACAAATAGAACGTCGTCTATGACGGAGTGAGAACGGAAAAGTGGCACGAGCGATTTGAGGCACCGGTCTTGAAATCCCCATTCCCCTGTTTGTTCTCGTCCCGATTGGTAATGTTTTGCCCGATTATGTTGGGTTTTTAGGCCCCTACCCCACGTCTTTTCCTGTCTAGTTTGGGCCTATACTCAGTTGTCCGGTGGCAATCGCGGTGGCAGTTGTCCGTTGTGTGCCGCCGACTGATGTGGCCATTTCTCAGCCCGTTCTGAGCAAAATTGAACACGTGTACTTTTGGGAGCCGGGCCATACTCGGACGATGGCTCCCAAATCAGCCCCCCTCACCCGCGAGGAATTTTCCTCACTGCTTACGGTCGGTAATACGTGCGCCGTGCGCGAACCGCCAGCCGTCATCCTCGCCGAACACAGTGCCCGGCTGATCGCGCTAGGTTACTTGGTGGACCTACACGGCAGGCTGCGGATGACCACGCCCGGCAGGCGGCGGATAACGGCGGGATTTGAACAGACCGGCGCTCTGCAAGCCTAAGCATAACCGAGGCGGCCCTAGCTGATATCGGCTGGGCCACGGCAGCCGTGTGAAAGGCGGTCTACCTCATACCCGAGTGCAAGAACCCTCGGCTGGCGAGATCCGTCCCCCAGGCCCCACCCAGCCGGGGGTAGTGGGTCAGTTTGATTGTGGCAGGCATACTGACTGGAAAACGCCTGTGCCGCGCGCATATTCGGGGGATGGATCAAATTCTGCCCCCAGAGCTAAACGATTTGGAATTCGAGGCCCTGCGGCAGCTCGCGGCGTATCCGGCCACCCATCACATTCCGACCCCCATTCAATTCCGGCTCAAGGATATAGGTTACGCGAAGGAAGTCTTGGGCGGCATCGTTCTGACCAAGGACGGCCTACAGCGGATTTCGGAAGGCAGACAAGCCCCAAACGCCCTAGCGACCCCAACCAGCTAGACTAAATTGACCCACTACCCCCACACAAAGCCGGGAGTTCCGAACAAGCGGCCTCAGCACGCAACCCGCGCCGGGGCAGTTTCTGTGCGGCCCACGGCCACACGCAAAAGCCGCCAAGGTTGCCCTCGACGGCTCGCCGTTGCGTTGCGTTTGCGTGGAGGTGTGCTGTGTCGAGCGTGGCCGAGAATGACGACGTTTGGAGTAAGAAAACGGCAGTCTGCCTTGCACCGCGCGGATCAGTGGGCTCGCCAGCACGCGCCGCATTCTGCACCTATCGGCTATGCGGCGCCGCCGCGTAGCAGTTGCTTGTAACCGTGCTCCGTCATCCACTTGGCGCGCGATAAATGGCTCTCGAACGACCTCCGCGCGCGATCTGTCTCGCGTTCCGGATCAATATGCAAAACGATCCACGCAACCTCGCGCAGTCGGCGCCCTCAGCGTCGGCGTCGAGCAGCCGCAAGTAAGTCACCAGATGTTCCTGATCGTAGCCCGTCAGCGTCGGGGCGGACGGCGCCATGTCACCAACGTCGGGATCGAGCGGGGGCCTCTGCATGGGCGGTCTCGCAATAGGGTAGTGACCAACCACTCTACTTTGGGCTCTTGGCAGATTGATGACCGGGCCTACCCCTCTCATCGAATTGCGCGGCCAACTCTCCCCCAAGAGCTGGCCGCA